>NZ_LIGE01000031.1 GCF_001297015.1 Pseudomonas sp. RIT-PI-r | reverse complement strand
CCGGCGCAGCCTATGGCGGCATCGCCATCCCGCGCATCGGCATGGAAGTCCTCGTCACCTTCCTCGAAGGCGATCCCGATCAGCCACTCGTAACCGGCTGCCTGTACCACAAGGAAAACGTCGTCCCTTACGACCTGCCAGCGAACAAAACCCGCAGCACCTTCAAAACCCTCAGCTCACCGGGCGGCAAGGGCTACAACGAGTTCCGGATTGAAGACAAGAAAGGCGTCGAGCAGATCTACATCCACGCCCAGCGCGATTGGGACGAGAACATCGAGCACGATCAGAAGATCCGGGTGGGCAACGAACGGCATGACACCGTTGAAGCCAATACGCTGAGCGAGTTCAAGGTTGAAGAGCATCGGATTACGCATCTGGATCGAATTAGCGAGATGCGTGCGGATGATCACCTGACCGTCGGTGTCACCCAGCACCTGAAAGTGGGGACTGCACAGTTTGTTGAGGCCGGGACGGAGATTCACTACCACGCTGGCGAGAAGGTTGTGGTTGAAGGCGCGATGGAGCTCACGGCCAAGGCTGGTGGGAGTTTTGTGAAGGTTGATGCCGGCGGAGTGACCATCAGTGGTGCCGAGGTGAAGACCAACTCCGGCGGCGCACCCGGCTCAGGCACCGGGATTGCAATCCTCGCACCACTCATTCCAGGCCTCGCGGCATCCGATGCCAAAGGAAAACTCCTCAGCGCTCCGCTGATAGGCAAGTCCAGCCTCGCCCCCGAGTCCTTGCCAGCCAAAACGGCATCGGCCACCGTCGTGGCTGATGAAGAACTCGAAGAAGAGGAAGAAGAAGTCGAGATCGAAGACATCACCCTGCGGATTGGAGTGTTTTTCGATGGTACAGGTAACAACCGAAACAACAGCGAGAGGGTCTACGGATGTTACGCCCCGGATGTAAACCTGCAAGATATGGCCGAGGACATTCGTAAATATTGCGCCTCCTATGGTTATGATGGAAAAGGTAGTTCTCCAGATAACAGCTATGGGAACGACGTGAGCAACGTCGCCCGACTATATGACCTGTACACAAACCAAGGAGATACAGCTCTCCCGATTGATGCTAAAACTGCAACCCTTAAAGTCTATATTGATGGAATTGGGACCAGCAGCACTGGCGAAGACTCTACGTTTTCTCAAGGAACAGGCATAGGGTCACAAGGCGTCCGCACTCGCGTGGAAGAGACTCCTGCACAAATACTGTCTCAAATTCGCTCCTTTCAAGAAACCAACCCCGATAAGCGTGTAGAAAAGATCGAATTCGATATTTTTGGATTCAGCCGCGGATCAGCAGCTGCTAGAGACTTTGCGAACGAGGTACTAAAAGGAGGCCAAAGCCTTCTCGCCAAAACACTTCCGGCAGGATCTCCCGTACTTACCGACAGCTTTAGTTGGGCTCCAAATACAGATGTATCCATTAACTTTATCGGCGTTTATGACACCGTTGCCGCCATTAGCAATCCCTTGCTGTGGGACTGGACTGGCAACAACAACTACAACCCTGGAATCAATATCGTTTTACCGTCAAATGCAGCAAAAAAAGTTGTTCAGTTAGTAGCAAAAAATGAGCGCCGCTATAATTTCGCGTTGAACAGCCTAGGCGCGGCAGATATTGTTTTGCCTGGCGTTCACTCGGATTTGGGAGGTGGTTACTTACCTAGGGCGATGGAGCGGATCCTGCTAGGTAAACCGCGGAAGAGTGACGTTGAAGAGAACGTCAACTTCACTGAGACAAACAGCTATAAGCTTGCAAAGCAAGATCTCAAGCGCTTCCAGGACCAGCTTGCCCAATACCATCTTTCGCTAGAAATCAGAACATGGGAAGTGCCATTTCAAGGCACCGAGAATGACAGCAGAAAAAAAATGAAACGAGTTTATGCCGCAGTCAGTAGCCAGCGTGAAGTCAGGAGCGATTTATCCTTAATCTATTTCCGCATCATGCGCGAACTGGCCGTTGAAAATGACGTCCCATTTCGTGAAGTCCCAGAAAAAGATCCTAGGCTAGCACTTCCAGCCGAGCTAATTCCAATCTCTGAAAAGATGATGGCATTTGCCCAGAAAAAAAGCGCGACTATAGGACTAACCGACCAAGAAGAAGAACTTCTATTTCAACACTATATTCATATTTCCGACAACTGGAATGCTGCTAAAAATCTAAACAATAGCGACGTAAGCATTGTTTTTATCAATCGACCGGATGATAACGATGTGCGCACGGTACATCCAAATGAATAAATTTATACACATCATTTTTACGGCCCTGCTGGTTAGCAGTTGCGCCTCTGTCAATAGCGAACCGTTGCCTTATAAATCATGGCATCTGGGTTTTTCCGCCCCCGATTACATGGAAGTCTGGATAGAGACAGCGGATATAATCGATGTTCAAGGCCAAGTTTTCAGACGGGCAATGAGCGGAGTGGCCTCATTACAAACGCCTCCCAACAACTCCGGCGACCCACGCGGCTGGCCGAAGAGAATCGGTATTGGAAGCGGCAAATATGTGACCGGCGCAGATTTGCCGAAAAAAATCTTCGTACGGTGGCAGTCGTTGGTAGAGCCCCAGACCTACAAAATGGAAATTGATATATCTGAATCAACTCGAGAGCTGATGCGCAAAGAAGAAAAAGCATTTTGCGCAGCTGACGGAAAGTGGATCACTGGTTATCGTCAATCAATTGCCGTGCGGCTAGTACCTGGTGGTATCGCTAAAATCTGGGTTGGTGGGCCTTGTATGACGCCAATCGAGATCGCAAGTATCAAGGCTGAAGTAGACCCCCGAGGTCCGTACGAAGGAAAATCCGATGGTCAGTACGATTCACTTTCAGATGTTTCCAAGGCTTATGTAGATAAATTTGGAGTGCCGTATGGCTCTTGGTGAGTAAAAAGGGGGAAGCTTGAGCTTCTTCCTTTTCATCAGATTCTGCGCCTTGAAGGCGGTAGCTTTATCCTGCAACATCCCCCCTGTTTATTCCGCAGGGGTCGATGACAGGCACGGCTTGAACCTTGTCGAATCAATAAAAAAATTGGCGACCGAGGGCAGATTTATCTACCCTCGGCGTCATTAGCGACAAGAGACTTATATCAATCGTTCTTTTCGCAGGGCTGACGGCAACCTGAAAAGATAAGGTTCGTCCGGCACTAGCTGATAAAGCAAGTGATTTTCGGGGAGATCCGCATGAAGGTGTTATTTGCTAACGGCAATAAGTAGATTTACACGCAGCATTACTGCAGCCGTGCTGATTAGCGGTTGTACCTCTGCCAATAGCGCCTCTCTACCCTATAAAGCTTGGCATCTCGGATTCTTAGCGCCAAACTATATGGAGGTCTGGATCGAAACGGCGGATGTAATAGATTCAAAGGGGCAAGTCTACCGGAGGGCTATGAGTGGTGTCTCCGCAATCCAAACACCAGCTAACAATTCCGGCCAGCCAAGAGGCTGGCCAAAAAGAATCGGGCGAGGTAAGGGAAAATACGTAACTGGCGCAGACCTTCCCAAAAAACTTTACGTTCGTTGGCAGTCCTTAGTTGAGCCACAGACTTACCAAGTCGCTATTGATGTGCCTGAATCAGTTCGTGAATTGATGCGCAAAGAGGAAACTGTTTACTGTGCATTCGACGGCAAAGAGATCTCAGAATATCGAGATGCACTTGCAATAGGACTTGCCCCGGGTGGAATAGTTAAAGTTTGGGTACTTGGTTCTTGTCTACCTCCTGTAGAGGTTGCAAGAGTTCAAGCCGAAATCGACCCGCGTGGACCCTACGAGGGAAAATCCGATGGTCAGTATGATTCACTTTCAGATGTTTCCAAGGTTTATGTAAATAAATTTGGAGTGCCGTATGGCTCTTGGTGAGTAAAAAGGGAGAAGCTTGAGTTTCTTCCTTTTCATCAGATTTTGCGCCTTGAAGGCGGTAGCTGTATCCTGCAACATTCGCCACCTGCTTATTCAACGGACGGAATTCAAGGCATGCTGGACGCCAATGCAGCCCCCATTACCCTCACGTTCGAAGGCGCCAACGCCGACCTGCAAGCACTGAGCTTCACCGGTCGCGAAGCCAGTACGGCCGCATCAAAGTACAATTCCACTGGGATCGCTAAGGGCTCGTGGAATCCAGGTATCAATATTGCCTTAGGACCAGATACTGCCAAAAAAATTGTGCACCTTGTCGCTAAAAACGAGCGTAGGTATAACTTTTCGTTAAATAGCGCAGGGGCCGCAGACATAATTCTGCCCGGCGTTCACTCTGATTTAGGTGGGGGGTATCTACCAAAAGCTACTGAAAAAGTGCTGATTAGTAAGCCACGTCGAAGCGACGTCGAGCGGAGATCAATGGCGACCGAAGCTAATAGTTACAAACTCGCACAGCAGGATCTTCGCCGCATCCAAGATCAGATGGCTCAGTACGATTTGTCTCTCGAACTTTGGACGTGGGAGGTAAATTTTAACAGCATGGACAGAGATGATCGAACCCCGAAAAAGCATGTCTATGCGGCAGTAAGCAGCCAACGCGAAGTGCGTAGTGAACTGTCATTGGTCTATCTGCGGATTATGCGTGAGCTGGCTGTCTAGAATGACGTCCCGTTCGGGGAAATTTCTGCTAACGATCCGAGACTTGCTCTACCAACGGAACTAGATGAGATTTCTGAAAAATTAATGGCATACGCATTGGGCAAGAGCAAAACAATTGGCCTGACCCTGCAACAAGAACAACTGCTGTTTCAGCGTTATGTTCACCTATCTGACAACTGGAATGCTGCGAAGGGATTAAACAACAGTGATCTTGGCATACTGTTCATTAATCGCCCTAATGACAACCTGCTTCGGACGGTTCATCCAAATGAGTAGTTTTACTCGCTTCCTGCTTGCCGCCATGTTGTTGGTGGGATCAACCTTTGCAAACGCAGGTTCGTTGCCATATGACGCTTGGCGCTTAGGTTTTTCAGCTCCTGACTACATGGAAGTTTGGGTTGAAACTGCAGATGTCATCGATATGCAGGGGCAGGTATATCGACGGGCAATGAGCGGAGTTTCCGCTATTCAGACTCCTAAAAATAATGCGGGCGACCCAAAGGGCTGGCCAAAAAGATCGGGCTGGGGAAAAGGCAAGTACGTTACCGGTGCAGATTTACCAAAAAAGATTTTTGTACGTTGGCAATCATTGGCGGAGCCGCAGACTTACCAAGTCGGAATCGATATACCTGAATCAACCCGAGAAATTATGCGTACAGCTGAAAAAACTTATTGCGAAGCTACAGGTAAGTGGACGACGGGTTACAGAAAAGCAATTGCAATCGGTCTCGCGCCGGGTGGCATCGCAAAAGTGTGGGTGCTTGGCCCATGTCTGACACCAATCGAGGTCACGCAAGTGAAGGCCGAGGTTGACCCACGTGGGCCATACGAAGGCAAATCGGGTGGTCGATACGATTCGCTTTCAGAGAATTCCAAAGAATACGTCGAGACGTTCGGCGTGCCGTATGGCTCTTGGTGATGTAAGAGCGCCGGCTTGATCTATGAATTAACGATGCTGAGGGCTAACAGTACGATGGAACAAAGACCTCGGCAGCCAGACCGCGATCGTCACCGGGCCTGCGGGTGAAGAAATTCACTGCGACCAATACGGCCGGATCAAGGTGCAATTCCATTGGGATCGCGAAGGCCAGTCCAACGACAAAACCACCTGCTGGATGCGCGTCGCCAGTGGCTGGGCCGGCGCCGCGTACGGCGGCATCGCCATCCCGCGCATCGGCATGGAAGTGCTCGTCACCTTCCTCGAAGGCGATCCCGATCAGCCCTTGGTGACCGGCTGCCTGTACCACAAGGAAAACGTCGTCCCCTACGACCTGCCGGCAAACAAGACCCGCAGCACCTTCAAAACCCTCAGCTCACCGGGCGGCAAGGGCTACAACGAATTCCGCATTGAAGACAAGAAAGGCGTCGAGCAGATCTACATCCATGCTCAACGCGACTGGGACGAAAACATCGAGCACGACCAAAAGATTCGTGTCGGCAATGAGCGGCATGACACCGTTGAAGCCAATACGCTGAGCGAGTTCAAGGTTGAAGAGCACCGGATTACGCATCTGGATCGAATTAGCGAGATGCGTGCGGATGATCACCTGACCGTCGGTGTCACCCAGCACCTGAAAGTGGGGACTGCACAGTTTGTTGAGGCCGGGACGGAGATTCACTACCACGCTGGCGACAAGGTGGTGGTTGAAGGTGGCATGGAGCTTACCGCCAAGGCCGGCGGGAGTTTCGTCAAGGTCGACGCCGGTGGCGTGACCATCAGCGGTGCGGAAGTGAAGGTGAATTCGGGTGGCGGGCCGGGAGCCGGCACCGGCATTCAGATCCTCGCTCCATTCATCCCGGGGCTCGCAGCCATTGATAACGCCGGACGTCTGATGCAAACCCGCGCCAACCAGATGATGCAGGCGGAGTCCCTCGCCGTGACGCCGAAACTCAAAGCACCTACCGGCATCTGCGTCGAATGCCTAAAGAAAGCCATGCGCGAAAAACTCGCCCTGCAATCGGGGGCCAATTGATGACAAAGAGTGACGCGGCGAAAGCCTGGAGCGAAGCGCAAAAGAACGCTCAGTCGATATTCGCGATCGTTGAAACGGGTCTGTTGCCGGACCCCGCTCGATTGCAGTTCGTCAGTGCGGACCCGTCGCGACGGCCGTTGATGGTGCAACCGGAATTCGCCGAACTGCGCAACTACGGCCCTTGGCTCGTCGACGTTAGCCACATGGAATTCGAGGCCTTTCTCGCTCACGAACACTTCACCGGCTGCACCGCGATGGCCAGTTGGATTCGTACCGACTGCCCGGCCGACAAGCTCGCCGCTCACCTGAGTGATGCGTTGCTGGCAAATAATGAAGCTGGCGAAGTCCTGATGATCCGTAGCTACGCGCCAGAAGTGCTGCCGATGCTGTACGCACGCGATGATCTGTCTTGGCATGCTTGGCTGTTTGGCCCGCTGCAAGAATGGTGGGTGCCCACAGAAGAAGATCAATGGCACTCTCTGATGGGCCTCAACCTTGAAAAGCCCGGAAGATACGAGCCTATTTTTCTCGACGCAAAGCTGTGGACGGACATGGAGATCGATCCCCTGCCCTACAGCCTCACCACTGAACTGGAAAAAGAAGCGCCTGAAGTGTTTGCCAGCACCTGCCACGGTGCACGGTTGAAACAAGTCAAAGAAGCGTTAGACGCTGGCCGTAACGAAGGACTGACCAATTCGGAGGACATCAGCCTTTTCGCAAGCCTCCAACTTATGGATGCCGAATTCCCAAATAACTGGCCAATGTGGGCTCAAGCTAAAGAGCGAGCATTTGCAGACAAGCTACCGCTTGGGATCGTGATGCAGCAATTGTCTGAATGAGTCAATATCTCTGTACATAGTCATTTTGCGAACATTAGCCTTGAAAAATCCCAATGTCACTGATACTGAATAATTCAAATCAACGGAGATGGAAACGCCGATCTTTAGCAATCGGAGTTCTGCTCGTCGCTGTCTTCGTGACGGGATTCTATATTTACAACACTACCCGAACACCCGGAGCAGCCCTAACATCCCACAACTATATGGAAAGGCCTGTAGGTAGCTACTGGGTAAACGATAATTGGGGAGGAAATGGTGGAGTTACCTGTTGTTGGAAGATGTCCGGCGATACTGCCAAGGTCGTTTGGATCCTGAGCATGTCAAAAGCCCAAGAGGACCAAGGAATGAAAATCGAAAGACATGAAGCAGTATTGCCTATGCCAAAACGCAATGCCGAAGACGATACGTTGCATGTCTATTTTCTCCCCGGCAACAACATTGAGCTTATGTGGTCGGCAACAACGCTGGATACAAAGTCACCCTCTGCAAAATCAGTTAATCATCAAAAGACTGACGAACAAGGTATTCAGCCATGAGCGAACCTAAAAAACTATTTGATGCACAAGCCATTAGCGCACGCACAAAAACGGTCGCGGAGGGCAAAAAAAGTTCAGTACTACCATGCGAAGGGACACTCCATGTTGGGTACTTTTTTGATGGTGTCAGCCGAAACCTTGAGGATGACTTGAAGGAAGACCGAGTGACCAATATTGGTCGCCTTTTTCTTGCTTATCCTCATGAGAAGACCTCTGAACCTTCGGACCCGGCTAACCAGCACCATAAATATTATATTTCCGGACTTGCTACTTCTTTCGACGCCACTTTAGGCACGAACGTAACTACGAGCGCCGCCGACATCAACGGTGCGATCAGTAAAATCAAGGATGATGTTTCCAAATTACCGAAAGACAACTCTACAGAAGCTGCTGTTGAAGTTGGTAAGGATTTGTTGACTGGAAAAAACTGGTGGGAAAATTTTACAAACAATTTCAAACCGAAAAATCTTATTTCCGCTATTGCCACTACAGCGGCAAAGGCGTCAGTCGAAGGCGTTTCTCCAGTCCGTGACCACGAAATAGCTTTTAGCTTACTTAAAACTGGTGTAGACACTAGATTAGAGGCCGCGACTAACCGTTTCGAAAAGCTCGTCGAGGACGTGAAAAGCACAAACTCGATTAAGATCAAGAAGATATCAGTATCGGTATTCGGATTCGATTATGGCGCCACGCTTGCGCGAGCTTTCGCTCACAAACTGTTGGAGGCATGCGACCCTGGTACTACTATCTATAAAGGCGCAAAGCTGGAGGTTGTTTTTGCTGGCCTGTTCGATGCGGTAGATCGGAGCATGGAAGCATCGGTAGTTCGTGATTTTTTGCTGCCGATTTCAAATTCGGTAGATGACGGTGAATGCCTACCTGGCCCCGTCAAATCAGCACTTCATTTGGTTGCTGCCCATGAGTGTAGAAGCGACAGGCGTGCCCGTCTGATCGGGACCGGATCACTGACCCCTCGCTGGGAAGAGCGATTGGTTCCGGGTACCAGTGTTGACGTAGGGGGTGGGCTAGTAAAGAACAGCGCTCCTCATAGCCGAGAACTACATATTGCCACTCTCCACGAAATGTATCGTGCCGCATATAGCGCGGGGGTTCCATTCCCGTCAATAACAAAACTTCAAGAAAAAGACAGATATGTAGCTAGTTTCTTCGAGTTGCACGACCATATTAATGGCACCAACGCCATTGAGGCGAGTAAAAGATACGCTTCTATAGCTGGCAATAAAATGGTTTCTGCTGACGCCTTTCTAGCCCATCGTCGTCTATACATCCAAAGACTCCGCGGATTGTGGGAGTTATATAGTGAACAACACCGCGCCTATAGCGACGAAGAGGAGCGCTTGGAGCGTCCAATCTTGGGTGACACCGGATCATTGAAACGCATGCTGGGAATGGGGAGTGAATCTGAAGCTCAAGCAAATAAGCGTGATGCGGCTCTCAAACAAACTCGCGAAAGCAAAGAAGGACTTCGTGCTGAACTTGGTTGGCTCGAAGAGGTTGATAGAGAAGCCAAGCGTTTAAGCATCGGGCTTGCGACAAAATCAGAAAAAGCCTTGCTCGACGAATGGTTCACAACTGAATCAAAGAGTCTCAACTTCGATATCGAGGATTTACTGGAGTTCTACGTGAATGACAAATTCATGATGAGCCAAATGTCGCAATCTCCAAGCTCCATAAAATATTTCTCAGTTAGAGCATTTGACATTCCTGATTTGAATAAAACCAAAGGAATGGCCCCAGACTATCTTGAACAGATGATGCGGAAATCTTCAGCAGAGTCAGGCGCGTCAACCTAAAATCACGCAGATTCATTTCAGTCTCAAAGACTGAATATTGCTTTTCTAGTGTGGATTTCATGCGCTTGATAGATATTGCTGCGGACGCACGTCGAAAACGAACATGGCGAAGAAGGCAAATAGCCGTTGCTTTACTAGCTTTGCTGATTAGCTACGCCACCCCAAAAATCATTGATCTATTTCGTACGTCCGGCGCCATGCTGACATCAGAAAATTACACAGATCGCCCAATTTTCAGCTTTTGGATAAATGACTTTTGGGGCGGCAATCTGGTCGCAATGGGCGGCGGTGGAATTATGTGCTGCTCCAAATTTGAGGGAGACACAGCCAAAGTCACTTGGATATTGGACATGACCAAACAGCAGCAAATACAGGGCGCGGTAGAAGAGCGCCATGAAATTCAGCTTTCGCTTCCCCAGCGTGGCCCACACGATCAGTACCTGCATGTGCGCTTTGATCCGGGTAATCAAGTTCGGCTCGGATGGAGTGCTGACCTCTTCAGCCCCTTCGAATCCCGCCCATCCAAGGCTGTTTCGGAAAGCATTGAAGCGCAGTAAGAATATGCGATTCAGCGAGGTGCCCATGTCCGATCATGAAGATATTGATCTGCGTGAAAGTGCTGGTGGCTGCCTTTCTGACTTTTCTAGTTTATGAGCGAATTCGTGCGCCCGGCGCTGCCCTTGCCACGCAGAAACACGGGGCGTTTCTCACTCCGTCCCGTGGTTTCGTCCTTTCAATTTCTCATCAAACCGACGCCTTCCAACTCAACATCTGCTGCTGCGCAACCTGCAGCAAATCATTGCCATCCTGCGTCAGCAGGTAAAGCGCATGGGTGATGTGTGGGATGTCCTGCACGTCGGCGTGTTTGAAGCATAGGCAATGCAGCGTTTCGAGCAGGTCAGCGGCGGCGCGGATGCGCTGGACGGCGGCTTCGAGGATGTCTTTCGGGTTGGCTTGGGTGTCGATGAGCAGCGTCGGGGTTTCGGTGACGTTGCTGCTGAGGGGGAGATAGCGGTTTTGTAGCAGTTTAATTATCGGCATTCTGATTACTCAACTGTATTAGAAGGTAACCGCCATAGCCGTGACCAAACGGTGGGAGGCGGCCGTGTACAGGCTTGGTCAACCGAGAACAGTTCAAAACTCAGCTCGCCCGAAGGCGTCCTGCACACAGCCGCCATAGCAATGCACTCCACGGATCGTGAAATCCGAGCGATGCAAATGATGGCACATATGCAATGAACTTTTCTCAGGTGACCAAACCCGAACCACTGATTTTGCAGCGGCAACCGACAATAACCGCCCCGCTCCAGCCGCCGAAAGCAGACAAGGCACCAGCCTTTGTAGGAATTCGCCAAACATCCCGAAGAAAACCACCCCACTCCCTGACAGCCGGCATTCAGCTTGGTTAACCATCCCTTAACGCCGTGGTCAAAAACTCTACTGAACCGCACGCCCTCAGCCATTCCGGCTGTCGCCCAGTGCGGCAGGTTCGGGTGAGTCACGCCGAACTCTAGAACCGCCACACGGGAGTCCTTTCATGAACATTCGTCCTTTATTGCTCACCGCCGCCCTCGCCTGCACTGCGTTCGCCGGGCTGGCCCAGGCCAATGACACCTCTGCCACATCCAAAGCCGTGCCGTATGAGTACGGCATGCCGCTGCAGGTGGCCAAGGTGGTGTCGTTGACCGAGCCACCAACGCAACTGTGCAAAGTGGTCACGGCCGATATGAAGTACATCGACAATGCCGGTAAGTCTGAGGAAATCAGCTATCGGAAATTGTCTGACGCGTGCAACTTCCAGAACTGACAGAAACGTCTGATTTGCGGGTTTGCGGTAGGCGTGGGGAGTTTCGGCGGTTATGCTCGGAGCCCTCCTCACTGCCGCAAGGATTCGCCATGCAGTTGTCGTTTCGCACGTTGTCGGGCTTCACGTGTTCGTTGTGTTTCTTGCTGGCGTTGGCTTGGGGCGTTTTCCCGGAGAGGCTGCTGGCGATCTGGAGCATCGAGTATTCCGACGCTGCCGGGTTTGTCGCGCGGCGCAGTGCGGTGCTGTTTGCGGCGTTGGGGGTGATGTTTTATCTGGTGCGCAATGCACCGCCGTCGCTGGGGCGCAATGCGCTGAGCAACGGGTTTATCGTCGGTTGTTTTGGTTTGGCGGTGCTGGGTTTCGCGGAATGGCTAAACGGTCATGCCGGCCCCGGGATTTTGCTCGCGGTGCTGGTCGAGTTCGCGCTGGGCCTTGGCTTTGTGCAGGCCCGGCGCGTGACGGTCGAACTGGGTGAAACCGTGCGTTAAACGACTCTGGAGCGTGGGCTGTAGTGATGTTGCACAGTTTGCTGGTTCAGATCCGAGCGCAGCCCGGCGATCAATTCGTTGATTTCACGACAGCCATTGAGATGGCTGGCGTCGATGCCACTGACCAGCAGATCGACCTGATCGGTCTGGTGATCGCCGAAAACCTTGACGGTCATCGACAAGTCCGGCGACAGCGTGCACTGGCAGCGTTTCGGCAAAAAACTGCTTTCAATGATATTGCGTAGTTCCAAGGCAGACAGAAACATGGCGAAACCCTCTCCTTACTGTGAGATGCCAATCAAGTATTCACGCTGACCGTTGCTGCCCCTGCACGGGTGTGTCCCCGCTGTTTCCCTGGGTGCTACAAGCGGTGGTACTGCGAAATGCCCATTGGAGTGTAGGCGCCCAAGGCCGGTGCGCCGCACTGAAAAGACGCATAAAGCGTGCCTTTCATCGGTTCATTTTCACCCTCATGAAATCAAGCACTTGGCGGCGGTGCCAGTATTTGGCTACTTGCAAATTGCAAGAATGGCCTCGGCGGGTACTGCAATTTGCAACTCGACGCTGGTTTGCAATCACGGCCTATGACGGTAAGAATGCTGGTTATCCACCCTACACCCGCACGGAGGCTTCCATGGGTTCTTTCCGCGTTTACGCGACCACCGGGCTGTTCATCGCCAGCCTGTCCACCCTCGCCCACGCCGCCAAACTTGAAGACGTCGCGCCGTACCCGAAGGCAGAAGCCGGGTTCACCCGCCAGGTCATTCACTTGCCCAAGCAAGAACAGGAAGACAACTTCCAGGTGGAAATTCTCGCCGGCAAAACGTTGGAAGTGGACTGCAACCGCCAGCGTTTGGGCGGCGTTCTCGATGAGAAGAATCTTGAGGGTTGGGGCTATCCGTTCTATCGACTGGAAAAAGTCATCGGCCCGATGAGCACGATGATGGCCTGCCCGCCCGGCAGTCAGAAGAAACGCGCGTTCGTGCCGGTCGTCGGTGACGGTTTCATGCTGCGTTACAACAGCAAGTTGCCGGTCGTGGTGTATGCGCCGTCGGATGTCGAAGTGCGATATCGCATCTGGTCGGCGTCGGACAAAGTCGGTACAGCCCTGCAGGAATAACCCGAGCAAGGAGTGCGTCGTTTGATTACCTGCCACGTCCGATATGTCATTGATCCCTACCAATTGCCTGAGTTCGAGGCCTACGCCAAGGCCTGGCTCGGCATCGTCGAGCGCTTGGGCGGCACGCATCACGGCTATTTTCTGCCGTCCGAGGGCGCGAGCAACATCGCTTATTGCCTGTTCAGTTTTCCGTCACTGGCGGATTACGAGAGCTATCGGCACATCGCGATGACCGATCCGGAAAGCACCGCACTGGTGGCCAGCCTGGTCGAGAAGAAGTTCATCGTCAGCTATGAGCGCAGCTTCCTGCGCCCGTTGCTGCAGTAAACCTCTCACGCCGAGACGCTGCAGACCGCGGCGCGCTCGGCGACATGGCGCAGGCTGTCGAAGTTGATATTGGCCCCCGAGTCGATCGCCACGAATGTCTGCTCGCGCACCCCGGTTCGCGCTACGTATTGCTTGATCCCTGCAACGGCCAGGGCGCCGGAAGGTTCGGTGATCGAGCGAGTATCGTCGTAGATATTCTTGATCGCCGCGCAGAGGTCGTCGTTGCTGACGGTGATCACTTCGTCGACGCAGAAGCGGCAAACCTCAAACCCGAACGCGCCAATCTGCGCTACCGCCACGCCATCGGCGAAAGTGCCGACATTGGGCAGCACGACGCGCTGATCGGCTTCGAGCGCGGCCTTCAGGCACGCTGAGTGTTCGGATTCGACGCCGATGATCCGCACTTCCGGCCTCAGGTATTTGATGTACGCCGCGATGCCGGCGATCAAGCCGCCACCGCCTACCGGGATGAAGATCGCGTCCAGCGCGCCCTGGTGCTGACGGAGGATTTCCATGGCCACCGTGCCCTGTCCGGCGATGACATCCGGGTCATCGAACGGTGACACGAAGGTGCGTCCGGTTTGTTCCGCCAGTTGTAGCGCATGGGCCAGCGCGAACGGGAAACTCTCGCCGTGGAGTAACGCTTCAGCGCCGCGACTGCGCACGCCGATGACTTTCAGATCGGGAGTCGTTGAAGGCATGACGATTGTGGCGGAGATACCCAGTTCGCGTGCCGCCAATGCCACACCTTGCGCATGATTGCCGGCTGATGCGGTGATCACTCCGCGCGCTTTCTGCTTGTCACTCAGTTGCACGAGCTTGTTGTAAGCGCCGCGAATCTTGAAGGAGAACGTCGGTTGCAGGTCTTCGCGCTTGAGCAAGATCCGGTTACCCAGCGCTTCAGACAACGCTGGCGCCGCTTGTAACGGCGTACGCACGGCGATGTCGTACACCGGGGAAGCAAGGATCTTTTTCACGTAATGCTCGAGCAGGACTTGCTGGTCATCGGTGTACGTCATGGTCATCTCCTTGATAGCGTTTTCATACGCCTATGCAGGAGTCACCGGAGGCTGCTCCTGCATGAGCGGTATTTCGAAAACCCTGGAGACAGAAAGTAAAAACCCGCCTCTAGGGCGGGTTGGGTGCTGCAGTCGTGAGCTAGCCCGCCAAATGAGGAATGGCGGTAATAATAATTGGCTGGCAACGCGATACAGTCGAAGTCATGGGCTGGAAATTAGCCTGCGCGGTGCTGGCAAGTCAATGGCCAATTTTTGCCGGCGGCGTTAGTCTGGCGACTCTCTCATCACACCAAGGAAGGATTGCATGATGTCTGTCGCCCTGCCCCTCACCGCTTTGCTCGCGTTTACCGGCTACACCGTTTCGGTGATGCTTCAGGCTGAACAATCGTTGATCGACTTCGGCATCAGCCTGATGTCGCGCCCGGATACCGCGCAAGTGGTGATTGATTTGTACCTGCTGGCGACGTTGGCCGGGGTATGGATGGTCAAGGATGCACGGTCTCGCGGGCAGACGATTTGGTCGGTGCTGCCTTATTTGTTGCTGACGGCGGTTTTTGTCTCGATTGGGCCGTTGTTGTATCTGGTGGTGCGCGCGATACGGGAGCGACGTAAAGGGCTGGATGTGGTGCAAGCGCGCTGATTAGGAGCATTTGGCGCTACGGATATTGCTATCGCGAGCAGGCTCACTCCTACAGGTGATTGCATTCCAAATGTAGGAGTGAGCCTGCTCGCGATAGGGCATTCTGAGTCAGCACATAATCATCTGGCCAGCCGCCGCAGGCCGAACAACATCCCGCCCGCCCCCAGCAGCATCACCGTCAGAAACAGCGGATACGACACCCACCAAGGCGTCCCGGCCGTCATCATGCTGAATTCCGACATGCCGCCGATACTCGCAATCAGGTTCAACGGCAAAAACACCACGTTGATCAACGTCAGCTTGCGCAACAGGTTGTTCATGCTGTTGTTCATCAGATTGCCGCGCGCATCAATCAGCCCGGAAAACACCGTCGAATAGATTTCGGCCTGCTTGTAGCACTGGTTGTTCTCGATGATCAGGTCGTCAATCAGGCCGATCGCTTCGCTGCTGAAGTGCTGTTTCTCGGCATGATTGCGCAACCGCGTCAGTACTGCGCCATTGCTGTGCAGGGCGTTGATGTAATAGATCAGGCTTTCGCTGAGGTTGAACATCTGCACCAGATGCTGGTTTTGCATTGAGGCATTGAATTTTTGCTGCAACTCGCGAGCGACCAGTTTGATCACCTTCAAGTGGCCAAGGTAGTGATGAATGTTGTTGAACAGCACATCCAGCAACACATCCAGTGGCGCGTTTAACCGCTGACGGGTGCCGAGGCCGTGCAGTGGCGTGTCATCGGTGGCAATCACCAGCAACTGGCCCGGCGAGAACAGCAGGCCGCAGGACGAAACCTCAAAGGCGAGGCTGCCTCCCCCGGAATATTTTTCCGGACGTTTCCAGATCAGGAACAGATGATCCGGGTGAAACTCGATGCGCGACACTTCGTCCGGGTCAAGCGCCGAGGCCAGTGCGTGCTCATCGACCTTGAACTGACTGTGAAGCAGATCGCGCTCCGCCGCGTCGGGATTGCTGAACAGCATCACTTCGGCGTTCAGTCGCTCAACCCGCTGCAACGCGCCGTGGTTCAGTGCAAAACTGTTGATCATCGGCAGATCACCAAGCCTGGCCGCGACGTTTCAGCTCCAGCCGGCGCACGAACTCTTCCAGCACCAGGCAATACAAATCGTCCTGCAGGTAAGCATCTTCGATGCCGGCGTCGAGGTTTGGATTGTCGTTGACCTCGATCACCACGACTTTATCGCCAGCCTGTTTCAGGTCGACGCCGTAGAGTCCATCGCCGATCAGATTGGCAGTCTTTACCGCCAGTTCGACCACTGCGCGTGGCGCTTCATGGATCGCCAAGGTGCGACATTCACCGTTGATGTCCTGTCCCTTGGCTTTGTGGTTGTAGATCTGCCAGTGGCCCTTGGACATGAAGTACTGGCAGGCAAAGATCGGCTTGCGGTTGAGTACGCCAATACGCCAGTCGTACTCGGTGTAGAAAAACTCCTGAGCCAGCAACAGCACCGAGTGCTCGAACAGTTCGGCGGTGGCTTCAAGCAGCGCCTGCTGGCTCTCGACCTTGATCACTCCACGCGAAAAACAGCCGTCAGGGATCTTCAGAACCAGCGGAAAGCCCAGACGTTCGCCGACACGCTCAAAGTCCTCGGGTCGCTCCTTGTAGAGAATTTCGGTGGCGGGCATGCCCAACTGATGGCTGTTGAGCAGATCGGTCAGATAGACCTTGTTGGTACAGCGCAGGATCGACGCCGGATCGTCCATCACCACCAGCCCCTCGCTTTCAGCCTTTTTTGCAAAACGGTAGGTATGGTTGTCGACACTGGTGGTTTCACGGATCAGCAAACCGTCGTACTCGGCCAGACGCGCATAATCCTTGCGTTCGATCAGTTCGACATCGATACCCATGCCCTTGCCGACCCGCACGAAGTTTTCCAGTGCTTTGCGGTTGGAAGGAGGTAAGGCCTCTTGTGGATCATGCAGGATCGCCAAGTCATAACGGGCGACATGTCGCGAGCGTGGCACGCGCCAGACTTTACGACTGAAGCTGTCCAGCGCATTGGCGAATTGATCCTCCTGATCATCACGCAACTTGTGCAAGACACCCGACTTTATACCCTCTATGTGCCAACCGTTGTGCCGGTGAAATTCAACTAACAGAATCGGACAGGGAAACACTTCAAACAACTGACGAGCCAAATCCTGCAATGGTTCGATATGGGTACGGCCAAAATAAAGTGTCAGGGTAAAGCCTTCGGTATCGCTATAGAGATGATGACTCAGCGCTTTTTCGAGCGTTTTATCCAGATCATCCAAAGCCAGTCCGTAGAGTGATTTTTTAGTCAGCTCACTGATCGTACGTACCGATGGAATGACCTTGTGGCCACGGGCCTCAGCCAAGAGCGAGCAGTAGTAGCCATGACCCAGATACTTGTAGCTGCGGCACAGATTGATCACCTGAACGCGCTTGCCCGCCTCGCCTTCACGCGTTTGTTCAAGGTACTCCTGCGCCGTAATGATGTCTTCGCTGGGGAAGTACGAAGCCCAGTCTTCCTTGCGTTCGACAATGATCAGCAATTGGCTGGAAGTTCTAACAACTGAATTTAAAAAAGTTGCCGACGGCAAACTTTGCTCTGATACTTCGCGCCAATGACCCTGTACCGCTGACATAGAGATTGATCCGTTGGAGAACAAGACCATTTCTATTAAGCACGAAGTTTTTCGAAAGTCCCGTTTCGTTACGCAACTTTTACGGTGGTCATATGAGTGCGATTTTTCGTTTGGCGGTAGTTGAAGATTTGCCGGCGTTGCTGGCATTGGAAATGCAATGCTTCACTACCGATCGGCTCACCAGTCGCAGCTTCCAGTGGATGATCACCCGGGCTAACGGGCAGTTGCTGGTGGCAGAATCCAGCGGCCAGTTGCTGGGTTACGCACTGGTGTTGTTTCATCGCGGCACATCACTGGCGCGGTTGTACTCGATTGCCATTGCCGCCGAGTCGCGCGGCAGCGGATTGGGCAAACAACTGTTGCAACGGATCGAGGCCGTTGCCCTTGAGCATGATTGCGCCTACCTGAGGCTGGAAGTACGCACTGACAACCCGGCCGCGATTGCCCTGTACGAGCGCAACGGCTACCGGCGCTTCGCGGTGATTCACGATTACTACGAAGACCATGCCGATGCACTGCGCCTGGAAAAACGCATCCTCGAGCATCGCGACTCGCGCAGCATCAAAGTGCCCTACTACCCGCAAACCACCGAATTCACCTGCGGCCCGGCCTGCCTGCTGATGGCCATGGGCGCATTGCAGGCTCAGCGTTTACTGGAACGTCGTGAGGAACTGCAGATCTGGCGGGAAGCGACCACGGTGTTCATGACTTCCGGCCATGGCGGATGCAGTCCGCAAGGGCTGGCGCTGGCGGCTTGGCGACGGGGGTTTCGAGTACGCCTGCAGGTGAGTCTGACCGGGGCGTTGTTTCTTGATGGTGTACGCGATGCGCATAAAAAAGACGTCATGCGCTTGGTGCACGAGGAGTTCATGGCGCAATTGGCGGAGTGCGACGTCGAGCAAGTGATCGGTGTTGCTCTGGACCTCCCGCGGTTACTCGCCGCTGGGGGACAGCCGCTGGTGTTGATCAGCAGCTATCGGTTGACTCGTTCCAAGTCCCCGCACTGGGTGATGGTCACCGACTGTGATGAGGACTTTGTTTATCTGCATGATCCGGATGTCGATCACAGCCAGCATCGCCAGCCGATGGACTGCCAGCACGTGCCTGTCAGTCATGAGGAGTTCGAAAAAATGTGCCGGTTTGGCCGGGGCAAGTTGCGTGCGGCAGTCGTCCTGTTCTCCCGCGAAACATAAGCCCCATCCGTATCTGTAGGAGCTGCCGAGTGCAACGAGGCTGCGATCTTTTGATCTTGTTTTTTAAAATCAAAAGATCGCAGCCTCGTTGCACTCGACAGCTCCTACAGGGGGGGATGGCGGTCAAAGGCTGGGTTTGAGGCCCAGTTTGTACAGGGAGCCGTTCGACTCATCCGTGAGCACGTACAGGTAGCCGTCCGGCCCTTGTCGTACGTCGCGGATGCGTTGTTTGAGTTCGCCGAGCAAGCGCTCCTCGTGCACAACCTTGTCGCCCTCGAATTGCAAACGGATCAGCTCCTGCGTCACCAGCGCGCCGATAAACGCATTGTGTTGCCAAGGCTTGAAGCGGTCGCCGTCATAGAAGGCCATACCGCTGACGCCCGGCGACTTTTCCCAGACATGATGTGGCGCAATTGTGCCTTCGGCGGTCTTGCCTTGTGCCTCGGGGATAGGCTGCATGGAATAGTTGATGCCATGGGTCGCCAGCGGCCAGCCGTAGTTCTTGCCCCGCTCGATGATGTTTACCTCGTCGCCACCGCGCGGGCCGTGTTCATTTTCCCAAAGCGTGCCGGTCCATGGATTGAGCGCTGCGCCTTGCGGGTTGCGTTGGCCGTAAGACCATATCTCCGGACGAACGCCGGACTGGCCGACAAAGGGGTTATCGTCCGGTACCCTGCCGTCGGGGTAGATACGCACGACTTTGCCTTGCAGCTTGTCGAGATCCTGTGCGGTGGGCCGGTCGTTGTTTTCGCCGAGCGTGATGAACAGGTATCCGTCACGATCAAACACCAAGCGCGAACCAAAGTGATTGCCCACCGAAAGTTTCGGTTCCTGGCGGAAGATCACTTTGAAATCCTTGAGCGACTTCAGGTCATCCGACAGCCGCCCGCGCCCCACCGCCGTTCCGGCTTTGTCGCCGGCACCGCCACCTTCGGCGTAAGACAGATACACTAGCCGATCCTGTTTGAAGTCCGGCGACAGCACCACATCGAGCAAACCGCCCTGGCCCTTGGCCCAGACTTGCGGCACACCGCTGACCGGTGCTGACACTTTGCCATCGACTCCCACCACCCGCAGGTTGCCCGGGCGCTCAGTCACCAGCATGCCTTGGCGATCCGGCAGAAACGCCAAGGCCCATGGATGTTCAAGACCTTGGGTAATCGTGGTGACTTCAAGAGTGCCCTGTTCGCTTTGCAATTCTTTGGGCGCTGCAGCAAACGCTGGAGCACTGATCAGTGCGCCGACGCAAAGGCTGGCTAGAAGGGTTTTACGCAACATGCACGATTCCTTTTGTTCGTCTCAAGGCTGACAGGCTTCAGTCCTGTCGTTTAACGGGTAGTACCGGTGCTTCGTGAAGGTG
This sequence comes from Pseudomonas sp. RIT-PI-r, assembly GCF_001297015.1. Lineage (GTDB taxonomy): Bacteria > Pseudomonadota > Gammaproteobacteria > Pseudomonadales > Pseudomonadaceae > Aquipseudomonas. The sequence goes on along the minus strand of NZ_LIGE01000031.1, from coordinate 220,534 downwards.
GATTGGGGATGAAGGTTGGCGGTGTACTCGGCACCGAGCGGATTGGCTGACCATTGCCGATACCACGGTTTTCGAGGGTCGGCGGGCGCGGCGCCGGCACGGTATTGGGGCCACGGATCGGCGGTGCACTGGGATGAGTGCCCTGCATGCTGTTGGGGTTGGCCCGGCGGATCGGACTGTTGTAGGGATTGTTGCTGTTGCCGGTCGGACTTTGTGCCAGCAGCAGCGTGGTGGATGGCACGTCCGCATGAGCCCAGCCCGCACCGAGGCTGAGGAAAGCGATGACAAACAGAAATCGGTTCATGGGGCGGCCTCTCGATGCGCCAGGGATAGTGCCTTCGAGTCCACGCTACGCCCAGGGTTCGGATTTGTTAAGTCACAGCCTTTAAACAACATGTAACACGGCTTGACCAAGTCAGCGGCGGCTGCCGCAATCACTGGAAACTTTCGCCCAGCGCAACAGGTCACCTGATCATCACTCGGAGAACTCACCATGGCTCGGGCAATCTGGAAAGGCGCGATCAGTTTCGGACTGGTACACATCCCCGTCGCGCTGGTCTCGGCGACCTCGTCGCAAGGCGTCGATTTCGACTGGCTCGACAGCCGCAGCATGGATCCAGTGGGCTATAAACGCGTAAACAAAGTGACCGGCAAAGAAGTCACCAAAGAGCACATTGTCAAAGGCGTGGCCTACGAAAAGGGTCGCTATGTGGTGCTTAGCGAAGAAGAAATCCGTTCAGCGCACCCGGTCTCAACGCAAACCATTGATATCTTTTCCTTTGTCGATGCCGAGCAAATCCCCCTGCAAAACATCGACACACCTTATTACTTGGCACCCGACAAGCGCGGCGGCAAGGTGTATGCGCTGCTGCGTGAGACGCTGAGCAAAACCAACAAGGTTGCCCTCGCCCGTGTGGTTTTACATACCCGCCAGTATCTGGCGGCGTTGATGCCGCTGGAATCGGCGCTGGTGCTGGTAAAGCTGCGTTGGCCACAGGAGGTGCGCAGCCTCGATGAACTGGCGCTGGGCAGTGAGGTGACCAAGCCACAACTGGCAAAAGGTGAGCTGGACATGGCCAAGCGACTCGTGCAGGACATGAGCGCAGACTGGAAACCCGAGGATTACAAGGACGAGTTTGAAGACAAGATCATGGCCCTCGTCGAGAAAAAGGCCCATGAAGGCAAGATCGAAGATGTCGAGACGGTGGGTGGCGAGGAAGAGCGCAAGTCTGCGGATGTGATTGATTTGACGGAACTGCTTAAACGCAGTCTGGGCGGGAAAGCGGCGGCGAAGCCGAAAGCCAAGGCTGCGCCGGCGAAGAAAACGAAGAAAGCGTCAGGCAACTGACAGGTTGTTTTTGCGAGAGTCGTAGCACTCCGACGCGACGCAGGTCCAATGTAGGAGCTGCGGCACGCTGTGATCTTTTGCCTTTGATCTCACTTCAGCAGGGTAAAAAGATCACAGCCTCGTTGCACTCGACAGCTGCTACAGCGACCTGTGAGTCAAAGGATTCGTCAGATCAGGATGAAGATCGCCAGCAAACCACCGAAGATCGCCCATTTTTCCATGTAATACAGCTTGCGATTACGCTTTTTCAATTCTTTGCCGCGCAAGCGAATCTTGTAGATTCTGGCAAACAAACGGTTGATCCCACCGGTTTTATCACCGGCATCGTTTGGCGCACCCGCCGCCGACATCACGGTGCGACTGAACCAACTGTTGAACGCCGCCGCCCAGCGGTATTTCATCGGACGTTCGATGTCACAGAACAGGATGATCCGGTTCTGGTCGGTGGTGTTTTCTGCGTAATGAATAAAAGTCTCGTCGAACATCACCGCTTCGCCGTCGCGCCAGTGATAGTTCTCACCGTCGACGTTGATGTAGCAACCGGCGTCGTTTGGCGTTTCCAGGCCCAGGTGATAACGGTAGGAGCCTGCATACGGATCACGATGGCGTACCAGTTTCGAGCCGGGTGGCAGCTCGGCAAACATCGCTGCCTTGATCGAACCGATGCTCTGCACCAGTTCAGTGGTGCGCGGGCACAGTTTCATTGCCGATGGATGGCTTTCGCCATACCACTTCAGATAAAAACGCTTCCAGCCGGATTTGAAGAACGAGTTGAAGCCGACGTCATCGTATTGGTTAGAACGCTTGATCTCCCCAGCGCGCAGCAAATTCTGACCTTCTTCGCGAATCTCCTGCCAATGCGCCTGCAAGGGGCTTAGATCAGGAAACTCCGACGGATCGAGAAAAGGCTTGTTGGGCTTTTTCGAGAACAGGTACAGGAAGCAATTGATCGGCGCCAGAAACGTCGAGTGATCGCTGAGCTGGCGACCCAGCTTGTGGCGCACACGGCCACGAAGATGAACGTATGCAATCGAAATGACATAAATAGCAGCAATGATGAGTTTCACGGAAATCGTCACACGTCAGAAGTGAACAAACTGCGCGCCTGACGGCCTGAGGCCCAGCGTCTGATGCAGTGGTCTGAATACAAATGGCACATCCATGAGCCCGCGCCGTGATGGGGCGCTGGGTGAATGGATGGCATTTTAGCCACACTTTGTAACCGATAGTGAACCTTCATCTGTGAAAATCTGTCTCGCGAGCATGCCAATCGGCGATCTTGACGTGATCGCCCTATCGTTTAAAGAGCCAGACCAGTACAATCGCCGCCAAACTTTACGCGCCCCCCTTGGTTGATGACGGGTCTTTCCCGCTTCAGCGCACTTTGACTCGGGCCAAGCGCTCCAGCCGCACCCTCGCTACTCGAATGCTTCGCAGGAAAAACTCTTGATTTCTACAGCTAACATCACGATGCAGTTCGGCGCCAAGCCGCTCTTCGAAAACGTTTCGGTCAAATTCGGCGCGGGCAACCGCTACGGCCTGATCGGCGCCAACGGTTGCGGCAAGTCGACCTTCATGAAAATCCTCGGCGGTGACCTTGATCCGACCGGCGGCCAAGTCATGCTCGAGCCGAACGTGCGTCTGGGTAAACTGCGCCAGGACCAGTTCGCCTACGAAGAATTCACCGTGATCGATACCGTGATCATGGGTCACGAAGAGCTGTGGAAGGTCAAGGCCGAGCGCGACCGCATCTACTCGCTGCCGGAAATGAGCGAAGAAGACGGCATGGCCGTGGCCGAGCTGGAAACCGAATTTGCCGAAATGGACGGTTACACCGCGGAATCCCGTGCCGGTGAGCTGTTGCTGGGTCTGGGTATCGGCATCGAACAACACTTCGGCCCGATGAGCGAAGTGTCACCTGGCTGGAAACTGCGCGTTTTGCTGGCGCAGGCACTGTTTTCCGACCCGGAAGTGCTGTTGCTCGACGAACCGACCAACCACCTGGATATCAATACCATTCGCTGGCTGGAGAACGTCCTGACCCAGCGTAGCAGTCTGATGATCATCATCTCTCACGACCGTCACTTCCTGAACAGCGTGTGCACGCACATGGCTGACCTGGATTACGGCGAGCTGCGCCTGTTCCCGGGCAACTACGACGAGTACATGACCGTGGCGACCCAGTCCCGCGAGCAACTGCTGTCGGACAACGCCAAGAAGAAAGCACAGATTTCCGAGCTGCAATCGTTCGTCAGCCGCTTCTCGGCCAACGCCTCGAAAGCCAAGCAGGCAACTTCCCGCGCCAAGGCGATCGACAAGATCCAACTGGCCGAGGTCAAGCCTTCGAGCCGTGTCAGCCCGTTCATCCGCTTCGATCAGAACAAGAAGCTGCACCGTCAGGCTGTCATGGTCGAGAAGATGGCCAAAGGTTTCGACGGCAAGCCGCTGTTCAAGGACTTCAGCTTCCAGGTTGAAGCTGGCGAGCGCGTAGCGATCATCGGTCCGAACGGTATCGGCAAAACCACCCTGCTGCGCACTCTGGTCAACGAACTGACCCCGGACGCCGGCAGCATCAAGTGGACCGATGCCGCCGAGTTGGGCTACTACGCCCAGGATCACGCTCACGACTTCGAAGACGACGTCACTCTGTTCGACTGGATGGGTCAATGGACGCAGGGCGAGCAGATGATTCGCGGCACTTTGGGCCGCATGCTGTTCTCCAACGACGAGATCCTCAAGTCGGTCAAAGTGATTTCCGGTGGTGAGCAAGGTCGCATGCTGTTCGGCAAGCTGATCCTGCAAAAGCCGAACGTGCTGATCATGGACGAACCGACCAACCACTTGGACATGGAATCGATCGAGGCGCTGAACCTGGCGCTGGAAAACTACCCGGGCACGCTGATCTTCGTCAGCCACGACCGTGAGTTCGTATCGTCCCTGGCCACGCGCATCATCGAGCTGACCCCGGATGGCGTGACTGACTTCAGCGGCACCTACGATGACTACCTGCGTAGTCAGGGTGTTGTGTTCTAAACAGCAGCTTCTAGTGTTGCGCTGTTAGCTCCAAGCTAAAGCCCTGTCCATGTGACGGGGCTTTTTGCATTCAGGGTGCTGATCGTTCCCACGCTCTGCGTGGGAATGCATCCCGTGACGCTCCGCGTCACACGAGCGGGACGCGGAGCGTCCGTGGCGGCGTTACCACGCAGAGCGTGGGAACGATCGGCGGGATGGAAAGTAGTTAGCCTGCTTTCTTTTATCGCAAGCCCACGCCATGATGCTCGAACTCTCCCACCGCCGCCCGCGAACGAGTTCTCATGTCTGCGCAGCAACAGCCACCGCAAAGCTCCATGGCGATCACCCTGCAGATCGTCTCCATCGTTTTCTATACCTTTATTGCGTTTCTCTGCATCGGTTTGCCGATCGCAGTGTTGCCCGGTTATGTGCACGAGCAACTGGGTTTCAGCGCGGTCATTGCCGGGCTGGTGATTGGCTCGCAATACCTGGCCACCCTGCTCAGCCGGCCAATGGCCGGGCGCATGTCGGATACGGTCGGCACTAAGCGGGCGATCATTTATGGCTTGTGGGGGATTGTCCTCAGCGGCTTGCTGACCTTGGTCTCTACGCTGCTGCAAGACTTCCCGCTGACCAGCCTGATCATTTTGATTATCGGGCGCTTGCTGCTCGGCATCGCGCAAGGGCTGATTGGCGTCGGCACGATCAGTTGGTGCATGGGCCAGGTCGGCGTCGAGCACACCGCAAAATCCATTGGCTGGAACGGCATCGCTTCCTATGGCGCGATTGCCATTGGGGCGCCGCTGGGTGTGGTAATGGTCGCCGATTACGGTTTCACCAGCCTCGGCATCGCGCTGGCGGTCCTCGCGGCCGGCGCACTGCTGCTGATCCGCAATAAACCGTCGGTGCCGGTGATCCGTGGCGAACGGCTGCCATTCTGGGCGGTGTTCGGACGGATTGCCCCGTATGGCGCCAGCCTGACCCTCGCCTCAATCGGCTACGGCACGCTGACCACGTTTATCACCCTTTATTACCTTAATCGCGGCTGGACCGGCGCGGCGTATTGCCTGACGGTGTTTGGCGTGTGCTTCATCCTGTCACGGCTGATGTTTATCTCGGCGATCAGTCGCTTCGGTGGCTTCAAGTCAGCCATTGCATGTATGACTATAGAAACCGTGGGGCTGGTGCTGTTGTGGCTGGCGCCGTCCACCGCTTTTGCCTTGATCGGCGCGGGGCTGGCCGGGTTTGGCTTGTCGCTGGTGTATCCAGCTTTGGGTGTAGAAGCGATCAAGCAAGTGCCCAGCTCCAGCCGTGGTTCCGGGCTGGGCGCTTACGCGGTGTTCTTCGATCTGGCGCTGGCGATTGCCGGGCCGTTGATGGGCGCGGTGGCGTTGAATCTTGGGTATGCGTGGATTTTCTTCTGTGCAGCGTTGTTGTCGGTGATTGGGTTGGGGCTGACCCTGCTGCTGATGCGTCGCGCGAAGGATTGAAAAACACGATCAAAAGATCGCAGCCTTCGGCAGCTCCTACATGGGAATGGCGTACATCCTGCAGGAGCTGCCGAAGGCTGCGATCTTTTGATCTATTGATCCGCCGTTTGCATACCCGCACGCGTTGATTGGCCCAGCGCATGGGAGAAAAACCGTCCGGCCTCGGAGATCAGATTACGGTGAATGTCCTCGCGATCCACGCCATCAGCGTCGGTACACAACGCCGGCATGGCGCGAATCTGCTCTTCATTACACGGCGCCATAAAGACGAAGTGCCCCGCCCCGGCCAGTAATTTGAAATCCGGCGCTGTTGGCAGTTTGCGCGCCAGCGCCGCCGCGTTCTTGTCGAAGGCCACCAGTTTGTCGCCATCGCCGCTATAGAGCAGCACCGGCACGTGCACATCGGCCAGGGTATGACGGCCGAATTTCAGGCTAAGCGGCGCCATCAACAGCAAGGCGTGGACACGCGGATCGGCCACCGGTTGCAGGTCATCGCGATCGACGATCAGTTCCCCTTGGGTGTTGCAGGCGTCATGGTCGTCCGGCCGTTCCTGGCAATAACGCCGCAGGCGATCCAGATCCGGTTGCGCACCGGATAGAATCAACGCGGTTTCGCCTCCCGCCGAATAACCGATCACACCGACCTGATTGGCGTTGACGTACGGCGCAAGCATGCGGTCGCCCAGGGTCGCGGTAATCGCTTCGGAAATCTGGATCGGCCGCCCGTAAAGATTACTCAGGGTGCCCAGCCGGCTGTGGTCTTTGGAGTTGTCACCGGGGTGAATCACCGCCACCACGACAAAACCTTTGCGCGCCAGCGACGTCGCCAGATCGTGCAGCGCCAGCGGCGTGCCGGTGTTGCCGTGGGAAAGCATCAGCATCGGAAAGCGGCCAATGGCGACTTTGGTGTCTTCGCCGGCCTCCACTGAATAGCCCTCAAGCAGGCTCATGTGCTCACGGTCGCTGGAGGGATAGAACGCGATGGCCCGCATGGGTTGCAGGTCCAGTGGATCGAGGAAGGTCATCTCGTGATAACCGACGCTCCACACAGGATGACGTCCAGGCGCCGCTTGCACTGAATTCAGGCTGCCGAGCAGGCAAATCAGTAACGTTGCACAAAGACGCATCATGGGATGCCCCACCCTGTTGTTACTCAATCGAAAGATCCGTTGCGTTGCGGGCCTGAAATGCCGGGGATTCGGCGTTTCGGTACGACAATGCATTCAGACGCTGATTCTGTGATTGCATAACCCGGGCCAGATTATGTAACAGCCAGAAACAAAAAACTCCGTATTTGGCCCTTGCGGAACCAGAATACAGAGTTTTTTGGGTGTTACCTGAACCTCAGCTGTTCTTTGCGCAGGCCTTACGCTGCGGCAAACAGTTGCTCGCTGATCTTCGCTTGGGCGGCAGTCATGGCGTTGTTGCGCACTTCATCACCGTAGGCCAGGCCTTCGGCGCGAACGATCTCGATGTCGGTGATGCCGAGGAAACCGAGAACCAGCTTCAGATATTCTTCGTGGGCGATGCCGCTCGCTTGACCAGCGTGAATGCCGCCAGCAGTGGATACGATCACCACTTTCTTGCCACCGCACAGACCTTCAGGGCCGGCTTCGGTGTAACGGAAGGTTTGACCGGCGACGGCAACGCGGTCGATCCACGCTTTAAGTTGAGTCGGCACGGTGAAGTTGTACATCGGCGCAGCGATAACGACGGCGTCGGCAGCAATGAACTCGGCCAGCGTCGAGGCGCTCAATTCGGCTTCGTGCTGTTGTGCGGCGTTGCGCAGTTCAGCGGTGGTACCAGCGGCGACCAGGGTGGTCGACGAGAAGTGGCTGATGGCGTCGGCGGCCAGGTCACGGTAAGTCACCACAGCGCTCGGCTCGGCGACTTGCCAGGCTTTGACGACTTGGCTGCTCAACTGACGGGAAGCCGAGTTGTCGCCCAGAATGCTCGAATCGATATGCAGCAGTTTCATGTGGAATCTCCTGGAAGGAATCGCCGTTGGCGATGGAATGGAGACAATCCTACGCAAGAAACCAATGGATGATTAGCCGCCTGAAATGCGATAGTTTGTCCCATTGATAGAACAGTCTGGATTCACTCATGCAAGACCTCAACGATCTCTACTATTTCGCCAAAGTCGTCGAGGCCGGTGGCTTTGCTGCCGCCGGGCGTCTGCTGGGCATTCCCAAATCGCGTTTGTCACGGCGCATTGCCGAACTCGAAGAGCGCCTCGGGGCACGTTTGCTGCAACGCACCACCCGTCAACTCAACCTCACGGCGGTGGGGGAACGTTATCTGCGTCACTGCCAGGCGATGCTGCTGGAAGCGGAAATGGCTGATGAGGCGGTCGCGAGCATGTCCAGCGAGCCACGTGGTCGACTGCGCGTCTCTTGCCCCACCGGCCTGGCCCGGGAAATGTTGCCGTGGGTCATCAGCGAGTTCCTCGGCAAATTTCCTCAGGTGCAACTGGAAGTCGTATTGCTCAATCGCCGGGTCGATCTGGTCGGCGAAGGCTTTGATGTTGCGCTGCGCGTACGCGAACACGGTGATGAAGACCCATTGCTGGTCACCCGACGCCTGCGTCAGGCGCAAATGGTCGTGGTTGCCAGCCCGGATTTTGTACAGGGCCAATCGATCAACCATCCGCAAGACCTGAAAAATCTGCCGGTGCTCGGCGCGCTTGAGGCAGATCGCCTGGTGCATGTGCGCTTGCTCGATCAACAGGGCGAAAGCTTCGAGCTGAACATGGAAGCAAGACTGGGCATTGATGACTTTATTGTGCGCAAAGCCTGTGTACTGGCCGGTCAGGGTTTTACTTTGCTACCGATGATGTATTGCGAAGAGGAACTGCAAAACGGCACGCTGGTGCAATTGCTGCCCGAGTGGTCACTCCCCGGCGGCTGGTTGCAAGCGGTGTATCCGCATCGGCGCGGAGTGATGCCGGCGGTGCGCGCATGGATCGATCACCTGGTCGAATCGTTCAATGCCTGTGGGGAGCGGTTGTTATGAAGAAGGGAAAGATGAGCGAAGCGGACGTCGCTGAATTCTGCCTGGCATTGCCGGGGGCGCGAGAAGATTACAAGTGGGGCGGCGTGCGGGTGTTTTCGATTGCCGGCAACAAGATGTTTGCCTTGCAGGGACTGCGCGGCGATTCACTGGCATTCAAGGTCGACAAGGATCTGTTTCTCGGTCATTGCGACCGCCCGGGCATTCACCCGGCGCCGTATCTGGCACGGGCGCAGTGGATCATCATGCACCCGCCCTACCCTTTGGGTGCCGAGGAATTGCAGGGGTTGTTGCAGCGATCGCACCAGTTGGTGGTGAGCAAATTGCCGAAGAAAACCCAAATCGGTTTATTGCTGTAAACCCGATCCCTGTGTAGGAGCTGCCGAAGGCTGCGATCTGTTGATTTTGCTTTTTAGAAGATCAAAGTCAAATGATCGCAGCCTTCGGCAGCTCCTACAAAGGGACTCGTGCAGGCGACTAGAACAACGCCAGCAGGTTCGAGCCGAGAAACAGCTGGTCGATCCAGAACACCTGATGCAGCAGCACAATCACCCAGAACAGAATCTGAAACGACACCTTGCGCGTCTTGTGCCGGAACACCTGCTGGGCGATCAACGCGCCGGGCCAGCCGCCGGCCAGTTCCACGGCGTGGAGGATGTTCTCCGGCGTGCGCCAGGCCTCGGCGCGGGCCTTGCGCTTGTCGGCCCAATACATGAAGAACGCCAGCACACTGACGACCCCATAAGCGGCCAACGGCACCCACGAAATCCCGCGCAGCCACATCGACAGCGAGCCGAACAATGGCAGCGCACAGACGATCAGCAGAACGACCAGTTTCAGTTTCAGGTTCTGGATGTTGTCACCGCCCGAAGGTCGCCCTTCAGGCCGGCGTGCGCGGGAATCACTCATGGCTTGGCCGCCGCCCAGTCCACCCAGCCGAACTGCCAGGTCGCGAGAATCAGCAGGCCAAAACCGATCCGATACCAGGCGAACGCCGCATAACTATGGCTGGCAATAAACTTCAGCAAGCCGCGCACGGCGATCATCGCAAAGATGAACGCCGTGATGAAACCGATGGCAAAGACCGGGAAGTCTGCCGGTACAAACAGGTCGCGATACTTGTAACCCGAATAGACCGCTGCGCCGACCATCGTCGGCATCGCCAGGAAGAACGAAAACTCCGTGGCGGTTTTACGTGACAGACCAAACAGCAGGCCGCCAATGATGGTCGAGCCGGAACGCGAGGTGCCGGGAATCATCGCCAGACACTGGGCGAAGCCGACTTTCAATGCATCTTTCCAGGTAATCTCGTCAACGGTTTCGGCATGCACCTCGTGCTGACGCTTTTCCGCCCACAACATGATGACGCCGCCGACAACCAATGCCGCTGCCACCGTAATCGGATTGAACAGGTATTCGTGAATCAGATCGGCAAAGATCACGCCCAACACCACGGCGGGCAGAAAGGCGATCAGCAGGTTGGCAGTGAAACGCCGTGCGCTGGGCTGAGTCGGCAAGCCGATGACCACGTCGAAGATCTTGCGTCGAAATTCCCAGACCACCGCGAGGATCGCGCCGAGCTGGATGATGATGTTGAACGCCATGGCCCGCTCACCACCGAAGTCGAGCAAGTCGGCAACAATGATCTGGTGTCCGGTACTGGAAATGGGCAAAAACTCCGTCAGCCCCTCTACAACTCCTAGTATCAGTGCCTGCAAGGCCGTCCAAAGATCCATCAATCCCCCAAAGAGCGATGCGCGCCGGCATGCCCCGATAGTATTTTTTTACGTTCACTGCGATCAGCGTAGCTGGTAAATGCTGTACCGATTCCGCGCGCACAGGATCCAGACCAAACAGTCAAAATTCCGTGAAATATCAACTTGGATTCAGGTTTTTACGCGCGGGGCCGAAATCCTATCAGACAAGCCTTAATAGCGCTGCTGCGTTATACGACTTGGGTCGCGTATGCCCGCCCACGTAAACGTGGTTGGATGCTGGCGATCGTTTATTACAAAAACAAGAATCCGGAGTGACAGCGTTATGAACAGCTTGCGCAGTGTGTCGATCAGCCGACGCTTGTGGCTCATTTTGATTGTGGCGGTGGTCATGTTGCTGACCTTGGGCGTACTGATGCTCAAGCAGATCCACGATGACCTGTATCACGCCAAAGCGCAGAAAACCCAGCATGTGGTGCAAACCGCCAGCGGCCTGCTGACCTATTACCACGACCTCGAAACCGCCGGCACTTTAACCAAAGACGCGGCGCAGAAGCAGGCGCTGACAGCGATTCGCGGACTGCGTTATGACCAGAGTGACTATTTCTGGATCAACGACCTCACGCCCGTGATGGTCATGCACCCGACCAACCCCAAACTCGAAGGCCAGAACCTCTCGGCGATCCGTGATCCGGATGGTTTTGCGGTGTTCAACGAAATGGTCGCCATCGCCCGCGCCAAGGGCGCCGGCATGGTCGACTACCGTTGGCCAAAACCCGGGGCCAGTGAGCCGGTGGCGAAGACCTCGTACGTCAAGTTGTTCGAACCGTGGGGCTGGGTGATCGGCTCAGGCGTTTACGTCGACGATGTGCAGGCGGAATTCAAGGGCCAGGTGATCAAAGCCACGATCATCGGCTTGGCGATTGCCATGATCATGGCCTTGCTGGTCATCCTGATCGCCCGCAGCATCGTGCGTCCGTTGCAGGAAACCGTGAACGCGATGGCCAACATCGCCAGCGGCGAAAGCGACCTGACGCGTAGCCTCGATACCCACGGCAAGGATGAAGTCACCGAACTGGCGCATCACTTCAATGCTTTCACCGCCAAACTGCGCCGGGTGATCGGGGACTTGCAGGTCTCGGCCAGCGCACTGGGCCAATCGTCCACCGAGCTGGGCAGCGACGCCTCGCAGGCGCAGCAACGCAGCCAACAGCAATCGCAGCAGATGGAACTGGTGGCCACCGCGATCAACGAGGTGACCTACGGCGTACAGGACGTGGCGAAGAACGCCGAGCATGCCGCCGCTGAAATGCGCGATGCCGAAGCGCAGGCGCAGCAAGGCCAGATCAACATCGACGGCAGCCTGCAACAGATCGACAAGCTTTCCGGGACCATCGATCAAGCGGTTGAGGTGATTCGCACCCTCGCGGCCGAAAGCACTCAGATTGGCAGCGTACTGGAAGTGATCCGTTCGATTGCCGAGCAGACCAACCTGCTCGCGCTCAACGCCGCGATCGAAGCGGCGCGGGCCGGTGAGCAAGGTCGCGGATTTGCCGTGGTGGCGGATGAAGTGCGCTTGTTGGCGCAGCGGACGCAGAAGTCGACAGCGGAAATCCAGTCGATGATCGAACGTCTGCAGAACCATTCCGAAGCCGCCGTGAAGGTCATCGGCGACAGCAGCAAGGCGTCGCAACTGACCATCGAGCAAGCCGGGCTGGCCGGTGCCAGTTTGAATGCGATTGGCCAGGCGCTGCGTAACCTCAATGGTCTGAACGCGTCGATTGCCAGCGCCACGCTGCAACAGGCGCATGTGGTCGAGGACATCAATCAGAACGTTACCCAGGCGGCGGGCCTCTCGCACAGCACGGCGATTGCGGCCGAACAGTCGAGTGCCGCCAGCGTGAAGCTCGGCCAACTGAGCGAACAACTCAACGGCCTGCTACGCCAGTTCCGCGTCTGACCTCCCCCTTGTAGGAGTGAGCCTGCTCGCGATAGCGGTTTTGTCAGCAACACTAATGTTGGCTGATAGAGCGCTATCGCGAGCAGGCTCACTCCTACAGTTTTTTGGGTACAATCCGTTCCCTTCTTTATGTCCCCCCAAGGAACCTCCATGTCCGGGCTTGAACTGTTTGCCGCCACCCTCGGCGTGATCGCCGTCTGGCTGACGGTCAAACAGAATCCATGGTGCTGGCCGATCGGGCTGGTCATGGTCCTGCTCTACAGCTGGATCTTCTTTGAAGTGAAGCTGTATTCCGACATGTTGCTGCAAGTCATCTACGCCGCGCTGCAGGTCTACGGCTGGTGGCAGTGGACGCGGGCCGGGACGATGCACGACGGGCGGCAGGTCACACGTCTCGATCAGCGTTCAATTCTGATCGGGCTCAGCGTCGGCGCTGTCGCCAGCCTGCTGCTGGGCGCGGCCATGGCGCACTGGACGGATGCCGCGCAGCCTTGGCTCGACGCAGCGTTGACGGCGTTCAGCCTGGTTGCACAGTTGTGGATGGCGCAGAAACGTCTGCAGTGCTGGGCGCTGTGGTTTGTCCTCGATGTGATCTTTGTCGGGCTGTTCATCTATAAGGATCTGTACCTGACGGCAGCCTTGTACGGCCTGTTCACCTTGATCGCGGTGCAAGGCTATCGTGAATGGCGCGCCGACCCGGCGTTGCGCACATGAAAGTCGTGGTGCTTACCGGGCCGGAATCCACCGGCAAGAGCTGGCTGGCGGCGGGCCTTCAGCAACAATTCGGCGGCGTGCGGGTGGACGAATACGTGCGCTGGTTCATTGAGCAGAACCCGCGCGACACTTGCCTGGCAGACATCCCCGAAATCGCCCGGGGTCAGTTGCAATGGGAAGATCAGGCTCGTGCGCAAAGACCGGCGCTGCTGATTCTCGACACGCACCTGCTGAGCAACATTTTGTGGAGCCAGACGCTGTTCGGTGCCTGCCCGGCCTGGCTCGAACCCCAGCTGTTGGCACGCCAATACGACTTGCACCTGCTGCTATCTCCGGAGCACATCGACTGGACCGATGACGGTCAACGCTGCCAGCCGGATCCGGAGCAGCGTCTGGCCTTCTTCAACGCCACGCGCGCCTGGCTTGAGCAACATCACCAATCCGTGCAAATCATTCAGGGCGATTGGGCCGGGCGCCAGGCGCAAGCTTTTGCAGCTGTTGCGCAACTGCTGGCCGAATAACCCCGATCAAGAGGCTCCTGCCCCACCGTTTTCCCCTGTTCTGGGGGAAATGTGTCCATTCCTGAAACACACACCTGACGGCAAAGTGGCCGTTTCAACAGTCTTGACCGTTTTGTCGGTCGGCCTGTTACGTAGTTGAAACACATCGCCGCAAACCCTCGTTCCAGAGCTTTGTTCAGCCAATAGACAGGTCGGTGTCACTGTGCGTGTTTCAACAATGAAACAGTTCGTGTATCAAATCTTTGTTCAATTCATGTAAGCATTTGAAATCACGAAACATTTAAAAAGCGGCACAGCTTTCGCTCTCTCCTTCACAACGCTGACTAGGGCCAGCCCACTGAAGAAGGAATTGCTGCCGTGGGGAATTTCAAAAAGAGCATGACCTGCCTCCTGCTGATCGGATCAGCAGCCAGCACATTGATCAGCCTCAATGTGCAGGCGGAAGGTAATGGCGTCATCGTCCTCAATCGCGACGTTCAACCTATTCCTATCGGTCGCAACGGTGGCAAAGACCCCTACCCGACCACCGTCAATGCCAACCCGTCGGCACGCATCAATCAGACCTTGAGCAGCACCGAACTCAGTGACGGTGACTTCGCCAGTGTCGCGAGTGGCTCATCAATTCGCGGCAACATGACCACGCCCAGCTCGAACCTTCCCGGCATGAACACTCTGACCAATACCAACGGCTTGCCTGGCATGAGAACCGGCAGTGGCGGCGGCGCGGGAGGCTCGATCTCCAATACGGTCAACCGCGCCATGAGCACCGGCCTTGCCCCTCTGACCCGAATGGCCGGAGGCCAATAAGATGAATCGCACTTTTCTTCTGCTCGCCCTGCTCGGTTGCACCAGCGCCATGGCTGCCGACCCAAGCTCGATCAATAGCGCAAACATTCAGGATTCCGGGGCGCAATACCGCGGCAACTTCAACGTCAACCAGGCCGCTGGTGACCAGATGCAACAGGCCAATACCAAGGCGATTGCCATCGGCACCGAATCCCACGCCAACACCAGCGTAATGCAGAAAATCGATACGCCGGCCAGTCGCTCGATCAACGCCAGCGCCAACATCGGCGGCAACTCTTTCAGTAACGGCAACGGGATCCTGGGTGTGAACCAGGGCGCCGGGGCCAACAACCAGATGGCCAACGTGACGCGCGTCAGCATCAGTGCTGCCCCGCAGAGCGTTGACGACAGCGCCCTTTCGCAACAGAACGTGGCGTTTTTACCGAGCTCAGGAGCAACTGGTACCTCACCCGGCAGTCGCCAGGTCACGACAAGTGATCAGGCCTTCACCGGCAGCCGCGGGGTAATCCAGGTGAACCAGAGTGCCGGGGTGGGGAACCGAATGGCTAACACCCTGAGCATCCGGGTCGCTGACTGACCCAAACAACAAAAGCAGTGCAATTAGAAAGTACCAACACTTAACCAACTAATAAGCACGATGGAGAAACACCATGAAACCTACAATGGCTCTCAAACCACTGGTTTTCGCACTTGCAGCAGTGATGGCAATCGCAGCACAGGCAGGCGGTCGTGATGACGATCATGGTAATGGGCACGGCAACGGCCACGGCAATAACCAGCCTAAAGGTCCAACCCTGGAACAACTGCTGCAAATCACTGCGGGTGCCGGCGCCGCTGTGCTTGATGTGCAAGACAGTGACGGCAACGTGGTAAAAAACCAGGGCACGCTGAACAACGCTAACGCCAGTGACTCGCTCAACGGTTCCAACGGCAACATGGGCGCCAACGTTGCAGCCGGCGACGGCAACCAGCAGGACAACGCTGCTGCATTGGCCACTGCTGACGAGAGCTTCATCTTCGGTAACGCTGTTGCAGCCTCGAGCGCGACTCAGGTCAACAACAACAACTACGTGAAAAACTCGTCGACCTTCAACAATGCCAACCTCAACAACGCAGGCAACAATGGTTCCGGCAACATCGGCATCAACGTCAGTGCGGGCAACTTCAACCAGCAGAAAAACAACCTGGCGATCGCCGTTTCGGGTGGCCGCGTAGCTCAGGCCGCCGCTTCCGCCAACCAGTCCTCGACTGGCCTGGTGGTAGAAAACAAAGGCGTGCAAACCTACAAAACCGACACCCTCACCGGTACATATGCTGCTGCTGGCGTGTTTAAGGCCAAAGGCACCGCAACCATCGAAGACGATGATCACGGTGGTTACGGCAATCGTGGCGGCGGCCATGGTGGCAACGATGACCAGAAAGCCAAGTTCGAAGCCGTGGGTACCTTTGGCCTCGCTGGCGTAACCACTCAGCAAGTGATGACCAAAGACGGCTGGAAAGCGCCGGTGGTCAACAATGCCAACATGACCAACTCGATGAACAACTTCTCCGGCAACGGTGGAGCCAACGTCTCGTCTGGTGTGGGCAACCAACAAAGCAACTCGCTGTCCATCGCCGCAGGTTGCAGAGCCTGCCTGTAATCGCGATCGAAACGAAAGCCCCGGCAACGGGGCTTTTCCTCGGTTCCACAAGGCGTATCGATCATGCGAACTCCCGCCCTCCTCGCTTTGCTTTGTCTGTGTGGCCTGACTCAGGCGGCGCAGATGCCAGTGGCTGCCCTACCCGGCGGCGTGCTGGTTTACAAGGACGTGCAAAGCTTGCGTGAGCGCAAGTTTGCCGACATCGTCGAACAAAAGACCGATTTCAGTTGCGGCGCTGCTGCACTGGCAACGGTCCTGCGCCAAGCCTACTGGCTCGACGTCGATGAGGAGCACATCATCAAAGGCATGCTGGTCAACGCTGACCAGGACCTGGTTCGTACCCAGGGCTTCTCCATGCTCGACATGAAGCGCTACGTAGAAAGCATCGGCATGCGTGCCCGAGGCTACCGGATCCCGCCAGAGAAACTCGAAGCGGTGACCATTCCGGTGGTGGTCCTGATGGACATTCGCGGCTACAAGCATTTCGTCGTACTGCAGCGTTCAGACAAGGATTGGGTGTACATCGGAGACCCGGTTCTCGGCCACAAACGCTACAAGCACGATGACTTTGTCAAAGGTTGGAACGGCATTGTCTTTGCCATCGTAGGCCCTGGTTACGACAAGGCTAACGCTTTGCGCAGTCCTCCGGTGCCACTGACAGCAAAGAACAAGCTGGATGGTTTCAACCCTGTCAAAGATGCGGAATTGATGGATTTCGGGTTCATTCAGAGCGACTTCTTTTAATCGCCGAGTTAGAGAGTGGGACTGGATGTCCCGGGAGCAGCAGATGAAAAGCTCATACTGGCTGGCCGCCGCCTGCCTGGCAGCGAGTGCGTCGGGTTTTGCACATGCCGGATTCAAACCCATCGAAATCAAAGACCAAGAGCTTGCAGAGCTGCGTGGTCGCTATGTCATGCCGGGGCGGATTATCAGCTTCGGCATCGTCATGAGTAGCACTTGGCGCAATGCCAGCGGCGACTTGATCGGGGCTGCCACCTCGATGCAGGTCCAAGCGTCTACCGTCAAACCGGAATTCTACGTCTCGACCATCAAGGAGTCGGGCAATGGCAGTGTTCCCACACTGGGCAACGGCACCGTGATCGGTGGCGCCGGCCTCAATAGCACGCAGGGTGTGACGCAAAGCGTGCGCGCGGCGGGCGATGGCAACACCGCGAGCAACAACGTCGCGATCAACGTCAGTGAAGCCAGTCAGGCGCCGGCGCTGCTGCCGTCGCAAGGCCAGGCGCTGGTTGCCGGGCAAACCATCAGCGGCAGCAACGGCGCAGGCAGCGTCCAGGTTTCGGCCAACAGTGGCGGCGTACAGATGGCCATTCAGGCCAGCGGCAATCAAGGCACAGCGCTGCAACAAGTCGCTCAGGGCGGCCTGCTGCAAAATACTCGCTTGCTGGGCAGTGCCAACGTGGTCAACAACCTCACGCAACTCAACGTCGTATTAAACAATAACGGCAGAAGCGCCGGTGCACTGGACTGCAACCTGACCCAACTCGGGGCCCTACGCAATATCGGATATTGAACTACGCTGAGTCTCGATCATTGGGCTTAAAGGGACGGCTTATTCATGTATCGATCAGTATCACTGCGTGCTGCAGTGTGTTTGAGTACCCTTCTCCCGGCGGCGATGCTGCAAGCAGCTCCCGATGCCGACGTAGAAGCCCTTAAACGGGAACTTCTGGAACTGAAACAACGGTACGAAGTACAGCAACAAGCACTGGCGGTACTTGAACAAAGGGTCCGCCAAGTGGAAGAACAGCCGGCCGCCCCACCGCCAAAAAGGCTGGCCAAATCGCCGTCAGACATGAAAGGAAATCGCGTTGCCAGCGGGGCCGCCACAGGCACGGGCGCGGCCGCCGCATCGGGAGGCGCAGCTGGGGGCAGTGGCGCTTCTTACGGTCAATCGTTGGCCGACGATTCACAACCGGCACAGAGCGTGTCGAACCTTTACGACGAAGCCAGCGGTTTCTTTGGCGGGGGCAAGTTCAGCGTCGAAACGGGCATCACCTATTCGCGCTACGACACCCGTCAGCTGATTCTCACCGGATTCCTGGCCCTGGATTCGATTTTCCTCGGCAACATCAACCTGGACCGAATCAAGGCCGATACCTGGACCCTCGACCTCACGGGCCGCTACAACTTCGACAATCGCTGGCAGTTTGACCTGAACGTGCCCGTGGTATATCGCGAGTCGACGTATCAATCGGGTGGCGGCAACGAAGGCGCGGCAGGCGTTACCACCGAGGAAACCGTCACCAAGGATCCAACCATTGGCGACGTCAACTTCGGTATTGCGTACAAGTTCCTCGACGAGTCCGTCAACACGCCGGATGCGGTCGTCACCTTGCGGGTCAAGGCGCCAACCGGCAAGGACCCGTTCGGGATCAAACTGCGTCAGACCGATGCCAACTCCAACCTCTTCGTGCCTGACACGCTACCGACGGGCAATGGCGTCTGGTCGATCACTCCCGGCATCTCGCTGGTCAAGACGTTTGACCCGGCCGTGTTGTTCGGCAGCCTGTCCTACACGCATAACCTTGAGGAATCATTTGACGACATCAGCTCCACCGTCAACCAGAAGAACCCGGGCAAGGTGAAGATCGGCGACAGCTTCCAGATCGGCGCCGGTATCGCCTTTGCACTGAACGAAAAGATGAGTATGTCGTTCTCGGTGTCTGACCTGGTGCAACGCAAGAGCAAGCTGAAACAGGATGGCGGGGACTGGGAATCGGTGGTGTCCAGCGACGCCAACGCCGGTTACTTCAACGTCGGCATGACCATTGCGGCCACCGACAACCTGACCATCGTACCCAACCTGTCGATCGGCATGACCGACGATGCTCCGGATTTTTCCTTCAGCCTGAAATTCCCGTACTACTTCTAAGCAGCGCAACAGCAAAAGATCGCAGCCTGCGGCAGCTCCTACATCGGATGTTGGTAATCCCGGTAGGAGCTGCCGAAGGCTGCGATCTTTTGATCTTCAGCCAACTAGCGAATCTGATGTTTATGTAACAGGCGATAGAACGTGGGGCGGGAAACGCCAAGCACCTTCGCGGCAATGCTCAGATTGTCGCTATGCCGGTTCAACACATCGCACAGTGCCTGGCGTTCAGCACGGGTTTTGTAATCTTCCAGCGTGCCCATCGGTGTCGCGATCGAATGCTGGCTGATCAACCCTAAATCGCGGGCCTCGATCTGCCGCCCTTCAGCCAGCACAAGGCCGCGCCGCACGCGGTTAGCCAGTTCGCGCACGTTGCCCGGCCAATCGTGTTTACCCATCGCAATCAGCGCATCTTCACTGAAGCTGCGCGGACGTCGACCGGTTTCGTGGCTGTAGAAATGCGAAAAGTGGTTGGCCAGCATCGACAAGTCACCGTGCCGTTCACGTAAAGGTGCAGTGACCACTTGCAGAACATTGAGCCGGTAGTACAAATCCTCGCGGAAGCGCTTCTTCTCGATCGCCGACTCAAGATCGACGTGGGTCGCTGCCAACACGCGTACATCTACCGGAATCGGCTGACTGCCACCGACGCGCTCAATGTGTTTTTCCTGAAGAAAACGCAGCAGATTGGCCTGCAGTTCCAGCGGCAGGTCGCCAATTTCATCAAGGAACAACGTGCCGCCGTTGGCCGCTTCGATACGGCCGACCTTGCGCTGATGCGCGCCGGTAAACGCACCTTTTTCGTGACCGAACAGCTCGGACTGGATCAAGTGTTCGGGAATTGCCCCGCAATTGATCGCCACAAACGGTTTGCTGTGACGCTGCGATTGCCGATGCAGGGTGCGCGCGACCAGCTCTTTACCCGTGCCGCTTTCGCCACGGATCAATACCGGCGATTCAGTCGGTGCCAGCTTGCTGAGCAATTTGCGCAGTTCGCGGATCGGTTTGCTGTCGCCGAGCAATTCATGTTCGGGCTGGTCGACGTGAATCGTGCCCTGCCCGCGCAGGCGGGCCATGCCGAATGCCCGGCCGAGGGTAACTTGCACCCGCGACACGTCGAACGGCAGGGTATGGAAATCGAAAAACCATTCGCAGACGAAGTCGCCAACGTTCTGCAAGCGCAGCACTTCCTGATTCAGTACAGCGATCCATTCCGTGCCGCTGCGACTGATCAGTTCCTTGACCGCTTCGGGCCGTTCCAGGTGAAAAGGTTGCAAACGCAGCAAGCCGACATCGCAGCTGCGGTCGGTGGCATTTTCCAGCGTACAACTGTCGACATCCCAGCCTATCGCGCGCAAACCGGGCAATAAGCGGTGACAGTCGTCGCACGGGTCGACCACCAATAAACGTCTTAACGCAGGCGCTTCGCTCATGACTGTTCCTTGGCGCCAAATATTAGAAATGATTGTAAAAACAGTCATTTGGCAGACCCGACTGTAACATTAGCAAGATTTTGACAGCGCCTTGTATCAATTGCTTATAGGTGTACAAACAAACGCGTTATAAGAAGCCCGGTTGTTAGTTAGCTATCGACTATTTCATTACGGAAAAGCTTTCAACAAGCTTTCAAAGCCCGTCTGTGAGCCAGGCGTTTGTAAGAAAGTTGAAATTTCTTTGTTTCGAGTGTGACCCGCCCCGGGGTTGCGTGCATCAGTACAAGTAACCAGCCGAACGGTAAGCCCAACCGACGGCAGATCATTTGATTGGGCACTATAGAGAGACGATCCCATGACCGCCCCGCTCCGTATCAACGAAGCTCTTTTGATTGCCAACCACGCCTTCAAACCCTTTCAATGTGTGGCTTGGGCGCCACAAGACGGCAACGGCGAATTGAGCCTGACCGTCGTCGACCGCACCAACTCGCACATTGGTCGCAAGCAGATTCCAAGCAGTGCCTATTCCGATCCGGCACAACTGGAGCAACTGCTGCAACAAGCTCGCGCCGAGTTGAGCAAAGAAGGCCATCTGTTGCAATCGTGGTCGATGCCGCACTAATACCGGAACAATGCGGATGACCTCGAGTCATCCGCCCGTGTTTTCTTAGTTGCACTATCTATTTACCCACTGCTTACTTTTGTACAACTTTCAGCGTGCGCTTTCGGCGCGACTGCTTGGCACACTTGCTATTGGTACAAAAAGACACTGTTCTGGCACAGTCTGACCCTCCGCCTGTTAGTTCTAACAGTTGTACTTCTTCCGCTTCAGGGATTGAATGTTCCGCTCATGCAGTAAACCTCCCAATCCAGGGTATTGGTCTACTCGCAAGGAGACGCGTGCATGTCGACCCAGAGCTCTTGCACCCGATTGGAGCGAATAAACCAGGCCGGCCAACTGGACCCTGCTTTTGCCGGCAATGGTATCGCTCAAGTGTATTTTGCCGACAGTCTTTCCAGCATGACCCACGGTGTCGCGGTTGATCGGCAAGGTCGTGTGCTGGTCGCAGCGAAAGTCAAAACCCGGAACGGTAGCTGTTTCGGGCTGGCGCGCTTGCTTGCAGACGGCTCGGCAGATTTGAGCTTCGGTCGGCAGGGTAGCGTCATCGGCATGTTTTCATCCGGGTTCGGCAGCATGGCCGGCAAAGTCCAGCTGCTGCCCGACGGCAGAATTCTGCTGGCTGGCCTGCACTACGAGACCGACCATTGCACCCTGCCCGGCCTTGCCCTTTTCGATGATCGGGGTTGCCCGGACCCGGATTTCGGCGATAACGGTTATCTGGTGGTACGCCTGCCCGGCGACCTGTCGATGGGCACACTCGACGAGTGGCTGCCACCGGGCATTCCGGGCGCCGAAGCGTGTGACATGGCGGTGCAGGACGACGGCCATATCCTGTTGGTTGCCAATCATCACTTCGAATGCGCCGACCACGCGGGCATGCTGATTCGCCTCACAGGCAATGGCCAACTCGACAAGACTTTCAACGGTCGCGGTTTTGTCATGGTTCGTCATCTGCTCCTCAACACCTGGCTGAGCAGTCTGTCGTTGCAACAGGACGGACGGATTTTGGTCGGTGGTTCAATGAGCTTCCCTCAGGAAGGTCTGCTTGCGCGCTACCTGGCGGATGGCCGGCTCGACGAAACCTTCGCTATCGATGGCTTCATGGCCTTCACAGCCCACGGACACGGCGCGCTGGTCAATCAGGTGGTTGAGTCGGCGGAGCATCTTCACTGCTTCGGCAGCAGCCGTGATCCGATTCGCTGCATGACCCTGAACCTGCATCGTAACGGTCGTGCGCAGCTACATTGCAACTCAGGCCTGCCGCAACTGCTGGACATCGGCCATAGCGGTTGCCAGTGGAATGCCGCCCAGCGCATGCAAGACGGCCGGATTATCGCCGTCGGTGCGACGATTGGCGGGTTCGAGGCAGACTTCGTAGTCGCGCGTTTTTTACCTGACGGCCACCTCGATCAAACGTTCGGTGATGGCAACGGCTGGCTGCGTACGCGTTTGGGTCGCAGCCTGGACATGGCCAATTCACTGGCCGTGCAAGCGGATGATGCGATCCTCGTGGGCGGCTACTCGCTGGATGGCAACTATCGGGCAATGGTGGCGCGATACCTTAACGATTGAAAAACACGGACTGTACTTGATCTTCGGCAACGCATCCGGCAACTTGCGCGCTTCTAAAAGACAAGGAGCAACCGATGTCCGGTTCAATGGCCCAGGCGTTTGCGCACAACTTTCTCGGTCAATCGCCGCGCTGGTACAAGGCGACCATCGTCGGTTTTCTGATCCTCAATGCACTGGTCCTGTTCACGGTTGGCCCCGTCGCGGCTGGCTGGTTGCTGGTCATCGAATTCATCTTCACCCTGGCGATGGCGCTCAAGTGCTATCCATTGATGCCCGGCGGCTTGTTGTTGATCGAAGCACTGCTGCTGAAGATGACCACGCCGCAGGCTCTTTACGATGAGTTGCTGCACAATTTTCCGGTGATCCTGCTGCTGATGTTCATGGTGGCGGGCATCTACTTCATGAAGGATCTGCTGCTATATCTGTTTTCGCGCCTGTTGTTGGGCGTGCGCTCCAAAGCGATGTTATCGCTGATGTTCTGTTTTCTTTCGGCATTCCTCTCGGCATTCCTCGATGCACTAACGGTGACGGCGGTCATTATCAGCGCCGCTGTCGGTTTTTACTCGGTCTACCATCGGGTGGCGTCGGGCAATGACCCGCGTCAGGACAGTGAGTTTGGCGACGACCAGAACCTGCCCAAACTGCATCACAACGATCTGGAACAGTTCCGCGCGTTCCTGCGCAGCCTGCTGATGCACGGTGCCGTCGGCACGGCATTGGGCGGTGTCTGCACACTCGTCGGCGAGCCGCAGAACCTGCTGATCGGCCATGAAATGGGTTGGCATTTCGCCGAGTTCTTCCAGAAAGTCGCACCGGTGTCGATGCCGGTGCTGGCAGCTGGCCTGGTGACCTGTGTGTTGCTGGAGAAATTGCGCTGGTTCGGTTACGGCACGCTGCTGCCGGATAACGTGCGTGCCGTGCTGGCCAACTACGCCGCTGAAGACGACGCCGAGCGTACACCGCGCCAACGCGCTGCGCTGCTGGTGCAAGGTGCAGCGGCATTGATCCTGATCGGCTGCCTGGCCTTTCACATTGCTGAAGTCGGTCTGATCGGTCTGATGGTGATTGTTTTGATCACCGCATTTACCGGCATCACCGATGAGCATCGTCTGGGCAGTGCCTTCAAGGACGCTATGCCGTTTACAGCGTTGCTGGTGGTGTTTTTTGCGGTGGTGGCGGTGATTCACGATCAACAGTTGTTTGCGCCGCTGATTCAATGGGTGCTGGCGCTGCCGGTGGAGCAACAACCAGGCATGCTGTTCATTGCCAACGGCTTGTTGTCGGCAATCAGCGACAACGTGTTCGTCGCAACCATTTACATCACCGAAGTGAAGCAGGCATTCCTCGCCGGGCACATGAGCCGTGAGCATTTCGAGACCTTGGCGATCGCAATCAACACCGGCACCAACCTGCCGAGCGTAGCCACGCCGAATGGTCAGGCGGCGTTTCTGTTCCTGCTGACGTCGGCGATTGCACCGCTGGTGCGCTTGTCGTACGGGCGGATGGTGTGGATGGCGTTGCCGTACACCGTCGTGATGGGATTGCTGGGCTGGTATGCAGTAAGTTACTGGCTCTGACCAATACCGCGTAAAAACTGTAGGAGTGAGCCTGCTCGCGATAGCGGTGTGTCAGCCCAAGAAATGGTGACTGATAAATTGCTATCGCGAGCAGGCTCACTCCTGCATTTGGTTTTGGGTGGAGTCAGTGAGGGAGGATGTATTTTTCGATCGCTTGGGCGACGCCGTCTTCGGTATTGGGGGCGGTGACCACGTCGGCCTGACGCTTTACCGCCTCTTCGGCCTGGCCCATGGCGATCGACAGTCCGGCGCAATGGAACATCGCCGGGTCGTTGCCGCCGTCGCCGATTGCGGCGGTCTGTTCCAGCGGCACCCCCAAGTGCTCGGCCAAGGTCGCCAGCGCCGTGCCCTTGTTAGCCTCCAGTGCCGTCACGTCGAGATACACCGGTTGCGAGCGCGAGACTTGCGCCATGCCGTTGACCTTCGGCAGCAAGCGCGCCTCCAATTCAATCAACAGCTCGGTGTTGTTACTGGTCGCAACGATCTTGTCAATGTGCTCCAGATACGGCTCGAAACTCTCGACCACCACCGGCGGATAACCGAGGCCATGCTGTTCGCGCGGCACCATCGGCCCGTGCGGATCCTTGAGCAACCAGTCGCCGCCGCTGAATACCCAGATTTCGACATCAGGCTGATCGGCAAACGTCGCCAGCGCAATCAACGCCGTGGTGGCCGGCAAGTAATGCGCGACCAGCAAACTGCCATCCGGGTTAACGATGGAGCCACCGTTGAACGCCGCCGTCGGCAGATCAACACCCAAGGCTTCGATCTGCTGCAACATGGCTTTCGGTGGCCGCCCGGTGGCGAGGCTGAATAACACGCCGGCTTCGCGCAACGAACGCACCGCATCAATAGTGCGCTGACTCAGCGAGTGATCCGGCAGCAACAGCGTGCCGTCCATGTCACTGAGCAGAAAACGGACAGGTTGTTTCGACAAATCACTCATCCGAGGCCGTGCCAGACGCGGCCATCGCGAGTCAGCAGATCTTCGGCGGCTTGCGGGCCGTCGTTACCGGCGGCGTAAGCTTGCACGCTCGCATCCTGCTGCCAGGCGTCGAGGAACGGCTGAACGGCGCGCCAGCCGTTCTCGATATTGTCGGCGCGCTGGAACAGCGTCTGGTCGCCGGTCAGGCAGTCATAGATCAGCGTTTCGTAGCCGGTCGATGGCTGCATCTCGAAAAAGTCTTTGTAGGCAAAACCCAACTCGATGTTGGCCATGTTCAGCGCCGGCCCCGGCCGCTTTGCCAGCAAGTCGAACCACATGCCTTCGTTCGGCTGGATCTGGATGCGCAGGTAGGTCGGCTGCAACTCATCGACTTCGGTATCACGGAACTGCGCGTACGGTGCCGGTTTGAAGCAGATGACGATCTCGGTGTCGCGCACGCTCATGCGCTTGCCGGTGCGCAGGTAGAACGGCACGCCAACCCAGCGCCAGTTGTCGATCATCACCTTCAGCGCCACGTAGGTTTCCGTGGTGCTGTCAGGGGATACGTTGGGCTCCTGGCGGTAGCCGTTCAACGCCTTGCCATCGACTTCGCCGGCGCTGTACTGGCCACGTACCGAGTTGGCCCGCGCCTCTTCAGTCGTCCACGGGCGGATCGCACCGACGACCTTGGCCTTCTCACCGCGCACCGCATCGGCGCCGAATGCGGCCGGCGGTTCCATGGCAACCATGGCGAGCAACTGGAACAGGTGATTGGGCACCATGTCTCGCAGGGCGCCGGTGTGTTCGTAAAAACTGCCACGGGTTTCGACACCGACGGTTTCGGCGGCGGTGATCTGCACGTGGTCGATGTAATGGTTGTTCCAGAACGCTTCGAACAGGCTGTTGGAGAACCGGCTGACCAGAATGTTCTGCACGGTTTCCTTGCCCAGGTAATGGTCGATCCGATAGATCTGCTTCTCGGACATCACCTTGAGCAAACAGGCGTTCAACGCTTCGGCAGTGTGCAGATCGGAGCCGAACGGCTTCTCGATCACTACCCTTCTGAACGCTTCTGGATTCTCTTCAAGCAAACCGGCGCTGCCGAGTCGGCGCACCACTTCACTGAAGAAACGCGGCGCGGTGGCCAGGTAGAACACCGCATTACCGGTGCCGCTGTCGGCGATTTTCGCCGCCAGGGCTGAATAGGTGCTGTCGTCCAGAAAGTCGCCCTGGACGTAGCTGATACCTCTGGCGAGCTTGGCCCACAAGGCCGGATCCAGCATCTGATCGCCCTTGCCGACTTTCGCCGCCACTTCGGTACGGATGAAGTCTTCGAGCTTCTGCGCGAAGGCCTCATCGGTAATGGCGTTGTGGTCAACGCCCACGATCCGCAGGTTTTCGTCAAGCAAGCCGTCGCGACTGAGGTTGTACAGCGCCGGCATCAGCAAGCGCTTGACCAGGTCGCCGTGGGCACCGAACAGGAACAGCGTGGTCGGTGGTGCGGGTTCTGCCTTGGATTTCCTGCGGATCGTATGGGTCATTTCTTCGGTGTCTCCACGTGGCCGCCGAAGCCGAAGCGCTGGGCCGAAAGGATCTTGTCGCCAAAGGTGCCCTGACCGCGCGAGCGGTAGCGCGAGAACAGCGAGTTCGACAGCACCGGTACCGGCACCGCTTGCTCCATGGCCGCTTCGATGGTCCATTGACCCTCGCCGCTGTCGGCAACCGAACCGGAGAAGCCGTCGAGCTTCGGATCGCTGGCCAGTGCGTCGGCAGTCAGGTCGAGCAACCACGAGGAAACGACGCTGCCGCGACGCCAGACTTCAGCGATATCGGCGACGTTCAGATCGAAACGCTGATCTTCCGGCAGGCGCTCGCTGGATTTGGTCTTGAGGATATCGAAGCCCTCGGCGAACGCAGCCATCATGCCGTACTCGATGCCGTTGTGAATCATCTTCACGAAGTGCCCGGCACCGGCAGGACCGGCATGGATGTAACCGTGCTCGGCACGGTGGTCATCGGACTTGCGATCCTTGGTACGCGGGATGTCACCCATGCCCGGCGCCAGTGCGGCGAACAGCGGGTCGAGGCGCTGCACGGTTTCAGCGTCGCCGCCGATCATCATGCAATAGCCGCGCTCCAGGCCCCAGACGCCGCCGGAGGTGCCGACGTCGATGTAGTGCAGGCCCTTCTCGTTCAGGGTCTTGGCCCGGCGAATATCATCCTTATAGTTGGTGTTGCCGCCGTCGATGATGGTGTCGCCGGCTTCAAGCAGTGTGCTCAGGGTGTTGATGGTGTCTTCGGTCGGCGCGCCGGCCGGCAGCATGACCCAGACCGCACGCGGTTTGGCCAGACCGGCAACCAGTGCTGGCAGGTCTGCGACGCCCGTGGAGCCCTCGGCGACCAGGTTATCGATGAAAGCGGTATTGCGGTCGTAAACAACGGTGGTGTGACCGTTGAGCATCAGACGTCGCGCAATATTGCCGCCCATGCGGCCCAGTCCAATAATCCCGAGTTGCATGTGCTGATGCTCCTTACTACAAATAAATGTGTGTCATGGGTTATAGCCCAACGCGACTGATGGAGGTTAGTCCAGAGCGTTGCGATGAAGTTTCCGTGCATTGTGCCCGAATCAGACTGATAACGCCCCGAAACGTGGCGAAGACACACCGACCATGAAAAATAAAAAAGTTCCATTCACAGGCAAAAGAAATCAAAATTGGCGCCGATAGTAAGTCAGCAGCCAAAAACGGCAGCGACTTACAGTTGATGCACGCCATTTGCGAGGTGAGCAATGGGCACAGTACACACAGCAATGCCGCCACAAACCCTGTACGTGACAATCCGTCGCGATGAATTGCGCCAGTTGAAAGACGAGCGTGACCAACTCAAGCAGGAGCTGGCGCAACTGCGCGCGTTGACTCAGGGCGCTCAGCCCAAACCTCTGCCGGTTGTCCAGCGCCACCCGCACGCCTGATCTCCCCGCCTGCTTCGGGAGCGACCTGTGTCGTTCCCGACATGATCCAGCCCTTTGTGTAATCTGCAACTAACAAAGTTTTCACATTAGCTTGGCGATACTCCGGCGCATTCTGGCCGGGCGTACGCGTTCGGCCTCCGTTCGTCGGTTTCATGGAAGCTTTCCGGCGGTGGTTGTGACGATCGAGCTGGAGTGCTGAATGGCATTGTTCAAACGCAGCAAAACGACTGCGACAGGTTTCGACTGGGCCGGTTTTCTCTGGCTGTTCGTTTTCTTCTGGTACTTCTCGGGTATTACCCAACTGCTGATCCAGCTCACCGGTACCTCCGGCTTCACCGGGTTCCGGCAGGCATTCGTGATGAGCGCCATCTGGCTGGCACCGATGCTGCTGTTTCCCAAGCGCACCAAACTGCTCGCCGCGGTGATCGGCGTCGTGCTTTGGGCCTGCTCCATGGCCAGCCTGGGTTACTTCTTCATCTATCAGCAGGAGTTCTCTCAGAGCGTGATCTTCATCATGTTCGAGTCGAACGTGTCCGAAGCCGGCGAGTACATGACCCAGTACTTTGCCTGGTGGATGGTTCCGGCGTTCCTCGCCCATACCCTGTTCGCCTATTTCCTGTGGACCCGTCTGCGCCCGGTGTACCTGCCCCGTGGCCGTGCGTTGGTGGCGGCGACGGCCATCGTGGTCGCCGTTGTCGGTTACCCGCTGATCAAGCAAACCCTGCGCACCGGCAGCTTCGCCGAAGGTTTCGAGAAATTCGAAACCCGTATCGAACCGGCGGTACCGTGGCAGATGGCAGTGGCCTATCATCGCTATCAGGAAACCCTCGCCGACATGCAGGGCATGCTGCACAACGCGAGCAAGATCGCGCCGCTGAAAAACCTCAAGGACGCAACGGCCAATCAGCCGGCAACGCTGGTGCTGGTCGTCGGTGAGTCGACCAATCGTCAGCGCATGAGCCTCTATGGCTACCCGCGTAAAACCACGCCAGAACTGGACAAGCTCAAAGACCAGTTGGCGGTGTTTGACAACGTCATCACGCCACGCCCTTACACGATCGAGGCGTTGCAGCAGGTGCTGACGTTCGCCGACGAAGAAAATCCCGACCTGTACCTGTCGACCCCGTCGTTGGTCAGCGTGATGAAACAAGCCGGCTACAAGACGTTCTGGATCACCAACCAGCAGACCATGACCAAGCGCAACACCATGCTCACGACCTTCTCGGAGCAGGCGGACGAGCAGGTGTACCTGAACAACAACCGCAACCAGAATGCCGCCCAGTACGACGGCGACGTGATCGAGCCGTTCAACAAGGCGCTGGCCGATGCGGCGCCGCGCAAGCTGATCGTGGTGCACTTGCTGGGTACACACATGAGCTATCAATATCGTTATCCGCCGAGCTTCGACAAGTTCCAGGATCGCAACGGTGTGCCAGCCGGTGTGCGCGACGACCAGGTGCCGACTTACAACAGCTACGACAATGCCGTGCTGTACAACGACTTCGTGGTGTCGAGCCTGATCAAGGATTACGCCAAAGCCGATCCGAACGGCTTCCTGCTGTACCTCTCCGACCACGGTGAAGACGTCTTCGACTCGGTCGGCCACAACACCCTGGGGCGCAACGAAAACAAACCGACCGCGCCGATGTACACCATTCCGTTCATGGCCTGGGCGTCGCCGAAATGGCGCGAGAATCATGACTGGAACTTCGCCGGGGATTTGAGCCGGCCGTACAGCAGCTCCCAGTTCATCCATACCTGGGCGGATCTGGCCGGATTGAGCGCTGACGAGCTGGATCGCAGCCGCAGCCTGGTCAGTGACAGCTTCAAGCCGCGTCCGCTGATGATCGGCAATCCTTACGAACGCCAACAGCGGCCGCTGATCGACTTCAGTCTGATGAAGCCGAAACAGCCCGATACGTCCATAGCAGAGGCTACCGAGCAGTAAACACAAAAGGGGCCAGACATCGGCCCCTTTTTATTGCACACCCCCTGATCTGCGGCAGCGCCCAGCAAGTACGAAAACGCTTTCAAATAATAATATTTCTCGTTTGACACTAAATCGCAGGTCCTCGCTTCGTCTTTGAACAAACGGATTTTTTCCCTCGAAGACAAGGAGTCGGCTGCGATGTTCGCGCCCATCACCCGTTCCATGACCCTCACGCTTGGCATGTGCAGCGCTGCTTTGAGCGCCGAACTGCTGGCTGAAAACGCGACTGAAAAATCGCCAGAGCCCGCCAGTTCAGCACTGGAACTGGCCTCAACCAATGTCACTGCTCAAGGCCTGGGCACCACGACCGAAAACACCGATGCGTACACCACTGGTGCGATGAGCACTGCGACAAGGATGAACCTGTCGATCAAGGAAACACCGCAATCGGTGTCGGTGGTGACTCGCCAACAGATGGATGATTTCAAACTCGGTACATTGTCCGAGGCCATGAGACAGACCACCGGTATTGTCGTACAACACCTTGACTCGGACCGAGTCGACTATTCCTCGCGCGGCTATTCAATCAACAATTTCCAGATTGACGGCATGCTCAACACCTTCGACCGGATGAAATCCGATTCCGATACCATCATCTACGACCGCATCGAAGTGGTTCGCGGGGCGACGGGGTTGACCACCGGTGCAGGCGACCCTTCGGCGACCATCAACATGGTGCGCAAACGACCGACCACCCGGTTACAGGCGCTGGCCGGCGTCAGCGGCGGCAGCTACGACGATTACTACAGCTACGTCGACGTCGGTGGCCCGCTGGCCTTCGACGGCCGCTTGCGTGGACGGACGGTACTGGCTTATCGCGACAGCCAGTCAATCCGCGACAAATACGCGCTGCAACGCGAAGTCGGCTACGGCATTCTCGAAGCCGACCTGAGCGAGTCCACTGTGCTGGCCGTCGGTTACGACTATCAGGACAAACACGTGCAAGGCACCGCCTGGGGCACCGTACCGTACTGGAATGCCGATGGCAGCAAAGCCGGACTCGGTCGCTCGACCAACATGGCGACTTCGTGGAGTTCCTGGCCGCTGCGCGACAAGACCGCTTTCGCCACGCTCGACCAGCAACTGGCAGCGGGCTGGCATCTGAAAGCCGCGTATACCCATCGCAACAGTGACAGCGACGGCAAGACTTACTACGGCGGTGGCGGCTTCCCCGAAGCCGACCGCAGCGGCATGAGCGCCTACATGGGACACATGATCGGCGAGCAGAGCATGAAGGCTTATGACTTCAACGTCTCGGGCCCCTATTCACTGCTCGGACGCGAACACGAAATGATGTTCGGCTATGGCGAAGCCGAGCGCCGCGCCGATTCGCCCTATGCCTACGACGGCCCGCGTGCAGCGGATTACGAAAGCATCCGTGACTGGAAGTACATGGGCGATATCGCCAAATTCCCTGATACCGTTACCGGCCTGAGCGGCTCAAAAGGCAAAACCCGGCAAAAGGCCGGTTATCTGGCAACACGCCTGAGTTTCACTGACCGATTACATGCCGTGCTCGGCAGCCGCTACGGCAGTTGGGAGGAATCCAGTCGGGACAGCTACTACAACAGTCAGTTGCAGTTGACCAGGATCGATGCCACCAGTCAGAGCCAGAACGACGTCTGGACACCTTATGCCGGCCTGCTCTATGACCTGACACCGGAATACACCGCGTACGTCAGCTACACCGACATCTTCAAACCGCAGAGCAATCGCGACAGCAGTCGCAACTACCTCGATCCGGTCGTTGGCAGCAATTACGAACTGGGTCTCAAGGGCAGCCTGTTGGAGGAGCGCCTGAACCTGTCGACAGCGTTGTTCTGGAGCAAACAGGACAACTTTGCCGAAATCGACGATTCGGTCGCACCGGATCCCGTCACCGGCGAAGAGTTCTACAAGAGCGGCGGCAAGGGTAACAAGGTCAATGGTTTCGAAGCCGAGGTCTCGGGTGAGATTCTCAACGGCTGGAACATGACCGCCGGCTACACCTACACCCACTCCGCCGATGGCGAAAAGCAACGCAGCAACACCAACCAGCCATTGAACATGTTCCGTTTGTCCACGGCGTATCATTTGCCGGGCAACTGGAACGCCCTGACTGTCGGCGGCACCGTGAACTGGCAGAGCGACGTCTACCGCACCGCCAACCGCCCGGTCGGGCGCGGCGCCAACGGGCGGATCACCACCGAACGTACGCGGATCAATCAGGACGCCTACACCGTGGTCAACCTGATGTCGCGCTATGAGTTCGACAAGCACCTTTCGGCATCGCTGAACGTCGACAACCTGTTCGACAAGAAATATTACGACAACGTCGGCTTCTACAACGGCGTGTACTGGGGTGATCCACGCACAGTGACATTGAGCCTCGACTGGAAGCTCTGATCCCTTCAACACGCCACTAACCCTGTGGCGAGGGGGCTTGCCCCCGTTGGACTGCGCAGCAGGCCCCTGCTTTTTGCCATCAAAAGCGCGAGTCGCTTCGCGACCCGACGGGGCAAGCCCTCTCGCCACAGGTGCACTTAACCCCGAGTTAATTGCGCGGGGAGAAAATCTCCCCCGAGTTCTGCTTCATGGACGAACGGCTCCGACTTGTTCAGTAGG
The DNA here is from genome assembly GCF_001297015.1 of Pseudomonas sp. RIT-PI-r. GTDB lineage: Bacteria > Pseudomonadota > Gammaproteobacteria > Pseudomonadales > Pseudomonadaceae > Aquipseudomonas. The sequence goes on along the minus strand of NZ_LIGE01000031.1, from coordinate 187,725 downwards.
AGGCACCATGAAAATCACTACCGCAATCCTTACCGGGCTATTCGCCCTGGGTTCTGCCAGCGTCTTTGCCGAAGGCGGCGCTGAGCGCATGCGTTATTACTACGACAACTTCCCGGTTCACCACGCCCCGAGCGAGCAGCAGAGCGACGCCAACGCGAAAGAAATTCGCGTTCCCGCCGATCAGACTGCGCAGGTGACCGAGTCCTATCGCAACTGAGATTCACCGAGCAACCGATGGACCTCCCAAGTCTCCGCTCTGGCCTGGGAGAAGACAGTTGGGCGCCCTCTTCGGGCGCCTTTTTTTATGCCTGCAGTTCCTTGATCCAGAACAGCATGCGCCCGTGCTCCGGATTGAACATGCCTGGCGCGAAGCCGAATTTGCCGTAGGCGTTCTGCGCCACGGCGTTACCTTCGAGCACTTCGAGGGTGATCTTGCAGCAGCCGCGCTGGCGGGCGATGTCCTCGACTTTGCGTAGCATTTTCTGACTCAGACCAAGTCCACGAAATTTGCCTACCACCGCTACGTCGTGCACGTTGACCAAGGGTTTGCAGGCAAACGTCGAAAACCCCTCGAAACAGTTCACCAACCCTGCCGGCTCGCCACCGACAAAGGCCAGCACACTGAATGCGTGCGGTCGACGGGCCAATTCTTCCGGCAAGCGCCGTAGCAGATCGGGATCCAGCGAATGACCGCCACCCATAGGGTCTTCGGCGTAATGATTGAGCACGATGCCGATGGCCTCGGCGTGCAGTGGATTGGTGTAGCTGGCTTGAAGCACAAGAATCTCTGCGGAATCCATTTCCATCCCCGAACACACAAATGCCCCGGCGCGCAAAGTGCACGCTGATAGGCCGCTCGACCTTAGCGCGGGCGTGATCCGCCGGGCAACCCGCAACAGCAAAAGATCAAAAGATCAAAAGATCGCAGCCTTCGGCAGCTCCTACATTGAAATACCGTACTCTCTGTAGGAGCTGCCGAAGGCTGCGATCTTTTGCTGTTATCAATGCCCCCAAATCAACGCTTCAGTCCAGCCGAGCTCGACGAAGTCCTGCGCACGCAGGGCACTTTCACCGGCACAAAAAAACTCGTCCAGTTGCGGCGGTTTCACCGACGTACCGCTAAGCATCGCGTGCACTTGGCCACGGTGATGGATCTGGTGCTCGAACAGGTGCGACAGCATGCGCAGTCGGCTGTCGTGCTGCGGTGTGTCGCGGGCGATGGTGACGATGCGGGCAAGGTCCGCATCGCGTAATTGCTCGCAATAGGCGATCAGACGCCGATCAACGTGCGCCTGTTGTTCACGCAACGGGGCAGCTTCGGAGAACGGCTCGTCCTGATTGAAAAACACATAACAGTCAGGATGCGGCTCGGCGCCGCGCCGTTCGCGTTCCAATGCGTCAACGTAGAACCAGTCGCAGGTCAGGATGTGATTGAGGGTCAGGCGAATACTCGGGAAAAAACTCATCCGGGGCGCGGCCAGCTCGGCGTCGTCAAGTTGCGACCAGGCCTTGGCCAAGCGGTGATTGGCCCAGGCGTTTTGATAGGCCATGGTCAGCAAGTGATGGGATAGCGGTTGACTCATGGTGGCGCCCTCTTCACTCAAGCGTTGGCAAAACGCTGCAATTGCATCTCCTGCAAGCGGCTGAGGGTCCGGCGGAAGGGAAATTCCAGATAACCCTCGGTGTACAACGCGTCCATTGGCACCTGCGCCTCGATGTACAGCGGCACTTTGCGGTCGTAGCACTCGTCGACCAGCGCAATGAAGCGGCGCACGCCGTCGTCATGCACTGACAATTGCGGCAGTTCGCGATCCCCGGCGATCACCCGCTGAGCGCCGTCCTCGGTGCCTCGGGCAATGCGGCCTTCGCGTTTCCGGGCGCTGAGATTGGGCACGTCGCTCATCAGAATAGCCCGATAGCTATCGCACAGCGCGATGAAATCCATGGCGGCAAACGGTTGTTCGCAAAGATCAGCGTAGCGGCACCACAGCACCGACTCACTGGCCTGAACCACGTTCAGAATCCGATGGCCGACCGGCACGGGTTCGCTGCTGGAGCTCTGTCCCTGTGTCAGCGCCTGAAACACCTCGCTCAGTGCGCTGGCCGAATCCGGCGTGGTGACAAAGTAACGTTGCTCGATGGCGCCAGGGTGCAAGCGATGGTCCTCGGCGCCATTGACCGGGACAACTTGCATATGCGCCTTGAGCGCGGTAATCGCCGGGGTAAAGCGGTCACGATTGAACCCATCGGCATACAGTTCATCTGGCGGCAGATTGGAGGTGCAAACCACGACGACGCCCTCGTCGAACATCACCTGAAACAAACGGCCGAGAATGATCGCGTCGCCGATGTCATTGACGAACAGTTCGTCGAAACACAGGACCCGCACTTCATTCGCCAGTTCTTTGGCCAGCGCGCGCAACGGGTCGGCGATGCCGGTCAACTGGAAAGAACGCTGATGCACCCAGCCCATGAAATGATGAAAGTGTTGACGCCGGGCCGGCACCCGAAGGCTCTGATAGAACTGATCCATCAGCCAGGTCTTGCCGCGCCCGACCGGCCCCCACAGATAAACGCCGGTGACCGAATGGTCACCGGCATGCAAGGCTTCGTGGCATTTCTGTAACACCCAGACCGCGTGTTCCTGGGCTTCATCCTGGATGAAGCCGTTGTGTTGAACAGCGTTTTGCCAGGCACTTAAAGGGGAGTCGAAAGTCATGCGCGGCAGTATGCCACGATGCTCACAGGGAGATATCCAGCCGTGCGGTTTTCCCCTGCTGGTTACGCTGGCGTGCCGGCAACGGCGACAGCGCAAGCTTGCACTGCGATGACTGACCGTTGAGCGACATGCGTCTTGACAGCAAATATTACCAGCATCATATTGACCTCATATTTCGCTCGTAATTTTATTTCCACTGAGCGATCTTCATCGAGGGCGTTGCCATGCACTACAAGGTTTTTGGCCGTAAAACCGGCCTGCGCGTTTCAGAATTGGCGCTGGGCGCCGGCAACTTCGGCACCGGCTGGGGCCATGGCGCGGAACGTGATGAAGCCAAACGCATCTTTGATGGCTATCTCGATGCCGGGGGCAACTTCATTGATACCGCCAATGGCTATCAAGGTGGGCAATCGGAATCGATGCTCAGTGAATTCATTGCCCCGGAGCGTGATCATCTGGTGATCGCCACCAAATACAGTATGGGTACTACACCGGCAGACGGCATTTCCCACACCGGCAACAGCCGTAAAAATATGGTGCGCGCGGTCGAAGAGAGTCTGAAACGTCTGAACACCGATCACATTGATCTGTTCTGGGCGCATATCAGCGATGGCGTGACGCCCATGGAAGAAATCCTGCGTGGGTTTGATGACCTTGTACGCGCGGGGAAAATTCATTACGCCGGACTGTCAAACTTTCCGGCATGGCGCATTGCTCGCGCCGACCTGCTCGCGGAGATCCGCGGCTTCGCGCCAATTGCGGCGATTCAGGTCGAATACAGCCTGGCCGAACGTAGCGCCGAGCGCGAATTGCTGCCCATGGCGGAAGCCCTCGGTTTGGCAGCCACGCTGTGGTCACCACTGGGCGGCGGCTTCCTCACCGGCAAATATCGCAACAGCGATGACAACAACCGTGCCGCCAAACTCGGCATGTTGGTGCATGCGGAAAAAAGCGCGCGGGAAACCGCCCTCCTCGACACCTTGCTTGCCGTCGCCGCAGAACTCGACGCCAGCCCGACCCACGTCGCCATTGCCTGGCTGCGGGAAAAAGCCAAACGCTCGACCACTGCGCTGATTCCGATCCTTGGGTCGCGCACCCGTGAACAACTCGATGCCACCCTGGGTGCACTCGACGTGCAATTGAGCGATGATCAACTGGCCCGACTCGATGTCATCAGCAGCACGGCGGCGGGTGTTCCCCACGAGACGATTGTCAGCTCGACACCGCGTTTTACCGGTTCGCAGATACTGGATTTGCCTAAGGTTCCGGTGGCGTAAGACGGTTGGAGTCTGCTCACGAAGGCGCTAGGTCAGTTAGAAACAGACTGGCTGAACTGGCGTCTTCGCGAGCAGGCTCAATCAGTGATCGACTTTGTGTCGGGCGGCGTAGAGGCAGAGCATTTCCATCGCCAACGTGGCGGCGGCCAGTGAGGTGACGTCGGCGTGATCGTACGCCGGGGCGACTTCGACAACGTCCATGCCGACCAGATTGATTCCGCGCAAACCACCGAGAATCTCCAGTGCCTGCACCGTACTCAGACCACCGCACACCGGCGTCCCGGTGCCGGGCGCGAAAGCCGGATCGAGGCAGTCGATATCGAACGTCAGGTACACCGGGTTATCGCCGACCCGTGCGCGAATCGCTTCGACGATCGCCTCGCAGCCACGCCGGTGCACTTGTCGTGCATCGAGCACCTGAAACCCCATGTGATCATCATTGGTGGTGCGCAAGCCGATCTGCACCGAACGCGCCGGATCAACCAGCCCCTCACGCGCGGCATGCCAGAACATGGTGCCGTGATCGACACGCTTGCCCTCCTCGTCCGGCCAGGTGTCGCTGTGCGCATCGAAATGGATCAGCGACAGCCTGCCATATTTGCGCGCATGGGCCTTGAGCAGCGGGTAACTGATGAAATGGTCGCCGCCGAAGGTGAGCATGGCGCTGCCGGCATTGAGAATGTGCTCGGCATGAGCTTCGATGCTTTCCGGGATGCTGTGCGGTGAGCCGTAATCGAAATTGCAGTCGCCATAATCGACGACGGCCAAATGATCGAACGGGTCGAACGCCCACGGCCAGTGGCGCTCCCAGGCAATCCCGGTGGACGCCGCGCGAATCCCGCGTGGCCCGAAACGTGCGCCGGGACGGTTGCTGGTGGCGGTGTCGAACGGGACGCCGCTGACAGCGACATCGACGCCGCGCAAATCCCGGCTGTAGCGCCGGCGCATGAAACTGGTGATGCCGGCGTAGGTGCTTTCGGCGGCGGTGCCGTAGAGGCTATCGCGAGTCATCGCCTGATCGTTCTGCATTGGCACGTCCATCTCGGCGCTCCTTTTGTTATTGATGGCTACGGAAAGTGGTCCACAGACGCGTACGCTGACGCATGTCCTTGAGGCTCATGCTGCGGTCGGCGTACAGCCGATTACGCACGTCGGCCGGTGGGTAGATGTCGGGGTCATTGCGCACCGCCTCATCCACCAGCGGTGTCGCTGCCTGGTTGGCAGTGGCCAAAAAACAGCGTGTTGGTCAGCTCGGCCACCGAGTCGGGGCGCAACATGAACTCGATGAACGCGCGCGCGGCCTGGGGATGCGGCGCATCCTTGGGAATCGCCAGATTGTCCTGCCAGACCAGCGTGCCTTCCTTCGGAATGCGATAAGCCACTTCGAACGGTTTGTTGGCCTTGCGCGCCTGGTCGGCGGCCATGCTTGCGTCACCGTTGTAGGTCAGTGCCAGGCAAACATTGCCGCTGGCCAGATCATTGATCTGCCGACCGGTGGCGACATAGAGCACTGACGGTTGCAGTTTCTGCAACAACGCCTCGGCGGCGGCAAGATCATGCTTGTCGGTGCTGTAGGGATCTTTGCCCAGATAGTGCAGCGCCAGGCCGATGACCTCTTGAGGCGAATCGAGGATCGCAATCCCGCAGTCCTTGAGCTTGCTCGCGTATTCGGGCCTGAACAGCAGATCAAGGCTGTTCAGCGGCACATCGGGCAGCCGCTGCTGCACCGCTTCGACGTTGATGCCCAAGCCCAGAGTGCCCCAGGTATAAGGCACGCCATAACGGTTGCCGGGGTCGACAGCGGCAAGTTTTTCCAGCAGATCCGGATCAAGATTGGCGTAGCCCTTGAGTCCCTCACGGGCGATCTCCTTCATGGCCCCCGCCGCCAAACCGCGCGCCAGCACACTGGACGACGGCACCACCACGTCGTAACCGCTGCCGCCAGTGAGCAGTTTGGTTTCCAGTACCTCAGAGGTATCGAAGGTGTCGTAACGCACGTGAATGCCGGTTTCCTGCTCGAAACGCTGCAGGGTTTGCGGCGGCACGTAATCGGCCCAGCTATAGAGATTGAGGGTTTTCTCCTCGGCCTGAGCATTGATGACCACGGACAACAACAGCGCGGGGAAACACAGCTTGAACACGGGAGCCATGACGAACACCTGACCGGAGAAAGTGGTGGCAGAATGCGCCGTCGCATACATTAGAAAAATAGCCGAATAATTATCCTAACTTTACCCCGGAGTAATGTGATGCTCGGTCAACTCCACGATGTCGATCTGCAGTTGCTGCGCCTGTTCGTCCGCGTGGTTGAATGCGGCGGTTTCAGCGCCGCACAGGGTGATCTGGGTCTGAGTCAATCAAGCATCAGCCAGCAAATGGCCAAACTCGAAACCCGCCTCGGCTATCGCCTGTGCAGCCGGGGCAAAGGAGGTTTCAGCGTGACGCCCAAAGGCGAGCAATTGTTGCTGGCGGCACGCAGTCTGTTTGAATCGATCGAAACGTTTCGCCATCAATCCAACGGTGTCGCTGGACGCTTGATCGGCGAAGTGCGTCTGGGCATTTCCGAGGCGGTCGGACAATCGGTACTGCAGCGCGTCGCCGAGGCGATCCGGCGGTTTCGCGAGCGTGACGAGTCGGTACGCATCGAGCTGATCAGCGCGATGCCCGCTGAGATGGAGCGCCTGCTGCTGCAACAGCGGCTGGACCTGGCGATCGGATATTTTTCGCAGGTGCAAAGTGCATTCGACTATTGCCAGTTATTCAGTGAAACCCAGCATTTGTATTGTGCGCCGGGGCATCCGTTATTCAGCGATCCGGCACCGAACGATGCGGCGCTTGAGGCGTGTGACCGGGTCGATCATCCCTACCGTTTTCTGCGCAGCGACGAGCCGTTTCAGGGCAAGGTCTGTTCGGCGCGTTCGGAACAAGTCGAAGGCACTCTTGCCTTTATCCTGTCGGGCAAACACGTCGGCTATCTGCCCGATCACTATGCGCGGGGCTGGCAGGACAAAGGGTTGCTGCGCACCGTGCGTGAAGGCGCGTTGAGCTTTGAGGTGGCGTTTCATCTGGCCCGGCATCGGGCGCAGGTGCCGGGGGATGCGCAAAAAGCGTTTGAACAGGACTTATTGGCGGCCTTCAAACCTGTGCAGGAGCTGCCGGAGGCTGCGATCTTTTGATCTTGATCCAAAAAAACAAAATCAAAAGATCGCAGCCTCCGGCAGCTCCTACAGAATGGGTTCGGCTCCTCACTCCAATAAAACCTGACCTTTCAGGCAATTATTGCTCGTTGCCCTCGCTGCCCTCTTCCGGCATTCTGCGCCTCCATTTTCTGACCCGGCCTCGCCTCACGGCGCGCAAAACACCATGACCGCCTCTGAAAAAGTCCCACGCAACAACGATCTGCTCTACGGCCTCAACGACCGTCCGCACCTGACCGCCACCGTGTTTGCCGCGCTGCAACACGTATTGGCCAGCTTTGTCGGCATCATCACCCCGACCCTGATCATGGGCGGCGCCCTCGGCCTGCACAGCGAAATCCCCTACCTGATCAGCATGGCGCTGTTCGTCTCTGGCCTCGGTACTTTCGTCCAGGCCAAGCGGTTCGGCCCGGTCGGTTCGGGGTTGTTGTGTCTGCAAGGCACCAGTTTTTCCTTTATCAGCGTGATTCTCAGCGCCGGATTCATGGTCAAGGCTCGCGGCGGCGGCACTGACGAGATTCTCTCGACAATCTTCGGTGTGTGCTTCTTCGCCGCGTTCATCGAAGTGGTGCTCAGCCAGTTCATCGGCAAACTGCGCATGCTGATCACGCCGGTAGTGACTGGCACAATCATCACCTTGATGGGCCTGTCGTTGATCAAAGTGGCGATGACCGACATTGCCGGCGGTTTTGGCGCAGCGGATCTGGGCGCATCCAGCCATCTGTTTCTCGCGGCACTGGTGATCGGCACGATCGTTGTGCTGAACCGCGTCGACGTGCCGTTCCTGCGCCTGGGCGCAATCGTCATCGGGCTGACGCTTGGCTACGTGGTGGCCTGGTTGATGGGCACGGTGGATTTCGCCTCGATGCCTGAGGTACCGCTGGTCAGCGTACCGGTGCCGTTCAAATACGGTTTCAATTTCGACTGGGTGGCTTTCGTCCCGGTCGCGGTGATTTTCCTCGTGTCGCCGCTGGAAGCTGCGGGCGATCTGCCCGCCAACTCGATGATCTCGCGGCAACCGGTCAAAGGCCCGCTGTACATCCGCCGCATCAAGTCCGGCCTGCTCGCCGACGGCCTCAACTCGGCTATGGCTGCGGTGTTCAACAGCATGCCGATGGTGACCTTTGCGCAGAACAACGGGGTGATTCAGTTGACCGGTGTGGCCAGCCGTTACGTCGCCTTCTTCATTGCCGGTCTGCTGGTGATACTGGGCCTGTTCCCGATGATCGGCGCGGTGTTGCAGTTGATGCCAAAACCGGTGCTGGGTGGCGCCGAACTGGTGATGTTCGGCACCGTCGCCGTCGCCGGTATCAAGATCCTCGCTGAAGCCGGTCTGCATCGGCGCAACATGCTCATCGTTGCCATTTCGCTGGGCATGGGCCTGGGCATCGCGGCGGTACCGGAAGTCCTGCGTGAGCTGCCGCAAGCGCTGCGCAACATTTTCGAATCGCCGATCACCGTCGGGGCGTTGTGCGCTATCGTGCTGAATATCTTCCTGCCGGAAGAATTCATTGAGCTTGAAGAGGACGATTTCGATCCGGAAGCTTCTATTCTTCAGGTCATGGAAAACCCGGAGATGCCGGCCAAGGGTGAACCTGCCCGGCCAGCGGCTGTCGCACAGTTGAACCGATAACGTCTGGCCTTTTGATAGAAAGGGCTGCACCGGCAACGGTTCAGCCCTTTTTAGTTGAGAGACCGTTCATGCGCCGCCTACACGCCGTCATGCTGTCAATGCTTCTGCTGTCGCTCAGCGCCTGTGCGCTGTTCCCCAACCGTGATCCGGTGAACATCAACGTGGTCGGCCTCGAACCCTTGCCGAGCCAGGATCTGGAAGTTCGCTTCGCGATCAAGATTCGCGTACAGAACCCCGATGAAACGGCTATCGACTACAACGGCATCGCGCTGGATCTGGAGGTCAACGGCCATTCGCTGGCGTCCGGTGTCAGCGATCAGAGTGGCTCGATCGGGCGTTTTTCGGAAACCATCGTCAGCGTCCCGGTCAGCGTTTCGGCGTTCTCGGTACTGCGCCAGACACTCGGCCTGAGCCAGACGCAAACCCTCGACAACCTGCCTTACGTGCTGCGCGGCAAGCTCGCCGGTGGCGTGTTCGGCACCATGCGCTTTGTCGACAGCGGCACCCTGAGCCTGCCCAAGGCGACTGCCGCGACCTGGTAAAAATGCCGTAGTCTCCAAGCTTTATTACTCACAATCATGGAGGCTGCAGGTTTATGGAAGGCACCCCACGCTGGACACCGAGCGGCTGATCCTGCGTCCGCTGAAATTGGTCGACGCCCAGGCGATACGAGTAGTAGCTGCCGCAGCCTGCGGCAGCTACAGGGTGTTGCAAGTCAACGATCAGGTGTTGAAGCGTACGCCGGGTTTCGCGCGCTCATCCACAGTCAACTCGAACACGTCCGGCCGCGCATAGTGCCCCACCACATCGTAGTCATACCGTGCGCGCACCAGTTCATCGGTGTCGATCTCGGCGGTCAACAGCCCGGCCTCACCGCGCAACGGCCCAGCCAGCACATCGCCCATCGGCCCGACAATCACGCTGCCGCCGGCAATCAATGGCCGATCCGCCGGCCAATTGGCAACGTCTATCCCCAAATCATTCGGCGACGCCTGCACCTGGCACGCACTGACCACGAAGCAGCGCCCTTCATGCGCAATGTGACGCATGCTGACCTGCCACATCTCGCGCTCATCCACGGTCGGCGCGCACCAGACCTCGATGCCCTTGGCGTACATCGCCGTGCGCAGCAATGGCATCATGTTTTCCCAGCAGACCACCGCGCCAAGCTTGCCGACCTGGCTGTCGAGCACCGGTAAGGTCGAGCCATCGCCCTTGCCCCAGATCAGCCGCTCGGTGCCGGTCGGCATCAGTTTGCGGTGTCTGGCCAGCAATCCGGCTTGCGGGTCGAAATACAGCACCGTGCAATACAAGGTGCTGCCCGCCCGCTCGATCACACCGATCACCAGATTGGCGCCGGTGCGTGCGGACAAACCGGCCAGTGCTTCGGTTTCCGCGCCCGGCACATCGATGGCGTTGGCGAAGTAACGCGCATAGGCCTCACGCCCCTCAGGCAATCGATAGCCCAATTGCGTGCCGAAACTTTCGCCTTTCGGATAACCACCGAGCACGGCTTCCGGCATCACCACCAGTGCCGCGCCGGCTTCGATGATTGCGTTTTCCCAACCAAGAATCTGTTCCAGGGTTTGGCCTTTACCGCCGGGCAAGGCGCCGATTTGCAGGGCTGCAACAATTGACCTGGGCATCGCGATCACTCCATCAGCTTGAGAGGTTGCTGATTCTCCGGCGCCAAGGGATCATGAATAAAGCCCTGATCACTGCTGAATGATATGAGCCAAATGAATATCGCCAACGTCGACCTCAACCTGCTGAAAGTCTTCGAAGCCCTGCACGAGGAATCGAGCGCGAGCCGCGCGGCCCTGCGTCTGAACGTGACTCAATCGGCGGTCAGCGCGGCGCTGCGTCGATTGCGCGAGGTCTATGGTGATCAGTTGTTTGTGCGTACCGGCCGTGGTCTGGCGCCGACACTCCGGGCCAATCAACTGAAACCGGTGGTCAGTGAGGCGCTGAACAAATGTCGGCAAAGCCTGGCCATGGTCGACCCGGCCGCCAATCAGTACGAAGGTCGCTCGGTGACGGTTGGCCTGTCGGATGATTTTGAAATTGCCTATGGTCGTCGCTTGATCGAGGAAATCGCCCGCAGTGCACCGAAACTGCGGCTGATCTTCCGCCAGACCCACAGTCAGATCGTCGCGCGGGCGTTGATGGAACGCAGTATCGACCTGGCAATCACCGCCGGCGGCTTTGCTGAACGCCTGCTCAGCCGGCAGGTATTGGGTGAAGGGGGTTACGCCTGCCTGGTCGACCCGGCGAGCCTTGCGCCGGGGCAGCAGCAAATCACTCTGGAGGAGTTTGTCGCTCGCGAGCACCTTCTGGTGTCGTCCGGCGGGTTTATCGGTATCACCGACGAAGGCCTGGCCGCGCTGGGCCTGAGCCGCCGGGTATGCGCGTCGACGACGCACTTCGCGGCGCTGCCCTATCTGCTCAAGGACAGTCAGGCAGTGGCGACGATTCCGACGCACGCCGCCGAGGGTATCGCTGCGCTCAGCGGTCTGGCATTACTGCCCTGCCCGCTGAACTTGCCGCGCTATCCGATCGAGCTGGGTTGGCGGACCAGTACGCAGATCGATCCAGTGGTCGTCAAAGTGCGCGAGGCGATTGCCGCCAGCTTCAGGTAAAAAGCCTTACTTGTTCGCCGCCATCAGGCGATTGACTTCACTGCGCACCATATTGGCGAATTCCGGCGGCGACATGCCGTCCAGCTCCGCACGCACCCACTCGGCCCACTTGCCTTTACGCTTGCCGCGCTCGCCGAACAGCCGCGCGGCCTCGCCTTTGGCTTTGCCCAGATTGTTCTGCCAGAGTTCGAACAGACGGGATTTCTCATCTTCCAGCGCTGCGCGCTCTGCGAGGGATTTGTCGGCCAGATTGAAACTCATGGGGAATTATCCTGCTGCGTAAAATGGCGACATCTTACACGCTCGACGGAAATCTCCTGCGCAGGTTTTTATTCATGACCTAAATTCAGTGCAACTTTTTACGCTGCGTCACACTCCATTGATCACTGTCCATTCACCTGTAAGGAGTCACCCAATGGCCCGCAAATCCGCCGTTCAAGCGGCCGAAGACCAAATCAAGGATCAGGCCTTCAGCGAACTTCAGGCTCTGATCGAAGAATCGGACAAACTGCTCAAGAGCAGCGCATCGCTGGTCGGTGAAGAAGCGGAAACCCTGCGCGGGCAAATTGCCCTGAAACTGCAGCAGGCGCTGGACTCGGTTTCCAGCGTGCGCGACCGCACCAAGCCGGCCGTCGATGCCACTGAGAGCTACATTGGCGGTCATCCGTGGCAAACAGTGGCAATCTCGGCGGGCTTCGGCCTGGTGGTCGGGTTATTGCTCGGTCGTCGTTGAATCATCGCGAGCATGTAACAGACAAGAAAAAGGCGAGCCCCGTGGCTCGCCTTTTTCGTGTCCGGAACGCACTCAATCCGCGGCCAATTCGCGCAACTGCGCCAAGGTTTGCTCATCCAGCACAATGCCTTCGGCCATTGAGCGGGTGCGCTGCAAATGGCGGCGATCGCCCGGCAAACGCTTCAATCCCACCCCATGCATCTGTCGCACCAGCTCCTGACTGCGCGCGGCAAAGTCCTGCCCCGCGGCTTTGCTCGGATCGATGACGATCAACAACTGACCTGTCCATGGCGTCCGCGCGCCCGGATGATTCGACCAGTCGAACTCGAAGGAAAAATGGCCGCCGGTCAATGCCGCCGCGAGTAACTCCACCATCATCGACAGCGCCGAACCCTTGTGCCCGCCGAATGGCAGCAACGCCCCGCCCTCAAGAATGGCTTTCGGATCGCAGGTCGGCTGACCGAGGCCGTCCACGCCCATACCCGGCGGCAAGCGCTCGCCCTTGCGCGCGGCGATCTGCACATCACCATGGGCGATGGCGCTGGTTGCCAGGTCGAAGACGATCGGTGCGCCGCCGGCACGCGGGGCCGCGAATGCGATCGGATTGGTGCCGAACAGCGGCCGGTCGGCGCCGTGCGGCACCACGCAGGTCATGCTGTTGACCACGCTGAGCGCCACCAGACCTTCTTCGGCAAAAGGCTCGACGTCCGGCCAGAGCGCGGCAAAGTGATGGGAATTGCGAATTGCCAACACCGCGATCCCGGCGTTGCGTGCCTTTTCCACTAATAGCGGGCGGGCCGCCGCAAGCGCCGGTTGCGCAAAGCCGTTGCCGGCATCGACCCGCACGAACCCGGACGCCACGTCCTCAACCAGCGGCACGGCCTGACCGTTGACCCATCCGCTTTTAAGTGTCGAAACATAACCGGGGATACGAAACACGCCGTGACTGTGGGCGCCGTCACGTTCGGCACCGGCACAGTTGGCCGCCAGCGTGCGGGCGACGAGCGCGGACGTTCCGTGGCGCAGGAAAACCTTTTCGAGCAACTGCGTCAGCGCTTCGAGCGACAACGCGGGCGAGACAGCAGAAGACACAGCATCGTGTGGCGCAGACATCTGAAGCTCCAGACTAATTATTGGAGGGAACAACAGCGTACGAACAGCTTGCCCTGCGATTAACCACGTCAGGCCCGGGTGCTGTCAACCGTTCCGAAGCGCTCGCCGAAGCGCCCATGCACATTCGAGCCTCTAACGTGCGGTAACTATGTACCACCCTCTCTCATCGCAAGGCTTTTAGTCTGGCCGTTCAATTCACCGGCGCACTCAACGGCGCCTGATCGAGACCCGACAATGCCCGCTTCCGTTCCTCCGCTGCTGTTCCCCTTTTTTCTAGACTCTCCTGGCCTATGGGCCGGACTCCGCACTGCACACGACCTGTCCATCCAGGACTTCAACTGGCTGCAGCATGTAAAACTGGCCACCCAGGCCCTGCGCAGTCAGCAAACGCCGCCCATGCTTGTCCATCGCTTGCTGCTCAACACCGCAGAATCACCGGCGCTACCGCTGGCAGGCAGTTTCATCCTCAGCACCACTCCCGAAGACCGCGCCTTCCTGCTTTACACGCCGTTTGAAGGATTGCGGAAGTTCGCCAGCCTCAAGGTCCTGACCGAGCACCTCGAACAGCGCCTCAACGATGCTGACGAAGAGGATCGGTTACTGGCGTTTCTCGCCCTGTCGCAACGTAAATATCTGTTGGAAAAGCGCGGTATAACCGTAACCCCCCAGCTCATCGACGGCGATATATTCGATGATCAACGCGCAGCCCTCGAACACTGCCAAAGCCTCAATGCCCAGGCCTTGCTCGACGAACTGTTGCACCTGCCCGCGCTCGGCACGCTGCTTGAGAACATCCTCGCCGACCTGCTGGCATCAACGATGCCGGGTGTGAATCAGACGCAGACCCGCCTCGATTTTCACGCAGGCGCAGACAGCCCGGAAGCAATCCGCCCGAGACGCTGGCCCGATTCAATGACACTGGCTGATGCCGTGCTCCTGTATTACCGCCATGGCGGATGGCCCGCCGATCAGACCCATGTATTTTCCCATCCGCATCGGCTGGCCGAGGCTGACGATCAAATGCATTGGGAGAGCGCAGTCAAAAACGTCTCCGTCAACCTGCTGGCGCAGCTGTACAAACAGATGGAGGTTTACTGGAGCGGCGCAAGCGCCGATGGCCATACGCGCCATGCCTTCTTCACTCAGGCCCTCCGCCAGCAGGCGCTCACCGACATTATGCTCAAGCGCGAGGCGGGCATCATCGACGCGCAAAAATGCGCCGGCCTGTTGGCATGGATCGAACCCGATAGCGATTCCCCCCGGTTAGCCACGCTGGAAACCGTGCGTTTGTGGGAATACCAGCCCAACTTCGTCGAGCTGGCAGGTTCGCTGATGTTCAGCCACACCGACGCCTGCCTGTACACCCCATCTCAGGGTTTGCAGGTGCTCGCGGATTATCAGGATCTGAAAAATACCCTGCTGAGCAAGTTCAGCGCTGCCGGCCATGAGGAGGAACTTTATGGTTTGCTGAGCCTGGAGGAACGCCAAAAGTTTCTTGGCTTCGACGAACCTCATGTCTCAGGTGAAGTGATCGCTGGCGACATCTTTGCCGTGCTGCTGTCCGGCATCATCACCAAGCAACGCCAGAACATCGAATATGCCTTGCAGGTATTTCGTCACAGTGACGGTGCAGTAGACATCCGCGCGCTGTTCGATAAAGCGCTGGATGTCCGCTCGATGCTCCATGATCGCCTGCTCTCACTCGATACTGACGAGCGCTGGACTACCCGCCCGGCGCTCAGTGGCAGCCTGCTGCCATCGATGGTGACAGCGGATAGGGCGGCGGCCGAATTCAAGACGTTCACCAGTGTGCTGAGCGCCATCAGCGACGAATTTTTTGCACAGCCGCTAACAACGTCAGCGTTGCAAACCCAGTACCTGGGCAACATTAAAGACAAGCTGGCGCATGCGTTGTTTGTCGGCATGACCGGTGAGGCCAGAGTCCGCGTACTCAACGGTACGCTGCAGCATCATGAGCAAGCAATTGTCGACACGGTGTTCAACCCCGGCCAACCTGACCGCGCTCGACGCAAGGGCCTTAACGGCTTCCGTCCCGATGCCTTTTCACTCAGCTTGCAGGCCACCGGCCAGAGCGAGCTTTCGCCACTGGCGAACTGTCTCCTGCTGACCGAGCGCGGTGGCCTCGATAATCAGCATTCTGGGCACGCTATATTGTGGACCCCGGCGCTGGGCCTCGAAGTCTTCGGCTCGATTGATACAGCGCGGCAAGCCTTGAACCAGCGCCTGCTCAGCCCGGAAAAACGTCTGCTATTGCTGGAGAATCTCTCACCACTCAGCCAAGGTTTTCACCAGAATTTCCGTTTCGCTGACTTCCATTTGATCAGCGAAAACGTGCTGCATGACCGCATGCAATCGACGATCGAACACTTTCTCCAGCGAGGTAAATGGCTACGTGACCTGAAACTGCAGAAATCGGTAGAAGATCAAGCACTCAAGACCCTGAGCCTGCAAGTGATCGACAGCAATCTGCATCACGCCAGCGCATTGGCCAAAGCCCTCGGCAGGCAACAGTCGCTGCCGGTATGGCTGGGCATGGCCGCACTTGGCGATCAGCAACTGCACCTCGAAATACTTGAGCAGTGGTGCAACAGCGTCACTGATGACAAAGACTATCTGCACGGGCTGCCGACCCTGCATGACTATGTTCAGCAAACCCTGCAGTCATTGTTGTCCAGCCGTTTCCAGGCACCGGACCTTGATCCCCGGCAAATCGCGATCACCCCGGTGCTGGCCTTGGCCGGCCCTGCCATGAGCCTCACCGATTTCGCCCTGAATCATAGCCACACCGCTCAGCAAACCAGCTTCAAGGTGACGTCGGGTACGAACGCCGTGCTGCCGAAGAATATCGACCAGCAAGCAATCCGCAGTCTGCTGCTATCGCTGGATATCGGCTCGACGTTCGCCAACAAGCTTACCAGCGCACTCTCAGCCAAAAATAGCGATGCACAAGCGCGCCAACAGCGCTATGTCCGTCAGTTGCCCTGGCAACTGCTGCAACACGCTCATCAATTGAAACTGCAACAGCGGTTGAGCGCTATGGCCTTCGACCTGATCACTCAGGTACTCGACATGCCGGATGCCACCGCGCGCGCAAGGGTGCCGGGGGCCGATGCGCTGTTGCGTCCACTGGCGCTGATCAAAACCGCCGGAGCAAAAGCCGTCACCGCTCTTGGCATGTACCTGATCGGCCCCGCATCCGGCAAACCCGGGCCACAAGTGTTGTATACGCCGTACCACGGTGAACAAGCGTTCAGCGAATTTGCCGATGAAGCTGCTGTCATCTCCGCCCTCAACATTCCGGGGGCACTACAGAACTTGCTGCTGCGACGGTTGCCCGCCAGCGAACAATCGATATTCGGCGCGCTGTTCAAGGACAGTATCGGGCAAACCAGCGAAATCACCCTGGCGTCAAAAGCTGTCGACGGCAATGCGCTGATGCAACTGTTCAGTGACAACCTTGCGTTGTTGCCACGCTTGCTGAGCAGTCATTCGTTGCCGTCGGCACAAGAGGACTGGGAAGTGGCGAAAAACCTCTTCAGCTCCGGCATCAAACTCGTTCGCGGACTGCTGCCGGGCAAACTCGCCTATGTGCAGTTTCTCTGGCAAGCCTTCAAGGACGCCATGAACTCCGCCGAGGCGCTACAGGATCATCACTGGAAGCGCGCACTGGAAACGTTCATTGCCGGCGCTGCGGAAATGATCTCTCTCGGTCGGCTGTCACTGGAATCGACATTGATTACAAAAGAAGCATCGATTCAGCAGGAGCCCGTCGCAACAACCCCCAGCGCGCCTAAATGGCAGGAGATTCGCCCCACTGCGGCGTCTCGCACTAATCTGCAAACGTTCGAAACACCCACGGTTGCGTTGAAAGACCTGACGCATAAAGTGGCGGATGGCACCTATGAGGATCTGCCGACGAAAACCCTCTATGCGCCGATCGCCGGCAAGGTCTATCCAGTGGAGAAGCCTGGAGCGGTCTGGCAGATCAAGGGAGCCGAACAGGCAGGCCCGGTATTGCAACACACGGCATCCCGACAGCTGATTATCGATACCGACCGGCACACCGTGCATTTCGGCAAAGCCTTGTCCAAAATGTACAACCGCCACGCCAACGAGCGAGAAGCCCGGGTCTGGTTGAACATCCAGGCTCAGGGCATGGCCGAGATTCGCGCAAGGCACCCGGAAAAGGCACGGATGTTGACCCAGGCCGTCGACATGGCCCGGTACTATGCGCTCAACAGCCTGCACAACATGGCACAACTGAAAAACCACGCCCCCGGGACGCGACTGGACACGTTCCTCAAATCGTTCTTCGGCGTGCAACGCATCGATGCCGACATTCTCGCCAAGATCAAAAAGACCATCGTGCCGATCTGCAATGCCCTGGTCGACCCTACCGAAGACCTGATGAACACCGACCGCTTCGTCGTCGGCTCGAACAAATACAGCAACAGCGGGCTGATCGCCTTCGTGCTTGATGACGACTCGCGGAAAATGGTGCATTTCACCGAAAAGTTCTTCAACCAGGAACTCGACTGGTACAAGGTCGGCCTCACCCAGCCGTTCAACGTCGAGGGGCATGCCCAGGCATCCACGCTGATCCATGAATTCGCCCATCAGGCCAACAAGGCAGTGGACATCGCGTCCCTCGAAGCCCGGCGGCCGTTCAGTGACCTGATTGCCACCATTACCGGTTACGGCGCGGCGATGAAAGAAAACCAGACGCGATTCCAGCGCGAAGCCCTGTCACTCGAAACACCGCGCGAGGAGCTGTTTGCACGCTGGAGCAATGAACTGCAGGAGTGGATCAGCTTCGATGAGATTCCAGGTATCGAGCATGTCGCCAAGGAAATTCTCAAAGTCACGCAGAGCCCAACCGTCGAGGATGCGCGAACGGCATTTCTGAGCAGATCCAATCCACACCCGCGCATCGACACAATTTTGCGCAACGCCGATTCGATCGCTTTTCTGATCTGCGAAATGGGTCGGCAACTTGACCCGGTTACCAGCCCGAATGAAGCGCTGAGCTGACAGACAAAAAATGCGCAGGCAAGGGTGCCTGCGCATCGCTTTATTACGCGGTGATATCAGTCTTTCTGATCGCGCAACACATTGCCCGAGGCACCGTCGATGCGGAACTCGTAGACCACGCCATCGGCTTTGCGCCCCTCGCCTTTCCAGTAACCGTTGTTGTCGGCTTCTATCTCATACACTTCGACGTAACCGGCCTTGGTCTTGATAATCTCGATAGCCTTCTCGATGGTGATCCATCCCGCACCCGGTCGGTCGGCCATGGCCGCGCCGGCACTCAACAAGGCGGCAGTGGCCACGAAAGCTGCGAAGGTTCTTTTGATCATTTTTTCACTCCATTTATGGATGATGTTCCTCAGACGTCCTGTTTTTGGGTGTCGGCGAGGAAAATAAGTTCCAAATTGATGGGTAATTGCCATGACGGTTGTTCTCGACCAACGGTTCGCAAGGTTAGAATGCAGCAAACCAGGATGAGTCAATGACCGAAGACACCCTCTCGGAAGCCGAATACGATGCGATCACCGATGCCGCCGCGCATTGGTGCATGCGTCTGCACGCAGTCGACTGCTCCGCCGAGGAGCGTTTGGCATTCGAGCAGTGGCGCGATGCGCATCCGCTCCATGCCTTCGAATATGAAGCCATGCTGGAAATCTGGGACGTCGCCGAGCATCTGCCGCGTCCGGAACCCGTCGAAACGCTGCCGGCCATAAAACCGGCCCCGGCCTGGCATCCATACGCCGTCGCCGCCTGCGTATTCGCGCTGGGCCTGCCGCTGGCCGCCTACACCGGATGGAACATGGGCTGGCTGCCCAACAGCTATCAGCATTTCGAAGCCAGGGACAATGTCCGCCAGGTCACTTTGAACGATGGCAGTCAGGTCGAACTGAACCTGAATACTGAGCTGACCTACAGCAACTACAAGGACGAGCGCCAGGTCACCCTGAAAAAGGGCGAAGCGTTTTTCAACGTCAGTCACGACGTCACGCACCCCTTCATCGTCAAGGCTGCCGAAGGTCGAATCCGCGTCACCGGCACTCGCTTCAACGTGTGGATGTACGAAGATCTGGTACGCGTCAATCTGGTCGAAGGCTCGGTGCTGGTCACCAGCAACACGGCATTGCACGGCGATGGCCTGCGTCTCGGCCCGTCGATGCGGGCGCAGTACAGGCATGGCGACTACACGCCGCAAATCAGCCAGACCTACGCCAATGACAACTCAATGGCCTGGCGCAACGGTAAACTGGTCCTCGACAACCTCGCACTGAACGAAGCGCTCCCCCTGATCAACCGCTATCTGAACAACCCGCTGATGCTCGCCGACACCAGCACCGGCGCGATCCGCGTGGGCGGCGTTTACAACATCAAAGAGATCAACGGCCTCGTCAACTCCCTGCCCAAAGTGTTGCCGGTCTACCTGACCCGCAATGCTGAAGGCAATCCGGTAATCAACTCGATTCCCAAGCATCCAGCGAAGCCCTGACAGCACCTGTGGCGTGGGGATTTATCCCCGATGGGTTGCGCAGCAGCCCCATGCAAATCTCGGTTCAGCCCTTCAAATCCTTCGCCACCTGGAATGTTCCGGCTGCTGCACAGCCCTAAAACAGAGCACTGCATGCCGACCAGGTCCGGCGCCACAGACAATTGTCAGTAAAAAAAACCGCCGCCCTCAATCAGAGGACGGCGGCTTTCTCATACCGGTGCAGAGGCTTACTGCGCAGCCACCTTCGCCGCTTTATCTGCCGCCTCGCTGATGGTCTGTACCTGATACTGCGGATCGGCTTCGATCTGTTGTTGAGTGAAGGGCAAGACGCTCCATTGTTTCTTCGAAAACGCTTCGGTCTGGTCACGCGAGTATTTCGACGCCGGATCGCTGGACAGCGAGAAGGCCAGCAGCCCCTGAGCGTGCGGCCCTTTGTCATCAAAGGTCACCACTTGCAGATAGCTGGTACCGCTGACCACTTCGAGTTTGCCGTCTTCACGCGGGACACTCTGAATGGCGTTGTAGATGCCGAGAGTACCTGGCCCGCCATGAATCGCGGTTTGCTGACCGCCACTGCTGACCACTTGGATATCGCCCCAGCGGGTATCAGGCTTGATGCCCATTTTGCTGCTCAGTTCGAGCGAGGCCAACATCGCTTCGCGCACGGCTTTGCTGACGTCAGGCTGTTCGATGGCAAGCCCGCGCGGCGTGCTTTGCGCGGCCTTCGGGTCGAACGCGACACGCCAGATCTGCGGTGATTCCTGCAGGGTTTGCATGATGTTCTGGAAATGCACCAGGCCGCTGCCGGAGTCCAGGTTCGCGCGGCCGTCCCAGGCCTTGAGGCTGGCGCAGACCGGCTTCAGTTTGCTCGTGTCCGCACCAAGGTCATTCGCGCAGAATTTCAGCAGGTCCGGTAATACCTGGCTCGCCAGATAGACGTTGTCGTCCATCACCATCTGTTGCAGATCCTGCACCGCCAACGGACCTTTCTTCTCCAGCGAGGCGAGGCGATTCAGGGCGAAGCGCGAGCGCATGCCCAGCGGTTGGCTGTCCTGACTGATCAGCGGCGAGAAACCTGTCAGCGGTTGCACCGGGTTGGCCAGCCACGCGGAGTCGTTGGAATGCTGGACGAAGTCTTTTCGCAGCAATTGCGGCAACTGGCTGGAGGCATAAATGCCCGGCTGCGCGGCTTGCGGATCGATATCCCAGGCACAGCCGCTGTGAGAACCATCCAGCACGATCATCCGCAAGCCGGCACGCGGATCACTGCACTTGGCGAGCTTGTCGGCGCTGACGTTCGGCACTACTGACAGGTTCATGTACAGCGTCTGGCCCTTGTCATCTACCGCCAGTGTATTGACCCACGGAATGCCTTGAATCTTGTGTACCGAATCCTGCAGATCCTTGAGATTCGCGGCCCGGTTCATCGCATACCACTGATTGAGCACCCGGTCATTTTCGAGGTTGGCATCGCGCAGGCTGAACGCGTATTGATGATCCCAGTCAAGCTTGCCCGGCCACTGTACGATCGGCCCGAACTGCGAGCTGTAGATATCACGCGACACTGGCACGACCTGGCCATCCGCCTGTTTGACCTGCACGGTCACCGTCTGCTTGTTCAGCGGCAGTGATTTGCCGTCCAGCAGATAGCGCGTCGAATCCTTCGGATCGAGTTGCAGGCGATACAGGGTGAAGTGCTTGGAAGAGTCGACCGTGTGGGTCCAGGCCAGATGTTGATTGAAACCAATGTTGATCATCGGCAACCCCGGCAACGCAGCCCCCATGACGTCGAGTCTGCCAGGAATGGTCAGGTGCATCTGATAGAAGCGCATACCACCGACCCAAGGGAAATGCGGGTTGGCCAGCAACATCCCTCGGCCATTGAAAGAGCGCTCGCTGCCCACCGCCACTGCGTTGCTGCCGCGATCCAGGGCAAAGCGTTGTTGACGCGTATCGGCCAGTTGCCAGGCGTGTGATTGCTGCACGACCTGCGCACTGGATTGCGGCGGTGTGGCGCCGGCCAGAGCCTCGGCGAACTGCCCGACACCGCCTTCAACCAGCAGACGACGGGTCAGTTTGACCAGGTCTTCGGTGGCGATATCACGGACCCATTCACCTTGGCATTGTTGCGGCAACCCTTGCTGACGACGCTCGGCGAGATAGTGGTTATAGCCGGCGACATAACCCTGCATCAGGTCGCGCACCTCGGTGGGTTGTGCCTGCCAGAATGCCTGCACTGCTTGGGGCGTGTTCAGCCAGGTGAAGAACACATCGCTGACCCGGTTTTCACGCTCCTCGACAGTGAACTGGTCCGGGCCGAAATAACGCGAGCGTTGGCCGTTCACTGTAACGATCTCATTGGCCAGCAAGCACAGGTTGTCCTGCGCATAGGCGTAGCCAATACCGAAACCCAGGCCGCGCTCGTTCTCGGCGCGAATGTGCGGCACACCAAAAGCGGTGCGACGAATATCGGCGCTGGCCTGCGTGGCGGGACTGAGCGCATGGGCTGACAGACTCAGCCCGAGAAACATGCCAGCAAGGGCCAACCCGGTTAACTGCCTGGAAATAATCACGCTCGCTCCTGATCGATAAGGCAAGGATCGGCCCGGGCATGGCGTTGAAAATACCTGTTTCGCCGGAGCCGATCTGAAATTCATGCACGCGCCTGGGCGCATTGCGGCTGTTCAGGAAACGAATCGGCGAAAAAAAATTTAGGCCGGCCGACAGCAATGTGGTGCCGTGATTACGGGGAAACGACAAATAAGCGACAAATTTTATACATATTG
Organism: Pseudomonas sp. RIT-PI-r; assembly: GCF_001297015.1. GTDB lineage: Bacteria > Pseudomonadota > Gammaproteobacteria > Pseudomonadales > Pseudomonadaceae > Aquipseudomonas. The sequence continues at coordinate 165,096 of NZ_LIGE01000031.1, read as the reverse complement.
CCCTTCATGATTTGCCGTGCTGAAACGTCTTGTTTAGAGAGAGCACTAAAAAACCCTTTCCTGATCAGGTCCTGAAAAGGAGTCACCGTATGTACAACTCGCAACTACCAACGGAAGGTAGCCAGGCGCCACAAGGAGCTTCCATGGGCCCCAGCGCCAGCGATTTCGGACAAAGGATCGAGCGTCACGGCAATGAGCGAATCCGCCTGCTGCTCAAAAGCTTCGGACTGCGCACCAGCCTGATTCGTCTGAAGGTCATTGACGCGCTGCTGAGCGCTGCGCAAAGCCAGCGTCGCCTTGGCGTACGTGGCGTGCACAGCCAATTGCTCGACCTGGACATTCCGTTGTCGTTTCTCAGCGTGCGCGAAGTATTGAAGCGTTTGTGCGCCGAAGGCGTGATCACCATCAACGCCGACAAGAGCTACAGCCTGCACCCGCAGGCTGCTGCGATTCTCGACAACGAGTGATGCAAAGCGCAGTCGCCGTCAGGGTTTGACCTTGCGGCGCATCACGCCGTTGATCACTACCACGATTACCGCCACACCAATGGCGATGTACTGGAACGTTTTCTCACTGATCGTCCCGGCGTTTTGCAGCCAGGACAGGCCGAGCATGATCGCCAGCACCATGAGGGCGATCAGAATCGAGTATTTCAAGCGTTGCGACTGAGTCATTGCAGTTTCCTGAAGCGTTGGAATGTATCCGGTTCGTATCCGCTTGCATGCCAGGCACATACCTTGTTTCGGGGATGCGCGGCAATTGCCGGAGTCTCATGTTACAGCCGCTGAAGAGTTTTGGCTTCATGGCGGCGTAACCATGAGGATTGTAGAAATGTTCCGTCGAATCGCCTGGCTGATTCCCCTGCTTGCCGTGCTGACCTTGAGTGGTTGCATCATATTTCCCCACGGCGGGTGGCACGCTGACCATCATCGCTATTATGGCGGTGGTCCTGGCTACTACCATCGATAGAACAGGATTGCTCGCCCCGCTGAGTGATGGCTGCTCCCATTGATTCAAAAGCAAAAAATGCTCGCCTTCTGGTGGGCATTTTTTTTTGCTTCAGATTCTATCAAGGAGCCGCCAGCGAGCGCGGAGGATTGCCGAAACAAGCAGGTACTTTTTGAAATCTTCTGTCGCAGCAAAGTGTTATGCCACCAAACCCAGCACTCCTAGGCTATGCAACAGGTTTTTGACAGAAGAGAAAAGGTTGCAATGCAGAGAACACTCATCGTCCTTGGTCCGGTAAAAATCATTGGATTTTGCCTGGCCATTACTCTCTTCGAACTTTTGACCTACATGGCCAGCGACATGATCATGCCAGCCATGCTCGGCGTGGTTCAGGAGTTCGAAGCAGACGCCCGCCACGTACCGAATGCATTCAATCTTTACCTGATCGGCGGAGTCTGCCTGCAATGGCTGATCGGGCCGTTATCCGATCGTTTTGGGCGACGACGCTTGTTGTTGATCGGCTGCGCTCTGTTTGGTGTAGCCATTACGGCGGCCACCGCAACGCGCTCGATCGAAGCATTCAACGTATTGCGCCTGATCCAGGGCATGGGCCTGGGTTTTGTCGTCGCCGTCAGCTATCCGGCACTGCAGGAGGTTTTTCGCGAGGGCGATGCCGTGCGACTCATGGCGTTGCTCGGCAACGTTGCATTGCTGTCCCCGCTACTCGCACCCTTGTTGGGCAGCCTGTTGCTGGAATGGTTGAGTTGGCGGCAGCTGTTTTTCGGCTTGGGGTTTGCCACCGCATTGGCCTGGCTGTTATTGCTGTCGTGCATGCCGGAAACCATTGGCGCGCAGCGCAATGATGGCGTGCACCTGGCGCCAACGCCGCTGTCATTGAGGCACGTCTTACGACGCTACGCAGCGCTGCTGCACAATCGCACCTTCCTTAGCGCAAGCCTTGCGCTGGGTTTCATGAGCCTGCCACTGATTGCCTGGATCGGCCTTGCCCCCCTGCTGTTGATGCAATGGAAAGGCCTGTCTGCCGTGGAATATGGCCTGTGGCAAATACCGGTGTTTGCCGCCGTCATTGTCGGCAACCTGCTACTGGATCGACTGCTGCCAACCCACGCACTACCGCGCTTGATTCGCCTGGCGCTCTGGCCTTACTGCCTGGGGTTGCTTGCCCTGCTCGGCTCGATGCTGACTGACGAATCCGTGCCGGCGCTGGTCACAGCGCTGGCGGTGTATGCGGTCGGCCTGGGCATGAGCAACGCGGTGCTGTATCGAATCGCCCTGTTTGCCAGCGATGACAGCAAAGGCCTGGTGTCAGCCATGATCGGCATGCTTTCGATCGCGGTCATGGGCGCTGGCGGCTGGTTGATGGCGACGCTCGGAAGCGGCGCCAGCCTCGAACTCTTTGGATTGTGGGCCGCCATCGGTGGCCTGTTGTGCCTGCCCCTGTTGCAGCGGGTTCTACGCACCTGACCGGGTGCACTCCCCCCTGCTTCCTTCTGGATGATGGATATTGATGATTAATCACTTCCCCCTGGGCGATGCGCTGTGTGCGTTGCCGCAGCCCTATTGCGCCGATTCCGTGCCGGCCGGTCTGTTCGACCGGGCGATGGCTGAAATCAGTCACTTTCATTGTCAGCAGACACCGGGCTACCAGCACTGGCTGAATGCCAACGGCTTGCAGGCCAGCGATCTGGACAGTCTCGATGACTGGTCGCGTTTGCCGGCGATCTTCGCCAACTTCTTCAAGCAACAATTGCTGCTCAGCTCAACGGGAGAGAACGCCATGGAGTTGACTTCCTCCGGCACCAGCGGCCAGAAAAGCCGTATGCGCTATGACGAGCGCAGCATTGCCGGTGCGCAATACATGGTCGAGCGGATTTTCCAGCATTACGGCTGGAACACCCCGGACACACCGTGCAACTACCTGCTGTTGAGCTATGAACCGCAGGGGCAAATCAGCCTGGGAACCTCCTACACCGACCAGTTCCTGTGTCGTTTTGCGAAAACCAATCGAGTCGCCTATGCGTTGCGCAACACTGGCGACGGACATCAATTCGATGTGTTCGGAGTGATCGCCGCTTTGCAGTCGTTTGCCGATGAAGGTTTGCCGGTACGGATTTTCGGTTTCCCCGCCTTCCTTTGGCAGACCCTCGAGCATATGCAGGCAACCTCCGTGAAAGACCTGCAATTGCCATCAGGCTCTCTGGCGTTTTTTGGTGGAGGCTGGAAAACCCGGGCCACCGAGGAAGTCCCCAAAGCGCAGCTGTATGCACGCATCCACCAGCAACTGGGCATCGATAGCGCGCATTGCCGTGATGGCTACGGCGCGGTCGAACATGCAGTGCCATATATCGAATGCAGTCACCACCACTTCCATGTACCGGTGTATGCCAAAGCCTATGTACGCGACCCGGTCGACTTCAGCGTCTTGCCCTATGGCCGGCGCGGCCTGCTTGGGCTCGTTTCACCTTACATCTCCTCAAGCCCTGCCCATGCGGTGGTCATGAGTGATCTCGCCACCCTGCATGCCGGTACAAGCTGCGGCTGCGGATTGAGCGCCGACTGGTTCGAACTGCACGGCCGTGCCGGCACCAGCGCCAGCAGAAGCTGCGCGATGGCTGCGGCTGAATTGCTCGGAGGGCATTGATATGTATTTGATCAACGGACAACTGCACGCCGATTACGCTCTCGACATGGCTCTGGAACAACTGCATGACGCGTTGCCGCATCATCTGGCCACCCCTCTGCACAGCAGCACGGTAATTGAAGCGGCAGCGCGGTTTGCCGAGCGACTGTGCAGCGGCGACAGCAACGTCGTGCTGGATGAAGAACAGCGCCAGGCATTGATCGGGTTTTGCCAGCCTCAGGCGCTGCAGAGCAAACTTGAACGGGAACTCGGCGACCAGCCCGGCTCCCTGCGGCGCCTCGATTACACGCAAGCGCGCTTCGAGAACTGGAGCCCGCTCGGGCTGGTAGTGCACATCACCCCGGCGAACGCGCCAATGCTGGCGTTCTGTGCAATCATCGAGAGCCTGCTGGCCGGCAACATCAACTGGCTGCGGCCCAGCAGCAGCGATCAAGGCCTGAGTGCACGCTTGCTCAACGCACTGGTGCAATGCGATCCAAGCGGTCAGCTTGGTCATTACCTCGCTGTGTTGCCGGTGACCACCGCGCAAATCGGTCAACTGTGCAAACGGGCCAACGGCGTTGCCGCATGGGGTGGCGCAGCGGCGTTGCAGGCCATTCGTCAACACCTGCCTTCCGGGTGCCGCTGGATCGACTGGGGACATCGCATCAGTTTCGTCTACATGACGCCCGATTCGGCCTCCGAAACAGCGCTGGATGCCATCGTCGACGAAGTCTGCCGACTCGATCAACAGGCGTGTTCGAGCCCCCAGTGGTTATTGGTCGACAGTGACGAGCCGGACGTGCTCAAGCACATCGGCGCGGCATTGGCTGAAGCATTCGGCCGGCGTGCCGAACGCTGGCCAGTGTTGTTGCCGACGCTGCAGGAGGCTTCGGAAATCACCAGCCGTGTAGCGATGACGCGGCTCGGCCAGAGTTTTTCCGAGCTGACCGCCGAAGTCTGGAGCGCACCTGGCTGGCGCGTGATCTGGACTCACGATCAGGCGCTGAGCCCCTCCCCGCTGTTTCGCACGCTGCTGCTCAAGCCGCTGCCGCGTTCACGCCTGGCACACGTCCTGCTGGATTGGCGAAACGTGCTGCAGAGCTGTGCGCTGATATGTCCCCAGGCACAGATCGGCGAACTGTCGCGCGCCTTGATAGCTGCTGGCGTCACGCGCATTGCGCCGATCAATGCCATTCATGACGGATACGACGGCGAACCCCATGACGGCGTGTATGCCCTGCAACGCCTGAGCCGCCGCGTCTCGGTCAGCTTGCCGGCAACCTTGCTGACGACTCACGCGACGCTCGATCCGCAGCCTGAGGCATCAGGTCTGAGCGGCCGGCCGATCATGGATAAACAAGCCTTCATCGATCGGCCGGCCAACGCGGCAGCGCAGTTGTATTTCCGTTCGGGAGGCAGCAGTGGCACGCCGACATTGTCAGGCTTCAGTCATCGCGACTTCCAGCGACAAATGCGTGCGACCGCCGACGGTTTGTTCGCCGCAGGCCTCGATCCACGCCACGACAGGGTGATGAACCTGTTCTTCAGCGGCGGCCTATACGGCGGTTTTTTCAGTTTCGCCAAAGTGCTGGAATTGCTGGGCGCCACGCACCTGCCGATGGGCGCACCGGCCGATGATGATTACAGCGAGATTGCCCGACTGATCGTTGAACAACGTGTAACAGTGTTGATCGGCATGCCGAGCACCCTGCACCGCTTGTTCCTCAACGAGCAGCAAACGTTGCGCGACTACGACGGGATCGAAAAAGTCTTCCTTGGCGGTGAACACCTCAGTGAGCCCTGCCGTGAGCTGCTGCAAAGTTGCGGCGTCAACAGCGTGCGTTCGGCCGTTTATGGCAGCGTCGATGCCGGTCCGCTTGGCCACGCCTGCGCCGCGACGGGCGATGGCATTTTTCATCTGCTGAGCGATATCCAGTCGCTGGAAATTGTCGCGCTCAATGAAGATGTGCCGGTTGTCGGCGACGAAGTCGGCCGACTGTTATTCAGCTCGAAAGCGCGTGAAGGCCAGCCGATCCAGCGTTATGACGTGGGTGACAGCGGTCGCTGGCTGTCCGGCCCATGTGATTGCGGCCTGACGTCGCCGCGTTTCGAACTATTGCAGCGACATGGCCGGCTGGTGCGTATCGGCACCGATTTCATTTGCCTGAACACCTTGGCCGAGCATCTGCAAACCGAATTTCAATTGCTGATGGCGCACGCGCCTGACGGCGTTGAAAGCCTGCTGTTTCGCAGTTCCCGCGAGCCGGCGGATGTGCTCGAACGCCTGCAAGGCTATTCCATTCTGGCAACCCTGGTGCGCAGCGGACTGCTGAAGCTGGAGGTCGAGGTTTGCCCACCGGCGTTATTCCACCGCAACAAGCACAGCGGCAAAACCCCTTTATTGATTGATGCGCGCCGTTGAAGTGCTGCCTCCGCACCCGGACTGGCGCCATTACTTAAAGAGAACACCATGACAGCTGCAATAGAACTGAACCAGTTGGTCGGCTTTGCTCGAGCGCATTCGAATTATTATCGCGAACATTTACACAATGTTCCGTCCTGTTTGACGAGCCTCTGTGAATTACCGCTGATTGATCCGCACACTTACTGGCAATCAAGCCATGACCTTGATCAATGGCCAGTACTGACAGGCAACTTCGCCAAGGCGCTGGTGTTCAAGACCGGTGGCACTACCAGCAACGGCAAACTGTCGGTATTCACCCGCGACGAATGGCAGACACTGGTCAGCGACTTTGGCGTTCAGCTCACCGCACAACTGAATGACGGCGACCGCATTGCCAATCTGTTTTTCGTCGGCGACCTGTATGCCAGTTTCGTGTTCGTCCACGATACCCTCGCGCATACGGGAAGTGCCGTCACCGAATTTCCGTTTACCGGAAGCGTCGATTCTGCAGTGTTGGCCGATTCGATTGCTCAATACCGGATCAACGTTTTAGCCGGCGTACCGGCGCACCTGCTGACGTTTGCCGCCTGGCTGGAGCGCCAATCGCGTACGCTCGAAGGTATCGACACCCTGCTTTATGGCGGCGAAAGCCTGTTCGGCGGGCAATTGCTGTTGTTGCGCCGGGTCTTTCCCAACGCCCGAATCGCCTCGATCGGTTACGCCAGTGTCGACGCTGGGTTTATCGGTTTCAGCAGCCGTGACTGTGCCCTGGACGAACACCGCATGCTCGAGCGCCACAGTGTGGTGGAAATTCTTGATGAACAGACCGGTGAGGTGATCGAGGATTGCGGGCGGAAGGGACGTCTGGTCCTTACCAATTTCACGCGTCGGCTCATGCCGCTGATTCGCTATCCGGTGGGCGACCTCGCCTGTTGGAAAGAACCTCGTGGCACACCGATGCGAAAATTCGCCCTGATGGGGCGCAGCATGGACAGTCAGCGTGTGCGGGTGGGCAGCATGACCCTGCTGACTGCAGAAATCGGCGAAATCGTGCAACGCATCGCTGCCGGAGGCGAATGGCAACTGGTGCTCGATCATTCGAATGATCGCGATGACTTGCACCTGAAATGGCGGCACGCGGCGCTGCACCTCGACACGGCGCAGGTCAATGCAGACCTGCGCACGGCGCTGATCGATCGCTACCCGTTGATCGAACAACTGACTGTCGATGGATTACTCGATCTGCAAGTGGTGAGCTGCGCCGGGGAGGATTTCGCTTGTCACCCACGTTCCGGCAAACACCAGAAAGTCGTCGACCTGCGCATCTATGGCAATGCTTATCCGGAGCCGCACGCATGGACACCGTGACCCTGAGAAACTACCGCAGTACCGATGCTGTGGCCGTCAGCCGCCTGTTCCGTGCAGTCTATGGCGACCACTACGTTCAACCCCACGTTTATCTGCCCTACATGATCAGCCAGAACCACGACGATGGCCGTTGGCATTCGCTGGTGGCCGTGAGCGGCAAGAAAATCCTCGGGCACGCGACACTGTTCAGAAATGCCGGCTCGCCGATCGCCGAACTGGCGCTGAGCGTGGTTCATCCAGCGACACGCGGGCAAAACATTGCCACGCGGCTGGGGCAACAATTGTTGATCCATGCACAAGCGCTGGGCTGCCGTGGCGTGACGATCAAACAAGTGACCCATCACGCCTACTCGCAAAAAATGGCCGACAGGCTCGGGTTTCACAGCACGGGATTGTTACCCGATTACGCGCCTTCGCCATTTGGCGAGGTGCTGCCAGAGTCGATCGTCATGGGTTTCAGAGCCATCGACGACTACGAGCGGCCGCTGCCATCGCTCGATTGGCCAGCCAGCTGCGCCGATTTCATGCAGCAGATGTGCAACGAATTTGGCACCCGCAAAACCCCATCACCCTGGGTCGGGCCAACGATGCATTTCGACCAACGTTCAGGGCGTTATGACATGGTGCTCAAACAGTTGAGCATTGCCGTGCTCCAGCAACTGCGGCAATTGCCGGCTCACTGGGTGGTTTCGATCAGGCTCAGGCTGGCAGAAGGATTTGCCGGCGCATTGCATAGCCTGTCGATGGCAGGGTTCACATTCACCGGAATTGTCCCCGATGATCGCAGCGAAGGTTGGCTGGCGCTGTTTCACCGGGACTACGTGCCGCGCCAGTTGCAATTGCACTGCGTGCGCATGCAACAGTTGCAGGATCAAATACAGCAGCGCTTCGCCGATTGCTGCAATAGCGAACTGCAAGCTGGCTGAATGAAAGACCGGCAGGCCCGCCAAGAGATTGTGCGGGCCTTTTTCCGTGGTTTTTACGCCTTGGCTTTGACGCCACTGTCCACAGGTTTAGGCATGTTGCCCTCACCGTAGGTTTTCAGGTTCTGCAGGACGTAAATCGCTTTCTTGAACTCGGGAATCAGGCTCTTGCCGTAGGCATTGCCATTGAGCCCATTGGTCTGGATGGCATCGAGCTGGGTCGCGAAATACTCAAGCGCGTTGAATTTCGCATCGATATCTTTCGTCACGCCAAAACGATCGAACTTGTCGCCAGCGTTCTTTAGCGTAAAGGAAGTGATCTCGGAGATCAGCCCGCGGCCTCGCAAGAGTTCACTCAGATTGCCCAATTGTTTAACCGAAACATTGGATGGATCGAAACCCTTGATAGCCTTGCGCAAACCCTGCTTGTCCATTTCGGCAGTATTCAGCGCGGTGGGGTTGTTGCCCACCATGGTGAGCATCTGCTGCACCTTGACGCTCTGGGACACTTGTTTTTTTGCGCCGGTGTCGCGTACCAGAATCCCTGCCTTGGCCTGCCAGCCGCCGACTATACCGATCGTCATGAGAAGACTCCCTGTGAAATGACCATGAAATGTCCGTGTTGAACGCCTCTAATGGCCGAGAGTATCAGCGGGCGAACTGATGGCACCAACTTCTTTCTGCATTTTTTTACAAATCTTGTACATTCCCGATACAAACAGCCCCAATGCCGACAAACGTTGAGCCAGAGGGGCTGCGCCTGTCGATGGACAATCGGCTTTTGACACTGACCAGCAGGCAAGCCCGCTTGAATGTATCGACGCTGATACCGACCAGTCATCGGCCGCCATCTTTTTAGTACGCCAGTGCCTCAAGCTTCTTGCCGGCGCGACGATACGCTGGGATACCCGCACTGTTTAACGCTTTGCCCCCTAACAAGAATCGCAGTTCAAGGACCGGATCCCCATGCCCGCATTCCGTACCATTCAGGCTCGCTACACGCTGTTTCTGGTTCTGTTTATCCTGCTGTTGTCGGTGTTGACCGTGGTCGGCATCAGCCAACTGGTCGCGCCCAAACTGCGTCATACCGAAGAACAAGTCGTCCTCAACCGCATCGCCGAAGTCGCCGAGCAGATTCAGGGCGAGTTGAACAAAGTGCAGGCGCAGCAACGCAGCATCACCCAGACCATCCCGCTGCTCGACAGCGCCGCGATCGACACGGTGCTGCCGGGGTTGGTGGATCAATACGGCGAGCTGAAGGTTTTTGGTGGCGGCATCTGGCCTCTGCCGGGGCAGCGTGAAGCCGGGCGCAACAAATTCAGTACGTTCTGGCATCGCGATGCCTCGGGCAAATTGGCGGTTAACACCTTCTGGAACAGCGACGCGGCGCCCAACTATTTCGACCAGAGCTGGTACAAGGGCGGCATGGCGACACCGCGCGGTCAGTGCGCCTGGGCCGCCGCCTACAAGGACGATGCCAGCGCCGAACCACGCACCAACTGCGCCATGGCCATCCAGAAAAATGGTAATGCCTGGGGCGTGTCGACCATTGACGTGACCCTCGGCTTCTTCAACGATCTGGTGGCGCGTAAGGAAAAAGACCTCAACGCCGAAATGCTCATCGTTGAAGCCGACGGCAAGATCATCAGTAACAGCTCGCGCATCAGTGGCCAGATCGTGCTGAAGAACATCAGCGAACTGGCCGGCACCTCGACCTTCGCCAGCCAGGTCAAGGCCGGGCTGCAGAATCGTGATCTGGCGCAGCGCATCGAGTTCGACAACAACGGCGAAGCCAGCACCTTCTTTATGCGCCCGATTGAAGGCACGCCGTGGTTCCTCGCCACCGCCCTGCCAACGAAAATGCTCACTGCCCAACGTGATGACGTCCTCAGCACCCTGAGCCTGTTGCAAATCCCGCTGGTGATCCTGCTGGTGCTGTTGCAGGTCTATGCGATCCGCCAGTTGATCTCGCGCCTGAAAGCGTTGAAAGCCAACATCGATTCGCTGTCCAGCGGCGATGCCGACCTGACGCGACGCATCACCATTCGCGCCGAGGATGAGCTGGGCGCCATCGGCCATTCGGTCAACACGTTTATCGCTTACCTGCAGAACATGATCGGCGAAGTCACCCAGGCCACCGGTGCCATGGCGTCGAGCCTCGACAATCTGCAACGTACTTCGGCGCATACCAGCCAGATCCTGCTGCGTCACGCCTCGGAAACCGATCAGACCGTCACCGCCATCACCGAAATGAGTTCGACGGCGGAAAGCGTCGCGCAAAACGCCGCCGAGACCGCTGCGTTCACCCAGCGCGCCAACGAAAACGCCGACCGCTCACGCGTGGTGGTGGGTGAAGCGACGAGCAGTGTGGTTGCGCTGATCGACGAAGTGGCCAGCGCTACACACAAAGTTGAAAACATGCAGCAGGACGCCCAACGCATTACCGAGATTCTCGGCGTAATCGGGGCGATTGCCGGCCAGACCAACCTGCTCGCGCTCAACGCTGCAATTGAAGCGGCCCGTGCCGGTGAGCAGGGCCGAGGCTTCGCCGTGGTTGCCGACGAAGTGCGCGCCCTCGCCGCTCGCACCCAGGCCAGCACTTCGGAAATCAACGAGATGTTGACGCGTCTGACGCAAGGCGTGAGCTCCTCGGTCAGCGCCATGGAAAATACCCAGGCGAGTTGCCAGTCGGCGGCGGATGCCACCGCGCGCGTCAACTCGGGCCTTGATGAAATGGCCGGCTCGGTCAGCCACATCAACAGTCTCAGTACCCAGATCGCTACCGCCGCCGAACAGCAAAGCGCAGTGACCGAAGAGATCAACCGCAGCATGGTGCAGATCCGCCACATGGTCGATGAATTGGTGCAGAGCGGTCAGGCCAGCGAACTCAACACCCGGCAACTGCTGGAAGCCAACAGCCGGGTGAGTGCGATCATGGGACGTTTCAAAGTCCGCTGATTCATGCAGGAATTCCTGCCAACCCTATAACCCCTGTGGGAGCGAGCCTGCTCGCGAAAGCGTCCTTTCAGTCACTACTTCCAGTGCCTGACACACGGCCTTCGCGAGCAGGCTCGCTCCCACAGGGCCACAACATCGCCAGATGTGGCCACCTGACAACTTTGTCATCTCTCGCTCAGCAACCTGTCAGCCTTGATCTACGATCATCCTGCCAGCCCGCCTCGCAACAACTGGAAACATTGCGTTGATGCCAGACGGGAAAAACCGGTCAAAATGCGTTCTTTTCTGATCGTCACCCGAGCCGAGAATCCGTCATGCGAACCCACCTGCGTCTGGTCGCCCTGAGCGCCCTGTTCCTTTCATCCCTGGCCCAGGCAGCCGATCTGATCCCGATCGAAGTCCATCGCGACGCCAATTGCGGCTGCTGCAAAAAATGGATCAGCCACCTCGAAGCCAACGGTTTCAAAGTTGAAGATCACGTCGAAAGCGACATGAGCAGCTTCAAGCAGCAACACGGCGTACCACCGCGTCTGGCGTCCTGTCACACCGCAATCATCAACGGTAAATTCGTCGAAGGCCACGTACCGGCTGAACAAGTGCTGGCCCTGAGCAAGCGCAATGACCTGCTCGGTGTTGCCGCACCGGGCATGCCGATGGGTTCGCCGGGCATGGAAATGGATGGCATGAGCGATGCCTATCAAGTGATCGGCCTGAAAAAGGACGGTGCTGACGTGGTGGTGGCGGACTACCCGGCCCATTGATCGGCGCGGCTTATTTCGGGCTGTTCTTCGCCGCGTTCGGTGCTGCGACATTGTTGCCGCTGCAGTCCGAGGCGTTGCTGGTCGGGCTGATCGTCAGTGATCGTTACTGGCTCTGGGGACTGCTCACGGTCGCGACGCTAGGCAATGTGCTCGGCTCGCTGGTCAATTGGTGGCTGGGCTGTCGGCTCGAGCGATTTCAGGATCGGCGCTGGTTTCCGGTCAGTCCCGCGCACATGGCCAAGGCGCGCAAGCACTATGAACGCTACGGCCACTGGTCGTTGCTACTGAGCTGGCTGCCTATCATCGGCGACCCGCTGACGCTGATCGCCGGTGTCATGCGCGAACCGCTCGGACGGTTTCTGTTTATCGTCACCCTGGCCAAAAGCGCACGTTACGGCGTGCTGGCCATGCTGACGCTGGGGTGGCTGGGTTGAACGATCGGGCGCGGGCATTGCCTGTGTTTAACGTCGCCATAATCCGGCCGTTCCAGCATCGGCCGTTTTCAAATGGAGTTTGACCTTATGTCTGTCACGTTTTCCCGTTGGCTCCCCTCCCTGCTCCTCTGCGCCGCCCTGCCCTTGTCTGCGCAGGCTGCCGCGCCAGCCGAAGCAATGCCCGAAGGCCCGGCTTACGGCCCGGAACTGCAAGGTTTCGAATACCCTTACACGCTTAAACACTTTGCCTTCCAGTCTCAGGGCAAATCCCTGCAGATGGGCTACATGGACGTCGCCGCTCATGGCAAAGCCAATGGCCGCACCGTGGTGCTGATGCACGGCAAGAATTTTTGCGCCGCGACCTGGGACAGTTCGATCAAGGCCCTGAGCGAGGCCGGTTACCGTGTGGTCGCACCGGATCAGATTGGCTTCTGCACATCGAGCAAACCGGACAACTATCAATACAGCTTCCAGCAACTGGCAACCAACACCCAGCAATTGCTCAAAGCGCTGGGCATTCAGAAGGCCACCCTGCTCGGCCATTCCACCGGTGGCATGCTCGCCACCCGCTATGCCTTGTTGTTCCCGGAACAGGTCGAGCAACTGGCGCTGGTCAATCCGATCGGCCTGGAAGACTGGAAAGCCCTCGGCGTGCCCTATCGCACCGTGGATCAGTGGTATCAGCGCGAGCTGAAAGTCAGCGCCCAGGGCATTCGTGATTACGAACGCACCACCTATTACGACGGCCGCTGGAAACCGGAATTCGATCGTTGGGTGGACATGCTCGCCGGCCTCAGCAAAGGCCCGGGTAAAACCCAGGTCGCCTGGAACTCGGCGCTGATCTACGACATGATTTTCACCCAGCCGGTGTTTTACGAGTTCAAAGACCTGAAGATGCCGACGTTGCTGCTGATCGGCACTTCCGACACCACGGCAATCGGCAAGGATCTCGCCCCACCGGAAGTAAAAGCCAAAATCGGCCATTACGAGGTGCTCGGCAAACAAGTGGCCAAGCTGATTCCGCAGTCGACGCTGGTGGAATTTCCCGGCATGGGCCACGCGCCGCAAATGGAAGAACCGGCGCAGTTCCACAAAGCTCTGCTCGACTGGCTGAATACATCCAATCCCGTTCGTTGATGAGGTAAGGCTGATGGCGGTGCAGATTGCAGTAATCGATGACTGGCAGGACGTGGCCCGCGATGTGGTCGACTGGTCAGTGCTCGATAGCCTCGGTGAAGTGACGTTTGAACATGATTACCCGGCCGATAACGCCACACTGGCCGAGCGTCTCGGCCGGTATCAGGTGATCTGTGTGATGCGCGAGCGCACGCGTTTCGATGAAGATTTGCTCAAGCGTCTGCCCAATCTCAAGTTGCTGGTCACCGGCGGCATGCGCAATGCGGCGCTGGACATGCCAGCGGCAGCCAGACTCGGAGTCAAGGTCTGTGGCACTGACAGCTACAAACATGCAGCGCCGGAATTGACCTGGGCACTGATCATGGCCGCCACGCGTAACCTGGTGAATGAAGCCAATGCCCTGCGCGCCGGCACGTGGCAGCAAGGTCTGGGCGGCGACCTGCACGGCAAGACCCTCGGCATTCTCGGTCTCGGCAGTATTGGCCATCGCGTTGCGCAGTTCGGTCAAGTGTTCGGCATGCGGGTGATTGCCTGGAGCGAAAACCTCACTGCAGAACGAGCTGAACAAGTGGGCGTGACGTACGTCAGCAAGCAGCAACTGTTCGAGCAGGCTGACGTACTGTCGGTGCATCTGGTGCTCAGCGAACGCAGTCGCGGGCTGGTCGATGCGCAGGCGCTGGGCTGGATGAAACCGACGGCTCTGCTGGTCAACACCGCGCGCGGGCCGATTGTCGATGAAGCGGCGCTGATCAAGGCCTTGCAGAAACAGCAGATCGCCGGGGCGGCGCTGGACGTATTCGAGCAGGAACCGCTGCCGGCCATGCACCCGTTTCGCACACTGGACAACGTACTGGCGACGCCGCATGTCGGGTATGTCAGTCGGCAGAACTATGCGCAGTTCTTTTCGCAGATGATCGAGGATATTCAGGCTTGGGCGGCTGGGGAGCCGGTTCGCCTGTTGAACTGACCCTTCTCTGCAAATAGAGGGTGAAGTCACTATTGCTATCGCGAGCAGGCTCACTCCTACAGGGGATCGCATTTCAACTGTAGGAGTGAGCCTGCTCGCGATAGCGTCATAACAGTCACCCCATCAACAAACTGCCCGCACCACAACAGTGCAACCGCACTGACCACTAGCACAAAATCGTGACCGCCCAGTCACCGTTTTGGCCCTCTCTCGCAAAAAAACCTGCACTTCGTCGGTGCGTTTGCCCCGCCAAAGTACGGTTTGCACAGACTGCCAACCGATTGTCGAACAATTTACCCATTTGCTCTGGCCCGCTCTAGGATCTGGCCTAGACTGGTTTTTTCGAGGTACGACCTGCCAGTCACATTGCGGAAAAAAACTCGAAACTTTTGCGCAAAGCGGCGGGTCATCTGAAAGGCAGGGCCAAAGCGACTGGTGCAATCCTTGCAATGGCCTCTACACCCATTCTGCTTGCGCGTGTTGGGTAGCGTTTGCTCACCGATGCGTGGCGCGTTTGCGCCCGGCCACAGGATGTGGCCATGGACATCACTTGTTCCAGACAAGAATCAGATCAACAAAACGGGAGTTACATATGATCAGTGCGGCATTGGATATTCAGGGAGAGCGTGCTCAGCAGTCAGTTGGCGAATCGAGCAGCGTCAGTGTTCCCGGCAGCCGACAGATCAACGTCCCCGGCACCAAGACGCTGACTCCGGTAGCGAGCCAGAATCCGAACAAAAAGAAAGTGCTGTTCGTGACTTCGGAAATCGCCGATCTGGTGAAAACCGGTGGCCTGGGTGACGTCTCCGCCGCCCTGCCCCGCGCCATGGCGCATCTGCACGATGTGCGCGTGCTGATCCCCGGTTACCCGCAGGTAATGCACAGCGAGAACCCGATCCACATCATCGGCGAACTCGGTGGCCACGCTGCGCTGCCGCCGTGCAAGATCGGCCGTATGGATATGCCGGACGGTCTGGTGATCTACGTGTTGATCTGCCCTGAACTTTACGAGCGCGAAGGCTCGCCCTACGGCGCCAACAACGGCCGCGACTGGCCGGACAATCACATTCGTTTCGCCCGTTTGGGTCTGGCCGCTGCCGACATCGCCGCCAACCTCGCACAAATTCACTGGTGCCCGGATCTGGTGCACGCCCATGACTGGCCGGCCGGCCTGGCCCCTGCCTATATGCACTGGCGCGGGCAGCGCACGCCGACCCTGTTCACCATTCACAACCTCGCGTATCAAGGCGTGACCAGTCTTGGCTCCTGCCCTGAGCTGGGCATTCCCAACCATGCTCTGCAACAGGAAGGCATGGAGTTCTACGGCAAGATGTCGTTCCTCAAGGCCGGCATGGCCTATTCGAGCCACATCACCACGGTCAGCGCGACCTACGCGCAGGAAATCACCACCCCGGATTTCGGCTGCGGTCTCGACGGTTTTCTCGCTGCCAAGACCCAGCAAGGCTTGCTCAGCGGTATTCCCAACGGCATCGACGAGAGCTGGGATGCTGCCACCGATCCGCACCTGTTCGCGCCGTTTGCCATCGGTGACTGGGAAGGCAAAGCGGTCAACGCTGCGCATGTGCGCGAACTATTCGAATTGAATGACTCCGAAGGCCCGTTGTTCGCCGTGGTGTCGCGACTGGTCTATCAAAAAGGTCTGGACCTGACGATCGCGGTGTCCGAGTACATCGTTGAAAACGGTGGCCAGATCGCGATCATCGGTCGCGGCGAGCCGGAAGAAGAGCAAGCCATGCGTGAACTGGCGCTGCGCTTTCCCGGGCAGATCGGCGTGCGCATCGGCTTCAATGAAACCGACGCCCGCCGCATGTTCGCCGGCAGCGATTTCCTGCTGATGCCATCGCGTTACGAGCCGTGTGGTTTGAGCCAGATGTACGCCCAGCGCTTCGGCTCGCTGCCGGTGGCGCGCAACACCGGCGGGCTGGCCGACACCATTGAAAACGGCGTCACCGGCTTCCTCTTTGACCAATCCACTGCTGAGAGCTATCAAGAAGCCCTGAGCCGTGCGTTCAAGGTCTTCGCCTTTCCAGAGCTGCTCAATGCCATGCGTTGCCGGGCGATGGCGGCACCTTTCAACTGGTGCAAAGCGGTTGAACCGTACGCCGAACTCTACGAGCAACTGGTGGCCAAGGCACTGGGTAAAGCGCACCACAAATAACCAGGGAGGTTTTCAACGATGCCGTTACGGTCTACTGAAACCTGGCCCCACGGCGCGATCATGCTGGACGCCGAACACACGCAGTTTGCACTGTGGGCGCCGGATGCGTTTTACGTCAGTGTCGAGCTGGACAACGGCCAGTCCCTGCCAATGCTGCCTCAGGCAGATGGCTGGTTCGTGATCAAGACCCGCTGTGCGGCGGGTTCGCGTTATCGCTATAACATCGACGGTGAACTGGAGGTGCCCGACCCGGCTTCCAGGGCGCAGGACGGCGACCTCGACCGTCACAGCGTGGTGGTCGATCCGCTGGCTTATCAATGGCGACACACGGCCTGGCACGGTCGGCCGTGGAGCGAAGCGGTGATCTACGAGTTGCACGTCGGTGCGCTCGGGGGATTCGCGGAAGTCGAACAACATCTGGCGCGCCTTGCGGGCCTGGGCATCACCGCCATCGAACTGATGCCGCTGGCGCAGTTTCCCGGCGAACGCAATTGGGGCTACGACGGTGTTTTGCCCTACGCCCCGCAAGCCTCCTACGGCACGCCGGAACAACTCAAACACCTTATCGACAGCGCCCACGGCCACGGCCTGGCGGTGATTCTCGATGTGGTTTACAACCACTTCGGCCCCGACGGCAATTACCTCCATCGTTACGCCAAAGGTTTTTTCCGCGAGGACAAACACACGCCGTGGGGCGCGGCGATCGATTTCCGCCGCGACGAAGTGCGGGAATTTTTCATCGAAAACGCCCTGATGTGGTTGCTCGAATACCGCTTCGACGGTCTGCGCCTGGACGCGGTGCATGCCATCGAAGACCCGGATTTCCTCACGGTAATGGCCCAGCGCATCCGCGCGCAGATCGACCCGAGCCGGCATGTCTGGCTGACGGTGGAAAACGAACTGAACCAGTCGAGCCTGCTCGAATACGACTACGACGCGCAGTGGAACGACGACGGCCATAACGCCCTGCACGTGCTGCTCACCGGCGAAACCGACGCCTACTACGCCGACTATGCCGCACAACCCACCGAACAATTGGCGCGCTGCCTCAGTCAGGGTTTTGTCTTCCAGGGCCACATCACCCGCCATGGCGAACCGCGCGGCGAGCCCAGCGAACACCTGCCCTCCACGGCGTTCGTGCTGTTCCTGCAAAACCACGATCAGATCGGTAACCGTGCGTTCGGCGAGCGCCTGCATCATCTGGCCGATCCGCGCGCCGTTCAGGCAGCGACCGTGTTGTTGCTGCTGTCACCGATGATTCCGCTGATGTTCATGGGTGACGAGTTCGCCGCCGAGCAGCCATTCCTGTTTTTCACCAGTCACCACGGCGAACTGGCGGAACTGGTGCGCGAGGGTCGGCGCAATGAATTCGCCGCGTTCAGCGCCTTCGCCGATCCGCACAAGCGCGAGCAGATTCCCGACCCGAATGGCGAAAAAACCTTCCACGCTTCACAGCCAAGGTTGGTCGGTCATGGCAGCGAAAAACAGCAGGAAACCCTCGCGCTCTACCAAAAGCTCCTGCAATTTCGCCATCAATACATCATTCCCCATCTGTCCGGCACGCAAGCGCTCGGCGCGCATATGCTCGGTTATGGCGCGGTCAGTGCGCGCTGGCGTCTGGGCAATGGCAGCGAGCTGCGAATTGACCTGAACCTCAGCGACACGCCAGTGGTCAACCCTCCACAGACCGAGGCCGTGTGGTTGTTTCAACAGCCACCCACCGTCGATCTATCGGAATCGGGCGTACTGCCCGCGTATTGCGCGCTTGTCAGCCTCACGGCCGCAACCCCTTTGCAACCTCTGAATGGAGAGCGCCTATGAGCGATGCGCAACTGGAAATTCTTGCAAGCCGCGCCGGCCTTGCCGTCGACTGGATCGACGCCAACGGCCGCCCGCAAAAAGTCGCTCCGGCGGTGCTGCGCAATGTCCTGATCGGCCTCGGTCACCCCGCCAGCACGGCGCAGGAAATCGACGCCAGCCTGTTGGAACTGCAAGCCGTTCAACAAGATCGCCACTTGCCGCCGTTGTTGACCGCCGATGTCGGTGTCGGCGTCGATCTGGCGCGTTATTTCGCCCCGCAAACGCCTTGTGAAATCCACCTTGAAGACGGCTCGCGGCTGAATCTGAAACTCGATTCCGAAGCGATATTGCCGGGGCTGATCCCGGTCGGCTATCAACAGGTGCACATCAGCGATCAGTATTTCACCTTGGCCGTGGCCCCGGAGCGCTGCTTCAGCGTCGGCGATGCAGTGGATAATCCGATTCCCCGCGTCTGGGGTCTGAGTGCGCAGCTGTATTCGCTGCGCCGCCCCGGTGACGGCGGATTCGGCGATACTCAGGCGCTGGAAGACCTGGTGCGCGTGGCCGGTGAGCGCGGCGCCGATGCGGTGGCGATCAGCCCGCTGCACGCCATGTTCAACGCCGATAACGGACGCTACAGCCCTTATTCGCCATCCAGTCGGTTGTTCCTCAATTCTCTTTACGCAGCACCCGGGACCATTCTCGGTGAGCGCGCCTTGCGTGATGCGATCGACGCGGCCGGCCTGGCCGAGCAGTTCGCGCAACTGGAAGACCTGACGCTGATCGACTGGCCGAGCGCCGCCGACGCCAAGCAGAAACTCCTGCAAGCGTTGTATGAAGGTTTCATCGCCGGTGAGCATCCGCTGCACCCGGACTTCGCCAGTTTCCGTCACGCCGGTGGCGAAGCATTGGAAAACCACTGCCGTTTCGAAGCGATTCAGGAAATGCGCGCCGCCCGTGGCGAGAACCTCGACTGGCGGCAATGGCCGGAACACTGGCACGACCCGCGCGGTGCCGCGCTGGAAGCCTTCGCCGAAGAATATGCCGAGCGCATCGGCTATTTCGCTTTTTGCCAATGGCTGATCCACCGCTGCCTGGAACGTGCGCAAACCGCCGCACGCAGCGCCGGCATGGGCATTGGTCTGATCGCCGATCTGGCGGTCGGGGCCGATGGCGCCGGCAGCCAGGCCTGGAGCTTTCAGGACGAACTACTCGCCTCGCTGACCGTCGGTGCGCCGCCCGATATCCTCAACCGCTCCGGTCAGGGCTGGGGCATTTCCGCGTTCTCCCCCGAAGGCCTGATCCGTAATGGCTTTCGCGCGTTCATCGACATGCTCCGGGCCAATTTCGCCCACGCTGGGGGCTTGCGCATCGACCATGTGATGGGCCTGCAACGCCTGTGGGTGATTCCCAATGGCGCGGTGCCGGCCGACGGCGCTTATCTGTACTACCCGGTGGATGACCTGCTGCGGCTGCTGACCCTCGAATCCCATCGTCATCAGGCGATTGTCCTCGGTGAGGACCTCGGCACCGTGCCCGATGGCCTGCGCGAGAAACTCATCGCCCGCTCGATGCTCGGCATGCGCGTGCTGCTGTTCGAACAGGACAACTGTCACTTCAAGCCCATCCTCGACTGGCCGGACAACGCCCTCGCTACCACCAGCACCCACGACCTGCCAACACTCAATGGCTGGTGGCATGGCCGCGATATCGACTGGAACGCGCGACTGGATTTTGTCGATGCCAACGGTGAGATCGAATGGCGCCATCATCGCCAGCGTGAGCGCGAAGGCTTGCGCAGCGCCTTGAGCCAGGACCCGCAAAACTTTCGCGAGGAATCCCACGAGGCCGATCAAGTAGTCGATGCCGCTGTGCGCTTCCTTGGCCATACCCGCGCCCCCTTGGTGTTGCTGCCACTGGAAGACGCGCTGGGTATCAACGAACAGGCGAACCTGCCCGGTACCATCGACACACACCCGAACTGGTCGCGGCGCTTGCCCGGTACCAGCGAAGCGTTGCTCGATAGCGACGACGCTGCGCGACGGCTTGAGTTGCTGGCGTGCGCGCGCCTTCAGGCGGCCGAGCGTGACCAATGAACCAAGCGCTCATCCAGCCACTGCGCGCGACGTTGCGTCTGCAGTTTCATAAAGGCTTCACCCTCGAACAAGCGGTGCCACTGGTGCCGTACTTTGCCCGGCTCGGCATCAGCCACATTTATGCCTCGCCGCTACTCGCCGCGCGTGCCGGCTCGATGCACGGCTACGACGTGGTCGATCCGACCCAGGTCAACCCGGAGCTCGGCGGCGAAGCGGCGTTGCGGCGTTTGGTCAGCACCCTGCGCGAACACAACATGGGGCTGATCCTCGATATTGTCTCCAATCACATGGCCGTCGGCGGCAGCGACAATCCGTGGTGGCTCGACCTGTTGGAGTGGGGGCGGCTGAGCCCTTATGGCGAGTTCTTCGACATTCAGTGGCACTCGCCCGACCCGTTAATGGAAGGCCAGTTGTTGCTGCCGTTTCTTGGCAGCGATTACGGGGTCGCGTTGCAGGAAGGCACGCTGAAACTGCGTTTCAATGCGCAGACAGGCAGTTTCCATGTCGAGCATTATGATCATCACTTCCCGATCTGCCCGAACGATTACGGCGAGTTGCTGAAGTCCGCGGAAGCGCTGAAACCCCTCGCGGATCGCTTCAGCACGCTGAGTTACCAGACCGATGCGCATGCGTTGGCGATCCCGCTGAAGGACGAGTTGCGGCAACTGGCGCGCGACCCGCAGATCCTTGCCGCGATTCAGCGCAACCTTGAGCATTACGACTCGACCACGGCAGAAGGCTTCCAGCAGTTGCATCAATTGCTCGAACGGCAAAGCTATCGCCTCGCCAGTTGGCGCACCGCCGCAGATGACATCAACTGGCGGCGTTTTTTCGACATCAACGAACTTGGCGGGCTGCGCGTCGAACGCCCCGCGGTGTTTGAAGCCACCCACGGCAAGATCTTCCAGTTGATCGCCGAAGGGCTGGTCGACGGCTTGCGCATCGACCACATCGACGGCCTCGCCGACCCGCGCGGCTACTGCCGCAAACTGCGCCGGCGCGTCGATCGGCTGGCACCGGGCAGGCACTTGCCGATCTACGTCGAGAAGATCCTCGGCGCCGGTGAAACCCCGCGCCGCGACTGGACGGTGGATGGCACCACCGGTTACGAGTTCATGAATCAACTATCGCTGCTGCAACACGATCCGGACGGCGAATACGTCCTCGGTGATCTCTGGCAACGCCGCACCGAACGCCCCGCCGCGTTCATCGAAGAAGCGCAACTGGCGCGTCAGCAGATCCTCAACGGCTCGCTCGCCAGTGACTGCGAAAGCGTCGCTCAGGCCCTGCTGCAAGTCGCCCGCGATGACCTGATGACCCGCGACCTGACGCTGGGCGCGATCCGCCGGGTGTTGCAGGCATTGATCGTGCACTTCCCGGTGTATCGCACTTACATCAGCGCCATGGGCCGCTCGGCGCAGGACGAGGGGTTTTTCCAGCAGGCCATGGACGGTGCCCGGCAAACCCTCAGCGAAGGCGACTGGCCGGTGCTCGACTGCGTGGCGAGTTGGCTCGGTGGCACGCCGTGGCGGCGCAAACCGCGCGGGCGTTCACGGAAGATTCTCAAGCATGCCTGCGTACGCTTTCAGCAACTGACCTCACCGGCAGCGGCCAAAGCCGTGGAGGACACCGCGCTGTATCGCTCGGCCGTGCTGCTGTCGCGTAACGATGTCGGCTACAACACCGAGCAGTTCAGCGCGCCGGTCAGCGACTTTCATGCGGTCAATCAGCAACGGTTGGATGAATTTCCCGACAACCTGCTGGCCACCGCCACCCACGACCATAAACGCGGCGAAGACACCCGTGCGCGGCTGGCCGTGCTCAGCGAGCGCAGCCATTGGTACGCGGAGCAGATCGAATTGTGGCGCGCCCTCGCCCGCCCGGTGCGGGTTGACGAGCAAATGCCGTCGAGTGGCGATGAACTGATCCTCTATCAAGCCTTGCTCGGCAGTTGGCCGCTGCAACTGCGCGATGACGATCAGGCCGGGTTCGCCGACTACGCCAAACGTATCTGGCAATGGCAGCAGAAGGCGTTGCGTGAAGCCAAGCTGCAAAGCAGTTGGAGTGCGCCGAACGAAGCCTATGAAAACGCCGCGCAAGCGTTCACCGAAAAACTCCTTACCGGAGAAGAAGGTGAACTGCTGCGCGCCGCGCTGAGCAAGACCGTCAACAGCATCGCCGCTGCCGGCGCGCTCAATGGTTTGGCGCAAACCTTGCTGCGCATGACCGTGCCGGGGGTGCCGGATCTGTATCAGGGCAACGAGTTCTGGGATTTCAGCCTGGTCGATCCGGACAATCGCCGGCCAGTGGATTACGCCGCTCGCGAGCGAGCCTTGCAGGAGCCATTGCCACCTGTGGAGTTGCTGGCGAACTGGCGTGACGGGCGTATCAAACAAGCCTTGATCGCCCAGGTGCTGAACCTGCGCGTCGAGCATGCCGAGCTGTTTCGGCGTGGCAGCTACCAAGCCCTGGAAGTGCTCGGCAGTCAGGCGCACAACGTGCTCGCGTTTGCCCGCGAGCACGAGGGGAAGCAGGCCATCGTGATCGTGCCGATCCGTTGCGCCACGCTGCTGGAAAACGGTGCTGTACCTCAGGTCGATGCGCTGCGCTGGGGCGATACGCGGGTGGTTTTACCGTTCGCCGCCTCTGACACAAACCTGAAGGGACTTTTTTCAAGCAGCGCAGTCACAAAAAACAGGGAGCTGAATATCAGCGACGCGCTGGGGGATGTCCCGGTCAATCTCTTTATCCAACACTTAACGTAAGCATGAGTTCAGTTCAGGAGCATTGCGATGAGTACCGACGATAAACGCATTCGCGAATTCGCCTATCAGATCTGGGAATCGGAAGGTCAGCCCGACGGTCAGGAAGAACGCCACTGGGAGATGGCGCGCAAACTGGCCGAAGCCGAGGCGCTGGCCCCGAAAAAGCCACCGAAAGCGGCTGGCAGCAAAACCGCTGGCAAGACTGCCGAAACCAAGGCGCCGGCCGCCAAACCGAAACCTGCGTTGAAAGCCAAGCCCGCCAGCGCCGCCAAAGTGATTCCCCCGGGCGAAAAAGCCGCCGAGAAAAAGCCCCGAGCGCCGCGCAAGCCTTCGGCGATCTAAAGCTTTAACGACGATTGAACTGAATGACCGTGTGGCGGGCTCGCTCGCCACCGAGGACGCGTTCGTCCTCAAGAAACCCACCAATCCCCTGTAGGAGTGAGCCTGCTCGCGATAGCGATTTGACATTCAACATCGATGTCGCCTGATAGACCGCTATCGCGAGCAGGCTCACTCCTGCACGGGGATGTGTAAGCCCAGAAATTACCCGTTTTGCAGGAGCAATCATGACCCGTCCAAACAAACCCGAGCCCACCGCGCACGCCGAGCCGTCGAGAATCCGTGAAGGCCTGCCCTTCCCGCTTGGTGCGACCTGGGATGGGTTGGGGGTCAACTTCGCGCTGTTTTCCGCCAACGCCACCAAAGTCGAACTGTGCATCTTCGACGATGCCGGCGAAGTCGAACTCGAACGCATCGAACTGCCGGAATACACCGACGAGATCTACCACGGCTACCTGCCCGATGCGCATCCGGGGCTGATCTACGGCTACCGTGTCTACGGCCCGTACGACCCGGCCAACGGCCACCGCTTCAACCACAACAAGTTGCTCATCGACCCCTACGCCAAACAATTGGTCGGCCAGCTCAAATGGTCCGAGGCACTGTTTGGCTACACCATCGGCCATCCCGATGCCGACCTGAGTTTCGATGAACGCGACAGCGCGCCTTTCGTGCCCAAATGCAAAGTCATCGACCCCGCACACACCTGGGGCAACGACCAGCGTGTCAGTGTGCCGTGGGACAAAACCATCATTTACGAAACCCACGTGCGCGGCATCAGCATGCGTCACCCCTCGGTGCCGGAAAACGTGCGCGGCACCTTTGCCGGTCTGATGAATGACGATGTACTCAAACACATTCGCAGCGTCGGCGTTTCGTCGGTCGAGTTGCTGCCGATTCACGCCTTCGTCAACGACCAGCATCTGCTGCACAAAGGCATGACCAATTACTGGGGCTACAACAGCATCGCGTTCTTTGCCCCCGACCCGCGCTACCTGGCCAGCGGCAAGATCGCCGAGTTCAAGGAAATGGTCGCGCACCTGCACGAAGCCAACCTCGAAGTGATTCTCGACGTGGTCTACAACCACACCGCCGAGGGCAACGAGCAAGGCCCGACCCTGTCGATGCGCGGCATCGACAACGCCTCCTACTACCGCTTGATGCCCGACGACAAGCGCTTCTATATCAACGATTCCGGCACTGGCAACACGCTGGATCTGAGCCACCCGTGCGTGCTGCAAATGGTCACCGACTCGCTGCGTTACTGGGCCACGGAAATGCACGTCGACGGTTTCCGCTTCGACCTGGCGACGATTCTCGGCCGCTATCACGACGGTTTTGACGAGCGTCACAGCTTCCTCGTGGCCTGCCGTCAGGACCCGGTGCTGCGTCAGGTGAAAATGATCGCCGAGCCGTGGGACTGTGGCCCCGGTGGCTATCAGGTCGGCAACTTCCCGCCGGGCTGGGTCGAGTGGAACGACAAGTTCCGCGACACCGTGCGCGCGTTCTGGAAAGGTGATGACGGTCAGGTTGCAGACTTCGCCAGTCGCATGACCGCCTCTGGCGAGATGTTCAATCAGCGTGGACGCCGGCCGTATTCGTCGGTGAACTTCATCACCGCGCACGACGGTTTCACCCTCAACGATCTGGTTTCGTACAACGACAAGCACAACGAAGCCAACGACGAGAACAATCAGGACGGCAGCAACAACAATCTATCGTGGAACCACGGCGTCGAAGGGCCGACCGACGATCCCGAGATCAACGCGCTGCGCCATCGCCAGATGCGCAATTTCTTCGCAACCCTGCTGCTCTCTCAGGGCACACCGATGATCGTCGCCGGCGATGAATTCGCCCGCACCCAGGACGGCAACAACAACGCCTATTGCCAGGACAGCGAGATCGGTTGGGTCAACTGGGACCTGAGCGAGGATGGCAAGGCGCTGCTGAAATTCGTCAAACGTCTGATCAAGTTGCGTCTGGCCTATCCGATTCTGCGACGCGGGCGCTTTCTGGTGGGCGAATACAACGAAGACATCGGCGTCAAGGACGTCACCTGGCTGGCGCCGGACGCCACCGAGATGACCACCGAGCATTGGCATGACGCACACAATCGCTGCCTCGGCATGTTGCTCGATGGTCGCGCGCAGGAAACCGGGATTCGCCGCAAAGGTGGCGACGCGACGCTGCTGCTGGTGGTCAACGCGCACCACGACATCGTCAATTTCACCTTGCCGCAAGTGCCTGACGGCGGTTTCTGGACGTGCATGATCGACACCAATCAGCCGTCGATTCGCGGTCAGGAACGTTTCGATTTCGGTCATGAATATTCCGTCACCGGGCGCTCACTGCTGCTGTTCGAGCTGCAACACGAAGAAGAAGATTGATATGGACTTGCACAGCTATCTCGCCCGGCGCCCGCCGGACTACGCCAATACCACCGCCCTCGGCAGTTGCCTGCGGGCGATGGTCGAGGCCGGGCATGACCGTTTGCCGCTACCCGGCAGCGGTCGCACCCTGGAACGTTTTCAGCACTTGGCCGATGTCGGCGGGCATGATCTGGGCCTGTGCAAACTCTTCGAGGGGCACACCGACGCACTGGCGATCATCGAGCAACTGGGCGGTTCGCCGACGCCCGGCAGTACGTGGGGCATGTGGGCTGCGGAGCCGCCGCAGGCTCGGGTCAAGGTTTCGGCGGCCGGGCACATGGTCGCCCTGCACGGGCGCAAGGCCTGGTGTTCTGGCGCGGCGGTGCTCAGCCATGCCCTGCTGACCGCGTGGGACGCTGACGATCAGCAACAACTGGTCGCCGTCGCCCTCGATCAACCGGGCGTGACCATCACCGATCAGGGTTGGCAAGCGGTGGGCATGGCGGCGACCGGCAGCGTCGAAGTGGTGTTCGAAGGCGCCGAAGCACAGGCGATCGGCAACCCTGGCGACTATCTGCAACGCCCGGGTTTCTGGCAGGGCGGGATCGGCATCGCTGCCTGCTGGTACGGTGCCGCACGGCAGCTTGGCGAAAGTCTGCGCCAACACTGCGCGCGACGCGAAGAAGCCCACGCCCTCGCCCATCTCGGCGCGGTCGACACGGCTTTGCAGGCTGGCGCTGACGTCTTGCGCTTCAGCGCACTGCACATCGATGCCCATCCCGAGGACGACGCCGAATTGCTCGCGCGGCGGGCCCGCGCGGTGGTCGAGCAATCGGCCGAACAGGTGATGCGCGAAGTGGGCCGAGCCCTGGGTGCCGGGCCTTTTTGCAAAGACCGGCATTTCGCCCGGTTGATCGCCGATCTGCCGGTGTTTCTGCGGCAAAGCCACGCCGAACGCGATCTCGCCGCCCTCGGCCAACTGATCACCGCGCAATCGGATGAGGTATGGACGCTATGAGAACCAATCCAATCGTCGGCCAGGGAACATCCCTGCATCAATGGCAAAGCTCACGACATCTGGCGGAGCTCGACAGCATCGACATCCTTAGTCTGGTGCCGCCTGGCTCACGCGCGGTGATTGTCGCGCCGCATCCAGACGATGAAGTGCTCGGCTGCGGCGGTTTTCTGCAACGGCTTGCCGCTGCCGGGCGTGAGCTGCAACTGATCTCGGTCACCGATGGCAGTGCCAGCCATCCCGGCTCCGCGCGCTGGCCGGTGGCACGGCTGAGCGTGGTGCGTGCGCAGGAGTCCGCCGAGGCCCTGCGCCGTCTCGGCCTGCCGATGCATCGTTTGAAGTGGCTGCGCGCGGGTTTCACTGACACACAGGTGGCCGCTGAAGAACCCGCCTTGCGCGCCTTCATCCAGCGGCATCTGCGCGCCAACGATGTGCTCTTCACCACCTGGAGCGAAGATGGCCATTGCGACCATGAAGCCGTCGGCCGCGCCAGTACCGAAGCGGCGCGGCTTGTCGGTGCGACCTGCCACGAACTGCCGGTATGGACCTGGCACTGGGCAACGCCGGAAGACGCTTTGGTGCCATGGCAGCGGGCGCGCAAGATTCTCCTGTCTCCCGAGCAAATCGCGCGCAAGCGTCACGCCGTGCACGCTTTCACCAGCCAATTGGAGGGCGACGCCGAATCCGGACTGGCGCCGGTGCTTGCGCCTTACGTGTTGGACCGGCTGCTGCAACCGTTCGAAGTGGTGTTCTTGTGAGCGTCGAAGACCGCTATTTCGAAGGGCTGTTTGCCGGCAACGATGATCCGTGGGCGTTTCGCCAGCGCTGGTACGAGCAGCGCAAACGCGCAATCACTCTCGCCGCCCTGCCGCGTGCGCACTATCGGGCGATTTTCGAACCGGGCTGCGCCAATGGTGAATTGAGCGCCGAGTTGGCAGGCCGTTGCGACCGTCTGCTGTGTTGCGACACGGCGAGTGCGGCCGTCAGTCTGGCGCGTACCCGACTAAGCCTGTTCGATCACGCCGAAGTCCGGCAAAACCGCTTGCCGGACGACTGGCCGGAAGAAAAATTCGACCTGATCGTATTTAGCGAAATCGGCTACTACCTCGACAGCAAGGATCTGACAGAAGTGATCCGTCGGATCAGTCACAGCCTGACCGCTGACGGTCAATTGCTCGCCTGCCACTGGCGGCCGCCGATCGATGACTGCCCGCTGAATGCGCGACAGGTACACGACCTGATCCACGAACAATTGCATCTGCCGCGACTGGCGCTGCATCAGGAAGCCGATTTCATTCTTGAGGTGTGGAGCCGCGAGCCACGTTCAGTGGCGGCACTGGAGGGTTTGCGATGATCGGCATCCTGATCCCGGCGCACAACGAAGAGGCGCTGCTCGACGATTGCCTGAGCGCAGCGATGCGCGCCAGCAGGCACGGACTGCTGGCTGGTGAGCGGGTCGAGGTGTTGGTGGTGCTCGACAGTTGCACCGATCGCTCGGCGCAGATTGTCAGCCGTTACCCGGTGCAGAGCCTGCACATTGAGGCGCGCAATGTCGGTCAGGCGCGTGCCGCCGGGGCGCAGGTTCTGCTGGAGCGCGGTGCCCGCTGGATCTCCTGCTCGGATGCCGACAGTCGCGTGGCCGACGATTGGCTGGTGGCGCAACTGGGCCTGGGGGCAGACGCGGTGTGTGGCACCGTGACGGTCGAACACTGGCCTGAGTCGTTCGCCGAAGCCGCGCAAATTCGCTATCACAGCCAGTATCAGGCCCGCGATGACCATCGGCACATCCACGGTGCCAACCTCGGCATCAGCGCCGACGCCTATCGCTGGGCCGGAGGCTTCCCGCCGCTGGTGTGCGATGAAGATGTGCAGTTGGTCCGGCAACTGCAATTGTCCGGTGCCGACATCGCCTGGAGCCATCGCCCGCGAGTGCATACCAGCGCCCGCCTCGACAGCCGCGCCCGTGGCGGATTTGGCGACTACCTGCGAAATCTGGCACAGCTTTGACAAATAAATCCGGATCAGATTGATCTGTAACGCGACGAACTGTACTTCATGAGCAATACTCTGCTGCGCGGCAATCCAGGGTTCGGAGCGTCGCATGGCATTTACCCCGCCTTCACGGGTCGTTCGCGACAACCATCGAGGTTGCAAGCACGACTGAGGGCCAGACTCAACAAGGACGTCATTCCCCATGAAACCGTTATTTCTCAGCGAAAACAGCCCGAACGGGCAGATCTGGAACAGCGCCGCGCAACTCGACAATATTCCGGTCATCGCCACCCAAAGCCTGGTTCCCCCTGGCGCGCGCGCCGTGGTGATCGCCCCGCATCCCGGTGATGAAGTGGTGACTTGCGGCGGCCTTCTGCAATTGCTCGCCAGCCTCGGCCATCCGTTGCAACTGCTGTCGATCACCGACGGCAGCGCCAGCCACCCCGGTTCACGTCAATGGTCGGAGAAACGCCTGAGCGTGTTCCGTCCGCAGGAAAGTGTCGAAGCCCTGCGGCGCCTGGGCTTGCCCATGCACAGTTTGAAGTGGGTACGCGGTGGTTTCACCGATAACGCGCTGCTGGATCAGGAACGCCAGCTGACCGACTTCATCGGCCGCTACCTGCGCCCCGGCGACGTGGTGTTCAGTACCTGGCGCGAGGACAGCAATGACGACCATGAAGTCGTCGGCCGCGCCAGTGCCAAGGCTGCCGAGCTGGCTGGCGCCAGCTATCACGACGTGCCGGTCTGGGCCTGGCACTGGCCGGAACGCGATCACGCGCTGATCCCCTGGCAGCGCGCGCGCAAGCTGCGCCTCGACACCTGGACCGTCGCCCGCAAGAGCCACGCCACCCATGCTTATGCCAGCCAGCTGAAGGGTGAGCCGGCCATCGGCATCGCGCCAATGTTGCCGCCGGTGATTCTTGAGAGGATGCGTTTGCCCTACGAAATCGTCTTCGTCTGACAAGTACCTTGGAGGAGCTGCCGAAGGCTGTGATCTTTTGATCTTGATCTGCAGAAGCAGAAGCAAAAGATCGCAGCCTCGTTTCACTCGACAGCTCCTACAGATGAATGGCGCCCCCAAGCAGAAGGAACTGCCGCCCCTCCCCATCAGTCGCATGAATAAGCCGACCGCTATCCAGAGGAGTCACCGTGTCCAGCGATCCCGAGCGTCATGTAGTCGACGCGCCCGTCATCCATCGTCTCAGGGTGCTGACGGTCAACACCCACAAAGGTTTTACCGCGCTGAATCGGCGCTTCATCCTTCCGGAACTGCGTGAAGCGGTGCGCAGTACCTCGGCCGATCTGGTGTTCTTGCAGGAAGTGGTCGGTGAACACGAGCGTCATTCCAGCCGCTACAACGAATGGCCGCAAACCTCGCAGTACGAGTTTCTCGCCGACAGCATGTGGAGCGATTTCGCCTACGGACGCAATGCCGTCTACCCCGACGGCCACCACGGCAATGCGCTGTTGTCGAAATACCCGATCCGTGAATACCGCAACCTCGATGTCTCGATCACCGGACCCGAACGGCGCGGCCTGTTGCACTGCGTGCTCGATGTACCGGGGCATGCCGAAGTGCATGCGATCTGCGTGCATTTAAGCCTGCTCGAAAGTCATCGGCAATTGCAGCTGCAGCTGCTTTGCCAACTGCTCGAATCGCTGCCCGACGACGCCCCTGTGATCATTGCCGGTGACTTCAACGACTGGCAACTTCAGGGCAACGTCGCCCTCGCCCGTCGCGACTATCTGCACGAAGCCTTCGAGCGGCATCACGGGCGCCCGGCCAAGACTTATCCGGCACGCTTTCCACTGTTGCGACTGGACCGTATCTACCTGCGCAATGCCAGCAGTCATGATCCCCGGATCCTCGGCAACAAGCCGTGGACGCATCTCTCCGATCACTTGCCGCTGGCGGTGGAAGTGCATTTGTAAGCGCGATTCTGACAAGACCGTCTGTCAGCCCCGCTTGAACCGCGAGGAAAACCATCTACACCTAAATCAGCTCAGGGAGTAGCGCATTCAATCTGTTAGGTCATGGAGTTGATGTAAGGCATCAGCTGTAAACGATGCCGGACCCATGGCATACCCAAGGATGAATTCCCCCCGAATTTGCCGTAGGGAATGACCATGCCGCGCTACTCCACGCCTCTGCGGACACTACCGCACGTTTTGTTCCTGCCCGCTTCCTTGCTGTTATTGACCCTCCAACCCGTTTCAGCGGCCTGCACGCTGGTGCCGGGGCCTGGCAATGACAGCTTCACCTGTGACAGCGGCACCAGCAGTTCACTGACGGATCTCGCCGGCAATAACAGCCTGACCCTCCCCGCCAACAGCACTGGCCAGATCAATGGCGGCGTAATTTTCGGCGCAGGTGCCGACCGGGTCGAGATCAATTCCGGCGTGATCACCGGCGCGGTCAGTCAGGGCAACGGCGTCGATGATTTCGTCATCAATGGCGGGTCTATCGGTTCACTGGCCCAAGGCGATAGCCGCGATACGTTCCTGATGACCGGCGGCACCATCGTCGGCGCTTTCGAGGACGGTGATGTCGCACGCATGACCGGCGGCACGATCGGCCGGGTCGACATGAAACTCGATAACAATATTTTCAACCTGTCGGGCGGGCAGATTCTCGGCAATCTGGTGACCGGGTTCGGCACCGATACGATCATCGTTTCCGGCGGCCGCATCGGCGGCAACATCAGTGTCAGCGGCGGTAACGACAGCATCACCGTCAGTGGTGGGGAAATCGTCGGCGAGATTCGCGCCAGCGTCGGTGATGACGCTTTCATGTGGGACGGCGGCGGGATTATCCGCTCGGCGATTCTGATGGACATCGGCAATGACACGGCCACCCTGCGTAATCTGGACGACAGCATTCTTGCGCTGACGCCCAGCATTGATGGCGGCGTCGGTACCGATACGTTGACACTGGACAACACGCGCACCGCCCTGCCTGTGCGCCTTATCAATTGGGAAACGGTCAACCTGAGCAATGCCTCGCAGCTTGATCTGGGTTCGTCCAGCCTGGTGCTGGGTGACGCGGGAACCGGCACGGGCGCGTTGAACATCGACGCCAGCAGCACACTGTTTTCCACTCAGGGCAGCGTTGCGCCAGCGCTGGCGGGACAAAACGTGACGCTCAACAACGCCGGGATCATCGACCTGACACAAGGCAACAGCCGCACCAACGACACACTGACCGTGCAAGGCAACTACGTCGGTAATCGTGGTCAGTTACTGCTGCAAAGCACCGTTGCTGGTGATGATTCGGCAAGCGACAGACTGATCGTCAACAACGGCAGCCTTGGCGGGTCGACGGTCATCAGTGTCAGCAACGTCGGCGGTCTGGGCGCACTGACTCAGGTCAATGGCATTGAACTGGTGCAGGCACAAGGCAGCGCTGTCAGCAGCAATACGGCGTTTACTCTCAGCGGCCCGGTGTCTGCCGGCGCTTACGATTACTACCTGTTCAAGGGGGGCGTCACCGCCGGCACCGAGAATAACTGGTATCTGCGCTCAGCCGTTGTCGCACCGCAATTGATGAGCGTGCCCAATCCCGATCCGGCATTACCGCCGCTCCTGGTTCCAGTCGTGGCCACGCCCATTGCGGCGGCCATCACCCCGCTCGACGGCGCGCCCGGCGAAGCGCTGTCCATCGCCTCGCTGCCGGTGTTACCTGCCGCCGTGGCCGGTGCCGCGCCAATTCCCCTGTATCGCCCGGAAGTACCGACCTGGTCGGTATTACCGCCCGCTGCCGCGCAACTGACGCTGAATGCACTGGGAACGTTTCATGATCGTCAGGGCGAGCAGCGCCTGCTCAGCGAAACCGGCGCATTTGGCGCCGGTTGGGGCCGGGTCTACGGCAAGAACCTCGAGCAGACCTGGGCCGGTACGGTGACTCCGCGTCTGGACGGCTCACTCAATGGCTTTCAGGTCGGCAACGATCTGTTCAGCTCGCAGACTTCCGGCGGCCAGCACCAGCGCGTGGGGTTCTTTGTCGGCCACAGCCGTTTGCAGGGTGATGTCGATGGTTTCAACGAGGGCTTCCAGCACAACAGCGCTGGCAAGATCAAACTCGAAGGCGACAGCTATGGCCTGTACTGGACGCTCACGGATCCCTACGGCTGGTACGTCGACACCGTGGTGATGGGCACGCGTTTCGACGGCGACAACCATTCCGATCGCGGGGTAAAACTGGACAATCGTGGGCACGCGCTGACCTTGTCGGCCGAAGCTGGTTTTCCATTACCGATCAGTGATACGTGGGTAATCGAGCCACAGGCACAGGTCATCCACCAGAAAATCTCCCTCGACAGCCAGGACGATGGTATTTCACGCGTCTCGTTCGATTCCGACGGTGCCTGGACCGGCCGTCTCGGTGCGCGCCTCAAGGGTCGTTATCAAGTCAGCGGTTTGCCGGTGGAACCGTACCTGCGCGCCAATCTATGGCATACGTTTTCCGGAACTGACTCGGTGACATTCGGCACCAGCGATGTCATTACCACCGAACAGAAATCCTCGACAGCGGACATTGGCCTGGGCGTCGTGTTGACCCTCGATCGCGCCGTCAGTGTGTACGCCAGTACCGATTACACCAGCAATATTGACAGCAATGACCTGCGCGGCGTGGTAGGCAATCTGGGTGTGCGGATTAGCTGGTAGACCTTCCGTCGGCAATTAAACCTCTCTACCCTGGGGCTTTCACTGCGTTTTACCATGCAAACAACAACTTAGTTATGTGCAGAAAAACAAACGCTTGCAAACGCTGCTTTACCACTACCGCTCATCGTTCAATTTCTTGACGGGCGCCTTCCAGTCTTCTTATCTCTACCTTACTACCCCCGGAATCACTACCCGGGACGAGCCTTCGGACACTCGCAAAATCGAGCGGTCAGGGTTCGCCCCGCTCCATTCGGTCGCCCCTCGTTCGGGGTAGGAGAGACGCCAAACTCGAGATACCGCATGCGCCTGCAAGGTAGACCTCCATGAAAACGCCCACCATCACCCCACACGAGATCAAAATCACTTTCTGCACAGTGTCGAGTTCGATCCTGCTGTGCTCATCCATGGAGGCGCAGGCCAGCCCTGTGTCGGATGAAACGACCCCGTGGTATCGCGCGGACGTTCCCGTCATGACTTTGCCCGCCACGGTCATTACCCCAGGCCCGCAACGCCTCAGTCCACGTCCAGACCTGCAGGGCACGCGCCTGATCACCGAAGACCTCGCACCGTCGGCCTGGGATGAGCTGTATGGCAGAAGTGCCCGTCAGGCACAAACCGATGTGTTGTCGTCGGGTTACGCGATGCCTGGCAGCGGCGACTTCAAAGGCCCGGCTGTGCTGACGCTGCGAAGTGGCAACCATACCCAGACCATCGGCCTGATTGGCGGTCTCAACCAGATTCAAGCCAATGGCAACGGGCCAATCACCAGCCGCGCCTTGGCAGACCCGAACAGTGACACGCTTAATCTGCAAGGCCAAAGCCTCGGCGCCTATTACAGCCTGATCGGCGCGCAGGGTTGGCACGTCGATTTATCCGCCAGCGGTGGCCGGGTCAGTGGCTTTAGCCGCAACGGCCAAGGCGCGCGGCAAGCCACCGAAGGCAGCGCCATGACTTTTTCGGTCGAAGGCGGTTATCCGATCGGCCTGAGTGAAAACTGGGTGGTCGAACCGCAGGCGCAACTGATCAATCAACGCATCACCCTCGACACGCCCTACGCCGGCTCGGGCAATGCCTCTTCCGCCGATCTGACGGCATGGAGCGGTCGTGTCGGCGCACGCTTGAAAGGCAGTTACGATTTGAACGGCCTGCCGGTCGAGCCCTATGTGCGCACCAACCTCTGGCACACGGTGTACACCGGCAATACCGTGACACTGGATCAGGTCGACAAGATCAGCAGCAGCCGCAAGTCATCTACCGTTGAATTGGGCTTGGGCCTGGTGGCGCGGGTGACGCCGGCAGTGAGTCTGTATGTCAGTGCCGATTACAGCAGTGATGTCGATGACAATGATTTGAACGGGATCATTGGCAGTCTTGGGGTGCGGATGCGTTGGTAGCGTTTGGCTTGGCGGCGAGAGTGTTTGTGCTGACGCCATCGCGAGCAGGCTCACTCCTACAAGGGGAACGCATTCCTAGTGTAGGAGTGAGCCTGCTCGCGATGGCAGCAACTCGCTACTGGATCAACCCTCCGGTTTGAGGATCAACACTGCCAACGGCGGCAGGTTCAGTTCCAGCGACAACGACTGGCCGTGGCTCGCCACTTCCTCGGTAAATGCCCCGCCGCCATTGCCATAATTGGAACCGGCATAGGTGTCGGCATCGCTATTGAGCAACTCAGTCCAGCGCCCGGCAAATGGCACACCGACGCGATACGCCTGACGCGGCACCGGGGTGAAGTTGGCCACCACCAGCACCGGTGCGCCCTCCTTGCTCCAGCGCAGCCAGGCATAAACGCTGTTGATCGCATCGTCACCAATCAACCACTGAAACCCCTGCGGCGCGTCGTCCTGATCGTGCAACGCCGGCTCCTCGCGATACAGCCGATTGAGATCGCCAACCAGTTTCTGCACGCCTTTGTGCTCGGAGTACTGCAGCAGATACCAATCGAGCTGTTGATCGTGATTCCATTCGCGCCACTGGCCAAACTCGCAGCCCATGAACAACAGTTTCTTGCCCGGATGGGTCCACATGAAACTCAGGTAAGCACGCAGGTTGGCGAATTTCTGCCAGCGGTCGCCGGGCATCTTGTCGATCAGCGAATGCTTGCCATGTACCACTTCATCGTGGGAGATCGGCAGGATAAAACGCTCGGACCAAGCGTAGACCAGGCCAAAACTCAACTCGTTGTGATGGTGGGCGCGGTACACCGGGTCCTGCTGAATGTAATGCAGTGAATCGTGCATCCAGCCCATGTTCCATTTGTAGGCAAAACCCAAGCCGCCCTGCTGCGTACTTTGACTGACACCGGGCCACGCCGTGGATTCTTCGGCGATCACCAGCGCACCCGGTGCTTCCAGCTCAACCACATCGTTCAAATGCCGGAGGAAATCGATGGCTTCGAGATTCTCGCGCCCGCCATGACGGTTCGGCACCCACTCGCCAGCCTTGCGCGAATAGTCGCGATAGAGCATCGACGCCACCGCATCGACGCGCAAACCATCGACATGGAAATGCTTCAGCCAATGCAGCCCGGAGGCGAGCATGTAGCCGTGCACTTCGGTGCGCCCCAGGTTGTAGATCAGCGTGTCCCAATCCTGATGGAAACCTTCCAGCGGATTGCCGTACTCGTACAGCGCGGTGCCGTCGAATTGCGCCAGACCGTGGGTATCGGTGGGGAAATGCGCCGGTACCCAATCGAGGATCACACCGATCTCCGCGCGGTGGCAGGCGTCGACGAATTCGGCGAACTGCGCCGGCGAACCGTACCGCGCACTCGGGGCGAATTGCGACAGCAGCTGATAACCCCAGGAACCGCCGAACGGGTGTTCCATGATCGGCATCAATTCGATGTGGGTGAAACCGAGTTCCTTGACGTAAGGAATCAGCCGTTCGGCAAGTTCCGGCCAGGTGTACTGACGCGCCACCTCACCGAGATCATCCAGCTCGCATTGCCACGAACCGGCGTGCAGCTCATAGATCGACAGCGGCGCCGAATGCTTGTGACGGTCGCGGCGGCTGCTCATCCAGTCCTGATCCTGCCAGTCGATCTGCAGGGGTTCCGCGACTTTTGACGCGGTATCCGGCGGCAGGCTGGTGGCCAGCGCCATCGGGTCGGCCTTGAGCGGCAGAATGCCGTGGGCGCCGAGAATCTCGTATTTGTACAACTCCCCCGCTTGCAGGCGCGGGATGAACAACTCCCAGACCCCGGACGGATGACGCAGGCGCATGGGATGCCGGCGGCCGTCCCAGACGTTGAAATCCCCCACCACTGACACGCGCCGGGCATTCGGCGCCCACACCGCGAAACGCACGCCGTCGACACCATCCACGGTTCTTAGCTGCGCGCCAAGGCAGGCGCTGAGGTCACGGTGATTGCCCTCGGCGAACAGATACAAATCCATTTCACCGAGCAACTGGCCAAAGCTATACGGGTCCTCGGCGACTTGCTCGCCGCCGGCCCAGCGCGTGCGCAGCTGGTAAGGCCGCGCCTGATCGAAATGACCGACAAACAGCCCCGGCGTTTCGGTTTGCTCCAACGGACCGCGTTCTTCGCCGCTGTCCTTGTCCAGCACCACGACGCTCAGTGCGCCGGGCAGATACGCGCGAATAAACTGCCCGCCAGCGCCATCGCCGTGCGGGCCAAGAATGGAAAAAGGGTCGTGATGTTCAGCGCGGACCAAGGCGTCGATATCTTTCGCCGAGGGCAGCAGCGCTTCTTTGACCTGACCCTGTTCCTTGTTTGAGAAACTCATGACTACTCTCCACCAAGATCGGAAAAGGGTTTAAGCCCCGTCAATAACCCATACAAACCGTGCAACGGCACGGGCAGCCACGTGGGGCGATTTTCGGCTTCATAGGCCACTTCATAGGCCGCCTTCTCCAGGCCGAACAACGCAAGCGCAGCGTCGGCACCTTCAGGATCTTGCCAGGCATGCTCAAGACTAGCTGCCGCGCGGCGATATGCCTGAACAAATGCCTCACGGGCCTCACGCAGATAGCGCTCGGCCACCAGACGCCGCGCAGTTTCAGACTCAGCGCTGTGGTCAACGTTGTGCACGTTGATGGTCATCGCTGCCGCGTAATCGAAGGAGCGCAACACGCCGCTGACATCCTTGTACGGGCTGTGTTTGCCACGGCGCTCGCTCAATGGCCGCGCCGGTTCGCCCTCGAAGTCGATCAGATAGGCATCGCCCTTGATCACCAGCACCTGGCCCAGATGCAGGTCGCCGTGGACGCGGATACGCAAGCCACCCGTGGCTTTTTTCGCCAGATCCTGCACATGCGCAAGAATGGTTTTCTTCTCGTCGATCAGGCGTTTGACCAGCTTCTGATCCGCTGCATTGAGCTCGCCCTGATGTTGCTTGAGCAGCTTCAAGGCATGTTCGACCTGCGCCACGACATCCTTGCCCGTGGCCTGCATGTCCTTGGTGGTCGCCACTTGCGGGGCGAAGTCGGCATTGTCGGTTGGCGCGGCGAGCACCTTGTGCATCTCACCCAAGCGCTGGCCGAGCATGCCGGCAAAGTCCCTCAGTTCACCCAACGCGTTGTAATGCTGCTCCTGTTCGGACATGGCATCGGCGAGTTCATCGCGCAGCGCCCGTTCGAGGTTGTTCTGCGTCCATTCCCAGGCGTCGCCCTGATTGCTCAGATAGCCTTGGGCGATCATCAACAAATTGTCTTCGCCCTTGCCATCGCGGCGGATAACCGAGCCGAGCAGCGGTGAAATATTGGCAAATCCGGCCTCGGTCAGGTAAGCGCTCATCTCCAGTTCCGGGTGTACGCCAGAAGCGACTTTACGTATCAGCTTGAGCACCAGACTGTTGCCGATCACCACCGAACTGTTCGATTGCTCAGCGGAGAGATAACGCACTTCCGCCTCGCCGCCGAGGCCGAGTTTTTCCAGTTGCGCGGTCGGCGCAAAACGGATTTCGCCCTCGGTTGATTCCAGCACCGTGTTGTTCTGCATGCCGTGCAGCACCGCGCGAATAAACGCTTCAAGGCTGAACGCATCGGTGATCAAACCGACTTGTCGCACTCTTCGTACACGCGACAACGCCAATTGCTGCGGCAACGCCGGGCCGACCTGATCTTCGGCAATGAAGCCAAACGGCAATTGATAACGACTGGTCTGCCCAGCGCTGGTGACTTCGATTTCGCTGAGCAGCACCGGATGCTGCGCGTCGCCGAAACGCACGCCATAGGCCAGATGCACCTTGTCGATGCCAGCATCTTTGCCAGCGAACCAGCGCCGGTTCTGCAGCCAGCTCGGCAGGATGCTCTGCTCCAGCGTCGTGCGCGACGGCGCTTCGAGCAATTCTTCCATGCGTTTCTTCAACACCAGCGTGGTGAAGTCCGGCAGGCTCTGCGCCGGTTCGACGTGCCAGCTCGGCATCTGGTTTTCCGCGGCCAGTGCAAACCAGTAGAAACCGTACGGCGCCAGGGTCAGGAGGAAATTCAACTGACCGATCGGCGGGAAGGCATTACCGCCGAGCATCTCCACCGGCACCATGCCGACGTAGGCCGACAGGTCCAGTTCCACCGCTTGCGCACTGCGCGAGACGTTGGCCACGCACAAGATGATTTCGTGTTTGCCATCGACATCGGTGAATTCGCGGGTGTAGGCCAGCACGCGACGGTTGTTCGGTGAGAGCATCTTCAAGGTGCCACGGCCAAAGGCTTTCGACTGTTTGCGCACAGCGAGCAAGCGTCGGGTCCAGTTGAGCAATGAATGCGGATCGCCGGACTGGGTTTCGACGTTGACCGACAGATAACCGTACTGCGGATCCATGATCGGCGGCAGTACCAGGCTCGCAGGATCGGCGCGGGAGAAGCCGCCGTTGCGGTCGATCGACCATTGCATCGGCGTACGCACACCGTCGCGGTCGCCGAGGTAGATGTTGTCACCCATGCCGATTTCATCACCGTAATACAACGTCGGCGTGCCGGGCATCGACAGCAGCAGACTGTTGAGCAATTCGATGCGGCGGCGATCGCGCTCCATCAACGGTGCCAAGCGACGGCGAATGCCGAGATTGATCCGCGCACGGCGGTCAGCGGCGTAGTAATTCCATAGATAGTCACGTTCTTTGTCGGTGACCATCTCCAGCGTCAGCTCATCGTGGTTACGCAGGAAAATCGCCCATTGGCAGTTGGCGGGGATTTCCGGGGTCTGGCGCAAAATGTCGGTGATCGGGAAGCGATCTTCCTGGGCCAACGCCATGTACATGCGCGGCATCAACGGGAAGTGAAACGCCATGTGGCATTCGTCGCCGTTTAGACCTTCGGCATCGGTGTCACCGAAGTACAGCTGAGTGTCTTCCGGCCACTGGTTGGCCTCAGCGAGCAGCATGCGGTCGGGATAGTTGGCGTCGATTTCCGCACGGATCTGCTTGAGGACGTCATGGGTCTCGGGGAGATTTTCGTTATTGGTGCCGTCGCGCTCGATCAGGTAAGGGATGGCGTCGAGACGCAGGCCGTCGATGCCCATGTCCAGCCAGTAACGCATCACCGAGAGCACGGCTTTCATCACTTGCGGGTTGTCGAAATTCAGATCGGGTTGGTGCGAATAGAAACGGTGCCAGAAGTACTGGCCCGCGACCGGGTCCCAGGTCCAGTTGGATTTCTCCGTGTCGAGAAAAATGATCCGCGTGCCGTCGTATTTCTGATCGTCATCCGACCACACGTAAAAGTCCCGCGCCGCCGAGCCGGGTTTGGCCTTGCGCGCACGCTGGAACCACGGGTGCTGGTCGGAGGTGTGGTTGATGACCAGTTCAGTGATCACTCGCAAACCGCGCTTGTGCGCCTCGGCGATAAAGCGCTTGGCATCGGCCATGGTCCCGTAATCGCTGTGTACGCCTCGGTATTCGGCGATGTCGTAACCGTCGTCGCGACGTGGCGAGGGGTAGAACGGCAGGAGCCAGATGGTGTTGACGCCGAGGTCGGCGATGTAGTCGAGTTTGGCGATCAGGCCGGGAAAGTCGCCGATCCCGTCATTGTTGGAGTCGAAAAACGATTTGACGTGGACTTGATAGATCACCGCGTCCTTGTACCAGAGCGGGTCTTTGATAAAGGTGGCTGCCTTGGGTTTCTTCGCCATGTGAAACTCCTGTTGAATTCTGGATAAACCGTGAGCCGATCATCTGGCTCGAAAACGCTGAGCAACCTGTAGGAGTGAGCCTGCTCGCGATAGCGGTTTCATATTCAGTAGAGTTGTCGCCTGCAAGATTGCTATCGCGAGCAGGCTCACTCTTACAATGGTTCTGTGTTCAGGCAGTGATTCGCCAAATGCCGAACGGCTGATACGCCGGGTCAATTCGCATGAACTGGTATTTGCCGTGCCAGTCCCAGCGATGGCCGTTCATCAAGTCTTCGCCGTGGGTCGTCGCGTCATCGGGCAGGCCCATTTCCCACAATGGCAGTTCGAAGTTCGCCTCCTGCACGTTATGCGGATCGAGGCTGACCGCGACCAGAATGAAATTGCTGCCGTCAAAACTGCGCTTGCCGAAATACAGAATGTTGTCGTTCCAGGCGTTGTAGACCTTCAAGCCCAGATGCGTGTGCAGCGCCGGGTTCTGCCGGCGGATGCGGTTGAGCTGGGCGATCTCGGCAATGATGTTGCCCGGCGCGGTGAAGTCGCGAACGCGGATCTCGTATTTCTCCGAGTCGAGGTATTCCTCCTTGCCCGGCACCGGCGCCGACTCGCACAGTTCAAAACCGGAATACATGCCCCACAAGCCCGAACCCATGGTTGCCAGCGCCGCACGAATCAGAAACCCCGGGCGCCCGGATTCGTGCAGGAATGCCGGGTTGATGTCCGGCGTATTGACGAAGAAATTCGGCCGGTAGCATTCGCGCCAAGGCGATTCGTTCAGTTCGGTGAAATACGTCGCCAGCTCAGCCTTGCTGTTACGCCAGGTGAAATAGGTGTAACTCTGGGTGTAACCAACCTTACCGAGGCGCGCCATCATCGCCGGCGTAGTGAAGGCTTCAGCGAGGAAGATCACTTCGGGGTAAAGCGCGCGAACGTCAGCAATCAGCCATTGCCAGAACGGCAGCGGTTTGGTGTGCGGATTGTCGACGCGAAAGATCTTCACGCCCTCCTCGACCCAGCCAATGACGATGTCGCGCAGTTCGACCCACAGACTCGGAATCGCGTCCGGCGCGTAGAAGTCGACGTTGACGATGTCCTGGTATTTTTTTGGCGGGTTCTCTGCGTATTTGATCGTGCCGTCCGGGCGCCAGTTGAACCAGCCCGGATGCTGCTTGAGCCACGGGTGATCCTGGGAACACTGGATGGCGAAATCGAGGGCGATTTCCAGACCATGATCGGCAGCAGCGGCAACCAGTCGGCGGAAGTCTTCGCGGGTGCCGAGTTGCGAGTGGATCGCCTCGTGACCGCCCTCCTCGCTGCCGATGGCATAAGGGCTGCCTGGATCATCCGGGCCGGCGGTCAAGGAATTATTGCGGCCCTTGCGGTGCGCGCGGCCGATCGGGTGGATCGGCGTGAAGTACAACACGTCGAAGCCCATGTCTTGAATCATCGGCAGACGCGCGTGCACGTCATTGAAAGTGCCATGACGGCGGGGATCATCGGTGATCGAGCGGGGAAACAGTTCATACCAACTGGCAAACTCGGCCAGTTCTCGCTCAACGTCCATGGGGAATTCGGCGCTGACGCTCAAGTAGGCGCGGTGATCGGCCTCAGCCATCAATTGCGCACTGCGCGAGTGCAGAAACAGCGCGACCTGCTCGGTTTCGAGCAACCCGGACAATTCGTGGTGCAACGCCGCCAGTTGTTCGCTGAGCTGGCCCTCGCTGCGTTCGGCGGCCTGCTGAACCATGGTCCGGCCTTCCTGCAACTCCAGCGAAACGGGGACGGCGGCATTGTGTTTCTTCTCCAGTTCGTACTGAAAACTGGCGAAGTGATCGATCCACGCTTCGATGCAATAGAGGTAGCGGCCCTGCTGTTCAGGGCGGAACTGGCCTTGCCAGCCATTATTGCCCTGATCGGCCATGACTTCGCTTTGCCATTGCTCTTCGCCTTCCTCGCGCCAGCGGATGCGCACCGCGAGTTTGTCGTGGCCGTCGGCGAACACCTTGCTGGTAACCACTACTTCACGACCGGCGATCGACTTCACCGCGAACTGCCCGCCATCGAGGGTCGGCATGGTGTTTTCGATGGCAATGCGTGGCAACAGCAAAGCCTGCGACAGTGGCATATGCGGGTTGTAGTTTAATTCTGAGGGTTTTTCAGCAGTCATTGAGCATCTCTCCTTAACGCCCCAAGGACGCTCTTGTGCCGGTTCAGCGTTCGCAATCGAGCGCCTGCCCGGAATGAACTCACTTAGGTTCCGAGCGACCGGCGCCGGGAAAAGTTCAGATGAAATTACCGTGTCAGAAAAGCGGATCGAATTCGCCATGAGGTGGTCAATCCACTTAAGCACTTCTCACGCCATGTGCCACACGGAGGTCATCAGATGAATATCCCGATCCCGGCGGAAACGCCCGATCCGAACATCGACAAACCCACCTTGCCCGAGACCGAGCCGCAGCCGATTCCCGAGCAGGAACCGCCGGGCACCACGCCACCGCCTAAGGAAGAACCGCCGAGCACGATGCCACCCGTCATCGTCTGACTGATCATTCCCACGCTCCGCGTGGGAATGCAGCCCGGGACGCTCCGCGTCCCAAAGCGGACGCGGAGCGTCCATTGAGGCATTCCCACGCGGAGCGTGGGAACGATCAACGTGGCAACGATCAGTCAGTGGTCATCAGTCTTTTCCTCGTCCTTTTCGAACAGCTTCACGACGCGCGGCATCACGCTGAAAATCCCCAGCGCCAGAAAGGTACTGAGCAGCGCCGTCGCTTCCCTGCCCAGCCCGGCCGCGACGCCAATGGCCGCCGTCATCCACAGCCCGGCAGCCGTGGTCAGGCCTTTGACATGACCTTCATCGCCTTCCTTGTTTTTCAGGATGGTCCCGGCACCGAGAAAGCCGATCCCGGCAATCACCCCTTGCACCACCCGGCTCATCGCATCCGACTCTGCCCCCGAAGTCTGCGGCACCAGCACAAACAACGCCGCGCCGAGCGCCACCAGCATGTGTGTGCGCACCCCGGCGGCCTTGCCTTTGTGTTCGCGCTCGAACCCGAGAATGCCACCCAGAATCGCCGCCATCAGCAGGCGCACGGTAATCCGCGTCAGTTGCGAGGCATCGCCGACGTCAGCGAATTCCGCTTGCAGGGTTTCCCACACTTCATGCCACCACGCGTTCATCCGGCAGTCCTTTCCAAGGGTCTATAAAGGATGGACAGCGGCGACCATTAATCAGTTGCGCAGAACGATCGGCGCAGCGTGCGCCCTAACCTTGCAGACCTCCCTGAAAAAAGGACTGCTCCCATGCCTCTTCGAGTCGATGAATCCAACCCCGAACAAAAAGTGTGTTTTTTCACCGTTGAACATGGCGAGGAAATTCGCATTTGCGACACCCTGGAAGTCATGACGGATAGCGAAAAATCCATGTCGTTCGTGGAAATAGAAGGCCGGCGCGTTTACATCAGCGAAAAAGAAGCTGACGCCTTGACCGTCGCAGGCGCCAAAGACGGTCGCAAGCACTTGAAGGCCGACGAGAGTGATTCGGTGATTTGACTGACCTTGATCAATAGCCCGCGCAAACGCCTGCGATAGGCGTTTGCGCCTTTGCCTGCGGGCTGCTTCAAGTTGTCGCAGGCGTTGCGCGAAATCCCATCTGATCCGCTTTTTATTGAAATACCTGAGTCTGTTATGCAAACAGATCGACGCTCATAGTGCTCTGGCCTGATGGAGGCTGATGAGCGAATAACCATGAGCGAACAAATCCCCGTCCGAACCGTAGAAGCAACGCCAACCATTAAAAGTGTGCCCGCACGCCCAATGAAGGCGACGGCCAAGTCCAGTGACAACCAGATCCACACCCGCAGCTTCACCG
Source organism: Pseudomonas sp. RIT-PI-r (assembly GCF_001297015.1). Classification (GTDB taxonomy): domain Bacteria; phylum Pseudomonadota; class Gammaproteobacteria; order Pseudomonadales; family Pseudomonadaceae; genus Aquipseudomonas. Next base: position 120,371 of record NZ_LIGE01000031.1, on the reverse strand, counting down.
GTCTGTTCCGCACCCTGCGCATGAGCGGCGCGGGATTTCTGTTCGTGCTGTTTTTCGGCACTGTGTGGCTGAACTGGGGCGGACGTCAGGCAGTGCTCTGGGATCTTTCTGAAAGCAAATTCCACATCTTCGGCGCGACGTTCTGGCCGCAGGATTTCATCCTGCTGTCGGCGCTGCTGATCATCGCCGCGTTCGGCCTGTTCGCCATCACCGTGTTCGCCGGTCGGGTCTGGTGCGGTTACACCTGTCCGCAGAGCTCGTGGACGTGGATTTTCATGTGGTGCGAGAAAATCACCGAAGGCGAACGCAACCAGCGGATCAAGCTGCAAGCCGCACCGTGGAGCCTGAACAAACTGGCCCGGCGTGCGGCCAAGCACACGCTGTGGCTGGCGATCAGCGTGATGACTGGCCTGACCTTCGTCGGTTACTTCACCCCGATCCGGCCACTGGCTGAAGAGCTGCTGACTTTGCAGATCGGCGGGGTCAGCCTGTTCTGGGTGCTGTTCTTCGCCGCCGCCACGTACATCAACGCTGGCTGGTTGCGTGAAGCGGTGTGCATGCACATGTGCCCGTATGCGCGGTTCCAGAGCGTGATGTTCGACAAGGACACCCTGACGATTTCCTACGACGTGGCCCGTGGCGAAAACCGTGGCCCGCGCAAACGCGACGTGAAACCGGTAGAAGCAGGTCTGGGTGATTGCATCGACTGCCAGTTGTGCGTGCAGGTCTGCCCGACCGGCATCGACATTCGCGACGGCTTGCAGATGGAGTGCATCGGCTGCGCCGCGTGCATTGACGCTTGCGACTCGATCATGGACAAAATGAACTACCCGCGCGGCTTGATCCGCTACAGTTCCGAGCGCGAATTGCAGGGGGGTAAAACCCATCTGCTGCGTCCGCGTCTGATTGGCTACACCGTGGTGCTGGTAGCGATGATCGGCGCGTTGGCATTGGCGCTGGTCGAGCGGCCAATGGTCTCGCTGGACGTGACCAAGGATCGCGGGCTGTTCCGCGAGAACGGTCAAGGCCAGATCGAAAACATCTATAGCCTCAAAGTCATCAACAAGACCCAGCAACGCCAGGACTACAACCTGACGCTGGTGGATGGCGATGGCTTCCAGTTGCAAGGCAAGACCGAGCTGAGCCTGGCGCCGGGGGAAATTGTCGATGTGCCGGTGTCGGTGGCGATGACCACGGAGCGCCCGGCCAGCAGCTCGCAAACCTTGAGTTTCAAAATTGCCGACAGCGATGAGCCTGAGGTTTACAGCGTGGCGAAGAGCAGGTTTGTGGCGCCGATGAATCGCTGATCCCTTAGAATCCGCTCCCTCACCCCAGCCCTCTCCCAGGGGTAGAGGGAGCCGACCGAGGTGTCTGTCGCTATCCATCGACCTGACAGACCGAGTCGATTACGGATTCAGCAAAGTATTTTCAGGCCGAGTCGATTGTGGATTCAGCAAAACACTTTCAGGCCGAGTCGATTGTGGATTCAGCAAAGCACTTTCAGGTCGGTGTATTTAGCAAGCATCCCCCAATCAGTCCCCTCTCCCTCTGGGAGAGGGCTAGGGTGAGGGGCAGTACTCCTGACACACCTCATCATCAACCAGCACCAAGGCTCCTCGATGAAACGCTACGAAAAATTCGCCGACGACATCGCTGAACTGATCCGCTCCGGCGTCCTCGGCCCCGGCCAGCGCGTGCCGTCGGTGCGTTACGCCAGCCAGACCTACGGGGTCAGCCCGTCCACGGTGTTCCAGGCCTACTACCTGCTCGAACGCCGCGGCCTGATCCGCGCGCGGCCGCGCTCCGGCTACTTCGTCAACACTCACGCGCCGAGCCCGTTTTCCGAGCCGGTTATCAGCAGCCACGTCAACGACTCCACCGAAGTCGACGTCAGCGAACTGGTGTTCTCGGTCCTCGATTCGATCAAGGACCCGAGCACCGTGCCATTCGGCTCGGCATTCCCCAGCCCCACGCTGTTCCCGTTGCAACGCCTGTCGCGCTCGCTGGCCAGCGCCGCCCGCGAGATGGACCCGCGCATGGTCGTCACCGACATGTCGCCGGGCAATCCGCAACTGCGCCGGCAAATCGCTCTGCGCTACATGGTCGGCGGCCTGATGCTGCCGATGGAAGAACTGCTGATCACCAACGGCGCCCTCGAAGCGCTGAACCTGTGCCTGCAAGCCGTGACTGAACCGGGCGACCTGGTGGCCATCGAGGCCCCGGCGTTCTACGCCAGCCTGCAAGTACTGGAACGGCTGAAACTCAAAGCCGTGGAAATCCCCGTGCACCCGCGTGACGGCATCGACCTCGGCGTGCTCGCACAGACGCTGGAACGTCACCCGATCAAGGCCTGCTGGTGTATGACCAGTTTCCAGAATCCGATGGGCGCAACCATGCCCGAGGCAAAAAAACAGGAACTGGTCGAACTGCTGCGCCGCCATCAGGTGCCGCTGATCGAGGACGATGTCTACGCCGAGCTCTATTACGGCCAACAGGCGCCGAAACCGGCCAAGGCCTTCGACACCGAAGGTCTGGTGATGCACTGCGGCTCGTTCGCCAAGAGCCTGGCCCCCGGCTATCGCATCGGCTGGGTCGCTGCCGGGCGTTATGCGCAGAAAATCGAACGGCTGAAACTGATGACTTCGTTATGTGCCTCGATGCCGGCGCAAGCGGCGATTGCCGACTATCTGCAACATGGCGGCTATGACCGTCACCTGCGCAAACTTCGCTATGCACTGGAAGAACAGCAGAGCGCGATGCTTGCCGCCATCGCCCGTTACTTCCCGGCGCAGACCCGGGTCAGCCAACCGGCGGGCGGCTACTTTTTGTGGCTGGAACTGCCACCGCAAATGGATTCATTGAAGTTGTTTCAGATGGCACTGGCGCAAGGCATCAGTATTGCGCCGGGGCCGATTTTCTCGCCGACGCAGCGCTTCAGGAATTGTATTCGCCTGAACTATGGCAGCCCTTGGACCGAGGATTCGGAAAAAGCCATGGAGACGTTGGGGCGGATTGTGCGGTCGTTCTGAAAGATTGTTGCTGACTGCACTGGCCCCATCGCTGGCAAGCCAGCTCCCACAGTGTTCTATGTCACCGCGTATGTTGTGTACGACATAGAAACCTGTGGGAGCTGGCTTGCCAGCGATGGGGCCGGATCAGGCAACAAAAATCCCAACGATCAGCGCCCACCCCCCAAATCAACAAACGTCCCGGTCGCATACGACGCTTTATCCGACAACAACCAGACAATCGCCTCCGCCACCTCATCCGGCCGCCCGCCACGGGCCATCGGAATCGCCGACTCCAGCTTGCTGACCCGATCCGGGTCGCCGCTCAGAGCGTGGAAATCGGTATAGATGTAGCCTGGGCGCACGGCGTTGACCCGAATCCCCTCACCCGCCACTTCCTTGGACAAGCCAATGGTAAAAGTGTCGAGCGCGCCTTTGGACGCGGCGTAGTCGACGTATTCATTTGGCGAGCCCAGACGCGACGCCACCGACGACACGTTGACGATACTGCCACCCTGCCCGCCGTGCTTGGGCGACATGCGCAGGATCGCGTGTTTGGCACAAAGGATCGGCGCCAGGACATTGGTTTTCATGATCTTGAGAATGCGGAATTCGGACATTTCGTCGACCCGCGACTTTTGCCCGACGGAGCCAGCATTGTTCACCAGGGCGGTGACACGGCCCAACTCGGTGTCGACCCGCTGGAACAGCGCGATCACTTCGTCTTCGATGCTGACGTCGGCGCGCACCGCGATGGCTTGTGCGCCCAATGCGCGGACTTGCTCCAGCACGCTTTGCGCGGCTTGTTCATCCGACTGATAGTTGATGCAGATCCGATAGCCTTGCTCGGCAGCCAACAACGCCGTAGCGGCGCCAATCCCGCGCCCGCCACCGGTGATCACAATGACTTTATCCATGCTGGCCTTTCTCCCCCAATGCACACGTAACAGTCGGGGGGAAGAATAACCGCCATTGGCGGGTTTTGCATGGAGTCTGTGGTGTCTGGGCAGACGCCTTCGCGAGCAGGCTCGCTCTCACAGGGGTATGCATTCCAAATGTGGGAGCGGCCCGCTCGCGAAGAACGATAACGCAGTCGATCAGACCACCGCCAACTGCTCACCCCGTGCAATATCCTGCATGAATTTCTCCGCCGGCATCGGGTGCCCCAGCAGATACCCCTGCAACGAATCACACCCCAACTGCGTCAGAAACTCCTGCTGCACTCCGGTTTCCACGCCTTCAGCGACAATGCGCAACCCCAACGCCTGGCCCAACGCAACGATCGCCGAGACAATCGCCGCATCGTCACTGTCATGCTCCAGATCGCGCACAAACCCACGATCGATCTTCAGCTCATTGGCCGGCAACCGCTTGAGGTACATCAGGCTGGAATAACCGGTGCCGAAGTCGTCAATCGACAGGTCGACGCCCATGTCCGACAACTCCTGCAACACCGTCATGCTCGCATCGGCATCGCTCATGGCCGTGGTTTCGGTGATTTCCAGGGTCAGGCTGTTGGCCGGCAAGTGGTGAGTAGCCAAGGCCTTGGCCACGCTACGGACCAAACCGGTGTGGCAGAACTGCAACGCCGACAGATTCACCGCAATGCGCCAATCGGTGTAACCGAGCACGTACCACTCGCGCATCTGCCGGCAGGCTTCGTTGAGCACCCATTCACCGATGGGAATGATCAGACCGGTTTTCTCGGCCAGTTCGATGAACTTGTCCGGCATCAGCATGCCGTGGACGGGATGCTGCCAACGCAACAGCGCTTCAGCGCCGACCGGACGGCCATTGGCGGCGTCGAACTTGGGTTGGTAATGCAAGCTGAACTGGCTGTGTTCCAGCGCCGCACGCAGATCCTGCAACAACTGCAATTGCTTGCGCGCGTTGGTGTTCATCGATGCGTCGAAAAAGCTGTAGCCGTTTTTGCCGCCGCCCTTGGCGTGGTACATCGCTGCGTCGGCGTTCATCAACAGTTCCTGGGCGTTCTGGCCATTGCCCGGATACAGGGCGATGCCGACGCTGGCGGAGATCTGCAAGTCATGCTCGGCGACGCGGAACGATTGCGCAATCAAGCCGACCTGGCGTGCCGCCAGCCCCAGCGCGTCGTTCGGCTCAGTCAGACGCACCAGCAGGACGAACTCATCGCCGCCGATCCGCGCGAGAGTGTCGAGGCTGCGCAAATCTTCACGCAGACGCACACCGACTTCGCGCAACAACTGATCGCCCATGTGATGACCAAACGCATCGTTAACCGGTTTGAAGCCGTCCAGATCGATGAACATCAAGGCAAAACAGCCGCCCTGCTCATGGACCTTCTTCATTGCCTGATTAATGCGATCGTCCAGCAGCATGCGGTTCGGCAAACCGGTCAGGGTGTCGTGCAGGGCCAGTTGCGTGAGTTCGCGGTTGGCCACGGTCAACGAGTGCGCGAGATCGGCGGTGCGCGCTTCGAGGCGCGCGTCGAGAATCGAGGTCAGCAAGGCAATCGACAGCACTGCCAGCGTAGTGATCAACACCAGACTGTCGAGGCCGTTGCCTTTGAGGCCATTGATCGTCGCACCGCAGAAGCTGCCGTCGGGAAATTGCGCGGCAGCCATACCGGTGTAGTGCATGCCAACGATGGCGATGCCCATGATGATCGCTGCGCCACCACGGATCAGCCGCACATAGGGAGAGTGCTGACGCAAGCGGAAGGCGATCCACAGCGCCGCCGCCGACGCACCGACCGCAATCAGCAATGAGGCGCCAAACAGCGTCGGGTCGTAGTCGATCCCGGGGGTCATGCGCATCGCCGCCATGCCGGTGTAATGCATGGCGCTGATGCCGCTGCCCATGATCAGCGCGCCGAATGCCAGTTGCAGCAATGGCAGTTTCGGCTGGCTGACCAGCCACAAGGCGAATCCGCAGGACAACACCGCAATCAGTAGCGACAGCGCGGTCAGGCCGATGTCATAGCCCAGATCGATCGGCAGTTTGAAGGCGAGCATGCCAATGAAGTGCATCGACCAGACGCCGATGCCCATGGCGAACGCGCCACCGGCCGTCCAGAAATGCACGGCACGGCCCTTGGCGGTGGCAATGCGACCGGTGAGGTCAAGTGCGGTGTACGAAGCGAGAATCGCCACACACAACGAAATGAAAACCAGGGTGGAGGAATAACTACCGATGAGCATGGGATTTCTCGTGGCCACCCAACGCGGATTGCGTCCATTCCCGGTCGGGCAAATGCGGCGATTGTACTGATTGCACAGAAGAACGCACTGACAAAGTAATCAAATGGCCATCAAGCCGATGAAACGCTTGTTCGATCGTCCGACAAGGCTCTGGAGTGGGCCTTTCTGCAGCTTGCGCAACTCACTGTGTGAGCGAGCCTGCTCGCGAATACGTCCTCCGATTTGATCGTTCCCACGCTCCGCGTGGGAATGCAGCCCGGGACGCTCCGCGTCCCTTCAAAGCCGAACGCGGAGCGTCCGTTGAGGCGTTCCCACGCGGAGCGTGGGAACGATCAGTGAAGCCAACCTTCAGCGGGTGTTATCGCTGACATCCAGCTGCCCGTCCCAGCCACCGCCCAGCGCCGCAATCAATTGCACGCTGGCAATCAAGCGGCTTTGCAGAATGTTCAGCACGCTGCGCTCGTTGCTCAACGCCGTGGCTTGCACCACCACCACATCGATGTAGGCAATCAGCCCGGCCTTGTACTGGTTTTCCGTCAGGCGCAGGGAGTCGCGGGCAGCATCGAGGGCTTCCTGGCGCACCGCCGCTTCGTCCTCATAGACCTTGAGCTGTACCAGATAATTTTCCACCTCGCGGAAACCGTCGAGCACGGTCTGGCGGTACTTGGCCACGGTCTGGTCGTACACCGCTTCCGTGCGATCGACTTCCGCCGAACGAATGCCGCCGTCGAACAGCGGCAGCGCCAGTTTCGGCCCTACCGACCAGAAGCGGTTTGGCAGGCTGATCAGGTTCTGCGAGGTACTGCTGCTGTAGCCACCGCTCAGGCTCAGACTCAGATCCGGGTAATACGCCGCTTTGGCCACGCCGATGTTGGCGTTGGCCGCAATCACCGAGCGCTCCGCCGAAGCAATGTCCGGGCGCCGCTCCAGCAACTGTGATGGCAGGCTCAACGGCACCTGCGGCAGCTTCGGAATGGTCTGCACTTCGGCAATGTTGAAATCCGCCGGCGCTTGCCCGGTCAGCACGGCAATCGCATTTTCGAATTGCGCACGTTGCCAGATCAGATCGACCAGATCGGCCTGGGTACTTTTCAACTGCGTCTGTGCCTGCGCTACCGCATCCCGCCCGGAAACACCCGCGCGATATTGATTCTGCGTCATTTTCAGCGACCGCTCATACGCAGCCACCGTCGCTTCGAGCAGGCGTTTTTGCTGATCGATCACGCGCAGTTGCAGGTAGTTTTGTACCAGTTCCGATTGCTGGCTCAGGCGCATGGCGGCCAGATCGGCAAAACTGGCCTGGGCGCTGGCCTCATCGGCTTCCAGTCCACGGCGCAGCTTGCCCCACACGTCCGCTTCCCAACTGACACCCAGTTCGGCGTTATAAGTGTCGCGGATGCCACTGGAGGAACTGCTCAGACTCGAACTGCTGCTGCCGGTGCCCTGGCTGGAACGGGTCTTGCCCACGCTGAGGTCGACACTCGGATAGAACGCCCCGCGTGCGCTGCGCACCAAGGCTTGGGCCTGACGAAACTGTGCTTCCGATTGCGCGACGGTCTGGTTGGAGCTGTTTAGTTTTTCGATCAGCCCGTTGAGCTGTTGATCGCCATACAGCTCCCACCAGGCACCTCGGGCCAGCGAATCGCTCGGGTTGGCCTGGGTCCAGCCTTCGGCCTCCTTGTACTGGGCAATTTCAGCGGTCTGCGGACGCTGGTAGTCCGGGCCGACGGCGCAGGCACTGAGCATCGCCACGCACAGTGACAGGCTCAGCAGACGCGAGCCGCGAACAGTGGCCAGATTGAAAAGCGAACGGTCAGTCATAGCGGAGTTTCCAGAGCGGCGTCAGTACGCACGCCACGCCATTTGTTGAAACGATGGCGCAGCTTGTCGAGATAGAGGTAAACCACAGGCGTGGTGTAGAGCGTCAGCACCTGGCTGAAAATCAGCCCGCCGATGATGGTCAGGCCCAACGGCTGGCGCATTTCCGCGCCTTCGGCCCGGCTCAGCAGCAACGGCAAGGCACCGAGAATTGCTGCCAGCGTGGTCATCAGAATCGGCCGCAGACGCTGCAGGCAGGCACTGCGAATCGACTCCAGCGGCGACAGGCCCTGATGACGTTCCAGTTGCAGCGCGAGGTCGATCATCAGAATGGCGTTTTTCTTCACCACGCCAATCAGCAGGAACAGCCCGAGCAACGAAATCAGACTGAACTCGCCGCCCAGCGCATAGATCGACAGCAACGCGCCGACCCCGGCCGACGGCAGGGTCGACAGGATCGTCAGCGGGTGGATGTAGCTTTCATACAGCACGCCCAACACCAGATACACCGCCAGCAGCGCGCCGAGAATCATGAATGGCTGGCTCTTCTGCGTCGCGGCGAAGGCATCGGCGGTGCCGGCCATTTTCGCGATCACGTTTTCCGGCAGGCCGAGCTTGGCAATCGCCCGCTCGATGGCGGCACTGCCCTGCTCCACCGTCACGCCTTCGGCCATGTCGAAAGAAATGTCCTCGGAGGCAAACTGGCCTTCGTGGCTGACGCGGTCGTCTTCCAGGCTGTTTTCGTAATGAGCGAACGTCGACAGCGGCACCCGCGCACCGTCAGCGGTGATCACCTGCACTTGCTTGAGCGTCACCGGGTCCTGGGCGTATTTCGGATTGACCTCCATCACCACTTGATACTGGTTGAGGCTGTCATAGATCGTCGAAATCTGCCGCTGGCTGTAGGCGTTGTTCAACACCGAGGTAACCATGTCCATGTCGACACCGAGGCGTTTGGCCTGATCGCGGTCGACGATCAACGTCACTTGCTGCGCGCCCTTGCCTTCACGGGCATCGATCGCGGTCAGTTCGGGCAACGCACGTAACGCAGCAACCACTTTTGGATACCACTTGCGCAACTCACCCAGATCACCACTTTGCAGGATGTAGCTGTACTGCGACGTGGTCTGCTCGCGGCCGCCGCCAAACTGCAGATCCTGATCCGCCATCAGCATCAATTGTGCACCGGGGACCTTGGGCATTTCCTTGCGCAGGCGTTCGATGACCTTTTGCGCATTGAGCTGGCGTTCCTTGATCGGCTTCAGACGTACCAGCATGAAGGCGTTATTGGTGCCGTTACTGCCACCGATGAACCCGGCGACGCTTTCCACTGCTTCGTCCTTGAGCACGGCACGGCGGAAGATTTCCATTTTCGGCTGCATCACGCTGAACGAAAGACCATCGTCACCGCGCACGAAACCGATCAACTGGCCGGTGTCCTGCTGCGGCATGAAGGTTTTCGGCACCACCACGTACAGCGCGACGTTGACGCCAACGGTGATCAGCAGACTGAGCAAGGTCAGACGACGATGGCGCAACACCCAGTCGAGGCTGCTGGCGTATTTGCCAACCATCCAGTCGTTGGTGCGGCGGCTCCAGCGTTGCAGACGGTTCTCCTGCCCCGGCGTGTGCGGCTTGAGCCAACGGGCGCAGAGCATCGGTGTCAGCGTAAGCGAAACCACCAGCGAGACGACAATGGCCGCCGCCAGGGTGATGGAAAACTCGCGGAACAGGCTTTCGACAATCCCGCCCATGAACAGGATCGACAGGAACACCGCCACCAGCGAAACGTTCATCGACAGCAAGGTGAAACCGACTTCCTTGGCCCCGAGGTACGCGGCCTGCATCGGTTTGACGCCCTCGTCGATGTGCCGGGAAATGTTCTCCAGCACCACAATGGCATCGTCCACCACCAGACCGGTGGCCAGAATCAGCGCCATCAGCGACAGGTTGTTCAACGAAAAACCATAGAGGTACATCACCGCAAAGGTGCCGACCAGCGACACCGGTACGGCCAGGGTAGGAATCAGCGAAGCGCGGAAATTACCGAGGAACAGGAACACCACCAGAATCACCAGTGCCACGGCGATCAGCAAGGTCATCTCGGCTTCATGCAGTGTCGCCTTGATCACCGGCGAGCGGTCCATGGCCAGATTCAGCTTCACGCTGGCCGGCAACACCGCTTGCAGGGCCGGCAACTGCGCCTTGATCTCGTTGACCGTCTCGATGATGTTGGCACCGGCCTGGCGATTGATCACCAGCAGCACGGCGGCGTCATCGTTGAAGAAGCCGCTGTTGTAGCGGTCCTCGACACCGTCGCTGACCTTGGCCACGTCCTTCAGACGCAACGCGGCACCGTCGGCGTAGTGGATGATCAGCGATTCGTAATCCTTGGCTTTTTCCAACTGGTCATTGGCCTGGATCTGCCACAAGCGCTGACCGTCCTCGACCGAACCTTTTGGCCGGCGCACGTTGGCATCGGCGATGGTTTTGCGCACATCGTCGAGCGCCACTCCGTATTGGTTCAGCGCCTGCGGTTCGAGTTCGATACGCACCGCCGGCAGCGAACTGCCGCCGATCTGCACTTCACCGACACCCTGCACTTGCGACAGGCTCTGGGAAAGAATGGTTGAAGCCAGATCGTAGAGCTGGCCTTTTTCCAGCACGTCGGACGTCAGCGACAGCACCATGATCGGCGCCTGCGACGGGTTGACCTTTTTATAGGTCGGCATGCTGCGCATACCGCTTGGCAGCAGATTGCGTGAAGCGTTGATCGCCGCCTGCACTTCCCGCGCGGCGCCGTTGATGTCGCGGTCGAGATCAAATTGCAGAATGACCCGGGTCGAACCCTGACTGGAACGGCTGCTCATGGTGTTGACGCCGGCGATCGCGCCGAATGAGCGCTCCAGCGGCGTGGCCACGGTGGACGCCATGACCTCCGGACTGGCACCTGGCAGGCTCGCCTGCACAACGATCACCGGAAAATCCATTTGCGGCAGCGGCGCCACTGGCAGCAGGCCGAAGCTGACACCGCCGAGCAGCATGATCGCCAGGCTCAGGAGCATCGTCGCGACTGGGCGTTTGATGAAAGGACCGGAGAGGTTCATTGACCACAAACTCCGACTTCACACCCATCCCCTGTAGGAGTAAGCCTGCTCGCGATAGCGGTGTGTCTGCCCCCACTGATATTGAATGTGCCGGCCTCATCGCGAGCAGGCTCACTCCTACAGGGGTTATGTGTACGGACAGTCATACCGAGACCTCTTCGGCATCCGCATTGGTCTTGCCAAAGCGCCGTCCGAGACGGTCGAAGTACAGGTAGATCACCGGTGTGGTGAACAGCGTCAGCACTTGGCTCACCAGCAGACCACCGACCATCACCAGACCCAACGGCTGACGCAGTTCAGCCCCGGAACCGGTGGCGAGCATCAACGGCACCGCACCAAACAGCGCCGCCAGCGTGGTCATCAGAATCGGCCGGAAGCGCAGCAGCGCCGCCTGATAGATCGCCTGCTCCGGCGCCATGCCTTGGGTGCGTTCAGCATCGAGGGCGAAGTCGATCATCATGATCGCGTTCTTCTTGACGATACCGATCAGCAGAATGATGCCGATGATCGCGATCATGCCCAGATCGTTGCCACTGAGCAGCAACGCCAGCAAGGCGCCAACTGCCGCCGACGGCAAGGTCGAGAGAATGGTGATCGGGTGGATGTAGCTCTCGTACAGCACGCCCAGCACGATGTACATGGTCACCACCGCCGCCAGAATCAGCAGCAAGGTGCTCGACAGCGAGGCCTGGAAGGCTTCCGCCGCGCCCTGGAACTGGGTTTGTACGCCGACCGGCATGCCGATGTCTTTCTGCACTTGTTCGATGACATCGACCGCATGCCCCAGCGCCACACCGGGCGCCAGGTTGAACGACATCATCACTGCCGGGAACTGGCCGATGTGGGTAATCGCCAGTTGCGCCTGACGTTCTTCCACATGGGCCAGACTCGACAGGCGTACCTGTGCGCCGTCGGTGGTCTTGACGTGAATCTGGTCCAGCGCCTGCGGGCCGATCTTTTCCCCGGCCTGAGCTTGCAGCACCACGCGGTACTGGCTGGCCTGGGTGTAAATGGTCGAGATCTGGCGCTGGCCGAAAGCGTCGTACAGCGCATCGGTGATGTTCGCCACCGAAACGCCAAGGCGGGAAGCGGCATCGCGGTCGATCACCAGATACACCTGCAAACCCTTGTCCTGCAAATCACTGGCAACGTCGGTCAGTTCCGGACGCTGCGCCAGCGCTTCGACCAGTCGGCCGCTCCACTGGCTGAGCAGTTCGGAGTCCGGCGAGGACATGCTGAACTGGTATTGCGTGCGACTGACGCGGTCTTCAATGGTCAGGTCCTGCACCGGCTGCATGAACAGGCGGATGCCGACCAGTTTGTCCAGTTGTGGTTGCAGGCGCGCAATCACCTCAGTGGCGGTCAGATCACGATCGCCATGGGGCTTGAGGTTGATCAGCAAACGGCCGCTGTTGAGCGTGGCGTTGTCGCCGTCGACACCGATGTAGGACGACAGGCTCTGCACCGCCGGATCTTCGAGAATGATTTTCGCCAGTTCCTGTTGACGCTCACCCATGGCGGCAAAGGAAATCGACTGCGGCGCCTCGGAAATGCCCTGAATCACCCCGGTGTCCTGCACCGGAAAGAAGCCCTTCGGCACGACCATATAGAGGAACACGGTCAATGCCAGCGTACCGATGGCCACCAGCAAGGTCAGTGGCTGGTGCTTGAGTACCCAGCGCAGCATCCGACCGTACTCGGCGATCATCCAGTCGATGACAGCGCCGCTGGCACGGTAGAAACGGCCCTGCTCATGTTCCTCGGGTTCACGTTTGAGCAAACGTGCGCACATCATCGGCGTCAGGGTCAGCGAGACCACCAGGGAAATCAGGATTGCCACGGCCAGGGTGATGGCGAACTCGCGGAACAACCGCCCGACCACGTCCGCCATGAACAGCAGCGGAATCAGTACTGCGATCAGCGACAGGGTCAGGGAAATCAGGGTAAAGCCGATCTGCTTGGCGCCCTTGAGCGCGGCCTGCATCGGGCTGTCGCCCTCTTCGATGAAGCGCGCGATGTTCTCGAGCATGACGATGGCGTCGTCGACCACAAAACCAGTGGCGATGGTCAGGGCCATCAGGGTCAGGTTGTTGACCGAGAACCCGGCCAGGTACATCACACCGAAGGTGCCAATCAGCGACAGTGGCACGGCCACCGACGGAATGAGCGTCGCACTGGCGCGGCGCAGGAACAGGAAGGTCACCATCACCACCAGGGCGATGGCGATGAGCAATTCGTGCTGCACGTCAGTGACCGAGGCGCGGATGGTCTGCGTGCGGTCGGTCAGCACGGTGACATCGAGGCCGGCCGGCAGGTTGTCGGTGATGCTCGGCAGCAGTGCCTTGATGCGGTCAACCACTTCGATGACGTTGGCACCCGGCTGACGCTGGATGTTCAGCAATACCGCCTGATTCTGGTTGGCCCACGCCGCGAGACGCTCGTTCTCGGCGCCATCGACGATTTCCGCCACGTCCTTGAGCCGCAACGGCGCGCCGTTCTTGTAGGCGAGGATCAGGTTGGCGTAATCCTCGGGCGAGGTCAGCTGGTCGTTGGCGTCGAGCATCGACACTCGGGTCGGGCCGTCGAAGTTGCCTTTCGGCTGATTGACGTTGGAAGCGCCGATCAAGGTGCGCACGTCCGACAGGTTCAGGCTGTTGGCGGCCAACGCTTCCGGGTTGACCTTGATGCGCACGGCCTGACGTTGACCGCCGGCAATGCTGACCATGCCAACACCGCTGATCTGGGCGATTTTCTGCGCCATGCGCGTATCGACCAGATCATTGAGTTTGGGCAGCAGCATGGTTTTCGAGGTGATCGCCAGGGTCAGTACCGGGGTGTCTGCCGGGTTGACCTTGTTGTACACCGGCGGCGCTGGCAAATCGGTCGGCAGCAGATTGGTCGCGGCGTTGATCGCGGCTTGCACCTGCTGTTCGGCGACGTCCATGTTGATATCGAGACTGAAACGCAGGGTCAGCACCGACGCGCCGCCGGAGCTGGTCGAGGCCATTTGCGTCAGGCCCGGCATCTGCCCGAACTGGCGCTCGAGTGGCGCAGTTACAGCACTGGTCATCACATCCGGGCTGGCGCCGGGATACAGGGTCATGACGCGGATGGTCGGGTAGTCGACCTGTGGCAGTGCCGACACCGGCAGCAAGCGATAAGCGATCAGGCCGGCCAGAACAATGGCCAGCATGCTCAGGGTGGTGGCTACCGGTCGGAGGATGAACAGCCGCGAAATGTTCATGCGCCCTTCTTGGCCTTGTCAGTGACCGCAGCATCCGGTGCGTTGGCGGCGGATTTGCCTTGCAGGTGTTCGGTCGGGGTGGTCGGCACTTGATTGCTATCGTTGACCACTTCCACTTCACTGCCCTCTTTCAGGCGGTCGGTGCCTTCCAGCACCACGCGGTCGCCAGCGGCCAGACCTTCGGTGATGACGGTGTTTTCGCCATCGCTGGCGCCGATCTTCAACTGGCGAATGGTGACTTTCTTGTCGCCGTCCAGCGCATAAACGAAGGTACCGTTGGTGCCGAACTGGATGGCCGCCGACGGCGCCAGCACCACGCCTTTCAGCGTGTCAGCCAGCAAGTGCACGTTGACGAACTGGTTGGGGAACAGCGCCTGATCGCGGTTTTCGTAGCGGGCCTTGAATTTCAGGGTGCCAGTGGCGACGTCGATCTGGTTGTCGAGGCTTTGCAAAACACCAGTGGCCTGCAGTTTGGTGTCGCCGCGATCCCACGCTTCGGCCGGCAGCTTGGCGCCGCTGCGATAGCGGGCGAGCACTGTTTCGAGGCTGTTTTCCGGCAAGGTGAAAGCGACGCTGATCGGTTGTGTCTGGGTAATAACCGCGAGGAACGTGGTGTCGTTGGCGGTGACGAGGTTGCCGACGTCAATCTGGCGCAGACCGACACGGCCGGCAATCGGCGCGCGGATTTTGGTGAATTCCAGATTGAGTTTGGCGTCATTGACCGCCGCCTGATTGGTCTTGACCGTGCCCAGATACTGACCGACCAGCGCTTCGGCGGTGTCCAGCGTCTGTTTGGCGATGCTGTCCTCTTTGAACAGACCGCGATAACGCTCGACGTCGACCTGCGCGTTTTTCAGCTGTGCCTGATTTTGCAGCAAGGTGCCTTCGGCCTGCAGCAAGGCGTTCTGGTAGGGACGCGGGTCGATCTCGGCCAGCAGGTCACCAGCCTTGACCATCTGGCCTTCTTCGAAATTGATCTTGACCAGCTCGCCGCCCACACGGCTGCGCACATTGATGGTGTTGAGCGCGGTCACCGTACCCAGCGCCTTGTAGTACAGCGGAAAGTCGCCGGTGACCGCCGGCGCCACCCGCACCGGAATCGGCCCGGTGCCGCCACCGAAGCCCGGCCGCATCATCCCCGAACGTCCGGCATGCCCGGCAGCAGCCTTGTCAGCGCCCTCCTTGTGGGCTGAACCGGCCGGCCAGAATTTCCAGCACAGAACGGCGATCACCAACAGGACAAGCAGGCTGATCAGCCAGCGACGGGAGTTACGGGGGGACGATTGCATGGAGTGATTAACCATTGGGCGCGTGGGCTTCTATTACGGGAGGCTGAACGATAAGCACTGATGGGGAATTAGCAAAGCAGCTTTACCGGCAATTTACTTACACCTTACGTTTCAAGGTGTGAGGCAAAACACTGATACACAAATGAAAACGGCCTGGACAGGGCCAGGCCGTTAACAATTGTAAAAGCGCTTACTTGAGAACGGACAGTGCCGCTTCGTAGTTAGGCTCTTCAGCGATTTCCTTGACCAGTTCGCTGTGCAGGACGTTGTCGTTTTCGTCCAGAACCACGACGGCGCGAGCGGTCAGGCCTTTCAGCGGGCCGTCAGCGATGGCCACGCCGTAGTTCTCGATGAACTCGGCACCGCGCAGGGTCGACAGGTTCTGGACGTTTTCCAGACCTTCGGCGCCGCAGAAGCGTGCCTGGGCGAACGGCAGGTCAGCGGAGATGCACAGCACCACGGTGTTTGCCACTTCGTTGGCCTGAGCGTTGAACTTGCGTACCGAAGTGGCGCAGGTCGGGGTGTCGACGCTTGGGAAGATGTTCAGCACTTTGCGCTTGCCGGCAAAGTCTTTCAGGGTGACGTCGGACAGATTGCCGGCAACCAGAGAAAAGGCTGGCGCCTTGGAACCGGCTTGTGGCAACTGGCCGTTGACTTGAACCGGATTGCCTTTGAGGGTGACTTGAGCCATGACTTGAGTCCTTCTGATGTTTTGATTGGAAAGCATGCAAGAGGCCGAAGTTAACCACGAAATTGTCCGACGACCTATGCCCTGTTTGGAAATTGTTGGGTGCCTGCGCGAAAAATTGTATACAAAACCACCGCTATTCCAATGTGGGAGCGAGCCTGCTCGCGAAGAGGTCGTCACATTCAACATTTATGCTGACTGATCCAGCGCCTTCGCGAGCAGGCTCGCTCCCACATTGGATTCTGCAGTGTTACTGGTCTTTTGTTCAGAGACTCTGTCGATTCACCGCTGGCCCGTTCGACTAAGCAATGAATCCCCACAATCCACGGAGCCACCGCCATGCGATTCATGATCCTTGTCAAAGCCAGCGTCGACTCGGAAGCCGGCATCATGCCCAGCGAAGAGCTGATCACCGCCATGGGCAACTTCAACGAAGAACTGGTCAAAGCCGGCATTCTCATCGACGCCGATGGCCTGCATCCGAGCAGCAAAGGCGCCCGCGTACGCTTCTCCGGTGACAAACGCACGGTCATCGACGGGCCGTTCATCGAGACCAAAGAACTGGTGGCGGGTTACTGGATCCGGGAAGTGAAATCAAAAGAAGAAGCCATCGAATGGGTCAAGCGCTGCCCGAACCCGATGCCCGGCGATTCGGAAATTGAAATCCGTCAGATATTTTCTGCCGAAGACTTCGGCGCCGAGTTCACCCCCGAAGCACGTGCGCAGGAAGAACGCGTTCGCGAACAAGCCAAGAAAAATAGCTGAACAGTACACAGGTAGGAGCTGCCGCAGGCTGCGATCTTTTGATCTTCAAAACATAAGCAAACGATCGCAGTCTCTGGCATCACAGACAAAGCAGTAAGCCTTAGATCAACTTGAGACTATCGCAACGCCAGGTTTTTTTACCTTTATCCATGGGGCACTCGACTTTTTCAAATTCAACTCTTGAATTCTGATTGACCAGTAAGTAGATGTCCAAACCAATATCCTTGGCACTAAAGTACACAAGCTCTCCTGTTTCATCCTGCTTGATAAATCCGGAATATTGAGCAACATTGTAGAAGATCACCGTTCCCGTCGCCACATCCATCCCCTTATTGAAGCCTTCTCTTCACCACCAGTCAGCAGTGGTTCCCTCAACATCAAGCGACATTCATCCTCGCTGAACAACTGTCAACTCTGACAGGTGCCGAGCATTACCGACTAACGGTCGCAGGCCATCCAGTACACAACTCGATTGTTAACCCGTACACAAAACCAAAGAATTAATCCATTCGACTGGCTAACTCCCGATTAGCTGCTAGCGTCATTCAGACGTGTCCTACAGGCTTGATAAGAAAGGGATTACGCCGTAACGGTCGAGAAGTGCCGACGAGAGTGCCGAGCTGTCTATAAGCCACCAGGGAATCGGGGATGATGTTCAATCGAGTGGGGAAGACTCTTTTTCTGGCGAGTTCGCTGGCGGCTGCGTGTGCGGCACAGGCGGATAACGCCGAGGACTCGAACAAGAGCAACAACCCGTTGAACGTCGCACCGGGCGCGAATCTGCAGGATTACTACACTCCCAGACTCTACGACAGCAACGTGCACAGCAATGACGTGTTGCTGCGCGGCACCCTGCCGATCGCGCCGAACGATTTCATCGGCGTGCCGCAACTGGTTCGCGCGACGCTGCCGATCAGCACCCGCCCAGACCCGCATAACGGATACAGCACCGGCATCGGCGATCTGAACCTGTTCGATATCTTCATTCTGAAAACCGAAGGCGTGCAGTTGGGCATTGGCCCGTTGATCACCGCACCGACGGCTGAACAGGACGAGCTCGGTACCGGCAAATGGCAAGGCGGTCTGGCAGCGGTGGCCATCGACGCTTCGCCGCGCGGGTTGCTCGGCGCTCTCGTGCAGTATCAAAGCTCCTTCGCTGGCGACAACGACCGCCCGCACGTCGAGAGCGCCACCATGCAGCCGTTCATCATCCATAACCTGGAAAAAGGCTGGTATCTGCGCTCTACCGGCACCTGGACTTTCGACCTGAAAAACGACACGCACTACATCCCGCTCGGCCTCGGTGTCGGCAAAGCCTGGAAGTCCGGCAGCAACATCCTCAACGCCTTCGTCGAGCCGCAGTGGACGGTTGATCGCAAGGGCGAAGGACTGCCGCAGTTCGTTGTGTACACCGGCATCAACGTGACATTCGGCAAATAAGGAAAACGCCATGCACGCTATTTTCAAAGCCACTGGATACGGCCTGATGATCATGTTTGTCAGCTGTGGTGTCGGCGCCCAGCAACCCAAATGCCCCACGACGCCAAACGGGTCGGCACAGGAGATTGTTCGCCTTGATATGCCGACACCGGAAGTCGCCAGTGGTGAATGGAAAATGCCGTTGCTCAACCCGATCAATTCAAAACAATAAGCGGAGTTTTTGATGATCAAGCCCAACGTAGTGCGCCCATTGCTGGCGCTGTGCATGATCGGCAGTCCTCTGCTTTACGCAGCAGAGGGTGGCGTTGGCCGACCGATCACCGGCCAGCAGGTGTTTTCCAACGCCGGGATAGTCCCGCCCGAACCGGGCTGGGTCATGTCGCTGACCAGCATCTGGTACGACGGCTCGCTCAAGGGCAGTTCCGGCGCGCCGATTTCCGGTGCCGTCAGTGGCGGGATCGACATGAAAGTCTCCTACACCATGGGCAACTTCACCCACGTCTGGGACACCGGCAAGGGTCGCTGGAACTACGCCTCGGCGATCGGCGTGCCGGTGCAGTACACCGACATCAAAGCGAGTATCTCCGGCCCGCGCGGCCGCACGCTGGGCGACAGCGATTCCGGCACGCAATTCGCCGACGCCTTGATCACGCCGATTGCCGCCGGTTACCACTTCGATGAGCTGAACCACATCTCGTTTTCGCTGCCGATCTACGTGCCCACCGGTGCCTACAACAAGGATCGCCTGGCCAACCCGGGGCAGAACAACTACACCTTCATGCCGACCGTGGCGTTCACCCATCTGGATGGCAAGGGCGGCGAATTCAGCCTCATGAGCGCTTTCGAGCGCTACACCGAAAACGACGCCACCGATTACCGCAACGGCAACATCTTCCGCCTCGATGCCCTGTGGACCCTCGGGTTTGGCGAAGGCTGGAATGCCGGCGTTGCCGCCGGTTATATCCAGCAACTGACCGACGACAAAGGCCAGACCGCCAACACGTTCAACGGCTATCGCGGACGTTCTGTGGGCGCCGGTCCGGTGCTCGGCTGGACCGGCAAATTCGCCGATGCCCAAGCCAACATCAGCGCCCGCTGGGTGCCGGAATTCGACACCAAGAATCGCCCCGAGGGCAACGGCTTCAGCGTCAACCTGACCCTGGCGTTTTTCTAGACCGGACACAAAGGACTGCTGCCATGACCGCACTTACCGACCTCAATGCCCTGCAAGCCAGCATCGCCGAAGCCGTACTCGGCCAGGATCAGGTGATTCGCCAAATCCTCCTCGGCCTGTTGGCCAACGGTCACTTGCTGCTGGAAAGTCTGCCGGGGCTGGCCAAGACCCGCACGGTCAAAGCACTGGCCAAACACCTCGACGCGAAGATGAGCCGCATCCAGTTCACCCCGGATCTGCTGCCGTCGGACATCACTGGCGCCGAGGTGCTGCATCAGGTCGAAGGCAAGAATGAAATCCGCTTCCAGCCCGGCCCGCTGTTCGGCAACTTGATTCTTGCGGACGAGATCAACCGCGCCCCCGCCAAAGTGCAGGCGGCGTTGCTCGAAGCCATGGAGGAGCGGCAGATCACCGTGGCCGGCAACAGTCATGCATTGCCCGAATTATTCATCGTGGTGGCGACGCAAAACCCGATCGAGCAGGAAGGCACTTACCCGCTGCCGGAAGCGCAGATGGATCGCTTTCTGATGAAAGTCCTGCTCGATTACCCGAGCGCGGAAAACGAGAGCCAGGTGCTGCGCCTGTTGCGCAACGAAGAATTCGCTCAAGGTGCGAGCACCACACCCATCAAGGGTTTCAGCCTCGCGCAGGATGTGATCTTCGCGGCGCGCAAAGAGGTCAGCGCCGTGCACGTGTCGCCGGCCATCGACAGCTACCTGATCGACCTGATCAACGCTACCCGCCACCCTGCCGACTATGACGAAGACCTCGCGCGCTGGATCAGCATCGGCGCCAGCCCGCGTGGCGGCATCGGTCTGGATCGTTGTGCGCGTGCCGATGCGTGGTTGCAGGGCCAGGATTTCGTTTCGCCGGACAACGTGCGCGCCGTGGTGCATCCGGTGCTGCGCCATCGTCTGCAACTGAGCTATGACGCGGTGGCGGACGGTGTCAGCGCCGATCAGGTGCTGGACCGGATTCTCGATAAAGTGGCGATTCCGGCATGAACGATGAAGGCCTGGTCTACGTCTCTCTCGCGCAACTGATGGCGCTGGAGTTCAAGGCCCGTGACCTGAGTTTTCTCGCCCGCCAGCCGCAAGGCAGCATCCTTGCCGGCAATCACGCCTCGCGCTTGCGCGGCCGTGGCTTGAACTTCGACGAACTGCGCCGCTATCAGCCAGGCGATGATTTGCGCCACCTCGACTGGCGCGCCTCGCTGCGCACCGGCAAACCGGTGGTGCGCACCTTCACCGAAGAGCGCGATCGGCCGGCGCTGCTCGTGGTCGATCAACGCATGTCGATGTTCTTTGGCTCGCAACGCAGCTTCAAATCCGCCGTGGCTGCCGAACTCGCCGCACTCGCGGCGTGGATGGTGTTCCATGCCGGCGACCGGGTCGGCGGGCTGGTGTTCAACGACCAACGCATCGACAGCATTGCCCCACTGCGCAGTCGCAAGCGCGTCGAAGCGCTGCTCAGCCGCATTGCCGAACAGAACCGCGCCTTGAACGCCGGCAACCGTGACGCCGAGGATGAGGATCAACTGGACAAAGTCTTGCAGCGCTGTCTCGCGCTGGCCGGGCACGACCACTTGATCTGCATCGTCAGCGACTTCGCCGGGGCTGGCGAGCGTACCTTGCAACTGATGCGGCAACTGTCGGCGCACAACGATGTGATTGCGCTGCAGGTCTACGACCCGCTGGCGATGAAGCTGCCGAACAATGGTCGCCTGCTGGTCACCCAAGGCGAGTTGCAGGTTGAATTGGCCATCGAGAAACGCAATGTGCATCAGCCGCTGGGGGATTTTCTCAGCGGGCGGCTCCAGGACGTCGCCACCCTGCTGCGCCGCAGTCAGGTACCGCTGATGATGATCAGCACCGCAGAAGAAGCCCATGCCCAACTGCGCGCCGAGCTGGGCAAGAGTGCTGGAGCGCGGCGGTGAATCCGAATATTCCCAGCATCGAACAGCTTAAAGAGCTGGGCCTGCCGGCTCCGGTCAGTTATGCACCGCAGACGTGGGGTTGGTGGGTGTTGCTTGCGCTGCTGATATTGGCCGCGTTGTTGATCGGCATTCGGCGTTATTGGCAATGGCGCAGGGACGCTTATCGGCGCGAAGGCCTGGCGCGTCTGGCGCAGTTGCGCAGCCGCAGTGATGACTTGAATGCCTTGCGCGAACTGCCGGAACTGCTCAAGCGCGTGGCGCTCTCGATGCCCACACAATCCCCAAACTGGAACCCGATCAATGTGGGAGCGAGCCTGCTCGCGATAGCGTCATCACGTTCAACACATGCATCGACTGACCGGACGCCATCGCGAGCAGGCTCACTCCTACAGGGTCCTGCGGCGCTGGGGAAGGAGGATTGGCAAGGCTTTCTGCAGCGCCACAGCAAGAAATCGCTGCCGGCAGATTTCAGCGCCCAACTCGCACAACTCGCCTACGCCCCTGACGAAACCCTGCGCGCCCTCCCCGCGCCGCAGCGTCAGGCACTGTTCGAGACCTGCCAATACTGGATGGAGCATCACCATGTGGCAGCTTGATTACCCATGGCTGTTGTTGCTGCTGCCGCTCCCCTGGCTGGCCTACCGATACCTGCCCGCCTACAACGAAGCGCGCAGCGCAGTGCGCGTGCCGTTTTTCAGCGCCATGAGTCGCGCAGTCGGTGAAGCACCGAGCAACGTCGGCAGTCGGCGCAACACCTGGCAGTTGCTGCTCAATGTGCTGGTCTGGGCACTGATCCTGTTGGCTGCTGCCCGTCCGGTATTCGTCGAAAAGCCCATCGAGAGGCAACAACCGGTGCGCGACCTGATGCTCGCCATCGACCTCTCGCAGTCGATGGAAACCGAAGATTTCACCAACGCCAACGGCGAGAAAATCAATCGTCTCGCCGCCGTCAAAGAGGTGGTGCAAGGCTTCATCGACAAACGTAAGGACGACCGTCTCGGCCTGATCGTCTTCGGCAGCGGCGCCTATCCGCAGGCACCGCTGACCCTCGATCACGCCAGCCTGTCGCTGTTGCTCGCCGACACCGGTATCGGCATGGCCGGTCCGAACACCGCGATCGGCGACGCGATCGGCCTGAGCCTGAAGCTGCTCGACAAGGCCCACGAACAAGAAAAAGTCCTCATCCTGCTCACCGATGGTAACGACACCAGCAGCGCGATCACTCCCGATCACGCCGCTGAAATGGCCGCCAACAAAGGCGTGATCATCCACACCATCGGTATCGGCGACCCGAGCGCATCCGGCGAAGCCAAGGTCAACCTGTCGGCGCTGGAGCAGATTGCCAAGACCACCGGCGGCCAGTTCTTCCGTGCCGAAGACCGCAACGCGCTGGATCAGGTCTACAGCACCCTCGATCGACTGACCCCGCATCAAGTGAAAACCCTCAGCCATCAACCGCAACGCGAATTGTTCTACTGGCCACTGGGCGCGGCAGTTGCCCTGTTGGCGCTGTATCACCTTGGCGCGCTGCTGCGTGTGCGCCTGGCGTTTGCCCGTCAGCGACAGGAGGCCTGAGATGGAGATCAACCTCAGCGACTTCCATTTCCTGCGCCCGCTATGGCTGCTCCTTGCACTGTTCGGCGCCGCGCTGCCGTTGCTCTGGCGTCGCGGTCGCGACCTGCAACGACGTCTGCGCGGCAATATCGCCGAGCACCTGTTGCCGCATTTGCTGATCACCCCGCAAGACCATCAGCGCCTGCGCCCGGTGCACCTGCTGTGCGCACTGTTGATCGTCGGCGCAGTCGCGGCCGCCGGGCCGACCTGGGAACAGGATCGACCAGACTTTCTCGAGAACCGCGCGCCGCTGATTGTCGCCCTCGATCTGTCGCCGTCGATGGACGCCAGCGATGTGCAGCCGACTCGCCTGGAAGCGGCGAAACACAAACTGCACGACCTGATCCAGCGCCGCGCCGGCGCCCGCACTGCTCTGATCGCCTACGCCGGCAGCGCGCATCTGGTGTTGCCGCCCACCGACGATCCGGCGCTGCTCGACACGTTCATTCAAGCCTTGGGCAGCGGGCTGATCGACAAACCGGGCAAAGACGTCGGCGCGGTGATCGATCAGGCGAAACGCTTGCTCAGCGCCGAGAAGACTCCGGGCAGTCTGTTGTTGATCACCGACGGTGCCGACACCTCGCAACTCGACGGCCTCGATAAACGTCTGGGCGACAGTCCGTTGCAAGTGCTGGTACTGGCCGTCGGCAATGAGGACGGCGGCATCATTCACGACGCCAGCGGCCAGCCACGCACCGATGCCAACGGCCGCCCGGCGCTGGGCAGCTTCGATCAGGCGGCAATCAAGCAACTGGCCTCCGCCGTCGCTGCGCCACTGGGCAGCCTGACGCTCAATGACGATGACCTCGACTGGATTGAACTGCACGCGCAGCAACACTTCCAGAGTGCCAGCGCCGAGCAGCGCGAATTGCACTGGAAAGACGCCGGTTACTGGCTGTGCTGGCCGTTGTTGCTGTTGGCGCTGTGCAATGTGCGCAAGGGCTGGAGCGTCAACTGGATGCCGGCGCTGGCGCTGGCGGTTGGCTTGAGCTGGCCAGCAGCACCAGCACAGGCCAACGCCCTGACCGATGCGTTTTTCACCCGCGACCAGCAAGGGCGCTGGGCGTTCGAACATGAGCATCTGCCGCAAGCAGCGGCGCTGTTTGTCGACCCATACTGGAAAGGTGTGGCGGCGTATCACGCGGCCGATTACGACCTGGCGCTGGCGACATTCGCACGGCTGGACACGCCGCAGGCGTACTTCTATCTGGGCAATATTTACGTGCGGCGCTTCAAGTTCGATGAAGCCATCGCCGCGTATACCCAGGCCTTGAAGCTGCAACCGCAGTTCCCAGAAGCCACGGCCAATCTGGCCCTGGCGCAAGCCTTGCTGAAGGACACCGAGAGCGCCGAGAAAAACGCCCCGGAAACCAAACCCGACGAGGTGAAATTCGACAAGGCACCGGGCAAGGGCCAGAGCAAAAAGGTCGAGACTGAACAGGCTGCGTCCGATGCTTTGTGGCTGCAGAACCTGACCACCTCGCCGGCGAAGTTTCTCAGGCAGAAGTTCAGCTTGCAGGATCAGCAGGGAGCCAGGCCATGAACCGCCTAACCCCTACTACCGCCATCGCTGGCAAGCCAGCTCCCACAGGGAACTCCGGTGTTATCACCGATTTTGTGAACACCATAAAACCCTGTGGGAGCTGGCTTGCCAGCGATGGGGCCAGATTGATCACTACAAGAATCGGCTTCTGGTTCCTGGCCAGTCTGCTAAGCCTCAATGCTTTTGCTGCCGAGCCCGAACCCCAACTCAAAGTCCAAGCCCACCTGCAACCCGCCGAAGGCGCGATGGTCGGCGGCCTGGTCGAACTGCAAGTCGATGTCCTCACCGACACCTGGTTCACCAGCGCCGCCACCCTCCCCGACCTGAAACTCGACGGCGCGCTGGTCATGCCCCCAGACGGTCAGGCCCAGCACCTCAATCAAACCATCGACGGCCAGGCTTTCAGCGGTTTGCGCTACAGCTACCTGATCACCCCGAACGTTGCGCGCACGTTTGATATCCCTTCTCTGACCGTGCGCGCGACACCCGGCCAAGCCACGGCAGAAATCAGTGCGCAAAGCCAACCGGTGCAGTTCAGCGTGGCACAAACGCCCGGTTTCAAACCCGGGGAAACACCGCTGGTGGCCAGTGGATTGCGTTTCACCCAGACCGTCACAAACTCGGCGACCCCCTTGAAAGTCGGCGACAGCATCACCCGCCAATTGACCCTGCAAGCGGACGGCGCGCTGGCGATGGCCCTGCCGATTCCGGCGTTGAGTGATATCCCCGGGCTAAGCCGCTATGCGAAAACTCCGCAAGTCACTGCACTGGATGACGGTCGCGGTGACATTCTCGGCGGTCAACGCATCGACAGCGTCACCTACCGCATCGACAAGGCCGGCTCGCACACCCTGCCGGCCGTTGAGGTGAAATGGTGGGACGCCAGCACTCGCCAACCGCGCATCGCGCAAGTGCCGGCGGTGACCTTCGAAGCAGCGGCCGGCACTGCCTACAAACCGGTGTTTTCGATCAGCGAAGACCTTCAGCGACTGGGCCAGAATCACCTGCGTTTCTCCACGCGCGGGCTGTTGTGGCTGACGCTGATTGCCACAGTCGTTGCCGCCGTTTATCTGCTGCGTCCTGCGTTCATCCGCGCCAGGCAACAGTGGCAAGCACGCCGGCAAGCGCAGCAACGGGCCTGGCAGCAATCCCCTGCTTTCGCCTGGCAACAAATCAATAGCCAACTGCAGGCCAGTCCGGCGCAATTGACGGCGCTGTACCTGTGGCTGCGGCGCAGTCGCCTGGGGCTGAAACTGGTCAATGCCGGCCCACGCCTGCAAGGCCTGTTACGCGGGCTTTACGGTCGCCAGCCGAGTACCGGGCAAACACTCGTTCACCTGCGCGAATCATTGACTACGCTTCACAGTCAGGCCGAACAGCAACAGGCAAAACCGGCCTCGGCCCTGCGCCCGCTCACCCCCGTTCACGAGAAGGATTTCCCATGACGATTGCGCTACTGCACCGCCAACGATTCGCCCTGACCCTGTTGTTTGGCCTCGCCCTGCCGCTGCTGGCCCAAGCCAACGAGCCGCTGCCGTCGTGGAATGACGGCCCGGCGAAGAAGAGCATTATCGAATTCGTGCAGACCGTAACCGACCAGTCCAGCAAGGATTTCGTCAAACCGGGCGACCGCATCGCCGTGTTCGACAACGACGGCACGTTGTGGAGTGAACAACCGGCCTATTTCGAATTGCTGTTCGCCTTCGATGAGATCAAGCGTACCGCCGCGCAGCACCCGGAATGGAAGACCACCCAACCGTTCAAAGCCGTGCTGGAAAACGATCACAAAGCCCTCGCCGCGTCGGGCATGGATGGCCTGCTGAAGATCGTCGGCGCAACGCACACCGGCATGACCACTGAAGCCTTCGATGACTACGCCAAGACCTGGCTGAGCCAGGCGCGCCATCCAAAAACCGGCAAGCCCTATACCGAGATGATCTTCCAGCCGATGCTGGAAATGCTCGACTACCTGCGCAAACAGGACTTCAAGACCTACATCGTCTCCGGCGGCGACACCGGTTTCATGCGTGCCTTCGCCGAGAAGGTCTACGGCATTCCGCCGGAGCAGGTGATCGGCACCACGTTCATCACTTCGTACCAGTTCAAGGACGGCAAGGCCTCGATCGTGCGCACCCCGAAACTGGCGCACAACGACGATGGCCCCGGCAAACCGGAAAGCATCGACGCGGTGATCGGCAAACGGCCGATCCTCGCCTTCGGCAACTCCGACGGCGACCTGCAGATGCTGCAGTGGACCGCTGCAGGTTCCGGCAAGCGTTTCATGGGCCTGGTGCACCACACCGACGCGAAACGCGAGTGGGCCTATGACCGCAAATCCGATATCGGCCGGCTCGACAAGGCCCTCGACGAAGCAAATTCCCGTGGCTGGACCGTGGTCGACATGGCGTCCGAATGGCGCCGGATCTATCCGTTCGAGCCAGCGGTAACCGAGCAGGTGCAATAAGAAAGCGTGATGCAGGACTGCAATAAACGTTAGTCGCAATAAACGACCCCCGCGAAAAGGAGCAAGTCAGATGACTCGCATACGCAAGTGGCTACCCAAGCTCGCCTTAGTGGCGACTTCGGTCATGGCGCTGTCGGCAACGGCCACAGCGGCTGAAAAACCCAACATTCTGGTGATCTTCGGCGATGACATCGGCCAGACCAACATCAGCGCCTATTCGATGGGGGTGGTTGGCTACAAGACCCCGAACATCGACCGCATCGCCAAAGAAGGCATGATGTTCACCGATTACTATGCGGAGAACAGTTGCACGGCTGGACGATCTTCGTTCATCACGGGGCAGACGCCGCTGCGTACCGGCCTTTCGAAAGTGGGCATGCCTGGCGTGCCAGTCGGCTTGCAGCCCCGCGATATAACCATCGCCCAAGCATTGAAAGCACAAGGTTACGCAACGGGCCAGTTCGGTAAAAACCACCTCGGTGATAAAGATGAATACCTGCCGACCAACCATGGTTTCGACGAGTTCTTCGGCAACCTCTATCACCTCAATGCCGAAGAAGAACCGGAGCGTCCGTACTGGCCCAAGAATGATGCCGAGTTCGTCAAGGCAGCCTCTCCGCGTGGCGTGATCCACAGTTTTGCCGATGGCAAGATCGAGGACACCGGCGCGTTGACCAAAAAACGCATGGAGACCATCGACGACGAAACCACTGCCGCCGCTCAGGCGTTCATCGAGAAGCAATCGAAGGCGAACAAACCGTTCTTCGTCTGGATGAACACCACCCGCATGCACGCGTTCACTCACGTGCGCGAATCGATGCAAGGCCAGAGCGGTATGGTCGGCAACGAGTATGCCGATGGCATGATCGAGCACGACGGCGACGTCGGCAAACTGCTCAAGACTCTCGATGACCTCAAGCTGACCGACAACACCATCGTGGTCTACACCACCGACAACGGCCCTAACCAATGGTCGTGGCCGGATGCGGCAACCACACCGTTCCGCAACGAGAAAAACTCCAACTGGGAGGGTGCGTATCGAGTGCCTGCGATGATTCGCTGGCCGGGTAAAGTCAAAGCCGGTGAAGTGTCGACGCAGTTGTTCTCGGGTCTTGACTGGTTCCCGACGCTGTTGGCTGCGGTCGGCGACACCGATATCAAGGATCGCCTGCTCAAAGGCGCCGACGTCGGCGGCAAGAACTTCAAGGTGCATCTGGACGGTTACAACCAGCTGGATTACCTGACGGGCAAAACCGACAAGAGCGCGCGCGACGAGTTCTACTATTTCAACGATGACGGTGTGCTGGTCAGCATGCGTTTCAACGATTGGAAACTGGTCTTCTGTGAGCAGCGTGCTCCCGGTGGTCTGGAAGTGTGGAGCGAACCGTTCGTGTGCCTGCGAGTACCGAAAATGTTCAACCTGCGCATGGACCCGTACGAACGGGCTGACATCGTGTCTGACCAATACTATGACTGGCTGACGAAAAACGACTATCTGATTTTCGACGGCACCCGCAGGGCTGCGAAGTTCCTGCAGACCTTCGTCGACTATCCACCGAGCCAGCGTCCGGCGAGCTTCAGCATCGACCAGATTCGTGAGGACGTGGATCGCCGCATTGAAGAGAAAATGAAAAAAGCCCAGTAACACCGCTCGACTGCCGCTCGCCCTCACAGGCGAGTGGCCTTTTTTTGACTTGGGACTGTGTCGGCTTCTTCGCGAGCAGGCTCGCTCCCACAGGGGATTTGTGGTGGCCACAGGTCCAGTGTGGGAGCGAGCCTGCTCGCGAAGGGGCCAGCACAGTCACAGTTACTCTTGAATTAAGGCCTCCGCATGTCCTCACGTATCGCCAGCAAGCCGTCGGCCATACCCGCCTCGCACAGCGCCGCTCCCGCGCTGCTCATCCCCGCCCTGCTGCTGTGCATCTCCGGCGCCGCGGCGCTGGTCTATCAGGTGCTGTGGATCAAGCAACTGTCGCTGGTGGTCGGCGTCGAGGTGTACGCGATCACCACCGGTATCAGCGCGTTTTTCGCCGGGCTGGCGATCGGTGGCTGGCTGTTCGGGCGCTGGGCCGATCGCTTGCAGCAGCCGGTGTTGTTGTATGCCGGGCTGGAAGTGCTGGTGGCGATTCTCGGCGTCGGCGCGACCGTGGCCATGAGCCTGGCGGCCAGTCCTTTTGCCTGGCTGCAAGAGCATGTCGGCCTGTTCGCGTGGATATTGCCGTTCGCATTGGTCGGCCTGCCAGCGGTGTTGATGGGCGGCACCCTGCCGGTGCTGGTGCGTTCGCTCGCCGCCGATCCGGGCAAGGCTGGCGGTCAGTTGTATGCGGCCAATACCTTGGGGGCGATTGTCGGCACCCTGCTCGCCGCGTTTGTGTTGATCGCCAGCCTCGGCGTCCGAGGCAGCGCGTTGTTCGCGGCGATGCTCAATCTGCTGGCAGCCATCGGCGCGTTATGGCTGGCCCGGCAGCATCCAGTGCCAGTGGCAACCCTCGCTAAACATCATGCGGAAAAAGCCCCGGATCGCAGCGCGTTGTGGCTGTATTCCATCGCCGGTGGCGTGGCGCTCGGTTATGAGGTGGTCTGGTCGCAATCGATCGTGCAGTTCATGAGCACGCGCACCTACGCGTTTGCCGTGGTGCTGGCGACGTATCTGACCGGGTTGTTTATCGGCAGCGCCCTGCTCGCCCGGCGGGTCGAACGGATCCGCGATCCGTGGGGCGTGTTCGGCTTGCTGATTGCCGGCGCCGGGCTGATCGCGCTGCTGGAAATCGCCGTGCTCGGGCGCTGGCTGGTGATCGCGCAAAGTCAGGCGGAAATGTGGCTGTTGAGCCTGGGCGCCAGCGAACTGGCCGGCATGAGCGCACGTTTCGCCGTGGCAGCGTTGAGCATTGTCTTTGTGCCTACGTTGTTGCTCGGTGCGGCGTTTCCGCTGGCGTTGCGTTTGAGTGTCGGCCATGAGCGCGTCGGCCGGGATGTCGGCGCCGTGGTGGCTTTCAATACGCTCGGCGGGATTGTCGGGGTGATGCTTTGCGGCTTTCTGCTGATCCCGCTATTGGGGCTGGTGCGCACGCTGGGCCTGCTGGCGCTCATCGCTGCCGGCATCGGCTACTTTGCCGTGCGCAAAGGTCATCACGTCAAGCAAGGCCGGCGTCAGGCCGTGGTCACCCTCGGTCTGCTCGCGGTTGCGTTTGCCGTGTTTACCCCGGTCGACAAACTCGCCAGTCTGCTGCCCGGTGCACGCAACGGCAGTCTGTCGTTCTATGAAGAAGGCCGCGGCGGCACCGTCGCCGTGGTCGCTCAAGGTCGCGGCGATAACACCTTCCACCGTTTGTATATTCAAGGCGTGTCGAACACCGGTGATGCCATGCCCTCACTGCGCTACATGCGCGTGCAAGCCTTGCTGCCGCTGCTGATTCACAACGGCGAGCCACGCTCGACGCTGGTGATCGGTTTCGGCACGGGCATCACTGCCGGCGCCATGCTGCGCTATCCCGGGCTGGAACATCGAGTGGTCGCCGAGCTGCTGCCGTCGGTGGTCAAAGCCGCGCCGCTGTTCAAGGGCAACTTCAACGCCGCCAGCGATCCCGGCGTCGATGTGCGTCTGCGCGACGGGCGCCAGGAACTGCTGCGCAGCGCACAAACCTACGACCTGATCACCCTCGAACCGCCACCGCCCTCTGCGGCCGGCGTGGTCAACCTGTATTCGCGGGACTTCTACCAGTTGGCGGCCAGTCGTCTGGAGGACAAAGGCATCGTCGCCCAGTGGCTGCCATTACCGACGCAGAACATCGACGACTCGCGTTCACTGGTGCGCAGTTTCCTTGATGTGTTCCCGTATGCCTCGCTGTGGACCAGCGAATTCCATGAGATGTTGCTGGTCGGTTCGCTGCAGCCAATGGAACTGGATGCCGCGAAAATCACCGCGCGTTTCCAGCAGGACAGCGTGCGTAGCACCTTGCAGGATGTCGGCATCGGCTCGGCCGCTGCCCTGCTCTCGACCTGGGTCACCGATCGCGCCGGGCTTGAGCGCTTCGCTGCCGACGCGCCTGCGGTGACCGACGATCAACCGCGTATCGAATATGCGCCGTGGGTGCGCAGCAAGGAGATCACGCGGGTGTTGCCGGCACTGTTGGACCTCTATCAGGCACCGCCACTGGTCAATGCCGATGCCGGGTTCAATGAGCGTATGGAAAGTCATCGTCAGCGCTTGATGCAGTTCTATCGCGCCAGCCTGCATGCCTATGACGGTGACCGCGATGCCTGGGCACGGGATATCGGCGAGGTGATGCGCGGCGACGGCAGCAACCCGTATTTCCGCTGGTTCGTCGGCAAATAAGCGGCGGCTGAGGACTTTTCGACGCGAAACAGATAAGGTGCGCACAATCAAAGTGCCACCACTGGACCGCGTCGACGGTTTTCATGGAGTTGTACACGCAATGAGTTGCTGGACCGTCCTTGGCCTCACCGCCGACGCCGATACGCGCAGTATCAAACGACAATACGCTGCCCTGCTCAAACAGACCCGTCCGGACGAAGACGCCGAGGGCTTCCAGCGCCTGCGTGACGCCTATGAGCAAGCCCTGAATTACAAGGAATGGGCGCAGGCCAACGAAGACAACGAAGACAACGCAGCGCAGGACGACAGCTGGGATTTGACCGGCCTGACCGTGGTCGAAGTCGATGCCTTGCAACAAGCAACTCGCTCGCTGCAGGGCACCAGCCTTGCGCAGTTGCAACAGCGCCATGCCCTCGCCGTTGAGCAGGGTTGCGCGCATATCCTCGAAGAGACCCTGCTGCAGCATTGCATCGAGAACCCGCAAACCTCAACGCCGATGGTCGATTGGGCGGTGCAGACCTATCACTGGTTCAGTGCCTGGCAGCGCTTGGAACTGGACGAGGAATCCATCGAACATTTGCTCGATCAGCAGCGCGAACGCATTACTCGACCGCTGCGTGAGGCCCTCGAACGTGAGGACATTGCGGCCTTTTTGCACGCTTACGCACAGTGCGCGCAATGCCTCTGGCTCGACGCTGAAGTACACCGACTGTGGTTCAACCTGTTCCTGAGTCGATTGCTACTGGACAGCGAACACTGGTCCTCCACTATTTTCGAGCAGGTTTGTGCGGGCCAGGGCTGGCATTCCGGCCCGGCCAACCGTTGCCCGCAAGACGAATGGAAGCGACTGGTCGCCCGCCATGAGGCACCGATTTTTATCGCGCAACAGCGTCACCTCGCGCAAGAGCCCCCCGCCACTGCCGAACACCGCGCCGCACGCCTGTTGCTCGGCAGCGGCCCGTTCAGCCAGCGTCGGGCGCTGGCCCGGCGCCTGCGGGAGAAAGATTGGGAGCATTGCCGACATTTGAGTTCGGCGCTGTATGCCAATCATCCGAAGGTCTGCGCAGAGTTGCCCGGTGGCACCGCGTTTTTCTGGCGCGACTGGGAGCTCGGCCGTGACGAATGGCCGACATACCTTGGCGTGGTGCTGGCCTGTCTGATCGGTGCGTTTACTCATTTCATCCCACTGGGGCTACGCGTCACCGGGCTGATCAATATCGTCATGACCTCAACGATCGTGTTTGGGGTGATCGCTGCGGGCATCAACTGGCTGACTCACGAACTGGCGCACGCCCATTGGCTGCTGGATGACCGCCTCAGCGCGCGGTTGTGGCCAGGTTTAGCCAAGGACGCTGCGCCGTTCGGCGTACTGCGCGATCTGATTCCCTGCGTATTGATGGTGGCCGGGCTCAGCTGGTTTTTCGGCCCCATCGCTGGCGTCGTCTATGCCGCCACACAGGCCTGCGTGGGTTTGATCCGTCGCCGTCAGGTCAAACCACACACGTCCTGGGAAAAGACCAACCTGCCGGTGAAAATCGGCCTGACGCTACTCGGGGTTGTCGCCCTGGTGCTGGTGCTGGGCGTGTTCAAAGTGGCCGCCAGTCAAGGCACGGTCAATCGCAATCAGGGGCTACAACCTTGGGCGGAGCGTTTGTGTAGCCGGTTGCCGGCGAGTTCTTTCGATTGCGGCGCTCCGGCCACCCGTGAACAGTGGTATCCCGCGGAGGCACGGCCATGACGTCGAGATTCATGTTTGTCAGCGGCGTAGTGGTCGTTCTGGTGGTGATGGGGCTGTCGAGCGCGACCCGGCCGTTCCTGAAACTCGATCTGTGGTTTGATCAGCGCGAATCCCCCGTGACCGCGCAGGCCAACGCGCTGAGCCCGATCATCGCCTGCGTCAACCGCGTCGATGTGCACTGGCGCAACGCCTACGACAAGTTCGAACGTCCGCGACCAACAAGTGATGCATTCGGGCATTATCTTGCTGAGGCACGGGATTTCGACAACACGGATGCGTACACCGTGCAGGACATCCAAAAGGATCTCTGCCTCAGTCATATCAACGAAAAACTCGAACTCTTGGCCTATCAGCCAGTGCTTTCGCAAAAAGTCCGTGACTACGCGCAAGCACTGCAGGGGGCAGCGGTGATCTTTACGCCGGAGCGACTCGACAGAAGTGCGAATTTTTATGCCACGCCGCTCGCCCGGTTGTCCCAGGGCTCGGGGCAAATCCAGGCCGCCAGCAATGCCTACATCAACGCATCGACAGCCTTGCGAGAGGAACTGCTGCCACTGGACGTGGCACAGCGCCCCGAGCAGCTCAGGCTCCTGGAAGCGCGCGTGGGTAAGGAGATCCACTGGTCGCTGCTGGCGTACATGATTCAGGCTCGGGAGACACTGGAGTTGCTAGAAAACGGGATGAAACACCGCACCCTGAGCCCGCAAGCCGTGGCCGATACCACCGCTGATTTGCAACAGGCGTGGAATCGTCGCGCGCCCTTCATTGCTCTTCGCGAGGGTGGATTTCGAAACAAGGACGATGACGCGCGGGAGCTGTGGCGGCACATCAGTGAGCCAGCGCAAAGCTATCTCGACGCGCTGAACACCCTGCACAAGGACTGGCAGAACCACGCCGAACCGCAACGCTTGAGCGACGACTACTACGCCGTCACCCGTGGCTACGACGCCCTGCTCAGCCAATACAACCGTCAGGCACGCGCCAACTTTTGAGGGTGTGCACAGGCCGGACGGTCCTCGCGGACAATCCGGCCTCATGCGCTTATTTGCCGGCCTTAAGCTTCAGATACGACTGACGCATGTCTGAAGCCCAGCCATCGATCACCGGTTTGACGTCATTCGCCGTCATCGCCTGCGAGTCATTTTCCAACGGTTTGCCGGTGCCTTTGCGCACTACTTGCGAGATAACCTTGTTGTTCGCGCCGTCGAGGAATACCGCTTCGGTGGCCAACGTCGTTTCCTGATCGCGAATACCGCTGGCCGTGCTGACCGCTGCTGCCACCAGGGCAATCGGAATCACCTCATACGCGTGCAGGCCTTCGGTCTTGCTGCTCACGGCGGTGATCGCCGCACGCACCACAATCACACCTGGACCTGGGCCAGTGGCCAACGGCAAGTCCTTGCCGATTTCACGTTTGAGCGCCTGATCGTAGTAGGAAGTGATGCCATTGAGGGTTTGCTGGGAGATCTTCGCGGTCGGTTGCGGTTTCGGGTAGAGCTGGGTTGGTTCGATATAAACGCTGGTGAATTTCTTGATGTCGACCTTCGGATCGATCCAGCGCATGACCTCGGCACCGGACGGCGATTTGGCCTCCTTGAGCTGGCTGTAGTCTTTGAGGAAGCCGGAGTACTCTTTCGGGTCGACGGTTTTGCTGGAACAACCCACCATGGCGACGGTGGCAATGCACAGCGTGCCCATCATTACTGCTAGCTTCATGCTGTAACTCCTGTCAGAAGGCCAAAAACTTTGCCGGGGGAGTTACAGGTATAGCTAAAACCTCAGTAATTGCGATTGCAAAGCACAAAATTCACGCAAGGCTGCGTGGCGGATCACAACGGTCATTTGACAGACGCCTGTCATCCGGCAAAGCTGCATCGAGCTTGAACGCACGCCAGACGGCAAATGCACCTGGACTACGGAAGTCGCAATGCCCAAGCATAAAAATAAAACCGCACAACCTGACCCTGATTCGACTCGATCTTCACCCTCAAAATATCTGTTCCCGATCACCATTGGCGTGCTGCTGGCCGCCGTGGCGGGGATCGGCTGGTTTCTGTTCAGCCCCGCTTCGGTGCCGGTGAAACCTGCGCCGGTCAGCGCCCCCGTTGTCGCCCCCGCCAAGCCGCAAGCCGTGCTCGCAAGCAAACCGGCGACGATGGTCGATGAACAACAATGCCAGGGCTGCCACACCGAACAGGTCAAGGACTGGCAAGGTTCGCATCACCAATTGGCGATGCAGCCGGCGAACGCTGAAACGATGCTCGGCGATTTCAACAACATCACCTTCAAGGCCGAAAACGAGACCACGCGCTTTTCACGCAAGGACGATGAGTTCTGGGTCAACACGCCCGGCATCGACGGCAAGCATGCCGACTTCAAAGTCGCCTACACCTTCGGCATCGCGCCGTTGCAGCAATACCTGATTGAGGTTGGCGAAGGTCGCTTGCAGGCCCTCGGCGTGGCGTGGGATACCGAGAAACATCGCTGGTTTCATCTCTATCCCGGCCAGGGCGTCAACTTCAAGAATCCGCTGCACTGGAGCAAGCCGAGCCAGAACGCCAACTTCATGTGCGTCGAGTGCCACGCCACCGGTTTCAAACGCAATTTTGATGCGGCCAGCAACACCTTCAACAGCCAGTGGAACAGCCTCGGTGTCGGCTGTCAGGCCTGTCATGGTCCGGCCTCGAATCACCTGGAATGGACGCAGAAAAAAGGCGATCTGATTCATCAGGGTTTTGACGTCGATCTGAAGGACAAGAACGCTACCGTCGAAATCGAAACCTGCGCACGCTGCCATGCGCGCCGTGCGCCGTTGGGCGACGGCTACACCGTCGGCAAACGCTTGATGGACGATTATCTGCCGAGCCCCCTCACCCGTGAGCTGTACGCGCTGGACGGCAAGATCAAGGACGAAGTGTTCGAACACGGCTCGTTCCTGCAAAGCAAGATGTTCGACAAGGGTGTGCGCTGCAGCAATTGCCACAACCCGCACAGCAATGAACTGAAAGCACCGGGCAACGCGGTGTGTCTGCAATGTCACAACACTGCTGGCAAGACTTCGGTCGAGGGTGTGGACGGCAAGGGCCTGCAGGCGAAGAACTACGATTCCATTGAACACACCCGTCACACCATGGGTCAGCCCGGTTCGCAGTGCGTCGATTGCCACATGCCTGGCAAGTTCTATATGGGCAACGACTTCAGACATGACCACAGCTTCAGCATTCCCGACCCGGAACGCGCGCAGAAGCTCGGCACGCCGGATGCCTGCCTGACCTGCCATCAAGGCAAGGCCGGCGACAAGGTCACCGCACAATTCAAGCTGTGGAGCGCCTCCACCGCGCCGCAAGCACCGCGCTACGACGAAAGCCTGTGGCTGATCCGCAATGGGCGACCGGGCGCCGCTGATGCACTTTATGAGCAGTTGCAGCGCAGTAATCTGCCGGCGATTCAACGGGCGACATTGCTCGCGGAACTGCCGCTGTATCCGAGTGAGCAAGCGTTGAAGCTGGCGACACAGGACCTGAAAAATCAGGCACCGCAGGTACGCGAAAGCGCCGTGCGGGCGATCAGCGCGTTCTTGCCGCCTCCGGAGCGTGCGCCGTTGTTGGCGCCGTTGCTGGGTGATCCGGTGAAAGCCGTACGCATCGTTGCCGCACGGGATCTGCTCAGTGTTGCGCGCAATGGCGGTCTCGGTTCTGCGCAAGCCAACTGGGATGCCGCAATTGCCGAATACGAAGCGGTGCAGAAGAGTCTGCTCGAACGTGCCGAGGCCAATCTGAACCTGGCGATGCTGTACCAGGCCAGTGGCCGTGGTTCGGAAGTGGAAGGTCTGCTGCGCTCGGCACTCAAGCGCGACCCGGATTTCTATCCTGCACTGGTGACGCTGGTGCAATGGCTGGAAGCCAATGGTCGTGGCCAGGAAGCGCAAACGTTGCTCGATGACAGCCTCAAGCAACACCCGGACGCGGCGCTGTTGCAGCACACTCAAGGCTTGTCGCTGATCCGCGCGGGCAAAACTGCCGAAGCCATGGCACCGCTGAAGAAAGCTGCGCAACTGGAGCCGCAGAACGCTCAGTACGGTTATGTGCTGGCGGTGGCGTTGCATGAGAGTGGCAAGGTCGATGAGGCGTGTTCGGTGTTGGAGGGGCTGCTCAAGGTTCAACCGGCGAACCGCAATGCGCGGTTGTCGCTGATTCAGTGGTATCTCGACAGCGGACAGGAGCCGAAGGCGCAGGTGCTGCTGCAAGGGTGGAAGAAGATGAACATGGGGGATCCGGCGCTTAAGTGATTGGCTGGAGATTGCCTTGCCCTCACCCTAGCCCTCTCCCAGAGGTAGAGGGGACCGATTGGGGGAGATTCAAGAGATACGCCGACTTGAGCGATAGGCTTTGAATCCATAATCGACTCGGTCTTTCACGTCGGTGCAGGGCCACAGACACCTCGGTCAGTCCCCTCTCCCTCCGGGAGAGGGTTAGGGTGAGGGGCTTTTCAAGGTTCAACCGTTTACCAGGAAAAGGCGCGGGTGCTGTTGCAGGGGTGGAAGAAGATGAATATGGGTGATCCGGCGCTCAAGTGATTGGCTGGAGATCGTCGTCCCCTCACCCTAGCCCTCTCCCAGAGGTAGAGGGGACCGATTGGGGGATATTCAAGAGATACACCGACGTGAACGATTGGCTTTGAATCGATAGTCGACTCGGTCTTTCACGTCGGTGCAGGACGACAGACACCTCGGTCAGTCCCCTCTCCCTCTGGGAGAGGGTTAGGGTGAGGGGCTTTTAAGGATTCACCCGATTACCAGGACGAAGTCTCACCACTACGCAACGCCATCTCGCGCCGGCTGTTGATGTGCATCGCCTTGATCAGCGACACCGTGCCCACCAGCAAAATCGCCGCCCCCAACAGGAAGTCGATGTTGTACAGCTGGAAATCCTGCACCGGCCCGATCAGCAGCACCCGCACGATCGCAGCGCCCAACAGCGTGGCGAGAAAGTCGATCCCCGGTTCATTGCGGTAGAACACCAGCAGCAACGGCAGGCACAACACCAACAGCAGCAACAACACGACAACCTTGAACGAACCTTTGCGCTCGACGCTGAAGGCACATTCGTGGGGCCCGTAGGCCTTGTAATCCTCATCGCGGATCATCGAGGTTTTCTCGTTGATGTAGTCGACGCGGTTGTACTTCTGGATCGGCGTGAAGGTGTTGGACATCTCCATCAGCGTGGTGATGTTCTTGAAACGCAGATCAATGCGCTCGCTGCCCTTGAGGTAATAAAGCACCGGTTTGTAGCCGTAGCGATACGTGTCGAACGGGAATTCGGTGACCTGGCCCTGCACGCCGATCGGACGTGATTCGAGTTGCGCGTAGGCGCTTTTGTTGGTCGTAGAGAGGTTGCGACTCAGTGGCTGGATCTTCACCTGTTCGAGGAAGATCGGCGTGGCGCCGTAGGTCCACTGCAAGGGTTCCAGACGCAAACGCAGTTCGTTGCGACCGAGGTCATAGCGGTTGAAGGTACGTTCGGAGACCACCAGGGAGCCACCGAGCATGAACTCGCCGCGCAGGTTG
The DNA here is from genome assembly GCF_001297015.1 of Pseudomonas sp. RIT-PI-r. Lineage (GTDB taxonomy): Bacteria > Pseudomonadota > Gammaproteobacteria > Pseudomonadales > Pseudomonadaceae > Aquipseudomonas. The sequence continues at coordinate 81,462 of NZ_LIGE01000031.1, read as the reverse complement.
TTGGTGACGCGCAAGGTCAGTTGGTCCTTGCCCAGCAACGCCGCTTCCGTGGATGGCGGCGTGCCGCACCACGCGGTGCTTTCACCGACGCCGCCGAGCTGGCCGCCGCGGTTTTCCTTGAATACGTAAAAGTAACTGGCCCACAGCGTCACCATCAAAAGCAACGCTGTGAGGCCGAGAATTTTTTTGCCCGGACTCACTGATCAGACTCCCTTCTTCGGTTCCATCGTCCAGCCGAAAACCCGCTGGCGACGGCGACTCTACCAAAAGGCCACCATCGACCCAAGGAAAAATGCCCAACGAGTGAGGGTTGTAGGGGTTTCCCCGGTGTACATCGAAGATCAAAAGATCGTCCGAACGCGGCCCGAACCTGCGGCAGCTCCTACACGCGATCCACTGTAGGAGCTGCCGAAGGCTGCGATCTTTTTAACCGTCAACGCCGACGGAAAAGCGGACGCGGCTCAATCACCGAGCGCCCGTACAGCACGCTCATCCCGGCCAATCCTTTCAGCGCATCCTCGGCGGATTTGTCCTCACGCACCGCAAAACTGTCGAACCCGCACTGGCGCATATGGCTGAGCTGATCACGCAGCACATCGCCAATCGCGCGCAACTCCCCTGTCCAACCAAACCGGCTGCGGAGCAGATACGCCTGACTGTAAGCACGCCCATCGCGAAAGCTCGGGAAATCCAGCGCAATCAGTGGCAACGAGGCCAACCACGGCAGCAGGCTTTCGACCTCATCGTCGGGGCCGAGCCACACCGCGTGGGTCGACGGCGATTGCAGCCAGTGCGCCAGCGGCAGCATCAACAACCCCGAAGGCCGTGGCGTCGAAGGCTCACGCACCAGCGTCCACGGATCGTTCGTCACTATTCGCGCCACGCCCTGCTCCAGCCGCAACAGATTATTCATACCGCGGCCTCCAGCGTCTTCGGATAGACCCGTTCCTTGAACGGCTCCAGGCCTATTCGCGCCACGGTGTCGATAAACAATTCCTCATGCTCGCGATAGCGCACAAACGTGCCGATAATCCGCTCGATCACCTGCGGCACTTCGGCAGCGCTGAACGACGGGCCGATGACTTTGCCCAGCGCGCTGTGTTTGCCCTGGGCGCCGCCGAGGGTGATCTGATACCACTCGCTGCCGTTCTTATCGACGCCAAGAATGCCGATATTGCCAATGTGGTGATGGCCGCAGGCGTTCATGCAGCCGGAGATGTTCAGGCTGATATCGCCCAGATCATGCAGGAAATCGAGGTTATCGAAGCGCGCCTGAATTGCCTGGGCAATCGGGATCGACTTGGCATTGGCCAACGCGCAGAAATCGCCACCGGGGCAGGCAATGATGTCGGTGAGCAGGCCGACGTTGGCGCTGCCCAGATCGTGTTTGCACGCCAGTTGCCACAACGCGTAGAGGTCGCTCTTCGCCACGTCGGGCAGGACGATGTTCTGCTCATGGGCGATACGGATCTCGCCGAAACCGAAACGCTGCGACCAGTCGGCCACCGCCAGCATCTGTACACCGGTGACATCCCCTGGCGGCGACGTCGGGCCCGGTTTGGTCGACAACACCACGCTGGTGTAACCCGAGACCTTGTGCGGCTGCACGTTGCGCGCGACCCAACGGGCGAACGCCGGGCTTTGCGCCAGACGCGTGCCGAAGTCCAGATCGGTGTCGGCCAAGGTCTGATAAACCGGCGGCACGAAGGCACTGGCAACGCGCTGGTATTCGGCTTCGGTCAACTGCGCCGGGCCGTCCTTGAGGTGCTGCCATTCCTCCTCGACTTCCTTGGCAAACGCCTCGATGCCCAACGCCTTGACCAGAATCTTGATGCGCGCCTTGTACTTGTTGTCACGCCGGCCGTGACGGTTGTACACGCGCAAAACCGCTTCGACGTAGGACAGCAAATGCTGCCACGGCAAACCTTCGCGAATCTGCAAACCGAGAATCGGTGTGCGGCCCAGGCCGCCGCCGACAATTACCCGCAGGAGCATCTGCCCGTCGCGGCCGGGGTAAAGGTAGAGGCCGATGTCGTGCATCATGATTGCCGCGCGATCCTGCTTTGCCGAGCAGATAGCGATCTTGAATTTGCGCGGCAGAAACAGGAATTCCGGGTTGATCGTCGACCACTGCCGCAGGATCTCGGCCAGCGGGCGCGGGTCGATCATTTCGTCTGCGGCGACCCCGGCGAACGCTTCGGTGGTGATGTTGCGCACGCAGTTGCCCGATGTCTGGATCGCATGCATGTTCACTTGCGCCAAGCGTTCGAGGATGTCCGGCACCTCGGCCAGCTCGATCCAGTTGAACTGCATGTTCTGCCGCGTGGTGAAGTGGCCGTAACCACGATCGTAGTCGCTGGCGATGCTGGCCAGCGTGCGCATCTGCTCGGCGCTCAACGTGCCGTAGGGAATCGCTACGCGCAGCATGTAGGCATGTTTTTGCAGGTACAGGCCGTTTTGCAGGCGCAGCGGCAAAAACTCCTCTTCGCTCAATTCCCCGGCCATGAAGCGCTCGACCTGATCGCGGAATTGCGCAACGCGCTCGAACACCAGCGCCCGGTCGTAATCATCGTATTGATACATGCGTGCCACCTCATCAGTTATTCCTGTGGGAGCGAGCCTGCTCGCGAATGCGGTGTGTCAGGCAACTGCATTGTTGGCTGACACACCGCATTCGCGAGCAGGCTCGCTCCCACAGTTTTCTTCAAAGCACTATGACGAAGCAGCGCAGCGCGTTACAGATTCACCTGAAGCGATAAAAACCATATCAGGGCGCGGCAGAACGCCGCAGCCAGTACTTACATCTGATCCGCACAAATGAACAATTCCTGAGCCTGTTTTGTTTCTGACGGGGTTTCTACAGTGCAGCTCATGCCAGACCGGGTGGCCTGGCAAGACTTTGCAACCGTGGATGAACTGACCATGAGCACAGCAACAATCGGACAGGCTTATAACTACAAGGTCGTCCGTCAATTCGTCATCGCCACAATTTTCTGGGGTGTGGTGGGTATGGCAATGGGCGTGTTGATCGCCTCGCAACTGGTCTGGCCAGAGATGAACCTGGACCTGCCGTGGACCACCTTCGGCCGCTTGCGCCCGCTGCACACCAGCCTGGTGATTTTCGGCTTCGCCGGCAGCGCGCAATTTGCCGCCAGTTACTACGCGGTGCAACGCACCTGTCAGGTGCGGCTGTACTCGGACGCCCTCGCCGCATTCACTTTCTGGGGCTGGCAGTCAGTGATCGTGATCATGCTGATCACCCTGCCGATGGGCTACACCACTACCAAGGAATACGCCGAAATCGAATTCTCCGGCGCGGTGTGGATGGCCGTTGTCTGGGTCGCCTACGCCGTGGTGTTCTTCACCACCGTGGTGCAACGCAAGACCAAACACATCTACGTCGGCAACTGGTTTTTTGGCGCGTTCATTCTGGTGATCGCCATGTTGCACGTGGTCAATCACCTGTCGATTCCGGTGGACTGGTTCAAGTCTTATCCGGTGTATTCCGGCGCCACCGACGCCATGGTGCAGTGGTGGTATGGGCATAACGCGGTGGGTTTCTTCCTGACCACAGGCTTCCTCGGCATGATGTATTACTTCGTGCCGAAACAGGTCAATCGACCGGTGTATTCGTATCGCTTGTCGATCGTGCATTTCTGGGCGCTGATCACCCTGTACATCTGGGCCGGCCCGCACCATTTGCACTACACCGCGCTGCCGGACTGGGCACAGTCACTGGGCATGGCCATGTCGCTGATCCTGCTCGCGCCGAGCTGGGGCGGGATGATCAACGGCATGATGACCTTGTCCGGCGCCTGGCATAAGTTGCGCACCGACCCGATCCTGCGCTTCCTCGTGCTGTCGCTGGCGTTCTACGGCATGTCGACATTTGAGGGGCCGATGATGGCGATCAAAACGGTCAATGCCCTCTCCCACTACACCGACTGGACCATCGGCCATGTACACGCCGGGGCGTTGGGTTGGGTGGCGATGATCACCTTTGGCGCGACCTATCACATGGTGCCAAAAGTGTTTGGCCGCGAGCAGATGTACAGCACGCCGCTGATCAACCTGCACTTCTGGCTGGCGACCATTGGCACCGTGTTGTACATCGCGTCGATGTGGGTCAACGGTATCACCCAGGGCCTGATGTGGCGGGCGATCAACGAGGACGGCACGCTGACTTACTCATTTGTCGAAGCGCTGCAGGCCAGTCATCCGGGGTTCATCGTGCGCTTCGCCGGGGGGGTGTTTTTCCTCACCGGGATGTTGCTGATGGCCTACAACGTCTGGCGCACGGTGCGGGTCGCCGACGTCGCACTGGCCCACCGTGAAGCGCAAATCGCCTGAGGCGGGGAGCCGGTCATGCTGGAGATTTTTTTCGATGTGCTGGGCGTGGTGTTTCTGTGGCTGGCGGTCGAGTACTGCTTGCGGCGGGAGACGGCGGACAGTCTGGATGAGGCGAGCATGGTGCCGTTTGCCGACGATCCGGAAGTGGCGCGGCGGGTGGAGCTGGCCACCGGTAAAACCGTGAAAGCGGTGGCGCCCGAGGTGGCGAAGCCGGGGTGGGTCAATCTCGATATGTAGCCTTCTCGCCTTGATCGTTCCCACGCTCTGCGTGGGAATGCAGCCCGGGACGCTCTGCGTCCCAAAAGCCGAACGCGGAGCGTCCGTAGAGGCGTTCCCACGCAGAGCGTGGGGACGATCATCGCGAGAGTCCGTGTGATCTAGGCGCGATCGCGGGGGATCAGACTTTGCAGTTGCTGGGCAAGGAAGTTGGCATCGAAGGCGAAGGTATCCGGGTCCTTCAGGCCATTGGTCTTGCGCCACTGCCACGTGCCGTCCGGCAATCCGACCAGCGAAATGCTGCCATACCGCGCCGCCGTCAGCCCCATCACCGCCAGGGAAATCTGTCCCGCGCTGCCCATTACGTCTGGCACAAACTCGACCGGTTTTCCAGCGATGACGATGCTCAGTTTTTCGGTCTTGAAGGTCGATGTCTCCACCGGCGTGCTCGGCCCGAATGCGACATACGGTTCGCGGCTGACTTCCAGCAGATTCGGCGCTTGCACCGGCTCCAGCCATTGCTGAATATCGCCGAACAACCCGGTGATCCGTGTTGCCCAGACTTGCGACTGCGTTTCGAAAACCTGCTTCTTGTGCGCTTCGCTTTCGGCATAGTGACGAAGCATCTCGCCCAGTTGTTGAACGTCGCTCATTGCGGTGTGCCTCGGAAAGGATCCTGCGAAACACCATAGTGGCAGATCGGAGCCTCTCTGTACGGTCAGAAACACCATGACACTTGCGCGAAAGATCAGCGGTACAGTCAGTTGCTGCTGGTATCGTGCCGGAAACCGAAGGAAACTCCTGGCAGACCTGAATACTCGACACTGTCATTTGCCTGAGGACATCCAATGCGCACCATCGGCCTGATCGGCGGCATGAGCTGGGAATCCAGCGCCGAATACTATCGACTCATCAATCAACACGTCCGTGATCGTCTCGGCCCGTTGCGTTCGGCACAATTGCTGATGTACAGCGTCGACTTCGGCCCTGTCGAACAGGCCCAGCACGCCGGGCGCTGGGACGATGCGGCGGCGATTCTGGTCGATGCTGCGCGCAGGCTGGAAGCGGGAGGCGCGGAATGTGTGGTGCTGTGTACCAACACCATGCACAAGGTCGCCGAGCAGATTCAGGCGGCGATCAGCATTCCGTTCCTGCACATCGCCGAACCGGCCGCGCAGGCTGCCCTGGACATTGATGCGCGCACCGTCGGTCTGCTCGGCACCGCATTCACGATGGAACAGGACTTTCTCAAGCAACGCCTGGTCGCCAAGGGTTTGACCGTATTGGTGCCGGACGAAGCCGAGCGCAAGGACGTGCACCGAATCATCTACGACGAACTCTGCGTCGGCGTGATCAGCGATCAGTCGCGGCAAATCTATCAGCGGGTGATCGAATCCCTCACCGCTCGTGGCGCGCAGGCGATCATTCTCGGTTGCACGGAAATTGGCCTGTTGCTCAAACCCGAACACAGCGCCCTGCCCCTGCTCGACACCACCGAGCTGCATGCGCAGTCGGCGGTGGCGTTCGCGCTGGGCGAGTAAGTCAGGTTTTCGAACGATTGCGCAGGCGGGCCATGCTCAGGGTGTCGACCCACTGTCCGTCGCGCACCGCGTAATCGCGAAACAGACCTTCGTCCGCGAAACCGAATTTGCGGTAGAGCGCGATGGCGGCCTCGTTGTCGGCGTAAACCGAGAGTTCGACGCGGTGCAGGTTCATCCAGTTGTCGGCGACGTCGAGTGCCGCCGCCAACAGCTTCGAACCCACGCCTTTGCCCTGCCACGCCCCGGCGACTGCCATACCGACGCTGCCGGCGTGGCTGCGACGAATCCGCGAATAGTTTTCCAGCCCCAAATGGCCGATCACCACGCCCTGATGCAGCGCGACCAGCTTCAACACCCGTTCATTTTCCGCCAGCAGCCGTTGGCGCCAGACGTCGACGGACTGAAACGGCATCTGCAACACTTGCCGGGTGACGGCCCGCTCGTTGTAGAGCGCAGTGACAGCCTCGAGGTGCGACTCGCTGAAGCGTTCGATGTGAATGGCGGCGTTGTGGTCGGGCATGGCGGATCCTTCCTGGATCGATGTGTGGCTGACCACTCTAAACCGCCAAACACGACATCTGCCATAGGTAAATACTTGTAGGAGTGAGCCTGCTCGCGATAGCGGTGTGTCAGTCAACATTGATCAATCTGACACACCGCTATCGCGAGCAGGCTCACTCCTACAGGGGAATGCGTCAGGGCTGGAACCATTCCTGGCGTTCGTTGAAAGTGTGGTGGATGAGGTCGGTGAGGGTCTGCACTTCGGGCATGCTCTGCGATTCAGCATTCACCGCCAGCCACGCCTGCAATTGCATCGGTTCCTCGAACAGCCCCGGTAGCGCAATCAGGCCCCGATCAAAGCGGCTCATATACGCCGGCAGCAAACCAATGCACGCGCTGCAACGGATCATCTCCAGCATCAGTTCATAGGACTGCATCTGCACCACCCCGGCCAACCGCTGTTCGACCAGCTCATTCCATGGGCGAAAGCTGTGGATCTGCCGGTCGTGTTGCCATTGCACCAGCATGAAGTCGGCGAGGTCGTCGGGGGTGTCCGGACGCGCGGTAACACGGGAGTAGCGTTTGGCGATATGCGGCAGGTAGTCGAGGCGCGCCAGCGCTTGCGGTTCGCTGGTGGCGAAGGTCGGGCCGGGGTGTGGGGTTTCGCCGTGGGCGAGCCAGAGGACGATGTCGGCGCTGACCGCGCGCAGGGACAATTCGCTGTCCAGCGCGATGATCTCCAGGCGCACACTGGCGTTGCGGCGCAGCAGCGCGATCAGGTCGCGGCCGAGGATGTCATGCAGGATCGATTCGGCGACAGCCAGGCGAATGAGCGGTTGCTCGACCACCGGCAGTTTGCGTTCATTCGCCAGCGCCACCAGTTTGGCTTGTAGCTGTTGGCCTTCGCGGGTCAGGCTCAGGGCGCTGCCCTGAAAGCTGAACAGTGAGTGCTGGAGTTCTTGTTCAAGCTGCGCCAACTGTTTGCGCAGCAGGGTCGAGCGTACGTTGAGGCTGCGCGCGGCTTGCATGAAGCAGCCGCAGCGGGCGCTGACCAGGAAATATTGGGCGATATCGGCATTGATCGCGGCGGCTTGTGCCAGCCAGGAATCGCTTTTGTCCTGCGCCCAGCAGTACTCGGCGCTGCCCTGTCGTCCTGCGGGTTCGGTGAATGACATCGATGACTCCCTGTCGATCTTTGTGGTTGCCTTTACGCAATTCCTTGTAGGAGTGAGCCTGCTCGCGATAGCGGTGTGTCAGTCGACATTGCTTAACCTGACACACCGCTATCGCGAGCAGGCTCACTCCTACAGGGGGCTTGTGGTGACGGTGGGATTAGCGTTTTTCCTCTAGGACTTTGTTTAGTTCAGCGCCGTCGATACTCAGCGTCGCGGTATTGAGCATGCCGTCCAGGTACGCCTGGGCTATCTGCTCCTGGCGCTGCGCACGCAAGGCCTGGGTCAGTTGATCGCGCAGTTCATCGAGGGTTGCGGTGCGTGCAGGCTGTTGCTCGGTGAGTTTGATTACGTGAAACCCGGCCGCACTTTGGACGGGATCAGAGACTGCGCCAACCTTGAGCCGCGCCACAGCGCCACGCACCTCCGGAACGAGTTGCTGCAACGGTTGCAGGCCACTATCGCCGCCGCGTTCAGCGGTGACGCGATCCTGCGAATATTGAGTCGCCAGCGCAGCAAATTCTGCCGGCGTCGCCTGGGCTTTCTTGCTCAGTTCGAGCGCCTGCTTGCGCACCGATTCAAGATTCTGCGGATCATTCACCCCAAGGAAAATCTGACTGACCCGATACAGCGCCGGGGTCTGCCAGTTCGCCTTGCCGGCATCGTAGGCCTGCTGCAACTCGGCAGCACTCGGATAATCCGCCGGGACTTCACTGACCGAACGCAAGTAATCGCGAAAGACAATCTGCTCAGTCGCCGCACGAGTCTGCCGCGCAACCTCCGGGCGCTGCGCCCAACCCTGCGCATCAGCTTGCTCCAGCACCGCTTTCTCGGCGAGACGCGTGCGAATCCAGCGCTCCAGCGCCTCACGATTGCCGCGCAATTGTTCGCGGGTCTCTGGCGGGACTGTCGCGAGCAGGGTCTGAAGTTCCGCAGGGGTTACCTGCTGATTACCCAACCGCGCCACCGCCGGCCCCGCAGCAACCGCCGCCACTGGCGACGATTGCTGGGCGGCGACCGGGTCACTGCCCGGTCGCACCACCAGCGCCACGGCCACCACCAACAGCGCTACCGCAGCGGCGCTGATCACCATGGCAGGCTTTTTCACAGCGCGACTTCCTCTTCCTCGGCCACGGCGACTTTGGCGGTCTGCGCGCTGCCGTTCTGGGTGAAGTCACGCAGATAAACGATGAACTCCTGCAGCAGACGATCCCACAATTCCAGGTTGCCACGCAGGTGATCGTTGCTCACGCCCGCCGCCACCACCACGTCCATTTCCATCACCAGAAACTCGCCCTGCAACGACAAGCGCGCAAAACGGCGCGTGGCGTTCCACTGCTCGGCCACACCCTGCGGCAACTCACCCTGCACCCGCAGCGCACAGCTGAACGTGAAATCGACGTAGCTGCCCTGCTCCACCGCCGGGTTGCCGAAACGCACGGCGTAACCAATGCCCTGGCTGGCGCTGAGCAACTGGACGATGCCGTTCTGTTCGGTCTGATTGACGCGATAACCGGCCGCTTGCAGGACGTCGGTCAGGGATTGTGGCGATACGTGGCTGATCAATTGAGTCATTGTTTCTTCCTTGTTTAGCAGTCTTTTAAATCAATGCGCGAGCGCGGCTTGCGGCGCGTCGAATTGAGTCTTGTAGAGCTCGTCACCGAACCCCTGAGCCAGTTCATCGAACTTGACCCGGGCGCTGCCCGCGAAGGGCTGGCGGATCTTCATCACCTCGGCCACGTCGATGTTTTCGTAGGCAGTGAGGATCTGTTTGGCGACGCCGTACATCTGCTGATTCTTGACTGAACATTGCTGCACTTGTGTGTCACGTTCAGCCAATTGCGCTTGAAGCTTAGACCGTTCTGCCTCTTTGGCACGGGCCATGACCAGCAACTCGTCATAGGCCTTTTTGAACTTGCCGGTCTGCTCGGCGCTGGCTGCCACTTGTGCCTGCGCCTGGCTGTGCAGGCTCTGTTGCTGTCCGGCCAATTGCTCGGCAACGCCTTTGGCCTTGGCCAGTTCGGCGGTCAATTGCTTGATTTGCGCCTGCGCAGCCTTGGCCTCGTTCTGCGCCGCCAGTTGCGCGGCGCTGGCCTGGGCCTGCTGACTTTGCAGGGCCTGCAACTGTTGCGTGGTGCTGCGCAATTGCGTGCGCAGGCGTTCTTCCATGCCTTCGGCATGCGCTCCAGTGGCGATCAAAAGCCCGAGCCCGAGCCACACAAATCGCGTTTTCATAACCCTCTCCCGGCGCCTTAGAAGCGCGTGTTGATCTCAAGCTGCAAGACGTCGATGTCGAACGGCGCGCCGTACACCGCTTCGGTGCTCATCCAGCGACCGGTGGCATAAACGTTCTTCGCCAGACCGTAGTTGCCACCCATGAAATAACCCTTGGCGTTGGTGCCGCCGAGGTGGAACGAGGAGTCGTTGAAGCCATCTGGCAAGGCATCCGGCTGGATGTACTTGTAGCCAGCGAACAGATTCCAGTCGCCCTGCTTTTTCAGGTCCAGTGCGCTGCCGAGGGTGAACTGCACCATCCACGCATTGGCGCCGCTTTCGATGTTGCCGTTGCTGTCGAGGTTGTTGACGATCTGCCCGGCGGAACGCTTGCGCATGTCGCCTTCGTCGTACGCGAGGTTGTGGATGTAGTTGCCCTGGCTGCGCAGTTTGAAATCTTCTGGCAGGTCGGCGTCCCACACCACGTTCAAGTCCAGCAGATTGAATTCGGAAGCGAGGCCAACAAACTGCGGCTGCGGCGTGGTGCTCGGGTTGAGCGGGTTCGGCGTGATGTCGCGCAGCAGGAACACGCTGTTGCCCTTCTGCATGAACGCCGTGCGGCTGCCGTCGCTGTCGCAGCCCGGCGCGCCGGCCCACGGTTCGCAAGGGCTGGAGCGCTCGCCCTGAATGTCGTCGAAACGGTAGTACGCCAACGCGCCCTTCAAGCGGTTGTTGCTGTTGATCGCCCATTTGGCGCCGACTTGCGCGCCGTACAGCCACTTGTTGTCGCTCTCTTCCTTGTCGAAACCGTTGCTGCTGGCGGTGTCGTTGGTGTAATCCACCGGGAACGCGCCGACGGTGCCGAACACCCCCCAATCGCGGTTGAGCTTGTGGTCGAAAATCGCCGCGACACCGTCGAAGTTCAAGTCGTTGGAATAGAGCATGTCGGTGGACATGAACGGATTGGCGAAGCGCCCGCCGGTCAGGGTCAGCTCATCCGTCGGCTTCCAGTTCAAATAACCCTGATCGAGCCAGATGTCCTTTTTGGCGAAACCGCCGCCGAGGTTTTGCGTGGTCGACACCGGGTTGTTGTCCGAACCGGTGCCGATACGAATGCCGGCGGTCCATTGCGGCGAGATCTCGGCTTTCATGCCCAGCCGTGCGCGGATGCGGAACTGGTTGGTGCGGTCTTCGCGGGTGTTGAGCAACGGCGGCAGACTGGTGCTGCTGTTGGGGTTAACGTCGTACGGACCGTTGTTGTTGAGCTTGGCGAAGTCGACGATCTCGTTGCTGTTGCTGTCCGAGTAGTAGCGCGATTCGTTGCGCAAGCGAATGTCGCCGTCGAAACTGATGCGCGCAGCCCATTCCGGGAAGCTGTTGGGCGCGGCCCAGTTTTCCTGTTTGGCAGTGGCCATGACTTCGGCTTTGACCTGATCGCGTATCTGGTCGCGCACCGCGGCCGGCACATATTGCACGCGGACATCGCCCGGCGCCGCCACTGGTCCGGCTGCGACGGCGGTAGACGCAGCGGCCTGTTTGGCCTGGGCCGCTTCGTTCTGCGCCTGAGCGATCAGTGCGTCGGCCTTGTCCTGTTTCAGAATGCCCTGCTCGACCAGCAAGCGGATCAGATTGATCGTGGCGTTCTCCGAGGGCGCAGGCGCTGCCGCGGCCTGACCGACCAGGGTCGCAATGACCATGCCGACCGCCAGGGACAATCGATTCACGTTGGAAATCATCTGCACACAACTCCTTTTGCCAAAGCGTAAATAAATGAATTAACCCGGACGCCGCCCTTGCAGGGACAGGCGCACAGGCAAAGTGATGGAGGCCGGTGGCCGTTCGCTGAGCGCCGGGGCACCGCGCAGCGCCGCCAACACTTGGGTATCGATTTCGGGGTTGCCGCTGGACTTGATCAGTTCGACCCGGGTGATCTCGCCGACGCCGCTCAACCAGACATCGGCCTGCAACGAGAACGCGAGGTTGCGCAGCTCAGGGTTCTCGCGCAGCAAACGCTGGAAGGTGAACGCCAGAAACTGGCTGTACGTCCCCGTGCCCAAACGTCCGCCACCCGCACCGGCCATGCCGCCACCCTTGCCCGCGCCGATGTTGAAGGCGTCGTTGCCGGATTGCGCATCGCCGTCCATTTGCATCGGGTTGGCCAGATCTTCCGCTGGGGATGGCGGCGCTTCTTCCTCGGGCTTGACCTCTTCCGGCTCCGGCGTTGGCTCCGGCTCGAGGACTTTTTCTTCCACCGGGGTTTCCGGCTCCGGTGGTTTTTCCGGCGGCGGTGGTGGCGGTGGCGGCAACGGAATGATCGTCGGCACCTTCGGCGCTTCACGACGAATACCGCTCATGTCGTTGGCCCACTGCCACAAAAACCACGCGGCGAGCGCGCCGATCAGCAAGCCGGCGCCCCACTTCGCATAACGCAGCGCTGGCTTTTTCACCGGCAGCGGCTCGATCGGGAGTTGTGCGGTCATGACTCAGCCCTGACTCGGTTTGCCGGTCACAAGACCGACCTGGGACAGTTCGAGCCGGCGCAACAGATCCAGCACTTCGATGACTTTCTGGTATTGCACCGTCGCGTCGCCGCGCACGATCACCGGGAAATCCGGGCTCTGCGCCTTCTCGATGCGCAGGCGTTCTTCCAGTTCAGCCAGCGTCACCGGGTAGGCGTCGAGGAACACCTGGCCGCCATCGTTGACCGAAATCGCCTTGGTCTTGGCCTCGGACAGCGACACCGAAGCGCTGGCCTTGGGCAAATTGATCTGGATCCCCGAGACCTGCGCGGTGGCGGTGAGGATGAACATCACCAGCACCACCATCAGCACGTCGACCAGTGGGGTGATGTTGATGCTGTCCACCGCTGCATCTTCGTCATCGTCGTGGGAGGCATTTACAGACGCCATGTCAGTGCTCCTCAGGCCGGTACGGAGTGGTTGGCGTGATGGCCGCGATGCGACGCCTCACTGAACTGGCTCTCGCCATGCATCTCCGCCAGGCGGGTGATGAACTCGTCGACGAACACGCGCATGTCGGCGCTGACTTCCTTGTTGCGGGTGATCAGGCGGTTGTAGCCAAACAGCGCTGGAATCGCGACGAACAGGCCCATTGCCGTGGCCAGCAACGCAGCAGCCATACCCGGCGCGATAGCGTTGATATTCACGTCACCGGCCATCGCCGTGCCGAGGAACACCACCATGATCCCCAGCACCGTGCCGAGCAGGCCGATGTAAGGGCCGCCGGCGATGGCGTTGGACAGGGTCGAAAGCTTCGAGCTGAGCTGCTGGTTTTCGCGGGTACGCACGCCGTCCATCGAGCAGCGGATCGCTTCGATGGTCGCCGCTGAAACCGACGAGGTATCGGCGCCCTGCTCGCGACGGGTGCGAATCTCTTTGACCGCCACCAAGTACAGACGCCACAGCGACGAATGCTGCAAACGCTGGGCGAGTTGCGCGTCGTCGGCGAACATCTCCAGACGCGTGCCGACCTTGGCGAACTGCACACGGAAGTCTTCGTTGGCGGCAGACACGCGGCTGAGGCTGCGGTTTTTGCGCAGCATGATGATCCACGACTGGAACATCATCAGCACCAGCACGGCGATGATCACCCAAGCGTCGATTGGCACCGCGTTGAGCAGGAAGCCGAGGCTGCCGAAGCCAAAACCGGACTGTTCTTCGTCGACGCCGTAAGCGACCAGTTTCGACTCGGCGCCTTGGGAAGTCGCGTCCGCCAGCAACAGCGCTGCCGGGCGTGAAACCTTCGACAGGCGCAATTCATCGATAGCGCCCACAAAAGGCTGGAACGGGCCTTCGTGCAGGTCGGCGCCGATGGCCATGACCGAGTTGAAGGCCGGCATCGCCTGCGCGAGCATGGCAGCTTCGCGACCGTTGATGAACAGGGTTACTTTCGAGCCTTCAGCGGTGAGCGCGACGTGTTGCCATTGGCCCGGGTTCAGCGCTTGGGTGGCGACGGCGCGTTGGCCATCGATTTCCACAAACGGTACGCCTTGATTCGCACCGATCAGCAGACTGTTGGCGCCTTCGCGACGGGCGAGAATCAGTTGTTCGCCACTGGCCTGATCCAGTCGCAACCAGGCACTGAAAGTGAATGCACTGCCGGCGTTGTGTTGCAACGAAGGACTCGCCGGCAGCAACAACGGCTGGCCGCTGAACTGCAACGCGCGCCCTACTACACCGTCAATCGCCGCGCCGGTCGCACTTTGCGCCGTGTTGCCATAGGCGGTGGTGTCTTTGGCCGGGGCGCCGGTGGCGCCGTCGAAGTGATAAAGCGCGGTGTAATTCGGGTCGAAAGTCAGTTGGCCGTTGCCAGTCGCCGGGGCCTTCTGATTGCCGTAGTACATCCAGATGTCCTGGCGCTGCCCGCCCTCGACATTCGGCACATCGACCCAGATCAGCGCCATGCCCATCAACGCGTCGAAACTCTCGATCTGATGGTTGAGCACGGTTTTGTCATCGGCGGCAACAAAGCGCAGGTCCGAACCGTCCTCCTTCACCCCATCGAAGGTGAAGTTGCCGGTGTGCAGACGCACCAGCAGCGCGGTGCGGCCAAGGGCCTGATTGATCGCCGCGCCTTGCGGCGTGGTGTCGACGGCAATCTGTTTGCGGTAGTGCCAGTCGTCCTGCCACCAGGCCTGAGCCGTGGCCGGGAGCACGAAGCCCAGGCAGATCAACAACGAAAGAATGAGGCGCTGCATGAACGTGCTCCTTTAGAAAGTGGCTTGAAGGTTGAAGTGCAGGCGCGATTCCTGTTTCGAGGTGTTCGGCCCTTCGAGTAGCGGGTAGCCCCAGTCGAGGCTGCCGGACAGCCATTTGCTCAGGCTGGCGCGGGTGCCGAGGCCGACGCTGGCCAGGGCGTAATTGGCGTCCTGATCCGGCAGTTCGTCGCGCAGATACAACTGCGCGCCCTCGGCGAAGGCGTAGAAGCGCCAGTCCTGCATCCATGTGCCGGCGTACTTGGCCAGCGACGGCGTGCGCACTTCCTGGCTGAGCAGCACGCCGTCATCGCCGGTGCGTTCGGCGGCCAGATAACCGCGCACCGAAGTGGCGCCACCGGCAGAGAATTGTTCGTTGGAAACCAACGGCCCGGAGGCGAGCTGGAACGCGGCTTTGCTTGCGCTCTGCCAGTCGCTGTCGAAGGTCCAGGTGTAATTGGTATCGCCCTTGAGCACGGCGAAACTCGGTTTGGCGCGGTAGCGTTTGTAGTCGAAATCTTCGTCGGAGCTGCCGTAGCCGAAGATGCTGCGGGTCGCGGCAACCAGGCTCAGGCCGAGGCCGAGCTGACTCTTTTCGCTGTAGCGATAGCCGTTGTAGGCGAAGGTGAACGGCGCGTATTGCAGGGGGACTTTGTCGCTCTCGCCGGACAGGGTCAGACGTTCGTCGAAGTCCTTGAAGTCGATGCCGGCCGACAGCGAGTTCGACCAGTTGCCGCTGGAGGGCAGCGTGTAGATCGCCGATACACCGTAGCTGTGGCCCTTGCCGAGCACGTTGCTGCCGCCGATGGTGGCGACGTTGCTGTCGGACTGGTAACCGGAAAACTGCACACTCCAGCGATCGGTCAGCGGCGCGGTGTAGGAGCCGGACCAGACCTTGGCATTGTCGGTTTCCTGCGGCGCGGTGAAGAACGTCAGGTTGACGCTATGGCCGAGTTGCCAGAGGTTGTTGTAGCCGAGGCTGGTGACGGTGCGCAGCTTTTCCGTGTCGGCGCTGTAGTCGTTATTGAGGCCGACGCTGGCGGTCCACGGGTTCTGATCTTCGACCTGTAAATCGACGTCCATGGTGCCGGGGCGCTGCCCTTCGCGCACCAGCGGCATCACTTGCCGGCCCGGGGTTTTGTTGAGCTGCGCCAGTTCGCCCTGAACCTTGGCGAAGTCCGGCACCTCGCCTTCTTTCAGCGCCGGGACGTCGTCGCGGATGTCCAGCGGCGAATAGTGTTTGGCGCCGACCACACGCACGCGGCCGACCTTGGTTTCGCTGACTTGCAGATAGACGATGCCATCGGCGACGGCTTGCTCCGGCAGCTCGACGAACACGGACTGATAGCCGCGTTGCTGATAGGCCTTCTGCAAGGCATCCCGTGCGCCTTCGATATCGGTGAGGGCTTTTTGCGGGCCGAGAAACGGGTACACCGCTTCTTCAATCGCCCGCGCATCGAGCACAGTGTTGCCGCGCACGAAGTATTCGTTGACGTCGACCAGACGCTTGGCCGCCGCGTTTTCGGCAGCCTCTTCGGCCAATGCCGGCTGCGCGCCCGCCGTCACCAGCAGCCAGCCCCACAGCGCCAGCCGTGACTTGAAAATCGGTTCCACACTACCCCCTGAATTCGCGATGACCTGTTGGCGTTTCGAACGCCGCGTGTATGGCGTCAATTGCTGGCTGTCGAGGCGCAGGCGTGTTTGCCCAGCCACGTGTGCAAAAGCGCGAAGTTCAACGAGAACTCGGGCATTTGCAGCAAGGCGCCGCAGAACACTTCGCCGATGATTTTTTGAATGAGCAGCACCGCGCGCGGCTCATTGAGCAGCGTGGCGATGTCGCGACTGAGGGCGTTGAAACTCCAGACTTTCTGGTTCAGGCCAAGACCTGCGAACCAGCGGAACAGCAAGTTGTAATTGAGCTGTTCGTAGAGTTGCTGCTCGCTGGGCACCGAATACAGCAGTTGCAGAAGCAGAATGTGCATGACCGTTTGCGCGGGGATCAGCATGCCGGGCTGGGCATTGAGGTCGTGCAGAAGGCTTTGGTGGGCGTCGAGCAGATCATCGATCTGCGGGCGCAACAGAACCAGCGAATGCCCCGGCGGAATGTAGCTGGACACCTCTTTCAAGGCGCCTTGCCAGTCATCCTGCGAGACGATCCAGACCCACGGCGCGCCGTAGCGATACACCGAAACCGGCTTCTTGCGCGCGGCTTCGACGATCTTCGACAGGCGTTGATCGAGTTCCTGCATGCCCACTTTCGAGTAGCGTTCCATAGTCCCCATTGCCTCACTCCCGGCGTCCCGCCTCGGCTTGTGAAAAGCGCCCCGTTGGGCTCCTCAAGCGCGTTACATAGGCATGACCGGACTGGCGATGTGCTACCGAACTTTTGTCATAAAAGCTTCATTACCGCGTATGGGTGTACACACATCCAATGTAGGAGTGAGCCTGCTCGCGATAGCGGTGTGTCAGCCAAATAAATATCAACTGACAGGACGCTATCGCGAGCAGGCTCACTCCTACAGGGGATTGGTGGTGATTTTGGGTCAGGTGTAGACGGGCCAGGTGTCGACGATTTTGCCGTTGCGCACGGCGAGCAGATCGCCGAACTGCAGGAGCACGGCTTCGGTCTGGGTCGGCCGCAGGAAGACTTGATCTTCCACCGTCAGCCCCACGGCATTCGAGCCATTGACCATCTCTTGATTGGAGCTGCGTCCGTAGACGCTGTTGCTCTGTAAACCCTGGGGCGATTCGAATTCGGCCATCCAGTTGCCGCCATAGATGAAGAAAGTCTGGCGCTGGTTCTGGTCCCACCACGAAAACAGCTTCGACTTGTCATCCAGCGCCGGGATATTCACCGCGCCAGTGCTTTTCAACACGGGCGTGGCGATATAGGTCGCAGGCACATGCTCGGTCAGCGATGGCAAATCGTAGTGCGTCGGCTTGAGCATCGCCGTGCCCACGGAAACCTCGGTACTCAGTTTCTCGTTTTCATGAATGCGATAACTCGGACTGCCAGCGGTATTCAGGCACAAGCCGTCATGCCACAACGCCGGAAACTGCTGCCGGGTGAAATCGACGCAACGCTGATAAATCACCATGACCTTGGCGAACAGTTCTTCCGGCGAGCCGAGAATCCCCGGCACCCCCATGCCCACGAACGGGTCGTAACCCATGAACCCGGCGAACTCCAGATGCTGCGGATTGGCGCTGATCAGCGTGAGCATTTGGCCCAACACATTCACATCACTGACGCCGCCGCGATGCAGGCCGACGTCCAGTTCGATGTTGATGCGCATCCTTGTGCCTAACCCCTGAGCCAGCGCGAGGTATTGCTGCAAACGCTGCGGCCCGTCGAGCAGCCATTGCAGTTGCTTCGCGGGATCAAACGGACCTTTGTGGGATTGATAAAACTGCGCTGCCGAACGCACCGGCAAAGGTTTGCCAAGCAGAATGTCGGACTGCGGAAACACCTGCGCATCGTGATTGAGAAACGGCTGATGGAACGACATCAATTTTTGCGACCCGGCACGTTGGGCGATGTAGCTCAACAGCCCCGGCGATGGCAGCGACTTCTCCACCAGACGCAATTGCTTGCCACCGCGTTTGACCGATTGCATCACCACATCGATGTTGTGATCGAGCCGATCCAGGTCGATGAGCAGCACCGGGCGCATTGGCCCGTTGTCCTTCAATTCTTTGTTCAGCGCGCGGAAATAGTCGCTGTACGGCGCACCGCGGTCGCCCGGCCGCAGCCACGCTCCAGCCCCCACCAACAACACACCGAAGCCCAACGTACCCAACAGGAAATTACGTCGATTGACCGTCATCAGCTCACCCCCAGAATCGACGACAAATGCGCATTGAGAAAGCGCCCGTTCGGATCGAGCGCCTGTCGCACATCGACAAACTCACGCCAGCGCGGATACAGCGGCTGCAGGGTTCGCGCGTTGAGCGTGTGCAACTTGCCCCAGTGCGGGCGGCCGTTGTACTTCCAGAAAATCGGCTCGACCGCCGCGAAGAAATTGTGATGATCCATCTGGTAATGCTGGTGCACCGAGATCGAACAGCTGTCGCGGCCCTCGAACATGCTCAGCGGGATATCGTCAGCCTTGACGTAGCGGTACTCGATGGGAAACCAGGTGCGCAGGTCCTTGTCCTGGATCAGCTTGAGAATCTCGCGCAGGCAGGCCGGCCCGTGTTCGGCGGGCACCGAATATTCCATCTCGTTGAAACGCACGGTGCGCACGTTGGCGTAAATGTCGAACGAGTCGCCGATGCGATCATCGAAACTGGCCAGATGGCGCAAGCTGTTGAGCAGCGTGCGGCGCAGGTCGGGGAAGTCGCTGCCGTACTTGTCGATCTTCTCGATCAGGGTGACGAACTCGTTGCCGCCCTCTTCTTCAGGCGGGATCGGCGGCGTCGCCGGTTCGTCGGTTTCGTTTAGGGCGATGGACAAGGCGTAGTCGGAATGGGTGACGACGAGCATTTCCCAGTGCTGGTTTTCGCGGGTGTTCCTGTCGAGGTCTTCGAGCAGTTCTTCGGTCTTGGCGATCCACTGGCGTTCGCGCAGGCGATAGGCCGGGCGGTTTTGCAGGCGGATTTTCGTCGCCACGCCGAGGGCACCGAGGGAAACCCGTGCGGCATTGAATACTTCAGGGTGACGCTGACTGTCGCAGTCCAACACTTCGCCATTGGCGGTGACCAGTTGCAGGCCGCAGACGTGGGCCGAGTAGGACTGGAAGTTTTTCCCGGTGCCGTGGGTCGACGTGGCAATGGCTCCGGCGAGGGTCTGGTAATCGATGTCAGCCATGTTTTGCAGGGCCTGGCCGATGTCTTTCAGTGGCAGGCCCATGCGCGACATCGGTGTGCCGGCGGCGAATTCGGCTTGCAAGGTTTTCCCATCGTGATTGAGCAAACCGTTGAAATAGCTCAGCGACAACAGCGTGCCATCGGTGGGCACCAACGCACTGAAGGAATGCGCCGAGCCGACTGGGCGGATCTTGCCCTGCGCCTGCTGGATAGCGGTCACCAGCTCATCGAGATTTTTCGGTGCCAGCCGCGCTGCTGGCAGGCAACTCTGCCCACCCGACCAGTTGCGCCACGGAATCAACCTTGGTGCGCGCATCAATTGGCCCAATGCCGGATGGCTCGCCAACGCGCTGAACGCGCCGACAATGCTTGCCCGTTGCAACAACTGACGCCGTGTCAGATCCATGGTCATGCCGGGCACCTTACTCTGGGAGGGGCTGGTCGGCCATGAAGCCGATCAATTGCACAAACTGTTCTTGCGAGCATTCGACGCACTGGCCCATCGGCGGCATGCCGTTGTAGCCGTTGATGGCGTGGTCGAGGAGCGTGTCGGTGCCCTGCTGGATGCGCGGTTCCCAGGCCTTGCGGTCGCCGGTCAGCGGCGCGTTGGCAGCGGGGTTGGCGTGGCAGAGCTGGCAGCTGTTGGTGTAGATCTGCGCCAGTGCCGGGTCGTTGGGCATGGCGTTATGGGTGGTGACCGGTGGTTTGGGATCTTCGCCGCAGCCAGGCAGCGCCACGGCCAACGCCAGCATTAGAGTGAGTCGGATTGCCCGCATAACGGCCTCGCTTATTGTTGTGTTCACACCTTAAGGCAGCGGCTGCAACGGGTTGAGGGCATTGCGGGACAGCGAGGGGGGCAAACGGGGCCAGCCCTCTCCCCCGATGATCGTTCCCACGCTCTGCGTGGGAATGCCTCAAGGGACGCTCCGCGTTCCAATGGGACGCAGAGCGTCCCGGGCTGCATTCCCACGCGGAGCGTGGGAACGATCAATCGCTGGCAAGCCAGCTCCCACAGAGTTTGCGGTGTTGCTGCCCGCTCTGCTCTGCGCGTTTGCGTGACATTCGGGTGACATTTGCGGGTTTAAATTGCGGCGCATTCAGGCGTATAACCTGTACAGACTTTTTGATCTGCATGCGGACATCAACACGGGGTAGCGACATGACCACAGCAAACATCCTTGGCAATCTGTTCCCTTCTGTCAGCGACATCCCGGAAAAATACCGCCTCGACGGTCAGGTCGAGCAACGCGAATACCTCGTCGATGGTCAGTTGCGGCGTTGGGACGGCCCGCTCGCCACCGTGCGCAGCCCGGTCTATCTAAAAGGTGAGAATGGCGACGAACAAGTGATCCTCGGCAGCACGCCACTGCTCGATGCCGACACCGCCCTCACCGCGCTCGACGCCGCCGTGCGTGCCTACGACCGGGGCCAGGGCCTGTGGCCGACCATGCGCGTGGCCGAACGTATCCAGCACGTCGAAGCCTTCCTCGGCCGCATGCGCCAACAGCGCGATGCCGTGGTGAAGTTGCTGATGTGGGAAATCGGCAAGAACCTCAAGGACTCGGAAAAAGAGTTCGACCGCACCTGCGATTACATCGTCGACACCATCAATGCACTCAAGGAACTCGACCGCCGCTCCAGCCGGTTCGAGCTGGAACAGGACACTCTCGGCCAGATCCGTCGCGTGCCATTGGGGGTGGCGCTGTGCATGGGCCCCTATAACTATCCGCTGAACGAAACCTTCACCACGCTGATTCCGGCGCTGATCATGGGCAACACCGTAGTGTTCAAACCGGCCAAACTTGGCGTGCTGCTGATCCGTCCGCTACTGGAAGCGTTCCGCGACAGCTTCCCGACCGGTGTGATCAACGTGATCTACGGCAGCGGCCGCGAAACCGTCAGCGCGCTGATGGCCAGCGGCAAGATCGACATCTTCGCCTTCATCGGCACCAACAAGGCTGCCAGCGATCTGAAGAAACTCCACCCGAAACCGCACCGCTTGCGTGCTGCGCTGGGTCTGGACGCGAAAAACCCCGGCATCGTCTTGCCGGAAGTCGATCTGGACAATGCCGTCAGCGAGGCCGTGACCGGTTCGCTGTCGTTCAACGGCCAGCGCTGCACCGCGCTGAAAATCCTCTTCGTCCATGAAGATGTCGTCGACAGTTTCATCGAGAAATTCAACGCGAAGCTGGCCACTCTGAAACCGGGCATGCCGTGGGACAGCGGTGTGTCGCTGACGCCGCTGCCGGAATCAGGCAAGGTCGATTACCTGCACGGGCTGGTCGCGGATGCGCGCAGCAAAGGCGCCGAAGTGGTCAACCCGAATGGTGGCGAATCCCGCGAGTCGTTCTTCTATCCGGCGGTGCTCTACCCGGTAAATCCGCAGATGCGTGTCTATCAGGAGGAACAGTTCGGCCCCGTGGTGCCGATCGTGCCGTACCGTCATCTCGATACCGTGATCGACTATGTGCTGGAGTCGGATTTCGGCCAGCAGTTGAGCATCTTCGGCACCAACCCGGTGGCGGTCGGTCGTCTGGTCGACACCTTTGCCAATCAGGTCGGGCGGATCAACCTCAACGCGCAATGCCAGCGCGGGCCGGACACTTACCCGTTCAACGGCCGCAAAAACTCCGCCGAAGGTACGCTCTCGGTGCACGATGCGTTGCGGGTGTTCTCGATCCGTACGCTGGTGGCAACCAAGTTCCAGGACAGCAACAAGGATCTGATCAGCGAGATCATTCGCGGGCGTGATTCGAGCTTCCTGACCACCGATTACATCTTCTGATCCACGGTCTCCCGAATCGTGAATAAGCAAGAAGGCGAGCCCGTGCGGTTCTGATCCAAAGTCGCCAAGCGCCCGGCAAATCAGTGTCTACACTGATGCCAGCACTGTGCTGGATGCCGGGAGCTTGACCATGCTGGATTACTTTGCGCTAGGGGTTTTGGTGTTTGCCGGGCTCGTACTGTTTTACGGGATCATCGTGTTGCACGACATTCCCTATGAAATTGCCGTTCATCGTAAACACCCGCATCAGGATGCAATCCATGCCACTGGCTGGGTCAGTCTGTTCACGCTGCATGCGCTCTGGCCTTTCCTGTGGATCTGGGCGATGGCCTATCGGGAAGATCGCGGCTGGGGCTTCGGTGACGGTAAATCCGTGCAAAACCATGTCGTTCGCCTGGAGCAACAGGTGATCGAACTGCAAGGACGCCTCGAACGACTCGAAGCGCTGAATGCCACTGCTCCCCACAACCGGGAGGGCTGAACGCCATGGATCTGCTGCTCATCCTGACTTACGCCGCGTTCTGCGTCGCAGTGTTCAAGATCTTCCGTATCCCGCTGAACAAATGGACGGTGCCCACCGCCGTACTGGGCGGCATCCTGATGATCGGCGCCTTGATTTTCACCATGAACTACAACCATCCCTACTCCGAGGTGGCGCGCACTTACTTCGTGTCTGTGCCGGTGATTCCCATCGTCAGCGGCCAGGTGATCGACGTGCCGGTGAAGGGTAACGAGCCGCTGGAAAAAGGCGATGTGCTGTTTCGCATCGACCCTACACCGTTTGAAAACCGCATGAAGTCGCTCAAAGCGCAACTGGTGGCCGCCAAGGGTGATCGCTATCGCATCACCGAACTGATCCGGCGCAACTTCGGCACCCAGCGCGAACTGGACGCCGCCATCGCCCGCACCGATGATCTGCAAGCGCAACTGGATAACGCCCAGTTCGAGCTGGACAACACCACCGTCCGCGCGCCGAGCAAAGGCTTCGTCACCCATGTTTCGCTGCGTCCGGGAATGATGGCGAGCAAGTTGCCGTTGCGTCCCTCAATGGTGTTCATTCCCGAGGAAGGCCAATACTTCGCCGCGTGGATGCGCCAGAACAGCCTCCTGCGCCTGACCGTCGGCGACGAGGCGGAAGTCGCGTTCGACGGCATTCCCGGCAAGGTGTTCGCCGGACGGGTGAAAAACGTCATCGGGGTGATTGCCGAAGGTCAGGTGCAACCTTCCGGCACACTGATCGGCTATACCGGTTCGCCGCCGGCCGGGCGTGTGCCGGTGATCATCGAAATCACCGATCCGGAATTCGCCCAGTACAGCAAGCTAATGCCGGGCGGTGCTTACGGGCAGGCCGCGTTGTACAGTCAGCACTTTCACCACATTGGCACGATGCGCAAAATCCTCCTGCGTATGGCAGCATGGATGAATTACATTTTCCCTTTCCATTGATCTGAAGCCCAATCACGAGAGGCCCGCACTGAGTACTTACAGCACCCATCGACTTCCGCCCTTGCTGCGCCGTGTCCTGCGTCCGTTGCTTGATCCTTATCGACGCTACCGGCACGCGCGGCTGATTCATGCAGTGCGCGTGGCCCTCGGGTTGCTGGCAACGATCCTGCTGACCACCGGCATCAACCTGCCCCACGGTGAGTGGGCCTCGGTGACCATGCTGGTGGTGATCGGCGGTTTGCAGCACCACGGCAACATCGGTAAAAAAGCCGCCGAACGCGCCACCGGCACCTTGATCGGCGCCGGCGTCGGTTTGTTGCTGGTGGCGCAGCAGGCGTGGCTCGGCATGCCGTGGCTGACGTATTTTGCGATGGCGGTGGTCTGCGGTTTTTTTTCTTATCACGCGATTGGCAAAGGGGGTTATACCGCCCTGCTCTCGGCGATCACCGTGTTCATTGTTGCCGGGCATGGCGACAATCCGATCACCGACGGCTTGTGGCGCGGCGTCGACATTCTGATCGGCATTGCCCTCGCTCTGGCCTTCTCTTTCGCTCTGCCGCTGTACGCCGTGTACTCGTGGCGCTACAACCTCGCCGACGCCTTGCGCGATTGCGCCACGGTGTACGGCCGCATCATCAGCGGCCAGGCGGTGAGCGCCGATGAGCATTTGAAGCTGATGAGCCGCTTGGGTGCCGTGATGGTGCAACTGCGTTCGCTGATGCCATCGGTGTCCAAGGAAGTGAAGATTTCCATGACCGAGCTCGATGCCATCCAGCGCAACCTGCGCATGTGCATCAGCACGCTGGAGATCCTCGGCAATACCCGGCCAGACACCAACGACCCACAGGCCATGGCCCATCTGCGAACCGCGTTGAAGTCTGAACACCGACAGATTCGTGTGCAATTGATCGGCATGGCGCGGGCGTTGAAGACCGGTGCATCACAACGGCTGGAGCGCCCGCTGGAATTGCCCGACGCCAGCCTGGATGCACCGGTCTACAGCACGCTGGATGGCTATCGCCTGTTGACCCGGCAACTCGCCGCCAACATCGGCGAGATGCGCCAGCGCCTGGCGCTAACGGCGCCACGCTGGAACATCTGAGCAGCGCCGGATAATTTCCATGTAACAAAGCCGACAGGATCATTACAATGCGCCATCACAGTGGACGTGTCATGGATGCATAAATGCAATTCAGGAAGAATATCAATGCTTTACGGGCGCTTGCCGTTCTCGCGGTAGTGCTTTTTCACTTCAGGATTCCGGGCTTTGACGGCGGTTTTGTCGGCGTTGACATATTCTTCGTAATCTCCGGTTTCCTGATGACGGGGATCATCGTCACGGGTTTGCAGCAACGAAACTTCTCCCTTCTCGGCTTCTATGCATCTCGTGCCCGACGCATCATTCCGGCGCTGCTGACCCTGTGTATCGCGCTGCTGATCTTCGGCTACGTGTACCTGCCGCTGGATGATTTTCGCGAGACGATTCGCACGATCAAGAGCAGCCTGCTGTTCAGTTCCAATTTCCTCTTCGCCAAAGACGGCAATTACTTCGACGCACCGCTGCACGAAAACTGGTTGCTGCACACCTGGTCGCTGTCGGTTGAGTGGCAGTTCTACCTGCTTTACCCCCTTTTGATGATGGGGCTGTGCAAATATTGTGGCGAGCGCACAAGCAAAATCGCCTTGGTCGTGCTGGCGGCCATCTCGCTCGGTGCTTCGGTTTACTTGAGTAAAACCCACCCGGTTTTTGCCTTTTACATGCTGCCCACCCGCGCCTGGGAGATGATCGTCGGCGGTCTGGCCTTTGTTTTTCCTCTGGCTCTCAGCCGCCGCAACAGTGCGCTGTGTGAGGGAGCTGGACTCTTGGCGATCGCCCTCAGCGTTACGTATTTTTCGGAAGAAGATCTTTGGCCGGGTTATCTCGCCCTGCTACCAGTGATCGGTACCCTGCTGGTGATCTACAGCAACCGCCAGTCGCTCTTCAGTCGCAATGAAATCCTGCAATTCACCGGCAGCATTTCCTACTCCGTCTACCTCTGGCACTGGCCGCTGGTGGTGCTTCTGTATCTGTGCGGACTGTTGAGCAGTTGGCCGCATGTGCTGGGCGCCATCGCTCTTTCACTGTTGCTCGGCGCCGTCTCCTACTACTGGGTCGAATCGAAGGTCAGCAGAACAGGTACCGCACCACGCACACTGTTCAAGTTTGCCTCGCTGATCGTCGGCGTCATCGGTTTTTCGGCCGCAACCTCCTCGCTGGTGAAGCAATATCCGGATGCCCGCCTGGCATTTGTCGACCTCGGTCAGCCCGAATACACCAGCAAACTGTATCCACAAGAGTGCTATCCCAACCGCTACGCTGCGGCTGACTGCAAATTGGGCAAAGGCGAAATCTCGGTGATTCTGTTCGGTGACAGTCACGCGCAATCCACCGCTGCCGCCGTACAGATGAGTAATCCGCAAGCCGCACTGTCCTGGTCGCGCGGCGGCTGCCCGCCCTTGCTGAACTTCGAAATGCGCGACAAGGACCTGCAAGACAAATGCCGCGCCTTCAACGATGAAAAGCTGCGCGTGTTGAAGACTGACTTCCCGGGCGTTCCGGTAGTGCTGTTCAGCCGCGCCGCGCTGTATGCCGATCCCGGGAGAAGCAACAATTACCGCATTCACTTTCCGGACAGCCCGCATTCTGGCGATGCAGCTTTTGTCGACGCCTACATCGCCGAATACAGCAAGACCGTTTGCTCGATTGCCGAAAACCACCCGGTTTACATCGTCAGGCCGATCCCGGAAATGCCCTTCAGCGTCTACAAAGGCCTGAATCTTAATCAACGCCTGTTCCGGCAGAACGCCGATATTTCGATCACGCTGAGCGAGTATGAAAAACGCAACAGAATCGCCAACTACACCATTGAGGCAGCCGCCAAACGCTGCCATGCAACGGTGATCGATCCGACGCCGTACCTTTGCCCGGCAGGTACTTGTATGGGGTCCAGGGACGGCGTGGCCTGGTACTTCGATGACAACCATTTGGTGGATGCCGGTAACCAACAGTTGAAAGGTCTGTTCAAGGAACTGATCAAGGCCATTTAGGGCCGCGCAGCCACCGCGGCCCGGGATTTCACGCCCCACCCCTGTTGCATGCCGGCGGCCGCCAGCAGGATCGCTGCCACCCCGAGCCATTGCAGGGTTTCCAGGCGATGGCCAAAGGCAAACCAATCGACGAAGATCGCCGCGATCGGGTAGATAAACGACAGTGCACCGGTCAACGCCGTCGGCAGTTTCTGGATCGCGCCATACAGCAACACATACATCAGGCCGGTGTGGACGATGCCCAGCGTCACCAGACTGGCCCAGGCACCGGGGACTTGCGGCAGCGCAGAAAAGTGCGCAAACGGGGCGAGTAACAACACGCCGGTGCACACTTGAACCAGTGCGATCAGGTGGGGCGGTGTGCCCGTCAGGCGCTTGATGATCAGCGCCGCAATCGCATAGAGCAACGCCGCGCCCAATGCCAGGCCGATGCCCAGCAGGTAGTCGTTGCCGCCCTCGCCTTGCGTACCATGGGCACTGACAATCGCCAGCATGCCGATAAACGAAATCGCCAGCCAGAACAGCTTCTGCAAGGTGATTTTCTCGCCAAGAAACAGCGCCGCCAAACCGACCAGCATGAACGGCTGCACGTTGTACACGGCCGTGCCGATGGCTATCGAAGCGCGCGAATAAGAAGCAAACAACAGCACCCAGTTACCGACAATCGCTACACCACTGAGCACCGCCAGCAAGAACGTCGTGCGGGTCAGGATACCCGGACGCAAAAAGCCGAAGGCCGCGCAAATCAGCAGCAAGGTGCCTGCGCCGAACACACAGCGCCAGAACACCACGTCGAGCACCGGTTGCCCGGACACCAGGACGAACCAGCCGATCGTCCCAGAGATAAGCATGGCCGCAGTCATTTCAAATGTGCCGCGACGGATTGGGTTGTCCATCATCAATCTCCTGAGCATTTGCTGAAAACGTGACAAAAGTATGTCAAGCCCAACCACCTGTTCTCCAGAGTAAAAAGCAGGCTAAACTTAATTTTTGCCTTTTTTATCGAGGGTGGTTTCCCTCAGTGGCCTAATCCTGGAATCAGCTCATGACAGACGATATAGACCAGATCCTCATCAGCGCATTGATGGAAGATTCGCGGCGCTCGCTCAAGGCGCTAGCACAGCTGAGCGGGTTGTCTTCGCCGAGCGTGGCCGAACGTTTGCGCAGGCTTGAAGAGCGCGGTGTGCTCAAAGGTTATACCGTCGAAATCGACCCGAAATGCTTCGGTTACCAGCTACAGGCAATCGTTCGCGTGCGGCCACTGCCGGGGCAATTGCAGGAAGTGGAGCGGCAGATTCTGGCGATTCCAGAGTTTACCGAGTGCGACAAGGTCACCGGCGAGGACTGCTTTATCGCCCGTCTGCACGTGCGCTCGATGGAGCAACTGGACACCCTTCTCGACCGGCTCAATACTCTGGCGGAAACCAATACTGCGATTGTCAAGAAGACACCGGTCAAACGCCGATTGCCGCCGATGGCGTAAGTGCTTTTTCAGCATGTTCGGCGTAGATTGAGGTTTTTCCGGCGAAGGATTGGCGGCAATGAGAATTCAGGCAATGATACTGGCGGCGTTGATGCTAGGCGGTTGCGGGACAGTTCAAACCGTGGTGCGCAATGATCAGGCCGCGGTGGACAGCCTCAAGAAACAGAAGAGTTATTGCGGGGCGGTGCCAAGAATCTACAGCGGCCTCGCCTACGATTTCTGCAGTTTGCATGCCCCTCTGGGCGAAGGCGTGGAGGCCGACGACTACAAAAACGCCGCGATTCCTGTGGTGTTGATCGATGCGGTGATATCCGGGGCACTCGATACTTTTCTGCTGCCCTACACCATCTACAAGCAGCAGGTCGACGGCAGCATCGTGATCAATTAGCCGAGCATGGCCTCACCACTTTCACGCAGACAACAAAAAACCCGCCTAGGCGGGTTTTTCGTTATTTCACAGACTGCGATCAGTCGTCGCGGCTCATGATGCCGAAGATCTGCAACAAGCTGACGAACAGGTTGTAGATCGATACATACAGGCTGATGGTCGCCATGATGTAGTTACGCTCGCCGCCGTGAATGATGGCGCTGGTCTGGAACAGGATGCACACCGACGAAAACAGCACGAAACCTGCGCTGATCGCCAGTTGCAGGCCGCTGATCTGGAAGAAGAAGCTTGCCAGCGTTGCTCCCAGCAACACGAAGAAACCGGCGGTGATGAAACCACCGAGGAAGCTCATGTCCTTGCGGGTAATCAGCACGTAGGCCGACAGACCACCGAACACCAGTGCAGTCATTGCGAACGCCGAGCTGACCACTTCAGCGCCGCCCTGCATGCCCAGATAGCGGTTGAGGATCGGGCCGAGCAGGAAACCCATGAAACCGGTCAGCGCGAATGCGGACACCAGGCCCCACGCGGAATCACGCAGTTTGTTGGTAAGGAAGAACAACCCGTAGAAGCCGATCAGCACCACGAAAATATTCGGGTAGCCAACGCGCATCTGCTGGGCAACGAAAGCCATCACACCGCTGAATGCAAGGGTGAGAGCCAGTAGGCCGTATGTGTTGCGCAGGACGCGGCTAACCTCTAGCTGCTCAGCCTGCACGCCGTTATTAACTGCGTAATCCTGTTCGCGCATGGCGACACTCCTGTTGGTTTGAAACGTTCAGTCGCAAAGATCATAACAGACGCTCTGTAACAAGCCATGCAGAGAGTTTGACAGTGTGTTTCATTCAGGTATTATGGCGCCCGCAACGCAACGGAGGTGTGGCCGAGTGGTTTAAGGCAACGGTCTTGAAAACCGTCGACTGTAACAGGTCCATGAGTTCGAATCCCATCGCCTCCGCCATATTTTGTACCGACAAAGCCCTGATTATTCAGGGCTTTGTCGTTTCTGTTTGATGAGATTTCCGCCGCGCTAGCTGAAGCGTTACAAAACTTTTTGGTCCGCGTTACAAAACTTTCTGCTCGTTCTCCCTTCTCCGGCGTCCTGCCAAACGTAAAACACCCTTCATGTAACACGGTGCTACGCTGGGCTATCTCACGGAGGAACGCCCAATGCCAAATTCTGATCTGCTCCCTTCCCTGCTATTCAAGATCAACGAAAACCAGCTCGCCCTCAAGGCCGCCATCATGGAACTATCCAACTGGGTTGAGCAGCGCGGATCGGCCGATGTCGCCGAGAACGTTCGCGGTGCACTCTGGACAATCGACAAGAACGAAGAATTCATCAAGATGACGCTCGCGGTACTTATGGCTCCCGAATGACAGAAGTCTGTCCAGACCGTCGCACTCGCCCCTAGCACCCCATGCAGGGGACTGAAAAAACCTAATCTGTTGTTTTAAAGGATAAAAGCCATTTTCTTTCATGGCAAAACAACCGATTTTTGTGCTCATGCGAGCGGAAACGTGCGGCGTCCGACGTAGGTTTTGCGCAGAATCCGTCTGCAAAGGCGTCCTACAAAATTTAGACCTAGATATCCTCAAGATGGGATAGCATCAACTGCCATCAGAAGGAGGCGGAACATGTCTTGGGTAAACATAGCGGGGATCGTTTCAAAGCAATTTAAGTGCGGGTTCTGCAACAACACGGTAGCGAGTTCAAGAGGCTATTACTCGTCAGAGAATCAACACATCTATGTTTGCAGCCATTGCTCAAATCCGACGTACTGGGGAAATGGAAAGTCTCAGCTCCCCGGAATTTTGCCTGGCAACAACGTTGCTCACCTCCCCAAAGACCTAGAGTCTCTTTATGACGAGGCTAGACAATGCACGGCTGCTGGTGCATTCACCGGCTCTGTCCTTCTGTGTCGAAAATTGCTCATGAACATAGGGGTTTCTCAGGGGGCGGCCGAGGGAGAGGCGTTCATAAGTTACGTGAACTTTCTCGCGGATGCAGGCTATATACCGCCGAATGGGCGTGGATGGGTCGACCACATCAGAAAAAAAGGAAATGAAGCTACGCACGAGATTGCACTTATGACCCAAGATGACGCACACGAACTCCTAGCGTTTGCAGAAATGCTGATGAAATTTATTTATGAATTTCCCAGTAAGGTTCCCTCCGCTTAACCGTGACTTTTGTGGTGTGGGCAAAAACTGCCCACCACTATGTCAAGGTGACCCCGAATAACTCATGATCCTACAGTTAGTCGACGCGATAATGGAACTACGCATCTCAAATGATCGAAGACGGATTCCGTTGGGGTACATCTCGCCTTATCCCCCCAACACACCACTGATGCAGCAGTATGGGCTGGAACAGTGCATAGGCCACGCACTACGCGGCCCTCAGCATTTAACTGTCTAAAACCATACCGTCATTTATACGCGTTTTAGGTCAGTGAATACGCGGTAGACAGGGTTAGTTTTAGACAGAA
This sequence comes from Pseudomonas sp. RIT-PI-r, assembly GCF_001297015.1. Lineage (GTDB taxonomy): Bacteria > Pseudomonadota > Gammaproteobacteria > Pseudomonadales > Pseudomonadaceae > Aquipseudomonas. The sequence goes on along the minus strand of NZ_LIGE01000031.1, from coordinate 50,264 downwards.
AATCAGCCCATTTTCTACACGGTCTTGCCGTCAATCCTCACGCTGGCGGTGCCGGTGTCAGAATTCGGAATCCGCACCTCCACCCGCTTACCCGATTCGGTAGTCACCGTAATGACCACACTCGTGGGAGGCGGCCGCAGATCATCACCGCATATCAGTTCTACAATGTCCTCTCCTGACGCGCTCTCGCCGAACGGATCCCACAAATCGCCGTTAACGAGCGGTGCAGCAACCTTGATTGACATCCCGTACTTCCGCTTGGTTAGGTTTGTAGTCTGACGCTACCAGATGCGCAGGAAATATTCCTGCCTCACACCTGGGAAAGCTAGAGGGGGCGGATTAGCTGGCGTTTTTGGTCTGGGGGGTTTAAAGGGTTTTAGGGGGGTATTTATCCCCTAAAGTCCCCCTCAGAAACACAGAAATGGTACAAAAAGTGGTACGGCATTTTGCATTCCCAGCGCCCAACCAACTCCCGCCTCCCTTGCTGTATATGCTTCATCCCCAGGGGAAAGCAAATGCCTAACTCTGGCCTGCTTCCCTGCCCTAAAAACTCAACGAAAACCAACTGGCGCTAGAGGCAGCCATCATGGAGCTTACGCTTTGGGTCGAGCAACGCGGAGCTACTGAAGTCGGCGGTAATGTCCGCAGCGCCCTGGAGACCATCGATAAAATCGAGGAATTTATCAAGATGACGCTCGCGGTGATGATTGCCGAAGTGACTTAAAAATCGACAGCTTTCTGGGTTCATTCGTACAGCCCACGACCTGTGTCACTGGTCGGTTCGGACCACACAGTTCCTTCCTTGCTTTTTGGCTAAATTTTCAGCTTCGTTGGCTTTCGTCCGGACATCATCAACAGCGAGGTCGCCTGGTTGTGAACAGCAGGTCCCGATAGAGAGAGTAATATTTACATCGATACCATTCACATCAAATCGGCGTGCGGCGGCTTGTTCCAGTAACCTCTTAGCGAAGGCTTCGGACTCCAGCGCACTAGTGTTGCCAAGCAGCACAATGAACTCGTCTCCACCGACACTGTAGCCATAACCCCGCGTTTCAACCAAATCGGCGATAAATATCATGAAGGGTTTAAGCACATATAAGTCCACGATAGTTTCAGTGTGCTCAGTGTTAAGGTCTTTGAAATGATCAATATCGAAGAACAAAAAACCGACGGGTTTACCTAATTCGGTCAAGGCCTGGAAGTCTTGCGCAAGCTGCGTTTCTGCTCTGAGAATCTGGAATTTTCCATACTTTACCGACGATTGTTGCGCAAGAAATTTTGTGGCAGCCATCAAATGGTCGATTGCCCTTAAGAACTCCTTCTGCGAGATATAATTCCGCAACTCAGGTAAAGCGGTGAGATCTCTATGCTTCGAGTTTTTATTTTGTGCTTCCTTAAGTAATCCATTGAACTGAGCTATGAGGGCATTTTCGGCAAGGTAGTCGCCGTTCCCTTTTGCTCGTTCGGCAAGGTCTTCTATACTCGCTCTTAGATCAAAATAACTCATATCTCCCCCCCTGAACACCCACCAATGGCATGGGTAAATCAGTGACGCTACTATTTTGTAGACAACCTGTCCAATGCGAGCCCGTTCGAGTGAGTTCCGCCACCCGATTCAAATTCATTACCTACAGGCGCTCATTACGAACAGACTGAGTAATGTCGAGGTAGTTTTAGAGAGCGTTTTAGCACTTGCCGGCGCCGCTTACTCAGTTCGCCACTCATTGAGAGATGGAGGCGAAAATAGAAACCCCAGAAGGGCCAACCTCCGGGGCTTTGCTTTTTGGCCCATGTTAATTTTTCCAACCTGAAATGTAGGTCATCGCGCCACGTCCCTGACGTAAGCTTGGCACGCCGCCAGTGCAATCAGTCCTTGGTCGCCGGCGTCGGTGATTCCGACAATTCGTTGAGCATGCGCCGGGTCAAGTTGGGCGCGTACGGCTGCATGATCCACGCCGCCGGCGCCGGGGGCGGCAGACACTGAGCAGCCACCGGCTGAATCCGCGTCGAGGAGGACTGACAACCGCAGATCAGAAGTGGCAAGGCGATCGCGCAAGCGATCTTGGTCACGTTGGGCATCGCTCATTTTCCTGAAGTGGGTTTTCTCACTGGCCGCCAGCCGCTGCTCGAGCGCCAGACGCTTGTCCTGCTCGGCCTGCTGCGCGGAAGCTGCGGCTTGGGTCAGTTGATTGAGGGTTTCGGCGTGCAGTTGGGATTGCTCCGCCAACTGCTTTCCGTAGCGCCAGTCCTGAAACTGCCAGGCACTGCCGGCGCCGCTAAGCACTAGCAACACCGCACCGACCGCTTTCCACGGTACGGCGATCACGCCAGCACCGCCCGCGCACGCGACCAGATATCCAGTCGATCCTGCAAGCCATTCAATCCGCCATTGATTCGGCGGGTGATCGTGTTGAGCTGGTCACGGTCAGCCAAGTCGTTCAGCCCATTTTGTTTCCAGAACCATGCCGCTGACATAGTGGCATGCTGTGGCAACTCGAGCAGCTCGGGGAAACTGATCAGGTCAAGGCCCAGCGCCTCGCCGCACGCCACATAGTTCGCTCGGCCGGTGATCTGAATCAGGCCGCGTCCACGGTACTTCGAACCGTCACCGGATTGGGTATTGCCCAGATCCGCTCGACCCTCGTATTTCGTTTGAGCCGGAGTCGGTCCCCAGATCTCCCGGACGTAGCGCAGTTGGCCAGACTCATGGCCGATCTGGGCGATGAACGCGGCAACACGCTTGCTACCGACAATTTGGTAGCGCTGCATTGCTGTATTCAGGACAGGTACAAAAACGCCCGCGACTGGGCGGGCGTTGGGGAGGATCTGCAGCAACTGCTGCTGAGTGATGGACATACAAACTCCAGACATGAAAAAGCCGCTCAAGGCGGCGAATGGGTGCGACTGATGGCGTTATGCGAGGTTGACGATTTTGACCGGCTTGGCCGGCTTTTTCCCTTTCTTGCCCTTGGCGTTGGCCTTGCCCTTCTTGCCGCCGTTACATTCAACGGTGGTCGACCAGCCGGATTGGGTGTACGTCTGCTGCACCGACTCGGCAAGAAACTCGCCATCAAGCCCAACCTTGAAGCCCTGGGCGATGATCAGGCATTCCGCAAACAGATCAGTACGCCCTTCCATTTCGAGGCGCACGCCGGCGGTGGAGCGGTTGAACGCCGCCAAACGCGCCCGTGCCGCTGCCTGGGCGGCGGTCTTGTTCGGGTAGATATGCCGATCGGTATGCACCGCCGGCAGCCCGGCCGGCGCGTCGTCGTTTTCCAGCGACACCACAGCCAGCTCACCGGTCTTTTTGTCTTGATGCTTGGCCCCGACAGCCTTGTGCGAATCGCGATCCTCAAAGTTGAATTGCCAGCGGCTGACGTCGCTTTTGTTGATCACGATCGGCGGCAGCACCTTGCCGCTTGCGCTCTGCCCGCCCTGACGCGGCATGACCAACAACTTGCCGTCGGCGACCTTCGCCGTGCAGTCGTATTGCTTAGCCAGGCGGGTGACAAAATTGAAGTCGGATTCGTTGAGCTGATCGGCCCGCGCAACCTTCGTGCCGACCGGACACGCCGGCGACCAGCCGTTGCGCGCGGCGATATCGCCAACGATCGCCGACAGCGGCACGTCCTCCCAACTGCCGCTGCGCACGGTCTTGCCACTGCCGCGCATGTCGCTGGCCTTGCCCTTGATCACGATCGTATCGGGCGGGCCGGATACCGCGACCCCGTCGACCACATAGCGGCCCAGCCGGACCAGTGACGTCTCCTGATAGCCCAGATAGATCTCGATGCCCACGCCTTTGCGCGGCAACGTCACCAGCCCGTCCCGATCGTCAATGCGCAGCTCGAATTCGTCGGACTCCATTCCGGTCTTGTCGGTGACACTCAATTGAATCAGCCGATCATTCAACAGGGCCGTGATGTCGGTCCCGTCGACCACAATACGAAAGCGCGGAGTCATGAATTTTTCCCAAAAAAAAGCCCCGTACAGGACGGGGCAAGCAAGCACAGAGCGTTACGCGTAACGCGAGGATCCGCCGGCGAGGACTCCGGACGGGGTCAGTTCCACAAGGTAATTGCCTCGGTCACCGGCTGCGGCAGATCCGGCAACACGATCACCACGCCAGCGCGGTAGGGCTGATCTTCATCGGCCAGCCCCTGATTGGCATCAAGCACCGCCTCGACGCAGCCATCTAGATGCCCGTAATAGTTGTGACAGATGGTATCGAGCAGATCCCCGTCAGACGTCCTGCATGTCGTCGCCATAGCGCACAAACTCCAAGGTAAAGGCCTGCTTGCGCGGGATACCGCCCTGCATCAGCGCGCTTTGTTCTTCATCGACGTTTTCAAGGCACCACGTTCCCAGCACGTCGCCATAACCGGTGGTCAGGGTCAGCGGCTGAAGCTTTCCGCCGATCGCGCGCAGGGTGTCGAGCTGCTTTAACCCGCCTTTTAGCCCCGGCAGGATCACACCCTTGAGGGTGATTTTCTCGTCACCAATGCCCACACCCTGCTGCGCCGGACGCCGCGAGAGGCGCTCTTGCGAGGCCCAGCGGAATTTGCTCGACCGGCGCAGCTCGTCAAACGCCGCTGTGTCCAGGTTGAAGAAATACGGCTGCTGCTTGGGGTCTTGCGGCTGGATGATCAGCAGGTGCGGGAACGGCTTTACCGCCTCCGGCGCCGGCGTCTGATCCGTGGCAAAGGTGCCCGTGGGCACGATGTTGGCCAATGACGGGCTGATCTTCCCGGCGATCTTGTTAATGGCCGTGGCGGCCTTGCCGGCCTGTTCCTTCAGCACCCCCAAACGTTCCTCCCCCTGGGCAACCGCGCGGGTGGCCGTGCCGTACATGGCCACCACCCGCCCCACTTGCGCCTGCGCAGCGTTGATCCCGCGCATCGCCCGCTGAAGCTTTTCCCCGATCGCCGGCCCGACAAAGGGCAGGCTTTCCAGCTCGGACGCGGCGCCGGTGATTTCGTCGATCGCGCCATTCACCGGTGACAGCATTCCGTCCAGACTGCGCCGGCCGGTTTCGCCCGCCGTGGCCAGATACTTCAGCCCCGATTGCAACTGCCCCAATGCTTCCATGTGCCCCCCTTATCAAACGTGTGGCGTGTCATAGAGCTGATTGCCCCCCATCTGCTTGGCCATGTCGCGATAGTGCTGATCGAGCATTGGCTTGATCTGCGCGAACAACTGATTGCCATCCTTCACGTCGCCGTTGACCCCCAGCGAAAACGGCGCCTGAATCGCCACGCTGGACTCGACCTTTGCCGCCGCCGGTGCCGCTGCCATCGGCTTGACCCATGCCCCCGCCCCCGCCGCTGCGCTGGCCGGCGGCATCATCATGTCTTTGGCGGCCATGCCGATCTGAGGCGGCGGCGTAGGCTCTTCCAGCCCGGAGCGAATCACCTTCGGTCGACGCAGTTCCGAACCCGGGAAGCGCACCTTGTTGGCAAAGTGCGGCAACAGCATGGCGTCCTTCGAATTCAGGTCGCGCGGGTCATACGACACCGGCGGCGCCTCCGGAACGGCCGGGGCCATCGTCGCGCCGACATCCAGCCCCTTGCCGGGATTGGTCAGCATCAGAGGGCCAGTGGTTGCCGGCGCGAACGCCTTGGCCGTAGCACCCAACGCGGTGTCGCCCAGCTTCGGGGCCATGTCTTTGCCGGCATTGGCCATCATCAACGGCCCGGCATCCGGGATTTTCTTCAGCGCGTCTTCAGTGCCGAACATCGATTTGCCGACGTCCCCGCCCAAGGCATCGCCGCCGTAACTGCCAATCAAGCCACCGATCAGCCCCCCGATCGCCGTGCCGATCACCGGCATAATCATCGTGCCGAGGGCTGCCCCCGCTGCTGCACCAGAGAGCGAACCGGCCAACCCACCGGCAGCCGCACCATAACCCTCGGCCTTTTCGTCCTGAGTTTCGGCGTTCATGTAGGTGTCATAGGCCTTGAAACCGGCATCGGCCACCGCCACTACGGCCGTGCCCTTCACGACGTTGCCAACCCCGCGCGCCATCTCGACACCGCCACCGACACCGCCACCAACACCCTTTCCACCAACACCCTTGCGGCCGACCTTCTTGCCCTTCTTGCCCTTCTTGTCTTTTTTATCCTCGCCGCCATCCACGTCGCCGATGTCCAGCCCGTCACCCAGGCCACCACCGGCGCCCATGTTGGTCACGATCACCTTTTGCGGAATGTTCGGATTACCCATCAGCGAGCCACGGCCGATGTTCATCAGCCCCTTAGCCATCTTGAGAGCGCTCATCGCCGTCGACAGACCAATCAAGCCGGCAGTGGCCAGACCGATACCCGTCACCAGTCGCGGCGACTCGTCGGCCAACATGGCCAACTTGCCCGCCACAGAGCCGATACCCTCCGTCACGGCATCCGTCACCGGACGCATGGCGTCGCCGATCGCGCGCATCGAGTCGTCAAGGCTTTGCACCATTTCCGACTGTTTTTGCGCCGACGACTGCCGGCGCTCTTCCAGGTTCTTATCCAGAATCCCGGTCGCGCTGGCCGACTCCTTTTTCAGGCTGTCGTACAGATCCTTGTTCTGCATGTACGCGGTCAAGGCGCCCTTGACCTGCATATCGGCGAACAGGTCACCCGTTCGCAACGCCGATTCCAGCGAGGCGATCATGGCCTTGGCTTTCTCGGGATCGGATTCCTTGCTGATCGCAGCCGTGGCCTTGGCCATCTCGGCGGCCTTCTTGGGGTCGGTCGCCTCAATGTATTTTTGGGCCAGTGCAAAGCTGGATTCCAGAGTGGACTTGCCATTCTGCAGCCCGGTGTTCATCGAGCCTTGATAGTCGATGCCGGCCTTCTGGTACGCCTTGACGGTGTCGCCTGAGCCGATTTTCTCCATCCAGTTCTTGAGGTTGTTGGCCGCCTCGTCCGAGCCGCCGGCGGTCTTCATCTGCACTTGCAGCATCGACCCCAGTTGCGTCACCGAGTCCATGCCGGTAATGCCCAGCTTGCCCATCCCCGCGAGCAGTTCCGGGAACCAGCGCGCCATGTCGGCCGCCTCAAAGCTACCCGCCTGCCCTTGATAGGCGATCGCTTCCAGTGCCTTTTGCATCATCGCCGGGTCGGTGATCTTGGCGTTCTGCCCCAAGGCGTTGATCATCCGCGCGGTTTCAGTACCGTCCGAACCCTGACCCACGGCGAACTTGGCCGCCGTCGGCGCATAAGCCATTGCCTTGTCCAGCTCCATGCCGGCGCCCACCAGGGCGTTGACCACCTCGGCCACCTGATTGCGCGCCATGCCGGTATCGCGCGACGTGTCGATCACGGTTTTGGACAGCGTCGCCTCTTCTGGCGTGTTGGCAATGTTGGCCTTGATCGCGATGTCACGAATGATCGCGCCATAGTCCGCGCTGATCTTGGCCGGAATCACCATCGCAGCCGAGGCGGCGGTGGCTTGCCCGATGCTGCTTTTCATCTGCTGCTTGCCGGCATCGAGCTGCGTGTGTCCCTTGGCCTTCAGCTCGGCCCCGCGCGCCGTCCTGCCCATCTGAGTGTAAGCCTTGCTCAGATTGCGGACTTCGACGCCTTCCTTCTTCAGCGCGGCGAGGTTGGCTTCCAGCTTCTTACGCAGGGCGTCGGCACCCTTCTCGCCCGCCAAATGCGCCTTTCTCCACTCATCGCGCAAGCGCATGGTGTCGCCAATGGTCTTTTCGAGAACCCGGGCGCGCTTGCCGGTTTCCTCAAGTTTCTTGATGCGGCCGGTGACGTCCTTGAACGCCGCTCCCACCGTAGAACTGACCGCCCCGCCAATGACCAGCCCGAGCGCAAGTTTATTGCTCATGTGCGTGCCCTTTCTTGCTCAGTCGAAAGCGGCTCAATCCCTGAGCCACCACAGCATCCGATCAAAGGGCATGGCCTCGATCTCGGCGGCAGAGAAACCCGTCTCTCTCGCCAAGGTCTTGGCCGCCACCCGTTGGGTCTCGGCGTTAAAGCTCATCCTCTTCGACCAAGCGAAAATAGCCGGCCTGCAGGCGGTTGTAGTTGCGCGTGGTCAGGGCCGCAATCTCCGGCTCGGTCGCCTGCAACAGGCTGCAAAACATGCTAATTTCGAGCTGTTCATAGTCACCCTTCGCACCCGCCGAAGCGGCGCGCTGATCGCGAACGGTCGGCGCGCGCATGGTCACTTTGTCGACCTTGACGCCGCCGAAGTCGGCAGCCCCCTTCAGGGTAATGACGACGCTATCGTCATTGACGAGAAGCCAGGACGGGACTTTCTTTTCTTCGTTTTCTTGAGCCATTTTCTAATTCCTTACATGCCCAGGGCCGAACGTTCGGCAGCCAGTTGGTCAACGCCATCCACCACAAAAATCATGGCAAGCGGGTCAACTTCGAACATCACGCGCCCGTCGATTTCGAGCTTGTAATAGGTGATCTTCACGCCGTGCTTGATTTCACCCACGGTCGACGGTTTCCAGTCGCCCATGTCCACCTCTTTCACACCGCCGCGCATGGTGACGATCACTGGCGTCACGCGGCCTTTCAGATCCGCGAAGGCGCCACGGAACACCAGATTGGCGGCGGTCTGATCAGCCAGACCGAAGAACTTCAGCGCCTCGCGGCGCACGCCGTTGGTGGTAAAGGCCGACTCGATTTTTTCCAGACCTACCGCGAACTCGATCGGGGCGAACATGCCGCCGCCTTGGTAGTCCTCGACTTTTTGGGTCAGCTTGGGCAGCGTCAGGGTCGGCACGTCGCCGGAGAAACTGACGCCGTCGACAAACAGGTTCATGTTCTTCAGAACTTGAGGAATCATTGATAAGCCCCCTTAGGCTTCAAGCACTTCGGTCAGCCACTCGTTAGTGACCTCGATCATGAAATTCGGGTTTTCCGCCGGCGGCACGTCGGTGAAACGGATGCGCCAATACACTTTGCCCTGCTCGATTTGGCTGGCCGTGTTCAGCTCGGTGTCCGCGTACACCTCAAAGTTGATGATCGCGCCGGCGTTCTTCTGGTCGCGCATGAACGCTTGCAGGCCTTCGGTCACGTCCTTGACGTAGGTCTTGGTGATCGAGCGGTCGACCGCCCACTTGTGCCCGGCCTGAATCGCATCCATCAGGATGTCGCAGGTACGCACGCGGGTGACGAACGCCCATTTCGAATCGCTCGACAGCGTGCGGTTGCCCCACAGGCGATAACCGCCGTCGCGAATGATCGTGGTGATATTGGCGTTGTTGAGCAGGTTGGCCCGGCAAGTGGCGTCGCCGTCCAGGTACTCGACCGGGCGCGAGGTGCCGGTGATGCCGACAAACTCCTTGTTCGACGGCGAGGCCCAATAGCCGTAAGTCTCGTCAGTCCAGGCGAACAACCCCGCGACCCACGCCGAACCCGGCGCGTCGATCGTCGCACTGGTGACCGTGTCCCAGAACTGCACACCCGGATCGACCAGATACAGGCGCTTGCTGCCGAAGTTTTCGGCGTACTCAATCACCGCTTCGTCGGTCGTGTTCGGCCCGTCGATGATCGCGATCGCGCGCAGCTTGCCGGCCAACGCATCCATGGCCGTCGCAATCGCCTGAGTCGCCGAATGCTTCGGGGCGATCAGCAGCTTGGGCTGCGCGTTGTGCTTGCTCTTGCCATCGAGCAGCGCTTGCAGGCCGGTACGCTGACCCGAGGCCAACACGCCGCCGATGATCGCCGAGGTTTGCAGCGCGGCGTCTTCCAGCTTGGGCACGCCGATGGCGACGATCACCGCCTTGGCACGCACATAGATCGCCTGACAGGCCTTGGTGATAGCCGAGTCAGCACCGAAGGCGGCGATCGCCTCGCGCTCGGTCGTGATCAGCATCAGCTCGCCGGCCTTGGCCGTGCCGCCGCCGAGAACGCCGGGGGTGAAGGTGTCGCACAGACCAATGATCGAGGACGACGGCAGCGAGATAGTGCGCGCACCGGTATCAATCAGCGTGGTCGTGACGCCGTGAAAAAAACCACTCATAAGGGTCAATCTCCAGAAACGAAAAAGCCCCGCATAAGCGAGGCTGTGAGGGTGTTCGTGTTACGCGTAACGGAAAAGAAAACGCCCCGTCAGTGCGGGGCGTCTATTGCAGCTCGGCAGGATCTGGCGGCGAGGAATCCGGCCAGCCCTGCGACAGCATGTCGTCGTGAAACTCACCGGCCTCGATCGCGCGCAACAGCGTCAGCTCACGGTCAAAACAGGCTTGGACGTGCGCCCGCACCGCCTTGGCAATGGCGATGATCTGAGCCGAGCCGATCTCGACAAAGCCCGTCACCGTCTTGAAGTTACAGCGATATTCGGGATCGAGGACGGCGGACAATCCAGTACTGGCAATCAGCGCCTGGCTGTCACGCGTCGTCTCGATTTGCAGGCCGTCAATGGTCACGCCCGTCGCCTCTCGCTTGTAGCGCTCCAGGGCGACCAACAGCGCATAATCCGGCACCGGCGCCGGGCGCTCGCCCTTGACCACCTTCCCATCAACCAGACGCCAAATGCCGTCAGTCTCTTGGGTAATTTTGAGAAAGAGGCTGTCATCAACCTTGATCGCCGACGCGGGGATCTGATGGACGCCATCAATCAGGCACGTCCGTAAGGTCTGATCCTCATTAAATACTGCGTACTTCATAGCTCACCTCAGTAGCCGATGCAGATCCAGGAGAACGCATCAGGATAAGTCGCAGCAGCGTTTCGGTACTTAAACCCCGTGGCCACCAAATAGTTATTGTGAAAGGACAGAGTCGCCTCGTTTTGCCCAAACACCAGCGCACACGGCGCATTCGGAAACTGGATTGGAAAGGACACCAAAGCGTCAGCCGCGTTGGCGGTGCTATTGCCCCACTGGATGATCAAGCCGCCGAGCCACGACGGGAACACAATGTAGCCATTAATGGCCTTCTGGATTTGAAACCCCCAGCGCATTTTTTTCGGGGTCACGATCGTGGCGTCATCAGTGCCCGCGTCGGCCTGCGCTTGCGTGGCGATCTTGGCCGTGCCGAGCTTGATTTCGGTGGCCTGGGTCGCCAAAGCCTCAAGCGCGGCAATGTCGATATTTCCCTGATTGATCGGCGCATTCCAGGCCTTGATGCACCACATCACGGCCAAGTTGCGCGGGCGCACAGTTCGCCAATATGCCGTGCCAAACGAACCGGATTGCATCCCTGTCGAGGTGTAGTTGATATCCGCCGCGAAGCCCGGCGCAGGATCAGCATCAATCTGCGAGACGTTGGCAATTCCTTGAATCGTAGGGCCAACACCGTCGTCACCTTGAATCTTAGTGCCGACTTGATAGCTGCCAACCGCACGTCCAGCATCAACCCCGCGCCCATGATCCCAGCCCCGCAGGAACTCCGCGCGGGATTCCGGCAAGCGGAAATTACCCGCACCTTCGTCACCCTTGTTGAAAGCCGTGCCGAGAAACGTCGCCAGATCGGGATAGACCACAATGCTTTTAACACTGCCGTCCAGCTCCATAAACCCGGGCGCGATCTTGTCCAGCGGAAACGCCACCATGGCGCCCACTGGCAGCGCCGAGGCCTGAGCAATCATCGCCTCGATTTCGGTCTTGGTGTAAGTGTCCTTGATGCCCATTCCGGCTAGCGTTTCCGGGTTATCACCCGACACCACAATTCCCCGATCGTTGGTCTTGACCCGCGTCCACTGTCCTGGTGTCTTGTTCTTCGGCAACACTTCCAGAATGGCCGCGTCGACGTAGGCCCGTGAGGCCAGCACGATCGCCGGGTCAATCTTGAGCTGAATGTTGCCGGTACTGGTGACGATGAAATTCATGCGCACGATTTGCGTGCGGCCCGAACCCTGCGACAGCAACGGCTTGAAGCTCGGCGCGCAGTTGGCCACCGCCACCAGATCCCCGTCTGCGTCGTACAGACCGATTTCGCGAATCCACTTACCGCCTTCATCGGCGGGAATGATCTGCTCGGCGATGATCACCGCCGGGTTGACGGGATCGATCTTCAGTTGATTGAGCGGCTTGCGGCGCCACTCATTGAGCAATTTGGTTTGTCCGGCCGCCGGTACCGGGTTGGGCGGATCTGCCAGCCCGCTCGGGTTGGCATCACCCACGCCCATTTGCGTGATCAGCCAGGGAATGCCAAGTGCGTCGGCGTTCGCCTGCTTGGCCATCCCCACGTTCGTGAGGATCGCGAAAAACTGCGAATTCGCATCAATCATAATAAACGTCCAGGGTGTCTATGGTGTGTTCGCGACCGACCACGCCGAAGCTGCCGGTGACCTCGATGTCACGCATGACGGGCGGGTAAACGTCGATTTCGTCGCCTTCGTAAAGGGACACGGCAATATTCAAATCGCCTTGTGTTTCCAGGCTGATCGCCAGCCCGGTCAGATGTCGCGTGACGGGCTTGGCGTCGTCAATCAGGCGCTCTAGCTCCTGATACATTTCCTCGGTGATGCCGGTATCAAGAACGCCGACCTTCAGCGCGAAGGTGCCCGGCACGCCCTCGGGCACGGTGTTGAACCACTCGACTATCTCGATCAGATAGCCCAGCGGCTCGACCACCCGGCGCAGCGCGCCGATCGTGCCCTTGTGCTTGTGGATGTAGAAAGAGGCCTTGATGGCCGCGCGCTTGGTAGCCTCAGACCATCGGTAATCCCAGCGATCGACCGACCACGCCCACGCCAGATGCGGCAACAGGCGAGCCGGGCAAGTGTCGGGGTCGTACAGCGTGCGCAGCGGGACAATCGTGCGCTCGTAGAAAGCCGCCTCGATTGCTCGCTCCAGTGGTGTGCTATTGCTCGGCAGAAGGCTCTTCATGCTTCCCCCGCCAGCTTCACCGCGTAACCCGTGCAGAACGCCGCCTGGGCCTTTGTGGGGGCCAGATCAACCCATCCGGTCAGCTCAACCCGCGAGACGCCGGCAACGTGCAACTGCGCATCCACCGCCGACCGGGCCACCTCAACCCCCAGCCGCTTGCGTGGATTGATCCATGCCGCCAGTCGTCGCTCGGCTTCCGCCCGGCTGGCCTCGCCCTCAGGCCCCGCACTGCTCATGTGCAAAATGGCATCAATGCTGTAGTCGAGGATTTCCGCGCTTTGCACCTTGACCCGATCGCCGAGCGGCCGAACGTCTTCGTCATTCACTGCCAACCGCACCACGTCCAGCAGCTCGGCGCTGGCCTCGCCTTTTCCCTCAGTGCTGAGCACCGTTACCGTAACGTTGCACGGTGATGGACTTTCGGCCGAGGCGTCAGCCACCAGCCCCGAAGCGTTGCGTGTGTGCAGGATGTAGCTGTTACGCGGCCCGGCCGTGGTCAGCCCCTCATAAGCCAACTGGATGCGCTCGCGGTACGGGTCGTCTTCCTCCAGCACTTCAGGCACCGGCGGCGTGACGGTCAGATCCTCGGCTTGAATCACCAGGCGCGGCAGATTGACGTTGGCCCCAAGGTGGTCAAGGTCACTCTTGATCGCGTAGGCCAACAGCAGCGCCTTGGACGCGTCGTTGACCCGGGCGCGGTTGCCCAGCTTGATATAGGCCCCCGTCTCCAGCAGCTTGACCACCGGATCGGATTCCATGTTGGCCGTCCAGTTGTCGCCCAGATCGACCCGAAAGGTGCTGAGGCAATCTTGAAAGGTCAGCTCATAATCCAGCGGTTCAAGCACGTCCGGCGCCGGCAGTGCGGACAGATCCAGAACACTCATGTACTCACCTCGGCCAAGAAGTCGTTGCCCAGGTACTTGCCGGCAACAACAAAATCAATCTTCCCGCCCAGCACCGCTTTCACACGGACGCTCTTAAGCTCCACGCGCGGCTCCCACCGCTCGATCGCGCGCGCCGCCTCGGCTTGAACTGAGCTTTTCCACCCGGCGTTTACCGGCAAGTCCACATAACTACGGCACTTGCTGCCGTACTCCGGACGCTTTCGCCGGCTGCCGATCGGCGTACTGAGGATGTCGCCGATCGACTGAATAACGCTTGGCAAATCGGCAATGGGCTGGCCGGTGTGGCGATCCATTCCGATCATTTACGTCACTCCGGCGGTTCAATTTCGGGATGGGATTTCAGGTAGGTGACCGCCTGTTCATCAGACGCCGACACCTCGACAGTGGCCTTGACCACCGACAGCGTTCGATTCGTTCCAGGGATGCACAAGGTGCGCGAGGTAAAGACCGTATCGCGGAACTTCAACAGCAGATCCGGCGTTTGAAGTTGAGCTGGCACGGGTTGGCGAATCGGTGACGGCAGTTGCTCATCGATCGCTTGCTCATTGTTCTTGGCCATGGGTTTCCTCCGGGCATAAAAAAGCCCGCACTGGGCGGGCTGGATGGTTGATTAATGCTTGTGGTGATTGTCGCTACTGCCGACGGCCATGATGTTTGCGTCGCCGTCGATGTTACCGGTGACGTGTAACGTACCGTCGATATTGACCGGCCCCTTGATGTTCACAGCGCCCTCAAGATCGATCGTTCCCGACTTCACAGTCACCGCGTTATCCGTAACGACGAGTTCTGTACTGCCGACTTTGATCGTCACCGTGCCGGTCGGCAGGGTGATGGTGTAGCTCTGGGCCTGCCAGTCGTAGACCAGCGAACCGCCATCATCAAAACGCCAGACCTCAACGTGGTCGCGGTTATCTGGCTGGGCGCCGGCATTGCCGTACAGCCCGGGAATGAACGTGCCCATGCCGGCCTGACCACTGGGGTTGAACAGCACCCCCTGCTCACCAGGACTCGGTGCGCGCCAGTGCCGCGCCTTGCCGGCGGCGAGGCTGTGCCAGCGCACCCAGGCACTTGTCCATTCGCCACTCGACACCCGCACAGTTCCTGCCGGTAGATCCACCCCCACCACTACGCACGGCATCAGCATGGCCGCGATCATGCGGTCATGCTCTGCACTGGCGTAACTCATGGCGAGTCTTCCGGCGCCAACACAACTTCCACCGGAAAGCCGCCGTTCTCGGGAACCACTTCGGGATCATCTGACCAAGGCCAATCCTCCGCACCCAAATACAGCTTATGGGTCCATTCAACGACCCATACGGTGTAGCCATCCAGCTCCGGCTTGGTCCAGTCCTGCATGGCCTGAACGAACTCCGCAGGCTCGCCCGCAACGCCCCAGGTTTGCAGGCGCAACAGCACCGCCAGTTGGGCGGCCAAGTGTGCGGCCTGCTGACAATGCTGCGCACGAATCGGGTCGACGCTGATCCGCGCTTCGAACCTGCAGATCAGCGAGGGATGCCCGGTACCGATGTCAGCACCGGGTTCCATTTCTGCCATTTCGATGAACACTGCAGGCAGCGCAAGGCGATCCTTGATGTTGGGCCATGCCGTGACTTCTTTAACACCTGGCAGATGGCTCGATACCTGCTGTTCGATCGCCTGATAAAGCTCATCTAGGGTGAATGGTTCGTCAGACATTGGCCGTCCCCTTCAGGTACTTTTGAAACTCAAAGTTCAGCTCCTGCTGCAGGATCTCCAGCAAACGGCCATGGGCGCGCTTGACCCACTCGTCGAAGTGCGGACGGGCTCCCTCAAGCGACACTTTGGCCTTTGCCAGTGGAAAGCGACTGCCGTTCTCTGCGACCCATCCAGAACTGGCACCGCCCCTCGCCGACGCTGTCGTATCGGGGTAGTCGTTCGAATTGAAGTGCTTGCTTGCGGTACGGATCCAGATGTCGGGCTTGTTGCCGTAGACCTGTTTGAGGAAAGCGCCTTGATAACGGCGCCCCGCCACCGACACGCCGCTGCCGTTTTGCCGTGCGCGACCGATCCGGCTGGACTCAATGGCATTCAGTCCAAACCACAACTTGCCGCTTGCAGCTCTGCCGGCGACCGGATAGCTGCGCAATCGCTGACGCACTGCAGCGACGGCAATGCGCTCTTGCCGGCCCACCGCACGCGCAATGTGAGTGCGCAGCCACCCTAACGTTTTGTTGATGGCTCGACGCTGAGCAGCAGCGGCAGCTTTCGGCACCAATGCAGCGAAACCTTCAAAAGCTTGCAAATCTGCCGCCGACGACTGAATCGTCAGCATCCCGCCACTGGCGGAGGATTTGTAATAACTGCCGACGCTCATGCTCGCATCCTCAAGATCAAAGCGACCAAACCGTCTCCGCTCGGCTCAAGCTGAATCAGGTCGTAGTCCCCACCGCCATCAAGGGCAGGCAAGTCGACGCTGACCAGCATGCCCTGTTCCAGACCTTGCGAATCGCTGACACGGATCTCGAAGCGCGGCTCGCGCAACCCGGTGTTGAGCTTGCCGAACTTGGGTTGCAGCCAGGGCGCGGCAAACATGCCGAGCACTGGCTCTTCGCGACCCTCGATCCGCGCGGTATCGCCCAGCGTCTCGAACACCACTGCGTCGACCTCGGCGATCAGATCGCGAAAGCCCACGATCAGAGTTCCAGCAGGATCTGGGCGCGCGGTCGAGTGCACAGGTGCAGCGGGTTGGACTGTGCTTCACCGGCCATACCTTTGTTGAAGGGCAGCGGCTCGATCATGCTGTAGTACGGGATCCCTTGAGTGTTGACCGTTTCCATGTAGTCGGCCGGTGCAAACACCGAGATGTACAGATCTGGCACGCCTTCCGGAACCAGCAGCGCCTTGTCGTCATGGACAAAAGACACGCCGGCGACCTTGCCACGGTAACGCTCCCAGATGATGCCGCCGAACTCGAAACTTTCCCGGGCGTCACCACGCAGCGCTGCCGCTTGCTGACTGTTGAGGTAGGTCTCTTTGACCGACTTGTGAACAATCAGCTTGTTCCAGAAGTTCTTGCCGCAGAAAGCGCGCGAACCGGTACTGGTCACGCTGCCCAGCGCGTCCTCCTGCATGTCCAGCGCCTCACCGCACTTAACCCGCAACTCGGTACCGGCCTCAGTCAGCCCCATGGACATCTTCTGACGCTGCACACCGAAGGCCGCATAGATGTCCAACAGCGGGGTTTGGCCATCGGCATCAAGGATCAGGCCATTGAGGGCGCCCATGCGCTGGAACTCATGCGTGGCGTCCAATTGACGACGCGCCTTTGCCAGACGGGCATTGACCACGTCCTGCACCGCCTGCAGCTCAGTGCGAGTGCCGAAGGCGCGGATGCCTTGGATCTCATCCGCCTTGATGGTGAAACGCTCCGGCAGGTGCACGGTGTTGAACGGGATCAGGTTGCGCTTGCTCGCAGCAACCACCAGGCCAGAACCACCGCGCTCACCGGCCGGCACCAGTGCCAAGGTGTCACCGTCCTTTTCAATCTGCACGGTCAGGGTGGTAATGCCCTCCTCGCGGAACAGGCCCAAGGCGCTGATGCGGCCCGGCAGGTAGGGCTGATCATTGAGTGCAGCGGTCAGCGAGGTAACGGTAAACGCTTCGTCTTCAAAAATGGCGATATCGGCCATGGGTACTCTCCAGAAACGAAAAATCCCGCACGCGGCGGGATGCATAAAAAAGAAGGATCGACTTAGCGGACGATCACGAAATGAGTGGCGAGTGCTTTTTCGGCAGCCAGATCGAGGCCGGTCAAATGCGCTTCGCTGACTTCGGCCAACCGCACCACGGCACGACCGCGACGCACCACATCGGACTCACCGAGCGGTCCGTACAGAATGGCGACCGCGTTTTCAGTGCCGTCCTCTGCCGTCGGTTCGTACGGTGCGAATTCGCCGGAGGCGGTCACCAGTCCGAGGATTTGTCCGGGCCACAACTCTGGACCGGCCGCGACGTTGATCGCTTCACGCGAAATATTGCCGGCGCCTTCGGACAGCAGGAATTCACCCGCGTGCATCGGTTCCTGTTTGATGGTCATGCTCGTGCTCCTTTCGCGCTTTGCGCGGTTCCAGTTTGGGCCGCTTGGCGAGCAGCCCAAATCGAGTTGGGGTCAGGTTGTTTGGCCAGCACCTTGGGCGCCAGATCGTCCGCCAGCGGCAGACTGTTGTCGATTTCAAAGCCCTTACCGCTGGTGACAATTTTGTCGAACAGACGCGCCCGCACCGCCGGCGCATCCAGACCTGCCGCGACATACTCGGCGCTGAATTCAGGCAGCCGCGCGGCCACGCAGAGGTCGTTAATCGCCTTGGCGCGTGCCAGACCCGCCAAAACGACCTCTTCACTTTCAAGCTGGGTGGACTTGAGCAGCGGCTCGATCAGGTTGCTGATGCCCGCCGCCGTGCAGCGCTGAGTGACCATCAATGCCAACTTGGCCGAGTCGACTACAGGCGGCACCAGCGGCGGATCGACAGGATCAAGATCCGGATCCGCCTCAGGTGGCTCGTCGAGTTGGGCCAGCAAATCAGCCGGGGCGTTCTGGAATCGTTGCAGCACCGCGCCTTGACCGAGACAGGCTTTGACCTTGACGCCGTCGCCCACTTCATCGGCCAGCCCCAAAGCCACCGCTTCGTTGGCGGTCAGCCAAGTTTCAGCATCAACCATTCGCCGCAGTTCGGCGTCATCAATGTCGGGCGCCTTGGCCTTATAGGCCGCGATGATCGCCTCCAAGGTCTGATCCAATACATCAGCAACCCGGCGGAAGTCCTCAGCGCTACCGCCTGTATAGGTGTATGGGTTGTGAATCATCAACATGGCGTTGGCCGCGATTACTACGCGGTGTGCGCCGCACACGGCCACACTGGCCGCACTCGCGGCCAGTGCATCGATCCGGCCGGTGCAGCGCTCGCCCAGCCGCGACAGCGCGTTGTGCATGGCCAGCCCGTCGAACAGGTCACCGCCGATACTGTTAAACGCGGCGACCACCGGCGACACACCGTCGTCCATGGCGCGCAGATCCTGCACGAACTGATTGGCAGTGATGCCCCACGCGCCGATCTCGCCATAGACAAAGACTTCGATCACTCGCTCGGTGGACTCGCCGCTGGCATGAACGGCGTACCAAGTCTTGTCCTTGACCTCGACGCGTTTGCCGGCGCGGTTGTAAATACGCGGTTTCGCGCTCTTGCTCATGGTTGCTCCTTGTCGTCGGTGTCTTCGACGGCATCAAGGGTGTTGTAGTTGAGGCCCAATAAGGTGGCGCGCGCCAGATCGGCGGCGTTTTCCAGATCAACCGTTTCGGCGTCGTAGCCGGTACGCAGGACCATCTCGCTGCGCGACGAAAAACCGGCTCTCACCTCCATCGCTCGCGCCTGCACGTCCTGCACCGGCTGGATGTAAGCCCAGCCTTGCGGCACCCAGCGGGTGCGCAGGTATTGGCGGCGCTTCTGTGCGTAATCGTCCAGCACCAGAACACCCGACAGCACCGCCATGTCCATCCACGCGGCCCGCACCGGGCGGCAGAGTTGATGCACGTACACGCTGAACTGCAGTTGTTCCAGGCGACGCCGAAACTCGTTGAGTACCACCCGCAGCGCTCGATCGTTGATGCCGCGCATGTCGCCGGTGAGGATCTCGTAAGGCGTACCGCTACCCGCCGCTGCAGCCATCAACTGCTGACGCATGAAGTCCGGGTAGTTGTTGCCCGCGTCCGGCGGTTTGGAAAATTCCACCTCTTCGCCCGGACCGAGTTCCTGCATGGTGCCGGGTTCGAGCGCGACCATCGGCGTAAAACCATCGCGATCCGTAACCAGTGGCGCACCGGTAACCGGGTCGCGCGGCATGGGTCCCGATTCCGGCGGGGGGCGAGTGATGAAGCCGGCAAACAGGTTGGCCACCTCCTGACGGAACAGCACCGCGTCGTCGTAGTTGTCCAAACTGCGTAGCCGTTTCAGAACCGGCGACAAGCGCGGCACACCGCGCAACTGGCCAGGTTCGACCGGTTCGAAGATGTGCAGCACCTGCGTGGCCGGGACGCGCACTAGCTGGTTGTAGCCGGCGTTCAACGAGGCCGCATCACGCGGGTGCGACAGGTACATCCAATACGCTACCCGCTTGCCGCCGGGCGTGAACTCGATGCCGGCTCGGATGACGTTGCCGTTCTTGGTGCTCTCGAATTTGTCGTGCGGCACGAACTCCGGCGCCAGGATCTGCAACTGCAGCGGAACCGCCAAACCTTCGTCCCGACTGCGAGGACGCAATCGGACGAAGCACTCGCCCGATGTTTCCACCGTGCGCGCCACCAGCGCCTGCTGGCCGTAAAAGTCGGTGCGGTCATCCGCATCAGACTCATCAACCCAATCGCTCCACAGCTCCTGCAGCAGCTTGCGCAGGGCATCATCATCGGTCGCTGGCCGAGGGGTGATGCCGGTGCCGATCAGGTTGCTGACGCGCTTGTCGATGACGTTGAAGGCATACGGGTCATTGCGAACCGCTGCCCGGGAGCGCGACCGCAAATTGCGCAGTGCCGGGGTGTTGATGCTGTTGATCCCGTTGTCGGGAGCGTCCCAGTTAGCGGATCGGCGGCCTTCACCAGCGCCTTCGTAACTGGCCTTGATGTTGGACGGCAGCACAAAGCCGTTACGGGTCAACGTCGGAAAATGTCGGGCCATTAAAGTCCCCTGCCCCCGTGATAAAGGCGAACCACGCGCGAACGTGGACCGGCGGCGCTGGCCAGCGACGAGCGTATTTCTTCGCGCGCCTTGAGCAGCTCATCGACCGTGCGGTATTCCACGGTACGGTCGGTGTAGCGCACAGTTTTCTCACCGCGAGCAATGGCCGTCTCAACCGCGTCGAGGTGCTTTTTCGTAAATGACATATCAGCGTCTCTTCAGGTAGCCACTGGTGGAACTGCGGCGTTGTGGGGGAGCGGCTGCCGGACGTGATTTCACGGCTGGTTGCGGCGCCTGCGGTGCTGCCGGTGTTACGACTGGCCGGCTGAGCCGTTCGCTCTGAACGGGTTGGCTGCTATCGCCCGAAACCGACTCGTTGACCGCCTGCCGAATCCGCGCCCAATCGTGATCCTGGTAGCGATTGATGCCGAGGTAATGGGCCATGGCGAGGTTGTAAACCAACAGATCGAGCGCTTCGTTACGCTCGGATTTGCCCTTGGTCCATTCGATGCGTTTATGCCCCCTGACGTAACGGGTGACTTTGCGCTCAGCCACGCACTGGGCGAAAAAGTCATCCGGCAGGTCGTTGGCAAAGTGCAGCGCTCCCGGGCCGGTGTCGAATACATAGCGGTTATAGATCCAGTCCTTCGCCGTGTCGGTACCGACAATCCAAAGCTCGGCGCCATGCCGTTCAGTCAGGCCCTTCCATGTCACGTCGACCATCGAAGGTCGCTGCGCGATCACCGGCCGGCCCCGCTTGCTCGCCCCCTTGATGGCGAACACGCTGCGCCAGCGGCGCATACGACAGAACTGATAGACCTCATCCGTGTGGTTACCACCGGAGTCGACCGCAGTAGCCATGATCATCAGCTCAGCACCACAAGGGTGTCGGTAACGGGCCTTGAGTAACTCGTCCAGCGCCGCCCAGGTGCGCTCATCGGCGGGGTCGCCGGAGATCACTTGAAAGTCGACCACCCAGCGCTCCATGCCAGCGCCCCAACCCATCACCATCAGTTCCAGGCGGTTGGCTTGGGTGTCAACAGAAGCGGTCAGCATCAACACGCCGTCGGGCATTGAGCCAAGCCCGTAGTTTTCCAGCCGCGCCCGATCCCTCAGCACATCGGCCGAGGTTTGCTCCTGAGCGCTATCCCAGACCTTGGCCAGACGAGTGTTATAAAACACCTGCATCGGCTCCAGATCACCTTTGGCCTGAGCCTTTTTAGCCTTCTCGAATTGCTTGGCCAACGAGGCCCAACCAGTCCAGCCGGGCGGCGAGTACAACGCATTCAAGTTAAAACCAATGGTTTCGCCATCGCCCTGGGTGTGTGCTCGCCACTCCCCTTTCGCCAGCATCTCGCCCTTATAGCGTTCCTCGATCAGTACGTCGCAGTCGGGGCCGGCACACTGGTAATGCACAACCTGAAAATCCGCCGAGTAATGCAAACGCTCCCACTCCAGAACCTGCATGTGTTCACAGGTTGGGCACGGCACGTAGTAGTAACGCTGATCGCTGACCTCAAACAGATCAGCGATCCGGGACGCCCCCCTGACCGTGGGCGAACTGGAAAAGTAAAATTTTGCGTTACGGCCGAAAGTACTACCGCGAGTCTCGGCCAGTTCGACCGGGTCGCCCTCTTCGCCCACGTCCACACTCCAGCGATCAACCTCGTCGCCGTAGATGTAGCGTGCGGAAAGCTCCGCCAGGTTGGCCGCAGAACCGGCCGTGGTGATGTACAGCGAACCACCCTCGAACTCCTTCGTGTCCATGGTGTTGCGCGCATCTCGCGAGCGGTTGGACGCCACGCGCTCACGCAGAACCGGCGTAGCCTTGATGGTTTTACCAATCCGCGAAGATACCCGCTTGGCCAACCCAAGGCTGGGCAACAACGTCAGGATGTTGGACGGGGCCATGTGGATCAGGCCGCCGATCCAGTTCAAGGCGATCTGCGTTTTCATCAACTGCGAAGCCACCATAGTCACCACGCGTTTGCACGGGTGGGCTGGTGACAGACAGCGCATCGGCTCACGCGCATAAGGGGTGCGCGAAGTGTGGTATTGACCAGGCTCGGCCGCACCCGTGTCGCGCGGAATGCGCATGTACTCGTCGGCCCACTGATCAATCCAGACATCTGGCTCTGGTCGCTGCCCACGGAAATACGCTTCGCGGTACACCGTCGCACCGTTCGACATTTCTAAGGACATAGGTTTAGCTCGGGGTAATGGCTTGTTCTAGATCTGCTGCTGACAGGCGCTCAGCATCTTCCAGTGTTTGTCGCAAAGCCGCCGTCAGACGCTTTTCGATTTGCCATGGATCAGACAGCGAGGCCAGTTCAGGCGATAGCTGTGGAGCCATTCCAAGCAAAAGATCGCGCAGTAAGCGACCGGCGTTATAGGCCGCATCTTCGACCGCTTTGCGCTCTACCAGAGTGCCCTGGGCTTTAAGGAAGTTGTTTTTTTCCTGAAGCGACAGGTAGTGCTCACGAAGCGCGCGTGACTTTTGAAAGTCGGGCACCTGACCAGAGGGGTCATCTACAAAGTCTGCGATGACTATTTCCAGCGGTGGCTGATCCCCCCGCTTCGGGCGATTGCGCTCATGTCGAGCGGCGACGGCGGCCTTGCTCGGGTCGCTCGTCATGGCCAGAAGCTTCTCGCTGGCCTCCACATCAATCTTCCCGGTGGCGTTCAGAACCAGTCGTTCATTCTTGACCAGTTTGCCGACGTACTGCCTCGACCACCCCTTCAGCTCGCAGTACTCCTTGCGAGTTACAAAAGCCATGCGGCCTCCATCGTCGTGGCTTGTTAAGCCTGTCAACTAACCCGGCTTAGTTGACAGGCCTTCCGACCATTGCGCCGGGGCTGCTGTTTAAGAAAATGAACAGGCATGAAAAGGCTATACAGCCCAATAGAACCGGGGGGTTACTTCACTACAAAACACTGTTTGGATCACGCGAACCCTGTCGCTGGAAACACAGAATTTCTTGTCAACCTGTCAACCACTGTCAACTAACTTTCCAGCCCTGTGGCTAACGCTTTCCCGCGGGTTTCCGACCCCGTACCCTCCGGATAACCCCAGGGTCCCCGCCGATATCTGGTCCAGGTCGTGTCGGATCAATGAGATTTCTCATACAAATTGCTAGCATCCCAAGATCTTCCTCGACGGTGACTTGCCGAGGAAGGCTGATCGGAGGCTTCATCCCGTTGCCTTCATAAAAGGATCTTGAAATGCAACTAGACATTTACCGTGATGATGAGCTTGAGAAATGCCTGATCGTTAGACGCGGCCAAGACATTAAAAAACTCTCAGCTGTACCCCCTGACTTTTTGAAGGGCATAAGCTATCAACGTGACTTCGATTCCGACTTCGACAAGCTGCCCACAGGGCTCGACAAAAACGAGGTACTTTCCGCAATAGAAGAATTCGGCTGTTACGCAGTCAGGTCTCATTCTGAAATGCGACAGATTGATACTTGATATCGACTCGAAATCGGAGTTCGCCTTGGTCATCAGGGGCCAGGTTATTGCTTAAAACCACATCATTGGGTGGCATGTTTCCCTTTGCCAGCATCTCGCTGACTTCGTCACTCACAAGCAAAGCCACTGAGTGAACAGCAATGTTGACCTGAGCCTCAAGCGCCTTCTGCAGAGCTGACTCTAGCTCCACGATGAGCTTATCTAGCGCACCACCCCGGCGGTAGGGCAGTCCCATTACGCCGCCGGTCTCGCCTTTTACCCACAACTCCTTCCCGTCATCGCCTATCACTCGAATATGCATTTGCCGATTTCCTTGGAATAATTGATTGTCAGCGACTTACTCGTCGACTTGAACGCCTGCTTTCTTTGCCAAGAACTGGGTGTACAGACCACCAGCCACATCGGCACCAATCACCGCAATGACGATGCCTAATCCGGCAGCCAGGTAGAAGTTGTTCCAGAGCGCCATCGCTAGCAGCAGTGTCGCCATTCCCAGCAGACCTGACGCAAGAAAACGTAAGGCCACTCGCTGCAAGATCTGCCGTAACCCGAGGTCGCTGCCGGAGGCTCTCAACATCTCCCCCGACAGGCCCGCCATGCTCAGCAATATCAACAGCCAAAGGGGTACGTCGGCGAGAGCCTGATGCTCCGTATTCATCTGCAGTCCTCAAATAGATTCGGCCTTCATGTCACTGTCATCCGCGCGGAGCAAAGAGCCAGGCATGGGGCCGAAAACGAAAAAGCCCCGCTCAATGGCAGGGCTTGTAAGAAGGTACAAAAAAACCCGACTCAATGGCCGGGTTTTTGAAAGCGTCTCGCTGCGTTCACAGCAATTCACGCTGCTATAAAAACAAATCTATTCCGCGCGGAAAAGCTATTTCCCTATAATTTTTGCTCACCTAAAAACCGTCCCTCGTTCATACGCCTTGCCAGCAGACAGTCCGTTTAACAATGACTCCATCGCATCTGAGGCGTCCCTCAAGCGCCAAGTTTGATGCAACCTCTCAACACCACCTTCTTGTTTGTTCTCTAATACTCCACTTGCAACTGCGAACTGTCGAGCTAGAGCATAAGAATCGGGTACAGAGTCTTTGTTACGTTCTAAGAAAGCAAGAGCTGCAAATACGAACCCTCTCTTCTCACCTTCGCTAGTCCTTGCAGTATTATCTAAGACCTGCCCAGCCCTGTACTCAATCGTTGTGATAAGTTCGATCCTCGCTTGTAGCTCTTGATTTTTGGCTTTCGCCTCAAGTGAGTCGTATGAAAAAAACGATGCCAAGACGGCGACAAAGAACACGTATGCTGCATGGTATTTCTTAGTGCCGTAACCTGCTTTGTCGATCAGCAGACTTATTATCGTAGCGACGCCACTCACCAAACCAATTGTCACAATTACATTATCGTACAATTTCAAAGTCCTTATAATCTAAAAAGTCCTATTCACTTGAACCACTTACAGAAAATAGGCCAACAGTTACCGGGAGGCCACACAACAGCCCTGCACCTCCAATGAAACACAATCCTAAACTTACAAAAAACAACTGAAGCAGTTATTTTAAAAGACTATCAAGAGAGCGGCAATGAACTTGTACGATTAAGCTGCATCGCGAGCTTCACTAACCGCGCAATCAATCCAGGCAGCCCCGGCCCTCGCCAATTCTCTCGCCTTTCCTTCACTGATGCCGTAATGCTTTCCCACTCGCACCATGGACCATTTCGCGCCGTAGTACAGCCAGACAATGTCGCCCATCTGCTGATCACGATGCGTGAGCTTAGCCACGGCATTGTCGATGGCGATTGCCCAGTCATCAGTGATGCAGTAGTTCTTGCTTGCCACTGGCTGGCCCACTGCTTGGCGCATCAGCGCTAAAGTTGGAGACGTATAACCAGGAACTCCCATTCCATCCATCCTCCACCAACCCCACTGTTCTAGCAGATACTCGGTGTCTCCCAAAGGACGCCCTGCCGGCTTACGAATCATCATTCCTTCAATCCCCTGTGTAATTTGTGCCGCCCGCCCCCAGGCGGTTCGATCGTTCGTATTGGCTTTGTGGTTCGCTCATCAGCGGTGAACCTTTCAGCGCTGAAATTTCACGTTGAGCGTGCTGCAATTTGAAACTCAGTTGAGTGACCAACTCGTCGGAAGAAAGGACCAACTTGCTCCCCCAAACAACCCAACCTGAGCCGTTGCAATCAGTGCAAACCAGCTCATAAAACAGCCCTTTAACCACCGCGTTCCCCGCGCAGATCGAGCAAGGCTCCAGCTCGATCCGTTCTCGCTTAAAGCCAGGCACTCGCCCTTTTTGCATGATTTGAAACCTCGCCTATGGTTGTTTCTTCAATGGCCTTGCAGGCCTTATGGTCTGTGGCTCGCAGCGAATTACCGGAATCTTCAAATCTAAAGCCGGTCAATCCATGAATCGCTGCAAAGCCTTTCTGATCTAGATGTGCGTGCCACTTTTCAAGGGCATCCCGCTTGCGGCTCATTACGTCCGACTGGATGTAAACCTTCACGTTGTGCCCCATCGCGTGGTTGATTAGCAGCTCGCCAATCAGGTGGTCGATGCCGAGATCTGCCCAGCCAGTGCGCGCCACCTTGCGCAAGTCGTGACTGGTCCACTCGCCCTTTCCCAACCGACGGAACACGGCGCAGCCTTGTGCCTCGCCCAGCGCCTTGCCATTGCGCGCAGGGAACAGGCATTGGCCGTCATAGCCTCGGGCGTACTGACTTTCTCGGTATCGGGTCAGCAGCGTGCAAACCTGCTCGGTCAGGGGCAGGTGATGCTCGACGCCGGTTTTCGTGTTCTCGGCCGGGATGAACCATTCACGTTCGGCCAGGCTGATGTGCGACCAGCGCGCCATCCGGGTTTCACCGATCCGCGTGCCATGGCAGAGCATCATCAGTGCGAGCATCGAATCCAGCGGCGCGGTGCTCATGACTTCGGCCAGTTGCCCGAGCAGGCCTTCCAACTGAACGCCGCGCAGACGGGACGGCTTGATGCCGACCTTTGCCTTGGAGAAGTCGTTGAACCGGATCGCTGCCATCGGGTTGGACGTGATCATCCCCAGCTTGGCCGCTTGCCGGAATGACAAGGCCAACAGCTGAAACGCGGAACGCACGTAGTCGATGGAAACCGTCTCCTGCAGCGGCCACATCAGCAGGGTGTCGAGAGCGGCCTTGTCGATGCCGATCAGGGGCAGCTCGCCGAGGCGCGGTTTCAGGTGGCACTTGATGATAGAGGCGCCGGTGTTTTTGCGTTTGGTCGACAGATTGCGATCGCGCGACATGCGATCAGCGAACCAGTCCAGCAGTTCGCCAACAGCGTTCCACTTCGACAGGCTCGCGCCCTCCCCGGCGGCCAGACGCAGCCGAAGCGACGGCAGCGCCGCTACAACCTGTTTGTGAGTCAGCTCGGGGAACGTGCCGATGGGATTCCACTTGCCCTTCAACACCAGGTACCACGAGCCACCGGTTCGAGCCTTGTTGAAGCGCAGGTACAGGCCCTTATTCTCAATGTCGCGTACGTCCTGTACGGTGCCGGCCACTTGGCGCTTGATCTCAGCTTCGGTGATCTTCACCGCGGCGGTACTCATGCGGCCCCTTTCACGGTGAGAATTCCAGCCCTGATCAGGGCTTCGTGGGTTTCGGCGATGGCGCGCGGAACGTCCTGCCAGTCGATCTCGCCGGCGGCGCGGCCGTCGATCACGTCGTGGCAAGCGCAGCACGCGTACACCGCCACGGTGTCAAAGCCTTTCATGCCCATACCCTTCTGCCCGCAAGGCAGATGCGCGAGGACGGTGGTTTCTGGATTGTGATTGCAGATGCCTAACATCCGGACGGTGCACTCTTGGCCATCGGCCGAGGCGCGAAGCTTCTTCGAGCTCACTCGCATGCAGGCTTCCCCGTCACGACGTCGACGACTTCGTAGGTCCCAGGCCACATCCACGAGCCATAACGCTTGGCCATGGCCTCGTCGGCAAACAGCGCCAGCGCGTGATCAGGCGGCGAACTCAAATCGACCTTGAACGAGCAGCAGAACACTGCGAAGCGATAGGTATCGATTTCAGGTACAGCAAGGCGACGGTCAGACACGTTCTGCCCTCCCCGCACGCATCGCGCGCAAGTTGGCCAACGCGGTGTTACCCACTTCGGGGTTGCGATCAGGCTTAGGCGCAGCAAGTTCAGCAATAGGAATAGAGCCTAGCGATTCACCCTTCCAGATCTTCCTGCACTGGGCCAAGTAGTGACGCTCGAAGCTCGCCAAACCAAGTTCACGCGAGAGCAATGGCAGGCAATGAAAACCAGCGGCCGCAGTAGCATGGTAGACAGCAGCGTGCATCCACTTGGCCGAATCACGCATAGCGGGATGGCAGTTGCGAAGACCTTGGGCGTATGCCTTTTCGACGCTCGGCAATCCCAGCCCTTCAGGGGCAAAGCACCAACTGACGAAAACGCCGGGCGCCGGAACAAATGCAGACTTACTCGCACTCAGGACGCGCATGCCGTGGTCGATTTGCTCCATCCGGTTGATCCCGGAGCGCATGAACTCGCCGAGCCATTCAAGCTTCGAGGCGTTCATCACGACCTCAGTCGGCCAAGACTGGCGCCATGCACCACAAGCACCGCGAAGACGCAGGAACAAATCGTCGATGACAGCTTTGGTCGATGGATCAACCTCGGCCACTACTGGGTCGGACGTCGGCACGTAGGTAGGGTCGGTTCGCCGTTTGGCAATGAGATCGCGTGCAGATTTCATACCCGAACCCCTTTGGCGGTCCAGTCACCGGTCGCATCCATCTCTTCCTCAATGTCACCGGACTTCACAGCGCGATCACGCTTGATCCACTTGGCAAGGCGGTGGCACCAACCGGCGGAGTTGTCACGGGTATCGGGTTTGGCGATGAAGAAACCTTTAAACGAATTAATCAATTCATCGGTAGCCGATGAGATCGGCAAGCACATCAGGCGAAGCTGGTCTTCCAACTGTTTCGCGCTGAACTCCCAGTCGGCGAACATCGAAAAGCGCCGGCGAGGATCTTCGAGAGCATCGAGAGCTTTTCGATCCTGATCATCGATTACGCCAGAAAACTCGCGCTGCAACTGCTGTTCGGTTACCTGATGGTTAATTGACGTATTGGGTGCAGCCGCTGCACCCCGTTCTGTCGTAGCTTGCACCCCGTTCTGTTGTGGGTTGCACCCCGTGCCGTCATTTGCACCCCGCTCGGAACGGGGTGCAGCATTTGCACCCCGCAATAGTTGGAGGTCGTAAACGACTGGGCGTCGGTCATGGCGATCAATGTGAACAGCAGCAATCGCCTGATTGCCCTGCTGGATCAGTCCCGACTTCTCCAGATCATCTAACTTGTAACGCACGGTGCGCTCGGATAGACCGGTGTCCTGTGCCAGGGTGGAAGCTGACGGAAACGCGCCAGTACCGTTCGAGCCGGCATAGTTAGCCAGGCACAGCAGAACATGCCGTGCGCTTGCATCCTTGAGAACTTGCGTGGGCAAAGACAGCGCCCATGACATTGCTTGAACGCTCACAGCGGGGCTCCGATATTCAATTCGGCAAAAAGAGATGACGTGTGTCGCGACACTTTTTGCGATTGACCAAAACGTGTCGCAGGAATGGGGGTATTGCCGGGGATGACGTTCGTGTTCATAATGGCCCTCAAGTTTGTTGTTTGAAGAAGCCGGTCTAGCCACCGGCTTTTTTTTGCCTGCGATTCAGGCGTTATGGGTGTCCGGCGCATCCGTGATAGCTTTCTGCTTCCACACGAAAAGGCCTCGGAGGCCGAACATATGAAATTGAATAGGGAGCTGCAGCGGGCTCTACTCGAAGAACTGCGTGATTTCTATCCGCGCAGAAGCCAATCGGCGTATCACCTGGATGGATACAACCAGGCTGACTGCCTGGACAACCTGATGTACCTGGAAGAGCAAGGCCTTGTTGAAAGCGGCATAGCATTCACGCTCAGCGGGCATGTCACTCTGGTTCAAGCTCGCATCACTGCAAGAGGCATGGACTTCCTCGAGGACGATGGAGGCGTTAGCGCCGCACTTGCCGTAGTGACCGTTAAGCTCCATGAAGACACTCTCCGTCAACTGATTGAGACGAAGATTCAGTCGTCGGGTATTCCTGATGAACAGAAGAGCGGCATTCTGAAAGCCCTGCGAGAAGCTCCCGGCGAGACCACAAAACAGCTGATAACGAAGCTAGTGGACCTAGGCATGGAGAATGCGCCGAAAGCAATTCCGCTAATTCAAACGTTGCTGCAGGGCGGCCATTCCTGACTTCGTCAGCGGAACGAACGCGTAAAAGGCGGGCATAGCCGGCGATAGAGATGGCGGACAGTAATCTCATCTCAGGCCACCTTCACCGATGCTTTGAGCAAAGACAGCGCATCTTCCGCATGAGCGATCTCTTTCAATATCCGGGCGCGCTCCACTTGATCAACGCGACCATCTGCCATCGCGGCGTGGGTTTCTACGGTGACCTCGGCGAATTCAAAAGCTGCACGCCCTAGCGCCTGATGAACATCGATGGCGGCGGGTTGCACCTTCTTCGTGAGAGCGAAACCGTACTTCTCGGCCCATGCGTGCAACGGGCGAAAGTCCTTGGTGAACATCAGAATGCGATCCAGCTCTTCCACATTCATCTTGTGGGTGCCGTAATCAGGGTTCGCCTTCTGCGACAGCAGAGTTCTCGATGAGAAGCTCGCGCCCTCAGCAATTTTTCTTGTGCCGTGGTCGTCGACGACGTCGTAAATCGCTCTCATCAATTCCTGCATGTAACACCTCGAAATTCTTTACGTGGTGCCCCGCTGATTTAGGGGCGATCATTTGCACAACGGATCGGCGGACAGGGCTTTCAAGCGGCTTTTTCACATTGCTGCTTCGTCCCCCTCACGTATGCCCAGTCAATATCTGGACGCAGTTCTTCGCAGGTGACCTGACCTTGGCTTTCGCGCTCAATATTGATTGCAAGCGAAGCGCTCGGCCGGCGATTGCCATATGCAACCTGCTTCAACTGTCCGGGGCTCGTGACGCAGGCCATTGCGAACGCTAGAAGTGCCTCATTCTCAAGTGGCTTTAGAAATTCGTGCAGGTTCATATGCACCTCCTCATGTCAGCCCACAGATTAGCGTTTGCTAATGCGCCAATCAATAGCAATCCGTAATTTACTGTTTGCTAACAGAAAGGGATTATTGGGAAATGGATATCAAAGCATTGCGCGTACGCGCCTTACGCCGCCTGATCGGCCAAAGTCAGCTCAAAGACTTTGCAAATGAGCATGATCTAGACCCCTCGTATCTCTCTCAGATACTCAATGGGCACCGGGGCATGGGCGAAAAAGCTGCTGCCACCATGGCAGACAAAATCGGCGTGCATAGAGATCAACTGGTACATCCTGCCCCAGAACCATCTGGAGAAGAGCTAGAAGTCCAGATTCGAAAACAGAATGGTGCAGTTGCTGTTGAGAAATCTGTAGCAGGATCATCGAAGCCTGCGTCTTTGGTTGTGAAGCTGATTTCTGCTGCTATTGCTGACGGGACCTTAACCGCGTCGGATACAGAAGAGCTACGACGCCTAGCTATCCATTTCATCAAGAAGAATACTGAACTCAAGCCGAAAGCTACTGAGGTGCCAGAAAAGCTAAGAGGCTTAGCTGCCTCCGCGCTTACCACTGATGAGAACGGTGGAAACACTGACGACCTTCTCAGAATGCTCGAACACGGAATGAGCAAAAATCGGACTACGGACAGTAAACCTACAAATGAAAGTAAAAAAAAGCGGTCTAATTGATCCCGTTCTAGGTATGTATTTGAACGGAGATCCCATTGAAGACAAAGAAATTCGTGGACAGCACCCCTTGTTTTACGGGCTAGTCCGATTTCCGGGCGGACACCAGCATCACGCATATGTAAAAGTCCTTCCGCCAAAGCTCATGTTCGCGGAGGTTCTAAGCGCATCACTTGGCCAGTATCTCGGCCTCCCCATCCCATATACATCAGTGGTTCTCGCTAGAGGTAGTGATGTGGGAGTGAACGCCACGCAGGTCATATGCCTAGCTAGCGTCGACACCGGGGCCAGGCCTGTATCCAGGATTGTCCGTCATGACGAAGTAAGTCATATCTTGAATAAGTGGGCTCACATCAGAACAAGTATTGTTTTTGACGAGATCATTGCTAACGCAGATCGAAATCTGAAGAACCTGCTTCTTGGATCTGACGGCAAGCTTTGGCTCATAGATCATGAAGAAGCTCTTGGAGATCCGCTCTCCACTCCTCATCGGACGATATGCAATCATCTTCTAACAAAGCTTGTTGAGGACGTTCATGAGTTCGAGCGACGTCGCAGCAGCCAGCTGATCAATGAAAAATCCTTACCCCTCGCCGACTGTGACTTTCATTTCCATGCTCAACGAAGTCTCCCCGGCCCGTGCCAGGTTTCTCCTGGGCATGTGCAGTCGGTTGTGGAATTCTTGCAGTCCCGGGTCCATCATATGCCTCTGCTAATTAGCGGCGGCTTAGGCCTAAAACAAGGCGCACTGGACTTCGCAGGATGAAAGAGCAAGCCATGGATTTTTCAGGTTTTCCGGACCTACCTACGTATGAAGCTGATTGGGCTGCGATTTATATGGAGCCGATTGTCCAATCTGGCGAACGGCTAACTATCGGCGTCGTTGCCTCCGACGGAACATATGCTGACGGACAACTCGCGATATCTGAAAAGGCTTTGCAGTGTCTTTATGGCGAATCCGCAGCCGGAATGAAGGCGATGATGGAGATGGCGCTGAAACGAGCGCTGGGATTTGCACAAGCCGGATTTCACGGGGAATTCAGTTCTGGGATGCACGGCGTATCTCTCGGAAAAAAGCGACGTGCTTTAGGTGATGATCTCGAGGACATCATCCTTCAAGGGATAAGCCTGACTTCAAGCCTAAGCGATCTACATGCGGATGAAGATGCTCGTGAAGGTCACGAGCGCTCTGCTTACTGGCGTAGATTTCAAGTGGCCATGAAAAAATTCAACCCTCTCCTTTCATCGAATTTCGGTAGATCCGTAGAGGTTTCAATTTTAGGTTCCAGTATTTCATTACCCTGCGACTATTTCTCGACCAGGTTTGCCGTGAACATCTGTGGGCTGCAACCAGGGTACCGTCTAAGTCAGCTTTTTGATGCGGCTAGCTCGAGAATATCTAGGTTGGAGCAGATAAAAAATCATGACGGCCTCATCGCTCATGATCACAAAGCCTCACTACTATTGGTCACCCCAACTGAGCTCCAGGTAGACCACTTCAAGGAAACTAATCAAAAAGCATTTAGGGAAAAGATTTTGCTTTTGCAGGACATGGCCAATAGCAAAGACTTCGACCTGCTGACTGTTTCCACGGTTTCGGAAGGTGCAGGCACGATTTCCAAAATGGAACAGAAAGCAGCTTAAAATCATGATGTTACTAACAATTTAGCCCGCCATTGTGCGGGTTTTTTTGCGAACGCGCGAAAATAATTTAGCATTTGCTATTGCTTAAATATTTAGCAGTTGCTAATTTTCAATTAGGCCAGCGCAGCAACGGTCCAGCAGCGAAAGCCGCGCCGTTCTTTAAAACTCAGGAATCTTCGCGGATCGATCCCCGGCAACGGGCACAGCGCGAAACACAAATTTCGATCCCCATGCCAGCTCTGGGACTGGCCGGGCTCTCTCATGAGAGCACGCAAAGTTGCACAGCCACCCGATGTGACGCCAGTAGCGGCAGCGGGTAGAGAGAGGACTCCGGCATAGATGTGCAGCAAGAAACGGAAAGCATCACTGAGCAGCCTTCTCGCGAGGGCTGCTTGGGATGACAACCGATAGGTAATCAACCATGAAGCACGCAACAGAAATTGCTCAGGTCGAAATGCACCCACTGATGCAGCAGCGCCGGGACGTTCTCAACGCCTTGTTTGTTCGCTCCCACGCAGCCCGAGGAAAGTTCGCCCGACTTACAGGTCTAGCGGCGCCGGATAAGAAAGTGCGCTTTCAGGTAAGGACGGTCGGCAATGCCTACCACATCGTTGACCTGGTCACCGGAAAGACCAAGGCCTTCCGCTTCAACTATCAGGTAGCGCTGAACGTGGCGATCGCATTCGAGAAACAGGCCAATCGCCCGGCGGAAGGTGTGCATTGATCGGCGTACCACAACCCAATCCCAGTTAAGCGAGCTTTCACCATGTAAGATCACGGTTCTTTACCATTCTAGACTTTATTTCACGGATAAAACTCACACCCTCATCGGTCAATTCGTCATCCTGATAAAAACCTAGTTCTTCCATATCAGCCAAAAAGAGAGCTGGGTACGTACCAGCGAGTTTGCTGAATTTAGTTTTTACCCCGTCCGCGCTTACCATCCGCGTGTTTTTATAAAACTCAGGGACAATTATAGATTCTACAAACTCCTCAACTCGAGACAACTCACCCTTTCGCTCTGAAGATCGCATCATTCTATCAAGAGTGACTTTCTTCGATAGTTTTGAAACTTCATTATTCAGCTTTTTTAACGCCTCATCTTTTTCAGATAAAACATGACGAAACTTTTCGCGCTCTTCATCCTGAATATTCGCTCTCTCTAGAAGATCCTTAATCAGATCTTCGCGTTCTTTTAAAACCCTCTCAAACTCTTGCTTTTCCTGCTGAAGATCAGCTTTTAAACCATTAGAGGTAGCCGTCGTACCGCTTTCGAAATAACCACGCATACGACCATAATTTTCATCAATGCTTTTCAACTTTTCGCCAAAACCACTTTCAATCTTCACCAACAAACCAGCGATATCCTGAGTAAACTTATAGGTATTATCGTAAAACGCATTGCTTGTATCTGTAGCTTTAAAATAAAACGCCACTGACAACCCAACTGAAAAAAACGCTAACAGCACGGACAAAAGAGTAGCAAAGTCAACGCTAACAAAATTTGCTGAAACTACCAACTTCCAAGACACCAACGCCACAACAAAAATAATAATTAGTGCTTTAGCTAGTTTCCAGATATCACTTCGCAGGTAATCCCACATCACACCGCACTCCTTGATTCTTAATCGGAGCAAGGTACAACAAACAATATCCTTTTGCCACCATGCCGTATCCGATTACGGAGGGCCTCAACTGTTTGGAGATAATCATGAGCCACAACTGCGAATACGTGCCGCAGCACCATCAGGTGCGAGCCGAAATTGGCCGTCGCGTCATCGCCTACGGAAAGACCGGTGTGATCCTGGCCGATCGCGGCCACTACATCGGCGTGGTGCTAGACGAAGACCCGAAGAAGCGCATCGTCAACTACCACCCCACGCACGAAATGCAATACGGCGAAATGGCCGAGACACTTCCGCTGAAAGAGTGGCTGGTCCTGCCGTTCAAGCATGACTGGGATGATCTGCACTGGAGCCGGGAAGCCCGCGCGGATCATGACAGGGTGTGGGCAGCGAACCGAAGCCAGGCCAAATACAAGGCCTACGAGCGGCTTCAGGATTACTGGCACAGCATCAGGGCAATGCTCCACTTCAAAGTCCGGCGCGCCTGAGGGCGTTCAGATGCTCAGCATGTTGGCTACAATCTGAAGCAGTACGGTTGCCGCCGCAGCAAATGCAGCTCTGCTGTTCCACTTGGATTGCAGCCTCAACGTACCGTACAGCTCTCCCCCATCAACGATAGTAGCCTTCCAGGTATCAGCATTCTTTACCCCTTCATATCCAGGCGGTGGAGGTGCTTTTACGATAGCCGAGACAACCCAAAATATCGCCGACAGTAACCCAAAGAAAAGCGAAGCCAAGTTCACGTAAAAAACACAGCCCATAACGCCTCCTAGAACCGGCTCCATGCCGGGCCGAACACAAATACCGCAATGATCGGCAATACTCCAGCTCAGACAAAGCTCGGCGGCTCAACGAGCCGATGCGTCGACTCCATGTAGCTAGCCAAGTCGATCACGTCCCGAAGAAACACGACCACCTCCAGCTTCACCGCGTCGTCCGGCAGCCCTATCCGTTTCAGCATCGCTTTAGCATCCTTTTCGATCGCCGCTAGCGCATCAAAATCGCTCTGCAACCTCATGTCGGCCTCCTGCCAGTGTGAGGTGAGTCATAGATACACCACCTGGTGACGAGCCGGCCAGCGGAATTGAAGAGGTAGGCCATGGCCAAGAGCAATGCAGATCGCTCAGCGAAAGCCGCGGCGAAGAGGAAGGAGCGCGGCGAAGAGGAAATCAGATTCCACGCAATGGCCGGCACGCGCCAAGCCCTTGCTGATCTGATGGCTTGGAGCGGCACCGAGGAACAGGGCGAGGCGATCACTCTGATGATTCACCACTTGCACGGCCTTGGCCCGGGCGGTGCCCTTCCCTTGCTCACTCCCCCGCGACACGAATATGTGATTCCCGAAAACGTGTCGCGGAAATTGAAACTCGCATTCGATCGCGAAGCCCTCCGGATCGAACGCGACGGGCGCTAATCACTTCAGGTACTGCTCAAATACTTTCGTGATGATAAAGCAGACAAGCCCCGTGAAAATGAAGATGTTTCTAGCTCTGTAATACCGATAGGTCTTCAGCTGGCATTTGTCTAAAGCTATGCGGTTGCCGAGGTAGTCAGCCTCCTTTTGTTTTTCGAGGGCGTCGAGCATTGCGTGATTTTTTGCATGTGTCTGTATAGCCCACTCCGCGCGCTTGAACGCACAGACTCCTGCGCAGCCAAACAGCATAAGTGCGTATAGGTACATGGTTTCTACGTTCAACCCTATCCTACCGAACGGGATTGTTTGAACAAGAAATCCTATGGTTGCAAATATCAAGGCGAAGACAAGATGGTCAAACTTGTCACTGCTTTCTCGAAAAGCCGCGAGCGCGATTAGACTTCTTTCGTTCCCACTCAAAGCCTGCTCCTTCCGGCTCCATGCCGGTCACCCGCAATACCCCACCCCAAACCAAATTGCCACCACCGGTCACGGAGGGCGGCGCCTACCGGAGGCAACCGGAATGCCTGTTCTCCACAGCGTCATCCACAAGATCGAGGCTGGCACCTTGATGATTAAGAGTGTGCCGACTCAGCTAGTCGATCAGCTGGAGCGCGCTGCGGACGCCTGATCCTCCGCGCTGCCCGCCAGCGCCCTCTTAGTCAAGTGGTTATCGATCAATCCGACACCTCGGAAACAGAGGCCTTCAACTCGTTAGTCAGCCAATTAACCGTTTCCAAGGTTAAATTGTATTTCTTATCACCCTTACTAAACTCCCAAGTAGTGCCTGGTCTCACGCCTTTTAGAAATTTTTTCTCGCCGCCAGGCAAAACTAAAACAGCATCAGCGGTATATTCCTTTGTAACATCGGAAACACCAATGACAGCCTTTGTTTTTGGATCAACAAACGATTCGCCTTTGTAGAAGCTTCTGGAAAACTCGTAAAGCTGAGGAGCAGGAGGCTTATCTTCAATCTCGACAGCTGGGCGTTTATTCGCTTCAACCAACGCAACTTCAAGATTTCGTATTTTTGATTCCAAGGTCGGAAAAGATTTGGGGTCTTGCAAGAGCCATGACCGATACCGCTCGTTCTCAGACTTCAAATTTGACACTTCACCCTCAAGAACCGAAACCTTAGTCTTATATTGTTCCGCAACAGCCATATAGGCACTGACTTTATTTCCGTCAAGTATAAAGCTTGAAACACCCCACACTGCTGCCGAAATCACAAAGGTATACCCAATGATACTTT
Source organism: Pseudomonas sp. RIT-PI-r (assembly GCF_001297015.1). Lineage (GTDB taxonomy): Bacteria > Pseudomonadota > Gammaproteobacteria > Pseudomonadales > Pseudomonadaceae > Aquipseudomonas. Next base: position 12,664 of record NZ_LIGE01000031.1, on the reverse strand, counting down.
TAGCTGCATTATCTTCAATCCAATTAGCCATAACTTAACTCATAAAAAGTTTCCAATCACCCAACCCGAAGCATACCAGCCAGTGGCCTTTACATGATAGATCACGTACGGCCGTGCCTGTGGCGGGATTGAAGCTGCAACGAAAGCCGAGCACTCGAGCACTGAAGAATGCTGCTCGACACGCACACCCACTTATACGAATCATGCCAGCTGGCGAGTCCTACTGGTGTACGGAGGATCAATGAATGAGCTGGCTCTTTTCGCAGGCTCTGGTGGCGGAATACTCGGAGGCCACCTCCTCGGCTGGCGCACCGTCTGCGCCGTTGAGCGTGAAGCCTACTCAGCACAAGTTCTGGCGCAACGACAAAACGATCGAGCCCTCCCAACTTTCCCGATTTGGTCTGACGTGTGCAGTTTTGACGGAAGACCATGGCGAGGCCTTGTTGACGTGGTTTCTGGCGGATTCCCGTGTCAAGACATTTCAGCTGCCGGGACTGGCGCCGGTATCGACGGCGCCCGCTCCGGGCTCTGGCGTGAAATGGCGCGAATCATTGGCGAGGTACGACCTGAGCTCGTCTACTTGGAAAACTCACCTCTGCTTGTGGGAAGAGGACTTGCACTGGTCCTCAGTGACCTTGCCGAAATGGGGTATGACGCGCAGTGGTGCATTGTTTCAGCATCCGACTGCGGAGCGCCCCATCAGCGGGACAGGATCTGGCTTGTTGCCAACGCCGTTGGCGGGAGACAGCCGGCGCGGGGATTGTCCCTCGGAACGCAACCGACGATCACCGAGTCTCGTCTCGGCAGTTCGACTATGGACCACGTCGACTTCGACGGAATGCAGCGGCGGATCACAGAGTGGCCACAAACGGAAAGCGGGCGGCCACCACATTCGGTTGAGGGATGCAGTTCACACCTGGCCGACGCCTGTGGCAAGCATGGCGAAAGGATCGTCGCCGGCGGCGCTGATCCGCAAGTCCGGAGCAGACCGATCGAACGACCGGCTCGATCACGCGGTGATGGCTTCCGACGGTGGCCAACTGAACCCGGAATGGGTCGAGTGGCTGATGGGGTGGCCCATCGGGTGGACCGAATTAAAGCCCTTGGCAATGGACAAGTTCCGCGAGTGGCAGCAACAGCATTCAACATTATTGCCTGAGCCAAGAGATCAAATATAGTCGACAATGTGGACGTCAAAGCTGCCGTTAACCCTAATAGCTTTCTTTATTTTGGCAGTAGGAAAATTTTTAGAAACTATGCTAACAAGAGCTTGCTCATGGTCTTTCGTAATCCTCTCGCCGAGAACCACTGATTTAACCGCGGATCTAGGATAAAACATAGTAATTCCCGAGCAGTCCTCTCGCGGGGCGCATTCAATCAAACGTAACTCCTCCTCATAACTCCAAGCTAGAGGTTTTGTGGCAAGCATTTTTTGGTATAACTCTTGAATTTGAAAATGAGAACTTTTTATTCCATTCTCATACAAAGACAGCTCATAAACTCGATCTTGACTCAAACGTTTTGCCAATGCCTCCACCTCACTAAAAGCTTCATTATTGAAATACCACTGATCATGCAAGACCGCCATAACAGAAGCATCGACCACTGAAGGCAATTCTGCATACAGCACTTGGTAAATATTAGTATTTTCTTGAGCATCGACTATCAAATCCGCATCATATTCAATACAGAACCCTCGAAGACCGTCAGCATAATGACCCCACATGAGAACATTATCAGATCTTTTACTGAAACAAGTGATTCGTGCGCTCTCGATGTAATGTTCGATATCTGGCTCAGCACCATCTAGACTGGAAATGTATTCTTCATAGTTTTCTAGGGCATCCTTATCATCCGTTTTTTCAAACCCCCATGCTCGAAGAATATCGGCAAACCGGCCGGACGTATCTTCAAGGCTGGGGAATCCTGTCAGTATTGAACATCTGCACTCAAACGGATCGTTAAAGAAAGAGTGATGATTCAAGAAAATTTGATGATTTTCCAGATTCGCTAGCGAGTATTTATTTACCGAGCTGTATTTAAACAACACTAAAACCCTCCAAGATCCCGCACAACAAACTTCAACACTAAACAAATATCGATTACAACCCTTACATCTGAAGCACACTAAACGAAAGATTTCACACTGGCAAAATCCTTTTGGCAATATTCACATACCAACCATCTTCATCATCGTGAGTCCGGACTTTTTCGAAATCGAATATTTGAGTTCCAGATAATCCGCTTGCTTTTACGTAGGCTACTCTCACCTCATGACTATCGTTCTCACTCAGAACGTCCACAATCCTTAATGGGTAGCGCCCTCCTGCTTCTGTGAGTGGATATCTATCAGCTCCTATCTCTGTACCATCCTTTCTCATAACACAAACATAGACATGCTCACAGCGAGCTCCAGAGTTGTGGAGCACAAAATTGTTATTAATATATAAATCACCCTCAAAAAACTCCTCTTCAACGCCCCCAAAGTAGAAATTAAATACTGGCTCTAGGGAAAGCTCATAATTTCTTAATGACTGATTTGTGGCTTTCGCAAGTTCAGCTTGCTGTAAAACAGACTCTTTTAATTCTTCAGCCTGCAGTTTAAGTGCTTCAGTACTCTGTCTGAGTTCCGCTCCCTGCTGAAAGAACCCTAACACCAACCAAAGTATAGCCAAGGGGCCAAATGCACCGGCTAGAAAATCACCAACCTCGTTAAGATCCATAGTTTGAAGGGAACTAATGCGTTCTCCCACTAACCACCAGATAAAAATCAAATATCCGAAAGTAAGAACAATACCCAAAACCGCAAGCACCCGCCCCATTGCACACTCCACCTAATGAATTCCAACCAGTCTAACTTTTTATCATTGAGAGGTATGCCTTTGAACAGAGACAACAAACCGATTGCGCTGCTCAAGGTGAAGCGCTTGGCAGCGGCGAAGTCGCCGATCTCTGGCACGACAGGTCTCGACACTACCACCGTTTTTCTCGCGGGCTTCGGGGGACGCGATCGCCCAACTCAATCGAAACTGAACTACCAGACCACACAGGGCAATACCAGCACAACGGTGTTTAGCGGCTAAGGCTCAAACACTCCGTCATAACCCATCACCACCTGCTGCCGTCACGCGCGGCACGGAGCATCCAATGGAAAACGAAATCCTCTCTGACGAAGAGTTGGCGGAGCTCACCGGCTACAAGGCCCGCGCCTACCAGCGCCGATGGCTTCTTGATCGCCAGTGGGTCTTCGTCGAAAGCCGAGGCAAACGTCCCCTTGTAGGTCGCATGTACGCCCGCATGAAGCTGGGCATGATCGGCCCCACCATTGCCGCCCCTAACCCACCGCCGGATGCACCGGTATGGACGCCTGATTTTTCGCGAGTGAACTGATATGCGACCCCGCAAGGCCGAAACTCGAAATTTGCCTCCCCGGATGTATCAATGGACCAGGACGCGTAAAAGCGGCAAGGTCTGGATCTCCTACTACTATCTGGATCTCTCCGGTAAAGCCATCCCGCTGGGCAAAGACCTAGACCAGGCAAGAGCCAAATGGGCAGAGCTTGAGGCTAAGGAAAAACCGCTCGATCTACGAACCATGAAGGGCATCTTCGACCGATATATACGCGACATCGTATCGAAGAAAGCGGCGCGGACGCAGAAGGACAATCTGGCGGAGATCAAGCAGCTTCGCCCGATGTTCGACAGCGCTCCTATCGACTCAATCACCCCTGCAACTATCGCAGGCTACCGCGACGCGCGAACCGCCAAAGTTCGGGCGAATCGCGAGATTGCTACTCTCTCCCACGTTTTCAATATTGCTCGAGAATGGGGGCTGACAACCAAAGAAAACCCCTGCCAAGGCGTGCGCAAAAACAAGGAAACACCTAGGGACTATTACGCAAATGATGTGGTTTGGGATGCTGTTTACATGAAGGCAGCTCAAGAGCTGAAAGACGCGATGGACTTGGCCTATCTAACCGGGCAACGACCGGCAGATGTCCTGGTCATGAGGAAAGACGATGTCGAGGGAAATTACTTGGGAGTGCAGCAGAACAAGACGCACAAAAAGCTGCGAATCCAAATCACTGACGGTGATGAGCCAAACAGTTTGGGCCTCCTGATCGGGAAAATGGCCGAGCGCAATGCTCAGCACATTTGCAGCTATTTGATAGTGAGCGCACGCGGCAAACGGATGACGGCCAAGATGCTCCGCGATCGATGGGACGACGCCAGAGAAAGGGCAAAGAAGGAAGCGGAAGAAAAAGGCGATGTTCAGCTGGCGGAGAAAATAGGAGGCTTCCAGTTCAGAGACATCAGGCCGAAAGCCGCGTCGGAAATCCTCGACGTCGGTGATGCGAGCCTACTCTTGGGCCACACTAAAGGGGATATTACCGAGCGCGTGTATCGACGAATTGGCGCCATTGCCAAGCCATCGAAATAGCCCGAAAACCGTTACAAAACTCAAACTTCGACCCTTGTAGAATGCGGGCTGTAGAGGTGTCGAAAAATAAACGTATCGTAACGAAAATCGGCTACAGGCCCCAGTTTCATTGGCTTTGAATATCGGTCTTGAAAACCGTCGACTGTAACAGGTCCATGAGTTCGAATCCCATCGCCTCCGCCATCTTATGTACCGACAAAGCCCTGATTATTCAGGGCTTTGTCGTTTCTGGCGTGGGAGCATTCTGCGCAGTGGGTTAGGCAAATCACCCGAGTAGAAAATCTGCATCGTAGAGTTACCATGCTCAATGCCGGCGGCTCGGACCAAGACTCCACCGCCCGCCCCTGCTGCCCCACTACACGGGTCCGCATCCCTCCTGAAACCTTTACGTTCACGCTAATCGCCAGGGTTCAAATCTTCCAATCGCTGGACGCATCCTTCCACTCGCCCCCCTTCAGAATGACCCCATTCGCCCAAATCCGAACGCTGAGCGCCACGTATTTGCCTACGGCCCGTCCCGTGAGTAGAATGCGATTAATTATCAATTGTGTACTTTCCGGGATTCCGATGCGCAGCGACGAAACGCTAGGTACTGCAGATCTAGGGCTGCTCTATCGCACCCACCACTCGTGGCTACACGGCTGGCTGATCCGACGCATTGGATGTCGCGATAACGCAGCAGATTTGGCGCAGGACACCTTTGTACGTCTGCTCAAATCCCGTCAGTCCAGCCCCTTGCGCGAGCCGCGCGCCTATTTGAGCAGCATCGCCCGCGGACTGATGATTGATCAGTATCGTCGTCGCGAACTCGAACGTGCCTATCTGGAAAGCGTCACGTTGCTGCCTCAACACGAGGTTCCCTCGGAAGAAAGCCGGCTGCTGATTCTTGATGCGCTCGAGCGCATAGACCGCATGCTCAGTTTGCTTAAACCAAGGGTTCGTCAGGCGTTTTTATTCGCCCGACTCGACGGTCTGACGTGCGCGCAAATAGCCGAAAAGCTCGGTGTTTCCCGCGCGACGATTGAGCGCGACCTGGCCACGGCCCTGCAACACTGCTATCGCTTGCGTTATGTCGAGGCCTGAGCCGCAGGCGCTGGATCCGGCCATCGTTGAGCAGGCGATCCAATGGCTGGTGCGCCTTCGCTTCAATCAGGCCGATGAACAAACACAGCACTCTTTTGAGCACTGGCTGCAGCAGCGCCCAGAGCATGTGTTGGCGTGGAAGCGTGTGGAAACCCTTGGGGATGAATTTGCCGGCGTACCCGCCCAACTGGCGCGACAAACTCTCAATGGCACCCATCAGGGAATGCGCCGGCGCGAAAGCCTGAAGCTACTGGGCCTATTGGCGACTGTTGGCACGGCAGCCTGGCTCGGTCGCGACTACACACCCGTTCCCGCCATGCTTGCACAACAACGCAGCAGCACCGGCGAGCAACGACGCTTCCAACTCGATGATGGCAGCCTTATCCAGCTCAATAGCGATAGCGCCGTCGACAGCGATTTCGACGCCCAGCGACGCCTGATCATCCTGCGACGGGGTGAAATCATCGTGAATGTCGGCGCCGATCAACACTCGCCTCAAGCGCGACCGCTCTGGGTGCAATCACGTGACGGGATCATGCGCGCTCAGAGTGCGCGCTTTCTGGCACGCGAACGTGACGATGGCACGCTGGTCGCGGCTCAGGAAGGGTCAGTCACGGTTTTCCCCGGCTTCAGTCAAACGCCTGCGAGCCGCAGCGTCCAGGCAGGCAATCAGCTGCTGTTCACATCGAGTGGCGCCCGAACGTTCAGCGACAACGGCCTCGATCTGTGGAGCTGGGGGGACGGAGTGATCAGTGCGCGCAATATGCGTCTCGATGATTTCATCGTCGAGTTGTCGCGTTATCGTCCCGGGGTATTGCGCTGCGCCGAAGAGGTCGCGGATCGTCGCGTTTCCGGCACCTTCCAACTCGCCGACAACGATCAGGTCCTGGCATTGATCGCGCAATCACTGCGCTTGCACATCGATTACCGAACCCGTTACTGGGTGACTGTGACCGCTGCTACCTAAGCCCATCAAAACCACCTGAAAAATAATGAGGTGGTTTCGCATTCTCGTTCGACCTCTTAGGAAGGCCGGAATACAGGCCAGTCTGCCGATGTCCTTTCTTGGAGCGAGAAAATGAGTTCGTCCCCGGTTTCACAGCGCCATCCATTAAATCGTGCCTTGCAAGGTGCGATGTTGGGTTTGATCGTCAGCAGCTACGCATTGCCATCGCTGGGGCAAACGACGAGCGCTGACCACAGCAATCAAGTCAAGCAGTGGAACATCGCTGCCGGCCCACTGGCGCCGGCGCTTGATCGCTTTGCGCGTGAGGCTGGCATCAGTCTTTCCTTCGATGCGTCGAGTGTTGCGAACCGCACCACCGCTGGCGTGAATGGCTCGCTCGATACGTCGGCAGCGCTGTCATCGTTGCTGCAGGGGAGCCAATTGCAGATCGAGCAGCAAGGCCCGACCGCTTACCTGCTGACACCTCAGCCAAAGCCTGCCGGCCCGCTGGAACTCGACGCAACCGACGTCGAGGACTACCGCCTTGCGCCCCTCATCATCAACGCCAAGGTCAGGGTCAGTGCCGACGACGACGCCAACTCGGTGGTCGCCAAGGAACTCTGGGTTGGCGGCAAAGTGGCCACCAGCATTCTCAATACACCGGCATCGGTGTCGGTTGTGACCAACAAGGAAATGGAACAGCGCAGCGTCAGCACCACGGAAGAAGCGCTGCAATACACACCCGGCGTGATCACTGACTTCTATGGTACGGATGACCGCAACGACTACTTCCAGATCCGTGGCTTTCAGGCCACCACTTACCGTGACGGCTTGACCCTGAGTTCGATGCGCGGCGTACGCGAAGATCCATTCGCTTACGAGCGTATCGAAATTCTGCGTGGCGCCAACTCCACGCTGTTTGGACCGGCGGACCCGGGCGGTTCGGTGAATTTCGTGACCAAACAGCCGCGCTTCGAGCAGTTTGGCCAAGGCTATGTGACCTACGGTTCGTTTGACCATGTCGAGACAGGCATCGATGTCGGGGATGCGCTGAACGACGAGAAAACCCTGGCTGGGCGCTTTACTGCCAAAGGCCAAAACAGCGACCGCGAATACGACCACTCGCAGGACGACAACCAGTTGTTTATGGGCGGGCTCACCTGGGCACCGACGGATTACACGTCGGCGACGATGATTCTGGACTACCTGAAAACCGAAAGTTCGCCAAACAGCGGTGGCTATCCGCTGGACAGGGAATACGACCGCAGCAAGTTTTATGGTGAGCCCAGCTACAACTTTCACGATGTCGAGCGCACCAGCCTTAGCGGCAACGTCACCCATGACTTCGACAACGGCTTCGTACTGCGCAGCAATCTGCGTTACAGCAAGTTGACCGATGATTTTGGCTACGTTTACCTCAGCGACAGCGCCGCACGTGTCGGTACCATCGTTGACCGCTATCAGTTTGGAACGGACACCGAAGCCGACCAGTTCAACGGCAATCTGATGCTGCAATACGATGCCCGCTTCGAGAACATCGACAGCAGCAGCCTGGTGGGCGTCGAGTACCTCGATTCGACCACCAAGGAAAGCTCGGTCTACGCTCCGACTACCTCCATTGATATTGCAAACCCTGTGTTTACCGGCGTTTCACGCTCAATCGCGCCGTATGCCGTGAACAAGCGAGACGCGACCACCAAGGCCGTATTCCTCCAGCAGAACCTGTCGTTCTACGAGCGGTTCATCGTCACCGGCGGCGTGCGCAACGACTCGATGGACCTGACCAGCAAAGGCCTGGAATCCACTGAGAAAGACACCTTCTCCGAAACCTCCTACCGAGGTGCGTTGACCTATATCGTCAACGATGAGGTGTCCACCTATGTGAGCATGGTGGAATCCGTCTCGCCGCCGCAGGTTGGTGTAACACCGCAGACGGGCCGGCAGTACGAAGTGGGCGTGAAGTATTCGCCTATGGCGATCGACGCGCTGTTCTCCGCAGCAGTTTATGACCTGACCCAGGAAAACGTCACCATCGCCGTGGTGCTGCCGAGCGGCATCATTGAGCAACAGACGGTGGGCGAGTCGCGGGCGCGTGGCCTCGACCTGGAAGCCAAGGCGCAGGTGACGCAGAACCTCAGCCTGATCGGTGGTTATTCCTATATGGAGTCCGAGGTACAGCGCGGCTCGTTGTACGACGGCAGCTCCTTGAAGGGTAATGAGTTCGCCACGGCCCCCAAGCATTCCGCTTCGCTCTGGAGTTATTACGACGTGCCCGCCACTGATGTCAGCGTTGGCTTGGGTGCGCGCTACGTCGGCTCTTACTACTTCGATGCAGCCAACTCTGGCAAAAGCGATGGCACCACGCTGTTCGACGCCGCGTTCAACTACAAGATCGCCAAGGGCACCGACCTTGCGGTGAACCTCAGCAACCTGCTGGATGAGCAGCACGTGGTCGGTTCCGGCACAGCGAACTTCTACAATCCGGGTCGCGAGATTACCGCCAAAGTGAGTTACAACTGGTAAGCAGGCGTATAGCCCTTTTCCCACACAGGAAACGGTGCCCGCTTTACCGCGGGCACCGCCAGTCAGGTGGCAGATGAATCTGCATCGCCAAGCATTGCTACCAGTTCAGTCGCCAGGGCGGCCGCTTCTTGTCGATAGTCTTTGCTCCAGCTGCGTGACCAGTCATCTGGCTTTCCCTCATCTTCCCATTGCGCCAACGCAAGCCCGTTGATGATCTCCAGTTCAAACCAAAGACGCTGCCAAGCATCGGCGTCCTTGACCGAGGCAGGGTCTTGCCACAGGAACTCTGTTTTCGCGACAAACGCCGCCCATGCGAACAGATCTTCTGATGCTCGTTCGCCGAGCGTTTTCCAGTCATTTCTGACACTCAATGGACGACTCCTTCCAGTTGTATTGGCAGCCTTGGTCTTTCGCTGGCCCCTTTATAAAACGTCTGTGCCGGGATAGAGATTCGCAGATGGATGGTAATCGGGATCCTCGAATCGGCTACTGTTGTGAGGGCTGTTAGCGAAGCGCTTGATCATTCCAGTACGAAGGCAGTCGCCGGACACTCAGCCGGCGCGGCGAGGTCTTCGGCCATAAGCAGTCATGCCTTTGCGCCTATGGCCAGCGCCATGCTTCAGGCATTGAAACGTCGCCACTGAGCGGGCGAAATCTTTTCCCACTGCCGAAAAGCCCGATGGAAAGAGTTTACGTCCTCGTAGCCAAGCAGATACGCCACCTCTTTCAGCTCAAGGCCGGTATCAGCCAACAGGAGTAATCCCACCTGGCGCCGGGCCTCGTTGAGCAGAGCGCTGAACGTTGTACCCTCGCACGCTAATCGTCGTTGCAACGTGCGCTCGCTCTGCAAGAGTTCACGGGCGAGGAATTGCAAACTTGGCCGCCCGCCCGCCAGTGCGCGTTTCAGCACTTCAATGGCCTGCTCACAAAAGCCAACTGGCGCTTCAATCGCGCGAATTGCGGTGGTGAGGCCGGGGGTCATCATGTGCAGCACTTCCGGGTTGTGCTCAAGAAAAGCCAGACCGATGTCAGAGGTGCGAAGGATCAATTCGTCCCTGGCAGCGCCGTAGAGAATGGGGCAGGCGAAATAACTTGAGTGCGTTTCCAGCATTTGCTGGGGCCTTCTCAAGCTCAATGACAGAGGTTCAATGTGTTTGCCGGTGCCTCGTCGACCGAGTTCCAGTGCCAAGGCAAAACACGCCTCGACTGAAAGATAAGGCGCCGGCCCCGTGCCGGAAGGCCACTGAATCGTGAGTGAAACAGTGCCCTCGCGCTCGTCGATGCAAAGTTTGTCGGGGCTACATAGACGCTGGAAGCGCGCCAACCGAGCGAGGCCGTCACGAAAGTCAGCCGCATATAACGCAGTGAGGAACGCCAGTTTGTGTTTCGCGCTAGGTGTGTCGCGAACCATCTTTATCGCGAAGCCAGGATCCGCCGAAAGCACTTCGATGGCGTTCCAGACGGCAAACAGTTGATGGGTGCTGACAAAGGCAGACTCGTTAAGGTGAAGATCAAGGGGCAGTTGAGCGTGCTGCTGAATCAACGAGGGATCCAGGCCCAGTTGCTCTATCGACTGCCAGAACACCCTGGGCAATTTACACCGTTCGGCGCTGGTGTGAAGGTGCGACATTTCTAAGCTCCGAACCGCAGGAGGGCGGCAATGCGTAATGCTACGCGCCGCTAATGGCGCGTTCCGCAAGTATTCTGGCGTAAACCGCCCACGGGCTGATGCAGCTTCGCTCTTACCATTGTCGTCAACAAACCGAGCCAAAAGGAGCTCACGATGACAATGACTTTCTACACCAACCCCAATTCACGCGGACGCATGGTGCGCTGGATGCTCGAAGAAATCGGCTGCACCTATGAGACGGTGATTATGGATTACCAGTCGATCAGTCAGACTGACCGTTGGGGTGGTGCCGCGCTGGCCGCGCCGACGCTGGCCGATGCTGATGATTCACGCGTCGGTTTTTTTCGCGACGTGAACCCGATGGGAAAGATCCCCGCGCTGGTGCATAACGGGCAAACCATAACAGAAACTGCCGCCATCTGTGCGTATCTGGCCGACGCATTTCCCGAGGCCGGGCTGGCTCCTGCGGCGGTGGATCGTGCCGCTTATTACCGCTGGCTGTTTTTTGCTGCGGGACCTCTGGAACAGGCGGTGACTAACCACCGCGCCGGTTTCAACCCGAAGCCGGAACAGGAGTTTTTCTTTGGCTACGGAAGCTATGAGCGCACCGTGGATCAGCTCGAACGCGCGGTGCTGGCGCATCCCTTTATTGCCGGTGAACACTTCACCGCTGCGGATGTTTATGTTGGCTCCCACATCGGCTGGGGACTAGGCTTGCAAACCTTGCCACCCAGAGCTGCGTTCCTCGCTTACGCCGAGAAGTTAACGAGCCGCGACGCCTTTAACCGTGCGGTGGCGAAGGATGAAGCAATGCTGGGTGCTGCCTGATCCTTGAGGTCGAGAGCCGCCGTTCGCGACGGGTGCTATCGATCTCAAGCGGCGTGTTGGCCAAAGTGCATACCATAGACTTTTCAGAACATTCAGAGAGGCTTAGCAATGTCGATCAACCGACTCGACTTCACCACGCGTTTGCTGATCGACGCGGGCATCGGAAAAGGGATGCGAATCCTGGACGTGGGTTGCGGCTCGGGTGATGTTTCTGTTTTGTTGTGTGATCTGGCGGGAGGGAATGGAGAGGTCGTCGGCGTTGATCATGACGCCCATGCCATTGCCATCGCACGCCAGCATAGCGCCGCACATGGTTACCCTTCACTAACGTTCATCCAGTGCGAGCTTCTGGAACTGCAGGATTCGCTTGGTACTTTTGATGCCATCGTCGGGAGGCGCGTCCTGATGTATCAAAGGGATGCTGTGGCGACGATCCGAGCGCTGTCGAACCGCTTGCGTCCCGGCGGCGTCATGGTCTTTCAAGAACACGATACGACGATGGCGCCTGCAAGCGTGGACCCTTTCCCGTTGCATAAAAGAGCGCAGTTCTGGATACAGGAAATGATTGCTCGCGAAGGCGCGGATTTACACATCGGTTTCAATCTACACCGTATTTTCACTCAGGCAGGCTTGACCGTAGAAAGCGTGCGCGCTGAATGCCTGATACAAACCCCTGATAGCCCCTACAGCCTTGGCGCCATTGTTCGAGCGTGCTTGCCGCGAATCCTCGCACTAGGCGTCGCCAGCGCGGAAGAGGTCGGAATTGAAACGTTGCAAGAGCGTCTGGATCAGGAACGTTCAGCCTCTTCAGGCGTGTACGTCGGTGATGTGATGTTCGCAAGCTGGGCGCGAAAAGTTTGACGCCTCCAAATGCCCGGCGCGGCCTATTGCCATACTGCGCAAGAAGTTGCGCACATGCTCGTAATATTTCGCCCTTAAATCCGCTGCAGGCCAGGCCTATCCTGGCCTGCAGCCAAGTGCGCAAGAAGTTGCGCAGTACTGCGCAACTTCTTGCGCACTTTCGCCTTGGTCTCTCCGTTTTTTTCGCCAGTCCGCCAGCAAAAAACCGCCATCACCCCGGCCCGTAAGGGCGGCGCATTTGTTGGCACGCTCCTTGATAACAGTCAGCCACCCACCGGGCGATTTCGCCTCCCGGGCACCTTAAATTATTCCGCAAGGAGAGCACCCCATGGCAACACCAGCGTACATGTCG
>NZ_LIGE01000013.1 GCF_001297015.1 Pseudomonas sp. RIT-PI-r | reverse complement strand
AACCGCCCCCTTGCCAGACACCCGCCCGCCCGTGCTTGATGAAATCGACCGGCAGCTAATCGCCGCCCTGCAAATCAACGCTCGCGAGAGCGTGGCAATGCTTGCCCGCCAATTGGGCATTGCGCGCACCACAGTGACGTCGCGATTGGCGCGTCTGGAAAAAGCCAAGGTGATCACCGGTTATGGCGTGCGCTTGGGTCAGCGGGTGGTCGATGGCGGCTTGCAGGCCTACGTCGGAATCAAGGTGCAGCCGCGTTCTGGCAAGGAGGTGGTGCGCCGGTTGAGTGCGATGGCCCAAGTGCAGCAGTTGTGTGCGGTGAGTGGCGAGTTTGATTATGTGGCGTGGTTGCGTACCGATTCGCCGGAGCAGTTGGATCAACTGCTGGATCAGATTGGCAGCGTGGATGGAGTGGAGAAGACCACCACTTCGATCATTTTGAGTAGCAAGATTGATCGGGGGCAGCCGGTTTAAAGTTTTGATCGAGCTTCTCGGGTGAATTTCAGAGCCTCTTCGCGAGCAGGCTCGCTCCCACATTTTGGTCGGTGTGTATTCGCTACTCGTCATATTGATCGCTAATCTGGCAAAACGACGACAATTTGCGTCTTATTAACGTGTTCCACGCTCCCTAGAATGGCTGGCATCTTTTCCTATACTCAGACGCGCATCCTGCGTCGGGTCGCCAGCAAGGTCAGCCATGAACAAGAACAATCGCCATCCTGCAGACGGTAAGAAACCAGTTACCATTTTCGGCCCGGACTTTCCGTTCGCGTTCGACGACTGGATCGAACACCCGGCCGGTCTCGGCAGCATTCCTGAGCACAATCACGGCGCTGAAGTGGCGATTGTCGGCGCGGGCATTGCCGGTCTGGTGGCGGCTTACGAGTTGATGAAGCTCGGCCTGAAACCGGTGGTTTATGAGGCGTCGAAGCTTGGCGGTCGTTTGCGCTCGCAAGCGTTCAACGGCACTGACGGCATCGTCGCTGAACTCGGCGGCATGCGTTTCCCAGTGTCTTCCACCGCGTTCTATCACTACGTCGACAAGCTCGGCCTGGAAACCAAACCTTTCCCGAACCCGCTGACGCCAGCCTCCGGCAGCACCGTGATCGATCTGGAAGGCAAAACCCATTACGCACAGAAACTGGCGGATCTTCCTGCATTGTTCCAGGAAGTGGCTGACGCTTGGGCGGATGCGCTGGAGGCCGGTTCGCAGTTCGCCGATATCCAGCAAGCCATCCGCGATCGCGATGTGCCCCGTCTGAAAGAGCTGTGGAATACCTTGGTGCCGCTGTGGGACGACCGCACGTTCTATGACTTCGTCGCCACCTCGGAAGCCTTTGCCAAACTGTCGTTCCATCACCGCGAAGTGTTTGGTCAGGTCGGTTTCGGCACCGGCGGCTGGGACTCGGACTTCCCCAACTCGATGCTGGAAATCTTCCGCGTGGTGATGACCAACTGTGACGATCACCAACACTTGGTGGTCGGCGGCGTTGAGCAAGTGCCGCAAGGCATCTGGCGGCATGTGCCGGAGCGCTGCGTGCACTGGCCGGAGGGCACCAGCCTGAAATCCCTGCACCGTGGTGCGCCGCGTTCCGGCGTGAAGAAAATCGCCCACGCGCCGGATGGCCGTTTCGCGGTCACCGACAACAACGGCGACACCCGCGAATACGCCGCTGTGCTGACCACTTGCCAGAGCTGGCTGCTGACCACGCAGATCGAATGCGACGAAAGCCTGTTCTCGCAGAAGATGTGGATGGCCCTCGACCGCACCCGCTACATGCAGTCGTCGAAAACCTTTGTGATGGTCGACCGGCCGTTCTGGAAGGACAAGGATCCGGAAACCGGCCGCGATTTGATGAGCATGACCCTCACTGATCGCCTGACCCGTGGCACTTACCTGTTCGACAACGGCGACGACAAACCGGGGGTGATCTGCCTGTCGTACTCGTGGATGAGCGATGCGCTGAAGATGCTGCCGCATCCGGTGGAGAAACGCGTGGAGCTGGCGTTGAATGCATTGAAAAAGATCTATCCGAAAGTCGACATCGCCGCGCGGATCATTGGTGATCCGATCACCGTTTCCTGGGAAGCCGATCCTTACTTCCTCGGTGCGTTCAAGGGCGCCCTGCCCGGCCACTATCGTTACAACCAGCGCATGTACGCGCACTTCATGCAGGACGAGATGCCGGCCGAGCAGCGCGGGATTTTCATCGCCGGCGACGACGTTTCCTGGACGCCGGCATGGGTTGAAGGCGCGGTGCAGACCTCGCTCAACGCGGTGTGGGGGATCATGAAGCATTTCGGTGGTTCGACACATAAAGCGAACCCTGGCCCGGGTGATGTGTTCAAAGACATCGGCCCTATCGCCCTGCCCGAGTAAGAGGAATCCCTGATGCGTGTAGCCCTTTACCAATGCCCGCCGCTGCCCCTGGACCCCGCCACCAACCTGCAACGCCTGCATCAAGTGGCGATGGAGGCCAAGGGCGCTGACCTGCTGGTGCTGCCGGAGATGTTCATGACCGGCTACAACATTGGCGCCGAAGCGGTCAGCACATTGGCCGAGGTCTACAACGGTGAATGGGCGCAGCAGATCGGACGAATCGCCAAAGCCGCAGGTTTGGCGATTGTTTACGGCTATCCGGAGCGCACTGCCGACGGGCAGATCTACAACGCCGTGCAGCTGATCGATTCGAGCGGTGAGCGCCTGTGCAACTACCGCAAAACGCATCTGTTCGGTGATCTGGATCGCTCGATGTTCAGTCCCGGCGATGATGACTTCCCCATCGTCGAGCTCAACGGCTGGAAGCTGGGTTTCCTGATCTGCTACGACCTGGAATTCCCGGAAAACACCCGACGTCTGGCGCTCGCCGGCGCCGAGCTGATTCTGGTGCCGACGGCGAACATGATCCCATTCGATTTCGTCGCCGACGTCACGGTGCGTTCGCGTGCCTTCGAAAACCAGTGCTACGTGGCTTACGCCAACTATTGCGGCAGCGAAGGCGAGATCCATTATTGCGGGCAAAGCAGCCTCGCCGCGCCGGACGGCAGCCGTATTGCCCAGGCCGGACTCGACGAAGCGCTGATCATCGGCGAACTGGATCGACAGTTGATGCTCGACTCGCGCGCGGCCAATCGCTACCTCAGCGATCGCCGCCCCGAGCTTTACGGCGCGCTCAACCAGCGTTAATCCGCTAGCATTGGCACTTCACTGTTCTGGAAGTGCCCATGCCTGCGCTGACTCACCCCCGCCCCCACACTGAAACCCTGGCCAACGGCTTGCGTGTGACCCTGCGTCATGTGCCCGGTCTGAAGCGCAGCGCCGCCGCGTTGCGCGTAGCTGCAGGTAGCCATGACGTGCCATTGGCGTGGCCGGGGTTGGCGCATTTTCTCGAGCATTTGTTGTTTCTCGGCACTGAGCGTTTTCCTGCGGGCGAAGGGCTGATGGCCTATGTGCAAGGTCACGGTGGCCAAGTGAATGCCAGCACCCGCGAACGTACTACAGATTTTTTCTTTGAGTTGCCAACACGTTC
Source organism: Pseudomonas sp. RIT-PI-r (assembly GCF_001297015.1). GTDB lineage: Bacteria > Pseudomonadota > Gammaproteobacteria > Pseudomonadales > Pseudomonadaceae > Aquipseudomonas. Next base: position 259,959 of record NZ_LIGE01000013.1, on the reverse strand, counting down.
GTTCAGCGCTGGGCTGGAACGTCTGTCAGACATGCTCGCCAAGCCGCGTATGAATCTGCACGATCAGTTGCGGGAACGCGAAGTGTTGCAGGCGGAATTTGTCGCCTGGTCGCAGGATCCTGCAGCGCAGCAGCAGTTTTCCTTGTACGAAGGTTTACCGGCAGAGCATCCGCTGCGCGGATTTCATGCGGGTAACCGGGAAAGCCTGAGCGTGGAAGATCCGGCGTTTCAGCAGGCGTTGAAAGATTTCCACCAACAGTTTTATCAGACCGGGCAAATGACCTTGAGTCTGACGGGCCCGCAAAGTCTTGAAGAACTCAAAGCGCTGGCTGAGTCATTCGCGTCCAAGTTGCCGGTTGGGGATAAAGTTGCGCAGGCCGCGCCCCTGCCGCTGGCGGTGAAAAGTTATCAACAGGTCGCTGAGAGACGCGGCAATCTTTTATTCGCGCTTGATGCTTTGCCTGAGTCATCTGTCGAAGCTTTGGCGTTTCTCTGCCATTGGCTAAGCAGCGCCAAGCCCGGCGGACTGCTGGCGTATTTGCAGCAACAACAACTGGCGGATGGGTTGAAAGCCACGCCGGTTTATCAGTTTGCCGGGCAAGCGTTGTTGCATCTGGAACTCACCGCCCCCTCGGAGCCGTTAAACGCCATTCGCGAACAACTGCTGGATTGGCTGAGCTTCTTTGCTCAGCAGGATTGGACACCATTGCGCAAAGAATACGCGGCCTTGCTTCAGCGGCATCAGCAAGTCAGCGGCGCACTGCAACTGGCGCGACTCGACAGCGAACAGCTGGATAATGGCCTGTCCGAGGCGGGCGTAGCAGCCCTCACGCAGATCCTCCGTGAAATCGGCACTGTGGATAACTTCGCCAACCAATGGCACCTGCCCGCCGCCAATCCTTTTCTGCGAACCGGCGAACCGTTGGCCAACGCCGGACTGATTCGCGGCCAGACCAGCGCCCACCGTGGCCTGCGCACGTTTGCTCAGGATCGCTCGCGCGGCCGGCGCGAACGCTCACCGATGCAGTTCAGCCAGGCGTTGCCGGACGGCGGCGATGAAGGCGCGATTTATCTACGCTGGCAGGTGGAGGCCGCCGCCAGCGCAGATCTGCAATCGCGGTTGCAGCGTAGTCTCTGGCAAACGCAGCAGGACGCGCGCGAGGCCGGCGTTGACTTGTCTTTCAGCGCCACGGGCAATCAATGGCTATTGAAACTGACCGGCCTGCAGGAGCCAATGCCCAGCGTCCTTGAGCACGCGCTGAAATGTCTTACGCAAGTTGAGGCGGATTCGCCGCTTACTGCGCCTAAAACGCCGCTGATCCCCATTCGCCAATTGCTTGAAGTGCTGCCGGAACGGGTTCTGCAATCTGCCAAAACCGGTGACGATGCCAAACAGCTGTGGACAACTTCGCGCTGGGACGGACTCGCGCTGGGTCTGAACCAACAAACGCAATCTGCCATGGGCCTGGCGCTGAGCCGTATTCCCGGCATTCCGGACAATCAGTTGCCCGCGCCGACGGCGCTCACCGCGCAAAAACAGTGGCGCCACATCGACACCGCCTCCAGCGAACATGCCTTGCTGCTGTTCTGCCCAACCGCCAGCGGCGACATTGCCGACGAAGCCGCATGGCGCCTGCTCGCGCAGCTTTGCCAGACGCCGTTCTATCAGCGCCTGCGAGTCGAATTGCAATTGGGTTACGCGGTGTTCAGTGCCCTTCGCCAGGTTCAGGGACAAACCGGCCTTTTATTTGGCGTGCAATCGCCAAGTGCCAAACCCGCGGAGTTGCTCGAACACATTCAACAGTTCCTCAAAGGCGTTCCCGCCTTGATCGAACAGCTTGATGACGCCAGTCTCGACCGGCACCGGCAAAACCTCGCCAATCAATTCGATGCTGCCACCCTGGCGGACAAAGACGCCGCTGAACTGTTGTGGCAGGCCAGACTCGCCGGCCACTCGTCGGATTATCTTGAGCAACTGATAGCCGCCATCGGCCAACTGAATCGCCAAACACTGCTCAACGCAGCGCAGCGCTTGATCGACGCAGAGAGCGGCTGGCTCAGCCTCGCCAGCGATCCAGCGCCCGAAACCCCGTGGTGAGCGGCAAATTGATCATTACCGAGGCTGCAAGGAGCTTTCTCAAAGATTCATGGGCATTTACCCGGAAATTTTGAGTAACATAGCAGCCTAACTATTTGGAACATCTATGCACTGCCGTGGACTATAACTATGGACAGCGCTATCCCACCACCCCTGAAGGAGACACCCATGTCCTGGACAAAACCAGCTTACACCGACCTGCGTATCGGCTTCGAAGTCACCATGTACTTCGCCAGCCGCTGAGTTCTGCTTACGTAGAATTGCAGTGCAACGCCTCGGCTCGCCGGGGCGTTTTATTTTCCGCGTTGAAATGATGGAGTGTTCATGTTCGTCCAGATTCTGGGTTCGGCCGCTGGCGGCGGTTTTCCGCAGTGGAACTGCAACTGCGTCAACTGCGCAGGTTTTCGCGACGGCAGCCTGAATGCCAAGGCCCGTACCCAATCGTCCATCGCGATTTCCGATGACGGCGTGAACTGGGTGCTGTGCAACGCCTCGCCGGACATCCGCGCGCAGCTGCAAAGCTTCGCCCCGATGCAACCGGGTCGCGCCCTGCGTGACACCGGCATCAGCGCGATCATCCTGATGGACAGCCAGATCGACCACACCACCGGTCTGCTCAGCCTGCGCGAAGGTTGCCCGCATCAGGTCTGGTGCACGGACATGGTTCATGAAGACCTCAGCACCGGTTTTCCGCTGTTCAAGATGCTCACGCACTGGAACGGCGGGCTTGACTGGAACCGCATCGAACTCGACCAGAGTTTCACCGTGGCCGCGTGCCCGAACCTGCGTTTCACTCCGCTGCCGCTGCGCAGCGCCGCGCCACCGTACTCGCCGCACCGTTTCGATCCGCATCCGGGCGACAACATTGGCTTGATCGTTGAAGACCTGAAGACCGGCGGCAAACTGTTCTACGCGCCGGGTCTGGGCAAGGTCGATGCGCCGTTGCTGGAAATCATGGCCGGCAGCGATTGCCTGTTGGTCGACGGCACGATGTGGGATGACGATGAGATGCAGCGTCGTGGTGTTGGCACCCGCACCGGTCGCGAGATGGGACATCTGGCGCAGAACGGACCTGGCGGCATGCTGGAAGTGCTGGAGCAGTTGCCGGAGCAGCGCAAAGTGCTTATCCACATCAACAACACCAACCCGATTCTCGATGAGGATTCGCCGGAGCGTGCGGAGTTGGCGCGGCGTAATGTTGAAGTGGCGTTCGATGGCATGAGTATTGTGCTGTAGCGGATGGCCCCATCGCTGGCAAGCCAGCTCCCACAAGGTTCTGTGGCGTACACAAAACCTGTGGGAGCTGGCTTGCCAGCGATGACGTCCTGACAGACACCACAGAATCCAACGGTTGTTCCCGGAGAACAGACATGACTGACACGCCAATGTCCCCCGCCGAATTCGAAGCGGCCCTGCGCGCCAAAGGCGCCTACTACCACATCCACCATCCGTATCACGTGGCGATGTACCAAGGCCGCGCCACGCGCGAGCAGATTCAGGGCTGGGTCGCCAACCGCTTTTACTATCAGGTGAACATCCCCCTGAAAGACGCGGCGATCCTCGCCAATTGCCCGGATCGGGAAATCCGCCGCGAATGGATTCAGCGCCTGCTCGACCACGACGGCGCCCCTGGCGAAGACGGCGGTATCGAAGCCTGGCTGCGTCTCGGTCAAGCGGTCGGTCTCGACCCGGATCAACTGCGTTCCCAGGAACTGGTATTGCCCGGCGTACGCTTTGCCGTCGACGCCTACGTCAACTTCGCCCGCCGCGCCAGTTGGCAGGAAGCCGCCAGCAGTTCGTTGACCGAGCTGTTCGCGCCGCAGATCCACCAGTCGCGCCTCGACAGCTGGCCGCAGCATTACCCGTGGATCGATCCGGCCGGTTACGAATACTTCCGCACCCGCCTCGGTCAGGCGCGGCGTGATGTCGAGCATGGTCTGGCGATCACGCTGGAGCACTACAAGACTCGCGAAGGTCAGGAGCGCATGCTGGAAATTCTCCAGTTCAAACTGGACATTCTTTGGAGCATGCTCGATGCCATGAGCATGGCCTACGAACTGAACCGCCCGCCGTATCACAGCGTGACCGAACAACGGGTCTGGCATAAAGGAATCACCTTATGAGTTTCGACCGCAGCAAAGTCCCGAGCTGGCGCCCTGGCTACCGCTTCCAGTACGAACCGGCGCAGAAAGGTCACGTGCTGCTCTATCCGGAAGGCATGATCAAGCTCAATGAAACCGCGGCGTTGATCGGCGGCTTGATTGACGGCGAACGCGATGTGGCGGCGATCATCGCCCAACTCGATGAGCAGTTCCCCGGCGTGCCCGAGCTCGGTGACGACATCGAGCAATTCATGGAGGTTGCCCGTGCGCAGCACTGGATCACCCTTGGCTGATCTGCCGGCAAAACCTGAAATCGGCCTGCCGCTGTGGCTGCTCGCCGAGCTGACGTATCGCTGCCCGCTGCAATGCCCGTACTGCTCCAATCCACTGGATTTCGCCGAGCAGGGCAAAGAGCTGAGCACCGAGCAGTGGATCAAAGTCTTTCGCGAAGCGCGGGAGATGGGCGCGGCGCAACTGGGCTTTTCCGGTGGTGAACCGCTGGTGCGGCAGGATCTCGCCGAGCTGATTCATGAAGCGCGGCAGTTGGGTTTTTACACCAACCTGATCACTTCCGGCATCGGCCTGACTGAGCAAAAAATCAGCGACTTCAAGAAGGCTGGTCTCGATCACATCCAGATCAGTTTCCAGGCCAGCGACGAGCAAGTGAACAACCTGCTCGCCGGTTCGAAAAAGGCTTTCGCGCAGAAGCTGGAAATGGCCCGCGCGGTGAAGGCCCACGGTTATCCGATGGTGCTGAACTTCGTCACCCATCGGCACAACATCGACAAGATCGACCGCATCATCGAACTGTGCATTGCGCTTGAGGCCGACTTTGTTGAACTCGCCACTTGCCAGTTTTACGGTTGGGCGCAGCTCAATCGTGTCGGCCTGCTGCCGACCAAAGAGCAATTGGTGCGCGCCGAACGCATCACCAATGAATATCGGGCGAAGCTGGAAGCCGAAGGGCATCCGTGCAAGCTGATTTTCGTCACCCCGGATTACTACGAAGAACGCCCGAAAGCCTGCATGAACGGCTGGGGTAGCATCTTTCTGACGGTCACTCCGGACGGCACCGCCCTGCCCTGCCATGGCGCCCGACAGATGCCGGTACAATTTCCCAATGTGCGCGATCACAGCATGCAGCACATCTGGTACGACTCGTTTGGCTTCAATCGCTTTCGCGGTTACGACTGGATGCCGGAGCCGTGCCGCTCCTGCGACGAGAAAGAAAAAGACTTCGGCGGCTGCCGCTGCCAGGCATTCATGCTCACCGGTGATGCGAGCAACGCTGACCCTGTGTGCAGCAAATCCGAACATCACGGCGTGATCCTCAAGGCCCGCGAAGAAGCCGAGACCGCCACCCAAACCATCGAACAACTGGCCTTTCGCAATGAACGAAACTCGCGCCTCATCGCCAAGGGCTGAGCCTTTCAGCGCTTCGCAAGCCGTCGCTGCCGGCATGGACTTCGCCGAGTTGCAGCTCGGCGCCAATGGCCTGTTCTGGAATGAATATCGCCCGGAAGATGCTGCGTGCCGGATCTGGCACTGGCGCGACGGCGTGGCGAAATGTCTGACGCCGAACGGCTTCAGTGTCCGCAGTCGCGTGTACGAATATGGCGGTGGCGCGTTTTGTCTGACGCCGGATGGGGTGGTTTTCGTCGCGGAGGCGGATCAGCAGCTGTATCGGCAGACGCTGGATGGAGCACCTGAGGCGCTGACGTCGGGCGAGTGTCGGTTTGGCGATCTGCATTTTGCGTTCGGCCAAGTGCTGGCGGTCGAAGAACAGCAAGATCAGCATCGGCTGGTGGCGATTGATCTGGCTGACGGGACGCGGCATTCATTGGCTGAAGGCGCGGATTTTTATGCGGCGCCAATCCTGAGTGTGGATGGCCAGCGTTTAGCATGGATCGAGTGGAGTCGCCCGCATCAGCCATGGACGTCGACTCGGTTGATGGTGGCTGAGCGATTGACTGACGGGGCATTTGGTTCGCCGCGATGCGTTGCCGGCGCCGAGTTTGAAGAGTCCATCCAACAACCGCGATTCGATGCCGAAAATCGCCTGTATTGCCTGACCGATCGTGGTGGATTCTGGCAGCCGTGGGCTGAGCCTCCCGACGGTTTGGACCCATTGCCTGCTGCACAAGCCGATCACGCGCCAGCACCGTGGCAACTGGGCGGCTGCACTTGGCTGCCTGTTGATAATTCGTATTTGGCGAGCTGGAGCGAAGGTGGTTTTGGCCGCCTGACGCTCGGTGACGAAGATTTCACGGGTGACTACAGCCGCTTCCGTCATCTCGCTGTGGATGAGCGACTTATCTACTGCATCGCCGCCTCACCGATCAGTCCTTCGGCGGTCATCGCCATTGATCGAACCACGCGAGAAGTGAACGTGCTGGTGGGTGGCGTGGCGCCCTTGCCTGCTGAACGCATCAGTCGTCCGCAAACACTGCGCTACCCAAGTGGTTCAGGCCAAGCTCACGGGTTCTTTTATCCAGCCATGAGCGGCGAGGCAAAACCGCCGCTGGTGGTGTTCATCCACGGTGGCCCGACATCGGCCTGCTACCCGATGCTTGATCCGCGCATTCAGTACTGGACGCAACGTGGCTTCGCCGTTGCTGATCTCAACTATCGCGGCAGCAGTGGATATGGCCGGGAATATCGCCAGGCCTTGTACCTGAGCTGGGGTGAGGTGGATGTCGAGGATGCTTGCGCGGTGGTGAGTTATCTGGCCGAGCAGGGTTTGATCGACGGTGATCGCGCGTTCATTCGGGGCGGCAGCGCGGGCGGTTACACAACGTTGTGTGCGCTGGCGTTCAAGCAGGTCTTCCGCGCCGGCGCCAGCCTTTACGGTGTCAGTGACCCGGTAGCGTTGGCTCGGGCGACGCACAAGTTCGAGGGGGATTATCTGGACTGGCTGATCGGCGATCCCGAACAGGACGCCGAACGCTACGCTGCCCGCACGCCGTTACTGCACGCGAGCAACATCCGCGTGCCGGTGATTTTCTTTCAGGGTGAACTGGACGCTGTGGTGGTCCCGCAACAGACCCGCGACATGGTCACGGCCCTGGAGCAGAACGGCATCCCGGTCGAAGCCCATTACTACCCCGACGAACGCCACGGCTTCCGCCGTGCGGCCAATCAGGCGCATGCGCTGGAGCAGGAGTGGAAGTTCTATCGGCGGGTGATGGGATTTACAGACTGAAACCCTCTCCCTGTAGGAGCTGCGGCACGCTGCGATCTTTTGATCCTGATCCTCGAATTAAAATCAAAAGATCGCAGCGTGCCGCAGCTCCTACAGGTTTATGCCGCTGACTCAGCGCTTGGCGATGATGTACACCGCATGCACGATCCCCGGAATATACCCGCACAACGTCAGCAGAATGTTCAACCAGAACGCCCCGCCAAACCCGACCTGCAGAAACACACCCAGTGGTGGCAACAGAATAGCGATGATGATGCGAATGAAATCCATGGGGCAGCTCCTGTATGGGGGTTGGCTCACTTGAGCCATACAAGCTAATCGACCTGCGCCGTTCGTCAGGGTTCAGTGCAACTGCCATTTGATCGCCACCACCTCAAAAAAAACGCCCCACGCCAAAAGAATCAGGCGTGGGGCGTGCGTTATACCGCGAGACGGTTCTGGAAATCAGGTAGGAAACTTCAGCTCAGACGGCAATCCCTTTGCGGCATTGCAGTTGTGCGGTGCGCACTCGCGAGAACGCGCGGCCCAGGCGCAGGAGCATTTCGTCGATGTTGGCTTTGCTGACCGTGAGTGCCGGGGTGAAGCGCAGGCAGTTGGCTTGCGGGGCGTTGAGCAGCAGGCCTTCGTGGAGGGCGGCGTGGACCACGGCTTCGGCGGAATCGTCTGACAGGGTCAGTCCGTAGAACAGGCCTTGGCCGCGCAGTTCGCCGTGGTCGTAGCGGTGCGCCAATCGAGCCAGACCCTCGCGCAGGTGCTGACCGTTGTCGTTGACCTGCTGGAGAAAGCTGCGGTCGTGCACGCTGTCGAGCACCACCAGACCGGCGGCTGTCATCAGTGCGTTGCCGTGATGCGTACCACCGAGTTCGCCCGGCTCGAAACAGCAGGCCTTGCCCCGCGCCAACAGCGCCGCCAACGGCACGCCGCCGCCCAGCCCTTTGCCGAGCACGACGATATCGGCGCGCACGCCGTAGGATTGTTCGGCGAGCAAGGATCCGCAGCGGCCGATGCCCGTTTGCACTTCGTCGAGGATCAGCAGAATGCCCAGCTCACGGCACAGGCGCTCAACACCTTTGAGGTAATGTTCGGTGGCCGGCACAACCCCGGCATCACTCTGGATCGGTTCAAGCATGATTGCCACGGTTTGCGCATCGACCGCCGCATGCAGCGCCGGCAAGTCGTTGAATGGCACCAGATCGAAACCTGGCAACAGCGGCGCGAAACGGTTGTGCAGGTTGCAACTGTCCGAGGCAGAAATCGTCGCCAGACTACGGCCATGACACCCCTGCTTCGCGACAATAATCCGCGAGGCGCCGCCGCGATGCAGTTGGCCCCATTTGCGCGCCAGTTTGATTGCCGCTTCACAGGCTTCGCTGCCGCTGTTGAGCAAGTACGCCTGATCGCTGGAAGTGGCGGCGCACAGACGCTCGGCGAGGTTGAGCATGCCGCGATTATGCAGATTGAAACCGGGGTTGATCAGTGCTTGCGCCTGACTGCTGATGGCTTTGACCAACGCCGAGGGGCTGTGGCCAAGGCTATTGGCGCCACCGGCCTGGGAAAAGTCGAGATAAGCGCGGTCATTACTGTCCCACAACCACGATCCCTGCCCCCGGACGAACACCTGTTGCGGTCGTTCGACGCTGGGCATCAGGCGCTCGGCGCTGAGATTTTCGCTGTGGTCAGAAGGATTGGCCTCGAAAGCAAGGTCATCAAGACTCGGCATCTGGCGCCGCAAACTGAACAGATTCATTGAAAAACACCTCGTTTGAGGTGTTTTGAACTGCCTATGTAAATACTATCAAAGCGAACGCTATTCATCGCGCTTTCTGGCCCTGTAAGCCTTGTGAATGCGGTTAGACTAGGCTTACTGACGCTTTCGGGCCATTTCGATTTCCCAGCATTTTCGATAAGCATTACTTATGGATTTCAAACAACTGCGTTATTTCGTCGCGGTCTACGAAGAAGGCCATGTCGGCCGTGCCGCTGAACGCCTGTCGATCTCGCAACCGGCGCTGTCGCAGCAGATTCGCCAGCTCGAACAGAATCTTGACGTCACCCTGTTCGAGCGCAGCAGCAAACGCCTGCTGCCCACCCTCGCCGCGCATACGTTGTACAACCACGCACTGCCGCTACTCGATGGTTTGCAACGGGCACGCGAGGCGCTGGGCAACTTCAAGGGACAGGCCTTGCGCACGCTGGCGATCGGCGTACTGCAAACGGTTCACACCAGTCTGGTGCCGCAAATGCTTGAGCGGGTGCGCAAGGCGCAGCCGCATCTGGTGGTGCAGATTTACGAATTGACCGGGCTTGAGATCGAACGACGTCTGCTCAACGGCTCCCTGGATATCGGCATCAGTTATCTCCCGCCGCGCCAACCGGGCTTGCACGGCGTGATGCTCTACGAAGACGAACTGACACTGGTGATCCCGGCGGATCATCCGCTGCGCGAATTCAAGAAAGTCTCGATGCGCCAGGCCGCTGAATTGCCGATGTTGCTATTGGGCGAAGAGTTTCAGATCCGCCAGATCTGGCAGGCACAACTCACTGCCCTCGGGCGACGTCCGCAGGTGCAGGCCGAGCTGAATAATATGGTGGGGATTCTCGACAGTCTGCCGCACACCAAACTGGCGACGGTGCTGCCAGGGCGTTCGCAGAAGGAATACGACGATCAGGACCTGTTGTGGAAACCGCTGAGCGAACCACGGGTGCCACTGAAGGTTGGTTTGGTCTGTCGTGATGTACAGCGCCAGCAAGCACCTTTGGCGCTGTTGCAGACATTGCTGGAGGAAGTGATGCAGCGCGAAGTGAGGCCTGAGCAGGAACCTCTGGGCTGATCACTTTTCTGCGGGCAAAAGAAAACCCCGCCGAAGCGGGGCTTTGCAGACTGTTTCCCTGACATCCATTTCACTCCGCCACCCTGGCAGAATCCTACGTGTCCGTGTTGTTGCTTTGCGCTTCCTGCGCGACGTCCATGAAATGTAGATTAGCCGTGGATCCAATCTACGCATATGGGAGAACAGCAGCACGTCATGTAAGAGAATGCTTACATGACGCTATCGCATCAGAATTGCGCTGCATCCAACAGGAACAACGACTCGCTACCGGCCTTCACTGAGGCGCTCAACGAGTGGATGCGCGGCAGCAGACGGGCGAAGTAGAAGCGCGCAGTGCCAAGCTTGCTGGCGTAGAAATCGTCCTGCGTTTCTTTGCCCAGCGAAGCCTTGGCCATCAGTGCCCACATGTAGGCGTACGCCGTGTAACCGAACGCTTGCAAATATTCGACCGAAGCCGCGCCGATTTCGTTCGGATTGTTTTTCGCCCGATCCAGCAACCACGACGTCAGTTCGTCGAGGGTGTCGACAGCGTCGTTCAACGGTCTGGTGAATTCGCCCAGATCGGCACTGGCCGTTGCGGTGAAATGACGGATCTCGTCAGCAAACAATTTGTAGAACGCGCCGCCGCTGCCGACGATCTTGCGACCAACCAGGTCCAGCGCCTGAATGCCGTTGGTGCCTTCGTAGATCTGGGTGATGCGCACGTCACGCACCAGTTGCTCCTGCCCCCACTCGCGGATGTAACCGTGGCCGCCGAAAATCTGCTGGCCGTGCACGGTGGTTTCCAGACCCAGATCGGTAAGGAAAGCCTTGGCCACTGGCGTCAGCAGAGCGACCAGATCCTCGGCTCGCTTACGCGTTGTAGCGTCTTCACTGAACTTGGCGGTGTCGAGTTGCATCGCCACGTAGGTGGAGAACGCACGGCCACCCTCGTTCGAGGCTTTCATGGTCAGCAGCATGCGACGCACGTCCGGGTGGACGATGATCGGGTCAGCGACTTTGTCTTTGTTCTGCGCGCCGGTTGGCGAACGGCTTTGCAGACGGTCGCGGGCGTATTCAACGGCGTTCTGGTACGAACGCTCACCAGTCGCCAGGCCTTGGATACCAACGCCCAGACGCTCGTAGTTCATCATGGTGAACATCGCGGCCAGGCCTTTGTTTGGCTCGCCGACCAGATAACCGAAAGCTTCGTCGAAGTTCATCACGCAGGTCGCGGACGCCTGGATGCCCATTTTATGTTCGATCGAACCGCAGTTCGCCGGGTTGCGTGCGCCCAGGCTGCCGTCGGCATTGACCATGAACTTCGGCACCAGGAACAGCGAAATGCCTTTCGGGCCCGCCGGGGCATCTGGCAGTTTGGCCAGCACCAGGTGAATGATGTTTTCGGTAAGGTCGTGTTCGCCACCGGTGATGAAGATCTTGGTGCCGCTGACCTTGTAGGAACCGTCGGCCTGAGGCTCGGCCTTGGTGCGAATAATCCCCAGGTCGGTGCCGGCGTGCGGCTCGGTCAGGCACATCGAACCGGCCCAGACGCCGGCGTACATGTTCGGCAAGTAGGCGGCTTTCAGCTCTTCGCTGGCGTGGGCGTTGATCGACAGGCAGGCGCCAGCGGTCAGCATCGGGTACAGACCGAAGGACAGGCTGGCAGAGTTGACCATTTCTTCGACCTGCGCCGACACGGCTTTGGGCATGCCCATGCCGCCGTATTGCGGATCGCCACCGACGCCAACCCAACCGCCTTCAGCATAAGTCTGATAAGCCTGTGGGAAACCGGCCGGGGTGGTGACGGCACCGTCCGACCAGTGACAACCTTCTTCGTCAGCCGCACGGCTCAGAGGCGCGATGCTTTTGCTGGTGACCTTGCCGGCCTCTTCGAGAATGGCTTCAACGGTTTCGGCGTCGACGGTCTCGGCCAGCGCCGGCAGTTCGGCCCAGAGTTTGGCGACTTCGAACACTTCATTGAGGACGAAGCGCATATCGCGCAGCGGCGCTTTGTAGTCAGCCATGGCAAACCTCGCAAGATCTAAACAGGTGATTCGTGGAATGGTGTTTTCGTTGAGCCGGAGTGTACCTCAACAACTTTTGCGACACATAGGGTCAACCGGTGACTGATTTGTTATTTTTAGTCACAACAAAAAAGATCGCAGCCTTCGGCAGCTCCTACAGAGAAATTAGATCCCGTGTAGGAGCTGCCGAAGGCTCGGGCCGCGATCGGACGATCTTTTGATCTTCCTTAAAGCGCAAACACCTCCGCCGGCAACTTCATCAAACAATCACTCCCCGCCTCGATCGCCGCTCGATGCGCCGCCGTACGCGGCAACAATCGCTTGAAGTAAAACTCGCTCGTCGCCAATTTTCCCCGCAGGTAATCCGCCTCACCCTCGCCCGCTTCCAGTTGCGCCTGCGCCACCAACGCCATGCGCAACCACAGATAACCGAGAATGATGTAACCGCTGTACATCAGGTAATCCACCGACGCCGCGCCCACTTCATCCGGATTCTTCATCGCCGCCATGCCGACCTTCATGGTCAGGTCGCCCCACTGCTGGTTCAACTGATTGAGTTGCGCAACGAAACTGCCCAGTTGCGGATGTTCGGCGTTGGCTGCGCAGAATTTGTGGACGATTTTGGTGAAGCCACGCAGCAACTTACCCTGACTGCCCAGCACCTTACGTCCGAGCAGATCCAGCGCCTGAATGCCATTGGTGCCTTCGTAGATCGGTGCAATCCGACAGTCGCGAACCAACTGCTCCATGCCCCACTCGCGAATAAAACCGTGGCCACCAAACACCTGCATGCCGTGGTTGGTCACTTCCAGCCCGGTGTCGGTCATGAACGCCTTGCAGATCGGCGTGAGGAACGCCAACAGGTCTTCCGCCTCCTGCCGTGCCTCGGCGTCGCTGCTCAGATGCGCGACATCGAGCAACTGCGCGGTGAAGTAGGTCAACGCGCGGTTGCCTTCGTTGAAAGCTTTCATGGTCAGCAACATGCGCCGCACGTCCGGGTGGACGATGATCGGGTCGGCCGCTTTTTCCGGGGCTTTGGCGCCAGTCAGTGAGCGCATCTGCAAGCGGTCGTTGGCGTATTTGATCGCGCCCTGAAAGCTTGCCTCGCCCAGACACAACCCCTGCATGCCGGTGCCGAGCCGCGCGTGGTTCATCATGGTGAACATGCAGTTCAGGCCCTTGTTCGGTTCGCCGATCAGGTAGCCCTTGGCGCCGTCGAAGTTGAGCACGCAAGTGGCCGACGCTTTGATGCCCATCTTGTGCTCGATCGAACCGCAAGACACGCCGTTGCGCTCGCCTGCTTCGCCCGCCGCATCCGGCAAGAACTTCGGCACGATAAACAGCGAAATCCCTTTGGTCCCTGCCGGCGCGTCCGGCAGTTTCGCCAACACCAGATGGATGATGTTGTCGCTCATGTCGTGCTCGCCGGCGGAGATGAAAATCTTGCTGCCGGTGACCGCATAACTGCCGTCAGCCTGAGGTACGGCGCGGGTCTTGATGATGCCCAGGTCGGTACCGCAATGGGCTTCGGTCAGGCACATGGTGCCGGTCCATTGGCCGGCGGTGAGTTTGCTCAGGTAAGTTTCTTTTTGCTCGGCAGTGCCGTGGGCATGGATTGCCGACATCGCGCCGTGGGTCAGGCCCGGGTACATGCCCCAGGAGGTATTGCTGGAGCCGACCATTTCGCTGATCACCAATCCCAGCGAACTCGGCAAGCCCTGGCCGCCGTAAACCGGATCTGCTGCCAGACCGTGCCAGCCGCCCTCGACGTATTGTGCGAAGGCTTGCTTGAAGCCTGTAGGCGTTGTCACCACACCGTTGTCGAAATGGCAGCCCTCTTCGTCACCGCTGCGATTGAGCGGCGCGAGGACGTTCTCGCAGAACTTCGCACCCTCTTCGAGAATCGCGTTGATCATGTCCGGGCTGGCGTCGTGCGCGCCGAGGGCAGCGTAATTGGCGTGGAAGTCGAAGACGTGGTTGATCAGAAAGCGCATGTCGCGCAGGGGAGCTTTGTACTCAGGCATGGTGGCTTCTCCGTCAGCAGATTTCTCCAACCTACTGCTGGCCACCACGCCCCACAATCACTGTGCAGACGCTGAATGCGCCGTCATCACTCAACCTGCGGCCGTGTCCATGCGCACCGCGCCGCGGCGGTTTTGTCCGTATGCCACCACGCAGTTACGCCCCGCGCCCTTAGCGGCGTAAAGCGCCTCGTCGGCGGACTTCAGCACTTGCTCCGGATTGCGCTGTTCCACTCGTTCGGCGACGCCGATGCTCACCGTCACCGATACGCTGGAGGCACCCGAGCCGGCGCGGCGCTGACGACCCTGTTGGTCATCCTGCGGACGGTTTTCCTGATTGCGCAATTGAATGCTGTAGGAAGCAATCGACTCGCGGATCACTTCCAGATGCGGCATGCACTCTTCAAGGGTTTTGCCTGCAAACACCAAGGCGAATTCCTCACCACCATAGCGATACGCCCTACCGCCACCGCTGATTTTCGACAGTTTGCTGGCGACCAGACGCAGCACCTGGTCACCGACATCGTGGCCATGGGTGTCGTTGAATTTCTTGAAGTGATCGACGTCACTCATCGCCAGCACGTAGTTACGGCCAAGGCGCTGCATGCGTTCGTTGAGCGCGCGGCGCCCAGGTAGACCGGTGAGTTCGTCGCGGAAGGCCATTTGATATGCCTCATGCGCAACTGCTGCGGCAATCATCAGCATCACCTGGCTGCACATGATGTTCAGGGTGAACGGCAGGATGAAGGTTTTCGGCAGCATCCAGAACACGCCGAGCAAGCCGACCAGTTGCGCCGCATGCAGTGGGCGCGGATTGCGCCAGTATTGCCAGGCGAGCAACAGGAATGCCGAGATAAACACGGGATAGGATAGCTGGATCAGACTCATCCATGCGCCGTGCAGCGCCGGCCAGCGGATCTCCGACAGCCAGATCAGCAAAGCCTGGGGATAACTTTGCTCAAGGCCCAACGCCACGCTGCCGAATGCCAGTAAAACGGCAAACCGCGCGACCATGTCCTGAAACAGATGCGTGCGCTCCTGCCACGCGGCGAAGAGGCCGAACAGTAAGGGCAGCAACAGGCAGACCAGATGAAACACTACCGCAGCGTCTTCGCGCACCTTGCCGTTGTCACGGTAATAATCGGTCTGGGTATCGAGAAGAAAGTAGGCGATGTACACCGTGAGCATCAGAAACAGTTCCCGCTGACGGCGGTAAACCGCGCAATAAGCACCACCCAACAACAGCACCAACGTCGGCAACACATTGAACAGCGAAGTGAAGAACACGTTGAGGTCTTTGACGTACGCAGCCGCCAACCCCGCGAGTAACAACAGCAGTGAAGGTAGGAAATGACTGAAACGTACAGCGGAAGAACGTGGCAAGGGTAAAGCTCCGACCCGTCATGGCAAAGAGATGGCATTGTGCCTGCAAAGTGCAGCCAAGCCCACACAATGTGATCCAGATCACACACTGTCTCTTTAACGGCCGGAAGCTCGACTATCTGAGCGATTCGCCAACAAAAAAACCGCTGCCCCCTAACGGGAGCAGCGGTTTTCATGAGACAGCGCTAGAGCTTAGTAACCCAGCGCGAAGTCTTCTTCTTTCATGTCCATCAGGTTGTTGGCGCCCGACAGCATGGTGGCCACGTGCGTACGGGTACGCGGCAGGATGCGCTGGAAGTAGAAGCGCGCAGTTTGCAGCTTGGCGGTATAGAACGCTGCGTCGCCAGTGCCTTCTGCCAGCTTCTCGGCAGCCAGACGCGCCATGTCGGCCCAGAAGTAAGCCAGGCAGGCATAACCGGAGTACATCAGGTAATCCACGGAGGCCGCGCCGACTTCTTCGCGATCTTTCATGGCAGCCATACCGACCTTCATGGTCAGCTCGCCCCACTCTTTGTTGATTGCCGCCAACGGTGCGACGAACTCTGCAACGGCTTCGTTGCCTTCGTTGTTCTGGCAGAACTTGTGGACGATCTTGGTGAAGCCTTTCAGAGCTTCGCCTTGAGTCATCAGCACTTTACGGCCGAGCAGGTCGAGCGCCTGAATACCGGTGGTGCCTTCGTACAGCATCGAAATGCGGCTGTCGCGAACGTTCTGCTCCATGCCCCACTCGGCGATGAAGCCGTGGCCGCCGTAGATCTGCACGCCGTGGTTGGCGGATTCGAAACCGACTTCGGTCATGAACGCCTTGGCGATCGGAGTCATGAAGGCCAGCAGTGCGTCGGCTTTCTTCTTCTCTTCTTCGTCCACACCGTATTTGACGATGTCGACCTGTTTGGCGGTGAAGTACACCATCGCACGGTTGCCTTCGGCGAACGCCTTCATGGTCAACAGCATGCGGCGTACGTCAGGGTGCACGATGATCGGGTCAGCGGCTTTTTCCGGCGCTTTCGGGCCAGTCAGGGAGCGCATTTGCAGACGATCGCGAGCGTATTTCAAGCCACCCTGGAAACCGATTTCGGCGTGGGCCAGACCTTGCAGCGCGGTGCCCAGACGTGCGGTGTTCATAAAGGTGAACATGCAGTTCAGGCCTTTGTTCGCCGGGCCGATCAGGTAACCGGTAGCGCCGTCGAAGTTCATCACGCAAGTGGCGTTGCCGTGGATGCCCATCTTGTGTTCCAGCGAACCGCAGGTCACTGCGTTGCGCTCACCGACAGTGCCATCGGCATTCGGCATGAACTTTGGAACGATGAACAGCGAGATGCCTTTGGTGCCAGCCGGCGCGTCCGGCAGGCGAGCCAGCACGATGTGGACGATGTTGTCGGCCATGTCGTGTTCACCGGCCGAGATGAAGATCTTGGTGCCGGAGACTTTGTAGGAACCATCAGCCTGAGGTTCGGCCTTGGTACGCAGCATGCCCAGGTCGGTGCCGCAGTGCGGTTCGGTCAGGCACATGGTGCCGGTCCATTCGCCGGAAACCAGTTTGGTCAGATAGGCTTCTTGCTGCTCAGGGGTGCCGTGCTCGGAGATGGTGTTCATCGCGCCGTGCGACAGGCCTGGGTACATGCCCCACGACCAGTTGGCTTCACCAACCATTTCGCTCACTGCCAGACCCAGCGACTCAGGCAGGCCTTGACCGCCGTGCTCGACGTCGTGAGCGAGGCTCGGCCAGCCGCCTTCGACAAATTGCTTGTAAGCCTCTTTGAAGCCGGTCGGGGTTTTCACGCCGGACTCGCTCCAGGTGCAACCTTCGAGGTCGCCCACGCGGTTCAGCGGTGCCAGTACCTGCTCACAAAACTTGGCGCCTTCTTCGAGAATGGCGTCAACCATGTCCGGAGTTGCGTCTGCGCAAGCCGGAAGGCTCTGATAGTGCGCTTCGTAGCCGAGCAGCTCGTCACGAACGAAGCGAATATCACGCAAGGGGGCCTTGTAGTCAGGCATAGCGATAAACCTCTGCTGATGTAACCGGGAATGAACGACCGTGTTGATTTGTTGTGACGGTCAAACAGTTGTTTGAAACATACGTTTACGCCGAAATCTTGTCAAGCATCGATCTTTTGCCGTTCGTCATCAGATTTTTAAAACGTCGGACACAGCAAACCGCCATGCACTCGAACGAGCCACGGGCGCTGAAAAAAGATTAGTTGAGGGAGAAGGACTTACAACAAAAAACGCCGCGAAAGGTCGCGGCGTTCAGCGTGCAGAAGACAAGAAAATCAGGCGAACGTATCGATGATCGTACCGAGCACTTCATCGGAAGCCTTGGCGACTTTCACACCCAGCTCTGCCTGGATCTTGCCCTGAGACATCTCGACCACATTGCTGGCCAGATCCGATTGCTGGGCACGATCGACACCACGCAGACGATCGATTTGCACTTCGGACGACTGGCTGGTCACCGAGCGTTCGATGGTGTTGTTGGCTATCTGGCTGGCCGCTTGATCGACGCGGTTCTGACCGCTCTGGATCGAGCTCAAACCTGCATAAAAAGCTGTGTTACCGGAGATTTCCATAACAGTTCTCATCCTTGGGAAGGATCAATGACCGCCATTGAAGCAGAGGCGTCAGAAAAACACCCGTCAAAAACACTAATGGCACAGTGCCTGCCCATAGAGAAAAGCTTAGTCGAGCAGATCCAGCTGTAAATGATCTGCCACCGCTTCTGCACTCAAGGCCTTGAGTTTAGGCACGCGTCCAAGACACGGTGCCGGAATCCGCTCAGCCAGCGTCGCGAGATTCTCCTCCAGCCGCGAAGTCTTCGGGTCGATGATATTCGCCACCCATCCCGCCAGTTGCAAACCATCACGGGCAATCGCCTCGGCCGTCAGCAGGGCATGACTGATGCACCCCAACCGCACGCCCACCACCAGAATCACCGGCAGCTTCAGCGCAATCGCCAGATCCGACAGATTATCCTGATCGGCCAACGGCACGCGCCAGCCACCTGCACCTTCGATCAGAGTGAAATCGGCGTTCATCGCCAGAATCTCGCGCATCGGCGCCAGCAGCGATTGCACGGTCAGCGCCACACCCGCTTCACGCGCCGCCAGATGCGGAGCGATCGCCGGTTCGAACGCCACCGGATTGACCTGTTGATAAGTCAGCGGCACGGAACACTCGGCCAACAGCGCCAACGCGTCCGAGTTGCGCAAACCCTTGGGTGTCACTTCGCAGCCGGAAGCTACCGGCTTGCCCGCCGCCGTGCTCAGCCCGGCCGAGCGCGCCGCGTGCAGCAACCCGGCGGCCACCGTGGTCTTGCCGACATCGGTATCGGTTCCGGTGATGAAATAGGCTGCGCTCATACGGGTTTCTCCAACACGGCGTAGACCACCTGATAAGTCGCCGGCAATCCCGACGCCTCACGGAACTGCTCGTAAGCTTCGACCAACCCAAGAATCCGCGCGCGCCCGGTCAAACCGCCCGGTCGCCCCGGATTCAGATTGTGCGCACCCAACGCTTTCAATTCATGGGTCAGGCTGCGCACATCCGGGTAATGCAGTACATGCGCCTGATTCTCCAGACTCAGCGTGCGCAAACCACTCGCCGTGCACAGTTGCTGATAGCGGGTGAACTCGCGGAAGCGGTTGACGTGCACCAGCCCGTCGACCTGCCGCCAGCTATCGCGCAGCTCAAACAACGTCCCTGTACAAAGACTAGCAAACGCAAAGATTCCGCCCGGTTTCAATACGCGAAACGCTTCGTTGAGCACTGCGTCGAAATCCGCACACCACTGCACCGCGAGGCTGGAGAAGATCAGGTCGCAGGTCGAATCCTGTAACGGCAGCCGTTCCGCATCGCCGGCAATGAAATGCTGCGCGCCACCCAACGGACGTGCGTGCTCGAGCATGCCCTCGGCAATGTCCAGCGCCACACCGTGGCTCTCGGCAAACCGCGAAGCCAACGCGCGGGTGAAGTAACCCGTGCCACAACCGAGATCCAGCCAGCGCGCCGGGACGAAATCCGTCGACAGGCGCTGAATCAACTGTGTACCAACATCACGTTGCAACTCGGCGACGCTGTCGTAACTGGCCGCTGCACGGGAAAAAGACGCTGCGACCTGACGCTTGTCAGGCAAGCCGCCAGGCAGCACAAGAGACAAATCAGTCATCACCGCACTCATGTAAAAAAGCCTGGATCGCACCCGCCAGTCCGTGGGGGTCTTCCAGAAGAAACGCATGACTGGCCTGTTCGATCAGGCCAATTTCGATATCCGGCAAAAGCGCGAACAACGCCCCCGCCGCTTCGGCCGGGACCAGACCGTCCTGCCCGCCGAACAAATGAAACTGCGGGCCACGAAACGCCTGCAGCGCGTCGCGGGTGTCGATCTGCGCGAGCAATTCCAGTCCCGCCATCAACGCCGCCGGCGTAGTCTGCGGTACGCCGCCGAGCATCAATCGCGACAAGCCGCGCGGATCCTGCGCACCTTGAGCACACAGCAGCGAGAAACGTTTGAGGGTCATCCGCGAATCAGCCTGGCAACCGGCAAGAAACGCATCGAAGGTCTCACCCGGCATCGCGTTCGGCCAATGTTCATGGGCAACAAAGGAAGGATTGCTCGCCAGCGTCAGCAAACCACAGCAACGCTCGCCACGCCGTGCCGCCAATTCGGCCGCAAGCATGCCGCCCAGCGACCAGCCGCCCAGCCACACGTCCTGAGGAATGCGCTCGTCGAGTTCGTCGAGCCAGTCTTGCAGGTCGCTGGAATCCAGCTCCGGCAACGGCTCGATTTCAACGTTGAGATGTTCATCGAGCCCCTGCAGTGCCGCCGCCAGAGGCTCCATCGGCGAAATACCGAGGCCCCAGCCGGGCAGCAGAATCAGGCGATTACGCATGCTTTGGCTCCGGCGTCAGTTGGGCAAAGCAATCAGCCAGTCCCTCTAACAATAGCTGCACCTGCGCCTCGCTGTGAGCAGCGGTCAGGGTCACGCG
This sequence comes from Pseudomonas sp. RIT-PI-r, assembly GCF_001297015.1. Lineage (GTDB taxonomy): Bacteria > Pseudomonadota > Gammaproteobacteria > Pseudomonadales > Pseudomonadaceae > Aquipseudomonas. Next base: position 239,330 of record NZ_LIGE01000013.1, on the reverse strand, counting down.
CAGCCGAGCGCTGCCGGCAGGAACGGTCGGCGGGCGAATCGCAGTGACCATCAGCCCACGCTCGCGCAACATCTGCGACAGACGCACCGCGCGCCCGGCATCGCCGATCATGATCGGCTGGATCGGTGTGAAGCTGTCCATCAACTCCAGCCCGATCTGCTCGGCGCCACGGCGGAACTGGCGGATCAACGTCTGCAGATGCGCTCGGCGCCAATGCTCGGTGCGCAGCAGTTCAAGACTTTTCAGCGTTGCACACGCGAGCGCCGGCGGCTGGCTGGTGGTGTAGATGTACGGGCGGGCGAACTGGACCAGACTTTCGATCAACTCCTCGCTGCCAGCGACAAATGCCCCAGCGGTGCCGAACGCTTTACCAAGGGTGCCGACCAGTACCGGCACATCCTCCTGGCTCAAACCGAAATGCTCGACGATGCCACCGCCATTTGCCCCCAGCGGCCCGAAACCGTGAGCGTCATCGACCATCAGCCATGCACCTTTGGCCTTGGCTTCGCGGGCCAGTGCCGGCAGGTCGGCCAGATCGCCGTCCATGCTGAACACGCCGTCGGTGACCACCAGCGTGTTGCCGGTGGCTTTCTCCAGGCGCTTGGCCAGACTGTCCGCGTCGTTGTGTAGATAGCGATTGAAACGCGCACCGGACAACAAACCGGCATCCAGCAGCGAAGCATGATTGAGGCGGTCTTCCAGCACCGTATCGCCCTGCCCGACCAGCGCAGTGACCGCGCCGAGGTTGGCCATGTAGCCGGTAGTGAACAGCAGCGCACGCGGGCGACCGGTGAGGTCGGCCAAGGCTTCTTCGAGGGCATGATGCGGACTGCTGTGGCCGATCACCAAGTGCGAAGCACCGCCACCGACGCCCCATCGCTGCGCGCCGTGACGCCAGGCTTCGATGACTTGCGGGTGATTGGCCAGGCCCAGGTAATCGTTGTTGCAGAAGGCGAGCAACGGTTTGCCGTCGACCACCACTTCGGGCCCCTGCGGGGACTCAAGCAGCGGGCGCTGGCGATAGAGGTTTTCGGCACGGCGGGCAGCAAGGCGTGCGGCGAGATCGAAAGACATGCAGGCCTCACATCTGAAAAATGACTGTGTAGGAGCTGCCGAAGGCTGCGATCTTTTGATGTTGTTTTTTAAAGACAAGATCAAAAGATCGCAGCCTTCGGCAGCTCCTGCATGGGATCCGTGGGGCGATCAGACGGCGGCGTTGTAGAACTGCTCGCTGCTCTTCTGCTCCACCAACGCCTGCTCGATCGCAGCCTGGTGAACCTCGTCGGCATGCTCTTCACGCGCTTCCGGCTGTATACCCAGACGCGCAAACAATTGCATGTCCTTGTCCGCCTGCGGGTTGGCGGTGGTCAGCAGTTTGTCGCCGTAGAAAATCGAGTTGGCGCCGGCGAAGAACGCGAGCGCCTGCATCTGCTCGTTCATCGCTTCGCGGCCGGCGGACAGGCGCACGTGGGATTGCGGCATGAGAATGCGAGCCACGGCGAGCATGCGGATAAAGTCGAACGGGTCGATGTCTTCGGCATTTTCCAGCGGCGTGCCGGCGACCTTCACCAGCATGTTGATCGGTACCGATTCCGGATGCTCCGGCAGATTGGCCAACTGGATCAACAGATTGGCGCGGTCATCCAGCGATTCGCCCATGCCGAGAATGCCGCCGGAGCAGATCTTCATCCCCGACTCACGCACGTAGGCCAGCGTTTGCAGGCGCTCGCTGTAAGTGCGGGTGGTGATGATGCTGCCGTAGAACTCAGGCGACGTGTCGAGGTTGTGGTTGTAGTAATCGAGGCCAGCCTTGGCCAGCGCTTCGGTCTGATCCTGATCGAGGCGGCCGAGGGTCATGCAGGTTTCCAGGCCCATGGCCTTCACGCCTTCGACCATCTTCAGCACGTACGGCATGTCTTTCGCCGAGGGGTGCTTCCACGCCGCCCCCATGCAGAAACGCGTCGAGCCGATGGCTTTGGCGCGGGCAGCCTCTTCGAGGACTTTCTGCACCTCCATCAGCTTTTCTTTTTCCAGACCGGTGTTGTAGTGACCGGACTGCGGGCAGTACTTGCAGTCTTCCGGGCAGGCGCCGGTCTTGATCGACAGCAGAGTCGAAACCTGAACACGGTTGGCGTTGAAATGTGCGCGGTGCACCGTCTGCGCCTGGAACAGCAAGTCGTTGAATGGCTGTACGAAGAGTGCTTTGACTTCGGCCAGAGACCAGTCGTGACGCAGGGTGGCGGTGGTGCTCGCGCTCATGGCTAATTCCTTGGTTATGCTTGCTGGCGGCTGCGGGAACGGAATACCCACAGGCGCTACACGGATGTTCGGCATATTTAAGGAAGAGACATGCGCTGTCAACCACCATGCAAAGAGTCGGTTTACATCTGTTTAAAAAACGTACAAACCTGTTTGTTGTGTGATGAGCCGGCAGAAGCAGAAATGCCAATGTGCGTGGCCTGCGAAACTGAATTGCCCTGGCTCGGCGATCACTGCATCTCCTGTGCTTTGCCGCTTCCCTCCGCCGGTCTGACCTGTGGCGAGTGCCAGCTAGAGCCGCCGGCGTTCGAACAGGTTGTGGTGCCGTGGTTGTATGGCTTCCCGATCGACAGTTTGGTTACACGGTTTAAACACAACGCAAAATGGCCGTTTGGCCACCTGCTCGCCGACGTTCTCGGGCAATACCCGCAACATCGCTTCGATGAGGGTTTGCCCAGACCCGATGCGTTATTGCCGGTGCCGTTGGCGCGTAAACGTCTGCGCCAACGGGGATTCAATCAGGCTGCGATGCTGGCGCAGTGGCTGAACAAGTCGCTTGATCTGCCAATTGAGGAGACTGTTCTGCGTCGCATCAAAGACACTGATGCCCAACAGGACCTCGATGCCAAGTCGCGTAAACGCAATCTGCATAAAGCCTTCGACCTCATGCCGGACGCGCAGGTGAAAGGCCGGCATCTGGCGCTGGTTGATGATGTGCTGACCACTGGCGCCACTGCGCAGGCGCTTGCGCGTCTATTGGTGGACGCTGGCGCTGCGCGGGTCGATGTCTATTGCCTGGCGCGCACGCCGAAACCCGGAAGCTGAAGCCAACACAATCCCCCTGTAGGAGTGAGCCTGCTCGCGATAGCGTCATCAATGCCAACATCTATGCTGACTGAACCACCGCTATCGCGAGCAGGCTCACTCCTACAGGGATTTGGGTTCGGCTTGACTCTCGCGTCGCTAGCGGCCAACTTCCACGTCCACCGCCACAAAAAGCACCCATCCATGTCCATGCCTTCCCTGTTGTCCCAGCACATCGTCCGCCGTCCGCAGCGTATCGCCCTGCTGCAACACATCGCCGAACAGGGCTCGATCACCCGCGCGGCGAAAAGCGCAGGCCTGAGCTACAAAGCGGCGTGGGACGCGATCGATGAGCTGAACAACCTCGCGCAGAAACCGCTGGTCGAGCGTGCCGTCGGCGGCAAGGGCGGCGGCGGCGCGAAACTCTCCAGCGAAGGCGAGCGCGTTTTGCGTCTGTACCAAAAATTGCAGGCCTTGCAGGCGCAGGTGCTGGAGGCAGCGGAAGATGCCAGCGACCTCGATCTGCTCGGTCGGTTGATGCTCAGAACCAGCGCGCGCAATCAGTTGCACGGCAAAGTCGTGGCAATCGAAACGCAGGGCCGTAATGACCTGATCCGCCTCGAACTGGCCGAAGGGCTGTGCCTCGACGCGCAGATCACCCACGACAGCACCGTGCATCTGGAGCTGCAAGCCGGTACCGAAGTGGTGGCCCTGATCAAGGCCGGCTGGCTGGAATTGCTCGGCAGCGAGCAATCTGCAACGTCTGGTCACAATCTTCTGCAGGGCACCATCGAAGCGATTCTCGACGCCGAAGACGGCCCGAGCGAAGTGCGGATTACCCTGCCCAACGGCCATACCCTCTGCGCCCTGGCTGAGCCGCTCGACTTGCGCACGCGCGGATTGAGCGTGGAACAACCGGTGCAGGTGCAGTTTTCGCCGTCCAACGTGCTGATCGGCACACCGCTGTAATCAGGCGCTGCAACGAAAGCGTCATCGACGCTCATTAAGGTGGCTGCCAAAACCAAGCAGGGAGCCTGATGTGAGCCTATTAGAAGAAAACCAATCCACTGACCTGGAAAAAATGGTCGGCCTCAGCCGTCGCGGTTTCATCGGCGCCGGTGCGCTGTGCGGTGCGGCGATGTTCCTCGGCGGCAGCCTGTTGAGCCGCAGCGCGCTGGCCACAGGCATTAGCGCCGGCAACAGCCGTTTGCTCGGCTTCGAGAGCATTCCTGCCGCGACCACCGACGTCATCACACTGCCCAAAGGCTACAAGTCTTCGGTGCTGATCAGTTGGGGCCAGCCCCTGCAAAAGAACGGCCCGGCGTTCGACCCGAGCGGTAACGGCACCGCTGCCGCACAGGAAGTGCAGTTCGGCGACAACAACGACGGCATGAGCTTGTTCGCCTTCCCCGACGACCGCAACCGCGCGTTGATGGCGATCAACAACGAATACACCAACTACCGCTACCTCTACCCGCACGGCGGCATGCCGCAATCGGCCGAAGACGTGCGCAAGGCACTGGCTTGCGAAGGCGTGTCGGTGATTGAAGTGCAACGCAAGAACGGTCAGTGGCAGTTCGTTCAAGGTTCGCGCTACAACCGGCGCATCCACGGCAACTCGCCGCTGCGTATCAGCGGCCCGGCGGCCGGTCACGATCTGATGAAGACCGCTGCCGACAAGCACGGCAAGAAAGTCCTTGGCACGTTCCAGAACTGCGCCAACGGTAAAACTCCGTGGGGCACCTATCTGACCTGCGAAGAAAACTTCACCGACTGCTTCGGCAGCAGCAATGCCCAGCAGCAGTTCGACCCTGCGCAAAAACGCTACGGCGTCTCGGCTGCCAGCCGCGAGATCAACTGGCACCCGTACGACCCGCGCTTCGACATGGCGAAGAACCCCAACGAACTTAACCGTCACGGCTGGGTGGTCGAGATCGATCCGTTCGATCCGCAATCGACCCCGGTCAAACGCACGGCACTGGGCCGCTTCAAACATGAAAACGCCGCCCTGGCCGAGACCGACGACGGTCGCGCCGTGGTGTACATGGGCGACGACGAGCGTGGCGAATTCATCTACAAATTCGTCAGCCGTGACCGCATCAACCATCGCAACGCCAAGGCCAACCGCGACATTCTCGATCACGGCACCCTGTACGTGGCGAAATTCGATAATGGCGACAGCAACCCCGATCACCCGAAAGGCCAGGGCCAGTGGATCGAGTTGACCCACGGCAAAAACGGCATCGATGCCAGCAGCGGCTTTGCCGATCAGGCTGAAGTGCTGATCCATGCGCGCCTTGCCGCCAGCGTAGTTGGCGCAACGCGCATGGACCGTCCGGAATGGATCGTCGTCAGCCCCAAGGATGGCCAGGTTTACTGCACCCTGACCAACAACGCCAAGCGTGGCGAGGACGGCCAGCCGGTGGGTGGGCCGAACCCGCGTGAGAAAAACGTCTACGGGCAGATTCTGCGCTGGCGCACCGACCGTGACGATCACGCGTCGAAGACGTTTGCCTGGGACCTGTTTGTGGTCGCTGGCAACCCGGGCGTGCACGCCGGGACGCCGAAGGGCGGCTCAAAGAACATCACCCCGCAGAACATGTTCAACAGCCCGGATGGCTTGGGTTTCGACAAGGCTGGGCGCTTGTGGATTCTCACTGATGGTGATTCGAGCAACGCCGGCGACTTTGCCGGGATGGGCAACAACCAGATGCTGTGTGCCGATCCGAAGACCGGTGAGATTCGCCGGTTCATGGTCGGGCCGATTGGTTGCGAGGTGACGGGGATCAGCTTCTCGCCGGATCAGAAAACCCTGTTTGTCGGGATTCAGCATCCGGGGGAGAACGGCGGTTCGACCTTCCCTGAGCATTTGCCGAATGGCAAGCCACGGTCTTCGGTGATGGCGATTACCCGCGAAGACGGCGGGATCGTCGGCGCCTGACAGGCCCTCATCGCGAGCAAGCTCACTCCTACATTTGGCATGCGTGCGTTCCCCTGTAGGAGTGAGCCTGCTCGCGATGGCGTCAGCACAGACACCAACCACCTGCCCCGCTGCCATCTGCGCTACCATGCTGGGCCGGACGCGGCAGCCTGCTGCGCGCAGGAGTCAGCATGGCCCACCCGTTTGAAACCCTCACACCCGACCTCGTGCTCGATGCCGTTGAAAGCATCGGCTTCCTCAGCGATGCGCGCATCCTGGCGCTCAACAGCTACGAAAACCGTGTCTATCAGGTCGGCATCGAAGACTCCGAACCGCTGATCGCCAAGTTCTACCGCCCGCAGCGCTGGACCAACGAAGCCATCCTCGAAGAACACAAGTTCACCTTCGAACTGGCCGACGTCGAAATCCCGGTGGTGGCGCCGCTGATCCACAACGGCGAAACCCTGCACGAACATGCCGGTTTCCGCTTCACGTTGTTTCCGCGTCGCGGCGGCCGGGCGCCGGAGCCGGGCAATCTTGACCAGCTGTATCGCCTCGGTCAGTTGCTCGGGCGCATTCATGCGGTTGGCGCGACCAAGCCCTTCGAACACCGTGAAGCCCTCGCCGTGCAGAACTTCGGCCACGCCTCGCTGAACACCTTGCTCGAAGGCAATTTCATTCCGAAAAGCCTGCTGCCGGCCTACGAGTCCGTCGCCCGCGATCTGCTCAAACGCGTGGAAGATGCCTACGCCAACACACCGCACCAGAACATCCGCATGCACGGCGATTGCCACCCCGGCAACATGATGTGCCGTGACGAAATGTTCCACATCGTCGACCTCGACGATTGCCGCATGGGCCCTGCGGTGCAGGACATCTGGATGATGCTCGCCGGTGATCGTCAGGAATGCCTGGGGCAGTTGTCGGAATTGATGGATGGCTACAACGAGTTCCACGATTTCGATCCGCGTGAACTGGCGCTGATCGAACCGTTGCGTGCCTTGCGCCTGATGCACTACAGCGCCTGGCTGGCGCGGCGCTGGGATGATCCGGCGTTCCCGCACAGCTTTCCGTGGTTCGGCACCGAGCGTTATTGGGGCGATCAGGTGTTGGCGCTGCGTGAGCAACTGTCCGCGCTTAACGAAGAACCACTGAAACTCTTCTGATCAAAGATCAAAAGATCGCAGCCTTCGGCAGCTCCTACCCTGGAATACATTCCCATGTAGGAGCTGCCGAAGGCTGCGATCTTTTTGCGTTCTGACACGACACATCTATACAACCTCCTTACAATCCCTCCTTTGTCAGCTGCCTGAGCAAGGATTCTGCATGCAAGCCGCCAACCCGCGTCGCGGGTACATTCTGGGCCTGAGTGCCTACATTATCTGGGGCCTGTTCCCGATCTACTTCAAAGCCATCGCCGAGGTGCCGGCGGTCGAGATCATCATCCATCGGGTGCTGTGGTCGGCGCTGTTCGGCGCGCTGCTGCTGATGGTGTGGAAACACCCGGGCTGGTGGCGCGAACTGCTGGACAACCCGAAACGTCTGGCAATTCTGGCGTTGAGCGGGACGTTGATCGCGGCCAACTGGCTGACCTATGTGTGGTCGGTGAACAACGGACGCATGCTCGAGGCCAGCCTCGGTTACTACATCAACCCGCTGGTCAACGTGCTGTTGGGGATGTTGATTCTTGGTGAGCGTCTGCGGCGGATGCAGTGGCTCGCGGTCGGTTTGGCGGCGGTTGGTGTGGCGCAGCAGGTATGGCAAGTCGGCAGTCTGCCGTGGGTGTCGCTGGTGCTGGCGTTGACCTTCGGTTTCTACGGCCTGATTCGCAAACAGGCACCGGTCAAGGCGTTGCCAGGGCTGGTGGTGGAAACCTGGATGCTGGTGCCGATTGCCATTGCCTGGCTGCTGTTCAACCAGACCGCGACCAGCGCGCAACCGGAGTTCTGGACCACGTCCCAAGCCTGGTGGCTGGTGGCGGCCGGCCCGGTGACATTGGTGCCGCTGGTGTGCTTCAACGCCGCCACGCGCCACTTGCCGTACACCACCATCGGTTTCCTGCAATACCTGGCGCCGACCCTGGTGCTGTTGCAAGCCGTGCTGTTGTTCGGTGAGCATCTATCGTCCAGCACACTGATCGCGTTCATCTTCATTTGGGCCGGTCTGGCCGTTTATAGCGTCGACGCCGTGATCAGTTTGCGCCGGCGCAGCTGATCAAAAACCGCACAAACCCTCGCAGGCCGCGGTTCTCGTGGCCTGCATCGTTCTTTCCCAAGGTTATCCACAGCGTGATCCCCGCCGTTTGTGCGCAAGTCACTGAATGTTGGCGGTTTTTTGATCAACTCCAGCAAAGCCACGGCGGGCTTGGCGATGCGGGCAGTCTCTACAGGTTATCCACAGGCAGGTGCACGTTTAAACTGGATAACCCGGGAGACGCTCAAAGGTCTGTGCGTAACACCAGTTCGACCATCAGATCATCGGCCAGGGTTTCCAAGCGCGACTGCAAGACGTCGAGTGACAAAGTCAGCGGTACCGCGAGAATCGCCTCAGCATGGAACAGCGGCTCGCTGCTCATCGGTGCCGGGCGCACTTCGGTTACAAGCCGCTCAAGGTTGACGCCCTGCTCGCTCAACAAGCGGGTGATGTCGCGCACAATCCCCGGCCGATCATTGCCCACCAACTCCATGGCGATCGGTTTCCAGGTGCAGGACTGCTCGATACCACTCTCGGCAATCAATACGCGGATGCCATGCGTCGACAGTGCTTGTAGGGAATCGACTAATTCGTCGTAAGCCTCCGCCGGCACGCCCACCCGAAGAATCCCGGCGAACTGCCCGGCCATCCGCGACATGCGGCTTTCCAGCCAGTTACCGCCGTGCTCGGCGATGCATTGGGCGATGCGCTCGACCTGTCCAGGTTTGTCCGGGGCGAAAACAGTGAGTACGAGATGGTCCATGGCGTCGCCCTCTTGTCATGACTTTTGTTATAGAAGGGGAAGTATAGGCAAGGGTCGATTTTGCGTTGAGGCGACCGACGCTTTCGCGAGCAGGCTCGCTCCCACATAAACCGCTGCCATAGCCGCCAAATAGTATTTATGTGTACAACTTTTGATATTTAGCTGGAACAATCCAATGGTTTTTTGAGAACATCCTGTTCCGCGATGTGACCGCAATGCGACATGAGGTCGCAGAACGACGTAATTAGTCTGATTTTCACAAGCGCAACTCATCATGTAGTATGCCGCAGCGCGCACTACATAACGCTGAATCGATGTCTGCCCAAGGCATGTTCGCAACCCTGAAAGCCCCGTCAGCAAGGCCCCAAGCCTTTGATTGGTCCCAGCCCAGCCGCCAGCAATGGCATGTACTGGTCGGCAGGTTTGTGGTTTAAATGGCCAGAGGCTTCATTGTCAAAATTGAAGAGCTGAAAAGCGAAATAGCTGAGCAGAGTGAGGCAAGCAATGACTGAACACGTTCAAGTCGGTGGCCTGCAGGTCGCCAAAGTCCTGTTCGACTTCGTGAACAACGAAGCCATTCCCGGTACCGGCCTCACCGCCGAAAAATTCTGGGAAGGTGCCGACAAGGTCATTCATGACCTGGCGCCGAAGAACAAAGCCCTACTCGCCAAACGCGATGACTTCCAGGCTCGTATTGACGCTTGGCACCAGGAACGCAACGGTCAGGCGCACGACGCCGTGGCCTATAAAGCCTTCCTGCAAGAAATCGGTTATCTGCTGCCAGAAGCGGCTGATTTCCAGGCAACGACGCAAAACGTCGATGATGAAATCGCCCGTACCGCCGGTCCGCAACTCGTTGTGCCGGTGATGAACGCCCGCTTCGCTCTCAATGCCTCGAACGCCCGCTGGGGTTCGCTGTATGACGCCCTCTACGGCACCGACGCGATCAGCGAAGAAGGTGGCGCGGAAAAAGGCAAAGGCTACAACAAGGTGCGTGGCGACAAAGTCATCGCCTTCGCCCGAGCCTTCCTCGACGAAGCTGCGCCATTGGCGGCTGGCTCTCACGTCGATTCGACCGGCTACAAAATCGCTGACGGCAAACTGCTGGTCACCCTCAAGGGCGGCAGCAACACTGGCCTGCGCGATGACGCACAACTGATCGGTTTCCAGGGCGACGCCAACGCGCCAATCGCGATCCTGCTGAAACACAACGGTCTGCACTTCGAAATCCAGGTCGATGCCACCACTCCGGTCGGCCAGACCGATGCTGCCGGCGTCAAAGACATCCTGATGGAAGCGGCGCTGACCACCATCATGGATTGCGAAGACTCCGTGGCTGCCGTCGATGCCGACGACAAAGTGGTGATCTACCGCAACTGGCTCGGCCTGATGAAGGGCGATCTGGCGGAATCCGTGTCCAAGGGCGGCCAGACCTTCACCCGCACCATGAACCCGGATCGCACCTACGCCGCGCCGAATGGCGGTGAAGTGACGCTGCACGGTCGTTCGCTGTTGTTCGTGCGTAACGTTGGCCATCTGATGACCATCGACGCGATCCTCGACAAAGACGGTAACGAAGTGCCGGAAGGCATTCTCGACGGTCTGGTCACTTGCCTCGCGGCGATGCACAACCTCAACGGCAACACCTCGCGTCGCAACACCCGCACCGGTTCCGTGTACATCGTTAAACCGAAGATGCACGGCCCGGAAGAAGCAGCGTTCACCAACGAGCTGTTCGGTCGCATCGAAGACGTGCTGGGCCTGAAACGCAACACCCTGAAAGTCGGGATCATGGACGAGGAGCGCCGCACCACGGTCAACCTCAAGGCCTGCATCAAGGCTGCCAGCGAGCGCGTGGTGTTCATCAATACCGGTTTCCTCGACCGCACCGGCGACGAAATCCACACCTCCATGGAAGCCGGCCCGGTTGTACGCAAGGCTGACATGAAGGCTGAGAAGTGGATCGGCGCCTATGAAAACTGGAACGTCGATATCGGTCTGAGCACCGGCCTGCAAGGTCGTGCACAAATCGGTAAAGGCATGTGGGCGATGCCGGATCTGATGGCCGCGATGCTTGAGCAAAAAATCGCTCACCCGCTGGCCGGCGCGAACACCGCTTGGGTTCCGTCGCCGACCGCCGCTGCACTGCACGCGCTGCATTATCACAAGGTCGACGTGTTCGCCCGTCAGGCCGAACTGGCCAAACGTGCTCGCGCTTCGGTGGACGATATCCTGACCATCCCGCTGGCGGTCAATCCGAGCTGGACCCCGGAGCAGATCAAGAACGAACTGGACAACAATGCCCAGGGCATTCTCGGTTACGTGGTGCGCTGGATCGACCAGGGTGTCGGCTGCTCGAAAGTGCCGGACATCAATGACGTCGGCCTGATGGAAGACCGTGCCACGCTGCGTATCTCCAGCCAGCACATCGCCAACTGGCTGCGCCACGGTGTCGTCACCGAAGCACAAGTGATGGAAAGCCTCAAGCGCATGGCGCCGGTGGTGGATCGTCAGAACGCCAACGACCCGCTGTACCGTCCACTGGCCCCGAACTTCGACAGCAACATCGCCTTCCAGGCGGCGGTCGAACTGGTGATTGAAGGCACCAAGCAGCCGAACGGTTACACCGAGCCGGTATTGCACCGTCGTCGTCGCGAGTTCAAGGCTGCCAATGGCCTGTAAATTTGCGTAGATGGTGGATATGAAAAAGCCCTGATCGAGAGATCAGGGCTTTTTTGTTTATGCGGCGGGGCTGGGTTTTCTGGTCGACTTAAGATCCATCCCCCTCACCCCAGCCCTCTCCCCCATGGGGTAGAGGGGAAAGGGAGCAGATCTGTATGCCTTTCAAAATCTGAGCTCGGCTCAGGAATTGCCAAGGATAGAGGGGCAACGGAGCAGATCTTGGTGCTTTTCAAAACCTGAGTTCGGCTGGGAATCTCAGGTCGGTGTACCTCGAACATCCACCGCGGTCAGTCCCCTCTCCCTCCGGGAGAGGGCTAGGGTGAGGGGCTCTTAGGGTTCAATCCCCAATTCATGTTTCACCAGCGCCAACAACTTGCCCGTATCAATCGGCTTGAGCAGAAAATCCACCACGCTCAAATGCATCGCCGCAATCGCGTCTTTCACATCGGCATCGCCGGAGACGATGATGATCGGCAGCGCCGCCCGCACCGACTCACGCACCTGGCGGATCAGTTCAAGGCCATCGACATTGCCCATGCGCAGATCGGTGATCACCAGGCCAATCGAAGGTTTCTCGGCGAGCATCTTCAGGGCTGTCTCGCCACTGGCCGCCGTCATGCAACGAATACCGTCCAACGCGAGAATCTCCGACAACAGCTCCCGGGCGTCCTTGTCGTCATCGACGATCAATACGCGCTGCGGTGGAAGATCAGGTTCGAGCATGACTGCACTGAGCGCTTCTCGCTCGGCATCGCTCAAAATATCGTGGTCGGACATGGCGTTCTCTAAGTGTTCAAAACAGTCCCTTGGCAAGTGGTCAGACATCGCTGGGCAGAGCTTCAATGTGCACTTCGTCGGATTTTTTTCCAAGGGGGTAATCGAGGGAATTTCCGACTGTTTGCGTAGGGCATCTCCGAAACTTCGCCAATGGTGGCAAAACCTAGACTTACGTCCAATGGGCACCCTGTCCGTAGGGGCCGACCATGGCCATAACGATCCGACAACAACAATTCGAAAAAGACTGCGGTAATGGTTATGAGTAAAGCGGATGCCTTCACCCAGGCAGGGAAAACCGCGGTATTGCAGAACATTCAGGGCACCCTGCAATTCCTCCAGCGCTTCCCGCCCTTCAATCAGATGGAACACGCCCACCTCGCTTATCTGGTGGAACAATGTCAGCTGCGGTTTTACGCTCAGGGCGAGAGCATCATCAAACCCAGCGACGGCCCGGTCGAACACTTCTATATCGTCAAGCAAGGCCGGGTGGTCGGCGAACGCCAGCACATCACCAAACCCGGTACCGAAACCACTTTCGAGATCACCACGGGCGAATGCTTCCCGTTGGCCGCGCTGCTTGGCGAGCGGGCAACGCGTACCGAACACCTGGCTGGCGATGACACCTTCTGTCTGCAACTGAACAAACTGGCGTTCATCAAACTGTTCGCGCTCTCCAGCAGCTTCCGTGACTTCGCCTTGCGCGGGGTCAGCAGCCTGCTTGATCAGGTCAATCAGCAAGTGCAGCAGAAAGCCGTGGAAACCCTCGGCACACAGTATTCGCTGAATACCCGCCTCGGCGAACTGGCGATGCGTCATCCGGTGACGTGCAGCCCGGACACGCCACTGCGCGAAGCGGTGAAGTTGATGCACGAACAGCAGGTCGGCAGCATCGTCGCGGTGGATGAGCACAAGGCACCGCTGGGGATTTTCACCCTGCGCGATTTGCGTCATGTCGTGGCGCAAGGCATCGGCGACTTCAGTGAAGCCATCGAGCGTCACATGACTCGCGCGCCCTTCTATCTTTCACCGGATCACAGCGCATTCGATGCGGCCATTGCGATGACCGAACGGCATATCGCCCACGTCTGCCTGGTCAAGGATCAGCGCCTGTGCGGCGTGGTCTCCGAGCGTGATCTGTTTTCCCTGCAACGGGTCGATCTAGTGCATCTGGCGCGCACCATCCGCAGCGCCCAACGTGTCGAGCAACTGGTGACCTTGCGCGGCGAGATCGGTCAACTGGTCGAGCGCATGCTCGCCCACGGTGCGTCGTCGACGCAGATCACCCACATCATCACCTTGCTCAACGACCACACCGTGTGCCGGGTGATCGAGTTGACCCTCGCCGAAAAAGGCGACCCCGGCGTGCCGTTCAGTTGGCTGTGTTTCGGCAGCGAAGGCCGCCGCGAACAGACACTGCACACCGATCAGGACAACGGCATTCTGTTCGATGCCCGTGATGCGGCACATGCCGCCGAGATTCGCGGCAAGCTGTTGCCGATTGCCCAGCAGATCAACCAGAGCCTGGCGCAGTGCGGCTTCACCCTGTGCAAGGGCAACATCATGGCCGGCAACCCTGAGCTGTGTTTGTCGCGGGCGGAATGGGCGCGGCGTTTTGCGGCGTTTATTCGCGAGGCGACACCGGAGAATCTGCTGGGCTCGAGCATCTACTTCGATCTGCGCGTGGTCTGGGGCGATGAACAAGGTTGCGCGCAACTGCGCCGGGGCATTCTTGATCAGGTCGGCGACAACCGTTTGTTCCAGCGCATGATGGCCGACAACGCGCTGCGCAATCGTCCCCCGGTGGGACGCTTCCGCGAGTTTGTGCTGGCGCGCAAGAATGGCGAGAAAGCCACGCTGGATCTAAAAGTCCAGGGCCTGACACCGTTCGTCGACGGCGCGCGCTTGCTCGCATTGGCCAACGGTATCGACGCCAACAACACCCTCGAACGTTTCCGCCAGTTGGTCGACAAAGAGGTCATCGAACGGCTCGACGGCGCGGCGTATGAAGAGGCGTATCACTTCATTCAACAGACGCGCATGCAGCAGCATCAGTTGCAGACCCGCGAGAATCTGCCGTACTCCAATCGCGTCGATCCCGACAGCCTCAATCACCTCGACCGGCGCATCCTGCGTGAATCCCTGCGCCAAGCGCAGCGCCTGCAAACCAGCCTGACCTTGCGGTATCAGCTATGAGCCTGTTTTCGTGGCTGCGCCCGGCCAGTCCGGTGGTGCCGGCGCAGTTGCAGCAGCGTTTGGCGAAGCTGCCGGCGACCGGCGAGTTGAGCGACTGTACCCTGCGCGAGCAGCGTTGGGTGGTGCTGGATCTTGAAACTACAGGGCTCAATCTGAACAAGGATCGGGTGTTGTCGATTGGCGCGGTGGTGATCGAGGATGGCGCGATCGATTTCCGTCAACAGTTCGAACGCACGCTGCAGTGCCGCGAATTGAAGTTGAGCCCCAGCGTGCTGATTCATGGCTTGGGGCCGAATGCGATTGCAGCCGGCAGTGAACCCGCCGAGGCCTTGCTGGAACTGCTCGAGTTTATCGGCGACAGCCCGGTGCTGGCATTTCATGCGCCGTTCGATCAGCACATGCTCGGGCGTGCGTTAAGGGAACATCTGGGGCACAGGTTGCAGCAGGTGTTTCTGGATGTCGCTGATATTGCGCCGCTGCTGTGTCCACAGGCGCAGATTCGCGAGGCCGGGCTGGATGAGTGGATCGAGTGGTTCAAGCTTGAAGTGTTCGAGCGGCATAACGCGAGTGCCGATGCGCTGGCCACGGCGGAGCTGGCGTTGATTCTGTTCAGCCGGGCGCGTCAGCAGCAGATTCATAGTCCGATAAACCTTCAGCAACGCCTGAGCCAGTGGAAGCGGCGGCAGCAGGCGCCGTCGTTCTGAAGTTCAGTCAAGTCCAAGATCCATCCCCCTCACCCCAGCCCTCTCCCAGAGGGAGAGGGGGCCGACCGTGGTGTCTGAAGCTTTTCATCGACCTGAGAAATCGAGTCGGTTATGGATTCACTGAAAATCGTTCAGGGCGGTGCACCTCCAGAATATCCCCCGATCAGTCCCCTCTCCCTCCGGGAGAGGGTTAGGGTGAGGGCAGCCCTTCAACGGCTCACCTGACCAGTGGCCAATTGCTAACCATTCCCACCTCTGCCAGAATCGCGAACAATTCGCGTTAGTTAATATTTCCCAATCGGTGATATTTGGTGTCTTCAGCTCAGAGCCCTCACAGTGAACTCGTTGGTGCGATGTATCGCGACCATCGCGGTTGGCTATTGGCCTGGCTGCGACGCAATGTGGCGTGCCCGCAACGCGCCGAGGATCTGAGTCAGGACACTTTCGTGCGCCTGCTCGGCCGCGATGAATTGCTGACACCCCGCGAGCCACGAGCGTTTCTGGTGGCGATCGCCAAAGGCCTGCTGTTCGACTATTTCCGTCGCGCCGCGCTGGAACAGGCCTACCTCACCGAACTGATGCTGATCCCCGAAGGCGAACAGCCTTCTATAGAAGAACAGCAACTGATCCTCGAAGACCTCAAGGCCATCGACCGCTTGCTCGGCCAACTGTCGACCAAGGCCCGCGCCGCTTTCCTCTTTAACCGCCTCGATGGCCTCGGTCATGCCGAGATTGCCGAGAAGCTCGGCGTTTCGGTGCCGCGTGTGCGCCAATACCTGGCGCAGGGCATTCGGCAGTGCTACATCGCCCTGTACGGTGAGCCGACGTGAGCCCGGCCAGTTCCCGCCCCGTCCCGGCGCATGTGCTGGACGCGGCGATTGCCTGGCAACTGACCCTCGATTCGAGCAGCCCGCTGGAACGCGAAGAGTTCGCCAAATGGCACGCGGCGCATGAAGAACACGCCCGCGCCTGGCGCCAGTTGGGCATGCTTGATCAACGTTTCAGTGTGGCCAAAGGCCCGGCGCGCAATGCACTGCTGCAATCACGCGAAGGCATTCGCCGGCGAGTGCGCAAGCTCGGCAGCGGACTGGCCAGCGTTGTGGTGATCGTCGGTCTCGGGCTGTTCGCCAGTGAACAGTGGCTGCCGCTGGACTACTGGCTCGCCGATCAGCGCACAGCCACCGGCGAACAACGCACCCTGCACCTTGCCGACGGCACCGTACTCAACCTCAACACCCACAGCGCGGTAGATGTGCGTTTCGATGACAAGCGCCGACTGATCGTTTTGCAGGAAGGCGAGATTCTCGTCGAAACCGGTCATGGCGATGCGCGGCCGTTTATCGTCGAAACCCGCGAGGGCAGCATGCGCGCCCTCGGCACGCGGTTCCTGGTCAAGCGCGAGGAAGATGGCACCCGCCTGAGCGTGTTGCAGTCGGCTGTCGCCGCCCATGCGCAGGCGAATCCTGATGAACAGATCCTGCGTGAAGGCCAGCAAGTGCTGCTGCGCAGTGATGGCCTGGGCTCGATTGTCGCCCTTAATCCCGGCGCCGATGCCTGGACGCGCGGGATGCTGGTGGTCGACAACGCACGACTGAGCGATCTGGTGCATGAGCTCGGACGTTATCGCCGTGGGCATCTGGGCGTGGCGCCGGACGTGGCGGACTTGCGTATTACCGGCAGCTTCCCTCTGCATGACACCGATAAGGCTTTGAGCGCGCTGCTGCCAACTTTGCCGGTGCAGATCGAGCGGCATACGCCGTATTGGGTCACAGTCGCGAAGGCTGATTCCAAGCCTGAATGATCGGGTGGCTGAGCGGTTGCCATCGCGAGCAGGCTCACTCCTACAGTTGAAATGCGTTCCCCTGTAGGAGTGAGCCTGCTCGCGATGGCGTCATCCGCCACACCGCTGTTTTCCTTAATCAAAATTATTTTCATCCAGCCCTATCACTTTTCGAGTTTCATCCGGCACACAGGCAATTGAGAAATATTTCCATTCAGGAGCCGCCGTATGTCCCGTTCGCTAGACACCTTGTTGCGCCCCAGTCTGCTGGCCGTCGCCATCGCGCTCAGCGCGCCGCTGATCAGCAACCCGTTGCTCGCTGCTGAACAAGCGTCCAGCGTGCGCGCCTACAACCTGCCGGCTGCTCCGCTGTCGACCACCCTCAACCAGATCGCCAGCCAGGGTGGCCTCGCGCTGTCGCTGAGCCCGGCACTGGCGGTGGGCAAGACCTCGGCACCGGTCAACGGCCAATACGACGCAGCCGGCGCTCTGCGCGCAGCCCTGCGCGGCACCGGTCTGCAACTGGAGCAGAGCGGCGCTGGCACCTACACTTTGGTCGCCGTGCCTGACGGCGCGATGGCCCTGCCGGAAACCGCGATCATTGGCGTGGAAAACAGCGAAAGCGCCTGGGGCCCGGTCGAAGGCTACACCGCTACTCGCACCGCCGCCGGCACCAAGACCGACACCGCGCTGGTCGAAGCGCCGCGGTCGATCTCCGTGGCCACCCGTCAGCAAATGGAAGATCGTGGCGTGCACAGCCTCGACGACGCGGTGCGTTACATGCCCGGCATCACCGCCAGCAGCTACGGCAGCGACACCCGCATCGACTGGCTGCGCGTGCGTGGTTTCGAACCGACCCAGTACCTCGATGGCCTGGCGCTGCCACGCGGCATTTACGCCAACCCGAAACCGGAAACCTGGAACCTCGACCGCCTCGCCTTGCTCCGTGGCCCGGCGTCTTCGGTGTACGGCCAAACCCCGCCAGGCGGCCTGCTCGACATGGTCAGCCGTCGTCCGAGCGCCGAAGCCAGCAGCGAAATCCAGTTGCAGTACGGCAGCGACAACCACCGCCAGATCAACTTCGCCAGCACCGGCAAGATCGATGAAGCAGGCCAGTTCCTGTATGGCATCAGCGGCGTCGTGCGTGACAGCGATACGCAGATCGACCACATCGAAAACAAGCGCTACAACATTGCGCCGAGCCTGACCTGGAACATCGACGACGACACCAGGCTGACCTTGCTCACGCAGTTCACCCGTGACGATACCGGGGTCACCAGCCAGTTCTACCCGATCCAGGGCACCAAGATCGACATGCCCTTCGGCAAGATCTCCCACCACAAGAACCTCGGCGATCCTGACTACGATTTCTACGACCGCACCTACTACGCGCTCGGTTATGCCTTCGAACATCGCCTGAACGACGTCTGGCAATTCAAGCAGAACCTGCGCTACACCAAGTCGGATCTGGCGTTCCAGACCGTCACCGTCAATAGCTACAACCCCTCGTTCGCCGGTTTCACCGTGGACAACCAGGGCAATGTCGGTCGCGGTACCACCAACGTCGATGAGGACATCAGCCAGTTCGCCGTGGACAACAACTTCCAGGCCGACTTCGCTACTGGCGACATCCGTCATACCCTGCTGCTGGGTCTCGATCACCAGCGCAGCAACGACAACTACACCTCGATCTTCGGCAGTGCGCCGGACATCAACGTCAACAACCCGATCTACGGCCAGACCATCGTTCGTCCACCGCGCTCCAGCGCGTTTTACGATTACGACCAGAAGACCACCCAGACCGGCCTCTATGTGCAGGACCAAATGGCCCTGGACCAATGGCGTCTGACCCTGGGCGGGCGCGAAGACTGGGTGCACACCAGCACCAGGTTCTTCAACAAGGACGACGCCACCAACACCCAGCGTGACAAAGCGTTCAGCGGCAACGCAGCGATCAGCTACGTGTTCGACTCGGGCTTCGTGCCGTACCTGTCGTACGCCGAATCCTTCCAGCCGACCGCTGGCGCCGATGCCACCGCCACGGACTCCTTCAAGCCGACCGAAGGCAAGCAGTGGGAACTGGGCATCAAATACCAGCCACCGGGCAGCAAAACCCTGCTCAGCGCCGCGGTGTATGACCTGACCCAGAAGAACGTCTCGGTCAACAGCATCGTCAACAACGTGACCATCACCAGCCAGACCGGCGAAGTGAAAGTCAAAGGCCTGGAGCTCGAAGCGGTCTCCGACGTGACCGACAACCTGAAAGTCATCGCCGCCTACACTCTGGCCAAATCCGAAGTGCAAAAAGGCGTCGACAAGGGCAATCGCCTGCAACTGATGCCGAACCAGCAAGCTTCGCTGTGGACTGATTACACCTGGCACTCCGGCGTGCTCGATGGCTTCGGCATCGGTGGCGGTGTCCGATACACTGGCAACACCTACGGCGACAAAGGCAACACCTGGCTGGGCAAGGCGGACGCCTACACCGTGTTCGACGCGGCCGTGCATTACGACCTCGGTCGTCTGGACAACAGCCTCAAAGGTGCGTCGCTGGCACTCAACGCGACCAACCTGTTCGACAAGGACTACATTTCCACCTGTGACGGTTTCTATTGCTACTACGGCGACCAGCGCAGCGTCGTCGCCAGTGCCACTTACAAGTGGTAAACCACTGAGCTGAAACAGGCCCTGTTACCAGGCCGTCCTTCGTGGACGGCTTTGGTGTTTTTGAAGGTCATGAAATGAAAAGTAAAACAATTCGTCGCTGGGCGTTTATCCACACCTGGACCAGCCTGATCTGCACCGTGTTTTTGCTGATGCTGGCCTTGACCGGTCTGCCGTTGATTTTCAGTCACGAAATCGACCATTTGCTCGGTAACGCCCCGGAATTGCGGGAGATGCCGGCCGACACGCCGCAGCTCAATCTGCAGCAACTGGTGGATGCCGCGCAGCAACATCGACCGGGCGAGGTCATGCAGTACTTCGGTTATGACGACGAAGACCCGAATGCAGCGTTCGCGATCATGGCGAAAACCGCCGGCACCGAACCCAACTCCTCGCACACCTTCATGCTCGATGCGCGTACGGGTGAAGCACTGGAAACCCCGTCGGCCAACGGCGGTTTGATGCTGTTTATCCTGCGCCTGCACGTCGACATGTTCGCCGGACTGCCGGGCAAGTTGCTGCTGGCGTTCATGGGGCTGCTGTTTGTCGTGGCCATCGTGTCGGGGACGGTGTTGTATTTGCCGTTCATGCGCCGCTTGAACTTCGGTACGGTGCGTCAGGACAAGTCCACGCGGTTGCGCTGGCTCGACCTGCATAACCTGATCGGCGTGGTCACCCTGACTTGGGCGTTGGTGGTCGGCGTGACCGGCGTGATCAGCGCCTGCGCCGATCTGCTGATTGCCGCCTGGCGCAACGACGCACTGACCGCGCTGATCGAGCCTTACCGCGATGCGCCACCGCTGACACACCTGGCACCGGCCACCCGCTTGCTCGACATCGCCGCTGAAGTCGCCCCGGGCATGAAGCCGGATTTCATCGCGTTCCCCGGCACGCGGTTTTCCAGCGAGCACCATTACTCGGTGTTCATGAAGGGCGGCACGCATTTGACTTCGCACTTGCTGACGCCGGTGCTGATCGACGCCACTACCCTGAAGGTCACCGCCGTAGCCGAAAGGCCGTGGTACATGGACGCCATGGGCATGTCGCAACCGCTGCACTTTGGTGACTACGGCGGCATGCCGATGAAGATCCTCTGGGCCGCGCTTGATGTGCTGACCATCATCGTCCTCGGCAGTGGCGTGTATCTGTGGGTGGTGCGACGCAAGGCCGCCAAGCCCGTGCTGGAAACGGCGGAGGCGTCTGCATGAAGCCGCGTCAGTCGAATTTCTGGAAAGTCTTCAGCACGCCGATCGTGATAGCGCTGCTCAGTGCGGCGGGGTTGTTTGCGGCGTTGCTGGGGGATGGCATCTGGGATGCGTTGAGCTGGGTCGGCTTGGGTGTTCCTGCGGTTCTGGCCATAAGAGGTCTACTGCTGAGAAGCTGAAAAACCTTGGTAGGAGTGAGCCTGCTCGCTATAGCGGTGGGCCATCCAACATTGATGTTGAATGTGATTGCGCTATCGCGAGCAGGCTCACTCCTGCATTGGGTCCGGCGTGAGGCTTGAGCTCGTGCGCTGACGCGCTATGCTGCTCCCTCATCGTTCTGATCGAGACCCTGCCAATGTCCGCCCCCAGCATGACCCTTTACCACAACACGCTCTCCCCGTTCGTACGCAAAGTGATGGTGTTGCTGCACGAGACAGGTCAGCAGGATCGCGTCGCGCTGCAAGACTGCGTGCTCAGCCCGGTCAGCCCCAGTGCTGAACTCAATGCCGACAATCCGCTGGGCAAGATTCCGGCCCTGCGTCTGGCCGACGGCAATGTCATCCATGACAGCCGCGTGATCCTCGAATACCTCGACCATCAACATGTCGGCAACCCGCTGATTCCGCGCGAAGGCGCAGCCCGCTGGCGCCGTCTGACCCTCGCCTCGATGGCCGACGGGATCATGGATGCCTCGGTGATGGTGCGTTATGAACAAGTATTGCGGGCCCCGGAAAAACACTGGGACGAATGGCTGGAGGCGCAACGCGAGAAGATCCGCCGTGCGTTGAACCTGCTGGAAAACGATGCGATTGCCGAGCTGACCAGCCACTTCGACGTGGCGGCGATCAGTGTGGCCTGCGCGTTGGGCTACCTCGATCTGCGTTTCCCCGATCTGGGCTGGCGTGAAGCCAACCCGCAACTGGCCAACTGGTTTTTTGAAGTGAGCCAGCGACCGTCCATGATCGCGACCATGCCCAAGCCTTAGTTTTTTGGCGCCTGCTCCGGCATCATCGCGAGCAGGCTCACTCCTATAGTTGAGCGCATTTCCCTGTGGGAGTGAGCCTGCTCGCGATGGCCCCACCTCGGTTCCACAGGCAAAGAACCGATAATCCGCGTCACCAACTCATCCTTCCAGCGCTGATCCTCACGCAACCCCAGCGACCGGCTCATTCCACCACCCCGATATCAAACTCCAACGGCTTGCCCGGCTTCTGCCCGATCCCGTACCAGTCCAGTTTTCGCGTCAGCACCATAAACACGCCAAGCAAGCCGAACAGCAACAGCGAGCCCATCAGCAACGCGTAATCCTCGGCACTCAGCAATCCATACAGCAGGCCATACAAGGCCGCCAGCCCCGCCGAAAAACTCAAGCCATGACGCACGCTGTGCAGCACATGGCAGACATAAAAGCCGATCAACAACACACAACCACTGGCCGACAGCAAATACGCCAGAGCGAACCCGATGTGTTCCGACAACGACAGCAACAACAGGTAAAAGAACGCCAACGCTACGCCCACCAGTGCGTACTGCACCGGGTGCACCGCCAGGCTTTTGAGCACTTCGAACAGAAAGAAACCGGCGAACGTCAGAACGATGAACAGCAGCGCATATTTGATCGCCCGGTCACTCTTCAGGTACTGATCCACCGGGTCGATAAAACTCACGCCGAAACTGCGGCCGTTGAACGCCGCGCAATCATTGCTGGCCACACAACGGCTCATCGCGTCCTGCAAATTGGTGGAAAAGAATGTGGTCTGCCAATCAGCGTTGAAGCCCTGATCATTGATCTCGCGCTTCGCCGGCAGGAAGTTGCCGATGAAGCTTGGATGCGGCCAGTTGGCACTGAGGCTGACACTGCTGGTTTTGCCCACTGGCAGCACTTGCAATGAACCGGTGCCTTGCAGGCGCAGGTCGAACGCAAAGGCCAGCTCGGTGTTTTTGCTGGTATCGAGCAGCGGCAACGTCACGCGCACACCTTCGCCGAGCCAGCCGACCTGCGTGCCCGGCACAAAGTCCAGACGCTGTCCCTCGAACTCCAGTTTCAGGGCATTTTCGATCCCGCGAATGTCGCTGATACCGACCGCGAGAAATGGCGCATCAAACCGATAGTCAGTGAAATCTTCCTTGATGCCCAATTGCGCCGGTAGCGAGAAATGTCCGTCGATGCGATTGTCGGCGTGGAACAGCCGCGCCTCGTAAATGCCCCGGGCGCGCAGTTCAGTCTGCACCTGGCCATCAAGCTCGAAACGCTCCGGCAGGAAGTACAGACGCCCGCGCTCCTCGTGTGGATCGTCGTAGCGCTGATTGGTCTTGTCGTTGATCTTCCAGTTGTGAATCACTTTGCGATACGGTACCACCATCACCGGCCCGCTCAGTTGTTGGCTGTAACTGGAGCTGCGGGCGATGTCTTCGAGTACGCCGTCACGCAGTTGCTGACGCTCGTCGATGACGCCATCGATCATCAGCAGGGGAATCAGCAACAGCAGGATCAGCAGGGCAATCGCCCCCAGTTTCAGTGCCAGACTTCGGTTCATCAGGACGCTCCCTTGTTGGAATGGGGCGAGTCTGCGAGCGCTGTGTGGTTTTGTGATGGAGGTTGTGTGGGATTTGCGTGGAAATACCTGTAAAAGGTTTTTCCCATTTACGGGGCAGTGCTCAGACAAAGGACGATCACGTTGCGCAACAACTCTTTCGATTTGATCAGGCACCTGGCGGCGCTGATGGTGCTGGTCAGTCATCACTTTGCCCTGTCGGGCCTGGAAGAACCGGGCATTGCCGGTTACAACTCGCTGGGCGGTATCGCCGTGACGGCGTTCTTTTCGATTTCCGGCCTGCTGATCAGCCAAAGCTTTTTCAACTCGCGCAGCTTTGCCGATTATCTGGGCAAGCGCGTTGTGCGCATCTTCCCGGCTCTGATCCTTTGTGCGTTTGTGATGACCTACCTCGCCGGGGCGGTGTTTGCCGACGGCTATGTTGCGAGCTTCGGCGCCCTGGCTGACTTTCTGCGCATCTCGCTGTTCGGGCGGGCCAACATCGAACCGATCACCCAGGGGTTTATCCTCAGCGAATCCTTCAACGGCAGCCTCTGGACGCTGAAGATCGAATTCGGCTTTTACCTGTTGCTGGCGCTGGCGTTGGGCATGTATCGACGGGCACTGATGCCGTGGGTTTTGCTGGCTGTGTTTGCAGTAGCGACCTACGCTCTGGGCAATCACGTGCCCGGCGCGCTGGCGCAAAAGCTGGCGGTTTACAGCGCGGCCGGCATCGCGTTCTTTGCCGGCGCAGTGATTGCCTTCAACCAGCAATACCTGAGCGATCGCCGCGTACTTGCAATCGCTCTGGTGACAGCGGCAGGCTTGATATTTTTCAGCCTCGGCACGCCGCTGGCCAGCGTGCTGGCGACCCTGGGTGTGTGCCTCGCGACCCTGAGCCTGGGCTTGCTGTACGTCGACAAAACCATCCGCAGACGATTCGATATTTCCTACGGTATGTATCTGTACGCCTTCCCGGTGCAGCAACTGATCATCAACAAGACCTCACTGACGTTTATCCCGTCGATGCTCGTGTCGGCCT
The DNA here is from genome assembly GCF_001297015.1 of Pseudomonas sp. RIT-PI-r. Taxonomy (GTDB): domain Bacteria; phylum Pseudomonadota; class Gammaproteobacteria; order Pseudomonadales; family Pseudomonadaceae; genus Aquipseudomonas. The sequence continues at coordinate 214,810 of NZ_LIGE01000013.1, read as the reverse complement.
TGATCGTCATCGTTCTGGCCACGGTTTCGTGGCGCTTGGTCGAGCAACCAGCGCTGCAGTTTGTCCATCGCAGAAAGCACGCGCTGGCCGCCACGCAGCCCTGACGTTACGGCAGGCTGAGCGTCACTTCGACGCCGCCGGGCACATTGCGCACTGCCAGCCGGCCACCATGCAACTTGGCCACTTCTTCGACGAAGTTAAGTCCCAGACCGGTGCTTTTGCGGCCGCTGTCGGGACGAGGCAGTGAGTAAAAGCGTTCGGTCAGACGCGGCAAGGCGTAATCGGGAATCGGTGCGGTTTCATTGAACAGCTGCACCTCGATGTACTCGCCATGCCGTGCAGCACTGAAGCGCAGCAGGCACTGTGGCGCGGTGAAATCGAGCGCATTTTCCAGCAGATTGCCCAGCGCCTGACGCAATAGAAACGGCTCACCAATCAGCAGAAGATCCGCCGCAATCGTCTGTTCGACATGCAATTGTTTGCCTTCAATCCGCGCGGCCTGCCCTTGCAACAATTCGTCGACCAACACGGCCAGCGGCACGGCGACCCGCTCCTCCAATCCTTGGCGTTGTTCGACCTGCGCCAGATTCAGCAAGCGTTCGATCAACTGCTGCATGCGTGCACTTTCACTGTCGATATTGCCGACAAAACGCAGACGCTGAATCGGCGACATTTCCTCTTGCAGCAATTCCGCCGCACCACGAATCGCCGCCAGCGGGCTCTTCAATTCATGGGTCAACGTGTGCACGTAACGCTCGACGTAAGCCTTGCCCTCCAGTTGCGTGCGCATCTGTTCGACCGCCGAAGCCAGTTGCTCCAGCTCGCCGCCGCGATAGTGCGGCACTTCCACGCGCCGGCCTTCGCTCACGGCCTGGGCATAACCGGTCAAGCGATGCAGCGCACGGCTCAGCCACCACGACAGCAGCGCGCCAAACAACAGGCCGAGGCCGATCAGGCCGGCGCCGTAAAACAGCAAACGCCGTTCGGTGCGATCGACATAGGGCTGCAATGAGCTGTTGGGCTTGGCCACAGTGACCACGCCGATAATCTGGCCGTTGTCGCGGATCGGCGCGCCGACGTGCATCACCGATGAACTCGCATCATGCGGATCGCTGCGGCTCGAACGTGCGCCGTACTCACCGCGCAGGGTCAGGTACACGTCATTCCAGCGCGAGTAATCCTGACCGACCGCGACACCACTGGAATCGAGCACGACGATGCCCTTGGCGTCAGTCACGTAGATGCGGTGGTTGACCTGATTTTTCGACAAGCCCCAGATCGTCGCTTGTGGCTGACGTTCGCCGTAAGCGCGGAGCAATTCTGGCCAGCGGTTCTCGCTGAGGGTGTCGGCCTTGAAATCGTCGCGCAGGATTTCCGCCATCAGGTTAGCGGTATCGACCAGGGTTTCTTCGGTGGACTGGCGCACGCCGGGACGGATTTCTTCCATCACCGTGTTGAGCACGAAATAACCGGTAAGGCCGATGAACAGCACGTACACCAGAAAAATCCGCAGCCCCAGGGACATCAACTGTGCCCCGGGCTGTAGCTGTAACCGAGACCGCGATGGGTCTGGATCGGCTCGGCGTCGGCGCGCACCAGGCGCAGTTTGGCGCGCAGGCTTTTGATGTGGCTGTCGATGCTGCGCTCGTAACCGGCGTCTGCGGCCACGCCCAGTGCGTCGAGCAATTGCTCGCGGCTGAACACTCGCTCGGGTTGTTCGAGCAGGCATTGCAACAGACGGAATTCGTGGCGGGTCAGGCTCAGGTTCTGGCCGCGATAACTGATTTGCACACGTTCAGGATCGACGCGAAACAGCGCTGAAGAGGCTTCAATCGGGGGGCGCGGCGCCATGCGCTTGAGAATGGCCTTCACCCGCGCGGCGACTTCCCGCGGGCTGAACGGCTTGACCACGTAGTCGTCGGCACCAATTTCCAGGCCCACCACGCGATCAATCTCGGCATCGCGCGCGCTGAGGAACAGCACCGGCACTTCACTGAAGCGCCGCAGCTGTTTGCAGGTTTCGAAACCGCTGATGTCCGGCAGGCCGATGTCGAGGATGATCAGGTCGGCCGGCGTCTGCCGCTGATGCTCCAGCGCCGCCGCGCCGAGGCTCAGCCACGTGGTGGTGAAGCCCTCGCCCTGCAAGGCAAAAATCAGCGTGTCGGCAATCGCCGCTTCGTCTTCGACAATCAGGATATGAGGCATGGCGTCCGAGCCCGTAGGTTAAGTGCGCGAACGGTGCCCCAAGCCTGACGTTACGTCAATCAGACCACTTGGCTCAGCAGTCAGGTTTGTCTGCGGTAAAGCGACGCGCCGGGTTCACCGCCGCGCCGAATTCGCGCAAGGCCTTGGCACCGATCAGCAACGGATAATTGAAGTTGCTGCGGTCGGTCAGGTTGACCTCGACAGTACGCTTGACGTTACCCAGACACAGCTCGAGATCGACCACCGGGCGTTTGGCGACTTCGGTGCTTTCGCCCTCGTCCTCTTCATCCGAACGGCTCTTGATCTTGCTGATCCGCGCGACCTTGTGTTCGTAGACCTTGTTGCTGGCGTCCTTGGTGCCGAGGCGGAAACGCACCCAGTCATCGCCGTCGCGAGTGAAGGTTTCGATGTCCTTGGCCGACAGCGAGGCGGTCAGTGCACCGGTGTCCATCTTGGCCTTGAGCACTTCGCCGCCGATTTCCGGCAGCGCAATGTATTCGTAGCGCCCGTACAGGGTCGGCTCGGCGGCCATGACCGGCAGGGCGACGAGGGCAAACAGTGCAAGGAGGGATTTCACGTAAGGGGCTTCCTTGGGGAGTTGGGCAACGGGATTTTAGACCGTTGCGCGCTTGATCGTTCCCACGCTCTGCGTGGGCATGCATCCAGTGACGCTCTGCGTCACAGGGACGCGGAGTGTCCCGGGCGGCGTTACCACGCAGAGCGTGGGAACGATCAGGTTAACGCGACTGAAGTGAAACATTCGTCACCGCCGATTTGGCCTGCCGCGCGAAGCTGCTTATCATGGCGCGCCCATCCGTTTGCAAAGAGTTGCTTATGCGCCGCCTGCTCACCGGCTGTTTCGTCACCCTGCTGCTGTTGCTCAACACCCTGATCCTGATCGGGCCGTTGCTGGTGTTTGCCCTGCTCAAACTGGTCGCACCGGGCCGCTGGCGTGACTACGCATCGGCGGCGGTGATGTGGATCGCCGAGACCTGGGCAGAAATCGACAAACTGATTTTCCGCCTGTGCATTCCCACCCAGTGGGACATTCGTGGCGGCGAAGATCTGCGTGGCGACACCTCGTATCTGGTGGTCAGCAATCACCAGTCGTGGGTCGATATTCCGGCACTGATCCAGACGCTGAACCGACGCACGCCGTTCTTCAAATTCTTCCTCAAGAAAGAGCTGATCTGGGTGCCGTTCCTCGGGCTGGCGTGGTGGGCGCTGGATTACCCGTTCATGAAGCGCTACACCAAGGCGTTCCTGGCGAAGAATCCGGAATTGGCGGGCAAGGATCTGGAAATCACCAGACAGGCCTGCGAGCTGTTCAAGCGTCAGCCGGTGACCGTGGTGAATTATCTGGAAGGTACGCGCTACACCGCCGCCAAAAGTGTCGAGCAACAATCACCGTTCAACCACTTGCTCAAGCCCAAGGCCGGCGGCGTGGCGTTCGTGCTGGCGGCGATGGGTGAACAGCTGGACGCCATTCTCGATGTCACCGTGGTTTATCCACAGGCGAACATACCGGGCTTCTGGGATCTGATCAGTGGCAACGTGCCGCGCGTGATCATCGACATCAAGACCCGCGAACTCGACCCGGCGTTGTGGCAGGGTGATTACGAGAATGATCCGGCGTTTCGGCAGACGGTCCAGAGCTGGGTCAACCAGCTCTGGAGCGAGAAAGATCAGCGCATCGCCGAACTGCACAGCGAGCGCCGCTGAATCAGCTACCGGTGCCGGCGCCCCAGATGCTGCCCAGGCTTTGCAGCAGCGGGCCGCCGACGCCTTGGTCACCCAGATACTTGAGCAGCACCGGGGCAAACTGGCCGACCATGCCGCTGTCCATGCCCAGCGCGCCGAAGGCGTTGTTCAGGTCATTGGTGTCCTTGACGTTGCCCAGGGCGTTTTCCAGACCGGCGGACTTACCGGACTGACCGAGCAAACCACTCAACGCCGCCAGGTTGCCGCTACCGCCCGACAGCTTGTCGATGCCTGGCACTTCTTTGGCCAGTTGCGAATAATCGGTGCTGCTCAATTGATTCTTGGCCAGGCCCAGCATGGCGCTGGTGCCGCCAACCGCTTGCTGCGGCGTAACACCCAGACCGGTGACGGCCTGCAGCAGACCGGCGGTTTCCGAAGTCGGCGCGGCGGCGGTGGCAGCGTTGCCGCCCTGCATGCTCGAAGCAGCCTTGGTCACGTCGTCCAGGCTGAAACCGGCAAACACCGGGCTGGCCGCAAGGGTCATCAGCGAAGCCATTGCAATACCGCGTGAAATCTTCATTCAGACATCCTCTTGCGCTGTGAAAACCGTCCGTCGATAGACGATAAAACTGCCGGTTTGACCGGGTACTCGCGGGCATGTTCCTTACCTGCGCATCCATTTTCATCATACCCACGTATATGAATCGTGAAACCCTGGAATTACCGCGATGAATGGCACAACCGCTATCGCTGAACTAGCCTGTGAACATTCCGAGTCTAGCCCTCGTGCACTCAGCCTTGTCTGGAGAGTCGTCATTTCCATCGCCGACACCGATCAGTTGCGACAGCTGTTGGCCCAGTGTTCATTGGGTGATCGTCGCGCCTTCGAAACCCTCTACCGCAGTGTCGGCCCGCGTCTGCATGGCGTGGCCTTGCGCTTCATGGGCCGGACTGATCTGGCCGAAGAAGTGTTGCAGGAAGCCTTCGTGCGCATCTGGAACAACGCCTCACGCTACGAGGCGCACCTGTCGGCACCGCTGACCTGGATGATCAACATCACCCGCAATCAAGCCATCGACCAGTTGCGCAAGCACCGCGACCGGGCGCTGACCGACCTCGAACAAGACGCCTTGCCGGACCAAAGCCCGTCAGCCCATGACCAGTTGAACAGCGCCCGCGAGGCCACGGCCCTGAACCGTTGTCTGGAAACCCTGGAAAGCATGCAGCGCCAATCGATCAGCGTGGCTTACTTTCAGGGCTTGTCCTGCTCGGAACTGGCCGAACACCTGGCGGCGCCGCTCGGTTCGGTGAAATCGTGGATCCGCCGGGGTATGGAACGCCTGCGCCGGTGCCTTGAATCATGAATTACCAGACCCCTGCCCTGCGCCGAGCCCTCGCAGCCGATTACGCCATCGGCCTGATGTCGGCGGCGGCGCGTCGACGGTTTGATCAGCTATTGCTCGATGACGCCGCGCTCCGGGCGGAGTTGGCGCAGTGGCAGGAAACGCTGGTCAGCCTCACCGAATCCCTGCCGGAACATCCAGTGCCCGACCGCGTCTGGCAAGGCATCACCGCGCGGATCGAACCCCAAGTGCTGCATGTCCCCGAGAAACGACCGTTCTGGAACTGGCTGCGACTCACCGCAGCGGTGTGCTCCATCGCGGTGCTGGTGCTCCTCGGCTCGCTGTACAACCGCGACGACGCCCGCTATCGCGCCACCCTGCTGACCGCCGACGCGCAACCGGCGTTGAAGGTCGAGGCGCATGAAGATTATCTGCAGGTTGAGCCACTGACATTGGCGGCGGTCGATGCGGATCGCAGCCTGGAACTGTGGGCGATTCCGGCGGATGGCAAACCGATCTCGCTGGGGGTGATTCCGGCGGGGGGCAAAGGCAAGGTTGAGTTGAGTGAGGTGCAGCGGGGGTTGATCGAGCAACCGATTGCGTTGGCGGTGAGTCTGGAACCGAAGGGTGGTTCACCGACCGGGCAGCCGACTGGGCCGGTTTTGTATCAAGGGGCTTTGGCGGCTCTCTGATTGCATAAGATCAAAAGATCGCAGCCTTCGGCAGCTCCTACATTGATCCGTGTAGGAGCTGCCGAAGGCTGCGATCTTTTGATCTAAAAAAAAGGCGACCCGAAAGTCGCCCTTGCTTACTTATGCCGCACTAAACAACTTGTGCGGATCAATCACAAACTTCTTCGGCACGCCCGCATCGAACTCGCCGTAACCTTCCGGCGCCTGATCGAGGCTGATCACCTGCACGCCCACCACTTCAGCGATGTTGATGCGATCCCACATGATCGCCTGCATCAGTTGGCGGTTGTATTTCATCACCGGGGTCTGGCCGGTGTGGAAACTATGCGACTTGGCCCAGCCCAGACCGAAACGAATGCTCAGGCTGCCCATTTTTGCGGCAGCGTCGACGGCACCCGGATCTTCGGTGACGTAGAGGCCCGGAATACCGATCTTGCCGGCAACACGTACCACACCCATCAGCGAGTTGAGCACGGTGGCCGGGGCTTCGGCTTTCACGCCGTCGTGGCCGTGGCCGCGCGCTTCGAAGCCGACGCAGTCCACTGCGCAATCCACTTCCGGCTCGCCCAGCAGTGCGGCGATCTGCTCATGCAGCGGCGTGTCTTGCGACAGGTCGACGATCTCAAAACCCTGAGCCTTGGCGTGGGCCAGGCGGATGGTGTTGACGTCGCCGACGATCACCACCGCCGCCCCGAGCAGACGCGCGGAAGCAGCAGCGGCCAGACCGACCGGGCCGGCGCCAGCGATATAAACAGTGCTGCCCGGGCCAACGCCTGCAGTGACCGCACCATGGTAACCGGTTGGCAGAATGTCGGAGAGGCAGGTCAGGTCGCGGATTTTCTCCATGGCCTTGTCGCGATCCGGCAGTTTCAGCAGGTTGAAGTCGGCGTACGGCACCAGCACGTATTCGGCCTGGCCACCGGTCCAGTCACCCATGTCGACGTAGCCGTAAGCACCGCCGGCACGGGCCGGGTTGACGGTCAGGCAGACTCCGGTGTGTTGCTCCTTGCAGGAACGGCAGCGCCCGCAAGCGACGTTGAACGGTACGGAAACCAGGTCACCGATTTTCAGGTTTTCGACGTCGGAGCCTTTCTCGATCACCTCGCCGGTGATTTCGTGGCCCAGCACCAGACCGGTCTGCGCCGTGGTACGGCCGCGCACCATGTGCTGGTCGGAGCCGCAGATATTGGTGGAAACCACTTTGAGAATGACCCCGTGCTCGATCTTGCGACCGCGCGGGTCCTGCATTTTCGGATAGTCGATTTTCTGTACTTCGACCTTGCCAGCGCCGAGATACACCACACCACGATTGCCAGACATGCTTTCACCTCGCTGTTGTTTTTATGGAACCGCGTTGCCCAGGCAGGCAGCGCGTTAAGTGCTCGGTAAATCAAAAGATCGCAGCCTTCGGCAGCTCCTACATGAATCGCATCCCCCTGTAGGAGCTGCCGAAGGCTGCGATCTTTTAGCGATCTAAAGTACGACCGTACGATTGGCGTTCAAAAAAACCCTTCTTTCGATGTGATACCCAACGGCACGGGCAAGGGTCAGGCCTTCGATATCCCGCCCCTTGGCAATCAGATCCTCGGGGTAATGACTGTGATCCACCGCCTCGACGCCCTGGGCAATGATCGGCCCTTCATCGAGGTCGTTGTTGATGTAATGCGCCGTCGCGCCAACCAGCTTCACGCCCTTGTTGTAGGCCTGGTGATACGGCTTGGCGCCCTTGAAGCCCGGCAGCAACGAGTGATGAATGTTGATCGCCTTGCCATCGAGCTTGCGGCACAACTCCGGCGACAGCACCTGCATATAGCGCGCGAGGATCACCAGTTCGGCGCCGGACTCTTCGATCACCTGCCACACCTGACGCTCCTGCGACGGTTTGTCGTTGGGGTCGAGGGGGAAATGGTAGTAGGGAATCTGGTGCCAGTCGGCCAGCGGCTTGAGATCCGGGTGATTGGACACCACCGCCGCGACGTCCATCGACAACTGACCGATGCGCTGGCGATAGAGCAAATCGTTAAGGCAGTGATCGGCCTTGGAAACCATGATCACCACTTTCGGCCGGTAGTTCGGCGCTGTCAGCTCGAAGATCATGCCAAAGGCCTGACCGCGTTCGGCTAAACCGGCGCGGAAGGACTGTTCGTCGAAACCATCGGGTTGGCGGAATTCCACGCGGATGAAGAAACGCCCCGAGAGGCGGTCATCGAACGAGTGGTGCTCGGTGACGTAGCAACCCTGCTCGAACAGAAAACGCGTCACCGCGTCCACGGTGCCGAGGACGCTGGGGCAGTCGGCGGTCAGAATCCATGTGTCTGGGGCGCGGCTCATGGTGCGGTGACTCCTGTTCTTTGTGCGGGGTGGCAGGTTTTTCCCTCACCCTAGCCCTCTCCCAGAGGGAGAGGGGACTGACCGAGTTGTTCTCTCGTGTTACGCCGACCTGAGATATCGGGTCGAACTCAGGCTCGAAAACCACACAAATCTGCTCCCTTTCCCCCTCTCCCCCTGGGGGAGAGGGCTGGGGTGAGGGGGGTGGCTTTTGATCTTCAGGCCTGAACGCTCAACCCGTACTCAGCCGAAGCATCCTGCAACCACAACCACCAGTAATCCGAAAAGCTGCGACGAATCAGCAGTTCCCAAGTGTCTTCGGCGGTATGACGAATCATCAGCTGCGACTTGGCGAACACCGTGCCGACCGCTTTACCGACCGGGAAGCTGTTCGGGTGCACGTCATAGCTGGTCGATTTCATCAGCACCTGACGCACGTTCGGCCCGCTGAGTTCGAGCACCTGCTGGCCGCCGCTGACGTTGACGATCGCGATGTGCAGATCGCCCAGTGCTTCACGCAGTTTCTGTTCGGCAGCGAATTCTTCGCCGCTCGGCACGATCAGCAGCCACTCGTCCGGGCCCATCCATTGCAGGCTGGTTTCGCCTTTGACGATCACGCTCAGGGCGCCGGGCAATTCGATGCCCAGCGCTTTATGGACGCCGGCGGCGAACGCCGCATCGTGGCCATCGCCACGGATGGTCAGGTGACCGAGGAGTTTCTTTTCACGCACGATCACACCGGCGTTCTTGCGGCCCTTGCCGACCAGGCTGGCGAGGTCGGCATGGTGCAGCGACGACTCGGCCTTGGCGCCGGTGGTCGGGCGTTGTTGGTAAACATTGGCTGTGGTCATAAAGCACCTTCTGAATTCTGACTTGAGCCCTGTGTAGGCAGATCTACCGCTATCGCGAGCAGGCTCACTCCTACAAGGGGTACGCGATCACCTGTAGGAGTGAGCCTGCTCGCGATAAAGTCACCGCGGTGCAACTGCACTCCCCAGGAGCCGAACCATCAAATGTTCTGGCGATCACCCTTCGGATCGAAGAACACCGAAGACACGATTTCCGCCTCGATCACGCTGCCATCGGCCAGCGGTGCAAACACCCGCTCACCGAGGCGCTTCAGACCACCCTTGACCACACCCATGGCAAACGAGTAACCGAGGGAGTTGTGCGCGTAGCTGGAAGTCACGTGGCCAACCATGGTCATCGGAATCGCCTGCTTGGTGTTGAACACCAGCTGCGCACCTTCCGGCAGCCATACATTCGGATCGATCGGTTTCAAGCCCACCAACTGCTTACGCTGATCCTTCACGCAGTCTTCACGGTTCATGCCACGCTGGCCGATCCACGAGAACGGTTTGGTGCGACCCACGCACCAGCCCATGTTCAAGTCGTCCGGGGTCATCGAGCCGTCAGTGTCCTGGCCAACGATAATGAAACCCTTCTCGGCACGCAGAACGTGCATGGTTTCAGTGCCGTACGGGGTCAGGTTGTACTGCTTGCCGGCCTCGACGATTTTCTCCAGCACGCCCATCGCATAGTCGGCCTGCACGTTGACTTCGTACGACAGCTCACCGGTGAACGAAATGCGGAACACCCGCGCCGGCACACCGCCGACCAGACCTTCTTTCCAGGTCATGAACGGGAACGCTTCGTTGCTCAGATCAATGTCGGTCACGGCGCTGAGCAGCTTGCGGCTGTTCGGCCCGGACAGGGTCATGGTCGCCCAGTGGTCGGTGACGGAGGTGAAGTAAACCTTCATGTCCGGCCATTCGGTCTGGTGGTACAGCTCCAGCCACTGCAATACGCGAGCGGCGCCGCCGGTGGTGGTGGTCATGACGAAATGGTTGTCGGCCAGACACGCCGTGACACCGTCGTCGAAGACCATGCCGTCTTCTTTGCACATCAAACCGTAGCGGGCCTTGCCCACGTCGAGCTTGGTCCAGGCGTTGGTGTACACGCGGTTAAGGAACTCGCGGGCATCCGGGCCTTGAATGTCGATCTTGCCGAGGGTCGAGGCGTCGAGCAGGCCGACGCTGTCGCGCACGGCTTTGCATTCGCGCTTGACGGCGGCATGCAGATCTTCACCGTTTTTCGGGAAGTACCATGGACGCTTCCACTGACCGACGTCTTCAAACTCGGCGCCGTTCTTCACATGCCAGGCGTGCAGTGCGGTATGACGCACCGGCTCGAAGATGTGCCCACAGTGACGACCGGCCACGGCGCCGAAAGTCACCGGCGTGTAGTTCGGGCGGAACATCGTGGTGCCCATTTGCGGGATGGTCACGTTCAGCGAGCGGGCGGCGATGGCCAGACCGTTGACGTTGCCGAGCTTGCCCTGATCGGTGCCGAAGCCCAGCGCGGTGTAGCGTTTGACGTGCTCGACCGACTCGAAACCTTCGCGGGTTGCCAGTTCGATCGCTGCAGCGGTCACGTCGTTTTGCAGGTCGACGAATTGCTTCGGCGCCCGTGCGGTGTTCTTTTCATGCGGCACCTGGAACAGCGCCAGCGTCGGTTCTTCGTGACGGCTCAGGGCTTTCGGCAGCACGCCTTCGACAGTCTGGAAACCGGCTTCGGCAGCAGCGCGCACGCCGCCTTCAAAACCATCGGCCAGAGAATCACCGAGTCCGTAAACGCCGTTGATGCCACCGACGCACACGCGTTTCTGCGGTGCGTCGCCCGGTACGAAACCGAGGATGTCTTCACGCCAGGTCGGCTTGCCACCGAGGTGCGAAGCCAGGTGGACGACCGGGCTGTAACCGCCGGAACTCGCAACTACATCGCAGTCGAGCCACTCACCAGGACTGGTCACGGCGTGGGCTTTGACATCAATCGCCGCAACGCGGGCAGCGGTCACACGCTTGCTGCCACGGGCTTCGATCACGGCGCTGCCGGTGAGAATCCGAATGCCTTTGGCGCGGGCTTCTTCCACCAGTGCACCGCGCGGATTGCTGCGCGCATCGGCGATGGCGACCACTTGCAGACTGGCATCGAGCCAATCCAGAGCAACGCGGTAGGCGTGATCGTTGTTGGTCGAAAGAACGAGCTTCTTGCCCGGTGCCACGCCATAACGGCGCACGTAAGTCGACACAGCGCCGGCCAGCATGTTGCCCGGCACGTCGTTGTTGCCGTAAACCAGCGGACGCTCGCAAGCACCGGTTGCCAGCACGACACGCTTGGCGCGAACACGGTGAATACGCTGACGCACCTGGCCAATCGGCGCGCGGTCACCGAGGTGATCGGTGAGGCGCTCGTGAATGGTCAGGAAGTTGTGGTCGTGGTAACCGTTGACCGTGGCGCGCGGCAACAGCAGCACGTCCGGGGTGTTCTTCAGTTCAGTGATGACACTGGCAACCCAATCCATCGCCGGTTTGCCGTCGAGGCTTTCACGAGAGTCGAGCAGGCTGCCGCCAAACTCTTCCTGCTCATCGGCAAGAATCACTCGGGCACCGCTGCGCGCAGCGGCCAAGGCAGCCGCAAGACCGGCCGGGCCAGCGCCGACGATCAGCACGTCGCAATGCTGGTTCATGTAGTCGTAGGTGTCCGGATCGACTTCAGTCGGCGAGCGGCCCAGACCGGCAGCCTTGCGAATGTACTTCTCGTACGTCATCCAGAACGATTGCGGGTACATGAAGGTTTTGTAGTAGAAACCCGGCGGCATCAGCTTGCCGCCGACCTTGCCGAGAATGCCCATCATGTCGTTGTTGACGCTCGGCCAGCCGTTGGTGCTGGTCGCGACCAGACCTTGATACAACGCCTGTTGCGTGGCGCGCACGTTGGGGATCTGCGTAGCTTCGGTGGCACCGATCTGCAGCACCGCGTTCGGCTCTTCGGCACCGGCAGCAAAGATCCCGCGAGGACGCGAATACTTGAAGCTGCGGCCAATGATGTCGACGCCGTTGGCGATCAGCGCGGCGGCCAGCGAGTCACCCTCGAAGCCTTTGTAGCTCTGACCGTTGAAGGTGAAGCTCAGCACTTTGTTGCGGTCGATCCGTCCACCGTTGGACAGGCGATTGGTCTGGCTCATACCTTCTCTCCCAGCGCCGTCGTGGCTGTTTTCGCCGAATCAGCCTTGTCGGTGAATTGCGGCTTGGTGCCGATCTTGTAGGTTTCGAGAATCTCGTAGGTCACGGTGTCGCGGGTGACGTTGAAGTACTGACGGCAACCGGCAACGTGATCCCACAGTTCGTGGTGCAGACCGCGCGGGTTGTCGCGGAAGAACATGTAGTCGCCCCACTCCTCGTCGGTGCAGGCGCCTGGATCGAGCGGGCGCGGAATGTGCGCCTGACCGGATGCGTGGAATTCCTCTTCGGAGCGCAGTTCGCCGCAGTGAGGACAGAAGATATGCAACATGGGGATTTCTCCTGTTAGTGGGCGACGGCAGCAGCGCCGTGTTCGTCGATGAGTGCGCCGTTGTGGAAACGGTCGATGGAAAACGGTGCGGCCAGCGGGTGCATTTCACCCTTGGCCAGACTGGCGGCAAACACGTTGCCCGAGCCAGGCGTTGCCTTGAAGCCACCGGTGCCCCAACCGCAATTGAAGAACATGTTCGGCACCGGGGTTTTCGAAATGATCGGGCAAGCGTCCGGGGTGGTGTCGACGATGCCGCCCCACTGACGGTTCATGCGTACGCGGGACAGCACCGGGAACATCTCGACGATGGCCTGAATGGTGTGCTCGATCACCGGGTACGAACCACGCTGGCCGTAGCCGTTGTAGCCGTCGATACCGGCGCCGATCACCAGGTCGCCCTTGTCGGACTGGCTGATGTAACCGTGCACGGCGTTGGACATGATCACGCTATCGATAATCGGCTTGATCGGCTCCGACACCAGCGCTTGCAGCGGATGGGATTCGATCGGCAGACGGAAACCGGCGAGCTTGGCCATGTGCCCGGAGTTACCGGCGGTGACCACGCCGACGCGTTTGGCGCCGATGAAACCCTTGTTGGTTTCAACGCCGATGCACACGCCGTTTTCCTTGCGGAAACCGATCACTTCGGTCTGCTGAATCAAGTCCACGCCCAAGGCGTCAGCGGCACGGGCAAAGCCCCAGGCCACGGCATCGTGACGGGCGACGCCGCCGCGACGCTGAACAGTCGCGCCCATCACCGGGTAGCGGGTGTTTTTCGAGCAGTCGAGGTACGGAATCTCGTCAGCCACTTGCTTGGCGTTGAGCAGTTCGCCATCGACGCCGTTGAGGCGGTTGGCGCTGACCCGACGCTCGGAATCACGGATGTCCTGCAGGGTGTGGCACAGGTTGTAGACGCCACGCTGAGAGAACATCACGTTGTAGTTGAGGTCCTGCGACAGGCCTTCCCACAGTTTCATTGCGTGTTCGTAGAGGTGCGCCGACTCGTCCCACAGGTAGTTGGAGCGCACGATGGTGGTGTTGCGCGCGGTGTTACCGCCGCCCAGCCAGCCTTTCTCGACCACGGCCACATTGGTAATGCCGTGTTCTTTTGCCAAGTAGTAGGCAGTCGCCAGACCGTGCCCGCCGCCGCCGACGATGACCACGTCGTAGACCTTTTTCGGCGTCGGCGTGCGCCACATGCGCTGCCAGTTTTCGTGGTGGCTGAGGGAGTGTTTGAAGAGGCCGAAGCCCGAATAGCGTTGCATAGTCAGTTACTCCAGAACACTCAGCGATAAACCGGGAAGTCTGCGCACAGGGCCGACACTTGCTGGGCAACATTGGCCTCGACGTCGGCATCACCGAGGTTGTCGAGGATGTCGCAGATCCAGCCAGCCAACACTTCGCACTGGGTCACCTTGAAGCCGCGAGTAGTGACCGCCGGGGTACCGATGCGCAGGCCCGAGGTCACGAACGGCGATTGCGGGTCGTTCGGCACGGCGTTCTTGTTGACGGTGATGTGCGCACGGCCAAGGGCGGCGTCAGCATCTTTGCCGGTCAGGCCCTGACGGATCAGGCTGACCAGGAACAAATGGTTGTCGGTGCCGCCGGACACTACATCGTAGCCACGTTTGATAAACACGCTGGCCATCGCCTGAGCGTTGTCGATCACTTGCTGCTGATAAGCCTTGAAGCCTGGCTCCAGCGCTTCCTTGAAGCACACGGCTTTACCGGCGATGACGTGCATCAGCGGGCCACCCTGAGCGCCGGGGAATACGGCAGCGTTGAGCTTCTTCTCGATCTCTTCGTTGGACTTGGCCAGGATCAGGCCGCCACGTGGGCCGCGCAGGGTTTTGTGCGTGGTGGTGGTGACCACGTCGGCGTACGGCAGCGGGTTCGGGTACAGACCGGCAGCGACCAGGCCGGCGACGTGGGCCATGTCGACGAACAGCAGCGCACCGACCTTGTCAGCGATCTGACGAAAGCGCGGGAAGTCCAGAGTCTTCGAGTAAGCGGAGAAACCGGCGACGATCATTTTCGGCTTGGATTCGACGGCGAGACGCTCGACTTCGTCGTAATCGATCAGCCCGGTGTCGGTGTTGATGCCGTACTGAACAGCGTTGTAGAGCTTGCCCGAGGACGACACTTTGGCGCCGTGGGTCAGGTGACCGCCGTGGGCCAGGCTCATGCCGAGGATGGTGTCGCCCGGCTGGATCAACGCCAGGTACACGGCGCTGTTGGCCGAAGAACCGGAGTGCGGCTGGACGTTGGCGTAATCGGCGCCGAACAGTTGCTTGGCGCGCTCGATGGCCAGCGCTTCGACTTTATCGACGTGCTCGCAGCCACCGTAGTAGCGCTTGCCCGGATAGCCTTCGGCGTATTTGTTGGTCAGGCCGCTGCCTTGCGCTTGCATCACGCGTTTGCTGGTGTAGTTCTCTGACGCGATCAGCTCGATGTGATCTTCCTGACGTTGCTCCTCGGCATTCATCGCCGCCAGCAGTGCATCGTCGTAACCCTGGATCTGGTCTTGCTTGCTGAACATCGCGTCTCTCCCAGCGGCATCTGTGCGCCATTCGTCTCGGTAAGGCACTGGCAATCACGGCAGTGCCCTTTGATGCCGATGGTATGACCGGCGCAGACAGCTCAAATGCCTGCGCGCGCCACGCAAAGGTGCGTTTACGACATGGCTGAAAATGACCCGAAGAATGCATCCCCCTGTAGGAGCTGCCGAAGGCTGCGATCTTTTGACTTTGATTTTCAAGATCAACAGATCGCAGCCTTCGGCAGCTCCTACAGGGGTTATGCGAGCAATTGGCGGACGGCGAGCAGCAGGAGGAAATGAGCGGGGTAGAGGGCGTAGGCCCAGCGCCTCATCGGCGGTGGCTGAAGGTGTCGCACATGTCGCAACAGGAACACTCCGAGCATTGGCGCGAACAGACAGGTGGCGATGCCGAAAATGGCGACGCTATTACCGAAGATTGCCGACTCATACAGCACCTGCCACTGATTGGCGGCGAGACAAATCAATCCCGACAGCACGCTGAAATACCACGGGCGGCGAAACACCAGCAGCATCGCCAACGGCAGCAACACCCCGAAGAAACCAAACATCAGTCGTTCCGGAAACATGGCGGCCAGCACCAGCGCGGCGACACCCAGTAATCGCGACATGGGCGATGGATCCTGCCACCCCCGCGCCACTAACAACCCCAACGCCAGCGTCGGCATCACGTTCAGCGTGTCGGGGTCGGGAATGTACAGTCGATAAGGAATCTCGCTCACCGCACTGAACAGCAACAACCAGCCCAGATAGCGCCATTCCGTCTTCCGCGAACCATCGCGCGCCAGATTCGCCGCCATCGCCAGACAAAACCATGGAAACGCCAGCCGCCCCGGCACGTACAGCCAATCGGCGGAGAACCCAACATATCGCAGGTGATCGAGCAACATGCTCAGCAGCGCCAGCCACTTGAGCAGATCCAGCGCGCCGTCGCGTTTAGTCAGGTGCATAATCGGCCTGCGTCCATGTAATGTTCTGACAGCGACATCCCGTGTGCTCCCCGGAAGATCTTCGGTAAAGTGCGCACCATCATTGACCACGAGCCTTCACAAGAGTCTCGACCACGGAAGCCGGCCATGACCGACAAGAGCCAACAATTCGCCAGCGACAACTATTCCGGTATCTGCCCTGAAGCCTGGGCTGCCATGGAACAGGCCAACCACGGCCACCAGCGCGCTTACGGCGACGATGAATGGACCGCTCGCGCGTCCGATCATTTCCGCAAACTGTTCGAAACCGACTGCGAAGTGTTCTTCGCCTTCAACGGCACCGCCGCCAACTCGCTGGCGCTGTCGTCGTTGTGCCAGAGTTACCACAGCGTGATCTGCTCGGAAACCGCCCACGTCGAAACCGACGAATGCGGCGCTCCGGAATTCTTCTCCAACGGTTCGAAACTGCTGATCGCCGGCACTGAAAACGGCAAGATCACCCCGCAGTCGATCCGCGAAGTCGCGCTCAAGCGCCAGGACATCCACTACCCGAAACCGCGCGTGGTCACCCTGACCCAGGCCACCGAAGTCGGCAGCGTCTACATCCCGGAAGAAGTCCGCGCCATCAACGCCACTTGCAAGGAGTTGGGCCTGCACCTGCACATGGACGGCGCGCGTTTCTCCAACGCCTGCGCGTTCCTCGGTTGCTCGCCAGCAGATTTGACCTGGAAGGCTGGCGTCGACGTGCTGTGTTTCGGCGGCACCAAGAACGGCATGGCCGTGGGTGAGGCGATCCTGTTCTTCAACCACAAACTGGCCGAAGACTTCGACTATCGCTGCAAACAGGCCGGGCAACTGGCGTCGAAAATGCGCTTTCTGTCAGCACCGTGGGTCGGCATCCTCGAAAACGACGCCTGGCTCAAATACGCCCGCCACGCCAACCACTGCGCGCAGTTGTTGGCAGAACTGGTCAGCGACATTCCCGGCGTCGAACTGATGTTCCCGGTCCAGGCCAACGGCGTGTTCCTGCAACTGTCGGAACCGGCCATCGCTGCATTGACCGCGAAGAACTGGCGTTTCTACACCTTCATCGGCAAGGGTGGCGCGCGCTTCATGTGCTCGTGGGACACCGAAGAAGAACGCGTCCGCGAACTGGCCCGCGACATCCGCGAAGTCATGTCCGCCTGACCTGACTCCACACCCTCCCCTGTAGGAGCTGCCGCAGGCTGCGATCCTTTGATCTTGAAAAACAAAATCAAAAGATCGCAGCCTTCGGCAGCTCCTACACAGGTTGTGCTTCTGCTTGGTCTACATTGTCTGTCGAGCCCTTCGCTCACATAACAATAAGCAGGAGCATCGGCATGTCGTTACAAGGCAAAACCCTGTTCATCACCGGTGCCAGCCGTGGCATTGGCCGTGAGATTGCGCTGCGTGCCGCGAGGGACGGGGCCAATATCGTGATTGCGGCGAAAAGCGCCGAACCCCACGCCAAACTGCCCGGCACCATTCATAGCGTCGCCGCTGAAGTCCAGGCGGCGGGCGGCAAGGCGTTGGCGTTGCAGGTGGATGTGCGTGATGAGGACGGCGTACGCCGGGCTCTCGCCCAAGCCAACGAACATTTCGGCGCTATCGATGCGCTGGTAAACAACGCCGGGGCGATCAAGTTGACCGGTGTGCAGCACATCGAACTCAAGCGCTTTGACCTGATGCACCAGATCAACACCCGTGCGGTGCTGCTGTGCAGTCAGGCCGCCCTGCCCTATCTGAAGAAATCCGCCGGGCATATTCTCAATCTGTCGCCGCCGCTGAATCTGGCGAGCAAGTGGTTTGCGCAGTTCAGCCCGTACACGGTGACCAAGTACGGCATGAG
This sequence comes from Pseudomonas sp. RIT-PI-r, assembly GCF_001297015.1. Classification (GTDB taxonomy): domain Bacteria; phylum Pseudomonadota; class Gammaproteobacteria; order Pseudomonadales; family Pseudomonadaceae; genus Aquipseudomonas. The sequence continues at coordinate 196,832 of NZ_LIGE01000013.1, read as the reverse complement.
CATGCTGACGTTGGGGATGAGCGAGGAATTTGCCAGTTACGGGATCAGCGTCAACTCACTGTGGCCGCAAACGATGATTGCCACGGCGGCGATTGAGTTTCAGTTGGGCAATCGCGAGTCGTTCAAACAAGCGCGCCAGCCTTCGATCATGGCGGATGCCGCGCATGTGATTCTGGATAGCAGCAACCGGCAGATCACCGGGCGGTTGTTGATTGATGAGGAGATTTTGCGGGAGAGCGGCGTTGGCGAGTTTGAGCATTACCGGTTTGATCGGGAAAGCGAGGCGGCGTTGATGCCGGATTTGTTTGTTGACTGAAATAGCCCCTCACCCTAGCCCTCTCCCAGAGGGAGAGGGGACTGACCGTGGTGTTTATCAGAGTTACGCCGACGTGAAATACCGAGCCGAACCCACATTTTGAAAAGCCCAAAAATCGGCTCCCTCTCCCTCGGGAGAGGGCTGGGGTGAGGGGCAAGCCGTACGCAAAAATTCGAACCACTCAAAAATCGATACGCACATCCCCCTTCGGCACACTGCAACAAGACAAGATAAACCCTTCCGCCTCATCGTCCTCGGTAATCCCGCCGTTATGCTCCATCTCCACCTCACCGCCCAGCTTGAGCACCTTGCACGTCCCGCAAATCCCCATGCCGCAGGCTTTCGGAATCATCAGCCCCAGCTTGGCCGCCGCCGCATGCACGGTCTCACCCGGTGCCACACGAATGCTCTTGCCGGACGAGGTGAATTCGACCTGATGCAGGTCGGCGATATCGATTTCCGGCGCATCCGCTGCCTGCTCGGCCTGTTCCACCGCATCGGCACGGGCTTCCGGTGGCGTCGCACCGAAGGATTCCTCGTGATAACGCGACATGTCGTAACCGGCCACTTCGAGCAGGCGCTTGACCGCGTTCATGTACGGCGTCGGGCCGCAGCAGAACACCTCGCGCTCAAGGAAGTCCGGCACCATCAATTCGAGCATCTTGTGATTCAGGTAACCGCGATATCCGGCCCATGGCTCACCCAAGCCATGCTTCTCGCAAATCAGATGCAGGCTGAAGTTGTCGATCCGCGACGCCATGTGCTCCAGCTCGCGGTGATAAATGATGTCTTTGGGCGAGCGTGCACTGTGGATAAAGGTCATGTCGACGTTGGCGTTGGTGTCGTAAAACCAGCGCGCCATCGACATGCACGGCGTGATACCGACGCCGCCGCTCAGATAGAGGACTTTCGGGCTCGGGAAATCGATGGCATTGAACAGCCCGACCGGCCCGTGCACCGCCAACTCCTGCCCCTCGTGAAGCGTGTCGTGCAGCCAGTTGGAAACCTTGCCCCCCGGCACCCGTTTGATCGTCACCGAAAAGCTGTACGGCACCGACGGCGAACTGGAAATCGTGTACGAGCGCATGATCGGCTGCCCTTCGATTTCCAGCTCCAGGGTGACGAACTGCCCGGGCTTGAAGAAGAACAGGATCGGCTGGTCAGCCATAAAGCAGAAGGTGCGCACGTCCCAGGTTTCCTGGATGACTTTGACGCAACGGACGATGTGTCGGCCATTGGCCCAGGTCTGGGTGGTGACCGGATTCAGGAAGCTGTTGGACATGCTGTTCTCCACGGCCGACTGTCGGCCTCATGTCGGCGATTCTGCGTATAGCGCGAACCGCCCGTTTACCTATCCGCGACATCGGCATACTTATCGCGACCAGCCCCCAACCACCGGGGGTTGCGCGTCGGGAACAGATTGCACCATGTCGCCCATGGATAAGGTTGCGCCCTGCGCCGGGCCCACACTCGCCCCAACACCAAGACAGCTTCTTTACACCTTGCGTAGCAACCGTTAGCAGCACACCTGATCAGCCACTTTTCGCCGGCCACGCAGATGGCCATGAGGATCACATCGATGGACGTCACCGCAAAAATCAGCCTGGGCGATCCGCTGGAACCCGCACGCAAGGCCACCGCACAAATGCTCCAGGAGCGCGAGCGGACGTTTTCGCTGCCGCAACCGTTCTATAGCGATGAGCGGCTGTTCGATATCGACATGCAGGAGATCTTCCAGAAAGAATGGTTGATCGCCGGCATGACCTGCGAAATCCCGGCCAAGGGCAACTACCTGACCCTGCAGATCGGCAAGAACCCGATCATCGTCATCCGGGGTGCCGAAGGCGTGGTGCATGCCTTCCACAACGTCTGCCGTCACCGTGGCTCGCGTCTGTGCACCAGTGAAAAAGGCAAGGTCGCCAAACTGGTCTGCCATTACCACCAGTGGACGTACGAGCTGGACGGTCGCCTGCTGTTCGCCGGCACCGAAATGGGCGCCGACTTCGACATGAAGCAGTACGGCCTGAAACCGGTGAACGTGAAGACCGCCGGCGGCTACATCTTTATCAGCCTGGCCGAGAATCCGCCGGCCATCGATGACTTCCTGTCGACGCTGAACCATTACATGGAACCGTACGACATGGAGAACACCAAGGTGGCAATCACCACCACCTTGATGGAAAAAGCCAACTGGAAACTGGTGCTGGAAAACAACCGCGAGTGCTACCACTGCAACGCGTCGCACCCGGAACTGCTGAAAACTCTGCTGGAATGGGACGACGTCACCGACCCGCGCGCCGATCAGGCGTTCAAGGACCACGTCGCCGCGTCCGCCGCTGCCTGGGAAGCCGAGAAGATTCCTTACGCCCACGCCAGTTTCGGCCTGCGCAACCGCATCGTGCGCATGCCGCTGCTCAAGGGAACCGTGTCGATGACCCTGGATGGCAAACAGGGCTGCGCGAAACTGATGGGCCGGATCAAGAACCCGGATCTGGGCTCGATGCGCATCCTGCATCTGCCACATTCGTGGAACCACTGCATGGGCGACCACATCATCGTCTTCACCGTGTGGCCGATCAGCGCACAGGAAACCATGGTCACCACCAAGTGGATCGTGCACAAGGATGCGGTTGAGGGGGTCGATTACGACGTGGAGCGCATGCGCCAGGTGTGGGATGCGACCAACGATCAGGACCGGCGTCTGGCGGAAGAGAACCAGCGCGGGATCAACTCCACGGCGTATCAGCCTGGGCCTTACTCGAAGACGTATGAGTTTGGTGTGGTCAACTTCGTTGATTGGTACAGCGAGCGCCTGTTGAGCAACCTCGGCGCCGAGCCTGCGCCGTACCTCAAAGGCGTGCCTGTGCAGGGCTGATCAAGATCAAAAGATCGCAGCCTTCGGCAGCTCCTACAGGTGGAATGCGTTCCCCTTGTAGGAGTGAGCCTGCTCGCGATAGCTATCTCACCTTCACCACATCCCTGAACCTTGATTGCACAATTTCTGATCAATCACCCCACACCCCATACCCACCAAGCCTCCCAGCCTTTCGCAAACAAGTTATCCACATAGCCACCCACAGCAAATGGGGGTAACTGTGGATGAACGAAAAAATAACTGACTGATTTATGAAGAAAAATCGTGACTTATCCAGAAGTACGGTTTGCAAGACGCATTGGTTGTTTTTTGATCATATTCCTGTAAGCCACGTTCTGCATGGTCTGTAGAGGATGACGAACACGTTATCCACAGAAGCGCCAACAGAGTTCGGGGGTAACTTTGCCTTATCTGTGGAAAAGCCTTGGAGGCTGTGTGAAATCGGGATTTGCGCGGGAGTTTTTCGTCGAAACAGATTAATTGATTGTTTTTTGATCGATTCTTCACAGGCCACGTTTTATAAGGGTCTCAGCGGATAGCGAACATCTTATCCACAGAAGCGCCAACAGAGATTGGGGGCAACTTGCTGAGTTATCCTGGCGAAAAAGCCCTGAAAATCCGTGACTTAGGCTGGCTGTTTTTTGATCGGATAGCTGCAGGGCTTGAATGACGTGGGGTGTAGAGAGGGGCGAACATGTTATCCACAGATCGACCAACAGGGACTGTGGGTAAACCGCTACCCTCATCGGAACGCCGCCCGCCCAGCCCTCTCCCGGAGGGAGAGGGAGCCGACCGAATCGCCTATTTGAACTCCATCGACCTGAACGAACATTGTGATCTCAGGCTTGGCCAAACCAACGTCACCGCGCAATCGCAGGTCGATGTAATTAGCCAATACCACTCGGTCGGTCCCCTCTCCCTCTGGGAGAGGGCTAGGGTGAGGGGCTTTTCAGCGGACGACGCCTTCTTCGATCAGCAGTTTGAGGATGGCTTCGGCACCGGCCTGCGCGGTAACTCCTTTGAGCACCTGTCCACCGCCGCCACTGGCTTTGGCGGTCGCGGCTTTCATGCGGTCGGCGCCGCTTTTGGCTTTGATCACTTTCAGGCGCTTGGGCCTTGGTTTGGCCGGTTGCAGGGTGGCGGCAGCGAGGAGTTCATCGTCGATAACTTCAACGTCGTCCGCCTCCAGCACCCCACGACGCGCCGGGCCGTAGGCACTCTGCCGAGGCTTCGGCGCAGCGTTATCCACAGTTGCCATAAACGGCAGCTTCACCTTCAACCGCCGCCGCTGCCCACGCGGCAACGCTTGCAGCACTAGCGCCGAACCGTCATTGATCGACTCCACCTGAGCCAGCCCCACTACCAGCGGCCAGCCCAGACCTTCCGCCAGCAGGAACGGCAACATCCCCGAACCTTCACCGGTTTCTGCCTGGCTGCCGGTCAGCACCACCTGCGCACCGGCATCGCGCAGATACGCGGTCAGCGCCGGCAGCGCATCGGCGCCAGCCGGTTGCTCCAGCACGTGCATCTGTTCCAGCCCCATGCCCAGGTAGGCGCGCAACGCCGGTTCCGCAACGTCGCCGGCATGCAGCACTTGCAGGTTATCCCCAGCCAGTTGCAGACCCAGTTCCACGGCGCGCGCGTCCTGATCAGCACGGCGTGGCCGCCCGGAAGTCGGGTGAGCGCCGATTGAAACCAGACTGATTACTTTCGTGTTCATAGCGTTTCCTTAAGCCGCATCGCGCTTGGCTTCGTTGCGGTAAGCCGCGACCGCTTCGATCAACGCCTGAAGAATCTCCGCGCTCTCGCCGATCACCGACAAATCGGCACGCTTGATCATGTCGCAACCCGGATCAAGGTTGATTGCCACGACCTTGTCGCAGGCACCAATGCCTTGCAGGTGCTGGATCGCGCCTGAGATACCCACAGCCACATACACCCGCGCGGTCACCCAGGTGCCGGACGCGCCGACCTGGCGATCACGGGCCATGAAGCCATCGTCCACGGCGACCCGCGAAGCGCCTTCGGTAGCGCCGAGCACTGCGGCCGTTTCGTGGAACAGCGCCCAGTCTTTGACGCCGTTGCCGCCGGAGAAAATGAACTCCGCTTCGGCCATCGGAATCGTCGCCGGGTCCACTGCCACCGCACCGAGATCCTCAATCCGCGACAGGCTGCGCGCGACACTTGTGGATAACTCCACCGGTAATGCTTCATGACGGGTTTCACTGACCGGTTCGGCGCACTCCGCCGCCGCCAGGATCAACCGAGCGACGGGACGGGCGAGATCTTGCAAACCGGCGCCAGCGCGGCCTATACATTCCTGATCCTTGACCTGCCAGACCCGCGTCGCCGGGCGCTCGCCCAATGCTGCAGCAAAACGCCGACCGAGTTCACCACCACCGCTGCGACTGTCCGGCAGCAGCCAATGCCGTGGATTGAACTGGTTATCCACAGCGCGCAAACCTTGCACGCGTTGCTCCGGTGCATAACCGCTGAATTCTTCACCTTCGAGCACCAGCAAGCGATCCACCCCGGCAGTGGCGAAAGCATTTTCCTTGTGCTCGCCAAAGACCACCGCCAACACCGCGCCGTCCTGGCCAGCGAGTTGATGGGCAAGGCCGAGCAAGTCACGGTCGTGGCTGCTCAAGCGGCCACCGACCATGTCCGGCACCACGCTGATGTAGAACGCCGGGGCCGGCACTTGATGCAGCGGCAATTGCACTTCAACAGCCGCCGAACGTTTGACCGCCCCGCCCTGTTGCGCGCCGCTGCGGTCGATCCGTTTGATGCCGTTGGGGCCGATAAAACCGATGCCGTGCAGGTTCTTGCGGATAACGCCGTTGGGCCCCATCCAGCTGTGTTGCGCCGGTTGCATGGCCGCATGCAGCGGATGCAGGCGGTTACGCGCAATCCATTCGGCGCGTGGGTCGCGGCGGATAATGTCGCTCATCAGTGGGCCTCCGCAGGTTCACGTTTGGCCGGGGTGGCAGGCTTGCTCGGCGCGGCGTCTTCGAGCAGCGCGTCGGCCACCAGTTCAGCGATGTCCTTGATCAGCGGACGCGGTTCGACCACGCCTTCGAGCATCGCCGTGCACTGTGGACAACCCACGGCCACCAGTTCGGCGCCGGTCTCGCGGATGTCTTCCATGCGCATATCAGGTATCCGTTGCTTGCCCGGAATGTCGGTGATCGGCGCCCCGCCACCGCCGCCGCAGCAGCGCGAACGGAAGCCGGAACGTTGCATCTCTTTGACTTCAATACCGAGCGCACGCAGCACTTCACGCGGCGCTTCGTACTCGCCGTTGTAGCGGCCGAGGTAGCACGGATCGTGATAAGTCACGCTGTTGCCTTTGTGCTGTCCGAGATTGAGTGCACCGGCCTGAATGATTTCCGCCATGTAGGTGCTGTGGTGCTGCACCAGGTAGTTGCCGTCGAACGCGCCGTACTCGTTTTTCAGCACGTGGAAGCTGTGCGGATCGCAAGTGACAATGCGGTTGAAGCTGTATTTGGCCAGAGTCTGGATGTTGCGTTTGGCGAGCAACTGGAAGGTCGCTTCATCGCCGAGACGCCGCGCCACATCGCCACTGTCACGCTCTTCGAGACCGAGCACGGCGAAGTCGATTTTCGCCGCTTTCAGCACTTTGACGAACGCGCGCAGGGTGCGCTGGTTACGCATGTCAAAAGCACCGTCGCCAACCCAGAACAGCACGTCGGTGGATTTCTTTTCGCTGAGCAGATTGAGGTTCAGATCCGCCGCCCAGTTCATCCGCCCGCCCGGCGCAAAACCGCCCGGGTTGTCGGTAGCGATCAGATTTTCGAGGACTTCGGCGCCCTTGTTCGGCGTCGCGCCTTTTTCCAGGGTCAGGTGACGGCGCATGTCGACGATGGCGTCGACGTGCTCGATCATCATCGGGCATTCCTCAACGCAGGCACGGCAGGTGGTGCACGACCACAGGGTTTCAGCGTCGACCAAGCCGTTGACGATCGGTTGATGCGGATTGCCGCTGTGTTCGCCCACAGGTTTGCCAGGATAAGGACTGCCGGCAAACTTGGCATCGGTGCCACCGGCGAGGCCGACGACCATGTCCTGAATCAGTTTTTTCGGGTTCAGTGGCTGGCCGGCGGCGAAGGCCGGGCAGGCTGCTTCGCACTTGCCGCACTGCACGCAGGCGTCGAAACCGAGCAACTGGTTCCAGGTGAAATCCTTGGGTTTTTCCACCCCCAGTGGTGCGTTCGGATCGTTCAGATCCAGCGGCTTCAAACCGGTGGAACGACCGCCGCCAAAGCGTTCGGCGCGACGATGCCAAGCCAAGTGCAAGGCACCGGCAAAGGCGTGTTTCATCGGCCCGCCCCAGGTCATGCCGAAGAACAACTCCGACACGCCCCACAGCACACCAATCCCCAGAATCGCCGCAAGCACCCAGCCGCCGAAGTTCTCCGGCAGGATTCCAGCCACTGGCAAGGTCAGCAGGAAGAACGACGCCGAGACCGCCGGCAGGCTTTTCGGCAGGCGCATCCACGGGCCTTTCGACAGCCGCGCGGGCGGGTTGCGCCGACGCAGATAAACGAAGATCGCGCCGACGAACATCACCGCCGTCATCAGCAGCAAGGCGTAACCGAGAATGCGGTTATGCAGGCCGAAACCGTGCACCAGCAGCGCCAGCACAATCGACGCCACCGCACCGCCGGCCGTGGCCACGTGGGTGTTGGCGATGTATTTGTCCCGCGCCACCACATGGTGCAAATCGACCATGTAACGCTTGGGCATGGCCAACAGGCCGCCGATCAGATCGACCTTCGAGGCCCGGCCCCGACGCCACATGGCCACCCGCCGCAACGCGCCAAGGACACCAAGGCCGATAGCTGCGAACAACAGGATTGGAAGAAGGGTGTTCAACATGGTGAAGCTCCCACCAGTACAACCTGGAGAAACACGGCGTTCAATGATCGTTCCCACGCTCTGCGTGGGAATGCATCCCGGGACGCTCCGCGTCCCAAAGCGGACGCGGAGCGTCCATTGCGGCATTCCCACGCGGAGCGTGGGAACGATCGTTCGCGAGGCTTAGAAATCCTTGCAGAGCCGCAGGGCGTCATAAATGGCGGCGTGGGTGTTGCGCTGCGCCACGCAGTCGCCGATGCGGAACAGCAAGTAGCCGTCGCCCGCCTCGCTCAGCGAAGGTTGTGGCTGGATCGCGAACAACGCTTCGACGTCGATCTGGCCCTTGTTGCGCGAACCCTCTTTGAGCGCGTAGTAGATTTCCTCATCCGGACGCACGCCGTTTTCCACCACCACCTGGTCGACCACCCGCTCCTCTTTGGCGCCGGTGTATTCGTTCTCCAGCACCGCAACCAGTTTGTCGCCTTCGCGATAGACCTTCTCGAGCATCATGTCGCCGGTCATGATCACTTCTTTCGGGTACATGCTGCGGTAGTAGGTCGGGAACGACGTACCGCCGATGGCCACGCCCGGCTTGATGTCGTCGGTGACGATCTCGACCTGGCTGCCCTTGTCGGCGAGGAAGTCGGCGACCGACATCCCGGTGAACTCGCAAATGGTGTCGTAGACCAGCACGTTCTTGCCCGGCGCGACCTTGCCGGCGAGCACGTCCCAGCTGCTGACCGCCAGCCCTTCGGCAGCGCCCCAGTGTTCGTTCTGTTCCAGATACGGATGCCCGCCGACCGCCAGCACCACTACGTCCGGACGCAAGTCCATGATGGTGTCGGCATCAGCCGCCGTGCCCAGACGCAGATCGACTTTCAGCCGCGCCAGTTCCAGCTGGAACCAGCGGGCGATGCCGGCGATCTGGTCGCGCTGCGGTGCTTTCGATGCGGTGGTGATTTGCCCACCGATGAATTCCTTTTTCTCGAACAGGGTCACGTCGTGGCCACGCTCGGCGGCAACGCGTGCCGCTTCCATGCCGGCAGGGCCGGCACCGACGATCACCACTTTGCGTTTCGGCCCGGTGGATTTCTCGATGATGTGCGGCACGCCCATGTATTCACGGGACGTCGCGGCGTTCTGGATGCACAGCACGTCCAGACCTTGGTACTGGCGGTCGATGCAATAGTTGGCGCCGACACACTGCTTGATCTGGTCGATCTGGCCCATCTTGATCTTGGCGATCAGGTGCGGGTCAGCGATGTGCGCACGGGTCATGCCGACCATGTCGACGTAACCGCCTTCAAGAATCCGCGTAGCCTGGTTCGGGTCCTTGATGTTCTGTGCGTGCAGCACCGGCACCTTGACCACTTCCTTGATCCCGGCGGCCAGATGCAGGAACGGCTCCGGTGGATAACTCATGTTCGGAATCACGTTGGCCAGGGTGTTGTGGGTGTCACAACCCGAGCCGACGACGCCGATGAAGTCGAGCATGCCGGTGTCGTCGTAATACTTGGCGATCTGCTTCATGTCCTCGTGGGACAAACCGTCCGGGTGGAACTCGTCACCGCACAGACGCATGCCGACGCAGAAGTCATCACCGACCTCGGCGCGCACGGCTTTCAGCACTTCCAGACCGAACTTCATCCGGCCTTCAAAGGTGCCGCCCCATTCGTCGGTACGCTTGTTGACGCGCGGACTCCAGAACTGGTCGATCATGTGCTGGTGCACCGCCGACAGTTCAACGCCGTCGAGGCCACCGGCCTTAGCCCGGCGCGCGGCCTGGGCGTAGTTGCCGATCACCCGCCAGATTTCTTCCGGCTCAATGGTTTTGCAGGTGGCGCGGTGCACCGGTTCACGGATGCCCGACGGCGACATCAGGGTCGGCCAGTTGAAGCCGTCCCAGCGCGAGCGCCGGCCCATGTGGGTAATCTGAATCATGATCTTGGCGCCGTGCTTGTGCATGGCGTCCGCCAGATTCTGGAAATGCGGAATGATCCGGTCGGTGGACAAGTTCACCGAGCTCCACCACTCCTGCGGGCTGTCGATGGCGACCACGGAGGAACCGCCACAGATCGCCAGGCCGATGCCGCCCTTGGCTTTCTCTTCGTAATACTTGACGTACCGGTCGGTGGTCATGCCACCGTCAGTCGCGTAGACCTCGGCGTGCGCAGTGCTGAGCACGCGGTTGCGGATGGTCAGTTTGCCGATCTGGATCGGCTGGAACATTGCTTCGAAAGCCATGGCGGGTTCCTCGACTTACAACGGCTTGACGGTGAACAGGCCGTCGTCGTGGCCTTCTTCAGAGCCACCGTAAACTTGCTCGGCAACCGTGCGAATCTTGCTGCCGCGCGCCTCAAGAATCTGATCCATGGCACCGGCAAACCAACCGGTGAACATGTAGTCGACTTTGCGCCCGACCTTGCCGTAGACGTAGACGAATGCCGAGTGTTCGAGCTTGACGCTGGCGGTGCCTTTGTCGAGGTCGATGTCCTGGATCCTGAACAGGCCCCAGCCGCGTTGCGACAGACGCTTCATGTAGTGCTCGAACACCGCGACGCCTTCCAGGCCGTGGCATTCAGCTTCTTTTTCGCACCAGTGCCAGGCGGATTTGTAGCCGGCCTTGTAGAGGATCTCGGCGTAGGCTTCAGCGCCCAGAACCTCTTCAATGCCCATGTGGTTGTTGACGAAAAAGTGGCGCGGTACGTAGAGCATCGGCAGGGCATCAGAGGTCCAGACACCGGTCTCGCTGTCGACTTCGATTGGCAATTGCGGGGCGATCTTGGCCATGGAAACTTAACTCCAGAAAAAATAGTGGATTCAGTGGTGACCGCTGCCCTCACCCCGGCCCTCTCCCACAGGAGAGGGGGCAGTTCGGCGGCGGTCTTGAGTCAGCGTTACTCGCCCCAGACGTCTTTGAGGACGTTGACCCAGTTTTCGCCCATGATCTTGCGCACCACGCGCTCGGAATGGCCGCGCTTGAGCAGGGTTTCGGTCAGGTTCGGGAACTCGCCGACGGTGCGGATGCCCAGCGGGTTAATGATCTTGCCGAAGCTGGTCAGACGGCGGGCGTAGCCCTTGTCGTGGGTCAGGTATTCGAAGAAGTCCTGACCGTGACCCTGAGTGAAGTCGGTGCCGATGCCGATGGCGTCTTCGCCAACGATGTTCATGGTGTATTCGATCGCTTCGGCGTAGTCGTCGATGGTCGAATCGATGCCCTTGGCGAGGAACGGCGCAAACATGGTCACGCCGACAAAACCGCCGTGGTCAGCAATGAACTTCAGTTCTGCATCGGACTTGTTGCGGGGGTGCTCTTTGAGACCCGACGGCAGGCAGTGGGAATAGCACACCGGTTTTTTCGATTCGAGGATGACCTCTTCGGACGTCTTCGAACCGACGTGGGACAGGTCGCACATGACGCCGACGCGGTTCATCTCAGCCACGATCTCGCGACCGAAGCCCGACAGGCCGCCGTCACGTTCGTAGCAACCGGTGCCCACCAGGTTCTGGGTGTTGTAGCACATCTGCACAATGCCGACGCCGAGCTGCTTGAACACCTCGACATAGCCGATCTGATCTTCAAAGGCGTGGGCATTCTGGAAGCCGAAGAGGATGCCGGTCTTGCCTTGTTCTTTGGCGCGACGGATGTCGGCGGTGGTACGCACCGGCATCACCAGATCGCTGTTTTCGCGGATCAGCTTCTGGCTGGCAGCGATGTTGTTCACGGTCGCCTGAAAGCCTTCCCACACCGACACAGTGCAGTTGGCCGCCGTCAGACCGCCCTTGCGCATGTCTTCGAACAGCTCGCGGTTCCATTTGGCAATGATCAGACCGTCGATAACGATGCTGTCGGCGTGTAATTCGGCTGGGCTCATCAGGCGTCCCCTTATTGGCGATTCATGCGCCGAATCGTCTGCCGGCGCTTTGGGGCCAGCATATGCCTCGGTGCCGGGGCGACCGGGTGCAAAAACGACAGGGGAATTGCCGAAAGCGTCAATCCGCGACAAAGGGTTGCCAGACGCTCCGATCAGCTACCTGTTCAAGCCCGCAAGCTTGAGCCAGAATCTCCCGCATCTTGGATACACCACTGGATTAGAGCGGCGACAACAATGAAATCGATCTTCCTGGCTTTGGCTTTGATTGCGACCGGCGTACACGCCGCCGAAGAGTCCGACAACAACCCCTGCGACGCCGTCGAAAACGACGTCCAGACCCTGGAATGCTCGACCTACAGCCGCACCACCGCTGAAGACCTGCTCAAGGACAACTACGCCAGCCTGACCGAACGCATGCAGACCGCGTACGGCAAAAACGCCACGCAACTGGCGGATATCACCGCCAAGCTCAAGACCGCCCAGCAACAATGGCTGAAGACGCGGGATGCCGATTGCGCGGTGGAAGCGTTCCCGGCTACCGCTGGCAGCAAGGCGTTCACAATTGCGCAGAATGATTGCGTGGCGCGGATGAGTGATGAACGGTCGGAGTTTTTGGAGTCGATTGGGCAGGAATAGTCCTCAAAATTTGAAGGAAAATTGGCACTGCTTTCTGCAATTGCCTCGTGAATCTCTTCTTCTTACGGCACATGCCGACTTCGCCTACACCTATTGCGTGAAAGCCCCGATCTACGGGCGCTTCACGCAATACCCTGACAACTGTTCTTGATTGGCCACTTTAAAAATATAAGTAAATATTCGCGAATCTTATAAAAGACTTATATTCTTCCATGAACAGCATCCACTGGACACGAAAGGCCGTTAAGCAACTCTTGAAATTGCACTCTGTGCATCAGGTACAGGTTCGAGATGCCGTTACGGCGCTTGCCGACATGCCTGATGTCGGCAATGTCAAAGCACTGATTGGCCATGACTACGCCTACCGCCTGCGTGTCGGTAATTATCGAGTCATGTTCGACTGGGATGGCGCAATCAAAGTGGTCAGTATTCAAGAGGTCAAGAAACGCGATGAACGCACCTACTGACATCCAAATCATCAACGACGCAGAGGGCAACCCAGCCTTCGTGGTCATTCCATACGCGCAATACGTTGCGCAAAAAATGCAGCCCGATCTGATCCCCCATGAGGTGGTTAGCCGCATGGTCGACGGGGCGACACCGATCCGTGCCTGGCGCGAGCACCTCAACCTGACTCAGGAAGAAGTCGCCAAACGCATGGGCATTTCGCAACCGGCGTTTGCTCAACAGGAAACGGTGTCCAAGCCACGAAAAGCAACTCGCGAAAAGATTGCGGCGGCCTTTGGAATCAGCTCTGAGCAGCTTGAGCTCTAGCCGGTAACGGCGTGTTTGCCTGCTGCAAAAGCCAGGCATTCACACCGCCACCCGATGCCAGCATCAGTCGTGAAAAGGAGACCGAGGTTTCGCGTGATCGAGGATCAGACGTGGCGCCTCATATTCATACCCCAGGTCAGCGATGTCGCTCACGTCCCGAGCAGTCTGAGCAAACGGTTCGAGCACATCATCATAGTTATGTCCTTTCGGACCATTAACCAGCGGCGCGTAATGCGGCGCCCAACGTTCGTTGCTCTGGAGCATCAGTGACTGCCAGTCTGCCCACACCTTGTCGACAAAGCAGTGATGCAGGAAGAACACCGGATCATCTGGAGAGGTCATCGGCAACATATTGCCGCCCACCCAAAGGTGGACGCGATTATGCAGTTGTGAACCCGCAGTGGTTACCTGCGGATCACCGCGCTGGGTGATCCAGCCTTCCAGACGATTTCGGAAGCCGCGCACAGTCGGGCCGGAATCATAAGGCGGGGTGTCGTAAAGACTTTCGCGCAAAGCCATTTGCAGATCTTCCGGGGTCGGCAATGAGTTTACAACCAGCCCGAACTGGCGCTTCAAACCAGGACCTGGCAAATCGTCATCCGGATAGGAGGGAACCGGCCATTGACCGTGTTTATAGGCAAACCGACCGGTTGCTACACGCCAGTCATCGCCTTCAACACCATTGCCGCCCATAAAATCCTCAGCCCACACTGGAGAGTTGTGCGGATCGGCTGCATCTTCGGTCCAGTTCCAGTACGGGATCGTGATGGAGGGGTTAATCGCCTGAAGGTCATTTTCGAACTTCAGCAAAAACGCGCGGTGCCAAGGCAGGAACGAAGGCCCACGGTGGGCACCATTGCGGTAGTTCGGATCGTTTGGTTCATGTGGCAGCACGGTGGGCTTCATGACCTGGTGATGCAGATGCACATACTCATCGTATTGGCCTGACTGTTTGAGCTGGAGGCAGGCATCGACGAAGTTGTCTTTTTCGATTGGGGTCAGCGAGCGAATGTTCTTGCGCTGCTTCATGTCTTCAATCCCTTGAGCGAGGTTAGGTGTAGAAAGGGCGACAATCGTCCCAATCCTCCGACAACCAAGCTAGGCGCCAGTCGGAAGGCCGTCTACTGTCAGAAATTACAGGTCAGCGACGATTTCTGACCAGCGGTATTGCACCGTTGGGGCGCCGACGCGAAGTGACTTGACCGCCCGACTGCGTCAACATGACCGCCATCCAATTCGCTCATAAGGTCACTCGCCCATGAACATCTGCGGCATCGAAATCAAAGGCAGCGAAGCAATCATCGCCGTGGCCGCTCTCGACGGTTCGGCTTTGAGCCATGTCCCCCTTGCCACCAAGAAGATCGCCCTCGAAGACGATGACGAGGCGGCCAACGTGAAGCTGTTCGCGGCGCAGGTGGCGTCGTTTGTGCGCGAGAACTCGGTTGACCGGATTGCGATCAAGAAGCGCAGCAAGAAGGGTGAGTTTGCCGGTGGGCCGACGACGTTCAAGATTGAGGGGATTTTGCAGCTGCTGGATGGCTGTGAAGTGACGTTGTTGTCGCCGCAGACGATCAATGCGCAGGCGAAGAAGCATAATTTCGAGCTGCCGGGGACGCTGAACAAGTATCAGCATGAGGCTTACAAGGCAGCGTGTTCGGCGCTGGTGAAGAAGTAAGATCAAAAGATCGCAGCCTGCGGCAGCTCCTACATTGGAATGTATTTCCATGTAGGAGCTGCCGCAGGCTGCGATCTTTTGATGTTAGGCCTGGGCGGTACGCCGGTCTTCGCGCGGGCAGCGCGCAAAGCGTGCCCGGTAGCTGCGGGTGAAGTACGACGGTGATTCAAACCCGCAGGCAATGCTGACTTCGAGCACGCTCATGTCGGTCTGGCGCAGCAGCTGCCGGGCCTTTTCCAGGCGCAGGCGCAGATAGAAATTGCTCGGCGTATCGTTCAAGTGCAGCCGAAACAAGCGCTCCAATTGCCGCCGCGTCACCTTGATCGAATCCGCCAGTTGCAGCGTGGTCAGCGGCGGTTCGCTGTGCTGCTCCATCTCGCCGATCACTTGCACCAGTTTCTTGTTGCTGATCCCGTAACGCGTGGCGACTTCCATGCGCTGGTGGTCTTTGCGCGGACGGATGCGCCCCAGTACAAACTGCTCGCTGACCTGAATCGCCAGCTGCGGGCCGTGGGCCTGGGCGATCAGATCGAGCATCAAATCAATCGAAGCGGTGCCGCCCGCCGAGGTGATGCGCCGACGGTCGATCTCGAACAGCTCTTGGGTCACGCTGAGCTGTGGATAAGATTCCTTGAACGCGTCGATGGCTTCCCAGTGCAGGGTCAGGCGATGGCCATCGAGCAGGCCCGCCTCGGCAAGGACAAAGCTGCCGGTGTCGATGGCGCCGAGTGTCACGCCGTCGTTATCCAGCCGCCGCAACCAGTGCTCCAGCGCTGGCGTGGCGAATTTCAGCGGTTCAAACCCAGCCACCACCAACAACGTCGCGCCTTTCTTCAACGGCTCCAGTGCCGCATCGGCATTGACCGACATGCCATTGCTCGCCAGCACCGCCCCGCCATCAGCGCTCAACACGTGCCAGCGATACAACTCGCCACGAAAGCGGTTGGCCACGCGCAGCGGTTCGATCGCGGAAATAAAGCCGATGGCGGAGAACCCCGGCATCAGCAAAAAGTAGAAATCCTGGGACATGGGCGCACTCGGTTGGCGGGTAGCGTGGGATGTTGATACGCCAGTTGTCTTCGGCATTCAAGACCGCAGGTCGCTACAGTGCAAATGCCAGTCGCCGCAGTGCGCTTTCATGGGCGTATAGCTGCGTAACTTTGCATCACCGGCACGACAGATGCCGGAACTCACAATAACGACCTGCCGAGGAACCCGACATGAAACGACTGATCAGCAGCTGTGTTCTTGCACTCAGCGGTACCGCTTTCTTGAGCGCCAGCGTCATGGCGGCCGAACCCGCCTCGTGCCAGAACGTACGCATGGGCGTGGTCAACTGGACCGACGTGATCGCCACCAGTGCCATGACCCAGGTCCTGCTCGACGGCCTCGGCTACAACACCAAACAAACCAGCGCCTCCCAGCAAATCATCTTCGCCGGGATCCGCGATCAGCGCCTGGACCTGTTCCTCGGTTACTGGAACCCGCTGATGACCCAGACCATCACCCCTTTCGTCGATGCCAATCAGGTCAAAGTGCTTGAAGCGCCGAGCCTGAAAGACGCTCGCGCGACCCTCGCGGTGCCGACCTATCTGGCCGACAAGGGCCTGAAAACCTTCGCCGACATCGCCAAGTTCGAAAAAGAGCTGGGCGGCAAGATTTACGGCATCGAGCCAGGCTCGGGCGCCAACACGCAGATCAAGGCAATGATCGCGAAGAACCAGTTTGGCCTCGGCAAGTTCCAGTTGGTCGAGTCCAGCGAAGCCGGGATGCTCGCCGCCGTTGATCGCGCCGTGCGCCGCAAAGAGGCCGTGGTGTTCTTCGGCTGGGCGCCGCACCCGATGAACGTCAACGTGCAGATGACCTATCTGACCGGCAGTGACGACGCTCTCGGCCCGAATGAAGGCATGGCCACCGTGTGGACCGTCACCTCGCCGAAATACGCCGAGCAGTGCCCGAACATCGGTCGCCTGCTGACCAACCTGACGTTCACCGCCGAGGACGAGAGCCGGATGATGCAGCCGCTGCTCGACCACAAGGACGCCTTCGAATCGGCCAGGCAATGGCTCAAGGATCACCCGGAAGACAAGCAGCGCTGGCTGGAAGGTGTGACCACGTTCGATGGCAAACCGGCCGCTGAAAACCTCCAGCTGACCAGCAAATAACCGCCACCCTCACCCTGACCGACGCTTCGCAGCCCCGAAAAGGGCTGCGGACAGACCCATCACGCCTGAAGGAAACCGCACCATGAACCACGACGTCATCATCACCTGCGCACTCACCGGTGCTGGCGACACGACCGCCAAGAGCCCGCACGTGCCGGTCACCCCGAAACAGATCGCAGCGGCAGCCGTTGAAGCGGCCAAGGCCGGCGCCACCGTCGTGCACTGCCATGTGCGCGATCCGCAGACCGGCAAGTTCAGCCGCGACGTGGCGCTGTACCGCGAAGTGATGGAGCGCATCCGCGAGGCCGACGTCGACATCATCGTCAACCTCACCGCCGGCATGGGCGGCGACCTGGAGATCGGTGCTGGCGAGAACCCGATGGAGTTCGGCCCGAACACTGATCTGGTTGGCCCGCTGACCCGTCTCGCTCACGTTGAAGAGTTGCTGCCGGAAATCTGCACCCTCGACTGCGGCACGCTGAACTTCGGCGATGGCGACACCATTTACGTCTCCACCCCGGCGCAACTGCGTGCTGGCGCCAAGCGCATCACCGAGCTGGGCGTGAAGGCTGAGCTGGAGATTTTCGACACCGGGCATCTGTGGTTTGCCAAGCAGATGATCAAGGAAGGTTTGCTCGATAACCCGTTGTTCCAGCTGTGTCTGGGCATCCCGTGGGGCGCGCCGGCGGATACCACCACGATGAAAGCCATGGTCGACAACCTGCCCGCCGATGCGGTGTGGGCCGGGTTCGGGATTGGCCGGATGCAGATGCCGATGGCGGCGCAAGCGGTGCTGCTCGGCGGCAACGTGCGGGTCGGGCTGGAAGACAACCTGTGGCTGGACAAGGGTGTGCTGGCGACCAATGGCCAATTGGTTGAGCGCGCCACCGAGATCCTCAGCCGCCTCGGTGCGCGCGTGCTGACCCCGGCGGAAGGTCGCAAAAAAATGGGCCTGACCCAGCGCGGCTAACGAACTCACCTCAAAACCCTGTGGGAGCGAGCCTGCTCGCGAAGAGGCCGGTACATCCGAAGCATCTTCAGCAGCAGAGCCAGCGCATTCGCGAGCAGGCTCGCTCCCACAGTTGATCGCCGAACTATTCAGGAATGTCGCCATGAGCTTTATCACCGAAATCAAAACCTTCGCTGCGCTGGGCAGCGGTGTCATCGGCAGCGGCTGGGTCGCGCGCGCCCTCGCCCACGGCCTCGACGTGGTGGCTTGGGATCCGGCCCCCGGCGCCGAAGCAGCACTGCGCAAACGTGTGGCCAATGCCTGGGGCGCGCTGGAGAAAAACGGTCTGGCGCCGGGCGCTTCGCAGGATCGTCTGCGCTTTGTCGCGACCATCGAAGAGTGCGTGCGCGATGCCGATTTCATTCAGGAAAGCGCCCCGGAACGTCTCGAGCTGAAACTCGATCTGCACAGCAAGATCAGCGCCGCGGCCAAGCCCAATGCGTTGATCGGTTCGAGTACCTCGGGCCTGCTGCCAAGTGAGTTCTACGAGAGCTCAAAGCACCCGGAACGCTGCGTGGTCGGCCACCCGTTCAACCCGGTTTATCTGCTGCCGCTGGTGGAAGTGGTCGGTGGCAAGAACACCGCGCCGGAAGCTGTGCAAGCAGCGATGAAAGTCTACGAATCCCTCGGCATGCGTCCGTTGCACGTGCGCAAGGAGGTGCCGGGGTTCATTGCCGACCGCCTGCTTGAAGCGTTGTGGCGTGAGGCCCTGCACCTGGTCAATGACGGCGTGGCGACCACTGGCGAAATCGACGATGCGATCCGTTTTGGCGCCGGGTTGCGCTGGTCGTTCATGGGCACGTTCCTGACTTACACGCTGGCCGGTGGCGATGCGGGCATGCGTCACTTCATGTCGCAATTCGGCCCGGCGTTGCAGTTGCCGTGGACCTATCTGCCGGCGCCGGAGCTGACTGACAAGTTGATTGATGATGTGGTGGATGGCACCAGCGATCAGCTTGGTCGTCACAGTATTTCGGCGCTGGAGCGTTATCGTGATGATTGTTTGCTGGCGGTGCTGGAGGCGGTGAAGACTACCAAGGAGAAGCATGGGATGGCGTTCAGCGAGTGATGTTTCTGGCATGACATCGTGGCCCTCACCCTAGCCCTCTCCCAGAGGTAGAGGGGACCGACCGCGGTGTTTATGCGAGCCGCACCGACCTGATTTATCGAGCCGAACTCAAGTTTTGAAAGGCCCCCGATCGGCTCCCTTTCCCCCTCGCCCCCTTGGGGGCGGTCCGACGTTTCGGGAGGGCTGGGGTGAGGGGGTAGCTTTTGATCTTGAAAACCACCTAACTGCCGGAACCCAAACCATGCCCCAGCTCACCACCTACCAAACCAAAATCATCCCCGACTGGGTCGACTACAACGGCCACCTGCGCGATGCCTTCTACCTGCTGATTTTCAGCTACGCCACCGATGCCCTGATGGATCGCCTCGGCATGGACAGCAACAACCGCGAAGCCAGCGGCCACTCGCTGTTCACCCTCGAACTGCACCTCAACTATCTGCACGAAGTGAAGCTCGATACCGAGGTTGAAGTGCGCACGCAAATCATCGGCCACGACAGCAAACGCCTGCACCTCTATCACAGCCTGCACAAGGTCGGTGACGAACAGGAACTGGCCGGCAACGAACAGATGCTGCTGCACGTCGACCTCGCCGGCCCGCGTTCGGCACTGTTCAGCGCGGACACCTTGAGCCGCCTGCAAAGCATCGTCGCCGAACAACAAGACCTGCCCGCTCCCGCTTACATCGGCCGCGTCATCGCGCTGCCACCTGCAAGGTAAATCCATCCATCGCAAGGAGCCGCCATGAACACCGCTGCCGCTGTTGCCGATTTCCGTACTTATCCGTTGATCAGCGCGCTCGGTGGCGTGCAGACCCTGGCGGATCGCGTTGCCATCGAATGGGCTGACGGTCGCGTCAGCCCGTTTCACCATGTCTGGCTGCGGGACAACTGCCCATGTCAGCAGTGTGTCTACAACATCACCCGCGAACAGGTTTTCGAGATCGTCGACGCGGCTGATGACCTGAAACCAGCGGCCGCGCACATCGATACCGATGGCTGCCTGCGCGTCGACTGGCAGGACGGTCACCTCAGCCGTTTCGATCCGGGCTGGTTGCGCGCGCATGCCTACGATGATGAATCCCGCGCCGAACGCTTGGCCGCCAAACCCAAGCCCTTTCTATGGCGTAGCGATCTGCAACTCCCGGTGTTCGAATACGCGGCGCTGATGAACGACAACGCCGCTCTGCTGCAATGGTTGCTCGCCGTGCGCGACATCGGCCTGACGCAAGTGCGCGGCGTACCCACCGAACCCGGTTCGCTCAAGCTCATCGCGCAACGTATTTCCTTCATTCGTGAAAGCAACTTCGGCGTGCTGTTCAACGTGCAGTCCAAGGCCGATGCCGACAGCAATGCCTACACCGCTTTCAATTTACCGTTGCACACCGATCTGCCCACCCGCGAGCTGCAACCGGGCCTGCAGTTTCTGCATTGCCTGGTGAATGACGCCGAGGGTGGCGAGAGTATTTTTGTCGACGGGTTTGCGATTGCCGATGCGTTGCGCCAGGAAGATCCCGAGTCATTCAAGGCCCTGTGTGAAATCCCCGTGGAGTTTCGCAACAAGGATCGGCACAGCGACTATCGCTGCCTGGCGCCGATCATTGCTCTGGATACGTTGGGGCGTGTCGCTGAAATCCGCATGGCGAACTTTCTTCGCGGGGCGTTTGATACCTCGGTGGAGCAGATGCCACGGTTGTATCAGGCTTATCGACGTTTCATTGCGATGACCCGTGAGCCACGGTTTCGGCTGATGCAGCGGCTCGTTCCCGGTGAGCTGTGGTGCTTCGATAATCGCCGCACGCTGCATGCGCGCAATGCGTTTGACCCGGGCACGGGGGCGCGGCATTTTCAGGGCTGCTATATCGACCGGGATGAGTTGTTGTCGCGGATCCTCGTGTTGCAACGCTAGACCGTTAAAAGATCGCAGCCTTCGGCAGCTCCTACATTGGAATACGTTCCCTGTAGGAGCTGCCGAAGGCTGCGATCTTTCGCTTTGCAGCAGGCAAAAAAAAGCCCCAATACCAGCCGTGACAGGATCGGGGCGCAAGCTACTGTTGAGGAGCTGCCGTGCGAGGGTGACCAAACCTTCGTGTTGCAAGCTGAGTTCAGTGTGCCCACTCCCTTGAGCGGCGAGTTAGCCGAAAACGACCTGTTCATAGCCGTCGCAGCCACTGCGACAAATCGCCCTTGCCGTACCCCGGCATGGCTACCAGAATCGAGCCACGACCTCCGTTACCGAAGAAGGATGCGCGTCATGATGTATGCCGATTTGATCGATCAGGAAGATTTGCTGGGCCAGCTCAAGGCGTTGGGTATTCAAGTACCCAGTGGCACGACCGCCGATCAGGCGTGCGAGTGTGCAGTGCGCGGCCTGGATAATGTGCGCGCGTTTGAACTGCGCAAGATGGTCAAGGACATGTACACCAGCGGCGCCAGTATCCAGCCGGCGGTGCGGCAGGCGATCGACAAGCAGTTGTTGCCGGCATTGGCGGACTATCAGCAAAGCCATAGCGCCTGACAGCAGATCAAAAGATCGCAGCCTTCGGCAGCTCCTACATTGGAATGCATATCCCTGTAGGAGCTGCCGAAGGCTGCGATCTTTTGCTTTATAGCCTTACGCTGGCAAACGTCGATTCATTGCGCGCCTGACTCAACGCCGACATCGGCCCCGACAGCGGCGACATCACGATCGCCTGCGGCAGCGGCAGCATCGCCACTTGCTGGGTGGTGTTGGAGCCTACGCGCTCGTCACGCGGCGGAATGCCGAAGTATTCGCGGTAGCACTTGGAGAAGTGCGGCGTCGAGACGAAACCACACACCGACGCCACTTCGATGATCGACATCGGCGTCTGCTTGAGCAACTGCCGGGCGCGAATCAGGCGCAGCTTCAGGTAGTAACGCGACGGCGAGCAGTGCAGGTATTTCTGGAACAGCCGCTCCAGCTGTCGACGCGACACGGCGACATACACCGCCAGCTCGTCGAGGTCGATCGGCTCTTCCAGATTGGCTTCCATCAACGCGACGATTTCCTGCAGCTTTGGCTGGTTGGTGCCGAGCATGTGCTTGAGCGGCACGCGCTGGTGATCCTGCTCGTTGCGGATGCGTTCGTAGACGAACATTTCCGAGATCGCCGCAGACAGTTCACGGCCGTGATCGCGGCTGATCAGGTGCAGCATCATGTCCAGCGGCGCGGTGCCGCCGGAGCTGGTGAAACGATTACGGTCGAGGGTGAACAAACGGGTGCTCATGGCCACGCGCGGGAAAGCTTCCTGCATCGCCGCCAGACATTCCCAGTGCACGCTGCAATCGAAACCGTCGAGCAGGCCGGCGCAAGCCAGTGCCCAACTGCCGGTGCACACGGCGCCGAGGCGCTTGGACTGACGCGCCTGGCTTTGCAGCCACGAGACGTGTTCACGGGTAACGGTGCGTTGAATGCCGATACCGCCGCAGACGATCACGGTGTCCAGGGGCGGAGCTTTGTGCATGGAAGCGTCAGGGGTGATTTGCAGACCGTCACTGGCCCACACCTGACCGCCATCGACGGTGAGTGTGCTCCAGCGATACAGCTCGCGACCGGACAATTGGTTGGCCATGCGCAGGGGTTCTACTGCGGAGGCCAGAGAAATCAGCGTGAAATTGTCCAGCAGCAGAAAGCCGATGGATTGAGGCGCACGGTTCTGGGGTTGGGCCCCGGAGTTGAACGACGTCATCGCGGTATCTCCTCACACAAAGCGGGTGATGGCCTCAGGCGAGGCTCTTGTTATTGCCAGCGTTCTCGCGTGGGAGACGGGCTTTGTTATGACAGAGCAATTGCCATGCCTAAAATTGAATGGCTGTTCAATAACTCCTGAAAACGACGTCGCGACGTGTCTATACGAGCGGTCCGACGAGAGGTATTTCGAAGTGCCATTAGCGACTGAGGAAGCCCTGCCCCAAGGTGCGTGAGCAAATCGGTAGCACTTGTGGGAACTGGCCTGCGCGCGATTTGCGGGGAGTGTCACCGCAAGCACGGGTGACGGACGGTAGGGAGGCTGGGCGCGTGTAACAGGTGGGAAAGACTCTTATCTGATTGCGACGCGCTAAAAGGTGGCGTGGTTTATTGTCTGTGTTCACTTGGTGAGCAGTTTTGACTGGTCTGACGCTATCGCGAGCAGGCTCACTCCTACATTTGGAATGCGTTCACCTGTAGGAGTGAGCCTGCTCGCGATTGGGCCGATGCGGTCTCAGCACTCCACAGCGCTGACCGCCAGGCCACCGCGCGAAGTCTCTTTATATTTGTCATGCATATCGGCACCG
Organism: Pseudomonas sp. RIT-PI-r; assembly: GCF_001297015.1. Taxonomy (GTDB): domain Bacteria; phylum Pseudomonadota; class Gammaproteobacteria; order Pseudomonadales; family Pseudomonadaceae; genus Aquipseudomonas. Next base: position 173,267 of record NZ_LIGE01000013.1, on the reverse strand, counting down.
GTATCGCGCATGGTGCGAATCACCCGATCCAGCGAAATAAAGTGCTGACCATCGCCGCGCAATGCCATCTGTGCCGCGTTGATCGCCTTCACCGCCGCAATCGCATTGCGTTCGATACACGGCACCTGCACCAAACCGCCGACCGGATCGCAAGTCAGCCCAAGGTTATGCTCCAGGCCAATTTCCGCCGCGTTGCACAACTGCTCCGGCGTAGCGCCAAGAATCTCCGCCAGCCCCGCCGCTGCCATCGCGCACGCCGAACCCACTTCGCCCTGACAGCCAACCTCGGCACCGGAGATCGAAGCATTCTTCTTGCACAGAATCCCCACCGCCGCCGCACCCAGGAAGTAGTCGACCACGTTGGCGTCAGTCACCGCTTCGCTGAACTTCATAAAGTAGTGCAGCACCGCCGGAATGATCCCCGCGGCGCCATTGGTCGGCGCCGTGACCATGCGCCCACCCGCCGCGTTCTCTTCATTAACAGCCAGCGCAAACAGATTGACCCACTCCATCGCACTGAGCGTCGAGCCGATCACATTGGGCTTGCCCAATTCCTGCAGACTGCGATGCAACTTCGCCGCACGCCGCCGCACATCCAACCCACCGGGCAAGATGCCTTCGTGCTTGAGCCCCTGCTCGACGCAACCCTGCACCCCCCGCCACAACTTCATCAGCCCGGCGCGGATCTCTTCTTCTCTGCGCCAGACCTTTTCGTTGGCCATCATCAGTTCGGCAACGCGCAGGTTGTTGCTCTTGCACAGTTCCAGCAATTCAACCGCGCTGGAAAAGTCGTAAGGCAGTTCAGTGCGACCCAGACCGTCCACGCCACTGGACGCCTGCGCTTCATCAACGACGAAGCCGCCACCAACCGAATAGTAGGTGTCGCGATGCAGCTCGCCGTGATCGCCCTCGGCAACAATGGTCATGGCATTGGGGTGGAACGGCAGGTTCTCATCGATCAGGCGCATGTCCCGTGCCCAGACAAACGGCACCGCCAAGCGGCCATCCAATAACAGTGTGTGAGTTTCACGCAGGGCCTGGATGCGCGGGCCGATCTGCGCCGGGTCGATTGCGTCCGGCCACTCGCCCATCAGGCCCATGATCACCGCGTTGTCGCTGCCGTGACCGATCCCCGTGGCCGACAACGAACCGTACAGCTGCACCTCGATTCGCCGCACCTGTTCCAGTTGATGCTTGCCCCTTAAGGACTCGACGAACAACGCCGCCGCGCGCATCGGCCCGACGGTGTGGGAACTGGAAGGGCCAATGCCGATTTTGAACAGGTCGAAAACGCTGATAGCCATTGCTGCAGAGCTCCTGAGGATACCGGTCCGGGGCGCAAAAGCGCCCGCTGGCGGAGCTGCTACGCTCAAGCTGCGATCCGCCGGAATGCCCGCATCATCAGGCTTTTGTCGGGACGCACGGCGTCTGACACCGACGCACTCATGTCCACCAGCGCCGCGCCGTTTTCACCCCGGTTTTCACCGTTTTCATGCGGTTCAGATGGCCAATCGGGGCGAAAAAAAGCTGTAAACGACGTCACTGACACTGGATACGACCATCCCTGTACTGGATACGACCCCCCCTGTAGGCGTCAGATTTTCACTGGTACATGATCGTTATGACTCGATTGCAAGGCGCCGTGACAGAGCTGTCTCCAGAACGCCATCCAACCGCAACCTATAAGTGCGGTGGTCCACAGTCGGAACACTGCCAAAAAAAACACCAAGGAGTCCATCCATGAAAGGTTCCCCGTCGTTGTTGTTGGCCGCCATGCTGAGTCTGCCGTTACTGGCGCAAGCTGCAGAACCGGCGCAGTGCAGTACCGTTAACTTCTCCGATGTCGGCTGGACCGACATTACCGCGACCACCGCCACCACCTCCGTCGTGCTCAACGCCCTCGGCTACAAGACCAAGACCACCATGATCTCCGTGCCCGTGACCTATAAGTCGCTGGCTGACGGCAAGAACATGGACGTGTTCCTCGGCAACTGGATGCCGACCATGGAAAACGACATCAAGGCCTACCGCGACGCCGGCACCGTGGAAACCGTGCGCACCAACCTCAAGGGCGCCAAGTACACCCTCGCCGTGCCGCAAGCCCTGTATGACAAAGGTCTGCATGACTTCGCCGACATCGCCAAATTCAAGAAGGAACTCGACGGTAAGATCTACGGCATCGAGCCTGGCAACGACGGCAACCGGCTGATCCAGAGCATGATCGACAAGGACGCCTTCGGCCTGAAGACCGCCGGTTTCAAAGTCGTCGAATCCTCCGAAGCAGGCATGCTCTCGCAAGTGGATCGCGCGCAAAAACGCGACACCGCCGTGGTCTTCCTCGGCTGGGCGCCACACCCGATGAACAAGCGCTTCAAGATTCAATATCTGACCGGTGGCGATGATTTCTTCGGCCCCGATTTCGGTGCGGCGACCGTGGCGACCAACACCCGCAAGGGTTACGCCGCGGAATGCAGCAACGTCGGTCAGTTGCTGAAGAACCTGGAGTTCACCGTCGACATGGAGAGTGAACTGATGGGCAACATCCTCGACGACAAGATGAAGCCTGACGCGGCCGCCAAGGCCTGGCTGAAAAAGAATCCACAAGTGCTCGATACCTGGCTCGCTGGCGTGACCACCATTGACGGTAAACCTGGCCTGGAGGCCGTGAAAGCCAAAATTAGTCAGTAATCGCTTATGCCGGGCGGTTAACGCCGTCCGGGCTGTTTATTTCCTTGCATGCGGACGTTCACTACCATGCTGATTGATCAGAAAATACCTTTAGGCCAGTACATCGCGGGCTTCGTCGAATGGTTGACGCAACACGGCGCCAACACTTTCGACGCAATCGCCGTGACCCTGGAAACGATGATCCACGGCGTGACGTTTGCGCTCACCTGGTTCAACCCTTTTGTCTTGATCGGCCTCATCGCCCTGCTCGCGCATTTCATCCAGCGCAAATGGGGATTGACCGTTTTCGTCATCGCTTCCTTTCTGCTGATCCTCAATCTGGGGTACTGGCAGGAAACCATGGAAACCCTCGCCCAGGTGCTGTTCGCGACCCTGGTCTGCGTGGTCATCGGCGTGCCGTTGGGCATCGTCGCCGCGCACAAACCGATGTTCTACACATTAATGCGTCCGGTACTCGATCTGATGCAGACCGTACCGACCTTCGTTTACCTCATTCCTACCCTGACCCTCTTCGGGCTGGGTGTGGTGCCGGGCCTGATCTCCACGGTGGTGTTCGCCATCGCTGCGCCGATCCGCCTGACCTACCTGGGCATCCGCGATGTCCCGCAAGAACTGATGGACGCCGGCAAGGCCTTCGGCTGCTCGCGTCGCCAATTGCTCTCACGGATCGAACTGCCTCACGCCATGCCGAGCATCGCGGCCGGCATCACCCAGTGCATCATGCTGTCGTTGTCGATGGTGGTGATCGCGGCACTGGTAGGCGCCGACGGACTCGGCAAACCGGTGGTCAACGCACTGAACACTGCTGATATCGCCCTGGGCTTCGAAGCGGGCCTGGCGATCGTACTGCTGGCGATCATGCTCGACCGTATCTGCAAACAACCCGACGCCAAAGTAGGGGGTGACGCATGAGCATAATTCGCTTCGAAGACGTCGACGTAATCTTCTCCAAGGATCCACGCGAGGCACTCAAGCTGCTCGATCAGGGCATGACCCGCAACGAGATCCTGAAGAAAACCGGGCAGATCGTCGGCGTGGAAAAAGCCACGCTGGACATCAACAAAGGCGAAATCTGCGTGCTGATGGGCCTGTCCGGTTCGGGCAAGTCGAGCCTGCTGCGCTGCATCAACGGCCTCAACACCGTGAGCCGCGGCAAGCTGTTCGTCGAGCATGAAGGCAAGCAGATCGACATCGCCTCCTGCACCCCGGCCGAGCTGAAAATGATGCGCACCAAACGCATCGCCATGGTGTTCCAGAAGTTCGCTCTGATGCCGTGGCTGACGGTGCGCGAGAACATCAGTTTCGGTCTGGAAATGCAGGGTCGTCCGGAAAAGGAACGGCGCAAGCTGGTCGATGAAAAACTCGAACTGGTTGGCCTGACCCAATGGCGCAACAAGAAGCCTGACGAACTCTCTGGCGGCATGCAGCAGCGTGTCGGTCTGGCACGGGCGCTGGCGATGGACGCCGACATTTTGCTCATGGACGAACCGTTCTCGGCACTCGACCCGCTGATCCGTCAGGGCTTGCAGGATGAACTGCTGGAACTGCAACGCAAGCTGAGCAAAACCATCGTGTTCGTGAGTCACGACCTCGACGAAGCGCTCAAACTGGGTAGCCGCATCGCGATCATGAAGGACGGCCGGATCATCCAGTACAGCGTGCCGGAAGAGATCGTGCTCAACCCGGCGGACGACTATGTGCGCACCTTCGTGGCGCACACCAATCCGCTAAACGTACTGTGCGGGCGCAGCCTGATGCGCACACTGGACAAGTGCAAACGCATCAACGGTTCGGTGTGTCTGGATCCGGGCGGCGATTCGTGGCTGGACCTGGCTGAAGGCAACACCATCAAGGGTGCGCGGCAGAACGGCTCGGTGCTGAATCTGCAGAACTGGGCGCCGGGGCAAGCGGTGGAAGGCCTGGAGCGTAAACCGACGTTGGTGGATTCGAACATCGGCATGCGTGACGCGTTGCAGATTCGTTATCAGACCGGCAACAAACTGGTGCTGCACGATAACAATCATGTGGTGGGGATTCTGGGCGACAGTGAGTTGTATCACGCGTTGCTGGGCAAGAACCTCGGTTAAGGCGGGATAAAAAAAGGGATCGCGGTGAGCGATCCCTTTTTATTGGGTCAGGGAAAAGCCCCTCACCCTAACCCTCTCCCAGAGGGAGAGGGGACTGACCGAGTTGTACTTTCAAGCTACATCGACCTGAGAAATCGAGTCGAATTCAGGCATTGAAAAGCCCTCGATCTGCTCCCTTTCCCCCTCTCCCTTAGGGAGAGGGCTGGGGTGAGGGGGGCTTTTGACTTTAGCTGTACACTCGGCCAAGGAGCTGCCGATGGCTTTCAAACTGATCGAGCACATCCCGCGTGATCTGATCCTGCGTGAAGCCCATCAGGTCGTAATCCTGGCTGCCGTTGTGCAGATACACCTCGGCGCGGTAATAACGCTGGCGCGCTTCATCGGACTGCGCCGATTCAGTCGGGGTCGCCAGATAGCCGTCCAGGCTCACTTCGTAAACGAAAGGGTTACCCTCTTCCATTTCGACGCGCACGCCCATGCAGCGCTTGGATTTACCCAACAGCGTCTGCACTGTCAGACCCTGCGCACGCATCTGCGCGGTGGCGTCTTCCAGCGCCGGGCTGACTTGCTTGTCCATGAAACGCTGCACCACCGATTGGCTCGGCTGCAGATCCAGTTGCGTCAGACGCTCACTGAAACCACGACGCCCGCGCTCTGCCAGTTGCGCTTGCTCCTGTTCGATCTGCACGTCCTGGCGCATCGCCTTGTGCAGGCCGAACATGAAGAACACCAGCACCACCGAGAACGGCAGACCGGCCAGCACCACCATGGTTTGCATGGCTTCGAAGTTACCGGCAAACAGCAGACCGATGGTCACCAGGGTGATCACCACCGACCAGAAGATCCGCAGCCAGTGCGGCGCATCTTCATCGACGTTGCCGCCCTTGCAGGACAGATTCGCCATCATCACCGCGCCAGAGTCGGCCGGGGTCAGGAACAGCACGAAACCGACAAAGATCGACACACCGATGACGACTTTCGACGCCGGGTAGTGTTCAAGCAACTGATAGATCGCCATCGACGGCTGTTCCAGCGCCGTCTTGCCGAGTTCCACCGCACCATGGTTCATCACCAGGTCCAGCGCCGAGTTACCGAAGATCGACAGCCAGGCCAAGGTGAAGCCCAGCGGAATCAGCAGCACGCCGGCGACCAGTTCACGCACGGTACGACCACGGGAAATACGCGCGATGAACATGCCGACGAATGGCGCCCAGGAAATCCACCATGCCCAGTAGAACAGGGTCCACAGGCCCATCCAGCGCTCGGACTTGGCGTTGTCACCTTCGTACACATACAGGTCGAAAGTTTTCAGCACGATGCCGTTGAGGTAGTCGCCGATGTTCTGCACGAAGCCGTTGAGCAGGTGCAAGGTCGGGCCGAACAACAGCACGAAAATCAGCAGACCGCTGAACAGCACGATGTTCAGGTTGGACAGACGACGGATGCCGTTTTCCACGCCGGACACGGCAGCGATGGTCGCCACGGTGCTCATCACGATGATCACGATCAACAGGTTGGTGTTGCTGTGTTCCATGCCGAACAGGTTTTCCAGGCCCGACGACACTTGCAGCGAACCGATCCCCAGGTTCGTCACCAGACCCAGCAGCGTTACGAACATGCCGAAACCGTCCACCGCATGACCGGCCGCGCCTTTGACCCAACGCTCGCCGACCAGCGGATACAGCGCCGAACGCAGGGCCAGCGGCTGATTATGACGGTACGCAAAGTACGCCACGGCCAGACCGACCAGCGCATAGATCGCCCAGCCGTGCAGGCCCCAGTGCAGGAAAGTCAGTTGCACCGCCTGACGTGCGGCCAGGTTGCTGGCCGAGGCGCCTTCCGGCGGATTGAAGTAGTGATCCAGTGGCTCGGACGCGCCGAAGTACAGCAGCGAAATACCGATACCCGACGAGAACAGCATCCCCGCCCAGGCGCCGTAACTGAAATCCGGGGTGTCGTCCTTGCTGCCCAGTTTGAGTTTGCCGTACGAGGAAAACGCCAGGCCCACCACAAACACCAGGTAGGCGGCGATGACCACCATGTAGTACCAGCCGAAGCTGCGCGACAACCAGGCCTGAGCGATACCCAACAGTCTGCCGGCCTCTTGCGGGGCGATAATCAGAATGGCGGTCAACAACAGAATCAGCGCGGTAGAGGTGTAAAACACCCAACCGTTGACCGTCACCTTCTCGGGCGGGGTCTTTATAAGCGAGGCAGAACTCATGGCACAAATGCTCCAGGCAGTGCGAGAGAAGAACACAAGGCAACACGGAACCCGACCAATCGGTTAGTTGGCAGCCGACCGGCGGGTGATATAAAGACACCCCGAAAAAAGCCCGAACCTGCCGAAATGGCGCTGCGAATCGCTTTCGTGGCCGAAGGTGGACGGACGTTCATCCGAAACCTGGCCCTGAGCGTCTTGCCCTTTCAACACGTCCATCGAATCGCGAACCGCGCCATGCCCCACGCAGGTTTCGAGCATTTTCGGATGTCGATTTTATCGCCACTTACACGTAGGAAAAATCTGTAGGCAGCGACGATTTGTCGCAGATCTTATTCTTTGTTGATTGAACGTTCAATCAAAACAAAATAGACTGGCCCTCAATCCGATAGGCGTGATTCGCCGCTCGGAAGGCCTAAGGAGATGTGCAAGATGCCCAAGGTCGGTATGCAACCCATCCGCCGCCAACAACTGATCGAAGCCACTTTGCAGGCGGTCGATCAGGTCGGAATGGGGGACGCCAGCATTGCGCTGATCGCCCGTTTGGCCGGTGTCTCGAATGGCATCATCAGTCATTACTTTCAGGACAAGAACGGCCTGATTGCCGCCACGATGCGGTATCTGATGACAGCCCTCAGCGAGAGCGTCACCGCGCGCCGTCAGGCGCTGGCAGATGACAGCCCACGGGCGCATCTGCAGGTGATCATCGAAGGCAACTTCGACGCCAGCCAGGTCAATGGCCCGGCAATGAAAACCTGGCTGGCCTTCTGGGCCACCAGCATGCACCAGCCGTCTTTGCACAGGTTGCAGCGGATCAACGATCACCGTCTGTATTCCAACCTGTGCTGCGAGTTCCGCCGCGTGTTGCCGCTCGAAGATGCGCGCACCGCAGCGCGTGGCCTGGCCGCGTTGATTGACGGTTTGTGGTTGCGCGGCGCTTTGTCGGGAGACGCTTTCGACACGGCGCAGGCGCAACAGATCGCTTACGAATACATGGATTTCCAATTGGCCAAGAAGGTGAGCTAGAGCACACAGAAAACGCTCGGCCCCTCACTGCCACCGCAGCCTTATCGCGGTGGTCAACGCCAACCACCAATGCACTTGCGAGGACACTATGGCCCGTTTCGAACTGCAAAAACTTTACATCGATGGCGCGTACTCTGACGCCGGCAGCGATGCCACCTTCGAAGCCATCAACCCGGCTAACGGTGAAGTCCTCGCACTGGTGCAACGTGCGACCAAGGAAGACGTCGAGCGCGCCGTGGTCAGCGCTGAAAAGGGCCAGAAAATCTGGGCCGCGATGACCGCCATGGAGCGTTCGCGCATCCTGCGTCGCGCCGTCGACATCCTGCGCGAGCGCAACGATGAGCTGGCCGCCCTGGAAACCCTGGACACCGGTAAATCCTTCTCCGAAACCAAATACGTCGACATCGTTACCGGTGCTGACGTGCTGGAATACTACGCAGGCCTGGTGCCGGCCATCGAAGGCGAGCAGATTCCACTGCGCGACACTTCTTTCGTCTATACCCGTCGCGAGCCGCTGGGTGTTGTCGCCGGTATCGGCGCGTGGCACTACCCGATCCAGATCGCCCTGTGGAAATCCGCTCCAGCGCTGGCTGCCGGTAACGCGATGATCTTCAAGCCAAGCGAAGTCACTTCGCTGACCACCCTGAAACTGGCCGAGATCTACACCGAAGCCGGCGTTCCGAACGGTGTGTTCAACGTGCTGACCGGCAGCGGCCGTGAAGTCGGCACCTGGCTGACCGAGCACCCGCGCATCGAAAAAATCTCCTTCACCGGCGGCACCGACACTGGCAAGAAGGTAATGGCCAGCGCTTCGGCTTCGTCGCTGAAAGACGTGACCATGGAACTGGGCGGCAAGTCCCCGCTGATCATCTGCGACGACGCCGACCTCGATCGCGCTGCCGACACCGCAATGATGGCCAACTTCTACAGCTCCGGTCAGGTCTGCACCAACGGCACTCGCGTGTTCGTTCCGGCGCACTTGAAAGCCGCTTTCGAAGCCAAGATCGTTGAGCGCGTTGCACGCATCCGCGTTGGCAACCCGGAAGACGAAAACACCAACTTCGGCCCGCTGGTCAGCTTCGCGCACATGGAAAGCGTGCTCGGCTACATCGCCAAGGGTAAAGAGCAAGGCGCTCGCGTACTGTGCGGCGGCGATCGTCTGACCGACGGCGAATTCGCCAAAGGCGCGTTCGTCGCGCCAACCGTGTTCACCGACTGCACCGACGACATGACCATCGTCCGTGAAGAAATCTTTGGCCCAGTGATGGCGATCCTCTCCTACGAAACCGAAGAAGAAGTGATCCGCCGCGCCAACGACACCGACTTCGGCCTGGCCGCCGGTATCGTCACCAAAGACCTGAACCGCGCGCCCCGCGTGATTCATCAACTGGAAGCCGGTATCTGCTGGATCAACGCCTGGGGCGAGTCCGACGCAAAAATGCCGGTCGGCGGTTACAAGCAGTCGGGTGTTGGCCGTGAAAACGGCATCAGCTCGCTGAACAACTTCACCCGCATCAAATCGGTACAGGTCGAGCTGGGCGATTACGTCTCGGTGTTCTAAGACCCGAGATTTTCGTTGCCCGCGAAGGCCTCTTCGCGGGCAAGCCCGCTCCCACAGGTTTGGAGTCGTCCATCCAATTTGTGGCAGCCCCCAATCCCTGTGGGAGCTGGCTTGCCAGCGATTCGAGTGCACAGCACTCGCCAAGGTCCGACCTGACCACTATCAAAGAGGGTGCATTCAATGTCCCAAGAATTCGATTACATCATCATCGGTGCCGGCTCGGCCGGTAACACCCTGGCGACCCGTCTGACTGAAGACGCCGGCGTCACCGTTCTGCTGCTCGAAGCAGGCGGCCCGGATTACCGTCTCGACTTCCGCACGCAAATGCCGGCCGCTCTGGCGTTCCCGCTGCAAGGTCGTCGCTACAACTGGGCTTACGAAACCGACGCCGAGCCACACATGGACGGTCGCCGGATGGAATGCGGTCGCGGCAAAGGCCTCGGCGGTTCCTCGCTGATCAACGGCATGTGCTACATCCGTGGTAACGCGATGGACTACGACGGCTGGGCGAAACTGCCAGGCCTGGAAAACTGGTCGTACCTCGACTGCCTGCCGTACTTCCGCAAAGCCGAAACCCGCGACATCGGCCCGAACGATTACCACGGTGGCGAAGGCCCGGTCAGCGTGACCACGCCGAAGGCTGGCAACAACCCGCTGTTCCACGCCATGGTTGAAGCTGGCGTGCAGGCCGGTTACCCGCGCACCGAAGACTTGAACGGTTATCAACAGGAAGGCTTCGGCCCGATGGACCGCACCGTGACGCCGAACGGCCGTCGTGCATCCACCGCCCGTGGCTACCTCGACGTCGCCAAGAAGCGTTCGACCCTGACCATCGTCACCCACGCCCTGACCGACAAGATTCTGTTCGAAGGCAAGCGTGCCGTTGGCGTGCGTTACCTGGTCGGCGACGCTGAAGAGCGCGTTGAAGCCAAAGCGCGCAAAGAAGTCCTGCTGTGCTCCGGCGCCATCGCTTCGCCGCAGATTCTGCAGCGCTCCGGTGTCGGCCCTGCCGAACTGCTGAAGTCCCTCGACATCCCGGTGGTTCACGATCTGCCGGGCGTCGGTGAAAACCTGCAGGATCACCTTGAGCTGTACCTGCAATACGCGTGCACCCAACCGGTGTCGCTGTACCCGTCGCTGCTCTGGTACAACCAGCCAGCCATCGGTGCCGAGTGGCTGTTCAACGGCACCGGTATCGGCGCCAGCAACCAGTTCGAAGCCGGCGGTTTCATCCGTTCGCGTCCGGAATTCGAATGGCCGAACATTCAGTACCACTTCCTGCCGGTGGCGATTAACTACAACGGCAGCAACGGTGTGAAAGAGCACGGTTTCCAGGCGCACATGGGTTCCATGCGCTCGCCAAGCCGTGGTCGCATCCAGGCCAAGTCGAAAGACCCGCGCCAGCACCCGAGCATCCTGTTCAACTACATGGCCACCGAGCAGGACTGGCAAGAATTCCGCGACGGCATCCGCCTGACCCGTGAAATCATGCAGCAGCCTGCGCTGGACGCTTTCCGTGGCCGCGAAATCAGCCCGGGCATCGAAGTGCAAACCGATGAGCAGCTGGACAAGTTCATCCGTGAGCACGCCGAAACCGCGTTCCACCCGTCCTGCTCGTGCAAGATGGGCACCGACGAAATGGCTGTGGTCGATGGCGAAGGTCGCGTGCACGGCATGCAGAGCCTGCGTGTGGTCGATGCCTCGATCATGCCGATCATCACCACCGGTAACCTGAACGCGCCGACGATCATGATCGCCGAGAAAATCGCCGACAAGATCCGTGGTCGTCAGCCGCTGCCGCGCAGCACCGCGCCGTACTACGTTGCGGGCGATGCGCCGGTGAAGGGCAAGCCGATGCGTGATATCACGCCTGCTGCTCAGTAATTCAGTTACACCGTATCAAGGCTGATCGCGAGCAGGCTCACTCCTACAAGGATCTGTAGGAGTGAGCCTGCTCGCGATGAGGCCCTAGCATTCAGCACAAATTCCCTCGCTGCACAGTAAATCCCCCTACACCCCCTCTTCACTTGATCCTACCCCCACGCAGGCCTACTCTAGACCTCGCGCAACCGTTTCACCCCCTTCCTCGCCGTAGCTCTACCGCTTCCCCCTGACAAGGAGGTTCCCGAATGTTCGATTTCCACCCCCAGCTCAAGCAGCGCTTCGCTGCCTTGCGCACGGGCGCTGAGTTCTTTTCCCTGCGGTATGTACGCGAGTCCGGGCAGTACCTGTCGGTGCGCAAGAACGTCGCCGAACCGCCGAGCCTGAGCCGTGACGAAGGGGCGATGCTCACCGTTCGCGTCAACGGCGTTGAGGCCTACGCGGCCACCAACGACCTGTCGCAACAAGGTCTGCAAGCCGCCCTCGAACGCGCTGAGATTCAGGCCCGCCGCCTGAAGCCGCACGCCTTGCTCGACCTGCGCGATCAGCCGGTGTCCAGCGATCGCGCTGATTACCTTTCGCCCAATCTCGAACAACCCTTTCCGTCCCTGAGCGAATGCTTCGAGCTGCTCGGCGCGGAATCCGCCTCGGTGCCAAAGGATGAGCGCCTGGTGAATTGGCAAGTGAGCATTGGCATTACCCAGGTCGAACAGATCTACCTGAGCAGCGCGGGGGCCGAATTGCGCCAGGCCCAGCGCTTCGTTTACCCAAGCCTCGACGTCACCGCCTACGACGGCAACGACAGCCAGACCCGTAGCCTCGGCCGCGAGAACTTCGGCCAACAGGGCGGCGCTGACGTGATCAGCCGTTGTGGCCTGATCGGCGCCGGCCCGCAAGTTGCTGATCAAGCGTTGCAACTGCTGCTCGCACCGAACACCCCGCAAGGCCCGCGCGACCTGCTGTTGATGCCGGATCAGATGATGCTGCAGATCCACGAATCCATCGGCCATCCGTTGGAACTCGACCGCATCCTCGGCGACGAGCGCAATTACGCCGGCACCAGTTTCGTCAAAGCGAGCGACTTCGGCAGCCTGCAATACGGCTCCAAACTGCTCAACGTGACGTTCGACCCGGGCATCCCCGAAGAACTCGCCAGCTATGGCCACGATGACGACGGCAGCAAAGCGAGCAAACAATTCCTGATCCGCGATGGCCTGTTGCTGCGTCCGCTGGGCGGTGCGCTGTCGCAATATCGTGCCGGGATGGAAGGCGTCGCCAACAGCCGCGCCTGCGGCTGGAACCGCGCGCCGATCGACCGCATGGCCAACCTCAATATCGAACCGGGCGATCAGCCGCTGAACAAACTGATCGAAGGCATCGAGCACGGCATCCTGATGAGCACCAACCGTTCGTGGTCGATCGACGATGCGCGCAACAAATTCCAGTTCGGCTGTGAATGGGGCCAGTTGATCGAAAACGGCGAACTGAAAGGCGTGGTAAAAAACCCGAACTACCGGGCGATTTCCGCGCACTTCTGGAAAAGCCTGCGCGCCGTCGGCGACGCCAACACCGTCAAGGTGCTGGGCACGCCGAACTGCGGCAAGGGCGAACCGAACCAGGTGATCCGCGTCGGCCACGCTTCGCCGGCCTGCGTATTCAGCAACGTTGATGTGTTTGGGGGAGACGCCTGATGAGCATTTCGAAGAGTCAGTCCGACGCCTTCAAGGTCATGGTCAATTGGCTGCGCGACAGCGTGCGCGAGCCGGAACAGTTCACCCTCAGCTATGCCGCCGAGTCTTCGGCGTTCGTGCGTTTCAACCACGCCAAGGTACGCCAGGCCGGGCAAGTGCAGCAGGCCAACATCGTGCTGAAGCTGATCAACGACGGGCGTCACGCCGACCTGCAGGTCACCCTGTCCGGGGATCAGGAAGGCGATCTGCAACGCCTCGCCGAAGGCCTGCAGCAACTGCGCGAAACCCTGCCGCTGCTGCCACAGGATCCGTATCTGCTACTCAACCACAACGGCTGGCAAAGCCAGAACGTGCAGGAGCATCCGCTGCCGGACACTGAGCAGGTTGTCGATGAAATCTGCGCCGCCGCTGAAGGTCTGGATCTGGTCGGCTTTTATGCTGCGGGCCCGATCAGCCGTGGTTTCGCCAGCTCTTCGGGGGCGTTTGGCTGGCATCAGGCCAACAGCTTCAACTTCGATTTCAGCCTGTTCCACGACAACGGTGAAGCGGTTAAGGCCAGCTACGCCGGGCATGACTGGAGCAGCGAGGGTTTTGCCAAGCGCTTTGCTCAGGCACGTGAGCAACTGGAGTTTCTCGGCCGCCCGCTGCGTACGTTGGCACCGGGGCAATACCGCGCGTACCTGGCACCGGCGGCGCTGGAAGAAATCATGGGCATGTTGAGCTGGGGCGGTTTCTCGGCGCAGTCGATCGCCAGCAAGAGCAGCCCGTTGCAGAAGCTGTATGTCGGCGATCAGGCGTTCAGTCCGCTGCTGTCGCTGGACGAGAAAGTCAGCGAATCGCTGAGCCCGGCGTTTTCCGGCGAAGGTTATCCGCGCAGTGATTTGCGTTTGATCGTCGAAGGCAAGGCTGGCGATCAACTGGTCGGCTCGCGCAGTGCCGCCGAATATGGTTTGACCGCCAACGGCGCCAGCGGCGGTGAATCGCCGAGTGCGTTGAACATGGCGGCCGGTGATCTGTCCCAAGCGGAGATCCTCAAGCAGTTGGGCACCGGGTTGTACATCAGCAACCTGTGGTACCTGAACTTCTCGGACCAACCGGCGGCGCGCATGACCGGCATGACCCGCTTCGCGACCTTCTGGGTCGAGAACGGCGAGATCCAGGCACCGGTCAGCACCATGCGCTTTGACGACAGCGCTTACAGCCTGCTCGGTTCGCAGCTGGAAGCGTTGACCGCCGAGCGCGAGTTGCTGCTGTCGGCGAGTACGTATAGCCAGCGCAATACCTCGTCGGCGTTGCTGCCGGGGGCACTGGTCAGCCGACTCACGCTGACGCTTTAAAAGCATCGCGAGCAGGCTCACTCCTACATAGGATTTGTGATCGACACAGAATAAATGTAGGAGTGAGCCTGCTCGCGATGAGGCCTTCACTGACTCCACAACAAGAGGTTCCATGCCCACCCGCCCGCCTCTCGACGCCATCACCGCCCGCTGGTTGCCGTGGGTCGTCGCTATCGCTTTCTTCATGCAGTCCCTCGACGGGACCATCCTCAACACCGCGCTGCCAGCCATGGCTCGCGATCTCGCCGAAGACCCGCTGCGCATGCAGGGCGTGATCATCGCCTACATGCTCACCGTGGCCTTGCTGATTCCCGCCTCGGGCTGGATCGCCGACCGCTTCGGCACCAAGAAAATCTTCTTCGGCGCGATTCTGCTGTTCAGTTTCGGTTCACTGCTCTGCGCGCTGTCGAGCAGCCTGAGCATGCTGATCGGCGCTCGTGTCATTCAGGGCCTGGGTGGTGCGCTAATGCTGCCGGTCGGGCGACTGGTGGTGCTGCGTGCTTATCCGCGCTCCGAGCTGGTGCGGATCATGGGCTTCATCACCATCCCCGGTCTGCTCGGCCCGCTGATCGGCCCGACCATGGGCGGCTGGATGGTCGAATACCTGACGTGGCACTGGATCTTCCTGATCAACCTGCCGGTCGGCGTCATCGGTTGCTACGCGGTGTGGAAATTCATTCCCGACCTGCGCGGCACTGAGCGTACGCGCTTCGATAGTTTGGGTTTCCTGTTGTTCGGCGCGGCGATGATCCTGATCACCATCGCCATGGAAGGCCTCGGCGAATTGCACTTGCCGCACCTGCGCGTGATGTTGCTGCTGTTCGGCGGCATGGCCTGTCTGGCGGCGTACTGGTTGCGCGCCGGGCACATTGAGAACCCGCTGTTCGCGCCCTCGCTGTTCAAGACCCGCACGTTTGCCGTTGGCATTCTGGGCAACTTGTTCGCGCGCTTGGGCAGCGGTGCACTGCCGTTTCTGGTGCCGTTGCTGCTGCAGGTAGCGCTGGGTTATTCCCCGTCGCAAGCGGGGATGAGCATGCTGCCGCTGGCGGCGGCGGCGATGATCGCCAAGTGGGTGGCACGGCCGCTGATCGAGCGTCTGGGCTATCGCATCGTCCTCACCGGCAACACCTTGGCACTGGGGATCATGCTGGCGAGCATGGGTCTGGTCAGTGAGCAGACGCCGTACTGGCTGCTGCTGTGCCTGCTGGCAGTGCTGGGCGCGATCAACTCGCTGCAGTTCACGGCGATGAACACCGTGACCCTGATCGACCTCGATGACGCGAGCGCCAGCAGTGGCAACAGTTTGCTCTCGGTGGTGGCGCAGTTGTCGTTGAGTCTGGGCGTGGCGTGCGCCGGTGCGTTGCTCGGCGGGTTTACAGCAGAGGTCGGTAACGATGGCGTGGAAACCGTGCTCGGCGCGTTCCAGCTGACTTTTGTCACCGTCGGCATCATGGCGATGCTCGCCGCGACGATCTTCTCGCAGCTATCGAAAGAAGACGGCCGCCGCGCCAAACGCCCGCAAGAACACATCGAACATTAACCACTGTTCGTCCAGAACTTTCGAAGAAAGTGGCACGGGGCTGCTACACTGCGCGACATTTTGTTTTGCAGGCCAGTCCCGTGACCACCATCGCCACCGCTTTTAATACTCTGCCGCTGTCCGCCGCCATGCTGGCTAACCTCGAATCCCTCGGTTATGCCCAGATGACGCCGATCCAGGCGCAGAGCTTGCCGGTGATCCTCAAGGGGATGGACCTGATCGCCCAGGCCAAGACCGGCAGCGGCAAGACCGCCGCCTTCGGCATCGGCCTGCTCAACCCGATCAACCCGCGCTACTTCGGTTGCCAGGCACTGGTGATCTGCCCGACGCGTGAGCTGGCCGACCAGGTCGCCAAGGAAATCCGACGTCTGGCCCGTGCCGAAGACAACATCAAGGTCCTGACCCTGTGCGGCGGCGTGTCCTTCGGCCCGCAGATCGCTTCGCTGGAACATGGCGCGCACATCATCGTCGGCACCCCGGGCCGCATCCAGCAGCACTTGCGCAAGGGTTCGCTGGTCCTTGATGGCCTGAACACGCTGATCCTCGACGAAGCCGACCGCATGCTCGACATGGGTTTCTACGACGCCATCGAAGACATCATCATCAAGACCCCCGAGCGTCGTCAGACCCTGCTGTTCTCCGCGACTTACCCGGTTGGCATCAAGCAACTGGCGTCGAAGTTCATGCGTGATCCGCAAACAGTGAAAGCCGAAGCGTTCCACGATGACACGCAGATCGAGCAGCGTTTCTACGAGATTTCCCCGGAAGATCGCATGGGCGTGGTGACGAAAGTCCTGCACCACTTCCGTCCGGCCTCCTGCGTGGCGTTCTGCTTCACCAAGCAGCAAGTGCAGGAAACCGTTGATCACCTGACCGCCAAGGGCATTTCCGCAGTCGGCCTGCACGGCGATCTGGAACAGCGTGATCGCGACCAGGTGCTGGCGATGTTCGCCAACCGCAGTACCTCGGTACTGGTTGCCACCGACGTGGCTGCCCGTGGTCTGGACATCGATGCGCTGGACATGGTGATCAACGTCGAACTGGCCCGCGATTCGGAAATCCACATTCACCGCGTCGGCCGTACCGGTCGTGCTGGCGAGAAAGGCATCGCGATCAGCCTGGTTGCTCCGGGCGAAGCGCATCGTGCGCAAGCCATCGAGCAACTGCAGAAGTCGCCGCTGAACTGGGATCAGGTCGATAACCTCAAGTCCCAGGGCCTCGCGCCGCTGCAGCCGCCGATGACCACCCTGTGCATCGGTGCCGGCCGTAAAGACAAGGTGCGTCCGGGCGACATTCTCGGTGCACTGACTGGCGATGCCGGCATTCCGGGTGCGCAGGTGGGCAAGATCGCGATCTTCGACTTCCAGGCTTATGTGGCCGTTGACCGCACCGTGGCCATGCAGGCCTTGCAGCGCTTGAACGACGGCAAGATCAAGGGCCGTTCGCTGCGCGTCCGCATTCTGTAAACGATCTTCCATTTAACGAAGATCCCTTGTGGGAGCGAGCCTGCTCGCGAAGGCAAACTGTCAGTCGACATCAATGTTGAATGACACACCGCTTTCGCGAGCAGGCTCGCTCCCACAGTTTGTTTTGTAGCGACCCACCATGAGGACACCGTTTTGCGCTCTACCGAAGTCGTGATCATTGGCGCTGGCGCCGCTGGGTTGATGTGTGCACTGACCGCCGCCGGGCGTGGGCGTCAGGTATTGCTGCTCGACCACGCGAACAAGGCCGGCAAGAAAATCCTGATGTCGGGCGGTGGCCGCTGCAATTTCACCAACATGTACACCGAGCCGAGCAATTTCCTCTCGCAGAACCCGCATTTCTGCAAATCCGCACTGGCGCGTTACACCCAGTGGGATTTCATCGGCATGGTCGGCAAGCACGCCGTGCCGTACCACGAGAAGAAACTCGGCCAGTTGTTCTGCGATAACAAATCCAGCGACATTCTTGAAATGCTCCTGACCGAGTGCGATCAGGCCGGCGTCGAGCTGCACCTGGATACCTCGATCCAGACCATCGAGAAAGTCGAGAACGGTTACCTGCTCGACACCACCCTCGGCCAGATCCAGTGCCAGTCGCTGGTGATTGCCACCGGTGGCCTGTCGATCCCGACGCTCGGAGCGACCGGTTTTGGTTATCAAGTCGCCAAGCAGTTCGGCCATGAATTGCTGCCGACCCGCGCCGGTCTGGTGCCGTTCACCATCACCGATCAGCTCAAAGAACTCTGCACCGAGCTGTCCGGGACGTCGGTGGATTGTCTGGTCAGCTGCAACGATCAGAGCTTTCGCGAGAACATCCTGTTCACTCACCGCGGCCTTAGCGGCCCGGCGATCTTGCAGATCTCGTCGTTCTGGGAATCCGGTGACACGGTGGAAATCAACCTGCTGCCGGATCACGACGCGGCGAGCTGGTTGCAACAGCAAGTGGCCGAACGCCCGAACAGCGAATTGAAAACCCTGCTGGGTGAGATCTTCACCAAGAAGATGGCCAATCTGCTGGCGGACAACTGGTTTGTGTCCAAGCCGATGAAGCAGTACACCCATGCCGAATTGGCGGAGATTGCCGACAAGCTCGGCAGCTGGAAAGTCGTGCCGGCGGGGACTGAAGGTTATCGCACAGCCGAGGTAACACTCGGTGGCGTTGATACCCGCGAAGTGTCCTCCAAGACCATGGAATCGCTGAAAAGCCCGGGCCTGTATTTCATTGGCGAAGTCCTCGACGTCACTGGCCACCTGGGCGGCTTCAACTTCCAGTGGGCCTGGGCCTCCGGCTACGCGGCCGCGCAATACGCTTAATTCAAAGCTAAATACAAAAACCTGTGGGAGCTGGCTTGCCAGCGATGAGGCCGGCAGATCCAACATCATTGTTGACTGTCATGCAGCCATCGCTGGCAAGCCAGCTCCCACAGGGTTCCGTGCCCAATTCAAGATTTAGTTCTACACAAGATCTCAAAGGAACACTTTTTGCTGTCAGATGTGATCGGCGCCATTGCGTCGGCGTCATTACTGGCTCAATTTAGCGGCATCGCCTCGGAAGGCCTTCGCACTTCATGTCCTCGACCTCGTTTCGTCAGTCTTTGCGGCGCCTGTGGGCGCTGGATAAATTCAGCTACAGCGTGCGGGTGTTCATCGCCCTGACCGGCAGCATGGCGCTGTGTTGGTATCAGGATGAAATGGGCCTGCTGATCCCGTTGTTCCTGGGGATTATCGCCAGCGCCCTGGCCGAAACCGACGACAGTTGGCAGGGCCGCCTCAACGCCCTCGCCGTGACGCTGGTGTGCTTCAGCATCGCTGCACTGTCGGTGGAATTGCTCTTCCCCTACCCCATCGTGTTTGCCATTGCCCTGGCGCTGGCCAGTTTCGGCCTGACCATGCTCGGCGCTCTCGGCGAGCGTTATGGCGCGATTGCTTCGGCGACGTTGATTCTGTCGGTGTACACGATGATCGGCGTTGATCAGCGCGGCGGCGCGGTCACCGATTTCTGGCACGAACCGATGCTGCTGGTCGCCGGTGCGGCGTGGTACGGCTTGCTCTCGGTGCTGTGGCAGGCGCTGTTTTCCAATCAGCCGGTGCAGCAAAGTCTGGCGCGATTATTCCGTGAGCTGGGCTTTTACCTGAAGCTGAAATCCTCGCTGTTCGAGCCGATCCGGCAGATGGACGTCGAAGCCCGGCGCCTGGAACTGGCTCAGCAAAACGGTCGCGTGGTGGCGGCGCTGAACAGTGCCAAGGAAATCATTCTGCACCGTGTTGGCAACGGCCGCCCCGGCTCGAAAGTCAGCCGTTACCTGAAGCTGTACTTCCTCGCTCAGGACATCCACGAACGCGCCAGTTCTTCGCACTATCCGTACAACGCGCTGGCCGACGCGTTCTTTCACAGTGACGTGCTGTTCCGCTGCCAGCGCCTGTTGCGCCAGCAAGGCAAGGCCTGCCGGGCGCTGGCCGAGTCGATCCAGATGCGCCAGCCGTTCATTTACGACGCGAGTTTCGCCGAAGCCCTGAGCGACCTCGATGCCTCCCTCGAACATCTGCGCATCCAGAGCAACCCGGCCTGGCGCGGGCTGCTGCGTTCGCTGCGTGCACTGGCGGCCAACCTCGGCACCCTCGACCGTTTGCTCAGCGACGCCAGCAACCCCGACGCCTTGGCCGATGCGACCGACAGCAGCCTGCTCGACCGCTCACCGCGCAACCTCAAGGACGTCTGGATTCGTCTGCGCACGCAACTGACGCCGACCTCACTGCTGTTCCGTCACGCCTTACGTCTGCCGCTGGCGCTGAGTATCGGCTACGGCATGGTGCACTTGATTCACCCATCGCAGGGTTACTGGATCATCCTCACCACCCTGTTCGTCTGCCAGCCAAACTACGGCGCGACACGACGCAAACTCGGTCAGCGGATTTTCGGTACTGCCATCGGCCTGACCGTGGCGTGGGCGCTGTTCGATCTGTTCCCGAGCCCGTTGGTGCAGTCGTGTTTCGCCATCGCCGCCGGCGTGGTGTTCTTTACCAACCGCACCACCCGTTACACCTTGGCGACGGCGGCGATCACCATCATGGTGCTGTTCTGCTTCAACCAGGTCGGCGACGGTTACGGACTGTTCCTGCCACGGTTGTTCGATACTTTGCTCGGCAGCCTGATTGCCGGGCTGACAGTGTTCCTGTTCCTGCCGGACTGGCAGGGCCGGCGCCTGAACAAAGTGCTGGCCAACACCCTGACCTGCAACAGCATCTACCTGCGCCAGATCATGCAGCAATACGCCGCCGGCAAGAGCGACGACCTCGCCTATCGCTTGGCCCGGCGCAATGCGCACAACGCTGATGCGGCGCTGTCGACGACACTGGCAAACATGCTGATGGAGCCGGGGCATTTCCGTAAGGAAGCGGATGTTGGATTCCGCTTTCTGGTGTTGTCGCACACGCTGTTGAGTTATCTGTCAGGGCTGGGTGCGCATCGCGAGACCCAATTGCCGGCTGAGGTGCGGGAGCAGTTGATTGACGGCGCCGGGGTGAAACTGGCAACGAGCATTGATGAAATCGCTCAGGGACTGGCGAGCAAAGAGCCGGTGGCGATTCAGAGTGATGAAGAAGAAGCGCTGGCCAATGAGCTGGAGCAGATGCCCGATGAGATTGATGAAGGGCAGCGGTTGGTGCAGACGCAATTGGCGTTGATCTGCCGGCAGTTGGGGCCATTGCGCACGTTGGCGGCGCATCTGATCAAGGACACCTCAGAAATCAGCGGCGGTTGACAGGGCGTCATCGCGAGCAGGCTCACTCCTACAGGGGAACGCATTCCAAATTGTAGGAGTGAGCCTGCTCGCGATAGCGACATCTGCCACACAGAAGATTCTGGATCACCCCTCACATCCCATGCTGGCGAAGCAACTTGTCATAACTCCCATCCGCCTTCATCGCCGCAATCGCCTTATCAAACCCCGCAACAATCTGCTCATGCTGAGGATTCTTCAGACTGACCAATATATGCAGGCTGTTCTCACTCAACGGCTTGGACAAAAACTCCACTGAATTGCGCACCTTAGCGGATTCCCGCGCCAGGTAATACTTCGCAACGTACTCATCCTCCAGCGTCAACTTGACCCGATCCGCCGCGAGCATGCGCACAGCCATAGCAAAGTTATGCACAGGGACTTTCTGCAGCGCGGTATCGGCATCGAATGGCGCCGAATAGGCATAACCGCGCACCACAGCAATCGGATAGGTGTGCAGTTGTTGCAAGCTGGAGTAATCGAGCGGAGTGTCTTTGCGCTTGAGAAAGCGGATGCGGTTGAGCAGGTATTCCCCGGAAAACTGGCCGAGCTTGGTCCGTTCATCGTTGTACCAAGCGTTGACCAACACATCGTAGCGACCCTCGCCAACGCCAAGCAGCGCCCGCGCCCAAGGCACCTGCTCATAAGCGCTGGCATAACCGGCCCGGGCCAGCGCGGTGCTGACAATGTCGGTGGCCAGTCCGCCGTTGACCAGGGTGTCGTCGGTAAAGGGTGGCCAGATATCAAACACCAGCCGCAGCTTATCCGCTGCGGCGGTCTGAGCCAGCAAGAGCAATCCGATCAAAGCAAAGGCTCGATGCAATCGCGGCATGCTTGAAAATCCTTAGCGGGCGGGCTGCCCAGCGTGTTTTCAGTCAAAACCCCAAGGCCCCTTACCGGCGAAACCCAGGCACTAACATTAGCTCAAGGAAGCCAAGGCACTGCGCTCACCAGCAGATTACACAAAGAAGTCATCCGTGCGAGAAAGGAATGATGGCATTTTGACCTTTGTCACAGACTCTTACGCCATAAAGACATCTTTGCCGTAGACGCTTAGTATCGGGCGACACGTTCAAGGAATCGGCACATGACAATCGAATGGGTCTGCAAACATCACAGTGATCTGGGCAAGGAGCAGCTGTACGCGCTGTTGAAACTGCGCTCGGACGTGTTCGTCGTCGAACAGAAATGCGCCTATCCGGACCTCGACGGTCAGGATCTGGAAGGCGATACCTATCACCTGATGGGTTGGGAAGATGATCAGTTGATGGCCTACCTGCGCCTGCTGGATCCGCAATCCCAGGGTGGCGACGTGGTGATCGGCCGGGTGCTGACTGCACCTGCGGGTCGCGGCAAAGGGCTGGGGCACGAAATGATGGAGCAGGCGTTGAAACAGGCGGAGAAGCATTGGCCACAGGTGCCGATCTATCTGTCGGCGCAGGCGCATTTGCAGGGGTATTACGGAAGGTACGGGTTTGTTGTGGCGGGTGAGGAGTATCTGGAGGATGACATTCCGCACATCGGCATGCGTCGCGCCTGAAAAGCCCTCACCCTAGCCCTCCCGAAACGTCGGACCGCCCATAGGGAGAGGGGACTGACCTTATCGTCTTGCGGCAGACATCGACCGGAAAAACCGCGTCGATTATGGATTCACAGCAATTCGCTCACGTCGGCGTATCTCTCCAATATCCCCCAATCAGTCCCCTCTCCCTATGGGCGGTCCGACGTTTCGGGAGGGTTAGGGTGAGGGGTTCTTACGGATACTCAAGCACTGCCTTGATTTGCCGCAAATTACGCTCGATCCACCCGCGATCAATCGCCCCCCACTCGCGAATCCGATAGCGCCCGGCATGATTACGTGCGCCCTCTTCCTGCTCGAATTCACAGACGATGTCCAGATCGGCCAACGCGGCAATCGTGTCCTGCGCCGTGCGCCGGGGCATGCCGGTGACGTCAGTCAGCGTCGGCACACTCGGCGCCAGACCGCTGTCGATCAGGTACGCCACATACAAGCGGCGGTAGAAACTGCTTTTGGTCTTGCTGACGTCCATCCCCACCTTCCTGGTTGCGTACGGTTAAGCCTGCATATCCCGCCACGTCAGGTACACCCGCAGATCGAACTCGATCTGGTGATACCCCGGCAGCATGTGCTCGCACAATTTATAAAACGCCTTGTTGTGATCCGACTCTTTGAAGTGCGCCAGTTCATGCACGACGATCATTTTCAGAAAGTCCGGCGCAGCCTCCTTGAACAACGAAGCGATACGAATCTCTTTCTTGGCCTTGAGCTTGCCGCCCTGCACTCGCGACACCGTAGTGTGCAGGCCCAAAGCGCGATGGGTCAGGTCGAGGCGGTTGTCGAACAGCACCTTGTCGATGGCCGGCGCGTTACGCAGGTATTCCTGCTTCAGGTCCAGCGCGTAGCTGTACAGCGCCTTGTCGCTCTGCACATCGTGCCGCCCCGGATAACGCTGAGTCAGGTAATCGCCCAGGCGCCCTTCAGCGATCAGTTGGCGCACCTGGTCCTGCAATTGCGCGGGATAGGCCTGGAGGTACTTCAACACTGTCATGGACTGGCGACACGGTTCAAAAAAGGTGCGCCAGTGTAGCGAATTCAACCGGGCAGCGCGCTCCAGTCAAACGGTTCGGCGAAGCTGGCTGCATCCTCGGCGACCAATGGCCGCGCCACGAGGAAGCCCTGCACGTACTCGCAGCCGTGGGCTTGCAGCCATTGGTATTGCTCGATGGTTTCCACCCCTTCGGCAATCACCAGCAAACCGTATTCCTTGCACAGACTGATGACCGTGCTGACCAGTGAGGCGTCGCGTTTCGAGTCCGGCAATCGCGCAATGAGATGGCGATCAATTTTCAGCGTATCGAGCTCCAGATCGCGCAGATGTGCCAGCGAACACGGCCCGGAACCGAAGTCATCCAGCGCCACGCGCACCCCGAGATTACGCAGCAGACGCAACTGTTTGCGCGTTTCATCGGGATTTTGCATCAGCGCTTCTTCGGTGACTTCGACCTCCAGCTGACGAGGCTGCAGCGCGTGTCGTTCCATGACCTGGCGCAACTCGCTGACCAGATTCGGCAGGCTGAACTGGGTGTTGCTCAAGCTCACGCCGAGCACCAGGTCCTCGGCAAACAAGGTTTCCCAGGCTTTGCGCTGGCCGGCGCCGCGATGATAGATCCAGCTACCGAGCCGACTGATCAACCGCGCTTCTTCCAGCAACGGCAGGAACAGGCCCGGTGGAACATCGCCGACACTCGGATGCTGCCAGCGCAACAACGCTTCAAACCCGCGTATCTGCCCCGTGTCGATCGCCACCTGTGGCTGATACACCAAGTTGAAATCGCGGTTTTCGATGGCCGTGCGCACGCTTTCTTCGAGCATCAGGCGCGAACGGGCGCGACCATTCATTTCATGATCGTAGAAGCGATATTGCTGACGCCCGGCGCGCTTGGCTTCGTACATGGCAATGTCCGACGCACGCAGCAAACCGTCGAGGTTCGAACCGCAATCCGGATACGTGGCAATGCCGATGCTCGCGCCCAGGGCGATATCCAGCCCTTCGATTTGCTGACAGATCGACACGCGTTCGATGAGTTTCTCGGCGATCTTCGCTGCCTGCTCCGGGAACTCCAGATCCAGCAACGCGGTGAACTCATCACCGCCCATGCGCGCGAGTATGTCGAACGGCCGCAGACACGCCTTCAATTGCTCGGAAACCCAACGCAACACACGGTCGCCGGCATCATGACCAAGGGAATCGTTAACCCGTTTGAAGCCGTCGAGATCCAGATACAACAGCACCCAACTGCTGTCACTGCGTTCACCGCGCAGCAGCAGGTTTTCCACGGTCTGGTAGAAGCCGCGGCGGTTGAGCAAACCGGTCAGTGGATCGGTCACGGCTTGAAACTCAAGCTGTTGGTGCAGGTGACGCACTACCGACATGTCGAGAACCGTGACCACCATCGCATGTTGTTCTGTGGGTAGCGCCGCGCAGGACAAGGCCACTGGCACCTGCTGGCCGGGCGCGGTGCGCAATAATGCGTCGTGCAGTCTTAACGTTTCGCCACGTTTGTAGCTGGCGTAAAAATCGGAATCGGCCCACAACGGAACATGCGGTTTCTGCAGGTAATCGAGAAACTCCTTACCCTCCAGCTCCTTTACCGGCGCATTGAGCAGACGCGAAATTGCCGGATTGGCAAAGCGGATCAGGCCGTCCTCACCGACCACCAGAATCCCCTCGGCGGCGTTATCCAATACCGAGGCATTGAAGGCTCGAGCGACTTCCAGATCATGACTCAAACGCTGCAAGGCCCGGCGGTTACGCTGGTGCTCCAGCAATGCCTGCACTTTCGGTTTGAGAATCTGCGGATCAAACGGTTTGAACAGGTAATCCACCGCCCCACTGGCATAGCCCTTGATCACGGCATCCTGGGACTGCTCGTTGGCGGTGAGGAAAATGATAGGGGTCAGACGTGTGCGCTGGCTGCCGCGCATCAATCGCGCGACTTCGAAGCCGTCCATGCCGGGCATCTGCACATCCAGCAGCACCAGGTCGACGTCGTGCTCCAGCAACAGGCTGAGCGCCTCGAAACCGGAGGCAGCGGTGATGACCTGCCAATCCTGACGCTGCAGCAACGCGCGCATGCTGATCAGATTTTCAGGGTAATCATCAACGATCAAAAGGACAGAGTTGCCTTCACCTGGCTGGGATTGCGCGCATTCCATGCTGCTTCTCTTGTCGGGACTTCAGGCCGGTTCCGGTCAAAACCGTACACATACTGAGCGTTCACTCTAGTCCGGGATCGGCGAAAGCAATAGCTGTCATCAGGCCATCATTTAACCAAAGTCTGGTTTAGCCGACTAACGGTCATCTCTGCAGCCCCCTGAAACCGGGAAAGATGGCATTTCGACAGGATGTTGACGTCAATCATCTGCCAAACGGGCGTTAACAAAAAATCCCTCAACGCTTATAAAGGCCGCCCCAAAACGTGCGAGCTAGAGCTTCTGGCACGTACGTGCAGTGAAACTTGAGTGGAAGAACCGACATGATCGATCTCGCAACCTGGAACCTCAGCGTTCCCGTTGGCAGCCCGCCATACACCGTCGAAACCTCCAAACTGGTGAACGGCTTCAAGGATCAGTACTTCCATTCCGACACAGGCACCTTGTTCTTCTGGTCACCGGTTACCGGGTCAAAAACCGAAAACGCCATCTACCCGCGCACCGAACTGCGGGAGACCTATAGCAACGGCACGCTGCGCAACTGGTATTACCCGGATGCCGATAACCTGCTGCGCGCGACGGTTACAGTCAACAAAGTGCCCAGTTCCGGCAAAATCGTCATCGGCCAGATTCACGCTTATGAAAGCCAGAAACCGATGGTCAAACTCGAATATCAATACAAGACCAAAACCGAGACCGGCAACCTGGTGATCAAAGTCCGCATGCACCCGGATGATGACGAAAGCCGCGTCATCACCCTGGCGACCGGGATCAAACTGGATCGCGAATTCAACTACCTTATTCACCTGAGTCCTGGCGGTGCGTTGGGTGTCAGTGCGGCGGGTTATCAGTGGGATTCACAGATCAGCGCGACGTGGCGTAACAAGCCGTTGTACTTCAAGGCCGGGGTTTATGTGCAGGACAATACGGGGTACACCAGCGAAGGTGGCCAGGTCACCTTCTCCAAACTCGACATCGATCACGATAAATAACTTCGCCGAGCCCCCCCTGTGGGAGTTGGCTTGCCAACGATGACGGCCTCAAAGTCACCTAATTTCCTAAGGTTCACATCCGATCCAACTGTAGGAGTGAGCCTGCTCGCGATGACGGACCAACATCCAGCATCAGTGCTGACTGATCCACCGCAATCGCGAGCAGGCTCACTCCTACAGGGGGTCAGCTGGGTATTACAGACTGCGTCACTTCCACATTATCCAGCACCCGATTTACCGCCAGCTCAGCCAGCATGATGATCTGCTGAATCGCCAGAATCGTACGCCGCTGCGGGATATCGACATACGCCGCAATATCGCTGGTCATGATGCTCGCCGAAGCCAGTGATTCGCAGGCGTGGGCCAACAGGCTTTCGTTATCCATGTCAGGAGCAACCTGAAACATCGTGCTGGGCTTGTGGAACTTCAGGGCAGTGACGTTCGGTTCAAGGTAGTGATCGAGCGCACGCTCGGCGGCGTCGTGGAGCTTTCTTGAATCGAGGGACTCGTACGGGGATGTGCAATCGCCTTCAGGCGGATTGGGTGTTGGTTTGATCATCGTGAAACTCCAAGTGATGCATTAAGCTGCCACTGATCGCTGCGACGCGACGGAGGGAGGCAGCTGTACGCGGGGTCGCAGACCGGATCACTTGGAAATCCGGCATACCCGAGGGTATTCCGCGCACAGCCACCATCGACCAAACACAAACACCGAGGCGTTGCGGTTTGGGGTGGCGATTATGCACCAAGTGAGCTGTACGGACTGCGACGTCCGATCGCTGAATTCAGCGATCCCCAGTGCCTATCTACCCCCCTCCCGCCGGACACCCGACGCGACCGGTCGGAATAATCCCCCCGAACGCCAATATCGGTAGGACACGCACTTTGCCTACAACCCGCCCACAAAAACCCCGCCTCTCGGCGGGTTTCTTGAATCAGCGGTCCAACACTCAGGTTTAGTTAACCTTGGCGTTCAACTCACCCTTCAGATAACGCTGGTACATCGCTTCCAGCGAGATCGGTTTGATCTTCGATGCATTACCGGCAGTACCGAACGCTTCATAACGAGCGATACACACGTCACGCATTGCAGTAACAGTCGCGCCGAAGAATTTACGTGGGTCGAACTCGCTCGGGTTGGTGGCCATCAGGCGACGCATGGCGCCGGTGGATGCCAGACGCAGGTCGGTGTCGATGTTGACCTTGCGCACGCCGTGCTTGATGCCTTCGACGATTTCTTCAACCGGTACGCCGTAAGTTTCTTTGATGTCGCCGCCGTACTGGTTAATGATCGCCAGCCACTCTTGTGGCACCGAGGACGAACCGTGCATCACCAAGTGGGTGTTCGGGATGCGCTTGTGGATTTCCTTGATGCGGTCGATTGCCAGCACGTCACCGGTAGGTGGCTTGGTGAACTTGTAGGCGCCGTGGCTGGTGCCGATGGCGATGGCCAAGGCATCGACCTGGGTGCGTTTGACGAAGTCAGCGGCTTCTTCCGGGTCGGTCAGCATTTGGCTGTGATCCAGAACGCCTTCGGCGCCGATGCCGTCTTCTTCACCGGCCATGCCGGTTTCCAGCGAACCCAGGCAGCCCAGCTCGCCTTCTACCGAAACGCCGCAGGCGTGCGCCATGGCCACGGTTTGCTGGGTAACGCGGACGTTGTAGTCGTAGTCGGTCGGGGTCTTGCCGTCTTCGCCCAGCGAGCCGTCCATCATCACCGAGCTGAAGCCCAGTTGGATCGAGCGCTGGCAGACATCAGGGCTGGTGCCGTGGTCCTGGTGCATGCACACCGGGATGTGCGGGAATTCTTCGATCGCGGCCAGGATCAGGTGACGCAGGAAAGGCGCGCCGGCGTATTTGCGAGCGCCGGCCGAAGCCTGGACGATCACCGGGGAGTCAGTCTTGTCAGCGGCTTCCATGATGGCGCGCATCTGCTCAAGGTTGTTGACGTTGAAGGCTGGAACGCCGTAGCCGAATTCGGCTGCGTGGTCCAACATCTGGCGCATGCTGATAAGTGCCATTGTGTGTGTCTCTCCCGGTTGAGGGTCGTTAATCGTGCCAGCCTGCCGGAGCGGCGGCGGCTATTCAAGTGATTGCAGATCGGGGGTTGAGGCCCGGTCTGGTGATTCGATAAAGCCAATTCTTCAGAACTGCGCAGAACCCCTGTAGGAGTGAGCCTGCTCGCGATAGCCATCTTGCAGTCAATATTGCAGCGACTGTCATACCGCTATCGCGAGCAGGCTCACTCCTACAATGGGCCTGCGGTGTTGCAATTATTCAGCCTTGCAGCCGCGGCCGATCAGGTCATTGGTGGCGACCCAGTACACCAGGCCTTCCTCACCTTTGACGTGAAACGCCAGCATGCCGTCGCTGTACAGCGTGCCCGAGGCGCCCGGCTCTTCTTTCAGGCGATAGACCTGATCACCGCCGCCGAGGCGAACGTCGACTTCCTTCTGGCCGGCGTCGGCGTAACGCCAGAGCACTTTGGCCTGGCTGTCGCAGGTCCAGGTCGTCCAGCTATCCGCCGGGGCGGACGACTGAAACAGGTTCAACTGCGCGCAACCGCCCAACAATGCCAACGCCGCAATGGCGATCAAGCCTTTCATCCGTGTTCCTCGACTGACGGCACACGCCGCCAGCCTTGAGTTAAAGAGTCAGACCCGTCAAGGACAACCATGTTCCTTGGCCGGGGTTTGCGTCTCGTATTTCTCCAGGCCGTCCGGGCCCGAGCGCTTGTTCAGCACCGGGTTGGTTTCGGCCTGCCAGTCGGCCTGATAACAGCCCTTCTGCGACTCGCTCGGCGCCGGCGTGGCCTCGGCCTTCGGGTTACTCCCGCAGGCCGCCAGCGTACCGGTCAGCAACAACAGCGCTAACGACTTGACCATGTGAACACTCCTTTGCCTGGCCAAACGGGCGGCCTCAGGCCTTGGCCCGGCTTTCCAGGACTTCAACGGCTGGCAGCACTTTGCCCTCGACGAATTCGAGGAACGCGCCACCACCGGTGGAAATGTAGGAGATTTGCTCAGCCACGCCATATTTATCGATAGCGGCCAGGGTGTCGCCACCGCCAGCGATGGAGAACGCCGAGCTTTCCGCGATGGCCTGGGCCAGCACTTTGGTGCCGTTACCGAACTGGTCGAATTCGAACACGCCGACCGGGCCGTTCCACAGGATGGTTTTCGACGATTTCAGCAGTTCGGCGAAGTTGGCTGCGGTTTGCGGGCCGATGTCCAGAATCATGTCGTCAGCCGCGACGTCAGCGATCAGCTTGACGGTAGCTTCGGCGGTTTCAGCGAATTCCTTGGCAACCACGACGTCAACCGGCAGCGGCACGCTGACTTTGGCAGCGATGGCGCGTGCGGTGTCGAGCAGGTCCGGTTCGTACAGCGACTTGCCAACCGGGTGACCGGCCGCAGCGAGGAAGGTGTTAGCGATGCCGCCGCCGACGATCAGTTGATCGCAGATCTGGCTCAGGCTGTTCAGCACGTCGAGTTTGGTCGACACCTTGGAGCCGGCAACGATGGCCGCCATTGGCTGAGCCGGTGCGCCGAGGGCTTTGCCCAGTGCGTCCAGTTCAGCGGCCAGCAGCGGGCCAGCCGCAGCAACTTTGGCGAACTTGGCCACGCCGTGAGTCGAACCCTCGGCGCGGTGAGCGGTGCCGAACGCGTCCATCACGAACACGTCGCACAGGGCGGCATATTGCTGGGCCAGTTCGTCAGCGTTCTTTTTCTCGCCTTTGTTGAAGCGCACGTTTTCGAACAGCACGATGTCGCCGGCCTTGACGTCAACGCCACCGAGGTAATCAGCCACCAGCGGCACTTCACGGCCCAGCGCTTTGCTCAGGTAGTCAGCGACAGGCTTGAGGCTGTTCTCGGCGGAGAACTCGCCTTCGGTCGGACGGCCAAGGTGCGAGCAGACCATCACGGCCGCGCCTTTTTCCAGGGCCAGCTTGATGGTCGGCAGCGAAGCCAGGATACGCGCATCGCTGGTGACAACACCGTCCTTGACTGGGACGTTGAGGTCTTCGCGGATCAATACGCGCTTACCTTGCAGATCGAGGTCGGACATCTTCAACACGGTCATGGGTCGCACTTCCTACGGTTTTTTTGAAGTTGCTGTTTGCAGATAGTGTTCTGCAACGTCCAGCATTCGGTTGGCAAAACCCCATTCGTTGTCGAACCAGGCCAGGATGTTCACCAGCTTGGGGCCGGAAACACGGGTCTGACTGGCATCGACGATGGCCGAGTGTGGGTCATGGTTGAAATCACAACTGGCGTGCGGCAACTCGGTATAGGCGAGCAGGCCTTTGAGCGGGCCACTGGTGGCGGCCTCGCGCAGGATCCGGTTGACCTCATTGGCATCGGTCGCGGTGGCGGTCTGCATCGTGATGTCGAGGCAGGACACGTTGACCGTCGGCACGCGTACGGCTTTGGCCTGAATTCGCCCGGCAAGTTCCGGCAGCAGGCGCTCGATACCACGCGCCAGACCGGTGGACACCGGGATCACCGACTGGAACGCCGAACGCGTGCGGCGCAGGTCTTCGTGGTGATAGGCGTCGATCACTGGCTGATCGTTCATTGCCGAGTGAATGGTGGTGATCGACACGTAATCGAGGCCAATGGCCTTGTCGAGCAGACGCAACAGCGGCACACCGCAGTTGGTGGTGCAGGAGGCATTGGACACCAGCAGCTCGTCGCCAGTCAGGCAATCCTGATTGACGCCGTAAACGATGGTGGCGTCGACATCCGCCTCGCTGGCCATCGGCTGCGAGAACAGCACGCGTGGCGCACCAGCGTCGAGAAAGCGCTGGCCGTCTTCACGGGTGTTGTAGGCACCGGAACACTCAAGCACCAGATCGACGCCCAGCGACGCCCAATCGATGCCTTCGGGGGTGGCACTGCGCAGAACCTTCACGCAGTCACCATTAATATGCAGACAATCGCCTTCTACTCGCACCTCGCCCGGGAAGCGGCCGTGGGTGGAGTCGAAGCGTGTCAGGTATTCGATGCTGGCCATGTCCGCCAGATCGTTGATCGCGACAATTTCAAACCCGGCTTTCTCGCCTCGCTCAAACAACGCACGCAAGACGCAACGACCAATCCGGCCGTAGCCGTTGAGTGCAACTTTGAAGGGACGCGGTTGAGGCATGGGGTTCTCGATTACCGTGGTGAATCAGGCAGTGCGATGTTGCCTGAACCAACACTTTCGCGAGCAGGCTCGCTCCCACATTGGAATGCATTTCCCTGTGGGAGCGAGCCTGCTCGCGAAGGCGTCAGCTCAGACGACATCTTTTCTGGATCAGTCTTCCAGCAGCTCTTCAGCCTGACCGAGGATGTTTTCCAGGGTGAAGCCGAACTCTTCGAACAGTGCCGAAGCCGGAGCCGATTCGCCGTAGGTGGTCATGCCGATCACGCGACCTTCCAGACCCACGTACTTGAACCAGAAGTCGGCGTGAGCCGCTTCGATCGCGATACGCGCGCCAACCTGCAACGGCAGCACGTCCTGCTTGTAGCCAGCATCCTGAGCATCGAACACGCTGGTGCAAGGCATGGAAACCACACGCACTTTACGACCCTGCTCGGTCAGTTTGTCGTACGCCTGAACCGCCAGGCCCACTTCCGAACCGGTCGATATCAGGATCAGCTCAGGTTCGCCTGCGCAGTCCTTCAGCACGTAACCGCCACGGCTGATGTCGGCAATCTGGCCGGCATCGCGTTCCTGGTGTTGCAGGTTCTGACGCGAGAAGATCAGCGCCGATGGGCCGTCCTTGCGCTCCAGAGCGTTTTTCCAGGCCACAGCCGATTCAACGGCATCGGCTGGACGCCAGGTGTCGAGATTCGGTGTGGTACGCAGGCTGGTCAATTGCTCGATCGGCTGGTGCGTCGGGCCGTCTTCGCCCAGACCGATGGAGTCGTGGGTGTAGACGTGGATCACTTGCTTCTTCATCAACGCGGACATGCGCACGGCGTTGCGGGCGTATTCCATGAACATCAGGAAGGTCGCGCCGTAAGGTACCAGGCCGCCGTGCAGGGTCACGCCGTTCATGATCGCGGTCATGCCGAATTCGCGCACGCCGTAGTACATGTAGTTGCCGCTGGCATCTTCAGCGCTGACGCCTTTGCAACCTTTCCACAGGGTCAGGTTGGAACCGGCCAGGTCAGCGGAGCCGCCGAGCAGTTCCGGCAGCAGCGGGCCGAACGCGTTCAGGGTGTTCTGGCTGGCTTTACGGCTGGCGATGGTTTCGCCTTTGGCCGCGACTTCAGCGATGTAAGCCGAAGCTTTTTCGGAGAAGTCAGCCGGCAACTCACCGCTCAGGCGACGCACCAGTTCGTTGGCTTCGGTCGGGAACGCAGCGGAGTAGGCAGCGAAACGCTGGTCCCACTCGGCTTCGGCCGCGCGACCTTTTTCCTTGGCATCCCATTCGGCATAGATGTCGGCCGGGATTTCGAACGGGCCGTGGTTCCAGTTCAGCGCCTGACGGGTCAGCGCGATTTCCGCGTCACCCAGTGGAGCGCCGTGGCAGTCTTCTTTGCCCTGCTTGTTCGGCGAGCCGAAACCGATGGTGGTCTTGCAGCAGATCAGCGTCGGTTGTGCGCTCTTGCGCGCGGTCTCGATGGCGGTCTTGATCTCTTCCGGATCGTGGCCGTCGACGTTGCGAATCACTTGCCAGTTGTAGGCTTCGAAACGCTTCGGGGTGTCATCGGTGAACCAGCCTTCGACTTCGCCGTCGATGGAGATGCCGTTGTCATCGTAGAACGCGATCAGCTTGCCCAGACCCAAAGTACCGGCCAGGGAAGCGACTTCGTGGGAAATGCCTTCCATCATGCAGCCATCACCCAGGAACACATAGGTGTGGTGATCGACGATGTCGTGGCCAGGACGGTTGAACTGCGCGCCCAGGACTTTTTCCGCCAGGGCGAAGCCCACAGCGTTGGCCAGACCCTGACCCAGCGGGCCGGTGGTGGTTTCAACGCCCGGGGTGTAACCGAATTCCGGGTGACCCGGGGTACGGCTGTGCAGTTGACGGAACTGCTTGAGGTCGTCGATCGACAGGTCGTAACCGGTCAGGTGCAGCAGCGAGTAGATCAACATCGAGCCGTGGCCGTTGGACAGCACGAAGCGGTCACGGTCAGCGAACGATGGATTGCTCGGGTTGTGCTTGAGGTAGTCGCGCCAAAGCACTTCGGCAATATCTGCCATACCCATTGGGGCACCGGGATGGCCGCTGTTGGCTTTTTGCACGGCATCCATGCTGAGGGCACGAATGGCGTTGGCACGCTCACGACGGCTAGGCATCGCTGATCTCCTGGGTGTGAATAGATTGAAACGGAAAAAAGGAGGGCATTTTCCCTCACCGGAGCGCCTCGGGGCAATGACAGATAGTCATCCGGGGGCGTTTTTCCCATGGTTAGCGGCGGTTTCGGTTGGTGAAACCTTTCCGCTACTTGTTTCTAGAGTTAACCGTCTCGTGAGAAGTGCCATTTATCGAGCAATATCAAAACTTTTTGATATTGCCCTTGCGATGGATTCCCCCCCTCTCTAGACTGCCAGCCCTATGAACTTACGCGTGCCTTCCATTCGCCATGACGATTGCGACGAGCTGGCGGCCCTGTGCAAGGCCGGCGGCGATCCGCTGCGGCTGAATGTATTGCGCGCCCTGGCCAACGATTCGTTTGGTGTATTGGAGCTGGCGCAGATTTTCGGCATCGGTCAGTCAGGTATGAGTCATCACCTTAAAGTGTTGGCGCAGGCCGATCTGGTAGCGACCCGCCGTGAAGGCAACGCGATTTTCTATCGCCGCGCCCTGCCCCACACCGAACTGTTGGGCGGCAAGTTGCACGCAGCATTGTTAGAAGAAGTCGACAACCTGGTACTGCCGAACGATGTGCAAGCACGCATCGAACAGGTCCACGCTCAACGGGCCGCCGCCAGCCAGGACTTTTTCGCCCGGGTCGCGGAGAAATTCCGTGCCCAGCAAGACTTGATCGCAGGCCTGCCGCAGTACCGTGACAGCGTGCTGGCCCTGCTCGACAAACTGAACTTCGATGGTGCAGCCACGGCCATTGAAGTCGGCCCCGGCGATGGTGCTTTTTTGCCGGAACTGGCGCGACGCTTCGACACCGTCACCGCGCTGGACAACAGCCCGGCGATGCTCGAACTGGCGCGTCAGGTATGTGAACGTGAACAGCTGGCTAACGTCAGCCTGCAATTGGCCGATGCATTGAACGGCACAAGCCTTCAGGCCGATTGCGTGGTGTTGAACATGGTGTTGCACCATTTCGCCGCGCCGGCCGATGCGCTCAAGCACATGGCCGACCTGCTGCAACCGGGCGGTAGTCTGCTCGTGACAGAGTTATGTAGCCACAACCAGAGTTGGGCCAGGGAGGCCTGCGGTGATCTCTGGTTGGGGTTTGAACAGGACGATTTGGCCCGTTGGGCCACCGCTGCGGGACTCGTTCCCGGGGAAAGCCTCTATGTAGGCTTACGTAATGGTTTCCAGATCCAGGTCCGCCACTTTCAGCGACCGGCTGGCGACACTCACCATCGGTAAATTCAGGAAAACATCGAGATGAGCGAATACTCCCTCTTCACCTCCGAGTCCGTGTCCGAAGGGCATCCGGACAAAATCGCCGACCAGATTTCCGATGCGGTGCTGGACGCCATCATTACCCAGGACAAACACGCACGCGTTGCCGTGGAAACTCTGGTCAAGACTGGCGTGGCCATCGTTGCCGGTGAAGTGACCACCAGCGCCTGGGTCGATCTGGAAGAGATCGTGCGTAACGTGATTCTCGACATCGGCTATAACAGCTCCGACGTCGGCTTCGACGGCGCGACCTGCGGCGTGATGAACATCATCGGCAAGCAGTCCCCGGACATCAACCAGGGTGTTGACCGTGCCAAGCCTGAAGATCAGGGCGCCGGCGACCAGGGCCTGATGTTCGGCTACGCCAGCAACGAAACCGACGTTTTGATGCCAGCGCCGATCACCTTCTCGCACCAGTTGGTGCAGCGCCAGGCCGAAGCCCGTAAATCCGGTCTGCTGCCTTGGCTGCGTCCGGACGCCAAGTCGCAAGTGACTTGCCGTTACGAAGGCGGCAAGGTTGTCGGTATTGACGCGGTTGTTCTGTCGACCCAGCACAACCCTGAAGTGTCGTACAAAGACCTGCGCGAAGGCGTGATGGAGCTGATCGTCAAGCACGTGCTGCCTGCCGAACTGCTGAGCAAAGACACCCAGTTCCACATCAACCCGACCGGCCAGTTCATCATTGGCGGCCCGGTAGGTGACTGCGGTCTGACCGGTCGCAAGATCATCGTCGACAGCTACGGCGGCATGGCCCGTCACGGCGGCGGCGCGTTCTCCGGTAAAGATCCATCGAAAGTTGACCGTTCGGCTGCCTACGCTGGCCGTTACGTTGCCAAGAACATCGTCGCTGCCGGCCTGGCCGAGCGTTGCGAGATCCAGGTTTCCTACGCGATCGGTGTGGCTCAGCCAACTTCGATCTCGCTGAACACCTTCGGCACCGGCAAGATCAGCGATGACAAGATCGTCAAACTGGTCCGTGAAGTGTTCGACCTGCGTCCATACGCAATCACCACCATGCTCGATCTGCTGCACCCGATGTACCAGGAA
Source organism: Pseudomonas sp. RIT-PI-r (assembly GCF_001297015.1). GTDB lineage: Bacteria > Pseudomonadota > Gammaproteobacteria > Pseudomonadales > Pseudomonadaceae > Aquipseudomonas. The sequence goes on along the minus strand of NZ_LIGE01000013.1, from coordinate 136,611 downwards.
ACTGCAGCGTACGGCCACTTCGGTCGCACGCCAGAGACCAAGACTGTTGGCGAAGACACCTTCACCACCTTCACTTGGGAAAAAACCGACCGCGCCGACGCCCTGCGTTCTGCTGCTGGCCTGTAAGCCTTCCCCGGCGGTACAAAAAAGCCCTGCACGGTTCGCGCCGTGCGGGGCTTTTTCATGCCTCGAAAAGATCAAAAGATCGCAGCCTTCGGCAGCTCCTACAAGTGAAACGCACGCCTCCTGTAGGAGCTGCCGAAGGCTGCGATCTTTTGATCTTCATAACTGAAACACGATGCAAAACACCCACCCGTTGCTGCTCTGAATCCTGACTAATCTTCAAGCATTCCCCTGAGCAAGGACGCTCAACATGCTTGCCACGCTGCGCCTTTTTTCAATTCTTCTGCTGAGCTTCACCCACCTGATCGCTTACGCCGCTTGCCCTGACTGGCCTGTCCCCACCGCGCAAAACGAAATCGCCGCCCTGCAAACACAGATCGACAAATGGGACGACGCCTATCACCGCGAAGGTCGCTCACTGGTTGCCGACGAACTCTACGACCAATCCCTTGCGCAACTGAACGAGTGGCGAGCGTGTTTCAACGTGCCCTCGCCACCCGATCCTTTGCGCACAGTTTCAGGCTCAAACGCCCACCCCATCGCCCACACCGGCCTGGATAAAATCCATAAAGTGGAGGCCGTGGAGGCCTGGCTACGTGATCGCGAGGATGTCTGGATACAACCCAAAGTCGACGGCGTCGCAGTGACGCTGATTTATCGCGCGGGCATTTTGCAACAGGTCATCAGTCGCGGTGACGGGGTTCGTGGGCAAGACTGGACGCCATCAGCGCAGAAGATCGGCGCCATTCCTCAACGCCTGACACAACCGCTGGATATACTGGTGCAGGGCGAACTCTACTGGCGCTTGAACGAGCACGTGCAAGCTCGATCCGGCGGCGTTAACGCTCGCTCCACCGTCGCGGGACTGATGGGACGCAAAACCCTGGATGCCGGGCAAGCCTCCGGTATCGGACTGTTCGTCTGGGACTGGCCACAAGGCCCAGCGCAATTGCCCGAGCGAGTCGCCACATTGGCGACGCTGGGTTTCGCCACGATTGAACCGTACAGTCATCCTGCCCCCGACTTTACTGCCGCGCAAAAATGGCGCGATCACTGGTACCGCTCTCCTCTGCCCTTTGCCACTGACGGGGTGGTGTTGCGCCAGAGCCAGCGTCCACCCGCCGAGCGCTGGCAGGCTCGCGCGCCGTACTGGGCAGTTGCGTGGAAGTATCCTTTTGCTCAAGCGCTGGCCGAAGTGCGCAAGGTCAACTTCAAGATCGGGCGCACCGGGCGTATCACGCCAGTACTCGAACTCAAACCCGTCATGCTCGATGACAGGGAAATCAAACGGGTCAGCGCCAGTTCCTTCAAACGCTGGCAAGACCTGGATATCCGCCCCGGCGACCAAGTGGCAATCAGCCTCGCCGGCCTGACCATTCCACGGCTCGACAGCGTGGTGCTGCGCGCCGCCGAACGCACAGACCTCAACATCCCCAACGCCGAAGACTTCCACACCTTGAGCTGCTGGCAACCCACGCCCGGCTGCAAAAGCCAGTTTCTCGCGCGCCTGACCTGGCTCAGTGGCAAGCAGGGTCTGGCAATGCAACATGTCGGTCGTGGCACCTGGGAGAAACTTCTCGAAACACGCCGCGTAAACAACCTGCTGGATTGGTTGACCCTCGACGCGCCAGAGCTTGCTAACATTGCGGGCTTCGGCGAGCGCAGCAGCGAACGCCTGATGAACAGCTTTCACAGCGCCCGCCAGCGGCCGTTCGCTCAATGGCTCAAGGCCTTGGGCTTGCCGCCAACCGGTCAGGCCCGATTGCCTGATTCGTGGCAGGCGCTGGTACAGCGCAACACCGAACAATGGCAGGCAGAAGCCGGTATCGGCCCGGGACGCGCAGCGCAATTAAGCGCATTCTTTCGCGACCCACAAGTACTGGCCTTGAGCGAAACCTTACATGCCGCCGGAATCGACGGTTTTTGACTACGCAATCCCGGCGCGCCGGGAACCCATCGGCCGCCGAGGCGCTCCAACAGCGCAGTGCCTGACCAACCCGAACGCCTTTGCACATGGAGCTTTTATGAAATTTCTTGCACCGCTCGCCATGCTCACCCTCTGCGGCATGATGGCCGCCCCCGTAATGGCTGACGAAGACGCCCCGGGCCTGACCGGCTGCGCTGCGAAAAAGCAGGGCATCATGAACCAGATCGAACAGGCCAAGTCGCGCGGCAATGCCGATCAGCAGGCGGGTCTGGAAACGGCCCTGCGCGAAGTGAATGAACACTGCACCGATGCGGGCCTGAAGAAAGAACGCGAAAACAAGGTGCTCGAAGCCAAGCACGAAGTAAGTCAGCGTCAGGCCGATCTCGACAAGGCGATGAAGAAAGGCGACCCGGAGAAGATCAACAAGCGCAAAGACAAACTGGCCGAGTCGCGTAAAGAACTGCAGGACGCGCTGGACGAAATCGATAAGTAATTGATGGCCCTGTGACGAGGGGATCTATCCCCGTCCGGCGGCGAAGCCGTCGCAAATCCGGCTAGTCGGGTCTGACTGAAAAAACTCGGCTGTATGGTTTTGGGGCTGCTTCGCCGCCCAACGGGGATAAATCCCCTCGCCACAGGGTTACTCAGCAGTCTTGAAGATCAATGATCCCGAAACTGTTTATGGCAAGCGCTGCAGGCATCTTCAACCTTCTGCACCGCGGGTCCGAGGTTGCTGGCTTTGTATGGCAGAAGCTGACTGGCGGTCACCAATTCACCGGTGGCCGCTTCAAGGTTGCGGGCCATTTCCTGAAACTGCGCCTGTTTCTGCCAGACATCATCCTTGGCGCTGGTGTGATCTTCTTCGCGCACCTGCGGGAAATGCTTCCACGGCTCGTGGGACAACGCATCGAGCTTGACCGCGCCTTCGGCGAACTTCGGCCCGTCGAACGGAATGCGCCCACGCAACATGCCGCCGAGATCTTCACCGGTCTTGAGCATTTGTTTGAAAATTGCCTTGCGTTGACCCAGCGGCGAATTCGGGTCGACACCGCCGCAGGCGGACAAGGTCAGACAGGCCAGCAATACAACAGACATTTTTTTAAGAGTCATGGTGGCTTCAGGTCACGGAATTCGGCGGCCAGTATCCTCGCGCCACCGCCAAACACCAATAGCCCTATTAAAAATACGGGTTGAACGAGCGCATGGAGCACTCGGCCAACCGGCACAGGAATCACTCCATGAACAGCCGTTACAAGGCCTGGCGTCATCCGCTGATCGCGACCCTCCCTCTGCTGGCGATTCTCGCCGGCTGCACCGGTGGCGAGAGCGCCAAGCCGAAAACCCACGCGCTGGCCACTTACTCCAGCGCCACGTGGGATGCCCTGCCGGTTGTGTCCGACAGCGATCTGGTCGCCGGTTTCGGCTCGTGGCGCAGCGCCTGCACCCGGCTCAAGGCTGATACGGTCTGGGGCCCGACCTGCGCAGCGGCGGCCAATGTGCCGCAGAACGCCAACGAGATTCGCGCGTTCCTCAAGCAGAACCTCGATGTCTTCGGCCTGCGCGCCGAGAACGACAACCCCAACGGCTTGATCACCGGTTATTACGAGCCGGTCTATCCCGGCAGCCTGACACCCACCGACGTGGCAAACGTGCCGGTGTATGGCGTGCCCGAAGACATGATCATTGTTTCGCTGGACAGCATCTATCCCGAACTCAAGGGCAAACGCCTGCGCGGTCGCCTCGAAGGCCGCGTGCTCAAGCCATACGACGACGCCGCGACCATCGAATCCAAAGGCGTGAAAGCGCCCGTGGTGGCTTATCTGACCGACCCTATGAACCTGCAATTTCTACAGATTCAGGGTTCCGGGCGCATTCAGACCCAGGACGGCAAACAACTGCGCATTGCCTACGCTGATCAGAACGGTCATCCATACCGGCCAATAGGTCGCTGGCTGGTCGAGCAGGGTGAGCTGAAAAAAGAAGACGTGACCATGAGTGCGATCAGCAACTGGGCCAAAGCCAATCCGGCGCGCATCCCGGAATTGCTCGGCAGCAACCCGAGCTACGTGTTCTTCACCCGCAACCCGGACAGTAACGAAGGTCCTCGTGGCTCGCTCAACGTACCGCTGACTGCCGGTTACAGCGCAGCAGTGGATCGCAAGGTGATTCCATTGGGCAGCCTGTTGTGGCTATCAACCACAAAACCAGATGGTACGGCACTGGTTCGCCCGGTGGCGGCGCAGGATACCGGCGGCGCAATTGCCGGCGAGGTACGCGCGGACCTGTTCTGGGGGACGGGGGATGCGGCCGGGCAACTGGCCGGAGACATGAAACAGCAAGGGCAGATCTGGATGCTCTGGCCAAAAGGTGCCGCGCTGCCGCAAGTGCCGCAGGTGGCGGATACAGAGAAGAAGTAACCCTTGGAATCTGCTGAGGTAATCAGATAGCTATCGCGAGCAGGCTCACTCCTACAGGGGAACGCATTCCAAAATGCAGGAGTGAGCCTGCTCGATGAGGCCATCAGCAACACCAGTAAAATAATCAGACCGACACAAAGAAGAACGAAGCAATCAACCCCATTCCCACAAACCAAACCAGCGACCGCAAGATCGCCCAGTCCGCCAGATAGCAAATGATGTAAAGCAGGCGACTGGTGATAAACAGCACAGCCAGCACATTAACCGTCACCAGCTCTGCCGTACCCACCAGATGCGCGACAATTACCGCCGCCGCAAACGCCGGCATCACTTCAAAGCTGTTCAGTTGCGCCGCATGCGCCCGTCTCGCCACACCGTTGAGACTTTCCAGAAAATCGCGCGGATCGTGGTTGTCACTCAACCGATAGCCACCCACGGCTTTCGCCACGCCTGTGCAGACATACGGCAGAAAAATCGCGATCAACACACACCACAGAGCCACCGTCATAACGCCGTCCTTTTTTCGAGTTATAGATTCGCGGGCTGTCAGAACTTCATGATCAACATGCCGATCAGCACCAGCCCACAGGCTAAGAGCCGTGGCCGGCCGAAAGGTTCTTTCAGGTAGCGCATACCGAACAGCACCACCAGAATCACACTGATCTCACGCAGTGCTGCCGCTTCGGCAATCGAGCCCAACTGCATCGCCCACAGCACCAGAGCGTAGCTGGCCAACACGCAGAAGCCCACCGCCAGCCCGAGCTTCCATTGCTCGCGCCAGAACTGCATGAAGGCCGGGCGCTTGGCGACCCATGCCAACAGCGGAAACGGCCAGGCACTGAGCAGCGTGACCCAGACCAGGTAATCCAGCGGGTGCGACCAACGCCGTAGCGCTTGACCATCAATATAGGTGTAGCAGCCAATGCACAGGCCGATCAGCGCCACCACCGGCACCATCGACCATGGCAGGTGCTTGCCGCCGCCGCCTTGCCAGAGCAGGCAAACCATACCCAAGGGAATCAGCATGATGCCGAAGATCTGCTGCGTGGTGAGTACTTCCCCAGCGAAGATCAGGGTCAGCGCCAGCACCACCAGCGGCGACAAACCGCGCATCAGCGGATAGACCAGGCCGAGATCACCGACGCGATAGGCCTGAATCAGCAGGTAGCGATACAGCAGCTCAAAGGCTGCCGACGCCAGAATCCATGGCCAGATTTCCATGGGCGGCAAGCTCACGAATGGAAACGCGATGGCAACGACCAGCAGCGCCACGGTGTCCATGCACGCCACCACAAGCAGCCGCTCGGCGCTGAATTTGATTAACGTATTCCACGTCGCATGCAACAGCGCCGCCATCAATACCAAAGCTGTCGCCAACACGTTTCACTCCTTATTATTTTTCACGCCCCCCTGTAGGAGCTGCCGCAGGCTGCGATCTTTTGATTCTGATTTTCAACAACAAGATCAAAAGATCGCAGCCTGCGGCAGCTCCTACAGTGAAAATCGATAATTCGAATAGTCAGATTATTGATTCGCGATGTGTCAGCAGGTGTTTATACTGCAACCGACCACGCCGCACTCAGTTGCGCACAGAAAAAAACCAATAATTCCTGCCTGCACCGCCCTCCTTCGAGAGCGGTCGTCGGCCTGCGTATGCCTGATCAAAGCGTCAAGACTACCGACAGAGACCTTGCGCATGCCACTCGCCTTGCTTGCACTCGCTGTTGCCGCATTCGGCATCGGCACCACTGAATTCGTCATCATGGGCCTGCTGCCCGACGTTGCCCGCGATCTTGCCGTGAGCATTCCTCATGCCGGCCTGTTGATCACCGGTTACGCGCTGGGCGTGGTGTTCGGCGCGCCGATTCTGGCGATCGGCACCGCCAATATGCCGCGCAAAGCGACGCTGTTGGGCATGACGCTGATGTTCATCCTCGGCAATATCCTCTGCGCCCTGGCACCGAACTACGCGACATTGATGGCGGCGCGCGTGGTCACCGCGTTGTGTCATGGCGCGTTTTTCGGCATCGGTTCGGTGGTTGCCGCCGGGCTGGTCGCACCGAACAAACGCGCGCAGGCGATTGCGATGATGTTCACCGGCCTGACCTTGGCCAACGTCCTCGGCGTGCCATTGGGCACGGCGCTCGGGCAATACGCCGGGTGGCGTTCGACCTTCTGGGCGGTGTCGGTGATCGGCCTGATCGCCGCCCTCGCACAATGGTTGTGGCTGCCGAAACACATCCCGATGGACAAGGCCAACCTCGCCAGCGAATTCAAGGTGCTGGGTAAGGTCAACGTGTTGCTAGCGCTGGGCATGAGTGTGCTGGCCTCGACCAGCCTGTTCAGCGTGTTCACCTATATCGCGCCGATTCTGCAGGACATCACCGGCGTCAGCCCGCACGGTGTGACTGTGATGCTGTTGTTGTTCGGCGTCGGTCTGACCGGCGGCAGCATGCTCGGCGGGCGTCTGGCTGATAGCCGTTTGTTGCCGTCGCTGGTCGGAGTGGCCTTGGCGGTGGTGGTGATTCTGGCGGCGTTCAGCCAGACCAGCCGTTCGGTGGTGCCGGCGGCGATCACGCTGGTGCTGTGGGGGATTTTCGCTTTTGCGCTGTGCCCGATTCTGCAATTGCTGATCATTGATCAGGCCCATGAAGCGCCGAACCTCGGCTCGACGCTGAACCAGAGCGCTTTCAATCTCGGCAACGCGGCGGGTGCGCGGATTGGCGGGCTGGGGGGGGCCCGTGGCGCGGGTCTGGCGGGTTTGCCGCGGGCCGGGGCGCTTGTTGGCGTATTGACCGTGCTGACGGCGCTGTTTTTCATCTATCTGCAACGTCGCGGCGCGGCTGCGGTCAATGTGTCCGGCTGATCGGGTTTAGCCTGCAAGAGCCCTCACCCTAGCCCTCTCCCAGAGGGAGAGGGGACTGACCGTGTTGAATGTTCGAGTTACATCGATCTGAAATTTCGAGCCGAACTCAGGCCCTGAAAGACTTGAAGATCTGCTCCCTTTCCCCCTCTCCCTAAGGGAGAGGGCTGGGGTGAGGGGGCTCTTGATCTCATCACACCATCAACTGTGTCCCGATCCTGACTCAGCCCATCCAATCCCTGCACCAAAGATCCGGTGCGCTATCTTTCACCCCTCATCCAAAGGACCCCGGATGCTTGAACTTGTCGCCGCTTTCATCTGCCTCACCACCCTCCTGACTTTCGTCAATTTCCGTTTCATCGGCCTGCCGCCGACCATCGGCGTGATGGTTACCGCGCTGCTGTTCTCGCTGATCCTGCAAGGCCTGAGCGTGCTCGGCTATCCCGGTCTCGAAGAACGCGTGCAACAACTGATCGGCCAGATCGACTTCGGCGATCTGCTGATGAACTGGATGCTTTCGTTTCTGCTGTTCGCCGGCGCCTTGCACGTCAACCTCAATGACCTGCGCAGCTATCGCTGGCCGATTGGCCTGCTGGCAACCTTCGGCGTTCTGATTGCCACTGCAGTGATCGGCAGCCTCGCCTATTACATCTTTGCGTTGTTCGGCTGGCATGTGAGCTTTCTCTACTGCTTGTTGTTCGGCGCGCTGATCTCGCCGACCGACCCGATCGCGGTGCTCGGCGTGCTGCGTACCGCCAATGCCTCAAAGCCGCTGAAAACCACCATCGTTGGCGAATCGCTGTTCAACGACGGCACAGCTGTTGTGGTGTTCACCGTATTGCTGGGCATCGCCCAACTCGGCGAAACCCCGACCGTCAGCGCCACCGCGATGTTGTTCGTTCATGAAGCCATCGGCGGTGTGCTGTTCGGCGGTCTGATCGGTTATCTGGTTTATCGAATGATCAAAAGCGTCGAGCAGCATCAGATCACAGTGATGCTGACCTTGGCGCTGGTCATCGGCGGTTCGGCGATGGCCACCGAGATTCATGTTTCGGCACCGATCGCGATGGTGGTCGCCGGTCTGATCATCGGCAACGTCGGGCGCAATCTGGCGATGAATGACATGACCCGGCGCTATCTCGACGGCTTCTGGGAATTGCTCGATGACATGCTCAACGCGCTGTTGTTCGCGCTGATCGGCATGGAACTGTTGCTGCTGCCATTCAACTGGCTGCACATGGCAGCGGCCGGTTTGCTGGCGGTGGCGATTCTGCTGTCGCGCCTGCTCACCGTGGCCCCGGCGATCGTCCTGCTACGGCGCTGGCGTACGGTGCCGGCCGGCACCATCCGGATTCTGACCTGGGGCGGTTTGCGTGGCGGTGTTTCGGTGGCGCTGGCATTGGCCCTGCCGTTAGGGCCAGAGCGCGACTTGCTGTTAAGCATCACTTACATCGTGGTGCTGTCGTCGATCCTGTTGCAGGGTCTGACCATCGGCAAACTGGTCAAGCATGCGACACGCAACGAGCCGAATGCTGCGACTGAACCAGCACACTGACGCACCACTGCAGCGCCGTCGTGAACTGCTTTCATGACGCGTTGCAGAGCAATTCGAGCAGATGCCGCATCGCCAACGGGCGGTGCGGCGTCGAACTGTGCATCACCACCAGCTCCCGCGAGTAACGCTGCCCATCCTCCACCGGCATGGCACACACACCGTCCAACGCCATTGCGGCCCATTGCGGCACCAGCGATACCCCCATCCCCTGCGCGACAAGCATGACGATGGTCTCCAGCGCATCCAGCTCACAGAGCACATTGGGCTCGATCGCCTGTTCATCGAGGTAGCGCTGAGCAATCTGGCCACCCCATGAGCGCGCGTCGTAACGTATGAACGGGCCTGCTCGCAGCAACGTTTCCAGCGACTGCCCGGCATGTGAGGCCGGGGCAACCAGAACCAGCGGCTCGACCTTCAGCACTGTCTGCGTCAAAGCTTTGGGTGGTTGAAACGGCGGCCTGACCAGAATCGCGGCGTCCAGTTCGCCCGCCAGCACTTTCTCGTAAAGGCTTTTTGAGTCCCCCGGCGTTATCTTCAATTTCAGCGCCGGTGCCGATAACGCCAAGCGCTCGATCAACCCTGGCAAGACACCGGTCAGCGCCGTCGAGACCGCACCGATCGTCACTTCACCCGTCAGAGCATCGTGATGCAGATCGTTTTGCAGCGCCTGCGTCTGTTCGATGATCGCGCGGATTTTCGGTAACACCAGCAGGCATTGATCCGTCGGCCGTGTGGCATGCGCGGTGCGTAGCAACAGGGCATAACCCAATGATCGCTCGAGTGCCTGCACGCGCTGACTGATCGCCGCCGCCGTGCGGTTTTCGCGGCGCGCGGCCGCCGCAATCGAACCGGTTTCAACCACTGCTATCAGGCTTTGAAGAAAGCGCACATCCATAAGTTTTCCTTTCGCTCAGAACAAGGCGAAGCCGTTTTGCCCCACCGATCAGCCTGTTTACCCTGAGCGCTCCTTCACTCAGGGCTATCACATGAACAGACCCTTTCACGCTGCATACCATGTTTGCGACCTGGAACAGGCGCGGATTTTTTATCGAGATGTGTTGGGTTGCACTGAGGGCCGCAGTACAGAGAGCTGGGTCGACTTCGATTTTTTCGGCAATCAGATTTCGCTGCACCTGGGCACACCCTTTGCCACCACCCGCAGCGGAAACGTCGGCGAACACAAAGTCTTGATGCCGCACATCGGTGTCGTGCTGCCACTGGATGAATGGCTGGCACTGGCCGAGCGCCTGCACCGCCTCGACACCGTTTTCGAGATCCCGCCGGTGATCCGCTTCGCCGGCGAACCCGGCGAGCAACGCACGATGTTCTTCCTTGATCCCAGCGGCAATCCGATCGAAATCAAAGGCTTCAAGGACTTCAGCGGCCTGTTTGCGCACTGATTCCATCCCCAACAAACACAAGAAAAAAGGGGCACTGCATGAGTAGCAAAACACCCACCAGCCTGGTCACCCGCATAATGATCGGGCTCGCCGCCGGGGTAATCGTCGGCATCCTTCTGAACCAGTTTCCCGAACACAAGACCTGGTTTATCGACAACCTGCTGCAACCGGCGGGCGACCTGTTTATCAGGCTGATGAAAATGATCGTCGTACCGCTGGTGTTTGCCTGCATGGTCGTCGGCATAGCCGGCGCGGGCAGTACCAAAGCGCTTGGCCGGGTCGGGGTCAAAACGCTGGTGTATTTCTTCACGATCACCAGCATCGCCATCGTCTTCGGTTTGATCGTCGGCAACGTCTTCCAGCCCGGCGCGGGCGCGGACTTCAGCAGCACTTTACAAGCACCGGTCACCGGGCTGGCCACGATGGGCGAAACACAGAACCTTGGCCGCACACTGGTAAACATTGTCCCCGACAACATCGTGCTGGCCATGTCTCAGGGCAAGCTGCTCTCGGTGTTGTTCTTCGCCATCCTGTTCGGCTGCGCCCTGTCGATGCTGCCCGAGCAGCAGAAGGCGCCGTTGATCGCGGTGATCCAGGCGGTTTCCGACACCATGTTCAAGGTCACGCATCTGGTCATGCACTACTCGCCGATTGGCATTTTCGGCCTGATCGGTGTGACCGTGGCCAGTTTCGGCCTGAGCGCCCTGCTGCCACTGGCCAAGCTGATCGGCATCACCTACGTGGCGGTGTTGCTGTTCGCACTGTGCGTGCTGGGTGTGGTGGCGCGAATGGCCGGGATCCGTTTTTTCCACCTTATACGGGCAATACGCAGTGAACTGCTGTTGGCTTACAGCAGCGCCGCTTCGGCCACGGTAATGCCGCAGCTGATCGAAAAAATGGAACGCTACGGGGCACCGCGCCCGATCACCAGCATGGTCATTCCATTGGGTTACTCGTTCAACCTGGATGGCGCATCACTGTTCGCGGGGCTGGGCACGTTGTTCATCGCCCAGGCCTACGGCATCGATCTGGGCCTGGCTGATCAAGCGATGCTGGTGCTGATCATGGTGCTGACATCGAAAGGCGCGGCGGGCGTGCCGGGCTTCATGTTCATCATTCTGACGGCAACATTGACCGCCGCCGGGTTGCCGGTAGAAGGTGTGGCGATCATCGCCGGTGTCTACCGCTTGATGGACATGCCAGTGACTGCGCTCAATGTATTGGGCAATGCGCTGGCGCCGCTGGTCATCGCGCGCTGGGAAGGCCAGCTCAAGGCCCCTGATAGCGCACCGACCGTAGAACCGGCCAGGGCGCCATTCAAGGCCTGAAGCTATTGGCTTTTGCTGTCCGAGTCATCTTCGCGGGTTTCGCCAGAGCCGGGTTTATCGGCCTTTGGCGCCCCGCTCTCACTGCGGATCTGCGCATGGCTGATCAGCGCGAAAATAAAGCTGCCGCCAATGATGTCCCCCGCCAGCGTCGGCCCCGCGAACACCGCCCAGAAATCACTCCACGGCAATTCGCCGGCAAACACCAGATACGACACTTCTGCCGAACCCACCACAATGTGGGTGAAATCACCGAGCGCCATCAGATAGGTGATGAGGATGATGATCCACATCTTCGCGCTCTCCATGGACGGGATCATCCAGACCATGGTGGCGATCATCCAGCCGGAAACGATGCCTTTGGCGAACATCTGGCTGGCGTGGTTTTCCATGACCTTGCGGCCGATTTCGAGGAAGGCGTGGTCAGTCTTGGTGTCGAAGATCGGCAGTTCGAGCATCACGTACGCCACCAGAATCGTGCCGCAGAGGTTACCGACCAGCACCACTGTCCACAGGCGGATCAGACGGCCGAAATTGAGCAGGGTCGGTTTGGTCATCACCGGCAGCACGGCGGTCAGGGTGTTTTCGGTGAACAACTGCTGGCGTGCGAGGATCACCGCGAGGAAGCCTGCGCAGTAACCGAAACTGGCGATTACCTTGAATTCTTCGCCCTCGGGCAGGCGCGAGTTGAGCAAGCCCATGCCCATCAATGACAGGCCCATGGTCAACCCGGCGGCCAGCGCCGACCACCAGAGCGCGGCGATGCTGCGCTCCAGTTCCTGATCGCCTTGGCTGCGGATGATTTCGTGCAGGACAGCCGCACGCGGCGGCTGGCTTTTCTCGACTTCGTGCTGTTCTTTGGCCGAGAGGTCGGGGGTTTTGCCGTCGGTGGGAGTGGTCATGGCGTGGGAACCGTGGGGGTGGTGTTTACCTACGACCCTTGCGGCTTGTAATACGTTCTGTGAGCGCCACGCAAATCCTACGTCGGACCTGTAGGAGCTGCCGAAGGCTCGGGCCGCGATCGGACGATCTTTTGATTTTGATTTTTTAGAAACAAGATCAAAAGATCGCAGCCTGCGGCAGCTCCTACGGAGCTCGCATTACTCGCTGACTAATTCATCTTCCTGGAACTGGTCCTTGACGTATTTGATTTCGGTGCGGCCGTGCGGTGCCGGCAAGCCGTCTTCGCCGAGGTTCACAAACACCATCTTCTCAACCGTCAGAATGCTCTTGCGAGTGATCTTGTTGCGCACTTCGCAGGTCAGGGTGATCGAGGTACGACCGAACTCGGTGGCGGTGATGCCCAGTTCGATGATGTCGCCCTGGCGCGAGGCGCTGACGAAGTTGATTTCGGAAATGTACTTGGTCACCACGCGCTGATTGCCCAGTTGCACGATGGCGTAAATCGCCGCTTCTTCGTCGATCCAGCGCAACAGGCTGCCGCCGAACAGGGTGCCGTTGGGGTTGAGGTCTTCGGGTTTTACCCATTTGCGGGTGTGGAAATTCATCTTCACTCCTGAGTGTCTTGCCGAACGATGGACGGTATCTTGGCAGACTGAGCGGTCAGGCTCCATGCGGCTTCGACTATGGTCGCCATTAACGATCTTCATCTGGCCGACAGAAACCCTTTGGAAGATCAGTCTAGACGGCTATAATCGCCCCCGTTTCAAAACGGTCATCTTCAATTGATACCGTTTTCCCGCCACCTGTCCGAGGGGCGCTGCAGCAGGTTCAACCTGTCAGGCTCGGATGGGGCGTTGACTGGCCTTAGGCCGGACACTAAACGCACAACGGCGCCCATTCGCATACATTACGAATGGAGGCTCTTCATGAGCGCTGTTATCACGCCTGCAGATTTTAACGATTACAAAGTTGCCGACATGTCCCTGGCTGCCTGGGGCCGTCGCGAAACCATCATCGCCGAATCGGAAATGCCGGCTCTGATGGGTCTGCGTCGCAAGTACTCCGGCGAACAGCCGTTGAAAGGCGCCAAGATCCTCGGCTGCATCCACATGACCATTCAGACTGCCGTGCTGATCGAAACCCTGGTTGCCCTGGGTGCCGAAGTACGCTGGTCGTCGTGCAACATTTTCTCGACTCAGGATCAGGCTGCTGCCGCTATCGCTGCTGCCGGTATCCCGGTTTTCGCCTGGAAAGGCGAAACTGAAGAAGAGTACGAGTGGTGCCTGGAACAAACCATCCTGAAGGATGGCCAGCCATGGGACGCCAACATGATCCTCGACGACGGCGGCGACCTGACTCAGCTGCTGCACGACAAGTACCCACAAGTACTGGATCGCGTTCACGGCGTGACCGAAGAAACCACCACTGGCGTACACCGTCTGCTGGACATGCTGGCCAAGGGCGAGCTGAAAATCCCGGCCATCAACGTCAACGACTCGGTGACCAAGTCCAAGAACGACAACAAGTACGGCTGCCGTCACAGCCTGAACGATGCGATCAAGCGTGGTACCGACCACCTGCTGTCCGGCAAGCAAGCGCTGGTCATCGGTTACGGTGACGTGGGCAAGGGCTCGGCCCAGTCCCTGCGTCAGGAAGGCATGATCGTTAAGGTTTCCGAAGTTGACCCGATCTGCGCCATGCAAGCGTGCATGGACGGTTTCGAACTGGTTTCGCCGTTCATCGACGGTATCAACGACGGTTCCGAAGCGAGCATCGACAAAGCGCTGCTGGGCAAGATCGACCTGATCGTGACCACCACCGGTAACGTCAATGTTTGCGACGCGAACATGCTCAAAGCCCTGAAGAAGCGCGCCGTTGTCTGCAACATCGGTCACTTCGACAACGAAATCGACACCGCTTTCATGCGCAAGAACTGGGCATGGGAAGAAGTGAAGCCACAGGTACACAAGATCCACCGTACCGGCCCGGGCGCTTTCGACGCTCAGAACGACGACTACCTGATCCTGCTGGCCGAAGGCCGTCTGGTAAACCTGGGTAACGCCACTGGTCACCCAAGCCGCATCATGGACGGTTCGTTCGCCAACCAGGTGCTGGCGCAGATCTTCCTGTTCGGCCAGAAGTACGCCGACCTGTCGCCAGCCCAGAAAGCCGAGCGTCTGACCGTTGAAGTACTGCCGAAGAAACTCGACGAAGAAGTGGCCCTGGAAATGGTTCGCGGCTTCGGCGGCGTGGTTACTCAACTGACCAAGCAACAGGCTGACTACATCGGCGTCACCGTCGAAGGCCCGTTCAAGCCGCACGCTTACCGCTACTGATTGGCTGAGCGTCGACGCGGTGTGCCTGGCGCACCGCGTTGCCTGACTGGCGCTGCTGACCGCTCTGTGTAGGAGCTGCCGCAGGCTGCGATCTTTTGATCCGCAAAGATCGCAGCCTGCGGCAGCTCCTACAGGGTGCAGCGTCCGGCTTACGTGTTTCCAAGGGTATGACCATGTCCCAAGACCGTCGCTACAGCTTCGAGTTCTTCCCGACCAAGACCGATGCTGGGCATGAAAAACTGCTCGCCACTGCCCGTCAGCTGGCCACTTACAACCCTGATTTCTTTTCCTGCACCTATGGCGCTGGTGGTTCGACCCGTGATCGCACCCTCAACACCGTTCTGCAACTGGAAAGCGAAGTCAAAGTACCGGCCGCACCGCACCTGTCGTGCGTCGGCGACAGCAAGGACGACCTGCGCGGCCTGCTGAACGAGTACAAGGCTGCCGGCATCAAGCGCATCGTTGCCCTGCGCGGTGACCTGCCGTCCGGCATGGGCATGACCAGCGGTGAGCTGCGTCACGCCAATGAACTGGTGGAATTCATTCGTGAAGAAACCGGTGACCATTTCCACATCGAAGTCGCTGCTTACCCGGAGATGCATCCGCAAGCACGCAACTACGAAGACGATCTGGCCAACTTCGTGCGCAAGGCTCGCGCCGGCGCCGATAGCGCGATCACCCAGTACTTCTTCAACGCCGACAGCTACTTCTACTTTGTCGACCGTTTGCAGGCGCAGGGTGTCGATCTGCCGATCGTCCCGGGGATCATGCCGATCACCAACTACAGCAAACTCGCGCGCTTCTCCGATGCCTGCGGTGCGGAAATTCCGCGCTGGATCCGCAAGCAACTGGAAGCCTACGGCGATGACACTCAGAGCATTCAGCGCTTTGGTGAACAAGTCGTCAGCGAGATGTGCGAGCGTCTGTTGCAGGGCGGCGCGCCGGGGCTGCACTTCTATTCCATGAACCAGGCTGAACCGAGTCTGGCGATCTGGAATAATTTGAAGTTGCCGCGCTGAAGCAGCTGCAAGCTTCAAGCTGAAAGCTACAAGCAAGATCAAAAGATCGCAGCCTTCGGCAGCTCCTACACAGGGTGATTAATACCAATGTAGGAGCTGCTGCAGGCTGCGATCTTTTGCTTTTAAATGCCCGAAACAGAGCTTCTACTGCCACCTTCTGGCTCTTTCGCGTTTCTCGTCGTAATCTCAAGCCATGCCTTTGATCACGCAGTTATTCGCCGTGCTGGTTTTTGCTTGCCTGAGCTTCGCCGCTCGAGGCGAGAAGCTGCGTATTGTCACCGAACCATGGGCGCCTTACGTCTATGAAGAGAACGGCAAGAACCTCGGGCTCGACTACGAAACCACTGCCATCGTCTTCAAACGTCTGGGTATCGAAGTGGAATGGCAATTCCTCCCGTGGAAGCGCTGCCTGTCGATGCTGGAGACCGGCCAGGCGGATGGCGCGCTGGATATTTTTCACAGTGACGAGCGTGATGCCACCCTGCTTTACCCGAGCGAACCACTGTCGGACGTCGAGTTCGTGATGTTCTACGCCAACGACCGGCCGCACCCGTTCAGCAAACTCGAAGAACTCAAGGGCCTGACCATCGGCACCTCACCGGGTTATCTGTATAGCCCCGACTTCAGCAATTCAACGCTGTTTACCCGTGAGCCCGCGCCGACCCACGAAGCCAACTTTGGCAAACTGGTGCGCGGTCGCATCGACCTGTTGATCACCGATCGCCGCGTTGGTCAGCACTTGCTCGACGAATTGAACATTCGCGATCAGATCAGTGAAAACCCGACCGTTATTAGCCGTCAGAGCCAGTTTCTGGCAGTTCGGCGCAATGCCGGCATGGATTTGCTGGTGCAGCGTTTCGGTGCCGAGCTCAAGCGATTCAAGCGTGAACCCGCGTATGCAGAGTTGAGCGCCCGCTATGGCACCGCGCCCGCCAGCGGCCCCTCGATGGATTCGGCCACGGCCAGCGGCAAAACCGTTGAGCAGCAGGAAAGCAGCGCGCAGTGATTGCTCTGTTATACTCCGGCGTTCCCGCCAGGCTCACGCCCGGACGCCCGGAACCGTAACAGGCCTCTCGACCCGCTACAGCGCAGCTTTGCAGCCCGCGCGAGCGCTCCAGACGTGCCTTCGGAACCGCAGCAGGACCGGACGGGATTGCGTCCTCTTAAACGTGATTCGCGCCAGGCAAGACTCCCATTGGGCCAAGCCCTAACTAAAACAGGATTACTCATGTCCTTTGCTTCCCTCGGTCTCTCCGAGGCTTTAGTCCGCGCCATCGAAGATGCGGGCTATACCGAGCCTACTCCGGTGCAACAGCGGGCCATTCCCGCCGTGTTGCAAGGTCGCGACCTGATGGTTGCGGCACAGACAGGTACCGGTAAAACCGGCGGTTTCGCCCTTCCGATCCTGGAGCGGTTGTTCCCCAACGGTCACCCGGACAAATCCCAGCGTCATGGCCCGCGCCAACCGCGCGTACTGGTCCTGACCCCGACCCGCGAACTCGCGGCCCAGGTTCACGAGAGCTTCAAGATCTACGCCCGTGACCTGAAATTCGTCAGTGCCTGCATCTTCGGCGGCGTCGGCATGAACCCCCAGGTTCAGGCCATGTCCCGTGGCGTCGACGTGCTCGTTGCCTGCCCGGGTCGCTTGCTCGATCTGTGCGGCCAGGGCAGCGTTGACCTGTCCCACGTGGAAATCCTCGTCCTCGACGAAGCCGACCGCATGCTCGACATGGGTTTCGTGCACGACGTAAAGAAAGTTCTCGCGCGTCTGCCGTCCAAGCGTCAGAACCTGCTGTTCTCGGCGACGTTCTCCAAGGACATCACCGATCTGGCCGGCAAGCTGCTGCACAACCCGGAACGCATCGAAGTGACGCCGCCGAACACCACGGTCGAGCGCATCGAACAACGCGTCTTCCGTCTGCCAGCCAGCCACAAGCGTGCGCTGCTGGCGCACTTGATCACCGCCGGCGCGTGGGAACAGGTGCTGGTGTTTACCCGCACCAAGCACGGCGCCAACCGTCTGGCCGAGTACCTGGACAAGCACGGCCTGCCGGCTGTGGCGATCCACGGTAACAAGAGCCAGAACGCGCGCACCAAAGCGCTGGCCGACTTCAAGGCCAACCAGGTACGCATCCTGGTCGCCACCGACATCGCTGCGCGCGGCCTGGACATCGATCAGTTGCCACACGTGGTCAACTTCGAACTGCCGAACGTCGATGAAGATTACGTTCACCGTATCGGCCGTACCGGCCGTGCCGGTCGTTCGGGCGAAGCGATCTCGCTGGTTGCCCCGGACGAAGAAAAACTGCTGAAAAGCATCGAACGCATGACCAAGCAGAAAATCGCCGACGGCGACCTGATGGGCTTCGATTCGAGCACCATTGAAGCCGAGAAGCCGGAAGTGCGCGAGCGTCCGGACGTGCGCAACCCGCGCAATCCACGTGGCCCACGCGGCGACGGGCCGAATGGCGGCGGCGGTGGTGGCGGTCGTAAAGACAAAGGCAAGGACAAGGGCAAAGACAAGCCGGCCGGTGAACGTGGCGAGCGCCCTGCCCGTCAGCAGAAACCGCGCGAAGGCACTCCGGCCCGTGAACAGCGTCCGAGCCAGCCGCCGCGTGCTGCTGCCGATCGCGCACCGGACGAGTTCCTCGACGACGATATCGATAACTTCGGTAACCGCGTTGATTACGTGCCGAAGCCGGCTCCTGCTGGCGGCCGTGGTCGTCGTCCAGGCGCACCGGCTCAAGGTGCTGGCGCAGGTTCGGGCGCACCACGCGGCGGTCAGTCGCAAGGTCGCCAGAACGGCCCGCGCAACAGCAACGGTTCAAGCACCGGCACCCCGCCAGCCAAACGCAGCGGCCCGCGCAACGGCGCACCGCGTGATGGTCAGTCGGGTCGTCGCGACGATTCCGCCTCGTCCTCGCGCAACCGTCGTCCGGCCCGTGACGATCAGCCACGTAGCGAACCGGCTGTGCAAAACCCGCGCAGCAATGGCCCGAAGATCATGCACAAGGAATCGAAAGCCGACCGCTTCCCGACGCCTGAGCAGCTCGATCAACTGCCAAGCCGTCCGCGTGGTGAAAAACCAGCCTTGCTGACCCGCAATCGCTGATTTGACGCTGCAATGAAAAATGCCCCGCCTCGCAAGAGCCGGGGCATTTTTATGGGCGACTCAAACCCGCTTTCTGTAGGAGCTGCCGAAGGCTCCTACAGGGGATCAGGGTTGTGGCGGACAATAAAAAACGCCCCCGGCCTTTCGACCGGGGGCGTTTTTCTGTGGCGAGCGAAAGTTATTTAACTTTCACGCCTTCCAGCGAGATGTCCAGATCCGCAGTTTGCGAGGTAGGACCTGGGCCCTTGATCCCGAAATCGTTCAGGTTGAGGGTGGTCTTGGCGTTGAAGCCAGCACGCTCGCCGCCCCATGGATCCTTGCCTTCGCCGTTGAACGTAGCCTTGAAGGTCACAGGCTTGGTCACGCCGTGCAGGGTCAGGTCGCCGGTCACGTCAGCAGTCTTTTCACCGGTCGACTTAACCGCGGTGGAAACGAACTTGGCATCAGCAAACTTGCCAACGTCGAGGAAGTCTTTGCTGGCGATGTGCTTGTCACGTTCAGCGTGGTTCGACCACAGGCTGGCGGTTTTCACATCAACCGAGATCTTGCTGGCTTCAGGCTTGGCCGAATCCCACGAGAACGTACCGTCGAAATCCTTGAAAGTACCGTGGATGAAGCTGTAGCCCAGGTGGCTGATTTTCCAGTCAACGAAGGCGTGCTGACCTTCCTTGTCGATTTTGTAGTCCGCTGCCATGGCCTGAGCCGAGAGCAGTGCAGAACCGATTGCCAGAGCGGCCAGAGTCTTTTTCAACATGCTTTCTTTTCCTTTGAGTCGAGGTTGAATTTCAGGCTTTGCGACCGAGCATTCGTGTCAGGGTCGCATCACGATCGATAAAGTGGTGCTTCAATGCTGCCAACGCATGGAGACCGGAAAAAATTACCAGCGCCCACGCCAGCCAGAGATGAATCACCCCGGCGGTATCTGCCTGATCCGGTAGTCCGGAAACCAGTGCAGGAACTTCAAACAGGCCAAACACCGGGATCCCGACACCGTCTGCGGTGGAAATCAGGTAACCGGCAAGCATCACAGCGAACAGCGCCAGATACAGAAACCCGTGGCCGAACTTGGCGCCGATACGGGTCATCCGGCTGTAGCTCTGCAGCGTCGGCGGTGGTGGGCTGATAAAGCGCCACAGCACCCGCAACACCATCACGGCCAGCAACACCAGGCCAATACTCTTGTGCAGATCCGGCGCTTCTTTGCGCCAGCTGCTGTAGTAATCCAGCCCGACCATCCACAAGCCCAGCGCGAACAGCCCGAAGACCACCAGCGCCACGCCCCAGTGCATGAAGATGCTGACCCAACCATAGCGCGAAGAAGAGTTACGTAGCTGCATTGCCCAAATCCTGTGAGAACTGCGAACCAAGACTAGCGAGTTATCTATCGAATTAAAGCGGAAAATTTCGCTTTGAAATATCGAGAAATACGATCAAGAGTCTGTAAGTGGCGTGTTAAGGAAAGATTAAAGGGAAAAGTGTGGCGGGATGTTAGGTGGCAGATACTGATGATGCGCTGTCTGGACAGGCCTCATCGCGGGCAAGCCCGCTCCCACAGTGGTCGGTGGCGTTCACAAATCCTGCGTTCACCTCAGAAACCTGTGGGAGCTGGCTTGCCAGCGATGGGGCCCTCACAGGCAAAAAAAAGCGCGGCATAAACGCCGCGCTTCTTCATTCACCGCAAGGCTTACTGCGCCTTGGTCTCGGTCGTTGCCGCTGGCTTCTTCGCCGGTTCAGCCTTCTTCGCTGCCGGTTTCGCCGCAGGCTTTTTCGCTTCGGTTTTAGCCGCCGGCTTCTTCGCCGCAGGCTTGGCCGCCGCTTTCTTCGCCGGTGCAGCTTTCACTGGTGCCGCAGGCTTCGGTGCTTCCACCGGAGCTGGCACAGGTGCCGGAGTCGGCGCAGGTGCTGGCGCGACCGGAGCTGGAGTCGGCTCTGGTGCTTTCACTGGCTCAGGCTTCTTGTCGTCATCCGAACCGCCGAACAGGTTGCTGAAGAAGTTGCCCTTCTTCGCCGCCACGGCACCCGCCGCGCCTGCCGCTGCTGCAGCCGGAACCACTTTCGCCGGTTCAAACGATTTGCCAGCCGCCAGGTCTTCAACCTGACTCGCCGCCCGCTGGCCGGTGCGCAATGCGCCTTCCAGCGTGCCCGGGTACAAGGTGTCGGTGTGTTCGCCAGCGAACGTCACGCGTTGCAGCGGACGTTCCCACAGGCGCCAGAACTTGCTGATCTGGCCCGGGCCATAAGCCAGGTAAGCGCCGCCCATCGACGGGTCGGTGCTGTAGCGGCGGATTTCATAACCGGTGAACGAGCCACGGGCCTGTGGATAAAACGCGTGCAGACGAATCAGCACCTGATCGACCATCTGCTTGTCGCCGAACGCCTGCATCACGCGGGCGTTGTCGCCGGACAGGTTGATCACCACGTTGGCGCCGCCCTTCAGCGCAGGTTCGATCCAGAGCATGCCGAGACCGGTGTTGCTGTAGATCTCGCCGGACATGCGCGCCTTGCTTTCCCACACCGGCGTCTTGAACTTCAGCATGATCTGGTCGCGCCAGCCGTAGTTGGTGCCTTTGATCGCGGCCAGATGCTGAGCATCCAGTGCCGGGGTCAGCGCAATCTTGTTCAGTGCGCGCAATGGCACGGCCAGTACGACGTAATCAGCCTGGTAGCCAACACTGCCGACCTTGACGGTCACGCCGTCCTTGTCCTGATTGATCGCCGACACCGGCGAGTTGGTCTTGATGGTCTTGATCTGTTTGACGAACGCCTGCGCCAGCACCTGGCTGCCGCCAACCAGACGCGAAGCGCGCAGGTCACGGTCGGAAACGCCACGATACACGCGGTTCTGCTGAGCGAAATACAGCAACGACAGACGCGAAGGTTCGTCGTAGTGAGTGCGGATGTCCTGGTTGATCAGCTGGCGCGCGGTGGCCGGAAGATTCTGCTTGTCGAGCCAGCTCGATACGGTGATCTGGTCCAGCGCGTGCAGCGTGCTGGTCGCCGCCGGGTTCTGCGGGTCGTCGATCGAGCGGGCCAGATCGTCAAGGGTTTTCTGGTAGCGCTTCAAGGCATCGGCGGTGGCCGGTTGCTTGGTCGCCAGATCAGCGGCGGAGAAATACTCGCCGTCGATCAGATAACCCGGAGTACGTACGAATTCCGGAGCCGGCGTGGTGCCCAGCTTGAATGTCGAAACGTACTTGTTCAGCACCGGCTGCGTCTTGTCGTTGCCAATCCACTCGCTGGTGGCCATGCCGGAGCGACCGCCCAGGCTCGGCTTGGCTTCCAGCAGCGTGACCTGCCAGCCTTTGTTTTGCAGTTCGTAAGCGGCGGTCAGGCCCGACAGGCCGCCGCCGATCACGATTGCAGTTTTATCCTTGGCCAGCGCCGTAACGCTGAACAGCCCCAACATCACCAGCGCACAGGCGCGCAGCCAACCGACAGACATTCAGCGAACTCCGGAAATAACACAGAAAAAAGCAGTTGTGCGGGTCAGACAACCCAAAGAACCGCGAAGAATACGTTAGCCATCAAAACGCCGCCAGCGACGTCTATCGGCTCATACAAAGTAGCTCAATCGACACAATGGGTTGTCCCCGCGCGACGCATTGCATAGGCTTGCGCGATTGTTTGCCCGCGCCTGACGCGAGCCGCCTCGAGGAGACTGTAAATGGGCCTGAATAACCAGTGGATGCAACGCGACCTCGCGGTGTTGTGGCATCCCTGCACCCAGATGAAAGACCACGAACAGCTGCCGCTGATCCCGATCAAGCGCGGTGAAGGCGTCTGGCTCGAAGACTTCGAAGGCAAGCGTTACCTCGATGCTGTCAGCTCGTGGTGGGTCAACGTGTTCGGCCATGCCAACCCGCGCATCAACCAGCGCATCAAGGATCAGGTCGATCAACTGGAACACGTGATTCTGGCCGGCTTCAGCCATCAACCGGTGATCGAGCTGTCCGAGCGACTGGTGAAGATGACGCCGGAAGGGCTGAACCGGGTGTTCTACGCCGATAACGGTTCGTCCTGTATCGAAGTCGCGCTGAAAATGAGCTTTCACTACTGGCTCAATCGCGGCCAACCGAACAAAAAGCGCTTCGTCACCCTGACCAACAGCTACCACGGCGAGACCATGGCGGCGATGGCCGTCGGCGACGTGCCGCTGTTCACCGAAACCTACAAAGCGCTATTGATGGACACCCTCAAAGTGCCGAGCCCGGATTGCTATGGGCGCCCCGAAGGCATGAGCTGGGAAGAACACTCGCGCAACATGTTCGCCGCCATGGAACAGACTCTGGCCGAGAATCATGACAGCGTCGCGGCAGTGATTGTCGAGCCGTTGATTCAGGGCGCCGGCGGCATGCGCATGTATCACCCGGTGTATCTGACGTTGCTGCGCGAAGCCTGTGATCGCTACGGCGTGCACCTGATCCTCGACGAAATCGCCGTTGGTTTTGGCCGTACCGGGACGATGTTTGCCTGTGAGCAGGCCGGCATTCGCCCGGACTTCCTCTGTCTGTCGAAGGCCCTGACCGGCGGCTACCTGCCACTGGCGGCGTGCCTGACCACCGACGAGGTTTACAGCGCGTTCTACGACGACTATCCGACCCTGCGCGCCTTCCTCCATTCGCACAGCTACACCGGAAACCCGCTGGCGTGTGCGGCGGCACTGGCGACGCTGGATATCTTCGAGCACGACAACGTTATCGAAAACAACAAGGCACTGGCCCAGCGCATGGCCTCGGCGACGGCGCATCTGGTCGATCACCCGAACGTCTCCGAAGTGCGCCAGACCGGCATGGTTCTGGCCATCGAGATGGTCAAGGATAAAGCCACCAAAGAGGCCTACCCTTGGCAGGAGCGCCGCGGTTTGAAGGTGTTCCAGCATGCGCTGGAGCGTGGTGCGTTGCTGCGCCCGCTCGGCAGCGTGGTGTATTTCCTGCCGCCGTACGTAATCACCCCGGAGCAGATCGACTTCCTCGCCGAAGTCGCTAGCGAGGGTATCGACATTGCCACGCGCGACAGCGTCAGCGTCGCCGTACCGAAAGACTTCCACCCCGGCTTCCGCGATCCGGGCTAACCGTAACTTATCGTTCCCACGCTCCGCGTGGGAATGCAGCCCGGGACGCTCCGCGTCCCAAAGCGGACGCAGAGCGTCCATTGAGGCATTCCCACGCAGAGCGTGGGAACGATCTAATCTGAGAGACCCGAAATGAGACTGTCCCGCTTCTTTATCGACGCCCCCCTGAGCACCGGCGAACACGAATTGCCGGAGGCCCAGGCGCATTACATCAGCCGCGTGCTGCGCATGGCCGAGGGCGATGCGGTGCAGTTGTTCGACGGATCTGGCCATGAGTTTCGCGGCGCTCTGCTGGAAGTCGGCAAGAAGCGCGTGACCGTGCAGATCGACGAGCAATTCGCCGGTCAGGTCGAATCGCCGCTGCACATCCATCTCGGCCAGGGTTTGTCCCGTGGCGAGCGCATGGACTGGGCGATTCAGAAAGCCACCGAGCTGGGCGTGAATGAAATCACGCCGATCTTCAGTGACCGCTGTGAAGTCCGCCTCAAGGACGAACGCGCCGACAAACGCCTGCTGCACTGGCGCCAGGTGGCGATCAGCGCGTGTGAACAGTGTGGGCGCTCGCGGGTGCCGGTGATTCATCCGCCGGTGTTGTTGGCAGACTGGATCAAGCAGACCGAAGCCGAGTTGAAACTGGTGCTGCACCCGGTCGCGGAGCCGTTGGTGAGTCATGCCAAACCGGCGACGCTGGCTTTCCTGATCGGGCCGGAAGGCGGTTTGACGGATGCCGAAGTCGAGCAAGCCAAAGGCAACGGCTTCCACGCCGCCCGCCTTGGCCCGCGGGTCTTGCGTACCGAGACGGCGCCGGTGGTTGCACTGGCAGTGGCCCAGCAGCTTTGGGGGGATTTCTAATCCACAATTGGAATACGTTCCCCTGTAGGAGTGAGCCTGCTCGCGATAGCGGTGGATCAGCCACAAACGCTGTCGACTGACAGGACGCTATCGCGAGCAGGCTCACTCCTACAGGGGGATGGTGGCGTCTCTAGAGGACATAAAACAGAATCGCGACAAAGTGCAGCAAGCTCCCGGCAATCACGAACAGATGCCAGATCCCATGCGCGTGCCGCAGCCGGTGATCCAGGGCAAAAAAGATAATCCCCACCGTGTACAAAACCCCGCCTGACGCCAGCCAGGCAAACCCGGTAGTGCCCAGCGCCGCAATCAGCGGCTTCACCGCCACCAACACAATCCAGCCCATCACCGCGTAAATCACGATCGACAGAATCCGCGCTTCCGAACGCGGTTTGATTTCCTGCAGGATGCCAATCAGCGCCAGCCCCCAGACAATCCCAAACAACGTCCAGCCCCATGGCCCGCGCAGGGTCACCAGGCAGAAAGGCGTGTAGCTACCGGCAATCAACAGATAGATCGAAAAGTGATCGACCTTCTTCATGATCGCTTTCTTGCGCCCGCGCACGCTGTGGTACACGGTGGATGCGCTGTAGAGCACCAGCAAGGTGAACGCGTAAATCGCCACACTGACAATCTTCCACGGGCTGCCGTCGAGGCAGGCGATCACCAACATCCAGACGCCGCCGACAAAAGCCGCCACTGCCCCGACCAGATGGGTCCAGGCGTTCAGTTTTTCTCCGTGATACATGTATCGCTTACCTCATATTCATTACCGCAGCGCGCAAGGCTCGGGCCTTGAGCGTAAAAGCGCAATCAAAAGATCGCAGCCTTCGGCAGCTCCTACCTTCGAACGCATTCCAATGCAGGAGCTGCCGAAGGCTGCGATCTTTTGCTCTTGCGTGCACAATCGACGCATTCCAAAAAGAGTCCGCGCCATGCTGATCGACGAAGAGTTGACCCTGAAAAAACTCGAGGTGTTCCTCGCTTTCATGCGCACCGGCAACCTCGCCCGTGCTGCTGCCGAGCTGCAGACCAGCAACGTCAGCGTGCACCGCGCGATCCACTCGCTGGAAAGCGCCCTGCGCTGCCCGCTGTTCAAACACGAGGGCCGCAACCTGACACCGCTGGAAAGTGCTTATGTGCTGGAGGAGCGCGCGCAGAAGCTGATCAACGACGTCGTCGAAAGCGTACGCCTGACCCGCGAAGCCGCTGGCTTCTCGGCTGAACGCTTCAAGCTTGGCTCGCTGTACTCGCTGACGGTGAAAACCGTGCCGCAACTGATCATGGGCCTGAAAATCCGCCGCAGCGAACTCAACATCGACCTGATACTCGGCTCAAACATCGACCTGCTCTACAAGCTGAAGAACATGGAAGTCGACGCGATACTGGTGTCGCTGGACGACAGCATCAACGACCCGGATTGCGAGCAGATTGCACTGTTTTCCGACGACATCTTCCTCGCCACCCCGGCGGACTCAAAGTTCGCTCAGCGCAGTGAAGTGGATCTGGCTGAGGTGCGTGATGAAACGTTCATCACCCTGACCCAGGGCTTTGCGACGCATCAGGACGGCAACCGGGTGTTCAAGCAAGCGGGTTTCGAGCCGAAGGTGGCGATGCAGGTGAATGACATCTTCACGCTGTTGAGCATGGTCAGTTCGGGGGTGGGTTATGCGTTGCTGCCAGGAAGGATTGCGGCGGTGTATGAGAATCGGGTGAAGCTGATTCCGTTGCAGGCGAAGTATCGGTTGCAGCAGCACATTGGCGTAGTGTTTTTGAAAGCCAAGGAGCGCGATCCGAATTTGCTGGCGTTGTTGGCGGAGTGTCGGATGTATGCGAATCGGCAGTTGGCGGATTAACAGCAGATCAAGAGCTTACCCCCTCACCCCAGCCCTCTCCCCCAAGGGGGCGAGGGGGAAAGGGAGCAGATCGGGGGCTTTTCAAAACCTGAGTTCGACTCAGGAATTTCAGGTCGGCGTACCTCCAACATCCACCTCGGTCAGTCCTCTCTCCCTCAAGGGGTAGAGGGAGCAGATCTCCATGGGTCTCAAAGCCTGAGTTCGACTCAGGACTTTCAGGTCGATGTATAACGCCAAAACACCTCGGTCAGTCCCCTCTCCCCCCGGGAGAGGGCTAGGGTGAGGGGCTTTTGATCTTCAGCCCACAATCCCGCGAACAATGAAGAACAACAGCGACGGCCCAAGCAAACACCCCAGCCCGGTATGGAACGTAGCCGTCAACGCCCCATAAGGCACCAACCGCCGATCCGTCGCCGCCAGCCCCGCCGTCACACCGCTCACTGTCCCGGCCAAGCCACCAAACACCATCGCCGAACGCGGGTTATCCAGGCCCATCCAGCGCGCCGCGACCGGCGTGCCGACCATCACCAGAATCGCCTTGATCAACCCGGTGGCAATCGACAGCGCCATCACATCCGAGGTCGCGCCAATCGCTGCACCGGTCACCGGCCCGACGATATAAGTCACCGCGCCCGCGCCAATGGTGGTCATGCTCACCGCATCGCGATAACCGAACGCCCAGGCCATGCACGCGCCGACAATAAACGGCAGGATCGTGCCCAGCAGCAGCGCAATCACACCAATCATCCCGGCCTTCTTCGCCTCGGTCGCCTGCACTTCAAACGCCGTGGCCACAATCGCAAAGTCACGCAGCATCGCCCCGCCCATCAGGCCGATGCCGGAGAACAACGTCAGGTCCGCCAGACCTTTCTGGCCACCGGTCATGGTGCCGCCGACCCACGCCAATACCAGACCGATGACGATGGCAATCGCCGAGCCGTGGATGCGTCCGAACGTCAGGCGTTTGGACAGAACCACCGACACCCACATGATCACGCCGACAAAAGCGAATGCAGTGACCAGTCCGTTATGTTCCAGACCTTTCTCGATGAGATCCCACATATCAGCGGCCTCCTACTGGCGTGCCGACCGGGGAGATTTCCGCCGGCTCGTCGGGCAATGGCTCGCCTTTATGCGTGCGGCTGATCAAGGCAATCGTGCAGCCACAAACCACCACCGAACCGATTGCCGCCAGCACCGCCACCGGGCCACCGTGCAGCGCAGTGACAACGTTCTGTTGCGCCGCCATCGCCACCACCACCGGAATGTACATCGCGCCCCAGAAGCCGACGCCCATCTCGCATTCCTTGGTCATGCCGCCGCGCTTCTGCATCCACAACCGCGCGCAGATCAACAGGATCATGGCGATGCCGACCCCGCCGACATTGGATTTGACGCCCAACAACACGCCGAGCATGTCACCCATGATCACCCCTGCCAGCGTACAGATCGCGAGCAGCGCCACACCGTAAATAATCATTGTTGTAGTCCTCAAAGTGCATCGTCGAATGTTGTTTTTGTTGTTCGAAGCTTGAGTCGGCGGTTTTAAGGTTGGCGGCCACCCTCCTCACGCAACAGCGCCTGCAAGGTGTCGAGACGCGCACTGTCGAAGGCAGCGACCGTGCCCTGCTCGAACACCCGGCGCGCCAGCCCGGTCAGTACCGCACCGGGCGGCAGTTCGATCTGTAAACGCACGCCGCGCTCGTAGGCGCTTTGCACGGTGCCGCGCCAGTCCACCACGCGGCACATGTTGAAGGCGAGGTCGTCGCGCAGCGCTTCTACTTTGGTCACAGGGCGTGCGCGACTGCCGCTCAGGTAGGCGACCCGAGGGGTTTTCAGTTCAATTTTGGCGAAAGCTTCGGCGAGGGTTTGCGCCGGTTTTTCCAGCAATGGGCAGTGCGACGGCACGCTCACTGCCAAACGTTTTGCCAGACCAGCGCCGCGACTGCGCGCCAGTTCGGCCACGGTTTGCATGGCCTTGTCGCTACCCGCAATCACCACTTGGTTATCGGCGTTGATGTTGGCCAGATACACCGGCGAATCCTCGCTGTGCACCTGCGCCAGCAGCGTTTCGACTGTGGATAACTGCAGACCGATGATCGCGGTCATGCCGTAGCCTTGTGGATAAGCCTGTTGCATCAGTTCGCCGCGCAGGCTGACCAGATGCAACGCGTCGCTGAAGCTCAAAGAACCGGCAACCACCGCTGCCGGGTAAGCGCCGATGGACAGACCGGCGACGTAATCCGCTGTGAGTCCGTCCTGCAATAACTGCCGTGAAGCAGCGACACCAGCGATCAGCAGGCAGAGTTGAACCGCTCTTGTCGTGCGCAGTGCTTCGCTGGAATCGAGCAGCAAAACATCCTCACCAAGCACATCACTGGCTTCGACCAAGGTTTCGCGAGGCAAGCGCTGAAGCATGCCCGCTTGCTGCGCGCCCTGGCCGGGGAACACCAGCAGGCTGCTCACGCTGCCTGCTCCTGCGGGTTCCACGGATCAATCACCAGGCAAGCCTGATGAGCATTTTTCAGCAACACGCGCGCCGAACCGCTGGCCCATTCACGCAACGCCACAGCGCCTAGCGGCGTCTGCAATTGCATATCGACCCGGCACACGGCTTGATCGAAAATCGCGACGAATTTGCGTGCCTGATTACGGGTGATCAGTTGCGGTGTACGCAGAATCAAATCGAGGTCGCTGGCCGCGTGCATCGCGGTAGAACCACTGGCCAGTTCAAACCCGACACTGCCGCTGACACCCCAGACCCAACCGCAATCATCAAGCATCGGCCGCAGTTGCTTGAGCGCCTGCATGACCGGCAGATCGCGCTCGCAGTCGACGTGACACAGCGCTTCCGGACTGACCCGACAGGCAATCGAATCGACCGCCATAAACGCTGCCAGCCGCTGCTCGCGCAACACGCCGCGCAAACCGACCGCGACGTAACCTTCCTCGCTCAACGCCCGCCGCACCACCACCGGTTGCCCGGCGCCCAGCGACTCGACTGCCCACAGCGGCGCATCCGCCGGCAACTGCGCCGGGGTCATGCCCCAGAGCAGATCGTGGGCCAGAGGCGTGTTCACCACTGCGCCCTCAACAATTCGCGCACGCGGCTGGAGGCAGCACGATTCTTCGCGCCGAGACGATTGCTCAAGTCAGTGCTGGAGATATCGCCGATGGCTTGTTTGAGGCATTCGTTCACCCGTGCCAGATCCTCTGCGGTTGGCTGCTCAATCTGCTGCACCGACAGGGTTTCCCAGAGCAAACCGAGGCTCGCATAACTGTCGATGTCATAAGCCATTGGCGGCACACTGGCGGCCAGCGCTTCCAACTCTTCAACACTGCGCAACGTCACCCGCGCCGCCGAAGCCTTGCCCATCGCATGCACCATCACGCCCGGATCACGCAGCGCAATCAAACGATTGGCCTGATAACCGTGAGCCAGAAACGCTCCGGACATCGCCTTACCGACCAACAACGCAATCACTGGATGCCCGGCCAAACGTGCGCGGGCATAACTGTCCGCCGCCCCGGCCAGCGCCTGATGAATACCGAGCGCTTCTTCGCGCCGACCATAAGCCTGGCTCGGCACATCGACGATGGCGATGATCGGGCGCTTTTGCGCTTTATCGCGGTCAGCGCTGATCGCATCATCCACAGCTTTGGCCAGACCCCAGCCCTCAAGCAAACCGACTTCGCCATTGCGAGCGCGCGGGAAACGATTGTCCGGATCAGCAACCACCGCGATAAAACGCCCCAGCTCACCGTCGGCAACTTTCAACGAGGCCGGCAGCCCTTCGACCGCGACAGCGCCCGCGCTCAAGGCGTTGAACCAGTTCAAACCCCGCAGTGAATAACCGCTCATGAGCGCTCTCCTTGATACAGATCGCGAACCACCGACGGTTCGATTTGCGGGTCAGTGTTCAGACTGCTCAGGCGTTGCAGAAACCACTCGGCGCGCTGGCTGCGCGGTTGCTTCGGCAAACCTTGCTGAAGCAATTCGCCGACCTGCTGACGAATCTTCGCCACGTCATCAGCGACATAACGATCGACCAGACCGCTGGCGAAACGCTGCTCGCCACCGGTCAGGCTCCAAATGAACGGCCGGTCGCGGGAGTCGTATTCTTCGATCCCGGCTTCTTGCTCAATCACCTGCGGGCCGTTCAAACCGAGACGTGCTTCCTGAGTCACCAGCAAATAGCTGCACAACGCCGCCGCAATCGACATACCACCGAAGCAACCGACGCTGCCCGCAACCACGCCGACCACCGGTTGGTACTGCTGCAGATCGACAATCGCCGCGTGAATATCGGCAATTGCCGCCAGCCCGAGATTGGCTTCCTGCAAGCGCACACCACCGGTTTCCAGCAGCAGCACCGCGCGGGTCGGAATGCCTTTGCGGTTGTCCTCAGCCGCCAGTTCCAGCGCGCCGGCAATCTTCGCCCCGCCGACTTCGCCAAGGCTGCCACCCTGAAACGCGCCTTCAATCGCGGCAATCACCACCGGCAACCCGTCGAGGCTGCCCTTGGCGATCACCACACCGTCATCGGCCTGCGGCACCACGCCCTGGCGTTCAAGCCACGGCGACATCACCCGTTGAAACGGGTCGAGCAATTCGCGAAAGCTGCCGGCATCGAGCAAGGCTTTCGCCCGTTGCCGCGCGCCGAGTTCGACGAAGCTGTGTTTGTTGAGCAACGCGGCGCTGTCAGTCATGGCCGATCTCCTCGAAACCTTGTTCCAGACGCAAGCGCACCACCCCCGGCGTCGCGCCGAAATCGTGGATATCAATAGCCATGGCCGGCGGCGTGGTGCCGTCGAACATCCGCGCAAACAGGTGCTGCCAACGCAGTTGCGCGCCGTTGACCGAGGTCTGCACATTGATCGTCAGCTTGCCGGCCAGGCCCGGTTCGATCAGCACTTCCAGATCACCCGAGCCGACACAACCGACCAGCGCACGACCGCGTGGCGGCTGCCCGGCGGGGAATTCAAACGATAGGGTTTCCATCAAAACGCTCCCTGAAGGATGCCGTCGCGCTCGATGCGATCGAGCAGCAGCGTGGCGGCGAGCAAGTCGGCGGCGCCACCGGGCGAGGCATTCAATGCGATGAGTTGTTGATCCAGTTCGTGCAAGCGACGGCGACCGCTGAGACTGGCGCTGCCACCGGCGTCGAGCACCGCTTGCGCGCCGAGTTGCATGGCCTGCAAACCCTCTTCGCCGGCGCGGTAGAGCACGCAGGTGTCGGCCAGATTGGTCATGATTGCGAGCAAAGCGTCGAGCCGGGCGTTCTGTTCGCCGTGGCCATTGGCGCGGCTGCGCTTGAGTTGTGGCAGGCCGCGTTGCAGCACCGAAGGGAAGCCGAGTTGCGCTTCTTCACGCGCGCCGCGTGCGCCGTAACGCAGGGCGACTTGCGCGCCGTGGCTCAAGGGTTTTGGTGCGTGGCGATCGTCCAACAAGGCTAGACGTGCGGCGCGCAGAGAGACTTCGTTGACACTAGAAGATTGTGGTTCCAGTGCAGCGGCGGTCACCAATAATCCCAAGGCCCAGATCGCCCCGCGATGCGTATTCACACCGTTGGTGGTGGCGAGCATCGCTTGTTCACCTTCACGGCCGATGCGGCCAATCGCTTCGCGCAACGTTGAATCGACTTCACCGATTTCAACCGCCGCTTCAGCCATTTCCTTGAACGCCGGCCACAACGACAGCGCCGACGCGTGCATCAGGCCCAAGTGCAGATCGGCGTGTGCGCCATTGCCACGACGGTCGACCAGTGCCGGTTTCGGCGACAGATCGGCTTCGTCGATCAGCGCGTCCACCGCCAGATCGGCCAATCGATCAGCCAGAGATATTGGTTTCGCTTGCAGGTTAAGTGCGTGCATTACCAGCTCCTGAATTTCGCGGGCGGGTTGTACAGGCCGCCGGACCACTCGACCAGATCAGCCACGCTTTTCGCCGCGAGCAATTCGCGGGTGGCGTCGGTGCGGCGGATACCGAGGTCTTCGGGCAAGGCGATCAGGCCTTCGCGGCGCATGCGTTCGGTGTCTTTCGGGTTGTGGCGCAGGCCGATGGCGGTGACACCCGCGACGGCGGCGATCATCGCCTGGCGCTCTTCCAGCGAGCGCGCCTTGTACAGGTAGGCGATGCCTTCTTCGGTGAGCAGGTGGGTAACGTCGTCGCCGTAGATCATGATCGGCGCCAGCGGCATGCCGCTTTTCTTCGCCACTTCTACCGCGTCGAGGGTTTCAACGAAGGTCGGTTTGCCGCCCTCCTGGAAGGTCTCGACCATTTGCACCACGAGTTTTTTGCCGCGTTCGAGCATCGGCTGCTGCGAGTCGTCATGACGCATGTCCAGCCACGCCGGGGTGCCGTGACGCCGACCGCGCGGGTCGTGGCCCATGTTCGGCGCGCCACCGAAACCGGCGAGGCGGCCACGGGTCACGGTTGAGGAATGGCCATCGCCATCGACCTGCAACGTCGCGCCGATAAACAGATCCACCGCGTATTGTCCGGCGAGCTGGCAGAACATCCGGTTGGAACGCAGCGAACCGTCGCGGCCGGTGAAAAACACGTCCGGGCGGGCGGCAATGTAATTTTCCATGCCCAGTTCGGTGCCGAAGCAATGCACGCTTTCGACCCAGCCACTTTCAATCGCCGGGATCAATGTTGGGTGCGGGTTGAGCGTCCAGTTGCGGCAGATCTTGCCTTTGAGGCCGAGGGATTCGCCGTAGGTCGGCAGGATCAATTCGATGGCGGCGGTGTTGAAACCGATGCCGTGGTTGAGCGACTGCACGTTGTGTTTTTCGTAGATCCCGCGAATCGCCATCATCGCCATCAACACGTGCACAGGCTTGATGTGCCGTGGGTCGCGGGTGAACAGCGGTTCGATGTAGAACGGCTTGTCGGCCACCACGACGAAATCGACCCATGACGCAGGAATATCTACGCGCGGCAGTTCGCTGACGTCGTCGACCAATTGGTTGACCTGGACGATGACGATGCCGTCGCTGAACGCGGCCGGTTCGATCAGCGCCGGGGTGTCTTCGGTGCTCGGGCCGGTGTAGATGTTGCCGGCGCGGTCGGCCATGAACCCGGCCGAGAGCACGACGTTGGGAATCAGGTCCACCACCAGTCGGGCATAGAGTTCGATGTAGGTGTGGATTGCGCCGATTTCCAGCAGGCCGTCTTCGAGCAACTGGCTGATGCGCAGGCTCTGGGTGCCGGCGAAGGAGAAATCGAGCTTACGGGCGATGCCGCGTTCGAACAGGTCGAGGTGCTCGGAGCGACCGACGCTGGGCATGATCATGTGCAGGTCGTGGAGCTTTTCCGGGTCGGCTTTGGCCAGCGAGCGCGAAAGGAAATCCGCTTGCTTCTGGTTGTTGCCTTCCAGCACCACACGGTCGCCGGGATGGATCAGCGCTTCGAGCGCGGCGACGATCTTGTCGGTGGGCAACACCACACCGTCGGCCAGCGCGCGCACCTTGTCGAGGCGGCGCTGCTTCTCATCGCGCCGCCGCGTCCAGCGCGAGTCGGGGGAAATTGTTGTTGTCATGCTCACTCCACGGGGTTCGCTGTCGTGGAGCTAAGGTAGGCGTCTGGGGGTGGGGGCATCAATCAAGCTAGGTGGTGAATCGTTACGCTCAGGGTAATGATCAAGAGCCGCCCTCACCCTAGCCCTCTCCCGGAGGGAGAGGGGACTGAACGGGGGATGCTTTAGAGATACGCCGACCTGATCGTGCTTTACCGAATCCATAATCGACTCGGTTTTTCAGGTCGATGTATCACGCCAGACACCTCGGTCGGCCC
The DNA here is from genome assembly GCF_001297015.1 of Pseudomonas sp. RIT-PI-r. Taxonomy (GTDB): domain Bacteria; phylum Pseudomonadota; class Gammaproteobacteria; order Pseudomonadales; family Pseudomonadaceae; genus Aquipseudomonas. The sequence continues at coordinate 102,054 of NZ_LIGE01000013.1, read as the reverse complement.
CCTCGCCCTCCGGGAGAGGGCTGGGGTGAGGGTCAGCTTTTAAGTCACTCCGTCGGCACCAACCTGTCCAACAAACGGTTGACGGCCATCTCCGCCACCATCACCACCTGCGCAATACCTTGCACAGTCTTGCGGTGTGTACCTTCCACCATTGCCGCATGGTTGTTGAGCATAACCGTAGCGGAACCGAGAGTTTCACTGGCGTCGGCCAGCAGGGATTCGGTGTCGGCATTGGGATTGGCCATGTACAGCGTGTTCGGGGTGTAGGGCGTGGCCATGAGGTCGGCGTTGGTCGGGCCGAGGCAATGGTCGAGGGCGCGCTCGGCGGCTTCGTGGAATTTCTTTGAGTCGGGGGTTTCGTAGGGGGGTGCCGGGTCGGTGGGCGGCGGGTTAGGCGTTGGTTTGAACATGGGGATGAACCTCTATTAGGCCTCACCATCTCGCTGCTAAACGGTAGGGTGGCGGCTATGCGCAAGTTAGCAGACCGGTCAAACCCCAACCCGGCGCACCCGAAGGTGCCATGCGCACAGCCACCATCAAGCGCAGGCGAACGCCTGACTGGATGAGACTTGTACAACCGAGGTAAGGACAAAGCCGGGCTGCTAAACCCGATCACTGGGAATCAGTGACGGAATCAAGTTACGCAGCCAGCCCTAGGCGCACAAGCCGGCGGATTCTGGTACATGCGTAGGCAGCGGCGCAAGGATTTGTAGGTTAGGGAGCCGTAACACCGGGTGTCTTTAAACAGATGTGCCTGGATGCGTTTATTGCGCTGCGGGGATTGAGGATTTGTCTGTCGGATTTTGGTGGATGCCGCAGGCGCTATCGCGAGCAGGCTCACTCCTACAGGGGAATGCATTCCAAATGTAGGAGTGAGCCTGCTCGCGATGAGGCCAGTCAGGCCAATGAAAATTCTGGATCAGTGAACCAGCCCAGCATCCACCAACAACTGCTCCAACCCCAACAAATCCGGCACCTTCGCCACCTGTTCCCCGACCTGCACCGCCGCCTGCTCCAACCCACACAACGGCACATCGACATAACTCAACTGACTGTCGAGCTTGTACGACCGCGGAATCCCCTGCACCAGCAGCGCAATGAACTTCAGCTCCGGCAACCCGCCGAGGGCATTGAGGATGACAATCCGCGCGCGCTCGCCAATGACAATTTTCTGCCCGCACGCCGACTCAAAACTCAGCAACGGAATCTGCCGCTCGCGCCACTTCACCCGCCCCAGATACCAAGGCGGCGTATCGAGATCGAAGGCACTGGCCTGATAGTCAATCAACTCAGCGACAGCGACGTTAGGCAAAATCAAATTGCGATCCGCCAACGGCAGCAGCAACCCGGTCAGCTGACTGCTGCGCTGATTATGCCGGCGCTCATGCATGTTTCTTGCTCCAGTGGGCAATGCTTTCAAGCAGCACCGACTCTTGATACGGCTTGCCGAGGTAGTCGTTGACGCCAATCGCCATGGCGCGGTCGCGGTGTTTCTGCCCGGTACGCGAGGTGATCATGATGATCGGCAGGTGTTGCAGGCGTTCGTCGTTGCGCACCTGGGTAGCGACTTCGAAGCCGTCCATGCGCGGCATTTCGATGTCGAGCAGCATCAGGTCAGGCATGTGTTCTTCCAGCAGTAGCATGGCGTCGACACCGTCCTTGGCCGTCAGCACGTTCATACCGTGGCGTTCGAGCAAGCGGCTGGTGACCTTGCGCACGGTGACCGAGTCGTCGACCACCATCACCAGCAGCGGTTTGTGTGGTTCGCTGTCGATCTCCGGCAGCGTCGGTGTCTGCGCAACTCGCGCCTGCATCGCGCGGATTGGCGCGAGCAGATCGAGAATCAGCACCACCCGGCCATCGCCGAGAATCGTCGCGCCGGACACGCCCTGCACCGCAGCGAATTGCGCGCCGAGGCTCTTGACCACGATCTCCCGGGTGCCGGCCATGGTATCCACCAGCACCGCGATGCGCCGGTCGTTGTAGTGCACCAGCAGCACCGGCAATGGCAGATTCTGGCCAAGCAGTTTCGGCCGTAGCGCGGTTTTCAGCAGTTCACCGAGGTAGCACAGTTCATAGGTCTGGCCGCCGTACTGGTAACGCGGCGGATCAACCCGGAAGTGCGCTTCCAGATCATTCGGCAACACGCGAACGATGCCTTCGATGGTGTTCAGCGGGATCGCATATTGATCCTCACCGCACTGCACCATCAGCGCACGGTTGACCGACACGGTGAACGGCAGGCGAATGCGGAAATGCACGCCCTGCCCCGGCACCGAGTCGATGCTCATGCTGCCGCCCAGTTGCCGCACCTCTTCGTGCACCACGTCCATACCGACGCCACGTCCGGAAATCTGGGTGATCTTCTCCGCTGTGGAAAACCCCGGTTGGAGGATGAACTGCAACACGTCGCGGTCGCTGATCTCGGCTTCCGGCGCGAGCATGCCACGCTTGATCGCCTTGCGCCGCACCGCTTCCAGCGGCACCCCGGCGCCGTCATCGCGAATATCGAAAACGATGTCGCCGCCCTCGCGGGACAGGTCGAGGCTGATCTGCCCTTGCGCCGGTTTACCCGCCGCCAGCCGCACTTCGGCAGACTCCAGACCATGGTCGACGGCATTGCGCAGCATGTGTTCCAGCGGCGCCGCCATGCGTTCGAGCACATTGCGATCCATCTCGCCTTCGGCGTTGCCGACGACAAACGCGACGTCTTTATTCAGCTCTTCAGCGACCTGGCGAACGATGCGTTTGAGGCGCGGCAACATGCGCTCGAACGGCACCATGCGCGTACGCATCAGGCCTTCCTGCAATTCGGTGTTGATGCGGCCCTGTTGCTGCAACAGGTTCTCGGCGTCGTGATTGCGGCGGTCGAGGGTTTCCTTGAGGTCGAGCAAATCGGAGGCGGATTCAAACAGCGCCCGCGACAGTTGCTGCAACTGCGAATGGCGGTCCATTTCCAGCGGGTCGAATTCCTCGTAGCCGAGGCGTTCGGCATCGACTTGCTGACGGCTGAGAATCCGCCCCTGAGTTTCAGTGTCGAGACGGCGCAACTGATCGCGCATCCGTTCGATGGTGGTTTCCATCTCGTTCAGCGCGATCTGTGCGTCGTTGACTTGCTGTTCGATACGACCACGGAAGATCGAGGTTTCGCCGGCCAGATTGACCAGTTCATCAAGCAGTTCGGCGGAGACCTTGACCATGTCTGCGCCCGCTTCGGAGGTCGGTGGCGCCGCATCAGTCTTGACCGGCACAGGTAGCACTGGCGGCGTTTTTACCGTCACCGGATGGCTGAAATTCTGGATCGCGTTGATCAGCCGATCCGCTGGCGGACACGGTTGCCCGGCGCGCACGCCATCGAGCATTTGCGCCAAGCGATCATGCCCGCGCTGCACCAGCGCAAACAGCTCCGCCGATGGCTGCAACGCGCCGCTGGAAAGACTTTCGTAAAGGTATTCCAGCTCATGGGCGAGGTCGCCGATCGGGCCGATCTCGACCATCCGCGCACCACCCTTGAGGGTGTGCAGATCGCGCAGCAGGGTTTCCACCTCCTGACGATTGCCCGGCTCGGCCTGCCAGCGCAGCAATGCGGCGCCAGAGTTTTCGATGATGTCGAAACCTTCTTCGAGGAAGATCTCCAGCAGCTCCGGGTCGTGGCCGGCGCTGTCGTGATCAATCGTTGCTGGCGGCGTTTCGGCGACGATTGGGCCTTGGCGAACCTGACGAATCGCGTCGATCAGATCCTGCGCCGGGGTCAGCGGCTGATGGTTTTGCAACTGATCAAGCAACAGCGCCAAGCGGTCATGACTCTTGAGCAGCAAGCGCCCCAGGCTTTCGCTGTAGTGATAACGACGATCGACCAAACCTTCGTAAAGGCTTTCCAGCTCTTGAGCCAGATCGCCGATGGCCTCGACTTCAGCCATCCGCGCGCCGCCCTTGAGCGTATGCAAATCGCGCTGCAAAGAGGACAGCGGCGCAACGTTGTCCGGGTCGCTCAGCCAGCGCTGCAACGCTTGGCCTGAGCTGTCGAGAATGTCCACGGCCTCTTCAAGGAAGATCTCGACGATCTCATCATCGGGTTCAAGCGCCGTTGCCTTTTGCTGCAACTCGGCGGTGGCGCTGCCCAGTTCACGGATGCTCAGGGTGCGGCTGCCATCGCTGCGAATCAGGCCCATCGACGACGGGTCGAGACTCTCATCGAGCAGGTCATGCAGGGCCCGAATCCGCGCCGGTTGCGGCGTGACTTCCTGCCCGGCGGCCAGCTCGTCGAGCATGTTGATCAGCGCTTCATGGGCGTTTTGCGCTTCCTGGAAAAACCGCTCGCTGACCGCCAGGCTGCTTTCTTCCACCGCGCCATACAGGTCGAGCAAGGCTTCACAGAGCACATCGACCGGCAGCAGATCGGCCATGTGCGCGCCTTCGCCAAGCGTCGTCAGTTCATCCAGCAAGGCGCTGAGTTCCTGACGCTCACCGGGGTGTTGCTGCCAGCGCTGCAAGAGGCTTTCGGCGTCGAGCAGGATGTCCATGCCTTGAGCGAGGAAGTTGTTGATCAGTTGCGGATCACGCTTGATCCGCAGGCCGGTGTTCGGCGCATTGAGGATGGTTTCCAGGCGCTCGGCGAGCAGTGTGTCGGTGCGTTTGATCAGCGACTGCGCACCGACAATCGGCGCCAGCGGATCATGCTTGAGCTGGCGCAAGCCGATACGAAACAGGCCTTCGGCTTCCAGCAGCAATTCCACTTCATCGAGGTCCAGCGGCAACTGATGCGCCTTGAACTCCCGAGCCAATTGATCGAGCGATGCGGCCAGTTCGGCAATCGGCAACACGCCTGCCATCGACGCGCTGCCCTTGAGCGTGTGCAGGGCGCGCTGCAATTCGTCGCTGGCCTGCAACGGCACATGCTCGGCGGCCTGATCAAGGAAGCGATTGAGGCTGGCGAGGTGGGTTTCGGCTTCCTTGCGGAAGATTTCCAGCAGCAGCGGATCGAGCGCCGCGACATCGTCGACGTCTTCGGCAGCCAGCGGCTCGTCCCCCTTGGCCAAGGCGTGAGCGCGGGCAGCGAGTTGATCGACATCGCTGCGCTGGCGTTGGCTGTTGGTGGCGAATTCGCTGATCAACTCGGGCAACAACAGCACGGTGTCGGTCAGCACTTGCTGCACCACCGAGCCCGGCTCGACACTTTGTTCAAGCACACGGTTGAGCAGGTTTTCCACCGACCAGGCCAACTCACCGAGAATCAGCGCGCGGACCATGCGCCCGCTGCCCTTGAGGGTGTGAAAAGCGCGGCGCAGTTCGGTCAGCGCATCACGATCCTGCGAATTGGCGATCCAGCGCGGCAGGTATTCGTGGAGAACTTCGAGGACCTCGTCGGTCTCTTCGAGGAACACTTCGCGCAGTTCATCGTCGACCGGTTCTTCATCGGCCGGTGGCGGCATCAGGCTGCCGGGGGTGATCAGTGCTGGCGGGTTGACCGCAGACACCGGGCTGGCCAGAACGTCGGCCAGCGACTGCACGATTTCCGGGTCATCCAGCGCCTGCATGTCCTGCATCACCAGCGCTTCGCTCGGGCTGAGGACATCATCGAGTACTGGCACGTGCGGCGCACCGGGCTGCTCATCGGGAAAGAAACCGAGACTGGCGAGGGATTTCTGCGCGACATCCAGCAGTTGTTCGCCGGGGGCCTGCGGATCGTCGCTCAAGCGTTCGAGGTAATACTCAAGGCTGCTGATGACATCCGCCAGATGATCCAGTTGCTCCCAGCCCGGCTCATGCGGATCGATTAGCAAATGTTCGCGGATAAAACCGTTGCACGCCTCGACCAGACTCGCCGCGCGATTCAACGGAATCATCGCCAGCGCACCGCGCACCTGAGTCAGCAGCGCCGGCAACGGTTGCAGTTGCTGGCGATCCCAATCGGCGTCGATGTAGTCGACGATCATGTCCTTGGCCTGTTGCAGGCAGATGCGCGCTTCCTTGATCACGATCTGGTGAATCTGCGTCAGGTCTGTGGTTGGCAGGCGCGCGTCTTCCGGATTTTCCGGCTCGACGGTGCCGACCATTCCGGCCAGCGTCGCTTCGACGTAGAGCAGCGCGCCGGCAACATCCATCAGGATCGCGTCGTTCGGCTCACGCTGGCCCTGGGCGAGGCTGAGCACCACCGCCAATTGATCAATGATGACTTTGCGCGGCTGGCCAAAACCGAGCACGGCGAGCGTGTCGGCGATCTGCCGCAGCGGTGCCAGCAGGCTTTCCAGATCGGAAGTGTGCTGGCGGTCGCTGCGCACGAACAGGTCGAGGCGTTCCTTGACCCGCACCAGTTCCTCACACAGCGCTGCCAGCACCGAGCGCATCGCATCGCGGTCGGGGCCGGCCAGGCGCGCGCGTTCTTCATCGACCATCGCGCTGTCGGGCAACGCGTCGTCCAGGGAGTAGCGATCTTTCATGGTCAGCATCTGCCCGGTGGGATGTTCGGCTTTGGCAATATAGAACAACAGGCTTTTCAGCAGCTCCGCCGGCGCCGGTTGATTAAGGCCGGACAGGCCTTGCTCGAGCAGGCGCTTGAGTTCTTTGTCGGCGTCCTTGAACAGGCTGCGCAGCGCCGGACTGTTGGCGATCACGCCTGCGCGCATGCCTTCGACCAGCGCCGAGGCGACCTGCCACAACGGGCTCAGGGGCGAATCACCGCTCAGCGCTTCGAGGCGGGTGAAGACTTTGGCCAAGTATTCGAGGTGCGTCTGGTCATCTTGTTCGCGCAGTAAACCGACCAGCGCCATTTGCAGCATCTGGCGTAATTTGCGCAGTACGTTCGGCAGTTCCGTCGGTTCGAGCAGTGCCAGTTCGTCGGCCCGCAGCGGCGCCAGTTCGGGGAGCTGCGGGCTGAACAGACTGGTTTCCGAGAGCAGGCTTTCGCCCCGGGCGCTGCGCAGATCGTTGATCAGCGGCAGCACCACCAACGGCAAATCACGCCGAGCGCTCTGCACGCGGTCGAGGTAGATCGGCAATTGCCCGAGGGCTTGCAGCAACAGGTGCAGCGCTTCGTCGCGATGGCTGACGCGCTCGTGCTGCAAGGCTTCGACCAGATGTTCCATCTCTTCGGCGAGCAAGGCTGCGCCGTAGAACTCGACCATCTGCAGGCTGCCGTGGACCTGATGGATGTATGCCAGGCACTCGTCCAGCCCCGGGAAGGCCTGCGGATCGTCGAGCACGGCTTCAATCGCCTGATGCGCCTGTCTCAGCGTTTCGGCAATTTCGCCTTTGACCCATTCGAGGGCCACGTAGTCATGCCGGTCACCCATAACCGCTCCGATCACACTTTTTCCGCCGCCGGCAAGGTGAAGCCGGACACCGAACGGCGTAACTGACTGGCCATTTTCGCCAGGTTACCGATGCTTTCCGCAGTGGCCGTGGAGCCGGACGAGGTCTGCGAGGTGATCTGCTGGATCACGTTCATCGTCAGCGAGATCTGCCCGGCGGAAGACGTTTGCTGCTGCGCCGCGTTGGAGATGCTTTGAATCAGCGCCGCAAGGGTCTTCGACACGCCTTCGATTTCTTCCAGGGCCACACCGGCATCCTGCGCCAGTCGCGCGCCGCGCACCACTTCTGTGGTGGTTTGTTCCATCGAGATGACGGCTTCGTTGGTGTCGGTCTGAATCGCCCGCACCAGAGTTTCGATCTGTCGCGTGGCAGCAGACGAGCGTTCGGCAAGGCGCTGCACTTCGTCCGCGACCACGGCAAACCCGCGCCCGGCATCACCGGCCATGGACGCCTGAATCGCCGCGTTGAGGGCGAGGATGTTGGTCTGGTCGGCGATGTCGTCGATCAGGCTGACGATGTCGCCGATTTCCTGCGACGACTCGCCGAGGCGCTTGATGCGTTTGGCGGTGTCCTGAATCTGTTCGCGAATGTTGTCCATGCCGTGGATGGTGTTGTGCACCACCTCGTTGCCCTTGTTGGCGATCTCCACGGAGCGCTCGGCTACGGCAGAGGATTCGGCGGCGTTGGCCGAAACCTGATCGATGGATTCAGCCATGTCGCTGATTGCCGTCGAGGCTTCGGAAATCTGCTGGGCCTGATGCTCCGAGGCTTGGGCCAGGTGCATGGCGGTGGCCTGGGTTTCCTGCACCGCTGCGGCGACCTGGCCGGCGGTGAGGTTGATGGTCGCAACCAGATCGCGCAGTTGGTCGACGGAGTAGTTGATCGAGTCGGCGATGGTGCCGGTGAAGTCTTCGGTCACCGAGGCGGTCACGGTGAGGTCGCCATCGGCGAGGTCTTCGATTTCATCGAGCAGGCGCATGATCGCGTTCTGATTGCGCTCGTTCTTCTCGGCGGTTTCGCGCAGTTGCCGATTGGTTTCGCGGACCATCACCAGACCGATGAGGATGATCGAGGCCAGCGCCAGCAAGCCCAAAACGTAGCCACCGATGGTGTCGGTATTGCGCCCGCCGGCAAGGTTCTCAAAGCGAGTGGCCAGGTGCGAGGCTTCGTCGAGCAGGGTTTGCGAGAGGCTGAAAATGTTGCTCGCCGATTCACGCACCTTGAACAGCTCTGGCGAGGTCTCGAGGATTTCATCCACCGAGCCGGAAACGAACTGGAACAGCTCGGAGATTTCGCTCAAACGCGCGCGGGCATCACGGTCTTCGACCTGGCTGATTTTCAGCGCCGGGTTGCCTTGCAGCATGCCGTTAAGCACTTGGCCGAAACGGGTGGCGTCGCGGCCAAAGGCATCGGCAGCTTGCTGCGAGTTTTCGTCGCCGGCAAGCACGGTGTTGACCGCGCCGAGGATACGTTCAGCCAGCAACGACTGACGTTGGGCCATCGCCACTTGCGCGGCCGGTGCACCACGCTGAAGGAGGATTTCGACGACTTTTTCGTATTCGATCTGCAACTGCGGCACGGTTTCGGCCAGGGTCGCGGCGACCTGATGCAGCGACAGCACGGTCTGTTCGCTGGAGAGAATCGCGTCGGTATTTTTCAGCAGGCGTTCCCAGTCGAGCTGCACGGCGCGCATTTCCGGGCGCACGGTGGCCGGTGCTGGCGGCAGGCCAGTGGCCGGATCACCCTTCTTCAAGTAACCCCAGCGCTGGGCGAAATCGTTGCGCGCATCGCTGAGCAACTTGAACGCGGCAGCCTTGCCGGCGGCGGCTTCGGTGGCGTTCTTGGCGATGCGTTGCGAGAGCACGCGCAGCTCACCGGCGTGGCCGATGTACTGTTTGTCGTAGTTCGCCTGGGTGTTGAGGTAAGCGAAGTTGGCGAACAGCAGCATGATGAACACGATCAGTGCGATGAACAGCACGATGATCTGCGAGCGACTGCGCGATCCTTCCGCCGGCTTGCCTGTTTTTGCTTTTATCATCGGTCCTCGCCTGTTTGAAGCTCACCGGTAGAACCTGTAGGAGTGAGCCTGCTCGCGATTGAACGATAACGCGGTGTACTTGATACACCGCGGTGCCTGAATCGCGAGCAGGCTCACTCCTACAAGGGATCTTTGTTGTAACGGCTATATCGCGACGCTCATGAACACCGGGGATTTCGCCAACGCGAACAAGCTGAACACCCGCCAGTTCTGCTCACGGCGGAAATAGCCTTTGACGAACTCGGCCTTGGAGCCCTGGCGCTTGCTGATCGAGATCGGTTCGAAGCTGTCCTGCTCGAAATGTTGCAAGCCAATAACCTCATCGACCATCAGCCCGGCAAACACATCGCCATGCTCGACCACCAATACCCGCCGCTGTTTACGCAGCGGCGACAGCTCATGCCCGAAGAACCCGCACAGGTCCATGATCGGCAGCAGCCGCCCGCGCAGGTTAGCCACGCCTTTGACCCACGGCTTGACCCCGGGCAATTGAGTGAAGCGCGGTTCGTGCAGCACTTCGCTGACTTCGCCCATCGGCGCCACATACCAATGCTCGCCGAGGCGAAAGCCGATGCCGCTCCAGCGATCCTGACGCGCCGGTTGCGACGGCAGGTCCGCCGCCAGCAAGCGGCAGCGCTGGTCGATTTGCCAGAGCAGTTCGAACGCGGTCAGCGATTCGCTCATGGTCGCGCGATCAGCCTTTGAGTACGTTGTTCAGGGTCTTGATCAGGGTGTCTTCGTCGACCGGTTTGGTCAGGTAGTCCTTGGCGCCCTGACGGGTGCCCCAGACCTTGTCGGTTTCCTGATCCTTGGTGGTGATGATGATCACCGGGATGTGGCTGGTGTCGGCATCCTTGGTCAACTGGCGGGTGGCCTGAAAACCGTTGAGGCCGGGCATGACGATGTCCATCAGCACGGCGTCGGGTTTTTCCTGACGGGCCAGGGCCACGCCGTCGGCGCCATTCTCGGCCTTCAACACTTCATGACCGTGCTTTTCGAGCATGCCGGTCAGTTTGTACATTTCAGTCGGCGAATCATCGACGATCAGGATACGTGCCATGGTTTTCCCCATTTTTCTTGTCGACGCGCGGCCCGCTGGCCGAGCGTCACTGTACGTGTCTTACTGCGGCAAAACGGCGGCAAAGCCCGGAACATGGGCCTGAATCGCGTTGAGCAGTTCTTCCTTGCTGAAAGGCTTGGTCAAAAATTGATCAGAACCGACAATCCGCCCCTTGGCCTTGTCGAACAGCCCGTCACGCGATGACAGCATGATCACCGGCGTGGCCTTGAACGCACTGTTGTTCTTGATTAAAGCGCAGGTCTGATAGCCATCCAGACGCGGCATCATGATGTCGACAAAAATGATCCCGGGATGGTTGTCGGCGATCTTCGCCAGGGCGTCGAAACCGTCGATCGCCGTGATCACTTCGCAACCGACATTCTTCAACAATGTTTCGGCGGTGCGACGAATCGTTTTCGAGTCGTCGATCACCATGACCTTCAAGGCGCTGGACTGCTGTTCCATAAGAGGGCTCTACCGTCGCCTTTGCGAATCAATTTGTCCGTTTTGCGGTTATGAATGGCTCGAAACCCTTGATGCTCAAGGGCCAGCACGCTACGCCAGCCTTTTTAGCACAGTCTCCAGATGCAATCTATCGACGGGTTTTTCCTTGACCGAAAACCCGCCCGGCGCCACTCTGGCGGCACTTTTTCAATACCGATCCGGTAGCCAATTTTCGAGGAAAACCCAATGAGCGTTCGCGTCGGGATTGTCATGGACCCTATCGCCAGCATCTCCTATAAAAAGGATAGCTCGCTGGCCATGCTGCTGGCCGCGCAGAAGCGTGGCTGGGAACTGTTCTATATGGAACAGCGCGACCTGTATCAGGGTGAAGGTCAGGCCCGGGCGCGCATGAAGCCGCTGAAAGTCTTCGCCAACCCGGAAAAATGGTTCGAACTGGACGCCGAGCAGGACAACCTGCTGAGCGATCTCGACGTGATCCTGATGCGCAAGGATCCGCCGTTCGACATGGAGTTCGTCTACTCCACCTACCTGCTCGAACAGGCTGAAACCGCTGGCGTACTGGTGGTGAACAAGCCGCAGAGCCTGCGCGACTGCAATGAAAAGCTGTTCGCCACGCTGTTCCCGCAGTGCACGCCGCCGACCATCGTCAGCCGTCGCGCCGATGTGCTGCGCGAGTTCGCCGCCAAACACGGCGACGTGATCCTCAAGCCGCTGGACGGCATGGGCGGTACTTCGATTTTCCGCCACCGCGCCGGTGATCCAAATCTGTCGGTGATTCTCGAAACCCTGACCGCCCTCGGTGGCCAGCAGATCATGGGCCAAGCCTATCTGCCGGCAATCAAGGACGGCGATAAACGCATCCTGATGATCGACGGCGAGCCGGTGGATTACTGCCTGGCGCGGATTCCGGCGCAGGGCGAAACCCGTGGCAACCTCGCCGCCGGTGGCCGTGGTGAAGCGCGTCCGCTGACTGAAAAGGATCGCTGGATCGCGGCTCAAGTCGGCCCGACCTTGCGCGAAAAAGGCCTGCTGTTCGTCGGTCTCGACGTGATTGGCGAAAGCCTGACCGAAATCAACGTCACCAGCCCGACCTGCATCCGTGAAATCGACAACGCCTTCGGCACCGACATTGGCGGCATGTTGATGGACGCGATCGCCAAGAAGCTGCAAGCCGCCGGCAAAATGCCACAAGCTTGATGCACGTCACATGCAGTCTGTCGCTTGAAGCGTGAAGCCCAAGGCGTGAAACCAACATTGCGTTATCATGCGCAGCCTCTGAAAAACGCGATGTTGGTTTTCTTGTCATGACCCTCCCGTCCGATCTGCCCGCAGAACTCGCCCACCGTGGCGTGCGCCCGGCCGATCGCCTCGGATTTACCCTGTTTCTTGCGGCGCTGATCCACTTGGCGCTGCTGCTCGGTGTCGGCTTCACGATGGTCGAGCCCAAGCAAATCAGCAAAACCCTGGAAATCACCCTCGCCACCTTCAAGAGCGAAAAGAAGCCGGAGAAGGCTGACTTTCTCGCCCAAGAACATCAGGAAGGCAGCGGCACGCTGGACAAGAAGGCGATTCCAAAGACCACCGAGGTCGCGCCATTCCAGGACAATCAGGTCAAGAAAGTCACCCCGCCACCGGCCGCCAAGCCGCAAGTGCAGGAAGCCGCGCCCAAGGCTGCGGTGACCACCGTTGCGCCGAAGCCGAAAAAAGCACCGACCAAGAAAGAAGAAACCAAGACCGAGGTCAAACCGACGGTCGACGCACCGGAGTTCGATAGCTCGCAGCTGTCCAGCGACATCGCCAGCCTCGAAGCCGAACTGGCCAAGGAACAACAGCTGTACGCCAAGCGCCCGCGTATTCACCGCTTGAGCGCGGCGTCGACCATGCGCGACAAGGGTGCCTGGTACAAGGATGACTGGCGCAAGAAGGTCGAACGCATCGGTAACCTCAATTACCCCGAGGAAGCCCGGCGCAAGCAGATCTACGGCAATTTGCGCCTGATGGTTTCGATCAACCGCGACGGTTCGCTGTATGAAGTGCTGGTGCTGGAATCGTCCGGCCAGCCGCTGCTGGATCAGGCGGCGCAGCGCATTGTTCGACTGGCGGCACCGTTTGCCCCGTTTACCGGGGACTTGTCGGATATCGACCGTCTGGAAATCATTCGTACCTGGAAATTCGCCCGGGGCGACAAGCTCTCAAGCAACTGAATACACCGCATAACCCCCTGTGGGAGCGAGCCTGCTCGCGAATGCGGTGGATCAGCCACAGCAATGTTCAATGACACACCGCTTTCGCGAGCAGGCTCGCTCCCACATTGGATCGGTGTGTCACCTGCATCTCCAGCTTGTCAGTTTGCCCCCCGAACGCCACACTAGCGCACATGAAAAACGTCAGCCCCAGCTACCTCAAGCATCAATTCCTGATCGCCATGCCACACATGGCCGACCCGAACTTTGCCCACACCTTGACCTACATCGTCGAGCACACGGCCAATGGCGCTATGGGGATTGTGGTCAATCGACCGCAAGAGCTGAATCTGGCCGACATCCTTGAGCAACTGCGCCCGGACATCGACCCGCCAGCACTCTGCCAGCATGTACCGATCTTTATCGGCGGCCCGGTGCAGACCGATCGCGGTTTTGTCCTGCACCCGACGGGCAAGACCTTCCAGGCCACCGCGCAGCTGGACGGCGATCTGGCTCTGTCGACCTCGCAGGACGTGCTGTTCGCCATCGCGGACGGCGTCGGCCCGGCGAAAAGCCTGATTGCCCTCGGATACGCCGGTTGGGAAGCCGGGCAGCTGGAAGCGGAACTCGCCGACAACGCCTGGCTGAACTGCCCGTACGACGCCGACATCCTGTTCAACACCAGCAGCGAACTGCGTCTGGAAGCGGCGGCCAGGCATTTGGGGATCAACCTCAGCCTGCTGACCAGCCAGGCAGGTCACGCCTGATGGCCCTGCGCCTGATTCTCGGCTTCGACTACGGCACCAAACAGATCGGCGTTGCCGTCGGTCAGGTGATCACCGGCCAGGCCCGCGAGCTGTGCACCTTGAAGGCACAGAACGGCGTGCCGGACTGGAACCAGGTCGAAGCCCTTATAAAAGAATGGAAACCCGACGCCGTCGTCGTCGGCCTGCCGCTGAACATGGACGGCACGCCAAGCGACATGTGCGTACGCGCGGAGAAATTCGCCCGCCGCCTCAACGGCCGCTTCAATGTGCCCTTCTATACCCACGACGAGCGCCTGACCACCTTCGAGGCCAAAGGCGAACGCCTGGCCCGTGGCGGCCAGAAAGGCAGTTACCGCGACAACCCGGTGGACGCCATCGCTGCCGCTCTGCTGTTGCAGGGCTGGCTCGATGAAAACACTGCATTGTTTGAATCCTGACAAGCGCTTCGGCGCTTTTCTTTTGAGTGAAAAACCGAGTCGTGTCCAAGGACCCTACTCGCCCCCAACAAGGAGCAACCATGAGCCTGCCAAATCCCGCCGATCTGATCAGCCAGATGGCAACCCGCCTCAAGGCGCACCTTGCCCAGCGTGACATCAGTGAACCGCGTTACATCGGCATCCGCACCGGCGGCATCTGGGTCGCGCAGGCCTTGCTCAAGGAACTGGGCAGCGACGCGCCACTGGGCACGCTCGATGTGTCCTTTTACCGCGACGACTTCAGCCAGAACGGCCTGCACCCGCAAGTGCGCCCGTCCGCCCTGCCCTTCGAGATCGAAGGCCAGCATCTGGTGCTGATCGACGACGTATTGATGAGCGGCCGCACCATCCGCGCCGCCATGAACGAATTGTTCGACTACGGCCGCCCGGCCAGTGTGACCCTGGTCTGCCTGCTGGATCTGGACGCCGGCGAGTTGCCGATCCGCCCGAATGTGGTCGGCGCGACGCTGTCGCTGGCTGCTCACGAACGGGTGAAGCTGTCCGGCCCCGAGCCGCTGACGCTCGAACTGCAAGACTTCAACCTTTAATCCGCCCTATTGAGAGTCCCCTTCGCGATGACGCCTCTAGATACCAAGCGCCCGCTGCAGCTCAATGATCAGGGCCAGCTGCGCCACTTCCTCTCGCTCGACGGCCTGCGCCGCGAGTTGTTGACGGAAATCCTCGACACTGCCGACTCGTTCCTCGAAGTCGGTGCCCGGGCGGTGAAGAAAGTCCCGTTGCTGCGCGGCAAGACCGTGTGCAACGTGTTCTTCGAAAACTCCACGCGCACCCGCACCACCTTCGAACTGGCGGCCCAGCGGCTGTCGGCGGACGTGATCACCCTGAACGTGTCGACCTCGTCGGCAAGCAAGGGCGAAACCCTGCTCGACACCTTGCGCAACCTTGAAGCCATGGCCGCCGACATGTTCGTCGTGCGCCACGGTGATTCCGGTGCAGCGCACTTCATCGCCGAGCATGTTTGCCCGCAAGTGGCGATCATCAACGGCGGTGACGGCCGTCACGCTCACCCGACGCAGGGCATGCTCGACATGCTCACCATCCGTCGGCACAAGGGCGGTTTCGAAAACCTCTCGGTGGCCATCGTCGGCGACATCCTGCACTCGCGGGTGGCGCGCTCGAACATGCTCGCGCTGAAGACCCTCGGTTGCCCGGACATCCGCGTGATCGCGCCGAAAACCCTGCTGCCGATCGGCATCGAGCAATACGGCGTCAAGGTCTACACCGACATGACCGAAGGCCTGAAAGACGTCGACGTGGTGATCATGCTGCGCCTGCAGCGTGAGCGCATGACCGGCGGCCTGTTGCCGAGCGAGGGCGAGTTCTACCGCCTGTTCGGCCTGACCACCGCGCGTCTGGCCGGGGCCAAACCCGATTGCATCGTCATGCACCCGGGGCCGATCAACCGCGGGGTGGAGATCGAGTCCGCAGTGGCCGACGGCCCGCACTCGGTGATCCTCAATCAGGTGACCTACGGCATCGCGATTCGTATGGCTGTGCTGTCCATGGCCATGAGCGGGCAAACGGCCCAGCGCCAATTCGAGCAGGAGAACGCCCAGTGAAGCTCAGCATTCTCGGCGCACGCGTCATCGATCCAAGCAGCGGCCTGGATCAAATCACCGACATTCACGTTGAAGCCTGCAAGATCGTCGCCCTCGGCGCGGCCCCGGCCGGTTTCAGCGCAGTAGAAACCATCGACGCCCAAGGCCTTGTCGCCGCTCCGGGCCTCGTCGATCTGAATGTGGCCCTGCGCGAGCCGGGCTACAGCCGCAAAGGCTCAATCATCAGCGAAACCCGCGCCGCCGCTGCTGGCGGTGTGACCAGCCTGTGCTGCCCGCCGAAAACCAAACCGGTGCTCGACACCTCCGCCGTGGCCGAACTGATCCTCGACCGCGCACGCGAAGCCGGCAACACCAAAGTGTTTCCGATTGGTGCGCTGAGTAAAGGTCTGGACGGCGAACAACTGGCTGAGCTGGTGGCGTTGCGCGACGCTGGTTGTGTGGCGTTCGGCAACGGTCTGGAGAGTTTCCGCAACACCCGCACCCTGTGCCGGGCGCTGGAATACGCGGCGACTTTCGACCTGACGGTGATTTTCAACTCGCAGGATCATGATCTGGCCGAGGGTGGTCTGGCCCATGAAGGCGCAGTAGCCAGTTTCCTCGGCTTGCCCGGGATTCCGGAAACCGCTGAAACCGTGGCATTGGCCCGTGATCTGCTGCTGGTCGAGCAGACCGGCGTGCGTGCGCACTTCAGCCAACTGACCAGCGCTCGCGGCGTTGCCTTGATCGCGCAGGCTCAGGCCCGTGGTTTGCCGGTAACGGCGGATGTCGCGCTGTATCAGTTGATTCTGACCGACGAAGCGCTGATCGACTTCAGCAGCCTGTATCACGTGCAGCCGCCGCTGCGTACGCGTGCTGACCGTGATGGCCTGCGTGAAGCAGTGAAGTCCGGCGTGGTGTCGGCGATTTCCAGCCATCACCAGCCGCACGAACGTGACGCCAAATTGGCACCGTTCGGCGCGACCGAACCGGGCATCAGCAGTGTTGAGCTGTTGCTGCCATTGGCGATGACGCTGGTGGAGGATGGCTTGCTGGATCTGCCGACCTTGCTGGCGCGTTTGAGCGCTGGCCCGGCTGAAGCGCTGCGCTTGCCGGCGGGCAAACTGGCGGTGGGAGGGGCGGCGGATATCGTGCTGTTCGATCCGCAGGCTTCGACGGTGGCCGGTGAAGGCTGGTTGTCGAAGGGTGAGAATTGCCCGTTCATTGGGCACACTTTGCCGGGTGTGGTTCGCTACACGCTGGTGGATGGGCGGATCAGTCACCAGGCTTGATACCGGGTTGCCCCCATTCGCTGGCAAGCCAGCTCCCACAAGGTCTTGCGCTATCTTTGGGTTAGCGCAAAAACCTGTGGGAGCTGGCTTGCCAGCGATGGCCTACTGGAAGGCGCCTCTGCCTTCGGCGTTACGCACCGAGACCTGATCATTCAGCGTCCAGAAGTCATACAGCACGCCAAGAAAGAACAACCCGCCCGTCAGCAGATAAATCAGTCCGCTGATCCATTTCCCCTGATACATCCGGTGCACGCCCAATGCTCCAAGGAACGTCAGCAGAATCCACGCCACGTTGTATTCGATCGGCCCTGCGGTAAAACGCAGATCCGCCTCGCGATCCATCGCCGGGATCAGGAACAGGTCGATCAACCAGCCAATCCCCAGCAGACCGAAGGTGAAGAACCAGATCGTCCCGGTCACTGGCTTGCCGTAATAGAAGCGGTGAGCGCCGGTAAAACCGAAAATCCACAGCAGATAGCCGATGACTTTGCTGTGTGTATCTTGCGGCTGTGCAATTTGTTGATAGCGGTTCATGAAGACCTCGATTCACACGATAGATAAATATTCTTGAATTCTTTGTGACTTTTTTACAGGTAGCCGACGTACGGCAAATGTTACCGTTGCTACCGTCAAAGCCTTATAGCACCTGACTTCTGTCCGACAATTGCGTCCATTTGCCGCTTATTTGGTTCCGTTGGCTGCCAACTGAATCGACCAACGGACTCGGAATGAAAAAAAACTCTGTTATAAAGTTGCGCGCTATCACTGAAGAGCCACGCCTAATGCGACCATTTTTCAAGACATGGCTGACCATCTGCCTATTAATGCCACTGGCCGCCCACGCCACCAATCGTGAGCAACGTCTTCCTAACGTTAACGGCTTTACTCCTAAATCCCATGCTTCGGCTCCTTCGAGCAAAAGCAGCAAAAGCAAAACCACCACGCTGAGCAGCAAGAGCCACAGCAAGCTGGTGCCACCGATGGCGAGCAAGGAAAGCAGCAACGTGCTGAGCCGTGCGGTAAACGTCCTCGGTACGCCTTATCGTTGGGGCGGCAGCAGCCCAAGTAAAGGCTTCGATTGCAGCGGTCTGGTGAAATACGCGTTCAACGACGCCACGTTCGACCTGCCACGCACCTCGAATGCCATGGCCAGCGGCCACGGCGAGAAAGTCGAGCGCAAGGATCTGAAGCCGGGCGACCTGATTTTCTTCAACATCAAGAGCCGTCGGGTCAACCACGTTGCCATCTACCTGGGCAACGACCGCTTCATCCACGCACCGCGTCGTGGCAAAGCGGTGAGCATCGACACGCTGAACAAGCCGTACTGGCAGCAGCACTACGTGGTGGCCAAGCGTGTGTTGCCGAAAGAACAGAGCCAGATGCGCGTGGTTCAGCGCTAACACCAACCGATCGTTCCCACGCTCCGCGTGGGAATGCCTCAATGGACGCTCCGCGTCCGCTTCGGCAGGGACGCAGAGCGTCCCGGGCTGCATTCCCACGCAGAGCGTGGGAACGATCACTCCCTCAGAAATTATCCGGTGTACGCGCCTTCTCCCGCGCATGCTCGCGGCTGATCAAGCCCTTGGTCACCAGATCCTTCAGGCACATGTCCAGTGTCTGCATCCCCAACGACCCACCGGTCTGAATTGCCGAATACATCTGCGCGACCTTGTCCTCACGGATCAGGTTACGGATCGCCGACGTCCCCAGCATGATCTCGTGGGCCGCCACCCGCCCGCCGCCGATCTTCTTGATCAGCGTCTGCGAGACTACCGCCAGTAGCGACTCCGACAGCATCGAACGCACCATCGACTTCTCGTCTCCGGGGAACACGTCCACCACACGGTCGATGGTTTTCGCCGCTGAGGTGGTGTGCAGCGTGCCGAACACCAGATGCCCGGTTTCCGCAGCGGTCAACGCCAGGCGAATGGTTTCCAGGTCACGCATCTCGCCGACCAGGATCACATCCGGGTCTTCACGTAGCGCCGAGCGCAAAGCGGTGGCGAAACTGCGGGTATCACGATGGACTTCACGTTGATTGATCAGGCATTTGCGCGATTCGTGAACGAATTCGATCGGGTCTTCAATGGTGAGGATGTGGTGATGCCGGTGGGTATTGAGGTAATCGATCATCGCCGCCAGCGTGGTCGACTTGCCCGAACCGGTCGGCCCAGTGACCAGCACCAGCCCGCGCGGGGCGTCGGTGATCTTGCGAAAGACATCGCCCATGCCGAGGTCGTCCATGCTCAGCACTTTCGACGGAATGGTCCGAAACACCGCGCCGGCACCACGATTCTGGTTGAAGGCATTGACCCGAAAACGCGCGACACCGGGGACTTCGAAAGAAAAGTCGGTTTCCAGATGTTTCTCGAAGTCGACCCGCTGGGTGTCGTTCATGATGTCGTAGATCAATTCGTGCACTTGCTTGTGATCCAGCGCCGGCAGATTGATCCGCCGCACATCGCCATCGACACGGATCATCGGCGGCAGACCGGCCGACAGGTGCAGGTCGGAAGCTCCCTGTTTGGCGCTGAAGGCCAGCAGTTCAGTGATATCCATAGCGCTCCTCAATTCCAGTAGAATGCCGCGAACCTTCAGACCGCCGGCGCCTCTTGATGTCCACGATAGCAGACAACATTCTTCAGGTTGGTTCGCGCATCCAGGCAGCAGCCAACGCTGCGAACCGCGACGAAAACAGCATTCAGTTGCTCGCCGTGAGCAAAACCAAACCCGCCGAGGCGTTGCGCGAAGCGTATACCGCCGGCCTGCGTGACTTTGGCGAGAACTACCTGCAGGAAGCCCTGGGCAAACAGCTCGAACTGGCCGACCTGCCCTTGATCTGGCACTTCATCGGCCCCATTCAATCGAACAAGACTCGGGCGATTGCCGAGCATTTCGACTGGGTGCACTCCGTGGATCGCCTGAAAATCGCTCAACGCTTGTCCGAACAGCGCCCGGCTGAACTGCCGCCGCTGAACATCTGCATTCAGGTCAATGTCAGCGGTGAAGCCAGTAAATCCGGCTGCACTCCGGCTGACTTGCCGGCATTGGCGGAAGCCATCAGCGCCCTGCCCCGGCTGAAACTGCGCGGGCTGATGGCAATTCCCGAGCCAACAGAAGATCGCGCCGAGCAGGACGCGGCCTTCGCCGCCGTGCAGAAATTGCAGGCGAGCCTCGATCTGCCGCTCGACACACTGTCCATGGGCATGAGCCACGACCTCGAGTCGGCCATTGCCCAAGGCGCCACTTGGGTGCGTATCGGTACCGCCCTGTTTGGCGCCCGTGATTATTCCCAGTCTTGAACCATTCCAGATAAGGACCACACATGAGCAACACACGTATTGCGTTTATCGGTGCGGGCAACATGGCGGCCAGTCTGATTGGCGGCCTCCGTGCCAAGGGGTTGGAAGCCGGGCAGATCCGTGCCAGCGACCCCGGTGAAGAAACCCGCACCAAAGTCAGCGCCGAACACGGCATCGAAACCTTTGCCGATAACGCCCAGGCCATCGACGGCGTCGATGTCATCGTACTGGCGGTCAAGCCGCAGGCGATGAAAGCCGTGTGCGAGGCGATTCGCCCGAGCCTGAAACCGAACCAACTGGTGGTGTCGATTGCTGCCGGCATCACTTGCGCAAGCATGACCGCGTGGCTCGGCGAACAGCCGATCGTGCGCTGCATGCCGAACACCCCGGCGCTGCTGCGTCAGGGTGTCAGCGGTTTGTATGCGACCAGCGAAGTGACCGCCGAACAACGTCAGCAAGCCGAAGAGCTGCTGTCCGCCGTGGGCATCGCTCTGTGGCTGAATGAAGAACAGCAACTGGACGCGGTCACTGCGGTTTCCGGTTCCGGCCCGGCGTACTTCTTCCTGCTGATCGAAGCCATGACCGCTGCCGGCGTCAAACTCGGCCTGCCGAAGGACATCGCTGAACAACTGACTCTGCAGACCGCCTTGGGCGCCGCACACATGGCGGTTTCCAGCGATGTCGACGCCGCCGAACTGCGCCGTCGCGTGACTTCGCCAAACGGCACAACCGAAGCCGCGATCAAATCATTCCAGGCCAATGGCTTTGAAGCCCTGGTCGAAACCGCACTCGGCGCCGCCGCGCACCGCTCGGCCGAAATGGCCGAACAACTGGGCAAATAAGGAGCCTTACATGATTGGATTGAACACTGCAGCGGTTTACGTGCTGCAAACCCTCGGCAGTCTGTATTTGCTGATCGTGCTGCTGCGCTTCGTTCTGCAACTGGTACGGGCGAACTTCTACAACCCGCTGTGCCAGTTCATCGTCAAAGCCACCCAGCCGCTGCTCAAGCCACTGCGCCGGATCATCCCGAGCCTGTTCGGCCTCGACATGTCGTCGCTGGTCTTGGCGATTCTGGTGCAACTGGCGCTGATGGCGCTGACCCTGCTGCTGACTTACGGCACCACCGGTAACCCGCTGCAACTGGTGATCTGGTCGCTGATCGGGGTGACCGCGCTGTTCCTGAAGATCTTCTTCTTCGCCCTGATCATCAGCGTGATCCTCTCGTGGGTCGCGCCGGGCAGCCACAATCCGGGTGCTGAGCTGGTTAATCAGATCTGCGAACCGGCATTGGCGCCGTTCCGCAAAATCCTGCCGAATCTCGGCGGTCTGGATCTGTCGCCGATCTTCGCCTTCCTGGCGCTGAAGCTGATCGACATGCTGGTGATCAACAATCTGGCGGCGATGACGATGATGCCGGAAATCCTCCGTCTGCTGATGTGAGCTGGTTTCGATGGGACGGTGACGACTTGATCCTCGAGTGTCACCTGCAACCGGCAGCCCGCAGCGATGACTTCGCCGGGCTGCACGGCGATCGTCTGAAGATTCGCCTGACTGCGCGGCCGGTCGAGGGCAAGGCCAATGCTTACCTGATGGGCTTTCTGGCCAAGGCATTTGGCGTTTCGAAGAGCCAGGTCAGTTTGCTCAGTGGTGAGTTGAACCGGCAGAAGCGGGTGAAGATCTGCTCGCCGAAGAAGTTGCCGGATTTGCCGGGGTTGGTTGGGCGCTTGTCTTGAGTTTTGCGGCGTCTGTGCCCCTCACCCCAGCCCTCTCCCCCTGGAGAGGGAGCCGATCCAGGGTGTTTTCGGAACCTGAGTTCAGCCCGGATAGATCAGGTCGGCGTAACTCAAAAGAACACCTCGGTCGGTCCCCTCTACCTCTGGGAGAGGGCTAGGGTGAGGGCCGCTTGCCGCTAACCCCCCCGGTCTTTAGACTTACGCCTCATTTCAACGAGAGCAGGGTCGATGCCAACTGCCTTTCCCCCCGATTCTGTTGGTCTGGTGACGCCGCAAACCGCGCACTTCAGCGAACCGCTAGCGCTGGCCTGTGGCCGTTCGCTGGCCGCCTATGACCTGATCTACGAAACCTACGGCACGCTGAACGCGCAAGCGAGCAACGCCGTACTGATTTGCCACGCCTTGTCCGGTCACCACCACGCCGCTGGCTATCACAGCGTCGACGACCGTAAACCCGGTTGGTGGGACAGCTGCATCGGCCCCGGCAAACCGATCGACACCAACAAGTTCTTCGTGGTCAGCCTGAATAATCTGGGCGGCTGCAACGGCTCCACCGGCCCGAGCAGCATCAACCCGGAGACCGGCAAACCGTTCGGTGCCGACTTCCCGGTGCTGACCGTGGAAGACTGGGTGCACAGCCAGGCTCGCCTCGCTGATCTGCTCGGCATCGGCCAGTGGGCGGCGGTGATCGGCGGTAGCCTGGGCGGCATGCAGGCGTTGCAATGGACCATCACTTACCCGGATCGCGTGCGGCACTGCCTGGCCATCGCCTCGGCACCGAAGCTGTCGGCGCAGAACATCGCCTTCAACGAAGTCGCCCGCCAGGCGATCCTGACTGACCCTGAGTTCCACGGCGGTTCGTTCCAGGAAGCCGGCGTGATCCCCAAGCGCGGTTTGATGCTCGCACGCATGGTCGGCCACATCACTTACCTGTCCGACGATTCCATGGGCGAGAAATTCGGCCGTGGTCTGAAGAGCGAGAAGCTCAACTACGACTTCCACAGTGTCGAATTCCAGGTCGAAAGCTACCTGCGTTATCAGGGCGAAGAGTTCTCCGGACGCTTCGACGCCAACACCTATCTGTTGATGACCAAGGCGCTGGACTACTTCGATCCGGCGGCGAACTTCGACGATAACCTGGCAAAAACCTTCGAAAACGCCACGGCCAAATTCTGCGTGATGTCGTTCACCACCGACTGGCGCTTCTCCCCGGCCCGCTCGCGGGAGCTGGTGGATGCGTTGATGGCGGCGCGCAAGGACGTCAGCTATCTGGAGATCGATGCGCCGCAGGGCCACGACGCCTTCCTGATTCCGATCCCGCGCTACTTGCAGGCGTTCGGCAATTACATGAACCGCATCACGTTGTGAGAAAGCCATGAGAGCTGATCTGGAAATCATCCAGGAATGGATCCCCGCCGGCAGCCGCGTCCTCGACTTGGGCTGCGGTAACGGCGAGCTGCTGACCTGGTTGCGCGACAACAAGAACGTCACCGGTTATGGCCTGGAAAACGACGCCGACAACATCGCCGAGTGCGTGGCCAAAGGCGTCAACGTTATCGAGCAGGATCTGGACAAGGGGTTGGGCAACTTCGCCAGCAACAGTTTCGACATCGTCGTCATGACCCAGGCCCTGCAAGCCGTGCACTACCCGGACAAGATCCTAGACGAAATGCTCCGGGTCGGTCGCCAATGCATCATCACCTTCCCGAACTTCGGTCACTGGCGCTGCCGCTGGTACCTGGCGAGCAAGGGCCGCATGCCGGTCTCCGAGTTTCTGCCGTACACCTGGTACAACACGCCGAACATCCACTTCTGCACCTTCGAAGACTTTGAAGAACTTTGCCGCGAACGTGATGCAAAGGTCATTGATCGGCTTGCCGTGGATCAACAGCACCGCCACGGGTGGGCCAGTAAGCTATGGCCTAATCTGTTAGGTGAGATCGGTATCTACCGCGTCAGCAGCCCGCAGCTTGCAGACCACAAAGTCGCGGTCTGAATCCCGTCATTTCGAGGAGACGATCATGGGTCGTTTAGCGTTGTTGTTATTGACTGCCTGCCTGAGCGCCAGCGCTCTGGCGGCCGACGTCATCAAGGGCGAACGCAAGGAAACCTTTGGCGACGTGACGGTGCACTACAACACTTTCAACTCGACGTTCCTGCAACCGGACATCGCCAAGGCCGCGGAGCTGATCCGCAGCAAGCATCAGGGCGTGATCAATGTCTCGGTAATCAAGGACGGCAAACCGTTGATCGCCAACGTCACCGGCACGGTCAAAGACCTGACCAGCAACAGCGTGCCGCTGAATTTCCGCCAGATCACCGAACAGGGCGCGATCTACTACATCGCCCAGTATCCGGTGGAACAGCAGGAAACCCGCACCTTTGAAATCAAGGTGCAGAACGGCGACAAGATCAACACCATCAATTTCAACCAAGAACTCTTTCCCGGCGAATGATGAACCTCAAGCAGCTCGTACTGGCCAGCCATAACGCCGGCAAACTCAAAGAACTCCAGGCCATGCTCGGCGAATCGGTGCAACTGCGCTCGATTGGCGAGTGGAGCAAGGTCGAGCCGGAAGAAACCGGCTTGTCGTTCGTCGAGAACGCGATCCTCAAGGCGCGCAATGCCGCACGCATTTCCGGTTTGCCGGCGCTGGCCGATGACTCCGGTCTGGCGGTGGATTTCCTCGGCGGTGCGCCGGGCATCTATTCGGCGCGCTATGCCGATGGCAAAGGCGATGCGGCGAACAACGCGAAACTGCTCGATGCCTTGAAAGACGTCCCGGAAGCAGAGCGCGGCGCGCAGTTCGTCTGCGTATTGGCGCTGGTGCGCCACGCCGATGATCCGCTGCCAATCCTCTGCGAAGGCCTGTGGCACGGACGGATTCTGACCGCTGCCAGCGGCGAGCACGGTTTCGGTTATGACCCGCTGTTCTGGGTGCCGGAGCGCGACGTGTCCAGCGCTGAACTGAGCCCGGCCGACAAGAACCAGATCAGCCACCGCGCCCGAGCAATGGATCTGCTGCGCCAGCGTCTGGGCCTGAAATGACCCGTGCCTCTTCTGCGTCGTCGCTGATTGTCGGCGGCGCCGCTTCTTCGCCTCGGGCACCGCTGCCAACGCTACCGCCCCTGGCGCTGTACATCCACATCCCGTGGTGTGTGCGCAAATGCCCGTATTGCGATTTCAACTCGCACACCGCAAGCCCGGTGTTGCCGGAGCAGGAATACGTCGACGCCTTGCTGGCCGATCTCGATCAGGATCTGCACGCTGTTTACGGCCGCGAAATCAGCTCGATCTTCTTTGGTGGCGGCACGCCGAGCCTGTTCAGCGCCGAAGCCCTTGGGCGTTTACTCGAAGGCGTCGAGCAGCGCATTCCGTTTGCCGGTGACATCGAAATCACCCTGGAAGCCAATCCGGGCACCTTCGAGCAGGAGAAGTTCGTCGCGTACCGCAAGCTGGGTATCAATCGCCTGTCGATCGGTATCCAGAGCTTCCAGCAGGAAAAACTCAAGGCGCTGGGGCGGATTCACAACGGTGACGAAGCGGTACGTGCGGCCGGCATGGCGCGGCAGGCCGGGTTCGATAACTTCAACCTCGACTTGATGCACGGTTTGCCCGATCAATCGCTGGACGATGCCTTGAGCGATCTGCGTCAGGCCATCGCGCTAAATCCGACGCACATCTCCTGGTATCAGCTGACACTGGAACCGAACACCGTGTTCTGGAACCAGCCGCCAGTGCTGCCGGAGGACGATACGCTGTGGGACATTCAGGAAGCCGGGCAGGCGCTGCTGGCCGAGCACGGTTACGCGCAATACGAAGTGTCGGCTTATGCCCTGGCAGGGCGCCCGGCGCGGCATAACCTCAATTACTGGAGTTTTGGCGACTTCATCGGCATTGGCGCCGGTGCGCATGGCAAGCTGAGCCATCCGGACGGACGCATCGTGCGTACCTGGAAGACCCGTTTGCCGAAGGACTATCTCAACCCGGCAAAAAGCTTTCAGGCTGGCGAAAAAGCGCTGAGCAATGACGAGATGCCGTTCGAGTTTCTGATGAACGCTTTGCGCCTGACCGCAGGCGTCGAATCGCGCCTGTATCCGCAGCGCACTGGCCTGTCACTGGAAAGCCTCGCCGAGGGCCGGGCAGCGGCAGAACAAAGCGGTCTGTTGCAGGTCGAACCGTCACGTCTGGCGGCCACCGAGCGCGGACAGCTGTTCCTCAACGATTTGCTGCAACAATTTCTGAACTGATTTCAGTGCTAAGGGAAAACGCATGGATTTGATACTCGACCTGCTCGCCACCGTCTCCCGCTGGAGCCGCAGCAACCTCTCGGAAATCGCCCTGGCGCTGGTCGGCTGCCTGCTGGTGCTGTTCGGCGCTGACTTCAAAGGCTGGGTCGAGCAACGTCTGGGCAGCATCGCCGGCGCCTTGCGCGTACCGCTGATGTCGCTGCTGTGCGTGATCGGCAGCGGCGCGGCGCTGATCTATGCCACGCCTTGGGTGGTCAAGGGTTTGAGCCAGTTCAACAACTACAGCCTGGCGCCGGTGCTGCTGGTGGTGCTGGTGCTGATCGGCGTGGTTGCTGATCGCCGCTGACTTGCCAGCCGATTGAGCGTTCCTACGCTTCGCGTGGGAACGATCAGATCAAAAGATCGCAGCGTGCCGCAGCTCCTACAGCGCGTGGTTCTTCCTTTTTTACTGTTAGTCAGGGACGTTCATGAGTAAAAAAACGCTGGACGAAACAAGCAAGTTTCTCAGCTTCGTGTTGCGTCACGAGCCTCAAGCGATTGGTCTTACGCTGGATTCGGATGGCTGGGCAGATATCGACGCACTGATTAATGGCGCTGCGCGTGACGGTCGTAACCTCGATCGCGATTTGATTGAAACGGTGGTGGCAAGTAGCGACAAAAAGCGTTTTGCCATTTCTACTGACGGCTTGTGCATCCGCGCTGTTCAGGGCCACTCGACGAAGACTGTCGAGTTGCAGTTCGACGAGAAACCCCCACCGCAAACGCTGTATCACGGCACCGCGACGCGTTTTCTCGATTCGATCAATGAACAAGGTTTGATCCCTGGATCACGCCATCACGTGCATCTTTCGGAAGAGATCGCCACTGCCACTTCCGTAGGTCAACGCTACGGCAGCGTAGTGGTGCTCGCAGTCGCCACGCAGCAGATGCTGGAAGAAGGCTTCAAGTTCTATCAGGCCGAAAATGGCGTCTGGTTGACAGAGCAGGTGCCCGCTCGATTTCTTGCGCCCTTGTAATCTCCTAATACACAAACAACTGTGAGAGCGAACCTGCTCGCGAAGGCGTCTTAACATCCAACAACATCGTTGATTGTCAGACCGCTTTCGCGAGCAGGCTCGCTCCCACTATTGGGCCTTGGTTCAATGATTCTTCGATAAGCGGCTCTGCGCCTGAAGGATCGCCTTGAGGCCAACGGAATCCTTGCAGCCCAGCGCTATCGCTTTATCAAAGTGTTCGATATTGCCGCTGTCGCGCATATCGCTGCCGTTCACACGAGTCAACGCGAGTATGTAGTAGGCCTCAGCCCGAAACTGGTCTTCGGACAATACCAAGCCAGCTGCGCGGGCGCGCATGGCGGCCATCGGCCCGACCTTGCCGGCAGGCGCCCCGTGTTCTTCGAAACACAGCGAACGTTTGGCCTGCAACGGATAGTCGTCAGCATGCGTATCAGGCTTGAGCAGCAACTGCTCGAGAGACTGCAAGAATTTCAAATGATCAGGATTTTGCGCATCAAATCGTTCATACGCTTTGTCGCACAAATGGTAATAGCCCACCGCAGCCGCTAACAATCCATCATCCATGGCCTGCTGATAAAGACCACAGGTCTGTAAGCGCGTCTGCTCGGAAAACATCGGGTTGTCCTGCAGGCTGGCCAGAACATAGGTGGCCAGCGTGTGCCCGCCGCCCGACGCATGCTTGAGGTTGTCCACAAGAGCCTCGAGATCACCTTCGGCAACGCGCAACTGTTCAGGGGTGTATTGCACGCTTTCCCCGGCGGCCTCACGCTTGATCCGGTCATTGGCGTCGCGCTCGATCTTTGCCGCCGTTCTCTGCGCACTCGCGAAGTATTCCTCGGGGCTGACTACCCGTTCGCACGCTGCGCAACAAATGAGACCCAGAACCAGCGTGCAGGCAAAAATGGCTTTCAAGATTTGTCGTCCTTTACAAATGGGGGCCTCGAGCTTTCGGCGGATCATAGCCAAACTTGAGCAAACTCCAGAAACAACTGTAGGAGCTGCGGCACGCTGCGATCTTTTGATCTTGAAAATCAGGATCAAAAGATCGCAGCGTGCCGCAGCTCCTACAGGGGGTATTGCCTAGGACTCAGGACTGTTTTTCGAACTTCAGATCCCACACGCCATGGCCAAGACGTTCGCCGCGGCGTTCGAACTTGGTGATCGGGCGTTCGGCCGGGCGCGGTACGCACTTGCCGTCTTCGGCGAGGTTGCGGTAGCCCGGGGCGACGTTCATCACTTCCAGCATGTATTCGGCGTACGGTTCCCAGTCGGTGGCCATGTGCAGAATGCCGCCGACCTTCAACTTGCTGCGCACCAGTTCAGCGAACGAGGCCTGAACGATACGACGCTTGTGGTGACGGCTCTTGTGCCACGGGTCCGGGAAAAACAGCATCAGGCGATCGAGGCTGTTGTCGGCGATGCAGCGGTTGAGCACTTCGATCGCGTCGCAATCGTAGACCCGCAGGTTGGTCAGGCCCTGAGTCAGCACGCCATTGAGCAGCGCGCCAACACCCGGACGGTGCACCTCCACGCCGATGAAATCCTGCTCCGGTGCCGCCGCGGCCATTTCCAGCAGCGAGTGGCCCATGCCGAAACCGATCTCCAGCGAGCGCGGTGCCGAACGGCCGAACACTTGATCGTAATCCACCGGCGCGTCGGCCAGCGGCAGCACGTACAGCGGCGCGCCCTGATCCAGACCGCGTTGCTGGCCTTCGGTCATGCGCCCGGCGCGCATCACGAAACTCTTGATGCGGCGGTGTTGGCGCTCGTCGCCTTCTTCCGTCTGGATAGGCGTGTCGTTCGATTCAGTCATCAATGGCTCTTACTTGATCAGACCATCCAGCGGCGAAGAGGCGCTGGCATAGAGTTTTTTCGGCATACGGCCAGCGAGGTAGGCCAGACGGCCTGCAACGATGGCGTGTTTCATGGCTTCAGCCATCATCACCGGCTGCTGGGCGTGGGCGATGGCCGAGTTCATCAGCACCGCATCGCAACCCAGTTCCATGGCGATGGTCGCGTCGGAGGCTGTACCGACACCGGCATCGACCAGCACAGGAATCTTGGCTTCTTCGAGGATGATCTGCAGGTTGTACGGATTGCAGATCCCTAGGCCGGAACCGATCAGGCCGGCCAGCGGCATCACTGCGATGCAGCCGATTTCCGCCAGTTGCCGGGCGATGATCGGGTCATCGCTGGTGTAGACCATCACGTCGAAACCTTCTTTGACCAGCGTTTCGGCGGCCTTGAGGGTTTCGATGACGTTCGGGAACAGGGTCTTCTGGTCAGCCAGTACTTCCAGCTTCACCAGGTTGTGGCCGTCGAGCAGCTCACGGGCCAGGCGGCAGGTGCGCACGGCTTCGATGGCGTCGTAGCAACCGGCGGTGTTCGGCAGGAAGGTGTAGCGCTCCGGCGACAGCACATCGAGCAGGTTCGGCTCGCCCTCGATCTGGCCCAGGTTGGTGCGGCGCACGGCGAAGGTGACGATCTCGGCACCCGAGGCTTCGATGGCCTGACGGGTTTCTTCCATGTCACGGTACTTGCCGGTACCAACCAGCAAACGCGACTGGTAAGTACGACCGGCCAGAACAAAAGGCTTGTCGCTACGAACGATGCTCATGGGGAATCCTCTTTAGGGGTGAGGGTCTTGCAGAATTCTGTGCCCGTACGGGCCGCCCGGTCAGCCGCCGCCGATGGCGTGCACGACTTCGACGTTGTCGCCGTCGTTGAGCGTGGTGACGGCATGCTGGCTGCGCGGGACGATATCCAGATTGAGTTCGACTGCCACTCGACGTCCGGTCAGTTCCAGACGAGTGATCAGGGCCGCAACGGTCTCGCCGTCGGGCAGTTCAAGGGATTCGCCGTTCAACTGAATGCGCATGCGCAACGCCGCCATCATTTTTAGGGGCAGGCATTCTAGCCCGATCATGACCTAAAGGTCAGCACCAAGCGTCAAGCGGTTGGTTGCAAGCGCCAGGCGGCCAGCCCGAGGCAAACCCAACCGGCCAGAAACGCCAGGCCACCGAACGGGGTGATGATGCCAAGCTTGCTGATACCGGTCATGGTCAGCACGTACAGGCTGCCGGAGAACAGCAGGATGCCGGCGGCGAACGACACGCCAGCCCAAGCAACCAGTCGCCCTTGTATCTGCGTGGCCAACAGCGCCACACCGAACAGTGCCAGGGTGTGCACCAATTGATAGGTAACGCCGGTGTGGAAAATCGCCAGATACTCCGGCGTCAGGCGGTTTTTCAGACCATGGGCAGCGAATGCGCCCAAAGCGACTCCGGTGAAACCGAAAAAAGCGGCCAGCATCAAAAAGCCACGCAGCATGGGGAACTCCAGTCAGACTCGATCGGCAGGGTCTGTATAATGGCCCGCTCCACGGGTTCGGCCAAGCCATCTCTATGCTGCGTACTATTTTCCGTCGTCTCACGAAGGCCCTGCTCTGGTTCGCGGGCGGCAGCGTATTGCTGGTGCTGGTGTTTCGCTTCGTGCCGCCGCCGGGCACGGCGCTGATGGTCGAGCGCAAGGTCGAATCCTGGGTCGATGGCGAGCCGATTGATCTGCAGCGAACCTGGAAGCCGTGGGACGAGATCTCCGATGATCTCAAGGTAGCGGTGATGGCTGGCGAGGATCAGAAATTTCCTGAGCACTGGGGTTTTGACTTCAGTGCGATCCAGGCAGCGCTGGCCCACAACGAACTCGGCGGTTCAATTCGCGGCGCCAGCACCTTGAGTCAGCAAGTGTCGAAGAACCTGTTTCTCTGGGCCGGTCGCAGTTATTTGCGTAAAGGTCTGGAGGCGTGGTTTACCGCGCTGATCGAAGTGTTCTGGCCCAAGCAGCGGATTCTCGAGGTGTACCTGAACAGCGTCGAGTGGGATGACGGGGTGTTTGGTGCCGAGGCTGCGGCCCGCCATCACTTTGGCGTGAGCGCGAAGTCGCTGTCCCGGCAGCAGGCGAGTTATCTGGCTGCCGTACTGCCAAACCCACGCGTCTGGAGTGCCAGCCATCCGACCGCTTATGTGTCGCGTCGGGCCGGGTGGATTCGGCAGCAGATGAGTCAGTTGGGTGGGGATAGTTATTTGCTGGGGCTCAATGATTCTCGGCGGGCGCCTTGGTCTCGATGACACCGAGGAGTTAAATGTAGGAGTGAGCCTGCTCGCGATAGCGGTACATCAGTGACGGCAATGCTGACTGTCACACCGCTATCGCGAGAAGGCTTACTCCTACATTGGTTTGTGGCGAAGCAGAAATGAAAACGCCCCGATCATCGCTGATCGGGGCGTTTTTTGTTGCCTGCTCGCCGGTTAGGCGGCGATCGACAACTTGAGCTTGTTCATCGCGCTCTTCTCGAGCTGACGGATCCGCTCGGCCGACACGTTGTACTTCTGCGCCAGGTCGTGCAGCGTGGCTTTCTCTTCTGCCAGCCAGCGCTGGTAGAGGATGTCGCGGCTGCGTTCGTCCAGCACTTCCAGTGCTTCGTGCAGGTTGCTGTTGGAGTTGTCGCTCCAGTCGGCATCTTCCAGTTGACGCGCCGGGTCGTACCGGTGGTCTTCCAGGTAATTGGCCGGCGACTGGAAAGCGCTGTCGTCGTCGGCTTCAGCAGCCGGGTCGAAGGCCATATCATGGCCGGTCAGGCGACTTTCCATCTCGCGCACTTCCCGCGGCTCGACGCCGAGGCTTTCCGCCACACGGTGGACTTCCTCGTTGTTCAGCCACGCCAGACGTTTCTTCTGGCTGCGCAGGTTGAAGAACAGCTTGCGCTGGGCCTTGGTGGTCGCGACTTTCACAATGCGCCAGTTGCGCAGGATGAACTCGTGAATTTCCGCCTTGATCCAGTGCACGGCGAACGACACCAGACGCACACCCATTTCCGGGTTGAAGCGCTTAACGGCCTTCATCAGGCCGACGTTACCTTCCTGGATCAGGTCAGCCTGAGCCAGACCGTAGCCGGAATAGCTACGGGCAATGTGTACGACAAAACGCAGGTGGGCGAGCACCATCTGCCGAGCCGCCCCCAAATCCTGCTCATAGTAGAGACTCTCGGCCAGTTCACGCTCCTGCTCCGGCGTCAGCAATGGAATGCTGTTGACGGTGTGCACGTAAGCTTCCAGGTTCGCACCCGGAACCAACGCATACGCAGGTTGCAAAGAATTGGTCATACGAAAAAACCTCCCACTTACATACTCGTGCTTCTCAGCACTGCGAAAAATTGACCGGGAACTCAGATACAAGTTCCCAAAAAACCGCGAGGTCAATCACGCGCAAAAAAGATTCTACTTCGGCGCCAGCTCCCTGAGATGGCGTGCGACTGCAATCCATGCACCGATATAACCCAACAGCACCGCGCCAAGCAAGAGCGACAGACCGTCGGCAACTGGCACTCCGGCCAGCGCGAAATCACTGCCGTACAAGCCGGCCAGCCCAACCACCGCGTCGTTCAGCCAGTTCAGGCCGAACGCCAACACACCCCAGGACAACAGTCCCGCACCGAAGCCATACAACGCCCCCATATAAAGGAAGGGACGTCGCACATAGCTGTCAGTGCCGCCGACGAGTTTAATCACTTCTATCTCGGTGCGGCGGTTTTCAATATGAAGACGAATGGTATTGCCTATCACCAAAAGTAATGCAGAAACCAAAAGCACCGTCAAACCGAAGACAAAACGATCGCCGAGCTTGAGGATGGCGGCCAGACGCTCGACCCAGACTAGATCAAGTTGCGCCTGTTGTACCTTGGGCAGCTCGGAAAGTTTTTGTCTTAATGCTTCCAGGGTCGGCTTGTCGACTTCGTTCGGGGTGACCAGCACCACGCCCGGCAACGGGTTCTCCGGCAGCTCGCGCAGGGCTTCACCCAGCCCGGACTGCTGCTGGAACTCTTCCAGCGCCTGATCGCGGCCGACATATTCAGCATCAGCTACACCGGGCATGCCCTTGATCTGCTCACGCAACGATTCGCCCTGCTGCGGGCTGGCGTCGAGTTGCAGGTACAGCGAGATCTGCGCCGCTCGCTGCCACGAACCGCCGAGACGCTCGACGTTGTTGAGCAACAGCGAAAGCCCCATCGGCAGGCTCAACGCCACCGCCATCACCATGCACGTGAAGAAGCTGCCGATCGGCTGCTTGCCGAGACGACGCAGGCTGTCGAGCAGACTGGCGCGATGGCTTTCGATCCACGCACGAAACAGTGTGGCGAAATCCGGGCCATCGTCATCGTCGTGCTTTTTCTTCTTCGGCGGCTGCGGGTCGGCGGCTTTCGGGGCCACGCGTTCGGAAACCTTGGGACTGCGTGTCGCACTCATACCCCGGCCTCCCCGTCGCCGATCAATCGGCCACGTTGCAGGGTGAGCATACGGTGGCGCATGCGCGCGATCAGCGCCAGGTCGTGACTGGCGATCAGCACGCTGGTGCCCAGCCGATTGATATCTTCGAACACGCCCATGATTTCCGCCGCCAGACGCGGGTCGAGGTTACCGGTCGGTTCGTCCGCCAACAGCAAGGCCGGGCGGTGAACGATGGCGCGGGCAATGCCGACACGCTGTTGTTGACCGGTGGACAGATCGCCCGGGTACAGATCGGTTTTATCCGACAGCGCCACGCGCTCCAGCGCCGAATCGACACGTTTGGCGATTTCGGCCTTGGACAGCCCGAGAATCTGCAGCGGCAAGGCGACGTTGTTGAACACGGTGCGATCGAACAGTAACTGGTGATTCTGGAACACCACGCCGATCTGCCGGCGCAGGAACGGAATCTGCGCGTTGCTGATGGTGCTCAGGTCTTGCCCGGCCAGCAGCAGTTTGCCGCTGGTCGGACGCTCCATTGCCAGCAACAGGCGCAACAAGGTGGATTTACCGGCACCGGAGTGGCCGGTGACAAACAAGAACTCGCCACGACGGACTCGAAAGCTCAGCTCATGCAAGCCGACGTGACCGTTCGGGTAGCGTTTACCGACCTGTTCGAAACGAATCATGAACGCTCCCGCTCGGCAAACAGTGCCTGGACAAAGGGTTCGGCTTCAAAGGTACGCAAGTCGTCGATGCCTTCACCGACGCCGATGTAGCGGATCGGCAAGCCGAACTGCTTGGCCAGGGCGAAGATCACCCCGCCCTTGGCGGTACCGTCGAGCTTGGTCAGCGCCAGACCGGTCAGTTCGACGGTCTGGTTGAATTGCTTGGCCTGGTTGATGGCGTTCTGGCCAGTACCCGCGTCGAGCACCAGCAGCACTTCGTGCGGCGCGTCGGCGTCGAGCTTGCCGATCACCCGGCGAACCTTTTTCAGCTCTTCCATCAGGTTGTCTTTGGTGTGCAGACGACCGGCGGTGTCGGCAATCAATACGTCGATGCCACGGGCCTTGGCCGCCTGCACGGCGTCGAAGATCACCGAAGCCGAGTCGGCGCCGGTGTGCTGGGCGATCACCGGAATCTTGTTGCGCTCACCCCAGACCTGCAACTGCTCAACAGCTGCGGCGCGGAAAGTGTCACCGGCGGCGAGCATGACTTTCTTGCCTTCCAGTTGCAGTTTCTTCGCCAGTTTGCCGATGGTGGTGGTTTTGCCAGCGCCGTTGACGCCGACCACCAGAATCACGAACGGTTTGTTCTGCGAAGCGATTTTCAGCGGCTGTTCGACCGGTTTGAGCATCGCGGCCAATTCGGCCTGCAGGGATTTGTACAGTGCGTCGGCGTCGGCCAGCTCTTTGCGGGCGACCTTCTGGGTCAGGCGCTGGATGATCTGCGTAGTGGCTTCGACACCAACGTCGGCGGTGAGCAGACGGGTTTCGAGGTCATCGAGCAGATCGTCGTCGATGGTTTTGCGGCCGAGAAACAGGCTGGCCATGCCCTCGCCGATGCTGGCGCTGGTTTTCGACAGGCCTTGCTTGAGACGGGCGAAGAAGCCGGCTTTGGTTTCTTCGGTGCGCGGGGCTTCGATGGAGGCTTCGGCAACCACTTCGACCGGCACGACTGGAGCGGCAACTACGGGAGCAGGTGCAGGTGCCGGTGCCGGCTCGGGCTGTTGCACGACTGGAGCAACAGGAGCAACAACGACCGGAGCAACAGGCTCAGGCGCAATAATTTCAGGAGCAGCTTCAGCCACAACGGTCGCAGGCTCGATGATCGGCTCAACCACTGGCGCCGGCGCCACTTCAGGCACAAACGCAGCAGGCGCAGGGATCACTGGCGTAACGTGCGGCGCAGCCTCTTCACCCAACGCCACCGGCTCTTCCGCCACAGGCAAGGTCAGCCACGGCTCGACCGCCGGGGTCAACGGCAATTCTGCAGCCACTGGCGCTTCCGGCTCTGGTTCCGGCTCAACCGGTTGCAGCACCGGTTCGGCAATCGGCAGAACGATCGGTGCCGGCTCTTCTTCTATAACCGGAGCAGGTTCCGGCGCAGGCACAGGAATCGCGGGCGGCTGTTCGACGACGGGTTCCTGCGGTTTCTTACGCAGCCATCCGAACAGGCTTTTCTTCTCGCCAGCCGCAGCTGGGGTCTTCTTGTCGTCGTTGGAACCAAACATGGAGGACGGCTATCTCACGGTAGCGACGCGCCATAAGGGCGCCCCGGCAAATAAATATTCGATGCAGAACAGACTGTGTTTCATCCAGCTTGTTCACGCGCAACATTTTGTCGAGGCGCCAGAGGCACCTCAAAGGTCGATTAATACGAAGGACTGGAACGGCATCTTCGGCGAAAACGCAGAGTTTAGCTGACAAACTCAAAGCTTATGCCGGGAACCCATACAACCTATCGACCGATCAGTGGCTTGATAGGCGTGGCCGCCAGTAAAACGGATCAGTATCCTAGCACCCTCTCGCCCGCCGACGCTAAGACCAAGCGGGCAGCCCAACAGGTTAAAAAACGAATGAATGCTCTAGCCCGCCGCGCTGCAGGCCTGCTGCTCAGCACAGTCTGCCTGCCCCTTTCGGCCCTGGCGGCCGACCCGCAACCGACCCACGAATTTACCCTCGACAACGGCCTCAAGGTCGTCGTGCGCGAAGACCATCGCGCGCCAGTGGTGGTCTCGCAGGTCTGGTACAAGGTCGGCTCCAGCTACGAAACTCCGGGCCAGACCGGTCTGTCCCACGCGCTCGAGCACATGATGTTCAAGGGCAGCGAGAAAGTCGGTCCCGGCGAAGCCTCGTTGATCCTGCGTGATCTGGGCGCAGAAGAGAACGCCTTCACCAGCGACGACTTCACTGCTTATTACCAGGTGCTGGCCCGCGACCGTCTGGGCGTGGCGTTTGAACTGGAAGCCGACCGCATGGCCAATCTGCGTCTGCCGGCCGACGAGTTCGCCAAGGAAATCGAAGTCATCAAGGAAGAGCGCCGCTTGCGCACTGATGACAAGCCGATGTCCAAGGCTTACGAGCGCTACAAGGCCATGGCCTATCCGGCCAGCGGCTACCACACGCCGACCATCGGCTGGATGGCTGACCTCGACCGCATGAAGGTCGAAGAGCTGCGCCACTGGTATCAATCCTGGTATGTGCCGAACAACGCCACACTGGTGGTGGTCGGCGACGTCACCCCGGACGAAGTCAAAACCCTCGCCCAACGCTACTTCGGCCCGATCGCCAAGCGCGACGTGCCGCCGGCAAAAAAACCACTGGAATTGGCTGAACCGGGCGAACGCCAGATCACCCTGCATGTGCAGACGCAATTGCCTAGCCTGATGCTCGGTTTCAACGTACCAAGCATTGCCACGGCTGAAGACAAACGCTCGGTCAACGCCCTGCGCCTGATCTCGGCACTGCTCGACGGCGGTTACAGCGGTCGCATTCCGACGCAACTGGAGCGCGGCGAAGAGCTGGTCTCCGGCGGTTCGTCGAACTACGACGCCTACACCCGTGGCGACAGCCTGTTCACCTTGTCGGCAACCCCGAACACGCAGAAGAAAAAGACCATGGCGCAAGCCGAGGCCGGTCTGTGGAAACTGCTCGAACAGCTGAAAACCACCGCGCCGTCCGCCGAAGAACTGGAGCGCGTGCGTGCGCAAGTAATTGCCGGTCTGGTCTTCGAACGCGATTCGATCACCAGCCAGGCCACGGCGATTGGTCAACTGGAAACCGTCGGCCTGTCGTGGAAACTGATGGACACCGAACTCGCCGATCTGGAAAGCGTGACCCCGCAAGACATCCAGAACGCCGCCAAGCTGTATTTCACCCGAGAACGTCTCAGCGTCGCCCACGTCCTGCCACTGGAGACGACTCATGAGTGAGCGCAAATCCCCACGCCTGATGCTGCTCGGCCTGATCGCCATTGCGGTGATCGGCTCGACGGCTTTCTATCTGTCGCCAAGTGCTGACAGCAAAGCCAGTGAAGCCCTCGACAACGCCAAGTCCAGCCAGAAGCTGCAATCACTCACCGAACTCGACGGCAAAGCCCCGGCCAGCCGC
Source organism: Pseudomonas sp. RIT-PI-r (assembly GCF_001297015.1). GTDB lineage: Bacteria > Pseudomonadota > Gammaproteobacteria > Pseudomonadales > Pseudomonadaceae > Aquipseudomonas. The sequence continues at coordinate 64,208 of NZ_LIGE01000013.1, read as the reverse complement.
AAGCTCGACGTGCAGACCTGGAGCACCGCCGAAGGCGCCAAAGTGCTGTTCGTCGAAGCCCACGAACTGCCGATGTTCGACATGCGCCTGATCTTCGCCGCCGGCAGCAGCCAGGACGGCAGCGCCTCGGGCCTGGCGGTGCTGACCAATGCGATGCTCAACGAAGGTGTTGCCGGCAAAGACGTCGGCGCCATCGCGCAGGGCTTTGAAGGTCTCGGTGCGGATTTCGGCAACGGTGCTTTCAAGGACATGGCGCTGGCTTCGTTGCGCAGCCTGAGTGCTGCCGACAAACGCGAACCGGCCTTGAAGCTGTTCTCGGAAGTCATCGGCAAACCGACCTTCCCCGCCGACTCCTTCGCACGCATCAAGAACCAGATGCTCGCCGGATTCGAATACCAGAAACAGAACCCCGGCAAACTCGCCAGCCTTGAGCTGATGAAGCGTCTGTACGGCGATCACCCGTACGCGCATTCCAGCGACGGTAATCCGCAGAGCGTACCGAAGATCACCCTCGCGCAATTGCGTGAATTCCACGCCAAGGCCTACGCGGCCGGCAACGCGGTGATCGCGCTGGTCGGCGATCTGTCGCGCGCGGAAGCCGAGGCAATTGCCAATCAGGTCTCCTCGGCCCTGCCGAAAGGGCCGGCGTTGGCGAAGATCGCTCAGCCGCAGGAACCGAAGGCCAGCGTTAATCACATCGAGTTTCCGTCGAAGCAGACCAACCTGATGCTCGCGCAACTCGGTATCGACCGTGACGATCCGGATTACGCGGCGCTGTCGATGGGCAACCAGATCCTCGGTGGCGGCGGTTTCGGCACGCGCCTGATGAGCGAAGTGCGCGAGAAGCGCGGCCTGACCTATGGCGTGTACTCGGCGTTCAGCCCGATGCAGGCCCGTGGCCCGTTCATGATCAATCTGCAGACCCGTGCGGAAATGAGCGAAGGCACCCTGAAACTGGTGCAGGACGTACTCGCCGACTACCTGAAAACCGGGCCGACGCAGAAAGAACTCGACGACGCCAAGCGCGAACTGGCCGGCAGCTTCCCGCTGTCGACCGCAAGCAATGCCGATATCGTCGGCCAACTCGGGGCGATGGGCTTCTATAATCTGCCGCTGAGCTACCTGGACGACTTCATGCGTCAGTCGCAAAGCCTGACCGTGGAACAAGTTCGCGACGCCCTGAACAAACACCTGAGCACGGACAAAATGGTCATCGTCACCGCGGGTCCAACCGTGCCGCAAAAGCCGTTACCGGCCCCATCTGATAAACCTGCCGAGCAACCGCTCGGGGTTCCGGAGCATTAATGGCAACTCGTTCTCCTAAAAAACCTGCGCACAACGTTCACAACGGTGTGAACCAGTTGCGCATCATTGGCGGCCAATGGCGCAGCCGCAAGCTGAGCTTCCCCGACGCACCGGGCCTGCGCCCGACGCCGGATCGCGTGCGTGAAACCTTGTTCAACTGGCTCGCGCCGTACGTTGAAGGGGCCAAGGTGCTCGACCCGTTCGCCGGCAGCGGCGCGCTGTTTCTCGAAGCGTTGTCCCGTGGCGCGGCCATGGGCCAGGCGCTGGATGCCAGCATCATTGCCGTCTCCAGCCTGAAAGAACACCTCGGCACCCTGCGCTGCACCAACGGTCAGGTACAGACCGCCGATGCGCTGCGTTATCTGGAAACCCAGACCGCAACACCGTTCGACCTGGTGTTCCTCGACCCGCCGTTCAACCAGAACCTGCTGCCGGCCGTGTGCACCTTGCTTGAAGAGCGTCAGTGGCTGGCGCCGGATTCTTGGATCTACACTGAAAGCGAGACGGCACCCTCGATTCTCGGCCTGCCGGGCAACTGGCGCTTGCACCGTGAGCAGAAATCCGGGCGAGTGCACTACGCCTTGTGGCAACGTATGGCAGAGATCGCCGGTTAACCGACCGGCCTGAACAAGCGGCGCGCTTCACCAGAGGCGCCGCCGCGCTGCATCGAGAATCATCGTGCCCCCTCCTTCAGAACGCTTCACTCCCGCCCTCGGCCTCGGCAATCCACACCTGCAAACCTTGTGGGGACCGCTGTGGCGCAAAACCGTGCATATCGAACGCGAGCGCGAACGCTTGTGGCTTGAGGACGGCGACTTCCTCGACCTCGACTGGCATGGCCCGCACACGGCTGACGCGCCGCTGGTGCTGGTGCTGCATGGACTGACCGGCTCCTCCAACTCGCCTTATGTAGCGGGTATCCAGAGGGCCTTGGCCGATCAAGGCTGGGCCAGTGTCGCGCTGAACTGGCGCGGCTGCTCGGGCGAGCCGAATCTGCTGCCACGCAGCTATCACTCCGGCGCCAGCGAAGACCTCGCCGAGGCCATCAAACACCTGCGTGCGAAACGACCCTTGGCGCCGTTGTATGCCGTCGGTTACTCCTTGGGCGGCAATGTGTTGCTCAAGCATCTGGGCGAAACCGGCAGCGCCAGTGGTGTGCTCGGCGCGGTGGCGGTGTCAGTGCCGTTTCGTCTGGATCAATGCGCCGACCGCATCGGCCAGGGGTTTTCCAGGGTTTATCAGGCGCACTTCATGCGCGAGATGGTCGCGTACATCAAAAACAAGCAACGGCAGTTTCAGCATGATGGTCGCGAGGATGGCCTGGCGGCGTTGGCAGCGCTCGGCTCACTGGAGAACATGCGCACGTTCTGGGATTTCGATGGCCGCGTGACCGCGCCGCTGCACGGTTTTAACGATGCCGAGGATTACTACCGGCGTGCGTCGAGCCGCTATTTCCTCGGCGAGATCCGCACGCCGACCCTGATCATTCAGGCGGCGGACGATCCGTTCGTGTTCCCGCACAGCTTGCCTGCGGAAAACGAACTGTCGGCGTCGACCGCCTTTGAATTGCAGGCACGCGGCGGACACGTTGGATTCGTCGACGGCTCAGTGCGCCAGCCAGGCTACTACCTCGAACGCCGTATCCCGCAATGGCTGGCCAGCGTGCCCGCATGAGCGATCAGGGCGAATCGATCCGATTCTGGCAATCGGCGCCGCTGCCCGGCGTCGAACTGTTGTCGGCGCGCTATATCGAACAGCGCTTCGCCCCGCATGTGCATGACGGTTTTGTGATCGGCATGATCATGGCAGGCGCTCAGCGTTATCGCTACCGCGGCGCCGAGCATCTGGCGGGCAGCGGGACGCTGGTGCTGATCAACCCGGACGAGTTGCACACCGGGCACAAGGGCACCGACGACGGTTGGCTGTATCGAGCCTTCTACCCGGATACCGGCAAGATTGTTTCGTTGCTGGATGAACTTGAACTGTCCACGACAAGTTTGCCGGCATTCGGCGCCACGCTGTATCGCGACCCCGATCTGGTCAGCGGATTTGCACAATTGCACCGGTTGCTCGAAAGCCCTGCCACCGCGCTGCAACAGCAAACGGTGTGGCGCGAGATGATGTTGTTGCTGTTGCAGCGCCACGCGGCGGTGCGAGAAATCGGTAACCCCGGCAAGGAGCACCGCGCGGTGCTGATCGCCAAGGATCTGCTGCACACGCACTTGGCAGCGCCGCCGTCGCTGGAGGAGCTGGCCGCAGCGGTCAACCTGTCACCGTTCCATTTCGCCCGGGTGTTCCGCCGCGCGACTGGTATGCCGCCACACACTTGGTTGGTGCAGCAACGCATCGCTAAGGCGCGGGCACTGTTGCAGAGTGGTTGCTTGCCGCTGGAAGTCGCGACGCAGCTGGGGTTTGCCGATCAAAGCCACTTGAGCCGACAGTTCAAGCAGGCTTACGGCGTCGGGCCCGCCGCGTATCGCAGCGCCCGGATGGAAAGCTAAAAGATCGCAGCCTTCGGCAGCTCCTACAGGGAAATGCATTCCAATGTAGGAGCTGCCGAAGGCTGCGATCTTTTTGATCTTATTCGCCGGTGGCGATGCCGCGAGCCGGCTCGTTGATCCATTCGCTCCACGATCCGGCATACAACGAAGCCAACGGATAACCGGCCAGGCACAACGCAAACAGGTTGTGACAGGCCGTCACCCCAGAGCCGCAATACGCAACCAGATCCGCTGGCGAACGTTCGCCGATCTTCGCGGCGAAACGCTGCTTGAGCTGATCGGCTGACAGGAATCGTCCATCACTGGCGAGGTTGTCAGTGAACGCCGCGCACTGTGCACCCGGAATATGCCCGGCCACCGGATCGATCGGTTCAACTTCACCCTTGAAGCGCGGCAAGGCCCGAGCATCGATCAACGTCAGCGCCGGCTGCCCGAGGCGCTTTTGCAATTTCTCGGCGCTGATCAACAAGCTCATGTCCGGCTGACCACTGAAGTTGCCACGGCTCACCGTCGGCGCATCCAGGCTCAGCGGCAAACCCGCCGCGTGCCAAGCCTTGAGTCCACCATCGAGAATGAACACGCCGTCACGTTTGCCCAGCCACGCCAGCAACCACCACGCCCGCGCCGCGTAGGCACCGGGTCCGTCGTCATACAGAACCACGTCGCTGTCATTGTCGATTCCCCAAGCCTGTAAACGCTCGATCAACGCCGCCGGCTCGGGCAGCGGATGCCGCCCGGTCACGCCCTTGACCACTGTGCCGCTGAGATCGCGCTCAAGATCGGCGAAGCTCGCACCGGCAATGTGCCCTTCGGCATAGCTGCGTTGCCCGTAATCCGGGTCTTCGAGGGCGAAACGACAATCGAGAATCACCAGCCCCGACTGTTCCTTGCGGGCATCCAGCGTTTGCGGGCTGATCAGTTGCGCAATCGGCATAACGGGCTCCTGTGGAGTTTCAACAGAACGGTTTATTTCACGTCTTCGAGGGCCTGGGCCAGCGGTACGTAAAACTCATCAAACAATGCGTTGACCTGTTCACGCGCCTCGTCAGTGACGAACCCGGCTTCGAGGACCAATACCTGATACACGCCACGTTTAACAGCTTGCTCGCTGAGGTGGTTGGAGTTTTCACGGGTGGTGCACAGAAAGCGCACCCATGACGTCAGGATGATCCACGCGTTGAGGGTCAGGGATTCGATCTGCACGCGATCCATCTTGAGGATTCCGGCGGCGACAAAGCCTTCGTAGATGGCGGCGCCTTGAATCACGCAGCGCTGGGAAAAGCGCCGGTAACGCGCAGCCAGTTCCGGATCGCTGTCGAGCAAATGTTCAAGGTCACGGTGCAGAAAGCGGTAACCCCACATCGCCGACAGCAGCTCCTTGAGATAGAAACGCTTGTCTTCAACCGTCGCGGCACGCCCCTGCGGCGGGCGCAGAAAGCTATCCACCAAGGCTTCGTACTCACTGAACAGCACGGCGATGATCGCCTGCTTGTTGGGGAAGTGGTAGTACAGGTTGCCCGGAGAAATCTCCATATGGGCGGCAATGTGGTTGGTGCTGATGCTGCGCTCGCCCTGCTGATTGAACAGCTCGAGGCTGTTCTGCACGATGCGCTCGCTGGTTTTTATTCGTGGGGCCATGGCTTGAGCTTTAATTCAGAGTGCGATGAGGGGCATCTTACGACCTATCCGGAAATGGATAAAACAAAGCTGCGCACGGAAGTCATTTGACTTTATAGAGCATAGACTCTAAAAAGTTCACCACTACAATAAATCCGGAGCCTACGATGACTGCCGACATTGCCTACCTGCAAACGCTGCAACAGCCACTGGAGGAGCTCAATCGGCTGTTCAATGCGCAACGGGCAGCGTATGCCGCCAACCCGATGCCGCCTGCCGCCCAACGCCAGCAATGGTTGAAGGCACTGCGCGATTTGTTGAGCAGTGAACGTCAGGCGTTGATCGAAGCCATCAGCGCGGATTTCAGCAACCGCAGCGCCGATGAAACCTTGCTCGCCGAATTGATGCCCAGCCTGCACGGCATTCATTACGCCAGTCGCCACCTCAAGGGCTGGATGAAACCCTCGCGGCGCAAGGTCGGCATGGCGTTCCAGCCTGCTGCGGCGAAAGTGATTTACCAGCCGCTGGGCGTCGTCGGCGTCATTGTGCCGTGGAATTACCCGCTGTATCTGGCCATCGGGCCGTTGGTCGGCGCACTTGCGGCGGGCAATCGAGTGATGCTCAAACTCAGCGAATCGACCCCGGCCACCGGACTGTTGCTCAAGGAATTGCTGGCGCGCATCTTCCCCGAAGATCTGGTGGGCGTGGTTCTCGGCGAGGCCGACGTGGGCGTAGCGTTCTCCCGCCTGCCGTTTGATCACCTGCTGTTCACGGGTTCCACCAGTGTCGGCAAGCACGTCATGCGCGCCGCGGCCGAAAACCTCACGCCCGTGACGCTCGAACTGGGTGGCAAATCCCCCGCCATTGTCTCCAGAGACGTGCCGCTGAAGGACGCTGCCGAACGCATCGCCTTCGGTAAAACCCTGAACGCCGGGCAAACCTGCGTCGCCCCCGATTACGTGCTGGTGCCGGAAGACCGTGTCGGCGGCTTCGTCGAAGCCTATCGTCAGGCGGTGCAAGGTTTTTATCCGAGCCTCAGCGACAACCCGGACTACACCGCGATCATCAATGACCGCCAACTGACCCGCCTCAATGGTTATGTCAGCGATGCCACCAGCAAGGGCGCGCTGCTGATTCCGCTGTTCGAGCAGGCTCAGGGCCGACGCATGCCGCACAGTCTGCTGCTGAATGTCAGCGACGACATGACCGTGATGCAGGACGAGATCTTCGGCCCGCTGCTGCCGATCGTGCCGTATCGCGATCTGGAGCAGGCATTTGCCTACATCAATCAGCGGCCACGTCCTCTGGCTCTTTACTATTTCGGCTACGACAAAGGTGAGCAAACCCGCGTGCTGCACGAAACCCATTCCGGTGGGGTGTGCCTGAACGACACGCTGCTGCACGTGGCGCAGGACGACATGCCGTTCGGCGGCATCGGCCCCTCCGGCATGGGCCATTACCACGGTCACGAAGGTTTTCTGACCTTCAGCAAGGCCAAAGGCGTGTTGGTGAAACAGCGCTTCAACGCGGCCAGGCTGATTTATCCGCCGTACGGGACGTCGATCCAGAAACTGATCCAGAAGCTGTTCATTCGCTAAACATTTGTCACTGCCGGGTAATAACAATAATGCACCCAAGCCTGACCGAAACACCTGCGCTGTCGCGCCGTGGCCTGCTGAAATTCAGCCTCGGCGCCACGGCGTTCCTCGCCACTGCTGGCCTCGGTGCCAGCCTCAGCGGTTGTTCTTCCAACGTCGCAGCCAACGGCTTCATCACCTTGCGCGACGGCGATCTGCTGTTTTTGCGCGCACTGATACCAGTGATGCTCGAAGGCGCCGTGGTCACTGAAAAGATGCCGAACGCGATTGAAGGCACGTTGAAGTCGCTGGATTACAGCCTCAATCATCTGTCGCCGGAAATGCTCAAACTCACTCGCCAACTGTTCGACGTGCTCGGCATGGCCGTGACGCGCGGGCCGCTCACCGGGATCTGGGGCAGTTGGGAAAACGCCAGCCCTGAGGCGATGCGGCATTTTCTTGATCGTTGGGAGAACAGCTCACTGAGCCTGTTGCGCATGGGACATAGCTCGTTGCAGCAGATGGTGATGATGGCCTGGTACACCCGCGCCGAATCCTGGGGGCATTGCGGTTACCCCGGGCCGCCTACCGTCTGAAATCAGCGCAACGGCCTTCGCGAGCAGGCTCGCTCCCACATTGAAATGCATTCCCCCTGTAGGAGTGAGCCTGCTCGCGATGAGGCCCGCCAGAACAACAAAAACAAGAGAACCTGATCGATGCCCGTACCCGACCCATTCCGCGAAGGCCTCGCCCGAGGCTGGAAAACCTACAACGGCGCACAACTGAGCGACGACCTGAGCCTGGAAGCCGACGTAGCAATCATCGGCAGCGGTGCCGGTGGCGGCACCACCGCAGAAATCCTCAGCGCCGCCGGCTACAAGGTTCTGCTGATCGAAGAAGGCCCGCTGAAGACCAGCTCTGACTTCAAGATGCTCGAAGATCAGGCCTACAGCAGCCTCTATCAGGAAGGCATCGGGCGCATGAGCAAGGACGGCGCGATCACCATCCTGCAGGGCCGCGCGGTCGGCGGCACGACACTGATCAACTGGACATCAAGCTTTCGCACCCCGGAGCCGACCCTCGATCACTGGGCCAAAGAACACAACGTCAAAGGCCACAGCCCGGAGGAAATGGCACCGTGGTTCGAGAAAATGGAGCAACGCCTCGGCGTCGCACCGTGGATGGTGCCGCCCAATGCCAACAACGATGTGATCCGCAAAGGCTGCGAGCAGCTCGGCTACAGCTGGCACGTGATCCCGCGTAACGTGCGCGGCTGCTGGAACCTCGGCTATTGCGGTATGGGCTGCCCGACCAACGCCAAACAATCGATGATGGTCACCACCATTCCCGCGACCCTGGAAAAGGGTGGCGAGCTGCTCTATCTGGCCCGCGCAGAAAAACTGCTGATCAGCGACGACAAGGTCACAGGTCTGCAATGCGTGGCGATGGATGAACGCTGCGTCGAACCGACCGGGCGCACCATCACCGTCAAGGCACGGCATTACGTGCTCGCGGGCGGCGGCATCAACAGCCCGGCACTGCTGCTGCGCTCCGACGCACCGGATCCGCATAAAAACCTTGGCAAGCGCACCTTTCTGCACCCGGTGAACATGTCCGCCGCGCGCTTCGACGAAGTGGTCAATCCGTTTTACGGCGCGCCGCAATCAATCTATTCCGACCACTTCCAATGGAAGGACGGCCCCACTGGACCGATGGCATTCAAACTCGAAGTACCGCCATTGCATCCCGCGCTGGCGGCGACGCTGCTCGGCGGTTTTGGCCAGGAGAGCGCGCAACACATGGCTGATCTGCCGCACACCCACGCCATGCTCGCGCTGTTGCGTGACGGCTTTCACCCGGACAGCAGTGGCGGCGCGGTGGAGTTGCGCGGCGATGGCTCACCGGTGCTCGACTACCAGGTTTCGCCGTACGCTTGGGAGGGTTTGCGCAAAGCCTTCCACGTCATGGCCGAAATCCAGTTCGCCGGTGGCGCGAAATCAGTGATGCCGATGCACGCCGACGCGCGTTACGTGAACACCTTGGCCGAAGCCCGCACGCTGATCGATGGCCTGAGCCTTGAGTTGTACCGCACACGCCTGGGCAGCGCCCACGTCATGGGCGGCTGCGCGATGGGCGAAGACCCGAAAAGCGCGGTCACCGACAGTCTCGGTCGTCATCATCAACTGGCCAATCTGTCGATCCACGACGGCTCGTTGTTCCCCACCAGCATCGGCGCCAACCCGCAGTTGTCGGTGTACGGCCTGACCGCGCAACTGGCGAGTGCACTGGCCGATCGGCTGAAAAACCCGTGAATATCCGGATTATTGCCATCGTCTATAGTGCTTTCTTACCCAACAGGCGACTTGGCCGACCGGGACGGCTGCGATACCATCCGACTCCCCAACGGACTCCCGCCAGGACGACGCGATGAACCGAGTGTTGTACCCAGGTACCTTCGACCCTATTACCAAGGGCCATGGCGATCTGGTCGAACGCGCCTCGCGCCTGTTCGATCACGTGATCATTGCGGTCGCTGCCAGCCCGAAAAAGAACCCGCTGTTCCCGCTGGAACAACGGGTTGAACTGGCTCGCGAGGTCACCAAACACCTGCCGAACGTGGAAGTGGTCGGTTTCTCGACGCTGCTCGCGCATTTCGCCAAAGAGCAGAACGCCAACGTGTTTCTGCGCGGTTTGCGCGCGGTGTCGGACTTCGAATACGAGTTTCAGCTGGCCAACATGAATCGCCAGTTGGCTCCGGATGTGGAGAGCCTGTTTCTCACCCCGTCCGAACGTTATTCGTTCATTTCTTCGACACTGGTGCGGGAAATTGCCGCATTGGGCGGCGATATCAGCAAATTCGTCCACCCCGCCGTGGCCGATGCCCTGACCCTACGCTTCAAGAAGTAGGAGCTGCCCCAGGCTGCGATCTTTGGCTTTTTGATCGCAGCCTTCGGTGCCCTTGATCGCGCCCGCGTGCACTGCGCTCGCCAATGCGGCACAATTGCGCGCATTGATTTATAGCGCCCGGGCCTGTCGCCCCGGCTGGAGTTAGCATGTCCCTGATCATCACCGACGATTGCATCAACTGCGACGTCTGCGAACCCGAGTGCCCGAACGCCGCCATCTCCCAAGGCGAAGAGATCTACGTGATCGACCCGAACCTGTGCACCCAGTGCGTCGGCCACTACGACGAACCGCAATGCCAACAGGTTTGCCCGGTGGATTGCATTCCGCTGGACGAGGCGCATCCGGAGACTGAAGAACAGTTGATGGACAAGTACCGCAAGATTACCGGCAAGGCCTGATTTTTCAGCGCCTGTACCGACGCCATCGCGAGCAGGCTCACTCCTACATTGGAACGCATTTCAACTGTAGGAGTGAGCCTGCTCGCGATGAGGCCATCAGCCACACAGCAAAATCCTGATCAGCTTACTCGCGCTGCTCAAACCCCTCCCCGATACACCCCAGGCACCGTACAAAAGCGGCTTTCGCCGGATCCACCACCAGCGCCTGCCCCGCATCGCCCACCCCGCCACCCAGCGCGGTAAACGGCAACGACACGACAAACGCCCCCGCACCGATCACCGTCGCCACCACCAATAAAGGTCGGGCAATCAGCAAGTCGCCGATCATCGCGTAGGCCGGTGGATTCTGGATGGTGTAACGCGGATCACCGCTGCCGTTTTCCGTGGCCTGAACAGCCAGACTGGAACACAGCAGCAGCGTAACAACGAGGACTTGCAAGGACTTCATGGCACGATCCTTCGGGCTGAACAGTGAGACAACTCACTATAGACCGTAGGACTTTTTCAGCCGTTTGCCTCAGCTCTGGCAGCGCGGGCAGAACACACTGGCCCGCTGACCCAGCTTCACTTCACGCAGCCCGGTGCCACAGACCTTGCAGTGTTCGCCGCCACGGCCATAAACAAACAGCTCCTGCTGGAAATAGCCCGGCTGGCCGTCGCCACCGATGAAATCACGCAGCGTGGTGCCGCCACGCTCGATGGCGGCGGCAAGAATACGTTTGATCTCGATCGCCAGCTTCAGATACCGCCCCCGGGAAATGCCTCCAGCCTCGCGGCGCGGATCAATCCCGGCAGCAAACAGCGCTTCGGTCGCATAGATATTGCCGACACCCACGACCACCGCGTTGTCCATGATGAACGGCTTGACCGCCATGGACCGCCCCCGCGACAGCTGAAACAGACGTTCACCATCGAACAGATCGGTCAACGGCTCCGGGCCAAGGCGAATCAGCAGTTCATGATTGAGTGGATCATTGCTCCACAACATCGCGCCGAAACGTCGCGGGTCGGTGTAGCGCAGCGCCAGCCCCGATTCCAGCTCGATGTCGACGTGCTCATGCTTCAACGCCGGCAACCCGACTTCGACCAGACGCAAATTGCCCGACATGCCCAAATGGCTGATCAACGTGCCGACTTCGGCGTTGATCAACAAATACTTGGCGCGGCGCTCAACCAGCACGATGCGCTGCCCCGACAAGCGCACATCGAGGTCGTCCGGGATCGGCCAGCGCAGGCGCCGGTCACGCACGATCACCCGGCTGACACGCTGGCCTTCCAGGTGCGGGGCAATCCCCCGGCGGGTGGTTTCGACTTCCGGCAATTCAGGCATGGTGTTCTCGAATCAATGCGCGCCGAGGTCGCGGATCGTTTGTTTGAGGGTTTCGAAGTCGTAATCCGACAGTCCTACATAGTCGAGTACCAGCGGCCCGACGGCGTTCCATTCGAAATCTTCGGTCTGGTTGCCCAATACCCGATACGAAGCGCAAATGTGTTCGGCCATTTTCAGGATCGCCAACAGGTTTTTCATCTGGCTGTTGCGCGACGACTCATCGTTGAAGATCGCCAAGGCATTGTGGTGATTGGCGATGGCAGCGCTGACATGTTCCGGCAGGCGCCAGGACTTGGCGGTGTAGTAGCCAACCACCGCGTGGTTGGTGTTGAACTCGCTGTTCTCGGTGTCGACCACCCGACATTCGGCGCTGGCATTGGCGTAAGCCTTTTCCAGAACCGTCATGTAATTGGGGAACCGCTGCAGCATCAACGGCACGCCGCAATCGTGGAACAGGCCCAAGGCATAGGCTTCGTCCCCGGCCTGGGTACCGATGCGCTTGGCCAGCGTGAGGCAAGTCATCGCCACGTCCTGGGCGGTGTCCCAGAAACGGTTGAGCGTGACGATGGTGTCGTCGTTCATCTCGCCCTTGATCGACTGCGCGTTGATCAGATTGATGATCGAACGGCTGCCCAAGAGGTTCACCGCACGCTGAATCGAGGTGATCTTGTTGCTCAAGCCGTAATACGGCGAGTTGACGATTTTCAGCAGCGAGCCGGACAGGCCGGGATCCTGGGCGATCAGCTTGGCGATCACCTCCAGGTCCGGGTCGGGCATGTACTGCTCCATTTGCAGATCCACCATGATCTGCGGTTGCGCCGGCACACTGATGCCTTGCAGCGATTGTTGAATCTGTTCGGTGGTCAGCTCTTGGGACATAAGTACACACTCTGGGACAGGCGGCGATTCTAACCCCTGAAATCGCAGGGCGACACACCGATGGGCATATCGGCGGAACTTTCATTCAAGCTCAGGCTTCGGATTTTGTAGGGCGCAACGGGCAATTTCTGTCCGCTGTGCCAGCAAATTCCCGCAGACTCAGGAGCTTATCGATGACCACCTCACTCAACGGCAAGCGCGTCGCTTTTTTGGTAACCGATGGTTTCGAACAGGTTGAATTGACAGGTCCCAAGCAAGCGCTGGAGCAGGCTGGCGCGCAGGTCGACATCCTTTCCGCAGAAACCGGCAAGGTCAAAGGCTGGAACCACGACAAACCGGCGGACGATTTCCAGGTCGACCAGACGTTCCAGGGCGCCAGCAGCGAGCAGTACGACGCGATCGTCCTGCCGGGCGGCGTGCAGAACTCCGACACTATCCGCATCGATCAGGACGCCCAGCACCTGGTCAAGACCGGCGCCTCTGCCGGCAAACCGATCGCAGTGATCTGCCATGGCGGCTGGTTGCTGATCTCGGCAGGACTGGTCAACGGCAAGACCATGACCAGTTACAAGACGGTGAAGGATGACTTGGTGAACGCTGGCGCGCACTGGGTCGATAAAGAGGTGGTCAAGGATGGCAACCTGATCAGCAGCCGGCAGCCGGATGATATTCCGGCGTTCAGTCGCGAACTGATCGACGCACTGTCGGCGTAGCATTGGGGACCGCTTTCGCGAGCAGGCTCGCTCCCACAAAGGTCTTGTGACCGACACAAGACCAATGTGAGAGCGAGCCTGCTCGCTAAGAGGCCATCAGCGTTTCATCGCTCATCAAACCCGGCACAAGTCGCAACACGCTATACTCCCGCTCTTTTTTCCGGAGCGACGTCATGTCCCTGCCAAGCCTGCGCCTCAAAGCCAATGCCGACCGTCGCCTGCGCAACGGCCACCTGTGGGTCTACAGCAACGAAATCGATGTGGCCGCCACACCATTGCACGGCTTCAAGGCCGGCGATCAGGCGATCCTCGAAGCCGCCGGCGGCAAAACCTTGGGCATCGTTGCGATGAGCCCGAACAACCTGATCTGCGCCCGTCTGGTGTCCCGCGACATCAAGGTGCAACTGGACAAGTCGCTGCTGGTGCACCGTCTGAACGTTGCCCTGTCGCTGCGCGATCGCTTGTTCGACAAGCCGTTCTACCGCCTGGTCTACGGTGACTCCGATCTGCTGCCGGGTCTGGTGGTAGACCGTTTCGGCGACATCCTCGTAGTCCAGATCGCCTCGGCGACCATGGAAGCGCATAAAGATGACGTGATCGCAGCACTGACCCAAGTGCTCAAGCCAAGCGGCATCCTGTTCAAGAACGACTCCGCCGCGCGTGATGCCGAAGGCCTCAACCGCTACGTCGAAACCGTGTTCGGCCTGGTACCAGAGTGGGTTACGCTGGAAGAGAACGGCGTGAAGTTCGAGGCCCCGGTCATCCAGGGTCAGAAAACCGGCTGGTTCTACGACCACCGCATGAACCGTGCACGCCTGGCGCCTTATGCCAAGGGTAAGCGCGTCCTCGACCTCTATAGCTATATCGGTGGCTGGGGCGTGCAGGCTGCGGCGTTCGGTGCCAGCGAAGTGTTCTGCGTCGACGCTTCGGCCTTCGCCCTCGACGGCGTCGAACGTAATGCTGCGCTGAACGGCTTCGCCGACAAGATGACCTGCATCGAAGGCGACGTCTTCGAAGCCTTGAAAGAGCTTAAAGCCAGCGAAGAGCGCTTCGACGTAATCGTTGCCGACCCACCAGCGTTCATCAAACGCAAGAAGGACATGAAAAACGGCGAAGGCGCCTACCGTCGCCTGAACGAGCAAGCCATGCGCCTGCTCAACAAGGACGGCATTCTGGTCAGCGCTTCGTGCTCGATGCACCTGCCGGAAGACGATCTGCAGAACATTCTGCTGACCAGCGCCCGTCACCTGGATCGCAACATCCAGATGCTCGAGCGTGGCGGTCAGGGCCCGGATCATCCGGTGCACCCGGCCATCGCCGAAACCCGCTATATCAAAAGCATCACTTGCCGGCTGCTGCCTAACAGCTGATTGGCAAATCGACGGGGAGCCTTACGGCTCCCCGTTTGCGTTTACACGCACGCCCCCCTGCCTTTTTTAACGTCCAGCCTTTTACTTCCCACACCGGACTTCCGTTTGGCGTGCAGGAAATTTCCTTGCATCTTTTAACTATCTAACTTTATCCCACAAGTTCTTTCCAGCCTAAAGATGCATCCGACAAAATTACTGGAATTTTCCTACTTAATATCCTCTTGCCATTAATCCATTACAAACTATTATTGAGTTGTCACCACGAGGTGGCACTTACCAAAAATTGAACAAGGAGTTCTCGTTATGAAAGTTATCTCTATGGAAGGCAACAAAATCGCAAACCTGGCTTTTCTCGTAGCGCCTAAAGCCCGCTAAGCAAGTCTAGACGCCGGAGAGTGCCGGCACTCCGGCGTCTTTCAGACTTCCAACCAGAGAAGCCCCTACATGCATATCAATCCACACTTGTTCATCCTGCCGCGCACACCAACTCAAGTAGTCTGGAATTATAAAGACCATGTTCAGCACGAACTGGATTTCGACTATTCGTCACGCCTGACACAATTAATCAGCAATCCCGAACTATTCAATAGTCGAAACACCATAGACATACAACTATTGAATGCAGGGATATTAACCATTTCAGAAACCGACAATACGGAATGGGGTTGGGATGAGTTGTCGAAAATCTATCACATCGGCACACAGAACATTCCATGCAAACATATTCCGCAAAATATTCATGAGTGGAGCAGAGAATATCTGGACCACTGCAACGAAGTATTGGCTGACCCTGCGCCTCAAGCAGGACGTGTGCTCAAAAACTCCAGCGCACGCATTGCGCTGCCCACCCCGACCACACCCGGTCACGACAACCTGACCCACGTCCTGACCCAGCGAAAAACCTGTCGCTCCTTCACGGGAGCCGCCATTTCCCTCAGCGACGTCAGCTCATTGCTGTACCTGTCCTTCGGCTACCTGCGCGAACGCGACAGTTCTGCAGACGGCATTGCTGAAGGCCTCGACGCGCGACGCAGCAGCCCATCCGGGGGCGGCTTGAATGCCTGTGAGTGTTTTTTGCTGGCACAGAACATTGAGGGCCTGGACGCCGGCGTGTATGCCTACCACCCAGCCGAACATGTCCTTACCCCCGTGAGCCCATCGCCGCAATGCGCGCTCGGCCAACTACTCGGCGGGCAGCACTTCATCAACAACCTGCCGATGGGCCTGTTCATCACCGCTCGCTTCGACAGGTTATGGTGGAAATACCAACACTCGCGCGCCTATCGCATGGCCTTCATCGAGGCCGGTCATCTCTCGCAAACCTTCCAGCTGGTCGCCACGGCGCTGGGCCTCAATACCTGGCTGACCGGCGCGTTCGCCGACGATCAGGTCGAGTCCTTGCTCAAGATCGAAGGCAGCGCCGAACAACCGCTGTTCTTTGTCGGCTGCGGTGAAAGCGATGGTCAGGCGATGTGTCAGGAAATGCTCGATCTGTTGCACGAGGAACAGGCATGAACGCGTCCCTTGTCGAACAGGAAGAGGCTCCGGCTTCCTGGGCGCTGCGCTTTACCCTCGGCGACTGGGACACTCGCGCTTCAGTGCGCACCAGTCAGCACGACCATCAATTACCCGATGACGTGCAGCAGCAGTTGCTGAGCCGTCACTGGTTTCCTCCGGCCTTTCTGCCGTATCTGGCCCACCCGGCCATCGTCGCCGCAGGTCGTGACGTCACCCATCGCCTGACAGCCAATCATCTGGTGCATTTTCTCGACTACACAACACTGCTCGAGCACCGCATCGTCAACCGCGCTGTCGAGGTTATTGTCCACGGCGAGCTGCCTGCCTTCGTGCCAGAACGCATGAAAACCGCCGCGCTCCAGCTCTATACCGACGAGGGCTACCATGCCCTGTTCTCCAACCGTCTCGCAGAACATATCGCCAGTCTGTACGGCTTCACCCAACGCCCGCAGATGCCACTGCGCATCAGCCGGCTGAATGCCCTGATCGCCCGCACTCCCGAAAACAACCGCACGCTGGCCTGGTTTCTGCTTGGTTTCGTTTCGGAAACCATCATTGCCCGCGAGTTGCTGGACGTCTGCCGCGATAGCCTGGTGTCCAGCGTCAATGACATGTTGCGTGATCACCTTGCAGACGAAGCCCGCCATAGCCGCTACTTCAGTGAGGTGTTCCATTACCTGTGGCTGACGCTGAACACTCGTCAGCGCAGCTTTGCAGCCAGAACCCTGCTGAACGTTATCGATATTTTCTTTGAGGTCGACGAGCGTTGGTTGCAACAGAGCCTGCGCAGCAACGGCATCGCCGAGCCAGCCATCGATGAAATCCTCGTCAGCCTGACCCACGCGCAAGCCAAACGTCTGCGCACCAGGACGGGTGCCATCGCCACCCTCGACGCACTGAAAAAGGCCGGTTTTTTCGCATTACCCAACAACCGAGAACTCTTTACAAAGGCAGGACTGCTCGATGAGTGAAGGAAAACCTGCGGTCACTGCCCAGCAACGACGCGGCGCTGTCAGCCTGTTATTGGCGATGGTTCTGCTCGGCGTGTTTCCGCTGGATGTCCTGCTGCCGTCGTTCCCGGCCATGGCCGAGCACTTTCGCAGCAGCCCGGCGGATATAGCACTGTCGATCAGCCTGTTCGCCGTCGGCATTGCCTTTGCGCAATTGCTGATCGGGCCCCTGTCGGACGTGATCGGACGCAAAGGGCTGCTTCTCGCCGGCATGGCGGTGTCGATGCTCGGCGCGCTTGGTTGCACGCTGTCCAGCGATTACTCGCTGTTCCTGTTCTTTCGTCTGGTGCAGGCCCTGGGCTGCGGCTGCTTCGTGCTGTCCCAGGCGCTCGTGCAGGACCTGTTCGAAGGCGAGGAACGTGATCGCCTGCGCATCCTGATGGTCACGGCGACGGGAATTTTCATTTCAGTATCGCCATTGGCCGGCACCTTCCTGCAGGCCAGCCTCGGCTGGCGTGGCAGTTTCTGGGTATTTGCCGCACTGGCGGCAGCTGTGCTGATCAAGGCGTGGCGCTTTCTGGACAGCGGGCGGCCGGTCGCCAGCGGCAGCCCCGTCCAGTTCTTCAACGCTTACCGACGGGTGCTGGGGGACCGCGATTTCGTTGGCCTGTGGCTGATTTCGGCCTTCGCGTTCGCCTGCCACTTTTCCTTCATCGTGATTTCACCGCTGATCTTCATGAATCAATTGCAGCTGTCGCCCTACGACTTCTCAATGATCCTGCTGATATACGGTGCGGCTTACGTGGTCGGCGGCATTGTCGCCACCGTGCTCAGCCGGCGGATCACGCCCGGCCAGCAGATCATTACCGGACTGAGCCTGATCCTGCTGTCGGGGCTGGCCATGCTGACGCTGTCGACCAACGTCGAACTGTCCGCCATCACCGTGCTGATCCCGATGTTGATCTGCACCGCTGGCACCACCATCGCGCGCCCGGCAGCCACATCCCGGGCCATGGGCCTGTTTGCGGACATGGCAGGCACATCGGCCTCGGCGGGCAGCACGATCATCTTCATCTGTGGCGGCTTGATCAGCGCACTGATCAGCCTGAGCCCTGCCAATCTCCAGTCGATGCTCGGCTACTGCTTTGTGCTGCTCAGCGGCGTGGCGCTGGTACTGAACAGCCGCATCAGCGCGCGTGCCCGAAACCTTGAGGCCGCCATCATTCTGCGGCCGGGGGCGGATTGAACCTGCCGGTCGTCATCCCACAGACACCGTCGGCACTGCAACAACACTTTGCGCCATTCCCTCCAGACGCCAGCGGTGTAGAATCGGCTGATTCATCGCCATTCATCCCCCGGCGGGTTTATGAGCTCAGGCTGAGACCAGCGGCGATCCCGCAACGTCATCGGCAACTTCCGGACACACGGCCATTTCTGAGTGTTCCAGAGGTCAATAGAAGCTCACTCCCATTTAGTACCTGATTAGCCGCCCGGAGTGCTCCATGCCAGATTACCGCTCGAAAACATCCACCCACGGCCGCAACATGGCCGGCGCCCGCGCACTGTGGCGCGCCACCGGGATGAAAGATGACGACTTCAAAAAGCCGATCATCGCCATTGCCAACTCGTTCACCCAGTTCGTACCGGGCCACGTGCATCTGAAAGATCTGGGCCAACTGGTCGCCCGTGAAATCGAACGCGCCGGCGGTGTAGCGAAAGAATTCAACACCATCGCCGTGGATGACGGCATCGCCATGGGCCACGATGGCATGCTGTATTCGCTGCCGAGCCGCGAGATCATCGCCGACTCCGTCGAGTACATGGTCAACGCCCACTGCGCCGACGCCATCGTCTGCATTTCCAACTGCGACAAGATCACCCCGGGTATGTTGATGGCTGCCTTGCGCCTGAACATTCCGGTGATCTTCGTTTCCGGCGGCCCGATGGAAGCCGGCAAGACCAAACTCGCGTCCCACGGCCTCGACCTCGTCGATGCCATGGTGATCGCCGCCGACGAAAGCGCTTCTGACGAGAAAGTCGCCGAGTACGAGCGCAGCGCCTGCCCGACTTGCGGTTCGTGCTCCGGCATGTTCACCGCCAACTCGATGAACTGCCTGACCGAAGCATTGGGTCTGGCCTTGCCGGGCAACGGTTCGACCCTCGCCACCCACAGCGATCGCGAACAACTGTTCCTGCAGGCCGGTCGTACCATCGTCGAGTTGTGCAAGCGTTACTACGGCGAGAACGACGAATCGGTGCTGCCGCGCAACATTGCCAACTTCAAGGCGTTCGAGAACGCGATGATGCTCGACATCGCCATGGGCGGTTCGACCAACACCATCCTGCACTTGCTCGCTGCCGCCCAGGAAGCCGAAATCGATTTCGACCTGCGCGACATCGACCGTCTTTCGCGCAGCGTTCCACAGCTGTGCAAAGTCGCGCCGAACATCCAGAAGTACCACATGGAAGACGTGCACCGTGCCGGTGGCATCTTCAGCATCCTCGGCTCACTGGCCCGTGGCGGTCTGCTGCACACCGACCTGCCGACCGTGCACAGCCGCAGCATGGAAGAAGCCATCGCCAAGTGGGACATCACCCAGACCACCGATGAAGCGGTGCATCACTTCTTCAAGGCCGGTCCTGCCGGTATCCCGACGCAGACGGCGTTCAGCCAGTCGACCCGTTGGGAAACCCTGGATGACGACCGTGAAAACGGCTGCATCCGCAGCTTCGAACATGCCTATTCGCAGGAAGGTGGTCTGGCCGTGCTCTACGGCAACATCGCTGTCGATGGCTGCGTGGTGAAAACCGCCGGTGTCGACGAATCGATCCACGTCTTCGAAGGCAACGCGAAGATCTTCGAAAGCCAGGACAGCGCCGTACGCGGCATCCTCGCTGACGAAGTGAAGGCCGGTGACATTGTGATCATTCGCTACGAAGGCCCGAAAGGCGGCCCGGGCATGCAGGAAATGCTCTACCCGACCTCGTACCTGAAATCCAAAGGCCTGGGCAAAGCCTGCGCCTTGCTCACCGACGGGCGTTTCTCCGGTGGTACTTCGGGTCTGTCGATCGGCCACGCTTCGCCAGAAGCCGCTGCCGGCGGTGCGATCGGTCTGGTGCAAGATGGCGACAAAGTGCTGATCGACATTCCGAACCGCTCGATCAACCTGTTGGTCAGCGATGAAGAAATGGCGGCACGCCGCGCCGAGCAGGACAAGAAAGGCTGGAAACCGGTCGAGATTCGTCCACGCAAAGTGACCACCGCCCTCAAGGCTTACGCCTTGCTGGCGACCAGCGCCGACAAAGGTGCTGTGCGTAACAAAGCGATGCTTGAAGGGCTGTAAGCGTCAAATCGCGGCAACAAAAAAGCCCCGCCAAAGTGCGGGGCTGATCGTTCCCACGCTCTGCGTGGGAATGTCTCAAGGGACGCTCCGCGTCCAGTGACGCGGAGCGTCACGGGCTGCATTCCCACGCAGAGCGTGGGAACGATCAAACGCATTCCAATTGTAGGAGTGAGCCTGCTCGCGATGGGAGCGACCCGGTCTTACTGAATTTCTTCAGGCTTGACGATCACCCAGTTCTTGTCCGCAGTCACCGGCAACCCTTCTTTCGCCTGCGCCGCCGCGTGCTTGGCCATCATGCCGTTGATTTGCGTCATGTACTTGTCCTTGCGGTTGATCCACAAGTGAATCCCGCCCTTGGCCACGTCGACATCGTGGAACAGCATGTAACCATCGCTGGTCGGGGTATCGCCGCCAACCAGTACCGGTTTTTTCCATTCGTCGATGTAGGTGAGAATCGCCGCGTGCTTGCCGGCCATCCAGGTCGCCGGGGTCCACAGGTATGGGGTCAGCTCCAGACCGAGGTTGGCCTTCTCGTCATATTTACCGGCGGTGATCTGTTTGCGCGCGGTGGTCAGTTCGCCGGTCTTCGGATCCTTGAGCAACATCGAAACGCCAATGACGTTCTGCGGTTTGACGTTGTAGCCATACTTCGGATCTGCCGCGACCATGCGCACCAACTCTTCAGAAGCGGCAGTCATCACGTAGACCTCGATGCCGTTCTCCATCAGCTTGTTGTACAGCTCTTGCTGGCCGGTGAAGATCTTCGGCGGATTGACGTCGAGCTTCTTGACCACATCGCCTTCGTAATAAGTCGCCGGCACCGGTTTGCCCGAAGCCATCAGCTCGTCGACGTAGCCTTTGAGTTCTTTGAGGGTGAAACCGGAAAACACCTGTGCCACCCACGGGTAGCAGACCATGTCGTCGACTTCGCAGAGACGATAGTAGTAGCTGAACAGGCTCTCCTTGTGGTCGGCGGTGTCCTTGAACGGCATCAGTTTCAGGGAGGGATCGAGCTTGTCGCGGGTAATCAGGCCCTTGTTTTCCATGAACGGCAGCAAGGACTCTTCGAGGTCGTAGCGGTAACTGGTGTTGTCCATGTCGAACACCGCGTAGTTACCCTTGTTGGCATTGGCGGCGATCATCGCGTCCAGCGCCTTGGCCTGATCCGCCGGCCAGTGTTTCAGGTCGGTGGCGAAAGCCTGAGTGGCCATACCCATGCCCACAGCCAGTGCGACAGCCAGAAATTTCGGTGCAAACTTCATAAGCCTCTTCTCCCTGATTCAAAGAGATCGACGCTAACAAATAAGTGTGACAGTCCTCGTCTGTCAGCGACCGCTCACGTCCCTATTGCGCCAGATGCATTGCCGAGAGCGACACGCGCTTATTCCAAAAACGACGGACGCCCTGCGATTTCGGTATTAAATCATTGCAAATCAAACTGTTAGGCTTGCCGGTTCGCAGTTGCCCAAGAATGCGACTGGCACAAGTCTTATCGGAGTTTTCATGAATCTGCCGCTGATCCTCAATCTGCTGGTGTTCCTCGCCCTGCTCTTCGGTCTGGCGCAAACCCGCCACACCACGTGGAGCCTGGCGAAAAAAGTCCTGCTCGCCCTCGCGCTGGGCGTGGCCTTCGGCGTCACGCTGCACACCATTTACGGTGCCGGTAACCCGGTGCTGAAAGCCTCGATCAGCTGGTTCGATCTGGTCGGCAACGGCTACGTGCAGTTGCTGCAAATGATCGTCATCCCGCTGGTGTTCGCCTCGATACTCAGCGCCGTGGCACGCCTGCACAACGCGTCATCGCTGGGCAAGATCAGCTTCCTGACCATCGGCACCCTGCTGTTCACCACCGCGATTGCCGCCCTGATCGGTATCGGCCTGACCAACCTGTTCGGCCTCACCGCCGAAGGTCTGGTCGCCGGCACCCAGGAAATGGCCCGCCTGCAAACCATTCAGACTGACTACGCCGGCAAAGTCGCCGACCTGAATGTGCCGCAACTGCTGCTGTCGTTCATCCCGCAAAACCCGTTCGCCGACCTGGCGCGGGCCAAGCCGACCTCGATCATCAGCGTGGTGATTTTCGCCGCATTCCTCGGGGTTGCCGCGCTGCAACTGCTCAAGGATGACGTCGAGAAAGGTCAGAAAGTGATCAACGCCATCGACACCCTGCAAGCCTGGGTAATGCGTCTGGTGCGTCTGGTGATGAAGCTGACCCCGTACGGCGTCTTGGCGCTGATGACCAAAGTGGTCGCCGGTTCCAACCTGCAGGACATCATCAAACTCGGCAGTTTCGTCGTGGTCTCGTACCTCGGTCTGGGCCTGATGTTTGTCGTACACGGTTTGCTGGTGTCGGCCGCCGGGATCAATCCGCTGCGATTCTTCCGCAAGATCTGGCCGGTGCTGACGTTCGCGTTCACCAGCCGCTCCAGCGCGGCGAGCATTCCGCTGAGCATTGAGGCGCAGACCCGTCGTCTGGGGATTCCGCAATCGGTGGCGAGTTTTGCCGCCTCGTTCGGTGCGACCATCGGCCAGAACGGTTGCGCCGGTCTGTACCCGGCGATGTTGGCGGTGATGGTTGCGCCGACCGTGGGCATCAACCCGCTGGATCCACTGTGGATCGCGACGCTGGTGGCGATTGTGACGTTGAGTTCGGCGGGCGTAGCCGGTGTTGGTGGCGGCGCGACGTTCGCGGCGCTGATCGTGCTGCCGGCGATGGGCTTGCCGGTGTCACTGGTGGCGTTGCTGATTTCGGTTGAGCCGCTGATCGATATGGGGCGCACGGCGTTGAACGTGAGTGGTTCGATCACCGCTGGGGCAATTACCAGTCAGGTGATGCAGCAGACCGATAAAGCGTTGCTGGATGCTGATGAGCATGCGGAGTTGGCTCAGGCTTAAGTAGCGCCTGACAGACCGCTATCGCGAGCAGGCTCACTCCTACAATTGGAATGCGTTCCCCTGTAGGAGTGAGCTTGCTCCGGGCGGCGTTCCGACGATGCTTTTTAAGCCTTTTCCCAAACCTCGAAGTTGTACGCAGGTTTATCGCCTTCAGCCGGATTCGGCACATTCGACACCAGTTTCCACTGCTCCAAATCAAACTCAGGAAACCACGCATCCCCCTCCGGGCTCAACGCCACGCGGGTCAGATACAGACGATCCGCCTGCGCCAGCCCTTGCGCGTACAACTGCGCACCACCAATCAGCATCAGCTCATCAACGCCCTGCGCCTTCGCCCATTCCTCGGCGCGAACCACGGCAGCTTCCAGCGACGGATACACCTCGGCACCTTCGAGCAGCAGATCGGCCTGACGGCTGACCACGATGTTCAAACGCCCCGGCAGCGGACGACCGAGCGAATCCCAGGTCTTGCGCCCCATGATGATCGGCTTGCCGAGCGTCGTGGCCTTGAAGTATTTGAAGTCCCCCGGCAGGTGCCAGGGCATGCTGTTGTCGACGCCGATCACGCGGTTTTCACCAAGGGCTGCGATCAGGCTGAGGGGGAGTGATTTAGTCATGCCGGCGAGGATACCAGAGCCGCGCGTACCCGGATAAGCGCCACAGCGGTTATGCTCAGCGCTCAATTGAGCGACGGGATGCCGCGTGACTGAACTGACTCCACTGCAAAACCTCTGGCTCACCGAGACCGTGCGCCTGCGCGAAGAACACGCAGGCCCCTTGGATGACCTGGAAGCCAATCGTCTGGCGCGTACGGCCGGCGGCGATCTGCCGGGCCGCATTCAACGCCGCGCGCTTTGGCTGGCCGAGCGTGACGGGCTGACCAATGCCCTCAGACACTGGCTGCAAGGCGCGCGTCTGGCGCTGGTGTTGCTGATGATCTTCGCGGTATTGAGCGGCGCCGGTCTGGCCTTCGCCGCACTCGGCCAAACGCCGGTCAATGTGTTCTGGGCCTTGGGCAGTCTGCTCGGGCTGAACCTGATTCTGTTGCTGAGCTGGCTGCTGGGTTTGATCTTTGCCGGCGAACACGGCGCCACGCTCGGACGGTTGTGGTTATGGCTCAGCGAGAAAATGGCTCGCGACGCCAAAGCCGCGCAACTGGCGCCCGCCCTGCTGCTGATGCTGCAACGCAAGAAACTCAATCGCTGGGCGCTCGGTTCGCTGGTCAACGGTTTGTGGCTGCTGGCGATGTTCAGCGCATTGATTCTGCTGCTGACATTGATGGCGACCCGGCGCTACGGCTTTGTCTGGGAAACCACGATTCTCAGCGCCGACACCTTTATCAACGTCACTCATGCTCTGGGCTATCTGCCGTCGCTGCTCGGTTTCAATGTGCCGACGGTGGAGATGATCCGCGCCAGCGGCGACGGCGCGCTCGACATCGAAAGCGCCCGTCAGGCCTGGGCGACATGGCTGGTCGGCGTGTTGGTGGTCTACGGCGTGCTACCGCGTCTGCTGCTGACGCTGTTGTGTTTCTGGCGCTGGAACAGCGGCAAAGCCGCGCTGCGTCTGGACTTGAACCTGCCCGGCTACGCGCAGCTGCGCGAACGTCTGATGCCGACCAGCGAACGCCTCGGCGTCAATGATCCGGAGCCTGCGCAATTGCATCGGGTTGAAAGCAGCGTTGGTGAGCTGGTCAGCGAAGGCGCGTTGCTGGTCGCCATCGAACTCGACGAACAACGCCCATGGCCACCGGCATTGCCGAAAAACGTCAGCGACGCCGGCATTCTCGACAGCCGCGAATCACGCCATAAACTCCTCGAACAACTCAGTCGCTTTCCGCCAGCACGTCTGGCGATTGCCTGCGATCCACGGCGCTCGCCGGATCGCGGCAGCCTCGCGCTGATTGCTGAACTGGCGCGTAGCGCTGGCGAAACCCGCGTGTGGCTGCTGCAAGCGCCGCCCGGCGAAGCACTGGATGCCGAACGCCTCGGCGACTGGCACATCGCGCTGCAACAGCTTGATCTGAAGTTTGCCGATTGCGCGCCGCTGAACTGGTTGGAGACTGGCCATGACTGAAGCCTGGAAAGCGCCGCTGAAACTCGCGGTGGTCGGCCACACCAACGTCGGCAAGACCTCCCTGCTGCGCACGCTGACCCGCGATGTCGGCTTCGGCGAAGTCTCGCATCGCCCGAGCACCACGCGGCATGTCGAAGGCGCGCGGTTGTCGGTAGACGGCGAACCGTTGCTCGACCTGTACGACACGCCGGGACTGGAAGACGCCATCGCCCTGCTGGATTTTCTTGAGCGCCTGGAACGCCCTGGCGAACGTCTTGATGGCCCGGCGCGACTGGCGCGGTTTCTCGACGGCAGCGAGGCGCGCCAGCGTTTCGAGCAGGAAGCCAAAGTCCTGCGACAGCTGCTCGCCTCGGACGCCGGGTTGTATGTGATCGACGCGCGCGAACCGGTGCTGGCTAAATATCGTGATGAGCTGGAAGTGCTCGCCAGTTGTGGCAAACCGCTGCTGCCGGTGCTGAATTTTGTCAGCAGCGCCAATCATCGCGAGCCGGATTGGCGCGAGGCACTGGCGCGGCTAGGGCTGCATGCGCTGGTGCGTTTCGACAGCGTGGCGCCGCCTGAAGATGGCGAGCGCCGGCTGTATGAAAGCCTCGCGCTGCTGCTGGAAAACGCCCGGCCACAACTGGAGCGGTTGATAGCCGATCAGCAGGCGCAGCGCCTCGCACGGCAGCAGAGTGCGGCGCGTTTGATTGCTGAATTATTGATCGACTGTGCGGCTTGCCGGCGCAGTGTGGTCAGCGAGGCCGAGCGGGAACAGCAGGCCATCAGCGAACTGCGCAAGGCTGTGCGCCAGCGCGAACAGAAGTGTGTTGAGGCGTTGCTCAAGCTCTATGCGTTTCGCCCGCAGGATGCGGCGGCGAGTGATTTGCCGTTGCTGGATGGGCGTTGGGGCGATGACCTGTTCAACCCGGAAACCTTGAAGCAACTCGGTGTGCGCGTGGGCGGCGGGATTGCTGCCGGCGCGGCGGCCGGGGCTGGCGTGGATTTGCTGGTTGGCGGGATTACTCTTGGTGCAGCGGCGTTGGCGGGGGCGATTGCCGGTGGCGCGCTGCAGACGGCGCGCAGTTATGGCAGTCGCTTGCTGGGCAAGATCAAAGGGCAGCGTGAGCTGACGGTGGATGACGGGGTGTTGCGGTTGTTGGCGTTGCGTCAGCGGCAGTTGGTGTTGGCGCTGGATCAGCGTGGGCATGCAGCGATGGACGCGGTTCAGGTGGCGACGCCGCAGGACAAGACCTGGCGTGAGGGCAAGTTGCCGGAAGCGCTGAACAAGGCGCGGGCGCATCCGCAGTGGTCGTCGTTGAATCCGCAGGCGAAGTTGAATCAGGCGGAGCGGCAGGAGCAGATTGAGTCTTTGGCCAAAGATTTGTAGCGGCTGATCTGGCGCTATCGCGAGCAGGCTCACTCCTACAGTGGATCGCGTTCACCTTGTAGGAGTGAGCCTGCTCGCGATGGCAGCACCTCGCTCCAGCGACTTACGCAGCCAACAATCGCGCCGCTTTCTCCTTCAATACGGCCAGATCAATCACCGGCACCGCCATCTCCTTGGCCAGCTCATCCCATTGCCTCATCCGCAAGCTGACCGCACACAACGGATCCCGCTCAAACACATCCGCCTCCGCCTCCGTCATCACCCCGCCCTGATACTCCAGCGTCCGCCGACTCGCCTCACTCAACCGATCAAAATACCCCGGCTCACGCAACGTCAGATACCGCTTGGCCTGCACGTGATATTCCACCAACCGCGCCATGCGCTCGCTGAAGCCGGCCTCACGCAAATAATCCGCGCCGAGCCGCTCATGACTGACCACGCCATAACCGCCCATATTCTCCGCGCCCTCGGCACACAGATGGCCGATGTCATGGAAGAACGCCGCCAGCACCACTTCATCGTCAAAACCCTCGGCCATCCCCAGTTCAGCGGCCTGGGACATGTGCTCGATCTGCGACACCGGTTCGCCGATGTAATCGCTGGCGCCGAAGCGTTCATACAACCCGAATACACGCGCGACGACTTGCTCGTGAAATGTCATCAAACTTCCTCCAGCAACTGCGCAACATTGCGTTCAGCCAGCGCCGGGCCGACGCTCATGCCGACGCCGGTGTGCATCAGCGCGACGCTTAAACCTGGTGCCGGACGCAGGAACGAAAACGGCCCCGGCCCCCGAGCACCATAGACGCCCTGCCAACGCTCGACCACTTGCACTTTGCAGCCTAGCGTCTGCTCGGCCAGCTCAAGCATCCAGTTATCGACTTGCTCGGCGTTGAACGGTGAAGGGTCGCTGCCGTAATGGTGTGAGTCGCCGATGATCAGTTCGCCGTACGGCGTCGGGCTGATCAGCAGGTGGATGCCGTTGTCGTGCAGGTGCGGTTGCTCACGCAGGATCTGCGCCTGCACCGCCGCCGCTTCCGGCAGATCGGCGAAGGCGCCGTAGTGCACGCAGCTCAGGCCGGTGAGCAAGGCGTGCTGCAGATTCAGGTCGATCTGCGGTTTGGCGCGGAGCATTTGCAGGCGGCAGATTTGCGGGTCGAGCGCGGCGATCGGCTCCGCGAGCAAGGTTTGATAATCGTGGCCGGAGCAGACGATGATCTGCTTCGCGGTGAAGCTGCCGACGGTACTGTGCAGGTGACCGGGTTCTACGTCGCGCACTAATGTCGAGAAGTGAAACTCGACGCCGAGGTCGCGGCGCAGGTAGTCGATCAGCGCTGGGATCGCTTCACGCGAATACAGCTGTTGATCGTCGATGCCGTGGAGGGCGGCGCGGTGGTGGCTGAACTGGCCGTTGTACAGATCACGCAGCGCGGCGCCGCGCAGCAGGTCGACGTTGTAGCCGTGCTCAATGGCGCGGCCGGTGCAGAAGGTGTCGAGCAGGTGCTCTTCGGCTTCGGTTCTTGCGAAGAGATAAGAGCCGTTGCGCTTGATTTGCAGGCCGGCGAGTTGCGCCCAGTCGCCCCAAATCTCGCGGCTGGCCTTGGCTAGCTCAAGCATTTGGCCGGGTGGTTGGCCGGTGACCAGGGCCTGACCGAAGTTGCGCACCGAGGCGCCGAGAGGGGTGGCGGTGCGTTCGAAAACGGCGACCTTGAGACCGCGTTTGGCGGCGGCGTAGGCGTGCGATAAGCCGAGAATGCCGGCGCCTACGATCAGCAGGTCTTTGTGTTGTGTCATCTGGATTATGTCCTGAATGAAAGACCGCAATCGCGAGCAGGCTCACTCCTACAGCTGGAATGCGTTCCCCTGTAGGAGTGAGCCTGCTCGCGATGAGGCCCGATCAGACTACGAAGATTTACTTGGCCGCCACTTTCTCGGACTTGCCGTCATAGCGCTTGCGCCACTCGGTCAGGATTTCGTCGCGATTCTTCGAGGCCCAGGCGAAGTCGTTCTTGATCAGGCGCTGCTCGTAGTCGGCCGGCAGTTCGGTCTGCGGCTTGGCGATGCCCGGTTGCGCAAGAACAGCGAAGTTCTCCTTGTACAGATCCATCGCCTCAGCGCTGGCGGAGAAGTCAGCCAGTTTCTTCGCCGCCTCTTCATGCGGCGTGCCTTTGATCACGGCGGTCGCTTCGATCTCCCAGCCCAGACCTTCCTTCGGCAGAATGATGTCCAGCGGCGCGCCTTGACGCTTGAGCTGTACCGCTGGGTATTCAAAGGAAATCCCGATCGGAAACTCGCCCGCCGCCGCCAGTTTGCAAGGCTTGGAACCGGAGTGAACGTACTGGCCGATGTTCTGGTGCAGACCGTCCATGTAGGCCCAGCCCTGCTTCTCGCCGAAGGTTTGCAGCCAGGCGCTGACGTCGAGGAAACCGGTGCCGGACGACGCCGGGTTGGGCATGACGATCTTGCCCTTGTACTCAGGCTTGGTCAGATCCTGCCAGCTCACTGGCTTGCTCAGACCTTGCTTCTCGGCCTCGACGGTGTTGAAGCAAATCGTTGCGGCCCAGACGTCCATGCCGACCCAGGCTGGCGGGTTGGCGGCGTCGCGGTAGTTCGCGCCGATCTTGCCGAGATCCTTCGGCGCGTAGCTTTGCAGCATGCCTTGCTGATCGAGGATCGCTAGGCTCGAAGCGGCCAGGCCCCACACCGCGTCAGCCTGCGGACGGGCCTTTTCGGCGAGCAGTTTGGCGGTGATGATCCCGGTGGAATCACGTACCCATTTTATCTCGACGTCCGGGTTGGCCTTTTCGAACGCTTCCTTGTAGGACTTCAGTTGTTCGGCTTCGAGGGCGGTGTACACCGTCAACTCGGTTTTTGCCGCGAAGGCATTCAGGCTGAAAGTAGCGAACACAGCAGCGGCCAGGGCCAAAGGCTTGAACATGATCGGTATCCTGTCTTTTGAGTTGAGGGTGTGAATCAGTGACCAGGCGCGGTTTGCCGCCAGGCTTGAGAACGGCGCAGCAAGCCGCGCGAAGCCCACGCCAGCAGCAAGGACACGCCCGCCGAAGTGAACAGAATCAGGGTCGACATCGCCGCCGCGCCGCCGACGTTGCCGGCGTCATCCATGTTCAGCACCGCGACCGCCGCGAGGATGGTGTCGGGGCTGTAGAGGAAGATCGCGGCAGAAACCGTGGTCATCGCCGAGACGAACAGGTAGCGCACGATGTCGAGCAGCGCCGGCAGGCAGATCGGCACGGTGACGCGCAGGTAGTGGCGGTACAGCGGCGCCTTGAGCGACAACGCGGCGGCTTCGAACTCGGCGTCGAGTTGGCGCAGCGCGGTGGTCGCGGTCATCTGCGCAGTGGTCAGATAGTGCGCAATGGTGCAGACGATCAGCAGCGTCATCGTCCCGTACAGCACATGCAGCGGGTTACCCGTGAGGTTGAAGAAGAAGACGTAACCGAGACCGAGCACCAGCCCCGGCACCGCCATCGGCACGAAACTGAGCATGCGCAAGGTCAGGTTGAGGCCACGTTGGCTGCGGGTTTTCTCCATCAGATAAGCGCCGGTGAAAATCAGCACGCTGCCGATCAGCGCCGTGCCCAATGCCATCTTCAAACTGTTGCTGTAAGCCAGCCAGCCACCGCCAGCGGTTTCGTTGAACTGGTAGTGGTTGAGTGACAGCGACAGGTTGTACGGCCAGAATTTCACCAAGGAGGAGAACACCGCCATGCCGAACACCAGAATCAACGCGGCACTGATCAGCAAGACAATCGCCAGATAGCAGCCATCACGTAACTTCGACGGCGCCGGTTTGAACACCTGCGCGCGACCGCTCATGGAATCACCGTGACGCCGACGTAGCCAGGCGTCGACGCCGAAGCTGAACAGCGCCGGCAGCAACAGCACCATGCCGATCAATGCGCCGCGACCGAACTGTTGTTGGCCGACCACAGCTTTGTAGGCTTCCAGCGCCAGCACTTGATAGTCGCCACCGACCACCACCGGCACACCGAAGTCGGTGATGGTCAGGGTGAACACCAGACAGAACGCGGCGAACACAGCCTGACGCGTCGCCGGCCAGGTGATGCTGCGAAACGCCTTGGCCGGACTGGCGCCCATGCTCGATGCGGCATCGAACAGCCGCGCATCGGCCAGCGACAACGCCGAGAGCAAAATCATCAGCGCATGCGGGAAGGTGTAAATCACCTCGCCCAACACAATCCCCCAGAACCCGTAGATGTTGTCCGAGAGCAGCCCGCGCAACATGCCTTGGTTGCCGAACAGATAAACCAGCGCAATCCCCGGCAACATCGACGGCGCCATCAGCGGCAGCAGGGAAATCCCGCGCCAGATGCCCTTCGCCGGAATCATTGTGCGTTGCAACGCGTAGGCAAACAGGTAAGCCAGCGGTACGACGATGGCCGCAACGCTGAGGGAAACTTTCAAGCTGTTGCCGAGTAGCCAGTGGAAATTCTCGCTGGTCACCAGTTCCTTCGCCGCGAGCCAGCCACCGCCCTGCCCGGCTTCACTGCTGAAGCCGCGCCAGAAGATCGCCAGCAGCGGCAGCAACACCGCGACGCCGAGCAACACCAGCAAAAGAACTTTGCCGCCGACGACAAAAATGCGATCGCCGATCTCGGCTTTCGTGGACTGTCGCACCTGCTTGTGCGGTAGCGGCAGCGCGAGATTGCTGTTCATCAGGCAAACACCTGCAGGCTGCGCGGCGGCAAGGCGACCATGATTTGCTGGGCGCCGAGGCGCGGCATGGCTTCCGGCGCGAGTTCGGCGAGCAAGGCGTGGCCCGGCAGCTGATCGAGTTCGAAGCTCATGCGGCAGCGGTTGCCGAGGAAGGTGAT
Source organism: Pseudomonas sp. RIT-PI-r (assembly GCF_001297015.1). GTDB lineage: Bacteria > Pseudomonadota > Gammaproteobacteria > Pseudomonadales > Pseudomonadaceae > Aquipseudomonas. The sequence continues at coordinate 32,603 of NZ_LIGE01000013.1, read as the reverse complement.
TTCGCGGACTTTGGCCGGGAACAGGTTTTCTTCATGCACCGGCGGATTGACGTTGATCGCCTCCGGACGGCAGAACAGACGACCCGAAGCACGCTGAACGCTGCCGTCGCTGAGGCGCAGGTTCATCCCGCCGACTTGCGCGTGGCTGTCACTGCTGCGCTGGAATGGCAGCCAGTTGCCCTGCCCGACGAACTCGGCCACGAACGGTGTGGCCGGACGGTTGTAGATTTCCTGCGGGGTGGCGTACTGCTCGACGCGGCCGTTGTTCATCACGGCGATGCGATCAGCCATGAGCATCGCTTCGTCCTGATTGTGCGTGACCATCAGGGTGGTGATGCCGAGGCTGCGTTGCAGTTGGCGCAGTTCGGTACACAGATGCTCACGGACACGAGCGTCGAGGGCGGACATCGGTTCATCGAGCAACAGCAGCGACGGTGCCGGCGCCAAGGCCCGAGCCAGAGCAACGCGCTGTTGCTGGCCGCCGGACAACTGGCCGGGGTACTTTTTCTCGCTGCCGGTGAGGCCGACCAGTTCCAGCATCTGTCCGACGCGCTGGCGCACTTCATCGCGACCGCTGCCAGCGAGGCCGTAGGCAATGTTCGCCTCGACGGTCAGATTGGGGAACAGCGCGTAGGACTGGAACAGAATCCCGTAGTCGCGGGCTTGCGGGGCGAGGTGCGAGACGTCGCGGTCACCGAGGTACAGCTCGCCGCTGTCCTGCTTCTCCAGACCGGCGATGCAGCGCAGCAAGGTGGTTTTACCGCAGCCCGACGGGCCGAGCAGGCACACCAGTTCACCGGCGGCGACGTCGAGGGAGACATTATCCAGCGCAGTAAACGCGCCGAAACGTTTCTGCACGCCGCGCACTTTCATCGGCGCACCGGGGTTGGTCAGGGCAGTTGCGATGGCAGGATTCATGGACAGACCTCATCAAGCAGATGGGGCCAATCCTAGAGTTGTAATGCGTCCGTCATGTGGCAGTGAGGCAAAAACGGCCGATAGTGGTATTCGGGGATTTTGGTTCAAGTGATGGGGCGTTTGATGTATCGCAATCGCGAGCAGGCTCACTCCTACAGGGGAATGCATTTCAAATGTAGGAGTGAGCCTGCTCGCGATGAGGCCTTCTCAGGCACTGAAGATCTCAGGCCGGAGACATTTCCTGAGCCAAACCGAGGAACGCCGCCGGCAACCGCGCTCCCTTCCTTTCTTTCAGGCAGTAAAGGTACTCAGGAATCTGCGGCGCATTCTCGATCGTCAGCACGCGCAACTGCGGATCATGCGGCACTTCCTGGCGGGCAATGATGCTGATGCCGATATTGCGCAACACCGCCTCACGAATCGACTCACGACTGCCAATCTCCAGCAACGGACCGAAACTCACCCCCGCAGTCGCCAGCAACTCTTCGGTCAACCGCCGTGTAGTCGAACCGGATTCACGCATCAACAACGTGTGCCCGGCCAGTGCACTCAACGCCACATGTTCCTGTGCCGCCAGCGGATGATTGCGATGCACCGCCAGAACCAGCGGATCCGTGCCCAGCACCCGGCGGATCAACCGCGCGTCATCGAGCAATTGCGACGACGCGGCGATATCCACCCGATAGTCCTCCAACGCTTCGAGCACCTGCTGCGAATTGCCGATTTCCACCGACACTTCCACCTGCGGCAGGCGCTCGCGAAAGGTCTTCACCAGATCGAGGATGTAATAAGGCGCCGTAGCGGCGATGCGCAACGTGCCCTGCACCTGACCGCTGTTGCGCAGGAAAAATTCGATGTCGGCTTCCTGCTGCAACAGCGTCTTGACCATCGGCAGCAACCGCGCGCCTTCGTCGCTGACGCTCAGGCGTCGACCGCCACGGTAGAACAGTTCCACCGAATACTGACTTTCCAGATTGCGGATCTGCGTGGTCACGGTCGGTTGGCTGAGGCCGAGTTTTTTCGCCGCCAGCGTGATGCTGCCCAAGCGGGCGACCATGTAAAACGCTTTCAGCTCGGCACTCAGCACAACTTTTCCTCATCTATTTGCGCAGCAGGCGCAAACCGTTGAACACCACCAACAGGCTCACGCCCATGTCGGCAAACACCGCCATCCACATGGTGGCGAGCCCGGCGAAGGTTACCGCAAGAAAGATAGCCTTGATCACCAGCGCCAGCGCGATGTTCTGTTTCAGGATGCTCGCGGTATTGCGCGACAGGCTGATGAACGCCGGGATCTTGCGCAGATCATCGTCCATCAGGGCGACATCGGCGGTTTCAATCGCGGTATCAGTACCGGCAGCAGCCATGGCAAAACCGATCTCGGCGCGGGCCAGTGCCGGCGCGTCGTTGATGCCGTCGCCGACCATGCCGACCCGCCGACCCTGTGCATAAAGGTTTTCGATGGCTTGCAGTTTGTCGGTCGGCAGCAAATCGCCACGGGCCTCGTCGATGCCGACCTGCGCGGCAATCGCCTGGGCGGTGTGGACGTTGTCGCCAGTCAGCATCAGGGTTTTCACCCCCAGTTCGTGCAACTGGCGGATCGCTTCGCGGCTGGTTTCCTTGACGGTATCGGCCACGGCGAAAAGCGCCAGCGGGCCGGAGCTGTCGAGCAGCAGCACCACGGATTTGCCCTGTTTCTCCAGGGCGAAGAGTTTTTCTTCAAGTGCCGGCGAGCACAAACCGAGTTCTTCGACCAGACGATGGTTGCCCAAATGATAGGTCTGGCCGTTGATCTCACCTTTGACGCCACGACCGCCCAGCGCTTCGAAGTTATCCACAATCAGCGCGGCGAAGTTTTTATCCACAGCAGCGTTGGCGATGGCCAGCGACACCGGGTGATCGGAGCGACCGGCCAATGCCGCAGCGATGGCCGGCGCCGTGGCATCGGCGATTGAGTCGAGGGACAGGTAATCGGTCTGCACCGGTTTGCCATGGGTGATCGTGCCGGTTTTATCCAGCGCCAGATAATCCAGTTTGAAACCGCCCTCCAGGTACACGCCGCCCTTGACCAGAATGCCTTTGCGCGCCGCTGCGGCGAGGCCGCTGACGATGGTCACCGGGGTGGAAATCACCAGTGCACATGGGCACGCGACCACCAGCAACACCAGCGCGCGGTAGATCCAGTCAAACCACACGGCGCCCATGAACAGCGGCGGAATGATCGCCACGGCCAAGGCAAAGACGAACACCACCGGCGTGTAGATTTTCGAAAACTGATCGACGAAGCGCTGAGTCGGTGCGCGTGCACCTTGGGCCTGTTCGACGGCGTGGATGATGCGCGCCAGAGTCGAATTGTTCGCCGCTGCGGTCACCGTGTATTCCAGCGAACCGGCCTGGTTGATGGTGCCGGCGAAGACTTTATCACCGACGGTTTTTTCGACCGGCAGGCTTTCGCCGGTGATCGGTGCCTGGTCGATGGTCGAGTTGCCGCTGAGCACTTCGCCGTCCAAAGCAATCCGCTCGCCGGGCTTCACCCGCACACGGGCGCCGAGTTCGACGCTTTTCACGTCCTGTTCGACCCACGAACCGTCAGCCTGCAACACCGTGGCTTGCTCCGGCGTCATCTGCATCAGGCCACTGATCGCGTTGCGCGCACGGTCCAGCGAGCGCGCTTCGATCAACTCGGCGACGGTGAACAGGAACATCACCATCGCCGCTTCCGGCCATTGGCCGATGAGGATGGCACCGGTGACGGCGATGCTCATCAGCGCGTTGATGTTGAGGTTGCGGTTCTTCAGGGCGATCCAGCCCTTTTTATAAGTGGTCAGGCCACCGCTGAGGATCGACACCAGCGCGATGATCGCCACCACCCAGGTCGGTGCCGCGTTGGTGAAGTGGATGACTTCAGCGGCGAGCGCGCCGATACCGGACAGCGCCAGCGGCCACCAGTGTTTTTTAACCGGGGCCGGGGCCGGCGCTTCGACGCCCGCCTCCAGCGGCTCGGCGTGCATGCCGAGGGATTTGATCGCCTCGATGATCGGTTCGGTGCCTGGCAGATTGTGGGTCACACCGAGTACGCGATTGATCAGATTGAATTCCAGTTGCTGCACACCGGCGAGTTTGCCGAGCTTGTTCTGGATCAGGCTTTGCTCGGTCGGGCAGTCCATCGCCTCGATGCGGAAGCTGCTCAGGCGCGCATCGGCACTGGTTTTTTCGCTCAATTGCACCAACGCAGGCGCAGCGACTTTCGAAGAGCAGCAGGAGTCTTCGCTCGCGTGAACCGGCGCAGGCGCCACGGCTTTCGACCCGCAGCAGGAATCGCCACCATGCGCATGTTTATGCACAGGCTGCAGCTTATGACTGTGATCGTGGCCGTCGCCGGGCTTATGGGTGTGCTGGGAATCGCTCATTGGTCGCGTCCGTGAAGGTGCCTGTTGCCAAGTAAAGACCCTGTAGCCACTATAGGGTCAAGCACCCTTTTGGAGATTGCCGTCATGAAGATCGGAGAACTGGCCAGACTTACCGATTGCGCCGTGGAAACCATCCGCTATTACGAGCGCGAAAACCTGCTGCCGGAACCGGCCCGCAGCGACGGCAACTACCGCGTCTACACTCAGGCCCACGCCGAACGCCTGACCTTCATCCGCAACTGCCGCACCCTCGACATGACCCTCGAAGAAATCCGCAGCCTGCTGGCCATGCGTGACAGCCCGCAGGATCAGTGTGAAAGCGTGAATACGCTGATCGACGAGCACATTCAGCATGTGAAGGCGCGGATTGATGGCTTGTTGGCGTTGCAGACACAGCTGCTCGACCTGCGCCAACGTTGTGGCGAAGGGCCGATGGCTGATCAATGCGGGATATTGCAGCGGCTGGAAGTGAGTGGCGGGGTTGTCGTGACGGAAGTGGAACACTCCCACGTAGGCCGCAGCCACGGCCATTAAGACTCACGCAAAACCAAATGTGGGAGCGAGCCTGCTCGCGAAAGCGGTGTATCAGTCGACATCTCTATGACTGACACGCCCTCTTCGCGAGCAGGCTCGCTCCCACAGGGGTTTTATGCAACGGCTTAGACCGCCATTGGCGCGGTCATTGGCGCGTGGTGCTCATAGCCTTCCAGCGAGAAGTCGCTCGGCTCGACCAGTTCCAGCCATTCCGGCTGATACACGCCAGTCTTGGCAAACTCCGGCACGCGATCGGAGATTTTCAGCTTAGGCATGGCGAACGGCTCGCGCTTGAGCTGTTCGTTGAGCATGTCCAGATGGTTCTCGTAGACGTGCGCATCACCGATGAAATAGGTGAACCAGCGCGGCGTGTAGCCGGTCAGGCGACCGATCAGGCTTAGCAGCGCAGCGCCTTCGGTGAGGTTGAACGGTGTGCCCAGACCCAGATCGTTGGAGCGGATGTAGAGGGTCAGGGAAATTTCCTTGGTCTCGACATTCGGGTGGAACTGGTACAGCAGATGGCACGGCGGCAGGGCCATTTCATCCAGCTGGGCGACGTTCCAGCCGTGGAACAGAATACGTCGGCTGCCCGGATCGTTGATGATCGTGTCGACGCACTGGCGCACCTGGTCGATGGCTTTGTACAGCACCACGTAGGCCTGGCCGTCTTCTTCGCCTTGGGCAATCTGCTTGTAGCCGTTGCTCAAGGTTTGCTCGATGGCGGCGGTGTTGCTCAGCGGGATCTGCTTGTACGCCGGCCATTTGCGCCATTGCACGCCGTAGATTTCGCCGAGGTCGTCATCGCCCTGACGGAACGGGTTGGCCAGCCACTGCGCGTTTTCGTTGGCGTTCTGGTCCCAGACCTTGCAGCCCAGCGCACGGAATTCAGCGGCGTTGTTCACGCCACGGAGAAATCCGCACATCTCGCCGATGGCCGATTTGAAGGCCATTTTGCGCGTGGTGATCGCCGGAAAACCTTCCTGCAGATCGAAACGCAGCATCGCACCCGGAAAGCTGATGGTGTTGATGCCGGTGCGGTTGGCCTGTTTGCTGCCGTTCTTGATGACGTGCGAGACCAGTTCGAGATATTGCTTCATGAGTTACCTGTGTCCTTTGAGCCCCGGCGTCGCGCGCCGGGGTTCGTAGTTTAAGCCGTCGGCGCGAGCGGTGCTGCCGGTGCGCGACGATAGGCCAGCCAGATCAGGAACAGCCCGCCGACGATCATCGGCACGCAGAGCACCTGGCCCATGGTCAGCCAGTTCCAGGCCAAGTAGCCCAACTGCGCATCCGGTACGCGGACGAATTCGACGATGAAACGGAAGATGCCGTAGAACAGCGCGAACATGCCGGAAACGGCCATGGTCGGACGCGGTTTGCGCGAGAAAATCCACAGGATCAGGAACAGCGCCACGCCTTCGAGCGCGAACTGATACAGCTGCGACGGGTGACGCGGCAGCTGCGCCGGATCGCTGAATGGCGGGAAGACCATGGCCCACGGCACGTCGGTGGCTTTGCCCCACAACTCGGCGTTGATGAAGTTACCGATGCGCCCGGCGCCCAGACCGATCGGCACCATTGGCGCGACGAAGTCCATCAACTGGAAGAACGACTTGCCATTGCGCTTGCCGAACCACAACGCGGCCAGCATCACCCCGATGAAGCCGCCGTGGAACGACATGCCGCCCTTCCACACTTCGAAAATCAGCGTCGGGTTGGCCAGATAAGCGCTCAGATCGTAGAACAGCACATAGCCCAGACGTCCGCCGACGATCACGCCCATCGACATCCAGAAGACCATGTCGGAGAGTTTCTCCTTGGTCCAGGTCGGGTCGAAACGGTTGAGCCGGCGCGACGCCAGCAGCCACGCACCGCCGATGCCGATCAGGTACATCAGACCGTACCAGTGGATTTTCAGCGGACCGATGGCCAGTGCCACCGGGTCGATCTGCGGGTAAGGCAGCATTGCGACTCCTCGTTAGAGTTGAAACCAAAATTCCCGGGCGACGCTGCCACCTCAGGATTAAGCCAGGATTGCGACGGTTACAGCAGGAAGCTCACACCCACGCTGAACAGCAAAGCGGCGAACAGCCGTTTCAGCAAGCGCGGCGACAACCGATGCGCCAAACGCGCGCCGATACGGGCGAAGACCATGCTGGTCAGGGCGATGCCCAACAACGCCGGCAAATACACAAAACCGAGACTATGCGGCGGCAACAACGGATCGTGCCAGCCCAGAATCATGAAACTTAATGCACTGACCAAGGCAATCGGCAGACCGCAGGCCGATGACGTTGCCACCGCTTGCTGCATCGGCACACTGCGCCAGGTCAGGAACGGCACGGTCAGCGAACCACCGCCGACGCCAAATATCGCCGAGGCCCAGCCGATGATGCTGCCGGCCACGGTCAGACCGAGTTTACCCGGCACCGTTCGGCTGGCCTTGGGTTTGATGTCCAGCGCCAGTTGCACCGAGATGATCAAGGCAAACACGCCGATGATCTTTTGCAAGTGCGGGCCGGAAATCGCTTCAGCGGTCAGCGCACCGAAACCTGCACCGAGCAGAATGCCGACGGCCATCCACATGAAGATCGGCCAGCGCACCGCGCCTCGTCGATGATGCTCACGCACGGCGTTGACCGAGGTGAAGATGATCGTCGCCAGCGACGTGCCGACCGCCAGATGGGTGAGAATCGATTGATCAAAGCCCTGCAAGGTGAAACTGAACACCAGCACCGGGACGATGATGATCCCGCCGCCGACGCCAAACAGTCCGGCCAGCACGCCCGCACAGGCGCCCAGCGCCAGATAGAGCAGAAATTCCATGACCGTCTCCCCAGACCGCATCCCCAAAACCGGAGCGGCATGGTAACGGATGCACACCCTTTGGCTCCACTGGCGATGGATGCACGGACGCCGGATGCGTAGAGTGAGCAAAAAACACACAAGGACCACCTTATGTGCCTGATTGTTTTCGCCTGGCGCCCGGGCCATGCCCAGCCGCTGATCGTCGCGGCCAACCGTGACGAATTCTACGCCCGGCCGAGCCTGCCGCTGGCGCAATGGCCGGAAGCGCCGCATGTGCATGCCGGGCGTGATCTTGAAGCCGGCGGCACCTGGCTGGGGATTGGTGCTAACGGGCGCTTTGCGGCGCTGACCAATATTCGTGATCCGCAGCAGCCGCCGGCGCGTAAATCGCGAGGGGAACTGGTGGCGCGGTTTCTGACCGGTGATCTGTCGATTGATGATTATTTGATCGATGTGGTTGGGCGTTCGGCGGAATATGCCGGGTTCAACCTGCTGCTCGGCAATAGTCATGAGCTGTGGCATTTCAATGCGCGGCTGTCGGAACCGGTGATGCTGGAATCGGGCGTCTATGGGTTATCCAATGCCGGGCTGGATACGCCGTGGCCGAAGTTGCTCAAGGCCAAGGCTGCGTTGGGTGCAGTGCTGGATGATCCGACGCCTGCGCGGTTGCTGGGGTTGTTGAGTGATGCGCAGACCGCGCCGGAAGCGGAATTGCCGGATACCGGGGTGGGGATGGCGACGGAGTCATTGTTGTCGAGTGTGTTTATTGCCAGCCAGAGTTACGGGACGCGGGCGAGTACGGCGTTGATTGTGCAGGCGGATGGGGCGCGGCGGATGGTCGAGCGGAGTTTTGGGCCGTATGGCGGGCATCTTGGGGAAGTTGAGGTTTGTGTCTAAGAGCAAACCCTCACCCCAGCCCTCTCCCAAAGGGAGAGGGGGCCGACCGGGGTGTCTTGGGCCATACATCGACCTGAAAGACTGAGTTGATTATGGATTCAACACAGAACTTTCAGATCGGTGGAGTTCTGCAGCATCCCCCAATCAGTCCCCTCTCCCTCCGGGAGAGGGTTAGGCGGGCGGCGTTCCGATGAGGGGCTTTTGATCTTCAGAGCGCTTTGACCACTGCCGGCGGATGCATCTTCGACAACCCAAGGTTCTTCAGCGCCAATTGCAGCGAGCTGTGGATAACTTGCGGGTTATCAATGGTCATCAGCTCCGCCAGCAAATCCTTGGCCTTGCTCAGATTGACCTGGCGCAGCATCCACTTCACTTTCGGCAAGTTGGTGGCGTTCATCGACAAACTGTCGAAGCCCATCGCCATCAACAGCACCGCCGCCGCCGGATCACCGGCCATCTCGCCGCAGATACTCACCGGTTTACCTTCGGCATGGGCATCGCGCACCACGGTTTGCAGGGCTTGCAGCACCGCCGGATGCAGATAATCGTAGAGATCGGCCACACGTGGGTTGTTGCGGTCGACCGCCAGCAGGTACTGGGTCAAGTCGTTGGAACCGACGGACAGGAAGTCGACCATCCGCGCCAGTTCCTTGGTCTGATACACCGCCGCCGGAATTTCGATCATCACGCCAATCGGCGGCATCGGCACGTCGGTGCCTTCGTCGCGCACTTCGCCCCAGGCCCGATGGATCAGGTGCAGGGCTTCTTCGAGTTCGTGGGTGCCGGAGATCATCGGCAGCAGAATCCGCAGGTTGTTCAGGCCTTCGCTGGCCTTGAGCATCGCGCGGGTCTGCACCAGGAAGATTTCCGGGTGGTCGAGAGTCACGCGAATACCGCGCCAGCCGAGGAACGGGTTGTCTTCCTTGATCGGGAAGTACGACAGCGACTTGTCACCGCCGATGTCGAGGCTGCGCATGGTCACCGGTTGCGGGTGGAACGCGGCGAGCTGCTCGCGGTAGATCGCCAGTTGTTCTTTCTCGCTCGGGAAGCGCTGGTTGATCATGAACGGCACTTCGGTGCGGTACAGGCCGACACCCTCGGCACCACGCTTCTGCGCCCGCGCCACATCGGCCAGCAGACCGGTGTTGACCCACAGCGGCATGCGGTGACCATCGAGGGTCACGCACGGCAGGTCGCGCAGGGTATCGAGGCCCAGCGCCAGTTGTTTCTCTTCTTCGACGACTTCGGCGAACTGCTTGCGCAGCACTTCGCTCGGGTTGGTGTAAACCTCGCCGCGTGTGCCGTCGACGATCATTTCGATGCCGTCGACCTTGGCGTACGGCAGGTCGACCAGACCCATCACCGTCGGAATGCCCATGGCCCGGGCCAGGATCGCCACGTGCGAGTTACCCGAACCGAGTACCGAGACCAGACCGACCAGCGTGCCTTCCGGCACTTCGCCGAGCATCGCCGGCGTCAGCTCTTCACTGACCAGAATGGTCTTTTCCGGGTAGACCAGGTTCTGCTGACGCTCTTCCTGCAAGTAGGCGAGCAGGCGCCGACCGAGGTCTTTGACATCCGACGCACGCTCACGCAGGTAGGCGTCGTCCATCAGTTCGAAACGGTTGACGTGTTCCGTGACCACCTGGCGCAGCGCGCCCTGGGCCCACTGGCCGGTCTTGATCACGGTGGTGATTTCGCTGCCCAGCGAGGCATCGTCGAGCATCATCAGGTAGACGTCGAACAACGCACGCTCTTCCGGGCGCAACTGGGTCGCAAGCTTGGCGGACAACGCGCGCATGTCGGCGCGCACGCCTTCGATGGCGGTCTTGAACAGCGCCAGCTCGGCGTTGATGTCGGTGATGGTCTTGTCCGGCACCACGTCCAGATCAGCCGGCGGCAGCATGACCACTGCAGTACCGACCGCCGCACCCGGCGAACCCGGCACGCCGACGAACTTGGCTTCCTGAATGCCTTTGCCCTGACGGCCCAGACCCCGGATCGAACCTGTGGCCTCGGCGTGGGCGATAACGCCGGCGAGCTGCGCGCTCATGGTCACGAGGAAGGCTTCTTCACCTTCGTCGAACTGACGGCGTTCCTTTTGCTGGATGACCAACACGCCGACGACGCGGCGGTGGTGGATGATCGGTGCACCGAGGAACGAGGCATACCGCTCTTCACCGGTTTCGGCGAAGTAACGGTAGCGCGGGTGATCCGCAGCGTTTTCGAGGTTCAGGGGTTCTTCACGCGTGCCGACCAGACCCACCAGACCTTCGTTGGGTGCCATGCTGACCTTGCCGATCGAGCGCTTGTTCAAGCCCTCGGTGGCCATCAGGACGAAGCGGTTGGTCTCGGGATCAAGCAGGTAGACCGAGCAGACCTGGCTGCCCATGGCCTCTTTGACGCGCAACACAATAATCCCCAACGCCGCCTTGAGATCCTTGGCGGAGTTAACTTCCTGGACGATCTTGCGCAGCGTATTGAGCATGGCTCGGGGTCGAACTCCGTCGTCAGTCGCGCGCTAAAAGGCGCGGGGCAAGCTCTTTGAGGGCGCGGCGATACACCTCGCGCTTGAATGTCACCACCTGGCCCAACGGATACCAATAGCTGACCCAGCGCCAGCCATCGAACTCCGGTTTACCGGTCAAATCCATCCGCACCCGCTGCTCGTTGGAGATCAGGCGCAGGAGAAACCATTTCTGTTTCTGGCCGATGCACAGCGGTTGGCTGTGGGTACGCACCAGACGTTGCGGCAAACGATAGCGCAACCAGCCCCGAGTACAGGCCAGTATTTCAACATCTTCACGTTCCAGGCCAACTTCTTCGTTCAGCTCGCGGTACAAGGCGTCTTCCGGCGTCTCTTCAGGGTTGATTCCCCCTTGCGGAAACTGCCAGGCATCTTGATTGATACGGCGAGCCCATAGCACCTGGCCGGCGTCATTCGTCAGAATGATCCCGACATTGGGGCGGAAACCATCGGGGTCGATCACGGCAACAACCTCGCAAACGCATGTCGCCGCATTGTTCCACAAAGGTTGATAAGGCGGCAACGAAGCTTCCTACCTTATGTGCACTCTTGTGAAAAGACCGTATTCTTGTCGCCTTTTTACAGACTTATCAGCGGGTAACTGCAATGCGCCTGGCACTCTTCGATTTGGACAACACCCTTCTGGGCGGCGACAGCGATCACGCTTGGGGCGACTATCTGTGTGAACGCGGCTTCCTCGATCCGATTGCGTACAAAGCGCGCAACGACGAGTTCTATCAGGATTACCTGGCCGGCAAACTGGATAACGCCGCGTACCTGAACTTCTGCCTGGAGATCCTCGGCCGCACCGAAATGGCCGTGCTTGATCAATGGCACAGCGATTACATGCGCGACTGCATCGAACCGATCGTGCTGCCGCAGGCGCTGGAACTGCTGAAAAAACACCGAGACGCTGGCGACAAACTGGTGATTATCACCGCGACCAACCGCTTCGTGACGGCGCCGATTGCTGTGCGACTGGGCGTTGAAACCCTGATCGCCACTGAATGTGAAATGGTTGATGGCCGTTACAGCGGGCGCAGCACTGATATTCCGTGCTTCCGTGAAGGCAAGGTGACGCGCCTGAACCGTTGGCTGGAAGAGACCGGGCATTCGCTGGACGACAGCTATTTCTATAGCGATTCGATGAATGACTTGCCGTTGCTGGAGCAGGTGGCGAACCCGGTCGCTGTCGATCCGGATCCGAATCTGCGGGCTGAAGCCGAGAAGCGTGGCTGGCCGGTGATTACTCTGCGCGACTGATGACGCCATCGCTGGCAAGCCAGCTCCCACAGGGACTATCAGTGGACACAAATTTTGTGGACAGCTCAAAAACCTGTGGGAGCTGGCTTGCCAGCGATTGGCTCGACTCGGTATGTAGCCTTAAACAGGCTTGGCCCCCATCAACGCCGCAATGGCGAGAAATCCGATGCCGCTGACAATCGCCAGCGCCAACGTGAATTTCCGGTTACCAACCCCGCTAGTCCACAACCGATTAAGCCGCACCAGCAACCACACTGCACTCAACGTGGCCACGGCATAGATCACGCTGGACCCCAGAATCCAGAACTGCCCCAGTGGCCAGCCGATCAGGTGGACCAACCACCAGCCGGTGAAAGGCATGCTCAGCATACCGATCAGCATCAAACACCAGATAAACAGCCAGGGACGCTGCATCGTGCTGGCCGGCCCTTCGCTGCGATTACGCCAGGTCAGAGCGGCGAGCCCCAGCCCGCTCGCGAGTATGACCACGGTCGCCGCGACGTGAAGGACTTTCAGGGTGGTCAGGGTTTCCATGTACTTCTCTTCCTTGGGCCATGCCCATCAGCGTAGCCGCTCAGCCAAGAAACAGCTGATAGGCCGGGTTCTCGCTTTCGTCCCAGTACGGATAACCGATTTCCTCAAGCGCCGCCGGCACCAGATGACGCTCGTCGTGCGGCACTTGCAGGCCCGCGACCACACGGCCATCGGCAGCGCCGTGGTTGCGGTAATGGAACATCGAAATGTTCCAGCGCCCACCGAGCTTATTAAGGAAGTTGAACAGCGCGCCCGGACGTTCCGGGAATTCGAAGCGGAACACCACTTCATCAATGACATGCGCCGCGTGACCGCCGACCATGTGGCGGATGTGCAACTTGGCCAGTTCGTTGTCGGTCAGGTCGATAACCGGGAAGCCCTGCTCGGTCAGGCTCGCCAGCAGCGCGCTGCGCGGGTCGTTTTCCGGGTGAGTCTGCACGCCAACGAAGATGTGCGCTTCGCTGCCGGTGTTGTAGCGGTAGTTGAATTCGGTGATCTGGCGCTTGCCCACAGCCTCGCAGAACGCTTTGAAGCTGCCGGCCTTCTCGGGGATGGTCACGGCGATGATCGCCTCGCGGCCTTCACCCAGTTCGGCGCGCTCGGCGACATGGCGCAAGCGGTCGAAGTTGACGTTGGCGCCGGAGTCGATCGCCACAAAAGTCTGGCCGCTGACACCGCGCTGCTCGACGTACTTCTTGATCCCGGCCACGCCCAACGCGCCAGCAGGTTCGGTGATCGAGCGGGTATCGTCGTAGATATCCTTGATTGCCGCACAGATCTCGTCGGTGCTGACGGTGATCACTTCATCCACATAGTCCTTGCAGATGTCGAAGGTGTGCTGACCGATCTGCGCCACGGCCACGCCGTCGGCAAAGATGCCCACGGTCGGCAGCACCACGCGTTCGCCGGCGGCCATCGCCGCTTGCAGGCAATTGGAGTCGTCAGGCTCGACGCCGATGACTTTGATGTCCGGGCGCAGGTATTTCACGTACGCAGCGATACCGGCGATCAGACCGCCACCGCCGACCGGGACGAAAATCGCGTCCAGCGGCTGCGGGTGCTGGCGCAGGATTTCCATCGCCACGGTGCCCTGCCCGGCAATGGTGTGCGGATCATCGTACGGGTGGATGTAGACGTAGCCTTTCTCATCGACCAGCTTCAGCGAGTAGGCCAGGGCTTCCGGGAACGAATCACCGTGCAGCACCACTTTGCCACCGCGCGAACGCACGCCTTCGACTTTGATTTCCGGAGTGGTCTTGGGCATGACGATGGTGGCTTTGACGCCCAGTACTTTCGCCGCCAGGGCCAGGCCTTGCGCGTGGTTGCCCGCCGATGCGGTGACTACGCCACGGGCGCGCTCTTCATCGCTCAGTTGCGTCAGCTTGTTGTAGGCGCCGCGAATCTTGAACGAGAACACCGGCTGCAAGTCTTCGCGCTTGAGCCAAATGTCATTGCCCAGCCGCTCGGAGAGCTGGCGAGCGTTCTGCAGCGGGGTTTCTACGGCAACGTCATAAACGCGCGAGGTGAGGATCTTTTTGACGTACTGTTCGAGCATCGGAAAGCATCACTGAGCGGTTGAGCGGGACCGAGGAGTCTAACCCGGCTTTTGCCCGCACGACCACACGAATCCAGAGGTTTTAGCCGCGCTTGCGGCTATAATGCCGGCCTTTCCGTTCTCTCCTTGCCCGCTTCCGGAGCCCGCATGACCCAGGATCAACTCAAACAGGCAGTGGCTCAGGCCGCCGTCGACTTCATCCTTCCGAAACTCGACGACAAAAGCATCGTCGGGGTCGGCACCGGCTCCACTGCCAACTGCTTCATCGACGCACTGGCTCAGCACAAGGGCGCGTTCGATGGCGCGGTCGCCAGTTCTGAAGCCACCGCCGCGCGCCTCAAGGGTCACGGGATTCCGGTGTATGAGCTGAACACCGTCAGCGACCTGGAGTTCTACGTCGACGGCGCCGATGAAAGCGACGCGCATCTGAACCTGATCAAGGGCGGCGGCGCGGCCCTGACCCGCGAGAAGATCGTTGCGGCCGTGGCCAAAACTTTCATCTGCATCGCCGACGCCAGCAAACTGGTGCCGGTGCTGGGCGAGTTCCCGCTGCCAGTCGAAGTGATCCCGATGGCCCGCAGCCACGTCGCCCGCCAACTGGTGAAACTGGGCGGCGACCCGGTGTACCGCGAAGGCGTGCTGACTGACAACGGCAACATCATTCTCGATGTGTTCAACCTGCAGATCACCAACCCGGTGGAACTGGAAGCGCAGATCAATGCGATTGTTGGCGTGGTCACCAACGGCTTGTTCGCGGCGCGTCCGGCGGATCTGTTGTTGCTGGGTACCAGCGAAGGTGTGAAAACCCTGAAGGCTGAGTAAGTCCAGTCACCCACACATCTGTGGACAGACGAATAAACCGGTAGGAGTGAGCCTGCTCGCGATAGCGGTGTGTCAGTTGATATAAATGTCGACTGACACACCGCTATCGCGAGCAGGCTCACTCCTACATTGGTTTTGTGGTGTTGGTTAGTTTGGCGTTGGTTTTTTGAAGACGTAGAACAGGTTCGGTTCGCTCACCAGGTACAGCGTGCCGTCATCATCCATCGCAATCCCTTCCGCCTGCGGCACGGTTTTCTTCAAACCCTGACGCCCGCCACTGATCGACATGGTGCTCAACGGACGCCCGTCGACATCCAGCTCCAGAATCAATCGCGACTCATCCGACAGCGCCAGCAAATGCCCGCTGCGCTCGTCGTACTGCAAACTCGACAGATCGCGCACGAACATCCCGGCATCGCGCTTGGGGTTGTTGATCACGTGCACCGCGTAGGACTTTTCCGGGTTGAAGTGCGGAAAGCCATGCACTTCGTAGATCAGCATCGGATCGCGCTCTTTTGCAACAAACAGGCGCTTGCCGACTGAATCATAGGCCAACCCCTCGAACCCCTTGTTGCCACTCATGTGCACACCGAGGGTCATCTGCTCGGCGTCGGCCGCATCGAGGAAGGTCGTGTCTTTTTCCAGATGAATCTTGATCAGCCGCTGCTGGCGCTCATCAGTGATCACGTAAGTATCGGCGCTGATGAACTCGACCGCTTCCGGGTCGCCGAAGCCGATCAGGGCGATGCGCCGCAGGATCTTGCCCTCCAGCGACAACTCGACCAGTTCGGCATTCTTGTTGGTCACGGTGAACAGGCTTTTGCGCACCGGATCGAAGGTCAATGCTGAAACATCGTCGTTCAGCCCGTCGATGACCCGCGCCTCGATCTCGACCCGATATTGGTCCAGAGCAATGGACTCACTGCTCTGCGTCTGCCACAACGTATGCAGGTTGAACCAGGCACGCTCGAACAGGCGCATGTATTGGCCGATCGCAATCAACGCGATCAGGGCCATCACCGACAGAAGGATAAACAGAGGTTTGGGACGGGCAAGTCGACGCATTCGGGCGGGCTCGAAGTCAAAACAGGCGGATGAAATATCACGCACGTCTGAACTGAAGCTTAATGGCCACTTGCCTGTCAGGACAATCAGACTTGTCTGAAATTGCCGCGAGGACAGTTATCGCTGTTTTTCGAAGCGATAAAACAGGTTCGGCTCGCTGACCATGTACAGCGTGCCCGCCTCGTCCATGGTCACGCCTTCGGCGCGAGGAATGGTTTTCTTCAGGCCGTTGAAACCGCCAAGCAAGGTCATGAAACTGACCTGTTCGCCCTTCTCGTCCAGTTCCAGGAGCAAGTGCGAATCAGCGGAGAGCACCAATGTATGGCCGGTGCGCGGATCAATGGCCAAGGCTGAGAGGTTGCGGATATCCAGCTCATCGCTATCCAGCTTCTGCTTGTCGCCCTTCAGCGTCTGGCTGCCGTCGCTTTTCCAGGTAAACAACGCCGGCGGTCGTTCCTCGCCCAGCAGCAGTTGCTGATTGCGCGGGTCCCAGGTGATGGCTTCGAAAGCCTTGTTCTGATCTTTCGACGGGCCGAGGTCGTATTTCGGGAAATCGGCGATATTCAGCTCGCGGGTGTTGGCGTCGACTTTGACGATAGAGAGCATGTGCTCACGCTCGTCGACAATCGCCATCAAGCCGTTTTCCATGACGGTCAGGCCTTCGGGATTGCTCCAGCCCTTGAGCGGCATCTTGCGTAGAACATCGCCTTGCAGGCTCAGCTCAGCGAGAAACGGGTTCTTGCCCATCACCGAAAACAGGGTTTTGGTCTGCGGGTTATAGGACAGGTCGGAGGCTTCGTCCTTCTCCATGCCCGGCAGCAACTTTGCATCGATCACTGCGCGATAGTCCGGTAGCCAGACGCTTTCCTTCTGCTCGGCCGGGCTCTCGAAACGCTCCAGTACCCAGAGCACGCCACGGTCATCCCAATGCATGGCGAACGCCAGGCCATAAGCGGCGACAATGGCCAGTAGCAGCCAGGAATACCAACGCAGGGCAAAACGAGAGCGGCGGACGGGTTTGAGCTGAGTTGGAGAGGACATCGAAGGACGCGTTCCGAAAATTCAGGCTATGGGTAATAGCACAAAGAGACCGGCTCAGACGCCAGAATTACGGAAATTATCCAGACAGGATGTGAAAAAAACGGCAAATGGCGGGATTGTCGTGTGTTGCCGGCAACTTTCAGGGCGCCACAAAACAATGTGGGAGCGAGCCTGCTCGCGAAAGACGGAGTGTCAGGCAACGATGATGTCGACTGACCTGGCGCCTTCGCGAGCAGGCTCGCTCCCACAGGGGATTTGCGGCGTGGCGATTAGCGCACGCTGCTGGTGAAGCTGCTCGCACCGACCAGTTCGAGGACGATGTCGTCACCAACGTTCAGCGGGCCGACGCCGACTGGCGTGCCGGTGAGGATCACGTCACCCGCCTGCAGCGAGAAGCAGCCAGCCATGTGCTGGATCATCGGCACGATCGGGTTGAGCATCGCACTGCTGTTGCCGTCCTGGCGGACTTCGCCGTTGATGGTCAGGCGAATACCGATGTCGGTCAGATCAGCGAAGGTGCTGCCGACTACGAACGGAGCAATTACCGCTGCGCCGTCGAACGACTTGGCGATTTCCCACGGCAGGCCCTTGGCTTTCAGCTCGGCCTGCTTGTCGCGCAGGGTCAGGTCCAGCGCCGGGGCGAAACCGGAGATGGCGTCGAGCACTTCTTCACGGCTTGGCTTGGTCGACAATGGCTTGCCGATCAACACGGCGATTTCCGCTTCGTAGTGCACCGAGCCGCGCTCGGTCGGAATGGCAAAACCGCCTTCCAGCGGCACCACGCAACTGCCCGGCTTGATGAACAGCAACGGCTCGGTAGGCACCGGGTTGTCCAGTTCCTTGGCGTGTTCGGCGTAATTACGGCCAATGCACACGACTTTCCCGATCGGGAAGTGGATGCGCGTGCCGTCGACGTACTGGTGCTGATAGCTCATTTACCGACTCCTGCCTTCATTGATTCATCAAAGATTACAGATCAAACCGCGAAGATCTTGCCCGGGTTCATGATGCCGTTCGGGTCGAACACCGCTTTAACCGCTTTCATGTACTCGATCTCAACCGGCGAGCGGCTGTAGGTCAAGTAATCGCGTTTGGTCATGCCCACGCCGTGTTCGGCGGAAATCGAACCGTTGTACTTCTCGACGGTTTCGAACACCCACTTGTTGACGGTCGCGCACTTGGCGAAGAACTCGTCCTTGCTCAGGTTATCCGGCTTGAGGATGTTCAAGTGCAGATTGCCGTCGCCGATGTGGCCGAACCAGACGATTTCGAAGTCCGGGTAGTGTTCGCCGACGATCGCGTCGATTTCCTTCAGGAACGCCGGTACTTTCGACACGGTGACCGAGATGTCGTTCTTGTACGGCGTCCAGTGCGAGATGGTCTCGGAGATGTACTCGCGCAGCTTCCACAGGTTCTGCAGTTGGGTTTCGCTCTGGCTCATCACGCCGTCCAGCACCCAGCCCTGCTCGACGCAGTGCTCGAAGGTTTCCAGCGCGCTGTTGGCCACTTCTTCGGTGGTCGCTTCGAACTCCAGCAACGCGTAGAACGGGCAATCGGTTTCGAACGGCGCCGGTACGTCGCCACGGCCCATGACTTTGGCCAGGGCTTTGTCGGAGAAGAATTCGAACGCGGTCAGGTCGAGCTTGCCCTGGAAAGCGTGCAGCACCGGCATGATCGAATCGAAATCGGCGGTGCCGAGGACCATCGCGGTGAGGTTTTTCGGCGCGCGATCGAGGCGCATGGTCGCTTCGACGACGAAACCCAGCGTGCCTTCAGCGCCGATGAACAGCTGGCGCAGGTCGTAACCGGTGGCGTTCTTGATCAGGTCTTTGTTCAGTTCGAGCACATCGCCCTTGCCGGTGACGACTTTCATGCCGGCCACCCAGTTACGGGTCATGCCGTAGCGAATCACTTTGATCCCGCCAGCATTGGTGCCGATGTTGCCGCCAATCTGGCTGGAACCTGCCGAGGCGAAGTCGACCGGGTAATACAGGCCTTTTTCTTCGGCGACGTTCTGCAAATGCTCAGTGACCACCCCCGGCTGACAAACGGCGGTGCGGTCAGTGAGGTTCACGTCGAGAATCTGATTCATGTAGTCGAACGAGACCACCACTTCACCATTCGCCGCCACCGCAGCGGCGGAAAGCCCGGTGCGCCCGCCCGACGGCACCAGCGCCACCTTGTGCGTATTGGCCCAGCGGACAACCGCCTGCACCTGCTCGATGGTCTTGGGAAACACAATGGCGCTGGGCGCCGGGGCGAAGTGCTTGGTCCAATCCTTGCCGTATGCATTCAGGGAGTCGGCGTCGGTCAGGACCTTGCCAGGCTCGACCAGGGTCTTCAGTTCATCAATCAGGGCAGGATTGGTCATCGACAGAACTCTCGAACAATTCATGGTCATCCTGAGAACGCTTCACGTCGCAGGAATGAGTGTTTAGCGGGGAGGCTATGCTAGCATATCGACCCCGCAGGACAGTGCCCAAGGCCAGATCCGCGGAGACGACTTTCTTGTCGTCCGGGTCAGCGTCTGTTGACCATTTCCTGCCATTTTTCTCCGGGATACAGGTTTACGCAGATGAGCAAGACTTCTCTCGATAAGAGCAAGATCAAGTTCCTTCTTCTCGAAGGCGTCCACCAATCGGCTGTCGACGTCCTCAAGGCGGCGGGCTACACCAGCATCGAATACCTGACAGGTTCCTTGCCGGAAGCCCAGCTCAAGGAAAAGATCGCTGACGCTCACTTCATCGGCATTCGTTCGCGCACCCAACTGACCGAAGAGATCTTCGATCACGCGAAGAAGCTGGTTGCGGTCGGCTGTTTCTGCATCGGCACCAACCAGGTCGACCTGAGTGCTGCCCGTGAGCGCGGTATTGCCGTGTTCAACGCGCCTTACTCCAACACCCGCTCCGTAGCCGAGCTGGTGCTGGCCGAAGCGATCCTGCTGCTGCGCGGCATCCCGGAGAAAAACGCTTCCTGCCACCGTGGCGGCTGGATCAAATCCGCAGCCAATTCCTTCGAGATCCGTGGCAAGAAACTGGGCATCGTCGGCTACGGCTCGATCGGTACGCAGCTGTCGGTTCTGGCTGAAGGTCTGGGCATGCAGGTGTACTTCTATGACACCGTGACCAAGCTGCCGCTGGGCAACGCGACCCAGATCGGTAGCCTGACCGAACTGCTGGGCATGTCCGACATCGTCACCCTGCACGTTCCGGAAACCGCTGCGACCCAGTGGATGATCGGCGAGAAGGAAATCCGCGCCATCAAGAAGGGCGGCATTCTGATCAACGCGGCGCGTGGCACCGTGGTTGAACTGGACGCCCTGGCGGACGCGATCAAGGACAAGCACCTGATCGGCGCGGCCATCGACGTCTTCCCGGTGGAGCCACGCTCCAATGACGAAGAGTTCGAAAGCCCGCTGCGTGGCCTCGACAACGTCATCCTGACCCCGCACATCGGTGGTTCGACCGCCGAAGCGCAAGCCAACATCGGTCTGGAAGTGGCAGAGAAACTGGTCAAGTACAGCGACAACGGTACCTCCGTTTCGTCGGTAAACTTCCCGGAAGTGGCCCTGCCGGCTCACCCTGGCAAGCACCGCCTGCTGCACATCCACGAGAACATCCCGGGCGTGATGAGCGAGATCAACAAGGTCTTCGCCGAAAACGGCATCAACATCTCCGGTCAGTTCCTGCAGACCAACGAGAAGGTTGGCTACGTGGTGATCGACGTCGACGCCGAGTACTCGGATCTGGCGCAAGAGAAGCTGCAGCACATCAACGGCACCATCCGTAGTCGTGTGTTGTTCTGATCGAACGCTGAGCGAAAAAAAAGGGAGCCTTCGGGCTCCCTTTTTCATGCACGGCGAAACGGTTATTCGACGTTGATGGTGATTTTCTTCGAGACGATTGGCGGATCGAATGCCATGTGACCGCTGTCGCCAAGTTCCAGCTGCAAGGTGTGTTTGCCCGGGGCGAGCTTGATGTCAGCCTGGGTCTGCGCCTTGCCGAAGTGCATATGGTTGGCATCGGTAGGGACAACCGAACCGGCAGGAACAATGTCCTTGGCGTCGATCAGCAGGTGATGGTGACCGGTGTTCTTGGTGACATCACCGGCCGGCGCCAGGGCGACGTCCTTGGTACCGAACTTGACGGTGAAAGTCTGCGAAACCGTGGCCCCGTCCTCGGGAGAAACGATGAACACTTCGGCGCCTTTTGGCGCGGGTGTGGCAGCACTGGCCAGCACCGAAACACCCATCAGCACACCCGCCAACGTTGCACGTGACATAAAGCTTTTCATTTTCTTCTCCAGTTTTCCGTAAAATCCGCACGGTCATGACAACTTCATGACCATTCGTTGTCGAAGGCACTCGACAACCATAGCAAAGCGAGCCTGACTCAGAGCGTCGCATTAATGATTTCAAAGGAGTGACCATGCGCTTTTTGCCTGGCCTGATCTGCCTGCTACCCCTTTTGAGCCCTTTGGCTCACGCCGAACTGATTGATGACGTCAACGACCGTGGCGAGCTGCGCATAGCCCTTGAGGCTAATACACCGCCCTTCAATTACAAGGATGACGGCGACAAACTCACGGGGTTCGAGGTCGAGCTTGGACAACTATTGGCTAACGAGCTGGATGTTCGCGCCGACTTCATCGTCACCGACGAGGCCGATCTGCTCCAGGGCGTCGAAAGCGGCAAGTACGACGTCGCGCTCAATCACATAGCACTGACACCCGAACTCAAGGATCGTTTCGACTTCAGCGAACCTTATGGCAAGGTCGATTCGCAGTTGCTGGCGAGAAAAGATGAGCAGCCACGGCCGATGGTCTTGGTGCAGACGCTGACCGACGCCAAGCCAAAGGCAAGCGCACCGGTGGAGTTGGCGATACCGTTTCAGAAGGGTAATCCGGCGTTTCAGGCCAGCCTTGCGAGTGCGATGCAGCGGATCAAAGCGGATGGGCGTCTGGCGGCGCTGTCCGAAAAATGGTTGAAGCCTTAAAAGCCCCTCACCCTAGCCCTCTCCCGGAGGGAGAGGGGACTGATTGGGGGATGCTTGAGAGGGACTTCGACCTGAAATGGATGTGCCGAATCCGAAATCGGCTGGTCATGGCTTTGTCGAATCCATAGTCGATAAGGTCTTTCAGGTCGATGAATAGTGCCAGACACTTCGGTCGGCCCCCTCTCCCTCCGGGAGAGGGCTGGGGTGAGGGCAACGATTGCGGATCAATCCAAAGCAGCAAGGGCCAGCGCGGCCTGCGGCAGTTCAAGCTCGCTGAACACCTGCACTCCATGGCGCTTGAGCAACGCCGCCGTCACCCCTTCGCCATTGACCTTGACGCCACTGAACGACCCGTCATACGTCAGCAAATTCCCGCAAGAAGGACTGTTGGCCTTCAGCACCGCCACGCGAACCCCGTGCTTCTGCACCAGCTCCAGCGCCTGCCGCGCGCCATCCAGAAACTGCGCACTGACATCCTCGCCATCAGTGGTGATCACCGCAGCGACGCCATCCAGCACCTCAGCACCCTGCCCGCCCGGAATCTCCGCCGCCGCCCGTGGCGTCGGCAACCCCCCGGCAACCTCCGGACACAACGGCACCACCCGCCCTTTGGCAATCCACTGTTCAAGCAGATCAAACGGCCCGCTCGCGCCACCGTCATAACGCACGCGATGACCCAACAGGCAGCGGCTGACCAGAATCTTGTCCATCTCAGAACGGCTCGTTGCCACGGCGACGGAACCAGCCGGTCAGCGACAGGCGCTCGCGGTGCGCCGGCAATACTTCGTGCGGCACTTCGCCGGAAAGAAACACCACCAGACAGCCGCCGGTAGGCTGCACGTCATGCACGCGCTCATCGTTCAGGTACATGCGCAACTGACCACCGTCCTCCGGCAGCCACGCGTCATTGAGGTAGACCACCACCGAGACCATGCGCTTGTCATCGTCGCGAAAACGGTCGACATGCCGGCGATAAAACGCGCCGGGCGGATACAGGGCGAAATGGCATTCAAAATCTTCGAGGCCGAGGAACAAGCCCCGGTTGAGCGCCTCGCGCAGGCTCTCCATCAGATTCAGGTAACGATCGCTGGACTCGGCCTGACCGGGGTCGATCCACTGAATATGGTCGCCACGAATTCCTTCGCGAATCTCTGAAAACGGCCCACGGCCAACCGCTGCCGGCGCCAGCTCACCTTCGGCCTCACGTTTACGGCACTCAGCGGCCAGCTCGCGGGTCAAACCGGCGGGCAGGAAGATGTTCTGCTGCGACCAGCCATGCTCGGCCAGGTCGTCGACAATGCGTAACAGCAGCGGGTGTTCAGAGGATATTTGCATGGCGCGCATAGTATGCCGCCGGCGAAAAATCCGACAGAGCCACGCGGCGGCTTGATACGAATTCTCGACAAGTACCGGCACCGCACGGAGAATAGTCCGCTGCTGACAGGAGTCCCTATGCGCCGTTTGCTTTTTTCACTGTTGATGTTCTGCGTTTTGCCCGCCTGGGCGGACGGCCACGATCAGCTGTACAAGGTCGCCGGCTGGCCAGAACAACGCGCGCATTTCAACGACGCCCTGACGGCTGCACAGCAGCGTTATCAGAACAGTCTGCCGCCCGCCGTTTTTCAAGCGCTGGTCAACAATAGTAACCAGCGCTTCGCCCCGCAGGCCGTGGATCAACGCGCCGAAGCACAACTGCGGCAGAAGCTTGCCGACCCGAAACCGGCACTGACCTTCTTTCAATCGCCACTGGGCAAAAAAATCGTCGCCGCTGAACTGCTCGCGACCCGTCGCGATCAACTGGCGAAAAACGCCAAAGGGCTGCCGAAGATGCAGGTCAGCGACAGCCGTCTGCTGATCATCGGCCACCTCGCTCAAGCATTACCTGCCCGTGAAGCCGGCGCCGAAGTCAGCCTGGCGATTGCCGGCGTCGCGGCAGACAGCTTGAGCTCGATGATTCCGGGACTGCTCGGCGGTGGTCAGGCGCAGGGTATGTTGAACGGTCAGCGTCAGCGCTTGATGGATCAGATTGGCGCGGACATGAACAACACGTTGCTCTATGTCTATCGCGATCTGTCGGATGAAGAGCTGGAAGAGTTTGCGACGTTTGCCGAGTCGGCTGAGGGCAAGGCCTACTATCAGGCGGCGTTGGCGGCGATTCGGGCGGGGTTGGCGGTCGGGCAATGATCTTCGTCGTCTCTTAGACCGCTATCGCGAGCAGGCTCACTCCTACAGGGGTACGCATTCCAAATGTAGGAGTGAGCTTGCTCGCGAAGGGGCCCTCACAAGCGCTAGAGATTCCGGCCCCTGATCCGCTTGCTCAAGAACTCGAAATACTCCTCACGCATCTCCACCGTCTCATTCGCCAGATGATGCCGGGCCTCGGCCAGTAGCAGAATCTGCGGCCGGTCGAACTTCCACTTCAACACCTGCAGATTGTGCTGCCAGTCCACCGTCATGTCCGCCTGCCCCTGAATGATCAGTGGCCGTCGCGGACTTTTTTTCGCGTGCTCGACGCGGATGATCCAGCGCGACAATGCACCGACCCATTTCGTCGGCAAGCGTCGCGGCTGTAACGGATCGGTCTGCAGAAACGGCAGAAAATCCGGATCGTTGGAGTTCTCGCTGAAGCGTCGCGTGACACCTCGTACAAAAGGCCTGAGCAGGTAATAACTCAGTTGCGACCAGCCCCACGCCCGTGGCCGCACCAGCGGCGCGAGCAAAATCACCTGCCCCTGCGCCGGACTGTTTTGCGCGTGATTGAGTAAATGATCGACGACAATCGCGCCGCCGGTGCTCTGCCCACACAGGTGCCAAGGCTGCGGCAGCGCGATCGATTGCGCCTCGGCGAACAAGGCTTGCAGAACGTCCTGATATTCCGAGAAGTCGCGAATGCTCGCGCGCGGCCCGCTCGATAGACCATGGCCCGGCAAATCGCAGGCGATCACGGCAAAGTCCTGATCCAGCGCCCACTCGATCACATGCCGGTAGAGCCCGGTGTGATCGTAATAACCATGCAGCAGAAACAGCGTCGCCTTGACCTTCTCCGGCCACCAGCAATGGCTGACCACTTCATAACCATCGACCTCGAAACGGCCCATGCCACGCCAGACATCGCGATGGGGAAAATCGGTTTTATAAAACTGCTGGTACGCCTTGGCCTCGTCCGACAACGGCTGCCACTCGGCCAATGGCTTGAGGCTGGCGCGGATTTGATCGGGGTCGAAAGTGGCAGGCATGCGGGAATTCCAAAACGGTAAACAGACTTTATCGGCCTGCGATATTCATCTGTCGTGGCAGACATGGCAAGCTAGCCCACCTTTTCGGGATCGAAAACCATGCGTTCGCCCTACCGCACCGCACTGTTTGCCAGCCTGCTCGCGCTGATCTGCGCCGGGGTGCTGTGGGCCGCGTACGACTGGTTTCAGGGGCGTTACCTGCGCGCATTCAGCGAACACACCGCGGTGTTTTCCGGTGATCCGCTGCGCCTGCCGGACAATCTCGCCGGTCCCGGCAAGATCCGTCTGGTGCATTTCTGGGACCCGGCCTGCCCGTGCAATGTCGGCAACCAACAGCATCTGACCGAGATGGTCGAGCAGTTCGGCGCCAAGGGTGTCGAGTTCTTCGCGGTGCAAAAGACTGGCAGCCACGGGCAGTTGCCGGCCAACCTCAGCAGTCTGAAAACCATCACGATATTGCCCGGCTCCGAGCAAGTCCCCGCCAGCCCGGCCGTGGCGATCTGGGACCGCAGCGGCAAACTGGCCTACTTCGGTCCGTACAGCGAAGGCCTGACCTGCAATTCCAGCAACAGTTTTATCGAACCGATTTTGAATGCCCTGACGGAAGATCGCCCGGTCAACGCCACGCACACCCTGGCAGTCGGTTGTTACTGCCCGTGGCCAGTGGAGACACAGTAAGGCATTCCGGACTTTTCAAGGACAGCGCTGCACGGCACAGAAGGTCTGTGCTAATTGTTTGCAGCCCGACGGGCGGCAATCCCGCCTGCACAAGGAGTCACCATGAAGCGCGTGTTCACCGTACTTGGCTTGCTCATCGTTGTTCTGCTTGCCGGCGTCGGCTGGTATGTCTACAGCAAACAACCCACACGCCAGGGCCAGGTCGAACTGCGCAACCTGCAGGGTTCGGTGACCGTGCGTTACGACGAACGCGGTGTGCCGCACATTCGTGCCGAGAACGAAACCGACCTCTACCGCGCGCTCGGCTATGTGCATGCCCAGGATCGGCTGTTCCAGATGGAAGCGATGCGCCGTCTGGCCCGTGGCGAACTGGCCGAAGTGCTCGGGCCGAAACTGCTCGACACCGACAAACTGTTCCGCAGCCTGCGCATCCGTGAGCGCGCCGCCAGTTACGTTGCCAGTCTCGATAAACAGTCGCCGGCGTGGAAGGGCCTGCAAGCCTATCTGGATGGCATCAACCAATATCAGGACACCCACGCTGCGCCAATCGAGTTCGACGTGCTGGGCATCCCCAAAAGACCGTTCACGGCAGAAGACAGCATCAGTGTCGCCGGTTACATGGCCTACAGCTTTGCCGCCGCGTTTCGCACCGAACCGTTGCTGACCTACGTGCGCGATCAGTTGGGCGCCGATTACCTCACCGTCTTCGATCTCGACTGGCAGCCCAAGGGCGTGCTGGTCAACGGTCATGCCAAGCAGGTGCCAGCGCTCGCCGCCGGCGACTGGAAAGACCTCAACGCCCTTGCTCGCCTCAGCGAACAGGCACTGATCGACAACGGCTTGCCGCAGTTCGAAGGCAGCAACGCCTGGGTGATCTCGGGCAGTCGCAGCCAGAGCGGCAAACCGCTGCTGGCCGGTGACCCGCACATTCGTTTCTCAGTGCCGTCGGTGTGGTACGAGGCGCAGTTGTCGGCGCCGGGTTTTGAGCTGTACGGCCATCATCAGGCGCTGGTGCCGTTTGCGTTTCTGGGGCACAACCTCGATTTCGGCTGGAGCCTGACCATGTTCCAGAACGACGATCTGGATCTGATCGCCGAGAAGGTCAACCCGGATAACCCGAATCAGGTCTGGTATCGCGGCCAGTGGACCGACATGCTCGTCACGCAGCAGCAGATCAACGTGAAGGGCCAGTCGCCGGTGACCCTCACCCTGCGTCAATCGCCTCACGGGCCGATCGTCAACGATGCGCTCGGCACGGCCGCCGGTAAAACCCCGATTGCGATGTGGTGGGCCTTCCTCGAAACGCCAAACCCGATCCTCGAAGGCTTCTACCAGCTCAACCGCGCCGACACCTTGGCCAAGGCTCGCGCCGCAGCGGCGAAAGTGCAGGCACCGGGGCTGAATCTGGTTTACGCCAACGCCAAGGGTGATATCGCCTGGTGGGCCTCGGCATTGCTGCCCAAGCGCCCGGCCGGGGTCAGACCAGAATTCATTCTCGATGGCAGCAGCAATCAGGCAGACAAGGACGGTTTCTACCCGTTCAGCGCCAATCCGCAGGAAGAGAACCCGGCGCGCGGCTACATCGTTTCGGCCAACTTCCAGCCGCTGTCACCGACCGGCATGGAGATTCCCGGCTACTACAACCTCGCCGATCGCGGTCAACAGCTCGATCGCCAGCTCAGCGACAAGAACATCAAGTGGACGAACGAGGCCAACCAGAAGCTGCAACTCGGCACCGCGACCGGTTACGGCCCGCGCGTGTTGGCGCCTTTGCTGCCGGTGCTGCGTGAAGTGGTGAGCGACCCGGCGCAGCTGAAACTGGTCGAGCAACTGGCGCAGTGGCCGGGCGACTATCCGCTGGATTCGGTCAATGCAACGGTGTTCAACCAGTTCCTCTACGACCTCGCCGATGCGGCAATGCGTGATGAGTTGGGCAATGATTTCTTCGACACTTTGCTGTCGACGCGGGTGATCGATGCGGCGCTGCCGAGGCTGGCGGCGAATGCCGATTCGCCGTGGTGGGATAACCGCAGCACACCGAACAAGGAGACCCGTGCCGATGTTGTGCGCACGGCGTGGCAGGCGAGCATGCAGCATTTGAAGCTGACCCTCGGCGACAACACTGCCGAGTGGAAATGGGGCACGGCGCACACATTGACCCATGGCCATCCGTTGGGGCAGCAGAAGCCGCTGGATCGAATATTCAACGTCGGGCCGTTTGCGGCGCCGGGCAGTCATGAAGTGCCGAACAATCTGTCGGCGAAGATCGGCCCGGCGCCGTGGCCGGTAACTTACGGGCCATCGACGCGGCGCTTGGTGGATTTTGCCGATCCGGCGCATGGGTTGACGATTAACCCGGTTGGGCAGAGTGGTGTGCCGTTTGATAGCCACTATGACGATCAGGCTGAGGCGTATGTCGACGGGATGTATGTGCAGGCGCATTTCAGTGAGGAAGAGGTGACGGCGAATACGCGCAGTACGTTGAAGCTGTTGCCGGCGCGGGCACCTTAAAAGCCCCTCACCCTAGCCCTCTCCCAGAGGTAGAGGGGACTGACCGAGGTGTCTTTTGTCATACATCGACCTGAAAGAGCGGTGTCGATTATGGATTCGGCACAGCAATTTCACGTCGGCGTATCTCCTCAATATCCCCGTCTCGGCCCCCTCTCCCTCTGGGCGGTCCGACGTTTCGGGAGGGCTGGGGTGAGGGTGAGGTTTAAAGCACCACCGCAAAATTCAGCCGAAACTG
Organism: Pseudomonas sp. RIT-PI-r; assembly: GCF_001297015.1. Taxonomy (GTDB): domain Bacteria; phylum Pseudomonadota; class Gammaproteobacteria; order Pseudomonadales; family Pseudomonadaceae; genus Aquipseudomonas. Next base: position 3,578 of record NZ_LIGE01000013.1, on the reverse strand, counting down.
CTGCGGCGTCACGCCTAACCTTCGGTTAAACACCCCGCGCATATGCTGCGCATCGCGAAACCCGCACTGATACGCCACCGTCTTCAACGGCGCCGCGGTGCTTTCCAGCATCACCCGCGCCGCATCCACCCGCGCCCGCTCGACAAACTCCGCCGGGGTGACTTTGGCTTCCCGGGCAAACACTCGGGAGAAATTGCGCGCACTCATGTTCGCCGCATTGGCCAGATCGGCAATCGTCAGATCGCCAGTGAGATTGGCCAGCACATACAACTGCACCATCGCCACCGCCGACGTCGGCTCTGCATGCGGCGTCAGGAACGGACTGAACTGCGACTGGCCACCAGAGCGCTGGGTGAACACCACCAGTCGCTTGGCCACGCTCAGCGCCACTTCAGCGCCGTGATCCCGCGCCAGCAAATACAACGACAGATCGATCCCCGCCGTCACCCCCGCCGAGGTGTAGAGCGCGCCGTCCTCGACGTACAGGCGATCGGCTTCGACCTGCGTGGTCGGACACAACTGCGCCAATGCCTCGGCATCGTTCCAGTGCGTGGTGACGGTGCGCCCCTCCAGCAACCCCGCGCGAGCGAGCATGAACGCGCCATTGCAGATTGAACCGAAGCGCTGCGCCCGTGAACACGCCCCGCGCAGCCAATCATCAAATGTCGCGCCAAAATCCATGAATGGCAGTTGCGGGCCGCCAGCGACCAGCAACAGGTCGTAGGCCTCGAGGGCTTCGCTGAAGTGGCGATGAGCATTCAGGCTCAAACCGTTGGAACAGGCCATCGGTGTTTTTTCCAGGCCGATCACTTCCAGCCGATAGTGATCTTCCGGCGCGAGGAAGCGATTGGCTTCGGCGAACACATCCATGGGGCCGGTGACGTCGAGCGACTGCACGCCTGCGAACACAACGATGGCGACGGTTCTATTCATGGCAGTGGATTCCCTTTCAAGAGCAAAAGATCGCCGCCTGCGGCAGCTCCTACAGGGGAATGCGGGCTTCTGTAGGAGCTGCCGCAGGCGGCGATCTTTAAGCTTGGCACGATTTGCAGGTGGATTGGCAAGGATCGCAGCCATGCGCCGATTGTTCGCTTTCAGCGTCGGGAACAGACTTTCCCCATCAGCGCCACGACGGCGCTTTCAGAAAGGAAAGCACCATGAGCACAACCATCGCCGGCATCAAAATACCCGACAGCGCCCTCGCCCGCGCCACCACCGAGTACATCCGCGACATCGAATCAGACCTGCTTTATCACCATTCGCGCCGGGTGTTTTTGTTCGGCGCGCTGAGCGGTGAGCGCCAGCAACTGGCCTACGATCCGGAGCTGCTTTACGTCGGCGCGATGTTCCATGACCTCGGTCTGGTCGAAGGTCATCGCAGTGATGACGAGCGTTTTGAGGTGGACGGTGCTAACGCAGCGGCGGCGTTTCTCAAACCGTACGGGTTGAGCGATGACGACATCGAGCAGGTCTGGCTGTCGATTGCCCTGCACACCACGCCGGGCGTGCCCAAGCATCTGCGTCCAACCGTGGCGCTGGTGACCGCTGGTGTGGAAATGGACGTGCTGGGTATGGATTACGCAGCCTTCAGCACCGTGCAGCGTGAGGCGGTGGTGCATGCGCACCCGCGTGGGGAAGGTTTCAAGGAATGCATCATCTGCACGTTTGCCGATGGCTTGCGGCATCGTCCGCAGACCACGTTTGGCAATGTGAAAACTGATGTGCTGAAGGATCAGCAGCCGGGGTTCAAGCCGATGAACTTTGTCGAGGTCATCCGCCAATCACCCTGGACTGCGTAAATCCCATTGTAGGAGTGAGCCTGCTCGCGATAGCGGTGTGTCAGCTGAAAAATCCCTGGCTGATACACCGCTATCGCGAGCAGGCTCACTCCTACATTTGGAATTGGGTTGCCCTCGATATTGAGGCCAACCCGATATCGCTTACGCGGCTTCCGGGCTTGGCGCCCGGCGCACGTCCGGCTGCTTCCACGAATCGGCTGCGCTTTCTTCGATGGCTTGCTGGATGGCTTTCTTGCGGGCTTCTTCGGCACGGCGGCTGAAGAACCAGACCATGAAAGTCACGATCGATACCGCCAGCAGAATCAGACTCGCCACGGCGTTGATCTCAGGCTTCACACCCAGACGAACTGCCGAGAACACTTCCATCGGCAGGGTCGTCGAACCCGGGCCGGAAACGAAGCTCGCCAGCACCAGGTCATCCAGCGACAGCGCGAAGGACATCATGCCGCCCGCCGCCAGTGATGGCGCGATCATCGGGATGGTGATCAGGAAGAACACCTTCCACGGCCGTGCACCCAGATCCATCGCCGCTTCTTCGATCGACAGGCCCAGTTCACGCAGGCGGGCGGGGGCTACCCCCCCCCCATACGCCGCACAGAACGTCGTGTGAGCAATCCAGATGGTGACGATGCCACGTTCCTGCGGCCAACCGATCATCTGCGCCATGGCCACGAACAGCAGCAACAGCGACAGACCAGTGATCACTTCCGGCATCACCAACGGCGCTGTCACCAGGCCGCCGAACAGGGTGCGGCCCTTGAAGCGCGTGATGCGCGTCAGTACGAACGCTGCCAGTGTGCCCAGCGCCACCGCGGCAACCGCGGTGTAGCAGGCAATTTCCAGCGAGCGCAGCACCGAGCCCATCAGTTGGGTGTTGTCGAGCAGGCCGACGTACCACTTGATCGACCAGCCGCCCCACACCGTTACCAGTTTGGAGGCGTTGAACGAGTAGATCACCAGGATCAGCATCGGCAGGTAGATGAACAACAAACCGATGACCAGCATCAGGCTGGAGAAACGGATGCGCTTCATTCTTTACCCTCCATTTCCTTGGCCTGACTGCGGTTGAACAGAATGATCGGCACGATCAGGATCGCCAGCATCACCACCGCCAGCGCGGACGCCACCGGCCAGTCACGGTTGTTGAAGAACTCTTGCCAGAGCACTTTGCCGATCATCAGGGTTTCCGGACCGCCGAGCAGTTCCGGGATCACGAACTCGCCGACCACCGGGATGAACACCAGCATGCAGCCGGCAATGATCCCGTTCTTGGACAGCGGAATGGTGATTTTCCAGAAGCTGTTGAAGGTGCTTGAACCAAGGTCGGAAGCGGCTTCCAGCAAGCTTTGATCGTGCTTCACCAGGTTGGCGTACAGCGGCAGAATCATGAACGGCAGATACGAGTAGACGACGCCGATGTATACCGCGAGGTTGGTGTTGAGGATCTGCAGCGGCTCGTCAATGAAGCCCATGCTCATCAGGAAACCGTTGAGCAGACCGTTGTTGCTGAGAATGCCCATCCACGCGTAAACGCGGATCAGGATCGCGGTCCAGGTCGGCATCATGATCAGCAGCACCAGCACCGTTTGCATCTCTTTACGGGCAGTGGCGATGGCGTAGGCCATCGGGTAGCCGATCAGCAGGCAGAGGATGGTGCTGATCAGCGCCATCTTCAGCGAGCCGAGGTAAGCGGCGATGTACAACTCGTCGCCCGCCAGCATCGCGTAGTTGCCCAGGTTCAGCAGCAGTTGCAGCTTCTGCTCGGCGTACGTGTAGATC
>NZ_LIGE01000022.1 GCF_001297015.1 Pseudomonas sp. RIT-PI-r | reverse complement strand
AGCCTATGGCGGCAAAGCCAACGGTGGCGGCGACAGCGATGCAGGCGCCGTCAGCGGCAGCCGCGATTTCGGCATTCAGACCACGCTGTACAGCCCGCCGATCGCTGAAGACTGGCGGGTGGTTGCCGGGGGCGGGTCTGCCACCCCCCCCCCCCCCCGCGGCCCCCGGCCCCCTCCCCCGCCTCTACACCCCGCGAATTCTCTGGCTTCACTCGCCAAAATCGTCCTGATTGAAGCGTGCGAGCCAGCTCGCCAAATGTGAAAAATTTGTTAACTATCTGACTCGTATATCTTTCTTCGTGCGAATCAATCTGACATGCTAATACGAATACTTCTTAGATGCGCCCGCATCAGATTCGTTTTGGTACTCCTTGGGGAAGCAGATTGATGTCGTTTCAGACCATTCACCGCCGTTCGAACCTTTCGCCTAACCTGCTGGCAATTGCCATCTGCATGGCGGGCATCACAAGCGTTTCTGCAGATGAAAAACCCCAGGCCGCGCCTGAAAAAGCCGATGCGCCGACCACTCTGGAACTGGGCGCCACCGAAATCGGCGCGACGCAGATGAGCAGTACCACTGAGGGCTCGGACTCCTACACCACCGGCCCGATGCAGACTGCGACCAAGCTGTCGCTGACCATGCGCGAAACGCCGCAAGCGGTGACGGTGATCACCCGGCAGCGCATGGACGACCAGAACATGACCAGCATCAACGATGTGGTGAAGGCCACGCCGGGGTTGTTCCTCAGTCAGTCCAGCGGCCCTGGCCGGCAGACTTACAGCGCTCGCGGCTTCGACATCGACAACATCATGTACGACGGTCTGCCGAGTTCTTATTCGCCATTCTCGATGGCGGTGCAACCGAACCTGGCAATGTTCGACCGGGTCGAAATCGTCCGCGGTGCGACCGGCCTCGTCACTGGTGCCGGCAACCCTTCGGCGGCGATCAACCTGGTGCGCAAACGCCCGACGGCCGACCAACGAGTGACCCTCACTGGCGCCGCCGGCAGCTGGGATGATTACCGTGGCGAGATCGACGCCTCAAGCAAGCTGAATGAAAGCGGCACCTTGCGTGGCCGGGTGGTGAGTTCCTATCAGGGCGCCGACAGCTTCCGCGATAAAGAGCAGAACGATCACGGTCTGTTCTATGCCATCGGCGAAGCTGACCTGAGCGAAAGCACCACGGCGACCCTGGGCTTTTCCCGTCAAAACGAACAGACCAACTATTTCTGGGGCGGCTTGCCAATCGGCACCGACGGCCACCACCTCGACCTGCCCCGCTCCACCTACCCGGGCACCGATTGGGAAAACAGGAAGCTGCAGATCGACACCGTCTTCGGTGAAGTCGAGCACCGCTTCGACAATGACTGGAAACTGCACCTCGCCGGCTCGTCCTCGACGCTCAACGGCGAGTTCTCCGGCACCTACCTGTCACGTTACGCAGGCCCATTGGAGACCACTGCCTATCAGTCGCACCACACCGACAAGCAAACGGCCCTCGACGCTTTTGCCAGCGGCCCGTTCGAAGCCTTCGGCCGTACCCACGAACTGGTCGTGGGTGCCAGCAACCGCGCCTACGATGCGACCTCCAAGGAATACGCCCCCTACACCACGGCCTGGCCGATCGGTGCACCAAAACCCGATTTCGTGCGTGACAGCAAAACCCGCACGGTGACCACGCAGGATGCGGTGTACCTGACCACCCGCCTGAGCCTGGCCGACCCGCTGACGCTGATCCTCGGCGGCCGTCTGGACTGGTACGACTACGATGACCGCACCGGTGACGGCGACTACAAAGTCACCCGCAACCTGACGCGCTATTCGGGCCTGATCTACAAGCTCGACGATCACCACTCGCTGTACGCCAGCTACACCGACATTTTCACCCCGCAAACCCAGCAGGATCTCTCCGGTAAACAGCTCGACCCGATCGTCGGCGAAAACTATGAGGTGGGCATCAAGGGCGAGTACTTCAACGGCGCACTGAACGCCAGCCTGGCGGTGTTCCAGATCGACCAGACCAACCGTGCGACCCTCGCCGAAAGTCAGCTGGGTTGCCCGGTCATGACCTGCTACCAGGGCTCCGGCAAAGTCCGCAGCCAAGGCCTGGATGTCGAACTGCAAGGCGCACTGACCGAGAACTGGCAAGTCGGCGCCGGTTACACCTACACCCGCGCGCACTACATCAAGGACGAAAACCCGGACAACAATAACCAGCGCTTCGACACCGATACGCCCGAGCATTTGTTCAAGGTCTCGACCATGTATCGCCTGCAAGGTCCGCTGGAGAAATTCCGCGTCGGCGGCAACGTCTACTGGCAGAGCCGCATGTACAACGATGTACCGCTCACCGTCGGCAGCTATCGCCTCGAACAGGGCAGCTACGCGGTAACGGACCTGATGGCCGGTTATGAAGTCAACAAGCACCTGGATCTGCAGGTCAACGCCAACAACATCTTTGACCGCGTCTACTATTCCTCCATCGGCTACAACACCACGTGGGGCTCCACCGACAACTACGGTAACCCGCGCAGCTACATGCTGACGGCCAAGTACAAGTTCTAAAAAAAACGCGGTAAACGCTTGAGCACGAGGGGCGCCGGGAAAAACCAAGGCGCCCCTCGTCGTTTTCGGCCAGCCGATTAGTCATGGCCGGCGATAACGGATAGTCTCTGAGCGAATTCATTGCCAAGCGCCGCCTCATGAACAATCCGGAATTTGTCCCAGATATCGAAGCCATCAGCAGGATTGATGCGGTGCCGGTGATTCTGAGCATGGTCAAACACCTCACCGGCATGCGCTTCGCGGCGGTGGCAAGGGTGACTGACCGCCACTGGGTCGCCTGCGCCGTCGACGACTCGATCGACTTCGGGCTCAGGCCCGGCGGCGAACTGGTGCTTGAATCGACCATCTGTCACGAAATCCGCCAACACCAGCAACCGGTGATTTTCGGCCACGCCAGTACGCACCCGATCTTTTCCCGCCATCACACGCCGAAGACCTACGGCCTGGAAAGCTACATTTCCATCCCGATCATCAAAGCCAATGGCGATTTTTTCGGCACGCTCTGCGCCATCGATTCCGTGCCGGCGAGCCTTGATGAACCGGCGATCGCCAAGACCCTCACGCTGTTCGCCCAGTTGATCGCCATGAGCCTGGACACGCAAAGCCGTCTGGAGGCCACCAAAGTCGAGTTGGCCAGCGCCAATGAACTCGGGCGGCTGCGCGAGCAATTCATCGCGGTACTCGGGCATGACCTGCGCACACCGCTGAGCGCGATTCGCATGAGCGCCGACCTGCTGCAAACCAAAACCGAAGACAAGCGCTCACTCAATCTGTTGTCGGCCATCCGCAACAGCTCGATGCGCATGGGCGTGCTGATCGAGAACATCCTCGACTTTGCCCGTGGCCGTCTGGGTGGCGGGATTCCGGTGCAGCGCAAACTGGTGGATGACTTGCAACGGACATTGCTGCTGACCCTGGAAGAGGTCCAGGCTTCGCACCCGCGCGCGACCTTCATTCATGAATTGAACGTACCGGCGGGGGTCTATTGCGATGCCCTGCGCATCAGCCAGTTGCTCTCCAACCTGCTCGGCAACGCGGTCACTCACGGCTCGACCAGCGCGCCGATCATCCTCAAGGCGTGTGCCGAGGGCGATGAAATCGTCATCTCGGTGAGCAATCAGGGCACGCCGATTCCGGCGCCATTGATGCCAATGCTGTTCGAACCGTTCTCCCGATCCGAAGCCGGTCAGCGCGGTGAAGGTCTTGGGCTGGGCCTGTACATCGCCGCGCAGATTACCGCCGCACACAACGGCACGTTGCAGGTGACATCCCATGCCGAGTCGGGAACCTGCTTTGTTGCAAGATTCCCGGCGCAGTTCAAGTGGGCTTGATCCAGGGCCCTGCGTTTATGCCGTCTGCCGGCGCATGGTCAGGATCGCGGCAACCAGGGTGAAGGTCAGAATCGAGTGAGAATCCATTTTCAGTGCTCGTGATAAATGAGGTGAGGCATATTACAGCAGCCCGTTCCTGCAATGGGTCTTGCCTGTTCTCAGCGAAAAAATTGCAAAAAAAACCCCGCGACCGAATGAAGGCGCGGGGCAAAAAATTGGTTGGTTGCGGCCAACCAAAGGAGCTCTGTTACATACGTGTACGGGAGGAAATCAGATGCAGTCCTGCGCGGCGCGTTCAAAACTCGAAGGCAGGTAGTTCGAGGCCAGCAAGTGGCGCTCGTAGAGGAACACCTTGCCGCCCGTGCCAGCCTTGTAGGCTTCCAGTATGTTGTCCGCCGAAATCTTGCTCGGCACCACGATCCGGTAGCTGCGCTGGGTCTGCGAAACCGTCGGGTTCAGCGCACTGCCCTGCAGTTTCGGCACAACGCAATCGGCGTATTGCGCAGGGGTCTTGCTGGTCTGCAAGGTCAGGGTCGGGTTGTTCGGCGCAGAGGCGCAACCGGCGAGCAACAAGGAAGCAAAAGCCATGGCAGGCACAAAAGGACGCATCGGTGTAATCCTGAAAATAAAGGTTCGGTTCTACCGACAACGGTTCAGCCTCACGGAGCCGCCGTTGCCATTTATGTTTTAAGTGTTCAGCTCGACGCCACCAAGGCCTTGAGCGACACATCGAATTGCTTCAATGCGCTGAGTTGCAGGTCACGCTGTCTGTCGATCTGCGCGGCGATTTGCGGCGCTGCCTGGTCATGCACCCAGGCCGAAGGCAATTGTTTCTCGACAGCGCCTTCGGCCTTGCCGATGTATTGCAAGTCGGCGTCGTAGAAGCGTGCGCTGAACCGCGCTTCGACCAGGCTGTTGCGTTGCGTCAGCAAGCGATTGAAGGTGTCGAGCTTGACCACGATGTCCGGATGCGCCTGAATCAGCGCATCGAGATTGTCGTAGACGGTCACCGACAGAAACTGTTGCTGCAACGAACTCATCAACCAGTCGATGGCCAGTTCCGGATCGGAGCTGGCAACGAACGCCTGGCGAATCCGTGTATCGAGCGCATCTTTTGCGCCGTTCAGCGCCATGTCGTGGTAGCGCTCAAGGTATTGCAGGTTTTCCAGAGTATTCTCGCTGAACAGCACACCCACGGTCTGCGAATGCTGCAACGCCGCGCTGCTGCCGGCGATGGCCTGAAGATGACAAGACCCGGCGTTGCCCGCGTAGGCGGGTGCAGTGGCAATCGCGCCGCCCATCAACAGGGCGACCAGAGCCAGTCGGGTCAAAGTCTTCATCGCGCAAATTCCTTGAGCTGCGTGTTCGATGGCGCCGATTTTCCGCTGATTGCCGACAAAGCAGAACTTGCGTTTAGTGATGGTCACTATTACTTCTAGCAATAGTTGCGCGCCGAGCAGACTGCTACACACTCACTACAAGTAGAAAAAGATCAATGAGGATCCCGCTTTGAGAACGTTTGACCTGATCCGCGACGCCGTTCTGCCCGATTTTCGCGAGCGAGTGGCCGAATACCTCGTCCAGTATGAAACCGTCTTGCTGGACAAAAACATCTCCGATCCGCAGTTGATCCAGGACACCGCCAATCAACTGCGCGGTTACTTGCGCGGCCTCAATACCACGCGGGTATTGGGCATGGCGTACTGGGAGGAGCTGGATCGTCGAGTGGTCGATACCTGGCTCGCGCAGGCGCAACGTTCGATTTGACTCGCCAACGCCAAGCTCGACTGGACAGCAATGCTTGCCACCATGGCGCCGCTGCTTGAATTCTGCGTCCGGCACCAGACTCTGCCGGCGGTCGAGATGTTGCTCACGCGCCAGGTCAACGAGTCAGTCGAGCATTTGCACCGCGGCAAGGCGCGCCGCCGCTTGGTGCTCGACGCCAGTCGGTAACCGTTCGGCGCGACGGCCGCTGCCGCTCGCGCCAGCCTCCTGCCAAAACCGCCCCAAACGCTTACAATCGCCAGTCTTGCCGCCCCACAGACAGGCCCCAGAAGAAATGCCGCTCGACCCGCCTACGATGTTGACCCTTTCGATCGCGCTCGCGGCCGCTGCCGCGCTGTACCTGGCGGTCGAGTGGCGCAGCATTCGTGAACCTTCGCTGCTGTTCTGGAGCGCCGGGTTCGCCACGATCACCGTGGGTTCCACCCTCGCCCTGCTGCGCAGCAACGGCTTTCTGCTGATCGGAATCTGGTTCGCCAACGGCCTGCTGGTCACCGCACATTTTCTGTTCCTGCTCGGTGTCGCACGTTTCACCCAGACGCGGTTGTCGCGTGCCTGGTTCCTGATTTTCGTGCTTTGGCTGGGGCTGTTACTGCTACCGGACGGACCGCAGTGGTCGAAGGTCATGCTGGTGGCCAACTCGCTGCTGGTCGCGGCGGCAACGCTCAAAGGCAGCTTTCTGCTGCGTCCGCACGGCAAGTCGTTGAGCGTCGGCGCGGTGCAGTTGCGTTATGTGCTGCTGATCCACGGCATGTTCTACGTCGCCAAGGCGGCGACCGTGGTGATTCCCGGCACGCTGATCGATCTGGCCGCGTTCAGGGGCGAAATCATCCAGATTTCTCTGGTTGAGGGCGCGATGGCAATCATGTTGATTGCACTGTCGATGACCGGCACCGAACGCTACCGCCGGGAAAAGCAAATCGCCCGCCTCGCCGAGCGGGACCCGCTGACCGCCCTGTACAACCGCCGCGCCCTCGAAAAACGCGCCCCACGCCTGCTCGCCGACGTTTCGCCAGAACGCCGCGGCGCTCTGTTGTTGATCGATATCGACAACTTCAAACTGGTCAACGACCTCTATGGCCATTCCGCCGGCGATCGATTGCTCATTGCCCTGAGCGAGATCGTTCGTTCGCTGCTGCCACGCAATGCCTTGACCGCGCGCCTGGGTGGCGACGAGTTCGTCATGTTGCTGAGCAACGTCTCCACTGAGCGCATCGTCGAACTGGGCAACGCCCTGCGCGAGCAGTTTCTCGCGACCGCCTCACAGACTTTCCCCACGCCCGTCGCCGTGACACTGAGCATCGGCGCAAGCCTGTTCGACACACCGCCGGCCAGCCTCACAGCGCTGATCGAACAAGGCGACGCCGCGCTTTATGAGTCCAAACGCGGTGGGCGCAACCGCATACGCCTGAACGGGCTTACTACTCCAGGATGACCCATCGCATGTCCAGCCCCGAAACCTCCCTGCAAGACATCGCCGCCCCGGAAGGCGTTTGCTACGGCTGCGGCGGCAGCAATCCGCAGGGTTTGCACATCAAGAGTCACTGGCATGCAGATGGCGTGCATGTTGTCGCCGAACATTTGCCCGACGCCCAATACTGCGGCTGGCCGCAACTGGTCTACGGCGGCCTGATCGCGATGCTGGTCGACTGCCACTCCAACTGGACCGCCATGGCCTATCACTACCGCAACGAACAACGCGAAGCCGGCAGCCTGCCGCGCATCGACTGCGTCACCGGCAACCTCGGTATCAAGTTCATCAAACCCACCCCCATGGGCGTGACACTGACGCTGCGGGCGAAGGTCGAAGGCGCAGTCGGGCGCAAGAGCCGGGTGATCTGCGAGGTCTATGCCGGCGAGGTGCTCACTGCGATTGGCGATTCGGTATTTGTCCGGGTCGATACCGGGCAACTGGCAGCGGCGGCCCACGGACAGGGATGATCGCTGCTCAGCGAAAATATCTCGAACTCCCGCCCGACCACCGTATCCAACGTACAGGTCACTGGAGGTTGAGAAAAATGAACAACACTGACGACACCCGCCCCGCAACACCGGCCGTCGACACTTCGGGAAAACCGGTCAATGTGGTGCAACGCGATCTGGCGGACACGGATACAGATACCAAAGCCGTGGACGAGGTGATCACCCCCACCACGAACCGAACCAAAGAGCAGGATGCCGAAACACTGCAGCGCAAGATTGACGAGATCGAGCGCAAGGTTGCCGATGGCAATTAGCTCGCAGTCAGCTATCGATTCAGTTGCTACAGCGACAAAGCGTGCCCGTCGATGAAAAAACGTTCATCACGTGTTTTTTTGACGTTTTTTTATCAAACCGCTTCGTAGAGTGGCTGAATCGAACCAACAGGTAGCGCTCTATGTATACGACCCGCCCCGAGGAAACGGACGCAACCGTCCTCGACCAGGCCGCTCATTGGTGCATGCGGCTGCACGACGACAATTGCCGCGCCGACGAGCGACTGGCATTTCAACAGTGGGTGCAAGCGGATCCGCGCCATGCCTTCGAGTACGCGAAGATGCTTGAGATCTGGGATCTCAGCGAACATTTGCCGGCTCAGCCGATGACTGCGAAAACCTTGCTGACCGGCCACTTGTCCGGGCAAATCGAGACGCGAAAGACCTAGGCGCTGTAGCACAACACGGCGCAATCAAATCGGCCCCTGAGTCATCACGCGCGTCTCGATGATGTTCTGCAGCGAAAATCGCCGCGATCAAAGTCGTCCTGGCTTTGTTGCCTGACGGTGGAAAGTATCTGGCTCGTGTGATGTCACTCCTTCCCTTCCAAGAGGCCTGAAGCCCCGTATTCAAAGGCTTCAACCCATCTGCATCAGAATTTTATCTTCATATCCCAGCTTAATAATATTTTACCGACACCCCCCCTCTCCCTAGTCTGACCTCAAGCAAAACGGACAAGCCTGACAGCGCCCGAATCCAACTGCCTTGCTAGGAAGGATGTAGAGATGACCACTGAAATAATAACAACAGACACGCTGATCGTCGGTGCCGGCCAAGCGGGCGTGGCGATGAGCGAGCACCTGAGCAAACTCGGGGTGCCGCACATCGTACTGGAGCGCGACCGTATCGCCGAACGCTGGCGCACCGGGCGTTGGGACTCGCTGGTCGCCAACGGTCCGGCATGGCACGACCGCTTTCCGGGGCTGGAATTCGATGACATCGACCCTGACGGCTTCGCCCCGAAAGAACGCGTGGCCGACTACTTCGAAGCCTATGCGAAGAAATTCAACGCGCCGATTCGTACCGGTGTCGAGGTCAAAAGCGTGGTGCGCAATGTCGGGCGTCCGGGTTTCACCGTCCAGACTTCTGAAGGCGTGATCGAAGCCAGTCGCGTAGTCGCCGCCACCGGCCCGTTCCAGAAACCGGTGATCCCGGCCATTGCCCCGCAAGACGAACGCCTGCTGCAGATCCACTCCGCTGACTATCGCAACCCGCAGCAACTGCCGGAAGGCGCGGTGCTGGTGGTCGGTGCCGGTTCTTCCGGCGTACAGATCGCCGATGAACTGCAACGCTCCGGCAAGCGCGTTTACCTGTCGGTCGGCGCTCACGACCGCCCGCCTCGCGCTTACCGCAACCGTGATTTCTGCTGGTGGCTGGGCGTGCTCGGCGAGTGGGACCAGGCGGCGATGAAACCGGGGCGTGAGCACGTGACCATCGCGGTCAGTGGCGCCCATGGCGGGCGCACTATCGACTTCCGGGGTCTGGCCCATCGCGGCATGACGCTGGTTGGCGTCACCGAGTCGTTCAATAACGGCGTGGTGACCTTCAAGCAGGATCTGGTCGGCAACCTCAATCGCGGCGATGAAAACTATCTGGCGCTGCTCGATGCCGCCGACGCCTACATCGAGCGCAACGGCCTCGACCTGCCGGAAGAACCGGAGGCCCGCGAAACGTATCCAGAGCCTGAGTGCGTGAAAAACCCACTGGCCGATTTGAATCTGACCGAGGCTGGCATCACCTCGATCATCTGGGCCACCGGGTTTGCCGTGGATTACTCCTGGCTGCAAGTCGCCGCGTTCGATGACAAGGGCAAGCCGGTGCACCAGCGCGGTGTGTCGAGCGAGCCGGGTGTGTATTTCCTTGGTTTGCCGTGGCAGTCGCGCCGGGGTTCGTCGTTCATCTGGGGCGTGTGGCACGACGCCAAGCACGTCGCCGATCACATTGCCACCCAGCGCAAGTATCTGGACTACCGCGATGCCGAGCAGCGTGAAGCCGAGCTGCACGCGCCGACACACAACAAAGTTGCCGACACCGTCGACGCTTGATGTCCTTTTCGCTCCGGCGCCGATTGCGCCGGGCAACCCTGACTCTGGAGCTGCACATGAGCAAGCCAACCCACACGCGCATTCGTATGTTCAACACCAAAGACACCTACCCGAACCAGACCCTGGACAATGATCTGTGCCAGGCCGTGCGTGCCGGTAACACGGTGTATGTCCGTGGTCAGGTCGGTACTGATTTCGACGGCAATCTGGTCGGTCTGGGTGATCCGCGTGCGCAAGCCGAACAAGCCATGCGCAACGTCAAGCAACTGCTAGAAGAAGCCGGCAGCGACATGAGCCACATCGTCAAGACCACCACCTACCTGATCGACCCGCGTTATCGCGAGGCGGTGTATGGCGAAGTGGGCAAGTGGCTCAAAGGTGTGTTCCCGATCTCCACCGGGCTGGTGGTGTCGGCGCTGGGGCAGCCGCAGTGGTTGATGGAGATTGATGTGATTGCGGTGATTCCCGAGTAAGCAGGCTCACCGCGTTATGGCCATCGCGAGCAGGCTCACTCCTACATTTGCAATGCTTCACCGTAGGAGTGAGCCTGCTCGCGAAGAGGCCAGTCCAGACACCCAAGGAGTTCATTAGATGACCTTTTCAATCGCAGCCCGCTGCGCCGAAACCGGCCAGTTCGGTGTCGCCATCAGTTCCTCCAGCATCGCCGTCGGCGCCCGCTGCCCATGGCTGCTGCCGGGCGTTGGCGCCGTGTCGAGCCAGAACATCACCCTGCCGTCCCTCGGCCCGGAGGTCCTTGCGTTGATGGAGCAAGGCCTGGCCCCGGACGATGCGCTGGACAAAGTTCTCACCCGCAACGGCTACAGCCAGTACCGCCAGATCACCGCGATCAACCACCTCGGCCAGACCGCGCACTTCAGCGGTGCGCAAACCCTCGGCGTGCACAACGCGGTCTCCGGCGAACAATGCGTTGCCGCCGGCAACATGCTCGCAGGGCGTTCGGTGATCGAAGCCATGGTCAGTGCCTTTGAGGATGGCGAAGGGCAACTCGCCGATCGTCTGCTCAAAGCCCTGCACGCCGCGCAAGCGCTCGGTGGTGAAGCCGGCCCGGTGCATTCGGCTGCTGTTGTCGTGGTCGGTGAACAGACCTGGCCGATCGTGAATTTGCGCGTGGATTGGGCCGATGAAGACCCGATCGGTCAGTTGCAAAAGCTCTGGGATGCCTATCAGCCGCAGCTTCAGGACTACATCGACCGCGCCCTCGACCCCGCCAAAGCGCCGGGTTATGGCGTCGCCGGTGATGATCGATGAACAGCATCGAGTTGCTCAGGGCGCTGGTGGGGTTTGACACCACCAGCCGTGAATCCAACTTGCAGCTGATCGAATTCGTACGTGATTACCTCGAAGGTTTCGACGTGCCCTGCGCGCTGATCTACAACGATGAGCGCAGCAAAGCCAATCTGTTCGCCACGATCGGCCCGGTGGATCAACCGGGCATCGTGCTGTCCGGGCACACCGATGTGGTGCCGGTCGATGGCCAGCCGTGGACACTGCCGCCGTTTCAACTGACCGAGCGCGACGGCAAACTGTTCGGGCGTGGCACGGCGGACATGAAGGGCTACATCGCCTGCGTGCTCGCCCTGGTGCCAGCGCTGGTACAGGCGCCGTTGCGCCTGCCGGTGCACATCGCGTTGTCGTATGACGAAGAAGTCGGCTGCCTCGGTGTGCGTTCGTTGCTCAAGGTGCTGGAGCAGCGTCCGGTCAAACCACTGCTGTGCATCATCGGCGAGCCGACCGAACTGAAACCGGTACTCGGCCACAAGGGCAAACTGGCAATGCGCTGCGACGTGCATGGCCATCCGTGCCATTCGGCGTATGCCCCGCTCGGCGTCAACGCCATCGAATACGCCGCCGCACTGATCGGCGAGCTGGGGCGCCTCGGTCAGCAACTGAAAGCGCCGGAGCATCACGACAAACGTTTCGATCCGCCCTACAGCACCGTGCAAACCGGGCTGATCAGCGGCGGTAAAGCGCTGAACATCGTCCCGGCCGATTGCCGTTTCGACTTCGAAATCCGCGCCCTGCCCTCGCAGGATCCGGCGCTGGTCGCGCAAGCACTGCAAGCCTACGCCGAGCGCGAAGTGCTGCCGCGCATGCGTGCGGTCAGTGCGCAAAGTGACATCCGCTTCAGCGCATTGTCGGCGTATCCGGGGCTGGTCACCGATGCGCAGAGCCAGGCCGCCGAGTTGATTGCGGCGTTCTGCGGTTCGACAGATTTTGGCACGGTGGCGTTCGGCACTGAAGGCGGTCTGTTTGATGCGGTGGGCATTGCCACCGTGGTCTGCGGGCCCGGCAGCATGGATCAGGGCCACAAACCCGACGAGTTTGTCAGCCTCGATCAACTGAAGGCTTGCGATGACATGCTCCAGCGTGTGCTGGCGTTTATCCGCGCTTGAAGCCCGGTCCGCCTGTACTCAAGCGTACAGTCGGGCCAACTCCTCTCGGCAATGATCGACGAACAACTGCACCGGTTTGGTCAGTTGCACGCGCCGCAGCCACGCCGCCGACAATCCCGATCCGGTGACGCTCTCCGCCAGTGGCACGCACACGACTTGCTGGCCGTCGTAGGTGTAATCGCTGAACGGCTTGGTCACCAGAATCGAAAAGCCGAAACCATTGCCGACCATGCCGCGCACCATCTCGATCGACGGTGAGCTGAAGACGATATTCGGCGTCAGTCCGCGCTCCTCGAAGATGCTCACGAAGTAGGTTCGGCTCGGCACCACGTCGAGCAGGATCATCGGTTCCAGCACCAGATCATGCAGCGAGACCTTGGCCTGTTGCGCGAAGCGATGGTTGGCCGGGAGCAAGGCGTATGGCTGCTGCGGCGGCATCAGCGGCGTGGTTTCGATGGTGCTGTCGAGATCGTGTTCGAACATCATCGCCACGTCGATGCTGCCGGCGGTCAGGGCCTGCACCAGCTCTTGCTGCTCGCCGTCGCGAATACGGATTTCCACACCGGGCCAACGCGCCTTGAAACCGGCGATCAGGCGCGGCAGGTACAGCGGCGCGACGGTTTCGAAACAGCCGATATCGATCTGCCCGGCGACCACGTCGTTGTCGGCCAAAGCGTTCTGTTCGAATTCGTGGGCAACGCGCAACAACTCCAGCGCCTTGCGATAGAAACGTGAGCCGCTGGGTGTCAGGGAAACGCCCTGGGCGTGGTGGCGGATGAACAGCTGCACGCCGAAGCTTTCTTCCAGGTGCTTGATCGCGGTGGAGACCGATGGCTGCGCGATATAGAGCTTGCGCGACGCTTCGGCGACGCTGCCGCAATCGGCGGTGGTGACGAAGTATTTGAGCTGGCGCAGGTTGTAGGCGGCCATGGGAATCTCCAGAAAATCAAAGGATCGCAGCCTTTGGCAGCGCCTACAGAAAGCGGTATGAATTCAGATAAGAGAGAAGCCTGAACATACCGGAGCGGCGCGTAACCCAGAGCATATTTTTTTTAACGTCTGTAGCAACAAACTTACTAATTTATCTATCCCGACGCTTTGCACATGATCACTTCAACAAGAAATGCGCCGCCCGTGCCGGCGCTTGCCGAAGTACGTCCACGTACTCATCCTTGCCTTGGAGTTCGTCATGGCTACCCCTGCAGCATCCTCCGCTCCGCTGATTGAAAAACACACGATAGGATACGTGCCCCCCGAAGATCGCCACGGAAAGGTCAGGGATCTGTTCACGCTGTGGTTCGGCGGCAACATCGCGCCGTTGCCCATCGTCACCGGTGCGCTGGGCGTGCAGTTGTTTCACTTGAATCTGGTCTGGGGCATCGTCGCGATTCTCGTCGGCCATCTGGTTGGCGGCGTGCTGATGGCGCTGCACTCGGCGCAAGGCCCGCAGATGGGCATCCCGCAGATGATCCAGAGCCGCGCCCAGTTCGGCTCCCTCGGTGCGCTGCTGGTGGTGCTGATCGCCGGCGTCATGTACATCGGTTTCTTCGCTTCCAACATCGTCCTCGCCGGCAAATCGCTGCATGGCGTGGTCGATAGCGTTCCAGTGCCGGTCGGCATCGTTATCGGCGCGCTCGGTTCGGGAATCATCGGCATCATCGGCTACCGTTTCATCCACGTGCTTAACCGCATCGGCACTTGGGTGCTGGGGATCGGCATCGTCGTCGGCTTCGGCTACATCTTCACCCATATTCAAACCGATGACTTCCTCACCCGTGGCAGCTTCAACCTCTCCGGCTGGCTGGCCACCGTGTCGCTGGCGGCGCTGTGGCAGATCGCGTTCGCACCGTACGTCTCCGACTATTCGCGTTACTTGCCGGCCGACGTCAAAGTCTCGTCGACGTTCTGGACGACCTATCTGGGTTCGGCGCTGGGCTCGAGCCTGGCGTTCATCTTCGGCGCCGTCGCGGTGCTGGCGACGCCGGTGGGCATGGACACCATGGACGCGGTCAAACTCGCCACCGGCTCGATCGGCCCGCTGATGCTGGTGCTGTTCCTGCTCAGCGTGATCAGCCACAACGCCCTCAACCTGTACGGCGCGGTACTTTCGCTGATCACCCTGGTGCAGACCTTCGCCTACCGCTGGATCCCCACTGCCAAGAGCCGTGCGGTGATCTCGATCATCGTGCTGCTGGCCTGCTGCTTCGCCGCCGTCGGCGCCTCGAAGGACTTCATCGGCCACTTCGTCGATATGGTGTTGGTGTTGCTGGTGGTGTTGGTGCCGTGGACAGCGATCAACCTGATCGACTTCTACGCGATCCACAAAGGCCAGTACGACATCCAGTCGATCTTCCAGGTCGATGGCGGCATCTACGGGCGCTACAACCCGCAGGCGTTGCTGGCCTACGCGATCGGCATCGCCGTGCAGATCCCGTTCATGAACACGCCGCTGTACGTCGGCCCGGTGTCGGCACACATCAACGGCGCTGACCTGTCGTGGCTGGTGGGCTTGCTGGTGACGTCGCCGCTGTACTTCTGGCTGGCCAATCGGGATACCTCCTACCGTCGACGGATGATGGGCGGGAAACTGGCGAGCAGTCTGTGAGATTGATTGTTTAATAACGGAGGCCCGCCATGTGCGGGTCTTCTTCGTTTCGGTGTGGTATTTCTTTACGTCCGACGACTAGAGGGATAGGGATATCCAATGCTGCGAATACTTGGCAAAGCCTCATCGATCAACGTGCGCAAAGTGTTGTGGACGTGTGCTGAATTGCAGATTCCCTTCACGCGTGAAGATTGGGGTTCGGGGTTCAGATCGACGAATACGCCGCAGTTCCTCGCCTTGAATCCATGCGCCATGGTGCCGGTGATCGAGGATGGCGATTTCACCTTGTGGGAATCCAATTCAATCATTCGTTATCTGGTCTCGCGCTACGGCGGCGCGCAGCTTTATCCGTCTGAGCCGATGGCTCGGGCACGGGTCGATCAATGGATCGACTGGCAGGCTTCGGAGCTGAATCGCTCGTGGTCCTATCCGCTGATGTCGCTGGTGCGCAAGTCGCCGGACTATCAGGACAGCGCTGCGTTGGCCACCGGGATCGAACAATGGTCGAAGAACATGCAGATCCTTGATCGACAGCTGCAATCGACCGGAGCTTACGTCAGTGGCGAAGCGTTTTCACTGGCGGATATTCCGATCGGGCTGTCGGTGAATCGCTGGTTCGAAACGCCGCTTGCCCATCCGCACTTGCCCGCCGTCAGCGCCTACTACGACCGTTTGAACCAACGTAACGGTTATCGCCTGTATGGGCGAAACGGCACGCCATAATGAAAAAACCGCTGATCCCGAATTCCGGAATCAGCGGTTTTTGACCTTTTTATTGCAGTCTTCATTCCTCCGCCCGCACGACTCCGCGCTCTTCGAGCAAACGCACAAACATGCTCAGACTGCGCGACACCGTACCGCGCCGCCACACCAGCCACGTCGTCAGGTAGCGGAAATCCGCCGCCAGCGGCCAGACACTCACCGTTGCGCTGCCCGGCATGCTCTGCAGCATCTTGCGCGGCATCAGTGCCAGACCGGCGCCTGCACTGACGCATGCAAGCATGCCGTGGTAGGACTCCATTTCGAAGATCTTGCCCGGCACGGCAGCGTCGGTGCTGAACCATTTTTCAAAGTGGTGACGATAGGAACAGTTGGAGCGGAAGGCGTAGATGTTCTCGCCGTTGACATCCGCCGCACGCTGCACGGGGGCGTGATTGAGCGGCGCGATGATGACCATTTCCTCTTCGAAGGCCGGCACGCCTTCCAGCGTCGGGTGCAGCACCGGGCCGTCGACAAACGCCGCTGCGAGCCGCCCGGAAAGTACGCCGTCGATCATCGTCCCCGAGGGTCCGGTGGACAGATCGAGATCGACTTTCGGATGCAACTGGTTGTAGGCCGCGAGCAATTCGGGGATGCGTACCGCCGCCGTGCTTTCCAGCGAACCCAAAGGAAACGCGCCCTGCGGTTCTTCGCCCGCCACCGTGGCGCGCGCCTCTTGCACCAGATCAAGAATGCGCCGCGCGTACTCAAGAAAACTCCACCCCGCCGGCGACAGGCGCAGACGACTTTTCTCGCGAATAAACAGATCGACACCCAAATCCTGCTCAAGCTGCTTGATCCGCGTAGTCAGGTTCGACGGCACGCGATGGATCTGCGTGGCGGCGGCGCTGATGCTGCCGTGTTCGGCAACGGCTTTGAAGATTTCCAGCTGCACCAGATCCACAGTCATTCTCCAATCGTGAAAGAAACGATCTTTATTATTCAGTTTCCAGAAAACAAACACCACCCTACTCTAGGCTCATCCGACGAACATGCAGGACAACGCCATGAGCCAGATTTCCAGCCAGACCCACGCTATCTCGATCAACCCGACCACCGGCGAGCAGATCGGGCATTACGCCTTTGAATCCGCCGCTGCGCTTGACGCCGCGCTGACCCGCGCCGCTTATGGTTTCGGCAAATGGAAGCGCAAGCCATTGCAGGATCGCTCGCGTCTGTTGACCGCTCTTGCCGGCGCGCTGCGTGAAACCGCTGAAGCCATGGCCACCATGATCACTCAGGAAATGGGCAAGCCGATTGCTCAGGCCCGTGGCGAAATCGAAAAATGCGCGAAGCTGTGCGAGTGGTACGCCGAACACGGCCCAACCATGCTCGACGCCGAAGCGACTCAGGTCGAAGGCGGCAAGGCGCGCATCGAATACCGTCCGCTGGGTCCGATCCTCGCTGTGATGCCGTGGAACTTTCCGATCTGGCAAGTGCTGCGTGGCGCCGTTCCTGCACTGATCGCCGGCAACACCTACGTGCTCAAACATGCGCCGAACGTGATGGGCAGCGCCTACTTGCTGCGCGATGCGTTCACCCGCGCCGGTTTCGCCGATGGCGTGTTTGAAGTGATCAACGTCACCCCGGAAGGCGTCTCCACTGCGATCTCTGACCCGCGCATCGCTGCGGTGACCCTGACCGGCAGCGTCCGCGCCGGTATGGCGATTGGCGCTCAGGCCGGTGCGGCGCTGAAGAAATGCGTGCTGGAACTGGGCGGTTCCGACCCGTTCATCGTGCTCAACGACGCCGATATCGACGAAGCCGTGCAAGCCGCGGTGAT
Organism: Pseudomonas sp. RIT-PI-r; assembly: GCF_001297015.1. Taxonomy (GTDB): domain Bacteria; phylum Pseudomonadota; class Gammaproteobacteria; order Pseudomonadales; family Pseudomonadaceae; genus Aquipseudomonas. The sequence goes on along the minus strand of NZ_LIGE01000022.1, from coordinate 300,532 downwards.
CGGCCGTTATCAGAACTCCGGCCAGGTTTGCGCCGCGGCCAAGCGTCTGATCATCGAGGAAGGCGTGGTTGAAGAATTCACCCGCAAATTCGTCGAAGCCACGCGCAAACTGAAGGTTGGCGATCCTTTGTCTGCCGATACTTACATCGGCCCGATGGCGCGTTTCGACCTGCGTGACGAACTCGACCAGCAAGTGCGCGACACCCTTGAAGAGGGCGCGACCCTGCTGCTCGGCGGCGGCAAGTCCGAAGGCCCGGGCAACTACTACGAACCGACCGTGCTGGCCGACGTCACCGACCGCATGACCTCGTTCAAACAGGAATTGTTCGGCCCTGTCGCTTCGATCATCACCGCCCGCGATTGCGCGCATGCCGTGGCATTGGCCAACGACAGCGAATTCGGTCTGACCGCGACGATTTACACCGCCAACGTGCAACTGGCCCAGCAACTGACCAGCGAACTGGAAACCGGCGGCGTGTTCATCAACGGCTACTCCGCCAGCGATCCACGTGTGACCTTTGGTGGCGTGAAGAAGAGCGGTTTCGGTCGCGAACTGTCGCACTTCGGCGTACGCGAATTCTGCAACGCGCAAACCGTGTGGCTGGATCGCAAGTAATCCAGACACAAGACACCCCTTGTAGGAGTGAGCCTGCTCGCGATTGCGGCGTGTCAGCCAACAAGTCTGTAGCTGACCCACCGTATTCGCGAGCAAGCTCGCTCCCACAGGGAGGGGTGCGCCACGCCAAATCAACTGATTCTACCCCATCCAATGTGGGAGCGAGCCTGCTCGCGAAGGCGGTAAGTCAGGCAGCTTGATTGCCACTGACCCACCGCTTTCGCGAGAAGGTTCGCTCCAACAATCGGCCGCTTACAGGTATTTCAACCAGGCGATGTCGCGGCGACGCGCCTTCAACGCCGAGAACCAGCGCACGGCCGGGAACAGTGCAATCGCCAGAATGATTGCGGCGAGCCAGATCGACGTCACCGAGGAGAAACCGAAATAGCTGCCCTGATTCAAACCAAACAGCGCCGCGCCGATCAGGTACAACACCTTCAACGCATACAGGTGCAGCAGATAGAAAAACATCGGCGCCGATCCGAACACCGTCAGCCAGCGAATCCAGCGTCGATCCTGCACGCGCTCAAACGCCAACAACAGCAACAACCCAGTGCTTACCGTCAACGCGATAAACAGCAATGACGGCGGGTACTTGGTGATGTTGAAAAAACTCATCACGGTGTGCAGCATCGAGTCGCCCACGGCCCACGGTTTCTCGCCGTAACCGTTGAGCAGCCGCAGCGCGACGAACCCCAGCAGCCCCGCAACACCGCCGATCAACAGGCGCCGTTGACGCGCGCCGGCTTCAACACCCCGAGCAAACCACGGCCCCAACGCATAACCCAGACCGATCACACCGATCCACGGCAGCAACGGATAGGACGTGCGCAAGCGCAAACTGTCGCTGACTTCGATCCAGCCACGATCATGCAAAATCGCCCACGGCACATGCAGCGCTGACTCGACCGGGAAGTGCAGACCATCGAGCAGGTTGTGCCCGGCGATGATCAACACACTCAATGCCAGCAACAGCCAGCGCGGCAACCAGACCAGCAGCGACAGCGCGATCATGCTCAAACCGATCGCCCAGATCACTTGCAGATAAATCACACTCGGTGGCAGCTGGAAGGTCCAGGCGAAGTTGACCAGGGTGAATTCGAGCACCACCAGAAACAGTCCGCGCTTGAACAGAAACGCACTGACGTCAGTCTTGCCTGCATACTTTTCGCCAAACAGCCATGCCGACAACCCGGTCAGCAAGACAAACACCGGTGCACACAAGTGCGCCAGAGTGCGGCTGAAAAACAGTGCCGGCTCGGTGCTGGCGATGTCCATCGGATCGCTGACCTGACGGTGCAGCAGGAAGGTTTCGCGCACGTGGTCCAGCAGCATGAACAGGATGACCAGGCCCCTGAGTGCATCGATGGACAGTAGCCGGCCAGTCACCGGGGCAGAACGGGGAAGCACAATCGTCATAAGCGTTTCGCATTCGAAGGGATATCAGTGGGTGCCAGCAACGGCCACCCTGAAAATTTGCGTTACCTTATAACACCAAGAAGCAAAAACCCAAACTCAATCGATAGTGATTCTCAGAAAACCGAAGCTGATTACGCCGCGCAATTTGCCCTCCGGCCTCAGGCTTCTATAGTGATCAAGTCCCCCTGCCCTCTGCGGCCTGTTGTCGAGCGTTGTCCATGGTCAACACCGAACACCTGATCATCTGCGAGCACTGCGATTGCGTTTACGAGAAAGTCACGCTCGCCAAACACCAGAAAACCTCGTGCGTGCGCTGCGGTGGTGTGCTGCAGCGCTTCAATGGTTTGACCGTTGAGCAGCGTCTGGCGCTGACGTTCACGGCGGCGGTGTTGTGGCTGTTCGCCAATTTCTACCCGGTGATGAGCATCAGCATGAAAGGCCTGAAAAACAGCGCAACGCTGTGGGACTCGGTGCTGGCGCTGAGCCAGGGGCCGATTACTTTCATCGCCATGGTCGCGGCCATTGCCATCATCATTGCCCCGGCGTTTCAACTGGTTTTGTTGACCTGGGTATTGAGCTTCGCCCTCGGCGGGAAACGTGCGCCGGGGTTCAAGCTGTGCATGCGCTGGCTGGAAACCCTGCGTCCGTGGAGCATGCTGGAAGTGTGTTTGCTCGGGGCCATGGTGGCGGTGTTCAAACTGGCCGGGCTGCTTGATGTGTTGCCCGGCATCGGCCTGTTTGCCTTGGCCGCGCTGAGTCTGATGATGATCCGAATTGCCGGTCGCGACATCCGCGACCTCTGGGACATTCCATGAAGCGACCACCGACTGCCAGCGAACTCAATCTGTGTCTGTGCCACAGCTGCGGGCTGGCCTGCGACATGAGCGACGAGCCGCACCAGTGCCCGCGTTGCGACGCGCCGCTGCATCGGCGCAAGACCAACTCGCTGACCCGCACCTGGGCCTACATGCTCGCTGCGCTGGCGTTTTACGTGCCGGCCAATCTGCTGCCGGTGATGAACACCACCATGCTCGGCAACGGCGCCGACAGCACGATCATGAGCGGCGTGCTGGAGTTCTGGGAGGCCGGCGCGTGGGACATCGCGCTGATCATTTTCATCGCCAGTATCGCCGTGCCGGGGATCAAGTTCGTCGCCCTGACCTTGCTGCTGATGACCGTGCAACGCGACAGCGCCTGGGCGCGCAAGGAGCGCTCGAAGCTGTACCGCTTCGTCGAGCTGATCGGCTATTGGTCGATGCTCGACGTGCTCGTGGTGGCGCTGGTCGCAGCACTGGTGAAGTTCCAGGCGCTGGGCGATATCGAGCCAAGACCGGGCATTCTGTTTTTCGGCCTGGTCGTGGTGTTCACCATGCTCGCAGCGATGAGCTTCGATCCGCGCCTGATCTGGGACAAGGACACGGGCGGCGACCTCAGCGACGCTGAACCTCAAGCAGCACCTGCAACGGATGGCGCAGTGCCTGATCCGACTGGCGCTTGACCTGGCTGCGGCAGGAATAACCGGTCGCCAGCGCTTCGCCCTGCTCTGCCGGTGCGTCGACCTGACGCGCCCAGGACTGTTCGTAGATCACCGCTGATGTCTCGCGATTGCGCGCTTCATGGCCGTAGGTGCCGGACATGCCACAGCAACCGGTGGCCTGCGTGGCCAGTTTCAAACCGGCGCGTTCGAAGACCTGCTCCCACTGGCGGGTCGCGGCCGGGGCGTTGGTTTTCTCAGTGCAGTGCGCGAGCAAACGGAACAGCGCGGTTTTATCCTCAGGCGCCTGCTCCGGCATCACCTTGAGCAACCACTCCTGCAGCATCGCCACTTCCGGGCATTGCTGCATACCGGGGACTTTCAGGTATTCCTGGCGATACACCAGCGTCATCGCCGGATCGAGCCCCACCAGCGGCACACCGAGCTCGGCCAATTCGCGCAACTGCCGCGCATTGCGCAACGCCGCACGGTTGAACGCCGAAAGGAAGCCCTGCACATGCAACGGCTTGCCGTTGGCACTGAACGGCGCCAGATAAACCTGATAACCGAGACGCGAAATCAGCTCGACCATATCCGCCAACAGTGGCGCTTCAAAGTAACGCGTGAATGCGTCCTGAACGATCACCACGCTGCGCTCACGTTGCGCCGAGGTCAACGCAGACAACGTCGAAACCGTTGCCGGTCGCACCTGCCAGCGACGCATCGCAGCGTGGAAATCGAAGCGGCTGAGCAACGGCACATCGACCATGCCGCCAACACGTTCCAGCAATCCACGCACAATCGAAGCGCCCATCAAACCGTTATACAACGCTGGAATCCGCGCCATGTACGGAATGCTGTATTCCAGCGAGGCGATCAGATAGTCCCGCGCCGGGCGCAGATAACGGCCGTGATACAGCTCAAGAAAGCGCGAACGAAACTCCGGCACATTGACCTTCACCGGGCACTGCCCCGCGCAGGATTTGCACGCCAGGCAACCGGCCATGGCGTCGTAAACCTCATGAGAGAAATCTTCGGACTGCTGACGCGTGTTGCGCCAACGCTGCCACAGCGTGCTGAAAAACGCCGGTTTGCGCATGGCATCAGACAACACATCAACGCCCGCCTCGCCCTGCAAACGCAGCCACTCGCGGATCAATGACGCGCGCCCCTTCGGCGACTGCGAACGCTCGCGGGTGGCCTTCCATGACGGGCACATCGCATCATCCGGATCGAAGTTGTAGCAGGCGCCGTTGCCGTTGCAGTGCATCGCCGCGCCGTAGTCCTGCCAGACCTTCTCGTCGATCTGCCGATCGAGTTCACCGCGCAGGGTCACTTCGTCGATCTTCAGCAACGCCGCATCGGTGTTGGCTGGGGTGGCGATCTTGCCTGGGTTGAATTGGTTGAACGGGTCGAACGCCGCTTTCAGTGCTTGCAGCGCCGGATAGAGTTCACCGAAAAATGCCGGCGCGTATTCCGAACGCAGACCTTTGCCGTGCTCGCCCCACAGCAGACCGCCGTAACGTTGGGTCAGCGCCGCAACGCCATCGGACACCGGGCGCACCAGCGCGGCTTGTTGCGGATCTTTCATGTCGAGAATCGGCCGTACGTGCAATACGCCGGCATCGACATGACCGAACATGCCGTACTGCAATCCGTGGCTGTCGAGCAGGTCGCGCAACTCGGCGATGTACTCGGCCAGATGCTGCGGCGGCACCGCCGTGTCTTCGACAAATGGCTGCGGCCGCGCCTCTCCGGCGACGTTGCCGAGCAAGCCCACCGCACGTTTGCGCATGCCGTAGACCTTGTTCACCGCCGCGTGCCCGACCGCCAGCGTGTGGCCCAAACGCTCGACCGTGCGGTCACTGCTCAAATGCTCGACGAACACCTCGACCCGGCGTTGCAGCTCTTCGGGATCGTCGCCACAGAATTCGACAAGGTTGATCCCCAACGTCGGCCGCTCGGCGCTTTGCGGGAAATATTCGGCGACGCCGTGCCAGACGATGTCCTGCATCGCCAGCAGCAAGACTTTCGAGTCGACGGTTTCGATCGACAACGGCTTGAGCGCCATCAAGGCCCGCGCATCGCGCAGTGCGTCCATGAACCCGGCGTAGCGGATGTTCACCAGCATTGTGTGCTTGGGGATCGGCAGCACATTCAGCCGCGCCTCGACCACAAAACCCAGCGAGCCTTCGGCACCGCACAGCACGCTGTTGAGGTTGAAGCGGTTGTCCGCCTCACGCAGGTGTGCGAGGTCATAACCGGTCAGGCAACGGTTGAGATCGGGGAAACGCTCCTTGATCAGCTCGCCCTGCTCATCAATGATCTGCCGCGCACAACGATAGACCTCACCGACGCGATCTTCACGGGCACAGAGTGCTTCCAGCTCGCGCTCTTCCAGCGGCTGACCGTGCAGACGTTCGCCGCCGCGCAGGATCATCTCGAGTTCAAGCACATGGTCGCGGGTCTTGCCATAGGTGCAACTGCCTTGGCCGCTGGCGTCAGTGTTGATCATGCCGCCAACGGTGGCGCGGTTGGAGGTCGACAACTCTGGGGCGAAAAACAGTCCGGCGGACTTCAGCGCGGCGTTGAGCTGATCCTTGACCACCCCGGCCTGGACCCGCACCCAGCGTTCTTCGACGTTGATTTCAAGGATGCGGTTCATGTGCCGCGACAGGTCAACGACGATGCCATCGGTCAGCGATTGGCCGTTGGTGCCGGTGCCGCCGCCGCGAGGAGTGATCACTACTTGCTGGTAAGCCGGCTCGGCAATCAGCCGCGCCACCCGCGCCACGTCCTCGGCATCTCGCGGAAACACCGCCGCTTGCGGCAGGCGCTGATAGATCGAATTGTCGGTTGCCAGCACCACGCGGCTGGCGTAATCGGCGCTGATTTCACCGCGAAAGCCGCTGTTCTTCAGGGCGTTGAGGAATTGTTGGTAATCGCTGGTCAGGGCTTTGGCGGGGGACAACTGGGCAATCATCGGTCAGGGCATCTCGGTGAAAATCGGGCCGTGTGGCGGTGAACAGTTGTACGCAACGAATGATTGCGTCAGGCTCCGCCATCTAATGCCGCCCATGTTCATTGTTGCCGGGCATTGGGACAACCGTAAAATCCACCCACTATCCATGACTTTTACGAATGAATCCGCGCACGCTCACCCCTTCCATGTCGTTATTGCTGGCCTTCGAGGCCGCTGCGCGCCACGAAAGCTACACCCGCGCCGCCCATGAATTGTCGCTGACGCAAAGTGCGGTCAGCCGTCAGGTGCAGATTCTCGAGAAAATGCTCGGCATGCGCTTGTTCAGCCGCGAAGGCCGGCAAGTGGTGCTGACCGATGTCGGGCGCATGTATCAGCGCGAACTGGCGGAGGCACTGGGGCAGATTCGCAGTGCAACCTTGCAGGCGATGGCGTTTGGCTCCGGCATTCACAGTTTGCGCCTGGCGACGCTGCCGACGTTTGGCTCGAAATGGCTGTTGCCGCGCCTCAAGGATTTCTACACCGCGCACCCGGGCATGACCGTGCACTTGCATTCGCGTATCGAAGCGATCGACTTCGATACCAGCGAAATCGATGCGGCGATTTGTGTGGGCGGCGGTGAATGGCCGGGGCTGAGCGCCCTGCCCTTGCACACCGAAGAACTGGTGGTGATCGCCAGTGCGCAGTTGTCCGCTGCCGAGCGCGATGACGCCGAACAGCAGATCGCCGGTCAACTGCTACTCAATGTCAGCAGCAATGCGCAGGCGTGGGCGGAGTGGTTCAGCCATCACGGCCTGCCCCACCGCAGCATGCGCATCGGGCCAAGCTTTGAAATGACCTCGCACCTGATTCAGGCAGTGCGGGCGAACATTGGTGTGGGCTTGGTACCGCGGATTCTGGTGGAGGATGAGTTGTCGAGCGGTGAGTTGCTGCAACTGGGCGAGCCGATTACCAGTCGGCGCAGCTATTACCTGGTGTATCCGCCGCGCAATGAGAATTTGCCGTCGCTGAAAGCGTTTCGGGATTGGCTGGTAAAGACACTCTGACTGGAGAACCTCATCGCGGGCAAGCCCGCTCCCACAGGGTTCTTCGTTGAATACAGAGTTTGCAATCGACACGATAACCTGTGGGAGCGGGCTTGCCCGCGATGAGGCCAGTCCTGACGCTATCAAAACCTCGGTTTGACCGCCTTCCAGTCCGGCTTGTAACGCTGCATCTGCCGCACATCATCGCGCTGTCGAATCCCGCACGTCAGGTACTGATCATGCAGCTTGCCCAACTGATCGTGATCCAGCTCCAAGCCAAGCCCCGGTGCCCGAGTGATCTTCACGCAGCCATCGACAATCGGTAGCTTGCCGCCCTTGATCACCTCCTCATCCGGCTCTTGCCACGGGTAATGCGTGTCGCAGGCGTAATCCAGATTCGGCACGGCCGCCGCGACATGGGCCATCGCCATCAGGCTGATGCCCAGGTGTGAATTGGAATGCATCGACACCCCCACGCCGAACACATCGCACATCTTCGCCAGCGTCTGCGTGTCGCGCAGACCACCCCAATAATGATGGTCGGCGAGGACAATCTGCACGCTGTTCTGCGCGACGCTGCGGCGGAACTCGTCGAAATCAGTAACCACCATGTTGGTTGCCAGCGGCAATCCGGTGCGTTTGTGCAACTCGGCCATGCCGTCGAGGCCCGGGGTCGGGTCTTCGTAATACTGCAGATCATCGCCGAGCAATTCGGCCATGCGAATCGAGGTTTCCAGCGACCAGTTGCCGTTCGGATCGATGCGCAGCGGGTAGCCGGGAAACGCCTTCTTCAAGGCCTTGATGCACGCCACTTCATGCTCCGGCGGTAACGTGCCGGCCTTTAGTTTGATGCTTTTGAACCCGTACGCCTCGATCATCCGCGCGGCCTGGGCAACGATCTGCTGCTCGTTGAGTGCCTCGCCCCAGTTGTCCGGCTTGTACGGCGAATCGACATGCTGCGCGTACTTGAAGAACAGATAGGCACTGAACGGCACTTCATCGCGAATCGCGCCGCCAAGAAGGTCCACCAACGGCACATTCAGGTAATGCGCCTGCAAGTCGAGAAAGGCCACTTCGAACGCCGAATAGGCATTGCTTACCGCCTTGCTGGCGTGGGAACCGGGCGCCAGTTCGGCACCGGCAATGCTCGCAGGTTTGTTGGCTGCAACGGTGGCCTGCACGATCGCGCGCAGCTGGTTGAGGTTGAACGGATCGAGGCCGATCAGTTGTGACTGCAACTGTTGCTGGATCGCCAGCGCCGGGGCATCGCCATAGCTTTCGCCGAGGCCGATGTAGCCGTTGTCGCTTTCGATCTCGATGATCGAGCGCAGGGCGAAAGGTTCGTGGATACCGCTGGCGTTGAGCAACGGCGGATCACGGAAGGCAATCGGGGTCACGGTGACACGGGTGATTTTCAAGATAACGCTCCTGACAGATCAACAATCAATTCAATGGCTCGCGGCCGGGCTGGCCGTCGCAACAACGGCGCTTTCGTCATGGGGCTTTGCCGGGGTTTTCCCTTTGGCGCCCGGCGCCGTGCGGGCGAAGAAGATCACCCCCGCGGCGATCAGTGACGTCGCCGCCAAGCCATACAGGCCGCCCTCGATGGAGCCGGTGCTTTGTTCAAGGAAGCCGAACGCGGTCGGCGCAACGAAGCCGCCGAGGTTGCCGATGGAGTTGATCAGCGCGATCACCGCAGCGGCGATGCGGGCATCCAGATAGCTTTGCGGAATCGGCCAGAACAGCGCCGAGGCAGCCTTGAAGCCAATAGCGGCGAAGCAGATGGCGACGAAGGCGAAGATCGGCCCGCCAGTGGTCGACATGAACATGCCGATGGCGGCGATTACCAGCGTCAGCGCCACCCAGGCCTGCTGGAATTTCCACTTGCCGGCCATCGCCGCGAAACCGTACATCGCGACAATCGAAATGATCCACGGAATCGAATTGAGCAGGCCAACCTGGAAGTCGCCGAGGTTGCCCATCTTCTTGATCATGCTCGGCAGCCAGAATGTTGCGCCGTAGATGGTCAGGGCAATGGAGAAATAGATGAAGCAGAACAGCGCGATCTGCCGATCGGCCAACAGCTTGAACATCGACGGCTTGGCCACTTGCACCGCGTCACGGGCACGCTGTTCTTCAGCAATGGCGCTGACCAGCGCTTCACGCTCCTCTTCGGTCAGCCACTTGGCCTGACGCGGATGCGATTGCAGCCAGAACCAGACGAACGCGCAGAGCACCACCGACGCCGCGCCCTCAATCAGGAACATCCATTGCCAGCCGTGCAGACCCAAGCCGCTGATGTGCAGCAGCGCACCGGACACCGGACCGGAGATCACCGAGGCAATCGCCGAACCGCTGAGAAATACCGCCATGGTCTTGCCGCGCTCGGAGGCCGGCAGCCATTGGGTGAAGTAGTAAATGATCCCCGGAAAGAACCCCGCCTCGGCCGCGCCGAGAATAAAGCGCAGCACGTAAAAACTGGTTTCACCTTTGACAAAGGCCATGGCCATGGCAGCGGCGCCCCAAGTGAACATGATCCGCGTCAGCCAGACCCGCGCGCCGTAACGTTGCAGGAGCATGTTGGACGGCACTTCGAACAGCGCGTAGCCAACGAAGAACAACCCGGCACCGAGGCCGTAAGCCGCAGCGCCGATGCCCAGATCGGTCTCCATGTGGCTGCGCACGAAACCGATGTTGACCCGATCGATGTAGTTGACGATGAACATCACCACGAACAGCGGCAGCACGTGGCGCTTGACCTTGGCGGCGGCACGGGCGAGAACCGTGACATCCAGTGGACTCTGGAGGGTTTTCAAGGGCGACTCCCGATCTTGTTTTTTTAGGGATGGCGTAAAGCGATGGATCGATCATGGACGGCGATCATTGATCCCGTCTAATCTAACTTGGCATTCGATTGATACCCGGATTAGATCAATGTTCGAACTGACCCAGCTGCGTTGCTTTACCACCGTCGCCACCGAACTCAATTTCCGTCGCGCCGCCGAACGGCTGAACATGACGCAGCCGCCACTGAGCCGACAGATTCAGTTGCTCGAACATCACCTCGGCGTCGAGTTGTTCACGCGCAGCACCCGCAGCGTCGCGCTGACCGCCGCCGGCCGGGCTTTCTTCATCGAAGCACAGAACCTGCTGGAGCGCGCACAGCAGGCAGCCGTGACCGCGCGACGGTTCGCCGAGGGCGATATCGGTTCGGTGAACATCAGTTTTGTCGGCAGCGCGGTGTATGAATTTTTGCCCAAGGTCATTGCCGAGGCACGCTTGAAACAGCCGCAGGTGAAGATCGATCTGTCGGAAATGAACACCTACCAGCAGCACGAAGCCCTGCGTGCTCGGCGCATTGATCTGGGCATCGCTCGCGCGCCATTACTGGAGCCGGGCTACGCCACTGAATGCCTGGTGCGCGAGCCGTTTGTGCTGGCGGTGCCCGGTGCTCATCCGTTGGCGAGCGCGGCTCAAGTGTCGGTCAGCGACCTGGATAAGCAGCCATTTCTGATGTACTCCCACGCGGCTTATCCGCCGTTCAACGAACTGCTGACCGGCATGCTGCGCTCGGCACGGGTCGCGCCGGATTATGTGCAGTGGCTGGGGTCATCGTTGACGATTCTGGCCTTGGTCAACGCTGGCATGGGCCTGGCGCTGGTACCGCGCTGCGCCACCAGTGTGGTGTTCAAGAATGTGGTATTTCGCGATATCGATCTGGGCGAAGGGGTGCAGAGCGAGCTGCATCTGATCTGGAGGGAGAACAACGACAACCCGGCGTTTGCGATGTTGCTGGAAGCGATTCGCCGGGCGGTGGCTGAGGGTTGGGGTTAAGAGACTGGCAGCGCTAATCAGCGCTTTGGCGGTGGAGGCGCACTGGGTCCTTTAACCAACGTCTTTGCCAGCTGCTTACCGTCCGGGCCGACAAAGAGGCGCGCAATATGAGGTGGAATAGGTTTTGGTTCTTTTGCACTCATGATAAAACCTCCTCGACGAAACTGAATTCGACCCACTGAACTTTCGACGAATCTATCACCAATAATTCGGCGCCAAAAGGGAGCGCCAGGCCATCATCGCCAAGCCAGCGTGGATTCAACACGATGAATTGCCCTTCCTTAGGGCCGGAGGGCCACTCCAAAGGCCAGCCAAACAATCGCCGCTCATCACTCAGATGCAAAGTGACAAGGCGATCGTGCCTCTCAAAAGCGCTGTACCACTCGTTGGGATGAGAGTTTTTACGTGTCAGATTTCGCTTGCGTAGCAACGCATGCAGCCTCCCGTTTGAAGCCAAATAGCAGAAAAGTCCGGCGAGACATACTGAAACAATAAATGCCCAGAATGCCTCCGCCCGAGCATCCCATTTCCCTACAGAAAATCCTTTCGAACCCACCCACAGACAAATTGCCCCGATCCCCAAAACCGCGCCCTGAATCACAAACGTAAAAATCAGCGCCTGCACAATCTGCCCAAACGTATCGGGCCGTTTGAACGCGGTCAGCGAGTAAAAAATCCACGCTGACAGGAATCCGGGAATCAGATACTGCAGCAACGGAATAACTTCTTTGACCAGATCATCCATGATCCGAGGCTCCTTGAACGCTTACTGACATCGATCGCACGCCAGCATCTGAAGCCTAGTGCACACAGAAAAAACGCCTGCGCCCAACTGTCACCACTCATTACGCAACACTCCACGCGTCGCGGGATGCACACAGGCCAACGAGCCGGCCGTAACCGTTAAAAATCATAAATAGCCCAGCGAGGCTGGAAAGTGCATGGACAAAAAAATCCCGCTCAGCGAGCGGGATTTGTTTATCACGGCGATGTTACGCGACCACAGGAATCATCGGGTCAGCCGCCGCCAATGCGCTCACGCGATCAGCCGCTGGCGGGTAGATCCACTGGGTGTTGATCTGGGTCTTCAGGGTTTTGCCTTCTTGTTTAACCAGTTTCACCTGACGATCCCAGCCCTCGGTATACACCGCGCCCCAGGCACCGAGATCCAGGCACGTCACGTATTTTGGCTGGCTGTAAGGCGTCGGATCGACCCCGAGAAGCTGTGCCGCGACGTTATTACCCGCATGACGGCCCAGCGAAATCGCATGCTGGCAGGTCATCAACGCGTAGTTGCCAATGTCGTCGGTGGCAGCGTAAGCCACATCACCAGTGGCGAAAATATCGTTCTGGCCGATGACTTTCAGGTTGGCGTCCACATGCAGACGACCCTGCTTGTCGCGCTCGGCGGGGATCTGTTCAGTCAACGAACTGGCCCGCACGCCAGTGGTCCAGACCACGGTTTTCGCCTCGATGTGCTGACCGTCCGAAAGCGTCACGCCGTCAGCATCGACGGACTGCACCGACACCCCCAAACGCCATTCAACACCCAACTCTTCGCTGGCTGCGACAATGGACTTGCTGATCTCTTCGCCCATCGAGGCACCGATTTTTTGCCCGCGATCAACAATGATCACCTTGATGTCGGCGTGCTCGCCAAGAATGTCGCGAAGGCGTCCAGGCATTTCGGTTGCCGTTTCAATCCCGGTAAAGCCACCGCCCGCCACCACGACGGCGTTGCGCGCCAGGCTGTCGGGAAGGTTTTTCAACGCTTTCAGATGGGTTTCCAGGCGGACTGCCGTTTCGATCTGGTCAACGTCAAACGCGTACTCAGTGACGCCCGGCGTGTCGGATTGCGCCAGACCGCTGCCGGTGGCCAGCACCAGCTTGTCGTAGTTGAAGACTTGCTTTGTCCCGGACGCGTCGGTGTAACCCACGGCTTTAGACGCCACATCGATGGTCTCGGCAGCACCCTTGATGAAATGAACGCCGACTGCTTCGAACAGTTCACTCAACGGTGCTGTTAGTTGATGAGCATTCGGTTCATAGAAACGCGGGCGTACACGCAATTCGGCCTGAGGCGCCAGGACGGTCACATCGACATTGTCACGCCCATGGATATCCACCAGGCGCGTGGCGCTCAGCGCCGTCCACATGCCACCAAAGCCTGCGCCAATTACCAGAATGTGCTGTTTCATCGTTGTCTCCAGGCTCGTCGCCAAGTACTGAAATAGAGAGTGAGTGGTACTCGCTGCCCGCGAGTCGAAGCCTCTCGGTGCTGGGTTTTTTCGAAAGGTGCAACGCGGTGCTCATCGAATAGCGCCGACTCTATTAGTCGTACATATTATCAACAAGTCAGTTTTATTGATGTTATTTATCTAAAATATAGATACTTTTGGAGTAACAAAAAAACGGCATACCGCCATTAAACAGGCATATCCAGTCACTAAACCCGCCGATCTCCGCAGCTTTATCGCATTGCCGGCTGTTGATCAGCCTGTTAATATTTACGACAAATCAAGTCGGACTTAGTTATGTCTCTATACAGCGCAGGCGTCGAATACGGCATTCATTGCCTGGCCTTTCTGGTCACCAGCAACGGCGATACCCGCGAGGCCAGCGTGCGCGACCTCGCTGAACTGCAAGGCGTGCCACTGGAATATCTGGCAAAGATCTTCACCAAGCTGGCCAAGGGCAAACTGGTGGTAGCCAGCGAAGGTGTGCGCGGAGGTTTCAGCCTCGCCCGACCGGCGGACGAAATCACCTTGCTCGACATCGTCAAAGCCATCGATGGCCGCAAGAATATTTTCGAATGCAGGGACATCCGCGGGCGTTGTGCCCTGTTTGAAGGCAACCCGCCGCAATGGGCGATTGAAGACACCTGCTCGATCCACAGCGCCATGATGACCGCGCAAAAACGCATGGAAGAAGCCCTCGCCCAACAGACCATTCTCGACATCGCGAGAAAGGTCGGGCGCAAGGCTCCCAAGGAATTCGGCCAGCAAGTGGAAGACTGGATTCAGGATCGCCGAGAGAAAAAGGGCAATGTCGGGACTATCCCGCTGACCACTCTTTCAGACTGATTGCAGCTTGCGACAGACAAAAAAAAGCAGAAACCGTTGATCCGGTTTCTGCTTTTTTAACGCCAGAGTGGTTACAGGCAATCACGCACCGATTTGCGCAGCGACCCGGACTTGGCCCATGGCGGTCCCTGATACAACGAAACCCGGCTGCCGTCCTTGTATTTGACGATGTCGAGAATTTCATCGGCAGTGATGATGCTTGGCGCGGTAATGCGATAGCCGTTGGAAATGGACGTCTGCGTCGTCTTGGCGACGTCCTGCTGCCACAACGGTAATACACACGCGGCATAGTCTTTAGGTGTCTTGTCACTGGTCTTGCTGACATTCGGCTCACCCGGCACCAACGACGCCGGCAACGAGCAACCTGCCAACATGGCCAACGTCAGCCCCCCGATCCATATCCGCATCTGTATTGCCCTATTCTGAAAAAAAGCGAATGTAACGCGTAACTGGGTGGACATCCATCGTAGCAATCAGCCCCTGGTGGGGTTTGGACAATTTTTTACATCCGTTGAGCCTGATGACGGACGCGCCCTGCCCCGGCGACGAAAAATGCGACTACTCTTTTCTACCGAGAATGTTCTGGAGGTGATCATGCGGCTCAATGAATACGAACACGAACTTCAACGCGACCTGCAAAGTGTTGCATCGGATTTGAGATGGTCGGCGGTCGACCTCAAACGCATCGCCGAACAACTGCGCAAATCCGGCAACGAAGCCGACGCGCAAACGGTACTGAGATCCTGCGAGGTTCTGCAAAGCGATGAGGAACGCCTGCAACTGTATGCCAAGGAAGTGAAGGCACGCGCTATCAGCCGAACCAAAGTCCACTGAAACCTGCCCGCCCCTTTCCCGCAAACAAAAGCCCCGACAAATGCCGGGGCTCATTTATTACCACTCATCATGTGGCTGTGTGACTTTGTCCGCGTACGGAGCGTTTTTTGTAGCCGGGAAGTGACGCAGCATAAGCCAGTGCTTCCTCCCTGCTGCCAAACGAAGCCAGTCGATCGCCTTGGGTACAAACCCGCCACGGGCCATTGTTTACGCTGAGTACGTCGTAGCCGTTCATGTGCATTTTGTTCATCACAGGAATGCTCATGGGTACCTCCTTTTCGCTAGCGGTGGGTACAGCCTCACGCTTTACCTTACACCCGGTGTTGAACGAGGTGCCAACCGAGCGTCGCGACATCCGCCAGACCGGCACTTTTCACTCAGGCAAACGCTCAAATTCTTACGGAACCTCTGATTGCGAGCCCGGCTCGAATATTGCAGTTTCATTTCAGTTTTATGACAAGCAGCACATAGGTAACAAATGAAAGTACGCGCCACCGTTATTTGCGAACAGGATCGCCACATCCTCCTGGTACGCAAACCCCGCAGCCAATGGACATTGCCCGGCGGCAAGGTCGAGCCAGGCGAAACCCGGGCGGACGCTGCTGTGCGCGAGTTGCAGGAAGAGACCGGGCTGAACGCCGAAGAGGTGTTGTACTTGATGGAGTTGCAGAGCGGCACCACACGGCACCACGTCTACGAAGCCTCAGTGCTGAATATCGATGAGGTCAGGCCGCAAAACGAGATCATCGATTGCATCTGGCATCCACTCGATTCAGTACAAAATCTGAGCACCAGTGCGGCAACGCTGCGCATTGTGAAGGCATTTCAACGGCGTTTATAAAAGCTCAACCGGCGAATGCCCGGCGCCCGGCACTCATCTCCGTACGTAGCTCACCAATGAAGTTGGAGATGTCACGGATCGTGACGAGATGTTCCGGGGAAACACCGTTGAGGAGCAGATCCACTCGCCCGCTTTCTGGCTCATACACCTTGATTTGCAGAAGTCCCTGCGCCGAGGGGGTGCAATCACATTTAAGCGCAGGGAAGCCGGACTCGACGATGCGGCAAATGTCGGTAATGGCAAGCATGGGCGAACGCCTCACAGGCGAATCGATTTGATCGGTAGAGCATAGATGAGCAGTTTGTGTCTTGCCCGATACAAATATGCCAACCCGATCACATTTCTACTGCGACCGCTCAATGAGCGTCGCCATCCCAGATCCAGTTCCAGATACCCGGTAAATTCACCGGTTCCGAGCTTTTTTCAACGGAGCGCGCCAACGCGGCCTTTTGCAACGCGGCGTGATCATCATAAAACGGCTTGTCCGCCAGTTTCACACCCGTGGCCGCTGCACTGTCGAGCAAGATCTGCAGGTATTCGCGCGTATGTCGTGCGGTGTAACGATTGAGATCGTGGAAGGTCACCACCACCGGAGTCACCCCATCCACACTGGGAAATTCCCCCAAAGCGATGCGCTCACGAACCTCCGATAATTGCCGCAGCATATTGGCCCGACGTCGAGGGCTGGCATTGAAGCCCCAGATTTTTCCGTCATTGGCGCTCAAGTCCGTCAGCAAGACTTGCAAGCCGTGCTGTTGATAGGCGGCGAAGGTGCGCTTGTCGTAGTTCCAGAATGGCGGACGTAACAGTGTCGGTGGCGCGCCCGTAATGCTCGCGATATCAGCGGTGCCGTTGGTCAGCGACTCTTCGAGTTCCTGAGGATCAAGCGAGCGATGGTTGGTGTGCCAGCGGGTGGCGGTGTGGAACGCGAGGATGTGTCCCTCGGCAAACTCGCGCCGCATGATGCCGCAACCTATCTCGCTATTGCCGGCCCGAGGTGCGCGGGTCTGGACGAAAAAAACCGCTTTGATGCCGGGCTGCACCGGATTGTCTTTTAGGCTGTCGAGGACTGTTGCCGACGGATTCCAGAAACTGGAGGCGCTGGGGCCGTCATCGAAGGTCAGCAGAAAGCGCACTGGCGCCTGAGCCTTGAGGCGAGTTTCGGTTTGCGCCGTCATTTCGATCGGCGCGGCGATGCAGCCGGCCAGCCCGAAAGCGATGGCCACTGCACCGATGAGTTTGAATACGGATGTCATGTTTTGCCTTGAGCCCGAGCACGCCGGTCATGTTGTCGATAGGCAAAACTCCCTCGCCTTTATTTGTCCCTGCGCTCCGATCCGCGAGCCGAGGTTGGATAAGGTACACAGTGTTTGGTTCCAGTGCTCGCTCAGTTCGCCAAGGCTTGCTGGAATGAAGTGTCGATGATCCCGGCGGTGCTCAACGCTGCGGGCAATGCCTTCACTTTAAACAGGAAATCGGCGGTGCTTTGCAGATCCGCGGCGGCCTGCTGATCCACCGGCCCGATGTTCATGTGCGCCTGACGCAACCAGTGCCGCGACACCTGCTGATCAAGATTGGCCTTCTTCGCCCACAGGTCAGCGTACTCATCGGTGTGACTGTCGACCCAGGCCCGCGCCTGCTTCAAACGCCCGAGAAAATCGGCGATGGCTTCGCGCTTGCTGTCGATGGACGGCGTCGAGGCGGCAATCGCGCTGAGTCCCGGCATCAGGTTTTTCGCGGTCAGAATCGGTCGCGCGCCTGAGAATACAATTTGCTGAGAAATGTACGGTTCCCACACCGGAAAAGCATCGATGCTGCCCTGCGGCAAAGCAGCAGCTGCATCAATCGGCATCAGCTTGACGAAGTCGACGTAATTTTCCGGCAGACCGCCCTGCTCCAGCGCGCGCAAGGTCAATTGCTGGCTCCAGGCACCCGGCCAGTAGGCGACTTTCTTGCCCTTCAAATCAGCGATGGTTTTTACCGGAGAATCCTTGGGCACCAGCAGCGCAATCGTGTCCGGATTCTGCCGCGACACGCCGATGAGTTTCACCGACGCCTGTTTTGCGGCGAGAAACAGAAACCCGGAATCGCCAAGGAAGCCCAAATCCAGCGAACCGGTTTGCAGCGCTTCGGCCAACGGTGCTGCGGCCTGAAAATGTTTCCAGTCGACCGTGTAAGGCGCGTCCTTCAATACACCCGAGGCTTCTATTGAAGCACGGATGTTGTAGTAATTCTGATCGCCTATATGCAGGACCACAGGTTCGGCGGCGTAGGAAAGCGGCGATATAAACAGCGCGGCGGCGAGCGCCTTGCGAACAAAACGGGAGAGCTTCATGGCGAGTCCTGCAAAAAGGGTTTGCATAGACCATAACGCTGTTAATTTCCGAATTTGAAATTCGAATAATGCATAAGCTCAAAACCGCCGACGCGCACTGTTCACCCCGCAACAGTGCCTCGCCACATTGTTCATCACGCAACAGCAAAAATCGCCTTCAATTCCCTTAAAGCCCGACAAACCGGTGCTTTGGCCCACATGGCACAGAGCCTGCAATATTCCATTCATGCAGGAAGCATGCGAAAAAAATATCTTTTCGGACATAAGAAACCTGTGCCTTTGCCGGAGCGCCCCCATGACCTCGTTCTTTCCGTTAACCCACTTCAAGACCCTGTTGGCCGCTGGCGCAATGGCCCTGAGTCTGCAACCGCTGGCCCACGCGGCTGAAACCGCGCCAACAGAAGTGCACCTGGACTACGCCTATTATTCACCGGTGAGCCTGGTGCTCAAGCACTTTGGCTTCCTTGAAAAAGCCCTGCCGCAAACCAAAGTCAGTTGGGTGTTGAGCCAAGGCAGCAACCGATCGCTGGAATACCTCAACAGCGGCGGCGTCGATTTTGCTTCCAGCGCCAGCCTCGCCGCCGTGCTCAGCCGCGCCAACGGCAGCCCGATCAAGTCCGTTTATGTTTACAGCCGTGCCGAATGGACCGCATTGGTGGTGCCTAAGGATTCGCCGCTGCAAACGGTTGCCGATCTGAAAGGCAAGAAAATCGCCGCCACCAAAGGCACCGATCCGTACCTGTTCACCTTGCGCAGCCTGCAACAGGCCGGGTTGAAAAAGGACGACGTGGAGCTGGTCCATCTGCAACATCCGGACGGTCGCACCGCGCTGGAAAAGGGTGACGTCGACGCCTGGGCCGGGCTCGATCCGCACATGGCCGCCAGCCAGGTGCAGGCCGGTTCGCGATTGCTGTATCGCAACCCGGCGTTCAACAGTTACGGGGTGGTCAGCGTGACCGAGCAATACGCCAAGGAACATCCACAAACCATCGACACCGTGATCAAGGCTTACGAACAGGCACGTGAATGGTCGCTGAAAAATCCTGAAGAGTTCGCCGAACTGCTCGCCAAGGAATCCGGCCTGCCGCTGGATGTAGCCAAGCTGCAATTGTCGCGCACCGACCTGAGCAGCCCGCAATTGACGAACAACGACGTCAGCGCCTCTAAAGCTGCAGCGCCTGTTCTGGTTTCCGAAGAACTGGTGCGCCGTGGTGTCAACGTCGATCAAGTCATCGATCAGTTGCTCGACCGCGGTGTGCAGCAAGCCATCGCCCGCCAGTAACTGACCAGACTCACGACAAATCCGCGCTCGTCGCGGATTTGTCGTGAGCGGAGCCTGCATCATGACCAGTCACAGCAAAGACCTGCCCGCGCCGCTCGCCTTGTCGCGCCGGCCTTCTGCCGTTTTCAAACCAATGTGGCAGCGCCGCCTGAAAGGCCTCGCCCTGCCCCTGCTGATCGTCGTCGTGCTGGAATTTATCGTACGCATTGGCTGGCTGCCGTCCTACCAGATGCCAGCGCCCAGCGAGATTGCCGTGACACTGACCGATCTCGCCGAAGGAGCCCTGTGGAAACACATCGGCGCCAGTCTGGTTCGCGTCTTGCTCGGGTTCGCCATCGGCGCCAGCCTGGCACTGGTGTTTGCCGCATGGGTCGGTTTGAGCCGTGAGGCCGAGGCGTTTCTGGAACCGACTTTTGCCGCGCTACGCTCGATCCCGGGCCTGGCCTGGGTGCCGCTGTTGCTGCTGTGGCTGGGCATCGACGAGACTTCGAAAATCGTTTTGATCGCCATCGGCGCGTTCTTTCCGGTGTACGTCAACGTTGTCGCGGCGATCCGCAATATCGATCGCAAACTGGTGGAGGTCGGCCGCATCTACGGCTTCAGTCGCTGGCAACTGGTGCGGCGGATTCTCCTGCCGGCCGCACTGCCCGGCCTGTTCACCGGTTTGCGCAGCGGCATGAGCCTGGCGTGGATGTTTCTGGTCGCCGCCGAACTGATCGCCGCAACCAAAGGCCTCGGCTATTTGCTCAGTGACGGTCGCGAAACCTCACGCCCGGACATTGTCCTGGCCGCGATCATCGTCCTCGCCCTGCTGGGCAAACTCAGCGACGGCTTGCTCGCGGCGCTCGAAAAACGCTGGCTGGCGTGGCGCGATACGTTCACCGGGCAGGACGGCAAGGATTGAATGCTCAAAGGCAACTAAGCTGAAAATGTCCTGCCGGAGGTTCAGCGCATGTGCGGAAGACTTTCGCAATACCGTGGCATTCACGACTTTGTCGCCGTGTTGAGCATTCCCGATGCGCTGATCAACCACGTCGGCGATGCACCGCTGAACCGCTACAACGCGGCGCCGACCACTGCGCTGGCGGTTCTCCATCAACACGAACAACGCGTGTATGCCGACAATTTGCGCTGGGGCTGGCGCCCGCACTGGGCCAAGGATCGCGCGGCACCGATCAATGCGCGCGTGGAGAAGGTTGCCCATGGCCCATTTTTCCGGGCGATCTGGCGTCAGCGCCTGATCGTGCCTGTCGACAACTGGTTCGAGTGGGTCGATGCCGAGGACAAAACCCGACAGCCCTGGCTGATCCGTCGGGCCGATCGTGGAGCAGTTTTCTGCGCGGCCATCGGTCAGTGTCCGACACCGGACGCCGATGCTCGCGATGACGATGGATTCGTGATCATCACAGCTGACAGCGCCGGCGGTCTGCTCGATATCCATGATCGTCGCCCGGTGGTGTTCTGCGCAGAATTGGTGCACGAATGGCTCGACCCTGCCACGCCTGTCGAGCGCGCCGAACAGATGCTGTTGTTCGAAGGCGAAAGCAGCGAAAACTTCGAATGGCACAAAGTCGGCAAAGCCGTGGGTAACACCCGCAATCAAGGCGCGAGCCTGATTCTCGAACAACCCTGAATATCTTTGCGCCCCTCGCGTCTATCCCCTGTAGGCGCTACCGCAGGCTGCAATCTTTTGCTGTTGTTAAGCACAGTATTAGATAGCAGCCTTCGGCAGCTCCTGCAGATGACGCATGGGCTTTACAAATGGTGTTTCATTTTTGAATCAAAGCACTTAAAACAGTCGTTCGAATGAATTAACCACTGGTCTGACATTTCAATCGTCATACATACATTTAGATGCACTACAGCTAGCATGCGCGCCGCCTTTCCGATTGGTATACCAGTTGACCAAAGAGTCAACAAATCAGGAATTCCCTATAACTTTACAAGCCCTTGCAGAGAAATAAGTTGCGCGACGATTTTGCAATCAAACAGGTCAGCGGCCTGGAGTGTATTTTTCTGTCGATGACAGAACGCTTTGAACTCGACTGTTTTATCGGCCACTACATCAAGACCCGAAACCTGCGTTCCGTTCCCGACATCGAACGTATCCTGCGCACCACCCTCGAGGGGTATCCCGGCCACCCACCGGTGATGGTCAACGAGCTCAATGCGTGGATCGATCGAACTTTGGGATATCGGGCATCACACCCCGAATTCCCGCAGATGGACGATCTTCGATAGACAAAAAGCCCCGCTCATGCGGGGCTTTTACATATCAGTCGGTCAGAACTTGCGATCAGGATCGGATAGCTCTCTGCCATCATCGTGCTTCCAGGTCTGCTCTTTGTGTTTCTCGCGTTCTATTTCCTCTTGCGTCGGCTCGTCTGTGTCGTCGTCATCCGGCTCCGGATGTTTTTGCTCAGTCGCCATGCCCGCCTCCCGTCACAAGTAACCTGTCATCCTTACAGCGTAGAACAGTTTTAATTCGACAACTTAGAGCCACCAGCGCAGCACAAAGAAGAACGCCATGCTCAATAGCATGCTGAGCAAAGTGCTGCGCGTGTATATCACCAGCCCGATCGCTACCAGCGAACTAAGCAGATAGGGGTTGTCCCACTGCAGATTCAGCTGTTTGTCGGGCATGAATACAATCGGGCCGCAGATCGCGGTCAACATGCCTGGCACTGCGAACCCGAGAAACTGCCGGGCATTGCTGCTCAAACGCACCGGCAAGCGCGGTTCGAGAAACACGTAGCGGTTGAGGAACACCAGAATCCCCATACCGAAAATCACTGCCCAGACCATCATGTGCGCCCCCGATACAGCTTGTTGCAGACAAATCCGGCGGTCATACCCGCCAGCCCCGACAACACCAGCGCCGAACCCCATTGCCAATAACTGAACAGCACCGAGCAGAACAGCGACACCGCCACGCACACCACGGTCGGCACATTGCGCACTACCGGGGTGATCAGGGCAATGAAGGTCGCCGCAATCGAGAAGTCCAGGCCCAGATGCTCAAGCCCCGGAATGCTGCTGCCGAGAATGATGCCAGCCAGCGTGAAGAGGTTCCAGGCGATGTAGAACGTCAGGCCGACGCCCAATGCATACCAGCGATTGAACTGCTGGCGGTCGTGCTGGCTGGTCAAAGCGAACAACTCGTCGGTGAGCAAAAAGCCCAGGCCGATTCGCCAGCGCCCCGGCAGCGGCGAAATCACCGAACGCATGCTCATCCCGTACAACAAATGCTGTGACGTCAGTAGCACTGTGGTCAGCAGAATCGAGAAAATTCCCGCCCCGCCCTTGAGCATGCCAATCGCGACCAGTTGCGCAGCGCCGGCAAATACGATGCTCGACAAGCCCTGCCCTTGCAGCGGCGTAAGATTGGCTTCAATCGCCATGGAGCCGGCAAGCAACCCCCACGGCGCAGTCGCCAGAGACAACGGCATGATCGCTGCAGCGCCGCGCAGGAACGCGCTGCGGGGCAAAAGTGAATCAGACATAACGCTCTTCAATCAGGGAAACGGCCAGAGACTTTGCCAGTAAACGCGGTTTTTTGGCTTGAACAATCTTGCGCACTTGTGGGAAATCGGCCTGATGCAACCGTTCATCGGCCAGCCGCTTGCAACGCCAAGGTGCCAGCAACATGCTGGCGCAGCATCTTCCTCCTCGAGACATTCCCGTTGAGACCCTGCCTGCCATGACCGCCATCGACAATGACGTGTACAAAACCCTGCTGGAATCGACCAAAGCCATTCCATGGCGGATCGACTGGAAAAGCATGACCTTCAGCTATATCGGCCCACAGATCGAAACCTTGCTCGGCTGGCAGCAGGACAGCTGGGGCGGAGTCAATGACTGGGTCGAGCGCATGCACCCGGATGACCGCGATTACGTCGTCGAATTCTGCGTCTCGCAATCGCGTGCCGGCGTCGATCACGAAGCCGATTATCGTGCCCTCACCAGCAGCGGCGACTACGTGTGGATCCGCGATGTGGTGCACGTGGTGCGCAAGGACGGCGAAGTCGAAGCGCTGGTCGGCTTCATGTTCGATATCAGCGAACGCAAGAAAACCGAAGAGCATCTGATCCGTTTGCAGAAGCAACTCGAAGAGTATTCGTTCCAGGACGGGCTCACCGGCATCGCCAACCGGCGCATGTTCGACACGGTCCTTGAACGCGAGTGGACCAGCGCACAACGCAGTGGCCTGCCGCTGTCACTGCTGGTGCTCGACATCGACTACTTCAAGCAATACAACGACCATTACGGCCACATCAAAGGTGACGAATGCTTGCGCCAAGTGGCCAGGACGCTGTCGTTGGCGGCCAACCGGCCACGGGATTTCATCGCGCGGATCGGTGGCGAAGAATTTGTCTGGCTGCTGCCGGAAACCGATGCCGAGTCGGCGCGTCTGGTGGCGCGAAAATGTCTGCACTTGATCCGTCAGCAGCAGATTGCGCACGCGCAGTCGAAGGTGTCGTCGCAGGTCAGTCTGAGCCTGGGCGTCGGCACGACGAAAGCCGCTGCCGGCAGCGATCCCCTGGATTTCGTCGAACAGGTCGACAAACTGCTCTACAAAGCCAAACACAACGGGCGCATGCGCGCCGAATTCGCTGATTTTCGCACTGACGTTTAGTCCGCTGACGGGCGTAACATAGCGCCATTCACACTCGCGTCAGGGAGACCACATGCTGTACCGAATCGCAGCCGACGGGCTGGTGCTGTTTCATTTGTGCTTTATTTTGTTCGTACTGTTCGGCGGGTTGCTGGTACTGAAATGGCCGCGAATCATGTGGCTGCATTTGCCGGCTGCGGCCTGGGGCGTGGCGGTCGAGGTGTTGCACCTGACCTGTCCGCTGACCTACTGGGAAAACCTGATGCGCCACGCCGCCGGGCAGACCGAATACGCAGGCGGCTTCATCGAGCACTACATCTGGCCGATCATCTATCCGGCCGGGCTGACCCCGCAGATTCAACTGGCACTGGGCAGCGTGGTGCTGGCGGTCAATCTGCTGGTCTACGGACGCATGATCCGTTCATCGAAATGGCGCGGCAAGCAGATGCTCTAGCGCGGCGCCTGCTTCAACGCGTCCAGCCAGGCCGGGTCGAGTCGTGCCTGTTCAGTGTCGAGACCCAGCGCCTGCATCCGTTCTTTATGCGCTTCGACTTCTCGCCACAGTTGCCCATGATCGCTGGAGTTACCGTCCAGTTCATGCATTTGCGTCAGGCCCAGATGATAGAAGCGCAGCACCTTCATCGCTGTTGGATCGTTCTTCTCCACGGCTGCCGTCACCTGATGCATCACATTGGTGATGCTCATCAGGTTGCGTTTGAGTCGCCAGCTGTACACCGCCGGGGCCATCCAGGTCTGATGCCAGAAGCGCCCGCGCAGCAATGCCGCCGTCAGCAGGAACGCGACAAATACCCCACCGACGTTGAACCGCAGGTTATCGCCGCCAGGCTCGCCGAACAGCGCCACTGCGACGCTGGAAAACAACATCGCCAGCACCAGGAACAGCACGGCGATGATGATCGTGCTGCGCCGGGTCTGCTGGCGAAAGGTGGCGGCGTCCATCGGCTGAATCTCGAACATCACTTATGACTTCCTTGAGCGACAAAAGGGGCAACGGAAAAAACTCGCCGGCGCATTATCGCCTCTGCGAGGGATTTAGCTATGCTGGGGCTCCTTTTCATCTTTTCAGCGTCCAACGGGGACATGGCGGTACAGCGCAGATCGTGCCATCTTCATTCATGGATACACATCATTCGGATGCCATCGCCTAGTCTTGAGATGACATCGTTTTAAGGATCATTGCATGACCCAACGACACGTAATCAATGCCTCGGTCAGCCCGAAAGGCAGCCTGGAAACCCTTTCTCAACGTGAAGTCCAACAACTGAGCGAAGCCGGATCCGGCAGCACCTACACCCTCTTCCGCCAGTGCGCCCTGGCCATCCTCAACACCGGCGCCCATGTCGATAACGCCAAGACCATCCTCGAAGCCTACAAGGACTTCGAAATCCGCATTCACCAACAGGATCGCGGCGTACGCCTGGAGCTGCTGAACGCTCCGGCCGACGCGTTCGTCGACGGCGAAATGATCGCCAGCACCCGTGAAATGCTCTTCAGCGCCCTGCGCGACATCGTCTACACCGAAAACGAACTCGACAGCCAACGCATCGACCTGACCACCTCGCAAGGCATCAGCGACTACGTTTTCCACCTGCTGCGCAACGCGCGCACCTTGCGCCCGGGCGTCGAGCCAAAAATCGTCGTGTGCTGGGGCGGCCACTCGATCAACACCGAAGAATACAAATACACCAAGAAAGTCGGCCACGAACTGGGCCTGCGCAGCCTCGACATCTGCACCGGTTGCGGCCCCGGCGTGATGAAAGGCCCGATGAAAGGCGCAACCATCGCCCACGCCAAGCAGCGTATTCATGGCGGTCGTTATCTCGGTTTGACCGAGCCGGGCATTATTGCGGCTGAAGCGCCGAACCCGATCGTCAATGAGCTGGTGATTCTGCCGGACATCGAAAAACGTCTGGAAGCGTTCGTGCGTGTCGGCCACGGCATCATCATCTTTCCGGGCGGTGCCGGTACGGCGGAAGAGTTCCTTTATCTGCTCGGCATCCTGATGCACCCGGACAACGCCGGCCTGCCGTTCCCGGTGATCCTCACCGGGCCGAAACATGCCGCACCGTATCGGGAACAGCTCGACGCGTTCGTCACTGCGACCCTTGGCGAGGCGGCCAAGCAGCACTACGAAATCATCATCGACGACCCGGCCGAAGTCGCGCGACAGATCACTCAAGGGCTCAAAGCAGTGAAGCAGTTCCGCCGCGAGCGCAACGACGCGTTCCACTTCAACTGGCTGTTGAAAATCGACGAAGGCTTCCAGCGTCCGTTCGATCCGACTCACGAAAACATGGCCAACCTGAAATTGCACCGCGACCAGCCACCGCACGAACTGGCGGCGAATCTGCGTCGGGCTTTCTCCGGGATAGTCGCCGGCAACGTCAAGGACAAAGGTATTCGCCTGATCGAAGAACACGGGCCATATCAGATCCGTGGTGATGCGGCGATCATGCAACCGCTCGACGCGCTGCTCAAAGCCTTCGTCGCCCAGCACCGGATGAAACTGCCGGGCGGTGCGGCGTATGTGCCTTGCTATCGGGTGGTGGCGTAACTCTTTGGCTCACCACCTGACACTGTAGGAGTGAGCCTGCTCGCGATAGCGGTTTATCAGTCGCTGTTGATCTCGACTGCCCCACCGCTTTCGCGAGCAGGCTCGCTCCAACAGGGTCTGAATGTCGACACAACGTCAACGTTCGCCCAAGCAAATGTGGCAGCGAGCCTGCTCGCGAAGAGGCCGCCAAGCACACCTCAAATTTCTGACCTGCCCGCCAACCGCATCGCCAACGCCTTGGCCTGCAACGCCACATCCGTCACCGCCGTACTCTCCCACCACATTCCCCGCAGTGGCGGCCCCATCGCAAACACCCGGCTGGACGCACGCCCGTCGGCATCCAGCACGGCGCCATCCACCGCCGCCGCAATCCCCAACGCCAACGGCCCCGGCTGTATCAAGCCGCGCGCCAGCAATTGCTGCGGCAACGGCCGCGCCACTCGGCGCCAGTCGTATTCAATGCCACTGGAATTGATCAGCGCCGCCCCCTGCACCACGCAGGTTTCAGACTCACCGCGACGTCGAATGCGAATGCTGATGCCATCTTTCGAATTCGGCTCAAGCCCTTTGAATGAAGCCGCCTGAATGCGCAGACGCCCTTCGCCGTGCAAGCGCTCGACCAACGCCGCGCTCAACGGTGGCGAGCGATGATGATGGCTTTCCCACCACGGCCGCACATGGCGTACGAATTGTCGCCGCTGCACGTCAGTCGCCTGACTCCACAGGCGGGCGATATGCACCCGCACCGTGTCCAGCGGCGCCTGCCAGTCAATGCCTTGAGCGATGGCGTCGCGACAGTGTCGGCGCAACTCGCGCAACAACTGCCGTGGTGTACGAATGCTCTGGTCGTCGTCGAGAAAGTCCGGCCACGCCGGCGGCTGGCGACGCACATGGGGCAACAAACCATGCCGGGAAAACACCTCAATCGGCCCGCGATGCCCGGCCTGCTCCAGCGATACCACGGCGTCAACCATGGTCAGGCCGGAACCGATGATCAGCACGCTCGCCTGTGGATCGAGTTGGCGCATGGCCGCGACGTTCCACGGGTCCAGCGCGGCGGCGTTGAGGCCACTGGAGTGTTTCTGCGCAGTGCGCGCGGCGGCAAACATGCCGGTGGCGAGCACCGCACAGGCACCTCGCAACGATTGGCCATCGCTCAAGCCGAGCAACACCGTATCGGCATCGGTTTGCAGGTCCAGCACTTCGGCGCAAAGGTGCTCGACGGTGGAACCCTGCTGCGCCCCCACCTGTCGGGCTTCCGCCAGGCGCTGCTGCACATACACGCCAAACAGTCCGCGCGGTGGAAACAGCTCGCTGATCTGCACATTCTGTTCGGCAGACTCTGGCCAGCCGCCAGCCGCAATATGTGCAGTCAGCCATTGCGTGAGGTCATCGGGGTTATCCGGATCGACGCTCATCCGCGCCGCATTGCCATTCAGCGTATGCCCCAGCTCGACCGCGCTGTACGCCTCGCCGCGACCGAGTTCGGTACGCGGCTCAATGATCAGGATTGTTCGCCGCCCGGGCTGACGCAGCAATTGCACGGCCAGCATCGTACCGCTGAGCCCACCACCGATGATCAGGATATCCGCGTCGCAAGCCATTCAAATCACCACATTACGCACGAACCGCGCCGCAACATCGCCATCGTTGCGGTAGGAGTGCGGCTGGTTGCTGGCAAACATGAAGAACTCCCCTGTGCCGATTTGTTGCGGTTGATTGCCGAGCATGAGCGTCAGGCAACCTTCGAAGACGAAAATCTGCTCGCTCCAGCCTTCCGCATCCGCTTGCGAGGGATAAACCTCGCCCGGTTGCAGGCACCACTCCCATTGTTCGACTTCGCGGGTGGCCGTGGCTTTCGATAGCAGCACCGCTTTGCTGCCTGGAATCGTTCCCGCCCAGGCCACTTCATTGATCCGGCTCGGGTCACGGGCGTCCGGCGCCTGGATCAGATCGCTGAAGGCCACATCCAGCGCTTCGGCGACGCGGTCAAGGGTGGTCAGGCTGACATTCTTCTCACCCGCCTCGATCGCCACCAGCATGCGTCGGCTGACGCCGGATTTTTCCGCCAGCGCGGTCTGGCTCATGTCCGCGGCGTGGCGCAGGCGTCGGACGTTCTGACTGACGTGCTGGAGAACGGAGGTTCTTTGAGTCGAATCTTTGTGCACTATATTGCTCACTCGGTGAGGTTGGGCAGTATACTGCGCAACGTTGGGCGCATTGTGCGGCCTCCTTTTTATAGTGCGCAAGGTCATGACGTCGCAGAACAGCTCCCCCACTCCCCTTCGTTTCTCTCGTTTCAGCAAAGCCGAGTGCGTGCTGGTGCTGATCACCATGATCTGGGGCGGCACCTTTTTGCTGGTTCAGCATGCGATGACGGTCAGCGGGCCGATGTTTTTTGTCGGCCTGCGTTTTGCGGCGGCGGCTTGTATCGTTGCGCTGTTCTCATGGCGGCATTTGCGCGAACTGACCCTGTTTGAACTCAAGGCCGGCGCGTTCATCGGCGTGGCGATCATGCTTGGTTACGGCCTGCAGACTGTCGGACTGCAAACGATCCCGAGCAGTCAGTCGGCGTTCATCACCGCGTTGTACGTGCCGTTCGTGCCATTGTTGCAATGGCTGGTGCTGGGACGGCGACCGGGGTTGATGCCGAGCATCGGGATCATGCTGGCGTTTACCGGTTTGATGCTGCTGTCGGGGCCGTCGGGGGCGTCGCTGAATTTCAGCCCGGGTGAAATTGCCACGTTGATCAGCGCCATCGCGATTGCCGCCGAGATCATCCTGATCAGTACCTATGCCGGCCAAGTGGATGTGCGCCGGGTCACCGTGGTGCAACTGGCCACAACATCGGTGTTGTCGTTCCTGCTGGTGGTACCGACGGGCGAGCTGATACCGGACTTTTCCTGGACGCTGCTGGTGACGGCGCTGGGCCTGGGCGCTGCGAGTGCGGCGATTCAGGTGGCAATGAACTGGGCGCAGAAAAGCGTTTCGCCGACTCGGGCGACGTTGATCTATGCCGGTGAGCCGGTGTGGGCCGGGATTGTCGGGCGGATTGCCGGCGAGCGGTTGCCGGCGATTGCGCTGCTGGGGGCCGGAATGATTGTGGCGGCGGTGATTGTCAGTGAGCTGAAGACCAAGGGTAAGGTTGCAGAAGCCGAAGCTGAGCTGGAGCGGGAAGCACAGGGGTAAAGCTCCGAAGCCTTCATAGGCTGAATTATTGCTATCGCGAGCAGGCTCACTCCTACAGGGGAACGCATTCCAAATGTAGGCCTTCGCCTGCTCGCGATGAGGCCAATCCAAGCAACATCGATCTACCTGAAACAATGCCAAACATAAATATTCAGACTACTTTGTAGGATTCTGAGACATCCTGGCGTTTGGTGATCGGGGAGCTGGCACGTATGATGCTTCACAAACTTCCGCAGATTAGAAGCCTATGTCCCTGATAGTTCTACTGCTTCTGCCATTCATTGGCAGCTGTCTGGCAGCGGTGCTGCCACACAACGCGCGTAATACCGAATCCCTGTTGGCAGGTCTGGTCGCTTTGATCGGCACCGTCCAGGTTGCGTTGTTGTACCCGCAAATTGCCCATGGCGGCGTGATCCGCGAAGAGTTCATGTGGCTGCCCAGCCTCGGCCTGAACTTCGTTTTGCGCATGGACGGCTTCGCCTGGCTGTTCTCGATGCTGGTGCTCGGCATCGGCACACTCGTTTCTTTATATGCGCGTTATTACATGTCTCCGGACGATCCGGTGCCGCGCTTTTTCGCGTTTTTCCTGGCGTTCATGGGCGCCATGCTCGGCCTGGTGATCTCCGGCAACCTGATTCAGATCGTGTTCTTCTGGGAGCTGACCAGCCTCTTCTCCTTCTTGCTGATCGGCTATTGGCACCACCGCGCCGACGCGCGTCGCGGCGCTTACATGGCGCTGATGGTCACCGGTGCGGGCGGGTTATGCCTGCTGGCGGGGGTCATGATTCTCGGCCATGTCGTCGGCAGCTATGACCTCGACAAGGTCCTGGCCGCCGGCGACATGATTCGCGCACATGCCCTCTACCCTATCCTGTTACCCCTCATCCTCATCGGCGCACTGAGCAAAAGTGCCCAATTCCCGTTTCACTTCTGGCTGCCCCACGCCATGGCGGCGCCCACGCCAGTCTCTGCGTATCTGCACTCGGCCACCATGGTCAAGGCCGGTGTATTCCTGCTCGCGCGTCTGTGGCCGTCGCTGTCCGGCAGTGAAGAGTGGTTCTACATCGTCAGCGGAGCCGGCGCGTGTACGCTGTTGCTCGGCGCGTACTGCGCGATGTTCCAGAACGATCTCAAAGGTCTGCTCGCTTACTCGACCATCAGCCATCTAGGCCTGATTACCCTGCTGCTCGGCCTGAACAGTCCGCTGGCGGCAGTGGCAGCGGTGTTCCACATCCTCAACCACGCCACGTTCAAGGCCTCGCTGTTCATGGCGGCGGGCATCATCGACCACGAAAGCGGCACCCGTGACATCCGCAAACTCAGCGGCCTGATCAAGCTGATTCCGTTCACCGCGACACTGGCCATGGTTGCCAGCGCCTCGATGGCGGGCGTGCCATTGCTCAACGGTTTCCTCTCGAAAGAGATGTTCTTCGCCGAAACCGTGTTCATCAATGCCACCGCGTGGGTCGAAGCGGCGTTGCCGATTGTCGCGACCATTGCCGGTACATTCAGCGTCGCCTACTCCCTGCGCTTCACCGTCGATGTGTTCTTCGGCCCGCCGGCCACCGACCTGCCGCACACCCCGCACGAACCGCCGCGCTGGATGCGTGCGCCGGTCGAGCTGCTGGTGTTTACCTGCTTGCTGGTGGGGATTTTCCCGGCGCAGATCGTCGGCCCGTTGCTCGCGGCGGCAGCGCTACCAGTTGTCGGTGGCGTACTGCCGGAATATAGCCTGGCAATCTGGCACGGCCTCAACGCGCCAATGATCATGAGCCTGATCGCCATGTCCGGCGGTATCGTCGTCTATCTGCTGCTGCGCAATCAGCTCAAGCGCGGCCGTTTCAAATACCCGCCACTGATCGGCCGTTTCAACGGCAAGCGCCTGTTCGAGCGCAGTCTGGTGGTGATGATGCGCATGGCCCGCCGCGTGGAGCGGCGACTCGGCACCCGACGCCTGCAAATGCAATTGTTCCTGATGGTATTGGCGGCGGTGCTCGCCGGCCTGATCCCGATGCTGCACAGCACGCTGAGCTGGGGCGACCGGCCGAAGATCCCCGGCTCGATCGTCTTCGTGACCCTGTGGCTGCTGGCGATTGCCTGTGCCCTCGGCGCTGCCTGGCAAGCCAAGTATCACCGACTCGCGGCTCTGACCATGGTCAGCGTTTGTGGCCTGATGACCTGCGTGACCTTCGTCTGGTTCTCCGCGCCCGATCTTGCCCTGACGCAACTGGCGGTTGAAGTGGTGACCACTGTGCTGATCCTGCTCGGCCTGCGCTGGTTGCCACGCCGTATCGAAGAAGTCTCGCCCCTGCCAAGCAGTCTGCGCAAGGCACGCATTCGTCGTCTGCGCGACCTGCTGCTGTCGATTGCCGTCGGCGCCGGCATGGCCCTGCTGTCCTACGCCATGCTCACGCGGCAGACACCGAACGACATCTCCTCGTTCTACCTCAGCCGAGCCCTGCCCGAGGGCGGCGGCAGCAATGTGGTCAACGTGATGCTGGTGGATTTCCGTGGCTTTGACACCCTCGGTGAGATCACCGTGCTGGTTGCCGTGGCACTGACCGTGTTCGCCCTGCTGCGACGCTTCCGCCCGCCGAAAGAAAGCCTGCAACTGCCAGCCCAGCAACGCTTGCTCGCGCCGGACGTGGTCACCGACCTGGTCAACCCGCGTTCGGCCAGCGACACCGCGCTCGGTTTCATGATGGTGCCGGCGGTGCTGGTGCGCCTCCTGCTGCCTATTGCGCTGGTGGTGTCGTTCTACCTGTTCATGCGCGGGCACAACCAGCCGGGCGGCGGTTTTGTTGCCGGTCTGGTGATGTCGGTGGCGTTCATCCTGCAATACATGGTCGCCGGTACACAGTGGGTCGAGGCGCAAATGAGCCTGCGGCCGTTGCGCTGGATGGGCACCGGATTGCTGTTCGCCACCGCCACCGGCCTCGGCGCGATGCTGGTCGGCTATCCGTTCCTGACCACGCATACCTGGCATTTCAGCTTGCCGCTGCTCGGAGACATCCATATCGCCAGCGCACTGTTCTTCGACATTGGTGTGTACGGCGTGGTGGTCGGCTCGACGCTGTTGATCCTCACCGCCCTCGCCCACCAATCGGTGCGGGGTCACAAGACCGCATCGCTGCCCAAGTCCGTCGCCAGCAAAGGAGCCGTCTGATGGAAGAAGTCATCGCAATCGCCATCGGCATCCTCGCCGCGTCAGGCGTCTGGCTGATCCTGCGGCCACGAACCTTTCAGGTAGTCATGGGCCTGTGTCTGCTGTCGTATGCGGTCAACCTGTTCATCTTCAGCATGGGCAGCCTGTTCATCGGCAAGGAGCCGGTGATCAAGGATGGCGTCACCCAGGACTTGCTGCATTACACCGATCCGCTGCCACAGGCACTGGTACTCACGGCGATCGTCATCAGTTTCGCCATGACCGCGCTGTTTCTCGTCGTTCTGCTCGCTTCACGCGGCCTGACCGGCACCGACCACGTCGACGGCCGGGAGCCTAAAGAATGATGGCGATGACTCACCTGATCGCCGCACCGATCCTGCTGCCGCTGCTGACCGCCGCCATCATGCTGATGCTCGGCGAACGGCACCGGCCGCTGAAGGCGAAAATCAACCTGTTCTCCAGCCTCGTCGGTCTGTTCATTTCAGTGATGCTGCTGCAATGGACGCAAACCACCGGCGTGCCCGGCTCCATCGGCGTGTACTTGCCGGGTAACTGGCAAGCGCCGTTCGGCATCGTGCTGGTGGTCGATCGCCTGTCGGCGCTGATGCTGGTGCTGACCGGGATCATCGGCGTCAGCGCCCTGCTGTTTGCGATGGCGCGTTGGGACGGCGCCGGTTCGAGCTTCCATGCGCTGTTCCAGATTCAGTTGATGGGTCTGTATGGCGCGTTCCTGACGGCGGATCTGTTCAACCTGTTCGTGTTTTTCGAAGTGCTGCTCGCCGCGTCTTATGGGCTGTTGCTGCACGGCTCCGGCCGAGCGCGAGTGTCTTCGGGGCTGCATTACATCTCGATCAACCTGCTCGCCTCGTCGCTGTTCCTGATTGGCGCCGCGCTGATCTATGGCGTAACCGGTACGCTGAACATGGCCGATCTGGCGCTGAAGATTCCGCTGGTGCCGGAAGCCGACAGAGGCTTGCTGCACGCCGGCGCGGGAATTCTCGCGGTGGCGTTTCTGGCCAAGGCCGGCATGTGGCCGCTGAACTTCTGGCTCGTCCCTGCCTATTCTTCGGCCAGCGCGCCGGTGGCGGCAATGTTCGCGATCATGACCAAGGTTGGCGTCTACACCTTGTTGCGCCTGTGGACGCTGCTGTTCTCCGGGCAAGCCGGAGCGTCTGCGTTCTTTGGCGGCGACTGGCTGATCTACGGCGGCATGGCAACCATGGCCTGCGCGGCGCTGGCAATTCTCGCCGCGCAACGCTTGGAGCGCATGGCCAGCCTGAGCATTCTGGTGTCGGCCGGCATCCTGCTGTCGGCGATCGGTTTCGCTCAGCCGAACCTGATCGGCGCGGCGCTGTTCTATGTGGTCAGCTCCACTCTGGCGTTGAGCGCGTTGTTCCTGCTGGCCGAGTTGATCGAACGCTCGCGTTCGGCCAACGAGATCCCGCTGGAGGATGAAAGCGAGCTGCTGCCGCGACCACAGGAATCCCTGCAACCGCCCAAAGGCATCAACCTCGACGACGAACAGAAAGCCGTGGTCGGTCAGGTCATCCCGTGGACCATGGCGTTTCTCGGTCTGAGCTTCATAGCCTGTGCCCTGCTGATCATCGGCATGCCACCGCTGTCCGGTTTTATCGGCAAGCTCAGCTTGATCGGCGCACTCCTCAATCCACTGGGCCTGGGCACTGGCGCGCCGATTTCCAACGCAGCCTGGGCGCTGCTGGCGCTGCTGATCCTGTCCGGCCTTGCCTCGCTGATGGCATTCTCGCGCCTCGGCATCCAGCGCTTCTGGACACCCGAAGAGCGTCCTTCGCCGCTGCTGCGCAAACTCGAATGCGCGCCGATTTTCCTGTTGCTGGGGCTGAGCATCGTCCTGACCTTCAAGGCTGAACCCCTGTTGCGTTACACCCAGGCCACCGCCGAGGCGTTGCACAACCCGCAACAGTACGTGATGGCGGTGCTCGGCACCCGTGCCGTACCGAGTCCGGAAGCGAAAGCCGCGATGCTGGAGGTGCAGCCATGAGGCGCGTGTTTCCTGCACCGTTATTGTCGTTGGCACTTTGTGCCTTGTGGCTGACGCTAAACCTGTCGATCAGCCCGGGAAATCTGCTGCTCGGCGCAATACTGGGATTTGCTGCCCCCCTGATGATGCGCAAGCTGCGCCCGAAACAAGCGCGTATTCGCCAACCGGGGACGATTCTGCGCCTGCTCGTGATCGTAGGTCGTGACGTGGTGCTGTCCAACCTGATCGTCGCGTGGGGCGTGCTTAATGCCGGCCGCCGCCCTCCGCGCTCAGGCTTTGTCAAAGTGCCGTTGGACCTGCGCGATGCTCACGGTCTGGCGACGTTGGCGATGATCTGCACGGTGGTGCCCGGCACGGTCTGGTCGGAACTGGCGCTGGATCGCAGCGTGCTGTTGCTGCATGTTTGGGATCTGGATGACGAAGCGCAGTTCATCGAGCACTTCAAGAGCACCTACGAGCGGCCGCTCATGGAGATTTTCGAATGAGCCCATTATTGTCGAACGCGATTCTGCTGACGCTGTTCCTGTTTTCGCTGGCGATGGTGTTGACGCTGGTTCGTCTGTTCAAAGGGCCCTCGGCGCAGGATCGGGTACTGGCGCTGGACTACTTGTACATCGTTGCGATGCTGATGATGCTGACGCTGGGCATCCGTTATTCCAGTGACACTTACTTCGAGGCGGCGCTGCTGATCGCGCTGTTCGGCTTCGTTGGCTCGTTTGCCTTGGCGAAATTCCTGCTGCGTGGCGAGGTGATCGAATGAATGCTGAATTGTCTTTGTGGATTGAAATCCCGGTGGCGATCCTGCTGGTGCTCAGTGGCGTTTTTGCGCTGTTCGGTGCGATCGGGTTATTGCGCATGAAGGATTATTTCCAGCGCATGCACCCGCCGGCACTGGCTTCAACACTGGGTGCGTGGTGTGTGGCGCTGGCGTCGATTATCTGTTTTTCGGCGCTGAAATCCGGGCCGGTCATACACGCCTGGCTGATTCCGATTTTACTGGCGATCACCGTGCCGGTGACTACGCTGCTGCTGGCGCGGGCGGCGTTGTTCCGCAAGCGCATGGCCGGGGATGATGTGCCGGCCGAGGTCAGTAGCCGACGCACCGAGAGTGGTAGCTGAAGTTTTGTATTGTCTGTAATGACGCCATCGCGAGCAGGCTCACTCCTACATTTGGAATGCGTTCCCCTGTAGGAGTGAGCCTGCTCGCGATAGCAATCTCCAGATCACCTCAAATATCAAACCCAAGCCACCGCCAACAACCCCGCCCCCAACACCGCACACAACGGCGAATACACCCACGTATCCAGTCGCGCAAACCGTGAATCCTTCACTTCCTTGAAGAACCCGACCAGATTCGAATCACCGATCGCCCGGGCAAACAACAACAATGCAATCGCACTGATCACCCATTGCAGCGCCTTGTGCGTCACAGCCGGCACTCCCCAGCCCACCCGCATGCACACCAGCACAGCAATCACCAATAACGCCGCCGCCACGATCAGCGTGAGCCAGCCCGAAGGTTTGAAGGCCGGCCGCACCGTTGCGACAAATCCGCGCACCGGCACCTGCGGCACCACCACCGCCGCCGCCCATTGCCCGCCCAGCGCCCAATACACATGCATCAGGCTGATCACTGTAAAAACCGTCACCAGCCATTGAGCCAACACAAAGGTCATGGTTGAAATCCTTGAAAGGGATTTGAACAAATCATCCTAGCCGCATTTTTTTCAAGTGCACGACCGATCAGCGGTACGGTAAAGTGCCGCCCCATGAAATTCTCCCGTTCCGATCGCTCATTGCTGGCCTGGATGCTCTATTGCTGCGTCCTGTTCAACGTGTTCGCCTGTAGCATCGGTCACGGACAAATGGTCGGTTTGCAGCTGAACGGTATCGGCGGTCAGTTCTGTACGGTCGACCCGGCCACGCAGGCCCCGCTCGCCAGCAATCCCACCGAAGAGCAACTGCCGACGCTGTCCAAGGCGTTTGGCTGTCCACTGTGCTCCGTTGGCGGCGGCATGGGGCCGGCATTCAACTCCAGCCTGACCTTGGCCATCCTGCCGGAGCAACACAGCCCACCGCTGGCGACGATTGTCAGCGCCGCCCTGCCTGCCCGCTTCACCTGGCCTACAGCCAACCCTCGCGCCCCGCCGCTCGCCTGAGTGTTTCTGCGTTTTTGATTTGTCAGCCCACTGCGCCAACGCGCGGCGTTTGCCTGTGCGCTGACTCCTAGACAAGCATTCAGGATTCAATGATGAAACAACTCACTTTGCTGGCGAGCCTGTGCGGCTGCCTGTCCGTCAACGCCTGGGCACAAGCCTCCGTCGATCTGGCCCCCATCACCATCAACGGCGAGTCCGGCACAGAACCCGGTCTGAGCCTCGCCCAGTCCAGCGGCATGGCCTCGCGGCTTGGTCTGAGCGTGCGCGACACACCGGCCTCGGTCGCCATCGCCGACCGCAACGACATCGAACGCCATGGCGCGCAAAACTTCCAGGACGCCGCCAATACCCTGCCCGGGGTCAACGCCAGTGCGCCGCCGGGTTTTGGCGGTTTCGTTTCCTATCGCGGCTTCACCAGCAGCCAGATCACCCAGATGTTCAACGGCATCAACGTCTCAGGCGGCCTCGCACGTCCTGTTGATTCGTGGATCTACGACCGTGTGGAATTGGTCGGCGGCCCGTCATCGCTGATCAATGGCGCAGGCTCCGTCGGCGGTTCGCTGAACTACGTAACCAAACTCGCCACCCGCGACGAGCAGGCAATTGAAGGCCGGGTCAGCTACGGCACCTACGACACCACCGAAACCGCGTTTGGCCTCAACCATGCCCTGACCGAGCCGGGCGCCGATGTGCAGCACTACGCGCGCCTCGACGTCAGTCACAACACCAGCAACGGTTACATCGACCGTCAGGAACGCGATGCCTGGA
The DNA here is from genome assembly GCF_001297015.1 of Pseudomonas sp. RIT-PI-r. GTDB lineage: Bacteria > Pseudomonadota > Gammaproteobacteria > Pseudomonadales > Pseudomonadaceae > Aquipseudomonas. Next base: position 262,317 of record NZ_LIGE01000022.1, on the reverse strand, counting down.
GCGTGGCGTTCTCGCTGCTCAGCGATCTCACGCCGGACTTGTCGCACACCCTGGCGCTGGAGTATCAGGACGAACACGAGGACAGCCCGTATTGGGGTACACCCGTGCTCAACCCCAAGGCAGGTGAGCTGAAGATCGATAAACACAATCGCTTCAACAATTACAACGTCGAGGACGGTCGTTACGAACAACGGACGATCTGGGTACGCTCGATCATCGACTACCGGATCAACGACAGCACCACCTTGCGCAACACGCTTTATCACCTCGACAGCCAGCGCGACTACCGCAACCTCGAGACCTATCAGTACAACGCCGACAACAGCGCGGTGAACCGCTCAACCGCGTATCAGGTGCGGCATCAGGGCGAACAGAACGGCAACCAGTTCGAACTGCGCCACGACAACACGATGTTCGGTCTCGATACGACGTGGTCGGGTGGCTTCGAATACAAGGTCAACCAGACCACCAACTCGCCGCTGAACGTCAAAGGTGCCAGCACGGTAGACCCAAACAATTATCGCCCGGGGCATTTCTACGACATTCCAGGCACCAACCCCAAATTGATCAGCGACAAAACCAACGAGGTCACCACCAAGGCATTGTTCGTGGAAAACCGTTTGGCGTTGACCGACAAACTGTCGCTGCTCACCGGTCTGCGCTATGACGACATTGACCTCGACGTGACCAACCATCGCACCGTGACCGCCGCCAACCCCAAGCACCTCAAGCGCAGTTGGGAGCCAGTCACCGGCCGCGCCGGCCTGACCTACCAGTTCATTCCGTCGGCCAACGTCTACGTGCAATACAGCACCGCCGCCGAGCAACCGAATGGCACGCAGGACTTCGACGTTTCGACCGGCAAACAATGGGAGATTGGTAGCAAATTCGATTATCTGAATGGCCGCGGCTCGGCGACCGTGGCGGCGTACACCATTGAGCGCAAGGACTTCGCCGTGACTGATCCGCTGGACCCGACCAGCAGCATTCCGGTCGGCCAGCAGACATCGAAAGGCTTAGAGATCGCCAGTTCGCTGCGGATCACCGACAAGCTATTGGCCGAAGGCAACTTCGCTTGGGTCGATGCGCAGTACGACGACTTCACCGAGAAAAATGCTGCCGGCGTGGTGGTGTCACGCAAGGGCAATACGCCGACCAACGTACCGGATCGAGTCGGCAATCTGTGGCTGACTTATGATTTTTCGCCGCAATGGCAAGGTGGGGTGGATGCGCGGTATGTGGCATCGGTGTTTGCTGACACTGCCAACACCATGACGGTGCCGTCCTACACGTTGTTCGGCAGTTTCCTCAGCTACAAGGTCGACGCACACACCACCGTGACCGGGCGGGTGCGCAATCTGACCAATGAGGTGTATGCCGAGTTTGCGCATGTTTCGCCGGCGTATTACCTGGGCACACCGCGCACCTTCGAACTGGCGGTGCAGATGAAGTTTTAAAAGCATCGCGAGCAGGCTCACTCCTACAGGGGAATGCATTCCAAATGTAGGAGTGAGCCTGCTCGCGATGAGGCCATCAGCCTCAACCCTTTACTTCAAATCAGCCGAAACCTTCTCCGCCACATCCTTCGGCAACCAGGCCTGCCACACGTCCGGGTGGGCCTTCATAAATGCCACTGCCGCCTCCCGTGGCGCCGAGTGCTTCTCGCTCATGTCCGCCAACGCCTTGTTCAACGGTTCGATCGGAAAATCCACCTTGCTGAAGAACTCGGCAATCTGCGGATATTGCTTCTGAAACGGCGTTGACACGCCAATCGACAGCTTGGACGCCAGCGACCGGGTCGGTTTCGGATTGGGATTATCGGCGTCGGTCAGGGTTTTCCACGCCTCGGCATCGAACGGCGGCTCTTGCAGTTGCACCAGTTTGAATTTGCCGAGCAATGGCGTCGGCGACCAGTAGTAGAACAGCACCGGTTTACCACGACGGATCGAAGAGCTGATCTCGGCATCCAGCGCAGCCCCCGAACCGCTACGGAAATTGGTGAAGTCATCCTGCAAGCCGTAAGCTGTCAGCTTCTGCTTGTTGACCACTTCCGACGTCCAGCCGATCGGGCTGTTGAGGAAACGCCCCTTGCTCGGATTTTCGGGATCCTTGAACACATCCTTGTATTTTTTCAGGTCACTGACGCTGCGCAGGTCCGGTGCCAGCGGCTTGATGCCCTTGGCGGGATCGCCCTTGATCACGTATTCCGGCACCCACCAGCCCTCGGTGGCGCCCTTGACCGTATCGCCCAGGCTGACCACTTTGCCTTCAGCCTCGGCCTTGACCCACACCGGACTGCGCCCTGCCCATTCCTCGCCGATGACCTGAATGTCATTGTTCGCCAGGGCGGTTTCCAGAGTGATGGTAGTGCCCGGCAGCGTGTCGGTCGGCAGCCCGTAGCCCTTCTCGACGATGATCCGCAGGACATCGGTGATCAGGCTGCCGCTTTCCCAGTTCAGGTCGGCAAAATGAATCGGCGCTTGTGCCGCCATCACCGATTGCGCTGACGTCAGCAATCCGAGTGTGACCACGCTGGCGGCCATTAACCGTCGAAATCCGTTCATGCATTGCACCTCGTGCTGTTCACAGCAATGGCAGGATGGCCTGACAGAAGACCGCAAGCCTCTGAATACTCAGTCAACTGACTGTAGCCGAGGTTCCTGCTTTTTCAGGTGCCTGCGCGTGACGAGGTTATGTTTCAGATTTTTCCTGCAAGCTTTGTAGCTCGCGTCTGACCATGCTGGCGTATGCCGCGGGACGCAACGTGTAGATCTGCGAGGCGACCCAACTCAGCCACGCGCCTTGCATTTCGGCCTTCGCCGCGAACAGGCGCCGGGCTTGCGCACGCGCGGTATCGAGGTTTTGCGAATGGAAATCGGCGCGGCTCAATGCTGCGCTCACTCGCTGGCCTTGAAGGTCACCAGTTCGCCCTTGCGCCACTTGGCGGCTTTGGCGGTGACGGCTTTCAGCGTTTTGGTCAGGCCTTCCTGCAGTTGTTCATTGGCGGCGAACACCGTTACGACACTGTGCCCTTCCTTGAACAGAATCGCCTGACCATCGGCCGTCGAGACAAAAGCGTAGTCGCCCAGGCCATAGACCGTCAGTTTGATTTCGCGAAATCGGATATCCATCTTGCCGCCTTCACGGCTGGGCAGGACCGAGGCACTGAAATGATCGCCGACCTTGAGCTTGAGCCCGGGCTTGTCATCTACGACCAAAGCGCTTTCGGTATCGATTTCGGCAACGTAAATGCCTTCGGCGTTTTGCTCGGTGATGTAAACAAAACGCGATTGAAACTGCTTGACCAGCTTTGCACGCAAATCACCCAGCACGAACAAAGCATGCATATCGAGGTTACTGACTGCCAAAGAAACATCCCCACATCTGAAAAAACCGTACGCGGGAAAACGCGCACGGCAAAAAAACGGCCAGGCCGATGGAACTGCCGGTGACTCAAATGAAAAGCTCGAACCGAGCAGACTGCTCAATCATCGCGAGGTTCGCAAGACTACTGGAATGTCACCCGCGAAACTTGCCTCGATGTCGCCAAAACTCGAAGGAAAATTCCTTACTTGTGCACAGAGAATGCTGACTACGAACTTTAGGGAAAATTCTCACGAAAAAAAGCTCTTTTCCGACATATCGCTCGTGAAAAATTGCTTTAGATAAGCGCTGTCGTCAACAGGTACTGGCGATTCTAGAGCAGCGATGCTCATTACGACTACCCGAAACGGCCTGTAAATACCGGCCGCCTCATGAAAAGGACTTCATATGTGCACTCTGACTCACTTCGCCCTGCCCGCTGACGCCCGCGTAAAGTCTCCCCTCGTCCTGCACGTGAACGGGATGGCCGAACTGTCCAGCGTCGGGCAATACGCCCATACCCCACGCTTTCAGGTAATCCCTGCCGGCAACGCCTTCTTTCACATCAGGGAAAAATCGACAGGACTTGTAAGAGGTTTCCGCGAGGATCATAACGAAGCCTGCGCCCTCGCTCGCTCGCTTGAATCACAAATCGAACTCCGCGCCAGCGACTGCCTCAGATAAAGAGAGTGATCATCTGCGCCATAGGGCGCTCAATAAGGAGCACACGATGGAACTGCCTGCATACGGCTTGAAAACCCTGTTTGATCAACTGGGACTGCCTTCGGAAGACAGCGCAATCGACGACTTCATCGAAGCACATCCGCTGGCTGCCGAGACCAAACTGATCGATGCCGACTTCTGGACGCCGCAACAGGCGCAATTGCTCAAGGAGTGGCTGCGCGCCGACGGCGAGGAAGCCGTGATGGTCGATGAACTGAACGTGCGTCTGCACCGCGGCAAGTAAACCGGATCAGTGCAGGCTGTCGCCCGGCTCGGCTTGCAGTTGCGCGAGCCAGGCAGCCTTGCACTCCTCGGCTTCGTCGCGACTGGCGAATGCGGTTCCGCACCGCTCGCCATCAAGCAGCACGACCCAACAGACACTTTGACCCAATGCGCGCAGACCGGCGGGCACGCCACTGCCGATCATCACCGCGACATCGACTCTTGATTGCATGCTGACCTCCTGAATTCATTAGCTACCTAACTATCTAGGCAGATTAATGCTTTCAGTCGAAAGAAAACAGCAACCCTCGTGCACAGATTCATTGCACCTTCAGTAACAATCGATCAGCGCGGATTTTCCGGTTTGTAGCCCAAGCGCAATCCGCCCCAGTGGCGCCCCTTGACCAGGATTGGTACCGACAGGTCGTGCATCAGCTCGCCGGTATCGCGGGTATAGGTCTGCAACAGCACTGGTTGTTGATGACTGCCGCAGCGAATGCCGGTGCGGTCGGCAAACTTGCGTTTGGTGCGATTGTTGACTGCGTCGACCTGCGCATCACCGGTCAATGGCTGACTGAACAGTTGATTGTGCGTCGGTACATAACCCTGCTGCGTGCAGGCGATCGCGAACACTAGGCCCTCATGGCGCGGTAGCAACGGTTCCTGAATCGCCGGCAGCACCTGGTCGGTATAGCGGTCAAAACGGGTTTGATACTTCGCTGGCTGGGTATTCGCAATCGGCTGGTACTGACGATCGAACAGATCCTCCAGGCTGACCCGTCCCTGCTCGACATCCGCTTCGAAGCGCGCCGCAATCTGGTTCGCGCCTTCACGCGCGAGGTCGTAGATACGCTGGTGATAGTCATCGAGACCGACCTCGGCGAGGCGCTCGCTGATGGTCTCCGCCTGTCCTTCCATCTGCACCGCTGCGTCAGCGAGGCGCCGGGTCTGTTGATCGCTGATCGCCAGATCGCTGCGCATCTGCTCCACGGCCTTGAACAAGCTGTCGAGCTGTTCACGGTTGGTTTGTGCACCTCGGGCGATTTCGCCGACCTGGCTTTCCACGCCGGCCGCCAGTCGGGCGATGTTGTCCAGGTGCTGGCCGGTGTGCTCGACCTGCTCGACGCCGGTGTGCAAATCGCTCGACAGTTGGCGAATCTGCTCGACCACTTGCGCCGTACGCTGCTGAATGTCGGCCACCATCTCGCCGACCTCGCCCGTCGCCGATGCCGTGCGCGCCGCCAGACCACGCACCTCGTCCGCCACCACAGCGAAACCACGGCCATGCTCGCCGGCCCGCGCCGCTTCGATCGCCGCGTTCAGCGCCAACAGATTGGTCTGGCTGGCAATCGACTGAATCACCAGCGTCACGCGTTGAATGTCATCGCTACGTACGCTCAAGGCTTCGATCAGCTCACGGCTGGCGTTGGCGCGCTGACTGAGTTGATGCATCCGCAGGATCGAATCGGCCAGTTCGGTACGCCCCGCCGCACTGCTGTGATGCGCTTCGCTGGCGGCCTCCAGCGCTTCTCGGCTGAGCTGCGACGTGGCCTGCTCAGTGGCAATCATCACCTCGGCGTTGCTGACGATCCGTGCCGCCGCATCGAGTTGCGATTCGAGTTTGCTCGCCAGTTCCTTGACCGAAAACGCCACACCGGCCGCCGACAACGCGTTATGGCTGGTGGTATAGGAAAGGTCACGGGTCAATTCGGACATGGCGTTGCCAGTGTCGACAGGCGCGGCATCGGTGACAGTATGGGAACGCAGGCGCGGCAGCCAGATGACCAGCATTGCCAACGGCATGCCTAGGTAAAGCGACCACTCACCCAGTGTCATGCCGGCGAGCAACAGCATCAGGGCGATGCTTTGCAACGTCGGTGCGAGCCAGCGGTTTTTCGGTAAAAACACTGGTGCAGGCAAAGCCGCAACCAGAGATCCATCTCTCGTCATATCAACACCCCACGCTTGTTCTCATTGTTGTGACTGCATTAAACGCCACTACAACGCCATTATCCATGGTCCGTTAGTCGTGGGGCTGTGGCAGGTCAATGAACCGCGTGGAATATCGCAGGCGAAAAAAAGCAAAGATCGCAGCCCCGACAACCCTCTGTAGGGGCTGCCGAAGGCTGCGATCTTTTCCAGGCGCCCCTGATTAAAGGGGCACCTCACAGAATCAGGCCTGACGCTGGTGCTTGTCGATCTGCTCGTGACGCTCTTGAGCTTCGATGCAGTATTTGGTGGTCGGGCTGATCAGCAGACGCTTCAGGCCAATGGCCTCGCCGCTGTCGTCGCACCAGCCAAAGCTGTCTTCCTTGATGCGCTCAAGGGCTTGTTCCAGTTGCGGCAGCATGCGCTGGTCGCGATCGATCGCGTTGACCAGCCAGGTGCGCTCTTCTTCGACCGAAGCCGCGTCCGCCGGGTCGGCCGGAGTGTCCAGGCTCTCGATGGCGATACGGTTTTGCTCAATGCGCTCGTGGGTTTCGACTTTCATGTTCTGCAACAGCTCAGTGAAGAAAGCGTGTTGCTCGGAATTCATGTAGTCATCTGCCGGCATGGCCAGCAACTTGTCCTTTGTCATTGATATCTCTATAAAAAAACGTGCATTAAGGCGAATTAGGGAGCGTTTCGGCGATCCGCGTGCGGTCATCGAAAAGGCATCGTTTATTGCAAATGCCACCCGGCACTCAATTTACGAGGGGCGGCAGTCTAAGGCCGACTTGAGGCCTCAGCAACTGTAAATACTGGGAATTTGTCCGACAACGCCCGGAAACTGCTCTGACACAAGCTTCACAGCGGTCATCGGAGTGCGTTTATAGCAAGAAATTCAGTCAAGCGGCTGTATATAGAAGACAAACGGCTGCGCCACGCGGGCAGGCGTGGCGCATTTTGCGGTTTGCTTCGGTATCAGCGCTGGAGTTTGCGCTTGTTGCGGTACTGGTCGATGACCACGGCCACAACAATAATCAATCCTTTGATAATGTCCTGAATATACGCATCCACCCCGACAAAGGTAAAGCCACTGGCCATGACCCCGAGGATCAATGCCCCGATCACGGTGCCGGTAATGCGCCCTACGCCCCCCGCCAGACTGGTGCCGCCGATGACCGCTGCGGCAATCGCATCCAGTTCATACGACATGCCCATTCCCGCCTGCCCGGTGGCGGCACGCGCCGAGGCAACCACGCCAGCCAGGCCTGCGAGCAACCCGGCAATACTGTAGACGATCACCAGATGGCGCTTGACGTTGATCCCCGAAGTCCGCGCCGCCTGCATGTTGCCGCCGATGGCGTAAGTGTATTTGCCGTACTTGGTGTAACGCAGGGCGATGTGGAAGATCACCGCCACCACCAGAAAGATGATCACCGGCATCGCGCCATGACCAATCGCTGTGTAGGAGTCGGACAACATGCTCACCGGCTGACCTTCAGTGTAATACCGCGCCAGCCCGCGAGCCGAGACCATCATGCCGAGGGTCGCAATGAACGGCGGGATGCCGGTGATGGCAATGATGCTGCCGTTGATCGCGCCCGCCAGCAAGCCGACACCGAGCCCGGCGATCACTGGAATCCACACCGGCAAGTCCGTCAGCGACGGAAACACCGCCCGGGCGAAGTCCGAGGTCTGCGCCAGGCTGGCGGCGATCATGGCTGACAGCGCCAACACTGAACCCGAGGACAAGTCGATGCCCGTGGTGATGATCACCTGCGTCACGCCAATGGCCAGCAAGCCAATGATCGACACCTGCAGGATCATCAGCACCAGGCGCTGCGAGTTCATCAGGAAACTCTGGTCGCGGACGATCCAGCCGAACACCTCAAAAACCAGACCGATGCCGATCAGCACCAAAAAAATGCTCAGTTCAGTCGGAAAGCGCCGACGACTCTTGGTCGGCACCGTCGCTGGCTTGTTTTCCAGTATCGCGTTCATAACCATCCACCTTCAAAATAAAAATCCGCCATCAGGTCACAACGGCTGTCAGTGATGCAGCGCCATGCCCGAAGCCAACTGCATCACCCGTTCCTGAGTCGCTTCGCTGCGGTCGAGGGTGCCCATCAGATCGCCTTCGTGCATGACCATCACGCGGTCGCTCATGCCGAGTACTTCGGGCAACTCCGAGGAAATCATGATCACCGCCATGCCTTCGCTGGCCAGCAGCGAGATCAGTCGGTAGATTTCGGCCTTCGCGCCGACATCGATGCCTCGGGTCGGCTCATCGAGAATCAGGATGCGCGGATTGGTCATCAGCCAGCGCGCGAGCAAGGCTTTCTGCTGATTGCCCCCGGACAAGGTATCGATGCATTGCTCCAGTGACGGGGTCTTCACCCGCAGCTTCTTGCACATGTCTTCGCACAGCGCGCGCAGGGCTTTCTGTTGGATAAAACCGTGGCCGGCGTAATGTGGCAGCACCGCCATTTCCATGTTTTCCAGGACCGAAAGGCACGGAAACAAACCGCTGAGCTTGCGATCCTCGGTCAACAGCGCGAAGCCCTTCTCGATTGCCATGTGCGGATCGGTGATGCGCACCACCTCGCCATCGAGGCGAATCTCGCCGCCGTCGCTTGGGGTAATCCCGAACACCGCTTCAGCCACGTTGGTGCGCCCGGAGCCCATCAGTCCGGCAATGCCAAGGATTTCGCCGGCATGCAGATCAAACGAGACACCTTGGAAAACTCCGTCGAGCTTGAGCTCGCGCACCGACAGCAACAGGTCGCCGATCGGCTTCTCGCGCACCGGGAACAACTGGCTCAGCTCACGGCCAACCATCATTGAAATCAGACTATCGCCATCCATGCTGTCAGCGCGTTGCAGGCCGATGTATTGGCCATCGCGAAACACCGCCACTTCATCGGCGATAGCGAACACTTCGTTCATTTTGTGAGTGATGTAGATGATGCCTTTGCCCTGCCGCTTGAGGTCGGCAATGATCGAAAACAGGTGCGCGACTTCCTTGTCGGTGATGGCCGAGGTCGGCTCATCCATGATCAGGATGTCGGAGTCGTAGGACACCGCCTTGGCGATCTCGACCATTTGTCGCTCGGCGATGCTCAGGTTGCCGACCTGCTCTTCCGGATCGAGGTTGATGCGCAGGCGCTCGAGCAATTGCGCGGTGCAGCGATGCATCTCGCGATGATCGATCATGTGCAGGCCATTGAGCTGCTCGCGACCGATCCAGATGTTCTCGGCGATGCTCATGTGCGGCATCAGGTTGAGTTCCTGGTGGATCATCGCGATCCCCGCCTGCAGCGCCGCCAGCGGTGTTTCGAACACCACCGGTTTGCCGCGCAGACGCAGTTCGCCGGCGTCGGGTTGGTAGATGCCGGCGATGATTTTCATCAGCGTCGATTTGCCTGCGCCGTTCTCGCCCATCAGCGCCAGCACCGACCCAGGACGCACGCGAAGTTGCACATTGGACAAGGCCACCACACCGGGAAAACCCTTGCTGATGTCGCTGATTTCCAGCAGGTACGGCTCATCGACGAGAGTTGTTGCTGGCGGGATGCCCGCCAACGGGAGGGTGCTCGAAGCAATCGCTGAAGCGAACATGATCAGGTACTCCATCAGCAAGGTCGCCGCAGCCACCTTGCGTGTTTATTGTTGTTATTGAACCGACGGACTATTTGAAGGTGTCGACGTTTTCCGGAGTGATCAGGCGATACGGCACCCAGACGTTCTGCTCCACCGCTTCGTTTTTCGCCATTTTCACGGCAGTGTCGATGGAACCGTCAGCCTGGCCTTTGGCGTCCTGGAACACCGAAACGGCCATGCTGCCTTTCTTGATGGCGTTCAAACCGTCGGGCGTACCGTCGACACCGGCGATCAGCACGCTGCCCTTGTCCACCCCGGCCTGTTGCAGGGCCATGGCGGCGCCAATGGCCATTTCGTCGTTGTTGGAGACCACCGCGTCGAACTTGCGGCCCTGGGTCAGCCAGTCATTGACCAGCGTCATGCCTTTATCGCGCAGCCAGATACCGGTCTGTTCCTGCTCAACCTTGATCTGCGGATATTTCGCCAGGACCTCTTTCACGCCCTTGGTGCGGTTGGTCGTGGAGTTGTTGGCGAGGTCACCCAGCAGGATGACGATTTCGCCCTTGCCGCCCATTTTGTCGGCGAGGTACTGCATCTGCATTTCGCCGGCTTCAAGATCGTTGGAGGCAACCGTGACCACGCCCTTGGGCAGCTTCAGATCATCGGGACGGCGGTTGACGTAGACCAGCGGGATGCCTGCCTTCACGGCGGCTTCGGTGATTTTGCGGGTCGCTGCGGTATCCACCGGATTGACGACAATGGCATCGACTTTCTGACTGATGAAGCTTTCGACCTGGCTCAACTGCTTAACCACGTCGCTGCGCGCGTCTTCGAATTGCAGCTTGACGCCATCGGGGTAGGACTTGGCCTTGCTGTCCATGGATTCGCGCAGGTACGTCAGCCAGGTGTCATCGAACTGCGACATGCTTACGCCGATGCGCATGTCGGCCAATGCCACGCCGCTGGCGAACATCAGGGACAGGGCCAGTGCGGTGAAACGGATCGGGGTCTTCATGAAAGGTCTTTCTCCACATTCTTGTTGGTTTTATGGATGAGGCGGGACGATTTCAGTGAACGGGCAAACGGACGATCGGGGCGCCGGGGATGCAGCAGACCAGGGCGCCGTTGCGCTCGACGCAGAGCAGGCGAACGAAGAAATGCAACGAGGCGCGAGGCAGATCGCGAAAGAGGTGGAGCGCGAGGCGTGAAACAGGCGAAGCAGCGTTAAAGGTTTTCATCGACGGTACCTGGCTTTTGTTTCTTGTTTTTGGTTCGCCCTGCCCTCGTTCAAGCCTGGCTTGAGCGAGGCTGGACGTTGATAGTCGGCAACCTGGAAACGACATTATTGGAAATTTAATTCCAATTCAACTCATTTTAGAATTTTATTCTAAATTTGCTCCAGGCGCTCCGAACGCCTGCAAATCGACCACTTGGCCACGCTCGGCACTCAGCCGTGCCGCGTCCAGAACACGGGTGGTTGCCAGTGCATCACGCGCCTCCACGGGCAATGGGCCGCCGCTGTGTAACGCGGTTTGTAGCTGCAGATAGAACTGATTCCAGCAGCCGCGCTCCGATGGCACTCGCTCGCGAATCTCGCCCTGTTCGAACCAGCCCCACCGGCGATGCTCCTCGACACCCCAGCGTTCGCCCGCCGATCTCGGCGAAAGCCCGGCCAACGCCTGAGCCTCCTGACCGTCGAGGCCATCGACGCTGTAGCAACCCTGCGTGCCGGTGACGCGAAAGCGCGGGCCGGGGCTGTTTTGCAGGCAACTGCCGCCCAAGTGCGAGATCACCCCGCTGGCGTGGGTCAGCGAGACGAAGAAACCGCTGTCGTAGGCCTGCTCTTTTTCCAGGTGATCCAGCTCGCCGTACACCCGGCTGACCGGGCCGAACAGCAGCAGCGCCTGATCCACCAGGTGACTGCCGAGATCGCGCAGAAAACCTCCGCCGCTGCCGTTGTTCACCGATGGCGGCGAGTAGCGTTCGACCCGCGACTCGAAGCGGGTGACCTGCCCCAACGCACCGGATTCGATGAGTTTGCGCACCGTAAGGAAATCGGAATCCCAGCGACGGTTCTGATAAACGCTGAGCCGCACACCCTGGCGCTCGGCCATGGTGATCAAGGTCTGCGCCTGTTGCGCATCGGCGGCGAAAGGTTTGTCGCTGACTACCATCACCCCGTGCTCAAGGCCATCGAGTACCAGCGCCGGCCGGCCCTTGAGCGGCGTGGAAATCACCAGCACATCCACGCCCGCCTCGACCAGTTGGCCAATGCTGTCGAAGGCTGGCACGCCGGGATACTCAGTGGCGAGCAACTGCTGGCGTTCGGCAGAGCGCGTGACCACACCGACAAAGGTCGCACCGGGCAGACTGCTGAGCAGCGGTGCATGAAAAAAGCGACCGCCATGGCCGTAACCGACAAGTCCGATACGCATGATTCGACTCCTTCTTATTGTTATGGATCGAAACGAACCCTGTGTAGGAGCTGCCGAAGGCTGCGATCTGTTGATCTTGCTTTTGATTCTTAAAAATCAACGTCAAAAGATCGCAGCCTTCGGCAGCTCCTACACCGGGATAGGTGCGGCCTCAGCGGCAAAGTTCGCTTTTAACCCGCTCCAGCATCATCCGGTTGGATTCGTCCGGCCGGTCTTCCCAGGCGAACACCGAGACTGTGGCGATGCCGTCGAACTTGATCTCGCGCAACGTGCCGAAAAAAGCTGCCCAGTCGACTTCGCCCTGACCGATGTCCAGATGCTGGTGCACGGTGGCGGTGACGCCCGGCGGATTGACGATGTAGCGCAATCCCGACGAGGCCTTGTGGTTGTAGGTGTCGGCGATGATCAGGTGGCTGAGTTTCGAACCCGCGTACTTGAGCATCGAGGCAATGTCACCGACGCCGTCGTCATAGAAAAACGTGTGTGGCGCGGCATAGAGGTAGTTGATCCAGTCGCAGTCCAGCCCGCGAATGATGTCCACCGACTCGTTGTTACGCTCACAGAAGTCATACGGATGCGCCTGGATATCCAGTTTGATGCCCTCGCGTTCGAACTCGGGGATCAACTCGTCCATTGAACGCATGAACTGGTTTTCGCACACCAGCGGGTTATCCGATTGACCGGTGAATTCCGTGTTGACCAGCTCGCAATCCATCGCCACGGCAATCTGAATCGCGCGTTTCCAGTTGCGCACGGCGGCCACGCGCAAGCCTTCGTCGGCGGCAGCCCAGTGGTACATCGGTAATAACGAAGAGAGTTTGACCCCGGTGTCGCTCAGGGCTTTGCGAAACTCCTTGATGCGCGCCTTGTCGACACGCGGCGCCTTGTAGAACGGCAGAAAATCTTCCCGGGGGGACAGCTCGATGTGTTCGTAACCGAGCTCGGCGACCTTGTCGACCATCTTGCCCAAGGACAGATTGCGGTACATGTAAGGATCCAGTGCGATGCGCATTACTTCCTCCTTCACACAATCCCTGTGGGAGCGGGCTTGCTCGCGAATGCGATGGCACATCCAACACTAATGCCGACTGACACACCGCTTTCGCGAGCAAGCCCGCTCCCACGATTAGATTGGGGTTATCCGTAGAAACGTGGCCGTTCTGGCAGGGTGACTTTGACGATCTGCCCGTTGTTTTGCGCTTCGATGCACGCATCCGCCGCGACCGCTGCGGCGAAGCCATCCCACGCCGACGGGCCACCGACCTGCCCGGCGCGCACGCTGTCGATGAAGGCCTGCAACTCAACGTCGTAGGCGCCAATGAAGCGATCCTTCCAGTCCATCAGAATTGCGTTCGACAGCTTCGCGCCGCTGCGCATTTGCACCTGTTGCGGCTCGGGCAGCCTGGCGATGCCGGTTTCGCCCACCACCTCGCACTGAATGTCGTAGCCGTACTGGCAATTAACGAAAACTTCGACGTCGATACGCGTGCCCTTGGCGGTTTCCAGCAGGACGATTTGCGGGTCTTTCAAATGCGCCAGTGCTTTACTCGATTTGCGCGGGAACACCACTTGCACCGACACGTAATCGTCGTCGAGCAACCAGCGCAGCACATCCAGTTCGTGGATCAACGTGTCGGTGATCGCCATGTCGGTCTTGTAGTTTTCGCCCACGCTCGGGTTACGGTGCGCGCAGTGCAGCATCAGTGGTTCACCGATCTGGCCGCTGTCGATCACCGCTTTGAGCGCGCGATAGCCTTCATCGTACGGCCGCATGAAACCGACCTGCACCAGACGCTTGCCGTGGGCGACCTCGGCTTCGACGATCTTGCGGCAGCCGGCGGCAGTCACCGCCAGCGGCTTCTCGCAAAACACCGGTTTGCCGGCGGCAATCGCTGCCAGCACAAACTCTTCGTGACTCGGCCCCCAGGACGTGACGAGGATCGCCTCGACCTCTGGCGCCCTGATCAGCGCATGGCCGTCGGGATAGACCTCGGCGGTCAGTTTCAGATCGGCAACGACTTTCGCCGCTTGCTGCAAATTGATGTCGGTGACAGCGACGACCTGACTGTTGAGCAAAGTCTGGCTGCAACGACGGATGTGATCCTGGCCGATGGCCCCGGTACCGATAACGCCAATCTTCAAAGTCATGGACACTCTCCTGCGAAATTATTCCTGGATTCAGGGGCAATCAGTACTGACGGGCCTTGGCCAGTCGTTCATTGAGGGTCTTGGCCACCGCATCGGTGCGCGCACTGGTCGACACCTGCGCCACACCGACCCGCCACCACGACAGGTATTTGTGGATCATCGTCTTCGGCAGCACCTTGATATCGATCAGCGTCGACACCGTCTGCAAGCGCGCATCGGCCAGCGCCGCTTGCAGCTCTTCGACGCTATTGACCTTGTAGGTCTTGCAGCCGTAAGCCGCCGCGCTCATGGCGAAATCCACCGGCACAAAACCACCGTCGAGCTTGCCGGTCTCGGGATTGCGGAAACGGAACTCGGTGCCGAAGCTGTCCATGCCGTGTTCCATTTGCAGGTTGTTGATGCAACCGAAAGTCATGTTGTCCAGCAGCACGACGTTGATCTTGCGCCGCTCCTGAATCGAGGTCGCCAGCTCCGAGTGCAGCATCATGTAGGAGCCGTCACCGACCAGTGCGTAGACCTCGCGTTCAGGTTCGGCGAGCTTCACGCCCAGCGCGGCGTTGACTTCGTAACCCATGCAGGAATAGCCGTATTCGACGTGATAGGTGTTGACGCCCTTGCTGCGCCAACTGCGCTGCAAATCGCCGGGCAGGCTGCCGGCGGCGGCAACGATCACGGCGTCGTCGGCCAGAGTCTCATTGAGTACGCCGAGCACGCGGCTTTGGGTCAGGCACGACCCGGTCAGCTCGATAAATTCACGCAAGACCGCCGGATCCATGTGGTCGTTGATTTCCGGGACGAAATCCTTGGCCTGGTAGTCGACCTGATAAATCCGCTCGACCTCCTCATCCAGTTGCGCCTTGGCCTGACGCGGTTGCTCGCCCCAGCTCGAACGGTATTCACCCAGTGCTTGCGACAACGCCTGCATGCCGTTTTTGGCGTCGGCAAGCAACTGCACACCGTCGAGTTTCAGCGCATCGCAGGGGCTGATATTGAGGTTGAGAAACTGCACCTCCGGATGCTGAAACAACGACTTCGACGCCGTGGTGAAATCGCTGTAACGGGTGCCGATACCAATAATCAGATCGGCCTCTCTGGCCAGCAGATTCGCCGCCAGACAGCCGGTTTCACCGATGCCGCCAACGTTCAGCGGATGGCTGGAGACCACCGCACTCTTGCCGGCCTGGGTTTCTGCAAATGGAATGTCGAAGCGTTCGGCAAACGCCTGCAACGCCGTATTGGCCCCGGAGTAACGCACTCCGCCGCCACAGATGATCAACGGTTTGCGCTTGCCTTTGAACAGCGCCAGCGCGTCGCCGAGCATCGCTTCGGTGGCCGGACGACGCTCGATGCGATGCACGCGTTTTTGCAGGAAATAATCCGGGTAGTCGTAGGCTTCGGCTTGCACGTCTTGCGGCAAGGCCAGCGTCACCGCGCCGGTTTCGGCAGGATCGGTGAGCACGCGCATGGCGTGGATCGCCGCCGTCATCAACTGCTCGGGGCGGTTGATGCGGTCCCAATATTTGCTTACGGCTTTGAAGGCATCGTTGGTGCTGATGCTCAAGTCGTGGAACTGCTCGATCTGTTGCAGCACCGGATCGGGTTGTCGGCAGGCGTAGACATCGCCGGGCAACAACAGCAAGGGGATACGGTTGGCAGTGGCCGTGGCGGCAGCGGTAATCATGTTGGCCGCACCGGGGCCGACCGAAGAGGAACAGGCGTAGATCTTGCGACGCAGGTGCTGCTTGGCGAAACCGATGGCGGCATGCGCCATGCCCTGCTCGTTGCGGCCCTGATGGACGATCAAGTCACCGCTGTCCTGCTCCAGTGCCTGGCCGAGGCCCAGCACGTTGCCGTGACCAAAAATAGTGAAAATCCCGGCGACGAATTTGCTTTCTACGCCATCGACCTCGATGTACTGGTTATCGAGGAATTTCACCAGGGCCTGAGCCATGGTCAATCTTGTTGTGGTCATAACCGATCCTTCAAAAAGTACACCTCCCCTCCTGTAGGAGCTGCCGAAGGCTGCTCCTACAGGGGGATTTGTCAGGTCAGGGAATTTTGCAGGTGAGCCATGCTGGCGCCGATGGCTTGGCGGATATCCGTCAGGCCATGCACGCTGTCGGCGAATGGCTCGAATGACAGGTAGCCGTCGTAGCCACTGGCGAGCAGTTGCTCGATCTGCGCGGCATTCCCCAGAATGTCGCCCTCGCCCACCAGCACGCGATGACCATCACGAATGCTATTGAGCGGGGCGTCGGCCTCTTCGACGCCGGAGATATGTACCAGCCCGGTCAGCTCGGGGAAGAACTCCTGCTCCCTGGCCAAATGATGGTGGAAGGTGTCATGCACCAAGCGGAATACATCCAGGCCGCCCACAGCCTTGATCGCCTCCACTGCCGTGTATTTACGGCGCAGCGAGCACTCTTCGAAACCCAGCGGTTCGATGAAACCGAGGATGCCGTGATCGCGCAGCATCGGTGCCAGCTCAGACAACGCGGTGCGCAAACCCGCCGCGCGTTCGGCCTGGCTGCGAGCGTCGGCACGATCATTCAGTGGGCACATGACCAGGCCCTGCGCGCCGCAATCGCGGGCATACGCGGCGAGCTTCAAGGCTTGCGCGCGACGCTGGTCGTTCCACACATCAAAGGGATACAGCGCATTGATCGACAGCACGTTGATGCCTTTCGCCGCGCACATTTCACGCACCTGTTCCGGCGCAGTGCCGTCTTCGATTTCGACACCCTTGAGGTCGTTGCGAATCTCGATGGCGTCGGCTTTCAGGGTCACCGCCAGTTCAATGAATGCCGGCAGCGACAGGCGTGGGGCGACCATACGGTTCAGGGCGAAACGCAGGGGTTTGCTCATGACAGTGGTTCTCCGCAGAAAGACGTTATTTGGCGGTGGGCATGCTGAATTCAGGGCCTTTGGCGATGCTGTCGGGCCAGCGCTGCATCACGCTTTTGTAGCGGCTGTAAAAACGAATGCCTTCCTCGCCATAAGCGTGATGATCGCCAAACAGCGAGCGCTTCCAGCCGCCGAACGAGTGCCACGCCCTCGGCACCGGAATCGGCACATTGATCCCGACCATGCCGCCCTTGATCGTGCGCGCAAATGCCCGGGCAATGCCGCCGTCACTGGTAAAGCAGGACACGCCGTTGCCGAACTCATGGGCATTGATCAACGCCACGGCACTGGCAAAATCGGGCACGCGAACAATGCCCAGCACCGGGCCGAAAATCTCTTGCTGGTAGATGCTCATCTCGGTAGTGACGTTATCGAACAGCGTCGCCCCGACGAAGAAACCCTCCTCCGCGCCCGGCACCTTGAAGTTGCGCCCATCGACTATCAATTGCGCACCTTGCGCCACGCCTGCGTCGATAAAACCTTCGACCTTGGCCTTATGCTCAGCCGTCACCAACGGCCCCATGTCGCTGTCGCCCTGCATACCGTTGCCGACTTTCAGTTGATCGATGCGTGGCAGCAGTTTCGCGATCAACTGATCGCCGACATCGCCCACCGCGACGGCAACCGAAATCGCCATGCAACGCTCGCCCGCCGAGCCGTAAGCCGCGCCGATCAAAGCGTCTGCGGCTTGATCGAGATCGGCATCGGGCATGACGATCATGTGGTTCTTCGCCCCACCCAGCGCCTGCACACGTTTGCCGCGCGCGGTCGCTTGCTGGTGGATGTATTCGGCAATCGGTGTCGAACCGACAAACGAGATCGCCTCGATATCCGGGTGTTGCAGCAAGGCGTCCACCGCAACTTTGTCGCCCTGCACGACGTTG
Organism: Pseudomonas sp. RIT-PI-r; assembly: GCF_001297015.1. Lineage (GTDB taxonomy): Bacteria > Pseudomonadota > Gammaproteobacteria > Pseudomonadales > Pseudomonadaceae > Aquipseudomonas. Next base: position 244,112 of record NZ_LIGE01000022.1, on the reverse strand, counting down.
AACACGCCATCGGGCAAACCGGCCTCCGTGAGCAATCGCGCCATCAGCAGACTTGCCGACGGGTCGCGCTCCGACGGTTTGAGGATGAAGCAATTACCGGTGACCAGCGCCAGCGGGATCATCCACAGCGGCACCATCACCGGGAAGTTGAACGGCGTCACCCCGGCGCACACACCGAGTGGCTGACGCAGGTTCCAGTTGTCGATGCCGCCGCCGATGTTGTCGCTGAAATCGGTTTTCAGCAGGTTCGGCGCGCCACAGGCGTACTCGACGATCTCGATACCACGGGTCACTTCACCCTTTGCGTCGGACAGCACCTTGCCGTGTTCGCGGCTGATGATTTCTGCCAGTTCGTTGTGGTGCCGGTCGAGCAGTTCCTTGAACTTGAACATTACTCGCGAGCGGCGCAGCGACGATTGCTCCGACCACGCCGGGAACGCTTGCAGCGCCGAGGCCACTGCCTCGTCGACGGTTTTTTCAGTGGCCAGCCCGACCCGCGCCTGCACCGCACCGGTGGCCGGGTTGAACACATTGCTGAAGCGTTCGCTGCCGCTGTCCTGCACCTGGCCGTGGATGTAATGGCCTAAAACCGGGGTGTCGCTCATTGTTGTTGTTCTCCGTGCAAGTGCTGGAATTCAGAGGTCGAGCAGCCAACTGTGCTGAGGATCGTTATGGAACTGCCAGACCCGTTTCGGCCCGGCCATCACGTTCAGATAATAAGACTCGTAGCCATACGGCACGCTGACCGGGTGATACCCCTTGGGCACCACGACCAGGTCGCTGTTTTCCACGGCCATGGCCTGATCGATGCTGCGGTCGTCGGTGTACACGCGCTGGAACACAAAGCCCTGCGGCGGATTGATCTGGTGGTAATAGGTTTCTTCGAGAAAGCTCTGGTGCGGCAGATCGTCAGTGTCGTGCTTGTGCGGCGGGTAGCTCGAGGAATGCCCGGACGGCGTGCGCACCTCCACCACCAACAGCGAATGCGCAGGCTCGGTGTCCGGCAGGATGTCGCAGACGTAACGGGTGTTCGCGCCTTTGCCACGCACACTGCGCTTCATGTTGTCGGGCTTGATCAGCCGTGGGCCGAAACCCTTGTCCGGCGAACCGGGCGCGGCACATACGGCGATTTGCACGTCGCTGAGTGCCGTCACCTGCGCCTGACTGCCTGGCGGCAAATACGCGGCAAACGGAGATTTGTCTTCAAACACCGATTGCCGATCGCCAAGGTTGTCCCAGTCGAACGCACCCTGCCCCGGCGCTTCGCCCTTGAGGCTGATACGGCCGCTGAGCAGCACCAGACACAACTCCTTATCGCCAGCAGCGACCGGCAAGGTTTCGCCGAGACTCAAGCGATACGCGGCGAACCCGACATATTCCAGTTCACCCTTGGCCAACTCGACCACTGTCCGGCCACGGCCGTTACTCTTGACCAGAAGGCTCATCAGCGGCTCCTCTCATCGAGCAGCGCACGCAAGGTGTCGAAGCCTTTTTTCGCGTAGACATAACTCGGTGCCACGGCGGGATCCTGCTCGGCCTCGACCACCAGCCAACCGTGGTAATCGGCGGCCAGCAGCACATCGAGCAACGCGCCGAAATCGATATCGCCATCGCCCGGCACGGTGAAAGTGCCGTTGATGATGCAGTCAGGGAAACTCCAGAGGTTATTGCGCGCGAGTTGCACCACCGGTTTGCGCACGTCCTTGAAATGCACGTGGCAGATGCGTTCGATGTGTTTGCGCAGCACCTGCAACGGCTCGCCGCCGCCCATGTAGCAGTGCCCCGAGTCGAACAGCAGGCCGACTTCGCTGCCGGTCAGCGCCATCAACTTGTCGATGTCCGACGGCGATTCCACATAGGCCCCCATGTGGTGGTGATACGCCAGACGCACACCCTGCGACAGGGTGAAACGCGCCAGCTCGGTGAGCTTGTCGGCGTAGGCCTGCCACGCTTGTTCGGTGTGAAAACGCGGGCGTTCGACCAAGGCAATGCGCTGGCCTTGAATCGAGTCAGCGACCTCGCCGTAGACCAGCACCTTGGCGCCATTCTTCACCAGCAGCTCGACGTGGCCGCCGATGGCGTCGATTTCCTCGGCCACCGAACGCCGCGCCAGACGACTGGAATACCAGCCGGAGACCAACGCCAGATCGTAAGGCCGCAGCACGTCAGCGACGCCTTTGGCATCCTTGGGAAACTTGCCGTTGAGCTCAAAACCTTCGTAGCCGATCTCCTTGCCTTCGCTCAGCGCGGTGCTCAGCGGCGTCTCGCCACCGAGGGACGGCAAGTCGTCGTTGCTCCAGGAGATCGGGTTGATGCCAATTCGGATAGCGGGCATGGCTGCACCTTTTATTGTTTTTACATCAATCATTAAGACCACCACCGCTCCCCTGTAGAAGTGAGCCTGCTCGCGATAGCGGTGGCACATTCAATTCAGGGTTACCTGACGCAGCTATCGCGAGCAGGCTCACTCCTACAGGATTCGGGGTGAATGCTTAGCTGCGCGATGAGCGCCACGCCTCGATCAATTCGACAAACGTGCCCTGCACCTGCCTGATCAGTGTTTCATCGTCGATCTCGCCGGCCATCCACGCGCGGCTCGGTTCCTGAAAAATCGTCCGGCCCACGGCGAACCCGCGACAGGTCCGGCTCTGGCGCGCCTGCTGAAACCCGGTTGCCAACTCCGCCGTCGGCGCATTCAGCCCCAGCAACACCACGCCACGGCAGTACGGATCACGCTCCTGAATCAACTCATCGAGCTGTTGCCATTCCTCGGCACTTTGCGCCTCGATCTTCCACCACGCCGGATAAATCCCGAGGTTGTAGAGACGTTTCAGCGCGCGATACAAAACCTCCGGATGCGCCGACGGCAGATCCTTCGGCGGAATAATCTCCAGCAGCAACTCATGCCCGCTGACCAGCGACGCCTGATACAAACCCTTGATCTGCGCCTCCTGCTCCAGGCGCAGCAGCGGTTCATCGTCCGGGTGAAACTGCACCAGACACTTGATGATCTGCTCCTGTGGCCAGGCAATCAGATTGCTGCCCACCGAGCGCCCATGTTCGAACGCCAGCGGCCGCGAACCCTGCACTTCCACCGGGCGCGCCACCCACCAGCCACGCCCGGTGGCGGCGTTCAGCGAGTCCTGACCGAAACGCTGATCGGCCAGCAGCCCGACGTCGGCCTCGATGCCCTGCTCGCGCAAATCGGCTTCGACGCGCTCCACGGCCTGAATGAACAGTTGTTTGAGCTGGCAGATCGCGTCGAGATCGCGCCCGCCCTTGTGCGCCAGTTCCACCAGTTGCCCGCGATGATCGAAGGCAAAAATGAACAGCTGCTTCCACTGTTTGCGTGGCACGCTGACCTGATGCAAACGCTGCAGGGTGACGTCTTGATCCGGCCGGGTAATCGGTACCGTGCTGTTGAACAGATAATCGAGTTCGGCGCGGGTCGGCATTGCCGGTGCACAGGCATGCCGCGACACCACCAGACCGCCGCAGGCATTGGCGAGCTGGCAGCAGCGCTCATCGCTGGCGTCCTCCAGCCAACCGGCGAGGAACCCCGACATGAACGCATCGCCAGCACCCAACACGTTAAGCACTTCAACACGCACGCCGGGGAAAATCGCGCCGTCTTCAAGACGCACCGGAATCACCCCGTGAATCACCGTGCAGCCCTGCGGACCGAGTTTGACCACCAATGTCGCCGCACTGACGCGCCGCACATTGCGCAACGCGGTGAGCAAATCCTCCGAACCACCGGCAATCAGAAACTCCTCTTCAGTACCGACGATCAGGTCAAAACGCGGGAGGATTTTCTGCACATGCTGGCTGACGTTCTGATCGGCGACGAAACGGGTTTCGCCGTCCGCCTTACCGGCCAAACCCCACAGCACCGGCCGATAGTCGATGTCGAGAATGCGTTTGACGTCGTGCTTCTCGGCGTACTCCAGGGCCTGGATGCTCGCTTTGTAGATGCCATCGGTGGAGAAATGCGTGCCGGTGATCAGCAAGGCTTTGCTAGAGGCGATAAAGGCTTCGCTGATGTCTTCGGTGCGCAACGCCATGTCGGCGCAGTTCTCGCGGTAGAACACCAACGGAAAGGTTTCGCGGTCCTTGAGACCGAGCAGGACCATAGCGGTCAGACGTTCCGGATCGACCTTGATGCCGCTGACGTCGCAACCCTCGCGGGCCAGCGATTCGAGCAGGAAACGGCCCATGTGATCGTCGCCGACCCGGCTCAACATCGCCGACTTGAGGCCCAGCCGCGCAGTGCCGAAGGCGATATTGGCGGAGGAGCCGCCGAGGTATTTGGCGAAACTGGAAACGTCCTCCAGCCGCGCGCCGACTTGCTGCGCATAGAGATCGACGCCAAGGCGCCCCAGGCAAATCAGATCCAATTGACGCCCACTGGCAAAACGAGTCTGGCCCATGCTGGCTCCTGTTATTTTTATCAGCCTGCGTTCGGGACGGTGGTCGTGCCGAACACTCTTGGTGGATGCAGACTAAAACGACTGGAACCGAACAATCAATAAATATTCCAAATAATTTTTACGTGGAATATTTTTTCCAATAAACTTTTGTACGACCGTTCCAGCCCCAGTGCATCGATTCAGCAGCGTGAGCGCCGATTGCATGCCGCAGATTTTATTCCGGCCTACCCTGTAGACTGCGCACAGCCCACCTATTGTCAGGGGCTGACCGATTCGTCAGCCCTATAAGAACAAGCCAGAAGGATTCTTTATGTCCCGCACCGATCAGCCGGCTACCGACGAGCAAACCTCCGAGCGCGACCTCGCCAGCCCCCCGATCAATGCCGAGCGCCTGCTGCAACTGATCACCGAAGAATACGAAGCCCTGCCGCGCCAGCTCAAACGCATCGCCAGCTACATGAGCCAGCAGAGCGACCGGATCATGGTCGATCGCATCAGCGACATCGCCCGCGAGTGCGAAGTGCACCCGTCGGCCATCGTGCGTTTCTCGCAGCGCTTCGGCTTCAGCGGTTTCAGCGAAATGCAGGCCTTGTTCCGCGAGGCCTACACGCACAAAGCCACGCCGGTGCAGAACTACCAGCAACGCATCCGCAGCATGATCGCCAACAAGTCGCAGAAGGCCAGCGGCGGCGACCTCGCCCGTGAATGCATCGACGCCACCCTCTCCGGCATCGAACGCCTGGGCCAGGAGCTCGACGACGCCGCCTTCGACAAAGCCGTCGACCTCGTCGTCAACGCCGACAATATCTACGTGGTTGGCGTGCGCCGTTCCTTCGCCGTCGCCGACTACCTGGTCTACAACCTGCAACACACCAACAAGCGCATCCATCTGGTTTCCGGCCTCGGCGGCAGCTACCGCGAACAGATGCGCAGCGTGCGCGCCAACGATCTGGTCATCGCGATCAGCTTCACCCCGTACGCCAAGGAAACCCAACACTGCCTGCGCATCGCCCAGCACCATCAGGCGAAAACCCTGATCCTCACCGACAGCAACCTCTCGCCACTGGCCAAACGCGCGAACACCGTGTTGCTGGTCAACGAAGGCAGCTCGTTCGCCTTCCGCTCGCTGAGCGCGACGTTGTGCCTGTGCCAGGCGCTGTTCATCGCCGTCGCCTATCGCCTGGAACTCAAGGTCGACGAAATTCACGAACAGGTCGGCTTCGACGACTGACAATTCCTTCAAGCTCGGCTAGGTTATGCCTTCCCCACCGGTTCGACTTGAAGGAACGCGTCATGAAACTGATCGGCATGCTGGATTCCCCATACGTGCGGCGCGTGGCGATCTCCGCCAAACGCTTAGGGATCGACCTCGAACATGAGGCGGTCTCGGTGTTTCGCCACTTCGAGCAATTCCAGCAGATCAACCCGGTGGTCAAGGCGCCGACGCTGATTCTCGATGACGGCGTGGTGTTGATGGACTCGACGTTGATCCTCGACTACCTCGAGTCTGCTTCAGGCAAAAGCCTGCTGCCGACCGAGTTGAGCCAACGCGCCGGCGCCCTGCGCCTTATCGGCCTGAGCCTCGCCGCCTGCGAAAAAGCCGTTCAGCTCTACTACGAACGCAACCTGCGCCCCGCCGACATTCAGTACCAACCGTGGGTCGAACGCGTCGAAGGCCAACTCGCCGCCGCGTTCAGCGCGCTGGAAACAGAACTCGACAACTACCACTTGCCCACCGACGGCACCCTCGCTCAGGACGGCATCAGCCTTGCGGTCGCCTGGAGCTTCACCGGCCTCGTCGTACCCGACCAGATCGACAACGACCGCTACCCGCGCATCGCCCAATACACTGCATACGCGGAAAGCCTCGAAGCGTTCGTCAGCACCCCGATGACCTGACCATGAGCACCACCGACACCGCCGCCCCGGCGTTAAAGGAAATCTTCAACGCCGAGCGCTTGCAACACATCGCCCGCGAAATGAGCGCCGTGTACCCGGCGTTCAAGGCCAAGGCATTTCTCAAACACGCCCAGGATGGACTCGCTGAATTATCAGTGATGCAACGCATGGCGCGTGTCAGCGAAAGCCTGCACGCCGTGTTGCCGCTGGATTACCAAGAATCCCTAGAAGTGCTTTTCCAACTCGCGCCACGGCTGAACAGCGGATTCGTCAGCATGTGCCTGCCGCATTACGTCGCGAGCTACGGCGGCCACGCGTTCGACACCTCGATGGAAGCGCTGAAGTACTTCACCACCTTCGGCTCCTCCGAGTTCGCCATCCGCCACTTTCTGCGCAGCGACCTGGAGCGCTCGCTGGAACGGATGCACGACTGGACCCGAGACGAAAACCACCATGTTCGACGACTCGCCAGCGAAGGCAGCCGCCCTCGCCTGCCTTGGTCGTTTCGGTTGGAAGCGGTGCAGGCGGATCCGCAGTTGGCCGCCGGGATACTGGATCGGTTGAAGGCGGATGAGAGTTTGTACGTGCGCAAGTCCGTGGCGAATCATTTGAATGATGTGACGAAGGTGCATCCGGAGTGGGTGTTGGACACGATTGAAGGTTGGTCGTTGGATAACAAGCACACGGCGTGGATTGCCAAGCATGCGTTGCGGAGTTTGATTAAGCAGGGGGATTTGCGGGCGCTGACGGTGATTGGTGCCGGGGCGAAGGCTGAGGTTGAGTTGTTGGATGTGCGGGTTGAACCGGCGGTGGTGAGGTTGGGGGAAGCGATTACGTTGTCGTTTGTGGTGAGGTCGACGGTGGCGCATGAGCAGAGGCTGGTGATTGATTATGCGATTGACTATGTGAAGGCGAATGGCGGGGTTTCGCGGAAGGTTTTTAAGTTGAAGACGGTGGTGTTGGCGGGGTTTGGGGTGGAGGTTGTGGGGAGGCGGCAGGTGATTAGGGATTTTACGACGAGGAAGCATAATGCTGGCCGCCATGAGGTACGCATAATGATTAATGGCGAGCGAATTGGTAACACAGAATTTGCCATCACATACTAGCAAGAGCCCAGTTTTAAAAAATCTTGCAATCCAAAACCGCATACCCCAGGTGCCCACCAACAAAACCCGCATCAACTCTTCTTCAATAAAACCTATACAGGACCATTGCCATGAACGTATTTCTGGATACAAATATCTTTCATAACAACTGGCATCTTAAATCAGCACCACTGCGTCTACTATTTCACTATCTAAACAACGAAGGAGGCATCCTATTTGCCTCACGACTCGTCATTCAAGAAGTAGAAAACTTATACAATAGAGGTCTTGACGAAGCGTATCGAAACATTCAAATCACTGAAGGCGAACTCAAAAAATTTTATCCAAATGCGAACATAAAAACTACCGCGCGAGATGAAATTGGCTTATACGATTTCAGCTCATTATTAAGCAAAAAAGTTGAGTTCCTTGAAATTTTTGAATATGAGGAAATTTCACAGACACTGATGACTGAAAGAGCCATACTTAAAATTAGGCCATTCCGTGAAAACGAAAAAGGTTTTAGAGACAGTCTGATTTGGATGTCACTGCTAGAACACGTAGAAAAAAAACAACATAAAAGATGACTTGTATTTTATTACCGGAAACACTAACGATTTCATGGGAAAAAAGGGCCAATTCCACGATGACCTACTACGAGACATAGAGTCAAAAAACCTTTCCTGCAACATTCATCTAATACCATCTCTCCAAGAATTTTTGAAAATGCATGTCGACTCAGACCAACATGCATTAGATCGAAATAAGGCAGAAACCGACTTCTCGTCTTTTTTGGAAGAAAATGCCATTAAATTTTTGGAGACCGCAGAAAACGATACTACCAAGAGTTTGATCGGAATTTTATTTTCGAACATTGGAATTATTTCCGACTATTCTCCAGTGACCGCGGAAGTTGTTGAGGGCATAGAAGACTTTTACTTCGTTAAAACCGAGAGACTGGACAACCACGACATATATATTTCCTGCGTTTTTGAACTGCGAATTGTAGAGCTCAAAATTGACATTTCATCTCGAGAGTTTGAAACCAACCGCGACTCAATATTGAGAAGCGACTTTATTTTTGAGGCAGAGCAAAAAAATGGAATAACTACTACAACCATGTATATAAGACCAGGATTTCTTGCCAGCTTTACATACAATGAAATAACAGAAGAGTGCAATGGATTCTCTGTGGAAAATTTTGCTCTAGTAGAAAGAGGCAGATCATTAAGAAACACCTTCCGAAAAATATTTGAGTGAATTTTATAGCAGGCAACCATTTACAGACCACTACACCCACCTGTTTTCCATCTAATTATAGAGAGAATTATAAAATGGACTCAAACGACGATATTTTTGAAAATCTAATGCACTCATTGGATTTATCGAGAGATCTTCGAAAGGCCAGAACAGTAGACTTCAACTCGGTAAGCGATGCATTATCCTTCAAATTATCTCGCCACTTCAACCCAGAAGACGACATGCAAGAGGAGCTGGAGGATCTAATTCTGGAAATAAACGATCACTACAAGAAAGTCGTCAAACAAACTATTGGAGAAAAGCCAACACTTGAAGAATTCAAAAAAGAACTAGAAAACAACCAAGACTTTAAAAAAACCATTGCTGATGCAAAAAACGCCCAAGACAGTATTGAAAACTTAATCGAATATATCACAGACAACCATCTAGATAACGATGCAAAGGAATTTGCCTCTCTGTGTATCAGTACATTTACCAATATCAACTCGATGCTTCTGGAACAAGACGTAGTCCCTCTAATCAAAAGGGGAATTTACTCAGAAGATCTTGCTTCCGCCATCGAAGTATGGAAAAAAAACGTATTAGAAAAAGCAGCCGACGAAGATTTTTGGCAAAATGAATTATCAGCAAGAAAAGGAATCTTAGAAAGACTAATTGGTGGTCACGCACTATTCCTACAACGAGAATTCCATGTCGGGACTACAAACAAAGCTGGCAAAGGCAGCAAACGTTCCGACTTCGCATTAATTGACAAACTAAACGACAACCTGACATTAATCGAAATCAAAACCCCCGACACAAAACTTATAGGCTCTGTATACCGAGGCACATTTCCATTATCAAGAGAATTATCCGGAACAATCAGCCAAGTACTCAACCAGAGGAATGAGCTAATCATGAATTACTACTCAAAAAGGTACAACAGCGAAACTGCTTTCGAGGTATTTGCACCAAAATGCTTCGTAATCGCAGGAACTTTAAGCAACCTAGGCAAAAACAAAGAAAAACTTAAGGCCTTTAAAGTTCAAAGACAAGCAGTGGCGGCACACGTAACAGTCATAACTTTTGACGAACTATATCACCAATTCTCAACTTTCAACCAGATATAGAGCCAAACAAAAAATGGGGCTGATTTATTTTCTTGATTTATTCACTGAATATAGATCCCCCTTTAGCTTACCAGAGTCACGAGCATTCTCGCCTCTAAAGCACCTATCTATTCAATTGCTACAAATACCAGCTACCAGCTACCGTACGGAATGCCGTACTTGTCGATATACCTCTTGGCCTTTTCACTCACTGGATAGGCGTAGCGTCCACCGTGCCTCCCCTGCTCCGGGCCTAGCGGTTCACTCTCGCCTTGGGCATGGGCGACTTGGACCGGGCGATGGCATGAGTCTCTGACCCAAGCTTGTAATACGCCACCCGGGGCCAGACCCACGTACAGCGACGCCATGTATCGAGCGGCCCTTTCGGGTTTTTCTGGGCAACGTTGGTGCGTTGAGTCCACTATCAACTGCCTGGCTGATTCTGGGATTTCGATGAATCCCTTATAGGTCTTCTGCTCTGATATGGACTGCCAACGGACGAAGATGAGTTTGGGAAGATCGGCACCGATTACCGGCATACCGGAACCACTGACAGTACCCCAACCTCGGGCAGACTCTGTGCCATCTTCTGGTTCACCTCCGGCAGCGGTTCTCCCGCCTGCCTTGAAAAACGTCCTGTTTTTGATATCCAGAACTGTGCTGTCTTCTACCCAAACCTTCATGTAAGCCGGTTCAGTGAAGGCTAGTCCCCACCAATCGGATCGCGGATCGTTCTCGGCTGAAAGTGGGTCGGTAGCTTGGCATCCAGCCACCAGTAAAACACTCAACATTAATATGATTTGCTTCATTGGCGGATGGGTTACCAACTCCCGTAAGGGATGCCAAATTTCTCGATATACCGCTTGGACTTTTCGCTGACGGGATAAGCGTAGCGCCCTTGGTTCTTGCCTTGACTAGGCCCTAGCGGTTCGATCTCCGCCTGTGCTCGCGCGACTTTAACCGGATGGTGGCACTCGTCTCTGACCCAAACCTGTACAACACCACCAGGAGCCAACCCCAAATAGACCGAAGATATATAGGTAGCTTTTTGGTCTGGGGTTTTCGCACAGCGCTGGTTGACCGAGGTCAGCATCAATTGTCTGGCTTCTTCGGGTATGTCCACCCATGCGCGATAGGTCTGAGGCTCTACGATGGATTGCCAGCGAACGAAAATTCGTTTTGGAAGATCAGCGCCAACTACCGCTTTTGCGGACGCGCCCACTCCGTCCCAGCCTCGGGCCGATTCAGTACCATCTTCTGGGTACCCGCCCGATGAGGAACCTCCACCCGTGCGCAGAAACGTCTTGCCCTTAATGTCTTCCACTGCAGTGTCTTCAACCCAAACCTTCATGTAGTTGGGTTCGGTAAAACCAAGCTCCCACCATGGGGATTTAGGGTCATTTTTTGCTGACAGCGGGTTGGCATTACAGCCAGCCACAAAGAGCGTGCACAGCAGTGCTGTAAATAACTTCATTACCAAAGCGTCCAGTCAGGTATGTGTGGGTGCTTTACTCGGATTGCATCTTCCGTGGGGGCGTTGATGTAAACAGCTCTGATGCCACTTCCATCTCTCCTGCCAAGCGGATGGTTCCAGTTGGCGGACGTGTGAATGTACTTGAGTTTGAGCATTTGCTCCTCCTCTGCCGTGGTGCTGTAGTCGCCGGAGACAAAACGATCACACATGGGCTGAAGTTCTTCAGGAACGGCGAAGTCTGGCGTCTCGGGAATGTCTTCGAAGCGAACGCCCTTGGCTTTGGCGAGTTGATGCATCACGCGCAGGCTCACTCTCGACAGTAACCCACTCACCGGACGCTTGAGTTGAACGGCGGCGTAGACTCGTTTGACTCGAGGACTCAGTCGATCCTGAGGACTGATCGGCATCAGTAAAGGAGGTGGTGTAACGACTTCCAGCATTTCGGAAGGCCAGCCGTTGGCTAACCACTGTTTTCTCACATTGACCGCATCCTGGTAGATCGATGTGGTGGTGACATCCACGTAGTTGCCGACTTCTAGCGTTTGCATTGGGCTAATGAGCACACATTCTTCAGCGTCCTCAAGGTAACCTCCACCCACATCGGAATGCACACCCGGCAAGACAATTTCCGGATGATCCAAAGCTACGCGATTGAGAGCAAAGTTAGCCCTGCACTCATCCCGCGCCGCCAACTGCACAACGTCGGTGAAGTAACGTTGGTCGAGGTAGAGTTTGATCCCTGTTGCGACTGCACTTTTGATATTGCCCAAATTGGACCATCCAGCAATCGACGGCACAGTGTCGAACAAACCAATGAAGCCCACATTGATGTCGCCGTTGTATTGATCGACAAAGGTCGGACTGAGGACATCTGATTTGCTACGAAGAATCTCGCCTAAAGGGCCTTGTTTGCCACGCACGATCTCATTGGCGAAATGTCTGGCGGCGGCAGCACCGCGACTGAAGCCAAACGTGTCGAAGGTCAACGAAGCAATTTCACTATCGGGGTTTTTATCTAATATCTCAGTGATACGCTGTTCGACCAAAGTGAAAGAGGATTGGACGCGCCCGGCAACACCGGTTTCGCCACGTCCTGTACCGGCGCCAAATTTACTGTCTTCTTCACCTGAACGGGTACCTATGCCTTCGACGTAGACCATACCGAAAGCTTTCTTTCGTGGTCCCTCTCCCTCAGCGAGTCGCGGTGCCTCATACAGTTCGCTCAGCTTTTTCACGTTGCTGACGTCGTTGGCGTAGCTGCTATCAGGATCGCTCATGTACGGCTGACAACTAGCCGGAATATCTTCCGGAGCAATCGGATGCTGCGCCCCACACAGCAATCCAGCCGCCGTGTTGTTCGCATTATTCCCAGTGCCATCAAAGAAAACCCCAATCCTCAACGCAATCCCGATTTTCTCAGGTTCGCGCGCAGGCTCTTTCCCGTGCTTCTCATATTCCGCCCAACGCTGGGCGTGAATATCGACGGGTTTGGCTTCTTCGTAGCGATAGTTTTTCGGGGGGTTGGGTACGTAGCCACTCATCCATGTTTCCTGGTTCTGATCCTTGAGAACGGCCCAAAGGTTGACAGCCGTGGCTGGGGGGCGCAAGCCGTGGCCGTGTGCCAGCCGGGGTGTGACCGCGGGGTTCGACGAGGGTTTCCCCTCGTCGGGGTGGGGATTAGCTGGCGATTTCGACGTTATCCAGCGCTTGATTGACGGCGATTTCGCCGAGCATCACGACTTGGGCGATGCCCAGTGCAGTTTTGCGGTGGGAGGTGTCGAGCATGGCGGCGAAGTTGAGGAGCATTTCGCTGGCGGAGCCGAGGGATTCGCTGGCGTTGGCGAGCAGGGACTCGCTGTTGTACTTCGGGTTGGCGAGGTACATGCGTTCGGGTTGTTGGGTGCTGGCCATGATTTGGCTGGCGGGTTTGAGGTAGTGGTCGAGGGCGCGTTCGGCGGCTTCGTGGAATCGCTTGGAATCGGGGGATTCGTAGGGGGATGCTGGGTCGGTTTCTGGAGGGTTGGGTGTTGGTTTGATCATGGTGAAACTCCTGATTGTTCACTAGGAGCTACCGGCATCACTTGCAGATGATGGGTGGCAGCTATGCGCGGGTCTGCAAGACCGGGAAACCAGGCACCCGGCAGACCCTAAGGTCTCCCGCACAAAGCCGCCATTGAGTGGGCACGAATGAGTGTCCATTGGCAGGGCTGGGCGTCTGGTTTTTCGGCGGGCTTGCAGACCCGATCACTGATGAGCAGTGACGGGAATCAAGGTACGGAGGGAGTGCCAGACGCACAAGCCGGCGGATTCTGGCTTAGTCGTAGGCGATGGCGCAAGGAGTTGTAGGGCGTAGCCAGCAACGAGAGACACCTATTAAACAAACATGTAGATCATCTGTTTAATAGGTCAGTTGAGATGCAGAGAATTCCGAATCAATGGGTCTCAAACGAATTCCACTGGTGAGTATCAAGATCCAGCGCGCAGTAGGGTTCGAAAACGTAAAGCACAAGCGGATTCTCAATATCTATCGCTGCCACCTGGAGTGACTTGAGATAGGACTGAGCCTCTGCGAATGATGTACCGAATAGAGGATCATCCATTGCCTTCGCGCGCGTCAGCTTGGAAATCGTTTGATCTGGATGTTTTGCCATCGCAATTCGAAAAGCCAGGCTAGCGTCGAAGTGTGTTTTACCGAAGACGTGCTGACGAAGCCGACTGATCACGCTTCTTGAAATACCAACATAGATAGGCACGCCGTTGTCGATCAGCACGTAGCAACCCGAAAAATCTTGCGGCAGTTTGAACTGCTTCAGCAACGATTTAACGCCAACACCGGGCACTGAAAAGTCCTTCATCTCTCGCGGAGTTTCAAGAGATCTTTTCATTCTGGTCATATGGCCGGGCAGAACCGTTTTGGCTAACTCTTCAAATGTGTGCATGCATTCGTGTAACGCCATTGGAGAACTGCTCGGTCGAGAGATGGACGCCAACGCTATCGCGTCAAGTCAGGCCATTACAAGCGATGTAGCACATGTCTATTTAAAGCGACGCCTGAACAATGTGGGGTAATAGATCCCTGTAGCGAAGAACAAAGGAATCGCTACAGAGATCGTTCACATCTAGCTGGCGATTTCGACGTTATCCAGCGCTTGATTGACGGCGATTTCGCCGAGCATTACGACTTGGGCGATGCCGAGCGCGGTTTTGCGGTGGGAGGTGTCGAGCATGGCGGCGAAGTTGATCAGCATTTCACTGGCGGAGCCGAGGGTTTCGCTGGCGTTGGCGAGCAGGGATTCGTTGTCGTACTTCGGGTTGGCCAGGTACATGCGTTCGGGTTGTTGGGGGCTGGCCATGATTTGGCTAGCGGGTTTGAGGTAGTGGTCGAGGGCGCGTTCGGCGGCTTCGTGGAATCGCTTGGAGTCGAGGGATTCGTAGGGAGATGTGGGGTCGGTTTCGGGTGGGTTGGGTGTTGGTTTGATCATTGATGAAGCTCCTACGTCAAAAAAAGGAGCCATCACTCTCGCTACCAAACGAGGGTGGCGGCCATGCGCAGGTTGGTAGACCGGGACGTAGAAAACCGGCGCGCCCGAAGACGCCCTGTGCATGACCACCATAAAAGCCGTGTCGAACAGACACTGCGAATCATGATGCTTATGCAATCTACGAAAACTCAGGGCTACCAAACCCGATCACTGCTTTTCAGTGACCGACAGACGATAAAACCCGCGACCTAGACGCACAAGCCGGCGGATTCTGGCTTAGTCGTAGGCAACGGCGCAAGACGTTGTAAGGCTTTACGGGTTGCTGGAGGCGTCGTTTAAACAAGTAGTGATTTGCTGTTTAGAAGGACGCTTTCGCGAGCAAGCTTTGCTCCTGCGGGGTTGGTAGTGGTTTTACAGGTGTGTGTCGGGGATTGTGCCGGAGTAGAGGTGTTCGACCGGGCCGCTGAGGGTGACGTTGCCGGTACCGCTCCAGTGCACGCTGACGGGGCCGCCGTCGCATTCGACTTCGACGGTGTGGTCAAGCAGGCCCCGGCGGATGCCATTGACGGCGGCGCCGCAGGCGCATGAGCCAGAGCCGAGCGGGATGCCGCCGTTGCGTTCCCAGATGCGCAGGCGGATGTGCTGGCGGTCGATGACCTGCACGAAATGAACGTTGGTCTTGCGCGGGAACAAGGGGTGGCTTTCGAGGGTTGGGCCGAGGCTGGCGATGTCGATACTGCCGAGGTCGTCGACGAAATACGTGCAGTGCGGATTGCCCATGCTGCAGGCGCTTGGATCGCCAGGCAACGGCAGTGCGAGCGTGTCGTACGCCTGCGCCAGGGGAATGTCTGCCCAGTCGAACAGCGGCTGGCCCATGTCGACGGCGATCAAGCCGCCCGGCGTGCGTTCGCAGATAAGCAGCCCACGCTGGGTGCGCAGAGTGATCGATTTGCGACTAGCCTCACGCATCAGTCGATCGGCGGCGCCACGGGTTGCGCTGCCGCAGACATCCAGCGCTGAACCGTCGGCATTCCAGAATTGCAGGCGCGCATCGGCATCATCGCAGTCGAGCACCACCGCGAGCTGATTGAAGCCGATACCTAGATGACGGTCGCCCAGGTGCCGGGCCAGTTCGCTGGTGATCGGGTTGGCGCTGTTGCGGGTGTCGACCAGGACGAAATCGTCGCCGTTGGCGTGCATCTTGTGGAAGCTCAGCGGCATCGGTGGCGCCTTGGCTGCGGGTCTTGTGATAAAGGCTTGAGCGCCGCAGCCAATGGCCGCCCTGCCCTCACTGTTTACTGCTCGCCAGATGATGCGCAACCAGTGCGTTGGCGTGGCCGTGGCCCATGCCGTGCTCGGACTTGAGCCAGGCGACCCGTTCCATGTGCTTTTTGTCGCCGAGGCCGGCAAGGAGGTTCAACCAGTGATCGATCGGTTGGCCGTACTTCTTTTCGATGGAGGGGAAATAGGACGCCGGACCTTTGACTTTGCTGTCTTCGCTCATGCTGCAAGCTCCCTGTGATCGCGACGGAGGGTCGGCTGACGCTCCTTGTCGTCTGGGCATAGAGTGGCCGGGAAGTGGCGATCCGGCAACTACTCCCCTGCGTTCGCGATCACCGGGTTGTTTTGCGGTCCTGATAAAACCGCTCCATCGGTGTCATCCCATCCGTTCTGACCGAGGCAATTGCCTGATAATTCTTCTGGCCCGCTGGCACGATAGGGTCACCGGGAAAGCGATAATCCTTGAACCCCTGCATCACCTTCTGATCAATCGCGTTATCGCCGCAGCTGGCGTACAGCGAAATCACTGGTACCAATGTGCCGGGGATGTACGCGAGCTGCACCTGAACCGGTTTCCCGGGTTGCGTCGCAGTGGTGACTTTTTCGAGGGTTTTCTCCGCCGTTTCTATGTAAGTCTCGAGGTCGCTGCGCACCATGGCGACAAAGAGATTGTTGTAGCGCTGTTGCTGCTCAATGGTCATCGCCACACCTTTGGCACGCAGTCGCTCGACCCCTTTCCAGGATTCGCTGCCACCCGCCTTGCCGGCATTGAAGTAGTGCTCCAGCGCACCTGGCAGATCTTGCGCGCCACCGATGCCGTTCTCCAGATAGGCGGCGACTTTGAGTTCGATTTCCGTATTACCGGGATGGGCAGTGGCGCGCAGATAGAAGTCTCTGGCCGCCACGAGATCCACCGGCCCGCCGATGCCCTCTGCCGCCATGGTGCCGAGTCGCGAATAGGCTGCTGGATTTACTGCGGCGGCGGCCTGATAAATGGCTTTGGCTTGCTGATAATCCTGAGGTACGCCGTGTCCACGTTCGTACAGTTTGCCGAGGATCATTGTGCAGCCGTTTTCCTGCTTGGCAAGGTAACGGATGGTATCGACCTGATCTGACGTAATGTCATCTTTATCGTAAAGGGAAACACATCGCAGGATCGGATACATATCGCCTAACGGGTTGCTGCTGCCGACGGAATGGCAACCGCAGATGAAAGCCGCAAAGGCAAGAACGGCAACAGCCTTGTACATGAAGTAAATCCTTGAAGTTCATTGCGACTGCATCGGCAGAACGGCTGAAAGGATGAGAATGCAACCTGTAGGAATGAGCCTGCTCGCGATTGCGCCAGGTATGCAAATCAAATGTCGGCCGACACCCCCCTTTCGTGAGCAAGTTCATTCCTGCCGGGTGTAACTGAGGTTTCAGGAAACGCCACCCACAACAACACCAATGCCACTCCCGCCACCGCCGCCAACGTCAAAAACGCCGCACGGTAACCCGCCGCCTCAACCACCAGCCCGGCAAGGCCATTACTCAACGCCGCACCCAACCCGAACGCAGTCGAAAGCGCACCCAGACTGACATTGAAATGCCCGGTCCCCAACGTCAGATCCTTAACCACCACCGGAAACAGCGCGCCGAAAATCCCCGCGCCAACGCCATCAAGCAACTGCACCGCGACCAGCCAATAAGGATCATCGGACAAGGTGTAGAGCACGCCGCGCAACGGCAAAATCAGGAAGCCTGCGAGCAACAACGGTTTGCGTCCCCAAAGATCGGCCTTGGCCCCGACCAGTAACGCGACGGGCACCATGACCAGTTGCGCGGAGACGATGCAGGCCGACGTCAGTGGCGTGGCCATGTGTAAATTAGCCTGGGCGAGTTTCTGGCTTACCAGCGGCAACATCGCGGCGTTCGCCAGGTGAAACAGCGCGCAGCAAACCGCGAACAACAACAGCGGTTTGTTCGTCAGCAGCACCGCCAGACCCGACGGTTGCGTGCCATGTCCCGCGCCGCCGGGGTCCAGCCCTCGCGCCACATCGTGGTCGATGGCTTTTGGCGACACAAAGGCGATCGCAGCCACGCTGGCCAGTGCCATCACCGCCATCAGATAAAACACCGCCACCGGACCGAACAGGTAGGCGAATAACCCTGCCAGCAGCGCCGCGCAGGCATTGCCGGCGTGGTTGAATGTTTCGTTGCGCCCGGTGCGGCGGGTAAAGGCTCGTGGTCCGGTAATCCCTAAGGTGATCGCCGAAATCGCCGGAGCGAAAACCGATGCGGCGACGGCGCTGAGCGCTTGCGTCAAGGCGACCAGACTGAATGAACTAACGAAGGGCAGCAGCAGGCAACTGCCGGTGACCAAAAGCGCGGCAATGGCGATGATCGCGCGTTTGTAACGCGTGTTATCGACCAGCGCCCCCGCAGGCGTTTGCGTGATGAGCGCGGCGATCCCGGCAAGGGTCATGACCGCACCGATGCTCGCCGGATCCCAGTGATGCACCGCCAACAGGTAGATCGCCAGATAGGGGCCGAGCCCATCGCGCACGTCGGCGAGAAAAAAATTCAGGCTGTCGAGTGACAGGTTGTTGCGACGATCGAGCTGAATGGCCACAGGCAGCGTCTTCGATGTTCGAGGTTGTGCGAATTGAATCAACCTCCGCTGATTCAGTGACCTGTGGCGTGGGGTCTTAGTTGCATGGGCCGGATGCAATCAGCCGGCCGGACGTGCTCAGATCGAGCGTTGATTGACGCGGTTCATCAGTTGTTCGGCGGTTTCTTTGCGCTCGGAATAGCGATCAACCAGATGAGTCTGTTGGCCACGCAGCAGCACAGTGAACTTCACCAGTTCCTCCATCACATCCACCACACGATCATAAAACGGCGACGGCTTCATCCGCCCGGCTTCGTCGAATTCCATATAGGCCTTCGGCACCGAGGACTGGTTGGGGATGGTGAACATGCGCATCCAGCGGCCCAACACGCGCAATTGGTTGACCACGTTGAACGACTGCGAGCCGCCACAGACTTGCATCACCGCGAGGGTTTTGCCTTGGGTCGGGCGGACGGCGCCGAGCTCCAGCGGGATCCAGTCGATCTGCGCCTTGAACACCGCAGACATGGCGCCGTGACGTTCCGGCGAACACCAGACCTGCCCTTCCGACCACAACACCAGATCACGCAGTTCCTGCACTTTGGGGTGATCGACAGGGACGTCATCGGGCAGCGGCAGGCCGCACGGGTTGAAGATCCGCGTTTCAGCGCCGAAGTGTTCGAGCAGGCGCGCGGCCTCCTCTACCAGCAGACGGCTGAACGAGCGTTCACGGGTCGAGCCGTAGAGCAGCAGGATGCGTGGTTTGTGTTGATCCAAAGAAGACGTCTGCAAGCCTTCGAACAGCGAATGATCAAGATTGGGCAGTTGTTCTGACATATGTCCTCCAGCTCAGAGAGAGCCGATACGATCCAGCTCACGCTGGAGCTCAGCGCGGCTGAGTGCTTTAAAGGGCAGGCCGAGAAAGGTCGCGCAGCGCCGCTCGATGATCGCCAGCGTGGCAGCGAACGCCGCGTCCACGGCGGCATCGTCGCCGATCACATCCGAGGGATCTGCCAGGCCCCAATGGGCTTTGAGCGCGGGGCCGAAGTACACCGGGCAGGTTTCACCGGCGGCCTTGTCGCAGACGGTGATGACAATGTCCGGCGGATTGTCTTCGAACGCGTCATTGCCCTTGCTGGATAAGCCATCGATGGCAATGCCGGCCTGTTGCAGCGTCGACAGGCTGCGCGGCAACACCTGGCCTTTGGGGAAACTCCCTGAACTCACGGCCTCGAATCCGGCGCGCGCCAGATGATTGAACATGGCTTCAGAGAGGATGCTGCGGCAGCTGTTGGCCGTGCACATAAACAGAATTCGCATGGTGTTTGCTCCCTTAGCAGCAGGCGGTTTCGCGAACCGGGCGGCCATCCATGTTCTGCAGGCGCGCGGCGTTGTCCTTGAGCCAATCGGCATTGGCCTTGGACGTCACTTGCAGGATTTCGCGCACCCATGCTGGCAGCTCCGGGTTGAGGCGGTAATAGACCCACTGGCCCTGACGGCGATCGAGCAGCAGGCCGTTGCTGCGCAATTGCGCGAGGTGGCGACTGATTTTCGGTTGGCTGTCGCCGAGTGCGCACATCAGCTCGCAGACGCAGAGTTCACCTTGATCGGCGATGAGCAGCATGGCGCGGACGCGGGTTTCGTCGGCGAGGCTCTTGAAGACGTCGGTGGGGGTGATCATGGGACGGGCTCGGCACATATGGAGATTCGAATATACGGATATCCATATATACGGTCAAACAAGATCAAGAGATCGCAGCCTTCGGCAGCTCCTACACCGGCTCCTGTAGGAGCTGCCGAAGGCTGCGAGCTGTTGATCTCAAAGGTTAAGCAACAACCCCTGCTCCGCCTCACACAACCCCACCACATAATCCCAGACCACCCGCAGCCGCACCGACTTGTGCAACTCGCGCCGCGTGCTGATCCAGTAGCTGCGCTCGATGCTTTCATCCGGCAGTAACGGCACAAGGTCAGGATCCGCCGCAGCCATGTAACAAGGCAACACCGCAATCCCCAATCCCGACCGCGCGGCTTCCTGCTGGGCAATAACGCTGGTGCTGTGAAACACCACCCGAGGGCTGCGACAGAAACTGTTGAGGAACATCAGTTCCTGACTGAAGAGCAAATCATCGACATAACCGATCCACGCATGTCGCCCGAGGTCTTCGCGGCTTTGCAGGGGCGGTGCCTTATCGAGATAGCGTTGGCTGGCGTACAACGCGAGTCGATAGTCCGTGAGTTTGCGCGTCACCAGCATGTCTGCCGCCGGGCGCTCCAGATGGATGCTGATTTCCGCCTCACGGTTGAGGATGCTGACAAAGCGCGGCACCGCGACCAGTTCCACTTCCAGTCCCGGATACCGTTCGAACAGGCCGATCATGCGGCTGGCGAGAAACTTGATCCCGAGCCCTTCCGTCACCCCTACGCGGATCTTGCCCAACGGTGCTGTCGACTGGGTGATCTCCTCCTGCGCCAACAACGCAACATTTTCCATCGCCTCGGCATGCTTGAGCAGCGCCTCCCCCGCCGGGGTCATCTCATAGCCTTGCGCGTGCTGAACAAACAATGCAGTGCCGAGGCTTTTTTCGATGGCCTCGATGTGGCGGGCGACGGTGGCGTGCGTGGTGTTCAGACGGCGGGCGGCCGTGAGCAGGCGGCCGCTGCGTTGCAGTTCGAGAAAAAACCGCAGGTCGTTCCAGTCGAACATGCTGTGTCCTTGTCGGCTATCGTCTAGTGAGGCTGTTCAAAAACGCACAGCGGCTGCGCAAAAACTAACATTCTTTTGACGAAAGCTAACAACTAGAGTGTCCGACAATAAAAACAAAAAGCGAGGTCAGGGAATGCAGACTTCCCTCGATGAATATGACTACATCGTGGTCGGCGCCGGCCCTGCCGGGTGTCTGCTGGCCAATCGGCTGTCGGCGGATCCGCAGCAGCGTGTGCTGTTGCTGGAAGCCGGCGGGCGCGACAACTATGCGTGGATCCACATTCCTGTCGGTTACCTGTTCTGCATCGGTAACCCGCGCACCGACTGGTGCTTCAAGACCGAAGAACAACCGGGCCTCAACGGCCGCGCGCTGAGTTATCCGCGCGGCAAAGTGCTGGGCGGCTGTTCTTCCATCAACGGCATGATCTACATGCGTGGTCAGGCCAACGACTATGATGGCTGGGCCGCCGAGGGCAATCCGGGCTGGGCCTGGAATGATGTGCTGCCGCTGTTCAAACAGAGCGAAAACCATTTTGCCGGTGCGGCTGAATTTCACGGCGCCAAGGGTGAATGGCGGGTGGAACAGCAGCGGCTGTCGTGGCCGATTCTGGACGCGTTTCGCAGCGCTGCCGAGCAGAGCGGTATTGCCAGCATCGATGATTTCAATCAGGGCGATAACGAGGGTTGCGGCTACTTTCAGGTCAATCAGAAGGCCGGCGTGCGCTGGAATGCGGCGAAGGCCTTTTTGAAACCGCTGCGCAACCGGGCGAATCTGACGGTGCTGACCGGGGTTGAAGTCGATCGGGTTCTGCTGGAAAACGGTCGCGCGTGCAAAGTCAGTGCGCGTCATGAAGGCCAGAGCAAACAATTCAAGGCGCGCAAGGAGATCATTTTGTGCGCCGGTTCGGTCGGTTCGCCAAGCATTTTGCAACGCTCCGGGATCGGTCCTCGGCCACTGCTGGAACGCCTCGGTATCGGTGTGATTCACGAGTTGCCGGGCGTCGGCGGCAATCTTCAGGATCACCTGCAGTTACGCCTGATCTACCAACTGGAAAATGCGCGCACGCTGAACCAGATCGCTGGCAGCGTGTGGGGCAAGATGGGCATGGGCCTGCGTTACCTGTATGACCGCAGCGGGCCGCTGTCGATGGCGCCAAGTCAGCTGGGCGCGTTTGCGCGTTCAGGACCGGAGCAGACCTCGGCGAATCTTGAGTACCACGTGCAGCCGCTGTCGCTGGAGCGTTTTGGCGAGCCGTTGCACAGTTTCCCGGCGTTCACCGCGTCGGTTTGCGATCTGCGTCCGCAGAGTCGTGGACGCATTGATATTCGTTCGGCGGATCCACAGGAGGCGCCGTTGATTCAGCCCAACTATCTCAGTCATCCGGAAGATTTGCGCGTGGCAGCGGACGCAATCCGCCTGACCCGACGCATCGTCAGCGCCCCTGCTTTGCGGGCTTTCAAACCGGTCGAGTATCTGCCCGGCGCCAACCTGCAAAGCGAAGAAGAGTTGCAGCAAGCGGCGGCGAAGATCGGCACGACGATTTTCCACCCGGTCGGCACCTGTCGCATGGGCAACGACGCTGAGGCGGTGGTCGACGCACAGCTGCGTGTACACGGCGTGCCCGGCTTGCGCATCGCCGACGCCTCGATCATGCCGCGCATCACCTCGGGCAATACGTGTTCGCCTACGCTGATGATTGCGGAAAAGGCTGCTCAACTCATTCTCAATTCCAAAGCTGTAAACACCGTACCTGTAGGAGTGAGCCTGCTCGCGATGACGGAATAACATTCGACATCTGTATTGACTGATACACCGCCATCGCGAGCAGGCTCACTCCTACAGGGGATATGCGTTTGATTCATGGACATCGAGCACCAGTGGAACAACAAAAACAATCACTGTGAGGGATACCGATATGTCAGAACACGTTCAGCCGCTGGACGCCGTGCGCAGCGCGGAGACCAGCCCGGATACACGCAAAGTCATCTTCGCTTCCTCACTGGGGACGGTGTTCGAGTGGTATGACTTCTTCCTCTACGGCGCCCTCGCGGCAGTGATCAGCAAGCAGTTTTTCGCCGGAGTCAACGACACCACGGCGTTCATCTTTGCGCTGATGGCCTTCGCCGCAGGCTTTATCGTGCGGCCGTTCGGGGCGCTGGTGTTCGGTCGGTTGGGGGACATGATCGGGCGCAAATACACCTTCCTCGCGACGATCATTTTGATGGGCGTGGCGACGTTCTGCGTCGGTCTGCTGCCGACCTACGCCAGCATCGGCATCGCCGCGCCAATCATTCTGGTGGTGCTGCGCATGCTTCAGGGGCTGGCGCTCGGCGGTGAATACGGCGGCGCTGCGACCTACGTTGCCGAGCACGCGCCGATTGGCAAACGCGGCTTCCACACCAGCTGGATTCAGTCGACCGCCACCCTCGGCCTGCTGCTGTCGCTGCTGGTGGTACTCGGTTGCCGCTACTTCACCGGCGATCAGTTTGAAGTCTGGGGATGGCGCATTCCGTTCCTGCTGTCGATTGTGCTGCTGGGCATTTCCACCTGGATTCGCTTGAGCCTGCACGAGTCGCCGGCGTACCTGAAAATGAAAGAGGAAGGCAAAACCTCAAAAGCGCCGATCCGCGAATCCTTCGGCAAATGGGAAAACCTCAAAGTCGTGCTGATCGCCCTGTTCAGCATCAACGCCGGGCAAGCGGTGACCTTCTACGCGGCGCAGTTCTACGTGCTGTTCTTCCTCACCCAGTTCCTGAAAATGGACCCGGCGGTGGCCAACACCTTGCTGATCATCAGCGTGGTGATCGGTGCGCCGTTCTTCATCATCTTCGGCTGGCTGTCGGACAAGGTCGGGCGCAAACCCGTGCTGATGCTCGGCTTGCTGCTGGCCACGGCGCTGTACTTCCCGATCTTCAAATCGCTGGCGCACTATGCGAATCCGGCGATTGATCAGGCCAGCCGCCAGGCACCGATCACCGTGCTGGCGGATCCGGCGACCTGTACCTTCCAGTTCGATCCGGTCGGCAAAGCCAAATTCGACAGCCCGTGCGACAAGGCCAAAACCTTTCTGGTCAAGCAAGGCCTGCCCTACTCCAGCGCCGCTGCGCCTGCCGGCAGCGCGGTGCAAATCAGCGTCGGTGACGTCAAACTCGACGGCTTCGATGAGGCGGCATTACGCGGCGCAATCACCCTCGCCGGCTACCCGCAACAGGCGGATGCGCAGCAGATCAACAAGCCGATGATCGTTGCGCTGATCGTCGCGCTGATCATCATCTCGGCCATGTGTTACGGGCCGCTTGCGGCGCTGATGGTGGAGCTGTTCCCGACGCGGATTCGCTACACCTCGATGTCGCTGCCGTATCACATTGGTAACGGCTGGTTTGGCGGATTCCTGCCGACGGTGTCGTTTGCGCTGGTGGTGTACACCGGGGACATCTTTTACGGGCTGTGGTATCCAGTGCTGATTACCGGAGTGAGCCTGGTGGTGGGGATGATCTGTTTGCGTGAGACGAAGAATATCGATCTCGACAAGAACTGAAACTCAACCAGACAAATATCGGCGAGGGCTTTTACCCTCGCCGATTTTTTTGCTCAGGCATCAGCCTTGATCACCTCGAACTTCACCTGATCCGGATAAAACGCCACGTAGTCGCGGATCGGCGCCACTGACACTTTCGGATTCTCGTAAGTCCACACCGCATTCGCGCCCTCATGCCCCGGCACTTGCAGACTAAAGTAGTTGGCGTCGCCCTTGTACGGGCAGTAACTGGTGTGATCGGTGCGGGCGAAATACTTTTCGTCGATGTCTTCGCGGGGGACGTAATAGACCGGCGGGTAGTTGGCTTCGTTGAGAATCATGACGTGGGAAGAGGCGGCGACCTGGATGCCGTGGAATTTCACCAGCAGACAGCCGGCAAGTTGTTCGAGGGCGATGACTGGACTTGGGCCGGAGGTTTTCATGGGGTTCTCCTGGGTACGGCGAAGAGACCGGTTCAGGTATAGCCCATTGGTTCTGGTTGGGGTGGATTTACAGCCGAACGGCCCATCAACGTCAAAAGCCCCTCACCCCAGCCCTCTCCCCGAGGGAGAGGGAGCCGATTGGGGGATATTGGCGAACTTCACCGACTTGAGCGTTTGGCTTTGAATCCATAATCGACTCGGTTTTCCAGGTCGATGGATTTCGCCAGACAACTCGGTCAGTCCCCTCTACCTCTGGGAGAGGGTTAGGGTGAGGGCCGCTTTTCAGGCATCACGCAACGATATCAGTCGCCACCGCCTGCCCCACCACACCCACGGCAAAGTCCACCGCCCCCTGCCCCGTCAGGTCAACCATCAAACTGGTCTGATTGGTCTGCGCGAAGTAGGTCAGGATCGCATCGCCCGCATGCCCGGTGAAGCCGCTGACGAAGTTCAGCGACGCCGCCCCCGTGGCGAAACCGGCAATGCCCGACAGGTCGATCTTGTCCAGGCCGCTGGTGAAATCCATGATCCAGTCCGGCGCGGTCATGGTCGAATCGCTGGCGGCACCGAACACGAAGGTGTCTGCGCCTGCACCGCCCCACAAGGTATCGCCACCGCCTCCCCCGTAAATGATGTCGTTACCGGCACCGCCGACCAGTTCGTTGACGGCGGCGTTGCCGATCAGCAGGTCATTGCCCGCACCGCCCACCGCATTCTCCACGGTCACACCGTAAGCAATGGACACGTTGCCCACCAGACCGCCGACATCGGAGAACGAACCTTCGTTGAGGTTGATCTTCTGGTTCTGACTGAAGCCGGAGAAATCCAGCGTGTCATTACCGCCGCCATCCCACACCGAGAAAACCACTTTGGAGGACGCCGAAGAGGCGCTGTAGAAATCGCGCTCGGCATTGGAGTTGAAGCCGTACGTGGTGTCATCGGCGCGGGTCGCGTAGTTGGCGCCATACAGCTTTTGCACCGCGACGATATCGTCCAGCAATGGCGCCGAAGCGTAGGCACCGCTGCCGTCCTTGCTGAAGTTCTGGTCGGTGTTGGCTTCGCTCCAGTAACTCATCAGGCTGTAGCCGCGCGTGTCTTCAGCGTACTTGGCGTCGTTGTAGGTCGGGTTGCCGTTACCGGCGTTGTACGCGCCCGGGTGCGACAGGCCGAGGGTGTGGCCGATTTCGTGGGTCAGGGTCTGACGCCCGTAGTTGTTGGTGTCCGGGGTCTTGTTGACCTGATATTGATCGTTGATCAGGTACCACGACTGACCGTCATAGCCACCGCCGCTCGGCAGATACGCGAACGCTGCGCCACCGGTGCTGACGTCGTAGTTGCCGAAGGTCATGTGGCCATCGCCGCCCTTGCCTTCACTGAAGGTGACGTTGGCAACATCAGCCCAGGATTGCATCGCGAGCACGGCTTGTGCCTTCTGCTGCGCGCTGAATTCGCTGAAGTTGCCCAGTTTGACGTTGTAGTTCGCCGGTTTCTCGCTGAGGAAGTTGTAGCTGAGGTCGATCTTGCCGTCAGCGTTCTTGTCGCCCCACGACAGGCCCTTGCGCAGGATTTCATCGGCGGCCTGGTCGGCGGTGAACGATGGTTTACCGTTGACCAGCGCATCGCCGCCACGGTCGTACAGATGGCTGAACGTGTCGACTTCGGTAAAGGCAGTGCTGGTGTTGAAGGAGGTTTGAAGCATGGTTTACGTCCTTGTTTCTGGGTAGTCAGTGTCCGACAGACCACGGCGATCTACTGGCGAGATCGTCCTGTCACTCGCGTTGCAAACGCGCCGAAGCTGACACGGCGCAGACCCCTGGCGCTAATCAATTTCTCGATAGTGCGGTGCTGCGTCCCGGTTTTTACCGTCACTTGCGGCAATCTTTTTATCTGTATATCCATACAGATAAAAGTTGCTCCGAGCGCCAACTCCGGCCATTCTGTGCACCTGTTCAGACCTTGATCGACGATGGTGGATATGCGGCTGTACCTCTGTGAAAAACCCTCCCAGGCCAAAGACATTGCGGCCGTGCTCGGTGCCAAGCGCCGGGGCGACGGCTGCTGGCTGGGAACGGATGTCACAGTCACCTGGTGCATCGGCCACTTGCTCGAAACCGCCCCGCCGGATGCCTACGACGTCCGTTACAAGCGCTGGGTGCTGGCCGACCTGCCGATCATTCCGGACAAATGGAAAATGACCGTCAAGCCACGCACCGCCAGCCAGTACAAAGCGGTGAAGCGCCTGCTCGGCGAGGCCAGCGAACTGATCATCGCCACCGACGCCGACCGTGAGGGCGAGATGATTGCCCGGGAACTGGTCGAGCATTGCCGTTATCGCGGGCCGATCCGCCGCTTGTGGCTGTCGGCGCTGGACGAAGCCTCGATCCGCAAAGCCTTGGCCGCGCTGAAACCGGGGGCCGAAACCTTCAGCCTGTATCACTCGGCGCTGGGCCGCTCGCGGGCGGACTGGCTGATCGGCATGAACATGAGTCGGCTGTTCACGCTGCTCGGTCGGCAATCGGGTTATCAAGGCGTGTTGCCGGTAGGCCGCGTACAGACGCCGACGTTGCGCCTGGTGGTGGACCGCGACCGCAGCATCGCCGATTTCGTGCCGGTGCCATTCTGGGCGATCGATGTCGATCTGCTGCACAACGGCATTCCGTTTACCGCACAGTGGCGGGCGCCGTCGGATGTCTGTGATGATCAGGAGCGCTGCCTGAATCAGGCGCTGGCCCAGCAAGCGGCCGCCGCCATCAACGGCGCTGCCAGTGCTCGAGTGATCAAGCTGAAAACCGAGCGCATGCGCGAAGTGGCGCCCCTGCCCTTCGATCTCGGCACCTTGCAGGAAGTCTGCTCGAAGAAACTCGGCCTCGGCGCGCAGGAAACCCTCGACATCGCCCAGGCGCTCTATGAAACCTACAAGGTCATCACTTACCCGCGCAGTGATTGCGGCTACTTGCCGCTGAGCCAGCACAGTGAGGCGCCGGGGATTCTCGCCGCGTTGCGTCAGGCCGATCCGGGCCTTGAGGCGCTCAACGGGTTTCTGGAGCCACAACGAAAATCCAGAGCCTGGAACGACGCCAAAGTCAGCGCCCACCACGGCATCATCCCCACCGCAGCGGCGAAAAATCTTGAACGCCTGACCGGCAAACACCGCGCGGTCTACACCTTGATTCGCGCACGCTATCTGGCGCAGTTTCTGCCCAATCACGAATACGATCGCACCCAGGCTGATTTCGATTGCGCCGGTGAAGCGTTGCGCGCGGTCGGCAAGCAGATCATCGAGCCGGGCTGGAAACGCGCATTGCCCGAAGCACTGGCGGCGGCAAAGGGCCGCGAGGCACCCGCGCCACAAACCTTGCCGGCCCTTAGCCAAGGCATCGAATGCGCCATCGCCGCTGTAAAGCTCAAGGATCTGTGGACGCAACCGCCCAAACCCTACACTGAGGGCGATCTGATCAAAGCGATGAAAAACGTCGCCAAACTGGTCGAGGATCCACTGCTCAAACAGAAACTCAAGGACACCACCGGTATCGGCACCGAGGCCACCCGCGCGTCGATCATTCAGGGGTTGCTGGATCGTGGTTATCTGCTGAAGAACGGCAAGGCCCTCGCCGCCACCCCGGCCGCGTTCAGCCTGATCGACGCAGTGCCACGCGCGATCGCCGACCCCGGCACCACGGCGATCTGGGAACAGGCGCTGGACATGGTGCAAAGCGGCGAAATGAGTCTGGAAGAATTCGTCACCAAACAAGCGGCGTGGATGAGCAAGCAAGTGACGCGCTGCTCCAGCCTCAGCCTCACCATCAGCGGCCCGCCACCGGCCGGTAAAGCGGCGGCCCCCTGGAAGAAGAAGCGCAAATCATCGACCCGCAGCAAAACCACGGGTACAACCAAACGCGCGCCGAAAGCGGCAGGCAAATAAAACCCGCTACTGTTTCTGCAAGGCTCAGCACTTTCAGGAACCCGGCGCATGGCCAATATCGAACTGCACCCCGCTCAGCGCGATGAGCTGGAAATCATCGAAAACCTTATGCAGTTCTACATGTACGACTTCAGCGAATGGCTGCCGCTGAAGCTCGCTTCACATGGCTTCTTCTCCATCCAGCCGAAAACCGACTACTGGCGCCACCCGGCCACCCAACCATTTCTGATTCAGGTCGACGGCGAACTGGCCGGCTTCGTGAGCGTCGATAACGAAATCCATATCCCTGGTGCCGAACACAACATCGGCTACTTTTTCCTCGCAAGACGCTTTCGTGGCCAAGGCGTCGCGCAGTTTGTCGTCTCTGCCCTCTTGAGCCGCATCCCCGGTCAATGGCAAATTTTTCATATCAACGCCAACCTGCCGGCGCAGCGCTTCTGGGCCGGGCTGATTCCGCAAATCAGCGGCGGCGAATTCACCCTGCAGCAGCGCGAAGTGGACGGTTATCCGTGCACCTTCTACGCGCTGCGCACGCCTTTTTCCGTGATCTGAACGGATTCTTTCTCATTCCAAAACAGCTTTGTCGGACAATATGTAGTGCTCAAAAATAATCACTACAAAACCGTTGACGGCGTCGTTTTGCTTTTGCATGATGAAGACGTTCCCCGATCGGGAACACTGGCAACATGCTTGAGCAAACTCGTCTGACCGCCGAGTTGTTTTTTCCGGATACACGCTGCCCACAAGGCAGATTGAAGAAGCTGACCTGGCCTGAACGTCCAGTACAAGGACGAGAAGCGCTGGCGAAAATTCTCAAGACGCTTGTGGTCGACACGGTAAATGTCGTCAAGGAGCCTCCCGGTTTTCGCTGCTTCTCCTCGTTGTGACGCTATTGCGTAGCAGTTATTCAACACGACTACATGCAACAGATGCACGACCCCGTACTTTCCACGGGCGAGCGCTGACGTCCTGGTTTCGGTGCCAGGGATCAACTAACCGATGGGCTACCTGTATTAGCGAATCAACTTTGAAAGATCACCAGACTGGTCAAGGGGCAATATCATGAATCTGAACAATCAACCCACTGTCGAAGAACTGGCTCGTATGTTCGCTGCGCAGAAAGACAGCCACGACAGCCATATTCTGTGGATCAGCAAGTCGGGGCAGGTGCATATCGACTGCCTGGCGACCCATGCTGACGAAGACGAATTCGACCGCAACCATCAGAACTTGCTGGCCCGCCTGAAGATGTACCGTCGCGGCCACGGTTATGTTGGCAAGAAGGCTGCGGCCGACAAGGACTTCATCGGTAATGTTCTGCAAACGCTGAAACAGGCGTGGGACTCGATGCAGAACCACAACGGTGTTCGGGTGATTGATCGGTTCTGCTGAGTTAGTCATTAAATAATTGAAAGGCCTGCTTCCTTAACGGAAGCAGGCCTTTTTTTGTTCGCTTGCATTGATTTGGCGTGACTGGAATTGTAGCCCCTCACCCCAGCCCTCTCCCGAGGGAGAGGGAGCCGATTTATGGTGCTTTCAGAACCGGAGTTCGACTCAGGTTTCCCAAGTCGGCGTAGATCGCACAAACACCTCGGTCAGTCCCCTCTCCCTGTGGGAGAGGGTTAGGGTGAGGGGCTTCCCATGTCCAACACCAACTCCACAAACGCCACCGCCGCCGCACTGTGATAATTATTGCGCCGCCGCAACAACGCCGCCCCTCGCTGCGGCGCCTCGCTCTCTACCCGCAGCCGGCGCAACGCCCGATCCTCGGTGGCAATTGCCTGCGGCAACATCGTCGCCATCGGCGAATGACGTACCACCTCCAGCAACGTACTCACCGAGTTCACCTCGATCCGCACCTGCGGTGTAATCCCGTGCTGACGGAAATACTCATCAATCGATAACCGCGTAATGAAGTCCGGCGCCAACAAGGCGAAATCCAGTTGCGCGATGTCATCCGGCGTCAGTACTGAGCGGCTGTCATACAGCGGATGCTCACGCCCGACCATGATCCCCAAGCGTTCGGTGAACGCTGGAATGCATTCGATCTCCGGGTTACGCACCGGTGTAAACGCAATCGCAACATCCAGCGAGTCATCCGCCAGCCCCGCCTCGATGTCGTCCATCGACAATTCAAAAACCTGCAGATGGATTCCCGGATACCGCGCCGCGAAATCGCGCACCAACGGCCCGACCAGGTAGGCCATGAACGTCGGTGTCATCGCCAGGCGCAACGTCCCGCGAGACAGATCCTTGACGTCATGCAGCGCGCGTTTACCCGCTTCCAGCTCCACCAGCACCCGCCGCGCGCACTCGATGTAAGCCTCGCCGGCATCGGTGGGTTTGACTGTGCGTGAGGTGCGATCAAACAGATTCACACCGAGAGACTCTTCCAGTTGGCGGATCTGTTGCGACAGGGTCGGCTGCGACACGTGCAGCGCCTCGGCGGCACGGGTGAAGCCGCCGTGATCGGCAACGGCCAGCAGATAACGCAAATGTCGCAGCAGCATGGGGCACACCATCTATAGGCAGAACTTATGCGAAGTATTGTATATCGATCTTGGACGCTATAGATCAATCGGCAGAAGATTGCTCCCACACAGCAAGCCAACCCTGAAAGGAGTGACACCATGCA
This sequence comes from Pseudomonas sp. RIT-PI-r, assembly GCF_001297015.1. GTDB lineage: Bacteria > Pseudomonadota > Gammaproteobacteria > Pseudomonadales > Pseudomonadaceae > Aquipseudomonas. The sequence goes on along the minus strand of NZ_LIGE01000022.1, from coordinate 212,295 downwards.
ACAGTCCCACGCCTATAACGACACCAGCCTGGCCCTGACTACCCGCGTTCTCGACGCCAAGGCACGCAAAGATCTGTCGTGGCAGGATCTCGCCGACGGCACCGGCCTGAGCCTGGCGTACGTCACCGCTGCCCTGCTCGGCCAGCACGCACTGCCGGAAAATGCCGCCCAAGTGGTCGGCGACAAGCTCGAACTGGCCGCCGACGATGTCGCGGCAATGCAGATCATCCCCCTGCGTGGCAGCCTCAGCGGTGTGCCGACCGACCCGACCATCTATCGCTTCCACGAGATGATCCAGATCTACGGCACCACGCTCAAGGCACTGGTTCACGAGCAGTTCGGCGACGGCATCATCAGCGCGATCAACTTCAAACTGGACATCAAGAAAGTCGAAGACCCGGAAGGCGGCTCTCGTGCCGTGGTCACCCTCGACGGCAAGTTCCTGCCCCTGCGTCCGTTCTGATCCGCACCGGCCCGCACCCTGCGTGCGGGCCAACACCCCCCAAATGGCTACCCGTCACCAAACACATCTGGAGGCTGCCCCATGCAAAAAATTCTGTTGATCCTGGCCCTGCTCGGCGGCTTTTCCGTCCAGGCATTTGCCGCTGACGAAGCCGTCGCCTACCGCTACGGCATGCCACTGGATATCGCCCAAGTGCTGAGCATTACCCCGGTAGCCGATGTGTGTGGCGTGGTGCCGGTGGAGATGACGTATCTGGACAGCCTCGGCGGCAAACACATTCTTCAATACAGCGAATTCGGCAGCGGTTGCTCGAACTAAGAGGACAAGACCATGAAAAACCTGATTGATGGCTTCCTGAGATTCCAGAACGAAGCGTTCCCGCAACGCACCGAACTGTTCAAACACCTGGCAACCACGCAACAGCCAGGAACGCTGTTCATTACCTGTTCCGACAGCCGTGTAGTGCCAGAATTGCTGACCCAACAAGAACCTGGCGAGCTGTTCGTGATCCGTAACGCCGGCAATATCGTGCCGTCCTACAGCCCGCATCCGGGCGGGGTTTCGGCAACGGTGGAATACGCAGTGGCGGTGCTTGGCGTGACAGATATTGTGATTTGCGGCCATTCGGACTGTGGCGCGATGACCGCAATCGCCCAGTGCAAATGCATGGATCATCTGCCCGCCGTCAGCGGTTGGCTGCAGCATGCCGAGTCGGCGAAAGTGGTGAATGAAGCGCGAACGCATGCCAGTGACGCGGCGAAATTGAGTTCGATGGTGCGCGAGAACGTGATTGCGCAACTGGCGAATATACAGACCCATCCGAGTGTGCGTCTGGCTCAGGAGAAAGGCCTGCTGAACCTGCACGGCTGGGTGTATGACATCGAGACCGGCTCGGTCGATGCGCTGTCCTCGGACCGCCGCACGTTTGTGCCGCTGGCCGAGCAACCGGCGACTTGCGCAATCCACGCACAGGCCACCCACGCGGCCTGAGCAACTGATCGTTCCCACGCTCTGCGTGGGTATGCCTCAGGGGACGCTCTGCGTCCAGTGACGCGGAGCGTCACGGGCTGGGTTCCCACGCTGGAGCGTGGGAACGATCACTGTCCGCCAGATCAGCGTTTTACTGTGAGATCGATCTGGGTCATGCGGCTACGCACAGTGAACACGCCGTCCCCCGAAAGAATCGCACTGCGCGCAAACAAACGCCCGCTCTCCCAGTTCGAAAGACCCAGCTCCGGCTTGTTCAACGCGTACTGCCCATCGACCCAACGGGTAATGCCATTGCCCACGAACGGCGCATTCACCGCGTTGTAGAAACGTTCTTGTACGGCTGCATCTTCACTGATCAGCGACACAGTGAACTGCGGGCTGTAGCGGTTGAACAGCGCAATCGCCTGATCCAGATCGTCAACGATCATCAGACTGACTTCCGGGGTTTCTTCCCATTCCCATTCCCGACCCAACTCGGTTTCCGCCAATGGCTCAGCCAACGCTTCGGTCTGATAACCCTCGGCGCGATAAACCTCGACCGTCGCGTTCTGCCACTCCGTTGGCAAATAACGTTCACTGCCCTCGACGATGTGCAATTTGCAGCTCTGGCCACGCGCAGTACCGGCCTGTTGCAGCGCATCAAGAAACAACGGCACCAGTTCCGTAGCACGATCACGCTGAATCAGGCAAACGTTGAGGGTGTTGCACACCTTGCGGTCCAGCGAGTTGCGCACCACGGCGGCAAAACGCGCTGCATCGGCAGCACGATCAGCAATCAGCCACGCCCCGCCCGTGCCATGCAGGCTGACAGCGGTGCCGGCCTGCTGGGCAATGCTGCCCAATTGACTGACCGCTCGCCCCGAACCGCGCGCCACCGCCAACGACAAACGGCGGTCAGCGAACATCGCCCAGCCGGCCGCATGATTGACGCTTTCCACCAACGACACCGCACCGACCGGTAAACCGGCATTGGCCAGCGCCGGGTTCAAGGCGTGAGTGACGATGGCTTGCGCGGTGCCCAAGGCATCGCTGCCAATGCGCAACACCGCCGTGTTGCCGGTGCGCAGGACGCCGGCAGCGTCGGCAAACACATTCGGCCGTCCTTCGAAGACAAAAGCAACGATGCCCAACGGCGAGACGACTTGCTCGACCTTCCAGCCATCGTGTTCGACGCTGCTGATGATTTTGCCCCGGGTTGGCGCGGCATCACGCCAGGCGCGCAGGCCGGCGATCATGTCACGGCGCATGCGCTCATCGGCGAGCAGACGGGTGGTCGAGCGACCGCGCGCCTTGGCCCGCTCGATATCGGCGCGGTTGGCGGTTTCAATGTGCGCCCAGCAATCCGGGGTTTCGAGGCGTTGTGCAAACAAGTCGAAGAACTGGCTGATCGCCTCATCCGAGACCGCCGACAACGCGGTAAACGCAGTAGCAGCACGTTCGATTGCCACCGCCGCGGCTTGCTGATCAGCCACGGGAATCAACAACAACTCGCCACTCACCTGCTCCACCAGAAGGTGGTCACCGGGCTGAAAACGCGCGGCCAGTTCGGGGCTGACCACCGTGACGCGGTTACCGGCGAAAGGGATCGGCGTGCCAGCGACGAGACGTTCGAGTGCAAGAGACATGAAGCGGATTCACCATGCAAAGGGCGGCCGGAAAATGTATAGGAACACAATCCTGCAAAGCAACCGCTAACCCTGTAGGAGCGAGCCTGCTCGCGAAAGCGGTGGATCTGATGCATCAATGTTGGCTGACCTGACGCCTTCGCGAGCAGGCTCGCTCCCACAGGGTTTTGTAGTGTTTGGCGGATCGGGTCAGAAGACCGACCAGCCAATCCGCGCGCTAAGCATCTCCAGCGCCGCCATCCCCGCCAGCGAATTCCCCGCCGCATTCAACTCCGGCGACCACACGCACACCGTGAACTGCCCCGGCACTACCGCAACGATCCCGCCACCGACGCCGCTCTTGCCCGGCAGCCCGACGCGGTAGGCAAAGTTGCCCGCCTCGTCATACAGCCCGCTGGTGGCCATGATCGAGTTGACCTGCTGGGTCTGACGCCGCGCCAGAACCTGCTCGCCGCTGTGCTTGCAATAACCGTCGTTGGCCAAAAAACAGAAGGCCCGCGCCAGGTCGATGCAATTCATCCGCAATGCACAGTGGCTGAAATAGCTGCGCAGCACCGCTTCAACGTCGTTGTGAAAGTTGCCGAATGACTGCATCAAGTACGCCATCGCCGCGTTGCGCGCGCGGTGCTGGTATTCGGAGTCGGCGACTTTGCCGTCGATCATGATTTGCGGGTTGCCCGACAGGCGCCGCACAAAATCGCGCATCGACAGGGTCGGCGCGGCGAAGCGTGATTGGTTGATATCGCAAATCACCAGCGCGCCAGCGTTGATGAATGGATTGCGCGGCCGACCGCGCTCGAACTCCAGCTGCACCAGCGAGTTGAACGGCTGACCGGATGGTTCGTGACCGAGGCGCTCCCAAATCGCCTCACCGGAATGATCGATGGCCTGTACCAGGCTGAACACCTTGGAAATACTCTGCACCGAGAACGGCGTCTCGGCGTCACCGGCGCAGTACATCTCGCCGTCGTTGCCGTACACGGCGATGCCCAGTTGATTGGCCGGCACGGTGCCGAGGGCAGGAATGTAATCAGCCACTTTGCCCTGCCCGATCAAGGGCCGGACAGCGTCAAGGATCTCGTTCAACAGCGCTTGCATGCCGGGTTCCGAAGTCTCGCCCCGTGGGATCGCGGGGACACTGGGGCTAGACGCTGCGCAAGCGCGCTGGATCACACATCACTGTGGGAGCGGGGATGGCGTGTATCGCAATGTATATGGCGTCCACGCAGACACACCGGGCCCGAAAAGCCAACCGCCGACGACACAACCTGGATACACCCCAGCGTTGAAATACCCCGGTCGAAGCACTTCCCCCCTCGCACCGGAGAACTCATATGATTACCCTCAAAACCCTGCACCTGCACCTCGACCGCGCCGGACTCTGGCTCGCGCCGTTGACCCTACGGCTGTTCATCGCCTGGGAGTTTTTCGAGTCAGGCCTGGAAAAACTCAATGGCCAGAACTGGTTCGAAGATATTCAGGACAAATTTCCGTTTCCCTTCGATCACCTGCCGGCGACGCTGAACTGGGAGCTGGCGATGTGGGTGGAGTTGATCGGTGCGCTGGCGATTCTGCTCGGTTTCAGCACGCGCATTTTTGCCCTTTCGCTGATCGTGGTAACCATTGTTGCCACCGCCGCCGTGCACTGGCCGGCAGACTGGTCGAGCCTCAGTGAACTGGCGCAGGGTTACGCCATCACCAACAAGGGTTTCGGCAACTTCAAGCTGCCAGCGATCTATCTGGTTGCACTGTTGCCGCTGGTGTTCGCCGGGGCAGGTCGTCTCCGCCTTGATGCGGCGCTGGCCCGTCGCTTCTGGCAGCGCCACCGGCGCTGAGGTTCAGTGCGCCCGGGCGAGTCCCGCCAGCAGCGCGCTGTCGCGGCTATAGATATCGGGCGCATAGCGTACATGGCCATCGCTGCCGACTTGCGCAGTCCAGTAGGTCATCAGGATCGGCACCGGTGCCGACAAGCGGAATTCATGCGTGGTGCCCGTCGCCAACAGTGTTTCAGTGCGGGCCTTTTCTGCCGGACTGAGCAGCAGGTCGCGCAGTTGCATCGGATGCTCGACCCGCACGCAACCGGAGCTGAACGCCCGTGGGCCTTTGTCGAACAGTGCCTTGCTCGGCGTGTCATGCAGGTACACCGAGAACGGATTGGGGAAGCGAATGACCATTTGCCCCAGCGGATTTCGCGGCCCGGCGTCCTGGCGCAGAAGGATGTTGCCGGGGTTGTCCCAATCGACGTCTGCCGCCGCGATCGGTTGACCGTTGGCGTCGAGCACCTGCAAGTTCTGGCGACTGAGGAAAGTCTGATCCTTACGGATCGCTGGCAGCTTGTCTTCTTTCCAGATGGTCGGCGGCACGGTCCAGGTCGGATTCAAGGTCAGGCGCGTGACGCGGGATTTGAGCAAGGGTGTCTGGCGCTCGGCGCGACCGACCTGGGTGCGGGTCTGCCACACCACCTGACCGCCTTGATAGAGGCTCAATTCGGCAGCGGCAACGTTGACCAGCAAGCCGTCCGGCTCCATGTCCTGGGCCATCCAGCGGAAGCGTTCGAGATTGACCCGCAACTGTTCGCGGCGGATCAGCGGGCTGATATTGAGTTCGGCAATCGTCCCCGGCCCGACCACCCCATCAGCCTGCAACGAATGATTGACCTGAAAACTTTTCACCGCGTCCACCAGCACCCCACTGTAGGCGTTGTCCGGCGTGCCGATGGCGTGGGTCAGGTAACCTTCGTTGAACAAGCGCTGAGCCAGTTGCGGCACGCGTTTGTCTTCCATTGAGGGACGCAGCAACGGGCCGTCGCCTACCGACTGCCATTGCGGAAGGGCCTTCTGGCGTTGCGCGGCGTACAGCTGACGCAGGTTTTGATATTGCGCCAGACGCGGGCGCGCCAGATCGAACGCCGCCGCAATGTCATGCATGCCCGGCACGGCAATGGCCAACAATTGCGCCTGACGGTCGCGGGGGTTCGTGTCGGCATGCCACAGCGGTTCGAAGTGCGATTGCAACAGACGGCCGTAATGCAAATCCTGCAAGGCTTGAAGGTAGTAGCGACTGATCTCGATGTCGGCGCACAACTCACCGTCCTGCGGGGGGACGGCGGCGACCGGGTAGCGTTTCGGATTGAGGCCATCGTCGGCCAACAGCAGCAATTGCGTGTGCAAAGCCGGCAATCGTGCAGTTTCGCTCGCCCACACCGGCATCCAGTCCTGCTGCTCATAGAACGCTTGCAGCTGCGTCAGCGCCGGGCCGTTAAGCTGCGTGCCAATCGCCGGGCAAGCCTGGGGCAGGCTGATCAACACCGCCTGCAACGGACTTTGCGGCTCGACGGGCATTTCGGCCGGTGGCGTCGGCAGCGTCTGCAAGGGCGGCAGCGGCTCATCGGCACAAGCGACAAACGGCGCAGCGATCAGGCAAATGCTCAAGTAGCATGCGTACTTTTTGAACAACTGCTTTACTCCAATCCATGGCCGTCCAGATGACGGTCAACCTTACATCAGGTGCGCTGAACAGTCAGGCTCGATCAACGGGCTTGCCGGTAACGACTGGGAGTCAGGAGCCAAAGTGCCAAATAAGTAGCAAGTGAGGACACTTTATAAATGTTGACGTTTTTGCGCCGACTTCTGCTGACCACTGCGACCCTCGTCGCCGTGTCCAGTCCAGCTTTTGCCACCGGCAAGCCATCGCCGGTTCTCTACAACAGCCTCGCGCACGCCGCGCCAGAACTCAATCCCCAAGCGCTGAAAGGTGCCCTGAACGCCATGCTATGTGCGGTCAACAACGGTGCGAAACCGTCCCGCCACCTGGCGATCATCGATTACTCGCAACCGTCCACTGAGCGCCGCTTGTGGATTTTCGACCTGAGCAAGCAGAAGTTGGTTCTACGCGATCTGGTCGCCCACGGTTCCAACTCCGGGGAAAACTTCGCCACGCAGTTCTCCAACCGTGAAGGCAGTTATCAATCCAGTCTCGGCTTGTTCCGCACCCAGGAAAGTTACAGCGGCGCCCACGGCTATTCGTTGCGCATGGACGGTCTGGAGCCAGGCTTCAATGACATGGCTCGCGATCGCGCCATCGTCATTCATGCCGCCAGTTACGTGAATCCGCTGTGGAGCAAGAAACAGGGGCGCATCGGCCGCAGCCAGGGCTGCCCGGCGGTTCGGCCACAGATTGCCAAACAGGTGATTGATCGTCTGAAGAATGGCCAGTTCATGTTTTCCTGGTACCCGGATCAGCGCTGGCTGAAATCGTCGCCGTACCTCAACTGCCAGCCGCAGCAGGTGGCGAGCATTCTCAGTACCCACGCAAGCTAAAAAGAACGCCGCAACCCCCTGTAGGAGTGAGCCTGCTCGCGATAGCGGTGTCTTACCCAACACAGATGCTGGCTGATACACCGCTATCGCGAGCAGGCTCACTCCTACAATTGATCTCTGTCAGCCCCACGCTTCATTACAACTTTGTCATTCAGCTGTCGGTTTGCCGTGCGGATCGCTCGGTAGCCTGAAGTTGTCCCGGCGCCAATGCCGATCAACTCCGACCACTGAGTGACTGACCATGAAAACCCTCCTGCTCGCCTTCACCGCCCTCCTCGCCACCGGCAGCGCGTTCGCCGCGAACATGCCCGACACCGCAGTGATTCATGACAAATCCGGCTTCTACGTCAATCTGGATGTCGACAAAGTCCTGTCCAGCACCGATATTTCACAAGCGTGCGGCGTGGTGCCGGCGCAATTGAATTATCTCGACCATCAGGGCCGCGAACATGTGCTGGACTATCAGGTACAAGGCAGCGGCTGCATCAATGACCATTGAGACTGATCGATGAATATTCTGGTTGTCGAAGACGAGCCCAAGGCCGGCAATTACCTGCTCAACGGTTTGCAGGAACTGGGTTACAGCGTCAGCCTCGCCCGCGACGGTGCCGACGGTCTGCACCTGGCGCTGGAACACAGCTTCGACGTGATCGTGCTGGATGTGATGATGCCGAAAATGGATGGTTGGGAAGTCTTGCGTCGGCTGCGCAAGGAAGCCGACACGCCGGTGCTGTTCCTCACCGCCCGCGACGACATCGCCGACCGCGTCAAAGGCCTCGAACTGGGCGCCGACGATTACCTGATCAAGCCGTTCTCCTTTGCTGAACTGGTGGCGCGCCTGCGTACCCTGACCCGGCGCGGGCCGATTCATGAAGATGAACAACTGCAAGTGGCCGACCTGCAGATTGACGTGCTCAAACGCCGCGTGACCCGCGCCGGGGTGCGCATCACCCTGACCAACAAGGAGTTCGCGTTGCTGCAGTTGTTCGCCACGCATACCGGGCAAGTGCTGGCGCGCTCGCTGATCGCATCGCGAGTGTGGGACATGAATTTCGACAGCGACACTAACGTGGTCGATGTCGCCGTGCGTCGTCTGCGGGCGAAAATCGATGATCCGTTCCAGCTCAAGCTGATCCACAGCGTGCGCGGTATCGGCTACCGCTTCGATACGCAGCCATGAGTGCCCAACGCCCGCATTCGCTGACCCTTCGTCTGGCGCTGGTGTTCGCCCTGCTCGCGTTCGCCTCGCTGGCCGGTCTCGGTGCCGCGCTGTACAACGAACTGGAGCAACAGCTAATCCGCCGTGATGACACCGCGCTGGTCAGCCGCGTCGATCAGTTGCGCACCTTTCTCAATGACAGCAACACCTTGGAGCTGATCAAGAACAAACCGGCGTTGTTCCAGAACATGCTCGGCAATCGCGAAGCGCTGCTGACCATCGGCGCGCCAGGGCAACCGCCGCTGCTGGTGGTCAACCCGGGCAACCTGAAGACACCGACGTTGCCGGCGGTGCCGATCGACCATGCGATGACGCTCAACGACGTACAGCACCTGTCAAGCGTCGACGGCGTGCCGTTTTCGGCGGTGGCGGCGCGGATCGATTCCGGCGAACTGGGCAACCTGCAAGTCACCACCGGGCGCCTGATGAGCGAGCGTACGGCGATGCTCGCCAATTACCGTTTGAGCGTTTATGGCCTCGCCTCGCTGGCGGCACTGTTGCTGGCGCTGGTGGGTTGTCTGCTGGTGTATCGCGGTTTGCTGCCGTTGCGGCGACTGGCGAAGCACGCTCATGGCATTGGTGTCGGCAACCTTGGCGAACGCCTTGCCAGCAGCGGTGCGCCGCGAGAATTACAGCCGATGATCGAGGCGTTCAATGCCATGCTCGATCGGCTCGCCAAGGGTTTTGCGCAACTGAGTCAGGTGTCCACCGACATGGCCCACGAATTGCGCACACCGATCAACAACCTGCTCGGCGAAACCCAGGTCGCGCTGCAGCAGAATCGCAGCAGCGAGGCCTATCAACAGTTGCTCGCCTCCAACGTCGAGGAGCTCGAACGCCTGACACGGATGCTCGACAACATGCTGTTTCTCGCCCGCACCGACCCGGCCAGTGCCTTGAGCCAGCGCCAGGAGCTGGATGCGGCAGATGAGATGCAGCGCATTGCCGATTATTTTGAAGGGCTGGCGGCGGATGTCGGCGTGTGTATCGAGGCACGCGGCAGCGGAGTGATCTGGGCCGAGCCGATGCTGCTGCGCCGGGCACTGGCCAATTTGTGCGCGAATGCGATCAAGTATGGCGCGGCGGATTCGACGGTGCAGGTGGAGGCGATTGCCGAACCGGATGGCGCCTACCTGCGGGTACGCAATCAGGGCACAACCATTGCCCCTGAACACTTGGCGCGACTGTTCGAACGCTTCTACCGCGTTGACCAGTCCCGCGAGCGTTCGGCGCAATCGAATGGGCTGGGCCTGTCGATCGTGGCAACCATCATGCAGTTGCATCAGGGCCGCTACAGCGCGAGCAGCGCGGATGGCATCACCTGCTTCGAACTGTTCTTCCCCGCCCGGCAATCAAAATGAATCGCCGAAACACCACTAATCCCTGTGGGAGCGAGCCTGCTCGCGAAAGCGCAGTATCAGTCACCAGAAATGCTGGCTTTACCGGCCTCTTCGCGAGCAGGCTCACTCCTACAGTTGAACTGCGCTCGGCTGATGATCAATGCCATGAGCATCAGCGCCACCGCTATGCCAAAAGTGATGTGCAATCCGCTGGCAATCGCCGTTGCCGGCGCTTGCGTCGGATCCCCCGCCGCCAGCGCGAACACCGCGCCCATCACCGCGGCACCGGTAATCAACCCGAGGTTGCGCGCCAGCCCGAGCATCGCCGAAACCACCCCACGCTGATCCTGACTGACACCGGCCATCAATCCGGTGTTGTTGGCCGCCTGGAACAGCGCGTAGCTGACAGCAACCACCATGATCGGCAGCACGTACCCAGGCAGGCCCATGCTCATGGGCAGCAGCGCCAGCAAGCTGCAACCGCCGGCCATGCCGAGTAATGCGCCCGGCACAATCCGGTGCGCACCGAAGCGATCCACCAGACGTCCCGCCGGCACTCCACTCAACGCAGACAACAACGGCCCGACCGACAACGCCACGCCGACCATCGTGCTGCTGAGGCCCAACCCCCGGTGCAGGTAAAACGGCCCGACCACCAGCGTGGTCATCATCACCGTCGTCACCAGTAAGGTCAGCGCCAGACTACTGCTCAGTCGCGCGTCGCTGAACAGCGACAAACGAATCAGCGGCGACTTGGCCTTCAACTCGACGACGATGAACAATCCCGCGCCGCACAGGCTGGCCAGCAGCAGCGGTAACAGCAAACCTTCAAGCGTCATCGCCAGCGCATAGGCCGCCAGCGTCAAGACCAACACTGCGCTGCCAGAGTAATCGAACGCAGCACGCGGGCCTGTTGCCCGGTCCGCCGGCAGAAAACGGTACACCAACCAGATATTCAGCAAGCCCAACGGTACGTTGAGCAAAAATATCGCCTGCCAGCCCACATGCGTCATCAACAGCCCGCCCAGCGACGGCCCGAGACTGGTGCCCGTCGCCGACATCGTTGCCAGCAACCCCATCGCACTGCCCGCCCGCGATTCGGGCACGGCTTCTGACACCAGTGCCACGGTCAAGGCGAACATGATCGCCGCGCCAACGCCTTGCACCGCTCGTGCGCCAATCAGCCAACCCAGTCCCGGTGCCAGCGCGCAAGCCAACGAAGCGCTGGTGAAAATGCCGATCCCGATCAGCAGCAATCGCCGTCGCCCCACACCATCGCCCAGACGCCCGACGCTGACAATCAACGTGGTGACCGCCAGCAAATACGCCAGAACGATCCACTGCACCTGTTGAAACGTCGCCGCAAACGCCGATGCGAGAATCGGCAACCCGGCGTTGGCGATGCTGGTGTCCAGGGACGGCATCAACATCGACAGGGCCAGACTGGTCAGCGCCCAGCGGGCGGGAGTGCTAAGGGATTCCTGGGGCATGGCGGGCTCACAATGCAAAGATGACCCGCCATAGCCCGAGCCCCGACAACACACGGCGCAAGACGCATGCTTTGCACTTAATACCTGCATGGAACGCCATGTCATGACGGCACCGGATCTGAACCTGTTGATCACCCTCGACGTCTTGCTACGCGAAGGCAGCGTCGCCCGCGCCGCCAAATGCCTGCGGCTGAGCCCGTCGGCGATGAGCCGTGCCCTCGCCCGTCTGCGCGAAACCACTGGCGATCCGTTGCTGGTGCGGGCGGGTCGTGGCCTGGTGCCAACGCCGCGCGCATTGGAGTTGCGCGAGCGAGTCAGTCATCTGGTGCAGGACGCCGAGGCGGTTTTGCGTCCGGCCGAGGTCCTCGATCCTGGCCGCTTGCAACGCACCTTCACCCTGCGCAACACCGACGGTTTTGTCGAAACCTTTGCCGCCGCCCTGCTTGCGCGCATCGCTCAAGAGGCGCCCGGCGTACGTCTGCGCTTTGTGCAAAAAGCCGACAAGGACAGTACGCCGTTGCGCGAAGGCCGCGTCGATCTGGAAACCGGCGTGGTCGACGACACGACCGATCCGACCCTGCACAGCCGCATCCTGTTTCGGGATCAGTGGATCGGTGTGGTGCGTGAGGGGCATTCCTTGAGTTCGGGGAAGGTCACCAGCAAGCGCTTTGCCGGCGGCGAGCACATTCTCATTTCACGACGCGGACGCAGCAGCGGCCCGGTCGACGAAGCCTTACTCGCGCTCGGCCTGACGCGGGATATCGTCACCTCATTCGGCGGATTCTCGGCGGCGCTGACGCTGGTGCGCGAATCCGACTTGATCGCCACGGTCCCGCAGCGCCACACCAGCAAACTGCGCACGGGCCTGCACAGTTTCGCCCTGCCCTTCGCGATGCCGGACATCAGCGTGTCGATGCTCTGGCATCCGCGCATGGATGCCGACCCGGCGCATCGCTGGTTGCGCGATTGCGTGCGGGAAGTCTGCGCCTAGCGCGCATCCCCGCCAGCCGGTTTATAGAAGAGGAATTTCCCGGTTTCGGCAGTCTTGCGGTACTCCTTGGCCCAGCTCGGATGCACGTTGCGATCGTGGAAATACAGCGCGCCGTTGGTGCGATCCTTGAGTTGGCGATTCAGTGCTTTGCGGGCGATATCCTTGGCCAGCGTGTATTCGGCATCTTCCTTGACCTGATCCGGTTTGCCGTCGCACCACCAGGAAAACTGGCAGCTTTTGGTTTCCGAACCTTGTTTGACGACAGCACACACGGAGTCGGGAAAGCCCTCGTGACCGAGGCGATTCATCACCACACTGGCCACGGCTTCCATTTCCGGGGTGTCTTTGCCTTTGGCTTCCCAATAGATACTGCGCGCCAGACAGGTAATCGGATCGTCCAGTGGTGCAGCGCCGGCCGGGTCGACCGCTTGCACTTCGGTCGGGGTGATCGCTTCGGCTTTCGGCGCCGGCGCGGCGCTGACTTTGTCCGCCGCTTTCTCTTCCAGCACTTGAGCTTTTTCTTCGGCCTTCGCTTTGATCGGGGCCTGATCGGTGGCCCATGCGGAGCCTGCCAACAAGGTCAATACGAGACAACCTGCCAAGCCTTTCAATCCCATGTCTGTTCTTCCGGCAGCGCCCGAGTCGGGCAAGATGTTACGTCGGGGAGACGCCCGGTTCCCGGGGTCTTCGGTGAGTGTAGACGGCAAATCCATCGGCAAAGTTGCGCAGAAAACCGGCCGGATGAAGAAAAAAGACATTGCACTCACCGGGGTCGTTTCGCGCATCATGGGCGCATTCAGCTCAAGGGAGATTTCCATGCGCTTCATGCCATCCGTTTTGCGTCTTGCCGCGTTGTCCGCCAGCGTTGTGTTTGCTATCCCGGCGCTGGCCAGCGATGAGTCGCAATTGATCGAATCGATCAACAGCTACCGCAGCCAACCGCAGCGGTGCGGTTCGCAGGCGTCGAATGAACTGCCACCGTTGTCGGCTGATCCACGGCTACGGCTGCGGGCCAGCGGTGCTGTCGACCTGCAACAAGCCATGGCCAGCGCCAGTTACCCGATGGTCAACGTGCAAGCGATCACCCTTAACGGCCCGCGTGATGCGGCGTCGGCGATGAAAGCGATTCAGGAAAGTTTCTGTCAGGTGGTGCTCGATCCGCAGTTTGTCGATGTCGGCGTCAGCCGCGACGACCGTGACTGGCGCATTGTGCTGGCGCGGCCGCTGCTGTCGGCCAAATTGGGCGATGCGCAAAGTGAAGGGCAGAAGTTGCTGAGTGAACTCAACGTTGCTCGCAGTCAGGCGCGTCAGTGTGGTGGTCAGGCTTTCGCTGCCGCTGCACCGTTGGCCTGGAACGCGACGCTGGGCTCGATCTCTCAGGATCACAGCCGCGACATGGCCAACAACAATTACCTCGACCACAAGGACCGCGACGGCCGTACGCCCGGCGATCGCGCGGAACTGGCCGGTTACAGCGGCCAGCTGGTCGGCGAAAACATCGCCGCCGGGCAAGACACCGTACACAAAGTCGTCGAAGGCTGGCTCGCCAGCCCCGGCCACTGCGCCAACCTGATGAACCCGCAATACCAGGAACTCGGCGCCGCCTACGCGACCGACCCGAAAAGCAGCGCCGGCATTTACTGGACCGCGATGTTCGGCGCCCAATAAGCCCAATCTCAAACACACCGCAAAGCACTGTGGGAGCTAGCCTGCTAGCGATGAGGCCAGTCCAGTCAACATCTCCATTGACTGAACCACCGCCATCGCTGGCAAGCCAGCTCCCACAATGTCTGGTGGCGTTCTCATATTCGCTGACCAACACCAACGCCCTGTAGGAGTGAGCCTGCTCGCGATAGCGGTGTTTCAGACACATCAGTATCGGCAGATACGAAGCCATCGCGAGCAGGCTCACTCCTACAATGATCGGTGTAACCCTCATTATCCCGGCCTAATCCAAAACCCTGTGGGAGCTGGCTTGCCAGCTCCCACAATGTCTGGCGGCGTTCTCATATTCGCTGACCAACACCAACGCCCTGTAGGAGTGAGCCTGCTCGCGATAGCGGTGTTTCAGACACATCAGTATCGGCAGACACGAAGCCATCGCGAGCAGGCTCACTCCTACAATGATCGGTGTAACCCTCATTATCCCTGCCTAATCCAAAACCCTGTGGGAGCTGGCTTGCCAGCGATGGGGCCAGCAGTCGCTCGGAAGATTGAGGCAATAAAAAACCGCAGCCAGGCTGCGGTTTTTCAGGCTCAGTGGGTCCTCATGCCCGCTGCATACATCGCCAGTTTCAGCAGACTGGCGACCACGGCCAGCGACACCACACTGCCCAGCCAGATCAACAACAGCCAGCCCAGACGCTTGTACCAGCGACTGCTTTTCACTTCGCGCGAATCAATGGTAGCCATCGCCAATCCTCACTTTGCCGCGGAATACGTAGTAGCTCCAGAAGGTGTACATCAGGATCACCGGCAGGATGAACAGTGCACCGATCAGCGCGAACAACTGGCTCGACGGCGGTGATGCGGCGGCCCAGATGCTCACCGACGGCGGGATGATGTTCGGCCAGATGCTCAGCGCCAGGCCGATGTAACCGAGCAACATCAGCACCAGCGTGAACACGAATGGCCAGTGCGTATGCCGCTGGCGCAACGTGCGCAGCAGCCCGAACAGCGCCAGCAACGCCAACACCACCAACCCGGCAAACACCTGCAGATGCCCGTGCGTCGACCAACGCGCCGCCAGCTCCGGATGCAGTTGCAGGGTCCACACGCCAATCACCAGCACCATCGCCATCAACAGCAAGGCCAGCGGCCGGGTGAACAGACGCATCCGCGACTCAAGCATGCCTTCGGTCTTGACCAGCAACCACGTGCTGCCGAGCAACGCATACGCGATCACCAGCCCCACGCCACACACCAGCGGAAACGGCGCCAGCCAGTCCAGGCCGCCACCGGAAAACTGTCGATCGATCACCGGAATTCCGGACACGTACGCGCCAATCACCACGCCTTGGGAGAACGTCGCCAGCAGCGAACCACCGATAAACGCCTTGTCCCACCAGTGACGTTTTTGCGGCGAAGACTTGAAGCGAAACTCGAACGCCACGCCACGGAAAATCAGCCCGCAAAGCATCAGGATCAGCGGCAGATACAACGCTTCGAGAATCACCCCGTACGCCAGCGGAAACGCCCCGTACAACGCCGCGCCACCCAACACCAGCCAGGTCTCGTTACCGTCCCAGACCGGCGCCACGGTGTTCATCATCACATCGCGTTCCTGCTCATCCGGGATCAGCGGAAACAGGATTCCCAGCCCCAGATCGAAGCCGTCCATGATCACGTACATCATCACCCCAAAGGCAATGATCACGCCCCAGATCAACGAGAGATCGATACCTTGAATAGCCATGACTCAATGCTCCTTCATAGGGGCGGTAGCCGCCGAAATCGGCCGACGCGGCGTCTGCAATTCGTCGCCTTCAGGCGGAGGTTCGTGGTGCGGCTGCGGGCCTTTTTTCACCAGATTCATCATGTAGCCGATGCCCACGCTGAACACGGTGAAATAGATCACCACGAACAGCACCAGCGACGTGCTCATCTGCGCCACCGAGTGATGCGACGCCGCGTCATGGGTACGCAACAAACCATAAACCACCCACGGCTGACGCCCGACTTCCGTGGTAATCCAACCGGCCAGCAGCGCAATCAAGCCGCTCGGCCCCATCAACAACACCAGACGCTGGAAGCCGCGATGCTGATAAAGCTTGCCGCCCCGGCGCAACGCCAGACCGAGCAAACCGACGAGGATCATCAACATCCCCAACCCGGCCATGACGCGAAAGCTCCAGAAAATCACGGTCGAATTCGGCCGATCTTCCTTCGGGAAGCTCTTCAGCGCCGGGATCTGCTTATCGAGGCTGTGGGTGAGGATCAGGCTGCCGAGATACGGAATCTCCAATGCGTACCTGGTCTTCTCTGCGTCCATATCAGGGATGCCGAATAGCACCAGCGGCGTTGGACCGTTGTCGGCGTTTTCCCAGTGACCTTCGATGGCGGCGATTTTTGCCGGTTGATGCTCCAGCGTGTTCAAACCGTGGGCGTCACCGACCACTGCCTGAATCGGCGCAACGATCAGCGCCATCCACAACGCCATGGAAAACATCTTGCGCACCGGCGCGGTGTTATTGCCGCGCAGCAAATGCCAGGCAGCCGACGCACCAACGAAGAACGACGTCGCCACAAAAGCGGCAATCGCCATGTGCGCCAGACGGAACGGGAATGACGGGTTGAACACGATCGCCAGCCAGTCCAGCGGCATCACCCGCCCGTCAACGATTTCGAAGCCCTGCGGCGTCTGCATCCAGCTATTGGACGCAAGAATCCAGAACGTCGAAATCAACGTGCCGATGGCCACCATCACCGTGGCGAAAAAGTGCAAACCCCGGCCGACGCGGTTCCAGCCGAACAGCATCACCCCGAGGAACCCGGCCTCAAGGAAGAACGCCGTCAGCACTTCATAGGTCAGCAACGGCCCGGTGATGCTCCCGGCAAAGTCCGAGAAACCGCTCCAGTTGGTGCCGAACTGGTAAGCCATGACCAGGCCCGAAACCACGCCCATGCCGAAGTTGACGGCGAAAATCTTCGACCAGAAATGGTAAAGATCGCGGTACGTGTCGTTATGGGTTTTCAGCCACAGACCTTCGAGTACCGCGAGGAAACTCGCCAGGCCAATGGTGATCGCCGGGAAAATAATGTGGAACGAAACCGTGAACGCGAATTGAATCCGCGCCAGGTCCAGCGCCTCCAGATTGAACATGATGATGTCCTCATCAAGGCTGAAAAGCGGCAGCACGAACCCGGGCCACCGCCAGGCGCGAACGCCTGCAGCCAGTCAAATTGCCAGTGTTTTTATGAGTCGCGGGTTACGCCACCGACGACGGGATCAGGTTGCTGACCTTCGCGGCTTCGAGGCGGATCGCCACGAACTTGGAGGTCGGCGTATACGTCCGGTCGCCGTAGCTTTCCAGCGGTACCAGAGGGTTAGTCTCCGGGTAATACGCCGCCGCTTGCCCTGCGGGAATGTCGTAGGCGATCAAGGTAAAACCGCTGACCCGACGCTCACGTTCGTCATCCCACAGCGCCACCAGATCAACCTTCTGCCCCGGCTCGAAACCCAGGCGCTGGATGTCCTGCTCGTTGGCGAAGATCACATCACGCATGCCGTAAACCCCGCGATAACGGTCATCGAGGCCGTACAGCGTGGTGTTGTACTGATCGTGGGAGCGCATGGTTTGCAGAATCAGATGCGGCTTGACCGGCAGGTTGCGCACGCCCTCGCTGATCAAGTGCTCGGGCAGCACGCACGGGGTGAACTGCGCCTTGCCACTCTCGGTGTTCCAGACCCGATCCGAAGCGTCGTTGCCGAGGTGAAAGCCACCCGGGATCAACAGTTTTTCATTGAAGTTCTCGAAGCCCGGAATCACGTCGGCAATCAGGTTGCGGATGCGTCCGTAGTCGCCCACCACCCATTCCCAATCGATCGGATGCTTACCCAGAGTTGCAGCAGCAATTCCGGCAATGATCGCCGGCTCGGATTTCAACTGCGCCGACTTCGGCTTCAACTGGCCGAACGACAAATGCACCATGCTGAACGTGTCTTCGACGGTCACGCCTTGCGGGCCTTCAGCCTGGATATCGATGTCAGTGCGCCCGAGGCACGGCAGGATCAGCGCATCGCGACCGGTGACCAAATGGCTGCGGTTGAGCTTGGTCGCGATGTGCACGGTCAGGTCGAGTTTGCGCATCGCCGCGTGGGTGCGCGGGGTGTCCGGCGTGGCCTGGGCGAAGTTGCCGCCCAGACCGATGAACACCTTGGCTTCGCCACGCTCCATGGCGCCGATCGCCATCACCGTGTTGTGCCCGTGCATGCGCGGCACGTCGAAGTTGAAGCGTTTTTCCAGCGCGTCCATCAGGTCTTTCGGCGCCAGTTCGTTGATGCCCATCGTGCGGTCGCCCTGCACGTTGCTGTGGCCGCGAACCGGCGACAGACCTGCGCCCGGACGGCCGACGTTGCCGCGCAGCAGCTGCAGGTTAATCACTTCCTGCAGGGTCGCCACCGAATGCACGTGTTGGGTCAGGCCCATGGCCCAGCACATGATCACGCTTTTGGCGCGGCCATACATGCGCGCGGCCAGTTCGATGTCATGCAGCGGCACGCCGGACTGCTCGAGAATATGCTCCCAGCTGGTTGCCTCGACTTCAGCCAGATAGCTGTCCAGACCCGTAGTGTGCTCGGCGATGAAGGCGTGATCGAACACCGCTTCGCCGCCAGTCGCTTGCGCTTCGCGCTCCCACTGCAGGAGGAATTTGACCATGCCACGAATCATCGCCATGTCGCCACCAAGGGCCGGGCGGAAGTACGCGGTGTTGGTCGCTTCCCAGCCGTTGCTGAGCATTTCGAGTGGGTTCTGCGGGTTCTGGAAACGCTCCAGGCCACGCTCTTTCAGCGGGTTAATGCAGACCACTTGCGCACCGCGTTTCACCGCTTCACGCAACGGTTCGAGCATGCGCGGATGGTTGGTGCCGGGGTTCTGGCCGATGACGAAAATAGCGTCGGCGTGGTGCAGGTCCTCGTAAACCACGGTGCCCTTGCCGACGCCAAGGGTCTCGTTCATGCTCACTGCACTGGCTTCGTGGCACATGTTCGAGCAGTCGGGGAAGTTGTTGGTGCCGAAGGCGCGGACGAACAATTGATAGAGAAACGCCGCTTCATTGCTCGCACGTCCGGAGGTGTAGAACTCGGCCTCATGCGGCGAATCAAGGTTTTTCAGGTGATCAGCGATCAGCGCAAAAGCGTCTGCCCAGCTGATTTCCACATAGCGGTCGACCCGCGCGTCGTAGCGCATCGGGTGGGTCAGACGGCCCTGATATTCCAGCCAGTAGTCGCTCTGCTCGGCCAGGCTCGACACCGTGTACTTGTTGAAGAACGCCGGGTCGACCAAACGCCCGGTCGCTTCCCAGTTCACCGCTTTCGCGCCGTTCTCGCAGAACTTCAACATGCTCGCGCCCGGCGCTTCACCCCAGGCACAACCCGGGCAGTCGAAGCCGCCGTTCTGGTTGGTCTTGAGCATGGCGCGGATGTTTTTCAGGGCGTTTTCACTGCCCAGCCAGCTTTTGGTCAGGCTGATGACAGCGCCCCAACCGGCAGCGGCGCCTTTGTAGGGTTTGTAACGGTCGACTTGTGACATGGGACTCTCCATGACGATGCACACAGGCATGAACCTGATTCGGTTAAACAGCGACGGCCGACTTTCAAGGTTGAAAAGTGGTCGTTGGTTTTGCCGGGGCAAGGATATGAACCGTTACAAAACGTTGTCTAATCGCTATTAATGACCGCCTTATCGAAAGCATCTATCAACAGTAAAAACCCTTTATTTACGGGGCCTTGCGGAACTAACGGAGCAACTTTCGGCGAAAAATAATTCATCATCGACGGCATCAATCAATTGTTCATCAACAGTGATTGGACGGCACTTAACGTTAGCCATAACCTGCGCTAACCAAACTCCTTCAACCGGGGTTTTCATTCCTGTGAGGCTGTCATGTCAGAGCGTGTCTTGATCGATGGTTACAACCGCCGCGTCGACTATCTGCGCATGTCGGTGACCGACCGCTGCGACTTCCGCTGCGTCTATTGCATGGCGGAAGACATGCAGTTTTTGCCACGCCAGCAAGTGCTGACGCTGGAGGAGATCTATCAACTGGCGCAGAGCTTCGTCGCCCTCGGCACGCGCAAGATTCGTCTCACCGGCGGCGAACCGCTGATCCGTCCGGGCGTGGTCAAGTTGTGTGAGCAGATCGCCGCCCTGCCCGGCCTGCGTGAACTGTGCATGACCACCAACGGCTCACAACTGGGCAAACTCGCCGCGCCGCTGTTCGATGCCGGGGTCAAACGCCTGAACATCAGCCTCGACAGCCTCGATCCGCAGCGCTTCAAACAGATGACCCGCACGGGCGATCTGGCGCAGGTGATCAACGGCATCGATGCCGCGCGCAAGGCCGGTTTTACCCGCACTAAACTCAATGTCGTAGTGATGCAGGGCCGTAACGATGAGGAGATCAACGATCTGGTCAGTTTCGCCATTGATCGGCAGCTCGACGTCTCTTTCATCGAAGAGATGCCGCTGGGGATCATCAGCGAACACAGCCGCGCCGAGTCGTTTTTCTCCAGCGCGCAGGTGCGGGAAAAGATTGCCGAACGCTACACCCTGATCGACTCGGCGGAGTCGACGCAAGGCCCGTCGCGCTACTGGCGGCTGGCCGAGGCGCCGGAGATTCGTCTGGGCTTTATCTCGCCGCACAGCCACAATTTTTGCGGCACCTGCAACCGCGTGCGGCTCACCGTTGAAGGGCGCCTGCTACTGTGTCTGGGTAACGAGCATTCGGTGGATCTGAAAGCGGTGCTGCGTGCCCATCCGGGGCAACCGCAACGGCTGGAGAAGGCCATCGTCGAGGCGATGAAACTCAAGCCATATCGACATAATTTCGAAGTGAACGACGGTGTTCAGGTTGTGCGCTTCATGAACATGACCGGCGGCTGATCCCGCCAGTTTCATCGGTTATCGGAACCGCTCAGCATGATCATCAGACCCAAGGTCAATCAATTCGCCATTCTCTTCACCCTCAAGGGTTCGATCGCCAAGCGCATCGCCCTGCGCACGTTGATGGTTACCCTGCTGGCTTCGGCCATTGTGCTGGTGGAAATCCTCCATCCGAGCAACTTCACCAAGGTCAATGCGACGCCGTTTACCTTGCTCGGTTTGTCGCTGTCGATTTTCATGAATTTTCGCAACAACGCTTGCTATGACCGCTGGTATGAAGCGCGTAAAGCCTGGGGCGAAGTGATCGTGCATATTCGTTCGGTGATTCGCGAAACCCATGTCA
Source organism: Pseudomonas sp. RIT-PI-r (assembly GCF_001297015.1). GTDB lineage: Bacteria > Pseudomonadota > Gammaproteobacteria > Pseudomonadales > Pseudomonadaceae > Aquipseudomonas. The sequence goes on along the minus strand of NZ_LIGE01000022.1, from coordinate 190,909 downwards.
TACGTGAGTCGGCTGAGCGCAAGCCGTTGCTGCTCAATTTGTGCGGGTTTGCCCATGCGTTGAACGCGCGGTTGCGCAAGGAAAGCGAGGCCGATGCGAGCAATCGATGGATCATGCCCAAACCTGATCCACAGACACCGGATTACAGTGGCCGCATTCTGCAAACGGTCGGCCAGCAGTGTTCCGATTTGCATCAGAACGGTGAACTGACTGAGTGGCGCTACATGTTGCTGGCCAATCACCTGACCAGCCTGACCCAGGCGCAAGCGGTGTGCGAACGGATCAAAACCACGCCGCTGCCGTTTCCTTACACCCTATTGCTGCACCGGACGATTTATCTGTTCTGCATCCTGCTGCCGTTCGCCATGGCCGAACCGCTGGGCTGGCTGACACCGCTGTTCACGGCGATTGTCAGCTACACATTTTTTGGCCTGGATGCGATTGCCGATGAGCTGGAAGACCCGTTTGGCCGCGACGAAAACGACCTGCCGACCGATGCGCTGGTGCGCACCATCGAACGTGACATCCTCGCCGAACTTGGCGCAGACGTACCGCCGGCGTTGAAGCCTGTGGACTATGTGCTGAGCTGATCCTTCTCTCCAGACACCCCGAAACCCTGTGGGAGCGAGCCTGCTCGCGAAGGGGCCCTATCAGCCAAAATCAATGTTGACTGACATGCCGCCATCGCTGGCAAGCCAGCTCCCACACTTTCTGTGTACATCCTCAACATCAAGCATCACCACAAATCATTGTGGGAGCTGGCTTGCCAGCGATGAGGCTGTGTCAGCCAACGTCAATGTGACTGACATGCCGCCATCGCTGGCAAGCCAGCTCCCACACGTTCTGTGTACATCCTCAACATCAAGCATCACCACAAATCATTGTGGGAGCTGGCTTGCCAGCGATGAGGCTGTGTCAGCCAACGTCAATGTGACTGACATGCCACCATCGCTGGCAAGCCAGCTCCCACAGTTTTGATTGGTGGTGAGGTCAGAAGAGTTCGTTGAAGGGGATGAAGCGCAGCGGGTCGCCGAGGTTGTGCGTGCTGTTCTCGGGGATTTCCACCAGGCCATCGGCCCAGGTGGCGCCGAGCAGGACGCCGGAGCTTTGATTCGGATAGAGCTCCGCACGCCCCGCCTCCAGCCTCACCCGCAGGTATTCACGGCGGCCGCCAGCCTTGTGCCAGTCGAAACCTGCATTGACCGTAAAACTCAGCGGCATGACGTCATCCACACCTTGAATGCGCAACAGATACGGCCGCGCCAACAAGCCAAACGTCACCAGTGCCGACGTCGGATTACCCGGCAACCCAATCACCGGCACCGCACCAAAATGCCCGACCGTCAGCGGTTTGCCAGGCTTGATCGCCAGTTTCCACACCAGCGGTTTGCCGTTGTCGCGTAGCACCTGCCCGAGGCAATCGGCATCCCCGGCCGACACGCCGCCCGTAGTCAGAATCAGATCCGCACTCACCTGCAGTTGCTCAAGCTTGAGCCGCGTCTGCGCCGGGCGATCCGGAAGGATGCCGGCGTCGATTACCTCGCAGCCCAGCTCACACAACCAGTGGCCGAGCAACACACGGTTGCTGTTGTAGATGCTGCCGGGCCGCAACGGCTGACCCGGTTCGACCAGTTCGTCACCCGTCGACAGCAGCGCCACACGCGGGCGACGCACCACGTGCAGTTGCGCCAGCCCTTGCCCGGCGGCGACCGCCAGTTCGAACGGTCCAAGGCGTTTACCGGCCCGCAGCAGGATGTCGCCGACGCGATTTTCCTGACCTTGCGCGCGGATGTTCTGCCCCGCTTTCAGCGGCTGCAAGAAGCGCACGCGGCCGTCCTCCAGCACTTCGACGTTCTCCTGCATTTCGACGCAGGTAGCGCCGGGCGGCAGTGGCGCGCCGGTAAAAATCCGTGCGCAGGTGCCGGGCAGCAACGTGTCCGGCGCCAGCCCGGCGTAAACCTTCTGCGAGACCTTCAACGGCTGTCGGTGCAAATCGGCGAGATTGAGCGCGTAACCGTCCATGGCGCTGTTCGGCCACGGCGGCAAGTCGAGTGTCGCCACCAGATCACTGGCCAGCACCCGCCCACGCGCATCGTCGAGCGCCAATAGTTCGCTGTCGGCCAGACGTTGCTCATTGGCCATGCCGAGCAATTGGTCGAGGGCGTCTTCGACCGGCATCAGCGGCGCCTTGCTCATCCGCGTGGCCCGCAGGCTTGCGCGGCTTTCAGGTGCGGGACGAAATTGCATGGGCGATGACGATTATCCAGTTGCTCGGCAAGAATGCCTTCCCACGCCGTACGGCAAGCACCGGTTGAGCCCGGCAGGCAGCACACCAGCGTGCCGTTCGACAGCCCGGCCAGCGCGCGGCTTTGCACGGTGGAGGTGCCGATATCCAGAATCGAAATCGCCCGGAACAGTTCGCCGAAGCCGTCAATCTGCTTATCAAACAAGCAGGCCACCGCTTCCGGCGTGCTGTCGCGACCGGTGAAACCCGTGCCGCCAGTGATCAGCACCACTTGAACGGTGTCGTCGGCAATCCAGTTCGCCACCTGTGCGCGGATCTTGTACAGATCGTCCTTGAGCAGGTTGCGCTCGCTCAGCGTATGACCGGCCTCGAGCAACCGACTGACCAGCAACTGGCCCGAAGTATCGCTGGCGTAGTCGCGGGTATCGCTGACCGTCAGCACGGCAATATTCAGGGGGACAAACAGGGCATCGGCTTTGGCGCTCATGGCAGTTCTCCGGCAGCAGTCAATCAACATTGCCGAGCAGCCTAAGTGCCACTTATGAGTACTGTCTAATCACTCTGGCCAACCACATTATCGACCGGCTCTATCGGTGCCTTTCACGTTGTTCAGGGCCCGTAAAACCGGCCCTGATAGAGCTTATCGATAGTGCCTTAAATACTTCCGATTGGACGAACAATCGTTCAGATGAGATCGTCGCACCCTGCGCTTTTCGTGCGCCTCGCGCATCTGCGTCAATACTCAATCAAAAAATCCTCATCGAGCAGGTGCCATCGTGGACATCAAACAACTCAAGTTCCTGATCGCGCTGGACGAAACCCGCCACTTCGGCCAGGCCGCCGCACGCTGCCACATCACCCAACCGACGTTGTCGATGCGCCTGCGCAATCTGGAAGACGAACTGGATCTGGTGCTGGTCAACCGTGGCCAGCGCTTTGAAGGCTTCACCCAGGCCGGCGAGCGTGTGCTGGCCTGGGCGCGTACCTTGCTCGCAGCGCATGACGGTTTGTTCGCCGAAGCGGCGGCGTGTCGCGGGCAACTGGTGGGTAGTCTGCGTCTGGGTCTGGTGCCGCTGAGCAGCTTCAACCCGGTCAATTACATTCAGGGGTTGTCGGGGACGTATCCGGAGTTGAAGTTCAGTCTGTCGTCGCTCAGTTCCGACGAGATCATCGCCGGGCTGGGCAATAATCAGCTTGATCTCGGCGTGTGCTATCTGGACCACGTCAACCCGAACTATTTCGAGTTTTTCGAGATCGGCGAAACCCGTGTCGGCCTGCTCTACGACACCCGCCACTTCCAGTTCGAAGGCTCGCAGATGAGCTGGGAAGACGCCGCCGAGTTACCGCTGGGGATGATCACCGCCGGCATGCATTACCGAAAATCCATTGACTTGAGCTTCCGCAGCCGTGGCCTCAGCCCGCAGCCGATCATGGAAAGCGATTCGACCTATCAGCTGTTGCAGGCGATTCACCAAGGCTTCTGCTGCGCGATCATGCCGCTGGACAGTGGCCTGGAAGAGCCGATCGAACACCTGTCGTTCATGCAACTGCCGGATGCCAGTGTGCTTGCGCCGCTGGGCCTGGTGATGCGCAAGACCGAGCCGCGTTCGGCGATTGCCGAGAAGTGTTTTGCCGAGGCGCGGAAGTTGTTTGGGGTAGAAGTGTCTGCTCAGTAATTGATGTTGGATGTCAGGCCCTCATCGCGAGCAGGCTCACTCCTACAGGGGAACGCATTCCAAATGTAGGAGTGAGCCTGCTCGCGATGAGGCCGGACCAGTCAATACACATCTCGGTTGATCGACCAAAGCAATCACCACATCAGAACAAGCGATTGGACGCATTTTTAACGCCCCCGTAGCCTGAACACTCTTCAGCGCTTCGGGACTTTCAAGATGCTCTGCCACCTCGAAACCATCACAGAATCCACCAGCGAACCCAACGCCCCCGCCCCGCAACCGGCGCAGGTGGCGTTTCGCGAATACCTGCCCGACGCCGCCATCTCCCACGCCGCGCTGGCCTCCGAAATCGCCCTGGCCATCAGCTACAACGGCCTGAGCCAAGCAGTGATGATGGTCTCGCCCGGCAACCTCGAAGACTTCATCCGTGGCTTCAGTTTGAGCAACGCGATCATCGACAGCGTCGACGAGATCTACGACGTCCGCCTCACGCATTTCGACCAGGCCTGTCAGGCCGATGTGCAGATTTCCAGCCGCGCGTTCTGGGCCTTGAAGGATCACCGTCGGCAAATGACCGGCACCAGCGGTTGCGGCATCTGTGGCGTTGAAGCGCTGGAGCAGGCGCTGCCACAACTGCAGATTCTGCAACCTTCACCACTACCGCCAGCCGAGCATTTCGACGGCATCCGCCAACGCATCGAAGCCGCTCAACAACTGGCGCGCAGCAGCGGCGCCCTGCACGCCGCGCTGTACTTCGACGCTGACGGTGAAGCCTTGCTGTGCCGCGAAGATATCGGCCGCCACAACGCCCTCGACAAGCTGATCGGCGCGATGCAGAGCGACGCCATCGACCCGCGTGCAGGCTTCGTCGTGGTCACCAGCCGTTGCAGTCTCGAACTGATCCACAAAGCCGTGCGCGCCCGCCTCGGCACCCTCGTCAGTCTTTCGGCACCTACCGCGTTGACCGTGCGCTGGGCGCTCAAGCACCGACTCAATCTGATCCATGTGCCACACCGCAACGCCCCGCGAATTTACAGCCCGCTCCAGGAGTTTGCCGCATGAGCCACACCCTCACCCACCTCGACGATCAGGGCCGCGCCAACATGGTCGACGTCAGCGACAAAGCCGCGACCCGCCGAGAAGCCACGGCGCAAGCCTGGGTGCAGATGCGCCCGCAAACCCTGCAGATGATTCAGGCCAACGGCCACCCGAAAGGCGATGTCTTCGCGGTGGCGCGGATCGCCGGGATTCAGGCAGCCAAACGCACACATGAACTGATCCCGCTGTGCCATGCGCTGTTGCTCAGTTCGATTCACGTCGAACTCAAGGCCTGCGAACCGGATCGTGTGCAGATCACCAGCACCTGCCGCCTCACCGGCCAGACCGGTGTCGAACTCGAAGCGTTGACCGCCGCCAGCGTTGCCGCGCTGACCATCTACGACATGTGCAAAGCGGTGGACCGGGCGATGGTCATCGGCGATATCCGCCTGCTCAGCAAACAGGGCGGGCGCTCCGGTCACTTTCAATGGGAGGGCGCGCAATGATTCTGATCAACTACTTCGCCAGCTACCGTGATCGGTTGAATCTGGGTGGTGAAAAGATCCCGCTGACTGAGGCTTTGGGCAGCGTTGAAGATGTGCGGCAAATGCTTATGCAGCGCGGAGATCTGTGGCGTGAAGTGCTCGGCGCCGGCAACCTGATGTGCGCGGTGAATCAAGAGTTGTGTCAGCCCGGTCAGGCGATTGAGGATTTCGATGAAATCGCGTTTTTTCCGCCTGTGACCGGGGGTTGATCAATGGCTATTCGAGTCCAGCATAAAAGTTTCGATGTCGGCCAGTTGACTGCCGACCTGCACGCGCGCAATCCACGGGTGGGCGCGGTGGTGAATTTCATTGGTTATGTGCGTGATCTGAATATTGGTCAGAGCGTGAGTGAACTGTTTCTTGAGCACTATCCGGGTATGACCGAAAAGGCCCTTGAGCAGATCGCCGAAGAAGCCCGCGAGCGCTGGCCGCTGTTGGGGGTGGAGATTGTGCATCGGGTCGGCGCGCTGTCAGTGAGTGAGCCGATCGTGTTTGTCGGAGTCAGCAGCAAGCATCGGCATATGGCGTTCGAAGCCTGCGCATTCATCATGGACGTGCTCAAGACCCGCGCGCCGTTCTGGAAGCGTGAGACTACGGCGCAGGGTGCGCATTGGGTCGAGGGCCGTGAGAGCGATCGGGATGCGGCGTTGCGCTGGAGTCTGGCGCATGCCTGAAAAGCAAAAGCCCCTCACCCTAGCCCTCTCCCCGAGGGAGAGGGTACTGATTGGGGGATATTGCAGAAGTACGCCGACGTGAAGGAGTTGTGGTGAATCCATAATTGATCAAACCCTTTCAGCTCGATGTGAAACGCACATAACCCCGGTCCGCTATCTCTCCCTGCGTAGCTGGCCGGCCCCTCTTCCTCGAGCATTTGGCTGATGACCAATCCATAATCGACTCGGTCTTTCAGGTCGATGGATAACGCCAGACACCTCGGTCAGCCCCCTCTCCCTCTGGGAGAGGGCTGGGGTGAGGGTTGAAAGTCTGATTAGATAGCCGCTCCGCCAGGACCCAACTCCGGAGTCTCGCTTGAGCACAGCGCCGAACCACCTGCCCCGCCCCGATCCCGTGACCCTGCGCCAGGCCTGGCGTTTCTGGCTGAAACTCGGCTGCATCGGTTTCGGCGGGCCGGCCGGGCAGATCGCGATCATGCATCAGGAACTGGTCGAGCGTCGGCGCTGGATCTCCGAAAAACGTTTCCTGCACGCACTCAACTACTGCATGTTGCTGCCCGGCCCCGAGGCTCAGCAATTGGCAACGTATATCGGCTGGCTGCTGCATCGCACATGGGGTGGCGTGATAGCCGGTGCGCTGTTTGTGCTGCCATCGTTGTTCATTCTGATCGCCTTGTCCTGGCTGTACATCGCCTTCGGTGATGTGCCAGCAGTGGCAGGGGTATTTTACGGAATCAAACCGGCAATCACGGCGATTGTCCTGCACGCCGCGCATCGCATCGGCTCGCGTGCGTTGAAAAACGCGTGGCTGTGGGCGATTGCCGGAGCCTCGTTCGTGGCGATTTTCGCCTTCAATCTGCCCTTCCCCTTGATCGTCCTCGGGGCTGCGTTGATCGGCTATCTGGGCGGACGATTCGCGCCGCAGCGGTTCAGCAACGCGGGTGCGCGCAACAGCGATAAATCCTTCGGCCCGGCGTTGATCGACGACGATACGCCGGCCCCCGAACATGCCCGTTTCAGCCCGCCGAAGCTGCTGCGTCTGGCGTTGATCGGCGCAGTGCTCTGGTGTTTGCCCATGGCGTTGTTGACGGCGTTATTCGGCTGGGATGGCACGTTCACACAAATGGCCTGGTTCTTCACCAAAGCTGCGCTGCTTACCTTTGGTGGCGCCTACGCGGTACTGCCTTACGTCTATCAGGGCGCCGTCGGACATTACGGCTGGTTGACGCCGACACAGATGATCGACGGCCTCGCGCTGGGCGAAACCACGCCGGGCCCGCTGATCATGGTGGTGGCGTTTGTCGGTTTCGTCGGTGCCTACGTGCAACCGACGTTCGGCGCCGAACATGCGTTTGCCGCCGGCGCACTGGCCGCAACGCTGGTGACCTGGTTCACCTTCCTGCCCTCGTTTCTGTTCATTTTGGCCGGCGGGCCGTTGGTGGAATCGACCCACAACGAACTGAAGTTCACCGCACCGCTGACGGCGATCACCGCTGCCGTGGTCGGGGTGATTGTGAATCTGGCGTGTTTCTTCGCCTATCACGTGTTGTGGCCAAACGGTTTTGCCGGGGCGCTTGATGTGTTTTCGCTGATGCTGGCGGTTGCAGCAGCATTGGCCTTGTTCGTTTTCAAACGCGGCGTGATCAGTGTGTTGATCGTTTGCGCCCTCGCCGGGCTGGGCTTTCACCTGATGCGCTGAACCCTGGCCTGCGAATCTCCCGTTTACACGCCCGGGAATTCCCCCTTACTATCCGGGCACACCGGTCGGCGGGTCAGCCCGCCACCGACGTTTTCCGCCAACGGAAACACGCGTTATGAGTACGTCACTACAACAAGCAGAATCGTTGAACGTCTCTACCCTGCGCGCCCTCTCTCACAGGGGCGGCGTATGAATCGTATCGTCAATCTCCCCATGGCCCTGCGCCGTTCCAAGCTGCGTCACTCCGCACGCCCGCCGGATATCGCCCGGTCTGTCTGATCGCGTCCGTTAAAGAACCGCGACAGCCTTCTATTCCTTGATATCCCTGCCAGGACAGCCACGCCTATTGCTGCGTCGTGTCCGGCCCGAATCTGCGCGCCTGTGCGGCGCCATCGTGAGTGATTGATTATGAAATTCGCAGCCATCGAAGACGCACGCCTGTTCCTTGAACAGAACCCCGATATCGACATGATCGAACTGTTCATCCTCGACGCCAACGGCGTGCCACGCGGCAAGCTGTTGCATCGCGAAGAACTGCTTGCCGTGTACCAAAGCGGGCGACCGCTACCCAGCACCATCCTCGGTCTGACCGTGCAGGGTGAAGACGTCGAGAACTCCGGTCTGGTCTGGGACGTCGGCGATATCGACTGCCGCGCCTATCCGCTTGAGGGCAGTCTGGTGCGCCTGCCGTGGCGGCAGATTCCGACCGCCGCCGTGCAGGTCAGCATGCACCCGACCGAGGGTATGCCCGCCAGCATCGCTGACCCACGCCACCTGCTGATCAAGATCATCGACGGCCTCAAAGCCGAGGGTTATCACCCGGTGATGGCGTGTGAACTGGAGTTCTATCTGCTCGACGCCAAACGCGATCACAACGGCCGCCCGCAACCGGCACTGGACGCGGACGGCGGTCGACCGCGACATACTCAGGTTTACGGCTTGCGTGAGCTGGAACAGATCGAACCGTTCCTCGCCGACCTCTACAGCGCCTGCAAACTGCACGGTATTCCGGCGCGCACGGCGATCTCCGAATACGCGCCGGGTCAGGTGGAAATTACCCTTGAACATGGCGACGCACTAGAGGCGATGGATCAGGCCGTGCGCTACAAACGTCTGGTCAAAGCCATCGCCCACAAGCACGGCATGCAGGCGACGTTCATGGCCAAGCCGTTCGATGATCTGGCCGGCACCGGCATGCACATGCACGTGAGTCTGGCCGATGGCGCGGGGCACAATCTGTTCGCCTCGGAAGACCCGGCCGGCACTCCGCTGCTGCGCACAGCGATTGGCGGCATGCTCGCGTCCTTGCTCGATTCGCTGCTGCTGTTCTGCCCGAACGCCAACTCGTACCGGCGCTTTCAGGCCAACAGCTATGCACCGTTGGCGCCGACCTGGGGTGTCGACAACCGTACCGTGAGCCTGCGCGTTCCGGGCGGCCCGGCCAACACTCGGCACATCGAACACCGCATCTGCGGCGCCGACGCCACCCCGTATCTGGCAGCGGCAGCGATCCTTGCCGGGATTCATCGTGGCATTCGTGAAGACCTCGATCCGGGTGCGCCGGTCGAGGGCAATGGTTATGCGCAGGCGAAGGAATTGTTGCCGACCGATTGGCTGACGTCGCTGCAGGCGCTGGAGAATTCGGTGTGGGCGCGGGATGCCTTGGGGCAGGAATTTCTCGGGGTGTATCTGGCGGTGAAACGTGCCGAGTATCGGCAGTTCATGGCCGAGGTGGGTGAGCAGGATTGGCGCTGGTATCTCACCGAGGCCTGAAGACTCACCCCTACCCCCTGTAGGAGTGAGCCTGCTCGCGATAGCGGAGTGTCATTCAGCAATAATGTGTCTGACATGGCCTCATCGCGAGCAGGCTCACTCCTACAGGGGACCGCGTACAACCTAAGAATTCGTGTGGACACTGACATGACCGAACGCTGCAATTCCTACTACACCGCCACCCTCAACCAGGACACCGACTACCCGACCGTGCAAGGTCGGCACACCGTCGACGTGGTGATCATCGGCGGCGGCTTCACTGGCGTCGCCACCGCTGTCGAACTCGCGGAAAAAGGCCTGAAAGTCGCCATCGTCGAAAGCCACAAGATCGGCTGGGGCGCCACCGGGCGCAATGGCGGCCAAGTCACCGGCAGCCTTTCCGGCGACGGCGCGATGCGCAAACAGATGCGTCCGAAACTCGGCGACGACGTCGACGACTTCATCTGGCACCTGCGCTGGCGCGGACACGAAATCATCCAGCAACGCGTCGAGAAGTACGGCATTCAATGCGACCTGAAACACGGCCATTTGCACGCAGCGTACAAGCCCAGTCACATGACTGACTTGCGCAAGGATTATGAGGAAGCCGTACGGCGCGGATTGGGCGATGAGGTCAGCCTGCTCGACCGCAGCCAAGTGCGTGATCTGCTGCAAAGCGACCTGTACCACGGCGCGATCAAGAACACCCGCAACATGCATCTGCACCCGCTTAACCTGTGCATCGGTGAAGCGCGGGCGGCGGAAAGTCTCGGTGCGCTGATCTTCGAAAACAGCGAAGTGCTGGAGATTATTCACGGCGCTACGCCCGGTGTGCGCACGGCTCACGGCCAGATCGACGCCAAGCAGGTGATGCTCGCCGGCGACGTCTACCACAAGCTCGAACCAGGGCAACTCAAGGGCAAGATTTTCCCGGCGATGGGCGGCATCGTTACCACCGCGCCCCTCGGCGATCTGGCCAAGCAGATCAACCCCGAAGACCTCGCGGTGTACGACTGCCGCTTCGTCCTCGACTACTACCGCCTCACCGCCGATGGCCGCTTGCTGTTCGGCGGCGGCGCCAACTACAGCGGCAAGGATTCACGGGACATCGCCGCCGAACTGCGCCCGTGCATCGAACAAACCTTTCCGGCGCTCAAAGGCGTGCAGATCGATTATCAGTGGAGCTGCGCGATGGGCATCGTCATCAACCGCATTCCGCAACTGGGCAAGCTCTCGGACAACGTCTGGTATTGCCAGGGCTACTCGGGGCACGGTATCGCGACGACGCACATCATGGGCGAAATCATGAGCCGGGCGATCACCGGGCAGATGGAGCAGTTCGATACGTTTGCCCAGTGCCAGCACATACGCGTGCCGATGGGGGATTTGCTCGGCAATCCGTTACTGGCTGCCGGGATGTGGTACTACCAGATGCTTGAGCGCTTTCGCTGACACACCCTCCACTTGTAGGAGCTGCCGAAGGCTGCGATCTTTTGATCTTGTCTTTAAAAATCAAAATCAAAAGATCGCAGCCTTCGGCAGCTCCTACAGGGTCATCGATTCACTGAAGATCCATTGTGGGAGCGAGCTTGCTCGCGAAGGGGCCATCAAAACCACCGCAAAACCTCAATCCGCCAACTGCTCGACCACAATCCCCAACCGCCGATAATCCTCGACACTCCCCGACGCCACATGCCGCTCGGTAATCAGCGTATGCAGGCGCGTACACGGCGCCACCACAAACGGCTCCACCGCCCCGAGCTTGTCCGCCGTGGTCACGGCAATCACTCGCGCGGCACCATCGAGCATCGCCTGCTTCACCGGTACTTCATCAAAATGCAGCGAGGTAATTCCCACTTCCGGATGAATCGCACACACCCCGGTAATCGCCAGATCCGCCTTGATCCCCGCGAGCAAACGCAGCGCCTCATGCCCACCCGCCGCCATCGTCCGTGGATTCAGCTGGCCGCCAGCGAGAATCACTTTCACTGCCTTGAATTCGGACAAGGCAATCGCCGTCATCGGTGATGCAGTCACCGCCGTGATGCTGATATCGGCACGCAACGAGCGCGCCACCTGCAGCGTGGTGGAGCCGGAGTCGAACAGCACAATCTGCCCGTCTTCAATCTGCTGCGCCGCCCGTTGCGCCAGGCGAATTTTCACCTCATCCGTCTCGTCCAGCCGCGTGAAGTAATCCTTGCCGGAGTCTTTCGGACGCGGCAGCGCCCCGCCGTGCACGCGTTGCACCAGCCCGGCGTTGTCCAGTTCGGCGAGGTCGCGGCGGATGGTGTCCTCGGACACCGCAAAGTGCTGGCTCAACTCGGACGCCATGACTTTGCCGTCGCGTTCGAGGAGCAAAAGAATTTTCTGTCGACGCAGGGACGGCAGTTCAGCCGCAGAATGATCGTGCATGGTCATGCCTGTTTATGCTTGTAATTGCAGGTTTTGCGAGATTAGCGAAAGCCTTCAACAAACACAAACAGGCGGGGTATCAATTGTTTCGATCATTGGAATCAACAAGGCGAATTTTTTCTTTGCTTTCAGCCTGTTCACAATGGCACCACTTCTAAAAGGCTCAGGATGAACACCTCATGAATCTCAATTTTGCGTTTGCGTGCATGATCGTTGTGTCGTTTGCGGTGGCACTGGGTCACGCCTGACAGCGCCTCAGACCGACGCCAGCAACTGCTCACGCAGCCATTTGTGCGCCGGATCGCGGTGCGAACGTTCGCCCCAGAACATCGCCATCTCGTAACCGGGTACTTCCAGCGGCGCGTCGACCACTTGCAATGCCGGGTTGCCGCGCACCAGGCGTGACGGCAGCATTGCCACCAGATCGGTGCTGGCCAACACCGACATCGCCATCAGAAAGTGCGGCACCGACAACACCACTTTGCGCATCAGCCCGACATCGGCCAGCGCCCGATCGGTCACCCCGAAAAAGCCACCGCCCTCGCGCGACACCATCACGTGCTCCAGCGCGCAGAATTGTTTACGGCTTGGCGCACGCATCAAACCTGGATGCCCGACACGACCGGCCAGCACATAACGTTCGGTGAACAGTGGTCGCCGATGCAGTTCCGGTGGCGCGTCTTCACTGATGTGCAGCGCCAGATCGAACACCCCCTGCTCGGCCTGCTTGACCAGATGCGCCGGCGTCAGATCGATCACCGCCAGCCGCGTGCCCGGTGCCTGTTCGCGCAAACTGCTCAGCGCCGGCAACACCACCGTCGACTCACCGTAATCGGTCGCGGCGATTTTCCAGGTGTGCGTCGCCTGCGCCGGGTCGAACGCACTGGCCGGTGCCACCGCCCTCTCCAACGCCTCCAACGCTTCGCGCAACGGCTCACGCAATTCATCGGCGCGCGCCGTCGGGCGCATACCACGCGGCCCGGGCAACAGCAGCGGATCGCCGAAGATGTCGCGCAACTTGGCCAGATGCACACTCACCGAAGGCTGCGACAGGTTCAGGCGCTGCGCCGCGCGGGTGACGTTGTGCTCCGACAGCAACACATCAAGGGTCAGCAGCAGATTGATATCCAGCCGTCTCAAATTATTCATGGCTATACCAGACATATCAGAGATTCATTTCCAATATACCGGTTGAACGCCGATCCTGCAGTCACTCAGCTAACGGAGCTTCAACATGAACGTCTTACTTGTTTACGCGCACCCGGAACCGACTTCCCTCAACGGCTCGTTGCGCGACTTCAGCGTCCAGCGCCTGCAAGCCGCCGGCCACAGCGTGCAGGTTTCCGACCTCTACGCGATGAACTGGAAAGCCAACCTCGACGCCGACGACGCCCCGCAGCGCGATGCGACGAAACCGTTTCACGCCTCCCTTGACTCGAAAGTCGCTTACGCCGAAGGCACCCAGGCTGCCGACATCGCTCGCGAGCAGGAAAAGCTGTTGTGGGCGGATGCGTTGATTCTGCAGTTTCCGCTGTGGTGGTTCACCATGCCGGCGATTCTCAAAGGCTGGGTCGATCGGGTGTACGCCTACGGTTTTGCCTATGGCGTCGGCGAGCATTCCGACAGTCGTTGGGGCGAGCGTTATGGCGAAGGGAAAATGAAAGGCAAACGGGCGATGTTGATGGTCACCACCGGCGGCTGGGAATCGCACTATGCGCCGCGTGGGATCAACGGGCCGATTGATGATTTGCTGTTTCCGATTCAACACGGGATTCTGTACTACCCCGGTTTTGAAGTGGTGCCACCGTTTGTGGTGTATCGGACTAGCCGGATGGATGCGGCGCGCTATGCCGAGACTTGTGATGAATTGGGGCGGCGGCTGGATGAGTTGTGGAGTGCACGGCCGATCGGGTTTCGGCAGCAGAATGCGGGGGAGTATGAGATTCCTGCTTTGACCTTGAAGAGCGATATCGCGCCGGATAGCGAAGGCTTCGACGCACACATCCGTTAGCGCCGCATCGACCACGTAGAGCAAAAGCCCCTCACCCTAACCCTCTCCCAGAGGGAGAGGGGACTGACCGAGTTGTTTTTTCGAGCTACGCCGACCTGGGATATCGAGCCGAACTCAAGTTTCGAACAGCCCACAATCGGCTCCCTTCCCCCTCGACCACCAGGGAGAGAGGCGACTGACCGAGTTGTTTTTTCGAGCTACGCCGCCCTGGGATATCGCGCCGAACTCAAGTTTTGAACAGCCCACAATCGGCTCCCTTTCCCCCTCGCCCCCCTGGGACTGACCGAGTTTTTTTTCGAGCTACGCCGACCTGGGATATCGAGCCGACCTCAAGTTTTGAACAGCCCACAATTGGCGCCCTTTCCCCCTCGCCCCCCCCTGGGACTGACCGAGTTGTTTTTTCGAGCTACGCCGACCTGGTATATCGAGCCGAACTCAAGTTTTGAACAGCCCACAATCGGCTCCCTTCCCCCTCGCCCCCCTTGGGGGAGAGGGCTGGGGTTGAGGGGGATGGATCTAACTGACACGCCGCAACATGCAGGCATCAGTAGCTCCGGTCAGGCTTCTTCGCGTGCCCGACGCAGCTGCACCAACAACGCCGGCGCAAAATGCAGCAACACCATCCGGCTCAAATGATGCGTCAGGATAAACACCACATTCAGCCCACCACCAAACGCGACAATCGCAATCGTCTCTATCGCCCCCGGCATGTACGCCAGCCACAGCGACAGCGGATCACTGCCCAACCAGCGCGCCGCCACTTCAGCAAATACCGCCGCAACCACGATCATCAACCCAACCGAGACCAACGCCGTGCGGCCATGGCGCCCCAGTTCCGCGACGCCAAGCCCCTGAAACCTTGAGCCGATCCGCACGCCGAGTATCAGCGCGGCCAGATTCAGGCTCCAGTCCGGCATGTGAAACCCGTGCAGCCATCCCGATTTCACAAACACTGCCGTGATGATGATCGCGGTAAGCATGAACGGCGCCGGAACGCCGATCACCAGCAGCAAGCGCCCGAGCAGTACGCTCAACGCGATCACCGAAAACGCGGTCAGTGCCATGCCTGTGGTCAGTGGATCACCGTCGGCGACGGCTACCGCAGCGGCCTGGCCGGGAATCAGGAAACTCACCAGCACAGTGATCAGCAGCAGGCGCATCAAGTGCACGATGATGACCTTGCTCGACGCCTTCTCCGATTCAAGCAAATCAAACACCGCTGCCAGTGCGCCGGGGTAAACCGCCAACAGTGCATCGGTGCGGTTCCAGCCTGCGCCGCGTGTCAGCCACCATCCGGCCAACGCGATTTGCACCGTTAGGCAAATCAACAACACACCAAGGCTCGGCAACATCGTTGACGCCGTCTCGCTATCCCACGCTTCGAACATCAACCCAGTGGCGATGCCCAGCGTGACCTGGATGTAGCCAAGTCCATAAGGGGTTGCCGGGGCGATGCCGGTTTTGCTGGCGAACAACGCGGTGACCACAATCGACCCCAACAACAAACCGTGGGGCACACCTTCGAACTGCAACAGCGCGCCGAAACCGGCCGCAATCAACAAACACAGAATGGATTTCATAGTCGCCTTCCTGGCTATTTACCTGACACACCACAACCCCGTGTAGGAGTTGCCGAAGGCTCGGGCCGCGATCGGACGATCTTTTGACTTTGTTTTTGAAGATCAAGATCAAAAGATCGTCCGATCGCGGCCCGAGCCTTCGGCAGCTCCTACAGGGGATGTATTCGTTTTCAGCCGCGCAAGCGGCCAATCGCCCGCCGATATTTCTCGATCCGCTCCAGATCCTCCCAACTCGGCGAGGCAATTCGCGACAGGTCGCTGTTCTCCTCCAGATCCGCCAGTTTCACCACCCGACCGATCGGGTTCTGCGCGGCGCGGTCTACGAAGTCTTCATAGGATTCGCCCGGCACTTTGGTCACGGACTCGATAGCGCTCAAAACCTCTTCGCTAAAACCTTCCTCACGCAAGTCATCGAGGCTGACCCCGCAATCCTCAACCACATCGTGCAGCACAGCGACGATGCGTTGTTCCAGCGTGCTCATGCGCAACATGACTTTCAGCGGATGCAGAATGTACGGCGCGCCGCCCTTGTCGACTTGTCCGGCGTGAGCCGTGGCGGCGATGGTGATTGCACGTTCGAGGGTTTGCGTCATGGGATTCTCCGAAGGTTAAACGCCGTATCGGCCGCCGACATGGATGTTGCGCTTGAGCCAGTTGCCGATAGCCTTGAGGCGCCCGACTGGTTCGGCTGGCGCGGAATGACGCTGAAGAATCAACGACACTATGGTGATTTGGTCTGCTTGCGGATCGGCATCGATTATCTGAGCGACCCAGGCGCAATCAGCCTTTCTCAGATGTTCACGCCAATCGCCGGGCCAGGCGTCCAGCTCATCCAGCGCCAGCCACCGCGCACCACCCTGCTCGGCATGCCCGCCGCCTATTGACTGCTCGAAACACAAAGGCGTGGCCGGCCGGGTCAGGTCGAGGCTGAAAATATAGACGTCGTGGGTTTTATGTTGCGGCGTGGGAGCGTTGTTGCGGCTACCGATGACCATCATGGCGATGTTCCATTCCTTGGGCGCTAATGTTTCCGATTGTTTCGCAGTGTACGCCACGGGAGCAAATCAAAAACCCGATGGAACCTCCCTCCTCTACGCCGCCTCGAAACTTTAAAGCGCCAAAAATCACCGATCAGACACGGCGCCCCTGAAGAGGAAACCCCGATGAACATTCGCTTCCTGCTTCTGATCGCCAGCTTCGCCGTCATCCCCACCTGCGTCATGGCCGAAGGCTGCGACGTCCAGACCCAATCCTCCAGCGCCTCGGTGCCAGCCGTAGAAACCCACAGCTGCTATGAATACGAAGGCATGCCGGTCAACTCAATCGACTGGTCGTGCAGCAACGAAAGCAAAGACATGCTCAGCAGCACTAAAACCAAGGTTGAACACTGCGCCGATCACTACCAGGCCTCGTGTATCGCCACCATAACCCAGGAATCCCTGGCCAACCCGCACTCCACCAGCAAAGACAAGAATGCCAAAGCGTTGAACATCCCCGACAACGCGCAAGTGACCACGTATTACTACGACGTGGAGCATTTGGCGCAGGCACGGATTGATTGTGAGAATGGCGGCGGGCATTGGAAGGCGAAGTAAGCGTTTGATATTTGCGCTGGCGATACGCAAAGAAAAGCCCGGCTCAAAAAACCGGGCTTTTCAGTGTGCGACATTCATTAGCCGCCACCGCTACCGCCACTGCTGCTACCGGACGTTTGCCCGGCACCACTGGGCTTGGTGGCTGAAGGCACCGGTCCGTTGTCAGTCTTGCCGCCGTCGCCACCTTTGGGTAGCGAATCAGCATCTGGATCGGCATTGGTGGCGGGGGACGCCGGGTCGCGAGTCTGGCTAGTGCCGTCGTTCGCTGTCGGGGTGGACGTTTCGCCGGCCGCGATTGCATACAGCGAACTACCGGACAGCAACGCCGCGAGGGTAAACACCGCGATTTTATGGTTCAGCATGGGGACTCTTCCTTTGCTGGGTGAGTTACAGCATTTGAAGAGTGCCTGGCACGAAGGTGCGGTGTATTGGATGAATGGTCATGGTTTAAGCGAAAAAAACCGGCGCCTGTTCAGGCATCGGTTTCCCCTATTGGTGACAGGAACCGGATATCAGTGCTTCACACTGGCTGCGCAGAATCTTTAAATCGGCACTCATTCTTTGGGCGTACTGACCAAGCAGGCAGAGAAATATTTGTTCTGGAATTCAGTGGTCGCGGCCGTTTGCTGCTCCGCGGTTTCGCGCCGTGGCTCTTCATACGCATCTTGAATGAGCCTCTGGTACATCTTGGTGATCAACTTATTCTCATTTTTTTCCGAAATGTCCCAAAGCGTCGCCATGGGAGCGCCATCCTGACGCGCCTGCATCACGACCATCGCGGCGTTTTCCAAGATCTTGCAGCCTTTCAGATATTCGGTTTTTGAGATGGCTTGTGCGGAAAAGCTGCAAGTAACTAATGCAGCACAGAGAAAGAGACGATTACGTAGCACAGTGGTCTTCCTTGGAAAAATGGCCCGGGACTTTATCATTGATATCGCAATGCCATCAATTCAACCTGATCTGCAAGGATCAACGTTTCAGGGCTTCGCAGCGAGTGCGCAGGTCATGGTTGTCGATATTCCCGCAACTGCTGCCGCCAGTCGTGGCGTTGCAATAGGCTCGTTGATCATGGTCATCGATGTTGCCGCAGGAGCTGTTGCCCTGCTCTGCGTTGCACCGCGCACGCAAGTCGTGATTATCGATATTGCCGCAACTGCTGCCGCTCTTCTTCGCGTTGCAATAGGCGCGCTGGTCGTGGTCATCGATGTTGCCACAGGAGCTGCCACCCAACTCGGCGTTGCACGAGGCGCGTAAATCGTGATTGTCGATGTTGCCGCAACTGCTGCCACTCTCCCGCGCATTGCAATAGGCTCGCTGATCGTGGTCATCGATGTTGCCGCAACTGGCGAACGTGTAACTGCTGAACATCAACAACATGGCGAGTAATAGTCTCATCACACATTTCCTTGGGTTGCCAGGTAACAGCCTGGCACTGGTTGATCCTGTTCAATGAGCGTCGCGACACGCCATCAAATTGACATCGCTTTTTAGGAAAGTTCCAAATCGAGGTGCGGATTTGAGTTCTGAAAAAGCGTAGAAAAAATGCGCCGTGTGGTGAGGGGATTCGTCCGTCGAGGGCATCGCCAGGATCCTAGTGCAGGATGTGAGTGATGTGTTTCGTATGATTGAGCAGCGAGGGTTTGAGCCGCCTCTTAAAAAGAACAGGTAAGGAAAGCGCGGGGCATTCCGCCTCCACGCAATTTCGATAATCTTTCTTTTCATAATCTGGGGATGGAAATAGCGATAGCGATTTTGATAGCGTCCGGATCAGCCATTGGCCATCAGCAGTTCGGTGAAACTTGAATTGCCGATTATTTAGTGAATCAAGGCTGTGTTTTTTCATTTCCCCCTTCAATTAATGTAAGGAAGAAAAAATGACAGACAGAAGACCTTTTAACCCAAACGTGACTGTACCGAAGCCTGGCGGTGGTGAGCAGCCTCGTTCCAGAAATAATGACGGTCAAGTTCGCGACAAGCGAAGTGATGCAGGTAAATCTAAAAAGAAATAATCCGCACTGGTGACAGATCACTTAATAAATAGATCTGTCACCTTTTCGTTCTTTACTCGCTGGTTTCTTTCAGCAATACCGTGATGGTGGCTAGTTTCTGATCGACATCAACGACACGAAAACTAAACGACCTTGAACCCAAATCAAAACTCCGACTCCAGCCTTTCGTCACTCTGACGGAGTAAACAGGAGATTCAGGCGTCTGCAAGTCTATCGAAAAATTCAAAGCCCCCTCAGGACCATTGGCTGACTTGACATAGACACTGAACGGCAGAGAGCTTTCATCCAGTCGTTGGCCAACATCTAAAACGCGAGTCTTATTCAGAGGCTTTGTCACACCTTTTCCAGGCAATTCATCGACCACTGACTGTTTTGCCTTTTCAAGTAACGAAAGACGAGACTCAAGCGTCGCCATTTTTTCTTGAAGCACGCCATACACATCAGGCGAGTTTTTTACCGTTCCGAAGTCGTGCCCCCACACACGAAAAACAACACCTCTTGATTCAGAGTACAACAACATCCCCGCAACTGTTGCAACAATCAAGAGTAAAGACAAAACCACAATCGGCAACGTCAGCTGTTTCCAAAATGCTCCATTTTCCATTTCGTTTTCCCTTACAAAAAACCAGAATAGCTATAGCTTTATCTTCAATTGCCAATCAAAAATTCGCCGGCGTATTCGCACTAATTATCTCAGCCTCATCCGCCCCAATATTCCGAAACTTATGCGGCAGCGTGGTCGGAAAGTAATACCCATCCCCCGCATTCAACACACTCACCGACCCATCCACCGTCAACTCCACCGTGCCACGGGTGACAAGCCCACACTCCTCGCCCTCAGCATGCACAATCGGCTCTTCCCCGGAACTCGCACCCGGTGCGTATTGCTCGCGCAGCAAGCGCATCTGGCGGCTGGGCACGGAGGCGCCGATCAGCAGCAGGCGCAGGCCGTGGCGGCCGAGGTCGGGTTGTTCGTTGGCGCGGAAGACGTATTGGTGTTCGCGCGGGGGTTGGTCGAAGGTGAAGAAGTCGGCCAGGGACATCGGTATGCCTTCGAGCAGCTTTTTCAGTGAGCTGACGGAGGGGCTGACGCGATTCTGTTCGATCAGGGAGATGGTGGCATTGGTCACGCCGCTACGCCGGGCCAGCTCGCGCTGGGAGAGTTTGTAGCTTTCGCGTACTAGTTTGAGTCGAGAACCCGTATCCATGACTGCCTTATGTGAGAAGTACTTAGGCTTTGCGCGAAAACTGCCTGCGCGACGATCATGCTGCGTTAAAAACAGGCTCGGAATGCTCATGTAGGGCCCTACACTCCGCTTCCTCGCCTGTTTTTGCCTTGCCTGATCGCCGCTCGGCGGTTCTCGCGCAGACCCACGGGTAATGGGGGTGGGTGGCGGGTGCCGCGCGAGGGGCGCGGATCACGTTGCTCCCGTGTCCCGGAACCGTGAAAGGCGGCTATTAAATCACGTTTGCCGGTGTTGCTCAGCAGGTTCGATGGACGGTGGGGCAAAAGTTCTTGTTGCCTTGGTAATACGGACCTGTAGGCCTTCGCCTGCTCGCGATTCGGTGGCACATCCAACATCAATTTGCCTGGATGACCGCCTTCGCGAGCAAGCTCGCTCCCACAGGGTTTGTGGTGTTTCTGTGGGAGGGATGGTGGCTGGGCTGGCCTCATCGCGAGCAGGCTCACTCCTACAATTTGATCTTTGGTGCTTCAGTCGGATTGATGTTGTTTTTGCTGGCCTCATCGCTGGCAAGCCAGCTCCCACACCTGGATATCTGCGGTGTTTCGATAAGAAAAACCGGCGGGGTCTTGGGACCGCCGCCGGGGAGGTAACCTAGAGGCCGAAGCGGTCGCGCAGCGAGTAGTAGACGGCGCCGAGGGCGGTGAGTGGCGCAGAGAAGGTGCGGCCACCGAGCATGGGCATATGCGGCAGCGATGCGAAGGCGTCGAAACGCTCGGCGTCGCCACGGATCATTTCCGAGATCAGTTTGCCGGCCAGGTGCGAGCAGGTGACGCCGTGGCCGCTGTAGCCTTGCATGTAATAGGCGTTCTTTTCGATGCGGCCGAATTGCGGCATGCGGGACATGGTCAGCAGGAAGTTGCCGGTCCAGCGGTAGTCGATTTTGACGTCTTTGAGCTGCGGGAAGGTCTTGAGGATTTTCGGGCGGATCAGTTGTTCGATGTCGTCCGGTTCACGCGCGCCGTAGACCACGCCGCCGCCGTAGAGCAGACGGTTGTCGGCAGTCAGACGGTAATAATCCAGCAGATAGTTGCAGTCTTCGACGCAGTAGTTGTTGGTGATCAGGCTGCGCGCCTGTTTCTCGGTCAACGGTTCGGTGACGACGATCTGCGAGCCGCACGGCATGCTTTTCGCGGTCACACGGTTGTCGAGGCCTTGTGGCAGGTAAGCGTTGCCGGCGATCAGCAGGTACTTGGCACGGACCTGGCCTTTGGCGGTACGCACAATGTTCGGCTCGCCGTATTTGATTTCCACGGCAGCGGATTGCTCGTAGATTTTGCCACCCAGACGCGTGATCGCCGCTGCTTCACCGAGCGCGAGGTTCAACGGGTGAACGTGACCACCCTGCATGTCCAGCAGACCGCCGACGTAAGCATCGGAACCGACTTCGCGACGAATGTCAGCCGCGTCGAGCATCTTCAGATTGCGGTTGCCATAACGTTCCCAGCCGCGCTTCTGCTCAGCCAGGCCGTTGAGTTGTTTCTTGTTCATCGCTGCGAAGATGCCGCCCGGGCGGTAGTCGCATTGGATGTCGTATTCCTTGATGCGCGAACGGATGATATCGGCGCCTTCGAAGATCATGCTGCCGAGGATTTCCGCGGTCTTGTCGCCGTAGCGCTCTTCGATCACGTCGACGTCGCGGCTGTAGGAGTTGACCAGTTGACCGCCGTTGCGACCGCTGGCGCCGTAGCCGACTTTCGCCGCCTCCAGCACCGTCACTTTGTAGCCGGCTTCGGTCAGGAACAGCGCCGAGGACAGGCCGGTGTAACCGGCGCCGATAATGCAGACATCGCACTCGACCGATTCTTCCAGAACCGGGAAGTCGATGACTTCGTTGCGGGTGGCGGCGTAGTAGCTGTTTACGTGTTGCTGTTTCATACGTTTCTCCGAGGGCCGCCAATAGAAGGCGACCACCGCTGTAATAGAGTCAGAGCTTGATCCAGGTCGCTTTCAGCTCGGTGTACTTGTCGAACGCGTGCAGCGATTTATCGCGGCCGTTGCCCGACTGTTTGAAGCCACCGAACGGTGCGGTCATGTCGCCGCCGTCGTACTGGTTGACCCAGACGCTGCCGGCACGCAGGCCACGGGCGAAGGTGTGCGCCTTGCTGAGGTTGCTGGTCCACACGCCGGCGGCGAGACCGAAGATGCTGTCGTTGGCGATCTGCAGCGCTTCTTCAGCGGTGTCGAAGGTGATCAGCGACAGCACTGGGCCGAAGATTTCTTCCTGGGCGATGGTCATCGCGTTGGTCACGCCGTCAAACAGCGCCGGTTGCACATAGAGGCCGCCGGTTTCTTCGAGGGTGCGTTGGCCGCCCGCGATCAGCTCGGCGCCCTGCTCGCGACCGATGCTGATGTAGCGCAGCACGTTGTCGAGTTGACGCTGATCGACCACAGCACCGACGGTGGTCGCCGGATCCAGTGAATGACCCGGTTTCCACGCTTGCAGCGCTTCCACCAACAGTGGAATGAACTGCTCGCGGATCGAACGCTCGACCAGCAAGCGCGAACCCGCCGTGCACACTTCGCCCTGGTTGAAGGCAATGGCGCCGGCCGCTGCTTGTGCTGCCGCGCGCAAGTCCGGTGCGTCGGCAAACACCACGTTCGGGCTCTTGCCCCCGGCTTCGAGCCAGACGCGTTTCATGTTGCTTTGGCCGGCATAAATCATCAGTTGTTTGGCAATCGCCGTGGAGCCGGTGAAGGCCAGCACGTCGACGTCCATGTGCAACGCCAACGCCTTGCCGACGGTGTGACCGAAGCCAGGCAGCACGTTGAACACGCCTTTCGGAATGCCGGCATCCAGCGCCAACTGCGCGATGCGGATTGCGGTCAGTGGCGATTTTTCCGAAGGTTTGAGAATGAACGAGTTGCCCGCTGCCAGCGCCGGGGCGAACTTCCAGCTGGCCATGATCAACGGGAAGTTCCACGGCACGATGGCCGCGACCACACCGGAAGGCTCGCGAGTGACGAGGCCCAGTTGATCGTGGGGTGTGGCGGCGACTTCGTCGTAGATCTTGTCGATGGCTTCGGCGCTCCAGCGGATCGCGTTGGCGGTCGCCGGGATGTCGATGCTCATCGAATCGCTGATCGGTTTACCCATGTCGAGAGTTTCCAGCAGCGCCAGTTCTTCCTGGTTCTGCAGGATCAGATCGGCGAAGCGGATCAGAATGCGCTTGCGCTCGGCCGGGGCTTTTTTCGCCCACACGCCGGATTCAAAAGACTGGCGCGCGACTTCAACGGCGAGGTTGGCGTCGGCTTCATCGGTGCTGGCCACGGAGGCGAGGAAACGGCCGTCGACGGGGCTCAGGCATTCAAACGTGTCGCCACTGATGGCCGGGCGGTATTCACCGTTGATGAATGCGCGGGCTTCGATGGTCAGGGACTGGAAGCGTTGTTCCCAGTCGTTGCGGGTCGTTGTCATTGTTGTGGCTCGACAAGGGGGATTGGGGGTGTTGTCTGGCTGCGATGTCTGGCTTGGGATAGCTGCCCTCACCCTAGCCCTCTCCCAGGGGTAGAGGGGACCGATTCGGGGATGCTCAGAATCTCCGCCGACCTGAAAAATCTTTGCCGAATCCATAATCGACTGGATCGTTCAGGTCGCCGGATATATCGATACAACCCGGTCAGTCCCCTCTCCCTCGGGGCGGTCCGACGTTTCGGGAGGGTTAGGGTGAGGGGCTCTTCAGCTTTTGAGGGCCTCAGCCAATCAAACCGTATGCAGATACCAGTTGTACTCAAGGTCAGAGATCGAGTTTTCGAACTCGGCCAGCTCGCTCTCCTTACACGCGACAAACACGTCGATGTACATCGGGTCGATGTAGCGGGCCATGACTTCGCTGTCGTCCAGCTCGCGCAATGCGTCACGCAGGTTGTTCGGCAGGCTCTGTTCGTTCTGCTCGTAGCTGTTGCCTTCGACCGGAGCGCCCGGCTCGATCTGGTTGGTCAGACCGTGGTGAATACCGGCCAGCACCGAAGCCATCAGCAGGTACGGGTTGGCGTCAGCGCCAGCCACGCGATGCTCGATACGCACGGCGTCGGCCGAACCGGTTGGCACACGTACCGCAACGGTGCGGTTGTCGATGCCCCAGCTCGGCGAGTTCGGTACGTAGAACTGCGCGCCGAAGCGGCGGTACGAGTTGACGTTCGGGCAGAGGAACGCCATTTGCGCAGGCAGGGTCTCCAGCACACCGCCGATCGCGTGACGCAGTGCGGCGTTCTGCTCGGGATCCTCGCTGGCGAAGATGTTGTTGCCTTCTTTGTCCAGGATCGAAATGTGCACGTGCAGACCGTTGCCCGCCTGGCCCGGATACGGCTTGGCCATGAAGGTGGTGTCCATCTCGTGGTCGTAGGCGATGTTCTTCACCAGACGCTTGAGCAGGACGGCGTAGTCGCACGCCTTGATCGGGTCGGAGACGTGATGCAGGTTGACTTCGAACTGTGCCGGGGCGCTTTCCTTGACGATCGCGTCAGCCGGAATGCCCTGCTCTTTCGCACCTTCGAGGATGTCTTGCAGGCAATCGACGTATTCGTCGAGATCGTCGATCAGATAGACCTGAGTCGACACCGGACGCTTGCCGGACACCGGCGAACGTGGCGATTGTGGACGGCCGTTCACGTTGTCCTGATCGATCAGATAGAACTCGAGTTCGAATGCTGCGCAGATGGTCAGCCCGAGGTCATCGAATTTGCGTACGACGTTGGCCAGCACTTCACGCGGGTCAGCGAAGAACGGCTGGCCTTCGATTTCGTGCATGGTCATTAGTAGTTGTGCGGTTGGGCGCTTCTGCCACGGCTCGATGCTCAGCGTGCCGGGGATCGGGTAGCAGATGCGGTCGGCGTCGCCGATGTCCAGACCCAGGCCGGTGCTTTCCACCGTGGAGCCATTGATGTCGAGGGCGAAAAGCGAGGCCGGCAGGTTGATGCCTTTCTCGTAAACCTTATGAAGACTGGTGCGTTCGATGCGCTTGCCGCGCACCACACCGTTCATATCCGCAATCAGAAGGTCGACGTACAAAACCTCAGGATATTTCTTAAGGAATGCGTTTGCTTCGTTGAGTTGAACGGTACGCAGAGGGACCGACATGATGCACCTATTTAGCTGTTAATTATTATGTTCACTGCTGTTTCGCCGAGCCAGTCAACCCGAACGGCAAAGTGAAGTCAATAGCGAACAGATGGCCGCTCAGGGTTTATTTTTCGGGCTTTTTTTAACACTTGCGTGCCAATACAGGCGCCAGAGCCCCGAGAATCATGAAGATATGATGAGCGGCGTTTAGAATTTTTTACATGGCAGTTGTTAATTAAAATCAACGAGGCTAAGCTCCGGAAAAGCTCGTTCAAGTGTCAAACTTCGAGGTGAATAAAAATGGCATTCAAGCCATTGATCGGCGTTACTGCGTGCGTCAAACAGATTGGCCTGCACCCCTATCACATCAGCGGCGACAAGTACGTACGTGCTGTCAGCGTTGGCGCTGAAGGGCTGCCAGTGGTCATTCCTTCCCTTGGCAACCTGACTGAAATCGAAGACCTGCTCGGTCAACTCGACGGTCTGCTGCTGACCGGCTCGCCCTCGAACGTGGAACCCTTCCACTATCAAGGCCCGGCCAGCGCTCCCGGCACGGATCACGATCCGGCGCGGGATGCCACCACCCTTCCTCTATTGCGTGCAGCCATCGCGGCGGGCGTTCCGGTGCTCGGCATTTGCCGTGGCTTCCAGGAAATGAACGTGGCGTTCGGCGGCAGCCTGCATCAGAAGGTGCATGAGCTGCCGGGCATGCTCGATCACCGTGAAGCCGATAGCCCGGATGTGGCCGTGCAATACGCACCGGCCCATGCCGTGACGGTATTGGCCGGCGGCGTGTTCGAAGCGCTGGAGTTGCCGGGCGAGTTCCAGGTCAACTCGATTCACAGCCAGGGCATCGACCGCCTCGCCCCCGGCCTGCGTGCCGAAGCAGTGGCGCCGGACGGTTTGATCGAGGCGGTCTCGGTCGAGCACAGCCCGACCTTCGCCCTCGGCGTGCAATGGCACCCGGAATGGCAAGTGCTCGACAACCCGAACTACCTGAAGATTTTCCAGGCATTCGGCGCGGCTTGCCGACAACGGGCGGCGCGGCGCAACCAGCGCTGATCCAACCCAAGAATACGTAACGATTTACTGCCCCCACGGACGTCGGGTGTGCCTGCGCGCATCCGTCATCCGTGAACAACAACACCCGTAATAACAACAAGTACGACCCAGGCAGCCAGGACGGCGGCGCCGAACAAGCCGGATCGGTACGGGTAATGCCAGTCAGGTAAACGCATTTCCCCTGTGGGAGCGAGCCTGCTCGCGAAAGCGGTGTATCAGCTAACAATGATGTCGACTGACACTCCGTATTCGCGAGCAGGCTCGCTCCCACAGGTTCTGCGCCATAGCTGACAGGCATCCCGTACAGGCTTGCAATCCACTTAAGCCCGGCCACATTGGCCCGGCGAACGAAACCTGTTGGGAGTTTCACATGGCAAACGCCTCCAGCACTTACAGGAAGGCACTTGAAGGTCATCAGCAACCGAAAAAGGTGCTGGTGAAAGTCGATCGTGTCACCAAGAAGTTCGACGAAACCGTGGCCGTGGACGATGTGTCCCTGGAGATCCATCAGGGCGAAATCTTCGCTCTGCTCGGTGGCTCCGGTTCGGGCAAATCGACCCTGCTGCGCATGCTCGCCGGTTTCGAGCGCCCGACCGAAGGGCGGATTCTGCTCGACGGCGTGGACATCACCGACATGCCGCCGTACGAGCGGCCGATCAACATGATGTTCCAGTCCTACGCGCTGTTCCCACACATGACCGTCGCGCAGAACATCGCCTTCGGCCTCAAGCAAGACCGTTTGCCCGCCAGCGAAATCGACGCCCGTGTCGATGAAATGCTGCGCCTGGTGCACATGACCCAATACGCCAAACGCCGCCCGCACCAGTTGTCCGGCGGTCAGCGTCAACGTGTCGCCCTCGCCCGCTCGCTGGCCAAGCGTCCGAAGCTGTTGCTGCTCGACGAGCCGATGGGTGCGCTGGATAAAAAGCTGCGTTCGCAGATGCAACTGGAGCTGGTGCAGATCATCGAACGCGTCGGCGTGACCTGCGTGATGGTCACTCACGACCAGGAAGAGGCCATGACCATGGCCGAGCGCATCGCGATCATGCACCTCGGCTGGATCGCGCAGATTGGCAGCCCGATCGACATTTATGAAGCACCGGTCAGCCGCATGGTCTGCGAGTTCATCGGCAACGTGAACGCCTTCGACGGCACCGTGGTGGAAGACCTTGAAGGTCACGCGATCATCCACAGCCCGGACTTGCAGCAGAAGATCTACGTCGGTCACGGCGTCAGCACTTCGGTGCAGGACAAGTCGGTCACCTACGCGATCCGTCCGGAAAAAATGCTTGTCAGCACCACTCAACCCGAGTTCCGCTACAACTGGTCCGAAGGCAAGGTGCATGACATCGCCTACCTCGGCGGTCACTCGGTGTTCTACGTCGAATTGCCCGGCGGCAAAATCGTCCAGTCGTTCATGGCCAACGCCGAACGCCGTGGCGCGCGTCCGACCTGGGACGACAAGGTCTACGTCTGGTGGGAAGACGACAGCGGCGTGGTACTGCGCTCATGAAAACCTTCAATCAGCAATTCCTGCGCCTGGTGCCCAGCGGGCGAAAACTGGTGATCGGCATCCCGTTCATCTGGCTGTTCCTGTTCTTCATGCTGCCGTTTTTTCTGGTGATGAAGATCAGCTTCTCGGAAGCCGCACTGGCGATCCCACCGTACTCGGAGATCTACACCTACGCCGAACAGAAATTCCAGCTGCTGCTCAACATCGGCAACTACACCATGCTCGGCGAAGACGAGCTGTACCTGTCGGCGTACCTCGGTTCGCTGAAGGTCGCGGCGCTGAGCACGATGATGTGCCTGCTGATCGGTTTCCCGATGGCTTACGCGATCACCAAGACCGGCAAGGAAACGCAAAACGTCCTGCTGCTGTTGATCATGATGCCGACCTGGACGGCGATCCTGATCCGCGTTTACGCGTGGATGGGCATCCTCAGCAACAACGGTCTGCTCAACGCGTTTCTGATGTGGACGGGGCTGACCGATCACCCGATCGAGATCCTCAACACCAACACTGCCGTGTATATCGGCGTCGTGTACGCGTATTTGCCGTTCATGGTGTTGCCGCTGTACGCCAACCTGGTGAAGCACGACGGTAGCTTGCTGGAAGCCGCGCAGGATCTGGGCTCGAGCAACTTCAACAACTTCTGGAAAATCACCGTGCCGCTGGCGAAGAACGGAATTATTGCCGGCTGCATGCTGGTGTTCATTCCGGTGGTCGGTGAGTTCGTGATTCCGGAACTGTTGGGTGGCCCGGAGACGCTGATGATCGGGCGCGTGCTGTGGCAAGAGTTCTTCAATAACCGCGACTGGCCGGTGGCATCTGCGCTGGCAGTGGTGATGCTGTTGATCCTGATTGTGCCGATTCTGCTGTTCAACCGCAGTCAGGCCAAAGAAATGGAGGCGCGGGGATGAAACGCTTCAATTTTTCCAAGTTCATGCTGATCTTCGGTTTGATGTTCATTTATCTGCCGATGCTGATTCTGGTGATCTACTCGTTCAACGCATCCAAACTGGTGACCGTGTGGGGCGGCTGGTCGGTGAAGTGGTACGTCGGCTTGCTCGACAACACGCAGCTGATGGGCTCGGTGGTGCGCTCGCTGGAAATCGCTTGCTACACCGCGATTGCTGCAGTGGCGTTGGGCACCCTCGCCGCTTTCGTCCTGACCCGTGTAACGCGCTTCAAGGGTCGTACGCTGTTTGGTGGTCTGGTGACCGCGCCGCTGGTGATGCCTGAAGTGATTACCGGTCTGTCGCTGTTGCTGCTGTTCGTGGCCATGGCGCAGTTGATCGGCTGGCCGCAGGAGCGTGGCATCGTCACCATCTGGATCGCCCACACCACGTTTTGTGCCGCTTATGTCGCGGTGGTAGTCTCCGCCCGCCTCCGCGAGCTGGATCTGTCGATCGAAGAAGCGGCGATGGACCTCGGTGCGAAACCGTTCAAGGTGTTTTTCCTGATCACCATTCCGATGATCGCGCCGTCGCTGGCGGCGGGCGGGATGATGTCGTTCGCCCTGTCGCTGGATGACCTGGTGTTGGCGAGCTTCGTTTCCGGGCCGGGTTCGACGACCTTGCCGATGGAAGTGTTCTCGGCCGTGCGTCTGGGCGTGAAGCCTGAAATCAACGCCGTGGCCAGCCTGATTCTGCTGGCGGTGTCGCTGGTGACGTTCCTGGTCTGGTACTTCGGCCGCAAGGCAGAAGCCAACCGCAAACGAGCGATTCAGGAAGCGATGGATCAAACCGCGAATGAGTCGTGGCAGCAACCGCAACAAGCCGCCACCGCATAACCCTGTAGGAGCCGCGGCACGCTGCGATCTTTTGACGTTGTTTTTGAAGATCAAAAGATCGCAGCCTCGTTTCACTCGACAGCTCCTACATAAGCAGGCGCTGTTAACCGAGTTTTGGCTTTGTGTTTTTGAATAAGAAGAATGGAGTTGTACCGATGAAAATGTTTGGCAGGACTCTGCTGACACTGTCCTTAATGGGCGCAATCGTCATGGGCGCCCAGGCCAACGACAAGGTGCTGCGTGTTTACAACTGGTCAGATTACATCGCGCCGGACACCGTCAAGAAGTTCGAAGACGAGACCGGCATCCGCGTGACCTACGACGTTTTCGACAGCAACGAGACCCTTGAGGCGCGCTTGCTGGCGGGCAAATCCGGCTATGACCTGGTCGTGCCGTCGAACAGTTTCCTGGCCAAGCAGATCAAGGCTGGCGTTTATCAGACGCTGGACAAATCGAAGCTGCCGAACTGGAAGAATCTCAACCCGGTGCTGCTGAAAAACGCCGCCGCCAGTGATCCGGACAACGCCCACGCGTTCCCGTACATGTGGGGCTCGATCGGCATCGGGTTCAACCCGGCCAAGGTCAAGGAAGTGCTCGGCGCCGACGCCCCGACCAATTCCTGGGACTTGCTGTTCAAACCGGAAAACGCTGAAAAACTGAAAGCCTGCGGCATCAGTTTCCTCGACTCGCCGACGGAAATGATCCCGGCTGCCCTGCACTACCTGGGTTACCCGGTGAACGACAAGGACACCGCGCACATCAAGGAAGCCGAGGCGCTGTTCATGAAGATCCGCCCGAATGTGGCGTATTTCCATTCCTCCAAGTACATCTCCGATCTGGCCAACGGCAACATCTGCGTCGCGGTCGGTTACTCCGGTGACGTGCTGCAGGCCAAGGCCCGCGCGGTGGAATCGGGCAACAACGTGGTGATCGACTACAGCATTCCCAAGGAAGGCGCCGGCAGCTTCTACGACATGGTCGCCATCCCGCGTGATGCCGCCAACGTCGAGAACGCCTACCTGTTCATGGACTTCCTGATGCGTCCGGACATCATCGCCGAGATCACCAACAGCAACGGCTACAGCAACGCCAACGCGGCGGCGACGCCACTGGTGGATGAAGCCATTCGCAACGACCCGGGTTCGTACCCGACAGATGCGGTGATGGCGACGTTGTATGCGGTGCCGGATCAGCCGATTGCCACCCAGCGGATCATGACCCGTGGCTGGACCCGGGTGAAGCTCGGTAAGTGAGCCGATGATCGTTCCCACGCTCCGCGTGGGAATGCAGTCCGGGACGCTCTGCGTCCCAAAGCGTGACGCGGAGCGTCACAAGAGGCGTTCCCACGCAGAGCGTGGGAACGATCAGTGTAAAAATTTCCCGTTCACGCAGCGCCTTACCACCGCTGCACCCTGCTATGAACGGCCTCACCTGGCTCCCTCGGTTCAGGTGAATTCTCAGGCGCCCTCGGGCGCCTTTTTTTGTACCTTCAGATCAGCGGCCAGTCTTGCAGAATCCGATAGCGGCCCTTGTGTGATTCGAACAAAGCAAAGCGTTCAGCGCGCAGAAGAAACTCCGGCGGCGTAGCGGATTCCGGCTCTGGCGCGCGGTACTCACGGGCCAGCGTCAGATGCGGGCGAAACTCGCGAGGCGTCTCTTCAAAGCCAAAAGGCAACATCGCCTGCTCCAGCGCATAGACCAGGCGCAACAACGCCTGCGGCGCCTGCTCCGGCGCCAGCGACAACACCCCGGCGCGATGCCAGACCTGCAAGCGATCCAGCGCAATCTTCAACGCCTCACCCGGCGTACGCACTTGGCCGGCGGCCTCGCAGACTTCGTTGATCTGCGCCAATGGCACCGCGCCGAGAAACAGCAGCGTCAGATGAAAATTGTCGGCCGGTACCGGTTTGCCGGTTCGCAAGCCCAGCTCTGCTCGCCATTGTGCAATCGCCTTGCGTTGCACCGGAGGGCAATCGAGGGCGAAAAACAGTCGCTTTGTTTCATCGGTCATGGCCCTGCTCCCCTGTTCATCGTGACCTGCCGGATTCTACACAGCCTGATCTGACGACTCGCGACAGGCAGCTATAGTTCAAGGATTGCCATCAAACCGGAGGCCGCCATGCGCGAGATCCTCAGCAAAGAACCGTGGTGGGCCCGACCGCCGCAACCCGGGCAGGATGAAAAGGAACTGGAATGGGGCTGGCTGGTGCACTACAGCGAGGGTGAGCCGCGCTTTGAATTCGTCCGCGAACGCCCGACGGACGAGCAGATCCGCGAGCGCAAAAGCTGCCGTATCACCCCCACATCGGAGTGAACACAATACCTGTAGGCCTTCGCCTGCTCGCGATGGCGGCAGGTCTGCCAATGAGGTGTTGAATGTGCAGACGCCATCGCTGGCAAGCCAGCTCCCACAAGGTCGTGCGGTGCGCCCACCATTGCTGGCTTCACAAAAAACCTGTGGGAGCTGGCTTGCCAGCGATAGCGGTGTGTTAGTCAATGACGATTTGAATGTGCAAGCGCCATCGTGAGCAGACGAAGGCCTACAAGAGATTTGCGCTGGCCTCAGGGTTCGAGGATGTTTTTAAAGCCGCCAAAGATCATCCGTTGGCCGTCAAACCCCATCGGGTTGACGTCCGGTTGCATGCGCGGGTCTTCCATCATTTTTGCCATGCCGGCATCACGGGTGGCTTTGTCCGGCCAGATCAGCCAACCAGCCGAAACCGTTTCGCCTTCCTCGAGTTTGACCGCCATCGGAAATGACGTGACTTTGCCGTCCGGCACGTCATCGCCCCAGCACTGCACCACGTCCTGCGCGCCGTATTCCTTGAACAGTTTCGCCGCGATATCGCAGTGTTTTTTGTACTGCTCACGATGGCAGTCGGCACCGGCGCCACAAAAATATCGATGTAAGCCATGATCATTCTCCTTGTACGTTGGGTTCGATCTGCTGACTGGTCGATTGCGGCGGTTGCCATTCGACATGATTCACACCCAACCCGACCGACGGCTCATCGCCCTCACCCAGATTGCGCTCAACCTGCCCGGCCATGTGCAATGTGCCGGCCATGACGCCAGTCGTCGGGTTCTGCACCAGTTTCAGCCAGGCTTTGTCGAAGGTGCTGCCAAGGCTGCTGCGGATCAACGCTTCGCTGTCGGGCCGATCATTGGCCTGGATAATCGCGCGAATGCCCGCCACACCCACCGAAATCAGCCCGCCAGCCAATTTACCTGCAGCGGCGGCAACCGCACTGGCAGCCCCGCGCGGGGCCATTTCCGCCTCCATCCGCTGGCTGGCACGCTTGGCCACCGGGGCCATGCCGGCATCCGTCGAGGCAATGCCCTTGGCGCCACCCTCGGTGTGGATCTTGTCGATCAGCGCGGCATACGCCGGCAAGGTGTTCAACGGCGCGGTGCTGATGACTTGCAGCAGCGACGCATCCCGTGCCGGCGGCGGGCCGAGGGCGATGGCCGGGATCTTCTGCAAATGCCCGTTGAGTTGCGCGACCGGCACGCCGTGACGCTGGGCGATGAGCGGCATCTGTTTGGCCATCAGTTGCGTATAAAACTCGGTGGCCTGTCCGAGGATCGCGTCCGGGTCGATCTCCACCGCCACCGGCGCCAGCACTCTTTCCTGATATTGCTCAAGCAGATACGCCGCCAGGCGCTTGGCTGAAGCATCCTGTTCGCCGCCAGCGCTGACCGTGTACCAACTGACCTTCATCGACAGCCATTCCTGGGTCCAGTAGCTGCTGAACCACGGGATGAAATTTTCTTCAGTTTGCTGATAGACGCGAGTACGCCAATGTTCCATCGAGCCACGGGCGAACAGCTTGACCTGCTCGGTGGACTGCTGCGAAGCGCTGACGATTTCGCGGTCGATCTGCTGCCAGGTCTGCGGCGAGACGAACACGGCTTGCGGCGCTGACACCGGTGCCCGCGCCGAGGTGGCGCAACCGGCCAGCAGCAACAGGGCGGCGACGAGCAGCGCACGCGGATTCACGGTAGGGGTTTCCTTCAAATTGGGAGGATGCAGATTTGAGTATAGGTGGGTCAATTCAGCCTGATGTTGGATGTACCGGCCTCATCGCTGGCAAGCCAGCTCCCACAGGGCCCCATGTTGTGAATGAGATTGTGTTTACAACACATATCCCTGTGGGAGCTGGCTTGCCAGCGATGGGGCCAGAAAATTCACCACAAATACCCGGACCATCACTGCCGTCGATATTCACCATCGCCACGAATGCCTTCCGCTCGCAGCCAACGAAAGGCACGATTGCCCCATCCGAGACACAACGAGGAGTTCACAACATGATTCACACCCACGTCACACTCTCCGTGAGTTTCCCGGTGTTCGGCAGCAACTATTACGATCAGCACGCCGTATCGCACAAGACTCAGGCGCTGGTGTTCAACGAAGATTTCGACGATCTGCTGATGCCTGCTGCGAGCAATCATTTCAGCAATGAAGTGGTCGGCATCAACGATCAATTCCGCTTTCTGAGCGACATTCTCGCCACCCATTTGCTGGACATCGAGGCCTCAAGGCCTGCGCGATCCAGCGTCCAGGCGAGCGCTCATTTTTAATTGAGAGGCAATGACAAAGGGCGTTCCTTGACGGGAACGCCCTCTGGCCGGTCAATCAATCAGTCATCATCCCGATCACGATAGTAACGACGGCCATCGCGGCGGTCATCGCGGTCGTCCCAGCGTCGATCATGATCGTAATTGCGCCCGTGATCGCGGTCGTAATGCCGGCCATGGCGGTGGTCATCATCAAAATCCGCGACACAGCCACCGAGCAATACGGCGGCGGTCACAGTCAGCAGCATCGTTGTTGCGCGCTTCATTCAACACATCCCTAAAACCAAGGTCTTGACGACGGAATCGGCCGCGCTGCCCACGCCCTCACCTTCGGGACGCGGTGCGCGCAGCCGCCCATACGACCGGGTAAAACCGTGTTGATTCAGTGGCCACTATCGACCGTTTGTCGCCCTGCGCGTTCGCCACATTTTCGGGTTGGCGGATCTGAATCGATACACCTGCACATGACGAAATTGTAACGCCCTCATCACCTTGGCGTTATCAGCAGCCTGCAACGATGTCACCCGGCGACCATCCCGGCGGCCCTTGCCTTGCCCGCCGCACAATAAAACCCACGCCGAAGCACGTTCCCGTTCTGCCCAACCTCAGGAGTGAATGATGGTTAACAATTCAAGAATGTCGATGGCCGCATTAGCGGTAGTGGCTGGTTGCGCACCATCCATAGTGTTGGCGGAGGACAAGCCGGAAGGCTTTATCGAAGGCAGCAGCCTGACGCTACTCAACCGCAACTTGTACTTCAATCGAGATCACCGCAACGGCCAGTCCAGCCCTACAGGCAATGGCTATTCAGAAGCCTGGGCACATGCGCTGATCGGCAAGTTCGAATCCGGCTTCACTCAAGGCACCGTCGGGGTGGGTGTTGATGCATTTGCAATGATCGGCTTGAAGCTCGACACCGGCGACGGGCGCAATGGTGGTCGCAGCTCGTTTGATGTGCTACCGGTCAACAGCGACGGCGAGGCGCGGGATGAATACACCAAGGTCGGTGGTGCGGCAAAAGTGCGGGCGTTTGATACGGTGCTCAGGATCGGCGATGTATTCCCGGCCAACCCGGTTGTCGCGGCAGGTGACTCACGCTTGCTGCCGGAAAGCTTTCGCGGTGTAACGGCGACCAACACCAGCATCGAAGGTCTGTCGGTACAGGGGGGGCGACTGCATGCAATGAGCCAGCCGGTGTCCAGCGACCTGCGTGAAAACTTCGCGACGTTCTACGCCGGACCGGTCAACTCACCGTGGATTGCTTATGGCGGCGGCGACTATGCGCTGAACAAGAACCTCAGCGTCAGCCTCTATTCCAGTCGCCTCAAAGACGCGTGGAATCAGTATTACGCCGGTACCGCTTGGACCTATCCACTGTCCGATGATGTGTCGCTGTTCGGTGGCCTGAACTATTACAAGGCCGTCGACGAGGGCAAACAACTGCTCGGCGAGTTCGACAACAACATCTGGAGCGGGCGCATTGGCGTGAAGCTCGGCGCCCACTCGGTCGCCCTCTCCCACCAGCGCAACAACGGCAATGACGACTTCGATTACCTGCGCCAGTCCGATTCGATATTCCTCGACAACTCGATCCAGTACAGCGACTTCAACTCGCCGAAAGAGCGTTCGTGGATGGCGCGTTATGACCTCGACATGAGCACTTACGGCGTACCGGGTTTGTCGTTCATGACCCGTTACGCGCGCGGTACGGATGCCGACTATTCCAACGCCAACGCGGTGTACATGCGCCGCGATGCCGAGGGCAATCCGCTGACCGATCAGAAGCGTTGGGAGCGCGATATCGAAGTCAAATACGTGGTGCAAAGCGGTTCGATGAAAGACCTGTCACTGCGCTTGCGCCAGGCCACCACCCGCGCCACGGCGTTCGAGTCGGATCTGGATGAAGTGCGGGTGATTGTCGAGTATCCGTTGGCGATTCTTTGATTGCGCGGTTGATGCAAATTCACCTTTAGAAGCTCCTTGCTCCTTTGGTAAGAGGTGAATCTTTTGGCGTCCTTCGGGACGCTTTTTTTATGTCTGGACTTCACTCGGTCAACTGTAGGAGTGAGCCTGCTCGCGATGGCGCTGGGCCAGTCGATGAAGATGTTGGCTGTACCGACGCTATCGCGAGCAGGCTCACTCCTACAAGGGTTATGCGGTGGACATCGACGTTATCCAGTGCTTCGTTCACCGCCAGTTCGCCGAGCATGACGACCTGAGCGATACCCAGCAGGGTCTCGCGATGGGTGCCGCCCAACAGCGCGGCGAAGTCGCCGAGCATCACTGTGGCCGAGGCCAGGGATTCGCTGGCGTTGGCCAGTAATGATTCGGTGTCGGCTTTGGGATTGACCAGGAACATCTGGTTGGGGATGTACGGTGCGGACATGATGGCGGCCGACGGTTTGAGCTAGAAGTCGAGGGCGCGGTCGGCGGCTTCGTGGAGTTTTCGGGTGTCGACGGAGGCGTAGGGGGATGTTGAGTTGGCGTCGGGGATTGCGTCTGTTTCTAGGGGATTTGGGGTTGGCTTTTTCATAAGGTTTTACTCAGCTTGAAAGTGGAGCTGGCCCTTTCGGTTCCAAGCGAAAGGGTGGCAGCTGTACGCAGATTGGAACCCGGGCAACTGAGCAAACCCGACAGACTCGAAGTCTCCCGCGCACAGAACGTGTAGGAGCTGCCGAAGGCTGCGATCTTTTGATCTTGATCTTTAACATCAAAGTCAAAAGATCGCAGCCTTCGGCAGCTCCTACAGGGGACCGCGTTTAGACTTTACAGATTTCAGCTGCCGCCGTTCCGACACACGCCCATCACGCTGTACTTGATGGTATTGATCTGGCCTTTG
This sequence comes from Pseudomonas sp. RIT-PI-r, assembly GCF_001297015.1. GTDB lineage: Bacteria > Pseudomonadota > Gammaproteobacteria > Pseudomonadales > Pseudomonadaceae > Aquipseudomonas. The sequence goes on along the minus strand of NZ_LIGE01000022.1, from coordinate 153,589 downwards.
GAATCCTCGTAGGTCATCGCGGTGGGCACCACTTTGCACCCAGGCTGCGGCTTCACCACGCTCACCACTTTGACCACGTCCAGCTTCATGCCGTATTCGTAATCCTTCACCACCGGCGGCGTTTTGCCCTGATTGGCAGCGTACTGTTCCATGGCTTTGCTGTTGGCGCTGAGCGCGCGTTCAAAGGTGCGGTCACCACCGCCTTCAGCCAGCACATTCAGTGACATCGCCATGACAGCGGCGAATGCGATCAACTTGAGTAATTTCATATCCATTTCCTTCCCGTCCGGGCGTAAAAAAAGCCCGGCATCGATGCGCGATGAAGGGCTTGTTCAGGTGCAGCAGGCTTACAGATCGCGGGTTTTGTCGTCTTTCTTGTCAGTGACGACAACCGGGTTGCCGGCGGCTTTTTCCTTGGCGACAAACAGCTCCATGGAACGGTCGTTGTTGGTCATCATCCGCTCGAAAGTACGGTCGCCGCCGCCTTCGGCCAGGGCCACGGAAGAGATCACCAGAGCGACTGCGAAAGCACTGAGTTGGGCAAGTTTCATCTTTGATTCCTCGTTTAAGTAGCTGACGGGATCAAGGTAACAAGGCGCACCTTTCGTGACGGTGGCGGGGAAATTACATATCCGTTATCTCCCGGGCCCTCTTCTGAAGTCGAACACAAAACCTGTAGGAGTGAGCCTGCTCGCGATAGCGGTGGGTCAGTCAATGTAGATCTGACTGATAGACCGCTATCGCGAGCAGGCTCACTCCTACGGGGGGGATTACCTATTCAGATGGAACGGTGTCCTCATCCCGGCGATGGGCGAGTTGGTAGAGCGCCGGCAAGATCAGCAGTGTGAGAATCGTCGAGGAGAGGATTCCGCCGATCACTACGGTAGCGAGCGGCCGCTGCACTTCGGCGCCGGTGCCGGTGGCAAGCGCCATCGGAATAAACCCCAGCGACGCCACCAGTGCTGTCATTAACACTGGCCGCAAACGAGTGAGAGCACCTTCGTGAATCGCATCCGACAGCGACCGCCCCTCCTCACGCAAATTGCGAATAAACGCAATCATCACCAAGCCGTTCAACACCGCCACCCCGGACAACGCGATAAACCCGACCCCCGCCGAAATCGACAGCGGAATATCGCGCACCCACAACGCCATGACGCCCCCGGTCAACGCAAACGGGATCCCGGTAAACACTAGCAAGCCGTCCTTCAGATTGTTGAACATCATGAACAGCAGGCCGAACACCAGCAGCAACGCCACCGGCACGACAATCTGCAAACGCTTGGCCGCTGACTGCAGTTGTTCGAACTGCCCGCCCCAACTGGTCCAGTAACCAGCCGGGACCTGCACATCACGTTCGATCACTGCGCCGGCCTCGCTGACGAATGAACCGATATCACGCCCGCGCACGTTGGCGCTGACAATCACCAGACGCTTGCCGTTCTCGCGGCTGACCTGATTCGGGCCGAGCACCAGGTCGAGGCTGGCGACTTCTTGCAGCGCAATAAAGCCGATCTGATTCGCCGCGCCAGTCACCGCCGGCACCGGAATCAACAACGCCGCCAAGCCGTCGATGTCCTTGCGCATGGCATCGGACAAACGCACAACCATGTCGAAACGCCGATCGCCCTCATACAACGTCCCCGCCTGCCGTCCACCCACCGCGACGGCAATGGTGTCCTGCACATCACCGACGTTCAGCCCATAACGCGCGGCTTTATCGCGATCAATGTTGATGGTCAGCACCGGCAACCCGGTGGTTTGCTCGACCTTCACCTCAGAGGCGCCATCGACCTTCTGCATCGCTGCGGCAATCTTCGCCGCCGTGGCATTGAGCACCTCCATGTCATCGCCAAAGACCTTCACCGCAACATCGCTGCGTACACCGGAGATCAGCTCGTTGAAGCGCAACTGAATCGGTTGCGACAGTTCATAGTTGCTGCCCGGCAACGTCGCCGCAGCAGTTTGCAGTTCCGCCATCAAGGTTTCGCGGGATTTGCCTGGATCCGGCCACTGCTCTTTCGGCTTGAGCATCACGTAGCTGTCAGAGATATTCGGCGGCATCGGGTCAGAAGCGATTTCCGCCGTGCCGGTACGGGCGAAGACGCGTTCGACTTCCGGCATTTTCGCCAGAATCAACGTCTCCAGGCGTTGCTGCATGTCCACCGATTGCGTCAGGCTGGTGCCCGGCACGCGCAGCGCTTGCAGCGCAAAATCACCCTCGCTGAGGCTCGGCACAAACTCGCTGCCCATGCGACTGGTGAGTACGCCGCTGAGCACAATCACCCCCAGCGCCGCGCCAACAGCAACGGCGCGATGGGACATCACCCACGCCAGCGCCGGCGCATACACACGACGTGCGCCGCGCATCACCGCGCCCTCTTCTTCCTTGACCTTGCCGGTCACGAACAGCGCAATCGCCGCCGGCACAAAGGTCACCGACAACAGCATCGCGCCAAGCAAAGCGATGACCACGGTGAACGCCATCGGGTGGAACATTTTCCCTTCGACACCGCTCAGGGCGAAGATCGGCAGGTACACGACCATGATGATCAACTGGCCGAAAATCAGCGGGCGTCGCGCTTCTTTCGCCGCCGCAAACACCTCTTTGAAGCGCTCGGCACGGGTCAACAAACGCCCGTGATGCTGCTGCGCATGGGCCAGCCTTCGCAGGGTGTTTTCGACGATCACCACCGCGCCGTCGACGATGATGCCAAAGTCCAGCGCGCCGAGGCTCATCAGGTTGGCGCTGACCTTGTTGCTGAACATCCCGGTGAAGGTGAACAGCATCGACAGCGGAATCACCATGGCGGTAATCAGCGCCGCCCGGATGTTGCCGAGGAACAGAAACAGAATCGCGATGACCAGAATCGCGCCTTCGATGAGGTTCTTTTTCACCGTGGCGATGGCTTTGTCGACCAGGTGCGTGCGGTCGTACACCGGCACGGCAATCACGCCTTGGGGCAAGGATTTATTGATCTGTTCCAGCTTGTTGGCGACCGCTTGCGAAACAGTGCGGCTGTTCTCGCCGATCAGCATGAATACGGTGCCGAGCACCACCTCCCGGCCATTTTCCGTGGCCGCGCCGCTGCGCAGTTCGCGACCGATTTCCACCGTAGCGACGTTCTTCACCCGGATCGGTGTGCCGTCGACATTGGCCATGACGATGTTGGCGATGTCCTCGGTGCTCGCCACTTGCCCCGGAGCGCGTATCAGCAATTGCTCACCACTGCGCTCGATGTAACCGGCACCGACGTTGGCGTTATTTCGTTCCAGCGCGGTGACCAGATCGGTCAGCGTGAGCTTGTACGCCGCCAGCCGTTTCGGGTCCGGCGCGATCTGGTATTCCTTGGCGAAACCGCCGATGGTGTTGATCTCGGCCACGCCCGGCACGTTGCGCAATTGCGGCTTGATGATCCAGTCCTGAATCACCCGCAGATCGGTCGGCGTGTAGGCTGTGCCGTCGTCCTTCAGTGCGCCCTCCCTGGCTTCCACCGTCCATAAGAAGATCTCGCCGAGGCCGGTGGAAATCGGCCCCATGACCGCCTCCGCGCCTTCGGGCAATTGCTCCTTGGCGATCTGCAAGCGCTCGTTGACCAATTGGCGGGCGAAGAACAGGTCGGTGCCGTCCTTGAAGATCACTGTCACTTGCGACAGGCCGGAGCGCGACAGCGATCGGGTCTGTTCGAGTGACGGCAGACCGGCCATCGCGGTTTCAATCGGGAAAGTGATGCGCTGCTCGGTTTCCAGCGGCGAGAACCCGGCGGCGCCGGTGTTGATCTGTACCTGGACGTTGGTGATGTCGGGCACGGCGTCGATCGGCAGTTTCTGATAACTGGCGATGCCGAGGCCGGCCATGAGCAGAACGGCGAGCAGCACGATGATGCGCTGCTCGATGGCAAACTGGATCAGGCGTTCGAACATGGGAGTCTTCCGCAATCAATGACTGTGCTCGGCTGAGGCTTTGCCCAGTTCCGACTTGAGGACGAAGCTGCCGGCGCTGGCGACTTGCGCGCCCGGTTCCAGCCCTTGGGTGATTTCCACGTGGCCGTCCGCACGGCTGCCCAACGCCACCGTTCGTGTTTCGAAGCCGTCATCGGTGCGCACGAACACGGTGGGTTTGTCCTCTACCGTCTGGATCGCGGTTTCCGGCACGGCAACTTTGGCTTCGCGGCTGTCGGTGGCGACCAGCGCAGTGACGAACAGGCCGGGACGCCACGAGCCTTGCGGGTTTTCCAGAGTGACGCGAACGGTCGCAGTGCGGGTTTGCTCGCCGAGCAAACTGCCGACATAGGCCACGCTGCCGACCACTTCCGCGTTCAATTCCGGGGCGCTGACGGTCACCGCTTTGCCCACCTGCACTTTGTTCAGATCCTTTGGTGAAACGCCGAACGTCACCCACACCCGCGACAAATCCGAGAGCGTGAAGGCCGCCGTGGATTCATCGACGACTTCGCCCGGCGTCAGGTGTTTTTCCACCACGACGCCATCGAACGGTGCGCGCAATTCGTAGCGGTTGCCGCCAGTGGCGACCACGCTGCCGCTGAGCACGCTGATCTTTTGCTGCGCATTGCTCACGGCGATTTCGGCTTCTTGCAGTGCCTGGCGCGCCTGGAGGAAATCCTGTTCGGCAGAAATCTTGTCCTGCCAGAGTTTTTTCTCCCGTTCATAAGTGGTACGCGCCAAGGCCAAACGACGTTGCGCGGCGGCTTGCTCGCTGCGTTGATCGGAGATCTGCTGACTGGCGATCACCGCCAGCAACTGGCCCTTCTTCACCGTTTGCCCGAGGTTGACTGCCACCGACTCGACCACGCCCGGCACGCGTGGCACGACGTGGGCAGTGCGGTCTTCGTCGAAGCGCACTTCGCCGGGGAACGGCAGGCCGCGGTTGATGTTCTGCGCCTTTGCTTCGGCGAGTTGAATACCGGCAGCCGTGATCTGCTCGGCACTCAATTCGATATGCCCTTCTTCGGCATGTTCAGCCGCTGCACCTTCTTCAGCGTGATCGGCATGCTCGGAAGCGTCGTCGGCATGCGCGTCGATGCTTGCGTTACCTGACCACTGCGAGCCGATACCAATGCCCAGCGCCAACGTCGCCACCGCGACCACCATCAGTTTTTTATCCATGGAAACTCCTCTGCGCCGTACCTGCGCGCAGTTGTCTGAAAAGTGAAATTCAAGGGCGGACGCTGAGGTCGCCGAAGATCCGTTCGATGCGAACGCGGGCGTCGGTGGCTTCACTGACGGCCTGGATGTACTGGCTGCGCGCGGCGATCAGTGTGCGTTGGGCGTCGAGTACATCGAGGAAGCCGAACTTGCCCATTTCAAAACCGCGCGTGGCGCTGTCGACCGCACTTTGCGCGGCGGGCAGGATGGTCTGGTTGAACGCGGTGACTTCGCCGTTGGCGGTCTGCCATTGCTCTAGACTGGTCTGGATTTCGGTGCGCAAACGCAGTTCGGTGGCATTGCGCAAGTCCCGCGCCTGATCGGTTCGACGCGCCGCCGCCAGCACGTTGCCCTGATTGCGGTTGAACAACGGAATCGGCATCGACAGCCCGACCACGTTGACCCGCTCGCGCTCGGTTTCGCTGTATTGACTGCCGATGCTCACGGTGAGGTCGGGAATGCGCTGGGACTTTTCCAGGCCCAGCGATGCTTCGCGCTGATCGATCTGCAACTTGGCCAGACGCAGTTCGGCGGTCTCGTTCAGACGCTCGAGCAATCTTGTCGGTGGTGGAACGGCCGGCATGCTTTGCGTGGGCGCCTGCACCTTCGTCGACGTTGGCAACGGCGCGCCCATGACCTGCGCCAGTTGTTGGTACGCGGTGGCCTGATCGCGTTCGGCGCGGCTCAATTCAAGGCGCACTTCCGAGAGCTGCACTTGTGCTCGCGTGCCTTCGACCGGCGACGATTTACCCGCCTCGATTCGCCCCTGCGCCACACGCAAACCGTGCTCGGCCAATTGCAGCGACTGGCGCGACAGCTGCAAGCGTTGTTGCGCGGTTTGCGCGCTGTTGAACGCCTGAATTACATCGGCGCGCAAGGCATTGCGCTTGCGCTCCAATTCGATGCCGGCGGCGTCCTGCGCGCGGCTGGCGACATCAATGCGCGCACCGCGTTTGCCGCCCAGTTCGATCGGCTGACTGAGCATTACCGTGGTCGTGCGCGACTCGCGGCGAGTGTCTTCGGCTTCCCACGACACTTCGGGGTTGGGGATCAGGCCGGCCTGTTGGCGGTCACCTTCGGCGATGCCGATTTCCCATTGCGCAGCGGCTAAATCCGGGTTGTTGGCGAAGGCGCCTTGCAGGGCTTGATCGAGGGTCAGGGTCGAGGCACTGGCCAGGCTCGCACTGGCCAACAAGAGCATGCCGCTGACGGCTTTTTGCAGGCGTGATCGCGCCGTCCGTTCAATTAAACCGGGCAATGGAAGACTTCCTTTAGTGAAGAACCTTTGATGCCGCCACGGTAGGGTTTTGAACTTATCGACAAGGTGACTGAAACATTACAAATCCGTTATCCACGGTTTGCAGAAGTTGTTTTGCTCTAGGATGCGAAGTGCAAATGGTTTTATCGAAATACATCGAAACAAAAACACGGTAGTTATCTGCTGAATTGCACTTGCCGGAATCAAACTGATGGGGATTTTATGGTTTGTGCTGCGACCGACTGTCGCAGAGCAGCGTTTTAAAGCGCTGGGTGGTTGACCCTGTAGCCACTACAACCTTTATCGTCCGCACTCCCCTCACCCCAGCCCTCTCCCAGAGGGAGAGGGAGCCGACCGAGGTGTATGACACTTTCCATCGACCTGTTAAATCAAGTCGACTATGGATTCCGTAAAGATGTTCCACGTCGGTGCAGTTCTGAAGCATCCCTCGTTTAGTCCCCTCTCCCTCTGGGAGAGGGTTAGGGTGAGGGGCTTCTTATCGTTATTGAACAACGTCCGGAAGACCTTACAAAAACAATAAATTTCCCAGTCACCTAAATTAAATACCCATTAAATATAAGTGGTGATAGATCATGCGAATCCTTGTCGTCGAGGACGAGCTTAAAGCTGCCGAATACTTGCATCAGGGTTTGACCGAAAGTGGTTATGTCGTTGACCTCGCCGCCACCGGCGCCGATGGTTTGCACCTGGCGCAACAACAGACCTATGACCTGATTATTCTCGATGTGAACCTTCCCGAACTGGACGGTTGGGGCGTACTGGAACAACTGCGCCGCACCCATGCCACGCGGGTGATGATGCTGACTGCGCGAGGGCGTCTGGCCGACAAGATTCGCGGCCTCGATCTCGGCGCCGACGATTATCTGGTCAAGCCGTTCGAGTTCCCCGAACTGCTGGCGCGGGTGCGCACCTTGATGCGCCGCAGCGAAAACATCCCGGTGCCGCAGGTGCTGAAAGTCGCTGATCTGGAACTCGATCCCGGCCGCCACCGCGCGTTTCGTGGTGCGCAGCGTATCGACCTGACCACCAAGGAGTTCGCCCTGCTGCATCTGCTGATGCGCCAGTCCGGCGAAGTACTGACGCGCACACAAATTATCTCGCTGGTGTGGGACATGAATTTCGATTGCGACACCAATGTGGTCGAGGTGTCGATACGCCGCTTGCGAGCGAAGATCGACGACCCGTTCGACAGCAAACTGATCCACACCCTGCGCGGTGTCGGCTACGTGCTGGAGGCGCGGGAATGAAGCCGGCCAGCCTGTCGATGCGCCTGGGTCTGACGGTGAGTATTCTCGGTGCGCTGCTGGTGGTGTTTTTGGCGATCCTCGCCTATTTCGCCTTGACCCATGAGCTCAATGCGCTGTCTCGGGACAGCCTGGAAAAGAAGATGGCGCAGGTTGAGCACAGCCTGTCGCTGTACGTAGACGCCAATGAAATCAGCGGTAAACCGCACATCCTGCTCGATCAGGTGATGGGGCATGACAACCTCACGCTGACGATTTATGACCGCTTGAATTTGCGTTCGCCGCTGCTCAAGTCCGGCAGCGGCTTGAGCGATCCACGGGTTGAATTGAAGGCGGTGCGGGCGACCACTGATCAACTGGCCTACTCCGACAGCATTGATGCTGAGGGAGCGAAATTCCTCACCGTGTCGAAGCTGATTCGCCTCAAGGATGGCAGCAGCGTGCCGGTGCTGCTGTCGATGGACAACGCCCACGATCAGGCCTTGCTCAGTGCCTATCTGCGCTCGACACTGATTGCCTTGCCGCTGTTGCTGGTGTTTATCGGCCTCACCGCGTGGGGTGCGGTGCAGCGTGGGCTCGCGCCGCTGCGTGAATTTCGCAAAGTGGCTGCGATGGTCTCGACCCAGGATCTGGACCATCGATTGTCCGTGGTAAACATGCCGCAGGAGTTGAGTGAACTGGCGCGGGGCATCAACTTCATGCTGCATCGGCTGGACGCCGGGGTGCAGCAGTTGTCGCAGTTCTCCGACGATCTGGCGCATGAGTTGCGCACGCCGATCAACAATCTGATGGGCAAGGCGCAGGTGACGCTTTCCCGCGAGCGCTCGGTTGAGGAATACAAGGATGTGCTGGTGTCCTGCACCGAGGAGCTGGAGCGCGTGGCGCGGATTGTTTCGGACATGCTGTTTCTGGCGCAGGTGAGTCATCCGTCTGCGCTGGCGCCGTTTGAATCGGTGGCGCTGGAGATTGAAGTCGCGAAAGTCGCCGAGATGTTTTCGTTGTCGGCGCAGGATAAGCAGATCCATTTGAATGTCATTGGCAGCGCACAGGTGATGGGCGATCGGCTGATGATTCAGCGAGCTATTTCCAATCTGCTGTCCAATGCGCTGCGCCACTGCCCGAACGGGAAAACCGTGACATTGCTGATCGAACAAGGTGCGACCCAGGCCTCCCTGCTGGTCAGCAACCCCGGCGTCGGGATCGAGGCGCAACACCTGCCACATCTGTTCGACCGCTTCTACCGCGTCGACAGCAGCCGCTCGCGCTCGCAGGGCAGCACCGGGCTGGGGTTGGCCATCGTGCGCTCGATCATGAGCCTGCATCAGGGTGTGGCGGAGGTTAAGAGCTTGCCGGGGGCGCTGACCGTGTTCCGATTGGGCTTCCCCACCCCCGAATCATCCCTGTAGGAGCTGCCGCAGGCTGCGATCTTTTGATCTTGATTTAAAACAAGAGCAAAAGATCGCAGCCTGCGGCAGCTCCTACATCGATTTTCGGACATCGTGTCGGTCGTCATTTTTGTACGATTTTTTAACGATTTGCTCCCGTCCCCACACAAACACCGAAAGCTCTCGCCGCAACCTCCGTTTTGTCCTACAGCCAGTTTTGAGTAGATAGCTCTATGGTGGAGGCCTTGGCAGATGGAATACCGACGAGAGGCTAAAAATGAACAGGGATATCGTTTGCGAATGGGCTGAAGAAGTCTATGGTTTGGCAGCGTTGAAATATTCTGGCTATATTTGTCCAGAATACAGGGGTGAGCTGATGATCATCGTTCCGCTGGCTGAAGCCAAAAACAATTTATCCAAACTCGTCGATGATGCCGCTGCTGGCCAAGTCATCACGATTGCCAAGCATGGGCGGGCGATGGCTCGCCTCGTTCCCGTAGGAAAACCCAGCGCTCAGCGTATTGGCGCAATGAAGGGCAAACTGGTGTTGCCCGACGATTTCGACTCACCATTGCCCGATGACATGCTTGATGCATTTGAGGGTACTCAAGCATGAGGCTTCTGCTCGACACGCACATTTTGCTCTGGACGCTCAGTGATGACGCCAGACTGTCCGGCAAAGCCAGAAAATTGATTGAGAACGCCGCCGAAATCTACATCAGCGCCGCCACCTTCTGGGAAATGGCGATCAAGGTCGGGCTCGGCAAGCTTAATGTTGATCTGGAAGAAATCCGCCAATATTGTCTCGACAGTGGCTTTATTGAACTGCCAGTGACTGCAGAGCACGCCATTGCCGTGAAGGATCTTGAGCACCATCATCGCGATCCGTTTGACCGCATTATCGTGGCCACAGCAATGACTGAACCGATGAAGTTGCTCACGGCTGATGCTTTGGTTGCCCGTTACACCGATCTGGCTGTTCTGGTCTGATCAAGACACATCCAGTACCGGCACCCATCAATGTTGGCTGCCAGGCCGCCATCGCTGGCAAGTCGAATCGTCGAACCGCAGCTCCCAAAGTAATTTGCAGTGTACGCAGAGTTTTGTGCACTCACAGAAACCCGTGGGAGTCTGGCTTGCCAGCGATGGCGGTGGGTCACTCGATATCTTTGTTATCTGACACACCGCTATCGCGAGCAGGCTCACTCCTACAGGTTTTTGTGTCGTTCACAGATGATGCGTACGCCTCAATCCCCTGTAGGAGTGAGCCTGCTCGCGATTGCGGTAGATCAGGCAGCAAAGAAAACGGCACCTTGCGGTGCCGTTCGCCTTTCACATTTCAGCTTTTACTTACGCGCATCCGCCCACGATTTCAGCAACTCGTTGTAGCTCACGGTCTCGCCCTTCGGCTTCTCGTTGGCCAGTTTCGGTTTCGGTGCGCCCGGCTGATCAAACCAGTACTGGGCATCGCGTTCCGGGTTCATCTTCGGTGCGCAAACGGCCTGAGCCTTGGAGCGTTCCAGACGCGTCATGATCGCGTCCTGATCCTTGGCCAAACCATCCAGCGCCTGTTGCGGGGTCTTCTCGCCACTGGCCGCTTCGGCGATGTGGCTCCACCACAGTTGTGCCAGACGCGGATAGTCCGGCACGTTGGTGCCGGTCGGGGTCCATTGCACGCGGGCCGGGCTGCGGTAGAACTCGACCAGGCCACCGAGCTTCGGCGCCAGATCGGTCATCGCCTGCGAGTTGATGTCCGACTCGCGAATCGGCGTCAGGCCGACGATGGTTTTCTTCAGCGACACGGTTTTCGAGGTGACGAACTGCGCATACAGCCACGCCGCCAGTTTCTGTTTTTCAGGCGTGGATTTCATGAACGTCCACGAACCCACGTCCTGATACCCAAGCTTCATGCCCTCCTCCCAATACGGCCCGCGCGGCGATGGCGCCATCCGCCATTTCGGTGTGCCGTCGGCGTTGACCACCGGCAGGCCCGGTTTGGTCATGTCGGCGGTGAAGGCGGTGTACCAGAAGATCTGCTGAGCAATGTTGCCCTGGGACGGCACCGGACCGGATTCGGAGAAGGTCATGCCCGCCGCTTCCGGTGGCGCGTACTTCTTCAGCCAGTCGACATACTTGGTGGTGGCAAACACCGCTGCCGGGCCGTTGGTGTCGCCGCCACGGGTTACGCTGGAGCCGACCGGGTGGCAGTCCTCGACACGAATCCCCCACTCGTCCACCGGCAAGCCGTTGGGAATGCCTTTGTCGCCGCCACCGGCCATGGAGAACCAGGCATCGGTGAAACGCCAGCCCAGCGACGGGTCTTTCTTGCCGTAATCCATGTGCCCATAAACGCGTTTGCCGTCGATTTCCTTGACGTCTTCGCTGAAGAATTTGGCGATGTCTTCATAGGCCGACCAGTTCACCGGCACGCCCAATTCGTAGCCGTACTTTTCCTTGAACTTGGCTTTCAGATCGGCACGCTCGAACCAGTCGGCGCGGAACCAGTAGAGGTTGGCGAATTGCTGGTCGGGCAGTTGATAGATCTTGCCGTCCGGCGCGGTGGTGAACGAGATGCCGATGAAGTCCTTGATGTCGAGGGTCGGCGAAGTGAAGTTCTTGCCTTCGTTGGCCATCAGGTCGGTGATCGATTCGGTCTTGCCGTAGCGAAAGTGCGTACCGATCAGATCCGAGTCGTTGACCCAGCCGTCATAGATGTTCTTGTCGGACTGCATCACCGTCTGCATTTTCTCAACCACGTCGCCTTCTTGCAGCAGGTCGTGGGTGAGCTTGATCCCGGTGATTTCGCTAAAGGCCTTGGCCAGCACTTTCGACTCGTATTCGTGGGTGGTCAGAGTCTCGGAGACGACCTTGATGTCCATGCCGCGAAACGGCTCGGCCGCCTTGATGAACCACTTCAGTTCTTCGAGTTGCTGCTCGGCCGTCAGGGTCGACGGTTTGAATTCACTGCCGATCCATTTTTTCGCCGCGTCCTCGTAGGCATCGGCCCAGGCGGATGCGCTCAAACCGCTGAGTGCCAGCATGGCTGCCAATGAAATGCTATGTCGCAGCTTATTGTTTTTGTCGAACATAGAGACCTCCTGTTTAAGTTGTGGAGCCGCGTTGCCGAACGACTCGACTAGCCCCAACGCATCACAGCCAACAGCCACACCAGGGACAACGCGGACGCTACCCAGATGCTCCAGTCGGTGGCGCCGATCACCAGCAAATGCAGGTAGGCGCTGCCGAGAAGACCGATAAACAAGCGATCGCCACGGGTGGTGGCAATCGGCAGAAAACCTCGCCGCAAGATGCTCGGCGAGCGCAGTTCCCACGTGGTCATGCCGACCAGAATCAGGCCGATGACGATGAAGAATGCTGCGGTAGGTGTCGTCCAGCTCATCCATTCCATCATCAGCTCCTCAGACCCGACCGAGGGCAAAGCCCTTGGCCACGTGGTTGCGCACAAACCAGATCACCAGCATGCCCGGCAGAATGGTCAACACCCCCGCCGCTGCCAGCACGCCCCAGTCGATACCCGAAGCGGACACCGTGCGCGTCATCACCGCCGCAATCGGCTTGGCGTTGACCGAGGTCAACGTGCGTGCGAGCAGCAGTTCGACCCAGGAAAACATGAAGCAGAAAAACGCCGTGACACCGATGCCGGAACCGATCAGCGGGATGAAAAGCTTCACGAAGAACTTGGGGAAACTGTAGCCGTCGATGTAGGCGGTTTCGTCGATTTCTTTGGGAACCCCAGACATGAACCCTTCGAGAATCCACACCGCCAAAGGCACGTTAAACAGGCAATGCGCCAAGGCCACGGCGATGTGCGTATCGAACAGGCCAATCGACGAATACAACTGGAAGAACGGCAGCAAAAACACCGCCGGTGGCGCCATGCGGTTGGTCAGCAGCCAGAAAAACAGATGCTTGTCGCCGAGAAAACGGTAGCGCGAAAACGCATACGCCGCTGGCAGTGCCACACTCAGCGAGATCACCGTGTTCAGGCTGACGTAATACAGCGAGTTGAGATAACCGGTGTACCAGCTCGGGTCGGTGAAGATCACTTTGTAGTTCGCCAGCGTGAACGCCTGTGGGAAAAGCGTCAGGCCGCCGAGGATTTCGGTGTTGCTCTTGAAGGACATGTTCAGCAGCCAGTAGATCGGCACCAGCAGGAACAGGATGTACACCAGCAACGGAATAAGCTTTCTTTTGCTCATGGCCGGGCCTCAGCGGTTGGCGTCGGAGTGCGTCATGGCGGTGTAGAACAGCCACGACACCAACAGGATGATCAGGAAGTACACCAGCGAAAACGCCGCTGCCGGACCGAGGTCGAATTGCCCTACGGCCATCTGGGTCAACGTCTGACTCAAGAAGGTCGTGGCGTTACCCGGCCCGCCGCCGGTGAGCACGAACGGCTCGGTGTAGATCATGAAACTGTCCATGAAGCGCAGCATCACCGCGATCAGCAGCACGCTCTTCAGTTTGGGCAATTGGATATGGCGGAACACCGCCCAGGCCGAAGCGCGGTCGATCCGCGCGGCCTGGTAATACACGTCGGGAATTGCGCGCAATCCGGAGAAACACAGCAGCGCCACCAATGAAGTCCAGTGCCAGACGTCCATCACCAGCACCGTCACCCAGGCGTCCATGGTGTTGGCGGCGTAGTTGTAGCTGATGCCCATCGCGTTGAGGCTGGAACCGAGCAGACCGATGTCGGCACGGCCGAAGATCTGCCAGATGGTGCCGACCACGTTCCACGGGATCAGCAGCGGAATCGCCAGAATGATCAGCACGACTGATGACCAGCGACCCTTGGTCGGCATGGTCAGCGCAACGGCAATGCCCAGCGGAATTTCGATCAGCAACACACACGCGGAGTAGATGAACTGGCGCAGCAACGAGTCGTGCAGACGCGGATCGAGCAGCACTTGTTTGTACCAGTCAGCGCCGACGAAGTAGCGGCTGGACTGGTCGAAGATGTCCTGCACCGAATAGTTGACCACGGTCATCATCGGGATCACCGCACTGAACGCCACCAGCAGGAACACCGGCAACACCAGCCACCAGGCTTTGTTGTTCTGCACCTTGTTCATGGCTGCACCTCTTCATCGGCTTCGAGCAGAAACTCATCGGCATAGACCATCAGCCACTGTGCCGGAAAACTGATGTACGCCGTGCCCTGCGGCACCGGTTTGTCTTCGGCCAGACGCACTTTCAGCGGTGCGCCGTCGAGGTCTAGGGTCATGATCTTGTAGGTGCCGAGGTCTTCGACGTGTACGACCCTGGCCTGCATCGCGTCATCAAACGGCTCGTCCCAGACATGAATAAACTCCGGGCGGATGCCGACCTTCAGATTTTTCCACTGACCGTGTTCGATATGGCGCTGCATGGCGTCGGACAACGGCAGGTGCGTCGAGGCAAAACCGACGCCGCCGGGTTGCGGCTGCACTTCGATCAGGTTCATTCCCGGGCTGCCGATGAAATAGCCGACAAAGGTGTGGCTCGGCCGTTCGAACAATTCCCGTGGCGTGCCGAACTGCACAATCTGGCCGCCGTACATCACCGCGATCTTGTCGGCGAAGGTCGAGGCTTCAAGTTGATCGTGGGTGACGTAGACCATGGTGATGTTGAACTGCTCGTGGATCTGCTTGAGCTTGCGCCGCAGCTTCCACTTCAGATGCGGGTCGATCACCGTCAGCGGCTCATCGAAGAGGATCGCCGAGACGTCATCACGCACCAGACCACGGCCCATGGAGACTTTCTGTTTTTCGTCGGCGGTGAGGTTGCGCGCCTTTTTGCTGAGGAGGTTTTGCAGGTCGAGGACTTCGGCAATTTCCTGCACCTTGCTGTGCACTTTCGCCTCGGCCATGCCCTGATTGCGCAGGGGAAAAGCCAGGTTGTCGAACACGGTCATGGTGTCGTAGACCACCGGAAACTGGAAAACCTGGGCGATGTTGCGCTTCTCCGGCGTCAGGTCGTTGACCGCTTTGCCGTCGAACAATACGTGGCCCTGCGAGGGGCTGAGCAGGCCGGAAATGATGTTGAGCAAGGTCGACTTGCCGCAACCCGACGGCCCGAGCAACGCGTAGGCGCCGCCCTGCTCCCAGACGTGATCCATCTCGCGGATCGCGTAATCCTCGGCGCCGCTCGGGGTTTTGCTGTAGCTGTGGGCGAGGTGCTGCAAACGGATTTCGGCCATCAGGCAACCCTCGCGACACGCCGGCCCGGTGCTTGCACCAGACGGCCCTGCGCATCGAAAACGAACAGTTTGTGGGTCGGGATGTAGATGCGGATTGGCGCATCGACGTCGTATTCGTGAACGCCGGGCAGGTGCAGCACCAGCAGGAAATGTTCGTTGCGCACGTGCAGGAAGGTTTCCGAACCGCTGATCTCGGCGACTTCGACGGTGACCGCCAGTTCGAGGTCGTCATCGTTGCTCGGCACCAGCGAGATGTGGCTGGGCCGCACGCCAAAACGGAACTCGCCCTCGCCCACCGGGCGCAGATCGACGTTCAACGGGAAGTGTACGAAGTTGGCAAAACTCACTTCGTTGCCGGCGATCCGGCCGGGCATCAAATTGATCGGTGGTTCGGAAAACAATTCGGCAGCGAGTACGGTTTGCGGCTGGTGATACACCGAGGTCGACGGGCCGCTCTGAATCACCCGGCCTTCGTGAAGAATCGTCGTAGTGCCGCCCAGCGCCAGCGCTTCGTTGGGCTCGGTGGTGGCGTAAATCGCAATGGTGTGGCGCGCCTTGAACAGCTCGCGCATTTCCTGACGCAGTTCTTCGCGCAGTTTGTAGTCGAGGTTGACCAGCGGCTCATCGAAGAGGATCAGCTCGGCGTCCTTGACCAGCGCACGGGCCATGGCCGTGCGCTGCTGTTGGCCGCCGGACAGCTCCAGCGGATAGCGCTGCAGAAACTTCTCGATGCGCAGCATCTTCGCGGTTTCCTGCACTTTGCTGTGGATGATCTCTTTGGACACACCGGCCTGGCGCAGCGGCGAGGCGATGTTCTCGAACACGGTCATGGTCGGGTAATTGATGAACTGCTGATAAACCATCGACACGTTGCGCAAACGCACCGGGCGCTGGGTGACGTCGACGCCGTTCATCAGGATGCGGCCGCTGTCAGGCTTATCGAGCCCGGCCATTAAACGCATGAGGCTGGTCTTGCCGGACAGCGTGCGGCCGAGCAAAACGTTGAACGAACCGGCTTCGAATTTCAGGCACGCATCGTCGATCCAGGTCTGGCCCTCGACGGTACGGCTGACGTGCTCCAGGGTGAGTGACATGGCTCGGCCTTTTTATTATTGGAGTCAAGCGACCTGTGCACGGGAGCGAGTTTCGTGCCAGAAATGGCAAGTGGTTGATTTGGTGTGAAAATCGTTGAAAGCGTGGGGATTGAGCATTCATTGCTGAACACATTTGAACAGTTGGGCGATTGACAATGAACAATAGTGAACAACACTCTATGAACGCTTTTTGCCCGATCTCGTAAACACGGAAGATCCCTGTAGGAGTGAGCCTGCTCGCGATAGCGGTGTGTCAGTCAATGCAAATCCGTCTGATAGACCGCTATCGCGAGCAGGCTCACTCCTACAGGGATCTGTGCAGGTTTCGAAGATCGGGTTCATAACAACAATAAAAATCGCTGCATCAGAGGCCCACTGCCATGGCCGCACCTGCCCCGCCGCTGTCCCACGACGCGATCGTCCAGACTTCCTGGCAACGTTGCCGCGCGTTCGGTCTCGACCACCAAAGCACGCCGGCCTTCGATCAACTGCCTGCCGCCGGCATCGCGCAGTTGCTCGACAGCCATCACTCGCTGGTGCAGACCACGCATCAGGAAGTCCTGCCCTATTACGAAAACATCCTCAGTAATTCCAACTGCCTGATCATGCTCGCCGACAATCAGGGCCAGGTTCTGACCTCGTGGGGCACGCAACGCTTTATCGAGCCGAATCTGGCGCGGGGTTTTCAGGCCGGGGCGAGTTGGGTGGAGCGCACCAGTGGCACCAACGCGATCGGCACGGCGCTGGCCTGCGAGCAAGCGGTGCATATCGAACACGATGAACATTTTTTGAAAGCCAACCGCTTCATGACCGGTTCCGCCGCGCCGATTTTCGACGCCGAGCGCAAGGTGATTGCGGTGCTCGACGTGTCCAGCGACAGCTACCTGCCACCCTCGCACACCCTGGGCATGGTCAAGATGATGAGCCAGACCGTGGAGAACCGGCTGATCCTCAACCTGTTCCATGGCCAGCACTTTCAACTGACTTTCAACACCGGATTGAACAACCTCGACAGTCAGTGGGCCGGATTGTTGATCTTTGATGAGAGTGGACAGGTATTGTCGGCCAATCGTCGGGCCGACAATCTGCTCGGTGTGCGCTTGTCGCGAGTGAGCGTTGAAAGTCTGTTCAAGGTCTCGCTGCTGGAGTTGATCAACCAGCCGGACGGCTTGCCGTTTGCCTTGCAGACCTCTGGTCGCAACCGTTTTCAATGCTTGTTGAAGCGGCCGAAACAGGCGTCGGTTCAACCGCGCGTTTTTGCTGCTGAACCGAAAACCGCCGCGCCCACCGCCATCAGTCTCAACACCCTGCACTTCGGCGACAGCCGCGTGGAAAAAGCCGTGCGGCAGGCTGAGCGGCTGCTGGAGAAAGACATTCCGTTGCTGATTCATGGCGAAACCGGGGTCGGCAAAGAAGTCTTCGTCAAAGCTCTGCACCAGGCCAGCTCACGCAGCAAACAGGCATTTATTGCCGTCAACTGCGCAGCGATCCCCGCCGAACTGGTTGAGTCCGAGTTATTTGGCTACGAGAAAGGCGCGTTCACCGGCGCCAACCAGAAAGGCAGCATCGGCCTGATTCGCAAGGCGGATAAAGGCACGCTGTTCCTTGATGAAATCGGCGACATGCCGCTGCCGACGCAGGCGCGATTGTTGCGGGTGTTGCAGGAACGTTGCGTGCAACCGGTGGGCAGTAGCGAATTGTTTCCTGTGGATTTGCGGATCATTTCGGCGACTAACCGATCTCTGCGAGAACAAGTGCAGTTGGGGCGGTTTCGTGAGGATTTGTACTACCGCATTGGCGGTTTGACCCTGGAGCTGCCGCCGCTGCGCGAGCGCAGTGATAAGGAGGCGTTGTTTAAACGACTGTGGGAACAGCATCGTGAGCCGACGCAGTGGGCGGGATTGAGTCAGGAAGTGTTGGAATTGTTCGATCGGCATCCGTGGCCGGGGAATTTGCGTCAGGTCAGTAGCGTGATGCAGGTGGCGTTGGCGATGGCTGAGGAGCAGCCGGTGAGGCTGGAGCATTTGCCTGATGATTTTTTTGTTGATCTGGAGATGGAGCCGGTTGAGGGCGCGGTGCCGTTGGGGCTGGATTTGAATGATGTTGAAGCGTTGAACCGGGAGTTGAAGGCGGCTGGGGGCAATATTTCGCACCTGGCGCGACGGTTGGGTGTTAGCCGCAACACCCTTTACAAGCGGTTGCGTCAGATTGAAGGTTGAGTGAACCGCCCTTCCCCTCACCCCAGCCCTCTCCCCCAGGAGAGGGAGCCGACCGAGGTGTCTGGCGTTGTACATCGACCTGAGAGACCGGGTTGATTATGGATTCGGCACAGCACGTTCAGGTCGGCGTTTCGCGTGAACATCCCCCAATCGGTCCCCTCTCCTGCGGGACCGAGATGGCGTTGGACATCGACCTGAAACATCGTGGCAATTATGGATTCGGCGCAAATCGCTCAGGTCGGCGTATCTCTCGAACATCCCCCATTCAGTCCCCTCTCCTGCGGGAGAGGGTTAGGGTGAGGGCGAAAACTCTGGCTCAACATGCACAGCCGAAGCCGCCTCCAATGTGCGCAACCCCACCAGCACAACCACCACCATCATCAAACCTGCACCAATAGCCACCGCAAATCCCGCGCGCGCGCCAAAGGCATCAATAACTATCCCCGTCAGCATGCCGCCGAGTGCAACACCCACGCTGATACCGGTAGTCATCCACGTCAGCCCTTCGGTCATCCGCGACGGCGGAATAATGATCGTGCCCATTTTCATGACCACGACCATCGTCGGCGCAAACGAGATGCCGGCGATAAACAGCGCCACGGTCAGCACATAAACATCCGTTGCAAAAATGGGCAGCACACCGGTGAACGCTGTGACCAATATCCCGATCAGAAACTGTTTTTCGATCGCCAGCGAAACCCTCATCGCACCAAACGTCAGGCCCGCCACCAATGAACCAAACGCATAGGCTGCGAGGATGAAGGTTGCGGAGGCTGGCCAGCCCTGCGCATTGGCGAAGGCCACAACGGCAACATCGATTGCTCCGCCAATGACCCCCATCGCCAACAGCGCCAGAAAAATGGTACGAACGCCGGGGATCAGCAAGGTCGAGCCACTATGGCTAGCGTGGCCCACGACAACCTTGGGTTCAGTCTGGCGTTGCAAGAGAAACGCCGTCACCCCGGCGGCCAGCAACCCGACCGCAACAATGGGCCCGGCTTCGGCGAAAAAGCTCACGCTCAGGCCAATCGCCAGGGGCGGGCCGACGATGTAGGCCATTTCGGTGAGGACCGTGTCCAGCGAAAACGCCGTGTGCAGCTGCGGCTTGCCCCGGAACAATTGCGACCATCGCGCGCGGATCATCGACGGCATGCTCGGCATCGTCCCCGCCAGTGCCGCCAGCACAAACAGCAGTGCGGCTGGCGCGCGCAAATAAACGGCGATGATCAGTGCCAGCAACATGACAATGCTGAACGCCGTGACGATGGGCAGCACGCGGCTCTGGCCATGCTGGTCTACCAGTTTCGAGATGTGCGGGCCGAGCAGCGCGTTGCACAGGGTGAAGGTACCGGCGACGGTACCGGCCAGCCAATAAACACCCGTTTGCTGCACGAGCATGGTGATGATGCCAATGCCGATCATTGCCTGAGGCAATCGGGCGATGGAACTCGCGAGCACTAGCCCGGTGGCGCCGGGGGTCGCGAACAGTTCGCGGTAGTGATTGGCCATGATTCCTCCGTTGCAGAATCGTCATCGACGCAGCATCCGGCTGCGTCAGACATCAAGACCTACGCGCAGAGCAAAAGCAACCTCGGCTAAAAGCACAGATCAAAAGATCGCAGCCTTCGGCAGCTCCTACATGGAAATGCAATCACTGTAGGAGCTGCCGAAGGCTGCGATCTTGATCGTTCCCACGCAGAGCGTGGGAACGATCAAAACAAAACCCGCACAAGGCGGGTTTTGTTTTGAAGCTAAACACAGCTATCAGTCAGCCAGACGCCAGGTAGTCCCACCCTTGCCGTCTTCCAGCAAAACACCCATCGCCGTCAGCTGATCACGAATCCGATCGGACTCAGCCCAATCCTTACCCGCACGTGCCGCCAGACGCGCCGCAATCAGCGCATCAACCTCAGCCGCATCAACACGCCCTTCAGCGCCCGCCTGCAGGAAGTCATCGGCTTCAAGCTGCAACACACCCAGCACACTCGCCAGTTCTTTCAGACGCGCCGCCAGACCCGCCGCCGCATCAAGATCGCTCTCACGCAGACGGTTGATCTCACGCACCATCTCGAACAGCACGGCACAGGCTTCCGGCGTACCGAAGTCGTCGTTCATCACCGCAGTGAAACGTTCAACAAACGCTTCGCCGCCAGCAGGCGCCACGGTCGGCAGGCCTTTCAACGCGTGGTAGAAACGCTCCAGAGCGCCTTTGGCGTCCTTGAGGTTGTCTTCCGAGTAGTTGATGGCGCTGCGGTAGTGGCTCGACACCAGCAGGTAGCGCACGACTTCCGGGTGGTACTTTTCCAGCACGTCGCGAATGGTGAAGAAGTTGTTCAAGGACTTGGACATCTTCTCGCCATTGATGCGAATCATGCCGCAATGCATCCACGCGTTGGCGTAGGTCTTGCCGGTGGCCGCTTCGCTCTGGGCGATTTCGTTTTCGTGGTGCGGGAACTCGAGGTCGCTGCCGCCGCCATGAATGTCGAAGGTCTCGCCGAGGCAGCAGGTGGACATCACCGAGCACTCGATGTGCCAGCCCGGACGCCCGGCGCCCCACGGCGATTCCCAGCTTGGCTCGCCCGGCTTGGTGGCTTTCCACAGGACGAAGTCCAGCGGATCCTGCTTGGCTTCATCGACTTCGATGCGCGCGCCGATGCGCAGGTCTTCGATCTTCTTGCGCGACAGCTTGCCGTAGCCCATGAATTTGGCGACGCGGTAGTACACGTCACCGTTGCCCGGGGCGTAGGCGTAACCCTTGTCGATCAAGGTCTGGATCATGCTCAGCATGCCCGGAATATGATCGGTGGCACGCGGTTCCATGTCCGGCTTGAGGATGTTGAGGCGCGCCTCGTCCTCGTGCATCGCGGTGATCATGCGCTCGGTCAGCGCGTCGTACGGCTCGCCGTTTTCGCGGGCACGATTGATGATCTTGTCTTCAATATCGGTGATGTTGCGCACGTAGGTCAGGTTGTAACCGCTGAACCGCAACCAGCGGGTCACCAGGTCGAACGCGACCAT
Source organism: Pseudomonas sp. RIT-PI-r (assembly GCF_001297015.1). GTDB lineage: Bacteria > Pseudomonadota > Gammaproteobacteria > Pseudomonadales > Pseudomonadaceae > Aquipseudomonas. The sequence continues at coordinate 131,982 of NZ_LIGE01000022.1, read as the reverse complement.
GCTGCGGCCGTGGCCAATGTGGCAGTAGTCGTACACGGTCATCCCGCAGACGTACATGCGCACATTGTTGCCATCGAGCGGCTTGAAGACTTCTTTGCTCTTGGTGAGCGTGTTGTAAATCGTCAGCACTTTATATTTCCTTGACGCGAAATCACTGGCCCCACGAATCACGCAGGGTCACGGTACGGTTGAATACCGGCTGACCTGGTTTCGAGTCCTTCAAATCAGCGACGAAGTAACCTTCGCGCTCGAACTGGAAACGGTCTTCCGGCTGTGCATTGCCAAGCGATGGCTCCGCACGACAACCGGTGAGTACCTGCAGCGAATCAGGGTTGATGTTGTCGAGGAAACTCGCGCTGTCTTCAGCCTTCTCAGGGTTGGCCGAACGGAACAGGCGATCGTACAGACGCACTTCGCACTCGACGCTGGCCGCAGCCGGTACCCAGTGGATTACGCCTTTGACCTTGCGGCCTTCAGGGTTCTTGCCGAGTGTTTCCGGGTCGTACGAGCAACGCAGTTCGACGATGTTGCCGTCGGCGTCCTTGATCGCTTCGTCGGCACGGATCACGTAGCTCCCGCGCCGACGCACTTCACCGGCCGGCTCCAGGCGCTTGTAGCCCTTCGGCGGCTCTTCCATGAAATCGTCACGGTCGATGTAGATTTCCCGGGCGAATGGCAGCGCGCGCACGCCCATGTCTTCTTTCGGGTGGCGCGGCAGTTCGAGGTTCTCGACCTGGCCTTCCGGGTAATTGGTGATAACCACTTTCAGCGGACGCAGCACGCACATGGCGCGCGGCGCGGTGTGATCGAGGTCGTCACGGATGCTGAATTCGAGCATGCCGAAGTCAACCACGCCGTCGGAACGGTTGGTGCCGACCATTTCGCAGAAGTTGCGGATCGATTTCGGCGTGTAGCCACGGCGGCGGAAGCCCGACAGCGTGGACATGCGCGGGTCGTCCCAGCCATGCACGTGCTTTTCATCGACCAGTTGCTTGAGCTTGCGCTTGCTGGTGATGGTGTAGTTGAGGTTCAGGCGGCTGAACTCGTACTGACGCGGGTGCGCCGGCACTGGCAGGGCGTCGAGGAACCACTCGTACAGCGGGCGATGGCTTTCGAATTCCAGGGTGCAGATCGAGTGGGTGATGCCTTCGATGGCGTCCGACTGACCGTGGGTGAAGTCGTAGTTCGGGTAGATGCACCACTTGTCGCCGGTCTGGTGGTGATGGGCGTGGCGGATGCGGTACATGATCGGGTCGCGCAGGTTCATGTTCGGCGAGGCCATGTCGATCTTCGCACGCAGCACGCGGGCGCCGTCCGGGAACTCACCGGCGCGCATGCGGGCGAACCAGTCGAGGTTCTCTTCGACGGAGCGGTCGCGGAACGGGCTGTTCTTGCCTGGCTCGGTCAGGCTGCCACGGTATTCCTTGGCCTGCTCCGGGGTCAGGTCGTCGACGTAGGCTTTGCCGGCCTTGATCAGCTCGACGGCCCAATCGTGCAACTGGTCGAAATACTGCGAGGCGTAGCGCACTTCGCCGGACCATTCGAAGCCCAGCCATTTGACGTCGCTTTCGATTGCGTCGATGTATTCCTGATCTTCCTTGGCCGGGTTGGTGTCGTCGAAACGCAGGTGCGTGACGCCGCCGAACTCCTGGGCCAGGCCGAAGTTCACGCAGATCGACTTGGCGTGGCCGATGTGCAGGTAGCCGTTGGGCTCAGGCGGGAAACGGGTGACGATCTGCGTGTGCTTGCCCGAGTCCAGGTCTGCCTGGATGATCGGCCGCAGGAAATTGACCGGCACGGCAGGGCCGGACTTGGCATTCGAGGTAGGGTCGACAGTGGGCTTGCTCATAGGATCCTTGACTTACGTGTGCGCGGCCGCAGAGGGGGCCAGACAAAACAAAGCCGCTATCATAGCCGATGCTGTCAAGGGGCTGACAGAGCAGGCCCTATAAAGGTGTGCTTTTTATCGCCGGGAATTGAAAAACAACCTCGAAATTCGCGCCTGTCACGCTAAACTGCGCACCTTGGCCCACGCTGGCTGAACCGGTTTGGGGGCTCGATGTCCCAAAACCACGAATTCCTCTAAAGAGTAGCGATCATGACTCAAGTTAAATTGACCACCAATCATGGCGACATCGTCATCGAACTGAACGCTGAAAAGGCGCCGATCACCGTCGCCAACTTCATCGAGTACGTCAACGCCGGTCACTACACCAACACCGTTTTCCACCGTGTCATCGGTAACTTCATGATCCAGGGCGGCGGTTTCGAGCCAGGCATGAAGGAAAAGAAAGACAAGCGTCCAAGCATCCAGAACGAAGCTGACAACGGTCTTTCCAACGAGAAGTACACCGTTGCCATGGCCCGCACCATGGAGCCGCATTCGGCTTCCGCACAGTTCTTCATCAACGTTGCCGATAACACCTTCCTCAACCACAGCGGCAAGAACGCTCAAGGCTGGGGCTACGCAGTATTCGGTAAAGTGACCGCCGGTACTGAAGTTGTCGACAAGATCAAAGGTGTTTCGACCACTTCCAAGGCCGGCCACCAGGACGTACCAGCAGACGACGTGATCATCGAGAAAGCCGAGATCATCGAAGCGTGATATTGCTGATTTCAGACTTGCATCTGGAAGAGGAGCGCCCGGACATTACCCGGGCGTTTCTGGATTTGCTCGCCGGACGCGCCCGCTCGGCGAGTGCGTTGTACATTCTTGGCGACTTCTTCGAAGCGTGGATTGGCGACGACGCCATGACGCCCTTCCAGCGTTCCATCTGCCAGGCCCTGCGCCAATTGAGCGACAGCGGCACGGCGATTTTTCTGATGCACGGCAATCGCGACTTCATGCTCGGCAAGGCCTTCTGCAAGCAGGCCGGCTGTACGTTGTTGAAGGACCCGAGTGTCGTGCAGTTCTATGGCGAGCCGGTGCTGTTGATGCACGGCGACAGCCTGTGCACCCGCGACGTCGGCTATATGAAGCTGCGGCGTTATCTGCGCAACCCGATCACGCTGTTTATCCTGCGCAACCTGCCACTGAGCAGCCGCCATAAACTGGCGCGCAAATTGCGCAGCGAGAGCAAGGCGCAGACGCGGATGAAGGCCAATGACATTGTCGATGTCACGCCTGAGGAAATTCCGCGGATCATGCAGGAATACGGGGTGAAAACCCTGATTCACGGCCACACCCATCGCCCGGCGATCCACAAGTTGCAGATTGGTGATGAAGCGGCGAAGCGGATTGTGCTGGGGGATTGGGATCGCCAGGGTTGGGCGTTGCAGGTGGATGAGAGCGGGTACGCCCTCGCGCCATTCGACTTCGCCCCGCCGCCAGCCCTGCCCGCCCCGAGCGCATGATCGTTCCCACGCTCCGCGTGGGAATGCAGCCCGGGACGCTCCGCGTCCCATCCAGAGCCGAACGCAGAGCGTCCGTTGAGGCATTCCCACGCAGAGCGTGGGAACGATCTTGCGGGATCAGTGCCCGGAAGCAGCAGGCCCTGCCTTGGCGGCAAACGGCGGTTTGGCCAGCCACACAATCAGAATCAAGCCCATAAAGCCCCAGCCCAACAACGTGAAGTAATCCACGGTAGAGAGCATGTACGCCTGGCTCGTCAAAATCTGATCCATCTGCGCATAAGCCGATTGGCTTGCCCCGCCCAAATGATTCAAGGTCTCGCGCGTCGCCGGTTCAAAGGTGCTGATGCTTTCGCTCATATACGCATGATGCTGATCCGCCCGACGAATCCAGATCCACGTGGTCAGCGATGCCGCAAAGCTACCGCCCAACGTCCGCAGAAAAGTCGCAAGACCGGCACCATCTGCAATCTGGCTCGGCGGCAAGTCCGACATCAAAATGCTCAAGGTCGGCATAAAGAACAGCGCCACGCCAATACCCATGAACAACTGCACCAGCGCGATGTGCTGGAAGTCCACTTCATTGGTGAACCCAGCCCGCATAAAGCAACTCAGCCCAATCGCCAGAAACGCCAGCCCGGCCAACAGACGCAGGTCGAACTTGTTCGCGTACTTGCCGACAAACGGCGACAGCAGCACCGGCAGAATGCCGATCGGCGCCACGGCCAGACCGGCCCAGGTCGCGGTGTATCCCATCTGCGTCTGCAACCACTGCGGCAGGATCAGGTTGATGCCGAAGAACCCGGCATAACCCAGCACCAACACCAACGTGCCGATGCGGAAGTTGCGGTGGGCGAACAGCCGCAGATTCACCACCGGGTGCTGATCGGTCATTTCCCAGATAACGAACACCGCCAGCGCGATCACCGAAATCGCCGCACCGATAATGATGAAGTTAGACTCGAACCAATCCAGATCATTGCCCTTGTCGAGGATCACCTGCAACGCGCCGACACCAATGATCAGCGTGATCAGTCCGACGTAATCCATCGGCTGACGGCTGGTTTCCACCGGACGTTTGGCCAGTTGCGAACGCACCACCATCACCGCAAAGATGCCGATCGGCACGTTGATGAAGAAGATCCACGGCCAGCTGTAACTGTCAGTAATCCAGCCGCCGAGAATCGGCCCTGCAATTGGCGCAACCACCGTGACCATCGCCAGTAACGCCAGGGCCATGCCTCGCTTCGCCGGCGGATAAACCGCGATCAACAGGGTTTGCGTCATCGGGTACAGCGGCCCGGCGACCAGACCTTGCAGCACGCGGAAACCGATCAGTTCCGGCATCGACGTGGAGATACCGCAGAGAAACGAGGCCAGCACAAACAGAATGGTGGCCCACAAAAACAGTTTCACCTCGCCGAAACGGCGACTGAGCCAACCGGTCAGCGGCAGCGCAATTGCGTTGCTCACGGCGAACGAAGTGATCACCCAGGTGCCCTGCTCCGAACTCACCCCGAGGTTGCCGGAAATCGTCGGCAGCGCCACGTTGGCGATGGTGGTGTCGAGCACTTGCATGAACGTCGCCAGCGACAGGCCGATGGTGCTGAGCAACAGGCTGGGCGGCGTGAAAGAGGCGTTATTGCTCATTGTGAATCCTATGAAACCGGGTTGGCGCCATGCCCTTGTGGGAGCGAGCCTGCTCGCGAAGGCGGCCTTTCAGACAGTTAAATGCTGAATGACCCACCGCTTTCGCGAGCAGGCTCGCTCCCACAGGGTCGGCGTCGGTATCAGCGTTGCGCGGTTTTGCTGAGCGCAGCGCTGTTGTCGTGGATCAGCTGCGCAATCATCGCGTCGGCTTCGGCCAGTTGGCGGTCGTAGACGCTGGTGCTGAACGAGGCTTTTTGCGGCGGCTGCTGCGCCAGCACCGGGCCGCTCTGGTCGTGCAGGTTCACTTCAACATTGGTCGACAGACCGACGCGCAGCGGATGCTTGGCCAGTTCTTCGGCGTTGATGTGAATCCGCACCGGCACACGCTGCACGATCTTGATCCAGTTACCGGTGGCGTTCTGCGCTGGCAGCAGAGCGAACGCGCTACCGGTACCGGCGCCGAGGCTGTCAACGGTGCCGCTGTATTTCACGTCGCTGCCGTAGATGTCGGATTCGATATCGACCGGCTGACCGATGCGCATGTCACGCAGTTGGGTTTCCTTGAAGTTGGCGTCGATCCACAGTTGATCCAGCGGAATCACCGCCATCAACGCTGTGCCCGGTTGCACGCGCTGGCCGAGTTGCACGGTGCGCTTGGCCACGTAACCGGTGACCGGTGCGATCAAGGTGCTGCGGGCATTGGTCAGGTAAGCCTGACGCAGATCGGCGGCGGCCGACATTACGTCCGGGTGCGACGACACCACGGTGTCATCGACCAGCGCGCTGGTGGTTTTCAGTTGCTGTTTGGCGTTGGCCAAGGCATTTTGCGCCGAGGTCAGGTCGTCGCGAGCGTGGGACAGTTCTTCCTGGGAAATCGCCCCGCCCTGCGCCAGGTTTTTCCGGCGGTTGTAGTTGTCCTGGGCCTTCTGCACTTCGGCCTGTTGCGCGTTGACCTGGGCTTTCATGCCGTCAACGTTGCTGTACAGACCGCGCACCTGACGCACGGTGCGCGCCAGTTTCGCCTGCGCACTTTGCAGACCGACTTCAGCGTCGTTCGGGTCGAAGTTGATCAGCACCTGACCTTCGTGAACCAGATCACCATCGTCAGCACCGATGCTGACCACGGTGCCGGTCACCAGCGGAGTGATTTCGACAACGTTGCCGTTGACGTAGGCGTCATCGGTGCTTTCATTGAAGCGCCCGATGAACTCGTGATACGCCCAGACGCCGGCGCAGGCGAGTGCAACCACAACGGCCAGCACCAACAGCATGACCTTGCGTTTGCGCGGGTTGCCGGTGTCCGGGGTGTTGCCTTGAGCTTGGGTGTTTTCGGCAGTGGCCATGACAATTACCTTGAATTAGTTGTGCGGCGTGGCTGGGCTGGCGTTGGCTGCGGTCAGGGTGTCACCCTGGAAGCCGCCGCCCAGCGCTTGCATCAGTTGAATCGACAGGTCGATCTGCTCGGCATTGAGGTTGGCCAGTTGACGCTGGGCCTGGAGCAATTGCTGCTCGATGCTGAGCACGTCCAGGTAGTTGCCGATGCCGGAACCGTAACGCTGGACGACGGTGTTGTAAGAATCCTGGGCAATGTCGGTGGCGTGCTGCTGCGCACCGATCTGCCGACCGATGTCACGCAATTGATTGATCGTGTCGCTGACATCGCCCAGTGCTTTCACCAGACTTTTGTTGTACTGCGCCACCGCCAGATCGTAATCGGCGTCGCGCGCATCGAGGTTGGCGCGCAAGCGTCCGCCGTCGAAGATCGGCACCGAGATGGTCGGGGCAATGTTGAAGAAGCGACTGGCCGAACCGAACATCGCGTCACCCAACAACGATTCGGCGCCGGCCGAGGCCGTGAGGTTCAAGTTCGGATAGAACTGGGTCTTGGCCGAATCAATGTCTTTGCTTGCCGCTTCTACGCGCCAGCGCGCGGCGACCAGATCCGGGCGACGACCGAGCAGTTCTGCCGGCAGTACTGAAGGCACGGCGACCACGCTGGCTTGCAGGACTTTCGGCCGGGCGATTTCGTTGCCGCGATCAGGGCCTTTGCCGAGCAGCACGGCCAGGGCGATTTTGGCGCTGTTCAGGCGTTTTTCCGCGTCGATCAGGCTGGCCTCGGAACTGGCTTCCAGACTTTGCGTTTGCTGGAACTGGTACTGGCTGTCGATGCCGGAACTCAGGCGACGCTGGCTCAGGTCGAGCATCTGCTTGGTGCGTTTGAGGTCTTCGTTGGCCAGGTCATAAACGATGTGCGCCTGACCGAGATCGCTGTAAGCGCGAGCAACATCAGCGGCCAGCGTCAGCTGTGCAGCCTGACGATCGACTTCAGCGGCGCGAGCCTGACCGAGTGCGGCTTCCCAGGCATCACGCTGGCCGCCCCACAGGTCGAAGTTGTAATTGAAACCGGCGCTGACATTGCGCACCGTCGAATAAGCACCGCCCTGCCCCAGCGGATCCTGATCGCGAGCCAGGCGCGAACGGCTGATGCCAGCGCTGGCGTCGAGGGTCGGATAGCGTTCGGCGTCGGCAGCATAGGCAGCGGCGCTGGCCTGATGGGCGCGCGCTTCGGCGATCTGCATGTCCGGGCTGTCGTGCAACGCTTCGCGGATCAGACCGTCGAGCTGCGGATCGCCAAGGCTGGCCCACCAGTCGCTCTTCGGCCACGCGGCCGGCGACAGGGTCACGCCGTTGAGGGACTGGCCGACTTTCAGGCTTTTCGCATCGAGGCTCGCGCCCGACGTGTCGAGGCCACTGTAGTTGGCGCAACCGGCGAGGATCATCGCCGACAGCACCAAAGTGAGGCTGCTGCGCAAGGTTTTACCGCTCATTGTGTTCACCTAAGCGCTGGATGGTGATCGGGTCACCGGCTGCCAGCAGGATTTTCTTGAGGATGTATTCCAGGGTCTTTAACTCGTCCGAAGTGACGGCACCGGCCAGTTCATTCATTGCGTCGGCGCCGATGTGCGGCAGGCGGTCGGCCAGTTGCTGGCCTTGCTCGGTCAGTTTCAGTTGCACCTGACGGCGATCGCCTTCGCTGCGGTGGCGAGCCAGAAAGCCTTTCTGTTCCAGACGATCGAGCATGCGCGTCATCGAACCGCTGTCGAGCGACAGGTGCCGGCACAGTTCGGCCGGGGTATCGACGCCGAACTGAGCCATGATGATCAACACCTTGAACTGCGCGGCGGTGATGCCGTGGGGTTCCATGTGGGTGTCGATGATCCGGTCCTTGAGCAGCGCAGCACGGCCAAGCAACAGGCCGAGATGGCAGTGTTTGAATTCGTCCGGGGTGAAATGCTTCATTTGCTCACCTAATAACTGCCTAGGCAGTGAATGTATGTCGAGATGTTACTGCCTAGGCAGCGAATGTCAACGCAATAGTTAGGTTGCTTTGCAATTAGTTGACCAGTGGAGTGGGTTTTGTGTCGCATAGGCGGACGCCTTCGCGAGCAGGCTCACTCCCACAGGGGATCTCCATCAGGCACACGTTCTGTGCCGATCAGAGATCCAATGTGGGAGCGAGCCTGCTCGCGAAGGCCGCGACTCGGTGCAGGATTGATCAGGATTCGTCAGAAGGATGCACAGATGGCGGTTGCACAGGATGCACCTCACGCCCGCGCAACGCAGTGCCCACATACCCAAACGCCCGCTTGCTCACCGCATAAATGCTGTGCCAGCCCGGCGGTGCCGGCTCGATGGCCGCATGCAGCGCCCGCGCATAGTCGAGCACCAGCCCGGGCGTCCAGGCCATCACTTCGGCGCGCTTGCGCACTTGCGCGGCGACCCAGAACTCGGGGCTGAACATGATTCGGGCGAAATCGAGCATGCTCGAATGGCCGCGGTTCATCGCCCCTTCCAGGGCCGCTTCGAGGCTATGGGCGACGGCGCTGGAACAATTGCGACTGGTCAGGTTGTACGTGCTGTTCTGCCGATACTCCGTCCAGAACGCATGCAGGCGCCGGGCGTCATAGCGGGCAAAACTGACCTGCACCGAAGACGGGCACCAGTCCGCCACCTCGCCGGCATAGTCAGGCAGAAATCGGCCGGCAACATCATTGTTCGGCGTCGCCCGCAGCAAGCGCACGAAATCCCCGGCCGAACGATCAATGTCATCCTGCGGGTAATGACTGATGTAAATGTCCGAGCCGCATTCCAGTGCCGCGTGACCGGCGGAGATAACGCCATTGATGTCGACCGCCGCGATGTAGCGGTTGAGCAGCCGATTGCGCACCAAAGTGTCATCCACGGTGCCGCTGGGGGTCCAGACGTGAATCACCAACGCGTTGCTGCTGGCCGGCACACTGACCGACAAAGGGCTGGTCAGCGGCGGCTGGTGTTTGAAGCGCACCGCTTGCCGCAACAACGCGCAGCCCGAGAGAAACAGGCTCATGCCAATGCAGAACGGCACCGTGCCCTTATACAGCGTCGGGTACGGTTCGAGGATAAATACGCCAAAACCGATTTCGAATAACCCCGCCAGCAGCGACACTTGCCAACCGGCAAAGCGCACCACCAGCGCCGCCGCCAACCGAAAGCCGCCATCAAGCAGAAAAGCCCCACCAGACAGCACCGCCAGAATCAGCCCGGCGGCGTGTTGCCGGTCGACGATCAGCAGTCCCAGCAAGAGAAACGCCAGACCTCGCGCTCTGCGCAGGGCCGCAGCGGTGCCGGCTTGCGGTGCCGGCACCAGCAGCAGGATCAGCGCTTCGAGCAGCAACAGATAGCCAAAGAAATGCAGCGGGAAATACAGTACGCCGTCCAGCGCATCGATGAAGATGCCCACACCGGCCGCGCCCCAGGCGATGCCCGTCAGCGCCAGCGCAGACCAACGCTTGCGGACGAATTCGTGACCGAGCAAGACCATACTCAAGCGGACCATATGACCTCTCTTATGAACCGGGGGCCGCACAACCTGCACGGTTTTCAGGCTTTGCTGAGTCTAATACATCGCCGCGTTTGCGCATTCGCGGGAACGTGTTCTAAGAATCGCCTGATGTCCATTGGCAGATGGCGTGTTTAACGTACGGCGCTCTTTGGCCGACACGTATAGCCCTTTTCATGAAGCGAATAACTCTGCAGCGCCCCCTGCTCACTCTTGCCGCAGCGACGTTGCTGGCATGCGCAACGGACGCAATGGCGACGTGTAGCTTCAACAGTTCCCCTTCCCCGCAAACGCTCAGTTGCGGCGCCAGCCTGGCCAATGGCGGCCTGACCATCCCCGCCGACACACCGGATGGCACGGTGGTTTATCAGGAAACCGCGCAGCAATCGAGCTCGCACAGTTGGTCGTGCAATGCGAGCTCGTTCTACGGAATAGCGGTCAATCCCGCATTTGGCTCCCCGACCAGTAGCGTCACGACCTTCCCCCTGGGCAAGACCGGGCTGTCGTTCCGTATCTGGATGGGTATACTGGATCGCTATGAGCCCTCGCTCTTTTCGGTCGCCCCAAAAGGCTACGGCGTGATGTCAGGCTCGATCCGCCTGGAAATCGTCAAGTCAGGCCCGTTGGCGGCGCAGATCACGATACCGGCCGGCAACCTCGGCAGCCTGAAAGCCGGCGAGCTGATTCTGAATAACTTCAATCTGGCCAATGCGCTGGTGTTGAATGCAGCCTCCTGCCAGACCCCTGCCGTGCCGGTCGCCATGGGCGATGACTATCAACTCCAGGAGTTTAGCGAAGCGGGCGCCAAACCCCGCACCGTGCGCTTCGACATCGCCTTGAATCAGTGCCAGACCGGCATCAAGAAAGTCACCTATTCGCTCAAGGCCACCACGCCCGTCATCGACGCGACCAAGGGCATCGTTGCACTCAATAGCACCTCCACCGCCAGCGGCATCGGCCTGCAATTGATGAACGATGTCGGGCAACCGATCGTATTCGACACCACCTACCCGTTCAACGCCTTCACCACCACCGGTACCGATTTCAAGATCCCGTTAACCGCCGCGTACTACCGTCTGCCCACGGGCGAACTCAAGGCCGGCAGCGCCAACACCGAAGTCACCTTCATCGTCAATTACTTGTAGCACTCTAAGGATCGTCTGATTTTCCTCGCTGCCGGCCCTCCATAGAGTGCCGCGATGAGATTGAAGAACTACCTCCATCAGATCAGCCCGCTGCTGTCCTCGCCCGATGCGGCGCGGCGCCTGCTGCGCATTTTTGCCCTGGTGCTGCTGGTGGGCATCCTTGGCGGCGTCTACAGCTTCCTGCTGTTTACCTTCAATAATGAGATTTCCCAACGGCGCAGCTACATGAGCAGCGCCATCGCCGAAGCGCACACCTTTTTCACCACCCGTGAAGCGCTGCTGGAGAGCCTGAGCTTGTCGGCCACACGCAAGGCGAAAATAAACGTGCCGGTGTCCGAAGAAGAAATCCGTCTGCTGCTGGGGCAAACGCCGGGCAAACAGTGGAGCATCTGGTTGACCCAGCGCATGCGCGATTACCTGAAAGCCAAGCAGCTCAACCTGCTATATGTCAGCAACGGCGGTCATGTATTGCGGCTATACAACGCGACACCGCTGGTCGTCGGTTTGCCACAGGCCACGCTGGATCAGTTGGAAGCGCTCAAGCTCACGGCGACTTTGTCGGAACTGTGGCTGACCCATGCCGCAGACGGGCACTCGCAGTTGTACATCTTCATTCGCTTGGATGAACGTGATGTCCACTCCGGCTGGCTTGGTCTGGAAATGGACGACCGTGAAGTGTCCAGAGCCTTGAACGACCACAGTGCCGGCGAGTTCACCATGTTCAACTCACAAGGCAAACCGCTGTTCAGCAACAGCCATAGACCTCCGCCGGAACAGAACCTGCCGCTCCTAAGGCAACAGGATTTCTTCGGCTTCGTCGGCGATGGCTGGCTGCCCGAGCAGTTGGTGTTGCGCAAACAGCTGAAATCGTCGGATTGGCAGCTGACTTACTCCATTGATTTGCTGTCAGTGCTCCGTGCGTTGTGGCCACAAATGCTCGGTGCGCTGCTGTTCTGCGTGTTGAGTATCAGCCTGGTGTGCCTGTTGGTTCGTCGTCTGGAGCATCGCGTCATTACCCCGGCGATCCAGCGCATACAGGCGCTGGTGGAAAGCGAACTGTTCAGCCGCGACGTGATTCAGACCGCGCCGGTGGCGCTGTGCGTGCTGCGCCGCAGTGACGGCCAAGTGGTGCTGGATAACACCCTCGCCCGGCAATGGCTGGGCCAGTGCAGCGAGCAACTGGGCGCGGGCTGGATCCGGGATGCGTTTGACGAAACCACGCCATGCCTGACCGATTACTTCGAGACCGCCGACGGTCGTCACCTGTACCTGAGCTGTGCGCCAACCCGCTACAAAGGTGAAGACGTGCTGCTTTGTGCGTTCAGTGACATCAGCGCACGACGGCAAATCGAAGCAGCACTGGAACAGGCGCGCCAATCGGCGGATGCCGCCAACGAAGCGAAGACCTTGTTTCTGGCGACCATGAGCCACGAAATCCGCACCCCGCTCTATGGTGTATTGGGCACCCTGGAATTGCTGGCGCGCACGCATCTGGACACTCAGCAAAAAAGTTACCTGCGGGCGATCGAGGGATCATCGGCGACGTTGCTGCAGTTGATTTGCGACGTGCTCGATGTATCGAAGATCGAGGCCGGGCAACTGGCGCTGGAGCTGAGCGAATTTTCCGTCCCGGACCTGGTGCACGAGGTGGTGCAGGGTTACGCCGCTGCCGCGCAAAGCAAAGGCCTGCAACTCTATGCCTGCCTGGACCCGCAACTGCCTGAGCGCTTGATCGGCGATGTCAGCCGGGTGCGACAGATCCTCAACAACCTGCTGAGCAACGCGGTCAAGTTCACCGATTCCGGGCGCGTGGTGTTGCGGGTCAGACTGCTCGCTCGCGAAGGCGAACGCGTGTGTCTGCAATGGCAGGTTTCGGACACCGGCAAAGGCATCGCCCATGACGATCAGGCGTTTATTTTCGAACCGTTCTACCAGACCGCCGGCAACACCAATGTGGTTGCCGGCACCGGCCTGGGGTTGCCGATCTGCCAGCGTCTGACCCACTTGATGAATGGCACCCTGCGCATGGTCAGCGAGCCGGGCCTTGGCAGCAGTTTTTCCCTCAGCGTGCCGCTGGAGCAACGCTGCAGCAACACACCATCCGCAGCTTTGCCGCCCTTGGCAGCGGACATTGTCTATGTCGTTTCGCCCGTGCGCGAACTGGCCGACAGCGTCAGTGGCTGGTTGCGTCGTTGGGGCGCCCGCGCGCATATCGGCGCACCGGACGACATCGAGCCTGATACAACGGCAGTGTTGCTGGAACTGTATCCCGCGGCCTTCGGACAGCGCCCGAACCTGACATGGCGTGGGCCGCGCGTACTGGCCAGCGGTGACGGCGCCCACGAGCCGCAGTTCAGCGGCGACGGCTGGCAGGTCAATCTGAATGATCTGCTGGCGATTCAACGGGCCGTTCGCCAGGCCCAGAGCGGCCAGATCGTTCACCGCCCGCAAGACAGTGAACCCCACGCGATGAGCGCGTTGCACCTGCACATCCTGGTGGTCGAAGACAACGTCATCAATCAACTGATCCTGCGCGATCAGCTCGAAGAACTCGGCTGCACGGTGGCGCTGGCCAGCGATGGTGAAGAGGCCTTGGCGCTGTGGCCCGACGCTGCGTTCGACCTGGTTCTGACCGACGTCAACATGCCCCGTCTCAACGGTTACGAGTTGGCCAAAGCCCTGCGGCGCCTCGGTTGCAGCATTCCGATCATCGGCGCGACCGCCAACGCCCTGCGCGGTGAGGACGCGCTGTGCCTGGCTGCCGGCATGAATCACTGCCTGGTCAAACCTTTTACGCTTCGAGCCTTGTTCGCTGTCCTGGCTCCCTACGAACGAGTCGCCCATGAAGCCCTGTAGCATTCTGATTGTCGAAGACCACCCCTTCCAGCACCTGTATTTGCAGAACCTGTTCAGCGAGTTGGGCGACTTCGATCTGGCGTGCGCCAGGGACGGCGAAGAAGCATTGGACTGCCTGAAACACCGCGACTTCGATCTGGTGCTCACCGATTTGCTGATGCCGGGCATGGACGGCGTGCAGTTTATTCAGGGCCTCGCCGCGCAGCGTTCGCGCCCGGCACTGGCGATCATGAGCGCCGCCTCGCGACGCATGTTGATGGGCGCCAGTCTGGTCGCGAGCAACCTGCAAGTGAAAGTCATCGGACTGATTTCGAAACCGGTGAATGCGGCCGCCCTGCGCTGCCTGATCGATCAATTGCAGGCGCTGCGCCAGAGCGTCCCGGCGGCGACGCATCCCGGCATTGATCGCCAGAGTATTTGCAATGCCCTCGACAACGGTGAGCTGCAAGCGTGGTTTCAACCGAAGAAGGCTTTGAACAATGGCCGGATCGTCGCCGCCGAAGCGCTGATACGCTGGAATCATCCTGAACATGGCACGCTGTTGCCCGGGGTATTTTTGCCGGCGTTGATTGCTTTTGGTCTCGAAGAGCCGTTGCTCTGGTGCGTGCTGAAACAGGCGATCGCCGCCCAGGCTACGTGGCGCGAGCAGGGTTATGACATTCCGGTCTCGGTCAACCTGCCCACGCACCTGCTCAACAGCCATGACCTGCCTGATCGCATTCTCGCCTTCGTGCTTGCCCATCAAGGCTTGCCCGCGCGGATCTGTTTCGAATTGATGGAGTGCTCGGTGCCCGATGACATCAGCAATTTCTACGCCGGCGCCTGCCGCTTGCGGATCAAAGGTTTCGGTCTGTCGCAGGATGATTTTGGCAAGGGCTACAGCTCGTATATGAACCTGGTGTCGGCGCCGTTCACCGAACTGAAAATCGACCGCGCACTGGTCCAGGGTTGCCATGCCAACGCCGAACTCGCGCAGGCGTTGACCAGTATTGTCAGCCTCGGTCGGCAATTGGGCCTGACGGTGGTGGCCGAAGGTGTAGAAACCGCACAAGAACTTGCTCTGTTGCGTAAAATCGACTGCACTCAGGTTCAGGGTTTCCTGATCTCCCACGCCGTCTCTGCAGATCAGTTCCAGCAGTTGCTGACCCACGACGGGCCAGCGAACGCCTGGTGAGCGGCACGTGGCTATTGTTGAACGTCGCTTGCTACCGAGGTCACTGTGTCCCAAGACTGCCCCATCACCGCTGGTCAGGCGCTGTAATGCCGCATACCAATGCATTTCTGGACAAACTGGCCAGCAGTTCGCTGCGTTTGAACAAAACGCTGCTGCTGCTCGGCGCACTGGTGTTGCTGCTGTTGGGCATCAGCTATGTGGGGGTGCTGCGCATGCTCGAAGAGCAGCGCGACACCCTGCAGTTTCACTTCGCCCGATTGATGGAGAACATCCACGAGCAGGAAGTGTTTCTGCGCGATATCTCCCAGGCCAGTGCCAAGGGTCGATATTTCCCTTTGGTGGTGTTGCCCACCTATTCGCAAAAGCTGCTGCCCGATGAAGGTCCGAATATCTATGAAGGTCGCGGCTTGCCGTTTTCACTGCCGTTCAGTGTCAAGATCGATCCGAACAGAATCGCCGCCGACCAATACCCCAAGGTTTTCGCGCTGGGAAGTTATCTGGCCGCCTACTACAGCGCGTTCTGGGCGGCATCGCACTATCAGTCGCCGCAAGTGATCCTGCTCAATGGCCCCGACAATTTCGACGTGGCCGTGCCCTCCGCCGGGCGCTTGCGCGGTGCTGGCCCGATGCAGATCGGCGCGTTTGCCCAAGTCATGAGCCAGGTGAACCAGCACACACGCGAACAGCCTTCATCAGCGGCCGATCATCAAGTGCATTGGGCACCCTACCCGCCCACTCAGGACCACGAGGCAACACCGACGTTGCTGGCCTACGTCAGGATCAATCTGCTGCAGCCAACGCTGACCATCGAGGGCGCCGATTCCTGGGTGGTGGTCGGGACGCTGCTGAAACTGTCTCAGGTCAACAACATCGAGCGATTGATGGAGTGGTCGATTTACGATGACTTCACCTTGATCACCCCGGCCGGCGTGGTCCTGACCGGCGCACAGAGATCCGACCAGGTACTGGATGAGGGGATAAATTTCGACCGTGACGGCCTGGTGTTCAAACTGAGCAGCCCCGGCGCACAGCACTGGACCGCAATCTACGTCATCAGCCTGCGCAGTTTTCTCAGTTACGCGCTGTGGCCATTGCTGTGCCTCGTGGCGGTGGTGCTGGCGTTGCTTGGTTGCGGTCGCGTCATCAATCGCTGGTACACCGCGCGCGTGATCATCCCCGCGCAAAGTGCGCACGCGAGCATTGCCGAAAGCGAGGCGTTCAGCCGTGCGGTGATCGACACCGCGCCGACCGGCCTCTGTGTGATCCGCCGCAGCGATCACCAAGTGCTCCTGGAAAACCAGCGCGCCCAGCAATGGCACGACAGCAGCCGTTTGATGAGCCTGCTCAAGGCGCACAGCGAGTCCGGGCATGCCGATCTCGAGATCGACGGGCGTCATCTGCATCTGGCCTTCGTCTCGACGCGCTATCAAGGCCAGGATGCCTGGTTGTGTGCGTTGCATGACGTGACTCGGCATATCGAAGACGCCGCCGCTCTTGAAGAAGCCCGTCAGGCCGCCGACTCGGCCAACCAGGCCAAGAGCCGCTTCCTCGCCACCATGAGCCATGAGATTCGCACCCCTCTCTATGGCGTGCTGGGCACCCTCGAATTGCTCGGCCTGACGCCGCTCGCGCCGCGCCAGCAGGATTATCTGGACACCATCCAGCGCTCCTCCGCCAGCCTGTTCAAGCTGATCAGCGATGTGCTGGACGTGTCGAAGATCGAAGCCGGGCAAATGACCCTTGAGCTTCAGGACTTCTGTCCGCTAGAGCTGACTGAAGACGTAGTGCGCACTTACAGCGCCTTTGCCCGCGCCAAAGGCCTGCAACTGTATGCGTGCATCGATTCGACGTTGCCGGATCGACTGCGCGGTGACCCGTTGCGCATCCGCCAGATCCTCAACAACCTGCTGAGCAACGCGATCAAGTTTACCGACAACGGTCGCGTGGTGCTGCGCGTACGCGTGTTGCAAAACGCCGCCGATAACGCCGAAGTACAGTGGCAGGTCAGCGATTCGGGGGTGGGGATTTCCCAAGCGCAGCAACAGCAATTGTTCGACCCGTTCTATCAGGTCAACGACGCCGACAGTCAGGCCGGTGCGGGTCTGGGCCTGGCCATTTGCAAATGGCTGTGCGAGTTGATGCACGGCCAGTTGAGCGTGGTCAGCGAACCGGGACTGGGCAGCAGTTTTACCCTGCAACTCACGCTGGAGAACAGGCCGGGCAGTTTGGCCGACTGCCCCGCTTTCGTGGCCAGCAGCCCCGCCGTTTATGTACGTGCACCGATCAGCGAACTGGCGCTGCACCTGATGGCCTGGCTCAAGCGTTTTGGTCTGGATTGCCGCTTGGTGACGACCGAGATGCCGCCATCCTCGGCGCTGCTGGTGGACCTCACCCCGCTCGACAACGCCCCGCACTGGAGCGGGCCAAGGATCGTTGCCATTGCGGGCGGCCCCAATCCGGCGCAGCCAAGCGATGCAGACTGGGCGGTCGATGCCGACGATGTACGCGCGATTGCCTGGGCGATTTATCTGGCACAACACGGCGCCAATGCGCAGCGCCCCGCCGCGTTGCAGGCAAAGACTCGCCCACTGAATCTGCAGGTGCTGGTGGCCGAAGACAACGTGATCAACGCGGCGATCATCAAGGAACAACTGGAAGCCCTCGGCTGCTCGGTGATCGTCGCTGCGAATGGCGAACAGGCCCTGGCGCAGTGGGCGCCCGGCCGCTTCGATCTGCTGCTGACCGATGTCAACATGCCGGTCATGAACGGCTACCGGTTAGCTGAAGCAGTACGCCAGCAGGACTCGACACTGCCGATCATCGGCGTCACCGCCAACGCCCTGCGCGAAGAAGGCGAGCGCTGCGCCGCCGTCGGCATGAACGCGTGGATGGTCAAGCCGCTTAACCTTGCCACCCTGCGTACGCAACTTGAGCAACATTGCAAAATCGCTGTGCCCCCCGTTATCGATGCCCCGCCGCCGCTATCTGCAAAAATGCGCGAGTTGTTTGTCACCACCCTGCGCCAAGATATTCAGACCACCCTGGCGGCACTGGATGCGGCAGACGCCAACAGCGTGGCGCAGCAACTGCACAGCATGGCAGGGGCGCTGGGGGCGGTGCAGATCAATGCGCTGGCCAGCGCGTTTGTCGAGCTGGAATGTCGTTTGACCGGCATGGCCGTGACGCCCGCTCTGGCCGTGGCGGTGCGACAGAATCTGACGCGGCTGCAAGATCTGCTCGACTCCCTCGAATAACTTCACTCTGGATAAATCACTCATGGAAACCTTCAACGTTGTCATTGCCGATGATCACCCCATCGTGCTGCTGGGGGTGCGGGAACTGGTCGAGCGTGACCAACGCTTTCGCGTGGTGGGCGAAGCCGTTGGCTCCGATGAGCTGATCAAGCTGCTGGAGACCAAGCCTGTAGATCTGTTGATCACCGACTTCAACATGCCCGCCGCTTCGCCTTACGGTGACGGCCTGAAACTGGTGGAGTACTTGATAAGGCACTTTCCCAAGGTTCGGGTACTGGTACTGACGATGATTTCCAATCCGTTGATCCTCACGCGCCTGCAGGAACTGGGTGTGCTGGCGGTCATTCAGAAAAACCAGTTGCACGACGAAATCGAGACCGCACTCAGAGCCATCGCCAAAGGCAACCCGGTGCGCTGGCAGGCACCCGCGCCAACATCCGTAGTGAACGACGGCGCTGATCTGGACGAACGCTTTTCAAGGCTGTCGCCGAAGGAACATGAAATCCTGCGTTTGTTCGTTCAGGGCCAAGGCGTCAACGACATTGCCCGCCACTTGAACAGAAGTGCCAAGACCATCAGCACGCAGAAAATCTCGGCAATGCGCAAACTGGACGTCAGCAGCGACCAAGAGTTATTGACTTACTGCATAGAACGTAACTTGTTTAACTAATGAAAAAGACACTTTCCGGCAGTTTCCGAACTTCTAAGGATCGTCTGATGTTCCACCGGTAAACCGCATTTTATTGTGTTGCCTTATCCCCACCAATGGAAAAAGCAACATGAAAAAGTTGTCCCGAACGCTTCTCGCCCTTTCGATGTTTGCTGCGGCCGGCAATGTCCTGGCAGCCGACCCGCCAGTGACCCCGACCAAAGCCGGCAGCGGCACCATCAACTTCACCGGCACCATCAACAACGACGCCTGTTCGGTTGAAAGCGCCGGCAAGGACAAAACCATCTCCGTCGCCATGGGGGAAGTGTCGATCAAGGACATGGGCACCGCCACCGCGCCGAAAGGCAACGGTACGTTGAGCGTCGAGAACTTCGACATGAAGATCAACTGCAACGCCGGCACCAAGGTTGCGATGATCTTTGAACCGACCAAGGGCGCCGGCTCGGGCATCGAACCTGGCACTAAAGTGCTGCGACTGATCAGCGGCCTGGGGGCTGCAAAAGGCATCGGTATCGCCTTGCTCGACGCCAATGGCGCCGTGATCGACTTGAGTTCGCCAGCCACCGCGAAGATCGAAAACACCCTGCAGGACAGCAATACCACACTGAAATTTTCGGCCGCCTACGTCACCACGGTTGACCCGAAACTGGCTGTTGCCGGTCGCGGCGACGCCACCCTGCCGTTCACCCTGCAATACGAATAACCCGCGCGAACTTTCGAACCCGGTGCGGGGCCTCGCGGCCCCGTGCTTTCAATTATCTGCGCGGTAGCCATCATGTTTTATCGTCATTCATTGTCGTTTTGTGCGGGCCTGCTGGGTCTGTTGATAGTTAATCAGGCCACGGCCGGGATTTCCTTGAGCAGCACCCGCCTGGTCTTCGACGGCCAGCACAAGGAAGCCGGCATCACCGTGCGCAACAGCGGTGAAGACGTGTTGATCCAGTCATGGATCGACACCGATGCCAGCGAAACCGCTTCCGTGCCGTTTGCGGTGACGCCGCCGCTGGTGCGCGTCAGCGGCGAAGAACAGCAAATACTGCGGGTCATCTACGAAGGCACCGGCATGCCGACCGACCGCGAATCGGTGGTCTGGCTCAACGTGCAGGAAATCCCCCAGACCGCGAAGACCGAAAACACCTTGCAGCTCGCCGTACGCCAGCGCATCAAGGTGTTCTTCCGCCCCGCAGGCATGAAAAACAACGCGTATCTGGCACCGGGTGAATTGACCTGGCGCCTGGCCGAGCGCGCCGGCAAAAGCGTGCTGGTGGTGAACAACCCCGGTCTTTATCACGTGTCGATTGCCGATATCACCCTGCAATCCGGCGCACTCAGCGAGCATCCGTTTGACTCGCTGATGATCGCCCCCGGCGAACGCAAAGAGTTCGCCCTAAAACAACTTCACTCGACGAACACGCCAACTTTGTTGTTCAGCAGCATTAATGACTATGGCGCCCAAGATCGTTTTACCGCGCAACTTTCCAACAGCGCCGAAACCCGCGCTCGCCCAAAGAACGAATCTCCATAAGTCGCGAGTCGCTTTGATAGCGCACTTTCACTGTATTTCTCTTCGCTCCGTTAGTTCGTATCGGAGGTGATATAGGGTTCCTGCATGTTTTTACTCAAACGCGACGGCCTGGCATCGTTGTTGATCGCCTCGGCTATCAGCACAGCGTGCCAGGCTGATGGCGATGAACAGTTCAATACGTCGTTTCTGCAAGGCGCCGCGTCCACCGTCGATGTGCAATCGCTGCTCGCCAGCAACAGCGTACTCCCCGGCAACTACCGGGTTGACCTCTACAGCAACGACACGCTGGTCGGTCGTCGCGACATCGATTTCCGACGCCACCCCGGCAGCGGCAAAATTCAGGCCTGCCTGACCCTGGAGACGGTCCAGCAGTTGGGCGTCGACATTGCCCGGTTGCAGGCCAGCGGCAAACTCGACGCTGACGATCCAAACGCCTGCCTCGACCTCCCCGCATTGATCGAGCATGCCACCGTGCGCTATGACGTGCCGCGCTTGCGTTTGCTGGTCAGCGTGCCGCAAAGCGCCATGGAGCGCGGTCGACGTGGCTACGTCGACCCGGCCCTGTGGGACGAAGGCGTGCCGGCGGCATTTATCAACTATCAAGTGAGCAGCAACCGCAATAGCACGCAGACCGCCGACACGATTTCCAACAACGTCGGCCTGCGCAACGGCATCAACCTCGGTGGCTGGCGCCTGCGCAACGAGTCCAACTTCAACAGCAGCACCGGCCAGCCGAGTAAGTTCAAGAGCAACCGCAGCTATCTGCAACATGACCTGACCGCGCTGAAGGGCCAGTTCAGCGCCGGGGATATTTTTTCCGATGCCGACCTGTTCGACAGCGTGCGTTATCGCGGCCTGAAACTGGCTTCCGACGACGGCATGCGCGCCGACAGCGAACGCGGCTATGCACCGATCATTCGCGGGATTGCACAGTCCAGCGCCACCGTGGAAATTCGCCAGAACAACTACATCCTCTACACCACCAACGTGCCGCCGGGTCCATTCGAGATCAGCGATATTTATCCCAGTGGCTCCAACGGTGATCTGGAAGTGACGATTATCGAGGCCGACGGTCAGCGCCGGGTGACGGTGCAGGCGTTTTCCAGCCTGCCGATCATGGTGCGCCAAGGGCAGTTGAAATACAGCGTCTCGGTCGGCCGCTACAACAGCAACAGCGACGATCAGCAGTCGCCGCAGTTTCTCAGCAGCACGCTGGCCTATGGTGTCAGCAGTAACTTGTCCGGCATTGTCGGCGTACAAGCGACCGAGGACTTCCAGGCGTTGTCCGTGGGCGCAGGGCGCAATACACCCATCGGCGCCGTGTCGCTCGACGTGACGCATTCCGCCAGTCGCACCTTTGGCCAAGTGGTCAAAGGCAACAGCTTGCGGGCGCTGTACGCCAAGACCTTTACCGGTACCGACACCAGCTTCACCCTCGCTGCCTATCGCTATTCGACCGAGGGCTATCGCACCCTCACCGAGCACGTCGAGGAACTGAGCAACGAAGGCGAGAAGCGCACGGGCAACTCGAAAACCCGCACCGACCTGACCGTCAACCAGAGCCTGGGGCGTAACCAGCAATTTGGCAGCGTCTACCTCAACGCCAGTGACCAGCGCTATTGGGGCCGCGGTGGCTCGCAAAGCCTGTCGGCGGGTTACAGCAACTATTGGGGCGAAGTCAGTTACAACCTCGGCGCCACCTACACCAAGGATATCGGCAACTATGGGCCGGCGAACAACGACACCCTGGTCAACCTGTCACTGTCTTTTCCGCTGGGTTCGAAACCTCGTGCACCCCGCGCCTTTGTTTCCGCCAGTACACAGAAAGCCACCGACAGCACTCAGGTCGGGATCAACGGCTACCTGACGCAAGGCAGCGACACTTATTACTCGGTGCAGGGCGGCACCAGCAGCACCGGTGGCAGCAGCGGTTCAGCCAACCTCAGCACCCGCACCTCGGTGATGGACATCAGCGCCGGATACAGCCAGGGGCGCGGCTACAACTCGCAGAACCTTAATCTGGCCGGCTCGATCGTCGGTCACGGCGGCGGTATCAACCTGGGCCAAACCGTCGGTGAGACGTTTGCACTGGCGCAGGTCGAAGGCGTTTCCGGGGTGAAAATCGGCAGCTTCTCCGGGGCGAAAACCGGGCGTAACGGCTATGCCGTGGTGCCCAATGCGCAACCCTATCGGGTCAACTGGATCAACCTCGACACCCGCGATCTGGGCGCCGATATCGAAATTGACAATGCGACCCGGCAAGTGGTGCCGCGCCGTGGAGCAGTGGTGCTGGCGCGCTATGCCAGCAAGACTGGACGGCGCGTGCAATTTGCCTTGTTCGATGCGCAGCGCCAGCCGATCCCGTTCGGTGCTTCGCTGGAAGACAGCGCCGGCAAACAACTGGCGATCTCCGACCCGAGCGGCAAAGCACTGGCGCTGGTGGAAAGCGACACCGGCAGCCTCGTCATCGTCTGGCAAGGCCAGCGCTGCGAGGCGCCTTACACACTGCCGGAACGCAATAAGGCGCTGAACTATGAGCGGGTGTCGCTGGTGTGCCGGTAACACAAAATTCTAGCCCGCCACAGATCAATGCAGGAGTGAGCCTGCTCGCGATCAGGCCATCAGACGCACCATTGATGTTGACCGAAACAACGCCATCGCGAGCAGGCTCACTCCTACAAAGGGAACGCATTCCCAATGTAAGAGCGAGCCTGCTCGCGAAGGCCGCGCCTCGGTTCAAATAACCAGTTACGATCTAGAAATCGCGCTTGTAGAAAATATCCAGCGAACTGGCCACACCACTGGCCGCCTCGACATACACCTTCTTGCTCAGCTTGTAACGCAACGCGATGGTGCTGGCCGGTTCAAACACGCCGACGCCATAACGCAAACTGAGCTTCTCGGTAATATTGCCGCTGGCCACCACGCTGGTGGCATCGCCGCTGCCTGCGGTGTCGAGCTGGAAGTCCTGAATGCCCAGATCCTTGGCCAGGCCGCTGGTGACCCCGGAGCTGCCCATCAAGCCCAGACCCAACGCCGCTTGCGCGAGCATGTTGTTGTCCTCGCCGCTGGTACTCAGCGGACGGCCCAGCACCAGATAGGACAAGGCCTGCTCCTGACTCATCGCCGGTTCGGAGAAGATCTGCGTGGTCGGTTGCTCGGCGCTGCCGCTCAGGCGGATACCGGCGATCACGTCGTCGGTCTGGCGAATCGCTTCGATGTCCAGATACGGCTGATCGAGGGGACCTGCGAACAACAGACGCGCACGGCGCACTTGCAGGCGCTGGCCGTAGGCACCGTAGCGGCCGTCGTTGAGCCACAGTTCACCACGGGTGTCCATGTTGTCGCCAATGTGCACATGCCCTTGCACGTTGGCGGTCAGACCAAAGCCGGCAAAAGCCAGTTTGTCCTCACCGACCACCACGTCGATGTCCATTTTCATGGCCATCGGCGGTTTTCCCTCTTCGGTCTGCGCGCCGACGATGATCGTGTCGTCGGAGACTTTCACCGTTGACGGCGGCAGCTCCCGCACGGTGATTTCGCCTTTGGGCACCTGCACTTTGCCGGCGATTTTCAGTTCGTCGCCAGCCATGGAAATCTTCAGGTCCGGCGCCACTTCAAGCTTGGCGTACGGCTCGACGGTGACCGGTAATTGCGTGCCTTTCAATGCCAGATCAACCACCAGCGCCTGGCCCCAGGCAACGTTACCGTTGAGGCTGCCCTGCCCGCTCTTGCCGCTTTTCCAGCCGCCGTCAAGGCGTACCGATTCGCCGGCAATCAGGGCGGTGAGTTGCAGGTTCTGCAGCTCCATCGGCAACTCGGCGCCGGACACTTCGCCGTCGCTCAGTTGCACGGTGCCGTTGACCAGCGGCGCCAGCAATCCACCAGAGATGGTGCCGCTGCCGTTGAGGCGTCCGGTGAGTTTCTCGACCATCGGCACAAACGGCCGCGCCACCGACAAGTCCAGCCCGGAAAGACGGAACGAGCCGCTCAGTGGTTTGTTTTTCGGCAACGGATTGAGCTGCGCCTGCACCATCAGTTCGCCGAGTTTGCCGCCGACGAAATTGAGTTCGGTGTCGACGCGTTTCGGCGTCAGTTTGCTGGTGAGTTTCAGGGTCTGGTACGGGAAGTCCAGCCACTGATCCTTGTCCTTCATGCGCAAAGTGCCGCCGCTGGCGTCGACACTGACCACGCCGTTCGGGCCGCTGGCCGGCAGATCCAGTTGCAGATCGGCGTTGAGCCTGCCTTTCCAGGCGAAGTCTTTTGGCAGCCATTGCGCCAGGCTTTCGATCGGAAATTGCTTGAGGTGGTAGCGCAGTTTCGGCTCCGGCATCAGGCGCTGATCTTCACCACACAGGCTGGCATCGCCGGACACCCAGCAATGCGCACCGAAGTTGATTTTGCCGTCGGCCAGACGCTCAAGTTTGGCCGGGCTTTGCAGTTTCCAGTCCTGGCCACCGGCCTGAATGTCGCCACTGGCCAGGCGCCCGCGCCAGTTGCCCTTGTCCAGATTGCCGTCCAGGCCAAGGGCCAGTTTCAGCTGCGGCCCGATCAGGTCGAGGTTGAGTTTCTGGTTCTTGATGTCGCCTTGAGCGCTGGCGGTCAACACGCCCAGGTTGGTATCGCCGGCCTGAATGCCGCTGCCCTTCAGATCGATTTTCGCCCGTTGCGCACTGTCGAGCGTGGCGTCGAGGTTGAGGCTTTGCAGGCGATTGTCCTGGAAGGCCAATTGCGAACCCTGCAGACCGAGCTTGCCCTGTGGCGCTTTCAACGTGCCGGCGACATTGACCTGGCCGTTGACCTGCCCGCGCAGTTGCGGCCAGAGCTGAGCCAGTCGCGACAACTTGATGTCGATCTGCCCGGTGAGTTTCTGTTGCAGGCTGCCCTTGCCGCTGATGCTGTTGTCGCCAAGGCGGATTTGCAGGGCATTCAGGTTCCATTGTTCACCAGCGCCGTCGGCCTTGGCTTGCAGGATCGCCGGTTGGCCGCGCAGTTTGCCTTTCAAGTCGAGGTCAGCGGTGAGGCTCAGGCGTTCATTCTTCATTTCACCTGTGCTTTTCAGCGGCCCGGCCAAAGTGCCCGGCAACTCGGCGACCCAGTACGCCGGATTCAGCGCCGACAGCTCCAGCGCCGTGTCCCAGGCGATGCCGTCGGCGAACTGGACATTGACGTGCCCTTCCGCTTTGCCCTGCCCGGCCTCCATTTTCAACTGCGGCAAAGCGATCTGTTTAAGGCTGCCGCTGAACGGACTGCTCAGGGTAAACGCCCCCGCCGGGCCATCCAGTGCGGCGGCGAAGTTACCGAGATATTGGCCGTCGGTGTAGGAAACCTCGCCGGTGAAGGTGCGCAAAGCGACCTGTGGCTCGTCGATTTCGTTATAGAGCCGATGCCACGGAAAATCCTGCCAGTTGATGTTGGCTTGCGCGCTGAGGCCTTTGCTCCAGTCGACGCTGCCGGAGAGTTTCAGGCTTTGTTTGTCGTTGGCGGTCAGGTCGAGACCGGCAATCTGCGCGCCGCTGGCGTCGACCTTGCCTTGGAGCAGCAGCGCCACCGGGCCTTTGTCGGCCGGCAGTGTGGCGTTGCCGTTGAGCTGATAACCGTTTTTCAGGTCGCCTTCGCCGGTCAGCAGCAGTTGATTGAGTTGCAGGGTGTCCGGCAGGTCAGCGCTAGGTTTGAACGCCTCGGAAGTGATGCGTACTTTTGCCGGCAGGTTTTCCGCCAGCGGTTGCAGCTCGCCGCTCAACTGGCCGTCGAGGTAACCCCGGCTGTCGGCGTGCAGATTGAGGGTTTTCAACAGGTCGCCGTCGACTTTCAACGCCAGTGTCCACGGATCGGTGCCCGGCGATGGCAACGTCAGGTCACCGGCCATGTTCAGCGGCCAGTTGCCGGTTGGCGCGAGGGTGCCGGACAGGTTCAGACTGAGGTCGTCGCGCTGCAATTTCACGCTGTCGATCTGCATGCCTTGGGCGGTCCAGTGCGCCGCCAGTTGCAAGCCCTTGAGCTGCTCGCTGCCGTTGAACAACAGGCTGCCGACCTGCACATCGCCCAATTCGATGGCCACCGGCAATTGCAGATCCGGCAGTTTGATCGGGCCACTCTCGGTGGTTTCTTCACTTGGCGGGAATTGCAGAATCACCTGATCAGCCTTGAGCTGTTCGATGCACAAGGTCATGCGCGTCAGGCACAGCGGCGACCAGGCGAAGATCGCCTTGTTCAGTTCGACGCGGCTGCTGTCTTGCTGCCACAGCAGATGATCGGCGCTCCATTGCCCACCGAGGCGACCCTGGAAATTCTCCACCGTCAGCCCCGGCACGAGGCCGAGCACCCAACGGCTGCCAGCCGCGGTGCCGAGTACGACGCTGATACTCAATACAATCAACAACACCAGCGCCAACAGCGCCAGTGCCGTTATTTTCAAACCACGCTTCACAGCTCAGGCCCCATGGAAAAGTGCAGCCGGATGCCGCCGTCGTCATCGAGTGCGTGGGCCAGGTCGAGGCGGATCGGCCCCACCGGCGAGACCCAGCGCACACCAATACCGACTCCGGTCTTGAGGTTCGGCAGTTCGAGTTTGTTGAAAGAGTTGCCCTGGTCGACGAAGGTCGCGACGCGCCATTTCTCGGCGATCGAGTATTGATACTCGACGCTACCGGCGACCATGTAGCGGCCACCGATGCGATCACCGTCGGAGTTTTTCGGCGACAGGCTCTGGTAGTCGTAACCGCGCACGCTCTGATCGCCACCGGCGAAGAAGCGCAGCGACGGCGGAATCGAGTTGTAGCCATTGGTGGCGCTGCCGCCGACTTGAACACGACCGAGCAAGCGGTGTTTGTCGAACACCGTGGTCAGCCCCTTGACCAGCGCGGTGCCATATAAAAGGTTGTTGTCCGAGCCGAGGCCTTCTTTCGCCACTTTGCTTTCGAAGCTCAAGCGATAGCCGTTGTGCGGGTCGATGCGGTTGTCGCTTTTCAGGTACGAATAACTGATGCCGGGCATCAGCAAGGTACTCAGGCCCGAGTCGTCGCCGAGTTCATATTCCTCGCGCTGCCACTTCAGCGAAATCACCCGCTGCCAGCCGCTCGGTAATTTGCTGTGCCATTCCGGGCCGAAGGTCAGCAGTTTGCTCAGTGTGTCGGAGCCGTCGATGTCTTCGAATTGATAACCGCCGGCCCAACGCAGTTTGTCGGTCAGCGGCGGGGCGAGCGGGATGTCATAGAACAGCCCGACGTTTTGTCGTGGCGCCGACAGTTCGGCTTCCCAGCCATAGCTGTCGCCTTGTGGGTTGACCCAGTGGCGTGTCCCGTTGGCTTTGATGCGCGGGCCGACGTCGGTCGAATAACCGAGACCCAGGCCCATGGTGCGCGGCTTGCGCGTGTCGAGTTTGACGTCCACCGGGATTACGTCGTTTTTCGCGGCAGTCGGCGCCGCGTCGACGCGTACGCCTTCGAAGTAACCGCTCGATTGCAGATCGCGGTTGAGTTCGGCGATCAGCTCGGAGTCGTACGGCTCGCCTTCCTTGAACGGCACCATGCGTTGCAGCAGGTCTTCGTCGAACGGCGTGTCGCCTTCGAATTTGACTTTGCCCAGCGCATAACGCGGGCCGCTTTGGTAGATCAGTTCGACGTCGGCGACACCGGCGCGCGGGTCGACCAGGAGTTTCTGACTGGTGAAATGGCCACTGAAGAAACCGAAGCGCGAGGCCTGATTCTGAATCAGTCGTTTGGCGTCTTCGTAACGGCCATGGTTGAGCACCGCGCCGGACTTGAGCACGTCGCTTTTCGGGACACGAAAGGATTTGAGGGAGGCAGCCGGACCGTCAACACGGATGGTAACGTTGCGCAGGCGGATCGGCTCGCCGGGATCGATGTTCAGCACCAGACGCGGTTTTTTGCCGCCCTTGACGTCACTTTCGATCTGCGGCTGGTAGTAGCCCAACGCCTGAGCCGCTTTGCGCGCCTGCTCTTCGGCACCGCGACTGAAGCGCTGCAGGGCTTCTTCGTCACGATCGCCGAGGCTGCCGATATAGCCTTCTATATTGGCCTTGAGTTCATCGTTGGACGGTTTGATCCGCACATCCAATTCACTTTGCGCCAGCGCCGCGCAGCTGGTTAACAGCATGAGCACGCCACTGGTAAATCTTCCTGGAAACTTCATAGGCGCGGATGCTATCACGGGCTTGGGAGCGTGATAGAACAGGAAATTTCCCAAGAAGTTCGATTGTCATGCTGTTGCAGTTTGTAACACCTGCGGATTGGCGTGGAAAAACACGTGTTCGCGCACCGGCCCGACAGCAACTTCGCCGATCTCTTGGTAACCCTGCCTTTTATAGAATTCCAGATAGCGCGGGTTGCCGGTGTCGAGCACCACGCCTTGCGAGGTTTCGTCCACCGCGCACCAGTTGTGTACGGCAGTCAGCAGTTGCTCGCCAAAGTGCTTGCCCTGAAATTGTGGGTGAATCCCCAGCAATGGCAGCATGTGCACCGAATCGCTGGGTACGCAGGCAGCCACGGCATCGTGGTATTCCAGATAGCGGCGGGTACAGCGGAAACCGGTGCTGAGCACCATACGCAGGCGCCACGCCCAACTCTCGGTGATGCCCAGGCGACGTTGCGGCGGCGCGATCAGGGCGATGCCGATCAAGCGGTCGTTGACCAGCAGGCCGATGGCGGGCAAGTCCTGCAGAAAATGCTGTTTGACCAGTTCGCGCACTGTGGCCCGCACACGTTGCTCGTAGCCGGGGCGCTCGGCTTCGAACAGGTAGCCGAAGGTCGGCTCGTGGCGATAGGCCTGATACAGCAGCGAGCGGGCTTCGCGGGAGTAGCCGCGGTCGAGCATATGAATGTCGGCGATGGCGGTCTGGGTTTCAGGCATGACGGTGATTCTCCCCGGGGCGCGTGCAAATGACCGCGCTCTTGTTGGTACGAACCTTTTGCGGGTGGCGTGGTTCCCCACAGGTATAGACCAAGTCGGCATCTTCATCGACTGGGCGGGCGCTATCGCGAGCAGGCTCACTCCTACATTTGGAATGCGTTCCCCTGTAGGAGTGAGCCTGCTCGCGATGGCGCCATTGCAGACACCACCAATCCCACAGGCCAAAATGATTTCTCCCACACTGGCCCATTTCCCCCCTGTCAGCTAGCATCGCCCTTTTGCCAGGACTGCCGACCATGAAGATCGTTTCCTTCAACATCAACGGACTGCGCGCCCGTCCGCATCAGCTGGCAGCGCTGATCGAAAAACACCAGCCGGACGTCATCGGCCTGCAGGAAACCAAGGTCCACGACGACCAGTTTCCGCTCGAAGAAGTCCGCGCCCTCGGCTACCACGTTTATTTCCATGGCCAGAAAGGCCATTACGGCGTGGCGATGCTCTCGCGCAAGGAGCCGATCGCCATCCATAAAGGTTTCGCCACCGACGAAGAAGACGCCCAGCGCCGCTTTATCTGGGGCACCTTCGCCGACGCCAATGGCGTGCCGGTGACCATCATGAACGGCTATTTCCCCCAGGGTGAAAGCCGCGACCATCCGACCAAATTCCCGGCCAAGCAGCGTTTCTACAGCGATCTGCAAGCGCTGCTGGAAAGCCAGTTCCACAACGAACAGCCGCTGGTGGTGATGGGCGATGTGAACATTTCCCCGGAAGACTGCGACATCGGCATCGGCCCGGACAACATGAAGCGCTGGCTGAAAACCGGCAAATGCAGCTTCCTGCCGGAAGAACGCGAGTGGATGGCGCGCTTGAAGAACTGGGGTCTGACCGACAGTTATCGTCACCTGAATCCGGACGTGACCGACATGTTCAGCTGGTTCGACTACCGCAGCCGAGGCTTTGAAGATGAGCCGAAGCGTGGGCTGCGCATCGATGTGATTCTGGCGTCCCATGGTTTGTTGCCACGGGTGAAGGCAGCGGGCGTGGACTACGAACTGCGCGGGATGGAAAAACCGTCCGATCATGCGCCGATCTGGCTTGAACTAAGCTGATCCCAAGCCTTACGCAATCCCTGTAGGAGTGAGCCTGCTCGCGATAGCGGTGGATCAATCAACTTAGATATTGACTGATCCACCGCTATCGCGAGCAGGCTCACTCCTACATTGGTTGGTTGTCATCTTTCGGTCACGCGCCTGACTTAATCTCCCCGGCAATCCCCTTGGCTTGATTCGGTGCCGGCATGACCCTGCGTGTTCTGTTCGTTTTTCTGCTGAGCGCATGGCTGACGGTGTCTGCCGCCGTTTTGCCGGTGCCGGACGACGGCCCGGCGTTGCGCATTCAAGGCTCCAACACCATCGGCGCCGAACTCGGCCCGGCGCTGGTTGAAGGTTTGCTGCAGGAGCAAGGCCTGCTGAAAATCCACCGCGAAACCCCGGACAACGCCAACGAACAGCGCATTGTCGGCCAGACCGCGCAAGGTAAACGCGTGGTCATCGAAGTCGCCGCCCATGGCTCCAGCACCGGTTTTGCCGCATTGAAAAACGCCAGCGCCGATCTGGCTGCGTCTTCCCGCGAGATCAAAGACAGCGAGTTGCAGACTTTGCAATCGCTCGGCGATCTGAAAAGCCCTGCCGCCGAACAAGTCATCGCCATCGATGGCCTGGCGATCATCCTGCATCCCAATAATCCGCTGCAGCAACTGGACACTGAGCAACTGGCGCGGATCTTTGCCGGCGAAGTGAAAAGCTGGGAAGACCTCGGTGGGCGCGGCGGTTCGATTCATTTATATGCGCGCGATGATCAATCCGGCACCTACGACACGTTTAAAGAACTGGTCCTCAGTCGTCGCGGGAAAAGTCTGAGCAGCAACGCGAAAAGGTTTGAGTCCAGCGAGCAATTGTCCGACGCCGTCAGCACGGATCCGCAGGGCATCGGTTTCATCGGTTTGCCTTACGTGCGTCAGGCCAAAGCCGTGGCCATCGCCGATGGCGCGTCGCAATCAATGTTGCCGCAGAACAGCCTGATCGCCACAGAAGACTATCCACTGTCGCGGCGCTTGTTCTTCTATCTGCCACCCAACAGCAAAAATCCCTGGACACAGGCCTTGGTGACATTTGCGCAAAGTCGTCAGGGTCAGGCAATCGTCGCCGCCAACGGTTTTATCAGCCAGACCGTGCACGCCATGAGCGTGGCGCCGAATGCGCTGATGCCCGAGGGTTATCAATCCCTCAGCCGTCACGCCCAGCGTCTGACAGTGAATTTCCGTTTTGAAGAAGGCAGCGCGAACCTCGACAACAAGGCGCGTCAGGATCTGGCGCGGGTGATCGACTATATAAAGAGGCATGACAAAAGCGAGCGTGCGGTGACACTGGTCGGGTTTGGTGATGCCAAGGATGACCCCGCGCGGGCGGATCTGCTGTCGAAGCTGCGGGCGATGGCGGTGCGGCGGGAGTTGGTGAAGAACGGCGTGGTGTTGCGCGAGGTTCGCGGGTTTGGCGCGTTGATGCCGGTGGCGGCGAACAATGCGGATGAGGGGCGGATCAAGAATCGCCGGGTTGAGGTTTGGGTGTATTGAGCCTGATGTTGTTGTGTTGAACCGGCTTACGTCATCGCTGGCAAGCCAGCTCCCACAGGTTTCTCTGGTGTTCACAAAATTTGTGTTCACTGGAGATCCCTGTGGGAGCTGGCTTGCCAGCGATGAACGATAACGCGGTGCCAGATCAGCGCTCGCTACGCAGCATTTCCTTCGGCACATACTTGCCGATCTCGAACTTGCCGATCGCCGCGCGGTGTACTTCGTCCGGGCCATCGGCCAGACGCAATGTCCGTTGCATCGCATACATATAAGCCAGCGGGAAATCGTTCGACACCCCTGCCCCGCCATGCATCTGGATCGCCCGGTCGATCACGCGCAGCGCGACGTTTGGCGCCACAACCTTGATCTGCGCGATTTCGCTTTTCGCCACTTTGTTACCGACGGTGTCCATCATGTACGCCGCTTTCAATGTCAGCAGGCGCGCCATGTCGATTTCCATCCGCGAGTCGGCGATCTTGTCGACGTTACCGCCCAGACGCGCCAGCGGTTTGCCAAAGGCAGTGCGGCTCACCGAGCGCTTGCACATCAATTCCAGGGCACGTTCGGCCATGCCGATCGAACGCATGCAGTGGTGAATTCGGCCTGGGCCAAGACGACCCTGGGCGATTTCGAAACCGCGTCCTTCACCGAGCAGGACGTTTTCGTACGGCACGCGCACGTTGTCGAACAGCACTTCAGCGTGGCCGTGTGGCGCATCGTCGTAACCGAACACCGGCAACGGACGGACAATCTTCACGCCGGGGGTGTCGACTGGCACAAGGATCATCGAGTGCTGCGCATGACGCGGTGCATCGGGATTGCTCAGGCCCATGAAGATGAGGATCTTGCAGCGCGGGTCGCAGGCGCCGGAGGTCCACCATTTTTTACCGTTGATCACCCACTCGTCGCCATCACGTACAGCGCGCGCGGCCATGTTGGTGGCGTCGGACGAGGCGACGTCCGGTTCGGTCATGGCGAACGCCGAACGAATCTCGCCGCGCAGCAGCGGTTCGAGCCAGCGCTGTTTCTGTTCTTCGTTGGCGTAGCGCACCAGCACTTCCATGTTGCCGGTGTCCGGTGCCGAGCAGTTGAACGGCTCAGGCCCGAGCAAGGAGCGGCCCATGATTTCCGCCAGTGGCGCGTATTCGAGGTTGCTCAGACCGGCACCGAGTTCCGATTCCGGCAGGAACAGATTCCACAGGCCTTCGGCTTTGGCACGGGCTTTGAGCTCTTCCATGATCGCCGTCGGCTGCCAGCGATCGCCTTCGGAGACCTGGCGCTCGAACACGGCTTCGGCCGGGTAAACGTATGTGTCCATGAACGCTGTCACGCGCTCACGCAGTTCTTGCACCTTGGGCGAATAAGCGAAATCCATGAGCAGCTCCCGATGGTTAAGGCAGTTCTTTGGCAGAGGTTGTTTCAGTCATGCAATCGATGCTAGAACAGCGTTGATAATTTACCTAGCCTATTCTCGGCGTGTATAAACATTCATCACCGATATATGATCGGCTGATTGCCAGCCCCTAAAACACCGCCCTAAATAACAAGAGAAGCCGCGTTATGAATCTGAGTAAGGTCGACCTCAACCTTTTCATCGTCTTCGACGCGATCTATACCGAAGCCAACCTGACCCGCGCCGGGCAGATTGTCGGCATCACTCAGCCAGCGGTATCCAACGCATTGGCACGGTTGCGCGAGACCTTTAACGATCCGCTGTTCGTGCGCACCGCGCAGGGCATGGTGCCGACGCCGATGGCGCAGAACATCATCGGCCCGGTGCGCAACGCTCTGTCGTTGCTGCGCGTGTCGGTTCAGGAAAGTCGCATATTCAACCCGGCGCAAGCGGTCAAGACTTACCGCATCAGTATGACTGACCTCACCGAAGCGGTGATTCTGCCGCCGCTGTTTCAGCGCCTGCGCCGCCTGGCGCCGACCGTCATCATTGAAAGTTTTCTGTCCAAGCGCCGCGAGACCACCAAAGAGCTGGCCGCCGGGCGTCTGGATTTCGCCGTGGATGCGCCGCTCAACACCGACCCGCAGGTGCGTCACGTCAAGCTGATGGAAGACCGTTACGTCTGCGCAATGCGCAAGGGTCATCCGATGGCGGGCAAGGAAAAACTGTCGCTGGATGATTATCTGTCGCTGACGCATATCCATATTTCAAGCCGCCGCAGTGGTCTGGGCTATGTCGATCTGGCGCTGGGTAAAATGGGCATTCAGCGCAAGATTGCCCTGCGTTCGCAGCATTACTTGATGGCGTCGCAGGTGATGCAGCAGACCGACATGGTCATGACCGTGCCGGAGCGCTTCGCCCGTCGCCATGAACTGCAGGCGTTCAATCTGCCAGTCAATGATGTGCCGCCGGTGGAGACGCACCTGTATTGGCATGAAAGCACTGACCAGGACCCGGCGAATCGCTGGATGCGCGAGCAGATGATCGAGTTGTGCCAGCAGGTGACGGCGCAGGAGAAGAAGCTCGATAAGGTGTAGGGCTTTGAACCGCGGCGCTGCTATCGCGAGCAGGCTCACTCCTACATGTGGAATGCGTTCCCTGTAGGAGCGAGCCTGCTCGCGAAGGGGCCATCAAATACAACACAAACCATCCCACTTGACGTAAACGTCAACCTGCCATTAGCTTAGCGCCAAGTCCTTTTTCCGAGCGCTTCCATGAGCAGTCAGACCTACAGCATTTCCGACCTCGCCCGCGAGCTGGACATCACCACCCGGGCGATCCGCTTTTATGAAGAGCAAGGCCTGCTCAGCCCTGAGCGCCGCGGCCAGGAACGCATCTATTCGCCGCGCGACAAGGTCAGCCTGAAGCTGATCCTGCGCGGCAAACGCATCGGTTTCTCCCTGGCCGAATGCCGCGAACTGATCGAGCTCTACGATCCGTCCAGCGGTAACACCAAACAGCTCAACAGCATGCTGGCGAAAATCAGCGAACGCCGCGAACAGCTTGAGCAGCAGTTGCTCGATATCGAACAGATGAAGCTGGAACTCGATACGGCTGAAGAGCGCTGCGTGCAGGCGCTGGAGCAAACCCTCAAAAGCCAGCAGGCGATCTGACAAACAACACACATCCCCTGTAGGAGTGAGCCTGCTCGCGATAGCGGTGTATCAGTCGAACAAATATTATCTGACACACCGCTATCGCGAGCAGGCTCACTCCTACAAGGGTTCTCCACAAATTCAAAAGAGCAGGTCAACCGCCATGTCCCTCCCCTCCCAAGTACGTCTGATCGAAGTCGGCCCGCGCGATGGCCTGCAGAACGAAGCCCAGCCGATCAGCGTTGCCGACAAGGTGCAACTGGTCGATGCCCTCAGCGCCGCCGGCCTTGGCTATATCGAGGTCGGCAGTTTCGTTTCGCCCAAATGGGTGCCGCAGATGGCCGGTTCTGCCGAGGTGTTCGCGCAGATCCAGCGCAAACCCGGCGTGACCTACGGCGCACTGGCACCGAACCTGCGCGGGTTCGAAGACGCCATCGCCGCCGGGGTCAAGGAAGTCGCGGTGTTCGCCGCTGCGTCCGAAGCGTTCTCGCAGCGCAACATCAACTGCTCGATCAGCGAAAGCCTGGCGCGCTTTGCGCCGATCATGGACGCGGCGAAACAACACGGCGTTACCGTGCGCGGTTACGTGTCCTGTGTGCTCGGTTGCCCGTACGAAGGCACGGTGGCGCCGGAGCAAGTGGCGGTGGTCGCGCGTGAGCTATACGCGATGGGCTGCTACGAAGTATCGCTGGGCGACACCATCGGCACCGGCACGGCTGGCGCGACTCGCCGCTTGTTTGAAGTGGTATCAGCGCAAGTGCCACGGGAGAAACTCGCCGGGCATTTCCACGACACTTACGGCCAGGCCATGGCCAACATCTACGCCAGCCTGCTCGAAGGCATTTCGGTGTTCGACAGCTCTATCGCGGGCCTCGGCGGCTGTCCGTACGCCAAAGGCGCGAGCGGTAACGTTGCCACCGAAGACGTTGTGTACCTGCTCAATGGCCTCGGTATCGAAACCGGAATCGACCTGGACGCCTTGATTGCCGCGGGTCAGCAGATCAGCGCAGTGCTCGGTCGCCCGAGCGGTTCGCGCGTGGCCAAGGCTCGAAGCGCACAGTGAGGGGGAAAGGTGTTACCGCTGTGTCGGGAATGTGGGGTTCAAGCGAGTAACACGGAAACAAATTGTCTGGTTTCGCTGGAGTGAAAATTCGCTGAAATTCTCAAGCCTTTGTTTTATAAGGTTTTTTAAAAGTTGGCACGGCTTCTGCTATCTCTATGACATAACAAGAATAAAAAGCAGCAAACCAATAAAAATAAGACGTAACGACTCTGACATAACAAAAACAACACGGCAGAGACGCAGCTAACAGATTTTTTTGGAGAAGGTGTGCTTTTCAGGGTGCTCTCAGGAGTGACCCGCAACCGGGCAGAGAACAATAAAACTACCGTCAGGTAGCCCCCGAATCGGTTGGATCGTTTAACGAGAAAGCAGATCAGCGCTCAAAAAAATACGTTTGCTCTTGACCCCGGATGGGGGTCGCCAAAAACAGCGGTAAAGGGCCACGGTTGCCAAAAACAACAACAGACCGACCCTCAATAATAAAAAAAGAGCACGCGACGACAAAATTAAAGGGGAGCCTCGGCTCCCCTTTGTGCTTTCTGTGATTTGTGTTTTCACTGCGTATCCCTTGTAGGAGTGAGCCTGCTCGCGATAGCGTTGTGTCAGTCGATGAAAATATTGACTGGTAAACCGCTATCGCGAGCAGGCTCACTCCTACAGGGGGTTCGTGTCAGGCCTGCTTTTCGCGTAGCTCTTCGATACTGATCTCGCGCATCCTGAATTTCTGAATCTTGCCCGTCACCGTCATCGGAAACTCTTCAACGAACTTGAAGTGCCGTGGCGTCTTGAAGTGCGCGATGCGCTCCTTGCACCAGGTTTGCAGTTCCAGTTCGGAAGCGTTGTGGCCGGGGTGAAATTTGATCCAGGCAACAATCTCCTCACCGTAACGCGAGCATGGAATGCCGATCACCTGCACATCCGCCACCGCCGGATGGGTGAAGAAAAACTCTTCCAGCTCACGCGGGTAAATGTTTTCGCCGCCGCGAATGATCATGTCCTTGTTACGCCCGGCAATGTTGACGTAACCCTCCTCGTTCATGCTCGCCAGGTCGCCGGTGTGCATCCAGCCTGCCTCATCGATGGCTTCGGCCGTGGCTTGCGGATTGTTCCAGTAACCGAGCATCACGCTGTAACCACGGGTGCACAGTTCGCCGATGGTGCCGCGCGGCACGAGGTTGCCGGCCTCGTCGATGATCTTGCTTTCCAGTTGCGGCTGCGTGCGGCCGACGGTGGTGACGCGCAATTCCAGTTCGTCGTTCGGCCCGGTTTGCAGTGACACCGGGCTGGTTTCAGTCATGCCGTAGGCGATCTGCACTTCGCTCATGTGCATTTCGCTGATGACTCGACGCATGACTTCGATCGGGCACGTGGCGCCGGCCATGATTCCGGTGCGCAGGCTCGACAGCTCGAATTCGCCGCGTTGCGGCTGGTCGAGCATGGCGATGAACATGGTCGGCACGCCGTAGAGGCCGGTGGCTTTTTCTTCGGCGACGGTTTGCAGGGTCAACAACGGGTCGAACGCGTCGTTGGGGTAAATCATCGTGCTGCCGTGGGTGATGCAGCCGAGGTTGCCCATGACCATGCCGAAGCAGTGGTACAGCGGCACCGGGATCACCAGCCGATCGAGCGGGGTCAGGCCAATGCTCTCGCCGACCATGTAACCGTTGTTGAGGATGTTGTAGTGGCTGAGGGTCGCGCCCTTGGGGAAACCGGTGGTGCCGGAGGTGTACTGGATGTTTACCGGTTGATCGAAGTGCAGGCTGTCGCTGCGTTCGCTGAGTTGTTGTGGGGAGATGCTCGCGGCCATATCCGCGAGTTGCGACCACGGCAGAAAGCCTGAAGGGGGTTGTGCGTCGAGGCTGATCACTCCACGCAAGTCCGGTAGACGCTCGCTGCGCAGTTGGCCGATGGATTGTTCGGTCAGTTCCGGCACCAGGCCCTGCAACATGCCGTGGTAGTTGGAGGATTTGAACGCCCCGGCGCAGACCAGCCATTGGCAGCCGGATTGTTTCAGCACGTATTCCAGTTCGGAGCTGCGGTAGGCCGGGTTGACGTTGACCAGGATCACGCCGATTTTCGCTGTGGCGAATTGGGTGATGCACCACTGTGCACAGTTTGGAGCCCAGATACCAAGGCGATCGCCGGCCTGCAAACCCAGGGCGAGCAGCGCTTTGGCATGCAGGTCCACCGCGTCGGCCAGTTGTCGCCAGGAATAGCGCAGTTGCTGATGGCGCACGACGAGCGCTTCACCGTTGGGGTATCGCGCAACGGTCTGATCGAACTTCTGCCCGATGGTCATCGCCAGCAAGGCTTTGTCCTGAGAGCCACGGGTATAGCTGCGCTGCGGGTTTGCACTGGGTTGATCCATGACGACCCCTATTGTCTTTATTTATGGGTTGCCGACGGTCACTTGTTGGAGTGAGCCTGCTCGCGATCTCGATCCATCAGTCAACATTTACGTCGACTGACACAACGCGATCGCGAGCAGGCTCACTCCTACAAAAACTAATCAGCTTTCAATCTTGAACTGCCCCTACTCTCGCTCAAGTTGACGTTAACGTAAAGGGCGATTGACAGCCATCCGTCACAGGCTTACGTTAACGTAAAGGTGAGAGCTAGTGACCGCTCTCCCCACCCTACAAAAAAGCCAAAAGGTGACCCATGAGCTACCCATCCCTGAACTTCGCCCTCGGTGAAACCATCGACATGCTGCGCGATCAGGTTCAGTCCTTTGTCGCCAAGGAGATCGCCCCGCGCGCGGCGCAGATCGACAGCGACAACCTGTTCCCCGCCGACATGTGGCGCAAATTCGGTGACATGGGCCTGCTCGGCATCACCGTGCCGGAAGAGTACGGCGGCGCGGGTCTGGGTTACTTGGCGCACGTGGTGGCGATGGAAGAAATCAGCCGTGGCTCGGCCTCGGTGGCTTTGTCCTACGGCGCGCACTCCAACCTCTGCGTCAACCAGATCAACCGCAACGGCAACCACGAACAGAAAAGCAAATACCTGCCGAAACTGATCAGTGGCGAGCACGTCGGCGCACTGGCGATGAGCGAACCCAACGCCGGTTCCGACGTGGTGTCGATGAAGCTGCGCGCCGACAAGCGCGGCGACCGTTTCGTCCTCAACGGCAGCAAAACCTGGATCACCAACGGCCCTGACGCCAACACTTACGTGATCTACGCCAAGACCGATCTGGAAAAAGGCCCGCACGGCATCACCGCCTTCATCGTCGAGCGCGACTGGAAAGGCTTCAGCCGCAGCAACAAGTTCGACAAGCTCGGCATGCGCGGTTCCAACACCTGCGAACTGTTCTTCGATGACGTTGAAGTGCCGGAAGAAAACATCCTCGGCGTGCTCAACGGCGGCGTCAAAGTACTGATGAGCGGCCTCGATTACGAGCGAGTGGTTCTCTCCGGTGGCCCGACCGGGATCATGCAGTCATGCATGGACCTGATCGTGCCGTACATCCACGACCGCAAACAGTTCGGCCAGAGCATCGGTGAATTCCAGCTGATCCAGGGCAAAGTCGCCGACATGTACACCCAACTCAACGCCAGCCGCGCCTATCTCTATGCGGTTGCCCAGGCTTGCGAGCGTGGCGAAACCACCCGTAAAGATGCCGCCGGGGTAATCCTCTACACCGCCGAACGCGCCACGCAAATGGCCCTCGACGCGATCCAGATTCTCGGCGGTAACGGTTACATCAACGAATTCCCGGCGGGCCGTCTGCTGCGTGACGCCAAGCTGTACGAAATCGGTGCCGGTACCAGTGAGATCCGTCGCATGCTGATCGGTCGCGAACTGTTCAACGAAACCCGCTAAACGGAGCTGGCCATGGCTACCTTGCACACTCAGCTCAATCCCCGTTCAGCAGAATTCGCCGCCAACAGCGCGGCGATGCTCAAACAGGTCGACGCCCTGCACACTCTGCTCGCCCAAGTGGCGCAGGGTGGCGGCGCTAAAGCCCAGGAACGCCATACCTCGCGCGGCAAACTGCTGCCGCGCGAACGCATCAACCGCTTGCTCGATCCGGGTTCGCCGTTTCTGGAAATCAGTCAATTGGCCGCCCACGCGGTTTACGGCGAAGACGTGCCGGCCGCCGGTGTGATCGCCGGGATCGGTCGGGTCGAAGGCGTCGAATGCATGATCGTCGCCAACGACGCGACGGTTAAGGGCGGCTCGTACTATCCGCTGACCGTGAAGAAACACCTGCGCGCACAAACCATCGCGCAGCAGAATCGTCTGCCGTGCATTTATCTGGTGGACTCCGGTGGCGCCAACCTGCCGCGTCAGGACGAAGTGTTTCCGGATCGCGAACACTTCGGGCGGATCTTCTTCAATCAGGCCAACATGAGCGCAATGGGTATTCCGCAGATCGCTGTGGTCATGGGCTCGTGCACGGCGGGCGGCGCTTATGTGCCGGCGATGGCCGACGAAGCGATCATGGTGCGCAATCAGGCAACGATTTTCCTCGCCGGCCCGCCACTGGTGAAAGCCG
The DNA here is from genome assembly GCF_001297015.1 of Pseudomonas sp. RIT-PI-r. Lineage (GTDB taxonomy): Bacteria > Pseudomonadota > Gammaproteobacteria > Pseudomonadales > Pseudomonadaceae > Aquipseudomonas. The sequence continues at coordinate 91,363 of NZ_LIGE01000022.1, read as the reverse complement.
CGACCGGTGAAGTGGTCAGCGCCGAAGAGTTGGGCGGTGCCGATGTGCACTGCAAGATTTCCGGGGTCGCCGACCATTACGCCGAGAGCGACGAACACGCCCTCGCCCTCGCCCGCCGCAGCGTTGCCAACCTCAACTGGCGCAAGCTCGGCGAAGTGCAGCAGCGCACGCCGATTGCGCCGCTGTACAGCAGCGACGAGTTGTACGGCGTGGTTTCCGCCGATGCCAAGCAGCCGTTCGACGTGCGCGAAGTGATTGCGCGACTGGTCGACGCTTCGGTTTTCGATGAATTCAAAGCGCTGTTCGGCACCACACTGGTCTGCGGTTTCGCGCATCTTCACGGTTACCCGATCGCGATTCTGGCGAACAACGGCATCCTCTTCGCCGAAGCCGCGCAGAAAGGCGCGCACTTCATCGAGCTGGCTTGCCAACGCGGCATTCCGCTGCTGTTTCTGCAGAACATTACCGGCTTCATGGTCGGGCAGAAATACGAAGCCGGAGGCATCGCCAAGCACGGCGCGAAACTCGTAACGGCGGTGGCTTGCGCCAAGGTGCCAAAATTCACCGTGATCATCGGCGGCAGCTTTGGCGCGGGTAACTACGGCATGTGCGGTCGCGCTTACGATCCGCGTTTTCTGTGGATGTGGCCGAACGCGCGGATCGGCGTTATGGGCGCCGAGCAGGCCGCTGGTGTGTTGGTGCAGGTCAAGCGCGAACAGGCTGAGCGCAGCGGCCAGACCTTTAGTGCCGCGCAGGAAACCGGGATCAAGCAGCCGATCCTCGACCAATACGAAGAGCAGGGTCACCCCTACTATTCCAGCGCACGGCTGTGGGACGACGGCGTCATCGACCCGGCGCAGACCCGCGATGTGCTGGCCCTGGCCTTGTCCGCGTCGTTGAACGCGCCAATCGAACCGAGCCGCTTCGGCGTGTTCCGGATGTGATTTTTTGTGGGAGCGAGCCTGCTCGCGAATACGGTTTGTCAGATAGCGGATACGTCGACTGATACATCGCTTTCGCGAGCAGGCTCGCTCCCACAGGAACCGTGGAGACGGATGAATATGAGCGATTTCAACACCCTCGAACTGCACAGCGACCCACGCGGTTTCGCGACGCTGTGGCTAAACCGCGCGGAAAAAAACAACGCGTTCAACGCCGAGATGATCCGTGAACTGATCCTCGCCCTCGACAAGGTTGCCAGTGACGCCAGCCTGCGTTTCCTGCTGGTGCGCGGCCGTGGCAAGCATTTCAGCGCCGGCGCTGATCTGGCGTGGATGCAGCAATCAGCCGAACTCGATTACCACACCAATCTCGACGACGCCCGCGAGCTGGCCGAACTGATGTACAACCTCGCCAAGCTGAAAATCCCCACGGTGGCCGTGGTGCAAGGCGCGGCGTTCGGTGGCGCGTTGGGGCTGATCAGTTGCTGCGACATGGCGATTGGCGCCGATGACGCGCAGTTCTGCCTGTCGGAAGTGCGTATAGGTCTGGCGCCCGCGGTGATCAGCCCGTTCGTGGTGCAAGCCATTGGCGAGCGTGCAGCGCGGCGTTATGCGCTGACCGCTGAACGTTTTGGCGGTCAGCGGGCGCGGGAAATTGGGTTGTTGTCCGACAGCTATCCGGCTGCCGAACTGGATGAGCAAGTCGAACAATGGATCAACAATTTGCTGCTCAACAGCCCTGCCGCCATGCGCGCCAGCAAAGACTTGTTGCGTGAAGTCGGCAACGGCGCACTGACCCCGGCGCTGCGTCGCTACACCGAAAATGCCATCGCCCGCATTCGCGTCAGCCCTGAGGGCCAGGAAGGCTTGCGCGCCTTTCTGCAAAAACGTTCGCCGAACTGGCAAGCCGCAACCACCACCAAGGAGCCGCGTTGATGAGCGCACCTGTTCTCACCACCCTGCTGGTGGCCAACCGTGGCGAAATCGCTTGCCGCGTGATGCGCACCGCCAAAGCGCTGGGCCTGACCACCGTCGCCGTACACAGTGCCACTGACCGCGAAGCGCGGCACAGCCGTGAAGCGGATATACGTGTTGACCTGGGCGGCAGCAAAGCCGCCGAGAGTTATCTGCAAATCGACAAATTGATCGCCGCGGCCAAGGCCAGCGGCGCGCAGGCGATTCATCCGGGTTACGGTTTTCTGTCGGAAAACGCCGGATTCGCTCGCGCCATCGAAGCCGCCGGGCTGATTTTCCTCGGCCCACCTGCCTCGGCCATCGATGCCATGGGCAGCAAGTCCGCCGCCAAAGCGCTGATGGAAACCGCCGGCGTGCCGCTGGTACCGGGTTATCACGGCGAAGCGCAGGATCTGGATACCTTCCGCGCTGCTTGCGAACGCATCGGGTATCCAGTGTTGCTCAAGGCAACTGCCGGCGGCGGTGGCAAAGGCATGAAAGTGGTCGAGGAGGTCAGCCAACTGGCCGAAGCCCTCGCCTCTGCGCAACGGGAAGCGCTGTCGTCGTTCGGCGACTCACGAATGCTGGTGGAGAAGTATCTGCTCAAACCACGTCACGTGGAAATCCAGGTGTTCGCCGATCAGCATGGCAACTGCCTGTACCTCAATGAGCGTGATTGCTCGATTCAGCGACGCCATCAGAAAGTCGTCGAAGAAGCTCCGGCACCGGGTTTGTCCGGGGAGCTGCGTCGCGCGATGGGCGAAGCCGCCGTGCGTTCGGCGCAGGCGATCGGTTATGTCGGCGCCGGTACAGTGGAGTTTTTGCTGGATGCGCGCGGCGAGTTTTTCTTTATGGAAATGAACACGCGGCTACAGGTTGAGCACCCTGTGACCGAGGCGATCACTGGTCTGGATCTGGTGGCCTGGCAAATCCGCGTGGCCCGTGGTGAAGCGCTGCCGATCACTCAGACGCAAGTGCCGCTCAATGGCCATGCGATTGAAGTGCGCTTGTATGCCGAAGATCCATCGAATGACTTCCTGCCGGCCACCGGACGTTTGGACTTGTATCGCGAGTCCGCTGCGGGACCCGGGCGTCGAGTCGATAGCGGGGTTGAAGAAGGCGATGAGATTTCACCGTTCTATGACCCGATGCTCGGCAAGCTGATTGCCTGGGGTGAGGATCGTGAGCAGGCACGCCTGCGTTTGCTGAGCATGCTGGATGAATTCGCGATTGGTGGTTTGAAGACCAACATCAACTTCTTGCGGCGGATCATCGCGCACCCGGCTTTCGCTGCGGCGGAGCTGGATACCGGGTTTATTCCGCGTTATCAGGAACAGTTGCTGCCTGTAGCGGGCACGTTGAGCGAAGCGTTCTGGGAAGCCGCGGCTCAAGCGGTGGCACAGAGTCTGCCTCAACTTGCGCGCCTGGATGACCCTGCTTCGCCGTGGTCGCTGAACAGCGGATTGCGCGCGGGTCTGCCTCCGGAAGTCACGCTGCATTTGAGTTGCGAGGGGCAGGATCGAGCGCTGACGCTGAGTGCCGCGGGCCACGGCAAACTGGTCGACGAGCAACTCATCGTTGAACACGACGGTGTACGTCGCACGTTGCGCGCTATCCGCCAAGGCGATGCGCTGTACCTGCAATGGGAAGGCGAGTTGCGCCGGATTACCATGCACGACCCGATCAGTGCCGTCGAAGCCAGTCACAGTCATCAGGGCGGCCTGACTGCACCGATGAACGGCAGCATCGTCCGGGTGCTGGTCGAGGCTGGCCAATCGGTCGAGGCCGGTGCGCAACTGGTGGTGCTGGAAGCGATGAAGATGGAACACAGCATCCGTGCGCCCCACGCTGGAGTGATCAAAGCGCTGTATTGCCAGGAAGGCGAAATGGTCGGCGAAGGCAGCGCTTTGGTTGAATTGGAAGCTGTGTGAAGTGAGGATCGATCCTACGCCGGGCGCGGATCGATCTGACTAGTAACGCGCCGTTGCCTGAACCACAACACCGATGATTCGACACTCATCGGTGAACAGGGCTTTCGGCCAGGTCGGATTGAGCGGCACCAGATAACGCTGGCCGCCCTCTTCGTCGAGCTTGCGGAATATCGCTTCCTCGCTGTCCTGCCACTGGGCGATCACCAGCTTGCCGGGCACCGCCTCCACCTCCGGATCGACCAGAATCAGCATGCCTTCGGCAATGCTTTGGCCACTCGGCGCGGTCATCGAGTTACCCGTGACCGTCAGCCAGAACGCCGCGCCTCGGGAGTGGTAATCCGTCAGTTGAAAACGCTGTTTATCCGCTGCCGGAGTGTAGGCTGACTGCCCGCTCTCGCGTACCTCGCACGGCGTGTGCCAATCGCTGACCGGGTAGCGGAAGTACGGGTTGTACTTCTGCGCCAGCGGCATCTCGTCGTCCGGCGTCAGTGGCGGCTCGCGAATCACCAGCACCACTTCAAGGAAGTCCATGCCCAGCGCATGCAATACGCGGTTCATTTCCGTTATGCCGGGTTCGCGACGTTTGTTCAGCCAATGGCCGATCCCGCCCTGGGACATGCCGACGCGCTCTCCGAGCTCTGTTTGAGTGATTTTGAGCTCACTCATCTTGGCCTTGACCAACTCAATCCATTTATCCATGTGCGGCACCTTACTCGGCCGCCTTCGGCCAGCAAAACACATATTGTAGTATTTAAATTCTGGTCACAACTACGTATCGTACTATGCTGCGAACACGGATTTTCAATGTGACAAGGAGTGACCTCTCATCATGGATATCAGCAGCAAAGACTTGCCCGACCTGCAAATGGACACCACGTTCACCTCGCCCCAAGGCAATGCCGCGGCGCAGCGAGCGCTGGACTATTACTTGAAACCAGCTGTTTCAGAACCTCAGGTCGATGAGCGTTTCTTCGACGTCAATCGTCATGTCAGCGGCGAAGAAGCCTTGGTGCACGCGTCGGATTTGTTGCGCTGCGCAGCCGCCACCGCGTGCAAGGCCGCAGAAAACCTGCAGGGCGCAAGTCGCGATCTGGCTTTTTCGGTGGTGCATATGGTGGATATGGCGCGGGCGATGGTCGACCATTCGATCGACGGCGATGAAATCTGAGGACGGATCAGGACGGACGGGAAAGAATTCTCCCATCGCACAGATAAAAACATTTGACTTGCAAATGATAATGATTATTATTGCAAGCAGCTGGTCGCGAGATCAGTCGATGGACCAGAGACCTTAGGTCGGTCTTCTGGACTATCTCCTCATCAGGCTAATCACGGTTTTTGACCCGGCTTTTTGCCGGGTCTTTTTTTGCCCTTTTTTTGGGCTTGTGGCTTCAGGCTAATGAAGTCTTTAGGTGCTGCGAATTCGATGGCGCGGATAATATCAAAAGAATATCGATTGGCAAGCCGAGCCCGGCCACATTGGGGCAAACTAATGACAAATAGCACTTGAGAATCAATCGCACACTCACTAAGCTGCATTCGCGTCATGGAGGACGCCCCCCAGCACCACCCCGCAATTCCCCTCGGTTTCAGCCCTTCCTGCGTGTAAAGTAACGGCCATAAAAATCATATTCAGGAACCGACTATGACCGTGGCCAAATCTTCGTTCGACATCAGCGCCAATTTCGACAGCGGCAATATTCAAGTCATCGATATCAGCAACCCGCTCAACCCGGTTCTGGCCATTCGCCCCGACACCCGCAGCGCCCATTTCCAATGGTTTCACTTCAAAGCCAGCGGTCTGCATGTAGGCCAGGAACACTGGTTTCGCCTCAACAACGCCAGTCAGTCTTCCTACAACAAAGCCTGGACCGGCTATCAAGCCGTGGCCTCCTACGATCACGTCAACTGGTTCCGCGTACCGACGATTTTCGAAGGCGACTGCCTGCGTTTTGGTCTCGAAGCAAGCCAGACCCACGCCTGGTTTGCCTATTTCGAACCCTACAGCCGTGGCCGTCACGACTGGCTGATCGAGCAGGCGCTGAGCAAGGCTGGCACTGAACTGCTGGCCACCGGTAAAAGTATCGAGGGCCGCGATATACAATTGCTGCGCAAAGGCACCGGTGCCGAGGGCCAGCGCAAAGTATGGATCATCGCCCAACAGCATCCGGGCGAGCACATGGCCGAATGGTTCATGGAAGGCGTAATCGAACGTCTGGAAAAACATGACGACCCGTTGCTCGACAAACTCCTGGCCAGTGCCGATCTGTATCTGGTGCCGAACATGAACCCCGACGGCGCTTTCCACGGTCACCTGCGCACCAATGCGATGGGCCAGGATTTGAACCGCGCCTGGCAGAACGCCAGTCAAGAGGTCAGCCCCGAAGTATTTTTCGTACAACAGCAAATGGAAAAATACGGCGTCGATCTGTTCCTCGACATACACGGCGACGAAGAAATCCCCCACGTATTCACCGCCGGTTGCGAAGGCAATCCAGGCTACACGCCACGTCTGGAGAAACTCGAAGAGCATTTCCGCAGCCACCTGAAACACACCACCAAAGACTTCCAGACCCAACACGGCTACACCCGCGACGAACCGGGCCAGGCCAACATGACTCTGGCCTGCAACAGCGTCGGTCAAAAGTACGACTGTCTGTCGCTGACTCTGGAAATGCCATTCAAAGATCACGACGACCATCCCGATAAACAAACCGGCTGGTCTGGCAAACGTTCAAAACAACTGGGCAAGGACGTGCTGACCACCATCGCCGACATGGTCGATACCCTGCGCTGATCCCTCCTCCCGCTACACCAAAAGATCGCAGCCAGTCTGCGATCTTTTGCTTTGTGGAATTCAAAGACTCGCGCAATCCGGTTGCAAATCAAAACCTCAGCCCGTACCGTAACTCTGGTTTTATTTTGAAACCTATACAGGACGTCGGGCATGCAACTTAAATCGTTAAACAGCAGCGTTGTGCTGCTTTTCGCCGTGGCTTGTGGCCTGGCAGTGGGTAATGTCTATTACGCACAGCCTCTGCTGGATGCCATGGCCGAAGCTTTTGCAATGTCGCCGGCCAGCATCGGCATCGTCATTACCCTGACGCAGACGGGTTACGGCATTGGATTGGTACTGCTGGTGCCGCTGGGTGATCTGCTCAACCGGCGGTGGCTGATCGTTACGCAAAACCTTCTCTCGGTAGTCGCTTTGCTGATGATCGCGTGGGCGCCGAACAGCGCCTGGCTGTTACTGGGCATGACACTGACCGGCTTGCTCGCCGTCGTGACGCAAGTGCTGGTGGCTTACGCTGCAACGCTGGCTGACCCGGCGCAACGGGGCCGCGTAGGCGGCGTGGTGACCAGCGGGATCGTCGTCGGCATCTTGCTGGCGCGCACGGCCGCCGGCGCAATGGCTGATCTGGCCGGCTGGCAGGCGATCTATTTGCTCTCGGCCGGGCTGACGTTGCTGATGACATTGTTGCTGTTCGGTGTATTGCCCAAGGATGAACCGCCGCAGCCCGACACCACATATGTGGCGTTGATTGCCTCGGTATTCAGCCTGTTCAGGCAGGAGGCGGTGCTGCGCCAACGCGCGATACTCGCGCTGCTGACATTCGCCAGCGCCATGGTGCTGTGGACGCCAATGGTGTTGCCGCTGTCCGCCCCGCCGTTGTCGCTTTCGCACAGCGAAATCGGTCTGTTCGGCCTCGCGGGTGCCGCCGGTGCGCTGGCCGCCGCGCGTGCCGGGCACTTGGCCGATCGCGGTCTCGGTCAATGGGTCAGCGGGCTTTCGCTGCTGCTGATGCTCGCGTCCTGGCTGCCCATCGCTCTGACCGGGTCCTCGCTGTGGGCCTTACTGCTCGGCGTGATCACTCTGGATCTGGGCTTGCAAGCCGTACATGTCACCAGTCAGAGCATGATCTACAGCGTGCGCCCCGAAGCGCAAAGTCGCCTCACCGCCGGTTACATGCTGTTTTATTCGATTGGTAGCGCTGGCGGTTCAATTGCCTCAACCGCCATGTACGCCTGGGCGGGCTGGGCTGGCGTGTGCCTGCTGGGTGCAGGCATCAACGCCGTCGCATTGGGGTATTGGTGGCTGACCCTGAAAAGTGGCGCACCTGCGCGATGCGCCAGCCAGTCGGGTTAACGGCGATCGCGGCCGCGCAACATGCTGTCGAGCACCTCGTCACGGCGCACCCAGCCGTGGAACAACGCCGCCGCCAGATGCAGCAACACCGTCAGAAATAGCAGATACGCCAAATACCCATGGGCCTTGCGCAGTAACGCAAACAGTTGCGCATCCGCTGGCACAATCGACGGTAACTGCACAGAGGTGCTGAGCATGACCGGCTCGCCCGAAGCACTGATCATCGCCCAGCCAAGCAGCGGCAACACCAGCATCAACGCATACAACAACAGATGCGAAGCCTTGGCCGCCATCACCTGCCAGCCCGGCAGATCCGCCGGCAGCGGTGGCTGGCGGGTGGTCAAACGCACCAGCAGGCGCACGATCACCAGCGCCAGAATCGCAATGCCCAACGGTTTGTGCAGATGAATCAACCATTCATGCCGCGACGACACCGAGGTGACCATACCCGCGCCAATAAACAGCATGGCGATAATCATCACCGCCATCAGCCAATGCAGCAGGCGCGCCAACAGGGCGAAATGAGTCGGTTGGGTTCTCATGGACGAGCCTCCTGTTTGGCGGCGGGCAACTGGCTGACTTCGCTGGTGCGACGCAGGTAGGAATCGGCGTAACCGGCAGAGCGCGCGGCAAGCAATGGATCGTCAGTACCTTCAATCCCCGAGGGCAGTACCAATGGGTCGTAGTTGATGTCGCGGCACTCACCACTGAGTTGCGGCTGGGTTTTCTCCAGTACCAGCGTGCCGGCATTCAGCACTTTGCGCCCGGCCGGCCAGGTTTTACTGGCATCGTTGACCGGGTCGTCGGGATTGGCCAGGGTGATATTCAACTGAAAGCGCAGCGGTGCGGCGGCGAGCTTTTGCACCAGATCCTTTTCGAGAAAATCGCCGCCTTCAGGTGCGGTGGCACCCGCAGCATCTGCAGCCATGGGCGTCATGCTCCAACGCACTGCCTGCTTCTTGCCGCTGGCGTCCACCAGATAAAACGCGTTGATGCTGTTGTAGGTTTCAGTGGCATAACTGGCCGACGGCTTGGCGGTCTTCACCCAGGTCAGAAACGGCACAGCTTCGGGATGTGAAGCGAAAAACGCCGGGACTTTCGATGGATCAGGTTTGCCGGTGGCCGGGTCGGGTGACTGCGCCTGCTGCAACTGGTAGAACGCCTCGGGCGTGCCTACCGGAAACACCGGCATGCTGTTCATCCCGGTGCGCCATTGCTGCCCGTTGGCCTGAGTGAAACGCAACGCCAGACTGCGAATCGGCACACTACTGTCAGGCGCATAAGGGTTGCCCGCCGGCAGCGCGAAACGCCCGACCACCGGGGTACGCGGATCGTTGAATACTTGCGCGGAAGAAAACACCCGCGCCTCGCCACTGCTCTCGAAATGGCCGATCACGCACACACCTTTGGCATGGTTACGACGAAATCCGGGATGTACGCCGTTGTTTTTCTCCAGCACATCGACCAGCGCTTTCGGCGTCAGACGCTGTGGGTCGAAGTTACCGTGCACGTAGGCAAACGCCCCGGCGACGGCAGCGACGACTACGGCAATGCTGCTCAGACGCAAGATCAGGCTCGCGGCGCTCAAAGGCGGGCGCTTTGGCCCGCCTGGCGGTGAAGTGGGCGGTGAGCTGCGATCAACCATGAAAGACTCCAGGGCCATCGGCCGTAGGGAAAGGTGCTATGAGACGCACGCCTCGTAGGATTATTCCCTTTGAACTGTAGTTTCTTTCAGGACGATGCGTATGGCGCTGCGTCGAGCAGATTAAATCGGCTGAAATCGCGGCTCACGCTTTTGCAAAAAAGCCTGCATTCCCTCCTTTTGCCCGGGCGTTGCGAACAAGCCATGAAACACCCGACGTTCGAACAGGAGGCCTTCGCGCAACCCCGGCTCCAGCGCACGATCCACCGCCTCGCGGGCTGCGCGGGTCGCCGTGCGGGGAAATCCGCCGATACGCTGCGCGACCGCCAACGCCTGCGCAAGCAAATCGTCGGTGGCGGTCACCCGTGAAACCAATCCGGCCTGTTCGGCTTCCCGAGCGCAGATCGAGCGCCCGGTCAAAATCATGTCCATGGCCTTGGCGCGCCCGATCAATCGGGTCAGGCGCTGGGTGCCGCCCATCCCGGGCATCACCCCGAGGGTGATTTCCGGCAAGGCGAATCGCGCCGATTCGGCAGCGATAATCACGTCGCACATCATCGCCAACTCGCAACCGCCGCCAAAGGCAAACCCCGCCACTGCAGCCACTTTCGGTGTCCTGAACGCGGCAAACTCGTCCCATCCGGCGAAGTAATCTTGCTCGATCATCTCAAGGCAAGACATGGCGTACATCTCTTTGATATCGGCGCCCGAAGCAAAGTATTCGTGTGTACCGGTGATCAGGAAACAGCCTACACCCGGGTCGTTATCCAGCCCACGCAGGGTCTCCAGCAACTCCGTCATCATTTGCGTATTCAGCGCATTGCGCGCCTGTGGACGGTTAAGCCGGATCAGCGCCACACGTCCCAATCGTTCGATCAAAATGTTCATGTTGGTCTCGCTCCTTGAATAAAAAATCTGTGGGAAAAACGTCGCAGTGGTGTCAGGAATCCCAGATGGCGCCGTAGGCCGGAATACCGCGAGCTTCCATTTCCTCAACCACCTGCTGCGTCAGCCTCTGGTTGGAAATGCAGATCACTGCCTCTGCGCCGAACGACTGCACGGCGTCATACGCCAACTTGACCAGATCGGGTTTGCCCGACACCGCGGTGTCCCAGATCAGCGCGTCCGGTTGCGCCGCGAGAATTTCGTCCACCAGCGCATCGCCATAGGTGGTTTGCGGACTGCGGGTCGACCAGATCAGGCGAATCGGCACTTGTTTGGCCAACAGGTGCGGCAACACCGGACCGATTCCGCTGCCGGTGGCGACGTAGACCACCGATTTGAACAGCGTTTCAATGCGCGCCACGCCCGCCGTGCTGATGCCCTTGACCCAGACGTGGGTCGGCGCCTGCTCGATGAATGCTCCCGTCCAGTCTCCCGCTCTTGAAATGATCAGCCGGAAACCGTTCTCTGCAGTTGCAGGAATATTGGCAAAGGAGTGCCATTCCCACAGCGGATTACGACTGATCGCTGTGGCGGAGCCGGCAAACGGTGTGTGATGGGAAAAACGCGCGACCACCGCATGCGCGGAGGGCCTGACCACACTGATCGGGACTTTGCGCAAACGCAGCCATGGCGAGGCGATGCTCAACGTCAGCAACAGCAGCATCCAGAAGGACACCGATTGCAGCAGAACGTCTGTCAGCGCCAAGGCAGGATTCTGCTCTTGGGCAAACATCAGCGTCATTGCCCAGAACATCAACAGCGCCGCCCAACCGGCGAAACGATGAGTCCGTTCGAAAGCGTTGTGAAAGCGCCCGCGTATGCCCGGCAACGCCATGATCGCAACCAGCAGCAGCAAACCGAACAATCCGCAGCTCACTCCGATCAGCGCCAGCGAAACCCCTCCCGGCCCGGCAAAACGCTGCCAGATCATTGATCCGAGCAATGTCGCAAACCAGGCAATCGCCGCCATCGCGCCACCGCTGTGCAGCCCGCCGAAATGGTAGACCTTGGCCAACGTCCGGCGAATCGCCAGCGGCCAGGTGGTGGGCGCCCGGGTGGCCAGCCAGAACAGCAGATTGATCAGGTATTGCTGGCGAATCAGGATCGCCATCGACAGGTTCGCCACCACCAGCCCCGACAGGGTCGGCAAGTTCACGCCCGCGCTTGTCCACCACTCACCGACGTTCAAACCGTACATCAGCGCGGCAAGGTTGGCGGTGAATACCAACACCACCAGACGGTTGTAATGCGAGCATATCGGCAGCGCTCCCAGGCGCCGCCAAAGTGCTCGCTTGGGCGGCATCTGCAGGTTCGAAGCCAGCCTGCTCATGCCGTGACCGCCTGTTCGGTGCGAGCATCTTGCGCCTGATGCGCCACTGCCCACTCAAGCAACAACCGCTTGTCGACCTTGCCACGCGACGTCAACGGAATGGCCTCGACGGCAAGAATCAGGGACGGCACGCAGTAATAGGCAAGCCGCTCTGCGCACAGGCTGCGCGCGACATCGATATCCGTGGTGGGCGGATAGACGAATGCCACCAGATGGCGACTGTCGAGCTTGAGCGTCACCGCACACTCACAATTGGGCGCTGACTCCAACGCTGCAGAGACCGAGTCGAGCTCGACCCGAAAGCCTCTGACCTTGACCTGATCATCGATGCGGCCCAAGTGTTCAAGCTCACCGTCGACTGTCCAGCGTGCAAGATCACGGGTGCGAAACATCATGCGCCCCTGTCCGAGAAACGGATCGGGTTGATAACGCTCGGCGGTCAACTCGGGATTGCCCAAGTACCCGGCCGTGACGCAATTGCCGCCGGCCCACATTTCGCCCGGCTCACCCGGCGCGCAGAGCTGGCCCGCCTCATCCAATACATAAACCGTGTTGTTGGGAGTCGGTTTGCCAATCGTCAATGGTCCGACGCCCCGATAGTGCTGCATGGTATTGACGATGGTGGTTTCGGTCGGCCCGCAGGCGTTATAGAACGTGCAAAACGCCGACCAGCGATCCGCCAACGGTTGCGGACATGGCTCACCCGCCAGCGCGACCACTTTCAGTTGAGTGCAGCGCGCCGGATCAAGGGTGGCGAGAATCGAAGGCGTCGCAATCAACACGTCGCAGCGCTCGGCAGTCTGGGCAATGTCCTTGCCCCGGATCAACAGTGTCGCCCCATGGGCCAGACACCCCAGCACTTCCCAGGCCGACATATCAAAGGCGATATTGAGGATCTGTCCGACCCTCAACCCGGGACGAATGCCGAGGTTGCCGGGCGCGGTCAGGAGAATGTTGCAGACGTTGCGTTGCGTCACGCGAACACCATTGGGCTGGCCAGTGGTGCCGGACGTGAACAGCACAAAACACAACGAATCAGGCGATGACGCTGCGCTGCCGATGTTCCGGTCATCTGCAGCGACACTGTCGACGCTGATGAACGCGTCAAGGTGGATGCACTGTTGTGCCGCCGTCAGCGGCAGCGCCGGTGCCAGTTTCGCCAGCGTCAGTACCACGCGCACGTTGGCCACCGTAAGGATATGCCGCATCTGCGCCGCCGGGGTAACGCCCACATGCTGCGGAATATAGGCGGCACCGATTTTCAGCACCGCCAGCATGCCCACCAGCATCGGGATCGAGCGTTCGACAAACAGCGCGACATGATCGTCCGCCACTACACCTTGCTCCAGCAGGGTTGCGGCGAGACGATTGGCTTGGCGATTCAATTCGCGGTAAGTGATGGAGCGGCCCTGATACTCCGCAGCGATAGCCTGAGGCCGGGCTATCGCCTGCGCTTCGATGGCGCGGTGGATCAAAGTCGCTTGAGGCTGGCGCAGCGGACCGCATCCAAAACGCGGCCATGACTTTGATTCAACCGAAGCCGTCAACGTGCTTGATGCACAACGGTTATTCCTCGCGAATGTTTGCATTGGACTTCCCTTTTATCCCGACAATGGTTCAGTCACGCCTGGCGCAGTGGCTTGGGGTTACACCGCCTGCCAGACGTGTCAGTCAAAAGGGTTGAGAAGGGAAATCAGCCGCCATTACAGTGACTACAAAGCGCGGCGAACTATCCTACAAAGCGAGGTACAAAAACTTTCACTGCTGCGGATGGAATAATCGGCGCGCCGGGACGTCTTCCAAGCCAACACCGCGTTTCGGGCCACAAGGCATGTTCCATTTCATCAGCACTACGGCATGAATACCTCACCATGAACGAGCTAGACCAACAGCTACGTGAATTGATCCCGCGATTGCGCCGCTTTGCCGTGTCGTTGACGCGCAACAGCAGCAGCGCCGACGATCTGGTGCAGGCCTGCCTGGAGCGTGCCTTGTCGAGTTGGGGCGCCAAGCGCGCCGACGGCGACTTGCGTGCCTGGCTGTTCGCAATCCTCTACCGGCAGTTTCTCGACGCCCACCGGCGCTCGCGGCGCTATGCGCGGATGCTCGAGTTTTTCACCGGACGCGAGGATGCCGAGCCTTCGGTGGAACGCACCGTGATTGCCCAGTCGACCCTGCAGGCCTTCGACCGATTGCCGACCGAACAACGCGCCCTGCTGTTGATGGTTGCGGTGGAAGGCCTGACTTATAAAGAGGTCGCCGAGATTCTCGGCGCCCCGATCGGCACCGTGATGTCGCGCCTGTCCCGCGCCCGCCAGGCCTTGCGCCAACTCAGCGACGGCGAAATCAGCAGCCCTTCTTTGCGGATACTCAAATGATCAGCCTGCCTCCCAGCGAGCGTGATTTGCACGCTTACGTCGACCACCAGCTCAGCGACGCCGACCGGCGTGTGCTGGAGACCTGGTTGGCCAGTCATCCGGAACACGCTGCGCAAGTACGCGCCTGGCAGCAGGATGCCCAGCAATTGCGCGCGGCGCTTGGCGGTGCCTTGCAGCTACCGGCCAATCCGGCGCTTGACCCGCTGATGCTCCGCCAGCGTCGTCAGCGCCAGGCTCGTCGCCATCTGGCCAGTGCGGCGGTGCTGCTGATCGCGGTGAGCGTCGGCGGCTTCAGCGGCTGGCAGGCCCGTGAGATGACCTTGGTGCGCCCTTCCCTGTTACCGATGACCGACGCGTTGCAGGCGTATCGGCTGATCGCCCAGCAAGAGATGTTGCCGGCCGATTACAAGGTCGACAGCGACGGTGACATGCAGCGCTGGCTCGACCGCTACTTCACCAAAGCCAGTCGCTTGCCCGATCTGAAAGCGGCCGGGTTTGAACCGGTCAGCGGACGCCTGCTCAGCACTGACGAAGGCCCGGCGGCGATGGTCATGTATGAGGATGGCAGCGGGCACAAGGTGAGCTTTTACGTTCGCCCACCGGGACCGAAGAACACCTTTTTGCCGCGTGGCAGCCGCAGTGATGGCGACTTGCAGGCCGAGTACTGGTCGGGTGGCGGGTACAACTACGCCATGGTCAGCCCGACTGACTCCCCGGCGGCGCAACAGCTCAGGCAATCGCTGCAATTCTGAATCGCTCCCGTAGGAGCTGCGGCACGCTGCGATCCTTTGATCTTGATCTTAAAAAACAGGGTCAAAAGATCGCAGCCTCGTTGCACTCGACAGCTCCTACAGGGATTGAGTCGGGTCAGCAAGGGGGCGAGTCAGGTCAGAAACCGACGTCGAGCACCACATTGTCCAGATAAGTGCCCGCCGGTGGTGTGGTCTGGTCGGTGTAGATTTTTGCGTTGTAATTGAAGATCTGGCTACCGGTGCCCAACCCGTTACCCGGATTCACCTCGGCATCGGTACTGGCGCGCCGCGCCGCGCCGACACTGCCCCAGCGCGTGGTACCGGCGCTTTTGAAAATGTCATAGGCGAGAAAATTGCTCCCGGAAATCATCCGCCGCCGCCCGCCGACACTCACCGCGTTCTGCCCGTCGCTCAACCCCACGGTGTAAGCACTGCCTTTGGTGCAGGCCAGATTGATCGTCTGTCCGGTCACCGGGGTGAACGCGCTAACCACCGGCGCGCTGCCGAAGGCAATGTTCGGCGCGGTAATCGTGCAGTCGTTGGACACCGTCAGGTTCACCGTCAAAGAAGTCGTGCCGTTGGCGATATCGCGCCCAATGCAAATGGCACCGATGCCGATCCCGGAACAGTAATTCCAGTTCCAGAAAATGCTCAGGGTTTCGGTGTACACCCCGGCGGCGACGTTGCTGCCAATGGTCGTACCGAGATAGAGCGGCACTGTTTTCGGCGTCGTACCGTTGAGCAGGCCCAAGGCATCGATGATGCCGTTGCGCGCGAAGTCGTAGGCGGTGCCGCGCGTCAGCGGGTAGCTGGTGCTGTTGTTGGCGTAGATCGTGTAATTGATGACATCGCCGGTCGGCCCGACCAGACCACTTTTAGTCGAAGAAACGGTGCCCCAGAAGTGGTCGTTGCTGGTCAGCAGGGACAACAGAGAGCCAGTGCAACTCAAACCGGCATTCAGTGTGGAACTGGGCTGCGAAGTCGTGCGTACGGCGATCGAACTGAGCATGCCGAACGCCGCCGGCGTGGTGCTGACCACCGAACACGCGGCCTGCACCACCCCGGGCATAAGCAGTGCCAGACATAACAGCCATCGCCGGAACATCATTGACACACCAACGGGCCAATCAACGGCACCTGATCCTGATTCAGATCGACACTGAACTGCGCCTGACAGGTCTTGCCGTCGGCCAGCGTCACGTGCAGCGAGTTCTGCGCCTGCAGATTTTCCAGATAAACCAGCCCGTCCCAACCGACCACCGTCCGCGTGCCGCTCTGCTCGTGCAAAACACCCGCGCCCAGCGGCAGGTCGCGCTGCTGCGCGTCAACCAGCACGATGCTCGCGGCAATCACTCGGGTCAGCGGAAATTCCAGCAGATAACCGCTGCCACGCCTCACCGCGATGCGCTGTTCGACGTTGGGACTGCGTACGTTGGCCGGCAGATTCAGTGGATCGATTTCATACTTGCCCCGGTAATAAGCGCTGCTCCACGGCACCAGCAGATGACCGTTCTTGTCGGTCTGGCCGACCTGCTGGTTTTCGTAGCGCACCGGAATGTCGGCAAAACCCTCAGTACTGACCACCACAAAAGCGTCGTCGATACGGTTGGCGGCGAACACCTGACGGTCCATCCACACCAGTGAACCACTGGCGTCGGCCCAACGGGTTTCGGCGTCGGAAGTGCCGTAGACACCGGCCTGCAATTGCACCGACTGCAGGCGCCAGGTGACGTCAGCCTGACGATAATCGGCGCCGTCACCCTTGGCGTAACCCAGATTGAAACCTACGCCGCCCTCGGTCGGCACCGCGCGACT
The DNA here is from genome assembly GCF_001297015.1 of Pseudomonas sp. RIT-PI-r. Taxonomy (GTDB): domain Bacteria; phylum Pseudomonadota; class Gammaproteobacteria; order Pseudomonadales; family Pseudomonadaceae; genus Aquipseudomonas. The sequence goes on along the minus strand of NZ_LIGE01000022.1, from coordinate 74,528 downwards.
GTAGTTGACCCGCTGCTGGCTCTGCCCGGTTTTACTGCGTTCGGTGCTGATCGCCAGACTGCCGCGCAAGTCGAACGGAACCACCAATTGCGCCTGCACCGCCCAGTTGCTGTCGCCGATCTCGCGATTGGCCGACAGATAGAAACTGCTGTTGCGCCACAACGGTTTGCTCCAGCTGAGGTTGAGCAGCCGCGTGCGCGAATCGTCCGCCGCGCGCACATCGAAATAACCCGCGCCGAGACTGCCCCAGCGCTCGAGGTTAAGGCTCAGGGTCGCCTGTTCGCTGCGCCGGCTAAGACTGATGTACGGGCTGTCGACCACGCTCAGATCGGCGTATTGATCATGACGTTGCAGACGCTGATAGGAAAAGCTGAAACGCTGGTTGCTGTACTGATAGCCAAGGCTGACCTGGTGACCGCCCTCGCCGTCGAAACGACTTTGGCTCAGTGCACTGTTGAGCACACCAAAGTTACCGAGCTGCCAATTGCCGCCGAGGCCGCCCAGTGTCAGCGAATCGGCCGCTTCGGCATGGCTTTCCAGGGTGAAACTGTCGCTGACGCCATAGCGCAGGCTGCCGGAGGTGACACCCGGGCCGTAATTGAAATCCTTCAAACCATAGTCGCGACGCAAAGTACCGGCAGCCACGGAAAAATCGCTCAAGCCTTTTTGCAGCAAGGTGCTGGTGACATAGAACGGCACCGTGGTCGAGACCTGTCGACCGAGCGCATCAGTGGTCACTACGACGGCTTCGCCAGCACCGTTGATGAACGGAATATTGGTCAGCGTGTAAGGTCCTGGCTGCAAATCTGCGCTGCTGGATTTGTAGCCATTGATGAACAGATCCACCGAGGATGGCACCGCCGCTTCACCGGCAAATTGCGGCAACGGATAGGTCACCAGATCCGGGCGTACCGCAAAGTCCCGAGAAAACTGCACGCCACCCAACCGCACCGAACTGCTCCACGGCAGCGCACCGCTGATCACGTCACCCGCCTCGTAGGTGAGCATTCGCTCGTCATCGGAGTATCGCCAAGTGGTGTCGTAGCGCAGATAGCCGTTGTCCAGCGTGTTGAGCGAATCACCGGACAAGGTTCGCCGGTATTGCCCGGTGTTGGACAGCGTGCCCCAGCTGTCGAACAGCCGCACTTCGTTCCACGCTGCCAGATAAGTGCCGGCATCGTCGGTGTCATTGAGGTACAGGTCATAGTTGAACAGCGCGCCGAAACTGCTCAGCGCCGGCGTCCGCGGATAGCTCTGCCGATTGCCGATGAACTGTTCTGGCAGCCAGTCCGGCGGCACGTCCAGCAGCAGGCGCTGACCGACGCTGTCGTAGTCACTGTGCAGCCCCGCCAGACTGTCGAGATCGACCTCGGCGCCGAGGCTGTCGGGCAACTTCATGCCGGTTTCGCGTAACGCCGTCGCCGGCAAAAACAAGCGCCCGTCGCGCTGCTGCACCGCTACCACGCGTCCGGTATTCATCTGGTTGACCACCAGTTCCAGAAACAACTGAGCATCACTGACGGCCTCCATGCCGCTCGGTGGCGGCGGCAGATCGCCGGCCCCGGATGGTTGAATGAACATCAGGCAACACGCGCCGGTGATGAGCCACAACGGACGCTGAATACGGCGAACCCGTCCTGGGTTCATACGCGTTTTACGTCCGTCAATGGACTGAATCCTCCTGATACCGCTTTCGTCGACGCCAGATGCCCGCGCTACGACTCACTCACTTGGCGGGCGTGATGCTCTGCACCTGTGCCGCGCCATTTACTCGTACCTGCAACGCCGAATCATTGGTCAGCGGTGTCGGTGCCGGCCAGCGCATCACCGCACCCGGCAGCACGTAACCGAGCAGCCCTTCGGCCAACGGTTTGCTCTGCCCGGCCTGCTTTATAGCCACGTCGGTCAACCGCGCATGCACCGCGCCCTGATTGCGCACTTCCACATAAGGCTTGCCGTCCACGGCTACCGTGCGCCAGCTCAACTGCGGCAGGCCGACCCCTTTGGGATCACGCGCACGGGTGCTGTCCTCTTTGCTCCACAACCCGGCGCCATAGGCAAACAGCGGCACCGAATAACGCATCTGGAAGCGGATCGCTGCGGCGGTTTTGCCTCCGTCAGCGGTCGCGGGTTGTGCGGAAGGAATTTCATCGATGATGATCCGGTAGGCCAGTTCCTGCCCCGGCGGCACTTCCTTGGTGCGGGTCAGGCGCACCAATTGTTTCTGCCCCGGTTCGATTTTCGCCACCGGTGGGCTGCCGATCACGTCGCGCTGGTTCTGGTATTGCTCGGCGAAACCACTCTGGCTCCAGCCGAATACGCGGATCTGCAGATTGGCGGTTTCGCTGCCGCGGTTTTCCAGCCACAGCGCACTGGCCTGTTGATCAGCCTCCAGCACCGGATCAATCGGCCAGATCAGCACCGAACTGGCAGCGTGTGCGGTGCTTGCCCCGAACATGACCACCGCGCACATCGCGCAACACACGAGCGAATGCCGTGACGTAACTGACCCCATAAACCTGCTCCTTGTCGGCCATTCAACTTCGCCTTACCACGACAGTTGCACCTGCAACACGTCGCTGTACGTCCCCCCAGGCTGATTGCCCGGCAATTGCACCTGACCGTAAATCGGCAGGCTGATGTTGTTCGCATCGCTGTAAGCCACCGCCACACTCTGGCCAATGCCCAGGCTCTGGCTGTACGCCGCATCGCGAAACAGTGCATACGCCACCCGCGCGCTGCCGCTGTTGACCTGCATGTGCCGTCCGCTGCTGTTGTACTGGCCGCCATCAACGCTCATGTTCAGCGTTACGCCCGGCGTGCATTGCAATTGCACCCCGCCGGTCAGCGCGACCTGCACGGTGCCGGTAGCCAGTGCCGAACGCGAACCGAAATTCAGCCCGCCATAGTTCGACACCCCGCCCACCACCAGACACCCGGCAGTGACCGTGGCACTGACCTGAAAGCTCTGGCTCGTCGCTGCGGTCAGCGGCAGCGGCGCACTGCCGGCACAGAGCAGGAGCAGAGCGGCACAGCCATGGCGGCGCATGGCATCAGAACGTCAGTTCAACAGCGACAGTGTCGGTGTAAGTCCCCGCCGGCAAACCGGCCTTGCCCACCGCCTGACCGTAGATGTTCACCGTCTGCGCAACACCGGTGCTGGCGGCGAGATTGATCGTCCCGTCGATCGCCAGCAGTTGCGAGTGCCCGGCATCGGTGTACAAGTCGTACGGCACGTAATTGGCCACCCCGTCGTACAACGCTCGTGTGCCGCCCGGTGACATGCCGTCATGGGAACCGGCGCGCACCTTGACCGTCGGCGTGGTGCCGCTGGAACAGAGAATCGACAGTGCCCCGCCACCGCCACCCAACACTTGCCCGGTGGCCGTGGTGAACAGGCTGTTGGCGGTGCCGAAGTTCAACGCACCGAAGTTCAGCCCGGTGGAACCGCCAGCACCGTTGACCTGACAACTGCTGATCAGAATCAGGCTGGAGGTGATCTGGCCGGTGACCGTGGTGGCGGCGTTGGCACTGGAAACCAGCGCCAGGCCAAGCAACGACAAACCTATCCTTGATGCAAACATACGCATGGTGTCCGTCCTCTACGGGGTTACCAGTCGAGCGTCACCGTCAGCGTGTCGGTATAGACACCTGCCGATACCGCGCGGGTATTCGCCACCACCGAGCCGAATACCGGAATGGGTATCTGCGCAGCGCTGGTGACAGCGAAATTGTGTTGCTGGCCGATGCTGTAGCTCCGGGCGCCGGAGGGATCGACGAACAGCTGATAGGGAAGAGTCTGGCGGCCGTTGCTCAGGCGCCGGGTGTTGCCGTCACCGTGGGCGCCGCCGTCAATGGTGACGGTGAAACCAGTGACCGAAGGATTGCAGGCGACGTTGAGTTTGCCGCTGCTGTCACTGCCGAGACTGGCCTTGATCGGTGCGTTCCGGGTCGGGCCCTGAAGGCCGAAAGCGAGGGTGCCGAAATCGCGGCCCGGGCGGGCGGGTGTGCTGGTGTTGGTGCCTTCACAGCCGGCAATCAGGATCAGCCGCGCATTGATCTGCCCGCTGCCTGCCGCTTGCGCGTTGCCTGCGAGCATAGCCAGCATACCTGCCGCTACCACCATCCAGTGTTTGCCTGTCATTGCGCCCGTCCCTGCTCCTTTACGCTGACTCATTCACCGCGTTCATCATGGAACGCCTTCCTTGCACACCCGCGTCCGCCGGGTGCCTTGAAACCGTGATCACCAGGTGACCGTCACCTTGACCAGATCCGAATAACGGCTGACTCGCGGCACCTCAGCCAAGCGCTCGATGCGCGCATACAGCGGCAGCTCTACCGTGCCACTGTCCGGCACCCGCCCGCTGACTGGCACATCCACCACCAGCGGTACCCGGCGCGCCGCGTCCTGATACAAGCGATACGGAATAGGTTTGCTGCCGGTCGAACCGGCCATGTAGCGGACCTCACCGACACCGCCATGCAAGCCGCCATCGACGCGCATCTGGTAAGGCGTGTCGGGGTTGCACTCCAGCCGTGGCAGGCGCTGATTGGTCAACGCGGCAGCCAACGGCCCGGCGGGGTCATCGAGGCGTGCGGTGCTGCCGAAGTCGAGCACACCCAGTTGCTCAATGCCGGCGCCACGCTGTTGGCCGATCAACTGGCAGCCGCGCTGCACATCGACGCGCACTTCGACCTGAAGATCTGCCGCATGAACAGGTGCAACGAGTGCCCCCAGCAGCCCCATGACCACATGTACATTCACTGCGCCGTTCCTTGTCAGTGATCGCTTGCGACGTCGTTTCTGTGATTGAGGTTAGCAACGGTCGACGATTCCGCCAGTCGATTGGATCCAGTGATCATCCGGGATATGTTTCGAAAGGTTGGCAATCGGTCAGGCCAAGTCGCTAAAAATAGCTGTACGTGCCGTAGGATTCTGTCCAATAACCGCCCACTCTGGAATCGTCGCGGTGGCTGGCCAGGTCGGCGTCTGGTTACACTACGTCGCCACGCTCCCGGAAGCCGGTCTTGACGAACACGGAGACGCCCCCAGTGCCTGCCCACCTGCCGAAACGATCGCGACTGATCCAGCGCTGGCCGGCATTGCGCCGTTGGTTGGGCAAGGGTTTGCCGGCCAGTGCCGGGCATGACGCCAGTGCCCAGTCGATCCGCGACTACTTCCGGCACAAGGCCAGCGGTCAGGGTTACACCCTCAGTCATAGCCAGCAGCGCGTCATCGAGTGCATGGCGCAGCAAGCCAGCCTGTTGTTTGGCGCAAGCGGCCGAACCGCACCAAGTCTTTATCTGTTCGGCGCCGTCGGACGCGGCAAGAGCTGGTTGCTCGATGGTTTCTTTCAGGCCTTGCCGATCACCCAGAAAAGGCGTCTGCATTTCCATCAGTTTTTCGCGCAATTGCATCAGGGCATGTTCAGCCATCGCGAGCAGGACGATGCCCTCGAAGTGACGCTGGACGAATTGCTGGAGGATTGTCGGGTGCTGTGTTTCGACGAGTTTCATGTGCATGACATCGGCGACGCCATGCTCATCACCCGGCTGTTCAAGGCATTGTTCAAGCGGCAGATTCTGCTGCTGGTGACCTCCAACTATGCGCCTGACGGCCTGCTGCCCAATCCGCTCTATCACGCCCGCTTCAAACCGGTGATCGAGCTGATCAATACGCACATGCAGGTGATGGAAGTCGGCGGGGCGCACGATTACCGCAGTCACACGCGTCACTCTGCGCAGCAGATATTCACTCAGGGGCATTACGTGTGGCCAGCCACGCCAGCGCAACGCGCCGCTCTGGAGCTGCCGCCTGCGGATGCGCCGGGCGTTGCGCTAACCGTCGGCACCCGGCAGATTCGGGCTCGCTGGTGTAAAGAGCGAAGTGTCGGTTTTACCTTCAACGAACTGTGTGAACAGCCGACGGCGGTCATGGATTATCTGGAGCTGTGTCGACGTTTCGACCGCTGGATCATTGATGATCTACCGGAGCTGGGAGAATGCCCGATCGCCGCGCAACAACGCTTCATCAACCTGATCGACGTGTTGTACGACCAGGACAAGCATCTGACGTTGCTGGGTCGCCTGCCCTTGCACGAAAGCCTCGACGGCCACGCCATTGACCTGGCGCGCACGCGCAGCCGGTTGGGGCAGTTGCAAGAGATGCACAACGACGACTGACCACACCGACCCTGTGGGAGCGAGCTTGCAGCATTGCGCTCAAGCCCGGAACCCGCTTTGCCGTTATCATGTCGCCCATCCTCAGCGCCCCCGCGTTGCTCCACTGATCATTAGCGAACACCAACATGCACACCCTTGCTCAATTGCGCGCCGGCGAGTTGTCGGGCATCACGCGGCTGGACCTGTCCTGCGGACTGACCGAGTTCCCGGTCGAGATTTTCGAGCTGGCCGACACTCTGGAAATCCTCAACCTCAGCGGTAATGCCCTGAGTAGCCTGCCGGATGACTTGCACCGTTTGACCCGGATGCGCGTGCTGTTCTGCTCAGACAACCCGTTCACTGAACTGCCGGCCTGTCTCGGCCAATGCGCGGCGCTGACGATGGTCGGCTTCAGAGCCAATCGCATCGTCAACGTACCCGGCGAAGCTCTGCCGCCGCACTTGCGCTGGCTGATCCTGACCGACAACTGCATCGAAAGCCTGCCGAGGGAACTCGGTGAGCGCCCGGCCCTGCAAAAGCTCATGCTGTCCGGCAACCGCCTGCAAGCGCTGCCGCCTTCGTTGAGCAACTGCCATCGGCTTGAGTTGCTGCGCATTTCCGCCAACCACCTGACCGAACTGCCGCAGTGGCTGCTCGCGCTGCCGAGCCTGACCTGGCTAGCGTACGCCGGTAACCCGCTGGAAACCGAGGCAGACGCCGCCGCGCTGGAAGCGACGCCGCAGATTGCCTGGTCGGCGCTGCGTCTGGAGCAACGGTTGGGTGAAGGTGCCTCGGGAGTGATTTCCCGGGCGAGCTGGCAACGCGACGATGGCTCAGTGACGTCGGTGGCGGTGAAATTGTACAAAGGTGAAATGACCAGCGACGGTTCGCCGCTGCACGAAATGAACGCCTGTATCACCGCGGGCCTGCATCCCAATCTGATCCGCATCGAGGGGCGCATCAGTGGCCATCCCGACGGCCAGCAGGGATTGGTGATGCAACTGATCGATCCGTCCTTCCGTAACCTCGCCGACCTGCCAAGCCTGGCATCCTGCTCGCGGGATGTTTACGCCGAGGATTGCCGGTTCAGTGTCGAGGTGGCGCTGAACATTGCCAGAGGCATCGCCTCGGCAGCGGAGCATCTGCATCAGCAAGGGATCACCCACGGCGATCTCTATGGGCACAACATTTTGTTGAACGAGTGCGGCGATTGCCTGCTCGGGGATTTTGGCGGGGCGTCGTTCCATGCCATTGCCGACACGGCGCAAACGCGCGCGCTGCAACGTATCGAAGTACGTGCGTTCGGGATTCTGTTGGGTGAGTTGCTGGCGCGCATCGACTCGGGGTTGAGTGATCAACTGCGTACGGTGCTTGAAGAGCTGGAGCGACGTTGCTGTCAGGCGGATGTGCTGGCGCGGCCGGGGTTTGCTGAGGTCATACGGCAGCTTGAGAATCTGTGACCGCTGCGCGGTCAATCGCGAGCAGGCTCACGCCTACAGTGGACGGTGGTGATCACGAATGATGTGTTCACCTCTGGCCTGTAGGCCTTCGCCTGCTCGCGATGTGGCCATCACTGACGCAGTCGATCAGCCCGCCAGGCCAACAAACATGTCCTGCACGTCATCATGGTTGTCGAGGCCTTCGAGGAACGCTTCAACCTCAGCCATCTGCTCGTCGCTCAGGCCGCTGACCGGGTTCTTCGGCTGATAACCAAGCTTGGCCGACAATACCGTGAAACCTTGCTCCGGCAGGGATTTCTGCACCGCGTCAAGGTCAGTCGGGTCGGTCAGGAACAGCGTCGCGCCGTCTTCACCCGCTTCAAAATCCTGGGCTCCGGCTTCGATGGCAGCCATTTCCGGATCGGCGTCCGGGGTGTCCGGCGAGGCTTCGATCATGCCGACGTGGTTGAAGTCCCAGGCCACGGAGCCGGAAGCGCCCAATTGGCCCTTGCGGAACGCGACGCGGATTTCCGCTACGGTACGGTTGACGTTGTCAGTCACGCACTCGACGATCAGCGGCACCTGATGCGGGGCGAAACCTTCGTAGGTCACGCGATGGTATTGCACCGCTTCACCCAGCAGGCCTGCGCCTTTCTTGATCGCGCGATCGAGGGTTTCTTTCGGCATCGAGGCTTTCTTGGCCTGTTCGACCACCAGACGCAGGTGTGCGTTGGTGGCAGTATCGGCACCGTTGCGCGCAGCAATGGTGATTTCTTTCACCAGCTTGCCGAAGATTTTGCCCCTGGCGTTGGCTGCCGCTTCTTTGTGTTTAACCTTCCACTGTGCGCCCATTACTCACTCTCTTGATCTGTGGCGCCGAGACATCTATTGGCCGACGCGTGGCGCCAAGTTTATACGGCCTAAAGTCGGCAATCGACCAAAAAAATCGTAATGCTGAATCGACATTTTCACCAGAACGTGTAGGCCGATTCTGAAAAGCCGCTTTGACATAACCATTCAGCGCTGCGGTTTCGTACCCTCTGGGGCCATATTGCCAGACAGAGCCTGTGCGAATGCTCAATGACATGGAAAGTCCCTTCACGCTGACCCTGACCGACAGTGGGTTGCAAATGCCGGTGTTGCGTTTTCGCGGTGAGGAAGCGCTCAATCACCCCTACCGCTTCGACATTGAACTGATCGGCCTCGGCCAGGCCATGGCCCCAGCCACGCTGTTGCAGCAGCCGGCATTTCTGCATCTGAGTGACCATCACGGGATTCACGGCCGCATCGAAAGCGCCAGTTGCGAACATCGCGGCGCCCATAGAGTCGGCTATCGACTGCTGCTGGTACCCTCTCTGCAACAGCTCGCTCCAGCGCACAGGCGCCGCGTATTCGTAAACTTGAGCGTGCCGCAGATTCTCCAACGGTTACTTGAGGAAAACGCGCTGCCGATCGACAGTTACCGAATGGAGATGATCGTTGACCAATACCCCAATCGCGAGTTCTGTATCCAATATGAGGAAAGCGACCTGGCATTGCTGCAACGACTGTGCGAGGAAGAAGGCATTCATTACCACTTCGAGCATGACCTGAACGGGCATGTCGTGGTGTTCGCCGATGACAGCCTGAGTTTGCCCCAAGACACCACGCTCCTGCCGTTCAGTCTCGATGACGATGCGCCCTCGCCGTGTATCGCCACGTTGTTCCAGCGCCATGACGCGGTGCCGGTTGCGCCGCTACGCCATGTACGCGATCGCGGACACCGACACGTCAGCGAGGATGCCGCCAACCAGACTGTCATCGGCCCGACAACGGCGCTGTCAAAGCAGCATCGCTATGCCGAACAACGCAGTCGTCGCCATCTGCAGCGTCAGCGCTGTCAATATCGCTCGATCCATGGCCGTAGCAATTGCGCGGATTTGCTCAGTGGTCAATTGATTCAGGTCGCGGAGCATCCGATCAACAGTTTCAACGAACAATGGTTGATCACCGAAATGCACCATCAGGGGCAACAACCGTCGATTCTCGATCCGACACCCAGCGTTTACCGTTACCACAACGATTTCGTTGCCCTGCCCTGGTCGACGGAATTTCGCCCGGCACTCAAGCAGCCGCGACCGATGATCCCCGGCTATCACCAGGCGCGCGTACTCGGCACGCCCGGGCAGCCAGCCACCCTCGATGACCAAGGCCGAATCAACGTCAACCTGTGGCCAGGCTCAACTGTGCAGGCAGACGATGGAATATGGCTGCCGATTGCCCTGACCAACGCCAATGGGCGGATCGCAGCCCATGAACTGCCCTGTGCCGGCAGTGAGGTATGGGTGAGTTTTCTCGACAGCGATCCGGATCGACCGATCCTCTGCCTGGGCACGCAAGGCGAACTGCCGCAGCAACAAATACCGCCCACTCAAGCCTGCCCCCAGCTACTCGACTGGCTCCTCTACCGCAACTGACCCACCAGTGCAGGAGCTGCCGCAGGCTGCGATCTTTTGATCTTGTTTGTTAAAAAACCAGATCAAAAGATCGCAGCCTGCGGCAGCTCCTACACAGGGTGGTGGGTTTTCAGGCTTTGTCCGCCTTACCCGCCGCCGCGGCGAATTTTGCCAGGCGCACGTCCAGATGCCGTGGTCGGCGACCGTGGTCTTCAGCGCGCTCCTTGCGCCGGATGGCGTTGCGCACCATCAGCGAACCGAAGTAACGAATCGGTTCCGGCGGGAAGTAGCCCAGCGGGCCATTGACCAGCGGCGAGCGCGTCCACGGGTTATCCAGGCCCTGCACCAGCGACGCGAGAATCTGCCCGCCCATGTGACACGGACCGACGCCGCTACCGGAATAGCCGAAACCGTAAAACACATTGCCGCTGCTGCTCATCTGCCCGAAAAACGGCAGGCCGGTCACCGAGCGATCCGAGGGACCGTTCCAGGTCGCGTCGACTTTGACCTCGGCAAACGCCGGGAAAAAATCGGCAAGACTGCGCTGGAGCAGCCCCGCATAGGGCGACGGCTGATCGAATACCGGCAGCATCCGCCCGCCATAAGCGAACGTGTTGCCGCCCTTGCCGAGCATGATCCGGCCGTCCGGGGTGTTGTGGTAGTAGTGGACGAAAATCCGTGAATCGAGCACGGTGACGCCACTGGTCAAGCCGATTTCCTGAAGCAGTTCCGGGCGCGGTTCGGTGATCAGCATGTCGCTGGAAACGATTGCCACACTGCGTTCGAACTGCGGGAAAGCGCGGGCCATCCAGGCGTTCATCGCCAGCACTACACGGTCGGCGATCACATTGCCGTTCGCTGTCTGGATACGCGCCGGACGGCCCTCCTCCAGCCCGGTCATCGCCGTGTTTTCGTGGATTTTCACGCCCAGTTGCAACGCCACCCGGCGCAAACCGCGCACCAGTTTGCCGGGTTGCACACTCGCCGCTGCCGGCGAAAACCAGCCCTCCAGATGTTTGCCGGAGCCAGCCATGCGCTGGACATCGGCCACTGGACGCTGGCTGAACGAGTTGATGCCGTTACGCTCCAGCGCGGCGATCACCGCGTCGGTCGAGCCGACCTGCGCGCGATTGGTCGCGGTGTACAACGTGCCGTCGAGCCGGTAATCGGCATCCACGTCGTACTGCTCGCAAAACTCGCCGATGGCGTGGATGCTGCGCTCCGATTCCTTGACCAGACGTACTGCCTCCTCGACGCCGAACAAGCGCTCGAGAGTGAAATACTTGGCCGACCACGACAACGCGCAGCCACCGTTGCGCCCACTGGCGCCAGCGCCGCAGATGTCCGCTTCGATCAGTAGCACATCGATTTCGGGGTTCTGCTGTTTGAGCATGATCGCCGTCCACAAACCGGTGTAACCGCCGCCGACGATGCACACGTCAGTGCGCACTTCGCCTTGCAGCGGCGCACAGATTTCAGAAGTATCGGTCTGCAAGGCCTGCTCCAGCCAAAACGGTCTCATGGGTTTTCTCCAGTCAATTGGCCACGACACAGCCTGCCGCGAGCGCCGCAGCAGGCCGCGAGGCAAGGGGTTTCAGGAACGCAGGGGTTTGATCGTCAACGGGCAATTGGGAATGGATGCGCGCGGTTCCATCACGCCGACCGGGCGACTGTTCCAGTGTGGAATCAGCACCAGTGCCGAGAACAAGGCGCAACCGGCGAAGACAATGAACACCGTGACCGTATCGAAGTATCCGGGAAGCAAACCGCCAAGCACCGCGCCGACCGAGCCGCAGCCGTTAACGAAGCCTGCCGCCGTGGCGCCAGCCTTGGCCTTGCCGAAGTCGATGGCAGCCGCACCGCTGATCATCGAATCCGGGCCGTACAGGGTCAGGCCCATGACAAACAACAGCGCCACCACGATTATCACGCTACCGGACTGCAACGCCGCCATGAACAGCGCCAGCGTCACGGTGAGCAAGAGCAGACTGATCACGCACGCGGGCATGCGGCGGGCGCCGAACAGTTTGTCCGAGGCCAGACCGATCATGATCGGCCCGAGCAAACCGGCCAGTTCGAACGAGGTCGGAATGATTGCCGCGCCGACCTTGCCGACGCTGGGCATCTGTTCGAAAACGATCACCGGCCCCCACAACAGAATCGCGTAACGCGCCGGTTTCAACATGAAATACGCCAGGCCCAGAACCAGTACCGTGCGGTTGCGCAGGATTTCCTTCAACGGTTCCCAGACACTGAGTTTGCTGTTGGCTGCGGTTTCTTCAGCCGTGAGTTCGGGCTCCGGCTCGACTGCCGGCAAGCCGACGTCTTCCGGTTTATTGCGTTGGAAGATAAAGAACAACACCGCGACCACGGCGACCACGGCGGCACTGGAAATAAACGCCGCGTGCCAACTGCCAACGAGCGTGTATGCCCACCAACCGGCAAACGGTGACGCCACCAGACCACCAAAGGCATAGCAGGAACTCCATAACCCGAGCACCCGCCCGCGCTGTTGCGCAGGGAAGAAACTGCCAAGGTTTTTACACAACCCCGACCATCCCGTTGATTGCGCCAAACCTTGAATCAACATGCAGGTGGCGAAGATCGGCAGCGTGGCGAAACTTCCCATCACCAGCGCGGCAGCGGCGGAAATCAGCAAACCGCCGAGTACCACCACCCTTGGGCCAAAGCGGTCGGCGAGCATGCCCCAGGTGAACTGGCCGACGGCGTAAGCCGCCAGATAGATAGCATCAAGGTTGGCCATGGCCATTTTGTCGAGCATGAAGGTGGGGTCTTCGGCAATGCCGAGTTTGGCCACCGAGAAAGCTTTGCGGGTGAAGTAGAAAGCGGCGTACGCGAGCCAGGTGACAGCGAAAATCTGCACGCGCCAACGCGCAATGGTGCCGATGTGCTTGTTCATGGTGGTTCTGACCTCAGGGTGTGAGTGTGCCGGCAGAATCGTTAAGAAAAACGCCTGTGTTTTTATTGTTGAGCACTGCGATATCAGCCCGTCCCTATGGCGATACCGGTCAGATGAGTCCTGCTGTTGCACGCACAGGCTCATCGCCATCCCTGCTGCCCGTCCGGACAGTCAGCGATGGCGTGAGCGGATCAAAGCAATTACTGTTTAATAAATAAAATCGATTTATCGTATTTCACACATAAGCTCAGCTTGTTATTGGAGCAATCATGTCGGTCTCCCACGCCCAGCTCAAAGCCTTCCATGCGGTGGCCGTGCATGGAAGCTTCACCCGCGCCGCCGAGCGCCTTTTTCTCACGCAACCGGCGATATCCGACCAAGTGCGCAAACTCGAAGAGCGTTTTGGCGTTTTGCTGTTTCACCGCAATAAACGTTCCGTGCGCCTGACCGACTTGGGCGAGCGCTTGCTGGCGATCACCCAGCGCCTGTTTGTGATTGAAGCTGAAGCGCAAGAATTGTTGCAGGAATCCCAGGCCTTGCAGACCGGCAGCCTGATTCTGGCGGTGGATGCACCGGTGCATGTGTTGCCGCAGATCGCGCGGTTCTGCGAGCGCTATCCGGGTATCAGCGTAAAGATCGAGACGGGCAACACCGATGAATCGCTGTTCCGGCTATTCAACTATCAGGCGGATCTGGCACTGCTGGGGCGTGATGTCAGTGATGAGCGCTTGATGTGTGTGCCACTGCGTAACGATCCGATGGTGGCGTTCGTGTCGCGCAATCACCCATGGGCCGAGCGCGAATCGATCTGCCTTGCGGACCTCGATGACACGCCGTTGGTGTTGCGTGAGCACGGCTCGGTGACACGGCAGACCCTGGAAGAAGAAATGGCTCGCGCAGGGTTTCGCATTCGTCCGGCGATTCAGGTTGAAGGCCGCGAAGCCGCGCGCGAGGCGGTGGTGGTGGGGATTGGCGTAGGGGTGGTGTCGGCGGCGGAATTTGGTGCGGATTCGCGGGTGTGCGCCCTGCCCATTATCGACTGCACCCGGCGTTTGACCGAAACCCTGGTGTGCTTGCGTGAACAAAGCTCGCGGCGTGTGGTGGCGACGTTTCTGGAGATGGTTCGCGAGAGCCTGCAATAGCACCGAGCCTGCGACGCCATCCGTAGGACGTGGTCTTTTTCGTCGTGAAACGAATGTATCCAGTTCGACAACGTCAGCTACAATTGCGCTTCTTCACATGTGACAAGAAATTTCACAACATCATTGACCGTGACGCATCGAACCTCACACTGTTCGATGCCGGAATCCAGTACCCATCGCGATGAAAATAATAGATTCGGTTCGAGATCACTTCTGGAAAAAATGGATTCGCCAGCATGACTGCAAAGTCGCCGGCGGCATTTTTTCGTTGCACAAGCGTTCGAGGCTGATTCTTGAAGAACACGTCAGCATTGGCCATGTGGTGATCGAGTCGAAACAACTCGCCATCGGTGCGCACACTTACATCAGAAGTGATTGCGTACTGTCTGCTGTTTCCTCGATTGGCAGGTTTTGTTCAATCAGCACGCGGTGTTTTATTGGCCAGCAGAAGAGTTCTCATCCAACCGACTGGCTCAGCTCACATCCCTTTCAGTACACCGGAACGGCATTGACGTTCGACCCGGTAGTGGCTGATGTCACGATTGGCCACGACGTCTGGATTGGCCACAGCGCGATGATCCTTGAAGGTGTACAGATTGGTACCGGCGCCATTATCGCGACCCGCGCGCTGGTCACTCAGGATGTGCCGCCCTACGCGATCGTTGCCGGCACTCCGGCGAAAATCATCAAGTATCGGCATGACCCGGACACCATCGAAAAGCTACTCGCCAGCGAGTGGTGGAATGTGGATGTAAATGCTCTCCAGACACTGCCGCTGGATGATCCCGAAGCCGCTTTGATTCAGTTGCAAGGAATGCCGCTCAAACAGGCGACCTACCGGAAAATTGAAGTTTCGCGAAAAAATACGGCAGTTCTGCCAGCGACTCCGCTATTGGTCATTGCGGCGCCAATGCAAAAAATGCCTGAATCAATCGTAAATCCCGGCGTCGCTCCATGCAGCCAATCATGTGCCGGTTCACCAGCCCTTCCCCCGCAATCGGAATTGCCACCACTCGCGGGTCGTGGCTGACCTCCACCGATGACACCACGCCAACGCCCAGCTCGGCGGCCACCGCTTCGGTTACGGCTTCGCGGCTATCGAGCTCCAGCAACACACGCGGATGGATCGACGCCTGCGCACACGCCTCATCAAACGTGCGCCGGGTGATCGAACTCGGCTCGCGCAGCACCATGATCACCTGATCCAGTTCCTTGAGTTTCACTTCACCGGCACGCACCGCCCACGGATGCCCCGCCGGCACCAGTGCGCAAATCTGCGACTCGCTCAACCCCTGTAAATGCAGACCCTTGCGCGGCTCGACTTCGGTCAGCACCGCCACGTCCGCATGCTCGGACAACAACGCCGCCAAGGTTTCCTGGGCATTGCCCAAGCGCAGATTCACCGTGATCCCCGGATACCGCGCGCGCAGACTGGCGAGCATCGGCATGACCATGTGCGGGCCGTCCGCCGCCACTTCCAGGCGTCCGGTGAGCAATTGTCGATTGGCCTCGAGCAGCACCTGCGCTTCTTCCGCGAGGCCGAACATTGCCCGAGTGATCGCCGCGAGTTTGGTGCCCTCCTCGGTCAGTTCCACCCGTCGTGCAGTCCGTCGCAACAGAGTGATCTGGTAGTGCTCCTCCAGCGCCTTGATGTGCCCGGTGACCGCCGGCTGACTGATGAACAACCGCGCCGCAGCGCGGGTGAAGCTGCCTTCACGGGCGACGGCGTCGAAAGCGCGCAGCTGAAACAAGTTCATGAATAACTCTCACTGATGGCTGGCATAACGACAAACAATTTGATTGATGCAACGGCGAATTGCAACGTATGCCCCGTAGCTTCATCCCCCAGCGCAATCCGAGGACACACGAATGAGTATCGCCGAACCCATCCTGCTCACTCCCGGCCCGTTGACCACTTCGGCCCGCACCCGCCAGGCGATGATGGTCGACTGGGGGTCATGGGATGACCGCTTCAACCAACTGACTGCCAGCCTCTGCGAGCAACTGCTGGCAATCCTCAACGGCGCCGCGACTCACCACTGCGTGCCGTTGCAGGGCAGCGGCACCTTCGCCGTCGAAGCCGCCATCGGCACCTTGGTGCCGCGCGACGGTAAAGTTCTGGTGCTGATCAACGGTGCCTACGGCAAGCGTCTGGCGAAGATCTGCGAAGTACTCGGCCGTTCGTTCAGCACCTTCGAAACCGCTGAAGACGAACCGACCACCGCCGCCGACGTCGACCGCCTGCTGCGTGCCGACGGCGACATCACTCACGTCGCGTTGATCCACTGCGAAACCAGCACCGGGATTCTTAACCCTTTGGCGGGAATCGCCGAAGTCGTTGAGCAACACGGCAAACGCCTGATCATCGATGCCATGAGCTCCTTCGGCGCGTTGCCGGTGGATGCGCAGAAAGTCCCGTTCGATGCATTGATCGCCGCGTCCGGCAAATGTCTGGAAGGCGTGCCGGGGATGGGTTTTGTCTTCGCCCGCAAAGAATCGCTGGCTGCGGCTGCCGGCAATTCGCATTCGCTGGCGATGGACCTGTTCGACCAGCACGCTTACATGACGAAAACCGGTCAATGGCGCTTCACCCCGCCGACCCATGTGGTCGCGGCGCTGCACGAAGCGTTGTTGCAGTACAACGAAGAAGGTGGCCTGCCGGCGCGGCATGCACGCTATGCCGCCAACTGCCAGGCATTGATGGAAGAGATGGCCAAGCTTGGCTTGCGCAGCTTTCTGCCAGCGGCGATTCAGGCGCCCATCATCGCCACGTTCCATGCTCCGCAAGATCCGCGTTATCAGTTCAAGGACTTCTACGAACGGGTCAAGGCCAAGGGCTACATCCTTTATCCGGGCAAGCTCACTCAGGTTGAAACGTTCCGTGTCGGCTGTATCGGTCACGTCAGCCCGGACGAAATGCGCCAGGCCGTCGCGGCTGTTGGTGAAGTGCTGCGCGAAATGGAAGTCCTCGATATCTAAAACCCACACAAATCCCCTGTAGGAGTGAGCCTGCTCGCGATGAGGCCGTGTCAGTCGACGAAGATGTTGAATGATCAACCGCTATCGCGAGCAGGCTCACTCCTACAGTTTGAACTGCATTTCAAATCAGGAATTTAATTGCCATGAACTACGTCAATCCAAGCAAACTGCAAGCCGCGATCCTCGACTGGGCTGGCACCGTGGTCGATTTCGGTTCGTTCGCCCCCACGCAGATTTTTGTCGAAGCCTTCGCCGAATTCGACGTGCAAGTCTCCATCGAAGAAGCTCGCGGGCCGATGGGCATGGGCAAGTGGGATCACATCCGTACCCTGTGCGATCAGCCGCAAGTCGCCGAGCGCTATCGCAAAGTGTTCGGCCGCTCGCCGACCGATGATGATGTCACTGCAATCTACAAGCGTTTCATGCCACTGCAGATCGAGAAAATCGCCGAGCACTCGGCGCTGATTCCCGGCGCCCTGGAAACCATCGCCAAGCTGCGCCAGCAAGGGATCAAGATCGGTTCGTGCTCCGGCTATCCGAAACAGGTCATGGATAAAGTCGTCGAACTGGCCGCCACCAACGGTTACGTCGCCGACCACGTGGTCGCCACCGACGAAGTGCCGAACGGCCGCCCATGGCCGGCTCAGGCGTTGGCCAACGTGATAGCGCTGGGCATTGACGATGTCGCTGCGTGCGTGAAAATCGACGACACCGTGCCGGGCATCCTCGAAGGTCGTCGCGCCGGGATGTGGACGGTCGCGCTGATCTGCTCGGGCAACGCGCTGGGCCTCGATTACCAGGGCTTCCGGGCGCTGGGCAGCGATGAACTGGCCTCTGAACGCAAGCGTATCCACGCGCTGTTCGAAAGCTCGCGCCCACACTACATGATCGACACCATCAGCGATTTGCCGCAAGTGATTGCCGACATCAACAAACGCCTGGCGGCGGGTGAGATGCCGCAGAACGATTAAGACCGACTAAAAAAACCGCCAGCTGATAAACAGTTGGCGGTTTTTTATTGAACAACTTAAATACTCAATCGGATTCCAGGCTGTTAAACCCGAGTCATCCTAAAAATCAAACAACAACATTCACTCAACAACAAGATTGCCTTCTGCGTCATATTTCAATCCGTCCGCATAACGAATCGAACCGTCCGCCAATTGCTCGCTGCCGTCAGCCCAGACGATACGACCATCTGGAAATTCAACTGTCTCATCCGGCCAGACAATACGACCGTCCGGATGCTCTACCCTGCCGTCAGCATGCTGAATGATACCGTCCGGTCGGGTGATCTGGTTGCGCTCAGCATTGACGACGCTACCATCGATCAGTGTGGTCGACCCGTCGGGCTTGCCAATACTGCCGAGGGCGTTCACCAGATTGATCAGGGCCACTGGATCAATGTTGATGTTGAAGGTAGGCCACGGCATTGGCGGACGGACGCTTACCGGTGGGTTGGTGCCTGGCGTCACTGGCTTGACCGGTGGTTTGGTGCCCGGCGCTACTGGCTTGACTGGAGGTTTGACCGGCGGTTTCACGGGAGGCTTGACCGGTGGTTTGACCGGGGCAGGCTTGACTGGCGGCTTGACCGGAACTACCGGCGGCTTGACCACGGGTTTGGAGGGCGACGTCACTGGCGGTTTGCCGGGCACAGGTTTGGGTCGCGATATCGGTGGTTTTGCCATCGCTTTTTTTACAATGTTCTTACTCTGTTTACGATCCAGAAGAATACTGAAAGTCATCTATAAATCCTTTTATACAAAATCCTGTCATTAATGAAATCACTTCTAAACCAACCGGCTCAAAAGTAACAACTGCCCGCAACACTAACCACCCCGACCATTTCAATCAAATGCTCTACAGATTCAAAACATAAACAACAACCGGTTACATCGAAACAGATCAAACTTGCCACAGACACTAAACACGTCATAAAAGAGCAGCTAAAAAAACTTCTGATGCATTCAGGCAAAAATGCTCAAGGACGTTTACAGTTAATGCATGCCGTCGGAGAAACGGCGCACTGGAGCCTGAACCGAGAGGAACACCGTATGCCGTGGACAAGTTCAGAATCGCGCTACAGCACTGTGTCGGTGCTGCTGCACTGGCTGATGCTGGTGTTGTTGGTGCTGGTCTATGCCAGCATGGAATTGCGCGGCCTCTTTCCCAAGGGCAGTGGCGGCCGCACGCTGATCCGCGAAGTGCATTACATGCTTGGCCTGACCGTGTTCGTACTGGTGTGGTTTCGCCTGCTCGCACGTAGCCTCGGTCCGGCGCCGAAGATCTTCCCGGCTTCACCGCAATGGCAAACCGTACTGGCGCGACTGATGCACTGGGCGCTGTACCTGTTCATGATCAGCATGCCGATTCTCGGCTGGCTGATCACCAGCGCTGAAGGGCACCAGGTGATGTTTTATGGCTTTGATCTGCCGCTGCTGGTCGCAGAAAACAAAGACTTCGCCAAGCAGATAGAGCATTGGCACGTGCTGATCGCCACGATCGGTTACTGGCTGATCGGGCTGCATGCGCTGGCGGGGATCTATCACCATTATGTGGTGGGCGATAACACGCTGTTGCGGATGATGCCCAAGCGCGGTTGACTGTTGGAAGTTGCCATTGTGCCGAGTGGGTGTGCACCCCCACCCCAGGTCAGGTGCAGTCAGGAAGAAAGAGAGAACCCGCGTCGGCCCTGCAGGCCGCCGGTATGGACGAAGATCAGCCGCGTCCCCATGGCAACCCTGCCCGCTTCGACCTGTTCCTTAAGCGCCAACAATGCTTTGCCGGTGTACAGCGGTTCCAGTGGTACGCCGCTGGCCTGCTCGTTCTGCTCGATAAACTTCAGCAACGACGGATCTACCTTGGCAAAACCGCCACGGCTGGCTTCGATCAACTCGTAGCCCGCATTCGCCCTCCCTGCTGCTTGCAGGATCGACTCGATATTCGTCGCCACGCCATGATCCTGCGGCACCGCCAGTGCGCCAAACACCGGATGCGCCCCCGCCTCGGCCAGCACTAACCCCGCCAGCGTCGTGCCGGTGCCGCAGGCCAGCCACCAGCCGTGATAATCGCTCCAGCCGAGCGCGTGCAACTGCGCGTCGAGTTGCTGTTTGATCGCAGCGCAACCCAGCGCGCCGGCCAATCCCCCACCGCCCTCGGGCACCGCATACAACTGCGGATACTGTGCGTGCCAAGGCTCCCAGAACCCCGGCTCGTGTCGCGCCCGATAGCCGCCGTAACCCAACCAATGCAATTGCATGCCGAACGCTTGCAGGTCCTGCACCGTCGGAGTGTCCTGCGCATGCCCGCGCAACAGCCCGACCGTTTTAAAGCCCAGACGCTTACCCGCCGCCGCCAAGGCATGCAAGTGATTGGAATGAGCGCCACCTGGACTGATGATGCCTTCAGCACCCGCACGCTCGGCAGCGTTGAGGTGTTCAGCGAGCTTGAACCATTTATTGCCACTGATCAGCGGGTCTATCTGGTCGAGGCGCAGGATGGCCACGTCAATACCGGCGGAGCTCAACCAGTCCAGATGAAGGTGTTCGAGGGGGGCATGGGGAAACATGAGCAGAGCACGATCTGAAAAAAACACATACTAGTAGGAGCTGCCGCAGGCTGCGATCTTTTGATCTTGTCTTGAAAAAACAGAATCAAAAGATCGCAGCCTGCAGCAGCTCCTACAGAGGGTATTTACAGTTCAGCGGCCAGGCGCGAGCCTTGATTGATCGCGCGTTTGGCATCCAGCTCTGCGGCGACATCGGCGCCGCCGATGAGGTGCACGTTCTGTCCGGCTTCGACCAGACCATCATGCAGTTCACGCAGCGGATCCTGCCCCGCACAAATCACGATGTTGTCCACCGCCAGCACTTGCGGCTCGCCGGTTTCGCCGATGCGGATGTGCAGACCTTCGTCGTCAATGCTCAGGTATTCAACGCTATTGAGCATTTGCACCTGCTTGTTCTTCAAACCGGTGCGGTGAATCCAGCCAGTGGTTTTGCCCAGGCCATCGCCGACCTTGGTTTTCTTGCGCTGCAACAGGAACACTTCGCGCGCCGGCGCATGCGGAGCGGCTTTGATTCCGGCCACACCACCACGGGCTTCCAGTTGCGTATCGATGCCCCATTCTTTCCAGAACGCGGCACGGTCCTGACTGGTGGCCACGCCTTCATGGACGAGGAATTCCGACACGTCGAAACCGATACCGCCAGCGCCGATCACCGCCACGCGCTTGCCAACCGGCTTACGCTCAAGGATCACATCGATGTAGCTCAACACCTTGGCATGCTCGACGCCGGGAATCGCCGGCAGACGCGGCGCAATACCGGTGGCGAGGATGATTTCGTCGTAGCCGCCTTCAACCAGTTTCGTCACGTCGACGCGGGTGTTCAGACACACCTCGACATTCGTCGTCTGCAACTCGCGCTTGAAGTAACGCAAGGTTTCGAAAAACTCTTCCTTGCCCGGCACACGTTTGGCGATGTTGAACTGACCGCCGATCTCGCTGGCCGAGTCGAACAGAGTCACCTGATGGCCACGCTCGGCCGCCACGGTCGCAGCAGACAAACCCGCAGGGCCGGCACCGACCACGGCGATCTTCTTGATCTGCTGCACCGGCAGATAGTTGAGTTCGGTCTCGTGGCAGGCACGCGGATTGACCAGGCAACTGGTGAGCTTGCCGCCGAAGGTGTGGTCGAGCCACGCCTGGTTGCAGCCGATGCAGGTGTTGATTTCGTCCGCGCGACCTTCAGCGGCTTTGTTGACGAAGTCCGGGTCGGCCAGAAACGGCCGCGCCATCGAAACCATGTCGGCATCGCCTTCGGCAAGAATCTGCTCGGCGATTTCCGGGGTATTGATGCGGTTGGTGGTGATCAGCGGAATGTTCACCGAACCGCGCAGCTTGGCCGTGACCTTGCTGAACGCCGCACGCGGCACTTTGGTGGCGATGGTCGGAATGCGCGCCTCGTGCCAGCCGATACCGGTATTGATGATGGTCGCACCGGCCTGTTCGATGGCTTTGGCGAGGATGACGATTTCATCCCAGGTGCTGCCGCCCTCGACCAGATCGAGCATCGACAGACGGAAAATGATGATGAAGTTCGGCCCCACCGCTTCGCGTACGCGGCGGACGATTTCCACCGGCAGGCGCATGCGGTTTTCGTAGCTGCCACCCCAACGGTCGGTGCGATGGTTGGTGTGCGCGGCGAGGAACTGGTTAATGAAATAACCTTCCGACCCCATGATCTCGACGCCGTCGTACTCAGCGGTTTGCGCCAAGACCGAGCACGTAACGAAATCGCTGATCTGCTTCTCGATGCCTTCCTCGTCCAGCTCTTTGGGCTTGAACGGGTTGATCGGTGCCTGAATTGCGCTCGGTGCGACCTGTTTCGGGCTGTAGGCATAACGGCCGGCGTGAAGAATCTGCATGCAGATCTTGCCGCCCGCGTCGTGCACCGCGCGGGTGACGATACGGTGCTTGAGCGCCTCTTCTTCAGTGGTCAGTTTGGCCGCGCCGGAATACACCCCGCCCTCGTCGTTCGGGCCGATCCCGCCGGTGACCATCAGGCCGACACCACCACGGGCACGCTCGGCGAAGTACGCCGCCATGCGCTCGAAGCCGCCCGGCTTCTCTTCCAGGCCGGTGTGCATCGAGCCCATCAGCGTACGGTTGCGCAGTGTGGTGAATCCCAGGTCCAGCGGGGCCAACAGGTGCGGGTAATGAGCGGCGGTCATCGGTAACTCCACAACGAGCGATCACGGAAAAAGTGCGGGAGCTCTGCGTCCCCCGTCAGTCATGTGGCACAGACTAAGAGTCATACTGCTGCCACTCAATGACCGTAACTGACAACTTATTGATCCAAATGCGCAGCGCCCCTTGGCAACCGGCGCCATGGGCCCTAACCTAGTCGCCACACCCTGTACCCGGTTGTTGTTGGATTTCATGCGCAAACTTTTGTACCTGACGTTTTCCATGGCCCTTGTGGCTGTCCTTGCTTCCTACGCCATGTGGGCGGCAGACCGGCCGGCGGGCCATTATCTGTCGGACCTGCGCATCAAACTGGCGGTCGATGAGGGCACGCCCGCCGGCCGCGGCAACCTGCTGGGCATCCAGCCCGAACTGTTCCCCACCGACTATCAAAGCCCCGAACGCCTGCACCGCAAACTCGCGGCGTATCTGCAGCAAGCTCAGGATCAAGGCTTGTTGAACGAGAAAACCGTGGTGGTGTTGCCGGAACACATCGGAACCTGGCTGATGATCAGCGGCGAGAAAGACGAGCTGTATCAGGCGCCGACCCTCGCCGAAGCCATGAACTGGCTGGCCGCGAGCAACCCGCTGTTATTCGCGCGTGCCTGGCTCAGCGCCAAGGGCAAAAGCCGTCTCGATGACGCTCACCTGCGTATGAAATCAAAAGCCATGGCCAAGGACTATCAGGCGCTGTTCGGTGGCCTGGCCAGGGAGTTCCATGTGACGCTGGTGGCCGGTTCGATCGTCTTGCCGGAGCCGATCATCCGCGATGGTCAGCTCAAACCCGGCAGCGGCGCACTGTTCAACAGCAGCGTGGTGTTTGGCCGCGATGGCGTGCCACTGGGGCAACCGCAGCGGCAGATGCACCCGATCTTCGATCAACGCGAGGTGATCGAGGGCGAAGATCAACACGCGATCAACGTCGTCGACACCCCTGCCGGGCGTTTGGGCATCCTCATCGGCAGTGACAGTTGGTATCCGGACAATTACCGCAAACTCGACGAGCAAGCTGCGCAACTGGTGGCGGTGCCAGCGTTCGTGGTGGGCCATGGTGTGTGGAACCAACCGTGGGGCGGCTACAAAGGTTCGAGCAGACCGGGCTCGGTCAGCCTCAAACCCGGCGAAGTCAGCGAAGGTCAGGCCTGGCATCGCCTCACACTCACCGCGCAACCGCCGAGCAGTCGCGCGATTGCTGGGGTGAGTGTGTTCCTGCGCGGGCAGTTCTGGGACAAGTCGAGTTCCGGACAAAGCTTCCTCAGCAGCAACGGTCAGCAGTTCGCCGACAGCGAAGCCCGTGGTGCCCGTTTGTTGAATGTCTGGTTGTAATTCATGAAACCCCTGCCGATGCGTCTTGGCGATTTATCGGTGGGTTTCGTTCACAGCCTCGCCGACGCGGTGCGCAGTCATGCTGCCGATCCGCTGCCACTGCTTGAGCAATACGGCCTCGATGCCGCACGTCTGGCCGAAGCAGGAGCACGCCTGTCGATTCCGCGTTACATGCGCCTGGGCCACGCGGCGATCCAGCTGACCGACGACCCTGCTTTGGGGCTGCGGATGGGGCAAATGAGCCGTTTGAGCCAGGCCGGACTGGCCGGTGTCACCGCCGCGCAAGCGCCGACCGTGCGCGAAGCCGCCCGTTGCCTGATCCGTTTCGAACCACTTTACGGCTCCAACTATCGCGGGCAATCGAGCTTTCACGAAGATGCCAATGGCGCATGGCTGCGCTTCTATTCGATCAGCCCGTACAACGCCTACAACCGCTTCGTGGTGGACTCGATCATTGCCGGTTGGCTGCAGCAGTTGTCCAGCGTCAGTCGCCAAGTACTGCGCGCCGAACGCATCGAAATCGAATTCGCCGAGCCGGCTTACCGCGAGGCCTACGCTGCGCTGGGTGATTGTCCGATCCTGTTCGGCGCCGAACGCAATCAACTGCGTCTTAGCCTTCACAGCCTTGCGCAACGCAACCCCGAACACTGTCCAAGCACCTGGCGGCATCTGCTGCAATTGTGTGAACGGGAACTGGAGCAACTGACGCGCACCCGCAGCCTGCGCGAACGCATCACGCAATTGCTCGGGCCGTTGCTCAACGGCGGTCGCGAACCGGATCTGGAAGAAGTGGCGGCACGCCTGAAGCTGCCGACCTGGACATTACGGCGCAAGCTGACCGAAGAAGGCACGCAGTTTCGCGCGATCCTCAACGACACTCGCCGTGATCTGGCGATGACGTACATCCGCGATACCGAACTGGCATTCGGTGAAATCGCTTACTTGCTTGGCTTTGCTTCAGCCGAAGCCTTCCAGCGGGCATTCAAGCGCTGGACGGGGCAGACGCCCGGCGAATTTCGTCGCAGTCATCGCCAAACAGCGTAAAACAGCTACTACGAGCAGTAGCTTACAGCTCGGTAGCGTCTTCGGCCGGCTCGGGTTGATCCAGTTCAAAGGCCTGATACTCGAGCAGCTCTTCTTGATAGTCATCCATTGCGTTATCCCCCTGCTGCTCTGTTGAATGGGCCTGGGCAAATGCCCAGTGCCTCGAGCATAAACTGCCCGTATGAAGGAAAAGTGAAACCCGGCCTTCATCAATAAAACGTAGCAGGTGGTCAGGAATTTATCGCGGGACTTTTGTCCGGGGAATGTAACTAAATTTTAAGTCAGCTCCAAACGAAGCAGGAGTGAGCCTGCTCGCGATAGCGCAAGATCAGTCACATCGTTAATGACTGGTCTACCGCGATCGCGAGCAGGCTCACTCCTACAGGGTATTACTGGATTATTGGCCGGACGCTGGCATCGCCGGAATCGGCTCGGTTGGCGGTGGAATATCCGGATTGGCCGGCGGCGTAATGGTTTCGGTCGCCGGGGCAGGCTCGGCCGTTGGCGCCGGGGTGATCGGCGCAGACTCCGTTGGCGGCACAACAGGCTCCGAGCTCACTGGCGCCGCTTCTGCGGGTGCTGGCGCCGGTTCGGCAGCAGGCGCAGGGGTTGCGGCAGGCGTCGGCGTCAACGCGGCCGGCGCAGGCTTAGGCTCTGGCATCCCCAGATCGGCCTTCGGCTTCTCTTCGATATGCGCCGCCTTCTTCGCTTCAGCCGGCATGAACTGTTCGACCAGCGTAAAGAAACGCTCGTAGAACTTTTGTGCCGTCACTGTTTCGCTGGCGACCTTGACCATCGAATCGTCCGAAGAACCGATCGGCATCGACACCGAGCCCAACACGCCGACACCAAGGCTGGCGGAGTTGTTGGTTTTCTTCAGCGCATAACGATCCTGCAAGGCGTTGGCGAACATCGTGGCATGGTGCCCGGCGGTGCCGTCATCGGCGCAGACCACATTGAAGCTGATCTCCATATGGGTATCGCCGGTTTGCTGGAAACTCTTGTGGCCGCTGACGATTTTCGGATCGCTGCTGGTGATGATGTAACCCTGGCTGAGCAACGCGCGACGGGCTGCTTCGCAGCTGACCGCATCAGTCACCGGATAATTGCGCGAAAATGTACCGGAGTCATCGAAGTTCTCATGCTCGTACATCGGCTTGTCCTTCGAACAGCCGGCAACAGCGGTCAACAACAGCGCCAGCCCGAAAACACGCATGGGAGTGGAAATCAACATTGAACATCCTGAGGGAAAACAGTCCGGGGCGTATTGTGCAACAGATCGCGGCCCTGCGGCGTATGGATTAGTGTCTTAAAACAGTTACAACTCTATCGACAATGAATGGCAGGTAAAAGTCGCCAGCATCGTCGATCGATGAAGATCTCGTCATTAGCTGCCAGTCGACCACAAAAAAGCCCCGGCATTGCGGCCGGGGCTTTTTGTCTTGCTGCTCAGTCAGGCATCAGAAACGCTTGATTTCAGCCTGAGCTTCCAACTGCTTGCGGTACGCTGCGAAGTCCTGCTGACCTTCACGGGACGCGAGGAAGCGACGGTATTGAGCCTTCTCTTCATCGCTCGGTGCCGCTGCTTCGTTGACGCCGTTCAGGCGTACGATCATCAGACTGCCATCCGGCAGCGTCACGCTGCTGAACGTCGGCTTGTCCTTGGCCGCTGGTTTCGGCATGCGGAACAGCGCCTGCAACACGGCCGGATCAACACCTTCCTGCGCACGGGTGGCCGCTTCGGTGGCTTTCCAGCTCTGACCGTCGACGGCCTTGTCCAGCGGCGCCTTGCCATCGCGCAGATCAGCGATCAGCTTCTCGGCCTTGGTCTTGGCAGCAGCGCTGGCGTGCTCTTTGGTCAACTGGGTGCGGATGGCCGCGCTCACGCTTTCCAGAGGCAGTTGCGCAGGCTTCAGGTGCTCCTTGGAGCGCAACACGATCACGGTTTCCGGATCCAGTTCGATGGCGGTGCTGTTGGCACCCTCATCAATCACTTCGGGGCTGAATGCTGCAGTGATCACGGCGCGGTTGGCTGCAACACCTTCGCCACCTTCACGGCCAAATGGCTTGGAGGTGTGCACGGTCAGTTTCAGGTCTGCCGCTGGTTGTGCCAGATCAGACGCTTCGAACGCGGAGTCTTCCAATTGCTTGGTCGCTTCGACGAAACGCTGCTCGACCTGAGCCGCTTTCAGCTCGCGCGTCAGTTTGTCTTTCAGGCTGGCCAGAGTCGGCACTTCAGGTGCTTCTATCCCCAGCAGCTTGATCAGGTGGTAACCGAAATCGGTGCGAACCGGCGCGGAAACCTGATCCTTGTTCAGCGAGTACAAGGCTTTTTCGAAGGCTGGATCGTAAACGCCAGGACCTGCATAACCGAGGTCACCGCCATTGTTGGCCGAACCCGGGTCTTGCGAGAACTCTTTGGCCAGCGCTTCGAATTTCTCGCCCTTGGCCAGACGTGCCTGGACTTCTTCGATCTTCGCCTTGGCCTGAGCTTCGGTGGTCTTGTCGTTCACTTCGATCAGGATATGCGCAGCACGACGCTGTTCCGACAGGTTGGCGATTTCTTTCTGATACGCCGCCTGCAGGTCTTCGTCCTTGACGGCAACCTGGTCGAAGAACGACGACTTCTTCAGCTCGAGGTAATCGATGACCACTTGATCAGGGGTCATGAATTCCTTCGCGTGTTCGTCGTAGTAAGCCTTGACCTCGTCGTCCGTCAGCTTCACCGCAGCCGGATCGGCCTTGATGTTCAGGGTGGCGAAATCGCGTGTCTGTTTTTCCAGACGGGCGAATGCCAGCACTTCAGCGTCAGTCACAAAACCGCTGCCCGCTACACCGGCACGCAGTTGGCCGATCAGCATTTCCTGAGCCAGCATCTGGCGGAACTGCATGCGGCTGTAACCCAGTTGACGGATCACCTGGTCGAAACGCTCGGAACTGAACTTGCCGTCGACCTGGAATTCAGGTGTCTGCAGGATCACTTGGTCCAGTGCGCCTTCGGAGAATGCGAATTTCGCCTGTTCTGCGCCTTGCAGCAGCAGCTTGCGATCAATCAGACCCTTGAGGGCCGATTCGCGGAGCATTTTTTCGTCGAGCAAGGAAGCATCGAAGTCCTTGCCCAGTTGTTGCATCAACTGACGGCGTTGCATATCAACGGCCTGGCTCAGTTCGTTCTGGCTGATTTCTTCACCGTTGACCTTGGCCGCCTCATTCTTGTGAGTCGTGGCCTGGAAAATGGCGTCGAAACCGGTCAGCGCCATCAGTGCAACGATGACCCCGATAATGGTCTTGGCAATCCAGCCTTGTGAATTGTCCCTGATATTCTGCAGCATGCGTCCCCCAGAAACGGTTGAACTTCAAAATTAGGCAACCGTGGAGCGTGGGTAGAATCCGGATAGAAGAAAGGCGCATCCGAGGATGCGCCTTCTCGTAACTGGCGGAGCGGACAGGGCTCGAACCCTCGATCCCGGCGTTACAGGCAGCTCTTTCAGCGACCTGTTCTACCGCTCCGCTGCCAAGTCAGGGATGACCCCGACCCGGATGGGTAAAAACTTGTAACGACTTAGTTGACCGCTTCTTTCAGTGCTTTACCGGCTTTGAAGCCTGGTTTTTTAGCAGCAGCGATCTGCAGCGTCTTGCCGGTCTGTGGGTTACGACCAACGCGAGCTGGACGATCAGTCACGGAGAAAGTACCGAAACCAACCAGAACAACGGAGTCGCCAGCCTTGAGAGCGCCAGTGACGGATTCGATTACAGCGTCCAGCGCACGGCCAGCAGCAGCTTTCGGGATATCAGCGGATGCAGCGATAGCATCAATCAGTTCCGACTTGTTCACTCTAAGTCCCCTTATATCTATTTTGAGATGATTCTAAGTTTTTTGGTGAAAGCAAAAACGAGTGCTGAATGGCCTACAGACACTTAAGAGCCGCTTTATAACAAGGGCTCTAAAAAGCTGTCAAGGAAGCCACCCAGGCAAAAGCATACTAATGCGTGCTAATTCTTTCCTTAGCATCAGACTCACGTTTTTCATCCTTGGCAACTATCTCCGGAGCCACATCCGGCAAGGGCTCCGGCGCGTATTGCAGCGCAATTTGCAGGACCTCGTCAATCCATTTAACCGGTTTAATCTGCAGATCCTGCTTGATGTTGTCCGGAATCTCCTTGAGATCACGCACGTTCTCTTCAGGAATAATCACAATCTTGATTCCGCCGCGGTGAGCTGCGAGCAGTTTTTCCTTCAGGCCACCAATCGCCAGCACTTGACCACGCAAGGTGATTTCACCGGTCATGGCGACATCGGCGCGTACCGGAATGCCGGTCAGGGCCGACACCAGTGCCGTACACATGCCGACACCAGCGCTAGGACCATCCTTCGGCGTTGCCCCTTCCGGCATGTGGATGTGCGTGTCGCGCTTCTCGTGGAAGTCCAGGGGAATGCCCAGGCTCTTCGCGCGGCTGCGCACCACGGTCAGGGCAGCAGTGATCGATTCGACCATTACATCACCCAGCGAACCGGTCTTGATCAACTGACCTTTACCCGGCACCACAGCCGCTTCGATGGTCAGCAATTCGCCGCCAACCTGCGTCCAGGCAAGCCCTGTGACCTGACCGATCTGATCCTGCTGCTCGGCCAGGCCGTAGCGGAACTTGCGCACACCGAGGAAATGCTCCAACAGATCAGCTGTCACTTTCACCGAGAAGCGTTTTTCCAGCGCATGCTCTTTCACGGCCTTGCGGCAGACCTTGGCGATCTGACGCTCGAGGCCACGCACACCGGCTTCACGGGTGTAGTAACGGATGATGTCGCGAATCGCTTCCGCGTCGAATTCCAACTCGCCCTTCTTCAGACCGTTGGCGGTGATCTGTTTTGGCGAGAGGTATTTGACGGCAATGTTGATCTTTTCGTCTTCGGTGTAGCCCGGCAGACGAATGACTTCCATCCGGTCCAGCAGTGCTGGCGGGATGTTCATCGAGTTCGAGGTGCACAGGAACATCACATCCGAGAGGTCGTAATCGACTTCCAGATAATGATCGTTGAAGTTGTGGTTCTGCTCGGGATCGAGCACTTCCAGCAACGCCGACGCCGGATCGCCACGCATGTCGCTGCCCATCTTGTCGATTTCATCGAGCAGGAACAGCGGGTTGCGAACCCCCACCTTTGTCATCTTTTGAATCAATCTTCCCGGCATCGAACCGATGTAAGTCCGGCGGTGACCGCGAATTTCCGCTTCATCACGCACACCACCGAGGGCCATACGTACGAACTTGCGGTTGGTGGCGTGGGCAATCGACTCCGCCAGCGAGGTTTTACCCACGCCAGGAGGACCCACCAGGCACAACACCGGGCCACGAATTTTCTTCACGCGCTTTTGCACGGCGAGGTATTCAAGGATGCGTTCCTTGACCTCTTCGAGACCGTAGTGATCGGCGTCGAGAATGTCTTCTGCTCGCGCCAGGTCAAGGCGCACCTTGCTTTGCGCCTTCCACGGCACTTGCACCAGCCAGTCGATATAGGAGCGCACCACGGTGGCCTCGGCGGACATCGGCGACATTTGCTTGAGCTTGTTCAGCTCGGCGGTAGCCTTGGTCAGCGCGTCTTTCGGCAGGCCTGCTGCATCGATGCGCTTTTTCAGCTCTTCGATTTCGTTGTGACCTTCATCGCCGTCGCCCAGCTCTTTCTGAATGGCCTTCATCTGCTCATTCAGGTAGTACTCGCGCTGGCTGCGCTCCATTTGCTTTTTGACACGGCCGCGAATGCGTTTTTCGACTTGCAGCAGATCGATCTCGGCATCCAGCAACGCCAGAACGTGCTCGACCCGGGCCGACAAATCGATGATTTCGAGGATTTCCTGCTTCTGCTCGATTTTCAGCGCCATGTGCGCAGCCATGGTATCGACCAGACGACCCGGCTCATCGATGCTGTTGAGCGACGACAGGACTTCAGCCGGAACTTTCTTGCCCAACTGCACATATTGTTCGAACTGCGACAGCAGAGTGCGCACGAAGACTTCGGACTCGCGCTCGGCGGCGTCAACTTCTTCGATCAGCGAAACTTCCGCACGGCAATGGCCGTCGACTTCGCTGAAGCGCTCGACGGTGCCACGCTGCTCACCCTCGACCAGAACCTTGACAGTGCCGTCAGGCAGCTTCAGAAGCTGCAGGACGGTGGCGATGGTACCTACGCGATAGAGAGCGTCTTCCCCGGGATCATCGTCAGCCGGGTTTCTCTGGGCCAGCAGCAGAATCTGCTTGTCACCCGTCATCGCTGCCTCGAGGGCTTCGATGGATTTCTCGCGCCCCACGAACAGCGGGATAACCATGTGCGGATAAACCACGACATCACGCAATGGCAGGAGAGGCAATTCGATGGTTGTCTTCATGATTTCGCCTCTACGGCGGCCATATGGCCGTAATCAGATGGAATTGAGCTTGAAACCAAGATGGGGGCTGCCTTGAAAAAAAACAAGCGCAAAGCGGATGTAAAAAATGACATAAAAAAAAAGAGGCCCGAAGGCCCCTTCTTTGTTGCGGCAGAGAGGACGCTTACGCGTCCGGCGCTGCCTTGGCGGCCGGCTCACTGTTCTCGTAGATATACAGTGGCTTGGACTTGCCTTCGATCACGCTTTCATCGATCACGACTTTGCTCACCTCGGACTGCGAGGGGATTTCATACATCGTGTCGAGCAGTACACCTTCAAGAATCGAGCGCAGGCCACGAGCACCGGTTTTACGTTCCAGGGCACGCTTGGCGACCGATTTCAGCGCGTCGGAACGGAATTCCAGATCCACGCCTTCCATCTCGAACAGCTTGGCATACTGTTTGGTCAGAGCATTTTTCGGCTCGGTGAGAATCTGCATCAGCGCAGCTTCATCGAGCTCGTCCAGCGTCGCGAGGACCGGCAGACGACCAACGAATTCCGGGATCAGACCGAACTTGACCAGATCGTCAGGCTCGACTTCACGCAGGGATTCACCGACTTTCTTGCCTTCTTCCTTGCTGCGCACTTCTGCGTTGAAACCGATGCCGCCTTTGGTGGAACGGTTTTGAATAACCTTTTCCAGACCAGAGAACGCACCACCACAGATGAACAGGATGTTACGGGTGTCTACCTGCAGGAATTCCTGCTGCGGGTGCTTGCGACCACCTTGCGGCGGTACGGAAGCGACCGTGCCTTCGATCAGTTTCAGCAAGGCCTGCTGCACGCCTTCACCGGAAACGTCCCGAGTGATCGACGGGTTGTCGGACTTGCGGGAAATCTTGTCGATTTCATCGATGTAGACAATGCCCATCTGGGCCTTCTCTACGTCGTAGTCGCATTTCTGCAACAGCTTCTGAATGATGTTCTCGACATCTTCACCCACGTAACCCGCCTCGGTGAGGGTGGTTGCGTCGGCAATGGTGAACGGAACGTTCAGCAAGCGGGCCAGCGTTTCGGCCAGCAGGGTTTTACCCGAGCCGGTCGGGCCGATCAGCAGGATGTTGCTCTTGCCGAGTTCGACGTCGTCAGCCTTTTTGTCACGCTGGTTCAGACGCTTGTAGTGGTTATACACCGCTACGGCCAGAACCTTTTTTGCACGCTCCTGACCAATGACGTATTGATCAAGGATGCCGCTGATTTCTTTAGGCGAAGGCAATTTATGCGCGCTGCTTTCGGCCTGGGCTTCCTGCACCTCCTCGCGGATGATGTCATTGCACAGGTCGACGCACTCGTCGCAGATAAAGACCGAGGGGCCGGCAATCAATTTGCGCACTTCATGCTGGCTTTTGCCACAGAAGGAGCAATAGAGCAGCTTGCCGTTGTCCTCGCCGTTGCGGGTGTCAGTCATTCGTTCGATCCAAATCCAATAGGCTTGCAACACAAGATGAAGGCTATTGCGGGCTTTTTCAAGCCCGCCGCTGATCAGACCAGCCGACCAAGCCTATTTTGAGCTGCTTATTTTTAAGCTGGACGCTGGTTGATCACTTCATCGATCAGACCATATTCCTTCGCAGCTTCTGCACTCATGAAGTTGTCGCGGTTGGTATCGCGCTCGATTTCTTCCAGAGTGCGACCGCTGTGCTTGGCCATCAGTGTGTTCAGGCGCTCACGAATGAAGAGGATTTCCTTGGCATGGATTTCGATATCCGATGCCTGACCCTGGAAACCGCCCAGTGGCTGGTGAATCATCACTCGCGAGTTCGGCAGGCAGAAACGCTTGCCTGGCGCGCCTGCGGTCAGCAGGAACGCGCCCATGCTGCACGCCTGACCGATACAGGTGGTCGACACGTTGGGTTTGATGAACTGCATGGTGTCGTAGATCGACATGCCAGCCGTCACCGAACCGCCCGGGGAGTTGATATAGAGATGGATGTCCTTGTCCGGGTTTTCCGCTTCAAGGAACAGCAGTTGCGCACAGATCAGGTTGGCCATGTAGTCCTCTACCGGACCAACCAGAAAGATCACTCGCTCCTTGAGAAGGCGCGAATAGATGTCGTAGGCGCGTTCGCCACGAGCGGACTGCTCGACAACCATCGGAACCAGGCCGCCTGCGGCCTGGATATCTGAGTTCTGCTGAATATACGAATTACGGAACATGCTCTGCAGTCACTCCCAAATAGTTATGTCTTGAATACGCATAAGCCAGCTCGAAGGCTGGCTTATGTGTGTGCTTCTTAACGCAAAATCAATCAGTCGGCTTTTGGAGCTTCTACCGGCTTGACCGCTTCTTCGTAAGAGACCGATTTGTCGGTCACGCTAGCTTTCTGCAGAACAGTATCCACAACTTGTTCTTCCAGCACAACCGAACGGACTTCGTTCAGTTGCTGGTCGTTCTTGTAGTACCAGGACACAACCTGCTCAGGCTCTTGATAAGCCGAAGCCATTTCCTGAATCATTTCGCGAACGCGAGCTTCGTCAGGCTTCAGGTCGAATTGCTTGACCACTTCAGCAACGATCAGGCCCAGCACTACACGGCGCTTGGCTTGTTCTTCGAACAGCTCGGCCGGCAGTTGATCAGGCTTGATGTTGCCACCGAACTGCTGAACGGCCTGCACGCGCAGACGGTCAACTTCGTTGGACAGCAGAGCCTTCGGCACTTCGATCGGGTTGGTGGCCAGCAGACCGTCCATTACCTGATTCTTGACCTTGGATTTGATCGCCTGACGCAGTTCACGCTCCATGTTCTTGCGAACTTCGGTGCGGAAACCGTCGATGCCGCTTTCCTTGATACCGAACTGAGCGAAGAACTCTTCGTTCAGCTCTGGCAGCTTAGGCTCGGAGACAGTGTTGACAGTCACGGTGAACTCGGCGGTTTTGCCAGCCAGGTCCAGGTTCTGATAGTCCTCTGGGAAGGTCAGGTTCAGAACGCGCTCTTCGCCGGCTTTAGCGCCAACCAGGCCTTCTTCGAAGCCAGGAATCATGCGGCCGGAACCCAGCACCAGCTGAGTACCCTTGGCGGAACCGCCAGCGAACACTTCGCCGTCAACCTTGCCAACGAAATCGATGTTCAGTTGGTCTTCGTTCTGGGCAGCGCGATCGGCCACTTCAAAACGGGTGTTCTGCTTGCGCAGGATGTCGAGCATTTTGTCCAGGTCAGCGTCAGCCACGTCAGCGCTCAGGCGCTCAACGGTGATGCCTTCGAAACCGGCAACGGTGAACTCAGGGAACACTTCGAACACTGCAACGTATTCCAGATCCTTGCCAGCTTCGAGCGACTTTGGCTCGATCGAAGGCGAACCGGCAGGGTTGAGCTTCTGCTCAACCACAGCTTCGTAGAAGGAGGACTGGATCACGTCGCCTACAGCTTCCTGACGCGCATCGGCACCGAAACGGCGCTTGATTTCACTCATTGGCACTTTGCCTGGACGGAAGCCAGCAATCTTGGCCTTTTGGGCAGTCTGCTGCAGACGCTTGTTGACCTGGCTCTCGATGCGCTCAGCCGGCACAGTGACGCTCATGCGGCGCTCAAGAGCAGTAGTATTTTCAACAGAAACTTGCATGGATATTCCTCGTTGCACAGACGTTAGCCGGCCGTTTCCGACCCCAGAATCAAGGGCATGCATTCTAGTGGGTCAAACTCAAGAAGTCACCCTACTGAAAACGGGTAAAAAAACAGCAGGCATTTTATCGGGACCGCTACACCAATGCAGCGCATCCCACAGGCGAATACAACCAATCACGCCAGGGCTCTGCGCCAACCGCTTCTATATATAGAAGAGACTGCCAATCACTCCCTGACGGCCGGCCTTGCAAGCAAGCCCGGCGAGCAGCGCGGCATCATCGAGCAACATAAATACGACGAAGCGCCCTGCTCTTGCGTCCCGAAACCAGCAATTGCCGGTTTTCAAAACCGCTAAAACAAAAAAGGCGCCAGACTGTTAAATCTGGCGCCTTTCGAAATATGGGGTGGACGATGGGGATCGAACCCACGACAACGGGAGTCACAATCCCGTGCTCTACCAACTGAGCTACGCCCACCATATTGCGTAACAAAAAAGCCAATTAACTTCTTTGTTGAAACCTCACCAGCCCGAAGACCCGAATGAAGCTTTAATTGGTGCGGATGAAGAGACTCGAACTCTTACGCCTCGCGGCGCTGGAACCTAAATCCAGTGTGTCTACCAATTCCACCACATCCGCAGATGAAGCCTTTGAAGCAAAAACGCCAGACCGTTAAATCTGGCGTTTTTTCGAAATATGGGGTGGACGATGGGGATCGAACCCACGACAACGGGAGTCACAATCCCGTGCTCTACCAACTGAGCTACGCCCACCATATCGCGTTACTTGTGCCAAAGCTGCCTAATGGCGCACCCGGCAGGACTCGAACCTGCGACCATCCGCTTAGAAGGCGGATGCTCTATCCAGCTGAGCTACGGGCGCCTTGTTAATCTGTACTCTTAAAGGACTACAAACTAAGTGCTTTCCAGTGTCGCAGAACATACATTCCGCTCCACCTTCTTAACCAGTGCTAGGCTGTGCCCGACAAGTGCGACGAATAGTATAGAGCGCTCCAAAGGTCGTCAAATCCTTTTTGAAAAAAATTCATTTAATTAAAGGGGTTAGGGGAATTTGCTGACCAAGCGCCTTTGCCCTCACCGCGCGACATGCGAGAATGCGTTCTCATTTTTTCCCCTCTCGATGGTTAATCACGCGCAATGACTGCACAACTAATCGACGGCAAATCGATCGCCGCCAGCCTGCGCCAGCAGATCGCCCAACGAGTTGCCGAGCGTCGCCAGCAAGGCCTGCGCACTCCCGGCCTCGCGGTGATCCTGGTCGGCAGCGATCCTGCCTCTCAGGTTTATGTCTCGCACAAGCGTAAAGACTGTGAAGAGGTCGGCTTCCTCTCTCAAGCGTACGACCTGCCCTCTGAAACCACGCAACAAGCGCTGACCGATCTGATCGATCGTCTCAACGACGACCCTGCGATCGACGGCATCCTGCTGCAACTGCCGCTGCCCGAGCACCTGGACGCCTCGAAACTGCTCGAGCGCATTCGCCCGGACAAAGACGTCGACGGTTTCCACCCTTATAACGTCGGTCGCCTGGCCCAGCGCATTCCGCTGCTACGTCCGTGCACACCTAAAGGCATCATGACGCTGCTGGAAAGCACTGGCGCTGACCTCTATGGAATGGACGCAGTGGTTGTCGGCGCGTCCAACATCGTCGGTCGTCCGATGGCGATGGAATTGCTACTGGCCGGCTGCACCGTCACTGTGACCCACCGCTTCACCAAAGATCTGGCCGGCCACGTCGGTCGCGCCGATCTGGTGGTCGTGGCCGCCGGCAAGCCGGGCCTGGTCAAGGGCGAGTGGATCAAGGAAGGCGCGATCGTGATCGACGTCGGCATCAACCGTCAGGACGACGGCAAACTGGTCGGTGACGTTGTCTACGAAACCGCCCTGCCCCGCGCTGGCTGGATCACTCCGGTACCGGGCGGTGTGGGCCCGATGACTCGTGCCTGCCTGCTGGAAAACACCCTGTATGCGGCAGAAACCCTGCACGCCTGACCGGTACTTTCAGCAATAAGAAAAACCCGCCTTGTGCGGGTTTTTTCATGCCTGAGAAAAAACTGTAACCGTTCGCCGGAAACCCCTCTTTTTACAGGCCTTTTCACGAGATTTTCAGGCCCTTCAAACAACCATCGACAGATCTTCAGCCATACTCCTAGAATGCGACGCTTTGAAGAAATAACCCGTTACAAACTAACGGAATATCCAACCTTTATGAGTTCGCCCGCGTGAAAATTCGTCTCTCGATTCTGAGCCTGTTTTTTGCATTTACAGGCACTTTCATCACGCCAACGATCAACGCTGCGGAAACCACCGCTGCCCCCCGTGACGCTTCGACACTGAAGATCGCCTCCGGCAGCGCCCTGCTCATGGATATGCAGACCAACAAAGTCATTTATTCCAGCAACCCTGACGTGATCGTGCCGATCGCCTCGGTGAGCAAGCTGATGACTGGACTGGTAGTGGTTGAAGCCCGGCAAAACATGGACGAATGGATCAATGTCGATATCAGCAACACACCGGAAATGAGAGGTGTGTTCTCCCGAGTCAAACTCAAGAGTGAGCTGCCGCGCCGCGAGATGCTGCTGATTGCGCTGATGTCCTCGGAAAACCGCGCCGCCGCCAGCCTCGCGCACCACTATCCGGGTGGCTATGCAGCCTTCATCGCGGCGATGAACGCCAAGGCCAAGGCACTGGGCATGACCAGTACGCACTTCGTCGAGCCAACAGGCTTGTCGGAGCGTAACGTTTCCACCGCCCGCGACCTGAGCAAGTTGCTGGTGGCCGCGCACAAGTACCCGCTACTCAGCGAGCTCACCACCACCAAGGAAAAAACCGTGTCGTTCCGCAAACCCAATTACACCTTGGGTTTCCGCAATACCGATCACTTGGTCAATAAAGCCGACTGGGACATCAAGATCACCAAGACTGGCTTCACCAACCCCGCCGGGCATTGCCTGGTACTGGTGACGAGGATGGGTAACCGTCCGGTCGCCCTGGTGATTCTCGACGCCTTTGGCAAATACACCCATTTTGCCGATGCCAGCCGTATCCGCAGCTGGGTTGAAACCGGCCGCAGCGCCAACGTTCCTGCGGTGGCGCAACAATACAAGGCCGAGAAAAACCTCAAGTCGCGCCAGAGTGGCGTAGTTGAAGCGTCCAAGTAATCCGCCACACAAGGAAAAGCCCCGAATCTTCGGGGCTTTTTTTCATCTGTATGTCAGTCATTGGGCAGCGGCATCTGGTCGTCATCGGGGATGCCATCGCCTGCACTCCGATCCCGTGCAGGTTCGGGCGTCATGATATTGGGCCGGGCCATCGGATCGCGCAGCGGGCTATCCGGGTCCAGTACCGGATCAATCTCCGGCTCTGGGGTGGTAGGCACGCTGTCCGGTTTCTGGTCGTCGAAGCTTGAATCGGTACTCATACGCACCTCACATCAAGGTTTCAGATTGGCTAATGGGTCATAAGGCTTGGCCGGCTGCTTATCGTCCTCGCCGGGTTTCACGTCTTTCGGCGCTTTCGCCGGGCCGACGGGATCGACTTGCGGATCATCGAGATCCGGCGAATCCGGATCGAAGCCCAGATCATGTCCCGAAGAATGCTCGGTCGAATGCGGGCCTTTCGGCGATGGGGAATCTGCCATGCTCACCTCCTGATTCACCCGAAAAACGGGTTATAGGCGTAAGAGGCTTGCCGGGCGCAGTCGTGCCCGGCAGATGACGAACGGAGACTCAGTGTGCCGCCAATGCCTTGCGCGCCTGCGCTGCTTCGTTTTCCTGACCGGCCTGAGCCAGTTCATCCGCCGCTTTGAGCCAGCGCTGACGGTCGACGGCTGCCGGGATCTGCGAGGGTTTTTGAATCAGAATCGCCCAGCCACCGGACTTTTCCAGCGCCGATTCAAAGGCACTGAAACTCATCAGTTCGCGACGATTCATGCCGGCACGCAGCAAAACCTTCTGTTTATTGCGGTCGTAGCCGGACAGGATCGCGTAACGCGGCTCCGCCCAGAATGCCGAGCCCTCGCTGAAGCGCACCATCACCGGGTAACCCGCCGCCACTTGCATCAACAGCGCGGGCAGGTTGCTGTCCAGCGGATAAACCACCATGCCGTATTCACGGGCAAGGTTCTGGATATTCTCCTGCAGTTTGTCTTCGGCACCCGGCAAGCGCAGTGGCTTTTCCAGCAAACCCGGGGTAATCACGATGCCCTGCTGCGACAACAGGCTGGCCAGCACTTGCGGCCCGCTCTGATTGGCTTCGCCGCGATAGAACGTGCCACTGAGTTCGACCCGTTCCGGCAGACGCTTGACCTCAGGCGCGACACTGCCTGCACAGCCGGCCAACATGGCCGCGCATCCGGCCACCAGCAGCGCCGCACGAATTCGAGAAAATACCTGCACCATCGTCACTCTCTGTTCAGACGCCGGTCATCGTGTTCCGGCAACGCCTGCGATCATAGGGCCGCGCCAGGCTGCGGTATAGCCTTAAGCGGCAGACACGCCGATTGCATAGAGCAAACTGATTGGTCACCACCGACCTTTGGTCAATAGCCTGAAACACCCCATTGTCTAGACTGTCACTGAAACAGAGCAAATTGAAAAAGTGTGCGCCCGATGCAGGGCGAAGAGGAGGCACTGATGAGCCTGACCATGACTATCGTAATGTTGATTGCCGGCTGGCTGGCCGTGGCTGCTGCCATGTTGTGGGGGGTGCTGCGGATTTCGCGGCGTCACCATCACCATCCGGTTCAGCCTGCTGCAGTTGAGAAAGCCGAGAAGCACCGGGTTCGCCACGCGACCGCGCACTAAAATTGAACAGCAAAAGCAAAAGCCCCCTCACCCTAACCCTCTCCCAGAGGGAGAGGGGACTGACCGAGTGGCATACTCGAATTACGTAGACCTGCAATACCGAGCCGAACTCAAGACTAAAACACTCTTCAGATCGGCTCCCTCTCCCTCGGGAGAGGGCTGGGGTGAGGGGCTGGTCTTACCGGGTATAGAAAACCTGAAATGAAAAAAGGCCGCCTGAACTCAGTTCAAGCGGCCTTTTTGGCTTATTGGCGATTACGCCTGCTCAGCCAACTTCTTCTGCCTGGCCCGACGCGACATCATGTTCAGCACTTCAATCGCTGCCGAGAACGCCATCGCCGCATACACATAACCTTTCGGTACATGGGCGCCGAAGCCTTCAGCGATCAAGGTCATACCGATCATGATCAGGAAGCCCAGGGCCAGCATCACCACCGTCGGGTTGTCGTTGATGAACTTGGCCAGCGGTTCAGCAGCAAACAGCATCACCAGCACCGACACCACCACCGCGATGATCATGATCGGTAAGTGTTCAGTCATGCCGACGGCAGTAATGATGCTGTCGATCGAGAACACCATGTCGAGCATCAGGATCTGGCCAATAGCGGCAGCGAAACCCAGAGTAACCGTCGAAGTCGCCGACTTCGGATCTTCCGGCGCCGGGTCCATGCTGTGGTGGATCTCGGTCGTGGCTTTCC
This sequence comes from Pseudomonas sp. RIT-PI-r, assembly GCF_001297015.1. Lineage (GTDB taxonomy): Bacteria > Pseudomonadota > Gammaproteobacteria > Pseudomonadales > Pseudomonadaceae > Aquipseudomonas. The sequence goes on along the minus strand of NZ_LIGE01000022.1, from coordinate 33,832 downwards.
ACACCAGGAACAGACCACCGGCAATCAGGATCATGTCCTTCCAGGAGAACGCCTGACCAAGGATCTCGATCACAGGTGCGGTCAACTGCACGATGAACGCGATGGTGCTCAACAGCGCCAGACGCAGGATCAACGCCATGCCGATACCGATGCGGCGCGCCTTCTGCTGGTACTGCTTGGGCAATTTGTTGGTCAGGATCGAGATAAAGATCAGGTTATCGATGCCAAGCACGATTTCCATCACCACCAATGTGGCCAAAGCAACCCAGGCGGTGGGGCTGGCGGCGAGCTGTAACAGATATTCCATGGGTCAGTCCTGACTCTGTGTAAGACGAATTAGATGGTCTTGGAGGAAGATTCGGATTTTTCCGCGTCTTTTTCCGGTGTTTCTTTTTTCTCGATCAAGCCGCCGGTGGCATCGCTCAGCGCTTGTTCAGCGGCTTTATGGGTGTCGTCGATCGCTTGCTTGGCGCTTTCGGCAGCCTTGCCCATCAATTGCTGGGCGCTTTTCTCGGCCTGATCGCAACCGGCCAAAAGCAGTAAAGACGTAAACATCAATGCTGGGATGGTGTATTTCATAAAGTTTCCTTCGAATGAACAGACAGGCTCACAGACCGGCCGTCGATGGCTGGGCATTCTAGGGAGATGAACACTTCAGGAAAATTCGTATTTTTAGCGGCTATACTTCGGTTTTCACGAACTGTAGAACGTTATGCTCAATTACCGACAACTGCATTACTTTTGGGTCGTAGCCAAGACCGGCAGCATCGTGCGCGCCTGCGAGCAATTGAACCTGACGCCACAGACCATCAGCGGGCAGATTTCACTGCTCGAACAGACTTATGGCATCGAGTTATTCAGACGGGTTGGCCGACAGCTGGAACTCACAGAAGCCGGGCGACAAGCCCTGCCCTACGCCGAGCAAATGTTTCAACTCGGCGGCGAACTGGAATTGATGCTGCGCGCCCAGCCCAACGAACAGCAGATTCTGTTCCGTGTAGGGGTGGCAGACGTGGTGCCAAAATCCATCGTCTATCGCCTGATAGCACCGACCATGGAGCTGAATGAACCGCTGCGCATCACCTGCCGCGAAGACAAACTCGAACGCTTGCTCGCCGATCTGGCCATCCAGCGCCTGGACCTGGTGATCTCCGACAGCCCGATGCCTTCGCATCTGGACATCAAGGGCTACAGCCAGAAACTCGGTGAATGCGGGATCAGTTTCTTTGCCACCGCCGAACTGGCCGGCAGATACGGTCAGGATTTCCCGCGCAGCCTGCACGGTGCTCCGCTGTTGATTCCCGGCGCGGAAACCGTGGTGCGCAGCCGCTTGCAGCGCTGGTTTGCCGAGCAGCAGATCCAGCCGCAAATCGTCGGCGAGTTTGATGACAGTGCCTTGATGCAGGCGTTTGGCCAATCCGGCAGCGGGATTTTTATCGGCCCGAGCGTGATTGCCGATGAAGTGAAGCGCCAGTACGGCGTCGAACTGATAGGCCAGACCGACGCAGTGACCGAGTCGTTCTATGCCATTTCGGTGGAACGCAAGGTCAAGCACCCCGGTATCGTTGCGATTACCGAAGGTGCCCGACGCGAGCTGTTTACTGCGTTATGACGCCTCAGCGCACATTTCGCGCGGCTTGAGCGTCATCAGCACCATGGCGAGGAATACCGACAGCAGAATGAACCCTGCGGCGGCAAAGCCGAGGAAGCCCAGGCCTGCGCTGTCGATGACCCGGCCACCGACGATAGCGCCCAGACCGATGCCCAGATTGGCCCCGGCGATGTTCAGCGAAGCAGCAAAGGCCGGCGCTTCTGGCGCGGCTTTCATCAGACGCACATGGCTGACCAGGAACAACGCGGCTTGAGTGATACCCCAGATACCCATGGCCACCGCCAGACCCACTGGCGAATGAATGTTCGGCACCAGCGAGACCATGCCGGAAATCATGAACGCACAGAACAACACCGACGCCCCCAGCGGATGCCGGTCCACCGCACGACCGCCCAGCGAGTTGCCAATCAGCCCGACCGCGCCGAAGGCCATCAGGCACCAACCGACGACAGTGCCGTTGAACCCGGCGAGGCGCTCAAGAATGTCGGCCAGATAGGTGTAAGCGGTAAACATGCCGCTGAACACCAGAATCGACAGGACGATATGGCCGATCATCAACGGGCTGCGCAAGATCTTGAACTGCGAACGGAAGCTGACCTGATGCTGGTGCAGGCTGGTTTTCGGCAGGTAAACAAATAGCAGCAAGGCTTTGGCAAACGCGATGACTGCCAGAATGCCAAAGGCACTGCGCCAGCCGAACGCATCGGAGATCAACGTACCTACCGGAATACCGAACACCGTGGCGCAGACAATGCCGAAGCCGATCTTGGCGATCGCGCGGCCGGCGAAATCCGGGCCGACGATGTCCACCGCTGTTTCACTGGCCAAGGCCCAGAACACCGGCAGACCGAGCGCCGGGATCAGTCGGGCAATCGCCATCACCCAGATGTTCGGCGCCAGCGCGGCCACGGTATTGGCGAGGCCAAACATGATCAGGATGCTGATAAACAGCTTGCGCCGCTCGAAGCGAGCGAAATAGGCGGTCAAGAAAGGCCCGAACATGGCCACGGTAAAAGCGAATAGAGTCACCAGCAACCCGGCCTGCGGGATGGTGACTTCAAGGTCGCGGGCAATCGCCGGCAACAGGCCGACGATGACGAATTCCGTGGTCAGCACCGTGAATCCGGCGGCAGACAACAGAAGAATGGGCAACAGCATGCGCAACTCCAGCAAAACGACGACACCAGCGTTGACCCGGAGGCCCGCTGGCATGACTTGAAAATAAGGATGGGCAATCTTAACAGAGTGTGTCCGGGCTGACTTGCCCAAACCTGCCGACTTTGTTGCCTGATCCGGTGGCAGATCGTCACAGGCCTGAAGGATAAGGCCTACGCTGTGATAAAGTCCGCGCCCTGAAAAACGTACAGCCTATTCAACGACCAGTTTACTGGCGTTGATGTCGCGTCAACACTTTCGGTGCGTGGCGGTGGTCTGCCCCCGTTTTGCCATCGCTATCACGCAACCCTGCACCCTATAAAAAATCAGAGATGCCGCTATGACTGCTTCATCCCCTTCTCTATTGCAACGTCTGAAGAACCTGAGCCTGGTCGCACAGATCCTCATCGGTCTGATCGCCGGTATTGCCTTGGCGATGTTTGCCCCGCAAGTGGCAAAAGACACTGCGTTCATCGGCAAAGTGTTCGTGTCGGCGTTGAAAGCTGTCGCGCCGATTCTGGTGTTCGTGCTGGTAATGGCCTCGATTGCCAACCACAAGCACGGCCAGGAAACCCACATCCGCCCGATTCTGTTCCTCTATCTGCTGGGCACCTTCGCCGCAGCGGTGGTAGCCGTCATCGCCAGCATGGCGTTCCCGTCGCACTTGGTGCTCGCCACCGAGAACGTTGCGGTCACTGCGCCGGGCGGCATTGGTGAGGTCTTGCAAAGTTTGCTGCTGAGTGTGGTCGATAATCCGGTGAAGGCGCTGATCGAAGCCAACTTCATCGGCATTCTGGCCTGGGCGATCGGCATGGGCGTCGCGATTCGCCATGCCGGTGACACTACCCGCGAAGTGCTGGGTGATCTGTCCAACGGTGTGACCTTGATCGTGCGTGTGGTGATTCGCTTTGCACCGCTGGGCATTTTCGGTCTGGTCGCTTCGACACTGGCCACCTCAGGTTTTGGCGCACTGATCGGTTACGCGCATCTGCTGGCCGTCCTGCTCGGTTGCATGCTGTTCGTGGCGCTGGTGATGAACCCGCTGATCGTGTTCTGGAAGCTGCGTCGCAATCCGTATCCGTTGACCCTCAAGTGCCTGCGTGAAAGCGGTATCACTGCATTCTTCACCCGCAGCTCGGCGGCGAACATTCCGGTCAACCTGGAATTGAGCAAGCGTCTGGGCCTGCACGAAGACACCTATTCGGTGTCGATCCCGCTGGGCGCGACCATCAACATGGCCGGCGCGGCGATCACCATTACCGTGCTGACCCTCGCTGCGGTGCATACGCTGGGCATTGCCGTGGACATTCCGACGGCGATTCTGCTCAGCGTTGTCGCGGCGATTTGTGCGTGTGGCGCTTCGGGTGTGGCCGGTGGTTCATTGCTGTTGATTCCGTTGGCATGCAGCTTGTTTGGCATTCCGAGTGAGATTGCCATGCAGGTGGTGGCGGTCGGTTTCATTATTGGCGTGTTGCAGGATTCGGCGGAGACGGCGCTGAACTCGTCGACTGACGTGTTGTTTACCGCTGCGGCGTGCCTGGGTGAAGAGGCGAAAGCCCAACGCACTGCGTAAAAATCGCTGCAATAAAAAGCCCGCCATGGTGTGAACCTTGCGGGCTTTTTTGTGGCTGAGATCTTTTCCCCCTCACCCCAACCCTCTCCCCCCAGGGGGGCGAGGGGGAAAGGGAGCTGATTTGTGTGCTGTTCAAAACCTGAGTTCGACTCGATAGATCAGGTCGGCGTATCTCGAACAAACAACTCGGTCAGTCCCCTCTCCCTCCGGGAGAGGGCTAGGCGGGCGGCGCTCCGATGAGGGGCTTCTGGCGGTTTAGAACGCGCCCATGTAATCACGCTTGCCCACTTCAACCCCGTTATGACGCAGCAGCGCATAAGTAGTGGTGACGTGGAAGAAGAACTGCGGCAAGCCATAAGTCAGCAAGTACGACTGGCCACTGAAGCGCTTCTCTTTCGGTGTACCCGGACGGGTGACGATTTCGATGCCTTCCTTGCCATCGATCTGCTCTGGCTTGATCTCGCCGATGTAGGCCAGCACCTTGGTGATCAAGGCTTGCAGCTCGGCGAAGGTGGTTTCGGTATCGTCGTACTTCGGCACTTCGACTTCAGCCAGACGCGAGGAAACGCCTTTGGCGAAGTCCACAGCGATCTGTACCTGACGGGTCAGCGGGAACATGTCCGGGAACAGACGCGCTTGCAGGAAGGCGTTCGGGTCGATGTTTTTCTCGGTGGCGTGGGCTTCAGCCTTTTTCAACACATCGCTCAAAGCGTTGAGCATTTGTTGAAAAACCGGGACGGATGCGGCGTATAGGGAAATGGTCATGGCAGTCTCGTGTGGTGGCTGGGTGGAACAAGGAGGCGATTATAGCCATGCTTGATGACCACACGGCTTGCCTTTTGTTTGGCAAGGATTAGGCTAGGCGCCTTCGACTGCAGAGGGAACGCGCGATGACCACAGAACCAGAATCCACCTTCGACGAGCCTCGGCTCAATGCCACGGAAATCCGCATCCTCGGCTCGTTGATCGAGAAACAGGCGACCAGCCCGGAAACTTATCCGCTGACACTCAACGCTTTGGTCACCGCGTGCAATCAGAAAACCAGCCGCGAACCGGTGATGAACCTGACTCAGGGCCAGGTTGGCCAGAGCCTGCGCGCCCTCGAAGGCCGCGGTTTCGCCAAGCTTGTCATGGGCAGTCGCGCCGACCGCTGGGAGCACAAGGTCGACAAGGCGCTGGAGCTGGTGCCGGCCCAGGTGATTTTGAGTGGATTGATGTTTCTGCGTGGTCCGCAAACCGTCAACGAACTGCTGACCCGCAGCGGCCGCATGCATGATTTCGAAGATGCCGAACAGGTGGTGCATCAGCTTGAACGCCTGATTGCGCGCGGGCTGGCGGTGCTGATTCCGCGTCAGGCCGGGCAGCGTGAAGATCGCTACACCCATGCGCTGGGGGACCCGGCGGACATCGAAGCGATCATGGCGGCGCGGCAGAATCCGTCGGATCGCGGCGCAAGCAGTGGCGTGTCAGTCGAGCGCATCGAAGAGCTCGAGGCGCGGATCGCCGCACTGGAAGAACGCCTGGCCCGCCTAGAATAACCACACAGAACCAATGCAGGAGTGAGCCTGCTCGCGATAGCGGTGTGTCAGTCAAATATGATGTGACTGACACACCGCTATCGCGAGCAGGCTCACTCCTACAAGGGATCTAGGTTTTACTCCCCATCCCAGTAATCCACACCATCCGTCTGCCGCGCCACCGCCACAAAACCTGAGGCAATGCCCTCGGCATCGACGTTGAAGTTATCCATCACCGCATATTTGTTCGAATCCGGGTATTCGCAGATTTCCGGCTGCTGCTGGGTGCTCACCGCCAGATAACGCAATTCGCCCGAGCTGGTGTTGATGATCTGATGCGCCTTCTCCGGGCCACCCGGCGGACAGGCGATCACATCGCCTTCGCGAATCGGAAAACGCTCGGCGCCAAGACGCACCTCGCCCTCCCCGGCCACCACGTAGAACATTTCTTCGTTGACCCGATGGCTGTGAAACGGACTGCCGCGCATGCCCGGTGGCAACGCGTACAGCCGATAACCAAGCTTCTGCGAACCCAATTGCTGACCGACGCGGGCCATGCGCTGCTGATAACGCCCGGCGGTTTCGCCTTCGGGTGCCAAGGCTGCGGGCAGGGGTTCGAGTTCGACCTGATGCAGGTTGAGGATGGGCGGGTGCATGGGGGCCTCGGTCACGGTTTTTGTGGTGGGCAAGTCTGTGCTTGCTGGGGAGGCAGTATAGGCAAGGTTCTGATCTAAATCCGTTGTGAGGCCATCGCGAGCAGGCTCACTCCTACAGGGTGAACGCATTCCAACTGTAGGAGTGAGCCTGCTCGCGATGGGGCCGGTAAGGCTCTTACACAATTCGCTGATCAGCTCCGGGCGAACGCCACCGCCGCCGCAAACTGAGCTTCATTCGGGCGCACGCCGGTGTACAAGACAAACTGCTCCAGCGCCTGAATCGCAATGACCTCCAGCCCGGTAATCACCTTTTTACCTTCGGCCCGAGCGCGCACGATCAACGGCGTCTCCGACGGAATCGCCACCACATCAAAAACCGTATCAGCTGCTGCAATAACCTCAGGCGCAAACGCCAGTTGCCCAGCCTCCGGCCCACCGTCCATACCCACCGGCGTCACGTTGATCAGCATCTGCGGGCGCTCATCGCCCAGCTCAGCCTGCCAGCGATAACCCAGCGATTGCGCCATGGCACGCCCTGCCCGCTCGTTACGGGCGACGATCAAACCGTTTTTATAACCACCATCGCGCAAAGCGCTGGCCACCGCTTTGGCCATGCCGCCGCTGCCGCGCAGGGCGAAAGTCGATTCTTTGGGCACTGCGTGGGTTTTCAGCAACTGCTCAATGGCAATGTAATCGGTGTTGTAAGCCTTGAGGTGGCCGCTGGTGTTGACGATGGTATTGATCGACTGGATCGCCGCTGCCGACGCGTCCAGTTCGTCGACCAGCGCAATGCAGGCTTCCTTGAACGGCATCGACACGCCACAGCCACGAATTCCCAGTGCGCGGATGCCGCCGACGGCACCGGTCAGGTCCTGGCTACTGAACGCCTTGTAGTAAAAGTTCAGCCCCAACTGCTCATACAAATGGTTATGAAAACGCAGACCGAAATTGCCTGGGCGCCCTGACAGGGACATGCACAGCTGGGTGTCTTTGTTCGGGTTCATCTGCATGAAACTTCTCCTTCAAACGCACTTTCGGATAGACGGGATTGGCCAGCCCATCGGGTTCTGAACGATCATAGAGGCCTGTTTTAAACGTGTTTTGTGGCCCTCGCCGGCCCGGTAAAGAAGCCGGTACAGACCTTACACAAAATTTACCCAACGGCTGTGCTGATTTTCACAATTTCGCTGTCTTAGAAGTATCCCCGCGACAACTGTGGGCCTGGTGCAGGCCCTGTCACCGGGTCGAAGAACCGAGGACTCATCATGATTCGTAAACTCCCCATTCTGGCCTTGTTGATTGGCGCACTCGCTGTCACAGGTCAGGCAGAAGCCGGTGGTGGCCACGGCTGGCAAGGCCCTGCGGTGTTTGGCGCGATCGTCGGCTCGGCCATCATCGGCTCGGCACTGATCAACCAGGATCGGCCGGTGTATGTGCAACAACAGCCGGTTTATGTTCAACCACAACCGGTCTACGTGCAGCAGCCACCACCACCGGTCTACTACCAACCGGCACCGGTTTATGTGCAGCAACCGGTGTACATCCAACAGGCCCCCGTCTACTACGGCCCGCCTCGCGGTTATTACGGTCGGCCACATGGCTACTACGGCGGCCCACGCTGGTAAGCAAAACACAAAGCCCCGCTTTTATAGCGGGGCTTTTTTATGACCGTTGGTCGGCCAGCGTCTGAAAAAATCTCGCCAAGGTCGCTGTGAGGACAGTTTCACCGGCTAAAGTCGGCATGATTGAGTGACCGTTATGTACATTTCCACAAAACGGTCACTTTTTTGTCATGACGGAGCTGCAATCTGAATCCGTCCGTAAACAACAGGTTGATAACAACAAGGACGACTGTATGCCAACACAGAACCCGCACCGCATCGTCGGCCTGTGCACCTCCAGCAAGGTGTACAGCGCGCTGACCGAACTCAAGCACCTGGAAGGCCATCGCTGCGCGAAATTTCTCTCGCTGCTGGCGGAAAATCTTGTGCACAAGGGTTTGCTCAACGAGCGCGAGGTCATGCACATGCTTGATCAGGTGGTCGACTGAGCCGGCCCTCAACGGCGTCAATGACCACTATCGAAAGCGTTGATTGTCCGTAGAACCGGCGAATCTCTAAGGTAGCTCCATTGATAGATGGAGGTATTCGTCATGGCTCAGGTTCAAATCATGTCCGTTATCGGCAGCGCCGTTCCCGCTTCGCTCAGGGCTTCGGGCTTGCTCGCCTGCTGGTATCTGATGCGCGACGGTGAAGCGATCAGCGGCCCGCTCACTTCCCTGCCCGCTGCGCAGGCACTGTCGCAGAAGATCGTCAGCGAGCCGTTCCACGCTTAAGGTAGTTGCACCTTGGGCTTGGTCTCGGCGAACAACGCCCAGCTCGACATGAACAACGCCGCGATCAACGGCCCAATCACAAAACCGTTGAGGCCGAACACTGCCAGACCGCCAAGGGTCGAGATCAGAATCAGGTAATCGGGCATTTTGGTGTCCTTGCCCACCAGAATCGGTCGTAGCACGTTGTCCACCAGACCGATCACGAAAACCCCGAACAAGCCCAGCACCACGCCCTGCCAGATCATCCCGCTGAGCAGGAAATACACCGCCACCGGCGCCCAGACAATCCCCGCGCCCACCGCTGGCAGCAACGACAAAAACCCCATCAAGACCGCCCACAGCAATGCGCTGGGGATGTCGAGAAACCAGAAAATCGCTCCGCCCAGCGCGCCTTGAGTCACCGCGACTACGAGATTGCCCTTCACCGTCGCCCGAACCACGCGGTTGAACTTCAACTGCAAGCGCCGCTTGTGGCCTTCCTCCAGTGGCACGGCGGTCCGCACCTTGCGCGCCAGTTCGGCGCCGTCACGCAGAAAGAAAAACAGCAGATACAGCATGATGAAAAAACTCACCACGAACTCGAACGTACCCTGACCAAAACTGAACGCTTGAGTGGCCAGGACCTGACTGCCCTGCATCGCCGATTTGACGATTTTCTCGCGCAGGCCATTGAGTTCGCCCATGCCGAAACGGTCGAGCAAGTGCTGAAAGTAAGGCGGCAAGCTGTGCTTGAACTGCGCCAGATACGCGGCAATGTCCAGCTCACCGCTTTCAATATTCTTGTAAACCGTCGCCCCCTCCTGCACCAGCAACACGCTGACGATGATCACCGGCAGAATCGCGATGACCAGACAGATGCTCAATGTGCACAGCGAGGTCAGGTTACGTTGCCAGCCGAATTTCGCCTGCAATTTGCGTTGCATCGGCGCAAACAGAATGCCGAGGATCACCGCCCAGAACACCGCACCGTAGAACGGCAACAGGATCCAGATAAAGGCCACCGTGACCAGCACCAGCAGCACGGTCAGGGATTTGAATTGAAGGCTTTTTTCGTTCATGTCCGATCCATGTCAGTCAGGCGTCATGCACGCCCCGATCCTTAGTCAACCGGGGCCTGCACGAGTGCCATCTTTATTCATGGAGCATAGTTGCGGATCGGCATGAGGCGGTTATCTAACCGGCAGTTGCACGATCTGCTCCGTGTTCAGCACATCGCCCAAGGTGTCCTCGACCTCCGCCAGCGCGGCTTTGTGCAAGGAATCCTTGTCGATGGTCACGCCATTGGCGCGGGTGATCGCCCGGGGCGCCGAAGCGGCGGACGCGACGATCACGTTGTAACCCATCGGCGCCGCATCGCGCGCCGCGCCGGCGACACAGGCGTGGGTCATCAGGCCCGCGACGATGACCGTGCGGATACCGGACTGCTTCAGGCGTTCGTTCAGATCGGTGCTGCCGAACACACTGACGGTGGTTTTTTGCAGCACCAGGTCCTTGGCGCGTGGCTGCATCTGCGGGTGAAATTTCACCGTGTCACCATCGATGGCAAACACTGACGAACCGGCCGGGGCCACGTGTTGAACGTGATAAACGGGGATCTTGTGGCGGTCGGCGAAGGCGATCAGCTTACGGGTGTTGGCCAGCGCGGCGGCACCATCGGGGATCGGCATCTTGCCGGTGAAGTATTCGTTCTGAAAATCAATCACCAGCAACGCGGATTTGCCGGCGGGCAACTGGCTGACCGGTGTGGCGCCAGACATTGCACGGATCGTTGGATGGCTGTCTGCCAAGGCAGTGGTGCAGGCCAATACAGCGGAAAATGCACAAGCGCTGAGAAATCGACGGGGCAAGCGTTGCATGGGGGAATTCCTTTGTTCATTGAGTGATGGACAAAGCTTAAGCAGCCGCCCACATTGGGAACACCGTGAAACCGGCACATGATCTGTGCTGTTTATGCACAGATATGACGCCCCGCCAAAGCATAGATCCAGGTCAATAAAGCTCGCCGGAATCCGCATTACCCTGCCGCGCTTTTGCGACCGACACCGCCATGACCCCAACCCTCGCCACCCCGGAACTGCTTGCCCCCGCCGGCACCCTGAAAAACATGCGCTACGCCTTCGCCTACGGCGCCGATGCAGTTTACGCCGGGCAACCGCGCTACAGCCTGCGGGTGCGCAACAACGAATTCGATCATGCCAATCTGGCGCTGGGCATTCGCGAAGCGCAGGCGCAGGGCAAACGCTTCTACGTGGTGGTCAACATCGCTCCGCACAACGCCAAGTTGAAGACCTTTCTCAAGGATCTGGCACCGGTGATCGAGATGGCACCGGATGCGCTGATCATGTCCGACCCGGGGCTGATCATGCTGGTGCGCCGGCATTTCCCGCAGATGCCGATACACCTGTCGGTGCAGGCCAACACGGTGAATTGGGCGAGTGTCGAGTTCTGGCAGCAGCAGGGGTTGAGCCGGATCATCCTGTCGCGAGAACTGTCACTGGAAGAGATCGGCGAAATCCGCGAACAGGTGCCAGGCATGGAGCTGGAAGTGTTCGTGCATGGTGCGTTGTGCATGGCCTATTCCGGGCGCTGCCTGCTGTCGGGCTACATGAACAAACGCGACGCCAATCAAGGCACCTGCACCAATGCCTGTCGCTGGAAATACTCGGCGCAGGAAGCCACGCAAAACCAGCTCGGCGAGATCGTCCAGACCTTTCAGCCCGAGCCGACCCTGGGCCTCGGCACGCCGACCGATCAGGTGTTCCTGCTGCAGGAAGCCAATCGCCCTGACGAGTTGATGCCGGCATTCGAAGACGAGCACGGCACCTACATCATGAACGCCAAGGACCTGCGCGCCGTGCAACACGTCGAGCGCCTGACACGCATGGGCGTGCATTCATTGAAGATCGAGGGCCGAACCAAATCGCATTTCTACTGCGCGCGCACCACCCAGGTGTATCGCCGGGCAATTGATGATGCCGTGGCCGGGCGTGAGTTTGATCGCAGCCTGATGACCGATCTGGAGTCACTGGCGCAGCGTGGCTACACCGAAGGTTTTCTGCGCCGCCACGTGCATGACGAATACCAGAACTATCTGAACGGCAGCTCAGTCTCGGAGCGCCAGCAATTCGTCGGCGAACTGACCGGCGAACGGCGTGATCGCTTGGCCGAGGTCAAGGTGAAGAACCGTTTTGGTCTTGGTGATCATCTGGAGTTGATGACGCCCACGGGCAATTTTCATTTTGATCTGCATGAGTTGCAGAGCCTCAAGGGTGAGGCGATCGAGGTGGCGCCGGGGGATGGGCATACGGTTTATCTGCCGATTCCGGAGGGGGTGGATTTGCGGTTTGGGTTGTTGATGCGGGATCTGCGGGGTGCCTGAGAAGCCCCTCATCGGAACGCCGCCGGCCCAGCCCTCTCCCAGAGGGAGAGGGGACTGATTGGGGGATATTGGAGAGATCCACCGACCTGAAAATTCGTCGGTGAATCCACAATCGACTTTTCTGATCAAGAAAATCAGACTTGGCCGAATCCATAATCGACTCGATTGTTCAGGTCGGCGTATAACCCGAGACACCTCGGTCGGCCCCCCTCTCCCTCCGGGAGAGGGCTGGGCGGGCGGCGTTCCGATGAGGGAAAGCTTTTCCTACGCAACAAACTCCTCCCGCAACATCGCCACAAACGCCTCCCGCGCCGGATGCACCCCTGCGTTTTCATGCCAATAAAACAAATTGTCGACGGCGGTCAATTCCGGGAATTCGTACCCCACACACCCAGCCCCTTTCGCGTACTGCTCAAACACGCCCTTGGGCACCAGTGCCACTCCTGCCCCGGCACTCACACACCCGACAATCGCCCCGTAACTGGCCAGGCTGACAATCGGCAGCGCTTGCCCCTGACGCAACAGCCAATGCTCCAGCGCCGCCCGATACGGACAACCCTGCGGCCACATGAACACGGTCTTGTCCTGCAGATCATCAATGTCGCGCACCGGTCCAAACGAGGTCGACGCGATCAGCAGCAACTCTTCGCGATACATCGGCGTGCGCTTGAGCTGCGAACGTTCGACATCCACCGCGACAATCGCCCCGTCGAGGCGATGGCTGACGGTATCGTCGAGCAATTGCCCCCAAGTGCCGGTGGTGAGTTCCAGCGCCACCTGCGGATAACGCTTGTGAAACTTCGCCAGCAAGCGCGGCAAGCGCCCGGTCGCCGAGGATTCGATCGCGCCGATGCGCAACGGCCCGGACGGCTCGGCCGAAGGATCCACCGCGCGTTTGGCCTCGACGGTCAGCGCCAGAATCTTTTCCGCATAGACCAGAAACGTCTGCCCCGCCGGACTGATGCGCAACCCGCGACCCTCACGCAGAAACAGTGCAACGCCCAACTCGGCCTCAAGTGCCTTGATCCGTGCGGTGATGTTCGACGGCACGCAGAACAGCTTTTGCGCCGCCCGGGCGATGCTGCCGACCTCGGCCACAGTCTTGAACATACGGATTTGTGCCAGCTCCATACCCATCACTCTGAGTGAACATTCAGCGCAGTATAAGTCAGTTGTGGCGAATGATCGGGCGCCCGGATACTCGGCCGAATCAACACCACCGAGCGCCCGATCATGCCGCACCCTTCCCCGTTGAAAATCCTCCTGGCGATGGCATTTGTCGTCGGTTGCTGGGCCTATTCGCCGACCGGCATCCACATCGGCCTGCAAGCCTATGAACCCGGACATTTGGCGTTGCTGCGGTTTCTTTTGGCCTCGCTGTTCATGGCGTTGATCGCTGCGTTCAAGGGCATTCGCCTGCCACATCTGCGCGATGTGCCGCTGTTGTTCGCTTTGGGATTCTTCGCCGTGAGCCTGCATCACGTCGCACTGAACATCGGCCAGCAAAGCGTCAGTGCCGGCGCCTCCAGCGTATTGGCACAATCGAGCCCGCTGTTCAGCACACTGCTGGCCCGATTCGTGTTCAAGGATCAAGTCAGCGCTTGGCGTTGGGGTTGTGTGTTGCTCGGGTTTGTTGGCGTAGTGATCGTGGTCAGCGGCGATAAGGGTTTGGGGGCTATCGATGTCCATGGCTTGCTGATCTTGCTGGCAGCGATGTCGTGGAGCATTTATTTCGCGCTGCAAAAACATCATGCGCGGCGATACGACGGCTTCAGTCTGGCCTGTTATGCGGTGTGGTCGGGGACGTTGATGCTGCTGATCTATCTGCCAGGGCTGGGGGACACCGTGATGAAAGCGCCGCTTCGGGCGCAATGGGCGGTGTTGGCGCTAGGGGTATTTCCCAGTGCGCTGGCCTATCTGGCGTGGGGATTTGTGCTCAAGCATGTGGATCTGAGCCGGGCGACAATGACGTTGTATCTGATACCGCCGACGGCGATGGGGATTGCGTCGGTTGGTTTGGCTGAGCGGCCGACATTACTGGTGCTGGTGGGGTCGGTGGTGGTGTTGATCAGTGTGTTGGCGTTGAATCTGGAGCGACGGGTTGGGGGTGTTCGGGCGGCGATCTGATCAAGGATTGTTGTTGAAGCAAATGCCGCCATCGCTGGCAAGCCAGCTCCCACAGGGTTCTATGGTGAACATAATTTTCAGGTACATCCGCAGAACCTGTGGGAGCTGGCTTGCCAGCGATGAGGCCAGCACAGCCATCACATTAATCCAAGGCAATCGCCGATCAGCGCCGATCATCCGATAACGGCGTCGGCTCATCCGCCGGCGGCACGTCTTCATCATCCGCCGCCGGATCCTTCCAGTCTTCGGGCCGGTCGGCATCGCTCAGCGGATCCTGACCCGGGGGCATACCCATCGGTGAATCATGATCAGCCAATGTCGGCTCATCGGTTCCGGGCATCGGCCGGGTCGGATCGGTGGGAAGAACACCACCCTGAAACAGCAAGTCGTTAGCCATGACACACCTCACCAAGGAGGTCCGGAAAACCCGGGCCATATCACTTGGAAGTGCCCCTGTGATCGCCGTGCTATCGAACAGACCAACGGCGATCAACCCTGCGCCGAGAAACGATCACGGCTGTTGGTCAAGTGCAGCCACATCGCTGCCCGGGCTGCATCCGCGTCCTGACGCTTGATCGCATTCAGAATCGCCTCATGCTCCAGATGGGCCAGTTGCCCGAGCTTGCTCAGATCCGCCGCGCCGCGTTCGGCGGCATTGAGCCGGTTGCGCGGGATCATGGCACTGCCCAAGTGCTGCATGATCTCGCTGAAGCAAACGTTGCCGGTGGCTTCGGCAACCAGCAAATGAAAGCGTCGATCCGCTTCGACGCAACTGTCGTTGTTGTCCAGCAAACGTTGATAGTCGTCCAGGGCCTGACGCATCTGCAGCAATTGCTGCTCGCTACGCCGTTGCGCGGCCAATGCGGCGGCTTGGGTTTCCAGGCCCAGGCGCAATTCAAGAATGCTGCGTACACCGAGCGCCGTGTCGACATTCAGGCGCAAGCCCTGCTCCGCTGCGCGCTCGATCACAAACGTGCCGATGCCATGCCGCGTCTCGACCAGCCCCGACGCCTGCAATTTGGAAATCGCCTCGCGCACCACGGTGCGGCTGACGCCGTGCTCCTGAACGATGGAATTCTCCGAGGGCAACTTGTCGCCGGGCGATAACTGGCCGAGCAGGATGCTCTGGGTGAGTTTCTCCACCAGGTCATGGGCAAGGTTGTGCGCACGTTTGCGGGCGGGGGCGTCGAGGTCTTCTTGCATGGTCGGTTCCGGCGATCGGGTCTTGCGGATCGTAGCATCGTGCGCACGGCGGTTGGGATTGATTTTAGCGCTGCAACTTGTATGACAACACTCAAATCAACCAACACAATTTCCAGGCTTCTTGACTATTAAACGTGTGCAGCCAAAGAAGCGCTTAGCAGTTCTGAGGCGATAAAACCCAATAAACATTAGGTATGAACGCGAAAAGGAATAAAAAACCGCCCATCCAGAAAAAATTAATCGGCCCTCCCCACTTGTAGGACAAAAAAATGCAGTTGTATGATGTCTATCAACAACGCAGCACCCAGCCCCTACCCCGCATAAAAATAATCAGTGGGAGAAAACCAAGTGAAAACCTCCGTCTCCGGGATGAACGAGGGCGTCGATTCGACACTCGCGTCGGCCATCTCGAAAGTCAAACGCCACGTCCTGCCGCTCTTCGTGATCATGTTCATCGTCAATTACATTGACCGGGTGAACATCGGTTTCGTCCGCACTCACATGGAACATGACCTGGGCATTGGTGCCGCCGCTTATGGCTTCGGCGCCGGTCTGTTCTTCATCGGTTACGCGCTGTTCGAAGTCCCCTCCAACATGCTCCTGCAGAAAGTCGGCGCACGCATCTGGCTGACCCGCATCATGTTCACCTGGGGCCTGGTCGCCGCCGGCATGGCGTTCATCCAGAACGAAACCCACTTCTATGTATTGCGCTTTTTGCTTGGCGTGGCCGAGGCCGGGTTCTTCCCCGGGGTGATCTACTACTTCACCCGCTGGCTGCCCGGCGCTGAACGCGGCAAGGCGATTGCGATCTTCCTCAGCGGCTCCGCCGTGGCCTCGCTGATCTCCGGTCCGTTGTCCGGTCTGCTCCTGCAGATCAACGGGCTGGGCATGCACGGCTGGCAATGGATGTATTTCATTGAGGGGATGTTTTCGGTGTGCCTGTGCGTCTTCGTCTGGTTCTGGCTCGACGCCAAACCCCACGACGCGAAATGGCTGACCCGCGCCGAACAGGACGCACTGGTCAACGCCATCGACGCGGAACAGAAGGCCCGCGAAGCCGCGACGCCGATCCGCCCGTCGATGGGCAAACTGCTCAAGGATCGCCAGATCATCCTGTTCTGCCTGATCTACTTCTTCATTCAATTGACCATCTACGCGGCGACCTTCTGGCTGCCGAGCATCATCAAGAAAATGGGCGAGATGAGCGACTTCCAGGTCGGCCTGTTCAACTCGATTCCGTGGTTGCTGTCGATCATCGGCATGTACGCCTTCGCTTCGTTCTCGGCCAAGTGGAAACACCAGCAGGCGTGGGTCGCCACTGCATTGTTGATCGCCGCTGCGGGGATGTTCATGTCCACCACCGGCGGGCCGATCTTCGCCTTCGTTGCGATCTGCTTTGCCGCGCTGGGTTTCAAATCCGCTTCGTCGCTGTTCTGGCCGATTCCGCAGGCGTATCTGGATGCGCGCATTGCTGCGGCGGTGATCGCGTTGATCAACTCGGTGGGCAACCTCGGCGGCTTCGTCGCGCCAACCACATTCGGTTTGCTCGAAGAACACACCGGTTCGATTCAGGGCGGCCTCTATGGTCTGGCCGCGACCTCGATCATCGCCGCGATCATTGTCTTCTTCGCGCGCACCACACCGAAACCCGCTGCTGAAAATGCCGTGGTCGACGCCGCGCCAAAGCACGCCTGACGTCCATTTTTAAAGATTGCGAATAAGAAGGATAAAAACCATGACTGCACACGATACCGCCAAAGCCCCGATCATCACCGACATGCAAGTCATCCCGGTGGCCGGTCACGACGGCATGCTGCTCAATCTGAGCGGCGCCCACGGGCCGTTTTTCACCCGCAACATCGTTATTCTCAAAGACAACGCCGGCCACACCGGCGTCGGTGAAGTGCCCGGTGGCGAGCGCATTCGCCAGACGCTGGAAGACGCGCGCAGCCTGGTGATCGGCAGCCCGATCGGCACCTGGCAGAAGATCCTCAATCAGGTGCGCCAGACCTTCGCCGACCGCGATGCCGGTGGTCGTGGCCTGCAGACGTTTGACCTGCGCATCACCATTCACGCGGTCACCGGCCTTGAAGCGGCCCTGCTCGACTTGCTCGGCCAGCATCTTGATGTGCCGGTCGCAGCGCTGCTCGGTGAAGGTCAGCAACGCGACGAAGTGAAGATGCTCGGCTATCTGTTCTACGTCGGTGATCAGCGCGAAACCGACCTCGCCTATCGCAGCGAACCGGACGCCGACAATGACTGGTTCCGCGTGCGTCACGAGAAGGCCATGACGGCCGAAGCCGTGGTGCGCCTCGCGGAAGCGGCCCACGCTAAATACGGTTTCAAGGACTTCAAACTCAAGGGCGGCGTGCTCAGCGGCGATGCCGAAATCGAAGCGGTGACGGCGCTGGCTGAACGCTTTCCTGATGCGCGCATCACCCTCGATCCGAACGGTGCGTGGTCACTGAAAGAAGCCATCCGCTTGTGCCGCGATCAACATCACGTTCTAGCCTACGCCGAGGACCCCTGCGGTGCGGAAAACGGCTATTCCGGACGTGAAGTGATGGCCGAATTCCGCCGCGCCACCGGGCTGAAAACAGCCACCAACATGATCGCCACTGACTGGCGTGAGATGGGCCACGCGATTCAGCTGCAGTCGGTGGACATTCCGCTGGCCGACCCGCATTTCTGGACCATGCAGGGTTCGGTGCGCGTGGCGCAGATGTGCCATGAGTGGGGCCTGACCTGGGGCTCGCACTCCAACAATCACTTCGATATTTCCCTGGCGATGTTTACCCACGTTGCCGCTGCGGCGCCAGGCGAGATCACCGCGATCGACACTCACTGGATCTGGCAGGACGGCCAACGGTTGACCAAGGCGCCGCTGCAAATTGTCGACGGTCTGGTGCAAGTGCCGAAAAAACCGGGGCTGGGTGTCGAGCTGGATATGGATCAGGTGGCCAAGGCTCATGAACTGTACAAAGGCATGGGCCTCGGCGCGCGGGATGACAGCGTGGCGATGCAGTTTCTGATTCCGGGGTGGAAGTTCGATAACAAGCGGCCGTGTCTCGTCCGCTGATCATCAACCCAAACCGATATCCCCACAGGCTCACTTCTACTGGGAATAGGGGTTGAATCCGAGTAGCTGGTTCAACAAATGAACCTGTGGGAGCTGGCTTGCCAGCGATAGCGGTGGGTCAGCCAACATCGATGTTGGCCGTGCCGGCCCTATCGCTGGCGAGCCAGCTCCCACAGGGGATGATGTGAGTCATGTAGAGATTTGCAGCAACCAGGTTTTGAACGCTGTCATCGCCGCCGTCTCCGGCCGCGACTGCAACCGCGTCAACCAGTAACTCCCCGTCGTAATCTCAATCGCAAACGGCTGACAAATCGCCTCCGCCGCCAGTTGCCGGGCGAACATTAGCGGCGGCGCCAATGCCACCCCACTCCCCTGCAACGCCGCTTCCATCATCGCCAGCGATGAATCGAACACGATGCTCTGCGGCGGTGCAGCCTGCGTCGCCAACCCGGCAGCCTGAAACCATTGCGTCCACTCATCGGTGCGATAAGAACGCAGCAGGGTCTGCTGCGACAGATCCCCCGGCGACTGCAATTGCCGAGCGATCTCCGGCACGCACAACACCGACAGCGGCGCCTCAAGCAACCGCGTTGCCTCGATGCCATGCCATGCGCCAGCACCGAAGCGAATCGCGTAATCCAGCCCTTCCGCCGCCACATCCACGCGATTGTTGTTGGTCGACAGGCGCAAATCTATGAGCGGATGTTTCGCCCGGAAATCCGCCAGCCTCGGTAACAGCCAACCCACGGCGAAGGTGCCGACTGCGCCGACGGTCAACATTTCGCGATACTGGCCACCGGCGAGACGCTCGAGCATCTGCGCGATGTGATCGAACGAGGTGCTCAGCACCGGCAGCAAGGTTTCGCCTTCACCGGTCAACATCAGCCCACGGGGCAGGCGTTTGAACAAGGTCACGTTCAGTTGCGCCTCCAGGCTTTTCACCTGATGGCTGACCGCCGCTTGCGTGACGCACAGTTCCACCGCCGCGCGAGTGAAACTCAAGTGTCGCGCCGAGGCTTCGAAGGCGCGCAGTGCGTTGAGCGGCAATTGAGGTCGAATCATGTCCAGTCCCAAATTTTTCTAATGGCTCGTGCGAGTTTTCGTCGTTTGCCGATTGGCGCCGCGCTGACTAGATTGGCGGCGCTGATCAGCCGCCCAACGAATAAATCGTCCGCAGTGTAGCGGGACAACACTATCAACACTCATGGAGAGTGGTTCATTCATGTCATCCATCCAATCGAGCAAAGTCATTTCCTGTGCCACTGTCGGCTTGTTGTTCGGGGCCACCTCGTGCCTGGCCGCGGTGCCCAGCGACGCGCAATTGCAAACACTGGTCAACGATGCGGTAACACCGGTGATGCAACAACAGGACATTCCCGGCCTGACCGTAGCGCTGACCATCAACGGTCAGGCGCATTACTTTAACTACGGTGTGGCGGCGAAAGACACCGGGCAAAAGGTCAGCGAAAACACCTTGTTCGAAATCGGCTCGGTGAGCAAAACCTTCACCGCCACCCTCGCCGGTTATGCCCAGGCGACTGGCAAACTCGATCTGTCGACCAAGGCCAGCCGGCTCTGGCCAGAATTGAAAAGCAGCGCCTTCGACAACATCAGCGTGCTGCAATTGGGCACCTACAGTGCCGGCGGTTTGCCGCTGCAATTCCCGGACGACGCGGATTCGTCTGACAAGATGCTCGGCTATTTCCAACATTGGAAACCGGTATATCCCGCCGGCAGCCATCGCCAGTACTCCAACCCGAGTCTGGGCCTGTTCGGTTATCTGGCCGCGAAAAGCCTCGGCCAGCCGTTTGATCAGGCGATGACACAAACCCTGCTGCCTAAACTCGGTTTGCAGCACACCTACCTGAGTGTGCCTGCCGCGCAGATGAGCCTGTACGCGCAGGGCTACAACAAGGATGGCAAACCGGTCCGCGTCACCCCCGGCGCGCTGGACTCGCAAGCCTACGGCGTGAAAACAAGCGCCGTGGACATGTTGCGCTACGTGCAAGCCAACCTGAAACCTGAAACGCTTGAAGCGTCCCTGCAAAAAACCATCGCCAACACCCACACCGGTTACTACACGGTGGGCGACATGACTCAAGGCTTGGGTTGGGAAATGTATCGCTACCCGATCAGCCTCGACCGCTTGCTGGCGGGCAACTCGACGGAAATGGCCATGGAAGCGCACAAGGTGCAGTGGCTGAATCCGCCGCAACCTCAGCCGCATGACGTGCTGATCAACAAGACCGGCTCAACCGGTGGTTTCGGAACTTACGTGGCGTTTGTGCCGAGCAAGGACATTGGCATTGTGATCATGGCTAACAAGAATTTCCCGATTCCTGAGCGGGTGAAAATCGCCCATACGATTCTCAGCGCTGTCGCTGACTGAAAATCAAAAGATCGCAGCCTGCGGCAGCTCCTACAGGATCGGGTGTTCACTCGGTCAATGTAGGAGCTGCCGCAGGCTGCGATCTTTTTGCAGGCGAAAAAAATGGGCGATCTTGCTGAGATCGCCCATTTTTCAGTGCTCGCTTATGCAATCAATCATCCGGCATTTCCGGCGGCTTGCTCGGTTTCGCAGGCTTGGCAGGTTTGGCGTTTTTGGCACCTTTCGCAGGCTCCGGTTCGGCAGCCGCCGGCGCTTGGGCAGCCGCAGCGGCCGCTTCCTTCTCGGCCATGGGCATGGCGTCGATGGTGTCGAAAATCTTCTTCAGATCCACCGCTTTCGCTTCGTCCCCCGAGGCCGAAAGCTTGGTCTCGCCGTCCTTGCCCACCAGGAACACTTTCGGATACGCCCCGGCACCCAGTTTCAGCGAGCGCAGCAGCGCCATGGTGTCTTGCTGGCCCAGGTCCTTGCCGTCGAGCTGGCCGGCCATGTTGAGGATGGTGTAGACCTTGATGTTGCGGTCGGCGACGCCCTTTTTGTTGGCGGGATCCTCCAGCGACTTTTTCAAAGCCACCCACACCGGGTCAACAGTGCTTTGTGCGATCACGATCAGCGGACGGGCGCGGCCCATATCCCCGGCGATGGGCGAATCGTTGTCAGCGGCGAACAAGGGGCCGGCAATCGCCAGCAAGAGTGTCAGGGTCAGTGACCTGATGAGCATGCGCATCTCCTTTTGATATCCACGCTCTAATGATTGCGCATCGTGGCGATTGTTCCGGGACGACCCGGCAAATATCTTCCGCCTAGTCAGAAGCTTAGGACAGGCGCGACATTGCGCAACATATCCGAGGTGATCGCAACGCGGATTTGATTACCTTTTATGACCGCATTAGGGTGGTGGTTCTGCCCATGAAATGGAGTTCACCCCCATGCACATCGATTACCTGTGCGATCACCCCGAATTGATCGAAGAACTGGCCACGCTCAACTTCAATGAATGGGGCGAGTTTCGGCCCGGACAAACCGTCGAACATCGCATCGAGCATATGCGTGAATCCTGTGGCAAAGGTGCAGTGCCCAGCGTGGTGGTAGCGCTTGAGGGTTCGCGACTGCTGGGCGGCGCATTGCTGATTGAAAGCGATCTGCAGCTGCGCCCGAACCTGACGCCATGGCTGGCCGGGGTTTATGTGAAGGCAGAGGAGCGCGGCCGCGGGATTGCTTCGCAACTGGTCAATCGAGTGGTTGAAGAAGCGGCGGCGCTGGGTGTGCGGGAGTTGTATCTGTACACCGACACGTCACAGTCGCTGTATGCGCGACTGGGTTGGCAGGTGGTTGAAGAGCTGGTGTACGAGGACTTGCCGGTGACGGTGATGAAATACACCACTCAGAACGCCAGTTTGTAACCGATCAGCACCAGCATCGTCGCCAGGCACGGGCGCAGCACTTCATCGGAGATGCGTCCGGTCAGATGGCTGCCGAGCCAGATGCCTGGCAACGAGCCGACCAACAGGAACCCCAGCACACCCCAATCCATGTTGCCCATGCTCGCGTGACCAAGACCGGCGACCAGGGTCAGCGGCACGGCGTGGGCGATTTCGGTGCCGACCAGACGACGGGTTGGCAGCAGTGGGTAAAGGATGAACAGCGCGACCGTGCCCAAAGCGCCGGCACCGATCGACGTCAGCGCGACCATGGTGCCGAGGATCAGACCGGTGATCACCGTCAGCACATTCAAGCGCGTGCCGCTCGGGTTGTAGTTGCCGCCGGCGCGTTTGTGGGCGAAGTCGAGCAAGCGCTTCTTGAAGAAAATCGCCAGCGCCGTGGCGAACAGCACGAAGCCCAGCGCTTGTTTGATGATGGCGTTCATCGCGTCCGGCGCGGTGTGCAGGGTGCTGAGGAACCACAAGGTCATGGCCACCGCCGGCACGCTGCCGAGGGTCAGCCAACCAGTAATGGCCCAGTCGATATTCTTGTTCTTCCTGTGAACGAGGACGCCGCTGGATTTGGTAATGGCGGCGTACAGCAAGTCAGTACCCACCGCTGTTGCCGGGTTGATGCCGAACCACAGCAGGATCGGCGTCATCAACGAACCGCCGCCGACACCGGTCATGCCGACAATAAAACCCACCACCAGCCCGGCAATCACCAGGCCGAAATTTGCCAATTCCATTAAACCGTCCAGAAAAACGACAGGAAAAATCTGGCCCGCAGCATAGCGATTTTTCTTATAACCACATATATCGATGCGGTCTATCGTTATGCCATATCGCAATCACCATCGCTTTACTGTAGGAGTGAGCCTGCTCGCGATAGCGGTCTATCAGTGATGGATTCAGTGACTGACCCTCCGCTATCGCGAGCAGGCTAACTCCTACAGGGTTAGGTGGTGGATGCAGATTCAGTGCACCCTTCGGCCTGGTTTGAAGCTGTGGGTCTTGTTGGCCCACACCGTGGCCAGGGCAATCAGCGACAGAATCAACAACGCCCACGGAAACGACATCGCCCCCGCCCGATCCAGCAGCAAGCCGCCGAACAAGCCGCCACCGGCAATCGCCACGTTCCACGAAGTGGTCAGCATCGCCTGCACCACGTCGACATGCTCGCCTGCCGAGTCCGCCGCCGAGGTCAGCAATAAAGTGGCCGAACCGCCAAACGACAACCCCCACACCGCCATGCAGGCATAAATGATCAGAGGCGACGGTGCTGCCAGCGCCAGAACCAATGCCGTCAGCGCAAACACCGCGAGGCTGATCAGCGTCAGCCAGCGCAACCAGCGATCCACCAGCAGGCCGATGATCCAGATCCCGCCCAGCGAACACAGGCCAAATACCAGCAGCACCAGATCGACGCGATCGGCCAGCCCGGCCTGCATCAGAAACGGCGCAATGTAGGTGTAGAGAATGTTGTGCCCGAGCATCCACGTCAGCACCACGAACAGCACCGGCCGCACACCAGGCAGGCGCAGCGATTCGAGCAACGGCAGGCGTTCTTCGCTGGTTTGCCCCGGACGATCCGGTACCGCGATGACGATCCACGCCGCCAGCACCAGGGCCAGCGCCGACATGATCCCGAACGACGCGCGCCAGCCGATCAGATTGCCCAGCCACGTGCCCGCCGGCGTGCCCAGCGACAACGCCACCGGCGTGCCAAGCATGGCAATCGCCAGTGCCCGCCCCTGCTGATGCACCGGCACGATGCCGCGCGCATAGCCGGCCATGATTCCCCATGACAGCCCTGCCGCCATCCCGGCGAGAAAACGCGAGGCCAGGGTCAGGCCGTAATGGCTGGAGAACGTGGTGACGGTGTTGAACACCAGAAACCCGCCCACCGTCATCAATAGCACTCGCCGCCGCGGCCAGCCGCGCGTGGCCACGGTCAGCGGAATTGCCGCGACAATTGAACCCAGCGCATACAGCGTCACCAGTTGCCCGGCGAGCACTTCGCTGACGTTGAGCCCGGCGCCGATTTGCGGCAGCAGTCCGGCGGGCAAGGTTTCGGTAAGGATGGCGATGAAGCCGGTCATGGCGAAGGCCAGTAACGCGGCGTAGGGCAATTTGTCCGCACGGGCGGTGCGGTCGACGCGAGTGAAATCGGCGCTTGCGGGGTCGGTCATGACAGGTGCAGCTCCTTTTGGATCTAGTTTTACTAAAACTTGTATACAAACTTATCGACCGCAACTCTAACCTGTAGGAGCTGCCGCAGGCTGCGATCTTTTGACGTTGATCGTAAAAAAGATCAAAAGATCGCAGCCTGCGGCAGCTCCTACAGGGGTTTTATTGGACGGGTAGGAAATTCAGGAACAGCAGACTCTGCGCATAGTTAAGGCCGATCCGCCGATAACGCTCATCGAGCATCTGCGTGATCAAGTCCAGTCGCGCAACGATCTTGCCGAACTCGGTGGCGAAGCTCAGGTTGGTGCCCTCCTCCGAGATCTCATTGGAAAACAGCAGTGGCTGGCCAGCGGTGTTCTGCCGTTGCGACAGAATCCACGTGGCTTTTTCGATATTGCGCGCGGCGTTGTGGACGAAGGTCGGGTTAATCGCGTCGGTCATGTAGAACTCGGTGCGATTGCCGTGGGCGGTGACGAGCATGCTGCCGATCGCATAAATAAAGGCGCCGACGCGGTCACCGAGAAACTCCGGGCTCATCGCATAACTGAGCGCCGCCAGATCCTTGCGACCGCCCAGCACCGGCAGCGGCTGTTGCTGTTCGATGGCCTGGCGCACCTGTTTCACCGCCGCATGGATGTTGAGAAAGCCTGACTTGCGCAGCTCGTCCGGGTTGCGCAGGTACAGCTTGGCTTGCAAGCGGTAAAGACTGTTGAGGTTGTCGCGCATCGCCAGGGTGGCCATGCGGTCGACGCTGGTCTGCAAGAATTCCTGCGGCTTGCCGTCACGCATCTGGTTGAAGAAGCCGTTGCCGTCCTGATGGCTGCAACCACTGAACAGCAGCGACGACAAACAGACGAGCAGTACGCACGGACGACGAAAAAAAGGGGCAATCAGATGAAAAGCGCTCGGCATGAATTCTCGATCAGGCACGTTCCTGTGCGGCGGGAGTCACCGCATCCTGGCCATGGATAGAGCCGCCGATTGCGAAAAAGTGCAGTGGTGCGCATGACCAGCCGACCTCCGGCACCTTCGCCACAACCAATTAGTCTGTCTTTATTGTTGAAATAAACGATTAATCAACTATAAATCTTCACTGCACATACAAATAGCATGACTAGTTATCCTGTAGGAGCTGCCGAAGGCTGCGATCTTTTGACGTTGGGTTTTAGAAGCAAGATCAACGGATCGCAGCCTGCGGCAGCTCCTACATGGCATCGGCGCCATTTTGAAAACAACAACAAGAAGGAAGGTCTACCATGCTTCAATCCCGTCACCTGCTCTCCGGCCTCGGACTGTCCCTGATGATCGCTACCCTTTCTGCCCAGGCTGCGGGCCTGACCGCTGAACACAAAGCTTTCGGCAAAACCAATGACGGTACGCCCGTCGAGCAATACATCCTGCGCAACAGCCACGGCATGCAAGCCACCGTCATCACCTACGGCGCAACCCTGCAATCGCTGAAAGTCGCCGACAAGCACGGCAAGTTCGACGACGTGGTGCTCGGTTTCGACGACGTGCAGGGCTATCAGAAAGGCACCGCCTACTTTGGCGCAACCATCGGCCGCTTCGGCAATCGCCTGGCCGACGGCGCGTTCGAACTCGACGGCAAGCGCTATCAAGTGCCGCAGAACGACAAGTCCAATGCACTGCACGGCGGCACTCAGGGCTTTGACAAGAAAGTCTGGAAGGCCGAGGAAACCAAGGACAAGGATTCGGTCGGCGTGACCCTGACCTATCTGTCGGCAGATGGCGAAATGGGCTTCCCCGGCAATCTCACCACTGAAGTGACTTATCGCCTCACCGACAACAACGAACTGCGCATCGACTACAAGGCCAGCACCGACAAGCCAACGGTGCTCAACCTGACCAACCACAGCTACTTCAACCTCGCCGGCGCCGGCAATGGCGACATTCTCAAACAGGTCGCGACCCTGCACGCCAGCCATTACACGCCGGTGACGGCCAAGCTGATTCCAACCGGTGAGCTGGCGCCCGTGGCCGGCACGCCGATGGATTTCACCAAACCAACGGCGATTGGCACGCACATCAAGGCGGATCACCCGCAACTGAAATTCGCCGAAGCGAAACAGGGCGGCTTCGATTTCAACTGGGCGCTGGACACCAAGGGCGATATCAAACAAGTCGCCACTGAAGTCAGCGATCCGCAGTCCGGTCGCGTTCTGCAGCTGTTCACCACGGAACCGGGCGTGCAGTTCTACACCAGCAACTTCCTCGATGGCACGGTCAAGGGCAAGGGTGGCAAGGTGTATCCGCACTGGGGCGCGTTCACCCTGGAGACCCAGCACTATCCGGATTCGCCGAATCAAGCGAATTTCCCAAGCACTCGGCTTGATCCGGGGCAGACTTACAGCCACAGCGTGGTGTTGAAGTTCAGCGCGAAATAGAAACGAAGATCAAAAGATCGCAGCGTGCCGCAGCTCCTACAGTTGAGCGTTTTCCTGTAGGAGCTGCGGCACGCTGCGATCTTTTTGCTTTTTGAACCCCTGAGCTATCCTGCTGCCCACTAAAAGGTATCGTCACTTTCAGATGGGAGGTTTGCATGCGTACCCTTGAATTGGCCGGCGTGCAGGTGCCAGTGATTGGCCAAGGCACCTGGCGCATGGGCGAAGACCGCTCGGCGCACAAGCGTGAAGTCGCAGCCCTGCGCACCGGGATCGAGCTGGGCATGACCCTGATCGACAGCGCCGAAATGTACGCCGAGGGCGGCGCCGAAAGCGTGGTCGGCGAAGCCATCGCCGGCCTGCGCGATCAAGTGTTTCTGGTCAGCAAGGTCTACCCGCACAACGCCAGCCGCAAAGGCATCCCGCAGGCCTGCGAGCGCAGCCTGCGCCGGCTCGACACCGACTACATCGATCTCTATCTGCTGCACTGGCGTGGTCAGTATCCGCTGGAAGAAACCGTCGAGGCCTTCGAACGCCTGCGCGAGGACGGCAAGATCGGCCGTTGGGGCGTGTCGAACTTCGATGTCGACGATCTCGAAGAACTCTCCAGTTCGGCCTGCGCGACCAATCAGGTGCTCTACAACCTCGAAGAGCGCGGCATCGAATTCGACCTGTTGCCGTGGTCCCAGCACCAGCACATGCCGCTGATGGCCTACTGTCCGATCGGTCAGGGCGGTGCGATGCTCGCCGAGCCGGTGTTGAAAGACATTGCCGCTCGTCACGGCGTGACCCCGGCACAGGTTTCGCTGGCGTGGATTCTGCGTCAGGATGGCGTGATTGCGATTCCCAAGGCTGTGCGACCCGAGCACGTGCAACTCAATGCACAAGCGGCGCAGCTGCAACTGGAGGCCGGGGATCTGGCGGCGCTGGACCACGTATTCCAAGCGCCACAACGCAAGCAGCGGCTGGCCATGGTCTGAGCCGCTGCCGACTGGCGGGCTTGGCGATGAGAAGCACTGATCAGTATGACCCGTTCAACCTGCAACGCTTTATCCAGGCGCAGGATCCGGTGTTCGAGCGCGTGCAACGCGAACTCGACGAAGGCCGCAAACGCAGCCACTGGATGTGGTTTGTCTTTCCGCAGTTTGCCGGTCTGGGCGGCAGTGAAATGTCCCGGCGCTTCGCCATCGGTTCAGCCGAGGAAGCCCGGGCTTATCTGGAGCATGAACTGCTCGGCGCGCGGCTGCGGATCTGTACGCAGCTGGTGCTGAACGTGCAGCAGCGATCGATTGCGCAGATTTTCGGCCATCCCGATGACTTGAAATTCCATTCCTCGATGACCCTGTTCGCAGAGTTTGCCGCTGACGACAGCCTGTTCAATCAGGCACTGGAGCGCTACTTCCACGGCATCCTCGATGAATGGACGCTGCAGTTGCTCGACTCAAAACAGGCCCAGTTGCCCACCGATCAGGGTTGAGAAATCGTCGTCGACAAACGGCAGAATCGCGTCGGCCACCGGTTGCAGTTGCCGGGTGATGTAGTGGTCATAATCGATGGCCGCACGGCGCACTTCCAGCGGCTCGGGGCCAGCCAAAGTAATGACGTAACTGATCCAGCCGCCGTTCTGATATTGCCGTGGGCGCCCGTGTTGCGCGTTGTAATCATCGGCCAGTCGCGCCGCGCGTACGTGCGGCGGAACGTTGCGTTCGTAGTCGTCGAGGGTACGACGCAGGCGTTTGCGGTAGACCAGTCGATCGTCGAATTCACCGGCGAGGGTTTTGCGTACGTAGTCGCGCACATACTCCTGATACGGCTTGCGCTGGAAGATCCGTTCGTACAGCTCCTGCTGAAATTGCCGGGCCAGCAGCGACCAATCGGTGCGCACGGTTTCCAGGCCTTTGTAGACCATTTCATCGCTGCCATCGGCACGGGTGACAAGGCCGGCGTAGCGCTTTTTGCTGCCCTCTTCCGCGCCGCGAATGGTCGGCATCAGGAAACGTTTGTAGTGAATTTCAAATTGCAGTTCGAGGGCGCTTTCCAGCCCAAATTCATCACGCACATGTTCACGCCACCAGTCGTTGACGTGCTTGACCAGCGCATGGCCAATACTCGCGGCCTCTTCCTGCCCGTGCGGGCGACGCAGCCAGACAAACGTTGAATCGGTGTCGCCATAGATCACCGCGTGGCCCTGCTCCTCGATCAACTGGCGCGTGCGCAGCATGATCTCGTGACCGCGCAGGGTGATCGATGACGCCAGCCGCGTATCGAAGAAGCGGCAACCGCTGGAACCGAGCACGCCGTAGAAGGCGTTCATGATGATTTTCAGCGCTTGCGACAGCGGCGCATTGAGCTCGCGTTTGGCGGTCTCGCGACCCTCGGCGACCCGCGAAACAATCGACGGCAGGCAATGGCGGGTGCGCGAGAACCTGGCGCCACGGAAGCCCGGCACCGAGTCGGCGTCGTCCGGGTGTTGCAAGCCTTCGATCAGGCCGACCGGGTCAATCAGAAACGTACGGATGATCGACGGATACAGGCTTTTGTAGTCGAGCACCAACACCGATTCGTAGAGGCCCGGTTGCGGGTCCATGACAACCCCGCCGGGACTGGCCTGCGGAGGATTGGTGCCCAGGTTCGGCGCAACAAAGCCCTGCCGGTGCATCAACGGCATGTACAGGTGGGTGAATGCCGCCACCGAGCCGCCGCTGCGGTCCGCCGGCAATCCGGTGACGCTGGCGCGTTCGAGCAAAAACGTCAGCAGTTCGGTCTTGGCGAAGATCCGCGTGACCAGTTCGCAGTCCTTGAGGTTGTACTTGGCCAGCGCCGGTTTGTCCTCGGCGAACATGCGGTTGATTTCATCCATGCGCTGGTACGGATTGTCGATGGACTTGCCCTCGCCGAGCAGGGTTTGCGCGACGTTTTCCAGACTGAACGAGGGGAAACTCCAGGTCGCCGAACGCAGGGATTCGATGCCGTCGATGATCAGCCGCCCCGCTGCCGAGGCGAAGTAGTGATTACGGCTGCCGTGCTCGCGCCACTGCATCTCTTCGCCGCCACGGCCGATTTTCAGCGGTACGCCGAGGCGCCGGGCGTGTTCATGAAGGATGCGCAAATCGAACTGCACGACGTTCCAGCCAATGATCGCGTCGGGGTCGTGCTGTGCGAACCAGTCGTTGAGTTTTTTCAGAATGACGGTACGCGAGTCGCAGTATTCGAGGTCGAAGTCGACGAGGCTGGCGTCGCCGTTCGGCGCACCGAGCATGTACACCTGACGCTGGCCACAACCTTCCAGGGCAATCGAATACAGCTCGCCGGTTTCGGTGGTTTCGATGTCCAGCGAGACCAGTCGCAGCTTCGGTCGATAGTTCGGTGCCGGTTTGAGGTGAGCGTTGAGCACCACGCCGTCGGCATCGGCAGTGCCGCTGAAAAACACCGGGGCGGTGATGAAGCGCTCCATCAGATAGCGTTCCGGCGGGCGCACGTCGGCCTCGTAGACGTCGATACCGTTGCGGTTGAGCGCGGTTTCCAGGCGCATCAACTGGCCGTGTTGCTGGCAATACAGACCCAGCACCGGGCGATGCTGGAAATCCTGCAGGGCCAATGGGCGCAGTTCGACGTTCTTTTCGTCGTGCAGGAGGCGCTCGGCGGTGGCACGCTGTTCGGCGGGGATAAACGCCACCGACGGTTGATGCGGCAAGCGCACACGGCGTGGCCCGGCGTCGGTCGCCAGCCAGAACTCGACTTCGGTGCCGGCGGCGGTGTCGCGCCAATGCCGGGTCAGGACGAAGCCCTGCGGTAAATCCACCACTGCAACCTCGAAATTTGAAACAGAGGGGCATTCTACGCAGCATTGCGTGGGATGACCCTGGCGATAAATTGTCGGCAGTCGTGGAAAAATCCGCCAAATGACGTTTTTTGCGTGTTATCTGCCGCTTTGCCACCTTGCCCTGCGCGCTTGCGTCTACGATGCTTGGATAACAACGACAACACCTGAGTAACCGCCATGAAGACCGTCGCCCAACTGCTCAAGCTCAAAGATCAGAAAAATCAGGAAGTGCATCAGATCAAGCCTGATCACATGGTGCTCGAAGCGCTGATGAAGATGGCCGAGAAAAACGTCGGCGCCTTGCTGGTGGTCGAAGACGAGCAAGTGGTCGGCATCATCAGCGAACGCGATTACGCGCGCAAACTGGTGCTGCATGGTCGTTCATCGGTCGGCACCCCGGTGCGCGACATCATGGTGTCGAACGTGATCACCGTGGACACCCATCAAACCGTCGACACCTGCCTGGGCATCATGTCCGACAAACGCCTGCGTCACTTGCCGGTGGTGGAGAACGGCAAGTTGATCGGTTTGCTGTCGATTGGTGACCTGGTCAAGGAAGCGATTGCCGAACAGGCCGAGCTGATCAAACAGCTGGAGCAGTACATTCGCGGGGAATAAATCTCCCTCCCTATGATCGTTCCCACGCTCCGCGTGGGAATGCCTCCTGTGACGCTCTGCGTCACGCGTTGGGACGCAGAGCGTCCCGAGCTGCATTACCACGCGGAGCGTGGGAACGATCATCTGCGGTGTGTTCAAGAAGGCCAATGCCGGGCAAAGACCGGCGCCAGCACCGGGTGCCGGTCAATGCGCTGCAACCACGTATAAAACCCCGGCCGGCTCTGGCGCAAATGCTCCCGGCTGCCCGCCCAGCGCGTCACCACTGCCGCCAGCACATCCAGTGCCCCCGGCGTTTCATCATCCAGATACAACTCGGCGGAAAACTGGTCGGCGAACACCTCCCAACTCCAGTGCAATCGCTCACGGGCGCCAGCCATCAGGTTCTGCCGCGACGCTTCGTCGGGCATCAGCAGCCAGCGCTCGGGATAATCGATGACGCCGACCGCCGTATAGCAATTGCTGACGATATAGACCATGCCGCGAATGGCCTGATCGCGATCAGCCGCCTCCACCGGTAACAGCCCCGACTGCGGAAACGTCAGGCCCAGGTGAATCAGAATCGCCGCGCTCTCGGTCAACGCACTGCCGTCGGGCAGTTGCAACGTCGGTATCTGTTTCAGCGGATTGAGTTTGGCCAACGCTTCGGCGGCCTCGGCGCTGGCTTCGATATCAATGAAGCGGTAGGCGATCTGGCACAATTCCAGCGCCGCTTCAATCGCGGCTGCGCCCGAATTTCTGTGCCCGTAGAGCTGGTACATAGCCGATCCCCCGAAATAAGCCTCTGCCAAGGGTAGATGGCCGCAGGCAGGATGTAGAAAAAATCTGCGTGTGTATCGGTTTTGGCACGTTTTTCCCATGCAATCGCGACTTGCGAATTCAAACCTCGCAAAACAGCGCTGATGGTGCCCATCCCGCACCAAGAGCAATCATCGAACGCTATCCGCGTTCTTGTAAGGTGCGATACCGAACCAAAAGTTCGCGTATCCGAGCTGGCAACAAGGAGTTCACCGCGTGAATCTTCAAACGCTTTGCCGTACGCCCCTCTCTTTGCTTCTTCGTGCACAACGCCGAGTTCACCTGAACAGTCCCGGCGGCCAACGCACTTACTTTATTACCTGACGCAGCCACCGAGCACTGTATTCGGCGATGACGTATTCGCCGACGGCAGCGTGCTATTTATTTTTTAAATATGACTCGAAAGATTATTGCGCAGCCTCTGTATTAAACGAGCGAAAAGAGGATTGTCGAACAATAACTTCCAATGACTTTGCAAATGCACCAAAACCGCTCCAGCGACTTCAACTATCAAGCATTGCAGACATTGATTCCATTTAAACAAGAACAAGGAACTTCCCCCGTGACCCGCTAAAACATTGGCCCGCACCAAATCGGTCCGCCGCGCACCAGCAAGTGCCCAGGCCGCAAGCCACGCAGCCGCTCTATCCCGCCAATCAGCCGGATACCGCGTACAGCCTGACTCGCCTCTGAAAAAGCTCCGTTAACCGGAGTAACGGGAATCCGTGTGCCAGAGAAAAACCACGGCACTGGCAAAACTTATATAAATGCGACATGGGTAACACTGATGAAATAAGCGTTCTACATTTCGGCAATATCTGGCACAGCCGTTGCAAAACAGAATTCGAGTAATCAATTGCAGGAGCTGCCGAAGGCTCGGGCCGCGATCGGACGATCTTTTTATCTTGATCTTTAAAGGCAGAATCTAAAGATCGCAGCCTTCGGCAGCTCCTACATAAGAACAACACCAGGGAATGGGTAATGAACACACGAAGTCGATAGCGCTAAGCCAGTAAGTTTGCACAAGCCTTGTTAAACGGATAGATCAACTATCGGCTTCTGCACACCCATAAGAAAGTTGTAATCACCCACTCGAACATGGCGCACATGTTCGGACGGCACCTTATTGCCCTTCATCAACCCGAGGGAGCTTTAATGAACGATGCGGTAAAGCACAGAACCCTGCCGGGGCCGTTGCGGGAAGCACCGATCCCGTCGCCCTCGGACAGGCCGGCCTTTAAGGCCAATACCTCGCAACCCGGTGGTTTGAACAAACAGCAAATGGTCTTGTTGGTCGCTGTGTCGGCGCTGATACATGGTGGTGCCTGGTGGTTTCTTCAGCAATCGCAGACCGAGCCATTGCCGACACCGCCGCAGATTCCGGAAATGACCGTCGAGCTGACCAGCCCGACGCCACCGGCCCCGCCCACCCCGGCACCGCCACCACCGCCGCCCCCCCCCCCCCCCCCCCCCCCACCGGCGCCCCCGGCGTCAGACGCCAGCCCGCCCACGCCACAACCCAACACGCAGGCCAACCCCACGCCGCCAGCCAAACCGCAAC
>NZ_LIGE01000040.1 GCF_001297015.1 Pseudomonas sp. RIT-PI-r | reverse complement strand
TTGGAACTCAACCCCAACGGATCCACCCACCCCGTCGGATTCGGCACGTACTGGTACTGATTCAACCCACCGGCCAACTTGATGGGATCCGGCGTCAGATACCTTCCCAACCGCGGGTCGTAATACCGGTGCCGGTTGTAATGCAGCCCACTCTCCGCATCGAAATACTGCCCCTGAAACCGCAGCGGCTGATCGAGGTATTCCGCCGCTGCCAGGCTCAGCGCGGCGACTTTGCCGTAGGCGTCGTACTGCGCAGCCCAGACGATTTCTCCGCTGTAATCCGTGAGTTCCAGCGGGGTGCCGAGGTGGTCGAGTTGGTAATAGAACGGGCAGGCCTTTTTCGGGCCTTTGCCGTCGAGCAGCGCCAGCGGGCGGAAGGTGCCGGGTTCGTAGACGTAGCTGCGGTATTCGCTCGGGCTGCTTTCGGCGACGAGGTTGTCGCCCTGCCAGAAGAATTCGGTTATCTGGCCGTTGACGGTTTTGCGGATACGCCGGCCGAAGGCGTCGTACTGGTAACTCGCGGTCTGGCCGTCCGGTCGGGTCAGGCCGATCAGGCGGTGCTGGCTGTCGTAGCGGTATTCGCTGACGAGTTTTTGCGCGGTGCCACGGCGTTCGCGGATCAGGTTGCCGAAGGCGTCGTAGTCGTAATGCCGGTCACCCTGCATCAGCAGGCGATTGCCCGTGATCTGACTGGGGCCGGGGCGGTCCTGCATCAGCAGGTTGCCGGCCGGGTCGTGGGCAAAGGATTCCGGCAGCTCGTCGCGCGAATGGCGCACGCGGATCAGCCGGTCGAGGGCGTCGTAGGCGTAGGTGCGCTGGCCGTGGCGGGTGTCGGCGATGTGTTCCAGATTGCCGTTGGCGCTGTAGGCATAGTCGCGGCGGTACAGCGCATCGTGGGAATGGCCTACTGCGTGGGCGAGCAATCGGCCCTGATCGTCGTAAGAATATTCGCTGAGCAGCAGGCCTTGCTGGCGTTGTTGTTCACGCCCGCACTGAAAGACATGCGTGGTCAGTTGCGCGCCGTTGAGGTCGATGCCGGTCAGCGCGCCGCCCTTGGCGTAGTGGTAATCGAGCTTGCTGTTGTCCGGCAAGCGCAGGCGTTTGAGCTGACCGCAGGCGTCATAGCTGTAACGCAGGGTGCCCCAGCCCTGATGCTCGGTGATCAGTCGATCCTGACGGTCGTACTCGAAGGCCAGCGGATGGTTCTGGCCGTCATCGACGCCGGTCAAACGACCGAGGCGGTCGTATTGATAGCTGACCTTGACCCCGTCCGGCAGGGTTTTGACCAACAGGCGCCCGGCGCTGTCGCGTGCATACGCCGTGACCAGCTGCGAGCCGTCATCGCCGTATTCTGTTTTCTCCAGCAGATGGCCGTTGAGGTCGTAGGCATACGCGGTGCGCCGCCCGTCGAAGCCGGTTTCCTGGCGGATCAGTCCGGTCGGCGTGTAGTCCAGCCGATACTTCTCGCCGGATTCGTTTTCAATCTCGGTGAGCAATAACTGCGCATGGTCGTAGCGGTACTGCACCCGCGTGCCGTCGGGGTTGATCCGCCGCGAGACCAGGTGCAGATCGTCGTCATATTCATAACGGGTGATGCGCCCCAGTTCATCGCGTTCGGCAGTGACCTGACCGTAAGCGCCGTAGCTGTAAGCGCGAGTAGCGCCGCCCGGCAACGTCGTCTGAGCCAGCCGACACGCCGCGTCCCACTGTTGACGGGTCACCGAACCATGTTCGTCTACGGTGGTGGTCCGCCGCCCCAACGCGTCGTAGGAAAAGTGCCGTACGCCACCGTCAGGCAATGTCTCTTCAATGAGCTGACCGAGGTCATTCCACGCCAGCCGAATCCGGCTGCTGTCCGGGTAACGGATCGACAGCAGTTGCCCGCGTACGTCGTAGTAGTAATGCGTGACCTTGCCGTCGGGATCGACTGCTTCGGTGACATCGCCCTCGGCATTGCGCCGATAGAGCCACACCGCATCAAGGCGTGAACGCCGGTAGAGGAAACCGTTGCGGTACTCGTAGGACGTTGGCGCGTCATCCGGCGGAATCAGCGCGATCAGCCGTCCGACTTCGTCGTAGCGGTATTCGGTGACGGCGCCTAACGCATCCTGCTCGGCGACCAAGCGCCCGGCATCGTCATAGGCCTTGAGCTGCTCGCCGCCATCGGCCTCGACCTTGCGCACCAGCCGCGCTCGATCGTCGTGGACGTAAACCTCTTCGGTGCCATCGACGTAATACACCGTGACACTGCCGTCGTCGCCCCAGACGTAACGGGTGTTCATCTGCGAGAACGAGGCCCAGTGCCTTACGCAGCGCGCCGATTTGCCCGAGCGCTCCCACGCCCAGAAGAAACTCGCGCCACCAGCCAGTTGCCGCTGCAAAATGACGTGGGTGTCATCGTAGTCATAACGCTCGCTGTCACCGACCGCGTTGGTCGCGGCCAACAAGCGTTGACGGGCGTCGTAGCAGTAGCTGACGAGGTTTTGTTC
>NZ_LIGE01000028.1 GCF_001297015.1 Pseudomonas sp. RIT-PI-r | reverse complement strand
TTGAGAAATTCGAATTTTCGGCGAATGTCGTCTTCACAGTATAACCAGATTGCTTGGGGTTATATGGTCAAGTGAAGAAGCGCATACGGTGGATGCCTTGGCAGTCAGAGGCGATGAAAGACGTGGTAGCCTGCGAAAAGCTTCGGGGAGTCGGCAAACAGACTTTGATCCGGAGATGTCTGAATGGGGGAACCCAGCCATCATAAGATGGTTATCTTGTACTGAATACATAGGTGCAAGAGGCGAACCAGGGGAACTGAAACATCTAAGTACCCTGAGGAAAAGAAATCAACCGAGATTCCCTTAGTAGTGGCGAGCGAACGGGGACTAGCCCTTAAGTGGCTTTGAGATTAGCGGAACGCTCTGGAAAGTGCGGCCATAGTGGGTGATAGCCCTGTACGCGAAAATCTCTTAGTCATGAAATCGAGTAGGACGGAGCACGAGAAACTTTGTCTGAATATGGGGGGACCATCCTCCAAGGCTAAATACTACTGACTGACCGATAGTGAACTAGTACCGTGAGGGAAAGGCGAAAAGAACCCCGGAGAGGGGAGTGAAATAGATCCTGAAACCGTATGCGTACAAGCAGTGGGAGCCCACTTTGTTGGGTGACTGCGTACCTTTTGTATAATGGGTCAGCGACTTATTTTCAGTGGCGAGCTTAACCGAATAGGGGAGGCGTAGCGAAAGCGAGTCTTAATAGGGCGTCTAGTCGCTGGGAATAGACCCGAAACCGGGCGATCTATCCATGGGCAGGTTGAAGGTTGGGTAACACTAACTGGAGGACCGAACCGACTACCGTTGAAAAGTTAGCGGATGACCTGTGGATCGGAGTGAAAGGCTAATCAAGCTCGGAGATAGCTGGTTCTCCTCGAAAGCTATTTAGGTAGCGCCTCATGTATCACTGTAGGGGGTAGAGCACTGTTTCGGCTAGGGGGTCATCCCGACTTACCAAACCGATGCAAACTCCGAATACCTACAAGTGCCGAGCATGGGAGACACACGGCGGGTGCTAACGTCCGTCGTGAAAAGGGAAACAACCCAGACCGTCAGCTAAGGTCCCAAAGTTATGGTTAAGTGGGAAACGATGTGGGAAGGCTTAGACAGCTAGGAGGTTGGCTTAGAAGCAGCCACCCTTTAAAGAAAGCGTAATAGCTCACTAGTCGAGTCGGCCTGCGCGGAAGATGTAACGGGGCTCAAACCATACACCGAAGCTACGGGTATCACCTTCGGGTGATGCGGTAGAGGAGCGTTCTGTAAGCCTGTGAAGGTGAGTTGAGAAGCTTGCTGGAGGTATCAGAAGTGCGAATGCTGACATGAGTAACGACAATGGGTGTGAAAAACACCCACGCCGAAAGACCAAGGTTTCCTGCGCAACGTTAATCGACGCAGGGTTAGTCGGTCCCTAAGGCGAGGCTGAAAAGCGTAGTCGATGGAAAACAGGTTAATATTCCTGTACTTCTGGTTATTGCGATGGAGGGACGGAGAAGGCTAGGCCAGCTTGGCGTTGGTTGTCCAAGTTTAAGGT
The DNA here is from genome assembly GCF_001297015.1 of Pseudomonas sp. RIT-PI-r. Lineage (GTDB taxonomy): Bacteria > Pseudomonadota > Gammaproteobacteria > Pseudomonadales > Pseudomonadaceae > Aquipseudomonas. Next base: position 1,059 of record NZ_LIGE01000028.1, on the reverse strand, counting down.
GGTAGGCTGGAATCTTAGGTAAATCCGGGATTCTAAGGCCGAGAGCTGATGACGAGTGTTCTTTTAGAACACGAAGTGGTTGATGCCATGCTTCCAAGAAAAGCTTCTAAGCTTCAGGTAACCAGGAACCGTACCCCAAACCGACACAGGTGGTTGGGTAGAGAATACCAAGGCGCTTGAGAGAACTCGGGTGAAGGAACTAGGCAAAATGGCACCGTAACTTCGGGAGAAGGTGCGCCGGTGAGGGTGAAGGACTTGCTCCGTAAGCTCATGCCGGTCGAAGATACCAGGCCGCTGCGACTGTTTATTAAAAACACAGCACTCTGCAAACACGAAAGTGGACGTATAGGGTGTGACGCCTGCCCGGTGCCGGAAGGTTAATTGATGGGGTTAGCTAACGCGAAGCTCTTGATCGAAGCCCCGGTAAACGGCGGCCGTAACTATAACGGTCCTAAGGTAGCGAAATTCCTTGTCGGGTAAGTTCCGACCTGCACGAATGGCGTAACGATGGCGGCGCTGTCTCCACCCGAGACTCAGTGAAATTGAAATCGCTGTGAAGATGCAGTGTATCCGCGGCTAGACGGAAAGACCCCGTGAACCTTTACTATAGCTTTGCACTGGACTTTGAATTTGCTTGTGTAGGATAGGTGGGAGGCTTTGAAGCGTGGACGCCAGTTCGCGTGGAGCCATCCTTGAAATACCACCCTGGCAACTTTGAGGTTCTAACTCAGGTCCGTTATCCGGATCGAGGACAGTGTATGGTGGGTAGTTTGACTGGGGCGGTCTCCTCCTAAAGAGTAACGGAGGAGTACGAAGGTGCGCTCAGACCGGTCGGAAATCGGTCGTAGAGTATAAAGGCAAAAGCGCGCTTGACTGCGAGACAGACACGTCGAGCAGGTACGAAAGTAGGTCTTAGTGATCCGGTGGTTCTGTATGGAAGGGCCATCGCTCAACGGATAAAAGGTACTCCGGGGATAACAGGCTGATACCGCCCAAGAGTTCATATCGACGGCGGTGTTTGGCACCTCGATGTCGGCTCATCACATCCTGGGGCTGAAG
>NZ_LIGE01000037.1 GCF_001297015.1 Pseudomonas sp. RIT-PI-r | reverse complement strand
TGCCGAGCCAAAAGCACGAATTCTGAACGAAGCTGCACGGTGGACACCTCTTCCCAGGACACAGGTCATCTCCTTGGTGATGAGCAATGTGTCTATTAAAATGTGTCCACCATGTCTCCGAACACCCGTCCACCATGTGTCCGGTACATACAGGGAGAGGGCTAGGGTGAGGGTTGGCTTTTGACTGTTTAAATCTGTGTCAAATAACCAGAACCTTCCCACAAGGTTTTCAGGTTGTCCGTCGGACGTGCGCTCTCTAGTCTTTGGTTGTCGCCGAAAGCTCGGCGATCGGGTGTGAGAACCCTGAAAAATTAGTGATTCAGTCCATCAGTCCGCATAATTGCCGGCGGCTTGTCCGCTGCCTGCAAATGCTTCATGGCGGCTATGTGCGGGCAGACTTCGGTCTGGCCGGTTTCCTATTTTTCCGGTTTCTCACCCCGCACATAGCTGCCACCCACTTCGCCGCGTGAGAAACGGCAAAGGATGGCTTCCATTTGCAAAATAGGGTTTCCAATGACTAAGCCGGTTCCAGATCCACCTATCGATCCCACCACCCCACTCGAAGACGCCATGCTCGCCGAGCTGGCGGTAAACCGGGCGCTGGATCGGGTAGATCCGCAGGGTTGAAAACCGCGTCATCGTTCATCGCCAGCAGGCTGGCTCCCACAGTTAAAACGCATTCCAATTGTAGGAGTGAGCCTGCTCGCGATGGCGGTATAACGGTCCCAAAAAGGACCGATCAGTCCCTATTCGGGACCCATTTGCCAACTACGCTTCTCAAGATCCGCCCCTGCACGCGGATAAATAATGTGTAGCCCAGGCCTTCTCTGGGCATCACCCCGGGAGTGTCTTGAAATGAAGCTGAAAACCGCTCTGCCGTCTTTGCTCCTCTTGCTTCCACTCACTACGTTTGCAGCGCCTGCCAGTCAATCCGGCGAGATCCGCTTCACCGGGCAGATCGTTGATTCGGGCTGTCAGGTCGGACCGGTCGGGGCGTTTGCGTCTCGTGAGTCTCGCCAGATCGAAATCAAGCCCGGCGTGAAAGTCGATGTCGACACCGATCGCAACGCTTGCAGTCATCAGGCGCTGCCGATTTCCATGCGCTACGAAGCGCTGAAGACCTCGACCGACAAAGGCATCGTCATCATCAGTTACCTGTAAACCGTTCGGCGTGCGCTGCAAATCTTCAGGTGCCCAACCTTGGCGCACAGGTATACTGCGCGCCTTCGCGGCTCACTGATCGGGCCCGACTTTTTGCTTTCCGGAGCTTTTATGACTTCCCCGACCCTGCCGCCGGTTGACGACGCTGTGAGCGATGTCCCGGCTGAACTGGCCGAAACCAGCGATACCAAAGCCGATATCCCGGCGTTCAAATTTCCGTTCAAGCCGGGCGAACTGGCTTCTGCCAAAGGCTCGAACCAGCCGTGGTACAAGAACGGCGCCAAGAACGGCCACACCAAGACCCCGGGCATGGCGCCGCCGGGCACCCGTCGTTCGATGGGCAAGCGCTGAGTTTTAATCCCGCCTGCGGCCATCGCTGTGATTTTTCATCACAGTGATGGCTAAGTGCTCAGTTCCTGAGCCAGATCAACGTTTAACCATTTGGTGCGCTTAGAGTCAGCAGCCCTGCCGACTCTTTCCAATAAAACGAACGCGCTATCCCATGAAGATCAATCTCCCGGTGACCGGTCGCAACGTCGATGTGGAGCTGTATGAGGGGCGGCAGAGTCAGCGCAACTCCGAGGATGTGGCGAGGTTGGCCGGGGATTTAAGGTTGCTGGCGCGGGAGTTCTGGGCGCGGCGGCAGATCCGCGATTGAGGTTGCCTGCAAAGGCCCCATCGCTGGCAAGCCAGCTCCCACATTATTCTCGGGTGTTCACACAATTTGTGTACGCCACAAAACCCTGTGGGAGCTGGCTTGCCAGCGATGAGGCCAGTTCGTTCGCCGTAAAATTCTGATCAGGCCGCCCGCAACGAGATAAACGCGTATGTCTGCGCCGGCTCGGTCACCACTTGCGCCCCTGCCGCCAGCACTTGCCCGGCAATGTCATCTCCGGACACATGAAACAGCCATTCACTGTATGCGTCGCCCGGCGGCTGCGCACTCACCTGATCGATGACCGTGGCGAACGCCGTCATGTTCGGCAGGTAAGCGGTAAAGCCGTCCCCCTTCAGCGCCGTGGTACGAATCCCCAGCAGCCCACAGATAGCATCCTTGGTGCCGATGTCATCCCGATCCGCCTGGCGCGAACGTTGAATCAATTCAACCAGCTCCTGATCCACCAACTCACCGCCAGCAATCAACACCGGCCCCTGTTGCCAGGACTCCGGCGGGCAGTCCTTGGCAGCAGGGTTGAGCGGGATGTGCGGGTTGATTTCCGCCGGATAAATGCGACATACCAGCGGCCGCCGCTCGTAGATCCGGCACAGCTTGTCTTCGTCAAGATTCCGGCAGGGGCCGACGTTGTACGCGGCGAAGGTGATCGCCACATGGGCGTCTGTCGCGCCACTGCGAACGACTATGGAGCGACGTTCAGCGTGCTCACGCTGTTGCGCCGGCAAGCCCAGACCATTGCCGAGAAAGGCTTCGACCAGCACGATCACCTGACCGCCATCCGCCGCCCACATTCGGGCTTCGGCCAGGGTCAGAGGGACATGGTGATCGGTGCAGCATTTGCCGCAGCCTACGCAGGAAAACGTCGTATTCATTGAGCGATCTGTCTTCAATCAAGGTGTGAAACGGTGACGGAAAACCACCGCACAGGCCCGGGTTGAAGCAAGTTGTGCGCCACTCACTTCGCTTTAGCGGTCGGACGGATCGAGTCCCACTCGGTGACGAAGGCGGTTTTCGACTGTTTGTTGTACAGACACAGTTCGGTGCCTTGCTGGCCCTTCATGTGTTTTTGCGGGTATTGGCCTTGCAGCAACACGGCGGTGTAGCCGACGCGGTCGTCGAATTGTGCGGGTGTGCCGACGGGTTTGGCGTTTTTCAGGCCGCTGGCTTTGCTGCAACTGGCGAGTACGGTTTTGTCGTAGGCCGCCCAGGCGTCGGGGCTGGAGGCGTTGGCCTGGGAGGCGAGGGCGGTGAGGCAGAGCAGGCTGGCGGTGAGGGTTTTCATGATCAGGCATCCTGGGGCGTGAGTGGCCAAGGTTGGAGTGTGCCGGGGGTGGAAAGTTGTCTGGGATGGCCCCATCGCGAGCAGGCTCACTCCTACATTTTGGAATGCATTCCCCTGTAGGAGTGAGCCTGCTCACGATGACGGACTTTCAGTCCGGCACCAGCTCGCGGCGGACCACATACATCCCGGCACTTTCATACAAGCGCTGCGCCCGCCGGTTGTCTTCCAGTACCTTCAAATCAACAAACCCTTCGCGCCGTTGCTGAAACACCTTGAATGCATTGAACAGCAACGCCCAGCCCAATCCGCGCCCCTGCATCCGCGGATGCACCACCAGATTCTTGATATAGGAGCTGGTCCAGCATTGCGCCACACCGACGACACCCTCGGCATCGCGGGCAATAAAGCACAGCGTCGGATCATATTCAGGATCGGTTTCGAACTGCTGTTGCCAGGCGTCCAGCGCTGGGACCCGGCCGCCGCCTTCGTGATAACCGAGTTGCATCAAATGATGCACGTCCGCCGCCATTTCGACGGAGTACGTACACAGTTCAATATCTTGTGGCCAAGGTGCATCCGGCGCGTCCTTACCGAGGTCGCGCCGCATCAAAAAACAATACGTCTCGGCCAAGACTCAGTGCCCGTGTGCCGCGACGTGTTTGGCCGCTTCGATCAGGCAGTGGGTCAGTTCCGGCGAGGAGAACTTGGTCAGCACGCCATTCGCTCCGGCCAGGCGCGCTTTCTCGCTGTTCATCGCGCTGTCGAGCGAGGTGTGCAGCAGCACGTATAAATGGGCGAAGTCCGGCGTTTCGCGCAGGGTGCGAGTGAAGGCGTAGCCGTCCATCTCGGACATTTCGATGTCGGAGACGATCAGGTTGATCTGCTGCGCGGTGCCTTGCAGGTCGAGCAGGCAGTCGATGGCTTCCTTGGCGCTGCGGGCGGTGTGGCATTGCAGGCCGAGGTTGCGCAGGGTGTGCACCGATTGCTGCAGTGCTACCTGACTGTCGTCGACCACCAGAATGCGCGCGTTGCCGAGCACTTCGGCGTCTTCCATGGTCAGGTCGGTCGGGGCCATTTCGATCTGCGCCGGGGCAATGCTGTGGATAACCTTTTCGATATCCAGCACCTGCACCAGCGTGCCGTCCACCGAGGTCACACCGGTGATGTAGGCGCGCGAACCGCCCGAGCCAAACGGTGGTGGCTTGATGTCGGTGGTCAGGCAATGGACGATTTTGCTCACAGCCTGGACGTGCAGGCCCTGTTTGGAGCGGCTGACGTCGGTGACGATCAGGCAACCGCCGTTCGGGTCTTCCAGCGGACGTTCACCGATGGCGCGGCTGAGGTCGATGACTGACAACGAGGCGCCGCGCAACGTGGCAATGCCTTTGACGTGCGGGTGCGACTCCGGCAGCTTGGTCAGCGGCGGGCAGGGGATGATTTCACTGACTTTCAGCAGGTTGATCGCCATCAACTTGCCGCTGCGCAAGGTAAACAGCAGAAGCGAAAGTGAGTCTGCGCGGGCTTTGGTGGAGGACATATGAACCTTCTGTGGAAAGGTGGTGGGCGAGGGTGGAAATCGCCAGAAACTATTGATGCCGGGTTATCGGCGTTAAAGGGGTGGGCTTTAGGTTAGTTGTCGGGTGGCGTGCAGATCAAAAGCCAAAGCCAAGCCCCTCACCCCAGCCCTCTCCCGGAGGGAGAGGGGGCCGACGGAGGTGTCAAACGTTGTACATCGACCTGAACGACCGAGTCGATTATGGATTCGGTAAAGCAGGTTCACGTCGGCGGACATCTCCAATATCCCCCAATCAGTCCCCTCTCCCAGTGGGAGAGGGCTAGGGTGAGGGTGTGCTTCTAGCTCTTCATGCCCAACCGCTTGGCCATCCGCCCAAGGTTCGCCCGATCCAGCCCCAACTCCCGCGCCGCACTCGCCCAGTTATCCTGATTCCGCTCCAGCGCCGCACTGATCAAACGCCGCTGATACTGCTCGGTCGCACTGCGCAAATCCCCACTGATCAGCGGCATCTCAGCCACGACACCGACAACAGCCTCAACTGAGTTATCCACAACCTCACGCGGCAAATCCAGATCCGCCGCGCTCAAACTGAGGATCTTCGGCCGCACCTTGCAGTTACCCAACGCCTTCAACGCACTGCGCCCAATCAAATGCTCCAGCTCGCGAACGTTCCCCGGCCACGTATAAGCGAGCAGCGCATCCTGCGCATCGCTGTTCAGACGCAGGCTATTAAGGCCCATGCGCGAACGGTTCTGCTCCAGAAAGAAACCACTGAGCAGCAACACATCACGCCCACGATCACGCAGCGCCGGCACGCGCAGCGGGTAGACGCTGAGGCGATGATAGAAGTCGGCACGATAGCGGCCGCTGCGCACTTCTTCGGCCAGGTCGCGGTTGGTCGCGGCAATCAGGCGCACATCGACTTGATGCTCCTTATCCGAGCCCAGGCGCTGCAACTGTCCGCTCTGCAAAACCCGCAGCAACTTGGCCTGCACCGTCAACGACAATTCGCCGACTTCATCGAGAAACAGCGTGCCGCCATTGGCCAGTTCGAACTTGCCGCGACGGTCGCTGGTGGCGCCAGTGAAGGCGCCACGCACGTGGCCGAACAGTTCGCTTTCCACCAGGGTGTCCGGCAGGGCGGCGCAGTTGAGGCTGATGATCGGTTTGTCGGCGCGCGGTGAAGCGGCGTGAATGGCCTGGGCGACCAGCTCTTTGCCGACGCCGGTTTCGCCGGTGATCAACACGGTCAGATCGCTGCCGCCGACCAGATTGATCTCTTCCACTAACTTCTTCAGCGCTTTGCTCTGACCGATCATCTCGCGGTTCTGCTGGCCGCTGGCCTGACGATAGACCTCGGCGCGCTGATGTTCATCTTCTGCGCGATTGGCCAGGCGTTGGATGCGCTCGGCGGCGTTGACCGTGGCCGAGGCGAGGCTGGCAAAGGCTTGCAGGGCGTCGAGTTCGATGGGTTCGAAACGCTCTGGATCGAGTGCATCAAGGGTGATCAGGCCCCAGAGCTTTTCTTCGACAAACAAAGGGCAGCCCAGACAGTCGTGAACTTCTAGATGATCATCGAGACCATCGACCAGGCCGTCGTAAGGATCGGGCAAATCACTGTCAGCGGCGAAGCGGGTCGGCCCGGCGCCGGCCAGCAGGATTTCGAAGCGCGGGTGTTCGCTGACTTTGAAGCGCCGGCCCAAAGTGTCGGTACTCAAGCCGTCCACCGCCAGCGGCACCAGCGATTCACCGTCGAGCCGCAACAACGCGGCGGCATCGCAGGGCAACAGCGCGCGCATGGCTTCGAGCAGGCGTCGGTAACGCTCGCCCTCAGGCAGTTCGCGGGAGAGGTCGGAAACCAGAGGCAGCAGGGCGGTGAGCAGGGATTTGGCGGTCATGGTCTTGTAGTCAAAGGGACACGATGTAGTCGAGATGACTATAAGTCTGTTTGAGTCGTTATGACTACTATACTTTCAAGTTATTGATTTATATGGATAAAAAACTTGGCATGAAATCTGATAAGCCTAAGGTAACTTTTCAAGAAAGCTCAGGAGTTGCTCTTATGCTTAGCGTCCAGGATCGTGCCATCGTCAAATCCACCGTGCCTCTGCTGGAGAGCGGCGGTGAAGCGCTGATCACGCACTTCTACCGCATGATGCTCTCTGAATACCCTGAGGTGCGCCCGCTGTTCAACCAGGCGCACCAGGCCAGCGGCGACCAGCCCCGTGCCCTGGCCAACGGTGTATTGATGTACGCCCGCCACATTGATCAACTCGACCAGTTGGGCGATCTGGTAGCGAAAATCATCAACAAGCACGTCGCTCTGCAGATCCTCCCGGAGCACTACCCGATTGTCGGTGCCTGCCTGCTGCGCGCCATTTCCGAAGTGCTCGGCGAAGAGATCGCCACCCCGGAAGTGATGAGCGCTTGGGGGGCGGCCTACGGCCAATTGGCGGACATTCTGATCGGCGCCGAAACCGCGATCTACGACCAGAAAGAACAAGCGGTTGGCGGCTGGCGCGGAGCGCGCGAATTCATCGTCGCGGCCAAGGTCGAGGAGAGCGCGGAAATCATCTCCTTCTACTTTGAACCTGCCGACAAGGGCCCGATTCTGGCAGCCGAACCGGGTCAGTACATCGGCATGAAGCTGATCCTCGATGGCGAAGAAATCCGCCGTAACTACTCGCTGTCGGCGCTGGCCAATAAAGGTCAGTACCGCATCAGCGTCAAGCGTGAACCGGGTGGTCGCGCATCGAACCATTTGCACGATCAACTGCATGTCGGCGCGAGCATTCAGCTGTTTCCACCGTCGCGCGAGTTTACTTTGACGGCCAGCGACACACCGCTGGTGTTGATCAGCGGCGGCGTCGGCATCACCCCGACGCTGGCGATGCTCGAAGCGGCGCTGGAAACCGAGCGCCCGGTGCACTTCATTCACTGCGCGCGCAATGGCAGCGTCCATGCGTTCCGCGATTGGGTCGATGGTCTGGCGGCGCGTCATCCGCAACTCAAGCGTTTCTACTGCTACGCCGAAGACGATGGCGTCAGCCCGGCGGCGGACAAGGTGGGCCTGCTGAGTCTGGAGCAGTTGGGCGAATGGCTGCCGGAGCAGCGTGATGTCGATGCGTATTTCCTTGGCCCGAAAGGGTTCATGGGGGCGATCAAGCGTCATCTGAAAGCCTTGGGTGTGCCGGAGAAGCAGAGTCGTTACGAGTTCTTCGGGCCGGCTTCGGCTCTGGAGTAATCCTTAAGACCGAGTCGCCTTCATCGCGAGCAGGCTCACTCCTACAGGCGCAGTGGCGTACATGAGAATGGTGTACGACACAGATCCCTTGTAGGAGTGAGCCTGCTCGCGATGGCCGTTACACCATTCTGATTCGCAAAATATCCCTACAACTTAATGGTTCCTTAACTGCTTTATCGTTTATTCCCCCGGTGTAGACTTGCGACAACTTTCAGCCGTCGGCCGGCTGAACCATGGACATAAAAGGGAAACGCGATGAGCGAGGAAACGATTCGGTTGGGCCGTGAGCGGCGCTTTCTGGTGCTGTTGGGGATCATCTGTCTGGCGCTGATCGGTGGCGCGCTTTATATGCAAATCGTACTGGGCGAGGCGCCATGCCCGCTGTGCATCCTGCAGCGTTATGCATTGCTGCTGATCGCATTGTTCGCCTTTATCGGCGCGGCCATGCGCACCCGCCGCAACATCACCGTGTTCGAAGTCCTGGTAGTGATTTGCGCGATTGCCGGCGCCGCTGTGGCCGGCCATCACGTGTACACCCAGTTCTATCCGGCAGTGAGTTGTGGCATCGATGTGCTGCAGCCAATTGTCGACGACTTGCCGCTGGCGAAGATCTTCCCGCTGGGCTTTCAGGTCGACGGTTTCTGCTCGACACCGTATCCGCCGATTCTCGGTCTGTCGTTGGCGCAATGGGCGTTGCTGGCGTTCGTGCTGGTGGTGATTCTGGTGCCGCTGCTGACCTTGCGTAACCGAAAAGCACTGCGCTGAATCAACTAATCGGCAGTCTGGCCGATACAGAAAACGCCTCGATTTGCGTATCAGCATATCGGGGCGTTTTGCATTTCAGAGTGTTTGTGAAAACACCGTGACGGACGGCAAGTGAGGGTGTGGCAGATGTGCGACATGTTGTCACACACGCCGTGTCGCAGCGCTCTTCAGTGACACGGAATCGGTCGTTGTTACAAAAAAGGATTGGTCTGTTTCGAGGTTTTTCGGCTTTAGCACGAGAGTGCCAGAGCAGGCAGTTTTAACAAGCGCTGGCATATGGCCAAAAGCCTTGGGTTATCGGGGCTTGCGCTGTTCGAGGCGTCGGAAAAAGCCCTCAGAGCTGTCTGAACTGGGGCGGGTACACCTACAATTTTTGGTGTTTTTGTTGAGAATCGATTTCGATAACATGCGGAACTTTTGCAAAAATGGCGATGGATTGTTGCTCGAACGGATAAAAATTATTTCGGGATAAGACATGGTGTATAGGGCGCTACCTATCTACAATCGCCCGCACTGAATTCCCGGCACTGTTCAGCCTTTATTAAGGAACGCTTTTTATTAAGGCGCTGCGCAGAAAGTCGGGTGTCGAGTGAGTCGAAAGGCTTCCAAGACACCCAGGTGTCGGTGCCTTCCAACTTTCCGCACCAAATGGAATTGGTCTGTAACAAGGCCTTTGACCACGAATTCGAATAAGAACTGACCGCTGTCCCAGGTTTTGTCGAGCGTCTGACGCGCGACGGGCGGCCCTTATTCAATCCAAAGAAAATGCCAACCCTTGGCAGGGTGAAGTGTTGGCGATCAAAACCCAACTGCATTGCGCAAGCTGCTTTAGAGGTCGTGAGATGAGTAAAAACAGGTACCCCAGATTACTAGGCCTAGTGCCGCTGCTCGGCACGTTGTTGCTGGGAGGCTGCAACATGACCTTGCTCAATCCAACGGGCCAGGTCGGCCTGGAACAGCGCAACCTGATCATCACCGCCACGCTGCTGATGCTGTTGGTTGTTGTGCCGGTTATCGTCATGACCTTCCTGTTCGCCTGGAAGTACCGCGCGTCCAACAAGAACGCCGTCTACACCCCGAAATGGTCGCACTCGACCAAAATCGAAGTGGCAGTCTGGACCATCCCGGTCCTGATCATCATTGCCCTGGGTTACATCACCTACATTTCGACCCACGAACTGGACCCGTATCGTCCGATTCAATCCGACGTCAAGCCTGTGACCATCGAAGTGGTCGCGCTGGACTGGAAGTGGCTGTTCATCTACCCGGAACAAGGCATTGCCACGGTCAACAAGATCGTGTTCCCGGCGCACACGCCAATCAACTTCAAGATCACCTCTGACGCTGTGATGAACTCGTTCTTCATCCCGGGTCTGGGCGGCCAGATCTACGCGATGGCGGGCATGCAGACCAAGCTGCACCTGATCGCTGACCGTAACGCTGAAATGGACGGTATCTCCGCCAACTACAGCGGCGCGGGTTTCACCGGCATGAAGTTCAAAGCTATCTCCACCACTCAGGAAGATTTCGACGCCTGGGTAAGTGAAGTCAAGAAGTCACCTAAACAGCTTGATCAAGCTGAATACGCGGCCCTTGCCAAACCGAGCCAGAACAACCCAGTCGAGCTCTACTCCTCGGTCACGCCGAACCAGTTCCAGATCATCGTCGACAAGTACGAAGGTATGAAGCCGGGCAAGCCGCTGAAGCACGAGAAGAAAGAGAAAGAAGTGGCGGCCACGGAAATTGACTCGAGTTCGCATTCAGCTGCCGGGGCAGAGGAGTAAACGATGTTTGGTAAATTAAGTTGGGAAGCAGTCCCATTCCACGAGCCGATCGTGATGGTGACCATCGCCATGATCGCCCTCGGTGGTCTGGCGCTGTTCGCTGCAATCACCTACTTCAAGAAGTGGACGTACTTGTGGACCGAGTGGTTGACCTCGGTCGACCACAAGAAAATCGGCGTGATGTACATCATCGTTGCCATGGTCATGCTGCTGCGCGGTTTTGCCGACGCCATCATGATGCGTACCCAGTTGGCCATGGCCACCGAGGGTTCGCCTGGCTACCTGCCACCTGAACACTATGACCAGATCTTCACCGCTCACGGTGTGATCATGATCATCTTCATGGCGATGCCATTCTTCACCGGCCTGATGAACCTTGCAGTGCCGCTGCAGATCGGCGCGCGTGACGTTGCGTTCCCGTTCCTGAACTCCCTGAGCTTCTGGCTGCTGGTATCCGGCGTAGTACTGATCAACCTGTCCCTGGGCGTCGGCGAATTCGCCAAGACCGGTTGGGTTGCCTATCCACCATTGTCGGGTCTGCAGTACAGCCCTGGCGTGGGTATGGACTACTACATCTGGGCGCTACAGCTATCCGGCTTAGGTACGACGCTAACGGGGGTCAACTTCCTCGCGACCGTACTGAAAATGCGTACCCCTGGCATGAAACTGATGGACATGCCGATCTTCACCTGGACCTGCACCTGGGCAAACGTTCTGATCGTGGCTTCGTTCCCGATCCTGACCGCTACCCTGGCACTGCTGACCCTTGACCGTTACATGGATTTCCACATTTTCACCAATGAACTTGGTGGCAATCCAATGATGTACGTCAACCTGTTCTGGGCGTGGGGCCACCCTGAGGTTTACATCCTGATCCTGCCGGCATTCGGCATCTTCTCGGAAGTGATCTCGGCCTTCACCGGCAAGAAACTGTTCGGCCACCACTCGATGATCTACGCCTCGGGCGCGATCTCGGTACTGGGCTTCATGGTTTGGCTGCACCACTTCTTCACCATGGGTTCGGGTGCCAGCGTCAACGCCTTCTTCGGTCTGGCGACGATGCTGATTTCCATCCCGACGGGTGTGAAGCTATTCAACTGGCTGTTCACCATCTACCAGGGCCGTCTGCGCTTCACCAGCCAGGTTCTGTGGACTCTGGGCTTCATGGTGACCTTCGCCATCGGCGGCATGACCGGCGTACTGCTGGCCATTCCGGGTGCTGACTTCGTTCTGCACAACAGCCTGTTCGTGATCGCACACTTCCACAACGTGATCATCGGCGGTGCGGTATTCGGTTACATCGCTGGTTTCGCGTTCTACTTCCCGAAAGCGTTCGGCTTCAAGCTGCACGAAGGCTGGGGTAAAGCAGCGTTCTGGTTCTGGATCTCGGGCTTCTTCGTCGCGTTCATGCCGCTCTATGCACTGGGCTTCATGGGCATGACCCGTCGTCTGAACGCCACCACCAACCCTGAGTGGGTACCGTACCTGTACGTTGCCATGTTCGGTGCGGTGATGATCGCTGTGGGTATCGCCTGCCAGCTGATCCAGCTCTATGTGAGCGTGCGTGACCGTAACAAGCCAGAGAACGTTTGCGATCACGGTGACCCGTGGAATGCACACACCCTGGAATGGTCGACCTCGTCGCCACCTCCGTTCTACAACTTTGCCGTGCTGCCTAAGGCTGACTGCATCGACCCGTTCACTGAAGCCAAGGAAAACGGTACTGCGTACCAGCAACCGGCCAAGTACGAGCCGATCCACATGCCGAACAACACAGCCACTGGCGTGGTGATGGGCGCACTGTTGACCGTCTTCGGTTTCGCGATGATCTGGCACATCTGGTGGTTGGCGATCGCCAGCCTGGCCGGCACCATCATCTACTTCGTGATCCACGCTGCACGTGACGACCAGGGCTATATGGTTCCGGTTGAAACGATCGAGCGTATCGAAGCCGAGCAGCACAAGCGTCTGGTTGCGGCAGGGAAAATCCCGGCCGGTGCCACCCGTGTTGAAACCTCGTTGGAACAGGCTTAAACCATGTCGAACTTAGTGACCAATGTTGGACACGCCCATGGTGACCATGGGCACGATGACCATCACCACGACTCGGGCGAGATGACCGTATACGGTTTCTGGCTCTACCTGATGACCGACTGCATTCTGTTTGCGTCGATCTTCGCGGTGTACGCAGTACTGGTAAACAACGTAGCCGGTGGCCCAGCGGGCCACGACATCTTCGAACTGCCATACGTGCTGGGCGAAACCGCTCTGCTGTTGTTCAGTTCGATCACCTACGGCTTCGCCATGCTGGCGTTGTTCAAAGGCAAGAAGCAGCAGGTTCTGGGCTGGTTGTTCATGACCTTCCTGCTGGGCGCAGGCTTTATCGCCATGGAGATCAACGAGTTCCACCTGCTGATCTCCGAGGGCTTCGGTCCTAGCCGTTCGGGCTTCCTGTCCGCGTTCTTCACCCTGGTCGGTACCCACGGTCTGCACGTATCTGCGGGTCTGATCTGGATGGGCATCATGATGTACCAGGTCAACAAGCACGGCCTGACGGCGACCAACAAGACCCGTCTGAGCTGCCTGAGCCTGTTCTGGCACTTCCTGGACGTGGTGTGGATCTGCGTATTCACCGTTGTTTACCTGATGGGGACTCTGTAATGGCTAATGCACACTCCCATGACAGCCATGATGCTGGCCACGGCAGCGTAAAGTCGTACGCCATTGGCTTCATCCTGTCGGTGATCCTGACCGTGATTCCTTTCGGTCTGGTGATGTACCCGAGCCTGCCGAAAGCCACCACGCTGGCAATCGTTCTGCTGTTCGCAGTGATTCAGGTGATCGTTCACCTGTATTACTTCCTGCACCTGGACCGTTCCATTGCTCAGCGTAACAACGTGATCGCATTCGTCTTCACGGCGATCGTGATCGTGCTGCTGGTTGGCCTGTCGCTGTGGATCATGTTCAGCATCCACACGTACATGATGGCGAAGTGAGGTAGACCCGATGTCGCTCAAGCACTTTATCCAAATCACCAAACCGGGGATCATTTTCGGTAACGTGCTTTCTGTGGCAGGCGGGTTCTTCCTGGCCTCGAAAGGGCATGTCGATCTGGCGGTGTTTCTGGCTGCCATGATCGGTACATCCCTGGTTGTTGCCTCCGGTTGCGTGTTCAACAACTGCATCGACCGCGACATCGACCTGAAGATGGAACGCACCAAGAACCGGGTGCTGGTGCAGGGCTTGATCTCCCTGAAACTGGCCTTGGTCTACGCGACCATCCTTGGTGTTCTCGGCGTTGCTTTGTTGTACAAGGTGGCCAACCCGTTGGCCGCTTTGTTCGCGGTGATCGGCTTCGTTATCTACGTCGGCTTCTACAGCCTGTACCTCAAGCGCAAGTCGGTTCACGGCACGCTGGTGGGCAGTCTGTCGGGCGCCATGCCGCCAGTGATCGGTTACGTTGCCGTCACCAACAGCTTCGACATGGCCGCGCTGACGTTGCTGGTGATGTTCAGTCTGTGGCAGATGCCGCATTCCTACGCCATCGCGATCTTCCGCTTCAATGATTACCTGGCCGCATCGATTCCGGTGTTGCCAGTGAAGCGCGGGATTCAAGTGGCGAAGAAGCACATCCTGCTCTACATCCTGGCGTTCCTCGTGGCGACCTTGATGCTGACCTTCAGCGGTTACGCCGGCATGAGCTACCTCGCCGTCGCCGCGGCCATGGGCATGTACTGGTTGTACATGGCCTGGACCGGCTACAAAGCGGTGGATGACACGGTCTGGGCACGCAAGCTGTTCGTGTTCTCGATCTTCACCATCACTGCGTTGAGCGTCATGATGTCCCTGGACTTCAAGGTGCCGGCAGAGTTGCTGCTGACGTACGCGCCGTAAGGCTCAAAGGCTTGAAGAAAAACCCCGCACATTGAGAGATGTGCGGGGTTTTTTGTTGGGTGGATTATGCTGATTTGATGTGCTGCCCTTCGCGAGCAGGCTCGCTCCCACAGGGGATATTCGATCGACGCAGATCCAATGTGGGAGCGAGCCTGCTCGCGAATTCCAACGTCACTGAATTTGCTGGGTTGCTGGTTGCAGACTTCCAGTAAACCCCCTAGATTTGGATCCAACCATGACAGTGGTAGCGCCTTGCCATTTGCTCGCGCTCAACTGTCCTGACCTACGGTTTTTTATGCACTGATCATAAGGCTGGGCGAAATGACTGAGAGGATGACCTGCGACGAGCGTTTTATTGCCCTGGCCCAAGAGCTGAACTACGACATCTATGGTGAGAACACCGCCGGCGGCAATTACGCGCCGCTGATCCGTCATCATGATGAGCTGTACATCAGCGGTATGGTGCCGCGCACTAATGGCAAGATTCAGTACCCGGGTCGCGTCGGACTGGAGCTGACCCTCAAGGATGCGCAAGCCGCCGCGAGCATCAGTGCAATGCGTTGCCTGGCGCTGATCGTCGATGCGGTGGGTTCACTGGACAAGATCAAGGCGTTGTTGCGGGTGACGGTGTATGTGAAGTCGACGCCGGACTTCGTTGACCTGAGTGAAGTGGCCAACGGTGCCTCGGACGTGTTCAGTCATGTGCTCGGCGATGCCGGCCGGCACACGCGCACCACAGTCGGTGTTTATCAGTTGCCGAAGAATGCGGCGATTGAGGTGGACATGATTGTAGCGTTGCATCCTTCGGCTTGAGGGTGACTTCACGGCTTGCCCTCACCCTAACCCTCTCCCGGAGGGAGAGGGGACTGACCGAGGTTTCTTGCGCTATACATCGACCTGAGAGGCCGAGGCGATTGTGGATTCGGCACCGCACTTTCATTTCGGTGCATCTCTTGAATATCTCACGATCGGCTCCCTCTCCCTCGGGAGAGGGCAGGGGTGAGGGGCGAGGATTTTCGCCTCCTCACGAATCCCCAGCCGAAAACCAAAAAGCCCCGCACTGAATCCCAGCGCGGGGCTTTTTCGTACAGCGGCTGCGCTATTACTGCGCGGCGATGCTATAGCCATCGAACGCAGTCTGCTGTTGCAGCGCGGTGATGATGTTCTTGCGGTTTACCGCCTGCTCGGTGCCAGCGTTGTCGACGAAGACTTCGCTTTCCAGTTCCGCTTCTTCGCCTTCACCGACGAAGGTGAAACCGAGGAACTCCAGCGCTGCACGGTCAACGTTCAGGCGCGAGCGTGGCGTGCGCAGTGGCAGGGTCACACTGATGCCGTCCTTGCTGATGGTGAAGATTTCGACTTCTTTCTTCTTCGCAGCCTTGCTCTTGCCGCCGCTCGGGTTGCTGATCGCCTGATGGGTCTGGTTCAGCACTTTCAGCGCGAGGCCGTAAACGATTTCCTGGAACGCCGGATCGTCCTTGAAGCTGGACAGGATGCGGCCGATCGAGAACTTGCTGCTGAGGTCTTCAAGGGCGGCGAGGTCGGCGGCTTCGGCGTCTTTCAGTGCCTTGAGTTCGCCCATCAGCTCGTAGGCCTTGTCGTCATCGAAGCTGTCGTGAGCCTGACGGATCGCCGCGCGCAGCTCGCGGATCTGGTCGCTTTCGCGGGTCGACTGGAACGCGTCCAGGACCATCTCGCTGATGATTTTGGCTTGTGGCAGGTGTTGTGAAAGATTGATGGAGTTTTCGTATTCCGCTTTGGACGATTCGGTGACTACGGATTCAGCGGTGTTGAAATCGGACATTGAAATTTCACTACTTTTTAACTTGAGTGGAGATGAGAAAACCCAAGGGCTTTTTCAGGCCGACTAATTTAGGGGAGCGCGGCGGCGTTGTCACGGAGCAACGGTCTGCCGGTCGAGTTTTTTCCCGCAGTGGGTTATTTCCGGCGCGGCCGTTCCATGGCGATCACCGAGGTCTCAAAACCCAGGCTGGCAAAAAAAGCCTCTGCGCCTTCGCGCCCGGCACGCAGCACCCACGTGATATCCGGTTTGTCGCCCATGATGTGCTCGACCAGTGCGCGGCCAATCCCCTCACGCCGATGCTGGTCATCGACCACCACCATCGACAGGTAACCGTTGGACAAACCATCGCTGATTCCGCGGGCGAATCCGATGATCTGCTCACCCTCGACGGCGACGGCGGTGCGCTGAGAGTTCTTGATCAGCAGGGCGAAGTGTTCAGCTGAGCCGGTGCGATGGCCCCAGCCATGCTCCCCGAGAAACTGCCGCACCGATTGCGTTTCGGCGGGCAGCAAATCACGTACGTTGAGAGTGTTGTTCATCTGCTGTTCGGGTCCTTGTCAGCGATTTTTCATGGAAGGGTGGAGCCGCGCAGCCTCAGGATTTCCCCCACGTCTGCATCGCAAACTCCACGAACCGGCGCAATTTTGGCAAGCGATAGCGATCCGGCGCGTAGAGCAGATGCATCGGTCGGCTGGGTGGCTGGAAGTCGGCGATCACCTTCACCAGTCGGCCTTCACGCAGGTCTTGTTCCACCAGCGCATCCGGCAGCATCACGATGCCCATGCCGGTGCGTGCCGCCTGATGCAGGCCGGCGGAGCTGTTGATCAGCATAGGCCCGCTGACGTCGACCATGATTTCCCCGTCGGGGCCGCCGAGGCGCCAGCGTTTTTCCACCGATTGCCAGTCGTCGCCGGCGGGATAGGCGAACGACAGGCAGTCGTGTTGTTGCAAGTCTTCCGGGGTTTTCGGCATGCCGCGCCGGGCAACATAGTGCGGCGAGGCGCACACGGTCAGGGTGTAGTCGATCAAGGGTCGGGCGATCAGGTTGGACTGGTCGAAATTGCCCAGCCGAAACGCCACATCGAGGCCGCTTTCCAGTAGATCGGGACGGCTGTTGGTCAGGATCACATCGAGTTTGACTTGGGGGTACAACAGGGAAAACTCACTGAGCGCCGGCGCCAGCCGTTCGACGCCGAACGTCAGCGGCGCGGTGAGGCGCAGCATGCCCCGCGGTTGATCGAGGGTCTGCTCGGCGAGACGTTCGGAATCGGCGACCAACCCCAACACTTCCAGACAGCGCTGGTAGTAAACGCTGCCGAATTCAGTGAGTCGCTGACGTCGAGTGGTGCGCTGCAACAGTTGCACACCGAGCCGTTGCTCCAGCGCGCGAAGATGATTGCCAACCATGGTCGTCGACATGTCGCACTGCAACGCGGCCGCCGTCATGCTCCCGGCTTCGACGACTTTGACGTACACGCTCATCGACTGGAACAGGTCCATTATCAAGCTCTGCTTTTAAATGAATGAAGTTTTGCCGAGTTTATCCAGTTTCGCTGGCTAACCATACTGCCAGCACACCGACCTGCACTGGAGTTTCAAGTCATGACCGCCGCCTTGATGAACACCTACCAACCACTGGCCTTGAGCTTCACCAAAGGCCTGGGCACTCGCCTGTGGGATCAGGCCGGCCGCGAGTATCTGGATGCGGTGGCCGGTGTCGCGGTGACCAATGTCGGCCACTCGCATCCGCGGATCGTTTCGGCGATCAGCGAGCAGGCCGGGTTGCTGCTGCACACATCGAATCTGTACAGCATCGACTGGCAGCAACAATTGGCCAAACGGCTGACCGAGCTGTCGGGCATGGAGCGGGCGTTCTTCAATAACTCCGGTGCTGAGGCCAATGAAACGGCATTGAAACTGGCGCGTTTGTACGGTTGGCGCAAGGGCATCGAACAGCCGCTGGTGGTGGTCATGGCCAACGCGTTCCACGGCCGCACACTCGGCACCTTGTCGGCCAGTGATGGTCCGGCGGTGCGCCTGGGTTTCAACGAATTGCCGGGGGATTTCCTCAAAGTGCCGTTCGGTGATCTCGCTGCGCTGGAACAGGTGCAGCAAAAGCACGGCGAGCGCATCGTCGCGATTCTGGTCGAGCCAATCCAGGGCGAAAGCGGTGTGCAGCTCGCGCCGCCCGGTTACCTGAAAGCGCTACGCGAACTGTGCAATCGCCATGCGTGGTTATTGATGCTTGATGAAATCCAGACCGGCATCGGACGCACCGGGCGCTGGTTCGCGTTTCAACATGAAGGCATTGTCCCGGACGTCATGACCCTGGCAAAAGGACTGGGCAACGGCGTGCCGATCGGCGCGTGCCTCGCCCGGGGCAGGGCGGCAGATCTGTTTACGCCCGGGAGCCATGGCAGCACCTTCGGCGGCAATCCACTCGCGTGCCGGGTCGCTTGCACGGTGCTGGATATCATCGAAGAACAGGGCCTGCTGGAAAACGCCCGGATTCAGGGGCAACGGCTGTTGACTCGTCTGCGTGCAGAGCTGGCGGACAATCCCAATGTGCTGGCGATTCGCGGGCAGGGCTTGATGATCGGTATCGAGCTGAAACAACCGGTGCGTGATCTGACCCTGATCGCCGCGCGGGATCATGGGCTGTTGATCAACGTCACGCGGGGCAAGACGATACGGCTGCTGCCACCGCTGACGATTGATGAGCGGGAGGTGGAGATGATTGTCAGAGGAGTTGGGCGGATTGTTTCCGCGAGTTAATGGATATCCGATAACCCTGTGGGAGCGAGCTTGCTCGCGAAGGCGTCGTCACAGTCGACATTAATGTTGAATGCTCGACCGCATTCGCGAGCAAGCTCGCTCCCACACGGGAAGCCTCTAGTCCGGATAATCCGCCAGATCCGGCGCCAGCATCCGTGTCTTCGCCTTGCCATTCGAATTGTGCTGAATGATCTCCCGCGGCTGCCCCTGTTCATTGAAAAACACCTGACCGATCCCCGCCGAATTCCATAAGCGTTCACCTGCCTCAGCATGTTCCGGCGTGTACGGCACGATGCGCATGCGTCGGCGTTTGGTGAACCAGTTCAGCGGGGAGCGTGGCGAGTAGAGCCAGCGGTTGAGGCGGTCGAACCATTCCAGCAGGCTTTTCGGAAACTCGTTCTTGATGCCGCTGCTGGTGATCTGCCAGATTCGCGGACCGGCCTTGCGGTGGCGGATAAGCACTTCGTAGACGAAGGAATAATGCACATCGCCGGACAGCACCACGTAGTTACCCGGTGTGCGCGAGTGGCGGAAAATGTTCAGGATCACCTGCGCCGCACCGCGATGGGCCATCCAGTTTTCCGCGTCGACCAGCAGCGGGTAACCGCACCAGCTGAACACCTTCTGCACCGTTTCGATCAGCTTCACGCCGAAGATCGGTGCCGGGGAAACGATGATCGCTGACGGGTGATCGAGCAGTTCCTGTTGCAGCTCGCTCAACGCCTCCCAATCGAGCAGGCCCGAGGGTTGCTTGAGCGCCATCTCACTGCGCCAGCGCCGGGTGCGCGTGTCGATGACCACGAGCGCCGGGCTGCTCGGCAGGACGAAATGCCATTGTTGAAAGCGCAGCAAATCATCGATCAGAGCATCCTGCACCGGGCTGTCGAGATATTGGTCATCACCGCTGGCGCTCAGCCCCAGGGTTTTCTCCAAGACATCCTTGAAAGCATCGGGATTATTGCCCCAGCCCTGACACAACATATACGCGATCAGCGCATTGCCGATGATGCGTTTGGAGAACGGATGACCGTAGGCCGTTTCCTCCCATTGCGCAGACAGGTTCCAGTCATCGGTGATGTCGTGATCGTCGAAAATCATCAGGCTCGGCAGATGCGCCAGCGCGCGGGCGACCTTGTCCAATCCAGCCTTGAAGGCATCGATGCGAGTCTGTTCGAGGGTGTAGCGCTTGAGGCGTTCGGGCGTCAGTTCAGGAGCTTGCGGATTGATCAGCGACCAAGCCGTCGGCGACCACACCAACAAGTACATCGCCATGACTTCGGCGAAGGTCACCAAGTGATTGTCAGCGCTGCTGCTGGTGAAAATCGGCTTACGCGCACCACCGAAAAATCGCTCGCGCAATGTCTCGTTACTTTCCAGCGCCGGTAACAAATCCGCACGGTGGTAGTAACTGGCCGGGTGTTTGTAGAGCTTGGCGCTATCGCTGACCACGGCGCCTTCGAGGTGTTCATCGAACAGTCCGAGTCGTTCGATCAAGGCATGAATTGCGCGCAACATCGGACCGGCAACATCGTCGGCGTAGACCTGGTCGCCGCTCATCATGAGCAGGGCGGGGCGTTGTTGCGGGTCGGTTTCCGTCGCTAACAGTTGATCGACGCAGAGCAGACCGTCCACCGCCGGGTGATGGGGTTTGCGGCAGGAGCCATGTAGCAATTGGTCGATTCGCGAACGTATGACGAAGTTCGGGCAGCGGGCATCGCCGTAAAGTAAGTGCGGCGCCCAATCGGCAATTCCGCTTGCCGTCTCATCAATCAGCAAGTCGTAATCGACCCGCGTGTCGCAGGGTAGCGGGGTAGTTAATGCAACATCGATCAAATGCACGAAAGCATGCTGGCCCACCGCGATGGTCGTACAGTTGCCATCGTCCAGCGGTATATCGGCGACATCTTGCAGACGCAGCGTCAGCGAAAGCTTGCGGCTTGCGACCAGCCACATCACCAGGCGTGCCGGTTCCAGTCGCCGCAGCAAAGGGCCCGCCAGTATTGCAGGCAGTGAGGCGGGGGAATCAGGCGATAGCGCGGAAGCAGGCATCCGGTGTCAGGACTCTAAGTGCAGGTCGGCGATCATAGCGCAGGCAGCAAACGGCGTTCAGCGAGATGTTTGCGTGAGGCTCAAATCCACCAGGTTCCACTGGGTATCGCCATCTGCGCCCGCGACTGCTTGCATGGAGCAGCTGTAGTTGTAGACGACCGTCGCGGCCAACATGTTGTCTGCCGAGATAACCGCGGGGACTTTATAAATCTGGTCGTTCTGGCGGCTAGCTTTGAAGGCCGGGCCAATCACACGCTCTGTGGAGGGGAAACGCAGAGCGTGCTGTAACGCCGGAATGCACATGACAACGGCCATGTAGGATCGGTCAGCGTCTGCTCCATCACCAGCAGCCTGGCGTTTGGCATTGATGACGGCGCGATCGGTCTCGTTGAAATCGTTGACGATAAGGTTTTCGGATAAGGTTTTTCGCGACCGGCCACGGTAATCAGGAAGCAATGCAGATTCCGGCGGTTCAGACTTTTGTGTCGTGGCATTCGGCGCGGCAGAAGCGGCTGTGGCGACCGCTGCTTGCGCAGGTGCCGGCGGCGACACCGCTTCGGCCACTGCAACGGCCGGCTCTGCCGGCGCGATGACCTGTGTTTCAGCGGAGGGCATGAGTTGTTGGGATGTCTGCGCTGTTGTCTCGACGGTTTCGGCAGATTTCTTGTCGGGAAACAACGACAGCGAAATGGAAAGCACCACCATGGCCACAATCACACCGCCCGCCACGCCGACAATGTTGCCGAAGAACAGATTCCAGTTGCCGCGGTTCTTCACCACCCAGCGCCACATGAAACCCCAGGTAGCGACAAAAACCACTAAATGCAGAAAATCCATTCGATCCTTTCCTTAAACCTTCTAAACCTGAAACCAACGCATGTTCGAGGTGAACGCTGATGATGGGCAGCACGATAGCAAAACAGATGCACCGTCCGATCAAGTGTTGGGGAAATAATTCACCGCCAGAAACATCAAGGTGATCATGCCGGCAGTGAAGCCACACACCGCGCCCAGCAACTGACGTGCAATCGGATGTTCGGGTTGGCGGCGATTGGCGACCCACATCCACACGCCCGCGAGGACCCCGGCGCTGGCCAGGAAACCCACCAGGCTGCGATCCAGGTTGGCCGTCGCCATCGGGGTGCCAAGAGCCCGCCGTAAATCAGTGTGAAGACAATGCCAGTCACCACGCTACTGCCGGCGCCGGCAAGGTTGGCGAGTAACAGATTCCACTCGCCGCGTTGCTTCACCACCCACAACCAGGTTCCGCCCATTACCAGCAAGCACAACAAAGCATCCATTGATTTATTCCCGAGCGCCCGTTAACAGAAGCGCTTGATACGCCTCCATCGAAAGTGGACGGCAAGATAGCAAAATAGTAGCTTCGCGCCACCTTCTTCCACTGCGTAACGGACTACACATGCCTACCGTTTCTTCTGTCTCGCGCCTGCTCAGCGCTTTCCTCCTCGCCACCGTTATGACCCCGGCGCTTGCCGGCTGGGATGAAACCCCGGAGGTCGCCTGGAAAGGATACCTCGCCGATTGTCAGAGTTTTCAGGACGTAGTGAACAGAGTCCAAAGCGGGGCCATGACGAGCAGGCAAGCGATGAACCGCGTCGACAGCTTGAATCACACTCTTTACGTCCATCGCGATCACCTTGCCCCGGCAAGCCTTGCCTCTCCCGAATATGCCCGTTGCGAAACCGTCATTGCCCAAGCGTTCGAGATCCGCAACAAGGAGGAGCCGGTCCTGGTCGCCGAGCTTCAAGAGCAATACTACAAGGATCAGGCCGAGCACCAGAAATCCCCGGAATACAAGCGCGCCCGTGCTCTGGGCTTTAGCGACGTCGGCGGAATCGGCAAGCTCAAAGAACTCGCCGAGGAATCGGAAACGGATGGCGAAGCG
Organism: Pseudomonas sp. RIT-PI-r; assembly: GCF_001297015.1. Classification (GTDB taxonomy): domain Bacteria; phylum Pseudomonadota; class Gammaproteobacteria; order Pseudomonadales; family Pseudomonadaceae; genus Aquipseudomonas. Next base: position 331,891 of record NZ_LIGE01000037.1, on the reverse strand, counting down.
TATCTGAAGACGTTGATGATTAAGGTCGACTGGAAATGCGGCCGGCATTTCCGCGCGGTGCAATACGTCAAACCCTATGTGGTCTACTTCGTCGGCCCCAATGCGGGCAGCTGCGCCGTCTACAGGGAAGTCGCGGTGCTGGGTGGACCAATGGTAGAGCGGGGCGACCCCATCGACGAGAACTTGATATTCCAGTACGTAGGATGGAAGACGCTGAAGGGAGCGGGTGGGTTTCCGATCAAGATTCGAGTGGTGAAAGTGCGCAAGTGATTTGCCGGGTTTTTTATTCAACCAGAGGATGGACAGATGATCGACTTCAACAACAAAGGCTTCTTCAAACTCAAGCAAAACAATGAATACGCCGAGCGCGTTACCTCCCTCTTGCTGGAAGGTGAAGAAGTGATCGACGCCTACAAGGCCATGCGCGATGGCGTGGTGTTTACCAACAAACGCATCATCGCAGTCAACGTTCAGGGCATTACCGGCAGCAAGAAGGATTTCACGTCCTTGCCATACAAAAACATCGTCGCGTACTCCGTGGAAACCTCGGGAACGTTCGATCTGGACTCAGAGCTGGAGATCTACTTTTCGTCGCTGGGGAAAGTGAAATTCGAATTCTCCGGGAAGACATCGATGGTGGAGATTTCCAAGTACATCTCCAAGCATCTGCTGTAACGGCTCAGCTCATCACAGGATGTCTTTCAAATAACCCTTGAGCGCGAGGAGCGGCTGATCCAGCTGCTCCAGCGAACGCGCTTCGCTGAACTCGGCGGATAATTTGTGCAACTCGCGTCCGAGCGGTTTCTCGATACCGCCCAAGGCGTCCATCGCTAGGCCAAGGCATTCGTTCATCTTGAACTGAATAGTCTCGACATCCCCACGCCGCACCAATAGTTCGAAAATGTCTTTCTGGTAATCACCCATGACCATGTCGTCCCGCAAAATCGGGCTCAGGCCTTCTTCCTCGTAAGCGAGTTTGAGGGAGAAAAGGGCGACTGTTTCCAGTGACGTTTCCATGGGGGGATCCTTGGGATTTCGGTTGACCAAGAAGCGGTGAATCAAAAGATCGCAGCCTTCGGCAGCTCCTACAACAGCAGGCACTTTCCGGCAGACGAAAAAAAAGGCCTTGCTAAGCAAGACCTTTCTTAATTTTGGTGCCCGAGGGAGACTGTAGTGTTCCAGTAAACTCAAGGCCTCCAGAGAGGTTTGCTATTTCGGGATACATGTAGGGATACATGGTCTCTTTTGCTGGGCTTAGTATGAATAGTCCATAGGGTGCCATGCAAACCTTTCGATAGACCAAGCGTCGTTTGAACTGGAGCCTGTGAGGCCCGGTTTATAAGGGGGCGACCTGCCGTGGTTTGGTTAGGCACACACGTGGGCATACAGGGTGCATCGCGCCGCTTACTTTGTCGCTCTCTGAAACGCCCGGTCGTTAGCCTCCGTGACGAACGATTGTGGGCGTGTCCTGGTGATTCTCGAGCACGGCATATCCTCCTTTCTTCGTAACAAGAGAAATAGGCTGTGAGGATTCGCCCCCATCAATGGAAATGCGGACCTCCAGACTCTGATCCTCGAAAGAGCGAAGTTCTTGTATCAACTGTGCGACGGTTTTGCCGCGACCGATCCATTCTGGGGTCATACATACTCCAACTGAAGGTATGCGCTGCTGGGGAAATCAGCTGTTGAGTGAAGGCGTTACCGGGGCTTGCAGGATTAAGTAGGAAAAACCCCATGGTCCTCGGCCCACTTTCCGTACGCACTCGCACCCATATTCACAAAATCTGGGAAAACGCCGACCTCGACGGATTGAAAAAAGGCGAGGCAATGACTCCAGTCGGAGTCGCTCGGATCGTCCACGGCCCAGCACTCGTAACCCAACGACTTCCAGTCAAGCTTAGGGTCTGAGTTGGATGCCCGCAGGAGTTCCTCAGCAATACGCTCTGCCCATGCAATTGCTTTACCTGCAGTGGAGGCCGCGACGTAAATACCTGTGGATGACTCGCAGTCTTCAATGATGCCTTTTTGAAACAAGGCCCACCGTTCTGGCTCGTGGTAGGTGAATCCTACGAGGAATTTATTGATGTTCAATCCTTTTGGTTCTGTCGCTGGCAGCAACGTTACCGTGCTTTCGCGGACCTCAGTAATCGGGTAAATCTGGAAATCGCGAGATGTATGTCATCTTGGGTATCTCCGTCCCACTCCTCAACCGTTTCCAGCTCTGCACGTAACCTGGCAATACGCTGTTCGATCTCTTCGATCTCGGGGGCGCCACATTGCTTAGCGATTGCCTGCCAACCGTCATCAGAGATTTTTTCCTGAAAGGATGAGCCGGACTGGGCATCTGCGATTAGCTTCTGGAGGTTACTCATCTGAGATCTCGGGTGGGTTACAGAAAAAGGCGCTGGGGACCCTGACGATATCCTGAGGATACGGGGTCGGAAACCCGCGGGACTGCATTAGTGGAAGGTTTCCAAAGTTACTGAAATTTCAGGCATTGAAATCGAAAGAAATCTGCTGAAAAAAGGCCATCGTTACCGCATCGGTAACGATGGCCTTTTGTGTTGATGATTATGGACACCTTGGGCTGTCAACCGAGTCAGCCTGTCAACCAATGTAAAAAAATCAGCCACTGCCAAGATCACGCGGGTTTTATGCCCCGTGTCATTCAGAAGTGCTCAGGGTCCCCGGCGACTCTCAGCAGCTTGTGCAATTGCACTGGTGAACTGTCTGTTCACCCGGTTCACCTGTTCACTAAGCTGGGCATCTGTCCGCTAACAAAGTCCGGCGGGTTTCCGACCCCGTATGTGTCTCGAAGCCTCAGGGGCCCCGGTACCTGCTGGGGTTTCAGCGCTGACGGAACACGTTGCTAATGGGGGGTGGGGACATATACCTCCCAAATGTCGTGTAACACGTGTTACGGGTGTAATGACTATCTATAACCTGTTGAATTTAAAGGGTAAAATAGGCGTTACACTAAGTGTTGGCTTTCTTTGTGTTCAGTGTAACAACTCCTCATAGGTGTAACGTTTTTAGCCAGCCGATGGTGCTAAGAATCCTCCGAGCTCGAGGTTTGCTGTCTGCTAAGGATCGAGGTTCGCCAAAGAATGCTCCCCGCTAACGCGGTCGATCACTTGAGTGATTTTCACGGTATGCAGAAAGGTACGCGTGATTGCAATGGCATGCCGGGCACGTGGAACGTGCGGGTGAACCGTGGCATATTCCTCGCACATTCCTTCAACTGCAGCGCGGTCAACCAATGACGGTCTTGAGAACTGACATCGAAAGGGCACTCGATGAAATCGCTTCGCAAGAGGAGGGTATGCGTTTTCAGGGGCTGGCAATAGTACTCGGCAAGAAGCTCTGGCCTGAACTCATCGCCCGCCAGAGGAAGAAGGATTTTGGTCTTGATGCATACGCGAGCGCGAGTCTGACGCCAGATTCTGTCGGCAAGGGGCTAGCCGCTTCCATCACACCAACGCTGAAGAAGATTTCTGACGACGCAGAGACCGCCAAGAAGAATTTCCCTGACCTCGGAAAGCTACTCTTCGTGACGTCCGCCAAAGTCGGTAACGCTGACCGAAGGAGGTGGGAAGAGGCAATTCAGAAAAACCAAGGTGTAGAACTTCACATCATCGAGCGCGAAGAGATTATTACGCAGATGATGATGCCGGAGAATGCTTCACTCCGTGCGAGCTTCCTCAACCTCGGGATTGATGCCGAACCACAGGTCGCTGACCTCATTGAAAGAACAAGGCGCGCAGCCACTACTGTCACTCGGGCTTGGACATCTAAGACAAAAGGGCATCCGCTCATTGATCTGACTGCCGTGCGGCTTGAAACGAACGGTGCGAAGTCTGCGGATATGCTCTCGCTTGAACAAATAGATCTGGCGCTGATGCAGAGCGGTCGCATCGTTCTCGAGGGGCCGGCAGGTCGCGGAAAAACCACGACACTTGTTCGACTAGCGCAGCTCGCACGCACTGTCGGTACACCGCTTATCGTTGAACTTCCTGCCTGGACGTCATCGCACCGGGGAATTCTAGAATACATTGCAGGCATGCCTGCGTTCCAGGCCGAAGGTCTCTCGGCCACCGACCTCGCGCGCGTACAGCAAACAGAACCCTTGCTGTTCTTGTTGAACGGGTGGAATGAAATTGCGGAGTCGAATTCTTCTCGGGCGAACGACGCGCTTCGTGAACTCGAACGGGACTTTCCGAGCGCGGGCATCATAGTCGCAACACGCACGCACCATTTAACACCACCACTCCCTGGTGCGTTACGGCTGCGATTGTCGCGTCTGCGGCGTACGCAGCGTGCGGCTTACCTAGCGGAACGCCTTGGCGAGAAAGACGCTCAGCTCCGCGCCCGCATCGATGCTGATTCGTCGCTAGATGAATTGACCCGTACGCCATTTATTCTCTCTGAAGTCACTTCGCTGTTTGAAGCCGGCGTCGAAATTCCCTCCACGAAAATCGGAATTCTAGATCAAGTTCTCTTATTGCAAGAACAGCGTGACGAACACAGGAATGCGCTTCAAACGGCACCTATCTTTGGCCGGCAACAGGATTACTTAAAAGCTATCGCAACTGAGATGACTCGCATCGGCGCGACGACATTGCTCGAGGCTGACACACGGACAGTCGTTGCTGCCGTCGTCCGAGACCTTGCTCTCCATGGGCAGATTGAGCCAGTGGGAGCACCGGCGGTTCTCGCGACGCTCACAGCTCATCACATCTTAGAGCGCGTTGATTATCCGCTGACATCGTTTCAATTTGAGCACCAGCAGCTTCAGGAATATTACGCTGCACTTGATTTACGTGGATTGCTTCTCAACTCGCTGAGCGATGAAGTCGATGCGACCGCCAATTTTATAGCCAAGTATGTGAATGTTCCGGCCTGGGCTGAATCGTTGCGCATGATTGCCGAGACGATTGCCGATGAGGCCGCCGACAACAAAAGCGAATTGAGAAACATCAGTGCAGGTGTGAAGCTGGTGAAGATGGCTCTCTCCGTCGACCCGGTATTCGCCGCCGAGCTTGCGCAGTTATGCGGCGGGGCCGTATGGAATGAAGTTCGCGCAGTCGTCGGCGAGCATCTTCGCGGCCTCTATGCCACCCGTGGCGGCAGTTTTCGGCATTACGCCACTGCTGCCTTGCTCGCTACCGGCTCGGACGACTTCAGTGACCTCATCGTGCCTCTGCTAACGGAACAAGACCAACAGACGCGGCTCCACACGTACCGGCTCTGGCCGGACATTCAAGTATCATCGTTAGGAGTAAATTGGCAGGAGCTGGCGCGTGGATGGAGCGAGGAGGTGCGCGCGGATTTTGTCTCCGAGTTGTTACATCATCGTGTTGATGACGAGATCTCGACCCTCGCTGCCGAAGATAAAAGCGTTGCGGTGAAGAAGGCAGCTGTCTCCGGGCTCATGTGGACCGGGTCTAGCGACGCATTGGTTCGCGTCCTGGAGTCGATGGATGAACAGACATTCGACGAGGTCGCTCTCCAAAACGCGGACCGCATGCCCGATGCACTCAGGCTCAAGACCATTGCGTCGATGAGTAAATTCATCGCGAACTCCCAGGACCATCCTGCGCGCCTGCGAGTCGCTGTTGATTTGATTGGTTTTGGCCAGACAAATTTGGAAGACGTCATCAGGGGGGCACTGGCTGCTCTGTCCATTGGCGACATACGCAATTTCGGCCTGCACTATATACGGCCGGCGCTGGAACATCTGCTTAAGACCGATCCCGTTTGGCTGAGCGAATGGATGACCGTCCAAATCGCCGAACGCGGTCTCCACGAGCACGAGGATTGGTTGTCGTTTGCGCCTGTCATTCCCGACAGCCTCGTCGAGAAGTACCTGCAACGCCTCGAGACAGAAGATCTTGGGAAAGTCAGCTTCGGGGGCATCATTTCCATCGTTGCCAAAGTTGCAGATGCGAAACTTGCGGCGCGGGTTTTTGCGAAATTACGCGAGTTGCGTCGTCAGGTGGACGGAGAGCCTGACGTGCAACACCACCTCGAGTGGCAGGTGACTCGGCAATTAGAAGCCCTATTTCGCCACCTACCCGGCGACCTCGCAGCGGCAGGCATTCTCTCGTCCGTCGCAAGCGGTGATCCGCTCGACATCAAGGTCGCGGCTGGCCTGCTAAGCAAGGTTGCCAGATCGGAAATGGAACCACTTCAAATTGCGGACGGGGAACTGAGAACACAGCTTCATACCTACCTGAAAAGCAACGTCGATGTTGTCCTGCGCCAAGACGACTTCAACGGCGGGGAAAAATCCAACTTCGCCTCGTCGATCGCCCAAGCTGGAATACCTGAAGACATGGCGGATCTCGTGCGGCTCATCCGCGCTGACATTGAGCGTGTTCGCCGCGGTCGAGCCGCGCATATAGCCGGCGACCGCAGCCCTCTTGGAAATGGTGGATCTATGAGCTACGCCAGATGGAATATAGATGCCATCTTGCAGCTCGACGCGTCCGGTGCTGAGCAAGTTCTCATTGATCTGCTCTCCGAGTCGGAATACCGCTCCGAAGCCGCCGCTGCGATGGCGCGCGACTTCTTACCGAAAACGAAGCGTTTCTCCAACCGGACTTTCCGCTATGACTTGATGTGGGCCGCACGTGAAGGTCGCATTCCGCATCCGGGTGATAATCAGCGGCGCCTGCGATTTGCCAGTGCACTTGATGCCGAAATCAAGCGCACGCGAGAGCGGAGCACAGACGGGAAAGCAAGCACAGGGCCGACAGATCTCGCAATGGCGCTTGCCGCAATTGATGGCGTCGGCTACGCGTCAGTTGTGCTCGACGTGATTGCTAAGCCCGGTCAGTGGGACCACTACAATTGTCTCGATGTCGTCGAGCGTCTGTTGATGGCGGGTGTGGGCTTGCCTACGTGCACTGTTTTCGCACTTGTCGATTCCATCGTAGAGCGCACGGAGAAATGGGTGCAGGATGCAGACAGGTCTCTGATGCGTCGTATCCTTACGATATGCCCGTTCGCCAACGATCCACATGCCGGCATTTCCAAAATGCGAGAGATGCTCGGTAAGTGGCAATTCCGGGGAGCTGAACTCGGGGAGCTTGTCACTGCTCTGGGTGAAAGTCGATCAGATGCTGCCGCTGATTTCCTGTACGAGCTTGCGTCCGATGCGCCTACGTTCGCTCAGTGCGAGGACGATTTTTTCAATGCCTTTGCGGTACTCGACACGTCACGGACGCAGGAGTTGCTGCTGGGGTTTGTAGATCCAGATATTCACGGCATCCCACTGACGCGTCATTACTGCGGCGACACGCTGGTCATGCGACTGGTGGAGTTGGCCCAGCGCAAGCCTGAGGTGGCCGATTATCTACGGAATTTGTGTGAACGAGATCTACCTGATCCCTATCGGCACGTCCTTTCAATGGTGATGAGCAGGCTACGCACACCTGAAGCCGATATCGCAAATATGAATTTGATCGATGATACCCAGCCATCACCGATTCCACAGGGTATTTGGTACCAGCTTGAAAGCGCATTCGTTGAGCGTCAGCCCTATGGGCAAAACTCCAACGTCTTCACGCAACAAGCACGCGCTTCAAATGAACTGCGTGTTCTGCTGTTCAGAATGGCAATTGAGGACGATAAACGACGCAAGTCTGCATTCGTGCTTCTCGGCCAAATCGAAGAATGGCGGCTGGAACATGGCAGGCCGACGGGTGAACCTCGTCACCCTGATCTTGCATCCGGTCAACCTTGGCCGCCCGTAGATCCGTGACCTTTTTCTTTAGCTATAAGAAAAAGGCCCTATTTTATAAATTACGAGAGTCGCGGAACTTGGGAGAGGTATGAATGCGTATTCTATATAAGTATATGCCTTTTAGGCTCGAGTTTTTCGAAGATCCCCTACTTAGACTAACACCGCCCTCTAATCTCAATGATCCGTTTGACTCGAAGCCTACTCAATCAGGGATTGATAAAAAGCTTAAGTTCTTTTTTGATGATCAAGGTGAGTATGAAAGTTCTAAATTAAAGTCTGAGGGTATACGCTCTACATACGAGAAGGGGCTTAGGGATGGACTTGATCAGTTCGGAATAATTTCGCTAACAGAAGATCCGTACAATCTTCTGATGTGGTCGCACTACGCCGATGAGCACAAAGGTTTGGTTGTATCAATTGCGTGTGATTCATCGACATTTGAATATCACGACAAATTTACAGAAGGATGCGGTGTGTCAAAAATAATCCCGGCGAGGGTTAGGTATAGCAATATGCGCCCAGGCTTTCAGATGCCTGATGATGCTATATATGAATATTTTGAACACAATTTTTATACTCACTTTGCTACGACAAAAGGTAATGACTGGATTTACGAAAAAGAATATAGGTATCTTTTAAGGTTGACGGAAGCCGATGTCGCGATCGTAGATGTTGCTTTTGAAAGTTGGGTGAATAATCTAGGTCCAGATATCCGTATAACTCATTTGCGTAATAGTACTTATAAGGTCGAATCGTCTAGTGCTGAGAAGCGGGATCTACTGCCTTGGGTGCTAGCAATCGCTCAAGGAAAAAAAGAAATATCCAATGTGATGCTTTTCAAGCGATTGAAAAAAAACTCAGTTACAGGGGTGTACTTTGGAAGTCGTGTGAGTGATGAGAGTATTCTTCAGGCACGCGAGGGTATTGAAAGAAATACTATTTTCGGACGTTCGGTGAGTGTTCATAAAAGTATTATCAGTCAAGATAGATTTGAAATAAACTTTGAGAGATTGCACTGATTTATCAATTAATAGGAATGGTGGGGGTAGTTGTTGGTGGCGGTGAGCAGTTCATTTGTTCGAGTGTTGGTGCTAAAAAGGGGCCTTGTGGGCCCCTTTTTGGGTGAAACAGCTTAATTGGTTTTTACAAGTCTCTCTGTGCCGTCATAAGGAAATTATTAAAATTCAGATCTATTTTCGACGATGCAGTTGGTCGTCAATATGCGCTATTTCCGCTTTAATTGCCTTGATGGCCAGCGCTTCAGTCTGACTTGTTTTTTTCGTTACTACGTTCATTGTTTTCAAAAGAGAGTTCAGATGAGCTTTCCGGTTTTTGAGCGTGTCAGACAAGCTCGTGCTGTTTTGTATTGGATTTTTCATTACGTTCATCCTTGCGTTGTTCCAGACTGATCATATCTTCGGGCTGCTGCTGCACCTGCAGGCTGTCGAGCTGTATTAAGTCCTGCGCGCTGTATTGGTAAGAGCGGTCTATGAGCTCGTGCCATGTCCATCGCCCATGATTTTCACCTTGTTCGGGTACGGCCAAATTCATCATCCCTACCTGATCAAGATCCAGCAGTTTGTAATTAGCCCACAGCTTTCCACCCACCTCGAACAACGCTTTCGCGGCCTCGTTCCATCGCTCCTCGAGTACAGTCTGCGAGAGCCAAAGCGCGGTGCGTTCTATCGCCTTATGTTTTTCCTGCGCTTCAGCGATGTATTTATCTACGGTGAGGAGCTCTTGCTCCAAAGCGGCCATGATCAGGTGTTGCCGACGGTCATGTTCGGCGGCGGCTGTCAGGTTCTTCGCCGCCTTTTGTGCGTCGGTGTTGGCGGTCTTCTCGCCTTCGGTATCGCCCCATGCAACGGCCTGTGCGTACGCAGTGGCAGCGTCCGTTTCCGCCTGACGCGCTTTGACCATGTCCTCCGCTGCCTGTTGTTGGATCTGTTCCAGGCGAGTGCTGAGGCTCTGGCGCTTTTCGTTTAGCTCCTGCTCATCAGCCTTCCAGTTATCCATCGCCTCGATGTAACCCGCCATCAGGGAGTCGCAGTTGAGAAGATTCTCACGGCGACTGATCTTCCGATCTAAAAGGTCGGCATTGTTGTTGCGCGAATCGAAATTCCGTTTCAGCTCGTTGTACTTGTCCCGCAGTTCGCGTTTCCGATCCGGTTCAATGGGGTCGTCACTTTCCAGCACGGTCTCAAGTGGCAGCATTGCGGCGTGAAACCGTTCTGCCTCGCTGCGCAGTTGGTCGCGACGGTCTTTCAGGTCTTGAATCTCGTTCATGTGTTTAGTCTCTGTTCAGTTCGATTGGGATTGGTTGAGTGGCTGGCGAGGCCGGGACTTAGCCGGCGCTACCTCGATCAGCAGAGATGCCCTCAGGCAGCCCGAGCCTCGCTCTCATCCATTCCCGGAATCGTCTTCACGATGTAGCAGCGTTGCGTGCCGAGACCGGGTAACCGGATCAGGCTCGACGCCTTCCCGTCCTTTCCCGGTTCCAGAACACCGCGCTGTAGCAGTTCCTTGTTCACCGCGTTGATGTTCATGCCCCGGAAGATCTCCGAGCGCCATAACTCGGGGAGCACGTAGTAGGTGTTGGTGGTGTGCAGGGCATCTCCTAGACCGTGCTCCAACGTCTTACGAAAACCGAGTCGGTCGATGGTGCGCGGCCCGTGCTCATCGATTTTTGCCGCCGCCGATTCCCAGCGCGTGAAGCGGCTTTCACCGAAGCGCTCGATGACCTGGCGCAGCCGCGCCAAGATCGCATCGCCCTCGAAGTTGCCTGCGCCGCCGCGCTCGTTCATCCATGCATTGAGACACACTCGAGCAGCGGTGGTGGCAGTCCCGTCGGGCCAGCCTGTGATGCCCATCGCCGTGGCCAGCTCGCCCGCTGCTGCGGCGAGACCGAAGCGAGCGGCGGCACGGTGCGCTTGTCCACTGGCAGATGCTGGTAACGACTGGGCAATAAAGCCTTCCAGCGTGCGGCGCAGGATGGCGGACCATCCGTGACGCTTACCGGGTTCACACAGCGCCGTCAGGAAGGCCGTGAGCGGCGTGCCGTAGTACTTCGCTACGCGTGTCTTGAGCGCGTCGGACAGTGCCGCCGCATCCTCAAAACCGTTAAGCAAATCGAACATGCCAAGGCCTTTGCTGGCATCGGCCGGGACAGCGAGCATGCGCACTTCCATACCCGCTTTCAGTTCCTTGTTCGCTTCGGCCATGTGCTGGGCCAAGGTCTTCTCGCCGGTGGAGAGAAATAGCAGGCGCCACTCCTGTACCTGTCGGCCAGCTTGGCCTCGATCGTTGGCGCGTGCCTTGCCGGTGCCATTGCCGAGCATGTACACCGTCTCGCCGATAATGCGCGGGTCGCACATGCCTATTTCATCCAAGACCAGAAGGCCGTCGGAATGCGCGGCGGCAATGGATTCGAGCGCGTTATCGGTCGACCGCCACGAACGCACCAGACGCGGTCCGCCGTAGATTGAGGCGGCAACTTGCAAGTGCGTGGTCTTGCCGCCGGAGCTATCGCCGTACAAGTGAAAGCCGCCCGACTCTTGACCAAGCATGTGCAGCAGCGGGCCTGCGAAGGCCACCCCGACGACAAACGCCAAACGGTGATTACCGATGCACAGCGCGCCGATCTGTTCCTGCCATTGTTCAAGCGTGCCCGCTTCGCTGATCGGCGGAAGTTGCGAGCCGGCCTCGTAGAAGTGCAAGTGTTCGCTGTGCGCGCCTACCTGCTGCTCGGGTAGTAGAAAGGCAGTGTCATGCCAACCCAAGCGCGTGACCAGTCGAGCCCGTTGCGCGCTGTCGAAGCCGCCGAGATAACTCTGCAGGTCATTGCGTGCATTGCGGCCAGAACGACTGCCTGCGAGGCGTAGCCCCATGTCCACCAGTGGACCCAGCACATCTTTGCCGAAGTCACCGGTCATGGTGCGCGCCGGAATGTTCCAGCGCTTCTTGGCGCCGTCGGGATCGTCGAATTCAACCAACAAACCCCAGTTCTGACCTTTGTCGTCGCGAGTACGGGCGAGGATCTCCAGTGGTGAACACACCGGACGCGCTTCACCGTCGTCACCGGCATAAAACACACCTTCGGACGTCAGCCGAAAGCCGCCGGGCATCAGATCATTTTTCGATTTTGTCGGGCGTTTGGCTCCTGATTTCGTCTTCGCTTCCGGCTTGGCTTCTGGCTGCTCCGCTGCTGGCTTTTCCTCGATCAAACCGTACAGCTCGCCGCTGGTCTCCAGCGCGGCGAAATGGGCGGCTGTCCAATTTTTTGTGAGAGCATCAGCAGCGTCATCACCATCATCCCATTGACCACCTTTGGCGAAAGCGGCGCGGCCACTCTTCAGCGTGGGGTTGTGTTTGAACGAGTCCAGAGCGATGAAACGGACCGAGGCGGCGCCGATTTCGCGCAGCTTCTCGGCGACGGTTTTCATGCAAGCTTTGCCGCTGTCGTCGTTGTCAGGCCACAACAGCACATCGCGACCTTTAAGTGGTGTCAGGTCAGCTTTATGCCAAGAGTTGGAACCGTTCGGCCAGCAGGTGGCCACGTGGCCCGGCAGCAGTTCGGCGGCAGCATCGGCAGCTTTTTCGCCTTCGCATAAAACTATCGGTGCATCACTGCGCTCAGCCAGTTCATCAAGTCGCAACAGCGGACGTGGATCGGGCAGACCCTGCCAGCGCCATTGCTTGGTTTGGCCATCGGCGCGCTCGCACCATGTAAGTGGTGCAAAGACCTTTTTCGGCTTGCCGTCCTCATCGGGCGTCAGGTCGAAGCGGTAGAGCGCCATAAGCGGCTGGCCTTGTGCATCACGGTAGATCCACACCTTGGACGGTGCGCCGTGCTGCCGATGCTTGGCAGGGCACTTGTTCATGGCCTCCGCTGGGATCGGCTGAATGGCAATCCACTCAGGGGCTTTCGTCTTGGCAGGCGCGTTCTTCGCGTGGGCGGTGCCGGGCGCAACATTCAGTAGGTCTGCGAGTTTATTGCATGCCTCGACGTCTGTGCCGCCGTCCAGATAGCGCACCAGATCAATCAGGTCGCCGCCCTTGTCGCCGGTAGCAAAGTCGGCCCATGTGCCCTTGCTCAGATTGATCTTGAGCGAACCGGCGCGCTTATCGCTGCGTGTCGGGTTAGGTGCTGTGTATTCCTTGCCTCCATCGACGCGCTTGCCATTGGGCAGCCAGTGCGACAGAACGCGATCAATGTCTTTCAGTGCAGCGGCTTTCACGTCGGCAAAGCTTGGACGTTTTGCGGAGGTGCTCGGGCGTTGGCTCATGCGTCAGCCCTCGGCAAAAACAGTGCGTCGTTGATGTCATCGATCAGCGCTTTGGCCATTTCGCCAAGGTACAGAGCAGGCCAACTGAAACGCTCACCGCTGTCACTCATGGCCGCGTCGAAATTGAGCTGGTTGGCGTGATGCTGCAGCAGGGAAACCATCTCCAGTGCATCCTCGACCGGTACTCCGGCATTGACTCGGAACAACTTCAAATCGGTGGCGTTCACGCGAGTAAATGTGGCGTGACCCAGCGTGGTGGACGTGGTCATAGCGCACCGCCTTTCTGCGTAGCAGGCATCGAGGTGGAGTCGCCGTGCAAGGTCAGTGTTTTAATCAAACCAAGAGTGCCGCGCACGTCCCAGAGGACGGCGGCGATGACATGATTAGCGAGGCGCGAGGAGTCGTTTTCGAAGTGTTCTTCAAGCAACGTCAGAACCGAGTCGGCACGAGCAATGGCGCAGGTGATGGCGTCGATTGGCACACCGGCTTCTGCGGTCGGATTCACGCAGAGCAGGTCTTCGGGCAGGGCGAAACTCAAAGCGTTGTTCATTGGGCACCGCCTGCGGTTTCGAGTGCGCGGGCTTTGGCCATGTGAGCGTTGTAACGGGAGAGGCGTGTAGCGAGACTGGAATTGGCGTGTAAAGCGGCGAGAGCCATTGCACGATGTGCAGCGGCGCGAATTTTGGACGGATTGAGGGCGTGCATGAGTGGCGCTCCAAGTTTTGACTATGGAACTGCCACGATCCTTTCCACGGGATTGGGTGGCAGCTGTGCATGGGGTGGAAATACCGGGAAACTTGGAACCCGGCCAGGCCGAAGCCTGCCCACACACAGCCGCCATAACTCGAAATCGCAGGCGTAAAAAAAGACGCCTGCAATCGTAATGGGGGCGCCTGTGCGCCAAGTTTTCAAACGGGTTTCCACGCCCGGTCGCTGATTTTGCAGCGACGGCCAAAGAGTAACGTCCGTTTTTCGAAAGTGCAACTGCGCTGATTGCTTGCGGTTTTTTCAGGTGCGGCATAAATTGTTCGTGCATGTAGATTGACCTCAACGCCTCCGGATCGCCCCCGGAGGCGTTTTCGTTTCAGGCATGGGCTTCCCAGCGCAGGGATAGGAGGGGTAGGAAGCCGCCGCTGAGCATCGAGCGGGCGTCTTCGTACGCTTGGGTTTGCTGCCCTTCGTCGACGATCACAGCGCCGGTTTTTTCACAGTGGAGGGTGAGGGCGCACCAGGTGCCGTCGGCCCAACTCAGTACGCTGACCACGCGGCCTCGCTTTTCCTGTTGGCTGCGGTGGCGTTCAAGGCGCTGCATGAAGCGAGTAGAAAATCCGATCCGGCGCAGCACGGAGAACGGATGCATCAAGGCGTTATCAGCGATCTTGCGATTCATGCTGCCTCCTGCGCATTAGCGAACAGTGGAGGCGGTGTTTCGCCTTTGAGCCAGGCGAGGATCTTGCTGTCTTCAGCACAGCGGCGACGGTGTAAAACGGCCATTTGCTCGCGGCGTTGTGCAACACACTCCTCGACATAACCGTTCAGGTCGGAGGTCAAGCGCATATCTTGATGAGCGCGCTCGCTTGTCGTCTTCTCAACGGCAAGATCCTCATCCGTGATGCGTTGCCATACCGCCGGATCGTTCGCGAATGCCGCTGATTGATCGACGAGCCAGTAGGTAACCCAGTCGGTCATGCCGCGCGATTTCAACGAGGCGAGGCGGCTTTGGCTCATAGCAAAATTGCCGGAGCCGTGAACGCTCGAAAACTCTCTGCGCACCGCATTTTTGCGGATCAGTTCGGGCAGTTCCCAAGGATTGGCTTTCAGTGGAAGCACGAGACCATCAGGGTTGAAAAAGAACGCTTCTTGCTCTTCGCCGTTCCAGCTCACGCCCGCAATGGTGCGATGACGCCAGTTGATTTCACCAGGTTGATAGAGCCGGAATCCGATGCTGTATGAATCGAAGAATGGTCCCTTGAAAGGGCAGTAATTGCGCTTCATGCGGCCACCTGGTCACGTGCCTCAATGCGACTACGTGCCCAAGCTTGAACTTCGCCAAGTACCCACGCGACAGGAGCGCCGCGAGCATTGCTCATGCTTAATTTTACGGGGCGCGGAAAGCCGCTTTCAGCGCACTGCATAAGCTTGTAGATGGTGGGGCGAGCTAAGCCAATGATGGCCATGACCTCAGATATTCTGATCAGGGTCGTGGCTGGGTCGCGATGAGAGAGGGAGTTTGTTTCAGTAGCAATAGAGATAGTCATAGTCGTGCCTTTATGGTGAGAGACAGGCACAGACTAGGGGGCGAAAAAAAAGCAAACATGGTTTGCTTTTTGTGAACTTGAAAAATTATCGAGGAATAAATCCACCTTTCCTTAAGTGCTTCCTAACGGTCGGCGCAGATGCCTTGCCCTGCGCGACTATCGTTTTGACTAACTCGGTTTCGGATATTTTTGGATTGCTGGATATTTGGCTTCTCGCGGCTGTACTAATTTCCTCGAAAAGTTTGTGGCTGTTTTCCTGCTTTACTGCGCCTGGATTTCTATTCGCCTTTCCAGCAGCTTGGGCTCTTGCTGAAGCTTTAGCCGCAAAGGCCTTATCCAATGCACTTCTTAGAAAACTTGATGCCGCGAAATCGTTACGCAGACCATCGCTGAAATCAGCCTGTTGATAGAGAGAAGCTAGCATCAAGATCTTGGAGGCCTCGCCATTGAAAATGGCGAAGTCTTCCCGAGCAATGATTTCTGAGCTGCTATCTCGTCTTCGCGCTCGGGTTACGAGTGCAAGGTACTGCTGAGGATCAGTTTGTCTTAGCTGCTCTATCAGGTCGACATCCAAGTCGTATAGAGATAGCTCTAAATCAAATAGCCAATTTGCAAGGGCTTCGACCGCCTGAACTGCTTGTATAAGAGCGTAAGTCGCTACGAGCTGAGTGTCGCTTGCCGGATGATCAATCCCGAGGAAGCGGCGGACGACTCTCGGCAGTGACGTGGTTTCGGAAAAACTGAGGTGCTCTTCAATTGTGGCGCGGAGATGAAACATTGTTTTTGTCACTGAATCAGCACAATCAGCATACCGACCATCCTCTAGCCAGAAGAAGGTTGCGTTATCGATACACGCAAAAGCGTCGCGAAAGCTCTCAGCAAAATGGCTATACAACGCTAGCTCGCGGACGGCTTGCTCGACCTCGTCAAGATCCCAAAGGAGACTGGTCACATCTGCTCCGGCGATTTCAAGTTCCAGATCTCTGGTGCCAAGTGTGTGTTCCATCAGAGCGCCCCTCGCCCCCACAAAGGATGGCTGACCCTGCGTGCAATGCCCTGGAAAGAGGTTGCCGACAGGGAGCATGTGGCTCCGTGTCCGTTACACATCCCGCCGACGTAACACGCGGTTGATGGGCGCGTCAGATACGGTGTAACTCGATATAAGTTCAATGTTTTCAATGGGTTGATGTGGTGCGTTACACGCGTAACACCGGTTACACCTGTTTTAGGTGGGGTGCGTGTTTTTGCTCTCATACAACCTTTCCAAACTGTACCTGCGACACATTCCCTGCCTCTAATGCATCAAGATGATTCGCATACCACTGCATCATTTTCACGCGTTGCTCAAGATATTGGGCTTTGTTGTACACGCCTGAGATTCCTTCTTCTTTGTGAGCAAGCTGTGCCTCAACATGTTCTTTCGGCCAACCATGTTCTCGAAGCAATGTGCTCGCTGTATGGCGAGTTCCATGCCCAACAAGGCGCCCCTTATAGCCAATGGTGGCGAAGACCTTGTTGATCGTGTTTTCACTGATGGTTGGATTTTTCGCTCCGACTCCGGGGAATAGCCAACGACTCCGTCCGGTCAAGCAGTGCAGCTCTTTAAGCGCAGCAACAGCTTGGTGAGGAAGGGGGCATACGAAATCCCGACGCATCTTCATCTTGGCGGCTGGTGTGGTCCAAATGGCTTTATCAAGGTCGAACTCTTTCCATTCAGCCAGGCGGACCATCCCCGGCCTTGATGCCGTCCATACACAAAGCCATGCAGCAGTGCGGGCCGTCAGCCTACTTGGAGTGTTTTTGAGTGCTTGGAGAAATTCAGCCAGCTCAGGCTCCAGCAGATGTGGGTGCTGTTGAGTCTTTGGGGCTTGGGCCGCAATATCGCGAAGGCGACTGCCAGGATCGTTTTCGGTAAGACCCAAGCCGATGGCCCGCCCGAATATCTGATTTATCCATGTGCGGCACTTCTCCGCCACGTTGTGTGCGTCTCGGGCTTCGATTGATGCTTGGAGTTCTGCGCAGTCGGTACGGGTTATTTCGTCTAGCGGCTTATCTCCCAGTGCCGGGAGTATGTCTTTGTCGAGGTAGGTGCGGATTTTGTTGAGAGTGGAGGGTGCGAGACCCTTCTCCTCTTTTGCCTTCAGCCAGGCATCAGCGGCAGCTCGAAAGGTTCGAGTCTTGGCCGCGTCGATAGCAGCTTTAGCGGATCTCTTCTGTTCAAGTGGGTCGGCACCGCTACTAACTACTTTGCGTAGATCAGCGGCTTTGTCTCGTGCCAGCGCGCCACTTACTTCCGGGTAACCCCCGAGCCCCATCCAAGCCCAATTGCCCGCCGGACGTTTGTAGCGAAGTTGCCAAGACTTGCCTCCATCAGGTTTGACCCTGAAATAGAGGCCGTTTCCGTCCAGCTCTCGGTATTCCTTTGATTCCGGCTCCAATCCCGCGAGTGTCGTGTCAGCGAGAGGGCGGCGCTTGATGTCTGCGCGCTTCATCCTTGTATCCCAAAGTTCGGTATTTTTCTCAGGATACAAGCAGGGATACAGGGATACAACGGATAGGGGGAGACTGGCATAAACAGACAGGCACAAAAAAACCGGCCAAGTGGCCGGTTTCTCTGGGTCTGAAAGTCTGGTAGAGACTTTCAGATACTGCTATATGGTGCCCCGAGGGAGACTCGAACTCCCACTCCTTTCGAAAACGGATTTTGAATCCGCCGCGTCTACCAATTCCGCCATCAGGGCTCAATGGCGGCGAAGTATAGAGATGAGATTACCGTCGGTCAATCAGGTACATAGAGAATTTTCAATATTTCCGCTAGACTTTCCGGCCCTGCTAGACGAACCCCATCATGCGCGTTGCTGACTTTACTTTCGAGCTCCCTGATTCGCTGATCGCCCGCCACCCTTTGGCCGAGCGTCGCGGTAGTCGCCTGCTGACCCTTGACGGGCCGAGCGGCGCCCTTGCACACCGTCAATTCACTGATTTGCTCGAGCATTTGCGCCCGGGCGATTTGATGGTGTTCAACAATACCCGGGTGATTCCGGCGCGGCTGTTCGGGCAGAAAGCGTCCGGCGGCAAACTGGAAATCCTCGTTGAGCGGGTGCTCGATACGCACCGCGTGCTGGCCCATGTGCGTTCCAGCAAGTCGCCGAAGCCGGGTTCGAAGATCCTTATCGACGGCGGTGGCGAGGCAGAAATGCTCGCGCGTCATGATGCGTTGTTCGAGGTGGGCTTCGCTGAAGAAGTGCTGCCGCTGCTCGACCGCGTCGGGCACATGCCGTTGCCTCCTTATATAGACCGCCCGGACGAAGGCTCGGATCGCGAGCGTTATCAGACCGTGTACGCCGAGAAACTCGGTGCGGTGGCGGCGCCGACGGCGGGGCTGCATTTCGATCAGTCGCTGATGGAAGCGATTGCTGCGAAGGGCGTCGAGACGGCGTTCGTCACGCTGCACGTGGGCGCGGGCACGTTCCAGCCGGTGCGCGTCGAGAAGCTTGAAGATCACCACATGCACACCGAGTGGCTGGAAGTCGGCCAGGATGTGGTCGATGCGGTCGCGGCATGCCGAGCGCGCGGCGGTCGGGTAATTGCTGTCGGCACGACCAGCGTGCGTTCGCTGGAGAGTGCGGCGCGCGATGGCGTGCTCAAGCCGTTCAGTGGCGACACCGATATCTTTATTTTCCCGGGCCGACCGTTTCATGTGGTCGATGCCCTGGTGACCAATTTCCATTTGCCGGAATCCACGCTGTTGATGCTGGTTTCCGCATTTGCCGGTTATCCGGAAACCATGGCCGCCTACAAGGCTGCCGTGGACAACGGTTACCGCTTTTTCAGCTACGGTGATGCGATGTTCATCACCCGCAATCCCGCACCGACTGCCCCTGAACAATCAGGCCCAGAGGAAACAGAATGAGTCGCGAATGTCGCATGTCCTTTGAGCTCCTTGCCACCGATGGCAAGGCCCGTCGTGGTCGTCTGACCTTCCCTCGTGGCACCGTCGAGACCCCGGCGTTCATGCCGGTGGGCACTTACGGCACGGTCAAGGGCATGTTGCCGCGTGACATCGTCGCCACTGGCGCAGAAATAATTCTGGGCAACACCTTCCACCTGTGGCTGCGTCCTGGCACCCAAGTGATCAAGGAACACGGCGACCTGCACGATTTCATGCAGTGGAAAGGCCCGATCCTGACCGACTCCGGTGGTTTCCAGGTGTTCAGCCTGGGCGCGATGCGCAAGATCAAGGAGGAGGGCGTGACCTTCGCTTCCCCGGTCGACGGCGCCAAAGTGTTCATGGGGCCGGAAGAATCGATGCAGGTGCAACGCGATCTCGGCTCCGACATCGTGATGATTTTTGACGAATGCACGCCGTACCCGGCTGACGAAGACGTCGCGCGCGTTTCGATGGAATTGTCGCTGCGCTGGGCTCAGCGTTCGAAAAATGCTCACGGTGAAAACTCTGCGGCACTGTTCGGTATCGTGCAGGGTGGCATGCACCAGGATCTGCGCATGCGCTCGCTGGAAGGCCTCGACAAGATCGGCTTCGATGGCCTCGCTATCGGCGGTCTGTCGGTGGGCGAGCCGAAGCACGAGATGATCAAAGTATTGGATTATCTGCCGGGCATGATGCCGGCTGACAAACCTCGTTACCTTATGGGCGTTGGCAAACCGGAAGATCTGGTTGAGGGTGTGCGCCGCGGTGTGGACATGTTCGATTGCGTGATGCCAACCCGTAATGCCCGCAATGGGCATCTGTTCATTGATACAGGCGTGCTGAAGATCCGTAACGCGTTCCATCGCCATGATGAATCGCCGCTGGATCCGACCTGCGATTGCTATACCTGCCAGAACTTCTCGCGCGCTTATCTGCATCATCTGGACAAGTGCGGCGAAATGCTGGGAAGCATGCTCAATACCATCCACAACTTGCGCCATTATCAGGTGCTGATGGCTGGTTTGCGCGAGGCTATTCAACAGGGTACATTGGCCGCCTTTGTCGATGCCTTCTACGCCAAACGCGGACTTCCCGTTCCGCCTTTGGACTGAGTTTTCTGACCCCAAGATTCAACATTTGCAACTGGAGTGCTAAATGAGCTTTTTTATCTCTAACGCCATGGCTGACGCGGCTGCACCGGCTGCTGCCGGCCCTATGGGCGGCGGTTTCGAGTGGATTTTCCTGGTCGGCTTCCTGGTCATTTTCTACCTGATGATCTGGCGTCCACAGGCCAAGCGCGCCAAAGAGCAGAAGAACCTGCTGAGCAGCCTGCAGAAAGGCGACGAAGTTGTGACCACTGGCGGCATCGCCGGCAAGATCACCAAAGTAGCCGATGACTTCGTGGTTCTGGAAGTTTCCGACACCGTCGAAATGAAATTCCAGAAAGGCGCCATCGCCGCCACGCTGCCAAAAGGCACGCTGAAAGCGATCTAAGAGCAACAACTTCTACTCAATCGACGGGGCGCGCAAGGCGCCCCGCGTCATAACGGGCGGCGTGATGCTGAACAAATATCCTCTGTGGAAATACATTCTGATCCTGGCGGTGCTGGCGGTCGGTCTGATTTATTCCGCTCCGAATCTATACCCCGATGACCCGGCCATTCAGATCAGCGGCGCCAGCACGGCTCTGCAGGTCAATCAGGCCGATCTGGATCGCGTAAGCACCGCGCTCAAAGAGTCCGGCATCAACGTCAAGGCAGCCACACTGGCGGCAAATGGCAAGGGCGGTCTGATCCGTCTGAGCAAGGCTGAAGATCAGCTGCCGGCCAAAGACGTAGTGCGCAAGGCGTTGGGTGATGACTACGTCGTCGCGCTGAACCTGGCACAGACCACCCCGCAATGGCTGCGCAATCTGGGCGCGCACCCGATGAAGCTGGGTCTGGACTTGTCCGGTGGTGTGCACTTCCTGCTGGAAGTGGACATGGACAAAGCTCTCGATGCACGCCTGAAAGTCTACGAAGGCGACGTCAAGAGCCTGCTGCGCAAAGAGAAACTGCGTTATCGCAGCCTGCCGCAGCTCAATGGTGCCATTCAGTTGGGCTTCAGCGATGAAGACTCCCGTGAACAGGCCCGTGCGCTGGTCCGCAAGAACTTCAACGATTTCGACATTGTTCCGGCCGACCTCAACGGTCAACCGGTACTGCGTCTGGCGATGACCCCGGCCAAGCTGGCGGAAATCCGTGAATACTCCATCAAGCAGAACTTGACCACGGTACGTAACCGCGTCAACGAGCTGGGTGTTGCCGAACCGATCGTCCAGCGTCAGGGCGCCAACCGCATCGTGGTTGAGCTGCCGGGCGTGCAGGACACTGCCGAAGCCAAGCGTATTCTCGGCAAGACGGCCAACCTTGAGTTCCGTCTGGCTGCAGAGCCGGGTGCTTCGAAAGCCACTTCCGAAACTTTCGAGTTCCGTGAAGGCAATCGTCCTCCTGCGCAGATCGAACGTGGTCTGATCATCACCGGTGACCAGGTGACTGACGCCAAGGCCGGTTTCGGCGAGCACGGCACGCCTGAAGTGAACATCCGTCTGGATGGTCACGGTGGTGAACTGATGAGCCGCGCAACCCGTTCGAACGTTGGTCGCAGCATGGCGGTGATCTTCATCGAACAACGCCCGATCACCACTTACACCAAGCAAGTGGTCGACGGCGTCGAAAAAGACGTCGCGGTGCAAACGTTCAAAGAAGAGAAGAAGATCATCAGCCTGGCGACCATTCAGTCGCCGCTGGGTGCTCAGTTCCGCATCACTGGCCTGAACGGTCAGGGCGAATCGTCCGAACTGGCGCTGCTGCTGCGTGCCGGTGGTCTGGCTGCACCGATGTACTTCGCTGAAGAGCGCACCATCGGCCCGAGCCTGGGTGCTGACAACATCACCAAAGGTATCGATGCGTCGCTGTGGGGCATGCTGTTCGTGTCGCTGTTCATCATCGCCATCTACCGTTTCTTCGGCATCATTGCCACCGTCGCACTGGCGGTGAACATGGTCTTGCTGCTGGCGCTGATGTCGCTGCTGGGTGCAACACTGACCCTGCCGGGTATCGCCGGTATCGTGTTGACCATGGGTATGGCGGTCGACGCCAACGTGCTGATCTTCTCGCGGATCCGTGAAGAGATCGCCGCCGGCATGACCGTGCAGCGTGCAATCAACGAAGGCTTCGGCCGGGCATTCACCGCGATTCTCGACGCCAACCTGACTACCTTGCTGGTCGGCGGGATTCTCTTTGCCATGGGCACCGGCCCGGTCAAAGGTTTCGCGGTGACCATGTCCCTCGGGATCTTTACCTCGATGTTCACGGCCATCATGGTGACCCGCGCAATGGTCAACCTGATCTTTGGCGGACGTGACTTCAAGAAGTTGTGGATTTAAGGGGCTGCCATGTTACGTACAATCAACTTCATGGGCGTTCGCAACTTCGCGTTCGGCGTCACAGTGTTTCTCACGTTGCTGGCTATGTTCAGTGTCGCTACCAAGGGCATGAACTGGGGTCTGGACTTCACCGGCGGTACGCTCATCGAGCTGACCTACGAGCGTCCGGCCGATGTCACCAAAGTGCGTGAGCAACTGGCTACCTCCGGTTATCACGAAGCGATCGTGCAGAACTTCGGTGCAACCACCGATCTGCTGGTGCGCATGCCGGGTGAAGACCCGCAGTTGGGCCATCAAGTAGCGCAAGCACTGCAGAAAGTCGGCGGCGACAACCCGGCGACGGTCAAGCGTGTCGAGTTCGTCGGCCCGCAGGTCGGTGAAGAGCTGCGCGACCAGGGCGGCCTCGGCATGCTGCTGGCGCTCGGCGGTATCCTGATCTACCTGGCTTTCCGCTTTCAGTGGAAGTTCGCGGTCGGCGCCATCGTTTCGCTGATTCACGACGTGATCGTAACCATCGGTATCCTGTCGTACTTCCAGATCACTTTCGATCTGACCGTGCTGGCGGCGGTGCTGGCGATCATCGGTTACTCGCTGAACGACACCATCGTGGTATTCGACCGGGTTCGTGAGAACTTCCGTGTCCTGCGCAAGGCAACGCTGATCGAGAACATCAATATCTCGACCACCCAGACGTTGTTGCGGACCATGGCGACGTCGATCTCCACTTTGCTGGCGATCGCGGCACTGCTGTTCTTCGGCGGTGACAACCTGTTCGGCTTCTCCATCGCCCTGTTCATCGGTGTTCTGGCGGGTACTTACTCGTCGATCTACATCGCGAACGTGGTGCTGATCTGGCTGAACCTGACCACCGAGGATCTGATTCCTCCGGCCAATACCGAGAAGGAAGTCGACGACCGTCCATAACGGCCATCGCTTCCCCGGCTGTCAGCCCAAGAAAGGCGCGAGTTGAACTCGCGCCTTTTTTTATGCTCCAAGGCTGGGAGAAGCGCGGGCGCGTCCCGCATGTGATGGTCAGGAGGTTCATGTGAACAAGTCGTTACTGGTTGGTGCGGTATTGGGTGCTGTCGGTGTGACTGCCGGGGGTGCTGTTGCCACCTACAGCCTGGTTAAAAGCGGCCCTGAGTATGCGCAAGTGTTGGCCGTTGAGCCGGTTAAAACACAGATCAAGACTCCACGTGAAGTGTGCAAGGACGTGGCAGTGACTCGTCAGGCACCGGTAAAGGATCAACACCAGATTGCCGGTACCGTCGTCGGTGCGCTGGCAGGTGGTTTGCTGGGTAATCAGATTGGCGGCGGCACCGGCAAGAAAATTGCCACGGTAGCCGGTGCAGTCGGCGGCGGTTATGCGGGTAACAAGGTGCAGGAAGGCATGCAAGAGCGTGACACCTACACCACCACGCAGACCCGCTGCAACACGGTCAATGACATCAGTGACAAGGTCGTCGGTTACGACGTGCGTTACTCGCTCGATGGCAAGGAAGGCAAAGTGCGGATGGATCGCGATCCGGGCAACCAGATTCCGGTCGACAAGGAAGGCAAGCTGATTCTGTCGCAGAATGAGCCGGCTCAGTAAGAACCGACTGTTTTAAAAGAAGCACCCTGCGGGGTGCTTTTTTTGTGCCCGCCATTTAAGCCGCGCAACAAATCCCCTGTAGGAGTGAGCCTGCTCGCGATAGCTATTTATCATTCGATGCAGGTGGTGGCTGATACACCGCTATCGTGAGCAGGCTCACTCCTACATTGGTCTCGTGGTGTGGCGCTTGGCGAGTTCCAGACATAAAAAAAGCACCCCGAAGGGTGCTTTTTTCGTCTCGCCGGAAGCTTAGCGCTTCAGCGAAGCCGGCAGGTGCGGCTGGATCGCCGTCAGAACTGCCTTGAAGCATTTGGTGTTGCCGGCAACGATGTGGCCTTTTTCAAGGAAGTCGTGACCGCCGGTGAAGTCGCTCACCAGGCCGCCAGCTTCTTGAATCAGCAGGGCGCCTGCAGCCATGTCCCACTCGGACAGACCCGACTCCCAGAACGCATCGAAGCGACCAGCAGCCACGTAAGCCAGGTCCAGGCTCGCCGAGCCAGCGCGACGGATGCCGGCAGTCTGGCCAACCAGGGCGCGGAACATGCCCAGGTAGTTTTCCAGGTTGTCCATTTGATCGTCACGGAACGGGAAGCCGGTACCCAGCAGGGCGCCGTCGAGGCTGGTACGACCGCTGACGCGCAGACGGCGACCGTTCAGTTGAGCGCCGCGACCACGGCTGGCGGTGAATTCTTCCTGGCGAACCGGATCCAGAACAACAGCGTGTTCCAGGCGACCACGGTACTTGCAGGCAATGCTGACAGCGAAGTGAGGAATGCCGCGCAGGAAGTTGGCGGTGCCGTCCAGTGGATCGATGATCCACAAGTACTCTTCGCCTTCGATGCCGGTACCGGCGTGCAGGCCAGTCTCTTCACCGCGGATCGAGTGGTTCGGGTAAGCCTTGCGCAGCGCGTCGATGATTTTCTGTTCAGCGGCGCGATCAACCTCGGATACATAATCCTTGGCGTCTTTTTCGTCGACCTTGATGGTATCCAGGCGCTCGATGGAGCGGAAGATCAGTTCACTGGCGCTGCGGGCGGCGCGCAGCGCGATATTCAGCATGGGCTGCATGGATGTGTCACCTAAGGTTGTTAAAGAAAGCCGCGCATTCTATCAGAACTTTTCTTCAGGTGAAGGACGCTGTTCGCTTTCATAGCTTAACGGTAGGCTGTTCTGTAAGATTTGCACCCCTTTCCTGTGTCCGAGAGCGCCTCCCTTGCTGCAGAACATTCGTGTCGTCCTGGTCAATACCAGCCACCCCGGCAACATCGGCGGGGCCGCGCGCGCCATGAAAAACATGGGTCTGTCGCGATTGGTGCTGGTCGAACCGCGCCTGTTTCCGCATCACGAGGCCGATGCTCGCGCCTCCGGTGCCGGTGACATTCTTGAAAGCGCACAAGTCGTCGCCACCCTGGAAGATGCCTTGGTCGGCTGCAATCTGGTGCTTGGCACCAGCGCCCGTGACCGTCGAATCCCCTGGCCACTGCTTGATCCGCGCGAGTGCGGTACCAAAGTGGTCGAGGAGGCCGGGCAGGGTGCTGAAATTGCGCTGGTGTTCGGTCGTGAAGATTCCGGCCTGACCAACGAAGAGCTGCAGCGATGTCACTTTCACGTGCACATCCCCTCCGATCCGGAGTTCAGCTCGCTGAACCTTGGCGCGGCGGTGCAGGTGTTGAGCTACGAAGTGCGCATGGCCTGGCTGGCTGCACAAGGTCAGCCGAGCAAGATCGAGAAAGAAGAAGTGGCCTCGGTGAAAAGCGCCGAGCTGGCGACCATGGATGAGCTGGAGCGCTTTTATGAGCACTTGGAGCAGACGCTGGTCGCCATCGAATTCCTCGATCCGGAAAAACCACGGCACTTGATGGCGCGCCTGCGCCGGTTGTATGGACGCAGCTCGGTCAGCCGGGCGGAAATGAATATTTTGCGTGGCATCCTCACGGAAACCCAGAAGGCGGCCCGTGGTGAGCTTCTTAAGCGGAAGGACTAAATGATGTTTGAGCGTTTGCGTGAAGATATCCAGAGCGTTTTCCATCGAGACCCGGCGGCGCGTAACGCTTTTGAAGTCCTGACCTGCTACCCCGGCATGCATGCCATCTGGATTCATCGATTGGCCGGCATGCTCTGGCGTAACGAGCTGAAATGGCTGGCGCGGCTGGTGTCGAACTTCGGACGCTGGTTGACCGGCATCGAGATTCATCCGGGCGCCAAAGTCGGTCGACGCTTCTTTATCGACCACGGCATGGGCATCGTCATCGGTGAAACCGCCGAGATTGGCGATGACGTGACCATTTATCAGGGTGTAACTCTGGGTGGCACCAGCTGGAACAAAGGCAAGCGTCACCCGACGTTGGGTGATGGTGTGGTTGTGGGGGCTGGCGCCAAGGTGCTTGGCCCGTTCACGGTCGGCGCCGGCGCCAAGGTTGGTTCCAACGCTGTAGTGACCAAAGAAGTGCCGCCGGGCGCCACAGTTGTCGGTATTCCGGGGCGGATCATCGTCAAGTCTGACGAGGAGCAGGACGCCAAGCGCAAGGCCATGGCCGAGAAGATCGGCTTCGATGCCTATGGCGTCAGCGAAGACATGCCCGACCCGGTGGCGCGCGCCATCGGTCAGTTGCTCGATCACCTGCAAGCGGTGGACGGACGGCTGGAAGGGATGTGTGGTGCGCTGAAGGATCTTGGCAGCAATTATTGTGCGAAAGATCTGCCTGAACTGCGTGAAGAAGACTTCGCCTGCGTCAAAGGCAAAGACGAGTCCAAAGCCAGCTAAGCCCTGTGTAGGAGCTGCCGAAGGCTGCGATCCCTTGATCTTCTATAGAGCAAAATCAAAAGATCGCAGCCTGCGGCAGCTCCTACAGAAGCTTGCGCCGGCCGGTGTGCCATTAGGCCGCAGACCCTGCTATCATTCGCGCGCTCTTTTGCGGGTAATCCTGACTAAAGTACTAGGTCTTAAAGTTGACTTAAATACTCGGGAATTGCATACTCGCCCCATTCTGAACTCCGTGGTAACTGTCCATGCGACTGACTACAAAAGGCCGATACGCCGTGACCGCCATGCTTGACCTGGCGTTGCACGCGCAGCACGGGCCCGTGTCCCTGGCCGATATCTCCGAGCGCCAAGGCATCTCCCTGTCTTACCTCGAGCAGCTGTTCGCCAAGCTGCGCCGCAGCAACCTGGTTTCCAGTGTTCGCGGTCCGGGTGGCGGCTACCAATTGTCCCGCGACATGCAGGGCATTCAGGTCGCCCAGGTGATCGATGCAGTAAACGAATCGGTTGATGCCACCAAGTGCCAGGGCCAGGGCGATTGCCATTCCGGCGACACCTGCCTGACCCACCATCTGTGGTGCGATCTGAGTCTGCAGATTCACGAATTTCTAAGTGGTATCAGCTTGGCTGATCTTGTAACTCGCCGTGAGGTGCAAGAAGTAGCCCAGCGTCAGGACCAGCGCCGTTGCAACAGCAAGGCGCCACGCCTGGACAAGATTGAAGCGTCCGCCGTCGAATGACAGCCGAAGAGCTAGCGGTACGCCAGCCCTGATTTAGGAGATAGTCCATGAAATTGCCGATTTACCTTGATTACTCTGCGACCACCCCGGTCGATCCGCGCGTTGCGCAAAAAATGAGTGAATGCCTGCTGGTCGACGGAAACTTCGGTAACCCGGCGTCCCGTTCCCACGTGTTTGGCTGGAAAGCTGAAGAGTCCGTCGAAAACGCCCGTCGTCAGGTGGCCGATCTGGTCAACGCCGACCCGCGCGAAATCGTCTGGACCTCCGGCGCTACCGAATCCGACAACCTGGCTATCAAGGGTGCGGCGCATTTCTACGGCTCCAAGGGCAAGCACCTGATCACCTCGAAGATTG
The DNA here is from genome assembly GCF_001297015.1 of Pseudomonas sp. RIT-PI-r. Classification (GTDB taxonomy): domain Bacteria; phylum Pseudomonadota; class Gammaproteobacteria; order Pseudomonadales; family Pseudomonadaceae; genus Aquipseudomonas. Next base: position 303,794 of record NZ_LIGE01000037.1, on the reverse strand, counting down.
AGCACAAGGCTGTCCTCGACACCATGCGCCAACTGGAGCGTGAAGGTTTCGAAGTGACCTACCTCGAGCCGACAGAAGACGGCCTGATCACTCCGGCCATGATTGAAGCTGCACTGCGCGAAGACACCATCCTGGTCTCCGTGATGCACGTGAACAACGAAATCGGCACCGTCAACGACATTGCTGCTATCGGCGAAATGCTCCGCGCCAAGGGCATCCTGTTCCACGTCGACGCCGCTCAGTCCACTGGCAAGGTCGAGATCGACCTGCAGAAACTGAAAGTCGACATGATGTCGTTCTCCGCTCACAAGACCTACGGCCCTAAAGGCATCGGCGCGCTGTACGTCAGCCGCAAGCCGCGTGTGCGCATCGAAGCGACCATGCACGGCGGCGGTCACGAGCGTGGCATGCGTTCCGGCACCCTGGCGACCCACCAGATCGTCGGCATGGGCGAAGCGTTCCGCGTAGCCAAAGAAGACATGGCTGCCGAAAACGTCCGTATCAAAGCGTTGAGCGACCGCTTCTACAAGCAGGTCGAGCATCTGGAAGAGCTGTACGTCAACGGCAGCCTGACCGCCCGCGTTCCGCACAACCTGAACCTGAGCTTCAACTACGTTGAAGGCGAGTCGCTGATCATGGCGCTCAAGGATCTGGCAGTGTCGTCCGGTTCGGCCTGCACCTCGGCGTCCTTGGAGCCTTCGTACGTACTGCGCGCCCTGGGCCGCAACGACGAGCTGGCACACAGCTCGATCCGCTTCACCTTCGGCCGTTTCACTACCGAAGAAGAAATCGACTACGCCGCGCAGAAAGTCTGCGAGGCCGTTACCAAGCTGCGCGCTCTGTCGCCGCTGTGGGACATGTACAAAGACGGCGTCGATATCTCGAAAATCGAGTGGGCGGCACACTAAATATAGAAGCCGCCGGATACAGATCCTGTAGCGACGCGGCGGTTTACGCAGCGCAGTTGCAGGGCTGAAGAGCGGCCCTGATGAGTGAGGATTAAGAATCATGGCTTACAGCGAAAAGGTCATCGACCACTACGAAAACCCGCGCAACGTCGGCAAGATGAACGCGGAAGATCCTGATGTCGGCACCGGCATGGTCGGCGCTCCGGCGTGCGGCGACGTAATGCGTCTTCAAATCAAGGTCAACGACGCTGGCATCATCGAAGATGCCAAGTTCAAGACCTACGGCTGCGGTTCGGCCATCGCTTCCAGCTCCCTCGCCACCGAGTGGATGAAGGGCAAGACTCTGGACGAAGCCGAAACCATCAAGAACACCCAGCTGGCCGAAGAACTGGCTCTGCCACCAGTGAAAATTCACTGCTCGGTACTGGCTGAAGACGCTATCAAAGCGGCTGTTCGCGATTACAAGCAGAAGAAAGGCTTGATCTCACTTTCTGGATTTGGCGACGAGTAAGGAGTCACCGATGGCTATCAGCATGACAGAAGCGGCTGCTCGACACGTGCGGCGCTCCCTCGACGGGCGCGGCAAAGGTGAAGGGATTCGTCTGGGTGTTCGCACCACAGGCTGTTCCGGCCTTGCCTACGTGCTGGAGTTTGTCGACGAGGTGGTTGCAGAGGATCAGGTGTTCGAGAGTCACGGCGAAAAAGTGATCATCGACCCTAAAAGCCTCGCCTACCTGGACGGCACCGAGCTCGACTTCGTCAAGGAAGGGTTGAACGAAGGCTTCAAGTTCAACAACCCCAACGTACGCGGTGAATGTGGCTGCGGCGAAAGCTTCAACATCTGAGGCTTGTCGTGGGTATTCCTTGTCATTTCGCTTTATTCGAGCTGCAACCGGGTTTCCGTCTGGATCTCGAGCAGTTGGCCACGCGCTATCGCGAGTTGGCGCGCGGCGTTCATCCTGACCGCTTCGCCGACGCTTCCGAGCGTGAGCAGCGCACGGCACTCGAGCAGTCTGCGCGGCTCAACGACGCCTATCAGACGCTCAAGAGTCCGGCCCAGCGCGCACGCTACCTGCTGACCATCAGCGGGCATGAAGTGCCGATGGAAGTCACTGTCCATGATCCCGAGTTTCTTCTGCAGCAGATGCAATGGCGCGAAGAGCTTGAAGACCTTCAGGACAGTGCCGACCTCGACGGTGTCGCGGTATTCAAGCGTCGTCTGAAAGTGGCTCAGGAAGAACTCAACGAAAGCTTCGCAGCCTGTTGGGATGATGCAGCGCAACGCGAACAGGCTGAACGCCTGATGCGGCGCATGCAGTTTCTCGACAAGCTCACCTACGAAGTGCGCCAGTTAGAAGAGCGCCTCGACGATTAACCCAGTGCTGCCCTGAATGCACGCCTGATAGACAGACAAGACCTGATTACCATGGCTCTACTGCAGATCGCCGAACCCGGCCAAAGTCCTCAACCGCACCAGCGTCGCCTGGCTGTGGGTATCGACCTGGGCACTACCAATTCGCTGGTCGCTGCGTTGCGCAGTGGTCTTTCCGAGCCGCTGGCCGACGCCAACGGGCAGGTCATCCTGCCGTCCGCCGTGCGTTACCACGCCGATCGCGTCGAAGTCGGCGAGTCGGCCAAGCTGGCCGCGTCTTCCGATCCTTTGAACACTGTGCTGTCGGTCAAGCGCTTGATGGGTCGTGGTCTGTCCGACGTCAAGCAATTGGGCGAGCAACTGCCGTACCGCTTTGTCGGCGGCGAATCGCACATGCCGTTCATCGACACCGTGCAGGGCCCGAAAAGCCCGGTCGAAGTTTCTGCCGACATCCTCAAAGTCCTGCGTCAGCGTGCTGAAGCGACGTTGGGTGGCGAACTGGTCGGCGCGGTGATCACCGTTCCGGCGTATTTCGACGATGCTCAGCGTCAGGCCACCAAAGATGCGGCCAAGCTCGCCGGTCTGAATGTGTTGCGTCTGCTCAATGAGCCGACCGCAGCCGCTGTGGCGTACGGTCTGGATCAACACGCTGAAGGCCTGGTCGCGATTTATGACCTGGGTGGCGGTACTTTCGATATTTCGATTCTGCGTCTGACTGGCGGTGTTTTCGAAGTGCTGGCCACTGGCGGCGACAGCGCGCTGGGCGGCGATGACTTCGATCACGCGATTGCCGGCTGGATCATCGAGAGCGCCGGTCTGTCCGCCGATCTCGATCCGGGCGCACAACGCAATCTGCTGCAAACCGCTTGCGCGGCCAAAGAAGCCCTGACCGATGCGGCCAGCGTTGAAGTGGCCTATGGCGACTGGAAAGCGCCGTTGACCCGCGAAGCCTTCGATGCGCTGATCGAGCCAATGGTCGCACGCAGCCTGAAAGCCTGCCGCCGCGCCGTTCGCGATTCCGGTATCGAGCTGGACGACGTACACGCTGTGGTCATGGTCGGCGGTTCGACGCGCGTGCCGCGTGTTCGCGAAGCCGTTGCCGAAGCCTTCGGTCGTCAGCCGCTGACTGAAATCGATCCGGATCAAGTGGTGGCCATCGGTGCTGCGATCCAGGCTGATACGCTGGCTGGCAACAAGCGCGATGGCGGCGAATTGCTGCTGCTCGACGTTATTCCGCTGTCCCTGGGGCTGGAAACCATGGGCGGCCTGATGGAGAAGGTGATTCCGCGTAACACCACCATCCCCGTCGCTCGCGCACAAGATTTCACTACTTATAAAGACGGCCAGTCGGCCATGGCTATCCACGTCCTGCAGGGTGAGCGCGAGCTGATCAGTGACTGCCGCTCGCTGGCGCGCTTTGAATTGCGCGGCATTCCAGCGATGGTCGCCGGTGCAGCGAAAATTCGTGTGACCTTCCAGGTCGACGCCGACGGTCTGCTCAGCGTTTCTGCCCGTGAACTGGGTTCGGGCGTTGAGGCGAGCATTCAGGTCAAGCCGTCTTACGGTCTGACCGACGGCGAAATCGCCAAAATGCTCAAGGATTCGTTCCAGCATGCCAATGACGACAAGGTCGCCCGCGTTCTGCGCGAGCAGCAAGTCGATGCCCAGCGCCTGATCGAAGCGGTGCAGGGCGCTCTTGAGGTTGATGGCGAGCGGTTGCTCGACGCCGAAGAGCGCATGGTTATCGACCTGCAACTGCAGGAGCTGGCCGAACTGATGAAAGGTACTGATGGTTATGCCATCGAGCAGCAGACCAAGCGTCTGTCGCAAGTGACCGATGCCTTTGCTGCCCGCCGCATGGATCTGACGGTGAAAGCCGCTCTGTCGGGGCGCAATCTGAATGAAATCGAGGATATCTGATGCCGCAGGTCATTTTTCTGCCCCACGAGAAGTTCTGCCCTGAGGGTATGGTGGTCGACGCTGCGCCTGGCACTTCGATTCTCGAACTGGCCCACGAACACCACATCGAGATGGAAAGTGCTTGCGGCGGCGTGTGTGCTTGCACCACTTGTCACTGCATCATCCGTGAGGGTTTCGACTCGATGGAGGAGGCTGACGAGCTGGAAGAAGACTTCCTTGATCGTGCCTGGGGTCTGGAAGCGCAATCTCGTCTGGCTTGCCAGGCTATCGTTGGTGAAGAAGACATCACCGTCGAGATTCCGAAATATTCGCTTAACCATGCGGCCGAAGCGCCGCACTGACTGGTAAGACTGTCATGAGCTACGGTTGGAATGATGTTCAACGTATTGCAGAAGAGTTGGCCGAGGCCAAGCCGGGCGTAGACCCGTTTTCTGTCAATTTCGTCGATCTGCAGCAATGGATCAAAGAGCTGCCGGATTTTGACAATACCTCTGGTCGTGTTGGCGAGAAGGTGTTGGAAGCGGTTCAGACGCTCTGGGCTGAAGAATTGGACTGATCGTCCTCGCAGGTTAGGCAATACCCAAGAACCCGCGTATAATTCGCGGGTTTAATTTTTCGCAAATTACCGTTTCTGGAGTTACACCATGGCTGTTCAACGCACTTTCTCCATCATCAAGCCTGACGCTGTTGCAAAAAACGTCATCGGCGAAATCACCACTCGTTTCGAAAAAGCCGGCCTGCGCGTTGTAGCTTCGAAACTGAAGCAACTGTCCAAAGCCGAAGCTGAAGGCTTCTACGCTGAGCACAGCGCTCGTGGTTTCTTCGGCGACCTGGTTGCTTTCATGATCTCCGGTCCTGTTGTTGTTCAGGTTCTGGAAGGCGAAAACGCTATCGCTCTGAACCGTGAGCTGATGGGCGCTACCAACCCTAAAGAAGCTGCTGCCGGCACCATCCGCGCTGACTTCGCTGATTCCATCGACGCCAACGCTGTTCACGGTTCGGACTCCGAAGCCGCAGCTGCTCGTGAAATCTCGTACTTCTTCGCAGCTACTGAAGTAACCACTCGCTAAGCATTGGCTTAAGAGTGAAGGTGAATCCATGACTACATCGACTGTAAAAACCAACCTGCTGGGTCTGACTCAACAGGAAATGGAAAAATTCTTCGACTCAATCGGGGAGAAGCGTTTCCGTGCCGGTCAGGTAATGAAATGGATTCACCACTTTGGTGTCGATGATTTCGACGCCATGACGAACGTCAGCAAGGCCTTGCGCGACAAGCTCAAGGTTATTGCTGAGGTCCGTGGTCCGGAAGTGGTCAGCGAGGACATCTCCAGCGACGGCACCCGTAAATGGGTGGTGCGCGTGGCGTCCGGCAGCTGCGTCGAGACCGTGTACATTCCCCAGGGCAAGCGCGGCACATTGTGCGTTTCGTCCCAGGCAGGCTGTGCCCTGGATTGCAGTTTCTGCTCCACCGGCAAGCAAGGCTTCAATAGCAACCTCACCGCCGCCGAAGTCATCGGTCAGGTGTGGATTGCCAACAAATCTTTCGGCAGTGTCCCGGCAACCGTCGACCGTGCCATCACCAACGTGGTGATGATGGGCATGGGTGAGCCACTGCTGAACTTCGACAACGTCGTCGCCGCCATGCATCTGATGATGGATGACCTCGGCTACGGGATCTCCAAGCGCCGCGTGACCCTGTCCACTTCGGGCGTGGTGCCGATGATCGATGAGCTGGCCAAGCACATCGACGTGTCCCTGGCGTTGTCCCTGCACGCACCGAATGACGCATTGCGTAACCAATTGGTGCCGATCAACAAGAAATATCCGCTTAAGATGCTGCTCGAGTCGTGCCAGCGCTACATGTCGTCCCTGGGCGAAAAACGCGTGCTGACCATCGAGTACACCTTGCTCAAGGACATCAACGATAAAGTTGAACACGCCGTTGAGATGATCGAGCTACTGAAGAATATTCCGTGCAAGATCAACCTGATTCCGTTCAACCCGTTCCCGCATTCCGGGTACGAGCGCCCGAGCAACAACGCGATCCGTCGTTTCCAGGATCAGTTGCATCAGGCCGGTTTCAACGTCACTGTCCGCACCACCCGTGGTGAAGACATCGACGCTGCATGTGGTCAATTGGTAGGGCAGGTGCTGGATCGCACCCGTCGCAGCGAACGTTATATCGCCGTGCGTGAGTTGAGCGCCGACAGCGATCTGGCACAGAACGCCGCGAACACTAACTAAGAGAGGATCTCTATGTCCCTGCGCTTTGCGCTGCTGTTGCTGTTGGCCAGCCTGTGTGCTGGTTGTGTCCTGTCGGGTGACTACAACCCGATGAAGACCAGCAAGGGCCGCGATGAAGCGCGGGCTGCCTACGTGCAGCTGGGGCTGGGATACTTGCAGCAAGGCATGAGCGAGCGGGCCAAGGTGCCGCTGAAGAAGGCGCTGGAGATCGACGGTTCCGATCCTGACGCCAACGCGGCCCTCGGGCTGGTGTTTCAGTCCGAAATGGAGCCGGAACTGGCCGACGAACACTTCCGCAAGGCTTTGTCCTCCCGTCCCGCCGATGCGCGCATCCTCAACAACTACGGCAGTTTTCTCTACGAACAACAGCGTTATAAAGAAGCCTACGAGCGTTTTGAACAGGCCGCCGCCGATACCCTGTATCCTGAGCGTTCGCGTGTGTTCGAGAACCTCGGCATGACGGCCGCGAAGCTCGGTCAGCGTGATCTGGCGCAGCAACAGCTGGAAAAGGCCCTGCGTTTGAACCGTCAACAACCGCGCGCATTGCTGGAAATGGCTGAGTTGTCCTACGAAGACAGGCATTATGTGCCCGCGCGTGACTATTACGACCGTTTCAGCCTGCTCACCGAACAAAATGCACGTAGTCTATTGCTCGGCGTTCGGCTGGCAAAAGTGTTTGAAGATCGCGACAAGGCCGCCAGTTATGGCCTGCAATTAAAACGACTCTATCCCGGTACGCCGGAATATCAGCAATACCTGTCGGAGCAATGATGAAAGCGGCGCATCCCGAAGTTGTAGCAGCGAATCGCGTTAACCCCGGTGAGACCCTGCGCCAGGCCCGCGAAAGCAATGGCTGGTCGCTGGCCGAAGTGGCCCTCAAGCTCAACCTCACCGTGACTTCCCTGAGCAATCTTGAAGCCGGCGCTTTCGACAAGCTGCCGGGGCATACCTTCGCTCGCGGTTATATTCGCGCCTATGCCAAATTGCTCGGCATGGACCAGACCGTTCTGGTTCAGCAGTTCGACCAATCCACCGGTACCGATTCCCAAGGCAGCAATGTTCACGCCCTCGGCCGTATCGAAGAGCCGGTGCGGGTCTCCCACACCATTTTGCGGATCGTCAGCCTGTTGTTGCTGATTGCGGTCATCGGCGGTGGTTTCGTCTGGTGGCAGGATCAGACCTCGCTGCGCACCAAGGACCTGACGTCTCTGGCGCCTGAGCACGTTGAAGTCGAAGGTGCCGACGGTACGACCCAGATTCACCCGATCGATGAGCCGGAAGACCAGGCAGTCGAGGAAAATCAGGCTGACACTTCGACGACACTGGCGTTGCCTCAGTCCGAAACCACGGCTGAATCGACCGGTGCCGAAGGCGCTGCTCCGGCAACCACTCCAACTGCTCCGGCTGCAACGCCGACCGCCCCGGTTCATACGCCGGCACCGGTTGTTGCTACTCCGGCTACCCCAGCGCCAAACGTGCCGGCCACTCCAGCGCCGACCGTTACCGCTCCGGTTGTTCCTGCTGCCCCGGCAGCCCCCGCAGAAACGGTCGCACCAGTGGCTGGCGATGGTCAGGTACAACTGCAGTTCAGCGCCGATTGCTGGGCACAAGTGACCGACGGTCGTGGCAAAGTGATCTTCAGTGGTCTCAAGCATAAAGGCGATAGCGTCAGCGTTTCCGGCAAGCCGCCGCTTAACGTGCGTCTGGGTGTAGCCCGTGCCGCGCAGGTCAGCTACAACGGCCAACCGGTCGATATCGCTCCGTTCACCAGTGGCGAGACTGCTCGCCTGAAGTTGGGTCAATAAGTCATGCACGGCGAATCTCCAATCAAACGTCGCGTTTCGCGCAAGATCTGGGTCGGCAACGTACCGGTGGGCGGCGATGCGCCGATCGCGGTGCAGAGCATGACCAACAGCGACACCAATGACGTTGCCGCCACCGTTGCGCAAATCAATCGTCTGGAAGCCGCTGGCGTCGATATCGTCCGCGTTTCGGTGCCGGACATGGACGCCGCCGAGGCGTTCGGCAAAATCAAGCAACTGGTCAAGGTGCCGCTGGTTGCCGACATCCACTTCGACTACAAGATTGCTTTGCGAGTCGCTGAGCTGGGTGTGGATTGCCTGCGTATCAACCCGGGCAACATCGGTCGTGAAGACCGCGTGCGCGCCGTGGTCGATGCTGCCCGTGATCGCGGGATTCCGATCCGCATCGGCGTCAACGCCGGTTCGCTGGAAAAAGACCTGCAGAAGAAATACGGCGAGCCGACGCCAGCGGCGCTGGTCGAATCTGCTTTGCGCCACGTTGAACACCTCGAACGCCTGAATTTCCAGGACTTCAAGGTCAGCGTGAAGGCTTCCGACGTGTTCATGGCCGTCGAAGCCTACCGCTTGCTGGCGAAAGAAATCGTTCAGCCGCTGCACCTCGGCATCACCGAAGCCGGTGGATTGCGTTCGGGCACAGTGAAATCCGCCGTGGGCCTAGGTATGCTGCTCGCCGAAGGGATTGGCGATACTATCCGCATCTCGCTGGCGGCCGATCCGGTCGAGGAAGTGAAGGTCGGTTACGACATTCTCAAGTCTTTGCATCTGCGTTCCCGTGGCATCAACTTCATCGCCTGCCCGAGCTGCTCGCGGCAGAACTTCGATGTGGTGAAAACCATGAACGAGCTGGAAGGGCGCCTTGAAGACCTGCTGGTGCCGCTGGATGTCGCGGTGATCGGTTGCGTGGTCAACGGCCCCGGCGAAGCCAAGGAAGCCCATATCGGCTTGACCGGCGGCACGCCAAACCTGATTTACATCGACGGCAAGCCGGCGCAGAAACTGACGAATGACAATCTGGTGGACGAGCTGGAAAGGCTGATCCGCCAGAAAGCGGCCGAAAAGGTCGAAGCTGACGCTGCCGTAATTGCGCGCGGCTGACCCTGACTGAAGAGCCGAACGAATTTAAGGATTTAAAGTGAGCAAGTCATTGCAAGCCATTCGTGGCATGAACGACATCCTGCCCGAACAGACCCCCCTGTGGCGTTATTTCGAAGGCACTGTCGCACGTCTGCTGGATAACTACGGTTACAAGCAGATCCGCATGCCGATCGTCGAGTTCACCGAGCTGTTCAAGCGCTCGATCGGTGAAGTGACCGACATCGTCGAAAAAGAGATGTATACCTTCGAAGACCGCAACGGCGACTCCCTGACCCTGCGTCCGGAAGGCACGGCGGCGTGCGTGCGTGCTGTACTTGAGCACGGCATTACCGGCGGTGGCCAGGTGCAGAAACTCTGGTACATCGGCCCGATGTTCCGCCACGAGCGTCCGCAGAAAGGTCGTTATCGCCAGTTCCACCAGATCGGTCTGGAAGTGTTCAACCTCGACGGTCCGGACATCGACGCCGAGCTGATCACCATGACCTGGCGCCTGTGGGGCGAGCTGGGCATTCGTGATGCGGTCAAACTCGAACTCAACAGCCTCGGCACCAGCGAGTCCCGTGGTCGCTACCGTGAAGCGCTGGTCGAGTACCTCTCGGCGCACCACGACAAGCTCGACGAAGACAGCCAGCGTCGCCTGAAAACCAACCCGCTGCGCGTGCTCGACACAAAAAATGCCGACACCCAAGCAGTGCTGGTCGATGCGCCGAAAATGGCCGACTACCTCGACGACGAATCCCGTGCTCACTTCGAAGGCTTGAAATCGCGTCTGGATGCCGTCGGCATCCCTTACGTGCTCAACCCGAAGCTGGTGCGCGGCCTCGATTACTACAGCAAAACCGTTTTCGAATGGGTCACCGACAAGCTCGGCGCCCAGGGCACTGTCTGCGCCGGCGGTCGTTACGACGGTCTGGTCGAGCAGATGGGCGGCAAGCCGACCACTGGCGTCGGTTTCGCCATGGGCATCGAGCGTCTGGTGTTGATGCTCGAAACCCTGGAGCAGATCCCGGAAGAAATCTCCCGTCAGGTCGATGTCTACCTCTGCGCCTTCGGTGAAGAAGCCGAGCTGGCCGGTCTGGCCCTGGCAGAACGTGTTCGCGATCAACTTCCAAACCTGCGCCTGCAAGTCAATGCCGGCGCCGGCAGCTTCAAAAGCCAGTTCAAGAAGGCCGACAAGAGCGGTGCGCTGTACGCACTGATCCTCGGTGACGACGAAATGGCCCAGCAAGTGGTAGGTTTCAAACCCCTGCGTGGCCAGGGCGAACAACAAAGCATTGCCTGGGATGCGCTCGCCGCTCACCTGGCCACCTGCGTCGTGCAGGGTTGAAGCTGTCCAAACAGCCGATTTAGCGATTAAGGAGTATTGGGGTGTCGAGTACCGAAGACGAACAGTTGGCGGATTTGAAAGACTGGTGGACACGCAACGGCAAACCTCTGGTCACCGGCGGCCTGTTGGCGCTGGTCATCGTGTTCGGCTGGCAGGCATATCACAAATACCAGAGCAACCAGTCGCAAGGCGCCTCGGTGCTCTATCAGCAATTGCTGGAAACCACGCTGACGCCTGACGGCAAGCCTGATGCCGCCCGCGTTGCGGACTTGGCCGGCAAGCTCAACAGCGAGTTCGGCGGTTCTGCCTATGCGCAGTACGGCAGCCTGTTCGTGGCCAAAGTGGCTGTGGACAGCGGCAAGCTGGACGACGCCGCGACCGAGCTGAAAGCCATCGTCGACAAACCGGCCAACCCGGCGCTGGGCGAAATCGCCCGTCAGCGTCTGGCGCAGGTACTCGGCGCACAGAACAAGGCTGAAGATGCCCTGAAACTGCTCGACGGCGACGCCGACAAAGCGTTCCTGGCGACTCGCGAAGAACTCAAGGGCGACCTGCTGGTGCAGTTGGGCCGTACCGATGACGCGAACAAGGCGTATCAAAAAGCCAAGGCGGCACTGTCGGATGAAGCGGCGGTCGGTGGCCTTCAAATCAAGCTCGACGACCTGGCCAAAGGGGATGCGTGACGTGATCCGTTGGAAGCATGCAGCATTGCTGGCTCTGGCCCTTCTGGCCGCGGGTTGCAGCAGCAACAGCAAGAAAGAATTGCCACCGGCTGAACTGACCGACTTCAAAGAAGAAGTGGTTCTGCACAAGCAGTGGAGTCGTTCGATCGGTGACGGTCAGGGCGAAACCTACAACATGCTGGTGCCGGCGATCGACGGTGACACCATCTACGCCGCCGATGTGACCGGCGTGGTGATGGCCATGGATCGCGGCAATGGCGACGTGAAATGGAAGCAGGATCTTGACCTGCCTGTCTCCGGCGCCGTTGGCGTGGGTTACGGTCTGGTTCTGATCGGCACCCTGCGCGGTGAAGTCGTCGCTCTGGACACCAGCAACGGTGAAGAGAAGTGGCGCGCTCGCGTCAACAGCGAAGTCCTCGCGCCACCGGCCAACAACGGTGACGTGGTGGTTGTGCAGACTCAGGACGATCGTCTGATCGGTCTGGATGCATCGACCGGTACTCAGCGCTGGGTGTATGACAGCACCCCGGCCGTACTGACCCTGCGTGGCACCAGTGCCCCGCTGGTGACCAACCGCCTCGCGGTGGCTGGCCTGTCGACCGGTAAAGTGGTTGCTCTGGACATTTCCAACGGCGTGCCGGTCTGGGAACAACGCATTGCGATTCCACAAGGTCGTTCGGAACTGGAGCGCGTGGTCGACATCGACGGCGGTCTGCTGCTGTCCGGCGGTACTTTGTACGTTGCCAGCTATCAGGGTCGCGTGGCGGCACTGGACCTGGAAAGCGGTCGTCAACTCTGGCAGCGCGATGCGTCGAGCTACGCTGGTATTGCTCAGGGTTTCGGCAGCGTTTACGTGAGCCTGTCTTCGGGCACCGTTGAAGGCGTCGACGAGCGTTCCACCACAGCATTGTGGAGCAACGATTCGCTGGCTCGCCGTCAACTGTCGGCTCCGGAAGTGTTCTCCAGCTATGTTGCAGTGGGTGACCTGGAAGGTTATCTGCACCTGCTGAGTCAGGTTGACGGTCGTTTCGTCGGCCGTGAGCGCATCGACAGCGACGGCCTGCGTGCCCGTCCGCTGGTGGTGGGTGACACGATTTATGTATATGGCAACAGCGGCAAACTGGAAGCCCTGACCATCAAGTAACAACTATGCTTGGGGTTAAACCCCCAGGCGGCCCCGGATTCATGGGGCTTGCAGCGCTAACAGGCGTTGCCCCGAGCACCAGCCGCTGCCTCGCAGCGGCTTTTGTATTTTCTGAAATAACGAAGTGGAGAGCCGCATGGTTCCCGTAATCGCCCTGGTGGGCCGACCGAACGTCGGCAAGTCCACCTTGTTCAACCGCCTGACCAGGACTCGCGACGCCATTGTCGGCGACTTGTCCGGTCTGACCCGTGATCGCCAGTACGGTGAGGCCAAGTGGCAAGGGCGTTCCTACATTCTGGTCGACACCGGTGGTATCTCCGGTGACGAGCACGGTATGGACGAAAAAATGGCCGAGCAGTCGCTGCTGGCCATTGAAGAAGCAGACGTTGTGCTGTTCCTGGTAGATGCCAAGGCCGGTTTCACCGCCGCCGACCAGATGATCGCCGAACACCTGCGCAAACGTAACAAGCGTTCCTACGTGGTGGCCAACAAGGTCGACAACATCGACCCGGAAATGGCCCGCGCTGAGTTCGCTCCATTGGGCATGGGCCACGCGATCCCGATCGCCGGTGCTCACGGCCGTGGCATCACGCAGATGCTGGAAATCGCCCTGGGTGATTTCCCGAAAGACGAAGAAGAGCCGGAAGACGGCGAAGAAGAGATCGTTGCCGAAGGCGAGGAAGCCAAGCGCATTCCTGGCCCGAGCGAAAAAGACGGCATCAAGATCGCCATCATCGGTCGTCCCAACGTCGGTAAATCGACGCTGGTCAACCGTATGCTCGGTGAAGACCGGGTTATCGTTTACGACCAGCCGGGCACCACGCGCGACAGTATCTACATTCCGTTCGAACGCAATGAAGAGAAGTACACGCTGATCGACACCGCTGGTGTGCGCAAGCGCGGCAAGATCCACGAAGAAGTCGAAAAATTCTCCGTGGTCAAAACCCTGCAGGCGATCAAAGACGCCAACGTGGTGATCTTTGTGATGGACGCCCGCGAAGGTGTGGTCGATCACGACCTCAACCTGCTGGGCTTCGCCATCGAGTCGGGTCGTGCGCTGGTGATCGCGATCAACAAATGGGACGGCATGACGCCGAGCGAGCGCGACTTCGTCAAGGTCGAGTTGCAGCGTCGGTTGTTCTTCGTTGACTACGCCGACATTCACTTCATCTCGGCCTTGCACGGTACTGGCGTGGGCAACCTCTACGCTTCGGTGCAGAACTCGTTCAAGTCGGCGGTCACCCGCTGGCCGACCAACCGTCTGACCCAGATTCTGGAAGATGCGGTTGGCGAGCACGCGCCACCGATGGTCAACAACCGCCGGATCAAGTTGCGCTACGCCCACTTGGGTGGTGCCAACCCGCCGATCATCGTGATCCACGGTAACCAGATCGAGAAAGTGCCGAAGTCGTACGTGCGCTATCTGGAGAACACTTACCGCCGTGTGCTGAAGCTGGTCGGTACGCCGATCCGCATCGAGTTCAAGGGCGGCGAGAACCCGTACGAAGGCAACAAAAACACGCTGACCGACCGCCAGGTCAACAGGAAGCGTCGGATGATGTCGCACAGCAAGAAAGCTGACAAGAAGCGCCGCGACAAGAAGTGATTGAGGTGGCCATTCCCGCAATTGCATGGGAATGATCAACCGCTTCTGTAGGAGCTGCCGCAGGCTGCGATCTTTTGATTTTGCTTTAAAGGCAAGATCAGAAGATCGCAGCCTTCGGCAGCGCCTACATGGGTTCGGCGATAAGAAGGGCGCTCACCAGAGCGCCCTTTTTTTATGGGCGCCGGATGGGCTATCCTCGGGCTCTCCCGCGCCGTCGTCAGAGCCGGGTGTTGAGCAGGGAACCCCCGATGATCACCAGTAAGCTGCCGAATGTCGGCATCACTATTTTCACGCAGATGTCTCAGCTCGCCGCGCAAACCGGCGCGATCAACCTGTCTCAGGGTTTTCCTGATTTTGACGGCCCGCAGTCTCTGCGTGACGCGGTCGGTCGGCACATTGCCAGTGGTCATAACCAGTATTCGCCGATGACCGGATTGCCGGCCTTGCGCGAGCAGATTGCGGCGAAAATCGCTCGCAGCTATGGCGTGCAGGTCAATGCCGACAGCGAAGTGACGGTCACGCCGGGCGCGACGCAGGCGATCTTCTGTGCGATTCAGGCGGTTATCCACAGCGGCGACGAAGTCATTGTGTTCGACCCGTGCTACGACAGCTACGAACCGGCGACGGAGTTGGCGGGTGGTCGCTGCGTGCATGTGCAATTGAACCCGGAAGATTTCTCCATCGATTTCGACCAGCTCGCCGCGGCCCTGAGCCCGCGCACGAAAATGATCGTCATCAATACCCCGCATAACCCGAGCGGTGCACTGATCAGCCGTGCGGAGCTGGATCAACTGGCGGCGCTGATCCGTGATCGCGACATCTACCTGATTAGCGACGAAGTCTATGAACACCTGGTGTTCGACGGTGTGCCGCATGTCAGCGTGCTCGCCCACGAAGAGCTGTATCAGCGTGCCTTCGTCGTGAGTTCGTTCGGCAAGACCTATCACGTCACTGGCTGGAAGACCGGCTACGTCGTCGCGCCGCCGGCGCTGACGGCCGAACTGCGCAAAGTCCACCAGTACGTCAGTTTCTGCGGTGTCACACCGCTGCAATACGCCTTGGCCGATTACATGGCCGAGCACCCGGAGCACGTTGAAGAGCTGCCGGGTTTCTATCAGGCCAAGCGCGATCTGTTCTGTGATCTGTTGACGCCGTCGCGCTTCACCTTCAAACGTGTCACCGGCACCTATTTCCAACTGGTCGATTACTCACAGATCCGTCCTGACCTGAATGACGTCGAGATGGCCATGTGGATGACCCGCGAGCACGGCGTGGCGAGTATTCCGGTGTCGGTGTTTTACCAGAACCCACCTGAAGGCCAGCGCCTCGTGCGCCTGTGCTTTGCCAAACGCGAGGAGACGCTGCGTGAGGCGGCGGCGAAACTATGCGTGATCTGAGTGCATTACCCGATCTCAATCTGGCGCTGATCCAGACCACTTTGGCCTGGCACGACCGTCAGGCCAACTTCGAGCATTTCGAGCAGTTGCTGGAGCAGGCACAGGGCGCTGATCTGATCATCCTGCCGGAAATGTTCACCACCGGTTTCTCCATGGAGTCAGAAACGCTCGCCGAAGCCGAGAACGGTCCGACCAGTAAATGGCTGCGCGTTCAGGCGGCGAAACTCGATGCGGTGATTACCGGCAGCGTGATTATTCAGGCTGCTGACGGCAGCCATCGCAATCGCCTGTTGTGGGCGCGGCCGGACGGTGAAGTGCTGCATTACGACAAGCGTCATCTGTTCCGCATGGCCGGCGAGCACAACCATTACACCCCCGGCGAACGGCAGGTGCAGTTCGAACTCAAGGGCTGGCGTATCCGCCCGCTGATTTGTTACGACCTGCGTTTCCCGGTGTGGAGCCGCGATGCGCAGGACACAGATCTGCTGCTGTACACCGCCAACTGGCCGGGTGCGCGACGTCTGCACTGGAATCGCCTGTTGCCAGCGCGAGCGATCGAAAACCTTTGTTATGTGGCGGCGGTGAATCGCGTTGGCACCGACGGCAAGGGTTTCGCTTACACCGGCGACAGTCAGGTGCTGGATTTCCAGGGTGAAACCTTGCTGGCGGCGGGGGAGGCGGACGGCGTGTTCAAGGTGGTTTTGGAGGCCGCACCATTGGCGGCTTATCGTGAGCGCTTCCCGGCGAATCTGGATGCCGACACCTTCGAGTTCACCTGAGGTAACTGATCGTTCCCACGCGGAGCATGGGAACGAGCGCATCAGGCAAAAAAAGGCCCCGGAGTTCGCACTTCGGGGCCTTTTGCATTGCAGCAAAGGCTTACGCCGCTTTCGCCTCAGGCTGGCTCAGCGAGCGGTTCAGTGCGCTGAACAGCGCCTTGAAGCTGGCCGTGGTGATGTTTTCATCGATACCCACGCCGTGCACCGCACGTTCACCGTTCACCCGCAGCTCGATGTACGCCGCTGCCTTGGCGTTGGTACCTGCGCCAATCGCGTGTTCGTTATAGTCCATGATCTCCACCGGAACCGGCAGACCGGCGACCAGTGCTTCCAGCGCACCGTTGCCCTTGCCGCGCCAGTGCAGGTTGGTTTCGCCCTGACCTTTGCTCGCCACTTCCACTTCGACGGCGCTGTTACCGTTTTCTTCCTGCAGGCGATGGCTGACCAGCGCGTACGGGGTGTTGGCTTGCAGGTATTCGCTGATCAACAGCGAGTGGATCTGCTTGGCGGTCATCTCCAGACCCAGACGGTCGGTTTCACGCTGCACGACCTGACTGAATTCGATCTGCATGCGACGTGGCAGGCTGATGCCGTATTCCTGCTCCAGCAAGTAAGCGATGCCGCCCTTACCCGACTGGCTGTTGACGCGAATCACCGCCTCGTAGCTGCGGCCAATGTCGGCCGGGTCGATCGGCAAGTACGGCACTTCCCACAGTGCGTCCGGTTTCTGTTGGGAGAAGCCTTTGCGGATCGCATCCTGGTGCGAGCCGGAGAACGCGGTGTGCACCAGGTCGCCAACGTACGGGTGACGCGGGTGAACCTGAATCTGGTTGCACTCCTCAACGACTTTACGCACGCCGTCGATGTCGGAGAAGTCCAGCTGCGGGTCGAGACCCTGGGTGTACATGTTCAATGCGACGGTGACGAGGTCGACGTTACCGGTGCGTTCGCCGTTGCCGAACAGGCAGCCTTCGACGCGATCGGCGCCAGCCATCAGGCCCAGCTCGGTGGCAGCGACGCCGGTGCCACGGTCGTTGTGGGTGTGCAGGCTGATGATCACGCTGTCACGACGGTTGATGTTGCGGCCGAACCACTCGATCTGGTCGGCGTAGATGTTCGGCGTTGCGCATTCAACGGTGGCGGGCAGGTTCAGGATCATCTTGTGCTCAGGCGTCGGGTTCCACACCTCGATCACCGCATCACAGACTTCCTTGGCGAATTCCAGTTCGGTAGCGCTGAAGGTTTCCGGCGAGTATTCAAACGTCCATTCGGTGTCCGGCTGCATGGCTGCATATTTGACGAACAGCTTGGCGGCGTTCACGGCGATGGCCTTGATGCCGTCCTTGTCCTGGTTGAAAACGATGCGACGGAAAGACGGCGAGGTGGCGTTGTACAGGTGAACGATGGCTTTCTTCGCGCCGCGCAGGGATTCGAAGGTGCGCTCGATCAAGTCTTCACGGCCCTGGGTCAGCACCTGAATGGTGGTGTCGTCTGGGATGTGGCCTTCTTCGATCAGGGTACGCACGAAGTCGAAGTCGGTTTGCGAAGCGGCCGGGAACGACGCTTCGATTTCCTTCACGCCGACTTGCACGAGGGTTTTCCAGAAACGCAGTTTCTTCACCGCGTCCATCGGCTCGATCAGTGACTGGTTGCCGTCGCGCAGGTCGGAGCTGCACCAGATCGGCGCGGTGTCGATGGTTTTCGACGGCCAGGTGCGATCCGGCAGGTTGATGACAGGAAACGCGCGGTATTTCGAAGACGGATCTTTGAGCATGCTCATCGGGAAATTCCTTATTGTCTGGGCCGAAAAGAGGCGGCCTGCCGGTGTTACGAATGTTCTGGGAAAAGCGTGGGACGAGGTGCCGCGATTCAGCCCGGCAGTCGTGCGCTGACAAGGCACAGGCTGCGGTGCTGGCGAAGCTGAATAAGGGTGTGAGAGGTTTTCATGCCTTCAACCCTAACCGCGAGGGGAGAGGTTGGCAAGCAGTCGGAAAAAATTGAGAGGAATACTCGGAAAGAGAGTTTTTGCGGGATTTTATTGCGCTGGAGATCGCTGATCGTTGTGATATTTGCGCGAGGTTTGATTGGGGCGCAATTGGGGATGATGGGGTGTCAGGGGGGTTTGAGTACAGCATAAGCCGCCATCGCGAGCAGGCTCACTCCTACAGTTGATCGTGTTCACAACACCGGTCCAATGTAGGAGTGAGCCTGCTCGCGATGAGGCCATAAGCTTCGCTCTATTTTTTAAGGCTGAAACGCGCCAATAAAAATCGCCGGCTCCACCCGCGCATCATTCAGGCTGACATTCCAGTGCATGTGCGGCCCGGTCGCGCGACCGGTCATGCCAACCTTACCGACCACCGCGCCCCGCGCCAGTTGATCGCCGACCTTCACATCAATCTTCGACATATGGCAGAACATGCTGATAAAGCCCTGCCCATGGTCGACAAACACCGTGTTGCCATTGAAGAAGTAATTGCCGGTGAGGATCACCTTGCCCGCCGCCGGCGTCTTGATCGGCGTGCCCGCCGGCACCGCGAAGTCGAGGCCGGCGTGCGGATTGCGCTCCTCACCATTAAAGAAGCGGCGCACGCCAAACTTGCTCGACAGCGGTCCATTGACCGGTTTGTCCAGCAGCAGATTGCTTGGCGTGTTCGGGCTGAAGCTGCGGTAAGCCTTGATCTGCTCGGCCAGTTCGCCCTCGATGCGCTTGAGGTTCGACTGATCCGGGTTTACTTGCTGTTTGTTCTTCAGGGTGATGCGCTGTTCCGGGTATTTCTTGTTGCCCACGGTGAACGGCAGATTGCGCCCGCCACTGCTGATCTGTTGCGCGCCCGGCTTCACCGTCAACGGCACGCCGACAATCGCCAGCCAGTTGTTCTGTTCTTTCACCACCAGCACCGGTTTGCCCTGATACGTGGCTTTCGGCGCCTGCGCGGCCGCGCCCAGATCAACCACTGCGACGCCGCCCGGCACCGGTTTGTTCAGCAGTCGAGTGATGTAGCTGTCGGCATGGGCGTTGAAGGTCAGGCAGAGCAAAAACAATGAAGCCAGAAAACGCGGCATGGATCAGTCCAGTAAAGAGAGGGTGACAGGCGTCAGGTGATTGTCCTCGACGCGCACTTGCAGTTCGCCTTCGCCCAGTTTGGCCTTCAGGCGCTGGCCAGTGTGGGTCTGCGCGGCGTTGCGGATCGCATGGCCGCGCTCATCGAGCAGAATGCTGTAACCACGGCCGAGCGTTGCCAGCGGGCTGACCACGTGCAGCGTCTGCATCTGACTGTGCAATTGCAGGCGACGGTTTTTCAGGCCTTCGCGCATGGCCCGTGGCAGACGTTCGGCGAGGCTGTCGAGGCGCTGGCGCAACATCGCCAATTGCCGTCCCGGATGTTGCCCGGCGAGGCGGGTTTCCAGGCGAATCAGGCGCTCGCGACGTGTGTTGAGGCTGCGCTCGAACGCCCGACGCATGCGCATGTCCAGATCGTCCAGACGTTGCGCTTGCTGGCGCAGACGCTCGCCGGGATGACGCAAGCGACGCGCCATGCCTTCGAGGCGCAGACGATCACGCATCAAACGGTCGCGCATGCGCATCACCAAACGGCGATGCAGACTTTCGACCTGACGGATCAAATGGCTGGAATCGGGCGCGAGTAACTCGGCAGCCGCAGACGGCGTGGGGGCGCGGACGTCAGCGACAAAGTCACTGATCGACACATCGGTTTCATGGCCGACAGCACTGACAATCGGCGTCACACAGGCATCAACGGCGCGGGCCACGGCTTCTTCGTTGAAGCACCAGAGGTCTTCCAGCGAACCGCCGCCTCGGGCGAGGATCAACGCGTCGAAGCCACGGGCATCGGCCATTTTCAGCGCGCGGACGATTTGCGCGGTGGCTTCGCGGCCCTGCACGGCGGTCGGGATCAGCGTCAGTTGTACTTGCGGTGCACGGCGGCGGAACACGCTGATGATGTCGCGAATCACCGCGCCGGTCGGCGAGCTGATGATGCCGATGCGCTGCGGATGCGCGGGCAGCGGCACTTTGCGTTCGGCGCTGAACAGGCCTTCGGCGCTGAGCTTTTCTTTGAGTGCATCGAAAGCGAGACGCAGCGCGCCGTCACCGGCCGGCTCAACGGTGTCGAGAATCAACTGATAGTCGCCACGGCCCTCGAACAGCGAGACCTTGCCGCGTACCTTCACTGCCAGGCCGTCCTTCAACGCCTGACGCACTCGCGCGGCGTTCTGCCGGAACAGCGCGCAACGCACCTGCGCGCCGCTGTCCTTGAGGGTGAAATAGATGTGGCCGGACGCCGGGCGGGCGAGGTTGGAGATTTCGCCTTCAACCCAGATGTTGCTGAACACGTCTTCGAGCAACACCCGCGCACGGCCGTTGAGCTGGCTGACGGTCAGGACTTCACGGTCCAGGCCAAGTCTTGCAAAGGGATCTTTAATCATGGGGCGCAGTTTAAAGGCATTTGCCGTCGAATCACCACAAGTCCCCTGTAGGAGTGAGTCTGCTCGCGATAGCGGTGTGTCAGTCGCAGGATAGGTTGAATGTTCAACCGCGATCGCGAGCAGGCTCACTCCTACAAGGGGGTTGTGAAGGTTTCGATGAAGTGGTGGATCAAAGGTGTCGGATTCTGGCGATAGGCGAGGGCGACGGTGCTTTCGCAGTCCGGATCGCTCAGCGGCAGAAATCGTACGCCGCGTGGTGCAATGTCTTGCATTGATTCCGGCAGCAGGGCGATGCCGAAACCGGCCTGAATCAACTGTAACTGCGTGGTTTTGCGCGACATCACCCGCGCCGCTTTCGGGAAGAAACCCTGACGCATGCACAGGTCGGCACACAGATAACTCAAGCCGCCGCGTTGCGGATGCGGGATCGAGATAAACGCCTCGTCCTTCAATTGCACCAGTTGCACAGTGTTGGCATTTGCCAGGTAATGATTGTGCGGTACCGCCAGTAGCAACCGTTCAGTGAACAGCGGGACAATCTGAATGCCTTCGCGCTGGCGCAACACCGGCAACCGCAACAGGCCGATATCGAGGCGCCCTTCGGCCAGTTCCTCCAGTTGCGCCTCGGAAGACAACTTGCCGATGTCCAGCGACACGCCGCTCTGCTGATCAAGGTAGGTGCTGATCTGCTGAAGAAGCCATCCGCTGATCGTCACCGTACTCGAATGGCTCAGGCGCAAAGTGCCGCGTTGGCCATTGCCAACCGCAGTGGCCATGGCGCTGGCCTTGCTCAGTTCGTTCAGCAGATTCCGAGCGCGCGGCAAAAATGCTTCCCCCGCCGCAGTGAGCCGGGGCTGGCGTGCCGTGCGTTCGAACAGCGGTGTTTGCAGACGCGTTTCCATGTCCTTGATTTGCCGGCTCAGCGCTGATTGCGCGATATACAAACGTTCAGCCGCCGCACTGAAACTGCCGCAGTCGGCGATTTCGACGAAGTAACGCAATTGACGGGTTGAAAGCACGAGCCATGCCTTTTCGAGATGAGTAAGCGACCTGGAAGATATTAGTCGCAACGCTTGGTGCTGGCTAAAGTCATCTCAGACTTATTAAGGAAGTAGACCCATGAGTGTGGCGGCGTTGTTGAGCGAGTGGACATGGGGCGCCGGTGGTTGGGCGTTGATCGGCTTGGGTATCGCTCTGGCCTATATCGTGTTCGGTATCGCCGGATTTGGCACGGCGCTGGTCGCGGGGCCGATTCTGATTCTGTTCATGCCGTTGTCGAAGATTGTGCCGCTGCTGGTGCTGCTGGATTTCGTCGCGGCGTTCGGCAATCTGCTGCCGTCGCGGCGGGGTGTGGCCAAGCCCGAGTTGTTGCGGCTGCTGCCGTGCATGGCGGTCGGTTGCACGTTGGGCGTTATTTTCCTGCTTAACCTGAAATCCGATGTATTGCTGCTGTTGATGGGGCTGTTTATCAGCGCTTATGCGATTTACAGCCTGTGGGTAACAGCGCGGCCGACGCAAATGTCGGCGGGGTGGGCGGTGCCGATGGGCACGGTGGGTGGGCTGTTTGGTGCGCTGTTTGGCAGTGGCGGCTTTTTATATGCGATTTATCTCAACAGCCGATTGCCGAAAGAAGCGGCGCGGGCCACGCAAAGTGCGTTGATCAGTTGCAGCACGGTGGTGCGTTTGAGTCTGTTTGCCATCGCGGGTGTGTATGCCGAGCTACCCTTGTTGATGTTGGCGCTTTGTCTGTTGCCGGCCATGGCGTTGGGGTTGTGGATCGGGCGGCGGTTGACCATGCGTTTGTCGCGCGAGGCGTTTGTGCGATTGGTGACGTGGCTGGTGCTGGCGAGCGGGCTCGCGTTGATCGGGCGCTACCTCAGCACTTGACCGGATTTCGTCAGGGATTAAGCTGCCGGCCTTTAGGGCCTCTTCGCGAGCAAGCTCGCTCCCACAGTTGGAATGCATTCAAAGTGTGGGAGCGGGCCTGCTCGCGAAGGCGTCAGCAGCCACACCGCAGGACTTTCCATGAATTCGCAAAGCATCATCGTCCCGAAAATCTCCACCCTGCCGGTCCATGAACCCCGGGCCCGGGCGATCCTGCGCTGGCTGGTACGCAAGAACATCGTCAAGGAGGAGTTGAGCACCTGCGGCCGCACCGGCAATCGCATGGCGTACGCGATTGCCGATGGCGCCCGTGCCGTGGTGCTGCACCCGCAGGCGTTGCCATTCGGAGAGCCAATCAACGGCCTGGAGATCGTCACCAAGCGTTGCATCTACACTCCGGCGAAGGGCTTTCTCGAGGAGGCCGGTTGCGCCGAGTGCCGCCGCGAGGTCGGCGAAGCGCTGTTCGAGAGCCTCGAAGACTGGTTCCCCGGGCGCACCGATAACTTCACCTGCCCCGAATGCGGGCATGAAGATGACATCAACGGTTTTCTGTTTTTGCAGGAATGCGGGTTTTCCAACCTCGGTTTCATCTTCAATAACTGGCTTGAGGCCGGTTTCAAGCAAAGCTTTATCGACGAGTTCGCCGACTGGCTCGATCAACCTGTCTCTTGGGTCAAGGTGGAGCTGTAGATCCGGGGATTCCCGTACATCAGCAACATTGATATTAAGCTGAGTTTTACGTTGATCCGAAGGGGGTGTCTGACTATAATGGCGCGCTTCCATTTTCCCGCTCGGGAGCCCCCGCGATGCTGCGTATCAGCCAAGAAGCTCTGACATTCGACGACATTCTCCTAGTGCCTGGTTATTCCGAGGTGCTTCCTAACGAAGTCAGTCTCAAGACCCGCCTAACCCGTGGCATCGAGCTGAATATTCCTCTGGTTTCTGCTGCAATGGACACCGTTACTGAAGCCCGACTGGCAATTGCCATGGCTCAGGAAGGTGGCATCGGCATTATCCACAAGAACATGACCATCGAGCAGCAAGCTGCCGAAGTTCGCAAGGTCAAGCGTTACGAAGCCGGTGTAGTCAAGGACCCAATCACCATCGAGGCTGATGCCACGGTGCGTGAACTGTTCGAATTGACCCGTCTGCACAACATTTCCGGCGTTCCGGTCCTGCACGATGGCGACCTGGTCGGCATCGTCACTTCCCGTGACGTGCGTTTCGAAAACCGTCTGGAAGCCACTGTCCGTGAAGTGATGACGCCTAAAGAGCGCCTGGTCACGGTCAAGGAAGGCGCCGACAAGAACGACGTTCGCGAGTTGTTGCACAAAAACCGCATCGAACGCGTACTGATCGTCGACGACAAATTCGCCCTCAAAGGCATGATGACCGTCAACGACATCGAAAAAGCCAAAGCCTACCCGCTGGCCAGCAAGGACGACCAAGGTCGTCTGCGCGTTGGCGCTGCTGTCGGTACCGGTAAAGACACCGGTGACCGCGTTGCCGCTCTGGTCAATGCCGGTGTGGACGTAGTGGTAGTTGATACCGCTCACGGTCACTCCAAAGGCGTGATCGACCGCGTTCGCTGGGTCAAAGAGAACTTCCCTGAAGTGCAGGTGATCGGCGGCAACATCGCCACCGGCGCCGCTGCCAAGGCTCTGGCCGAAGCAGGCGCTGACGCAGTCAAGGTCGGTATCGGCCCTGGCTCGATCTGCACCACCCGTATCGTCGCCGGTGTCGGCGTCCCGCAAATCAGTGCCATCGCCAACGTCGCCGCTGCCCTTGAAGGCACCGGCGTACCGTTGATCGCCGACGGCGGCATCCGTTTCTCCGGTGACCTGTCCAAGGCCATCGTAGCCGGTGCTTCCTGCGTGATGATGGGCTCGATGTTCGCCGGTACTGAAGAAGCGCCGGGCGAAATCGAACTGTTCCAGGGCCGTTCGTACAAGGCTTATCGCGGCATGGGTTCGCTGGGCGCCATGTCCCAGGCTCAAGGTTCCTCCGACCGTTATTTCCAGGACTCCTCGGCAGGCGCCGAGAAGCTTGTTCCGGAAGGCATCGAAGGCCGTGTGCCGTATAAAGGCACCCTGAGCGCGATCATTCACCAGTTGATGGGCGGTCTGCGTTCCTCGATGGGCTACACCGGTAGCGCCAACATCGAAGAAATGCGCACCAAGCCTGAGTTCGTGCGGATCACCGGTGCTGGCATGGCCGAATCCCACGTGCACGACGTGCAGATCACCAAAGAAGCGCCAAACTACCGCGTAGGTTGAGCCTTCAAGCAATAAAGTAAGCAACCGGGGCTGTTTGATTCAGCCCCGAGTTGTTTCTGAATCACGACTGTTTCTGAACGACTTAGACGAGACTGAATCATGGCCCTCGATATTCACGCTCACCGCATCCTGATCCTCGACTTCGGTTCGCAATATACCCAACTGATCGCCCGCCGCGTGCGCGAGATCGGTGTGTACTGCGAACTGCACCCGTTCGATATGGACGAAGATGCGATCCGCGAATTCGCTCCTAAAGGCGTCATCCTCGCCGGCGGCCCCGAGTCCGTACACGTCGCCGACAGCCCGCGCTGCCCACAGGCAGTGTTCGATCTGGGCGTACCGGTCTTCGGTATCTGCTACGGCATGCAAACCATGGCCGAGCAACTGGGCGGCAAGGTTGAAGGTTCCGAACTGCGTGAGTTCGGTTACGCCCGCGTTGATGTAGTCGGCAAGAGCCGCCTGCTCGACGGCATCGAAGACCACATCGACGCCGACGGCCTGTTCGGCCTCGACGTATGGATGAGCCACGGTGACAAGGTCACCAGGATGCCGGAAGACTTCCACATCCTCGCCAGCACCCCAAGCTGCCCGATCGCCGGTATGTTCAACGACGACCGTGGCTACTACGGCGTGCAGTTCCACCCGGAAGTGACCCACACCAAGCAGGGCGGTCGCATCCTGTCGCGTTTCGTTCTCGACATCTGCGGCTGTGAAGCATTGTGGACGCCGTCGAAGATCGCTGAAGACGCCATCGCCAACATCCGAGCACAAGTCGGCACCGACAACGTGCTGCTGGGCCTGTCCGGCGGCGTTGACTCCTCGGTGGTTGCCGCGCTGCTGCACAAAGCCATCGGCGACCAACTGACCTGCGTCTTCGTCGACAACGGCCTGCTGCGTCTGCACGAAGGCGAGCAAGTGATGGCCATGTTCGCCGAGAACATGGGCGTCAAGGTGATCCGCGCCAATGCTGAAGACCAGTTCCTCGACAACCTGGCCGGCGAAGCCGATCCAGAGAAGAAGCGCAAGATCATCGGTCGCACCTTCATCGACGTATTCGATGCCCAGTCGAACAAACTGGAAAACATCAAATACCTCGCTCAGGGCACTATCTACCCGGACGTGATCGAGTCGGCTGGCGCGAAAAGCGGCAAGGCCCACGTGATCAAGTCGCACCACAACGTGGGCGGCCTGCCGGAAGAAATGAACCTGAAACTGGTCGAGCCACTGCGCGAACTGTTCAAGGACGAAGTCCGTCGTCTGGGTCTGGAACTCGGCCTGCCGTACGACATGGTCTACCGTCACCCGTTCCCGGGCCCGGGCCTGGGCGTGCGCATCCTCGGTGAAGTGAAGAAGGAATACGCCGATCTGCTGCGTCGTGCCGACCATATCTTCATCGAAGAACTGCGCAAAGCCGACTGGTACCACAAAGTCAGCCAGGCCTTCGTCGTGTTCCAGCCAGTCAAATCGGTTGGCGTTGTAGGCGATGGCCGTCGTTACGCTTGGGTTGTAGCCCTGCGTGCCGTAGAAACCATCGACTTCATGACCGCACGTTGGGCGCACCTGCCTTACGAACTGCTGGAAACCGTATCCGGCCGCATCATCAATGAAATCGAAGGCATCTCCCGCGTCACTTACGACGTGTCGAGCAAGCCGCCAGCGACCATTGAGTGGGAGTGATCTCGCACAAGCCTTGATGGCTTGAGCGCTGTCACCGAAAGCCGTGTGAAATTCGATTTCACACGGCTTTTTTGTGTCTGCGTTACAGCGGTTTCGACCAGCCAGCGAGGCTCATGCCCATCTCATCCAGTGCCTGTAGCAACGTCTTGATGCTGTCATAGCGTTTACCGCTGACCGAAGGCCAGCTCGGGCGTTCGATGTAGAAGCGTCTCCCGTCATTTTCAATAATGGTGCGCACCAGTTCTTTGCTGCGACTGCGATGCACGATAAATGTCATGTTGGGTTGTTGTTTCAAGGAGTACATACCGTAACGCGGCAGCAGCGTTTCGAATTCCGCCATGGTTTGTGCGATCCACGGTGTTTCCATTTGCAGCCGCAGGTCGCCTCGCACCAGTGCGGAGCGGTCAAACGCGGTACCGCCCAGCGGGAGGATTTTCCCCGGGTCGACTTCGATGCCACGTGATACTCCTTCGGCGACATCCTCGACACGAATGCCGATAGCTTCTTCCAGCTCACTGACGCCGGCAACGCCGTCGAAGGTGTTCGAGTGGGAGTTGCCCATCAGAGCGACCCACTTGTGTGCGCCCCGCGCTGCCTGATCGGCACGAATGACCGATCTGGCGAAGTAGTTCATCATTTTCTGCCGTGCAGTCTCGTCGACCGTGAGCGCCTGGGCAGTCATGATCTCCATGCCGTAGAGCCGGTAGCTCGCCATGCAATCAATGGCCTGTATATGGATGCCTTGTTTTCTGGCTTCCCTGACCAGTTCAAGAAACGTGTAACGCTCCAATGGATCAGTCATGTTGCCGACATCAAGCGCTTTCAGGTAAGTCTCGAGATCCTTGGGCATGACGCCGGTACGGAAGAACTCGTCCAGGGCCGCCTGGTGAAAGTCGGTCAGCAGGTGTTCCATGTACAGGGTCTTCACTTGTTTGCTGGCGAGTAACTCCATGTTTTCGATCAGCCATTGTTTACTGCCGATAGCGGTATGACTTTCACCGATGACCAGCCCTCGGGCATGTTGCAGAATCCTGTCGATGATCTCCTCGGCAGTCGCGTCTGTCGCCAGTACCGGCACGGGAGGGCGCCCAGGCAATTGCAGTGTGGCAAAGAACTCCAAGGCGTCGTGGTAGAGACGTTTTCTGATGACCTTGAAATCGCGGTAGGCATCGAACGCGTTGAGGCTGTCGTAGACATCCCGTAGTGCCTCATCGTCGAGCCCCGCCGCGCCTTGCGCAAGATGCGATTTGAGGGGGGCAGGCACGTCGTATTCGGATGCCGGCAGGGTGGTTATCGGTGCTGGGACAGGTTGGCGTTGACCGCGGGATCCTGCCAGCGCAGATGGCTTGCCGCCCCCCTTGAGACCGCCGCGTGGCATGGTTTCCCACTCGCCCTCAGCGTTCAGGCGTATGGCGATGGAACCAGTAAAACTGTCGGGTTTCGCGGGGTCGATGATGGCCCAGTGGCCGCCACCGTTGAGGTCGGTTTCGTAACGCACGTAGTAGGCGCAGTCGTCGATCATGATGGCTGTGGAGGGCGTGGAGTCGAGCAGGTAAATCCCCTGAAGCTTGCCGGGCTCACTGCCAGGCGTCAGTCCTTCCAGTAATTCATTGGCTTGCCAGTGTTGCGGTATCGGCGGTCGCGGGATGTCTTCGAGTAATGATGTGGCAGTCGGCGTTTGAACACCGATCGGTGGCGAACCCACTGGCTTCAAGGTTTTTTCGGGCAGTGCCCGTTTCAGCTCGTCGCTGTTCTCTACGGTCAAGTCGGCCATTTCCCGAGCTTCGGCGGCATCGACCTCAGGGCCGGTCTCCAGCAATGCCCCCGGCCCTTTGAGCACCATGAGATTGAACAGCATGTCGATGCCGTTGAGCACTGCACCGAGGATCCCGGCCTTGCGTTGCGCGGTGGTTTTTCCGTTGACCGCCTGATCGATGTTCAAACCCATGCCGGCAATGCTAGCGCCGATCACTGGAAGCGCTATCGGCCAGCCGACCACTGCCATCGGGCCAAATACTTTGACACCTGCGCTGAGATAACCGATCCACAGTTGCTTGCGCAGATCGCCATTGGAGGTCAGGGAAAGCGTGGCTTCCGCGAACATGGCATCACGGGTCGAATCGCTCAACCAGGTAAAGGCGTCACCCTTGATCGCGCGGCTCTGCCCATTGATCATTGAGTGGTCGTAGACGCCCCAGGTTTTCACCAGGCGGTTCATCAGATCGCTGAGGTTATCGCTGACCTGCTGGCGGTCAGCGAGGGAGAAATGTGTCATCAATGTCTGCCGGGTAGCGCTGTTGTTCATCCGCAGCAGCACCCAGTAGTGCATGTCTGTAGCGCTTTCCAGTACCTGGAAAGGCTCGGTATCGCTTGGCAGATAAACGACCTGTCGTCCCTTCGTCGTGATGAATCGAAACGCACTGATGGCGCAGTAACCGGCGATATCGAACGTGGTGACCTCAGCGCTGCAAGGGTGAGCGGCCTGCAGCATTTGCAGGCTGACAGGCCAGGTGATCGGGCCGATGACGGCTTGCGTGACGAACTGGAAGTCTTCGTCGCTCAATTGCCGTTTGTCTCGTGCCTGCAGGGCTTTGACGAGGAAGTTGCATTTGGCCAATGTGCGGAAATGGCTGTTCGAGGTGCTCCAGAATGCTGTCAATTTTTCGCTGTACAACGCGCTGAAGTCGACGCTCCAGAATTCCTTTAGCACCGCGCTTCCGTGCAGGCGCACTTCATTGGATTCATTGAAGGTGCCGGCACCCGGGCCTGCGGTATAAAAACCACCGTACACGTCAAGTAGATCGGCATTGTCCTGATCGGCGACACGAAATCGGTGGATCACCAGTTCGGTCAGGGTCATGGTCGAGGTGGGCGTCGCGTGCACATGCTCCCAGCCAGTAAAGGCTTTGGCGCTGCTTTGCGAAGCATCGAAGCGATGAAAGTAGACCTGATCCGGATCCAGTCCGTTGATCTCATGTTTTTTTAGTAAGTCGCTGGCGACCTGATGCGCCTCATCCTGCAGGCTGGGGCAGTTCTGGATGACGGTGGCGGCAATGGCCCCAAGCGCGGCCTTGTCGGCAGCATTGGGCAGGGAGGGTGGTGCGTTCATGCTCTCTATCCTTGAGAAACGGGTGTCGCAGGATGACCTGTTCACTCAAGGACTGTGCACTACATAGTTATGTTATGGGTACGATCAAAATGCTGTATGGCGCGGGCGCGACTGCGTCCATCCGCCGCGCCGCCCTTACTGTTTCGCAATTGCAGGTGTATCGTATTTGCCTTTTGCGGGCCTGGCGCCCGTGGCTGATACGTGAGGTGGTTGAGTTCATGTCTTTTACCCGTCGACAAATACTCGGTGGTCTGGCCGGTCTTGTAGTGGTTGGCGTGGGGGCCGGTGGCGCGTCGCGTTACTGGCTGGGCAAAATGGCTGATGCTGAAGCGGGCCACGATTACGAACTGATCGCCGCGCCGCTGGATGTTGAACTGGTGCCGGGGCATAAAACCGCAGCCTGGGCGTTCGGCCCCTCGGCGCCAGGAACCGAGCTGCGTGTGCGTCAGGGTGAATGGCTGCGCGTACGTTTCATCAACCATTTGCCGGTGGCGACCACCATTCACTGGCATGGCATTCGCCTGCCGCTGGAAATGGACGGTGTGCCGTACGTTTCGCAGCTACCGGTGCTACCAGGCGAGTACTTCGATTACAAATTCCGCGTGCCGGATGCTGGCAGCTATTGGTATCACCCGCACGTCAGCAGCAGCGAAGAGCTCGGTCGCGGGCTGGTCGGGCCGCTGATCATCGAAGAGCGCGAGCCGACCGGTTTCGTTTATGAAAAGACCTTGAGCCTGAAGAACTGGCACATCGATGACGTAGGCAATTTCGTCGAGTTCAGCATTCCGCGTGAAGCGGCGCGGGGCGGAACGGCGGGGCGCCTTTCGACAATTAATGGTGTGCCATCGCCGGTGATCGAATTGCCGGCCGGGCAGATCACGCGAGTGCGTTTGCTCAACCTCGACAACACCCTGACTTACCGCATCAATATTCCCGGGGTCGAAGCACGGATTTATGCGCTGGACGGCAACCCGGTCGAGCCGCGACCGCTGGGCAAGGAATACTGGCTGGGCCCCGGCATGCGCATTTGCCTGGCGATCAAAGCGCCAGCGGCTGGCGAAGAATTATCGCTGCGCAACGGCCCGGTGCGTCTGGGCACGCTGCGTTCGGTGGCCAATACCGACGCGCCGACTGACTGGCCGAAGGCGCTGCCGGCCAACCCGGTGGCTGAGCCGGACCTGGCCAATGCCGAGAAACTCAACTTCAATTTCGAATGGGTCGGTTCGGTATCGGTGAACGTCGATAACGGCCGGCCGCCGAGTCTGTGGCAGATCAACGGCAAGGCCTGGGACATCACCGACAAGACGTGTGCGGATCGGCCGATTGCCAGCCTGAAGCTGGGTCAGAGCTATATTTTCGAATTGAAGAACATGACCCAGTACCAGCACCCGATCCACTTGCACGGGATGAGCTTCAAAGTGATTGCGTCGAATCGGCACAAGATCATTCCGTACTTCACCGACACGTACCTGTTGGGCAAGAACGAGCGCGCGCAAGTGGCGCTGGTGGCCGATAACCCGGGGGTATGGATGTTCCACTGCCATGTGATCGACCACATGGAAACCGGCCTGATGGCCGCCATCGAGGTGAAGTGATGCGCCAGATTCGCCCAGCGGCGATCATCGACCGCAGCCGTGACCGCGATTTCATGCGTGAAGCGTTGGCGCTTGCCGCACAAGGCGCAGCCCTCGGCGAAGTTCCGGTGGGCGCGGTGCTGGTGCAGGATGGCGAGATCATCGGTCGCGGCTTCAATTGCCCGATCAGCGCCAGCGACCCGAGTGCCCACGCGGAAATGGTCGCTATTCGTGCTGCCGCACAGGCCGTGGATAACTATCGTCTGCCAGGCAGCACGCTGTATGTGACGCTGGAACCGTGCAGCATGTGCGCTGGTTTGATCGTGCATTCGCGGGTGGCGCGGGTGGTGTACGGCGCGCTGGAGCCGAAGGCGGGGATTGTGCAGAGCCAGGGGCAGTTTTTTACCCAGGGCTTTTTGAATCACCGAGTGTTGTATGAAGGCGGGGTGTTGGCGGAGGAGTGTGGTGCGGTGCTGACTGAATTCTTCCGCGCCCGCCGAGCAAAAAGCCCCTCACCCTAACCCTCTCCCAGAGGGAGAGGGGACTGACCGAGTTGAATGGGTGATCTCCGCCGACCTGAGTTATCGAGTCGAACTCGAGTTTTGAAAAGCCCAAATATCGGCTCCCTCTCCCAGAGGGAGAGGGGACTGACCGAGTTGAATGGGCGATCCCCGCCGACCTGAGTTATCGGGTCGAACTCAAGTTTTGAAAAGTCCAAAGATCGGCTCCCTCTCCCAGAGGGAGAGGGAACTGACCGGATTGGATGGGCGATCCCCGCCGACCTGAGTTATCGAGTCGAACTCAAGTTTCGAAAAGCCCAAAGATCGGCTCCCTCTCCCAGAGGGAGAGGGGACTGACCGAGTTGAATGGGCGATCCCCGCCGACCTGAGTTATCGAGTCGAACTCAAGTTTCGAAAAGCCCAAAGATCGGCTCCCTCTCGCAGAGGGAGAGGGGACTGACCGAGTTGAATGGGCGATCCCCGCCGACCTGAGTTATCGAGTCGAACTCAAGTTTTGAAAAGCCCAAAGATCGGCTCCCTCTCCTTGGGGAGAGGGCTGGGGTGAGGGGTGAATTCACCGCGGTGTTTGAGAGGTTGGGTTACTTCTTCGCGACGATCACCGCACGCATTGGCGCCGGCAGGCCTTCGATGGTTTTGCTGTGGTCTTCGGGATCAAGGAAGTCGCTCAACGACTGATACTTCATCCACTCCGTACCGCGCTGTTCTTCAACTGTTGTCGTGCTCACATCCACGCAACGAATGTCGGTGAAACCGGCACGACGCAGCCACAATTCCAGCGCCGGCACCGACGGCAGAAACCACACGTTACGCATCTGCGCATAACGGTCTTCCGGCATCAGCACCTGATGCTTGTCGCCTTCCACCACCAGTGTTTCCAGCACCAGTTCGCCGCCCTTGACCAGGCAATCCTTCAGCGCCAGCAAATGCTCGATCGGCGAGCGGCGGTGGTAGAACACGCCCATGGAAAACACCGTGTCGAAACCTTCCAGATTCGCCGGCAGGTCTTCGAACGGGAACGGCAAATGCCAGGCATTTGGTTCGGACAGGTAACGCTGCACGGCCTGGAACTGGCAGAAGAACAGCCAGTTCGGGTCAACACCAATCACACTGTCTGCACCCGCACCGAGCATGCGCCACATGTAATAGCCGTTGCCGCAACCGACGTCGAGGATGCGTTTGCCCTTCAGGTCGAGATGTGGAGCTACGCGCGACCATTTCCAGTCCGAACGCCATTCGGTATCGACGTGCACACCAAACAGATCGAACGGCCCTTTGCGCCACGGCGACAGGCCCATCAGCGCAGTGCGCATCTGCGCGCGGGTTTCGTCGTCGCAATCGGTGTCGAGTTTCAGGCCGTTGAGCAGATCGACTTCGCTCGGCTGAATCTTCGGCAAGGCATCGAGCGCACTCTGCCAGCGCTCCAGATCGCCATGGCCCTTGTCCATTTTCTTGTCGAGTTGACGCTGCAGGGTGTTGGCCCATTCGGCCAGCGGCGTGCCGGCCAGACGGCGGGCGAGGGGGGACAGATCAATCATGGCAAGGCAATCAACGAGGCAAAGTTAAGACACTGGAACCACGGCACGACTTTCGAGAACCCGGCGGCCAGCAGGCGTTCGCGGTGTTCTTCGAGGCTGTCGGGCTTCATGACGTTTTCGATGGCGCTGCGCTTCTGGGCAATTTCCAGTTCGCTGTAGCCGTTGGCGCGTTTGAAGGCGACGTGCAAATCGGTGAGCAATGCGTGTTCTTCGGCATCGTTGAAACGCAGCTTCTCCGAGAGAATCAGCGCGCCACCGGGCAACAACGATTGGCGGATGCGCGAGAGCAACGCGGTGCGCTGCTCGGGGGCGATGAATTGCAGGGTGAAGTTCAGCGCGACCACCGAGGCGGGCTGGAAGTCGAGGGCAAGGATGTCGCCCTCGATCACTTCGACCGGCAGCAACTCCTGGAACATCGAATCCTGACCGTTGAGGTACTCGCGGCAGCGTTCGACCATGGCGGCCGAGTTATCCACAGCGATAACGCGGCAACCGTCGGTGCGCACGTGGCGACGCAGGGCCTGGGTCACGGCGCCCAAGGATGAGCCGAGATCGTAGAGCACGCTGTTCGGCTGAGCGAACTGCGCGGCGAGCACGCCGAGGTTTTCGACGATGGTCGGATAACCCGGCACCGAGCGCTTGATCATGTCCGGGAACACCCGCACGACGTCTTCGTTGAAGGCGAAGTCGGGTACCTGGGCCAGAGGCTTGGCGAAAATGCGATCGGGTTCTTTGCTCACGGCGGTTCCGGCGGTGTAAATGGAAAGGCCGGCATTTTAGCCAAAAGGGCGCGGGGATGCGCGGGTTGTCTGATAAAGCGTTTTTTTGCCGGTGATCGTTCCCACGCTCTGCGTGGGAATGCCGCCCCGGACGCTCCGCGTCCCTGCGCAAATGACGCAGAGCGTCACAGGATGCATTCCCACGCGGAGCGTTGGAACGATCAGATCCGTTTAGTCTGGGAGAAAGCGGAGGCGGCGATGCCCCATTGGCCCAGCCAGTAGCTGAGGATGATGACGTACGGCGCGGCGTGGAATGGCGATACAAAGCGATCGATGCCGATCACGCTGTCCGAGAACACAAACGCCAGCGCACCGCCCGCCGCCAGCAACGCCGAACGTCTCGGCACATCGGTGCCGAGACGAGCAAGCGCGCGCCAGAGCATCGCGCTGATTGCCGTGCCATAGACAATCACTGGCACCAGCAACGGCCCCAGACCACTGGAAATCAGCAGTCCGAGCAACACCGCACCCACCGCGAGTGCCAAGACCAGCGGCAACACCGCCAGACGCTTGCAGTCACTCAGATAAGCCTTCAGATAAGCCAGGTGCGCAACCAGAAACGCGCCCAGCCCGAACACAAACAAATCCCCCGGCCACGCCAACAACACATCACCCAGCAACGAAAAAATCAGGCCGAGGCTGATCCAGCGCCGATAGTCGCTGGGCGGCGCATCATGCAACCAGCCGAGCAACGCCAGTACCGGCAACGGTTTGACCAACAGACAAAGCAGCGCCGCATGCGTACTGACGCCGTAAAGAAAGGTCACCGCGCCCATCAGCGCCAGAATCAGCCAGCCCACAATCAGTTCACCGAAATGGCGCAGTCAAAGGTTTCCACCGGCAGCACTTCCGGCGCCCATGGCTGTTGCGAGGTCAGGCGCAGACGCCCGGTACCGGGGGCAAACGCCTGAAAGCGCCAGGTCGACAGACCCGCTGCACCGACCACGCCGGCATCTTCCGGATTGCTGTAGACCTCGGGGCTGAGCGCGCGCAGCACACCGCCAGCCGAGTCCTGAATGGCCCAGCGATAACCGGTGGTTGGATTGCTTGGCAGCATGACGATGAGGTTTTGCCCGTTGGTGAGCCGTACGGGGCATTCGCTTTGTTTTTCCACGGTCACGTTGTGTTTCGGTTGCGTGGCGCAGGCGGCCAGCAGCGAGAGGGCGAGGGGGAGAAACAGGCGAGTGGGGGACATAGGGTCAGCGGCTCCGGGCGTTCACGACGAACGGCGAGCATAACTGAAGATGAGACAAAGTGTGACAGTCTGGGGGTGAAGGTGACCGGGTTGACGCCATCGCGAGCAGGCTCACTCCTACAGTGGGTTGTGGCGTTCACAAATCAACTGTTCACCATAGAACCCTGTAGGAGTGAGCCTGCTCGCGATAGCAGTAGTCATGTCACCGCAGAACTGTCAGAACAGGATCTTCGCCACATCCGCAAACTTCTTGGCGAAATGCACAGTAATCCCTTCCTTCAGATAATCCGGCAATTCCTCAAAATTACCCCGGTTCGGCTCCGGCAAAATCAACTCGAAGATCTTCTGCCGCCGCGCCGCAATCACCTTCTCACGCACCCCGCCAATCGGCAGCACATGCCCGGTCAGCGTCAGTTCGCCGGTCATTGCCACGCCTTTTTTCGGTGGCTGGTTGCGCGCGAGGGAGAGCAGGGCGCTGGCCATGGTCACACCGGCGCTCGGGCCGTCCTTCGGTGTCGCGCCTTCCGGCACATGCAAGTGGACGAAGGCTTCGTCGAAGAACTTCGCATCGCCGCCGAACTGTTTCAAGTGCGAGCTGACGTAGCTGTAGGCGATCTCCGCCGACTCCTTCATCACATCACCCAGTTGCCCGGTGAGTTTGAAACCCCGGTTGAGCGTATGAATGCGCGTCGCTTCGATCGGCAACGTCGCGCCACCCATGCTGGTCCACGCCAGACCGGTAATCACACCGGTGCCGGACAGCACTTGTTCGTTGCGGAACACTGGATGACCCAGTGACGCTTCGAGGTCTTTCGGCCCGAGTTTGATCACCGCTTTCGGCTCGTCGATCAGCTTCATCACCGCTTTGCGCACCAGTTTGCCCATCTGTTTTTCCAGCTGACGCACGCCGGCTTCACGGGCGTAACCGTCGATCAGGGCTTTGAGCGCGCTGTCGCTGATGCTCAGGCTGCCCTTGGACACGCCGGCCTTTTCCAGCAGTTTCGGCCACAGGTGACGCTTGGCGATGGCGACTTTTTCTTCAGTGATGTAGCCCGACAGGCGAATCACTTCCATGCGGTCCAGCAGTGGGCCTGGGATCGAATCGAGGGTGTTGGCGGTGCAGACGAACAGGACTTTCGACAAGTCCATTCGCAGGTCGAGGTAATGGTCGAGGAATTCGACGTTCTGTTCCGGGTCGAGGGTTTCCAGCAGCGCCGAGGCCGGGTCGCCTTGGTAGCTCTGGCCCATCTTGTCGATCTCGTCGAGCATGATCACCGGGTTCATCACTTCGACGTCTTTCAACGCCTGCACCAGTTTGCCCGGTTGCGCGCCGATGTAGGTGCGGCGATGGCCCTTGATCTCGGCTTCGTCGCGCATGCCGCCGAGGCTGAAGCGGTAGAACGGTCGGCCGAGGGATTCGGCGATGGATTTGCCGACGCTGGTTTTACCCACGCCCGGCGGGCCGACCAGCAGCACGATGGAACCGCTGATCTCACCTTTATAAGCACCGACGGCGAGGAATTCGAGGATGCGATCCTTGATGTCGTCGAGACCGGCGTGGTGTTTGTCGAGCACTTTGCGCGCGTGCTTGAGGTCGAGTTTGTCCTCGCCATACACGCCCCACGGCACCGAGGTCGCCCAGTCGAGGTAGTTGCGGGTGACCGCGTACTCCGGCGAGCCGGTTTCGAGGATCGACAGTTTGTTCATTTCCTCTTCAAGGCGTTTTTGTACCTGCGCCGGCAGGACTTTGCCTTCGAGGCGTTGTTCGAACTGTTCGAGGTCGGCGCTGCGGTCGTCTTTGGTCAGGCCGAGTTCCTGCTGGATGACCTTGAGTTGTTCCTTGAGGAAGAACTCGCGCTGATGCTCGCCGATCTTGCGGTTAACTTCCGCCGAGATCTCTTTTTGCAGGCGCGCGACTTCGACTTCCTTGCGCAGCATCGGCAGGACTTTTTCCATGCGCTTGAGCATCGGCACGCAGTCGAGCACTTCTTGCAGCTCAGGGCCGGTGGCGGATGTGAGGGCGGCGGCGAAGTCGGTCAGCGGCGACGGGTCGTTGGGGCTGAAGCGGTTGAGGTAGTTTTTCAGTTCTTCGCTGTACAGCGGGTTGAGCGGCAGCAGTTCTTTGATCGCGTTGATCAGCGCCATGCCGTAGGCCTTGACCTCGTCGGTCGGCTCGGTCGGCTGGTGCGGGTATTCGACTTCGACCAGGTACGGTGGGCGGTGGTGTTTGAGCCAGGTTTTGATGCGTACGCGGCTCAGGCCCTGGGCGACGAATTGCAGTTTGCCGTTCTCGCGGCTGGCGTGGTGGACTTTGACCAGCGTGCCGTATTCGGGCAGGGCGCCGGTGTTGAAGTGGCGCGGGTCTTCCTGGGGCGTGTCCATGAAGAACAGGGCCAGGGAGTGGTGGTCGGATTTGCTGACGAGGTCGAGGGTTTCGGCCCAGGGTTCTTCGTTGACGATGACCGGCAGGACTTGGGCCGGGAAGAACGGGCGGTTGTGGATCGGGATGATGTAGACCTTGTCCGGCAGGTTCTGGCCTGGCAGGGCGAGGCCTTTGCCGGAGGAGGTGTGTTCGATGTGTTCGGCTTCGGTGTAGTCGTCGGGGTTTTCCGGGAATTCTTGCTGGTCGCTCATGGGGCACCTGCGCAATGGGGTATGGGTCTTAGATGGGGCAGGCTTTCGGTGGTTTCAATGGCGGGGGATGTTTCTGCTTGTGTGTTCAGGGTTTTGACAGGGGTCACGCTTTGGGCTTGGCGGCCTTTGGGCCGACCATGTTCTTGGGGGTTGTGTGTATATCCGTTTTTTTGGTGATGGCGGATTAAGGTTTCGCCCTTACGGCGAGTCACCTTTTCCAAACGCCGAAAAGGTAACCGAAAAGGCTTGCTCCTACGTGCGGCCCGCTCGCTGAGGCTCGGGGTTCCTTCGCTGCGGGATCGATCCGGGCGCAGCGCCTACGGTTTGCTTCGCTGCACCTCCTCTCGCTGTGTTTGGCTGCGCCAAACGGTCGCTGCGCTCCCACGCCCG
This sequence comes from Pseudomonas sp. RIT-PI-r, assembly GCF_001297015.1. GTDB lineage: Bacteria > Pseudomonadota > Gammaproteobacteria > Pseudomonadales > Pseudomonadaceae > Aquipseudomonas. The sequence goes on along the minus strand of NZ_LIGE01000037.1, from coordinate 265,470 downwards.
GATCAATCCCTCCACTCAGCCTTCCGACGTCGCTCGTGGATCAAGATCAAGATCAAGATCAAGATCAAGAGCAGGCGAGCTGACACTCGGCCTATTGAGTGGTGAAGAGCGGGTGTTTGGCTTTGGTTTTTTGGTGGGTTCGCCCCTCACCCCAGCCCTCTCCCGAGGGAGAGGGGGCCGGTTTTTGGGCTTTTCAGAATGTGAGTTCGGCTCGGTATTGCACGTCGGCGTGTCTATCCCAAACACCTCGGTCAGTCCCCTCTCCCTCCGGGAGAGGGTTAGGGTGAGGGGCTTTTCAGTTGTGAGTGGGGGGGGATATTTCGTGGTTATCCAGTGCGCGGTTCACCGCGAGTTCGGCGAGCATGATGATTTGCTGGATCGCCAGGATGGTGCGTCGCTGCGGCAGTTCGATGTACGCGGCGATGTCGCTGGTCATGAGGCTGGCTTGGGCCAGGGATTCACAGGCGTGGACCAGCAGGCTTTCGTTGTCTTGGTCGGGGGCGACCTGGAACATGGTGCTGGGTTTGTGGAAGCGCAGGGTTAGGGCGTTGGGTTTGAGGTAGTGGTCGAGGGCGCGTTCGGCTGCGTCATGGACTCTTTTTGAGTCGGGGAATTCGTAGGGGGTGGTGTCGTCCGCTGCGGGCGGATTGGGTGTTGGTTTGATCATGGTGAAGCTCCGAATGATAAGTGGGGCTGTCACTCTCAATCGCCGCGACGCGACAAAGGGTGGCAGCTGTACGCAGGTTCGCGGACCGAGCCATTCGGCAATCTCGGCATACCCGAAGGTATCCCGCGCACAGCCACCATCAAACCAAACAACAAGCACCTGAGCGCTCCCGTTTGGGTCGGCGATTATGCATCAAATCGAATGAACTGCTCGGGCCGCGACGCCCGTTCGCTGAATTTGTAGCGACCCCCAGAGCCTATCCAGCCGATTTCCGAGGCACAACCGACGCGACTTGTCGGAAAACTCCGCGCCACTTTCAACGTCTGTAGGACGAGTACCTTTCCCACAGATAAACACTTTTCAACCTGTGGATGCAGAAATGGCGTGCACAAAAAAGGCGATGTCCCTTGCGGGGCATCGCCTTTGTTTTACCGCCGTTGAAACTTATTCCGGCAGTTTGTAGGCAATGATGTAGTCGCCCATTTTAGTGCCCAGCGAGCCGTGACCGCCGACAACGAGCAGAACGTATTGCTTGCCGTCCTTGCCGGTGTAGGTCATCGGGGTCGCTTGACCACCCGCCGGCAGACGCGATTTCCACAGCTCTTTGCCGCTGTTGACGTCGTACGCGCGCAGGTACTGGTCGAGGGTGCCGCTGAGGAAGCCGACGCCGCCAGCCGTGACCATCGAGCCGCCCATGCTAGGCACGCCCAGGGTGAAGCCGATCGGGATGGGCGAGCTGTCGCGGCTGGTGCCGTTTTTGCGTTTCCACACGACTTTGCCGGTGGTCAGGTCGATACCGGCAACGTAGCCCCAGGACGGGGCCTGGCACGGTACGCCGAGTGGCGACATGAACGGGTGCATGATCACGGCGTATGGCGCGCCAGTGTTCGGTTGCACGCCAGCGGTTTCGCTTTCGCGTTTGCTGTCGGCGGCGACTTGCTCGCGTGGCACCATTTTCGAAACGAAGGCCATGTAGTTCGGGCTGGTGAACAGCATTTGGCGAACCGGATCGACCGAGACGCCGCCCCAGTTGAACACGCCCACGTTACCCGGGTAGATCAGGCTGCCCTGTTCCGACGGCGGGGTGTACTGGCCTTCATAACGCAGTTCTTTGAACTGGATGCGGCACAGCATCTGGTCGAACGGGCTCGCGCCCCACATGGCTTTTTCGGTCAGTTCCGGGGCCAGCAGGTTGAGGTCCGAACGGGCCTGGGTCGGTGCGGTGTGGTCGCCTTTCACGGCGCCTTGCGGAACCGGGATTTCCTTGATCGGAATGATCGGCGTGCCGTCACGACGGTCGAGGACGTACAGGCTGCCCTGTTTGGTCGGGGCGATCAGCGCCGGTTTCACGCCGTCGGCGGTTTTCATGTCGAGCAGGGTTGGCTGGCTGCCAACGTCCATGTCCCACAGGTCGTGGTGGGTGAACTGGTAGTTCCAGCGCACTTTACCGGTGGCCAGGTCCAGAGCAACGATACCGGCGCTGAATTTCTCGGCGCCCGGGGTGCGGTCTGCGCCCCACTGGTCTGGAGTCTGGTTGCCCAGTGGCAGGTAAACCATGCCGAGTTTTTCGTCGACACTGGCCAGCGACCACATGTTCGCCGAGTTGCGGCTGTAGGTTTCGCCCGGCGCCAGAGGCTCGGTGGCGTCTGGTTTGTCGCTGTCCCAGTTCCACACGAGGTGACCGTCGCGCACGTCGAAGGCGCGGATCACGCCCGATGGCTCGTTGGTCGATTCGTTGTCGGTGACGTGACCGCCCATGATCACCAGATCACGAGTAATCGCGGCCGGCGAGGTGGAGTAGTAGCCACCAGCGGTGAACGGGCCGATGCCTTGGGTCAGGTCAACCACGCCGTTTTTGCCGAAGCCTTCGCAGATTTTGCCGGTGTCGGCGTTCAGCGCGATCAGACGGGCATCAGCGGTTGGCAGGTACAGACGACGCGGGCAGGCCTGAGCAACGGCTTTGCCGGCTTCGGAAATCACCGCGGAGGCTGCGTTTTCAGTTTTGGCGTACGCGGCTTCGTCGTAGTACGACACGCCACGGCAGGTCATGTGGGCGAAGCCTTTGAAGCCGACCGGGCTCTTGATCTGCGGGTCGAAGCGCCACAGTTCTTTACCGGTGTCCGGATCCAGGGCCAACACTTTGCTGTGCGCGGTGCAGGCGTAGACCATGCCGTTGGCTTTCAGCGGGGTGTTTTCGTTGGTCAGCTCGACCGGGTCATCCGCCGTTGGCAGGTCGCCGGTCTGGATGCGCCAGGCTTCTTGCAGCTTGCCGACGTTGGCCGGGGTGATCTGTTTCAGCGGCGAATAACGGTCACCGAATTCGGTGCGGCCGTAGGCCTGCCAGTCGCCATCGGGCATCGCTGGTGCGGTGCTGCTGGTGTCGGCGGTGTCGCGGCCCAGTTCGCCGAAGGTTTCGCCCGGGTGGGTGAACAGGCTGATCAGCGCGGTGAGGCCGGCCAGAACCACGGCCACGGTCAGACCGCGAGTGCCCATCGGCGCAGGGCCGTCAAGCAGCAGCGGACGACGGAACCACGGCAGCAACATCACGAAGCCGAGGACGAACCACAGGGCCAGACGTGGCACCAGTTGCCACCAGTCCAGACCGACTTCCCACAGTGCCCAGACGGTGCTGGCGAACAGAACGATGGCGTACAGGCCCAGTGCCGCGCGACGGCGCATCAGCAACAGGATGCCGCTCAGCGCAATGCCGATACCGGCCAGCAGGTAATACAACGAGCCGCCGAGCATGCTCAGCTTGACCCCTCCGGCCAACATGGCCAGGCCCATCAGTAGAAGCAGAATGCCGAGCAGGCTCGGTAGCAAACGGCCCCGACTCGAAGCACTTTCGGTGCTCATAGTGTGATTCTCCGTGACGTTTATGTAGTCCCGCGCTGTAGTCACTTTAGATGACGATTTGGCACAGGCATGGTTCAGATAAAAACTTGTCTAGCTAACGAAATTCATTTGTAGGAGTGAGCCTGCTCGCGATAGCGGTGTGTCAGTCTCTGGAGATGTCGCCTGAAACACCGCCATCGCGAGCAGGCTCACTCCTACATTTGATCCGTGGTGTGCTTTAGAACGAGGACTGGATCTTGATCCCGCCGATCAGGGCGTCGTCGACGTCGTTCACGCCACCGGGGTGGCGGATGTATTGCAGGTTCGGGCGTACGGTCAGCCAGTTGGTCACGTGCACGCCGTAATACAGCTCGGCGCTGTATTCGGTGTCTTGCGGTGGCAGGAACGACGGGTCGTCGTAGTCATACACGGCGTTGGCGCGGTTACTGGCTTCGGCGTTTTTGCGGTAGGCCGGGTTGACGTGCACGCGGGCGAGGGCGAAGCCGATGTCGTCCTTGGCGCGCGCATCGAACGGGCCTTTGTAGGTGATGCCGGCCTGCACGTAGTTGTCGATCGCGTTGGTTTTCTTGTCGTGCATCGTGCCATTGGCAAACACGCTCAAGCCGCGACTGTTGTCGCTGGCGACGCTGGTGATTTGCTGCTGAATGCCCAGCCACACCCCGTGTTTGCTCGACGCGCTGCGGTAGGCTTCGCCGCTCAGCGCTGCCGGTTGGCCATTCTGATCTTTGTAAGCATCGGTGGCCTTGGCATTGCTGTAGTAATAACCGGCGCGATATTCACCCGGCAGGCCGTTGAGCTTCGGTGTCCACACCAGTTCGATCGGCAGGATCGCGCCCTGAGTGCCGCTGCCGCTGAGCTTGAAGCCGTTGCCGCGATCGAGGTTCGACGGGTTCTGCTCGTAGGCGCCGACCTGTGCGTACAACTCGGGGGTCAGGTGATATTTGACGCGCAGCGCCCATTGGCTGACCGGCCAGTTGTACCAGATGCCGCCGACCCAGTTGCCGACCTGCGAGCCGCAGAACGCGAGGTTCTGGAAGTCGCACGGGAAGCTGTTGAAATCTTCGCCTTCGCCGAAACGGCCGACCTTGATGTCGAGTTTCTGATCGAAGAACTTCTGCTGGTACCACATCTGCGTCAGGCGTGTGGTCTGGCCACGGCCCCAGACTTCCTGGGCCGAGGTGAAACCACCGACACGCGGATCGTTGATGCGGTCGTTGCTGATGTTGTTGCCGCTGCGCTTGGTGATGGTCAGTTGAAACTCGGCGTCGTCCCAGCCGAGGATCTTTTGCAGGTCCAGGTGCGTGCCCAGACCGAACTGATCGCTGTAACGCGCGGTGCGGTCATGGTCATAGCCACCGTGCAGGTTGCTGCCCATTTCGCCGGTGTAATCGAGTTTGAAGTCGTAGCCTTTTTCCGAGAGTTCGGTGCGCGTGCCGTTCCAGTCACCGAGCATGTACGGTGATTCACTGTCGAACGCGGGCGCCGCTTGTGCGCAGGTGGCGAGACCTAGCGCAGTGCAGCTGCCAAGGGTGCGCAGGGCTGAGATAGCGCTGTCTCGGGAGAAGGAAAAATCGGGCATGGATAAGTCTTTTTTTGGTGTTTTCGGGGGTGCAATTCGTGCGCTTCAATATGTCGCAGGCAGTGAAGCGATTCAGCGGAAGGGCGGCAGGATAATGATCTGTAACAAAAAGACAAAGGCCTTTTATAAACATGCATCCTTTCGGATTTGGTAACAGTGCGAAAAGATCGCAGCCTTCGGCAGCTCCTACATTGAAATGCGTACACCTGTAGGAGCTGCCGAAGGCTGCGATCTTTTGACCTTGACCTACATTTGAAGGAAGCCCTTCCACCGAACCACCCCCTCGGCTAAGGTGCGCGGCTTCTGCATTTTCACTTCGCCCAAAGGCCTGGCATGAACGACCAAACCCCCGATCCGCTGCACGGCGTCACCCTCGAACAGATCCTCAACGCACTGGTGACCCATTACGAATGGTCGGGGCTGGCCGAGCGCATCGATATTCGCTGCTTCAAGAGCGACCCGAGCATCAAGTCGAGCCTGACGTTCCTGCGTAAAACCCCGTGGGCGCGGGAGAAGGTCGAGCGTCTGTACGTGAAGCTGATGCGCACCAAGCGACCGCTTTGAGATGGACGCCGTGTGGCGACATCGCCTGATCACCTGCGCGGCCGTATTGGGCTGGGCGGGGTTGGGCATTCAGCTGTACCTGATTTTCTTCGCGCGCTTGAGTGTTGGCGCCAGCCTGTTGGGCGGGCTGGTGAGCTTTTTCAGTTACTTCACGATTTTGACCAATACGCTGGTGGCGACGGTGCTGACCTGTGCCGTGACCGCGCGCGAATCCGCTGCGCGCCGCTGGTTTTTGCAGCCGTGGGTCAGCAGTGGGATTGCCGTGAGCATTGCTGTGGTCGGACTGGCCTACAGCATTTTGCTGCGGCATTTGTGGCATCCCGAAGGTTGGCAATTTGTCGCCGATGAACTGCTGCACGACGTGATGCCGCTGCTGTTTCTGGGCTATTGGTGGGCGTGCGTGCCCAAGGGCACTTTGCGCTGGTGGCATCTGCCGGTGTGGCTGATTTATCCGCTGGCGTATTTCATCTACGCGTTGTTGCGCGGGCATTTGCTCGGCGCGTATGCATATCCGTTTATTGACGTGGCGGTGTTGGGTTATCCACAGGTGCTGATCAATGCCGGGGGGATATTGCTGGGGTTTGTGGTGATTGGCTTGGTGGTCATTGGTCTCGACCGCTGGAGATTTGCACGAAGTTAAAGCACTTGTAGGAGCTGCCGCAGGCTGCGATCTTTTGACTTTGCTTTTTCAAAAACAAGATCAAAAGATCGCAGCCTGCGGCAGCTCCTACAAGGGATATCACTCTTCTTCAGGAGTGCCTTCGGCGCGCCAGTAACCGACCGCTTTGATGAGCTGCTCATCGAGCCCATGCTCATCAATCAGCACCCGGCGAATCTGCCGCGAGACTTTCGTTTCGGTCGCCACCCACGCATACAGATTGCCCTTGGGCACCTGCAATTGCTTCACCGTCGCCAGCAGGTTGTCCTTGCTGCCTTCGCGCAACACCCAGATCACATTGACCTGCGCCGGACTCTCCAGCACTTGCTGCTCGGCGCCGTTCTCCACTTCGATCACCACCAGCGCCTTGCGATTGGCCGCCAGGCCTTCGAGGCGGCGGGCGATGGCGGGCAGGGCAGTTTCATCGCCGATCAGCAAATAGCTGTCGAAGATGTCCGGCACGATCATCGAGCCGCGCGGGCCACCGATGTGCAGGAATTGCCCGGGTTGCGCTTGCTCGGCCCAGGTCGACGCCGGGCCGTCACCGTGCAGAACAAAATCGATGTCCAGTTCCAGCGCATCGAGGTCGTAACGACGCGGGGTGTAGTCGCGCATTTCCGGCATCGGCCCGTTGTCCTTGCCAGCGCCGAGCACCATGGTCTCCAGCGCGGCCGTTTGTTCGGCGTTCTGCGGGAACAGCAGCTTGACGTGATCGTCCGTGCCCAGGCTGACGAACCCGGCCAGCTCCGGCCCGCCGAGGGTGATACGGCGCATGCGCGGGGTCAGGTCGACCACGCGCAAGACTTCAAGCTTGCGGCGTTTGATTTCGTGCATCACGCGGTGAATGGTTTGGGTATCGACTGCGGTCATTCGGCTTTCTCCTGGGCAAATTGAACGGCAGGGCCGTCGACAATGGCTTTGGCGGTGTCGTTGAGCAGGTCACGCACGCGCAGGATTTCGTCGGCGCTCCAGCGCCCGTGGTGCATTTGCAAGGCATGGCGCAGGTTATGCACGGCTTCATGGATTTCTGGTGGGCGATCATGGCCTCGCAGCGAGCGTTTACTGACTTCGATGCGCATGCGCACACCGTCCAGTGCCACGGCTTGTTCAGTTAAAGACAGACGCCCGGCGTCGGTGACGCTGTAGCGTTTTTTACCGCCTTCGGCGTCACCGGCAACCAGGTCGCTTTCTTCCAGAAAGGTCAGGGTCGGGTAAATCACACCGGGGCTCGGGCTGTAGGCGCCATCGAACATGCCTTCAATCTGGCGGATCAGGTCATAGCCGTGGCACGGCTGTTCGGCAATCAGCGCCAGCAGTAATAATTTCAGGTCGCCTGGAGCGAACACGCGGGGGCCGCGACCGCCGCGTTCGCGGCCGGGGCGTTTCTCGAAGCCGTCACGAGCGTCGCCGTGTTCGCGGTGGGGGGCATGATGGTCTCTCATTTTTTCCTTCTCTCTCGTCGTGTTTAGATACAACTTAAGATATATCTTTAGGCCTGCGCAAGGCTTTCTGACCGACGGCTGCCTTCCATCAATCGAATTTTCAGGCATCCCTGCGCGCGAATGATCAAAAAAAAGCGGTATTAAATCGCCCGCTAAAAGTGCAGTTTAGTGCTAACTCTCTAATAGCCGATGACGGCCTTTATTATCAGGAGAGTGTGGTATCGGTCTTACGGAAGTTGCTTTAAAAGTTGGCGCGCCAAGACAGATTGCTGGCGCGCTGTAGTCTCTCTCTTACAGTTGAACTTGAATTTTTCAGAAATTAACGGTTTTTTCTTTCTGGGGTGATGGCCGCCAGGCTACAAGTTCCTCGGAAGTTGCCTGCTTACTTTAAATATGAATTGCTTGATGATTGTCTGGCGTTGCAAGTTGAGGGTGGACACACCTCGTTCGTGAACGTTTCGTTCGCCAGACACTTTCAATGAATAAACCAATTTATATATGACAGGTATTGAATGATGCTCAAGAAACTCGCTTTTGCCGCTCCTCTGACCGTACTGGCCATGACTGCTTCCATCGCGTTCGCCGCCACCGAAGCAAAACATTCGATCAGTCTGGTTGCGCATGTGCCTGCCGACGATTTCTATGCGGTACCGGTCGATGCCGATCTGGTCAACAAGGATCAGGACATGAGCTACAACCCGTCGACTGCTTCGATGCGTGAGGTCAATGGTCATTTCGACGTGCTGCACACGGCCGGCAAGGTCCACGCTCGCTTGGAAAGCGTGCCGAAGCTTATCGCCGGCAGCCAGAGTATCGATCTCAAGGTCGAACTCAATGGCAAGACGCTGACCACCACGTCCCAGGAAGTGGTCGGTGATGCAGAGTCCAATACACGCTACCGCGCACCGTTCAAAATCAGTGCGCCAGGCGCCAAGCCAACCGCTGGCGATTACACCGGCGTGGTCATGCTGGTCGTAGAACCTTCGGTTTGATCGCTACAGGCAGCAACTAACGCTTACTTGTCCAAGTAACGTAACCGGCCGGCAACTTGTCTGTTGTCCGGTCGGGCTTTTACTTTCCGGTAACCAGAGTATTCGTTCATGTTTCCGATGACGCCCATCGCGGCTGCGCTTGCGTTGCTGTCATGCACCAGCGTACTGGCGGCGCCCGCACCAGTTGATAACACCCCACGAAGCTTACTGGCGCAGGCAAAAGGTTTGCCGGCAGACTTTGAAGAGCACTTTTTTGATGTTCCATTGGCGGTTCGGGTGGCACTTGATAGACAGCCGTTGGGCGAGGCAATGATTGTCTTGTCGCGCGATGATCGTATTACCTTGCTCGACTTTACCGACACCAGCGACAGTCGTTTCAGCGCCAGTGAGCGTGAAACCTGGGCGAGCATTCTCAAACCCGGAGTCGCCTTGGGGGCGTGTAGCGGACAATGCCCCGAGCAATTGCTGGCGGTGCATTACAACCTGGAAAACTCCTTGCTCTCGATTGCCACGGAAAATGCCGAGCGCGATCTGCAGACCCAGCGCTTTCACGATCAGCCCGAGGGCGGCAGCAGTGGACTGATCCTGCGCAACCAACTCAACTTCAACGGCGGTCAGGACCAGGATCCGGGTGGCCGGCTAGGCTTGGAGGCCAGTGGCAGCCTCGGTAACTGGAGTCAGACCTTCAACATGCAATTGGCGCGTCTCGGCGGGCCGGACGACAAGACCTATCACGCAATACATGAGCTTTATACCCAGCGCGAACTGCAGGGCAGTTTTTTCCGCTTGGGTTATTTCACCCCCAATTCCGAAGGCCTGACCCGTCAACCGCGTTCATTCGGTACCAGTCCCGACACGGCGGTGGGCGTTATGTACGGCAGTTCCGACAGCCTTGCGGTGGACAGTCCCCGGCCAAGTGTTTATCCGATCTATGTCACGGCCAACCGGCAGGCGTCAGTGGAAATCTATCGCGATGGCCTGCTGATCAATACCCAGGCGGTTCCCGCAGGCCTGCAGACACTTGATACCCGGCCCCTGCCTGGCGGTATCTACGAAGTGGAAGTGCGTTTGATCGAAGACGGTCAGACGACCTCGACCACTCAGGAGCTGATCTACAAACCCGTCAACTGGAGCAACCTCGACGACCGCTGGCGCTACAACCTGTTTGCCGGCCAGGAAAGCAAACTGCTCAGTAACTGGGAAGAGCAGGACAGCGGCGACATGACCGCCGGCGCCTCGATCAATTATCTGCTGCATCCGCGGGTGATTCTCGGACTGTCGGCGCGCCAGGTACGCGCAAAACTGCAATACGGCAGCTCGATCGACTGGAGTGTCGCGGACAACACCAGCTTTTACGCCAATCTTTATCAGACCGAGGATCACGGCACCGGCGTTGATTTGCAGGGGTTATACAACTACGGCGCCGGGAGCCTGGTGATCAGCCACAATCGCAGTTGGCTCGACACCCGCAATACCTACGACACGCTGCCCGACGGTACGCGTGTACGCCAACGCAACGTCTTCACCGGTGAGACCAGCAATTCGTCGCTGTCGCTCAGTCACCGGATCAGCCGCAAAAACTCGCTGAGTGCGCGGGTGTCCCATAGCGAGGGCAATGTTGAAGGTGTCGGCGCCGATCTGGGCTGGTCGCAGCGTACCGAGCTATTCGGCAGCGACGCCAATTGGCGGCTGTCGTTGTTTGATCGACCGGGCAGTTACAGCAGTGGCGATGCACGCAATCGCGGCGTCGACCTTAGTGTCAGCATGGCGTTGGGCGGGGCAGGCCAGCAAATATCCGGCAGCATCGGCAGCCGCACCGCGCGCGATGGCAGCCGTGACAACAATGCCTCGGTGGGTTATCGCAAGGACCTGCAAGACCATGTACTGCAAAGTGTGTCGGTGACGGCGCTGACCGACACTTATGGTGTCGGCCTGGCCAGCCTGGCGAACTTTCGCACCGACACGGTCAATGGCGACGGCTTCCTGCAGCGCTCGTCTTACAACGGCAACTTCACCGGTGGGGTAAACCTCGACAGCACCGTGGTGATTGGCGCCCGACAGCTGTTGATGACCAGCCAGCACCATGGGCGCGGCGCGGGCATGATCGTCGATGTCGAGTCGGACATTGCCGGCATATCCCTGCGCGCCGACGATCTCAGTGGCGGCAGCGCGGCTCTGCACCCCGGACGCAACTTCATCCCGCTTACAGCCTATCGAAACAGCTCGGTGAACTTTGACTTTGAGGGCAATCACGTTCCGGCGGCGAGTATCGAACCGTCGCGCACCCGCTATCACCTGAACAAGGGTGGCGTGGAGTACCGCAAGGTGCGCGTGATGAAAACCCTGACCGTACTTGGTCGCCTCGTCGACCCACAAGGACGGCCGCTCAAAGGGCATCACGTGATCAACCACGCCAGTCGTGGGGTCAGCGAAGTCGACGGCTTTTTCTCGATGGAAATGCACGCCGGCTCGCCAACCCTGCAAGTGCGCTACGCCGACCAGTTGTTGTGTCAATTCCGTCTCGACACCGACAAGCACCGCAGTGAAAACAACGTGCTGATGATCGGCGATCTGCGCTGCTCGCCGGACACGTTGGCCGAGGCCAGCATCAGTCAGCAGAAGGCCGGCTGATGACTCCAGTATTGATCCTTCACAGAGTGCAATCATGACCCTGAATATTTTTTCGCCGCGATGGCGGTACAGTGGCTCACTGCTGGGGTTACTGGCGATGTTGACATCACCTTCGGCGGGAGCGGTGACCCAGGAAATCAAGGCGTTGTTCACGCCTGACTCCTCCAATCCGCAACGTAATGAGTTCGTCAACAAGACGCCGCCCAGTGGTTACTGTGAGTACTACCCCGATATATGTGCCAGGAGCAATATTTTCAGTATCCGCCTGATGACACGCGTCGAGTCGAACAAAGCCATGCAGGCCAATGCTGATTCACGTAACAGTGCCATGTTCAAGGCGCCGGCAGGGTGGCGGTCGTTGTTGGTCACGAATGTGGATACCGGAGACGTCAAGCGTGTCGAAGTACGTATTGCTGGCATCAGTTCCAATTATGAGTTGAGTGATACAGCTGCCAAATTAACCGGCGCCTCGAACGCAGAGGATGGGCACACTGCGTTATGGAAAGGCTCGAGCTGGGTGAATCCGGCACCTCCCTGTCAAACCACCGGGGTCGGTTTTTTTTCGGAGAAAACCTACGCTTTTTTCTGGTTAACCCCAAACGAAAGCCCCTGCGTGAAAGTCGCCAACTTTCCAATCCCTGCCATGAGCTACACCTATCTGGATTTTGCCTACGAACTGCGTACGCCAAATCCATTGGACATGTCGTCGGGGAATTACACCGGGAGCTTGAGTTATCGCCTTGGCCCTGGGGCAGACTTCGACTTCGGCGACGTCATGATTCCGAATGACCCTGAATTGACCCTCGATTTCAATCTTGAGGTTCAGCACACCCTGAAAGTCGAAATCCCCCCCGGTGGCGAGAAAATCCAGCTGGTGCCGGCCGGTGGCTGGCAAAGCTGGCTGCACGCCGGTCGGCGGCCGGTGAGCCTGTTCCGCGATCAGACTTTCAACATCTCGGCGTCGTCGCACTTCAAGATGCGAATAGGGTGCGGACCTGGAATTAATGACGAATGCGCGCTGGAGGATTCCGACGTGAACCGACGGGTCGAACTGTTCGTTTTTGTCAGCCTGCCCAATGGCATCACCGACCTTTCCGGCCAACCGGTGAGGCGCTTGCGACTGAGGCCGGGTGCGGGGAATGAGCTGTATTTCAAACCCGGCTTCTATGTGGATCGGGCACCAGGAACCCTGCATTTCGAAGTACCTGCGCATTCCATGGCAAACATGCTGCGGCCCGGTGAAGGCCGAGGCGGCAGTTACTCAGGTGTTGTCGTGGTGATCTGGGATTCGGATATCTGAGGGCGCGAGCTACGAACAGGCTGGCCACCGTCCGTGGCCGATGTTCGCCGTGCGAGTCAGTTTTACAGGGCGTTTTGGCGTGAAGACTTGCACAGGGATTCAGCGGTGGTTGTTACGTTCTTTCCTGCTGCTGCTCAGTCTTCATCACCGTGACAGGGGCTCGGAAGTCCGACAGGTGAAGCTTGCGTTGTGTTCAATGTAAAGAGGTTTATGGCTATGAAACGATTGTTGCTGATGATGGGTTTGAGCAGTTTTTCCCTGGCCGTGTCGGCCGGGCCGCAGATCAACGTCGGTACGGTGTACGACTACCTCGACGGCGATAAAAGCACCTACCTGAAACGGGTGTTCAACAGCGGTGACAGCACTGCATTCGTTAAGGTCAACATCCTCGAAATCGTCTATGAGGCCGACGGTACGTCGCGGGAAATCGAGGTCAGAAACCAGGCGGACATGGCCAGTCGTGATGGCCTGATGGCCAGCCCCGCACGGCTGATCGTGCCGGCCAATGGCATGCAGGGCACACGCCTTCTGCTGATGGGCGCGCGTGACACCGAGCGCTATTTCCGTGTGCGCTTCATCCCGGTGGTGCCGGAAAAGGAAGATGAATTCGCAGTCTCCGCCGAAGAGCGTGACGAATACAAAAACAACTTGTCTGCCGGGGTCAACGTCATGACCGGTTTCGGTACGGTGTTCTTTGTGCGCCCGAAAAACAGCCGCTTCGACAGCGTGATCGAAGATGCGCCAACGACGTATCGAGTGCGTAACAACGGCAACACTGTGGTGGTGGTCGATGAGTTTCGCAATTGTGCCCTGAAGGACGAAAACGCCTGCGAGCCGACCACCAAACACCACATCCGCGCTGGTAACAGTTTCGAATTCGACAAGAAGCCCGGACGCGAATATCGCTTCAATCTGGTCGAGGGCGACAGCAAAAAGACTTTGCGCGTCGCCGGCAACTCATCACGGGATGACCTGAGATGATCAAGCAATCGTTCATTGCCTTGTGCGCGGGCGTTCTGACGTTGTTCAGTGCCGGGCTATTTGCGGCGCGCGAGGAGCACCGGTTCCAGGTGTCGGTGGACATTCCGACGCTGGGTTTTTACGTCATACCGGCCGAGACGGACTGGATTCATCGCGCGCAGATTCTGCCGTGGAATGTCAGTACGAAAACCCTGGGCGGCGTGCGCAAGCACTTTGATGTCAGGCACGACACCAGTGCAATCGAGGCCCGGCTGGACAGTGAACCCTTCCTGTCCAATGGTCGCGACGAGCAAAACATCTATTTGCGTGTCAGCTTTGCCGGTACCGTGCTGACTCATGCGACGCCGCGTCAGGTGCTTTCCGCCGAGCAGGCCAGGGCCGGAGGGCGTTACGTGCTGGATATTCAGCCGATCGTGCCCGCCGGTGGCTACAAACCGGGAAATTATTACGGCAACGTGCACCTGATATTCAATGCGGCGGCGCCCTGAGTTCGCAGGTCTGTCCGGTTTCAATGAACAGACCCAGGACTTTTACGTCGGAATCAAAGTCCGGCGCGCTTCAATGCTTCACGGGTCAAACGTCGCGCGAGCTCCTTTTCGTCATCGCCCAGATCGATCAGTAAACGGTCGAATACCGCGTCGCTGATGGGGGCTTCGTCAAACACCACGGTCGGCGGCACCGATAATTCGTTGATCAATGCGTTGAGTTGCTCCCGAAGCGTTGCGCGATCGTCGTCCGAGGTTGATTCAACCCATTGGCGCTGGGTTTCGCGCAGGCTTTCAAGCCGCTCATATCTGGCTTGATACAGACGTTTATTGCTTTCGCTGCGCACCGGGTATTTGTCGCTCAGGTATTGCGTCCAGAAATCGAGTTCGAGCATCGCGTTTACCAGGCCGTCACCTTCACCCAGCGCCAGTACGGTGTCATACGCCTGATCAATCATCGCGTCCGAGACGCCGGACACCTGTCGGTAAAGCATGCCTTCGGACTGCCAGGGCAGACCGAGGCGTTTGGCCAGTCCCGTCTGATACGCCAGGTAGATTTCAACGTCATCGGGGTTGCCGCCACGGCTCGCGACGTCGGCCCGGGCAATCTCGTTGACATGCTCCAGTCGCGCCGCACCTTTTGCCAGTGTCACCAGTTTCAGCTCAAGCTCTGCCGGACCGATGGAGTAGGCACGTGCTTCGAAAGCCAGGACGTTGATGCCCATATGGTTGAACAGCTGCGCTCCGGCATCGGCGCAGTCAACCGGTGCGACCACCATGGTGAAGAGTTTTTCCCGCAGACGAGTGTCAACGTGCACGGCGTCGAGCATGCGCCAGACGCGTTGCATCAGTTGATCGCGAACGGCCCCTCCGGCGCGGTAATCGGCAAAGTCCCGAACACTGAGCAAGGTCGCCATGAACGGCTGGGCGGCGGGCTCTTCGACCAGTTCGGCCCAAGGTGTCTCGCGGTTTACGCCCCAGCCTGGAACGTCGCCCCAGTAATCGGCGCCGTAGGTCGAGACGATCGAGGTGTTTTCCGCATGACCAAGCGGTATGAGAGGCTCGGGAGGCAGGGCCATCGAGCGACGGTGTGCCTGATAGCGCAACTGGTTGATTTCCGACAACCCGGCGACGTCGAGTCGCGTGCGTGCCACCAGCCATTGCGCATCGGACCCCGTCGCGACTTCAGGCAATCGGGAAAGCGGATTGTCGCGCAAGTCGAGGAGAAAACCACGCGGGCGGGGCTTGGCCAGCGTTCCTTCGGGCCAGGCGGTCAGCCCGGTATTTCTCAGTGTGATCACCTTGAGGCGAGGCATGCGTGTGAGGTCGGGCGACAAATTCAATGGATTGTTGTCAAGTTTCAACACTTCCAGATAAGTCAGGCTGCGCAGGCGCGCGACGGCGGCGGGATCCAGGACGATCTGGTTATCGCTCAAGCGAAGGCGCTCGAGCCGACGCACCGAAGAACCTATCTGGTCTGGCAAACGTGTCAGGCCACAACCTTTGGCACTGAGCTCGATCAGGTGCGGGAAGTCTTTGAGCAGGCTGGACGGGTCAGTGGCAAACCGTGTGTTGTCGAGTTTCAGCACGGTGACTTTGTCGAGGAATTTCTTCAAAACCGGCCGCTTTGCCCACCAGGTCTGCAGGTCCAGTGGCAGCATTTCCCGCGAGAGGTCGAGGGTGTAAGACGTGGGATCTGCGCGGTTGCCGAGGTCCTCATTCTTGCGTTCGAAACAGTCGAGCAGACGCTCATAAATATGCAGCCCGCCATCGTCGCGAAAGCTCTGACTATGCGGCCCCCAGGTCTCCGGTTGCTGGTAACGCCAGCGATGAACGATATTGCGCAGCTCATCGAGATCCTTTGCCTGAGTTTCAATGGCTTTGAGCGGTTCGCCTTGCTCGGTCAGGGCTTCAGCAAATACGTTGACTTCATGCGGGCTGAAATGCGGGTGCAGATCCTCGATGCGCTCCTGCAGGGTGACGGCATTTTTGGTCAAGCCTGCGCCACGCACCAGAAACAATGTGTCGTATTCAGCCACCGGGCGTATCGGTGGGTTGGCGAGCAGCGTGCGGCGCTCACTCAGCGCCGTGGTCTTGGCGAGAATCCACTGTTTGAAGGGTTCAATCTCGCTCGGCCGGTAACCCAGGACACTGCCGCCGTCCTTGTCGATGGCGTGAAGGATCGATTCATACAGACCACTCGTGTCGTGGATGGGACGATTTTCGCCATCGCGCACTTGGTAGCGGTCTGTCGCGAGCCGCACCAGCACTCGAACCTGTTCGGCTGAATCGCTACCGGCGCTGCAGCGTAACTCGCCATCGAAAGCGCCATCACGGATCTCGATCCGCAGGGCTCCAAAAGTGTCGCTGTAGTGGCGCAAGGTCCCGAGAATCAGACGCTCGCTGTCGACGTTGCTCAGCGTTTCGAGCTGCAAGCCCTGGGCGGCCCTGACCGATTGCAGTTCGAATTGCACCTCGCGCGCCAATGTTCTCAAGCGCAGCGGCAAACGACGGCGCAGGGCAATCTGCTGCAACTCCATCGGCCGCGCCTGGGTAATGACACGTTCTGCAAGGACGGACGTGAGTTGCGGACAATCCACCAACACTTGTCGGGCGGGTAGCGACGGTGCTGGTGCGACCTCATCTGGCGCCATACCCAGGTGTATCAGGGTGTCGAGCAACAAGGGCGGAGGTGGAGTGTTTTCAACATGCATGCGACGCAGCGTGTTCTCTTCGGTGCCGGTAAACAGACGAATCTGTTCCAGTTGCGTATCGCTTGAACCTTCAGTGCCATGGACGACCCGGCGCATCAGTTGCGTAGCGGACCACTGTCGCGGGTTTTCCGTTTCGCAGACCCAGGCGCCACGGGCGTTGTGCACGAGAGCAGGCGAGTAGGCGCGGGGCCGCTGCGGGTGGCGAATGCGATGCTGGCCGGTAAGCCGATCCTGCTTTACTTCAAACAGATGCTTATCGAGCCGCAGCAGCTGTTTGTCGCCCACCGAATGCAACCCTTGTGCATCGGGCGTTACGGTTGTCGGCAGGGCCTGATCGGGCAAGCGATAGGGCGTCAGGTCAGGATTCCACAAGCGCGTCTGGCCGTCCGCCAGTTGCACCGGCTTCATGCCCTCGATGAACGGCGACAACTTGAACCGGGCGACATGACCGAGGGTGGCTCCGGCGGCGAAGGCGCCCAACTGAACAACGCTTTCGAGTATGCCGATCGCTTGCTCACCCGCCTCGGCAAAGTGTCCTTCGGCCATATCCACCACTCCTTCGAATGCGCCATCAAGCAATTGATAGGTGGTGTAAGCCAGCATCAGCTCGCCCACAAAGGGTACGAACGGTGTTACCACCAGCAGTGCTACGTTGAAAATGTCCGAGAGCAGTTTCTCCAGATTGTCCCACCAGGCCCAGCGCGCCATTTGATCGGCGTAGGCGGTGGAAATCGCAATCTCTGCAGCGTCACCAAGGATTTTGTTGAGCTTTTGGCGATACAGATAACCCCATAGATCACCGTTGAAACGAGTCTCGCGATCATCCCGGAACCGCAACAGGCTGAATTGCAGATTGGGGTTGTCCACCGGTGTATCGCGCCAGCTCGGTGCGTTGGAACCTGGCGATGCGGGTTGCCATTTAACCCGGCTCAGGCGGTCGTTCAAACGTGAAAAGAAATGCCCACGCTGTTGCTGATTGACGAACTGGCTGAAGAACGTCTGATAGCTTGCCGGCGAGGACTTGTTGCGCAATTGCCGGGTGAGCTCGCTCATGAATTCGAGCGCCGAGGCGTATTGCTTGAACGGATGTTCAGGGTCGTGGGGAACGTAGGCAATTATCGGGACAGGAGCTTTCGCGCTGCCTGCATCAGGGATGATGAGGACAATCCCGGTCAACGTCACGTCCATCAGGGCAAGGTTGTAATAATCGACCGGTTGACCGTTCCATTGCAGGTTGCGGCGGTCATCCAGCATGCCTTTGACAACGTGGTAGGCATCCTCGCTGAGGTCTTTTTTAATCAGCGCCATACGGGCGGCAACATTCATCGCGGACTTTTGGCTGAGCACGACTTTGTGCCGTAAAACCTGCTTTGCAACGCCATCGGACGGCAGTAGAAATGCATGCAAATGCTTTTCGTAGCGAGCACCGAGATCCAGTTCCCGACACAGTGACTTGAATTGTTCGACCGTCAGTTTGTGTTTAAGTGGCTTAACGCTGAAATGCCCATTGGCGTCAGGGCGAGTGATGAACTCCGAGTCCTTGCTGAAGACTTCGTTACGGGAAAAATTATGCAGCGCAGCATCCAGCAGAGAGACGGTGCGGCTTTTCGTTCCGGCAGCGAAGTCATGCGTCCACCATGATGTATTCACTGGCGCATACAAGCGCAGCCAGGTGTGCTCGACGTCATCCTCGACAGCAAAGCGCTGCTTAAGTGCCTCCTGCAACAAGGGTTTGGCAAAGGCGTAGACGTCTTGCAGGTTGCTCAGTGCGCTATCGACGCCGTTCTGGCTTTTCCAGGCCAGTTGCAGGTCGTTTTTCAGACGCTGGTGATCCCGGGTCGAAGCCTCTCGATGCCACTGTGCAAGGGTCGCGCGGGTATTTTTCAACTGCTTGATGCGCGCCGCATTACTGCTCAGCAGCCAGGCTGGAAGGGCTTTTTCGATTGTCTCGTAATGAACGCTGGCATCGGCAGGCGCCAGCGTTGAGGGTGCGGGCGGTCGTCCAGGCAAGGGAATGAGGGGCATTGAGGTGATCGTCCTTGATCAGAATGGGACAATCAGACTAGGCAACAACACTCACCTGAAAAAGCGCAAAAAACTGTTTGGAACTGCACTGAATTCGATGTCTGGCGTCGAAAATCAAGGTGTGAAAAATACAATGTTATCGCCTCGGCGCAAGCGTTCTGTGCATCAACGCGCTGCGGTGACCTCCGGCGTCTGGCACATCGTGTGCGTGCCTGGTTGCAAGTACGGTGACAGGATCGGCGCCATACCCTTGAGCACCTGCACCGGCAGTGCCGAGGTGAATTTGAAGTTTTCCGCCGAGCGCCCAGGCACGAAGGCGGTCAACGTGCCGAAATGATTGTTGCCGATGTAGAACACAAAAGTCGCAGTGCGGTTGATGGATTTCGAGCTGAGGATGCGTCCGCCGGAACCTATGGCTTCGATGCGGTTGTCACCCGTCCCGGTCTTGCCACCCATGACCAGTGGCGTGCCGTCGGCGATTTTGAAACTGCCAGAAACACGTTTCGCCGTGCCTGAATCCACCACTTGCGAGAGCGCCTCGCGCATGGCCGTGGCGACTTCCGATGGCATCACTCGTTTGCCGACGTGGGGGTCGTTGGTCAAGCGTGTTTCGTACGGGGTGTCTGCGGCAAAGTGCAGGCTGTCGATACGCAGCGTCGGCATGCGTACGCCGTCGTTGAGGATGGTGCCGATCAGTTCGGCCAATGCCGCAGGGCGATCGCCAGAGCTACCGATCGCAGTCGCCAGCGATGGTACGAGATGGTCAAACGGATAGCCGACCTTTTGCCAGCGCTGGTGAATTTCCAGGAACGCTTCGATCTCGAGCATGGTGCGGATACGACTGTCGCGGGCGCCTTTGTGCTTGCTCTTGAACAGCCAGCTGTAGACTTCCTGACGCTCGAACTGGCTGGCCTTGACGATTTGGCTGAACGTCGCGTCGGGGTTGTGAAGCAAGTAGCCCATCAACCACAGGTCGAGAGGGTGAACCTTGGCGATGAAGCCTTGATCCGGCAGGTCGTAGCTGCCGGGGCCATAGGAATCGTAGAGACGGATAAGGCGATCGTCGGTAAGTTTTTCATTGAGCCTGGCGCCTTTGAGGTGCGCGCGCACGAAGGTATTGAAGTCTTCCTGGCTGGCATCGGGCAACAGATAACGGTGCACGGCGGCCATGCGGATCGGCGTTGGACGCATGCTGTCGAGGAATGTATCAAGCCGTGCCTGGGTGTCCTTGTTTTTGTATTTCTTCCAGAATTTGAGCAGGAACGAGGTGCCTTCGCGGTCGGCGAAACTGGCCAGGTATTCCTGACGGCGCGGGTCACGATCATCCTTGAGCAATTCGGCGCTGCTGTTGGGGCCGGAGTAGGTGACGTAGCGCACCACATCGCGCATCAGGCGAATGAACGGCAAATTGATCGATTCACGAAGCGCATCGCGCAGCGTCGGTATGCGACCGTTGTCCTCCTTGCGAAAGTTGTGAAACACGTGCAAACCGCCACCGGTGAAAAACGCCTCGCCAGGGCTGGCGGAATATTTGCGATCCAGCGCCGCGCCGAGCATTTTCGACAGGTCGCGATCCTTGTTTTGCACCAGGTAATCGATGACCCACTGGCTCAGGCGATCCTGATCGGGGATTTCGACTTTCTTCAGCTCCGGTACCGACATGCCGCCATATTTGTCGTGCAGTTCGGAGATGATTTGCAGATAAGTGGTCAGCACCCGCATCTTCGCCGTTGAGCCGAGTTCCAGCTTGCTGCCTTCGTTGATGTCGAACGGCTGGTCGGTACTGTCAGTCTGGATGCGCACCCGCGAGCCGTCCGGGGTCAGCTCGAACAGGGTGAAACTGTAACGCACCTGGGTCGTGCTGGTCGGGGTGAGCAGGCGCTCGCCCATCAAGCCGATCTGCGCGGCGAAGGCCGGGTCGGCAAGTTTTTTCAGGTACTCGGTGGCCTGGGTCTGCAAGTCGCCTTGCAAGGTACTGGTGGCCGACAGATCGAGGCGGTCCAGGTCGTACAGCGGTCGGTTGAGCATGCTCGCCAGACGGCTGCGGGCGACGCTGATGCCTTTATTGGTTTCGATAGGCTGGATGGTCGGTTGGGTCTGCCAGTCGCGGTAGGTGACTTTGCTGGCCAGTGCTGCATCGGCCACTGCGGCATCGATCACGCCGTTCTGCTTGAGCAGGCGCAAGTGGCTATCGGTGAGGTCGGCAAGTTCTTCACGGCCCTTGGTCAGGTAATGTGAAGGGCGCCGCTGGGCGATCATCAGCGAGAGCATTTCGCGCAAGGCCAGGCCTTTGTCGGCCATGGATTGCGGATCGGTAGCCGGGCTGTTCAGTTGCTCGTTGGCCTTGGTGAAATCACTGCCGTACCAGACCCGCAAGCCTTCCGCCATGCCGTGCACTTCACCGTGCCCCGGCACCGCCGACAATGGCACGCTATTGAGGTAATCGCGGACGATGTTCTGCCGTGCGCCGAGGGTTTGCGGGCCAGGCTGATAGGCGCGCACGCTGGCGGAAATCATCTGGCGGATTTTCTCCGCACCGGACACCGTCAGACCCTCCGGTGAGTGGCGGTATTTTTCCAGTTGCGGCGCCCGCGCACTGCCGCCAGCCGACTGACCGGGCAGGTGCAGTAATTTCGCCACCTGCGACCACGCGGCCAAGCCGAAGCGGGGCCAATCCACTGCCGGATTGGCGCGGGGCTGTTTGGGGGCGAGCAGGAAGCGGTTTTCAATGAACAACAGACTGCTGACGACCACGGGTGGTATCGCCGCGAAGCTGGGATACAGCTGCTGCGGATAGTTGTATTTGTATAGCGGCGCAGCGCGGCAATCAGTGATGGTCAGGCCAGCCTGGATTTTTTCCGAATACGGCACGAACAGACCTTTGTCGGTGTAGCTGAGCAAGGCCGGAGAAAAACGCGTTTGCTCGCTGATCACGTAACTGCGCTTGAGCAGGCGCGGCAGGAATTCATCGAGAGAGCTGTAGCCCAGACGTAAATCGAACGGACCATTGCCGGGGTAACGGATCGCTTCACTGGGACCTGGTTCCAGCTTGTAGGTCAGCGAAGAAGCGTACTTGCTGACTTCAGCGGACTGGAAGCGCGAGGTGCGCATTTCTTTGGACGCAGCCAGTCCTGCCACGATCGCGATAATCAACAGCAACAACCAGAATGCCTTCCAGCCATGCCGAGGGCGGCGTGGTTTATCGGGGACAGGCGCTTGATCCACACGTTCAGTCGGAACCACGGTTTTACTCGAATCGGTTTGCCACAAAGCGCCCATAGTCGATTGATCCATCCACACAGATTGATCGGACTTGTCTGAAGCTTAGACGGTGGTTGGCGCTGGTGAAAAAATTGTGAAGGGTTGGGGGTGGGGAAGTGCTGAACAAATCTGGAAGTCGAGCAGATGGCTTTGAGGTTTGGAGATTTGTGGCGAGGGGATTTATCCCCGTTCGGCTGCGTAGCAGACGCAAAACCAGTCACCGCGGTGTGTCAGAAAATCTGCAGTGACTGGTTTTGGGACCGCTTCGCAGCCCATCGGGGATAAATCCCCTCACCACAGGAGCAATGTGAGTCAGAGAGTTCTGAGTTAGAGCCGTTGCAGGATCAATTGCACTTAGGCAGGGGCATGACGGTGCACCAATGCTGTGCAATACTCGCCGCCTTTTTCAGCGGTGAAAATTCCTGCGAAACCCAGGGAATGCCTCTCCGTAAACCGGGCTTTTGCCGAGAGTTGTCGCTGAATGTTGTGGTTTATAGAGTGAAAAATCCTGCCCAAGGCTTTTTATACTGCACGCCCCGCTGATCTTGCAGGTTTTGTCCTACAAGACGCGTCTGCCCACGAGGCAAGCGCGGTTTCACAGCAGCCAAGGCTTATCGGTCGAGGCTTCGACACTCGGTGGTCATATCCAATAACAAGACGAGGTTGCACCCCCATGCCAGTCGGCAATCACCTGCCTCACGGCGAAACCGCTCAGGGCGGTCCGCTCAAACGCGAACTCGGCGAACGGCATATTCGCTTGATGGCGCTCGGCGCCTGTATCGGTGTCGGTCTGTTTCTAGGCTCGGCCAAGGCCATCGAAATGGCCGGCCCGGCGATCATGATTTCCTACATCCTTGGTGGCCTGGCGATCCTGGTAATCATGCGCGCCCTCGGCGAGATGGCTGTGCACAACCCGGTGGCCGGTTCGTTCAGCCGTTACGCGCAAGACTATCTCGGCCCGTTGGCCGGCTTCCTCACTGGCTGGAACTACTGGTTCCTGTGGCTGGTGACCTGCGTCGCGGAAATCACTGCGGTGGCGGTGTACATGGGCATCTGGTTCCCCGATGTACCGCGCTGGATCTGGGCCCTCGCGGCGCTGGTCAGCATGGGTTCGATCAACCTGATCGCGGTGAAGGCCTTCGGTGAGTTCGAATTCTGGTTTGCCCTGATCAAGATCGTCACGATCATCGCCATGGTCATTGGCGGGGTCGGCATTATTGCTTTCGGCTTCGGCAATGACGGCGTGGCGCTGGGCATCTCCAACCTGTGGGCCCATGGCGGCTTCATGCCCAACGGCGTGACCGGTGTGCTGATGTCCTTGCAAATGGTCATGTTCGCCTACCTCGGCGTCGAGATGATCGGCCTGACCGCCGGTGAAGCCAAGAACCCGCAGAAGACCATTCCCGATGCGATCGGCTCGGTGTTCTGGCGGATTCTGCTGTTCTACGTCGGTGCGTTGTTCGTGATCCTTTCGATCTATCCGTGGAATGAAATCGGCACCCAGGGCAGCCCGTTTGTGATGCCCTTCGAACGTCTGGGCATCAAGACCGCCGCCGGCATCATCAACTTCGTGGTGATCACCGCCGCGCTGTCGTCGTGCAACGGCGGCATTTTCAGCACCGGGCGCATGCTCTATAGCCTGGCGCAGAACGGCCAGGCGCCGGCCGGTTTCGCCAAAACCTCCAACAACGGTGTGCCGCGTCGTGCGCTGCTGTTGTCGATCGCGGTATTGCTCCTGGGCGTAATGCTCAACTATCTGGTGCCGGAAAAAGTCTTCGTCTGGGTGACTTCGATTGCCACCTTCGGTGCGATCTGGACCTGGGTGATGATCCTGCTGGCTCAGCTGAAATTCCGCAAAGGCCTGAGCGCCAGCGAGCGTGCCGGCCTCAAATACAAGATGTGGCTGTACCCGGTGAGCTCGTACTTCGCACTGGCATTTCTGGTGCTGGTGGTCGGCCTGATGGCGTACTTCCCGGACACCCGCGTGGCGCTGTATATCGGCCCGGCGTTCCTGGTCCTGCTGACGGTGTTGTTCTATGTGTTCAAGTTGCAACCGACCGGTGATTCGCAAGTTGCGGCGCGCTCGGCTTCGTAAGTTGTAGACGCTGAAATCAAAGCCCCGGTCGCAAGGTCGGGGCTTTTTTGTGGGCGAGCCGTACTGTTTTTTCGCTTTGTACTGTTTCGCAACCGTGAGGTATGAAGCGCCAGCCTGTCGAACAGACTGACGCTTTTCAGCTTATGCTGCGGCGATTTCGTTTGGCTCGAAACTGTCCGCCCGCGCCATCTGCCACATCCGCGAATAAAATTCGCCGTTCACCTCTCCAGTGAGCAACTCCCCCGGTTTGAGGAACACGTGCAGCTGCGAGAACAGTTTGATTTCAGTCGCCGACATGCGCCGCACCAGATGTTTGGCCGACAGTTGCGATGGATGTTCAAGACCTGCGGCGGCCAGCATTTCCGCCAAGGCTTTCAATGTGCTGCGATGGAAATTGAACACACGCTGCGCTTTGTCCGGAACCACCAGCGCACGCTGGCGCAAAGCGTCCTGAGTGGCAACGCCGGTCGGGCATTTGTTGGTGTGGCAGCTTTGTGACTGGATGCAGCCGATCGCGAACATGAAGCCGCGTGCGGAGTTGGCCCAGTCTGCGCCGATGGCCAGCACGCTGGCGATGTCGAAGGCACTGACGATCTTGCCGCTGGCGCCGAGCTTGATCTTGTCGCGCAGATTCAGGCCGACCAGGGTGTTGTGCACGAACAGCAGGCCTTCGCGCATCGGTACGCCGATGTGGTCGGTGAACTCCACCGGTGCGGCGCCGGTGCCGCCTTCCTTGCCGTCGACGACAATGAAATCCGGAAGGATGCCGGTTTCCAGCATGGCCTTGGCGATGCCCATGAATTCCCACGGATGGCCGAGGCAGAACTTGAAACCCACCGGTTTGCCGCCAGACAGTTCACGCAGTTGCTGGATGAAATGCATCATCTCGATCGGCGTGGAAAACGCGCTGTGGCGTGACGGCGACACACAGTCTTCGCCCATCATGATGCCGCGTGTCTCGGCGATTTCCCTGGTGACTTTATGCTTGGGCAGGATGCCGCCGTGGCCGGGTTTGGCACCCTGGCTCATCTTGATTTCGATCATTCGCACTTGTGGATTCTGTGCCTGGGTGGCGAAGCGTTCCGGGTCGAAACGGCCATCGCTGGTGCGGCAACCGAAGTAGCCGCTGCCCAGTTCCCAGGTCAGGTCGCCGCCGTGTTCGCGGTGATACGGGCTGATGCTGCCTTCGCCGGTATCGTGGGCGAAATTGCCGAGTTTCGCGCCTTGGTTGAGTGCACGGATCGCGTTGGCACTGAGCGAGCCGAAGCTCATCGCCGAGATGTTGAACACCGATGCCGAGTACGGCTGCGTGCATTGCGGACCGCCGACGGTGACGCGGAAACTGCTCGGATCGCTCAGCGGCGCCGGGCGCATCGAGTGGCCGATGAATTCAAAGCCCGCCTGGTAGACATCGATCAGTGTGCCGAAGGGCTTGTCGGCGCTTTCGTTTTTCGCGCGCGAATAGACCAGCGAGCGCTGGGCTCGGGAGAAGGGCAAGGCGTCGCTGTCGGATTCGAGCAAGTATTGGCGGATCTCGGGGCGGATGCCTTCAACCAGATAGCGGATGTTGCCGAGGATCGGGTAGTTGCGTCGCACTGCGTGGGGGCTTTGCAACAGGTCGAACACGCCGAGCAGGCTCAGCACGCCGGTGACGACGGTGATCGGCCACAGCCAGTCATGTTCGAGAAAAGGCAGGCTGGCGAGGGTGAAAATCACGCAGACGGCAAAGAAGGCGTAGCGGCTCAGGAGTGACAGGCTCATACGGTTTCCTTGGTTCGGACTCGGAATAATCAGCGAAGATTGAGGGATAAACACATTCCCCTGTAGGAGTGAGCCTGCTCGCGATAGCGGTATATCAGCTACAAATGATTTGACTGACCCGACGCTATCGCGAGCAGGCTCACTCCTACATAGAGAAACTTCACCAAACGATCAGGCGTTTTGCGCCTGAAGAAAAATCGAAAACAGCTCGGACTGGGATTTGATTCCCAGCTTGCTGTACATGTGTTTCTTATGAACTTTCACGGTTTCTACGGAGATTTCCAGCTTACGGGCGATTTCTTTACTGGAGCAACCGCTGAGCATCAGGCGGCCTACATCCAGCTCGCGGGCGGTCAGTTGCGCGCCCTTGAGTTGCTGCACCGACGCTTCCAGTTGCACGCGCCAGTCTGCCTGCGCAGGTGCGGCGGCGAGCGCCACGGTTTCGTTGATTTCATAGGGTAGCCGCTGGCGTAGCAGGCCGAGCACCCACGGCTGAATCAGTGACAGCAGGGCGATCTGCTCAGAGGTAAAACGCTGTTCGCTGCCCAGCGACAGGCACAACGTGCGCTCGCCTTCGAGCTGGCAATTGAACTGGATTTCGTCGGCCACGACATTCAGACGAAAGTATCGCTGGTAATACTCGGTCAGCTCGAAATGCTCCGGGGCGACCTCCGACAGGCGATACAAACCGGTGCGCGATTGCTCGCGGCAGGCAATGTAAAACGGGTCGAGCAGATACAGACCGCGCAAATAATCCTGAAACAACTGATCAGGACTGCCGTCCTCACCGGGGCATTCGGCAAAGACCTGCGGGTGCTGATCGGCACTGAACAGCAGCGCGACCCAGCTATCGAACGGCACGTACTGATCCAGCAGGCGCACCAGTTGCGCCCAGAAATTCGGTTTGTCGAGCGCGTCGATCAGTTGTCCGACGGCGCGGTGCCAGGTGATGTCGTCAAACGAAAGTGCCATGCAACTACCCCTATCGGGTTACCCCGGCCGCGTGATTCCCTGGCCGGCTGCTTGCTGCGCATACTGGCCCACAGACAGCCACCGGGCAATCTTTCAGCGCCCGACGCTCATAACAAGGAATTCTCATGAAAGTCGAACTCGCCCAACTGGCGGGCCGTGACAATGCCACGGCATACAACCTCGAACGCGCCTTGGCGGCGATTGCCGCGTGCGCTGCCGATACGCAACTGATCGTGTTCCCGGAAACCCACTTGATGGGCTTCCCGACCGCGGAGACTGTCGCGCAAACCGCCGAGCCGGTCGATGGACCGACCGTCAGCGCAGTGCTGGCGGCGGTTCGCGAGCGCAATATCGGTGTGGGAATCGGCATGGCCGAGAACGACAACGGGCGCTTCTTCAACACCACGTTGTTGATCACGCCTGAAGGCATCGCCCTGAAATACCGCAAGACGCATCTGTGGGCGTCGGATCGCGGTGTGTTCGAGGCCGGCGACCGCTACGCCACCTGCGAGTGGAACGGGGTGCGTGTCGGCCTGTTGATCTGCTACGACATCGAGTTCCCGGAAACCGCGCGTGCCCTGGCGCAACTGGGCGTCGAGTTGCTTGTCGTGACCAACGGCAACATGGACCCGTACGCGCCGACGCGCCGCACCGCGATCATGGCCCGCGCGCAAGAGAATCAGGCCTTTGCGTTGATGGTCAACCGCGTGGAGGCGGGGGATGACGGTTTGGTGTTTGCAGGTGGCAGTGCGCTGGTCGATCCGCTGGGGACGTTGCTGTTCGAGGCCGGACGGGAAGAAGGGCAGTTCAGTGTTGAGCTGGATTTCGACCGGTTAGAGATTGCACGCAGGGATTATCGCTATCTCGATGATCAGCGTTTGAAGTTGCCGGGGGAGGTGGAGGAGCGTGGCGATGGTGTTCGTGAGTTGTTGATTCCACGCCGTTGACCGATGCCCTCACCCTAACCCTCTCCCAGGAGGAGAGGGGACTGACCGAGTTGATTGTCCGAGGTACGCCTACCTGAAATACCGAGTCGCACTCAGGTTTTACCCGATCGTTCCCACGCTCTGCGTGGGAATGCAGCCCGGGACGCTCCGCGTCCCAAGAGCGGACGCAGAGCGTCCATTGAGGCATTCCCACGCAGAGCGTGGGAACGATCAGACACCAGAACAATAAAACACACCCGAAAACATTCGCCGAACCCGGCTCTGCCATAAATCCAATAAAATTCGGAGTAAGTCGCTCATGGCTCGTTTGCAACGCACCCTGTCATTAGGGTCGGTGGTGCTGTTCGGCATCGCCTATATGACGCCGATCATTGTCCTCGGCACCTTTGGCATCCTCGCTCAATCCACCGCCGGCATGGTGCCCGCCGCCTATCTGACGGCGCTGGTGGCGATGTTCTTCACCGCCATGAGCTACGGGCGCATGGCTGCCGCATTCCCGGTCGCCGGTTCCGCTTACAGCTACGTGCGCAAGGCGATCAGCCCGAAACTCGGCTTCATCGCTGGTTGGGCGGTGCTGCTCGACTACCTGTTCCTGCCGATGGCGATCTGGCTGATCGGCGCAGCCTATCTGGCGTCGGCGTTCCCCTCGATTCCGCAGTGGATCTGGGTGCTGGCGTTCATCGGCATCACCAGTACGATCAACATCGTCGGCCTGAAACTGGCCAACGGCATCAACGCCTTGTTGATGCTGGTGCAGTTCCTCGTACTGATCGCGTTCGTCGCGCTCTGCGTGCACTACATCGGCGGCGATGCGAGCACGCCGCTGTGGTCGAGCAAGCCGTTCTTCAACGGCGACATGCAGATGCCACTGATCATGAGCGGCGCGGCGATTGCCTGTTATTCGTTCCTGGGTTTTGACGCGGTCAGCACGCTGACGGAAGAAACCCGTGATCCGCGACGCACCATTCCCCGGGCGATCATGTTGATCACCTTGATCGGCGGATTGATCTTTGTGAGCGTGTCGTACTTTGTGCAGATCGCGCATCCGTCGTTGCAGTTCGACAGTGTCGACTCGGCAGCTTACGAGATTGCCCGCAATATTGGCGGCGATCTGTTCGTGTCGATTTTCCTCATCGGTCTGATCGTCGGCCAATTCGCCTCCGGTCTTTCCGCCCAGGCCAGCGGTTCACGACTGTTGTTCGCCATGGGCCGCGACGGGGTGCTACCGAAGTCGTTTTTCGGCACCCTGCACGCGCGCTTCGGTACGCCGGTCAACAGCATCCTGCTCTGTGCGGTGGTGGCGTTACTGGCGCTGAAACTCGACGTGACCACGTCTACCTCATTCATCAATTTCGGCGCGTTCCTCGCGTTCAGCCTGGTCAACCTGTCGGTGATCTTCCATTACTGGATCGCTGGCGAGAACAAAGGCCCGCGTGAGCTGGTGCTGTTTCTGATCTTCCCGTTCATCGGTCTGGTCGCGGACTTGTGGCTGATGGTCAGCCTCGATCATCTGGCGCTCTATCTGGGGCTGAGCTGGCTGGCCATTGGCGTGGTGTATCTGGCGATACTCACCGGCGGCTTCCGTCGCCAGCCTCCGGAAATGGATTTCCAGGAAGCGACCTGAGATCGTCGGCAACCGCTTTGCGCACAAACGGCAGGCATGTGATGCTTGCCGTTTTTACGCCAAGGCTTTCTCTGTCATGTCGACTTTTTCCGCACAAACGCCTGCCCTGATCCGCATTGCCGCCGCGCTGTTGCTTAACACTGACGGCCAGACACTGTTGGTGCGCAAGCGCGGCACTACGGCATTCATGCAGCCGGGTGGCAAGATCGAAGCGCACGAGTTGCCGGTGCATGCGCTGGCACGTGAACTGGGAGAGGAATTGGGTCTGCAGATCGATCCGGCGCAAGCGACGTTTCTCGGCCAGTTTTCCGCCCCCGCCGCCAACGAGCCGGGATTCGTTGTACAAGCAGAGATCTTCCAACTGACCATCGATGCTGAGGTCACACCGGCAGCAGAAATCGAAGAGGTGATCTGGGTCGATCCTGCCACTGATCCAGCCGTCGAGCTGGCGCCATTGACACGCGACCTGATCCTGCCGTTTTATCGCCAATCATTGACGGCCATCGCCTGATCATCCTCGCAAAGGACTTTGCCATGATCCCGCTTCAAGACGTGCTGATCTTCGCCGCTGCAGCCTTGTTGATGGTGCTGACACCAGGGCCGAACATGATCTACCTGATCTCGCGTTCGATCTGTCAGGGACGCAGGGCCGGGATCACGTCGTTGTTGGGTGTGGTGGCGGGTTTCTTTGTGCATCTGTTTGCCGCGGCGGCCGGGTTGACTGCAGTGTTCCTCGCGGTGCCGATGGCTTATGAAGTGTTGAAGTGGGCCGGTGCGCTGTACCTGCTGTGGCTGGCCTGGCAAGCGGTGAAACCCGGCGCGCGTTCCCCGTTCGAGGCACAGCAGTTGCCGCCGGACTCGTCGCGCAAACTGATCACCATGGGTTTCCTCACCAGCGCGCTGAACCCGAAAATCGCCGTGTTCTACCTCTCGGTGTTTCCGCAGTTCATCACGCCTGAGCACGGTTCAGTGTTCACTCAAAGCATCATCCTCGGCCTGACCCAGATCAGTGTCAGTTTCAGCGTCAACCTGCTGATTGCGTTGTTCGCGGCAGGCATTGCGTCGTGGTTCGTGCGTAACCCGACGTGGCTGGCGATGCAGCGTTACTTCATGGGTTTTGTCCTCGGCGGCCTCGCTGTGCGGCTGATGCTTGAGCAACGCAGGACGGCTTGAACATGTGGATAGAACGGCTGGACGCCAGTCACGCCCTGGCTTATCGCGAGCTGATGCTTGAGGCTTATGACCGGCATCCGCAGGCTTTCACTTCCAGTGTGCGTGAGCGCGCAGTGATGCCGTTGAGCTGGTGGGAAGGGCGCCTGACCAGCAAGCTTGACGTTGTGCTGGGCGCTTTCGAGGGGGGCCGGCTGGCCGGCATTGTCGGTCTCGCCTTCGAGCCGCGCGAGAAAGCCCGACATAAAGCCACTTTGTTCGGCATGTACGTCTCGGCCGACTTCCGCGAGCATGGCCTGGGATTCGAACTGGT
Source organism: Pseudomonas sp. RIT-PI-r (assembly GCF_001297015.1). Lineage (GTDB taxonomy): Bacteria > Pseudomonadota > Gammaproteobacteria > Pseudomonadales > Pseudomonadaceae > Aquipseudomonas. The sequence continues at coordinate 234,433 of NZ_LIGE01000037.1, read as the reverse complement.
CCAGGCGGCACTGGCCGAAGCGCAAAACCACCCGGCATTGAAAGTTGTCCAACTGACCGTAACCGCCGGCAACGGCGCCGCCTGCAAACTCTATCAGCGCTGCGGCTTCATCCAGTTCGGCCTGGAACCGCTGGCGGTGCGGGTCGGTGAAGATTACTTCGATAAGATCCACATGTGGCGCCAACTCTGACTCCAGCAGTAAAGGCTTCAGCGAACCGCGCTGACACCGTCCAGGGTCGAAAACGAAGTGTCCTTGGCTGTCAGCAGGAAATCGCGCATGTATGGCGCATCGAGCATGTCCGCACGAATCGCCGCGTACAGCGTGGCAAACAGGCCTTTCTCGCCCAGGCGCTTGGCCTTTACGTAACCACGCGAGCTGTACTCATGCAGCGCCCAGTGCGGCATGCCGCAGACGCCACGGCCGCTGGCAACCAGCTGCATCATCATCACCGTCAGCTCGGAAGTGCGTACCTGTGCAGGCTCGATGTCGGCCGGTTCAAGGAAACGGGTGAAGATGTCCAGGCGATCGCGCTCCACCGGGTAGGTGATCAGGGTTTCGCTGAGCAAGTCTTCGGGGACGATGTACGGTTTGCTCGCCAATGCGTGTTGATTGGCTACCGCGAGCATGGCTTCGTAGGTGAACAGCGGCACGTAGGTGATGCCGGCGATTTCCAGTGGATCGGAGGTTACCACCAGATCCAGATCGCCACGGGCCAGTGCCGGTAGCGGGGCGAAGGAAAAACCCGAGGCCAGATCGAGTTCGACTTCCGGCCACGCGTCGCGGAACTGGTCGATGGTCGGCATCAGCCACTGAAAGCAGCTGTGGCATTCGATGGCCATGTGCAGGCGCCCGGCAGTGCCACCCGCCAGACGGCTGATGTCACGTTCGGCGGCGCGCAGCAGCGGCAGTGTCGCGTCAGCCAGTTGCAGCAAGCGCAAACCGGCGCTGGTGAAACGCACCGGTTTGGTCTTGCGGACGAACAATGGCATGCCCAGACGTTCCTCCAGTTCCTTGAACTGGTGTGACAGCGCCGATTGGGTCAGGTGCAAGCGGTCAGCGGCGTCGACCAGGCTGTCGGCTTCGCGCAGGGCGTGCAGGGTTTTCAGATGACGGATTTCAAGCACTGCAGGCTCCATGAAACAAATTTGTGATGATAGTGATTGCGGTGAGTTTGTCTCATGTTGGTGTAGCTGTCGACCAGCATGACTTTCTGCATGTCCGGGGTTTATGGCAGCGGAGCACTGGTAATGCTCCGCTGCTTTTACCTACAGCTTTGAAAAGTGCCGAATGCCCAGCGCTCTACCGACATCGCCACGCCAGATCGCTTCGACCTGCGCGCCACTCGCGGCCTGCGCCTGCTGCCATTGCAGACCAAGGTTGCGCTGCTCGGGCAGTTTCAAATGAGCTTTGACGAAGTCTTCGAAAGGGACCTTGTCCGAGGTGTAGTGAAAGTGCGCATACCAAAGCGCGCGTGGCGGATTGGTGCTCAGATCGCGCACCTCGTACTCCTGGAGAAAGTCTTTGCGCCCGTCGGGTCGTTTGCCCAGTGCGCGCAGTGTGCCCTCCTTGCGGATATCGACCTTTTTCTGTTGCAGCAGATAGTCCAGATATCCCTCGGTAGGTGTTCTGCTGCGCAGTGACTGGTCGATGCGCAACGTACGGCCGAGGCTTAACAACTCCTGAGCCTTGTCCTGCAATTGCACGACCAGCGGCTCGTCTGGCGAGAGCCGCGCGATGGCATTCGCACGGGTACTCAGTTCTGTCGATTCACTGCCGAACATGTGTTCCAGATCGATTGGCAGCATGTCCTGGCGCGCGTAACCGGTGACTTTGCTGTTATAGGCGGGTACGGCGGCGAGACGCTTGCGGGCTTCGCTCAGCAGGGGTTGTACGTTGGTTGGCAAGGATTGAGCAGAGGCCGCAGGTTGCGCGTCCAGATGGTACTTGCCGCTCGAACGCGGCAGCCAGGTTTCCCGGTAACCGTCGATGCTTTCGATGGTGAAACGCTTTTGCCGGGTCCCGGCATCAATACTTTCGATACCGATCAGCAATTGGTTGTCCTCGGTTTCAAACAATTGCTTGCCGCCCGCTTCTTTGGGCTTGATCGGCGGACGTTGCTTGATCGCTTGACGGGCATGCTGTTCAACCTGGGTCAGACCGTCGAGAAACGCCTTGACCTGCTCGAGATCCAGGTGCTGCGGATAACCCAGTGACCACGCGTTCAACTGACGTCGAAAGCCTGCGTAGATTTCCAGGCAGTCCTCGATCACACGGTTGCGTTGGGCAAGGCTGGCATGTACTTCAGGTAAATGATGCTGCGTCAGCAGAGCACGTCCGACCTTGACCCGGGCGTCTTTGAGTTGCACGTGAAAGTAGACCCAGGACAGGTCGTCGACCGCCTCGTAGTGGGTAATGATCTCCAGAATGTGCGCGGTTCTCAGGTAATAGTGCGTGGTTTCGCCAAACCGTTGGTTGAGTGGCGCGAGCTCCGCTGCCATTCTGGCTTTATGCGCCCGGTTAGTGATGCGGCTTTGCCAGAGATTGGCCTGTTCGATAAATCCGTGCTGGTGATCGAACTCCTTGAGGAAGTTTTTGCGCACGACTTTGCGTTGGGCCATGAGACTTATATGGGCTGTAGTGTTATCGACGGGTGTCGCGTCAGACTGCGCAACGAGTGCGTCGACACTGTTCAGATGTTCCAGCAGGCGTTGGCGGGAAATGGCGGCGCGCTGTAATGACCGATCAACCTGCGCCCATGCGCAGCGACTCTGAATGTCTTCGAGCAACAGGCGTTTTCTACCGTGACTCAGCGGCAGTAGTTCGGCAACATTCTGGTATAGCACCTGGGCCAGTTCGATATCGTTGAGACAGGCTGCGTCAACCGTCGCTTCCAGAGATTGACGCTCGGCAATGGGCAGTTGCCGGTAACGTTCCAGAAGTTGGTTGGAGCTGCGCGTCTGGGTATCAAGGCGCCGGGTGTAGGCATCGACGGTGTTGGTCAGAGTCAGTTGCCTGCGCAGTTGGCGATCGGTCCACCAACGTGGCAGCCACTGACGGATGGATTCGGGCCAGAGCGGGTCGAGGCCATTGGCCAAATGCCCGATGGCCGCGCCACCGCCGGCACCGCCGCCGTCCATCAACGTGCCATGCACGGCGTAATGGGTGTTCCATTGACCGGCCTCATCAAGGGCGATCGGCTGTTTATAGGTGCGCGCCCACGTGCCATAGAGCCTCCAGCCGCGTGGGGCATCGTGCAACTGAATACGGTAGATGCGCCCCTGACGCACCATGAAATCCCCATCGGGATGGCGATAGACATTGCGATAAATGCCGTGGCTATCGGTTCGCAGACCCGTCAGGGAAATCTCGAATTCATACTCGTAGCCCTTGAAGCGATCAAGTGACTGGCGCGCCCATTGCCATGAGGTCGGTGTGGCACCGGACTTTGTTGTCAATGCTGTACCGCGGCGCTGGCGTGGTATCAGGCGGGCGGCGGCGGGTACCGAGATCGTCGCTGGGAGAATATCCATGGCGGCATCGATCAGGGACAGCAACACCGATTCGACTTCCGCCAGACCATGCCCGATGTCTCCGCGTAGAAACGCCGCAACCGCGAGGTTGGCGCTGTTCCACGCGTCATACAGGGCGACCGAGGCACCAATGAATGGCAGCATGCCCACGGCCATTTTCAGGTAGTTGAACAGCGTGCCGGACTTCAGTGCGCATGTTTCCAGATACAAGGCGTCATTGGAGCGAGAACTGCTGCGATGAGCTTCCAGCATTCGGCCCATGTGCACATTGAGCAAGTGCGTGGCCAGTGACGTCGAGGTTGGCCAGGCCAGCCCGGTGCCGATCAGCGCGTGGAAATTGCGCAGTTGCGCCTCATTGATCCGGCTGACATGGCTGGCAAAATCGCCGCTCAAGGTGCGCCCGGCCAGATAGTTGACCATGCGCGCGTCTACGCAACGTTTGAACAGATCCAGACGTGCCTCTTCCAGCGTGGCGTACTGGCGCAGCAAAATCCCGTCGGTGCTGTCCGGTAAATACAGCAGGGTCAGGCCACTGACCTGTTCGACGATGAACGTCACCCCGGCCAGGGTGCTCGGCCCCTGGTGGGCGGTGTCCGCGCCGCCGACGGTCAGATGTGCAGGCAACAGCACGATACGTTGGCCCTTGACGCTATATGCTTCCCGCGTCGAGGCATCGATGGCAATCTTCAGCAGCGCGTATCCGGCGCTGTCGATATGCCGTTGCAGTACGGCGAATTCGCCTTGCAGCTTGAGCATCAACCGCCATGGCTCGCTCAGGCATTCGCGCCTATACGCCAGGTCGAACGCTGATTCGCCGGGCATCCCAAGAAAGGTCTGGCGAATAAGTGTTTCATAACCTCCGGCCAGGTCCAGATCGGTTAATGAGCTGCGCAAATAGGCCGGAGTCAATCCGCTTTCCACGGCTCTTCGATCCTGTTCATCTTCGGCGCTGACCTTGACCCGCAGGAATGACAGTCGCCACCACATCGCCTGGTCTATGTTGTCCTGCGCCAGTTCCTCGAGGGCCATTTCGCTGCGCCGGGTACTCGCCATCAGCGTGTTGCGTTGCGGTGTGCCAGGGGCTGCGCCGTCGATCAAGGTTTTCCGCCATTCGGTGCTATCGGGCAGATCCAGCATCACGGACACGCTTCGCTTGAGCGCGAAATCCTTGCGCAGTCGAGCGTCAAGGCGCTTTTTGCTGAAGGCGGGGCGAGCTGGCAGATCACGCTCGAGCAAGGCATGACAACGCTGCATGGCGTTGAGGTAGTCACGGATCAACGTTTTGATACGCGCGCGCTGTGCGTTGTCGAGGTTGTCCAGCCAGGACGGCAGGTTGCCGGCGAGTGCGGCGGTGCGTTCCTGTTCGAGGCGATAGGCATACGCGAGTTCGCGTGCCTGTGACAGGGGCACGGTCAAGCGTGTGAGATGTTGTTCGCGCAGTTGCTCCATTGCTGCCGCACGTTCGCTGGCACGGGAGGGCAGTGGATTTTCACGGATGACGGTTGCTGCCTGCTGCTCGCATTGGAACAGCTGCCGTTCAAGTACCCACACGAGCGGATCGCCGCTGATTGGCGTCAGTTGCAACAGCAACTCCCGATCATTGGCCGAGTGCTTGAACACCTTTTGTTCCAGCGCCTGACGTGAGCTGAAGCGCTGCAATCCGCCGGACTGCCCGGGCCAATACAGCAGCAGGCTTTCAGTGGCACCGGGCTCCAGCGCAAAAGGCGCAGCGATGACCAGCACACCGTTCAGATCCTCTACCATCGGTTGGTCATCTGCCGCTGCCGCCAAAGTCACACGGGCAAATACTGTTTCCTGATGGAGCAGCGGACGCTCGGGTGCCTCGAGCAAGGCAATGATCCGCCGGTGTTCATCGACGGAGAGCTGATTGAGCGTCAGTTGCAGTTCGACTTCTGCACGCAACCCGCGTAACCGGGCCTGATGCAGGACGTGGTAATGGGCATTGGTGGCGTGGCGCAGCTCAAGCATTTTCAGTGGCGCGCGGTGGTCGAGCAACGCTGACGCCGCGTTATGGCTGGCGTTTTGCGCCTCGCTCAAGGCGTCGAACTGTTGCGTCAGTTTCTGCCGTAACGGGGTGTTCAGGCTGGCTGCCACGGCATCGCCCAGCAACTGTTCGAGGGCTTTCTGCTCAAGGGCCAAAGCTTGGCTGCGCTGGCTGAAAGGAATGTCGGGGTTCAGCAGACCGAACAGGGTCGGGTCGTCGACAGGCTCTGCTTCATCGGGAGTTGGCAAGGGTGGTTCGGCGATCAGGCTCGACAAGTCGGGCGATGCGGGTGAAAGGCGCGCATCGGCTGGCAGGTTGAAAAGTGCTTCAAGGTTACTCCCGAGTGGGTCGTGATCGAGCGCGACTTCCACCACTGTCGGTGCTTTCAGCTGCGGCGGCGGGCTGTGTTTCTGGCAATGTCCGATCAGCCAGCGGTGCAGATCGGCGTGTTGCCTGAAGAGACTCAAGGCTGGCGAGTATGAAGGCAGATACAACAGATGACAGCCGGGCGAATCGTTGCCAATGCGCAATAGCAATGCACCCGGCAACGAGACGTGGCTGTCATCGGCACGTTTGAGCTGAAGCTGCGCGATATGCACCTCGGGTGTGACCGCTGTTGAAGGATCTACGGCCGCCGACAATGTCTGCAACTGTCCGATGCTGATCATCCCTTCTGCACAGGCGATCTGGCTGGCCGCCTCGAAGTGCTGACGGTAGATGCGCAGGGCCTGATCCCGGCGCGACAGTGGTGTGCCGGTTGCACGCAGGCTCCAGTCGCGGTCGCTGCCGGTCGGAAACCGGGCCATGAGGTCCAGCCACTGGCGGTGACAGTCGCGCAGACGTGCGCCAGCGCTCAGGTAAAGGTTTTGATCGAGGTTCGACCGTAGAGGCTGGTCCAGGCCGAAGTCGGCCGTAGAAGGGGTATCGGACATGCGACAGGCTCCAGAAAACATGAAGGCCGGCTTATCCCGGTCTTCATGCCATTAGAGGCGAGCCGTCACTGGCATCTGCGGTACATAGTTATCGCTTTTTGCCGCGATCGTTTCAGGAGGTGTCGAGGTCACGCGGGGCTGTCGTGAGCATGCGTGCATGACCATTCGGCAAACTTCATCAAACTGTCACGCAACTGTGGCAGCGCGCTTGAACAAACTTCATCAGACTCGCGCTCTACTGGGGTTCTGCGTTTCGGTGTTTTTCATGCGTTTATTTTTCCTGTTGGCCGCGCTGATGTTCGGCCTGCCGTCGATGGCGGCTTCGCGTTGCGATGTCAATGTACCGACCGAACGGGTCGACCTGGCGCAAGTGAGCCTGGCCTACCAGAGCATCGGCCGTGCATCGGATCCGGCGTTGCTATTGGTAATGGGCCTTGGCGGGCAGTTGATCCACTGGCCGGATGAAGTCGTGGCGGCTCTGTGTCAGCAAGGCTTTCGGGTGATCCGCTACGACAACCGCGATGTCGGTCTGTCGACCTGGCGCCAGGCACCGGCCGAGGCCAACCTGACGTTTGAAGTGCTGCGCTACAAACTCGGTTTGCCGGTGGCGGCGCCCTACAGCCTGACCGACATGGCCGACGATGCGTTGGGTTTGATGGATGCGCTGCACGTCGAGCAGTTTCATGTGCTGGGTGCCAGCATGGGCGGGATGATCGCCCAGCACATGGCCGCGATGGCGCCGCAGCGAGTCGAGAGTCTGACGCTCATCATGACTACATCCGGAGCCGAGGGGTTGCCGGCACCGAGCGCGGCGCTGGTGCAATTGCTGTCGCGACGCGGCGCACCGAATCGGCAGGCAGCGCTGGAGCAGCAGGCTGATTTGTTGGCAGCACTGGGTAGCCCGGCGGTCAGTGACGATCGGCAAACATTGCTGCAACAGGCGGCGGCGTCCTACGACCGCGCGTTCAATCCTGAGGGCGTGAAGCGGCAGATCATGGCGATCCTCGCCGAACCGAGCCGGGTGGCGCTGCTCAATCAGTTGCGGCTGCCGACGCTGGTGGTGCATGGCACGGCGGATCCATTGCTGCCGGTGATGCATGGCGTGCATCTGGCGGCGCATATTCGCGGCAGTCAGTTGAAGCTGATTCCGGGGCTGGCGCATCGTTTTCAGGAGGCGTTCAAGGAGCCGTTGCTGGCGGCGGTGCTGCCGTACTTGCAGGCGCATCGGGAAGACACATCGCACTGGGCGCAGATTGAGCCGGTGGTGGGCGGGAATTTGCTGTAACCGAGGGATTTTTGGTGTTGGTAGTTGCCCCTTCGCGAGCAGGCTCGCTCCCACATTTGGAATGCGTTCCCCTGTGGGAGCGAGCTTGCTCGCGAAGGGTACGCCACAAAATCCGGGGCAGGTGTATCGTGCAAACTTTCCCGCACGATTTTCCCCCGCGAGGTGAGTGATGAGTTCTGCCTTGAAAATCGATTTTGTCAGCGACGTCTCTTGCCCGTGGTGCGTCGTTGGTTTGTATGGCCTGTTACAGGCACTGGAAATCCTGCGCAACGAAGTGCAGGCCGAGATCCGTTTCCAGCCGTTCGAGCTGAATCCGAAAATGGGCGTCGACGGGCAGAACATTGCCGAACATATTCAAGAGAAATACGGCTCGACACCTGAGCAGTCGCAGAAGAACCGCGAAGCGATCCGCGCCCGGGGGGCCGAGCTTGGGTTTGCCTTCCGCACCGATGGCAACAGCCGCATCTACAACACCTTCGATGCACACCGCTTGCTGCATTGGGCGGGGCTTGAAGGTCTGCAATTGCCGCTGAAAGAGGCGTTGTTCAAAGCCTATTTCAGTGATGGCGGCAATCCGTCGGAACATCTGCAACTGGTGCAGATCGCTGAAAGTGTCGGGCTGGATCGCCAGCGGGCCGAGGCAGTTCTGGCGTCGGACGAGTTTGCCGATGAGGTGCGCGAGGAAGAGCAGCTGTGGCTGCAGCGCGGGGTGAGTTCGGTGCCGACAGTGGTGTTCAACGGTCAGTACGCGGTGACGGGCGGGCAGCCAGTGGAGACGTTTGTCGGGGCGATCCGGCAGATCATGGCCGACTCTAAGGGCGGTACCGTCAACTGAAGAGCAAAAGCCCCTTACCCTAGCCCTCTCCCGGAGGGAGAGGGGACTGAATGGGGATGCAGGAGTGATACGCCGACCTGAGCGTGCTGTACCGAATCCATAATCGACGGAATCTTTCAGGTCGATGTCAGCGGTCGGCCTCTTTCTGTGAGGGAGAGGGGACTGAATGGGGGATGCAAGAGTGATACGCCGACCTGAGCGTGCTTCGCTGAATCCATAATCGACTCGGTTTTTCAGGTCGATGTAACTTGAACGACACCTCGGTCGGCCCCCTCTCCCTCCGGGAGAGGGCTGGGGTGAGGGTCAGCTGTGTAGCCGAACCCAAACGGTCACCAAAACAGTGGCGGCCATCAACCATGCCACCGCCGCCACGGCCAGTGACGCTTCAAGCCGCAATCGATCAACCATCACATACAACGTCGCCAGATACACAAAATACGGAATGATCGACCACATGCCGAACACGATCGTGGTCTTCAGATCGTCGATCGAGCGCCCCTTGCCGACGATGTAATGCGCGATCAGCGCAAACGTCGGAAACAGCGGCACCAGCCCGGCGATGTAGTAGTTTCTGGTCTTCGACAATGCCGCCAGGATCACCACCACCGCTGCGCCCAACAGGGCTTTGAAAATCAGGTCCACGTCGTTCTCGCTTAATGGCTCAGGCCGTACTTTTTCACTTTGTCGAACAGCGTGGTCTTGGCCATGCCCAGCTCAAGGCTGGCCTGCGTCAGGTTGCCGCCGCTGCGTTGCAAGGCATCGCTGAGCAGGTTGCGTTCGAAAGCTTCCACCGCTTCGGCGAAGGCCAGGCCCTGTCCGCCGCTGCTGGCGCCGGACTTCTTGAAGGCCGGCAAGCCGAGAGCAAAGCGTTCGGCGACGTTGCGCAGTTCACGCACGTTGCCCGGCCAGTCGTGGCTCATCAAATTCGACAGGGTCTGGTTATCCAGTTCTGGCAGCGCACGATCAAAGCGCAGCGCCGATTGCTGGGTGAAGTGTTCGAACAATTGCAGGATGTCTTCGCGGCGCTCGCGCAGGGGCGGCAACTCCAGCGTCACCACGTTGAGGCGATAGTACAAGTCGCTGCGGAATGCGCCGGCCTTGCTCGATGCGTCGAGGTCGGATTTGGTCGCCGCGATCACCCGGCAATCCACCGCCACACTCTGGTTCGAGCCGAGGCGTTCGAGGGTGCGTTCCTGCAACACCCGCAGCAGTTTGATCTGCAACGGCAGCGGCATGCTTTCCACTTCGTCGAGGAACAGTGTGCCGCCGTCAGCGTGTTCGATCTTGCCGATCCGCCGTTTGCCCGCGCCGGTGAATGCGTTGGCCTCATGACCGAAGATCTCGCTTTCAAAGAGGTTCTCCGGCAGACCGCCGCAGTTCAGCGCGACGAACTGTTTGCTGTGGCGACGACTGAAATCGTGCAGGCAACGGGCGACCAGTTCTTTGCCGGTGCCGGTCTCGCCTTCGATCAACACGTTGGCCGAGGTGTCGGCAACGTTGGCGATCAGTTCGCGCAGGTTCTGCATCGCCGGTGAGCGACCGATGATCCGGCCTTCAAGGGAGTCACGTTCGGCCAGTTGTCGGCGCAGCGACGACACTTCGCGGGCGAGGCTGCGCTGCTCCAGCGCTCGTCGCGCGACATCCACCAGACGCTCCGGCGAGAACGGTTTTTCCATGAAGTCATAGGCGCCTTTCTGCATCGCGCCGACGGCCATGGAAATGTCGCCGTGGCCGGGGATCAACACCACCGGCAGGCTGCGATCGCGCTGCTTGAGGCGGGTCAGCAGTTCCCGGCCCTCCATGCCCCGCAGGCGGGGGTCGCTGGTGACGATGCCGGCCAAGTTTTCGCCGACCTTCTCCAGCGCTTCCTCGGCGCTGCCGACACCGACGCAGGGAATGTCTTCGAGGGTCAGCGCTTGCTGGCAGCCGAGCAGCACATGGGGGTCGTCTTCGACGATCAGTACACTGAGTTCGGGGTTCATATTGGCTCGGCCGGTGTAGGGCTTACCAACGGTAAACTGAGGACGAAGGCGGTGCCACCGCGGGCCGGGGGGTCAACACCCAGGTGTCCGCCGGTGGCGGCCGCGAGGCTGGCGGAAAGGGTCAGGCCCAGGCCCAGGCCCTGTTCGCCAGGCTTGGTGGTGAAGAATGGCTCGAACAGATGCTTGCGCGCTTCGGCATCGCTGCCGGGGCCGGTGTCGCGAACCCGCAGGCGCTACTTGCCGTTGAACTCCTCGCCGTCGAGCCACAGTTCGGGTTGTGGTTGCGCCTGCATGGCGTCGAGGGCATTGCCGATCAGGTTGACCAGAATCTGTTCGAGGCGGGTCTGGTCGATCTGCACTTGCACGTCGATGAACTGCCGATGCACGTTCAGCGCCGAGGTTTCCACCCGGGCACCGAGCACTTGCAAGGCGGCATCGACCGCTTTGCCGAGGCTGGCCTGACCCTGATTGTCGCCGCGTCGGGCGAACGAACGCAGGCTGGCGGTGATGCGGCCCATGCGGTCGATCAGGTCGTTGATGGTGTTCAGGTTGGTGCTGGCGACATCGAGCTGACCGCGTTCGAGGAAGCGTACGGTGTTGCCGGAGAGCGTGCGCATCGCCGCCAGCGGCTGATTCAGTTCGTGGGCAATGCTGGTCGACATCTGGCCGATGGCCGCGAGTTTGCCGGCCTGCACCAACTCATCCTGCGCGCGGCGCAAGGTCTCCTCGGCCTGGCGGCGTTCGCGGATCTGGCTCTTCAACCGCTCGTTGCTGGCGCGCAGGTCGGTGGTGCGTTCGGTAATCCGACGCTCCAGCTGATTGTTGGCTTCCTGCAGGGCTTCGCGGGCGGCGAGGCGGGTGGCGATGACCTTGCGCCGCTCGTTCCAGGCGATCAGCAGGAAGGCGACCAAGGCAAACGCTACAGCGACGAGAATGCCTTGGTTGATCGCTTCGCGACGCAGATCCTGAAGGGGCGTGAGCAGGGTGAAATTCCACGGCGTGTCACTCAGCGGTCGGGTTTGCGCCAGATAGCTGATGTCGTCCTCGCCTGACTGCACTTCACTGTTGGCCGGGAAAGTGAGTTTCTCCACGCCTTCGGACAGGGTTTCGCGAGCCAGCGGTTGCAGTTCGTTGAGCGGGAACCAGTAATACTGCAGGCTGCGGGCGAGTTTTTCCTTGGTGGCTTCACTCAGGGGAATAACCGCTTTCAGGCGCCGGGCCGGATCGCTGGAGAGAATGATGATGCCGTTTTCATCGCTGACAAACGCTTCCAGACGCGCCCGCTGCCAGCGTTCTTCCATGGCCTCAAGGCGCACTTTGACCACGGCGACGCCGATGATCTTGCCGTGTTCTTCGAGGCCATGGGCGAGGTAGTAACCGGGTTCACCGTTGGTGCTGCCGATGCCGTAGAAACGCCCGGGTTCGCCGCGTACGGCTTTCTGGAAATAGGCGCGAAAGGACAGGTCTTCGCCGAGGTAGCTGTCGACATCGCGCCAGTTGCTGGTGGCCATGACGCGGCCGGTGGTGTCCATCACGTAGATGGCCCGACTGCGGCTGCGCCGGTTCAGGCCTTCGAGGTAAGCGTTGACCGTTTCCCGGTACTCCGGGGTCGGGTCGGCCAGCAGCTGCGAAACACTGGTTTCGAGTTCCAGCAGGCTGGGCAGGTAGGTGTATTTGCTGATCTCGCTTTCGACCGCGCGGGCGTGCAGTTCCAGTTGACGCTGGCCGTTCTCGCCGAGGCTGCGGATGCCGAAATGTTCACTGGTCCAGAAGCCGATGAAACCCAGGCCGATCATCAGGGCGATGATCAGTGGCGGCAGGAACAGATGACGAATCAGACGGGGCTTCACGGCAAGTGATGGCGGCGCTGCGCGATAGAGATTGGGGTCGCATTTCATCACAGATGCCTTGGGTCAACCACCACAACAAACTTCACCAATCCCCTGTAGGAGCTGCCGCAGGCTGCGATCTTTTGACTTTGTTTCTAAAGATCAAAAGATCGCAGCCTGCGGCAGCTCCTACAAGGGGAGGCGGTGTTGCTTTTAGTGCTGCAGGATTTTCTCGAGGAAGTGTTGCGCGCGTTCGGAGCGGGCGCTGATGTCGCCGAAGAATTCCTCTTTCGGGCAGTCCTCGATGATCTTGCCGGCGTCCATGAAGATCACCCGGTCCGCTACTTTACGGGCGAAGCCCATTTCGTGGGTCACGCACATCATGGTCATGCCTTCGTGGGCCAGTTGCACCATCACGTCGAGCACTTCGTTGACCATTTCCGGGTCGAGCGCCGAGGTCGGTTCGTCGAACAGCATGACGATCGGGTCCATCGCCAGCGCGCGGGCAATCGCCACACGCTGTTGCTGGCCACCGGACAGTTGCCCCGGGTGCTTGTGGGCGTGCGCCGACAGGCCAACGCGTTCGAGCAGTTGCAGACCTTTCTTGGTCGCCTCTTCCTTGCTGCGGCCCAACACCTTGATCTGCGCGATGGTCAGGTTTTCGGTGATGGTCAGGTGCGGGAACAGTTCGAAATGCTGGAACACCATGCCGACGCGCGAACGCAGTTTCGGCAGGTTGGTTTTCGAATCGGCAATCGAGGTGCCGTCGACGACGATGTCGCCTTTCTGGAACGGCTCCAGCGCGTTGACGCATTTGATCAGGGTCGATTTGCCGGAACCCGACGGGCCGCAGACCACGATCACTTCGCCTTTTTTGACCTCGGTGCTGCAATCAGTCAGCACCTGGAAGTCGCCATACCACTTGTTGATGTTCTTGATAGAGATCATACGGCAAACCTTTTTTGCAGACGCTTGACCAGCAGCGAGGCGGAAAAGCTGATGATGAAGTAGACGACACCGGCGAAGATCAGGAACTCGTTGGAACGACCGATGATGTCGCCGCTGGAGCGGGCGGAGTTGAGGAAGTCCACCAGGCCCACGGTGTAGACCAGCGAGGTGTCCTGGAACAGGATGATCGACTGTTGCAGCAGCAACGGGGTCATCTTGCGGAACGCCTGGGGCAGGATGATCAGACGCATGGTCTGGCCATAGGTCATGCCCATCGCTTGTGCTGCGGCCATCTGGCCTTTGGGGATCGACTGCACACCGGCCCGGACAATTTCGCAGAAGTACGCGGCTTCGAACATCATGAACGCCACGACGCAGGAGGTGAACGCACCGATCGGCGTGTCTTCACCGGTGATCCAGCGCAGCACGAACGGCACCGCCAGGTAGAACCAGGTGATCACCAGCAGCAGCGGGATCGAGCGGAAGTAGTTCACATAAGCGCCGGCCACGCGCGACAGCAGTTTGCTCGACGACAGGCGCATCAGCGCGAGGATCGTCCCTAGTACGATGCCGCCGACCACGCCCATGACCATCAACTGCAAGGTCATGACCATGCCGTTCCACAGGCCCGGGATAGCGGGGATGATGCCGCTGAAATCGAAGTCCATTATTTACCCCCCACGGAGATCAGGCCGGGCACCGCAACTTTCTTCTCGACCATGCGCATCAGCAGCATCAGGCTCATGTTCAGGGTGAAGTAGATCAGCGTGGCCAGGGTGAAGGCTTCAAACAGGTTGGCCGAGAATTCGGCGGTCTGTTTGGTTTGCGCGAGCAGTTCCATCAGGCCGATCAGGGACGCCACGGAGGAGTTCTTGAAGACGTTGAGGAATTCCGAGGTAAGCGGCGGAATGATGATGCGGTAGGCCTGAGGCAGCAGCACGTTCCAGTAGATCTGCGGCAGCTTGAAACCCATGGCGCGAGCGGCGGATTCCTGGCCGCGTGGCAGCGCCTGAATACCGGTACGCACTTGCTCGCAGACACGGGCAGCGGTGAACAGGCCCAGGCACACGACAACGCTCAGGTAAGCCGAGGTGGTCGGGTTGAGATCCTGTTTGTACCAGTCCTGCAGGTTCTGCGGCAGCAGGTCGGGTACCAGGAAGTACCAGATGAACAGCTGAACCAGCAGCGGCACGTTGCGAAACAGTTCCACGTAGCAGGTCGCGATGCCCGATACGATACGGTTTGGCACCGTGCGCATGACCCCCAGAATGGAGCCCAGCAGCAAGGCGATGATCCATGCCACGATGGCAATGGCAATGGTCCAGCCCAAACCGGAGACGTACCAGTCGAGATAGGTCTCGCTGCCGACGCCGGTGGACTTGAAGAACACGCCCCAGTCCCAGTTGTAATTCATTAGGGGCTCCCCTCGAGATCGATCGATGTACAAGCACCCGCTTGGGGAAGATCCTTTCCCGCCTGACGTTGAACGTCAGGCACACGCGATCGGCTCGAAAACCGCCAGGTCGAGTGTTCCACAGTACAGCCCGCAGGTAGTAACAGACGCCTGAGGGAGAGTGGCTCCCTCAGGCAATAAGGTTAGTCAGGAATCAGATTTTTACGTCAGGCGCCGGCTTGTCGCTCGGGTTGGCGATCAGATCTTTTACCTTGTCGCTCATCGGGAAGTTCAGGTTCAGGCCTTTTGGTGGAATCGGGCTCTCGAACCACTTGCTGTAGATCTTGTTGATCTCGCCGGACTTGTACAGCGCAACGATGGCGTCATCGACAGCTTTCTTGAAGGCCGGGTCATCTTTGCGAACCATGCATGCGTAGGCTTCGAACGACTGCGGCGTACCGGTGATGATCCAGTCAGCCGGCTTCTTGGCCTTGGCTTCTTCGCCGGCCAGCAGGGCGTCGTCCATCATGAAGGCAACGGCGCGGCCGCTTTCCAGCATGTTGAAGGATTCGCCGTGGTCTTTGGCGGAGATGATGTTCATGCCCATCTGCTTATCGGCGTTCATCGCTTTGATGATGCGCTCGGACGTGGTGCCCGCGGTGGTCACGACGTTTTTGCCTTTCAGGTCAGCGAAGTCAGCGTAGGACGGCTTGCCTTCCTTGTCTTTCTTGACCAGCAGACGGGTGCCGATTTCGAAGATGTTGACGGTAAAGTCGACTTGCTGGGCGCGTTCGGCGTTGTTGGTGGTCGAGCCACACTCGATGTCCGCGGTGCCGTTCTGGATCAGCGGGATACGGGTTTGCGAGGTCACCAGGTTGTATTTGACCTGCAGATCGGGCTTGTTCAGGTCTTTTTTCAGGGCTTCAACGATGGCCACTTGAATGTCGTGGGAGTAGCCCACTGGCTTGCCGGAAGCATCGGCAATGTAGGAAAACGGAATGGAGCTGTCGCGGTGAGCGAGCGTGATGGTGCCCGAATCGTTGATTTTCTTCAGGGTGCCGGTGAGTTCGGCGGCGAAAACTGGCGTGCTGATCAGAGCGGCCGCAATGGCTGCGCCCAGGATATGGGGAACGATGCGCATCAAATTTTCCTCGAATTGTTTTTTTTATGGAGCCAGTTCGTCGGCCCTTTTGTGCTTCGAATGCCTGACGGCTCCTGAAGTGTTGGCACAACAGGCATTCGTCGAGAGAGTGTAGAGCATGAGTCGTGCCAGACCAGTCTCGAATGCTTAAAGTTATGATTTATAAGGATATTAAAGTTTTGTGGCGGATTTTTTTGTGGGGAGTGATCCGGTTTACCGAATTGACCGGGGAGTCTCGTTCGGAAAACCGAACGAGGTTTTGTAGGAGTGAGCCTGCTCGCGATAGCGGTGTGTCAGGCGCCAGGTATGTTGATTGACACACCGCCATCGCGAGCAGGCTCACTCCTACAGGGGTAGCGGTGTGTCAGGCAAACAAAAAAACCCCTGAACCTTACGATTCAGGGGCTTTTTGTTTAACCAATGTTCAAATCACGCCGCTTCAATCTTGCTACGGTTCTGCTCAACTTTACCCAGATACGCCGCAAGCTTCTCCTGCTCCGCCGGAGTGGTGAACAGACCGAGTTTGCTGCGACGCCACAGAATGTCATGCGCCGTGGTCGCCCACTCTTCGCTGCACAGGTAATCGACTTCACGGGTGTAGAGCCCACCGCCAATGTGCTCGCCCATGTCCGCGAGGCTTTCCACGCCTTCGAGCATGCGCCAGGTGCGGCTGCCGTAGGTGGTAGCCCAGCGACGGGATATCTCGGTCGGCACGAAGTCAAACTTGTCGCGAATCAGCGCGCTCAAGGCTTGTGGCGTGGTCATGTCTTCACCGCCGGGCAAGGTGGCCGTGGCGGTCCAGCTCGGGCGCATCTGGGTGAAGAACGGCATCAGTTGCGCCATCGCCGACTCGGCGAGTTTGCGGTAGGTGGTCAGCTTGCCGCCGAACACCGACAGCAGTGGCGCTTCTTCGCTGTTGCCCGACAAGGCCAGGGTGTAATCGCGGGTGACCGCCGACGGGTTATCGGACTCGTCGTTGCACAGCGGACGTACGCCTGAGTAGCTGTGCTGGATGTCGTCGCGGCTGATTTGCTTCTTGAAGTGGGCGTTGACCACTTTCAGCAGGTAATCGGTTTCGCCGTCGGTGATTGCCACTTTCGCAGGGTCACCGGTGTACTCACGGTCGGTGGTGCCGATCAGGGTGAAGTGGTTGTTTAGGTACGGAATGGTGAAGACGATGCGCTGATCTTCGTTTTGCAGGATGTGCGCGTGATCACCTTCGTACAGTTTCGGCACGATGATGTGGCTGCCCTGGATCAGGCGGATGCCGTACGGCGATTCCATCTTCAGGTCGTCACGAATGAACTTGGCGACCCACGGGCCGGCGGCGTTCACCAGCGCTTTGGCGGTGATCGAAAACAGGCTGCCGTCGGCACGTTCCAGGTTCAGGTGCCACAGGCCCTTGGCACGGCGGGCGCTGACGCAGCGAGTCTGGGTGTGCACGTGGGCGCCTTTTTCGCGGGCGGCCATGGCGTTGAGTACCACGAGGCGGGCGTCGTCGACCCAGCAGTCGGAGTATTCGAAGCCTTTCTTGATTTCACTTTTCAGTGCGCTGTCGGCGCCGAACTTGAGGCTTTTCGAACCAGGCAGTTTTTCGCGCTTGCCGAGGTTGTCATAGAGGAACAGGCCCGCGCGGATCATCCACGCCGGGCGCAGGTGCGGACGGTGCGGCAGTACGAAGCGCATCGGTTTGACGATATGCGGGGCCTTGGCCAGCAGCACTTCGCGCTCGGCCAGCGCTTCACGCACCAGACGGAATTCGTAATGTTCGAGGTAGCGCAGACCACCGTGGATCAGCTTGCTGCTGGCCGACGAAGTGTGGCTGGCGAGGTCGTCCTTTTCGCAAAGGAACACCGAAAGTCCGCGACCGGCGGCATCCGCTGCGATCCCCACGCCATTGATCCCGCCGCCGATAACGGCGACGTCGTAGATCTCGGAGATTGGGGGCGTACGCAAGGTAGAGGTGGACATCGGCTGGCCTCGGGTTCTTTTGATTTTCTATATTGGAAATCGAACATTAATGTTCATTTGCGAAAATGGTAGCCCATAAAGACGCGCGCAGCCAGTCACGTTCGATTGAAAAAACTCATCGAAGGGCAGGGAAAGGAAAAAATACGAACATTGAAAGCGAAAAGATCGTCCGATCGCGGCCCGAGCCTTCGGCAGCTCCTACATGGGTTCACGTAACCTGTAGGAGCTGTCGAAGGCTCGGGCCGCGATCGGACGATCTTTTGATCTTGGGGGGGGGTTAAACGACTTCCAACCGAATCTTGTGCTGACTCAACAACTGCGCCAACGCCGGCACCGGCTGCTGATCGGTCACCAGGCAATCGATCAGGCTGATCGGCCCCAGGCGAATCATCGCGTTACGCCCGAACTTGCTCGAGTCCGCCGCCAGAATCACCTGCCGTGCATTGGCAATGATCGCCTGGGAAACCCGTACTTCCTGATAATCGAAATCCAGCAGGCTGCCGTCTTCATCAATGCCGCTGATCCCGACCAGGGCGAAATCAACTTTGAACTGATTGATGAAATCCACGCTGGCCTGACCGACAACACCGCCATCACGACGCACATTGCCGCCGGTCAGCAACACATCGAAATCATCCTTGGCACTGAGCATCGACGCCACGTGCAGGTTATTGGTGATGATTTTCAGGTGATTGTGATTGAGCAGGGCGCGGGCAATCGATTCGGTGGTCGTGCCAATGTTGATGAACAACGAGGCGTGATCGGGAATCTGCGCGGCGATGGCTTCGCCGATGCGTTGTTTTTCATCGCGCATCTGGTCGGCGCGCATTGCATAAGCGGTGTTTTCAACGCTGGAATCATAGGCAGCGCCGCCATGGTAACGGCGCAGCAGATTGGCTTCCGCGAGCTGATTGATGTCGCGGCGGATGGTTTGCGGGGTAACAACGAACAGCGTGGCCATTTCCTCGATGCTCACATAGCCGCGTTCGCGGACCAGCTCGAGGATTTGCTGCTGACGGGGAGGCAGATTCATGGGGCTTCCTTTGGGCTGCCGTGCAAAATTTGCCCATGATGCCGCAGGAATCTCCTCCCGACCAGTTTCCAGCTTTAGTCCGTCCTCAGACTGGCTTATTCAGCGTCTTCACGCGCCCAGTCACGGGTGCGGCTGACGGCTTTTTTCCAGCCTTTGTACAGCTTCTCTTTCTCCACTTCGTCCAGGCTCGGTTCGAACTCGCGCTCGATTACTGCTTTGCCGCGCAGTTCTTCCAGGCTGCCCCAGAAACCGCACGCCAGACCGGCCAGATACGCCGCGCCGAGTGCCGTGGTTTCACGCATTTGCGGACGCTCGACCTGCGTACCGAGAATGTCGGCCTGGAACTGCATGAGGAAGTTGTTCGCCACCGCTCCGCCGTCCACGCGCAGGGCTTTGAGGCGTTCGCCGGAGTCCTGTTGCATGGCGTCGAGCACGTCGCGGGTCTGGTAGGCAATCGATTCCAGCGCAGCGCGGATGATGTGGTCAACGCGCACACCGCGAGTCAGACCAAACAGCGCGCCACGGGCATACGGGTCCCAGTACGGAGCGCCTAAACCTGTGAACGCCGGCACCAGGTACACGCCGTTGCTGTCCTTCACTTTATTGGCGAAGTATTCGGTGTCGTGGGCGTCGTTGATGATCTTCAGTTCATCACGCAGCCACTGCACGGTCGAACCGCCATTGAACACTGCGCCTTCCAGCGCGTAAGCGACTTCGCCACGCGGGCCGCAAGCGATGGTGGTGAGCATGCCGTGCTGGGATTTCACCGCTTTGTCACCGGTGTTCATCAGCAGGAAGCAGCCGGTACCGTAGGTGTTTTTCGCTTGGCCTGGTTCCACGCACATCTGACCGAACAGCGCCGCTTGCTGGTCACCGGCAATACCGCCGATGGCGATGCCGCTCTTGGTGCGGCCGTAGATTTCCGAAGACGCCTTCACTTCCGGGAGCATCTCGCGCGGAATGTCGAGGATCTCGAGCATCTTCGAATCCCACTCCAGCGAGTGAATGTTGAAGAGCATGGTACGCGAGGCGTTGGTGTAGTCGGTGACGTGTACTTTGCCGCCGGTGAATTTCCAGATCAGCCAGCTATCGACGGTGCCGAACAGCAATTCGCCGTTGCGTGCACGCTCGCGGCTGCCTTCGACGTTGTCGAGGATCCACTTCAGTTTGGTGCCGGAGAAGTACGGGTCGGTGACCAGGCCGGTGTTGTCGCGGATGTACTCTTCGTGACCATCACGCTTGAGTTGCTGGCAGATCTCGGTGCTGCGGCGGCACTGCCAGACGATGGCGTTGTACACCGGGCGACCGGTGGTCTTGTCCCAGACCACTGTGGTTTCGCGCTGGTTGGTGATGCCGATGGCGGCGACCTGGTCGTGATGCAGGCCGGCCTGCGCCAGCGCTTCAACCATCACCGCGCTCTGGGTTGCAAAAATTTCCATCGGATCATGTTCGACCCAACCGGCCTGCGGATAATGCTGAGCGAACTCGCGCTGCGCGGTGCAGACCACGTTCGCATCACGGTCGAAAATGATCGCGCGCGAGCTGGTCGTACCCTGATCGAGGGCAATGATGTAGTTCTTATTCTGAATGTCGGTCATGTCGATTGCCTTGGACGAAATAAGGGAGAGTGGGCCGTGGCGCAGGCTCTATTGGGCAGGAGCCTGCGCCGACTGTTTCAAGAGGTTCTTGGTTTGCCGTCAATGGCCGGTTCTGCATCCTTTGTAGCAGGTGTGGCGCCGGTCAGGTGACGGGCGATGAGCCCGCGATACCCGGCTGCGCCGAGGCAGGCACCGACAATCGGTGCAAAAATCGGAATCAGGAAGTACGGAATATCACGGCCGCCAGTAAAGGAAATTTCACCCCAGCCAGTGAAGAAAGTCATCAGTTTCGGACCGAAGTCACGCGCCGGGTTCATCGCGAAACCGGTCAGCGGGCCCATCGAACTGCCGATCACAGCGATCAGCAAACCGATCAGCAGTGGCGCCAGCGGGCCTTTCGGCAGGCCGTTGTTGTCGTCGGTCAGCGACATAATCACGCCCATCAGGATCGCGGTGATGATCATCTCGACCAGAAAAGCCTGAGCAGTGGACAGCACCGGGTTCGGGAACGTCGAGAATACCGAGGCCAATTCAAGGCTGGCGGCCGAACCGCGAACCATTTGGTGAGTTTGTTCGTAATCGAAGAACAGATTGCTGTAAAGCGTGTAAACCAACAGCGCACCGCAGAACGCGCCAGCGATTTGCGAGAGGATATAGAAGGGCAGTTTGCGCTTTTCGAAGTCGGCGAAGATTGCCAGTGCAATGCTCACGGCCGGGTTCAGGTGCGCGCCGGAAACGCCCGCGGTGAGGTAGATCGCCATGCTGACGCCGACGCCCCAGATGATGCTGATTTCCCACAGGCCGAAGCTGGCGCCCGCGACCTTGAGCGCGGCGACACAACCGGTGCCGAAAAAGATCAGGAGTGCAGTGCCCAGAAACTCGGCCATGCATTGGCTCGAGAGCGTTGGTTGCTGTAAAGCAGTCGTCATTGAAAACCTCGGTTTTTGTTGTTGTCTGGCGCATTGCCGTCAGGGCAGGGCGCGATTTTCACCGGGTTGGAATCCCCATTCGGTTCCCGGTTTACTGCTGGGTGCTGCAATGATGATAATTCTTACATTATTCAGATTCGAAAAAATATAGACAAGAAACAAACCTGTCAAAGGTCGAAAGTGAACCATCAGTCACAATGTAACTATTCGCTGGATGAATGATCCTGTGTCGGCGGCGTTCCATGGAGTGCTCGGAATGTCTGCAAGCCCCGGCATTCGTGGCTTGGGATAGAGCCTTTTAGGAGCTGATCGCCTAGAATCCGGCAGAAGATTTTTCTGTCACTGCCGAGCCTGGAGCTGCCATGACCCCTGCGTTGGACTTGTTGAAAAAAGTTCGTGCCGAACATCGCGTGCACAGTTACGAACATGATCCAAAAGCCGCTTCATATGGGCTGGAGGCTGCGGAAAAACTGGCACTTGAGCCGGCGCAGGTGTTTAAGACTCTGCTGGCGGCCAGCGAAAAAGGTGAGCTGCTGGTGGCGGTGGTGCCGGTCGTCGGAAGTCTCGACCTCAAGGGTCTGGCCCACGCCGCTGGGGTGAAGAAAGTCGAAATGGCTGACCCGGCGGCGGCTCAGCGCTCTACCGGTTATTTGTTGGGTGGTATCAGCCCGCTGGGGCAGAAAAAGCGTCTGCGCACCTTCATTGATAACTCGGCTCAGGGTTTTGCGACTATTTATGTCAGTGCCGGTCGGCGCGGGCTGGAGGTCGAGTTGCCCCCTGCGACTCTCGCGGAACACACTCAGGCCAAATTCGCCGATATCGGACGTGCCTGAGAGGGGGCTGCGCTGTATGAAGAAAATTGGCCGGTTCTGTCACTGGCGCTGATCCGTCTCGCGCTGCATGCTCTGCCGACTGACTTAGGGAGAAGGTTATGCAGCTTGAGTTTCATCAGGTCGACGCTTTCAGTGATCGGCCATTCAGTGGCAATCCAGCAATGGTGTATCGGCTGGATGCGTGGCTCGCGGATGAGCTGATGCAGAAGATCGCTGCCGAACACAATCTGGCGGAAACCGCGTTTCTCGTGCGTGAAGGCCAAGCCTGGCATATCCGCTGGTTTACTCCGACCACTGAAGTGCCGTTGTGCGGGCATGCCACGCTGGCCAGCGCTCATGTGTTGTTCGATATCTACCAGGAAGCGGCCGAGCGTATCGACTTCACCAGTAAGTCCGGGCCGTTGAGTGTCAATCGTGAAGAGGGCCGCTTATGGCTGGACTTTCCGTCGATCGTGCCGTCAGAGATTGGCGTGACCCTGGATGTCGAGCGCGCGCTGGGAGTTGAAGCGGTTGATGTGCTCGGTTCCAACGAACTGTTTGTGGTGCTGGAGTCGGAGCAGGCCGTGCTCGATTGCAAACCGGACATGGTCGCGCTGGCGAAGCTGCCGTGGCTGGGCGCGATCGTCACGGCGCGGGGCAATCAGCATGACTTCGTCTCGCGCTATTTCGCGCCGGCAATTGGCATCAATGAGGATCCGGTGACCGGGTCGACGCACTGCAGTCTGATTCCGTATTGGTCCAAGCGTCTGGGCAAATCGAGCCTGACGGCGTGCCAGCGTTCGGCGCGGGGTGGCGAGTTGTTCTGCCGGCTGGAAGGCGAGCGGGTAAAAATCGGCGGCAATGCAACGCTGGTTGCCAGCGGCACCCTGATCCTGGGTTAAAAGCTAAAAGATCGCAGCCTTCGGCAGCTCCTGCAGGGATCAATGCAGGAGCTGCCGAAGACTGCGATCTTTTGATCTTTAAAGCGTGGTGCTGTAGCGGCGGACGCCGTTTTCCGCCGCCGGAATTTGCGCAGCAGTGCTGCCGCAAGCCTGGAACAACACCAGATGTTCAGCGGCAACACGAATCCCCACTTGCGCACCAACCTGATGATCGGCATGGCTGGGGAAAATCGATTCCAGCTGTGCACCGGTCGGCAATTGCAGGCGATATAACGTTGAAGCTCCGAGGAACGTCTTGCCGACAATGCGCGCTTTCAACGCGCTGTCCGGCGCATAAATAATGTCATCCGGGCGCAGCAACACGTCCACCGCGCCGCCAATCGGCCACCCGTACGCCCGGTTGCCGCGCAGCACGCCGAGTTCCGTCTGCACCGATTCCGGGCTGCCGAGCTGGCCGCGAATGAAGTAGCCCTGACCGATAAAACTCGCCACAAACGGCGTTGCCGGTTCGTGATAGAGGTTGTACGGCGTGTCCCACTGCTCCAGCCGACCTTCCTTGAACACGCCAACGTGATCGCTGACGGCAAAGGCTTCTTCCTGGTCGTGGGTCACCAGAATCGCGCTGGTGCCACGTGCCTTGAGAATGTCGCGTACCTCATGACTGAGTTTGCGGCGCAACTCGCCATCGAGGTTGGAGAAGGGTTCGTCGAGCAGCAGCAGTTGCGGCTCCGGTGCCAACGCGCGGGCGAGGGCGACGCGCTGTTGCTGGCCGCCGGACAACTCGTGGGGGAAGCGCTTGCCGAGGTTCTTCAGGTTGACCAGTTCCAGCAGCTCTTCGGTGACGCGCGCCTTGTTCGGGTGCTTGCGAATGCCGAAGGCGATGTTGTCCGCGACGCTCAGATGCGGGAACAGCGCATAGTCCTGGAACACCATGCCGATCCGGCGTTTCTCCGGGGCGAGGGTGAAACCCGCGCTGGAAATGGTTTCGCCGCCAAGGGTGATTTCACCCTCGTGCACCGGTTCGAAACCGGCGATGGCGCGCAGGGTGGTGGTCTTGCCGCAGCCGGACGAGCCGAGCAGGCAGCCGATGTCACCGGCGTTGAGGTGCAGATTGAGGTTCTGCACCACACGTTGATCTTGATAGCCGCAAGCGAGGTTGCGCAGGTTCAGCAGTAATTCATGGCTCATGCGTGGTGATATGCCGGTTCAACGAGGAACTCGAGCAGGGCCTTCTGTGCGTGGAGACGGTTTTCTGCCTGATCCCAGGCGACGGAGCGCGGGTCATCAAGCAGGTCGAGGCTGATTTCTTCGCCACGGTGCGCAGGCAAGCAGTGCATGAACAGCACGTCCTCGGCAGCGAGGTCGAGCAGGGCACGGTTGACCTGGAACGGGGCGAACAGCTTGAGGCGCTTGGCAGTTTCCTCTTCCTGACCCATCGAAGTCCAGACATCGGTGCTCACCAGATGCGCACCGCGCACGGCATCTTGCGGGTCGCGAACGATTCTCACGCGATCGCCAGCCTTGGCCACGAACTCGGGATTCGGCTCATAGCCTTGCGGGCAGGCAACGCGCAGCTGGAAGTCGAACTGGATCGCCGCTTCTATATAGCTGTTGCACATGTTGTTGCCGTCGCCGATCCAGGCCACGGTTTTGCCCTGGATCGAGCCACGGTGTTCAAGGAAGGTCTGCATGTCGGCCAGTAGCTGACACGGGTGCAGGTCATCGGACAGGCCGTTGATCACCGGTACGCGCGAGTTGGCGGCAAATTCGGTCAGAGTACTGTGGGCAAAGGTACGGATCATCACTGCATCGAGCATGCTCGACATGACGATGGCGCAATCGCCGATCGGCTCGCCACGGCCCAGTTGAGTGTCGCGCGGCGAGAGGAAGATCGCCTGGCCGCCGAGCTGGATCATGCCTGCTTCGAACGAAATCCGGGTACGGGTCGAGGATTTTTCGAAGATCATGCCCAGCACGCGGTTTTTCAGAGGCTCGAACAGTACGCCGCGGTTACGCAGGTCCTTGAGCTCAACGCCTCGACGGATCACGCTGACCAGCTCTTCGGGCGTGCAATCCATCAGGGAGAGAAAGTGCCTTGCGCTCATCATTGACTACCTTTTTGCTACAAACCGCAGATGCTCAAAGCCTTGTTTAACGGAACAACGGGCGAGACCTGCGGCGTAAGCCGCACGGGGCGACGAAATAGGGGGAGGCGCGATATTGACACTAAATGTCGCGTTTTTCCAATAGGCTACGTTTTTGCGCGAACAGAGAAGCGTACTGAATGTTGCAGTGCGCATTTAGAGCCGCCATGAGGACAGCAGCGAGCCCCTTTGTACACTGGCCTCGCGGGGCTTGGCAATCAGGCGTAGCGGGGATGGCGTTACTCAGGTCGGTTCAAGACTGCACGGTTACGGATTCGCTTGGTCGGATGGCCGGTGTGAAACATTTGCTAAAGCAAAGTGCTGGGTTATAAATACCTTTCGAGCGACGCAGGAAGCCTCCGCATGGAATCGAAAGAAAAACTGTTAATGGAATTGCTGGGCCATACGGCTCGCTCTCTGACCCATCTCACCGCGTCAGTCACTTCAATGTCTTTTGAGTTGCTGCGCAGCGAAGACGAAGTGGTGAAGACTGCCGGGCGCCACATGATTGACCGCATGGCCACCATCAGCGCCGGGCTCGACGAGCATTGGCGGTTGATCGGCGAACTCACCGGCGTGCACGTCGCCCACGAGCAGATCGAAACCATTCAGGAAATCCAGCTGGCAGCACCGCCGCAGTTGCCATCGAACTGATCGTGCCGGCCTATCGGCCCACCTGATAGGCCTCGATTCACAAGACGAACGTCGCTGGCGCCAGACCTGCGCCGGGGCCATAGTTTTGTTCCCGCGGGCGTGATCGCCCGCCCAGAACAAGACAGAGACTGGCCATGACCAAGACTCTCCACCACCGTGCCTGCCACCTGTGTGAAGCCATTTGCGGCCTGACCATCGAGACCACCGAATCCGAGGGCAATGTCGCGATCTCCTCGATCAAGGGCGATGCGCTTGATACCTTCAGTCGCGGGCACATCTGCCCCAAAGCGGTGGCGCTGCAGGATATCCAGAACGATCCCGATCGCCTGCGCCAGCCGATGCGCCGCGTTGGCAGCGAATGGCTGCCGATCGAATGGGACGAGGCGTTTGCGCTGGTGGCTGGAAAACTGGCGGCAATTCAGGAGCGTCACGGGCAGAACGCCGTGGCGGTCTATCAGGGCAACCCGAGCGTGCACAATTACGGGTTGATGACGCACAGCAATTATTTCCTCGGTTTGCTGAAGACGCGCAATCGCTTCTCGGCGACTTCGGTCGATCAGTTGCCGCATCACCTGAGCAGTTATCTGATGTACGGACACGGCCTGCTGCTGCCGATTCCGGACATTGATCACACCGATTTCATGTTGATCCTCGGCGGTAATCCGTTGGCGTCCAACGGCAGCATCATGACCGTGCCAGATGTTGAGAAACGTTTAAAAGCGATCCAGGCGCGCGGTGGTAAAGTCGTGGTGGTCGACCCTCGGCGCAGCGAGACTGCGGCGATGGCCGATCAGCATTTGTTCGTGCGCCCGGGTGGCGATGCCGCGTTGTTGTTCGGTGTGCTCAATACACTGTTTGGCGAAGGCCTGACCCGCGACAGTCATTTGCCGGTCGACGGGCTGGACGAGGTGCGCGCTGCGGTGGAGACCTTCACCGCCGAGGCCATGAGTCCGCTGTGTGCGGTGTCCGCTGAGCAGATCCGTCAACTGGCGCGGGATTTTGCTGCCGCGCCGAGTGCGGTTTGCTATGGCCGGATGGGTGTTTCGACCCAGGCCTTTGGCACGCTGTGTCATTGGGTGGTGCAGTTGATCAATCTGGTCACCGGCAACCTTGACCGTGTTGGAGGGGCATTGTGCACTGAACCTGCCGTGGATCTGGTGGCGTCGACCTCGGGTGGGCATTTCAACAAGTGGCAGAGTCGTGTTTCCGGGCGTCCTGAGTACGGCGGCGAACTGCCGGTCTCGGCGCTGGCCGAAGAGATGCTCACCGCAGGCGAGGGCCAGATCCGGGCGCTGATCACTGTGGCCGGCAATCCGGTGTTGTCGACACCGAACGGGCGGCAACTGGAACGCGCGCTGGACGGCCTCGACTTCATGGTCAGCATTGACCTGTACATCAATGAAACCACGCGTTATGCCGACCTGATCCTGCCGTCGACCTCGGCACTGGAGAACGATCACTACGACACCACGTTCAACCTGTTCGCGGTGCGCAACGTCACCCGCTTCAATCGCGCGATCCTCGCCAAGCCCGAAGGCGCGCTGCACGACTGGGAGATTTTTGTTGGCCTGGCCAAGGCCTTTGCCGAGAAGACCGGTAAAGAACTGAAACCAACGATGCCGCCGGCGAAGATGATCGATATGGGGTTGCGCATGGGGAGGTACGGTGACGCGTCCGAGCAGCAACTCTCGTTGGCGACATTGTTTGATCATCCTCACGGAATCGACCTCGGCGCGTTGAAAGCGAACCTGGCACCGCGCCTGAAAACGCCGAACCAGCGTGTGCAGGCTGCTCCGCCAGAGATCCTTGCCGACCTCGCGCGTTTTGCCGCGCTGCAAGCACCGGCGGCCGATGAGCTGTTGATGATTGGTCGTCGTCATGTGCGCAGCAACAACTCATGGATGCACAACTATCACCGCCTGGTGAAGGGCAAGCCACGCCATCAGTTGCTGATGCATCCGGACGATCTGGCCAGCCGTGGACTCAACGATGGACAACTGGTGCGTGTGAGTTCACGGGTCGGGCAGATTGAAGTGGAGGTGCTGGGCAGTCTCGACATGATGAAAGGCGTGGTCAGCCTGCCGCACGGTTGGGGCCATTCACGCCCGGGCGTGCAAATGGCGATTGCCAGCGGCCAGCCAGGTTCGAGCGCCAATGACCTGACCGATGAATGTCAGCTCGACGAGTTGTCGGGCAACGCGGCGTTGAACGGCGTGCCGGTCACTGTAGCGGCAGCGTGAGCATGTCTGTCGGGGAGACCGAGCATGGCGCTCGGGATTCCGTTACAATGCGCCACCGTGCCGACCCATGAGTCGGAAAGTTCAGCCGAGGTGCTCCATGGATATCATCGAAACGATTAAAGAGCAGATTGCCAACAACACCATTCTGCTTTACATGAAAGGCTCGCCGAATGCCCCGCAGTGTGGCTTCTCCGCGAAAGCTGCGCAGGCTGTGATGGCGTGTGGCGAAAAGTTTGCGTACGTGGACATCCTGCAGAACCCGGAAATCCGCGCCAACCTGCCAAAGTACGCCAACTGGCCGACTTTCCCGCAACTGTGGGTCGGCGGTGAGCTGGTCGGCGGTAGCGACATCATGACCGAGATGGCTGCAGACGGTTCGCTGCAAAGCACCATCAAGTCGGCTGTTGAAGCGGCTGCGGCGAACAAGTCCGAAGCCTGATAAGGCCGGGTTTCGCGCGACACCTCCTGCTCCTGTAGGAGCTGTCGAGTGAAACGAGGCTGCGATCTTTTGATCTTCAGCCAATAAAAAGCCCCGCACCTTGAAAGAGGGCGGGGCTTTTTAGTGCGTTCGAAAAGTTACTGCAAGTTGCCGGTGCAATCTGAAAAGATCGCAGCCTGCGGCAGCTCCTACTCTTCGCCCATCTGCGATTGCAGATAGTTCTCAAGACCGACTTTATCGATCAGGCCCAGTTGGGTTTCCAGCCAGTCGATATGTTCTTCTTCGGATTCGAGAATGTCTTCGAGCAGTTCACGGCTGCCGAAGTCGCCAACGGTTTCGCAATGCGCGATCGCGGTCTTCAGGTCGGCGTGGCCGGTCTTCTCGATACGCAGATCGCACTCCAGCATTTCCTTGGTGTGCTCGCCGATGTGCAGCTTGCCCAGGTCCTGTACGTTGGGCAGGCCTTCGAGGAACAGGATGCGCTTGATCAGCTTGTCCGCGTGCTTCATCTCGTCGATGGATTCTTTGTATTCGTGCTTGCCGAGCTTGTTCAGACCCCAATCTTCATACATGCGTGCATGCAGGAAGTACTGATTGATCGCGACCAGCTCATTGGCAAGGATCTTGTTGAGATGCTGGATGACTGTAATGTCGCCTTTCATGATCGGAGTCCTGCCCTGTATTCGCTGTATATACAGCAGAGTTTGAGCCTCGTATTTATAAGTGTCAAACCTAAGTTATTGAATAATAAATGAAAATTAATCGGAATAAGAATGTTTGTGTTCCGCGTCTAGAGCGTAAGCAATTGATTTTCGGGCATAAAAAAACCGGACATAAGTCCGGTTCTTTGAAATGGGGTGTTATTACGCAGCAGTAAATTCTACCGGATAGGGGATCGCAGCCTGAGCGGTTTGCAGCTTGGTCAGGGTTTCGCGAACCACTTCCTTGGCGAGGCAGGCACATTTGCCGCATTGGCTGGCGACGCCGGTGGCCTGGCGGACTTCTTTATAGCTGCAGCAACCTTCATAGATCGCTTCGCGGATCTGTCCGTCGGTGACGCCAGTGCAGAGACAAACATACATAAGTGAGAACCGTCGCTGGTTGTGACTCAATTGCGATGGATCTTAATAATAACGAGAATGATTGTCAAAGTGCTTTGCGAGGCCTTTTTACCAGATTGGCGCGTGACTGACGAACGGTGATTACTGGCGATCTGCCTGGCCCCGTAAATGCAGCCTTGTGATCGGCAGACTGCAAAAAACCGTTAAGGACAGGCCAAATTCGCAGTGTATGATGGTCGGCCCTTGCGAAGGGGGTTCGTGTCACAGGGCTGTCGCCTGAGGGTGGCAGGCTGGCCCGGACCCTGAACTTCAAGTTTTTACACCAGGAGATATCAATGAGCGTACTCGTAGGCAAACAAGCCCCTGACTTCACCGTCCCGGCCGTACTCGGCAATGGCGAGATCGTTGACAGCTTCACCCTGTCCTCGGCCATCAAAGGCAAATACGGCCTGGTGTTCTTCTACCCACTGGACTTCACCTTCGTCTGCCCGTCCGAGCTGATCGCTCTGGACAACCGCATGGCTGACTTCAAGGCGCGCAACGTTGAAGTGATCGCTGTGTCGATCGACTCGCACTTCACTCACAACGCATGGCGCAACACCCCAGTGAACAATGGCGGCATCGGTCAGGTGAAATACACCATGGCTGCCGACATGAAGCACGACATCGCCAAGGCTTACGACGTTGAATCCGAAGGCGGCGTGGCTTTCCGTGGCGCGTTCCTGATCGACGACAAAGGCGTTGTCCGCTCGCAGATCATCAACGACCTGCCACTGGGCCGTAACATGGAAGAGCTGATCCGTCTGGTCGACGCTCTGCAATTCCACGAAGAGCACGGCGAAGTCTGCCCTGCCAACTGGAAAAAAGGCGACAAAGGCATGAACGCTTCGCCAGAAGGCGTTGCGGCTTACCTGACCGAGAACGCTGCTGCCCTGTAAGGCGCAACGTCGAGGTACAAAAAAACCGGCCCCTGTGGCCGGTTTTTTTATGCGCGGGATTGACTCAACGAGGATCAGTCGTCGAAGTCTTCCCAGCCGCCCATCTGTTTCCAGCGGTTGACGATGCCGCAGAACAGCTCAGCGGTTTTCTCGGTGTCGTAACGCGCCGAGTGCGCCTCACGGCCGTCGAAATCGATGTCGGCGGCCTGACAGGCTTTCGCCAGTACGGTTTGACCGTACGCCAGACCGGCCAGCGTCGCGGTGTCGAAGCTGGAGAACGGGTGGAACGGGTTGCGCTTCATGTCCAGTCGCGCGACCGCAGCGTTCAGGAAGCCGAGGTCGAAGCTGCTGTTATGACCGACCAGGATCGCCCGCTTGCAACCGTTGGCCTTCAACGCCTTGCGGATGCCTCGGAAGATGTCGGTCAGCGCGGTTTCTTCGCTGACCGCCATGCGCAGCGGGTGATCGAGTTTGATCCCGGTGAACTCCAGCGCCGCCGCTTCGATGTTGGCGCCTTCGAACGGCTCAACACGGAAGAAATAGGTGTGATCGGGGTAAACAAAACCCTTTTCATCCATGGCGATGGTGGTCGCAGCAATCTCCAGCAACGCATCGGTGGCCGAGTTGAAACCGCCGGTTTCTACGTCGACGACAACCGGCAGGTAGCCGCGAAAGCGTGCTGCCATCGGGTGGCGGGAACCGCCGCCGCCACTTTGACCGTCCAGTTCGTCGTCGAAATGGTCTTCACTCACGCGTGTTCCTCCAGCAGGCGCCAGCGCAGTTTTTCACCGGCGCGCAGCGGGATAACGGTCAGCTCGCCGAATGGCAGGCTGGTCGGGGCAGTCCATTCTTCACGAACCAAAGTAATGCGATCGGTGTTCGCCGGCAGGCCATAGAAACGCGGGCCGTTGAGGCTGGCGAAGGCTTCGAGCTTATCCAGCGCATTGCGCTGCTCAAAGGCTTCGGCGTACATCTCGATGGCGGCGTACGCGGTGTAGCAGCCGGCACAGCCACAAGCGGCTTCCTTGGCGTGCTGAGCGTGCGGCGCCGAGTCAGTGCCAAGGAAGAACTTCGCGCTGCCACTGGTGGCAGCGTCGAGCAGGGCTTCCTGGTGCGTATTGCGCTTGAGGATCGGCAGGCAGTAGAAGTGCGGCCGAATCCCGCCCACCAGCATGTGGTTGCGGTTATAGAGCAGGTGATGCGCGGTGATGGTCGCGCCAACGTTGGCCGAAGCCTCGTTGACGAACTGCACGGCGTCGCCGGTGGTGATGTGTTCGAACACCACTTTCAGCGTCGGGAAACGTTCGACTACTCGGCGCATGTGCTCATCGATGAAAATCTTTTCGCGGTCGAACACATCGACGTCGCCGCGAGTGACTTCACCGTGGATCAGCAGCGGCATGCCGACTTCGGCCATGGCTTCGATCGCCGGCAGAATCTTGTCGATGCTGGTCACGCCGGAGTCGGAGTTGGTGGTCGCGCCGGCCGGGTACAGCTTGGCGGCGTACACGAAACCGCTGGCCTTGGCCTCACGAATTTCTCCGGGCTGGGTGCGGTCGGTGAGGTACAGCACCATCAGCGGCTCAAAGCGACTGCCGGCCGGGCGGGCAGCGAGAATCCGCTGGCGATAGCCATCGGCTTCAGTGGCGTTGCGCACCGGAGGTACCAGGTTGGGCATGATGATGGCGCGACCAAAGGTGCGCGCAACATCGGCAACGGTATTGGTCAACACGGCACCATCGCGAAGATGAATGTGCCAGTCGTCGGGACGCAGCAGGGTCAGGCGGTCGGACATGAGGGGATTCCAGGCGGGTCAAACTGAGGCGAATGCTACCGGAAAAGACTCTTGCAGGCACTCGCTATCAAGTTTTGCGGGAACCTTCCGATATCCCGTAGGTATGCCGTAAACATAGTGTGAATCGGTCTTTGTGTTTCAGAAGCCAATGGAGCCTCCCGTGCGCCAGCGTTATTTAGCCTTGCTCAGTGTGTTTGCCAGCCTCCCCGCGATGGCGCTCACGTACCAGACCCGTCTGGAGAACATTGAGTGGACGGTCGCCGGCGACAAGTTCGAATGTCGTCTGACCCAGCCGATCACTGATTTCGGCTCGGGTGAGTTCGTGCGCAAGGCCGGCGAGCAGGCGATATTTCGTCTGAACGCCTACAACGCGATGCTCGGCGGCGGCTCGGCGACGCTGCTGGCAGCGGCGGCGCCCTGGCAGCCGGGGCGCGGCGATATCAACTTGGGCAGCGTCAGAATCGGCAGCGGCAATGTGCTGTTCAACAGCTCGCAATCCCAGGCCGGCGGCTTGATCAGTGGCCTGCTCGACGGTCGCAGCCCGGTGGTGCGGCGTGCGTCTGGCGACGGACGGGTTTCGGAAGTGCGTTTGTTGCCAGTCAAGTTCAACAAGGCGTTCAACGACTATCAAACCTGTGTGGCGAAGTTGTTGCCGCAGAATTTCGACCAGATCAAGCAGTCGCAAATCGGCTTCCCTGGCGAAGGCGTTGACCTGGATTCCGCCGCCAAAGCCAAGTTGCAAGTGATGCTCGAGTTCATGAAGGCCGATCCGACGGTCAATCACATCGAGCTCGACGGCCACTCGGACAACAGCGGTAATCGCCTGACCAATCGGGAACTGTCGCGCCGCCGGGCGCTGGCTGTCGTCGACTTCTTCAAGGCCAATGGCATTCAGGAATCGCAGATCACCGTGCGGTTCCACGGCGAGCAATATCCGATTGTGCCGAACACCAATGCGGCCAATCGCGCGAAGAACCGTCGGGTCAATGTCAAACTGGCACGTGTGGCGCCGACAGCGGCTCCGGCACCGCAAGCGAGTACGCCAGCCAGCACTGCAGCGACTTCCTGACCCGCCGGTCATCGTCGCGCTCTCGACAGATTCTGTCGCTTTGTCGTCTTAAGCTGTCGCGCCTCTGTAAATTATCGCGTTTGGGCGGTAGACTCCTCGGCTTTCCGTAGAACCCCGTGGAGTGATGGCATGGCGGACGTAAACAAGGTCGTTCTGGCGTATTCCGGCGGCCTGGACACTTCGGTGATCCTCAAGTGGCTGCAGGATACTTATAACTGTGAAGTGGTGACCTTCACCGCTGATCTCGGTCAAGGCGAAGAGGTCGAGCCGGCCCGCGCCAAGGCTCAGGCCATGGGCGTCAAAGAAATCTACATCGACGATCTGCGCGAAGAATTCGTGCGTGATTTCGTATTCCCGATGTTCCGCGCCAACACCGTTTACGAAGGCGAGTACCTGCTGGGTACTTCCATCGCACGTCCGCTGATCGCCAAACGTCTGATCGAAATCGCCAACGAAACCGGCGCTGACGCCATTTCCCACGGCGCCACCGGCAAGGGCAACGACCAGGTGCGTTTCGAACTGGGTGCCTACGCACTCAAGCCAGGCGTAAAAGTCATTGCACCCTGGCGTGAGTGGGACCTGCTGTCCCGCGAGAAGCTGATGGACTACGCCGAGAAGCACGCGATCCCGATCGAGCGTCACGGCAAAAAGAAATCCCCGTACTCGATGGACGCCAACCTGCTGCACATCTCCTATGAAGGTGGCGTGCTGGAAGATACCTGGACCGAGCACGAAGAAGACATGTGGAAATGGACCGTCTCCCCGGAGAACGCTCCTGACAAAGCGCAATACCTGGAACTGACTTACCGTAACGGCGATATCGTTGCACTGGACGGCGTCGAAATGACCCCGGCTACCGTGCTGGCGACGCTGAACAAGATCGGTGGTGCTCACGGTATCGGCCGTCTCGACATCGTCGAAAACCGTTACGTCGGCATGAAGTCCCGTGGCTGCTACGAAACCCCGGGTGGCACCATCATGCTGCGCGCTCACCGCGCCATCGAATCGATCACCCTGGACCGCGAAGTCGCTCACCTCAAAGACGAACTGATGCCGAAATACGCCAGCCTGATCTACACCGGTTACTGGTGGAGCCCGGAGCGTCTGATGCTGCAGCAGATGATCGACGCTTCGCAGGTCAACGTGAACGGTGTTGTGCGCCTGAAACTGTACAAAGGCAACGTGATCGTCACTGGCCGCAAGTCCGACGATTCGCTGTTCGATTCCAACATCGCGACCTTCGAAGAAGACGGCGGTGCTTACAACCAGGCCGACGCGGCGGGCTTCATCAAGCTCAACGCGCTGCGCATGCGCATTGCTGCCAACAAAGGCCGCAAGCTGTTCTGAGCCCTTCAGACACGCAATAAAAAAGGCGGCTTGTCGTTATGACAAAGCCGCCTTTTTTTACCCACTACAAAAGGCTGCATGGGTTTCATGCGCCTTTCAGAATCGTGCTGGCGTGCGTACATACGTTATAGGCAATCACATGGGTCGCTCCAACGCGTTTTTTTGCATGCCGCAGAAGCTCCGCCATGATCTGCATAAGCAGAACCTCAGACGCCGGATCAGTCAGTAATACGATGATTTTCGAATGTTTGCCAGGGCGAGAGAAGCTTTCCAGCAAGGTGTCAAAGTCCATTCGATTGTTCATCTGACGCACGTCGATCGCTCGCAGGGTTCCCAGCGGTTTGGGCCATTGAACGTTATGTTCGATCCATGAACACGCGGTGTCGGCGACACCAGGTTCTGGCGGGGGACCGGACGGGTGCAGGTTCGCTTCTCTTGCAGGTACTCCGTTACTGGAGGAAGTCTCCTTGGCTTTTTCAGGCGATGGAGCTTTTTTCGTCGAACTGTTGCGCAATCCGCTTTCGGTATCTTTGATATCGGCAGACAGCTTTAAAAAACTGTCGTCCTTGTCGAAGTCGGAAGGCGCATAAAGAGATCGATAGTTGAAGTTTAATGTAATGAAAAATAGCAGTAACAAGTAAAAAGGAAAGCTCATAAGGAACCATATGTACATCTCGCGTTCCTGATCACCAAGGAATGGCAGTGATACGGCCGCGGAGGACTCGGATATGAAAGCAAATACAACGATTACTGTCATTGGGTTGGCAATTTTCTTTTTGAATTTCAGCATATTTGGCACTCATGAAATTTAGTTGTCCGTACTTATGGTTTGTTTTTAGTGGGTGTGTATTTTTATATTAAAACTATGGCGTTGGATAGAAGTATCTTGTTTCAGTTGTTTATGTTGTCGTGGTGAAAGATTTTGATTTGTTTTTTTAAAAGAACAGGTGTGTTGGTTTTTTTCAGAGTTAGAGTTTCGGGTTGTTGCTAGCGCCATGCAAGGTTCTTCAATCATTCGGGTATCAGCGCATGCTCGTGCGGCGCTCCCCTGAGGGCTTGTCTGGCAGGCGTTTTAACGGGTTGACACGGGTCGTAAACCGCGCCCGAGTGACACTTGATCTGCGGAGTTTGGAATTCTTGTAGGAAAAGTCTTTATTTGCTGTAGGGGATGTCTTTCGCTGTGCTTGCAATGGAACTCTCTTGTGCCATGTCGCAAGTGACTAGGCTATTGTGCCGGCTCTAAAAATTCGAACAGCGAAACTGGACTTGCCCATGAATAAAGTGCTGATCGTGGATGATCACCCCGTCATTCGTCTTGCTGTGCGCATGCTGATGGAGCGTCATGGCTACGAAGTTATTGCAGAGACGGATAATGGCGTAGATGCTCTGCAACTTGCGCGCGAACAAATGCCGGACATTGTCATACTGGATATTGGAATACCCAAGCTTGATGGTCTGGAGGTTATTGCGCGTCTGGCGTCGACTGCGATGCCGATGAAAGTCCTGGTGTTGACTTCCCAGGCGCCAGGGCACTTTTCAATGCGTTGCATGCAGTCTGGTGCTGCAGGCTATGTTTGCAAACAACAGGATCTGACCGAATTGCTCAGCGCCATCAAAGCGGTGCTTTCCGGTTACAGCTACTTTCCCAATCAGGCGTTACACACGGTGCGCACCAGCCTGGGAAATGCCAGCGAAGCCGATATGGTCGATCGTCTTTCCGGGCGCGAAATGATGGTGTTGCAGCAGTTGGCTCGAGGCAAGACCAACAAGGAAATTGCCGATGGCATGTTTCTCAGCAACAAGACAGTCAGTACTTACAAGACTCGATTACTGTTGAAGCTCAATGCCCGTTCTCTGGTTGATTTGATCGAATTGGCACAACGTAATGGACTTGTCTGAGTGTATTTTCAGCGACCGATCAGCATCAGCGTGCAGCGGACAGAAAAAAGCCTCCGTTTCGGGAGGCTTCAGATATCAGAGATCAAAATCGTAATCAGCCAATTGTTTTTGCAACCGGCGCTCCTCTAGCAGATTGTCGATGGTGCGGCGTTTGCTGAGGTTGGTTTTTGCGACCTCGACCACGGGTTCTGCGTCATCGGTCTCAGCGGCAGTAAAATCGTCTTCAACGTCCAATTGCTCTTTATCGGTACTCATCAGGTTAACTCCCGGCTAAGACTGCCTTTGGCGCTCCTTATATCGACAATACAACGACTGGTAAAAAAGATTTTTTCAATCGACAGATACAAAAACCTAATAGTTACTCAATCGTCTGAAGTTTTTTCCTTGTACTCGCACAAGTCCTCGATCCGGCAGCTGCCGCAGCGGGGTTTGCGTGCCAGGCATACGTAACGCCCATGTAAAATCAGCCAGTGGTGGGAGTCGAGCAGGTAATCCTTGGGCACAAATTTCATCAATTTCTTTTCCACTTCGACCACATTCTTGCCGGGTGCAATTCCGGTGCGATTGCTGACGCGGAAGATGTGCGTGTCGACTGCCATGGTCAGCTGGCGGAAAGCGGTATTGAGGACCACATTCGCTGTTTTACGCCCGACACCTGGCAGGGCTTCGAGCTCTTCACGCGTTTGCGGAACCTGGCTGTCGTGGCGTTCTACCAGCAAGCGGCAGGTATCGATAACGTTTTTCGCCTTGCTGTTGTACAAGCCAATGGTCTTGATGTATTCGGACAGCCCCTCGACACCCAAGGCATGAATCGCCGCTGGCGTATTGGCTACCGGGAAAAGCCTGGCCGTGGCTTTGTTGACACCGACGTCGGTCGACTGCGCCGAAAGAATTACAGCGATCAACAATTCGAACGGCGAGGAGTACGCCAGTTCGGTTTTCGGCTCGGGATTGTCTTCGTGCAGTCTGCGAAAAATCTCAAGACGTTTTGCGGCATTCATGGGCGATGCGTTTCCTTCGATATAGAGTTCGGGCGCGTCCACGCCTGATGTGCTGCGAGCAGCAGCCCCAGTAAAATCAGTGCGCCGGGAACCAGCGTCAGCCAGTGCAGGCCTGAGTGAAACAACACCCACTCTCGCCAGTGTTCGGACAGGTCCCGGCCAAGGCTGCCCTGACCGATGAGCTCACGCAACACCGCCAGTAGCACCATCAGCCCGCCGAACTGAATGCCGAGTTTGAGGCGCTGGGCCAGTGAATGGCGAAAGAAGCCGTTATGTTCCAGTACCACGCACTGCAGAGCGATCATCCCGGTATACAGACTGAGAGCCTGATGCCATTGCACAGACCAGCGTTGCGCGAATATCTCGGCGCAAGCGGTGAGGGTGGCGGCGAGTACCACACTGGTCAATAACGTGCTCAAGGGCATCAGGCGCGGGCGCAGCAACGACATGCAGACGCCATACACGCCCACCACCATCACCGACATAAACAGCATGCCTGAAGCTTCGGCGAGCGAGCTGCTGGTGCCGAGCAGCAGCACCAGCACCATTGAGTTCGACAGCTTCACCGATGTGTTCATGTACCACTCCCCAGCATGGCTACCCGATGCTCATCGAAATAGCGTAATGCATCGTGGATGGCATTGAGCGCCGCGCGAGAGGTAATGGTGGCCCCCGCCATCTGGTCGAATTGGCCCTGATCCTTTTTCAGTGCCCAGCCGTTATCGGTGGGTTCTTTGCGTGACTTGCCGGCAAACGCCTGAAGCCAAGTATTTGGCCAGTCGCCAAGATGTCCGCCGAGTGCCGGTGTTTCGTTTTGCCTGAGGGTTTTCACGCCAATCAGCTTGCCGCGGGTATCAACGGCGATCAGCAATTGGAGGGTGCCGGCGTAACCCTCGGTTTCACTGCGCAGCACCAGCGCCACCGGTTGTCCGGCCTTGGTTGCGCGATAAGCGCCGAGCAGACGGCTACGGGGCAAAGCGACATCGACCAGCGGCAACGGCTGTTCCAGCGGTTGATTGTCGTAGCTTTCGGCTGGGAGCACGTCGAGCAGTTTGCGATTGTCGAGCCGGCGCAGCTCGGCGGCAATCTGCGGTGCATTGGCGCGTTGTACCAGATACGTCACACCAACACCGCTGATCGTCAGGACTAGCACGATGACGACATTCGCTGTGCGGTTCATGGGGTCACCTGCGTCTGTCGCCTGGCGGCGAAACGTTCCAGTGCCGGCACGCCAAGATTCATCAGCAGCACCGCGAACGCGAGCCCGTCCGGGTAGCCACCCCACGTGCGAATCAGATAAGTCAGCAAGCCGACGCCGATACCAAACAGCAGGCGGGCGGGGGCGCTTTTTGCACCTGAGACCGGTTCGGTAATGATGAAGAAAGCACCCAGCATGGTCGCACCGCTCAGCAGGTGGAACAGTGGCGAGCCATGTGAGTCCGATCCCGAGCCGTTCCAGCACAACATGCTGACGACGAACAGGCTCGCGAGCATGCCGACCGGCGCGTGCCAGGCGATGACCCGCCGTTGCAGCAAGAACAGCCCGCCGGTGAGGAAAGCCAGGTTTATCCATTCCACACCGCGGCCGCCGAAGCGACCGAACGCTGGATTGCTGGCAAACAACTCATCCATTGTCAGGCTCTTGTTGATGCGCAGACTGTCCAGAGCTGTGGCCTGCACCCACGCATCCGGCGCCTGAGCCGGATTGAATACCTGCTGCACGGCGGCGAGCAGATCCATGCCGTGCGCGGGCCAGAGGGTCATCGGTTGCGGGAACGTCACCATCACCAAAGCGAAACCAAGCATTGCCGGGTTGAACGGGTTTTTGCCAATGCCCCCGTACAAGTGCTTGCCGAACAACAAGCCCGAGGCAATCGCTGTCGTCGTCAGCCACCAAGGGCAATAAGCCGGCAGGGCGGCAGCCAGTAATGCCGCACTGACCATTGCGCTGCCGTCGCTCAGTGAGGGGTGTAACGGTTGCCGGCGCAGTCGTGCGACGCCGGCTTCGACGATGAGTGCGCTCGTCATGCAGAGGATCAGGTTGATCAGTACGCCCCAACCGTACAACCAGAACTGCACGAGCAGCCCCGGCAGTACCGCGAGCAACACCAGCTTCATCGCCTGTTGCAGACGATCATCCGGCGTTTCAAGGGGCTGCATGTGCTTGCACCTGACGCTCGGCGTCGCGCAGCGCTTGCTCCAGAGCTGCGATTTGCTCCGGCAAAGCCTCGGCGGTTTGCGCTTTCTTCAGTTCGGCACGGCGCATGGCCACTTGGATTTTTGCACGTTTCAGATCGGCGTCCGACGCAGTGGCCACTGTCACGGCGGGAGTTGCCGGTGTGCCGCTTTCGAGTTTTGCCAGCGCCTGTTCGGCGGCTTCGAACTGTTGCTGCAACACGATCAATTGCGATTGCTGATCGAACGTCGGTGGATGGCCGAAGGCTTTCAGCGACTTATGCAATTGCGCGCGGCTCATTGCGACATCGATCCTGGCTTTCTTCAGAGCGGCGTCCGCGCTGGCGGTCTTCTGTGCACGCACACGTTCCAGCGCAGCCTGCACTGGATCAAGCGTGTTGACTTCGGGTTGCGCCGCACGTTTGGCCCGTGCCTCTCGCTCAGCCTGTTTCTGTTGTTCTTCTCGTTGCAAACGGGCATTGCGTTGCTCGAAGCGCAGACGTGCATGATCGCGCTTGGCGGCGCGTGCACGGTGTTCTTCGAGACTGAGTGCCAGACCGCCGACCACGGGCAATGTGCCCGGCTGCAGTGGATGCATTTCGATGCAGTCGACCGGGCACGGCGCGACACACAGATCGCAACCGGTGCATTCGTCAATCAGCACGGTATGCATCAACTTGGCGGCACCGACGATGGCATCAATCGGGCAGGCCTGGATGCACTTGGTGCAGCCGATGCATTCGGCTTCGCGGATATAGGCGACCTGCGGCGGTGCCGAGCCACGGCTGATGTCCAGTTCCAGTACCGGCACTTTCAACAGCTCGGCCAATGCCGCGATGGTTTCATCACCACCGGGCGGACACTTGTTGATCGCCTCGCCCTCAGCGAGGCCTTCGGCGTATGGCTTGCATCCAGGATGGCCGCACTTGCCGCATTGGGTTTGCGGCAAGAGGGCATCGATGCGTTGAATCAGACTCATGTTTTGATCAGTCCACTGAATCCGAGAAAAATCACCGCGATCAGTCCGGCACCGATCAGGTCGATCGGCAGGCCGCGAAAGGGCAGGGGAATATCATTGTCGGCCGTGCGCTCGCGCAAGTCGGTAAACAGGCCAAGCACCAGCCAGAAGCCGAACCCGGCACCGAGACTCAGGGCGGTTGCCTGCAGCAGACCTTGATCGTTCAGTGTATTGATCAATGCGACCCCGAGTACACCTGCGTTGCCAAGTAACAGTGGCCATAAACCTTCGAAGGGCAGATTCGGCAGCCAGCGCGTCAACAGTTTCAGCAGTGGCGCAATCAACAAAACGCTCAACGGCAGAAACACCAACAGGCGCAGGGCTTCAAGGTGAAACGGCACCAGCAACCAGTGCCAGATCACGTAACCGACTACAGCGACGACCAGCGTCAGGCACAGCGTCGCCAATCCCAGCGCGTGCACCTGACGACGACTGCCCGCCAACAGCGGATCGGCGCCCAGCGGCCAGTGCAACACGAAGTTGTTGAGCAGCGCAGCACTGATAAGCGTAAGCATGAGTTCAGTCATGGTTCTGTCGGCGAAACGGGCAGGTGTCTCTTAAGGTTAGGCAGTATCCGCCCAGATATGAAAAATCCCACCGGCATGCG
This sequence comes from Pseudomonas sp. RIT-PI-r, assembly GCF_001297015.1. GTDB lineage: Bacteria > Pseudomonadota > Gammaproteobacteria > Pseudomonadales > Pseudomonadaceae > Aquipseudomonas. Next base: position 192,920 of record NZ_LIGE01000037.1, on the reverse strand, counting down.
GGGCACGTCGGTGGGATCGATTTTATTGCTGTCGCTTACTTGATGCGCTGACCCGGCTTGGCGCCGCTGTCCGGGCTCAACAGGTAAATCTCTTCGCCGCCAGGGCCGGCCGCCATCACCATGCCTTCGGAAATACCGAACTTCATTTTCCGTGGCTTGAGGTTGGCGATCATCATGGTCAGGCGACCGTCGAGCTTGGTGGGATCCGGGTAGGCGCTCTTGATGCCCGAGAACACGTTACGTTGCTCGTCACCGATATCCAGTGTCAGGCGCAGCAGCTTGTCGGCGCCTTCCACGTGTTCGGCCTTGACGATCAGTGCGACACGCAGGTCGATCGCGGCGAATGCATCGAAGTCGATTTCCGGCGACAGTGGATCCTTGGCCAGTTCGCCATTGCCGGCCGGGGCAGCAGCACCGGTATCGGTCTGGCTGGCGGTCAGGTCTTCTTTCGAGGCGTCGGACATGGCTTGCACTTTTACCGGGTCAATGCGGGTCATCAACGGCTTGAATTCGTTGAGCTGATGGTTGGCCAGCAGGGTGGTGTGGTCGTTCCAGGTCAGCGGGGCGACGTTGAGGAACGCCTCGGCATCGGCGGCCAGCAGCGGCAACACCGGTTTGAGGAAGATCACCAGTTGGCGGAACAGGTTGATGGCGGTGGCGCAGATCGCCTGGACTTCATCCTGTTTGCCTTCCTGCTTGTTCAACGACCACGGCGCCTTGTCGGCGATCCAGGCGTTGGCGCGGTCGGCCAGGGCCATGGTTTCACGCATGGCACGGGCGAAGTCGCGGGCTTCATAGGCGTCGGCAATGCTTGGCGCGGCGACGAGGAAGGCCTCGGTCAGCTCAGGCGCAGCATTGGTGTCGACCAGCAGGCCGCCATTGCCTTTCTGGATGAACCCGGCGCAACGGCTGGCGATGTTGACCACTTTGCCGACCAGGTCGGAGTTGACCTTCTGTACGAAGTCTTCGAGGTTCAGATCGAGGTCATCGACGCCACGGCCCAGTTTGGCCGCGTAGTAGTAGCGCAGGTATTCCGGCGACAGGTGATCGAGATAGGTGCGCGCCTTGATGAAGGTGCCGCGCGACTTGGACATTTTCTGGCCGTTGACGGTCAGGTAGCCGTGTACGTTGATACCGGTCGGCTTGCGGTAGCCCGCGCCTTCAAGCATCGCTGGCCAGAACAGCGCGTGGAAGTTGACGATGTCCTTGCCGATGAAGTGGTACAGCTCGGCGGTGGAGTCTTTGCCCCAGAACGCGTCGAAATCCAGCTCCGGCGTGCGGTCGCAGAGGTTCTTGAAGCTGGCCATGTAGCCGATCGGCGCGTCCAGCCACACGTAGAAATACTTGCCCGGCTCGCCCGGAATCTCGAAACCGAAGTACGGCGCATCGCGGGAGATGTCCCACTGTTGCAGGCCGGCGTCCAGCCACTCGGCGATCTTGTTGGCGACGGCGTCCTGCAATGTGCCGCTGCGGGTCCAGGCCTGCAGCATTTCCTGGAAGTCCGGCAGTTTGAAGAAGAAGTGCTGGGAGTCCTTGAGCACCGGAGTGGCGCCAGAGATGGCCGACTTCGGATCCTTCAGGTCGGTCGGCGCGTAGGTCGCACCGCATTTTTCGCAGTTGTCGCCGTACTGGTCTTCAGTCCCGCATTTCGGGCAGGTGCCCTTGATGAAGCGGTCGGCCAGGAACATTTTCTTTTCCGGGTCGAAATACTGGGTGATCGAGCGTTGGGCGATGTGCCCGGCGTCACGCAGCTTGATGTAGATCTGGCTCGACAGCTCACGGTTTTCTTCGGCGTGAGTGGAGTGGAAATTGTCGAAATCAACCAGGAACTCGGCAAAGTCGGCGCTGTGTTCAGCCTGCACGTTGGCGATCAGTTGTTCCGGGGTGATGCCTTCCTTTTCTGCACGCAGCATGATCGCCGAACCGTGGGCGTCGTCGGCGCAGACATAAATGCATTGATTGCCACGATGCTTCTGGAAGCGCACCCACATATCGGTCTGGATATATTCCAGCATATGGCCAAGGTGAATCGAACCGTTGGCGTAGGGCAGGGCGCTGGTGACGAGGATCTTGCGTGGTTCGGACATGTGGGGCTTCGCTACTTGATGAAACGGAGGTCGGCCACTATAAAGCGCTGGCGCATATTTTTCACCCTGTGCACCTGTTTCACTGGATGAGAAACAGCAAAGATCAACAGATCGTCCGAACGCGGCCCGAGCCTTCGGCAGCTCCTACACATAATCCCCGGTAGGAGCTGCCGAAGGCTGCAATCTTTTCAGGTACGATACCCGCCATCTTTTCCCAGTCTTGTTATCGGAGTTGCCCATGAGCGCCGTCACTCGCGCAGCGGTGGAAGCCGTCCTCAGCCAATACACCGACCCTTACCTGAACCAGGACCCGGTCAGCGCCGGATGCGTGAAGAACATCGAAATCGTCAGTGATCGCGTCAATGTGCAGCTGGAAATCGGTTACGCCGCCGGTCTGTTCAAGAGCGGCTGGGCGCAACTCCTGCAACTGGCCATCGAAAACCTCGACGGCGTGGTGACCGCCAAGGTTGAAGTCAACAGCGTGATCGCCGCGCACAAGGCGCAGGCGCAGATTCCGGGGCTGGCCAACGTCAAGAACGTGGTCGCCGTGGCCTCGGGCAAGGGCGGTGTGGGCAAGTCGACCACCGCCGCCAACCTCGCACTGGCGCTGGCCCGCGAAGGCGCCAAGGTCGGCATTCTTGACGCTGATATCTACGGCCCGAGCCAAGGCATCATGTTCGGCATCCCCGAACGCACCCGCCCGGAGGTCAAGGATCAGAAGTGGTTCGTGCCGCTCAAAGCGCATGGTGTCGAAGTCATGTCGATGGCCTTCCTGACCGACGACAACACGCCGATGGTCTGGCGCGGGCCGATGGTTTCCGGCGCGCTGCTGCAACTGGTCACGCAAACCGCATGGGGGGATCTGGATTATCTGGTCATCGACATGCCGCCAGGCACCGGTGACATTCAACTGACTTTGGCGCAAAAAGTCCCGGTGGCCGGTGCCGTGATCGTCACCACCCCGCAGGATCTGGCCCTGCTCGACGCGCGCAAAGGTGTGGAAATGTTCCGCAAGGTCAACATTCCAGTGCTGGGTGTGGTGGAAAACATGGCCGTGCACATCTGCTCGAACTGCGGGCATGCCGAGCATCTGTTCGGTGAGGGCGGCGGTGAGAAGCTGGCGACCCAGTACGGTGTGGAACTGCTGGCTTCGCTGCCGCTGTCGATGCTGATCCGCGAGCAGGCCGATGGCGGCAAGCCAACGGTGATCGCCGAGCCGGACAGCCAGATTGCCATGGTCTATCAGGAACTCGCCCGCCACGTCGGCGCGCGGATCGTGTTGCAGGAAGCCGCTACCCCGGCGATGCCGAACATCACCATCAGCGACGATTGATGCATCCGCAACACCGATAACCCTGTAGGAGTGAGCCTGCTCGCGATAACGGTCGATCATTCAACACATTTGTTGAATGTTAATCCGCTATCGCGAGCAGGCTCACTCCTACATTTGTTTTGTGTTGTCAGTTAGATGCGCAACCCGCCATCCATCTCCAGAATCCGCCCGGTGTAATAGTCGTTTTCGAAGATATACGCCGCCGAATGCGCGATCTCTTCCGGCTTGCCCATGCGCTTGAGCGGAATGCCCGACGTCATCTTCTCCAGCGCTTCCGGTTTCATGCCCAGGGTCATCTCGGTCTCGATGAAGCCCGGTGCGATGCCCGCCACGCGAATGCCATAACGCGCCAGCTCCTTCGCCCAGGTCACCGTTGCCGCTGCCACGCCAGCCTTGGCGGCGGAATAGTTGGTCTGGCCAACGTTACCGGCGCGCGAGATCGACGAGATGTTGATGATCGCGCCGCTGGTCTTCAGCTCGACCATTTTTGCCGCCACTTCACGGGTGCAGAGGAACACGCCGGTCAGGTTGACGTCGATGACGGCCTGCCACTGTGCCAGGCTCATCTTGGTCATTTCACCGTCCTTGACCTTCAACAACAGGCCATCGCGCAAAATCCCGGCGTTGTTGATCAGACCGTGGATCGCACCGAAATCGGCGGCGACCTGAGCGACCATGTGTTCGACCTGCTCTTCATTGGCAACGTTGCACAAATAGCTGCGCGCTTCGACACCCTTGGCCTTGCAAGCCGCAACCGCGTCGTCGAGTTTTTCCTGGTTCAGGTCGACCAGCGCGAGTTTCGCGCCTTTGCCAGCGAAATACTCGGCCATCGAGCGGCCCAAACCCTGGCAACCGCCTGTGATAATGATTACTTTGTCGTTGAGTTGCATTCGCATGCCCCGATAGCAGGTCTGAGTAGTTATTGTTGTAAGCGACTCCCGATCTGCACCGGCCGTGGCGGGTTTGCACATGAGAATTGCCTCAAGGCGTGACTGGGACTTGAATCCCGGCGCCTGTCCGTTTTTTCGACGGATTCTATTTAAGGAGTCATAAATTGAGCGTTGAAGTGGCCAAGAATGCCCGAGAATTGCTTCTCAAGGAATACCGTGGAGTGCTGTCGACCCACTCCAAATCGATGCCCGGTTTTCCTTTTGGCTCCGTGGTGCCGTACTGCCTGGACGAGCAGGGCCGCCCGCTGATCCTGATCAGCCGCATCGCCCAGCACACCCACAACCTGCAAAAAGACCCGAAGTGCTCATTGCTTGTCGGCGAGCGCGAGGCTGACGACGTGCAAGCCGTTGGTCGCCTGACCTATCTGGCTGAAGCGCAAAAGATCGAAGACGCCGCTGCGATAGAGTCCGCCGCCGAGCGTTATTACCGTTATTTCCCGGATTCGCAGAATTACCACAAAGCCCACGATTTCGATTTCTGGGTGCTGACCCCGGTGCGCCATCGCTACATCGGCGGTTTCGGCGCGATTCATTGGGTTGATCAATTGACCCTGGCCAATCCGTTCGCCGGCAAGGCTGAAATCAGCATGGTCGAACACATGAACAGCGACCACGCCAAAGCCATCGCGCACTACGTCGACCTCGCGGGTCTGCCGCAAACCGTGCCGGCACAACTGGCCGGGATCGACACCGAGGGCATGCACCTGCGCATCGGTCAGGCGTTGTACTGGCTGCCGTTCCCGGCGCTTTGTAATACGCCGACACAAGTGCGCGAAGCCCTGGTTTCTCTGGCTCACGCCGAGGTCTGGCCAAAAAATGAGGTGGCCGACGCTTGAATTCACGAAAGGTCGACGTCATCTAAGGCTTACTGCAAGGCATTTCTTGCGTTGAGGAAACTTTGATGCGCCCTTTTCTGTTGCTCTTTCTGCTGTTTCCGGTGCTGGAGCTGTTCGTATTCGTCAAAGTGGCAGGGGCTATCGGGTTTTTCCCGGCCCTGCTGCTGATCATTGTCGGCTCGATGTTCGGCATTTTCGTGCTGCGCGTCGCCGGTCTGGCCACTGCTTTGCGTGCCCGTGAAAGCCTGAACCGCGGCGAACTGCCTGCGCAAACCATGCTGGAAGGTTTGATGCTGGCATTGGCCGGTGGCCTGTTGATCCTGCCGGGCTTCATCAGTGATGTGGTCGGTCTGGTAATGCTGCTGCCGTTCTCCCGTCGTCTGCTGGCGAACAAAATGCGCCAGCGCGCCGAAGAACAGGCCATGCGCCAACGCGCGTTCGCCGACGATCTGCAACCCCGTGGCGGTCCTGCGCCGCGCGAGCCTCTGGGCCGCGAGGGTGATGTGATCGAAGGCGAGTTCGAACACCGCGACACCAAGTAACGGCGATATCGACACGGCACCTTCGGGTGCCGTGTTCATTTATGGGCTGCTTTTGTGCAGAACATCGGTGAAAAATTTTTCGCCTCGCCCTTGTAATAAGCTTATGCGCCCTTATGTATCGGTCACCGAAAGGTTTCTGGCATTTGAGCCAGTCAGTCTTCCGCGACTCGCTTGACGAGCCGCAACCGGCGCAGGCCGGATTTGTTAAACCCGCCGGGAATACACCGGCCGATGAAAACCACAATTAGGAGAGATCGACAATGAAGCTTCGTCCTCTGCATGACCGCGTCGTAATCCGTCGCAGCGAAGAAGAAAAGAAAACCGCTGGCGGTATCGTCCTGCCAGGTTCGGCTGCTGAAAAAGCCAACCACGGTGTGATTCTCGCTGTAGGCCCGGGCAAAGCTCTGGAAAACGGCGAAGTGCGCGCACTGTCCGTCAAGGAAGGCGACAAGGTTGTGTTCGGTCCTTACTCCGGCAGCAACACTGTGAAAGTCGACGGCGAAGACCTGCTGGTAATGAGCGAGAACGAAATCCTCGCTGTTATCGAAGGCTGATACCCCCGTTCATTTTCCCGCTACTACAAAGTATTTAAGGAATATCGATCATGGCTGCTAAAGAAGTTAAATTCGGCGATTCCGCCCGCAAGAAAATGCTCGTTGGTGTCAACGTCCTGGCTGACGCAGTAAAAGCGACCCTGGGCCCGAAAGGCCGTAACGTGATCCTCGAGAAGAGCTTCGGCGCTCCGACCATCACCAAGGACGGCGTTTCCGTCGCCAAAGAAATCGAACTCGAAGATCGCTTCGAAAACATGGGCGCGCAGCTGGTCAAAGACGTTGCCTCCCGTGCCAACGATGACGCTGGTGACGGTACTACCACCGCTACCGTTCTGGCTCAGTCGATCGTCAACGAAGGCCTGAAAGCCGTCGCTGCCGGCATGAACCCAATGGACCTGAAGCGCGGCATCGACAAGGCGACCATCGCCATCGTCAAAGAGCTGAAAAACCTGTCCAAGCCATGCGCTGACACCAAGGCTATCGCTCAGGTAGGCACCATCTCGGCCAACTCCGACAACTCCATCGGCGACATCATTGCCGAAGCCATGGAAAAAGTCGGTAAAGAAGGCGTGATCACCGTTGAAGAAGGCACTGGCCTGGAAAACGAACTGTCGGTTGTAGAAGGCATGCAGTTCGACCGTGGCTACCTGTCCCCGTACTTCGTCAACAAGCCGGAAACCATGGTTGCCGAACTGGACAACCCACTGGTTCTGCTGGTCGACAAAAAGATCTCGAACATCCGCGAAATGCTGCCAGTACTGGAAGCCGTTGCCAAAGCCGGCCGTCCACTGCTGATCGTTTCCGAAGACGTTGAAGGCGAAGCCCTGGCGACTCTGGTTGTGAACAACATGCGTGGCATCGTCAAAGTCGCAGCCGTCAAGGCGCCAGGCTTCGGCGACCGTCGCAAGGCCATGCTGCAGGACATCGCTGTTCTGACCGGCGGTACCGTTATCTCCGAAGAGATCGGTCTGAGCCTGGAAGCCGCTACCCTGGAAAACCTGGGCAGCGCCAAGCGCGTGACCATCTCCAAGGAAAACACCATCATCGTTGACGGTGCTGGCGTTGCAGGCGACATCGAATCGCGTATCGCTCAGATCCGCGCTCAGGTTGCCGAAACTTCCTCGGACTACGACCGTGAAAAACTGCAAGAGCGTCTGGCCAAACTGTCCGGCGGCGTTGCAGTGATCAAGGTTGGCGCTGGTTCCGAAGTTGAAATGAAAGAGAAGAAAGCCCGCGTTGAAGACGCCCTGCACGCTACCCGTGCAGCCGTTGAAGAAGGCGTGGTACCTGGCGGTGGCGTTGCGCTGATCCGTGCACTGGAAGCCATCCTTGACCTGAAAGGCGACAACGCCGATCAGGACGTAGGTATCGCTGTTCTGCGCCGTGCAATCGAAGCTCCGCTGCGTCAGATCGCTGCCAACAGCGGCGACGAGCCAAGCGTTGTGGTCAATGAAGTCAAGAACGGCAAAGGTAACTTCGGTTACAACGCTGCGACTGGCGAATACGGCGACATGATCGAAATGGGCATCCTGGACCCAACCAAGGTGACCCGTTCGGCTCTGCAAGCAGCCTCGTCGATCGGCGGTCTGATCCTGACCACCGAAGCAGCTGTAGCTGACGCGCCGAAGAAAGATGGCGGCGCTGGCGGCGGCATGCCAGACATGGGCGGCATGGGTGGCATGGGCGGCATGATGTAAGCCTGCCTTACCCCTGTAACGCAAAACCCCGCTGACGCGAGTCAGCGGGGTTTTTTATTATCCAGATCCTGGCTTCACCGCGAATCAATGTGGGAGCGAGCCTGCTCGCCAATTCGGTGTGTCATTCAACATTTATGTTGGCTGAACCGACGCCTTCGCGAGCAGGCTCGCTCCCACAATTGGATTGGTGTTTCAGGCGCTGACCGGTTGTGCCTTGGCGACTACCTCAGCCTTCACCGCCGGGCGATACAGCACCCAGTAATACGAGCCCAGGCAAATCAACCAGCAGAAAATCGCCGTCCACACGTTGTGTGAAAAGAAGTGCGCGCCCTGCATCATCCGGCTGATCGAAAACACCGAGCCCAGTGCAAAGGCGAAGATAAACGCCTGTCTGGCCAGACGCGGACGGCGGTCACGCAGCACAAAAAACAGCGCAAACAAGGTGAACCCGGTAGCCGCATGCCCCCCCGGCCAGCAACGACCAGGCTTGTCGGTCTGCGGACGATGCTCCATCAGCTTGCTGTAAGTCTCATGGCCGCCAAATTGCTCAAGGCTCCACGGGCACTGCACGGCGGTCACGGCTTTGACTGGCGTGACGAAAGACGTCGCCAGCCCCAGCGACAACACCAGGCAACCCAACTCACGCTTGAACGGTTTCAGCCGCTCAATGAAGAACGCACCGATGAAACCGAGGATCGCAAACACTGAAAAGGCGATGACCACTTCTTTGGCGCGGTCGTGCAGGATGTCTTCGAGAAAGTAACTGTGGCGCCCGATAAAGTCGCCCGCGACCGGGTCGTAAAACAGTCTGGCCAGATACATGTCCAGATCGGTGAGTTCGAGCAGTACCAGAATGATCGCCGCAATGGCAGGTAATCCCAGGCACCACCAGAAATTCAGCGGCCTGGAAACGGGACGGGCAGAGGTCGACACCATGATGATTCCTTGGTCGGTAAGTGTGTTCTGAGGAGCGCAGCCGCGGGGAGTCTGCGCGTGCCGGCGTCGAGGATTTGTTAATCGAAAGTGAAAAAAACGTTGCCCGGCACAATGAACGATTTTCTCCGCAAACAACCCAACACATGCCTAGCGGTAAGCCACACTTGGCCTTAAGCTGCGCGGGCCAAGACGGCCGTTACCGTGTACGGAAGAGGTGCCCATGCGAATCCTAGTGGTCGAAGACAACCGCGACATCCTGGCCAATCTGGCCGATTATCTGGGCCTCAAGGGCTATACCGTCGATTGTGCCCAGGACGGTCTGTCGGGATTGCATCTGGCGGCCACCGAGCATTACGACCTGATCGTGCTCGACATCATGTTGCCGGGGATCGACGGCTACACCCTGTGCAAACGTCTGCGTGAAGATGCCCGCCGCGACACGCCAGTGATCATGCTCACCGCCCGCGATCAGCTTGATGACCGTTTGCAGGGTTTCAAGTCCGGTGCCGATGATTACCTGATCAAACCGTTCGCCTTGTCCGAGCTGGCGGCACGCGTCGAAGCGGTGATGCGCCGTGCACAGGGCGGCGGACGACGGGCGTTGCAAGTGGCGGATTTGAGCTATGACCTTGATACGCTGGAAGTGACGCGCGACGGCAAGCTGCTCAAACTTAATCCGGTCGGCCTCAAATTGCTGGCCGTGTTGATGCAGAAAAGCCCGCACGTCTTGCGCCGTGAAGTCCTCGAAGAAGCGCTGTGGGGCGATGATTGCCCGGACAGCGACAGCCTGCGCAGCCATGTGCACCAGCTGCGCCAAGTGATCGACAAACCTTTTGCCAAACCACTGCTGCATACCGTGCACGGCGTGGGTTACCGCCTGGCCGATGCGTAATGGAGTTTAGACAGAGCCTTTCCCAACGGATCATCATCGCCTTCGCGCTGATGAGTGCGCTGGTGGCTGGCGCCTTCGCCATGGGCATCGTCGCGACCGTGCATCTGGTGGAAGAAAAGCTGATTTCGGCGGGGCTGGGCGGTGACCTGCAGCGTCTGCTTTTGATGGACAACGTCTCGGACTGGAGCCACCGGCCGGAGCCCGATCAACTGTTCTATTTCAGTGGTGGGCCGGGCGATTTCGAACTGCCGAAGGATCTGCGTCACCTCGATTCGGGTTTCCACGAAGTCTTTCGCGAGCAGCTGTCGTACCACGCAATGGTCGAAATCGTCGACGGTCGCCGTTATGTGCTGCTGCAGGATCAAAGCGATTTCGAAGAGCGCGAGCGTGTTTTGTTTGCCGTAGTGCTGGTGGGTTTTGTGCTCAGTCTGGCGCTGGCGGTATTCCTTGGCTGGGTGCTGGCACGCAAAGTGATGGCGCCGGTTGTACGCCTTGCACGGCAGGTGCGCCATCGTGATCAACTGCTCGGATTGGCGCCACCGCTGGCGCCCGATTACGCGGCTGACGAAGTCGGGGAATTGGCGGTGGCTTTCGATGCCACACTGGGACGTTTACGGCAGGCGCTGACCCGCGAGCGCTTGTTTACCAGTGACGTCAGCCATGAATTGCGAACGCCGCTGATGGTGCTGGCGAGCTCCTGTGAATTGTTACTGGAAAACCCGGGCATCGACCAGCGTGGACGTTCTCAGGTTGAACGCATCGCTCGTGCCAGCGAAGAGATGCGCGAGCTGGTACAGACTTTCCTCATGCTTGCTCGCGCTCAGCATGAAGACGCTGGCATGGCGCCTCAGCAAAACCTTGCCCAAGTAGCCGAAAACCTGCTTTGTCTGTGGCGCGGGCCCATTCAAAGCAAAGGTCTGAAACTGCTTTATGAGCCGGGCAGTCTGCGAGATACCCGTTATAACGCGACCCTGTTGAATGCTGTCATGGGCAACCTGTTGCGCAATGCATTGCATTACACCGAGCAGGGCTTCATTCGCCTGGCGCTCAATGCCAACGGGTTTGTGGTCGAGGATTCGGGCGTGGGTATCCCCGAAGAAAAACGCGAGGCGATGTTCGAGCCGTTTGTCCGTGGCAGTGAGAAGCGGGGAGAGGGATTGGGGCTGGGCTTGTCACTGGTACAGCGCATCTGCGAAGACCAGGGCTGGACGGTGTCCTTGAGCACCATGGAGCCCAATGGCTGTCGCTTCGAAGTTGATCTGGGCAAAGCCTGAGAGGCGGTGGTGGCACCCAGCCACTCCCGCCAACCTGTCTAAATCCTGTATAACCTTGAAATAGTTTGGCGGTTTACCCAACAATTTTTTCACAAATGGATGACCTGACGCTGACACGCTGCTCCCTAAGGTGGTGACAACAGCAATTCAGGAGTCCTGGTGATGGCCGGCCCGATCAAACTCGATTTTTCCGAAAAGTACGACGACAAGCACGCGCAAAAATATTTGCGCAAGCATCAAGCCAATCTCGGTCGGCGGTTGTCCCATTGGCGTGACGAACAGTTGGCCCGAAAAGCGCTGACGTTGGCCGGTGAACCAGGGCTGGTGCTGGATTTGCCGTGCGGTGCGGGGCGTTTCTGGCCACTACTGGCAGAAAAACCGAATCGGGTGATCATTGGCGCGGACAACTCCGAATCGATGATCAAGACGGCGATGCAGGCGCAAGCGGCCGATGTGGTGAAGCGGGTACAACCCTTGCACACATCTGCGTTCGACATTGCTTTGCCTGATAATGCCGTCGATAGCATTTTCTGCATGCGTTTGCTCCATCACATCGGTGAAGCCGAGCATCGACGGGCCATTCTGCGTGAGTTCGAGCGCGTCACCCGCGACAGCGTGATCATTTCGTTGTGGGTGGATGGCAACTTCAAGGCCTGGAAACGCAAAAAGGCCGAGGCCAAGCGTGGGCAGGAAGGTTACCAGAACCGTTTTGTGTTACCGGCTGCTACGGTCGAGAAAGAATTCGAGGCCGCAGGGTTCCGCATTCAGGAACAATTGGATTTCATCCCGCTCTATGCCATGTGGCGGGTTTACGTATTACGCAAGAGGTAGTGGGATGGCAGTGCAATTTGCAGCAGAAACGGGCGTCGCTCCGCAGGATCGCTTTGACTATTACTGGAACCAGCACGGTGAGTGGGTAGAAGAGCCCAACGTCCGCCGTGGTGGCGAAAGTGGTGTGCAACGGGTCATGGGACGTGACGGCCAGTTGTTGTATGCAAAGCGCCAGACCGGGCATATCTATCGCAGCTGGTTGCACCCTTTCGGCCGCCCGACGGTATTGCGTGAGCTGGATGCCCTGACCGGCGTCAGCAAAATCGGGGTGCGGGTGCCGGAAATCGTTTTCTGCGGCGCTCAGCCTGATCCGCAGTACAAGTGGCGTGCGCTGTTGGTGACCAAGTCGCTGGATGGCTTTGACGAGCTGGAAAAATGGGAAGCGGCAGGCGGGCGTGCGCAATACGGTGAAGCCGTTTACGAACGCGTATTGAAAGACCTCGCCGAAAACCTCGCGCGCATGCACAAGGGTCGTTGGCAGCACAGCTGCATCTATATCAAACACGTGTTCGTGCGGGTCACTGGCGAAGGCGATTCGGCCAAGGTCGAAGTTGCGCTGATCGATCTGGAGAAATGCCGCCAGCGTCTGACCGCTCATCGCGCCGCCTCCCACGACATGAAGCAATTGCGCCGCCATTCGTCGTTCAGCGAAACAGACTGGAAAAAACTCGTCTATTTTTATGAGACGGCGTTTGGCAGCGCTATCAAAGGTTTATAGCGATGAAACTAGAAATTGCACGAGGTTTGTTTCTGGTTGGAGCCTTGGCAGTTGCATCATTGGCGGTGGCAGCCTGGGAGCAGCCCCGCATGCAGGTTGTGGGTGCGTCGTTCGACGACGCCCACTGCGCAGTACCGCGGGTGGCAAAAGCCTCCGTGGCGACCAAACCCGATCATGATCTGTTGCTGTTCATGTTCGGACTTTCCCAAGGGATGAGGCCGCAGAGTTGAACCGATTGAAGCCCACATAAAAGGCCTCGCAGACGCGAGGCCTTTTTTATGCAAGCAAGATCAAACGATCGCAGCCTTCGGCAGCTCCTACATGGATCGGTGTAGGAGCTGCCGAAGGCTGCGATCTTTTTGCTTTCAAGGCTTATCAGGTTTCGCCAGCAAGGTGTAAACGCACGGCAGCACAAACAGCGTAAACAATGTGCCGATCGACATCCCCGTGGCAATCACCATGCCGATATCAAAACGGCTGACCGCACCGGCACCCGTGGCGAGAATCAACGGCACCATGCCAAACACCATCGCCGCCGTGGTCATCAACACCGGGCGCAAACGAATGGCCGCGGCTTCCTCAACCGCCTCGCGTGCGGTCAGCCCCTTGTCCTTGCGCAACTGGTTGGCGAATTCGACGATCAGGATCCCGTGCTTGCTGATCAGACCGATCAGCGTTACCAGCCCGACCTGGGTGTAGATGTTCATGCTCGACCAGCCAAGGAACAGCGGAATCAGCGCCCCGCAGATCGACAGCGGCACCGTCACCAGAATCACCAGCGGATCGCGGAAACTCTCGAACTGCGCTGCCAGCACCAGAAAGATGATCGCCAGCGCCAAGGCGAACGTCACCCACAAGGCACTGCCTTCCTGGACGAATTGTCGCGATGCACCGCCATAGTCGAAGGCAAACCCGGCCGGTGCCTCTTCGCGGGCGATCTGCAGCACGGTGTCGATGGCTTCGCCCATGCTCACCAGCGGAAAGCCGGAAATCTTCGCCGCGTTGAGTTGCTGGAACTGGTTGAGCTGGCGCGGTCGTGCGCGGTCGCTGACTTTGATCAGCGTCGACAACGGCAGCAATTCGCCCTGGGTGTTTTTCACGTAGTAACTGTTCAGCCAGTCCGGATTGTCGCGATAGGGCCGTTCAACCTGAGCAATCACCTTGTAGCTGCGCCCATCAATGGTGAAACGGTTGATTTCCGCCTCGCCCAGCAGCGTTGCCAGCGTGCCGCCCAAGTCCTGCATCGACACGCCCATCTGCGCCGCTTTGGCGCGGTCGATATCGACGACGACTTCGGGTTTGTCGAACGCCAGATCAAGGTCGACGAAGGCAAACTTGCCCGACTCCATGGCGCGCTTCTTGATCCGGTCGGCGACTTGCAGCAGCAGTTCGTAATCGTTGGCCGTATTGACCACGAACTCGAACGGCAGGCCCTCACCGGTGCCGGGCAGGGAGGGCAGGTTGAAACCGAAAATCTGCAATCCCGGGATCGCACCCAGTTTGCCTTGTACCTCGGGGAGGATCTGCATCTGCGTGCGGCTGCGCTCGTTCCATGGCTTGAGCAGGAAGCCGCCGATGCCCGCCTGTACACCGTTGTAGCCGTTGATCTGGAACGAGGAGTAGTACTCCGGGAATTCCTTGAAGATCTTGATGAATTCGTCGGTGTAGGTGCTCAGGTAATCAAGATTGGTCGGCTGCGGGGCGGTGGCCATCATGAAAATAATGCCCTGATCCTCGTCCGGCGCCAGTTCCGATTTGGTGAACTTGAGGAACACCGGGATCAGGCACAGCACGATCACCGCGAACACCAGCACCACCGGCCGCGTGTTCAGCGTGCCGTGCAGCATGCTCTGGTAGCGGCGCTTGAGGCCGTCGAAGATGCGGTCGAGACGATGGGCGAGGCCGCTGGGGTTTTGTTCATGGCGCAGCAGATAGGCGCACATCATCGGCGACAGGGTCAGGGCGACGATGCCGGAAATCACCACTGCCCCGGCCAGCGTCAGGGCGAACTCCTTGAACAACGCCCCGGTCAGTCCGGTGAGAAAACCGATCGGCGCGTACACCGCCGCCAGCGTAATGGTCATCGAGACCACCGGCATGGCGATTTCCCGTGCGCCTTCAAGGGCGGCTTCAAACGGCGTCTTGCCTTCCTCGATGTGCCGGTGGATGTTTTCCACCACGACAATTGCATCGTCGACCACCAGACCGATGGCCAGTACCATCGCCAGCAGCGTCAGCAGGTTCATCGAGTAGCCCATCATCTGCATGAAAAACATCACGCCGATCATCGACAGCGGAATGGTCACCACCGGGATCACCACCGACCGCAGCGCACCGAGGAACAGGAACACCACGACAATGACGATCAGCACCGCTTCGAACAGGGTTTTCACCACTTCATCGATCGAGGCCTGAATAAACAGCGTGGCGTCGTAGGCGATCTCGCTTTTCAGGTTCGGCGGCAGTTGCGCTTCCAGCTCCGGCATCAGCTTGCGCACTTCCTTGATCACGTCCAGCGGGTTGGCGCCCGGCGTGGCCTTGATGCCGATGTACACCGACGGCGTGCCGCCGAACGAGCTGATCGAATCGTAGTTTTCCGCACCCATTTCCACCCGCGCGACATCGCTGAGCAGCACCCGGCTGTCGCCACTGACCTTGAGCGGAATGGCCGCAAACGCTTCGGCGGATTTCAGTTCGGTGTTGGCGTTGATGCTGGTGACCACGTATTCGCCTTTCACCTCGCCGGCGGCGGAGAGGAAGTTGTACTGGCGCACGGCGTTGGTCACATCACTTGCGCTGAGGCCGAAACCGGCGAGTTTCACCGGGTCGAGCCACAGGCGCATGGCGAACACCTGATTGCCGAGAATCTCCGCTTCGGCCATGCCCGGCAGCGTCGCCAGTTTTGGCTGGATCACCCGTGACAGGTAGTCGGTGATCTGCGGATTGCTCAAATCCTTGCTGAAGAAGCTGATGTACATCAGCGCCGAAGCGTCGGCGGATTCCTTGCTCAACACCGGGTCTTCGGCGTCCTGCGGCAGCTTGTTTTTGACTTCATTGGCCTTGGCCAGCAATTCGGTGAACAAACGGTCGGTGTTGGCGCCGATGCGCGCATAAATCGAGATCACCGAGAAGTTCTGCCGGCTGACCGAGGTCATGTAGTCGATGCCCTCGGCGCTGGCCAGACTCTGTTGCATCGGCTGGGTGATGTAACCCTGAATGGTTTCGGCGTTGGCCCCCGGGTAAGCGGTGGTCACCGTGATCAGGGCGTTTTCCATTTGCGGGTATTGGCGCAGCGGCAACTTGCTCCAGGCTTGGAAGCCGAGCAACACAATCAACAGGCTGACCACGGTGGCGAGCACCGGGCGGCGGATGAACGGATCGGTAAAAGCCATGGGGATTCCTTGATCAGTCTGCGCGAGGCGGACTGTTCTGCTCGCCGAGGGTCTTGTCGTCGCTGATGGCAATGTGTGCGCCGTTGTCCAGTTTGATCTGGCCGGCCGTCACCACTTGTTCGCCGCTCTGCACGCCCTTGTTGATCATCACCAAGCCGTCGCGGCGTTCACCGGTTTCGATGAAGCGGCGTTCGGCGATCAGTACTGGTTGGCCTTTGTCGTCTTTCTCGACGTTGCCGTCCTCGGCTTTCTTCTGCCCGACCACGTAGATCGAGTTGCCGTAAAGGGTGTAGGTGATCGCGCTTTCCGGCACGACGATGTGTTTCTGCGGATCGGGCAGCAGCACTTCAAGGCTGGTGAACATGCCAGGCAGCAATTTACCGTCCGGGTTGCCCAGGGTGGCGCGGATCAGAATGTTGCGCGTGGTGCTTTCGACGATCGGGTTGATCGCGCTGATCTTGCCGGCGAAGTTTTGCCCGGGGTAAGCGGAGACCGAGATTTGCACCGGTTGACCGATGGCCAGTTTCGGCACCGATTGTTCGGGCAGGTAGAAGTCGGCGTAGAGGCTGCTCAAATCCTGCAATGTGGCAATTTTGGTGCCGCTGGCAAGGTAGTCGCCGACGTCGACCTGACGGATGCCGATGGTGCCGCTGAACGGCGCGAGGATGCGTTTTTTTGCCAGCGAAGCGTTGAGCTGATTGACCGTGGCTTTGTTCTTTTGCAGCACGGCGGAGAGGCGGTCGTATTCGCCTTTGGAGATCGCGCGGCTGTCGACCAGTTGACTGCCACGGCCGAAGTCCAGTTGCGCCAGACCCAGATCAGCCTTGGCGGTTTCCAGCAATGCGGTTTCGACGGCGCTGTCGAGTTGCAGCAGCGGTTGCCCGGCCTTGACCTTCTGTCCGGATTCGAATTTGAGTTCGGTGACGGTGCCGGCGACTTCCAGGCTCAGCTCGACGCCTTGCAGCGCCTTGAGCGTGCCGACGGTGGGCAGGCGCATCTGCCACGGCTGTTCGGTCGCGTTGGCCACGGCGACACTGATCGGCGGCTTTGGCTTGGAAAAGCCCTGGATCATCGTATAGATCGAAAAGGCTTTGTACCCGCCCAGCACCAGGACGATCAGTAACACAACACCCAACATGATCAGCATGCGGCGACGCAGCATATTTCCAGTTCCTTGGATAAATCAGGTGAGACAGGCGGGCACATTACTCCGAGTACAGGGGGGATTCCAACTGGCAGTTATTACAAGGGGGCGCAAAAAGATCGCAGCCTTCGGCAGCTCCTACAGAGGAGTGTATTCCAATGTAAGAGCTGACGAAGGCTGCGATCTTTTAAGGCTGTTTCAGGCCATCAGATGCAGATGGTTGTCCCAGAGCCCCGCCGGCAACTCCAGCGGCTTGGCCAACAGTTCATCCTGACGGCAATCGTAATAGCGGCAACGGCCCTGACCGGAGGTCACGACAAAACCGTCCTGCACCGCCCCCACGCCCGCGCAATCTGGCAACGGCGCATCGAGGCGCACTTCACCGCTGTCCAGATCCCAGATAAAGAAGCGGTTGCCACGTGGCGCCGTCAGTGCAACCAGACGCAAATCGCTATGCACCGCAACACTGGCGGTGTAATGCCCCATCGACTGCAACTGATGCTCCGGCACCGGGAACGCCACGAATGGCTGCCCCGGTCGCTTGATCGCCAGCAACTCCGAACGCTCGTGCGAGGCGCCCATGAATTGCTGACCGGCAACGATGGTGCCGTCGCTGGCGATGCCCAGATGGCGCACGCTGTTCATCTGCTGGGCGAGGGTTTCCTTGCTCAGCAACGTACCGTCGCGTTGCATCAGCACCAGACTCGGCTCCATGGCGTTGAGGTTCATGTCGACGCGGCTTTCCGCCTCGGTACGAATCCCGCCATTGGCCACCACCAGCGTCTCGCCGTCGGGCATCCACGACACTTGATGCGGACCGAGACCGTGGGTGGAAATCTCGCCGGTGTGCACCAGCCGCTCGCCTTCGAACCGGTACACGCCGAGCAAGCCACGGCCGGGATCGCTGGTGTCGTTCTCGGTGGCGTACAGGTACTCGCCATCCTTGTGCACCACGGCATGCCCGTAGAAATGCCGGTTCGGCTGCGAGGTCACGGTCTGCAACAGCGCGCCGTCGCGCAGGTCGATCAGATAGCTTTCAGTGCCCGGACGCCGTGCGACGAACAGCGCAATCGGCTGCGTCGGGTGGTTGATGATGTCGTGGCAGCGCTGCCCGACTTCGGTGGCGAACACGCGCGTGCCGTCCAGCCGATAACCGACGGCGTAGTGCTTGCCGTCGGTATCGTCGCGCGCCGACAGCAACAGCGGGCTCTGATCCTTGCGTTTGAACAGCGTCCAGCCGCCCAGCGTCACTGCTCCCAGCAGTGCACTACCTAAAGTCAGAACCTGGCGTCGCAGCATGGCACTTGCCCTCATCAGTCACCGTCGTTGGCGTTGAAGCCCAGCTGGATGCCCAGCGCCTTGGCCAGCTCGCCTTCGTGCAGGCGATGGACGACGTTGAGGCTGTCGTAGATATCGTTGAGTTGCTGGCGACCGGCGTCGTCTTCGAGCATTTCGCCGAGCGAGCGCTGAGTGCTGTCGAACAGTTTCAGCGAAGCGGCGTAGGCAGCATCGATCTTGTCCGCCAGTGGCTTTTGCTCAGCCGGCAACAGGCCGCGCAGGCCTTTGTTGTCGACGCCTTCCCACACGGTTTTCGCCGCCGCGAGGCTGGCTTCCAGTGCGGTCAGCGAAGACTGGCTGCGCCATGCATCGGCCTGGAACGGCTGTGGCACGCCTTTGCTCTGGCGGCCCATTGGCGTGCCGAGTTTTTTCTTCAGCGTGTCCAGCGCGGTGACTTGCACGCGCAGCAGATCGGCGATCGCTTCGTGGGAGTCGGCATAACGCTGGTTGGGGAACTTGGTCATCTGCGCAAGCATGCCGTCGGTGTTGTTCCAGTTTTGCAGAATCTCTTCGGCCAGTTGCTTCTGACGCTCGCCGATGGCGATCAGCAGTGGGCAGTACTTGGCTTTCTGATCGGCGTTGGCGACGTCCGGCTTGGCGTCGAACAGGATGTATTCGTAAGCCGACAGGCCTTGCACCACAACACTCGATTTGGCCAGTGCGGCGGCATCGATCTGTGGCTGCGCCACCACCAGTTGCTCGACCTGACGGCCGACGAGGTTTTTCTTGTCCGGCCAGAACTGCCCCTGCCACGAACGATTGCCCTCGGCCAACGGACCGATCAGCAGCGGTTGCAGCTCGGCCCAGGCTTTCTGCGCGTGGAGGAAGTCGGCGCGGGCGGTCTCCAGGGTTTCTTTGCCCTGACAGTAGGCGAGGGCGCTGACCGCCAGTTGCTTGTCGGCTTCGACCCAGCGGGTGTAGGTCGGCAGGATCACCGATTTGGCGATGGCCGCCGAGGTGACCGCTTGCGGATCCTGCGGCGAGCAGGCGCCGAGGGCGAGCGCGGCAAGGCTGGTGAACAGTAGCTTGGGACGGAACATGTCGGGCTCCCGATTCTTTATCAATGTTTAAAGTGAATTCAGAAACGCCAGCAGCGCGGCACGCTGCTCGGCATTGAAGGATAAAACCTGTTGCTGCGCCGCTTTCGCTTCGCCGCCGTGCCAGAGCACCGCTTCGAGCAGATTGCGTGCGCGACCGTCATGCAAAAACTGCGTATGACCGCTGACTGCTTGCGTCAAGCCAATCCCCCACAATGGCGGGGTGCGCCAGTCGCGGCCAGAGGCCTGGAATTCAGTGCGGTTGTCAGCCAGGCCGTCGCCCATGTCATGCAGTAGCAGATCGCTGTACGGGCGAATAACCTGGTTGGCCAGTTCCGGTTCGGCGGCGTTGGCGGCGGTGGTGTATTTCGGCGTGTGGCAGGAATCGCAGCCGGCCTGGAAAAACAGGTTCTTGCCGGCGATGACGTCAGCATCGTTAACGCCACGGCGTGCAGGCACGGCGAGGTTGCGGCTGTAGAACAGCACCAGACGCAGGATGTTATCGCTGACTTCCGGTTCGCCGTTCGGACCATTGCCGTTCGGCGCCTGCTTGCAGGCGGTTTGCGCGTCGGTGCAGTCATCGAAGGGTCTCAGGCTGGTGGTGAGGCCCATATCACCCGAAAACGCGTGAACATTCTGTTGATTGAGGTTCGGTTGCCCGGCTTTCCAGCCAAATCTGCCCATGACGGTTTTTTGCAGCGCGTCATCCCAGACCTGATTGGGCCGCCCATGGATGCCGTTTTTCGCTTTGGCTTGCGCAGCGGCGTTGGCGAGGATGGCTTCTTCGGGGATCGCTTCGAGCAGGCCCAGACCGATCATTGGCGGGGCTACTCGGGCTGAGAAACGCGTGTCCGGGTGCATCGGGCCGTAACCGAGTTGAGTGATCTGCAACAGCGGTTTGCGCAGTTCGACTTCGGTGCCGTCCTTGAAGCGCACGGGCACTGGTGTGTACTCCACGCGCACTTTTCCTTCCGGCGTGACACCGGGCACCGCCATGTCCTGGAACTGACCGCCGTACACCGGCTCCGGCACCACGCCGACCTGTTCAATGACTTTGGCAAACTCCGGCGCATCGGGAATCGACAGACGCACCAGCATCGACACGGCGTTGGGCGCATCCGGCGGTGGCGGATGACCGCGACCGTCCTTGATGTGGCAGCCCTGACAGGCGTTGGTGTTGAACAGCGGCCCGAGACCATCGCGTGCGGTAGTCGTCGACGGGGCGATCACCCACGGGCTGCGAAAGAAGCTGTTGCCGACGCTGAAATCCACCCGCCGCGATGGCGGCAGGTTGGCAGAGGGCAGGGAGAATGCATTCTGATCGGTCTTGCGCACGGTCGCCGCACCGCCGGAACGTGCTTCACCGGGCTCGGCCTTGGTGAAACGCGGGGCGTCATCGCAGGCACTCAGGCCCAAGGCCAGAAACAGTGCGGACAAGCGAAGAGGCAGCGAGGGCATCAGACATCCTGCGGACGGGCGAAAATAAAGGCGCAAAGTCTAACAGGGCGAGGGGGTTTGAATAAGAGGAATTATCGTTTGCTTGATACAGCGCAAATCTGAAGAGCAATGCAAAACCCCTGTAGGAGTGAGCCTGCTCGCGATAGCGGAGTGTCAGTCGACTAACTTCTGGCTGACACTCCGCTATCGCGAGCAGGCTCACTCCTACAAAGGGCTGTGTTTGGCAGGTATGAAAAAGGCGACCCGAAGGTCGCCTTTTTTAACGCGGACGCTGTGATCAGAACTCGTGATCAGCGTTGTCCGGGTTCAGGTCGCTGATGCCCAGTTTGCCGGCAGCGGCTTCGATCGAACCGGTCTGCTTGACCAAGGACGCGATCGCGTCGCGAACGATCTGGTTGCCAGCGGTGTTGCCGGCTGCGATCAACTGGTCGTAGTGCTCACCCTTGTTGGCGTGATCGACCATGACCTGGATCTTCGCTTCGGTGGCAGCCAGATCGGCTTTCAGCGCGGTGTCGGCAGCCGGGTCAGCCTTGGCCACCAGCGACGACAGGCTGGCGCCGGTCATCTTGGTGCCGTCAACACGGGTGTACTCGCCCAGGTAGACGTTACGAATGCCTTTGGCATCGTAGAAGTGCGAGTTGTGCGTGTTGTCGCTGAAGCAGTCCTGCTCGTCTTCAGGGGAGTTGGCTTCCAGGGAAACCTTCATGCGCTCGCCCGCCAGTTCGCCAAGGGACAGGCTGCCCATGCCGAAGAGCATTTTGCGCAGACCGGTTTCGCCCGGTTCGGCTTCCAGGGTGGCGCGGTAGTTGTCAGCCACGTTCGGCTTCCAGTTGCCGACCATTTCTTCCAGGTCGCTGACCAGCAGTTGGGTCACCGACTTCAGGTAGGCACGACGACGATCGTTGTGACCGCCAGTGGCGCCGGCGCCTTCGAGGTAGTCCGAAGCAGGACGGTTGCCAGCGCCAGGGCCGGTACCGTTGAGGTCCTGGCCCCAGAGCAGGAATTCGATGGCGTGGTAGCCGGTGGCGACGTTGGCTTCGGAACCGCCCAGCTCGTTGAGGCTGGCGAGTTTTTCCGGGGTGATGTCTTTGACGTCGACCTTGTCTTCGCCGACCTGAACTTCGGTGTTGGCGATGATGTTGGCGGTAGCGCCCGGGTTACCCAGTGCGTGCTCGTAGGATTTGTCGACGTAGTCGATCAGACCCTCGTCCAGTGGCCAGGCGTTAACCTGACCTTCCCAATCGTCGATGATGGTGTTGCCGAAGCGGAACACTTCACTCTGCAGGTACGGAACGCGCGCGGCGACCCAGGCAGCCTTGGCAGCTTTCAGGGTGTCGGCGTTCGGCTTGGCGAGGAATGCGTCGACGGCGGTCTGCAGGGTTTTCGCGGTGGATTCGGCATCGCTGTAAACCGCGAAGACGATGTCGGCGTAGTGCGCGACCACAGCCTTGGCGGCGGCTTCGTCGACTTTACCGGCAGCGGCAGGCGCCGCCGCTGGTGCGGTGGTGCTGGCGGCTGGCGTCGGTGCGGCCGGAGCGGCGGCCTTGTCTTTGCCTTCGCCGCAACCGGCGAGGGAAATAGCGATGGCCAGCAGACTGGCGGTAGCCAGAGGCATACGAATCATGGCGAACATCCTGCTTCGGTGGTTTATAGGACAGGCGCGGGGGTGCGCAAAACTGCGACATAATGCAAATCTTTCGCATTATGTGTAAAGGGTTGTGGCTGGAAATATTTCTTATTTACGCCGGTGTGATGGCACCGATCATAAGATCGCAGCCTCGTTGCACTCGACAGCTCCTACAGGGGAATGCGATTCATGTAGGAGCTGCCGCAGGCTGCGATCTTTTGACCTTCTAGAGAATGGCCGCGTTAGTGCGTTGCGCCTGCTTGAGATAGGCACTCAACTCGCGCGCCGGCAACGGCTTGCTGTAGTGGTAACCCTGACCTTCATGACAGCCCTCGGAGATGATGTAGCTTTCCTGCTCGGCGGTTTCCACCCCCTCGGCAATCACCTGCATGCCCAGGCTTTTACCCAGTTGAATGATCGCGCGAACGATGGTCGCATCGTCGTCGTCATCGAGCAGATCCTGAACGAAGCTCTTGTCGATCTTGATCTTGTCCAGCGGCAGGCTTTTCAGATAACTCAGCGACGAATAGCCCGTACCGAAGTCGTCGATGGCAATCAGTGCGCCGGAGCGACGCAGGCTCAGCAAGTGCTGGGCGGCGGTGCTGATGTCTTCCATCAGGCCGGTTTCGGTGACTTCCAGCTCCAGGCTGCGTGGCGGCAGGCGGTACATCTGCATCAGGTTGTTGACCACCCGTGGCAACTCGGCATGGTGCAGTTGTACGGTCGACAGGTTCACCGCCATGCGCAGATCGGCGAAGCCCTGATCGTGCCAGTCACGCAATTGCTTGCAGGCCTGATCGAGCACCCATTCGCCGATGGCGATGATCGTGCCGTTTTGTTCCGCCAGCGGGATGAACAGATCCGGCGGCACCAGACCGTGCTCCGGGTGTTGCCAGCGAATCAGCGCCTCGACGCCCACTACGCGGTGGTCGCGATAGCTGATCTGCGGCTGATAGACGAGGTAGAACTGGTCGCGCAGCAAGGCATCGCGCAAATCTTTTTCCAGTTCGCGGCGGCGACGCATCTCGCTGTCGACGCTGGCGATGTAGAACTGATAGCGGTTGCGCGAGCGAGTCTTGGCCAGAGTCATGGTCTGTTCGGCTTTCTGCAGCAACTTCTCGGTGCTGTCACCATCCTCCGGGAACAGGGTGATGCCGATGGTCGCACGCAGGCGGATTTCCTGATTCTCGAGGGCGAACGGCGCTTCCAGGTCATCGAGAATGCTTTGTGCCAGTTCTGCCGCTTCGTAAGGCTGTTCGATATCGGCCTGCACCAAGGCGAACTGGTCGCCACCCAGACGGGCGAGGGCACCGAGGCGGCCGCTATGGGCGCGCAGGCGATCAGCCAGCGCCAACAGCAACTGGTCGCCGGTCTGGTAGCTGAATTGTTCGTTGATGCCCTTGAAATCATCCAGCCCTACACATAACACCGCGACCCGGCGCTGCAGCTTGCCGGCGTCGACCAGAATCTTGTCCAGTTGTTGCTGCAATTGCTGGCGATTCGGCAGGCCGGTGAGGAAGTCGTACTGAGCCATGCGCAGCAGGCTGTTTTCCGCTTCGTGGCGTAGATGGGTGTTGCGTTCGATCGATTCGAGAAGCTGATTGGCGGTGTTGATCCAGATACCCAGTTCGTTTTTCTCGTGGCCCTTGAGCTGCGGAATCTTGTGTTCGCTGGGGCGATCGGGATTGATCTCGGTGAGATGTTCGATGATCCGCGACAGCGGTTTGGTCAGCAGCCAGTGATAGACCAGATACAACACCAGGCCCATGGCCAGTGCGCGCAATACGCCAGAAATGAAAATGATCACCGAACTGACGATAAAACCCTCGCCATAGGTGGCGGTGTCGAGGGTGATGCTCAAGTCACCGTAATATTCGCTGTACGGGCCGCGTCCCACCAATTGCGTGGTGAAAGTGCGCTCCTGGCCGAGGATCAGGTCGGTCAGCCAGCGGCTGTTGGAGTGCTGCAGGTCGCGGGATTTCTGCGCGAGCATGGCTTCGTTGGGGTGGCCGATGGAAGCCTGACGCACGGCGTCGTCCTGGAACAAGCCTTCAATCACCTGCATGCCCATCTCCCGGTCCAGGCTATACACGGCCTGGGTGGACGGATCGCGGAACATGTCGAGGATTCGTTCAGCGTCGCCGGCGACCGCCTGACGGGTTTTATAGGCATCGAAAACAATCTGCGCGCAGCTCAAGACCACACCGACGATCAATGCCGACAGGAGCACGACCCGGAGCAACTTCACCGACAAGCTGTTCTTGAGTTCCAGCTTCAAAGGGTTATTCCTTGTTCCGTGCGGGTAGCGTCAGTTTGCCATGAGTATTGGCAATCCCGAGTTGGCAGTCAAAGGGACAATCAGGCCCAGGATAATTTGCCTGTGGCTCTGGTCGAAATGCTGCTGTCTGGAGTATTAGCCCTAATTTGTACTATGTCGGTAGTTTCGCCCCTCAACTTGAGCGGTTCGCAGCATTTTTTCCGCTGTTTTGATGTTAGCCCTCCGCGCCAAGGCAGCAAGCCACATCAACAGGAAATCCCCCAATCCCATGTAGGAGCTGCCGCAGGCTGCGATCTTTTGATCCTGGCCTTGTAAAAACAAGATCAAAAGATCGCAGCCTGCGGCAGCTCCTACAGGAAATCAAAAGGGTTGAGCACACAAATCACAGGCATAAAAAAACCCGGCAAAAGCCGGGTTTTTTGACTGGCGCGCAGCTTAAGCGGTGAAGGTTTTGCCTTCGAACTGCTCAGCGACGAACTTCCAGTTGACCAGGTTCCAGAACGCTTCGACATACTTAGGACGAACGTTGCGGTAGTCGATGTAGTAAGCGTGTTCCCAGACGTCGCAGGTCAGCAGCGGGGTGTCGCCGCTGGTCAGCGGGTTGCCGGCGCCGATGGTGCTGGCCAGAGCCAGGGAACCGTCAGCCTTTTTCACCAGCCAGCCCCAGCCGGAACCGAAGGTGCCGATCGAGGTTTTGCTGAACTCTTCCTTGAACTTGTCGAACGAACCGAACGCTGCGTTGATGGCTTCAGCCAGCGCGCCGGTTGGTTGACCGCCGGCGTTTGGCGCCAGGCAGTTCCAATAGAAGGTGTGGTTCCAGACCTGAGCGGCGTTGTTGAAGATACCGCCCGAGGAAGTCTTGACGATTTCTTCCAGGGTCTTGCCTTCGAACTCGGTGCCTGGCACCAGGTTGTTCAGGTTCACGACATAGGTGTTGTGGTGCTTGTCGTGGTGGTATTCCAGGGTTTCCTTGGAAATGTGCGGCTGCAGGGCATCGTGTGCGTAAGGCAGCGGCGGCAATTCGAAAGCCATGATGATTCTCCTAATCAGGTCTGTTGCGGTGAGCGCAAGGCCGATCACGGGCGGCCAGAAATGCACCGGCGAGTTTTTACTCTTTGCGGCGCAGGGTTTCGATCATAGCACCGGGGTTGCGCCATAACCACGCAACAACTGTGTGGGATAGAGGTTCAAGGGGATGCCCTCACTAAATGACGGATCGCGTTGGAACTGTGATCGTGCCAAGCAAGGCGCGGGACGAAGAGGATGCTTTTTGCCTCTTCGAGTCCTGCAACGCCGCTTGGCACGATCACAGCTCCAACCCGAAGGGCCGCCGCCCCGTAAAGCGCAATCCGTCGTTGTTCGTCGCTCATTTGGCCCGCCAAACCACGCTCCTCACGCCTAGTCTTGCGCTTTACGGGGCGGCGGCGCGACCGTCATTTAGTGAGGGCATCCCCTTAGCTGTTTGGAATAAATCAGCTCGCGATTATCAACTGCCCCGCGACCGTGAACATCATCAACGCCACCACCAGATCAAGGATCCGCCAGGTACTTGGCCGTGCCAGCCACGGCGCCAACCAGGCAGCGCCCAACGCCAAGGTGAAAAACCACAACAGCGAAGCACTCGCAGCACCGACCACATAAGCGCCCGGTACCGATTGCTGCGCGCCGAGCGAACCGATGAGCAACACCGTATCCAGATAAACGTGCGGGTTGAGCAGTGTCACTGCCAGCGCACTGAGCATCACCGCGCGCAGCGAGCGCACGGTCTGGTTTTCACCTTGACCCATGCTTTGTTTCGAACAAGCTCGGCGCAGCGCCTGGCTGCCGTACCAGATCAAAAATGTCGCGCCGCCCCAGCGGGCAACCGCCAACAACGTCGGGTTCTGCGCCAGGATCGTCGCCAGCCCGAACACGCCAGCGGCGACCAGCAGCGCATCGCACACCACGCATAGCGCCGCTACCGGCAAATGGTGTTCACGGCGCAGGCTCTGTGCCAATACAAAGGCGTTCTGCGTGCCGATCGCCATGATCAGCCCGAACGCGACCAGCAAGCCGTTCACATAGCTTTGCCACATAAGAATTACTCCGCGTTGGCTGCCAGATCGCGCAGCACTTGCATGGCGCGTTCGGCGTCGGCCTGACCGACAAACAAATGGTCGTGGTAATAGCCGGCGATCACGTTGCAACTGATCCCGGCCTTGCCCAATGCCGTGGCGAAGGCGGCGGTGAGGCCAACGGCTTCCAGCGCCGAATGCACGTTGAGGGTGATCCACGCGGCCACGTAGTCGAAGCTGAAACCGGCCTGTTCGGCGTGGGAACGTTCGAGAATCACCGTCAAGCCTTCCTCTTCGCGGAAGCTGCCAATGATTTGCACACCGCTCGGCAATTGGCCGACGGGCAGGGTGCAGAACACATATTCACCAGCGTTGAGTTGCGGGCTCATGCTGCGCAACAGGGTCGTGAGTGAGGTTTCGCCAGCCATTGCAGTGTTCCTTGAGAAAGAGTGCTTGCTGGCTATTCTCCGATCGAAACCTGTATAAGAAAAACCAATATTGCTGATCGCTCATTAGGAAAACTGATGTTCGACTACAAATTGCTTTCCGCTCTGGCCGCCGTGGTCGAGCAGGCCGGATTCGAACGGGCCGCGCAGGTGCTGGGTTTGTCACAATCGGCGATTTCGCAGCGGATCAAACTGCTTGAAGCACGGGTCGGCCAACCGGTGCTGGTGCGCGGTACGCCGCCGTCGCCAACCGAGATTGGCCGGCGGCTGCTTAACCACGTGCAGCAGGTGCGTTTGCTTGAGCGCGACTTGCAGACCCTGGTCCCAGCCCTGGATGAAGAGGGTTTGCCGGAGCGCCTGCGCATTGCGCTTAACGCTGACAGCCTCGCCACATGGTGGGCACAAGCGGTGGGCGACTTCTGCGCCGAACAACATTTGTTGCTCGATCTGATCGTCGAAGACCAGACCGTCGGCCTCAAACGCATGCGCGCAGGAGAAGTGGCCGCGTGCCTTTGTGCCAGTGAACGACCGGTGGCCGGCGCGCGGAGTGTGCTGCTCGGCGCGATGCGTTATCGCGCACTGGCCAGCCCGGTATTCATCGAACGGCATTTCCCGAATGGCGTGCGTGCCGAGCAGTTGCCGCGCACCCCGGCGCTGGTGTTCGGCCCGGACGACTTCCTCCAGCATCGCTACCTCGCATCGCTAGGGGTCGATGGTGGTTTCGAACACCATTTATGCCCGTCCTCGGAAGGTTTTATCCGCCTGACCGAAGCCGGACTCGGCTGGGGCCTGGTCCCGGAACTGCAAGTGCGCGAGCAGTTGCAACGCGGCGAATTGCGCGAACTGTTGCCAGATAAACCGATCGACGTGCCGTTGTACTGGCATCATTGGCGCAATGGCGGTCAGTTGCTGGGCTTGCTGACCGAGCAATTGGTGCGCGCTTCAGCGCAATGGCTGGTGCCTTGGAAACAGCCATGAGCGTCAAGCTGCAGCGGCAAGTCTAGCGCCGCTCACCGTTTTAAACTTGCAGCTCGAAGCTTGAAGCTCGCAGCTGGTTTCATTGGAGCTTTACATGAAAATTCTGGTCACCGGCGCAAGCGGCTTCATTGGCGGACGCTTTGCGCGTTTCGCCCTGGAGCAGGGCCTGGATGTGCGGGTCAACGGTCGCCGGGCCGAAAGCGTCGAGCATCTGGTGCGCCGGGGTGCCGAGTTTGTACCTGGCGATCTGACCGATCCTGATTTAGTGCGCGAACTGTGTTCCGACGTCGAAGCCGTGGTGCATTGTGCTGGCGCCGTCGGACTGTGGGGCCGTTATCAGGACTTTCTTCAGGGCAACGTGCAGGTCACCGAAAACGTCGTTGAGGCCTGCCTCAAGCAGCGCGTCCGCCGCTTGGTGCATCTTTCGTCGCCATCGATCTACTTTGACGGCCGCGATCATTTGGGCCTGACCGAAGAGCAAGTGCCCAAGCGCTTCAAACATCACTACGCTGCGACCAAATACCTGGCTGAGCAAAAGGTCTTCGGCGCGCAGGAGTTCGGTCTTGAAACCATCGCCCTGCGCCCGCGCTTCGTCACCGGTGCCGGTGACATGAGCATCTTCCCGCGTCTGCTCAGGATGCAGCGCAAGGGCCGTCTGGCGATCATCGGCAATGGCCTCAACAAGGTCGATTTCACCAGTGTGCAGAACCTCAACGAAGCCATGCTCAGCAGTCTGCTGGCCGCCGGCTCCGCGTTGGGCAAGGCCTACAACATCAGCAACGGTGCGCCGGTGCCGCTGTGGGATGTGGTCAATTACGTGATGCGCAGGATGGAAGTCCCACAGGTCACCAAGTACCGTTCCTATGGTCTGGCCTACAGTGTCGCGGCGCTCAACGAAGGTGTATGCAAACTCTGGCCGGGCCGGCCGGAACCTACGCTGTCGCGCCTGGGCATGCAGGTGATGAAAAAAAATTTCACCCTCGACATCAGTCGCGCCCGGCATTATCTGGACTACGATCCGAAAGTCAGCCTGTGGTCGGCGCTGGATGAGTTCTGCGCCTGGTGGAAAGCGCAGGAGATTCACTGAAACTCGTTGAAACGAATCGGCCAGCCGGCAATGAACCGCACCGCAGGTTGAGGGTCAATGCCTGCGGCTGCGCCGGTTATACTTCGCAGCATTTAGCCATTACCGCGTTTCACAAAGGTTGCCTCAATGTCCATGCGTAATGATGCCCACGACGATTTCGATGATGTCCCGAGCCTGCGTGCCGATACCTTCGACGACGATGACATTCCGACCACCGCGCGCACTTCCGTGCATTCGCGTACACCGCCTGTGGTCAAGGTCAAGGCGGCGAGCACCGGGCCATTGTGGGCACTGGTCGGTGCCTTGTTTTTCGCCTTTATCGGCCTGGCATGGTGGAGTTTCCAGCAGATTTCACTGATGGAGCAGCAACTGGTTGCGACCCAGGAAAGTTTTGCCCGCATCAGCGAAGAGGCGGCCGGACGCCTGCAGGATATTTCCGGCAAGGTGGTGGCCAGTCAGAGCAACGTCACCAGCGACAGCGAAGCCTTGAAGCTGCAGATCAAACAACTTGAAGGCAAGTTGCTCGATCAGAGCAAGGAGCAGCAGGGCGTGGCCGGTCAGGCCAGCGATCTCGACAAGCGTCTGGCACAGATGAGCGCGCAGACCACCGAGCAGCAGAACGCCAATACCCAGTTGCAGGCGCAGGTCAAAGCCTTGACCGCAGAGCTGGCGACGGTGAAAAGCACCCCGGCCGATACCAGTAAGGTCGACGCCCAGCTCAAGGCTTTCGACGCGCAATTCAAGAGCCTCGGCGCTGACATTGCCGCACTGAAAAAACAGGGCAATCCAGGCGCGGCCATCGACCGTCTGGAGCAGGACATCGTTGTCCTCAAAAGCCAGCAGGACAATCGTCCGGCAACGCCTCAGGGGGGCGCCACCAATACTGCTGAGTTTGATGCGTTTCGCGCTCAGATGACTCGCAACCTCAACACCTTGCAGGCGCAGATCCAGAACCTGCAGCAGCAAATCAACGCGCGTCCCTGAACGTCGGCAGCGGTGGTGAAGGATTCTCTCGCCACCGCAACTCCCGACACTTTCAGAAACCCTCTGAATATCCATGCATCAGCCCAAGCCGTCTACGCTCTTGAAACACCAACAAGAACGAGGGATGCGTCATGGGGTTTGTGCATAAATTCGCCTGTCTCTGTTTGCTGTTATTGGCCAGCCTCGGCCAGGCCAGCGCCGCCACCAAAGACGACAGCCAGGCCGCCATCGCCCTGCTGGAAAAAGCGCTGGCCTATTACCACGACAACGGCGACAAGGCATTTGCCGCCTTCAGCCGCCAGGGCGAATTTGTCGACAAGGATCGTTATGTGTTCGTGGTCGACACCAAAGGTGTGATGCTCGCCAGCGGTGGGCCTTCTTCGGCCCTGATTGGCCGCGATGTCAGCGAAGTGCTCGGGCCGGATTTGCAGAAAGCGTTCAAGCAAGCCTTGATGGTGCCGGAAGGCAACGGTATTCAGCAGGCTGAATACCGTTGGCAGAACTGGGCCGATGGCAAGGTCGAGCGCAAGCACGTGTTCTATCAGCGCATCGGTCAGCGCATTCTGGCGGTCGGTTACTACTTGCCGCGGGCTTCGGCCGAGCAGGCCAAAAACCTGCTGGATAAGGCGTCGGCTGATCTGGGCAAAGACGAGAAAGGCACGCTCACGGCGATCAATTCGCTCAAGGGTGGCTACCTGCAGGACGACTTGTATGTATTCGTGGTCGACCTGAACACCCAGCGCTACGTCGCCCATGGTACCAACCTGCGCCTGATCAATACCGACTTCGGCAAGATCAGTGACCCGGAAGGCAAACCGGTGGGTGAGCCGATTCTGGCGCTGATCGGCAAGCAGGATGAGGGTGAATATGAATACCGCTGGAAGAACCCGGTGACCGGCAAGGTCGAAGACAAACATGCCTACTTGAAGAAGGTCGGCCATTTCCTCGTGGCGGTGGGTTACTACAGCCCTTGAATCCCAGCGCTGATCGTTCCCACGCTCCGCGTGGGAACGCCTCAATGGACGCTCTGCGTTCGGCTTTGGATGGGACGCAGAGCGTCCCGGGCTGCATTCCCACGCCGAGCGTGGGAACGATCGTGTGAAAGGATTATTTGGCGCCGTGCTCACGCCCGCGCAGCAAGTTGTTCGGCATCGCAATCGCCGCCGCCAACCCGAGCAACGACACCGCCGCGCTTACCCACAACAAATGCCGGAACGTGACCAGCAACTCCGCGCGCAAGGCGTTTTGCGCATCCCCCGGTGCCGCGTTCAGACCATCGAGCAACACATTGCCGCTATGCCCTTCGCTCATCAGCGAACTGCTCGCCAGATGGGCGAAATTCGAATCCTGCAGCAGCGCCAGCAGCAGCGCCGACATCAACGCCACGCCCACCGCGCCGCCCAGTGAGCGGAACAGGTTGGTGGTGCTGGTCGCTACGCCGATGTCGCGTTGTTCCACCGAATTCTGTGTGCCGACCAGCGAAGTCGGGAACTGCATGCCGCTGGAAATACCGCAGAACAACATGAACAAACCGCTGAGCAATGTCGCTTCTGGCGGGCTGAAGGCCATGCCGAGAATCGAGATCGGCATCAGCACCGCGCCAGTCAGGATTTGTGGCTTGTAACGCCCGGTGATCGAGGTGCGACGGCCCGCGAAGTAAGCGCCAATGGG
This sequence comes from Pseudomonas sp. RIT-PI-r, assembly GCF_001297015.1. GTDB lineage: Bacteria > Pseudomonadota > Gammaproteobacteria > Pseudomonadales > Pseudomonadaceae > Aquipseudomonas. The sequence continues at coordinate 160,776 of NZ_LIGE01000037.1, read as the reverse complement.
CAGGCCCATGGCCAATGGCAGCAAGTGCAACGCTGCGCTGTCGGCGCCGGCACCGGTGACCGTCTGAAAGCGCAGCGGCATCAGCACGATCAGCGAAATCGCCTGGAAACTGGTGAAGAAAATCGTGCACCAGCACAGCAACGCATTGCGGTTGGCGAACAGATGCATCGGCAGCAATGGTTCCCGTGCCCGACGCTCATGCCAGACAAACACCGCCAGCACCACCACCGCGCAAGCGAACAAGCCGAGCACTTCGCTGCTGCGCCAGGAATGGCCTTGGCCGACTTGAGTAATGCCCAAGAGCAGCGCGGTCAGGCCGATGATCATCAACAGCGTGCCGAGGTAGTCGATGATCGGTTTGCGTTGCGGAATCGGCAGCCCGCGCAGGTTGCGCCGCGCCACCCACCAGGCACCGAGACCCAGTGGCAGGTTGATCAGAAACACCCAGCGCCACGACAGGTATTCGGTCATGTAACCACCCAGCACCGGGCCGGCGACGCTGGCCACCGCGTACATGCTGCTGAAGTAACCCTGATAACGGCCGCGCTCACGCGGCGGAACGATGTCGCCGATAATCGCCTGACTCACCGAAATCATCCCGCCAGCGCCGATGCCCTGAAGGATCCGCGCCAGCACCAGTTGCTCCATGCTTTGCGCCATGCCACAGAACAGCGAAGCGAGGGTGAACAGGCCCATGCCGAACAGCATCAGTTTGCGCCGTCCGTACAAGTCGCCGAGCTTGCCGTAGATCGGCACGGCCACGGTCATCGCCACCATGTACCCGGAAATCACCCAGGCCAGCAGGCTGACATCCTTGAACTGGGCGGAAATTGCCGGCATCGACACGGCGACGATGGTCTGATCCAGCGCACCGAGAAAGATCGCCATCATCAGCGCGACCAGCACGCTGCGAATGGCCGGTTTGGGCGTTTCGGGGTGATTGAGATTGGTCACGGGCAAAACCTGCGGGCAGTGAGAGTCCCGCAGATCGTCTGGCGAGCGGGGATGCTCGCCAGTGTAAGTCGGTAGCAGGCTATTCGATAGCCTCATAAGGAAGTCCGACGTAATTTTCTGCAATGGTTTTTCGCCCCGCTTCTGAACTGACAAAATAGTCCAGTTCCGAGGCGCTGATGCGCTGGCTGAACGCATCGTGATCGTCGAAGCGGTGCAGCATCGAGGTCATCCACCAGGAAAAGCGCTCGGCTTTCCACACTCGGCGCAGGCAGATTTCCGAGTACTTCTCCAGCAGATCGGTACGCCCGTCGCGGTAAACCTTCAGCAGAATATTGAACAGCGTGCTGACGTCACTCGCGGCCAGATTCAACCCCTTGGCGCCGGTGGGCGGCACGATGTGCGCGGCGTCGCCAACCAGAAACATCCGCCCGTACTGCATCGGCTCGACGACAAAACTGCGCAGCGGCGCGATGCTTTTTTCGATCGATGGCCCGGTGACCAATTTTTCCGCAAGCTGCGCAGGCAGGCGGTTTTTCAGCTCGTCCCAGAAACGCTGATCGCTCCAGTCATCGACGTTTTCATCCGCCGGCACTTGCAGGTAATAGCGGGTGCGCGTCGCCGAACGCATGCTGCACAAGGCAAAGCCGCGCTCATGTCGGGCGTAGACCAGCTCCTCATGCACCGGCGGCGTATCGGCCAGAATGCCCAGCCAGCCAAACGGATATACCCGCTCGAACACTTTCAGACAATCGTCCGGAATCGACTGGCGAGCCACACCGTGGAAACCGTCGCACCCGGCGATGTAGTCGCAATCGACGCGCCATGTTTCGCCGTCCTTTTCGAAGGTGACAAAAACTTCGTCGCTTTTCATGCCATGAGGAACGACATTGCTCGCTGAATAAATCGTTGTTGCTCCGGCCTCCCGACGAGCGGCCATCAGTTCGCGGGTGACTTCGGTCTGGCCGTAGATCATCACGGTCTTGCCGCCGGTCAGCCCGTGAAGGTCGATGTGCACCTGACGTCCGTTCAGCGCCAGATCGAAACCGCCATGCACCAGCCCTTCGGCGTCCATGCGCTGACTCACGCCAGCCTGACGCAACAGCTCTACCATGCCTTGTTCAAGCACGCCGGCACGGATGCGCCCGAGCACATAGTCAGGGGTTTGACGTTCGAGGATGAGGGTGTCGATGCCGGCGTTGTGCAGCAACTGGCCGAGCAGTAGACCGGACGGACCGGCGCCGATGATGACGACTTGGGTTTTCAGCGTTTTCATTGTTTTTATGACTCGCAAGCTTCACGCGGCAAATGCCGGCGAATGTTTTTATGGATCGAGTGCTTGCATTTTTCCCTCGCGGGTCTGTCAATTGAAGGTGAAAACTGAGCCGATACCTGTACATTCTGCCAATCGGTGCGATTATCGCCCCACAACCCCGAGGCTGGATTGAAGTGATGAACAAGCCTGAGCTGTCCTCGATTCCGGTGTTCAAGCTCTACGGTGAAAGCCTGGACTGGCCGACCCCTGACTTGCTGCACTGTGAAACCATTTCCTCACGCAGCCGCGAACATCAATGGGAAATCAAACCCCACCGCCACGCTGATTTGTGCCAGTTGCTCTTCGTCTTCAAAGGTCAGGCAGAGCTTGAGATCGAAGGTCAGCGCACGCAACTCCAAACACCCGCGATTCAAGTCCTGCCGCCGTTGTCGGTGCATGGCTTTCGTTTTTCCGAAGACGTTGAAGGCTTTATCGTTACCCTCGCCACGCCGCTGATCAGCCACTTGCAGGCGCAATTGGGCGAATCGGTGCAGGCACTGGCCTGCGCGGAAAGTTACCCGGCCGGACAGGACGGCGATTATCTGAACAGTCTGTTCATGGCGTTGCAGGCTGAATACAACGGCCATCAACCGGCGCGGGAAATGCTCATGCATTCGCTGGTCAGCGTGATCATGGTCTGGGTCAGTCGCCAAGCCATCGTGCGCCACAAGGCCAGTCAGCGCCCGCAGCGCCAGCGCGAATACCTCAACGGTTTTATACAGTTGGTAGAAGAGACTTATCGCCAGCATGTGAAGGTCGAGGATCTGGCGCATCGCCTGGGCATTTCGGTATCGCACCTCAACGGCACGTGCCGTGAACTGGCGGGGCAGCCGGCGTTGCAGATCATGCATGAACGTCAGTTACTGGAAGCCAAGCGTTTGCTGACCTACACCAGCATGACCATTTACGAGATGTCGGAGTTGTTGGGATTTTCCGATCCGACCAACTTCACGCGCCTGTTTCGGCGCCGGGTGGGGATATCGCCAAAGGCGTTCCGCGACCGCCTCAAGGCCGAACAGTAGTCCATTGACACCGCAGCCCCCTGTAGGAGTGAGCCTGCTCGCGATAGCGGTGTATCAGTCAAAATCTATCTGACTGACACACCGCTATCGCGAGCAGGCTCACTCCTGCAAGGTCAGCGCAACGCGTTAAGCGTGGCGTTATGCGGAATGCAGCGCTCGAAATTGCAGCTCGCGTATTCGCGGGGCAGCTGTCGCAGTTGTTCGACCCGCCAGGCAGCGGTGCCGTACAGCGCCAGCGTGGCGGCGCAGGTGATGAAAATCGCGAAGTACCTTCTTGTTTTGATGTTCATGGCGTAGACCTCTGAACGCATACCCTGCGGTATTACTTTCAGCATAGAACAAGATCAAAAGATCGCAGCCTTTGGCAGCTCCTACACCGATCCATGTAGGAGCTGCCAAAGGCTGCGATCTTTTGACTTTTAAAATCCCACGTCCCATTGCGGATTTTCAGGAAAGCGCTCTACCAGAAAATCCAGCATGCTGCGCAGCGCCGCCGGCATGTGTTTGCGCGAGGCGTAGACCGCGTAGATGTTCAACTGCCGCGGCTCGGCATGGGGTAGCAGGCGCACCAGTTCACCGCTGTGAATCTGCACCCCGGCCTGATAGGTCGGCAGCATTGCCACCCCGGCGCCAGCCAGCGTTGCACGCAACAACGTGCTGGCTTCGTTGGCGCTGATGTTGCCCTGCACCGGCACCGAAACCGGGTCGCCATCCTCTTCGAAATGCCACAGGCTTTTGCCGAAATACGAGTGAGTCAGACAGTTGTGTCGGCTCAGATCTTCTGCCCGTAAAGGCATCGGCTGTTCTTGCAGATAAGCCGGGGCAGCGCAGACAACTGAGCGACAAACGGTCAGGCGCCGGGCGATCAGGTTTGGATCGAGATCATTGCTGGTGCGAATCGCCAGATCGATGCGTTCATCCACCAGGTTCACCGTGCGATCGAGCATTTGCATATCGATGCTCACCCCCGGATAGCGTTTTACATAGGCGGCCATTGCATCGGCCAATTGTGCCTGACCGAACGAGGTGCTGACGCTGATGCGCAGAAGGCCGCGCGGCGTATCGTGGGGTTCGCTGACGGCAGCCTGCATGTCGCTCGACAGTTCGATCATCTGCCGGCAGCGCGGGAGAATTTCACTGCCGGCGGCGGTCAGGCTCAATTTACGCGTGGTGCGGTGCATCAACCGCGCGCCGACCCAGTCTTCCAGCTCCGCCAGATAACGCGAAACCACCGGTCGCGACAGGTCCAGGTGATCCGCTGCGGCTGACTGGCTGCCCAGATCCATCACGGTGACAAAGACCCGCATTGCTTGGAGACGATCCATGATTTGCCCGCTTTCAGAAACAAACTATGTTCAAGCATCGCATTTTTTGTACCGAGCCAGGCAACTAAGCTCTGTTCCATCGCCAAGCAGGCATTCGGACACCGGAGCAACAGATGATCGGCTTCACCTTGATCAAACGCGTTTTACTCGCCAGCACTGCACTGGGTTTTGCAGCACATGCCGCCGCAGCCAACCTGACCCTCGATGTCTACAACCCTGGCACTGATGCGATATTCCCGGTCACGTCGGTGCTGGTCAGCGGCGAGAAGGACGCAATCCTCGTCGATGCGCAGTTCGGCAAATCCCAGGCCGAGCAAGTCGTGGAAAAGATCCGCGCCAGCGGCAAGCATCTGACCACCATTTACATCAGCCATGGTGACCCGGATTACTACTTCGGCCTCGACACCCTGACCCAGGCGTTTCCTGACGCCAAGGTGCTGGCCTCGCAGCCAACGGTCGATCACATCAACAAAACCGTCGCCGGCAAACTGGCTTTCTGGGGCCCGAAAATGGGCGCCGACGTACCAGCAAAGACCATCGTGCCGGGTGTGCTCAAGGGCGACAGCCTGATGCTCGAAGGGCAGAAATTGCAGGTGGTCGGCCTTGACGGCAAGCAACCGGATCGCAGTTTCGTATGGATTCCTTCGCTCAAGGCTGTGGTCGGTGGCGTGGTGGTCGCCGAGAACATCCATGTGTGGATGGCCGACACCCAAACCGCGCAATCCCACGCCGACTGGCTGCAAACCCTGCACTCGATCGAAACCCTGAAGCCGAACACCGTGGTGCCAGGTCATTACCTCGGCAACAGCAGCCGTTCGCTGGCCAGCGTGAAATTCACCGCCGACTACATTAAGACGTTCGACGCTGAAACCGCCAAGGCCGAAGACTCTGCCGCACTGATTGCAGCGATGAAAAAACGCTACCCGAAACTGGGTGAGGAAAGCTCGCTGGAACTGAGCGCGAAAGTCGCCAAGGGCGAAATGCAGTGGTAAGCCGAACCTGAAATCGCAGCACTCTCAAGCCAACTGGAGAATGTCATGAGCAAGATCGCAATCATTGGGGCCACCGGTCGTGCCGGTAGCCAGTTGCTGGAAGAAGCTCTGCGTCGTGGTCATAGCGTTACCGCTATTGCCCGCGACACCTCAAAGATCGGCGCGCGTGCCGGTGTGGTCAGCAAGAATGTCGATGTGCTGGATTCGGCCGAATTGCAAGACGCGGTGGCCGGTCACGATGTGGTGATCACCGCCGCGCATTTCGCCACCGTGCCAGCGGCGGCGATTGTCGGGCCGGTGAAGCAGGCCGGGGTGAAGCGTTTGCTGGTGGTCGGCGGTGCCGGTTCGCTGTTGCTGCCGGACGATACGCGAGTGATCGACAGTGCGGGTTTCCCGGCGGAGTACAAAGCTGAAGCCAGTGCGGGTGCGGCGTTTCTTGAGGCGTTGCGTCAGGAGCAGGATCTGGACTGGACCTTTCTGTCGCCGTCGGCAGAGTTTGTTGAAGGGGAGCGCAGTGGCAAGTTTCGTGTCGGCCAGGATCACTTGCTGGTGAGCGCTGAAGGGCGTAGCTGGATTACCTTTGCCGATTACGCGATTGCGTTGATCGACGAAGTGGAAACGCCGAAGCATTCGCGTCAGCGGTTTACTGTTGGGTATTGAGTGAAACCTCGCCCCTCACCCCAGCCCTCTCCCGAAGGAGAGGGAGCCGACCGAGGTGTCTGGCGCTGTACATCGACATGAAAAATCCAGTCGATTATGGATTCAAAGGCAATCGTTCAGGTCGCTGAACCTCTTCAATATCCCCCGGTCAGTCCCCTCTCCCTCTGGGAGAGGGCTAGGGTGAGGGGAAAGGCCTCACCGCAAATGTGCCTGCTCAACCAACCAGATCATCAATTCTTCCAGCTGCGGCGAAGGCTCGGTTCCCGCAGGCAACACCACGTAATACGCCAGCCCCGTCTTCACCTTCAAATCAAACGGCATCACCAGCCGCCCCGCACGCAGGTCATCACCAATCAACGACCAATCGCCGATCGCCACCCCCGTTCCGTGGGACGCCATCGACATCGCCTGATCCAGCGTTTCGAAATGCTGGCCGCTGCCGATGTTGTTCAGCCGCAGCTCAGCGGCGTTGAGCCACACCGACCAATCCTGAATATCGTGAGTGGGGTGCAGCAGCAGATGCTGTTGTAGATCTGTCGGTGAATTCAGCGCTGGCGAACCCTTGAGCAGCAGCGGCGAGCAGACCGGCGTCAGTTGCTCGTCGAACAGGTGCAAGGCGCCCGGCGAGTTATCGGGTGGCGCGCCGTAGATCACCGCCGCATCGAACGGTTCGCGCTGAAAATCCACGCCGTGTTGCAGCGAAGCGGTGAGTTTCACCGGCACGTCCGGGCGTTCTTTCTGCCATTGCAGCAGGCGCGGCAGCAGCCAGCGCATCACGCAGCTCGGCGCTTTGAGTTGCAGGGTTTCACGCTGCAGGCCGATCTGCTCGGTCGCTTCGCCGATCAGGCCGAAGATTTTTTCCACGCGCGGTAGCCATTCCCGTCCCTCGGCGGTCAGTGCCAGGCCACGGGCCAGGCGGATGAACAGCGGATAACCGAGATGCTCTTCCAGCCCGGCGACCTGCCGGCTCACCGCGCCTTGGGTGATGTGCAACTGCTCGGCGGCGCGGGTGAAGTTGCAGCACTGCGCGGTGATCAGAAAGGTGTGCAGGGCGGGCAGGGGAGGTAGTCGTTTCATGGGGAACCAAGGTATGACGTGAGGACATGGCTAGTATGACTTTTAATCGATTGTTGCGGCTACCTGCCGACCGTTCAATGAAGCCATGAAGGGCCTTTATGTAGGAGTGAGCCTGCTCGCGATAGCGGTGAATCAGTCACCGCAATGGTGAATGAGAAGACGCCATCGCGAGCAGGCTCACTCCTACATAGGAGCCTTGTGTCTTCAGCGAACAAGAAGGGCAATCGACATGGCGACGTGTGGCGAAGTACTGGTCAAGTTACTCGAAGGTTATGGGGTCGAGCAGGTGTTCGGCATTCCCGGGGTGCACACCGTGGAGCTGTATCGCGGGCTGGCGCGTTCGAGCATTCGCCACGTCACGCCTCGGCATGAGCAGGGCGCCGGTTTCATGGCCGACGGCTACGCGCGCACCGCTGGCAAACCGGGCGTGTGTTTCATCATCACCGGCCCGGGCATGACCAACATCACCACCGCCATGGGCCAGGCGTACGCCGATTCGATCCCGATGCTGGTGATCTCCAGTGTGCAATCGCGCAGTCAGTTGGGCGGCGGGCGCGGCAAGCTGCATGAATTGCCGAACCAGAGCGCATTGGTTTCCGGTGTTGCGGCGTTCTCGCACACCTTGATGTCCGCCGCTGAATTGCCGGTGGTGCTGGCGCGTGCGTTTGCGTTGTTCCAGGCTGGCCGTCCACGTCCGGTGCACATCGAAATTCCGTTGGACGTACTGGTCGAAAACGCCGATGACCTGCTTGCCAGCGTGCCGGTCAATATCGACCGCGCCGGTGCGGCGCCAAGTGCGGTCAAACGCATGAGCGATTGGCTTGCCGGGGCCAAGCGCCCGCTGATTCTCGCCGGTGGCGGTGCCATCGACGCAGCGCCGGAACTGACCCGACTTGCCGAGTTGCTCGACGCGCCGGTAGCGCTGACGATCAATGCCAAAGGCATGCTGCCGGGCAATCATCCGCTGCTGATCGGTTCGACCCAGACGCTGGTCGCCACCCGCGCGCTGGTCGCCGATGCTGACGTGGTATTGGCCATCGGCACCGAACTGGCCGAGACCGATTACGACGTCACCTTCGCCGGTGGTTTCGAGATCCCCGGCAAACTGCTGCGCATCGATATCGACGCCGATCAGACCGTGCGCAATTATCCGCCACAGGTGGCGCTGGTGGCCGATGCGCGCAACGCTGCGCAAGCCTTGCTGAACGCGCTGTCGCAGGAAAAACTCGCCGAGCGCAGCAGCGATTGGGGCCACGCCCGTGCCGGCAAACTGCGCGCTGAACTGGCCGCGAGCTGGGATGCGCCGACCCTCGCGCAAACGCGTTTCCTCGACACCGTGCTCGATGAATTACCGAACGCGGTGTTCGTCGGCGACTCGACGCAACCGGTGTACACCGGCAACCTCACGTTCAACCCGGATCACCCGCGCCGCTGGTTCAATGCATCGACCGGTTACGGCACTCTCGGCTATGCCTTGCCGGCGGCGATTGGCGCCTGGCTCGGCGGCCAACTCGACCAAGGTGCGCGCCCTCCGGTGGTGTGCCTGATCGGCGATGGCGGCCTGCAATTCACCCTGCCGGAACTGGCCAGCGCCGTCGAAGCACGGGTGCCGGTGATCGTCCTGTTGTGGAATAACCAGGGCTACGAAGAGATCAAAAAGTACATGGTCAACCGCGCCATCGAGCCCGTCGGCGTGGACATCTACACCCCGGATTTCGTCGCTGTGGCCAAGGGGCTCGGCTGCGCGGCCGAAGCGATCAGCAGCATCGAACAATTGCGCAGCGCGTTGCGTAGTGCAAGCGATCGTCAGGGTCCGACCCTGATTGAAATCGATCAGACCCAATGGATGAAGGCGGTGGCGCAATGATCAGTTTCCCAACCACACTTGATGGTCTCTACATCAACGGCCAATGGTCCGCCGGCCGCGAACATCTGCGGGTGATCAACCCGGCCACCGAAGCGCTGCTGACCACGGTCAATGGCGGTGACGAGCACGCGGTCGATCAAGCCGTCGCCGCTGCCAGCGAAGCGTTCAAGAGCTGGTCGCAAACCACTGGGGCCGAGCGTGGCGCGATCCTGCGCAACATCGCCAACGGTGTGCGCAATGGTCGCGAGCACTTGATGAACCTGCAATCGAGCAACAACGGCAAACCGCAGTTCGAAGCGGCCATCGACGTCGATGACGTGATCGCCACGTTCGAGTATTACGCCGAACTCGCCGAAGGCCTCGACGCAAAACAGGACAGCGACGTGCCGCTGCCCAGCGATGATTTCAGCGCACGCCTGCGTCGCGAGCCGTGTGGTGTGGTCGGGTTGATCGTGCCGTGGAATTTCCCGATGGTCACCACGGCATGGAAGCTTGCACCTGCGCTGGCGGCCGGTTGCTGCGTGGTGCTCAAGCCTTCGGAAGTGACGCCGCTGCCGGAGCTGGAACTGGCGGCGATCATCGCGGAGTCGGGGCTGCCGAATGGCGTGTTCAATCTGGTTTGCGGCACGGGTTTGGCAGTCGGTGCGCCGTTGTCGGCGGATCCGCGCATTGCCAGGATTTCCTTTACCGGCAGCAATGCGGTCGGCGTGCAAGTGATGCAGCGTGCGGCGGAAACGGTGAAGGGTGTCAGCCTGGAACTGGGCGGCAAATCCTCGCTGCTGGTGTTGGCGGATGCTGATATCGACTTGGCGGTTGAACTGGCCTGTGGCGGTGCGTTTTTCAACGCCGGGCAGATGTGTTCGGCCACCAGTCGCGTGCTGGTTGCTGAGGAACTGGAGGAGCAATTCCTGACTCGTTTGCAGAAACGTGCGCAGGCCATTCGTGTGGCCGATCCGTTCGATGCAGAGGTGGAAATGGGCGCGCTGGTCAATCAGGCGCAGTATCAGCGAGTGCTTGGGCATATCGATCGTGGCTTGAGCGCGGGTGCGCGATTGATCTGCGGCGGCAATCGTCCGGCGGACCTGCCGCGCGGCTATTTCTTGCAGCCGACAGTGTTTACCGATGTGCCGCTGGACAGCGCGCTGTGGTGTGAAGAAATTTTTGGGCCGGTGCTGTGCGTGCGCAGTTTCAGCAGTGAAGCCGAGGCGGTTGCGCTGGCCAATGACACGCCGTTTGGTTTGGTAGCCAGTGTGGTGACGAACGATGCCGCAGCGGCGGACCGCGTGGCCAATGCCTTGCAGGCGGGGATGGTGTGGATCGATGCGCCGCAAGTAATTTTCCCGCAGGCGGCGTGGGGTGGGTACAAGCAGAGCAGCGTTGGCCGCGAATTGGGGCCATGGGGCCTGGCCGCGTTTCAGGAAATCAAGCATGTGATTCGGGCAGCCTGATCACAGAGGCGTATTGGCTGGCCTGGCCTCATCGCGGGCAAGCCCGCTCCCACAGGTTTATGGTTGTACACAAAATTTATGCACGGCATTGATTCCTGTGGGAGCGGGCTTGCCCGCGATGAGGCCAGCCGCCACACCGTGGCTTCCGAATCAGACCGAAAGCCGCAACCGCGCCAAATCCCTTAACGGCGGTGCACCGAACAATCGACTATATTCGCGGCTGAACTGCGACGGACTTTCATACCCCACCCGATACCCCGCCGCCGAAGCCTCCAGCCCTTCGGCCAGCATCAACCGCCGCGCCTCCTGCAAACGCAGCTGCTTCTGATACTGCAACGGGCTCATCGCCGTCATCGCTTTGAAGCGGTGATGCAAGGTCGAGACGCTGAGGTTCACTTCCTTGGCCAGATCATCAATGCGCAATGGCTGCTCGAAGTTGCCGTTCAACCATTTGATCGCCTGGCTGATGCGATGGCTCTGACTGTTGGCAATCGCAATCTCATACAAACGATGGCCCTGCGGGCTGCGCAACAGGCGATAGAGGATCTCCCGGCGAATCAGCGGCGCGAGCATGGCGATGTCTTTCGGCGCATCGAGCAAACGTGCCAGACGCAGCACCGCATCAAGCATCGAACTGTCGATCTGCTCGACATACAAACCACGCCCGGTCGGTCGGGTGGGTACGCCCATCGGGCCGGCGTCGGCGATCAGTGCGGTGATTTCTGTCGGGTCGATATCCAGGCGCACGGCGAGGATCGGATCCTCGGGCGAGACATTGACCACGCGCCCGCTCAGCGGCATCGAAACCGACACCACCAGGTAATTCAACGGGTCGTAATTGAAGAACTCGTCCGCCAGCCGCACCTCTTTACGTCCCTGCGCCATGATGCACAGCGCCGGTTGCGCGAGCACCGGGGCAAAGTCGTGGGATTTTGTGTGGCGCGACATGTACAGCGAACCGATGGCGGTCTCGTAGCTGCCATCGTCGGTGGTGTTGCGGCGGATGATCGCCGCCAGTTCCGCGCGCTGCTTTTCCATGTCAGCGGTGGGTTCGGCTTGAAAACGATCGAATGACGTCATGCACGGCATCCTCGGCAGGGGAGGTGGAATGGAGCAGAGCATATGTTTGTGCAAGCGACAGCGGTAGACACATCCTGCGAAATGCTTGCCTGATTCTGCACAGCGCTATTGCTCAACACCGACGCGACGCCGGACTGTAGGAGCTGCCGAAGGCTGCGATCTTTTGATTGTTGTCTTTAAGGTCAAAAGATCGCAGCCTGCGGCAGCTCCTACAGGGGATGTATGTGAACTCAGGTTCAGACAAGTCTCGCAGGATTGTGCAACGCGGCGGCAGGAATCGACTAACGGCGTCTGGGGCGTGGCCCTTAACCTTTGATCCTGTCGCAGCCCGCCCCCGGCTGCCACGCGACTCCCTGGGAGGGTTGAACATGTCCAAGCAGATTCCCGTCAGTCATATGGCCTTCGTTCGAGCGCGCGCCGGGCGTTCGGCGGAACTCGGTGTGCGCCTGAGCGCGTTGATCGAGCCATCCCGCGCCGCCCCCGGTTGCCTGAGCTTTGCCTTGCAGCATTCACAGTGTGATCCCCAGTTGTGGCTGGTCTGCGGGTTCTGGAGCAGTCAGCAAATGATGACCAACTATTTCAACAGCCCGTCGATGCAAATCTTCGCCGAGCTGGTGCAGGAGCTGGTGGTCAACAGCCTCGACTTCCATACCTTCAAGGACGTGTCGGCGGCGCAAGCCCTCGGTCAATGTCCGGCGCCGGTACACAAACTCGTCGGTTGAGGGTTTAATGTCCGGCTTATTTGTCTGAGCCGGGATGTGTGACATGGCACGTAAAGAGTTCGAACACTTCGAAGCAGTCTCCGCAGTCGTCCCCGTCGAATTGGGCGGCAACAAGGGCTATCACGCGGCAATCGCGGTCAAGGCCCTGGTCGATGGCGGTGCACCACGCTTTCATAAACTGCTGAATGATCAGGTCTTCCCCGGCGCCATTGCCGCCGACGAGGCCGCCATCAATGAGCTGGATAACCTCAAAGGCGTCACTGACGACGCCGAGTTGATCTGGTAGACGCGTTACTGGTTGGCGCCCGGACGCCACATCTTGAACAGGGCCTCAGGCCCCAACTGGAAGTAATCCGCCGGCCCGCCGCCGCGCAGAATCGGTTCTGCTGCGGCGGTGTCGTAGATGCCGTCCTTCAACAGCCACTTGGCGATATGCACGGCGACCACTTCGCCGAGGATCAGCCAGCTCGGCACGGTTTCGCCATCGGCACGCTGCAACTGAATGATCTGGGTGACCTTGCATTCGAAGGACACCGGGCTTTCGGCGACCCGTGGCACCGAAATCACTTTTGACGCCACGGTCGTCAACCCTGCCAATTCAAACTCGTTGACCTCGGGCGCAACCATCGCGCAGCTCTGGTTCATCTGCTCGGCCAGCGGGCGGGTAGCGAGGTTCCAGACGAACTCACCGGTCTGCTCGATGTTGTTCAGGCTGTCTTTGCGTCCGACGCTGGAAAAACCAATGATCGGCGGAATGTAGTTGAAGGCGTTGAAGAAGCTGTACGGAGCGAGGTTCAACTGGCCGTTGGCATCCTGCGAGGAAATCCAGCCGATGGGACGCGGGCCGACGATGGCGTTGAACGGATCGTGGGGCAGGCCGTGGCCGTTGGCGGGTTCGTAGAAGTGGATGTCATCGGGCATGGTGGGTGAATTCCTGAGGCTGCGTTTCGGATGCAGCCATAGTGCAAGGACGCCCCGCATATTTCCAGCCAGACGCAAAACCCCGTGTAGGAGTGAGCCTGCTCGCGAAAGCGGTGTGTCAGTTGATAGAAGTTTGACTGACCCACCGCTTTCGCGAGCAGGCTCACTCCTACAAGGGGGTTGTGTGGAACTAAGAAATCTTCATCCCCCAGAAATGACTAAGCCCGGCCAAGGCCGGGCTGTGGAGGAACTGCGCTGTGTTAGCTGATGGCAGCAGCAGTGCCGGTTTTATCGAAGCCGTCAGCAGCGACCGTTTTACCCAGATTGGTTTTATCAAAACCATCAGCAGCGTAAGTGCCGGTGTGGCTGGTTTCGATAGCAGCGCTGGCGCCGTTGATGAAGTCGGCGGATTTGGTTCTGTCCGAACCGTCGGCGGCGAAGGTGTTGGCGGCCAGTACGGACAAGGTCAGGGCGATGATCAGTTTGGTTTTCATGTCGGTTACTCCAGATTCGTTGGCGGGTATGTCTTGCATGGGTTTCATGCTACGCCAACTAAATTGATTAAAAAGCGCAAATTAATGCTAAAAACAATCGATTAACTTGATATTAAGGGCGGCGTGTTTAAATCGCTTTGGTCGTCGGAGCGAGCGTCGCGCAGGTCATCGATCAGGTGATTGCAGAGTGAGGGGGCAGGATTAATTAGTGATTAATCGCTTGGCGGCGGATGTGAGGAATTATTCATGCAGGGCTGGATAACGTGGTGACCCCAATCGCGAGCAGGCTCACTCCTACATTTGGAATGTTTTCCCCTGTAGGAGTGAGCCTGCTCGCGATTGGGCCAGAACAGCCACCATTGCAGTGGCTGTGAACACCTGATCAGTCAGTAACGATACGCGAATGCTTCTGGGTGTCCTTCATGGTCACATACACCAGCAGCGACACCGCGATGCACGCCGTCACATACCAGTAGTAACCGGTTTCCATGCCGATACTCTTGAACCACAGCGCGATGTATTCAGCGGTGCCGCCGAAGATCGATACGGTCAATGCATACGGCAGACCGACGCCCAGGGCGCGGATTTCAGTCGGGAACAGTTCGGCTTTCACCACGGCGTTGATCGAGGTGTAGCCGCTGACGATGATCAGCGCCGCCATGATCAGGAAGAACGCGCCCCACCAGGTTTGAATGGTGTGCAGGGTCATCAGGATCGGCACGGTGAAGATCGTCCCCAGCACGCCGAAGGCGATCAGGATCGGACGACGGCCGATCTTGTCCGAGAGGCCGCCGATGATCGGCTGCAGGCACATGAACAGGAACAGCGTGGCGGCGGAAATGGTGGTCGAGTCGGAGATGCTCATGCCGACGGTGTTCACCAGATACTTCTGCATGTAAGTGGTGTAGGTGTAGAACGCCAGGGTGCCGCCCATGGTCAGGCCGACCACGGTCAACAGCTCTTTCGGATGGCGCATCAAGGTGCGCATCGCGCTTTCCTTGGACTTCTCCTTCTTGGTGAACGACTCGGTTTCTTCCATGCCGCGACGCAGGTACAACGCAACCACTGCGCACAGTGCGCCGATGGCGAACGGAATACGCCAGCCCCACGCGTACAGCTGTTCGGTGGTCAGCACGTTTTGCAGGACGATCAGTACGCCCAGCGCGATGAGCTGACCGGAAATCAGCGTCACGTACTGGAAGCTGGAGAAGAAGCCGCGACGTTCCTTGGTCGCCATCTCCGAGAGATAGGTCGCCGAGGTGCCGTATTCGCCACCCACCGACAGGCCTTGCAGCAGTCGCGCAAACACCAGCAGGATCGGCGCGCCGATGCCGATGGTTTCGTAGTTCGGGCTGAGGGCGATCAAAAGCGAGCCGAAGCACATCAGGTAGACCGAGGCCATCAGGGCTTTCTTGCGTCCGACCTTGTCGGCGTACAGACCCATCAGCCAGCCACCGATCGGACGCATCAGAAAGCCGACGGCGAAGATCGCGGCAGTGTTCATCAATTGTGCGGTGGAGGAGCCGGCGGGGAAGAAGGTTTTCGCGAAGTACAGGGAGAAGGCGGCATACACGTACCAGTCGTACCACTCGACCATGTTGCCGACGGAACCGCTGAAGATCGATTTGATCCGGCTGGCGGTGGTTCTTTCTTTGGCGGGCGCGGCAGCCGACCCAAGAGGCAGGGCGTTGGAGTTATCCATTGAAGGATCCTTCATTTAATTGTTTTTGTGGAGCGCGTTGAAACGCAGCCTGCGGGGGCTATAGCAGGAGCTGTGCCAACGGGGAGAGGGCCGGTTTAGAGGGGGGGATGGGATTGGGTGAGCGAGATATCGCCGAAGGATTTGGTTTGATGAGCGGATTTCCGCTTATTGGGGCGAAGATCAAAAGCCCCTCACCCTAACCCTCTCCCGGGGGGAGAGGGGACTGACCGAGTGGATTGTTCGAGTTACACCGACCTGAAATACCGAGTCGAACTCAGGTTTTGAAAAGCATGGAGATCGGCTCCCTTCCCCCTCGCCCCCCTGGGGGGAGAGGGCTGGGGTGAGGGGGAAAGATCTCAGCCACACCGAAAATCCCAAGCCCGCCTCACTCGCTCAGAAACATCTCCCGACTCAACCCATGCCGCTGCAGCTTTTCATTGAACGTGCGGCGCGGCAGTTGCAGTTCTTCAAGCACCGCTTTCACATCACCCTTGTGCCGGGTCAGCGCGGCACGCAAACACTGCGCCTCAAACGCCTCCTGCTGCGCCGCCAGCGATTGTCCCGGATCAATCCCCGGTGCCGGCTCATCCAGCCCCAGCACCTGGCGTTCAGCAACGTTGGCCAGTTCGCGCACGTTGCCCGGCCAGTCGTGGCTGAGCAGATGACTCAACTGTGCGCCGTTGAGCGGCGGAAAGGTCCGGCCCAGGCGTTGGGCGGCACTCTGCGCAAAGGTTTCGAACAACAATGGAATGTCCTCGCGACGATCGCGCAACGGCGGCAAGCGCAGTTCGGCGACGTTCAGGCGATACGCCAGATCCTCGCGAAAACGTCCGGCCCGTGCTTCGTCGAGCAAGTCGGGTTTGGTTGCTGCAACGATGCGCAAGTCGACGCGAATGCTCTGGTTCGAACCCAGGCGTTCAAGCTTCTGCTCCTGCAACACCCGCAGCAATTTCACCTGCTGGGCGAGCGGCATGCTTTCGATTTCATCGAGAAACAGCGTGCCGCCATCGGCGTACTCAAGTTTGCCGATACGCTTGCCGGAGGCGCCGGTGAATGCACCACTCTCATGTCCGAACAACTCGGCCTCGAACAACTGCTCGGGGATCGCTGCACAGTTCAGCGCCACGAACGGCTTGTCGGCACGCGGGCCGAAATCGTGCAGGCAACGTGCAACCAGCTCTTTGCCGCTGCCGGTTTCGCCACGAATCAACACATTGACCGGCAGCGCCGCCAGATCCAGCACCTGCCGACGCAACGTCTGCAAGCCTCGAGACACGCCGAGCAGGGTCGCATCGAGCTTCGCACGGTGATCCGCCTGTTCGTGCAGCGCGCGATTTTCGAGGACCAGACGTCGTTTATCCAAGGCCCGGCGCAAACTGCCGAGCAGGCTTTCCGGGCTGAACGGCTTTTCGAGGAAGTCGTAGGCGCCGTCGCGCATCGCTTCGACCGCCATCGGTACATCGCCATGGCCGGTGAGGAGGATCACCGGCAGATCGGCATCACGTTTCTGCACTTCGGCCAATAACGCCAGGCCGCCCATGCCGGGCATGCGCACGTCGCTGAGGATCACTCCGGCAAAGTGTACGGGCAGGGCGGCAAGGCATTCTTCTGCGCGACTGAATAGCTGTACGTCGAACCCGGACAGGCTCAACCACTGTTCAACGGCGCTGCGAATGCTGCTTTCATCATCGACCAGCATTACCGAATTGAGCATCAGATGTGTGCCTCCAGATCGATCGGCAGAGTCAGGCTGAACACTGCGCCGCTGTCGTCATTCTCGGCGCTCAAACGACCGCCGGATTCATGCACGATGGCGAAGGATACTGCCAGCCCGAGGCCAAGGCCGTCACCCACAGGTTTGGTCGTGAAGAATGGATCGAAAACCTGGCCAAGATGTTCTTCGGCGATACCGCCGCCATTGTCGCTCACGCTCAGGTGCCACAATTGCTGATCGGCCTCCAGGCGGATTTGCAGACGCTTGCAGGGTTTGCCCTGCATCGCATCGAGGGCGTTGCGCAGCAGATTGATCAGTACCTGTTCGAGGCGAATCGCATCGCCACGCACCCAGGCCGGACGCGTCAGATGCAGCACCAGACTGACCTGTTCGTCGCGCAGTCGCGCATCCAGCAACTGCAGGGACTGATCGACCACCGTCGCCAGATCCAGCCGCTCACGCAAACCGCTGGGGCTTTTGCGCGCGAAGGTCTTGAGGTGGCCGGTCAGGGCCGCCATGCGCGTGAGCATTTCGTCGACCGGTTTCAAAGCTTTATAGGCATCGTCGACGCGACCATGGTCGAGCAGCAGGCGCAATGTCGCCAGTTGCATGCGCTGAGCGGTCAGTGGCTGATTGATTTCGTGAGCCAGCGCGGCCGACATCTGCCCGAGCGCGGCGAGTTTCGCCGACTGCACCAGACCATCCTGTGCCGTGCGCAGGTCGCGGGTACGTTCTTCCACCAACTGTTCCAGTTCTTCGCGGTTGCGCTGGCGGATCTTCGACAGGCGCCAGCGCTGGTTGAGAAACAGCAGCAGAAACACCAGCGCCAGCCACACTCCGGCGGCGGCAAGGCCGGCGTTGCGCAGATCTTCGAAGGCCACTTGCGGGTGGCGCAGCAGGTGCAGGGTCCAGCCTTCGGCGGTGAGCGGCATCGATTCCCATAGATAGTCTGCTGTGCCCTCGGGGCCCTCGACGCGGCGCAGATCGCTGTTGTCGTCGAAGCTGCGCAGCGACAAATGGGTCAAGGGTTGCAGTGATTGTTTGTCGTACTGTCGCGTGGCCTTGATCTCGGCCATGTCGCTGGCGCTCAGCGGCCGCAACGCGCGATAGCGCCAGCCGGGCTGGTTGGCGATGAAGATGATCCCGCGCGCATCGCTGACCAGCAGCGTGTCGTTACCCTGGCCCCACTCCCGTTCCAGTTCCGGGAACTCCAGCTTGACCACCATGGCTCCGAGGAACTCGTGGTTGTCGCCGAGTACCGCGCTGGACAAAAAGTAGCCGGGAATGCCACTGGTTACGCCCACCGCATAAAAACGGCCGGTGCCCTGGGTGCGAGTCTGGCTGAAGTAGGGACGGAAACCGTAGTTGTGGCCGACGTAGCTGCTGGGCAAGCGCCAGTTGCTCGCGGCCACGGCGAGGCCGGTGTTATCGAGCAGTTCAAGAGTCGACGACTGCGCCGCACCGTTGATCTTTTCCAGTTTCAGGTTAAGCGTGGTCTGTTCTTCTGCATCGACCGGGCCGGCCAGTGCCGAGCGCAATTGCGGATCCAGGGCCAGCACGGCGGGCAGCGCACGGTAGCGATCGATCAGGGTGTGCAGGGAATTGGCATACAACGCCAGTTGCTGGTTGGCGCGGGCCGCGTCTTCCTCCAACGCCTGACGTTCGGCGTGGCGGATCGCAAGCGTTGCGGCAAGCGCCGCACCGGCGACAATCAGCAGGGTATACAACGACAGACGCAGGGTACGGGAAGTCGGCAGCATGCTGGGCTAATGGATAAAGGGACGGGCCGGCACGATAGCATGGGGCCGGCGATCCTTCCCGAATGACTCGTTAGCCGATCAGACCTGAGCGAATTTTCGCGAGTGGGAACGCAGCATCGTTCGCGCGTAGGTCAGTTCGCTGATCACCGAGCGAGTCGCCTGGGTCAGGCTTTCGACCGAATCGCCAGCGCTCTCGCCGAAGAAACTGAAGGTGTTCATGGCGCTGACGCCTGTCGTGGCAAATTGCGAGGTAATCTCGGCCAGATTGCTATTCAACGCGCCGATCAGGTTTGTCAGGTTACGATCGCCCTTGGCGATTTTCTCTGCCGAAAGTTCACCACTGCCCCCTGCCATTTCATGGAATATTTCCACGGCGCCGAGCACGGTACTGGCAGTCGCGCTGATTTCACTCGCTGCGTTGGGCGCTAATGATTTGGCTGCCAGACCGATGGCCGTGCCGGTTGCTTCCTTGAGACCCTTCAATCCGCCTTTTCGAGTGTCGGGCAGCATTTTTGAATATTTCTGCTGGATGTAATCGATGGCTGACATGGTTTTGTATTCGGCTTTCAGGATGATTTTTTCCATCGACACGCGGCTGGCCTTGAACTTGATCGAGGCACTGGCTCCGGTGCGTTCCGCCGCATAATCCCATAGGGCACTGACGATTTTTTTCGCGCCGAATCCCATGGCGATCCCCACCACATTTCCCGCCCCCGGAGCGACAGCCCCCAAGGCCTGGGCGCCGATGCCGACGGCAATTCCGGCACCATAGGAAACGACTTGTCCGGTGAGGTGTACAGCGCCCCGACGCAAGGACGAAACCGCGAAGTCGGCGCTCGAGCGGTGATTGAGAATCTGCTGTTGCGCATCGACGCCACGCCGCAGCGAGATGGCGAGGATATTCAGGTGTCGATCGATCGCTTTTGAAAGTGATTGTCTGGCCCGGCCGGGGGCGTTGCGCTGGCGCCGGCGTTCATCGCCTTCGAGACTCGAGGCGGCCATTTTGCGCAGCCCTTCATCCAGTGCCGCCTTGCTTGGCCACCTGCTGGTTCCTTCAAGGTCAATGTTGCCGATCGGATCGTTGCCCACGAACGCATAAAAATTCAGTCCGTCGACATCTCCCGCCGGGTCGGCACTGATCCAGCGCTGCAGCCAGGGGGCGTAATAGCGCCTGCCGTAGTAATACAGGCCGCTGACGTCCATTTCCTTGCCGCTGTAGCGCACAGTCTTGTAGTCCACCAGCGTGCTTGAAACGGGTAGCCAAAGCGCCGTACCGCCGAACGGATAGTAGGTTTCGCGGCTGATGAGCCGGCCGAGTTGGTCAACCTCGATCATGCTTGAACCGAGATGATCGTCGAGGCTGTAACGCAGCTGATTGTTTTCGACACTGGCGGGGGGGTTTTTCCGCCCGTGCAGACAGCGCACGTTGCCGGGCAGGGAAATGACATGCAGTTCTTCGCCGTTATCGCGGGTACGAATTTCCAGGCCTGGCAGGTAACGCACCTGAAGATAATGCGTTGCACGGGCGGTATGGGTTTCGTGGCGTTTGCCGACGCGCTCGCCCTGACTGTAGACATAGACTTCACAATCATCCGCCAGTCCATTGGCATGTTCGAGCAGTGTCACCTGGCATAACTGGTCTTGCGTGTTCCAGAGCAGAGCAGCACCGTGCTGGAGTTTTCGCTGGTTGCCGTGGGCGTCGAAAAACGTGGCGAAATCGGGGGGTGGATCTGCTTCTTTCCAACGCAGGGCACGGTTGCTCGCAGGATCGATGAGCATCTGCCGCGTGTAGCCGCCGACTTCGCGCGCGTGCACCAGTCGAGTCAGGTTATTGCCTTGATCGTAATCAAAGTGCTGGGTGTAATTGCGCAGGTTTTGCGGGTCGCTTGGCAGCGGACGACCGGGCAGTTCGCTGGCCGGGGAGGCATCATGGCCGCTGGCGCGGATCAAGCGGTAGAGTGAGTCATATTCGAAATGCCGCTCGCCGTCGATGAGTTGGTTGGCGAAGTACACGGGCTGAAAGGTCAGATCCTTGATGTGCAATACGTTTCCGGCAGGGTCATAGGCATACGCCAGATGTTGCCGCGCAGCCTGTCCGGGAATCGAAGCGTGTGAGCGGTTCAGCCGTCCATCGCGCGGGTCGTAATGCCAGCAACTGAGCATGTCACTGGCGGCGCGCTGTTCGATGAGCTGTCCGGCCGCGTTGTACTGCATATCCAGCCAGACTGGCTGCAGCTCGCTTTCACCGTGGCGCAAAAGCGTCACCTGCCTGAGGTACCCGGCAAGGTCATAGTGCAGGTTTTGTCGATGACCACCGGCATCGGTTTGCGTCAGTGTCTGGTTCAGTGGGCCGTAAGTCTCTGCGCTGCAATACCCGATGCCATCGTCGAAGGTCCTGATCTGCACCTGCGGTTGGCCGAGCAGACTGAAACTCGGCCAGGTCGACAGGCCGCAAGGTTCCTGCAATGTCAGCAATTGCCCACGCAGATTATGTGCGGCGTTGGCGTTGTGATCGCCATAGGTGAATTGTTCACGTTGGATTTTTCCGTTCTCGATCACTTCAACCGGCCGCAGCAACGCGTCGTAGCGGTAGCGCCAGTGGTTGCCGCGCTGATCCCAGCTTTGCAGTACTTCATCTGCCAGCCCGGGAAGGCTCACGCGCCAGCCGGCATCGACGCTGTCGATTTTCAGCGGGCTGCCGGCCAGCCCATGAACGGTGTGGATGTTGGCTTTCGACGCGATGCCGAACAGACGCGGATCCCACTGTGCCGATATCCGTGAGTTGAGGTCATGCACTTGGCGAGTGATGAGCGATTGACTGGTTTTGCCTGCCGCAGTGCGCAAGTACTCCACGATACGCACTGGCAAGCCGCGGTTGTCGATGACGTGCAATCGCGGAGTACGCCAGTGGGGGCTGGCGCTCATGTCAGACGCCCCATGCCCGGCGGGCATCAGCACTGTGCAAGTCATTTGCCCCGATACCGATTACGAATGGCGGGGACTTTCGTCTGATACAGGCTCAGCAGATCTCGAGCGCCCCCAACGCTATCGCGGGCGTTTCCCGCAATCCGTGCCGCGTCAGACTGGCGTAATGTTCTCGCCTTTGCCGTGCCGATCCGGTTCAGTGCCAGATCGATCATGTAGTCGCGCATTGCGTGTTGTTCATCGTAAAACTCGTTGATCCCCAATTCGGCAAACGCGGTGTTGGTGGTTACGGTCAATCGCGTGACCATCGCATCGAGTTCATCAAGGGTGCTGCGGATTTTCGCCAGTTTCAGCGATGACAAGCCTTCCTCGGCCTCATTGAAGTTGAGCTGTCCGGCAACGTCGTAACGCAGTTGCGTGCTTCGCCAATGGTTGCCGCGCTCATCCCAACGCTCAAGTGCCTCACCGGCCAGCCCGGGCAATGTCAGGCGCCTGCCAGCATCGACGCTTCGGACATCGAGCGGTTCGCCATTCAAGTCATGCTGGCGACGCGAAACCAGCACTTCGGCCGTGTCACCGGCAAACGTACGCAAGTAAGCAATCTGTCGCACCGGCAAGCCGCAGCCATCACTGACGATGAGTGATGGCGTACGCCAGGCGACACTGGCGATCATGCGTCCGACCCGTCGGTGTCGTTGAAGTCTTCACTGGTCTGATACCAGGGATGATAGGTCTCACGGGAAAAATCGCCCTTGGCATTGATCAGTTTGACCGGCCGGCCCATGGGGTCGTAGAACTGCTGATCGAAATAGCCGTGCTCGCGCAGGGAAACATCGTTGACGTAGCCATGGGTATCGGCAAAGAACGGCCGGAATTGCCGCACTGCCAGGCCTTTGTTGTTGTATTCGACCCGTTCGCTGATGCGCCAGCGCGACTCGGCAAAGACCTCGCGCAGCTCACCGCGATCAAGTGTCAGCGCGCCCTCGTCGGTCACCTCATACGCCTGGCCAGGAGCGACAAGCTGCTGGGTTTGCAGCGCGCGGCCGAAACCGTCCACACAAGCCTTGATGATCTGTATCTGTGCCGGGACGTCGTCATGGGGATAGCGGTCGGCACTCAGCAAAACGCTGTGCACCGGTTCACGGCGAGCACTGGCAACGAGCTGGCTCAAGACTTGTTCTGCGCGGGAAAGGCCTGCGCCGTGTTGCAGGCGCTGGCGCGCGCTGGCACGAATATGTCCACTGGGCAGAATGTAACCTTGCGCAATCCATTGGCTTGCCTCTTCTGTATCAGGCGGGAGCTGGCCCATCCAGCTGAACAGATCCTTGCGCAAAGTGCTGGCGGCTTTTTGCACGGCCGCCGCCGGGTTCTCGATTGCTGCGTCCGGGCGATAATCCACCGGGCGCTGGTATTCGCTCAGGGAATGGAAACCAACGGCAATGCCGTTTTCGGTGCCGTGAAAACTGGTGGCCAGCGGTTGGCCGAACGGTTCGTAAAGCGCTTCCTGAAGGTTTTCATTGGCATCGACGATGCAGGTTGGCTGTAACGCGTGATAGTCATAGATGATCCGGGTCGTGCACTTGTCCGGCAGTTCGACGCGGTTGATTGCCAGGCAGTAGTCATCATATTGCGCCGTCGTCCAGCCGTGGCTGAGGGTTTCACGGTACTTGAGGACTTTATAGAAACTGTCGGGACCTGCGTATTGCGCGTAGCCGTAATGCGAGGACCAGAGATTCTCTTCTGCCTCCGGCAGGGGCGCAGGTTCGAACAGGGGCGTCATCGCCGTGTAGCCGATTTCCTTCAACGCCGCCCGAATGTCGAAGTCTGGCAGATCGCCGTAAGCGTCCAGGGCGGTCCTGTCCATCTGTGCCAGTTCCAGCGGCGCGACCAGCGCTTCGAAATCACTCTGCCCCTCGGGCAGCGGCGACATGTCTGCACTCTTGAGATAACGCTGTATTGACTGCATCGTCAGTACTCGCCCGGTATTCCAGTGGACTGAGTCCAGATGCGCGTTCAACGCCTCGTAACCGATCTGTTGCGGGTTCAGGCCTGTGGGGAGCTCCCCTTTGGGCAATACCAGGGCATTGTTGCGTTGCTGCCACGGCATCCCCAACCGCCATTGCTGCGGGTTTGCATCGAGGTCGATGTAGCGTGCGCGGGCCTCGCTCAGGTAGTAAGACTGCTGGGCCTGATCATGCGCATCGAGCCACCATTGCTGTTCATCCGGGTCAGTAAAGGGCGGCGTATCCGTCGGGTCGCGGCGGCGTGCATAACTGACCGTGAGAGCATGAGTCGGCAGGCCGTAACGGTTACGACGCAAGGTGATCTCGTGCCGGCATTGTGGGTCGTTGATGAAGCGATCGTAGGCATAACTGATGTGTTCCAGTGCCAGTGGCAACAGCACGGCTGCGGGATCATGCTCACCTCGGGGGCGTACTTCACGCACCAGATAGCGATGCTCTTGGACTGTATATGGCAGGAGCGAATCATCGTCGGCGGCATAGGTTTCGCTGCGGATGATCGACCCCGCCAGTGCCCGGGCAATTTCATATTCGGTATCGGCGTCGGGCGGGGTCACCGGCTCATCGTATTCATCGCCGTGGTGATAGCGGCTGTACAAGGTGCCACCCAGTGCCACGGCCTCGGAATCTTCCGTGAAGTAGCCTTCGCGGGGTGCGGTCATGGATTGCCCGGTGTGAAACCAGGTACACACCCGGACCGGTGCGGTGAAGCCGACCTCATCATTTCCCGTCGCGCTTTCGCTGTCGGTGTGCTGGATCCGGCCGAAGCCGCGAAACTCGCGCTCCCGACCGTCATAGACGCCGTGACGGTATTCGGTCATTTGCATTGTGCGGTTGCCGGTGACCTCGTCTTCCTGCAATTGCTGATTGACCACCTGCACGGGAAAAGGCAGGTAGCAGGCAGGAGCGACAAGCGGTTGTTTTGCCAGTCGTTCGCTTTTTTCATCAAGCCATGCCTGTGCGGAACTGCGATAGCTGACACGAGTGCTGCAGCCCATGTTGTTATTGGTGGCATTGAGCAGATAAGGCTTGGCTGCGACAAAGTCATAACGCCAGTGCTGCGGTTCAATGTGCGTAACGCTCAGAATCAGACTGGCGCAGCCCAGGCCCTGTGCATCAGCCAGCGTCACTCGGGACAACGGGTCGTAACGAATGCCTTCCGGCCACGGAACAATCACCGGTGTTTGCTCCAGGCCATTACCACCGTGATTGCGGTAAATCTCGAAAGCGTCGGATTTCAGGTAGATCAGAGCCGGTGCGCCAGACCCGTCGAGATCGGCTATTCGCACCTGCGCCGCATTGAACCCGGCATACGTAAAGGGCAGGGCGCTGATCACCTGGCCTTTGCCGAACTTGCCGTGTCCAAGGTTGGGCCAGCATTTGATTTCGTTGTAGCGAATCCGGCACAGCTCGCTCATGTCACTGCCGAGCATGTTGCCCAGAAACACCAGCTCCGTGGCTGAGTTACTGAACACTGGCAGACGGTCGTCATCGATTTCATGGGCGACGTCTTCGGCACGGGCAAAGCCGTCCTCACGTTGATTGGCATACAGGCGCACGGCGCGTGGGCCTATCAGCGCCAGTGAGCTGAGTCCGTCGCCGACCAGATCGCCCAACTGCGCAAGGGTATGGGTAAGCTCCACTGGCACCGTTGTGAATGTGCTGAACGGCGCCCATTTGCGCTCGGCGCTCAATGTGAAAAAGCCGCTGTTGCCCGGTTGCGCGCTGATCCAGTCCAGACGTCCATCACCGGTCAGATCGGTCAGCCATTGCTGCACCGGCTGCCTGCGATTGGCGACAGGCACTGCCGGCAGCGCTGTCCAAGGGCCATAATCGATGGCTTCCGGGCTTGACTCGCCGCGTTGTGGTTCGCGGTAGTACCAGCACTGGTCAAACCGTGCGAGAAACCCCGGAACGCCTTCGCCGTACAGGTCGACACATTGATAGTTAGCGCCATCATCGATGCCAGGCATGGTGTCCGTTGCAAACAGGCGTGTCGCGGTCTTGTTGATCTCGAACGCTGTGTAATCGAATTCGACCGGTGGGGTATTTTCCACTCTGCCATCGGCATCCCAGGCCTGATAGTGAGCGGCGCTGATCTGGCTGTAGGTCCATCCCGGTTCGACGTTGCGGTACTCCAGCAACAAGCGTCGGACGAGTGTCGGGGGGGAGCCGGTTTCTTGCGTGAAGTGATGAAACATCAAAACTTGTTGGCAAGTCCTGCGGGTGCCGATTTCAAATCCCTGGCCGTATGTCGAGAACGGATCACCGCGTTGCAGCCAGGGTTGCAATTCGATGCCGTCATACACGGGTTTTTCGCTCAGGTCGCGACTGCGCTCGCCGTAATCGAACAACAGGTGAAAATGCCAGTGCAAGTCAGCAGGATTGTCGTTGCTCCACGCGTACAAGTCTGCACTGGCGCTGGCGTTACCGTAGAACACCCGGTGCAGATAGCGCTGGGCGCGGTAGTCATGCACTGGGTCGGCGTTATCATCGTCGCTCAGGTATTCAAAGCAGATGTGCTCGCCGCGCGCATTCATGCTTTCGCAGAGTAACCAACTGCTGACTCGCAGTGCTTTGTCGGGGGCCGGGTCCGGGTCCGCACGGCGGCTGGCCGCGGTTTTTCCATAAACATGCAATGAGCCGTCAGCGCCGTGTATCAACCAGAACGGCGGCAGATCTGGATCCGCTTGCCAGCGTTCGCGCAGAGCGAAGTCGCTTTCGACCCGAGGCCAGTAACGCACGACCGTGTGCGGGCCGACGTCGACCCCGTTGTAACTCGACTCGGTGCGCGACTTCAGTTCGCCTGCAGCGTCCAGTTCGGGCATCCACACTTCGCCGTCGTGACCGATGATTTCGTCGTGATCGGTATAACGCGGCACACCTTTATGGGTGCGACGGCTGATCTGGCCAATGCCCAGATTCCAGCCGATACCGAAGGGTCCGTTACCGGCCTGGCTGCTGTAGGTCAATGACAGTTGTGGGTCCCAACCACGCCCGGCGGACGCAGGGATAGGCAGCTCAAACGACGCCGCACCGGTCGGACCTACCGCGCCCCAGCTTTTTCCGATGGTGGCGATCGTCGAACTCTTCTCGATCGATGGGGTAACGATGCTCAACTCTTGATCGGCCATGATCTGATCCAATGCACAATGCGGGGGCGCAGGTGGATAGACGCTATCAAGATAAGGGGAGTTGGTAACCTGTCAGATCTGACAGGTGCTTTATGCTGGGATCTATGAATTCCAGCAGCATTGATTGGCGGTTTTTTTGCCGATGCGAATACAAAAAAGGCCAGCCTGTCGCGTGACAGGCTGGCCTCTCAAAACGGCGAAACGCTTACTGCACTTCTACCGCCAGGCTTTCGCTGATCTTCTGTTGCCAGATCGCAGGACCGGTGATGTGCACCGACTCACCTTTGCTGTCCACCGCAACGGTGACCGGCATGTCCTTGACCTCGAACTCGTAGATCGCTTCCATGCCCAGTTCGGCAAACGCCAGCACTTGCGACTTCTTGATCGCTTGAGCCACCAGGTAAGCAGCGCCGCCGACAGCCATCAGGTACACGGCTTTGTTGTCCTTGATCGCTTCGATCGCGGTCGGGCCGCGCTCGGACTTGCCGATCATGCCCAACAGGCCGGTCTGCTCAAGGATCTGCCGGGTGAACTTGTCCATCCGCGTTGCGGTGGTCGGGCCAGCCGGGCCAACCACTTCGTCACCGACCGGATCAACCGGGCCGACGTAGTAGATGAAGCGGCCTTTCAGATCCACTGGCAGGGTTTCACCCTTGTTGAGCATCTCGACCATGCGCTTGTGCGCGGCGTCGCGACCGGTGAGCATTTTGCCGTTGAGCAGGACGGTTTCGCCCGGCTTCCAGCTCTGCACGTCTTCCGGGGTCAGGGTGTCGAGATTAACGCGACGGGCCGAAGGGCCGGCTTCCCAGACGATTTCCGGGTAGGCGTTCAGCGGTGGCGCTTCCAGCGAGGCTGGACCTGTACCGTCGAGCACGAAGTGCGCGTGACGGGTGGCAGCGCAGTTCGGGATCATGCACACCGGCAGCGAGGCGGCGTGGGTCGGGTAGTCCATGATTTTCACGTCGAGCACGGTGGTCAGGCCACCGAGGCCCTGGGCGCCGATGCCCAACTGGTTGACCTTCTCGAACAGCTCCAGACGCATTTCTTCGATGCGGTTCTGTGGGCCACGGGCTTTCAGCTCGTGGATGTCGATGGATTCCATCAACACTTCCTTGGCCATCACAGCGGCTTTCTCGGCGGTGCCGCCGATGCCGATGCCGAGCATGCCCGGTGGGCACCAGCCGGCGCCCATGGTCGGAACGGTCTTCAATACCCAGTCAACGATCGAGTCGGACGGGTTGAGCATGGCCATTTTCGACTTGTTCTCGGAACCGCCGCCCTTGGCCGCCACGTCCACTTCCACGGTGTTGCCCGGGACGATGGAGTAGTGAATCACGGCAGGGGTGTTGTCCTTGGTGTTTTTCCGAGCGCCCGCCGGGTCGGCGAGGATCGAGGCACGCAGGACGTTTTCCGGCAGTTTGTAGGCGCGACGTACGCCTTCGTTGATCATGTCGTCCAGGCCCATGGTGGCGCCATCCCAACGCACGTCCATGCCGACGCGCACGAACACAGTGACGATACCGGTGTCCTGGCAGATCGGGCGGTGGCCGGTGGCGCACATGCGCGAGTTGATCAGGATTTGCGCCATCGAGTCACGGGCCGCTGGCGATTCTTCGCGCAGGTAGGCTTCGTGCATCGCCTGGATGAAATCCACGGGGTGGTAATAGGAAATGAACTGCAGGGCGTCGGCAACGCTCTGAATCAGGTCGTCTTGCTTGATCACGGTCATGAGTCGCGCTCCTCTAAAAGACGGGAACATTCAATAAGGTGCCTGCGGCTTGGGTACATCGGTCGGTCGCAAGCACCTTTCAAGGCACGCCGGGGCTGCTGGCGCGACGCTAAAAAGGCGCGGCAGTATACCCCGCCTCGATGGGGCGTACACGCGCCGGCAGTCATTCGTTGGTCGCATGGGTGGGCGAATATCGGACAGCGGGTTTGCACTTCAAGATCTACCCCCTCACCCCAACCCTCTCCCCCAAAGGGGGCGAGGGGGAAAGGGAGCCGATCTTCATGTTGTTCAAACTTGAGTTCGACTCGAGAAAGGGAGCTGATCTTCGTGCTGTTCAAACCTGAGTTCAGCTCGGGAAAGGGAGCCGATCTTATGTTGTTCTAACCTGAGTTCGGCTCGGTATTTCAGGTCGGCGTATTGCCAGCAAACAACTCGGTCAGTCCCCTCTCTCTCTGGGAGAGGGCTAGGGTGAGGGGCTTTTGGCGGTATACGCAGGCCACACTTTTGACGTCAAATTTCGAGCCCGAAAATCGGTGGTCATTTATCGACTACGCCTCTAAAGTGGCAGCCGGTCTGTAGAGTAGGACACTCAGTCAGCCTCCTATCGCACGGTGAGTCAACGATTGACCCATAACGCCATTCAACGTCTTTTACTAAAACGTTTTGCCCTCGCTGCAGCCACCTACGGATTGGCTTTGCTGCTGCTGTGGCTGGCGTTTTTTACCGGGCATTACGACCAGACCCTCAGTTCCGTGGCCATTGGCAGCGCCTTGGTGGTGAGCAGCCAGGCGACCCTGTTCGTGCTGTTCTGGACCGGACGTAACCAACGCTTCGCCGACCCCAGCCTGACCGAAGTGCAAGTCCTCCTCGGGCTTGGCTGGCAGACCTGGCTGATCGCCCATCTGGATGAAGCGCGCGGGGCGTTTCTGGTCTTCTATGTTTTGATTCTGCTGTTCGGCCTGTTCCACCTCACTCGGCGTGCATTCATTCGCTGTGCGCTGCTGGTGTTCTTCAGCTTTTGCGCGATCACCCTGTGGGACGGTTATCACTTTCTGTTGCCGGAGCCTGCGCTCGCGGCGTTGCAGGTGTGCATTCTGGCGATGGTGCTGGCATGGCTGGTGCTTTATGCGCGCTTCGTGCAGGTCTCGCGGCAACGCCAGCGCCAGCGTCGTTTTGCCTTGCAGGCGCATCAGGACACCCTGCGCGGAATGATGCGCCAACTCGAAGACCTGGTGGCCACCGACGAGTTGACCGGGCTGTTCAACCGTCGGCATTTCCTGCGTCTGGCTTCACGCGAACTGAATGCGATGGACAACGGTGTGGCTCATGGTCTGGCGCTGATCGACCTCGACCACTTCAAACGCATCAACGATCTGCACGGGCATGCCGCTGGCGACCAAGTGTTGCAGGCTTTCGCCGGTGTCGCCGGCGCCTGCCTGCGCGACGGCGATGTCCTGGCGCGCTATGGTGGTGAGGAATTCGTGGTGCTGCTGCCCGATTGCGATGCCGACCGATTGACCGCGTGTTGCGAGCGTCTGCGCATTGCCTTTACCGATGTCGAACTGGTGGGTCTGAATGTGCGCAACCTTAGCCTGTCCGCCGGCATGACCCTGCTGGAACTGGGCGATGACCTGGACGATGCCTTGCAGCGCGCCGATCAGGCGCTGTACCGGGCCAAGCGTGACGGTCGCAATCGCTGTGCGGCGGCGTGGGAGAACATCGATGCCTGAACTTCGTGTCGGTGATCGGTACTGGTCAGTGGTATCGGGCACCAATCTGCTCGATACGCTGAATCAGAACGGTGTCGCCGTCCCCTACAGTTGCCGCGCCGGCAGTTGTCATGCCTGTCTGGTGCAATGTGTGCAAGGTTCGCCCGCCGACAGTCGCCCGGATGCCTTGAGCGCGGAGCAGCGCCAGGACGGTTGGCGCCTGGCGTGCCAGTGTCAGGTCATCGAAGACCTGCAGCTGCATACCTTCGACCCGCTCACCGACGGTCGCCCGGCAACCGTCGAAGCGCTGGACTGGCTCAGCGACAACGTCCTGCGTTTGCGCCTGACGCCGCAGCGGCCATTGCGCTACAGCGCCGGGCAACATCTGGTGCTGTGGATCGATCACATCGCCCGGCCGTATTCGCTGGCGAGCCTGCCGGAAGAAGACCGCTTTCTCGAGTTCCACCTCGATTGCCGACTGCCCGGCGAATTCAGCGATGCCGCGCGGCGCTTGCAGATTGGCGATCCGATCCGCCTCGGCGAGCTGCGTGGCGGCGCACTGCATTACGATCCCGACTGGCACACGCGACCGCTGTGGCTGCTGGCCGCCGGCACCGGACTGGGCCCCTTGTTCGGCGTATTGCGCGAAGCCTTGCGGCAGGATCACCAAGGCGCGATCCGCGTCATTCACCTGGCTCATGACGAGCGCGAGCACTATCTGGCCAAACCCCTTGCCGCGCTGGCCGCGCAGCGCGAAAACCTCAGCGTCGAGCTGTGGACGACGGCAGAGTCAGCCGCCGCTTTGGCGCAACTGCGCCTTGTTTCCCGGCAAACCCTGGCCTTAGTCTGCGGCTCGACCGCCAGTGTCGATGCCTTCGCCCGACGTCTGTATCTGGCTGGATTACCGCGTAATCAACTGCTGGCCGACGTCTTTCTCAGCCGTGGTTGAGCGCTGAACTTGCGATGCGAGAGCCACCATGACTGACGCCATCCTGCTTGAACGCGAACGCGGTCTGCTGACCCTGCGCCTCAACCGCCCGGACAAGAAAAACGCCCTGACCCGTGCGATGTACAGCCTTCTCGCCGAAGCCCTGCAACAGGCCGACAGCGACCCCGCCATCAACGCCGTGCAGATCACCGGCAGCGCCGAGTGCTTCACCGCTGGCAACGATATCGCCGACTTCGTCCAGCAACCACCGAGCGACCTCGACAGCCCGGTGTTTCACTTCATGCTCAGTCTGCTTGAGTGCCGCAAACCGGTGGTTGCCGCTGTGGCGGGCGCTGCCGTGGGTATCGGCACCACGCTGTTGCTGCATTGCGATCTGGTCTACGTCAGCCGCGATGCGCGCTTGCGTATGCCGTTCGTCAATCTTGGTTTGTGCCCGGAATTTGGCTCCAGCTTGATCCTGCCGCGTTTGCTCGGGCAGGCCAAAGCGGCGGAGTTGTTGTTGCTCGGCGAAGGCTTTAGCGGTGAACAGGCCGCGCAGTGGGGGATTGCCACCGAGGCGTTGGGCAGTGGTGATGCGGCGTTGCGCAAGGCACGGGAAGTGGCGCTGCGTTTCGATGAGTTACCGGCCGAAGCGGTGCGCATCAGCAAGCAATTGATGAGGGCGCCGGATCGCGAGTTGATTCGTAAGGTGATCGAGGAGGAGGGCGCATTGTTCACTCAAAGACTGCGCTCGCCGGAAGCGTTGGCGGCGTTGACCGGGTTTATCAAACGGCATTGATAGGTTCGCTGACTGGATTGACGCCATCGCGAGCAGGCTCACTCCTACAGGAGAATGCATTTCAACTGTAGGAGTGAGCCTGCTCGCGATGGCGTCGGATCAGTCGACACATCTCCTGGATCAGAAAACAAAAAGCCCCGGCACTCACATGCCGGGGCTCTTGTTTTTCAGCGCGTCACTCAGACCTGCGGGTCGCCCACGTGCAGGATCTTCATGCCGTTGGTACCGCCGGTGGTGTGGTAGCTGTCGCCCTTGGTCAGGATGACCCAGTCGCCTTTTTCCACAACGCCACGCTTGACCAGCTCGTCGATCGCCTTCTGGCTGACTTCGTGCGGTTCCAGCGAAGCCGGGTCGAACGGTACGGTGTACACGCCACGGAACATCGCTGCACGCGCCTGAGTTTCACGGTGCGGCGAGAACGCGTAGATCGGCACCGATGAACGGATGCGCGACATGATCAGCGGGGTGTAGCCACTTTCGGTCAGCGCGATGATCGCTTTAACGCCCGGGAAGTGGTTGGCGGTGTACATGGTCGCCAGTGCGATGCTTTCGTCGCAACGGGTGAATTCCTTGCCGATGCGGTGGCTGGAAGTCTTGCCGGTCGGGTGCTTTTCAGCGCCGACGCAGATGCGCGCCATCGCCTGCACAGCTTCCAGCGGGTACAGACCTGCAGCGGATTCGGCAGACAACATCACGGCGTCGGTGTAGTCGAGCACGGCGTTGGCCACGTCGGACACTTCAGCGCGGGTCGGCATCGGGTTCTGGATCATCGACTCCATCATCTGCGTCGCTACGATCACAGCCTTGTTGTGGCGGCGTGCGTGCAGAATGATTTTCTTCTGAATGCCCACCAGCTCGGCGTCGCCGATTTCCACACCCAAGTCACCGCGTGCAACCATCACCGCGTCGGACGCCTTGATCAGGCCGTCGAGGGTTTCGTCGTCGGCCACGGCTTCGGCACGTTCGATCTTCGCCACCAGCCAGGCAGTACCGCCGGCTTCGTCGCGCAGTTGACGGGCGTATTCCATGTCGGCGGCGTCACGCGGGAAGGACACCGCGAGGTAGTCGACTTCCATTTCCGCGGCGAGCTTGATGTCGGCCTTGTCTTTTTCAGTCAGGGCCGGCGCAGTCAGGCCGCCACCGCGACGGTTGATACCTTTGTGATCGGACAGCGGGCCGCCGATGGTCACGGTGCAATGCAATGCGTCGTCAGTCTGGGTATCAACGCGCATGACCACGCGGCCGTCGTCGAGCAGCAGCTCGTCGCCCACGCCGCAGTCCTTGACCAGATCCGGGTAGTCGATGCCGACCACTTGCTGGTTGCCTTCGGTCAGAGGATGGCTGGTGGAGAAGGTGAACTGGTCACCGATCTTCAGCTCGATCTTCTTGTTGGCGAATTTGGCGATACGGATTTTCGGGCCTTGCAGGTCACCGAGCAGGGCGACGAAGCGGCCGTGCTTGGCGGCCAGGTCACGCACCAGCTTCGCGCGAGCCTTGTGCTCGTCGGGGGTGCCGTGGGAGAAGTTCAGACGGGCAACGTCCAGACCAGCCAGAATCAGCTGTTCGAGAACTTCCGGCGAGTTACTGGCCGGGCCAAGGGTAGCGACGATTTTGGTACGACGGACGGACATGCAAAGACTCCTGAGTTCAAGCGCTAGCGAAGGCTACTATGCTCTTGGGGTGTAGTCATTGTTCGAATGCACTACTTAATACTTTCTTTATTGAACGCGACAACTTTGGGACAAACGCGCCTGAAGATTTCCGACCCTGGGTCGATACATTGCTCAAGACAGGAGAACCCTCATGCGATTCGTACCCATTGCCGCCCTTGCCCTCAGCGTCCTCGCCGTCACGGGCTGCACCCGTTGGTCGATGAACCATCATTTGAACAACGCCTACAGCGCCTATGATCGCGGCAATTGCGAACAGGTCATGCTCGAGCTGTCCAAGGTCGAACGCGCCAGCCGCGCCCGCCCGTACGTGTGGCCGGAAGTGTCGATGATGCGCGGCCAGTGCCTGGAACGGCAAAAGATGTTTGTCGATGCGGCGCAGACCTATCAGTTCATCATGGCCTCTTACCCGAACAGCGAATACGCCTACCGCGCCCGGGCCCGTCTGGAAACCCTGGAAAGCCTGGGCCATTACCCGACCCGCAGTGCAGCCGCCGTGGTACGCCCGACGCGTTTCTGATGACAGATGTCATACAAACTCTGGCCGACTGTACAGGCTGAGCTATAGTCGAATGATCCGGTTTCAGCGCATTGGCGCTGATCCGGGGCAACACCTGCGACTGGCAAGTGGTCAAGTGACGGCGACGTAGCGACCGGCACACCGGAAGCGGGGAGAGCGAGGCTGCCCACAGGCTCGTTCCGAAGCACAGCGCGGCTCTGTGATGGAGCCTTGCATGGCGAACTGCGCATGTTTACCGACCGCCGGATCGAACGGCATCAATTGCCGTATTTCCTCAGAGTGTTCAACAGCGTCACCGACAAACCCATCGGTTTCATCGGCAACGTGTCCGAAGACGGACTGATGCTGATCAGTCAGTTGCCGATGATGATTGGTGTTGATTTCAAGCTGCGCCTGAAAATCCCCATGGGCGATGGCTGTCAACAGGTCATCGACCTTACGGCATGTTGCCTCTGGTGCCATGAGGACGCGACCCCGCAACACTACGACGCCGGTTTCAGCCTGCATCGACCGCCTGCCGAATATGCGCAACTGGTCAGGGCGTTGAAGCAGTATTTCAGCTTCCAGCCATTGCCGGCCTCGGCCTGACACAACACAGGCAAAGATCGCAACCTGCTCTCCGGTAGGAGCTGCCGCAGGCTGCGATCTCTTGATCTTCATCCGCTCAGCGCGTTTGGCCGCTCACTCGCCAATCTCTTCTGCGCCGTTAAGCCCCTCCCTTTCGATTGACAGATCGCCATCACCCGATGCTGGATTCTTAGGACTATGCAGGCAAAAGGCATAAGGCTTCGTAGCCTCTTGGCGTGTCGGGAAAACAACGCGAAATACACCTCAGTGAAATTCGACCGTTCGTCAGGACTGTCAGATTTTACAGGTAGACGGAGATTGGTGACCGGGAGTCAACTGGCACTCATTACTCCTCTGCGCGAGATTCGATCATGGCTGATGAAACCCTTTCAATCACATTGCCTGAGCCTGTAGAAACGGCAGACCAGCTCGACTCTGAAGGCGAAGCAAAAGCCGTGATTGTTGAGTTCGAGGTTCCCGGAAGGGGATATGTAGTTCCGCGTGGTGCGCAGTTCAGATCAACGACTTTTGTAGAAAATCTCGTTGCCGCCGAGCTGGAGTACTACGACACAAACAGTCATAAATATATGAAGTCGGATTATCAAGGGGATGTAAATCCATTGGTGTTCACGCCAGGGAGCAGCTTGCGCAGAAGTCGAAACGCAATCCATTACAGGCTCTACGGCAATGGCAAATGGAGCGGCTGGATGGACACTGGGTGGTTTCATGTGGCGGAGCCGGTGGAGATTACTGCTCCTCCCTCTGGCAGCATTTTCACAACTACGCCCTCATTCAGTGGGACAGGTGATTCGGGGCATTCGGGATGGGTAGAAATTCGACGGGCCAGCGATAACGCCAGACTGGGCGACAGGATAAACGTGCCCGGTAACGATCGATGGAGCTTGTCGCTGTATGACTCGTTATCTACCGGGTTTTACGAAGTTTATGCTGCGGGAGGAGGGCCATACTGGCAGGTCGAGTCTCGCAGCCTGCCACGGACGATTATTATTTTGCGGGCACCCACGGTAACTTCGCCCACTCTCAACACCGTCGTGGCGCAAACCTTCACCCTGACCGGCAAGGCTCTTCCCGGCGCGCGGGTCGACCTAGCTCATCCGGGGGGAGTGTCCGTCAAACTGGACATTCCCGTCGACGGCAACGGTAACTGGACGACCACTCTCGAACGCAGCAATGCACAAGCTAACGCTGAGTTGGTCTTTAGTGCCTGGCAGCGTTATGGAACCGGCACTTCAAACTGGTTGGCGCCAGACCACAAATTGTTGGTCCTCGGTGCGCCGTCCATTACCAGCCACAACCAGAATCAAGAAGTAGAGATGCAAATCACCGTCGGAGGGACGGTCAATGCACTGTTCAAAGGGGGCACCATCCAGATAAGAAGGGATGTCGCCGGCACAGTCCTGGGGACGGGCTCGGTAAACTCCATCACTGGAACCTGGGAAGTGCCGCTTAACGTGAGTTTGATACCAGGCAGTTATTCATTGACCGCGGTGCATGTCTTTTCCGGTGTGACCTCAGTCGGTGCGTCAACGTTGCGACTTAGGGTGCGGCCGTCCCAGGCTACGATCAGATCAACGCTCAACGGCGAAACCGTCACGCTTTCCGGCACCGGCTATAACGGCGCTGATGTACGCATGGACATACATTTCAGCGGAGACCCCACACCGTACCTCGACGCAATTGTCTCAGGGGGCAACTGGTCGAAGGTAATTCCAGCAGATCTGCTGCCTGGCAATTACCGCTTCGGCGGCCGGCAAAGCGTCTCCGATGGTGGCAGCGGGCGGATCTACAGCTCAGACTGGATACTGCGTGAAATTACAGTCAACATTCCGACCCCGATACCCACATCAGTCACCGTCTCGGTCAGCGGGCAACGAGCTACTTTCAGGGGCCGGGGTAATCAATGGAGGACGAATGCAGTTGAAGTCTCCATCTTCAGCAACGGTGAAATCCTTGCGAATGTGCCCAAGGCCAATGTGCAGACCAGCCTGAACTGGGAAACCTCTGCCACCGCTGACCTTCCTCCAGGCAATTACGCCCAACTGACGGCCCGGCAACGGGTGAACAATCAGTGGTCTGCCAACAGCACCGTGTTCTCCATGACGGTGGCGTGTCCGCCCCCGTCGTTTTTCGAACCGGTTACGCCCTCCGGGCAGCGTCCACGAATCAGTGGTACGGCCTGGCCCGGTTCGCAAGTCATTTTGAGGATTCCGGGCAAACCCGATGTGCCACTGACAGCCAATAATAGTGGGAACTTCGAAAGGAACGCCGCTGAAGAGTGGGCGCCTGCCACGTACACACTCACCGCAACGGCAGCCTTTGGCGGGCGGACCTCGACGGTCGCCAGCCGGACGTTCACGGTGAAAACTCCGCAGCCGGGCATCACCACCGCCGCCAATGCCGAAGTCGATCTGGTCCCGATCATCGAGGGCACGGGGTATCCAGGCTGCTGGGTGGTGATTTATTCAAACACTACTCACCAGTCGATAGGCGCCGGCGCCGTAAACCAGGACAAGAAATGGCAGGTCACACTGGTAGACCAGGTGCCGGGGAATCTGTCTTTCTACGCTGTCCAGCAAGAAACTCGGGACAGCAACAACCATTCTGACCGGACGACTCCACGCACGGTCAAGGTACGGGTGCCAAAGCCGCGGATCACGGTGCCGGTGCAAAACGGTAGACCGGCGCGCGTGTCGCAGTTTTCCGGTGAGGGCCAGTTTCCCGGTTTCGTCGAGTTGTCGATCAAGGGGCAGAACACGCCGTTACTCAAGGATATCGAAGTGAAAGCCGACGGTACCTGGCAGGTGCAGGTGACGCTGCCGGCGGGCGGGCCCGTGACGCTGGAGGCGAGGCAGCGGCAGCGCGGCTACGCCCGTGATGCGCTTGAGCGTGTGGGGACTGTGGGGCCCGCCATACCTTCGGTCGACACACCGCGGGCAGGTGAGAATCTGGGGCGTGAGTTGCGAATTTCCGGATTCGGATTTGCAGGAGACACGATACTCATCTATCGGCGCGGGAGTGTGTCGAGTACGTTGACGCAGACCCCGGTATTGGCAGATGGAACGTGGTCGGCAACGGTTGCTCACAACTTGCTCGCTACGGACGGCATCAATGTGTTGGCCTCTGCCGGTCAAGGTCTGAATTCTGCCCTTTCGCCGGTCGTCACTTACACTTTGCTAGGCACTCGTCCGTCCCTCACCGAACCACTGTCCGGCGACTGGGTTGGCGTACGCCCACTTTTCAGCGGCCTGGCAACACCCGGGGCCACCATCACTGTGGCCTCATGGTCTAACGCCGCTGACGTGCTGGCCCCGGCGGCGATTGCGGATACCGATGGACGCTGGTCGGTTGTCGGTAACAAGGATCTACCTGAAGGCCCCATGCGTGTGGTGGTAAGTCAGAACTTTAACGGTGTCCGATCGGAAGGGTTCGAGAGTGCCCGCTTCATTGTGGAGCGCAAGACGGCCGGATTCGAGGCGCCCAGTGTGAATTACCCGCTCGCCGGCCAGTCGGTCGGGCGCTATCCGATGTTTTCAGGTTCCGGAGAACCGGGCGCTGAAGTCTTGATCGTCAAGGAAGGTTCGGTGGCAACTGAACTCGGCAGGACCCGGGTTGGTCGCGACGGGCGCTGGGCCCTGCACTCGCAGATCCAGTTGCCGGTTTCCGCTACGCCCTATGCCTATTCGGTGCGTCAGTCACGCGATGGTGCCCATTCGGCCTGGTTGTTACCGCATCGAAGTCTGGTAGTGACACAGGTTGGTGCCGAATTCGAAAAACCATTTATCGACGAACCGACAGATGATGGCAATCAGATATTGGAGAGCCAACCGCTGCTCGCTGGCAGGGGAGTACCGGGCGCGGGCATCTATTTCAAATATGATGATGAAGAAACCCAGTTGGCAGCTACACAAGTGAATGCCGATGGCAAGTGGTCGGTTCGCACCCGAGTCCCTTTACTTCCACGCGAGGCGCCATACCGAATCTCGGCCAGGCATGGCATGGATGGTCAGGTGTCGCAATGGTCATCCACGACCAGCTTCAAAGTCGATGACAGGCTGGCGCTATTCGTGGTCAGTAGCCCCCAGCGCGGGGCGGGAGTATCGCCGCGTGCGGTGTTTCGCGGTACGGCAATGCCAGGTGGCGAAGTGCGCCTGTATCAATGGGGATACCCCGCCAGGATATGGGGGCGGGGCATCGCTGATGCACAAGGACAATGGGTGATTGTGACTGAAGCCTTGCCGCTGGGGCGTTTCGTGATGGGGGGGCGCCTTTACAAGGGCACCGTTGTCTCCCCAGCGCTTCCCGAGTTCGAGTTGAACGTCATCGACGCCGGTTGATTGTTCGCAGTCTGTTCACAGGCCCTGACGAGGGGCCTGTGTTGCCGGCCTATTCATTCGCACTTTACGACCGACGGTCAAAAAAACTGTCAGATATGACAGTGGTGCGTTTCGCGCATCCAGCGCTAAATCGACGTAACGCCAGCCATCGGCCATCGCGCCGGGCGAGTCGTTGCAGGTGTTTTTTGCCAAGGGGAAATACAGCTATGCATGCATCTGACGATCGCCCGGTCGATATATTGGTCAGGGCTGTGCTGGGTGAGAAAGACCCGAGCGTGCCCCGTCCCCTTGATGACTACCTCGACCGGCATCCCAGCGTATTCGAACTGATCAAGCTGCGGCCGGCGCAATTGCACGACCTCGGCCTGACACGCAAAGAAACACGCACATTGCTGGCCCGTGGCAACGCTCTGGCGTTGTACATGGCCCGGCTGTTTCGCGAGCAAAGCCTGCGTCCGCAACCGGCGCTGCCTGTGGCAGATACTCTGGTGCCCTTGCCTTCCTACATGGATATGTTCCAGCCGGATGTCGATGGCGCCGCGCCGCCAGGCAGTCCCGAACACAGCGCTTCGACCACCGCCTACATGGTGGCGTTACGTGAATGGATACGCGACAACATCGAGCCATACGGTGACAAGGCGCAGACCATCAAGTTGCCCGAGCGGCGACCTGATGTGGATGAGTTGTTGATTGATGAAATGGCAATTGCCCGCGTGCAATCGCGTCTGGAAATTGCCAACTCGGTGCTGGAAGCACAGATTCTGGCCAGCCCGATCGGACCTTTTCCCGACGTCAAATCGTACCTGCGCACGATACGCTTTCATAACAGCCTGCCTTACGACCATGACTGGGCGAGCATTGCCCATGTCGTCGGTACCGCGCTTAAGGATGGCGCTCTGGGCGGCATCATTCGCCGGGTCGATGTCGATTATCCGTATTTCAAGAATGACGGCGCCCGGGGGGCGCGTGCCGATGTCGCGATGCAGCTCGACAGCGACATCGGGCCACTGCATCTGTCGTTATTGCTGGAAGATCCGTACTTCCCGCTCAATGCGGAAATGGCCGCGGCGCCCCTGCGCAGAGTGGATCCGTTGACGCGGCGTGTCGATCCACATCCACTGCGTTCTGCGGAGGATTTTTATCCTGCCAACTTTGGCAGTCTGGCGAACTTCCTCGATAGCCTGCGCATACTATGGATCTTCAGGGATGCAACGCGTCTGGATCAGCATGAGGTCGATTGTCTGCTGGGGCGCGGCGTCTTCACGCCGAAATTGTCGGCCAACGCGCCCGCGCTGGGTGACCCGGATACGCCGCTGACGGGAGAGGTGGCCGGCGCCCGATATATCCATGGCGCAGAATCGCCGGCTATCGGACTGGTGCCTGCGGATATCGGTGGGAAATTTGAACTGGTACATGTGGGGGAGACCAAGTTCGAAAAGTTGGAACACCGTATGGACCGGATCAATCGCAAGTGTCGACTGGACCGCATGCTGGGACTGCCCGCACATCACGTCGATCAGTTGCTCAGCGCCGCGATGCGCGCCGAACATCGTGGCACTGGCGAGCCGTCTGTGTGGATCCGCCCCAATACCTTGCGCTGTCTTGGCCTGTACAAGGATCTCAATCGTGCTTACGGGTGCAAGGCCGAAGAGTTTGCGGCGCTGATCGACGTGCTGTCGGTCTACGGTCAGGACGGGCAACTGTCGCACTATGACCGCGTGTACAACCGTGCAGCGTTATATGAAGAGCCGCTGCGCATCGACAACGGCGAGTTTGCAATCGTGCCACTCACCTCGGCCGAACAACAAACGGTGCATCAGATCTGCAGCGCGCTGGAGATCAACTTCGAAACCTATCGTTATCTGGCCACGGTGATCGCCGAGGCATTTGGTCTGAAAACACATTTGAGCCGCAGCCTGGAGATTCTCTCGAGTTTCTGGCGCCTGGTGTTCCTCGGTCGAATGTTCGACCTGACGCCGATCGAGTCGACGGCGCTGCTGCAGACCTTGAGCGCGGGAGAAGGCCTGGCGGCGCAACTGGCGGGCAAACCGCAAGTATCCAGTTACGGCTCGACGGATGGTGCCGACGCCCTCAGTGCCATCCGCGGTTTGATGACCTGCACCCAATGGTGCCAAGAGCAGGATCTGTCGCCGCTGTGGCTGGTGCGGAACGTCAATCCGGTCTACGTACCGACGGTCTGGAGCGAATCCCAGGAACAGTTGCTGCGTCAGATGCGCAGCAAGGTACAGGCAGTGCGGCTGGAGCCGGCGACACTGCTCGAGGAAGGTGCGCCGCAGCGCGATGACAGGCAACAGCTCATCGACTGGCCAGCGGCGCTGGAAAACCTGGTGGACAGCGATGGCCTGGTGATCGGCCGTATTGGCGAAACCCAGGCCGAGTACCTGGAACGCGCCACTTTTCTGATCAAGGATGTCGTGCAGACGATCTATTCAAGACCCGATAATCAGCTGCTGCGTGAACCGTTGGAAACCCTTCTGCTCACGATTGTGCTGCGTATTCGCGACGAGCAACGGGTTGTGGTGGAGAGCGCTCTCTCGGTCTATTTGAAGCTCGACGCGTTACTGACCGTGCAAGTGCTGGCGTGGGCTCAAGGCCAGGCCTATGACTTCCTGAAAGAAGCCATGAGCCTGCCGAACCTGAAAAAATCGCGGGTACTGGAGCAGCCGGATTCATTTCTGCAAATGCTCGCCGAGCTTGAACGGCGCGGGCGGATTGCGGAAAAACTGCAACTGACGCCAACCCTGCTCGCGACGTTGCTTGCGGGTGAGCAGTATGAATGGTTCAGCCTGGAGAACCCGTACCAGATTTCGATCCGTGTGGTGTATTACCTGACGTTCTATCGGCGCCTGGTATCGCGGGCCCGACAGCCTGAAGAAAAAATCCTCGATTACCTTACCCAGGTCAATCAATTGCCCGCTGACATGAGTGAAGACGGCCTGCGCCTGGCGCGTGACGCGGCGGCCGACAAACTGGCCAGCTACCTGGGCTGCGGTATCCGTCACGTACTCGAGTGCGCCGGGCACATCAGTCATGAGAGCGAAGACAACGGCAATCCGGCCTGGCCGATCCTGCGCAATCTGGCGCAGCTGGATTTGCTTGACCGCACGTTCGACCTGGCTCGAAGCGGAATGGACATCACCGCCGCCCTCAGGCTGGGATCGTTGAACCCGCTGGATCCGGAGGCGCTGTACGCAGAGGCGGCGCAAAATGCCCTGGAAAGTCTGGCCCGGTTCAACACCACGGGTATGTCGCACGATTCGGCGGAAGTCGGCCAGAGTTTCACTTCTCGCTGTGTAGTGGACAATCCGCAACTGATTGCCAATCTGTCACAGGAGGTCGCGGAGTTCGAAATTACCCTGCTCGATCTCTACGGCGAACCACTCAAGGGGGTGGTTCTCGATGTGGCAACCGACCTGGGCGCGGTGCTCACGCCAGTTATCCGCACGGATGACATGGGGCGCGCCCGGGCGCAATTGCAGGCAGGGGCCCGGGTCGACACCGCGCATCTGCATTACAGAGTGCTGATGTACAAACCGGTGCACGCCCCGTCGGTGACCATCGACTGTGATGAGGCGACGCTGAAGTTCAACTCCGAGTTGAGCGATTTGCCGCCACGTGATCCGGTTCCGGCCGGACGCCTGTGGGAGCAGCCGATATACGCGGTGCTGATCGACGATTACGGCAACCGCGGCGCTCATCGGCAAGTGGCATGGTCGACGACGCTTGGCGACATTCGTCCGAGCCAGACCTACACCGACAAGGATGGCCTGAGTCGGGTG
Source organism: Pseudomonas sp. RIT-PI-r (assembly GCF_001297015.1). Taxonomy (GTDB): domain Bacteria; phylum Pseudomonadota; class Gammaproteobacteria; order Pseudomonadales; family Pseudomonadaceae; genus Aquipseudomonas. Next base: position 117,569 of record NZ_LIGE01000037.1, on the reverse strand, counting down.
TGGATCTCCAGCCTGAGCCCGGGGAATGCATCCATTACAGTCGGCAATGTCGAGGGCAATCACAGTTTCACCTTCAGTCGGCCGATCGTGTTTGCCGATAAGCCGCGGATTTTCAGCGCTCCGGTCATCTCTGGGGTGGCGTTGGTCAATCGTGCATTGCCGGTACGCTGCCGGGTGGTCGCGCTGGACGATGCACCTCTCGACGGTGAGAAGGTGATGTGGTGGACCAGCGCGGCGGCGGACAAGGTTGAGGTGCCGAGTGACGGGGACGGCTACTCGGTGTTTTCCGTGGCGCAACCGCCGGTGGGTGCATTAACGGTCTATGCGCAGTTGGGCAGCGACCCGGTGGTCGAAGTCAGCGTGTGGGTGGCCAGTGATGCACTGATCCACGACTTCTCGCAGGTGATTCGCTACCCGATCGCCAATGCTTCGCGCCCGACTTTGCTCTGGGTCGATGTGAAGGAGTCCGCAGCAGCGAACGCGCAGCCGGTGCCCAATTATCCGGTGCAGTGGAAGGTCAACAGCAACCCTGCGCAGGAACTGACGATTGTCACCGATGCTCAGGGGCGTTCGGTGTTCCCGTTCAATTCAGCAAGCGCAGGCGACTTCATTGTGACCGCCGACTTGACGCTGCATGCCGGGAAACAACAGGCATTCACGCTGAAGGTACTGCGAGCGTTTCAATGGAAGGTGGAGCTGGTCGTCATCGAGGCCGGTGGGGAAACCCGCACGCCGATCATCCCGGGAAGCGACGAACTCACCCTGTTCAGGGAAAGTCATTATCGCCTTGAGATTTCTCCGCTCGACACCTCGCAACTCAGGGGCAGCGAGGGGGCGATGGGCTGGAGTTCCGAGTACACCAGCCAGGCACTGGGCATGACCTTCACGCCACCGCTGGCGACGCGTTTCACCTTCGCAGACAGCCCTTATCAGGTGGATATCCGCACCGCCAACATCCGCAATGGCCGCTTTCAACTGAGTCTTTTCAGTGATCGCCTGAACGAGGCGCTGGTACTGGAAGGCACGCTGGGCAAACGCCCCGTCACCCGCCTAACCCGCAATCGCGTCGAGACAGGGAGATAACCATGCAAAACCTGCAGATCAATGAACTGACAGAACGCTACACGGCGGCCATGGTGGAAGCGGTGCTGGGACAGAAACTCTGGTCCGGTGCAGTGACGTTGAAAACCGCCGATGATTTGAGCCGCTATCTGATGCTCGACACCCGTGACAGCGCGCAGCTGCAAGCTACCCGGACATCCTCGACCGTGCGCTGCCTGCAAGAGCATATCCAGTCGGTATACAGCGGCATGGAAAAGGGTTACGAAGGCAGCCATTTCGAAGACGACGACTTGCAGTACTGGTATCAGTTTCTCAGCCACTACAGCACCTGGTCGGCCAATGTGCTGCTCAAGGATCAGGCGGAAAACTACATCGTGCCTTCGCTGCGTCTGAAAAAAACCACCTTGTTCCGTGCCCTTGAAAACAGCCTGAACCAGATGCGTTTGACGAGTGCGTCGGTGCAACAGGGCTTGATGGAGTACACCCAGGCTTTCCAGCGCCTGTGCGATCTGGATGTGCTCAGCGGCTACATCGATGGCGAGAATGTTCAGGACGCCCGCTATTACCTGGTGGGCCAGGAGCGGACGGCGCCATTCGCCTATTTCCTGCGAAGTGTGAAGGTCGAGCTGGACAAAGACAGCCGCAAGATCAACCCCGCCGCCTGGGGCGAGTGGCAGAAGGTCGAACTTGCCACAACCGGTAGCGTCGTCGATATCCGCTGTGTGAACTGGCTCGGGCTGCCGGTAATGGTCTGGTGCGAGTGGCGTGATCGTCAGATCGACAGTAACGGTGTGGTGCAGACCCCGTGGTCGCTGGAGATCAAACTTGCGTTCAGCGCCCTGAACGGCCAATGGTCAGCGCCGCTGTCGCTGCATAAACGCGATTGCGAGTACGACGTGTCCAACGGACGGCTGACGGTCGTGTCGCTGGGCGACGGTGATCCCCGAGATGATCGACTGGCTGTCTGTTACACCAATCGGCACAGCCTGGACGGGCAGATGCCGCGGCACGACATCGAGATCCATGAAACCCGCGACGCGCTGTTTCGTAAGGTCAACGATGATACGGCGACTTTGCTGGCAATGACATTCGGGCGTTTCAGTGATGTGGCCAGCCTGCAACAAAAGGTGGTGCCGGCCGACTACTCGACAGTCAAGGTCAGCAGCACAGTGGAAACGCCCGGCAGCATCAACGGTAACCTTGAGATCGACGCGATCTATACCCGCGAGCGTGCAACGGACGGTAACTTTTATGAAGTGCTCCGAGTGCGCGGGCGCTGCGATGCGGTCAGGGAGCAGGGGCGAGTGCTTGAACGCCTGTCGCTCGGTTGGCGAGCGACCACAGCCAATACCTCCTTCGACATCCGCATCGTCGAGGCCGGCGAGCAGCAACTGCGGATCAGCCTGACCACTCGCCGGATGCCGGTAGAGGCTCACACCGTTGAGTTGATGGCGGGTTCGGAGAGGGAAAATGTCCACTCTTTTGCCATCGCTGATTTCGTTGAGACGACACCCGGCGACGGCATTTGGCTGGCCGAGGCCGTCGCCCCCCTGACCAATGAATTGCTCGCGGTCCTGCTGAACAGAACCCAGGACGAAGTGCGCGCCGGCGCCGGTTTTTCCATCACCGGTCTGGGCGATGCGGTTTTGAATGAGCAGAACCAACTGCTGCCCAGGATCCTTTATACCCCGGTGATGTTCAGCCTGGTGTTCGGTGCCCGGACTCAGGACGATCCTGCGGACTGGGTTTCGACCGGCGTTCTGGATGGTCACTATGCGACAGCTTGGCGTACCTATCGTCGTCAAGCGCCATCGCTGGGCATCAACAATTTTCCGATCGACACGCCGATCGAATTTGCTTTCGGTGAGGTGGCGGAAGGGCAAAAAGGTCATGGCCGCAGCAAGTTTGCCGTCACGCTCAAGGAGCGGCCGCGGTTGTACCTGACGCCTTCCATCGACAAGAGCAGCAGCGAGGGCGCGCAGTTCCTGAGTTTCAACAACAGTGCTCAGGCGCTCAGGTTTTCGCGCTTGAACTCCACGTTCGGCCCGGTGCTGACCAGTCGCGCGGCGGTCTCGGTGGATGCGCTGCTCGCCTGGGATACCCAGCATGTCGAGGAGCCGCGCATGCCTGATGGCAGTATCGAGGAGAATGGGCCGTTCGATGGCTGCAACGGTTTGTACTTCTGGGAGCTGTTCTTTCATACGCCGGATCTGGTCGGTGCGCGCTTGTCGGCAGAAGATCGCCAGCGCGAGGCGCAAGGCTGGTACGAATACGTGTTCGACCCGCTGGCGCGCAAGGTGGTGGCTAGTGTAAGTCCTGACCCCGAAACCCCTCCGATGATCCCGGCACCGGCCTATTGGCGCTGCCGCCCCCTGCAGAACGAAAACATCGAGTGTTCGTATGAAAGCGCGGCGCCTTCAGACCCGGATGCCATTGGCTATTGCGCGCCGGTGCATTTCAAGATCGCGATTTTCCTGCGTTATGTGGAAAACCTGATCGCGTGGGGCGATGCGCTTTATCGCCATCTGGATTACGACAGCATGGTGCATGCGGGGCTCAATTACAGCAGAGCGTTGACCTTGCTCGGTGAGGAGCCGATCACACGCACAGCGAGCAAATGGCAGGCGAAAAAGCTCCGTGACGTCCTGAGTCTGGTCAGCCGGCGCGATCCGCTCAAGGCATTTGAAGCGAGCCTTGCACTCACTCCGGCCGATGTACCGTCGTCGATGCCGATCACGCCTTATTTCGATCTGCTGGGCTCGGGGGCATTTCGTCCCGGGATCAATGAAAGGCCCAAAGCGCTGTGGAATCTGCTCAACTCGCGGCAGCACAACTTGCGCAACAATCGTTCGATCGATGGCCAGCCCCTGTCGATCCCCTTGTTCAGCCGGACGATGGATCCGCTGGAGCTGTTGCGCGCTCAGGCCAATGGCGGTCAGGGCGTGGCGCGTAATCCGGGAGGCCAGGTGCAGGTGGTGCCGTACAAATGGCGAGCCGTTTATAACCTGGCGCTACAGGGCGTGGAATTTCTGATCCAGCAGGAAGATCAGTTGCGTACCTGGCTGGAATTGCGCGATCGCGGTGAGCTGGAAACGCTGCAGCAAAGTCATCTTATCGAGCTGGCCGATTACACCATGGCGATCCATGAATCGACGATTGCCCAGATCGAGGCGACTGCCGCGTCGTTGCGCCAAAGCGAGAGCATGGTCAACGCCCGCGCGCAGCACTATGAGACGCTGGCCAGGGAAGGGGTTTCCGAGGCCGAGAATCTTGTTCTGCAAAAAAGCCGATCGGCCCGGGACTGGGCGGTAGGTGTCCAGTCCAGCCGGATATTGGGGGGGGCACTGGATACGCTGCCCAATATTGCCGGGGCCTCTTTCGGCGGCTACCGTCTTGCCGGCCCGTTCTATGCGTTGGCCGATAGCTTTCAGATCGGTGCAGACAACTTGCGCGGCGAGGCCGAAGAACTCGGCGTCATCGAGCAGTACCGACGCCGCCAGCAGGAATGGGAGTTGGCCCGGGATCAATCGTTGGCCGAATTGCGGGTGCTGCGCGAACAGTTGCTGGCGCAGGAACATAGCCTCGATGCGGCCCGTGCCGGTTTGCAGCAGAGCCAGATCGTCAACAAACAGGTCTTGGCTGTATATGCGTTCTATCAGAGTCGCGCGACGGGCCCAGCGCTGACCAACTGGGTGGTCGGCCAGGTCAAGACCTTGATTTATCAGGTCTACGATGTCGTCGCCGGTCTGTGCCTGTGCGCTGAAACCTGTTGGCAGTATGAATTGGGCGATTACCAGAGCCGGTTCGTCCGACCCGATGTATGGATGGACGCCTGCCACGGATTCACCACCGGCCAGTCGCTGAAACTCGATTTGCTGCGCATGGCCGCGGCGCGCATCAAACGTGACGAACACCGGCTGCAACTGGTCAAGACGATATCCCTGCGCACACTGGATTCGGCCGCTTGGGCGGACTTCAAAACATCGGGGACGCTGGCAATCAAGCTCAATGAAAAACTCTTCAACGAAGACTATCCGGGGCATTACTGCCGGCAGGTCATAGGTTTGTCTCTGACTTTTCCCGGTCTCCTGGGGCCGTATCAGAATATCTGCGCGACGTTCGTACAAATCACCAGTTCCACCTTGCTGGAACCAGACCTTGAGGCGGTCAAGTATCTGCATGACCCGGCCAGCGGCAATCCTGCGCCCGGCACGCTGGTGCAGAACCTGCGGCCTTACCAGCAGATCGGTCTGTCCCTGGGGCTGGACGACAACGGTATCGCCATGCGGATCGACGATGAGCGTTACCTGCCTTTCGAAGGCACCGGCGTGCACGCCGAATATGTACTAACCCTGCCGCGCCATGACCAACTCGCTCAAGCAAGCCTTCTGGGTTCATTGACAGACGTCATTCTGACGCTGGTGTATCAGGCGCGCGATGGTGGGCAGGCGTTCGCTGCTCAGGTCGAAGAGTTACTCCAATCCAGCCCCGTCAACTATCCGCCCGCTACGGCCATGCGCGCCCAACGGGCAGGGAAGCAACTGCCATGAGTGAACACACTATCCACGCCCGCCACAACTTCATCGTTAACGGCGATTTCATCCAGGACCTGAGTGACTGGAAGATCAATGACGAACGTAAGGTCAGCCGCCAGGAAGGTTTGTGGCAGGGCCAAACGATCGGCTTCATGAACGCCACGAACATGGGTGAAGGCTTGCAGTCCATCTCACTGGCAACGCGGCCGCGCCCTACACCGCGCAGGGCCGAATACAAATTGCTGTTTTCCTACGAGGCAGTCCAGGGCGCGGAAGGTACGTTGCGGATCAATCCCGGACTCGGCGGGGAGGTGGATCTGCGGCTGGTGCCTTCACGCCAGAGGGCGACTGAGTTGCAAGTCAGCCCTGACGGCCTGCTGCTGGATCTTAACCTGGTCGAATATTCGCACACGCTTGCCCTGGAGACTGAAGAGCAGACCGTCACCTTCACCGTTATGAGTCCGGACAATGGCGGGCCGGGTCGCCCGGGTGCGGTACGTTTCACCTCGGCGCGCGTCGAGTTGTTTCTTGAAGACTTGCGACTGGACAGTGTGTCAATCGACGGTGTCGCACAACCGTCCGACGACAGGCTGCACCTGTGCTTCGGTGCCGTGCATGAGATGACTCTGCAACTGGCCAGCGACAGTGTCTGGATCGATACGCGGGCGGGACTGCTCGTCGACAATGCGGAGCAGGATCCCGAGAATATTCTGACTGCCGGTCCGCTCTGGGGGCGGGAGCATCCTGTGACCGATCCCTGGGCGATCAACTGCGCCGGGATTACTCAGGACACAGAAATCGAGCGCACCCTGGGCGTGCGAAGTGAGTACACCGCTGACACCTATGCGTTGCCGGTGGTTTGCGGGCATTTCCAGCTCGACGTCATCGCGTTGCAGGAACCCGAGTGGTATCCGGTGATCGACCTCGCGCAGCACATGGAACTTTCAGTCCGTGTGCAAGCGCATTACACCGAAACAGCGCTGGCCAACCGTGAGGTCACCTGGACGCTCAAGGGCACCAATGGTGAGGATGATGTCGTGTTGGCCGTTCAGCCTTCGGATCCGAACGGCGAGTCGCGTTTGATCTGGACGCCCGACATTGCTGGTGAGTGGCTGATCGAAGCGTCGGTCGACAGTTATTACGCAAAGGAAGAAGCCCGGCATGTGTTTGCGGTCCGGGTACTGAAAGAGGATCCCTGGGTGAGCGCCCGGTTTGCCCTCGACGGGCCTCCACGCGATGGGATCTGGGGCAGCGCGACGGCCCATCCTTGCCGAGGCGCGAACCATGCGGTGTCGCTGGCATTTGCAGAGAAGCACTTCCTGGCCGACACCGAACTGGCGTTGCATTGGGCTGGGGAGGACACTCCGGACGGACTGGGCATGAACTTTATGCCGCTGCTGGACGACGGCAACCCGCTGCAGGAGCCAGGACAGGTATGGACGATGGCGTGTGGCAATCTGCGCGACAGCTTTTTCACATTCAATGTCAGTTGTTCGAAGTTGCTGCAGCCTTCGCCCCCGCAGGCGCTGGCACTGGCGCATAACTGGCTGGAACTGGGGGAAGTGAAGCTGCCGACCCGCTTTCCTTCGGTGGGTGGGGCGGCGTTGCCGGTGCAGATTCAGGTGCTGTCGAGGGTTCCGGGTGTAGGGGCCGTTAGCGGCGTCGGTGTACAGTGGTTTCTTGACGGCACGCTGGACCAGACGCTGTCGACGGGCGCCGACGGTTGGTCGCAGTACGCCTTCAACCCCCAGGAAGAAGGCTCGTCTACCGTTACAGCGAGGATTGTCAGTCACTATGACCAGCAAACCCTCGAATACCGGTTCGAGATCACCGTGTTGCCGGAAAATCCGCTAGCGCAATTGACCGCGGTGACGTTGGCAGGCGAGGCCGCCGGGACGGTTGGCTTGCTGTGTGCGCGCAATGCCGAACCGGTCGAATTGCTGGTCAAACCGGTGGGAGAGACTCTGGTTGGCGAGCCGTTTTATCTGGAGCTGATAGGTGAGGACGGCTCCGTTGTGGATTTTCAGGTTGAGCCTGATCCGGGTATTCCCCGACTTTTGCCGAAAGAAGGTTTGTCCTGGCAGGTCAGTTCTACGTCCAGTACCAGTGGCCGTTTTCTGTTGTACCTGTGTCATGAAGAGATCACGCCTTATGAATTGGCGGGTAGATTGTTCTCCTCGGTTCTGCAAGACGAGGGGATATTCAGCTTTGATGAACGACCGCTGGACGGCACCAGTACTTCCTATCCCTGTCTGGGCGGTCAACATCGCCTGCAATTCCTGCCCAATCCCGAAAGCGTGTTGACTGGCCTGGATGTCACTGCCCGATGGGTGAATGACGCGAACCTATCGCTCAATGCCACGCTTGCTCCTGACTATGCGCGCGAGTTGCCCAGCAATGGCCTGGACTGGACGCTGGATGCAGTCAACAGTACTGAACGCGCAGAGTCGGCGCTGGCGGTGACCCTGCCGCAGGCGCACTTCGACTATCCGCCAATGAAGATGTTGCTGGACCATAACCGGCTCGAAATCGCCGAAGTGCGCGGGCCGACGTTTGACCTGTTTATCGGTGAAAGCACTTTTCTGGAAGTCAGGAGTCGCTCTTTCTACACCGGTCGCGCCGTACCGGGAACGGAAGTCAGCTTTGCCTATCAGGGGGCTGCAACCCCCGTGCGGACTGAAGATAATGGCTGGGCCCGTTTTGCATTTACCGCCACGCAACCGGGCAGCATTACGGTAGTTGCCACGGTGCCGAGCCTGTACAACGAAACAGACGTCGCACCTTCATTCACCTTCGAGTTCTCGGTGCTGGCGGCGGTCGTTGCACCGGATACCGCAACGGCGCTGCCGCCCTTGAACCCTCTTGAGGAAATTGTGGATACAGCGCGAGACCAACAGCCCAAGTCCGTGAGGGCCGAGATTGCCGAGGTACGCGAACCTACGTTCGACCCGCAAGTAGGGGAAAGCGTAGTAATGGGCCTGAAGATTCGCTTGTCGGACACTCGCCAGGCGGCCTCCGGTGTTGAAGTGATTTTCTGGACCGGGCAAAGCACTGTTCGGGTGGTGACGGACAGCGAAGGCTGGGCGTTTTTTTCCTGGCAGGTGGCCGCGGCGGGAGACAACGAAGTGCTCGCAATGCTGGACAACTTCGATGAGACGCTGAATCCGGCTCGCTCCCATCTGTTCAAATTCACATCAATGAATGCCAATGTCTGGGACGATGCACTGATTCAGTTGAACGATGTCGGAAAAACGGTCTGGGGCGAGAAAACCCTGTTTCCCCGAACTCAGCAGGTACACACCATCTGGTTATCGGTCGACAACGCCACCAGTCACCTGCTCAATCGCGACATCTGTCTTGGATTGAAAGGCTACTCAACGGCTCTGGAACTTGGGTTGACCAGCGTGCAACCGGCATTGGGCACGTATCGCCGATTGACCAGTGCGGGTTTGAGTTGGCAATGCACGGGAACCATTGGTGGGGCTTATGCCCTGCAACTGGAAGCTTCGCGCCTGCTCAAGCGATCGCCGCTCAATCCGATGTCTTTGGGGCCGGCGCCGTCGGCCGGGCAGAGTGAGGACTAGAACAGCGCTGCTTTTTTCAAGCTCAGGTATTGCGTCACCAGACCCGGCCCGAACGCCTCGGGCCGGGTTTGCAGGACCGAAATGCCATGCGCGATCAATTGCTCTCGGCATTGCGCACTGGCATTCAGGTAGTCGACCGTGGCGCAATAGGTCAACGCTTCATCGAGGCTTTGCACCGGCTGCTGACGCAACTGGTCCAGCACCTCCTCCTGAAGACTGGCAACCAGCACCCGGTGCTGGCTGCTCAATCGTTTGACCGTGTCCAGCAGCTCTTCATCATCGACATCACGCAGATTGGTGACCAGTATCACCAATGCCCGACGTTTTTGCCTGGCCAGCAACTGGCTGGCCGCTGCCCGGTAGTCGGCCGGCCGTTGGCCGCTGTCGAGATCGTAGACCGAGTTGAGCAGGTCGGTGAGTTGTCTCGAGCCTTTGGCTGGCGCCAGATAACGCACTTGATCGCCGGCAAATGTACACAGGCCCACAGCATCGCCCTGACGCAAGGCCACGTAACTCAGCAGCAGGCAGGCGTTGAGCGCATGGTCGAAGTGCGACAGCTCGCCATCCTGACTGCGCATGCGTTGGCCACAGTCGAGCAGAAAAATGATCTGCTGGTCGCGTTCGTCCTCGTATTCCCGGGTAATCGGAGTGCGCTGGCGGGCAGTGGCTTTCCAGTCGATCTGGCGCAGGCTGTCGCCTTCGCGAAATTCGCGCAGTTGATGAAATTCCTGGCCCTGGCCGCGACGCTGACGCTGACGCACGCCGAGGCGGTTGAGCCAGTTATCCCCCGCGAGCAACTCACCGCCGTAAAGCCGGGCGAAATCCGGGTAGACGCGGGTGTGGTCGGTGAGGCCAACCAGGCGTTTTGCCGTCCACAGGCCAAAGGGGCTGGGCAGGCTGATTTCGCAGTGTTCGAAGGTGAAGTGACCGCGCTTGAGCGGGCGCAGGCGATAGCCAGCCTGGCAGCACTGGCCCGGTTGCAGTTCGACTGACAGCGGCAGGTTTTCGCTGGCCAGGCCTTCCGGCACATGGTCAAACAGTTCGATGCGCAATGGCTCGGCAAAGTCGTGTTCGATACCGAGGTGTATTTCACCCCAGCGCCCCAGCGCCAGGCTGCCGGGGACTTGCCGGTCGAGCCGTGGCGAGGGCCGGCGATACAGCCGCACCGCATCGAAAATTGCCAAGGTCAGCAACGCCAGCAGCAAGCCCCAGTTGATCGACAGGATGCTGGCGGGCACCTCGATGGCGAGAGCTCGCAGCGTGCCTGTCAGCACGCCGATGACGCACAGAACCGCGAGCCAGATGAGCAAAAGGCGCGAGGGTTTCATGGCGCGGTACCGCAAAGATCAGCGCCCGCGACAGCTCCTGCACCGGTCACGATGCCCCGCAGGAGCAGCCGACGGCGATGATCTTTTGAGCTTGCAAAGATAGTCACAGGCGCGGCGCCGGCGTCTGGTCGAGTAATTGCTGCAGCACCTGATCGACCTGCAAACCTTCAATATCCAGCTCCGGCGCAATGCGCACACGGTGCCGCAGCACCGCCAGTGCACAACCCTTGATGTCGTCCGGAATCACAAATTCACCACCGCGCAATAACGCACGAGCCCGGGCACAGCGCACCAGCGCGATAGACGCCCGAGGCCCGGCACCCAGAGTCAGGCCGGGCCAGCTGCGGGTGCTGCGCGCAAGGCGCACGGCATAGTCGAGCACCTGATCGTCTAGCGGCAAATCACTGGCAATGCGCTGCAGGGCCTGCACGTCCTTGGCTTGCAACACCGTGCGCAACGGCTGCACATCGAGCATGTCGGCGCGGGTCGAGCGGCTGACCTGACGCACCATGTTCAGTTCCTGATCGGCGTCCGGGTAATCCATGCGAACCTTGAGCATGAAGCGATCGAGTTCGGCTTCCGGCAGCGGATAGGTGCCTTCCTGTTCGATCGGGTTTTGCGTGGCGAGCACCATGAACGGCTGAGCGATGGGCAGCGCCCGACCTTCGAGGGTGACCTGGCGTTCCTGCATCGCTTCAAGCAGTGCCGCCTGGGTTTTCGCTGGCGCACGGTTGATCTCGTCGGCCAGCAGCAGGTTGGTGAACAGCGGTCCCTTGCGCAGCTTGAACTGCTCGGTGTGCAGGTCGTACACCGCATGACCAGTGACGTCGCTGGGCATCAGGTCGGGGGTGAACTGGATGCGCGCGAACTCACCGCCGAAGCAACGCGCCAACGCCCGCACCAGCAAGGTCTTGCCCAAACCGGGCACGCCTTCGAGCAACACATGACCGCCGGCAATCAGCGCGGTCAGCACATCATCGATCACCGCCTCCTGCCCGATCACGGCCTTGTGCAATTCGTTGCGCACTGCTTGCGCCAACTGGCTGGCACGCTGGCGTTGCTGGGCGACGTGACCGGCGCTGCCGGGCTCGATGTGTTCACTCATAGCGTGTTCCTCAAGGTTTGCAGGTGGGCGACCTGGCGGCTGAAGTCAGCGGCGGACAAGCGCTGTTTCGGCGCTGGGCTCAGGGCCTGACTGATAGCGCGGGTCGGTTGCCGGGTCAGGCGCGACAGCACCAGCCATTGCTCGGCAACGTTCAATTGGTCGAAGCCGGGATGCCGGCGCCGCGCGCGGCGCAGTACATCCTGTTGCAAGGCTTGCAACAGCGTGTGCTGGCCGTTGTGGCGCAGGATGAAATCGGCACTGGCGCGCAGGTGTTCCCGTAACTGTCGACGACCTGCCGGGGCCGGCGCCTGAACGGGCCCGTGGCGGACAGCGACGTGCCAGAGCCACAGGCCGATCAGCGCCAGCAGGGCGACGATAGCCTGCGGAAAATAACGCCAAAGCAGGCTCGGCAGGCCCTCGTGTTCTGTGTTGTAGATGAGGGTGACGGCAGTGTCGGCGCTCAGATACCAGAGCAGCCAGGCGTTGTCGTATTTGGCAATCGACGGGGTTTTCCACAGGTCGGCATCGGTGACCACGGTGACGGTGCCGAGGCCGTAGGCCAGTTGCATCATGTGGGTGGCCTTGGCGCTATTGGCCCAGGCCTGCGCGAGATTGTTCGGGTCTTCGAGGTGAAAATCGGTGTCGAAACCGGCGTAGGCCGGTGCGTCTTCGTCCTCCAGATACAGCTTGGTCAGTTGCGCAAAGCGGTCTTTTTCCTGATCTTCGGGTGGATCCTTCAAGTCCTTGCTCAGGAACTGATGCAACTGCACCCGATCGAGCAGCAAATCATTGCTCTGTTTGCTGCGCTCATCCCACAGCGATTCGGCGACAAACACCAGTCGACCACCCGCGCGGGTCCAGTTGAGGACTTGATCGATCTCGCGTGGCGGCATCTTCGAGCGCTCACCGAACAGCAGCAGCGTGTTGCTATGCGGGTCGATATCGGCAAGTACCGACGGGCTTTGGGCATGACTGACGTTGAGGCCACGATCCCGCAGGAACATTTCTGCCGCCAGATAAGGATTGGCCTGCGCGGCTGGCGAGGGGCCGTGATCGACGACTTCCTGATAAGGCCGGGCCTTGATGAACAAATAGATGCTCAACGTGCCCAGCAGCACGACGATCAAAGCGCCGGTCAGCCACAGAGAACGCCGGTTCAACGGGCCATTTCCTGATCGAACAGGGCGCGCCAGCCACTGCACAACTCTTGTTGCAGGTGTGCCGGTGGAATCCGGTGCCCGTAGGCCATGTTCTGCCAGTGCCGGGTCAGATTGTGGCTGTAGAGAAGCAGTTCGGGGCGTTGCAATTGTTCGATGCGGGCCAGTACCTGGTTTTCCGTGTCGGCGGGTTTCAGTGTCAGGGCAAAATCGTGTACCAGTTGGCTGAGCAGGCCTCGATAGAGCAGTCCCAATGCTGCACGCGGATCGCTCAGCCAGAGTTGTTCGGCGCTGCCGGCAATGTCGCCGGGCAGGGTTTCCCGGTTCAGGTCCAGGCCGAAGGCTTGTTGTGGCAGCGGGCGTTTGATGCGCGTTGGCAGAATCGGCTGGCGACTGACGAAGGTGCGCAGAAACTCGCGATAGCGCCAGATCAGCCAGCCGAGTGCTGCAATCAGCGTGGCCCACAACACTACTTCAATGACCTTGGCGAGAACGTTGAAATGCTGACCGTCGAGCCAGCCCAGCAAGGTTTTCAGCCACTGTGGAGCTTCACCGGGTTTGTTCTCCGTGGCCGGTGCGGCCGGGTCGTCGCCAAACCGGTAACGGGTGACGGACTCCTTGTTCTTGAACGGTGCCTGCTCCAGCAGCGCCTTGATGCTGTCGTGCGAGGCCTGGCTGGTCAGTGGCTGATTGAGCAGGCGAGGAGCGCTCGGGGCATCGTCAGTATTGGTGGTTTCAGCGGCCCATGCCGGTTGCAGATTCGGCAGAACCAGACAGATCACCAGCAGCAGACCGAGCGCACCGTTGTTCAGGCGTTGGCGCAAGCGACGAAACACCAGTTCAATGTCCCAGGCTTCCAGCTGCGTGCGGCGGTTGAGGTAAAGGCTGAAGCCGCAGGCGACATAGATCGGTTCCCAGAGCACGAGGATCAGCGCGTAAAAAGCGTTGGTCAGATGTTCCAGCCAGCGCCATTGATGATCGGCGGAGAGGATCAGGGTCTGCCAGTCCCAATCGGTTTCGATCTGCTGTGGCAGCAGCATGTAGAACAGCACCATCAAGCCGATCCACAGCGCGGTTTCCAGGTGCACGCCAATGATGGTCAGCCATTGCGCGGCGCCCGCATTGCGTTGCAACAACACTTGCAGGCGTTGTTGACGAGCAGTGCCGTCGAGGCCCTCGAGTTGCATCACCGGCATCGAAAAGCTGCGGCTCAGACTCAGGCGTCGCCAGGTCAGGCTGGCCAGCAGTTGTGGCTTGAGCAGGCGCGGCCATTCGCGCAGGGCTTGTTTAAGTGTGGGTGTTTCGCCGAACAGCGCTTTCGACAGGATGTACAGCGGCAGGCGTTCATAGGCAGGTTTCAGCCACCAGAAAATGAAGATCGCTAGCGACGGCGAGTCCCACAGCAGCAGACTCAGCAGGACAAACAGCGGCAGGGTGACGATCGCCCAACTGCTCATCAGCAGGCGTCGATGGCGCTGGCTCATGAGCACGCCGAGGTCCATGGCTTCCCAGGTGGTGCGCGGGCGGATCACTACGGTGGCGTCACTCAGGCGCATGGCGGGTCCTTCCGGCGAACAGCAGGTACATCGCCACCAACGCCCAAAGCGCTGCGCCAACGGCATATTTGGTCAGCGGCGTGACAGTTGTTTTCGCCGACCAATAGGCCTCGATGAAGGCCGCAATCAGCAGGAACAGCATGACCCCGCAGATCAGCAACACGCTTTTGCGCGCGGCCAGTCGCAGTGCTTCGCCGCGTGTCAGGCGTCCCGGCGCTATCAATGCCCAACCCAGTTTCAAGCCGGCGGCACCGGCAAGGGCAATGGCGCTGAGTTCAAAGGCCCCATGGCCGATCACAAACGGCCAGAATGTCTGGCCGAAACCGATTTCGCTCAGGTGACCGGCCACGGCGCCGATCACCAGACCGTTGTAGAACAGAAAGAACGCACTGCCGACACCGGCGAGCAATCCGCTGGCGAAGGTCTGAAAAGCGATGCCGATGTTGTGCATCACGTAGTAACCGAACATCACCCAGTCTTCGCTGGCCGCACGTTCGGTGGTTCGCCCGAGGTGCCCGGCGACCGGGTCGTACATACCTTGCATCTCGCGCACCTGATCGGCGGGAATCAGGTTGTAGACCAGTTCGGGAAACGCATGAACCAGCACGCCGACACCGATCAGGCTGCCGAAAAACAACAGGCCGGCAACCAGCACGAAGGGCCATTCGCTGCGAACCAGTCGCGGGAAATCAGCGAGGATAAAACTGAGCAGATTGGCGCCGAGTCGACTGCGATGGCGATAAAGCTGCTGATGGCCGCGCAACGCCTGTTGCTGCAATGAGTCGATCAGAAAACTGCTGTAGCCACGCTCCTGCGCCAGTGCCAGGTGCTGGCAAAGCCTGCGATACGCTTTGGGGAAACCGCTGACCTGCGAGGTTTGCTTGCCGCGCTCAAGGCGTTCGAGTGCCAGTGCAAAGCGCTCCCATTCGGCCTTGTGACGACTCTCGAAAAGGCTCTGTTTCATATCGGGCCCAATAAGCCGCGAGCGATGCCGTTGAGTTCCGTAACCGCTTTCGGTGCGCTGATATGCAGGGGCTGGGCGAGCAGTGCCGCCAGCTCATTGACCCTTGCCGGTGATAACTCTCCCTGACGCTCGGCAAAACCGAGTACCGCGCGTTGTTCGTTGAGGGTCAGCGGGACCGGTGCACGCCGAGGTTCGGCGCCGGGTAATTGTGGACGGTTGAGCGCTCGTTCGGTGTAAACCACCAGCGTGCCGGCGGCGATGTCGCCGAGGCGTTTGAAGCTCGGGTGCTGCAGGCAACTGATGGCGCCGAAGAAATAGCCGAATGGCAGCAAGTCGACAAATCGCAGGAGGTTGCGCAGCAGCGAGGCTGACCAGCCGATCGGTGTGCCGTCATCGTGGACCACTCGCAGACCCATCCACTGCTTGCCCGGCGAGCGTCCCTGGCGCAGTACTTCGAACAGCACCATGTACCACCAGCTCACGGCAAACAGCAGCAGCGAGCCGAGGCCCATGCCGAGTTTGCCAAGGAAGGCGAGGACGATGAACAGGACGCCGATGATCACCCCGCGCAAGCCCAGGTCGATCGTGAAAGCCACTGCACGCACCATCAACCCGGCCGGACGCAATGGCAGGTCGATGCCTTCCGGCGTTTCGACCTGGTGCCGCGTATCCAGCGGCGGGGTCAGCGGTGCTTTCCTTGGCGGTGCTGTGGGCTCGAGCATGGGCTACCTGATGTTCGCCTGTTCGGGGTGCAAGTGGGGCCGATGCTAGCAGCCTCTCGGGGGAAAACGACATAACTATGTATTGCACATCGTGTGGCACAAGGTGCTTGAATGACGCGAGGCTGGCCGCGACCGCGGTTGAACGCCTAGACTTCGCCGATCTTCAGTTCAGGAACCGCCCGTGACTTCCATCTTCTGGTACGACTACGAAACCACTGGCATCAATCCCCGTAGCGCCCGCCCGTTGCAGGTCGCCGGGATTCGCACCGACCACGACCTCAACGAAATCGACGAGCCGGTCAATCTCTATTGCCAGCCCAGCGAAGACATCCTGCCGCATCCGGCGGCGTGCGCGATTACCGGCATCACCCCGAGCCAGCTCGCCGACAAGGGTTTGAGCGAAGCCGATTTCATGACCCGGGTGCATGCGCAACTGGCGGCGCCCGGTACCTGTGGCGCCGGTTACAACACCCTGCGTTTCGACGACGAGATGACCCGTTACAGCCTGTATCGAAATTTTTTCGATCCCTACGCCCGTGAGTGGCAGGGTGGCAACAGTCGTTGGGACCTGATCGACGTGGTGCGAGCCGCCTACGCATTACGCCCCGACGGGCTGGTCTGGCCGACCGATGACGAAGGCCGCGTCACCCTCAAACTCGAACGCCTGACCGCCGCCAACAATATTGACCATGGCCATGCCCACGAAGCGTTGTCGGACGTACGCGCAACCATCGCACTGGCGCGGCTGATCCGCGAGAAACAACCCAAGTTGTATGACTGGCTGTTTCAGTTGCGCAGCAAACAGAAAGTCATGGACCAGATTCGTCTGTTGCAGCCGATGGTGCATGTTTCCGGGCGCTTTTCGGCAGCCCGCCATTACATCGGTGTGGTGCTGCCACTGGCCTGGCACCCGAAAAATCGTAATGCCTTGATCGTCTGCGACCTGCACCTCGACCCGCAGGGTTTGCTCGACCTGGACGCACAAACCCTGCGCCAGCGCCTGTACACCCGCCGCGATGACTTGCTTGAAGGTGAGTTGCCGGTGCCGCTGAAGCTGATTCACGTCAACCGTTGCCCGGTGGTGGCGCCGCTTGCGGTGTTGCGTCCGGCAGATCAGCAACGCATGGGCCTGGACATGGCGCTTTATCAGGAACGGGCACTGCGGCTAACTGACGCACAACTAGTCTGGAAAGATAAAGTTGCGACTATTTATGCCAGCGAAGACTTCACCCCGAGCGAGGATCCGGAACAACAGTTGTACGACGGATTTATCGGTGACCGTGATCGACGTCTATGTGAGCAAGTGAGAACCGCCGACCCTGCGCAATTAGCGCAAGAGCAGTGGCCTTTCGATGATGAACGTTTGCCTGAGTTGCTCTTTCGATATCGAGCACGCAACTTTCCCGATACGTTGAGTTTTGAAGAGCAGGAACGCTGGCGAATATTTTGTCAGCAGCGTTTGTGCCAAGCCGAAATGGGTGCACCCAATACCCTCGATTCTTTTACGCAGGCGCTGGAGCAATGGATGCTTAATGCTGCGCCGATGCAAAGCCAGGTACTCGGTGAATGGCAGAATTATGTCGAAGCATTGCGCAAACGTTTGAATCTTTGAAATCGAACATGTCCGCCCGACAATAGCGGGAATAAAAAAACGCCAGCGCAAGCTGGCGTTTGTTTTTATCGCAGAACGTTCTGCGAAGGCATTGCGGCTTAGCCCAGCAGGGTAGCCCAGCCTTCAACCACGTCACCGCCCCACTTGGCTTTCCACTCTTTCAGAGTTTTGTGGTTGCCACCTTTGGTTTCGATGACTTCGCCATTGTGCGGGTTTTTGTATTGCTTAACTTTGCGTGCACGCTTGGTGCCGGTAGTTTTTACTGCACCGCCACGTGGAGCTTTGGATTTTGCATCCGGATCCAGCAGGGCAATGATGTCACGCAGGGACTTGGAGTATTCGCCCATCAGGGTGCGCAGTTTGCCTTCGAATTCCAGCTCGGCTTGCAGTTTGTCGTCTTGCGACAGGTTCTTCAAACGGGCTTGCAGCTCTTTGATAGCTTCTTCGGTGGCGCGATATTCGTTGATCAAGGACATGATTACTACCTTAGTAGGATGCTGAATGGCAGGGGACAGTGGCGCAATAATAGTCAGGGTGTTTCATCAAGTAAACATTTAACCGGAGTTTTTATTTGAATTAGTTGCAGGGTATTAGCGACAAACTGAATATTCAGTTAAATAGTGTGATGCAGTCATCACAGATATTCACACTTGTCTGATCAAACGGTGCTGTCGGCGCGCCATCATGCTGACGATTATCCCCGTGAAAACGTCGTACGCCGTGGCCGCGCCCACGCCAGCACTCATCGATACTGCAGTTTTCCTGCGCAGTCGCTAGAATGGCGGCCTTTGCGAAGTTCTGGAGTTTTCCCCTCATGCGCACTTTTCGGCTGGTGATATCTTGCCCGGACCGCGTTGGCATCGTTGCCAAAGTCAGTAATTTTCTGGCAGCCCACAATGGCTGGATCACCGAAGCGAGCCACCACTCGGATAATCAGGTCGGCTGGTTCTTCATGCGTCACGAAATTCGTGCCGATTCGCTGCCATTCGGTATTGAAGTATTGCGCGAGAAGTTTGCGCCAATCGCCGAAGAGTTTTCGATGGACTGGCGTATTACCGATACCGAGCAGAAAAAACGCGTCGTGCTGATGGCCAGCCGCGAATCTCACTGCCTCGCCGACTTGCTGCACCGCTGGCACAGCGACGAACTGGACTGTGAGATCTCCTGCGTGATTTCCAACCACGATGACCTGCGCAGCATGGTCGAGTGGCACGGCATTCCTTATTACCATGTCCCGGTCAATCCGCAGGACAAGCAACCGGCCTTCGACGAAGTGTCGCGTCTGGTCAAACAGCACGATGCCGAAGTGGTCGTGCTGGCGCGCTACATGCAGATCCTGCCGCCGGACATGTGCCGTGAATACGCGCACAAGGTGATCAACATTCACCACAGCTTCCTGCCATCGTTCGTTGGCGCGAAGCCGTACCACCAGGCTTCCCTGCGTGGCGTGAAACTGATCGGCGCGACCTGCCACTATGTGACCGAAGAGCTGGACGCCGGCCCGATCATCGAGCAGGACGTGGTACGCGTCAGCCACAGTGACAGCATCGAAGACATGGTGCGTTTCGGCCGTGACGTCGAGAAGATGGTGTTGGCCCGTGGCCTGCGTTATCACCTCGAAGATCGCGTGCTGGTGCACGGCAACAAGACTGTGGTGTTCTGATCGAGCGCCCGCAGGCTTGAAAAACCAAGGGTCTGGGCGTTCAATCGTCCAGACCCTTTGTCATTTCTGCTTTGAGGAAAAGCCATGACCGATCCACTGGACAAAGCCACTTCCAAAGCACCGGCGACGTTGGGCGAGGGTTGTTTGAGTCGCTACGACCCGGAGGACATGAGCTCGGAGGATGGCACCGAGTTTCCCGGTGCGGCTGAATTGTGGGAGCAGGTAAAACCAGAGTCGGACGATCTTTTAAGCTTGACGCACTTTCATCAGTTTCCTCAGCAACGGCCGCCCCAGCATCAACAAAAACACCGGGCCACCCACCAGCAGATAAAAGTAATACGTCACCACCCGCCAGATCAGAATCGCCGCTGCTGCCGTCGATTTCCCCACCATCGGCGCCAACAGCGCCGCCGAGGTCAATTCCGCCGCCCCCGCGCCACCTGGCAACAGACTGAACTGCCCGGCGCCGAGCGAAAGCATCTGCACCAGGAAACTCCAGGCCCACTGCAAGTCCGCGCCAAGCCCGCGCAACGCCAGATACAACACGCTGTAGCGCAGCAACCAATGCACGCAGGTCAGGGCAAAGACTTTGACCAGTGTCTGCCATGGCAACTTCAAGGTGTCGGTGAATGCCGCGAGAAAGTGCAGCAACTTGCGCGCCCAGCGCCGTCGAGTAATGGCGCTGACGTTCATCCTGGCCAACAAGCGGCCGCTGAGGCGAATCAATACGCGGTGATAACGCGCCACCAGCACGCAACTGAACAAGCCACCCAACAACGAAACCGCACTGACCATCAGCAGCCATTCCAGGCGATCACTGAGGTGCTGAAACAGCGCGTAAATCAGAATCCCGCTTAGCGCACAAAGAAAGAACAGCAGGTCACTCAGTTGATCCATGGCGAACACAGCGCTGCCCCGCGCCGGGCGCACGCCGCTGCGAGCGAGCAGGGCCATGATCGTCAACGGCCCGCCGCTGCCGCCGGGTGTGGCGCAATAGGCGAATTCGGCGGCCATCACCACGCCGAGACTTCTCATTGGCGTGACCCGGTCGCGTTGATCGCCGAGCAACAGACGCAAGCGCAGGGTGTTGATGCCCCAGCAGAGCAGAATCATGCCGAACATGATCAACAACCACAGCAGCGGAAAACTTTGCAGGCGCGCCCAGGTGTCGCCACCGCCAAGCACGACCGGAATCAGCACGGCCGCGAGCAGGCCGATCAGCAACAAAATACTGCGGCTCATGCGGCGTGTTCCCGTTGACCGCGCTGTCGGGCGAGCCAGTTGATTTTGGTCATCGGTTTGCGTCCTTCGGCGAGCACACGTTCAAGGGTGTGCAGCCAGTAATCACGGGAAAAACCGTGGCGCATGTCCACGGGGTGCAAGCCTAGCCGAATCACCGGTGCCTGACGCCAGCGCTGCTGACGCTGCTCGCTGACTATTTTTGACAAGCCCCGACGCCAGGCGCTGCGGGCGCTCCAGACCAGCCCCGGCGCGTCGATGGCGGTGAAATCCGGTAATCGATAAAGATGCTGCGGATCACTGGTGTAGCTCAGCGGCAATTCGCGCAGTGCCTGACGGGTGCCATCGCTCATCAACCACGCCGGGGCGACGAAGCCGTGCAGTGGCCAGTCATGGCGCTGGAACACTTCGATACCGGCGCGCACACGGGCGAGGGCGGCTTCACGGGACAAACGATAGAACTCCCCTTCATGGGTGTAAACACGGCGCATGAACCAGTCGCGCGGCGTGGTCGGGGCAGGCTCTTGGTCGTCGTGGAAATACCCGTGCAACGCCAACTCATCGCCACGGGCGACACGCTTATCGAGCATTCGACAAAACGCCGGATGATCGTCGAGGGCCTCGTGCCGGTGGAAATCGGGCACCACCAGCCAGGTCAGCGGCACATTGCCCAGTGCATCGACCGCCTCGACAAAGGCCTGATAGTCCGCCCACGTCGACGGCGCCACGTCATGCAGCACCAGCAATACGGCGGGCGCACGCGGGGACTCAAGCATTGGCCACCCGTGGCAAGGTGTGGCCGAGGGCGGCGTGATAATGACTGAGCAGGCTGTCGACGACGGTGTCCCAGGCGTAATAGCGTTCGACGTGCTGACGCGCTTGCTGGCCGAGGTTTGCGCAGCCGCGGCTGTACAACTCGCGCACGGCATTGGCCATGGCCTGCGGATTGTTTGGTGTGCACAGCAGACCGCAGGATTCGTCGACGATTTCTTCGAACGCTCCGGCAGCGACGGCGACCACCGGAATGCCGCACGCCATCGCTTCGAGGATCACCAGACCAAAGGTTTCCTGATCACCGGCATGCAACAGCGCATCGGCACTGGCCATCAGGCGTGCGACCTTCGGCGCCGGGCAGAATTCGTCGATCACCGTCACGTTGTCCGGCACCAGCGCCGGCATTGATGAGCCGACCAGCAGCAGGTGATAGCGCGGGCCGAGGCGCTGCATGCACTTGAGCAGCACCGGCAGGTTTTTCTCCTTCGAACCACGCCCGGCGAAAATCAGCAGACGCGTGTCTTCGGCCAGACCCAGTTCTGCGCGCAGACCAAGGTCACGAGCCTCGGGGTGGAAGGTTTGCAGATCCACACCCAATGGTTGAACGTAGACATTGCGCACGCCCAGGCCAATCAGTTTGTCGGCCATCGCCTGGCTTGGCGCGAGCACGCGGTCGAAGTTGCCGTAAAGCCTGGTGACATAAGCCTCGACATTCGGCGTGACCCAATGGCCCATGCGATTGCTGACCAGCAACGGCAGGTCCGAGTGATAGAAGCCGATGACCGGCACGTCCAGCGTCCGCCGTGCATCCAGAGCGGCCCAAGCCGTAAGGTAGGGATCGCCGACTTCAATCAGATCCGGCTGCAAATCCTCCAGGACATTTCGCCAAGGAGCCAGACGCAGCGGAAAACGGTAACCCTTGCCGAAGGGCAGGGCCGGGGCAGGCACCGTGTAGAGGCCGTCGTGTTCGCCGAAGTCGGCGCCGGGGATCAGCAGGCTGTGGCGAATGCCGGGCCTGACGCCCAACCGGCGGTGTTTGGCATCCAGATAAGTCCGCACGCCACCGCTGGCCGGGGCGTAGAACATGGTGATGTCGGCGATGTGCACGGTGATCAACCCTCCGCTGCGTGGTTCTCCCTTGGTTGACCTTTATCAAGAATAGATGTTCGGTCGGGATTGCGCGGTAGAGCTGAAGAGCTTCAGAGCGGAAGAGCCCCTCACCCTAACCCTCTCCCGGAGGGAGAGGGGACTGACCGAGGTGTCTGGGCTTGATTCATCGACCTGAACGTCTTCAGTCGAACTCAGGTTTTGAACAGCATGAAGATCGGCTCCCTTTCCCCCTCGCCCCCCTGGGGAAGAGGGCTGGGGTGAGGGGGTAGGCTTTTGATCTTAAATCCGGAAACTACCCACAAGCTGTTTCAACCGCGAAGCCTGCTGCTCCAGATCCGAGCAAGCCCGCAACGTCGCCTGCAGGTTCTCCACGCCTTCCTGGTTCAGCGTGTTGATCTCGGTGATGTCGACGTTGATCGACTCGACCACAGCGGTCTGCTCCTCGGTCGCGGTCGCCACCGACTGGTTCATCCCGTCGATCTCGCCAATACGCTGGGTCACGCTGTTCAAACGCTCCCCGGCGAGGTTGGCAATTTCCACGCTGTCCTGGCTGTGGCGCTGGCTGTCACTCATGGTGCTCACCGATTCACGGGCGCCGACTTGCAGCTCCTCGATCATCGTTTGCACTTGCTGCGCCGATTCCTGGGTGCGATGCGCCAGATTGCGCACTTCATCCGCCACCACGGCGAAACCACGGCCGGCCTCACCGGCACGCGCAGCTTCGATCGCGGCATTGAGCGCCAGCAGGTTGGTCTGCTGGGAAATGCTGGTGATCACTTCAAGAATCTGGCCGATGTTCACGGTTTTGCTGTTCAGCGATTCGATATTGCTGCTCGACGCGCTGAGCATGCTCGACAGCTGATTCATCGCCTTGATGCTGCGATCCACCACTTGCTGGCCATCTTCCGCCAGACCGCGAGCATCGCTGGCCTGGTTCGAGGCCTGCGCAGCGTTGCGGGCGATTTCCTGTGCCGCAGCGCCGAGCTGGTTGATCGCTGCAGCCACGCTGCTGGTACGCGAGGCCTGTTGATCAGAGTTGTACATCGACGAGTTCGACGCAGCGACCACGCGCAGGGCGACTTCGTTGACTTGCCCGGTGGCCGACGACACTTCGCGGATCGAGCCGTGGATACGCTCGACGAAGCGGTTGAATGCGGTACCCAGAACACCGAACTCATCGTTATTGACGATGGTCAGGCGTTTGGTCAGGTCGCCTTCGCCGTCGGCAATGTCTTCCATGGCGCGGGTCATGACGTGCAGCGGCTGGATCAGGATGCGAATCAGCATGCCAAGCAGAGCAAGGATGATCGCCACGGCAATCACCGTGGCAATCACCGCCGACGTACGGAACTCGCTGAGCATCGCGAACGCCTGATCCTTGTCCACCGACAGACCGATGTACCAGTTCACTGACGGCAAGCCTTTGATCGGCGCGAAGGTGACGATGCGGGTTTTGCCATCAACGGTGACTTCACTGAAGTCGCTGCTGATGCGCGGGGTGTCCTGTGGATAGGCTTCCTTTAGTGATTTCATCACCAGGGCTTTGTCCGGGTGGACGAGGATCTTGCCGTCGGCGCTGACCAGGAATACATAACCCATGCCGTCGAAGTCGCGGGCGGCGAGGGTGTCGACCAGCGATTGCAGGCTCAAGTCGCCGCCTACCACGCCGACGCTCTGGCCGGCCTTTTTCGAGGCGGTAGCAATCGAGATGATCAACTGGCCGGTAGCCGCGTCGATATACGGTTCGGTCAGCGTCGAAGTGCTGCTGCTCTCGGCACCTTTATACCAAGGGCGCACGCGTGGATCGAAACCGTCCGGCATCTTCGTGTCCGGGCGGATAGTGAAATGCCCGGTGGCATCGCCCAGATAAGTGGCCATGAACGTCGAGGTCAGGGTCTTCTGTTCGAGCAGGATGGCGACGTTGGCGGGTTCGGGATTGATCGAAATGTTCTGGGCGGCGTTCTCGATCAGCAGAATGCGACCGTTGAGCCAGGTCTGGATGCTGCCGGCCGTGACCTCGCCCATTTCGTTGAGATAGTTGTTCAGGTCATCGCGGATCGCATTGCGCTGTAGCCAGTCGTTGTACAAGGTAAACGAGGCGAAGGCGGCAATGACGATGAGGGCGGCGGCAAGCAAGATTTTATGGCTGAAGCGCAGATTTTTGTTCATGGCTTGGGGTTCCGCTAAGGTCTTAGTGTCCAGGGCGTGCTTTTATAGAGGCGCGCGAAATGGGCAACGGTGAAAACAAGCTGATATTTCCGTCTCTCCTTAGGGAAATGTCCGGCCCGACTTATGGTCGGGCTCTCACCTTTGTGTATCGGCCATGCAGAATCAAAGATTAACCATTGGGTGACAAAATGCCTGACTCATCGCAACTCGTTATCGGCGCCGACCTCGCGGGGCAACAGCTTGGTCAGGCCATGCGCCTGGCGAACCGCCACGGGCTGGTCGCCGGCGCCACCGGTACCGGTAAAACCGTTACCTTGCAACGTCTGGCCGAAGCGTTCAGTGACGCCGGGGTCGCGGTGTTTGCCGCTGACATCAAGGGCGATCTGTGTGGCCTCGGTGCTGCCGGCAACCCGCAGGGCAAGGTTGCCGAGCGCATTGGCGGGATGCCGTGGCTCAACTACAAGGCGCAGGCTTATCCGGTGACCTTGTGGGATATCCACGGCGAATCCGGTCATCCGTTGCGCACTACGTTGAGTGAAATGGGCCCGTTGTTGATCGGCAGCCTGCTGGAACTGACCGACAGTCAGCAGGCGGCGCTCTACGCAGCGTTCAAGGTCGCTGATCGTGAAGGCCTGTTGCTGCTGGACCTGAAGGACCTGAAAGCGCTGCTCAATCACCTCAAGGACAACCCGCAACTGTTGGGCGAAGACGCTGCATTGATGACCACCGGTTCCAGCCAGGCGCTGTTGCGCCGCCTGGCGACACTGGAACAGCAGGGCGCCGAAGCCTTGTTTGGCGAGCCGGCGCTGCAACTCGAAGACATTCTGCAACCGGCGGCTGATGGCCGTGGGCGCATTCATCTATTGGACGCCAGTCGTCTGGTGCATGAGGCGCCGAAAGTCTACGCGACGTTCCTGTTGTGGCTGCTGGCTGAGCTGTTTGAGCAACTGCCCGAACGCGGCGATGCCGACAAACCGCTGCTGGCGTTGTTTTTCGATGAGGCGCATTTGTTGTTCGGCGATACGCCCAAGGCTTTGCAGGCGCGTCTGGAACAAGTGGTGCGGCTGATTCGCTCGAAAGGCGTTGGTGTGTATTTCGTCACCCAGTCGCCTGCGGACTTGCCCGATGATGTGCTGGCCCAGCTTGGCCTGCGAATCCAGCATGGCTTGCGCGCCTTCACCGCCAGGGAGCAGAAATCCCTGCGCGCGGTGGCAGATGGCTTCCGGCCGAATCCGGCGTTCGATACGTTGTCGGTGTTGACGGAGTTGGGGATCGGCGAAGCGTTGGTCGGAACCCTTGCCGAGAAGGGCACGCCGGAAATGGTCCAGCGTGTGCTGGTGGCGCCACCGCAATCGCGAATCGGGCCGCTGACCGAGACCGAACGAACCGTGCTGATTGCCGGATCGCCGTTCAAGGGCCGCTATGACAAGCCGATCGATCGTGAGTCGGCGTATGAGATTCTCATGGGGCGTAAAGGCTTGGCGCCTGACGCCGAGGCACCCGCCGGCAAGCCTGCGGTTGAAGAACCAAGCCTCGCCGACAGGGCCGGAGAGTTTCTCGGCACCGCTGCCGGGCAAGCGCTGAAATCCGCCATGCGCCAGGCGGCCAACAATCTGGGCAAACAACTGGTACGCGGCCTTATGGGCTCTTTACTCGGTGGCAGCAAACGCCGCTGATCCAATGTAGGAGTGAGCCTGCTCGCGATTGCGGTATGCCAGTCACGACAATGTCGACTGTTTCACCGCTATCGCGAGCAGGCTCACTCCTGCAATTATTGATAGCTGTCAGGTTTTGTCTTTCGCGTGCGCCGCCAGGCGTTCCAGCGCCGCGCGCAACCCCGGATCACTGATCCCGTCTGCTGTCGCCTGAATCGTCGCCGCCGCATCCGTCGACAAATCCATGGTATGCCCGGTCGCTCCGCGCTGCACCGTCGGCGGCTGCACCTTGAACAGAATCCGCGTCAAACTGGCGAACTCATCGAACATCTGCAGTTGCCGCTGCAAACGCTTTTGCTGGTAGCGCAAGCGTGTGGCCCAATGGCCATCGGTGACAATCAGCAGCAAACTGCCCTCGCGCCACGACGCCACATGGCAGTGTTCGCGGGCGGCGGGTTGCAGTTGACTTTCGAGCAGGCGCTGCAAATGGCCCAGTCGCTGGGCATGGCCGAGGATGGCCTTGAGCGGCTTGGCTTCGCGCAAGAGAACGGCGGGTGCTCTGGCCGTAAGAGGGCGAAATGCCATGATCGAACACCTGAAGTAACAGAATCGCCATGGTAGCAGAAAGGCCGAACTCACTCGCCCATTGCTTTTGCCCCCGCTTTACCCATTAAATCAACGACTAACTTCTGCCTTGTATGACTTGAAGTTGAGCAAAACGCCCCTATTTTAAGTGAGCCCCGTCAAAGCGCAGTGCCAGCATCGTGGAATATCGCCACTTTCCTCACTTCCGTTTCCGGGTAGAATGCTCGTTCGCATGCGGCCATGAGGGCTGCACGGGCGACGCTCACGGGGCCGCCCTCCATCCCTTTAGTGTGGAAGATCCTGCCGATATGTTTGCGCCTTTGTTAAAGAAACTTTTTGGAAGCAAGAACGAGCGTGAAGTCAAACGCATGCTCAAGACGGTGCAGCTCGTCAATGCCTTCGAAGAGCAAATGGTGGCCCTTTCGGACGATCAATTGCGCGCCAAGACCAATGAGTTCAAGGCCCGCATCGCCAAAGGGGAAACCCTCGACAAGCTGTTGCCAGAAGCTTTTGCGGTCGCCCGCGAAGCCGGCAAGCGCATCATGGGTATGCGTCACTTCGACGTGCAGCTCGTCGGTGGCATGACCTTGCACGAAGGCAAGATCGCCGAAATGCGCACCGGTGAGGGTAAAACCCTCGTAGCGACCCTGGGTGTTTACCTCAACGCATTGTCCGGCAAGGGCGTGCACGTTGTGACAGTGAACGACTACCTGGCGCGTCGTGACGCCAACTGGATGCGCCCGCTGTATGAATTCCTCGGCCTGACCGTCGGCGTCGTGACGCCGTTCCAGCCGCCGGAAGAGAAGCGTCTGGCCTACGCCGCCGACATCACCTACGGCACCAACAACGAATTCGGTTTCGACTACCTGCGCGACAACATGGCGTTCAGCATGGAAGAAAAATTCCAGCGCGAACTCAACTTTGCCGTGATCGACGAAGTCGACTCCATCCTCATCGACGAAGCGCGTACCCCGCTGATCATTTCCGGTCAGGCCGAGGATAGCTCCAAGCTGTACATGGAGATCAATAAACTGATCCCGCAGCTGGAACTGCACGTTGAAGAAGTCGAAGGCGAAGTCACCAAGGCTGGCCACTACACCGTTGACGAGAAGACCCGTCAGGTCGAACTCAACGAAGCCGGTCACCAGTTCATCGAAGACATGCTCACCCGCGTCGGCCTGCTGGCTGAAGGCGAGAGCCTGTACTCGGCACATAACCTGGGCCTGCTGACCCACGTGTATGCCGGTCTGCGTGCGCACAAGCTGTTCAACCGCAACATCGAATACATCGTGCAGGACGGCCAGGTCGTACTGGTCGACGAACACACCGGCCGTACCATGCCGGGTCGTCGTCTGTCCGAAGGCCTGCACCAGGCCATCGAGGCCAAGGAAGGTCTGAACATCCAGGCCGAGAGCCAGACGCTGGCATCGACCACGTTCCAGAACTACTTCCGTCTGTACACCAAGCTGTCCGGCATGACCGGTACCGCCGACACCGAAGCGTTCGAATTCCACCAGATCTATGGTCTGGAAGTGATGGTCATTCCGCCGAACAAACCATTGGCGCGTAAAGACTTCAACGATCTGGTGTTCCTCACCGCCGAAGAGAAGTACGCGGCAATCGTTGCCGACATCAAGGAAAGCATGGCGGCCGGTCGTCCGGTGCTGGTGGGTACTGCCACCATCGAAACCTCCGAGCACATGTCCGCATTGCTCGTGAAGGAAGGCATCGAGCACAAGGTTCTCAACGCCAAGTTCCACGAAAAAGAAGCCGAGATCATCGCGCAGGCCGGTCGTCCGGGCGCTCTGACCATCGCCACCAACATGGCCGGTCGTGGTACCGACATCCTGTTGGGCGGTAACTGGGAAGTTGAAGTAGCGTCGCTGGAAAACCCGACCCCTGAGCAGATTGCCCAGATCAAGGCCGACTGGCAGAAGCGTCACCAGCAAGTGCTCGAATCCGGCGGTCTGCAGGTGATTGCGTCCGAGCGTCACGAATCGCGTCGTATCGACAACC
Organism: Pseudomonas sp. RIT-PI-r; assembly: GCF_001297015.1. Taxonomy (GTDB): domain Bacteria; phylum Pseudomonadota; class Gammaproteobacteria; order Pseudomonadales; family Pseudomonadaceae; genus Aquipseudomonas. The sequence continues at coordinate 88,733 of NZ_LIGE01000037.1, read as the reverse complement.
AGCTGCGTGGCCGTGCCGGTCGTCAGGGCGATGCCGGTTCGAGCCGCTTCTACCTGTCGCTGGAAGACAGCCTGATGCGCATTTTCGCCTCTGACCGGGTGAAGAACTTCATGAAAGCCCTGGGCATGCAGCCGGGCGAAGCGATCGAGCACCGCATGGTGACCAACGCAATCGAGAAGGCGCAGCGCAAGGTTGAAGGCCGCAACTTCGACATTCGCAAGCAACTGCTCGAGTTCGACGACGTCAACAACGAACAGCGTAAAGTGATCTATCACATGCGTAACACGTTGCTGGCCGCTGACAACATCGGTGAAACCATCGCCGATTTCCGTCAGGACGTGCTCAACGCGACCGTCAGTGCGCACATTCCACCGCAATCGCTGCCAGAGCAGTGGGACGTGGCCGGTCTGGAAGCTTCGATTGCCAGCGACTTTGGCGTGACATTGCCGATCCAGCAATGGCTCGATGAAGACGATCACCTGTACGAAGAAACCCTGCGCGAGAAGCTCATGACCGAGCTGATGGCGGCGTACAACGAGAAAGAAGATCAGGCTGGTGCGGAAGCACTGCGCTCCTTCGAGAAGCAAATCGTTCTGCGCGTGCTGGACGATCTGTGGAAAGACCACCTGTCGACCATGGATCACCTGCGTCACGGTATCCACCTGCGTGGCTATGCCCAGAAGAACCCGAAGCAGGAGTACAAGCGCGAGTCGTTCACGCTGTTCTCCGAGCTGCTCGATTCGATCAAGCGCGACTCGATCCGTGTGCTGTCGCACGTTCAGGTTCGCCGCGAAGATCCGGAAGCCGAAGAGCAACGTCTGCGTCAGGAAGCCGAAGCACTGGCCGCCCGCATGCAGTTCGAACACGCTGAAGCCCCGGGCCTGGAGCAACCGGAAATACTCGGTGAAGAGGTCGATGTGGCCCTCGCCACTGCGCCGGTTCGCAACGAGCAGAAGCTGGGCCGCAACGAACTGTGCTACTGCGGTTCGGGCAAGAAATTCAAGCATTGCCACGGGCAGATCCAGTAAAACCCGTTTCAATCGCTGAAATACCCGCGCCGCGACCGGCTCCTGCCGTCGCGGCGTTTTGCCATTCAAACCACCGTCGCCGCGAGTGACGGTGCTGACTTCATTGAGTAAGGAGCGCATTCATGGCTGTTGGTCTTGGTCCTTTGCCAACGTTGCACCCGGTTGCCGGTTTTGAACTCGGTATCGCCTCGGCCGGCATCAAGCGCCCCGGGCGCAAGGATGTCGTTGTGATGCGCTGCGCCGAAGGCTCGACCGTTGCGGGCGTGTTCACCTTGAACGCGTTTTGCGCGGCACCGGTGATCCTGGCGAAAAAACGCGTGCAGAATGCTGTGCGCTATCTGCTGACCAACACTGGCAATGCCAACGCTGGGACCGGTGAACCTGGCCTGGCCGCCGCTGAACGCACCACTGCGAAGCTGGCTGAGCTGACCGGCGTTGATGCCAGCCAGATCCTGCCGTACTCCACCGGTGTGATCGGTGAGCCACTGCCAGTCGAGAAGATCGAAGGCGCGCTGCAAGCCGCGCTGGACGACTTGTCGGAAAACAACTGGGAAGCCGCCGCCACCGGCATCATGACCACCGACACCCTGCCGAAGGGCGCCAGCCGTCAGTTCGAACATGACGGCGTGACCATCACCGTTACCGGCATCAGCAAAGGCGCGGGCATGATCCGTCCGAACATGGCGACCATGCTCGGATACATTGCCACTGACGCCAAAGTCTCCCGCGAAGTCCTGCACAATTTGATGCTCGACGGCGCCAACAAGTCGTTCAACCGCATCACCATCGACGGCGACACCTCGACCAACGACTGCTGCATGCTGATCGCTACAGGCAAGGCTGCACTGCCGGAAATCACCCGCGCTGAAGGCGAGTTGTTCGCCAAACTGAAGCAAGCGGTATTCGAAGTGTGCATGGAAGTCGCCCAGGCCATCGTGCGTGACGGCGAAGGCGCGACCAAGTTCGTCACCGTTGAAGTGAATGGCGGCGGCAACCATCAGGAATGCCTGGACGTTGGCTACACCGTGGCGCACTCGCCGCTGATCAAGACCGCGCTATTCGCCTCTGACCCGAACTGGGGTCGCATCCTGGCGGCCGTCGGTCGTGCCGGCGTGCCGGATCTGGACGTGAGCAAGATCGACGTGTTCCTCGGCGCCGTGTGCATTGCCAGCCGTGGCGCCCGCGCGGCGACCTACACTGAAGCGCAGGGTTCGGCGGTGATGCAGCAGGAAGAAATCACCATCCGTATCGAACTGGGTCGCGGCGATTGCAGCGAAACCATCTGGACCACTGACCTGTCGCATGAGTACGTGAAGATCAACGCCGAATACCGCACTTGATCCAACCTGAGACCGAGTCGCCTGCATCGCGAGCAGGCTCACTCCCACAGAGATCTGTGTTGTTCACAAATCCCCTGTAGGAGTGAGCCTGCTCGCGATGGCGACCTGTCAGGCACCAAAGATTCTGGACTGTTCCTCCTGATGAAAGGCACCCAACCATGTCCCTGCACCTGATCATCGGCGACAAACTGCTTTCCTCCTGGTCCCTGCGCGCCGCCCTGGCGCTCGAACTGACCGGCGCACCCTACAGCGAAGAACTGATCAAGCTCGGCAAGCCCGACACCCGCGAACTGCTGCTCAAGCATTCGCCGACCGCCAAAGTCCCGCTGCTGCAAACAGCGCGTGGCACCATTGCCGACTCACTGGCCATTGCCGAGTACCTCGCCGAGACATTCCCGTCCGAGCAACTCTGGCCGACGGATATTTTCGCCCGCGCTCAGGCCCGATCCGCCTGCGCCCAAATGCACAGCGGCTTCTTCGCCATGCGCAATCACATGCCATTCAACCTCAACCATGACGCGCCGCTGAACCCGGTACCGCCAGAAGTGAAGGTCGACATCGAACGCATGCTCGCGCTGTGGGCCGAGTGCCGCGCCGCCGCCACCGAGAGCGGACCTTATCTGTTTGGCCGCGTCAGTCTGGCCGATGCCTTCTTCGCGCCGATTGCCGTGCGCCTGCGCACCTATCAGGTGCAACTGCCGGCCGCCGACGAAGCCTATGTTGAAGCCGTCTACCAATGGCCCGCCTTCAAGGCGTGGCAGAAGGCCGGACTGGAGGAATTGAATCCGTGAAACGTGTACACGTCGCCGCCGCCGTCATCCGTGACGACAGCGGCAAAATCCTCATCGCCCGCCGCGCCGACTCTCAGCATCAGGGTGGTCTGTGGGAGTTTCCCGGCGGCAAGGTCGAGGTGGATGAGACAGTTGAAAGCGCACTGGCCCGTGAGCTGCACGAGGAGTTGGGCATCGTCGTTGTTGCTGCCCGGCCGTTGATCAAGGTGCGTCACGACTACCCCGACAAGCAGGTGCTGCTGGATGTCTGGGAAGTCTCGGCATTCACCGGCGAACCTCACGGTGCCGAAGGTCAGCCATTGGCCTGGGTCGCGGCGAAGGAGTTGGTGAACTACGAGTTTCCCGCGGCCAACCAGCCGATCGTAGCGGCGGCGCGTTTGCCGGCTGAATACCTGATCACCCCGGAAGACCTGGAAACCCCGGCGTTACTGCGCGGTATCCAGAAGGCGATTGCCGGTGGGATCAAGTTGATTCAGCTGCGCGCGCCAAATGGCTATGACCCCAAGTATCGCGATTTGGCGGTCGATGCGGCCGGCCTGTGTGCGGGCAAGGCGCAGTTGATGATCAAGGGGCCGTTCGAATGGCTTGGCGATTTCCCGTCGGCCGGTTGGCACATCACCGCTGCGCAATTGCGTAAGTACGCGGCGGCGGGGCGTCCGTTGCCGGCGGAGCGCTGGTTGGCGGCGTCGTGTCACAACGCTGAAGAGTTGGCGCTGGCCGAGCAGATGGGTGTGGACTTTGTGACCTTGTCACCGGTGCAGCCGACGCTGACTCACCCGGATGCGCAGCCGTTGGGCTGGGATCAGGCTGCGGCGTTGATCGAGGGATTCGGTAAGCCGGTGTTTCTGTTGGGTGGGGTAGGCCCGGTGGAGCGCGAAAAAGCCTGGGGCGTTGGTGCACAGGGTGTGGCGGGGATTCGCGCGTTCTGGCCTGATTCTCTGTAAAGGCAGCAGGCCTCATCGCTGGCAAGCCAGCTCCCACAAGGTTTTGTGTCGTTCACAAATGTTGTGTACAACTCGAAACCTGTGGGAGCTGGCTTGCCAGCGATGGCGGCCGGTCAGGCGCTACATCTCTATCTCTGTCGGTTTTGGGGCCGGTTGCCAGAGAATCTCCGCAATCCCCTGCCGCCGCGCAATCAACCGCGCCGCCACAAACAACAAATCCGACAACCGATTGATATACGCCAGCCCGACCCCGGCCAATGGCTCGATCGCATTCAAGTGCTGACACCGCCGCTCGGCACTCCTCGCCAGGCTGCGACACACATGCGCCTGTGCAATCAGCATCGATCCACCCGGCAAAATGAAATTCTCCAGCGGCCCCAGCTCTTCATTCCAGACATCGATCGCTGCCTCCAGCCGTTCGATTTCCGCCGCGTTCAACGCCTGATACTCCGGCATCGCCAGCTCGCCACCGAGATCGAACAGCCGATGCTGACAAGGCGTAAGCACCTCGATCAATTCGTTCAGCCCTGGAAACGCCTCCCGCTCGGCAATCAATCCTGCCAGCAGCACGCCGACCTGACTGTTCAGTGTATCGACCTCGCCAATTGCCTCGATGCGCGGGTGATCCTTTGGCACGCGACGGCCGTCGCCCAGGCCGGTTTCGCCTTTGTCGCCAGTGCGGGTGTAGATCTTCGACAAGCGAAAGCCCATGGGTTACCTCGGTAGTTGACTGGTTTCGGCGCCGATGGCTGCAGGCGGCGTCAACGGCAGACGCAAGGTGAAGCAGGTGCCCTGACCGGGCGCGGACTGCACTTCCATCTGGCCTTTGTGATTGTTGGTGATGATGAAGTACGACACCGACAAGCCAAGTCCGGTGCCCTGACCAATTTCCTTGGTGGTGAAGAACGGCTCGAAGGTGCGTTTGCGCCCGTTCTCGCTCATGCCGATGCCATTGTCTTCGACTTGAATTTCAGCCCACGGCGGATTGAGTCGAGTGCGCAGAATGATCCGCCCCGGCTCGCTGTCGTCTTCGCGCTGGTGAATCGCCTGCGCAGCGTTTTTCAGAAGGTTGAGCAGCACCTGTTCCAGTTCGTTGGCCGTGCCCGGAACCGGGCCGAGTGCCGGGTCGAACTGGCGAATGATCGCCTGCCCCTTGAAGTCGAAACCGATGGCCAGATCGAAGTCGTTGCCAGCGATCTCTACCGCTTGATCGATCAGCGCCGGCAGATCGCACGGCGCCATCTGGCGGGTGCTGCGGCGACGGAAACTGAGCATGTGCGTGACGATTTTCGCCGCCCGTGCGCCGGCCTGCTGAATGCCGTCGAGCAGTTGCGGTACTTCGCGGCCTTGCAGATAACGGTTGACCGTTTCGATTTCAATACCGAGTTGCTCAGCGGTTTCGAGGTTCTTCGGCAGGTCGGCCGACAGCCGCCGGCGAATGTTTTGCACGTTATGCAAGATTGCGCCCAGCGGGTTGTTGATCTCGTGGGCCATACCGGCGGCGAGCCCACCGACCGAGAGCATTTTCTCCGACTGCACCATCATTTCCTCCAGCGACAGGCGCTGGGTAATGTCGTCGATGCGGATAACCACACCGCGTCCGGCACCGCCCATCAGCGGATAAAACGTCAGCGCATAATGCTTGGGCTCATCGTCCTTGAACCACGTTACCCGCTCGATCTTCGCCACAGTGTGCTGTTCGACGGTCTGCTTGAGCTGTGGCAAAAACGGCTTCAACGGTTCGAAGGCGAGGAAAATCGGCTGATTCAGTGCCTCGTCCAGTCGCGTGCCCGAGAGGGCGCTGGCTTCCTGGTTCCATTGGGTGACGTAGAGCTGCTCGTCGAGGGCGATCAGCGCCGAAGGCATCGAGTCGATAATGCTGTTGAGGTAGTTCTGAAAGCCGGTGAGTTTCTTCTCGATCTTGCTGCGCACCTGGACCTCCAGCTCCAGTTTGCGATTGGTGTGACGCGTTTCCTCGGCCAGTCCCTGTGCCTGATCATAAGCCGCTTGCGAGTCGTCGCGGGCGCGCTTGAGCTGTTGCTCGCGGGCTTCGATGCGCGAGAGCATGGTGTTGAACGCCTCGGCGAGGCTGCCGATTTCGTCGTGGTTGCCGCGCGAGGCGCGCAGGGCGTAGTTCTCTTCGCGGGTGACCTGACGCGAGAGTTCTTCCAGTTGATGGATCGGCCGGGTGATCAGGCGTTTGATCTGGCGGGCAATCACCAGCCACAACAGCACGCTGAAGATCAGGATGCCGAGACTGGCGGTCAGGGTGCCGGTGTAGAACGCCATCGGCAGTTCGCTGCTCGCCACCAACAGCAGATGGCCGGGCGCGGTGCCGGGGCGGGGCAGGGTGATCAACTGGTTGCTGCGAAACTCGGTGAGTTGCCAGGCTTCGATGTGCCGATAGCGTTCCGGCAATTTCAGTTTGTCGCCGCGCTGCACCTGCGCGAGGCGTTCGCCTTTGCCGTCATATATCGCAGCGGCGCGTAATGGCGAATAGCTGTCGAGCTCCTTGAGCAGGCGTTCGGCGCTCTCCGGCGATTGCAGGGACTCGCTGACCAGGCTCGGGTTGGCGATCAGTCGGCCGATGGTCTGCAACGCCTGCGGCGCCATGCTCTCCTGAGAGATGTAGTAGGCGGCGCTGATAAAGGTCAGGTTGGCGACCAGCAAAACCGTGGTCAACAACACCAGCAGGGCGGCCAGCAGTTTCTGGCCGACCGGCAGGTTTTCGAGGCGCTGGCGCAATGGCATCAGGTTTATCGCAGCAAAGGAACAAGTGGCCAGCGTAGCCGCTGCTCAGTCGCTGGGCAATCCAAGGCTGCGCAGATGCGCGACGAGGCGCTGCTGCAATTGGTTGAGGTGCGGCAGATTCATTTGATGGCGGGTGGCAACTTTGCAGGCATGGCCCAATAGATAGCTGATTTCGGTGCGGCGCTGGTTGGCCACGTCTTGGTACATCGAGGAGTAATTGGCCGCCGTCGCCTGAATCACCCGTTCGACTTCTTGCTGCAGGTTCTCAGCGGCAGCGGGTTGGCCGCAGTGCTGCAACAACTCGGCGAGTTCGGCGCACAGCGTGGCGACTTCGCAGTGATGATCCTGCAAACCACCGTTGCGGCAGTGGTGCAGCACGGTCAGTGGATTGATCGCGCAGTTGAGCGCCAGTTTGCGCCACAACCGCGTGAGGATATCGGTACTCCACTCGTGGGGAATGTTCGCGGCTTGCAGATCCTCCAGCCAGATCGGCGCGACCGGATGAGTGACATCACCCAGCCAAGTGAAGCCGTGGCCGGCAAACACTACACGCCAGTCGCCATCGCGAAAGGCGCCTTCGGTGCTGGAAGCGCTGATGCAGCGAGCCTGGGGTATCAGGGTGGCGACGGCGTCCTGACTGCCGAGGCCGTTTTGCAGCAGGATCAGATCGGCATCCTCTGTCAGGCGTGGGGCGAGGCGGGCAACAGCGCTTTCGGCGTCATAGGCTTTGCAGGCGACCAGCAAGCGCCGAATCGCCGAGGGGCTGTCTGGCGTTTCGCCCGGCACCGCATAGGTACCGGCCTGGCCTTGTTCAACCAGGGTCAAGCCGCCGGCGGCTTCATAGCTGCGCAGGCGCTCGGTGTTCCGCAGGATCAGTCGGACCGGCAAGCCGGCACGGGCCAGGCGTGTAGCCCACAGCGTGCCGAGACTGCCGGCGCCGAGAATGTGCCAGGTGGTCGACATCAGTTTTTTGCTCGATTGCGTACAGGCATGTGCGGCTCGCCGTGTTCGTAGGAAAAGACCCGTTATAATGAGCCCGATTTTAACCGCAAGCCAAGCGCGCTCCATCCACATCGAGCGCGCCTTTTTATTGGAGAGATTACATGCCGTCGTTCGACGTGGTATCCGAACTGGACAAACACGAACTCACCAACGCGGTCGAGAACGCCGTGAAGGAACTCGATCGTCGTTATGACCTGAAAGGCAAAGGCAGCTTCGAGTTCAAGGAAAAGGACCTGACCGTGAGCCTGACCGCTGAAGCCGGGTTCCAGCTCGAAGCGATGATCGAAATCCTCAAGCTGGCGCTGGTCAAGCGCAAGATCGACGTGCAGTGCCTTGAGGTCAAGGACGCTTACGCTTCGGGCAAGCTGATGAAGCAGGATGCCCTGCTCAAGGAAGGCATCGACAAAGAGCTGGCGAAGAAGATCGTCGGCCACATCAAGGACGCCAAGCTCAAGGTCCAGGCTGCCATTCAAGGCGAGCAGGTTCGTGTGACCGGCAAGAAGCGTGATGACCTGCAGGAAGCCATCGCTGCACTGCGTGCCAAGGAATTCGGCATGCCGCTACAGTTCAACAACTTCCGCGACTAAGCTTTCCGGTCGGGGGAACCTCTCGGCGTTTTCAGCGTCCGAGGCCCAAGCAGCGGCAGAAACGATTGAGCCCAGCAGGTTCGGTCTTTCTGCCGTTTATTTTTTAAGCCCGGGTAGCCGGAAATCAGGAGATAGAACATGGATTTGAATGCTGAGGTGGACAACCTGGTCAAGGCGTCCCAGGCGTGGATCCCGATGATCATGGAGTATGGCAGTCGTGTGCTGCTGGCGGTGATTACCCTGGCCATCGGTTGGTGGCTGATCAACAAGGTCACACAGAAACTCGGTGGTCTGTTGGCCCTGCGCAATGCCGATCTGGCGCTGCAAGGCTTCATCAGCAGCCTGGCCAACATCATTCTCAAAGTGCTGCTGATTGTCAGCGTTGCTTCGATGATCGGTGTCGAGACCACCTCCTTTGTGGCTGCCATCGGTGCTGCCGGTCTGGCCATCGGTCTGGCATTGCAGGGCAGCCTGGCGAACTTCGCTGGCGGCGTGTTGATTCTGCTGTTCCGTCCATTCCGTATCGGTGACTGGATCGAAGCGCAAGGCGTGTCGGGTACGGTCGACAGCATCCAGATTTTCCACACCGTGCTGCGTACTGGCGACAACAAGACCATCATCGTGCCTAACGGTAATCTGTCGAACGGCATCATCACCAACACCAATCGTCAGCCGACCCGTAAGGTCGTGTTCGATGTCGGTGTCGATTACGAAGCCGATCTGCAGAAGGCCCGTCAGGTTCTGCTGGATCTGGCCAAGGATGATCGCGTATTGCAGGATCCGGCACCCCAGGCCGTCATTTCGACTTTGGGCGACAGCTCGATCACTGTTTCCCTGCGTGTGTGGGTTAAAACCGCAGACTATTGGGATGTAATGTTCATGTTTAACGAACAGTCGCGTGATCGTTTAAAGACTGCCGGTATTGATATTCCTTTTCCACAGCGCGTGATTCGCGTGGTGCAGGAGTCGGCAACACAATGATAGGTTGCTAATTAATTGCCTGACTTATCGGTCAGGCAGTTAATTGAAGTCACAGGCAATAAAAAAGGCCCATCCGAAGATGGGCCTTTTTTTATGCTTCCAAACTAACCACTGACAATTACAAGATGTTCAGTGGGTATTCGGTGATCAGGCGGAACTCTTTGACGTCGCCTTCGCCCTGGTCGGCGTTGGCAGTGTGCCAGGCCTGACGAATGCGGAAGGACAGATCTTTCGCCGGGCCAGACTGCACAACATATTTGGCTTCGAAGTTGGTTTCGTGGTGTTTGCCATCTTCACCGTACAGGCCGGCGTAAGCGCTGCCAGCCGGGGTGTTGGTACCGTCGATGTCCCAACCTTTAACGTAACGAACCATGAAGCTCAGGCCTGGAACGCCGTACTCGGCCATTTTCAGGTCGTAACGGGCTTGCACGGATTTCTCGCCAGGACCGTTGAAGTCAGAGTACTGGATGGAGTTGGCGAGGAAGATCGAGTCGCCACCACGGTTGTTTTTACCCACACCGATGTAGTCGAACGGGGTGTCGCCGTTGACCTTCTGGAAACCCAGGGTGAAGGTATGAGCCTTCAGGAACGACAGTGCAGTTGCCAGGGAGAAGGTCGTGTTGCTGATGTCACCTGCCTCCTTGTCACCGGTGTCGGTGGTGCGGTAGATGTTGAAATCAGTGTTCAGCGAGGTGTCGCCACCGAACGGGGTGGTCAGGTTCACGTTCGCGTAGTACTGGTTCCAGATATCTTCCAGCTTGGCACCGTAGAGCGATGCGCTCAGGTTTTCGGTGATGCCGTACTTGCCGCCGAAGTAATCGATCGTGTTGGCTTCCACGCCCGCATAGTTGGCGTACAGGCCGCCATCACGTGCGTTTTTGTCCTGGCTGGAGCCGGAGTAGAAGTGACCGGCTTCGAGGTCAAGGTCTTTGACTTCGCTGCTCTGCAACTGGAAGCCAGTGGCGGTTTGCGGCAGGATGCGGGAACCGCCTACAGCGAACACTGGAGAAGTGCTTGGCTGCATGTCGCCGAATTTCAGTTCGGTTTTGGAAACGCGGAATTTGATCGACGCGCCGGCTTTGCCCTGGCTGTCGTTAACGTCGCGGGCACCGTTGTTCGGGTTAACGGTGTCGCTACGGCTCATGTTGCCTGAACCGGAAGTACCATCACCGCCATCCAGTTTCAAGGCCAGGTAACCGTATGCATCGATACCTACGCCAACAGTACCTTGGGTGTAACCGGAGGTGAAGTTACCGAGGAAGCCCTGAGTCCAGTCTTTCTGGTCGTTGCCGCCGTTCTTGTTGTCGCGGTTGAAGTAGTAGTTCTTCAACGTCTCGGTGAGTGTCGCGTCCTCAACAAAGCCTTTGGCTTCTGCCTGGTCACTTACAAACGGGGCGGCCGTAGCCAACTGAGAACTGGCGGCTGCAGCAACTGCCAGTGCGATCATGCTCCACTTCATCACGCGCATCGTGATTTGCTCCTTTGGTTTTAGAAGAGTACTGCCGTCCCACCTGTTTTATTATCTGGGCGGCTCTTTCTTTTTGTGTCGGCGCAAACTTATATCACGCCGACAATGTTGGCGATACTTGCTATTCCAACCTTTCAGCTTCTTTACGACGTTGTCGCAAATGGCGTGGTGGATGTCGCAAATTCACAGTACCGACGCAGCCGGACTGACAACTTTCTCGCTGTTTATGGGCCTTTTTGCATCGGTAAAAAAGAGTCCCTGGCAAAACACTTGAATCTCCATCGGGCAACCCTGCCACTGTTCTTATGGGGCTTAAGGCATCCACTTCCAGTGGTGCGCTTATAGTCCATATGGGTACGAATGCAACAAGCGTGCACAAACCGCATTTCTGTTGCGGTTATTTTTTTGATCACTCGCCTGTGCCTGTAAAAGCCTCATGAATACTGGGCGCCAAGCCCCTTTTTATCAGGGCTTGACGCCATTCTTGCTATGGTGTTGCCGCGCCGAAGATCGCGCGTGACAACCAAAAACGTTACCGGTTCACCCCGTCAGTGAGTATTCGGCGGATGCCCGACGCAGTGAGCGTAGACGCGCTGTGCGGTTTTGGTGCAAAAAATTTTACAGCTGTCCAGTATTCATACACTTCGCGCGGGGCGCTAAAAAGAACGCGAGCCGCAATATCGGTCATTTCTTCGGTTTTTCAGCCAGCGCCGGTTCCGTAGTGGTGCGCGCGGCAGATAAATGCCATATCTCGGGGCGTCGACAGCACAAGGGTATCGGCACTGGCAACCGTGAAGGCTGCTTCATTCGCAGGTATGCTGCCGTCCTGTCGCTTGGTGCGCCGCCGAAATGGATGGCCCGCTAAGCTGAATAATGTAGATCAGCCGGGAGTGCGCGCAGTGTTTGCTTTAGATCCACGACTTCAACAGGACACCCTGGTCATCGGCGATTTCCCGCTCAGTCGACTGCTGCTGTCCAACGATGCCAACTATCCTTGGTTCATCCTGGTGCCTCGTCGCGACGATATCAGCGAGTTGTTTCAGTTGGATGTCGTCGACCAGCAGCAACTGTGGCAAGAAACCACTGCGCTGGCCGAGTTGCTCAAGGATTTGTTCGATGCTGACAAAATGAATGTCGCGACCCTGGGTAATGTCGTCAGTCAGTTGCACATGCATGTGATCGTGCGCAAACGCGAAGACGCGGCCTGGCCTGCGCCGGTGTGGGGCAAAGTAGCGGCCAAGCCGTACAGTGACGAGCAGGTCGCCGCGATTCGCGAACGGTTGCGTGCGGTCCTGACCGAGCATTTCACCTTTGTGGAGGGCTGAGTCATGAGTCTGGAAGATCGCGTGACAGATCTGGAAAGCCGTCTGGCGTTTCAGGATGACACCATTCAGGCATTGAACGACGTGCTGGTCGCCCAGCAGCGCGTGGTCGAGCGCCTGCAGTTGCAGATGGCGGCGTTGCTCAAGCGCCAGGAAGAGATGGTCGGCCAGTTCGGCTCTTTCGAGGAAGATGCACCGCCGCCGCATTACTGAGTCTTTTCTTCAGGCATAAAAAAACCGCGAACAGCCAGGCTGCTCGCGGTTTTTTTAAGCCTGGAATCAGCGACGCGGCAATGCGGCGATGACGTCCTCGGCTTGCAGGCCTTTGTCCCGGTTCATCACCGAGAACTCAACGCGCTGGCCTTCGACCAGAACGCGATGGCCCTCGCCACGGATCGCACGAAAGTGCACGAAAATATCATCGCCGGAATCCCGGGAGATAAAGCCGAAGCCTTTGGAGGTGTTGAACCACTTGACGGTACCGGTATCGCGGTTGGTCATGTCATAGCTGGTTGGCGCGGTAGCCGGTGACGAACGATAAAAGCTGACAGCCAGGTGCAGGATGACGGCGACCAGAGCGATGACCAGGCTGAACAGCACGGCTGGCTGGCCGGCGATGACAGGCATTGGAGCGATCAGGGTCAAGGTTTGCAGGACGACAGTCAGCACCAGAAGTGCGCTGACCAGATTTTGCAGATGCTGGCGCGGGCCTTTGTTCCAGTAAGGAATCACTGGAGCGATGACCAGGTTCAGCAGGCCGAAAAAGGCCAGGTAAAGTGCATCGGGTTGTTGCAGGTAGGGAACGGCTTCGGATTTCAAGCTGGGTATGAACGACAGCAGCAATGCCGCTGCGCCCATTAGCAGGTGGACGATTTTCAACATTTTGATTGGCTCACGTTATGACGGCTCACAAGGAAGAGCTGAAGGTGGACGGTTCGCTTCGGAACAAAAATAAGAGGCGGTAGACACGTACACAGCATCAGCCTATGCGCAACGCCCCGGAAAATGGGGCATGGCGACACACTGCCTATTTAACAGCAAAGCCTGCGGCTACTCAAATCAGCCCGGCCAGTGGCATCGATGCGGTCGATTTGTCGCAGTGTGTAGGGCCGATCAGGGCTGCGGGGCGGTGTCAGGCTTGCTAGAGTGGGGTGGCACCTGCTGGATAAATTCAATCGCCGTTAGGGGGTAAGCATGGCAATCGATATCGGTATCAGTGAAGAAGACCGCAAGTCCATCGTCGAAGGGCTGTCCCGTCTGCTGTCGGACACCTATGTGCTGTATCTGAAAACCCATAACTTCCACTGGAACGTCACCGGTCCGATGTTTCGTACGCTGCACCTGATGTTCGAAGAGCAATACAACGAATTGGCACTGGCCGTGGACTCGATCGCCGAACGTATTCGGGCCTTGGGGTTTCCGGCGCCGGGCGCTTACGCGACCTATGCGCGTCTTTCTTCTATCAAGGAGGAGGAGGGTGTGCCGAGTGCCGAAGACATGATCAAACAACTGGTTGCCGGTCAGGAAGCGGTGACGCGTACCGCGCGCGGTATCTTTCCGTTGCTGGACAAAGTCAGCGACGAACCCACCGCCGACCTGCTGACCCAGCGCATGCAGGTGCACGAGAAGACCGCGTGGATGCTGCGAGCACTGCTGGAAGGGTGATCAGCGCGAGGCGCGGGTGTTTGTGGAGGGCCAATACCCGCGTGCTTCCGAAGTCTTACTTTTGATGTCGGCTTATCCTACGCAGATGGGCAAATAGTCATCTGGATATAACTTTGCGTCTGCGCTTTTATGAGGGCACAGGATGTTGTCTTTATAAATAGCAGCGATGACAAGGGAGTGTCAGCGATATGGTCGATGGAGACAGGCAAACCGAATGCTTCGGTTCACGGCAAGAGGGAAAGGTCGATCCGCTGGTCAGCGAGTTCGACATTGCATTGATTCAGCCATTGTCCAGGTCTGTGCGCCTGAATGGTTTTGCCACTTGCCTGAGGCTCGAACAGGTCTACTGGAACATCCTTGGGCGCATGGCCGAGGATTGCGGTTGTTCGATCAGTACGTTGCTGTCCCATGTGGATCGGCAAGTGCACTTGCGCCACGGTGGGGTAAAAAACTTCAGCGGTCTGGTACGGGTGGTCTGCGTGATGAATGGCCTCAAGGAAGTCCCGCAGGCCATTACGCTCTGACGGGCAGTTGAAATGACGTCGCGGCTTGTGCTGTCTTCCGGCTGCACAGGCCGCATTTAATGGATATAATCCCGCTCTTTCGCCGCAAAGCCCTGCACGCGGTGGCAATCTGATCGCCGAGACACCCCCATGCCGATGTACGATTACCAATGTGCTTCCTGTGGTCATCAGTTGGAAGCCATTCAAAAGATCAGCGAGGCACCGTTGGTCGACTGCCCTGCCTGCCAGGCACCGGAGCTCAAGAAACAGCTGTCCATGCCTGGCTTTCGCCTCAGTGGCGGTGGTTGGTACGAGACCGATTTCAAGACCGGCGCCAAGAAGAATCTGGCCGGTGGCGACAAATCTGACTAGGGTTCAAACCCAGGTTGAACGAACACGCGTGAGATTCCGGGTCGCTTCTGAGCGCCGGGATCTCCACCGAATATCGAATGACGAGAAGCGAACCATTATCATGATGCGCAGCCACTATTGCGGCCAACTGAACGAAAGCCTGGAAGGCCAGGAAATTACCCTTTGCGGATGGGTTCACCGTCGCCGCGACCACGGCGGGGTGATTTTCCTCGATATCCGTGATCGTGACGGTCTGGCCCAAGTGGTATTCGATCCGGATCGCGCCGAGAGCTTCGCCGCCGCCGATCGCGTGCGCAGCGAATACGTCGTGAAGATCACCGGCAAGGTACGTCTGCGTCCGGCCGGTGCGACCAACGCCAACATGGCATCCGGCATGATCGAAGTGCTGGGTTACGAACTGGAAGTGCTGAACGAGTCGGAAACCCCGCCGTTCCCGCTGAACGAGTTCTCCGACGTCGGCGAAGAAACCCGTCTGCGCTATCGCTTCCTCGACCTGCGTCGTCCGGAAATGGCCGAGAAGCTGCGTCTGCGTTCGCGCATGACCACCAGCATCCGTCGCTTCCTCGACGAGAACGGCTTCCTCGATGTCGAAACGCCGATCCTGACCCGTGCCACCCCTGAAGGTGCGCGTGACTATCTGGTGCCGAGCCGTACTCACGCCGGTTCGTTCTTCGCCCTGCCGCAATCGCCGCAGCTGTTCAAGCAACTGCTGATGGTCGCCGGTTTCGACCGTTACTACCAGATCGCCAAGTGCTTCCGCGACGAAGACCTGCGCGCTGACCGTCAGCCAGAATTCACCCAGATCGACATCGAGACCAGCTTCCTCGATGAAAAAGAGATCATGGGCCTGACCGAAGAAATGATCCGCAACCTGTTCAAGGAAGTGCTGGGTCTGGAATTCGGCGATTTCCCGCACATGACCTTCGAAGAAGCCATGCGCCGTTACGGTTCCGACAAGCCAGACCTGCGTAACCCGCTGGAACTGGTCGACGTTGCCGATCAACTGAAAGAAGTCGATTTCAAAGTGTTCAGCGGCCCGGCCAACGATCCGAAATGCCGTATCGCCGCACTGCGCGTTCCAGGCGGGGCGAGCATGCCGCGCAAGCAGATTGACGACTACACCAAGTTCGTCGGCATCTACGGTGCCAAGGGCCTGGCGTACATCAAGGTCAACGAGCGCGCTGCCGGTGTTGAAGGTCTGCAATCGCCGATCGTGAAGAACATTCCGCTGGAAAACCTCAACGCCATCCTCGATCGCGTGGGTGCTGTTGACGGCGACATCGTGTTCTTCGGCGCCGACAAGGCCAAGATCGTCAGCGAAGCCTTGGGCGCACTGCGCATCAAGCTCGGTCACGACCTCAAGCTGCTGACCTGCGAGTGGGCGCCAATGTGGGTCGTCGACTTCCCGATGTTCGAAGAAAACGACGATGGCAGCTTCTCCGCGTTGCACCACCCGTTCACCGCACCGAAGTGCACGCCGCAAGAGCTTGAAGCCAACCCGGCTGGCGCTCTGTCCCGCGCGTACGACATGGTGCTGAACGGCACCGAACTGGGTGGCGGTTCGATCCGTATTCACCGCAAAGAGATGCAACAGTCGGTCTTCCGTCTGCTGGGCATCAACGAAGCGGAACAGGAAGAGAAGTTCGGCTTCCTGCTCGACGCCCTGAAGTACGGTGCACCGCCACACGGTGGTCTGGCTTTCGGTCTCGACCGTCTGGTGATGCTGATGACCGGCGCCCAGTCGATCCGTGAAGTGATCGCTTTCCCGAAAACCCAGAGTGCTGCCGACGTGATGACGCAAGCGCCGGGTGTGGTGGATGCCAAGGCACTGCGCGAATTGCACATTCGTTTGCGCGAAACGCCAAAGGCTGAGTAAGACGAGCCTGAAGGCGCATCTTCGGATGCGCCTTTTTTCTATCTATAGAGAGCAGGTCGAGATTTTTTGTGTGCTGGCCGCTGCATGAGCAGGGCGAGCAACGTTTCAAAGAGAATTCGGAGCGAGTTATGGCAGGTCATTCCAAGTGGGCGAACATCAAGCACCGCAAAGAACGTCAGGATGCCAAAAGAGGCAAGATCTTCACCAAGTGGATCCGTGAACTGACTGTTGCGGCCCGTCAGGGTGGCGGTGATCCGGGCTCCAACCCGCGTCTGCGTCTGGCGCTGGATAAAGCGCTGAGCGCGAACATGAGCCGCGACATCATCGACCGCGCCGTGGCGCGCGGTGCTGGTGCGACCGAAGCGGACAACGTTGAAGAGTTGACTTACGAAGGCTACGGCCCGGGCGGTGTAGCGGTGTTGGTCGAGTGCATGACCGACAACCGCAACCGCACCGCCGCAGCCGTGCGTCACGCGTTCAGCAAGTGCGGTGGCAACCTCGGCACCGACGGTTCGGTGGCATACCTCTTCGAGCGCAAAGGCCAGATCAGCTTCGCGCCGGGCGTTGATGAAGACGCGCTGACCGAAGCGGCGCTGGAAGCCGATGCCGATGACGTGGTCGCTCACGAAGACGGTTCGATCGACGTGTTCACCTCGTTCACCAGTTTCTATGCGGTGCGTAACGCGCTGGAAGCAGCCGGGTTCAAGGGCGATGACGCGGAAATCGTCATGCAGCCGACCACCAGCGCCGAGCTGGATCTGGAAGGCGCGGAGAAGGTGCTCAAGCTGATCGACATGCTTGAGGATCTGGATGACGTGCAGAACGTCTACTCCAACGCGGATATTCCGGAAGACGTGGCCGCTCAGCTCGGTTAAGAGCGGCTACGATTCAATGTGGGAGCGAGCCTGCTCGCGAAGGCGGATTTTCAGGCAACATCGTTGCCGTTGATGAAACCGCTTTCGCGAGCAGGCTCGCTCCCACATTTGTTATGGGTTGATTTGAAAATCGTGCTTTTACCGAATCTGCAGGCGTTATGACTTTAATTCTTGGTATCGACCCCGGTTCGCGTATCACCGGTTACGGGATTGTTCGCGATACCGGGCGTGGTGGCTGCATTTATGTCGCTTCGGGCTGCATCCGCACCGGCGCGGGCGAATTGCACGAGCGTCTGCAAATCGTCTATCGCGGCGTACGCGAGATCATCCAGACCTACGGCCCGGTGACGATGGGCATCGAAAAGGTGTTCATGGCGAAAAACGCCGATTCGGCGCTGAAACTCGGGCAGGCTCGCGGTGCAGCGATTGTCGCTGGCGCTGAAGAATGCCTGGAGATCGCCGAGTACACGGCCACTCAGGTCAAACAGGCGGTTGTTGGCACAGGCGCCGCCAATAAAGAACAAGTGCAGATGATGGTCATGCACATGCTCAAGCTGACCGCCAAACCGCAAATCGATGCCTCGGATGCATTGGCCATCGCCATTTGCCATGCGCATACCCGCTCCAGTCTGCTGCCGCACGGCTTGGGAGCGGCACGCAGTCGTGGCGGGCGCCTGCGTCTCTGATAGCATCAGCATCAATTTTCCTGAAAGCGGATGTTTGCGCCTGGGTCGTCGGCCCGACAATCTGCCTTTCGACAGTCGCCAGCCCATGGCTGGCCAATGCTCAAGGATCTGAAACGTGATTGGACGCTTGCGCGGCACTCTGGCTGAGAAACAGCCGCCGCACCTGATTCTGGATGTAAACGGCCTCGGGTATGAGCTGGAAGTGCCCATGACCACGCTTTATCGCCTGCCGTCGGTCGGTGAACCGCTGACCCTGCACACCCATTTGGTCGTACGTGAAGACGCCCAGTTACTCTATGGTTTCGCTGGCAAGCGTGAGCGAGACTTTTTTCGCGAGTTGATCCGTCTCAATGGTGTCGGGCCAAAATTGGCGCTGGCGCTGATGTCGAGCCTGGAGGTCGATGAGCTGATCCGTTGCGTGCAATCCCAGGACACTTCGGCCCTGACCAAGGTCCCGGGCGTTGGCAAAAAACCCGCTGAGCGCCTGTTGGTCGAACGGAAAGATCGCTTCAAGGCCTGGGAAACTTCGCCAGCGATGTTTGCTCTTGTGCCGAATCAGCCAGACGGCCCGGCGCCGGTCAACACCGCCGAGAACGATGCAGTCAGCGCGCTGATTTCCCTCGGCTACAAGCCGCAGGAAGCGAGCAAGGCTATTACCGCCATCAAGGACAAGAATTTGAGCAGTGAAGATCTGATCCGCCGCGCCCTGAAGGGAATGATTTAAGTGATTGAAGCTGATCGTCTGATCGCCGCCGCGCATAGCCCGCGCGAGCGCGAAGAAGTCCAGGATCGAGCCATCCGCCCGGTCAGCCTGGCTGACTACATTGGCCAGCCGACCGTGCGCGAGCAGATGGAACTGTTTATCCAGGCTGCCCGTGGCCGTAGCGAATCCCTCGACCATACGCTGATCTTCGGTCCGCCGGGTCTGGGCAAGACCACACTGGCCAACATCATCGCCCAGGAAATGGGCGTGTCGATCAAGAGCACGTCCGGGCCGGTGCTGGAGCGTCCGGGTGATCTGGCGGCGCTGCTGACCAACCTGGAACCGCACGATGTGCTGTTCATCGACGAAATCCATCGTCTGTCGCCGATCGTTGAAGAAGTGCTGTATCCGGCCATGGAGGACTTCCAGCTCGACATCATGATCGGTGAAGGGCCGGCCGCGCGTTCGATCAAGCTCGATCTGCCGCCGTTCACCCTCGTGGGTGCGACCACTCGCGCTGGCATGCTGACCAATCCGCTCCGTGACCGTTTCGGTATCGTCCAGCGTCTTGAGTTCTACAGCACAGCTGATCTGGCGACGATTGTCAGTCGATCCGCAGCCATTCTCGGTCTGCCGCTGGATCCCGAAGGTTCGTTCGAAATCGCACGGCGCGCCCGCGGCACGCCGCGGATCGCCAACCGTCTGCTGCGACGGGTGCGCGACTTTGCCGAAGTTCGTGCCAAGGGCCACATCACCAAAGCGGTGGCGGATCTGGCGCTGAACCTGCTCGACGTCGATGAGCATGGCTTTGATCATCAGGACCGGCGTCTGCTGCTGACCATGATCGAGAAGTTCGATGGCGGACCGGTCGGCATCGACAGTCTGGCGGCGGCGATCAGCGAAGAGCGTCATACCATTGAGGACGTGCTGGAGCCGTACCTGATTCAGCAGGGTTACATCATGCGCACGCCGCGGGGCCGGGTAGTGACACGGCATGCGTATCTGCATTTCGGATTAAACATTCCGTCACGAATGGGCGAGATGCCCGTGGTAGACGAGTTTCTCGATGCCGTGGACGATTAATACACATTTGTTGTCGATTTATTCAGGGTTTGTATGGTCAGAGGACGGTACTTTTGCAGTAAAGCCTCGAAACCATGAAAAACAGTTGCCTGGCCGGATTGGCAACCTGAGGAGTAAGCACTAGAGTATGCGCGCGCAAAACGGGCTTGAGCCGTTCGCACATCGTTGTCGCGTTTATTACGAGGACACCGATGCGGGCGGCATCGTGTATTACGTTAATTACCTCAAGTTTATGGAACGGGCTCGAACCGAGCGGCTCCGCGAACTGGGCTTTGCCCAATCGCAGCTGGCAGGAGAGGACCTGTTGTTCGTCGTGCATTCCAGCGAAGCGCGTTATCACGCGCCGGCGCGACTGGACGACGAACTGCTGGTAAGCGCTGAAGTAATCGAATTGAACCGGGTCAGCCTGCGCTTCAAACAGCAGGTCAGGCGGGCAACGGATAATGTGCTGCTCTGTGAGGGGCAGTTTTTGGTGGCCTGTGTGCGCACTAACAGTTTGAAACCCCGGGCCCTTCCCGAAGACTTGCGTGCGGCCTTCGCCGACGCGGTCGGCCCGGGTACACACTCAAAGCAGGAGATAAAGCGTGGAAGCTAACGTCGTCGACCATTCCTCCATGTGGAGCCTGGTCAGCAATGCCAGCATCGTGGTGCAGTTGGTAATGTTGACCCTGGTGGCCGCATCGGTGACCTCATGGATCATGATCTTTCAGCGCAGCAATCTGCTGCGTGCCGGTCGACGCGCCCTGGAGAGCTTCGAAGAGCGCTTCTGGTCGGGTATCGACCTGTCCAAGCTGTACCGTCAAGCGGGCAGCAACCCGGATCCTGATTCGGGTGTGGAACAGATTTTCCGTGCCGGTTTCAAAGAGTTCTCGCGTCTGCGTCAGCAGCCTGGTGTCGATCCTGAAGCAGTGATGGAAGGTGTGGCCCGGGCCATGCGCGTCGCCATCTCCCGCGAAGAAGAGAAGCTGGAGCAGAGCCTGCCGTTCCTCGCCACTGTCGGTTCGGTCAGCCCGTACATCGGCCTGTTCGGTACTGTGTGGGGCATCATGAACTCCTTCCGCGGTCTGGCCAGCGCCCAGCAAGCGACCCTGGCCACCGTGGCCCCGGGTATCGCCGAAGCCCTGATCGCCACCGCGATCGGTCTGTTCGCTGCGATCCCTGCGGTTATCGCTTACAACCGTTTCGCCGCTCGCAGTGAAACCTTGCTGGGCCGCTACTACACCTTCGCCGATGAATTCCAGGCGATCCTGCACCGCAAAGTGCACACCAGCGAAGAATAAGCAGGTAATTTCCAATGGCTTTAATCGCTCGAGCTCGCAAAAAGCGCAAGCCGGTCGCCGAAATGAACGTAGTGCCTTACATCGACGTGATGCTGGTACTGCTGGTCATTTTCATGGTGACCGCGCCGATGCTCAATCAGGGCGTGAAAGTTGATCTGCCCAAGGTTTCCAGCGAAGCCTTGCCGCAGGACAACAACACTCAGGTCCTGACCATTTCGATCAAGGCTGACAAGACCTATTACTGGAACCTTGGCAGCGAAGTCGATACCGAGAAGCAACAGGACAGGGCGATGACCCTGCCACAGATGACTGATGCGGTGACCAAGATCATTCGCGCCGGCACCGAAGGCGGCAAGCGTACCCAGGTCTTTATCCGCGGTGACAAGACCGTCGACTACGGTTCGGTCATGGGCGCCATGGGCGGGTTGCAGAAAGCCGGGGTCGGTAACGTTGGTCTGATCACCGAGGCCCCCTGATGCAGCAACAGAGAGAGCCGTCCGCCTCGGAAAGCTTCTTCTGGCCTAGTGTCTGGGCGATCGTCTTGCACGTGCTGGTATTCGGCATGCTGTTCGTCAGTTTCGCCTTCACACCGGAGCTGCCGCCGGCCAAGCCGATTGTCCAGGCGACCCTGTACCAGCTGAAATCGAAAAGTCAGGCAACCACCCAGACCAATCAGAAGATTGCGGGTGAGGCGAAGAAATCCGCCGCGCGCCAGACCGAAGTCGAGCAGATGGAACAGAAAAAGGTCGAGCAGGAAGCGGTGAAAGCTGCGGAACAAAAGAAAGAAGAAGCGGCTCAAAAGGCCGAGGAAGCCAAGAAGGCCGATGAGGCTAAAAAAGCGGACGAAGCGAAAAAGGCCGATGACGCCAAAAAAGCCGACGACGCGAAGAAAGCCGAAGCCAAGAAGGCCGAAGAGAAACAATTGGCTGATATAGCCAAGAAGAAAGCCGAAGAAGAGGCCAAAGAAGAGGCCAAGAAAGAGGCCGCTGAAGAAGCCAAGAAGAAAATCGTCGAAGACGCGAAGAAGAAAGCCGCCGAAGACGCCAAGAAAAAAGCTGAAGCTGAAGAGGCGAAGAAGAAAATCGCCGAAGATGCGAAGAAGAAAGCTGCTGCCGATGCTGCGAAGAAGAAAGCGCAGGATGCGGCGCGCAAGTCTGTAGAAGAGAAGAAAGCGCAGGCTCTGGCTGACTTGCTTTCCGACAAGACCGAGCGTCAGCAGGCTATGGCGGATGAAGTGGGTGATGAAACCGCAGGTAACTTCGATGATCTGATTCGTTCACGGGCATCGGAAGGTTGGGCGCAGCCGCCATCGGCCCGTAAGGGCATGAAGGTGGTCCTGCAAATCAACATGCTGCCTGACGGGACGATCTCCGGTGTTTCGGTGGCTAATTCCAGCGGCGACGTGCCTTTCGACAGTTCTGCAGTCGCGGCAGTAAAAAATATTGGTCGGTTGACCGAAATGCAGGGTTTGAAGCCAGCTGATTTCGCTCCCTACCGTTCATTCAAGATGACATTCACACCTGAGGATCTAGCCTTGTGAGAAACCTTCTTCGAGGATTGCTCGTCGTCATGGTCTGCTTTGCAGGCCTGGCTACAGCGGACGAAAAAAATATCCTGGTCAGCAGTGGCAGCTCCCAAGCGACTCCAATTGCCGTAGTGCCATTTGGTGTTCAGGGCGGTGCGGTGCTGCCGGACGACATCGCTGAAATCATTGGTAACGATTTGCGTAACTCGGGTTATTACGCGCCGATTCCAAAGCAGAACATGATCAGTCAGCCAAGCCAGCCGAGCGAAATCATCTTCCGTGACTGGAAGGCGGTAAATGCTCAATTCATCATGGTTGGCAGCATTGCCCCCGCAGGTGGCCGCCTGCAGGTGCAATGGGCACTGTTCAACGTTGCCACCGAGCAGAAAGTAGCTGACGGCAATGTTTCCGGTACGCCAGAGCAACTGCGTGACATGGCGCACTTCATCTCCGATCAGTCGTTCCAGAAGCTGACCGGTATCGAGGGTGCGTTTTCGACTCGCCTGCTGTATGTGACGGCTGAACGCTTCTCCGAGAAGAATACCCGTTACACCCTGCAGCGCTCGGACTATGACGGCGCTCGCGCCGTGACTTTGCTGCAATCACGTGAGCCGATCCTGTCGCCACGCTTTGCACCGGATGGCAAGCGCATCGCCTACGTGTCGTTCGAGCAGAAGCGTCCGCGTATCTTCATGCAGAATATCGACACTGGTCGCCGTGAGCAGATCACCAACTTCGAAGGCCTGAACGGCGCGCCAGCCTGGTCGCCGAACGGCGATCGCCTGGCGTTCGTACTGTCCAAAGACGGTAACCCGGACATCTACGTGATGAACCTGGCTTCGCGCCAGATCACCCGTGTGACCGCCGGTCCCGGCATCAACACCGAGCCGTACTGGGGCAAGGATGGTTCGACCATCTACTTCACCTCGGACCGTGGCGGCAAGCCGCAGATCTACAAAACCAGCGCCAGTGGCGGTGGTGCCGAACGTGTGACGTTTGTGGGCAACTACAACGCCAACCCGAAACTGTCGGCGGATGAAAAGACTTTGGTGATGATCCATCGTCAGGATGGCTTCACCAATTTCAAGGTGGCAGCCCAGGATTTGCAGCGAGGTAGTGTAAAGATCCTCACTGATAGCACTCTGGACGAGTCACCTACTGTTGCGCCCAACGGCACCATGGTAATCTACGCCACCCGCCAACAGGGCCGGGGAGTCTTGATGCTCGTGTCCATTAATGGACGCGTTAGGCTCCCGCTTCCTACCGCTCAAGGCGAAGTCAGAGAACCGTCCTGGTCCCCTTACCTGAAGTGAGCGGGCGCTACACGTTTTACTTAACACACTGGGGTTCATTAGGAGTTTCACGATGGAAATGCTGAAGTTTGGTAAATTTGCTGCGCTGGCTCTGGCCATGGCTGTAGCTGTAGGTTGCTCGTCCAAAGGCGGCGACAACGCCGGTGAAGGCGCTGTTGATCCAAACGCTGGTTACGGCGCAAACACTGGTGCCGTTGACGGTTCCCTGAGCGAAGAAGCTGCTCTGCGCGCAATCACCACCTTCTACTTCGAATACGACAGCTCGGACCTGAAGCCAGAAGCCATGCGCGCTCTGGACGTTCACGCCAAAGACCTGAAAGCAAACGGCGCTCGCGTTGTTCTGGAAGGCAACACCGACGAACGTGGTACTCGTGAGTACAACATGGCACTGGGCGAGCGTCGTGCGAAAGCCGTTCAGCGCTACCTGGTACTGCAAGGTGTTTCCCCAGCTCAGCTGGAACTGGTTTCCTACGGCGAAGAGCGTCCAGTTGCTACCGGCAACGACGAGCAGTCCTGGGCTCAAAACCGTCGCGTCGAACTGCGTAAGTAATTCGATATGCGAACGTGCCGTCGTGCTGTAACTGTTCTGGCTCTCAGCCTCGCGCCGCTTGCGGCGTGGGCTGCGGTTCCTGTGGTCGATGACAACTCCGGTTATAACAATAGCGGGAGCAGTTATCCGCCTGCAGGTTACGGTACGAACGGCGCCTATGCCGGGGGAGCGGCTTCGGCCCCTGCCTCGGCACAAGGCATGCTGTTCAACCAATTGCAACAGATGCAGGATCAGATTTCGCGCCAGCAAGGCGTGATTGAAGAACTGCAAAATCAGGTTGCGCGCATGAAGCAGGAATCCCTGGAGCGATACCAGGATCTTGATCGGCGCATAGGATCCGGCGTTACACCTGCCGCGACTCCCGAGAATTCTTCTGCCGGTGGCGACGCAAGCGCTGCTGCCGGTGCTGCCGCTGGTGCAGGGGCTGCTGCAGCAACCCAGGCTCCGGCTGCGGGTAGCGAACCGGCTGATCCGGCCAAGGAAAAGCTGTATTACGATGCCGCTTTCGACCTGATCAAAGCCAAGGATTTCGACAAGGCCAGCCAGGCTTTTGCCGCTTTCCTGCGCAAATACCCGAACAGCCAATACGCGGGCAACGCCCAGTACTGGTTGGGCGAAGTGAACCTGGCCAAGGGCGATCTGCAAGGTGCAGGTCAGGCTTTTGCCAAGGTTTCGCAGCTGTATCCCAAGCACGCCAAAGTGCCGGATTCGCTGTACAAGCTGGCTGACGTAGAGCGCCGCCTCGGTCATACCGATAAGGTCAAAGGCATTCTTCAGCAGGTGGTGGCCCAATATCCGGGTACCTCTGCCGCTCAGCTGGCTCAACGCGATCTGCAACGCATGTAAGGTCGTGTTACCCGTTTAGAAGAAACCCGCGCTTGTCGCGGGTTTTTTCGTTAGAATTCACGCCCTTTTTCTGAAACACGCTTCTTGCGGTCTGCGCGTTGGCGGGATTGCCTGAAGTGCCTGACGGAGGCGGACAGCCTGTTTAGCTGTTACGCCCGTGGCGACTATGCAAGACACATTGAGAATCACCGAAGTTTTCTACTCTTTGCAGGGGGAAACGCGGACTGCCGGGCTGCCCACTGTTTTTGTGCGCCTGACCGGTTGCCCTTTGCGTTGCCAATACTGCGACAGCGCCTATGCCTTCAGTGGCGGCACCGTGCGGACCCTCGACGACATCCTCGAGCAAGTGGCCGGATTTCGTCCGCGCTATGTCTGC
Organism: Pseudomonas sp. RIT-PI-r; assembly: GCF_001297015.1. Lineage (GTDB taxonomy): Bacteria > Pseudomonadota > Gammaproteobacteria > Pseudomonadales > Pseudomonadaceae > Aquipseudomonas. Next base: position 62,866 of record NZ_LIGE01000037.1, on the reverse strand, counting down.
GTCACCGGCGGTGAGCCGCTGGCTCAGCCGAACGCCATTCCTTTGCTCAAACAGTTGTGTGATGCCGGTTACGAGGTCTCGCTGGAAACCAGCGGCGCCCTCGACGTCTCGGCGGTCGATCCGCGCGTCAGTCGCGTTGTCGACCTGAAAACGCCGGGTTCGAAAGAAGCCCATCGCAACCGTTACGAGAACATCGAACTGCTGACTCCCAACGATCAGGTGAAATTTGTCATCTGCTCGCGGGAAGACTATGACTGGGCGGTATCGAAGCTGATCCAGTACGGGCTTGATCGACGTGCGGGTGAAGTGCTGTTCTCCCCAAGTCATCATGACCTCAATGCCAGGGATCTGGCGGATTGGGTGGTGGCAGACAACTTGCCAGTGCGGTTGCAACTGCAACTGCATAAATATCTATGGAATGATGAGCCGGGGCGCTGATATGACTGAACAACTGAACACCAACGAAAAACGTGCGGTAATCCTGCTGTCTGGAGGTCTTGACTCGGCCACCGTCGTGGCAATGGCCCGTGCTGAAGGCTACGCCTGCTACACCATGAGCTTCGACTACGGTCAGCGCTCCCACGCCGAACTGCATGCGGCTGCACGCGTCGCTCGCGACCTGGGCGTGGTCGAGCACAAAGTGATCGGCCTGAACCTCAACGGCATGGGCGGCTCGGCCCTGACCGACACCAGCATCGACATTCCCGAAGAACTCGGTGAAGGCATTCCGGTGACTTACGTGCCGGCGCGCAATACCGTGTTCCTGTCGCTGGCGCTGGGTTGGGCAGAAGTGCTCGGCGCGCGCGACATCTTTATTGGTGTGAACGCAGTCGATTATTCCGGTTACCCGGATTGCCGTCCCGAGTTCATCGAGTCGTTCGAGCGCATGGCCAATCTGGCGACCAAGGCCGGTGTTGAAGGCAACGGCTTCCGCATTCAGGCGCCGTTGCAGAACCTGAGCAAGGCGCAGATCGTTCAGGCGGGCGTGAAGCTCGGCGTTGATTATGGCCTCACTGTTTCCTGCTATCAGGCCGACGATGACGGCCGTGCGTGCGCCAAATGCGACAGCTGCCGCCTGCGCGCAGAAGGCTTCGCGGCCGCTGGTGTGGACGACCCAACACCTTATTTTTGATTATTTTCAAAAAGGTGTTGAATAGTCCTTAAAAATCAGTATTATACGCGCCACCACACAGCGGGTCGTTAGCTCAGTTGGTAGAGCAGTTGGCTTTTAACCAATTGGTCGTAGGTTCGAATCCCACACGACCCACCATATTTGGCGGTTTAGAAAATCCGGAAGGCCCACGAAAGTGAGGATTTCCGGGTTTTTTTTTGCCTGCATTTCCGCTATGCGTTAATTCAATACCCGCAGCGCTGACGCAGGTCAGAATCATCTTTTGTATCAACGGGATATTCTGTAGCCTTGCGCAGCTTCAATGCTGTCCGTGCCTGATAATACTCACTCTCCCGGCGGTACCCTCTAGCGGTCCGGAGCCGGGTGTATACTCGACTTTCGCGCGAAAGCGCCTGCAGGTCTTGCGAACATGACGCAGATTTCCGAACGCCTTCTGGTTCAAGCCCACCTCGACGCCAAACAGCCCAAACCGCTGACCGCTGAGGAAGAGGCTTATTACCGTGCCGCCATCGCCGCCGAGCTCAAGGCTCAGGATGCGGTGCTGGTGGCCCACTTTTATTGCGATCCGGTGATTCAGGCTCTGGCCGAAGAAACCGGCGGTTGCGTATCCGACTCCCTGGAAATGGCCCGCTTCGGCAACGCCCACCCGGCGAAGACTGTGGTGGTTGCCGGCGTGAAGTTCATGGGCGAGACCGCGAAGATTCTCAATCCGGAAAAGCGTGTGCTGATGCCGACCCTCGATGCGACCTGCTCGCTCGACCTGGGTTGCCCGGTCGACGAGTTCTCGGCGTTCTGCGATCAGCACCCGGAGCGCACGGTGGTGGTTTATGCCAACACCTCTGCAGCGGTCAAAGCTCGTGCTGACTGGGTGGTGACATCGAGTTGTGCGCTGGAGATCGTCGAAAGCCTGATGGACAACGGCGAGACAATCATCTGGGGGCCGGACAAGCACCTGGGCACCTACATTCAGCGTAAGACCGGCGCCGACATGCTGCTCTGGGACGGTGCCTGCATCGTTCACGAAGAGTTCAAGTCCAAGCAGCTCGAAGACATGAAAGCGCTGTATCCGGACGCCGCGATTCTGGTGCACCCGGAGTCGCCGACGTCGGTGATCGAACTGGCAGATGCCGTTGGCTCGACCAGTCAGCTGATTGCCGCTGCACAGTCGTTGCCGAACAAGACGCTGATCGTGGCGACCGACCGCGGCATCTTCTACAAGATGCAGCAGTTGTGCCCGGACAAGGTCTTTATCGAGGCGCCAACTGCCGGTAACGGCGCAGCATGCCGCAGTTGCGCGCATTGCCCGTGGATGGCCATGAACACCCTTGAGCGCACGCTCAAGAGCTTGAAGGAAGGCACGAACGAGATCTTTGTGGATCCGGCGTTGATTCCGCAGGCGATCCGTCCATTGAAGCGCATGCTCGACTTTACTCAAGCTGCACGGATGAAACTGGCCGGGAACGCCTAAGCTCTTTCGGGCAACGAATAAAGCTGTAGGAGTGAGCCTGCTCGCGATAGCGGTGTGTCAGATAACAATTATGTTGACTGACACACCGCTATCGCGAGCAGGCTCACTCCTACAGTGGTATTTGGCGTCTGGAAGTTATTTGGTCTTTTTCGGAATTCGCACGAGGCGAGTATCGGAGTAGATGTCATGCCACGTGCGCTTCTGATTGTCGTACAGCGACCAGAAGAACCCCAGCCCGACGCACAACCACGATGCAATCGACACCATGAACCGCAACAGCGCCTGCCACAGGCTGATCGCGGTGCCATTGGCGTTCTGCACGCGAATCCCCCACACTTGCATGCCCAGTGTTTGCCCGCCATGGGTCCAGAACTTGGCAAAGAATGCGAACAGCACCAACAGCAGCACGGTGGAGTAGAGCGGATCGCCGTCGAGCTTGCCGGCATCGGTCATCACTCGTAGACGCTCTTCGCCAATGATCGCTGCCTGAATCAACTTGTAAACGAAACCGGTGACGATCAGCAGCGCGGTACAGAGCAAGAAGTCATAAAACATCGCTGCCAGGCGGCGACCAAGACCAGCGGGAGGAAAATCCCCTTGGGGCGTGAGCAGGTTTTTCGACATGGCAGCCTCTGGACGCAAAGTGAAGCGCCATTTTACGGAATCGCGCGCACAAAAAAGCCCCTGATATCAATATCAGGGGCTTTTTCGTAACAGAAATCAGGCTTCTGCTTGTACTTCGTCAGCCTGCATGCCTTTCTGGCCTTGCACAGCAACGAAGGTCACTTTCTGGCCTTCTTTCAGGCTTTTGAAGCCGTTGCCCTGAATGGCGCGGAAATGCACGAACAGATCCGGACCGCTTTCTGGAGTGATAAAACCAAAACCTTTCTCGTCGTTAAACCACTTGACGGTACCGCTCTGACGTGTGGACATTTCTTATTTCCTTTGACGCATAAATTGATGACAGTCTCTTTCTCATGAAAGAGTACTGGGGCTGGTTGCAGGAGAGTAAGAAGACGTCGAACGGGATGTAGCTAACTTGTAGGCTACTGCCCAGGTCACGATTCCAAGCTGACCCATGCAAACACAGTGGACAAACTCTACGCCAACTACGGGAGAAAAAACAAGCCCTGTGAAGACCCCGGTTTTACTGCGCTTGCTGGCAGTTTGTCAGTCCACTAGTGCAGCCTTAGACGAATCGCTTGTTCAATTGTTTTCGAAGGTTATAAGCAAAGTTCATATTCGAAACGGTTGTTGGAAAATGCACTTTTTTGTGGCGATTGCGTTACACATTAGTGCACGCATTACGCAATCGCGTTACTTATAGAAACAGTCAATCAACCGCGATAGTAGCGTTGTGGAACAAATGGCATTTTGCTTACAAGCATTGGCACCTTTTTCCCACGTACGATGGCCCAAACGGTTGTATTGAGGGTGACATAAGCGCTGTCGAGGTAACCCATTGCCAGCGGACCGCCGAGGGTTGGTCCGAAACCACCGCTGCATACGGTGCCGATGATTTCGCCCGCTTCATTGACGATTTCCGCGCCTTCACGGACTGGGGTGCGTTCTTGCGGCAGTAGCCCGACACGTTTGCGCGCAATCCCATTGTGTTGCTGGGCGAAAATGTTTTCTGCCCCCGGGAAGCCGCCAGCGCGTGCGCCGTCAGCACGGCGGGGCTTGGAAATCGCCCACAGCAGGCTGGCCTCGATCGGCGTGGTTTCTGTGTTCATGTCGTGGCCGTACAGGCACAGGCCGGCTTCCAGGCGCAGCGAGTCGCGGGCACCGAGGCCGATGGCCTGGACTTGCGGTTCAGCCAGCAGAGCGCGAGCCAGTTTTTCGGCATCGGCGGCCGGCACCGAGATTTCGAAACCGTCCTCACCGGTATAGCCCGAACGACTGACGAAGCAATCCACGCCCAGCAGATTCACGCGAGCGAATTGCATAAAGGTCATTTTCGCAACGTCGGGAGCCAGTCGCGCCAGCACGGTAACAGCAGCCGGACCTTGCAGCGCCAGCAGCGCACGTTCTTCGAACAGCGCCGTAATGGTGCATTGATCGCCGATGTATTGTTGCAGGTGAGCCAGATCCTGATCCTTGCACGCGGCGTTGACCACCAGGAACAGTTCGTCGTTGCCGAGGTTGGCGACCATCAGGTCATCGAGAATGCCGCCGGTCTCGTTGGTGAACATCGCGTAACGCTGCATGCCCACCGGCAGGTCGATGATGTCCACCGGCACCAGGGTTTCCAGAGCTTTGGCGGCGTTGGCGCCGGTCAGGCGGATCTGGCCCATGTGCGAGACGTCGAACAGCCCGGCCTGTTCACGGGTGTGCTGGTGTTCTTTCATCACGCCGAGCGGGTATTGCACCGGCATGTCGTAGCCGGCGAACGGCACCATGCGGGCGCCGAGTTCGATGTGCAGAGCGTGCAGCGGGGTTTTCGACAGTTGTTCGGTGGACATGCGTGGCTCCTGAAAGTTTGAGTTGGGGGCAAGAGGCAAGATCAAGATCAAAAGCCCCTCACCCCAGCCCTCTCCCGGAGGGAAGGGAGTTAGGTACGTTTCTCTCCCGGGGGAGAGGGGGGCTAATTACGTTTTTCTCCCTGAGGAAGAGGTGGTCAATTTCGCGATCAGCATTCGATAATGTTGACCGCCAGACCGCCGCGGGCGGTCTCTTTGTATTTGCTTTTCATGTCGGCGCCGGTCTGGCGCATGGTGCGGATGACTTTGTCGAGGGAGACGAAATGCTGGCCGTCGCCGCGCATGGCCATGCGCACCGCGTTGATGGCTTTCACCGAACCCATCGCATTGCGCTCGATGCACGGCACCTGCACCAGCCCGCCAATCGGATCGCAGGTCAGGCCGAGGTTGTGTTCCATGCCGATTTCCGCCGCGTTCTCGACTTGCTGAACACTGCCGCCGAGCACCTCACATAACGCGCCGGCCGCCATCGAACAGGCAACGCCAACTTCACCCTGGCAGCCGACTTCGGCGCCTGAGATCGAGGCGTTCTCCTTGTAGAGAATGCCGATGGCCGCAGCGGTCAGCAGAAACCGCACGACGCCGTCGTCATTCGCGCCGGGGATAAAGCGCATGTAGTAATGCAGCACTGCCGGAATGATCCCGGCCGCGCCGTTGGTTGGCGCGGTGACCACGCGGCCACCGTTGGCGTTTTCTTCATTCACTGCCAAGGCGTACAGGTTGACCCAGTCGAGCACCGACAACGGATCGCGCAATGCTGATTCCGGGTTCTTGCACAACTGCCGGTGCAATGCCGCCGCGCGGCGTTTGACCTTCAAGCCACCGGGCAGAATGCCTTCGTTACGACAACCCGCAGCGACGCAATCCTGCATCACTTGCCAGATGTTCAGCAGGCCAGCGCGGGTTTCCGCCTCAGGGCGCCAGGCGCTTTCGTTGGTCAGCATCACTTGACTGATCGACAGGCCATAAGTGGCGCAGTGACCGAGCAAGTCCTTGGCACTTTTGAACGGGAAGGTCAGCGGTGTGGCGTCTTCGACGATGCGATCGGCACCGGCCGCGTCCTCGTCGACAACAAAGCCACCGCCGACCGAGTAGTACTCGCGGCTGCGGATTTGTATTCCCGCCGCATCAAAGGCGCGAAAGATCATGCCGTTGGGGTGATAGGCCAACGGCTTGCGGATCATTGCCAGATGTTCTTTCTCGTTGAACGCAATGCTGTGTTCACCGAGCAGGTTCAAGCGGCCGTTGCCGCGAATTTCTTGCAGGCGTGCAGCGACGGTTTCGGTATCGACGGTGTCCGGATGTTCGCCTTCGAGGCCGAGCAGCACGGCTTTGTCGCTGCCGTGACCTTTACCGGTGGCACCGAGGGAACCGTAGAGCTCGACGCGAACGCTGGCGGTGGCCGTTAGCAGATTTTCACGGCGTAAACCTTCGGCGAAACGCGCAGCAGCGCGCATCGGGCCGACGGTATGGGAACTGGAAGGGCCGATGCCAATCTTGAACAGGTCGAACACGCTTAACGACATGAGTGGTTCTCCGGTTTCTTGTTATGGGAATTGGCGGAAGTCCGAAATCGGTCGCAGATCCCTTGTGGGAGCGAGCCTGCTCGCGAAAGCGCTGGGTCAGACAACCTTTCATTAACTGACACTACGCTTTCGCGAGCAGGCTCGCTCCCACAGGGGGATCTGTGGTGTTGCAGAAATCGGGGCGATTAAAACGCCCCTCATTCGTTTAAGCGTAGCTTTCGATCGACGGGCAGGCGCACACCAGGTTGCGATCACCGAAGACGTTGTCGACGCGACCGACCGGTGGCCAGTATTTGCCTTCGATCAGCGACGCTACCGGGTAAACGGCCTGCTCGCGGCTGTACGGGTGAGTCCACTCGCCAACCAGTTCCGCCGCAGTATGCGGAGCGTTTTTCAGTGGGTTGTCGTCCTTGTCCAGCGTGCCGTTTTCCACCGCGCGGATTTCTTCGCGGATGCGGATCATGGCGTCGCAGAAGCGATCCAGTTCTTCTTTGGATTCACTTTCGGTCGGCTCGATCATCAGCGTGCCGGCGACCGGGAACGACATGGTCGGGGCGTGGAAGCCGAAGTCGATCAGGCGCTTGGCGACGTCATCAACGCTGATGCCGCTGCTGTCTTTCAACGGACGCAGATCGAGGATGCACTCGTGCGCCACCAGGCCGTTGCTGCCGGTGTACAGCACTGGGTAGTGCTCTTCGAGGCGACGGGAAATGTAGTTGGCATTGAGGATCGCCAGCTGCGAAGCGCGCTTCAAACCGGCGCCGCCCATCATGCGAATGTACATCCAGGTGATCGGCAGAATGCTCGCGCTGCCGAACGGTGCCGCGCAGACCGCGCCTTCCTTGCGTTGCATCTGGCCGTGGCCAGGCAGGAACGGCGTCAGGTGCGACTTGACGCCAATCGGGCCGACGCCCGGGCCGCCACCGCCGTGCGGGATGCAGAACGTTTTGTGCAGGTTCAGGTGGGAGACATCGCCGCCGAACTTGCCCGGTGCGCAGAGGCCGACCATCGCGTTCATGTTGGCGCCGTCGATGTACACCTGGCCGCCGTTGTCATGAATGATCCCGCAGATTTCGCGGATGCCTTCTTCGAACACGCCGTGGGTCGACGGATAAGTGATCATCAGCGCGGCGAGGTGTTCGCGGTGCTCGATGGCTTTGGCGCGCAGGTCTTCGATGTCGACGTTGCCGCGGGCATCGCACGCAGTCACGACAACGCGCATGCCAGCCATGTTGGCGGTGGCCGGGTTGGTGCCGTGGGCGGACGACGGGATCAGGCAGATGTCGCGGCGTTCATCGCCACGGCTCTGGTGATAAGCACGAATCGCCAGCAGGCCAGCGTATTCACCTTGCGAACCGGCGTTCGGTTGCAGCGAGATCGCGTCGTAACCGGTGGCGGCGCAGAGCATCGCTTCCAGTTCGTCGGTCAGTTGCTGATAACCGGCGCTCTGTGCGGCCGGGGCGAACGGGTGCAAAGCGCCGAATTCAGCCCAGGTCACCGGGATCATTTCGCTGGCGGCGTTGAGTTTCATGGTGCACGAGCCCAGCGGGATCATGGTGCGATCCAGCGCCAGATCCTTGTCGGCCAGTTTGCGCAGGTAGCGCATCAGCTCGGTTTCCGAGTGATAACGGTTGAACACCGGGTGGCTGAGGATTGGCGACTGGCGTACCAGCGAAGCAGGGATAGTGCTTTGAACCGAAGCGGCGAGGGCGGCGAAGTCCGGCAGGGTCTTGCCGTCGGCGAACAGGCCCCACAGGGTTTCGATGTCCGCCTGGGTGGTGGTTTCATCGACCGACAGGCCCAGGCGCTGAGCGTCGATCACGCGCAGGTTGATCTGCGCAGCGTGCGCCTTGTCGTGCAGCGCGGCAGTTTGCGCGCCGGTGGCCACGGTCAGGGTGTCGAAGAAGCTGGCTTGTTCGACGCTAGCGCCCAGCGCGGTCAGGCCCTTGGCCAGAATCGCGGTCAGGTGATGCACGCGGTTGGCGATCTGCGTCAGGCCTTTCGGGCCGTGGTAGACGGCGTACATGCTGGCGATGTTGGCCAGCAGCACCTGCGCGGTGCAGATGTTCGACGTGGCCTTCTCGCGGCGGATGTGTTGCTCGCGGGTCTGCATCGCCAGACGCAGGGCCGGCTTGCCGAAACGGTCAACCGACACGCCGACCAGACGGCCCGGCATGTCGCGCTTGAACGCATCTTTGGTGGAGAAGTAAGCGGCGTGCGGGCCACCGAAGCCCAGCGGCACGCCGAAGCGTTGTGCCGAACCGATGGCGACGTCCGCACCGAACTCGCCCGGCGCGGTCAGCAAGGTCAGGGCCAGCAGGTCAGCGGCGACGGCGACCAAGGCGTTGGCGGCGTGGAAGCGTTCGGTCAGTTCGCGGTAGTCGAACACGTCACCGTTCGCTGCCGGGTATTGCAGCAGCGCGCCGAAGAACGGCGTCACGTCGGTAAGTTCACGCTCGTCGCCGACGACCACGTCAATGCCCAGCGGCTCGGCACGGGTGCGCAGCACGTCGAGGGTTTGCGGGTGGCTGTGGATCGAGGCGAAGAATTGGTGGCTGCCCTTGTTCTTGCTCAGGCGTTTGCAGAAGGTCATGGCTTCGGCAGCGGCGGTGGCTTCGTCGAGCAAGGATGCGTTGGCGATCGGCAGGCCGGTGAGGTCGCTGATCAGGGTCTGGAAGTTCAGCAGCGCTTCGAGACGGCCCTGGGAAATTTCTGGCTGATACGGGGTGTAAGCGGTGTACCAGGCCGGGTTTTCCAGCAGGTTGCGCAGGATCGGCGACGGCGTGTGGCAGTTGTAGTAGCCCTGGCCGATGTAGGTCTTGAACAGCTGATTTTTGCCGGCGATGGATTTGATCATCGCCAGGGCATCGGCTTCGCTGAGGCCGTCATCCAGGCCGAGCACGCTGGTGCCCTTGATGCTTTCCGGGATGACGCTGGCGCTCAGGGCTTCGAGGGAATCGAAGCCGAGGCTGTTGAGCATGGCTTGCTCGTCACCGGCGCGCGGGCCGATGTGACGGGCGATGAATTCGTTGGCGGTGCCGAGGTTGATTTGGCTCATGTCGGTATTCCTCAGGCTTCGGCTTGGGCTTTGATCAGACGGTCGTACGCGTCCTGATCGAGCAATTTGCCGACAGCGGCGGCGTCGCTTGGCTGGAAGCGGAAGAACCAGCCTTCGCCCAGCGGATCTTCGTTGACCAGTTCCGGGGCATCTTCCAGCGCCGGGTTGACGGCCAGCACTTCGCCGTCGAGGGGCATGTACACGCCGCTGGCGGCTTTTACCGATTCCACGGTGGCGGCTTCTGCGCCTTTTTCGTAAGCCTGCAGCTCAGGCAGTTGCACGAACACCACGTCGCCCAGGGCGTTCTGCGCGAAAGCGGTGATGCCGACAGTAACGCTGCCGTCAGCTTCGGTGCGCAGCCATTCGTGATCTTCAGTAAAACGCAACTCGCTCATGGAAACTCCTCAGGGGGCCAGACTCGTCTGGTGGACGCGGTGGAAGGCTTGGGCAGGGAAGCCCTTCTTTTATGAGGGGTTGATTAGCAAGAACGCGGCCAAGGTTAATTTATCTTTATAAATCAATAGCTTGGATATTTATGAAGTCGAGAAGGCAGGCATCTCTGTAGCGAAATCGCTACAGCATGGAGCGAGGATAAAAGCTGAACGGGATCAAAGCCTTGCACAGCGGTGACCGGAGGAGGGTGTAGCGGTATCGTTCCGCTGTAGCGCTTTCAGTACAGGTGGAGGTCGTTTTCGAGCAGATTTTGAATCCGCCACAAATAAATGTAGGAGTGAGCCTGCTCGCGATAGCGGTGTGTCAGACGTCGCAAATGTTGAATGTCAGACCGCTATCGCGAGCAGGCTCACTCCTACAGGGGATTTGCGGTGTGTTCAGGGTTTGTTGGGAATGCCGTACTTGCGCAGGCGATGGGCGATCGCGGTGTGCGAAGTCTGCAGGCGGCTGGCCAGTTGGCGGGTCGAGGGGTAGCTGACGTAGAGTTTTTCCAGCAGCGATCGCTCGAAGGCTTCGACCGCTTGTTCGAGGCTGTCGACGTCGCTGTCGGTCTGCCGTGCGACGGAGGTGCCGGCAATATCGAGATCGCCGATATCGACCAGACTGCTCTCGCAAATCGCCGCCGCGCGGAAGATCACGTTCTGCAATTGCCGTACGTTGCCCGGCCAGCGGTTGCCGAGCAGCGCCGGATAAGTCCCCGGTGCGAGGCGGCAGACCGGGCGCTGAATCTGCGCGCAAGCCTGCTGCATGAAATAGCGTGCCAACAGCAGAATGTCCTGCCCGCGTTCACGCAGTGGCGGAACTTCAACGTTGAGCACGTTGAGGCGATAGAACAGGTCTTCGCGGAACAAGCCTTCGCTGACCATTTTTTCCAGATCGCGGTGGGTCGCGCTGAGGATGCGCACGTTGACCTTCACTTCGCGATCACCGCCGACGCGGCGGAAGCTGCCGTCGTTCAAGAAACGCAGCAACTTGGCCTGCAAATACGGCGACATCTCGCCGATCTCATCGAGAAACACCGTGCCCTGGTTGGCCAGTTCCATCAGCCCCGGTTTGCCGCCGCGCGCTGCTCCCGTGAAGGCGCCGGGGGCGTAGCCGAACAGTTCGCTTTCGGCGAGGTTCTCCGGCAGCGCGGCGCAGTTCAGGGCGAGAAACGGTGCACTGTGCCGAGTGCTGATCGCGTGGCAGGCACGGGCAACCAGTTCTTTACCGGTGCCGGTTTCGCCTTGAATCAGCAGCGGTGCATCGAGGGCTGCTACACGCTGCGCGCGGGCCTTGAGGGTGCGGATCGCCGGGGATTCGCCAAGCAGTGCATCGAAGCCTTCGGCATGGTCGTGGTGCAGTGCCGAGAGTTGTTCGCCGATGCGGTTCGGTTGATACAAGGTCAATAGCGCGCCAGCGTCGGTGATCGGCGTGGCGTCGAGCAACAAGGTCTGACCGTTGACGGTGATTTCGCGCAGCGGCAAACGGAAGCCGTGTTCGAGCAAGGTGTCGAGCAGGGCCGGATCGTTGAACAGTTCAGCGACGCTTTCACCCGCCGGCTCGCGACCGTAAAGCGCGATCAACGCCGGGTTGGCCAGCAACACTTTGCCGGCGCTGTCGAGGGCCAACACCGGGTCGGTCATCGCCGCCAGTAACGCGTCGAGCTGCAAGTGCCGACGCTGGCCGGGGAGGATGTCGACCACCGTCACTGCTACAACGCCGAGCACACGGAACAGGGCATCTTTCAGTTCTTCGAGCACTTGCGGGCTCAGGGTCGGCGCGTCGATGTAGACGTTCGGCGGGATCATCTCCACCGCATCCAGATTGAGGTTGCGCCCACCGAGGATAGCCAGGACTTCCTGGGTGATGCCGACGCGGTCGATGAAGCTGACGTGGATACGCATGGGGCGATTCAGTGATCTGCAGAGCGGAGGGTGGCAAGTATGCCTTGGGCTTGGAGAGAGGTGAAAGCAAAAGCACCCTCACCCCAGCCCTCTCCCGGAGGGAGAGGGGGCCGAGCGAGGTGTCTGGCGCTACACGTCGACCTGAAAAATCGAGGCGATTATGGATTCAGTGATGCAGGATCAAGTCGGCGTAACTCTGAAGCATCCCCCGATCAGTCCCCTCTCCCTCCGGGAGAGGGCTAGGGTGAGGGGCTTTTGCGGTTTACTCGAAATGCTCGGGATTGACCGGATCCCCGGATTGCATATTCAACTTCTGCCGAATGTCTTCAAACATCAAATCGTAATGCTTGTGCACCGAACCGATCTGGCTGTGAGCCTTGGGAATCCCGTACTTCTCGGCGATGCGGGTCACGTCGCGGGCGAAGTTGTAAGCCTCTTCCTTGGGCAGGAAAAACACTTCCTTCATGTCCTTGCCCTGCATGCTGCCATGCAGCGTGAACTGTATCCCTTTGCCTTTCTGCGGATCGGTGAACACTTCATAGTCGAGATGCACGTTGTAATTGACGTCATCGTCGGTCAACGCATGTCGCTCGATGTGCAAATGACCGGGTTCAAACTGGGCCATGGTTTTCTCCTTTCAAGGCATGGGAGAAGGGCAGACCCTCGGTCTGCCCCCGGAGTTTCTAATTATCGGTAAGTGATGCCCGGCTTCGCGGTGGTCACACGCGTACCGGCAGTGCCCTGGACGATGGCTTCAATGTCCGCCAGCGAACCGATCACCGCAACCTTGCCAGTATGGCGGGCGAATTCGCAGGCGGCCTGCACCTTCGGCCCCATGGAACCGGCGGCGAAGCCGAGGCGTTCGAGTTCATCCGGGTGCGCTTCGGCAATGGCTTTCTGCGTCGGTTTGCCGTAATCGATGAACGCCGCGTTGACGTCCGTGGCGATCACCAGCAGGTCGGCTTCCAGTTGCTCGGCGAGCAGCGACGAGCACAGGTCCTTGTCGATCACCGCCTCGATACCCTTGAGATTACGGTTCTCGTCGTACATGGTCGGAATCCCGCCGCCACCGGCGCAAATCACGATGCTGCCCTTGTCCAGCAGCCACTTGATCGGGCGGATTTCGAAGATGCGTTTTGGTCGTGGGCTGGCGACCACGCGGCGGAACTTGTCGCCGTCCGGGGCAATCGCCCAGCCTTTTTCAGCGGCGAGTTTTTCTGCTTCGGCCTTGTCGTAGACCGGGCCGATGGGTTTGGTCGGGTTTTGGAAGGCCGGATCTTTGGCGTCTACTTCGACCTGAGTGAGCAGGGTGGCGAACGGCACTTCGAAGTCGAGCAGGTTGCCCAATTCCTGTTCGATGATGTAACCGATCATGCCTTCGGTTTCGGCACCGAGCACGTCCAGCGGGTAAGGGGTGACGGACGTGTAGGCCGCCGCTTGCAGCGACAGCAGGCCGACTTGCGGGCCATTGCCGTGGGCGATGACCAGTTGGTTGCCGGGATGGATCTTGGCGATTTGCTCGGTGGCGATGCGGATGTTGGCGCGCTGATTGTCAGCGGTCATCGGTTCACCACGGCGGAGCAGGGCGTTACCGCCCAGAGCTACGACGATACGCATGGTGCATGTCCTTTTCGTAGTGATCGTTCCCACGCTCTGCGTGGGAATGCCGCCACGGACGCTCCGCGTCCGCTGTGACGCAGAGCGTCACGGGATGCATTCCCACGCGGGAGCGTGGGAACGATCATGGATAAGCAGTGGTTACAGATCAGCCAGGGTCGAGACCAGAATCGCCTTGATCGTGTGCATGCGGTTTTCCGCTTGCTCGAAGGCGATGCAGGCTGGGGACTCGAACACGTCGTCGGTCACTTCGATGCCGTTTTTCAGGTGCGGATACTGTTCGGCGATTTGCTTGCCGACTTTGGTATCGCTGTTGTGGAACGCCGGCAGGCAGTGCATGAACTTGGTGCGCGGGTTGCCGGAGGCTTTCATCAGCTCGGCGTTGACCTGGTACGGCAGCAGTTGCTGGATACGCTCGGCCCACGCTTCAACCGGCTCGCCCATCGACACCCAAACGTCGGTGTGGATGAAGTCGACGCCTTTGACCGCCGCTTTCGGGTCTTCGGTCAGGGTGATGCGTGCGCCGCTTTCTTCGGCATATTTGTGGCAACGCTCGACCAGATCATCCAGTGGCCACAGCGCTTTCGGCGCGCAGATGCGCACGTCCATGCCGAGTTTGGCGCCGACCAGCAGCAACGAGTTGCCCATGTTGTTGCGCGCATCGCCGAGGTAGGCGTAGCTGATTTCATGGATCGGCTTGTCGGCGTGTTCACGCATGGTCAGCACGTCGGCGATCATTTGCGTCGGGTGATATTCATCGGTCAGACCGTTGAACACTGGTACGCCGGCGAACTTGGCCAGCTCTTCGACAATTTCCTGTTTGAAGCCACGGTACTCGATAGCGTCGTACATGCGACCGAGCACGCGGGCGGTGTCTTTCATGCTTTCTTTGTGGCCGATCTGCGACGAGTTCGGGTCGATGTAGGTGACGTTGGCGCCTTGGTCATACGCCGCCACTTCGAACGCGCAACGGGTGCGGGTCGAGGTTTTTTCGAAGATCAGGGCGATGTTGTTGCCCTTCAGGTGTTGCTGCTCGGTGCCAGTGTATTTGGCGCGTTTGAGGTCGCGGGACAGGTCGAGCAGGTAACGCAGCTCACGTGGGGTGTGGTGTTCCAGGCTGAGCAGGTTACGGTTGTGAATGTTAAAAGCCATGATGGATCTCCTTCGGTGTCGGTTATCCCCCTGGCCGCACGTTGTAAGTGCCGGCCAGGGCTCAGAGGTTTAGTAATCGATAGGGTCGCGGATGATCGGGCAGGTCATGCAGTGGCCACCGCCACGGCCTCGGCCCAGTTCACCGGCGCTAATGGTGATGACTTCCACTCCTGCTTTGCGCAGCAGGGTGTTGGTGTAGGTGTTGCGGTCGTAGCCGATGACCACACCCGGTTCCACGGCCACCACGTTGTTGCCGTCGTCCCATTGCTCGCGTTCGGCGGCGAAGCTGTTGCCGCCGGTTTCCACCACTCGCAGTTTCGGCAGGTTGAGGGCTTTGGCCACGGTGTCGAGGAAGGTGCCTTCTTCGCGGCGGATGTCGATGCCGCCCTGTTTGCTTTCGTCAGGGCGCAGGGTGAAGGCGACGATCTGGTTGACCACTTCCGGGAAAATCGTCACCAGGTCGCGGTCGCAGAAGCTGAACACGGTGTCGAGGTGCATCGCCGCGCGGGATTTCGGCAGGCCGGCAACGATGACTTTTTCCACGGCTTTGTTCTTGAACAGGTTCAACGCCAGTTGGCCGATGGCCTGACGCGATGAGCGTTCGCCCATGCCGATCAACACCACGCCGTTGCCGATTGGCATGACGTCGCCGCCCTCAAGGGTGGAGCTGCCGTGATCCTTGTCCGGGTCGCCGTACCAGATTTCAAATTCGGCGTTGGTGAACTGCGGGTGGAATTTGTAGATAGCGGTGGTCAGCAGAGTTTCCTGACGACGCGCTGGCCAGTACATCGGGTTCAGCGTCACGCCACCGTAGATCCAGCAGGTGGTGTCACGGGTGAACTGAGTGTTCGGCAGCGGCGGCAGAATGAAGCTGGAGTGGCCGAGGAAGTCGCGGAACATCTGGATGGTCTTGCCACCGAAGCTGTCCGGCAGATCATCGGCGGAGACGCCGCCAATCAGGAATTCGGCGATGTGCCGTGGCTCAAGGCTTTTCAGCCAGGATTTGACTTCGTTGATCAGGCCCAGGCCCACCGAGTCGGCGGTGACCTTGCGCTCGAGAATCCAGTCCAGCGCCTCAGGGATGGCGACGATGTCGGTCAGCAGGTTGTGCATTTCCAGCACATCGATGCCGCGCTCGCGCATCTTGGTGACGAAGTCGAAGTGGTCGCGCTTGGCCTGGGCCACCCAGAGCACGTCATCGAACAGCAGCTCGTCGCAGTTGTTCGGGGTCAGCCGCTGATGGGCCAGACCTGGGGAGCACACCATGACTTTGCGCAGTTTGCCGGCTTCGGAATGTACGCCGTACTTAACTTTTTCCGTGGTCATTTCAGATCCTCCAGATAACAAATCAATCAGGGATTACAGAGTCAGGAAGCCGTCGTAGAGACCGTAGGCAGCCACCAGGGCGCCCACGACCACTGCGGCGAAAATCAGCTTCTCGACGTTAGTGAAAATCGGTTGTTTGAGTTCCAGCTTGGCTTTGGCGAACAGGATCGCGCCAGGTGCGTAGAGCAGGGCCGAGAGCAGCAGATACTTGACCCCGCCGGCATACAGCAGCCACACCGCGTAGATCAGCGCGATGCCGCCGATAATCAGATCCTTGCGCCGTTCGGCCGCAAAGCCTTCGTAGCTTTCGCCGCGCACCGCCAGCAGCAGGGCGTAGGCCGCCGACCACAGGTACGGCACCAGAATCATCGAGGTGGCGAGGTAGATCAGCGACAGGTAAGTACTGGCCGAGAACAGCGTGATGATCAGGAAAATCTGCACCATCGCGTTGGTCAGCCACAGGGCGTTGACCGGTACGTGGTTGGCGTTTTCCTTGCGCAGAAACTCCGGCATGGTGTGGTCTTTGGCGGCGGCGAACATGATCTCCGCACACAGCAGCACCCACGACAGCAGCGCACCCAACAACGAGATGATCAGACCGACACTGATCAGCACCGCGCCCCAGTGACCGACCACATGCTCAAGCACGGCGGCCATCGACGGGTTCTGCAGTTTCGCCAGTTCCGGCTGAGTCATGATGCCCAGCGACAGCACGTTGACCAGCACCAGGAACAGCAGCACGGTGATGAAACCGATCACGGTGGCTTTACCAACGTCCGAGCGTTTTTCCGCGCGGGCCGAGAAGATGCTCGCGCCCTCGATGCCGATGAACACCCAGACGGTGACCAGCATCATGTTGCGCACCTGGTTCATCACACTGCCCAGATCCGGATTTTTGATGCCCCAGATGTCGGCGGTGAAGATGTCCAGTTTGAAAGCGAACACCGCGATCAGCACAAACAGCAGCAGCGGCACGACCTTGGCGACCGTGGTCACCAGGTTGATGAACGCCGCTTCCTTGATCCCGCGCAGCACCAGAAAGTGCACGGCCCACAGCAGCACCGAGGCGCCAATCACGGCCGCGACAGTATTGCCCTCACCGAAAATCGGGAAGAAGTAGCCGAGGGTACTGAACAGCAGAACGAAGTAACCGACGTTGCCCAGCCAGGCACTGATCCAGTAACCCCAGGCGGACGAGAAACCCATGTAATCGCCAAAACCGGCCTTGGCATAGGCGTAGACACCGCCGTCCAGGTCAGGCTTTCGATTGGCCAGGGTTTGAAAGACAAAAGCGAGGGTGAGCATGCCGACAGCGGTGATGGCCCAACCGATCAGTACCGCGCCGACGTCGGCGCTGGCGGCCATGTTTTGTGGCAAAGAGAATATCCCGCCACCGATCATTGAACCGACTACCAACGCAACCAGTGCACCGAGTCGTAGTTTTCCGGGAGCTTCAGACATTGCATGACTCCATTGCAGGAGAGAAGAGATCACAGCGTAGTTCTGTTGTCTGTTCAAACAGCTGACTTAGATCAGTGCATGGTCACATTCCATTGTTAATGAATGACTTAGGCTTCGGCTGAAGGCATAAATATCCTGCCCGCAAGGCCCGTCCTAGAGGCGTTGTGGCTACATCTTTGGGAATGGCTATTATTACTTTTGAATTATCACGCTAGTTCTTTTTCAGCGTTTGGCAAATTTTCAGCCTCTGTTTTCAGTACAGAATTGATTTATCAGGATCAGCGCACAAAACTGTCTGAGCGTGCTAGGCGTTAGCGTCATCCGCTATATATAAACAGGCGTTAATTGGCGTTACCTGATAAACGTCATCTACCTTTATCCGTTTAGTTAATAGTTGTTACAAATGCATGCTCACCACACTTCAAAGGGAAACTGAAATGTCGCAACCGACGCAAAAGCTGCGATTAGGCGCCTTGATCGCCCTGGTGGTGGGTTCGATGATTGGCGGAGGGATTTTTTCGCTGCCGCAGAACATGGCGGCGCGCGCCGATGCCGGGGCGATTCTGATCGGATGGGGGATCACTGCGATTGGCATGCTGACCCTGGCGTTCGTGTTTCAGACGCTGGCCAACCGCAAGCCGGAGCTGGACTCGGGTGTCTACGCTTACGCCAAGGCCGGGTTTGGCGACTACATGGGTTTCTCGTCCGCCTGGGGTTACTGGATCAGTGCCTGGCTGGGCAATGTCGGCTATTTCGTGCTGCTGTTCAGCACCCTCGGTTACTTCTTTCCGGTGTTCGGGCAAGGCAATACGCCAATCGCCATCGGCTGCGCGTCGGTGCTGCTGTGGGCCGTGCATTTTCTGGTGATGCGCGGGATCAAGGAAGCGGCGCTGATCAATCAACTGACCACGGTGGCCAAAGTGGTGCCGCTGATCATGTTCATCGTCATCGCTGCCGTCGCCTTCAAGGCTGACATTTTTACCCGCGATATCTGGGGCACCAGCAACCCGAATTTCGGCGGGGTGATGGATCAGGTGCGCAACATGATGCTGGTTACGGTGTTCGTGTTCATCGGCATCGAAGGCGCCAGCGTGTACTCGGCGCGGGCGGAAAAGCGCAGCGACGTCGGTCGCGCCACGGTGATTGGTTTTATCGGCGTGCTGGCGCTGCTGGTGCTGGTCAATGTGTTGTCGTTGGGGATCATGAGCCAGCCGGAACTGGCGAATTTGCAGAACCCGTCGCTGGCGGCGGTACTCGAACACATTGTCGGGCCGTGGGGCGCGCTTTTGATCAGCATCGGTCTGGCGATTTCACTGCTCGGTGCGTTGTTGTCGTGGGCATTGCTCTGCGCGGAAATTCTCTTCGCCACGGCGAAGGACAAAACCATGCCGGCGTTCCTGAAAAAGGAAAACAAGAACCATGTGCCGGTCAACGCCCTGTGGCTGACCAACGCGATGATCCAGATTTTCCTGTTGATCACGCTGTTTTCGGCGGGCACTTACACCAGCCTGATTTACCTGGCGTCGTCGATGATTCTGGTGCCGTACCTGTGGTCGGCGGCGTATGCGGTGCTGCTCAGCGGGCGCGGCGAAACCTATGAACACGCCTCGGCCGAACGCACCAAGGATCTGCTGATCGGCGGCATTGCCCTCGGTTACGCGGTGTGGTTGTTGTATGCCGGCGGGGTGAAGTATCTGCTGCTGTCGGCGTTGCTCTATGCGCCGGGGGTGATCCTGTTTGCCAAGGCTAAACATGAACAGGGTGAGCCGTTGTTTACCCATGTCGAGAAAGGCATTTTCACCTGCGTGGTCATCGGTGCGGGGCTGGCGGCGTATGGCTTGTACAGTGGTGTGCTGTCGTTGTGAGGTTGTCGCTTGCGTATGCGCCGCCGTATGACTGGGAGGCGATGTTGGGGTTTCTCGCGGCGCGGGCGGTGGTCGGGATGGAGACCGTGGTGGATGGCGTGTACTCGCGCAGCATCGGGTTGAAAGGGTTGCATGGATCGGTTTCGATCTGGAACGGCGCGGGAGATGCGCTAGAGGTGGAGCTGGATTTTCCTGATCCGGCGGCGCGGTTGTTGGCGTTGCACGGGGTTGGCGAGTGGACGGCGCAGTACATTGCGTTGCGGCAGTTGCGCGATCTGGATGGCTTTCCGAGCGGGGATGTCGGGTTGATGCGGGCGTTGGAGGTGCTGGAAGGTGAGCGGCCGACAGCGCCGGAATTGTCGTTGCGGACCGAGGCCTGGCGACCTTTTCGAGGGTATGCGGCGCAGCTTTTGTGGACATCTTTGAGCAGAGCAGACTGATCCGATGTTGCTTGGTCAATTGAGGCCTCATCGCGAGCAGGCTCACTCCTACAGTTGACCGCATTTCTACTGATGGAACACGGTTGAATGTAGGAGTGAGCCTGCTCGCGATAGCGATTCTGGATTCACCACCGGGGGTGATGTGAACCCAGTTCTGTAGCCGGCAACGCCCACTGGATCGGTGTGCCGCTGATCTTCACCGGCACCTGCAAGCGATGCGCCGGGCCCCATGGGGTCTGCTCCACCAGCAAACCTTGATCCTGTTCATCCTCGGCGCGCAGCGCTTCAGTTATCCCGGATCCATGCTCGATCAACAGTTTCGCCGTGCGTGCCAGTGACAACCGCGCCGATCCACCGCGACGCGTGTTCAAACGCTCGGTCAACAGTCGGAGCGCACTCGCCGCCATCAAATACCCGGTCGCATGATCCAGCGCCTGCACCGGCAACGGCGTCGGCTTATCGGTCTGCTTCCCGCGCATCCCGGCCTCGGCGATGCCGCTGCTCATCTGCACCAGACTGTCGAAACCCCGGCGGTTCTGCCATGGACCGCTCCACCCGTAGGCGTTGAGGGCCGCATCAATCAGGCCGGGTGCGAGCTGACGACGGCGCTCAACGCCGAAACCGAGATTCTCCAGTGCATCGGCGCGGTAACCGTGCAGCAGAATGTCGGCGTCTTTCAGCAAACCTTCAAACACCGAGCGATCCGCCGGGTCATGCAGATCAAGACGTGCGCAGCGTTTGCCGAGGGTCATTTCCGGGACGACACCGGGCTCGTTCCAGGTCGGTGAGTCGATGCGCAATACATCGGCGCCAAGGCCGGCGAGAAAACGGCTGGCGGTGGGGCCTGCGAGCACGCGCGTCAAATCCAATACCTTGATCCCGGCCAACGGTTGCGCCACCGAGCCTTGCCAGGTTTGGTTGCGTTCATCTTGCGAATCGAGGAAATGCACCAGCGGTTCGGCATTCACTGCCTGCCCCTGCGGATGCTTCTGCCACTGCGCCCAGTTGCGCATCTCTGCGGCGCAACCCTTGGCTTCGACCACCGCTTGCTCCAGATCTGTACTCGCCCATCGCGCGACTTTTGCCGCCATCGCGGCCCGGTCGGCGCAGGCACCGAGCACGCGTTCAGCGGCGGCGCGGTGATGCGGGGCGTTGGTGTGCAGGCGGATCCAGCCGTCGCGGGTCTGATAATCGCCAGCGACTGGATCCCACAGTGGCGGGACTTGCCAGCCAATCGGTCGGATCGACGTGGCGAACCAGGACGAGGCCAATCGACGATCGACTTCAACGGCAGGTCGCTGGCCGGTTTGCTGCCGGAGCAATTCGCTGACGGCCTGACCGGCAGCGGCGATGCTGGCGCAGGCAAGCTCGGTGACGGCGAACGCCGAGGGCAGGGCGCCACGGTCGGTGAACGGGATCGGCGTATGCGGCAAGCCGAGTGCGGCTTGAATGGACGTGAGTAAATCAGTCATCGAAGGCCCTCCGGAGCGAGAGGGCGATGATAGTGCAAAACAATCCCGAGTCAGATGAAATCCCCGATTGCAGGGTTGCAACTTGACCCTGTGGGAGCTGGCTTGCCAGCGATAGCGGAGTGTCAGTCAACAATGTACTAACTGATGTGCCGCCATCGCTGGCAAGCCAGCTCCCACACGTTTTTGTGGTGGATTGAATGACGCGTCAGACCCGGAACTGATCCATCAATTTCATCTGCTGACTGGCCAAAGCATTGAGCTGGCTGCTGATCGCCGCTGATTCGGTGGCTTGCCCGGTCAGCGTCTCGGTGACGGTACGGATCGCCGACACGTTGCGATTCACTTCTTCAGCCACCGCACTTTGCTGTTCGGCTGCGCTGGCAATCTGCAAGTTCATGTCGCTGATCACCGTCACCGCATCGCTGATCTTGCCCAGTGCATCGACGGCCTGACGAATCTGCCCGGCGTTGTTGTGCGCCTGGGTCTGGCTCGAATGCATGGTCGCGACCACGCCACGGGTGCCGGTCTGAATCCGTTCGATCACCACGCGAATTTCTTCCACCGAATCCTGCGTGCGCTTGGCGAGGTTGCGTACTTCGTCGGCGACCACGGCAAAACCACGGCCGCTCTCACCGGCGCGGGCCGCTTCGATGGCGGCGTTGAGGGCCAGCAGGTTGGTTTGTTCGGCGATGCTGCGGATCACTTCCAGCACCGAGCCGATCTGCTCGCTGTTGACTGCCAGCGCTTCAACCTCGGTCACCGCTTTGCTGACTTCCTCGGCCAGTTGATTGATATCGCGGGTGCTGCGTTCAATGATCGACATGCCGTCCTTGGCTGACTGGTCGGCACCTTTCGCGGCATTGGCAGCGTTCGATGCGCTGTTGGCGACGTCGTGTGCGGTGGCGCTCATTTCGTTGGAGGCGGTGGCGACCTGGTCGATTTCGCGGAACTGCACCTGCATGCCTTCGCTGGTCTGGCGGGCGATTTCCGAAGACTGGTCAGCAGTGCCGCGTGCTTCGGTGATGCTCTGCTTGATCTGCGCGATAGTCGGTTGCAGCTTGTCGAGGAAGCGGTTGAACCAGTTCACCAGTTCGCCCAGTTCATCCTTTTTGCTGTAGTTCAGGCGCTGGGTCAGATCGCCTTCGCCGCTGGCAATATTTTTCAGCATCTCGGCGACGCTATTGATCGGGCGAGTAACGCCGGACGCGGTCAGCCAGATCAGCAGCAGGCCAACCAGACCGGCAACCACGGCGACCAGCAGCGCGGTGATCACACCGGTTTCCTGCGCATCGTCGAGTACCGCTTGCAGCTTGACCGAGTCGGCCAGCAGCACTTGTTTCGGCAGATCGATGACCACGCCCCAGGCACGCGAATTGCCAATCGGGTCAACCGGGTACACCGCACGAATCAGCTCGCCCTGTTCGAGAATCTTCGGGGTGCCGGAGGTCAGCAGTTGCAGCACATCCTGGCCATCGGCACCGAGGGTGTCGCCGATCTTCTTGCCGACCTTGCTCGCGTCAGAACTGTCGGCAGCGAGCACACCGCTGCCGGAGACGATCAGCATGTGCCCGGCGTTGTTGAACAGGCTGCGCTGGGAGTCCACGGCGGCTGCTTGCAGGGCGTCGAGGGCGATGTCGACACCGACCACGCCGATAGCTTTGCCGTCGACGATCAACGGCACGGAAATGGTCGTCATGAGCATTTCCTTGCCACCGACGGTGTCGGCATACGGGTCGAGCAGGCAGGTGCGCTTGGCATCGCGAGGGCAGGTGTACCAACTGTTGTAGGGCGTGCCGCTGACGCTGAGGGTGGTTTTGGTCAGGTCGTCTTCGACCATGATCGTGTTCAGTGAGGCGCCGGCTGCGCGGCTCCAATAGGTGGCGAAGCGCCCGGCTTCGTTGGACTGGCGGGCGGCGTCGTTGGCGAACTCGCTGTCCTTGCCGTCGAGAGCGTTCGGTTCGAAGGCGAGCCAGATGCCGAGCACTTTGTCGTTACGCTCGAATGCGGTTTTCAGGCTCAGGTTCAACTCTTCACGCAAGGCGCCAGCATCCAGCGAACGCTTGGCGGCCATGACGCGCAGGTCCTTGATCTGGTCAGCCACGGCCGTGATCACCGTCAGGCTTTCGCCGAAGGTTTTCTGCACCCGCACGGCTTGCTCGGCGGCTTTGGCTTGCAACAGGTTCTGCACGCTGGCGGTGAGCAGCTTGTTGCTGGAGTTGCTGACCAGTTCGTCGTTCTGGTTGGTCTGGTAGATGTTCATGCCGACGATCAGCGCGACCACACCGAGCAGGCACAGGCCGGAGAGCAGGACGATTTTCAGGCGAATGGACAGAGAGTCGAACATGGGGCGATCTCGCGAATGAATAAACGGGTGGCAGGCGGACATGAACTATCCGGTTCGCCAAATCCATTCAGCGCCATTCAATGCTCATCGGCGTGGAACGAGAGCGCATGAGGCGGCTGCCGACGAACGGTCAGCGCTAAACGTTTGCGCAGGGGAAAGTGCTGAAAAAGGGGAAAATTACAGGGATGTTTCAAGACTGTGAACGGTGCGTGACCGGTCATCGGCAAACTTTCGGTGGCTGATCAAAGAGGTTTTGGCAGGGATTCAGGACGCGACCAGATCCACAGATTGCCCAGGCTCATCCCGGCAATCGCCAGATAGATCGGCCAGCCGTGATCGAGCATCACCAGCATCAACGTGGCGCAGAGCAACATGCTCACCGTGGCGCTGACCTTGGCCTTACGCGCGATGATCTTGCCGTTGCGCCAGTTGCTGAGGATCGGCCCGAACAGGCGATGGTTTTCCAGCCAGGCACTCAGGCGCGGCGAGCTGCGGGTCGCGGCCCAGGCGGCGAGGAGGATGAACTCGGTGGTCGGCAGGCCGGGCACGACAATGGCGATCAGGCCGATGCCGAGGCTGACGTAGGCCAAGAGGCCGAACAGCACGCGGGCGAGTTTCGAGGAGGCGGGTTGCGGCATGGGCTCGGGATTGCTTTGAGGCGAGATGGGGATTCTACAGACTTGCGAAGATCCCTGTGGGAGCTGGCTTGCCAGCGATAGCGGTGTATCAGTCGACATATATGTTGTCTGAACCGCCGCCATCGCTGGCAAGCCAGCTCCCACAGGGTTTTGTGGTGTGTCGGGAATCAGGCCGGTTCGGCTTCTGTGGCGTAAGCCTGTTCCAGCAACACGGTGAAGCGGTTGAACGCATCGATCGCGCCTTGCTCCACCTCAGCCTCTTCTTCAGCGCTGAACTGCAGCGAATCGAGAGTGCGCACGAAGCTTTTCCAGCCTTCGGCACGGCCACCTTCAGGCTCGCCGAGGTGACGGGCACCGAAGGTTTCGCTCAGCTCCAGCGCCACCGCGCGTTTGATCAGGAACGCCGCACCGAGCTTGGAACCTTCGGAAACAAAGATCCAGCCCAGGGCACGGGCCTTGCTCGGGTTTGTCACGGCGCCTGCGACCGGTGCCGGCACTTCGGTGTGCAGATCAGCCAGGTCAGCTTTGGCCGCTTCGGCGCGGCAACGCGCTGGCAGGTCAGGGACAATGGCGGTCAGTTCGGCGTCGTTGTACAGGTCGACCAGTTCCGACTGGAACAGGTACTGCGCGACGACGAAACGGGCGAAGTTGGCGCGGGTCTCGAACGGCGCGTGCGCCTTCACCAGTGCATCGAGTTTGCTGTGCGGCTCGTGGGTGATCTGGTTCAGACGTTGTGAACGCAGGGCTTTTTCCGAAGTGGTCATGACATGTCCTTGATAAAAGAGGCGCTTGATAACGAGACGAACAAAGCGACGTGCAAGCGTAAAAAAACCTCACGGCGCGGTGCCTGAACACGCGCGGTGAGGTTGGCCGGATCAGATGTCCCAGATCAGGTTGATCGCGAAGTTGCGGCCCGGTTGGGTCAGGCGATCGAGGTTGGCCGGTTGCGTCACCGAAGCCTCGCCGACGCTGTCGTAACCGCGCACGTCATCCCACAGCCAGTATTTCTTGTCGGTCAGGTTGTAGATGCCGCCGCTGACGGTGACGTCGTCGGTGACTTTGTAATAGCCGGCCAGATCAAGAATGCCGAAGCCCGGGGTTTTGAACTGGCTGCTGACGCCGTCCGGCGACTTGAAGTTGCTGTCGTCGACGCGATCTTTTTTCTTTACCACGGTCCAGCTCAGCAGGCCGCCGTAGTTGTCCTGGTCGTAACCCAGACCGAACACGCCGGTCAGCGGGTTGACGCTGTTGAGTGGCTCGCCGGTGTCATTGTTGCGACCGTAGGCGTAGGCAATCGAGCCTTGGGTGTAGAGGCCTTGCGGCGCGCCGAACGCATCCAGATTCAGACGACCTTTGACTTCCGCCCCCTTGATGGTGGCGTGTTTGATGTTGCTCGACTGGAAGGTCAGCTCGTCGTAGCCAGGGGTAACGGCGTCTTCGTTGATGAAGTCGCGGTACTTGTTATAGAACACCGCCACGTCGAACGAACCTTGTTCGAAGTTGCCGCGCAGACCGGTCTCATAACTTTTGCTTTTTTCCGGTTCCAGGTCCGGATTGGGCGCGACGTTGTAGCCGGTGGTGGTGTTTTCGAAACGGCCGTACAGGGCTTTCGCGGTCGGGGTGCGGAAGCCTTCGGCGTACTGACCGTACCAGGTGTAGTTCTCGGTCAGGGCGTAGGTCAGGCCGAATTTTGGCGAGACTTTATGCCAGGTCTTGTTCTCGTCGCTGACGGTGCCTTGGCCATCGGCGGCGACGGTGTTGAGAAATTCCTGAGTGATGTGCGGCTTGAGCTGGGTGTAGTCGTAGCGCAGGCCCGGCAGGAAGGTCCAGTTGTTCCAGCTGATCTGATCCTGAGCGAACAGGCTGTAGGTGTTGATGGTCGGGTCCGGAAAGTCCGTAGCCTTTTTCAGTACGTCAGCGGCACTGGTCGCGCCAATGGCCGTGCAGCCGCGACCGACCGCCAGGCATTTGCCGTCGCCGCTGCGCGAGCCGGTGACTTTTTGTTGCTTGAGGGTGGTGCCGTAGGTCAGCACATGATCGGTGTCGCCGATGGCAAACGCCTTGTCCAGTTGTGCGTCGAACACCCACTGCTTTTCTTCGTAAATCGTGTCGCGAGTACGCAGCACTTTACGGGTGATCGGGTAGTAGAACTCTTCGGTACTCTGGTCAGTCTTGGCGATCTGGTGGTTGAGGCTCCACTTCACGTTGTCGACCAGCAGGCTGTCGAGGGCGAACGAGTGTTCGAGGCCGAAACGCTCACGGGTGATGGTGTCGTTGCCGGTGCGCCACTGGTACATGCCGCCGGGCAGTACGCTGTTGGGAATCGTTGGGGCGCCGGCAAAGTACGGGCCGCCGTAAGCGCTTTTCTGATCGGTATCGCGATCATCCTTGTACTTTTCGTAGGTCAGGCCCAGACGCGAATCGTCGTTGTAGTTCCAGCCGACCTTGGCCAGCACGTTGTAGGCGTTGACGTCTTCCGGGTTGGCGGCAGTGCGCTCGAGACCCGTGCCGTTGTTGCTGCCGTAGGAATCGGTTTCGTGGCCGTCGCGCTGGCTGTAATGCAGCAACCCGTCGAACTGGTCGGCACGACCGGCGACGGTGGCGGACTTCAGCCAGCTCTCGTCGGCCGAGCTGTAACCGGTTTTCAGGCGTGCGCCGACGTCTTTGCCGGGTTTGATGATGTCGTCGGCATCGAGGGTGTAGTAGCTGACGGCGCCGCCGATGGCGTTGCTGCCGTACAGCACCGAGGCCGGGCCACGGAGGATTTCCACGCGTTTGACGATTTCCGGGTCGACGTAATTGCGCTGGGTCTTGGCGTACGGACCGTTGAAGAAACCGTCCGGCACTTCCACACCGTCGACTTGCGTGAGGATGCGGTCGCCGTCGATGCCACGGATGTTGTAACCGCTGATGCCGCCACGTGTACCGGCGCCGCCGACGGACACGCCCGGCTCGTAGCGCACCAGATCCTTGATGGTGTTGACGTTGTTGCGGTCCAGATCCTGACGGGTCTGCACGGTGACAGTGGCCGGAACGCTATTGACCGACTGCTCCTGACGGGTGGCGCTGATGGTCACCTGATCCAGATTGAGCGTGCCGCTGGCGTTGCGCTTTTCCAGCACGACGTTGTTGTTGCTGATTTTGCGGAAGCTCAGGTTGGTCCCCACCAACAGACGCTCGAGGGCTTTTTCCGGGGGCAACGAGCCGCGCACGCCCGGCGACGACACGCCCTGACCCAGTTCTGCCGGCAAACCGACTTGCCAGCCGGTTACGGCGGTGAAGGCATTGAGGGCGGACACCAGCGGTTGCTGACTGATGGCGAACGAGTAATCCCCCATGTTGCGCGCAGGCGTCTCGGTGGCAGCCATCAGCGGTGCGGTGCCGGCCATGAGGATGGCAGCGGTCAGCAGCGACAATACGCGGGAAGGGGAGGAAGTCTGGCGGGTAAGGCGAGAGGACATCGATAGCGCTCCGTGTCGCACGAATCTTTATAGGGGCTGATTGGCTTCGCGTGATGCGAATCAATTGCATTGGCTATAACGAGACGTACTGACGTTGGCTATCGAGTAAAAATAATTCTCATTTAGTTCAGGATGACCACGGCGGGGAATTCTTTCAGTTGCGCCGAGGTGATGTGAGCGAGGGAGCGAACCACGTCGAGCGGCTGATCGAGCCGGTAGTTGCCAGTGACGTTGACGTCGGCCAACTGCTCGTTGGTATTGATGATCCAGCCGGGATAGTAGCGGCGCAATTCGGCCAGCACCTGATTCAACGGGCAGTTCTCGAACACCAGTCGGCCCTGGACCCAGGCCAGGTCCGTGTTGGCGTCGAGTTTGGCTGGGCGGTCGAAGCCGTTGGGGCCGATGCGAATGCTTTCGCCGGCAGTCAGGCGCACACGAGCATCGTTATGCGTGGCGCGCAAATCGACGTCGCCACGCTGCACATTGACCTGCGCGACACCATCGAGATAGCGCACGGCGAACGCGGTATCGCGCACGCTGGCAGTGACCGGCCCGGCATCGATTTCCAGCGGTTGACTGCGGCCGCTGGCGATTTCGAAAAACGCCTCGCCTTGAAACAATCGGGCAACGCGCTGTTGATCATTGATGGTGCTGGAAAACGCTGAATTGGTATTGAGCAGGACTTTCGAGCCGTCCTCCAGTTGCAGACGCTGGCGCTCGCCGACGACGGTCAGATGATCGGCTTGAATGCGCATCGGCAAATTACTGAAACTGAACAAACCGAGGATCAGCACCGCAGCAGTGGCCAGCGGTTTCCAGTGCGGACGCAGACGCTTGAGGACGGTGACTTTCGCAGGTTTCGCCGCCAGGCTTTGCGCGCACAAGGCGACTTGCGGGCCGTCCCAGATCGCCTGAGCCTTGGCAAACGCCTCGGCATTCAACGGATCGGCCGCCAGCCAAGCGTGAAATTGCCGGGTCTGCTCATCGTCCGGGCTGCCGAGCACGATGAGCCAGTCCAGTGCCTGGTCCATTGCGTTTGCAGCGTCCTGCACCGAATCCGGCGAAGGCGAGCGGTGGGTGTCCGTCACGGTGTTTCCTCGGGCTTCTGGCGAAGCAGTTTCTAGCGTCAAGCTGCAAGCTGCAAGCCAGATGCGTGTACTGCTTTTCGTTTTTACTTGGAGCTTGAAGCTTACAGCTTGCCGCTGCTGTCGTGTCGTTCAGCGACGCCGATGCAAATGCTCATGATCAGCTTAAGTTCTTTCTGCACGGTGCTGAGGGATACGTTCAGTTCATCAGCGATTTCCTGATAACTGTTCCCGTGCAAA
The DNA here is from genome assembly GCF_001297015.1 of Pseudomonas sp. RIT-PI-r. Lineage (GTDB taxonomy): Bacteria > Pseudomonadota > Gammaproteobacteria > Pseudomonadales > Pseudomonadaceae > Aquipseudomonas. Next base: position 33,762 of record NZ_LIGE01000037.1, on the reverse strand, counting down.
CGGCTGAGGATGAAAATCTGCTGCTGGCGGGGGCTGAGTTGACTGAGGCTCACGTTCAGGCGCTCCAGCATCTGTTCGGCGTGGGCGGCATCTTCGGCGCTGCTGGCAGGGGCGGCGATGCTGTGCACGACATCCTGCGGCACGTCATCAACCATGGTTCGCGAATGGATCTTGCGCGCGCGCAAATGATCCAGCGCCAGATTGCGCGCGGTCTGGAAGACAAAAGGTTCGAGGTGATCGATGGCGCGCTCGCTCAACGCCCGCGTCACGCGCAGGTAGGTCTCCTGCAACAGGTCTTCAGCGGTGCTGTGATTGTTGACCATCCGTTCCAGCGTACGCAGCAGCGAGGTGCGCTGGGTGAGGAAGACATGGTTGAAGCGCGATTGACTCACGGGAGGACCTGATCGATTTCAAGCGAATGATAATGCTTATCATCTAGTCGAGTGGTCAAGCCCTGATTTCAAATACAACACAAAACCTTGTAGGAGTGAGCCTGCTCGCGATAGCGGTTGATCAGCCACAACATCTGTGACTGACTGATCGCAATCGCGAGCAGGCTCACTCCTACAAAAGGCAATCGGTTACTCGGCGTTACACAACGCCAGGCAGTTATCCAGCATGCGATTCGAGAAACCCCACTCGTTGTCATACCAGGCCAGCACTTTCAGCAGTTTGCCGCTGGATTTGGTGTGGTTGGCGTCGAAGATCGACGACAGCGGGTTGTGGTTGAAGTCGCTGGAAACCAGCGGCAATGTGTTGTAACCCAAAATTTTCGAGTGCTGGCTCGCAGACTTCATCAGCGCGTTGACCTCTTCGGCGCTGGCTTCTTTTTTCAGCTGCACGGTCAAATCCACCAGCGACACATTGATCACCGGCACCCGCACGGCCATGCCGGTCAGTTTGCCCGCCAGTTCCGGCAGCACCAGGCCCACCGCTTCTGCGGCACCGGTCTTGCTCGGGATCATGTTCTGCGTGGCCGAACGCGCGCGGTACGGGTCGGTGTGATAGACATCAGTCAGGTTCTGATCGTTGGTGTAGGCATGGATCGTGGTCATCAGACCGCTTTCAATGCCCAGCTCACGGTGCAGCACCTGCGCCACTGGCGCCAGGCAGTTGGTGGTGCACGAAGCATTGGAGATGATCTGGTGCGACTGGCGCAGAATGTCGTGGTTCACACCATAGACAACAGTGGCGTCGGCACCTTTGGCCGGCGCTGAAATAATGACTTTGCGTGCGCCGGCAGTAATATGCGCGGCCGCTTTGGCGCGATCGGTAAAGAGACCGGTGCATTCGAACACCACATCAATCTTTTCCGCCGCCCATGGCAGTTCGGCCGGGTTGCGAATCGCGCTGACCGCAATGCGGTCGCCGTTGACGGTCAGACTTTCATTGTCATGTTCGACTTGCGCGTCAAACGTGCCGTGAACGGTGTCGTATTTGAGCAGATGAGCATTGATCGAGCTGTCGCCCAGATCGTTGATGGCGACGATCTGCAAATCCTGTCGATAGCCTTGGGTATACAGTGCGCGCAGGACATTACGGCCGATGCGGCCAAAACCATTGATTGCGATTCGAAGAGTCATGGAACAGCGCCGCCGTCGTTTTGTTGTTGGAATTACAAGATTATTCGCATAAAAATAGAAAACAAGCCTTTTTAATGGCAATATTTTGTTTTATCTACAACGAGTGACCTGAATCAACTGGTCCGAATGGTCAAAAAAGCCGTCTGTCATTCCAACAACAACGGCGTTTGATCAGCATAGACAATCAGGTCGCCACATCCGTTAGCCTGGAGTTCTACACATGCATCCCCGCGTTCTTGAGGTCACCGAACGGCTTATCGCCCGCAGCCGCGCCACGCGTCAGGCTTACCTTGCACTGATTCGCGGCGCCGCCACTGACGGGCCGATGCGCGGCAAGCTGCAATGCGCCAACTTCGCCCATGGCGTGGCCGGTTGCGGCAGTGAAGACAAACACAGCCTGCGGATGATGAACTCGGCGAACATCGCCATTGTTTCTTCGTATAACGACATGCTCTCGGCGCACCAGCCGTATGAAGTGTTCCCGGAACAGATCAAGAACGCCCTGCGCGAAATCGGCTCGGTCGGCCAGTTCGCTGGCGGCACTCCGGCGATGTGCGACGGTGTGACCCAAGGTGAGCCGGGCATGGAACTGAGTCTGCCGAGCCGCGAAGTGATCGCCATGTCCACCGCTGTAGCGCTGTCACACAACATGTTCGACGGCGCGCTGATGCTTGGCATCTGCGACAAGATCGTCCCGGGCCTGATGATGGGTTCGCTGCGCTTCGGTCACCTGCCGACGATTTTCGTCCCGGGCGGGCCGATGGTCTCGGGGATTTCCAACAAGGAAAAAGCCGACGTGCGCCAGAAGTACGCCGAAGGCAAAGCCACCCGCGAAGAGCTGCTGGAATCGGAGATGAAGTCCTACCACAGCCCGGGCACCTGCACGTTCTACGGCACCGCCAACACCAACCAGTTGCTGATGGAAGTCATGGGCCTGCACTTGCCGGGCGCCTCTTTCGTCAACCCGAACACGCCGCTGCGTGACGCGCTGACCCGCGAAGCCGCGCATCAAGTCACGCGTCTGACCAAGCAGAACGGCAACTTCATGCCGATCGGCGAAATCGTCGACGAGAAGTCGCTGGTCAACTCGATCGTCGCGCTGCACGCCACCGGCGGTTCGACCAATCACACCCTGCACATGCCGGCCATCGCCATGGCCGCTGGCATTCAACTGACCTGGCAGGACATGGCCGACCTCTCCGAAGTCGTGCCGACCCTGAGCCACGTTTACCCGAACGGCAAAGCCGACATCAACCACTTCCAGGCTGCTGGCGGCATGTCGTTCCTGATCCGCGAACTGCTCGGCGCCGGCCTGCTGCACGAAGACGTCAACACCGTGCTCGGCCACGGCTTGAGCAAGTACACCAAAGAACCGTTCCTCGATAACGGCGAACTGGTCTGGCGCGAAGGTCCGGTCGACAGCCTCGACGAAAACATCCTGCGCCCGGTCGCCCGTGCGTTCTCGGCGGAGGGTGGTCTGCGTGTGATGGAAGGCAACCTCGGCCGCGGTGTGATGAAGGTGTCCGCTGTGGCGCTGGAAAACCAGATCGTCGAAGCACCGGCGATGGTGTTCCAGGATCAGCAGGACCTGGCCGATGCGTTCAAGGCCGGTCTGCTGGAAAAGGATTTCGTCGCGGTGATGCGCTTCCAGGGCCCGCGTTCCAACGGCATGCCGGAACTGCACAAGATGACGCCGTTCCTCGGCGTGCTGCAGGATCGCGGCTTCAAAGTGGCATTGGTGACTGACGGGCGCATGTCCGGCGCCTCGGGGAAAATCCCCGCAGCGATTCACGTCAGCCCGGAAGCTTATGTCGGTGGCGCTTTGGCACGCGTGCAAGAGGGCGATATCATCCGCGTCGATGGCGTCAAAGGCACTTTGGAACTTAAAGTCGACGCCGCAGAATTTGCAGCGCGCGAACCCGCCAAAGGCCTGTTGGGCAACAACATCGGCAGCGGTCGCGAACTGTTTGGCTTTATGCGTTTGGCCTTCAGCTCGGCGGAGCAGGGCGCCAGCGCCTTCACTTCTGCCCTGGAGACGCTTAATTGAAACTGGCTTTGGTCGGTGACATCGGAGGCACCAACGCACGGTTCGCGTTGTGGAAAAACCAGCAGCTAGAATCCGTTCAAGTGCTGGCCACGGCCGACCATGCCAGCCCGGAAGAGGCGATCAGCCTCTATCTGAGCGGGCTTGGCCTGGCGCCGGGTTCGATCGGTTCGGTGTGCCTGTCGGTGGCCGGCCCGGTCAGCGGCGATGAGTTCAAGTTCACCAATAACCACTGGCGGCTGAGCCGCACGGCGTTCTGCAAAACCTTGCAGGTCGAACAGTTGTTGCTGGTCAACGATTTCTCGGCGATGGCGCTGGGCATGACCCGTTTGCAGCCGGGCGAATTCCGCGTGGTCTGCGCGGGCACGCCGGAGCCGTTGCGCCCAGCGGTGGTGATCGGGCCGGGCACTGGTCTTGGCGTCGGCACCTTGCTCGATCTCGGTGAAGGTCGTTTCGCGGCGTTGCCGGGCGAGGGCGGTCACGTTGATCTGCCGCTGAGCAGCCCGCGTGAAACCCAGTTGTGGCAGCACATCCACAATGAGATCGGTCATGTCAGCGCCGAGACCGCGTTGAGCGGCGGCGGCTTGCCACGGGTTTACCGGGCGATCTGTGCAGTGGACGGCCATGAACCGACGCTGGATACGCCGGAAGCGATAACGGCAGCTGGTTTGGCCGGTGATCCGATTGCCCTGGAAGTGCTCGAGCAGTTCTGCTGCTGGCTCGGCCGTGTGGCCGGCAACAACGTGCTGACCACGGGCGGGCGTGGCGGGGTGTATATCGTTGGCGGGGTGATTCCACGCTTTGCCGATTTCTTCCTCGAAAGCGGTTTCGCCCGCAGCTTCGCCGACAAAGGTTGTATGAGCGATTATTTCAAAGGCATTCCGGTGTGGCTGGTGACAGCGCCGTATTCCGGGCTTGTCGGTGCCGGTGTGGCCCTGGACCAATCAATCCCGACCTGAAATGCAATCAAACTGTAGGAGTGAGCCTGCTCGCGATAGCGGTACGTCAGTCAACGAATGTGTTGAATGTAAGACCGCTATCGCGAGCAGGCTCACTCCTACAGTTGTTTTGTGGTGTTTGTAAAATCGATGCTTAAGGCATAATCCGCCCCAATTCCAACAACAAGGATGCCTTCGAAGTGAGCTCAGTCAACAAGTCGATATTGTTGGTCGATGACGACCAGGAAATACGCGAGTTGCTGGAAACCTACCTGACCCGCGCCGGGTTTCAGGTGCGGGCCACCGCCGATGGCGCCAGTTTCCGTCAGGCACTCAACGAGGCGCCGAGCGATCTGGTGATCCTCGATGTCATGCTGCCCGACGAAGACGGCTTCAGTCTGTGCCGTTGGGTGCGTCAGCATCCGCGTCAGGCGCAGGTGCCGATCATCATGCTCACCGCCAGTTCCGACGAAGCCGACCGCGTGATCGGCCTGGAGCTGGGCGCCGACGACTATCTCGGCAAACCCTTCAGCCCGCGCGAACTGCAAGCCCGGATCAAAGCCCTGCTGCGCCGCGCGCAATTCGGCCAGGAGCGCAGCGGCAGTGAAGTGCTGGCGTTCGATGAATGGCGGCTGGACATGGTCAGCCATCGGCTGTTCCACACCGACGGCGAGGAAGTGATTCTCTCCGGCGCCGACTTCGCCCTGCTGAAACTGTTTCTTGATCACCCGCAGGAAATCCTCGACCGAGACACCATCGGCAACGCTACCCGGGGCCGCGACCTGATGCCGCTCGACCGCATCGTCGACATGGCCGTCAGCCGTTTGCGTCAGCGTCTGCGCGACACCGAGAAACCGCCACGACTGATCCGCACCGTGCGCGGCAGCGGCTACCAACTGGCAGCCAACGTGGTTGCCGGCAATGCTCACTGAGTCGCTGCGCAAGCTCGCCGCCAAGGTGCCGGTGCCGCGCTCGCTGCTCGGGCGGATGTTGCTGCTGACCTTGCTCGCCGTGCTGTTTGCGCAGACATTGTCCAGCGTGATCTGGGTCTCGCAACTGCGCGCCACCCAGCTCGAAGGCCTGGTCACCAGCGCCCGCAGCCTCGCCCATTCGATGACCGCCAGCGTCAGTTACTTCCGCTCGTTGCCGGTGGCTTATCGTCCGTTGGTACTCGATCAGTTGCGCAGCATGGGCGGCACCCGCTTCGTGGTGACGCTCAACGACAAACCGCTGGGCATGGACGTGCTACCGGTCACACCGCGCAAAGCGGCGGTGATGAAAGCGGTCGACGAAGTGCTGCGCCAGACCCTCGGGCATGACACCGACATTTCGGTGACCTTCGTCAGTCCAGAGGATCTGCGGATTTTCAATGCCGGACTGAAACTCGATGAGTTGCCACGCTCGTGGGCGCATTACGCGCTGACTCTGGAGCCGGTGAATCCGCCGGTGCTGGTCACGCAGATTCAAATGGCCCCGGGCGAGTGGCTGTACATCGCGTCATTGTTGCCCGAGCCGTACACCAGTCTTGAAGAGCAAGGCCTGCCGTCGCAACAGGTGTGGTTCATCGTTCTCACCAGCGGATTCTTGCTGCTGTTCATCGGCCTGCTGGTGCACTGGCAGAGCCGGCCGCTCAAGCGTCTGGCGCGTTCGGCGCGGGATCTGTCGTTGGGTGCCGACGTCGAGCCGGTGGCCGAGGGCGGTGGCAGCGAAGTGGTCGAAGTGGGCCGCGCGTTCAACACCATGCGCGAACGCATCAGCCGTTACCTGACTGAGCGCAGCCAGTTGTTCAGCGCGATTTCCCATGACCTGCGTACGCCGATTACCCGTTTGCGTTTGCGTGTCGAATTGCTCGAAGACGAGAAGCTGCAGGCCAAATTCGGCCGTGATCTGGATGAGCTGGAACTGCTGGTCAAAGGCGCGCTGCAATGCGTGAAAGACACCGACATCCACGAGAACATCGAGCCGGTCGACCTCAACCATGTGCTGGATTGTCTGGTCGAACCGTACCTGGCGCCGAACGGCAACGGTCGCGTGACTCAGCATGGCCGCGCGTTGGCGGCGTATCCGGGCAAGCCTCTGGCGTTGAAGCGTTGTATCGGCAACCTGATCGACAACGCGTTGAAGTACGGGCAGAACGCACATTTGCACATCGATGATGATGACAGCGCGTTTGTCTTGCACGTTGATGATGAAGGGCCGGGCGTGCCGGAGCAGCGGCTGGAGCAGGTGTTCGAGCCGCACTTCAGGTTGGCGGGGCAGCAGCAGGGTTATGGGCTGGGGTTGGGCATCGCGCGCAATATTGCCCATAGCCATGGCGGGGAAGTGACGTTGCAGAATTTGCGTGAGGGTGGGTTGCGGGTGACCCTGCAGTTGCCGCGTTCGGCGGATTGAGTCAAAAGCATTCCCTCACCCTAGCCCTCTCCCGGGGGGAGAGGGGACTGATCGGGGGATGCTGCAGAGATACGCCGACCTGGTAGTCCGGTAGCGAATCCATAATCGACTCGATGTGTCAGGTCGGTGGATAACTCAGCACCACTCGGTCGGCCCCCTCTACCTCTGGGAGAGGGCTGGGGTGAGGGCCGCTGTTTTGTCACGGCCTGGTGACAAACCCCGCCCCCTTCGTTACAAGCCCGCCCCGGTCCGTTGTTTAGACTCCCCGCAGTCATAACAACAAAAAAGGCCACCCATGGATCTCTTCCAACCCGGCTTCAGCAGTTGGCTGAACGCCCCTGCCCACCAGCAATGGCTCGCCGCCGAAGGCCTGCGCCTGCTGGATTTCGCCAAGGCAGCAAAACTCCCGCAAGGCTTCGGTAATCTCGACGAACGCGGCCGTCTGCCAGCGAACGCGCAAGCCGAAACCATGAACACCGCACGCATGACCCACAGCTTCGCCATGGCCCATATTCAGGGCTTGCCGGGCTTTGCCGAACTGGTCGATCACGGCATTGCCGCTCTGCGTGGGCCGTTGCGTGATGTTCTGCACGGCGGCTGGTTTGCGGTCGCCGAACACCGTGATGGCAATACCGGCAAGAATGCCTATCTGCATGCCTTTGTCGCTCTTGCGGCGAGCTCTGCCGTGGTCGCACAGCGTCCCGGCGCTCAAGCGCTGCTGGATGATGCGATCGACATCATCGACACGTATTTCTGGAGTGAAGAAGAGGGCGCCATGCGCGAATTCTTCAACCGTGACTGGAGCGAAGAAGAAGCCTATCGCGGCGCCAACAGCAACATGCACGCCACCGAAGCGTTCCTCGCACTGGCGGATGTCACCGAAGACCCACGCTGGCTGGTGCGCGCGCAGCGCATCGTCGAGCGGGTGATCCACGGTCATGCTGCCGCCAACGGTTACATGGTCATCGAACATTTCGACCGCGACTGGCAACCGTTGCGCGATTACAACCACGACAATCCCGCCGATGGTTTCCGCCCTTACGGCACCACACCGGGCCATGGTTTCGAGTGGGCGCGGCTGTTGCTGCACCTCGAAGCGGCGCGAGTCCAGGCTGGCATGCTCACCCCGGGTTGGCTGGCCAGCGACGCGCAGAAACTCTTCGAGCACAACTGTCGCAACGGCTGGAGCGTCGATGGCGCGCCGGGCATCGTCTACACCCTCGACTGGGACAACAAAGCCGTCGTCCGCCATCGTCTGCACTGGACGCACGCCGAGGCCAGCGCGGCTGCCAGTACCTTGCTCAAACGCACCGGTGATGCGCAATACGAAACCTGGTACCGGCTGTTCTGGGAATTCTGTGAAGTGAATTTCATCGACCGTTGCGATGGCAGCTGGCACCACGAACTCAACCCGCAAAACATCCCGAGCGCCGATATCTGGCCGGGCAAACCCGATCTGTATCATGCCTGGCAAGCCGTGCTGATCCCTCGTCTACCCTTGTCACCCAGTATGGCGACTGCTTTAGCGCAGTTGTCTCAGGGTTCTCCTGTGTAACCATGTGGTGACATTCGCGCGTCCCTTCGTTACCTGCGAGGGGAAACGTCCTGTTTAAACTCCTGTGCAGCGCAAGCACCAGACTTGCATGCATAACAACAAGAAAGGTACATCTCAGATGAATGCGATTTCTCGCCTCGCTACTGTCATTTCTGTCGCCTCCCTGTTCCCGCTCGCAATTCTGCCTCTCAGTGTTTCCGCTGCCGAATCCAAAGGTTCGGTCGAAGTCGTGCACTGGTGGACGTCCGGTGGCGAAAAAGCCGCCGTTGATGTGCTCAAGGCGCAAGTCGAAAAAGACGGTTTCACCTGGAAAGACGGCGCTGTCGCCGGTGGTGGCGGTGCCACTGCCATGACCGTGCTGAAAAGCCGTGCCGTTGCCGGCAACCCGCCTGGCGTTGCTCAGATCAAAGGCCCGGACATCCAGGAATGGGCGTCGACCGGCCTGCTCGACACCGACGTGCTGAAAGACGTCGCCAAGTCGGAAAAGTGGGACAGTCTGCTCGACAAGAAAGTCTCCGATACCGTGAAGTACGACGGTGATTACGTAGCCGTACCGGTGAACATTCACCGTGTGAACTGGCTGTGGATCAACCCGGAAGTGTTCAAGAAAGCCGGCATCGAAAAAGCCCCGACCACCCTCGAAGAATTCTACGCCGCTGGCGACAAGCTCAAGGCTGCGGGTTTCATTCCGCTGGCCCACGGTGGTCAGCCTTGGCAGGACAGCACCGTGTTCGAAGCCGTGGTGCTCTCGGTCATGGGCGTTGATGGCTATAAGAAAGCCCTGGTCGATCTGGACAACGATGCGCTGACCGGTCCGCAGATGGTCAAGGCGCTGACCGAACTGAAAAAAGTCGCGACCTACATGGACGCCGACGGCAAAGGTCAGGACTGGAACCTGGAAGCGGCCAAAGTCATCAACGGCAAGGCCGGCATGCAGATCATGGGCGACTGGGCCAAGTCCGAATGGACTGCCGCGAAGAAAATCGCCGGCAAGGATTACCAGTGTGTCGCTTTCCCAGGCACCGACAAGGCGTTCACTTACAACATCGACTCCTTGGCTGTTTTCAAGCAGAAGGACGCAGGCACTGCGGCCGGTCAGCAGGACATCGCCAAGGTCGTGCTGGGTGAAAACTTCCAGAAAGTCTTCAGCATCAACAAAGGCTCGATTCCGGTTCGCAACGACATGTTGAACAACATGGACAAGCTCGGTTTCGACTCCTGCGCACAGACCGCTGCCAAGGACTTCCTGGCTGACGCCAAATCCGGCGGCCTGCAACCAAGCATGGCGCACAACATGGCGACCACGCTGGCGGTGCAAGGCGCGTTCTTTGATGTCGTGACTAACTACATCAACGACCCGAAAGCCGACCCGGCCGACACCGCCAAGAAACTGGGCGCAGCGATCAAGTCCGCCAAGTAATGCTTGGCCCCTGTAGGAGTGAGCCTGCTCGCGATAGCAGTTTGTCAGGTAACAGATTCATCAGCTGACACACCGCAATCGCGAGCAGGCTCACTCCTACAAGGGGACAAGTTGCCCAAGTAGTCCTTTTCTTTCGTACTGGATTTCCCCATGAGTTCTGTTGCTGTGTTCAGCAAGGCCTCGCCGTTCGATGCATTGCAACGCTGGCTGCCAAAACTGGTGCTGGCGCCGAGCATGTTCATCGTGCTGGTGGGCTTCTATGGCTACATCCTGTGGACGTTCGTACTGTCGTTCACTACCTCGACGTTCCTGCCCAACTACAAGTGGGCCGGTCTGGCGCAATACGCACGGTTGTTCGACAACGATCGCTGGTGGGTCGCGAGCAAAAACCTCGCGGTGTTCGGCGGTATGTTCATCGGCATCACTCTGGTGATCGGCGTGTTGCTGGCGGTGTTCCTCGACCAGCGCATTCGTCGCGAAGGCTTTATCCGCACCATTTACCTGTACCCGATGGCGCTCTCGATGATCGTCACCGGTACCGCGTGGAAATGGCTGCTCAACCCGGGCATGGGCCTGGACAAATTGTTGCGTGACTGGGGCTGGGAAGGCTTCCGTCTCGACTGGTTGATCGACCCGGATCGCGTGGTCTACTGCCTGGTGATCGCTGCTGTGTGGCAAGCCTCGGGCTTCATCATGGCGATGTTCCTCGCCGGCCTGCGTGGCGTTGATCAATCGATCATCCGTGCCGCGCAGATCGATGGCGCGAGCATGCCGACGATCTACTGGAAAGTGGTGCTGCCAAGCCTGCGTCCGGTGTTCTTCAGTGCGGTGATGATCCTCGCGCACATCGCGATCAAGAGCTTCGACCTGGTCGCGGCGATGACCGCCGGTGGTCCGGGTTATTCCTCCGACCTGCCCGCGATGTTCATGTACTCCTTCACCTTCAGTCGCGGCCAGATGGGCATGGGCTCGGCCAGTGCGATTCTGATGCTCGGTGCGATCCTCGCGATCATCGTGCCTTACCTGTATTCCGAGCTGAGGACCAAGCGCAATGACTAGTCTCGCTGCCAAACCTGCTATCAGCCTGAGTCGCATCGCGATCTACGCAGTGCTGATCCTCGCTGTACTGCTTTATCTGGTACCGCTGGTGGTGATGTTGCTGACCAGCTTCAAGACCCCGGAAGACATCAGCAGCGGCAACCTGCTGAGCTGGCCGACCGTGGTCAGTGGCATCGGCTGGGTCAAGGCCTGGGCCACGGTTGACGGTTACTTCTGGAACTCGATCAAGATCACCGTTCCGGCCGTGATCATCTCCACCGCCATCGGCGCGTTGAACGGTTATGTGCTGTCGTTCTGGCGCTTCCGTGGTTCGCAGTTGTTCTTCGGTCTGCTGTTGTTCGGCTGCTTCCTGCCGTTCCAGACCGTGCTCCTGCCGGCCTCGTTCACCCTCGGCAAAATGGGTCTGGCGAGCACCACCACCGGTCTGGTGTTTATCCACGTGGTTTACGGTCTGGCGTTCACCACGCTGTTCTTCCGTAACTACTACGTGAGCATTCCGGATGCGCTGGTGAAAGCCGCACGTCTGGATGGCGCGGGGTTCTTCACGATTTTCCGGCGCATCATTCTGCCGATGTCGACGCCGATCATCATGGTCTGCCTGATCTGGCAATTCACCCAGATCTGGAACGACTTCCTGTTCGGTGTGGTGTTCTCCAGCGGTGATTCGCAACCGATCACGGTAGCGCTGAACAACCTGGTCAACACCAGCACCGGCGCCAAGGAATACAACGTTGATATGGCAGCGGCGATGATCGCCGGCCTGCCGACCCTGCTGGTCTATGTGGTCGCAGGCAAGTATTTCGTGCGCGGGCTGACGGCCGGCGCAGTCAAGGGGTAATCATGGCAACGCTCGAACTTCGCAACGTAAACAAGACCTACGGTGCCGGCCTGCCGGACACCCTGAAGAACATCGAACTGTCGATCAAGGACGGTGAATTCCTGATCCTGGTCGGCCCGTCGGGTTGTGGCAAATCGACCTTGATGAACTGCATCGCCGGTCTGGAAACCATCACCGGCGGCGCGATCATGATCGGCGATCAAGACGTCAGCGGCATGAGCCCGAAGGATCGCGACATCGCCATGGTGTTCCAGTCCTACGCGCTGTACCCGACCATGAGCGTGCGCGAGAACATTGAGTTCGGTCTGAAGATTCGCAAGATGCCTCAGGCGGCGATCGACGAAGAAGTCGCGCGCGTGGCCAAGCTGCTGCAGATCGAACACCTGCTCAATCGCAAACCGGGCCAGCTTTCCGGCGGTCAGCAACAGCGTGTGGCGATGGGGCGCGCACTGGCGCGTCGGCCGAAGATCTATCTGTTCGACGAACCGCTGTCCAACCTCGACGCCAAGCTGCGCGTCGAGATGCGTACCGAAATGAAGTTGATGCACCAGCGCCTGAAAACCACCACGGTCTACGTGACCCACGACCAGATCGAAGCGATGACCCTGGGCGACAAGGTTGCGGTGATGAAGGACGGCATCATTCAGCAGTTCGGCACGCCGAAAGACATCTACAACAACCCGGCCAACCTGTTCGTGGCGAGCTTCATCGGTTCGCCGCCGATGAACTTCATCCCGCTGCGTCTGCAACGCAAGGACGGTCGTTTGTTGGCGCTGCTCGACAGCGGCCAGGCCCGTTGTGAATTGCCGATGAGCATGCAGGACGCCGGTCTCGAAGATCGCGAAGTGATCCTCGGCCTGCGCCCGGAACAAATCGTGTTGGCGAACGGCGATGGCAATGGTCTGCCGAGCATTCGTGCTGAAGTGCAGGTCACCGAGCCGACCGGTCCGGACACCCTGGTGTTCGTCAACCTCAATGAAACCAAGGTCTGCTGCCGTCTGGCGCCGGACGTGGCACCGCAGGTGGGCGAGAGCCTGACGCTGCAGTTCGATCCGTCGAAAGTGTTGTTGTTCGATGCCAACACCGGTGAGCGCCTCGGCACTGCCGGTCAACCGCAGACCGATGCGCGGTCTGCGAACGTGGCGCAATTCAAAGGCCGCTGAAGATCGATGTAGGAGTGAGCCTGCTCGCGATGACGGTGTATCAGTCGACAGAGATGTTGAATGTAAAACCGCTATCGCGAGCAGGCTCACTCCTACAAAAGGAGCACGCGGTGGATTGCCTGTAATCCATCGCAATTTATGTAAACCGCGTTAGATAAAAACAGTTAATAACAATAAAGACGAGGATGTAGGGATGAAAAAGAAACACGTCAATGCCCGGTTGATCTGCCAAATGTCAGCTGCGGCGGCCTTGGTGCTGGCCGGTAACGCCATGGCGGCGGACGCCTTCAGCTCCGACTCGAAATGGATGACCGGCGACTGGGGTGGCGAGCGTACCAAGCTGATCGAGCAGGGTATCGACATCAAGGCTGACTACGTTGGGGAAGTCGGTGGCAACCTGAACGGTGGCTACAACGACGACAAGACCGCGCGTTACGCTGACCAGTTCGGTCTGGGCGTGGCTCTCGATCTGCAAAAGCTGTGGGGCTGGGATAACACTCAGGCAAAAATCCAGCTGACCAACCGTAACGGCTACAACATCTCCAACGACCGCGTTGGCGATCCGCGTGCCGGCACCTTGAGTTCTTCGCAAGAAGTCTACGGTCGTGGCCACATGGTGCGTCTGACCCAGTTGTGGATTCAGCACCAGTTCTTCGACAACAAACTCGACGTCAAGGCCGGTTACTTCGGTGAAGGCGAAGACTTCAACACCTTCCCGTGCGACTTCCAGAACCTCGCGTTCTGCGGCTCCCAAGTGGGTAACTGGGCGACCAACATCTGGTACAACTGGCCAGTCAGCCAGGCCGCGATCCGTGTGAAGTACAACATCAACGACGAGCTCTACGCGCAAATCGGCGCGTACAACCAGAACCCGTCGCAGCTGGAACACGGCAACGGCTTCAAACTCAGCGGCAGCGGCACCAAAGGTACTGTGTTGCCGGTGGAGTTGGTCTGGTCGCCGAAGGTCAACAGCCTGCCGGGCGAATACCGCGTCGGTTACTACAAGAGCACGGCGGATGCCGACGACGTTCGCGAAGACGTCAATGGTTTCGACGCAGCCACCACTGGCGACGCTTACAAGTCCCACAGCAGCAAAAGCGGCTACTGGTTCGTGGCGCAACAGCAACTCACCAGCCACAACGGTGATGCCTCGCGCGGTCTGAACATCGCCGCCAACGCGACCTTCCACGACAAAGACACCAACTTCATCGATAACTACCAGTCGGTGATGTTCGTCTACAAGGGCCCGTTCGACGCGCGTCCGAAAGATGACGTCGGTATCGGTGCGGCGCGTATCCACGTCAACGACGACGTGAAGAAAAACGCCGAGTTGCTGAACGTTTCCAACGGTGTTTCGGATTACGACAACCCGGTGTTCTCGCCGATTCGTGAAACCGAATACAACTACGAGATCAACTACGGCTTCCACGTCACCAACTGGCTGACCGTACGTCCTAACCTGCAATACATCACTCACCCGGGTGGTGTGGATGAAGTGGACAACGCTTTGGTCGCTGGCCTGAAAATTCAGTCTACGTTCTAACGCGTCTGCGATAAGCTCCTCTCTATGTGCGCATATTTGCGGACAGCCAAGGCTGTCCGCTTTTTTTTGGGGCTGGCGCCGCCCGGTGAAAGTCGATTTCAGGATCGTGGCAAATGCATGAGCATCCGCTACAACGCTTCTTCAAATCCCTGCGTGAGCAACCGGTGTTCGCCTGGGAGCGCTATCAGATGCGCGACGTGTTGGTGATCGATCATCCGCTGTGTCAGGCGGTGTTCAGTCGTCAGGGTGCGCAGTTGCTGCACTTTCAGCCGCGCGGGCAAAAACCGTGGTTGTGGTGTGCTGCGAAGTGGCCGCATGTCGGCGCGATCCGTGGTGGTGTGCCGGTGTGCTGGCCGTGGTATGGCCGTCATCCGAGCGAAAACGCATGGCCGTCCCATGGCTGGGCAAGGTTGCTCGACTGGAAGTTGCTCGACAGCAGCAGCGCCGAAGACGGCGTGCGCCTGCATTGGCAATTGCAGTTGTGCGACTGGCAGGTTGACCTGCACGCACACCTTGGCGAACGCATGGAGTTACGCCTGAGCACTGAGCATCAGGACGACATGCCGTGCCAGTTGAGCCAGGCTTTGCACGCTTACTGGCGTATTGGCGATGTCGGTGAGATAGCGCTGTCTGGGCTCGAAGGGGCGCAGGGTTATGACCAGTTGAACCGCCAGGTTTGCCAGCAGGAAGGCGAGTTGCGGGTGGATGGCGGTTGCCAGCGGGTGTTCCAGCATGACGGCGAATTGCAGCTGAAAGATCACGCCTGGCAGCGTGAGTTGTGCATCGATACCGGGGACAGCGCCGACACGGTGGTGTGGCATCCGGGCGCGCGGCCGCTGTTGGGCGTGTCGTGGGATGAGATTTCCGAGTTTGTCTGCGTGGAAGCGGCGGCGGGCGGGACGGACAGTCTGCACCTGGCGCCGGGGGAGAAGGCGCATTTGAGTTTGCAGGCGTGGGCGGCGGCTTGAGAGTGTCAAGTACACCGATACCCTCACCCTAGCCCTCTCCCGAGGGGAGAGGGGAGCGAATGGGGGATGCTCAAGAGTTACGCCGACGTGAAAGTGCATCGCTGAATCCATAATCGACTGGATATTTCAGGTCGATGTACAGCGCAAGACACCTCGGTCGGCCCCCTCTCCCTCAGGGAGAGGGGGCCGAATGGGGGATATTCGAGAGATGCACCGACCTGAACGAATGTCGGTGAATCCATAATCGACTCGGTGTTTCAGGTCGATGTATAGCGCTAGACACCTCGGTCGGCCCCCTCTCCCTCCGGGAGAGGGCTGGGGTGAGGGTGCTTTTGATCTTTAGTTGAATTCATCCCCAACCGGATACCGGCTCGCATTCAAGCTCTCTTTGATCTTGCGCAAATGCGGCTGGAAATCCACCCCGCGACGCAAGGTCATCCCCGTCGCCAACACATCCAGCACCGTCAACTGAATGATCCGCGACGTCATCGGCATATAAATGTCGGTGTCTTCCGGCAACGGAATATTCAGGCTCAAGGTACTCGCCTTGGCCAGCGGCGAATTCTCCGCCGTCAGTCCCAACACCGAAGCCCCGTTCTCGCGAGCGATACGCGCAACTTCCACCAGTTCGCGAGTGCGGCCGGTGTAGGAAATGATCACGAACAACTCGCCAGTGTGCGCCACCGAAGCAATCATCCGCTGCATCAGCACATCGGCATGCGCGGTGACCGCGAGGTTGAAGCGGAAGAACTTGTGCTGCGCATCCAGCGCCACCGGTGCCGAAGCGCCGAGGCCGAAGAAGTGGATCTGCCGCGCCTGAATCAACAGGTCGACGGCGCGGCTGATCAGGTTCGGATCGAGCGCCTGGCAAGCGCTGTCCAGCGACGCAATGGCGCTGCCGAAAATCTTCTGCGTGTACGCCTCGGGATTGTCATCAGCCTCGACCGCGCGGCTGACATACGCCGCGCCACTGGCCAGGCTCTGCGCCAGTTGCAGCTTGAGTTCCGGGTAGCCGCTGACACCGAACGAACGGCAGAAACGGTTGACCGTCGGTTCGCTCACCGAGGCTGCCTGGGCGAGGGCGGCGATGCTGAAGCGGGTGGCCTGCTGCGGGTTGAGCAGGATCACCTCGGCGACTTTGCGTTCGGCCTTGTTCAGGTCTTCAAGGCGACTCTGGATCTGTTCCAGTAAATTTCGCACGCGGTCCATATGGAATTCCTAATTCACCTGCGCAAAGGTGCGCCGGGCTATGCAAATTGGGCCTTTGATATGGCCCGTAACGGTGGCCTATCCTACTGATGCGTCCGAGCGACCACCACTCGGAATCTGTATTTTGCGAAAATGTTGTGGTTATTACTACATTTTCCCTTGAGTGATGCCTTGAAAAAAGGTATTTGTAGCTTAACTTGATAAAAGAACAAACATCATGCCTTCGATTACGGTTGAACCGTGCACCTTCGCCTTGTTCGGCGCGCTTGGCGATCTGGCCCTGCGCAAGCTGTTTCCTGCCCTTTATCACCTCGATGGCGCCGACTTGTTGCACGAGGACACGCGCATCATCGCGCTGGCCCGTGAAGAAGGTTCCGAGCAGCAGCACCTGGCATTCATCGCCGCCGAACTGCGCCGTTATGTAGGCAAAGAGCTGGACGAGGCCGTCGCCGAGCGCTTTCTCGCACGGCTGACCTACCTGCACGTCGACTTCCTCAGATCTGAAGATTATGTGGCGCTGGCCGAACTGGCCGGCAGCACGCAACGCATGATTGCCTACTTCGCCACTCCGGCGGCGGTGTACGGGGCGATCTGCGAGAACCTGGCGAAAGTCGGTCTGGCTGAAAACACTCGCGTGGTGCTGGAAAAACCGATTGGTTCCGACCTCGAATCGTCGCGCAAAGTGAACGACGCCGTGGCGCAGTTCTTCCCGGAGAACCGCACCTACCGCATCGACCATTACCTGGGCAAAGAAACCGTTCAGAACCTGATCGCCCTGCGTTTCGCCAACAGCCTGTTCGAAACCCAGTGGAACCAGAATTACATCTCCCACGTGGAAATCACCGTCGCCGAGAAGGTCGGCATCGAAGGCCGTTGGGGCTACTTCGACAAGGCCGGCCAACTGCGCGACATGATCCAGAATCACCTGCTGCAGCTGCTCTGCCTGATTGCCATGGATCCGCCGGCCGACCTGTCCGCCGACAGCATCCGTGACGAGAAAGTAAAAGTGCTCAAGGCGCTGGCGCCGATCAGTCCCGAAGGCCTGACCACTCAGGTCGTGCGCGGCCAGTACATCGCCGGCCACAGCGAAGGCAAATCGGTACCGGGTTACCTCGAAGAACCGAATTCCAACACCCAGAGCGACACCGAAACCTTCGTCGCCCTGCGTGCCGACATCCGCAACTGGCGCTGGGCCGGCGTGCCGTTCTACCTGCGCACCGGCAAGCGCATGCCGCAAAAGCTTTCGCAGATTGTTATCCACTTCAAGGAACCGTCGCACTACATCTTCGCCCCTGAGCAGCGCTTGCAGATCAGCAACAAACTGATCATCCGCCTGCAGCCGGACGAAGGCATTTCCTTGCGCGTGATGACCAAAGAGCAGGGCCTGGACAAAGGCATGCAACTGCGCAGCGGGCCGCTGCAACTGAATTTCTCCGACACCTGGCGTAGCGCGCGGATCCCCGATGCCTACGAGCGGTTGTTGCTGGAAGTGATGAACGGCAATCAGAACCTGTTTGTCCGTAAAGATGAAATCGAAGCCGCGTGGAAATGGTGTGACCAGCTGATCGCCGGATGGAAAAAATCCGGTGACGCGCCCAAGCCGTATGCGGCCGGGTCGTGGGGGCCGATGAGCTCCATTGCATTGATCACGCGGGACGGGAGGTCGTGGTATGGCGATATCTGATGTGCAACTGCCTGCGGGCGTGAACGCTCACGAATTCAAGAGTCCGGTGCTGTTGGCCGAAGGTCTGGCGCTGAACGTTGCCAAGCAATTGAGCGAGGCCATTGCTGCACGCGGCAACGCGGTGCTGGTGGTGTCGGGCGGTCGTAGCCCGGTGGCGTTTTTCCAGCATTTGGCCAAGCAGGACCTGGACTGGTCGAAGGTCGTCGTGACCCTTGCCGATGAGCGCTGGGTACCGGTTGAACACGCCGACAGCAATGCCGGCCTGCTCAAGCAATACCTGCTCAAAGGCCCGGCTGCGAAAGCGCAATTCCTCAGCCTTTACAGCGCTGCGGCCAGCGTCGAGCAGGCCGCCGAACAGGCTGACCGCTTGCTCGCCGAACTGCCGCCGATTGACGTGCTGGTGCTGGGCATGGGCGATGACGGCCACACCGCGTCGCTGTTCCCCGACAGCCCGAACCTCGCCGAAGCCTTGCAAGTCGATGGCGCACGCCGTTGCTGGCCGATGCTGGCGCCGAGCGTGCCGCGTCAGCGCCTGACCATGAGCCGTGCGCTGCTGGCCTCGGCCAAGCACAAGATTCTGTCGATTTCCGGTCAGTCGAAACTGACCACCCTGAATGCCGCGCTGGCATCCGATGACGTCGCCGCCATGCCGGTGCGCGCGTTTCTGCAACCTACGTTAGAGATTTACTGGTGCCCATGAGCCAAGGAACAGCCGCTATGACAACCCCATCCCCGACCGTTTCCATGGCGGACAAAGTTGCCCTGATCGACAGCCTCTGCGCCAAGGCGCGGATCCTGCCGGTGATCACCATCGCTCGCGAACAGGACGTGCTGCCATTGGCCGACGCCCTGGCTGCCGGTGGTCTGACCGCGCTGGAAGTGACCCTGCGTTCGCAGTTCGGCCTCAAGGCCATTCAGATCCTGCGCGACCAGCGTCCGGAACTGATGACCGGTGCCGGCACCGTGCTCGATCGCAACATGCTCGCGGCTGCCGAAGCTGCCGGCTCGCAATTCATCGTCACCCCGGGCATCACCCGTGATTTGCTCGAAGCCAGTGTCGACAGCCCGATTCCGCTGTTGCCGGGCATCAGCAACGCCTCCGGCATCATGGAAGGCTATGGCCTGGGTTATCGCCGCTTCAAGTTGTTCCCGGCGGAAGTCAGCGGTGGCGTGGCGGCAATCAAAGCCCTCGGCGGCCCTTTCGGTGAAGTGAAATTCTGCCCGACTGGCGGCGTCGGCCCGGCCAATATCAAGAGCTACATGGCGCTGAAAAACGTCATGTGCGTGGGCGGTAGCTGGATGCTTGATCCAGAGTGGATCAAGAACGGCGACTGGGCCCGTATTCAGGAATGCACCGCCGAGGCACTGGCGCTGCTGGACTGATTGTCACCAGACACTTCGTTGTGTGTTCTACGGCTTTACGGTGCGCTTGGTCGGTGCACCGTTTTTTTTTGCCCGCGCAAAAGCCAACGGCAAAAGATCGCTGCCTTCGGCAACTCCTGCAAAAGTTACGACGCGATACATAGTTACCGCACACAGGCTTCTGCCCGGCGCTAATCTGCGTTCATCTTATGGAAGAGAGAACGCGTCATGGCCCAAGACTCTGCAGCATCCTCAACGAACCAAGTGTATCAACTGGCCCCCGAGCAAATCGCCGGACCGTACTTTCGCAACCCGAAATTGCTGCGCCGCAACATCAGCGAGGGTGCAGAAGGCTTGCCGCTGCTGCTGCGCCTGACCATCGTTGATGCAATGACCGGTGAGCCGGTCAGTGGCGCGCTGGTGGATATCTGGCATTGCAATGCGCGCGGCGCGTATTCGGGCTGGAGCCGGATCAATCCGGATCTTGAAGTCGATGCCGAGGCCATCGGTTCAATCCCGCGTACCGATGATGACACCTACCTGCGCGGCAGCCAGTTTTGTGATCCCAAGGGCCGCGTGCGCTTCACGACGATTTATCCGGGGTTTTACGCCGGTCGCGCACTGCATATTCATATGGCGGTGCGCATCGTTGCCGGCAGCGAATTTCTCGAAGCACGCAATGTGGCCTGGGTTGGCCAGTTGTATTTCCCCGAGGTCGTTTCGCGCTCGGTACTCAATGCCAAAGCCTATCGCGGACGCTCGGCGAAGGTACTGAACAATGCCGAGGACAGCTATTACGCCGACATGCAGGGCGAAGCCTCGACGCTGACAGTGTGGCCGATCGGTCGCGATACTCATGAGGATGGTTTTTTCGGCCAACTGACGATCGGTATCGATACCTTCGCTGTGTCGTCGCAGATCAAACCCGAGGACTTCGACAAATTCACCGTTTAAGCCATCAACGTAACTCGTTCAGCGCGCGGGTCAGCAGTTGCATGTCGCCAGCGGTGGTGGTCAGCCCCGGTGTAATGCGGATGCAAGGCCCGCACGCCGCGCCATTGCGAACCACCGTGAACAGATTGAAGTCATTGAGCAAATGCTCCGCCATGGCCTGTTGGTCGTCGTGACGAGTGAAGCGCAACGCCGTGATCCCGCAATACAATCGCGGATCGTCGGGCGTCATCACTTCAATGCCCGGTAAATGCCGCACGGCGCTGACCCACAGGTTGCGCAGGTAGTTCAGGCGGGCACCTTTTGCCGCTGCGCCGCCGAGTGAACGATGCTCCTCGAATACCAGCGGCAGTGTCATCAATGCCGGAATGTTGGGAGTGCTGTAGGACGTGCGCGCTCGGATGTCATTGACCGGATAGTGCATCTCGCCCATGTCCGGATCGATGTCAGCCAGACGCTGTGGGGCAATATAGATGAAGCCAAGCGTCAGCGGCGCACCGATCCATTTGTGCAGGTTGTAACCGGCGAAGGCGATACCGAGGGCATCGAAGTCGAACTCGATCTGACCGAGGGCGTGGGCACCATCAAGAATGATGTCGACCCCATGCTCCCTGGCCAGCGCGGCAATGGCTTGTACCGGCATCACCAGGCCGGTGCGATGGGTGACGTGTGTCAGGGCCATCAGTTTCAGTTTCGGATGGCGAATAAAGGTTTCGCGGTAAGTTTCCAACAGGCTGTCGAAGCTCGCCGGGTGTGCATGCGAAATCTCGATGATCTCGACGCCGCGATGTCTGGCCAGCCAGCGCATGGCGCCCTTGACCGTGTCGTACTCAAGGTCGCAGATCAGCAACTGGTCGCCCGGTTGCAGGCGGTTGTAATTGCGGGTCAGCGATTGCAGGCCTTCGGTGGCATTGCGGGGGAAGGCCACGCTCTGTGCGCGTACGCCCATCTGCTCTGCCAACTGCGCGCGGATGTCTAGATTGTCGTGCTGCTCAAAGCGCTGGCGCACGTACACCGAGTTGCTGGTATTGATCAGCTCGATATTGCGCTGATACTCCTCGATCACCGTACGCGACATACGCCCGAAGTAACCGTTTTCCAGATTCACAGGTCCGGGTTGAACATCGTAACGGTCGGCGAACGTCTGCCAGAAGGCTTCGTCACGGGCGCGGCGGGTGTTATCGGGCATGGCGGCTGGCTCTATAGAGGAGGGCGCTTCAGTGGCGCGGGGCAGGTTTGCCATGTTTGGCGCGTAGCGGTTCGAGCAAGTCAGACAAGCCGTTGTGGTCGATCTCCTGCATCAGCGCCAGCAGGCCGCCGAGTTCGCCATGGGGAAAACCTTCGCGGGCAAACCAGTTGAGGTAAGGCCCCGGCAGGTCGGCAATGATCCGGCCCTTGTATTTGCCGAAGGGCATTTCGCGGGTGATCAGCAGTTCGAGTTTTTCGGGATTCATTGCGGTTTTCGTCTGGCTTCAAATCAAACTGGAAAATACAGGCATTCTGCATGCAGGCCAAATGACAGATCATGCAAATAACCGCGATACAGATAGTTCATTTATATTTAACTTGTTGATTTATAACGATATTTATCTTACAAAAAAACTGGCACGCACACTGCAATATCTCTTGCATCTTCCACCGATCGCAAGGAATTGAAAAATGACCGACATGAATAAAGAAGCCATCTCTGTACTCAATGACCTGATTGAAACCTGCAAGGACGGTCAGGAAGGGTTCAAGACTTGCGCCGAAGACATCAAGCACCCAGAACTGAAAACCCTGTTTGTCACTCGCTCTGCCGACTGCGCCACTGCTGCAGCTGAGCTGCAAGCCGAAGTTCGCAAACTGGGCGGCGATCCGGAAACCTCTACCAGCGTCAGCGGTGATCTGCACCGTCGTTGGGTCGACGTCAAAGCCATGTTCACTGGCAAGGATGAGGAGGCTGTGCTGAACGAAGCCGAGCGCGGTGAAGACCATGCGCTGAAGGCTTATCGTGAAGCCATCGAAAAAATCAACAAGCACAACCTGGTGGGCATTCGTGACCTGGTTGAGCGCCAATACCATGGCGTGCAACGCAACCATGACCAAGTGAAAGCCCTGCGTAACCAGGCTCGCGCACGCTCGTAAGCGTACGCCGGTTACAAAAAACGCCAGCTAGTCTGGCGTTTTTTTATGAGTGTTTTGAAAGCAAAAGATCGCAGCCTGCGGCAGCTCCTACAGTGAAGGCATTCCCCTGTAGGAGCTGCCGAAGGCTGCGATCTTTTCAATCAGCCAATGCTGATGGCCGGCAACGTCGGCAACGTCACAGTCTGCTGCTTACGCGGCGCCAGAATCTCCGCCTCACCGTCCACCACCAACTCATCACGCTGGTTGAACACGCGAGTTGCAATGCGCACGCGAAACTTCGGCAGTTTCTCGAGAATTTCCAGGCGCACTGTCAGCGTGTCACCGATCTTCACCGGTTTCTGAAAGCTCATCTGCTGGCCGATGTAAATTGTGCCCGGCCCAGGCAGTTCACAGGCCACCGCGGCGCTGATCAAGGCGCCACTGAACATGCCGTGAGCGATACGCTCCTTGAACATGCTGGCTGCCGCGAACTCTGCGTCCAGGTGCACCGGGTTGTGGTCGCCGGACATCGCGGCGAACAGCTGAATGTCGCGCTCTTCGACAGTCTTGCTGTAGCTCGCAGTCTGGCCGACTTCGAGGGCTTCGTAAGGGATGTTGGTAACCTGGGTCATCGATTTCGGTTCCTGTGACGGATTAAATAAATCCACAAAAAATCATTCACTGCGCTGAGGTCGCGGATGGCTCAGCGCTTGGGCGATCCAGGCCAGCACATCGGCGATCACTTCATCGCGATTGGTTTCGTTGAACAATTCGTGCCGGGCCTGCGGGTAGATTTTCAATTGCAGGTTCTGGCTGCCGGCTGTGCGTAAGGCATTGGCCAGATCTGTCAGACGCTTGCCGTCACTCACCGGATCACATTCACCGCCGATCACCAGCAATGGCAGGCCCGGGTCGATCTGCGCGAGATTGGACGCTTTGCTGATTTGCTGCAAGCCACCGAGCAGGTCGATCCATAGCTGATTGGTACAGCGAAAGCCGCAGAGCGGGTCAGCGGCGTATTTGTCGACTTCGGTCGGATCGCGGCTCAGCCAGTCGAACGGCGTGCGCACCGGTTTGAATTGTTTGTTGAACGAGCCGAACGACAGCCACTCGATCAGTGCACTGCGGCCCTTGCCGCCTTGACGCAGTTTTTCCAGGCGGGCGATCTGCCGCGCGGCACCATACAAGGCCACCGGCTGGAAATTCGAGCCACTGAGAATCGCCCCGGTCAGGCTGGCGCTGTGGTGCAGTAAATAGCCTTGGGCAAGATAGCTGCCCATGCTGTGGCCGAGCAGGATGATCGGCACGCCGGGGTGTTGCTGGCCAATGTATTGATTGAGGCTGGCCAGATCGCCAAGGACTTTGCACCAACCGTCATCATCGGCGAAATGGCCGACGGTGCCCTGATCGGCAGTTCTGCCATGTCCCCGCAGATCCGGGGCATATACGCCATATCCTTTGTCGCAAAACGTGTCGGCCAGACGGGCATAACGACCGCTGTGTTCGGCCATGCCATGGGCCAGCAGGATCACCGCTTTCAACGGCGCGGCGGGCAGCCATTGGTTGACGAACAGGCGGCTGCGGTCACTCGCGTCCAGCCACAGGGTGTCGTGGGTCATGGCGATTCCTTTGCTCAAGAGTCGGATCATTGTATAGCGCGTCTGATCAGCCCACGCCACGGCAGGAAGATTCACACGATCAATGACGGCTTTGCTCATATTTGCCTGAATGGCCATAACTGCTAGTGTCCGTGAAGCTCCGCTTTTTCAGAAATGACAGAAAGCGGCCCCGGATCGGCTCAGGTAAAGAGGACAAGAACAATGCAACCTGATTTCTGGAACGACAAGCGCCCGGCCGGCGTGCCGCTGGACATCGACATGGGTGAGTTCAAGTCGGTGATCGAGGTGTTCGAGCGTTCCTGCAAGAAGTTCGCGGATCGCCCGGCGTTCAGCAACATGGGCGTGACCCTGACCTACGCTGAACTTGAGCGCCAGAGCGCAGCCTTTGCCGGTTACCTGCAAGCGCATACCGATCTGGTGCCGGGCGATCGCATCGCCGTGCAGATGCCCAACGTCCTGCATTACCCGATCGCCGTGTTCGGCGCGTTGCGTGCCGGGCTGATCGTGGTCAACACCAACCCGCTGTATACCGCGCGGGAGATGCGCCATCAGTTCAAGGATTCCGGCGCACGGGCGTTGGTGTACCTGAACATGTTTGGCCAGAAAGTCCAGGAAGTGCTGGCCGACACCGACATCCAGTACCTGATCGAAGCGAAGATGGGCGACCTGATGCCCACCGCCAAGGGCTGGCTGGTCAACACCGTGGTCAGCAAAGTGAAGAAAATGGTCCCGGACTATTCGCTGCCGCACGCCATCTCCTTCAAGAGTGCGCTGCGCATGGGGCGGGGTCTGGGCATCAAGCCGTTGAAGGTCAGCCTCGACGACATCGCCGTGCTGCAATACACCGGCGGCACTACCGGCCTGGCCAAGGGCGCGATGCTGACCCACGGCAATCTGGTAGCGAACATGCAGCAAGTGCGTGCCTGTCTGGCACAGCTCGGCCCGGACGGTCAGCCTTTGTTGCGCGAAGGTCAGGAAGTGATGGTCGCGCCGCTGCCGCTGTACCACATCTATGCCTTCACCGCGAATTGCATGTGCATGATGGTCTCCGGCAACCACAACGTGCTGATCACCAACCCGCGCGACATTGCCGGTTTCATCAAGGAACTGAAGAACTGGCGCTTCTCGGCTCTGTTGGGTTTGAACACCTTGTTCGTCGCATTGATGGAACACCCGGATTTCAAGACCCTGGATTTCTCCAGCCTGAAACTCACCAACTCCGGCGGCACCGCGCTGGTCAAAGCCACCGCCGAGCGTTGGGAGCAGATGACCGGTTGCCGCATTACCGAAGGTTACGGTCTGACCGAAACCTCGCCAGTGGCCTGCACCAACCCGTATGGCGATCAATCGCGCCTCGGTACCGTCGGCCTGCCAGTGCCGGGCACGTTGCTCAAAGTCATCAACGATGACGGCGTCGAGCAGCCGATGGGCGAGCGGGGCGAGTTGTGCATCAAAGGCCCGCAGATCATGAAGGGCTACTGGAACAAACCTGAAGCCACCGCTGAAGTGCTGGATGGCGAAGGCTGGTTCAAATCGGGCGACATCGCGGTGATCGATCCGGACGGGTTTGTACGCATCGTCGATCGCAAGAAGGATATGATCATCGTCTCCGGTTTCAATGTGTACCCGAACGAAATTGAAGACGTGGTCATGGCTCACCCGAAGGTCGCCAACTGCGCGGTGATCGGCGTGCCGGACGAGCGCTCCGGCGAGGCAGTGAAGCTGTTTGTGGTAGCGCGGGAAACCGGTGTCAGCCTTGAAGAGCTCAAGGCCTACTGCAAAGAAAATTTCACCGCGTACAAAGTGCCGAAACACATTGTGTTGCGTGAGTCGTTGCCGATGACGCCGGTCGGCAAGATTCTGCGGAGGGAGTTACGCGATATCGCTTAACCGACAGCAGCGAAAAGATCGCAGCCTGCGGCAGCTCCTACCTTGGAATGCATTTCCTGTAGGCGCTGCCGAAGGCTGCGATCTTTTGCTTTAAGTCCACGAAAACCGGGGCTTTCAAGGTGATATAGGATTTTTGCTCTAAAATGACTGCTGGCAAGTCTTGAGTCATAAATATGACTGTATGGGCCGCTTTTGGCTCTGGTCGACCCTCGGCAAAGCTGCTACTCTCGGCGCGCTTTGTGACTTCTCGGCCTATCTGAAAGCCAGATTCACCAATACAAAACACACACCAATAATAATCGCATCAAATGCGGTGAAGAATTCGCGTTGCTGAGGAGTGGGCTTCCATGATCGAAGACTTTTGGAAGGATAAATACCCGGCTGGAATTGCTGCCGACATCAATCCAGACGAGTATCCGAACATTCAGGCAGTGTTGAAGCAATCCTGCCAACGCTTCGCCAACAAACCGGCTTTCAGCAACCTGGGCAAGACAATCACCTACGGTGAGCTGTACGAATTGTCCGGTGCGTTTGCCGCGTATCTGCAACAGCATACCGACTTGCAGCCCGGTGATCGAATCGCCGTGCAATTGCCCAACGTTCTGCAGTACCCGGTGGCCGTCTTCGGCGCGATCCGCGCGGGGCTGATCGTGGTCAATACCAACCCGCTCTATACCGCGCGGGAAATGGAGCACCAATTCAACGATTCCGGTGCCAAGGCCCTGGTTTGCCTGGCAAACATGGCGCATCTGGCTGAGGCCGTGGTGCCGAAAACCGGCGTCAAACACGTCATCGTCACCGAAGTCGCCGACCTGCTGCCGCCGATCAAGCGCCTGCTGATCAACAGCGTCATCAAATACGTGAAGAAAATGGTCCCGGCCTATCACCTGCCGAACGCCATCAAGTTCAACGACGTATTGAGCAAAGGCCAGGGCCAGCCTGTAGCTGAAGCCAACCCGGACAGCGGCGATGTCGCGGTGCTGCAATACACCGGCGGCACCACTGGCGTGGCCAAGGGCGCGATGCTGACCCACCGCAACCTCGTCGCCAACATGCTGCAATGCAAGGCGCTGATGGGCTCCAACCTCAACGAAGGCTGCGAGATCCTGATCACGCCGCTGCCGCTGTACCACATCTATGCGTTCACTTTTCATTGCATGGCGATGATGCTGATCGGCAACCACAACATCCTGATCAGCAACCCGCGTGACCTGCCGGCGATGGTCAAGGAACTGTCGAAGTGGAAGTTCAGCGGTTTCGTAGGGCTGAACACGCTGTTCGTGGCGCTGTGCAACAACGAAGCTTTCCGCAAGCTGGATTTCTCCGCACTGAAAGTCACCTTGTCCGGCGGCATGGCCCTGCAACTGGCCGCTGCCGAGCGCTGGAAAGCCGTGACCGGTTGTGCAATCTGCGAAGGTTACGGCATGACCGAAACCAGTCCGGTGGCCACGGTCAACCCGATCCAGCATATCCAGATCGGCACCATCGGCATTCCAGTGCCGTCGACCCTGTGCAAAGTCATCGACGATGCCGGTGTCGAGCAGCCGCTGGGCGAAATCGGCGAACTGTGCGTCAAGGGCCCGCAAGTAATGAAGGGTTACTGGCAGCGTCAGGAAGCCACCGATGAAATGCTCGACAGCGATGGCTGGCTGAAGACCGGCGACATCGCGTTGATCCAGCCGGACGGCTACATGCGCATTGTCGATCGCAAGAAAGACATGATTCTGGTCTCCGGTT
This sequence comes from Pseudomonas sp. RIT-PI-r, assembly GCF_001297015.1. Lineage (GTDB taxonomy): Bacteria > Pseudomonadota > Gammaproteobacteria > Pseudomonadales > Pseudomonadaceae > Aquipseudomonas. The sequence continues at coordinate 5,702 of NZ_LIGE01000037.1, read as the reverse complement.
TCAACGTCTATCCGAACGAACTGGAAGACGTGCTGGCAACCCTGCCAGGCGTGTTGCAGTGCGCGGCCATTGGCGTGCCGGACGAGAAGTCGGGCGAGGCGATCAAGATTTTCATCGTTGCCAAACCAGGCGTGACCCTGACCAAAGAGCAGGTAATGGATCACATGCGTGCCAACGTCACTGGTTACAAGGTGCCGCGCTCGGTGGAGTTCCGTGATGCGCTGCCGACCACCAACGTCGGCAAGATCCTGCGCCGCGAGTTGCGGGATGAAGAGCTGAAGAAGATCAAGGCCAAGTCCGCCGCCTGAACCAAAAAGCCCCGCATCAGCGGGGCTTTTTGTTGGTGCGAGGCAGGGTTTCAGGTGATCGTTCCCACGCTCCGCGTGGGAATGCCGCCCCGGACGCTCCGCGTCCAGCATTGCAGGGACGCAGAGCGTCCCGAGATGCATTCCCACGCGGAGCGTGGGAACGATCAGCGTAGAAGGGCTATTGACGGAACGGCGCGAAATTCACATTGGTCCCCGACGGACGCATGTCCTGCAGATACGAATCCTTGTCCGCACTCAATTCCAGGCTCAATGCCGCCTTGCGCTTGCCCTCGTTGCGAATCACCAGCCCTTCGAGCTTTTCACGCAAAAACACCGTCGGCACTTTCAGGTGCAGCAGTTCGTCGGTCGCCGGCGTGTGCATCAGCAGGTGAATCCACTCGTACTGGCCGACCGCCAGGCGCGATACCGGCAGATCGAACCACCAGATGTTGCGGTTACGGTTCAGTTCGGCGAAGTGGCAGTTGTTGGTGCCGAGCACAGCGCCGCCCAGTTCCTGGTTGCGACGGGCGATGGCCTGCTTTTTATCGAGTTTCATAACATTCCTGCGGGATCGGTCTCAGGCGCATGGCGCCCCTATGCTGCGCATTCTCGGGGCATTGTCTGCAAACATAAAGCCCAACCTGCTCGCCGCGACGAAATGAGCCGCTGAAAATAAATGAAACTTGGCGCAAACCCGGCCAGTCAATCATTACGTACTGACTTTTCCCCCTTCATGCATCGCGGAGAAATACCATGAGTAGCACAGGCGATAAAGTAAAAGGCATGGCCAACGAAGCCGTCGGCAACGTCAAGCAAGGCGTCGGTAAAGCTACCGACAACAGCAAGCTGCAAGCCGAGGGCAAGATTCAAGAGAAAAAAGGTGAAGCCCAGCAGGCTGTAGGCAAAGCCAAAGACGCTGTCAAAAAAGGCGTCGACAAGGCGTAATTCAGCCTTGAACGAAATACATGAGCGGCCATCCAAGGATGGCCGTTTTTGTGTCGAAATCCTGCTGACACCCATCAAGGTTCGCCAAACAAGCTACCGTGATGTAAAAAACGGCCCCTGAGTCGCCACGACTTCAACCTGTTCTGCGGCGAAAGGAGACGCGAATGATATTTCCAGACATGAAAGGTCTGCCCCTGCACCGGGTGATGGTGCGTACGGTCACTGAGTTCGTCGACGACGAGATGTCGACCTACGCCTCGGCACTGGCCTACCAGATGCTGTTCTCGCTGTTCCCGTTCATTCTGTTCCTGATCGCGCTGATCGGTTTTCTGCACCTGCCGGACTTCTTCTCCTGGCTGCGCCTGCAGTCGGAACTGGTCTTGCCGCCGCAGGCGCTGGAGCAGGTCAACCCGGTAATCGACCAGTTGCAGCAGTCCAAGGGCGGCCTGCTCTCGGTCGGTATCGTGATTGCCCTCTATACCGCGTCCGCGGGTGTGCGGTTGATGATGAGCGCGATGAACGCCGCGTACGATGTGGTCGAAGGGCGGCCGATCTGGAAACGTTTCCCGCTGTCGATTTTCTACACCGTTGGCATCGCCGGCATGCTGCTGGTGGCTGCCGCACTGATGGTGCTCGGGCCGCAGGTGATGGGCTGGATCGCCGCGCAGGTTGGGCTGGAAGACTTCATCGTCACCGTGTGGACCATCGCGCGCTGGCCAGTAATCGTGATTCTGATGATGGTTGCGGTGGCATTGATCTACTACGTCATGCCCGACGTCAAACAGGAGTTCCGCTTCATCACCCCGGGCTCGGTACTGGCCGTGGTGGTGTGGATCATCGCTTCGTTGGGTTTCGCGTTTTATGTGAAAACCTTCGCCAACTACAACGCGATGTATGGCAGCATCGGCGCCATCATCGTGCTGTTGCTGTATTTCTACATTTCCGCTGCGGTGTTGCTGCTCGGCGCGGAGATGAATGCGGTGATCGAGCACATGTCCAGCGAGGGCAAGGACGCGGGTGAAAAAGTCCCCGGCGAACTCGATGAGCATCCCAAACAACACGTCTCTGGCCTGGGTCGCGATCACTCGCTCAAGCCGGACACTGACGAAGTCTGATCATGATCCGTGAAATTCTGAAAATGGGCGACGAGCGCCTGCTGCGCATAGCGCCGCCGGTGCCGGCCGAGATGTTCGACAGCCCCGAGCTGTGGCAATTGATCGACGATATGTTCCAGACCATGGAAAGCGTCGGTGGCGTTGGCCTGGCTGCGCCGCAGATCGGTGTCGATCTGCAACTGGTGATCTTTGGTTTCGAACACAGCGAACGTTACCCGGACGCTGAAGCGGTGCCGCAGACAATCCTGATCAATCCGCTGATCACGCCGTTGAGTCCGTTGACGGAAGAAGGCTTTGAGGGCTGTTTGTCGGTGCCGGGTTTGCGTGGCGCGGTGGATCGTTATCAGCAGATTCGCTATGAAGGATTTGATCCGAAGGGCGAGCCGATTGTGCGTGTGGCTTCGGGTTTTCACGCGCGGGTGGTGCAGCATGAATGCGATCACTTGATCGGCCGGTTGTATCCGTCGCGCATCACCGATTTCAGCAAGTTCGGTTTTACCGAAGTGATGTTCCCGGATCTCGATCCCACCGCTGACGATTGATCCCCGAGAACACCACCCCCCCCCCTGTAGGAGTGAGCCTGCTCGCGATAGCGGTCTGTCAGTGACATTTTCGGTGACTGACACACCGCTATCGTGAGCAGGCTCACTCCTACAAGGATTCGCGTCAGATTGAAGGCTTGCGTTCCATCGCAATCATCGGCTTGCTCCGCGCATACCGGCTCAAGCGCTCCGCCATCGCCTGGGGCAGCGCCGGGTCGAACGTGAACCCGCATCGTTCATAAAACTCCCGCAGATCCGGATGACAGAACAGCCACACCGGCTCGCTGACACCCTTCACCGCAGCCGACATCAAATGCGCCGCAATCCCCTGATCCCGGCACCCCGGATCAACGAATAACCCGGTCAACCAATGCCCGCCCGCAACCGGCCGCAAGCACAGCGCGGCGACAATCTCTCCCCGCCGAGCGACCCACAATTGTGCCTCGCGAACAGCTTTCATCGACGATTGATGGCTGCGGTAAAACTTGTTCATCAACGGCCAAAGCGACTCGTCGAGCAGGCTGTATTGGGTGTCGGGCATGGGATCGGACTGTCGGTGGGCAAAGCGCCGATTATAAAAGAACGCACGGCTCTGGATAGGTGTATACCTGACCTCACATCCCCTGTGAGTGGAGTACGCATCATGTCCAAAGGTATGGATTCAAAGAAAGCCGCGAAGAAGAAACCGGCCAAGACCGCGATTGAAAAGCGCGCGGAGAAGAAAGCCAAGAAAGTCGACATCTTCGGCCATTGATCACGCCTTTCCGGAGCCCGGCTCTCGGGCTCCTGCCTGCACCCGAAAATAATCTGCAAGATTGCATAGCGTCGTTGCACAGAAGGGGACGATCCCCGTTCCGAGCAACGCCATGCCCCATTACTTCGACGCCGCCCATCGTCAACAGATCGAGACCCTGCGCCAACGCTTTACCGCCCGCACTGAATGGCCAACCTGGCTGTTGCTGATCGGCGTCTATGGCGGCTGGTTCGCCATTGTTCTCAATAGTCAGTGGCTCGGTCGTGGCTTGAGCACATTGCTGCTGATCCCGCTGCTGGTGCTGTGGTTGTCGGTACAGCACGAACTGCTTCACGGACATCCGACGCGCTGGACCTTGTTCAACAAAATCCTTGGCTATGCGCCGTTCGCGGTCTGGTATCCGTACACGTTGTATCGCGACAGTCATTTGCTGCATCACCGCGATGAGGATCTGACCGTGCCCGGCGTCGATCCGGAAAGCCGTTACCTGACGGCAGCAGGCTGGCAGGGCAGTTCGCTGTTCGAACGCAGTTTGCATTGGCTGAACAAAACCGTCCTTGGCCGCTTCGTGATCGGAGCGCCGTTGGCATTGATGGCGCTGGTCAAAGAAGAATTGATGCGACTGAAGAATGGCGAGCGCCAGGCTTGGTTGATGTGGCTGACGCATGCTGCGTTCACATTATTGATGCTGTGGTTCATTGCCCGTTTCAGTGTGCTGCCGGTCTGGTATTACCTGCTGCTGATCAGCGTGCCGGCGCTGTCGATTGCGATGATCCGTTCCTATCATGAACATCGCCCGCATGCGCAACCGGAACAGCGCACGGTGTTGAACGAAGCGGCTTGGCCGTGGCGCTGGTTGTTTCTGAATCTGAATTTTCACCTGGTGCATCACGATTTGCCCAAGCTTGCGTGGTACGACTTGCCCAAGGTCTACCGGACGCATCGCGAGCAGTGGATCGCGCGCAGTGGCGGGGTTCTGGCGCAAGGGCATGGCGAGCTCTGGCGACGCAATGGCTTCAAGCCGATCGACAGTCCGCAACATCCCTTCCACTGACCCAAGAACACCACAACCCCCTGTACGAGTGAGCCTGCTCGCGATAGCGGTGTCTCAGGCACTGAAGATGTCACTGATGCACCGCTATCGCGAGCAGGCTCACTCCTACATTGGATTTGTGTTTACCGGGAAAAAATGTATGACCCAACACCACACCGAACTCCTGATGTACATCGCCCCCGAGCCCATCCGCGCGGCCAATGAACGCTGGATTGCGCGCATTCTCAAGCAACTTGGCCACACTCGTCTGAGCGCTGAGGGCCTGTCACTGCCAGAACTCTGGTTATCCCCCGATCTACTGCTCACACAAACCTGCGGCTATCCGCTGATGACTGCATTGCGCGGACAAGTGCGCATCGTCGGCCGCCCACGCTACGAACTCCCCGACGCCAGCGCCGGCAATCATTGCAGCCTGATCCTCGGTCGCGCTGACGACCCACGCAAAACCCTGGCGGAGTTGCGCGACAGTCGCGGGGTAATCAACAGTGAGGACTCCAACAGTGGCATGAACCTGCTGCGTCAGCGTCTGGCGCCGTTGCAGCAAAGTGGCCGGTTCTTCGCCACAGTCGAGGTCAGCGGCGGTCATCGGGAAAGTCTGCGCTTGCTGCGGGAATACCGCGCCGATCTGGCGGCTATCGACAGCGTAACCTATGCCTATCTCGCGCAATATGCGCCGGAAGAGGTCAACGCCTTGCGAGTGATCGCGCGCAGTGCGTTGAGCCCGACCTTACCGTTCATTACGATCGGTAGCGCTACGGATGAGCAGATCGAGCAGCTCCGACAGGTAATGAATGAAGCCTTGCGCGAACTCCCTGATGTCGTGCAGACATTGGGATTGCCTGAGGTGCTTGCGGCTAGCGAGAGCGATTATCAGATCCTGCTCGATTATCAGCGCGAGGCTGAAGAACTCGGTTATAGCCGCTTGCGCTAAAAGATCGCAGCCTTCGGCAGCTCCTACGGGGATCGGTGTAGGAGCTGCCGAAG
>NZ_LIGE01000018.1 GCF_001297015.1 Pseudomonas sp. RIT-PI-r | reverse complement strand
AGAGCATTGGAACCACCTGATCCCATCCCGAACTCAGCAGTGAAACGATGCATCGCCGATGGTAGTGTGGGGTTTCCCCATGTGAGAGTAGGTCATCGTCAAGATTAAATTCCGAAACCCCAATTGCGAAAGCAGTTGGGGTTTTGTTTTAGTAGAAACATCCGTTTTTGCTGGCCTGTTACCGTGTTGACAGGTCAGATACAGAATTTCTTGACGACCATAGAGCGTTGGAACCACCTGATCCCATCCCGAACTCAGCAGTGAAACGATGCATCGCCGATGGTAGTGTGGGGTTTCCCCATGTGAGAGTAGGTCATCGTCAAGATTAAATTCCGAAACCCCTGTCTGTTAACGCAGACAGGGGTTTTGTCATTTCAGTGCCTGCCAAAACCGAACGTCAAACTGCTTTGCGTGCCCTGCTCATGCGTCGTGCCAGCCATTTGCGCCACCAGATATAAACGCCAGTCCCCGACAACCCCGCAATCAAAAAACCTAGTACCGCGATCATCACCTGCCCGGTAACACCAATGATCCGACCTCCGTGTATGGGCAACTGCAATCGGTAAAACTGTTCCCCCAACGTTCCCTGTCCAGCGATCTCCTGCCCTAGCAATCGCCCATCCGTACCGTGAAAGAACAACCAGGATTTACCATGAGCGTCTGTGTCGTGTTGACCAAATCCTGCACCGTAAAAGTTGTATTCAAAGCTGTAGTACAACTCCCCGATCCCAGCTGTCAGTCCTAACCTTTTTCCCTCCTGTAATGCCCTCTCGTATGCCTGTTGATAACTCAACTGCGTTATCCCAAGCTCACCCACAGGCATCCGCCCTCGTGCCTCATAGACGCTCGGTTCGATCGATGAAAACAACGACACAGCAGGCTTGAACACCTGACTCGGCAAGTTCATCGCCACACTGCTGACAGCGATTGGCAGCAATAAAAGCCACAACCACAACCCACCGGCGCGATGCAGGTCGAAGTTCAGCCGATACGCATGCCCACCCTTGATCTTCCAGGCCGCCGACCACTTCTTCCAGAACGGCTTGCCACGCGGTAACGTCAGCCACAAAGCGATGAAACAATCGATCACCCAGGCGATGGCTACCAATCCCATCAGCCACAACCCCCAATTGCCTGGCAATGTCAGGTTGTAGTGGAACTCGAGGATAAACGGGACAAAGTTTTCCCGCTGAAAACAGCATTCCCCCCAGTAACGCTGCCCCTTCTGTTCAGCGTTCACCGGATCCAGATAGAACACCTGATTACGTTCATCAAACGGCTTGCCGGTCGTTGGGTCATTGCGCGGAACCGCCGCCAGCAATGCCGTATGCCCCGCCTCATGCGGATACTCCATATACCAGACCTGCAGCTTCGGATGCGCAGCTTGCAGCGCATCAACCAGCTCGCCCGGTGGCAATCGTAAGCCCTGCGCCGAGGCGCTATAAAACTCGGGATTCAACCACTCATCCAGCTCATGGTTGAACGCAAGAATGCTCCCGGTGATTCCCGCCAGCAGTAAAAATACCGCGGTGGCCAAGCCGATGTAGCGATGCAACAAAACCAGAAATGCGCGCATGAAAAATTTTCCTTCAAATACGACAAAGCCAGCCCCTGACATTCAGGGGCTGGCTTTTTTATGCACAGGACAAAAGGTTTAGAACTGGTAGCTGACGGTCGCCGCGACGTTGCGCTCTTCACCCAAATAGCAAAAGTTCAGACTGGCGCAGGACGCCACATAGGACTCATTGGTCAGATTGTTCGCGTTCAGGCGAACGTCGACGCCCTTCAACCCGACCTTGCCCAGGTCGTAGCCAATCGAGGCGTCGAACAGTGTGTAGGACGGCACCTTCAGGGTGTTCTCCGCATCCGCCCAACTGTATCCGACATACCGCACGCCGCCGCCGAGGCGCAGGCCATCAAGTGCCGCGCTGTCGAATTTGTAGTCAGCCCACAACGAGGCCATATGTCGCGGTGCCTGCGTCGGCGAGTTGCCCTTGTTCTCGATCACATCGGTCGGCGTGCTCAACGTGCTGACCATCGACTTCGAATACTCGATGTCGGTGAAGGTGTAGCTACCGAGGACTTTGAGGTTGTCGGTCAACTGCATGTGCGCTTCCAGCTCCAGACCTTGCGAGCGGACAGCGCCGACAGCGCGATAGAAGTTTTCCTGCGGAAGCTTGGTCGCCAGGTTCTCCTGATCAATGCGAAACAGCGATGCAGTGAACAGATTGTCAGTGCCCAGTGGTTGATACTTCAGGCCGACTTCCCATTGCGTGCCATCGGTAGGTGCCAGCGGGTTCCCGGCGCTGTCGGCGTAGGAGTTAGGGTTGAACGACTCGGAATAGCTGATGTACGGCGCCAGACCGTTATCGAACAGGTAGAGCGCGCCGGCACGGCCAGTGAGTTTGGTGCGTCGGTCGTTGACCTCTGTCCCCTCAGGGCGCCCTGCTTCGGCGATGCGGTTTTCATCGGATGTCTCGACCCAGTCCTGACGCAGGCCCAGCGAGAAGCGCCATTTGTCCATCTCGATCAGGTCTTGCAGGTAAACCCCGGTCTGCTCCAGGCGCCGCAGGTAACTGGTATCGCCATACATATCGATCGCTGAGTTGCCGTACACCGGGTTGAACGCATTGATCGGTGCGAGCCCGCCGCTGGTCCAGTCGACCACGGTTTTACGCCGCTGATAATCCGCGCCCATCAACACCGTGTGTTTAGTCGCACCCGTGAAAAATTCAGCCTGAAGCATGTTGTCGACAATGAACGCATGCAGCCGCTCATCACCGCCGGTGTAGTAGCGATTCAACTCGTTGCTGGTTGTCGTGGTCCAGCCATAAGCGTAGACCTGATCCATGTTCACTTTGGAGTCGAGGTAGCGGAAGTTCTGCCGTGCAGTGAAGACATCGTTGAAGCGATGTTCGAACTGATAACCGAACGACTGCTGATCACGCGAGTAACCGTCAATCCCCGGCTCACCTTCGAAGAAATGCGGTGAGAGGCGGTTGCCATTGCGTTGATGAATCGTGCCATCGGCTGGCACGCCACCGTGATAGCCACCGTCCGGGTCGTGCTGCAGATACGCCTGCAATGTCAGCGATGTGTCTTCACTGAAATCGATACTCAACGTCGGTGCCAGGGCGAAGCGTTTTTCCTTGTTGTGGTCAAATTGGGTGTCGGACTGATCCGACAACCCGGTCAGACGATAGGCAATGCGCTTGTCGTCATCGACCGGGCCGCTGAAGTCAAAACCAACCCCGCGCTGACCCTGCGTGCCGACCGTGGCCTGTACTTGACGGTAAGCCTCATACAGCGGTTTTTTGCTGGTCAACGCCACCAGGCCGCCCGGCGAACTGCGACCGTATAGAACCGACGACGGGCCTTTGAGAATGTCCACGCGCTCAAGGAAATATGGATCGACCTGCATGGTGCTGTAAGTGCCGCTGTCGCCCATCGACTTGAGGCCGTCGAGGTAAATGTTGTCCACCGAGCCGTCGTTGAAGCCGCGCATAGCGACATAGTCATAACGGTGAGTTGCGCCATACGGATTGGTCAGCACACCGGGTGTGTAGCGCATCGCCTGCGAGACCGTCTGCGAGCCCTGGTCGTCCATTTGCTCGCGAGTAACCACGGACACACTTTGCGAAGTTTCCAGCAGCGCGGTACTGGTTTTGGTGGCGATCTGACTGTGGGTGGCGTTGTAGCCGTCCATGTTGCCCAGCGCGTTACCGAGGGCGAAGCCTTTGATGTCGGTGGTGGGCAGGGCCAGTGCATCGCTTTGCGCGACCGACCGCAAGGTGTAGCTGCTGCCATCCAGACTGATCGCTTCCAGTCCAGAGCCGCCGAGCAAATGACTCAATGCCTGATCAGTCGAATACTCACCCTGTACGCCTGGCGATTGCCGTCCCTGAGTTTGTTGCGGAGTCATCGCCAGGGTGATGCCAGCCTGACGCGCGAATTGATTCAGCGCTTCAGCCAATGGACCCGCAGCGATGTTGTAACGATGGCCGACTTCAGTGTTAACAGTGCCGGCAGCCACGCTCAGGCTTGGCAACACCGCCACACCCAGCGCGGTAGAGAGCAGCGCTGCTCGAACGGCATGACGCAAAACACGCGATTCGCCGGTGAATTTCGGAGAGTTCTTACAGGTGGCGGGGACAGTCATTGTGGGTTTCCGTAGGAAGTCGCAAACGCTTGAGTTGAAGTGCTTACTGACTAAGCCGGACAGTCTGCGAAACCCCGCCAGAATAATTTCACACGACATGTTCCAGGGTCACCCACCAGCGGGTGCGATAGCGCAATTTCACCGGCAACGTCTGCGGCAGGATGGCCAACAGCTTGTCGGTGTCTTCGAGGCGGAACACGCCGGACAGACGCAAGTCGGAAACGTCCGAAGCGCAGGTCAGAAAGCCCTGACGATAACGTCCGACTTCGCTGAGGAAATCACCGAGGCGCATATTGCGTGTGACGATCAAGCCATCGACCCACGCGCCGACATCCATATCCAGTGCCGGCGCCACGCGCACCTGATGGTGATCGATGAGATAACTCTGCCCGGCCAGCGCTTCAATCGTCGAACCGGCGGAATGAATGGCCACACGCCCACTGGTGACGCTGAGCCGCGTGCAATCGTGGTCCTGGCGCAGGATGAACCGCGCATTCTGCGGCTCGTAGACACCGTGACGACTTTGTACGCGCAACGGTCGTTCGAAATCCGCACCTTCATCAGCGCCGCCACACGTGACAATGATCTCGCCGCGAGTCAGTTTGATCAGGCGCTGCTGCGCGGTGTAATCCAGATCCACGGCGCTGGCGGTGTTGAGTTCGATGCGCGTGCCGTCCGGCAGCTGGAAGCCGCGACGCTCGCCGGTGGCCGTGGCGTAATCGGCACGCCATTGCTGCCACGCAGCCGTGTCCTTGGCCAACCAAGCGGCGGAGCCCATCAGCAATGCGCCAGACAACAACTTCAAAGCCTGTCGCCGACCCAAACCCTGTGCGCCGTTTTCCAGGGTATTGAATGCCACTTGCGCACCGGGCACCGCGCGAAGGTTACTGCTCAACTCGGCTTGCAGCGACTGCACCCGTTGCCAGGCCAGTTCATGCTCGTGGTGTTCGGCACGCCACTGCTCACACTGGCGATTCAACCTCGAGTTGCCATGGTTATTGCGCAAGCGCAACAGCCAATGGATGGCTTGCTTGACCACTTGCTGCTGCGGCTCGCCGCGACGTCCGAGAGACACGTTATCCACAGGCATCAGCTTTCGTACCGCAGTACGTAGCAGTGATACAGCGCATCAGCGACATAGCGTTCCACTGAGCGCAGCGACAAACCCATCTGTTCGGCGATCTGCTTGTGGGTCAAACCTTCGCACTGCGCCAACAGAAAGGCCTGACGCACTTTCGGTTTCAGTCCTTCAAGCATGCGCGCGATGCTCTCCAGCAGTTCGATCACCAGTGCGCGGGCTTCGGCACTCGGCGTTTCGGCTTCGGGTAGATGTGCGATGGTTTCCAGATAGGCGCGTTCGATTTCCTCGCGGCGCCAGTGATCAATCACCAGGCCGCGAGCGACGGTACGCAGAAAAGCGCGGGGCGTTTTGAGTTCGAGGCGTTCGGTGCGTTGCAACAGGCGCACGAAGGTGTCCTGTGCCAGATCTGCTGCATCCGCTGCATTGCCCATCCGCACGCGCAGCCAAGCGTTGAGCCAGCCGTGATGACTACTGTAAAGCGCCTGTACTGCAAACTCAGGTGAGGACATGAACGCGAACGTCACAAATGATAATTACTCGCATTGTCATCAAGGGTTACAGAATTTGCAACTGCCGTTGATGCGACCGTCGTAAAAAACCGGTTATCAGCCGCTCTAGCGCGCCGTTCGGCGGGAATCCGCCAGAAATTCCATCCATTTCCCCCACGACCCTAAGATTTCTCCGAAACGTGCCGACAGACTGGTGAGACATGCGTGCACCAAAGTAGAGCGGCCAGAAGAACGCTGCCTGCGCTGTACATGGAATGTTGCATCCGGAACGCATCCCCACTTTTGGCATAAGAAGTCCCATGAAATGAATCTCAAGTTCAGCCATAAAATCCTGTTGGCCGCCTCGGGCGTCGTGGTCCTGGCGTTCGCGCTGTTCACCCTCTACAACGACTATCTGCAGCGAAACACCATTCGCCAGAACCTCCAGTCCTCTGTGCAGCAGGCCGGTGATCTGACCGCCAGCAGCGTGCAGAACTGGATGAGCGGGCGGATTCTGGTGCTGGAAAACCTCGCGCAGAACGTTGCCCATCAGGGCAAGGACGCCGACTTCCCGGGTCTGGTCGATCAACCGGCCTTCACCTCGAATTTCCAGTTCACCTACGTCGGTCAGGCCAACGGTGTATTCACCCAGCGCCCTGACGCGAAGATGCCGGACGGCTACGATCCGCGTCAGCGCCCTTGGTACAAGCAAGCCGTTGTGGCTGACAAAACCATGCTGACGCCGCCGTACATGGCCGCTGTCGGTGGCCTGGTAGTGACCATCGCCATGCCGGTGAAAAAGAACGGCGAGCTGCTCGGCGTGGTTGGTGGTGACTTGAGCCTGGAAACCCTGGTGAAGATCATCAACTCGGTTGACTTCGGCGGCCTCGGCCACGCGTTCCTGGTCAGCGCCGACGGTCAAGTGATTGTCAGTCCGGACAAAGATCAGGTCATGAAAAACCTGAAAGACATCTACCCGAACACCAGCGTACGCATCGAGAAGGGCAACCAGAACGTCGTGCTCAACGGCCAGGAACGCATTCTGTCGTTCACCCCGGTCAGCGATCTGCCGAATGCGCAGTGGTACATCGGTCTGTCGATCGATCGCGACAAAGCCTACGCCGCACTCAGCCAATTCCGCACCTCGGCACTGATCGCGATGTTTGTCGCTGTCGGCGCGATTGCGCTGCTGCTCAGCCTGTTGATCAACGTGCTGATGCGTCCGCTGACCACCATGGGCCGCGCGATGCAGGACATCGCTCAGGGCGAGGGCGACCTGACCCGTCGTCTGGTGGTTGAGAGCAAAGATGAGTTCGGCGAGCTGGGCAGTGCGTTCAACCAGTTCGTCGAGCGAATTCATGCGTCGATTTCCGAGGTGTCTTCGGCGACTCGCCATGTACATGACCTGTCGCAACGGGTGATGGCGTCGTCCAACGCCTCGATCGTCGGTTCTGACGAACAAAGCGCGCGCACCAACAGCGTCGCTGCGGCGATCAACGAACTGGGCGCTGCTACTCAGGAAATCGCCCGCAACGCCGCCGATGCTTCGCAACACGCCAGCGGCGCCAGTGAGCAGGCCGATGATGGGCGTCAGGTGGTCGAGCAGACGATCCTGGCGATGACCGAGCTGTCGCAGAAGATCAGCCTGTCGTGCACGCAGATCGAAACCCTCAATGCCAGCACCGACAACATCGGCCACATCCTCGATGTGATCAAAGGCATCTCGCAACAGACCAACCTGCTGGCACTCAACGCCGCGATCGAAGCGGCGCGTGCCGGTGAAGCCGGACGTGGTTTTGCCGTGGTGGCGGACGAGGTGCGTAACCTTGCCCATCGCACCCAGGAGTCGGCGGAAGAGATCCACAAGATGATCACGTCGCTGCAAGTCGGTTCGCGTGAAGCGGTGAGCACGATGAACGCCAGCCAGGCGTCCAGCGAGCAAAGCGTTGAAGTGGCCAATCAGGCCGGTTTGCGCCTGGTCAGCGTGACCCAGCGTATCGGCGAAATCGACGGCATGAACCAGTCGGTCGCCGCCGCTACCGAAGAGCAGACCGCCGTGGTGGAAACTCTCAACGTCGACGTCAACCAGATCAACCTGCTGAACCAGCAGAGCGTGGCCAACCTCAATGAAACGTTGAAGGATTGTGATGCGTTGTCGCAGCAGGCCAACCGCCTGAAGCAACTGGTCGACAGCTTCAAGATCTGACCTCAAGTCAGACAGAGTTATCGTTCATCGCGAGCAGGCTCGCTCCTACAAATTAACCGGGTTCCATCTGAAGGAACCCGATCAACTGTAGGAGTGAGCCTGCTCGCGATAGCGGTCTACAACTCACCGCCAAACTCAAGCCTTAAACAAACAGCTTCAGCACATTCCCCATCGCATCATCGGCAAACCCCTGCACAAAATCCTTGAACCCGGGCAGCGCTTCCTCACCGCCCGAGGCCGGCTCGGCAATGATCGTCCACGTCGCCCGAGACTTGCCTGCGCCCAGCGCTTCCACATTCATCGCCGCCCACAGATTCGCCACCCCCAGCGTGTTGTAAATCGTTGTCCAGGTCATGCTGCGTGCCTGCTCATCGCGGGAGTTGAGTTGTTCGACCACCACGTTGCCGTCCTTGAAGCATTTCTTGCGTAGCGAGGACACACCCTCACCGGTCATTTCGATGTGCGACAGCGCCGGAATGAAACGGTCGAAACCGCCGAAGTTACCGACCACTGCCCAGACCTGCACCGCGTCCGCCGGTACCTCCACCGACGACACAACGTGGCAGCCATGCGGGTTTTTGATCAGGGTGTCCGGTTGCAAATTGCTCATGGTGTTGCTCCTTGTTGTTGAGTCAGATGAAGTTGATTTCTTTCAGGTAGTCGCAGCCACGACGCAGCAGCGCCGGGGATTTTTGCGGGTAGTGCGCACCCATTTGCTGCACGCCGGCCTGGGCGTTGGCGTGGCCGATCAGCGAGATGTCACCGATGTCTTCCTCAAAGCCGTTGAGGTAGAAGCCGAGTACGCCGAACAACGCGTTGTCGGCATCGACGCGCCCCAGTTGCTGCTGCCAGTCGGCGACGCTGACCAGCGCGAACTCGCTGCCGGTTTCGCGGAACGACGCGACGTAGGCATCCCAGCTCAGCGGCTCTGGGTTATGCAGGTTGAACACCGCTCGCTCGGGCGAATAACGGCTGGCGTGGAAGGCGATGAAGCGGGCGAGAAAGTCCACCGGCATCAGGTCGAAGTTCAGTGCGAAGGCCGGCACCTGACCGAGCTGGATCGAGCCTTTGAGCATCAACATCAAACGGTTTTTGTGCGGCTGACAGACGCCGCTCAAACTGTTGAAACTGATGTTGCCGGGGCGATACAAGTTGACCCGCACACCCCGTTCCCGCGCCCGTTCGAGAATGCGTTCGCCGACCCACTTCGACAGGTTGTAGCCGTTGCGAATGTAGATCGGCGGCGTTGACGCGGCAGGCAATTCCAGCACTCGCCCCGCGTCGTCGACCGTACTTGAAGCCGACAGCGTCGAGACGAAATTGAAAACCTTTTTGCTCTGCCCTTCGCACAAACGCAGCAGGGCAAAAATCGGCTCGACGTTGTCTGCCGCCAGCGACTCGTAATCGAGTACGTGGTTAACGTTGGCAGCGTTGTGCACCAGTGCGCCGAACTCACGATCGAGGCGCTGATAATCGTCGTCATCCAGGCCCAACTGCGGACGCGTTATATCCGCCGCGTAAACCCGCACACGACGCAGATCCAGATGCTCCAGGCGGTTTTCTCGCAGTGACTCGGCAAAGCGTTGCGCCGCTGTTTGCCCGCCGCCGTCGCGCACCAGACACGCCACTTCGCTGGCACCCCAACCGAGCAGCGCCTCGACGATGTGCACACCGACAAAGCTGTTGGCGCCAGTGACGATGACCTTGTGCACATCGCCCATGCGGCTGATCGGCAGCGGATCGATTTCCAGTGCACGCTCGGCGTCGGCCATGGCCTGAGCGCTAAGTACGGCGCTGTCATCGGTGCCGCGCACCAGCGTCGCAAGCTTGATGATGGTCGGCAGTTCGATGAAGCGATTGATCGAAATGCTGCGGCCGAACTCCTCACGCAAACGCAGCAACATCCGCGACAACAGAATCGAGTGGCCGCCGAGATTGAAGAAGCTTTCGTCGGTAGAGATGTCGCTGCCCGGCAGCTCCAGCAACTCGGCCCAGATCTCCAGCAGTAGCGCTTCGTCGGCATTTGCCGGCAGGCACTTCGGGCCGGTGTCCTGGACGCTCACCGGCAATTCCAGCAAGGCTTTGCGGTCGACTTTGCCATTGCTGGCGAAGGGCATGCCGGCCAGCTCGGTCCACGCCACCGGTTGCATATAGTCCGGTAGAAATTGCTGCGCGTGAGCCTTCAGCGCATGGCGGGCCGTGTCTGATTGCGCTTGCGCGAGGAACGCCAGAATCCGCCGCTGGCTGTCGATCACCACCGCCACTTGCCGGTACAGCCGGCTCTCGCGCAGGCAACGCTCGATCTCTTCCGGCTCGACCCGGAAACCCCGGATCTTCACCTGATTGTCGCGTCGCCCACACAGCTCGATCCCGTGCTCGCCCCACTTCGCCATGTCACCGCTGCGGTAGGCGCGCAACGTTTGGCCGTCCGGCAGATTCAAGGTCAGATAACGCTCGGCGGTCTGCTGTGGATTGTTCAGATAACCGAGGCAGACACCGGGGCCGACGATGAACAATTCGCCGACGGTTTGCTCCGGCACGGGCTGCAAATCGTCATCGAGAATCAACACCTGGCTGTTGGCGATGGGCGCGCCGAGACTGCGGTTGCTGTCGCCGGGTTGCAGTTGCCGCGCGGTGATCAGCACCGTGGCTTCGGTCGGGCCGTAAAGGTTGTGCAGCGTGCCCTGGCGGGTCAGTTGCTCGATGACGAACGGCTCGCAGACATCGCCACCGGTCATCACTTGCACACCTTCCAGTTGTTCCAGCGGCAGGATGCTCAGCAGCGCCGGCGGCAGGAACGCGTGGCTCAGTTGCCGACGACGGATCAGCGCGATCAGTTGCAGCGGATCACGCCGCTGCGTGTCGTCGGGCACCACCAGTTCGGCGCCTGAAAGTAAGGTCGGGAAGATATCGATCAACGATGAATCGAAACTCAACGAAGAAAACTGCAACACGCGACTCTCGGCGTGCAACTGCACGTAGTCGGCGTACCAAGTGGTGAAGTGCGCAAGGTTGGCCTGGCTGAGCAACACGCCTTTGGGATGGCCGGTGGTGCCCGAGGTGTAGAGCGCCATGCACGGCGCCTCAAGTTCAGGACGCTGGCGCATCAACGGTTGGCCGAGATCGGCTTCGGCGCTGTCGACGCCACTGACGTCGAGCCCAGCCATCGTTGCGCTCAGCGGATGCTCGCCATCGTGCAGCAGCAACAACGCGCCGGCGTTGTGCAGAATGTATTGCTGACGCTGCAGCGGATGGCTCGGCTCCAGCGGCAAGTACACCGCGCCGCTGCCGAGGATCGCCAGAATCGAGGCGAACAGCGCCGGACTTTTCGGCAGGCAGATACCGACCACCCATGGCTGCGGATGCTGCTCAAGTAACGGCAGCAAACGCTGTTGAATAGCCCGGCTATGGGCGTGCAATTGCTGGTAACTGAAGGAGCGTTCGCCGATGTGCAACGCCGGGCGTTTGGCGTGCTCGATCAGGCTCTGTTGCAGCCGCTCGATAACGGGAGCCTTCGCCTGTTCCAGCAACGCCGTATTCGCGGTGTCGTTGTGGTGATGGACGTACGCCAGGCTATCTAGAAACAGCAGGTTTTCCATGCGCTCGAAATCCGGGGCTTTCAGCGATGTGGTCTGCTGAAAATAATCCGTATCGCGGGAGAAGCGGCTGACCAGCAAGGCTACTTCGTCGACGATATGCGTCAGTACCCGCTGACGCAGTGCCTGACCGTTGCCGGACGGTTCATCACCAATCGGCACACGACTGATCAGTGATGAGCCGAGAAAGCACAGCAGATCGAGTGTTGGTAAACCCGCTGCGCTGTGCGCGCAGACGCCCAGACGCAAATGCAGGTGCGGGATGGCGCAGTGATCGCCGGCGCCGAGGAAGCCATCGTCGATGATCAGATCCACCGTCGATGTACCCGCAACGCTGCGTTGCAAGGAGTGACCGTGTTGTTCAAGTTCCTGCGCCAGATCGGTCATGGCCTGACTGGTGCCAATCAGCAAAATGTCGAGACGTTTCATGTCGGCCTCCTCATCAAACCAGGTAGTCGCGCAGGGCGTGCTGCACGCACGGTGTGTCGAGCAGCGAGCTGTTGTGGAAGAACTTGACGATGTTGCCCACCAGCGGGTGATGGCGATTGATCGGGAACGCCAGTCCGGCCATTTCGTCTCTGAGCGAGCGCCGTGTGGCCTCGCTGACCGGCAGCGCATCGATCAGGCGCAGGTCGAAGGCTTTCTGGATGTCGTTGGTCAGGTAGTGGCCGATGAACACCGGCAGGATCTGCGCAATGGTTTCGCGATCCGCCGCGTTTGCGGTGTACCAATAGATGCGCACCATCCGCGCCCAGAAACTCGAATGGCGACCTTCATCGAGCAAGTGATCGGCCATCAGGCCTTTGATCGACGGTTTGACCGAGTCGTCGCGGGCGAACGCGGCGACATCGCCGGTCACGGTGTTTTCAGCGATGGCCACGCAAATCAATTCGACCGCGCTGCGCAGGTGCTCCGGTGCCAGCGCTACAGCCGCCGGAATCGCCCGGCTCAACTCGATTTCATCGGGCAACCGGATCGGCTCGATGCCGGTCATCGCCACCGTTTGTTGCATGAAATCCATCGCCACCAACGCGTGGTAATCCTCGTCGACCACCACGGTCATCGCGTCGTAACGACAGGCGAACGGGAAGGGCACGGCGAAGCGATCCTTGGCGATGCTGCGTGCGGTCTTGTCGACGATTTCCGTTTCGAAAATCACCACATCGTTGATGAACTTGTACAGCGTCTGCACCAGCGCGAAATCACGCTGTTGCGGGCATTCGCGCAGGAAGGTTTCACTGAGCACCAGGGGTTGCCGGCTGAGGGGATAGATCAGGCGCTCGTCGTCCTCCAGCACACGTCGAGGGCGGGTGCGAATGGTCGCGCGACTCTCCCAGACATCCGCGAAAGATTGATAGTCGGCGGCATTCATTGGGCCACCTCCGCCAATGGCTCACGCATGCTCAGGCGCAGGCCGTCCCACAGGGCGATGCGGCTTTCCACGGCGGCGATGGCGCTGGCGTAGACCTCGGCCTCACGCTGCGGGTCGCCATCGACCAGTCGGTCCAGCAATTGCTCCGCCGCCGGACCGTGATCCTCGGAATCGACCTCGATGTGCCGTTCCAGGTAATAACGAAAGGTCGGTGCCTGCTCGATGCCGATGCCCCAATCATCGAGGATGCGCTGGAACATGGTCGGGATCACGCTCTCGCGACCATGCAAGAACGCTGCGGCCACGCTATGTCCCGGCGCATGCAGGGCGATGCGCAAGGTGTCGCGGACGAATTGCGCGGCGGCCGGATCAACCTCGACGCTTTGCAACGCCACGTCATAACCTACGCCTTCCTGCTGCAGAGCAACAAAGCGCTCTACTGCTGTGGTGCTGGCGCCAATTTCGCGCATTGCATCCAGGTACAACTCGAAATGGCTGTAGTGCCCCTCTGCCAGACGATCGTCCGATTCTTCACCCAAGACGATCTCGTTGATCAGCCGGGCGGCATGCGGATCGCGTGGCGGTAGCCAGGGCAAGCGGGTGCAGGTCAATTCCTGTTGCAGACGCTTGGTCAGCGACATGAAGTCCCACACCGCAAATACGTGGGTCTCCATGAACCGACGTAATACCGATAACGAAGTAATCTCGGAAAAGATCGGGTGAATACTCAGTTCAGCTTTCTTCAGGGCGAGTTGGTTCTTAATGGGCATCATGATGTCCTTTATCATTGATATGAAATGGAACGGCTGTTTCAACTAAACAATCAATGCTGCCGTAACTTGCATGTGTCGTGGCTGCAGCTGATTGAAACTCTCTGCTATTGCCGAAAAGTCAGTAGTACCCGTCGGCAGCGCCATGGGTGTTTAGCCCTAAGTCCGCAGTCATTGCCGGTGATGCTTTGGGCGTGTGCCGAAATGTATGGCGAAGTTCAAGCTCGGCGTGGAAAAACTAATACAGACGGAAAGTGTTTAACAAGTATATTTTCAATTATTTCAAGTTTGCTGTTTTTCAAGTATGAAGAGTGCTGATAAAACTTTTTATTTAAGTTTTATTTGGGCGTAGTTGCTCCTTTCGGCTAATAACGGCCAAAATCGATCGACAAGAGTGAATGCCTCACTCGAAGCAACTTTCTACTGAAGAGAATTAAATGTTTTAAAGGGGCGAAAGTTGGCCGGGACCGGCGCCTGTACTTCCTTTTCCCGTGACAAGGCTCCTTCCGTAGGTTCCTGGTGCGGGGACTGCGCCGACGATGCGGTGCGTCGCCCGTTCTTTATTGGGTTGGCGGATCAAGAGTGCGGGTAAATTGCCGCCACGGCTATTACCGATTGGTGATCGCGAAGGGCGAAACCGGACTGCGCGGCGCGGGAAGGTTAGAGCAGGTGCGCCAGTCCGCCACTGGCGTTCGTGGCGGCGCGGGCGAGGGATTTGTAAGCGGGTGATTCGTCGGCAGCAACGGCCTCAGCGCGAGGTTTTGCGGCTCTGGCTGGCGGGGCTGGCAAGGTAGCGTGTGATGACATCGACACCACGATTGAGGTGATGCACCAGCAACCTCACCGAGCCTTCGACATCACGCGCGATTGCCGCTTGCAGCATCGCCCGGTGGTCGTCCTGTGACAGCTTGCCCAGGCCCATGGCTTCGAGATTGAAACGCAGGAAGCGTTCTTCTTCGTTGAGCCCGTCTTCGACCAGCCGCAGCAGGCGCCGGTTGGGTGCCATGCTGTACAGGGTCATGTGGAACAGACGATTGAGCCGGCCAATTTCACTGTAGTCGTGTTGGTGTTCGAGCTCTTCTATATAGCCGGCCGCGCGTTCGTGATCGGCGCTGGTCAGCAACGGAATCGACTGCCGCAGGGCTTCGGTCTCGAGCAGAATCCGCAGTTGATAGGTTTCGGGGGCATCGCCCTGAATCAGGGGTGCGACAACCGCGCCTTTGTGCGCGGTGACGCTGAGCAGATCCTGCGCTTCGAGCTGGCGCAAGGCTTCGCGCACCGGCATGCGGCTGACCCCGAACAGATCGGCCAGATCCTGCTGGCGCAGCGCAGTACCGCAAGGCAGGCGCCCATCAAGGATGGCAGCGCGCAGGGTTTCCTCGATGACCGAACGGGCAAGATGCGCAGGGATCGGTCCATCGACTTTGATGCTGTGCAACGGTTTGGGCTTCTGTGTCACGACTACGCACCCTGTTTTCGGCTGAATTTGGATCCAAATGACACTAGTGATTGCTCTACAGGTTGTCAAACCGTGTAGAAGAACGCCGTTACATTTGCAGTTTAGCGCGGTCGCGATGATCTCATGGTGCCATTGTTTTTTAGCGGGCTAAGCTTCACCATCAAACGCTTTCTATCCTGCCCCCTTGGAAACCTGCTGTGGCGGTACGTTTCGCGATCCCCCGGACTCTGCGCTGGCTAGGCTGCGCACTGCTGCTGGCCGGCGTCATGCTGGGCGGTCTGCATGCCGATTGGGATTTTTCCGTGATCAGCCGCAAGGCCTCTGCGCTCTACGGGCCGCTGGGCGCCGGGCAGCAACGCATCGATGCCTGGCAGAATCTGCTGGCCACACAGAAGCAAGTCAGCGAGATGGAAAAACTCAAAGTGGTCAACCTGTTCTTCAATAAACAGGTGCGCTACGTCGAAGACATCGATCTGTGGCACGAGGTCGATTATTGGGAAACGCCCATCGAGGCGCTGTGGAAGGGCGCCGGTGACTGCGAAGACTACGCGATCGCCAAGTATTTCAGCCTGCGCCACCTCGGGGTTTCCAGTGACAAGCTGCGCATCACCTACGTCAAGGCACTGCGCCAGAACCGCGCGCACATGGTCCTGACTTACTATGCCACCCCCGATGCCATGCCGCTGGTGCTCGACAGCCTGATCGATCCGATCCAGCCGGCCTCGCAGCGAACCGATTTGCTGCCGGTCTACTCTTTCAATGCCGAAGGTCTGTATTTGCCCGGAGCCAAGGGCAACAAAAAGGTTGGTGACACCAAACGCCTGTCACGCTGGCAGGATGTCTTGAAGAAAATGCAGGCCGAAGGTTTTCCGGTCGAGACGACTAACTAGGAGCACGCGCTCAGATGTCTTTGTTCAAACAGCTGTTGATCGCTATCTGTCTGTTCCTGGTGGTCGCCTTCACCGGCAGCTTCATGGTCAGTCTGGAAAGCTCGCGTACCCAGTACGTCAACCAGTTGCGTTCCCATGCTCAGGACGCTGCAACAGCGCTGGCCCTGTCGTTGACGCCGAATATCGACGACCCGGCGATGGTCGAGTTGTTGGTCAGCTCGATTTTCGACAGCGGTTACTACGCGAGCATCCGTGTAGTCGATGTGAAGACCGATCAGACGATTGTCGAGCGCAGCGGCATTCCGGCCGTCAGCAATGTGCCGGACTGGTTCGTCAGACTGATCGGACTGGAGCCGGCCGGTGGCGATGCACTGGTCAGCCGCGGCTGGGAACAGGCGGCAAGGGTTGAGGTAGTCAGTCACCCGATGTTTGCTGTGGCCAAGCTGTGGCAGAGCGCGTTGGGCAGCCTTGGCTGGCTGCTGATCTGTGGTGCGATCAGTGCAGTGCTCGGCGCGTTGCTGCTGCGTCGGCAATTGAAGCCGCTGGATTACATGGTCAAGCAATCCCACGCCATCGCCCGGCGCGAATTCCTGAGTCTGCCGGATCTGCCGCGCACGCCTGAGTTGCGTCGCGTGGTGCAGGCGATGAACCAGATGGTCGAGAAGCTCAAGGCGCTGTTTCAGGAACAGGCCGAGCGCAGTGAGAAGCTGCGTGCCGAGTCGTATCAGGACAACCTGACCGGGTTGGCCAACCGGCGTTATTTCGAGATGCAGTTGAACAACCGCGTGAGCAACCCGGAGCAGGCCAGTTCCGGTTATCTGCTGCTGTTGCGGGTCAAGGATCTGGCCGGCCTCAACCAACGGCTCGGTGGCCAGCGCACCGATGAACTGTTGAAAGCGGTCGGTGAGCAACTGTCGCGTGAATGCGCCAAATACCCGGAGACCCAGAATCTCGTCACGCGAATTCGCGGCGGTGAATTTGCCGTGCTGGCGCCAGGCTTGGTGCGTGAAGAAGCGCTGCAACTGGCGCAGAACCTCGACAATGCCTTGAGCAGCCTGCACGCCACCGGCGCGACCGATGTGGCAGCGGTGGCGTCGATCGGCCTGGCGCCTTTCGCCCACGGCGATTCGCCGCAATCGGTGCTCAGTCTCGGTGATCAAGCACTGGCGCAAGCCGAAGGGCAGGGTGAGCAGAACTGGGCCTGCATTGATCAGAGCCTCACGGCGGACGTTGGCGACGATCATCACGCCTGGCATCGCCTGCTGGATCAGGCGTTGAGTCAGCAGCGGTTCGAGCTGTATTTCCAACCGGTGGTGGCGGCTCAGGACTCGCAACTGGTATTGCATTACAAAGTGCTCTCGCGTCTGCTCGACGAGCAGGGCCAGACCATTCCGGCCGGACGCTTCCTGCCGTGGCTGGAGCGCTTTGGCTGGACCGCCCGGCTCGATCGGCTGATGCTCGAACGTGTGCTGGAACAGATGAAAGGACACGAGGAGTCGCTGGCGCTGAACTTGTCCTCGGCGACGTTGGCCGATCCGCAGGCACTGAATAAAGTCTTCGAGATTCTGCGCGCGCATTCCAACCTCGGCGCGCGCCTGACCCTTGAGATCGGCGAGGAGCAGTTGCCGGAACAAGCAGTGCTGGAGCAGTTGACCCGACGCCTGCGTGAGCTGGGCTTCTCACTGAGTCTGCAGCGCTTTGGTGGGCGCTTCAGCATGATCGGCAACCTGGCACGGTTGGGGCTGGCGTACTTGAAGATTGATGGCAGCTACATTCGCGCGATTGATCAGGAGGGCGACAAGCGCTTGTTCATCGAAGCGATCCAGCGCGCGGCGCACAGCATTGATCTGCCGCTGATTGCCGAGCGGGTCGAGACGGAAGGCGAGTTGGCGGTGATTCGCGAGATGGGCTTGTATGGGGTTCAGGGGCAGTTGTTGGGTGAACCGAAGCCTTGGCGGTAAGAGCAACCCTCACCCTAACCCTCTCCCAGAGGGAGAGGGGACTGACCGTGGGATATTGACGCAATACGCCGACGTGAGCGATTTGCGCTGAATCCATAATCGACTCGATTTTATAGCGTCAGACACTTCGGTCGGTCCCTCTCCCGGAGGTAGGGGGTACTGATTGGGGGATGTTCGGGAAGTACGCCGACGTGAGCGATTTGTTTTAAATCCATAATCGACCCGGTTTCTCAGGTCGATGTATGACGCCAGACACCTCGGTCGGCCCCTCTCCCTCAAGGGGACTGATTGGGGGATATTCGGGAAGTCCACCGACGTGAGCGATTTGTTTTGAATCCATAATCGACCCGATCTCTCAGGTCGATGTATGACGCCAGACACCTCGGTCGGCCCCCTCTCCTTCCGGGAAAGGGGACTGATTAGGGGATATTCGGGAGATACGCCGACGTGAACGATTTGTGCTGAATCCATAATCGACCCGGTTTCTCAGGTCGATGTATGACGCCAGACACCTCGGTCGGCTCCCTCTCCCTCCGGGAGAGGGCTGGGGTGAGGGGCTTTTGATTCTGAGCGGATCAGATCAACCCGCCCTCATCCTCATCGATCAACTGACTCAACCCACCCAACGCTTCCCGCGCCTGTGTCCGGTCCATCAGTTTGGCCTGGGCCGCCGGTGGCAGGTCGGTGACGCGGATCACGCCTTTCTGGGTCAGCACTTGAATCAGGTCGTCGAGTACCCGAATCATTTCGAAGTCGCTCTGCTTGAGCTGTTTCAGGCTGGTTTCCACCACTTCGTTGGCGAACCAGGCCTGGATTTCATGGCTGTCGGCCGGCAGCGTTTCCGTGGCCTCGGCGTAGGCTGCGGCTTCCACGCGAATCAACAGACCTTGCGCATCGCGTTGCACGTAAAACATTGAGCATCCCTCGGAAATGAACCAGCGTCATGCTGTCAGCAGCATAGCCAACTGTGCGCGAGTATGCGGGGCGGCGACGCAATCGTCACCGCTCCGGACCGCACAAACGTGACGGCCGCCCCAAATGGGGCGGCCGTTTGTTCACGTATCAGCTGTTGTTGTGGTCGACTTTGATGGTCGGGTCGCTGCCGGCAATCAGGTTATGAATGTTGGCGCTCGACCAGTTGTTGCCTTCCAGTTTGTTCGTCGCGTCCGGGGTCGCCGCAGCGGCGTCGCCGGAGTTGAACTTGCCCGCCGAGCTGACTTGCAGCGACGACGTGCCATCGACCGTGGTGATCTTCAGGAAGTTATCGATGGTGCTGCCGGTTTCGCCCTGCAACAAATCACGCAGGTCGATGCGGTCACCTTCGCTGGCCTTGAAGTCCTTGATCACGTCGTTGCCGGTGTCGCCCGCTTTCCAGACGAAGGTGTCGGCACCCGAACCACCGATCAGTATGTCGTTACCCTGACCGCCGATCAGCGTGTCGTTGCCGGTGCCGCCGAGGAGGATGTCATTGCCTTTGCCGCCATCGAGCCAGTCGTTGCCGCCCGAACCGAAGAGGATGTCATTGCCCGCGCCACCCAACAGCGTGTCGTTACCGTCATGCGCGCCGGAGACATCGAACGCCTGATAGTGCTCGGTGATGTATTGGTGCACATTGCTGGTGGTGACCTTGCTGACGTCGACCCCGGTTTCCTTGGCCACGAACGCCTGCATCGCCTGATAACCCTCGCCGGCAATGCCGTTGAAGCTGACCAGATCGCCGAACAGGATGTCGTTGCCGTCGCCACCGCTGACGGTGTCGTTGCCCGGCATCGTCGCTTCGGTGTGGCCGATGATCGAGTTGGCCAGATCCTTCGGATCGATGTTGGTCTGCGGAGTTTTATCCGAATCGTAAGGTTTCAGATCGTTGAGGCTGACATCGTTGTTCAGTCCGATAGCCTCGACGTTCGACAGACCGTTGAGCAAGGCAAAACCACTGGTCGAGTTGCTGGTCGTTGCCGAGTTGGTGCTGTTACCGGTACCCGCCAGACTAGACAACTCATACGTGCCGTCGCCCTGCGCGTGGATGGTGCCCAGATTAGAGCTGCTCCAGCCCCACCACGAATTGTAGGTTTGCAGGGTCACGGTGCCGGCGCTGTTGATCGTCAATGCGTGGGTATTGTCGATGTAGGTGCTGAAGGTGTCGCCCGGCTTGTAGTTGCTGGTTTTCACCACATCGTCGAGCTTCACGTTGCCGTACAGCGTCGGGTTGGTCTGCTCGCCGCTCTGGTAGTAGGTCGGCTGGCCGTCGGTGATGAAGTACGTGAGGTTCTTCGCCCCGGTGTTGGCCACCGCGTCAGCGCTCTGGAACCAGTTGGCCGTGGTCTTGAACACATCCTCGTAGTTGGTGCCGCCGCCGGAGGCCATCGAGTCCAGTACCGCTTTGAGTTGCGTCAGTGCGTTCGGGTCGTTGAGGTTTACCGACACCGACTTGTTCACCTGGGTATCGAAGTCGACGAGGAAAATGTTCACCGTGCCCGAATTGCTGCCGCCCAGGCTCTGCTTGAGGCTGTTGAACACTGAGGTCAGCGAATCTTTGGCGGCGTTGAGCGACGACGCGCTCATGCTGCCGGAGCTGTCGACCATGAACGCGATGTTGTAATTGGTGCCCGGGACCACGGTCAGGCCACCGATGTCGGCGACGATGATGTCGTTGCCATCGGTGCCGGTGACGGTGTCGTCGCCCGAGGTCGCCACGACCGCGTTGTAGACGGCCGGCACCACGGTGACCGGAATGGTCGCGGTGCTGCTGGCCGAACCGCCGACCTGTTCGGTGGAGGTCGAGGTCACGGTCAGGTTGAACTGGCCGTTGTAGTACGGCGGGGGCGGTACGGGCAGGCGGCCGGGGTTCCGGCCGGGGACGTTGGCGTCGCCGCTGCTGGCGGTGACGGTGAAGGTATGACCCGCGCCATCGCTGAGCACCGAGCCGACCGGTGCGCCGCTGATCTTCACGCTCAGGGTTTCCGAGCCGTCGGTGTCGGTCAGGGGGGTGGTGACTGCCGACAGTTTCCCCGTGGTGCCTTCGGCGCCGGTGTTGAGTTTGTAGCCGTCGTAATAGCCTTCACCGCCGCTGCCGTGCAGATCGGAGACGGTCACGCCCGAATTGATCAGATCCTGCACGCCGGTGTAGATCGGCACGCCGGCGCTGCTCAGGTCGATCGGCGTGCTGCCGTTGACCGACAGGTTGACGTCGTAGCTGCCCGGGCCGCTCTGGTTGTGGTGGTAGATGTCCAGGGTGTAGTAGCCGCTGGTGGTCGGGGTGAACGAGCCATTGATGGCGCCGCCCGCGCCCCAGGTACCCGAAGCCACACTCTTGCCACCGATCGTGAGCAACAAACTGTCACCGGCAATACCGCTGAGGGTGTAGGTCTTGCCGGCTTCCAGATAAATCAGGCCTGACGTCTTCGATGCCGTGCCCGCCGCAACGCTACCGTCGGACTGCACATTGGTGACCGAGCCACTGGAGTTCGGTTTCCCGGCGCCGTCGATGACGTTTTTCAGCGTGGTCGAATCCGCGCCATTGCCGTTGGTGCCCAGGCCCGACAGACCGGTCCAGACTTCCTTGATCAGGCCGGTGGACTTCACGCTGTTGTCGGCCACGCTCACGGTCGGCGCATCCGCCACTGGCGTGATGTCGATTTTCACGGTGCCGGTGTTGCCCAGCAACTGGCCGTCGGTTGGCTGGAACTTGATCTGCGCGTAGTCCGCCTGATTGTTGCCCAGACCGCTGCCGCCGTAACCGTTGACGCCCGACTCGTTGGCATCCGGCAGGAAGCGCAGTTTGCCCGCGTCGATGTCAGCCTTGCTGAAGGTCTGGTTGTTGGCGACGTCTTTCCAGGTCGAGCCGTCCAGATACTGCAGTTTGCCTTCACCCGGCAGCTGGGTGATTTTGATGCCGAGGCTGCTGGCCGGGCTGTCGACGTCGGTCACACCGAAAGTCGACCAGCCAAGTACCAGCGGGGTGTCTTCGGTGCCAGTGACATTGCTCGGTGCAGCAACCGGTGCGTCGTTGACTGCCACCACGTTGACCGTAGTGGTCGCGGTGTTGGAGTAGTTGCCGCCATCGGTCACCGTCACGGTGATGATCCGTGGCACGGTGCTCGGGTTCTCACTGCCGTTGGTGAAGCTGATGTTCTTGATGGCCTGCATGTAGTCGGCCAGTGTCGCGTTGCCCGACAGCGTCAGGGTCACGGTGCCGTTGGTGCTGTTGGCATTGATGGTGATGCCGTTGACGCTGTTGCCGAGGTTCAGCGCATCGCCGTCCTGCCGGTTGGTCAGGACCACGGTGGCGCCCGTCAGCATGGTGCTGTCCGGGTCAGTGATGCTGATGTCGGTGTCGGCAATCGACACGCCCGCGCCCGGGGTGTTTTCGGTGAAGGTCACCTTGTAGTCGGCACCGCTGGCGCCGCTGGAGTTGTTGGCATCCAGGTCGAGCACCGGCGGCGCATCGTTGTCGATGATCGAAGTGCTGACGCTGCCGTTGGTGGCGCTGACCGCGAGGTTTTCGAAGTTGCCGCCCGTGGCCGAATCGATCTTGACCACGAAATTTTCGGTGCCTTCGGTGATCTTGTCGTCGAGGGTAGCGACATTGAACTGCGCACTGCTGGCACCGGCCGGGATCTTCACGGTGTACACGCCGGTGAAGTCCGAACCGTCGGCGGCGGTGCCGCTGTAGACGATTTTCAGGGTCACTTCGGTTTGCGCCGGGTGGTTCAGGCTGACGGTGTAGCTGGCGATCTGGCCTTCGGTCACCGAGCTGCTGCCGGTGATGCTGACGGTGGTCGTGTCGACGGTATCGGTGACGCTGGTCACGGCTGGCGTGTTGCTGGTCACCAGATTTTCGAAGCCGCCGCCGCTGGTGCCGGTGATGCTTGCCTGCACGTTGCCGGCGTCTTTGTAGACGTCATCAGCCGGAGCCGGGACGGTCACGGTGCCGGTGGTTTCGCCAGCCTTGATGGTGATCACCGAGCCGTTGCTCAGGGTCACGGTGACGGGCGAGCCAGCGGCGTTGGTCAGCGTCGCGGTGTAGGTGATCTGGCCACCTTCGGCCACGGTACCGGTCGCGGACAGCGTCAGGTTGGTGGTGTCGACGGTGTCGGTCACGGTGGTGCTGACCGGGGTTTTGTCGGCCACCAGATTTTCGTAGTTACCGCCGCTGACGTTGGTGATCGAGTTGGTCAGTGGAGCATGACCAGTCAATGCGTCGTTTGGCGCAGTGGCGGTTGCGGTGCCGGTGGTCTGGCCAATACCAATGGTGATGGTCTGGCCGTTGGCCAGGGTTACGACCACTGGCGAGCCGGTCACTGGAGCGCCGACAGTCGCGGTGTAGACGACGTTGCCGCCTTCAGCTGCGGTGCCGGTTGCGGTCAGTTTCACCGTGGTGGTGTCGATGGTGTCGGTGACGCTGGTCACGGCTGGCGTTGTGCTGGTGACGAGGTTTTCGAAGCTGCCACCGGTGGCGGTCTTGATCGTTGCCTGAACGTTGCCGGCGTCTTTGTAAACGTCGTCCGCTGGCGCTGCCACGGTGACAGTGCCGGTAGTTTTGCCGGCTTCGATGGTGATCACGGCGCCGTTCGACAGCGTCACGGTGACTGGTGAGCCAGCGGCGTTGGTCAATGTCGCGGTGTAGACGATCGAGCCACCTTCTGCGACCGAGCCAGTAGCGCTCAGCGACAGATTGGTGGTGTCGACGGTGTCGGTGACCGTGGTCGAAACCGGGGTCTTGTCGGCTACGAGATTCTCGTAGTTGCCGCCGGTAACGTTGGTGATTGCGTTGGTCAGTGGAGCATGACCGGTCAGTGCGTCGTTTGGCGCAATGGCAGTTGCGGTGCCCGTGGTTTGGCCAACACCAATGGTGATGGTCTGACCGTTGGCCAGCGTTACAACCACCGGCGAACCTGTCACCGGAGCACCAACGGTCGCGGTGTAGACGACATTGCCGCCCTCTGCCGCTGTAGCTGTTGCCGTCAATTTCACGGTGGTGGTGTCGATGGTATCGGTGACGCTGGTGACGGCTGGCGCTGTACTCGGCACCAGGTTTTCGAAGCTGCCACCGGTGGCGGTGCTGATGGTTGCCTGCACGGTGCCGGCGTCTTTGTAGACGTCGTCAGCCGGTGCTGGAACGGTCACGGTGCCGGTGGTTTTGCCGGCTTCGATGGTGATCACGGCGCCGTTCGACAGGGTGACGGTCACTGGCGAGCCAGCAGCGTTGGTCAATGTCGCGGTGTAGGTGATCTGGCCACCTTCGGCCACGGTACCGGTCGCGGACAGCGACAGATTGGTGGTGTCGACGGTGTCAGTGACGTTGGTCGAAACCGGCGTCTTGTCGGCCACGAGGTTTTCGTAGTTGCCGCCGCTGACGTTGGTGATCGAGTTGGTCAATGGAGCATGGCCAGTCAACGCGTCGTTTGGTGCGGTAGTGGTCGCAGTCCCCGTAGTCTGGCCAACACCAATGGTGATGGTCTGACCGTTGGCCAGGGTCACGACAACCGGCGAACCGGTGACTGGCGCGCCGACTGTCGCGGTGTAGACAACGTTGCCGCCCTCGGCTGCAGTTGTGGTTGCAGTGAGTTTTACGGTGGTGGTGTCGATCGTGTCGGTGACGCTGGTCACGGCCGGAGTCGTGCTCGGCACCAGGTTTTCGAAGTTGCCACCGGTGGCGTTGCTGATCGTGGCCTGCACGGTGCCGGCGTCTTTGTAGACGTCGTCAGCCGGTGCTGGAACGGTCACGGTGCCGGTGGTTTTGCCAGCGTCGATGGTGATTACGGCGCCGTTTGACAAGGTTACGGTCACTGGCGAGCCAGCGGCGTTGGTCAATGTCGCGGTGTAAACGATTGAGCCGCCTTCAGCCACAGAACCGGTCGCACTGAGCGACAGGTTGGTGGTGTCGACAGTGTCGGTCACGGTAGTGCTGACCGGGGTTTTGTCAGCCACGAGATTCTCGTAGTTGCCACCGGTCACGTTTGTGATCGCGTTGGTCAGCGGTGCATGACCGGTCAACGCATCGTTCGGCGCAGTGGTGGTCGCGGTCCCCGTGGTCTGGCCGACACCGATGGTGATGGTCTGACCGTTGGCCAGAGTCACCACAACAGGCGAGCCGGTTACCGGTGCGCCGACGGTTGCGGTGTAGACAACGTTGCCACCTTCAGCCGCCGACTCAGTGGCCGTCAGTTTCACGGTGGTGGTGTCGATCGTGTCGGTGACACTGGTGACCGCTGGAACAGTGCTCGGCACCAGGTTTTCGAAGTTGCCACCGGTGGCGGTGCTGATGGTCGCCTGCACGGTGCCGGCGTCTTTGTAGACGTCGTCGGCCGGGGCTGGAACGGTCACGGTGCCGGTGGTTTTGCCGGCGTCAATGGTGATTACGGCGCCGTTGGACAGCGTCACGGTGACCGGCGAGCCAGCGGCGTTGGTCAGGGTCGCGGTGTAAACGATCGAGCCACCTTCAGCAACCGAACCAGACGCGCTCAGCGACAGATTTGTGGTGTCGACAGTGTCGGTCACGTTGGTGCTGACCGGGGTCTTGTCGGCCACGAGATTTTCGTAGTTACCGCCGGTTACGCCAGTGATCGCGTTGGTCAGCGGCGCGTGGCCGGTCAATGCATCGTTTGGCGCTGCGGTGGTTGCGGTGCCCGTGGTCTGGCCTACACCGATGGTGATTGTTTGACCGTTGGCCAAAGTCACGACAACTGGCGAGCCGGTAACCGGCGCGCCTACGGTAGCGGTGTAGACGACGTTGCCGCCCTCTGCCGCAGTAGCCGTTGCCGTCAGTTTTACGGTGGTGGTGTCGATGGTATCGGTGACGCTGGTGATTGCCGGCGTCGTACTCGGCACCAGATTTTCGAAGTTGCCACCGGTGGCGGTGCTGATCGTGGCCTGTACGGTGCCAGCGTCTTTGTAGACGTCATCGGCTGGCGCTGCAACGGTGACGGTGCCGGTGGTTTTGCCGGCTTCGATGGTGATCACCGCACCATTGCTCAGCGTCACGGTCACTGGTGAACCGGCAGCGTTGGTCAGAGTAGCGGTGTAGACGATCGAACCACCTTCAGCGACCGACCCCGTCGCACTGAGCGTCAGATTGGTGGTATCGACAGTGTCAGTGACGTTGGTCGAAACCGGGGTCTTGTCGGCAACAAGGTTCTCGTAGTTGCCACCGGTCACGCTGGTAATCGCGTTGGTCAGCGGCGCATGGCCGTTCAGCGCATCGTTCGGCGCTGTGGTGGTCGCGGTGCCGGTGGTCTGGCCGACGCCGATGGTGATCGTCTGACCATTGGCCAAGGTTACGACAACCGGCGAGCCGGTGACTGGAGCGCCGACAGTGGCGGTGTAGGTGACGTTGCCACCCTCAGCGGTCGACTCGGTGGCGGTGAGTTTTACGGTGGTGGTGTCGATGGTGTCGGTGACATTGGTTACGGCCGGCACGGGGCTTGGCACCAGGTTCTCGAAGTTGCCACCGGTCGCGGTCGAAATGGTTGCTTCGACTTTGCCTGCATCTTTGTAAACGTCATCCGCCGGCGCAGCGACGGTGACGGTGCCAGTGGTTTTACCCGCCTCAATGGTGATCACGGCGCCGTTTGACAGGGTCACGGTGACTGGCGAACCAGCGGCGTTGGTCAGGGTTGCGGTGTAGGTGATCTGGCCGCCTTCGTTCACCGAACCGGTGGCGCTCAGCGACAGGTTGGTGGTGTCGACGGTGTCGGTCACGTTGGTGCTGACCGGCGTTTTATCGGCCACGAGACTTTCGTAGTTGCCGCCAGTGACACCCGTGATCGAGTTGGTCAGCGGCGCGTGACCGGTCAGCGCATCGTTCGGTGCGGTGAAGGTCACGGTGCCGGTGGTTTTGCCGACTTCGATGGTGATGTTCTGACCGTTTGACAGGGTGACGACCACAGGCGAACCAGTAACTGGCGCACCCACCGTCGCGGTGTAAGTGACGGTGCCGCCTTCAGCCACGGAGGTATCGGCCGTCAGTTTCACGGTCGAGGTGTCGATGGTGTCAGTCACTTCGGTAACCGCTGGAACAGTGCTTGGCACCAGGTTCTCGAAGTTGCCACCGGTGGCGGTCGAAATGGTTGCTTCGACTTTGCCGGCGTCTTTGTAGACGTCATCGGCTGGCGCTGGAACAGACACGGTGCCGGTGGTTTTACCAGCCTCGATGGTGATCACAGCGCCGTTCGACAAGGTCACGGTGACTGGCGAGCCAGCCGCGTTGGTCAGCGTCGCGGTGTAGATGATCGAGCCGCCTTCGGCCACGGTGCCGGTGGCAGTCAGCGACAGGTTAGTGGTGTCGACGGTATCAGTGACATTGGTCGAAACCGGCGTCTTATCCGCCACCAGATTTTCGAAGTTGCCGCCGCTTACCTCGGTGATCGCATTGGTGATCGGCGCGTGGCCGATCACTGCATCGTTCGGCGCGGTGGTGGTCGCGGTGCCGGTGGTCTGGCCAACACCAATGGTGATGGTTTGACCGTTTGACAGGGTCACGACCACAGGCGAACCGGTCACTGGCGCACCCACCGTTGCGGTGTAAGTGACGGTGCCGCCTTCAGCCACGGAGGTATCGGCCGTCAGTTTCACGGTCGAGGTGTCGATGGTGTCAGTCACGTCGGTAACCGCTGGAACAGTGCTTGGCACCAGGTTCTCGAAGTTGCCACCGGTGGCGGTCGAAATGGTTGCTTCGACTTTGCCGGCGTCTTTGTAGACGTCATCGGCTGGCGCTGGAACAGACACGGTGCCGGTGGTTTTACCGGCCTCGATGGTGATCACAGCGCCGTTCGACAAGGTCACTGTGACTGGCGAACCAGCGGCGTTGGTCAGGGTGGCGGTGTAAACAATCGAGCCGCCTTCGGCCACGGTCCCGGTTGCAGTCAACGACAGGTTAGTGGTGTCGACGGTATCAGTGACATTGGTCGAAACCGGCGTCTTGTCCGCCACCAGATTTTCGAAGTTGCCGCCGCTCACCTCGGTGATCGCATTGGTGATCGGTGCGTGACCGGTCAATGCATCGTTCGGCGCGGTGGTGGTCGCCGTGCCGGTGGTTTGGCCAACGCCGATGGTGATGGTTTGACCGTTAGCCAGGGTCACGACAACAGGCGAACCCGTGACTGGCGCGCCGACAGTGGCGGTGTAAGTCACGCTGCCACCCTCAGCCGCCGATTCGGTCGCGGTGAGCTTGACGGTGGTGGTGTCGATGGTGTCGGTGACGTTGGTCACGGCCGGCACGGTGCTTGGCACCAGATTCTCGAAGTTGCCGCCCGTTGCATCCTTGATCGTCACTTCGACTTTGCTGGCGTCTTTGTAGACGTCATCGGCAGGTGCCGCGACGGTGACCGTGCCGGTGGTTTTGCCGGCGTCGATGGTGATTACCGAACCGTTCGACAGGGTCACGGTCACCGGGGTGCCGGCCGGGTTGGTCAGCGTCGCGGTGTAAACGATCGAACCGCCTTCAGCCACCGAGTCGGTTGCGGTCAGGTTCAGGTTGGTGGTGTCGGTGGTGTCCGACACTGCGGTGTCGGCAGACTTGCCGTCAACCGCGAGTTTTTCGTAGTTGCCACCGGTAGCGCCGTCGATGGTCACGCTCAGCGAGCTGCCGCCGGCCAACGGGCTGTTCGGTGCAACGAAGTTTACGCTGCCGCTGGTTTCACCGACGGCGATGGTGATGGTCTGGCCGTTGGACAGAGTCACGACAACTGGCGAGCCCGTCACGGGTGCAGTCACGGTCGCGGTGTAGACCACGGTTTCGCCTTCGGCGACGTTGGCGGTGGCAGTCAGCGACACGGTTGAGGTGTCGATGGTGTCGTTGACGGTGGTGACCGCTGGTGCAGTGCTGGTGACCAGATTTTCGAAGTCGCCACCGGTTGCGCCCTTGATGGTCGCCTCAACGGTGCCGGCATCTTTGTAGACGTCATCTTTCGGTGCGTCGACGGTAACGGTGCCGATGGTTTCGCCAGCCTTGATGGTAATCACCGAGCCATTGCTCAGAGTCACGGTGACTGGCGAGCCAGCCGCGTTGGTCAACGTCGCGGTGTAGGTGATCTGGCCACCTTCGTCCACGGTGCCAGTCGCGGTCAGCGACAGATTGGTGGTGTCGGTGGTGTCGGTCACGGTGGTGCTGACCGGGGTTTTATCGGCGACGAGGTTTTCGTAGTTGCCGCCGGAAATGCCGGTGATCGAGTTGGTCAGTGGTGCGTGGCCGGTCAATGCGTCGTTCGGCGCAGTGGTGGTGACGGTACCGGTGGTTTTACCGACTTCGATGGTGATGTTCTGACCGTTGGCCAGAGTCACCACGACAGGCGTGCCGGTGACTGGCGCGCCGACGGTGGCGGTGTAAGTGACGGTGCCGCCTTCAGCCACGGAGGTGTCGGCCGTCAGTTTCACGGTCGAGGTGTCGATGGTGTCGGTCACTTCGGTAACCGCAGGCGTGGCGCTCGGAACGAGGTTCTCGAAATTGCCGCCGGTGGCGTCCTTGATGGTCACTTCGACTTTGCCGGCGTCTTTGTAGACGTCATCGGCAGGCGCCGCAACGGTCACGGTGCCAGTGGTTTTGCCGGCTTCGATGGTAATCACCGAACCGTTCGACAGGGTCACGGTGACCGGGGTACCGGCCGGGTTGGTCAGGGTCGCGGTGTAAACAATCGAACCGCCTTCAGCCACGGTGCCGGTCGCGGTCAGCGTCAGATCGGTGGTGTCGACGGTGTCGGTCACGGTGGTGCTGACCGGAGTTTTATCGGCGACGAGGTTTTCGTAATTACCGCCGGAAACGCCAGTGATCGCATTGGTCAGCGGGGTGTGGCCGTTCAATGCGTCGTTCGGCGCAGTGGTGGTGACGGTACCGGTGGTTTTACCGACTTCGATGGTGATGTTCTGACCGTTGGCCAGGGTCACGACAACTGGCGAGCCGGTGACTGGTGCGCCGACGGTGGCGGTGTAAGTGACGGTGCC
The DNA here is from genome assembly GCF_001297015.1 of Pseudomonas sp. RIT-PI-r. Classification (GTDB taxonomy): domain Bacteria; phylum Pseudomonadota; class Gammaproteobacteria; order Pseudomonadales; family Pseudomonadaceae; genus Aquipseudomonas. Next base: position 341,819 of record NZ_LIGE01000018.1, on the reverse strand, counting down.
ACCTTCAGCCGCAGATTCGGTGGCGGTCAGTTTGACCGTCGAGGTATCGATGGTATCGGTGACGTCGGTTACGGCCGGCACGGTGCTCGGCACCAGATTTTCGAAGTTGCCGCCCGTAGCGTCCTTGATGGTTACTTCGACTTTACCGGCGTCTTTGTAGACGTCATCGGCAGGCGCCGCGACGGTCACGGTGCCGGTGGTTTTGCCGGCCTCGATGGTGATTACCGAGCCGTTGCTCAGGGTCACGGTCACCGGCGTACCGGCCGGGTTGGTCAGGGTCGCCGTGTAGATGATCGAACCGCCCTCGGCGACCGAATTGGTGGCGCTGAGCGACAGGTCAGTGGTGTCGACGGTGTCGGTGACGGTGGTGGAAACCGGAGTTTTGTCGGCCACCAGGTTTTCGTAGTTGCCGCCGCTGACACCAGTGATCGAATTACCCAGCGAAGCCTGACCGGTCAGCGCATCGTTCGGCGCAGTGAATGTCACGGTGCCAGTGGTTTTGCCGACTTCGATGGTGATGCTCTGGCCGTTGGCCAAGGTCACGACGACTGGCGAACCGGTGACCGGCGCGCCAACCGTGGCGGTGTAAGTGACGGTGCCGCCTTCAGCCACAGTGGTGTCGGCCGTCAGTTTCACGGTCGAGGTGTCGATGGTGTCAGTGACGTCGGTCACGGCTGGCGTGGTGCTCGGAACGAGGTTCTCGAAGTTGCCGCCAGTGGCATCCTTGATGGTCACTTCGACTTTGCCGGCGTCCTTGTAGACGTCATCGGCAGGCGCTGCGACGGTCACGGTACCGGTAGTTTTACCAGCGTCGATGGTGATCACCGAGCCGTTGCTCAACGTCACGGTGACTGGCGTGCCAGCCGGATTGGTCAGCGTTGCGGTGTAAACAATCGAACCACCTTCCGCCACGGTGCCAGTCGCACTCAGCGACAGGTTGGTGGTGTCGACGGTGTCGGTCACCGAGGTCACGGCCGGGGTTTTATCGGCCACGAGATTTTCGTAGTTGCCGCCGCTGGTGCCGTCGATTTTCACGCTCAGCGTGTTGCCGCCGGCCAGTGCATCGTTCGGTGCGGTGAAGTTGACGCTGCCGCTGCTGGCGCCGACCGGGATGGTGATGGTCTGGCCGTTGGATAGGGTCACGACAACCGGCGCGCCGGTGACTGGAGCGGTCACGGCGGCGGTGTAAACCACCACGCCGCCTTCAGTGGTGCTGGCGGTGGCAGTAAGCGACACGGTGCTGTTGTCGATGGTATCGGTCACGTCGGTGACGGCCGGGGTCTTGTCGACCACCAGGTTCTCGAAGTTGCCGCCGGTGGTCTTGGTGATGCTCGCATCGACCTTGCCGGCGTCCTTGTAGACGTCATCGGCAGGCGCTGCGACGGTCGCGGTGCCGGTGGTCGCGCCTTTGGCGATGTTGATTACTGCACCGTTGCTCAGGGTCACGGTCATCGCCGTGCCTGCCGGGTTGGTCAGGCTCGCGGTGTAAATGATCGAGCCGCCCTCGGCGACCGAAGCGGTGGCGCTCAGGCTGATATTGGTGGTATCGACCGTATCGGTGACAGTTGTAACCACTGCCGAACGGTTGGCATCGACCTGTTCGAAGTTGCCGCCGCTATGGCTGGCAATCGCGGTTTGTACTTTGCCGCCATCGACGTACGGGGTATTGGCAGGTGCGGCGAAGTTCACCGAGCCGCTGGTGGCGCCGGCGGCGATGTTGATCACCGCGCCGTTGGCCAGGGTCACGGTCATGGCGGTGCCAGCCGGATTGCTCAGGGTCGCGGTGTAGGTGATCTGGCCACCTTCGCTGACGGTGTCGCTGGCGCTCAGGGTCAGCGTGGTTTTGTCGACGGTGTCGTTGACGGTGGTGCTGACCGGGGTCTTGCTGACGTCGAGTTTCTCGAAGTTGCCGCCAGTCGCATCGGTCATGGTCACGGTGAGCTTGCTGACATCTTTGTAGACGTCATCGCTCGGCGCGGCGATGGTCACCGAGCCGCTGGTTTTGCCAGCCTCGATGGTGATGGTCTGGCCGTTGCTCAGGTTGACGGTGACCGGCGTTTGCGCGGCGTTGGTCAGGGTCGCGGTGTACGTGATCGACGTGCCTTCGAGCACATAGCTTTCAGCGCTGAGAGTCAGGTGCGTAGTGTTGATGGTGTCGGCGACGTTGGTCACCGCTGGCGTCGGATTGGCCACCAGGTTTTCGAAATTGCCGCCGTCGGTGCCCTTGATGGTCACTTCGACTTTGCCGGCGTCTTTGTAGACGTCATCGGCAGGCGCAGGAACGGTCACGGTGCCGGTGGTCTTGCCGGCGTCGATGGTGATGGTCGAACCGTTACTCAGGGTCACGGTCACTGGCGTGCCGGCCGGGTTGGTCAGCGTCGCGGTGTAGACGATCGACCCACCTTCGTTGACGTTGCCGGTGGCGGTCAGCGAAACGGTGGTGGTGTCGACGGTGTCGGTCACGGTGGTGCTGACCGGGGTTTTGTCGGCGACCAGATTTTCGTAGTTGCCACCGGAAACGTTAGTGATCGAGTTGGTCAGCGGAGCGTGGCCGGCCAGTACGTCGTTTGGTGCAGTGGTGGTCACGGTGCCGGTGGTTTTACCGACTTCGATGGTGATGTTCTGGCCGTTGGCCAACGTCACGACGACAGGCGAACCGGTGACTGGCGCGCCGACGGTGGCGGTGTAAGTGACGGTGCCACCCTCAGCGGCGGTTTCGGTCGCGGGCAGCTTTACCGTCGAGGGGTCGAGGGGGTCAGTGACGGCGGTGACGGCTGGCGCGGGGCTCGGCACCAGGTTCTCGAAGGCGCCGCCGGTGGCGTTTTTGATGGTGACTTCGACTTTGCCGGCGTCCTTGTAGACGTCATCGGCAGGGGCAGCGACGGTCACGGTGCCGGTGGTTTTACCGGCTTCAATGGTGATGGCCGAACCGTTCGACAGGGTCACGGTTACCGGGGTGCCGGCCGGGTTGGTCAGGGTTGCGGTGTAAACGATCGAGCCGCCTTCAGCCACGGTGCCGGTGGCGCTGAGCGTCAGGGTGGTGGTGTCGGTAGTGTCAGTCACGGTGGTGCTGACCGGTGTTTTGTCGGCGACGAGATTCTCGTAATTGCCGCCGGTCACATTGGTGATCGAGTTGGTCAGCGGCGCGTGGCCGTTCAGCGCGTCGTTTGGCGCGTTAGTGGTCACGGTGCCGGTGGTTTTACCCACTTCGATGGTGATGTTCTGGCCGTTGGCCAAGGTCACGACCACTGGCGAACCGGTGACTGGCGCGCCGACGGTGGCGGTGTAAGTGACGGTGCCACCCTCAGCGGCGGTTTCGGTCGCGGTCAGTTTTACCGTCGAGGTGTCGAGGGTATCAGTGACGTCGGTGACGGCTGGCACGGTGCTCGGCACCAGATTCTCGAAGTTGCCGCCAGTGGCGTCCTTGATGGTGACTTCAACTTTGCCGGCGTCTTTGTAGACGTCATCGGCAGGCGCCGCAACGGTCACGGTCCCCGTGGTTTTGCCGGCTTCGATGGTGATGACCGAACCGTTCGACAGGGTCACGGTGACTGGCGAGCCAGCGGCGTTGGTCAGGGTCGCGGTGTAAGTAATCTGGCCGCCTTCAGCCACTGTGCCGGTCGCACTCAGTGTCAGGTCGGTGGTGTCAGTGGTGTCAGTAACAGTGGTACTGACCGGGGTTTTGTCGGCGACGAGATCTTCGTAATTGCCGCCGCTCACGCCCGTGATCGCGTTGGTGATCGGCGCGTGGCCGGTCAACGCATCATTCGGTGCTGTGGTGGTCACAGTGCCGGTGGTTTTACCCACTTCGATGGTGATGTTCTGACCATTGGCCAGGGTCACGACCACAGGCGAACCGGTCACCGGAGCGCCAACGGTGGCGGTGTAGGTGACGGTGCCACCTTCAGCCGCACTTTCGGTAGCCGTCAGTTTGACGGTGGTGGTGTCGACGGTATCGGTTACATCGGTGACGGCTGGAACGGTGCTCGGAACGAGGTTCTCGAAGTTACCGCCAGTGGCGTCCTTGATGGTCACTTCGACTTTGCCAGCGTCTTTGTAGACGTCATCGGCAGGCGCCGCAACGGTCACGGTGCCAGTGGTTTTGCCGGCTTCGATAGTGATCACCGAACCGTTCGACAGGGTTACGGTGACAGGCGAACCTGCGGCGTTGGTCAGGGTCGCGGTGTAAGTGATCTGGCCGCCTTCAGCCACAGAGCCGGTCGCGCTCAGCGACAGGTTGGTGGTGTCAGCAACATCGGTAACAGTGGTTGAAACCGGAGTCTTGTCGGCCACCAGATCTTCGTAATTACCACCCGTAACACCGGTGATCGAGTTGGTCAGCGGCGCATTGCCGGTCAACGCGTCATTCGGCGCGGTGGTGGTCACGGTGCCGGTGGTTTTACCGACTTCGATGGTGATGCTCTGGCCGTTGGCCAGGGTTACCACGACAGGCGAACCGGTGACCGGCGCACCGACGGTGGCGGTGTAAGTGACGGTGCCACCTTCAGCGACCGAGGTATCAGCCGTCAGTTTCACGGTCGAGGTGTCGAGGGTGTCGGTCACTTCGGTCACGGCCGGGACAGTGCTCGGCAGCAGATTCTCGAAGTTGCCGCCCGTCGCATCCTTGATCGTGACTTCAACTTTGCCGGCGTCTTTATAGACGTCATCGGCTGGCGCCGGAACGGTCACAGTGCCAGTGGTCCTGCCCGCCTCGATGGTGATCACCGAGCCATTGCTCAGGGTCACGGTCACCGGTGTACCGGCAGGATTGGTCAGGGTCGCGGTGTAAACGATCGAACCACCTTCAGCCACGGTGCCGGTTGCCGTCAGCGACAGGTTGGTATCGTCGATCGAATCGGTGATGGTGGTGGTCGCTGGCGTGGTGTTCGGCACCAGGTTTTCGAAGTTGCCGCCGGTAGCGCCGGTAATCGTGGTGCTGACCGTGCTGCCATTGTTGTAGACGTCGTTGGCCGCGGTCGGCACGTTGACGGAGCCAGTGGTTTTGCCGGCTTCAATGGTGATGGTCGAGCCGTTCGACAGGGTGATCGTCACCGGGGTCTGCGCGGCGTTGGTCAGGGTCGCGGTGTAGGTGATCTGGCCACCTTCGACGACAGTACCGGTAGCGGTCAGGCTCACACTGGTGGTGTCGATCGAATCGGTAACGGTGGTGGTCGCTGGCGTCGTGTTCGGTACCGGGTTCTCAAAGTTGCGGCCGCTGGCGCCGGTGATCGTGGTGCTGACGGTGCCGCCATTGTTGTAGACGTCGTTGGCAGCGGTCGGCACGTTGACGGTGCCGGTGGTCTGGCCCGCGCCGATGGTGATGGTCGAGCCGTTCGACAGGGTGACAGTCACCGGCGTTTGCGCCGGGTTGGTCAGGGTCGCGGTGTAAGCGATCGGGCCACCTTCGGCGACGGTGCCGGTGGCTGTCAGGGTCAGGTTGGTAGCGTCGATCGAATCGGTGATGGTGGTGGCCGCTGGCGTCGGGTTCGGCACCAGGTTTTCGAAGTTGCCGCCAGTCGCACCGGTAATCGTCGTGGTGACGGTGCTGCCATTGTTGTAGACGTCGTTGGCCGGGGTCGGCACGTTGACGGTGCCGGTGGTTTGGCCCGCGCCGATGGTGATGGTCGAGCCGTTCGACAGGGTGACGGTGACCGGGGTTTGCGCCGGGTTGGTCAGCGTTGCGGTGTAAGTGATCTGGCCGCCTTCGGTGACACTCGGCCCCGCCGTCAGGGTGACGGTGGTGGTGTCGATGGTGTCAGTGACCTGGGTCGTGGCCGGGGTGGTCGGCGGCGTCACGGTGATGCCGTTGCCGCCGGTGGTGCCGGTGACGGTCACGTCGATCTGGCTCGGGTCGTTATAAACCGTGTCGTTCGGTGCCAGCGGCACGTTGACGGTGCCGGTGGTGGAACCGGCAGGAATCACGATCACCGCGCCATTGGACAGAGTGATGGTCAGGTCGGTCAGCGGCGCCTGGGTCAGGGTCGCGGTGTAGACCAGCACGCCACCGGCTTCAGTGATGCTCGGCGTAGCGCTAAGGCTCAGGGTCGAATCACGCAGGGCGTTGGTGGTGGTGTCGGTGGTCTGGCCGCCGGTGATGTTTTGCGCGGCTTGACCGGCAGCATTGATGCCTGCAGTCGGGAAGCCAATGGTCGGGTCAACGCGGCCAGCGGTGGCGTCGAGCATCACGAAACTGTGACCGCCACCAGCGGCCCCGCCAGTGCCTGCGGCGCTCGGGCCGGCAGCGGTGGACTCAAGCGCGGTAGTCGGGTCGACACCGGCAGCGATGGCTTGCTGCAGTTCTGCTACAGAAGGGGCGGCCTGCGCGGTGGCCTCAGCCAAGTCAGTGCTGGAGTCGGGGGTGTTGGCGCTCCACTGAGTTTCACGGCCCAGATCGAGGGTGCGGCCATCTGCCAATTCAAGCGACACGGCGCCGGAGAGGCCGGTGTCGATCTGGTCGCCGACAAACAGGCGATCGCCTTCAACGAGTACGCGACGCACGCCCTCTGGGGACACCACGAATACCTGACCGACAATGCTTTTGACGATGGCAACAACACTGCTCATTGAAGACTCTCCGGGGTGTCACGTTCAGTTGACTTCCATGGACCTGAGGGCATGGGCGCCGATTCAGTCTGGACGTACTTTAAAAATTTGCGAAACAAGTTTGACGCATGCTTTCGTCAATATTTTGGCTAGATTCTTTCGCTATTAACTTTATGCCAAACTATTGACCTTCTGGGTGCCATCCTAAACAATCGCCCCACTAATGTCACATTGATATTTCCGCGGCGACCTGTCCTTCAGCGTGTGATCCAGTTCCTGTTTTGAACTTTCCGACATACGGTCAATCTGGTTGCCATCATCCGACGCAGCGCCACGTTTTGCTGTGATTCAAGACAAGAAGTTCTGGGAAATTCCTGTCATGCGTTCGCCCCTGTTTCTGGCTGTACCCTTCGCTCTCGCCGCCTCTTTTGTACAAGCACAATCCTTACCAGAAGCCATGCAGCAGGCATTGGATGTCCATCCGGAAATCCAGGCAGGGGTCAACAGTCGTTTGGCCGCGGATTATCAATTAAGAGCGGCGAAAGGTGGATACCTGCCCAAGGTCGATCTGCTCGGCGGTTATGGCCGTGAAGGCACCGACAGCGTCACCACCCGCGCCGCCGGTAACAGCAATCACTGGGAGACCCTGAACCGTAGCGAGTCAAGTTTACGTCTCTCGCAAATGGTCTTTGACGGTTTTGCGACGTCCAGCGAAGTCGGGCGTCAACAAGCCACCGTTAATTCCCGCGCTTATTCCTTGCTGGGTACGTCCGAGCGCACGGCGCTGACCGTCGCTCAGGTTTACCTGGACGTGCTGACCCGTCGCGAGTTCGTGCGTCTGGCCGAAGAAAATCTCAAGAGCCACCAGCGCATCTACGACCAGATCCAGCTGCGTACCCAACGCGGCGTCGGCAGCGGCGCCGACCTCGATCAGGCCGAAGCGCGGATGGCCCAGGCGCGCAACAACCTGATCACCGAGCAGACCAACCTCGCTGACTCGGAAACCAACTTTCTCAGCGCCGTCGGCCAGATGCCCGATCAACTCGAGCGTCCGGCGCCGTTCATGGCAATGATGCCGGCCAACCTCAACGAAGCGCGTCAGCAGATGCTGGAAAACAGCCCGATCCTGCGTTCGGCCGAGTCCGATATCGCCGCCGCCGAGAAACAGTACGAAACCGCCAAGTCGACCTTCTACCCACGTTTCGACGCCGAACTGGGCCGCACCGCTGACAACGATCTCGATGGCCAGAACGGTCACAATAACGAATGGCAGGCGATGCTGCGCATGCGCTTCAACCTCTATTCCGGTGGCAGCAACAAGGCCGATCTGGAATCCAAGTCGTACCTGTCGAACCAGGCGCTGGACATCCGTAACAACGCCCTGCGTCAGTTGAACGAAGAACTCGGTCTGGCCTGGAACGCTTTGAACAATGCCAACGCGCAGGTGCCGATTGCACAGCAATACGTCGACCACAGCACCTCGGTGCGCACCGCCTACCAGCGTCAGTTCAGCCTCGGCGAACGCACCCTGCTCGATTTGCTCGACAGCGAAAACGAGTTGTTCACCGCCTCGCGGCGTCTGGCGGAAATCAAAAACATTCAGTTATTTACTCAGTACCGAATCAAGGCGACCATGGGCGAGTTGCTCAGAAGCCAGGGAGTGGTCGCACCGTTGGCATCCGTTGTGCAGAACGACGTGAAGCCCAAGGTCCAGCTGCCTGGGATGAATTGAGTTATCCCTTTTCAACTGTCAAAGAGTGTCGAGCGTGGAATCAGAAGTCAGTCGAGTTCAACTCAGTCATGATCCACGCGCGTTGCACGACGATCCGTTACTGGATGGCCTGCTCGCCCTTTGCATGCTGCACCAGAAACCCGCCAGCGCGGCGATGCTGACCACCGGCCTGCCGCTGCCCAAACAACGCCTGAGTGTCGAGTTGCTGCCCCGCGCGGCGGCTCGTGCCGGCCTGCAAGGTCGGGTGCTGCAGCGCAAACTGGAAGAAATTCCGGCGATCGCCATGCCGGCGTTGCTACTGCTCAAGGATGGCCGCAGCGCTGTCCTGCTCGGCTGGCAGGGCGACAACGAAGCGCGGGTGCTGCTCAGCGAAAGCGATGGCGGCGAGTCGATTGTCAGCCGCGAACTGCTCGCCGACGATTACACCGGCAAAGTCTTCTTCGCTCAGCCGCAACACAAATTCGACGTTAACCACGGCACACTGATTCCGCGCGCACGCTCGTGGTTCCGCGACACCCTCAAGCGTTCGCGCTGGCTGTATGCCGATGCGATTGCCGCGAGTTTCCTGATCAACATCATCGCCATGGCCGCGCCACTGTTCGTGATGAACGTCTACGACCGCGTGGTGCCGAACCAGGCCGAGGCGACCCTGTGGGTGCTGGCCCTCGGTATTACCGGCGCTTACCTTTTCGACCTGATCCTCAAGAGCCTGCGCAGTTTGTGCCTGGATCTTGCCGGGAAGAAAACCGACCTGATCATCTCGGCGACGTTGTTCGAACGCATCGTCGGCATGTCGATGAAATACCGCCCGGCACGGGTCGGCAGTTTCGCGCAGAACATCCATGAGTTTCAGAGCCTGCGCGACTTCCTCGCCTCGCTGACCCTGACCAGCCTGATCGACCTGCCGTTCACTATCCTCATCTTTATAGTCATCGCCATTCTCGGCGGGCATCTGGTGTGGATTCCGGTGCTGGCGTTCCCGATTGCCCTGCTGATCGGTTACGCCTTGCAGAAGCCGCTGGTGGCCACCATGGAACGCACCATGGCCCTCGGTGCCGAGCGCCAGTCGAGCCTGATCGAAACCCTCGCCGGCCTCGACGCGGTGAAGGTCAATAACGCCGAAAGCGAACGCCAGTATCAGTGGGAACAGACCATCGGCACCCTCAGTCGCCTCGAACTGCGGGTGAAAATGCTCTCCGGCCTGGCGATGAACATCACCCTGCTGATCCAGCAACTGGCCGGGGTGATCATGATTGTCTTCGGCGTGTACCAGATCATCGCCGGCAACCTGAGCATGGGCGGTCTCATCGCTTGCTACATGCTCAGCGGCCGCGCACTCAGCCCGCTGGCGTCGCTGTCGGGTCTGCTGACGCGTTACCAGCAGGCACGGGTGACCATGACCTCGGTCGATCAGATGATGGAGCTGCCGCAAGAGCGCAATTTTGAAGAGCGCCCACTCAGCCGCAAGGTGTTGCAGGGTGCGATCGAATGCCGCCAGCTCAACTTCACCTACCCGGAACAACAGAACCCGGCGCTGAAGAACATCAATCTGGTGATCCGTCCCGGCGAGAAGATCGGCATCATCGGCCGCAGCGGCTCGGGCAAAAGCTCCCTCGCCAAACTGCTGGTCGGCCTGTATCAGCCGGACGACGGCGCGTTGCTGGTGGACGGTGTGGATATCCGCCAGATCGACGTCAGCGAGCTGCGCTACAACATCGGTTACGTGCCGCAAGACATTCAACTGCTGGCTGGCACCCTGCGTGACAACCTCGTCTCCGGCGCGCGCTATGTAGAAGACGAACTTGTTCTGCAAGCCGCCGAGCTCGCGGGTGTCCACGAATTCGCCCGACTGCACCCGCAAGGCTATGAGCTGCAAGTCGGCGAGCGCGGGCAGAACCTCTCCGGCGGTCAACGACAGAACGTCGCGCTGGCCCGGGCGCTGTTGCTCAATCCGCCGATTCTGCTGATGGACGAGCCGACCAGTGCGATGGACAACACCGGCGAAGAACGCCTCAAACAACGCCTCGCGGCGGTGATTGAAAACAAGACCGTGATACTGGTCACGCACCGGGCTTCACTGTTGTCGCTGGTGGATCGTTTGCTGGTGATCGACCGTGGTCAGATTCTCGCCGATGGCCCGAAAGCCGCCGTGATGGAAGCGTTGAAGAAGGGGCAGATCAGTGTTGCTTAAGTCGGGTTTCAAGGATTCGATCCGTCGCTACTTCAAAGGCTCGGCATCGCTGCAGGGCCAGCCGCTGCCGGAGGTCAACAAGGCGCTGATCGAAGACGCCCCGCGCGTCGTGCGCCTGACCATCTGGGCGATCATCGGCTTCTTTATCTTCCTGCTGCTGTGGGCCAACTTCGCCGTGATCGACGAAGTGACAAAGGGCGACGGCAAGGCGATTCCGTCGTCGAAGATCCAGAAAATCCAGAACCTTGAGGGCGGGATCATCTCTGAGCTGTTCGTCAAGGAAGGCCAGATCGTTGAGGCTGGCGCACCGCTGATTCGCCTCGACGACACGCGATTTGCTTCCAACGTTGGCGAAACCGAGGCCGATCGCCTGTCGATGCTGCTACGTGTCGAGCGATTGAGCGCTGAAGTCGACGACCGTCCGCTGAATTTCCCCGAAGACGTGCTCAAAGCCGTGCCCGGTCAGGCGAAAAGTGAAGAATCGCTGTACATCAGCCGCCGTCAGCAATTGCACGACGAGATTGGCGGGTTGCAGGAGCAGTTGATCCAGCGTCAGCAAGAGCTGCGCGAATTCGCCTCCAAGCAAGCGCAGTATCGTCAGCAGCTCGGCTTGCAGCGTCAGGAAATCAACATGTCCGAGCCGCTGGTGGCGCAGGGCGCGGTGTCCCCGGTGGAAGTCTTGCGGTTGAAGCGTGCCGAAGTGGAAACACGCGGTCAGCTCGACGCTACTACGCTGGCCATCCCGCGTGCCGAATCGGCGATCAAGGAAGTGCAGCGCAAGATCGACGAGACACGCGGCAAATTCCGCAGCGAAGCGCTGACTCAGCTTAACGAAGCACGCACCGACCTGAACAAGGCCAGTGCTACCGGCAAGGCGCTGGAAGACCGCGTCAGCCGCACGCTGGTGACATCGCCGGTGCGCGGTATCGTCAACAAGTTGCTGGTCAACACCATCGGCGGCGTAATCCAGCCAGGCAGCGACATGGTCGAAATCGTACCGTTGGATGACACCTTGCTGGTCGAAGCGAAGATCCGCCCGCAGGACATTGCCTTCCTGCATCCGGGACAGGAAGCGATCGTCAAATTCACCGCGTATGACTACACCATCTACGGCGGGCTGAAGGCCAAGCTTGAGCAGATCGGTGCCGACACCATCACCGACGAAGACAAGAAAACCACGTACTACATCATCAAGGTGCGTACTGAACGCAGCCACTTGGGTACCGATGAAAAACCGTTGCTGATCATTCCGGGGATGGTGGCGTCGGTGGACATCATTACCGGCAAGAAGTCGGTGTTGAGTTATCTGCTCAAGCCGATCATCCGCGCGCGGGCCGAGGCGTTGCACGAGCGCTAGATCTTCAGCGCTGCTAACGGCCTCTTCGCGAGCAGGCTCGCTCCTACAGTAACCGCATTTCTCCAGATGGAATGCGATCCCTGTAGGAGTGAGCCTGCTCGCGATGGCGGCAGCCCAAACACCACATCTCCGTCAGTAAGTGACAAAAACCGTCACTCACCACTCAGTCCATTCCTCACCATTCGCCATATCGTTATTCATTAACGGTATTTAATTTCCGATTCTTATAGCTATAAAGTCATCCCCCTGCGTACCTGCCGACCAATCGGCGCGCCGCACGAGCTGAACCAACACGCAATCCAGCGTGAGTGTCTGATCGACGAGCGCGCCCGTGAGCGTGCCGTGCGTGGGAGATGGAAAGATGTCCGCAGCTACTGCTTCCCCAAGCGCCGCGACTGCCGCGCCGCAATCCTTTGAAATCCGTCCTTTCAGTGGTGCCGTCGGCGCCGAGATCATTGGCCTCGACCTCACCCGGCTGATCAATGATCAAGACTTCGCGCGCATCCATCGCGCGCACCTGGATCACCACGTCGTGGTGTTCCGCGACCAGCAAATCACCCCCCAACAGCAGATCGACTTCAGCCGCCGCTTCGGCGTGTTGCAGATCCATGTGCTCAAGCAATTCCTGTTGGCCAACCACCCGGAAATCCTCATCGTTTCCAACATCGTCGAAAACGGCCAGAACATCGGCCTCGGCGATGCCGGCAAGTTCTGGCACTCCGACCTCTCTTATAAAGAGCTGCCAAGCCTTGGCTCGATGCTCCACGCGCAAGAACTGCCGTCCGAGGGCGGCGACACGCTGTTCGCCGATATGCACAAAGCCTGGGACAACTTGCCCGAAGCGTTGCGCAAAGCGGTCGAAGGCCGCAGTGCCGCGCACTCCTACACGGCGCGTTACAGCGAAACCAAATTCGAAGGCAACTGGCGCCCGACCCTGACCCCGGAGCAATTGGCTCAAGTCGCCGAAGTGGTGCATCCGGTGGTGCGTACGCACCCGGAGAACGGACGCAAGGCGCTGTTCGTCAGCGAAGGTTTCACCACGCGCATCGTCGGCCTGCCGGAAGACGAGAGCCAGCAACTGCTGAGCGAGCTCTATGCCCACAGCGTGCTGCCGCAAAACATCTACCGCCATCAGTGGCAGCCCCACGACCTGGTGTTCTGGGACAACCGCTCGCTGATCCATCTCGCCGCCGGCTGCCCCGCGCACCTGCGCCGCAAGCTGTATCGCACGACCATTCAGGGCGACGCGCCTTTCTGATTCGCCGGAGATTGATCAAAAAATGAACGCTCCCTTGCCAGGCCACGCGGCCAGCAACCCGATCGCCCGCAGCGACGCGTTGCTGGCGGTCGCTCACGTCAGCCTCGAATACCGCCCGCCGCAACGCGTGGTGCGTGCCACTCACCAAGTCAGTTTTGAAATCGACCCGGCCGATCGCTACGTGCTGCCCGGCCCGTCCGGCTGCGGCAAATCCACCTTGCTCAAAGCGGTGGCCGGGTTCATTCAACCGTGCGAAGGCGAGATCCGTCTGCAAGGCCTGCGCGTTGATGCGCCGGGGCCGGACCGCATCGTGGTGTTTCAGGAATTCGACCAACTGCCACCGTGGAAAACCGTCAAACAGAACGTGATGTTTCCGCTGCTGGCATCGCGCACGCTGAAGAAAAAAGAAGCCGAAGAGCGCGCGTTGCACTATCTGGAAAAAGTTGGCCTGGCGGCGTTCGCCGATGCCTATCCGCACACCTTGTCCGGCGGCATGAAGGCGCGCGTGGCGATTGCCCGAGCGTTGGCCATGCAGCCGAAAATCCTGCTGATGGACGAGCCATTCGCCGCCCTTGATGCACTGACCCGCCGCAAGATGCAGGAAGAATTGCTGCTGCTCTGGGAAGAGGTGCGTTTCACCCTGTTGTTCGTCACCCACTCGATTGAAGAGGCGCTGGTGGTCGGCAATCGCATCCTGCTGTTGTCGCCACATCCGGGGCGGGTGTGCGCCGAAGTGCACAGCCATCAATACGATTTGCACAGCCTCGGTGGCGTGGCGTTTCAGGAATCGGCGCGGCGCATTCATCGTCTGCTGTTCGACGAAGGCCAGTCGCCGGAAACCGAGCGTGACCACGACTTCAACGACATTCGCATCGCCTATTGAGCGGCCAGGAGGACTACCCGATGAGCTATTCATCATCTGGGCGTGAAGAGTTTGAAATTGTTCTGGAGCCGCTGACCGAAGTGCCGGTCGAGCGAGAGCTGTCGCTCGGCACGCGACTGTGGCAGCAGGGCTGGCTGCGTAAAAGTCTGATCCTGATTGTGCTTGCGGTCGTTTGGGAGGTGGTCGCGCGGATTCAGAACAACGACCTGATGCTGCCGAGTTTTCTGCAGACCAGCCATGCGCTGTTCGATGGCTTGCTCAGCGGTGAACTGCTGGCCAAGGTGTGGATATCGCTGGTGGTGCTGATCAAGGGTTACCTGATCGGCATCGTGTTGGCGTTTGCCCTGACCACGCTCGCGGTGTCGACGCAGTTGGGCCGCGATCTGCTGAGCACTTTGACCTCGATGTTCAATCCGTTGCCGGCGATTGCCCTGCTGCCCTTGGCGTTGCTGTGGTTTGGCCTGGGGCAGAACAGCCTGATTTTTGTGCTGGTGCATTCGGTGTTGTGGGCCTTGGCACTGAACACTTACGCGGGGTTTCTCGGGGTCTCGGAAACCTTGCGCATGGCCGGGCGCAATTACGGTTTGAAGGGTTTGCGGCTGGTGCTGTTCATCCTGATCCCGGCGGCGCTGCCGTCGATTCTGGCCGGGCTGAAGATTGGCTGGGCGTTTGCCTGGCGCACGTTGATTGCGGCGGAACTGGTGTTTGGCGCGACCAGTGGCAAGGGTGGGTTGGGCTGGTACATCTTTCAGAACCGTAATGAGCTGTACACCGACAAGGTGTTTGCCGGGTTGGCGGTGGTGATTCTGATTGGCTTGCTGGTGGAGAATCTGGTGTTCGATACGCTGGAGCGGGTGACCGTGAAGCGGTGGGGGATGCAGCGGTAATTTTTGGCGTGGCGGCTGGCCCCTTCGCGAGCAGGCTCACTCCTACAAGGGATCTGTGTAGGACACAAAATCTGTAGGCACTGAAGATCTAATGTAGGAGTGAGCCTGCTCGCGATAGCGTCAGTCATGCCACCGCAATACTTGAAGGATGTTTGCTAGCATTGCGCCCAGATCAATCCTGATCAGCCATGAGTGCTCACGATGCAACTCCCGGACATGAACCTTTTGGTCGCCCTCGACGCTTTGCTCGACGAGGGCAGTGTGGTCGGCGCTGCGCGGCGGATGAACCTCAGTCCGGCAGCCATGAGCCGCACCCTGACGCGAATCCGCGAAGCCATCGGCGACCCGATCCTCGTGCGTGCCGGCCGAGGTCTGGTGCCAACGCCCAAAGCGCTGGAACTGCGCGAACAGGTGCGCGATGTGGTCGAGCAGGCCGCGCTGTTGTTCCGCTCCGCCGACACTGTGGAGCTGGGCACGCTGCGTCGGCGCTTCAGCATCCGCGCCAACGACTTTTTCATCGGGGTGTACGGCGGTAAGCTGTTCGACACCCTCGATCAACTCGCGCCGCACTGCGAATTGCGCTTTGTCCCGGAAGGCGATGGCGATGATGAAGCCCTGCGAGAAGGGCGCATCGATCTGAGCGTCAGCAACACCCGGCCCGTCACCCCGGAAGTCAAAGTGCAGAACCTGTTTTCTACACACTTCGTTGGCTTGGTGCGTGAAGACCATCCCTTGCTTGACGGCGAAATCACTGCCGAGCGCTACGCCGGGTTTTCCCATATCAGCATGTCGCGTCGTGGCATCGCCCGTGGCCCGATTGATACGGCGCTGAATGCCTTGGGGCTGGAGCGCCGCGTCGCGGTGATTGCGCCGAGTTTTCATGCGGCGATGTTTGCGCTGCCGGATTCCGACCTGATCCTGCCAGTGCCCAAGGAAGCGTTGCTGAGCGTGCGTCGGCTCGGTTTGAAACTGCGTTCGTTCGACCTGCCGATTCCGTTGCCGACACTGATGCTGACCCAGGCCTGGCACCCGCGTTTCGACAAGGATCCGGCACATCGCTGGCTGCGCGAAACCCTCAAGGCCTGCTGCGACGAGACGTGGCTGGCGGCCCAGCCTTAATCCCCGAGAAAACACAAAACCCTGTGGGAGCGAGCCTGCCCGCGAAAGCGCTGGATCAGTCACTCATGATATTGACTGACCCGACGCCTTCGCGAGCAGGCTCGCTCCCACAAGGGATGTTCATTGTTGTGTCTGGCGCACTTATAACCTGCCAATAAGTCAATTTTCGTCATTGCCAAGCCCGACTAAGATGCTCCGGTATTTTTCCCTCCGGAGTGTGAATTCATGACATCCCTGACGGCAGCAGCGCCCATCGCTGCGGCCAGCCCGGCGAAGGCGGCCACGCCACCGGTGTTCGGGGCGCGGATCATCATTGGCCTGGTCGGCGTGCTGCTGGCGGTGCTGGTGTCGGGCCTCAACGAGATGGTCACCAAGGTGGCCCTGGCCGACATCCGTGGCGCGCTGAGCATCGGTTACGACGAAGGCACCTGGCTGGTCGCCAGTTACACCGCCACCTCGGTTGCGGCCATGGCCTTCGCGCCGTGGTGTTCGGTGACCTTCTCGCTGCGCCGCTTCACCCTCTGCGCGATCGGTCTGTTCACTCTGCTCGGCGTGCTGTGCCCGTTCGCCCCCAATTACGAAAGCCTGCTGCTGATGCGCATCCTGCAAGGCCTCGCCGGCGGTGCGTTGCCGCCGATGCTGATGACCGTCGCCCTGCGCTTTTTGCCGGCCAACATCAAACTCTATGGTCTGGCCGGTTATGCACTGACGGCAACGTTCGGCCCCGGTCTCGGCACGCCGCTGGCCGGTTTATGGACCGAATACGTCGGCTGGCAATGGACGTTCTGGCAGATCATCGTGCCGTGCCTGATCGCCATGGCGATGGTCGCGTGGGGCATTCCGCAGGACCCGCTGCGTTTGGAACGCCTCAAATCGTTCAACTGGAAAGGTCTGCTGCTGGGCTTTCCGGCGATCTGCATGTTGGTGATCGGTTTGCTGCAAGGCAATCGGCTGGACTGGTTCGAATCGAGCCTGATCTGTGGATTGCTCGGCGCCGGCTCGCTGCTGCTGGTGGCGTTTCTGATCAACGAATGGTCGCAGCCGATTCCGTTTTTCAAATTGCAGATGCTCGGTATCCGCAACCTTTCGTTCGCACTGATGACCCTGGCTGGCGTTTTGGTGGTGTTGTTGGCGGTGGTGCTGATTCCGTCGAGCTATCTGGCCCAGGTGCAAGGTTATCGCCCGGTGCAGACCGCGCCGATCATGCTCATCGCCGCATTGCCGCAACTGATTGCGCTGCCGTTGGTGGCCGCGCTGTGCAACCTGCGCTGGGTCGATTGCCGCTGGGTACTCGGCATCGGTTTGAGCATGTTGGCGCTGTCCTGCCTGGGCGGATCGCAGCTGACCTCGCAGTGGATTCGCGACGACTTCTATGTTCTGCAATGGCTGCAGATTTTTGGTCAGCCGATGGCGGTGCTGCCGCTGTTGATGCTCTCGACCGGCAGCATCACACCGCTGGACGGTCCCTTCGCATCGGCATGGTTCAACACCGTGAAAGGCCTGTCGGCCGTGGTCGCCACCGGGGTGATCGAGGCGCTTACCACGTCGCGCCTGCATTTCCACTCAAGCATGTTGGTCGACAGCCTCGGCAATTCGCCGCTGGCCGATCGTAGCGATCCGGGCCTCGCCCATCGCCTGCACGAACAGGCCGTGGTGCTGACTTCTTCCGATCTCTACGTGTGCATGGCTGGCGTCGCAGTGGCGTTGATCCTGCTGATTTTCTGGCTGCCGACGCGGATTTATCCGCCGCGCGCACCGACCTGATGGCTGTACTGAAACAGAAGGTTTTTATGACGACTCAAGCAAAGCAAAAACTCGCGGTGGCTGTAGCGGCCGCGCTGGCTGTCGGCGTGCTGGTGTACCTGGCGCTGCCCGGTATGTTTGGCAAACGTACCCAGCAAAATACCAACGACGCATTCGTCTCCGCCGACTACACCCTGGTGGTGCCGCGTGTGGCCGGTTTCATCAAGGAAGTGCTGGTGGAAGACAACCAGCAGGTCAAAGCCGGGCAGTTGCTGGCGTTGATCGATGATCGTGATCTGCGTGCTTCGGCAGAAGCCGCGGATGCACAAACTCTGGTGGCGCGGGCGCAACTGCAAAACGCCAAGGCAACGCTGGAGCGGCAGACCTCGGTGATCGCTCAGGCGCAAGCCTCGGTGGTGTCGGCCAAGGCGGAAATGGCCTTCGCCCAGCAAGAACTGAATCGCTACAACCATTTGGCCGGCGTCGGTGCCGGGACTGTGCAGAACGCGCAACAGGCGCGCACGCGCATCGATCAGGCCACGGCTCATCTCGACACGACCACGGCGAAACTGGCGGCGGAGCGCAAGCAAGTCGATATCCTCAGCGCCCAGCGTGACGCTGCCGAAGGCAGTTTGAAGCACGCACAAGCGGCGCTGGAAATCGCCAGTTTCGAGCTCTCCTACACCCGCATCACCGCGCCGCAGGACGGCATGATCGGCGAGCGGGCCGTGCGCGTCGGCGCCTATGTGACGCCGGGCAGCAAGCTGCTGGCGGTGGTGCCATTGAAGCAGGCCTATGTGGTGGCGAATTTCCAGGAGACCCAACTGACCGACGTGCAGCCAGGGCAAGAGGTGCAAGTACGCGTCGACAGCCTGGGTGGTGAAGCGCTGACCGGTCGTGTCGAGAGCATTGCGCCGGCCACGGGAGTGACCTTCGCAGCAGTCAAACCGGATAACGCCACCGGCAACTTCACCAAGGTGGTGCAGCGGATTCCGGTGAAGATCATGCTCGAACCGGGTCAGCCGTTGGCCGAGCGCTTGCGCGTGGGCATGTCGGTGGAGGCGAGTATTGATACCGCCAGTTCGGCGACGTCGGTGCGTGAGGTGACTCAGCGATGAGCCGTGTTGATCGAACCGACGCCTTCGCGAGCAGGCTCGCTCCCACAGGGAGAATGCATTCCAACAGGTGGGAGCGAGCCTGCTCGCGAAGAGGCCAGTGGCAGCAAATCACTCTGAGTGCCTTGCTCACAATGAGTCTCGCCGCCTGCACCGTCGGCCCGGACTTCCAGAAACCCGAAGCCACACAAATCACCGACTGGGCCAAACCCGCCAAGTCCGCCCCCAGCCAAGCGGTCAGCGAACCCCTCAACGAACGCTGGTGGGAGGTCTTCCACGACGCGCAACTCTCCGCGCTCACTCAGCGTGCGGTGCAGAGCAACCTCGACTTGCAACTGGCCAGCAGCCGTCTGCAACAAAGCCGCGCCGCCCGCCAGGTCATCACTGCTGAGCGCTATCCAAACACCGCGGCCACCGGCAGTTACTCGCGCGAACGCAACAGTGGCAAAGGCCTGAACGACCCATCCGGCCACAACGGTGATTCCGCCTTCAACCTGTGGGACGCCGGTTTCTCCGCCTCATGGGAACTGGATTTCTGGGGTCGCGTGCGCCGCGAAACCGAAGCTGCCGACGCCAACCTCGAAGTCGCTGAAAACGACCGTCGCGGTGTGTTGCTGGCGGTATTGGCAGACACCGCGCAGAACTACATCCAGTTGCGCGGCGTACAGAACACTCGCGCGGTCACCGAAGAAAACCTCGACGTCGCCCGGCACAGCCTGAAACTCTCGCAACTGCGCCTGGCCGATGGCGTTGCCACTGACCTGGACGTCGCCGAAGCCGCCGCGCAAGTCGCCGCCATCGAATCGCGTCTGCCGGCGCTGGAACAACGCCAGTCGCAACTGATCAACGCGATCAGCCTGCTGATGGGCGAACCGCCACAGGCCCTCGCCAAAGAGTTATCCACAGACGCCGCCGTGCCGCAGTCGCCGCTGCAAGTCGCCATCGGCCTGCCGTCGCAACTGGCCGAACGCCGCCCGGACATCCGCCAGGCCGAAGCGCGCCTGCACGCCGCTACTGCCAATATCGGCGTGGCCAAAGGCGATTTCTATCCGCGCATTACCCTGTCCGGCAACCTCGGTTCGCAAGCCATGCAACTCAGCGATTTCGGTTCGTGGGGGTCGCGTGCCTTCGGCATCGGCCCGCAGTTCAGTTTGCCGCTGTTCGACGGTGGACGCCTGCGCTGCGTGCTGCAACTGCGCGAAGCCCAGCAGCAGGAAGCGGCCATCGCCTACCAGCAGACCGTGTTGCGCGCCTGGCATGAAATCGACGATCAGTTGACCGCTTACAACGCCAGCCAGCGCCGCCGCGACAGCCTTGCAGAAGCCGTACGTCAGAACCAGATCGCCTTGCGCACCGCGCAACAGCAATACGTCGAAGGCGTGGTCGATTTCGTCAACGTTCTTACTGTGCAAGGCGCGTTGCTGGCGACGCAGGAACAGTGGGTCGAGAGTTCGACCGGGGTTTCGCTGGCGATGGTCGGTTTGTACAAGGCATTGGGCGGGGGGTGGGAGTCGGTGTATCCGCAAGAGAAAATCGTCGCCGGGTTGCCGGGTGTCGTGAAAGCGCCTGCCGACATCGACGGTTCTGCTGTGGCTGACCTAAAGTGATTGGCAGGTTGGCGCGTCATACTCTCGTGGCGCTGCGGTGCGGCAAGAGGAAGCGATGGCGGTCAATCGAGTCACGCCGATGGGCGACACGCAAGACCCGTTTGCCGCGCCCGGCTCCTGGTTCGGTAGTCTGCGCTGGGTGCGCTGGGTAAAAAATCACTGGCTGTGGCCGATTCTCGCGCTGGCCGCGTTCGTGCGTTTTTATGACCTGACGGCGGCGGCGATCTGGGGCGATGAAGGCTCCAGCCTGCTGCTGGCGCGCTATTCGCTGAGTGAAATCTGGCAGCACGCCGCATTCGATGTGCATCCGCCGCTGTACTTCATGCTGCTGCATGGCTGGGTCGAACTGTTCGGGGACGGCATTCTCGCGGTGCGCACACTCAGTGCGCTGGCCGGCATTGCGGCGGTCGGGCTGGGTGTGTGGCTGGTGGATTGCCTGGCCACTCGACGCGCCGCGTTTATCGCCGGATTGTTGCTCGCACTGCTACCGACGGCGGTGCGCTACAGCCAGGAAGTGCGCATGTACGCGCTGCTCGGAGCGCTTCTGATTGCCGCAAGCCTGGCGCTGGTCTACTGGATCCGGCGCCCGCAACGCCATCGCTTTCTGTTGTACTACGCGCTGTTGATGAGCGCGGCGTTCTACACCCACTACTTCGCCGTGCTCGCGGCGCTGTGTCACTGGCTCTATCTGATCGCGATCCGCATACAGCGCGGTTACCGCTTTCGGCATATCCAGCGCTGGAACTGGTGGCTGGCGAACGTGGCCATCGTCGTACTGTACCTGCCTTGGCTGCCCAATCTGCTCGACTTGATGCAGCACATGGAACAGCTCAAGGCCGGCGGCGATGTCGGTTGGGAACCTGCTGTTACATTGAGTTCGCTGCCGTCGATGATCTGGTCGTGGCTGATTCAGGACGATGGCGAGACGCTGCCGCTGCTGATTTTCGCCGCGTTGCCCTTGGCATTGCTGGCGCTGACGGTTGTCGCGGTGATGCGTGATCGCAGTGTGTCGCGCGGCAGTATTCTGTTGGCGTTGTACACCGGACTGCCGCTATTGCTGGTGTATCTGGTGTCTTTCATCACCCCGGTCTTCATCGAGCGCTACCTGACGGCGTACGCCCTCGGTTTGCCGATGCTGGCGGCGCTGGCCATTGATCGTTTGTACAGCCGCGCCCGACTGGTTGCACTGGCGCTGCTGGTGGCGCTGATCGGTGTGGAACTGGTGGGTGTGAACAACAATGCAACGGTCGACAGCAACGACCAAATGGACCGAGTGGTGAGTTACGTCAACCGGCATTTTCTGCCGGGTGATCGCATCGTCACCAGCGACATGCTCTGGTACTTGAGCTACGTCTACTACGACCGCAGCGGCGCGCAGGTGCGCCTTTACACGCCACCGACGGCGGATGGCCAACCGACGCAGCCGAATGAGTACGGCTTCGGCACACTGGTAACGCGCGATGTCTATCTGGACAGCCTCGCTGAGTTGCCGGGAAATGGCCGGGTGTGGCTGGTCGGCAGCTTCGACGGCCCGGAAGAATTCTCACCCTTGCCCGCGACCTGGCAGGTCAGCGCCGAAGTCCATGCGGGCGGACTCAAGGCGCGCTTGTTCACCCCCACCCCTCCCGCAGGCTAACGCCAACCCCTGTAGGAGTTGCCGCAGGCTGCGATCTTTTGACCTTCAGGATTTCCCCGACAAATCCGCCATGCCCTTGAGCAATTCAATCGGCAACGGAAAGACAATCGTCGAACTCTTGTCGCCGGCGATCGAACTCAAGGTCTGCATATAGCGCAACTGCATCGCCCCGGGCTGACGGCCGAGCATTTCCGCGGCTTGCATGAGTTTTTCCGACGCCTGCAACTCGCCCTCGGCGTGGATCACCTTGGCCCGCCGCTCGCGCTCGGCTTCAGCCTGTTTGGCGATGGCTCGCACCATCGACTCGTTGAGGTCGACATGCTTGATCTCGACGTTGGCGACTTTGATGCCCCAGGCGTCTGTCTGCGCGTCGAGCACTTGCTGAATGTCGATGTTCAACTGCTCACGTTCAGCCAGCAGTTCATCCAGTTCGTGTTTGCCGAGCACTGCACGCAAGGTGGTTTGGGCCAGTTGACTGGTGGCCGAGAGAAAATCCTCGACCTGAATAATCGCCTTCTGTGGATCAAGTACGCGGAAATACAGCACGGCGTTGACCTTGACCGAGACGTTGTCGCGGGTGATTACGTCCTGCGGCGGCACGTCGAGCACCACGGTGCGCAGGTCGACCCGAACCATTTGCTGCACCACTGGAATCAACAGGATCAGCCCGGGGCCTTTGACCTGCCAAAAGCGGCCGAGCTGGAACACCACGCCGCGCTCGTATTCACGCAGGATGCGAAACGTCGAGCCGGCGAGGGCAATGACCAGTAACAGCAGCGCAACAAAACCGATTTGCAGACCCATGATCACTCTCCGAGTGGCGCCGCGTCAGTCGCGGCCACTTGCAGCAACAATCCCTTGCGCGCCACCACGCGTACCGGTTGCCCGGTGCGCAGCGGCGTGGCACTGAGCACTTGCCAGCGTTCACCTTGCAGTTGCACCCAGCCGTTACGCGCATCGCCCGGTTGCACTGTGGTGATCGCGGTCACGCTGCCGAGCAGGCCGGCGTCGCCACTGACGGCGTGACGCGGCCGGGTTTTCAGGGCGCGAATTACCAGCGCGAGCAACAGCAGGGCGCTGATCAGACCGAGACCGATCATCATTGGCGCCGGCAACTCGGCGTTACTCAGAATCAGCGCGCCGATGACGAACATGATGATGCCGCCCAGACCGATAACGCCGTAGTTGGGCAGCGCCGCTTCGGCGATCAGAAAGACGATGCCCAAGGTAATCAGCCACAAACCGGCCGGACTCATCGGCGGCAACGGGGTGTCGGCGGCGAGGGCTGAGCCGCTGATCAGCAGGAGTAAGACAAACGCACAACATCGGCTGTTCACGTGACCCTCCGCGAGCGTCATGGGCTGGTTCTTTCAGTCTAGTTGAGGGTTGTCCTGTATGAATTTTGATCAATGTGCAGATATGTCCGGTGAGCGGATTTCCCTGCGCCAAACACCCGCCGAACTAGACTCAAAGACACGGCAATCACCGTTCAGCGCAACACCGAGGTGCATCATGCGTATGGCAAGAAAGGTGCAGAGCAGCCTGAACCGGGCGCACTGCGAATACGACATCGTCGCCCACCGACACTCGTCCAGCAGCCTGGAAACCGCACGGGTCGCCGGGGTGCCCGCCGAGCGGGTAGCCAAATCGATCATCCTCGACGACCACCACGGGCACTACCTGATGGCCGTGCTGCCGGCCAGCCGTCACCTTGACCTGAGCAAGGTGCGCCTCAGTGGCGAATGGCAACTGACCCGCGAAAGCAATCTGGCGCACATCTTCGACGACTGCGAGCGCGGCGCGGTGCCGCCGCTGGGCGATTCCTACGGGCTCGACATGGTCATCGACCCGCTGCTGACGCGGCAGAAGGATATTTACCTGGAGGCGGGCAACCACAATTATCTGCTGCACATGAGCATGCCCGAGTTTCTGAAGATGGTGCCGCATGCCGAGGTGCGGGAGTTGAGTGATTAGGTTTTGTGGCGCAGGCACTGACGCCTTCGCGAGCAGGCTCGCTCCCACAGGTTGATCGCATTCCCCTGTGGGAGCGAGCCTGCTCGCGAATAATCTTCCAAACACCCCATTCATCAAGGAATTGCTCAATGGAAAGCCCAACGCACAGCTTGCCATCCCTGTTCAAACAACTCGGCCTTCCGGATGATCCGGTCAACATCGACAAATTCCTCACCACCCATTCCCCGCTCAAGCCAGAGCTGCACCTGGCGGATGCGTTTTTCTGGACGAAGAGCCAGTCGCAGTTCTTGCGTGACGAGATTCTGGATGACGCCGATTGGGCGGAGGTGGTGGATCAGTTGGATGTGTTGTTGCGCAAGGGGCGTGAGAGCTGACTGAAAGCCAACCTCTTGTCATTCAATTGAGTGGAACGGTTGTTGAGGATCAAAAAATAGACCAAAATCACGACCTCAATTGAGGTCTTTTATTATGCAAAACGTTCTGGCCGATATGGCTGTCAGTGTCTCAGAATTAAAGAAAAACCCTTCCGCTGTGCTGAGCGGTGCGCATGGCGGTGCCGTGGCTGTTCTTAACCACAATCGCGTTATGGGCTATATGGTGCCAGCGGATGTGTACGAAGCAATGATGGAGCGACTTGATGATTTGGAGCTTGCTGAAATCGTTCGCGCCCGCAGCCATGAGACGCCAATTTCGGTGAGCCTGGATGACCTATAAGCTCGAATTTTTGCCATCCGCTCACAAAGAGTGGAACAAGTTGGGTCATACACTACGAGAACAATTCAAAAAGAAGC
Organism: Pseudomonas sp. RIT-PI-r; assembly: GCF_001297015.1. Lineage (GTDB taxonomy): Bacteria > Pseudomonadota > Gammaproteobacteria > Pseudomonadales > Pseudomonadaceae > Aquipseudomonas. The sequence continues at coordinate 316,983 of NZ_LIGE01000018.1, read as the reverse complement.
TGGGTGAGAGATTGAAGCTGCCCAGAGTCTCCGCTGACGCACTTCATGGAATGCCTGATTGCTACAAAATCAAATTGAAGGCTTCAGGCTATCGTCTGGTTTATCAGGTCATTGACGAGAGGGTCGTCGTTTCAGTCGTAGCGGTCGGTAAACGTGAGCGCAGTAGCGTTTATGAGAATGCAAAAAAGCGCTGATTTATCTCTCAGCGGCGGCTCTCTTCGCCCCAGTAGGCAATTTGTTTCAAAACTTGACTGAAATTCCCCTCCAATGCGATATTGATAGTTAGCAAACTAACAGTGTGCATTTCCTCGTGCCGAACGAACTCGACGCTCTCCAGATGAACATCAGCAGTGCCATGGTGGTGGCCGCCAGGCATTGGCGGAAGATCTGCCAGACCACGCTGGTCAACTATGGAATCTCCGAAGCCTGCGCCGTGCCGTTGTTGATGATCGGCCGCTTGGGTGAGGGCGTGCGCCAGGTGCAGGTGGCGCAGGCGGCCGGGATGGAGAGTCCGTCGCTGGTGCGTCTGCTCGATCAGTTGTGTCATTCCGGCTACGTCTGCCGCACCGAAGATGTCCAGGATCGCCGCGCCAAGTGCCTGAGCCTGACTGACACCGGTCGTGAACTGGTGCAAGCGGTCGAGATCGAACTGGTGCGTCTGCGTCATGAAGTGCTTGAGGGCATCGACCAGAGCGATCTGGAGGCTACGCTTCGGGTACTCAGAGCTTTTGAGGCGGCCCATCCGCCTGTGGTGATCAATTCTTGAACGGTTTTTTCTCCGGCATTCCGCCGGCCCGCGACTGGTTCTACGGGGTCCGTACGTTTGCAGCGTCGATGATCGCGCTGTACATCGCTTTGCTTATGCAAATGCCGCGTCCGTATTGGGCGATGGCCACGGTGTATATCGTCTCCAGCCCGTTTCTCGGGCCGACCAGTTCCAAGGCCCTATACCGCGCCATCGGGACTTTTCTCGGTGCCGCGGCGGCGGTTTTTTTCGTGCCGATGTTCGTGCAGAGCCCGTATGTGCTGGTGGTGGTCATCGCGCTGTGGACGGGGATTTTGCTGTTCCTGTCCCTGCAACTGCGCACGGCCAACAACTACGCATTGATGCTCGCCGGTTACACCTTGCCGCTGATTGCCTTGCCGGTGGTGGATAACCCGCTGGCGGTGTGGGACGTGGCGGAAGCGCGGACCGAAGAGATTTTCCTCGGCATCGCCGTGGCTGCGGTGGTCGGCGCGATGTTCTGGCCACGCCGTCTGGCGCCGGTGTTCAACGACGCGGTGAGCAAGTGGTTCGCCGACGCAACGACCTACAGCCTGAAATTCCTCAGCCGCGACGTGCAGCCCGAAGAGGTCACCGCGCTGCGCATGGCCATGGTTGCCAACTTCAACAGCCTCGAATTGATGATCGGCCAGTTGCCCCACGAAGGCGCGCGACCGCAAACCGTGCGCAACACCAAAGAATTGCGCGGGCGGATGATTCATCTATTACCGGTGATCGATGCGCTGGAAGATTCGCTCTACGCCCTAGAGCGGCGCACACCAGAGCTGGTGGAAAAATTCGCACCGCTGCTGGCCGCCACCCGCGAATGGCTCGCTCATCAGGACGCCGATCTCGACCGTTGGCAAGCGCTGAAAGATCAGCTCGAAGCCCTGCAACCGAGCGTCGAGGCGCTTGAGGATCGCAAACAACTGCTGTTCTCCAACTCGATTTATCGCCTCGGCGAATTCATCGATTTATGGCAGGACTGTCGCAGTCTGCAGGACGCGATTCTTTGCGAACGCCAGGACAGCTGGCGCGCGGTGTATCGCCACTGGCGCCTGGGTCGTCTGACGCCGTTCATTGATCGTGGGCTGATGCTCTACTCGGTGGCCTCGACCGTTCTGGCGATCATCACCGCCTCGGTGCTGTGGATTCTGCTCGGCTGGCCGGACGGCGGCAGTGCGGTGATTCTCGCCGCGGTGGCGTGCAGTTTCTTTGCCTCGATGGACGACCCGGCACCGCAGATTTACCGGTTCTTTTTCTGGACCGGCATGTCGGTGCTGTTCGCCAGCCTTTATCTGTTTCTGATTCTGCCCAACCTGCATGACTTCCCGATGCTGGTGCTGGCGTTCTCCATTCCGTTCATCTGCGTCGGCACGCTGACGGTACAGCCGCGGTTCTTCCTCGGCATGCTGCTGACGCTGGTAAACACCTCCTCGTTCATCAGTATCCAAGGGGCTTATGACGCGGACTTTTTTGCCTTCGTGAACTCCAACCTGGCGGGTCCGTTAGGGCTGTTGTTCGCGTTTATCTGGACGCTGGTTGCACGCCCGTTCGGCGCCGAACTGGCGGCCAAACGCCTGACCCGCTTCAGTTGGAAAGACATCGTCCACATGACCGAGCCGGCCAACCTTGCGGAACACCGCAAATTGGGCGTGCAGTTGCTCGATCGACTGATGCAGCACCTGCCGCGTCTGGCCCTCACCGGCCAAGACACCGGCATCGCCATGCGCGAAGTGCGGGTGGGCCTGAACCTGCTCGATTTGCTCGCCTACACCCCACGGGTGACCGGCGCGCCGAACGCGCTGTTGCAGCAAGTGGTCAGTGAGGTCGGCGAGTATTTCCGCGCCTGCCTTAAGGCTGGCGAACGCTTGCCGGCGCCAGCGCCGTTGCTGATGACCCTTGATCGCACCCGCCGTGCGCTCAATGGCCACGGCGACGATGAAACCCGTCTGAACCTGTTGCACGCCTTGAGCGGTTTGCGTCTGGCGTTGTTGCCCGGCGTCGAATTCGTCTCCAGTGCCGACGCCGAAGAACCGCTGCCCGATGGAGCGCCCCTATGATCGGTGATCTGGACATCAGCGGCATTTTCCTGCCGACCCTGCTGGTGTTGATGGGCATCACTTATGTGCTGTTTTTGTTGGTGCATGGCGTGCTCACGCGCGTGCACTTTTACCGTCTGGTCTGGCACCGGGCATTGTTCAACGTGGCCCTCTACGCGGTACTGCTGTACGGCGTGGACTCACTCAGTCGATACCTGATGACATGAAAAAACCGTTTTTGACCATCGGTCGCGTGGTACTGACCCTGCTGATCGTGACTTTTGCCGTTGTCCTCGTCTGGCGCATGGTGATGTATTACATGTTTGCGCCGTGGACCCGTGACGGCCACATTCGCGCCGACATCATCCAGATTGCTCCGGACGTGTCCGGACTGATCCAGCAGGTTGAAGTGAAAGACAACCAGTTGATCAAGCGCGGCCAGGTGCTGTTCAGCATCGACCAGGATCGCTTCAAACTGGCCCTGCGTCAGGCCAAAGCGGCTGTTGCCGACCGCGAAGAAACCCTCGCCCAGGCCCAGCGCGAAGCCAAGCGTAACCGGGGCCTCGGCAACCTGGTGCCGGCCGAACAGCTGGAAGAAAGCCAATCCAAGGTCGCGCGTGCGCAATCGGCACTGGCCGAAGCCATGGTCACCGTGGACAGCGCCCAGCTCAACCTCGACCGCTCGGTGATCCGTAGCCCGGTGGACGGTTACGTCAACGACCGTGCGCCGCGTCCGCAGGAGTTCGTCACCGCCGGGCGTCCGGTGTTGTCGGTGGTCGACAGCAATTCCTTCCACATCGACGGCTATTTCGAAGAGACCAAACTCGACGGCATTCATGTCGGTCAGTCGGTGGATATCCGTGTGATCGGCGACCGTGCGAAATTGCGCGGGCATGTCGAAAGCATCGTCGCCGGCATCGAAGACCGCGACCGCACCAGCGGCAGCAACCTGCTGCCGAACGTCAACCCGGCGTTCAGCTGGGTGCGGCTGGCGCAGCGGATCCCGGTGCGGATTGCCTTTGATGATGTGCCGGAAGATTTCCGCATGATCGCCGGGCGTACCGCTACGGTGTCGATCATTGAAGACTCAAAAGTCGACGATAAAAAGCAGGAGCCCGCGCAATGAGCAGGGCCCTGATGATCGCCGGGTTGGGCGTGATGTTGTCGGCGTGTCAGATGGTTGGCCCGGACTATTACGTGCCGGAAGACGCGGCAGTGCAACGCAAGGATTTTCAGGGCGAACTGGCCGTTGCCGGCAAACCTGTGGTGTCGGCGCCAGTACCGGCGGATTGGTGGCGGCTATATAAAGACCCGCGTCTGGATCAACTGGTGCAGCAAGCCATGGCTTCCAACACCGATCTGCGCGTCGCCGCTGCCAATTTGCAGCGCGCCCGTGCGCAGGTCGATGAGGCCGAAGCCGCCGGTGGCTGGAGCGGCGGGGTGAAAATGGGTGCCCAGCGATTGCAGGAATCCGGTCAGGCATTCTTGCTGCCGGAAAAAGTCCCGGTGGCCAACATCGGTGACATCGGCATCAGCGCTTCGTACCAATTCGATCTGTGGGGCACGTTGCAGCGCGGCATCGAAGGCGCGAAGGCCAACGCCGACGCGACCCAAGCCGCCGCCGATACCGCGCGCATCACCTTGGTCGCGGACGTGGTTCGCGCCTACACCCAAGTCTGCGCGGCCAACGAAGAACGCGAAATCGCCCAGCATTCCCTCGACCTGCAATCGCAAGGCACCACGTTGATCCAGCGTTTGCGTGACGCTGGTCGTGGCGATGAAACCCAGGTCACCCGTTCGCAAACCCAATTCAAATCCCTGCGCGCCGAGATGCCGCGTTATGAAGCGGCGCGTCAGGCCGGGTTGTTCCGTCTGTCGATGTTGCTGGCGAAACCGGTCGACCAATTGCCGGCCGGCACCGCGACTTGCGCTGAACTGCCGAAAATCGCTCAATTGGTGCCGGTCGGTGATGGCGCCGCTTTGCTCAAACGTCGCCCGGACATTCGTCAGGCGGAACGACGTCTGGCCGCCGCGACCGCCGGCATCGGCGTGGCCACCGGCGAGTTGTACCCGGACATCAGCATCGGCGCGACCATCGGCACTGTCGGCATTCTCGATGACCTCGGTGATCCGTCGACCAACCGCTGGGGCTTCGGCCCGTCGCTGAGCTGGAAGGTGCCGACCAACGGCGCCCGCGCGCGCATTCGTGAAGCTGAGGCGACCACCCAAGGCGCCTTGGCGCACTTCGACGGCGTGGTGCTCAACGCCATTCGCGAAACCCAGACCGGCCTCGCCCAGTACAGCGCGCTGCTGCAACGCCGCGACGCACTGGCCGATGCCGAGCAATCGGCGAAACTGGCCGCAGACCAGACCCACCGCTTCTTCCAGGCCGGCCGCGAGTCGTTCCTGGCTGACCTGCAAGCAACCCGCACCTACACCGATGTGACCGCGCAACTGGCCGCCGCCAACACCCAGGTTGCGATGAGCCAGATCGATTTGTTCCTCGCCTTGGGCGGCGGTTGGGAAAGCGGACGAACGAACGCTCCAAGCCCCGGCAAACCCTGAGGCCGTTGCTATGCTTTGAAGTGTTGAAGGGGCGCCCCGTGCAAAGCGCCCCTTCAGCGCACATTGCTAGCGCTGGTCTAGGGGAAACCAATAATGAAAAACCCTTACGCTCTCGGCTTCTGGTGCGCCCTGGTAGCACTGATGCTGCTCTCGGCCACCTATTTCTACGGCATCATGCTGGCCCATCAGATCGACAAGGCCATGGTCTTTCTCGACAGCGCTGTCGCGCTGATCGCGGTCATGGCCATCGTCGTCGTGGCGTGGGCATCGGTTCAGGTGCAGCGGGTCAAGAAACGCCAGCTCGAACAGGGCAAGACCCTGGTGTTGATCTGGGACACCAAAGTCGCCCTGCGCCGGGTCGAAACGGTCTTCGACCGGTATTTCTGGGGCAGTTACTGGCAACCGGGGCGCACCTTCGCCGAAGTCATGGGCGAACTCACCGGCACGCCGCTGGAAAAAAGCCTCGAAGCGCTGAAAAAACAGTGCCTGGAACTCGACAAGCAGATCGATAACGAGGGCTGGCATTGGTTGAACAACGCCCGCGAATTATCCGATGTCGCCACGGCCATGGCTCGTGAGCGTTATCAACTGGATTTCTGCGATCCGCGCGCTGACGGGCCGGGCGGGGCGGTGATCGATCGGGATTTTGAAGTGCTGGTCTACACCTGGACCGCGCGGCTCAAAAGCTTTGATCATCAGCTGGATGAAATCGAGGTTCAGTATTCCTGATTCTCTGCTGAATCGACCGGCCTCATCGCGAGCAGGCTCACTCCTACATTTGGAATGCGTTCCCCTGTAGGAGTGAGCCTGCTCGCGATAGCGCCCTAAAAAACACCGAAACTCTTCCCGCCTGTCGACTGTCCACAATTCCCATAGACACTCTTTCACCTTTAAACATTGGGCCACCTTGCGCGCCCGGTGCTAATCTCCATCGCTAATTTCAGCGCAGTCGAGCCGCGACCCGGTCACGGGTTCAGGGAAGACGACCACACTCACAGCCACGGAAATCGATCAGGTCATTCATGAATAAATCAGCAGGCGTGCTCCTCGGAATTGTTGTTGCCATCGGCGCGATCAGCGCAGGCGGGGCCTGGTACACCGGGACCAAGATCGAAGGCGTGTTGAACAACGCCGTCAGCAATGCCAACAAAGAGCTGCAAACCGCCATGGCCGGTTCCAACGGCAGCGCGTCGCTGGAACTGGTGTCGCTCGACCGCCATACCTTCACCAGCACCGCGCACTACCGCCTCAAGGGTGAAGGCGAGATGTTTGGCGACAAGCCGGTCGAACTGCTGTTCGTCGACCACATCGAGCACGGCCCGCTACCGTTCTCGCGCCTGGTTTCGCTGAAATGGCTGCCGGTCATGGCCACCAGCAACTACGAGCTGGAAAAGAACCCGGCCACCGAGAAGTGGTTCGCCGCCACTAAGGGCGCCGCTCCACTCAAAGGCGTGACCAGCATCGGCTACGACGAATCCACTACCAGCACCCTCGACCTGCTGCCTTTCGAAACCGCACTGGATGAGCAGTCGAGCCTGAAATTCTCCGGCCTGACCATGAATATCTCGGCCAACGCGCAGGCGCAGAAGGTCAAGGCTGACGGCTACATGGACAACCTGAAACTGGTCACGGTGGCTGAAGATCAGGCGCCGGTGCAGGTCGAACTCAACGGTCTGACCCTGGCCAGCAACCTCGCCAAAAGCAGCTACGGCTACTACACCGGCGAGAACACTCTGGAGCTGACCGACAGCAAAACCACCTTCGGGCCCAAGCAGTCGGTGCTGGGTGTGAAGAAGTTTGAAATGAAGAACCTCACCGAAGAAAACGGCAGCAATGCCTCCGGTCGCGCCGATTACAAGATTGGCGAAGTCAGCCTCAACGACAAGAAAATCGGTTCGGCCAACATGGCCATGAGCCTGAAAAACCTCGACATCCCGTCGACGATGTCGCTGATGCAGATTTACCAGACCAAACTGCAGCCTTACGAAAAAGCCGCCGCCGAGGCAGCAGCCCAAGGCCTGCCAGCGCCGGAGCTGAACCTGACCGAGGCTGAAAACGCCCAGGTCAAAGCTGACCTGCAGAAACTGCTGGCTGCCGGCCCACAGTTTGCGCTGGAAAACCTCTCGTTCAACACCGCCAACGGCGAGAGCAAGGCCAATCTGGTGATTGACCTGACCAAACCGCAATCGATGGATCTGCCGCCGGATCAACTGGGTAAACAACTGATTGCGCTGCTTGACCTGAATATCCAGGTGTCCAAGCCGATGCTGGTCGATCTGCTCAGCGTGCAGGCGCAACTCGACGGTCAGACTGACGCCAAAGCCATCGTCGACCAATCCAAGGAAGCGGCCGACATGTTCGCCGGCATGGCGGTCGGTTCGCAGTTGGCCGTCGTCGATGGCACCAACGTCGTGACCAAGCTGCATTACGCCGCCAATCAGGTCGAATTCAACGGCCAGAAGATGACCGTCGAGCAGTTCGTCGGCTTCCTGATGAGCAAGTTCGCAGGCGTCACGCAAGTGCAGTAATTCTGCGTTCTTAATAGCAACGCCCGGCCTCTGGATGCTACAGACGCCGGGCGTTTTGCTGTCTGGCGTTCGGGTTTTGGCTGTCCCGGCGTAACCGTCGGGACGATTCTGAACAATTATTGTGTTCTGGATTCTGGTCTACGCTTGCGTGCAAGACTGCCTGACTAAGCTTGGCCGTTGCATGTGCATGGGCGGCCACCGTTACGAAAGGGCAAGGAGGGCATTGCGACCCGGCTGGCCATGTAAGGATGCTGACGAATGCCGCGTATAGATGTTCCTGTATTGCATCGTGGTTTACGCCCTTTGTTTCGAGTCGCGCTGTGCAGCCAATTGCTCTGGCCGGCGCTGGCGTTTGCCGACACACCCTACGATCAGATGGTCCGTGATGCCCGTGCCGGGCAAACCACGCCGGCGCTGACGGTGTTGCGTCAGGTACCACCCGGCCAATCGACCACCGGGCAGATCAGCGATCACCTGCAAATCGCCAGTTGGGCGGGACTAGATGGCGAAGTGGTGCAGGTCTATGAAACCCAGGGCCGTGACCGTGTCCTGCCGGTGCAGGCACTGACCGCCACCGCCCGCGCGTATCGCAACCTCAAGCGTTGGGATCAGGCGACTCAGGTCTACAACAAGGCTTTGGCGCTGGAGCCGGATAACGCCGACCTGCAACTCGGGCTAGCCCTGACCCAGGCTGATGCCGGTAAACCCGATGAAGCGGTGACCCGCGCCAAAGCGCTGGTCGTAGCCAAACCTGATGATCCTTCCCGCCGTCTGGCGCTGGGCTATGCGCTGTCCCGCGCGGGCAAGCAATACGACGCGTTGTTCGAATACGATCAAGCCTTCAAGCGCGCCGGCAGCAAGCCGGAAGTCGCCCGTGAATACGTGGTCGCGTTGCAAAAGGCGCGTCTGCCAGAGCCGGCGCTGCGTCTGGCCAATCAACGTCCGGGTCTGATCGATCCGGTGACCCTACGCCGCCTCGAAGGCGATCTTGCTGCCGAGCGCGTACGCCTTGCCGAACTCGCCACTCGCAGTGAGAAAGAGCGCTACGTGATCGCCGACCGCGCGTTGGCCGACTACGACAAACTGCTCGCCACCTGGACGCCGGACACCAGCGCCAAGGACGACGTGACCCGTTGGCGTATCGACCGCATGGGCGCGCTCAAGGCACGGGCGCGCACCGCCGACGTCATCACTGAGTACCAGAAGTTGCAAGCCGAAGGCGTGAAGATTCCGACCTACGCCCAGCGTTGGGTGGCAGCGTCTTATCTGGATCAGCGTGAGCCGGAAATCGCGACTGACTTGTATCGCCAGGTACTGTCCGCGCCGGACGCCGATGTCGGCGACCGCCTCGAAGACACCACCGCGCTGTATTACGCGTTGCTGGAAAGTGACCGCGCCGATGAGGCACGTAAAGTGGCCGAAGACGCCGCCAAGTCGCAGCGCCCGCGCATCGAACTCAAGGGCTTGCCGATCGGCAACCCCAACGATGAATGGATGGACGCCCAGCAACTGGCGGCGCAGGCCGGCACCTATGGTTCTGATCTGCCCCATGGCGAAGAACGTTTGCAGACACTGGTCGATCAGGCACCGGGCAATACCGGTCTGCGTCTGGCTCAGGCCGATTTGTACCTGGCCCGCAACTGGCCGCGCCGCGCAGAAATGCAGCTCAAGGAAACCGAGAGCATGGTGCCGCGCGACATGGGCCTGGAAATTGGCCAGGCGCACACTGCGATGGAATTGCAGGAATGGCGGCAAATGGATGCGCTGACCGACGACGTCGTCGCGCGTTATCCGGATAACCGCCAAGTGCAGCGTCTGGCGCGCGAGCGTGAAGTCCACGACATGTCCGAACTGCGCGTCGAAGCCTATGGCGGCAAAGCCAACGGTGGCGGCGACAGCGATGCAGGCGCCGTCAGCGGCAGCCGCGATTTCGGCATTCAGACCACGCTGTACAGCCCGCCGATCGCTGAAGACTGGCGGGTGTTTGCCGGGGCCGGTTATGCCACCGGCGACTTCACCGAAGGCACCGGTCACCACCGCTTCCAGCGGGTTGGCCTGGAACGGCGCACTCGTGACATGACCCTCGAAGCAGAAGTGTCCAATCACGATTACGGTTTTGGCGACAAGCAGGGCGCGCGTCTGGCAATCGCCCGCGACATCAACGACCACTGGCAGTACGGCGGCAGCCTCGAATATCTGTCGGCCGAGACGCCGCTGCGCGCGCTCAACAGCGATATCAAGGCCAATGGCGGCAGCGGGTTCATCCGCTGGCGCGCCAACGAAAGCCGCGAGTGGCGTCTGTCGGTCAGCCCGTCGCATTTCAGCGACGGCAACAATCGCGTCGAAGCCTTGCTCACCGGTCGCGAGGGCGTTTACAGCGCGCCGAACGTGCAGGTCGATGCAGGGCTGGAAGTCGGCAGCAGTCACAACTCCAAGTCCGATGACGTGCCGTACTTCAACCCCAAATCCGACTTCAGCGTGATGCCGCTGGTCAACGTCAATCACGTGCTCTACCACCGCTACGAAACTTCCTGGAGTCAGCAATTCCAGGCCGGCGCGGGGACGTACAGCCAGCGTGATCACGGCACCGGCGGCATGGCCCTGCTCGGTTATGGGCAACGCTATGCCTGGAACGATGTGTTCGAGGTGGGCGGCTTGTTCAGTGTGATCAACCGGCCCTACGACGGTGATCGGGAGACCGATCTGCGTCTGCTCGTCGACCTCACTTTCCGCTTCTAGAAGAGTTTGAAGATGCCTTTGATTTCGCGTTTCATCCTTCTGCTGGGAGTGCTGCTGATCAGCGCCTGCGCCCAGCAAGCCCCGGCCTTTGCGCCGCCGTCCGAACGCCCGCTGGCGGCCAGTGAAAAACCCTGGCCGAAAAACCACGTGCTCGGTATTGCCTATCACGACGTTGAAGACCGCGATCCCGATCAGGCGGTGGTGGCGGTACGCACCGAACGCATGATCGAGCAGCTCGCGTGGCTGCGTGAAAATGGCTACAAACCGGTGACGGTTGACCAGATCATGGCCGCGCGCAAGGGTGGTCCGGAGTTACCGGCGAAAGCGATTCTGCTCAGTTTCGACGACGGTTATTCGAGCTTCTACACCCGCGTACTGCCGGTGCTGCGCGCCTATAACTGGCACGCGCTATTGGCGCCGGTCGGCAGCTGGATCGACACGCCGCTCAATCAGCCAGTGGATTTCGCCGGTGCCCCGCGCGCACGTTCAGACTTCCTGACCTGGGATCAGGTGCGCGAGATCTCGCAATCCGGTCTGGTGGAAATCGCTGCCCACACCGACGCCAACCACAAAGGTATTCTGGCCAACCCGCAAGGCAACCTGCAGCCTGCTGCCGCAACCCGGCGCTACGATCCGCTGACCAAGCGCTATGAATCCGAGGCCGAATTCCAGGCGCGGATCCGCACCGACGTGAACAACATCTCGGAAAAAATCCGTAAGGTTACCGGCAAGAAGCCGCGAGTCTGGGTCTGGCCGTACGGCACCGCCGACGGTACTTCGCTGACCGTGGTGGGCGAGCAGGGCTATGAAATGGCCCTGACCCTGGACGACGGTCTCGATGCCCTCGATAACCTGATGAGCAGCCCGCGCTTCCTTGTCGCCTCCGATCCTGACGGCGAGCATTTCGCCAACAGCGTCGTCGGCGTGCAGTCGGATTTTGCCATGCGCGTGGTGCATGTCGATCTGGACAACGTCTACGACCCGGATCCGGCGCAACAGGACATCAATCTCGGCAAACTGGTGCAGCGCATGGCTGACATGGGCGCCAACACGGTGTTCCTGCAAGCTTTCGCCGATCCGAAAGGCGACGGTCTGGTGCACTCGCTGTACTTCCCCAACCGCCATTTGCCGGCACGTGCCGACCTCTTCGACCGTGTCGCCTGGCAGCTGCGCACTCGTGCCCACGTGAAAGTTTTTGCCTGGATGCCTGTACTGAGTTTCGGCCTTGATTCGAAACTGCCACGCGTCACTCGCTGGGACCCGAAAACCGGCACCACTTCTGTCGATCCTGACCAGTACAAGCGCCTGTCGCCGTTTGATCCGGAAGTACGGCGGATCATCGGCGAAATCTACGAAGACGTCGCGCGACTGACCTCGGTCGACGGCATTCTTTACCACGACGACGCGGTGCTGTCGGATTTCGAAGATGCTGGTCCTGAGGCCTTGAAAGCCTACGCTGCCCACGGTTTGCCGGGTTCGATTGCCGCCCTGCGCGACGATCCTGCCGCGATGCAACGCTGGACGCGCTTCAAGAGCAAATACCTCATCGATTTCACTAACGAGCTGACTGCCAAAGTCCGCGCCATTCGTGGCCCGCAGGTGCAGACCGCGCGCAATATTTTCGCCGAGCCGATGATCAACCCGCAGAGCGAAGCGTGGTTCGCGCAGAACCTCGACGACTTCCTCGCGACCTACGACTGGACGGCGCCAATGGCCATGCCATTGATGGAAAAACAGACGCAGGCGCAGTCCGGCCCGTGGCTGGAAGCACTCGTCGAAATCGTCAAACAACGTCCCGGGGCACTGGATCGCACGGTGTTCGAATTGCAGGCGCGGGACTGGACCAAAAAGGATCAGGCCGACATTGACGCGGCAGTGATGGCGGACTGGATGGGTCGCCTCAAACGTCAGGGCGCGACCAGTTTCGGTTACTACCCGGACAACTTCCTCGACAACCTGCCGGACCTGAAAACCGTAAGGCCTGCGCTCTCCAACAAATGGAATCCATAACATGCTGGATAGACTGTTAGCCCTGCTTGTTCTGGCGCTCGTCCTCGGCGTGCCGCTGGGCCTGATCTTCCTGGTCACCGGGCAGTTCCTGATGGACTTCGTGTTCTTCTACCCGTTGTTCATGTCCGGGTTGTGGATTTCTGGCGGCCTGTATTTCTGGCTGCACTGGGAGCGCCATTGGCCATGGAAAGACGACACGCTGCCGCCACCGCTGGAAGGTGAGCCGCTGATCTCGATCCTGATCCCTTGCTACAACGAAGGTGACAACGCCGCCGACACCATCCACGCGGCGCTGGCCCAGCATTACCCGAACATCGAAGTCATCGCGATCAACGACGGCTCCAAGGACAACACCGCACAAGTGCTCGATGCGCTGGCCAAGGAAGATCCGCGCCTGCGCGTGCTGCACCTGGCGGAAAACCAGGGCAAGGCTGTTGCTCTGCGCATGGGCGCCATCGCGGCGCGCAGTGAGTATCTGGTGTGCATCGACGGTGACGCACTGCTGGCGCCCAATACCGCGGCGTATCTGGTTGCGCCGATGCTGGATAACGCACGGCTTGGCGCCGTGACCGGCAACCCGCGGATTCGTACGCGTTCAACGCTGGTCGGGCGGGTGCAGGTCGGTGAGTTCTCGTCGATCATCGGTTTGATCAAGCGCACGCAACGGGTGTTCGGACGGATCTTTACCGTCTCCGGAGTGATCGTCGCGTTCCGCCGTACCGCGCTGAACCGCGTCGGTTACTGGAGCCCGGACATGATCACCGAAGACATCGACATCAGCTGGAAGCTGCAACTCGATCACTGGAGCATCTTCTACGAGCCGCGCGCGCTGTGCTGGATTCTGATGCCGGAAACCCTCGGCGGCCTGTGGAAGCAGCGTTTGCGCTGGGCTCAGGGTGGCGCGGAAGTGCTGTTCAAGAATATTCGTGGCATCTGGCAGTACCGCCATCGTTACCTGTGGCCGTTGCTGTTCGAATACTGCCTGTCGACCGGTTGGGCGTTTACCTTCCTGTTGTCGGTGATTTTCTGGGGCGTGGGCAAATTTGTGGTCATGCCGGAGGCCATCGCGGTGGATCACCTGATGCCGCCGGCATTTACCGGGTTGCTGCTGGCATTTGTCTGCCTGGTGCAGTTCGCCGTCAGCATCGTCATCGACCGGCGCTATGAGCCGGGATTGGGTCGCACGATGTTCTGGGTGGTCTGGTATCCGTTGGTGTTCTGGCTTATCAGCCTGCTGACCACGTTGGTCAGCTTCCCCAAAGTGCTGTTCGGCCAACATCAGAAACGTGCGCGTTGGGTCAGTCCTGATCGGGGCATCAAACCGATCGGCGACGACGAAGAGGAGGTCATCAAATGAAAATCATCCGGACTCGCCAGCGGCCCTTTCTGGTAGTGATCGATGTGATCCTCACCGTGGTGGCCTGGGTTGGCCTGCTGTTTCTGCTGATCCGCGGCTTATGGCCGCTGATCGAAACTCACGCGGGCGGGCCGCTGATCGATAAATCGGCGTTCGACGCACTGGGTACCCTGCAGATTTATCTGTGGATTGCCTTGGTCAACGCGGTGATTCTGATCGGTTGGGCGCGTTATCAGCAGCGCAAGAGTCGCAGTTTTGCCCAACGCCGGCTGCCGTCGCCGGTGATCGACGATGAAGGCCTGAGCAGGAGTTTCAAACTCTGCGATGACCGCTTTCAAAAGCTGCGCACGCCCGGGGTGATGACCATTCACAACGATCAGGAAGGCGATATCAGCCATGTGGTGACGCATTTCTGGCCGGTACAGCAGGAGGAATTGCCGCCGCCACTGGCACCGTTGGAGCATCCGCGAGTGATCTTTCTGCATGCCGAGGATGATGGCAATCGCGAGCCCCTGACCCGGCTTTGATCGTTCCCACGCTCTGCGTGGGAATGCCTCTTGGGACGCTCCGCGTCCAGTGACGCGGAGCGTCACGGGCTGCATTCCCACGCAGGAGCGTGGGAACGATCAATCGGCCGCTAATCGCGGATCAGTTCCCAGGCATCTTCCATCGGCAGCGGTTGCTTCATGCGCTCGGTGAGTAACGCCATCGCTCTTTCTTTCTCGCAAGCCACGGCGGCAACTACCACACCGTTTCTACCGAACAGACCGATAAAGGGCGGATTTTCGGGTTCGCCAAGAAACTCCACTTCATCCCAATGTTCGGCATGCCCGAGGTAGTCGTAGTTCTTGCCAAAATGCCAGGTCCAGAAGAACGGCACATCGAGGTAATGCTCGTCGCCACCGAGCATGTTGGCGGCAGCGATTCGCGCGTGTTGCTGAGCCAGGCGCCAGTGTTCGATGCGTTGCGGCTGGCCGTTCAGCGGGAACGTGGCGATGTCGCCGATCGCCCACAGCCCTTCGATGACACGCATGCCGCCATCGACGCGCAACGATTGATCCTTTTCCTTGGGCAGTGACGCGAACGCTTCTGTCGCTGGATGAACGCCGATCCCTGCCAGCACCAGATCCGCAGAAAGCCGCAGGCCGTTGTCCAGCAGTACCGCCTCAACCTTGCCGTCGCCGATGATCTCTGTCGCCTCGTGCTCGGTGATGAACTTCACGCCGTTTTCCTCGTGCAGCGCGCGGATCGCTTTACCCACCGCTTCGCCGAATTGCGCGGCGAAGGGAATGGCGTGGCGCGCGAGTACCGTGACGTCGAGACCATGCTGGCGCAGCGCGGAGGCGCATTCGAGGGCGATAAAGCTGTCGCCGATGATGACCGCGTGTTGATCGGGGCTGGCTGTTTTCATGATCTGCTCGGCCTGGGCTTTTGAGCGCAGTAAAAACACCTGCGGCAGTTCGGCACCGGGTAATTCCAAGGGATTGGGTTCGCCACCAGTGGCGAGTACTGCAGCGTGGTAACTCAACGTTTGGCCGTCGCTGAGATGGAGGGCTTTGGTCTGGGCATCAATGGACGTGATTTGGTTTTGCAGGCGTTCGATGCGCTGTTCTTTATAGAAACTTTCATCACGCAGCGGCGGTGTATCTTCCGGTGGCATTTCCCCGGCGAGGACAAATTTGCTCAGCACCGTGCGGTCATAACCGGCATCGGCCTCGCGGTCGATCATCACGATGCGGCCACCAAAACCCTTTTCCCGCAACGCAGCGGCACACGCGGTGCCTGCTGCGCCCGCGCCGACAATCACGAACGTGCGCGCATCGTCTGCCGGCGGCGTATGCGGATCTTCCAGCGGCAGGTCATCGACCCAGACTTCCTCGCCACGCAGTTCCAGCGGATAACGCTTGAGGCTGTCGAGCGCGGGCGGCTCGCACAACGCGCCATCCTCCGCGCGAAATTCAGCCTTGTGCCACGGGCAGATCAGGCGTCCGTGACACAACGCACCGTCAGCCAAAGGCGCACCGGCATGCGGGCATTCGCCCTGAAAGGCCCGCAACTGCTCGCCTGCGCGCAGCAGCACAATCTTGCAGTCGCCGATTTCAACGGCCAGGCCACGGTCGTGGGGGACATCGGCGTAACGGGCGACGCGGTGCAGGGACATGTGCGGCTTCCTCGCGGGCATTTCTCTTGTGAGTTTGTGTATCGCTGCGAGGTTCAGCCATTTGCCACTGCCATGGCACGAACGGTACAGCTATAGTTTGCAGGCCTACGATGGCCCCACTGCACAAGGTGCTCCCGGAATGACCCGATTGACCTCTCTCAACCCCTGGCTGGCAGCACTCGCTGTCACCCTTTGCGTGCAGTTTCCGGCGCAGGCCCAGGAGCGTTTCACCCTGAGCATCCCGGGTGTTTCCGATAACCGCCTGTTCACTTCGGCGGCGGCCAGCGACGCGGCCGGTTGCGGCGGCAAGAACCAGTCGCCAGCACTGAGCTGGAACGCAGGTCCCGCCGGGACCCAGAGTTACGCAATCGTCATGCATGACCCGGACGGCCAGAAAGGTTTGGGCGTCGATCACTGGATTCACTACGGCATCAAATCCACCACGCACCAGATTGCGGCAGGCGTCGGCGCCAAATCCGCGTTCGAAGGTGTCGGCGGCACCAACAGCAAGGGCAACACCCATTACATGGGGCCGTGTCCGCCAGTGGGCGACAGTGCGCACCACTACATCATCCAGATCTACGCACTGGATCTGGCGCCGGATGCCTTGCCGGCCGGTCTGACTCGCGCCGAGCTGATGGAAAAAATCAAAGGTCATGTGCTGCGTAACAGCAGTGCGGTGCGGCGTTATCACCGCTGAAAAAATTTTTAGCGGCGTTTAACCCGAACTGAAAGGGCTGCCCGTCTCAGTGGATGAGTGATCAATTTCATCCCGAGGTCAGCCCCCATGTCTCTTCCTCTCTTACGCCCTGCTGCGGTTGCTGTGCTGCTGGCGCTCGCCGGTTGCGGTGTGTCTTCCAAACCCGAGTCCGCTGCTGTGCCAGCGCCGGCGCAGCCCGAAGTGCTGGTTCAACAGGAAGCGATGCCGGTCGCTGGCGCGATGGCCAAGCGCATGGCACACCCCGCCCCGCTAGCCAGTTTTACAGTGACGCCGTCTGCGGACAGTTATCCACAGGGCTATCGTGATGAGCAGCGCGAGCAATATCAGGCGCTGGCCGACAACCCGATCCACAGCGTCGCCGAAACCCCGGTTTCAACTTTCAGCGCTGACGTCGATACCGGCGCCTACGCCAATGTGCGCCGCTTGCTCAATCAGGGACGACTGCCGCCGGAAGGCGCGGTGCGGCTGGAGGAATTGGTCAATTATTTCCCCTACGACTACGCGTTACCCAGCGATGGCTCGCCCTTCGGTGTGACCACCGAACTGGCCGCCTCACCGTGGAATCCGCACACCCGCTTGCTGCGCATCGGCATCAAGGCTTCCGACCGCACGGTAGCGGAACTGGCCCCGGCCAATCTGGTGTTTCTGGTCGATGTGTCCGGCTCGATGGATCGCCGCGAAGGCCTGCCGATGGTCAAAAGCACGCTGAAATTGTTGGTCGATCAATTGCGCGATCAGGATCGTGTGTCGCTGGTCGTGTATGCCGGCGAATCGAGAGTGGTGCTGGAGCCGACTTCCGGACGTGAGAAGGCGAAAATTCGTACAGCCATCGAGCAATTGACTGCGGGTGGTTCGACCGCTGGCGCTTCAGGTATCGAACTGGCCTACCAAATGGCGCAGCAGGCCTTTATCCCCAAAGGCATCAACCGCATCCTCTTGGCCACCGATGGCGATTTCAATGTCGGCATCAGCGACTTCGACAGCCTCAAGCAAATGGCTGTGGATAAACGCAAAAGTGGCATCTCGCTGACCACATTGGGATTTGGTGTGGATAACTACAATGAACACTTGATGGAGCAACTGGCCGATGCGGGCGACGGCAACTATGCCTATATCGATAACCTGCGCGAGGCGCGCAAAGTACTGGTCGATCAACTGGGTTCGACCCTCGCTGTGGTGGCGAAAAACGTCAAACTGCAGGTGGAATTCAACCCGGCGCAGGTCAGCGAATATCGCCTGCTCGGCTACGAGAATCGTGCTTTGAAGCGTGAGGATTTCAGCAATGACAAAGTCGATGCCGGCGAAATCGGCGCAGGACACACGGTGACCGCGCTGTACGAAATTGTTCCGGCGGGCGAGAGGGGCTGGCTGGAGCCGCTGCGTTACGGCAAGTCGGAGCCGGTTGTTTCCGGGAAAAGCGGGGAATTGGCGATGCTGCGTGTGCGTTATCAACGTCCTGACGGTGGGAAAAGTCTGCTGATCGAGCGGCCGATAACCAATCAGGTCGCATCTGCCAGCGAAGACCTGCGTTTTGCTGCTGCGGTCGCCGCATTTTCCCAGCAACTCAAGGACGGCCGCTACACCGGCGATTTCAGTCTGAAAGATACGGAAACACTGGCCCGTGGCGCGCGCGGCGATGACCGCTTTGGCCTGCGCAACGAGTTCGTGCAACTGGTGCAACTGGCGCAGAGTCTGCGCACTTCTACCGCATCGAATGCGCAGGCCACTGAACGACGGATTGAATAAGTGAATCGTCTGAAGGGGTTTATCAGTCAGCTGTTTGCCTCCGCAGACAGCTCAGCCGCCAGCAGCGATGAATCGTTGCTGGCGCGTTATCGCGAGGGCGACGGCGCCGCGTTCGAGATCTTGTACGCCCGCCATCGCCAAGGTTTGTACCGGTTTCTACTCGGATTGAGCGGCAAGCCGGAACTGGCCGACGAAGTATTTCAGGAGACTTGGCTGAGCCTGATCCGCAGCGCCAGTCAGCCACAAGGCCGGGCGACTTTTCGTACATGGCTATTCCAGATCGCCCGCAATCGCCTGATCGATCACTGGCGCAAACACGGGGTTCACCAACCGTTGCACGACAGCTATGACGAACAAAGCCACGCCGTCAGCGATGAGACGAATGATCCCGAACAGCTGCTGAGCCTCAGCCGTGACAGCCAGCGCCTGGAAAACGCCCTGCAAACCTTGCCCGCCGACCAGCGCGAAGTGTTCCTGCTGCGTGCCCACGGCGATCTCGATCTGGCGCAAATCGCCAGCCTCACCGAAGCACCGCTGGAAACCGTCAAAAGCCGCTTGCGCTACGCCCAGCAAAAACTGCGTCGGCTGCTGGCCGAGGAGGTACTGACATGACTGACGCCCGCCAGACACCCGAAGATCTGCTGATCAAACATGTGCGTGAACAACACAACGCTGAACCACCAGCGCACCTCGATGCGTTTATCCTCAACGCTGCCCGCCGCGAGGTCCCGGCGCCCAAGCCAAGCCTGTTGCAACGCTGGCTCGATGCGTGCCGAAAACCACGCTGGCAAGTCGCATTCGCCAGTCTCATTGGCGTCGCCCTGATGTTGTCACTGGTGCAGCGTGCTCCCGAACCGCAAGGGCAATTCGACTTCGCCCCGGCAGCGAAACCCGCCGCACCGCTGGCGCGCAAGCAGGCGCCGCAAGCATTGTCGGCGCCCGCAGGTGCCATGCCCGCGCCGGCACCGATGGCAGAAATGGCCGCACCGATGCAAAGCGAAGCCATCAGCGCTGACCAAGCCAAACTCAGCAAACGCACCGCCACCCCGGTCAATGGCCTCGACGCGCAACTGCGCGAAGTCCTGCGCCTGCGCGAATCCGGCCAACTGCAGGCCGCCGACAGCCTGTTCAACAACCTGCACAAACGCTACCCGAACGCCGATCTCGACGCCCGACTCGAACAGTTGCAGAAAAAATGACCGCCTGATCCTCCAGCCATTTGGCATTACCCCGCAAAAACGCGCACTATCGGGGCATTGCCAATACGCTGGAGGACAACGTGGCATCGAAAATTGACCGCATTGCCCAACTGCTCAACTGCCCGGAAAAGGGCGAAGAGATGCGGCGAGCGATTACTGAAGCGCGTAAAGAGTTTCTGCTGAACCAGCCGGAAGAAGATGTCGTTGATGAAGACGAGGTTTTTGAGGAGGAGGTTGGGGAGGAAGAGGACGACGATGATTACGATGAGTTTGACTGGACGACGGAGTGACGTCGCTCCAGTCCTTTTGCACCGCCCACAAAAAAGCCCCGGACCATCACAGTCCGGGGCTTTCTCGTTTAAATCAATGGCGCACCAGGCGGGATTCGAACCCACGACCCCTGCCTTCGGAGGGCAGTACTCTATCCAGCTGAGCTACTGGTGCAGCGGGCGACATCATACCTAGGTCGGCTCGGGGCGTCCATGCTGGGTTTTGGCGCGGATTGTCAGTGCGCGTGTCGGCGCAAATCGCTGCATTCCATAAAGCTGTAACGTCCTGCAAAACCCTCGCTTGGCGCTTTGGCGTGGTTGATCTAAGGTTTTCCTGCGGCGGGGGCTTTTGGCTCGTTGATCTGAAAAATTCCACAAACACGCCGTTTTTGTTCTTTTTTTCGAACGACCTATTGTCCTTTAACCCCTTTGATCCTACGATCCGTTTGAGATTTCAAACGCTCGTTGACGGGGTGTTGAAGCGCCGGTGGTTCGAATCGTCCACGGTTGATGCGCCACACCCGGTCACTGATTTCCCTGACGGCAGCCTTGCGAGGCGCCTTTCTACAATCATAATTTGCTCCGCGCAGGCCGCGGTGCTGTTAAGGAAAGCCGACATGCAGCTTAAAGACACCCTGTTGTTCCGCCAGCAAGCCTTCATTGATGGCGCTTGGGTCGATGCGGACAGCGGTCAGACGATCAAGGTCAACAACCCGGCCACCGGCGAAATTCTCGGTACCGTGCCGAAGATGGGCGCTGCCGAAACCCGTCGTGCCATCGAGGCCGCTGACAAAGCGCTGCCGGCGTGGCGTGCCCTGACCGCCAAAGAGCGTGCCGGCAAGCTGCGTCGCTGGTTCGAACTGATGATCGAGAACCAGGACGACCTTGCGCGCCTGATGACCCTCGAGCAGGGCAAGCCGCTGGCCGAAGCCAAGGGCGAAATCGTTTACGCCGCTTCGTTCATCGAGTGGTTCGCCGAAGAAGCCAAGCGCATCTACGGTGATGTGATTCCGGGTCATCAGCCAGACAAGCGCCTGATCGTGATCAAGCAGCCAATCGGCGTGACCGCTGCAATCACCCCATGGAACTTCCCGGCGGCGATGATCACCCGCAAGGCCGGCCCGGCCCTGGCCGCCGGTTGCACCATGGTGCTCAAGCCTGCTTCGCAAACTCCATTCTCCGCTTTCGCCCTGGCCGAACTGGCTCAGCGCGCGGGCATTCCTGCGGGCGTGTTCAGCGTCGTGTCCGGCAGCGCCGGCGACATTGGCAGCGAGCTGACCAGCAACCCGATCGTGCGCAAACTGTCGTTCACCGGTTCGACCGAAATCGGTCGTCAACTGATGTCGGAATGCGCCAAGGACATCAAGAAAGTCTCACTGGAACTGGGCGGCAACGCACCGTTCATCGTGTTCGACGACGCGGACCTGGATAAGGCCGTCGAGGGCGCGATCATTTCCAAGTACCGCAACAACGGCCAGACCTGTGTCTGCGCCAACCGTCTGTACATTCAGGATTCGGTCTACGACGCGTTCGCCGAGAAGCTCAAAGTGGCTGTGGCCAAACTGAAGATCGGCAACGGTCTGGAAGACGGCACCACCACTGGCCCGCTGATTGACGAAAAAGCCGTGGCCAAGGTGCAAGAGCACATTGCTGACGCCGTATCCAAAGGCGCCACCGTGCTGGCCGGTGGCAAGGCGATGGAAGGCAACTTCTTCGAGCCGACCATCCTGACCAACGTGCCGAAAAACGCTGCGGTGGCCAAGGAAGAAACCTTCGGTCCACTGGCGCCGCTGTTCCGTTTCAAAGACGAAGCCGAAGTGATCGCGATGTCCAACGACACCGAGTTCGGTCTGGCTTCGTACTTCTATGCTCGCGACCTGGGTCGTGTGTTCCGTGTCGCGGAAGCGCTGGAATACGGCATGGTCGGCGTCAACACCGGGCTGATCTCCAACGAAGTCGCGCCGTTCGGCGGCATCAAGGCCTCGGGCCTGGGCCGTGAAGGCTCCAAGTACGGCATCGAAGATTACCTGGAAATCAAATACCTCTGCCTGGGCATCTAAGCCCGGACAAGGATTGCTGCAAACGCAAAGGGCACGAGAGCGCTGTCCCTTTGCGTCGTTTCAAACCGGAATTTTCTCTGCGGCCAGGAACGCCGTGGCAGTCGATCATCGCATGCTGCCACCGTCGATTTCTCCCGCTTAATCCTTGAACCACGCCGCCCGATGAGCGGCGAATGAGGACTGTAATGAGCAAGACTAACGCTGAACTGATGGCCCGTCGTACCGCAGCTGTTCCACGTGGTGTTGGCCAGATTCACCCGATCTTCGCTGAGTCGGCAAAGAACGCTACCGTAACTGACGTTGAAGGTCGTGAGTTCATCGACTTCGCCGGCGGTATCGCTGTACTGAACACCGGCCACGTGCACCCGAAAATCATCGCTGCCGTGACCGAACAGCTGAACAAGCTGACCCACACTTGCTTCCAGGTTCTGGCTTACGAGCCGTACGTAGAAGTGTGCGAGAAAATCAACGCCAAGATCCCGGGTGATTTCGCCAAGAAAACCCTGCTGGTCACCACCGGTTCCGAAGCCGTCGAAAACGCCGTGAAAATCGCCCGTGCCGCCACTGGCCGTGCCGGCGTGATCGCGTTCACCGGCGCCTACCACGGTCGCACCATGATGACTTTGGGCCTGACCGGTAAAGTCGTGCCTTACTCGGCCGGCATGGGCCTGATGCCAGGCGGCATCTTCCGCGCGCTGTATCCGAACGAACTGCACGGCGTGAGCATCGACGATTCGATCGCTTCCATCGAACGCATCTTCAAGAACGACGCCGAGCCGAAAGACATCGCCGCGATCATCATCGAACCTGTTCAGGGTGAAGGTGGTTTCTACGTTGCGCCGAAAGAGTTCATGAAGCGTCTGCGTGCTCTGTGCGACCAGCACGGCATCCTGCTGATCGCTGACGAAGTACAGACCGGCGCTGGCCGTACCGGCACGTTCTTCGCCATGGAACAGATGGGCGTTGCTGCCGACCTGACCACCTTCGCCAAATCCATCGCTGGCGGCTTCCCGCTGGCTGGCGTGTGCGGCAAGGCTGAATACATGGACGCCATCGCTCCAGGTGGCCTGGGCGGTACTTACGCCGGTAGCCCGATCGCTTGCGCCGCTGCCCTGGCGGTGATGGAAGTGTTCGAAGAAGAAAACCTGCTGGATCGCTGCAAGGCAGTCGGCGAGCGTCTGGTCACTGGCCTCAAGGCTATCCAGGCCAAGTACCCGGTGATCGGCGAAGTCCGTGCCCTGGGCGCAATGATCGCGGTCGAACTGTTCGAAAACGGCGACAGCCACAAGCCAAACGCTGCGGCAGTAGCGTCCGTTGTGGCCAAGGCGCGCGACAAGGGTCTGATCCTGCTGTCCTGCGGCACCTACGGCAACGTTCTGCGCGTACTGGTACCGCTGACCTCGCCGGACGAGCAACTGGACAAAGGTCTGGCGATCATCGAAGAGTGCTTTTCCGAGCTCTGATCACCCAGTGTGACCTGATCGACAAAAAACCCGCTTCGGCGGGTTTTTTTACGCCCCTTGAAACACATCGACGCATTAGCACTGTATCGAATGGCCAGCATTGGCTAAGGTTCAGGCATTGCAAGGGAGAGCGCGCATGACTGCCGTTGATTTCCCCGCCGTACCGCGAGTGCTGATTGCCGAGGCTGATCCGTGGTCTCGCGATCTGCTCAAACAAGTGTTGCTGAACGTGCGTTGCGATGCGCGATTGGATCTGTGTGCCGATGGCCAGCAAGCCATGTCGATGCTCAGCGAAATTCCGTATGACCTCGCCATCGTCGATTGGGAACTGCCCGGCGTCGATGGTTTGAATGTGCTGCGCAGTGTGCGTCAGCGCAAACGCAATCCGCCGCTGCCGTTCATTCTGATGAGCAGCCGCAACGACAGCGCCAGTGTGCGCGAAGCGATTCCGCTGGCACCGACGGCGTATCTGACCAAACCGCTGAACATGGAAAACCTGACCGAGCGTTTGCAGGGTTTGCTGCTCAATGCCGGGGAAGAAGTATTCTGTGAAGTGCCGGCGCTGGCGCCGGGCATGACCTTGTCGGTGTTTCTTGAGCGTCGCCGCGAACAGGCTGACGGCGCGCCGTTGATGACCGATGTGCAGGTAGCCGTCAAACGCAGCCTCAATCCCGGTGGCCTCGATTTGAAGCTGCTGGAAGATGAGATCAAAACCGATCCGCAGATCACTGCCGTGTTGATCGCTGCGGCCAACAGCGCGGCGCAGCACCATGGCGCGCCGGTGCAGACACTGGCTCAAGCCCTGCAGCGTCTGGGCACCGGGCAGAGCATGAATCTGATCCTGGGGTTGGCGCTCAAACGCAGTGCCAGGCTCAGTGATCCGTGTCTGGCCGACTATGCCGAGCGCTATTGGGGGCTGTCGCTGCACACTGCTGAATACGCGCGCACATTGGCGCGCTTGCTCGATCTGGATCAGGAGCGCTGCTACTGCGCGGGCATGCTCCATCGGTTGGGTGATCTGGCGTTGCTGCGGTGTTTACAGGAGTGGCAGCAGGCCGGCGGTGAGCTGGATGAGCTGGAGGAAGTCGGCGAGGCGCTGGCGGGATTTGGCGCGGCTTACGGCGCGGCGCTACGCACCCGCTGGCGGTTGCCGGTGGAGGTGCGTGAGCTGATTGCATCGGGCTACCAGCTCGGGGGCGGGGGCTATTCCCGTGAGGCGCTGGTGATGAACATGGCGGCGCAAATGGCGCGCCTGACCGAACATGAAGGCATTGAAGAACTGGCGAAGAGCCGTACGGCGCGGTTGCTCAAGATCGGCTTGCCGGAGTTGATGCGGATGCGCAAATGACCCGGATTCACTCACATTCCAAATGTGGGAGCGAGCCTGCTCGCGAAGAAGGAGTGTCATTCAGCACATCATTGTCTGATACGACGCTTTCGCGAGCAGGCTCGCTCCCACAGTGGCTCTGTGTTGAGGCGGGAGGACGGTTTCAGGCAGAGATAATGCGGTTCTTGCCCTGCCGTTTGGCCTCATACATCGCCGCATCCGCACGGGCGAACAGGCTGTCGAGGTTCTCGTCATCTTCGGTGAGGCTGGTCAGGCCTTGGCTCACGGTGATAGCGAAGCTTTGGCCGTCGTGGTTGAAACTCAACCGCTGAATCTCCTGCCGCAACCGTTCAGCCACCTGCATGGCCATGTCCGGCGCACAACCTGGAAACACCGCGGCAAATTCTTCCCCGCCAATGCGTCCGAACAGGTCGCCGCGGCGCAACGATCCACGACCGCACTCGGCAATCCGTTGCAGCACGTTGTCGCCTTCAGGGTGGCCGTAGGTGTCGTTGATCACTTTGAAATCATCGATATCCAGCAGCAGAAATGCCAAGGGCGAGCCTTGCAGGCGGGCCTCGTCGAACTCGCGGTGGGCACACTCGAAGAAGTGCCGGCGATTGCTGCTTTGGGTCAGCACGTCGGTGGTCGCCAAACGATGCAGCTCGGTTTCCATCTGCTTCTTGTCGGTGATGTCCTCGGCGATGCCGACGATGATCACCGGTTGTCCGGGTTCGTCCTGACGATTGATGAAGCACTTGTCGCTGAGCCAGCGCACCTGACCATCGGCGGCGATGATCCGGTACTCGCGATCTTCTACCGCGCCCTTGTGCAGCACTTCGGCGAGGCTGCGTTCGGCGTACTCAAGGTCGTCGGGATAGATGCTATCGCGCCACTGGTTGTAGTCGGCCAGCAGCAGCGCTGCGGAGTGACCGAAAATCCGTTCATAGGCGGGGCTGACGTACAGCACCTGCCGGGTTTCCCAGTTGAAGGCCCAGAGCACGGCGTTGACGCTGACCAGCAGCGAGCTGAACAGCTGCTCGCGCTCGCTCAGGCGGGCGACTTCGCCTTGAGCGTGCATCAAGGCCATAAGGGTTTGCGCGGCTTCTGGCCACTGCGGCAAGGATGAGTCTTTTTGGTTGTTATTGACCATCGGCACCAATCTCATAAGGCGTGCCGAAAGTCGACAACGGCCACGGTACAACCCGCCGGAGGTGGCGAAGTGTCATTGAGATAGGGGATTGGAAGGGAAGTTCCAAAGGGTGCGCCCGGGTTGCGGGCGCACCGATCAATGGCTTCAGACCGCTGCTGGACGCAGCGAGTAGGTTTTCAACTGGTCGGCGAATTCACGCAGGGACTGGATGCCGCTGGCTTCCGCTTCGTGAATCCATTCCTTGATGGCGGCAAGCATGTCGTGGCCATTCGAGCTGGTCTTGACCCAGATCTGCTGCAGGGCCAGGCGTTTTTCGTAAATTACCTTCAGGGCCTGGCTGTGCTCGAGCATGTTCTGGATCCGCAAGTGGTGACGGTCTTCCAGCAGGCTGGTTTCCCGCGACAGCAGACGTTTGGCGCGGTGAAACTGGTGGCGCACCGAATGATCGACCTTGGCCAGTTCTTGCTTGACCAGTGGACCGATCACCAACTTGCGGTACTGGGCCATGATCTGAAAGCGGTTGTTGAGGATCGCCATGGCGGTGTCCATGTCCAGACTGCCCTTGCCTTCGACACGGTGGGCGATCGGCGCGACACGCTGAACCTTGGCCAGGCGCAGGAAACTGAAGACTTTGATCCACGCCCAACCGAGGTCGAACTCCCACTTCTTCACCGACAGCTTGGCCGAGTTAGGGTAGGTGTGATGGTTGTTGTGCAGTTCTTCGCCGCCGATCAGGATGCCCCATGGCACCAGATTGGTTGCCGCATCGCGGCATTCGAAGTTGCGGTAGCCGACGGCATGACCGAGACCGTTGATGACGCCGGCGGCCCACACCGGGATCCACATCATCTGGATCGCCCAGATGGTGATGCCGATGGTGCCGAACAGCAGCAGGTCAATGACGCCCATGATCGCTACACCCAGCAGCGGGTAGCGGCTGTAGACGTTGCGTTCGATCCAGTCTTCGGGGCAGTTCTTGCCGTAGATGCGCAAGGTTTCCGGGTTCTGCGCTTCGGCGCGGTAGAGTTCGGCGCCGGTACGCAGCACCGTCGACAAACCCTTGATGACCGGGCTGTGCGGGTCATCTTCGGTTTCGCATTTGGCGTGGTGTTTACGGTGGATGGCGGTCCACTCGCGGGTGTTCTGCGCCGTGGTCAGCCACAGCCAGAAACGGAAAAAGTGCTTCAGGCCGGCATTCAGCTCAAGCGAGCGATGGGCTGAGTAGCGGTGCAGATAGACCGTGACGGCGACAATCGTCACGTGGGTCATCAGCAGGGTGACTGCGACCAGAGACCAGGCCGACAAGCCAAGAAAACCTTCGTACCACATAGGCTATAGGGCCCTCGATAAAGATAAAAACAGCCGTTGCATTATCACTAAGCACACAGATAAAACCAGTCGCCCTTTCAGATAAGAGTCGCTGGATGTTTCTTGACCTATAATTCCAACCTTTTTGTAGGGACATGGACAGCCGAATGTCTGCCACATATCGCGATGCCTTGCGTGCAGCGCTGCTCTATCTCGTGCTTGCCGTCGTCTGGCTGCAAGGTGCTGATCATTTATTAAACAATTTCTTCGATAGCTCCGTCGATCTGGCGCGATGGCAACTGATCAACGGTTACCTGTTTGCGGCGGTCAGCGCCGGTCTGATCTTTCTCGCTCGGGCACGCCTCTGCGAATTTCTCGGAATCGGAGCGCACCTGCGTGAACGGCATGCCGATCGCGAGCGCCTGCGCCAGGCTGCTGCGGTGTTCGATTGCACTCGCGAGGGGGTATTGGTCACCAACCATCAGGGGCTGATCGTCCACGTCAATCGCGCCTTTATGGAGATCACCGGTTATCAACGCGAAGAAGTGCT
The DNA here is from genome assembly GCF_001297015.1 of Pseudomonas sp. RIT-PI-r. GTDB lineage: Bacteria > Pseudomonadota > Gammaproteobacteria > Pseudomonadales > Pseudomonadaceae > Aquipseudomonas. The sequence goes on along the minus strand of NZ_LIGE01000018.1, from coordinate 289,022 downwards.
CGGGCAGCAGCCGAGCCTGTTCAAGTCGGGTCATCATCCGCCGGGGTTCTATCAGGCGATGTTTGCCACTCTGGAGGCGCAGGGCGAGTGGAGCGGGGAAATCTGGAACCGGCGCAAAAGCGGTGAAATTTATCCACAATGGCAAACCATCCGCATCATTCACGATGATCAAGGCCGACTCAGTCATTACGTCGCAGTGTTCTCCGACATCAGCGCGATCAAGGACTCCGAGCACGAGCTCAAGCATCTCGCCCATCACGATCCGCTGACCGACCTGCCCAATCGCCTGTTGTTCAGCGACCGCGCCGAGCAGGCGCTGGCGTCTGCGCAGATCCACAAGCGTGGCTGTGCCTTGCTGATGCTCGATCTCGATCACTTCAAAATGATCAATGACAGTCTCGGCCATAACGTCGGTGATCGCTTGCTCAAGGCTGTGGCGATTCGTTTGCAGGCGTTGTTCGGCCCCGGCATTACCCTGGCGCGCCTCGGTGGCGACGAGTTCGCGGTGCTGGCGGAAAGTTGTCCACAACCGGGCCAGGCAGCGGCGCTGGCGCAACGCATTCTCGATGCGCTCAAGGAACCGTTCTGCTTCGATGCTCACCCATTATTCATTAACGCCAGCATCGGCATCAGCCTGTTTCCCAGCGACGCACTGAGCGCCGAGCAATTGTTGCGCAATGCCGATGCGGCGCTGTTCAAGGCCAAGAGCAGCGGTCGTAACGGTTACGCCTTGTACACCGAAGAACTCACCGTCCACGCCCAGCAACGGGTTGAAACAGCTTTTGAACTGCGCCGCGCGCTGGAGCAGCAGGAACTGCGGGTCTATTACCAACCGGTGCATGACTTGAAAAGCAGTCGCCTGATCGGGGTGGAGGCACTGGTGCGCTGGCAGCATCCGCAGCGCGGCCTGGTGTCGCCGGCGGAATTCATCCCGATTGCCGAGCGCACCGGGCTGATCGCCGAGATCGATGCCTGGGTGATGCAGCAGGCATGTCGGCAGATGTGCCAGTGGCAACAGGCCGGAATCGTGTTGTCGTTTGTTGCGGTGAATGTGTCGTCGCGCTTGTTCGCCCGACGTGAGCTGTATCAGCAGGTCGCTCAAGTGCTGCATGAAACCGGGTTGAACCCGGCTTGTCTGGAGCTGGAAGTCACCGAAAGTGCGGTGATGGATGACCCTGAAGTGGCGCTGGAACAGATGCATCGTCTACGCGAGCTGGGCATTCGTCTGGCCATCGATGATTTTGGCACCGGCTATTCGTCGCTGCTGCGGCTCAAGCGCTTGCCGGTGCAGAAGCTGAAGATCGATCAGGGTTTCGTCGCCGGGCTGCCGTGGGACGAGGATGACGCAGCGATTGTCCGGGTGATCATCGCGCTGGCGCGGAGCATGGGCATGCAGGTGCATGCGGAAGGGATCGAGCAGGCGGAACAGGCGGTGTTTTTGCTGGAGCAGGCATGTGAGTTGGGGCAGGGGTATTGGTTTGGGCGGCCGGTTCCGGCGTTGGAGATTGATTGGGATCGCGCGCCATTGATTGGTTAAAAATCAAAAGATCGCAGCCTTCGGCAGCTCCTACGGTAATTGTGTAGGAGCTGCCGAAGGCTGCGATCTTTTGCTTCAACAGGCTGCAAACCCTTGCCCCGCCACATAATGTTTTCTAGTTATATAAACATTCTTAAATAGTCTTTTTAAGAATATCCGCGCCTCTCTTATATTGCTCCCACGCCGAACGCAGTGCCGCCCACTGCCAGGCAAATCCCATTCAAAGGAGCAGCACCATGAGCGCATCCCTTCGCAGCGTTGACGGTCAGGACGAAAGCACCATCTTGCGTGAAATCCAGAGCGCCCTGCGCGATCTGCGTTTCGGCGCGGTGGAGATCACTGTGCACAACGCGCAAGTCGTGCAGATCGAACGCAAAGAGAAATTCCGTTTGCAGCAACCCGGTAAACAACCGGGCTGAGTTGAAGATCAAAAGATCGCAGCCTGCGGCAGCTCCTACAGGGGGCTGTGTGTAGGAGCTGCCGCAGGCGGCGATCTTTGAACCGGCAACACGATTTCCGAAATACATAAGAAAAAGCCACCACCAAGAATTCCAGGAGCTTTCACCATGTCGTCGATTCGCCGTTACGCTTTGGCCGCCCTGGCCAGCGCTGTGTTTGCCGGTTCCGCGGTTGCCAAGGATTACGAACTGCTCAACGTGTCGTATGACCCGACGCGCGAGCTGTATCAGGACTACAACGCTGAATTCATCAAGTTCTGGCAGAAAGACCACGCCGGCGACACCGTGAAAATCCAGCAATCCCACGGCGGTTCGGGCAAGCAGGGCCGTGCGGTGATCGACGGTCTGCGCGCTGACGTGGTGACTCTGGCCCTGGCCGGTGATATCGACGAAATCGCCAAACTCGGCAAGACCCTGCCCGCCGATTGGCAGAAGCGTCTGCCGGAAGCGAGCACGCCGTACACCTCGACCATCGTCTTCCTGGTGCGCAAGGGCAACCCGAAAGGCATCAAGGACTGGGGCGATCTGGTCAAGAACGATGTCTCGGTGATCACCCCGAACCCGAAAACCTCCGGCGGTGCGCGCTGGAACTTCCTCGCCGCGTGGGCCTACGGCCTGAAAGCCAACGGCGGTGACGAAGCCAAAGCCAAAGAATACGTCCAGACCCTGTTCAAGCACGTGCCGATTCTTGACACCGGTGCTCGCGGTTCGACCATCACCTTCGTCAACAACGGTCAGGGTGACGTGTTGCTGGCCTGGGAAAACGAAGCGTTCCTGGCGCTGAAAGAAGATGGCGGCGCCGACAAGTTCGACATCGTCGTGCCTTCGCTGTCGATCCTCGCCGAACCGCCAGTGGCCGTGGTCGACAAGAACGCCGAGAAGAAGGGCAACGAGCAAATTGCCGAAGCCTATCTGAAACACCTGTACAGCCCGGCCGGTCAGGAAATCGCCGCGAAAAACTTCTACCGTCCGCGTGACAAGGACGTGGCGGCCAAGTACGCCCAGCAGTTCCCGAAACTGGACCTGGTGACCATCGACAAGGACTTCGGCGGCTGGAAAACCGCGCAGCCGAAATTCTTCAACGACGGTGGCGTGTTCGACCAGATTTATCAGGCGCAGTAATCTGACCCACAACGAGCCTACTGTTTAGGCACACCACATGTGGGAGCGAGCCTGCTCGCGAAGGCGGTATTTCAGGCGACAGGGATGTTGACTGATACTCCCTCTTCGCGAGCAGGCTCGCTCCCACATTGATGCGTTTTTAACCAAGGACTTTTATGTCGCGTCGTATCTCCCCCGTCATACCCGGCTTCGGGCTGACGCTGGGCTACACCTTGGTGTACCTCAGCCTGATTGTGCTTATCCCGCTGGCGGCGATGTTCGTCCACGCCGCGCAACTCACCTGGGATCAGTTCTGGACGATCATTTCCGCGCCGCGGGTGCTGGCTGCGTTGAAGCTGAGCTTCGGCACCGCGCTGTGTGCCGCGACCATCAACGGCATCATCGGCACGCTGCTGGCATGGGTGCTGGTGCGCTACACCTTCCCGGGGCGCAAGGTGATCGACGCGATGATCGATCTGCCATTCGCCCTGCCGACAGCTGTCGCCGGTATCGCGCTGACCGCGCTGTACGCGCCGGCCGGTCTGGTCGGGCAATTCGCTGCTGACCTCGGTTTCAAAATCGCCTACACCCCACTCGGTATCACCTTGGCGCTGACTTTTGTCACACTGCCGTTCGTGGTGCGCACGGTGCAGCCGGTGCTGGCCGACATTCCCCGCGAAGTCGAAGAAGCTGCCGCGTGCCTCGGCGCGAAACCGTTGCAGGTGTTCCGCCACATCCTCGTCCCCGCACTGCTGCCCGCCTGGCTCACCGGTTTTGCCCTGGCGTTCGCGCGTGGCGTCGGCGAGTACGGTTCGGTGATTTTCATTGCCGGCAACATGCCGATGAAAACCGAGATCCTGCCGCTGCTGATCATGGTCAAACTCGATCAATACGATTACACCGGCGCTACCGCCATCGGCGTGCTGATGCTGGTGGTTTCCTTCGTCCTGTTGCTGCTGATCAACTTGCTGCAGCGGCGCATCGAAACCCCATAAGGAGGCGCGAACAATGTCCCAATCGTCTATTGCGGCCGCCTCTTCGGCCAACGCTGCACGCCGTGGCAGTGCCACTTCGCGCAGAATCCTGATCGGCCTTGGCTGGCTGGTTTTTTTCCTGTTTCTGCTGCTGCCGTTGTTCATCGTCGTATCGCAGGGTTTGAAGAATGGCCTCGGTGCATTCTTCACCGCGATCTTTGAACCGGATGCGCTGTCGGCGCTGAAACTCACCGTGTTCGCCGTGCTGATTTCGGTGCCGTTGAACCTGGTGTTCGGCGTCAGTGCCGCGTGGTGCGTAAGCAAATACTCGTTCCGTGGCAAGAGCATGCTGGTGACACTGATTGACCTGCCGTTCTCGGTGTCGCCGGTGATTGCCGGTCTGGTCTACGTGCTGATGTTTGGTGCGCAGGGCCTGTTCGGACCGTGGCTGCAGGATCACGACATCCAGATCGTCTTCGCTCTGCCGGGCATCGTGCTGGCGACGATTTTCGTCACCGTGCCGTTCGTGGCCCGTGAGCTGATCCCGCTGATGCAGGAACAGGGCACGCAGGAAGAAGAAGCCGCGCGCCTGCTCGGTGCCAACGGCTGGCAAATGTTCTGGCATGTCACCGTGCCGAACATCAAGTGGGGCCTGATCTATGGCGTGGTGCTGTGTACCGCGCGGGCCATGGGTGAATTCGGTGCGGTGTCGGTGGTCTCCGGGCACATTCGCGGGGTGACCAACACCTTGCCGCTGCACGTCGAGATCCTCTACAACGAATACAACCACGTGGCCGCGTTCGCCGTGGCGAGCCTGTTGCTGATCCTGGCGCTCTTCATCCTGCTGCTCAAGCAGTGGAGCGAAAACCGTATCAACCGCCTGCGCGCCAGCGCCGCGGAGGAATAATTCATGTCGATCGAAGTGCGTAACGTCAGCAAGAATTTCAATGCCTTCAAGGCGCTGGACAACATCAGCCTGGATATCCACAGCGGTGAACTGGTCGCGCTGCTCGGCCCCTCGGGCTGCGGCAAGACCACGCTGCTGCGGATCATCGCCGGTCTGGAAACCCCGGATAACGGCAATATCGTTTTCCACGGTGAAGACGTTTCCGGCCACGACGTGCGTGATCGCAACGTCGGTTTCGTGTTCCAGCACTACGCCTTGTTCCGCCACATGACCGTGTTCGACAACGTCGCATTCGGCCTGCGCATGAAACCGAAAAACCAGCGCCCGAGCGAAAGCCAGATCGCGGTCAAGGTGCACGAACTGCTGAACATGGTGCAGCTGGATTGGCTGTCGGATCGTTATCCGGAGCAGTTGTCCGGTGGGCAACGTCAGCGGATTGCGTTGGCCCGCGCCTTGGCAGTGGAGCCTAAAGTGCTGCTGCTCGACGAACCCTTCGGCGCCCTCGATGCCAAGGTACGTAAAGAGCTGCGCCGTTGGCTGGCGCGTTTGCACGAAGACATCAACCTGACCTCGGTATTCGTGACCCACGACCAGGAAGAGGCGATGGAGGTTGCTGACCGTATCGTGGTGATGAACAAGGGCGTGATCGAGCAGATCGGCTCACCGGGTGACGTCTACGAAAATCCGGCCAGTGATTTCGTTTATCACTTCCTCGGCGATTCGAACCGCTTGCTGCTGAGCGACGACAATCACGTGCTGTTCCGCCCGCATGAAGTGTCGTTGTCCAAGCATGAGCTGGAGGATCACCATGCGGCGGAGGTGCGTGATATCCGGCCGTTGGGCGCGACCACGCGGGTGACGTTGAAAGTAGAAGGGCAGACGGATTTGATCGAAGCTGAAGTGGTGAAAGATCACGACAGCCTGATCGGCTTGGCCAAAGGTGAAACACTGTTCTTCAAACCCAAGGTCTGGCAGAAAGTCGCCAGCCTTTAAGATCAAAAGATCGCAGCCTGCGGCAGCTCCTACAGGGGTTTCGGTTGGTCACACATTTTGTGATCGACCAAACCCACTGTAGGAGCTGCCGCAGGCTGCGATCTTTTAAAGCGGCCTAAGCCGCCGCTTTTTTGTTCGGATTAACCCGCACCACCCCCGCCCGCGCCTCGATCTGCTCTTTCAATTCATGCCGCATCCCGAGCATGAACGCCAACTCGGCCACCACAAACAACGGCCCGACGATCAGCCCCGATACATCATCGACAAACGCCGGTTTGCGCCCTTCATAGTGATGCCCGACAAACTGGATCACCCAGCCGATCACAAACATCGCCAGGCCGCTGCTCAACCAGACCATGGTGCTTTGCTGCGCCAGCACATGCCCGGCCCACACGGATAAACCCATCAGCACCGTCATCAATACCCCGAGCTTCACTTCCAGCCGCAGATAAAAACACGCCGAAGCCAGCGCCACGACAACGGCTGGAGATATCCACAAGCCGCCCAGCGACCATTCCGGCCGCGACAACAAAACCGCCACCGCCACCACAATCAGCGGAATGCCGATAAAGTGGCTGGCGATGTTGCGCGGATCGCGGTGGTAGGCGGCGTATTGACTGAGGTGGTCGACGAGGCTTTTCATTGTTGTTCCTCCGGTAGGGTTGATCGCATCATCCCTCGGGATCAGGGTTCGCTCTGTCAGGCAGGCGACAATCCAGGAGTGTTTATGCAAATTCGTTCACGGTTGATGAGCGGCCAGTGGTTCAGTCATCTGCCGGCGTCCTTTCAGGATAGCTTGCTGGCGGCGGCCCGGGAGCGGCGGCTGACGGCGGGGCAGCGCTTGTTCCAGCGCGGCGATGCGCCGTGCGGCTTGTACGCGGTGCTCGATGGCGTCGTGCGGATCGGCGCGGTGAGTGAGCAGGGCAAGGAAGCTTTGTTGAGTCTGGTAGAAGCGCCGCACTGGTTCGGCGAAATCTGCCTGTTCGATGGTCAGCCACGTACCCATGACGCCTACGCTGTGGGGCCGTGCACGTTGCTGAATATTCCGCAGGCGACGCTGCTGAAACTGCTCGATGAGAACCCCGTGTACTGGCGGCATCTGGCACTGCTGATGAGCCACAAACTGCGCCTGGCCTTCATCAACCTCGAACAACTGAGCCTGCTGCCGGCCCCGGCACGTCTGGCTCATCGCTTGCTGATGATTGCCGAAGGCTACGGCGAACTCGACTCGCCGCGTCGTGTACTGCAACTGCCGCAGGAGCAGTTGGCGTCGATGCTGTCGCTGTCGCGGCAGACCACTAACCAGATCCTCAAGGATTTGCAGGGGCAGGGGATTATCGGGCTTGGCTATGGCGAGATCGAAATCATTGATGCTGCGCGGTTGCGCGCCCTGGCCACGATCTAGGATCTAACACCGAACCATTGTAGGAGTGAGCCTGCTCGCGATAGCGGTCTGTCAGTCACAGATTGATCAACTGACAGATTGCTATCGCGAGCAGGCTCACTCCTACAGGGGATTTGTGCGGGATCAGGAGCCGCGATAGGTCGAGAAGCCGTAAGGGCTGAGCAGCAGCGGGATGTGGTAGTGCTGATCGGTCTGCTTCACTTCAAAAATCACCGGGATTTCCGGGAAGAACGTGTCGTGCTTGATCTTCTTGTAGTACTCGCCGGTCTTGAACACCACGCGGTATTCACCCGCTTCAAAAGGCTGTTTGGCCGGGAACAGCTCGGCAATTCGCCCCTGTTCATTGGTGGTGCCTTGGGCCAGCGGCTGCCAGTTCTGGCCGACGTGTTTTTCCAGGGTCACGTTGATGCCCGGCGACGGCAGGCCGTTTTCCAGGTTGAGGACGTGCACGCTCAGCGGATTGCCGGCAGCCAGAGCCAGGCTGGAAAAAGCGCTCAGGCCAAGCGCGGCGAAAGACATGCGCAAAGTGCTCATGGATGAATCTCCTTATTGGGAACGGGTAGTGGCCAGACCGGTTTTCTCGGCAGCCTTGATCGCACAGTTTTCGTCTTGCTCGCCGCCGCCGGAACCGGCCACGCCCATCGCACCGACCAGTTCATCAGCGGCGAACAAAGGGATGCCCCCACCAAGCAGCAGCAACTCGTCGAGGGTATTGAGATTGGCGGTTTCCGGGTTGCTGCGGGCACGTTCGGCGAACAGCCGGGTGGCAGTTTTGGTCGACAGTGCGGTGTAAGCCTTGCGCTGGCTGGCGGCGGTGTTGTGCGGGCCGACACCGTCGCCGCGCAGGGTCACTAGCAGATTGCCGCCCCGATCGAGCACCGACACCGTGCCGGTGCAGTTGGTCATTGCCGTGTCGGCGAGCAGGCGTGCGGTTTTCAGGTCGAGATCAGCGTGGCGCGGTAGCTCAGGACTGGCGGCAGCGACGCCACTGAGGCCGATCATCAGGCTTGCAACGAGGAATTTGACGGTCATGGACAGGCTCCAAAAGCGAAGGTCCTCACCTTAATCGCCGGTCCTCGTCAGAACCTCGTCAGTCTGATTACAAGTTTGTAATGGGCAACGCCGCCGAAGACGCCTAGCCTGTGTGTCTGAATAATCGAGGTGTGCCATGCGTTTGCTGGTCGTAGAAGATGAAGCCAAAACCGCGAATTTCCTCGCCAAGGGCCTGGGCGAGTCGGGTTTTGCCGTGGACGTGGCGCTCAATGGTCTCGATGGTCGTTACTTTATCGAGCAGCAGGAATATGACCTGATCATCCTCGACGTGATGCTCCCCGGCCTCAACGGCTGGCAATTGCTGCAGCTGATTCGCCAGCGCGGCGCCACGCCGGTGTTGTTCCTCACCGCCAAGGACGCCATCGAAGACCGCGTGCGCGGGCTCGAACTGGGCGCCGACGATTACTTGCTCAAACCCTTCGCCTTCGCCGAACTGCTCGCGCGGGTGCGCACCTTGCTGCGGCGCGGGCCGATGCGCGAAGCCGAGTCGTACAGCATCGCCGATCTGGAAATCGACGTGCTGCGCCGCCGCGTCAGTCGCGGCGGCCAGCGCATCGCCCTGACCAACAAGGAATTCGCCCTGCTGCAATTGCTCGCCAGTCGCCAGGGCGAAGTGCTGTCGCGCACGCTGATTGCCTCGCAGGTATGGAACCTGAATTTCGACAGCGACACCAACATGGTTGAAGTCGCGGTGCGGCGCCTGCGCTCGAAAGTCGATGATCCGTACATGCCGAAACTGATTCACACCGTGCGCGGCGTCGGTTATCAACTGGAAGCCCCTGACGATGCGCTCTAGGTCGATCGCCTGGCGCCTGGCGCTGGCGTTCGCATTGGTCTGCGCTTTGGTGTTGAGTGCGATTGGTGTGTTTCTCTATCGGTCGCTGGCCGCAGAAATCGCCTACCGCGACGACCTCGCGTTGCTCGGTCGACTGGAGCAGGTACGCGCCTTGCTTGCCGACAGCGACAGCCTCGACGCTTTGCAGGCGCGGCCGCGGTTGTATCAGAACATGCTCGGCAACCTCGACAGCCTGTTGCTGGTGCGCCGCGCCGACGGTTCCAGCGTGATCGCCATCAACCCGCGTCAGCGCGATCTGCCAACCCTCAACGCGATCCCCCGCGAGCAAACGCCGCAGCGCCGCGACGTGCTGACCTGGCAAGCGCCGGACGGTGCCGAGCTGGCGCTGTTATCCGGTGAGGCGCAAGGGCCGAACGGTGAACCGCTGACGATCATCGCCGGCAAGGTGCTGAGCGAGCGCGAGTCAATGCTCGGCAGTTATCGCATGCGCTTGTACTTGTCCGTTGGGATCGGTGCGTTACTGGCTTTTGCCTTGGGTCTACTGCTACTGCGAAGGGGCCTGCAACCGCTACGTCAGTTGAGCGAAGCGGTGCGCGGCATCGATCTGCGCAGCCTCGATCAACGGTTGCCCGACCATGGCACGCCCGCTGAACTGCTTGAACCGGTACAGGCGCTCAACGGCATGCTCGCGCGGCTGGACGACAGCGTGCAGCGGCTGTCGCAGTTCTCCGCCGACCTCGCCCATGAAATTCGCACGCCGTTGCACACCTTGCTCGCCAGCAACGGGCAAGCGCTGAATCATCCGCGCAGCACGGCGGAATATCAGGAGGTGCTGGCCTCGAACATGGAAGAGTTCGAACGGCTCAAACGCATGGCGGAGAACCTGATGTTCCTCGCCCGCGCCGAGCAGGCCGAGCGAGCGCTCAATCTGCAGACACTGGTTTTGCACAGCGTTGGTAGTGAACTGTGTGATTACTTTGAAGCCTTGGCGGATGACCGAGATCTGCGGCTGGACAACCAACTGCACGGCGAACTGCTTGCCGATCAGCAACTGCTGCAACGGGCGCTTGGCAATCTACTGGCTAATGCTGTGCGTCATGCTGACTCCGGAACCGTGATCAGCCTGCGTCGCCGTGACGAGTCGGGCTGGTGCTGGTTACAAGTGCACAACCATGGCCAGGCGATTGCGCCGGAGCATCTGGGCAAACTGTTCGACCGCTTCTACCGCGTCGATCCATCACGGGCAGAGCCGGGAGATTCGGGCGGGTTGGGGTTGGCGATTGTGCAGTCGATCATGCAGTTGCATGGGGGACAGGTGCGGGTCGGCAGTGATGCTGACGGCACCGTTTTTGAGCTAGGGTTTGTGGTGAGCAAGTGGTGCTTAAATAGAGAGGCTAATCAGATTTAAATTGGCTTGCAAAAAATATGCATTAAATAGAATGCATATTTGCTGATTTTTCTAAAATGCATCGTAAGTAATGCAGGCATCCACAATGGAAAAAATAGGTAAGTTGATTAGAGAGCTCCGTAAGGCTAAGGGACTTTCTCAGCAAATGTTAGCCCAACAGTACGGCATGAGCCGCGCGACAATTTCTGGTATCGAAAACAACACCGTTTCTGAGATTGGCTTGCGAAAGGTGGAGGCAATACTGAATGGTTTGGGCTATGAACTCGCTGCGGTTTCTCGACCGTCCCGTCCGACGCTCGATACGCTGAAAAAGGAAAACTTCCATCGCTAAGCCAATCTATCAGCTGAACAGTTCTCGTTAGCTGAGCATCAGCGCAAGCCATCCCGAAACTGCCCCGGCGTCAGCCCCGTCCAGCGCTTGAACGCACGGCTGAAGCTGCTGGTATCCGCAAACCCCAGCAGGTAACTCACCTCGCTCAACGAACACTGCGGATCGCGAAGATGCAGCAGCGCGAGGTTCTCGCGGCTCTCGTTGAGCAACGTATCAAAGCGATAACCCTCATCCGCCAGATGCCGTTGCAAACTGCGCAAGCTCAGGTGCAACGCCTGGGCAATCCGTTCAGCACTCGGCTCGCCTTCCGGCAATTGTTCTTCAATAGCATCGCGCACCTTGCGCTCCCAAGTCAGCGGCTTGAGCTGGGCCATCGTACGTTTCAGCACTGCCTCATTATGTTCAGCGAGCTCCGGGTTGGCGTCGTCGAGGTGGCTGTCGAAATCGGCGAGGGCGAATTCCAGGCGATCCTCGGCACAGCCGAAATGCACCGGGGCGCGGAAGACTTTGTGCCATTGGTGCGCATCGCTCGGCTCCGGACGGCGCAGATACACGGCGAGTGGCGCGTAATCGCGGCCGAGGCGATTGCGGCAGGTGCGCACGTAGATCGCGGTGAACGCATCGATGGCTTCGAAGGCTGGCGCCGGATTGCCTGACGGAATTTTCAGACGGAATTGATAGCGGTCTTCGCTGCGGCTCAGTTCCAGCTCCAGCGCATCGCTGACCACCGGGTGATAACGCACGATGCGTTCGAACACCTCACGCAAGCTACCGCTGGCGACCAGCGCGTAACCGAGGGCATGGAAGGTGGTCGGGCTGACAAAGCGTGACACGCGCAGCCCGATCGCCGGGTCGCCGCTGACCTGCACGGCGATTTCCCACAGGCGTGTAGTGCCGGACAGCGGGTAGCGCGCGTTAGGGTCGTCCATCAAGTCTGGATCGAGCCCGGCCTGTTGGCACAGGGCAATGCTGTCCAGCCCCAGCGCATCGAGTTGCTTGCGCAAGGCACGGGTCCAACTGGCGAGGGAGGTCGGTTCCTTCATGCTGATTGGCGCTTCCGGTCAACAGGTTGGCGTTCTCGGCTACCGCAATTGAAGCCTTGGCGAGGCACGATGCGAACATCATAAACCCGAGGATGGAAGCATGGACGGTACTTCTGCAAGTCCCCAGCGACACAATGCGGCCCAGCGATCAGCGCATATTCGCCAAGTGGTGCTGGCCAAAGGCGTCGAATTGCGTGAGCGTTACCCGATTCTCAAGCATCAGGATGCGTTGGGCGCGGGGATTCTGGCCTTTGCCCTGATCGGGATGATCGGCTCGGCGACGCTGTACATCACCGGCCATATGGCGTGGTGGGCGTGCCTGTTGCTCAATGCTTTTTTTGCTTCGCTGACCCATGAACTGGAACACGACCTGATCCACAGCATGTATTTCCGCAAGCAGCGCGTGCCGCACAATTTGATGATGGGCCTGGTGTGGCTAGCGCGGCCGAGCACGATCAACCCGTGGATTCGTCGGCATCTGCACCTCAATCACCACAAGGTTTCCGGCACTGAAACCGACATGGAAGAACGCGCGATCACCAACGGCGAGCCGTGGGGTTTTGCGCGCTTGCTGATGGTCGGCGACAACGTGATGTCGGCGTTCATCCGCATGCTGCGGGCCAAGACCTGGGCGCACAAGTTGAGCATCGTCAAGCGCTCGCTGAAGGTCTACGCACCGCTGGCGCTGGTGCATTGGGGGGCGTGGTATGTGTTTCTCGGTTTTCATGCGGCCAATGGCATCGCCTATCTGTTGGGTTCGCCGATCGAGTGGTCGGCGACCACGTTATCGGTGATGCAGGTGATCGATATCGCTGCTGTGGTGATCATCGGCCCGAACGTGTTGCGCACCTTTTGCCTGCACTTCATCAGCTCGAACATGCATTACTACGGCGATGTCGAGTTGGGTAATGTGCTGCAGCAGTGTCAGGTGCTGAACCCATGGTGGTTGTGGCCGTTGCAGGCGTTCTGCTTCAACTTTGGCAGCAGCCACGGGATTCACCATTTTGTGGTGAAAGAGCCGTTTTATATCCGCCAGATGACCGTGCCGGTGGCGCATAAAGTGATGCGGGAGATGGGGGTGCGGTTTAATGATTTCGGCACGTTTGGGCGGGCGAACCGGTTTGTTCGTCGGGATGAGGTGGTGAGTAAAGAGGTGCGTACAGCTCAAGCTTGATGGCTGACTGCACGGGCCTCATCGCGAGCAGGCTCACTCCTACAAGGGGAACGCATTCCAACTGTAGGAGTGAGCCTGCTCGCGATAGCTATACCTCAGGCAGCATCAATCTGGCTGGAAAGGCGACTCACTCAAAATCACCCCAGTCTCCTCGACATACTGCTGCCAATGCCCGATCAGCGCGCTGAGCTTCTCCGGCTGACTCTCCGCCAGATCATGAATCTCCCCCGGATCATTGCTCAAATCATAAAGCTGCCAGGTCGCCGGCCCTACCGGCCCGGGGATCCACACGGCTTTCCACGATCCCTGCCGAATCGCCCTTCGCCCAAACAATTCCCAACCCGTCACCGTGTGCTCGTCATGCACCTGCGCAGTCTCGCCAGACAAGAATCCCAGCCACGATTTGCCACGCAACGGCGCCACCGGTTTGCCGTGCCACTGCTTGCCCGGATGACGCACGCCAGCCAGATCGAGAATCGTCGGCGTGATGTCCATCACCGTGCCGAAGCCATGGCTGATCTGCCCTTTGATCGCCAACTGCGGGTAGTGCAGCAGCGCCGGCACGCGAATCCCGCCCTCAGTGGTAAACGCTTTGAACAGTCGCGACGGCGCGGTCGCTACCTGTGCCCAGTTCGGCCCGTACCAGACGTAAGAGTTGGCCCGACCAATGTTATCGAGGCTGTTGTCGTAGTGCTGGCTGAGGTACGTCACCAGTTCCGGGCCGAACTTGGGGAACGCTTCAAGCAGCGCGCCTTCGGCACCGTTGTCGGACATGAACAGGATGAACGTGTTGTCGAGTTGCCCTTGCTGGCGCAGGTAATCGACTACCCGGCCGATGTTCCAGTCCATGCGCTCGACCATCGCGGCGTAGACCTCCATCGCCCGCGCGGAAATCTGTTTTTGTTCGTCGCTCAACGCGTCCCATTGCTGGGTCAACTGAATCAGCGGATGTGGCTCAACGTCCGGCTCGATCAGGCCGAGGGCTTTGAGTTTTTCCAGGCGTTCCAGGCGCAGCACTTCAGGGCCGGCGTCATAGCGGCCACGGTATTTCTCGACGATGTCGGCGGGTGCCTGCAGCGGCCAGTGCGGCGCGGAGAACGGCAGGTAAGCGAAGAACGGCCGGGTCTGGTCACGCTCCTTGAGGTACTGCAGCAACTTGTCGCCAAAGGCATCGGAGGAATAGAAATCCTTCGGCAATTCGTCGAGAAACCGGTCATCTTCGATGTACAGCGCCGGGGTCGATTTCAGCAGGCCCGGTGTTTGTTCATCGTAGGTCGGCTCGAACCCATAGTGGTTGGCCGCGCCCGGCAGCAGCGAAAACGAACGCTCGAAACCCCGCGCATGCGGCGCCAGTTCAGCTTTCAAACCGAGGTGCCATTTGCCGCTCATCAACGTTTGATAACCGGCCTCGCGCAGCAGCTCGGGCAGCGCGACGACGCGGTCGTTGAGGTAACCCTCGTAACCCGGTTTGCCGATCAGATCCGGGGTCAGCGTCTCGGCCATGGTGCCAATGCCGGCGATGTGGTGGTCGGTGCCGGTCAGCAGCATCGAGCGGGTCGGCGAGCAGGTCGGTGCGGTATGAAAATCGGTCAGGCGCAGGCCATTGTTGGCCAATGCATCGAGGTGCGGCGTGGCGATTTCGCCGCCGAACGCACCGATGTCGGAGAAGCCTAAATCATCAGCCAGAATCACCAGAAAGTTGGGACGTTGCGGCATTGCGAAACTCCTGTTCAGCAGGCAATGAACGTCAGCGGCAGATCGCGGATCTGCGCAGGCTGGCTCGGTTGGTAGTGGTCATTACTGGTCAGTTCGTGGAGCAGTTCTTCGCGCAACTGATGGAAATCGAAACTGCTGCGCTGGCGCGGATGCGGCAGGGCGATGTCGACCACTTGCTTGATGCGCCCCGGGCGCGGCTCCATCACCACCACGCGGTCGGCGAGGAAGATCGCTTCTTCGACGTCATGGGTGACTAGGATCGTGGTGATCTTTGCGCGGTCACGGATCGCCAGCAGCTCGTCCTGCATCTGCTGGCGGGTCAGCGCATCGAGCGCGCCAAAGGGTTCATCGAGCAGCAGAATGCGCGGGCTGGCGACGAGGCCGCGCGCAATCGCCACGCGCTGCGCCATGCCGCCGGAGAGTTGGTGCGGATAGGCGCGGGTGAAGTCGCGCAGGCCGACCAGGTCGATGAAATCGTCGATGCGTTTTTGCTTTTGCGCCGCGCTCAACGGCTCGTTGACCAGGCCCAGGCCGATGTTGTCGGCGACAGTCAGCCACGGAAACAAGCGGTGCTCCTGAAAGACAATGCCGCGTTCGCCGCCGATGCCGCTGACGGCTTTGCCATCGACGGTGATCTGCCCGCGAAATTGCGTATCAAGACCCACCAGCAAACGCAGCAAGGTGGATTTGCCGCAGCCGCTGGAACCGACGATGGCGACGAATTCGCCCTCGGCGATGTCCAGGTTGAATTCGCGAATCGCCTCCAGTTCGAAACCGTCGACGTCGAAGGATTTGCCTACGTGGGTGAAGCTGACAATGGGTGCGTTCATGCGTGTCTCCAGCGGGTCGCGCGAATTTCCAGGCGTTGGCCAATAAGGTTGAGCAGGGCGCCGGTGAGGCCGACGAAGAGCATGCAAGCCATGATCAGATCCATGCGCAGCAGTTGTTGCGCGCCGATCATCTGGCTGCCGATGCCGCCGTTGGACGGCATGAAATATTCGGCGCCGATGGTGCCGAGCCAGGCGTAGATCAGGCTCAGGCGCAGACCGGCGAAAATCCCCGGCGCGGCACCGGGCAGCACCAGTCTGCGCAGGCGTTGGCCGAGGCTCAGGCGCAGCACTTGTGCGGCTTCGTTGAGTTGCGGCGAAAGGTTGGCGACGCTGCGTTGCGTGGCGATAAACAGCGGAAAGAATGCGGCGAGGGCGACGAACACCCACTTCGCCAATTCACCCAAACCGAACCATGCGGTGAGCAGTGGAACCCAGGCGAAAATCGCGATCTGACGCAGCGCGGCGAGGGTCGGGCCGAGCACACGTTCGCTGGTGCGGGACAGCCCCAGGAGCAAGCCGAGGGCCAAACCGAGTCCGCCGCCCAGCAACAAACCGCCGAGGGTGCGACCCAAGCTGAGGGCCATGCCACTGATTAGCGAGCCGTCGAGCAGTCCGTCCCACGCCGTAATCAGCACGGCCAGCGGGCTCACCAGAATATTCGGATCGACCCACTGTTGATCGTTCGCCAACTGCCACAACGCGAGCAACCCCAACGGCAGCAGCCACGGTTGCAGACGCTGCCAGCCTTCATAACGCGGGCCGCGACGAATTTCCGCGGTGGCTGGGTGCGGCCAGTGCACCAGTTTTTTATCCAGCAGACCGATGCCGCGATCCATCGCCACGCCGATCAAACCGATCACTACGATGCAGACGAAAACGATGTCGAGCATGAACAGCTGGCGCGCCCAGACCATCAGGTAACCGATGCCTTCGCTGGAGGCGAGCAACTCGACTGCGAGCAACGATGTCCAGCCCGCAGCCAGCGCCAGACGCACGCCGGCCATGAACGCGGGCAGGGCGGCGGGCAGCACCAATCGACGGATCAGCAGGCGCGGTGGCAGGCGCAACACGGCAGCGGCTTCGCGCAGTTTCGGCTGAGCGTCACGCACGCCGACCAGCGTGTGCAAGGTCACCGGGACGACGATGGCTTTGATCAGCACCACCAGTTTCAACACTTCACCGATGCCGAAAAACACCATGAACAGCGGAATCCAGGCCAGCGTTGGCACCTGCGCCAGACCGGCGAAGGTCGGGAAAATCAGACGCTCCAGACGGCGGCTGAAACCCAGCGCGGCACCGAGCACCGCACCGGCGGAAATCCCTGCGAGCAAGCCCCAGAACAAGCGTTGAAGGCTGATCCACAAATGGCTCCACAGCTCGCCTTGCGCCAGCTCGACGGCGCTGTTCCACACCAGCGACGGCGCCGGCAGGATCTGTTCGCTCATCCATTCGTTGCGCGCTGCCAGCCACCACAAAACGAACAGGCCGACGGGCAACAGCCATGGCAACAAACGTTGGTTGATGGTCGGTGAAATGCTTCGGCTTTTCAGTGGCGGCGCTGGCAGCGGCAAACTGAGCAGGGATTGACGGGCCATGGGTGACCTCCGTTGTCGGGGTGGATCGAGATCGAGTCAAGATCAAAAGATCGCACCCTTCGGCAGCTCCTGCATGGGACTGCGTTGCCCCTGTAGGAGCTGCCGAAGGCTGCGATCTTTAGCGGTATTAGCGACAAACTAAAAGTTATAAGTAATAAATAAAAACGTATTTAAAGAGATAAGCAGCGCCATTTAAGGCTTCCAGCCCACACGCATCCAATGCATTCGAAGAATATTTTCGATGCTGTAAATGCATACGCCGCTGCAAGCCCCGAAGTTGTTCGCTTAGCGTTAAAAGCTATAAAAATGTTCTTTTATAGTATTTAAGCGAAGGTGCTGCTTCGGCCTACTTTCGGCTCCTTAATGCCTGTATTGATCAAGGAGCCGCACCCATGAACCTTCCTTTCAAACGTGTCATCAGTCTGTTTGCCGCCCCGGCGCTGGCGGGTTTTCTCACGCTGACGGCGCATGCCGATGAGTTGAAGGAAATCCGCATCGCCGTGCCTGACCTGAGCGCCGGAACCCAGCACAGCGGCGGCGGTGTGGTCGACGTGTTGCGTGATCAACAGATCTTCGAAAAGGCCTTTGCCGATCAGGGCATCAAGATTCAGTGGAATTTCTTTAAGGGTGCGGGGCCGGTGATCAATGAGGCGTTTGCCAATGATCAGGTTGATCTGGCGTATCTCGGGGACCTGGCGGCGATCATTGGCAAGTCCAACGGCCTCGATACGCGGCTGCTCAGTGCCGGTGCGCGTGGGGTGAAGCAGTATCTGGGCGTGGTGCCGGGTTCCGGGATCAAGACCTTGCAGGATTTGAAGGGCAAGCGTGTGGCGATCTTCAAGGGTACCGCGACGCAGTTGTCGTTTGATGCGGCACTGGCCAGCCAGGGCTTGAGCGAGAAGGATCTGAAAGTCATCAACCTCGACTTCACCGGCGCGACCGCTGCGCTGGCGGCGAAGCAGATCGATGCATCGTGGGGCAGTTCCGGGTTGGCTGCATTGCAAGTCAAGGGCTTGGCCGAGTTGCCGCTGAACACCAAGGATTTGGGCGGGGCCGGCAGTGTGCAGTCGGTGCTAGTGGGCAGCGGCAAGTTTGTTGATGGGCATCCGGAGGCGGTGGCGAAGTTGTTGAAGGCGCAGCAGCAGGCAGTAGAGTGGCTGACGCAGGACAGCAACAAGGATGCGTACGTGCAGTTGGTGTCGGGGCTGGCGAGTTATCCGCCGGTGATCCTCACTGAAGATTTGAAAGATCAGAAACTGAGCGAAGTATTCCCGTCGACGCTGGATCCGGCGTTCCTGGGTAGCTTGCAGGACAAGGTCGATCTGGCGGCGCAGCAGAGACTGATTCGCAAGCCGTTCAAGGTCAACGATTGGGTGGCGCCTGAGCTTGCAGCGGCCAAGCTCTAAAAGCAAAAGATCGCAGCCTGCGGCAGCTCCTACATCGATCCAGGTAGGAGCTGCCGCAGGCTGCGATCTTTTGATCTTTAAACAGCGACGCTGACTTCCTGCCGATCCACCGCCACCAATGTCTCGATCAGCGCCCGCGCCGCCGGCGACAACCTGAACCCGGTACGGCTGACAATCCCGCAACGCGCATTCATGCTCTCCAGGTTCTGCGGCAAATTACGCCAGTGCAGCAGCACCAGCGAACCCTTGGCGATGTCCTCGACGAACGCCTCCTCCGTGCCCACGCCAATCGCATTCGATTGCAGCACCACTTTCACCAGCGCTGGAAAATGCTCGGTCTCGATGGTCGGGGAAAAATCGATACGTCCACTGAGGTTCGCCAGCAATTTACGAATGCCCGGCGGGATCCGTGTGGTCGCCAGCGGGTAGTCGAACATGTCGTTGGTCGACAGGCTTTCCTTGGCCAATAACGGATGCCCCGGACGGCAGAAAAACACCCCGCGCTTGGGCGTCAGCGCCTGGGTCTGAAAGTTCGGATCCGCCTCGAAATGACGGATATCGGCGATAAAGAATTCGATCTCTTCACGGCTCAGCGCGCGACTGAGTTTTTCCCAGTTATCCACCTGAAAACAGGTGCGCACTTTCGGGTGCGCATTGATGAATTGCGCCACCGCATCCGGTACCAGTTTCACCGCCGGTGCCGGGCCGCAACCGAAGTGCACCTCGCCGGCATCGAGCTTGGTCATCTGCGTCACTTCAGCGCTGAGCATCGCCGCGCCTTGCACCAGGCTCAGGGCGTGCTGCAGCACCACCTGACCCTCGGGCGTGGGGCGCAAATCCTTGTTGCCGCGATCCACCAGCACGCAGCCGAACTCCTGCTCCAGCCCTTGAATACTGCGGCTGAACGCCGGTTGAGTGATGCCCATCGCGTCCGCCGCACGGACAAAACTGCGGTGTTCGTTGAGGGCGATGAAGTAACGCAACTGGCGAAGATCCATATGCTTTTCCGGCATCCTAAAAATAGCTCGAAGGCATTTGCGACGAGGGTTGCTAGAGGTTTTAAATGCAAGCTCTTATTCCGTCAACGAAGCATGTGAATATCTATTAGATGTAAAAGGAATATAGATAGAGCGTTGTTTCGCTGCCGTCCAACCGTAAGCAGTCGATGAGGGTCTACCCATGAGCAATGCCGCACTCGCAGTAAAACCCGCTGTCCATGCGCTGGAAATTCATCCGGTGGCCGGTCGTATCGGTGCCGAGATCCGTGGTGTGCATTTGTCCGGTGAACTGGACGCCGACACAATCGAAGCCATTCAACAGGCACTGGTTCAGTACAAAGTCGTGTTCTTCCGCGAACAGACTCAGCTCGACGATCAGCGCCAGGAAGCCTTCGCCCATTTGCTCGGTGAACCAGTGGCGCACCCGACCGTGCCGTCGCGGGAAGGCACGCGTTATCTGCTTGAGCTGGACGGTGCCGAAGGTCAGCGCGCCAACTCGTGGCACACCGACGTGACCTTCGTCGACGCTTACCCGAAAGCCTCGATCCTGCGCTCGGTAGTGGCCCCGGCATTCGGCGGCGACACCCTGTGGGCCAACACCGCGACGGCGTACAACGGCTTGCCAACCGAGTTGCGTGAACTGGCCGACAAACTGGTCGCCGTGCACAGCAACGAATACGACTACGCCAGCGCCAAGCCGGACGTCTCGGCGGAGAAGCTGGAGCGCTATCGCAAGGTCTTCACCTCCACCGTTTACGAGACAGAGCACCCGGTGGTGCGCGTGCACCCGATCAGCGGCGAGAAGAGCTTGTTGTTGGGGCATTTCGTTAAACGCATCAAAGGTTACTCGCAGGCAGACTCGGCGCATTTGTTTGGGCTTTTGCAGAGCCATGTGATCCGCCAGGAAAACACCGTGCGCTGGCGCTGGAAGGCCGGTGACGTGGCGATCTGGGATAACCGCTCGACGCAGCACTATGCGATTGATGATTACGGGACTCAGGATCGCGTAGTGCGTCGGGTGACACTCAAAGGTGAGGTGCCGGTGGGTGCGAACGGGCAGCGCAGTCAAACCATCAAAGGCGCAGATATCGTCGGCGTCTGATCGGCTCCTGTAGGAGCTGTCGAGTGAAACGAGGCTGCGATCTTTTGATTTGAAGATCAGGATCAAAAGATCGCAGCGTGCCGCAGCTCCTACCGGAATCACCACACGCCGATCTGCACGACCTTCTCGGTTTCAGGCTCACCATAGCGAAACCGCTGCCCACGCAAATCGATTTCCTGATGACTGATGGTCGTGCGTCGCTTCAACCCGCGCACCCACTCAAACAAATACCCCGCATGCTCCTCGCGCACCGCCGCGAATTCCGGGTCATCACCCAAATCGCACAACTCCTGCGGATCATTCAGCAGATCAAACAACTGTGGCCGAAAACCGTCGTACGCCAGGTATTTCCAGCGCTCGCTGCGCACCATTGTCATCCGGCAACGATCGATCGGCTGGCCCAAGCGCTCACGTGCCGGGGCCTGAAAGGCGTAGTCGTATTCGCTGATCGCGTAGCGGCGCCAATCCGGGTTTTCTCCGTGAAGAAGTGGAATCAAGGAACGCCCCTCGAGCCGATGCGCCGCGTCCGGCAGCCCCAATGCTTCAAGGAATGTCGGTAACGCATCAATGGTTTCCGCCAGTCGATCATCCACCGTTCCCCGGGTGACATCTGCCGCCGCCCGAGGATCACGCACGATCAGTGGCACGCCCACCGCTTGCTCCAGCAAAAATTCTTTCTCGCCCAGCCAGTGATCGCCCAGAAAGTCGCCGTGATCGCTGGTGAACACGATCAGCGTGTCATCCCAGCGTCCATTGCTCTGCAAAAAGTCGAACAGCCGCCCGAGCTGATCATCCACTTGCTTGATCAAGCCCATGTAGGTGGGGATTACAGTCAATCGTACTGCGTCACGGGAAAAGTTAAGGCTTTCCTCATGCTGGCGAAAGGCAGTGTATACGGGGTGTTTGCTGGCTTCGGAGGGCGTCGCGCGGACCGTTTCGAGAATCGATTTCGTACTGTACAGAGCGTGGTACGGAGCTGGTACGATGTAGGGCCAGTGCGGTTTGATGTAGGAGAGGTGTAAACACCAGGATTTCTCGCCTTGCTCGGTGATGAAGTCGATGGCTCGATTTGTAGTGTAGACAGTCTCTGAGTGTTGCTCGGGAATTCGTGCTGGCAAATTCGCATGACGCATTTGCCAGCCGCTGAGGATTTCACCATTCGCGCCTTCGGCGGCGTTGGCCCAGTCATGCCAGGGGTTTTTGCCGTCGAAACCCTGTTCGCGCAGGTAGTGGGTGTAGGGCGCGGATTCGCGTTTGTCATCGAACAGCGGATCGTCGGGATAGATACCGTCGTGGCGCATGTAGGGTTCGAAACCGACTTCGTTGAGGATCTCGGCTTGCTCGCTTTGCGGATTGATCGCCAGCCGTTGCAAGGCATCGACATTCGCGGTGGCGTGGGTCTTGCCGACCAGCGCGGTGCGAATGCCGTGGGGGCGCAGATAGTCGCCGATGGTCAGTTCTTCCAGCGGCAACGGCACGGCGTTCCACGCCACTTGATGGCTACTCACATAACGCCCGGTATAGGCCGACATCCGCGACGGCCCGCAAATCGTGCCTTGGGTGTAGGCGCGGCTGAAACGCACGCCGGCGGCGGCCAGGCGATCGATGTTTGGTGTGTGCAGATGCGGATGGCCGTAGCAGGACAGGTAATCGCGCCGCAGTTGATCGCACATGATGTACAGCACGTTGCGCAAGGGGTTTGGCGAGTTGGACATGGGTTCACCGGTCAGAGAGACAGGTGGGGTTTTTCGCTTTCAGTGGGGGTGTTCGGCAAGTGCATTTGGGGAATGGGGTTTATGCAGGGAGTGCATCGGTGCCTTTACTGGCGCTATCGCGAGCAGGCTCACTCCTACAGGGGAATGCATTTCAAATGTAGGAGTGAGCCTGCTCGCGATAGCGGTCGATCAGACGGCAAGTCTATCCAGCGAACACACCTCCTCATCCACCGCATCAATCACCTTGATCTGCTCAATCATCGCCTCGGCCAACGGCGACAACCGATACCCCGCGCGGCTGACAATCCCATAACGCGTATACAGCTCCTCAAGATCATCGGCTAACCCTTCAATCCGCAAACACACCAATTCACCCTTGGCCTGGTGCAGCGCATCCGAATACGCCCCGACAATCCCGATCGCATCCGAGCGCAGCACCACACTGAGCAGACTCGAGCTGTTTTCACATTCGACATTCGGGGTGAAATCCGGCCGCCCACTGAGGTCAACGATGACCTTGCGCAAGTTTGGCGGCCGAATACTCACCGCCAGCGGATAGCTCATCAACTGCTCGGCGCTGACCTTATCGAAACCCGCCAGCGGATGCCCGGCACGGCAACAGAAATGCCATTTGCGCGGTCGCAGCCGGTGCGTCAGATAATCCGGATCCGCCTCGAAGTAGCGTGTGTCCGCGACAAAGAATTCGAATTCCTCGCTCATCAGTCGCTTGCTCAGACTCTGCCAATCATCAACCTGAAACTGCACCCGCGCTTTCGGGTAGCGACCGATGAAGCTGCCAATCGCGCGCGGGATCAAACCGGCCGCCGGCGCCGGTCCACAACCGAAGCGCAATTCCCCTGCCTCCAGGCCATTGAACTGGCTGATCTCGTTCGCCATCTGCTGCGCGCCACTGACCAGTCGCCGTGCATGTTCGAGCAGCACCTGGCCCTGTTTGGTCGGCGGTAATTCCTTGCGCCCGCGATCAACCAACTGGCAGCCGACGCTGTGCTCCAGCGCCTGAATGCTGCGGCTGAAGGCGGACTGCGACAGGTTCACCGCCTGCGCGCCGGCGACGAAGCTGCGTTGTTCAGCCAAGGCGATGAAGTGACGAAGTTGGCGCAAGTCGATATGCATTTTTCACATAAAAAATATCCGGGAAATGCATTGGATATGCATTAGGTCGACTCCTTATAAAGGCAATCTCTTATGCAGTAAATATTTGTAAATCCATAAATAAATAACTTAAAAGAATATGCAGCGCTGAAGATGTCTGTGTGTTTTTTGACCAGGAGCCGCGCCATGAGTCCGTTGAACCTTGCGTCACCCCTAACGCCACGACGGCTCAAACGCCTGCCTCTGGCCCTGTTGCTGGCAGGGAGCGCCAGCTGGACTCATAGCTACGCGGCGGAAACGCAAGTGCCGACGCCGGTACCCGCAGGCAAACCGGCGGCCAACAGTTCGCAGTTGGAAACGGTCACCGTGACCACTCGCCGCCGGGAAGAAAGTTCGCAAGATGTGCCAACGCCGATGAGCGTGGTCAGCGGCCAGAATCTCGAGACGCAGCGGGTTTACCGGATTCAGGATTTGCAGCAATTGGTGCCGAGCGTCAACGTCGCTTACATGCATGCGCGGCAGTCCAGCGTGTCGATCCGCGGTCTGGGCAATAACCCGGCGAGCGATGGTCTCGAAGGTAGCGTCGGGCTGTACATCGACAACGTCTATCTGGGTCGCCCGGGCATGGCGGTGTTCGACTTGATGGACATCGAACAGCTCGAAGTCTTGCGTGGGCCGCAGGGCACGCTGTTCGGCAAAAACACCACCGCCGGGGTGATCAACATCAGCACCCGCGCGCCGACCTTCACGCCTGAGCGCAGCATCGAAACCTCGGTTGGCGAAGACGGTTATTTCCAAACCAAAGGCACGATTTCCGGACCGCTCAACGATGAATTGGCCGGGCGTTTTTCCGCTTATCGCACCCGTAGCGACGGCGATATCAAGAACGAATACAACGGTCATGATCTGAACGGCGGCTCGCGCGAAGGCTTTCGTGCACAGCTGCTATTCAAGCCTAACGAAGACTTTAATCTGCGCTGGATTGGCGACTACAACGAAGAGGATTCCAGCGCCGGTACCCGCGTGCTGTACAACACCGGGCCGACCATCAACGGCGTCAATCTTTACTCGGCGCGCGCGGCTGCCGCTGGCGCAACGCTGGTCAACGGCTCGCACCGCAAGGTCAACCTGGACAACGACCAGCACGTCACCGTGCATCAGGGAGGTACCTCAGTCGAGGCCAACTGGACGCTGCCAAGCGACTTCACCCTGACCTCGATCAGCTCGTATCGCTTCTGGAATTTCACCCCGAAAAATGACGACGGTCTCAATGTCCCGGCGACCTACAACGCCGGTGTGTCGGTGGAGGACAAACAGTATTCACAGGAATTTCGCCTGGCTTCGCCCAAGGGCGAGTTCTTCGATTACGTGGTTGGCGCCTACTACTTCGGCTCGGACCTGGATAACAAATCCTTCGCCTATTACGGCCCGCAAGCCGACATCTGGAACGGCACACCGCGTGGCGCGTTGGCCAATGTCGGCAGTGTCGGCAACGGCCACATCAAGACCGACAGTTTCGCGCTGTTCGCCCAAGGCACCTGGCACCTCACCGAGCGTCTGGATTTCACTGCCGGCGTGCGCGGCACCTATGAAGAAAAATCCGCGTGGGTAACGCGTGATGCGCCGGTCGGTGGCGCGGCAGTCACCGGTGCTGCCGCCACCGCGCGGCGCGGTCGTACCGGCGCTTACGATTCCGGCGATCTCAATCAGTACAGTTCCAGCCCTAGCGGATTGCTCAACCTCAGCTATCGCATCACTGACGATGTGCTCGGCTACGCGACGTTATCCCACGGCGAGAAATCCGGCGGCGTTAACCTCGCTGTCGGCTCTGCACCGACGGCGGGCGCCGATTCACTTTTGATTGGCACTGAGCGCGCCAACAACGCCGAACTCGGTTTCAAAAGCACCCTGTGGGATCACCGCCTGCAACTCAATGCCAACGTGTTCTGGACCCAGGTCAACGCCTACCAGACCAACGCCTACGACGACGTCAACCGCGTGCAATACCTGACCAACGCCGGTTCCGTGCGCTCGCGCGGCGTCGAGTTTGAAAGCACGATCGTCCCGCTGCGTGGCCTGACCCTGAACTTCAACGGTTCGTACAACGACGTCAGCTACCTCTCGTACAAAGATGCGCCGTGCCCGCCGGAAATCAGCCAGGCGCCAGGGGCTCCAGCCTCTTGCGACCTTAGCGGCCATCAAGTGGTCGGTGCTTCGAAATGGATCGGTAACGCCAACGGCGAATACAAATGGAATCTCGATAACGGCTTTGAACCGTACGTCACCGGCAGCTACGCCTTCCGCTCGAAAGCGGTGGGCACGGTCGAGGATTCCGATTACGGACAGATCCCGAGCTACGCAGTGGTCAACCTCTCCACCGGCCTGCGCGGCGACTTCAATCAGGGTCAGTGGGACATCTCGCTGTGGCTGAAAAACGCCTTCGACAAAACCTATTACACGACCCTGTGGACGGGCGGCAACGGCGGCTATGAAGGCCTGCTCGGGACTCCGCGCACCCTCGGCGTCACCGGTCGCTACGACTTCTGATTCGTCACTCAAGGAGCTGCATCATGTTGCGTATCAAAACGGCTTTTCCGCTGTTGTTGTCCGGCGCGGTGTTTAGCGCGGGCGCCTTCGCCGCACCGAGCGTTTACCCGACCGGTGTCACCCGTTACGACCCGGACAAAGCCTTCAATCAGTACGTGATTTTCAGCGGCGCTGACAAGCAGACGCACCTGATCGACATGAATGGCAACGAGGTCAAGAGCTGGCCGCAGGCCGGTTTCCCGTCCGCGATCATCGACCCGAAACTGGTCGGTGGCGAACGTGGCCACGTGCTGCTGCAACTGAGTGACAAGGACCCCGGCAAGCTCGGTTCTGCCGGTAATGGTCTGGGCAATCAGAGCGTTGGTGAACTGGACTGGAACGGCAAAGTGGTCTGGCAGTGGGGCGACAAGGCACCCGGTGGCGCGGCACAGCAGCATCATGATCAGCGCCGCTTGAGCAACGGCAACACCGTTGTTCTGGCGAACAGGGTGCACAAGGTCAAAGGCTTCAAAGTCCCCGAGGTGATTGACGATGCGATCTATGAAGTCAGTCCCGACGGTGCGGTGAAATGGCAATGGCTGGCCTCGGAACACCTCGACGAATTCGGCTTCACGCCCGCGCAATTGAAGCTGGTGCGGGCGAGTGAGGACGCCGACTACCTGCACATCAACAACCTCAGTGTGGTCGGGCCGAACAAGTGGTTCGATGCCGGCGACAAGCGTTTCAATCCGGACAATCTGTTGTTCGATTCACGCAACGCCAACTTCATCGCGATCATCGATAAAGCCAGCGGCAAAGTGGTCTGGCGTCTGGGGCCGAACCTGCCATTGGCCAGCCCGAAAACCGCGCGGACCTTGCCGCGTCCCGTGGATCAGTTTGTCGGCCAGCATGACGCCCACATCATTCCTGCCGGACTGCCTGGCGCGGGCAATGTGCTGGTGTTCGATAACCAAGGCTCGGCGGGTTATCCCAATGTCACCCTTGGGCTGATTTCCGGTTCGCGGGTGCTGGAAATCGACCCGGTCAAAAATGAAATTGTCTGGCAGTACAGCGCGGCGAATTCGAAGCAGCCGGGGTGGGCGTTTTACAGCTCGTTCATCAGCAGCGCGCGACGTTTGCCCAACGGCAATACGTTGATCGACGAAGGCATGAACGGGCGGTTTTTCCAGGTCACGGCCGGCGGCGAAAACGTCTGGGAATACGTCAGCCCGTACCTCGGCAAGGCGCCGGGCAGCGACGCCATCAGCAACTGGGTGTATCGCGCGCTGCCTGTGAGTTATGACTGGGTGCCCGTCGGCACGCCACGTTCGGAAACGGCGGTGATTGCGCCTGCCATCGGTGTGCAACAGACCAACGCCAGCCGTTAGTTGATTTGGAATTAATGTTCGACTGATTGGCAATAAGTTATGAGTAACTCGAACAGTACTTATTGCAATTTAGTTAGTTGCTCACATGGACAGCAGGGGAATGTCGAACCATTCTCTGAGTCGTGAGTTTCCAGGAGGAAACTTGCTCTCATCGGAAGACACTTATCCCAACGATAAAGGAAGTCGCATCATGTCGAGCATTAATGGCACTTATCTGAATTCCAACTCTGGCGCCAAGCTGGTGATTACCGATGGTAATGATTCCAACGGCTCGTTCAGCGGAACATTGAGTCAGGGTGGCGTGAATTACGACATCCGTTATGGAAACTACCATTTCCAGAACAGTACCGGTAACCCGACCACCATTGCAGTACTTGCTCAGAATGGTAATAGCGGTTATCAGACATGGACACTGTTTTCGCCGGATCATAACTACGCAAAATTGCGCGCTGCCGGCTCCCGTACAAACTTCGATGGTGATGTGGTGACCCTGGGCGGGGAATTCGTCAAACAGTAGTCTTGTTTAAAAATTTAAAAGGCCGTTGCACGAAAGTGCTCCGGCCTTTTTTTATTCAGGAAAAATTATCATCAATTATCTACTTGGTATTAGTCGTCCTGCAAAACTGTGTCAGTCGTGGTTGATGCGTTGCATGAATACTTTTAATGCCTGAAAAGCATGCATTTTTTCACCTGTCGCTGCAGCCCACGTGGCACGTGGCTTTGGTGGAATTGATCAATTCATATATTCCATAAAAGACTATGCATAACGTTAAAGATTACTTTCGGAGATAAGCGCCAAGCCCAATGATTCACCCGTCGATCTGCCGTGGGGGATTCAACAAGCGGTTGATCGACAGTTTTTGTAGAGAACGCAAAAAGACCGCAGGGAGTGAATCAATGGGCAATGTCCAGACCGCCGCCAGCACAGAGCAATTGCTGTGGCGTCAGACGCCGAGTGGCGAGCTGGTCGATCTCGGCCGGCCGCATCGTGTGCCGCTGGGGCAGTTGCGTTTGCAGCGTGCACCGAAAGGCATCTTGAGCCGTCGCGAGGCGTTTCTGCTTGGCTTGCTGGCGTTGTTGGCGCATGGCGCGGTGATCTACTGGACCAGCCAGAAGCCGACGCCGGTGCTGCCGATCGTGCCGCCGGAAATTCCGCCGATGACCATCGAGTTCTCGCGCCCGGCACCGCCGGCGCCACCGGTTGTCGAGCCGCCGCCACCTGCGCCAGTGGTTGAACCACCACCGCCAGTGGAAGACGAACTGGCGGTAAAACCACCGCCACCCAAACCGGTTCCGAAACCCAAACCGGTGGTTAAACAGGCACCCAAACCAGCACCGAAAGCGGTCGAGCAACCACCGGCGCCGCCACAACCGGCCGCTCCGGTTGCAGCGCCAGCGCCACCTGCGCCTCCCGCGCCGGCACCGGTAACCCCGGCTTCAGCGAATGCTGCGTACCTGAAAAACCCGGCGCCGGAATACCCGTCGCTGGCCCAGCGTCGCGGTTGGGAGGGCACGGTGTTGCTGCGCGTGCATGTGTTGGCCAACGGCAAGCCCGGCGAGATCCAGATTGCCAAAAGCAGTGGCCGGCAACAGCTCGACGACGCGGCACTCAACGCCGTGAAACGTTGGAGTTTCGTCCCGGCCAAGCAGGGTGATGTCGCCCAGGATGGCTGGGTCAGCGTGCCCATCGATTTCAAGATTCATTAAACCGAAACCAAATTCGCGCGAAACGTTTACACGAGGGAATCATCATGACGTTACTGGCATCTCCACTGGAATCCATCGAAAGCGCGGTGATCTGGCTGCTGGTGGTATTTTCCGTCGCCACCTGGGGCCTGGCATTGCTCAAGGCTGTGCAGTTCGGTCGTTTGAAGGCGCAGGATCGGCGCTTTCATAAACGCTTCTGGGCGGCGTCGAGCCTGGATTCCGCCGCTGAATTGAGCGAGACCCAACCCGGTGCCGCCGCGCGAGTAGCACAGGCAGGTTACGCGGCGATTCAGGTGGGCGAGGCGCCGCAGGCCAATGATTTGAGCCAGGCGATCAACCATCAGGATCGACTGGAGCGCGCTCTGCGTCAGCAGATTGTCCGCGAACGCCGTTCGCTGGAAACCGGTCTGGCCGTGGTTGCGAGTATCGGCAGCACCTCGCCGTTCATTGGTTTGTTCGGCACGGTGTGGGGAATCATGGAAGCGTTGAAAGGCATCAGCGCAGCGGGTTCGGCAAGCCTGGAAACAGTCGCCGGCCCAATCGGTGCGGCACTGGTCGCCACCGGTGTGGGGATCGCCGTCGCGGTGCCGGCGGTGCTGGTTTACAACTACTTTTTACGTCGGTTGAAACTGACGGCGGCGGATCTGGATGACTTCGCCCACGACTTTTACAGCCTGGCGCAGAAGAGTGCGTTCCGCGTGTTGATTCACCCGACCGCGCATAAGGTTGCAGCGCCGGGCAACGCGACAAAAGTGAAGGAGGCGTCCTGATATGGCCTTCTCCACGCAAGACAGTGACGAGGTGCTCAGCGAGATCAACGTGACACCGCTGGTGGATGTGATGCTGGTGCTGCTGGTGGTGTTTATCGTCACCGCACCACTGCTGACCAACGCGATCCCGATCAACCTGCCGAAGACCGAAGCGGTGGCGCCGGTCGAACAGAAGGATCCGCTAGTGGTGAGCATCGACGGCGCCGGCAAGCTGTTTATCAACAAGGATGAGATTCAGCCGGACCTGCTGGAATTCAACCTCAAGTCGGCCAAGGCAAAGGACCCGGAAGTTCGCGTGCAGTTGCAGGCGGAAGACGGGGTGAACTACGGCGAAGTGGCGCGAGCCATGGCTTCGATCGAGCGGGCGGGGATTACCAAGTTGTCGGTGATTACTGCGCGGTAACAGATTCAACGTTTTTCCGGGGCCGTCTCCTTGGCAGGGTGCGGCCCTTTTTTTATTTCTGGCGTTAAAAGCAAAGCCCTCACCCTAGCCCTCTCCCAGAGGGAGAGGGGACTGACCGCGTTGTTCGGCCGCTGTACACCGACATGTGAAATCCAGTCGAGCTCAGGATTTGAAAGGCCAGGAGATCGGCTCCCTTTACCCTCGCCCCCTTGGGGGAGAGGGCTGGGGTGAGGGGGAAAAGCTTTCAAGCCATGCAAACATCTCATATTCAATTCAGATCTTAATAAATAGCTTCTTATTCCTTAACGAATATAAATACCCTCCCTATACTCGTTCAGGAACAGACACGACGCAGGAGAGCTCCCCATGCGCAACGAATCAATCCGCTACCTGATTGTGCCGGGCTGGCAAGGATCGCCAGAAGATCATTGGCAAAGCCACTGGCAGAACAGCCTGCCGAACAGCGCGCGGGTCGAGCAGGCCGATTGGCTGACGCCGCGTCGCGAAGACTGGGTCGCGGCCCTGGCCGAGGCGATCGCCGCCGACAGTACGCCGGTGATCCTGATCGCCCACAGCCTCGGCTGCATCACCGTTGCTCACTGGGCTGCCACTGCGCCGTTGCAATATCTGCGTCAGGTGCGCGGCGCCTTGCTGGTCGCGCCGGCCGATGTCGAGCGCCCGGCCTGCGCACCCGCGCTGCGCAATTTCGCACCGATCCCGACTGATTTGCTGCCATTCCCGAGCCAAGTGGTCAGCTCCGACAACGATGCCGCGGTGAGTGCGCCGCGTGCCATGGAGCTGGCGCGCAACTGGGGCGCCGAGGCGGGAATTCTTGCCGGTGCCGGGCACATCAATGTGAAGTCCGGGCATCAGCGTTGGGAGCAGGGTTTTGCCTATCTCTATCGCCTGCAAAACCGCATGGAACACCACGCCCGCCGCCGCGCCTGATTTTTATTTCTTTCAACGCCCCCGTCTGCCGGCGGTTTTGGGCGGGAGTCTGCCATGAGTTTCGAAACTTTCGGTCAGCCATTGCTGACCTTTCCCGACGCTGAAAAAAGTCCCCTGAGCATTCGCGCCAAAGCGCTGGTGTTTGTCGACCCGCGCTCGCGTCAGTTGCGCGAAGAATTGGAGCAGTTAGCCCCGCGTTCGATTTCAGTATTGATTCGCGGTGAGACGGGGACGGGTAAAGAGCTGCTCGCCCGGCACATCCATCGCGCCAGTGATCGCAGCGGCTTATTCGTCTCGGTCAATTGCGGCGCCATCAGCCCGACTTACGCCGACGCCGAACTCTTCGGCTATGCCGCTGGCACCTACAGCGGTTCAGCCAGCAGTCGCGCCGGATGGTTCGGTTCGGCCAATGGCGGCACCTTGGACCTCGATGAAATCGGCGACTTGCCGCTGCCAATCCAGATCAAATTGCTCGCCGCGTTGGAGAACCACGAAGTCACCCGTGTCGGTGCACATCAGCCGAGTCCGGTCGACGTGCGTCTGGTCGCCGCCACCAGCATTGATCTGGCACAAGCGGTGGATGCCGGGAAATTCCACGAGCGGCTCTATCACTACCTCAGCGAAGGCCATCTCGAACTGCCGGCCTTGCGCGCGCGCACCGGCGATATCCTCTCGCTGGCAGAGTATTTTCTCGGCATCTACAGCCAGCGTCTGGATCTGCCGGTGCCGCTGATCAGCGAAGCGGCGCAGCACGTGCTCGAACAGCACAGCTGGCCGGGCAACACCCGCGAGCTGGAAAACGTCATTCACTTTGCCTTGCTGGTGAGTACCGGCGACGAGATTCTGCCGGAGCACCTGAATCTGCCGCCGCTACTGACCCAGATCGAGGCCCAGATCAACCAGATCCTCTCCACTGGCACCACAACCGACCAGGCCGCCCTCAAGCAACTGCTGAAAAACACCGGCCTCCTGTAGGAGCTGGCGAAGCCTGCGATCCTTTGATCTTGCTTTTCAACGTTTTAACTTGTTGAAAATCAAAAGATCGCAGCCTGCGGCAGCTCCTACATGTCTAGCCTGCGTGTATGAGCAAAATGGAATAACAACGTGAATAAACGTTATTGTCCGGGAATAAAAAATCCCGGTATTGTCCGACCCACGCCAGCGATATCACTTCACTGGCACACGTATTAATGCCGTCGTCGATGACGACCGTGATTTTCGATAAGGACACTGCATGAAAAAGGTTCTGTTGTTTACCGCATTGGCGGCTGCTCTGACTGCTTCCCTGGCCAATGCCGGCGAGAAACTGGTGGTTGCCGCGACACCGGTTCCGCACGCTGAAATCCTCGAGCTGATCAAACCGACCCTGGCCAAAGAAGGCGTGGATCTGGAAATCAAAGTGTTCACCGACTACGTTCAGCCGAACGTACAAGTGGGCGAGAAACGTCTGGATGCCAACTACTTCCAGACCCTGCCGTACCTGAACAGCTTCAACCAGGGCAAATACAAGGACGACAAGTCCAAGTACCTGGTGACCGTGCAGGGCGTGCACGTTGAACCGTTCGGTGGCTACTCGAGCAAGTACAAGACCCTGGCAGAACTGCCGGACGGCGCGACCATCGCGATCCCGAACGAAGGCAGCAACAGCGGCCGCGCACTGATCCTGCTGCAGAAGGCTGGCCTGATCGAGCTGAAAGACCCGAAAAACGCTCTGGCAACGCCGAAAGACATCGCCAAGAACCCGCACAACTTCAAGTTCAAGGAACTGGAATCGGCGCTGCTGCCACGCGTTCTGAAGGAAGTTGATCTGGACATGATCAACACCAACTATGCGCTGGAAGCCAAGTTGAACCCGCAGAAAGATGCGCTGGTGATTGAAGGCGCTGACTCGCCATACGTGAACTTCCTGGTGGCCCGTGAGGACAACAAGAACAGCGACGCGATCCAGAAACTGGCCAAAGCCCTGACCAGCCCGGAAGTCAAAGCGTTCATCGAGAAGAAGTACAACGGCGCGGTATTGCCGGCGTTCTGATCTGACGCTTGAGTAAACCCCTTCAAGGTGTGAAAACGCCGATGGCCAGTGATGGTCATCGGCGTTTTTGTGTGTGCGTTGAAAAGCCCTTCACCCTAGCCCTCTCCCGGAGGGAGAGGGGACTGATCGGGGGATGCTGTAGAAGTACACCGACTTGAAAGATTCTGCCGAATCCATAATCGACTCGATCTTTCAGGTCGATGTTTGACGCAAGACACCTCGGTCGGCTCCCTCTCCTAGAGGGAGAGGGGACTGATTGGGGGATGCTGTAGAGGTACGCCGATGTGAAAGATCTCGGCCGAATCCATAATCGACTCGATCTTTCAGGTCGATGTTTGACGTAAGACACCTCACCCCAGCCCTCTCCCTCCGGGAGAGGGCTGGGGTGAGGGGCTTTTGATTTACGCTGTGGCCTTCAACGCCCGGCGCAACGCCACCAACAATTTCACAATCTCCTGCGGATCCAGTCGCTGCGGCACTTTTACGTCCATGTTCTCTTCCTTGTTATGAGTTTGGCCAGGGGAGTCTGGCCAAAAGCTGTTCGTCCTTGGAGGGCTTTCGTGAAAAAAAGATCCGTCCTACAGCGCAAAGAAAAATAGCCTTCTTATTCCTTCCCGGCAAATCCACAGGTTAGTTTTTTGGGTGATATCAATATGCTTTAACGGTATTTAAATTCTGGTTTTTATACCTATAAAGTCGATGCTTGTCGGACAGCCATCCGCTGCCCATGGACTGCATCACCGCCGCTTACCGAGCGGCGTTCAGGACGTTTCATGACCTTCGATTACGCATTTATCCTCAGCACCCTGCCGGCGTTTCTCAAAGCCGTGGGCGTGACGCTGCAGGTGGGTTTTATCGCCATTGGCACCTCGCTGCTGGTGGCGCTGATCAACGCAACGATTCTGGTGTTCCGCACGCCTTACCTGCAAAAACTGGTCGGCCTGTATGTGGAACTGGCGCGCAACACACCACTGCTGATCCAGTTGTTCTTCGTCTACTTCGCCTTGCCAGCAGTGGGAATCCAGGTGTCCGGTTTCACCGCCGCGATCATCACCATGACCTTCCTCGGCGGCGCTTACCTCACCGAAGTGCTGCGCGCCGGCGTCGATGCGGTGCCGCAGGCGCAACTGGAATCCGGGCGCTCCATCGGCCTGTCTCACGGCCAGTTGCTTCGCTATGTGATCCTGCCGCAAGCGGGGATCCTCAGCCTGCCGTCGCTGTTCGCCAATTTCATTTTCCTGCTCAAGGAAACCACCGTGGTCTCGGCGGTGGCGGTGCCGGAAATTCTCTACACCACCAAAAGCTACATCGCGCTCTATTACAAAACCTACGAAATGCTCGCAGTGCTGACATTGATCTGCGTGCTGCTATTCCTGCCGCTGTCGCTGCTGCTCAGCCGTCTGGAAAGGAGGCTCCAGCATGGCCAGTTCGGGTCTTGAATTGCTCTGGGTGTCGTTGCCGCAATTGGCCAAAGGCGCGGGACAAACCTTGTCGATCTCGTTTCTGAGCATTGCCATCAGCACGGTCGGTGGCGTTTTCTACGGTGTGTTGCGCACGCTCAACGTGACATGGCTGAACGCGATCCTGCGGGTGTATCTGGAGCTGTTCCGGGCGATTCCGGTGCTGGTCTGGTTGTACCTGTTGTTCTTCGGCTTGCCGATTTTCTTCGGTCTGAGCATCCCGAGTTTCTGGTGCGCGGTGCTGGTGCTGTCGTTATGGGGCGCGAGTGAGGTCGGCGAAGTGGCGCGCGGTGCGCTGCATTCGTTGCCGCGCGGGCAGCGTGAAGCAGGCCTGTCGATTGGCCTGAACGCCGCGCAGCTCTACGGCTACGTGCTGCTGCCACAAGCGCTGAAACGCATGACGCCACCGACCATCAACGTCTACACGCGAATCATCAAGACTAGCTCGCTGGCGGTGCTGATCGGCGTGGTGGATGTGATCAAGGTCGGCCAGCAGATCATCGAACGCACCTACGAATCAGTGCTGATCTACGGCGTGCTGTTTCTGTTTTTCTTTTTCATCTGCTACCCGCTGTCGGCCGCCTCGCGCGTGCTGGAGCGGCGCTGGACGCAAGCATGAGCGCATTGATCGAATTTCACGGCTTCAACAAATTCTATGGCGAACAGCAGGTGCTCAACGGCATCGACCTGCAGGTGCAGAGTGGTGAAGTGATCGTCATCCTCGGCCCTAGCGGTTGCGGCAAAAGTACCTTGTTGCGTTGCCTCAATGGCCTGGAAGAGGCGCACAGCGGCAGCCTGAAATTTCTCGGCCGTGAGCTGCTCGGCAAGTCCACTGACTGGCGTGAAATCCGTCAGCAGATCGGCATGGTGTTCCAGAGTTATCACCTGTTCCCGCATATGAGCGTGCTCGACAATCTGCTGCTTGGCCCAGTCAAGGTGCAGAAGCGTCAACGCCGCGAAGCGCAGCAACAAGCCGAAGCCTTGCTCGAACGCGTGGGTCTGGCGGACAAGCGCGATGCCTTCCCGCGTCAGCTCTCCGGCGGCCAGCAGCAACGCATCGCCATCATCCGCTCGTTGTGCATGAACCCACGGGTGATGCTCTTCGACGAAGTCACCGCTGCCCTTGATCCGGAGATGGTCAAGGAAGTTTTGCAGGTCATTCAGGGCCTCGCTCGTGAGGGCATGACCCTGCTGATCGTCACCCATGAAATGGCCTTCGCCCGCGCGGTGGCCGACCGCATTGTGTTCATGGATGCCGGGCGCATCCTTGAGCAGAACCCGCCCGAGATTTTCTTTACGAACCCGCAAACCGCACGCGCGCAGCAGTTTCTGGAGAAGTTCTCCTTCGTTGCAACACTGCCAAAAACGAATCCGACAAAGGAACTGGAACTGCTATGAAAACTGCCGCTTTTTTACTGCCCCTGCTCAGCCTCGCCTTGCTTGCCGGTTGCAGCAAGACCGAAGAACCACCAAAACCGAAAGTCGCCAGCGAAAGCACCGCGCCGGCCGGTTATCTGGACAAGATCAAGGCTCGCGACAAATTGATTGTCGGCGTCTTCACCGACAAGCCACCGTTCGGTTTTGTCGATGAGGCCGGGCGCTACGTCGGCTTTGATACTGATATCGGCCGGCGTTTCGCCAAGGATCTGCTCGGCGATGAAAACAAGGTCGAATTCGTCGCGGTTGAACCGGCGAGCCGCATCCCGTTCCTGCAAAGCGACAAGGTTGACCTGATCCTCGCCAACATGACCGTCACGCCTGAGCGCAAGGAAGCGGTGGAATTCACCAACCCGAATCTCAAGGTTGCGGTGCAGGCGTTGGTGCCGCAAAGCAGCTCGGTGAAAAACCTGGATGATCTGGCGACCCGCACCACCATCGTCACCACTGGCACCACCGCTGATATCTGGCTGACCAAGAATCACCCGGACTGGAAACTGCTGAAGTTCGAGAAGAACTCTGAATCACTGCAAGCTCTCGCCAACGGGCGTGGCGATGCCTACGCGCAGGACAATCTGGTGCTGTTCAGCTGGGCCAAGCAGAACCCGGGCTATCGCGTGCTGGAAGACAAACTGGGTGCCGAAGCACCGATTGCGCCGGCGGTGAAGAAGGGCAATATCGAACTGCGTGACTGGGTGAATACCGAGTTGACCAAACTGGGCGAGGAGAAGTATCTGCTCAAGCTGTATGACCAATATGTGCGTAAAGAATTGAGCGATGACACCAAGCCTGAGAGCGTGATTGTCGAGGGTGGCAAGTGGCAGGGGTGATTGTCTGTCAGGTCGGTGGTGAGGCTCAAGGGCAATCCCTCACCCCAGCCCTCTCCCGGAGGGAGAGGGGGCCGACCGAGGTGTCTTGCATCAGACATCGACCTGACAAACAGAGTCGATTATGGATTCACAGAGTCATTTTCAGGTCGGCGTAATTCAACAGCATCTCCCAATCAGTCCCCTCTTCTGAAGGGAGAGGGAGCCGGCCGAGGTGTCTTGCATCAGACATTGACCTGCGGAAACGAGTCGATTGTGGATTCACAGACGCATTTTCACGTCGGCGTCACTCTTGAGCATCCCCCAATCAGTCCCCTCTCCCTCAGGGAGAGGGTTAGGGTGAGGGGCTTTTGCCTGGAACGCTCAATCCGGCCAGTTCCACGCCGGCTCATCCAGTACCCGCTGCCCGACAATCCCGGTCTGCCCCAGGGTTTTCTCCAGCACAATGCAATTGCACTCCGGGTCCTCCTGCAACGCCGAAATCAACCGCCGCGCATGGGACACCACCCACACCTGACATTGCTCAGACGCACGAATGATCAACCGCGCCAGTGCCGGCAACAGATCCGGATGCAGACTGGTTTCCGGCTCGTTCAGTACCATCAGCGACGGCGGTCTCGGCGTCAGCAACGCCGCGACGAGCAGCAGATAGCGCAACGTCCCGTCCGACAACTCCGCTGCCGATAGCGGCCGCAACAGGCCTTCCTGATAAAACTCGATGGCAAAGCGTCCACCGGCCTGCGCTTCGATATGCACGCGTGCACCAGGAAACGCATCGGTAATTGCCGCACGCATCGCGTCGCCATCACCAATCTCGATGATGGTCTGCAACGCCGCCGCCAGATCGCGGCCGTCGTGATGCAGCACTGGCGTGCGCGTACCCAGTTGCGGTTGACGCACCGGCGCGTCGGCGTCGCTGCGAAAGTGATCGTAGAAACGCCAGCGACGAATGAACTCGCGCATCTGGAACACTTCCGGCGAGCTGCGCAGGCTGCCGACCTGGTCGAACAGGCTGTCGAAGTTGGGCGTGTGTTGCGCCAGCACATCCCATTTGCGTTCGGCGCGTGCGCGGATCATCGGCCCGTCACGATCCACCAGCAGGCTGGCGGGACGGTAGAGCGCGCCGGCCCAGATGCATTCGCGCTTGATCTGCGGGTCGAGGCTGAAGCGCGAGGGAATGGGGCGCGAATGTTCGGGCACCATGAAGTGCCCGTTGGAGTCGGGCAGACCGAGGCTGATCGAGTAGCTGAAATCCTCCCCGGCGAACCCCAGGCGCAATCGCTTCACACCCTGACGCACCGTCGACTGGATCGGCACTTCGCCGTTGCGCATGCGCCGGCTGATGGTTTCCGGCCCGGCCCAGAACGTCGAATCCAGGCCACCCTCACGGGCCAGCGCATTGACTACGCCGCCCTGAGCGGTTTCCGCCAGCAGGCGCAAGGCCCGGTAAAGATTGGACTTGCCGCTGCCGTTGGGCCCGGTGATCAGGTTCAGCCGGCCGAGCGGGATCACCAATTTATTGATCGAGCGGTAATTGGCCACTGCCAGGGTGTTGAGCATGGAATTCCTTCTCTTCAGGCGCCCATTGTAGGAGCTGCCGCAGGCTGCGATCTTTTGATCTTCTAAAAAAACATCAAAAAATCGCAGCCTGCGGCAGCTCCTACGGGGAAATATTGTGATCGCGCAGGCGAAGGCGGAACCCTGTTCTAAGCTCACAGTCGTATCGTCACTTGCACGTTCGTACACAGGAAGGAGTCTGCATGGCGAGTCCCGGTTTGAAAACAGCGGTCATGCTGAGTCTGTTCACCTTGGTGACCGCCTGCGGCGAAAAAAAAGCCCCTGAGGAATATTTGCCCAGGGTCTTCGTACAGGAAGTGAAACCCGCGGATTACGCGGCTTCGGTGACATTGACCGGTGACGTGCAGGCGCGCGTGCAGACGGAGTTGTCGTTCCGTGTTGGCGGCAAGATCATCCAGCGTATGGTCGACGTCGGCGACCGCGTCACGGCCAGACAGGTGCTGGCCAAACTCGACCCTAAAGACTTGCAGACCAACGTCGATTCCGCCCAGGCCCAGGTTGTGGCCGAACAGGCGCGGGTGAAACAGAGCGCTGCGGCGTTCGTGCGCCAGCAGAAACTCCTGCCCAAGGGCTACACCAGCCAAAGCGAATACGACTCCGCCCAAGCGGCGTTGCGCAGCAGCCAGAGCGCCTTGAGTGCGGCGCAGGCGCAACTGGCGAACGCCAAGGATCAACTCAGTTACACCTCACTGATCGCTGACGCGCCGGGCGTCATCACCGAGCGTCAGGCCGAAGTCGGCCAGGTGGTGCAGGCCACCGCGCCGATCTTCAGTCTGGCCCGCGATGGCGACCGCGATGCGGTGTTCAACGTGTATGAATCGCTGCTCGCCGAGCGTCCTGCGGACAACAGGATCACCGTCAGCCTGCTCGACAACCCCGAGATCAAAACCACCGGCACCGTGCGCGAAATCACCCCGGCGGTGTCGGCGCAATCCGGCACCGTGCAAGTCAAAGTCACCCTCGACAAGCTGCCGCCGGGCATGCAACTCGGTTCGGTGGTCAGCGCCACGGCCAAAGGCTCGGGCAAGTCGGCGGTCGAGTTGCCGTGGTCAGCGCTGACGAAAAACATCAGCGATACGGCGGTGTGGATGGTCGATGACAAGGGCGAGGCGCAATTGCACAACGTCACGGTCGGCCGCTACCTGACCGGCAAAGTCATCATCAGCGAAGGGCTCAAGGGCGGCGAGAAAGTCATCGTCGCTGGTGGGCAGTTGTTGCATCCGGGCATGAAAGTCGAGATCGCCGAAAACACCTACAAGGATTTGCAGCCGGGAGTACAGCCATGAAGTCTCTGTGGCTGTTACCCGTTGCTGTGATGTTGGCTGCGTGTTCGAAGAAAGAACCGCCGCCCGAGCCGGTACGCCCGGTGCTGTCAGTCCAGGTCGAAGCGTTGAGCGAGGAAAACCTCGGGCGTTTCGCCGGCAGCATTCAGGCGCGCTATGAGAGCAACACCGGTTTCCGTGTGGGCGGGCGCATCGCTAGCCGTAACGTCGATGTGGGGGCCGAGGTCGAGAAAGGCACGTTGCTCGCCACCCTCGACCCTTCCGACCAGCAGAACCAATTGCGTTCGGCGCAAGGCGATCTGGCGAAAATCCAGGCGCAATTGATCAACGCACAAGCCAATGCGCGCCGCCAGCAGGCGCTGTTTGATCGCGGTGTCGGTGCACAGGCGCAACTGGACGTCGCCAACACCGATCTGAAAACCACCCAGGCTTCGCTGGATCAGGCGCGCGCGGCGGTCAACCAGAGCAAGGACCAACTCGGCTACACCGAACTGCGCGCCGACCACCGTGCCGTGGTCACCGCGTGGAACGCCGAGGCCGGGCAGGTCGTCACGGCTGGCCAGCAAGTGGTGACGCTGGCGCAACCGGACATCAAGGAAGCGGTGATCGATCTGCCGGACACCCTGGTCGATCAGATCCCCAGTGATGTGGTGTTCTCGGTGGCCGCGCAACTCGACCCGAGCATCAACACCACCGCGATCATCCGCGAAATCGAACCGCAGGCGCAAAGTGCCACGCGCACCCGTCGTGCCCGTCTGACCCTGGCCGATACGCCGGACGGCTTTCGTCTCGGCACAGCGATCAGCGTGACCCTCAGCTCGGCGATCAAGCCGCGAATCGAATTGCCCGTGACGGCGCTGCAGGAGGTCGATGGCAAAGCGCGAATCTGGGTCATCGACACGCAAAACAAAACCGTCAGCCCCCGCGATGTCACCGTCGTCAGCCGTACCGACAGCAGCGTCGTACTGGCTGGCGGCGTAAAGAACGGCGAGCGTGTGGTCAGCGCCGGCGTCAACAGCCTCAAACCCGGACAATCGGTAAAACTTGACGAGGACAGTCAATGAAAGGCTCTTTCAACCTCTCCGAATGGGCCCTCAAGCATCAGTCATTCGTCTGGTACCTGATGTTCGTTGCGTTACTGATGGGCGTCTTTTCGTACTTCAACCTGGGCCGCGAAGAAGATCCGTCGTTCACCATCAAAACCATGGTCATCCAGACCAAATGGCCGGGCGCGACTCAAGAGGAAACGCTCAAGCAGGTCACCGACCGCATCGAGAAGAAACTCGAAGAACTCGACTCCCTCGACTACGTGAAAAGCTACACGCGCCCCGGCGAATCAACGGTGTACGTGTACCTGCGCGACACCACCAGCGCCAAGGACATCCCGGAAATCTGGTACCAGGTGCGCAAGAAGATCGATGACATTCGCGGACAGTTTCCCCAAGGCATTCAGGGGCCGGGATTCAACGACGAGTTCGGTGACGTGTTCGGCTCGGTGTACGCGTTTACCGCCGATGGCCTGACCATGCGCCAACTGCGCGATTATGTGGAACAGGCCAGGGCCGAAATCCGCAACGTGCCAGGGCTGGGCAAGATCGAAATGGTCGGCCAGCAGGACGAAGTGATTTACCTGAATTTCTCCACACGCAAACTCGCTGCACTGGGCATCGATCAACGTCAGGTAGTGGAAAGCCTGCAATCGCAGAACGCCGTAACTCCGGCGGGGGTGATCGAGGCCGGTCCCGAGCGGATTTCCGTGCGCACCTCCGGGCAGTTTGCTTCGGAGAAGGATCTGGCCGAAGTCAACCTCAAGCTCAATGACCGCTTCTATCGACTGGCCGACATCGCCGAGATCAGCCGTGGTTACGTAGATCCGGCGACCCCGGAATTCCGCTTCGACGGCAAACCGGCCATCGGCCTGGCGATTGCCATGCAGAAGGGTGGCAACGTCCAGGAGTTCGGCAAGGCCTTGCATGCGCGCATCGACCAACTGACCGCGGACTTGCCGGTGGGCGTTGGCGTGCACACCGTTTCCGATCAGGCTGTCGTCGTTGAAGAGGCTGTTGGAGGTTTCACCAGCGCGCTGTTCGAAGCGGTGATCATCGTGCTGGTGGTGAGTTTTATCAGCCTCGGTGTGCGCGCCGGGCTGGTGGTGGCGTGCTCGATTCCGCTGGTGCTGGCGATGGTCTTTGTGTTCATGGAATACAGCGGCATCACTATGCAGCGGATTTCCCTCGGCGCATTGATCATCGCCCTCGGCCTGTTGGTGGATGACGCGATGATCACCGTGGAGATGATGGTCACGCGCCTGGAAATGGGCGAGAGCAAGGAGGAGGCCGCGACGTACGCCTACACCTCGACGGCGTTCCCGATGCTAACGGGGACGCTGGTGACAGTCGCCGGTTTCGTGCCGATCGGCCTCAACGCCAGTTCCGCCGGTGAGTACACCTACACGCTGTTTGCGGTGATTGCCGTGGCCATGATTGTGTCGTGGATTGTGGCGGGGTTTTTCGCGCCGGTGATCGGCGTGCACATTCTCAGCGCCAACGTGAAACCTCATGAAGCCGAGCCGGGTCGCGTCGGGCGTGCGTTCAATGGCGGTCTGTTGTGGGCGATGCGCAATCGCTGGTGGGCGATCGGTATCACCGTGCTGCTGTTTGCCCTGTCGATTTTTTGCATGCGCTTTGTGCAGAACCAGTTCTTTCCGGCATCGGACCGCCCGGAAATTCTCGTCGACCTGAACCTGCCGCAAAACGCCTCGATCGACGAAACCCGCAAAGCCGTCGACAAACTCGAAGCGACGCTCAAGGGTGACGCGGACATTGTGCGCTGGAGCACCTACATCGGTCAGGGCGCGATCCGTTTCTACCTGCCGCTCGACCAGCAATTGCAAAACCCGTACTACGCACAACTGGTGATCGTCAGCAAGGATTT
Organism: Pseudomonas sp. RIT-PI-r; assembly: GCF_001297015.1. Taxonomy (GTDB): domain Bacteria; phylum Pseudomonadota; class Gammaproteobacteria; order Pseudomonadales; family Pseudomonadaceae; genus Aquipseudomonas. The sequence goes on along the minus strand of NZ_LIGE01000018.1, from coordinate 246,074 downwards.
CGAGGCCCGTGAGGCCTTGACCCAACGTCTGCGCGAACGCCTGCACAAGGACTTCGTCGGCATCGGCAGTTACGTGCAAGCACTGGAAATGGGCCCGCCGGTGGGGCGTCCGATTCAGTACCGGGTCAGTGGCAAGGACATCGATCAGGTGCGCAAGCACGCCATTGACCTCGCGACCGAACTGGACAAGAACTCGCACATCGGCGAGATCATCTACGACTGGAACGAGCCGGGCAAAGTCCTGCGCATCGACATCGCCCAGGACAAGGCGCGGCAACTCGGGCTGTCGTCCGAAGACGTGGCGAACCTGATGAACAGCATCGTCAGTGGCTCGCCGTTGACCCAGGTCGATGACGACATCTACCTGATCAACGTGGTCGGGCGCGCTGTGGATTCCGAACGTGGTACGCCGGAAACCCTGCAGAACCTGCAGATCGTCACGCCGAGCGGCACGTCGATTCCGCTGCTGGCGTTCGCCACCGTGCGTTATGAACTGGAGCAGCCGCTGGTGTGGCGTCGCGACCGTTTGCCGACCATCACCATCAAGGCCTCGGTGCGCGACGAGATCCAGCCGACCGATCTGGTGAAAATCCTCAAGCCGTCGATTGATGCCTTCGCTGAAAAGCTCCCGGTCGGCTACAAAGTCGCCACTGGCGGTACGGTCGAGGAGAGCGGCAAGGCCCAAGGGCCGATCGCCAAGGTGTTGCCGTTGATGCTGTTTTTGATGGCGACGTTCCTGATGATCCAGTTGCACAGCGTGCAGAAGATGTTCCTCGTCGCGAGTGTCGCGCCGCTGGGGCTGATCGGCGTGGTACTGGCGTTGGTGCCGACCGGTACGCCGATGGGTTTCGTGGCGATTCTGGGGATTCTCGCGCTGATCGGCATCATCATCCGCAACTCGGTGATTCTGGTGACGCAGATCGATGAGTTCGAGAAGAAAGGTTATGCGCCGTGGGATGCGGTGGTCGAAGCGACCGAACATCGGCGCCGACCGATCCTGCTGACCGCAGCCGCAGCGAGCATGGGCATGATCCCCATTGCCCGGGAAGTGTTCTGGGGGCCGATGGCCTACGCGATGATTGGCGGGATCGTGGTGGCGACGCTGCTGACGTTGCTGTTCCTGCCGGCGCTGTATGTGGCCTGGTACAAGATTCGCGAGCCGAAAAAAGAGACGCAGTAAAAACGAGCGCTTCGCGCTCATCGCGAGCAGGCTCACTCCTACAGGGGAACGCATTCCAACTATAGAAGTGAGCCTGCTCGCGATGGCGTCTGAGCTGACTACATGGATTTACGCCAGACACTCGCCAACCAAGGCTGCTGCTCGCGCGGTAGCCCCGCCGGCCGATAGTAATGCTCAAGCTCGACAAAACCCGCTGCCGTCAACAACCCGCGCCACGCCTCAAGATCGTGATACGAGCCATAACGCGGCCCGTTCCAGCCTTCACGGTTATCCCCACGCGGATTGGAGCTGAACAACACGCCACCGGGTTTCAACGCACCATGCAGTTGCTTGAGCACCCTTGGCAATTCCTGCAACGGCACATGAAAAAGCACCGCGTTGGCGAAGATCCCGTCGAAGCGTTCAGCCGGCAGATCGAGCTTCAGAAAGTCCTGTTGGAGCACCTCGCAACCACTGTCCTCACGGGCCATTCGCGCAAACTCTGGCGAACCGTCGAGGCCGACTGCGATGTGGCCCATGCGCGTAAACGTTTGCAAATCGCGGCCCGGGCCGCAGCCGAAATCCAGAATCGTGAACGGCGCCACACCTTGAATATGCCGCAGCAACGCATCGATGTTCTGGCTGACATCGTGATTGCGGGTGCCTTCACGAAAGTCTTCGGCCACCGAGTTGTAGTGGCCGAGGGTGGTGGCGGTGATCTGTTCGAGATCGGTGGGGGTCTGCTTCATGGTCGGGATACGCGGGCAATTGGGATTTGCCGAATATACGCCATCGGGTTCGGGGCTGCTGCGCAGCCCATCGCGAGCAGGCTCACTCCTGCATTTGAAATGCGTTCCCCTGTAGGAGTGAGCCTGCTCGCGATAGCGGTTGTGAAGTTGCTACATGAGCCCGGCCCGGCTCAGCGCTTGTTCAACCCCCGCGCCAACCGATCCCCACCCAACTGAATCACCGCCACCAACGCCACCAGCAACACAATCACCGTCAGCATGATCTGGCTGTCAAAACGCTGATAGCCGTAGCGATAGGCGATATCTCCCAACCCGCCAGCGCCAATCGCCCCGGCCATCGCCGACGAGTTGATCATCGTCACCAGCGTGATGGTGAACCCGCCGACAATCCCCGGCAGCGCCTCCGGCAACAGCACATGCCAGACGATGTGCCAACGCCGGCAGCCCATCGCCTGCGCCGCCTCGATCAAGCCATGATCAACCTCGCGCAGGCTCACTTCGGCAATCCGCGCAAAGAACGGTGTCGCGGCAATTGTCAGCGGCACAACAGCGGCCCAGACACCGTAGGTCGTTCCGACAATCAACCGGGTAAACGGAATCAGCGCGACCATCAGAATCAAAAACGGGATCGAGCGAAACAGGTTCACGAACGCGCCCAAGGCGCGGTTGAGTACCGGCGCTTCATAGATCCCGCCCTTGTCGCTGGTGACCAGAATCACCGCCATGGGAATCCCCACCAGCAGCGCTATCAGCGACGACACGCCGACCATCAAAAACGTGTCGATGAAACCCTGCAGCAAGCGATCAAACCACATAACCCAATACCTCCACGCGTTGCGCCCACGGTGCGGCGCGTTCGCGCAACTGCTCGGCTCCGAACGCTGAATCACTGACGGCCAGCAACAGTTGCCCCAACGCATGCCCCTGAATCCGTTCGACGCCGCCCTGTAGCAACTTTACCCGGCCACCGAGTGCAGCAAATAATGCCGCCAGATCCGGTTCGTCGCTGGCGCTGCCGGTGAATTGCAAGCGCAGCACCACAGCAGCATCGGAGGAGGGCGGCTGCTTCAGCAAACGGCTTTGCAACTCCTCCGGCAGCGCGTGTTGCAGCGGTGCGAGCAAGGTCTGGCTAACCTCGTGCTGCGGATTGCCGAACACTTCCCACACCGGGCCTTGTTCGACCACCCGCCCGTGCTCAAGCACGACGACGCGGTCGCAGATTTCGCGGATCACTGCCATCTCATGAGTAATCAGAACGATGGTCAGACCCAGGCGTTTATTGATCTCGCGCAGCAGGCCGAGGATCGACTGGGTGGTCTCCGGGTCGAGCGCCGAAGTGGCCTCGTCGCAGAGCAAAATATCCGGGTCATGCACCAACGCCCGGGCAATACCGACACGCTGTTTCTGCCCTCCGGAGAGCTGCGCCGGATAAGCCTTGTGCTTTTCCTGCAGGCCAACCAGTTCGAGTAGTTCGCGAACCTTTTTTTCTCGTTGCTCTTTCGGCACGCCAGCGACTTTCAGCGGCAGTTCGACGTTCTGCCAAACAGTCTTGGCCGACATCAGATTGAAGTGCTGGAAGATCATGCCGATGCGTCGGCGCAGGGCGACAAGACGGTCTTCATCGAACTCGCCGATGTCGACCTGATCGATCAGCACTCGCCCCGAGGTCGGTTGTTCCAGACGATTGATCGTACGGATCAGCGATGACTTGCCAGCGCCGCTGCGGCCGATGATGCCGAACACTTCGCCGCGCTGAATCGCCAGATCGATGCCTTGCAACGCGGCGACCGGGCCTTGCCGACCGTTGTAGGTTTTGCCCAGACCGATGAAGCGTACGTGGGCACGATTCAGCTCGGGGTGCAGCTCGGTTTTTTCAGCATTGTGTGGCTCTGGAATATCCAGTCGCCGTTGGATCGCGGCCGTCATGCTCAGCTTTCCCAGCCGGCTTGATACAGCTTGCCGTGGGCCTTATCCAGTGCCGCGCGAACGACCGGCGAATGCTGGTAGATGTCGACGAATTTGATCAGGCGCGGATCGGTTTTGCTCTTCGGCTGGATGACGAACTGGATCACGTATTCCTTGTGATCGAGACCGTCGAACAGCAGCGCCGAACCGGCATCGAAAGTCTTCGCCAGACGAATGTAGGCCGGGTAGCCCTGGACCAGATCTGCGTCGTCATAGGCGCGTACCAATTGCACGGCTTCGACCTGGAGGATTTTGATCTTCTTCGGGTTGGCGACAATGTCATCTTCGGTGGCTTTGTAGCCGACGCCCGGTTTCAGCGTGATCAAACCAGCCTTGGCCAGCAGCTGCAAACCACGACCACTGTTGATCGGGTCGTTGGCGATGGCAACGCTGGCGCCCTCTGGCAACTCGTCGAAGCTTTTGTATTTTTTCGAGTAGAGACCGACGTTGTTGATGATCCCCGGTGCGAATGGCACCAGATCAAAACCCGACGCAGCCTTGGCGTTTTCGAGGAACGGGATGTGCTGGAAGTAGTTCACGTCGATGTCGCCGGCGGCGAGACTGACGTTCGGTGCGATCCAGTCGGTGAACTCCACCAGCTCGACTTTCAGGCCTTGTTTGGAGGCCTCTTCGACGGCGGCTTCCAGCGGAATGGCGAAGGCGGCGGTGGTGCCGATTTTCAACGGGGCGTCGGCGGCGAAGACGGCCGAGCTGAACAGGCCGAGGGCCAGGGCCAGTGCTTTGACTGGGTGGGACAGGCGTTTTTTGGTCATGATGGTTTTTCCAGTCAGTGCATAAATTTGTGGTGTATTGGATGGCCTCTTCGCGAGCAGGCTCGCTCCCACAGGGGAAATGCATTCCAAATGTGGGAGCGAGCCTGCTCGCGAAGCTTTTAATGCCGGTACGACGATCCGGTGTGTTGCTCAGGCAATTGCGCCGCACCGTGAAACAGCTTCTCGCGCAAGCTGCCCGCGTCATAAGCGGTCTTGTACGAACCACGCCGCTGCAGCTCCGGAATCACCAGCTCAATGAAATCGACATAACTTTCCGGGGTAACAATCCGGGTCAGGTTGAAACCGTCGAGGCCGGTCTCGGCGATCCACGATTCCAGCTCATCCGCCACTTGCTCCGGCGAACCGACCACGGTGATGTAACGGCCACCGAGGGCGTGCTGGTCGAGCAATTTGCGCCGGGTCCAGTCGTTGTTCTGCAGGTTCTTGGTCGCCGACTGAATGGCGTTGCTCTTCACGTACTGGATCGGTTCGTCGATTTCGTACTGGGAAAAGTCGATGCCGGTCGACGCGGAGAAATGCGCCACGCCGGCCTCGGCGCTGGCATAGCTCAGGTACTCGGCGTGCTTGGCCCATGCGGCCTCTTCGGTCGCGCCAACGATGACGTTGAGGCCCATGAACACCTTGATGTCGTCGGGGTTACGCCCCGCTTCAACGGCGCTGGCGCGGACCTTGTCGACCTGAACTTTGGTCGATGGTTTGTTCTGACCGCTGATGAATACGCACTCGGCATGACGCCCGGCGAACAGTAGGCCGCGATCAGAGCTGCCGGCCTGAAACAGCACTGGCGTGCGTTGTGGTGACGGTTCGCAGAGGTGATAACCCTCGACCTGATAGAACTCGCCCTTGTGCTCGACCTTGTGCACTTTTTCCGGGTTGGCGTAGATCCGTTGTTCGCGGTTGTTGAGTACGGCACCGTTTTCCCAACTGCCTTCCCAGAGCTTGTAGAGCACTTCCAGGTACTCATCGGCCTGGTCGTAGCGACGGTCATGTTCGACTTGCTCGCTGAGGCCCATGGCTTTTGCGGCGCTGTCCAGATAACCGGTGACGATGTTCCAGCCCACGCGTCCGCGACTCAGATGATCGAGCGTGGACATGCGGCGGGCGAACAGATACGGCGGCTCGTAGGTGAGGTTGGCGGTCAGGCCGAAGCCTAGATTTTTGGTCACCGCAGCCATGGCTGAAACCAGCAGCAGCGGGTCGTTGACCGGCAACTGGATCGACTCTTTCAGCGGCACATCGACTGAGTTCTGATAGACGTCGTACACGCCGACGATGTCGGCAATGAACAGGCCGTCGAAGAGTCCGCGCTCCAGCAATTGCGCCAGTTCAGTCCAGTATTCAATAGTGTTGTAGCGCGTCGAGGTGTCGCGCGGATGCGTCCACAAGCCATGGTTGATGTGGCCGATGCAGTTCATGTTGAACGCGTTGAGCAGGATCTTCTTTTTTGCAGCGCCCATCAGATCGTCCCTCGCAGCGGAGGGTTTTCATCGTTGAGGTAATAATTGCCCACCGCGTGATATTTCCAGCGCACTGGATCGTGCAAGGTGTGCACGCGGGCGTTGCGCCAGTGGCGGTCGAGCCCGCGTTCGGTCCGCGGGGCCCGGCTGCCGGCCAATTCGAACAGCGTGCTGCCGGCGGCGGGGGAAATATCGGTGCTGATCGCCCGGGCTTCAGCAACGGCAATCGAAGCCGCAGCGACGGTTTGTGCGTTGGTCTCAGCTTGCGCGGCGTCGAGGAATTCTCCAGCGCGCTCAAGCAAGGCTTCGGTGGCGTGCAGGCGAATGCTCAAGTGGCCGAAGCTCTTCAGCGTCAGTGGATCTTCGGTGGCTTTGTCGTTGCCGGAATCGATCCACGGGCGGGTTTTGCTGCGCACAAAATGCAGGGCGTCTTCGTAAGCAGCGCGGGCGATGCCGGTGTCGATGGCGGCGTGAAGGATCTGCGCCAACGGGCCAACGGTGGTTGGCCGTTCGAAAGCACTTTGAAACGGCAGTACGTCTTCAGCCTCTACGTAGACGTCTTCGAACACCACCGAACCGCTGCCGGTGGTGCGCTGACCGAAGCCGCTCCAGTCGTCGATCACGGTCAGGCCTTTGCTGTCGCGGGGGACGAAGGCCAGTTGCTGCACGCCGTTTTCATCGACAACCGAGGTCGGAATGCGCTGGGCGTAAATCGCGCCGGTCGCATAGAACTTGCGGCCGTTGATGCGATAACCGTCGCCGTCGCGCTTGAGGCTGGTGACGCGGTCGTGAGCGGTTTTCGTGCCCAGTTCCGCCAGTGCATTACCGAAGCGTTGGCCGGCGAGCACTTCGGCGTACAGCCGTTGTTTTTGCGCGTGGCTGCCGTTTACGCGCAGCACTTCCAGTGCGTAAAAATGGTTCTGCGGGATTTGTCCGAGCGAGCCGTCAGCCTGAGCGATCAGCGCGATGACTTTGGCCAAAGTTACGTTGGACACGCCAGCGCCGCCGTATTCCTTTGGCACACTGATGCCCCACAGGCCCGAGCGGGAAAACACGTCGAGTTCCGGCAGTGGCAAGCGACGTTCACGGTCGCGCAGGGCGCTGTCGCGTTTGAAATCTTCGGCCAGATCGCTGGCGACGATCAGGGCTTGCTCATCGCTGGTGATGACCGCGACGTGATGGGAAAAAGTCATAGGTTTCTCCATTGCACTTGAGAAAGTGTGCGGTCGTCTCAGATCCAGGAATGGCGAGCAGGCAAAGTGCCGTTGAGGCGATAGGCGCCGACCGCGTGATATTTCCAGCGCACCGGGTCGTGCAGCGTGTGCACCCGGGCGTTGCGCCAGTGGCGGTCGAGGTTGAATTCGGCGAGGGTCGCGCGGCTGCCGGCCAGTTCGAAAAGCTTCTCGCTGGCGAGCAATGAGATTTCCGTGGTCAGCACTTTGGCCTCGGCCACGGCAATCGATGCACGGGCGGCAGATTCGGCGGTCAGCGGTGCGGCGTGCACCTGATCAAGAACTTTGCCGGCCTTGCGCAGCAGCGCTTCGGCGGCGTGCAGTTCGATTTTCAGTTTGCCGATGTCGGCGATCACATAGAGGTCATCACTGGCGCGATCAACTTTGGCGTCGATCCATGGCCGCGCGCGGGTTTTGACGAACTCGATGGCGTCATCGATGGCGCCACGGGCGATGCCGGCATCAATGGCCGCTTGAATCAGCTGCGACACCGCGCCTTGGGTGTTGGGGGTTTCGTTGATCTTCCAGTTGTCGACGACCAGGTTCGATTCGACGCGAACGTTGTTCAGCAAAATCGTGCCGCTGGCGGTGGTGCGCTGACCGAAACCCGACCAGTCATCAACAATGCGCAACCCCGGCGTGCCGCGACGGACGAAGGCCAGCACTTGCTTGCCGTCATCGTTGAGCGCCTTCACCGCGACCCAGTGCGCAAACAGCGCGCCGGTGGAATAGAACTTCTGGCCGTTGATCACGTAATCGTCGCCGTCGGCGGTGATCCGTGCTTTCAGTTCCAGGGTGTTTTTAGTGCCGCGCTCCGGACCGGCATTGCCGATGCGCCAGCCTTCCAGAACACTCTGGAACAGCTGCTGTTTCTGCGCCTCGGTGGCACTGCCGAGCACCAGATTGATGATGCCGAACTGGTTCTGCGGGATCTGTCCCAACGCCGGGTCGGCGGCGGAAATGATCGCGAACACCTCGGCCAATGTGACGAATGAAACCTGCGGGCCACCGTATTCGCGCGGGATGGCAATGCTGCCCAGACCGCTACGGGTGAACTGTTCGATTTCCGACCATGGCAGCTTGCGCTGACGGTCGCGTTTGGCCGCCTGTACGCGGGCGACTTGCGCCAGCTCATGGGCGGCCTTGATGGCTTGGGCGTCGTTGCGCAAGACTTGCGCGGGCAACAACAACGGGGCGATGTCCAGATCCGACTGGACGTTTGCGTCTGCCAGACTGGACATCAGTGCCGCTCCTTGGCTGCACGCAATGCCCTGGCGATCTGCACTGGGGTGATTGTGTTCCGGACCATACTACCTACCTCACATCTCATGAAAAACGCCGCAAAAGTGCGGCGAACGAAAGAATGTCCGGTGGTCCGGTTCATATACCCTAAGCGTGTATAAATATTAAATAAACTAACTTTTAGGAATATGCATAGAAGGGGGGATGGTCGGGTTGGTTAACAATGGGTATCGGTTTAAATGATCCTTTGTGGCGAGTGGGCTTTCACCCCGTTCCGCTGCGCAGCGGGCGCGAATCCTGCCACTCGGTAGAGTTGTAGATGCCGGGGTAGCTTCGCTGTCCAACGGGGCAAGCCCCCTCGCCACGGGGGATTGGCGTTTACTCAGTCGCGTGGCTCGGCGGCTTTGAGGATGGGCCTCAGCGGCACCTTCAGGTAAGGGTTTACACAGCCGATCTTCAACGTACGCGGTGGCGCCCAGCGCGAGTTGTTGCCAACGCGGTCGATGACGCAGTACGTCACGTCGAGGCGCAGATCTTCCCCGGCTTCGACGATGACCGCCGGCGGCACCCAGACCTGAATCGGCAAGCCGACATCCGCTGCCGTGACCGGTATCAGGTCCATGCGCACATCGCCCCAGCGCAAGGTGATTTCATCGTCCTCGGCCATGTTTATGTAAGGCTCGATGGTCAGCGGTACGCCGCGTTTGATCTGGTTCGGATTAACCCCCTGACGGCGGATGGTGTCGGGGATCGTGACGGCTTGCAGTTGCTGGTTTTCATCACCGCACAGTGCCGATGGCTGGCCACCGGGACAATCGAGTTTGACTTGCACCCGGGTGGCTGCCGACAGCGCCTGACCCTGGCCAACCTGCATGACCCGATAGTGGATGCGGGCAGTGCCGCTGGCAATGAAGCTTTCCGGCACTCGCAGGCTGACTGCGGCGCCGATATCCTCGACGGTCAGAACCTTTGATGCGACATAGCATTTGTTCCAGAACAGTTCGATCAGGTCCCCACAATCCATATCGGGATAGGGCGCCACGTCGACCGAAAGATGGGCAGCAGCGGCCAGATTGATGCCGGCTTTTTGCGCGGGCGCCAGGATTGGCGCTGCCAGTTCGGGGGTGTGCGAAGTGTGAGTCATCGATTTCTCTCCTTGAGCTTGCAACGAAGTCCGTTTCTGAAGAACAAAGGCGTGAATCAACAGGCAACACAGCCGAGAACTTTCATCAAGGTTGAATATGCGTTGATTGAACTAAGTAGCGCCGGTTGGCGACTAGATAAGAGTGTGCGGCAATGAGTGTCAATAGACGTACTTAGTTAATCCGTGAATTACGTATTAATCAGAAGTGTCCTACATTGACGAGGCCGAATGCCTAGGTCTATTAGCGAATAGAGCTACGAATCTCAGTGGTTTTCAGCCGTTTCGATAAGCCGCTATCAGCACCCAGTCTTTGGGTGACGACAGTTTTACAGCACGGTTTATCTGTTGCAGGAGATATATATGTTCTGGATGGAACATGTTTGATTAGTATTTGCTCAAGCGGGTCGTTCAGGCGGGATAACGTAACTTCCATCCGTGGAAGTTGACGTTTGGTGCATCAAGATTCTCAAGCGTGATTCAGGAACTTGCTGAGAAACTGTTTAGTGCGTTCTTCTTTCGGGTTGGCAAACAACGCTTTGGCTTCACCCTGTTCAACGATCACACCCTTGTCGAAAAACACCACACGGTTGGCCACATCGCGGGCAAACCCCATTTCGTGGGTGACGATGACCATGGTGCGTTTTTCTTCGGCGAGACCACGAATGGTCGCCAGCACTTCACCCACCAGTTCCGGGTCGAGGGCCGAGGTCGGCTCGTCGAACAGGATCACTTCCGGCTCCATCGCCAGCGCCCGGGCAATCGCCACGCGCTGTTGCTGGCCGCCGGACAGACGACGCGGATAAGCGTCCTCCTTGCCCGCCAGACCGACTTTGGCCATGAGCTTCTTGCCCAGGGCAACGGCGGCGTCGCGCGGCATTTTCTTGACCACGATCGGGCCTTCGATGACGTTTTCCAGCGCAGTGCGGTGGGGGAACAGGTTGAAGTTCTGAAACACGAAGCCCACGTGCTGGCGCAGGTTGCGCACCAACGCTTGCTGCTGGTTCAGCGGGCGGCTGGTATCAATCTCGATATCGCCGACCTTGATCCGGCCGCTGGTGGGTTGTTCAAGAAAGTTAAGGCAACGCAGGAACGTCGTTTTCCCCGAACCGCTGGGGCCGATGATCGCGACGACCTCGCCTTCCTTGACCTCGAGGTCGATGCCGTTGAGCACGACCTGACCCTTGAATTGCTTGGTCAGTTTTTCCACGACAATCATCGTCAGGACTCCTGGTCGTGCCGATTGACCCGCTCTTCCAACTTGTTCTGGAAGTGCGAAAGCACTGTGGCCAGAATCCAGTAGATCAGCGCGGCGGCAAGATACATGGTGAAGACTTCGAAAGTCCGGGCGGTAATCAACTGTGCCTGACGGAACAGCTCCGGTACCTGAATGGTGGCGGCCAGTGCCGTGTCCTTGACCAGTGAAATGAAGCTGTTACCCAGCGGCGGCAAGGCCGTGCGCATTGCTTGCGGCAGAATGGCCCGGCGCAGGGTTTGCGCGCGGGTCATGCCGATGCTCGCAGCGGCTTCCCACTGGCCACGTTCGATCGAACCGATCGCGGCACGGAGGATTTCACAGGCGTACGCGGCCATGTTCAGCGAAAAGCCGATCAGTGCCGCCGGCAGCGGATCCAGTTCGAGACCCAATTGCGGCAAGCCGTAATAGATCACGAACAGTTGCACCAGCAATGGCGTGCCGCGAAAGAACGACACGTAGATGCGCGCCAGCCAGCTCACCGATTTGAAACGCGACAGGCGCATCAGTGCCAGGCCGAAGCCCAGCAGCAAACCGAAGAACATTCCGCCGAGGCTGAGGATTACCGTGTAATACGCGCCCTTGAGCAGGAAGGGCGCGGAGTCCAGTGCGAGTTGGAAAGCTTCTTCCATTATTGAGTGACGTCAGCGTTGAAGTACTTCTCGGACAGCTTCTTCAGGGTGCCGTCGGCACGCAGTTCGTCGAGGGCCTTGTTCACGGCGGCCAGCAGTTCAGGCTCGCCTTTGCGCAGGGCAACACCGGCTTCCTGACGGGAGAAAGCTTCACCGGCAGCGACGGTTTTCGGCGCTTTCTTGGCGTATTCCAGTGCGGCCAGACGGTCGATCAGAATGGCGTCGGTGCGGCCGTTGTTGAGGTCGGCGAACTTGGTCGGATCATCATCGTAGGTGCGCACGTCAGCGCCCGGCACGTTGGCGCGGACCCACTGCTCGTAGTTGGTGCCCAGGCCCACACCGACTTTCTTGCCGGACAGGTCATTGGCGGTCTTGATGTTCAGCGCCGCTTCTTTGCTCTTCAGCACCAGCGCCTGAATACCGGAAACGGTGTACGGCTCGGAGAAGTCATACTTCTTTTTGCGCTCGTCGGAGATGGTCACTTGATTGACTACGACATCCAGACGCTTGGATTCCAGCGCCGCGAGAATACCGTCCCACTTGGTTGGCTGAACCTTGGCTTTGACGCCGAGTTTTTGTGCCAGCGCTTCGGAGAGTTCTACTTCGAAACCGGACAGTTTGCCGTCGGCATCGACGAAGCTGAACGGAGGATAAGTGCCTTCCAGGCCGACGTTGATAACGCCCTTGTCCTTGATCTGTTGCAGCTGCTCACCGGCTACTGCCTGGCCGATCAGGCCGGCGCTCAGCGCCAGGCCCAGCGAACCCACCAGCAGATTGCGACGTAGTGCGGAAAAATTCATGACGAGCCCCTGTGTTTTCTTATGGAAGACGCTAAAGGAAAGTTGGCGAATGGGTGATTCGTGCGCCTGCGTTATCGTGCCCTAAAGCAGCTTATGCGTCTTGCGCGAAATTCGCCTGCGGCGAGACTATAAGATGTCTGTTTTAGACTTGAAAATACTTAATATTGAAAATGATATTCTTTATTGGAATATGAGGATCGTTCCCACGCTCTGCGTGGGAATGACTCTAGGGACGCTCCGCGTTCCAGCGCTCAAGGGGACGCGGAGCGTCCACGGCTGCATTCCCACGCAGAGCGTGGGAACGATCTCGCTACAGGAAATCCTTGTAAGCAAACAAAGCCGGCGCCCCACCGGTATGCAGGAAGATGATCGGCCCTTCATCAAAACGCTGACGCCCGATGCCATCGAGCAACCCCGCCATCGCCTTGCCGGTGTAAACCGGGTCCAGCAGTACCGCTTCCTGACTGGCCAGCAATTTCACTGCAGCCAACGTTCCGGCATTCGGTTCGCCATAACGCGGGCCGAAATATTCGTCCCACAACTCGACCTTGAAGCTGGCCGGCAGCTCGACGCCAAGCAGATCCGCCGTACGTTCGGCCAGCCCCTGCACCTTAGGCCGCTGATCTTCTTCACTGCGCGAAACCGTCACGCCGATCACCGGCAATCGCGGCAACACTTCGCTCAGCGCCAACGCCAGACCGCTGTGCGTCCCGGCGCTGCCGGAGGCCAATACCACTGCAGCGAAATCGAGTCCGGTGTCCTTGATCTGCTCGGCCAGTTCCAGGCCGGCACGCACGTAGCCCAGAGCACCGAGCGCATTCGAGCCGCCGATCGGCACCAGATACGGCTTCTTGCCGTTACTGCGCAGCCGCACGGCGAGGGCGGCCAATTGTTCGTCAGCGTTGTCGAGGTTGTCGACCAGCTCGACCTTGGTGTCGAACAGATCCAGCAGCAGACGGTTGCCGTTGCCGGTGTAGTCGCTGTCGTCGGTGCCCAGGGGATTTTCCAGCAGGGCCACGCAGCCAAGACCGAGTTTGGCGGCGAGTGCGGCGGTCTGGCGAACGTGGTTCGATTGCAGCGCGCCGGCGGTGATCAGCGTGTCGGCGCCTTGCGCGAGGGCATCGGCGCCGAGGTATTCGAGTTTGCGCAACTTGTTGCCGCCCATGGCCAGAGGCGTCAGGTCATCGCGTTTGATGTACACCTCGCGGCCGAGCCAGGTGGACAGGCGTTCGAGTTTTTCCAGCGGCGTGGAGTGACCGAGCAGGTCGAGACGGTTAAAGCGTTCCAGCTGTTGTTTGATCATGAGTCCGTACTGGCGGAGAAAGATGAAAGGACTATAGGCACGTGCTTTTGCAGGGGCAACCGTCAAGCGCTTATAGCCAAATCGACTGAGCCCAGCACTATCGGTTCTTAATTCGCCTTCGCGACCTTGCCGTAAAGTAGGCGCCGTTGACGCGGCCAGACAGTCCGGCCGCCCGTGAGGAGTCTTTACCGTGAGCGAGCGTTCCAGCCATTGGCAATTGCAGACCATCGTCAGTCAACTGCGCAGCGCGCGGGATCAGTGGCGGGCACAGAACGGCCGGGCCTCCGGCGAGCAGGGCGGGCGCGAGTTGCCCTCGCGGGCGGCGATGGCGGAGATTCTCGAGGCGCTGTGTGGTGCGTTGTTCCCGATGCGCCTGGGCCCGGTGGATCTGCGTGAAGAGAGTGAAGACTTTTACGTCGGCCACACGCTTGATGTCGCACTGAATGCCTTATTGGCACAGACTCGACTAGAGTTGCGTTACGTCGCCCGCCACAGCGCGCAGGCCGATACTGAAGTCGAGGCCCGTGCAATTCAGATCGTGCAGGATTTTGCCTTGGCCTTGCCGAGCCTGCGCACGCTGCTCGACACCGATGTGCTGGCGGCCTATCACGGTGATCCGGCGGCGCGCAGTGTCGATGAAGTGCTGCTGTGCTACCCGGGGATTCTGGCGGTGATTCACCATCGTCTGGCGCACCATTTGTATCGCGCCGGTTTGCCGTTGCTGGCGCGGATCAGTGCGGAAATCGCCCATTCGGCGACGGGCATCGATATTCACCCGGGGGCGCAGATCGGCCGTAGCTTCTTTATCGATCACGGTACCGGTGTGGTGATTGGTGAAACCGCGATCATTGGCGAGCGGGTGCGGATTTATCAGGCGGTGACGTTGGGCGCCAAACGCTTCCCGGCGGACGAAGACGGCCAGTTGCAGAAGGGCCATCCGCGTCATCCGATCGTGGAAGATGATGTGGTGATTTACGCCGGGGCGACGATTCTCGGACGCATCACCATCGGTAAGGGTTCGACCATTGGCGGCAATGTGTGGCTGACGCGCAGCGTGCCGGCGGGGTGCAATCTGACCCAGGCCAACTTGCAGCACGATGACGGCACGCAAAAGTAAGATCCCATGTAGGAGCTGCCGAAGGCTGCGATCTTTTGATCTACAAAAACCACAGCAAAAGATCGCAGCCTTCGGCAGCTCCTACAGGTATGGGCATAAGGCCATGTTGCTGTTGAACGAATTCCTCCAAACCCGCGTCATACACCTCCTTGGGCTACTGTAGGAAAACTACCGTCGAGCCCTGCGATTAGTCCTTACCACCCTATCCATGTTTAACTTGAACGTTCATTCAAGTTAAACCGGTGGTTCGCTGCCCGCTCACAACAGGAGGCTTGCCTTTGCTGAGTCCGATCATTTCAGCCACGATTCAACCCCTCGAGGTGCACGTTTCATGAGTGCATCGTCCACCCCCGCCAGCGGCCTGGTACGCATGAATCCGCCGGTGTTCTATTTCGCCGCGACGGTCATTCTGCTGTTTGGTCTCGTCGTCATTGCCATGCCGGAGCAGGCAGGTGCCTGGCTGCTGGAAGCGCAAAACTGGGCGGCCAACACGGTCGGCTGGTACTACATGCTCGCGATGACGCTGTATCTGGTCTTCGTGGTGGTCACCGCCTTATCCGGCTACGGCAAGATAAAACTCGGTGCCGACCACGACGAGCCCGAATTCAGTTACCTGTCCTGGGCCGGCATGCTGTTCGCCGCCGGGATCAGCATCACGCTGTTCTTCTTCTGCGTCTCTGAACCGCTGACTCATATGCTGCAACCGCCGCAAGGCGAGGCCGGCACGGCGGATGCGGCGCGTCAGGCCATGCAGATTCTGTTTCTGCACTGGGGCCTGCATGGCTGGGGCGTGTTCGCCTTCGTCGGCATGGCGCTGGCCTATTTCGCTTACCGCCACAACCTGCCGCTGGCCCTGCGCTCGGCGCTGTATCCGCTGATTGGCAAGCGCATCAACGGCCCGATCGGTTACGCGGTCGACGGCTTCGGCATCATCGCCACGGTGTTCGGTCTGGGTGCCGATATGGGTTTTGGTGTGCTGCACCTCAACTCCGGTCTCGACTACCTGTTCGGCATCGCGCACACCCAGTGGATTCAGGTCGGCCTGATCACGCTGATGATGGGCGCGGCGATCATCGTTGCCGTTTCCGGTGTCGATAAAGGCGTGCGGGTGATGTCCGACATCAACATGCTGCTGGCCTGTGCGCTGTTGCTGTTCGTGTTGTTCGCAGGTCCCACCCAGCATCTGCTCAACACCTTGATCCAGAACCTTGGCGACTACCTCGGCGCCTTGCCGATGAAGAGTTTTGACCTCTATGCCTACGATAAACCGAGCGACTGGCTCGGTGGATGGACAGTGTTCTACTGGGCCTGGTGGATTGCATGGTCGCCGTTCGTGGGTTTGTTCATCGCACGGATTTCCCGTGGCCGCACCATCCGCGAATTCGTCTTCGGCGTGCTGCTGATTCCGCTCGGTTTCACCCTCGCGTGGATGTCGATCTTCGGCAACAGCGCGCTGGATCAAGTGCTCAACCACGGCATGAGCGCGCTGGGCATGTCGGCCATCGACAATCCGTCGATGAGCATTTACCTGCTGCTGGAAACCTATCCGTGGAGCAAAACCGTCATCGCCGTGACGGTGTTTATCAGCTTCGTGTTCTTCGTCACCTCGGCCGACTCCGGCACGGTGGTGCTCTCGACCCTGTCGGCCAAGGGCGGCAACCCCGATGAAGACGGGCCGAAGTGGCTGCGGGTGTTCTGGGGCGCGATGACCGCGCTGATCACCAGTGCGCTGCTGTTCTCCGGCAGCATCGATGCGCTGAAGTCAGCGGTAGTGCTGACCTCGTTGCCGTTCTCGTTGATCTTGCTGCTGATGATGTGGGGCCTGCACAAGGCGTTCTATCTGGAATCGCAGAAGCAGATCGCGCAACTGCATTCGCTGGCCCCGGTTTCCGGTTCGCGGCGCGGCACCGGTGGCTGGCGTCAGCGTCTGAGCCAGGCAGTGCACTTCCCGTCGCGTGACGAGGTGTACCGTTTCATGGACACCACGGTGCGCCCGGCGATTGAAGAAGTGACGGCGGTGTTCGTCGAGAAAGGCCTGAACGTGGTCACCCAGCCGGATCCGGCGAATGACAGCGTCAGCCTCGAAATCGGCCATGGTGATGCGCATCCGTTCATCTATCAGGTGCAGATGCGCGGCTACTTCACGCCGTCCTTCGCCCGTGGCGGTATGGGTTCAAAGCAGCTCAACAATCGCCGTTACTACCGCGCTGAAGTGCATCTGAGCGAGGGCAGTCAGGACTACGATCTGGTCGGTTACACCAAAGAGCAGATCATCAACGACATCCTCGACCAGTACGAACGCCACATGCAGTTCCTGCATCTGGTGCGTTGATCGGCGGCTGGGCGCCGGGACGTTTACGACTCGGCGCTCAGCACCATGAACAACACCATCGCCGCCACCGGCACGCCGAATACCGCACTGCCAATGGCTAGTTCCGATCCCACGGACTGGCCGGCATGCACCACCCCCACCGCACCATTGATCACCGTCAACGCCAGCCACAGGGCGGCGAAGCCGTAGGCCATGGTCTGCCGGCTGAAGCCGATGCGCTCGCCGATGTAGAGCATCAGCGCGAGCAGGACCAGGCCGAAGAAGATGATGATGGCGGTGTGCATGGCGAGCTCTGTCTGGTGGATGGGTATTGCCTGAAAGACCGCTATCGCGAGCAGGCTCACTCCTACAGTGGAGCGCTCTGTGGTCAACCCCGTTCCCTGTAGGAGTGAGCCTGCTCGCGATAGGGCCACCTCGGTAGTCTTTAAAGCATAGCCAACCCGGCCCCCGCCATATTCATCAGGTGCTTTCGCGTTCGATGACTTGGCATTGCAGCAGGTTCAGGCGTTGCACCTCGTCGCTTGGTAATACCCCGAGACTTTCCAAAACGCGCGTGGCGGCAAGCACGCCAATCTCCAGCGCCGGTGGTTTGATCGTGCTCAGGCTGGGCAAAAGCATCTCGGCGAAGGGGTAATCACCGAAGCCTAGAACGGCGCAGTTTTCGGGGATTTTAATACCTGCGCGTTGCCCGGCGAGCAGGCCGCCGGCGGCGAGGTTGTCGTTGGCGAAGATGATTGCATCGGGGCGCGGTGAGGCGTTCATCAGGGCATCCATCGCCTGTTTGCCGGCTTCGAACGGTGCGCGATCGGCATCGGGTGCGAACACCCAAGGCTCCAGGCCGGATTCGCGCAGGGTCGCGGCATAGCCGTCACGGCGCTCCAGTGCGCTGAGGTCTCCCGGCGCACTGTTCTGCACGAAGGCAATGCGTCGGTAGCCTTTTCCCAGCAGATATTTCGCCGCCGTCACGCCCACTTCAAAATGCGAAAAACCGATCTGCATCGGCTCGCGATCCGGTTGGTAATCCCACGTCTCGATCACCGGCACATCGGCCTCGGCGATCATCTTTTCCGTGCCCGCGCTGTGAAAATGACTGGTCAATACCAACGCCGCCGGCGACCAGCCAAGAAACGCACGCACGGCGTTTTCTTCTTGTTCAGTACTGAAGTAACTCGACGCCAGCAACAGTTGATAACCGTGACGACTGAGGGTATCGCTGAAGCCTTGAATGGTATTGGCGAAGATCGGCCCGGAGATGTTCGGAATCACCATGCCGACGATTTTCCCCCGTGCCGAGGCCAGCCCGCCGGCCACCAGATTCGGTACGTAACCCAACTCCGCCACCACTGCCGCAATCCGCTCGCGGCGTTCGGGCGAAACCTGTTCGGGCTGATTGAAATACCGCGACACGGTGATCGCTGACACCCCTGCCTCGCGGGCGACCGCATTGAGGGTCACGCGTCCGGCGCCACGGCGCTTGCGGGGCTTTTCTTCGCTCATGGTTCGATCCTTGTTAAAAACCAAATCGCATATAAAACTAATTTTTCAGTATTGGACGGTCTATGTGAGGTTGGCCAATATTAGCGATGTTAGCGCTAACAAAGCGCGTTGTCTGCTACTCGCTCGAGCGAATGCCCAAGACACCGATTCAGGCGCTGTCGTCGCAGAACGGCAGCGGATCAGGGCCAATTTCGAGCGGGCAGAACATGCACAACATTCCTGGGGCGACACATAAACTGGCGCAATCGATTCGCGCCGCTGGCTGGTTACTGACGGGGTTGGCGGCGCTGCCGTTGCCCAATGCATTCGCTGCTGAGAGCAGCGATCAGGAGCCGACGCTGAAGTCGGTAACCGTCACCGCGACCCGTCGCGAAGAGTCGCTGCAAAAAGTGCCGGTGGCGGTCTCGGTGATTGACGGCGAACAGCTTGAGCGCGACAACCGCAACGGCGTGGCGAGCATCGTCCAGCAAGTGCCATCGTTGAACTTCCGCACTGGCGCTTCGAACAAGGACACCTCGTTGTTCGTACGCGGCGTCGGTACGATTTCCACCTCGCCGGGCGTCGAGCCGACCGTGGCAACTGTGATCGACGGCGTGGTGTATGCGCGTCCGGGTCAGGCAACCATGGATCTGCTCGATCTGGAACGCGTCGAAGTATTGCGCGGCCCGCAAGGCACGTTGTTTGGCAAAAACGCCTCGGCCGGCGTGCTCAACATCACCAGCAAGGCACCCACCGCCGAGACCCACGGTTACATCGATCAGTCGTACTACAGCGGCAACGAAAGTCGCACCCGTTTCGGCATCGGCGGCAGCCTGATTCCGGACACGTTGAAAGGCTCGATCAGCACGCTGTTCGGCAGCTACGACGGCAACGTCGACAACCAACACAACGGTCAGGAGGTCAACGGTTACAACCATCGCGGCGTGCGCGGCAAACTCGAATTCACCCCGAATGACGACGTCACCTTCACCCTGATCGCCGACTACATGCAGTCCCACGACGACGGCCCCAATGGCGTGGTCAGCAAGTCGTTGACCCCGGCCTTCGCCAATGCGCTGAGCCCGGCTTACGCCTCCAGCCACAACCGCGACATCAACACCGACACCCGCTCACACGTTGAGGACACCAACAAAGGCCTGTCCGGCCAGCTCGACTGGCAACTGGGCGATTACACCCTGACGTCGATTACCGCGTGGCGTGGTTGGGACAATACTCAGTATCAGGACGGCGACCGTCTCGGCACGGTAACCGCAGCGTTCCCGGGCACGGCGGACAAGGGCGATCTTGCCTTCGATCAATACTCGCAAGAGCTGCGTCTGGCCTCGCCGAAGGGCGAATTTCTCGAATACGTCGGCGGCCTGTTCTACATGCACGGCAAGGACGAAGAGACCTATCAGCGCACGTTGACAACGACCACGCGCACCGATCGCGGCATCGCTGATTACAGCACCACCAGCGACAGTTATGCCGTGTTTGGCGAGAGCACGCTGAACTTCACGTCCGACTTTCGCGGCATCGCCGGCCTGCGCTACACCCACGATGATCTCGAATACGATCACCGCCGCGTTTCGACTTCGGCGACTACGGTCAGCGGCATTCAACCGGCCACCAGCAGCTCAGGCTCGGTCGACGAAGACGGCTGGTCCGGTCGTCTCGGTGTGCAGTACGACTTGAGCGATGCCGTCACCACTTACCTGACCTACTCGCGCGGCTACAAAGGCCCGGCCTACAACGTGTTCTTCAACATGCAGCCGCGCGACACCGAAGCGCTTAAGCCCGAGACGTCCAACACTTGGGAGGCGGGGATCAAAGCCACGTCGTGGAACAATCGCCTGACCACCAACCTCGCGGTGTTCCACAGCGAGTACGACAACTACCAGGCGAATTTCTTCGACACCGTCGCCGGCCAGGTTGTGACGCGTCTGATCAACGCCGGCAGCGTCAGCACCGAAGGCGTCGAGCTCGATTACGCCTTGCAGGCGACCCAGCAATTGAAACTGTCCGGCGCACTGGCTTACACCCGCGCCCGCATCGACGAATTCGCCTGCCCGGCGGGCGCGGCGGCGTCGTGCAACGTCAACGGCAAACCGCTGCCGTTCAGCCCGGACTGGAAAAGCTACGTGCGCGCTGACTACACCATCCCGCTGGATAACGGACTGGATATCGAACTCGGCACCGACTACAGCTGGCAGAGCGAAGTGCAGTACGACATCAGCCAGAACGTCGACACCAAACAGGGTGCTTACGGCATCTGGAACGCCAGCATCGCACTGGCCGATTACACCAACGGCTGGCGGGTCGCGCTGCTGGGCAAAAACCTGGCCGACAAATCCTATTCGCCGGTCCTCGCCAGCGGTGGCAACTACATCTACCGCGCCGTGCCACGGGATGACGAGCGCTACTTCGGCGTGCAACTGCGCAAGGATTTCTGACGATGAGCAGACAGTTGAAACTCGGCGCATTTCTCATGGCCACCGGGCACCACGTGGCGGCGTGGCGTCATCCGGATGTGCCGGCGAATGCGGGTCTGGATTTCGCCCATTACAAGCGGTTGGCGCAGATCGCCGAGGCAGCGAAGTTCGATGCGCTGTTTGTTGCCGACAGCGTCGCCGCGCCGACCCAGGACATCGCCAGCCGCATGGCGCGCTCGGATCACTTTGAACCGCTGACCTTGCTCTCGGCCCTCAG
Source organism: Pseudomonas sp. RIT-PI-r (assembly GCF_001297015.1). Classification (GTDB taxonomy): domain Bacteria; phylum Pseudomonadota; class Gammaproteobacteria; order Pseudomonadales; family Pseudomonadaceae; genus Aquipseudomonas. The sequence goes on along the minus strand of NZ_LIGE01000018.1, from coordinate 224,711 downwards.
TGCCGTGACCGAGCACATCGGCCTGATCGCCACGGCGACCACCAGTTACAACGAGCCGTATCACGTGGCGCGTAAATTCGCTTCGCTCGATCATCTCTCGGGTGGTCGTGCGGGGTGGAATCTGGTGACGTCGGACAATGCTGCCGAGGCGCTGAATTTCGGCCGCGACGAGCATATAGGCCACGCCGAACGCTACAGCCGTGCGCGCGAATTTCATCAGGTAGTCACCGGGCTTTGGGACAGTTGGGAGGACGATGCCTTCATTCGCGACAAGGCCAGCGGGGCGTATTACGACCCTGCGAAGTTGCACGTACTGAATCACGTCGGCGAGCACTTTCGGGTCAAAGGCCCGCTGAACGTTGCGCGCTCGCCGCAGGGGCATCCGGTAATTGTCCAGGCCGGCTCTTCGGAAACCGGGCGCGAACTGGCGGCGCAGACGGCTGAAGTGGTGTTCACCGCTCAGACCTCCTTAGCCAATGCACAGGCGTTTTACGCCGACCTCAAAGGACGTTTGCCCAAGTACGGTCGCAGCGCCGATTCGCTGAAAATCATGCCCGGGGTTTTTGTCGTGGTCGGCGGCACCGAAGCCGAGGCGCAGGAAAAATATGAAACGTTTCAGCAATTAGTCGAACCCGAGGTTGGCGTCGCCTTGCTTGGGCGTATGCTGGGCAACTTCGATTTATCGAAGTATCCGCTGGACGGCCCGTTGCCCGAATTGCCGCTGACGGAAAGCGGCCAGCAGAGCCGGCAGAAATTGCTGACGGAATTGGCGGGGCGGGAGAGCCTGAGCCTTGCTGAACTCGGTCGCAAGATTGCTGGCGGGCGAGGGCATTACAGCCTGGTCGGTACGCCTGAGCAGATTGCTGATCGTTTGCAGGAATGGTTCGAACAGGGCGCGGCGGACGGCTTCAACGTGCTGGTGCCGCACTTGCCGGGCGGGCTCGAAGACTTCGCCAACGGCGTGGTGCCGGAACTGCAACGGCGTGGGTTGTTCAGAACGGAATACGAGGGCCGCACGTTGCGCCAGAACCTTGGCCTCGCCCGACCCGGCAATAGATTTGTGTAACACCCTTCGCGAGCAAGCTCGCTCCCACAGGAGACTGCATTCCAATGTGGGAGCGAGCTTGCTCGCGATGAAGTCGACACCCATTTCAAGACAGACAAGAGAGGATTCGATGACTTACACCGCTGCCGAAAATCGCTATGACTCCATCCCTTACCGCCGCGTCGGGCGCAGCGGTCTGGTGTTGCCGGCGCTTTCGCTCGGCCTGTGGCACAACTTCGGTGACAGCACGCCGATCGACACCCAACGCGCCTTGCTGCGCACCGCGTTCGACTTAGGCATCAACCACTTCGACCTGGCCAACAACTACGGCCCGCCGTACGGCAGCGCCGAGACCAATTTCGGTCGTCTGCTGCGCGAAGACTTCAAGCAGTACCGCGACGAACTGATCATCTCCAGCAAGGCCGGTTGGGACATGTGGCCCGGCCCTTACGGTCAGGGCGGCGGTTCGCGCAAATACGTGCTGGCCAGCCTCGACCAGAGCCTGCAACGTCTCGGCCTGGACTACGTGGATATCTTCTATTCGCACCGCTTCGACCCGGACACCCCGCTGGAAGAAACCGCCAGCGCCCTCGCCACTGCCGTACAACAGGGCAAGGCGTTGTACATCGGTATCTCGTCGTATTCCGGGGTGAAAACCCGCGAGATCGCTGCGCTGCTAAAAGAGTGGAAAGTGCCGTTGCTGATTCATCAGCCGGCCTACAACTTGCTCAATCGCTGGGTGGAAAAAGACCTGCTCGATACCACCGATGAACTCGGCACAGGCGTGATCGCGTTCACCCCGTTGGCGCAAGGTCTGCTCACTGACAAATACCTCAACGGCGTGCCGGCGGATGCGCGGGTCAATCGTCCGGGCGGTGGTTCGTTGCAGGCTTCGCACTTGTCCGAGGCCAACATTGCTCACGTGCGCGCGCTGAATGAAATCGCCAAGCGTCGGGGTCAGAGCCTGGCGCAGCTGGCGCTGGCGTGGACGCTGCGGGATCCGCGAGTGACATCGGCGCTGATTGGTGCGAGCCGGCCGGAGCAGATTATCGAGAACGTAGGGGCGTTGGAGAATTTGAGCTTCAGTGCTGAGGAGCTGGCGGAGATTGACCGGTTTGCGCAGGAAGGCGGGATCAATCTTTGGGAGAAGCCTTCGACGGCAGAATAAGCGACCCTCACCCCAGCCCTCCCGAAACGTCGGACCGCCCAGAGGGAGAGGGAGCCGACCGAGTTGTCTTGCGTCATACATCGACCTGAAATACCGAGTCGATTATGGATTCAGCAAAGCAATATCAGGTCGGCGTACCTCTAAAGCATCCCCCCATTCAGTCCCCTCTCCCTCCGGGAGAGGGTTAGGGTGAGGGGCTTTTGCTGTTCAGGGCTCAGCGAAAAAACGGCACATCTCCCAACACCGTCGCCCGCTGCATCACCCGTCGCGCCGGCCGATAGTCATCCACCGCGTAATGCTGCGTCACGCGGTTATCCCAGAACGCAATATCGTCCTGCTGCCAGCGCCAGCGAATGGTGAACTCCGGCCGTGTTGCATGGGCGAACAGAAACTTCAGAATCGCCTCGCTCTCGGTTTCCGACAGCTCATTGATCTTCGAGGTGAAGCCTTCGTTGACGAACAACGAGCGCCGGCCACTGACCGGGTGTGTACGAATCACCGGGTGCGACAGCGGTGGATTCTTGCGTCGGGCCTCTTCCCACTGCGCCAACGCTTCAGGCGTATTGCCGTAGCGCTCCAGCGGAAACGAGCGAGTGAAATCGTGAGTCGCGGTCAGCCCTTCGAGCAAGCCTTTGAGCGGCGCCGATAGCGCTTCGTACGCGGCAATGCCGCTGGCCCACAGGGTGTCGCCACCGAACTCCGGCAGCAACTTGGCGCTGAGCACCGCGCCCATCGCCGGCGTCGGCAGAAAGGTCACGTCGGTGTGCCAGATCGCGTTGTCGCGCACGTCGGTAACAGCGGTGTCGAGGATCAGCACTTCCGGTTGTTCCGGCACGTTCGGGTAGATCGGATGGATGTGCAGGTCGCCAAAGTAAGCTGCAAAACGCGCCTGTTGCGGCGGCTCGATTGGCTGGTTGCGGAAGAACAGCACCTGATATTTGAGCAGTGCCTGCTCGATCGCGTCGCGGTGTTCCAGGCTCAATGGCTGGCTGATGTCGACACCGCTGATCTGTGCGCCGAGGGCTGAGCTTAATGGGGTTATGTTGAGGCTGCTCATGGTCTTTCTCTTCAATTGCGGTCATCACCCTATGTAGGAGCTGCCGAAGGCTGCGATCTTTTGATCTTGATCTTTTTAAAAACAAGATCAAAAGATCGCAGCCTTCGGCAGCTCCTACACGGGGATTCAAAAAACGGGATGTGTCAGTGGGCCTGGCCGTGCCATGGCACCAGTTTGCGCTGCAGGGCGCGCAGGCCCATTTCCATGGCGAAGGCGATCAGAGCGATGACCAGAATCCCCAGCACCACCACGTCGGTGACCAGGAACTGCGCGGCCGACTGCACCATGAAGCCCAAGCCACTGGTGGCCGCGATCAGCTCCGCCGCGACCAATGTCGACCAACCCACCCCCAGACCAATGCGCACGCCAGTGAGAATGTCCGGCAGAGCGCTCGGCAAAATCACATGGCGAATCAGTTGTACGCGAGTCGCGCCCAACGACTGCGCCGCGCGCAATTTCGCTGGATCAACCGTACGCACGCCGGTGGCGGTAGCAATGGCAATCGGCGCGAAAATCGCCAGATAAATCAGCAGCACTTTCGACAACTCGCCGATGCCGCACCAGATCACGATCAGCGGCAAATAGGCCAGCGGTGGGATAGGGCGGTAGAACTCGATCAGCGGATCGAGCACGCCACGGGCAATGCGGTTGGCGCCGATGGCAATGCCCACCGGCACTGCGGTCAGGATCGCAAAACCGAGGCCCAGACCGATGCGACTCAGGCTTGCGCCGAGGTGCTGCCACAACGTCGAATCCATGTAGCCCGTGGTTGCCAGCAACCAGCCCTTTTGCAACACGGCGGACGGTGGCGGCAGGAACAGCGGCTCGATCAAACCGGTGGCGGTCACCGCCCACCAGATCGCCAACAATGCAAACAGCGTCAGCAAGCTGATCCAGCGTGTGCTGAGGCTGCGGCGAACGGGTATCGCCGCCGGTGCGCTGGCGGGTTTTACCGCTGCCGAGGAAACGTCGTAACTGCTCATGCGCGCTCCTGCCGTTGCGAGAACACTTTGCTCAGCACGTGTTCGCGGGTTTCGATGAAACGCGGATCGGATTTGATCGCACGGGCGGACTCGCCAGCGGCGTAACGCTGACCGAAATCCAGATGCAGGCGCTCAACGATCTGCCCCGGATTCGGCGCGAGCAGAATCAGGTCAGTGGCGAGGAACACCGCTTCTTCAATGTCATGGGTAATCAGGAAAACCGGCTTGGCGGTACGTTGCCAGACTTGCAGCAACAACTCCTGCATCTGTTCGCGGGTGAACGCGTCGAGGGCGCCGAAAGGTTCATCCATCAGCAATACACGCGGGTCAGCGGCGAGGGCGCGGGCGAGACCGACACGTTGTTTCTGGCCACCGGAGAGTTGCCAGATACGGCGACTTTCGAAACCGGATAGATCAACCAGTGCGAGCATTTCGCGGGCGATCTTTTCGCGTTTGTCCTTAGAGACACCGGCCAGCTCCAGACCGAACGCGACGTTGGCCAACACGTCCTGCCAAGGCAGCAACGCGTCGTCCTGGAACACCACGCCCCGTTCGGCGCTCGGGCCTTTGACCGGTACGCCGTCGAGGGTGATGCGCCCGGCGCTCGGTTCGACGAAACCGGCAATCAGGTTCAACAGCGAAGTCTTGCCACTGCCGGACGGGCCGAGGGCGACCAGCAATTGCTGAGGCCCGAGGGTCAGAGAAATATCCGCCAGCACCGGTGTCGGGCTGCCCGGGTACTGTGCGCTGATGCGCTCCAGCTGTAGCAAGGCCATCGCGGTTAACTCCCGATCAGTTGGTGATGTATTTGGCGCTGACGTACGGCGCGTAGTCCGGCAGAACGGCTTCGACCTTGCCCTGCTCCTTGAGGAACGCTGCGGTGTCGGTGATGGCTTTGGTGGTCGGTGCGCCGAGGGTGACAACCTGGTCAGCCGCCAGCGGGTAGACGTTGCCCTGCAGCAGCAATGGGATGTCGCTGGCCTTGGCACCGGAGAGTTTCACCAGTTTGTCGACGTTGGATTGATCGGCAAGCCAGGTTTTCGGGTCTTTGCGGTAGTCGGCGTAGGCGTCGAGGGTGACCTTGGCGAACGCGGTGACGATTTCCGGGTGCTTCTCGGCGAAGTCCTTGCGCACGATCCACGCATCAAAAGTCGGCGCGCCAAACTTGGCCAGCTCGCCGGAAGTGATCAGCACTTTGCCGTTTTCCTTGGCCACGCCCAACGCCGGATCCCACACGTAGGTGGCGTCGATGTCACCGCGTTTCCACGCGGCGATGATCGCTGGCGGCGCGAGGTTGAGCACGGTGACTTTCGATGGGTCGATGTTCCAGTGCTTGAGCGCGGCCAACAGGCTGTAGTGACCGGTCGATACGAACGGCACGGCGATTTTCTTGCCGACCAGATCCTGCGGGGTCTTGATGCCTGAGCCGTCGCGCGCAACCAGTGCTTCGGCGGCGCCGATCTGGGTGGCGATGAGGAAGGTTTCGACCGGGACTTTGCGGGTGATTGCGGCGGTCAGCGGGCTGGAACCGAGGTAGCCGATCTGCACGTCACCGGAAGCAATGGCGGCAATGATGTCGGCGCCATTGTCGAACTTGCGCCAGGCGATATCGGCCTTGGTGGCTTTTTCGTAAGCGCCGTCGGCCTGGGCGACTTTCGCCGGGTCAACGGTGGTTTGGTAGGCGACAGTGAGGTCGGCGGCCTGAGCCAGAAAACTTGCAGCAGCCAGAGAGGCCACGGCGAGCAGGCGAAGCGGGAAATTCAGTTTCATTGAAGAGCTCCATATCAGGCGACCGAGCGTCGGCGTGAAAGGAGACTAAATGATCTAAGAATCAGTAAATAAATAACTTTTTAGAATGAGCTTATGAGCGGAAAAATCTAACCGCGGGGAGGTTGTGGGCGGTTTGGATTTATTGGTTCGACTTTAGATTTTTTCCCCCTCACCCCAGCCCTCTCCCCCAAGGGGGCGAGGGGGGAAGGGGGCCGATCGGGGGATGCTTCAGACTTGAGTTCGGCTGGGTATTTCAGGTCGGTGTACTTCGCATCAACACCGCGGTCAGTCCCCTCTCCCTCTGGGCGGTCCGACGTTTCGGGAGGGCTAGGGTGAGGGGGCTTTTAGTTGCTGATCGCGAGAATGCTCGCCTGATACGACCCGACAAACACATCAAAATCCCCCACCTCGTTCTGCTCCAGCTCAGCCTGCGCTGCCAAAGAAGTACGCGCCAACTCCTCAAACTTCGCCTGCTCATCCGCCGCCAGAGGCTCGCTACGGAAAAACTCGGCATGCGCCTGGCTCTGACGCAGGGAGAACTGCGCAAAGCTTTCCTTGTGCTCGGCCATCGCTGCCAAAACTTGCGCAGACGGCGTCAGGGACGGGTCGCTGACCTTGGCCAGTTGCGCATCCAGCGCCTTGCTGTGGGCATCGCCGCCATGGCTCTGATCGAGCAGCGCTGCCAGTGGCGCGATTTGCTCCAGCAACTCGGCAGCCCAGGTCTTCATCTCGACCGATTCACCGTCACGCTGCAATTGCAGGCCCGGACGACGACCTTCCTTGACCACGCTGAGGAAGTTCGACGTCGCATTGCCGCACGAGGTGTTGGTCAGCAACGGGCTGTCGTTCAACGCGCAATACAGCAGAAACGCGTCGAGGAAGCGCGACTCGGTCAGGTCAATGCCCATCGGCAGGAACGGGTTGATGTCCAGGCAACGCACTTCAACGTACTGAATGCCACGCGCCACCAGCGCCTGAATCGGCCGTTCGCCGGTGTAGGTCACGCGTTTCGGGCGGATGTTGGAGTAGTACTCGTTTTCGATCTGCAGGATGTTGGTGTTGAGCTGCACCCACTCACCATCCTTGTGCGTGCCGACTTCAACGTACGGCGCGTACGGCGTGGCGACGGCTTTGCGCAGGCTGTCGGTGTAGCTCGCCAGATCGTTGTAGCACGGCGTCAGACCGGCCTGGGCGTTGCTCTGGTAACCGAGGTCGCTCATGCGCAGGCTGGTGGCGTACGGCAGATACAAGGTGTCCGGGTCGAGCTGTTCCAGCTGATGCGAACGACCACGCAGGAATCCGGCGTCGAGCGCTGGCGAGGCACCGAACAGGTACATCAGCAGCCAGCTGTAGCGACGGAAATTGCGGATCAGCGCGATGTAGGAAAACGACTGAAAATCGCGATCAGTGCCGACAAAGCCTTCGGTTTCGCGCAGCAACGGCCAGAGCTGTTCCGGCAGGGAGAAGTTGTAGTGAATCCCGGCAATGCACTGCATGGTTTTGCCGTAACGCAGGGCCAGGCCCTTGCGATAGACGTACTTGAGCTGACCGATGTTGGAGGTGCCGTAATAGGCGATCGGGATGTCTTCCTCGGCCGGCAACGGGCACGGCATCGATGGACTCCACAGGTACTCGTTGCCGAGTTTGCTGTAGGCAAAACGATGAATCTTGTCCAGGCTCGCCAGCGTATCGGCCGGATCCGGCAGGGCGGGCGTGATGAATTCCAGCAGCGACTCGGAGTAGTCGGTGGTGATTTGTTCGTTGGTCAGCGCGGAACCCAAGGCTTCGGGGTGCGGCGTTTGCGCCAGGCGACCTTCACTGGTCACGCGCAGGCATTCACGTTCGATACCGTGCAGGCACTGCTCGAGCAGAGAGAGGTTAGCGCGCTCGCCGAGCAGAGCCAGGCGGCGGTTGAGAAGTTCGCTCAATTTGGATTCCTTCACGCGTCAGTCGCCCCAATATGGGGGTGGGCAGGACGGTCTACAAGGGTGAAGTTGAAACTGGCGTTTTCGCCTGGTTTTTCTAGCCGGTCAGCCACACACATACCCTGTAGGAGCTGCCGAAGGCTGCGATCTTTTGATTTTGTTTTTCAATAGCAAGATCAAAAGATCGCAGCCTTCGGCAGCTCCTACAGGATTCATTGCGCCGAAATTAACTCAAAATGATGACCGGTAGCTACAGGACAGCGAACGTGCCTTGTGCTTTTGCGACCAGTTTGTCGCCCTGCATCACGTCGGCTTCAACCACCAACGTGCGGCGGCCCGGGTGGATGACCCGCGCCGTGCACATGACCTCGCCGTCGGAAACGGCGCGGATATAGTTGATCTTGCACTCGATGGTCGCGCTCTGCTGATCGAAACCGTGGGTGCTGGAACAGGCCAGCCCCATGGCGATGTCGACCAGACTGAACAGCGCGCCACCGTGCAATTTGCCGCCGCGGTTGCGCAGTTCCGGTTCCAGCACCAGGGCGACTTGCGCCACCCCGGTTTCCAGGCTGTGCAGGCGGCAGCCCAACAGCTTGAAAAACGCGCTCTCGACGAGCCCGGCCGGAATCTCCATCAGCGTTTCTTCAACTGCTTGGCGTTGGCGAACAGCGAGGCCATCGCGTTGTTCACTGGCGCGGCGGTGGCGGTTTCCTTGCGTGGCGCATTGTTCGAAGGCTGGCGTTGCGCCGAGCCCGGACGCGAGCCACGGGCGCCGTCGATCTTCTCGCCCGGGGTGTCACCCATGCGCATCGACAGACCGACGCGTTTGCGCGGGATATCGACTTCCATGACCTTCACTTTCACCACGTCACCGGCCTTTACCGCTTCACGTGGATCCTTGATGAATTTCTCCGAGAGCGCCGAGATGTGCACCAGACCGTCCTGATGCACGCCGATGTCGACGAATGCACCGAACGCGGTCACGTTGGTCACCACGCCTTCGAGGATCATCCCCAGTTGCAGGTCTTTCAGATCTTCGACGCCTTCCTGGAACTCTGCAGTCTTGAACTCCGGACGCGGGTCGCGGCCCGGTTTTTCCAGTTCCTGGATGATGTCGGTCACGGTCGGCAGACCGAAGGTCTCGTCGGTGAATTTCTTCGGATCCAGACGCTTGAGGAACCCGGCATCGCCGATCAGCGAACGGATGTCGCGATCGGTTTCAGCGGCAATGCGCTGCACCAGCGGATAGGCTTCCGGGTGAACGGCCGACGAATCCAGCGGGTTGTCGCCGTTCATCACGCGCAAGAAACCGGCAGCCTGTTCGAAGGTTTTTTCGCCCAGACGTGCGACTTTCTTCAGTGCTGCACGGGTTTTGAACGCGCCATGCTCGTCGCGGTGCGCGACGATGTTTTGCGCCAGCGTCGCGTTGAGGCCGGAGATGCGGGCCAGCAGCGCTACGGATGCGGTGTTCACATCAACGCCAACGGCGTTCACGCAGTCCTCGACCACAGCATCCAGACCACGCGCCAGTTTCAGCTGCGAAACGTCGTGCTGGTACTGGCCGACACCGATGGATTTCGGATCGATTTTCACCAGTTCAGCCAGGGGATCCTGCAAGCGGCGAGCGATGGACACCGCGCCCCGGATCGACACATCCAGATCCGGGAATTCCTTGGCCGCCAGTTCCGACGCCGAGTACACCGATGCGCCGGCTTCAGAGACCATGACTTTGGTCATCTTCATCGCTGGATATTTTTTGATCAGCTCGATTGCCAGTTTGTCGGTCTCGCGGCTGGCGGTGCCGTTGCCGATGGCGATCAGGTCAACCGAATGCTTGGCGCACAGGGCGGCCAGAATGGCGATGGTCTGATCCCACTTGTTGTGCGGCACGTGCGGGTAAACCGTGGCGTGATCGAGCAGTTTGCCGGTCGAGTCGACCACAGCAACCTTGCAGCCAGTACGCAGGCCCGGGTCGAGACCCAGGGTTGCGCGCGGGCCAGCCGGGGCGGCCAGCAGCAAGTCGTGCAGGTTGTGGGCGAACACGTTGATCGCTTCGGTTTCGGCGCCGTCGCGCAGTTCGCCGAGCAGGTCGGTTTCCAGGTGCGTGTAGAGCTTGACCTTCCACGTCCAGCGCACCACTTCGCCGAGCCATTTGTCGGCCGGGCGGTTCTGGTTCTGGATGTTGAATTGCTGGCCGATCATGCCTTCGCATGGGTGCATGGTGCCCGGCAGCTCGTCGCCGACTTTCAGCGCTGAGCTGAGAATGCCTTCGTTGCGGCCACGGAAAATGGCAAGCGCGCGGTGCGACGGCATGCTTTTCAGCGGTTCGTCGTGTTCGAAGTAGTCGCGGAACTTGGCGCCTTCTTCTTCCTTGCCAGCGATGACGCGAGCACTGAGGGTCGCTTCCTGCTTCAGGTAGTTGCGCAGTTTTTCCAGCAGGCTGGCGTCTTCGGCGAAACGTTCCATGAGGATGTATTTCGCGCCTTCCAGCGCAGCTTTCACATCGGCTACGCCTTTTTCGGCGTCAACGAAGCGTGCGGCTTCGGTTTCCGGGGCCAGGTTCGGGTCGTTGAACAGGCCGTCGGCCAAGTCGCCGAGGCCGGCTTCCAGGGCGATCTGGCCCTTGGTGCGGCGCTTCTGCTTGTACGGCAGGTACAAGTCTTCGAGGCGGGTCTTGGTATCGGCAAGCTTGATGTCGCGCTCGAGAGCCGGGGTGAGTTTGCCTTGCTCTTCGATGCTGGCGAGGATGCTGATGCGCCGTTCGTCGAGTTCTCGCAGGTAGCGCAGACGTTCTTCCAGATGACGCAACTGGGTGTCATCAAGGCTGCCGGTGACTTCTTTCCGGTAACGGGCGATGAAGGGAACGGTAGAGCCTTCATCGAGTAGCGCGACGGCCGCTTCGACCTGTTGTGGGCGTACACCGAGTTCCTCGGCAATGCGGCTGTTGATGCTGTCCATAAAACCACCTGACATATTGTGAAAGCAGGCTCTCAGGCACGCAAATAAAGGCCCGGAGTCTGGTTGGGCGGCTAGAAAATTGCCGCTGCCTGGGTCAAAAGGCAGCCCATTGACCCGTGAAATCGAACAATTACTGCAAAATTCCGGGAAAAAGTGCCGGCCATTTACGGTAACGATTCAGACGTTGCCTGGCACAAAACGCCGCGCATTATAACCAGCGTTCTGTCATTCGGGGGCGTTGCAGTCTGTAGGCATAAACCCCGGTTTTCTGGCAGTGAAGGAAAAATCTGCTAACAATGCACACGGTGCGTATAACGGCAGCTACGCCATAATGCGCGCCGAGCTAAAAGGAGCATCCAATGAGCAGCACTGCACAAACTGCTGAAGGCGAAAAAATTCTCATCGTTGACGACGATCCGGGCCTTAGCAGCCTGCTGGAACGTTTTTTCGTCAGCAAGGGCTACCGTGCCCGTACCGTACCGAACACCGAACAGATGGATCGTCTGCTGTCGCGTGAAGTTTTCAATCTGGTCGTCCTCGACCTGATGCTGCCCGGCGAAGACGGTCTGACCGCTTGCCGCCGCTTGCGTGGCGCGAACAATCAGATCCCGATCATCATGCTCACCGCCAAAGGCGATGAGTTGAGCCGTATCAAGGGCCTGGAACTGGGCGCCGACGACTATCTGGCCAAGCCGTTCAACCCGGACGAGCTGATGGCCCGGGTCAAAGCCGTCCTGCGTCGTCAGGCTGCACCGGTGCCGGGCGCGCCGGGCAGCGAAGACGAAAACGTCACCTTTGGTGATTACGTGTTGTCGCTGGCCACCCGCGAACTGAAACGCGGCGACGAAGTGCACATGCTCACCACCGGTGAGTTTGCGGTACTCAAGGCCCTGGTGATGAACGCGCGTCAGCCGCTGACCCGCGACAAACTGATGAACCTGGCCCGTGGCCGCGAGTGGGATGCCCTCGAGCGTTCCATCGATGTGCAGATTTCCCGTCTGCGCCGCATGATCGAGCCGGATCCGTCAAAACCGCGCTATATCCAGACCGTCTGGGGCGTGGGCTACGTGTTCGTACCCGATGGTGCCGCCACCAAGTGATCGGTGATTTGTAGGAGCGGGTCTGCAGGTTTTGGTCGAATGGCCATGCCCGCAGACTCGCAATCCGCAATATGCGAGCATTGCTCGCTCCTGCAAGTGTGTAGCGGTTAAAGATGAAAACCCCCGTCTGGTTCCCCCAAAGCTTTTTCTCTCGCACCCTCTGGCTGGTGCTCATCGTCGTGCTGTTTTCCAAGGCGCTGACCCTGGTTTATCTGTTGATGAACGAAGACGTGCTGGTGGACCGCCAATACAGCCACGGCGTCGCCCTGACGCTGCGTGCCTATTGGGCGGCCGACGAAGAAAACCGCGCGAAGATCGCCGATGCTGCGACCCTGATCCGGGTGGTCGGTGCCGGTGTGCCGGAAGGCGAACAGCATTGGCCGTACAGCGAAATCTACCAGCGCCAGATGCAGGCGGAGCTTGGCGCCGACACCGAAGTGCGTTTGCGCATGCACTCACCGCCGGCGTTGTGGGTTCGTGCGCCGAGCCTGGGTGATGGCTGGCTGAAAGTGCCGCTGTATCCGCATCCGTTGCGTGGCCAGAAAATCTGGAACGTACTGGGCTGGTTCCTCGCCATCGGCTTGCTGTCGACGGCGTCGGCGTGGATTTTCGTCAGTCAGCTAAACCAGCCATTGAAGCGTCTGGTCTATGCCGCCCGGCAACTCGGCCAGGGCCGCAGTGTGCGTCTGCCGATCAGCGATACGCCGAGCGAGATGACCGAGGTTTACCGTGCCTTCAACCAGATGGCCGAAGACGTCGAGCAGGCCGGACGCGAGCGTGAGTTGATGCTGGCCGGCGTGTCCCATGACTTGCGCACACCGTTGACGCGCTTGCGATTATCGCTGGAGCTGATGGGCGACCACACCGATCTGACTGACGACATGGTGCGTGACATCGAGGACATGGACGCGATTCTCGACCAGTTCCTTGCGTTCATTCGTGATGGTCGTGACGAGTCGGTGGAAGAGGTCGATCTCAGCGATCTGGTGCGTGAAGTCGCCGCGCCGTACAACCAGAACGAAGAGAAAGTGCGCTTGCGCCTTGAGCCGATCCAGCCGTTTCCGCTGCGTCGGGTATCGATGAAACGCCTGCTCAATAACCTGATTGGCAACGCCTTGAACCATGCCGGCGGTAACGTTGAAGTCGCGGCGTATGTGTCCGGTGACGTCAGCGCGCCGTATGTGGTGTTGAGCGTGATGGACCGGGGGGCGGGGATTGATCCTTCGGAGCTTGAGGCGATTTTCAACCCGTTTACACGAGGCGATCGTGCACGGGGCGGGAAGGGTACTGGCTTGGGTTTGGCGATCGTGAAGCGGATTGCTTCGATGCACGGCGGCAATGTTGAATTGCGTAACCGGTCCGGGGGAGGGCTGGAGGCGCGGGTGAGATTGCCGCTGGGGTTGATGTTACCAAGAGACGCCGTCTAACCCCCTAAAGCCCCTCATCGGAACGCCGCCCGCCCAGCCCTCTCCCGGAGGGAGAGGGAGCTGACCGAGGTGTCTGGGGTCATACGTCGACCTGAAAGACTGGGGCGATTGTGGATTCGGCACAGCAGGATCAGGTCGGCGTATCTCTTCTGCATCCCCCAATCAGTCCCCTCTCCCTTTGGGAGAGGGTTAGGGTGAGGGGTTTCTTGCTCTTCGCTCTAGCCCTTGCCTTTGGTGCGGGTCATATTCGGCCCGCCATTCTTCTCAAGATGCTCAATGATGATCCCCGCCACATTCTTCCCCGTGGTGGTCTCGATCCCTTCCAGCCCCGGCGACGAGTTCACTTCCATCACCAACGGCCCGTGATTGGAGCGCAGGATATCCACACCCGCCACCGCCAGGCCCATGACTTTGGCGGCGCGCAATGCGGTCATGCGTTCTTCCGGGGTGATCTTGATCAGGCTGGCGCTGCCGCCGCGATGCAGATTTGAACGGAACTCGCCCGGTTTGGCCTGACGTTTCATGGCGGCGATGACTTTGTCGCCGACCACGAAGCAGCGAATATCCGCGCCGCCCGCTTCCTTGATGTATTCCTGAACCATGATGTTCTGCTTCAGGCCCATGAACGCCTCGATCACCGATTCGGCTGCCGTCGCGGTTTCGCACAACACCACACCGATGCCTTGGGTGCCTTCCAGCACTTTGATCACCAGCGGTGCGCCGTTGACCATGTCGATCAGGTCGGGAATGTCGTCGGGCGAGTGGGCAAACCCGGTCACCGGCAGACCAATGCCTCGACGCGACAGCAGTTGCAGCGAGCGCAATTTGTCTCGCGAACGGGCAATCGCCACCGATTCGTTGAGCGGGAACACCCCCATCATTTCGAACTGGCGCAACACCGCGCAGCCGTAGAACGTCACCGACGCGCCGATCCGCGGAATCACCGCATCAAAGCCTTCCAGCGGTTTGCCGCGATAGTGAATCTGCGGCTTGTGGCTGGCGATGTTCATGTAGGCGCGCAAAGTGTCGATCACTACCATTTCATGCCCGCGCTCGGTTCCGGCTTCGACCAGACGGCGGGTGGAATACAGACGCGGGTTCCGCGACAGCACAGCGATCTTCATGCAACACCTGTGGAGGAGGTAGATACCGGGAACACCGGCTTGTCTTGTACATATTTGATGCCCGGATTGACCACCAACTGGCCATCGATCAGGGCTTTGGAACCGAGCAACAGGCGATAACGCATGGACTTGCGGCAGGCGAGGGTGAACTCGACCGGCCAGACCCGATCACCGAGGGCCAGGGTGGTGCTGATCACGTAGCGCACCTGCGCATGACCGTTGGAGCTTTTAATGGTTTTGCGCGTCACCAGTGGTGCTTCACAGCGGCGGTGACGCAACTGCACCACCGTGCCCAGGTGCGCGGTGAAGCGCACCCACTTCTCGCCGTCGCGTTCGAACGGTTCGATGTCGGTGGCATGCAGGCTCGAGGTGCTGGCACCGGTGTCGATTTTCGCCCGCAGGCCCGCGACTCCCAAATCCGGAAGCGCCACCCACTCGCGCAGACCGACAACGGTCAAATGGTCAAATGTCTTCAATGGAAAAAACCAACGATTAACGCTTCCAGGCTTCAGGTGAAACCTGGGCCAACGCTTTGAATGCAGGTCTGGCGAACCAGTAGCCTTGCATCAGAAATATTCCACAGTCCGCCAGGAAGTCCCGTTCACCGGCGCTCTCGATGCCTTCGGCAATGACTGTAACGTCCAACTCCGCACAGATTGTGACAATCCCCCGGACGATCGCCTGACGAACACGGTCTTGATCGACATTGCGGATCAGCGCCATGTCGAGTTTGATCAGGTCCGGTTGGAAATCAGCCAGCAGATTGAGCCCCGAATAACCGGCACCGAAATCGTCGATGGCGGTCTTGAAGCCGAATTCGCGGTATTCACGCAGAATATTGGTCAAATGGCGATAGTTATCTACGTGCTCGCTTTCCAGCGTTTCGAAAATCAGTCGATTGATCGGGAAATTGTGTTTTTTTGCCGCCTCCAACGTACTGCGAATGCATAACTCTGGACGATAGACGGCATTGGGCATGAAGTTGATCGACAAATGTGTCGGCATATTTAGATTAGCCGCGCCTTCGATGGCGCGGGTCCGGCAGAGCTGGTCGAAACGGTAGCGATTATCTTCTGTAACCTGATCCAACACGGTGAACGCGCCTTCACCGGCCACACCACGGACGAGCGCCTCGTGGGCAAAAACCGACTGATCGCGCAGATCGACGATCGGTTGGTAGGCGAAGGAAAACTCGAAGCCCAGCGGCTCGCTTTGCTGGCAGCCCTGGCAACCGGCCTTGGGTGAAGTTAATGAAGATGGGAATTTTGTCACTCGATCACTCCATGCCGATGAACCGGCCAAGATCACAGTTTATCTGGACGACCGAGTTCTTGCGCCCGACAGAATCGGTAGTACAGTTCCGACTACTGGCCGAACGAGGAATTCAAATGGCACAAAAAAGCGACGAGGACGACAAGGTCCGTCTCGACAAGTGGCTATGGGCTGCGCGTTTTTACAAAACCCGCGCGTTGGCCAAAGCGGCGATCGAGAGTGGCAAGGTGCATTGTCGAGGCGAGCGCTGCAAGCCTGGTAAAGAGCCACGTATTGGCGATGAGTTCGAAATTCGTATGGGGTTCGAAGTGCGTACGGTGAAGGTCGAGGCGTTGTCGATCGTGCGCCGCGGCGCACCGGAGGCGCAGACGTTGTACGCGGAGACTGCTGAGAGTGTTGCCAAACGTGAGGCGGCTGCAGCGATGCGCAAGGCGGGCGCTTTGGGTATGAGCACCGATGGCAAGCCGAGCAAGAAGCAGCGGCGGGATTTATTCAAGTTTCGCGGCAGCAGTAACGACGAATAATCGCGTTGTTGGTGCTGGCCTCTTCGCGAGCAGGCTCGCTCCCACAGGAGATTGCATTCCAATGTGGGAGCGAGCCTGCTCGCGAATCGAGGGCGCAGCCCTCGCCGAAGACAGCTCGGTATCAGGCGCTACGCACCACACTCATCCGCGCAACCAGCGGCAACTTGCCCAGTAACGCAAAGATCGGCGCCGTCACCTTCAGCCAGAAGTTCGAGGCGTGATAAGCAAACGGCGTGTAATAACCCCAGCCCAACGCCCACACCGCCAGCAACACGCCACCGATGTAATCGTCCTGACCCCAGTGCGCCCCCGCTACCAGCCGCGGCAACATGAACAACACTGCCAGGCCCCACACGGTCAAAAACTGTCCGACTGTGCGGCTGAACACGCCCATGAACAGTGCCCAGATCAGCAGCACCGAAGCATGGTCACCGGGAAAGCTCTGGCCGGAACGGTCCTTCAGCTCCCAGGTTTTTTCCAGATTCGGGAAGTAATCGCTGATGTGCACGGCGCCTTCCAGCACCATCGACGGACTGCTGTGCTGCCAATCCATGTAGTCGGCGAATTTGGAAAACAGTGCGCGAATCACCACCATCAACAACAGAATCGACAGAAACCCGAAAAAAGCCCGGCGCACATCAATCGCCTTGAACACCCAGTCGCCCTTGATCAGCAGCGTCAGCAGAATCAAGCCGACGACGATGTCGAACGGACGCAGACTTGCAATTGCCCAGATGTGGAGCCATATGGGGTTGCTGGCCAGTGGTGCATTGAGCGAGCGGAACAGCCACTCGTCGAAAATCACACACAGCGAGTTGCCCGTAGGCCATAACCAGAAAGCCAGTAGCGCTAATGGCACTACGTTGCACAGAACCAGCCGGCCGAGGTTCCACCTTGATTGGAACAAACCCGGATTGTTCATAAAATGCCTCCAATGGCTGAACAGTCAGCACCAAAAAGTGTGCCGAGAAGCGCAAATTTTCACGTCTTGTAACCATTTTGTCACCACATTCAGATACCCAGACCTATGACCGACCTACCGGATACCGATTTCACTCAACGCTTCATCTTCGATGACAGCGACACTCGCGGCGAACTGGTGGCGCTTGAGCGCAGCTACGCCGAGGTTCTTGCCAAGCACCCGTACCCGGAGCCGGTTGCGCAATTGCTGGGCGAGTTGATGGCGGCTGCCTCTTTGCTGGTTGGCACCCTGAAGTTCGACGGACTGCTGATTCTGCAGGCGCGTTCCGAAGGACCGATCCCGATGCTGATGATCGAGTGCTCCAGCGAGCGCGACATCCGTGGTCTGGCGCGTTATCACGCGGATCAGATCGCGCCGGACGCGACCCTCGCCGACCTTATGCCGAACGGCGTTCTGGCCTTGACCATCGACCCCACGGTTGGCCAGCGCTACCAGGGCATTGTCGATCTCGACGGCGAAACGTTGTCCGACTGTTTCACCAATTATTTCGTCATGTCGCAGCAGGTCGGCACGCGCTTCAAGCTCTACGCCGATGGCCGTCGCGCCCGTGGTCTGCTGCTCCAGCAATTGCCGGCGGACCGTTTGAAGGACGAAGAAGATCGCGCCGCCAGCTGGCAGCACATCACCGCACTGGCCAGCACGCTGACTGCCGATGAACTGCTCAGCCTGGACAACGAAACCGTCCTGCATCGCCTTTACCACGAAGAGCAGGTGCGTCTGTTCGATGTGCAGAATCTGCGCTTCCGTTGCAGTTGCTCGCGGGAACGCTCGGGCAATGCGCTGGTCAGTCTGGGTCTGGAAGATGCGCAAGCCTTGGTTGCCGAACAGGGTGGCACCGTCGAGATCGATTGCCAGTTCTGCAACGAGCGATACCTGTTCGATGCAGCCGATATCGCTCAATTATTCGCCGGTGCAGGTGTCGACACGCCATCCGATACCCGGCACTAAAACGGTTCAGCGCAGGTAAATTCACTGCTCAAACGCGCAATTACGCCGTTACGACGGGAGGGCCCTACTCTTTTTGGGCTTTTCTGGCATAATCCGGCCCACTTTTTTCGCGGTAGTAGTGCACGACTTTCTACTACAAAACGTTTGGAGCACACTCGGCCACTGGCCGACGGGGAACCTCATGACGCAAGCCAATAACGCCGTGTACACCGATCTGAGTGTTGATGATCTGGTAAAAGAAGCCCTGAATCGCGGTGAGGGCGAGCTTGCCGATACCGGCGCTCTGGTAGTCCGCACCGGTCATCGCACCGGCCGTTCGCCAGTCGATCGTTTCATCGTTGAAGAGCCTTCCACTCAGGCTGCTATCGCCTGGGGCCCGATCAACCGCAAGTTCCCGGCCGACAAGTTCGATGCCCTGTGGGACCGCGTAGAAGCATTCAACAACGCGCAAGAGCACTTCGTTTCCCACGTGCATGTAGGCGCGGCCGAAGATCACTACCTGGCCGTGAAAATGACCACCCAGACTGCCTGGCAGAATCTGTTCGGTCGTTGCCTGTTCATCAATCCGGCCCAGTACAACCCGGCTGGCCGTGAAGAGTGGCAAGTGCTCAATGTCGCCAACTTCGAGTGCGTGCCTGAGCGTGACGGCACCAACTCCGACGGTTGCGTGATCCTCAACTTCGCGCAGAAGAAAGTGCTGATCGCTGGCATGCGTTACGCCGGTGAAATGAAGAAAGCCATGTTCTCCGTGCAGAACTTCCTGCTGCCGGCTGCTGACGTGCTGCCAATGCACTGCGCTGCCAACATCGGCGAAGAAGGCGACGTGACCCTGTTCTTCGGTCTGTCTGGCACCGGTAAAACCACCCTGTCGGCCGACGAAAGCCGTTACCTGATCGGTGACGACGAACACGGCTGGGGCGAAGGCGTGGTGTTCAACATCGAAGGCGGTTGCTATGCCAAGTGCATCGATCTGTCCGAGAAGAATGAGCCGGTTATCTGGAAAGCCATCAAGCACGGTGCAGTACTGGAAAACGTCGTTATCGACGATGCCAAGCACGCCGACTACGCCGATGTCAGCCTGACCCAGAACAGCCGCGCCGCTTACCCGCTGGAGCACGTTGCCAAGCGTTCCGAGCACAACCTCGGTGGCGAGCCAAACGCGGTGATCTTCCTGACCTGCGACCTGACCGGCGTCCTGCCGCCAGTGTCGATTCTCAACGAAGAACAAGCGGCCTACCACTTCCTGTCCGGCTACACCGCTCTGGTGGGCTCGACTGAAATGGGTTCGGGCAGCGGCATCAAGTCGACCTTCTCCACCTGCTTCGGCGCACCGTTCTTCCCGCGCCCGGCTGGCGAATACGCAGAGCTGCTGATCAAGCGCATCCGCGGTTTCGGCTCCAAGGTTTACCTGGTCAACACAGGCTGGACTGGCGGCGGCTACGGCGTTGGCAAACGCTTCAACATCCCGACCACCCGTGCGGTGATCGCAGCGATCCAGAGCGGCGCGCTGATCGGTGCTGCCACCGAGCACCTCGACACCATCAACCTCGACGTGCCCCTGGCCGTACCGGGCGTTGAAACCAACCTGCTCAACCCACGCAATACCTGGGCTGACAAGGCTGCGTACGACGAGGCTGCCAAAGCATTGGCCGGTCTGTTCATCGAGAACTTCAAGAAGTTCGAAGTGAGCGACGCGATCAAGGCTGCTGGGCCGAAGTTGTAAGATTGGTTTGGTGTGAATGAAAAAGCCGCCCTTTGGGGCGGCTTTTTTGTGGGCGTTTTTCCTGTTATGCGTCTTGTTTTAGCGTTTTCTTCAGTAACGAAGACAGTGAGTGAGTACAGTGGGAAGTTCTTGAGACGCTCTTCACTAACATTTGCGGCTTCGACAACATTTGTTTGTGACGTCGGAGTTTTTCCTGCTTTTGGTACTCCGTGCGTTGGTTTACTCGCCGGACCTTTGCTAGCGGGATTCTTTGAATAGAGAAGACTTGCGTCTTGCTGGCGATAACCCGGTTCATCTGTTGCACCCAATCGAATCATGTCTTGCTCTAGACCCAGAACGTGCATCACTGACAAGTAGCTCCGATTGTTACACCCGAGCCTCCGGATTCCAGGGAGCGCAGCGTCATGACAGACATCCCGGCGCGCTCGGCGACTTGTTTCGCGGTGAGTCTGCGCCTGAGTCGAGCTAGTTTCAGGCGCTCACCGAGATCGTTCAGAAGATGTGCAAGTTTTGGAAGCAGAGCCGCAGTTTTTCTAGCCATAACGCTATTATTCCTTCACTTGGGTAGTGGTAACGCCAGAATAATTGCACTTGTCTGGTCGATCCAGAGACTGGGTTTGCCCTTTCTGATCTTCGTGATCCGTCATGGCCATTGCTGACGGGCATGCATTATTCGCAGCACCTCCACACATTTATCTTTGATTGTGTAGACGATGACGTAGTTGGACGCTGCGACGATTTCTCTTGTGCCTTCAACGATGCCCTTTCTGTATAAGGTCGGCCGCTGTCGGGCGACTTCCCCTTTTGATTCGAACATATCGTCGAGATCAGCCGCCGCTTCAGGGTTGTCCTCACTGATGTGCTCCATGATTCTGTCTCGGTCATCAAGCGCCTGTTGGCGCCAGACCAACCTCATCAACGCACTCGTTGACGCAGGGCATCGCGCTTGGCAGCAAATATTCGTCGAGCGTCCTGATCGCTCACGCTAGGTCTTGGATCATCAATGCTGGTTTGCACCTGCCGCTTGAACCACTCGTCATACGCCGCCGCCTCATGAGCTTGCTTCATTGCTTCGGCGCGATCAGGACGTGCGTAGGTTTTCATTTGCAGCGGGTCATAGCTGGATGCATCCACATCGAAGTGAGTGATACCCAGTTCTTGCAAATAGGCCACTAATGTTTCAAGGCGTTTGAACAGACGCACTTGACCGCTGCGCTGTGCTGCGAGCGAACTTTCTTTGCTTCCTTGCTGAATTTGAATCGACCAGCCACCCGGCTTGGCGACGATATGTGTGCTGCTTACCGAACCGTTTTGAATCAGGTGCGTCAGGGTGCTGTGATCGATGGTTTCAGTGGTCATGACGACGAGCTCTTGACTGAACAATGGCTCCCATCGTACGCAATCAATAGTAGTTTGCAAAATTTAGCTCCTGTGCTGGACACCGCGTGTCCAGCATCCATGTTTTTTGGTCAGGCAGGCGCTAGTTATTTGGGGCGCACCTGCTGAGATTGTTTTTAGGCTGGGGCTTTCCAATTGAGCATTTGCTGCTGCGCAACTTGCAGCAGATCGCAGCCATCCTGCGTCAGCAGATAGAGAGCGTGGGTGATGTGGGGATGTCTTCGACGTCGGCTTGTTTGAAGTTGAGGCAGTAGAGGGTGCGTAGCAGGTCGCTTGAAGCACGCAAGCGCTGGACGGTGCATTCGAGGATGTCTTGCGGGTTGTCTTCTGAGTCGATGATCAGTGGCGTTGTGTCGGTGAGGTTTGATTCGAGGGGGCGGTAGCGATCGGTGGTGAATTGATTCCATGTTTTCATTTTCGATCCTCAATTGCTTCTGAGTGAAGCCACCACATCGTGACCAAGCGACAGGAGGCGACTGTGTTCGGGTTGGTCAACCGGTGAGGATCGTGCACACACCCGAGGGTGTCACAAACACAGTCACCATAAACTGCAGGCAATTAAGTGCCCGCGGCATACAGCGCATGCGTATATACGATCCAATCGGGTGACCAAGCCCGAGCCACTGATTGGTCAGCGACAGTCACGACTATAGGCTCACACCCTCAAGCCTCGATAGGCGACAAAGACTCTATCCTGTAGGAACCGGACGAAGATTTTGCCGGACGTCGCTATCGTCTGATCAACACCTTTCAACGCAAATGCGCATACGCCGAAATATCCAGCACACTCGTCGCCAGCCCGGTCGCCGGCGAGTAAATCGCACCTTTCACCGTCGAGAACGGCACGCCTTTGCTGCCCAGCGAAACGTAGCGCTCGCCCTTGTCCAGTTCGGTAAAGTAGGTGTAGGAAAGTTTGTGCATCAGTTTGTATTTCGCTTCATCACGAACAACGTTGGCGGTGAGCGTTTTCAGGTCGGCATCGCTCAGGTTAAGCGTTTTCGTCAGAGACACGCCCCAACGCTTGAGACATGTTTCGGCGAGATGGCGGACGATCCGGCCAGGATCGACGAGCGCTTTCATGTCGCTGCTGTTGGTCGGTACGCCGCCGCCGGCGGTAGCATTGCCGGCCAGGGTGGCGTGACGGCCGGCCATTGGATAGACAGAGGTTTTGGTGCCCGTGGCGGTTTGCGGGATCACGCAACTGAAGCCTTTGGAGCGCTCGTCGCGGGCGTAGAAACCAACGTATTCCTTGACGTTGCTGGCCAGCTTGACCCGCTCATCCTGAAAGTTGCCAATTCCCGGTACCGGATCAATGGCAAAAATGTTTACCGGGATGTTTTTCAGTGCGCTGTCCTTGAACATTGCGTTGGCCAACATATGGCAACTAATGCCGCCGCGGCTCCAGCCGACCAGATTAACCTTTGTCGGAATGATGCCGTCTTTACGGAAAGTCTTGATGATTTGTTCCTGTAACTTCTGCTGGGTAACGCTACGGTCGCCGTAGTTATATTTACGCCAGAACCAGGAACCTTTGATCTCTACATCTTCAATAGGAATACCGGCAGCCTTCAGGCGGTTGTATTCCGCCTCGGTCAGTTGCTGGCGCTGCCAGTCGCACTTGCCTTTGATGATGTTCATGGCGTGCATTACGTTTTCCTCCCAGCCTGTGCCAAACAGGGTGCCGGTCAGGCCGTATTCCTTGGTTTTGGTAAACAGGTCGTCGGCTTGCAAGTTGCCGCTGCCAGGGCCGTCGACCACGATAAACTCCGCAAACTCGTGGCCGGTATGATTCGAAGCGAGGGTCGAAACGATCTCGCCGTCCCAGAAGTTCTCATGATTATTGTCGAACTTGTTGGAGCCGGTGCCACAAAAAAAGATGGTTAAAACTGTCATGGTGTTGCCCTTGGTTAATGTAAGAGCAGCAACTTAGTGTTGATAAGGTTAATAAATAAAGCGATGTGTTGTTTCCGGGTTTGTAGTTTTGAAGTTTGTCTCGCTCAGGATGGTGTTTGTTTGGCAACTTCGAGCAAGTCGCAGCCATCTTTGATCAATAAATAAAGTGCGTTGACGATGTTGGGTATGTCTTTTACGTCAGATTGTTTGAAACACAAACAATAGAGCGTTTCCAGCAAATCACTGGCGGCGCGCAGACGCTGGTCTGCAGCATCGAGCAAGTCTCCGTGGCTGGCGTGCGTGTCGATGACCAATACAGGGTTTTCGCTGTAGCAAGTCTTGAGAGGGCGATAGCGGTTGATCATGGTGAGGCGGGGCCTTTGCAAAGGGCTCGTTCGGGCCGGCAGGGTATTTCAGCCGCGCCGGCCACTATAGAAGAGCGTTACGCAGCCGAACAAGACCGCCGAAGTGGACAGAATTCGTAGGGGTTTTTCCGTGGTGCGGGCATTTGCCCTACGCGTATTCAGGGGTTTTTTCAGGCAAAACCCCTACGCGAAAAATTTCCTACGGGTTTGTCAGGCGCTTCGCAGTAAACCTCTGTATGGTGCGCGCCAGAATCTGTGGGACGTTTCCAAACGTCCGATACACGCTTAAAGGGAATTAGGTATGCAATGGCTACGAATGGCCTCGATTGTGTTGCTGTGGGTCAGTGGTTGCCGCATGACGTTAGCGGCCGAAGCCGGCAACGTGCTGGTGCTCAATCATCTCGACCGCACCGGTTGGCCAGAAACGCTCGCCAGCCAGACGAATCTCGACACCGCCTCTCGCGCTGAAGTGTTGATGTTCGGCAAAGCCTTGCTGGCAAGCGAAGCGCTGGACGAGTCCGGGCTTGAGCAACGTTTGGGCGTCTCGCACGTTCAGCTCAAGTCAATCCGGCAAGTGCGCGACAATCTGTGGGATCGCTTGCTCGCGACCTATCGCCACGCCAGTCAGGACTGTGACGGGCAACCATTTTGTCCGCGGGTGCGCAGTGTTGCCGATCTGCGTCAGTTGTCGGCGGCATTTACCGGCGATATCAGTCCGGCGCATGCGTTGTGGGCGAGCAGAAGCCTGGATGTGCATGAGCGCGTGCTCGACGAGCAACTGCGGGTGGCCGTGCTGCAACCGTGAGTCTTGTGTCGGGTTGACCGGCCTCTTTGCGAGCAGGCTCGCTGCCACCAGGGTTGGTGGATCCGCTGTATCATTGCGAATCGATTTGGCCCTGACCTTTTCTCGACTCGCTGCGATCGCCCGCTAGGCTGTTGGCATTACAGCAGTCAACGGAGTGACAGCGAATGCACAACACCCTGGAACAGGTTTTTGGTTATCCACAGTTTCGGCCTGGGCAAGAGGCCGCGATCAGCGCTGTATTGGCCGGGCGTTCGGCGGCGGCGATTTTTCCGACAGGTTCCGGAAAATCGATTTGCTACCAATTGCCGGCGCTGTTGCTGCCGCACCTGACGCTGGTGGTTTCGCCATTGCTGGCGTTGATGCAGGACCAGTTGGCATTCCTGCAACGTCATGGAATCCCGGCGGGCAGCATCGATTCGGCACAGAGCCGCGAAGACGCCAATGACGCCATGGCTCGTGCCCGTTCGGGTGAGCTGAAGATCCTGATGATCTCTGTCGAGCGTTTGAAAAACGAGCGCTTCCGTAACTTTCTGCAGCAAGTACCGATCTCGTTGCTGGTGGTAGACGAGGCGCATTGCATCTCGGAGTGGGGCCACAATTTCCGCCCCGACTACCTCAAACTGCCGGACTATCAGCGCCAGTTCAACATCCCGCAGACCTTGCTGCTGACGGCCACCGCCACGCCGAAAGTGATCGCCGACATGCAGGCCAAATTCGCCATCGCCCCTGACGATGTGGTAACCACCGGTTTCTATCGGCCCAACCTCAATCTGCTGGTGGAACCGGTACGTGGCCAGGACAAGCGTCGGCGTCTGGTCGAGTGGATGACCGAGCGGCCGGGGCAACCAAGCATCGTCTACGTGACCTTGCAGAAAACCGCAGAGCATATCGCCGAACATCTCGAGCGCAACGGCATTCAGGCCGAGGCTTATCACGCAGGCCTTCCCCACGACAAACGCGAAGCGATCCAGAAACGCTTCATGGCCGGGCAATCCAATTGCATCGTCGCGACCATCGCTTTTGGCATGGGCATCGACAAAAGTGACATCCGCAATGTCGTGCACTTCGACCTGCCCAAATCCATCGAAAACTACAGCCAGGAAATCGGTCGCGCCGGGCGTGACGGGCAGCCGTCGGACTGTCTGGTGCTGGCCAATCGCGACAGCCTCAACGTGCTGGAAAACTTCGTTTACGGCGACACGCCGGAACGCGAAGGCATTCGCTATGTGCTCGACGAATTGAAAGCCTCGGTGCCGGAAGGGCAGTGGGAGTTCTTGCTCGGACCGCTGGCGGATCAAAGCAATATTCGTTCGTTGCCGCTGAAGACATTGCTGGTGCAACTGGAACTGCACGGCTTGATTGCGCCGCGCTATGCGTATTACGCCGAGTACCGTTTCAAATACCTGCTGGAGCCTGAGGCAATCCTTGAGCGATTCGAGGGCGAGCGCAGGGCTTTCGTCGCGGCGATCATTCAGACCTCAAGCCGCGCACGCACCTGGGCCACGGTGAATTTCGACGCGATGTACGCGCAGTATTCGGCGGAGCGCAACCGGGTGGTGACGGCGCTGGATTACTTTCAGGAGAAGGGTTGGGTCGAGCTTGAAAGCAAGCAGATGACTGAGGTCTACAGCCTGCTCAATAGTGACTTTGACAGCGATGCCCTGAGCGCTGAGCTGCATGACTATTTCACCCGACATGAGCGGGCCGAAGTGGCGCGCATCCACGCGATGCTTGAAGTGTTCGCCAGCGAACGCTGCCTGGGTTATCGCCTGGCGGAGTATTTTGGTGATCACAATGCGCCCGAACAGTGTGGGCATTGTTCGGTGTGTCACGGGCAGGTTGCGCGGTTGCCGGCACCACCGGAGTTGCCAGCGCTTGTGGATAAAAACTTTGCGGCGTTGTGTGGCGATTTTATCCACAGGCATGAGCAGCACACCGGGGTCATCCCGACGGCGGAGCGGCTGACGCGGTTCTTGTGCGGCATCAGCGTGCCTTTGTTCACCAAGCTCAAGGCGCGCGCTATTCCCGGGTTTGCTGCCTTGGAGGAATATCCCTACGCCGAAGTCCGCAGCTGGGCGCAAGAGCACCTCTGATCGCTGTAGGAGCTGCCGAAGGCTGCGATCTTTTGCTCTTGAAAAAATCAGCATCAAAAGATCGCAGCCTTCGGCAGCTCCTACGTCAAGTGTCATCAAGGCGGGGGCTCCATCCATCCGCTGAATGTCGATCATCACGGTAATAAACTTCAAAAACCATGGCGGGCTGACTATGGTTGGGATCTGTCTTCGGATCGCCAACAAGAGAACAACATGAGCCAGACATCTTTCGATATTCAGCAGGCTGCCGTGATCGGTGCGGGCACCATGGGCCGTGGCATTGTCATGTGCCTGGCCAATGCCGGCGTGACGGTGCAGTGGGTAGATAACAACCCACAGATGCTTGAACAGGCACTCGCGACTGTCGCCGACACCTATGCACACAACGTGCGGCAGGGGCGGATTGATCAGGCCGAGGCTGATGCGCGCGTTGCCCGGGTCAGTGCGGCGGCGGATTACGCGGCGATTCGTAATGTCGATCTGGTGATCGAAGCGGTGTACGAGAATCTTGAGCTCAAGCAGAAAATCTTCCGCGAACTGGATGGTTTGTTGAAGCCTGAAGCGCTGTTGGCGAGCAATACCTCAGCACTGGATATCGATGCGATTGCCGCGGCGACAAAGCGCCCGACTCAGGTGCTCGGCCTGCATTTCTTCAGCCCGGCGCACATCATGAAACTGCTGGAAATCGTCCGGGGTGCTCAGACTTCACCGGCCGCGCTGGAAGCGGCGCTGGCGCTGGGCAAACGCATGGGCAAAGTCAGCGTGGTATCCGGCAACTGCCACGGCTTTATCGGCAACCGCATGCTGCATCCGTATGTGCTGGAGGCGCGCAAGATGTTGCTTGAAGGCGCTTATCCACAGCAGGTCGATGCGGCGTTGCAGGGGTTCGGTTTCGCCATGGGGCCGTTCCGCATGTACGACGTGGTCGGCATCGATCTGGAATGGCGCGCGCGCGAACTGGCCGGCAAGGGCCAGAATGCGCCAGAGGTGCAGGTGGATAACCGTCTGTGCGAAATGGGCCGTTTTGGGCAAAAGTCTGGTAACGGTTATTACCATTACGAGCCCGGCAGCCGTCAGGCCGAGCATGATCCTGAGGTCGATGCGCTGGTGTTGCAGGTCAGCGAAGGGTTGGGCTTCCAGCGTCGTGAGATCGGTGCGGAGGAGATTCTCGAGCGCTCCCTGCTGGCATTGGTCAACGAAGGCGCGAAGATCCTCCAGGAAGGCATTGCCGAGTCTGCGCATGACATTGACCTGGTATACCTGAACGGCTACGGCTTCCCGGCGGACAAGGGCGGGCCGATGGCCTGGGCGGATCAGCAAGGGCTGGTGGATATTCATCAGCGCTTGCTGGCGCTGGAGACGCGACAGGGCGATCAGTGGAAACCGGCGCGGTTGATTGGTGAGTTGGCGGCGCAAGGGAAGGGGTTTGCTCAAATGTGATGTCGCCGCCAGAATCGATCCCCCCACCCCAGCCCTCCCGAAACGTCGGACCGCCCCCAAAGGGGGCGAGGGGAAAGGGAGCCGATCTGCGTAGGTTTCAACATTTGAGTCCGACTCGGAGGATCAGGTCGGTGTATTTCGAGAGAACACCTCGGTCAGTCCCCTCACCTCTGGGAGAGGGCTAGGGTGAGGGCAAGCGCCCTCACTGAAAAACAGGAGAACCAGCCCAGCCATGTCCACCCCTCAGCGCACCGACTACCCACACTTCCAGCCCATCACCACGCGCTGGCACGACAACGACGCCTACGGTCACGTCAACAACGTTACCTATTACAGCTTCTTCGACACGGCCGTGAACACTTACCTGATTCAGGTCGGTGGTCTGGATATTCATGACGGCGACGTGGTGGGTTTCGTGGTCAGTTCGGCCTGTGACTACTTCGCCTCGATCGCCTTTCCGGATCTGATCGAGATCGGTCTGCGGGTCGGCAAGCTGGGCAACAGTTCGGTGCAATACGAATTGGCGGTGTTCAAGGTCGGTGAAAACGAGGCCTGTGCGGCCGGGCGCTTCGTGCATGTATTCGTTGATCGGGCAAGCAATCAGCCGGTGCCGATCCCTGTCAGGTTACGCGAGGCGCTGGAACGCCTGGTGGTTTGAAAAAAACAAAAAAAATCGCAGCCCT
The DNA here is from genome assembly GCF_001297015.1 of Pseudomonas sp. RIT-PI-r. GTDB lineage: Bacteria > Pseudomonadota > Gammaproteobacteria > Pseudomonadales > Pseudomonadaceae > Aquipseudomonas. Next base: position 196,028 of record NZ_LIGE01000018.1, on the reverse strand, counting down.
CGGGCTGCGATTTTTATTCAAGCACTCGCCTTAGTGATGGCGATAGTACTTGTGGTGCTTGCGGTGGCCATAGGCATGACCGCGACCACGGTGATCATCGCGATAGTAGCGACGGTCACGACCGCGATCGTAATGACGATCGTCGTCATCGCTCTTGTTGCCCATGTAGTTACCCAGCGCGCCACCGGCGCCGCCACCTGCGGCGGAGCCGATCAGGCTGCCGGTGGTGCCGCCCATGCTGCGGCCAACCACGTTACCGCCGGCCGCGCCCAACGCACCACCGATGGCGGCTTCGCCACGGCTGCGTTTGTCGGCGCCGACCGCACTACCACCCGCGCCGCCCAAGGCTGCGCCGATGGTGGAACCTGTATTGCCGCCTAAGGACTGACCGACGACCGAGCCAAGAACCCCGCCCAATGCGCCGCCCACACCTGCTTCGGTGGTGCCGCCTGCGGAAGCAAAACCACTGACCAGGCCAAGGGACAACAAGAGAATCGAGGAGAACTTCATAGATGAGCCTCAAAGGGATGACGGCGCCGATCCTGAGGCTGTGTAACAAGCGTGACAATCGAAATCCGACGAATAACACGACTTGTATACAATTTTGCAAGTTGCTGTTTTATCAGCGGAACTTAACCGTTTTTCGCCGGTCTTTAGCTACTTCGGACAGGCCGTTTTTGTGAAAAAACGGCCTTTTTTGTGGGCGTTGAAAAGAGACAAATGCAGAGAAGTTCGTTGCATCTAAAACCGCTATCGCGAGCAGGCTCACTCTTACAGTGACCGCGTTCCTACAGGTAAAACACGATCAACTGTAGGAGTGAGCCTGCTCGCGATGGCAATCGGACTGACACCGAGTTAAGCCGACTTGGCCATGATCAACCCGGTTTCACTCGCCGCTTCCAGCCGAATCGCAATGAACTTCGACGTTGGCGTATGGCTGCCATCCCCAGTGCTCTCCAGCGGCACCAACGGATTCACTTCCGGGTAATAAGCCGCCGCTTGGCCCGCTGGAATATCAAACGCCAGCAAGGTGAAGCCCTTCACCCGACGCTCACGACCATCGTCCCATATCGAAACAATGTCAGCCTTCTGCCCCGGACGGAAGCCCAGACGAATGATGTCGGCCTCATTGGCGAACAACACGTCACGCTGTCCCTTGACCCCGCGATAACGGTCGTCGAGACCATAAATCGTCGTGTTGTACTGATCGTGGGAACGCATCGATTGCAGGATCAGATCCGGCAGTTGTCCGGTCGCGCGGGTGCGTTCGTGCACCAGATCCTTGGGCAACATGTTCGCGCGGAAGTTGGCCCGGCCCGACGGCGTGTTCCACTTGCGTGCGCCGGCGCTGTTGCCGAGGTAGAAACCGCCCGGGTTTTTGATCTTCTCGTTGAACTCTTTGAAATTCGGAATGGTGTCGGCGATCAGTTCGCGAATGCGTCCGTAATCGGCCACCAGCCAGTTCCAGTCCACCGGTTTGCTGCCCAAAGTGGCGGCAGCGATGCCGGCGATGATCGACGGCTCCGAACGCATCTGGTTCGACAGTGGCTGCAACTGACCATTGGAGGCGTGAACCATGCTGAACGAGTCCTCGACGGTGACCGCTTGTGGGCCTTCGGTCTGGATGTCGATGTCGGTGCGACCGAGGCACGGCAGGATCAGCGCGTCTTTACCGTGGGCCAGGTGGCTGCGGTTGAGTTTGGTGCTGATCTGCACGGTCAGGTCGCAATTGCTCAGGGCTTCGAACGTACGCGGGCTGTCCGGCGTGGCTTGGGCGAAGTTGCCGCCCAGACCGATAAAGACTTTGGCGCGTCCCTCGGCCATCGCATGGATCGCCTCGACCACGTTATGGCCATTATGACGCGGCACTTTGAACTGGAAGCGGCGCTCCAGCGAATCGAGGAACGCCACCGGCGGACGCTCGTTGATGCCCATCGTGCGGTCGCCCTGTACGTTACTGTGACCGCGCACCGGGCACAGACCTGCACCCGGTTTGCCGATATTGCCGCGCAGCAGCATCAGGTTGGCGATTTCCTGAATGGTCGGCACCGAATGCCGATGCTGGGTGATGCCCATCGCCCAGCACATGATCACGTTCTTGCCTTTGGCGTACATGCGTGCGGCTTGTTCGATCTCGACCAGGGTCAGGCCCGATTGCGCGACGATCTGCTCCCACGGTGTGTCATCGACCACACCGAGATACTCCAGCACGTTGGCGCTGTGGGCATTGAGGAAGTCGTGATCGAACACGGCAGGTTCGCCGGCCTTCTGCGCGTCGCGCTCCCACTGCAGGAGAAACTTGGCCATGCCGCGCAGCAGCGCCATGTCGCCACCGAGGGCTGGACGGAAATACGCAGTGTTGGTCGGCTTGTCGCCGTTGGTGAGCATTTCAATCGGGTGCTGCGGGTGCTGGAAACGTTCCAGGCCACGCTCTTTCAACGGGTTGATGCACACCACTTGCGCGCCGCGTTTCACCGCTTCACGCAGTGGTTCGAGCATGCGCGGGTGGTTGGTGCCCGGGTTCTGGCCCCAAACGAAAATCGCATCGGCATGTTCGAAATCGTCGAAGGTCACGGTGCCTTTGCCGACGCCGACACTTTGCGCCAACGCCACACCGCTGGCCTCGTGGCACATGTTCGAGCAGTCAGGAAAGTTGTTGGTGCCGTAAGCGCGCACGAACAGCTGATACAGGTACGCCGCCTCGTTGCTGGCGCGACCCGAGGTGTAGAACTCGGCCAGATCCGGGCTCGGCAGACTTTGCAGGTGTTTGGCGATCAGCGCGTAGGCGTCGTCCCAGGTAATCGGTTTGTAGCGATCGGTTTCGGCGTCGTAAACCATCGGCTCGGTCAGACGACCCTGATATTCTAGCCAGTAGTCGCTCTGCTCCAGCAACGAAGTGACGCTGTGCTTGGCGAAGAACTTGGCATCGACGCGACGCTTGGTCGCTTCCCAGTTCACCGCTTTCGCGCCGTTCTCGCAGAACTTGACCATGCCGCTTTCCGGCGAATCTCCCCACGCGCAGCCCGGGCAGTCGAATCCGCCGTTCTGGTTGGTCTTGAGCATCATGCGCAGGTTTTTCAGGGCGTTGTCGCTGGTCAACCAGGCCTGAGCCACACTGATCAGAGCACCCCAGCCGCCGGCGGCACCTTTGTAAGGCTTGTAACGCGGGACAGGTTTCTGGTCGGCTTGATGATGTTGGCTCACGCTTGATTCTCCATCGCGGGGCTGTACACCCGCGGCGCACTTTTCTGCGGCAGGTGGATGAGATTGAGGTTGTGTCGACGGGCCCATTGCACGGCAAGGCCGGTAGGTGCGGACAGGCTGACCAGGGTCTGGATGCCGGCACGCAAGACTTTCTGGATCAATTCGAGGCTGCAACGGCTGGTGACAATCGCCAGTCCGCCTGCTGTGGATATCTTTTGCCGGATGAGGCCGCCGATCAGTTTGTCGAGGGCGTTGTGTCGGCCGATGTCTTCGCGCCCAAGCAGCAATTCGCCGCTGGCATTCATGAACACCGCCGCGTGCACCGCGCCGCAGTGCTGACCTAAAGGTTGAAACGCGCCGATGCGCTGGCGCAAACCGTCCAGCCATTCAATCGGCGGCAACGGCGCGCCGGCCAAAACCTGGAGATCGGGCAGCGCCTGCTCAACGGCTTCAACGCCGCACAGTCCGCAACCACTGGTGCCCGCCAGTTGCCGGCGCTGTTGCTTGAGGTTCCAGAATGCGCGGTTGGCGATGGTCACTTGCGCGTATTGCGCAGACCCGGCGCCGGTCAGTTGCAGGTCGTAGATGTCTGTCGCGTCTTCGATGATGCCGCTGCCGAGGCTGAAGCCGACGATGAAGTCTTCAAGGTCGGTCGGTGTCACCAGCATCACTGCTTGGCTGATGCCGTTGTACGCGATCGCCAACGCGACTTCTTCGGCCAGCGCGGTGCTGGCCGATTCCTCGCGGGGCAAATCGCTGTAACTGTAGGTCTGACTGGCGGCAGGCGCGGGCGTTTCAAGTGCAGGCGCCGCGCAGGCTGGGCGCTTGGCGTTCATGGCATCACCGACGGTTTGATCAACGTTAAGACTAGGCGCGGCAACTTGTCGCGTCTAATTGCTACTGTCGATCTATCGATAGATGCCGTCGATCAAGCGTCGCCTGGCGATTGCTGATACAGCGCGAAACAGGCCTCGGCCAGCGCCGAGCGTGGCGCTCCGCGACGCATGATCAGGCCCAGCGGGGCGAGGGTTTGAGCGTTTTCGATGGGTTGCAGGCGCAGGTGATCGGTGAGCTTTTCCAGGCCACCGTCGAGCGGCATGATCGCGCAGCAAAAACCGCCGTGCACGGCTTGTAACAATTGATGGACGGCATCGGTTTGCAGCAAGGGTTGCGGCGTCAGGCCGCGGCTGTGGAAGTTGTGGTCGATGGACTGGCGAAAGTGCATGCCGCTGGTGAGCATGCCCAGCGGCAGTTCGATCAGCGATTGCCAGCTCAACGGTGTGTCGCCAAACGTGAAAGTGCGCTGGTCGTAGAGCAGGCCCATGCGGGTTTCATTGAAGGCGAGGGATTCGAAGCGCTCGTTATCCAGACGATCCAGGTAGGACACGCCGAGATCGATGCGGTTGTTCGCCAAATGTTCGAGGATCTGTTCGGAACTCAGCGCCGACATTTCAAAGCGCAAATTCGGGTGGGCGCTGTGCAGGCGTTGCATCAACGGCAGTGGATCGAAACTCGACAGGGGCACCACGCCCAGTCGCAGCGTGCCGATCAGGTTGCCGCGACAGGCTGCCGCTTCTGCATGCAACCCGTCGTAAGCCGCCATCACCGAGCGTGCCCACGCCAGCACCCGCTCGCCCGGTGCGGTGAAGCCTTCGAAGCGCTGGCCACGGTTGACCAGTGGCAGATCGAGTTCTTCTTCGAGGTTACGCAGGCGCATCGACAGGGTTGGCTGGGTGATGTGGCAACGCGCGGCGGCCTGGCCGAAGTGGCGGGTTTCGTCGAGGGCGATGAGGAATTTCAGCTGCTTGATGTCCATCTTCGCTCCGGGGATTGGCGGGGTGGGCGATTCTAACTCGGCCGTGCCGGCAGGGTCATTGGTCGGCTTGGAACCGGGTTTGTCTGCGGTGGTCTAGGCTTGGACGACTGACCCTTTATTCCATGGAGAGAACCACGATGAGTCTTTTAAGTTTTGTAAAAGAAGCCGGTGAAAAGCTGCTCGATCTGCTGACCCCGGGTAACGCCAATGCCAGTGAGCAGTTGAAGGAACACATCAGCAAGGTCGGCCTGGGCAATCCGAATGTGCAGGCAACGGTGGACGGCGACAAAGTGACCGTTACCGGTGAAGTCGCGAGTCAGGAAGAGAAAGAGAAGATTTTGCTGGCTGTGGGCAACATTGCCGGGGTTGGCAGCGTGGATGATCAGATTACGGTGAGCGGACCGGTTGTGACGGCTGCACAGTTTGTTGTGGTCAAGTCGGGCGACACCCTCAGCGCGATTTCTCTGCGTGTGTACGGTGACGCCAACAAGTATCAAAAAATCTTCGACGCCAACAAACCGATGCTCAAGGACGTCAACAAAATCTACCCAGGCCAGACACTGCGTATCCCTGAATAACCCGCAAGCCCTGTAGGAGCTGCCGCAGGCTGCGATCTTTTGATTTTGATTTTTCCAAACAAGATCAAAAGATCGCAGCCTTCGGCAGCTCCTGCAAAGTTCAAAGACCAGCGATCAGATGGCGGTAATCCTCGACGGCCGCAAACTCAGCCGTGTCCTTCGGCCCCTTGCGGCTGTCCGGCTCTTTCACCGCCAGCAAATGCGCCACGCCAAAATCCCGCGCACTGCGCAGAATCGGCAAGGTGTCGTCGATGAACAGGCTACGCGCCGGATCAAAGCCGATGTCTGCCTGCAAGGCATCCCAGAACTGCGGGTTCTCCTTGGGATAACCATAATCGTGCGAGCTGATCAGCCGTTCGAAATACGGTGCCAGTTCAATCCGTTCAAGTTTCAGCGACAGTGAATCACGATGGGCATTGGTGATCATGATCACCCGTTTTCCTGCCCGTTTGATCGCCTCCAGAAACGTATCGGCATCCGGTCGCAGGGCGATCAGATGGGCGGTTTCCTGTTTCAGTTCGCGCACCGACAGCTTCAGTTCGGCACTCCAGAAATCCAGGCAGTACCACTGCAACTGGCCGGCGTGGCGCTCAAACAGCGGCTGCAATTCCATCTCCGCCATGGCTCGGCTGACCCCGTGCAGTTCCGCGTAGCGCTGGGGCAGGTGTTCCAGCCAGAAGTGGTTGTCGAAGTGCAGATCCAGCAGCGTGCCGTCCATGTCGAGCAGAACGGTATCGATGGCGGACCACGGTAATGAAGGCATGGCAACGTCTCGAACAGTAGAAAGATATCCGACATAAACAATCGGGAAAGCCGCGTTATAGTAGCGCGTTCACGCCAAGGAGCTTTGCATGCGCCAGAAACCCACCGTACTCGCCCGCGAGATCGTCGCCACCAGTCGCCTGTTCTGCGTTGAAGAACTCAAACTGCGGTTCTCCAATGGCGTGGAGCGCACATACGAGCGTTTGGTCGGCAAAGGTGCGGGCTATGGCGCGGTGATGATTGTGGCGATGCTGGACAGCGAGCACGCGGTGCTGGTCGAGGAATATTGCGGCGGCACTGATCAATATGAATTGTCCTTGCCCAAAGGTTTGATCGAGCCGGGCGAGGATGTATTGGCGGCGGCTGAGCGTGAGCTCAAGGAAGAAGCCGGTTTCGGTGCCCGACAACTGGAGCATCTGACCGAGCTGTCGCTGTCGCCCGGTTACATGAGCCAGAAGATCCAGGTGGTGCTGGCCACTGATCTGTACGAAGAGCGGCTGGAGGGTGACGAGCCTGAGCCGATGCGGGTCGACAAGGTCAACCTGCGTGATTTATCGGCGCTGGCGCAGAATCCGCAATTCTCCGAAGGGCGGGCGCTGGCGGCGTTGTACCTGACCCGTGACTTGCTGACGCAACGCGGATTCTTTCAGTCATGAGTGAGATGTCGATGATGTATCCCCATCCGTTGATGGCGCCAGTGGTCGAGCTGGCCTTGCAGGCGGGCGAAGCCATTTTGCCGTTCTGGCGTGCGGGCGTTGAAGTGATGGCCAAGTCCGATGACTCGCCGGTGACGGCAGCGGATCTGGCTGCACATCATCTGATCGTCGCCGGGCTGACGGCGTTGGATCCGAGCATTCCAGTGTTGTCCGAAGAGGACGCCAACATTGCGCAAAGCGTACGCGCCGGTTGGCAGCGCTGGTGGCTGGTGGACCCGCTGGACGGCACCAAGGAGTTCATCAGCGGCAGTGAAGAGTTCACCGTTAACATCGCGCTGATTGAAAACGGTCGGGTGGTGTTCGGTGTGGTGTCGATGCCGACCAACGGTCGTTACTACGTCGGAGGCGCCGGGCTCGGCGCCTGGCGTTGCGACCAGGGCGGCACGCCGATTGCGATTCAGGTGCGTGATGTACCGGGGCCGGGCGAAGCGTTCACCGTTGTCGCCAGCCGTCGCCACTCCAGTCCTGAACAGGAGCGCTTGCTGGCCGGGTTGAGTGCGAGTCTGGGTGAACTGCAATTGGCCAATATCGGCAGTTCGTTGAAGTTTTGCCTGTTGGCTGAGGGGGCGGCGGATTGCTATCCGCGACTGGCGCCGACTTCGCAGTGGGACACGGCGGCGGCGCAGGGTGTGCTGGAAGGGGCGGGTGGTGAGGTGCTGGATCTGCGCGGGGAAGCGTTCTGTTATCCAGCGCGGGAATCGCTGTTGAACGAGTTCTTTTTGGCGCTGCCGGCGAAGGCGGCCTGGCGTTCCAGATTGTTGGAGTTGGCTAGGGGTTAAGTGGGCTGATCCGTAATCCCCCTCACCCCAGCCCTCTCCTCCAGGAGAGGGCGCTGATCGAGTTGTCTTGCGTCATGCATCGACCTGAAAGATCGAGTCGATTATGGATTCAGCAAAGCGCTTTCAGGTCGATGCATTTCTGAAGCATCCCCCAATCCGTTCCCTCTCCCTCGGGGAGAGGGCTAGGGTGAGGGGGCTGTTGATCTTCAACGGTGCAAAACGTATTGCCCGGTAAATGTCACGGCGTCTTCTTCGCTGCCCTGATTGACGATGTGCGTGTGTAGCGTCAATCGCGCCCGTCCATAACGCTGATACATCGCCAGAAATTTCTTCCAGACCTTCGCATCAGGCACCGGGCAAATCGCTGTGGCATCGCCAGTAACTGGCAGCGGGTAACTGATCTGGCCCTCCTGAATCACGATGTGCCCGTCCTCGATCCCTTCTTCCTTCAGGCGCAAATGCAGCCAGCCCCAACCAGCGAGCACCGCGCCGCAGTAAAGACTGCCGCCGAACATGGTGCTCTTGTGATTGACGTTGCGATCCAGCGGCAAGTGCAGGCTAAGCTGTTGCTCACGCCAGTCGAGCACCTTGAGGCCCATGTCTCGGGTCAGGGGGATATCGTGATGCAGGACGGACTCCAGATAGCGACTGTCAGTGCTCATTCGTTTTCCTCGCCATGGCTGTTGTCGCCGAAGTTCAAGCCATGCTTGCGCAGTTTGTCGTGCAGGGTCTTGCGCGGGATGCCCAGGGCTTCGGCGAGGCTGCGCACCGAGCTGTGCGAGCGCGCCAGCTCTGCGGCGATCAGCGATTTTTCGAAATGTTCGACTTGCTCGCTGAGCCCGCCGTTGATGACCTCGACGGAGCTGCCGCCGCTGCCTTCGACGCCACTGTTATCCAGCGCCAATTCCAGGCCAAGAGCGAAGCGCTCGGCGGCGTTTTGCAATTCGCGCACATTGCCTGGCCAGGCGTGGCGCAACAGCAGTGCGCGTTGTGCCGGTTGCAGCTCGTGGGGCGGCAAACCGTGGCGGGCACTGGCTTCGTCGGCGTAATGCTGGAATAGCATCAGCGCATCTTCGCCGCGTTCACGCAGCGGCGGAATGCGCAGTGGCGCGACGTTGAGACGGTAATACAAGTCGGCGCGGAAACGCCCCTGATCGGCGGCCTGGCGCAGGTCTTCCTTGGTCGCGGCGATGACACGAATGTCCAGCGGGATCAGTTGATTGCCGCCCAGCCGTTCGACCACGCGCTCCTGCAGCATGCGCAGCAATTTCACCTGCACGTCCATGCTCATGCTTTCGATTTCATCGAGAAACAATGTGCCGCCATTGGCAAATTCGAATTTGCCGATCCGGCGTTTCTGCGCGCCGGTGAACGCACCGGGCTCATGGCCGAACAGCTCGCTTTCCACCACTGACTCGGCCAGTGCACCGGCGTTGATCGCCACAAACGGACCGTTACGGCGACTGGATAAGTCGTGCAACGCGCGGGCGACCACTTCTTTGCCTGCGCCGGTCTCACCCAGGATCAGCACATCGGCCTTGGTTGCGGCCAGCGCGCCGATCTGTTCGCGCAGGCGCAGCATCGGTGTCGAATGGCCGACCAGCCGCGCGCTCAGTTCATTGCGGTCACTCAAGGCCAGACGCAGGCTGCGGTTATCCAAAACCAACCGACGCAGGGCCAGCGCACGACGCACGCTGTCGAGCAGTGCATCGCTGGCGAAGGGTTTTTCGAGAAAGTCATAAGCGCCGGCACGCATGGCCTGCACCGCCAGCGGCACGTCGCCGTGGCCGGTGATCAGCAGCACCGGTAACTCGGGATCCTGGGCATGCAACTCACTCAGCAACTCCAGGCCATCCATGCCCGGCATGCGGATGTCGCTGACCACTACACCTGGCCAGTCACGCTCAAGTTGTGCGGCCAGACCCTTGGCCTCGGAGAGCGGCAATATTTTCAGGCCGGCCAGATCCAGTGTCTGGCCGAGGGCCTGACGCAGATGCGGATCGTCGTCGATCAACACCACCTGAATGCGATTGTCGATGGTCATGCACTTCGATCCTCGGACGGTTGCAAACTGACCCCGGGAGCACCGGCGCGCAGCCGCAGGGTAATCAGGGCGCCGCCTTGCTTGTGGTTGGCGAACGACAGTTCTCCCCCGAAGGCGCGCATCAGGGTTTCACAAATGGCCAGCCCCAGACCAAGGCCTTGCGTGCGCGTCTTGGTGGTGTAAAAGGGCTCGCTGGCGCGGCCGAGGGCTTCCATGCAGAACCCCGGGCCGTTGTCGCGAATGTACAGATAGACGCCCTCGGCGGTGGATTCGGCACTCAGCCAGAGTTTGCGCGGCGGGCCTTTCTCGGTGAGCGCGTCGAGGGCATTGGCCAGCAGATTGCCGAGCACCTGACGCAGGCGGGTTTCGCCAGCTTCGACCCACAGCGTGGCGGCAGGCAGGTCGCGAATCAGCTCGACTTCCATGCTGCGCCGACGTTTGGCCAGCAGCGCCAGGGCATCGTCCAGTGCCGGTTGCAAGGCGACGCTTTCCGGGGCGTGGCGATCGCGGCGGGCGAAGGCACGCAGGTGCGCGATGATCGAGGCCATGCGCCCGGTGAGTTCGCTGATCAACTTGAGATTGCCGCGCGCATCGTCGGTGCGCTGATGATCGAGCAATACTTCGGCGTTCTCGGCGTAACTGCGGATCGCGGCCAGCGGCTGATTGAGTTCGTGGCTGATGCTCGCGGACATGGTCCCCAGAGCCGACAGTTTGCCGGCCTGAACCAGATCATCCTGAGCGCGGACGAGTTCTTGCTGAGCCTGCTCGCGCTCCAGCACTTCCTGTTTCAGGCGGCGGTTGAGGCCTTCAAGATCGCTGGTGCGTTCGGCAACCCGGCCTTCCAGTTCGCGGCGCGCTTTGGCTTCAAACGCGATGCGTTCCAGATAATGGCGACGGCGCTGCATCATCAGGCCGAGTAACAGCATCACCACCAGCAACGCCGCGCCGCCAATGGCGACCACCGTGCGCACCGGGCGATCGATCAGAGTGCGCGGGGCGAGGATGCTGACGCTCCAGCCGGTCTCGGCGATGTCGTGGGTCTGGATCAGCCACGCAGTGGGGCTGAGTTTCAGTGGCCGTGGTTCGCGGGTTGGATAAGGCTGGATCGCGGTGATGGCCGAGCGTTCGCTAGCGCTTAACACACGGGTCGAGCGAAAGCGCCATTCCGGGCGCGAGGTGAGAATGACCACACCGTTGTGGTCGGTCACCAGCAGTTGTTCCGGCGTTTTACCCCACAGGCTTTCGGTGTGGTCGAGGTCGACCTTGATCACCAGCACGCCAATGATCTTTTCGCCATTGCGCACGGCGGCGGCGAAGAAGTAACCGCGTTTGGCCGATGTGGTGCCGAGCCCGAAAAAGCGCCCGAGGCGTCCGGCCATGGCCTCACTGAAGTACGGACGGAAAGAGAAGTTACGGCCGACGAAACTGTCGTGTTTGTCCCAGTTCGATGCGGCCAGCGTTTGCCCGCTGGTGTCCATCAGGTACATGACTTCGGCGCCGGTCTGCGCGGCGATGTTCTTCAGCAGGCGATTGGCGTTGCCTTGGGTGACGCCGTCGTCTGGCGCGCCGAGTACTGCACGCAGGGCCGGCAGGTCGCCAAGGATCTGTGGCAGCACCTCGTAGCGGTGCAGGGTGCCCAGCAGGTTGGCAACGTAGAGGTCGAGGGTCTGGCGATTCTGCCCGGCCAGTTCGCTGCGGTAATAGCGCTCGGCCAGATGTTCCAGCGGCCATAGCAGCGGCGCCAGACACAGGGCCAGCAGGGCGAGACTGCGCCAGCGAGGCCTGCGAGGAAGGGATGGTTTCATAAGCATGCGCCTGTAGGGACAGGCGCATTATGCCTAGGCTCAGGCGAAGACGTCAGCGTCCTTGAACAGCGCAGCAGCCTGATCTTTGGCGGACAGCTTCGGTGCGTCGTCCAGTTGCCAGTCGATACCCAGATCCGGATCGTCCCAGCGAATGGCGCGCTCGGCCGACGGCGTGTAGTAATCAGTGGTCTTGTAGAGGAATTCAGCGAATTCGCTCAGTACCACGAAACCGTGGGCGAAACCTTCCGGTACCCACAGTTGACGGTGGTTTTGCGCCGACAGGCGCACCGCCACCCATTTGCCGAAATGCGGCGAGCTGCGACGAATGTCCACGGCCACATCGAGCACTTCGCCGGCAGTCACGCGGACCAGTTTGCCCTGAGTGTTTTCGAGTTGGTAATGCAGGCCACGCAATACGCCTTTTTGCGAGCGCGAATGGTTGTCCTGCACGAACTGCGTATCCAGGCCGGTCGCGTCCTGGAACGCCTTGGCATTGAAACTCTCGTAGAAGAAACCGCGCTCGTCACCAAAAACCTTGGGTTCAATGATCAGAACACCGGGCAGATCGGTGGTGATTACATTCATGAGGATTTCCAGAGATAAGTGTGAATAGCCGACATTCTTGCGCAAAGTGCCGGAGGGCGCGAGTGTTCGAATGTAAATAGCGGCAACCCGTGCGAAGACGGTTAGGGGTTGCGCATCCTTTGAAGCAATGGCGATATAGGCGCCTAATAAAATTTCAGGGGTCGTTTCATGCCGCTCGCCACGTTGATTCATCGCGCCAGTTTGCCCAGCCCGCAGGTCTCCCCAGGGCAGGCGCTGCAATGGCTGGCAGAACATTACGGGCTCAGCGGCACGTTGCAGGCGCTTGGCAGCCAGCAGGACCTCAATTACCGCGTCGACACTGCCCGCGGGCGCTTTGTGCTGAAGATCTGCCGCGGCGATTACGCCCTGGTGGAACTGCAAGCGCAGCACGCCGGGCTCCGATATCTGGCTGAGCACTCCGATGTGCCCGTGCCTGGGGTGATTGCGGCCAACAATGGTCAGGACCTGCTGTCGCTGGAAGCGGGCGGTGAAACAGTCCACGTGCGCCTGCTCGATTACATCGAAGGCCAGCCGCTGACCGATCTCGATCATCTGGGCCAGGACGTGGTGGCCGGGTTTGGTCGTCTTTGCGGCGAGATGGATCTGGCACTGGCCGGTTTCGATCATCCGGGTCTTGAGCGCACGTTGCAGTGGGATGCTCGTCATGCCAGTGCGTTGATCAGCCATTTGTTGCCGGTGATCAAGGACGAACGGCAACGCTCGTTGATCGCCGATAGCGCCGAACAGGCCGAGCGTCGCTTGCGGCCATTGCTGGACAAGCTGCCGGTACAGGCGATCCACATGGACATTACCGACGACAACGCCGTTTGGGCACGTGATGCCCAACGCCATTGGCAACTGCAGGGTGTGATCGATTTCGGCGATCTGGTGCGCACCTGGCGTATCAGCGATCTGTCGGTCACCTGCGCGGCGTTGCTGCATCATGCCGGTGGCGATCCATTTGTCATCCTGCCGGCGGTGCAGGCTTATCACGCGGTCAACCCTCTGCAACACGAAGAATTGCAGGCTCTATGGCCATTGATCGTCGCACGGGCCGCGGTATTGGTGCTCAGTGGCGAGCAGCAGGTCGGCATTGATCCGAACAATACGTACAGCCGCGACAACCTCGGCCACGAGTGGGAAATATTCCGCGTCGCTGCGTCGGTGCCCATGGCGCTGATGGAAGCGGCAATTCTCACTGCTGTCGGTCAGACCTTGCCTGCGATCAACGGCGAAGGTTTTGCGCCGCTGTTACCGAGTCTGGTCGGACGTGAGTTCGCGCTGATCGATCTCGGCGTACTGAGTCCGCATTTCGAGGCTGGCAACTGGGAGCAGGAGGGCATTGATCAGCGTCTGTTGACGGAAGCCGCAGCGGCACATGGTTTGGCGGCCAGTCGCTATGGTCAGTATCGGTTGTCACGTACCCGGCCCGACTGCGCCGATGAGCCGGAGACTTTTCCACTGCATGTCGAATTGCGCGTGCCTGGCGGCACCGCCGTGGAGGCGCCGTTTGCCGGTGTGCTGCATCTGGCGGCGGACGGCGCGTTGCAACTGGATGGGCCTGAGCTGAGCGTTTGTCTGCGCGGCGTGACGCCTTCGCTGCACAGTGGCGCAGCGCTGGTCAAAGGTCAGGTGCTGGGCGCAGTCAGCGGACCACTGATCGTGCAATTGAGCCGAGGCGCGCAACTGCATGCGCCGCTGTTCTGCACGCCGTCCCGGGCGCCTGCGTGGCAGGCCTTGTGTCCTTCTCCGGCAGCTCTGCTGGGGCTGGCCTGTGATGCTGAACCGGAACTGGATGCGAAGGCCCTGCTGGAACGTCGCGACGCCAGCTTCGCCCGCACGCAAAAACATTATTACGTCGATCCGCCGCGCATCGAACGTGGCTGGCGCAATCACCTGATCGACATGCAGGGCCGTTCCTACCTCGACATGCTCAACAACGTCGCGGTGCTCGGTCACGGTCACCCGCGCATGGCCGCCGTCGCCGCCCGCCAATGGTCGTTGCTCAACACCAACTCGCGGTTCAACTATGCCGCAGTCGCCGAGTTCTCCGAGCGCTTGCTGAAACTGGCGCCGGAGGGCATGGATCGGGTGTTCCTGGTCAACAGTGGCAGCGAGGCCAATGACTTGGCGATCCGCTTGGCCTGGGCTTATAGCGGTGGTCGCGACATGGTCAGCGTGCTTGAGGCCTATCACGGCTGGACGATCGGCGCCGATGCCGTCTCGACCTCGATTGCCGATAACCCGAAGGCGCTGGAAAGCCGCCCGGACTGGGTGCATCCAGTGACCGCGCCGAATATTTATCGCGGGCAATTCCGTGGCCTCGATTCCGCACCTGGCTACGTGCGCAGTGTTGAACATCAATTGCAAAAAATCGCCGAACAGCAACGCCAACTGGCGGGCTTCATCTGTGAACCGGTGTACGGCAATGCCGGTGGTATTTCCCTGCCACCGAATTATCTGAAACAGGTCTACGCGCTGGTGCGTGCACAGGGCGGCGTGTGCATTGCCGATGAAGTGCAGGTTGGCTACGGGCGCATGGGCAGATTTTTCTGGGGATTCGAGGACCAGGGCGTGGTGCCGGACATCATCACCATGGCCAAAGGCATGGGCAACGGCCAACCGCTTGGCGCGGTGATCACGCGTCGGGAAATCGCCGAAGCGCTGGAGGCTGAAGGTTACTTCTTCTCCTCGGCGGGCGGCAGTCCGGTGAGCTGCCAGATCGGCATGGCGGTGCTCGACGTCATGGCGGAAGAAAAACTCTGGGAGAACGCGCAAGTGGTCGGCGGCCATTTCAAGGCGCGGCTCGAAGCGTTGATCGATAAACATCCGCTGGTGGGCGCGGTGCATGGTTCCGGCTTCTATCTGGGACTGGAATTGATCCGCAACCGCGAGACACTCGAACCGGCGAGCGAGGAAACCGCGCTGCTGTGTGATCGCCTGCGTGAACTGGGAATCTTCATGCAGCCGACCGGCGATGACCTGAACATACTGAAGATCAAGCCACCGATGGTGACGTCGCGGCGCAGTGTCGATTTCTTTGTCGATATGCTCGATCGAGTGCTGGAAGAGGGTCTCTAGTCATCCGCATCTCCCATGTAGGAGCGAGCCTGCTCGCGAAAGCGTCGGTTCAGTCAGCACTGCTGTTGAATGAAAAACCGCTTCGCGAGCAGGCTCGCTCCCACATTTGGATTTGTGCGCATAGTTCGATTTGTATCGGGTTAAATTAAGTGTTTTTAGACGGAATACATTTTTTACGATTTTAAATACGATATTTATCGGTTATAAAGTCGCCATCGCTTTGAAAGCCTTCGACGGTTCCCAGGAGTCCAGATCCCATGACCACTTTGAAAAGTACCCCACGCGATGACGGTTTCTACATGCCGGCCGAGTGGGCGCCGCAGACTCAAACCTGGATGATCTGGCCTGAACGCCCGGACAACTGGCGTCTGGGCGGCAAACCGGCGCAAGCCGCACACGCAGCCGTGGCCAAAGCCATCGCGCGTTTTGAACCGGTGACCGTGGCCGTGTCCGCCGGCCAATACGAAAACGCCCGCGCGCGCCTCGACGTGCCGAATATTCGCGTGGTCGAGATGTCCAGTGATGACGCCTGGGTACGCGACAGCGGCCCGACTTTCGTCATCAACAATAACGGTGAAGTGCGCGGTGTGAACTGGGACTTCAATGCCTGGGGCGGTTTTGACGGCGGTCTGTATTCGCCGTGGAACCGTGATTCGCAGGTTGGCGGCAAGATCCTCGAGATCGAGCGCAGCCCGCGTTACCGCACTGAAGGTTTTGTGCTTGAGGGCGGTTCGATTCATGTCGATGGCGAAGGCACGCTGATCACCACCGAGGAATGCCTGCTCAACCGCAATCGCAACCCGCATCTGGGCCGCGAAGAAATCGAAGCGGTACTGAGCGCCAATCTGGCTGTGGATAAAATCATCTGGCTGCCCGATGGTTTATTCAACGACGAAACCGACGGTCATGTGGATAACTTCTGCTGCTACGTACGCCCGGGCGAAGTGCTGCTGGCGTGGACCGACGACCCGCAGGATCCGAACTACCCACGCTGCCAGGCCGCGATGAGCGTGCTGCAAAGCAGCACCGATGCCAAGGGGCGCCCGTTCACGGTGCACAAGATGCCGATTCCGGGGCCGCTGTACGCGACCGAAGAAGAGTGCGCCGGCGTCGATCCGGTCGACGGCACGCAGGAGCGTAATCCGTCCGTGCGTCTGGCCGGCTCCTACGTGAACTTTCTGATCGTCAACGGCGGCATCATCGCGCCAAGCTTCGACGATCCGATGGACGCCCCGGCCAAGGAAATTCTGCAGCAACTGTTCCCACAGCACGAAGTGGTGATGGTGCCGGGCCGCGAACTGTTACTGGGTGGCGGCAATATCCACTGCCTTACCCAGCAGCAACCCGCGCCGCACAAAGAGTGAGTTGAGTTGTAACAGCTTGAGTTGATTAACAAATCAGCCAGGCAATGATTAGCTCGCTATGCATCAGCTGAGGCCCGCAGTCCGACAGGACGGCGGGCTTCTTTGTATCCGCTTGTCGACAACTAAGAAATATTGGCATAGCTCTTGTATTCATCACCTGTGCACTAGGGAGGGAGGAGAACTTCAACAGTTCTGTCATAAACCTTGGATAACGTAGCCGCTCACGAACGGGGAGAGAGCGCTGAAATGAACGCCGAAGTGAACGTAGTCAGCGAGCGGACGTTGCATCCCATGGCCGTTAACGGCGAATCGCTCCAGATTGTCGCGCACTGGTTGAAGTCCAATGGAACGCGTCAGATCAGGGAACCTGATCCGCGCCGGATGATGATCGAGCGTTACCCCGCTGACCTGTTCAGCGAGGCCGAACTGGAAGCGTTATGGGCTGTGATGGAAGGATAAGAACAACAACAGGGATTGATGAAAGCGCTGCCGGGATGGCGGCGCTTTTTTATGCACGACTGTTTTGTGAACACCCATTCAATGTGGGAGCGAGCCTGCTCGCGAATGCGGTGGATCAGTTAACAACGATGTCGACTGACCCGACGCTTTCGCGAGCAGGCTCGCTCCCGCAGGATTTGTGTGAAATCAGAAACTGTAGGTGCCGGTCATCACAACGCTGCGCGGCGCGCCTGGCTGGATCTGATATTGGCTGGTCGCCGACGCGAAGTACTCGCGATCGGTGATGTTGTTCAACGCTGCACGCAAATCCCAATCCTTCATGCGGTATCCCACCAGCGCATCCCAGCGGCCATAACCTGGCAACACGGTGGTGTTGGCATTGTCGGCATAACGCTGACCGACCAGGGTCAGACCGGTTTCGCCGTACCAGCCCATTTCCGGTTTCCAGGTCAGGAACAGGCTGCCGTTGCGTTTGGCGACGTTGTTGATGCGTTTGCCTTCCAGGCCGTTGTTGTCCTTCTCAATGGTTGCATCCTGTACGCCGATGCCACCGCGCATGTACCAGTTGCCGACGATGTTGCCGGTCGCGGTCAACTCGATCCCGCGAGAGCGTTGCAGGCCCGACAATACGGTCAGGGTCGGGTCATTAGGATCGGTGGTGCGGCGGTTGTAGAGTTCCAGGTCGTAGATCGCCAGCGTGGTGCTCAAGCGATCATCCAGCCAGTCGCTCTTCACGCCGATTTCTTTCTGCTTGGTCAACTCGGGGCTCAGGTCGTTGCTGTTGCCGGCCGCACCCGGAGTGATGCCGATCAGACCGCCGCCGACGGGTGAGAAGGTTTTCGACCACGAGGCGTAGAACGAGTGATTGTGCAGTGGCGTCCAGACCAGACCGACACGCGGGCTGGTGCTATGGCTGTCACGGTCTTCGGAGATGTTGCGCAGCTTGTTGGTCGATTCGATATCGAAGGTGTCGTAGCGCAGACCGCCGAGCAATTGCCATTGATCGTTCAGGCGCAGTTGATCCTGCACATACACCGCGCGGCTTTCGACTTCCGTGTGGCTGTTGCTGGAGACTTGCATGCTGCCGGTATGGCGCAGGTTGCGGTCGGGGCTGTAGAGGTCGAGCGACGGCACGGGACGTGCGCCAGGGGTTCTGCCGGTAGCGGCGTTATACAAGGTCGGATCGCGACGCTGGCTGCCGGTTTCAACGCCAGTGAGCAGGCGATGCTCAAGACCAAACGTATCGAAACTGCCTTCCAGTTCCAGGTTGTTGTAAATGTTGCGGGTGGTCAGATCCTGCTGCCAGTGCTGACGTGCGACCTTGTTGGTTCTGCTGTCGAAACCGGTCAGGTAAGTGTTATCGAAATCACTGTCGAGCTTGAACACACCGAGGGTCTGGCGCAGTTGCCAGTTGTCGTTGATTTCGTAAGTGAGTTTCGAGCGCAGCGACTGCGACTTGTCGTCGATAAAGTCGTGGTCGTTGCCATAAGTGGTGTCGCGACCGACATCCGCCGGACGCCCGTTGACGCCGGGAATGCCGCGATCCGGGGTGCGGTTGTAACGGCTGTATTCGTACTGCACCAGCCAGTTCAGATCCGGCGTCAATTGCCAACTCATCGACGGTGCGAACAGTTGGCGATTGCCACTGACGCCGTCGCGAAAGCTGTTTTCATCCATGTTGCCCATGTTCAGGCGCAGGCTGAGGTTGTCGCTCGGGTCGGTGCTTAGGTCAGCGTAAAGGCTGCGCAAATCTTCGCTGCCACCTTGGGCCTCAATGGTCGAGCGGCGGCCGAATTCCGGCATCTTGCTGACGCGGTTAACGATCCCGCCCTGGCTGCCACGGCCATAAAGGACAGCTGCGGGGCCTTTGAGGACTTCGACGCGTTCGATGTTGTGCAAGTCGCGCTTGTATTGGCTGTCGTCGCGGATACCGTCCAGATAGAAATCGTTGCTCGCATCGAAGCCACGGATGCGCAGGCTGTCGAAGCGAGTGTCGGCGCTGCTGCTGACGTTGGGCATACCGCTCAAAGCGTCGCCGATATCGTTGGTGCCATAGCTGGCGACGTTCGAGGTTTTGATCGAGTCTATGGCTTGCGGCACGTAACGCACCGGGGTCGAGGTGCGGGTCGCGGTGTTGCTGACGTTTACGCGTGGATCATCGGCTTGCGCTTCGGCGCTGATCGCAGTGGCGGGAAGTTCGGTCGCGGAGTAGGCAAAACCGCTGGATAGAAAAGCAGAAAGCCCAAGAGTGACGGGCGTAAGACTGAACGGGGCAGGCATTGAAAAGCGCATCCGAAAGGGTGAAGGAATTCGAGTGCGCGAATGGTAATGCTTTGCATTTACTTCCGTTAATAATTCGCTAAAAGTTCTTGTGTCGGATTGTTTCAACTTATGTCTGAGTGGACACAGTCAGGCCGCTCGGACCATTCGACCGATTCAGGAAACAGACTGAAAGCCATATCAGCGTTTTTCCGCAACGCCGCGAGCACTAGTCTGTCGGCATCGCTTTTTCCCAGGTTCCTGCCGGAGTTTTCCAATGATCCTTCACTACATTTACGATCCGTTGTGCGGCTGGTGCTATGGCGCAAAACCGCTGATGCACGCCGCGCAGCAGGTGCTGCCGGTAGTCGCCCACGGCGGCGGGATGATGAGCGGCGCCAATCGTCAGAGTGTTTCGCCGCAATTGCGCAATTACGTCATGCCTCACGACCGGCGCATTGCCGAATACACCGGACAGCCTTTCGGCGAGGCGTACTTCGACGGCTTGCTGCGCGATCACTCAGCGGTTTTCGATTCGACGCCGCCAATTGCCGCCGTGATGGCGGCCGAGTCAATTAACGCAGGCGGGCTACAGATGCTGGGGCGGTTGCAGACTGCGCACTATGTAGAAGGGCGGCGAATTGCCGATTCAACTGTACTGTTGGAACTGGCCATGCAGCTGGGTTATGCACAGGAAAACTTCCACATCGTGTTTGAAGCTGTTGATAGCCAGGCGCACATAAAAGCCACTCGCCAGTTGCTGGCGCAACTGGGCGGTCAGGGTTTTCCAACCTTCGCCTTGGAGGACAACGGTCAATTCAAGTTACTCGATATCAGTCCATGGCTGGGCAAGCCGCAAGTCTTCGCTGATTGGTTGAAACAGTCGATCAAGGTCGATGAGACACACGAAAAGCCTGTGCTGTGTCGTTTGGACGGATGCGTTTAACACCACCGAATTCACTGGAAGTGCGCATTTCCGTGCAAGGACTCAGCGAAAAATTTACGTTTCTTAGACGTTTTTTACCTATTTAAAGACGATTCTTGAAATTGACACATAGTTGAGGGCGCGGCTACGATTCGGGCCAACGCCTGTGGCCAACCGCCATGACTCAAAATTAAGGAGCAGGCCCGCCATCACGTTATCGTGGGCGGGCCTTTTTGTTTCGGGGTGAAAAGAAGAGTGCAAAAGCGCCGTTTCAGCCGTTCGACACAGCGCGTTTCAACCCGTAATAAGGAAAACAAAATGTTGAACAAGCGGATCAGTCTGATCGCATTGGGGATGTTGAGCGCCACTCAGGCCATGGCTAACGACCAGGCCGAATCCAAGGGTTTTGTTGAAGACAGCAGCCTCAAAGTGCTGCTGCGCAATGCCTACATCAATCGTGACTACAAAGACGGCAACGCCGACAAATCCGAATGGGGCCAAGCGGCCATCGGTACGTTCTCGTCCGGTTTCACTCAAGGCACCATCGGTGTCGGTGTTGACGCCTTCGGTCTGTACGCACTGAACCTGGAGCGTAGCGAAGATCGCAGCGGTGCTGGCGGTATCGACTTCTTCAAGCGTGGTGACAGCGGCAAGCCGGCTAACGACCTGTCCAAGGGCGGCGCGGCGGTCAAATTCCGTCTGTCCAGCACCACCCTGACTTACGGTGACCAGATGCCGGCGCTGCCGGTGCTGAACTACGACAATTCGCGACTGCTGCCGGAAAGCTACACCGGTACCTTGATCACTTCTAAAGAGATCAAAGGCCTGGAGCTGAACGCCGGTCGTTTCACCGCCGAGTCGCGCAAGAGCGCTGAAGGCCGTGACAGCGGTGGTCTGAAGTCGATCAACGTGTTGGGCGGTAGCTACCAGTTCACCGAACACTTCAAAGGCGCGCTGTACGCTTCCGACGTTGAAGACGTGTTGAAGAAGCAATACGTGAACGCCAACTACGTGTTCCCGATCGACAAGGATCAGTCCCTGACCCTGGACTTCAACGGCTACCGCACCAAGCTGGACAACTCCTATGTCCGCGAAAGCGGTGCTACCGGTGATGACAACAAGATCTGGAGCCTGGCAGCGACTTTCGCCACCGGCCCGCACTCGTTCACCGTGGCGCACCAGCGCTCTACCGGTGACAGCAACCTGGGCTATGCCTACGGCGGTTACCAGAAAGAACAAGGTCGTGTCGGCGACGGTGGCAACACCATCTACCTGGCCAACTCGTACTGGTCCGACTTCAACGCTGAAGACGAACGCAGCTGGCAGCTGGGCTACGGCCTGGACTTCGGCGCATTCGGCGTACCGGGCCTGAGCTACAACTTCGCTTACGTGCGTGGCGACAATATCACCACCTCCACCAGCGAAGGCGGTACCGAGCGCGAGATCTTCAACCAGTTCAAATACGTCGTGCAGTCTGGCCCGGCCAAAGACCTGAGCGTGAAACTGCGCAGCTCGATCCTGCGTGTTTCGCAGAAATCCAGCGAGTACAACGTCAGCGGTAACGAACTGCGTGTGTTCGTGGATTACCCGATCAACATCTTCTGATGATCGATCAAGTGTAAGAAACTTGAGAAAAACCCCGACTGGTTCGGGGTTTTTTTTCGACGGGTTTTCGATGAAAACCGGAAAAAACCCGTGTTTTTGTCATGTGAAAGTTGTTTTAAGGTGGCTGCAAACGCCGTTTCAAACAGGGCTTTAAATGCCTGAAATTCTTTCTCATGGACGCAAATTCTCCACCTAATAGATTAGGCCGCTCAATGCAGCGGAGAATTTGGTAATGATCGTTTTGAACAGAGAAGTGGGCGAATCGCTACGGCGCGACAAATTTGTCAACGTCCAGGGTGGTGACTTCAATCTCTACGGTCATTTCGCCGACTTCGTCAGACTGACCAAAAGTTGGGAAAACATGGAGCCTGACAGTTACTACGGTCAGGCCGAAGCCGGCATGCGTTACCGTCGTTACAGCGACTTTGAGTACAACCCGAAAACCCGCGAGCTGACGCAACTTGAGCATCGCGCGTACGTGCAATCGAAAGAGAACAACGCCTACGTTGGCGGTCTGGTACGACACTTCCAGGACTTCTCCGATGAAGTGATCACTTCACCGGTGATGCGCAGCCTGATCGACACCGATTTCGAAGTGTACAAAAGCGTGCTGCCGGAAGAGCTGCACGATGAAATCTGGCAATGCCAGATCCATCAGATCCGCATCGAGATCAAACCGGGCAAGCAACTGGAAATCACCCCGGAAGGGATTCACTGTGACGGTTACCCGTTCAGCGGTGTGCACTTCTGGGGCCGCAACAATGTCGAGGGTGCGGAGAGTCGTCTGTACGACATCCATGAGCATCAACTGGCGTCGACCACTTATCAGGAAATTCTCGACACCACCTACTTCCTTGATCGCGATATGCGCCACTACGTGACCCCGGCGCGTAATACGAACACCCATGCCATGGCGTACCGGCAGATTCTGGCGATTTCCTTCTCGCGGCCCGGGACCGCTTTCGACATTGTTCGCTAATCAGATCACCCCAATCGATGGCGTCGAGTGCTCGACGCCGGTGGTGCTGCGACGCGCCACGGCCAAGGACGCGCAGCGCATGGAGCGCTTCTTCCGCCAGTTCGACGAAGTGTCCTTCTGCGAATGGCAGGACGCCAAGTGCTTGCGCGGCGTGTTGATCCAGAAAACCACCACGTCGTATCTCGCCTTCGACATCGCTGGCGAAATCGTCGGTGCGGTACTGGGCGGCATGCTCGGCAGTCGCGGCACGATCAATCATCTGGCCGTCAGCCCGCGCTATCGCAGCCAGGGCGTCGGACAACGTCTGGTTGAAGCGGCATCGTCCGACATGAAACGGGTCGGCGTGTTGCGGATGTTCCTGTTCGTCGATGATGCTAACCTCGCGGGCAAGCGTTTTTGGACTGCCCAGGGTTTTTGCGAGCCCCATGGCGAACGGACATTTGAGAGGGATCTATGAATGAAACGTCCGGCAGTGCGCCGTTGATGGCTGCCCAACAGCCATCGCGCACGTTTGCCGAAGCCAGCCCGGTGGTCGCCGGATATTTCACGGTGTCATTCGTGTTCGGGCTGATGGCCGTCAACGCGGGTCTGCCGATGTGGCTGCCGGTGGCGATGTGCTTGTTCGTGTATGCCGGCGCATCGCAATTCGCCGCGTTGGCGCTGATCTCAAGTGGAGCGTCGCTGACCACCATCGTGTTGACCACGTTCCTGATCAACGCGCGACACATGCTGATGTCGGTATACATGGCCAAGGCCCTGCGTACATTGGGGCTGAGCCGTATGGAGCGCTGGGCTTACGCCGGTGGCCTGACCGATGAATCCTTCGCTTTCCACAGTGTGAAACTCGGCACCGGCGCACCGGTCAACGTGCGTTATCTGATCGGCTTCAACCTGTTCTGCCACACCTCATGGGTGCTCGGTGGTTTGCTCGGCGCGGTCTGCGCGCAATATGCCGCGCACCTGATCAAATATCAGCTTGATTACGCCCTCACCGCAATGATGCTCTACGTGCTGGTGTCGCTGTGCAACACCCGCAACAAGCTCATCGCTGCCGCCGCTGCCGTGCTGTGCATGGGCGCGCTGAGTCTGGTCGGTAGCTCGCCGTTCAATGTGTTTATTGCCACGTTTGTGGGCTGCGGAGTGGGTGTATGCCTGACCAAACGTTCCTGATTCTGGTGGTCGCGCTGATGATGGCCGTGACCTTCCTGCCGCGCGCCTTGCCCCTGCAAGTCAATACCGAGCACTGGCCGCCGTTTATCGCGCGGGCGCTGGAATACTTGCCGGTGGCGATCGTCGCTGCGATCAGCCTGACTCCCTTGTTGATCAAGGATCAGCACATACAGCTCGATCGCCCGGAATTCTATGCTGCGATTCCGACGTTGTTATGTGCGTATTTCAGCAAAAACCTCTTTCTCAGTGTGGCGGTTGGGACGGCTGCGTACATTGCGCTCGGCTCGTTCATGTAGTGGCAGATCGACGACATCATTCAACGCCTGGTTCGACAGCTCCGGATTGTTCACCGCCAGGCGCACTTCGAGGAAATCCTCGAAACCAGGGAAAATCGTCAGGCCGTTCTTCTGCGCGGCCTCACGCGAGACCATGCCGACCGCGTCCATCTGCGTGATCAACGACAACGTCAGCGTTTCACTGCACGAATAGACCATGCGCTGACCGTTCTCGTGATTGCCCAGCCCGGCGTCGAGAAAACGCAAAAAGCTGTGGGAATACGGACAATCTTCCGCAGGACGCACCTGAAACTTGTTGCCCAGCAACGTCAGCGGATCATTCTCCTGACCGCAATGCGCACCGACCACCTGCACCTGCACATCCGGCAAGACAATGCTCGGCAAACCCGGACGCTGCGGACCGATCAGCACCGCGAGGTCAAAGTCTTCGTTCTTCAGCTTGCTGAGATTTTCCATCGACTCGGCGTAGCTGAATTCCATCTGATAATCGGGAAACACCTCGATCAGGCGTCCGATCATTCGCCGGTTGAAGTCAGTCGACAACGTGTTGTTCAACGCAACCTTCAACGTGCGCTGGCCCGGCACTTTCAGCGCCTCGACCTTTTCTTCCATCTGTCGCGTGGCAATCAGCACTTTGTCCATATACGGCGTCAACTCAGAGCCTTGCGGCGTCAGCGTCAGCCCTTTGTTGGAACGACGAAACAAGCGGAAACCGAACTGCTCTTCGACCTTGTTCAACTGCGCGGCCAACGCCTGCACAGTCAGGCACGAATGCTCGGCTGCGGCCGACAACGAGCCGGTCTGCACGATGCGCATGAGGTTGCGTAAGGTTCTGCTATCCATGGGTAATGCCCTCTAAAGTGGGCTGGGTATTGTTGGTTACGAGACTGCCGATCCGGCGGCCATATGCTGGGTATATTCCTGTACCTGAGCATAGTTGTCGCGGGTTTAGTAGCGAATCGATGTCCCCGCCGATGGCTGGAGGCTGACACAGGATCGGGGTTTTTGGTGACGTGGGGGTGATGAAGGTCAAAAAAAGTGCGTGGTTTTGGTGCGTGGGGGTGATTTTTCACGGGGAAATGGCTGACAACGTTAGTGGTTTTGGCCTGCGAAATACGTGGATGCGTCCTAGGCGAACTTGCGACCGAGCTGATAGCGGCGACTTGTTAAAGCAGATGAAGTGGCAGCGTCGAGACATCGAGTCTCTGTGGCTACAGTTCTGAGTGAGGTAAGCGAAGTGATTGCATCACAAGAAGCGGCCGATATGGAGTGCCAAGTTGGCAACAGGCTTCACGACGTTATTGAAATCCAAGAGCAGCCGTCCATTGCACGAATTCCTACGGACAAGACTGCCCAAGCCATGTTGGAAGCACGAACTATTCGGCAGCGGTTCGATTCGGTCGACGAAATGCTCAAATCCGGTCATATCCGAATCCCAATCAATGGGTAATGTGGTAACCAGTAATACGCTTACGGAGTTTTTTTATCGATTTATTCGTATATGTACTAGTATCAAAGCAAGACAAATCTGGAGAGGCTCAATGACTACCTCATCCCCAGCCCTCACCCCACGCGAACAACTAGACGCCCCCGAAGCCGGTCGCGTCGCGCTGAAGTTCTTCTTTAACCTCATGGAGCGCTGGGGCTGCAGCGCCGAGCAGCAACGCACACTACTCGGCGGCGTTGGCAACACCACGTTCTATAAATACAAACACCTGCCGAACATACGTCTGCCTAACGACACCCTTGAGCGCATCTCCTACCTGATGGGCATTCACAAGGCGTTGAGCATCATCTTCAGCAACAGCCGCGAGCGTGCTTACACGTGGGTCAGCAGCCCAAACACGGCGCCGCCGTTCAATGGGCGAACGGCGCTGGATTACATGCTCGCCGGACGCGTAGTCGATATCGCCGATGTACGCCGCTACCTCGATGGGGTGCGCGGTTGAAGGCGCTCGATTTGGTTGTTGTGGCCTGGCCGCGAGCCTATCGGATCGTCAACAGCAGCTTCCCGCCGATTGCGCTGTTCGAAGACGTGCTCGATCCCGAAGACCTGGAAGTTGCCTACGCGCTGGAAGCGCTGACCAACGATCGGCTGATCGAACAGGCCGGGATTCTCGCCCGAGTGCGACCCGAAGATCGACTCTCTGGCCCCGGCTCGACTCCGGTGATGGCTGCGTTCACCCACATCGGCAAACGCAGTCGTTTCTGCGACGGCACCTTCGGCGTTTACTACGCTGCGAGCAGTCAGGCTGCTGCCATCGCCGAGACCTGTTATCACCAGGAACGTTTTCTTGCGGCGACCCAAGAAGCGGACCTTGAATTGACCATGCGGACTTACGTTAATCGGGTGATGAAACCGTTACACGACATTCGCCACGATCACCCCGAACTGCATAATCCGAATCCTGAGGCTTACGGGCCGTCTCAGCTATTCGCCCGGCAACTGCGCGAAACCGAGGCGTGGGGACTGCTCTACAACAGCGTTCGCCTGCCGGGCCATGAATGTGTAGCCGCGTTTCGACCTCCAGCGGTATCGATTCCGAAGCAGGGCAAGCATTTGCGCTATGTGTGGAGTGCGAGTCAGCAGAAAATTTCGTTTGTGCTTGAGATCAGTCAGGTCTGAAACGCAAAAAACCTCGCATCAGCGAGGGCCTGACACCGGCGTTTACATCAACGGCTTGTCCGGCGGCGCATCCATCACTTTCACTACATCATCGATCAGCGCTTTGCTCAATTCCTGCAAATACTGCGAGGCATAAGCGTGAAGATCAGGATCGCGCGAGACAGAAGTGTCCGCAGTGAGTAGTCGAGAGATGTGAAGCAAGTGTGAGGCGTGGGAAAGGGCGGCGATTACCGGCACACCACGGTTGGTGCGGAACATCGCTTGATTGGAGTGGAAGGAAAAGTGGGTGAGGCCAAGGGTTTTCAGATCTTGAGAATGGGTCATTTCGCTTCACCTGCCGTTCGAGATGGGCGGTGTGAAGTGACCGATGTTGCTGACGGATCAATGGCTTTCATTTGTTAACTCCCTGTATCAAATGAGAGCTGCCAATTCGTTATCAGACGAATGGGTGGCAGCTATGCGCGGGCTGATAAACCGGAGATACAGGAACCCGGCAGACCCGAAGGTCTCCCACGCACAGCCGCCATTGCACAGTAATGCAGACGCAAAAAATGCGCCAGCAAACGTGAGTTGGGGCGCTGGTGCGCCTGTATCTTACCCGGGTTATCAGGCCCGGTCGCTGAATCGGCAGCGACGGGTTTGACGGTAGCTTGGGGAGTAGCAGGCGCGCAATCGTGGCCAGTAATGGCTTTGCCTGGCTTCTCGTTACAGCAGATTTCTCAGGATTTCGCGCCATGCGTTTTGTCGGTCACGACTTGTCCTTGGCATTTTCCAAGCAACAAAACGAGGACATCAGCGATGGTCGATGAACTGGAGCAATTCCAGCAGGACTTACTGGAGTCTGTACGTCAGATGAAGGCCGGTGAGGCCGCGCGCGTAACGCAGATGCCGCTCTCTGCGGCGGAGGAACAAAGCGTCGAGGCATCAAGCACTCTTGGACTGGGAAACCAGGTTGCCATTGACTCCGCCGGTTCAGTGAGCTGAGAAACACTGCTCATGCAATTACGCTTTTTTATGGGCACACCATAATTATTGCCAGTTCATAATTTGGCATAAAAGCGGAAATTCGGGCATTTTGGGCAAAAGCCGTGCTTTGGGGGAGAAGGGCGTCTGGCGATTAGATCGACGAGTGGGAGGAGGGGCGCTATTTCTACTGAAGCTGAAATGCAGCTAAAAATATAAACACCCAGAAACAACAAAGCCCCTGCATTTCTGCAGGGGCTTCGTTTTGTATGGTGCCGGCACCAGGAGTCGAACCCGGGACCTACTGATTACAAGTCAGTTGCTCTACCAACTGAGCTATACCGGCGTGTGGGCGACGATTATAGCGACTGGATAATTTCTGTAAACCCCTGAATTCAGACTATTTTTGCATGTCTGCAAATCAGGCCCTGCGCAGCACATTTCGCAGCGTTTGCACGGCCTTCACAGTGCGGCTGTTTTGCAGGGCAAACAACTGCGCTTCGGCCTGTTCGGCGCGGTGCAGGGCGTCGGCGAGTTGTTGCGCGGTGTCGAGTTCGCTGGGGCTCAGTGGGTGGGCGAGGGCGTGGCCCTTGCAGAGCTGGAAGTTGTCGAGGTTGCACGGCGGGATGTCGAACGCGGGTTTGAGGTTGTGGTGTTCGTCGGCGAGGAACCAGGTGTTGAGGCCGTCGAACAGGATCGACTGGTAGCCGGCGTCGGTGACCAGGTGTTCCCAGGTATGGTCGCGTTGCCATGGGGTTTCAATGACGATGATCCACGGGCGGAAGCGGCTGAGGTCCATGCCGCGCAGGACGGTTTCTTCGTGGCCTTCGACGTCGATTTTGAGGAAGTGGATCGGGCGGTCGGCGGCGTATTGTTCGCAGATCGAGGTCAGCGTGCGGGCTTTGACGGTGAGGCTGCGCACGTCCATGCCGAGGTCTTTGCGTTGTTGGGCGACGGCGGGGTCGGCGGTGGAGAGGCCGGTGCCGGGAATGCCATAGAAGGTCATTTCGCCGGGCTGGTCGCTGGCGACGCACTGTACGGTCGCGTCGCGTGGTCGCGCTTGGCACAGTGCGTCGTAGTAATTTTGCATCGGTTCGACGTTTACGCCGTGCCAGCCGTGATCGTAGAAGGCTCTGGTAACCGAGTCGTGGCTCGGGTCGTTGGCGCCGACATCGATGTAGAAGCCGTGCTCGAACTGTTTGAGTGCGCGCCACAGGCGGACGTCTTCAAAATTCTGTGCGTAAGAAATGAACGTCACGGTCGCTTCCTGTCGGTCAGATTTTTCTTGTTTGAATGTGCGCTGCCGGCACGCTGTGACCCTGTATAGCAAGGGTGGCAAGCCGCTGCAATTATTCGCTGGGTGCTGCTGATTTTCGGCGGTTATGTCGTTTTGATTGGCGGCTTATGCACAACTGAGTGGCCCGACTTCGCGCTTAGGCCGCTTTTTGTGGACGCGTTCTCATTTTGTTCGCAAATCCCTGTTTTATTGGTTTTTTCTTTATGTGAACAAAAAATGACCAGTGCTTTTTCAGCGCCGAAACAGGCGTGGATATTGGATCCGAGTAAAATCCATCAACAGAGTTATCCACAGGCTGACGGTGGTTTATTCGCGTTCGGCCAACAATAGGAAATTGCGTGGCGTCAGAGCTGATTCGCAAAAAGTGCCGAGACGTACGACGTATCCCTGTTCGGCGAGGAAAAGTGCCCGATCAAGGTTCAGCCAAAGCTCCAATGGTCGTCGGAATAATCCGCGCAGCAGTTCCAGGTTGCGCACTTCGGCCAATCGTTGCCATCCCGCCGCTTCCAGTGCCGCCCAATCCCGTGTGCCGACTGTGGATAACTCTTTGAGGTCGGCCAGATCGCGGCAGTAATCGGCGAACGGTTTATCCAGCCAGGCGCTGGGCAACGAAGGTGAGGGCAAGTACTCATCGACGCCGCGCACTTGTCGTTGCAGCAGGTCGAAGGCGAGGCGACGGGCCATCGATGTGTCACGCTGACGTCGGACGCGTGCACCGGCGGTAACGGTTTCGCTCATCGGCAGCGCCAGGTCTTCCAGCGAGAGCTGTAGGAGCGATAACAGTCCGGCGTGGGACAAGGCCTGATATTCGCTGCCACTTATGCGGTTGTAGCAGCAAGGCGCGACCGCCATTTGCTGGCAACCTGTGGCGCTGGCCAGTTGCATTAACCGCACATGCAGATCGCCACACGCGTGGAGGGCGACGGGCGTGTGGTTCGCGCTCAATACCGCAGAGGTGTTCGTCGCCAGTACGTCCTGCTCCACATGCAAAGCATGCAAGTGATGACGCTGACTCAACGCCTGTCCGCTGGCGACCAACAGAGGATCGTATTCAACGCAAGTCAGTTGCTGCCCCGATCCCAACAAGCGCCGCCCCAAATGCCCCTTGCCCGAACACCAATCCAGCCAATGCGTCGGCTGCGAGGCAAAGGACAAGCGACTGGCAAACGCCTCGATCTGCTGCCACTTGCGCCCCGGTACATCGACATTCAACCGATGCCCCGCAGCTTCCAGCGTCTGCCCCGGCAACTCACCCACCGCGCTCAACTCAGCCGACAACGCCGCCAATGAAGCAAACGGCTCCGGCGCATCAGCAAGGTCAGCAGGTTGGTTGTGAGCGTTTTCCGCGTCTTCCAGCGACCGCCCGCGTAGCCACAAGGCCAGCTCCGGGTAGGACGCTTCCCAGGCAAGCGAAAGATGTGTGAACGGTCGAGGTTTCCACAGTGCCTGATGCTCAATCAAGAAAGCATCCAACGCCGTGAAGCGGGCGAGTAAGTCCTCGCCCGTCAGCACGTAGGAAGTATCAACGCCCTTGACAGGCATCGACGCGCAGCCAGCGCTCCAGCAGCTTGAAGCCGCGGACCAGCACGTAAGCCATCAGCAGATAGAACACACCTGCCGCGAAGAAGATCTCCACCGGCAGATAGGTGCGGGCGATGATCGTACGGGCCATCCCGGTCAGTTCCAGCAACGTCACGGTGCTGGCCAGCGCACTGGCCTTGAGCATCAGGATCACTTCGTTGCTGTAGGCCGGCAGACCGATGCGCGCGGCACGCGGCAGGATGATGTAGAACATCGCTTTCGGCTTGGACATGCCCAACGCACGCGCCGCTTCGATTTCCCCCGGCGGAATCGCCTGGATTGCGCCGCGCAGGATCTCGGCGATGTACGCCGCCGTGTGCAGGGTCATGGTCACCGTCGCGCACCAGAACGGATCGCGCAGGTACGGCCACAATGCGCTTTGACGCACAGCGTCGAATTGCGCGAGGCCGTAGTAAACCAGGAACAACTGAACCAGCAACGGCGTGCCACGGAAAAAGAAGATGTAGGCGTAAGGCAGCGAACGCACGTACCAGAGCTTGGAGGAGCGGGCGATGCCCAGCGGAATCGCCAGCAGCAGACCGGCAATCACGGCGATGGCGACCAGTTCCAGGGTCAGGGTCGCGCCCTGCGCCAGTTTCGGCAGCCACTTGATGATGACTTCCCAGTTCATTAAGCGCTCCTCGCAAAGCCGCGAGCGGCGCGTTTTTCCAGGAAGTGCATGCCGGTCATCGCCAGCACGGTCAGGCCCAGGTACATGATCGCGGCGACCATATAGAAGGTGAACGGTTGTTTCGATACGGTCACGCCGATCTGTGCGTGGCGCATGATTTCTTCCAGGCCAATCACCGAGACCAGCGCGGTGTCTTTCATCAGGATCATGAACAGATTGCCCAAGCCTGGCAGGGCGATACGCCACATCTGCGGCATGATCAACCGGGTGAAGATCCGCCATTTCGACAGGCCCAGGGCCTGGCCGGCCTCACGGTGGCCTTTGGGAATGGCGAGGATCGCGCCGCGAAATACTTCCGTGGCGTAAGCGCCGAAACACAGGCCGAGGGCGATCACACCGGCGGCGAAGGCGTTGAGTTGCAGGTCGGGGTTGCCGAAGTACTCACCGAGGGCGCGCATCAGGTTGACCGTACCGAAGTAGATCAACAGCACCCAGAGCAATTCCGGAACGCCACGTACGAGGGTCGAATAAGTGCCGCCAAGCCATTGCAGCGGCTTGTACGGGGAAGTCTTGGCCAAGGCGCCGAGCAGACCGAGCACCAGTCCCAGGCACAGGGCCGTAAGGGCCAGTTGGACGGTCATCAGCGCGCCGGCAGCGAGCGCCGGGCCGAATCCGTAGAGGTCGATAATCATGGAATTCTGTTCAAATTGCGGCAGGCAAAGTCGGGAGCCGGCGCCGTTGCATCACGGCGCCAGTCCCACAGGTCAGGATCAGTAGATGCTGAACGGGAAGTACTTGTCGTTGATCTTCTTGTAGGTACCGTCAGCGACGATTTCCTTCAGGGCAGCGTTCAACTTCTCGCGCAGTGGGTCGCCTTTACGCACAGCGATGCCGATCTTGTCGCTTTCGACAACCGGGTCGCCTTTGAACTCGTAGTTCTTGCCGGCGTCGCTTTTCAGCCAGTCATAGTTGGCGTACTTGTCGGCGAGGATTGCGTCGACACGACCGGACGTCAGGTCGAGGTAGGCGTTTTCCTGGGTGTCGTAGAGGCTGACCTTGATGTCATCGGCGTAGGTGTCTTCCAGCCAGGTGCCGGCCAGGGTCGCACGCTGGGTACCGATGGTCTTGCCCTTGAGCGAGTCCTTGTCGGTTTTGAAGTCGACGTTTTTCGGGGCGATGAACTGCAGCTTGTTCGAGTAGTACGGGTCGGTGAAGTCGACCGCGCCTTTGCGCTCGTCGGTGATCGACAGCGAGGAGATCAGGAAGTCGAACTTCTTCGCGTTCAGGGCCGGAATGATGCCGTCCCAGTCGGAAGTGACCACGGTGCACTCGACCTTCATCTTCGCGCAGAGGGCGTCGCCGATGTCTTTGTCGAAGCCGACCACGTTGCCGCTGGCGTCTTTGTTGTTGAACGGCGGGTAGGCCGCTTCGATGCCCATCTTCAGGGTTTCAGCCATGGCACCGGCGCTGAACGCGAGGGTGACGGCGGCGGCCAGGAAGACCTTCTTGAAATTCTGCATGCATGTTGCTCCGTTAGCGGTTGCTGGACATGAATTGTTTGCAGCGCGCCGAAAGCGGGTTTTCGAACACCTGCTGAGGCGATCCTTGCTCTTCTATAAGGCCTTGGTGAAGGAACACCACTTCGCTGGAGACCTGACGGGCGAAGCCCATTTCGTGGGTCACGAGCAGCATGGTGCGGCCTTCTTCGGCCAATGCGCGGATGACACTAAGTACTTCCTGAACCATTTCCGGGTCAAGCGCCGAGGTGGGCTCGTCGAACAGGATCACCTTCGGTTGCATCGCCAGCGTGCGGGCGATTGCCGCGCGTTGTTGCTGGCCACCGGACAATTGCGCCGGGTAAGCGTGGCGCTTGTCGGCGATACCGACCTTGGCCAGCAGCGCTTCGGCGACTTCGATCGCTTCAGCCTTGCTCTGGCCGAGCACGCGGCGCGGTGCCTCGATGATGTTGTCGAGGATGCTCATGTGCGGCCACAGATTAAAGTTTTGAAATACAAAACCAATCTCGGAGCGCAGGCGGTTGATCTGTTTGCCGTCGGCGGCAACCAGTTCGCCATTCTTGGCAGCCTTGAGCTTGAGTTCTTCACCGGCCACCAGGATCTGGCCCTGATGCGGGTTTTCCAGCAGGTTGATGCAACGCAGGAACGTGGACTTGCCGGAACCGGAGGAACCGAGGATCGAGATCACATCGCCGTCGCGGGCGGTCAGCGAGATGCCTTTGAGCACCTCAAGCTGTCCGTAGCGTTTGTGCAAGTTGCGGATTTCAAGCGCGGGCGTGGCCTCAGCCATGTGCGTTCCTCATATATGTTGCGCTCCAGCTGTTGGATGGCCGTCCTGGCGAGGCGGCCAAGCTAGCATAGCGTTTCAATGGCAGCCAACAGCG
The DNA here is from genome assembly GCF_001297015.1 of Pseudomonas sp. RIT-PI-r. Classification (GTDB taxonomy): domain Bacteria; phylum Pseudomonadota; class Gammaproteobacteria; order Pseudomonadales; family Pseudomonadaceae; genus Aquipseudomonas. The sequence continues at coordinate 162,102 of NZ_LIGE01000018.1, read as the reverse complement.
CTACGAGCGGTAAACGGGTGGCATGTGGCAGGTTGTCGCATCGGCGCAGCAGACTGTCGCCCCATCAACAACCGAACGGGTGTTTGATCATGTAAACCCGCGGGTGTCGCGTAAAAAAAGGCGCGATGTTGCCAGCTTTGGCGGGGTGTTGGAAGCGCTATCCGGCCGAACGTACACGATTCGCCCTTTTATTGTGCGCCCCACACTTTTTCAGTGTGTTTCTGGTGCGCGCATTCGTCCTGAAAGTGAGTCGCAGGGTAACGCTCTGGCGAATAGCCATTAATCTCAAGGACTTGCGATGACCGTCCGGTCGCGTGCAAGACCCCAGCCCAGAACGTTTTGAAATATTTTGGCGCAATTATTGCGTGCAGAATAAGGAACGCCCCGTTGGATTCTTTTTACGAGAAGGAAATACCAGACGGGCCGGACGCAATCGCTTTCCTCGCAAAGGTAGTTTCGATGAGCAGTACCCCAAGCTCCAATGGCCTCGAACAGGGGCTCAAACCGCGTCATGTGACCATGTTGTCGATCGCCGGTGTCATCGGCGCCGGTCTGTTCGTTGGCTCCGGCCACGCCATCGCTGCCGCCGGCCCTGCCGTGCTGTTGGCTTATGCCGCCGCCGGTACCCTGGTGGTGTTGGTGATGCGCATGCTCGGCGAAATGGCTGTTGCCTCGCCGGACACCGGTTCGTTCTCGACTTACGCCGACCGTGCCATCGGACACTGGGCTGGCTTCACCATTGGCTGGCTGTACTGGTGGTTCTGGGTATTGGTGATTCCACTGGAAGCCAATGCCGCCGCCACCATCCTGCACGCGTGGTTCCCGGGTGTGGATATCTGGGCCTTTGCCTTGGTCATCACCATGCTGCTGACCATCACCAATCTGTTCAGCGTAAAGAATTACGGCGAATTCGAATTCTGGTTTGCCCTGATCAAAGTGTTGGCGATCATTGGCTTCATCGCCCTCGGTCTGGCCGCGATTTTCGGCTTCCTGCCGAACAGCCAGGTCAGCGGCGTGTCGCACCTGTTCGACAGCGGCGGCTTCCTGCCAAACGGCATGGGCGCGGTGCTGGGTGCAATCCTGACCACCATGTTCTCCTTCATGGGTACCGAAATCGTCACCATTGCGGCTGCGGAATCGAAGAACCCGGGCAAGCAAATCTCCAAGGCCACCAACTCGGTGATCTGGCGGATCGGTTTGTTCTACCTCGTCTCGATCTTCATCGTTGTCGCCTTGGTGCCATGGAACGATCCTACGCTGGCCAACCTCGGTTCCTACCAGACCGTGCTTGAGCGCATGGGCATCCCGAACGCGAAAATGATTGTCGACATCGTGGTTCTTGTCGCGGTGACCAGCTGCCTGAACTCGGCGCTGTACACCTCGTCGCGCATGCTCTTTTCCCTCGGCAAGCGTGGCGATGCTCCGGCCATGTCGACCCGCACCAACAAAAGCGGCACGCCTTACTGGGCGGTCATGCTGTCGACTGGCGCGGCGTTCCTGTGCACCTTCGCCAACTACGTGGCACCGGCTGCGGTGTTCGAATTCCTCCTGGCGAGCTCCGGCGCCATCGCCCTGCTGGTGTACCTGGTGATCGCCTTCTCGCAACTGCGCATGCGTAAACAGCGTATGGCCCGTGGTGAGAAGATCGTCTTCAGCATGTGGCTGTTCCCGGGCCTGACCTACGCGGTGATCATTTTCATCATCGCGGCCCTGACCATCATGCTGTTCCAGGAAGCGCATCGCGTTGAGATCCTCGCGACTGGCCTGCTGAGTCTGATGGTGGTGGCGACCGGTCTGCTGGTGGCACGCCGACGTCGTCAGGAAAAGCTCAGTGTTGCCTTGGCACGGTAATTCAATCCGCTTTTCTGGACGTGAGGCCAGGCGACCGCGATCAGAGATGATCGCGGTCGTTTTCATTGGGCATTCCTCAAATCGATCCAGGCATGCTTTGATGGACACAGTGATGGCGAGATAGTAGCCTTCTCCGGAAATGTGTATCCCGGTGTTACGGGTGCATTGGAGTTTCAGGACACGGATTGTTCGTCACGCCCCCGCCTTGCAGCCAAAGCCGTCGACCCTTTCCAGCCTGCTCCTCATCGTGCGCGTCAGCCTCGGTGCATTTTCTGTTGCCGACTTTTCAAGAGCGGCACGCAGTAGAAGCTGAGTCGAATTGGCCCGGCCATTCAGCGACCCCCATCAGGGCATCAAGGAGAGACATGCATGGCGTTTACATCGGTTGTATTCAAAAACCCTAATACCGGTGCGATGAAAGAAGCGCCGATCGGCTTTTCGTGGACTGTGTTTTTCTTCAGTTTCCTGCCGCCGCTGTTCCGTGGTGACATCAAATGGGCCGCGATCATGTTTGTCCTGGCCTGCATGACCTTCGGCTTCAGCAATATCGTATTCATGTTCATCTACAACAAACTGTACGTACGTGACTTGATCGGCGCCGGTTACAAGGCTCAATCCATTGCCAGTGGCGACCTGAATTACGTCAGCTCGAAAATCGGTATGGAGATCCCGCGGCTGGAAGCAGCGGCAATCTGATAGCGAAAATCCGGCTTAAAAAAACGGGCGCAATCATCACTGATTGCGCCCGTTTTTTTTGCGCCCGGAATTAACGCCAGGCGTTATTCGGCTTTCGCTTCGCTGTCGTCTACCGATTTACTGTAAGTATCCAGCGCTATCCCGAAATCGGTGATGAACTGTGGCTCGCTCAGCCAGGCCTGGGCCTCTTCGATCGTTACGCCTTCGGCCCACATGCGGTAGTCGATCAACATGTCGGCGGCCAGGTGGGTGGCGGCCATGCCTTCGTTTTCAGCGTTTTCCATATCGAGCAGGTCAGGATGATCGACGATGATGAATGCCAGTTCCCGCAGTAGCGTCAGCAGCATTTCGTTGCGGCTGATGGCTTCGGCGTCGCGCATTTTGCTGAACATCGCCAAGGTGTATTCCGGGATCGGCTCGGCGAGGTGATCGAGGTCTTCGTCCTGCTCCAGCGGCTTGCGGCCGACCATACGGATTTGCTTGGCTTTGGCCTTGGCGCGCTTGGCGCGTTTCTGTTGCTTGTTCAGGGATGCCATGGGAACTCAGTTCTTCTGTTGGGTTTGCGCGGCGATCGCGTCGGACGCCGCCACATAGTCGGCCTGGAAGGCCGGGGATTCGATCCACGCCAGCGCGCCGGCCTCGTCGGTTTCCTGTGACCACTGACGATACTCGATCAGCGCGGCGAGGATGAAGTCCATCGCGCCCTCTTCGCCTTCCTGTTCATAGACCAGTTCCAGCAGTGGATCTTCGAGGAACGCAGTGCACAGGGCCTGCTGGCTGATCTTCTCGGCGTCGATCATCTTTTTGAAAAGCTCGGTGAGGTCCACCGACTCGAAGTCGATACGATCATCGTTCGGGTCCGGCTCAACCGGGGCTTCGGCGCGTTTGGTGCGGTTCTGCTTGGCCTTGGCTTTGGCCCGGGTGGCGCGTTTTTGCTGCTTGTTGGCGGAGGCCATGATGTGTTCCGTCGTGCGTTGAGAGAGGCTCAGCTGCGCGGGACTTGCCGCCCGGGTGTGTCGGGGGCCAGTGTGCCGGTTTGCAGCCAGGTCAGAGCGATGGGCCATAGTGTGGCTTGGTATGCGCTGCGAAAAAAGGCGAAATGTCCGACTTGTTGTTCGCCGATGTCCTGTGGGGTGATGCGCAGGTGGGTTTTTCGCGCGATGCTGAAGTAGCCGAGCAGGCGTTCGATGGCGGCAATCGTGCCGTACGGATCATCACTGATGCTGATGGCCAGGGTCTGCGCGCTGACGTTGGCGAAGGGCAGGGCGCCGGCTCCTTTCAGCAATGCGCGACCGCTGGGGCGCCGTTCGTAACGCGCGGCAGGGGTGCTCCAGTCGCGCACGACGCCGATTGGCGTGTCCTCCAGCCAGCCGAAACGTTTGCCGGGAAAATAACCACAGAGCAGCGTCATCAATGGCATCAGCAGATGCCATTTGCCGAACATCCGCCAGCGATGTTCGGGGGCGTAATCGCGCCAGTAGGCGAATTGTGCGCCGACAGTGACCAGCCGTCGGATATCTCGCCCGGACTCTGCCAACCCCGCCGCACAACCACCGAAACTGTGACCGACCACATCAATCGGCTGGCCGGGAAACGCCCGTTGCGCGCGTTTGAGCATCGCTTCGAAATCCAGGGCGCCCCAGTCTGTCCACGAAGCGTCCAGCCCTCTGATTGAGCCGTGTCGTGATTCGCCAATGCCGCGATAGTCATAGGTGATCACGTCAAAGCCATTGGCGAACAGATATGCTGCGAATCGCGAGTAGTGACGGCAGCGCACAGATGTCGCCGCGTTGATGATGACCACCGGACGCTGGGTATCGTGCAGCGAATGGCACCAGGTGAAACCACCCAAGGCAAAACCGTCGGCGGCGGCTTCCTTGAACGGTTTTCCTTGCGCGGCCGTCAGAGTTGCTGATCTTGACGGCATATCCTGCATAGCGGGCGTGTCCTGACAACTCATTGCACTCGACCTTGACGGTTAAGCTGCCAACGATAGCCGCAGTGCCGCCCCGCAACAAACCGCAGAATTCATTCAGTGGATTCAGTCAGCAGGCGTTCCTCGATCAAGGCCTGTTCGCGATTGAGCTCTGCGCGTAATTCTTCCTCACTTGGCAAGATCGTTTTGTAGCTGCTGGCGAACAGTTGTTCGTTGCCCTTGAGCATCGAGTAGCGCGCCACCGACTCACTGCTCTCCGCGCAAAGAATGATCCCGACGGTCGGCTGATCGCCCTCGCTGCGCTTGAGTTCGTCGTACATGCGCACATACATGTCCATCTGCCCGACATCGCGGGCGCTGAGCTTGCCGCGTTTAAGGTCAATGATCACAAAGCATTTGAGCAGGTAGTTGTAGAACACCAGATCGATGTACAGATCGACGCCGTCGGTACTGATGCGTTGTTGCCGAGCGACGAAGGAAAAGCCTTTGCCCAGTTCAAGGAGAAAACCCTGCAGGTGGTCGATGAGGGCTTGTTCCAGACCACTTTCCCTGACCTTGCCCGCTGACGGCAGGCCGAGAAACTCGAGCATGACCGGGTCGCGAATGAACTCGCGCGGGCTGCATTTCAGCGCTTCGATATTGGTGGTGGCTTCTTCGATCACATCGGCTTTGTCTCGACTCATGAGCAGCCGCTCGTAGTAGAGCGTCAGGATCTGTCGATCGAGGGCGCGGCTTGACCAGTTCAGGTTGGCGCATTCATCCATATACCAATGGCGTGCTTTTTCGCTTTCGACCCGCAGTAGCCGGCGATAGTGGGTCCAGCTCAATTCAGGACGCAGTGCGTCTCGAATTGGAAATTTTTGATAAAACAGGCGCATCTTCCACAAATTGGTTTCATCAAAGCCTTTCCCGAACTGCCCAGTCAGATCCTTCGCCAGCAGGCCAATCAGCTGTTTGCCATAGCCAGCACGCTGGGCACCATTCTGCTCAAATTCGACGATATGCCTGCCGATCTGCCAGCAGGTCTGCACTTGAATCGTATCAACCGCTCGCAGCACTTTTTGCCGCGCCTGACGAATCAATTCGCCTAGCTCCCCCAGCAATGAATCAATTTTCGGGTCTTGCGTATCAGCAGGTTTCAGCTGGTTCATCGGGACTTCCGCGTCATTGGGAACAGACGTAAAAGCATGCCAACCGTCGCCGTTTGCGTATGTCGGGACAGACGGCAAAGTTCGCAGGAAGCAGCGATGGGTGTTGCAGGACGTTGCCGATGAAAGACGCAATTGACGGTATTGGTCTGTAGTCCATTTCGTACACCCGCCAACTTCCAATCAATCTAAAACCCCACCCGATATGCAAAATCTAACAGGCGTAACGGTTGGGCTCTGCCAGAGCCCGGGATGTTGGCAGCGGTGCGGCGCGCAATCTGGTGTTTCATTGGGATGGCGAGCAATAGCGATATTGCAGTCACAGCGGTTCTGGACAGGGTCTTGCTGCCAGTCGATTACGCCAACACTCTCTGAATGCGGCCTTTGCTTATCGCTTTGTGCGCTTGCCTTTGGAGGTGGCCAATGGCTCCTGCACCTTGCAATAAATCCAAAGCCCGAACAGCCCCATCAGCACCATGAACACGGTGCCGATGCTTTGCTTGAGGAACTCTGCCTTGAACTGTCGAGGTTGCAGGGCCAGGGTGTAGGTGCTGCGAGGGCCGCGATTATTGGTGGTGATGGAGCCGGTGATCCAGCTGTCGACCAGCATCCAGATCGATGCGCCGATGGCGAAGGCCATCAGTACGACAACGAGCAGGGTCAGCCAGTAAGTCACGCGGCTTGGCCGATACGGCGGCGGATGGGGCAGTGGCACGCGGGTTCGTTTCTGGTTCATTGCAGGATTAGCCCTCTTCCGCTAGGGAAGCACAGGTTCCTCGCGCGAGTCAGCCAGTTTCAACCGTACATTCGATGGTCCTGTGGCGAGGTGCGCGCATTCGGCAATCACTCGCAGTATCTGCATCACCGCCGGTGACAGGGTCGTACCCAAGCAGATGCGCAGGCCGGTGGATGGCTGCCCATCGGCGAAAAAGATCCCACTGCCGGCCACATGACAACCGCGCTCACCGGCCAGGCGTTCGAGTGCCGACATGTCCGTATGTGCGGGCAGCTTGATCCAGTGGATGAACCCTCCGCGCGGCGGCACGTAGACGGTTGCACAGGGGAAGTCGTTGCGTACCAGCGTTTCGACATGGTTCGTCAGCGACGACAATTGCGACCTCAGCCGTGCGCAATGCTCCTCCATGTAGCCGCGGCCTATGAATTCGTTCAGGACATTTTGCGCGAGGCTCGAAACTGCCAGATTGCGCGAGAACATTTGCGCAAGAATCGCCTCGCGGTATTTCCCGGCGACGCACCAGCCGACGCGGTAACCCGGCGCGACCGTTTTCGAAAATGATGAGCAGTAAATCGTCTGCCCGCTGCTGTCGTAGCTTTTGATCGCACGCGGACGTTCTCCTTCAGGCACCAGATCAAAGAAAATATCGTCTTCGATGATCGGCACATCCGCTTCGCGGGCAATCTGCGAAAGCCGTGCCCGGGTCTCATCGGGCATGATGAAGCCGCGGGGATTCTGCAGGGTGGGATTGAGAAAAATCACTGAGACTTTTTTCTGCTTCAGGGCTTCTTCGAGGTGATCGACGTCGATGCCCAGTGTGCCGTGGGTGCGAATCGGCAGGGCACGCATGCCCAGCCGTTCGATGGTCTGCAGGATGCCGTAGTAGGTCGGTGTTTCGATGGCCACTGTCGAGCCTTTCGTCGCGACGGCTTCGAGTGCCAGTTCAAGCGCGACGGTGTCGCCCGAGGTCACGAGGATATCGTCTGGCCCGCAAACGACACCGCGCGTCAGCATCAGCCCGGCAATGCGCCGACGTAAGGCTGGAAGGCCGGGCGGTGCCACCAGACCGGTCAGAGAGTTGTCGGCCTTGCCGGCCATCACCGAAAGGCATTTGTTCAATAGCACGTGCGGCGTCAGATCGCTGTGCAGCACCGCAGAACTCAATGACGCCGTGGTGCGCGAGGCTGCTTGGGAGAGCATCGCGACCACGGCATGGTTGACGTTGACAGTGACGCTGGAGAGGTCGAAACCGCTGGCCGGTTTGGCCCGACCGGCCGCGGAAACGAAATAGCCGACGCGCGCGATGGTGGAAACGTAGGCATCGGCTTCCAGGTCAGCCAACGCGCGCTGGACGGTGGTGATGCTGGTTTCGAACATTCGGGCCAGAGACCGGATCGACGGCAGCTTGGATTCGGCTGCCCATTCACCACTTTCGATCTGACGAATAATCCAGTCCTTGACGATTCGCCAGCGCTTGTCCGGTAGATCAAACCTGTCCATAAGTTCTCTTGGTCATTCCTGGAAACAATTCAGAGAAAATAGAGTAAAACCATCCCCGTTGCAGCAACAATGACGATGTTCAGCGCAACCAGGCCAAAAGCGAATCGAATCAGTCCGTTTTCTTCATGTCGGTTGGCACCTGCCAGCCCGGTGATCAGCGACAGAATCGATAAAGACCCAAGCGCACCATGCCCGGCCGCACTGTTGACCATCGCGGCCAGCCATGGGCCGTGCTCACTGGTCAATGCCGCAATCGACGGCATGACGAGGGTGTTGCCGCCCACGTTGGAGCCGGTGACATAACCGGCAATACCCGCCAGCAGTGCGATCGTCGGCGCCAGGGAAATTCCCGACAACGATTGCAGTGTGCGCTGTGCTTCGACCAGAAATCCGGCGTTGACCATCACCTGCGACAGCAGCAGAAACAGGAAAATCGTCGTGACCGGAAACTTTGCCCGGTTAAACAGTGCGCGCCATGGGAAGCCCGTCGCCGTGGCTTGCCTGACGGCCATCAGCAGAGTGACGATCAGCAGCGCCAGGCCAGGGGACGCCAAAGGCTTCCACGAAACATGCTCGCCTTTGACGATCCACAGTGCATCCCATCCCGACAGTACAAACAGCCCGCGCGAGGCGACAATAACGCCCAGCAAGGCCAGATACGGCCATGCCGCGCTCGGCCAGCGCACCAGCTTTTTGCGCTGCGCGAAGGAAATGCCCAGGCCGATGCAGGCAACGGCGAGGCCGGCCAGCACGCCGGAAACTTCCGGCCCGATCCACAGGTTGATGGAAAACAGCACGGCGATGAACAGCGCGGTGACCACCATCAGCCCGAGCCACGGTGCCACGGTGCGGATACCGGCTTGCCACAGAGCGATGGCGGCCAGGCAGAGGAACACCGGGGCGCTGATCAGAGCCGAATGGCTACCAAGTGTTTCCGCAGGCAAGTGCGCCAGCAACGCACCGATCACCGTCGCCAGGCCCAACGTGCCCCACGGCATGATGACCATCCCGGCGAGGGCGATTTTCATCCCCGACTGACGGGTGAACAGGCCCATCAACAGCGGCACTGTCGCAATCAGCGAGACGCCAAAACCGGTCATCGCTTCAAGCAGCGGCGCGAGGCCGAGGACGATGAAGATGACTTGTGCCGGCGGAGTCCAGCCGAGTTCCTTGACCCAGGCGCCGATGGCCTGAGGTGCACCGCCGCGTTCGACCAATATGACGAACGCCAGTCCCGGCACGATTACGCACGCGGTGCTGAGAAACAGGATCGTGGTGTCCTGGAAAATAGCCGTGGTGATTGCTGCCGACACCGGTCCGGCAGCCCCCAGTGCCCATAACAGGAACACCAGCGCCACGCCCGCCAGTGCGGCTTGTACCGGTGGCCGGCGGACGATGAGTATCAGCGCGATCACCAGACCGATCGGCGACAATTGCAACAAGAGCGAAGTCATACACAGTTTCCCTTAACTTAATCGTGAGTCTGCCCGCTGTACTCGGTCGCCCGCATGGACGCACGCTCACAAAAAGTCTGATACCACTCGGTCAGGCGCTGCTGCGCGGAAAAATCCGACAACTCGCGAAAGGCGATCCAGTCGAGTGCCGTCGCCAAGGCAATGTGGCCGATGGTGATCGGGCCATTGAGGTCGACGTGCTCTTCGATGAAGCGGTAGGCCTCTTTGAGTTTGTAGGCCTGGCCCTCGGCGTAGGCCGGATAGCGCAAGGCTTGCGGACGACGCTCGACTTCCCAGCGCAGCTTGATGCCGACGTCGCACATGCCCTGCGCCAATGCCTGCAGACGCAACGCCTTGTAGCGCTCGGGGCCGCTTGGCGGGATGAATTTCGAACCTCGGCTCAGGTCGTCGAGGTATTCACAAATCACGATGGAGTCGAAGAGTGCCGTCTCGTCGGGGAGGATCAGCACCGGGACCTTGCCCAAGGGATTGGCGTTGTAGATGACTGCGTTTGGCGAGGTCGGGCTGGTCTCGTGGTGAATTACCTCAAGGTCCGCAGCGATCCCGAGTTCATGAGCGAGCACCAGCACCTTGCGGGCGTAAGGCGAATGCGTCTGGTAGAAAAGTTTCATGCTGGGGTACCTGCCTCAAGGATTGCGGTGGCCGCGCGATGCGCGTCCATGAACAGACGCGAAGGCGCGCCGGCCGAGGTGACGTAGTGGTTGTAGTAGCAGGAGCCTTCGGCAAGCGGGCCGAGTACCCAGATGTTGCGTACCGGCTCACCCAGGCTCGACCTGGGATGGCAGGCAGCGTCGACATCAATGCCGTCGATGCCGGGTTCGTCGGTGCGCGGGCGGATGAAACCGAGGCGGGCCAGATCGCGTACCGGCGCGCAATCGCTGTTGCTCACCCCGCTGCCCTGGACATAGCCGGCGACCCGGCGGTAATGCGCAGTCGCAGGTTGCGTGCCTGGCTTGAGAAACGTCAGCAGACCGGCGTCACACAGTGCGAGCAGGTCGGCGTGACGCTCTTTCTGCGGGCCGGCGACGAGGCGGTTGATCGCCTTGTGCCAACGGCCATAGAACTGGCGGTGCGAGGCGTCGGTCAGCCCGTCAAAATCAACGGCTTGACGCAGCCGGTCACGCAGGTCGCGCCAGACTTCAATGGCTGCCTTGATTGCCGATTCACCGCGCCCAAGCCGCGCCTCGTGCAAGTCGGCTTCGAGCGCGTGATAGATCCACGAGTGGTAGTTGTGCGGGGTCACGCTGTCGGGCAGCGCATGCCAGATCAGTGCTTGCGGATTGATCGACCCGACACTCTCTTCGTATTCACGCAGCCGCGCTTCGCAAGCGGCTATGCCCGCGCTTCCAGGGACGCTGACCTCCCTGAGGCGGTCGAGTACCTGGTGATGCTGTTCGGGTATTGCTTTGGCGTGCAGGACGGCGACAGCGGCGGCACGCATCTCCAGCAGCATGATCGGCAAAATGTCTTGCTCGAAATCCAGCTGGCGGTTCTTTGCATGCGCACGCAGGTCTTCGATGCGCGCACTCGTCAGCAGTACCGCCTGATGCCGGGCAAAATCGATCAGGCCGTTGGGTCGGGTGCGAAACGGCAGACCGTCGCGTGATTGAATGTAGATCACCGGCTCCTGGCCAGAAGGGTGATACACGTGACTGGCGTCTGCCATCGGCTTGTACTTGCCGCCCCTGCCGGCGGTCAGTGCCGCCAGTGTATCCATTGCGCCAAGCCCGAGGCCTTCGATCAGCACGGTTTCGCCGGGCTTGATGCTGGCGAGGCTGTGTGGCAACGGATAGACGTCTTCGATGCGCTCAGGATCGGCCGGACGTACACGGCCTGTATGGCCGACTGTCAGGATCAGTCGATCGACGGTCGCCGACGTACCTGAGGTCGTGCGCAACACGTATTGATGGCCCTCAAGGGCCTCCACCGCCGTAACGGCCTGATGGTGCAGGTGCACACTGACCCAGTGCGGCGCCGTCGCGAAAATTTGCTCGAAGGCGTCCGCCAGATAAGCGCCGAGCAAATGCCTCGGCAGGAAATCCTGCGGCTCGACGTCTCGTCCCTCTTGGGCCAGCAGGCCACTCTCGGGATCGACCTTGATGCGCTGCTGCAGGCACCAGGCGAGGAAGTCCGGACCTGGCCGTTCTCGTGCATCCTGAAGATTTCCCAGCGCTGGCACATCGGGAAACACGCCCAGTTGTCCGGCAACGGTATTGAGCAGCAGGTAATCGGGTTGATCCGGCCAGTGCGCACCGCTGCCGAGTACATTGGGATCAAAAATGTCGATGATCAGCGGCTGATCCGGGCGCTCTTCGGCGAGGCTCAGCAGGCGTTCGAAAATCGACAGCCCGCGCGATCCACAGCCGACCAGGCCGATATGCAGAGGAGCCTTCACCATCTGCGCTCCTCCCCGAAAAAGGATGGAATCGCGACAGCCGAGCCTTCTTTGACCGCGATGTCATGAATCATCCGGCCAATCGCCAGATCGAGAATGCCCATGCCGAACGGCGAATAGATCAACGGTTTGTCGCGAGCGACATGCAGGTCGCCGCGAATCAGCTGCGCAACGGTGCCGGTGACGAAATCACGGTGACCGTATTTCTGTTCAGCCAGGTGTGGCGAGGTATTGGCTTTCAGACAGTGGGTGATGTCATCGAAATAGTTGTAACTTTCCTCGATGATTTCCGCGCCGATATCCCGTAGCGAGATGTTCAGCACAATCTGGCCCGCGCGGAATGTGCCTTTGCCGTTGACGTAGGGTTCGCCGGCGCTGGTGGCGAAAACCACAACGTCAGCGCTCAGTGCCTCTTCCAGCGAAACCTGCTGTACATCCGGCAAACCGAGTTGTTCGCCGAATGTCGCCAGCGCCTGGGCTGATTCGGCGTTGAGATCGTGAATTTCCACGCGGTCGAACGACCAGTCATCGCTGAAGAACGTCTCGAGGATATTGCGTGCAATCACGCCGCCGCCAATGATCGAAAGCCGCGGCGCGCGCTTGTTCCGGCCGTTCAGCCACCAGGCTCCGAGCACTGCAGACGCGGCGGTTCTGACGGCGCTGATCAGCGCACCTTCGAGCAGCGCGTACGGATATCCGGTGTCTGGATCATTGAGGATCAGCACCGCAGACGCGCGCGGGATACCTGACTTGATATTGTCCGGATAACTGGCGATCCACTTGATTCCGGAGACTGATTGATCGCCCTCGCCGTCGATGATCGCAGCCGGCAAGGCAATGATCCGGTTCGCCGGCTGCGCCGCAAAGCGCAGGAAATAACTGTCGGGGTTAACGGTTTCGCCACGTTCGTGGGTCAGGTACGTCTGGGCAACGATCTCGATGGCTTCCTGACGAAGCTCGTCGAGAATGCTTTTGATGGCTGCGCCTGGAATGACGTGGAATGGTCGAAGCGATGATTGTGTGGTCATGAGGGATTACGCCGAAAGTGCCAGAGCGATTTCTGGGAAGAGGGGGTGCAGTGCGGTAGCGCCGATGCGTTGGGTGACCCAGTCGTCGGAGTAGATGGTTTCGAGGTAGCGCTCACCCATGTCCGGTGAGATCGCCACCACCACATCGTCGGGGCGGATGTGGTGCGCCCATTGCTGAACACCGGCGAGGACCGTGCCGGTGGAACCACCGAAAAGCAGGCCGTAACGTTGTGCCAGCCAACGGCAGACCTTGATCGTCTGCTCCTCCGGGATGGACAGGAAATCGTGGATGCCGGCAGGCTCGAAGATTTCCGGACGACGACTGGTGCCAAGCCCCGGAATATGGCGCGTACCGCCAGGCAAGCCGAATGTGACCGAGCCGACGGTGTCGACGGCGATGACTTTGGTGTGCGGGCGATGTTCGGCGAAGTAGTTCTTGCAGCCCATCAGCGTGCCGGTCGTGCCAGCGCCGACGAAGAGGTAGTCCACGTGGGGAAACTTGTGGGCAATCGACTTGGCTGTGGCCTGGTAGTGCGCCAGAGGGTTGATCGGGTTCTTGTATTGATTGAGCCAGATGTAGTCGGCGTTGTCGGCGACCAGTTGCTCGATCAGACGAATCCGCGAATTCAGGTACCCGCCGTTTTCGTCGCGCTGATCAACCATGAGCATCTCGGCACCGAGGGCGTGCATCAGCTTTCTGTTCGGCGCAGAAATATTCGGATCGATCACGCAGACGAACTTGTAGCCCTTGGCGGCGCACACCATGGCCAGCGCCACGCCGAGGTTGCCTGATGAAGATTCGATCAGACGGGTATTGCGGTTGATCAATCCGCGACCTTCCAGGTCGGTAATGATCGCATGAGCGGTTTTGAGCTTGATGGATCCGGCAGGATTCAGTCCTTCGATCTTCAATTGAATCCTTGCGCTGCAAAGATCCTCGATCTGCACATAACTATCTTCATTGATAAGTTGTTTGATCATACGTCGTCCGTTTCGCTCGTTTATGCCGGGCGCAATCAGTCGCCAGCATCAGTCCTGGGGTGTTTGAAAAGCAGTCGTTGCCGTTCGCCCGTTGGGGTGGTTTTTGGATTTTTTAGCTGGACGGGAGGTGACCTTGCGGTGGACGCCGATCTATTAAAAAAATCATGTTTTGCGTTCTGGTGTCGGGAAGACATCCAGAGGGTGGTGGCGCGCAAGGTAGAGCCAGAAATGGTTCGCCAGGGCTGAGCAAATACTGGCGATTTTCCTGGCGCAGTGAGAGATACAGATTTTCGGTTTTTTCCAGTACACCCGATGGCGATGGGGTCTGAAGAGGGGAGGGCGTGGCGGGGGATTGGAGCGGATGATCAAATCGCAGGCATAAAAAAACCCTGAATCTTGCGATTCAGGGTTTTCGGTATCGGAATGATTAACGGGAAGCTTGTTTTTGGGATTGGAATGCCTGGATCAAAGTGGCGGTGGAAAGTACCAGCCGTAAAGGGTTGCTCGTTGAAGGTACAAACCCCAGTTTGCCTCGATAGAAATCGGCAGCGCCCTGGTCTTTTGCGTCAACGACAACAAATGCTACCCCTGACTGCTTGGATACCGTATGCACGCGACGGAAGAAGTCAGACATGAGCCGCAGGCCAAGCCCCTTTCCCTGAGCGCTCCTATCTACTGCCAACCGGCTCAATAGGACTGCCGGCATTGGGTATCGAGGCATCTTCTTTTTTTGTTCTTCGCTAAGTTCATTGAGCGCTGTAGAAGCATTCGCCAACGTGTAATAACCCAGCAAAACACCCTCTTCGATATACATGAATGTGCGTGAAAGATTGCGTTTTTCGTCTTGTCCTGCATGTTGGGCAATGTACGCGTTCAGATCTTGGTGGATCTTGCAATCGAACGCAGTGCGATCAATCAACTTGTCGAAGTCGCAGGTAATGAAATCCATTGAAAGCCCTTAGCGCAAGGCAATCAGATTGCGAAGTGCTTCAGTGGGCTCTGGTGGGCTATCCAGCAGTTGGTAGGCCGTATCGGCATCGAGAACTGTAATGCTCACGACATCAAAGTCAGCTGCCTTCTCTTCATGAGCAACAGAGCGAACAGCCAGCGCAGCGACTACCTTTCGGAGTTCGGCAAGCTCACGCTCGATGTTGGACAAGTGCGGGGCACGTGCTGAATGAGTCTTTACCGATCCGGCCTGACTAAGTGCGCTGCTTGCAAGGCTTTTCGTGGCATGCCGCTCAACCACAACGTCCGCATTCAGCAGAGCAGCCGAAATCCTCCCGTCTTTGCCACGGACGAAAATCGATGTCTTTTTGCTGGCAGCGAGCCGCGCAGGTTTTTGATGAGCCGGTTTGTTCACGATGCATACCTCTGTGTACCTTTACGCTATCACAACTCTCTTGAAATCTGCGCCTCAGTCTTGATTGCAAAAAATAACTGCTATTGGACGGCGTAAGCTTGGCTGTAACACGGCGTATTAAATCGCAGGCATAAAAAAACCCTGAATCTTGCGATTCAGGGTTTTCGGTATTTGGTGCCCAGAGACGGAATCGAACCGCCGACACGGGGATTTTCAATCCCCTGCTCTACCGACTGAGCTATCTGGGCAACGGGGCGCATTAAAAGGGTTTTTCGGATTTACGTCAACGACTTTTTTAAAATTTCTTAAATTAATTCCGTCGCTTACGATCCGACCCCCGATTTTGCAGGGTTTACTCTGCAGGTGGAACGTAGCCTTCGGCTTGCGCGTATTCCTCGCCGGAGAAGTACTTGTCCATTTCGCCCTGAAGAAATTTGCGATCTTCGGCGTTCATCATGTTCAGACGCTTTTCGTTGATCAGCAGGGTCTGGTGTTTCTGCCAGTCGGCCCAGGCCTTGGCGGAGACGTGTTCGAAAATGTCCTGACCTTTGGCGCCCGGGTACGGAGGGCGTTCCAGGCCTGGCAGTTCTTCTTTGTACTTGCGGCACATTACGGTGCGGGTCATGGCGACTCTCCTGCATTCAAGACGGCGGCCGCGCGCTCGAGCAAGGTTTTGACCGGGGCGGCGAGGCCCAGGCGCGGCGGGGTGGCGAGGTTATACCAGAGCCAGTCGGCCTCGGCCACGTGATGGGCGGCCTCCTGTACCTGAACCAGCCAGGGTTCGATGGACAGCTGGAAATGGCTGAACGTGTGGACAAGACTCGGCAACGCCTGCTGCTCGCCCATGGTCAGCGCGTGCTGATCGGCAAGATGCTGCAGGTCGCCGAGGTCGTCGAGTTCCGGCAGGCTCCACAAACCGCCCCACAAACCGCTGGAGGGGCGACGGTAAAGCAGAATCGCACCGTCGCCGTTGGCCAGCATCGGCATCAGCGTGCGTTTCTGCGGGATGGCTTTGCGCGGCTTGGGGATCGGGTAGCGCGTCTCCAGGCCGAGCATATGCGCCTCGCAACCACGCTCCAGCGGACACAGCAGGCAACTCGGCTTGCTGCGCGTGCAGAGCGTGGCGCCAAGATCCATCATCGCCTGGGTGTAGGCGTTGACCCGATCATGCGGCGTGAAGCGCTCTGCATTGGCCCACAGCTGTTTGGCGACCTTCGGCTCGCCGGGGTAGCCCTCTTGCGCAGTAAAGCGCGCCAAAACGCGTTTGACGTTGCCGTCGAGGATTGGCGCACGCAGGCCCATGCTGATGCTGGCGATGGCGCCGGCAGTGGACAGACCAATGCCCGGCAGATCCGTAAGCTTTTCGACGTCACGGGGAAACTCGCCGCCGTACTGGCTGACGACGATCTTCGCGGTCTTCTGCAAATTGCGCGCACGGGTGTAGTAACCCAGGCCGGTCCACAGGTGCAGCACTTCGTCTTCCGGCGCTTCGGCCAGCGCTTCGACCGTCGGCAGTGCGGCCATGAAGCGGTCGAAGTAATTGAGCACGGTGCTGACCTGAGTCTGCTGCAACATGATCTCCGACACCCACACCCGGTACGGGTTGATGTCCTGCTGCCAAGGCAAATCGTGGCGGCCGTGGAGGTCGAACCAATCCAGCACCGCCGTGGAAAACTGCTCCGCTCTCATCGCTTGAACAGCCCCTTCAATGCGTTTTTCAATTCCGGGCTGACCTTGTCACCGAGTTTCTCGTCGATTTTTTCACTGAGCTTGTCGCCGGCGAGTTTGGTCGCGACTTGACCGAGGCGATCATTGTCGACGCGGCAAGCCTTGGCGCCCAGCTCCAGTGGACCACGGCAGCGCAGCGGCCACTCGACGCCGACGAACTTATCGCCGACCTGACACGCCGGGTCGGGCATGGCGCTGGTGTCGCCTTCGACAATGATGCCGACGCGATAGTCCATGCCGAGCACGCGCAGGTCGATGTCGCCATCACCGTTGACGGTCATGCCGGGGATGCGCACTTTCAGGTCCGGGTTGCTGGCGACGCCGTTGCGCAAGGTGAGGTTGCCTTTCAGCTCCTGGAACGGTGTGTCCTTGCCGCGTGGCTCGCCGCTGAGGGTTTTCCGGTTGAGCGTGGCGATGCCTTTGCACAGTTGCTGTTCAAGGTTGGCGTTGAGCAGCACGCCGTTGTTGATCACGAAACTGGCGTTGCCGTTGAGGGTGTCGATCAGCGCTTGCTGGCTATTGCCGCTGCTGGTCACGTTGCTGGTGAGGGTCACCAAGCCTTTGACCGGCGGGTTTTTGCCTTGGGTTTCGAGGATTTTTTCCGCCGGCACACGGGTGAGCTTGGTCTGCAAATTCAGCACCGGCGCGCTTGGGCGCACATCGAGAGTGCCCTTGGCCTCGAAACCACCGTTGTACAGCTCACCGCTCAGGTTGGTCAGGGTCAGCAGGCCGCCCTGGCCGGTGGCTTTCAATGCGGCGTTCTGGATCGGCAGCTTGTCGAGGGTCAACTGGCCGAAGGTCAGGTCGGCATCAACATCGAGTTTGGCCAGGCGCTCGACCGGCAACAAGCGCTCGGTGCTCCAGGCGGTTTTGCTCGGTTTGTCCGGCAGCGGTGTGGAGCCGGCGCCCGCCATGGCATCGGCCTCGGTGCTGGCCACTTCGGCCTGACGCACTTGCGTGGCATTCGCTGCTTTTTCCGACTTCGGCGGCAGGTAGCGGTCGACGTTGAACGTGTCAGCCTTGAGCACCGCACGCAGCGATTGTTTGGCGAAATCTTCGACGGCGATGCGACCGCTGAAGCTACTGTCGTCGAGTTTCAGGTTGATGTTGTCGAAGGCGATGCTGCTTGGCGTGGCGGCAACGCGGCTGACCAGTTCGACTTTGCTCAGGCTGCCGTCGCCCATGGCCGGGAGTTTCTGGCCGATGCTGTCGACGAACTTCGCCAGATCGAACTGGGCGATGGAGATGCCGCCGCTGATCTGCGGGGTTTTGTCGAGGTCGTTGGCTTTCAGTTCGCCCAAGGCGCGCAACTGATTGGCAGAGATCTTGATGCCGGTCCATTCGGCGATGTTTGCCGCTTTATCCAGCAATAATTGGCCTTGAGCCGAGAAGGTCATGGTCTTGCCTTGCAGCGGATCGCCTGCCAGTTCGCCGGAAAGCTTCATGTCTTCGAGCTTGTAGCGCTGCAGGGCGCGCTCGATGCGCAGCTCGCCTGTGAGCTCGGTGCGCACGCGCAGCACCGGCTGGTTGGTGCCGAGAAACGCGGTGGCTTTCACCGGAATATTGGTCGAATCGTGTACCGGGCCGGTGCTCAACTGGATGCTTTCGGCGCTGAACTGCTTGCCGGTCTGCTCGTCGTTGTATTCAACGCGGGCGTTGTTGACGGTCAGGCTGTCGATGTCGAGGCGGATCGGCTGTGGCGGGTTTTCCACCGCAACAGGGGCTTCGCTGGCCGGTTGGCCCGGCGTAGCGGCTGGTGGCGTTGCACCCGCCGGGACGGGCACCTTGCCGATGTCTTCCCAGTTGCCATGACCGTCCTTGTCGCGGTTCAGGCGCAGGTTCAGGCCTTCGACGCGCACGTCGCTCATCTGCACCTCGCGGCGCAACAGCGGCAGCACGCGCACGGACAGGCCGAGCATCTGCAGATCGGCGAACGGTTCGGCAGGTTTGACCAGGGTGGCAACGCTGGCTTCGTGCAATTCCAGGCCCAGCCACGGGAACAGGCTCCAGCCGATATCGCCATTGAGCGTCAGCTCGATGTGGGCCTTGTCGCGGGCTATCTGGCGGATCTCGTCTTTGTAATCGTTGGGATCGAAGAGGTGGGTCAGGGCAAAACCTGCCGCCACAATGATCAGCAACAGCCCGAGAAGTACCAGACCCAGGATTTTGCCGAACGCTTTCATGGGCGAGTCCTTGTAGTTAGTCGAATTCGTAATTTAGCCGGGGAGTATAGCGCTGCAACGGCCCGGTTCGGTGTGGCGTCATGTCGTCAGGACTTCCAGCGGCACCTGTAACCGGGCGGCGATTGCCTGAGCTTCAAGGTGCCCGGCGGGTGCCCGCAGGCGCAGTTCTGCCCCCGCTTGCGACGCCATTTTCCGCGCTTGGTTCACCATCCGCTCGGCAACCCCACGGCGACGAGTAACTTTTCGTACACACAAATGGGACAGGTACCAGACGTCGCGGTGCCTTTGCAGGCACGCGGCGCCGAGCAGACGGTCGTTGAAACGTCCGGCAATAAAACTTCCTTCCGCCAACGCACTTTCGATCAGATCGACGTCCCCGGAAAACGGCGAAAACAGCCATTCGGGTGCATCACGATAGATCTTCTGCAGATCCTGCTGATCCTGATAACTGGCGTCTTCAAGCGTTTGAACGATAACCGGCATGGTAACCCCGTAAAAAATGCACCCGGTGTAGGAGCTGCCGAAGGCTGCGATCTTTTGATCCTGTTTTTGCAAAACAACGTCAAAAGATCGCAGCCTTCGGCAGCTCCTACACAGGTGTAGAGAACAGATGACCTAAAAAAGGTGATATCAGTTTGGTTTTTCTGTCACGTGCAAATGGTAACCTTCGCCCGTTCGTCCGTCCTTCTGCGACTTAACGTCGCGCCTTCAAGGAGCTTCACCTTAAAAAACGGTCATGCCTGCGTGCATAAGTCCGAGGGTGAACAGTGGCTGGCGAACCATACTAATAATTGGGGGATACACAATGAGCACGAGCATCACGGCGGACGGCCTCAAAGCCGATCAGCCCGCGTTCCTGTCCAAGGAACGCATCATCGCCAAACCCGGTTTCAACCGTTGGCTGGTTCCACCGGCCGCTCTGGCCATCCACCTGTGCATCGGCATGGCCTACGGCTTCTCGGTGTTCTGGTTGCCGCTGTCCAAGGCGCTGGGCGTTACTGCTCCAATGGCTTGTGCACCGGACATGAGCTTCATCGCACAGGTATTTTCGTCGAACTGCGACTGGCCGATCTCGATGCTCGGCTGGATCTACACGCTGTTCTTCATCTTCCTCGGCTGCTCGGCAGCGATCTGGGGTGGCTGGCTGGAACACGCCGGGCCACGCAAGGCCGGCGTTGTATCGGCTCTGTGCTGGTGTGGCGGTCTGCTGATCTCGGCGCTGGGTATCTATACCCATCAGATCTGGCTGATGTGGATCGGCTCCGGCGTGATCGGCGGTATCGGTCTGGGGCTGGGCTATATCTCGCCCGTATCGACCCTGATCAAGTGGTTCCCGGACAAGCGCGGCATGGCCACCGGCATGGCAATCATGGGCTTCGGTGGCGGCGCAATGGTCGGTGCACCGCTGGCGACCGCACTGATGAGCCACTTCGGCTCGGCTGAAGGTGTTGGCGTCTGGCAGAGCTTCGTGGCCATGGCGGCGATCTACTTTGTGTTCATGATCGGTGGCGCACTGGCCTACCGCGTGCCGCCAACCGGCTGGAAACCGGAAGGCTGGACCGCTCCGGCGAAGAAAGCCGCGAACGCAATGATCACCAACCGCCACGTGCACGTGAATGTGGCGTGGAAAACCCCGCAATTCCGTCTGGTCTGGCTGGTGCTGTGCCTGAACGTTTCTGCCGGTATCGGCATCCTTGGCATGGCTTCGCCACTGCTGCAGGAAGTGTTCGGCGGCAAGCTGCTGGGTGTTGATGTGCCGTTCGGTCAACTGGACGCCGGGCAACTGGCTTCGATTGCCGCGATCGCTGCCGGTTTCACCGGTCTGCTGAGCCTGTTCAACATCGGTGGCCGCTTCTTCTGGGCCTCGTTCTCGGACTACCTGGGGCGCAAAAACACCTACTTCGTATTCTTCGCCCTGGGTTTTGCCTTGTACGCGCTGATTCCGAACATGGGTCATTTGGGCAACGTTGCACTGTTCGTGGCGGCGTTCTGCATCATTCTGTCGATGTACGGCGGCGGTTTTGCCACTGTTCCGGCGTACCTGGCTGACCTGTTCGGTACGCAGATGGTTGGTGCGATCCACGGTCGTCTGCTGACGGCTTGGGCTGCGGCTGGCGTGCTCGGTCCGGTGTTGGTGAACTACCTGCGTGAATATCAGCTGAGCATCGGCGTTGAACGCGCTGCCGCTTACGACATCACCTTGTACATCCTCGCCGGCCTGCTGGTGTTGGGCTTCCTGTGCAACCTGATGGTGCGTCCGGTGGCCGACAAGTACTTCATGACCGACTCTGAACTGGCGGCCGAACAGGCGCTGGGCCACGACAAGGGTGCTGACGCCAGCACCGTTCTGGAGTGGAAAGCCGCGCCGGGCAGCAAGCCGCTGGCGATCGCTGCGTGGCTAGTGGTGGGTATTCCGTTGGCGTGGGGTGTGTGGGTGACCCTGCAGAAGACGGCGGTACTGTTTCACTAAGTTCGTTTCTGCCTGATCGTTCCCACGCTCTGCGTGGGAATGCCTCCCGTGACGCTCTGCGTCACATTCGAAGCGGACGCAGAGCGTCCGGGGCTGCACTCCCACGCAGAGCGTGGGAGCGATCATCGCCCTTTATGGCTTGTATGGACATGTCTACCCGCGACAGCCGGGGGTTCTATCCGTCAGCCATCTCACCTCTCGTGTTTCTGTTTCGGCCCCGCGTGCCTATAATGGCTGCCTTTTTCGCCCAATGATTTTGCGGAGCTGGTGATGGCCGAACGTAAGGCTTCTGTCGAGCGCGACACTCTGGAAACCCAGATCAAAGCCTCGATCAACCTTGATGGCACCGGAAAGGCCCGATTCGATATCGGTGTTCCTTTTCTTGAGCACATGCTGGATCAGATCGCCCGTCATGGGTTGATCGACCTGGATATTGAATGCAAGGGCGATCTGCATATCGACGACCACCATACGGTGGAAGACGTCGGTATCACCCTCGGCCAGGCATTTGCCAAAGCCATTGGCGACAAAAAAGGCATCCGTCGCTACGGTCATGCCTACGTGCCGCTCGATGAAGCGCTGTCGCGCGTGGTGATCGACTTCTCCGGTCGTCCAGGCCTGCAGATGCACGTGCCGTACACCCGCGCCACCGTCGGCGGCTTCGACGTTGACCTGTTCCAGGAATTCTTCCAGGGCTTCGTCAACCACGCACTGGTCAGCCTGCACATCGACAACCTGCGTGGCACCAACACCCACCACCAGATCGAAACCGTGTTCAAGGCTTTCGGCCGCGCGCTGCGCATGGCCGTCGAGCTGGATGAGCGCATGGCCGGGCAAATGCCATCGACCAAAGGCGTTCTGTAATGCAGACGGTTGCAGTTATCGATTACGGCATGGGTAACCTGCACTCGGTGGCCAAGGCCCTCGAGCACGTCGGCGCCGGCAAGGTGCTGATCACCAGCGATGCTGCGGTGATTCGCGAAGCTGACCGCGTGGTGTTCCCCGGCGTTGGCGCGATTCGCGATTGCATGGCGGAGATCCGTCGCCTCGGTTTCGACTCGCTGGTGCGTGAAGTCAGCCAGGATCGTCCGTTTCTTGGCATCTGTGTCGGCATGCAAGCCTTGCTCGACACCAGCGAAGAGAACGATGGCGTCGATTGCATCGGCCTGTTCCCTGGCGCGGTGAAGTTCTTCGGCAAAGACCTGCATGAAGACGGCGAACACCTGAAAGTCCCGCACATGGGCTGGAACGAAGTGAAGCAGAAAGTCAGCCACCCGCTGTGGCATGACATTCCGGACATGGCGCGTTTCTACTTCGTGCACAGCTACTACATCGCTGCCGCCAACGCGCGGCAGGTGGTCGGTGGCGGTCATTACGGCGTCGATTTCGCTGCGGCGCTGGCCGATGGTTCGCGTTTCGCCGTGCAGTTCCATCCGGAGAAGAGCCATACCCATGGCCTGCAATTGCTGCAGAACTTCGCCGCGTGGGACGGTCGCTGGTAAATGGCTGCCAAGAAATCCAAACCGCCGATCCTGACCCTCACTCCCGAACAGGAGAACGAGGCCAATCGCAAGATTCAGCGGTTCATGGAAGACCGTTTCGAACTGGACCTGGGTTCGTTCGAAGCGGCGGAAATTCTTGAGCTGTTTACCCGCGAAATTGCTCCGCACTATTACAACAGGGCGATTTTCGATGTGCAGACCCACCTCAAAGAGCGGTTTGAAAGCATCGAAAGCGACCTGTGGGCGCTCGAGAAAAACTGATTTCCGAGCCAAGCTGAACATTCAAATTTGAAGGTTTGCCAGATGCTGATTATTCCCGCTATCGATCTTAAAGACGGTGCCTGCGTACGTCTGCGCCAGGGCCGCATGGAAGATTCCACAGTGTTCTCCGATGACCCGGTGAGCATGGCTGCCAAGTGGGTGGAGGGCGGTTGCCGCCGTCTGCATCTGGTCGATCTGAACGGTGCTTTCGAAGGCCAGCCAGTCAACGGCGAAGTGGTCACCGCGATCGCCAAGCGCTACCCGACCCTGCCGATCCAGATCGGTGGCGGCATCCGTTCGCTGGAAACCATCGAGCACTACGTCAAGGCTGGCGTGAGCTACGTGATCATCGGCACCAAAGCCGTGAAAGATCCTGCGTTCGTCGCTGAAGCCTGCCGCGCGTTCCCGGGCAAGATCATCGTCGGTCTGGACGCCAAAGACGGTTTCGTCGCCACCGATGGCTGGGCGGAAATCAGCACCGTGCAGGTCATCGACCTGGCCAAGCAGTTTGAAGCCGACGGCGTGTCCTCGATCGTTTATACCGACATCGCCAAAGACGGCATGATGCAGGGCTGCAACGTGCCGTTCACCGCTGCACTGGCTGCTGCCACGAAGATCCCGGTGATCGCGTCCGGCGGCATCCACAATCTGGGTGACATCAAATCGCTGCTCGACGCCAAGGCGCCGGGCATCATCGGCGCCATTACCGGCCGGGCGATCTACGAAGGCACCCTCGACGTCGCCGAAGCGCAAGCTTTCTGCGATTCGTACCAAGGCTGAGGACTGACCATGGCGCTGGCCAAACGCATCATCCCTTGCCTGGACGTGGACAACGGCCGGGTCGTCAAAGGTGTGAAGTTCGAAAACATCCGCGACGCCGGTGACCCGGTGGAAATCGCCCGTCGCTATGACGAGCAGGGTGCCGACGAGATTACCTTTCTCGACATCACAGCCAGCGTCGATGGCCGCGACACCACGCTGCATACCGTCGAGCGCATGGCCAGCCAGGTGTTCATCCCGCTGACCGTCGGCGGTGGCGTGCGTACCGTGCAGGACATTCGCAATCTGCTGAATGCGGGTGCGGACAAGGTGTCGATCAACACTGCGGCCGTGTTCAATCCGGAATTCGTTGGCGAAGCCGCGCAGCATTTCGGCTCGCAGTGCATCGTCGTCGCCATCGATGCCAAAAAGGTTTCCGGCCCGGGCGAAACCCCGCGCTGGGAAATCTTCACCCACGGCGGGCGCAAGCCAACCGGCCTCGACGCGGTCGAATGGGCGAAGAAAATGGAAAGCCTCGGTGCCGGCGAGATCCTGCTGACCAGCATGGATCAGGACGGTATGAAAAACGGCTTCGACCTCGGCGTGACCCGTGCGATCAGCGATGCGCTGGGCATTCCGGTGATCGCTTCCGGTGGCGTTGGCAACTTGCAACACTTGGCTGACGGCATTCTCGAAGGTCACGCCAGTGCTGTATTGGCGGCGAGTATTTTCCACTTTGGCGAATACACCGTGCAGGAAGCCAAGGCCTATATGGCCAAACGCGGCATCGTGATGCGCTAAGCGTCAAAATCGATACAGGCCAGTGGACACCATGGCGCACCCAAGGCACTCTTGGGCACGCCATGGATTTCGGTAGCCCAACATGATCAAACGCCTGCTTCTAGTTCTCGCCAGCGCCTCGATGTTGCTCATCAACACGGCCCGAGCCGAAACCAGTCCCGACACCGATCTGGTGCTCCTCACCGAAAACTTCCCGCCGTACAACATGGCGAAGAACGGCAAAAATTTCGCCCAGGGCGAAAACATCAACGGCATCGCCACCGATATCGTTCGCGAGATGTTTCAGCGTGCCGGCATCACTTACAGCCTGACCCTGCGATTCCCTTGGGAGCGTGTCTACAAACTCGCACTGGAGAATCCCGGTTACGGCGCCTTCGTGATGGCGCGCCTGCCGGATCGCGAAAAACTCTTCAAATGGGTCGGCCCGATCGGCCCGGACGACTGGATCATGTTGGCCAGGGCCGACAGCAAGATCACTCTCGAAACCCTCAACGATGCACGCAAGTACAAGATCGGCGCCTACAAGGGCGATGCGATTGCCGAGACGTTGGCCAAGCAAGGCCTGAAGCCGCTGGTTGTCCTGCGTGATCAGGACAATGCGAAAAAGCTGGTCAACGGCCAGATCGAGCTGTGGGCCACCGGGGATCCTGCCGGGCGTTATCTGGCGCGGCAGGATGGAGTCACCGGTCTCAAGACCGTACTGCGTTTCAACAGCGCCGAGCTTTACCTGGCGCTGAACAAAGACGTATCTGACACCGTCGTTGCCAAGCTGCAGGCAGCGCTGGATCAGATGCGCAAGGACGGTGTTGTCGACGAAATCATGTCGCGCTATCTGTAGCGGTTGGTAGCTCCGACTCAGGGTATGCAGCGCCGACTGGCTCAGCTTTGCCATGGCCAGCCTTGCGCTCCCGTTGGTACAGAAACACGAGGCCGGTGGGGCACATCAAGGGGCGTTATTTTTGAGCGCCTCCCATTCCCGGGTGTACTCCTTCAACTCTGAGCGCTGATGGTTGGTATCGACGGCGTAAACGCAGAGCTTTAAGGGGAAGTTGCTTTCCGGGCGTAGCCAATTGGATGTCACACGGCGATAACCCTGTGAATCTTCACAGCTGGTTGTTTCAACAGGGCCGGCTTTTACCTCATACCGGTCAATGCCCTCGTTCTTCCGTTCCGGCCACAGAATCATGGCTCTGTTTATTTCTGTATTGAAGGAAAAGTCCACTGTTGGGGAGGGGGTTGGGCCGGCAGCAATCAGATAGCTGGGGACAGTGACAGCGTTTCGATAAGTACCTTTGGGTAATATCTCGTTGGTACTGTCTGTACCAATAATACAAAGGTTATTAAGTCCGGTTTTCGGTCCCATTGGCACATTTAACTGAACAGGGGTGATGCCAGCATTGATCGGTTGGCTGTAGTCTTTCGGATTTTCGCATTCGAGTGGGTCATAAGTGCGTTTGGTCCGGATAAAACGGGTGCTGGCGGTTACTTCAAAGTTCCATGTAGGGTAAACGTATTGATACTCTGGGGTTACTATGATTTTTGCATGCGTTGCCAGTTCGGAAGGTAGTTTGAAGGAGGCTACCGGGAATAACTCACACGCGTCCGGGTTGGTATTGAGTTTTCCATCGCTAAAGCAACTGTTGAAAACCGAGGTTGGACTAGCGTAATTGCCACTCGGCATCTGGCCGTATCCCGGCAGCGGTGTCAGTTGCTTTGCCATCGTACCCAGCACGGCATAGACCTCGTTGCTCGTTCGGTCAATTACAGGGCTGCCCGAGCTTCCGGGTGCAGCATCTTTGCATTGGTTGCTGACACTATGTCGCCAAACCCAAGGCGTCTCGAAAATTGCCGAGGAAGGCCTGTGGGTGCAGGCAGAAATTCGTAATGGAACTCCGTTAGGGCCATGCACAATCAGAACGTCGCTATCTTCAGTCGGTGGTTGCTGGGCTAGTTTCAAGGGCTTGATGCCTTGTGTCAGGAGTTCGGCTTGTGACACGCCAAGCTCCAAAAGAGCCAGATCGACACCCTGAATGCTGCTCCAGGATACCTTTTTCAGAGGGAAGGTCTTGTGAGCATCAGGTGTGTCAATGAAATGGTTGAAGGTAATGGTGCCTTCGATGGGGTCGTCTGTTCGCATGACACCATTTTCTTTGCCCACGCAGTGTGCGCTAGTGAGTGCATAGGCGGGATCGGACGCTCGAGAGCTGTTTGTATCGATTAGGAAAGCGGTGCAAAAACCGTGAGCGGGGCTCTCGTACTTGCCGATTCCCGTCCAGTAGTTATAGGTGCCATCTTTGTTGTTCAGGTATTGCGAGGGTGAAAGGTTTTCAACCCCTCTGCCATAATCAATAGGATTGGAATTAGCAGGAAGTGAGAATGCAGCGAGTAATAAAAAGCTTGGATAGATGTTATTTAAATTCATGGCCAGTCCTTGGCTAATTACCTGAGTGTAGACTGGCGGAGAATAAATTAGTTTGGGTTTTTGTGGTTTTCTAAGGTGTTGCTATTTGTTGGGTGTGTAGGGGATTTGTAAAGAAGTTCGTTGGTTAATAGACAGGTTAACGGTAAATGCCATTTGTCCCGTGTGCAGCCGTCGCCCTATTACTACGCACGCTGATCATCTGCTTGATGTCGATCCACTCGATGCCTTGAGCCTTCAGCTTCGGCAACTCTCGCTCCAGCACCGCCAACGTCTGCGGATACGGATGGCCGATCATCACCGCCGAGCCCTGCTTGTGCGCCAGGCTGATCGCCGTCTGCAACTGGGTGGAGATCGCCGCCTCGGTACGCTCGTCATCGAGAAAAACATCCCGCGAAACGCTCGCCAGATCGATCTTCTGCGCCTGCTGCGCCGCAACGGTTTGCGCACTGGTGCGGCTGTCGACGAAGAATTTGTGCCGGCGCTGCAATTCGCCCATCAACCACGCCATCGCCACCGGTTGCGCAGTCATGCGGCTGCCCATGTGGTTGTTGATGCCAGCGGTGTAGGGGACCATTTTGAACGCAGCGTCGAGGCGTTTTTGCAGCTCTTCGATCGGCAGTTCGGGGTGCCAGGCGTAGGGCCCGGTGGCCGGATCCATTGGCATGTGCAGGATGACGATCTTGCCGGCGCGATGCGCTTCGCGGGCAAATTCGGTAGCGTGCGGGGTGTCGGGCATGATCGCCGTGGTCACCGGGCCGGGCAGAGCCAGCACACGGCGATCCCGGGGCAGGTTCTGCCCCAGGTCATCGATGATCAGTGTCAGGTAGGCTTTGTGTGGCTTTGGGCTGACGGGCTCTGCGTGAGCAGCACCCGCCAGACAGCACAACAGAACGAAGACGAAACGCAAAGACATCCTCAACGGCCGGACGTGATGCTCAGGCCTTTGAGCAGGCTCAGGGCCTGGGCCAGTTGGTAATCGTCATCCTGCGGCATCGCTTTGGCCTTGGCGCTGGAACCGGTCGGTTTGTCGGCGCCGCCGTTGCCATTGCCCAAGTGACCTTGCAGATCGGCTTCCTTGAAGTAATCGCTGTCGGCCTCGCTGGTGATTTTGGCCTTGCGCACTTCGATGTCCGGGACGATGCCTTGCGCCTGAATCGAGCGGCCATTCGGCGTGAAGTACAGCGCGGTGGTGATCTTCAGCGCGCGGTCGTTGTTCAGCGGCAGAACGGTTTGTACCGAGCCTTTGCCGAAACTGGTGGTACCCATTACTACCGCGCGTTTCTGATCCTGCAGGGCACCGGCGACGATTTCCGACGCCGAGGCGCTGCCACCGTTGATCAGCACCACCATCGGCACCGCTTCGCTTTCGTCTTTGCCGGTGGCCGAGAAACGCAGCTCGGAGTTGGCGATCCGGCCTTTGGTGTAGACGATCAGGCCTTTGGTGATGAAGTGGTCAACCACTTCTACCGCTGCCTGCAGCACGCCACCCGGGTTGTTGCGCAGGTCGAGGATGATGCCGTTGAGTTTCTTGCCGTTGTCCTTGCGCAGCTTGGCCAGGGCTTTGGAAACTTCTTCGCCGGTCTTGACCTGGAACTGGGTGATGCGGATATACGCATAGCCGGTTTCCAGCAGTTGCGCCTTGACGCTCTTCACCTGAATCACGGCGCGTGCCAAGGTCACGTCGAACGGCGTGCCGCCGTCGCGCACCAGGGTCAGGGTGATTTTCTGGCCGATCTTGCCGCGCATCTTGTCGACGGCTTCGGTCATGGTCTGGCCGCGTGTTGGCGCACCGTTGATCTTGACGATGAAGTCGCCAGCCTGAATGCCGGCCTTCGACGCCGGGGTGTCATCGATTGGCGAGACCACTTTGATGAAGCCGTCTTCGGCGCCGACTTCGATACCCAGGCCGCCGAATTCACCGCTGGTGCTTTCCTGCAGCTCGGTGAAGTCTTCCGGGCCGAGGTAGGCCGAGTGCGGGTCGAGGTTGCTGAGCATGCCCTTGATCGCGTTTTCCAGCAGGGTCTTGTCGTCCACCGGCTCGACGTAAGCGGCTTTGATCCGGTCCATGACCTCGGCAAAGGTGCGCAACTCTTCCAGCGGCAACGGCGCCTTGGAGGTCGCGGCAGTGCCTGCCGGAGCGACGGCCGGGGCCGGTTGAGCGGCGAACGCCAGAGGCGCGCCGATCACCAGGGCGATCGTCAGGGCCAGCGAGGTAAGGCGGGACAAATGCAGCATGTCGAACGAACTCCTGAATTAGGCGGTGCGCTTATCCTTGCGCACGGCACCATTGCGCCGGATCACTCGGGTGACCCTGCTGACGAATTGCGAAATACAGCGCTGATGTGTCTTGACCGCCACTGTTACCGACAGTGGAGATCGACTCACCGGCTTTAACCACGTCCCCAGCCGACTTGAGCAGCGTCTGGTTGTGACCGTAAAGACTCAAAAAACCGTTGCCGTGATCAAGGATCACCAACAGCCCGGCACCGCGCAACCAGTCGGCGAAGACCACGCGACCGCCGTGTACGGCGTGCACCTGGCTGCCGGCGGAGGCGCTGATCATCACCCCGTCCCACTTGGTGCGGGCGTCGTCACCACGGCTTTCGCCGAAGCGCGCCAGCAGTCGACCATCAACCGGCCAAGGAAGTTTTCCCCGCGTTGCAGCAAAAGGGCCACCGAAGGTCTCGCCGCTGCTGGAGACCAGCGCGCCGGGAGTGGATCTGGCGGGTTTTCGTGGGGCGTCGCTGTTTTCAGCCTGCGCCTCACGCAAGCGCTTTTTTTCCGCTTCCTGCTGGGCGATCAGCGCTTTCTGCCGCGCTTCTTCTGCCTCACGGGCCTGGCGGGCCAGGGTTTCCTCAATGGTTTTAAGGACTTTAGACAGGTCTGCCTGATCCTGCTCACGGGCGGCAAGTTTCTGGTCGCGGGCTTTCACATCATCGTTGAGTTTGGCGAGGACTTGCTGGCGTTCCTTGCGGACATTCTCCAGCTCGTCGCGCTGGGTATCGAGGTTGCTTTTCTGTACCAGCAACTGCGCCTGCTGGGCGGCAATGTCTTTTTCGACATTGGCCAATTGGCGCAGGGTTTCGTTGAAGTTCTTCAACTGCTCCAGGCGGGCCTGGCTCAGATAATCGTAATAAGTGAGGGTGCGGGCGAATTTCTCTGGATTCTGCTGGTTGAGCAGCAGCTTGAGGTATTCCTGCCGACCGTTCTGATAGGCCGCTCGGGCCTGAATGGCGATCAGTCGCTGCTGTTCAGTGCGCGCGCTCTGGAGTTTTTTTTTCTCTGCATCGAGTCGCTGTAGCTCGGATTCGCTCTTCTGCAGTTCTTTCTGCAGTGCATCGACCTGCTTCTGCAGCTTGCCCAGCTCGGTTTCAGTGCCCTTGAGCTGTTTCTGTACGCCGGATTTTTCTTCCTGGACTTTGCTCAACAGCTTTTTCAGCTCGGCAATGTCCTGACGCGTAGCGTCCAACTGCTGTTGGGTTTGCGCGCGCTCGTCAGCGAAGGCCGGTTGGAGCAGGCAGGTCAGAGCGAGGGCGATCAGGACGCGGAGCATAGAGGCGGGCGGCACCAGGGTAAGGGACGGCCTAGTATGCCCGCCCGAGGCTGCAAAAAAAACGCCCAATTGGGGCTGTGTGATAACTGGCCTGAAAAACACCACAAACCTATGTAGGAGTGAGCCTGCTCGCGATGGCTTGCTCACGTTCAACAGAGTAGTTGACTGTCAGATGGCTATCGCGAGCAGGCTCACTCCTACAGGGTTTTGCGGTGTTTCGGCGATTGCGCTCAGACCAGAATCGAGGTGCCGGTCATTTCCGCCGGTTTTTCCAGACCCAGCAGCTTCAGCATGGTCGGTGCCACGTCCGCCAGCACGCCGCCTTCACGCACTTTCAGGTCGCGCTTGCCGACATAAATGAACGGCACCGGCTCGGTGGTGTGCGCGGTGTGCGCTTGCCCGGTGGATTCATCGGCCATTTGCTCGACGTTGCCGTGGTCAGCGGTAATCAGCGCTTCACCGCCAACCTTTTCCAGTGCGTCAACAATGCGACCGACGCAGGTGTCGAGGCACTCAACGGCTTTCACCGCCGCGTCGAACACGCCGCTGTGGCCAACCATGTCACCGTTGGCGTAGTTGACCACGATCACGTCGTAACGCTGGTTTTCGATAGCCTCGACGATGCGGTCGGTTACCTCCGGCGCGCTCATTTCCGGCTGCAAGTCGTAGGTAGCGACTTTCGGCGACGGGATCAGGATGCGTTCTTCGCCCGGGAACGGTTCTTCGCGACCGCCGGAGAAAAAGAAGGTCACGTGCGCGTATTTCTCGGTTTCAGCGATGCGCAGCTGGGTTTTGCCGTTCTTCGCCAGATAGTCGCCGAGAACGTTTTCCAGGCTGCCCGCAGCGAATGCCGACGGAGCCGGAATGCTTGCGGCGTATTGGGTCAGCATGACGAAACCGGCCAGTTTCGGCTGGCGTGCGCGTTCGAAATCCTTGAAGTCGTCTTCGACGAACACGCGAGTCAGCTCGCGGGCACGGTCGGCGCGGAAGTTCATGAACACCACGGCGTCGCCGTCTTCGATTTTTACCGGCTCACCAATGGTCGTGGCTTTGACGAATTCGTCGCTCTC
Source organism: Pseudomonas sp. RIT-PI-r (assembly GCF_001297015.1). Classification (GTDB taxonomy): domain Bacteria; phylum Pseudomonadota; class Gammaproteobacteria; order Pseudomonadales; family Pseudomonadaceae; genus Aquipseudomonas. The sequence goes on along the minus strand of NZ_LIGE01000018.1, from coordinate 130,244 downwards.
GCCGCGAGCGTAAGCAGCGTCCAGACCTTCTTGGGCGGTGGCGGCGTTGAATTCGCTGTTGCCGTCGACGATCAGGTTGTACGCCTGAGCGACGCGATCCCAGCGGTTGTCACGGTCCATGGCGAAGTAACGGCCGATGATGCTGGCGATACGGCCCTTGCCGAGTGCCTGGAAAGTCGCGTCGAGAAGCTCGATCGACGACGCAGCGCTTTTCGGTGGGGTGTCGCGGCCATCGAGGAAGGCGTGCAGGTAGATTTTTTCGGCGCCACGCTTGAACGCCAGTTCGGCCATGGCGATCAGGTGATCCTGGTGGCTGTGCACGCCGCCATCGGAGAGCAGGCCCATGAAGTGCACGGCTTTGCCGGCAGCCACGGCTTTATCCACGGCAGCGCAGATGGTCGGGTTTTCAAAAAACTCGCCGTCGCGGATCGACTTGGTCACGCGCGTGAAGTCCTGATACACCACGCGACCGGCGCCGAGGTTCATGTGGCCGACTTCAGAATTGCCCATCTGGCCGTCCGGCAGGCCGACGTCCATGCCGCTGCCCGAGATCAAGCCGTTCGGCACGCTGGCCCAGAGGCGATCGAGAACAGGCTTCTTCGCCGCAAAAACGGCATTGGATTCGGGGCTGTCGCTGTGACCGAAGCCGTCGAGAATCATCAGGACCAAAGGTTTAGGCGTAGTCGTCATGGAATCCACTCGTGGCTAATAAAGAAGAGGGCGATGGAAAAGGGAGTTGGAGTTTAAAGCTAAGTTCCGACCGCGTCACCGCCGGACGGGGTTTGGCCGACCATAGTGGCTGTGTATACTGGCCGACATTTTAACGCCCTGGAACCTCCTTCGATGGTTGCTCACCTGATTGAATTTGCCACTAACCACTACATTCTTGTCGGTATCTTCGTCGTACTGCTGGCTCTGCTGCTGGCGCACACGATGCAGGGCGGCGGTAAAAGCCTGAGCACAGGCGAGCTGACCGCGTTGGTCAACAAAGATGCAGGCGTGGTGGTGGACATCCGTCCGGCCAAGGATTTCGCTGCTGGCCACATCGTTGGCGCGGTGAACATTCCCCAGGACAAACTGGCTGCGCGCACCGCCGAGCTGGAAAAGCACAAGGCCAAGACCATCATTCTGGTCGACGCCCTGGGCCAGACCGCCGGCACCCACGCCCGCGAACTGATGAAATCCGGCTTCACCGCCGCCAAGCTGTCCGGCGGGATCTCCAGCTGGAAAGGCGACAACCTGCCGCTGGTGAAGTGATATGAGCGAAGTCATCGTCTACTCCAGCGATTACTGCCCTTATTGCTCGCGAGCCAAGTACCTGCTCGAGAACAAAGGCGTGGCCTTCAAAGAGATCAAGGTCGATGGCAAGCCGCAGGTGCGCGCCGAAATGGCCCAGAAAGCCGGACGCACGTCCGTGCCGCAGATCTGGATCGGCAGCAAGCACATCGGCGGTTGTGACGATTTGTATGCCCTGGAGCGCGCCGGCAAGCTCGACGCGCTGCTCAAGGCCTGAACGGCTGCACCCACGTACAGCAATCCCTTAAAGACCCGAGATCAGAAAGGATCTGAGATGACTGACCAACAGAACACTGCAGCCAGCGAAGAAGAAACCGCACCGCAATTCTCCTTGCAGCGCATCTACGTACGCGACCTGTCCTTCGAAGCCCCGAAAAGCCCGGCGATCTTCCGCCAGCAGTGGGATCCGGCAGTCGCGCTGGATCTGAACACTCGTCAGAAAGCGCTGGAAGGCGATTTCTACGAAGTGGTGCTGACCCTGTCCGTTACCGTGAAAAACGGTGAAGAAGTGGCCTTCATCGCTGAAGTGCAGCAGGCCGGTATCTTCCTGATCAAGAACCTCGATGCGGCTTCGATGAGCCACACCCTGGGTGCGTTCTGCCCGAACATCCTGTTCCCGTACGCGCGCGAAACCCTGGACAGCCTGGTGACCCGTGGTTCGTTCCCGGCGCTGATGCTGGCCCCGGTGAACTTCGACGCCCTGTACGCGCAAGAGCTGCAGCGCATGCAGGAAAGCGGTGAGACGCCAACCGTTCAGTAAGACGGTTTAGCAACACCCCATGTGGGAGCGAGCCTGCTCGCGAAAGCGGTCTGTCAGACACATCAATGTTGCCTGACACTCCATATTCGCGAGCAGGCTCGCTCCCACATTTGTTTTGCGGTGTTACTTGAAGTCGTTCTGGCGCCAGGCTTCGTACACGGCGACCGCAACGGTGTTGGACAGGTTCAGGCTGCGGCAGCCTTCGCGCATCGGCAAACGCAGGCGCTGTTCCGCCGGCAGGGCATCGAGCACTTCTGGCGGCAGGCCACGACTTTCCGGGCCGAAGATGAACGCATCGCCCGGGACGAACGCGGCATCATGAAACGGTCGCGAGCCCTTGGTGGTGAACGCAAACACCCGAGGATTACCGATGCTCTCCAGGCAACTGGCCAAGTCGGCGTGACGTTGCAGCGTGGCATATTCGTGGTAGTCGAGACCGGCACGGCGCAAGCGCTTGTCGTCCATCTCGAAGCCCAGCGGTTCGATCAAATGCAGGTGGCAGCCGCTGTTGGCGCACAGCCTGATAACGTTGCCGGTATTCGGCGGAATTTCTGGTTGAAAAAGGATGACGTGAAACATGCACGGCTCCGAAGGTAAAGATGAGCGGCATTCTACGCCGCCTGTGGACAACCGTTCGAAACTATTGCCGCGAGTCATCGGTTCGCTGGCGATTGTCGGCTTGATGATCGGCTTGATGATCGGCCGCCTGACCACACCGGATCCGACCGTGCTGCAACAAGTCGAGGTGACGGATCAAGGGCTGGTGGTGTGGTTCAACAACGAACCCAAGCTGCACGGCGAAATTATTGACGGCACCGTGGCGCTGCTGTTTCAGGCCCAGGGATCGGCGCAAAAGGGCCAGCTCAAGCTCAACGGCAAAGACGTGAACTGGCGTACGCGAGCGAGTGATGGGGGGTTGTTGCTGACGGTGCTTGCAGCGCGACCGCTGCAAGGAGACTGGGCCGGCAGCAAAGTCGATGACCGCTGGCGGCTGGAGATCCATCTCCGTGAACAATAAAAGCGGGAGTCCCTGACCTGCCTGTATCAGGGTTCCCAAAACGGGGTGGACTTCGCGTATCGCGTCGGTCCGGTGTAAAGAGGGAACCCCCGGCCTGCCTGTACCAAGGATCCCAAAAGGGTGGACGCATCGCGTGGCGATCTGCGCCCGGTGTAAAGAGGGGAATCCCCGGCCTGCCTGTACCAAGGTCCCCGAAACGGGTGGTGAAACGAATCACCTGTGAGAGGTATTGCAGGGGGCGTGCCAGGTTTTATTTTTTTGAAACAAAAAAGCTGATGAGAAACGCGAAGGCCCCGGGATTCGGGGCTTTCGTGTTTGTTGCAGGGTGAGCTTTTAATGTTTTGAGGCGGTATTTGGAGAAACTCGCAGTGCCCGATCACGGGTCATCGTGCATTCATGCGGTGCACAGTGGCCTTAAAAACATCGCGAGCAGGCTCACTCCTACAGTGGAACGCATTCCAACTGTAGGAGTGAGCCTGCTCGCGATTGGATCTGACGTTCAGCGAAGAACGTGGGGCTTAACCCTCATCCCCCTCATCATCATCCCCACCATCAACCTTCATCCCCAATTCCTTGATCTTGCGCGTCAGGGTATTCCGCCCCCAGCCCAGCAACACCGCGGCATCACGCCGACGCCCGGCCGTGTGCTTCAGCGCCGTCTCGATCATGATCCGCTCAAACGCCGGCACCGCGCTGTCGAGCAAACTCGACTGACCACGCGCCAAGGCCTGGTCGGCCCACTGGCGCAGCGCCTGTTCCCAGTTGGTCACCGGTGCCGAATCTTGCGGCAGGTTGAGCAGTTCCGGTGGCAGGTCGCTGATGTGCACTTCGCGCCCGGACGCCATTACGGTGATCCAGCGGCAGGTATTCTCCAACTGACGTACGTTGCCGCCCCACGGCAGGTTCTTCAGGTATTCCTCGGTCTCGCTTTTCAGCAGCTTCGGCTCCACCGCCAATTCCTGCGCGGCGCGGCTGAGGAAGTGCTTGGCCAGGGTCGGGATATCTTCACGACGATCCGACAGGCGCGGGATGTGGATGCGGATCACGTTGAGGCGGTGGAACAAGTCCTCACGGAATTTGCCGGCGTGCACCAGGGTTTCCAGATTCTGGTGCGTCGCGGCGATGATGCGCACGTCGACCTTGACCGGCACATGCCCGCCAACGCGATAGAACTCGCCGTCGGCCAGAACCCGCAGCAAACGGGTTTGCGTATCCGCCGGCATGTCGCCGATTTCATCGAGAAACAGCGTGCCGCCATCAGCCTGTTCGAAGCGGCCACGACGCAGGTTGGCCGCGCCGGTGAACGCACCTTTCTCATGGCCGAACAGCTCGGATTCCATCAGGTCCTTGGGAATCGCCGCCATGTTCAGCGCGATGAACGGCGAAGCCGCGCGCGGGCTGTGGCGGTGCAGGGCGTGGGCAACCAGCTCTTTACCGGTACCGGATTCGCCGTTGATCAGCACGGTGATGTTGGAGTGGCTCAAGCGGCCAATGGCGCGAAACACTTCCTGCATCGCCGGCGCTTCGCCGATGATTTCCGGGGTGCGGGTCAGGGCCGGTACGACTTCCAGGCCTTGCTGTTCTTGCGCGTGCTGATTGGCGCGCTTGACCAGCGACACCGCTTCATCAACGTCGAACGGCTTCGGCAAATACTCGAACGCACCGCCCTGATACGAGGCGACAGCGCTGTCCAGATCGGAGTGAGCGGTCATGATGATGACCGGCAACCGTGGATGCTGCTCGCGAATCCGCGCCAGAAGGTCCAGACCACTGGCACCCGGCATGCGGATATCGGAAATGATCACGTCAGGCTGCTGACGGGCCAGGCGACTCATCACGCCATCAGCGCTGTCGAAGCTCTGGGTGGTCATACCTTCCTGCTGCAAGGCCTTTTCCAGAACCCAACGGATAGAACGGTCGTCATCGACGATCCACACGGTTTCACTACGGCTCATGTCGATGTGGCTCCTTGTTCCAGTGGCAGAAAGATCGAGAAGGTGGTGTGGCCTGGATGGCTGTCACACTCGATCAGACCCTGGTGCTGGCTGATGATGTTCTGGGTAATGGCCAGACCGAGCCCGGTACCGTCCGGGCGTCCGCTGACCATGGGAAAGAAAATGGTTTCCTGAAGTTCCGCCGGGATCCCCGGGCCGTTGTCGATGATCTCGATCTTGGTCACCAGACGATGGCGGACGTGGCCGATGGTGAACTGGCGCATGGTCCGGGTGCGCAGGCTGATGCGGCCCAGACGCAGCTCGTTCTGGCTGCTGATCGCCTGCATCGCGTTGCGCACGATGTTCAACACCGCCTGAATCATTTGTTCGCGGTCGATCAAGACGTCGGGAATGCTCGGGTCGTAATCGCGCACCAAGGTGATGCAGCCCTGACTTTCGGCTTCGACCAGTTGGCAGACGCGCTCGAGCACTTCGTGGACGTTGCACATCGCCAGCGACGGCAGTTTGTTCGAACCGAGCATGCGGTCGACCAGATTGCGCAGGCGGTCGGCCTCTTCAATGATCACGTTGGTGTAATCGCGCAGGCTGTCTTCCGGAAGCTCGCGGGCCAGCAATTGCGCAGCGCCGCGGATGCCGCCCAGTGGATTCTTGATCTCGTGGGCGAGGCCGCGCACCAGCATTTTGCTGGTTTCCTGCTTGGACAGCTGCGCCTCTTCCTTGGTGATCCGCAGCAAGCGGTCACGCGGATGAACCTCAAGCAGGAGCATGGTCGCGCCATTGCTGAGGATTGGCGTCACCGCGTAATCCACGGTCAAGGTCTGGCCGGTGAGGGCGGTGAGCATCGCTTCGCGCTTGGTAAACGGATGCGCCTGTTCTACCGCCTGGCGCAGGGAATTCAGCGCCTCGGTGGATTCGGTGAACAGCTCGCTGATGAACTGCCCATGGCTACGCTGCCCGCTGATGGCGAGCAGCATCTCCGCCGCCGGGTTCATGTACTCAAGGCGCAATTCGGCGTCGAGCAGAATGGTGGCGGTGGTCAGATTGTCGAGCAGCAAACGGTGGATTGCGTCGCTAATAGTCATCGGAGCCTCTTTTGGGGGCGGAGCGTGCGCAACAAGCAAGCGTCGGTATCGGGAAAATGCAAAAACCAAACCAAGGCTCTGAAAAGAAGCGTTCGACGCCTGAAACGGGCGTTTGACGCTCGTTTGCATGGCATTCGGCCAGCGCGAACGGGAAGTTTCGAACCAAAATGGGTTGGAATATGAGTACGGTGCAGCCTATTGCACCAATATAGTGCGCAAAGCTGAACGGCGTTAGAAGAAACGCAGGAAGGGGTTTTTCGGCTCAGGCGGTTTGTCTTTCAGTGGGCATTCCGGGCGTACGCCGTAATCGTCCTTGGTGCAGGGTTTGACCTGACGCTTCTGCGCAAGCGACATGCGCAGCATATGGAAGGGCTGGTTGGCCGTGCGTTCGACGGTACGGCCTTCGGTGTCAAGGATTTCCACGGAAAGGTTGTGGCTGCCACGATCGATATTGGTCAGCGGAAACACAGGACTGAGGCCGGGTTCGCCGGTGGCTTGGCCATCCAGCAACAGGCGATAACGGTGGCCGCGTTGCAGGCCGGGTTCGCTGGTAACGCTGACGATGATTTCGCCGGCGCTGCTGCGAATGGTTGCATCGGGTTCAGGCACCAGAATGCGCAGCATGTCGTAGTGGAAAGGCGGTTGTTCCACTGATTTTTTCGCCGTGGAGATCGGCGCAGCGGCGCTGGGGTTGGCCGACATGCGATTGCTGGTCGCTATGGGAACGCGCTTGGCGTTGCTGCGCGGCTGATCGGTGTAGACGCGATTGCCCTGCGCATCGGTATAGGTGAAGACCTCGGCTGAAGCTTGCAGCGACATCAGCGCCGACAGGACGAACAACCACGCGCGGATCATGGCTTGTGCACCCGCTGCACGCTGAGGGCCACTGGCGGACTCTGCTGGATGATCGTCTGCCCGTCGATCACCTGCACCGCTAGACGATGTTCACCACGATCAACGTTCACCAGTTGCAGGATCGGCACGTTGCTCGGCTGACCGTAGAGTTCGTCATCCAGAACCAGTCTTAATTGATGCGGCGGCTGCAGGCGCGGCTTGATCAGCACTTGGACAGTGAACGTGCCGTTGTTGGCGCGCAGGGCCTCTTCGCTGGGCAGGCCGGCGAGTTCGAGAATGTCGTAAGCGTTGCGCTGGGGTTCGCGGTTGTCGCTGACGGGCGCAGGGGGTGCGCTCGGTGCTTGCGGCTCGACACGATTGAGTGGCGGCAATTCCACCGGCTGCGCCTGCACGCCCTCCGGCGAATGATCGCTGTAGACCGTGTTGCCGTTGGCATCGGTGTACTTGTAGATCTGCGCGGCGGCGGGCAGGGCGATCAGCAGCAGAATGTAGAGAAAGGTGCGACCCATGAAATCGACCGGGATTGAAAGCGATGGGGTGCAGCATAGGACAGGTGCGGCGGTTGGCCCAACCCTGCACACATCCAGAGATCATTCAGACACCACGATTCCCCTGTAGGAGTGAGCCTGCTCGCGATGGCGTCGTGTCAGTCAGTATTGCCTTCAATGATCCACCGCTATCGCGAGCGGGCTCACTCCTACAGGGGATCTCGGTCGGCCATAATCCAGGCAATAAAAAAGGCCTCCCGAAGGAGGCCTCTTTTTGTCACGCCGCGTAGCGCAGCGCTACCGGATCAGCAGCTGTAGTACAGCTCATATTCCAGTGGGTGTACGAAGGTGCGTACCTTGATTTCTTCTTCCGATTTCAGCGCGATGTAAGCGTCGATGAAGTCGTCGGAGAATACGCCGCCCTTGGTCAGGAACGCGCGGCCCTTGTCCAGCTCTTCCAGGGCTTCTTTCAGGCTGCCGCAAACTTGTGGGATCTCTTTCGCCTCTTCCGGCGGCAGGTCGTACAGGTTTTTGTCAGCAGCGTCGCCTGGGTGGATCTTGTTCTGGATACCGTCCAGACCAGCCATCAGCAGTGCTGCGAAGGCCAGGTACGGGTTGGCAGCCGGATCCGGGAAGCGCGCTTCGATACGGCGGGCTTTCGGGCTCGACACGTAAGGAATACGGATCGAAGCGGAGCGGTTGCGAGCCGAGTAGGCCAGCATCACTGGAGCTTCGAAGCCTGGTACCAGACGCTTGTACGAGTTGGTCGCCGGGTTGGTGAAGCCGTTCAGGGCCTTACCGTGCTTGATGATGCCGCCGATGAAGTACAGAGCGGTATCGGACAGGCCGGCATAGCCTTCACCAGCGAAGGTGTTCTTGCCGTCTTTCCAGATCGACATGTGAACGTGCATGCCCGAACCGTTGTCGCCGTACAGTGGCTTCGGCATGAAGGTCGCGGTGCGGCCGTAAGCGTCAGCAACGTTGTGCACAACGTACTTCAGGGTTTGGGTTTCGTCGGCTTTCTTCACCAGGGTGTTGAACTTGACGCCGATTTCGTTCTGGCCGGCAGTCGCCACTTCGTGGTGGTGAACTTCGACGGTCAGGCCCATTTCTTCCAGTGCGTTGCACATGGAGGTACGGATTTCGTGGTCGTGGTCGAATGGTGGAACCGGGAAGTAGCCGCCTTTGACGCCTGGACGGTGACCCTTGTTGCCGCCTTCGATGTCCTGGTCGGACATCCACGAACCTTGCTCGGAGTAGATCTTGAACATCGAGCCGGAGATGTCCGACTTGAATTTCACCGAGTCGAAGATGAAGAATTCTGGCTCTGGACCGGCGAACACAGTGTCACCGATACCGGTGGCTTTCAGGTGTTCTTCGGCGCGCTTGGCGATCGCACGTGGGTCGCGGTCGTAGCCTTGCATGCTCGAAGGTTCGATGATGTCGCACACCAGGATCAGGGTGGCGTCTTCGGTGAACGGGTCGAGAACGGCAGTTTCGTCAACCGGCATCAGGATCATGTCGGAGGCTTCGATGCCTTTCCAGCCAGCGATGGAGGAGCCGTCGAACATTTTGCCGACTTCGAAGAAGTCGTCGTCCAAAGCATCGCGAGCCGGCATGGTCACGTGGTGCTGAGTACCTTTGGTGTCCGTGAAGCGCAGATCAATCCACTTGACGTCATGATCTTTGATGAGTTGAACCGTCTTCGACATATGTCCTCCGGGTGGCTTCGGGCTTGGTAGTGGATGCCCTTGAATTTGGTTGATGCCGGCGCGAATACTCTGCCAAGGCAACCTGCCTCACAAGGGAGCAAATTGCATGCCAGTGCCCCAGCATGGGTTTTTTGCCCCAAATTCACGCTTATTAAGGTGCTACGCGTCTGAAAGCGGAAAATCTCGCCCTCTAATGTAGCGTTATAAATCGAAAATGACCCGTTTTGGTGCATGCAAAACCTTCTGCACATTAACTGGTTAAACCTTGAGCAATTTCCGCTATAATCCGCGCCCCCCTTTTTCGGCTGGCCGTTCGCGCGCTGTTTTCATGAAACTAATCGTAAAAGTCTTCCCCGAGATCACCATCAAAAGCCGACCTGTCCGGACGAAATTCATCCGCCAGTTGGCCAAGAACATCCGCACCGTGCTCCGCGACCTGGACCCGGCCGTGGTGGTGAACGGTGTGTGGGACAATCTCGAGCTGGAAACCCGCGTAACCGACGCCAAAGCCTTGAAAGAGATGGGCGAGCGCCTGACCTGCATGCCGGGCATCGCGCACTTCCTGCAGATCGACGAGTACCCGCTGGGTGACTTCGACGACATCACCGAAAAGTGCAAACAGCACTACGGCGATGCACTGGCCGGGAAGATTTTCTCGGTACGCTGCAAGCGTGCCGGCAAGCACACGTTCAGCTCGATGGACGTCGAAAAATACGTCGGCAGCAAGCTGCGGCGTGAGTGCGGTGCCGCCGGTATCGACCTGAAAGCGCCGCAAATCGAAGTTCGTATCGAAGTTCGCGACAAACGGTTGTTCGTGATCCACAGCCAGCACAACGGCATCGGCGGCTACCCGCTCGGCGCCCTGGAGCAGACGCTGGTATTGATGTCCGGCGGCTTTGACTCGACCGTTGCGGCCTACCAGATCATTCGTCGCGGCCTGATGACGCACTTCTGCTTTTTCAATCTGGGCGGTCGTGCCCACGAATTGGGCGTGATGGAAGTCGCGCATTTCATCTGGAAGAAGTACGGCAGCTCGCAACGCGTGCTATTTGTCAGTGTTCCGTTCGAAGAAGTGTTGGGCGAAATTCTCGGCAAAGTCGATAACAGTCATATGGGCGTCGTATTGAAGCGTATGATGTTGCGCGCGGCTTCCAACATCGCCGACCGTCTGCAGATCGAGGCACTGGTCACCGGCGAGGCGATCTCCCAGGTGTCGAGCCAGACGCTGCCGAACCTGTCGGTGATCGACTGCGTGACCGACAAACTGGTCCTGCGTCCGCTGATCGTGGCGCACAAGCAGGACATCATCGACACGGCCAACGAGATCGGTACCGCCGATTTCGCCCGGCACATGCCGGAATACTGCGGGGTCATTTCGGTCAATCCGAAGACCGCCGCCAAACGCGGTCGCGTTGAGCACGAAGAGAAAGAATTCGACATGGCAGTCCTCGAGCGTGCGCTCGAAAACGCCAAACTGGTGCCGATCGATCGGGTGATCGACGAATTGGGCCAGGACGTACAGATTGAAGAAGTCAGCGAAGCACTGGCCGGCCAGATCGTGATCGACATCCGTCACCCGGATGCCGCCGAGGATGAGCCGCTGGAACTCGCTGGCGTAGAAGTACAGACGATGCCGTTCTACGCAGTGAACGCTCGTTTCAAGGAGCTGGATCCGACTCGCCAGTACCTGCTGTATTGCGACAAAGGCGTGATGAGTCGCCTGCATGCTCACCATTTGCTCAGTGAGGGGCATGCCAATGTGCGCGTTTATCGACCGAGCTAAGTGCCCGGGGCTGTTTGCCTGTGGCCTGCGTCACCGGCCCCCCGACACCGCCGTCAAGCTGTAACGGCCATGCCGGACACTACTGCTAATCGCTGCCAAGACTTGTCAGCAAACCGAATCCTCTGATCGAGATACACAAGTGATCGAAAATCTACGCAACATCGCCATCATTGCCCACGTTGACCATGGTAAAACCACCCTGGTAGACAAACTCCTGCGTCAATCCGGCACTCTGGAGCGCAACGAGCTCAACGACGAGCGCGTGATGGACTCCAACGACCAGGAAAAAGAGCGCGGTATTACCATTCTGGCGAAAAACACCGCCATCAACTGGAACGGCTACCACATCAACATCGTGGACACCCCGGGCCACGCCGACTTCGGCGGCGAAGTTGAACGCGTAATGTCGATGGTTGACTCCGTTCTGCTGCTGGTTGACGCTCAAGACGGCCCTATGCCGCAAACCCGTTTCGTGACCAAGAAGGCTTTCGAAGCCGGCCTGCGTCCAATCGTGGTGATCAACAAGGTTGACCGTCCAGGCGCGCGTCCGGACTGGGTTCTGGACCAGATCTTCGACCTGTTCGACAACCTCGGTGCTACCGAAGAACAACTGGACTTCCAGGTTGTTTACGCCTCGGCCCTGAACGGCATTGCCGGTCTGGATCACACCGCCATGGCGGAAGACATGACCCCGCTGTATCAAGCGGTAGTCGACCACGTTCCGCCTCCGGCTGTTGACCGTGACGGTGCGTTCCAGATGCAGATCTCCGCTCTGGACTACAACAGCTTCCTGGGTGTTATCGGCGTTGGCCGTATCGCTCGTGGCCGCGTCAAGCCAAACACCCCGGTTGTGGCGATCGGTGCCGACGGCAAGCGTCGCAACGGCCGTATCCTGAAACTGATGGGTCACCACGGTCTGCACCGCATCGACGTTGAAGAAGCTGCAGCAGGCGATATCGTTTGCATCAGCGGTATGGACTCGCTGTTCATCTCCGACACCCTGTGCCACCCGGACACTGTCGAGGCGATGAAGCCTCTGACCGTTGACGAGCCAACCGTTTCGATGACCTTCCAGGTAAACGACTCGCCATTCTGCGGTAAAGAAGGCAAGTTCGTGACGTCCCGTAACATCAAGGACCGTCTGGACAAAGAGCTGCTGTACAACGTTGCACTGCGCGTTGAAGAAGGCGACACCGCTGACAAGTTCAAGGTTTCCGGCCGTGGTGAGCTGCACCTCTCGGTACTGATCGAAACCATGCGTCGCGAAGGCTTCGAGCTGGCCCTGGGCCGTCCTGAAGTAATCATTCGTGAAGTGAACGGCGTTAAACAAGAACCGTTCGAAAACGTCACCATCGACATCCCTGAAGAAGCTCAGGGCAAGGTCATGGAAGAGATGGGTCTGCGTAAAGGCGACCTGAGCAACATGGTGCCGGATGGCAAGGGCCGTGTTCGTCTGGAATACAACATCCCTGCTCGCGGTCTGATCGGTTTCCGTAACCAGTTCCTGACCCTGACCAACGGTGCTGGCATCCTGACCTCGATCTTCGATCGTTACGACACCGTCAAGTCGGGCCACATGTCCGGCCGTCAGAACGGCGTTCTGGTTTCGGTTGAAACCGGCAAGGCACTGACCTACTCGCTGGAAACCCTGCAGGCTCGTGGCAAGCTGTTCGTAGAACACGGCCAGGAGATCTACAACGGTCAAATCGTTGGTCAGAACAGCCGCGACAACGACCTGGGTGTAAACCCGACCAAAGGCAAGAAGCTCGACAACATGCGTGCTTCGGGTAAAGACGAAACCATCGCTCTGGTACCACCTGTTCGCTTCACCCTGGAACAGGCTCTGGAATACATCCAGGAAGACGAGCTGTGCGAAGTCACTCCTAAGTCCATCCGTCTTCGCAAGAAGATCCTGGACGAAAGCGAGCGTACCCGCGCTGCCAAGAAAGCCAAGAACTGAGTCTTTAGTTCAGGCTGAATGAAAACGCCCCCGGTCGCGAGACCGGGGGCGTTTTTGTTTGTCTGGGGAAAGTTTGTTAGTTCTGAAGAGCCCCTCACCCTAGCCCTCTCCCGGAGGGAGAGGGGACTGAATGGGGGATGCTCAGGGGATACATCGACTTGAAAGAATTCTGCTGAATCCAAAATCGATTTGGTGGGGCTCAACCGAATCCATAATCGCCTGGGTGTTTCAGGTCGATGTATGGCGCCAGACACCTTGGTCGGCTCCCTCTCCCTCCGGGAGAGGGCTGGGCGGGCGGCGTTCCTATGAGGGTAAGCGTTTAAAACTTCTCGATCGCGCGGAAATTCTGCTCGCGCACCACTTCCTTCGGCTTATAAGCGCAATACCCCGGACGCGGGCCGATCTTCGGGTGATTGCGGCAGGTATCCGGGCGCTTGTCATAAATGGTGCACAGGCGGCTCTTACGATCCAGGTAGTAGCAATCGTTGTTGCTCATGCGCTGCAGGGTGAAGATGCCGGACTTCTGATTGAAGCGCTCGACCAGGCCTTCCTTCTGCAAACGCTTGGCGATGTTCTTCGGCGGGTCACCCAGTTCGAACTCGTCGACCACACCGATGCGCACCAGATCCTTGATCTTCACCTCAACCGGCAGCGTGCAGCAGCTGGATATGCAGGAACCGCACATCGGGGCCGAATATTTCGCCCACGTATCGAGACGATCGATCTCGGCGGCGGCAATCAGGTTGGGCTTCATCATCGGGAGTTACCAGGCGTGTGTGCATCAGGGCGCGCGATCATACCGGGACTGGTGGATTTTTGAACAACCTTTCGCCAGATTTTTTCTGCATACAGGCACATTGCCGGACAATTCGGCACGGCCCCTGCATTCATTAGCTCACTCGCCAAGGTAATGCCGGGCTATCTCACAGTCTCAGGAAATACTGCCGAACCAGAGCCCTCACCGTCGGTCAGACCGTCTAGGCTCAGACAATTCCCGCTCGCTCGAGGTCCTATTGATGACTCAAGAACCACTAGTTCGCGAAGCAGAGGTGGCCGCATTCCGCGACGCCGTCCTGACCAAACTCACCTACGCGGTGGGTAAAGACCCCGATCACGCGTTCGACCATGACTGGTTCGAAGCCATCGCCCTCGCGGCGCGTGATCACATGGTCGAGCACTGGATGGACCACACCCGGCAGATCTACCGCAAAGGTCAGAAACGGGTGTACTACCTCTCACTGGAATTTCTTATCGGCCGTTTGCTCTACGACAGCCTGAGCAATCTTGGCCTGCTCGATGTGGCCCGCGAAGCGCTGACTGAACTCGGTGTCGATCTGGAGCGCATCCGTCTGCTGGAACCTGACGCAGCGCTCGGCAACGGCGGCCTCGGGCGTCTGGCGGCGTGCTTCATGGAAAGCATGTCGACCCTCGGCATTGCCGGCCACGGTTACGGCATTCGTTATGAGCACGGCTTGTTCCGTCAGGCCATCGTCGACGGCTGGCAGCAGGAGCAGACCGAGCACTGGCTGGATTTCGGCAACCCGTGGGAATTCGAACGGCCAGAAGTGGTTTACACCATCGGCTTCGGCGGCAGCGTCGAGACGGTCACCGACGTTTCCGGGAAATCCAAGCAAGTCTGGTCGCCAGCGGAAACCGTCCGCGCGATTGCCTACGACACGCCCGTGGTCGGCTGGCGTGGGGCGAGCGGCAACACCTTGCGTCTGTGGCGTGCCCGCGCCATGGAAGATTTGCACCTGGAACGCTTCAACGCCGGTGACCACTTGGGCGCCGTCGCCGAGGTTGCTCGCGCCGAAAGTATCTCCCGCGTGCTTTACCCGGCGGACAGCACCGAAGCAGGGCAAGAGCTGCGCCTGCGCCAGGAATACTTCTTTGTCGCTGCTTCCTTGCAGGATTTGCTGCGCCGTCACCGCAACATGCACACCTCGGTGCTGACGCTGGGCGATCACGCGGCGATCCAGCTCAACGACCCCCACCCCTCGATTGCCGTGGCCGAATTGATGCGCCAATTGGTCGATGTCTACGACGTGGCGTGGGATGCGGCTTGGCAAGTCACCGTCGACACGCTGTCGTACACCAACCACACGCTGCTGCCGGAAGCGCTGGAAACCTGGCCGGTGGGTTTGATGGAACGTATGTTGCCGCGCCACATGCAGATCATTTACCTGATCAACGCTCAGCACATCGATTCGCTGCGGGCCAAGGGCATTCACGATTTCGACGTGCTGCGCGCGGTGTCGTTGATCGAGGAAGACAACGGTCGCCGGGTGCGCATGGGCAACCTCGCTTTCCTTGGTTCGCACAGCGTCAATGGCGTGTCTGGCTTGCACACGCAACTGATGCGCAAAACCGTGTTCGCCGAACTGCACAAGCTCTACCCGGAGCGGATCAACAACAAAACCAACGGCATTACCTTCCGCCGCTGGCTTTATCAGGCCAACCCGGAACTGACTTCGATGTTGGTCGACGCGCTCGGCCCGGATCTATTGGATAACCCCGAAGAGCGTTTGCTCGATCTCGAGCCGTTCGCCGAAAAAACCGCGTTCCGTAAAGCTTTTTCCGAACAACGGCTGCATAGCAAAAAAGCGCTGGCCTATCTGATTCATGAACGGTTGGGGATCGCGGTCAATCCGGCGGCGATGTTCGACGTGCAGGTCAAACGTATCCACGAATACAAACGCCAGTTGCTCAACCTGATGCACACCGTGGCGCTGTATCAGGCGATTCGCGCCGAGCCGGAAGTCGACTGGGTGCCACGGGTGAAAATCTTTGCCGGTAAAGCGGCGGCGAGTTATCACCAGGCCAAACTGATCATCAAACTGACCAACGATATCGCCCGGGTAGTGAACAACGACCCGACTGTTCGCGGCCTGCTGAAAGTGGTGTTCCTGCCCAACTACAACGTCAGTCTGGCGGAGAGCATCATTCCGGCAGCGGACTTGTCCGAGCAGATTTCCACCGCCGGTTTCGAGGCTTCAGGCACCAGTAACATGAAGTTTGGCCTCAACGGCGCGTTGACCATCGGCACCCTTGACGGTGCCAACGTCGAAATGGCCGAGCGCATCGGTGTGGAACACATGTTCATCTTCGGTCTCAGCGCCCAGCAGGTGGAAGCGCGTAAACAGAATCACGAGTTCAGCGCTTTGCCGGACATTGCTGCCTCGCATCGTCTGAACGATGTGCTGCAAGCGATCCGCAGCGGGGTGTTCTCGCCGGATGACACTTCGCGCTATACCGGGCTGATCGATTCGCTGGTGGATTACGACCGCTTCCTGGTCTGCGCCGACTTCGATTCGTATTGGGAAGCCCAGAAGCGCGTTGAAGCGCATTGGCACGATTCCAACAACTGGTGGCGTTCTGCAGTGCTCAACACGGCGCGGATGGGCTGGTTCTCCTCGGACCGGACGATTCGCGAGTACGCCACGGATATCTGGAAAGCACTGGAGTAACTTTCCACTCGGCTCGATATAATCGCGCGCCGGAAAAGATCGCAGCCTTCGGCAGCTCCTACACAAGTGTTCACATAACCCTGTAGGAGCTGCCGCAGGCTGCGATCTTTTTGGGTCAGGCTGCGCTAATCTTCCCGGATTAGCCTTCGCGCTTAGGGATATCGACCATGCAATGGATGTTCATGTTGATCGGGCTGGTGCTCGGCTGGCTGCTCGACGAGTCGTTCAGTGATGCGCTATTAGGCGCGTTGCTGGGGCTGGCAATCGGGCAGACGATCCGCATCGCGCGGCTCGGCTCGCAGGCGATGGAGCAGCAACGTCAACTTGAGCAGGCGAAGGTCGCTTTGCAGGGCGTCGAACAGCGTCTGTTTTTGCTCGAAGGTGCACCCCTTCATGCTGCCCCTCCACCGAGTGCAGCGCCGGTTACCGAGCCCGTCGTAGAACCAGTCAAAGCCGCCGAAGAAGCCCCGGCCCCCGAACTGGTCTGGGAACTGCCGCCCGAACTCGAACCGATTTCCGCCATCGCCAGTGAAACCAGTCAACCGCTGCCCGCCGATGTCTGGCGCCTTGACGCCGTCACGCCCGAACCGCAAACACCTGCCGAACCTCGTGGCCCGAACCTCATCGAACGCGGCATCAGCGCCGCGCGTAACTGGCTGTTCGGCGGCAACACCGTACTGCGCGTCGGCGTGGTCTTGCTGTTCTTCGGTCTGGCGTTCCTGCTGCGCTACGCCACCGAAGGCATGGTCGTGCCGATCGAGGTACGTTACGCCGGTGTCGCGGCAGCCGCGTTGGGTCTGCTGGCGCTAGGCTGGTGGCTGCGCAAACGCAACAGCAATTACGCCTTGATGCTGCAAGGCACCGGGATTGCGGTGTTGTACCTGACGGTGTTTGCGGCGATGCGTTTGCATCCGTTGCTCGATCCGTCCGCCGCGTTGGGCTTGCTGGTCGCGGTGACGGTGTTCTCGGCGATTCTGGCGATCACCCAAGACTCGCTGGCGTTGGCTGCCGTCGCCGCACTGGGTGGATTCGCCGCACCGATCCTGACCTCGACCGGCGCCGGCAGCCACGTCGCACTGTTCAGTTATTTCGCTCTGCTCAATGCCGGCATTCTCGCTATCGCCTGGTTCAAGGCCTGGCGCTTGCTCAACCTGATCGGCTTTGTCGGCACCTTCGGCATCGGTTTCGCCTGGGGCCTGCGTTCGTATGCGCCGGAGCTGTTGTGGAGCACCGAGCCGTTCCTGATTCTGTTCTTCCTGATGTACCTCGCTATCGGCCTGTTGTTTGCCCGGCGCAAATTGCTCGATATGTCTGACGCGCCGGCAGACAGCGACCGTGATGCCTTGCTGCTCTGGTCGGCACGCAAGGGCGATTATGTCGACGGGACAATGCTGTTCGGTCCGCCAATCATTGGTTTCGGTTTGCAGTTTGCGCTGGTGCAGCATCTGGAGTTTGCCGCGGCGTTCAGTGCGCTGGCGCTGGGCATGATCTACATGGCGCTGGCCAAGGTGTTGATGGGCGGGCGCGCGGTGCTGCTGGGTGAAACCTGTCTGGCGCTCGGAGTGATTTTTGCCAGTCTGGCGATCCCGCTGGGGCTGGATGCGCGCTGGACATCGGCGGCATGGGCGGTGGAAGGCGCGGGGATTTTCTGGCTCGGCTTGCGTCAGCACCGACCGTTCGCCCGGGCGTTTGCATTGCTGCTACAACTGGGTTCCGCGTTGGCCTTTCTCAGTCAATTGCGCATTGGCGAAAGCAGTCTGCTCGACGGCGCCCCGCTGGGTGCGCTGATGCTCGGCATCGCGTTGCTGTTCAGTTTCTACCAATTGCGCAAGGCTTCGCCGCAACAGGCCTCGCCTTGGGAGCGTCAAGGCTTGCCGGTGCTGGCGTGTCTGGGCCTGACCTTCCTTTATCTGCTGGCGCCGCTGTTCTTCTTCGTTCAGGCCACGGCGATCAGTTGGGCACTGGCCGGGTTGGCGACGTTGTTTGTCGGCCTGCGAATTCAGTCGCGCACGTTCCTGTTCACCGCGTTTGCCGTGCAGTTACTCGGTGGCGCACTGTTCTTGTTGCGCCTGCAAGGCGCGGGGGAAGATTCGGCGGCGGTGTTCAGCGCCGGTTGGAGCGGCTTGCTGAGCGCTTCGCTGATCGGTCTGGCGTTGATCGCCGGCATGCTGTTGGCGGCACGCGATGAGATGGTGCGCGGTGATGTGCGTCTGCTGCGCGGGCTGTCGGTGGTGTTGCTGGCCGGGTTGGTGCTGATCAATCTGGCGGTGCTGTTCGTGCTGCCGTGGCAGACCGCGAGTGCGGTGTGGGCCGCGAGTGGTTTGCTGATTATCTGGCTGAGTCTGTACCTCAAGCAGCGTGTGAGTTTTGTTTTTGGTCTGCTATTGCAGGTGATTGGCGGCGCGGCATTCTTGCTGGCCGGTCCGGAACTGCTCGGGCCGCTGTCCAGCGAAGGGCTGAAGCCTTTGGCCCATGGCGGATTCTGGACGCCGCTGGTGCTGGGGCTGGCGGCAATGATCGGTGCGTGGCGCCTGCAACTGGGCAATCACGCCTCGGCATTCGATGCGTTGAGTTTGCAGCGCTTGTCCGAAGTATTGCTGGTGTGGGGCGCGGGTTGGTGGGCGCTGGCTTGGATTAGCGAAGTATTGCGTTTTGCTGCTCCGAATCTGCAAGGCACGTTGTTGCTCTTGGTTGCAGCCGTAAGCGTGGGGTTGTGGACTGCGTTGTCGCTACGATTGAAATGGCCGGCGCTGGGCTTGCTCTGCACCTTGCTGATTCCGGCGGCGGGTCTGGTGTTGGTCGCTGCCTGGCATTCGCGATATCACCCGGCGGCCGATTTCGGCTGGCTGGCATGGGCGGCGATATTCGCCGTGCACTTCTTCAATCTGCGCCGCTTGGCGCCGATGCTGCCGGCACGGGCCTTGAGCACGGCGCACGTGCTCGGCTGCTGGTTGCTGATCGGCGTGCTGGCGCTGGAATTGCGCTACGGTTTGCTGCTGTTGTCCGAGCAATACAACGCCTGGCGTTGGCTGGGTTGGGCGATTCTGCCAAGCGTTTACCTGCTGCTGGCGGCAGCACCGCGCAATTGGCCGTGGCCGGTGGCGGCATTCCCTCGCGAATACCGCTTGTATGCCGCCGCGCCGTTGGCGGTGTTGATGCTCGCGTGGTTCTGGCTGGCGAATGGCGTCAGCGATGGCAATGCCGAGCCACTTCCTTACGTGCCGCTGATCAATCCATTAGAGCTGGGTTTGTTGTTCGCCTTGTTCGGCGTTTATGTGTGGTCGCGCAGTGCGGTGTCGCAACTGTCGATTCGTCAGGACTACGCCGATTACGCGACGCAGCTGATCGCCGGGGTTTCGCTGTTCGCCTTCTGCACCGCACTGGTCACCCGCGCGGCTCACCACTGGGCGGGGATCCCGTTCGAACTGGATACGCTGCTCGCCTCGATGCTGGTGCAGGCCGGGTTGTCCATTGTCTGGACGCTAATGGCGCTCGGCTTGATGATTGGCGGCCATCTGCGCCATCGTCGCGAAGTGTGGCTGATCGGCGCGGCGTTGATTGCGCTGGTGGTGGCCAAACTGATTTTTGTCGAACTGAGCAACCGTGGCGGCCTCGCCCGGATCGTCTCGTTTATCGGCGTCGGAGTGTTGCTGCTGGTGGTTGGCTATTTCGCGCCGCTGCCGCCCAAACGCGTCGACGCTGACCCGGCGGCGGACAAACCGGCCCCGGACACCGAAGGAGTTTCATCTTGAGTCGCATGCTTAATCTGGGTTGGTTGGCGTTGGGCGTGGTGATGGTGGCCGGTGCTCAGGAAAAACCGGCGGACTTCGCCACGCAAGTGCCGCTGGCGGTGAGCGGCAACGGTCCGTGGTACCGCCTCGAATTGCCGCTGAGCGTGCAATTGCAGGCGCGCCAGACTGATCTCGGCGACTTGCGTGTGTTCAACGCCGCTGGCGAACCACAGGCCTATGCTCTGGCTCGTGAATCGGCGCAGACCCGCGACGACGGTCAGTTACATGAGGTGAAATGGTTCCCGCTGTACAACGCCGCTGACGCCAGCGAACGCGCGCCGAGTGTGCGTGTGCAAGCGACCACCAACGGCACATTGGTCGAGGTGCAGCCGTCCAGTCAGTTGGAGGCGGGAGAAGAGATTCTGCGCGGCTGGCTGTTGGATGCGAGTGCGATCAAGGCGCCGTTGCAGCAGTTGATCCTCGACTGGACCAGCGAGCGCGACGGTTTTCAGCGCTTCAGCATCGAGGCCAGTGACGACCTGCAACATTGGCAGCCATGGGGCGAAGGGCAGGTCGCACGGCTGACCTTTTCCGATGAGCGTATCGAGCAGCACGAAGTGACGTTGCCGGGGCAATCGGCGCGTTATGTACGGCTGTTGTGGGAGTCGCCGAACTCGGCACCGATCCTGACGGCGGCGCAACTGAAAAGCAGCGACCCGCGCGAATTGCCGCTGCCGTTGGTTTGGTCGCAGGCGCTGGCCGGCAGCAGCACCAAGGCCGGAGAATACACCTGGCAATTGCCGATGGGGCTGAATGTCGAGCGGGTGCAGGTCGAACTGAAACAGCCGAACAGTCTGGCGCCGGTGACGCTGGCCGGCCGTCGTGAAAGCAGTTTGCCGTGGCAGGAGTTGAGCAGCGGTTTGCTCTATCGCCTGACGCAGAATGGCCAGGACGTGGTGCAGAACGAATTGCAGCTTTACGGGCAGACAGTGCAGCAGTTGAAGCTGACCGTGGATGAGCGCGGCGGTGGTCTCGGTGAGCAGGCGCCTAGCGTGAAGTACGCGGTGCGGGCGACGCAGGTGATTTTCCTTGCGCGGGGGGCGGGGCCGTACAGTCTGGCGTTGGGTAATCCGAGTGTGAAGACGGCGAATCTGCCGTTGGCGACGCTGATTCCGGATTTCAAACCGGAGAAACTGGCGGCATTGGGTAAAGCTGTGGTGCAGGGTGAGGCGGTGGCTACGCAGACTTCGACGGCAACTACTGCTGCGGTGGCGGAGACCAATTGGAAGAAGATCGGGTTGTGGGCTGTGTTGTTGCTGAGTGTGGTTTTTCTCGGGGCGATGGCGTTTAGCTTGTTGCGCAAGCCGCCTGGCAATTCCTGAAAAGGCGGGTGCTGCACACCCGATCGCGAGCAGGTTCACTCCTACAGGGGATCGCATTTCTTCAGTTGGAATACCGTCAACTGTAGGAGCGAGCCTGCTCGCGAAAGCGGCGTGTCAGCCAATACATATTCCGAACTGATCAATTAACCCCGAGCCACACCCGTCCGATTTCCAACTACGCTAAACCCGCTACCTGAACTCTCCACCCACATTCACGTCTCATGCAGGCAATTACACCCCAACGCACGTTACCGGGCGTCTTCGCTCGCTACGT
This sequence comes from Pseudomonas sp. RIT-PI-r, assembly GCF_001297015.1. Taxonomy (GTDB): domain Bacteria; phylum Pseudomonadota; class Gammaproteobacteria; order Pseudomonadales; family Pseudomonadaceae; genus Aquipseudomonas. Next base: position 108,481 of record NZ_LIGE01000018.1, on the reverse strand, counting down.
TTTCAGACTCCCTGTAAACTGCGCGGGTTTTTAGCCCCCCATTCCACCGGAGCCGTCCATGTCCCGCGTTACCCTGAGTCGCTATTTGATTGAGCAGACCCGCAGCAATAACACTCCTGCCGATCTGCGTTTCCTGATCGAAGTGGTGGCGCGTGCCTGCAAGGAGATCAACCACGCCGTGTCCAAAGGCGCCCTGGGTGGTGTTCTGGGCAGCATGGGCACCGAAAACGTGCAAGGCGAAGTGCAGAAGAAGCTCGACGTGATCTCCAACGAGATCCTGCTCGAAGCCAACGAATGGGGCGGTCACCTGGCCGGCATGGCGTCCGAAGAAATGGACAATGCCTACCAGATCCCGGGCAAATACCCGAAAGGCGCGTACCTGCTGGTATTCGACCCACTGGACGGTTCGTCGAACATCGACATCAACGCCCCGGTCGGCACCATCTTCTCGGTACTGCGTTGCCCGAACGAATACCTGAGCCAGAACGAGCCGCTGAACGAGAAAGCGTTCCTGCAGCCAGGCACCCAGCAAGTAGCCGCCGGTTACGCGATCTACGGTCCACAGACCATGCTGATCCTGACCTTGGGCGACGGCGTCAAAGGTTTCACCCTGGACCGTGAAATGGGCAGCTTCGTGCTGACTCACGAAAACATCACTATTCCTGAATCGACCCAGGAATTCGCCATCAACATGTCCAACCAGCGTCACTGGGAAGCCCCGGTACAACGCTACGTGGGCGAGTTGCTGGCCGGTGAAGAAGGTCCGCTGAAAAAGAACTACAACATGCGTTGGGTCGCGGCGATGGTTGCCGACGTACACCGCATCCTGACCCGTGGCGGTCTGTTCATGTACCCGCGCGACAGCCGTGAGCCATCCAAGCCAGGCAAACTGCGTCTGATGTACGAAGCCAACCCGATGTCGTTCCTCGTGGAACAGGCGGGCGGCGCGTCCACCGACGGTCATCAGCGCATTCTCGACATCCAGCCGGAAGGCCTGCACCAGCGTGTAGCGGTGTTCCTCGGCTCGAAAGAAGAAGTCGCACGCGCGACGGCCTACCACAAGGAATAAACCATGACCGCGCCCTGGCAGCCGTTGCTCGATTGGTGGTTCGGACATGCCGAATCACCGGACGACATTTCGGCTGACAAGGGCAAGTTGTGGTTCGGTAAGCGAGACAGCCAAGACCTCGAAGCGCAGACGCGTTTCGGGGTCTTTGTCGATCAGGCCCTGGCCGGCGAATTGACCGAGTGGACGCAACGTCCCGAAGGTTGGCTGGCGCTGGTATTACTGCTCGATCAACTGCCGCGAATGATCTATCGCGACACCCCCAAAGCATTTTCCGGCGATCTGCGCGCGCAGAAACTCGTCGCCCAAGGCATTGCCGCGGATTTCGATCGGCAGTTGAAACCGATCCAGCGAGTGTTCATTTATCTGGTGTTCGAACACTGCGAAAACCTCGCGGTGCAGAACGAGGCGGTTTCCCGATTTATCGAACTGGTGGCTGAACAGCCGAAATCGGAGCGCGCGGTGTTTGCCGATAACCTGGATTATGCCGAACGGCATCAGAAAGTGATTGCGCGGTTTGGCCGGTTTCCGCATCGCAATGCGGTGTTGGGGCGGGAGTCTACGGTGGAGGAGTTGGTGTTTCTTTCCGAACCGGGTTCGCGGTTCTGATCCCAATAAAGATCGCAGCCTACGGCAGCTCCTACAGTGAACTCGATCTATGTAGGAGCTGCCGCAGGCTGCGATCTTTTGATCCTTAAATGCGGAAACTACCCACCAACTGCTTCAATCGCGCCGCCTGCTGCTCCAGATCCGAGCACGCCCGCAACGTTGCCTGCAAGTTCTCCACACCTTCCTGATTCAGCGTGTTGATCTCGTTGATATCGACATTGATCGACTCAACCACTGCCGTCTGCTCTTCAGTCGCCGTGGCTACCGACTGGTTCATCCCGTCGATCTCGCCGATACGCTGAGTCACGCTGCCCAGGCGCTCGCCGGCCTGGTTGGCGATGCCGACGCTGCTTTCGCTCTCGCGCTGGCTCTCGGTCATGATGCTGACCGCCTGACGCGCGCCGACTTGCAGCTCTTCGATCATCTTCTGCACTTGTTGCGCCGAATCCTGGGTGCGGTGCGCAAGGTTACGCACTTCATCGGCAACCACGGCAAAACCACGACCGGCTTCACCGGCACGCGCCGCTTCGATCGCGGCGTTGAGCGCGAGCAGGTTGGTCTGTTGGGAAATGCTGGTGATCACTTCGAGAATCTGGCCGATGTTCACCGTGTTGCTGTTCAGGGTTTCGATGTTGCCGCACGAATCGCTGATCTTCGCCGACAGCTGCTGCATGGCCTGAATGGTTTTATCCACAACCTGCTGACCGTCGACCGCGAGGCTGCGCGCATCGCTTGAATGCTGCGAGGCGAGGGCGGCGTTCTGGGCGATTTCCTGCGCGGCGGCGCCGAGCTGGTTGATCGCGGCCGCGACGCTGTTGGTGCGGGAGGCTTGCTGATCGGAGTTGTACATCGACGAGTTCGACGCCGCAACGACGCGCAGGGCGACCTCGTTGACCTGGCCAGTAGCCGAAGACACTTCGCGGATCGAGGTGTGGATACGTTCGACGAAACGGTTGAACGAGGTGCCCAGCGCGCCGAACTCGTCGTTGCCGTGGATCACCAGACGTTTGGTCAGGTCGCCTTCGCCTTCGGCGATGTCGTGCATGGCGCGACCCATGGTCAGCAGCGGTTGCATCAACACGCGGATGAGCATGCCGAGCAGCGCGATGATGATCACCACGGCAATGACCATGGCGATCAGCGCCGAGGTGCGGAATTCGCTGAGCATTGCGAACGCGGTGTCCTTGTCCAGCACCAGCGCCACGTACCAGTCAGCCGAAGGCACGCCGTTGATGTGGGTGAAGGAGATCAACTGGGTCTTGCCGTCGAACTCGACTTCTTTCAGGCCCGGACTGACTTTCGGTGCGCCGTTCGGGTAGGCCTCGGCGAGGGTCTTGAGCACCAGTTTGCTGTCCGGGTGAATCAGGATCTTGCCCTCGCTGCTGACGATGAACGCGTGGCCGTGGCCACCGAAGTTCAGCGAGTTGATGATTGCGCTGACGCTGGTCAGGTCGATATCGGCACCAGCGACGCCGAGCATCTGCCCTTGGCGCTGCACCGGGGTGGCGACGGTGATCACCAGTTTGCCCGAGGACGCGGCGATGTAAGGTTCGGTAACGATGGTTTGCTGTGCGCTGTTCGCTGCTTTGTACCAGCCGCGTGCGCGTGGATCGTAGTCCGGCGCGCGGTTGCCGGCGGGCACCGAGAACATCACGCCGTCAGCACCGCCGAAATAGCTGAGCTGGAAATTGCCGGTGTAGGCGGGCAGGTCGATGATGCGTTTCAGGCTGGCCGGGGCGTTACCGTCGACGGCCACTTGCTGCGACAGCGATTGCAGTAATTGAATGCGGCTTTCCAGCCAGGTCTGGATGTTGCTGGTGGTCAGGCTGCCCAGCTCCTGCATCGAGGCTTCGGTGCTGCTGTTCAGGGCTTCGCGCTGTCGATAGTCGTTGAAGAAAATGAAACAGGCGAACGCAACGGCCACCACGAGGGCGGCAGCCAACAAGATCTTGTGGCTGAATTTCATGTTTCTGGTCATCGAATGAACTACCGCGAAGGGGCTGGTCAAGAAGGGGCGGCAATTTGCCACACTCGGGGGCTTTGCGCTGCTCTTATTTCGGCCGCGGAGCGCCAAAGATTAGGCGTCTTTGGCGAAAGGCGACGAAATGCGCAATAGCCGTACAAAGTGTCTGATTTACCGGCAAATGCCAGACGAGCGGAGTAACAAATAGCCATCCCAGCAGGGAACCAGACAGGGGTTTTCTCTTCTAAGCTTCTGGTTGGCGCCATGCCATCCCCCTTCCGTTCCAGGAGTTACACCATGTCGCTGCGATCTCTCGCCCTTCTGACGTTTTGCGTGCTGTTGGCCGCATGCAGCAAGGTCAATCAGGAAAACTACTCGAAGCTCTCGGCCGGCATGGCCAAGGCCGAGGTCGAGACTCTGCTCGGCAAACCGACTGATTGCTCGGGCGCGCTCGGTATGTCCAGTTGCACCTGGGGCGACAAGAACAGCTTTATCAGCGTGCAGTACGCCGGTGACAAAGTGCTGATGTTTTCCGGCCAAGGCCTGAAGTAAACCGGGGCTTCGCGCCCACGGAGAAGAAAAAATGAAGCGGTTATTGCTTGTCCTTTTTGCCGGCCTGGTACTGGCCGGCTGCGCCAGTTCCGGCGTCGACCCGTTGGCGCCGAAAACCGTCAGCAGCGTCAATCTCAAGCGTTATCAGGGCACCTGGTATGAACTGGCGCGCTTGCCGATGTACTTCCAGCGCAATTGCGCGCAGTCCGAAGCCCATTACACCCTCAAGCCTGACGGTAATGTCGCGGTGCTCAATCGCTGCCTGACCCCGGATTGGCAGTGGGAAGAAGTGAAGGGCACGGCTTCTCCACAGGTGCCGGGCAAGACCGATAAACTCTGGGTCGAGTTCGATACCTGGTTCTCGCGTCTGATTCCGGGTGTGGCGAAAGGCGAATACTGGGTGTTGTACGTCAGCGATGACTACAAGACTGCCATCGTCGGCGACCCGAGTCGCAAGTACATGTGGTTGCTGTCGCGCACGCCGACCGTCAACGGTGTGGTGCGTGAAGAGCTGCTGAGCAAGGCGCGTCAGCAGGGCTATGACACGACGCGATTGATCTGGCGAGCGTCGGATCGGCAGATGGCCAAGACTTCAAACTAAAGACCACCACAAAACCAATGTAGGAGTGAGCCTGCTCGCGATAGCGTTGTGTCAGAACACAAATAAGTGACTGATACACCGCTATCGCGAGCAGGCTCGCTCCTACATTTGGTTATGCGTCAGCCGAGAAGGTCACGCAACACCTGGGTGAACGCGCGTGCACTGTCCTCTTCGCCTGCATGCCGACCATCGCGCACCACCCACTGACCATTGACCAGAACATCGCGCACTTGGCGATCGCCACCGGCAAACAACCAGCGATTCAAAATCCCGTCACCCGTGGCCGTCGCCAGATACGGATCGCTGCCATCGAGCACAATCCAGTCCGCACGCTTGCCAACCTGCAACGCACCAATCGGCTGGCCCAGCGCCTGCGCACCACCCTCCAGCGCCGCGTCATACAGCGTGCGCCCGACCATCGGCTGATCCGCGCCATACAAGCGATTGCGCCGCTGATCACGCAGACGCTGGCCGTATTCCAGCCAACGCAATTCTTCCACGACACTGAGCGACACATGGCTGTCGGAACCGATGCCCATACGTCCGCCCTGCGCGAGGAAATCCACCGCCGGAAAAATCCCGTCGCCCAGGTTCGCTTCGGTTGTAAGGCACAGGCCGGCGATGGCGCGACTCTTGGCCATCAACGTCACTTCTTCGGGATTGGCGTGAGTGGCGTGCACCAGACACCAGCGCTGATCGACTTCGGCGTTTTCATACAGCCATTGCAGCGGACGCCGACCGCTCCAGCTCAGGCAGTCGTCGACTTCTTTCTGTTGCTCGGCGATGTGGATGTGAATCGGGCATTGCTTGTCGCTGGCTGCCAACACTTCGTTGATCTGCTGCGGCGTGACCGCGCGCAACGAGTGGAAACACAGTCCCAGCGACTGCGCCTTCTGCTGCGCCAGCATTGGTTGCAGGCGCGATTGCAGATTCAGGTAGTTTTCGGTGCTGTTGATAAAGCGGCGCTGGCCATCGTTCGGCGTCTGGCCGCCGAAGCCTGAGTGGCTGTAGAGCACCGGCAGCAGGGTCAGGCCGATGCCGCTTTCACTCGCGGCCTGACTGATGCGCAACGCCAGCTCAGCCGGATCGGCATACGGCTGGCCATTGCTGTCGTGGTGCACGTAGTGAAACTCTGCAACGGATGTGTAACCAGCCTTGAGCATTTCGATATACAGCTGACGGGCAATGACACCGAGCTGATCCGGGCTGATTTTTCCGACGAGCCGATACATCAGATCGCGCCACGTCCAGAAACTGTCGTTCGGATTGCCCGCCACTTCGGCCAGCCCTGCCATCGCTCGCTGGAACGCGTGGGAGTGCAGATTGGGCATCCCTGGCAACAACGGACCGCTCAGCCGTTCGGCGCCATCTGCGGTGGAATCGGCCTGGATTCGGGTCAGCAGGCCATCGGCGCTGACCTCAAGACGTACATTGTTGGCCCATCCGTTAGGCAGCAGCGCGCGTTCGGCAAAGAAGGCGGACATGGTTCAGCACCCCATCGTGTGTTATTTGTATATACATATACAGACGTTTGCCTGCCCGGTAAACTCCGGCAAGCTAGCCACTTTCATCCAAAGAACAGGGATCAACCGTGCCGACTCCGCCTCCAGTCTCCCCGTTGGCCGCGAACATGGGCGACAGTCCGGCGCCCTTGTACGCCCGCGTCAAACAGATGATCACCCAGCAGATCGACAGCGGAAACTGGCCGCCGCACTACCGCGTGCCGTCCGAAAGCGAGCTGGTCAATCAGCTCGGTTTCAGCCGCATGACCATCAATCGCGCGCTGCGCGAGATGACCGCCGACGGCCTGTTGGTGCGCATGCAAGGTGTCGGCACGTTTGTCGCCGAACCGAAAAGCCAGTCCGCGCTGTTCGAAGTGCATAACATCGCCGACGAAATCGCCTCCCGTGGCCATCGCCACACCTGCCAGGTGATCACCCTCGAAGAAGAGGCCGCCGGTTCCGAGCGCGCACTGGCGCTGGACATGCGCGAAGGGCAGAAGGTCTTCCACTCGCTGATCGTGCATTACGAAAACGACATTCCGGTGCAAATCGAAGACCGTTTCGTCAACGCGCTGGTCGCCCCGGAATACCTCAAGCAGGACTTCACCCTGCAAACGCCTTACGCCTATCTCAATCAGGTGGCGCCGCTGACTGAGGGCGAGCACGTGGTTGAAGCGATTCTGGCCGAGCCGTCCGAATGCAAGTTGCTGCAGATTGAGAAGGGTGAGCCGTGCTTGTTGATTCGGCGCCGCACGTGGTCGGGGCGTCAGCCGGTGACCGCTGCACGTCTGATCCATCCGGGTTCCCGTCATCGTCTGGAAGGGCGGTTCCATAAATAGAGAGCATAAATGAGTGCACTTAAGGTTTTACGCGCTGAAGGCTACCCGCGCATGCCGTGGAAAAACGGCGGAGGCAGCACCGAGGAAATCACCCGTGATGCAGGTGCGGGGCTGGACGGTTTCGGCTGGCGCCTGTCGATTGCCGACATCGCCGAGTCCGGCGGTTTTTCCACCTTCGCTGGCTATCAGCGAGTGATCACCGTGTTGCAAGGTGACGGCATGACCCTGTGCGTTGATGGCGACGATTCGCGGCCGCTGTTACCGCTCGACCCGTTTGCCTTCAGCGGTGAAAGCCAGGTGTCGTGCACGCTGCTCGGCGGTGCGATTCGCGACTTCAACCTGATCTATGCACCGCAGCGTTACAGCGCGCGGTTGCAGTGGTTTGAAGGTGAGCAGCGGTTTTTCAGCTCGGCGGGAACGGTGTTGGTGTTCAGTGTCAGTGAGTTGCTGCAAGTGCAGGTGGGTGACAGTGTTGCGCAGTTGGGGCGACATGATTGTCTGCAACTGGACGGTAACAATGGCTTGGTTGAAGTGTCCGTTGATGCGGGTTGCTGTGTCATTGAGCTGACTGCGCGCTGATTGAAAAATCTTAAAAGATCGCAGCCTTCGGCAGCTCCTACATTGGGATTGATGCACACCCTGTAGGAGCTGCCGAAGGCTGCGATCTTTTGCTTTTGGGGTGTTCCCAACCCACGCACCAACTTGTTACCGAACGCCCCAGCGTGGCGCAAAACCGCGCTCACCCAACCATGCCTCGACCGCACAAAATCTCTCCGCGAAAAATTTCATCCACGCCAGAACCCTCGATTCAGGCGCTCTCCAGCCCTGCCCGCAATTTTTCTTGAACGCCCCTCCCACAAGTTGGCCGCTCGATTGCATATGCTTGTATGTACAAGTAAAGACGTATGCGTATGAGTCGCTCGAGACTCTCCGCAGCGTCCACTGATTCGCTTGTCGCGCAGCGAAGCGCACAGGCTGCTTGCCCACTGCCAGGGTTGGTTTGAATTGATCGCTGAGGAGTCTTTTTCGTGACTGACAATACCCAGAAACCTACCAAGGTTCGCAATGTTGAAATCCGTGCCGCCCGCGGCAACAAGCTGACCGCCAAGAGCTGGCTGACCGAAGCGCCGCTGCGCATGCTGATGAACAACCTCGACCCGGAAGTCGCCGAGAACCCGAAAGAGCTGGTGGTTTACGGTGGTATCGGTCGCGCCGCGCGTAACTGGGAGTGCTACGACAAAATCGTCGAAAGCCTGACCAACCTGAATGACGACGAGACCCTGCTGGTGCAATCCGGCAAGCCGGTCGGCGTGTTCAAGACCCACAGCAACGCCCCGCGCGTACTGATCGCCAACTCCAACCTCGTCCCGCACTGGGCGAGCTGGGAGCACTTCAACGAACTCGACGCCAAAGGCCTGGCCATGTACGGCCAGATGACCGCCGGCAGCTGGATCTACATCGGCAGCCAAGGCATCGTTCAAGGCACCTACGAAACCTTCGTTGAAGCCGGTCGCCAGCACTACAACGACAACCTCACCGGCAAGTGGGTATTGACCGCTGGCCTCGGTGGCATGGGCGGCGCGCAACCTCTGGCGGCAACCCTGGCGGGCGCTTGCTCGCTGAACATCGAATGCCAACAAGTGAGCATCGATTTCCGTCTGAAAAGCCGTTACGTCGACGAGCAAGCCAAAGACCTCGACGACGCCCTGGCACGCATCGACAAGTACACCAAAGAAGGCAAAGCGATCTCCATCGCGCTGCTGGGTAACGCCGCAGAAATTCTCCCGGAACTGGTCAAGCGCGGCGTGCGCCCGGACATGGTCACCGACCAGACCAGCGCCCACGACCCGCTCAACGGTTACCTGCCGGCCGGCTGGACCTGGGACGAATACCGCGCCCGCGCCAAGACCGAGCCGGCTGCTGTGATCAAAGCCGCCAAGCAGTCGATGGCCGTACACGTCAAAGCCATGCTGGAATTCCAGAAGCAAGGCATTCCAACCTTCGACTACGGCAACAACATCCGTCAGATGGCCCAGGAAGAGGGCGTCGAAAACGCCTTCGATTTCCCCGGTTTCGTACCGGCTTACATCCGTCCGCTGTTCTGCCGTGGCATCGGCCCGTTCCGTTGGGCGGCACTGTCGGGCGATCCGCAAGACATCTACAAAACCGACGCCAAGGTCAAAGAGCTGATCCCGGATGACGCGCACCTGCACAACTGGCTGGACATGGCCCGCGAGCGCATCAGCTTCCAGGGTCTGCCGGCACGTATCTGCTGGGTAGGCCTGGGCCTGCGCGCCAAGCTCGGTCTGGCCTTCAACGAGATGGTTCGTAGCGGCGAGCTGTCGGCGCCGATCGTGATCGGTCGCGACCACCTCGACTCCGGCTCGGTCGCCAGCCCGAACCGTGAAACCGAATCGATGCAGGACGGCTCCGACGCCGTGTCCGACTGGCCTCTGCTCAACGCTCTGCTCAATACCGCGAGCGGCGCGACCTGGGTTTCCCTGCACCACGGCGGCGGCGTCGGCATGGGCTTCTCGCAGCACTCGGGCATGGTGATTGTCTGCGACGGTACCGACGAAGCGGCCGAACGCATTGCGCGGGTGCTGCACAACGACCCGGCGACCGGTGTCATGCGTCACGCCGATGCCGGCTACCAGATCGCCATCGACTGCGCCAAGGAACAGGGCCTGAACCTGCCGATGATTACCGGAAAGTAATGCTTTCCCCTGTAGGAGTGAGCCTGCTCGCGATGAGGCCGGCACAATCAGCAAATGTGCTGACTGACACACCGCCATCGCGAGCAGGCTCACTCCTACAAAAGCAAAAGCCAAAAAAGAACAAAACCCGGAACAATCCACAGAGGTTGAATCATGGCTGTCAACACCGATCGTGCAGGCAACAAACCGTTGATCGAAAGGCGTTCGATCGACTACATCCCGGAAGCGGAAAGACACGGTCGTCTGTTTAGCCAATTCACCCTGTGGATGGGTGCCAACCTGCAAATCACCGCGATTGTCACCGGGGCCTTGGCCGTGGTGCTCGGTGGTGATGTGTTCTGGTCGTTGATTGGTCTGTTGATCGGCCAATTGCTCGGCGGCGGGGTGATGGCGCTGCATGCCGCGCAAGGGCCGAAACTCGGTTTGCCGCAGATGATCTCCAGCCGCGTGCAGTTTGGCGTGTATGGCGCGGCAATCCCGATCGTGCTGGTGTGCCTGATGTACCTGGGCTTCACCGCGACGGGCACGGTACTTTCCGGCCAGGCGCTGGGTCAGTTGTTTAACGTCAGCGACAGCGTCGGCATCCTGATTTTTGCCAGCGTCATCGTGCTGGTCACGGTGCTCGGCTATCGGGTGATCCACTGGATCGGCCGTGTCGCCAGCGTCATTGGCGTGATCGCTTTCGTCTTCCTGTTCTGGCGGCTGATGAGCCAGACCGACGTCGGCGCACTCCTGCAAATCCGTCATTTCAGCTGGAGCAGCTTCCTGCTCGCGGTGTCGCTCGCGGCCTCCTGGCAGATCGCGTTCGGCCCTTACGTGGCTGACTATTCACGTTATCTGCCGAGCAACACCTCGGCAGTCAAAACCTTCTTCGCCGCCGGTGCCGGTTCAGTGGTCGGCGCGCAAGTGGCGATGATCCTCGGCGTGTTCGCGGCGGCTTCGGCCAACGGCCAATTCGCCGGTCACGAAGTCGCCTACATCGTCGGTCTGGGCGGCACCGGTGCTACCGCAGCGCTGCTGTATTTCAGCATCGCATTCGGCAAGGTGACCATCTCGACGCTGAACTCCTACGGCAGCTTCATGTGCATCGCGACCATCATCAGTGGTTTCAAAGGCCATCTGACCGTTACGCGTATGCAGCGTCTGGTGTTCGTGCTGGTGATCGTCGGTGCGGCGACCTTGATCGCCTTGCTCGGTCAGCACTCGTTCCTCGGTGCGTTCAAGTCTTTCATCCTGTTCCTGCTCGCCTTCTTCACCCCGTGGAGCGCGATCAACCTGGTGGATTACTACTGCATCACCCGTGAGCGTTACGACGTGCCGGCGCTGGCCGATCCGAACGGTCGCTACGGTCGGTGGAACCTGCTCGGCATCAGCGTCTATGTGTTCGGTGTGCTGGTGCAGCTGCCGTTCATCTCCACCAAGTTCTACACCGGCCCGCTGGTGGCGGCCCTCGGTGATGTGGATATTTCCTGGATCATCGGTCTGCTGCTGCCCGCCGCTGTGTATTACGTGTGCGCCAAAAAATGGCACAGCCCAGTGCCCGATCAACTGATTCTGCCGGTCGAGCAGAACAGCGTTGTACAACCTAAAACAAGCGGGGCCGGTCGCGCTGCGGCGCAGGCCTGATTGGACGTGGACAGGGCTGGATGCCTCTTGACTGCCGTAAGCCAATTCATGATTAGGAGCGTCACAACAATGAAATCGAACAAGACCCTGCTGACCACATTGCTGTCCATGGGCCTGCTGGCCAGTGCCGGTGCGACCCAAGCTGCTGGCTGGTGCGAATCGGGCAAACCGGTGAAGTTCGCCGGGCTGAACTGGGAAAGCGGCATGCTGCTGACCGACGTGCTGCAAGTGGTGCTGGAAAAAGGTTACGACTGCAAGACCGACAGCCTGCCGGGCAACTCCATCACCATGGAAAACGCCCTGAGCAGCAACGATATTCAAGTGTTCGCCGAAGAGTGGGTAGGCCGCAGCGAGGTCTGGAACAAGGCCGAGAAGGCCGGCAAAGTCGTCGGTGTCGGCGCACCTGTGGTGGGCGCTGTCGAAGGCTGGTACGTGCCGCGTTACGTGATCGAAGGCGACGCCAAGCGCAAGCTGGAAGCCAAAGCCCCGGACTTGAAAAACATCGCTGACCTGGGCAAATACGCCGCCGTGTTCAAGGACGCCGAAGAGCCTTCCAAAGGGCGTTTCTACAACTGCCCGGCCGGCTGGACCTGCGAGCTCGATAACAGCGAAATGCTGAAAAGCTACGGCCTGGAAAGCAGCTACACCAACTTCCGTCCGGGCACCGGCCCGGCGCTGGATGCGGCGGTGCTGTCGAGCTACAAGCGTGGCGAGCCGATCCTGTTCTACTACTGGTCGCCAACCCCGCTGATGGGCCAGGTGGATCTGGTCAAACTGGAAGAAAAACCGGGCGTCGACAAGTCCGTGAGCATCAAGGTCGGCCTGTCGAAAACCTTCCACGACGAAGCCCCGGAACTGGTCGCCGTACTGGAAAAGGTCAATCTGCCGATCGACCTGCTGAACCAGAATCTGGGCCGCATGGCCAAGGAACGTATCGAGTCGCCAAAACTGGCGAAAATCTTCCTCAAGGAACATCCTGAGGTCTGGCATGCGTGGGTCAGTGCAGACGCAGCCAAGAAAATCGACGCGGCGCTGTAGGTCGATACCTCCCGGTCAACCGTGAGGCTGGCCGGGAGATATGCCGTAAACGCTTGATTGAGATTTCTGATTGAGAGCCGCTTATGTTTCCCGAGAGCTTTACCTTTTCCATCGCCGACTGGGTCAACGGTTGGGTCGATTCGCTGGTCACCAACTACGGTGATGTGTTCCGCCACATCTCCGACACGCTGCTGTGGGCCATCGTCAACCTTGAAGGCCTGCTGCGTGCGGCGCCGTGGTGGCTGATGCTGGCGATCGTCGGTGTGGTTGCCTGGCACGCCACGCGCAAAGTCGTGACCACGGCGGTCATCGTCGGTCTGCTGTTTCTCGTCGGTGCTGTCGGCCTGTGGGACAAGCTCATGCAGACGCTGGCGCTGATGATGGTCGCGACGATCATTTCGGTGCTGATCGGCATCCCTCTGGGGATTCTCTCGGCGCGCAGCAATCGCCTGCGTTCGGTGCTGATGCCGCTGCTCGACATCATGCAGACCATGCCGAGTTTCGTGTACCTGATCCCGGTGTTGATGCTGTTCGGTCTGGGCAAGGTCCCGGCGATTTTCGCCACGGTGATTTACGCTGCGCCACCGCTGATTCGCCTGACCGATCTGGGCATTCGCCAGGTTGACGGCGAAGTGATGGAAGCGATCAACGCGTTCGGCGCCAACCGCTGGCAGCAACTGTTCGGCGTGCAATTGCCGCTGGCCCTGCCAAGCATCATGGCCGGGATCAACCAGACCACCATGATGGCCCTGTCGATGGTGGTGATCGCCTCGATGATCGGCGCTCGTGGCCTCGGTGAAGATGTGCTGGTTGGGATTCAGACCCTCAACGTCGGACGTGGCCTCGAGGCTGGTCTGGCGATCGTGATTCTCGCAGTGGTCATCGACCGCATTACTCAGGCATACGGTCGGCCACGGCATGAGGTGAGCAAATGAGCAACGCAACCGTGAGCAAGATCGAAGTCAAAAACGTCTTCAAGATTTTCGGCAACCGCGCCAAGGATGCATTGGCCATGGTCGGTCAGGGCAAAACCAAGGATCAGGTGCTGAGCGAGACCGGTTGCGTGGTCGGCGTTAACGATCTGTCGCTGAGCATCGGCACTGGCGAGATCTTCGTGATCATGGGCCTGTCCGGCTCCGGCAAGTCGACGCTGGTGCGCCACTTCAACCGGCTAATCGACCCCACCAGCGGCGCGATCCTCGTCGACGGTGTGGACATCCTGCAATACGACATGGACGCCCTGCGCGAATTTCGCCGGCACAAGATCAGCATGGTGTTCCAGAGTTTCGGCCTGTTGCCGCACAAGACTGTGCTCGACAACGTCGCCTACGGCCTGAAGGTCCGTGGCGAGAGCAAGCAAATGTGCTCGGAACGCGCGTTGCACTGGATCAATACCGTCGGCCTCAAAGGCTACGAAAACAAATACCCGCACCAGCTCTCCGGCGGCATGCGCCAGCGTGTTGGCCTGGCCCGGGCCTTGGCGGCGGACACCGACATCATCCTCATGGATGAGGCGTTCAGTGCGCTGGACCCGCTGATCCGCGCGGAGATGCAGGACCAGTTGCTGGAGCTGCAAAAGACCTTGCACAAGACCATCGTCTTCATTACCCACGACCTCGATGAGGCGGTGCGTATTGGTAATCGCATTGCGATTCTCAAGGATGGCCGGTTGATTCAGGTGGGCACGCCGAGAGAGATCCTGCATTCGCCGGCGGATGAGTATGTTGACCGGTTTGTGCAGCGGCGTGCTGCGGTGGTTTGATCTGAATTATGCAGTGCACTGACTGGCCCTATCGCTGGCAAGCCAGCTCCCACAGGGGTTGTGTGAACAATGAGGGCTGGCAGGCCCAGTTCCTACAGAGATTGTGTGAACACTGGAGATCCTGTGGGAGCTGGCTTGCCAGCGATGAGGCCGGTGAAGCTGCATCAATATTAAGGTTGAGGTTTTAGATGTCCCAGGCTGAAAAAATCGTTATCACCGGCGCCCCTCTGCGTTGGCAGGACGTGGTCGCCGTCGCCCGTCACGGCGCGCATTTCGAGCTGTCGAGCGACACCTGGGCGCGCATCGAAAATGCGCAAGCCATCGTCCAGCGCATCGTCGCAAGCGGTGAGCGCGCCTATGGCGTCAACACCGGCCTGGGCGGTTTGTCCAACGTTTCCCTAAAAGACGTACAGCTGAGCCAGCTCTCGCGCAACACCTTGCTCAGCCACGCCTGCGGCGTCGGCCCGGTACTCGCCGACGAGCAGACCCGCGCGATCATCTGCGCGGCGATCCACAATTACAGCCACGGCAAATCCGGCATTCACCGCCGTGTCGTCGAAGCGCTGCTGGCGCTGCTCAATCGCGGCATCACTCCGCAAGTGCCATCGCAAGGTTCGGTGGGTTACCTGACGCACATGGCGCACATCGGCATCGCGTTGCTTGGCGTCGGCAATGTCAGCTATCGCGGGCAGATCACCTCGGCGCAACAGGCGCTGGCCGAAGAAGGCCTGCAACCGGTGCAACTCGGCGCGAAGGACGGCTTGTGCCTGGTCAACGGCACGCCGTGCATGACCGGTCTCAGCTGTCTGGCGATTGCCGATGCGACAAGATTGGTGCAGTGGGCGGATGTCATCGGCGCGATGAGTTTCGAAGCCCAGCGCGGCCAGATCGACGCCTTCGACGCTGAAATCATCGCGCTGAAACCGCATCCTGGCATGCAGCAGGTCGGCGTCAATCTGCGCGCCTTGCTCGATGGCAGCGAAGTGATCGCCTCGAGCAAAGGCATACGCACTCAGGATGCGCTGAGCATCCGCTCGATTCCGCAGGTGCATGGCGCTGCGCGGGATCAACTGGAGCATGCGATCAAACAGGTCGAGGCCGAACTCAACGGCTGCACTGATAACCCATTGTTGCTCGGCACGCCGGACAATTTCCGGGTGATGTCGCAAGCCAACCCGCACGGCCAATCGGTGGCGATGGCGGCGGACCTGCTAGCGATTGCCATGGCCGAAATCGGCTCGATCGCCGAGCGTCGCCTCGACCGGCTGGTGAACCCGCATGTCAGCGATCTTCCGGCATTTCTGGTGGCCAATCCGGGAGTGAACTCGGGGATGATGATCGTCCAATACGTCGCTGCGTCGCTGTGTGCGGAGAACCGCCAATTGGCACAACCGGCGGTGCTCGACAATTACATCACCTCGGGCCTGCAGGAAGACCACTTGAGCATGGGTACGAATGCCGCGCTGAAGCTGCACCGCGCGTTGGAAAACTGCACGCAAATCCTCGCCATCGAGTATCTGTTGGCGGCGCAGGCGTTTGAATTCCTCAAGGAACAACGCTTTGGCATGGGCACTGACCGCGCGTGGCGACTGCTGCGCGAAACGGTTCCGGCCTACGATCAGGATCGCTGGTTGGCGCCGGATATTGCCGCCGCCGCGAGCGTGTTGAAAAAGCCGAATCTGCTGCACAGCGTTCTATCGAATTTGCATTGAAAAACTACCCTGCCAGCGTGCCAAGGCGCCGGATGCCCACAAGGCTGAAAGCGACGGATAACGGAATGCTCCGGAGCGAATGGCAAGTTAATAACAAACTCTCAAAAGGAGCATTTAAATGACTGCGCTGAACCTGATTCCCGGCCAACTGAGCCTGGCCCAACTGCGTGACGTCTACCAGAACCCGGTCAAGCTGACGCTCGACAACAGCGCATCGCAGCAGATCGAAGCCAGCGTTGCCTGCGTCGAGCAGATCCTCGCCGAGAACCGCACCGCGTACGGCATCAACACCGGTTTCGGCCTGCTGGCCTCGACACGCATCGCCAGCGAAGACCTGGAAAACCTCCAGCGTTCGCTGGTGTTGTCCCACGCTGCGGGCGTTGGCGTGCCGATCAGCGATGAGCTGGTAAGGCTGATCATGGTGCTCAAGGTCAACAGCCTCAGCCGTGGTTTTTCCGGCATCCGTCGCGTGGTGATCGATGCGTTGATCGCGCTGATCAATGCCGAGGTTTATCCTCATATTCCGCTGAAAGGTTCGGTGGGCGCTTCGGGTGATCTCGCGCCGTTGGCGCATATGTCGCTGGTGCTGCTGGGTGAGGGCAAGGCGCGCTACAAGGGTGAGTGGATGGAAGCCACTGAAGCGCTGAAGGTTGCGGGTCTGACGCCGCTGACTTTAGCGGCTAAAGAAGGTCTGGCGCTGCTCAACGGTACTCAGGTTTCCACGGCGTTCGCACTGCGTGGTTTGTTTGAGGGTGAAGATTTGTTTGCCGGTGCGCTCGCGCTCGGTGGTCTGACGGTTGAAGCGGTGCTGGGTTCGCGCTCGCCGTTCGATGCGCGCATTCACGCGGCGCGTGGCCAGAAAGGTCAGATCGATGCGGCTGCGGCTTATCGTGATCTGCTCGGTGAGCGCAGCGAAGTGTCCGACTCGCATCAGAATTGCGAGAAGGTTCAGGATCCGTACTCGCTGCGTTGCCAGCCGCAAGTCATGGGCGCCTGCCTGACCCAGTTCCGTCAGGCCGCTGAAGTGCTCGCGGTTGAAGCCAACGCCGTTTCTGATAACCCGCTGGTATTTGCCGCTGAAGGCGACGTGATTTCCGGCGGCAACTTCCACGCCGAACCGGTGGCCATGGCCGCTGACAATATGGCATTGGCCATCGCCGAAATCGGCTCGCTGAGCGAACGTCGTATCTCGCTGATGATGGACAAGCACATGTCGCAACTGCCGCCGTTCCTCGTCGCCAATGGCGGGGTGAACTCCGGCTTCATGATTGCTCAAGTAACCGCTGCGGCACTGGCCAGCGAAAACAAGGCGTTGTCGCATCCGCATTCGGTGGACAGTTTGCCGACTTCGGCTAACCAGGAAGACCACGTTTCGATGGCGCCTGCTGCGGGCAAGCGATTGTGGGAAATGGCTGAAAACACTCGCGGGATTCTCGCGGTGGAGTGGCTGGCAGCGGTGCAGGGGCTGGATCTGCGTAACGGTCTGAAAACTTCGGCGAAGCTGGAACAGGCGCGGGCGATTTTGCGCAAGGAAGTGCCGTTTTATGAGAAGGACCGCTTCTTTGCGCCGGACATCAATGCGGCGACTGAATTGCTGGCTTCGCGGTGTTTGACTGAGCTTGTTTCGGCGAAATTGCTGCCTAGTTTGTAAGTGTGTTTTCAGGGGAAGTTTTGTTGTTAGTGAAATCGATCCCCCTCACCCCAGCCCTCTCCCCCAGGGGGAGAGGGGGAAGGGAGCCGATCTTCATGGTTTTCAAAGCCTGAGTTCGGCTCAAGATTTTCAGGTCGATGTACCTCGACAGAACAACCCGGTCAGTTCTTCTTCTCCTGGGAGTGAGAGGGGGAAGGGAGTCGATCTTCATGGTTTTCAAAGCCTGAGTTCGGCTCGAGATTTTCAGGTCGCTGTACCTCGACAGAACAACCCGGTCAGTTCTTTTTCTTCCGTGTGAGAGAGATTGAAAGGGAGCCGGTCTCGGTGAGCTTCAAGGCCTGAGTTCGGCACAGAAATTCCAGGTCGGCGTACCTCGACAGAACAACCCGGTCAGTCCCCTCTCCCTCCGGGAGAGGGCTAGGGTGAGGGGCTTTTGAAGGTCACCCACCAAACCAACCCCAACGGAGGCCAACAGTGAAAACCCTCTGGCAACACTGCCACGTCGCAACCATGGCGCATGGCGTCTACTCGATCATCGAGGATGCGGCCATCGTGACGTCCGGTGCGCTCATCGAGTGGATCGGCCCGCGCAATCAATTGCCCTCCGGTGAATACCCGGCGGTCAACGACCTGCAAGGCGCATGGGTCACCCCCGGCCTGATCGACTGCCACACCCACACCGTGTTCGGTGGCAACCGCAGCGGCGAATTTGAAAAGCGTCTGCAAGGTGTCAGCTATGCGGAAATCGCAGCGTCCGGCGGTGGCATCGCCAGCACCGTGCGCGCGACACGCGAAGCGACCGAAGACGAACTGTTCGCCAGCGCCGCCAAACGCCTGAAGAGCCTGATGCGCGACGGTGTGACCACGGTCGAGATGAAGTCCGGCTACGGCCTCGATCTGGTCAATGAACGCAAAATCCTTCGGGTCATCCGTCGTCTGCAGAAAGAGCTGCCGATCAGCGTGCGCAGCACCTGTCTGGCCGCCCACGCGCTGCCGCCTGAGTACAAGGATCGCGCCGACGATTACATCGATCTGGTCTGCAACGAAATGCTCCCCGCGCTCGCCGCCGAAGGTTTGGTCGACGCCGTGGACGCGTTCTGTGAATACCTGGCGTTCTCTCCCGAGCAAGTCGAACGCGTGTTCATCGACGCGCAAAAACTCGGTCTGCCGGTGAAGTTGCACGCCGAACAATTGTCCTCGCTGCACGGCTCCAGCCTTGCCGCGCGCTACAAGGCGTTGTCTGCCGATCACTTGGAGTTCATGGACGAAGGCGATGCCATCGCCATGGCCGAAGCCGATACCGTCGCGGTGCTGCTGCCGGGCGCGTTCTACTTCCTGCGCGAAACCCAGCTGCCGCCGATGGACGCTCTGCGCAAGCACAAGGTGAAGATCGCCATCGCCAGCGACCTCAACCCCGGCACCTCGCCGGCGCTGTCATTGCGGCTGATGTTGAACATGGCCTGCACCTGCTTCCGCATGACCCCGGAAGAAGCCCTGGCCGGGGCGACGATTCACGCTGCGCAAGCGCTGGGAATGGCCGATACCCACGGCTCGCTGGAAGTCGGCAAGGTCGCGGATTTCGTTGCCTGGCACATCGATCGCCCGGCGGATCTGGCCTATTGGCTCGGCGGTGATCTGGACAAACGCGTCGTGCGTCACGGCGTCGAATCAAGTCTGTAGGAGAGCGGTTGTGGATAAGGTTTTGAACTTCAAACAAGGTCGTGTGCCGTTGCTGATCAGCATGCCGCATGCCGGTGTGCGGCTGACCCCGGTGGTCCAGGCGGGACTGATCGCGGACGCGAAAAGCCTGCCGGACACCGACTGGCACATTCCGCAGCTCTACGACTTCGCTGAAGAACTTGGCGCCAGTACCCTGGCCGCTGAGTATTCGCGTTTTGTTATCGACCTGAACCGGCCGTCCGACGATAAGCCGTTGTACGCCGGCGCCACCACCGGGCTCTATCCGGCGACCCTGTTCGATGGCATTCCGTTGTTCAGGGAGGGGCTGGAACCGTCGAAAGAAGAGCGCGCGACTTACCTTGAGCAGATCTGGACGCCGTATCACCGCACCCTTCAGGAAGAACTGGCGCGGCTGAAGGCCGAGTTCGGTTATGCACTGCTGTTCGATGCGCACTCGATCCGCTCGATCATCCCGCACCTGTTCGACGGCAAACTACCGGACTTCAACCTCGGTACCTTCAACGGCGCCAGTTGCGATCCGCAGTTGGCGACACAGCTGGAAGCGATCTGCGCACGCCACGGCAATTACACACACGTGCTCAACGGCCGCTTCAAGGGCGGCCATATCACCCGTCATTACGGCAACCCGGCCGAGAACATTCACGCCGTGCAGCTGGAGTTGTGCCAGAGCACCTACATGGAAGAGTTCGAACCGTTCCGCTACCGCGCGGATCTGGCCGAGCCAACGCGGGTGGTGCTCAAAGAGTTGCTGCAGGGCTATCTGGCCTGGGGCCAAAAACACTACGCACAAAAATAACGCCTAGCGCCCAACCCTTGTAGGAGTGAGCCTGCTCGCGATAGCGGTGTGTCAGTCGCTGAAATATTGTCTGAATCAACGCCATCGCGAGCAGGCTCACTCCTACAGGGTTTTTGTGCGCAGCACCCTCTGCCTACAAGGCTGAAAAATTGTGAGTGACCTGGAGCATGCTCATTGACGTAAATCGGGTTTATGATGCCCAACGGCAGAATAATAGAAGTCCCCCCAGGGATGACCTCGACCCCTTACGGAGCGCGCAATGCAGACTTTGTTTCCGCAGATCAAACCTCACGCCCGGCACGATCTGGCTGTCGATGACACCCATACGCTGTACGTCGACGAAAGCGGTTCACCGGAGGGTTTGCCGGTTGTGTTCATTCACGGCGGCCCCGGCGCCGGTTGCGACGCGCAGAGCCGTCGCTTTTTCGATCCGAACCTCTATCGCATTGTCACCTTCGACCAGCGCGGCTGCGGACGCTCCACGCCGCACGCCAGCCTGGAAAACAACACGACGTGGGATCTGGTCGCCGACCTTGAGCGCATCCGCAAACACCTGGGCATCGACAAATGGGTGCTGTTCGGCGGTTCGTGGGGTTCGACCCTGGCGCTGGCCTATGCGCAGACCCACCCTGAACGTGTACATGGGCTGATCTTGCGAGGGATCTTTCTCTGCCGCCCGCAGGAAATCGAGTGGTTCTATCAGGCCGGTGCCAGCCGTCTGTTCCCCGATTACTGGCAGGACTACATCGCGCCGATTCCGCTGGACGAGCGCGACGACCTGCTCAGCGCTTTCCACAAGCGTCTGACCGGCAACGACCAGATCGCCCAGATGCACGCGGCCAAAGCCTGGTCGACCTGGGAAGGGCGCACCGCGACCCTGCGGCCGAACCCGCTGGTGGTCGATCGCTTCTCCGAGCCGCAGCGCGCACTGTCGATCGCGCGGATCGAATGTCATTACTTCACCAACAATGCCTTTCTTGAGCCGAACCAGTTGATTCGTGACATGGGCAAGATCGCTCATTTGCCGGGCGTGATCATTCACGGTCGCTACGACGTGATCTGCCCGCTCGACAACGCCTGGGAACTGCATCAAGCCTGGCCGAACAGCGAACTGCAGGTGATCCGCGACGCCGGCCACGCCGCGTCTGAACCGGGCATTACCGATGCACTGGTGCGTGCTGCGGGCAACATGGCCCAGCGCCTGCTCGATCTGCCGCCCGAAGAAGCATGAAGGGGCTTATACAGCGCGTTCGCGGTGCGCGTGTCGAAGTCGCGGGCGAGGTAGTCGGGGCGGTCGATCAAGGTTTGTTGGTGCTGGTGGCGGTAGAACCCGACGACACGCGTGTCAGCGCCGACAAACTTCTGCATAAGCTGCTTAACTATCGGGTATTCAGTGACGCGGAGGGCAAGATGAACTTGTCCCTCGCCGATGTTGGCGGTGGGTTGCTGCTGGTCTCTCAGTTCACCCTCGCGGCCGACACCAAAAGCGGGTTGCGCCCGAGCTTTTCGACGGCCGCGCCTCCGGCCTTGGGCGAGGAATTGTTCGACTATCTATTAAGCAGTGCGAAACAGGTGCATGGCACTGTGGCATCAGGTAGATTCGGCGCCGATATGCAGGTGCATTTGGTCAACGATGGCCCGGTTACCTTTTTGTTACAGACCTGAAAGCGCTTGAAACACCTTTTTGGGAAATTTCGACTGTTTTTAAGGTGTTTTCGCGATAAATACTTTGTTACCCCTGATGCGTTGTCATGCGGGCTACTAGATAATCGCGCGCACTGGGATCAGCGTTCGCTGATTCATTTTTGACTTAGGTAGAGACTTGTCTGGATCCGATTGGGGAATCATTTTGCCCCAGCGGAGTCGGAACAATGCTCGCCAACCTGGTATGAGCGGTCTGTACGGCCATTTTTGCCAGCATTATTTCGAGGGCCAGGGAGTCAGAGACAAGGCGCTGCGACGACTCATAGCTTGCTATGGGGAGGAGCAGCAACGCAGTATCTGGCTCCCTGGAACCGAAATAAGCTGACAAAAATGGCCACACAGACGGCTTGCTGGCCGTTGGTTTTTTGATCTGTTTTCGGCGAGGGTTGCTCGTGATTGTTAGTCCCTGTAATGCAGCAAAAATGTCTGCCAAACGCATGCGAAGTGCCCTGGTAGCGGGTTCGGCGCTCCTGTGCCTGCTCAGCGCCGGCCAGCTTTGGGCGTTCAATCTTGACGATGTATCGGCGAAGGCTAAAGAACTGGCCGGGCAGAAGTTCGAAGCCCCGCGCAGCAACCTGCCGAACGAATTCCGCGACATGAAGTTCGCGGACTATCAGAAAATCCGCTTCCTCACCGAAAAGGCTGAGTGGGCTGATCAGAAGACCCCGTTCAAACTGTCTTTTTATCACCAGGGTATGCACTTCGATACACCGGTGAAAATCAACGAAATCACGGCGAACACCGTCGAAGAGATCAAATATGATCCGACCCGCTTCGATTTCGGCGACCTGAAATTCGATCCGAAGGCCACCGAACAACTGGGTTACGCCGGTTTCCGTGTGCTGTACCCGATCAACAAGGCCGACAAGCAAGACGAAATCATGACCATGCTCGGCGCGAGTTACTTCCGCGTTGTCGGCAAGGGCCACACCTACGGCCTCTCGGCGCGTGGTCTGGCGATTGATACCGCGCTGCCGTCGGGCGAAGAATTTCCGCGTTTCCGCGAATTCTGGATTCAACAGCCGAAGCCGGGCGACAAGCACCTGGTGATCTTCGCCCTGCTGGATTCGCCGCGTGCCACCGGTGCCTACCGTCTGATCCTGCGTCCGGGCAGCGACACCATTGTCGACGTCAAAGCGCAGATGTTCCTGCGTGACAAGGTCGGCAAACTGGGCATCGCGCCGCTGACCAGCATGTTCCTGTTCGGCGCCAACCAGCCGTCGAAAGTCCTCAACTACCGTCGTGAACTGCACGACTCCAGCGGTCTGTCGATCCATGCCGGCAACGGCGAGTGGATCTGGCGCCCACTGAACAACCCGAAACACCTGGCCGTGAGCAACTTCAGCATCGAGAACCCGCGTGGTTTCGGTCTGCTGCAACGTGGCCGTGACTTCAGCCACTACGAAGACCTCGACGACCGTTACGACAAGCGTCCAAGCGCGTGGATCGAGCCGAAGGGCGAGTGGGGCAAGGGCACCGTTGATCTGGTAGAAATTCCGACCGCCGACGAAACCAACGACAACATCGTTGCGTTCTGGAGCCCGGAAAAAATGCCGGAGCCGGGTCAGCCACTGGACTTCGCTTACCGCATGCACTGGACCATGGACGAAGCGGCGCTTCACGCGCCGGACAGCGCCTGGGTTTCGCAGACTCTGCGTTCGACCGGTGACGTCAAGCAATCGAACCTGATCCGTCAGCCGGATGGCAGTGTTGCCTACCTGGTCGATTTCGAAGGTCCATCGCTGGCCGCGCTGACCCCGGATGCCGACGTGCGCAGTCAGGTCAGTGTTGGCGACAACGCCGAACTGGTCGAAAACAGCGTGCGCTACAACCCGGAAACCAAAGGCTGGCGCTTGACCCTGCGGATGAAAATCAAGGACGCGAGCAAGTCGACCGAGATGCGTGCCGCGCTGGTACAGCCAATCGTTACGGCCGATCTGGCCAAGTCTGCGGTGCCGGCGTCCAATTCGTCCGTCGCCAAGGCCGACAAGGTTGCCGCCAAGCAACAAGAGAAAGCCGACAAGGAAGCCAAGGCAGCCGAGGCCAAACAGGCCGACGCCAAGCCAGCGGCAGAAGCCAAGGACAAGGCCAACAAAGACGCCAAGCAGCCAGTTGCTGCCGACGCGGCCCCAGCCACACCGGAATCGGCGCCGACTGAAGAAGTCCTGACCGAGACCTGGAGCTATCAGTTGCCTGCCGATGAGTAACTCTCAAGTACAGCCAGAGACTCTGTCCGAGTATCTGGCGCATCTGCCGATGACCGACGAGCAGCGCGCGGAACTCGCGGGCTGCCAGTCGTTCAGCGAGCTGCATGAACGCCTGTCGTCCTCGACATTCGACGCTCCTGCCGAAGCCGCCCAGGCTTCGGTGGGCAAGCGCCTGACTCTGAGCACTGCCGAAGAACTGGAAGACGCGGAGATGCTGGTGCTCGACGCCAGCGGTCGCGTCAGCATGAAGGCGACGCCGCCGATCCGCCGGACCAAAGTCGTGCCGGAGCCATGGCGCACCAATATTCTGGTGCGTGGCTGGCGCCGTATGACCGGTCGCACCAACCCGCCGCAGCCGCCGAAGGACGAAAATGTCCTGCCGGCTGCGCGCTGGCGCACCGTCGGTTCGATTCGCCGCTACATTCTGTTGCTGCTGATGCTCGGCCAGACCATCGTCGCCGGCTGGTACATGAAAGGCATCATGCCGTATCAGGGCTGGTCCTTCGTTGATCTGGATGAAGTCCTGCACCAGCCGCTGCTGCAAACCGCCACGCAAGTGCTGCCGTATGCGCTGCAAACCAGCATCCTGATTCTGTTCGGGATTCTGTTCTGCTGGGTGTCGGCCGGTTTCTGGACGGCACTGATGGGCTTCCTCGAGTTGCTCACCGGTCACGATAAATACCGTATTTCCGGCAAAAGCGCCGGCAACGAGCCGATTGCCAAAGATGCGCGTACCGCGCTGGTGATGCCGATCTGCAACGAAGACGTACCGCGTGTTTTCGCCGGTCTGCGCGCTACGTTCGAATCGGTCGCTGCCACCGGTGATCTGGATCGCTTCGACTTCTTCGTCCTCAGCGACAGTAACGACACCGACATTTGTGTCGCCGAGCAGCAGGCCTGGCTGGACGTCTGCCGCGAAGCCAAGGGCTTTGGCAAGATCTTCTATCGCCGTCGTCGCCGTCGCGTAAAACGTAAAAGCGGCAACCTCGACGACTTCTGCCGTCGCTGGGGCGGTGACTACAAGTACATGGTCGTCCTCGACGCTGACTCGGTAATGAGCGGTGAGTGCCTGACCAGTCTGGTGCGCTTGATGGAAGCCACGCCGGACGCCGGGATCATCCAGACCGCGCCGCGTGCGTCGGGCATGGACACCCTGTATGCGCGCATGCAGCAGTTCGCCACCCGCGTGTACGGCCCGCTGTTCACCGCCGGTCTGCACTTCTGGCAGCTGGGTGAATCCCACTACTGGGGTCACAACGCGATCATCCGCATGAAGCCGTTTATCGACCACTGCGCCTTGGCGCCGCTGCCGGGTAAAGGTGCGTTTTCCGGTGCGATTCTGTCCCACGACTTCGTTGAAGCCGCGTTGATGCGCCGTGCCGGTTGGGGCGTGTGGATTGCCTACGACTTGCCGGGCAGCTACGAAGAACTGCCGCCGAACCTGCTCGACGAACTCAAGCGTGACCGTCGCTGGTGCCACGGCAACCTGATGAACTTCCGTCTGTTCCTGGTCAAAGGCATGCACCCGGTACACCGTGCGGTGTTCCTCACCGGCGTGATGTCGTACCTGTCGGCGCCGTTGTGGTTCTTCTTCCTGGTGTTGTCGACCGCGCTGCTGGCGGTGAACACGTTGATGGAGCCGCAGTACTTCCTCGAACCGCGTCAGCTCTATCCGTTGTGGCCACAATGGCACCCGGACAAGGCGATCGCGCTGTTCTCAACGACCATCGTGCTGCTGTTCCTGCCGAAACTGTTGAGCATCATCCTGATCTGGGCCAAAGGCGCGAAAGAGTTCGGCGGCAAGTTCAAGGTGACCCTGTCGATGCTGCTGGAGATGCTGTTCTCCATGCTGCTGGCGCCGGTGCGGATGATTTTCCACACCCGTTTCGTCCTGGCCGCGTTCCTCGGCTGGGCCGCGACCTGGAACTCGCCGCAACGTGACGATGACTCGACGCCATGGAGCGAAGCGGTCAAACGTCACGGTCCGCAGACCCTGTTGGGCTTCTGCTGGGCGCTGCTGGTGATCTGGCTGAACCCGAGCTTCCTCTGGTGGCTGGTGCCGATCGTCGGTTCGCTGATGTTGTCGATTCCGGTGTCGGTGATTTCCAGCCGTGTCGGTCTGGGCCTGAAATCCCGTGACGAGAGCCTGTTCCTCATCCCTGAGGAATACAATCCGCCACAGGCGTTGCTGGCGACCGATCAGTACACCCACGAAAACCGTTACCACGCCCTCAACGACGGCTTCGTTCGTGCGGTGGTCGACCCTCAGCAGAACGCTTTGGCGTGCTCGCTGGCGACCTCGCGTCACGGTCAGGCCGAGCCGATCGAGTGGCTGCGTCAGGAACGTGTGCGCCACGCGATCAAGGTTGGCCCGGCCGGGCTGAACAACCATGATCGTCTGCAACTGCTGAGCGACCCTGTGGCCTTGGCCCGTCTGCATGAGCAGGTTTGGGCTGAAGGTCTCGCTGAGTGGCTGGATGCCTGGCGGGCTTCGGTGAAAGCCGATCCGCATGCGCCGTTGCTGCCTTTGCGACCGGTGAGTATGCAGGCGCAACCGGCCTGATAGAGAAACCCCGCGATATTGCGGGGTTTTTTTTGCCTGCTGAAAAAACCCCTCACCCTAGCCCTCTCCCAAAGGGAGAGGGGACCGACCGCGTTGAATATTCGAGATACGCCGACCTGAGATATCGAGTCGAACTCAAGTTTTGAATATTCCCCGATCGGCTCCCTTTCCCCCTCGCCCCCTTGGGGGAGAGGGCTGGGGTGAGGGTCAGCCCTTGATTGTTAAACAAATCGTCCATTAAACCTTGTGCAAAAAAACGAGTGCGTTAGCATCCGTCCCCGAATTGGCGCACCCGGGCTTTTTTGCCTGTCTCTGTTGGTTTTCGCGCCGCACACGCAATGGTTTTGGGGACTTTAAGATGAAGAAGTATCTGTCGATGCTGCTGGTCGGCGTCACGGCACTGGTTGCAGTCAATGCGGCGCAGGCTGGCGCAATCGATGACGCGGTCAAGCGCGGCACATTGAAAGTCGGTATGGATCCGACCTACATGCCGTTCGAAATGACCAACAAGCGCGGCGAAATCATCGGCTTCGAAGTCGATATCCTCAAAGCCATGTCCAAGGCCATGGGCGTCAAGCTGGAGCTGGTTTCGACCGGTTACGACGGCATCATCCCGGCGCTGATGACCGACAAGTTCGACATGATCGGCAGCGGCATGACCCTGACTCAGGAACGCAATCTGCGCCTGAACTTCAGCGAGCCGTTCATCGTTGTCGGCCAGACCCTGCTGATCCGCAAGGAACTGGAAGGCACCATCAAGTCGTACAAAGACCTGAACACCGCCGACTACCGGATCACCTCCAAGCTCGGCACCACTGGTGAGATGGTCGCCAAGAAGCTGATCTCCAAAGCCAAATACCACGGCTACGACAACGAGCAGGAAGCCGTGCTCGACGTGGTCAACGGCAAGGCTGATGCCTTCATCTACGACGCCCCGTACAACGTTGTCGCGGTGACCAAGGTCGGCGCCGGCAAGCTGGTGTTCCTCGACAAGCCGTTCACCTACGAGCCACTGGCTTTCGGTCTGAAGAAGGGTGACTACGACAGCCTCAACTTCATCAACAACTTCCTGCACCAGATCCACGAAGACGGCACCTACGATCGCATCCATGACAAGTGGTTCAAGAGCACCGAGTGGCTCAAGGACATGGAATAACGCGCATCCGCTGATCGTTCCCACGCTCCGCGTGGGAACGCATCCTGTGACGCTCCGCGTCACGAACAGGCAGGGACGCAGAGCGTCCCGAGCGGCATTCCCACGCAGAGCGTGGGAACGATCATCCGAGAACCTGCAATGAAACAGAAAAAAGCCCAATGGCCCTGGCACGTCCTCACCGTGCTGGTGCTGGTCGGCCTGGCCGGCGCGTTGTATTACGCGACGTCGCTGATGTCCTACGAATGGCGCTGGAACCGCGTGCCGCAGTACTTCGCCTATCAGGCTGAAGAAACCCAGCGAGCCGCTGACATTTCCACCGTCACCGAACTCGTGCGCAAGGGCAGCAGCGCGCAAGTCACTCTGCGCAACGACGCCGGTGACGAGCAGCACCTGACCGTCGACGAGAACAGCCTGCAATTCGCTCAGGGCGACGATGTGGCCGAAGGTGACGTCGTGGGCGTGACTCGCCATTGGGCGGCAGGACCGCTGTTGTGGGGCCTTTGGACAACGCTTTGGCTGTCAGTGGTCTCTGGTGTACTCGGTCTGCTGATCGGTCTGGTCACCGGCCTGTGCCGTCTGTCGAACAACCCGACCCTGCGCGACCTCTCGACCATTTACGTCGAACTGGTGCGCGGCACGCCGCTGCTGGTACAGATCTTCATTTTCTACTTCTTCATCGGCACGGTGATGAATCTGTCCCGCGAGTTCGCCGGGATCGCCGCGCTGTCGCTGTTCACCGGCGCCTACGTGGCTGAGATCATCCGTTCCGGCGTGCAGTCGATTGCCCGTGGCCAGAACGAAGCGGCGCGTTCGCTCGGTCTGAGTGCCGGTCAATCGATGCGCCATGTGGTACTGCCGCAAGCGCTGAAACGTGTGCTGCCGCCGTTGGCCGGGCAGTTCATCAGTCTGGTCAAGGACACCTCGCTGGTGTCGGTAATCGCCATCACCGAGCTGTTGAAAAGCGGCCGTGAAGTGATCACCACTTCGTTTTCGCCGTTCGAAATCCTGTTCTGCGTTGCCGGTCTGTACCTGTTGATCAACCTGCCGCTGTCGAAAATCGCCAGCCGGCTTGAGCGGAGGCTCGCGCAAAGTGATTGAAGTCCGCGATCTGGTAAAAGTCTTCGACACCCGTGGGCAAGTGGTGCGCGCGGTGGATAACGTCAGCACCACGGTGGCCAAGGGTGAAGTGCTGGTGGTGATCGGCCCGTCGGGTTCCGGCAAGTCGACCTTCCTGCGTTGCCTCAATGGCCTGGAGGAATTTGACTCGGGCTCGGTGAGCATCGACGGGCTGCAACTGGCCGACCCGAAAACCGACGTCAACGCCTACCGCCGCGAAGTCGGCATGGTCTTTCAGCATTTCAACCTGTTCCCGCACATGACCGTGCTGGAAAACCTCTGTCTGGCGCAGAAAGTCGTGCGCAAGCGCGGCAAGAAAGAGCGCGAAGCCAAGGCCATGGAATTGTTGAAAAAGGTTGGTATCGCACAGAAGGCCAACGAATTTCCGTCGCGCCTGTCCGGCGGTCAGCAGCAGCGCGTGGCGATTGCCCGGGCGCTGGCGATGGAACCGAAGGTGATGTTGTTCGATGAGCCGACTTCGGCCCTCGACCCGGAAATGGTCGGCGAAGTGCTGGACGTGATGAAGAACCTGGCCGTGGAAGGCATGACCATGGTTTGCGTGACCCACGAGATGGGCTTTGCCCGGGAAGTGGCGGATCGGGTGTTGTTTTTCGATCACGGCAAACTGCTGGAAGATGCGGCGCCGGCAGAGTTCTTTGATGCGCCGAAAGATCCGCGTGCCCAGGCCTTCCTGCGTCAGGTTCTCTAGTTCTAATCAAACCCGATTGCAGTCTTCGCGAGTCTCTGAGGCATAGGCAAATAATCAAAGAGAGAAGCGAAGCTGCAGTTGCGGTTGCACAGATCTGGTTTGAGTATTTATTTTTTAAATAACGAAAAGCCTAAATCCTCGCTGCTCAGTCGCGTCCATTGAGGGCGTATCAAGAAGTTGCGCGTACCCTCAATAAACTAAAGTTGCTGAGTATTTAATCTTATGGAAAAGAAATCTCTGGGTCTTGTCGCATTGCTGGCGAGTGTGGCGGCCATGTCTGCAACTGTGCAAGCTGATGAAGTAAAGCCTGCCAATCCGTTCGTGGCCGAGCACCAGATTCAACCCGGCAATAAGGTAGTGGCTTTTGGTCAACTTCCTTGTACTGCTCAAGAACTGGCTTACATGCGCAAGCATGGGTTCACACCACTGTGTAATTAAAGTTTAAATTTGAACTTTTTAAAGTAATGGCCTCGTCCTTCGGGACGGGGTTCAAGCGTGGGTGGGATATGGAAAATCAGGACGATTTTTTTGCCGGCGAGGGTTACATGGGCGTCGTTGCTCCCTCAACGCTCTATGGCGTATATGAAGGTGGAATGTATATAAGTGGGCCTCGCGGCGTCGTGCAACTGGCAGGGCAGGGGGAAACCGCGATGTTCGAAGCGCTGCACGCCGCGGGGGCGTTGATACCAGGCAGTGATCAAGCCATGCAGGGCGTACGGCAGTTGCTTGAAAATCCACGCACAAGCCGGACAGTCAGTTATCTGCTCTGTGGCGCAAGTTCCTGTGAGGATGTCATGGAGGACGTGGCCGCATTGAAACGCGCCAGAGTCCTGCTCTTTGGTTGTGGCGGGATTGGCAGCACTGCCAGTCTGTTGCTGGCGGGTAGCGGCATTGGTCATCTCACCGTCACCGATGGCGATCGCATCGAAGAAAGTAATCTCAACCGGCAATTATTCTGGCGCAGAAGCGACGTTGGTGCGTTTAAGGTCGATGTGCTGCGGGAGATACTGGAAGAAAAATTTCCAGACGTCGACGTTACAGCGCTCAAGCGCAGCCTTGCTCTGGATGACGTTCGCGATCTGATCAAGCAAGGTTATGACGCGGTTGTCGTGACCGCTGACGAGCCGGCTACGCTGGCTGCGCAGTGCAAACAACTGGCCGATGAGTACAAGATTCCGGTCGTCAGCGCGGGCTATCTGCACCGCATGTGCATGACCAATTTCTACACGGGTGAAGTGTCGCAGGTCGCCGAATCAGAGAACCCTGACTGTGCTCCGTCAGTGCAGCGACCATTCGATTGGCAACGGTTACCCAAAGGCGTCATGCCCAGCTACGGCCCGAGCAATTTCAGTCTGGCGTCGATGCTGGCCTCGTCAGTCATCGCTGCACTGGCGTGCAGGACGCTAGGAGGTGTTGAGCAACATAGTATCGTCTGGGATGCAAACAGCTCGCCCTTGAAGTTCAATACATTGCTGGGCTAACAGGCCAGTCGGTATTCAATTGTTGCAGGTCCATCAGTTTGAACGGTGCATATTCATATGGATTGTATTTTTTGCAAAATGATCAGCGGCGATGCGCCTATGCATTTGATTTGGGAGGACGATGCCCACCTTGCGTTTTTGTCTATTTATCCCAATACGCCCGGCTTTTCAGTGGTTGTTCCGAAGCAGCACTACAGTAGTTATGCTTTTGCTCAATCAGATGAAGTGTTGTCCGCGCTGATTGTTGCAGCCAAGAAAGTGGCACTGCTAATCGACAAGACATTTGCTGATGTGGGTAGAACCGGACTTATATTGGAGGGGTATGGCATCGACCACTTACATGCCAAGCTCTTTCCCATGCACGGCACGGGTGACTCCAGTCACTTCAAACCGATCAGCTCGAACATGAACAAGTTCTTCGATCATTACGAAGGCTATATATCGTCACATGATTACAAGGGCGATGTAGCTATGGATTTGGCAGAGATTGCGCGAAGGATTCGTCGCACTGCGGACCTCGAAGGGTAGCAATGGGGCCTGGTGACAGGCCCCACTTGCGTTTAAACCTTGAAGCGCCCCACCAGCATTTGCAGATGCGTCCCCAGACGTGCCAGCTCAACGCTCGACGCCGCGGTCTCTTCGCTCGCCGCCGAGGTCTGATCCGACACGTCCCGCACATTCAGCACGCTACGGTTGATCTCTTCAGCCACTGCGCTCTGCTGCTCGGCGGCCGCTGCGATCTGTTGGTTCATCGCCTGAATCGCCGACACGGTGCGGGTGATGCTCTCCAGCGAACCGCCGGCCCGACGGGTCAGCTCGACGCTGCTGTCGGTCAGGGTGCGGCTGTTGTCCATGATCGTCGCCACTTGCTGGGTGCCATTTTGCAGGCCTACGATCAGCTCTTCGATTTCTTCGGTGGATTTCTGCGTGCGCTGGGCGAGGCTGCGTACTTCATCGGCGACCACGGCAAAACCACGTCCGGCTTCACCGGCGCGCGCAGCTTCGATGGCGGCGTTGAGAGCGAGCAGGTTGGTTTGCTGGGCCACGGATTTGATCACGTCGAGGACGCTGCCGATCTTGTCGCTTTCGCGTTTGAGTTCGCCCATGGCCTCGGTGGAGTGGCCGACTTCAACGGCCAGACGCTCGATCTGTGCGATGGCTTCGCCGACGACCTTGTCGCCTTCGCGGGCCTGCTGGTCAGCGGCAACGGCAGCTTCGGAAGCTTCCTCGGCGTTGCGCGCGACTTCCTGCACGGTGGCGGCCATTTCGTTCATGGCGGTAGCGACCTGATCGGTCTCGATTTTCTGATTGTTGACTCCAGCGCTGGTCTGCTCGGTCACAGCCGAGAGTTCCTCGGCAGCGCTGGCGATCTGAGTAACGCCGTCGCTGATGCCGCCGACCAGTTCACGCAGGCCTTGGGTCATGCTCTGCATCGAGCGTTGCAGTTGGCCCAGTTCATCGCGGCGCAGGGACACCAGATTGTGGGTCAGGTCGCCAGCGGCCACGCGTTCGGCGACTTTCAGGGTCTGGTTGAGCGGGATGATGATCTGGCGAGTGATCGCCCAGGCGGCCAGCAAGCCGAACGCTACGGCCAGTGCGGTGGCGATCAGCAGCAGGTTTTTGGCGCGTGCGGCGTCAGTGTCCCGAACCACGGTCTGCGATTCGGTCAGTTTCTTGCTGACGGCGATCAAAATGTCGCCCTGAGCGGACATGTTGGCCAGTGCTGCAGCGTTTTTTACTTGCGAGTCACGGAATTGAGCCACGGCTGCACGGTAAGCCTTGAGCGAGTCGGTGGCTTGTTGCAGGTTGGCGATATGCTGCTCCGGAACACGGGACGGCAGGCTCTCGAGATTTTTCAGGGCATTGTCGATCGCGGTCAGGGCTGGTTGCTCGGCATCGGCCTTGCCGCTGTAGGTGTAACCGCGCACCTGATATCGCGCTTGCTGCAGCAGTTTGCTCAGTTCGATCACTGCGTTGTATTGCGCGACGCTGTCGCCTTGCAGCAGCGCGCTCTCGACTTCGCCGACCTTGGTCACGGCATTGTCGGCATTGGCGCCTAGCTTGCTGCGTGCGTCTTCACGTTGCACGGTGGCCTGGGTCATTTCGCCGAAGGCACGCTTGTATTCGGCCACGGCAGCCAATTGTTGATCGACCATCGTCACATCGGACGGCTGCTCAATCATGCCGCGTGCCGATTGCAGGCCGCTTTCGAGTTTGCTCAGGAATTCGTTGACCGTGCCCGGGCCTTGTTCGCCGCGACGCATGTCGTAGTCCATGCGCGCCAGACGCAGGTCCTTGGTCAGCTCATTGAGGCTGGAAATAAAACCGAGTTTGTCGCCGCGGCTGATGATGCCGCTCATGCCGGTCCAGCCGGTGAAGGTGATCAACAGTGTCAGTAACAGCACCAGGCCGAAACCGATGCCCAACTTGCGTTTGACGCTGACGTTTCCAAGACTCTCGGCTAACCAACGGTACATGCGACCACTCCCTTCGGACCACTAATTGGACTTATGGAGAAGGTATCGGCCGAATGATGGCAATCTGTAACACCATTTATCCGCCGGACCCGCACGGTATCAATGTAGGAGCTGCCGCAGGCTGCGATCTTTTGATCGTGCTTCTAAAAACAACATCAAAAGATCGCAGCCTGCGGCAGCTCCTACAGGGGAGCGGTGTTCGTTTAGAAAAGCCGGGCGAGCAGGGCGGTGACGGCGGCTTCGGCGCGCAGGATGCGTTCGCCCAGGTGCACCGGTTGCAGGCCAGACCCGGCCAGCCGATCGGTCTCGTAAGGAATCCAGCCACCTGCGGGGCCGAGGGCCAGCGTCACCGGTTCGCTGAGCGCGCGCGGGCAGGGTGGGAAGTTACCGGGATGACCGACCAGACCGAGGGTGCCGTCGGTAATCGCCGGCAGCCGGTCTTCAACGAAAGGCTTGAAGCGTTTCTCGATGATGATTTCCGGCAGCACGGTGTCGCGCGCCTGTTCGAGGCCGAGGATCAGTTGCTCACGAATCGCTGCAGGCTCAAGAAACGGCGTCTGCCAGAAACTCTTCTCGACACGGTAGCTGTTGACCAGAATTACCTTGGGCACGCCCATGGTTGCCACGGTCTGAAATACCCGGCGGAGCATTTTCGGACGGGGCAGCGCCAGCACCAGCGTCAGAGGCAGTTTGGCCGGTGGCGGCTGATCGAGGCTGACACGCAGCTCCGCTTCACCCGCTTCCAGACGCAGCAACTCAGCAGAACCCATCAGGCCGTTGATGCGCCCGACGCGCAGGCGGTCACCGACTTCCGAACGGTGAACTTCCTGCATGTGCGTCAGGCGTCGATCACGCAGCACCACGCGGTCGGCCGCAATGAAATCGGCCTCTTCGAGCAACAGCAGGTTCATGCCTGGGTCGCTGGCGGCTGGTCGTTGTGGTCGTCGGCCGGGTTCTCGTCCGGGCGTTCGCGTTTGCTGATCAAGCCACCGAACAGAATGCCGATTTCAAACAGCATCCACATCGGCACGGCCAGCAGGGTTTGCGAGAAGATGTCCGGCGGCGTCAGGATCATGCCGACCACGAAGCAGCCGATGATCACGTACGGGCGGATTTTCTTCAGGTAGGCGACGTCGACTACGCCGATCCACACCAGCAGCACCACGGCCACCGGGATCTCGAACGCGACGCCGAAGGCGAAGAACAGCGTCATGACGAAATCGAGGTAACTGGCGATGTCGGTCATCATTTCCACGCCGGCCGGGGTGGCGGCGGCGAAGAACTTGAAGATCAGCGGGAACACGAAGTAATAGGCAAACGCCATGCCGGTGTAGAACAGCAAAATGCTCGACACCAGCAGCGGCACCGCGATGCGCTTCTCATGCTTGTACAGGCCCGGCGCAATAAAGCCCCAGATCTGATGCAGGATCACCGGAATCGCGAGGAACAGCGAGACCATCATGGTCAGCTTCAGCGGCGTCAGGAACGGCGACGACACGTCGGTGGCGATCATCGTCGCGCCGACCGGCAGGTACTGGCGCAGCGGCGTCGAGACGAAGGTGTAGATCTGCTGGGTGAACGCAAACAGCCCGGCGAAGATGATGAAGATCGCCGCCACACAACGCAGCAGACGGGTGCGCAACTCGGTGAGGTGCGAAACCAGCGGCATGTGCTGGTCGTTTTCGGGGAGATCGCTCATGGGGCTCGCGGCGGCAAAGTGGTGTCGTGAGGCGCAGGTGTGATCGGCGCGGCGGTTGGCGCAACGTGTTCAACAGATTGTTCCACAGCGGCTGGCGCCGGCTCTGTCGGTGCTACAACGGCAGCGGGTGCCGGTGCTGGCGTAACAGGCGCGGTTGGCGCATGAATCGTCTGCTGACCTACATGCTCAACTGGCGTCGGCTCTTGCTGAACCGGGTTGAAAATCTTCCGCGCCTCTTGCTCCAGCGACAGAATGTGTTCGTTGTGCAGTTGCCGACGGATCTCGTCGGCACCGATTTCACGTTCAACTTCCTGTTTGATCGCGTTGAAGCTGCGCTTCAGCCGCCCAACCCACAGGCCGGCGGTGCGTGCAGCGCCCGGCAGACGCTCGGGGCCCAGCACCAGCAGAGCGACGAGGCCGACGAGCAGCAGTTCAGAGAAGCTGATACCAAACATTAGTCAGTGCTCACACGTCTTTGCGGATCGGCTCTTCGACTTTCTGCGCCTGCACGTCGATGGTGTGCGGCGGATTGGCCTGAGCGGTGGCTTGCGGCTGCACCGGTGGCACCGGCTGCGCAGGCGTCACGGTTGGATCAGCGGCAGGCTTCTCGTCGTCGTTCATGGCTTTGCGGAAGCCCTTGATCGACTCGCCAACGTCGGTGCCGAGGTTTTTCAGTTTCTTGGTGCCGAACACCAGCACCACGACAACCAGAATGACGATCCAGTGTTTCCAGTCAAAAATGCCCATGTTGCTGTTCCTCTCGAAAAATTGTTCAGGCGGACGGACGCGAGGCTTTCTCGACGTGTCCGGACAGGCCGAAGCGGCGATCCAGTTCATCCAGCACAGCCTGCGGATGCTGCCCCAGTTGGGCGAGCATGACCATGCTGTGGAACCACAGGTCGGCGGTCTCGTAGATCACGTCGCTGCAGTCGCCGCTGATGGCGGCGTCCTTGGCGGCAATAATGGTTTCGACCGACTCTTCGCCGACTTTCTCCAGAATCTTGTTCAAACCCTTGTGATACAGACTAGCCACATACGAGCTGTCGGCGGCTGCGCCTTTACGCTCTTCAAGTACCTGAGCGAGGCGGGTCAGGGTGTCACTCATGTTTGTGTCCTGCGGAATAAATGGCGTGCGGGTCTTTGAGAACCGGATCGACTGTTTTCCAGTCGCCGTTTTCGAAGACACGGTAAAAGCAGCTTTGACGGCCGGTATGGCAAGCGATGTCGCCGATCTGTTCAACCATCAGGATGATCACGTCGGCGTCACAGTCCAGACGCATTTCATGCAAGGTCTGTACATGGCCGGACTCTTCGCCCTTGCGCCACAGCTTGCCACGGGAACGTGACCAGTAGATTGCACGGTTTTCCGCAGCGGTCAGTTCGAGCGCTTCGCGGTTCATCCAGGCCATCATCAGCACGCGTCCGGTCTTGTGATCCTGGGCAATCGCCGGCACCAGGCCATCAGCGTCCCACTTGATCTCGTCCAGCCAGTTTTTCATCTTCGACTCCGACAGCGAACCCCACACTTCAATAGTCGGGTTCAGGCATTGAAACAGTGTGCCAGCCGATCACGAAACTGGCTATCGGCGAACGACCAGATACAAGCCCACGGCCACCATGATTCCGGCCGGCCAATGCCCCAATTCGTGCAACGGACCACCGAGGGCGGGGATCACCCCGCCGGCCAGATGCGCGCACCCGAGCAGGCGCAGGAACCAGTCATCCTTGCGTTTATGCCACGGTGGCGGCGGATCGTAGGCGTGCGGCTGGGACATGCGTTCGAGCAGATCGCGGGCCATATTCGCCAGGTGCGGCAGTTGCTCGAACTGGCTCTGCACGTTGCCGAGCAAGGCTTTCGGGCTGACGCGTTCGCGCATCCAGCGTTCGAGAAACGGCTGCGCGGTGTTCCACAGATCCAGATCCGGGTACAGCTGACGGCCGAGGCCTTCGATGTTCAGCAGGGTCTTTTGCAGCAGCACCAGTTGCGGTTGCACTTCCATGTTGAAGCGCCGCGCAGTCTGGAACAGGCGCATCAGCACCTGGCCAAATGAAATATCTTTTAACGGTTTTTCGAAGATCGGTTCGCACACGGTGCGGATCGCCGCTTCGAATTCGTTGAGTTTGGTTTCCGCCGGCACCCAACCCGAATCGATGTGCAATTGCGCCACGCGGCGGTAGTCACGCTTGAAGAAGGCGAACAGGTTGCGGGCCAGATAATCCTGATCTTCCGGGGTCAGGCTGCCGACGATGCCGCAGTCGATCGCAATGTACTGCGGGCTCCACGGATTGACGGTACTGACGAAAATGTTGCCGGGGTGCATGTCGGCGTGGAAGAAACTGTCGCGGAACACTTGGGTGAAGAAAATCTCCACACCGCGTTCGGCGAGCATTTTCATGTCGGTGCGCTGGTCGGCGA
The DNA here is from genome assembly GCF_001297015.1 of Pseudomonas sp. RIT-PI-r. Lineage (GTDB taxonomy): Bacteria > Pseudomonadota > Gammaproteobacteria > Pseudomonadales > Pseudomonadaceae > Aquipseudomonas. The sequence goes on along the minus strand of NZ_LIGE01000018.1, from coordinate 70,818 downwards.
GGGTCGCCAGATCCGTCACCTGAATGCCGTAGATGCGCTCCATCACCAGCACTTTCGGCCGGCACCAGTCCCAATACACTTGCGGCACGTAGAGCAGCGGCGAACCTTCGAAGTTGCGCTTCAACTGGCTGGCGTTGGCCGCCTCGCGCAGCAGATCCAATTCGTCGTAGATGGTTTTTTCGTAGTCCTGGACCACATCGACCGGGTGCAGCAGACGCGCGTCGGCCGAGAGCTTTTCAGCGGCGCGGGCGAGGATGAACAGCCACGCCAGATCCTGCGCGATCACCGCTTTCAAACCAGGGCGGATCACCTTGACCACGACTTCTTCGCCGGTTTTCAGCTGCGCGGCATGCACCTGCGCCACCGATGCCGAGGCCAGCGGTTCGACGTCGAAACGGCTGAACACTTCACTGATTTTTTTACCCAACTGTTCTTCGATCAGTTTGATCGACAGTTGCGAATCGAATGGCGGCACGCGGTCCTGCAACAACATCAGCTCATCGGCGATGTCTTCCGGCAGCAGGTCGCGGCGAGTCGAAAGAATCTGCCCGAACTTGATGAAGATCGGCCCGAGATCCTGCAACGCCAGACGCAAACGCGCACCCCGGCTCAGCTCCAGCGGCTTGCGCGGGAACCAGCGCCACGGCAGCACATAGCGCAGCGCCAGGAGAAACCAGGGCAGCGGCAGATCGAACAGCAGATCATCGAGGCGGTAGCGGATCACGACGCGCTGGATGCGCAACAAACGGCGGACGGCAAGCAGCTTCATGCGTTATCGCTTGGGTCGAGGGATCGGGAAAGGCGCTCGAAACGCGCCTCGAGACGTTCCAGATCAAGTTTGATCCGGTCCAGTTCGCTGAACCGTGCTTCGGCTTCGCGCTGCCCGACGAGGGTGCGCGATTCTTCGGCGAGGTATTCGGCGAGATTCTGGTTGAGGCTGGCAAATCCTTGTTGATACCAGCGTGCGCGACTGCGCAGATGGCCACCGACCAGCTGCGTGGCGACCGGACCGAGCCAGCGCGAGAGTTCGTACTCCCAGTCCAGCTCAAGATCCTGCAGCACGCCGGCCAGCTCCAGCAGCACGCCGCTGTCGCCATCAAGCTCGACTTCCGGGGCGTGCAGCACCGCAGTCTTGTCTTTGCTCACGGCCAGTTTGATCAGGCTGGAGGCCGGCGCGCGCAGGGTGCAGTCGACAGCGGTTTCCCAGTGCGAGGCCAGCATCAGACCTTCGTCGCTCGGCAGGATGAACAGTTGCAGCGCCGGGCTGCGGCAGTCGACGGCAATCACCTTGCCGGTCAAATGCGCCAGCCGCGGCAGCGCCGTGCTGTCGAGACGCAGCACCCGGTTGAGGCCGAGTTCAACGCTGGCGAGCAGCCCGGTGAGCAACATCAGGGCTTGATGCCACGGTGCAGGGCGACGATGCCTGCGGTCATGTTGTGATAGGTCACGCGGTCGAAACCGGCGTCGACCATCATCGACTTCAGGGTTTCCTGATTCGGGTGCATGCGGATCGATTCGGCCAGGTAGCGATAGCTTTCCGAGTCGTTGGTGATCAGCTTGCCCATCAGCGGCATGAAGGCGAACGAGTAAGCGTCGTAGGCTTTCGACATCAGCGCGTTGGTCGGCTTGGAGAATTCCAGCACCAGCAGACGCCCGCCCGGCTTGAGCACGCGCAGCATCGAACGCAGGGCGTCTTCTTTGTGCGTCACGTTGCGCAGGCCGAAGGCGATGGTCACGCAGTCGAAGTGGTTGTCCGGGAACGGCAGCTTTTCCGCGTCCGCCTGAACGAATTCGACGTTGCCGGCGACACCCAGATCGAGCAGGCGGTCACGGCCGACCTTGAGCATCGATTCGTTGATGTCGGCCAATACCACCTGACCGGTAGGGCCAACCAGATGCGAGAACTTTTTGGTCAGGTCACCGGTACCACCGGCGATGTCCAGCACGCGGTTACCGCTGCGCACGCCCGACAGTTCGATCGCGAAACGCTTCCACAGACGGTGCATGCCGCCCGACAGAAGGTCGTTCATCAGGTCGTACTTGGCGGCTACCGAGTGGAAAACCTCAGCGACTTTTTCCGCTTTCTGGCTTTCCGGAACGTTTTTGAAGCCGAAGTGAGTGGTGGGTTCGGCATCGCTGCCTTTGCGCTGATCAGTCATATCGCTGTCACCAAAAGAGAATGCGCGACATTCTAATCCCCAAGCCATGCTTTGTCTTGGAATGGCTAAAGGTAAGATGGGCAACCTTCGGGACGATTTGCCGCAGCGGCGGTCAAGATTTACCGACACATCTTTTTCGCCCCATTCAAAAAGCAGGAGTCAATCAATGGCCAAAATCACTGTTGAGCGTGCCCACAACCTGGGCAAGGAAGCCGCCCGCGAGAAGGCCGACAAGCTGGCGCAGAAACTCTCCGAGCAATATGGCCTGGAGCCGCAATGGTCGGGTGACACCCTGAATCTCAAGCGCTCGGGTGTGAAAGGTGCGGTGCATGTGGCGGACGATTCGATCAAGGTCGACGTTGAGCTGGGCCTGATGATGTCGGCCATGAGCGGCATGATCAAAGCCGAAATCGAAAAAGCCCTCGACAAAGCTTTGGTCTGAAACACGATCCCCTGTAGGAGTGAGCCTGCTCGCGATAGCGGTCTGTCAGTCGACATCATTTTTTGACTGATACACCGCTATCGCGAGCAGGCTCACTCCTACATTTATTTTGTGGTGCACCCGAGCTTTTATGTCAGTTGTTAGGGTGCCGTTTCTAATTTTTCTGCCTACTTTGTGCCTGAGCCCGACACTTTCGCGGGCAGTTCCTCAAACCTTCTGCGCGTGAGGTGCACCATGGCCAAAGTTATTTTGAAGAAAAAAATCGACGCTTCGACAACTGCTCTGAGCGACGTCAAATCCTATGCCCGCAAGATCTGGCTGGCAGGCCTGGGTGCCTACGCCAAGGTTGGCCAAGAGGGCAGTGACTACTTTCAAGAGCTGATCAAAGCCGGTCAAACTGTTGAAAAGAAAGGCAAAAAAGTCGTCACCGAAAAACTCGAAGCGGCCAACGCCGAGATCGATGAAGCCAAGGGTGAAGTGAGTTCATTCAAAGGTCGCGTCGAGGTTCAGCTCGACAAGGTCGAGAAGGCGTTCGACTCCCGTGTAGCAAGCGCCTTGAATCGTATCGGCATTCCGTCTAAACATGACGTTGAGACACTCTCTGCTAAGCTCGATGAGCTGACGGCATTGCTCGAACGCGTCGCGCGTAAATCTTAAGGAGAACGGGATGGCTGGCAAAAAGACTACTGATAAAAAAGATAGCAGCTCGTGGGTCGGGAAGGTCGAATCCTACTCCCGCAAAATCTGGCTGGCTGGTTTAGGCGTGTACTCGAAGATCGACACTGACGGCAGCAAGCTCTTCGATACATTGGTCAAAGACGGCGAGAAAGCCGAGAAGCTCACCAAGTCTGCAGTCGGCAAAAAAGTCGATGCAGCGAAGGACTCCGCTTCCTCGGCGAAGTCGCGCATCAGCGGCGTGAAAGATCGTGCACTGGGCAAGTGGGACGAGCTGGAAGGGGCTTTCGACAAGCGCCTGAACAGCGCTATCTCGCGCCTGGGCGTACCGAGCCGCAATGAGGTCAAGGCACTTAACAGCAAGGTCGACACACTGACCAGGCAGATCGAAAAACTCACCGGTCTGAAGGCTCAGCCTGTGGCGGCCAAACCCGCGGCAGCAAAACCGGCAGCGAAAACCGCAGCGGCCAAACCCGCGGCAAAATCCGCTGCCAAGCCATTGGCTAAAGCTGCCGCTAAACCCGCGGCAAAAGCAGCGGCCAAGCCTGCAGCCAAAACCGCTGCCGCCAAGCCAGCAGCCAAAGCAGCCGCCAAACCGGTTGCCGCCAAAGCCGCAGCCAAACCAGCTGCAAAACCTGCGGCCAAAACTGCAGCGAAACCAGCCGCCAAGCCAGCCGCGAAAACCGCTGCCGCCAAACCGGCTGCCAAGCCAGCAGCCAAACCGGCTGCGGCGAAAAAACCGGCAGTGAAAAAACCGGCCGCGCCGAAAGCCGCAGCGCCGAAGCCAGCAGCACCTGCTGCAGCCAAGCCGGCCACCCCGACAGCTCCGGTGAGCGCGTCGAACTCCGCCGCCGCACCGACTCCGGCGGCAACCCCGACTGCTGCATCGACCCCGTCGACGCCAACCAGTCAGTCCTGATTTTTCAGGGAAAAACAAAACGCCCGGCCTGTGAAGGTCGGGCGTTTTTGTTTGAAGATCAAAAGATCGCAGCCTTCGGCAGCTCCTACAGAGGTACACATTCCCCCTGTAGGAGCTGCCGAAGGCTGCGATCTTTTGATTCCGGGTTACTCGTGGTCTTCGAGGTATTGCAGGGCCATGCGTTCGGTCGCGACCTTCACCGGCGGCAGCAGGTGCGGCGCCACCAACATCATGATCTGATACACGACCAACCGCACCTCACCCTCACGATCCAGAATCCGCTGATAATCCAGCGAAAACAGCAACGTCATGGTGATCTGCTCCACCAACTGCCCCAACGCCTGCGTATCACTGACCAACTGCCCTCCTGCCTTCAACCGCGCCAACAACGACGCCAGCGTGCGCTTCAGCGCATTGAGCAGATGACGAATCCCCTTGGCCAGCTTCGGCAACCGCCCGGCGAGATTCGACAGGTCCTGGAACAGAAACCGGTACTGCGCCAACCGCTCGACAATCAAGTGCAAAAACAGCCAGTAATCCTCCGGCGCCAGTTCCACATCCGCCGGCGGATCGAGCAGTGGCGCCAGTTCATTCTGAAAGCGTTCGAACAACCCGAGTATCAACGGCTCCTTGCCGTGGAAGTGGTAGTAAAGGTTGCCGGGGCTGATCCCCATTTCGTTGGCCACCTCCATGGTGGAGACGTTCGGCTCGCCCTTTTCGTTGAACAGTTGCAAAGCACATTCGAGAATCCGGTCGCGGGTTTTCATCCAGTCTTCTTAGAAAGTTCGGTTAAGCGTCAGCGCACATGCACGTAAGTACCGGGCGCGGCCTCCATCGGTGGATAGTTCGGGTTGCCGAGGGTAAAGGTGGTTTCGTGTTGTGCGCCGGAGCGCTGCTGAATCCACTCCAGCCACTGCGGCCACCAGCTGCCGTCGACGTGTTTGGCGTCGTAGTACCAGGCGCGCGGGTCGCTGCTCATCTTGCCGTTCTCGACGTACGCGGCTTTCGGGTTGCTCGGCGGGTTGAGAATGCTCTGCACGTGACCGCTGTTGGACAGCACGAAGCGTCGGTCGCCGCCGAGCAGCAGGGTCGAGCGATACACCGCGTCCCACGGCGTGATGTGGTCGTTCATGCCGGCGACGCTGAAGCTGTCGACGGTGACTTTCTGCAAGTCGATCGGCGTGCCACAGACCTCAAGCCCACCCGGATGGGTCAGCGGGTTGTGCTTGAAGAAGTCCAGCAAATCACCGTGGAACGCGGCGGGCAGACGGGTGTTGTCGTTGTTCCAGTAGAGGATGTCGAAGGCCGGCGGCTCTTTGCCCAAGAGGTAGTTGTTGACGAAGTAGCTCCAGATCAAATCGTTGGGGCGCATCCAGGCGAAGACTTTGGCCATGTCGCGACCTTCGAGCACGCCTTTCTGATAGGAGCGACGCTTGGCGGCTTCGAGGGTTTGCTCATCGGCGAACAGCGTGGCCGAGGTTTCGATTTCGCTGTCGAGCAGGCTGACCAGATAGGTCGCGCTGGAGACCCGGCGCAGCTGCCGCTTGGCCTGCAGGTGGCCTTGCAGGGCGGCGATGGTCAGCCCTCCAGCGCAAGCCCCCATCAGATTGACCTCACGGGCGCCGGTGATCGCCCGGCAGATGTTCATCGCTTCTTCCACTGCTTCGACGTAGGTCGACAGGCCCCATTCGCGATGGCGCACATCGGGATTGCGCCAGCTGATCATGAAGGTCTGCAGGCCGTTCTTCAGTGCGTACTGGACGAAGCTGTTCTGCGGGCTGAGGTCGAAAATGTAGTACTTGTTGATTTGCGGCGGCACCACCAGCAGCGGCTTGGCGTACTGCTTTTCGCTCATCGGCTTGTACTGGATCAGCTCAAGCAGCTCATTGCGAAACACCACCGAGCCGGTGGTGGTGGCGACGGTCTTGCCGACCTCGAAAGCCTGTTTGGTCACTTGGCGGGGCAAGCCGTCGTTGTGCAGCAGATCATCGAACAAATGACTGAGACCGCGCACCAGACTGTGCCCGCCGGAGTTGAACAACTCTTTGACCGCCAGCGGATTGAGCAGCGTGTTTGAGGGCGCCACGGCGTCGTTGAGCAGGGTGAAGGCGAAGTGCGCCCGGGCGCGATCCTCCGGGTTCATGTTGCTTTCGTCGATCCAGCTTTTGACCTGTTTCTGCCAGGCCAGATAAGCCTGCAGGCTACGGCGATAAAAAGGATTCAGGCTCCACGCCGGGTCAGCGAAACGACTGTCGTTCGGATTGGTCGGGTGCAGGGTTTCCCCGAGCAGCACGCGGCCCAACTGGCCGCCGAGCTTCAAGGCGTGTTTCGCGCTGTGCACCGGGTTACGCAAACCGTGGGCGGCCACGCTGCGCAGGGTCGAAAGCAAGTCGCGACCGCGCAATCCGGTGATCGCACTCTGTGCGTTGATGAACACGGCGGGGCTGGGCACTCCGCCCGTCGCTGGTTTGTCGCGCATGACTCAACACTCCTTCGTCTTCAGGCCAAAAACACACTCACCGAACCAGAACACCATAGACGCTGTTGCGGGTTGCTGCCTGCGCGGCGTCCTGCCGCGCACTCTTTGCCAAAGGCCTGCATAAAGCCTGCCGCCGGGGTTAACCGCCGAGCGGTGTCGGATGCGGGTGCATCACCGCGCGCTGACGTTCCTCCTGGAGGAATTTCATGATGATCGGCGCCACCGCTTCGGCGCGGGTAATCAGGAACAGATGACCGTCGTCGATGATGTGCAGTTGCGCGTTGGGAATGCGCCAGGCGAGCATGCGCATGTTTATCAACGGGATCAGTGGATCGTCGTCGCCGGCGAGTACCAGCGTCGGCTGATGGATCTTGTGCAGCCAGTGAATGCTGGTCCAGCCGAGGCCAGCAAAGAGTTGCCAGTAGTAACCGAGCTTGCCTGCCGAACGCACTTTTGCGGCGTGACTGGCGGCCAGGGTCGGATCGCGGCGGAACGAGCCCCCATAGATCAGCGGCGCGATGCGGATCACGTGGGACGGCTGAATGTAGCGTCGCGGACTGGCCATCATCCACAGCACTTTCGGCTTGCCCGGCACCATTACCGCACCGGCAGCGGTCGCCGCCAGCACCAGTTTCTTGCAGCGCTCGGGGTAGTCGTAGGCGAACTGCTGCGCGAGTGCGCCACCCCACGACACACCGATGACGTTGACCTGACCGTAGTCGAGGTAATCGAGCATGCGCGAGGTCAGCTTGGCCAGACCGGGAAAGCGGTATGGACGGTTCGGCGTCGAGGAGCCGCCGACACCAGGCACGTCGAACGCGATCACTTCCAGATCCGGGTCCAGCGCCGCGACAAACGGAAACACCAGCTCCAGGTTGGCGCCGATGCCGTTGAAAATCAGCAAGGGCGTCAAGTGAGGCTTGCCGGGACGTACCGCCGTGCGGATGGTTTGACCATCCAGATCGACGGTACGGAATATGAACGGTTGCGGCATGCGTCAGGCCCTGTGGATTTAAATTCACCACACCCCATGTAGGAGCTGCCGAAGGCTGCGATCTTTTGATCTTGTTGTTTAAAAATCAAAAGTCAAAAGATCGCAGCCTGCGGCAGCTCCTACAGGGAAGGGGTGGTGTCAGTTACCGCTCGTGAACGTAAGTGCCCGGCGAAGCTTCACCCGCCGGATACGCCTTGTTGCCCAATTTCACCGGGGCCTTTTTCAGGTCGCCCGAGCGCTCGGCCAGCCAGGCCTGCCAGTACAGCCACCAGGAATCGGTGTGCTTGGTCGAGTTTTCTTGCCAGTCATCGGCGTTGGCCGCCATTTCTTCGCTGGTCATGTAACGGGATTTCGGGTTGCCCGGCGGGTTCAGAATGCTCTGGATATGCCCGCTGCTGGACAGCACGAATTCGACCTTGCCGCCAAACAGCTGCGCCGACTTGTAGCAGGACTTCCACGGGGTAATGTGGTCGTTGGTGCCGGCCAGCGAGAAGATGTCGGCCGTTACCTGCTTGAGGTCGATCGGCGTGCCGCACACTTCCAGTGCATTGGGGCGAATCAGTGGGTTGTTTTTGAACATCTCGATCAGGTCGCCATGGAACGCGGCGGGCAACCGTGTGGTGTCGTTGTTCCAGAACAGGATGTCGAACACCGGCGGCTCGTTGCCGAGCAGGTAGTTGTTGACCCAGTAGTTCCAGATCAGGTCGTTGGGGCGCATCCAGGCGAAGACCTTGGCCATGTCTTTGCCTTCGAGCACGCCGGCCTGGTACGAGTGACGCTTGGCGGTCTCCAGGGTCTGCTCGTCGACGAACAGGGCGACATCGCTGTCCAGTGTGGTGTCGAGCACGCTGACCAGCAGGGTGAGGGCATTGACCTTCTTCTCGCCGATCGCCGCGTAGTGGCCGAGCAGGGCGGTGCAGGTGATGCCGCCGGAGCAGGCGCCAAGCATGTTGACGTCTTTGCTGCCAGTGATCGCGGTGACCACGTCGACGGCCTCTTTCAGTGCGTCGATGTAGGTCGACAGTCCCCACTCGCGCTGCGCCTTGGTCGGGTTGCGCCAACTGATGATGAACGTCGGCACATTATTGCGCAGGCAGAAGCGCGCCAGACTCTTGTCCGGGCTCAAATCGAATACGTAGAACTTGTTGATCTGCGGCGGTACCACCAGCAACGGGCGCTCATGGACTTGCTCGGTGATCGGCTTGTACTGGATCAGCTCCAGCACGTCGTTGCGAAACACCACCGCGCCGTCGGTGACGCCGAGGCTCTTGCCGACTTCGAACGCGCCCATGTTGACCTGGCTCGGCATGCCGCCGTTGTGCACCAGATCCTTGGCCAAATGGGAGAGGCCATCGAGCAGGCTCTTGCCACCGGTTTCGAAAAAACGTTTCACCGCGGCCGGGTTGGCCGCCGAGTTGGTCGGGGCCATGGCTTCGGTCATCAGGTTGATGACGAAGTGGCCACGCGCGATGTCCTTGGGGGAGAGACTGCTGTCGTCAATCCAGGCATGGAGTTCCTTGCGCCACGCCAGATAGGTTTGCAGATAACGTTTGTACAGCGGGTTCTGGCTCCACGCCGGATCAGCGAAGCGACGGTCATCGCCAGCCGGTTGCAGTTCGGATTTGCCAAACAGCACGTTCTTCAGTTCGAGGCCGAAATGGGTGACGTGCTTGACGCTATGGATCGGTTGTCTGATGGCCTGTTTCAGCACCATACGAGCAGAGGCCAGCAGATCCTTTCCGCGTAGCCCAACGACGGGATTAAGCCCCAGGGTGTTTTCCGAGGCTTGGTACTTCAGGTCATCGTTATTCTTGTTACTCATCTACGACGCTCCATTGTCCTGAGACGAGTACCCGGTTTTCTGCTGTGCAGTTCCACAGCCAATGCCAGGTACTACTGCTCGGGTGACCGTTAATTCTGCATAGCTGCTTTACAGTCGTAGAGCACTGCAGGGAACTTGCCAGCTCCATTGGTTACCCGAGTTTAATTTTTTTCGCAAGCGGGCCGATCCTCGGCCACACAGCGGAGCATTCAAACAGATGAATTTAGAAAATGCCCTCTAATGAGCGCAAGGTACGGGCTAGAGCATCAGCTTGACGACTGACTCGTTCGGATCGCGGGTCTTGCCCGCCGCTTTGAGCTCGGCCAGATAATCGGCCCAGAGTGCGTCATGACGTCGCCCCAGCTCGTAGAGATAATCCCAGGTGAACAAGCCGCTGTCGTGACCGTCGTCGAAGGTCAGTTTCAGTGCGTAGTGACCGGCTGGTTCCAGTTTGCTCAGACCGACGTTGATCTTGCCGAATTGCAGGATCGGTTTGCCGTGGCCCTGGACCTCGGCGGAGGGGGAATGCACGCGCAGGAATTCGGCGGGCAGGGTGTATTCCTCGCCGGACGCGTAAGTCAGCGTCAGGGTTTTCGAGGCTTTGTGCAGTTTGATGTCGGTGGGGATCATGATCAGGTATCCGTCTAGTGCGGAACCTTGTGGGAGCGAGCCTGCTCGCGAAAGCGGTGGTTCAGTCAACACAAGGGTTGAATGTACTGCCGTCTTCGCGAGCAGGCTCGCTCCCACAGTTCCATTACATCTGTAAGAGTTGCTTACAGGATATAACGGGACAGGTCTTCGTTCTGCGCCAATTCGCCAAGGTGGCTGTTGACGTATTCGGCGTCGATCAGAATCGGCTTCTCATCGTGGGTGCTGGCCAGATCACCGGCACTGAACGATACCTCTTCGAGCAGACGCTCAAGCAGCGTGTGCAGGCGACGGGCACCGATGTTCTCGGTTTTCTCGTTGACCTGCCAGGCGATCTCCGCCAGACGCTTGATGCCTTCTGGCTGGAACTGGATGTTCAGGCCTTCGGTTTTCAGCAACGCGCAATATTGCTCGGTCAGCGAGGCATGCGGTTCGCTGAGGATGCGCTCGAAGTCCGACGGGCTCAGGGCCTTGAGTTCGACGCGGATCGGCAGACGACCTTGCAGCTCAGGCACCAGGTCGCTCGGCTTGCTCAGGTGGAACGCGCCGGAGGCGATGAACAGGATGTGGTCGGTCTTGACCATGCCCAGTTTGGTGTTGACGGTGCAGCCTTCGATCAGCGGCAGCAGGTCGCGCTGCACGCCTTCACGGGAGACATCGGCGCCACCGACGTTGCCACGCTTGGCGACTTTGTCGATCTCGTCGATGAACACGATGCCGTGCTGTTCAACGGCTTCCAGCGCCTTGGCCTTCAGCTCTTCTTCGTTGACCAGACGCCCGGCTTCTTCGTCGCGCACCAGCTTCAGCGCTTCTTTGACCTTGAGCTTGCGCGCCTTCTTCTTGCCCTTGCCCATGTTGGCAAACAGCGACTGCAACTGGTTGGTCATCTCTTCCATGCCGGGCGGCGTGGCGATTTCGATGCCTGCCACTTCGGCGACTTCGATCTCGATTTCCTTGTCATCCAGCTGACCTTCGCGCAGGCGCTTGCGGAACAGCTGACGGGTGTTGGAATCGGAGCTCGGCGCTTCTTCATTGCTGAAGCCCATGCGGGCCGGCGGCAGCAGCGCGTCGAGGATGCGATCCTCGGCAGCGTCTTCGGCGCGGTGACGCACGCGAGTCATTTCCTGCTCGCGGAGCATCTTGATCGCGGCGTCGGCGAGATCACGGATGATCGATTCGACGTCACGGCCAACGTAGCCGACTTCGGTGAACTTGGTCGCTTCGACCTTGATGAACGGCGCGTTGGCCAGTTTCGCCAGACGACGGGCGATCTCGGTTTTACCGACACCGGTCGGGCCGATCATCAGAATGTTCTTCGGGGTCACTTCAACGCGCAGCTCTTCAGGCAGCTGCATGCGGCGCCAGCGGTTGCGCAGGGCAATCGCGACGGCGCGCTTGGCATCGTCCTGGCCGATGATGTGACGGTTGAGTTCGTGGACGATTTCGCGGGGAGTCATGGACATAATAATTGACGGTCCTCAAGCAAGAACAAGCCGTGGCACAGGGCCGCGTCAGGCTTATTCAGCGAGATCCTGCTCCTCAATGGTCTGAGTGTGGTTGGTGAATACACAGATATCGCCGGCGATACCGAGGGCGGTTTCGACGATTTCGCGAGCCGACAGGTCGGTCTTTTTCAGCAGGGCGCTGGCCGCAGCCTGCGCGTAACCGCCGCCGGAACCCATGGCGATCAGGCCGTCTTCGGGTTCGACCACGTCACCGTTGCCGGTAATGATCAGGGAAGCGTCTTTGTTGGCGACCGCGAGCATCGCTTCGAGGCGGCTCAGGGAGCGATCGGTGCGCCATTCTTTGGCGAGTTCGACAGCGGCGCGCACCAGGTGGCCCTGATGTTTTTCAAGCTGGCCTTCGAAACGCTCGAAGAGGGTAAAGGCGTCAGCGGTGGCACCGGCAAAACCGGCGATGACCTGGCCGTGGTACAGGCGACGAACTTTTTTCGCGTTGCCTTTCATCACGGTATTGCCGAGAGAAACCTGGCCGTCGCCGCCCATGACGACTTTGCCGTGACGGCGGACTGAAACGATGGTGGTCAAGGGAAGAGTCTCCACACAGCGGGGCGAAAGTGCCTTATGCCCATTCATATGGGGGTGCTGGAGAGGATTTCAACCGCGGAGAGTGCACAGGGACGAACGGCGGGTGGTTGATTGATCGTTCCCACGCTCTGCGTGGGAATGCAGTCCGGGACGCTCCGCGTCCCTTAACCGCTGGGACGCAGAGCGTCCCTTGATGCGTTCCCACGCAGAGCGTGGGAACGATCGCTCGCGGGTCAGCGGCTTTGGCGTTGTTGTAACAACAGGTTGCTGAAGCCGGCACCGGCCAGTTGTTTCTGTGCGGTGGTCAGTTGTTCACGGTTGCTGAACGGGCCGACCAGTACGCGATACCAGGTTTCATCCTTCACCGTGCCCGACTCAACCGCCACCGCCTGACCGAGCAGAATGATCTGCGCGCGGACCTTGTCTGCATCGGTTTCTTTGCGGAACGAACCGGCCTGCAGGAAAAACTTGGTCACCGGCGCCGCTTTGCTCACTGGCGGTGCTGGCGGCGGGGTAATCCCGGCCAAGGCTGCCTGAGCACGCGCGGTGTCGATCTTCGCCGCTTCCGCCGGTGTCACTGGCGTGGTCGGGATGGCCGGCACTTGTGGCGTCGGCAAGGTCTTCTCCGGCACGGCGTCCGGCGGCACGATCACTTCCGATTCCGGCAACAGGGTGTAGAAGTCGTACTTCGGCTTCACCGGTTGCGTCGGGCTCGGCGGGGTCTTGTTGGCCTCGGCGATCTTCGACGCTTTCTGCTGTTGCGCCTGTTCGACCTTCTCACGCTTGACCGTGTCGCTACCCTTGCCCGGCTCCAGCTTCATCAGGAAAACGATGAACGCGCCGACCGTCAGGCCGATGGCCATCCACAGCCAGCCCGGAATCGGTTGCTTCGCAGGAGCTTGGTAACGGCTGGCGCCACGCTTGGGTGCAGGTTTTTTCTTGGCAGCCAACTTACATACGCTCCAGAGTTTCCAGACCCAACAGCTCCAGGCCTTGCTTGAGGGTGCGACCGGTCAGCGCGGCCAGGCGCAGACGGCTCTGCATCTGGGCCGGGGTTTCGGCAGCGAGGATCGGGCAGTTCTCGTAGAAGCTGGAGAACAGACCGGCAACGTCGTACAGATAAGTGCAGAGAATGTGCGGCGTGCCTTTGTCGGACACGTTGTTCAGCACTTCGCCGAACTGCGCCAGTTTCGCCGCCAGTTCTTGCTCATGTGCGGCTTCCAGCACGATCTGGCCATCGACTTCGCTGAAGTCCTTGCCCAGTTTGCGGAATACACCGGCCACACGGGTGTAGGCATACAGCAGGTACGGCGCGGTGTTGCCTTCGAAATTCAGCATCAGGTCGAAGTTGAAGCTGTAGTCGCTGGTGCGGTGCTTCGACAGGTCGGCATATTTCACCGCGCCGATGCCGACGACTTTGGCGATGTTGCGCAGCTCGTCTTCGGCCAGCGTCGGGTTCTTTTCTTTCACCAGGTTATAGGCACGTTCCTGCGCTTCGTTCAGCAGATCGATCAGCTTCACGGTGCCGCCGTCACGGGTCTTGAACGGACGGCCATCGGCGCCGTTCATGGTGCCGAAGCCCATGTGTTCCATCTCCATCGGATGGGTGACAAAACCGGCCTTGCGCGCCACGGCGAACACTTGCTGGAAGTGCAGGGCCTGACGCTGGTCGACGAAGTACAGCGCGCGATCGGCTTTCAACTTGCCGCTGCGGTAGCGCACGGCAGCGAGGTCAGTGGTGGCGTACAGGTAACCGCCGTCAGCCTTGACGATGATCACCGGCAGCGGGTCGCCGTCGGCGTTCTTGAACTCGTCGAGGAACACGCATTGCGCGCCATTGCTTTCGACCAGCATGCCGGCGGCTTTCAGATCGTTGACCACGTTGATCAGGTCGTCGTTGTAGGCACTTTCGCCCATCACGTCGGCCATGGTCAGTTTGACGTTGAGCAGTTCGTAGATCTTCTGGCAGTGCGACAGCGAGATGTCCTTGAACTTGGTCCACAGCGCCAGGCACTCGGCGTCACCGGCCTGCAGCTTGACCACCAGGCCACGGGCGCGGTCGGCAAACTCTGCGGATTCGTCAAAGCGCTGCTTGGCGGCGCGGTAGAAATTTTCCAGGTCGGACAGCTCGTCGCTGGTGATCGGGTTTTCCTGCAGATAGGCCATCAGCATGCCGAACTGAGTACCCCAGTCGCCGACGTGGTTCTGACGGATCACTTCGTCGCCGAGGAATTCGAGTACGCGGGCCACGCCGTCGCCGATGATGGTCGAGCGCAAGTGGCCGACGTGCATCTCTTTGGCCAGGTTCGGTGCGGACAGGTCGACCACGGTGCGTTGGGCAGGACCGGCCTTGCGTACGCCAACATGGGCATCAGCCAATGCAGCGTCGAGGCGCGAAGCCAGCGCCTGAGTGTTCTGGAAGAAATTGATGAAGCCCGGGCCAGCGATTTCGGCTTTGGTGACGTTCTCGTCAGCCGGCAGTGCGGCGATGATTTTTTCCGCCAGATCCCGCGGTTTCATGCCCGCAGGCTTGGCCAGCATCATCGCGATGTTGCTGGCGAAGTCGCCGTGGGTCTTGTCACGGGCGTTCTCCACCTGAATCGCCGGCGACAGGCCTTCAGGCAACACACCTTCGTTGACGAGTTGGGTGAGGGCTTGTTGGATCAGCTGGCGAATGGTGTCTTTCATGGTCTTCTCTTTCGACCGCAAGCGCGGCGGGCGCATCGATGCGCGGGTGGAAAAACTGGGCATTATCCGTTGCGAAGACGGGCTTGCCAACCTTAGCAGGCAGCTTATGGATATGTGGTGTCATTCAGATCAAAAGATCGCAGCCTTCGGCATCTCCTACACGGGGATACGCATTTTCCTGTAGGAGCCGCCGAAGGCTGCGATCTTTTGATCTTCAATACAAATCGACGGGATCGACATCCAGCGACCAGCGCACCGCGCGCCCACTCGGCATCTGCTCCAGTACCAGCAACCAGCTCGCCAGCAACCGATGCAGCGGCGCACGTGCCGTCGCCTGCAACAAAAGTTGCGCGCGATAACGCCCGGCGCGGCGCTCCATCGGCGCAGGCACTGGCCCGAGCAATTCGATCCCGCCCAGATTCTGCTCAGCCAGCAAGCGCTCGGCTTCGCTACACGCCTCATCGAGAAAGCCTTCCGCTTGCCCCGGTTTGTGCGCTTCGGCACGCAACAACGCCAGATGCGCAAAGGGTGGCAGCCCGGCGGCCCGGCGTTCGCTCAAAGCCTGCTCGGCAAAGGCGAAATAGCCTTGTTCGGTGAGCTGCACCAATAAAGGATGGTCGGCGAGGTGCGTCTGAATGATCACCTTGCCCGGCTCCTCAGCACGCCCGGCGCGCCCGGCCACCTGCACGATCAACTGCGCCATGCGCTCGCTGGCGCGGAAGTCGCCGGAGAACAAACCGCCGTCAGCATCGAGGATCGACACCAGAGTCACCCGTGGAAAGTGGTGACCCTTGGCCAGCATCTGCGTGCCGACCAGAATGCACGGCTGGCCTTTCTGAATCGTCGCGAACAGCTGATTCATCGCGTCTTTGCGCGAAGTGCTGTCGCGGTCAACGCGCAGCACCGGATAGTCCGGGAACAGAATCGCCAAGCGTTCTTCGGCGCGCTCGGTGCCGGCGCCCACGGGCCGCAAGTCGACCTTGTTGCACTTCGGGCACTGGCGCGGCGTGCGCTCGACGTAACCGCAGTGGTGGCAGCGCAGCTCGCCGTAACGCTGGTGCACGGTCATCCGCGCATCGCAGCGCGAGCACTCGGACATCCAGCCGCAGTCGTGGCAGAGCAACGTTGGCGCGAAGCCGCGACGGTTGAGGAATACCAACACCTGCTGGCCGTTGGCGAGGGTCTGGCCGATGGCTTGTTGCATCGGCCCGGAAATCCCACTGTCCAGCGGACGACTTTTGACATCCAGGCGCAGGAACCGCGGTTGTTTGGCGCCGCCCGCTCGCTCATTCAGGCGTAGTAGGCCATAACGACCGGTGTAGGCGTTGTGCAGACTTTCCAGCGATGGCGTGGCGGAACCGAGCACAATCGGGATGTTTTCCTGCCGCGCACGTACCAGCGCCAGATCGCGAGCGTGATAGCGCAAGCCTTCCTGCTGTTTGTAAGAACCGTCGTGCTCTTCATCGATGATGATCAGCCCGGGATTTTTCATCGGCGTGAACAGTGCCGAGCGGGTGCCGATAATAATGTCGGCCTCGCCATCGCGGGCGGCGAGCCAGGCGTCGAGGCGCTCGCGGTCATTGACTGCCGAGTGCAGCAGGGCGATCCGCGCGTTGAAGCGCTGCTCGAAGCGCGCCAGGGTCTGCGGGCCGAGGTTGATCTCCGGGATCAGCACCAGCGCCTGTTTACCCGCTGCGAGGGTTTCGCGAATCAGCTGCAAATAGACTTCGGTCTTGCCGCTGCCGGTGACCCCGGCCAGCAGGAACGCGTGATAACTGTCGAAGCCGGCGCGGATCGCTTCGTACGCGGCACGTTGTTCGCCATTGAGCGGCAGCTCCGGTTGCGCCAGCCAGTGTTCGTGGCGCACGCCCGGCGCGTGGCGGCGGATTTCCACTTGCACCAGGCCTTTGGCCAGCAGCAGATCGAGACTGTCTTTGCTCAACATCAGTTTGCTCAGCAACTGATGGGCGACGCCGTGCGGGTGCTGGGCCAGGGTCGCCAATGCCTCGCGCTGGCGCGGTGCGCGGGCGATGCGCGGATCTTCGAGGCTGGCGCCAGGGGTGATTGACCAGAAACGTTCTTGCCGGGCCTCGGCCAGTTCGCCTTGGCGCAACAGCACCGGCAACGCCCAGCTCAGGGTGTCGCCGAGGCTGTGCTGGTAATACTGCGACGTCCACAGGCAAAGCTTGAACAGCGCGGGCGGCAGCGGCGGCGTGTCATCAAGCAGGGCCAGCGCCGGTTTCAGTTTCTCCACCGGCACTTCGCTGGTGTCCGTGACTTCGACCAGAATCCCGATCATCTCGCGCCGGCCGAACGGCACCCGCAGGCGCATGCCCGGCTGCAATTGCTCGCGCAGCACGCCAGCCGGCGCTCGATAGTCGAACAGGCGGCGCAGGGGCGAAGGCAAAGCGAGGCGCAGAATGGCGTCGGGCACGCGGGGGATCTCGATCAACACAAGGGCTAGGCACATAACCCTGTAGGAGTGAGCCTGCTCGCGATAGCGGGGTATCAGACGACATAAATGTTGAATGACACACCGCGATCGCGAGCAGGCTCACTCCTACAAGGGAATCGCGTATTGGGCCGGGAGCCTAGCAGACGGTCGGTCTCGGTGACAGCTTGCGTGATTGAAAAGGTCTGGTAGAATCCACGGCCTAATTACGTGCGGTATTCAACAATAGTGTTGGATGGCGGCACGCAGCCTGAGGAAGACACCATGAAAGCCGATATCCATCCAACATACGAAATCACCGCAGTTACCTGCAGCTGTGGCAACAAGTTCGAAACCCGTTCGAACCTGGCCAAGCCTCTGGCGATCGACGTATGCAACGAATGCCACCCGTTCTACACCGGTAAGCAGAAGACTCTGGACACCGGCGGCCGTGTGCAGAAGTTCGCAGACCGTTTCGGTGCTTTCGGCAAAAAAGCCTAAGGCTCCTCATTCTGGAAAACCTCTACGGCTTTTCCGGTCTGATGAAAAAGGCGTCCCTTGTGGGCGCCTTTTTTGTGTCCGCGATCTGGCTGTCCGGCGCGCAGGCCTTCTGCCCAGCGCCCGCTGGATTGACCAGCGTCACGGTGCAGCGCGTGATCGATGGCGATACCTTGCGCTTGGGCGACGGCCGCAGTGTGCGCATGATCGGCCTCAATACGCCTGAACTGGGCAAGCAGGGCCGCAGCGACGAACCGTTTGCAGTGGCGGCGCGCCAACGTTTGCAAGCCTTGGTCGAAGCCAGCGGCGGACGTGTCGGTTTGCGCCCAGGCAAGCAAGCCCAAGACCATTACGGGCGTACGCTCGCCCATATTTACAGTGCCAGCGGCGCCAATCTTGAGGCGCAAATGCTCGCCGATGGCCTGGGTTTTCAGGTCGCGGTGGCACCGAATGTCGATCTGGTCGCCTGTCAGCAAGCCGCCGAACGCAGCGCCCGGCAGGCAGGCCGAGGCCTCTGGCGGCAATCACCTGTAGTGAAATCGGGGCAGATCCAGCGCTCGGGCTTCGCCGTGGTCAGTGGGCGTGTGAGCAAGGTTCAGCGCAATCGCGGTGGAATCTGGATCGAGTTGCATGACTCGCTTGTATTGCGCGTTGCACCCAATCTGGTCGGACAATTCGACAATGCCCGCTGGCCGGCGCTGAAGGACAAGCAAATCGAGGCGCGCGGCTGGATCGTCGATCGCTCGCGGCGCGGTGGGCTTCAATCCGGTCAGTCGCGTTGGTTGCTTCCGCTGACGGATCCTTCAATGTTGCAAACGCCGCGCTGAAGAAAAATTGTAGACATTTTTTCTGTCGATTGTGAACAGTCCAGCCCTTGTGCGCCGTGGCTCTTGGCCCAAAGTCGTAGGGCAGGGCGCTTGACAGGGGTGACCGCTCAGTCTTGTGGGGACTTTGCGAGGCGCGTATCCTCGCTGACCAGTCTGTCCAACAGTAAAAAGCGGAATGCCAAAATGTCTGATCTGAAAACTGCCGCTCTCGAATATCATGCCAATCCTCGTCCAGGGAAGCTGAGTGTCGAGCTCACCAAGGCCACTGCTACCGCTCGCGACTTGTCGCTGGCCTACAGCCCCGGCGTAGCTGAACCAGTGCGTGAGATCGCTCGCGATCCTGAACTGGCCTACAAATACACCGGCAAGGGCAACCTGGTTGCAGTCATTTCCGATGGCACCGCGATTCTCGGTCTGGGTAACCTCGGCCCACTGGCGTCCAAGCCAGTGATGGAAGGTAAAGGCGTACTGTTCAAGCGCTTCGCCGGCATCGACGTGTTCGACATCGAAGTCGACTCCGAAAGCCCGCAAGCCTTCATCGACACCGTAAAACGCATCTCCATCACCTTCGGTGGCATCAACCTGGAAGACATCAAGGCACCTGAGTGCTTCGAGATCGAGCGCGCTCTGATCGAGCAATGCGACATTCCGGTATTCCACGATGACCAGCACGGCACCGCCATCGTGACCGCTGCCGGCATGATCAACGCCCTGGAAATCGCTGGTAAAACCCTGCCAGACGCCAAGATCGTCTGCCTGGGCGCCGGCGCTGCCGCCATCTCCTGCATGAAATTGCTGGTGAGCATGGGCGCACGCATCGAAAACATCTTCATGGTTGACCGTACCGGCGTGATCCACTCCGGCCGTGACGACCTGAACCAGTACAAAGCAGTATTTGCCCACGCTACCGAGAAGCGCAGCCTGGCTGACGCACTGGCAGGCGCTGACGTGTTCGTCGGTCTGTCCGGTCCGAACCTGCTGAGCGCTGAAGGCCTGCTGTCGATGGCGGCCAACCCGATCGTGTTCGCTTGCTCGAACCCGGATCCGGAAATCTCCCCGGAGCTGGCGCACGCTACCCGTAGCGACGTGATCATGGCCACCGGTCGTTCGGATTACCCGAACCAGGTCAACAACGTGTTGGGCTTCCCGTTCATCTTCCGTGGTGCCCTGGACGTTCGCGCCAAGCGCATCAACGAAGAAATGAAAGTGGCTGCAGCCAACGCCCTGCGTGAATTGGCCAAGCTGCCTGTTCCTCAGGACGTGTGCGATGCCTACGGTGGCGCGCCGCTGGAATTCGGCCGTGAGTACATCATTCCGAAGCCAATGGACAAGCGTCTGATCACCCTGATCTCCGACGCTGTGGCCAAAGCCGCGATCGAGACCGGTGTAGCGACCCTGCCGTATCCGAAGAACTACCCGCTGAAAAGCGTGGATGACGTGTTCAACGGCTAAGCCGTTGTAGCGCTTCAACCGAAAGCCCCGGCTCGTGAGAGTCGGGGCTTTTTATTGCCTGAAGATCAAGAGCCCCCTCACCCTAACCCTCTCCCTGAGGGAGAGGGGATTGACCGTGGAAGATTCGCGAGATACACCGACCTGAAAGTGCGTTAGCGCCTATGGATTCAACACAGCACGTTCAGGTCGGCATCACTCACCAGCATCCCCCAATCAGTCCCCTCTCCCTCCGGGAGAGGGCTAGGGTGAGGGGCTCTTGATCTTCAGGCATTGAAAAGCCCCGCACTTCTCTCGAAGGCGGGGCTTTTCAATGCCGCTGGATCAGAACAGATCGATCGGTGCCTGCTCATCCGCCGGCAACGGGCTGCCCGGCACGGCGCCGTTACCCAGCTCATTCACCGACGGCGGCGTATCCTCAGCCTTGAACAGCTCAAAGTACGCACCCGGAGTGCTCGGCGTCGCCGCACGACCACTGACCGGATCCACGCGCAGGCTCAGCAAACCTTCCGGCTCAGGCTGAACATGCGGCGGCTTGTCCTTCAACGCTGCCGACATGTAGTTCATCCAGATCGGCAGTGCCACCGTGCCGCCGAACTCACGGCGACCGAGGCTTTCCGGCTGGTCGAAACCGGTCCACACCGTGGTCACGTAATCGGCGTTGTAACCGGAGAACCACGCGTCTTTCGATTCGTTGGTCGTGCCGGTCTTGCCAGCGATGTCGCTGCGGCCCATGGCCAATGCGCGACGACCGGTGCCAAGCTTGATCACGTCCTGCAGCATGCTGTTGAGGATGTAGGTAGTGCGGCCATCGACGATCCGCTCAGCCACCGCCGGCGCTTGCGCTACGGCAGCATTGCCCGGCGCTTCACCCGGAACCGGCGCGGCATTGACCGTGAACGATTGAGTCTCCGGCGCTGCAATACCGTCCGTCGCCGAACCGCCCTGAGGCACGGTCGGCGGGTTGGCGACGAACAGCGTGTCACCGTTACGGCTTTCGATCTTGTCGATGATGTACGGGGTGATCTTGTAACCGCCGTTGGCGAACGTACTCCAACCGGTCGCAATCTCCATCGGCGTCAGCGTTGCGGTGCCGAGCGCCAGCGACAGGTTTGGCGGCAGGTCCTGCTTGTTGAAGCCGAAGCGGGTGATGTAGTCGATGGTCTTGCCCACGCCCATCGCCTGCAGCAGGCGGATCGATACCAGGTTGCGCGACTTGTACAGGGCTTCACGCAGACGGATAGGGCCGAGGAAGGTGTTGGTGTCGTTCTTCGGACGCCAGACCTTGTCCAGGTACTCGTCGACGAACACGATCGGCGCGTCGTTGACCAGCGTGGCGGCGGTGTAGCCGCTGTCCAGCGCAGCGCTGTAGACAAACGGCTTGAAGCTCGAGCCCGGCTGACGCTTGGCCTGCATGGCGCGGTTGTAATTGCTCTGCTCGAAGGCAAAACCGCCGACCAGCGAGCGGATCGCACCATTCTGCGGGTCCAGCGACACCAGCGCGCCTTGTGCCTGCGGAATCTGGCTGAACTTCAGCGAGTTGTCTTTCTGGCGCTGCACACGAACCAGGTCGCCGACCTGCGCAACATCCGACGGCTGACGCGGGTTAGCGCCCATGCTGTTGGTGTTGAGGAACGGCCGCGCCCATTTCATGGTGTCCCAGGCGACGTGCTCTTCGCCGGTGCGGGTCAGCACTTGCAGGCCATTCTTGTCGATCTGAGTGACGATGGCCGGCTCGAGGCTGCTGATGGTGCGTTGCTTGGTCAGCTCGCTGGCCCAGGCTTCACGGGTTTTGCCCGGCAGACGCGACTCAGGCCCACGGTAGCCGTGACGCTGGTCGTAGGTCATCAAGCCTTCGTGCAGCGCCGTGTTGGCCATTTCCTGCAGATTGCTCGGCACCGTGGTGGTGACGCGGAAACCTTCGGTGTAAGCCTCGCTGCCATAGCGACCGACCATTTCGGCACGGGCCATTTCGGCGATGTACGGTGCGTTCACTTCCGGCGTCGGTACGTGATAGCTGGCGTTCAGTGGTTCGTTGATCGCGGCGGTGTAATCCGCTTCGGTGATCTTGCCGAGCTTGTACATGCGCCCGAGGATCCAGTCGCGACGTTCTTTACTGCGCGCCGGGTTGGCCAGCGGGTTGAAGCGCGACGGTGCTTTCGGCAGGCCGGCGATCATCGCCATCTGCGCCAGGCTGATGTCACGGATCGACTTGCCGTAATACACCTGCGCCGCCGCCTCGATGCCGTAGGCGCGGTTGCCCAGATAGATCTTGTTCACATACAGCTCAAGGATTTCATCCTTGGTCAGCTGCCGTTCGATCTGCAGGGCCAAGAGAATTTCGGTGGTTTTGCGCGAGAAGCTGCGTTCGCTGGTCAGGAAGAAGTTCTTCGCCACCTGCATGGTGATGGTGCTGCCGCCGGACTGGATGTGTCCGCTTTTGACCAATTGGGTCGCGGCACGCATCAGGCTGCTCGGATCAACGCCATAGTGGTTGGCGAAATTGTCGTCTTCAGCACTTAGTAACGCATTAATGAAATTGGGTGGAATGTCGGCGAAACGGATCGGTGTACGGCGCATTTCGCCAAATTCTGCGATCAACTTGTTGTCGCTGGAATAGACCCGCAGGGGAATCTGCAACTGAATGCTTCTCAGCGCCTCCACAGACGGCAAACCCGGACTAAGGTAAAGAAACGCGCCGCTGAGACCTAAAAGCAGTCCGCAGAAAACGGCGACGATGGACCAACCGAAAAATTTCAGCAGACGAATCAAGGCGTTTGAACATCCAGGGCAAAGAATGAATTTGGCGACGGGGTTCCGGCTACACACAGAACAGTCCGCGCTGGCAGTAAAAAGCGGAAAAAAACGCTGGGCATTATAAGCACTTTTCCGTCGGAGGCGTCATTTGCGCTTCTGTCAAGACGGGAGGAAGGAACGCAATGCGTATTACAGAGTCCGTAACTCACGGAAAGTCATAGGGAATTGGTAGTGCTGGGACTCTTCAATAAAAAGACCAATACGTTACTGGGGATCGACATCAGCTCAACCTCGGTAAAGCTGCTGGAGCTGAGCCGTCAGGGCGATCGCTACCGGGTCGAGGCGTACGCGGTGGAGCCATTGCCCGCGAACGCCGTGGTCGAGAAAAACATCGCCGAGCTCGAAGGCGTTGGCCAAGCCCTCAGTCGGGTGCTGGTCAAGGCACGCACCGGGCTGAAAAGCGTGGCGGTGGCGGTGGCCGGTTCTGCGGTGATCACCAAGATCATCGAAATGGACGCCGGACTGTCCGATGACGAGCTGGAAAACCAGCTCAAGATCGAAGCCGACCAATACATTCCCTATCCGCTGGACGAAGTCGCCATCGATTTCGAAGTCCAGGGCGTGTCGCCGCGCAACCCCGAGCGTGTCAGCGTTTTGCTGGCCGCCTGTCGCAAGGAAAACGTCGAAGTCCGTGAAGCGGCCCTGGCCTTGGCCGGCCTGACTGCGCGGGTGGTGGATGTGGAGGCTTATGCGCTGGAGCGCTCGTTCGGCCTGCTCGCGAAGCAGTTGGCGGCCTCGCAGGAGCGCTTGACCGTGGCAGTGGTCGACATCGGCGCCACCATGACCACCCTTAGCGTCCTGCACAACGGCAAGATCATCTACACCCGCGAGCAATTGTTTGGCGGTCGCCAGCTCACCGAGGAAATCCAGCGTCGCTATGGCCTGACTGTCGAGCAGGCCGGACTGGCGAAAAAACAGGGTGGCCTGCCCGACGATTACGTCAGTGAGGTCTTGCAGCCGTTTCGTGAGGCGCTGGTGCAGCAGGTATCACGTTCACTGCAGTTCTTCTTCGCTTCCGGCCAATACAACGCGGTCGACCACATTCTGCTGGCCGGCGGCACGGCGTCGGTGCCGGGGCTCGACCGCTTGATCGAGCAGCGCCTGGACACGCCAACCCAAGTGGCCAATCCGTTTACCGACATGGCCTTGAGCAGCAAGGTCAACGCCGGGGCACTGGCCAGTGATGCACCAGCCCTGATGATTGCCTGCGGGCTCGCGCTCAGGAGTTTCGACTGATGGCGCGGATCAATCTTTTACCCTGGCGCGAAGAGCGTCGCGAGGAGCGGCGCAAACGCTTCCTGCTGGCGCTGATCGGCGTAGTCGTAGGGTCGGTGGGTGCGGTATTTATTGCCGATCAGATCATCAGCGCGGCCATTGATCGGCAAATGGCGCGCAACGAATACATTGGCAAGCAGATCGCCGTGGTCGATGAGCGGATCAAGCAGATCAGCGATCTCAAGGCGCGCCGCCAGCAATTGGTCGAGCGCATGCGCATCATCCAGGACTTGCAGGGTAACCGGCAGATCAGCGGGCGGATCTTCGATCAACTGGCGCGCTCGCTGCCTGATGGCGTGTATTTCACCCAGGTGAAAATGCTCGGCAGAACCCTTTCCATCAGTGGCGCAGCGGAGTCGAACAATCGCGTTTCCGAGCTGATGCGCAATCTGGACGCTTCTGACTGGTTCGATGCGCCGAGCCTGAATGAGGTAAAAGCGATCACAGCCGATCAGGTGGAGCAATCCAGTACATTTCAGTTGACCGTTCGTCAGACGCAGCCGAAAAGCCTGGAGGACGATCAATGAAACCGTCCGAATGGCTTGAAAGCCTGCGCAACATCGATTTCAACGATCTCGACTCCAGCAACATCGGTTCCTGGCCCGCCGTCGTGAAGGCCATCGCCGGGGCGTTGTTGATGGTGCTGGTATTGGGTCTCGGCTATAACTTTTTCATCAGTGACATGGAAAACCAGCTCGAAACCAAACGGGAAGAAGAGGCCGCGCTCAAGGAACAGTTCGCCAGCAAAGCGCGTCTGTCGGCCAATCTCGAGCTGTACACCCAGCAGATGAAGGAGATGGAAAACTCCTTCGGCGTGTTGTTGCGGCAGTTGCCTAGCGACACCGAGGTGCCGGGGCTGCTGGAGGACATCACCCGCACCGGTCTGGGTAGCGGCCTGGAGTTTGAAGAAATCAAACTGTTGCCGGAGGTCACTCAGCAGTTTTACATCGAGCTGCCGATCCAGATCACCGTTACCGGTGCCTATCACGACCTGGCGACTTTCGTCAGTGGCGTCGCAGGGCTGCCGCGCATCGTCACCCTGCATGACTTCGAGCTGGCGCCGGCCAACCCCGAGGGCGGGTCGAAGCTGCGCATGAGCATCCTCGCCAAGACCTACCGCTATAACGACAAGGGGCTGCAAAAATGACCCCGACTCGTTATTTCGCCCTGTCGGTGGCCTTGCTGGCGCTGAGCGGTTGTGGAGGCAGTAGCGATTTCAGTGACCTCGACGCCTACCTGAATGAAGTACGCCTGCGTCCGGCCGGCAAGATTGAACCAACCCCGACATTCCGGTCTTACCCCACATTCACCTACAGCGCTGCCAATCTGCGCAGTCCGTTCTCGCGGCAGGTGCGTGCCGATCTGGCCGGGCGGCAGCACGGCTCGCGCAACGTCAAACCCGACCCCAGCCGGGTCAAGCAATACCTCGAAGGTTTCAATATCGAGCAGTTCGAGATGGTCGGCACGATCTCCAATGTTTCCGGCTCCTTTGCGCTGTTGCGCGGGGCGGGCGGGGTGCATCGGCTGAAAGTCGGCGATTACCTGGGGCGCAACGATGGCCGCATCGTCGCCATCAGCGCCACCCAGGTCGATGTCGTCGAAATCGTTCCTGACGGCGAAGGCGCCTGGCTGGAGCGCCCGCGCACCATTCCTTTGAAAGAGCACTCATAGTGGAAGTCGAACAATGAACAGGATTTTCTCAACCTTCGGTTTTTCGCTATGGATAGCGCTGATGTCGCCGATGGTACTCGCGGCCAACCTGAAAACGCTGGACGTGGCGGCGTTGCCGGGTGATCGCGTCGAGCTGAAACTATCGTTCGACGGCGCACCGCCCCAGCCCAAGGGTTACACCACCGAATCACCGGCGCGGATCGCTCTCGACTTGCCGGGTGTGTCCAGTCAGTTGGCCAGCAAGAACCTCGATCTGGGCAGCGGCAATGCGCGCACTGCCACGGTAGTCGAGGCCAGGGACAGGACGCGGCTGATCGTCAGCCTCACCCAGCTGGCGCCTTACAACACGCGAGTCGAGGGCAATAATCTGTTCGTGACGGTCGGGCAGGGTGCGCCAGTTGCCGCGCCACGACCTGCTGCCATTGCGCCACGCCCTGTGGCGGCACCGGCCAAGGCATTTGTGCCGAAAAGCCGGGCCATTCGCGGCGTGGATTTTCAGCGTGGTACGACAGGTGAGGGTAACGTGGTCATCGATCTGTCCGACCCGACCATCGCCCCGGATATCCAGGAACATGACGGCAAGATCATTCTCGGCTTTGCCCGTACGCAGTTGCCAGAAAAGTTGCGAGTGCGCCTCGACGTCAAGGATTTCGCCACACCGGTGCAGTTCGTCAATGCCGCCGTGACCGGTGATCGCACGGTTATTACTGTCGAGCCCAGCGGCACCTACGAATACTCAACCTTCCAGACCGACAACAAGCTGACCGTCAGCATCCGTCCGATGACGGTCGACGACCTGCAAAAGCGCAATGCCGACCGCAACAGCTATGTCGGCGAGAAGCTTTCGCTGAATTTCCAGGACATCGATGTTCGTTCGGTGCTGCAACTGATCGCCGACTTCACCAACCTCAATCTTGTCGCCAGCGATACGGTGCAGGGCGGCATTACCCTGCGTCTGCAGAACGTACCTTGGGATCAGGCGCTGGATCTGGTGCTGAAAACCAAGGGGCTGGATAAGCGCAAGGTCGGCAATGTACTGCTGGTCGCACCGGCCGATGAGATCGCCGCGCGCGAACGCCAGGAACTGGAATCGCAAAAGCAGATCGCCGAACTGGCGCCGTTGCGTCGTGAGCTGCTGCAGGTCAATTACGCCAAGGCGGCGGACATCGCCAAACTGTTCCAGTCGGTGACCAGTGCCGAAGCGAAAATCGACGAGCGTGGCTCGATTACTGTCGATGAGCGGACCAACAACATCATTGCCTACCAGACCCAGGATCGCCTCGACGAACTGCGGCGCATCGTGGCGCAACTGGATATTCCGGTGCGCCAGGTGATGATCGAGGCACGCATCGTCGAAGCCAACGTCGATTACGACAAGAGCCTGGGTGTGCGTTGGGGCGGGTCGGTGCAGAACAAGGGCAACTGGAATACCTCCGGGGTCAGCAACGGTTCTTCGACGACCATCGGCACGCCGGGCAGTACCAGTACCAACTCACCGTTCGTCGACATGGGCACCGTCAACAACACCTCGGGGATCGGCATCGCTTTCATTACCGACAACGTCTTGCTCGATCTGGAGCTGACAGCCATGGAGAAAACCGGCAACGGCGAAATCGTCTCGCAGCCAAAGGTCGTCACCTCCGACAAGGAAACCGCGAAAATCCTCAAGGGCACCGAGATACCGTATCAGGAAGCCAGCTCCAGCGGCGCCACTTCGGTGTCGTTCAAAGAGGCTTCGTTGTCTCTGGAAGTCACGCCGCAGATCACCCCCGATAACCGCATCATCATGGAGGTCAAGGTCACCAAGGACGAACCGGATTACCTGAACAAAGTGCAGGATGTGCCGCCGATCAAGAAAAACGAGGTCAATGCCAAAGTCTTGGTGAACGACGGCGAAACCATCGTGATTGGCGGTGTTTTCTCAAATACTCAAAGCAAGGTTGTAGATAAGGTGCCATTTCTTGGCGATGTGCCGTATCTTGGCCGCCTTTTCCGGCGTGATGTGGTTTCGGAGAAAAAATCCGAGCTGCTGGTGTTTCTCACTCCGCGTATCATGAACAATCAGGCGATTGCTGTGAGTCATTGATTCTGTGCGAAATTTGATTCTTGTAGGACCGATGGGCGCTGGAAAAAGCACCATCGGCCGGCTGCTGGCCAAAGAGCTGCGCCTGCCGTTCAAAGATTCCGACAAGGAAATTGAACTGCGCACGGGCGCCAACATTCCGTGGATCTTCGATAAAGAAGGTGAACCGGGCTTTCGTGACCGTGAGCAGGCGATGATCGCCGAGCTCTGCGCGTTTGACGGCGTGGTTCTGGCGACCGGCGGTGGCGCAGTCATGCGTGATGCCAACCGCAAGGCCCTGCATGAGGGCGGGCGAGTGGTGTATCTGCATGCCTCCGTCGAACAGCAGGTCGGCCGCACGTCGCGTGATCGCAACCGGCCGTTGCTGCGCACCGCCAATCCAGAAAAAACCCTGCGTGACCTGCTGGCGATCCGCGATCCGCTTTATCGGGAAATCGCCGATCTGGTGGTGGAAACCGACGAACGGCCGCCGCGCATGGTGGTGCTCGACATTCTCGATCGTCTGGCACAGCTTCCACCCCGTTAAAGCATCGCTCGAAATGCGCTATCCTCGGCGTCCTGTCACAGCCCTGCGAGGTTGTGGCGGCTAGCGTGCGAGCGACGTCATACCCGCTACAGGCCGCAGATAACCAATAATTCAGGGCAGGACGCCTGCTTCCATCTTCACTGTGGGGACACATGCAGACACTCAAGGTCGATTTAGGCGAGCGCAGCTACCCGATTCATATTGGCGAAGGTTTGTTGGATCAGCCTGAACTGCTGGCGCCGCATATCCATGGGCGGCAGGTGGCAATCATCTCCAACGAGACCGTTGCGCCGCTCTATCTTGAACGTCTGACCCGCAGCCTGGCGCAGTTCTCGGTGATCTCCGTGGTTTTGCCGGCCGGCGAAGCCTTCAAGAACGGGGAACCCCTGCAACTGATCTTCGACGGTCTGCTGCCCGCCCGGCATGACCGCCGCACCACCGTGATCGCCCTTGGCGGCGGTGTGATCGGCGACATGGCCGGCTTCGCCGCGGCCTGTTACCAGCGCGGTGTCGATTTCATCCAGATTCCTACGACATTGTTGTCCCAGGTCGATTCGTCGGTGGGCGGCAAGACCGGTATCAACCATCCGCTGGGCAAGAACATGGTCGGCGCGTTCTATCAGCCGAACGTGGTGCTGATCGATACCGCGTCCCTGAAAACCCTGCCAGAACGCGAGCTGTCCGCAGGCCTGGCAGAAGTCATCAAGTACGGGCTGATCTGTGACGAGCCGTTCCTGACCTGGCTCGAAGACAACGTCGACGCCCTGCGCGCACTGGATCAAAAAGCCCTGACCTATGCCATCCAGCGCTCCTGCGCGGCCAAGGCGGCGGTGGTCGGCGCCGATGAAAAGGAAACCGGCGTGCGCGCCACGCTCAACCTCGGCCACACCTTCGGCCACGCCATCGAAACCCACATGGGCTATGGTGTCTGGCTGCATGGTGAGGCGGTCGCGGCGGGCACCGTGATGGCGCTGGAAATGTCCGCGCGTCTGGGCTGGATCAGCTTTGAAGAACGTGATCGCGGCATCCGTCTGTTCCTGCGCGCCGGCCTGCCGGTGATTCCGCCTGAGGAAATGACCGAAGCCGACTTTCTCGAACATATGGCAATTGATAAAAAAGTGATCGACGGTCGTCTGCGCCTGGTGCTGCTGCGCCGGATGGGCGAAGCGGTGGTGACCGACGATTATCCGAAAGAGGTTCTACAGGCCACGCTGGGAGCGGATTACCGCGCCCTGGCTCAGCTTAAAGGTTAATAAGATTCCGATGACTAGTTTGCATGCCGACGAGGCGTTCCTCGGCCATTTCCAGTTAAGTCACGACCCGTTCGCGCCGCGCGTGCCGGGCTTCAAATTCTTCCCGGCCCAGCGCAAACCGGTGCTGGGGCAGTTGCATCACCTGGCGCGTTACAGCCAGTTGCTGTTGGTGGTTACCGGTCCGCAAGGCAGCGGCAAGACTCTGCTGCGTCAGGCCTTGGTGGCCAGTACCAACAAGCAGTCGGTGCAGAGCGTGGTGGTTTCCGCCCGCGGCGCTGGCGATGCCGCTGGCGTGCTGCGTCAGGTCGCTCAGGCGCTGGATGTGGCTCAGGCCGACGTCGGTGCGATTCTGGCGCAAGTGGTACAACTGGCGCTGACCGGCCAGGAGGTCTATCTGCTGGTGGATGACGCCGAGCAGCTCGACGAATCCGCGCTTGAAGCGCTGATGGCGCTGGGTGCCGGTGCACCGGAAGGTCGCCCGCACGTGTTCCTGTTCGGCGAGTCGTCGCTGATCGCGCAACTCGAGGCCTTGCACCTCGAGGAAGAGCGCTTCCACGTCATCGAGTTGCAGCCGTACACCGAAGAAGAGACCCGCGAGTATCTCGACCAGCGGCTCGAAGGTGCGGGCCGTGGTGTCGAACTTTTCACCGCGGATCAGATCTCTGATATTCACGAAAGCTCCGAGGGTTGGCCTGGCAACATCAACCAGGTTGCTCGCGATGCACTGATCGAAGTCATGATTGCCAGCCGCTCTGCGGTGAAGCGTCCAAGTATGGGGTTCAACATGCCGAAGAAACACGTATTGGCGATTTCCGCCGTCGTCGTGGTCGCGGTCGCCGCCGCCTGGTTGATGCCAGGTCGCAGCAAGGCGCCGACCACCGGTGCTCCGGCCAATGAACAGGCACAGTTGCCGTTGGGCCAGGGCGCTGCCAATGGCGCAAATCCATCCGTCGAATTCGCCGGTAACACGCAGCCGATGCCGTTGCCGCTGGTCGGTAACTCGCAACCGGTCATGCGTGGTCCGCTGGCTGAAGAGGCTGGTGGCATCACTGAAGGCGACGACGGCGTGCCGTTGGAAGGCTCCAGCGCTACACCGCCTACCGTAACCACTTCCGCGCCACCAGCAGGCGTTCCGGCCGGTCCTGCACCGACACCGGTGCCAGTCCCGGCGGCCAAACCCGCTCCAGCGCCAACTCAGGTTGCCACCGCCAAGCCTGCTCCGGCAGCGCCAGCGGCAAAACCTGCTCCAGCGCCAGCCAAGCCAGTTGCTGCGGCCAAACCGGCCGAGAAGCCGGTCACCGTTGCCAAGGCCGCCGGTGGCAGTTGGTACGCCGGTCAGCCGACCGGTAACTATGTGGTGCAGATCCTCGGCACCAGTTCGGAAACTGCCGCGCAAAACTTCGTCAAGGAGCAGGGCGGCGAGTACCGTTATTTCAAGAAAGTCCTCAACGGCAAGCCGCTTTACGTGATCACCTACGGCAACTTCGCCAATCGTGATGCAGCCGTTTCTGCCATCAAGGCCTTGCCAGCGAAGGTTCAGGCTGGTAAACCTTGGCCTCGCACTGTCGCCAGCGTCCAACAGGAACTGGCAACAACTCGCTGAAGATTCGGCGACCTTACCCAGGCCGCCTCTCCAAGCACCTCAAAATTTCTACGAGTGCGCGCCGCCTTCACAGGCCGCGTGCCTTGTGGTGTCTGCGTCACAGTAGTCTTTGAGTCGTTGCAGTCAGAATTAAAAAAGTTTTGACTAGCACAGCAGATCGCTTTAAACCTTTCACAAATGCGACATGAATTTGCGACATTTCGTCGTCAAATTTGTGAGCCTCTGTGTCGCTGTGTACAATGACCACCCTTTTGCCCCTGCTAAGCTGGCGTACGTTCGGCGCGGGATGCAAGTGGTTGAATTGAAAAGAAATTTGCCTCGAAAAGAGGCAGCCTGGTGAGAAAGTGTCTATGAAAGCAGGTCTGTACCAACCAGATGAATTCAAGGATAACTGCGGTTTCGGCCTGATAGCCCATATGCAGGGCGAACCCAGTCATACCCTTTTGACAACGGCCATCGAGGCCCTGACCTGCATGACCCACCGCGGTGGGATTAATGCCGACGGCAAGACCGGTGACGGTTGCGGTCTGCTGATTCAGAAGCCTGATGCGTTCCTGCGTGCCATTGCCCAGGAAACCTTCAGCGTCGAGCTGCCCAAGCAATATGCGGTGGGCATGGTTTTCTTCAACCAGGACCCGGTCAAGGCCGAAGCCGCTCGCGAAAACATGAACCGCGAGATCCTCGCTGAAGGTCTGCAACTGATCGGCTGGCGCAAAGTGCCCATCGACACCAGCGTCCTCGGCCGCCTGGCCCTTGAGCGCCTGCCGCAGATCGAGCAGGTGTACATCGGCGGCGAAGGCCTGAGTGATCAGGACATGGCCGTGAAGCTGTTCAGTGCGCGTCGTCGTTCGTCGGTGGCCAACGCCGTCGATTCCGACCACTACATCTGCAGCTTTTCGCACAAGACCATCATCTATAAAGGCCTGATGATGCCGGCCGATCTGGCCGCGTTTTATCCAGACCTGAGCGACGAGCGCCTGCAAACCGCAATCTGCGTGTTCCACCAGCGCTTCTCCACCAACACCCTGCCGAAATGGCCGCTGGCCCAGCCATTCCGCTTCCTCGCCCACAACGGCGAGATCAACACCATCACTGGTAACCGTAACTGGGCGCAGGCCCGTCGGACCAAGTTCAGCAATGATCTGATGGATCTGGAAGAGCTCGGCCCGCTGGTCAACCGTGTCGGTTCCGACTCCTCGAGCATGGACAACATGCTCGAGCTGATGGTCACCGGCGGCATCGACCTGTTCCGTGGCGTGCGGATGATCATTCCGCCAGCGTGGCAGAACGTCGAAACCATGGACCCGGATCTGCGTGCGTTCTACGAGTACAACTCGATGCACATGGAGCCGTGGGACGGCCCGGCCGGCGTGGTGATGACCGACGGTCGTTACGCGGTGTGCCTGCTCGACCGTAACGGTCTGCGCCCGGCGCGCTGGGTCACCACCACCAACGGCTTCATCACCCTCGCCTCGGAAATCGGCGTGTGGGACTACAAGCCTGAAGACGTGATTGCCAAAGGCCGTGTCGGCCCTGGCCAGATCTTCGCCGTGGACACCGAAACCGGGCAGATCCTCGACACCGATGCGATCGACAACCGTCTGAAATCCCGTCATCCGTACAAGCAATGGTTGCGCAAGAACGCCCTGCGCATTCAGGCGACCATGGAAGACAACGACCACGGTTCGGCTTTTTACGACGTCGATCAGCTCAAGCAATACATGAAGATGTACCAAGTCACGTTCGAAGAGCGCGACCAGGTCCTGCGTCCGCTCGGCGAACAAGGCTACGAAGCCGTTGGCTCGATGGGCGACGACACGCCGATGGCCGTGCTATCCCAACGTGTGCGCACGCCGTACGACTATTTCCGCCAGCAGTTCGCGCAGGTCACCAACCCGCCGATCGACCCGCTGCGTGAAGCGATCGTGATGTCGCTGGAAATCTGCCTCGGTGCCGAGCGCAACATTTTCCAGGAGTCGCCGGAACACGCCTCGCGCGTGATCCTCAGCTCGCCGGTCATTTCCCCGGCCAAGTGGCGCTCGTTGATGAACCTCGACCGTCCGGGTTTCGAACGGGCGATCATCGACCTCAACTACGACGAAAGCGTCGGCCTCGAAGCGGCAATCCGCAATGTCGCCGATCAGGCTGAAGAAGCCGTGCGCGCCGGGCGGACCCAGATCGTCCTGAGCGACCGCCATATCGCCCCGGGCAAGCTGCCGATCCACGCATCCCTGGCGACCGGTGCCGTGCACCACCGTCTGACCGAAAAAGGCCTGCGTTGCGATTCCAACATCCTCGTTGAAACCGCGACCGCTCGCGACCCGCATCACTTTGCGGTGCTGATCGGTTTCGGTGCCTCGGCGGTTTATCCGTTCCTCGCGTACGAAGTGCTGGGTGACCTGATCCGTACCGGTGAAGTGCTGGGCGACCTCTACGAGGTGTTCAAGAACTACCGCAAAGGCATCACCAAAGGTCTGCTGAAAATTCTGTCGAAGATGGGCATTTCGACCATCGCGTCGTACCGCGGTGCGCAGTTGTTCGAAGCCATCGGCCTGTCCGAAGAAGTCTGCGACCTGAGCTTCCGTGGCGTACCAAGCCGCATCAAGGGTGCGCGTTTCGTCGACATCGAAGCCGAGCAGAAAGCACTGGCCAGCGAAGCCTGGAGTCCG
Source organism: Pseudomonas sp. RIT-PI-r (assembly GCF_001297015.1). Lineage (GTDB taxonomy): Bacteria > Pseudomonadota > Gammaproteobacteria > Pseudomonadales > Pseudomonadaceae > Aquipseudomonas. The sequence continues at coordinate 36,842 of NZ_LIGE01000018.1, read as the reverse complement.
CGCAAGCCGATCCAGCAGGGCGGTCTGCTGAAGTTCGTCCACGGCGGCGAATATCACGCGTACAACCCGGACGTGGTCAACACCCTGCAAGCCGCCGTGCAGCAGGGCGACTACGCCAAGTTCAAGGAATACACCTCGCTGGTGGACAACCGTCCGGTGTCGATGATCCGCGACCTGTTCAAGGTCAAGACCCTCGACACGCCGCTGGACATCAGTGAAATCGAACCGCTGGAATCGGTGCTCAAGCGCTTCGACTCCGCCGGTATCTCGCTGGGCGCACTGTCGCCGGAAGCTCACGAAGCCCTGGCCGAAGCCATGAACCGCCTCGGTGCGCGTTCCAACTCCGGCGAAGGTGGAGAGGATCCAGCACGTTACGGCACCATCAAGAGCTCGAAAATCAAGCAGGTTGCCACTGGCCGTTTCGGGGTAACGCCGGAATACCTGGTCAACGCCGAAGTGCTGCAGATCAAGGTCGCGCAAGGCGCCAAGCCGGGCGAGGGCGGGCAACTGCCTGGCGGTAAAGTCAACGGTTTGATCGCCAAGCTGCGTTACGCAGTGCCGGGCGTAACGCTGATTTCGCCACCGCCGCATCACGATATCTACTCGATCGAAGACTTGTCGCAGCTGATTTTCGACCTGAAACAAGTCAACCCGAAAGCACTGGTTTCCGTGAAGCTGGTAGCTGAAGCGGGCGTCGGCACCATCGCCGCCGGTGTGGCCAAGGCCTATGCGGACTTGATCACCATCTCCGGCTACGACGGTGGCACCGGTGCATCGCCGCTGACCTCGATCAAATACGCCGGCGCACCGTGGGAACTCGGCCTCGCCGAAACTCACCAGACCCTGCGCGGCAACGACCTGCGCGGCAAAGTCCGGGTGCAGACCGACGGCGGCCTGAAAACCGGCCTCGACGTGATCAAGGCGGCGATCCTTGGCGCCGAAAGCTTCGGCTTCGGTACTGCGCCAATGATCGCGCTGGGCTGCAAATACCTGCGTATCTGCCACCTGAACAACTGCGCCACCGGCGTTGCGACGCAGAACGAGAAGCTGCGCAAGGACCACTACATCGGTACCGTCGACATGGTGGTGAACTTCTTCACCTACGTCGCCGAAGAAACCCGTGAGTGGCTGGCAAAGCTCGGCGTGCGCTCCCTCGAAGAGCTTATCGGTCGTACCGATCTGCTGGAAATCCTCGAAGGCCAGACCGCCAAGCAAAACCACCTGGACCTGACGCCGCTGTTGGGCAGCGATCACATTCCGGCGGACAAGCCACAGTTCTGCGGCGTTGAGCGCAACCCGCCGTTCGACAAAGGCCTGCTGGCCGAGAAAATGGTCGAGATGGCTTCGTCGGCGATCAACGACATGAGCGGCGCCGAGTTCGACCTGGACATCTGCAACTGCGACCGTTCGATCGGCGCGCGGATCTCCGGCGAAATCGCGCGCAAGCACGGCAACCAGGGGATGGCGAAAGCGCCGATCACCTTCCGCTTCAAGGGCACTGCCGGTCAGAGCTTCGGTGTGTGGAACGCCGGCGGCCTGAACATGTACCTCGAAGGCGACGCCAACGACTACGTCGGCAAAGGCATGACCGGTGGCAAACTGACCATCGTGCCGCCAAAGGGTAGCGTTTACAAAACTCAGGAAAGCGCCATCATCGGCAACACCTGCCTGTATGGCGCCACCGGCGGCAAGCTGTTTGCTGCTGGCACCGCAGGCGAGCGTTTCGCCGTGCGTAACTCCGGTGCCCACACGGTTGTGGAAGGCACTGGCGATCACTGCTGTGAGTACATGACCGGTGGTTTTGTCTGCGTTCTGGGCAAGACCGGTTACAACTTCGGCTCTGGCATGACCGGTGGTTTCGCCTACGTGCTCGATCAGGACAACACCTTCGTTGACCGGGTCAACCACGAACTGGTGGAAATCCAGCGGATCAGCGGCGAGGCGATGGAAGCCTATCGCAGCCACCTGCAAAACGTGCTGAACGAGTACGTCGCGGAAACCGACAGCGAGTGGGGTCGTGAACTCGCCGAAAACCTCGATGACTACCTGCGCCGTTTCTGGCTGGTCAAGCCCAAGGCTGCCAACCTGAAGTCGTTGCTTTCCAGCACTCGTGCCAACCCGCAGTGATATGCGCCTGAAGAGTTTGATGAGGTTTTAACAATGGCTGAACGTCTGAATAACGACTTCCAGTTCATCGATGTCGGGCGCAAAGATCCGAAGAAGAAACTGTTGCGTCAACGCAAGAAAGAGTTCGTCGAAATCTACGAACCGTTCAAACCCCAGCAGTCGGCCGATCAGGCCCACCGCTGCCTGGGTTGCGGCAACCCGTATTGCGAATGGAAGTGCCCGGTGCACAACTTCATTCCCAACTGGCTCAAATTGGTGGCCGAAGGCAACATCCTTCAGGCCGCCGAGCTGTCGCACCAGACCAACACCCTGCCGGAAGTCTGCGGCCGGGTGTGCCCGCAGGATCGTCTGTGCGAGGGTGCCTGCACCCTTAACGACGGTTTCGGCGCGGTGACCATCGGTTCGGTCGAGAAGTACATCACCGACACCGCATTCGCCATGGGCTGGCGCCCGGACATGTCCAAGGTCAAGCCGACCGGCAAACGTGTCGCGATCATCGGTGCAGGTCCGGCGGGTCTCGGTTGTGCCGACGTGCTGGTGCGTGGTGGCGTGACCCCGGTGGTGTTCGACAAGAACCCGGAAATCGGTGGCTTGCTGACCTTTGGCATCCCCGAGTTCAAGCTGGAAAAGACCGTGCTGAGCAATCGTCGCGAAGTCTTCACCGGCATGGGCATCGAGTTCCGCCTGAACACCGAAGTCGGCAAAGACGTGACCATGGAGCAACTGCTCGCCGAATACGATGCAGTGTTCATGGGCATGGGCACCTACACCTACATGAAGGGCGGCTTTGCCGGTGAGGATCTGCCGGGCGTTTATGACGCACTGGATTTCCTGATCGCCAACGTCAATCGCAACCTGGGCTTTGAAAAGTCGCCGGAAGATTTCGTCGACATGAAAGGCAAGAAGGTCGTGGTCCTTGGTGGCGGCGACACGGCGATGGACTGCAACCGCACGTCGATCCGTCAGGGCGCCAAGTCGGTGACCTGCGCTTATCGTCGTGACGAAGCGAACATGCCCGGCTCGCGCAAAGAGGTGAAGAACGCCAAGGAAGAAGGCGTGAAATTCCTCTACAACCGCCAGCCGATCGCCATCGTCGGCGAAGACAAGGTTGAAGGCGTCAAAGTGGTCGAGACCCGTCTCGGCGAACCGGACGCCCGTGGCCGTCGCAGCCCCGAGCCGATCCCGGGCTCCGAAGAGATCATCCCGGCCGACGCCGTGGTTATCGCTTTCGGTTTCCGCCCGAGCCCGGCGCCGTGGTTCGAACAGTTCGAGATCCAGACCGACAGCCAGGGCCGCGTCGTTGCGCCTGAGCAAGGTCAGTACAAGCACCAGACCAGCAACCCGAAAATCTTCGCCGGTGGCGACATGGTGCGCGGTTCCGACCTGGTGGTGACGGCCATCTTCGAAGGCCGCAATGCTGCCGAAGGGATCCTCGATTACCTGGGCGTCTAAAAAACAACGCAATACTTTGTAGGAGTGAGCCTGCTCGCGATGGCGGTAGATCAGTCACCTGATGCATTGACTGATACTCCGCTATCGCGAGCAGGCTCACTCCTACAGTTGTTTTTGGGTGCTGCAAAATCTGCATTCCAACGCAATAAATTGACCCGATAGACAAAAGGCTGACCTGCATCCGTGCCTTTTGCGTCGCGCTCTGAGAAAATGCCCGCACTTTTTTTCCGGATGCCGACATGACTGCCCTGAAGAACGACCGTTTCCTCCGCGCCCTGCTCAAGCAACCCGTTGACGTCACCCCGGTGTGGATGATGCGCCAGGCCGGCCGCTACCTGCCGGAATACCGCGCCAGCCGCGCCCAGGCCGGTGATTTCATGAGCCTGTGCATGAATCCGGAATTCGCCTGCGAAGTCACGATGCAACCGCTCGACCGCTATCCACAATTGGACGCGGCGATCCTGTTTTCCGACATCCTCACCATCCCCGACGCCATGGGCCAAGGCCTGTACTTCGAGACCGGTGAAGGCCCGCGCTTCAAGAAAGTCGTCAGCACCCTTGCTGATATCGAAGCCCTGCCGATCCCTGATCCACACAAAGACCTCGGCTACGTGATGGACGCGGTGAGCACCATCCGTCGCGAGCTGAACGGTCGTGTGCCGCTGATCGGCTTCTCCGGCAGCCCGTGGACCTTGGCGACCTACATGGTCGAAGGCGGCTCGTCGAAAGACTTCCGCAAGACCAAAGCCATGCTCTACGACAACCCGCAGGCCATGCACCTGCTGCTGGATAAACTGGCGCAGTCGGTGACCTCATACCTCAACGGCCAGATCATGGCCGGCGCGCAAGCCGTGCAGATCTTCGACACTTGGGGCGGTAACCTGTCGGCGGCGGCGTACCAGGAGTTCTCGCTGGCCTACATGAAGAAAATCGTCAGCGGCCTGATCCGCGAGCACGACGGTCGCAAAGTGCCGGTGATCCTCTTCACCAAGAACGGCGGCCTGTGGCTGGAAAGCATCGCCGAGGCTGGTGCCGACGCATTGGGCCTGGACTGGACCTGCGACATCGGCAACGCCCGCGCCCGTGTCGGCGACAAGGTTGCCCTGCAGGGCAACATGGATCCGACCGTGCTTTACGCAAAACCGGAAGCGATCCGCACCGAAGTCGGGCGCATTCTGGCAAGTTATGGCAAGGGCAGCGGTCACGTGTTCAACCTCGGCCATGGCATCACACCTGAGGTTGATCCGGAGCATGCGGGTGCGTTTTTGCGTGCGGTGCATGAGTTGTCGGCGCAGTATCACGAGTGATCGCCACACCATAAAAAACGCCCGGCTAAATGCCGGGCGTTTTTGTTTGCACGATTCAATGTCGGACACAGATCAATTGTAGGAGTGAGCCTGCTCGCGATAGCGGTGTGTCAGCCAGTACGTTCAGCGACTGACTCACCGCTATCGCGAGCAGGCTCACTCCTACAGGGTTTTTGTGTCAGGCTTTGACACTCTGCAGCGGCGGCAACTTCGCCAGCTTCAATGCGACCAGCAGCGCGATCAGCAACAGCGCACCAATAAACAGGCCTATGCCATTCCACCCGCCGAGATGCCAGAACACCCCGCCCGCCGTCCCGGCGATGCTCGACCCTGCGTAATAGCTGAACAGATACAACGACGACGCCTGCCCCTTGGCCTTGGTCGCGCGACGACCGATCCAGCTACTCGCCACCGAATGCGCGCCAAAGAAGCCAAAGGTGAAAATCAGCATGCCGACAATCACCAGCAGCAGCGGCGTAAACATCGTCAGCGCAAGGCCGGCGAACATCAGCGCAATGGTCGCCCACAGCACCTTGCGTCGTCCCAGCTTGTCCGCCAGTGAACCAATCTTCGCCGAACTGTAGATACCCGACAGGTAAACCACCGACAGCAAGCCCACGAACACCTGATCGAGGTTGTACGGCGCCGCGAGCAAGCGATAGCCGATGTAGTTGAACAGCGTGACAAACGCGCCCATCAGCACGAACGCTTCAAGAAACAGCAGCGGTAAACCGGCATCGCGAAAGTGCATGGTGAAGCCGTCGAGCAAGCTACGCGGGTGCAGCGAACGCGAGCGGAAGTTGCGTGATTCCGGGAGGATCTTCCAGAACACCGCCGCGGCAATCATCGCCAGGCCACCGATCACCAGCATCGCCGTGTGCCAGCTGACGAAGTCGATCAACACACCGGTGATCAACCTCCCGCTCATCCCGCCAATCGCGTTGCCGCCGATGTACAAACCCATCGCCAGGCCGATGTGTTGCGGATGAATTTCTTCACTCAGATACGTCATTGCCACCGCCGCCAGTCCGCTCAGCGACAGCCCGATCAGCGCGCGCATGATCAGCACACCTTCCCAACTCGGCATCATTGCACTGGCCATGGTGCACAGCGCCGCCGCGAACAGCGCGGTCACCATCACCGGTTTGCGCCCGACCCGATCGGAAATCGGCCCGGTGATCAGCAGGCCGATGGCGAGCATGCCGGTGGCTACCGAGAGGATCAGGCTGCTTTGCGCCGCGTTGATTCCGTACTCGTGGGACAACAGCGGCATCATCGGCTGCACGCAGTACAGCAAGGCAAACGTCGCGAAGCCGCCGCTGAACAGCGCCAGTACCGTGCGCATGAACATCGGTGTGCCTTTTTCGATGTAGATTTCTTGCAGCTCGGCGACGACATCGTCCGCCGCAGCGGGCGGGACTTCATGGGCTAAGGGCGCAACAGCAGTTTTCACTTCAGACCTCGGAGGGCACGGCCAGGCAGGCAATGAAAAAATCATATAGCTGGCTAATGTTTCTATCCAATATATTGTTCGACCTGTTTGATAGCTTTTACGACCTAATGGGATATCCATGGAATTTCGTCATCTGCGCTACTTCATCGCCGTCGCCGAAGAACTGCATTTCGGCCGCGCCGCACAGGTGCTGGGTATCTCCCAGCCGCCGCTGAGCCAGCAGATTCAGGCGCTGGAACAGGAAGTCGGCGCGCGACTGTTCGAGCGGACCAACCGTCGGGTCGAGCTGAGCGAGGCCGGTCGCTTGTTTCTCGAAGAAGCACGGCTGGTGCTGGCGCAGGTCGATAAAGCGGCGGACGTCGCGCGACGTGCGCAGTTGGGGGAATTGGGCGAGTTGAAGATTGGTTTTACCTCGTCAGCGCCGTTCAACTCGACGATTCCGCAGGCGATCTTTGCCTTTCGTCAGCGCTTCCCGGCGGTGCACCTCAACTTGCGCGAGATGAGCAGCACGATGGTCGCAGATGCGTTAGTGGATCAGTCGATCGAGGTGGGGATCATGCGCCCGCTGGGGTTGCCGGATTCGCTGAGCGTGGTCGAGTTGATGCGTGAGCCGCTGGTCGCGGTGCTCGGTTCCAAGCATCCGCTGGCGCAGGGCAGTGAAGAAGGGCTGTTCCTCTCGGCGCTGGCGCTGGAGCCGTTCGTGTTCTTTCCGCGCAGTTACGGCAGCGGGTTGTATGCGCAATTGCTCAGCCTGGCGCGGGATGCCGGGTTCAGCCCGCACTTCGCGCAAGAGGCTGGGGAGGCGATGACCATCATCGGTCTGGTCGCAGCGGGGCTGGGAGTATCGGTGCTGCCGGCGTCCTACCAGCGGATGCGCATCGATGGCGTGGTCTATCGACCGTTGCTCGATCCGGAGGCGGTGTCTGCAGTGTGGCTGGTACAGCGCAAGGATCAGAAATCGCCGATGGCAAAGGCGTTTGTTGACCTGCTCACGCGCAAGGTCGAGTCCGCCTAACAGATCGCAGCCTTCGGAAGCTCCTGCATTGATCCCTGTAGGAGCTGCCGCAGGCTGCGATCTTTTGATCTTGCCGTTATGGCAACCGCACCAGATCCCCCTTCAACGCCACCCGCGTGACAAAAATCCCTGCCCGGCACTCGTACGTATTCAAATCCTTGCGCACATGCTGGTCGTAGTAACTGACGATATTGACCACCGCATTCGCCCCGACCCGCTTGGCATCGGCCTGCAACTTGATCAGATTCGACTGCAGCACCCATTCGCAGGAATCGTGATCGCTCTTGTTGAAACCATTGGTGCTCAGATCACTGATCACACCACGGCGCAACAACTGCTGAGTGCCCTGCGGCCCGTTGCCGACCAGATAAAACCTCACACTGCCATCCAGCCGACCTGCGCGAATGGCATCCGACAGCACGGTTTCGAACGGCATATACATGAGGTTGGTGGCGTGGCTGGCGCTCGGCAGCAGAGCGAAAAGCGTGGCGGCAATCAGGGCTTTCACTTGCATGGTCATCTCCTTGACGGTGAAAGAGAAGCGCGGGCAGGCATGGTGCTGATGTGGTTTGAGGGAGTGTAGATGCTGCGTGTTCAGGTTGCAGGTTGAAGTCAGTAGCGAAACTTACATTTTCAGTAACGGAACAGCCTTAGTGAAAACTCCGTTTTTTGCGCAAAATCGGTTCTTTTCAGTGAGCGCAACGGATGCCACTTCGTTACCAGCCCAAGGAGGGCAGTGTGCTGATTTGTGATTTTAGGGGGTATGAAGTCCCTGAGATGGTCAAGATCAGACCCGTAGTTGTCATACGTAAACACAGGACTAACAGCTTGTTGGTAACCGTCGTGCCACTGAGTACTACGGCGCCCGATATCATGCTTGGTCACCACCTTGAACTCGCAAGTCATCTGCAGGGCGCCAGCCCCACATGCTGGGCAAAGTGCGACATGGTGGCGACAGTTAGCCTTTCTCGGCTTGACCGTATAAAAAGCAAGGATCGAGAAGGACGGTGCGTTTACCTGATTTCACATCTTGCAATAGACGAGTTTTCTGCGGTCAAAGCCGCCGTTAGACTCGCGCTTGGGCTGTAATGGCAGCAGGGGTGGCGCGGCAAGGCCAAACGCCAGCCGTTGTCCGGCAATCCAATTCAGGCAATACTGTGGGGGTTCCCGTAAGGGGCTTGTGAGACTCTGAGGATCCTGGGTAACCAGCCATCGCAGAGCCAGACAGGTAATCGGCCATGACAAGCCAACCTGTTTGTGAAAGGGCGCCCAAAGGCGCCCTTTGTCGTTTCTGGCGTTTACTGAACCTTCGCCAGGTCACCCTTCAACGCAACACCCGCCATGATCGCGCCGGCGTGGCATTCGTAGGTCTGCGCATCCTTGCGCTCGTTGCTCTTGTAGAAGCTGACGATGTTGGTCACGGCATTGGCGCCGGCGCTTTTCGCGGCCTGGTGCAGGCTGATGATGGCCGACTGTGCAACCCATTCGCAGGCTTCTGCATCGGACTTGTTGAAGGCGTTGGTCTTCTTGTTGGTCACGGCGCCGGGGCTGATGACGCTGACTTTGCCGGCCGGGGGGTTGCCGGCCAGATAGAACTTCACGCTGCCATCGATTTTGCCGGAGCGGGTGGCTTCGGCGACGGCTTTGTCGAATGGCAGGTAAACCGCCGTGTCACGGGCCTGGCTGACCGCAGGCAAGGCGCAGAGCAGCAGGGTGGTGATAGCAAGTTTCTTGAAGTGCATGGAGGTCTCCTTGACCTGGATTAATTCGGTTGTGACCAGCGGCGGAAAATCAACGAGGTGTTGACCCCACCAAAAGCGAAGTTGTTGTTCATCACGTAGTCATGGTGCATCTGGCGGAATTCGCCGCGCAGATAGTCGAGCTTGCCGCAGTGCGGATCGACTTCCTCGAGGTTGAACGTGTGCACATACTGGTCGCGATTCATCATCTCGATGCTGAACCACGACTCCAGCGCCCCGCAGGCGCCGAGCGTATGGCCGAGGAAGCTCTTCTGCGAGCTGATCGGCATGCGTTCACCGAACAGGCTGCTGGTCGCCAGTGTTTCGGCAATGTCGCCCTGTTCTGTCGCAGTGCCGTGGCCGTTGACATAGCCGATGGCGTCCGGTGTCAGTCCGGCGTCTTCCAGCGCCAGTTCCATGGCGCGGCGCATGGTCACCTGCTCCGGGCGGGTGGTGTGCTGGCCGTCGGCGTTGCTGCCGAAACCGACGAGCTCGGCGTGGATGCGCGCGCCGCGCGCGAGAGCATGCTCCAGTTCTTCGAGGACCAGCATGCCGCCGCCTTCACCAATGACCAGGCCGTCGCGGCCCTTGTCGTAAGGGCGCGGACTGGTTTGCGGGGCATCGTTTTTCAGGCTGGTGGCGTACAGCGCGTCGAAGACCATGGCTTCGGTCGGGCAGAGTTCTTCGGCGCCGCCGGCGAGCATCAGCGGCAGGCGACCGAACTTGATTGCCTCGTAGGCGTAACCGATGCCCTGGCTGCCGCTGGTACAGGCGCTGGACGTCGGGATCAAACGCCCGGTGAGGCCGAAGAAGATGCTGATGTTGGCGGCGGTGGTGTGCGGCATCATCCGCACATAGGAGTTGGCGTTCAGCCCCTCGGCCACCGAATTGAGCAACATGTTGCCGAACGCTTTGATTTCGTCGGTACTGCCGGTGGACGAGCCGCAGGCCACGCCCATGCGCCCGTCCCTGATCGATTCGTCGCCCAGCAGACCGGCGTCAGCCAAGGCTTTTTCTGCGGCACCGACCGCTAGCCGTGAAACCCGGCCCATGCTGCGCAGTTGTTTGCGTGTCCAGTGCGCGGGGACGACGAAATCATCGATAGGCCCAGCCAGGCGGGTGTTGAGTTCGCTGAAACGATCCCACTCGTCCATCCGGCGGATGCCGCTGCGGTTGGCCGCGAAGTTGCCGGCGATGGTTGCCCAGTCGCTGCCCAGCGAGGTGATGCCGGCCATGCCGGTGACGACGACGCGCTTCATCAGCACAAGCCTCCGTTGACCGCCAGAACCTGGCGGGTGATGTACGAGGCTTCCGCCGACATCAGGAAATTCACCGCACCGGCCACCTCTTCAGGGGTGCCCATGCGCTGCGCGGGGATCATTTTCATCAGTTCTTCCACCGGCACGTTGTCGTCGAGCATCGCCGTGTCGATCAGGCCCGGCGCGACGCAGTTCACGGTGATTTTGCGCTTGCCCAGTTCAATCGCCAATGCCTTCGCGGCGCCGATCACGCCGGCTTTCGAGGCGCTGTAGTTGACCTGGCCACGGTTGCCGATCAGCCCCGACACCGAAGTGATGCAAACAATGCGACCGGCGGCGCGGCGGCGGATCATCGGCATCATCACCGGGTGCAGGACGTTGTAGAAACCGTCGAGGTTGGTGCGCAAAACCACGTCCCAATCGTCGTCACTCAGGGCGGGGAATGCGCCGTCACGGGTCAGCCCGGCATTCAACACCACGCCGTAATAGGCACCGTGAGTTTCGACGTCGGCTTCGAGAATGGCTTTGCAGGTTTCGCGCTCGGCGACGTCGAATTGCAGAATCCGCGCCTTGCGGCCCAACGCTTCGATTTCAGCCTGCACGGCTTGTGCTTCGGCCATGCCGCTGCGGCAATGCAGGACGATATCGTGCCCGGCCTGCGCCAGACGCAGGGCAATAGCGCGGCCAATGCCACGGCTGGAGCCGGTGACCAATACGGATTCAGTCATCGTTCGACTCCTTTTTTTGTACAAGATAAGCAGCCGCTTGCGGCGGCCGAAACACATTCAATCGGGCAGTCGCTTCGATGCCGGGTGCGCTGATATGGCATTCGAAAACGCCCATGCCATTGTCATCTTCCAGCGAGCGAATGCCATGAATGGTCAATTCGCTCCCCGCTGGAAACGCGTCGACGTTGCACTCGAACTTGCGTGTGCCGAGCAGAAAGCCCAGCTCCACCGGGTTGCCTTTCTGCCGCGCGTGGCAACCGGCAAACGCGGCGACGCTTTGCGCCATCAGCTCGATGCCGACCCAGGCCGGCAGGCTGCCGTCGGGCAGATTGAACAAGCCATCGGGCTTGACCGTGAGGCGGGTGTAAATCTGCTCGTCGTCAAAGCTTGTGATGCTGTCGATCAGGATCATGTCGCCCGCATGGGGCAGCAGCTCGGCGAGCGGCCAGTCAATCATGGGGCGTCTCCGATAATCAGGCTGACGTTGTTGCCGCCGAAGGCAAACGAGTTGCTCATCAGGTAGCGGGGTGCAATGGACGTCAGGCGTTCGTTTGCGGTCACCCACTTCAGAGGCGGCAGCGCCGGGTCGGCCTGGCCGTCCCAGACGTGCGGTGGCAAAACGTGAGCGGGATTGTCGGCGCTGAGGCTCAACCAGCAGAACGCGGCTTCCAGCGCGCCGGCAGCGCCGAGGGTATGGCCGCTCATCGGTTTGCTCGACGAACACGCCACGCCTTCGGGAAACAACGCCGCGACCGCCAGACTTTCCATGGCGTCGTTGTGTTGGGTGGCGGTGCCGTGCAGGTTCAGATAGTCGATTTGTGCAGCGTGCAGCTGGGCACGGTTCAAGGCTTTCTGCATCGCTTGCAGGGCGCCGCGACCGCTCGGTTCAGGCGCGGAAATATGGTGCGCGTCGGAGCTGGCCCCGGCACCGAGCAGGGCGATGGCCGGGCCGTCGCCCGGTTGTCTGCTCATCACGAACAGCACCGCGGCCTCGCCGATATTGATGCCGTTGCGATTAGCCGAAAACGGATTGCAGCGCTCGTCCGACACCGCTTCCAGCGATGAAAAACCGTTGAGAGTCAGTTTGCACAAACTGTCGACACCACCGCACAGCACCGCATCGCACAGGCCCAGATCCAACAGGCGTTGAGCGCTCATCAAGGCCCGGGCGCTGGAGGTGCAAGCGGTAGAAATCACATAGCTCGGGCCGCTGAGCTGCAGCCAGTCGGCGAGAAAATTTGCCGGCGCGCCGAGTTCCTGCTGGCGGTAGTCGTATTCGCTGGGGAATTGCTGCTCGCGGATGTAGTGCGCCAGCCCACGGCTGGCTTCGTCGATGCCCGAGGTGCTGGTGCCGAGCACCACGCCAATGCGCTCACGCCCGTAGGTGCGGATTGCCTGATCGATGTCATCGCGAATCTGCAGCGCGGCTTCGAGCAACAACTGATTGTTGCGGCTGCTCTGCTCGGCGAGTGCTGCTGGAATCGCTGCCAGTTCACCGTGCACGGCAGCCACCGGCAAATCACGCTCCGCGACCCAGCCGGATTCGTGGCGCATGCCCGAGCAGTCGCCTGCGAACAGGTTACGGGCAACTTCAGACTTGTCGCGACCCAGCGCACAAATGACGCCGAGGGCATTCAGATAAGCGGTCATGGCGTCGATTCACCGAGCGGAGAAACGCGATAGTGCGGGCCTTGGGGCAGGTTCAATTCGAAGCTCAACGGTTGTGCATAACGGATGTTCCAGCGCGCCGGCAGGGTACGTTGCCCAGCTTGTTGTTGCGCAGTGGGGTAATTGCGCAGCAATTCGCCGGACGGAGTCAGGGCGAACAACAGCGCAGCGAACAGTTCCCGGGCTTCCGGGTTCGGCGGCAGCAGACCATCGGCCTGCCAATGCCCATCGATCAATTGCTGACGCGCCTGCGGGATACCCAGTGGATCCATCATCGACCAGCGGATGCCCGGGCCTTCGCGCTGGATCACCAGCAGCCAGTCCTGACGCTGATCCGCCTGATTACGTTCGATGTGCAACTGCAGCGGTAGCGGCAGTGTTGGATTGCCCACCGGCAACGGGGCCTGGCTGGCGCAGGCACTCAGCAGAAAAAATACACCGATCATCACCAGTCGCAGCACTGCGGTCACTGTAGGAGTGAGCCTGCTCGCGATAGCGGTCATGGATTCACAATACAGGTTGGCTGACCCACCGCTATCGCGAGCAGGCTCACTCCTACAAGGATTTGTGTACATCAGGAAACCTCTGTCAGCGGCTTGCGCGCGACGACGTTGACCAACGTCTCTTCACGCTGCCCAAACGGCTTCGGCTTGCGTAACCCAAACCGCTCCAGCAAGCCAAAATCCTTCGACCGGCTCCACCACAGATACGGGTACGAGACGTTGCGCTCGGTAAAATCAAACCCTTGCCCGCGAATCATCTCCAGGTACTGCGCCGCACTCTTTTGTACATGCATCGGATGGCGGAACAACCAGCGGATCACCCAGGTATCAATGTAGGCCTCGGTGGATTCGGCGAACAGCAGATACCCACCAGGCTTGAGCACACGATAAAACTCGGCCAGCGCTTTTTCCTGCTCGACCAGATGATGAAAGGTCTGGTGACAGAACAGCAGATCGACGCTGGCGTCCGGCACATTGAGCGTCGCGCAATCGCTGCCGATCAGTTCAACATCGAGACCCAGACGCGCCGCTTCTTCGCCGCTCAACTCAAGACTGTGCGGATCGGCGTCAATGCCGATCAAGCGCTGTGGCACGAAGGTCTGGCGCAGATGGGCGAACGACTTGCCCTGGCCGCAACCGGCATCGAGCAACACCGGGTTCTGTGGCAGCGATTCACTGAACAGCCCACGCAAATCGTTGATCGCCACCCGCAATACATGATGCTGCCAGGTGTGGCTGCGCAGGAACCAGAAACCGAAGCGGGTTTCCTCGACGTAGCTGTCGCTCAAGTAATTCATGTGGCGTCCTTTGCACAGAGTTCGGAGATCATTTTCAAACGGCGCCGCGCTTCGCTGACGAACGGATTGCGCTCATCCCAGGCATAACCGGCGAGGATCGAGCAGATCATCCGGCGAATGTCTGCCTGACTGTCTTCGTAAAAAATCACGTCCTGAAAGGTGCCGGCGTACCAGCCCTCGACATAGCAGCGGAAGGTGTCGACGCCGCGCTTCAGCGGTTCGGCGAACTCGCTTTGCCAGTCGACCGTTTCGCCCTGCAACTGCCGGTGCAGCACGGCAGCGGCCATGCTCGCCGAGCGCATGGCGATGGTCACGCCGGAAGAGAACACCGGGTCGAGAAATTCCGCGGCATTGCCGAGCAAGGCGAAGCCCGGCCCGTGCAAGGTTTTCACGTTGGCCGCGTAGCCGCCGAGGGTGCGCGCCGGGGTGTCCCACACGGCGTTGTTCAGCACGCCGGCGAGGCTTGGCGTCTCGGCGATAAAGCTGCGCAGGCAGGCGTCGAGGTCGGCATCGCGACCGACGAAGTGTTCGGCGGCAGCGACCACGCCCACCGAACAACGACCGTTGCTGAACGGGATCGTCCAGAACCAGACATCGCGATGCTGCGGGTGGGTGGTGACGAGGATTTTTTCGCGGTCGAACCCCGGGTTGTCGATGTGATCTTCGACGTGGGTGAACACCGCTTGGCGCACCGGAAAATTCGACGGTGCTTCCAGATCGAGCAAGCGCGACAGCACCCGGCCATAGCCGCTGGCATCAAGGACGAAATCCGCTTCGACGCGGTATTCGCTACCGTCCTCGCGACGCACATCCAGCTGCGGTTTGGCCCGGTCGAAATCGACGCTGACGATGGCATCGCCATAGCGAATTTCGACGCCTTGCAGCGCCGCTTGATCGGCCAGCAGTTTGTCGAAATCGGCGCGCTGCACCTGGAAAGTGGTCGGCTTGCCGTCGGTAAAGGTGTCGCTGAAATCGAACGCGCTGTAGCGCTCGCCCCAGGCGAAAGCCGCACCGGTCTTGCGCTGGAAGCCAGCGGCGTTGACGGCGTCAAGCATGCCGGCTTCTTCGACAAAGTCCAGGCAATGGCTGAGCAGGCTTTCACCGATGGAAAAGCGTGGAAAGTGCTGGCGCTCGATCACCAGGACATCGTGGCCCTTGCGCTTGAGCAACGCCGCAGCGATTGCGCCGGAAGGGCCGGCACCGATGATCACGACCTGACGGGATTCCATTTCAACGATTGGCACGCGAGCTCCGGGGCAAAGGGTTTTTCAGATTCATAGGCGCGCTGTGCAGGCCGATCAGGGCCGGTAGCAGCGTCGCGATCAGGCCCATCAGCATCAGCGCGAAATACAGCGCCGGGGTGATGAGCTGTTGTTGCAGCAGCAAATTGAGGAAGACGATTTCGCTCAGCCCACGGATGTTCAGCAGCACGCTCTCGCGCCAGCGGCTGGCGCCTGCGAACGAGGCGCCGGCCCAACCGAGGCCGAGCCAGTTGCCGAGCAGTTTACTGGCAATCGGCAAGAGCAGCAGCGTCGCCCATTGCGCCGCGCCGAGACTGGCCAAAGCGCTGTGCACATCGATTTGCACGATGCCGAAGGTGAGGATCAGCGGGATCGCGACCCACGTCTGCAAACGGCTCATCCAGCGCGCCGGCAACGGCAGCACCAGCGGCACTTTGAGTGCGGCCATGCACAGCAGATAGCCGATGCCGAAGATCAGCGCATTGAGTCTGTAATGCTCTGCCATCACCAACAGTGCGAAGAAGCCGAGGCTGTAGGTCAGCGGGCGGCGCACGCGGAACAGATGCAGCAACAACGGCACACAGGCAAGCCCCAGCGGTAGCAACAGGCTGCTCAGGTGCAGACTGCCTTGGGCGAGGCCGAACAGTGTCCAGCAGCTCAGATCGATGAGAATCGCGGTTTGCACCAGCCGCCGGGTGGCGGCGGGCGGGTAATCGATGTGACGCAGATACAGATACAGCACCGGGATCGCGGTAATCGCAAAGACCAGCCCGATTGCCAAAGAGCTGAGCCACGGTTGCGCAGGCAACAGCCAGTAAGCCGCTGCCAGACCGCAGACAAAGGGCACGACGAAGCTCGGTATGGCGATTTTCACACTCTGGCGATCCAGTTTCAGATCGATCACATCACTGAGGATATGCCCCAGGAGCAGGGCGAAACTCAGGCTGTAGAGGTTTTTCAGCCAGTCTGGAGCGATCAGTTGAGCGCCGCTGAGTTGCCAGCCCGGCTCGATCCAGAAATACATCAGCAGTGGCAAACCGAAGCTTGCGAGTAATAGTTGGCTGACAATCGGAATCAGACCGAAATGCCGACCGACATGGGTGGCCGTGACAAACAGCGCCAAGGCCAGCAGCCAAAAGGCAACGACCATCATGCTGCCGGCTCCCCGACAGTGGCACGGTGTTCGTGACGTCCGGCCCACGGTGCAAGCAGGAAGCTGAACGCCAGACCAAGGCTCACCGACAAACCGAAATTGCTGACGGCCGGCGTGCTCGACACTGCCAGCAGACCGAATGACAACCACGTCGTCACGGCGGCCAGCAACGTGCCGAGCAGGCTCACCGCCGCACCACCGACCTGCTCACGCATGAGGATCGCGTAGTCGACACTGATCGCCGTCACCAGCAGCAGACCGAACAGGCTGAACAGCGTCAGCGGCTGGCCGAGCCAGCCAAGACTGGCCAGGCTGCACAGCGCCGCCAGCAACGGCAGGGCAACGATGCGCAAGGCGCCGCCGAAGCCAAACGGCAGGATCAGCACCAGCACGATCAGCACGCAAGAGGCGAGCTTCAGTTCGGCCGCGCTGACCTGCGTGGCGGCGAACACTTCATTCAACTCACCGAGACGATCGACCAGCATCACCCCCGGCAAATCCAGGGCCTGTATTCGTAGCAGAGCAGGGTTGTTCAAGCCTTGCAGGCTGGTTATCGCCGCCACGCCGTCTTCGGTCGGCCCCAGCCAGAGCATGCGATAGGGTTCGCCGAGCGGGCCGGCGAGCGCGGTGTCGATGTCTTCGGCGGGCACGGTCTGCAACTGTTGCAACTCGGTTTGCAGCGCGGCGAGCGGCACGCCGAGTTCAAGCAGCGGCTGCCAGTATTGCGGCAACTTGTTCAGCGCTGCGCGCACCTCTTCTTGCTGGCTCGGCGGGCTGACCAGTTGATCGAGAGCCAGATAGCCTTGCAGCTTGTCGAGATTGACCAGTTGTTGCAGGCGATCGCTCAACGCGGCCTGGCGTTCCAGCAGTTCTTGCTGATTGGCGCCGCGCACGAGGAAAAATTGACTGGTGGGCTGATAGCCAGTGATCCGCGCGATGGTCTGTGCTTCATCGGTCAGATGTTGCGGCGCACCGACCCACTGGCGGATGTCGTTCTTGCTTTGCAGTTGCACCAGACCGCCGACGCAGAAGGCGATCAGCAGCGCCAACAGCACCGGTGTGCGTACGCGCTCAAGGAGTTTTTCGCGCAGATCGACCAAGCGCTCGGCCAGACGCAGCGGCCATTGTGCTGGACGCAGTTCGACATTTTTCAGCAGTGCCGGCAGCAGGCACACCGCCGACAGATAAGCGCCGAGCAGCCCGGCGGCGGAGAACACCGCGATTTGCGTCAGCGCCGGGAACGGCGTCCACGCCAGCGCCAGATAGCCGATGGTGCTGGTGATCAGGCTCAGGGTCAGCCCGGGCAAGGTCAGACGCAAGGCCGGCCAACTGCGCCACGGCTTCAGGCTCCAGCTCTTCGACAGGTAGTGCAGCGGGTAATCCACTGCCACGCCGATCAGGCTGGAGCCGAGTACCAGCGTCATCACATGCATATGGCCGAACAGCGCTACACAGGCCACCGCGCCGAACAGCATGCCGACCAGCACCGGCACGAACGCCAGCAGCACGCGCCAGCGACGAAACGCCAACAGCAGCAACAGCAGAATGCCGACAGTGGCACCGCCGCCGACCCAGGTCATCTCGCGTGTCGCTTGCTGCTGACCATTGGCCGCGTACAGCAGGCCACTGGCGGCAAGCAATTGCACGTCGGCTTTCGCCGCTTGTTCACGGCTGTGCTTGAGCAGATCGGCCACTTGCAGCGGCAGGTTCATGTCGAAGGCATTGCCGGTGGTGCGCGCACGCAGCATGACCCAGCTCTTGCCGTCAGCATCGGCAACCAGTGCGCCGCTGCCGATGTCGAGTTGCACCGAACCATGCTGTGGCTGGCTGTTCTGGATGCGTGCGGTCAGGCCCAGCCAATCATCCTGATTCGGCACCAGACTGAACCCTGTGAACGGGTCGAACAGCGCCTGCACTCGCTGATGGATGAACACATCGGGATGTTCGGTGAGCAGTTGCTGATCGTCCGTCGACAACATCGCCAGGCGCCCCAGCAGCAGTTGCGTGCGCAGGGCCGGCAGGTCAGCTTGCAGGTTCCACTGCACTTTTTCGAACAGGCCGCTGGCCTGCCACTGTTCACCCAGCGTCTGCGCCATGGCCACGGCTTGCTGGCGATCGGCGTGGCCGACCAGCACCAGCATTTCGCGGTTGAGCGGTTCCTGCATACGCTGTTCGGCACGCAGTTCGAGAGCGTCCGGATTAGTGCCGGGTACCAGTTCCATCAGGTTCGCCGACAGCGGCGCACCGTCGCGCCACTGCCAGCCCGCCAGTGCGACGACGGCCAGCAGCAGGATCAGAAACAGCCAGGGCAGCCTGCGTTCACTCGGCAAAGTCATGTTGCTCCGCGTCGCTCAATGGTTGCCCGGCGGTGCTGTCCTGCATGCGCAGCACGGTGCTGTCGCCTTGGGTTTCCAGCAGTTCGATGGTTTGCACCAGCGTGCTGCCGTCAATGTTGATCTGGTTGAACACTTGCTTGAGCAACACCGAGCGCGGTGTCAGCGTGAGTTTCCACTGCTGCGCGTCGCCGCTCAGGGCCAGTTCGAAATCCCGTTGCAGGCCGCTGCTGTCACCTTGCAACACGGCAAGGAACAAGCGGTTCTGCTCGGCCCCGGCGCTCTTGTTTGGCAGCAGCTGCCAACCATTGCCGTCACGGCGGGCGATGCCTTTGGCGCTGATGCGATAGTCCTGTTGCAGCGGGGTTTTCAGCAGCCACAGCAGGCCGTGATTTTTCGCCAGGACGAAGCTGCCCTTGCTGATCAGCGGTTGCGGCAGGGCGCGCAGGTGTTTTTCCTGGATGAACTGGCCGTGGATCACCTCCGGTTTCGCCAGTTGCTCACTGAGCTGTTGCAGGTCGAAGGCGTTGGCCAGTGTCGACATCGCCAGCAGCGCCAGCGCGCTCAGGCTTTTAGCAAAAACATTCATCGCAGCATCCTTTCCACGGCATCGGTGAAGACTTTTGGCGACGCCAGCTGCATCTCGCGGCTGCTGACTTCGACGGCGACCTGCACCGAGCTGGCGCGGGTCAGGCGCTCGCCGCTGTGCAGGTCGGTGATCAGATAGTTGATCTTCAGGCGGCTTTCCCATTCGACCAGACTGGCGCGCACATTCAGGCGCTGGCCAAACACCGCGCCGCGTACGTAACGCAGTTGCAGGTCGATGATCGGCCAAGCGAACCCGGACTCGACCATGTGCGTGTAGTTGTGGCCGATCTTGTCCAGCAGCGCGCACCGCGCCACTTCGAGGTATTTGACGTAATGGCCATGCCAGACCACGTGCATGGTGTCGACGTCGAAAAACGGCACGAGGATTTCAGTGTCGGCGTGAAGCACTCCGGCGCTACGCATGCAGCCTCCAGTGTTGCGCGGCGATGCGTTGCAGACACAGGCGCAATTCGCCCTCCAGTGCGCGGTCTTCGATGACTGGCGGGAAGTCCTTGGCCAGTTCCTCGTGCATCGCTGCCAGCGACGGCGGCAGTGGTCGCGCATCTTCGGCCTGACCGCGCAGCCATACGCCTTGGTTGGCGGCGAGCAGGGTAGCGGCGGCGACCTGTTCGGTCAGCTCCAGCACACGAATCGCATCGCGGGCGGCGATGGTGCCCATGCTCACCTTGTCCTGGTTGTGGCACTCGGTGGAGCGCGAGAACACGCTGGCCGGCATGGTGTTTTTCAGCGCTTCGGCGGTCCAGGCGCTGGTGCCGATCTGCACGGCTTTGAAGCCGTGGTTGATCATCGCGCGATCCGCTGGCGCGCCAGACAGATTGCTCGGCAGACCATGGTTGTAACGCTCATCGACCAGCAAGGCGAGCTGTCGATCCAGCAGATCGGCGACGTTGGCCACCAGATTCTTCAGGCTGTCCATGGCGAACGCGATATGGCCGCCGTAGAAGTGCCCGCCGTGCAACACGCGCTCGGCTTCGGCATCGATGATCGGGTTGTCGTTGGCGCTGTTCAGTTCGGTTTCGATGAACGAGCGCAGCCAGTTCAGGCTGTCGGCCAACACACCGAGTACGTGCGGGGCGCAGCGCAGCGAATAGCGATCCTGCAAACGATGCAGCGGCGCAGTCGGCGCGTCGATCGCCAGATCCTTGCGCAGCCACGCGGCGACCTGCATTTGCCCTGGGTGCGGTTTGGCGGCGAACAGACGTTCGTCGAAGTGCTCCGGGTTGCCTTGCAGCGCGACCACGTTGAGCGCGGTGATGCGCGTGGCCAGTTGCAGCAGGTAGTCGGCGCGGGCAAAGGCCAGGCACGCGAGGCCAGTCATGACGGCAGTGCCGTTCATCAGCGCCAGCGCTTCTTTCGGGCGCAGCACCAACGGAGTCCAGCCGAGTTCGCGGTGCACATCGGCAGCCTGGCGGCGCTCGCCACGGAACATCACTTCACGTTCGCCGGACAAGGTCGCGGCGACGTAAGACAGCGGCGTCAGATCGCCGCTGGCACCGACCGAGCCTTCTTCGGGAATCAGCGGCAGAATGTCGTATTCGAGGAACGCGTGCAGACGCTCCAGCAGTTCCACGCGCACCCCGGACACGCCGTGGCACAACGACTGCAACCGCGCCGCCAGCACCGCGCGGGTGGCTTGCGCGTCGAGCAGTTTGCCCAGGCCGCAACCGTGGAAGGTGTAGAGATGACGCGGCAACGCTTCGACGTGATGCAACGGCACTGCGACCACGCAGGAGTCGCCGTAACCGGTGGTCACGCCGTAGATCACGCCTTCCTTGTCCAACAGCGAATCGAGGAACCGCGCGCCCTTGGCGATGCGCTCGCGATACTCGGCGTCGCTCTGCAGTTGCACGGGCGCCTGACGGTTGGCCAGGGCCAACACGTCTTCGATGCGCAAAGGGCGTTCGCCGAAGGTTACCGGCTCATGGGTTGGCGTCGTCATCGGTCTTCCAGAAAGGGTAAAAGTTGAACCATTGTTGCGGCGCTTCGAGGCAATAGTGACTCAGGCGCTGCGCATAGCGGGTGGCCCACTGATGAATGACCTGCTCGCGCTCGCTGCGCTTCCACACCACGGCGTCGGCGAAGGGCTCGAGGGTCAGGCGATAGTGACCGTCCGGTTGTTTCAGGCACATCAGCAGATTGATAGGGCATTTCAGCAGACCGGCCAGCAGCCACGGGCCCTGCGGGAACGGCGCCTGATGGCCGAGAAAGTCTACGGTCACACTTCGCCCGCCGTGCAGCGGCACGCGGTCGCCGGCAATCGCCAGCCACTCGCCGCGCTCCAGGCGTTCGTGCAGTTGCAGCATGATTACCGGGTCGAGTTCGCTGACCTGAATCAGGCGCAGATTGGTCGCCCCGGCTTCGCCGAGCAGGCGGTTGAATTGCTCGGCGTGCTTGGTGTGCACCAGCACATTCATGGTGACCTTTTCGCCTATCTCCGCCAGTGCGCGGCAGACTTCGAGATTGCCCAGGTGCGCGCCGACCAGCAGTTGCCCGCGACTGCCGCGCAATTGATTGCGTAACAATGCCGGGTCAATGATTTCGATCTGTTCGATGCTCAGCTTGCCGTTCCACACGTCGAGTTTGTCGAGCATCGAGTCGGCGAAGGCCATGAACTGGCCGAACACCCGCCAATGCGTCGGGCGCAAATCCTCGCGCTGACGCCAGTCGGCCAAGCGCTGCTGGTATTGCCAGGCACTGCGCCGGGCGGTGCGACCGAACAGGAAAAAGTACAGGACGATGCCGTACAGCAACGGGCTGAGCAGGCGTCTGCCCAGTACCTTGGCGGCGAACGCGGTGAATTTCATCAGCAGGAAGCTGCCGCGTTCTTCGCGGTCAGCCCAGTGTTTCTTGTCGACCTCGTTGGTCATGCTCGCCACCGTCGCCAGAGGATCAGCGGAAAACGCAGCAACATGCCGAAGAACAGCCGCGTGTGCATGCTTGAAATCAGCGCGTTGTCGTGGAACAGGCGGAAGTGCGACACGCCGTCCAGCGGGTAGTGCACGCTGGTTTGCAGCCAGCGCATCGGCTGATTGCGCCACGACAGGCGCACGAGAATGTCCGAATCGAAATCCATGCGCTTGCCGATTTTTGCCGAATCAATCACCGCCAGCGTCGAGGTCAGTGGATAAACGCGGAAACCGCACATCGAGTCGCGGATCTGCAGCGACAGTGTGTTGATCCAGACCATCACGTGGGTCAGGTAGCGTGCATACAAGCGGCCCTTGGGCACGCTTTCATCGAACAGCGGATAACCGCAGATCAGCGCCTCGGGATGGGCACGGGATTCTTCAACGAAACGCGCGACGTCGTGCAGGTCGTGCTGACCATCGGCGTCGACCTGCAGTGCATGGGTGAAGCCCAGCAGCGCGGACTCGCGCAAACCGGTCATCACTGCACCGCCCTTACCCTGATTGGCGGTGAGGCGTACCAAATGCACCTTGTCGCGCTCGGCCAGAGTATCGAGCACCTTCGCGCAGGATTGGGTGCTGGCGTCGTCCACCAGAATGCACGGCAGGCCTTGGGCGAGCAGAGCGTCGACCACTGTGGTAATCGCGGTTTCGTGGTTGTAAACCGGGATAACGGCGCAGGGATTATGCATATCGACGATCCCTGTAGGAGTGAGCCTGCTCGCGATTGAGTGCGTAGCACTCACCAAGGTCAATCATGCTCTACACCCAAAAGAATCCGCCCACTGGAACAGGTCGCCGTGTCATTGCGATAAGCGAAATACAGTTTGCTGCGTTCGGGATCAAAGCGCAGGTGCAGCTGGATTTCATCGCCGGGGCGCACCAGTTGCTGGAATTTCAGCACTTCCATCCCGGCAAACGGGCCAGTCAGGTTGAGCAATTGGCGACCGAGGTTCAGCGCCCATTCCACCTGCACCACGCCTGGTAATACCGGGGCTTTAGGGAAGTGCCCACTGAAATAGGCCAGATCCGGCGGTACGCTGAGTTGCAGGCTCCACTCGCCATCGGTTTCGACCTGCTCCAAGACTTCCGGCGCTTTCGGACGTGGGGCTATCAGTAACGCTTCGACGTCGGCTTGAGGCAGTTTGCCTTGGCTGTTCAGCGGCAATTGCCGCACCAGCCGCCAGCGCCGCGGCAGGGCCAGCGCTTCACAGTGCTGGCTCAGATGCTTGCGCAGGCCTTCAGTCAGGCTGCGCCGGCCGTGTTCGCGCAAGGCAAACAGACCCGAGTCGCTGAGGACCAGCAAGGCGCCCAGCGACGCACGGTTTTCCTGCACCACACCCAGACGCGCTTCGGCGACCCAGTCATGAGCGACCAGGGCTTGTTCGAGCATCGGCAGGGAGATGCGTTTCTCTTCGAGTTTGACGATCCGGTCCAGCCGTCCGAGCAGTTCGAAGCGGCCATCGGCGGCGATTCGCGCGGCATCGGCGGTGTGCTCGATGTGTCCGGCGGGCAGGTAGGGCGAGGCGACCAGCAGCGCACCGTCGTTGTCCTGGCTCAGTTCGACACCGGCAAACGGTTGCCACAGCGGCTGGCCCTGACGCCAGGCGATACCACCTGTTTCCGAGCTGCCGAGGATTTCGGTCGGCCACTGTTGCAGGCGTTGCTGCAGGCTTTGCGCGGCGTCTGCCGGTAGCGCGCCGCCAGAGGAAAACACCCGGCGCACGGCGCTGAGGGCAGGCCAGTCAAGGTTATCGCCCATACGCTTGAGCAACGCCGGGCTGGCGACCCAGGCGAAGGCCGCATGCTCGCGGCTGGCGCGCTGCAAGTCTTCAGGGAATGCCAGTTGCTGGCGTACGAACGGGCGCCCGGCGCACAACGGCCACAACACCCGAAAGAGCAGACCGTAGATATGTTGGGTGGCGACGCTGCCGATGATGCAGGCCTCACCGAGGTCCGCGCCCCACTGCTGTTCCAGCGCTTCGACCTCGTTGGCCATTTGGTGCAGGGTCTTGTCGATACGCTTGGGTTCGCCACTGGAGCCGGAGGTACACAGGCTCAAACGGCACTGGTCGAGATCCAGTTCGGCAGCGGGCAATGCCGGCTGATAAAGGTCTTCGAGCTGCGCGTCATCGGGATGATCGGTCAGCCACAGATCGACCTCAGCCGACCAGCGCTGACGCGTTTGCGCCTGCAAGTCGGCCGGCAGCAACACGCTGGCACCTGCGCGCCAAGCACCGAGCAGTGCGACGGCCAGTTCGGCGGCATCTTCCAGATGCACAGCCAGGCGCTTCACGCCCTGCGCTTGCAGGCCGGCGGCGACGCTCAACGCCTGCTCGCACAGTTGCGCGTGATCGAGTGCCGGCGCAGCGCAGATCGTTCGTGCCGGCACAGCCTTGAGCAACAGCTGCTCAAGTTTTATCCAGTTCATGTACGGCCTCTTACCCGTTGTCGTATCAGCCATTCAATGGCAAACATCAGGCCGATCAATCCATAGGAGATCAGGCCGGTGTACAACATCCACCAATTCAGCGGCGCCCACAGGGTCAGGAGGGCGGCGCACAAACCGTTGCAGAAGAAAAACACGCTCCAGGCCACGGTGACCTTGCGTGTGTAGCGAATTGCGATGTCCGGCAGTTCTGGCTCACGCAGGCGCGCCAGGCGTTCGACCATTGGTGGGCCGTATTTCAGGCTCAGGCTGAACAGCACCAGCATGAAGCCGCTGATCAGCACCGGATACCAGCGCAGCAACAGCGGGCTGTCGAACAGTGCCAGCAACAGGCAAAACACGATCGCCACGCAAGCCATCCACAGGCTGCCGGGCTTGCGCTCGCCGGTCAGCGCCCGCGCCAGCCACAGGCTGCCGAGCAACAGGCCGAACTGCCACGGAGCAAAATGCTCCATGCCGAAATACACCGCAAAGGGGTACAGCAGACCGGCCAGCAGCAGGCCGAGGCCGATCAATCGGCTCATGCGGCCGGTTGAACCAGACGGTAAACCGCCTCGACCACGTCACCGACCGTGCGCACTGATTTGAATTCTTCAGCGGCAATTTTCTTGCCGGTCTGACGCTTGATGTGGTCGATCAGATCGACCGCATCGATGCTGTCGATTTCCAGATCCTGATACAGGTTGGAATCCAGGCTCACACGGGCCGGATCCAGTTCGAACAGCTCGACCAGGGCATCGCGCAGGGTGTTGAAAATGTCGTCACGAGTTTGCATGGTCCGGTCTCAAGCTGCTTTTTTTGCCGTGACGAAGGCCGCAAGGCTCGCCACGTTAGTGAAATGGTTGCGGGTGTCTTTGGCGTCGGCGTCGATTTTGATGCCGTACTTTTTCTGGATCGCCAGACCCAGTTCCAGCGCGTCGACGGAATCCAGGCCCAGGCCTTCGCCGAACAGCGTTTGTTCATCGCCGATGTCGTCGACGCTGATGTCTTCGAGGCCGAGGGCGTCGATGATCAGCAGTTTGATGTCACGATTCAGATCGCTCATCTTCGGCGAGCTCCTTAATAAAGTAAGAGTGCAAATAATCGTTGAGCTTGCGCGAGGCTTGCGGTGCAGGCCCCTGCGCGGCGAAGGCTTGTGGGTCTATATCGGCCCCGACGCGAAAACTGAAGTGCACGCGGCGAGACGGGATCCGATACCACGGTTCGGCTTTGGTCAGCGTGGTCGGGTTGACCTTGATGATCACCGGGGTGAGGATTTTCGCACCGCGCAGGGCAATCGCCGCCGCCCCCCGATGAAAGGCCGGTGGCTGTCCCGGCTGGGTGCGCGTGCCTTCGGGGAAAATGATCAGCGTCTGGCCGTTTTGCAAGGATTGGGCGGCGGCATCGAGCATGTCCATGCTGCCGTCGTTGCTGATGTATTCGGTGCTGCGCAGCGGCCCGCGAGTGAAGGGGTTTTCCCACAGGCTTTTCTTCACCACGCAATTGGCCTGGCGAACCAGACCGATGAGGAATACCACGTCGATCAGTGACGGGTGATTGGCGATGATCATTTGTCCCGGACGACCGAGGCGTTCGGCACCTTGAATGTCGTAGGTCAGCACGCCGGTGCGAGCCATGAACCGCACGAAGAACCAGAACAGCCGACTGACGGTCTGCCGCGCACGCTGACGATGGCGGAGCGCGTCACCGGGCAGGCAGCCCAGCAGCGGGAACACCAACACGCGCAGGCACAGCCCGCCGAGCCCGAACAGGGCGAAGCTTGCGGCGGTGGCCAGCAGGCGCCAGTAATAGGCGTCGCGGTTTTTCTCGGTTACAGGCTGCGTTGCCAGGTCCATACGCGATTTTTCCAGGCATGTTGGCAAAGGGGTTGCTGGCCGAGCAGGGTTCGCAGCAGATTGAGCGCGTGGGGCCAGTGCGCGTTGGACAGTGCTTCTGTGGTGCTGTTCAGGGTCAGCCGCCAGTCGGTACCGGGGGTGAGCAGCAGGCCTACGGCGTACGGAAACGGCACGTCATCGATCCACTTCGAGTAGGCGACGGGCGGCTGTTCTTCGGTGATCACCAGCAGCACGGCGGGGGCGCCCTCATTCAACAGGGCAGCGGCTTCGAGCATGCCGTGTTCGAGGCCGTCGCCCGCCGCAGCGAGGGCGGTCATTTCGCTGGTCTCACCGCGCATGATCGACCACAGGCCGATGATCGCGTTGTGCACCGAGAGGCTGAACTGGGTCGGCGACAGCGGTTGCTCGGTCGCCAGATCGCTGAGGATCTCGTAAGTGCGCGGGGTTTCACCATGACGCGAAACGAACACCAGCGGCAGATTCTCCCGTCCGTCGGCCAGAGGCCAGCCAACGCTGAATGCCATGCGTGCCAGTCGGCTGAGGCGACGGCGCTGCATGGCCGGCAAAAACGACACATCGGGCGCGGCATCACTGCTCTGGAGCACCACCGGTTGTCGGCTCCAGGCCTGCCAGGCGTCCACGCTGTCGAGCCCGGGGGCCCACGCGCGCCATTGGGCGATGTTGAAGTTGATCACGGACATTCATCCCGCCCCTGCGGGCTTGTATTGACGCGTTGAATCACCAGAACGCGACGGGCGTGGCGTGGCGCTTGGCGCCGAGTGGCGCGCATTATCCCGGTGCGACGAGTGTGTAGCAAATGCTGGTTACATTTTGTGCAACGAAATGTACCGATTGGTTCGCGGTAAAACTGTCATTTGGCCATTATCCAGATTGTCAGCGGCTTGTCTGTCGGGCATGGCGAAGATCAATGACAGTTTCTACGTCGCGCATGCGGCGATATTTGCACCGGACTTTGTAGTCCGTGTCCGTGGAGGTAGCGAACCGAGGCCACGCGCATCTACACTCGGTCATTCTTTGATACACGGAGGTTTGGTCATGCGGCGCGTGGTGTTCAATCAGAAAGGTGGCGTAGGCAAATCCAGCATTGCCTGCAATCTGGCGGCGGTCAGCGCCAGCGAGGGTTATCGCACGTTGTTGGTGGATCTCGATGCCCAAGCCAACTCCACTCAGTATCTGACCGGGCTCACCGGCGATGACATTCCGATGGGCATTGCCGACTTCTTCAAGCAGACGCTGTCCTCGGGGCCGTTCTCGAAGAAGAATCAGGCGGATATCTACGAAACCCCGTTCGACAACCTCCATATCATCACCGCCACCGCCGAATTGGCCGACCTGCAGCCCAAGCTTGAGGCCAAGCACAAGATCAACAAGCTGCGTAAGTTGCTGGATGAGTTGTCCGAGGATTACGACCGGATCTACCTCGATACCCCGCCAGCGCTGAATTTCTATGCGGTATCGGCGCTGATAGCTGCTGATCGCGTGTTGATTCCTTTTGATTGCGACAGCTTCTCCCGTCAGGCCCTGTACGGCCTGATCGCGGAAATCGAAGAGTTGAAGGACGACCACAACGAAGGTCTGGAAGTCGAAGGTATCGTGGTCAACCAGTTCCAGGCCCGGGCCAGCCTGCCTCAACAGATCCTGGATGAACTGATTGCCGAAGGTTTGCCGGTACTGCCGGTGTATCTGACCAGTTCGGTGCGCATGCGTGAATCGCACCAGGCCAGCATGCCGCTGATCCACCTCGATCCGCGCCACAAGCTGACCCAGCAATTCGTCGAGTTGCATAACCTGATCGAAGGGCACTGATCTCTTGAGCTACGCAGATCCCCTGTAGGAGTGAGCCTGCTCGCGATGGCGTCCGTCCAGCCAACATCTATTTGACTGACGCAGCGCCATCGCGAGCAGGCTCACTCCTACAATTGGTTCGGTGGTGGGTCAGATGCCCTGGCTACGCAGCCACGCCATCAATTGCGGCAGCGGAAACGCGCCACTCTGCCGCGCCACCTCGCGGCCGTTCTTGAACAGAATCAGGCTCGGAATCGAGCGAATCCCCAACTGCGCCGACAACTGCTGATTCGCCTCGCTGTCGAGCTTGGCCAACCGACACTTGCCCGCCAACTGTGCCGCCGCCTGCTCGAACACCGGCGCAAACGACTTGCACGGCCCGCACCAGTCGGCCCAGACATCTACCAACAACGGCAGATCGCCCTTGATCTGACTGGCGTAATCGCCTTGCTTGAGTTCGAACGGTTTGTTCAGCAGCACAGCGGATTTGCAGCGTCCGCACTTGGGCTGGTCCGCAAGGCGTTCGGCGGGGATGCGGTTGAGGCCATTGCAGGAAGGGCAGGGGATGAAGAGTGGGGTGGTCATGAGCGAAATCCGGAATTGAGCTGATAACACCTAGTTGGAGACGTTTGCTCATATTTTCAATCGTGCAGGCTCTCGCGTTGTGCCTAGTCTGAAGGCGACCAGGCGAGCCCGTTGGTCTGCTTAGCTGTATCGCAACTTGCGATATTTTTGGTTTGTGATTAACTCCCCATAGCAAAATGCGATAAGGATGTTGCATGCATGTCATCACTGGAAAACGGATACGAGAAGCTAAGAATAAATGGCCGGCAGCCGCTAGTGCGCTGGATCACAGGCTTGAAGTGGCAAAAGGATGCAAGCCAACAGACTTTGCAATGATGAAGGCACTGTTTCCCGCTATCGATAAGGTGGGAGATTTTCATGTTTTCGATATTGGCGGTAACAAACTGAGGCTGATTGCCTGCGTCAGATATCGACCTCAAAAGCTGTACATCAAGCACATATTGGATCATCGCGAATACGACCGCGGCAAATGGAAGGAGGGAAGGGCATGAGTGTTCTGATCAAAAAAGCTGCCGAGCACTGGGAGTTCGTTTCGCCGTTGCTGCGCAAGCCGAAAAACGAAGACGACTACGACGCGCTGGTTCAGGCACTTGACGAGTTGCTTGAAATGACTGGCGATGACGAGTCTCATCCGTTGATGAGCTTGGTGGATATCATTGGTGACTGGATTGAAGAGTGGGATCAAACGCATCACCCGGTCCCAAAACCTCCGGGTTTTGAAGTATTGGGATATCTGATGCGTGAGCATGGTTTGACCCAGAGCGACTTGCCTGGAGTGGGCACTCAGTCAGTCGTCTCTGAGATCCTGAGCGGCAAGCGGCAACTAAACCTGCGACAGGTTCGATGGTTGGCTGAGTACTTCAAGCTGCCTGTAGACGTGTTTATCTAGGCCGCCTCAGGAAGAACAACTGATCTCCAAATGCTTGCCCCACTCCGGCGGCCGCTCGGCATAACCGTCCATCCCCGGCTGCTCTTCAAATGGTTTGCTCAGCACCGCGTGCAGCCGGCGTACTTCTGAGTAATCCCCTTGCTCTGCCGCGTCGATGGCTTTTTGCGCCAGGTAATTGCGCAGGATGTACAGCGGATTGACCGCGTGCATGCGGGTGCGGCGCTTTACCTGATCGGCGTCGCCATCGCGGACAACCCGGGCGATGTAGCGCTCGCCCCAAGCATCAAAACCTTTGATGTCGACGAAATCATCACGTAAGCGGGCGACTGCCTGCTGAGGTGAGTCTTCGCCAAGTCGGCGGAAAAACAGCGTGTAATCGACGCCGCTGTTCTGCATCAGTTGCAACAGGTCTTCCAGCAGCTTCTGGTCATCGTCCTCGGCCGTGGTGAGGCCGAAGCGGCGGCGCATCAGGTCGAGGTAGTGCGCCTGAAACAGCGGCAGGTACAAGCCGAGGGTTTCGCGCAGGGCTTCGACGCTGATGAACGGCGTCAACGCCTGAGCCAGCGCACTGAGGTTCCACTGGCCGACCGGCACCTGATTGCTGAACGAGTAGCGGCCCTGATCATCGGAGTGGTTGCAGATGAAATTGGCGTCGAAGTCGTCGAGGAAGGCGAACGGGCCGAAGTCGAAGGTGATGCCGAGGATCGACATGTTGTCGGTGTTCATCACACCGTGGCAAAAGCCGTAGGCCTGCCACTTGGCGATCAGTTCGGCGTTGCGTTCGACGATTTCGCGGAACATCGCCAGGTACGGCTCCGGCTGCTCAAGGCATTCAGGGAAGTGATTCGCCAGCACGTGCTCGCCGAGCTGCTTTTGCTGCTCGGGGCGCTTGGTGTAATAGAAGTATTCGAAGTGGCCGAAGCGGATGTGGCTCGGCGACAGACGCAGCACCATGGCCGCGCGTTCCTGCTTTTCGCGCCAGACCGGCGTATCGGAGCCGATCACGCAGGCTGCCCGTGAGGACGGAATGTTCAACGCGTAAAGCGCTTCGGAAGCCAAAAACTCACGGATCGACGAACGCAGCACCGCACGACCATCGCCCATGCGCGAAAACGGCGTCTGCCCGGCGCCCTTGAGGTGCAAGTCCCAATGCTCGCCGGCCGTGTTGTACACCTCGCCCAGCAGCAGCCCGCGACCATCACCCAGTTGCGGCGTGTAACCGCCGAACTGATGCCCGGAATAAACCATCGCTCGCGGCTCGGCATCGGCCCACAGCTTGTGGCCGCCGAACAGTTCGGCGAATTCGTTGGTTTCGGCGGTGGCCGGGTCGAGATCCAGCAAGGCCAGGGCCGCCGGGCCCGCCACGACCAGACGCGGATTGTCGATCGGCTCGGGCAGCACGTGGGCGGGGAACGCATCGCCCAGGCGGGCGAAGCGGTTGTCGGAGGTCGGTTCGTCGAGGGCTTTCAAGGGCCGGCTCCAGCAGAATGGCCGAGCATTCTGCTGGGATCAGACCGGTTAGTCGAGTTTGGCCGGCGGCGGCTCTTGCAGCGGTTTCTGATCGTCGGCGATCGGCACGATGGTTTTGGTTTCCGGTTCGATCGGCACCATCTTGTATTCCTGGCCGTGCAGGTTCTTCAGGTAAACCTCCATCTGGCGGAACGAGATGTTGATGTGCTGCTTCTTGAACTCGCGATTGATGAAGCGGTTGACCTCATCGAGCACCGGGTTGCGGTCACCGAGGTCGCGCACGTGCATGCGCAATTCGTGATCCAGCGTGCTTTCGCCGAAGTTGAGGAAGTACACGTGTGGCTCGGGTTCCTTGAGTACGCGCGGGTTCTCGCGAGCGGCCTTGAGCAGCAGTTCCTTGACCAGATCCAGATCGGAACCGTAGTCGACGCCGAGTTTCAGCGTTACCCGAGTGATGGTGTCGGTCAGCGACCAGTTGATCAGTTGCCCGGTGATGAACGTCTTGTTCGGGACAATGATGTCCTTGCGGTCGAAGTCGGTGATGGTCGTGGCGCGGATGCGGATCTTGCTCACCGTGCCCGAGAGGTTGCCGATGGTGATGGTGTCACCGATCCGCACCGGACGTTCGAAGAGGATCATGATGCCGGAGATGAAGTTGGCGAAGATCTCCTGCATACCGAAGCCGAGGCCGACCGACAGCGCCGCCACCAGCCATTGCAACTTGTCCCAGCTCACGCCGAGGGTCGACAGGGTCGAGACGAAACCGACGCCGGCGATCACATACGACAGCAACGTCGTGGTCGCGTAGGCACTGCCCTGCGCCAGATTGAGCTTGGACAGCACGAACACTTCGAGCAGGCCTGGCAAGTTGCGCGCGAGGGCGAAGGTGATGCCGATGATGATCAGCGCGCCGAGCATGTCGCCGATACTGATCGGCACCATGCTCATGTTGGCGCCGGTGCCGCTGGTGTATTCGTAGAGAGTGATGTTGTCGAGGTACGAGAACACCGAAATCAGGTCCGACCAGACCCAGTACAGCGCGGCGATGAAGCCGCCGAGCAAGGCCAGGCGGATCAGGCGCAGGGACTGTTCGTTGACCTTTTCGATGTCCAGCGTCGGCTCTTCGATCACCGCTTCGCCGTCGCCGGCCTCTTTCGCCGCCTGACGCTTGGCCAGCGCACGCTGGTAGGCCAGACGTCGCGCAGCAACACTCAGGCCGCGCACGAAAGTTGCCTCGATCACCAGCCAGAACATCAGCAGGTACAGGGTGTTGATCAGGCGATCACTGAGTTTCAGCGCGGTGTAGTAGTAGCCGAAGCACACCGCGACAAACAGGGCGATCGGCAGCAAGGTGAACATCACGCCGACGGCCTTGCGGAACAGCGAAGTGTTCTCGTGGGCCGGGCTGCTGATCAGCAAGCGGCTGAGCAGCCATGCCATCAGGGCGTAGCAGGTCAGCACCACCGGCATGCCGAGTACGTCGTCGGCCAATGCCGCCGGTTGCAGTTCGGCCACGGCGACAATGGTCACCAGCGCCATGACCACCAACCCGAGTCGACGGATCCAGCCCTGAAGGAATTCGACCTGTGGCTTTTCCCAGCGGAAGTGCAGTTCGGCCACGCCGCCCGGCGCCAGAATCCGGTACGCGGTGTAGAACACCAGCCACGCTTGCCCCATCTGCAGCAGTGCCGCACCCATGTTGGCGTTCTGTCCACGGGCGTCGATCTGCAATGCCAGTCCGCATAGCGCCAAGCCCAATGCGACCGGCATCGCCAGCAGAATATTGATCAGGATCGCCTGCGGCGTGTGCCACTGGCTGTCGCGTTTAAAGTGGCCGATGTCCTGGTGAACCTTGTTTAGCCGCGCGTACAGATTCTTGCGTCGCCACAGCAGTGCACCGATCAACAGCGCCAACGGCAGGAACAGCAGCGGTCGCTGGATCAGACCATCGGTCAGCTCGCTCAGACTGGAGGCCCACGGCAGCGTATCGATCTGACGCTTGAGGCGCTCCGGCACACTGCGCATCCACTCAAGGTCCAGCGGCTTGTTGCTGGGAATCCAGAACATTTGCTCATCGAGGGTCGCGCGCAGGCTCTGCGCGGTGCTCAGCAGCTGTTTCTGATTGAGTTGCAAGGTGATCGATTCGTTGAGCACTGCGCTCAATTCGCGGTTCAAGCGTTCGAGCAGATCGGCGCGGGTATTGGCCAGATCGAGCAGGCTTTTGCGCAGTTGCGGGGTGACTTGTTCAGGCGGTTGCGTCGCCAACAGGTTGTCGACGTAGGTCGACGGGTTGCTGAGCAACTCACGTTGCTGGCTGACTTCGAACTGGTACAGGCGAATGTCGGCGATCTGATCCGCCAGGTCACGGTCGACCTTCAAGCGCGGCAGTGCCTGCTTCTGCTTATAGAGAATCTTCGACAGCAGCAGGCTGCCCTTGAGCACGTTGATCTGCTCGTCGAGCGCCGAGTCGCTTTGGGTCAGGCTGTCGAGTTGCTGCTTGGTCTGCAGGTTCTGCTGGGTGACTTCGTTGAGGCGGTCGGTGCTTTTCAGCAGATAGTCCGAGAGCTTGAGGTTGGCGGTGCTCTCACTCGCGAGCAGGCTGCTGCCACCGGACTTTTGCGCCTCGATCGATTGCTGGGTGACCGTCTCCTGAGACTGCGCCAGACGTTTCTGGTTGATCAGGGTTTGCAGTTCCTGGATCTCGCGGTCGAGGCGGTCGGACTTCTCCGCGAGCAAGTCATGCTGGGCGTTGCCCAGATCCTGCAACTGGCTGTTGCCGGCCAGTTCCTGGCGGCGCAGCGGGATCAGCGCGTTCAGCGCCGCCAGCTCGGCGTTGAGCTGGTCACGCTGTTCGGCGCTGACGGTCTTGCCCGCGTCCTTGCCGGATTTGAGGATGTTATTGATCTGCTGGATGCGCGTCTGGCTGGCGGAGATTTCTGCCTGGGCACGTTCCGGACGCGTCTGTGCGGTGATGATCAGGCTGTTGGCGTCGGCCAGGGCTTTCTGCAGATCGCTTTGCTGAGTGGAGCGATCAGTGAGGATCTGCTCCAGTTGCTGGATCGATTCCCTGGGGAAGCGTTGCGCCACCGGTATCACTGCCGTGGCCTTGAGGCGCGTCAGCTCGCGGGTATTTTCAATCGTTTGCTTGGGCGCGGTCGCCAGTTGCTGCTTGAGATCGACCAGCTTCTGTTCGTAATCACGCTGATTGTTCAGCTGATTGAGCGTGCTCTGCAGGATCGTTTGCAGGCTCTTTTTATCGGCATCCGGCAGTTTGCTGTCGGCGAGCTTGTCGAGGCTGGCCTGCACGGCGTCGCTGGACGGTGGTTCGGCGGCGTACAGGGGGCCGACAGTAAGACTCAGGCCCAGCAGGGCCGCGACGAAAAAGGAGCGCAGGGTAGGCATAGAGACCGGTCGAGCAAGTGAGAGTGGACGCAGTTTAGAGGAAGAGCCCGGGGCCCGGGCGACTTCCTTCGGGGAATCTGACGCCCACTTTACCGATCTTGTTCCCGTCCATGACCGCGACGGTCCAGTGGGTGTTGTTCCACTCCACCTGGTCGCCGACGATGGGGGCACCACCGACCTTGTGGGCAATGAAGGCGCCCAGGGTCATGTCTGGATCGATGCCTTCGGCCGGCAGCCCATAAAGCGCTGCAACCGCTTTAAGCTGGGCGTCTCCTTCGAGCACGAAGTCGCCGAAGAAACGCAGATCGAGGCCGCGTTGCGGTGCCTGGCTGAACAGTTTGCCGAGGGCGCCGAGGTTGTGTTCATGGCCGATAACGCACAGCAAATCATCGACTTCCAGCACCGTACTACCCGACGGATGGAGCAGTTGCTGGCCACGAAACAGCGCCGCGATACGTGTGCCTTCGGGCATTTTCAGCTCGCGCAAGGGTGAACCGATGCACCATTTTTCCGCGCCGAGCTTGTAAACGAACAGTTCCCACTCGCTGGTGATGTGCACTTCCAGCGCTGATCGGGAGATCGGCGCTGGCTCCGGCGGCACCGTCACTTTCAGCAGCTTGGCGACCCACGGCAGGCTCGTGCCCTGCACCAGCAGCGATACCAGCACGATGAAAAACGCGAGGTTGAAGTACAGCTGTGCATTCTGCAGCCCGGCCATCAGCGGGAACACCGCGAGAATGATCGGTACCGCACCGCGCAGGCCAACCCAGGAAATAAACGCCTTCTCACGACCATGGAATGCCTTGAACGGCAGCAGGCCGACCATCACCGACAGCGGCCGCGCGAACAGAATCATCCACAGAGCCAGACCGAGTGCGGGCAGGGCGATGGGCAGCAAATCGTGCGGCGTCACCAGCAGCCCCAGCACGAGGAACATGCCGATCTGCGCCAGCCACGCCATGCCGTCGAGCATGTGCAGAATGCCGTGACGGCTGCGCACCGGACGGTTGCCGATGACCAGGCCGCACAGGTAAACGGCGAGGAAACCGCTGCCGTGCAAGGCGTTGGTCAGGGCGAATACCAGCAGACCGCCGGCGATCACCAGAATCGGATACAGGCCGGCCGCCAGATTGATCCGGTTGACCAGTTGCAGCATCAGCCAGCCTCCGCCCAGACCGATCACGCCGCCGATGCCGAACTCGCGGATCAGGTGGGTCAACAGGCTCCAGTGCAGGCCGGTCTGGCCGCTGGCGAGCATGTCGATCAGAGTGACAGTGAGAAATACCGCCATCGGGTCGTTGCTGCCGGATTCGATTTCCAGGCTGGCGGTCACCCGTTCGTTCAGGCCTTTGCCACCGAGCAGCGAGAACACCGCTGCGGCGTCAGTGGAGCCGACGATGGCGCCGATCAGCAGGCCTTGAATCAGATTGAGGTCGAACAACCAGGCGGCGGCCATGCCGGTCAGCCCGGTGGTAATCAACACCCCGACCGTGGCCAGCGATAGCGCCGGCCACAAGGCTACGCGGAAACTCGACACTCGCGTGCGCAAACCGCCGTCGAGGAGGATCACCGCCAGTGCGAGGTTGCCGACCAGATAGGCCGTCGGGTAGTTATCGAAAATGATTCCGCCGCCATCGACCCCGGCGGCCATGCCGACCGCGAGAATAATGACCAGAATCGGAATGCCGAGACGCGAAGACAATGAACTGACAAGAATGCTCGCACCTACCAGCAACGCGCCGATCAAGAACAGGCTGTTGATGGTCGTCGCATTCAAAGGCAGTACTCCAGAAGCGTAAATACGGGCACAAACTGACCATGCAGTCTGCGTGCCAGCGATTCTAACCTGTTGAAATGTGATGCTGTCAAAAAGGTTTTTACGCTGGCGTGTTCGGGATTTTGGTTCGGCTGAAGATTGCAGCCCTCACCCTAGCCCTCTCCCAGGGGGAGAGGGGACTGATCGCGGTGTTTGTGCGAGGTACATCGACCTGAAAATTCTGAGTCGAACTCAGGTTTGAAAAGCACAAAGATCTGCTCCCTTTCCCCTCTCCCGAGGGTAGAGGGGACTGATCGAGGTGTTTGTGCGAGGTACATCGACCTGAAAATTCTGAGTCGA
>NZ_LIGE01000006.1 GCF_001297015.1 Pseudomonas sp. RIT-PI-r | reverse complement strand
TGTATGTACCGGAGACATGGTGGACACATGTTCGGAGACATGGTGGACGGTTTTAGATCTTCTTACCTGCCGTGACGATCTGCAAGTTCAAGTCGATTCGGGCGATACGATGTCTACTCCAGTAGACATCGTGGATGCCGTCCTCCGTCGTTTCCCGGATAGCCACTGACCTCCCGTAAAACGCCTTCCCGACAGTGTATTCACGGTTGCCCCAGTAGATCTCGCCCTTCACCTGAACCTTCCTGACCACATCTCCATCGTCGTACTCAGGCGCCGCCGGTTGCTCCTGATATTCCCGCGGGCTGCTGCTGTAGCGAGTAGCAGGAACCTGCATGCCCAGTGCTTGATGAGGACGCTTCTGGTTGTAGATATCACGCCAAATATCAAACGCCCGTTGTGCATCGTCCAGATCGATGAAGAGTTGGCCTTGCAGGACTTCCCTTTTCAGGCTGCGGTGGAAGCGCTCCAGCTTTCCTTGGGTTTGCGGATGATAAGGTCGGGAGTGGCCGACCTTGATGCCTTGGCTCATCAGCCAGACCTCCAGCGCGGTATAAACGCCCGTTTGGTCACCCCAGGGAGAACCGTTGTCCATGGTCATGCGCAAAGGCAGACCGTAGAGCCGAAAGGCCCGCATTAGTTGCTCTTGGACGGTTCGGCGCTGCTCATTGGCGCATGCAGCGATGCACAGTGAGAACCGCGAGTGATCGTCCAGTATCGTCAGCGGATGGCAACGTCCGTGGTTCAGGCTGATATGACCCTTGAAGTCGATTTGCCAAAGATCGTTGGGCGCCTCGTGCTCGAACCGGATAAACGGTTTGACCTCGGCAGCCTTTGGGTCAACGCGCGAATGACGCTGTAAAACCGCATGCACGGTGCTGACAGAGGGCATCACTTTGCCGTCGTCTTCCAACACGCGCTTGAGCTTGCGAGCGCCCCAAGCGGCGTACTCCTGACTCACGGTCAAAATCTGCTGCTCAACCTCTTCAGCGCAGCGTTTGGGTGACGTCTTTGGTCGTCGAGACTGATCGATCAACCCTTGCGCACCGAGATTTTCAAACCTGTTGAGCCATTTGTAGGCAGTGCTTGGGCTGATATTGAATCGACGGCAAAGCTGCCGAACATTGGCCCCTTCTTGCCGAGCCAAAAGCACGAATTCTGAACGAAGCTGCACGGTGGACACCTCTTCCCAGGACACAGGTCATCTCCTTGGTGATGAGCAATGTGTCTATTAAAATGTGTCCACCATGTCTCCGAACACCC
>NZ_LIGE01000019.1 GCF_001297015.1 Pseudomonas sp. RIT-PI-r | reverse complement strand
GGGACGACGTTTTCCTTGTGGTACAGGCAGCCGGTTACGAGTGGCTGATCGGGATCGCCTTGGCGGAAGGTGACGAGGACTTCCATGCCGATGCGCGGGATGGCGATGCCGCCATAGGCTGCGCCGGCCCAGCCGCTGGCGACGCGCATCCAGCAGGTGGTTTTGTCGTTGGACTGACCTTCGCGGTCCCAGTGGAATTGCACTTTGATGCGGCCGTATTGGTCGCAGTGGATTTCTTCGCCTGCCGGGCCGGTGACCACAGCGGTCTGGCTGCCGAGCACTTTCGGTTTCGGGTGTTCGAGGGCCGGGCGGTAGTGCGCGTCCCACGGGGTGGCGAGGAAGCTGTTGCGGTAGCCCTGGTGGAAATCGCTTTTGTGGTCGGTGACGTCGCTGGTGACGTTTTCGCCGAGCACTTGCGGTTGTTTGCCTTCGTGGAAGACTTCCAGCAGCAGCCACAGATCATTCCATTCGGCGCGCGGGTGCTCGGCCAGGGTGAGGAAATGGCCGCTGGTCAGGGTCGGTTCGTCACCTTTGCCTTCGGCGAGTTTGTAGTCGCTGCGATGGCGTTCGAGGGCGCGGGTGGAGAGGAATTTGCCGCGCTCGCGGGTGGTGAAGCGGCCGGGGTAGTCGTAGTCCTCCAGATCCGGGGCGAAGTCGGATTTGACTGCGCCTTCGGGTAGGATTTTCGGTTTTTCGAAGTCGTAATCGCGGCGGCTGACGCGGGTGGTGCGGGTTTCCAGGCGCAGGTTGAAGCGCTTGATCACCGGTTTGTCGGCGCTCATGCCGGAGTCTTGCTGGTAGCTCACCGCTTTGAGTTTGCGGAAAACCGTCTGGTCATCGCCGAACACCAGTTTGTGCCCGCTGCTACTGTGCTGGAAGTGAAAGTGAATGCCTTCCTCTTCGCACAAGCGCTGGATGAAGTGCAGGTCGGACTCGTCGTACTGCACGCAATAATCGCGCTGCGGGTACTCGGCGCTGAGCTGGAAATCGTAGGCGTCGGCGAGGATGCCGCGATCTTCCAGGACCTGGCCGATGATTTGCGGCACTGTCAGTTGCTGGAAAATCTGCTGATCGTGGTTGTGGCGCAGGTAGGCGAGTTGCGGCACCAGGCTGAGGCTGTAGCGGGTCAGGGTCTTGCCGGAATCGCCTTGCTCGATGCGATAGACCAGGCCGTGGATCGTGCCTTCGCCGGTGGCGCCGAAGGTCAGCACGCCGGGTTTGTGCAGGAGTTCTTCGAGCTTCAGGTCGGGGCGGGCGCTGAC
>NZ_LIGE01000001.1 GCF_001297015.1 Pseudomonas sp. RIT-PI-r | reverse complement strand
CGTAAAATCACCTGGACCCACGAAGTATCCGGTACTTCGGGTTCCGATGACTGGCGTGCTCCAGTCGTTTAATTACGGCTGATCGTTACAAGCATCGGCCAGCTCTGCTGGTCGATGTTGTTTTCGCCTTCCAGAATTTCGCGTAAGTTGAGCCGTTTTGCGGTCGTCGACTCACGCCGCTGTACAGCACAAGGAACAAGGGATGTTCGCGCCGGCCAATGAAACTCACTTTGCCCTGACCATCGAAGGTCTTTCTGCTGACTTTCAGGTATTCACCCTGCAAGGTCGCGAAGCCATCAGCCAGCCTTTTGTCTTTGA
>NZ_LIGE01000036.1 GCF_001297015.1 Pseudomonas sp. RIT-PI-r | reverse complement strand
TATGGAAGGGCCATCGCTCAACGGATAAAAGGTACTCCGGGGATAACAGGCTGATACCGCCCAAGAGTTCATATCGACGGCGGTGTTTGGCACCTCGATGTCGGCTCATCACATCCTGGGGCTGAAGCCGGTCCCAAGGGTATGGCTGTTCGCCATTTAAAGTGGTACGCGAGCTGGGTTTAGAACGTCGTGAGACAGTTCGGTCCCTATCTGCCGTGGACGTTTGAGATTTGAGAGGGGCTGCTCCTAGTACGAGAGGACCGGAGTGGACGAACCTCTGGTGTTCCGGTTGTCACGCCAGTGGCATTGCCGGGTAGCTATGTTCGGGAAAGATAACCGCTGAAAGCATCTAAGCGGGAAACTTGCCTCAAGATGAGATCTCACTGGAACCTTGAGTT
Organism: Pseudomonas sp. RIT-PI-r; assembly: GCF_001297015.1. GTDB lineage: Bacteria > Pseudomonadota > Gammaproteobacteria > Pseudomonadales > Pseudomonadaceae > Aquipseudomonas. Next base: position 377,036 of record NZ_LIGE01000036.1, on the reverse strand, counting down.
CCCTGAAGGGCCGTCGAAGACTACGACGTTGATAGGTTGGGTGTGTAAGCGCTGTGAGGCGTTGAGCTAACCAATACTAATTGCCCGTGAGGCTTGACCATATAACACCCAAGCAATTTGCATGCTCCGAGCTGAAAAGCGAGAGAGACCAGATTGCGGTGTGTGAAGACGAAACGAACCGAAAGTTCGATGTTCACAAAACACCAGCTGTCACATACCCAATTTGCTGAAGCGAGGCCACAAGGCCACGACTCAGTACCCGAATTTCTTGACGACCATAGAGCGTTGGAACCACCTGATCCCATCCCGAACTCAGCAGTGAAACGATGCATCGCCGATGGTAGTGTGGGGTTTCCCCATGTGAGAGTAGGTCATCGTCAAGATTAAATTCCGAAACCCCAATTGCGAAAGCAGTTGGGGTTTTGTTTTGCCCGCGAAAAAGTTTTGCCAACGTTTAAAGATCGGGTTTACCCTCAAGTTCAAATTAGAAGCCTCGTCGTAATAACAATTACGACGCGGCTTTTGCATTACAGTCAGCCGACGAATTGCCATGGTGCGAACCCTTGTGACTTAATTTTCGTCTTAAGGGAGGAAAGCCATGATGCACATGCTACGGTCGTGCGGCGGCTGTTCGGCGTGCCGGTTTTGGCACGGAAGATCCGATTGCGCTTGTCCACCGGGCGAACAGCTCATGGCAGGCATCGGCGCATTCCTTAGTGCCGAGGAACAGGAAGCCGCTCGGGCGCAGGGCGAAGTGGAGCATCTGCAGGATTTCGCGCTGCACTTCGCGATCAAGATTGATCAGCAAAGATGCGTCGAGGGGATCAACTGCACAGCTAATTGCACAGAATAATCCCGATTCATGATTCTGCCTTCAACAGTTTTGGCAGACAGACGTGCAGTACCTTTTATCTGGACATCCGGGGAATCACGACTGCACCAATGATTTTCGGCAGCGGATGGCCTACACGGCTAACCTTCGTTCAGATCAATTTGCCCCGTTGAAGTACTGACATCGATGATATGTCGGCGACCGTAGACTGAATATGTAAGGCTGCCGTCCTCGCTGTCCGGTTTACGCAATGCCAGTTGCGCGAACAAGCCATTCTTTTCGCTGTAACTGCCGAACCAGTCAATCAAGGCGCCGATGTAACAATCATTGCCAATGAAGACAGGCAGGTCGGCGACTTTTTCAATGCTGTAATGCGCCGGGCCAAAGCTGTAGTAATCGTTTTCACCGGCGCCGGTCGCCGGAATAGGGCAGAGCGGTTCTTTTGAAGGGATAGCGGCGGTTTCAGTGACTTTGGCCACAGCCTGATTAAGCGCTCGGTGCAGATCGGGTTCGAGTTCAAACGTGCTGTTGCCGTCGTCCTTGTGTTGAAGAGCGGGCACGTCGAGGGCATAGCGATAACGAATCGTCACCGTCGGCACCTGGACGTTGATTTTCAGCGGGTTGAGCAAGTAGACCCGATCAACGCCGTACTCGCTGTTTCGATAGGCCGCGTAAGTCTTGCCGCGCAGGTTTATCCAGTCCACCGACTGATTGGCGCCGCGATCATTGGTGTAGAACAGTGAACTGTCGGGCTCAACAGAACGTTTGATGAACCGTTCGCCGTCACGCCGCCAGGTTTCCACATAAGTGAACAGACCGGTGCCCCCGGCGTAGGTATTTACGATCAGATCGCGCTGCCCGTCGCCATCCAGATCCTGCAAGGTGTAAGACGTCAGGCCGGTTTCGGCAGCGTCATTGATCCGGGAGGCGGTCAGCGCTCGCCATTCATCGGCACCAACGCCTTCGGGCTGCGATGTCGGAAAGTGTGTTATCAAAGAGTCCTCTGCACTGGCCTCACCGTGAAAACCGCCAGCAGGCGTTTTCACGGTGAGCGCGGCGAGTACCCGATCCAGCGCGAATTCTGGATCATCTTTACTGGCGGCTTGAATACGCTTTTGCAGATCGTCCAGCGCCTGTTTATCGAGGTCATCCGGTTGATAGGCCACCGCTGCCTGCCACTGCGCGTGCAACGCTTGCAGACGCTCGCGATATTGCTGATCCAGGCAGGAAACGTCTTCGGCGCAGGCATTGCGGGCTTTTAACCACAGCCGTTGAGCGCGCTTGAGTTCAGCTTGTGCGGGACCAGAGGCTTTGAATAAATCCTGATAAATCGCGCCCATTTGCGCGTCCACTTCATACAACGATTTGTTCGCACAAACAGTGTTTTCGACGGCATTCGCCGCTTTTGTGCAGTCCATTCCGGCCGCCATGGCCTGCTGAATAAACAGCAGCACACAGACGGACACGATGCAGCGTCCTTTGATGTACACGATGTAAGCCCTGTAGTGGGGAGTTATGCCGGCGCGCAGGGTAATCGTTGGGCGAGGAATGTTGAAGCGCTGGCTTCAGGGAACCGCACTTGTGGCCGATAACCCATTGGGTGACTTCAACGTCGCGCGAAATCGCTTGATAGCATTTGGCCGGCAGCTATTATCTGCGCGCCTGAAATTGCCCTCACTTCAATTGCCTGGAAATCTTCGATGCTGTCGTATCACCAAAAGAGTTTTCTGATCGTCGATGATTTCTCGGATTTCCGCAGTTCCGTCCGTTCGATGCTGCGTGAGCTTGGGGTCAAGGATGTCGACACCGCCGACACCGGTGAGCAGGCGCTGAAGATGTGTGCGCAGAAGTCCTACGATTTCATCCTGCAGGACTTCCATCTCGGCGACGGCAAGAAGAACGGCCAGCAAGTACTCGAAGACCTGATGCTGGAAAAACTCATCAGCCATGAAGCGGTATTCGTCATGGTCACCGCCGAGACCAGTCAGGCGATGGTGCTCAGTGCCCTGGAGCATGAGCCGGATGCGTACCTGACCAAACCGTTCAACCGTTCCGGCCTGGCTCAGCGCCTTGAGCGTCTGGAGCAGCGCAAGACATTGCTCAAACCGATTCTGCAAGCCCTCGACCGTGGTAAACCGGTCGAGGTGCTCAATGCCTGCATTGCCCTGTGCAAGCAGGACATTCGTTATTCACCGTTATGCCTGCGTTACCGCGCCGATGCGTTGCGCGACATGAACCAGAACGAAGCGCTGGAGCGTCTCTACGACAGCATCATCGCCGACCGGCCGTTGCCTTGGGCGTTTGCCGGACTGGGCAAGTTGTTGTTCAAGCGTGGGCAAGTCGCTCAGGCAAAAGGCGTCTATGAAAAGGCGCTGAAGGTGTTTCCGATGATGCCGTCGTTGTACGACGGCATGGCCGACGTGCTGGTTGCCGAGGGTGATACCAAAGGTGCGCAGCAGGTGCTGGAAGAGGCCATTCGTCTATCGCCACTGGCGGTGCGTCGCCAAGCCTTGCTGGGCAAGCTTGCAATGGCCAACGAAGATTTCGACACCGCCTCACGCGCCTATCGTCAGGCCGTGGCGCAGGGGGCGCAGTCGCGTTTCAAGGATCCGGAAAGCAATCTGGGCCTGGCTCATGCGTTGATCAGCAAAGGCAGCGAGCGCGGTCTCGATACGCGTACGCGGCTGGAGATCAACACGACCCTCAGCGCTGTCGCCAAAGAGAACCCGACTGACCCCGGCCTGCAGATTCGTGCGCGCCTGATGAAGGCTACCAGCCTGCTGCTCAACGATGCCGAAACTGCCGACAAGCTCACCGAACAAGCACTGATGCGTCTCGACGGCATGGAACAGTTCATGAGTCCGGAAGCGGCGCTGTTGGTCGCCAAGCAGTTGCAGATGCTCGGTCAGGCCGAGGCGGGCACCTCGATGCTCAAGAGCTGCGCGGAAATCTACGGTGATGATCCGGCGGTGATGAAAGACATCGCCAAGCTCACCGATGACCCGACTATTCTCAGCTCCAGTAATGCCGCTGCCGACCTCAACCGTCAGGGCGTGCGCGTGTACAAGACCGGCAATCTGGTGGAGGCCCGCGAGGTGTTCCGCAAGGCGCTGAAGATGCAACCGAAGAACATCAGTATTGCGCTGAACATGGCCCAGTCGCTGCTGCACGGCACCGACACGTCGGTGCCATCGGCGGAGCTGGAAGAATGTCGGGCCTGCCTGAAAATGGTCGGCCTGATGCCCGACACCGACGCGCGTCATGCGCGTTATCAGAAGCTGAAAAGCAAGGCGTTTGGCGAATGAGCAACGACAAGCAGGCGCTGGATTTTTCCACGGTGATCGCCTCCACCGTCCACGACATGAAAAACTCGCTGGCCATGCTGATGCAGGCTCACAGCCAATGGCTCGCGCGGTTGCCGCAAGCGCAGCGCGAAGGTTCGGAGCAGGGCGTGATCGACTTCGAGTTCGCCCACCTCAACGGCATGCTCGTGCAATTGCTCGGGCTGTACAAGCTCGGCGTCAACCAGATGCCACTGCAACCGGCCTATCATGAACTCGACGACTTCATCGAAGCGCAACTGGCGTCGCATCAAGAGGTGTTCGCCAGTCGCGGGATCGTCGCCACGTATGAAGTTGATCCGTTGAGTCCGCTGGGGTTCTTTGACCGTGAATTGATTGCCTCGGTGCTCGGCAACTGCATCAACAATGCGATTCGCTATGCCCGCGAATCACTGCTGATCACCGTCAGCGATGAGGCCGGGCAACTGGTCCTGAGCATCAACGACGACGGCGACGGTTACCCGGCCGAGATGCTCGAGCGTCAGGCCGATTACGTGCAGGGCATCAACCACAGCAGCGGCAGCACCGGGCTCGGTTTGTATTTCGCCAACCGCATCGCAGCGCTGCATCAGCGTAACGGTGTTGAAGGTCGCACCGAAATTCGCAACGGCGGCCCATTGGGCGGCGGTGTGTTCAGCCTCTACCTCCCTTGATATTGCACCGATGCCTGTAGGAGCTGCCGCAGGCTGCGATTTTTTGATCCTGGAAAAACAACATCAAAAGATCGCAGCCTGCGGCAGCTTCTACAGGGGGTATTCGCGTTGTTTGTTTTTTTGTTTTGACGCTGCTTGATATTCCGAACAGCCGAAGCCTATTTTGTACGGGTCGCCGTTCGCGGCTCGCACAATAACAAGGATTGCGTCATGACAACCGATGGCCAGCGTTCACTCGCGCAGCGACTGACGGGCATTGATGAGATTGAATGTGTCACGCCGGATTTGAACGGCGTGCCGCGAGGCAAAGTGATGACCGCCGAGGGTTTCCTCGAAGGGCGGCGTTTGCAGATGGCGCGGGGAGTGCTGCTGCAATGCATCATGGGTGGTTATCCGGCGGCGCGCTTTTACGGCAGCGATGACGGCGACCTGGCACTGGTTGCCGAACCGTCGATGATCCATCCGCTGCCCTGGAGTGACGAGCCGCGTGCATTGGCCATTTGTGATGCGGATGAGCTGACCGGCGAGAGCTCCAATCTGTCGACTCGGGGCCAGCTCAAAAAGGTCATTGCTCGTTACGCCGCGCGCGGCCTGGCGCCGGTGGTGGCGACCGAGCTGGAGTTCTTTGTTTTCGCCCCGAACACTGATCCGACCCAACCGTTCCGTCCGCCTGTTGGCCTCGACGGCCGGCGCGAGGATGGCCAATCGGCATTCAGTGTCAGTTCCAACAACGGTCTGCGGCCGTTCTTCAATGAAGTCTATAAATGCATGGCCGCTCTCGGCCTGCCGCGCGACACCTTCATGCATGAAATGGGCGTCAGCCAGTTCGAGATCAATCTGCTGCACGGCGATCCGCTGCTGCTCGCCGATCAGACCTTTCTGTTCAAACACCTGCTCAAGGAAGTCGCGCTCAAACATGGCCTGAGCGTGGTGTGCATGGCCAAGCCGCTGGCGCACACGCCGGGCAGTTCGATGCACATTCACCAGAGCATCGTCGACATCGATACTGGCAAGAACGTGTTCAGCGCCGAGGACGGCCAACCGACGGCGATGTTTCGCCACTTCATCGGTGGGCAGCAGGCAGGCATGGCAGAGTTCACCGCACTGTTTGCGCCCAACGTGAACTCCTATCAGCGTCTGTGCCACCCGTTCGCTTCGCCGAACAACGCGTGCTGGTCCCATGACAATCGCGCCGCCGGCTTGCGTATTCCCGCCAGTTCGCCGGTTGCCCGTCGGGTGGAAAACCGTTTGCCCGGCGCCGATGCCAACCCGTATCTGGCGATCGCCGCCAGTCTGGCCGCGGGTTTGCATGGCATCGAGCATGAACTGGAGCCGACGGAAGCGATTCAGGGCGAGTTCGAGGTGCCGGACAACCTCTCGCTGCCGTGTACCTTGCATGCCGCGCTCGAGCGTCTGAAACGTAGCCAATTGGCGAGGGAACTGTTCGGACAGGAGTTCATCGAAGGCTACATCGCTTCGAAGACCATGGAGTTGACCAGCTTCTTTGATGAAATCACTCCCTGGGAACGGCGTGTTCTAGCAGCCCAGGCCTGACGAACCGTCGCCATCGGGCTATCGTTTTGGTAGCCCGATATTTACTGCAAGGAGCCGCTCGGAACGCCGATGCGCCAAATCTGGAAATCCTTTCGAGCGCTGTATTTCGCCTCGCTGATGATGTTGATCGGCTCGGGCCTTCTATCCACTTATCTGGCCTTGCGCCTTGCCGCTGACAACGTCGACGGCCTGTGGGTCGGTGCGTTGATGGCGGCCAACTATTTCGGCCTGGTGCTGGGCGGCAAGATCGGCCACCGGTTGATCGCTCGGGTCGGGCATATCCGTGCGTACTCGGCGTGCGCGGGGATCGTCGGCGCGGCGGTGCTCGGTCATGGCCTGGTCGACTGGCTGCCGGCATGGCTGGTGCTGCGGACCATCGTCGGTCTGGGCATGATGTGCCAATACATGGTCATCGAGAGCTGGCTCAACGAGCAGGCCGATGCCAATCAGCGCGGTCTGGTATTCAGTGGTTACATGATCGCTTCGTATCTGGGCCTGGTCCTGGGTCAGTTGATTCTGGTGATGCACCCGGGGCTGGGTCTGGAACTGCTGATGCTGGTCGCCCTGTGCTTTGCGTTGTGTCTGGTGCCGGTGACCCTGACCCGACGTATTCACCCTGCGCCCTTGCATCCGGCGCCGATGGAACCGCGCTTCTTTATCAAGCGGGTGCCGCAGTCCTTGAGCACGGTGCTCGGTGCCGGTTTGATCATCGGTTCGTTCTACGGCCTGGCACCGCTGTATGCGTCTCAGCAGGGCCTGTCGACCGAGCAGGTCGGTCTGTTCATGGGTAGCTGCATCTTTGCCGGCTTATTGGTGCAGTGGCCGCTGGGCTGGTTGTCCGATCGTTACGACCGGGCGCTGCTGATTCGCTGCTTTGCCGGGTTCCTGGCAGTGGCGGCGTTGCCGTTGGCGGTGCTGCCGCAGGTTCCGCTCGAGGTGCTGTTTGGGGTTGGTTTCCTCTGTTCACTGGTGCAGTTCTGTCTGTACCCACTGGCGGTGGCATTCTCCAATGACCATGTCGAGGGTGATCGGCGGGTGTCGCTGACCGCGATGCTGTTGGTGACCTACGGGGTCGGTGCGAGCATTGGGCCGCTGCTCGCGGGTGTGCTGATGAAGCTGTTCGGTAGTCAGAGCCTGTATGCGTTTTTCAGCTTCTTCGCGCTGGTGCTGGTGTGGCGGATCCGGCCGAAAGCCGTGACCAATCTGCATCAGGTCGACGATGCGCCGCTGCATCACGTGGCCATGCCCGACAGCATGTCCAGCTCGCCATTGGTGGCTGCCCTTGACCCGCGGGTCGACGAGCAGGTGGTGCAGGAGCAGATGGTGCAGGACCCAGTGCAAGCGCCAGTGAGCCCCGAGCCTGAAGCCGATACGCCGGCCGCGCCTGCGACAGAAACCGAATCGGACGCTGACAACGACAAGCCGACCCCGGATCTCAGTGGCGGCCGGCCTTGAACTGAACAAAAAGCATCGCGCACAAAAAAGGGCAGTCCCGCCAAGGACTGCCCTTTTTATTTGCCGCTGAGAATCACATGTCGTCTTTATCGAAACGGCGTGCTTCACGCTGCAACTGATAAACGAAACGCTCAACGTTGCGCGCGGCCGGGCCACTGATGTTGTGAAAGCGCAGGCCGGCAAAGGTGATGTTGAGTTTTTCCTCGAAATGCAGGTAGCGCAGTTCGACGGCGGTCGGTTGATTGCCGAACAGCGGCGGGGCGATCAGGCGGTCGTAGACCTGGCCCAGTTGCAGGCGGTCAGTAATGTCGCCTTCGAAACGCAGCTTGCAGCCGGTCGCGGAAATATCCAGCAGTTTGCCGTTGATCGGCGACTTGAGTTTCTCGCCACCCAGTTCGACGCTGACCAGGTCGGTGAGTTTCAGCGCGGCGCGGAAAGCATTGCGGCGCTGGTGGTAAACCACTTCGGTAGGCAGGTCGCCGGTGTAGAAACGGTCGCCTTCGGATTCTTGAATGTTCAGCGTGCCGTTGCATTCCCAGGCGATACGTACACCGTCGTGGAAACCTTCAACCTTGAACGGTTCGCCGGCCAGCAGGAAGCGTTCACCGTCGCGCGGGATCATTTCATCGAGGGCGATGGAGGCGGTGTCACGGTCAACTTTGATCAAATAGCTCTGAAAGCGCTGGCTGCGCTCGTGGAACGTGATGATCAAAGGATCGTGGCTGTCTTGTAACTGGCGCAGGTTGCTGGAGATTTCCAGTGGCGTGGTGAGCACCTTTGGGGGCTGCGGAGCATCATCCGCGCTTAGGGCGTTGGACACGGTTTATCAATCTCCAGACAAAATATGACGACTAGCCAGCATTTTGCCAGCATGTTTCGCGGGTTGATAGAGCTGGCGCATCAACGGCTCATGCCTGGCTGAGCGGACGCGGTACGGCGGGTTTGGCAAAAGTGCCGCTGGCGTTGTAAAGCGCTGGCGCTTCACCACCGGTGAGGATCTTCAGCTGATTGGCCGTGGCGGCCTGCTGGATCTGGATCGACTGACCATTCTTGAGGTTGGCGGCTTGGCATTGCGCGATCAGATCGGTCAATGCGTCGCCTTGCGTCAACAACTGCTCGCCAATGCTCGACTGGCCAGCCAATTGCTCAAGACCTGTACGATCAGTCGGCAGATTGAGGCTGGCGAGGATTTCGCTGCGCTTGCGGCCATGCTGTTCAAGCAGAATGATCAATGCCTGTTTGTGCGCCAGAATTTCTTCCAGCAGGGGCATGTCGCGACCGTGCAACGCGAGGGATTCGGTTTGCAGCAACTCCAGCAATTGTTGAGCTGGAGCAAAGTCGTCGTTGATCAGTTGCAATAAATTAGTGTCGTGCATGGCTGGCCTTGGGTTTTAAGCGTCCAAAAGCCTGGCGCCGGCAAAAGCCTAGCGCTGGGCTTCGAAGTTGAGCAGTTTGCTGGCTACACGGTTGCTGTCGACTTTATAGCTGCCATCGGCAATCGCGGCTTTCAACTCGGCCACACGGGCTTTGTCGACAGCAGGCTGATCGCGCAGCTTGTCAGTGACCTTCTGCAACTGTTGAGCCTCATTGCTGAGGTGTACCGATTCCCCGCTTTTTGCGGTACTGGCCTGTTCGGCCGGGGTATTCAGCGGCGCAGAGGTGCCGGTTTCGGCGGTTTCCTTGGCGTTGCTGGTACGTGTACTGCCCGTAAGTGACGAGGAGCTGTTCAAACGGCTGAAATCGATGACCATGATAAAAACCTCTGGGAATTTGGACGCTTGCCATGTTTTCGGCCATCCCCTGGAAAACTTTAGGCACATTTACAATGAGCCTTGCATGCGCCGGCGCGTGTCCTGCTGCGGCACAGTTTAGGGAACAGCCGGGGTCAGCGCCAGTTTTCTACATCGCCACTTCCACTTGGCCCGGCGCGATGACTTGCGCCTTGATGACCCGTTGCGAGTTGAGGTTTTTTACCCGGATCTGTTCTTTCAAGCCGCCATTGGCAAGCGCTTCGCCGGGCATGCGCACGGCCAGTGTGCCGCTGCGGGCAGTGATGACCACCTGATCGCCCTTGCGCACGACTTCTGCCTGTTCCAGATGAACCAGAGTAATCACCTGATCGGCTACCGTTGGTCGGGTTAATTTCTGCCCGATCGCTTCGTCTACCGAGGTCAGGAAGCCTTGATTGATCACACTGACGTCACGTTCACGCAGGGTCACGTCCTGCGGCTCGATAATGCCGGCGCGCTTGAGCGGTCGCGTGGTCGTCACAATCTCGCGAAACAGGCGGACTTGAGCGGGCACGAAGACCGTCCAGGGCGAGGCGCCCTCGCAGCGAACCTTGACGGTTACCCGGCCCAAAGGACGTGCCGGACTCTCCAGCGAAGCTGTCAATTCCTTGTCGCACATAGGCATGCGCATACGTGGATCGAGTTGCTTGACCTCGATTTCGTAGCGGCCTTCCGTTTGACTGGTAGCCAGATAGTCTTCTACGGTGAACTCAAGAAAGCCCTGAGTGACGCCGATAAGCATGTCAGGCATGGTAACCGTATCAGCAACGGCAGGGCTGCCAGCGAAGAAGAAGCAGACGGCAGACATCGCGCACAGGCTTTTGCGAGTGCGGGAGGTCAGGTGTCGGAAAAATGTCGTTTGAGCGTTCATACGAGTTAAAAAGCAAGCGCCGTGCCGTTTAGCAATGAATGTGCGTCGCAACAACACTTGGCGTTGGTGTAGGAGTCTGGGCATGGCTGGTGTAATGGATTCGGTGAACCAGCGCACGCAACTGGTGGGGCAGAATCGCCTGGAGCTGTTGTTGTTCCGTCTCGACGGTCAGCAGCTCTACGGAATCAACGTGTTCAAGGTACGGGAAGTGTTGCAGTGCCCGTCGCTGACGTTGATGCCCAAGTCCAGTCCTGTCGTGTGCGGGGTGGCAAATATCCGGGGGGCGACCATTCCGATCCTTGATCTGGCAATGGCCACCGGTTCCGGAGCGTTGAAGGACAAGAACAACCCGTTCGTGATCATCACGGAGTACAACACCAAGACCCAGGGTTTCCTGGTCCGCTCGGTGGAGCGCATCGTCAACATGAACTGGGAAGAGATTCATCCACCGCCCAAGGGCACGGGTCGCGATCATTACCTGACCGCTGTGACTCGGGTGGACAATCAGTTAGTCGAAATCATCGATGTCGAGAAGGTGCTGGCCGAAGTTGCGCCGACACCGGAAGCGATTTCGGTGGGCGTGGTCGATGTCGAGACCCAGACCAAGGCACTGTCGTTGCGTGTCTTGACGGTCGATGACTCATCGGTGGCGCGCAAGCAGGTCACGCGTTGCCTGCAGACGATTGGCGTCGAAGTGATCGCGCTGAACGACGGCAAGCAGGCGCTGGATTACCTGCGCAAGCTGGTCGACGAGGGCAAGAAGCCGGAAGAAGAGTTCCTGATGATGATTTCCGACATCGAGATGCCGGAGATGGACGGATACACTTTGACGGCCGAGATTCGCGCTGACCCGCGCATGCAAAAGCTTCATATCATCCTGCATACTTCGTTGTCCGGGGTATTCAATCAGGCGATGGTCAAGAAAGTCGGTGCTGATGACTTCCTGGCCAAATTCCGCCCTGATGACCTGGCATCCCGGGTAGTCGACCGGATCAAAGCAGCAGATATCAGCTAGGGGCGTTTTGCTCCTGGCGGTCAACACGATTTAAGAGGCGGCATCATTGTCTACGGGTAATTTGGATTTCGAACAGTTCCGGGTCTTCCTGGAAAAAGCCTGTGGCATTTTGCTCGGTGAAAACAAGCAGTACCTGGTCTCGAGCCGTCTCAACAAACTGATGGAGCAGCAAGGCATCAAATCCCTGGGTGAGCTGGTCCAGCGCATCCAGACCCAGCCGCGCAGCGGTTTGCGCGAGCAGGTGGTCGATGCCATGACGACCAACGAAACCCTGTGGTTTCGTGACACCTATCCGTTTGAAGTCTTGAAGAACAAGGTACTGCCTGAAGCGATCAAGGCCAGCCCCAACCAGCGTCTGCGGATCTGGTCGGCCGCCTGCTCATCGGGCCAGGAACCGTACTCGCTGTCGATGTCGATCGACGAGTTCGAGCGCAGCAACCTGGGCCAGTTGAAGATGGGTGTGCAGATCGTTGCCACTGATTTGTCCGGCCTAATGCTGACCAACTGCAAGACGGGCGAATACGACAGCCTGGCGATCGGTCGCGGTTTGTCGCCGGAACGTCTGCAGCGTTACTTCGACCCGAAAGGGCCGGGGCGCTGGGTGATCAAGGCGCCGATCAAGAACCGCGTGGAGTTCCGCTCGTTCAACCTGCTCGACAGCTATGCCGCGCTGGGCAAGTTCGACATCGTGTTCTGCCGCAACGTGTTGATCTACTTCTCTGCCGAAGTGAAGAAGGACATCCTGTTGCGCATTCACAGCACGTTGAAGCCGGGCGGTTATCTGTTCCTTGGCGCTTCCGAAGCGCTGAACGGTTTGCCGGACCATTACCAGATGGTGCAGTGCAGCCCGGGGATCATTTACCAGGCGAAGTGATTGCATCGGCAATACAAAAAAACGGCAGGCCCGCAAAGGCCTGCCGTTTTTTTGTGCCCGAAGAAATTCTCCTTAACACCACAAAACCCCTGTAGGAGTGAGCCTGCTCGCGATAGCGGTAGCACATTCAGCATCATCGGTGCCTGACACACCGCTATCGCGAGCAGGCTCACTCCTACAGGGACCGTGGTGTGTATGAGATGGACGGCAAGCGGCAGAAAAGCGGCATCTGGCGGAAACCGGTTGCCGCTTTTCTGGCATTGCCGCTTTGCCGGTCTCTCGCAAAGCCCCGGTTTACGGGGGTTTTTCGCATTGGCACGCGGCTTGCTAAAGCTCAGTTACGAAAAACCGGTCACCCTGAAGGTCCCGACATGAGCATCAGCTTCGATAAAGCGCTCGGCATTCACGAAAAAGCCCTGGGCTTCCGCGCCCAGCGTGCCGAAGTCCTGGCCAACAACATCGCCAACGCCGATACCCCGAACTACAAGGCTCGGGATCTGGACTTCTCTAAAGTGCTTGAAGCACAGACCCAGAAAAACGCCAACGGCACGATTGCCCTGAACATGACCAACAGCCGTCACATCGAAGCTGAAGGCCTGGGCAACGGCGACGAATCGCTGATGTATCGCACGCCGATGCAACCGTCGATCGACCAGAACACCGTTGACGCTCAACTGGAACAGTCCAACTACGCGGAAAACGCCGTAGGCTTCCAGGCCAGCTTCACCCTGCTCAACAGCAAATTCAAAGGGCTGGTGTCAGCCCTGCGCGGAGAGTAATCCATGTCCCTGTCCAGCGTTTTCAACATTGCCGGCAGCGGCATGAGCGCACAAACCACGCGTCTGAACACCGTGGCTTCGAACATCGCCAACGCCGAAACCGTCTCGTCGAGCATCGACCAGACCTACCGCGCCCGCCACCCGGTGTTCGCCACCATGTTCCAGGGCGGTCAGAACAGCGGCAGCAACTCGCTGTTCCAGAGCCAGGACGCAGCCGGTCAAGGCGTACAGGTATTGGGTGTGGTCGAAGATCAGAGCAACCTCGAAGCGCGTTACGAGCCGAACCATCCGGCAGCCGACGCCAAAGGTTACGTCTACTACCCGAACGTCAACGTGGTGGAAGAAATGGCTGACATGATTTCCGCGAGCCGGTCTTTCCAGACCAACGCTGAAATGATGAACACCGCGAAAACCATGATGCAGAAGGTACTGACCCTCGGTCAGTAATAAGGGGCGACTGCCATGAGTGTTTCCGATACCACCAGCTCCCTGAGCATGAATGACATCCTGGCCAACTCGTCGAAGAAGGCCAGCAGCACCACCACCGGCGGCATCGCTTCGGCAACCAACAGTGCAACCGGCGGTCAAGCGCTGGGCAAGGACGCGTTCCTGCAGCTGCTGGTGACCCAGCTGAAAAACCAGAACCCGCTGGATCCGCAGGACAACAGCGCGTTCGTTGCCCAATTGGCGCAGTTCAGCAGCCTGGAAGGCATCACCACGCTTAATAGCACCGTAAGCTCGCTGGCCGGTAACTACAACTCCTCGCAGGCGTTGCAGGCATCGTCGCTGGTTGGCCGCAATGTAATCGTGCAAACCAACACTGCCCAGCTCGACGACCCGAGCAAAGGCCTGACCGGTTCGGCGACTGTGCCTACGTCGATTGCCGGCGGCACGGTGACCATCACCGACAGCAGCGGCGCTACCGTGCGCACCATTGACCTGGGCAGCCGCGCTGCCGGCAATGCCAGCTTCACCTGGGACGGCAAAGATGCTTCCGGCAATCTGGTGCCCGTCGGTACTTACACCTTCAAGGCGAACGCACCGATCAACGGCGCCGCGACAGATCTGGCGACCTACCTGCCGGCGACCGTCAACAGCGTGACGATCAGCCAGACCGGTGGCGAGCTGATGCTCAACCTGTCCGGCAAGGGCACCGTTGCCCTGTCCAAAGTACAAACCATTGGTATATAGAGCCGACTAACCGGCACAAAGGAGTGGAATATGTCTTTCAATATCGGCCTTAGCGGTCTCTATGCCGCCAACAAACAGCTGGACGTGACCGGCAACAACATCGCCAACGTCGCGACTGCCGGTTTCAAATCGTCCCGTGCAGAATTCGAAGACGTCTACTCGGCGACTCGCCTGGGTAGCGGCAGCAAAGTGATCGGTAACGGCGTGCGCCTGGCCAACGTTTCCCAACAGTTCACCCAGGGTGACATCAACAACACCGGTAACGTGTTGGATATGGGCATCAACGGTTCGGGCTTCTTCACCATGAGCAACAACGGCTCGGTGTCCTACACCCGTGCCGGTACGTTCAAGGTCGACAACGCCGGTTACATCACCAACACCGATTACACCTCGCGCCTGCAGGGTTACGGTGTGGATGCCAACGGCAAGATCATCAACGGTGTACTGACCGACCTGAAGATCGACACCTCGAACCTGGCGCCGAAGTCCACCTCGCTGGTGACGTCGACCATCAACCTGAACTCGACTGCTCCGGTGATCGACGACACAGTGGCGGCCGGCAAATTCGACCCGACCAACCTTGCGACCTACACCAAGTCGTTCAGCACGCCGATCTATGACAGTCAGGGCAACATGCACCCGATGGATCAGTACGTGGTCAAGACCGGTGCCAACACCTGGAAGGTCTACACCCTGGTAGACGGCCGTAACCCGGACGCGACCGGTAGCGATCCGAAAACCACCGCGCCAGTCGCTTCCACCATGAGCTTTGACTCCGCCGGCAAGCTGACTCAGGTCAGCACTCTGCCGGGTCCGGTGATCAGCAGTGACCTGAAAATCACTGGCTGGGTGCCAGGTAACGTGGTCAACGGTACCTTCAAGGCTAACGGTGCAGCTGCCAACCCGGCCGGCATTACCATTTCGATGGCGCAGACCACTCAGTACAACGCAGACACCGCGCGTTCTATCCCGACTCAGGATGGTTACGCCACTGGCCAGATCACCAACCTGACCATCGACGGCACCGGTACGCTGTTCGCCAACTTCAGCAACAACCAGAGCAAGGCCATCGGCCAGGTTGCGCTGGCCAGCTTTACCAACGAACAAGGTCTGCAGGCAATCGGTGGCACCAGCTGGAAAGAGACGTTCGCTTCGGGTATCCCGGGCTACGATGCACCGGAAACCGGTACCTTGGGTTCGATCGCTTCCAACTCGCTGGAAGAGTCCAACGTTAACCTGACCAACGAACTGGTAGACCTGATCAAGGGCCAGAGCAACTATCAGGCGAACGCCAAGACCATTTCCACTCAGAGCACCATCATGCAGACCATCATTCAGATGACTTGATGCTGGTTTGAGATGTGCAAGGGAGCCCCTCTTTTTAGAGGGGCTTTTTTGTGGGGCCCGCAGATCAAGAGCTGCAGCCGAACAGAGTGGTGAGGAGCACGGCGCGAATGTCATGCAGGAGCTGCCGCAGGTGCGATCGTTTGATCCTGATCCTGATCCTGATCCTGTAGGAACTGAGCCTGCTCGCGATGACCTCCTGAAAGCCGGCGCATTTCTCCCGCTCAACACTCAGGCAAAAAAAAGCCCCCGACAAACCAGAGGCCTGTCGGGGGCTTTTTCGTTCAGGCGTCTCGCAACGCCTGACTCGGCTCAGCTTATTGGCAAGCTTCGCAATCCGGCTCGTCGATCGCGCAAGCCTTTGGCACTGGAGCAGGGCCGGCAGGTGCTGCCAGAACCGAATCGTCGCCGTGGTTGCCGCCGCTGGAAACAGCGTTCAGCTTGCCGGTGTTGATGGTCGACTTCTCGGTGCTGGTCGCGGCCAGGGCACGGAGGTAGTAAGTGGTTTTCAGACCACGGTACCAGGCCATGCGGTAGGTCACGTCGAGCTTCTTGCCCGATGCGCCGGCGATGTACAGGTTCAGCGACTGGGCCTGGTCGATCCACTTCTGACGACGGCTGGCCGCGTCAACGATCCACTTGGTGTCCACTTCGAACGCGGTCGCGTAGAGCTCTTTGAGTTCTTGCGGGATGCGCTCGATCTGCTGAACCGAACCGTCGTAGTACTTCAGGTCGTTGATCATGACCGAGTCCCACAGACCGCGAGCCTTGAGGTCGCGAACCAGGTACGGGTTGATCACGGTGAATTCGCCCGACAGGTTCGATTTCACATACAGGTTCTGGTAAGTCGGTTCGATCGACTGCGATACGCCGGTGATGTTGGCGATGGTCGCGGTCGGTGCGATGGCCATGATGTTGGAGTTACGAATGCCTTTTTGTACACGGGCGCGAACCGGTGCCCAGTCCAGGGTTTCGTTCAGGTCAACGTCGATGTACTTCTGGCCGCGAGCCTCGATCAGGATCTGTTGCGAATCCAGCGGCAGGATGCCTTTGGACCACAGCGAACCCTGGAACGTCTCGTACGCGCCGCGCTCGTCAGCCAGGTCGCAGGACGCCTGGATCGCGTAGTAGCTGACCGCTTCCATCGACTTGTCGGCGAACTCGACGGCAGCGTCGGAACCGTAAGGGATGTGCTGCAGGTACAGCGCGTCCTGGAAGCCCATGATGCCCAGGCCGACCGGACGGTGCTTGAAGTTGGAGTTCTTCGCTTGTGGCACCGAGTAGTAGTTGATGTCGATAACGTTATCGAGCATGCGTACGGCGGTGTTCACGGTGCGTTCCAGCTTGGCGGTGTCCAGCTTGCCGTTGACGATGTGGTTCGGCAGGTTGATCGAGCCCAGGTTGCAAACGGCGATCTCGTCCTTGTTGGTGTTCAAGGTGATTTCGGTGCACAGGTTCGAGCTGTGGACCACGCCGACGTGCTGCTGCGGGCTGCGCAGGTTGCACGGGTCTTTGAAGGTCAGCCATGGGTGACCGGTTTCAAACAGCATGGAGAGCATTTTGCGCCACAGGTCTTTGGCCTGGATGGTCTTGAACAGTTTGACCTTGCCTGGGTATTCGGTCAGGGCTTCGTAGTACTCGTAGCGCTCTTCGAAAGCTTTACCGGTCAGGTCGTGCAGGTCCGGTACTTCGGATGGCGAGAACAGGGTCCACTTGCCGTCGTCGAAGACGCGCTTCATGAACAGGTCAGGGATCCAGTTGGCGGTGTTCATGTCGTGGGTACGACGACGATCATCACCGGTGTTCTTACGGAGTTCGATGAACTCCTCGATGTCCATGTGCCAGGTTTCCAGGTAGGCACACACCGCGCCTTTGCGCTTGCCACCCTGGTTAACGGCAACGGCGGTGTCGTTCACCACTTTCAGGAACGGAACCACACCTTGGGATTTGCCGTTGGTGCCTTTGATGTACGAACCCAGTGCACGCACCGGCGTCCAGTCGTTGCCCAGGCCGCCAGCGAATTTCGACAACATGGCGTTGTCGTGGATCGCGTGGTAGATGCCCGACAGGTCATCCGGCACGGTGGTCAGGTAGCAGCTCGACAGCTGTGGACGCAGGGTGCCGGCGTTGAACAGGGTCGGAGTCGACGACATGTAGTCGAAGGACGACAGCAGGTTGTAGAACTCGATCGCACGGTCTTCTTTGTGCTTCTCTTCGATCGCCAGGCCCATGGCCACGCGCATGAAGAAGATCTGCGGCAGTTCGAAGCGCACGCCATCCTTGTGGATGAAATAACGGTCGTAGAGGGTTTGCAGGCCCAGGTAGGTGAATTGCTGATCACGCTCGTGGTTGATCGCCTTGCCCAGTTTTTCCAGGTCGAAGGACGCCAGCACAGGGTTCAGCAGTTCGAACTCGATACCTTTGGCGATGTAAGCCGGCAGCGCCTTGGCGTACAGGTCGACCATTTCGTGGTGAGTGGCGCTTTCGGCCACACCGAGGAAGCCCAGGCCTTCGGCACGCAGGGTGTCCATCAGCAGGCGGGCGGTGACGAACGAGTAGTTCGGCTCGCGCTCGACCAGGGTACGGGCGGTCATCACCAGGGCGGTGTTGACGTCGGTCAGGGCCACGCCGTCGTACAGGTTTTTCAGGGTTTCGCGCTGGATGAGGTCGCCGTCGACTTCTTCCAGACCTTCGCATGCTTCGGTGACGATGGTGTTCAGGCGGCCCATGTCCAGCGGCGCCAGGCTGCCGTCAGCGCGGGTGATGCGGATCGACGGGTGCGCGTTGACCGCTTCTTCGGCCGGGGCGTGGGCAGCGCGTTCTTTCGAACGACCGTCACGGTAGATCACGTAGTCGCGCGCCACTTTCTGCTCGCCGGCACGCATCAGGGCCAGTTCGACCTGGTCCTGGATTTCTTCGATGTGGATGGTGCCGCCCGAAGGCATGCGACGCTTGAAGGTCGCGGTGACCTGTTCGGTCAGACGGGCAACGGTGTCGTGGATTCGCGACGAAGCGGCAGCGGTGCCGCCTTCAACTGCGAGGAACGCTTTGGTGATAGCGACGGTGATCTTGTCATCGGTGTAAGGAACGACAGTGCCATTACGCTTGATCACGCGCAGTTGACCAGGCGCGGTGGCTGCCAGATCCGAAGTCGAATCGGCGGCCTGCGGCAAGGTGCCCTGCGGGTTCTCGCGAGTTGTGTCGGTTTGCATGGGTGTCTCCACGTTCTCTATGTTTGTTTGGGCACCATCACGGTGCCCACCGTTCCGTCCTGAAGCACTACAACCGGCACGCGCCGGGCATAACGACTTCGGGACAGTTCAGGAAGAGGGCCTTGTGAGCGCCGCTTCCATGCCGAAGTCTTCGGCTCACGCGATACGCGTGAAACCGCATTCCTTTCGGGGAGCAGTTCGCCACTGCAACACCCGTACCGTAAACGCCGTGATCGGCTGAAAAACGGTAGCCATCCGCAGGCGCGGTTTGGGCTTCTGAAAATACGTTTGGTTCAACCTGACAATGGCAATAAAAAGCCTTGAATTCACTGTCCGGTTTGTGTTTGGTTTTTTAGTGCCAACCCCTACATGTAGGGTTTTTTTGCGCACGGGCTACAAGATAATGCGTTTTAGGGGCGGATTGCAACGTACTACCTGTGGATAAACCTGTGCGTAAATTGTGTGTGAAACAAGGAAAAAGCGTGTAGGCCGCGAACCTGCTGACCTAGACCGTTTGTCACTGTTTTTTCACCCGGAAAAACGCTTCAGCGGATTTTTAAGGGCGCGAACCCTATCACAAAAAAACGCTGTGTCCGAACGCATTTACCGACTTGTGTTCTGGCTGTACGCCGTTTATACAATCGGGCCATGCGCAGGCATCTTTATCCTCCAGAAACATGACAAAAGGACGGGAAGATCACGCTAAATATCGCGTACCTCTGTAGGAACTGCCGAAGGCTGCGATCTTTTGATCCTGATCTTGAAAAGCAAGATCTAAAGATCGCAGCCTCGTTTCACTCGACAGCTCCTGCAGGGATTGTGTGTCTGGGCAATCGCCTTCCTTTTATTAATAACAATAGAAAGCAGAGGTCACCGGTGGAGCAACAAGCCTTTCAGGTATTGATCGTCGAAGATGACCAGCGACTGGCCGAACTCACGCGCGACTACCTGCAAGCCAATGGACTGCGCGTGGACATCGAAGGCAATGGCGCGCTGGCGGCGGCTCGGATCATCAAGGAGCAACCGGATCTGGTGATCCTCGATCTGATGCTGCCTGGTGAAGATGGTCTGAGCATTTGCCGCAAGGTGCGCAATCAATTCGACGGGCCGATCCTGATGCTCACCGCGCGCACCGATGATGCCGACCAGATTCAGGGCCTCGACCTCGGCGCCGACGATTACGTCTGCAAACCCGTGCGCCCTAGATTGCTGCTGGCGCGGATTCAGGCGTTGCTGCGACGCAGTGACAGCGCCGAGCCGGTCGCGGAAAAATCCCGTCGTCTGCAATTCGGCCCGCTGGTGGTCGACAACGCCCTGCGCGAAGCCTGGCTGAGCGACAACGGCATCGAGTTGACCAGTGCCGAATTCGACCTGCTCTGGCTGCTGGTGTCGAACGCCGGGCGGATTCTCTCACGCGAAGAAATCTTCACCGCCCTGCGCGGTATTGGCTACGACGGCCAGGATCGCTCGATCGATGTGCGCATTTCGCGTATCCGCCC
This sequence comes from Pseudomonas sp. RIT-PI-r, assembly GCF_001297015.1. GTDB lineage: Bacteria > Pseudomonadota > Gammaproteobacteria > Pseudomonadales > Pseudomonadaceae > Aquipseudomonas. Next base: position 356,626 of record NZ_LIGE01000036.1, on the reverse strand, counting down.
GAAAATCGGCGACGACCCCGACCATCCGCGCCTGATCAAGACCATTCGCAGCAAAGGTTATCTGTTCGTCCCTGAAGCCTGCATAGACCTGTCGCTGTGAACTCGATCTTCCTGCGCATCTACGGCGGCATGTGTGCAGCGCTGATTCTGGTAGCGGTGCTTGGCGTGCTGGCGCTTAACCTGCTCAATCAGGTACGCAGCGAGCAATACCGCGAGCGCCTGGCCCACGGCACGTTTTCGCTGATGGCGGGCAACCTGCAACCGATGAACGAGACCGAGCGTCATCGTGCGCTGCTGGTGTGGGAGCGTCTGCTCGGGATTCCGCTGGCGCTGAAGAAGTTTGCCGACACCGATCTTGATCTGTCCCAACGTACCCGAGTGCAGCGCGGTCAGGCGCTGGTCGAGCAGACCGGGCCGCACGCGGCCAAGGTTTATCGGATGGTCAGCGACAAGGAACAGCTCGTGCTGGTGGGGGAAGTGCAGCAGATCAGTGAGCAGTTGGCCCGCGCGACTATTTATCTGTTGGCCGATGAGCTGGTGCGCGTACCGGTGGGTGAACAGCCCAAACGCCTTGAGCAGATAAAGGAAGAGAAAGGTTTTGGTTTTGACCTGCGGCTGGTCACGGCAAACGACGCTGACATGGACGAAGACCAGAGCCGTCGCGTCTCCGAAGGCGATACGGTGATGGCGCCGGGCAAGGGCGGCGATTCGATCCGCGTGTTTGCCGGCATGGTCGGCACGCCGCGGGTGCTGGAGATCGGGCCGTTGTATCAGATGAATCCGTACCCGCCGGAATGGCTGGTGCTGATTGCCGCACTGGGGCTGAGTTTGATCGGCCTGATCGTTTATCTATTGGTGCGTCAGCTCGAACGGCGTTTGCGCGGCCTCGAAGCGGCGGCCACGCGTATCGCCAAAGGCAGTCTGGAAACCCGCGTGCCGGCGCGCGGTGCTGACTCGGTCGGGCGCCTGGCGTCGGCGTTCAATGGCATGGCCGAGCACTTGCAACAGTTGCTGGCGATCCAGCGGGAACTGGTGCGCGCGGTATCCCATGAATTACGCACGCCGGTGGCGCGCCTGCGTTTCGGTCTGGAAATGATCGGCTCGGCAACCACCCCGCAAGCGCTGGAAAAGTACCGCGAAGGCATGGATCACGACATCGAGGATCTCGATAAGCTGGTCGACGAAATGCTCACCTATGCGCGACTGGAGCAAGGCTCACCGGCGCTGACGTTCCAGCGCATTGACCTGGATGCGTTGGTCAATCAGGTCATCGAAGAGCTGGCGCCGTTGCGTGCCGAGGTCACGGTGCAGCGTGGTTTGTGCCTGTCTGCGGCGGACAACGACGATGCCTGGGTCGAGGCCGAGCCGCGCTATCTGCATCGCGCGTTACAAAACCTGGTGAGCAACGCCATGCGCCATGCCCGTTCGAAAGTCACGGTGAGCTATCAGGTCGGACAGTTGCGCTGCCGGGTCGATATCGAAGATGACGGGCCGGGCGTGCCGGAAGTGGCGTGGGAGCGAATCTTTACGCCGTTTCTGCGCCTGGACGACAGCCGTACGCGGGCCTCGGGCGGGCATGGTTTGGGGCTATCGATTGTGCGGCGGATCATTCACTGGCATGACGGCCGGGCGATCATTGGCAAGAGCAAAAGTCTGGGAGGGGCTTGCTTTAGCTTGAGTTGGCCGAGGAATCAGGAACGCCGCTGAGTTTTGTGTTGGCTCGGCAGGCCTCATCGCGAGCAGGCTCACTCCTGCAGGCGAACGCATTTCAATGTAGGAGTGAGCCTGCTCGCGATAGGGCCAGTGCCCACACCAAAAATCTTCAGGCTTTGATGCTGACCAGACTCAACAACTGCCCATCCCGCACCCCGAACTGCGCATCCAGTTCAGTGCCGTTGCGCCATTCGGCAGACAGGTCCGTCAACAACCGCAACCTCACCTGACCCGCTTCAGTCCACTCCAGCACTTCAGCATGCTCGAAGTAAAAGCGCTGCTGCACAATCGGGTACAGCGCCTTGAACAAACTCTCCTTCACCGAAAACGTCAGCGTCACCCACAACGCCAACTGTTCCCGCGAGGCGGCCGTCATGCGCTGCATTTCAGGTGGCGTCAGAATCTCTCCAGCCAGGCGCTCGGCGCGTTCGGTACTGAGCAGATTTTCCAGATCCATGCCCAAACCGCGCCAGTGTTGCTTGTTGGCGACAATTGCGGCGGCATGGCCGGTGCTGTGGGTGATCGAGCCGCAGATGTGCGCCGGCCATATGGGCGCGCGGTCTTCACCGATCGCCGGCACCACGCTGCTGCCTTCCAATTGCTGCAACGCCGCGCGGGCGCAGATACGCCCGGCGAGAAACTCGGCCTGACGTTTGGCCACCGAACGCTGAATGCTCGGCGGCGCGACGACGGCGCTGCGCTGGAAATCATCGCCAAGCAGTTGAGCAGGATCGAAACGGGTACTGAGCAGCACGGTGTCGGCCAATACCGTCGGCAACGGCCAGTGGCTGTCGAGCGCGGTGCAGCAGGCGGGGAGAGTGGGGGTGAGATTCATGGCGGGCATTTTGCCGGTTAGTCGGGTCGAGGTCGAGATGATCGTTCCCACGCTCTGCGTGGGAATGCCTCAATGGACGCTCTGCGTCCGCTTTGGGACGCAGAGCGTCCCGGGCTGCATTCCCACGCGGAGCGTGGGAACGATCGGGTGCGGAGGGGTCAGCTAAAGATTTTCTGCAAGAACGCTTTCATGTCCGCCCAGGATTTTTCATCCGCAGCTTTGTTGTAACCAATGTCCGGGCCACCATGCTCGCCATGGCTCAGGCGATCGGCATCCGGATTGGTGAAGCCATGCTTGGCGCCATCCAGACTGACGAACTTGTAGTCTGCCCCGGCCTTGTCCATTTCTGCCTTGAACGCGGTGACATTGTCCTGAGTGACCATGCTGTCCAGCGCACCGTGCTCGACCAGAATCTTCGCCTTCACACTGCCGGGCGTCGCCGGGGTCTTGGTCGCCAGCGCACCGTGGAAACTCCCCACGCCCGCCAGCGGTTCGCCTTGGCGCGCTGCGTTCAGCACCACCGCACCGCCGAAGCAGTAACCGATGGCGGCAATTTTATTGATGTCGGTCTGCGGCTGTTTCTTCAGCAAATTCAGCCCCGCCTCGAAGCGCTTGCTGGAAGCCGCCGCATCCTGAGTCGCCGCCTGCATGAACGCCATCGCATCTTTCGGGTGCTCGGTGTTTTTGCCTTCGCCGTACATATCGATCGCCAGGGCGCTGTAACCGAGTTCGGCGAGATCGCGAGCGCGGCGTTTGGCGTAGTCATTCAGGCCCCACCATTCGTGCACCACGACGACACCCGGACGCTTGCCTTCGATGGCGTCGTCATAGGCGTAGTAACCGATCAGTTTGGTGCCATCGGCGCTTTGATAGGGAATTTCTTCAGTCTTGATCGCTGCCTGAGTGAGGCTGCTGACGGCCAGCAAGGTGAGGGCGAGGAACAGGCGCATGGTCGGGTCTCCTGACAATAAAAGGTCAGATCAGCCTAGTTCATTTGGTTCAGGTCAGGTTCAGAGACGGTTCAGGGGCGGTACAGGGGGAGGTCAGTAACCTTGCGCCATACCCAAACAGCACTGTGAAAGAGGAAATACCCATGACTTTTAACAAACTGTTGCTGGCATTGACCGTAATGAGCGCCAGTATCGCGGCCCAGGCCGATACCACGTCTAACTTCGCCGGCCTGACCTTCGGCCAGACCAGTGACAAGATCAACAAATCCAGTTCGCTGAACAACAACCTCGATCATCCGAACGCCACCGGCGCGATTGACGGCAACAACACCTACGGCGTCCGCCTCGGTCAGCAAAACAGCCAGGGTCGCTACTACGCTACTTACGACAACGTGTCGGGCTCGCACAATGGCATTAAACTGCGTCAGGAAAATCTGTTGGGCAGCTACGATCTGTTCTACCCGGTGGGCGGCAGCACCAAGTTGTTCGGCGGTGCAACGGCCGGTCTGACCAAACTGACCCAGGAGTCGCCAGGCTTTAGCCGCGACAGTGATATCGGTTATGCCGTCGGCGGTCAGCTCGGTGTGTTGCAGCAAGTATCGCAGAACACCTCGGTCGAACTCGGTTACCGTTACCTGCGCAGCAACGCCAGCACCGAGATGAGTGAGCGCGGCGGCAACAAGCAAGGCTCGCTGGATTTGACCAGCAGCGCCCAGACTTACCTGTCGGCCAACTACAATTTCTAAGGAGTTGCCAGCAGGTTCAATGTGGGAGCGAGCCTGCTCGCGAAAGCGGTGAATCAGTCGATCAATTTATCGACTGACACACAGCCTTCGCGAGCAGGCTCGCTCCCACAGGTGTGTGACTGGAGATTCTGATTTGCCCGGGAGAGTGTTATGAAACTGTTGGTCGTCGAAGATGAAGCGCTGTTGCGCCATCACCTGCAAACCCGCCTCACGGAGAGCGGTCACGTGGTCGAGTCCGTGGCCAATGCCGAAGAGGCGCTGTACCAGACCGGACAGTTCAACTTTGACCTGGCGGTGATCGATCTCGGCCTGCCGGGCATGGGCGGTCTCGACCTGATTCGCCAGTTGCGCGCGGGCGGCAAGACCTTCCCGATCCTGATCCTCACCGCGCGCGGCAACTGGCAGGACAAGGTCGAAGGCCTCGCCGCCGGCGCCGATGACTACGTGGTCAAACCGTTCCAGTTCGAAGAACTCGATGCGCGCCTGAATGCCTTGCTGCGCCGCTCCAGCGGTTTCACTCAGTCGACCATCGTCGCCGGGCCGCTGCTGCTTGACCTCAATCGCAAACAGGCGACTCTCGACGAACAACCGCTGGCGCTGACGGCCTATGAGTACCGCATCCTCGAATACCTCATGCGCCACCATCAGCAAGTGGTGCCCAAGGATCGCTTGATGGAACAACTCTACCCGGATGACGACGAGCGCGATCCGAATGTCATCGAAGTGCTGGTCGGCCGTCTGCGCCGAAAACTCGAAGGCCCGGCCGGTTTCAAGCCGATCGACACCGTGCGCGGTCTCGGTTACCTGTTCAATGAGCGCTGCACTTGATTCGTTCTCTTCGCGTTCGCTTGATGCTCGCCGCCACCACGCTGGCGGTGTTGTTCATGCTCGCCTTGCTGCCGGCAATGCAAGGCGCCTTCAGCCTTGCGTTGCAGGATTCGATCGAGCAGCGCCTGGCGTCTGACGTGACCACGCTGATCTCGGCCGCACGCATCGAAAACGGTCGGCTGGTGATGCCCAATCAGTTGCCGGACGAGCGCTTCAATCTCACCGACTTCCGTTTGCTCGGTTACATCTACGACCGCGAAGGACATCTGGTCTGGCGCTCGAAAGCCACCCAGGAAGAGCAGATCAACTACAAACCGCGCTACGACGGCCTCGGCAACGAGTTCGCGCGGATCCGCGAGGCCAACGGTCAGGAATTCTTCGTTTACGACGTTGAAGTCAAACTGCTCGGCGGCAAAAGTGCGGCGTTCAGCATCGTCGCCCTGCAACCGGTGCGCGAGTACGAAACCACCCTCGAAGGCCTGCGCGAGAATCTCTACCTCGGTTTTGGTGCAGCCTTGCTGGTGTTGCTGGCGCTGTTGTGGATCGGGCTGACCTGGGGCCTCAAAGCCTTGCGCCAACTCAGTCAGGAACTCGATGAAATCGAGGGCGGCACCCGCGACAGCCTGACCGAACAACATCCCCGCGAACTGCTGCGCCTGACCGGCTCGCTCAACCGTTTGCTGCACAGCGAGCGGCAACAGCGCAGCCGTTATCGCGATTCTCTCGATGACCTCGCGCACAGTCTGAAAACCCCGCTGGCGGTGCTGCAGGGCGTCAGTGAAGACATGGCCCAGCGTCCTGAAGAACGCGATCAGGCCTGGGTGCTGCAAAGCCAGATCGAACGCATGAGCCAGCAGATCAGCTACCAATTGCAACGGGCCAGTTTGCGTAAAAGCGGTCTGGTACGACATCAGGTGCGCCTGCAACCGGTGCTGAAAAGCCTCTGTGACACGTTGGATAAGGTCTATCGCGACAAACGTGTGCGAGTGGCATTCGATCTACCCGAGCATTGCTACGTGCCGATCGAGCAGGGCGCGCTGCTGGAGATGATGGGTAACCTGTTGGAAAACGCCTATCGCCTGTGTCTGGGCGAAGTGCGCATCAGCGTGCGCGAAAGCTTGGCCGGAGTTGAACTGTGTGTGGAAGACGACGGCCCCGGTGTGCCGCCGGATCAGCGCGCGCGGATTCTCGAGCGTGGTGAACGCCTGGATGCTCAGCACCCGGGGCAGGGGATCGGCTTGGCGGTGGTCAAGGACATCATCGAAAGCTACAACGCCAAACTGGCCTTGGGTGATTCACCGATGGGCGGGGCGGCGTTCAGGATTCATTTTCCGGCGGTGTGATCGGGAGTTGCCCTCACCCTAACCCTCTCCCAGAGGTAGAGGGGACTGACCGAAGTGTCTTGCGAAAATGATCGACCTGAGCGATTTGCAGCGAATATGGATTCAATAGAGAGCTTGCAGGTCGGCGTATTTCTCAAGCATCCCCCAATCAGTCCCCTCTCCCCCCCGGGAGAGGGTTAGGGTGAGGGGCTTTTGATTTAGCGCCTCACTGCTCCTGCGCCCGATAAGCCCCCGGCGTCAGCCCCGTCCACTTCTTGAACGCCCGGTGAAATGCCGACGGCTCAGAGAATCCCAATTGTTCGGCAATCTGTTGCAAAGACAGATCCGCCCGGCCCAAATGATAGATGGCGATATCCCGCCGTAGCTGATCCTTCAATTCCTGAAAACTGCTGCCTTCCTCACGCAAATGCCGGCGCAGGGTCTGTGGGCTGATGTGCAAGTGCGCCGCCACTGCCTCCAGATCCGGCCAGTTAGCATTGTCGCGGCTGAGCAAGCGGCGCAGGCGACTGCTGAGGCTATCGCCATCGTCCGGACGTGAGAGCAGGTCGGCGGGGGAGCGTTCGAGGAAATGTTTGAGCGTGCGTTCGTCCTGCAATAGCGGCATAGACAGATAGCGGCTGTGGAATAAAAGGCTGCTTTGATCAGTGCCGAAGGTCAGCGGGCAGGGAAACAGCAGATCGTATTCGGCGCCATGCTCGGGGCGCGGATAGCTGAAACTCGCCTGTTCGAGGCGAATCCGCTGACCGATCAGCCAACTGCCGAGGCGATGCCAGATCACCAGCAGGCTCTCAGTGAGAAAGTGATCTGGATCCCACAACGGTGAGTCGTCGAGGCTCAGGCGCACCCATTCGTCTTCGCGCGTCAGGCTCAGGCGCGGGGCTTCGGGGAATAGGCTATAAAACAATAAACCGCGTTGCAGGGCTTTCTCCAGATTGCGGCAGTGAATCGAGGCGTGGCACATCATGGCGAAACTGCCGGGTTTGCTTGGCGCGTTGCCGAAACCCAGGTATTCGTCATCCAGCGCCAGCCACAGGCCCTGAATCAACCGGGTGAATTGTTCCGGGGCAATGCGCGCGCGAGGCTCGTCGAGCAATTGCGGGCTGATGCCCAATTGCAGCAGCAGGCCCGAGTAATCGAAACCCACGCGGCGCGCGCCACCGAGGGCGGCACGGGCAAAATGACTGGCGATGGTGCGTTCGCGCATAAGCGGTAGATCCTTCCTCAAGCGCCGGATGGTAGCCGGGGGGGATACGGGCAACAAGGCGGATTTCCGCCAAATTGTAGGACGAGAAGCGGCGAGTTGGCGGAAATCCGCCACGTCTGAGTCACAGGATGGTGACATCCGTAGACCCGTTACCCCTGATATCAAAAGGCTTGCTGGCAATCGCACCAAAGTGGCACGACGTTTGCGATACAAGCCACAGAAGCGTGCGTTTGGCCCTGATGGAAAACGCTGCTCCAACAACAAATCCCTCCAGTGCAGGAGGGTTCGCAATTAAGGTTTCGCGGCCAACAGATGGATGTTGCCACGCGGGACGCTTGAGGAAACCTGCAATGACGACTCGTCAGCCACTGTACAAATCCCTGTATTTCCAGGTGATCGTTGCCATCGCCATCGGCATCCTGCTTGGTCACTTCTATCCTCAGACCGGTGTGGCCCTCAAGCCGCTGGGTGACGGGTTCATCAAACTGATCAAAATGGTCATCGCCCCGATCATCTTCTGTACCGTTGTCAGCGGCATCGCCGGCATGCAGAACATGAAGTCCGTGGGCAAGACCGGCGGCTACGCGCTGCTGTACTTCGAAATCGTTTCCACCATTGCCCTGCTGATCGGTCTGATCGTGGTCAACGTTGTGCAACCGGGCGCCGGCATGCACATCGACGTCACCACCCTGGACGCCTCGAAAATCGCCACTTATGTGACGGCCAGTAAAGACCAGAGCATTGTCGGTTTCCTCCTCAATGTAATCCCGAACACCATCGTCGGCGCGTTCGCCACCGGTGACATCCTGCAAGTGCTGATGTTCTCGGTGATCTTCGGCTACGCCCTGCATCGCCTGGGTTCGTACGGTCGTCCGCTGCTGGACATGATCGATCGCTTCGCCCACGTGATGTTCAACATCATCAACATGATCATGAAACTGGCGCCGCTGGGTGCTTTCGGCGCGATGGCCTTCACCATCGGTGCCTACGGCGTCGGCTCGCTGGTGCAACTGGGCCAGTTGATGATCTGCTTCTACATCACCTGCATCCTGTTCGTGGTGGTGGTGCTGGGTGCGATCTGCCGTGCTCACGGTTTCAGCGTGTTTAAACTGGTGCGTTACATCCGTGAAGAACTGTTGATCGTACTGGGCACGTCCTCGTCGGAATCGGCACTGCCACGCATGCTGATCAAGATGGAGCGTCTCGGCGCGAAGAAATCCGTAGTGGGTCTGGTGATCCCGACCGGTTACTCGTTCAACCTCGACGGTACTTCGATCTACCTGACCATGGCGGCCGTGTTCATCGCTCAGGCGACCGACACCCACATGGACATCACCCACCAGATCACTCTGCTGCTGGTGCTGCTGCTGTCGTCCAAAGGCGCTGCCGGTGTAACCGGTTCGGGCTTCATCGTACTGGCAGCGACCCTGTCGGCGGTAGGTCACCTGCCGGTGGCCGGTCTGGCGCTGATCCTTGGTATCGATCGCTTCATGTCCGAAGCTCGCGCACTGACCAACCTGGTCGGTAACGCGGTAGCCACCATCGTGGTTGCCAAGTGGGTCAAGGAGCTGGATACCGATCAGCTGCAATCCGAGCTGGCCTCGGGCGGTCGCGGTATCTCCGACGAGCGTGAAGAAGACGACCTGGGTGTGGCTGAAGGCCCAACCCCAAGCAATGTGAAATAAGCACTGCTTGCCTGGAAAAACCCGCTTCGGCGGGTTTTTTCTTGCCTGTTGTTTGAGCGTAACGGTCACACCCGCTGACATTTCCGGTGATTGCCGTGCGCGGCATCGCTGCCTAGGCTGAGTGCATCGCTTAAGGAGTTCGCCCATGTCCGCACCGCTGGCCTCACTGAAGATCCTCGATTTCTCGACGCTGTTGCCGGGGCCGTTTGCCTCGCTGTTGCTGGCGGACATGGGCGCCGAGGTGCTGCGCATCGAATCACCGACACGCCTGGATCTGCTGCGGGTATTGCCGCCCCATGATGGCGGAGTATCGGCCAGTCACGCCTACCTCAATCGCAACAAGCGCAGCCTGGCACTGGACCTGAAACAGCCCGAGGCGTTGGAAGTGGTCAAGCAGTTGCTCGGCGATTACGACATCGTTCTCGAGCAGTTTCGCCCCGGTGTGATGGAACGTCTGGGGCTGGGTTACGAAGCACTGAAAGCGATCAATCCAAAACTGATCTACGTGTCGATCACCGGTTACGGCCAGACCGGGCCGTACAAGGAGCGCGCCGGGCATGACATCAATTATCTGGCACTGGCGGGGCGGGCCCGTTACACCGGCCGCGCCGAAAGCGGGCCGCTGCCGCTGGGCAGGCCGGGGGCGGGTGTCGCTGGTGGGTCGTTGCACGGGGGGATCGGCGTGTTGGCCGCTGTGGTTGCGCGGCCGCAAACGGGGCAGGGCACGCATCTGGACGTGAGCATGACCGACTGCGCGTTCAGTTTGAATGCCATGGCTGGCGCTGGGTATCTGGCCTGTGGCGCAGAGCCAGGATGGGAAGATCAGATGCTCAATGGCGGCAGTTTTTACGACTACTACCGCTCGCGGGATGGGCGCTGGATGTCGGTGGGCAGTCTGGAGCCGGCCTTCATGCAGCCACTGTGCGCCGCGCTGGGGCGGCCGGAGTTGGCGGCGCTGGGATTGTCGCCCAAACCTGAGCAGCAGCGACAATTGAAATACGCGCTGACGGTCGAGTTTGAAAAGCATGATTTTGCTGAACTGTGCGAGTTGTTTGCCGGGATCGATGCGTGTGTCGAGCCGGTGTTGAACTTGGCAGAGGCGGTGCGCCATCCGCAGTTGCGGGCGCGTGAACTGGTGACGCAGGTGCCGCGCGGGGATGGCACCACGCAGGCGCAGATGGCGTGTCCGTTGAGGTTTTCCGAGGAGTTACCGGCGCCGCGGCATGTCGGGGCGGTGTTGGGGCAGCATACGGATCAGGTGTTGGGGGAGTTGGGGTTCAGTGTTGAGCGGATTGCCGAATTGCGAGCCTTAAAGGTAGTTGCGTAGCTCGTTCCCACGCTCTGCGTGGAAATGCATCCCGTGACGCTCTGCGTCACAGTGGACGCGGAGCGTCCATGGCGGCGTTCCCACGCGGAGCATGGGAACGATCAGGGAGTCATTCGACGCGCATCTCACCACTGAACACCAAGGTACTGCGGCAGCGCCGACACAAATACCGCCGCCCCTGCCGCACCAGGCTATGGCGCTGCGCCGAAAACGGGAAATCACTGTCGGCGCACGGGCATTTGTAGATGTAACGAGTCACGCTGCGCCGCTTGATTGCGTAGGTGTGGCAGCGATCCGGCGGCAGTTCGTAAACCCCGCGCATGATCAGTTGCCACTCCTCGCCATGGGGCTGGATACGGTCGCCAAACAACTGATGAGCGATCAGGTGCGCAACTTCGTGGGCCACGGTCTGCTTTAGGAAGTGTTCGGCGTTTTCCCGGTACAACTGCGGGTTGAAGCGCAGCAGGTTCTCGTGCAGATGCGCGACACCGGCTTTTTGCCCGCGCAGCTTGAGGCTGACAACAGGGCGTGGGAAAGAACGTTTGAAAAAGGATTCGGCGAGTTGGTAACAGTCTTCGACGCGGGTATTGAGTTGCTCGGGCATGCTTGATGGATCTCCAGAGACGTCGAGTATGCCGCAACGCCTTGGACTTGCGAATCGTCGAGCTGCCGAATGGTCATCCTTGAAACGACAAGGCCGCCTTGCGGCGGCCTCGGATTGGCTTGGCGAGTCAGTTGGTATAGACGGGACCAACGCCCAGCCCCCACACAATCACGGTAAACGCCATGATGGCGACCAGCACCACCAGACCCACGGCCAGCACTGAGCTGGAAAACAGAAAGCCTTCGTCCGATGGAATATTCATGAACGTCGGCAGGCCCACGTACAGCAGGTAAACCGTGTAGCAGATGGCCGCCGTGCCGACGATCATTCCCAGCCACATATGCGGATACAGCGCCGCCAGCCCGCCGACAAACAACGGTGTCGCGGTATAAGTGGCAAACGCCACGCAGCGAGCCAGACTCGGATTGGCGTCATAGGTCCGGGCCATCCAGTGCACGAAGGCACCCATGACCGCGACCCCGCCGAGCATCGCCAGGTACGACATGACGGTCATCCAGATCGCGCTTTCGACGGTGAGCATCACCGGCGCGCGGTTACCAATCACCCAGCCGACCTGGGTGGTGCCGATAAACGCCGAGATTGCCGGAATCGCCGCCAGAATCAGCGTGTGCGTCAGGTACATGTGGCTGATGCTTTCCTCTTGGTCGCCACGGATTTCCTTCCATTCCTGATCGGGGTGGGTGAAAAGTCCCACTACGTGATGGATCATGCCAGTCACTCCTCTTGTTATTGCCATCGCCCCCCAACGGAGCGCCTACGGGCCAAGGTGGCCGAGCAAATACAGGTCTTCAGATGTGTGCGACCTTATGTCGCAGTATAGAAAGGTCTTACCCGCACAGGTATTAGGGGCTTAGAGCAAATCGCGCTGTAAACAAGTGGCTTAATCGCCGCGCAGTCTTGACGAGCCCCCGTAGGAGCTGCCGAAGGCTGCGATCTTTTGATCTTGTTTTTAAAAATCAAAATCAAAAGATCGCAGCCTTCGGCAGCTCCTGCACGAATATGCATTTCGGAATGCGACCGGTCGGTATGCTTCGCCCACGCCGGGTTTTTGCGTAAAATGCCGGCCTTTCGTCACACCTCACGGATTTCGCGTCATGGGCACTCTTACGGTCAACCAGAACAAACTGCAAAAGCGCCTGCGCCGCCTGGCCGGCGAAGCGGTTGCTGACTTCAACATGATTGAAGACGGCGACAAGGTCATGGTCTGCCTGTCCGGGGGCAAGGACAGCTACACCATGCTCGACGTGCTGCTGCACCTGCAGAAGGTTGCACCGATCAAGTTCGAGATCGTCGCGGTGAACATGGACCAGAAGCAGCCGGGCTTCCCCGAGCATGTGCTGCCGGCCTATCTGAAAGAGCTGGGCGTCGAGTATCACATCGTCGAGAAAGACACTTACTCGGTGGTCAAGGAACTGATTCCGGAAGGCAAGACCACTTGCTCGCTGTGCTCGCGCCTGCGTCGCGGCACGCTGTACACCTTCGCCGACGAAATCGGCGCGACCAAGATGGCCCTCGGTCATCACCGCGACGACATCGTCGAGACGTTCTTCCTCAACATGTTTTTCAACGGCAGCCTCAAGGCGATGCCGCCGAAGCTGCGCGCCGATGACGGCCGCAACGTGGTAATCCGTCCGTTGGCGTACTGCAACGAGAAAGACATTCAGGCTTACTCGGATTTGAAAGAATTCCCGATCATCCCGTGCAACCTCTGCGGTTCGCAGGAAAACCTGCAGCGTCAGGTGGTCAAGGAAATGCTTCTGGACTGGGAGCGCAAGACCCCCGGTCGAACTGAAAGCATCTTCCGCAGTCTGCAGAACGTGATCCCGTCGCAACTGGCCGACCGCAACCTGTTCGACTTCACCAGCCTGAAGATCGACGAGACCGCAGCTTCGCGCTTTGTGAACATCGTCAATCTGTAAACCCATTTCAAATGTGGGAGCGAGCCTGCTCGCGAAAGCGGTGTGTCATTCAACTGAATTTGTTGACTGGTACTCCCACTTCGCGAGCAGGCTCGCTCCCACATTGGTTTCTTCGCTTCATTCAATAGGAGAGGGCATGCGCGATTACAAGTGGCTGCACGAATACTGTCTGAACCGCTTCGGTTCGGCGGCTGAACTGGAAGCCCATCTGCCCGTTCCCAAGACTCCCGCGCAATTGCGCAAGATCAGCGACGATCGCTACCTCTCGACCATGGCCCTGCGCGTGTTCCGTGCCGGCCTCAAGCACAGTCTGGTCGACGCCAAGTGGCCGGCCTTCGAAGAAGTGTTCTTCAAGTTCGACCCGGAAAAAGTCGTGCTGATGAGCGCCGAGCACCTTGAGCGTCTGATGCAGGATGCGCGAATCATTCGCCATCTCGGCAAACTGAAAAGCGTGCCGCGCAATGCGCAGTTCATTCTTGATGTCGAGAAAGAGAAGGGCAGTTTTGGCGCGCTGATCGCCGACTGGCCGGTGACCGATATCGTCGGTCTGTGGACGTACCTGAAAAAGCACGGTCATCAATTGGGCGGACTGTCGGCGCCACGCTTTTTGCGCATGGTCGGCAAGGATACCTTCGTGCCGAGCTACGACGTGGTCGCGGCGCTGAACGCACAGAAGATCGTCGACAAGGTGCCGACCAGTCTGCGCGATCTGAAGATTGTGCAGGACGTGTTCAACCAGTGGCATGAACAAAGTGGCGGGCGGCCGATGAGCCAGATTTCGATGATGCTCGCTTACACCGTCAATCATTGAGTCAATCCGATCGTTCCCATGCTCCGCGTGGGAATGCCGCCCGGGACGCTCCGCGTCCCTGAGACGCAGAGCGTCTCTGGATGCATTCCCACGCAGAGCGTGGGAACGATCGAATGTAGGAGCTGCCGAAGGCTGCGATCTTTTTCCATCAGGCGACGGAGATTTCCCCCTCGCCAGCCAACTTGCGATTCAACTGATACCGCCACCGCACATACAGCAGTGCCGAGCAGAACAGCGCCAGGCTCGCGACCATTTCCAGCACACCAAACAACTGCCGGTTCGGGTCATACGCCGCCAGTGCGCCTTTGATGAAATACAGATTCACCACAAAACACATCCACGAATGGCCACGGGCGCTGCCCATGATCATCGCCGGTGCGAGGACGATCCATGGGATCAGTTCGATCAGCAGAATCACCCACGGCCGCGCACCGTGCAGGTCGGCGAACAGCAGGTAGTAGGCGGCGAGCAAACCGGCGAGAGCGAAAAAACTCAGCAGGCTGACCACCCGCATCGCTTTTACTCGTGGCTCCAGCCATTCGATGGAAGGCAAAACCTTCGGCTTCTTCGCCACTGTCAGCCCTCCAGTTTTTGCGCAATTTTGGCCAGGCGCAAGCCGAGGGCGCGACACAGTGCGACTTCGTGCTGATCCAGACCACTTTTGCCGTCAGCCCCGGCGTGGTGGCTAGCGCCATAAGGCGTGCCGCCACCCTGGGTTTCCAGTAGCGCCGATTCGCTGTACGGCAGGCCGGTGATCAGCATGCCGTGGTGCAGCAGCGGCAGCATCATCGACAGCAGGGTGGTTTCCTGGCCGCCGTGCAGGCTGGCGGTAGAGGTGAACACACCGGCCGGTTTGCCGACGAGGGCGCCGGTCAGCCACAGGTTGCTGGTGCCGTCGAGAAAGTATTTCAGCGGCGCGGCCATGTTGCCGAAACGTGTCGGGCTGCCCAGCGCCAGGCCGGCACAGTTTTTCAGATCATCGAGCGTGGCGTAGAGCGCGCCCTCATCCGGAATGTCTGGCGCTACGGCTTCGCACTCGGTGGAGATCGCCGGTACGGTGCGCAGGCGCGCTTCGAGGCCGGCCTGTTCGACGCCGCGCGCAATCTGCCGCGCCATCTCGTTGGTGGAGCCACTGCGGCTGTAATACAGCACCAGAATGTACGGCGCGCTCACGGTAGCAACTCCAGGATTTTTTCCGGCGGACGCCCGATCACCGCTTTGTTGCCGACTTCGAGAATCGGTCGTTCCATCAGCTTGGGGTGCTGGGCGATAGCGTCGATCAATTGCGCTTCGCCGAGGCTGTCATCAGCGAGTTGAAGCATTTTGTATTCATCTTCTCCGGTGCGCAGCAACTGACGCGCGCTGATCCCGAGTTTGCCGAGCAGGGCCTTGATTTGCGCCGCGTTCAATGGGGTTTCGAGGTAGCGCACGACGTTTGGTGTCAGGCCGCGGGCTTCAAGAAGCTCCAGCGCACCGCGGGATTTCGAGCAGCGCGGATTGTGATAAAGCGTCAGATCGGTCATGGCGGGTCGCTTCTGGCGTAAAGTGGCGGCTATTCTAACTGTGCAGCGCGCAATCCAGAACTGTCAGAGGCGATGGGTCGCAGGCGCGTTTAAATTTTCACAAGGAACACGACATGACACGGCGATTGGCAGCGGCATTGACGGTTATCGGGGCGTTGATGCTGGGGGGCTGCGGCAATGATTACGGGATCGATCAGAATGGGCAGAAAGTCGCCTCCGAACGTTTGGACAAACAGTGGGTGGTGCTCAATTACTGGGCCGAATGGTGTGGTCCTTGCCGAACCGAAATCCCGGAACTCAACCATTTGGCCGATGAGCTCAAAAGCAGGAATGTCGGTGTGTTCGGGGTCAATTTCGACAATGTGCAGGGCGCGGAACTGAAAGAGGCGAGCGAGAAACTCGGCATCAAGTTCACCGTGCTGGCGCAGGATCCGGCGGAGTTGTTCGAGTTGCCGCGCAGGGAGGCACTGCCGGTGACGTATATCATCGACAACAAAGGCAAGGTACGTGAGCAGTTGATGGGTGAGCAGACGGCGGCGGGGGTGCTGGCCAAACTCGAAGCGTTGCAGGCGACCCAGTAACGTCAAAAGCCCCTCACCCCAGCCCTCCCGAAACGTCGGACCGCCCGTAGGGAGAGGGGGCCGACCGAGGTGTCTGGCGAGTTACATCGACCTGAGAGATCGAGTTGATTGTGGATTCGTCAAAACCAGATCAGCTCGATTAGGCAGTCGCCAGAGTGGGATTCGGTCAATTATGGATTCGGCGAAAACCTTCCAGGTCGGCGTACCTCTCCAATATCCCCCAATCAGTCCCCTCTCCCTCTGGGAGAGGGCTAGGCGGGCGGCGTTCCGATGAGGGCTTGGCGGTCTTGAGACTCAACCCTCTTCCAGCCACCAGCGCAACGGTTTGCCTTCAGCCGGCCAGAAGCGCATCTGCTCGATTGGCGAGATGTCCCAGCGCTGGACATGTTCCAGCGCCTGCAGGAAGCGTTGTTCCTGCTCCATCAGCGCCGGAGCGCAGAGCTTGCGGGTCTTGCCGATCTTGCCGAAGGTGATCTTGTCACCTTCAAGGGTGTACGGCGCGAACCAATGGTTGCAGCCACCGTTGCCATAGGCACGGCCATCTTCACCGAGGGTGATGGTCAGGTGGCTGTAATCCATCAATGGCCGTTCGCCGATCCACTCCAGAATGTAGCTGCGGTTTTGCTGCAGTTGCACTGGCTCCGCAGCGCAGCCTGCCAAACCGACACCGACCAGAGCGGCCAGGGCAAGGCGTTTCATCATGCCGGCTCCTGGCATTTCGGGCACAGGTGCTTGTCGCCGACGGCTTTCCAGCCCAGCTCGGCGATGCGCGCGGTGGCGGCCGGTTTCTCGGCGGCTTTGCCGAGTTTGGCATCCACGGCGAACTCGAAGCTCAGCTCTTTGGCGCAGCTGTCGCAGTTGACCTGCCAGGTGTGGATGGCCAGTTCGCCGAACACCGGGCCTGTGGTCATCGCGGTCCATTGGCCCGGCGGGGTGATCAGGTGGCGGACGGTGTCGACGGTCAGGCGCATGGACAAATCCTTGCTGCCTTTGAGGGTGACCAACAGGACATCACCGATGCGGATCGAACCACCGTTACCGGTGACCTGATAGCGGCCCGGAACCAGGGCGCGGCATTCGGTGAGGGTGTGTTGCGGGTTCATCAGGGTGTAGCGGAAATCGTGTTCGACCATGGGTCCTCCAAATATGCGCGACATGCTAGCACGGGCTCGATTGCAGAATGATGTGCGCTTGCGACCTTCGATCCGGTTCAAATCGACAGGCGCTCATGGCAAACTGCCGCCCCTCGACTCTGAAGGAACGGAACATGGCGCTGATCGAATGTTATGAATGCAAGCGGAGCATCAGTTCCGAAGCCGCGGCGTGCATTCATTGTGGGGCTCCGATGGCGGAGCAGATCGTTCGCGCTCATGCGCAGACGGTCGCGGCAGCAGAACCGGCACCTGCGCCTGCTAAGCCTTCGACGATCTCTTTTGGCAGCCTGCCGCGCAACAAGGCAGTTCCGGAAGCCGTGGCACCCCCTGCGCCGGAGCCGTTACCGAAAGTCATGCCGGCAGCGGCGGGGCGTCGGCGCCGGCAGCCAGTCGAACAGCCGGCGCCAGCGTTTCAAACGCAGACCAATGCCGATGGCAGCCGTCCGGTAGAAGGCTGGCTGAAGATCATGATCTTCCTGCTGCCGATGGTTTTTGTCTGGTTTCTGCTGCGCAGCGGGCACTCGATGAAGCAGCGCTTTTTCGGCTTTGGCTGGCTGGCTCTGTTGATCCTGGCGTCCACGCTGTCGCCAAAGTAAACCGTCAGGCCATCAACCCTCGACCTGGTTTTGCGGTGCACCTGCCGCCCAGGTCGCAATGTTGTGCAGTGTGGTCGCGGCGATCGCGCCGAGTGCTTCATGGGTCAGGAACGCCTGATGCGCGGTGATGATCACGTTAGGAAAGGTCAGCAAGCGCGCCAGCACGTCGTCCTGCAACGGCAGGTCGGAGCGGTCCTCGAAAAATATCTGCGCCTCTTCTTCGTACACATCCAGCCCGAGATAACCCAACTGCCCGTCCTTTAAGGCGTCGATCAGCGCCGGCGTGTCGACCAGACCACCGCGTCCGGTGTTGATCAGCATCGCACCGGTCTGCATGTGCGCCAGCGAGTCGCGGTTGATCAAGTGTTTACTGTGCTCGTTGAGCGGGCAGTGCAGGCTGATGATGCGCGATTGCGCAAGCAGTTCGGGCAGGCTCAGATAACGCGCGCCCAAGGCCACGACCTCCGGGTTCGGATACGGGTCGTAAGCCAGCAGTTGGCAACCAAAGCCGTGCATGATTTTTGCGAACGTCGCGCCGATCTGTCCGGTGCCGACGATGCCGACGGTCTTGCCGACCAGATCGAAACCGGTCAGACCGTGCAGGCTGAAATCGCCTTCGCGGGTGCGGTTATAGGCGCGATGCAAACGTCGATTCAGGGCCAGAATCAACGCGACAGCATGTTCGGCCACGGCATGTGGCGAGTAGGCCGGGACGCGCACGACGCTTAGCCCAAGGCGTTTGGCCGCGATCAGGTCAACATGGTTGAAACCCGCCGAGCGCAGGGCAATCAGGCGCGTGCCGCCAACGGTCAGGCGCTCCAGTACCGGCGCGCTGAGGTCATCGTTGATAAAAGCGCAAACCACTTCGTGGCCGTCGGCCAGTGCGGCAGTGTCGAGGCTGAGTCGAGCCGGCTGGAAATGCAATTCGATCCCGCTTGGGCAAGCGGCACCGAGGAAGCTGTCGCGGTCGTAGGTCTGGCTGCTGAAAACGATCGTGCGCATGAAATCCTCCTGGAGCATCGACGCGGGCGCAAATCACCCGCGACCACTGTAGCGCCCTGCTGTATTGCCGGCATTGCCGTGGATCAGGCGCTGATCTTCGCCTGCGTGGCCAGACGATTGATTGCCCGCTCCAGTTCATCGAGCGCCATCAAAGCTTTCGGATCCTCTTGTTTGAGCAGGGTTTCACTGCGTTGGCAGGCTGCGCGCAACTGCGGCACACCACAGTAACGTGTCGCGCCATGCAGGCGATGGACACGCTCGAGCAGAGCATTCTGGTCGTGGTTGTCGCGTGCCGTACGGATGGCTTCGCGGTCAGCTTCCAGTGAGGCGAGCAGCATCGCCAGCATGTCTGCCGCCAGATCCGCCTTGCCGGCCGCCAGACGCAAGCCTTCCTCATGATCGAGCACCGGCAGTTCGTGATTGCCCAAGGCGCTTTCGCTGGAGCGCTCCGGCCCTTGATTGCGCAAGGCCAGACCGGTCCATTTCAATACGACTTGAGCCAATTGCCGTTCGCTGATCGGTTTGGTCAGGTAGTCGTCCATGCCGCTTTGCAGCAGCGCGCGTTTTTCGTTGGCCATGGCGTGGGCGGTGAGGGCGACAATCGGCAGCGGCGTGCAATGCCGTTCGCTTTCCCACTGGCGGATGGTTTCGGTGCTCTGGCGCCCGTCCATACCCGGCATCTGCACGTCCATCAGCACCAGGTCAAAAGATTCGCTCTGCACCGCTTTGACGGCGGCATAGCCGCTTTCCACGGCGAGAACCTTGGCGCCCATGTCTTCGAGCAGGGTCTGCACCAGCAACAGGTTGGCCGGGTTGTCGTCGACGCAGAGCACTTTCGGTGCGCGGCTCGACAGCGGTTCGCCCGGCTCATTGCGCGGCTGGCGCGGGTTGGCCAGATCCGACAACGCGCGGCGCAGTTTGCGCGTGCACGCCGGTTTGGCCTGGAGCTGGCTATGCGGGTTCGGTACCGAGAGATGGAACAGCGTCTGCTCGGTGGTCGGGCACAGCACCAGCACTTTGCAACCAAGGTGTTCGAGGTCCCAGATGTGCTGGTTCAAACGTTCCGGGAGCATGTCGTTGCTGGTGATGCCGAGCACCGCCAGATCAATCGCCTGATCGGTCTGATGCGCGCCGGTGACGCCATTGGTCAGGCTTTCGAGGGTGTTGAACGTGGTGACATCGAGGCCGCAGTCTTCCAGTTGATGCTGCAGGGCCTGACGCGCCAGTTCGTGGTTTTCCAGCACTGCCACGCGGCGTCCGAGCAGCGGCGCCGAAGGCAGGTCCTCGGCATCGTCGCGGGTCTTTGGCAGGTTCAGGCTGATCCAGAATTCCGAACCTTCGCCCGGCGTGCTGTCGACACCGATTTCACCGCCCATCTGCTCGATCAGGCGCTTGGAAATCACCAGCCCGAGGCCAGTGCCGCCAGGTTGGCGCGACAACGAATTATCGGCCTGACTGAAAGCCTGGAACAGCGCACGGACATCCTGATTCGACAGACCGATGCCGGTGTCCTGAATGCTGATGCGCAGTTGCACGCTGTCTTCGTGTTCTTCTTCAAGCATCGCGCGGGCGACGATGGTGCCTTCGCGAGTGAACTTGATCGCGTTGCTGACCAGGTTGGTGAGGATCTGTTTGAGGCGCAGCGGATCACCGACCAGCGACAGCGGCGTGTCGCGGTACACCAGGCTGACCAGTTCCAACTGCTTGGCGTGAGCGGCGGGGGCAAGAATGGTCAGGGTGTCTTGCAGCAGGTCACGCAGGTTGAACGGAATATGGTCGAGCACCAGTTTGCCGGCCTCGATTTTCGAGAAGTCGAGGATCTCGTTGATAATGCCTAACAGGCTGTCGGCGGATTTTTCGATGGTGCCCAGATAGTCGAGCTGGCGCGGGGTCAACTCGCTTTTCTGCAATAGATGGGTGAAGCCGAGAATGCCGTTGAGCGGCGTGCGGATCTCGTGGCTCATGTTGGCAAGAAATTCGGATTTGATCCGGCTGGCTTCCAGTGCCTCTTTACGCGCCAGATCCAGTTCGATGTTCTGGATCTCGATGGTTTCCAGATTCTGCCGGACGTCTTCGGTGGCCTGATCGACGCTGTGCTGCAGTTCTTCGCGGGCGTTCTGTAACGTTCCGGCCATACGGTTGATGCCCGACGCCAGCTCATCCAGCTCCTGACTGCCGAGCGGCGGCAGACGGGTTTCCAGGTGGCCGTCCTTGAGTTGTGCGACGGCCTGTTTGATCTGGCTCAGCGGGCGGTTGATGGTGCGGCCCATGCGCAACGCCAGCAACGCCGCTCCGGCAAGACCGGCGGCGATCAGCAACAGGCTGGCAAACAGGCTGCGATAACCGCGCAGCAGCATGCCGTTGTGCGACAGCTCCAGTTCCACCCAGCCGAGCAGACGATCGGACTCTTCGGGGATCAGTTCTCCGGCGAGATTACGGTGCTTGCCGAACACCGGCATCAGGTAGCGCGTCGCGTCATTGCCGCTGCGCCGTTGCAATTGCGCGCTGTCGCCGCTGGGTGCCTGATTGAGCATGGTCGGGCCGGCGTGGGCCAGCGGCGAGCGATCCGGCGCAAGGAAAGTGACGGCGCGCACGTCCGGTTGTTCGAGGGACTGGGTGGCGATGCGCTCGAGCAATTCATTGTTGCCGTGGCCCATGGCCGGCGCCACCAGCGGGGCCAGTTGCTCGGCGATCATTTCGCCGCGCTGCATCAACTGGGTCTGCAAGTCGGACTGCTGCGCCCAGGTGAAATAACCACCGAGCACTAGCGCCATCAGGCTGGTCGGCAACAAGGTCAGCAACAACACGCGACCTTTGATTCCCAGTTTCTTGAGCACACCTATCTCCTGCATCCCGCTGAACTGTTGACTCATGCGTGCATCCGGCACGCGACATTGGCGCAGTGTAGCGATTTGCTCGCAGGCAATCTCCGGAAAAATGCGCTCGGGTCGGTTCAGGGCGCAGAGGCTCGTTGGTCCGATAGGACATCCTTGGGTTGCCCGATGCCCGGCAATCTTGAATAATCGCCCTCAACTGAGAATTACTTGCAGATAGTCATGACTCCTGTTCCCGCTGCCCAGCCACGCATACTTTCCATCGAGGACGATCCGGTTCTCGGCGCCTATGTTCACGAACATCTGGGTCGCAGCGGCTTTCAGGTGACCTGGTGCCAGAACGGCCAGGAAGGTCTGAGCATCGCCAGGCGCCAGCCGTTCGACGTGGTACTGATGGATATTCTGCTGCCGGGCATGGACGGTTTGAACGTACTGACGCAATTGCGCCAGAGCCATTCGACGCCGGTGCTATTGATGTCGGCTCTCGGTGCCGAGGCGGATCGCATCAGCGGTTTCCGTCTGGGCGCCGACGACTATCTACCCAAACCGTTCAGCATGGCCGAGCTGCATGTACGCATCGAAGCGATCCTGCGCCGGGTTGCGCTGGATCGGCGCCCGGCATCGCTGGCGGCGCCCGTGGCGGCCGGTACGCTGCGGTTCGACGATGAACGGTGCGATGTGCTGTTCGGCGAGCAAGCCGCCGGGCTGACCCGCAGCGAGTTCCGTTTACTGGAAACCCTCAATCGCAATGACGAGGAAGTGCTGAGCAAAGCCTTCCTTTATCAGCACGTTTTACAGCGCGGCTACGCGGCCCACGACCGCAGCCTCGACATGCACATCAGCCAGATCCGCCGCAAACTGAAAGCCATCGGTTACACCGAGCGTGAAGTGCGCACCGTGTGGGGCAAGGGTTACGTTCTGAGCGCGGCCGATGAAACGCTCTGAACTGCCGGGGCGGCATTCGCTGTTCTGGAAACTGGCGTTTCTGCTGGTCGCGTTCTGTCTGCTGATGATCTGGTTGAGCTGGTCGTGGGGCCGTTATATGGAGGAGCGCAACCAGTTCCTCTCCGACGAAGCGCGGGGCACGCTCAGTCGTTACGCCTCACAGGCCGAGCAGGCGTGGCAGCACGGCGGCCGCAGCGGGGTCGATGACTGGTTGCAGAGCATGGAGTTGCGTGAAGCCAGTTGGGTCGGCGTCATCGGTGGCAACTTGCAGTCGCTGAGCAGCGATCCGCTGAATGAACAGGAAATCCAGCACCTGACGTTCTTGCGCGGTCTTGACTGGCCGATCCACAAACAGAACCGGCCGTGGCTGCGCATACCTTTTCCCAAAGAGCCGTCCGCCGGCAGCCTGGTGATCGAATTGCCCGAGCGATTTCTGCCGGGTAAATATCGGCTGTTCTGGCGCGTCATCACCAACGGCGTGATTCCGGGGTTGTTCACTTTGCTGCTGTGCGTCGGTCTCTATCGTCTTCTGGTAGTGCCGCTGAACAACTTGCGTGAACAGGCCAACGCTTGGCGCGCCGACCAGTTGAATGTGCGCCTGTCGAGCGGCATCACCCAGCGGCCGGATGAGCTTGGAGAGCTGGCGCGAGCGTTCGACTCGATGTCCGAGCGCCTGCAATCGACCGTGGCTCTGCAACAGCAACTGCTGCGTGATCTGTCCCACGAATTGCGCACGCCGCTGAGCCGTTTGCGTGTCGCCAGTGAAAGCGAACAGGGTCTGATGCAACTGCGCGAGCGCATCGGTCGTGAAGTTGACGGTATGCAACGGCTGGTCGAAGACACCCTGCAACTGGCCTGGCTCGATACCGACCGCACGCCGCTGCCCGAGGAAGCGATCCAGATTCAGGCCCTGTGGGAAATGCTCACGGACAACGCCTGTTATGAAAGCGGCTGGCCGAGCCTGCAATTGCAGTGTTCGGTCGAGGCGTCGTGCTGGGTGCGTGGCAATCTGAATACGCTGGCGCAGGCGCTGGAGAACATTCTGCGTAACGCGATTCGGCATTCGCCTGCGGGTGGGGTCGTGCGACTGGATGGACGGCGCGACGGCGATTTCTGGCATCTGTGGCTGGAAGATCAGGGCGGCGGCGTAGCGGAAGGGGATCTGGAGCGGATCTTCTCGCCGTTCACCCGCCTCGACGGCTCGCGGCCCGGCGACGGTGGATTCGGCTTGGGCCTGAGCATCGCGCGCAATGCCGTGCAGCGTCAGGGCGGAAGTATTTGGGCGGAGAATAGCGGGGCGGGGTTGCGGTTGAATTTGCGGTTGGTGGCTGACGATGGCGTTGCGCCGACTGACGCCTTCGCGAGCAGGCTCGCTCCCACATTGGATCTCGGTTCGCCGCAGGTTGTGTGATCAACGCAGATCTCCTGTAGGAGTGAGCCTGCTCGCGATGTAGTCCATTCGGGTGGCCAATCCTGATGGCTTGCCGGAGCGCTCGCCTTTTTTTGTACGACATTTCCCAAGTTGCATCGGCGGTCATTTCAAGCTTCCTGAAGGGGTTAGGCTCGTGCTTCACCTGATCTTCAAGGAATTGCGCATGACTGTATCCAGCGTTACTGGCAACCCGGATGGCGAACGTTTCAACGAAGTGCTCGCGTTGATTCACAGTTCCAGACATAAGGCCATGCAAGCGGTCAATACACAGCTGATTGAGCTTTATTGGCAGGTGGGGGCGCATATCAGTCGTAAGATTGAGCAGGCGGAGTGGGGCGATTCGGTCATAACTCAACTGGCCGCACATCTGGCGTATACCCAACCGGGCTTGCGTGGGTTCACCCGACCAAATCTGTTCCGAATGCGCCAGTTTTATGAAACCTATCGGGATGATCCAATTGTCTCACCACTGGTGAGACAATTGCCGTGGACTCATAACATGATCATTTTGAGCCAAAGCAAACACCCGGAAGAGCGTGGGTTCTACCTGCGAATGGCCGTTCAGGAACAGTGGTCGAAGCGCGAACTGGAACGCCAATTCAAGTCTGCTTTGTTTGAGCGAAGCGTCACCGATCCTGCAAAAGCCTCCGCCGCACTGAAACAAAATCATCCCGAAGCTCTCGAGATATTCCGCGATTCCTACATGGTCGAATTTCTCGACTTGCCCGCTGCTCATTCCGAAACCGATCTGCACCAGGGGCTTCTTTCACGTCTCAAGGCGTTCCTTATTGAGCTCGGTCGCGACTTCTGCTTTGTCGGTTCCGAATATCCACTGCAGGTCGGCGGCCGGGATTTCTCTCTCGACCTTCTGTTTTTCCACCGAGGGCTCAACTGCCTTGTAGCCATTGAACTCAAGGTCGGCCGTTTTGAGCCGGAATACCTCGGTAAGCTGGATTTCTATCTGGAGGCGCTGGATCGCAATGTCCGCAAGCCTCACGAAAGTCCGGCCATCGGTGTCCTGCTGTGTGCAAGCAAGGAAGATGAGGTCGTCGAGTACGCCCTCAATCGCAGTCTTTCGCCCGCATTGATAGCGCAATATCAAACCTGTCTGCCGGATAAGCAGTTGCTGCAGGCCAAGTTGCATGAGTTTTATGCAATGGATACGGCGCCAGCAGAAAATAGCGACTAACCGCTGCTTATTCCCATAAGCCATAAGCACCGCACTTTGCGTGATATGGCCTGCGCGGGTTTGCCGGTATGATAGGCGCCCCCGCACGTCTGGATTGCGAATACGCCATGACCCTGCAGTACCCAACCATCGCCGATTGCGTCGGCAACACTCCGCTGGTGCGTTTGCAGCGCCTGCCCGGTGCCACCAGCAACACCCTGTTGCTCAAGCTCGAAGGGAATAACCCGGCGGGTTCGGTCAAGGACCGTCCGGCGCTGTCGATGATCACTCGCGCCGAGTTGCGCGGGCAGATCCATGCCGGCGATACGCTGATCGAAGCGACCTCGGGCAACACCGGGATCGCCCTGGCCATGGCCGCCGCGATCAAGGGTTACAAGATGATCCTGATCATGCCCGACAACTCCAGCGCCGAGCGCAAAGCGGCGATGACCGCTTATGGCGCCGAGCTGATTCTGGTCAGTCAGGAAGAAGGCATGGAAGGCGCTCGCGACCTCGCGCAGCGCATGGAGGCCGAAGGCCGTGGCAAGGTGCTCGATCAGTTCGCCAACGGCGACAATCCTGAGGCGCACTACACCACCACCGGTCCGGAAATCTGGCGTCAGACCCAGGGCTCCATCACCCATTTCGTCAGTTCGATGGGCACCACCGGCACCATCATGGGCGTTTCGCGCTACTTGAAAGAGCAGAGCGACACCGTGCAGATCGTCGGTCTGCAACCGATGGAAGGCTCGGCCATTCCCGGCATCCGCCGCTGGCCGCAAGAATACCTGCCGAAGATTTATCAGGCTGACCGTGTTGATCGCATCGTCGACATGGCGCAAAGCGAAGCCGAGGACGTCACCCGTCGTCTGGCCCGCGAAGAAGGCATCTTCTGTGGCGTGTCTTCGGGCGGTGCGGTGGCAGCGATGCTGCGCCTGTCCAAAGAACTTGAAAACGCGGTGATCGTCGCGATCATCTGCGACCGTGGCGACCGTTACCTGTCGACCGGCATTTTCGACGCACCCAACTGATGGCCAAGCACGAGAGAGGCCTGCGCTTCCAGCCCACAGGCGGCAGCAAGGCACCGCAAATCCCGACCGGCAAAAAGCAGCGCTTGAACATCGAGCGCCTGGCCAATGACGGTCGCGGTATCGCGTTTTTCGAAGGCAAAACCTGGTTCGTCCTTGGCGCCCTTGCCGGTGAAGAGGTCGAAGCGCGGGTGCTCGGCGCCCACGGCAAAGTGGTCGAGGCGCGCACCGAGCGCGTGTTCAAGGCCAGCGAACTGCGCCGCCCGGCACCGTGTCAGCATGCCGGCCGCTGCGGCGGTTGCAGCGTGCAGCATTTGCCCCACGACGAACAGCTTGCCCTGAAACAGCGCATGCTCGCCGAACAACTGTCGCGGGTTGCCGCTGTCGAACCTGAAGAGTGGGCCGCACCGCTGACCGGTCCGGAATTTGGCTATCGCCGTCGTGCCCGGATTGCCGTGCGCTGGGACATGAAAGCGAAGAACCTCGAAGTCGGTTTCCGCGCCGCCGGCAGCCAGGACATTGTCGCGATCAGCGAATGCCCGGTGCTGGTACAGCCCTTGCAACCGATCATGACCCGTTTGCCGGAGATGCTCCGTCGCTTGAGCAAACCGCAGGCGCTGGGGCATGTCGAGTTGTTCAGCGGTTCGTCGCTGGCGGTGCTGCTGCGGCATATGGCGCCCTTGTCCGAAGCGGATCTGACCATCCTCAAGGACTTCTGCGAGTTTCATGAAGCGCAATTGTGGCTGCATGGCGAAGGCGAGCCACAACCGGTCGATCGAACCCAGTCGCTGGGCTATCGCCTGGAGCAGTGGGATCTGGACCTGGCGTATCGGCCGGGGGATTTCATCCAGGTCAACGCCGGTGTCAACGAAGCCATGGTGGCGCAGGCGCTGGAATGGCTGAAACCGGGCCGCGACGAGCGCGTGCTGGATCTGTTCTGCGGCTTGGGCAACTTCGCTTTGCCGCTGGCCAAAACCGTGCGCGAAGTGGTCGCGGTGGAAGGTGTGCAGACCATGGTCGATCGCGCTGAAGCCAACGCCGCCAGTAACAATTTGCATAACACAAAGTTTTTTCAAGCCGATTTATCCCAGCCTTTGACCGATGCCCAGTGGATCGGAAACGGCTTTTCTGCGGTACTCTTGGACCCACCACGTGACGGTGCTTTCGAGGTAGTACGCAAGCTGGCGAGCCTGGGTGCCAAACGGTTGGTGTATGTGTCGTGCAATCCGGCAACGCTGGCGCGCGATACGGTCGAATTGATCAAGCAGGGCTACCGGTTAAAACGTGCCGGGATTCTCGATATGTTTCCTCAGACGGCACATGTCGAGGCCATGGCGTTATTTGAAGCGAGCCAGGATGGCTCGTCTGAATCCGTCTGACCTGTCCGCGCAGCGCTCGCATCGGCCCCGCGAGCGCAAACGGACCGTAGAGGTCAGCGATTTGACGCATTGAATCTGCGTCGTAGGGAAGGTAAAGCAAGATGGTACAGGTGAGAGCACACCAGCCGATCAACACTGACGGCAGTATCAATCTCGAGGCTTGGCTCGATCACGCGGTCAGTGTCGATCTGGCACTGGATCGCGAAGCCTTGAAAGAAGCCTGCGAGTTCGCTCGCGAGGCCGAACAACAGTCCAACGCCAAGAAGAACCTGTGGGCCGAAGGCTCCGGCAGTTTCAGTACTGGTTTGGAAATCGCCGAGATTCTCGCCGACCTCAAGCTCGATCAGGATTCGCTGGTCGCGGCGGTCCTGTATCGCGGCGTACGCGAAGGCCAGATCGAACTCGCGGCCATCGGCCAGCGCTTCGGCCCGGTGGTGGCCAAGCTGATTGACGGCGTGCAGCGCATGGCTGCGATCAGCGCCAGCCTCAGTCCGCGTCAGTCGATGGTGATGGGCACGCAAGGGCAGGTGGAAAACCTGCGCAAGATGCTCGTGGCGATGGTCGATGACGTTCGCGTTGCGTTGATCAAACTGGCCGAACGTACCTGCGCCATTCGTGCGGTGAAAACCGCTGACGACGAAAAACGTAACCGTGTCGCCCGGGAAGTGTTCGACATTTATGCGCCGCTCGCACATCGCCTCGGTATCGGTCATATCAAATGGGAGCTGGAGGACTTGTCCTTCCGTTACCTGGAGCCGGATCAATACAAACAGATCGCCAAGTTGCTCCACGAGCGACGGCTGGACCGTGAGCGTTTCATCGCCGACGTTATGACCCAGCTCAAGGACGAATTGCAGGCCACCGGCGTCGACGCCGACATCAGCGGCCGGGCCAAACACATCTATTCGATCTGGCGCAAAATGCAGCGCAAGGGTCTGGAATTCAGCCAGATCTACGACGTGCGTGCGGTGCGCGTGCTGGTGCCGGAAATGCGCGACTGCTACACCGCGCTCGGTATCGTCCACACCTTGTGGCGGCACATCCCGAAAGAATTCGACGACTACATAGCCAACCCGAAAGAGAACGGCTACCGTTCGCTGCACACCGCGGTGATCGGCCCTGAGGGTAAGGTGCTTGAGGTGCAGATTCGTACGCACTCGATGCACGAAGAAGCCGAACTCGGTGTCTGCGCGCACTGGCGCTACAAGGGCACCGACGTCAAATCCGGTTCGAATCACTACGAAGAGAAAATCTCCTGGCTGCGTCAGGTGCTCGAGTGGCACGAAGAGCTGGGCGACATCGGCGGTCTGGCGGAACAGCTGCGTGTCGATATCGAACCGGATCGGGTGTACATCTTCACCCCCGACGGCCACGCCATCGACTTGCCGAAAGGCGCAACGCCGCTGGACTTCGCCTACCGCGTGCACACCGAAATCGGTCACAACTGCCGTGGCGCGAAGATCAACGGGCGCATCGTCCCGCTCAACTACAGCCTGCAGACCGGTGAGCAGGTCGAGATCATCACCAGCAA
Organism: Pseudomonas sp. RIT-PI-r; assembly: GCF_001297015.1. Lineage (GTDB taxonomy): Bacteria > Pseudomonadota > Gammaproteobacteria > Pseudomonadales > Pseudomonadaceae > Aquipseudomonas. The sequence continues at coordinate 327,467 of NZ_LIGE01000036.1, read as the reverse complement.
GCACGGTACGCCGAGCCGCGACTGGCTGAACTCCAACCTCGGTTATGTCACCACCTCGCGGGCGCGGGCGAAGATCGTCCACTGGTTCAAATTGCAGGCGCGCGACCAGAACGTTGCCGCTGGTAAAACCCTGATCGAACGCGAACTGACGCGCCTCGGTCTGCCTGCGGTGGATTTCGACAAGCTGGCCGACAAGGCCAACATGAAAACTGCCGAAGACATGTTCGCCGCCCTCGGTGCCGGCGACTTGCGTCTGGCGCAATTGGTCAACCTCGCGCAGCAACTGGTCGAGCCGGAACGCGGCAACGAACAGCTGGAGCTGATCCCGCGCAAAGCCACCGGCTACAAACCGGGCAAGCGCGGCGACATTCAGATCCAGGGCGTCGGCAACCTGATGACGCAAATGGCCGGCTGCTGCCAGCCGCTGCCGGGCGATGCGATCGTCGGTTACATCACTCAGGGCCGTGGCGTGAGCATTCACCGTCAGGACTGCGCCTCGGTGCTGCAACTGGGCGGGCGTGAGCCAGAGCGGATCATTCAGGTCAGCTGGGGCCCGGTGCCGGTGCTCACCTATCCGGTGGACATCATCATTCGCGCCTACGACCGTTCCGGTCTGCTGCGTGATGTGTCGCAAGTGCTGCTCAACGAGCGGATCAACGTACTGGCGGTCAACACCCGCTCGAACAAGGAGGACAACACCGCGCTGATGTCCCTGACCATCGAGATCCCGGGTCTGGATGCGCTGGGACGATTGCTCGGGCGGATTTCGCAGTTGCCGAACATCATCGAAACGCGGCGTAACCGTACTCCGTGATGTGGTTTCTCTGTGGGAGCGAGCCTGCTCGCGAAGAGGGAGTGTCAGTCAGCATCAATGGTGACTGATACACCGCGATCGCGAGCAGGCTCACTCCTACAGGGTTTTGTGGTGAGAGATAAATGATGTACAGCCTTGAAGACCTGCTCCACCTCATGAACCGCCTGCGCGATCCGCAGTACGGTTGCCCGTGGGACATCAAGCAAACCTACGCGACCATCGTCCCGCACACCCTCGAAGAAGCCTACGAAGTGGCCGACGCCATCGAGCGCGGCGACTTCGATCATCTACAGGGTGAGTTGGGCGATCTGCTGTTCCAGGTGGTGTATTACAGCCAGTTGGCCAAGGAAGAAGGGCGCTTCGAATTTGCCGGCGTGATCGACAGCATCACCCGTAAACTGATCCGTCGTCATCCCCACGTCTTTCCCACCGGCGATCTGTACGCGCCGCTCGACGTACCGCGCTTGAGCGAGGAGCAGGTCAAGCAGCGCTGGGAAGAGATCAAAGCCGAAGAACGCGCCGAGAAGTCCGCTGCGCCCGAGCAACTGTCGCTGCTCGATGACGTGCCGGCCACACTGCCGGCGTTATCGCGTTCGGCCAAGTTGCAGAAGCGCGCAGGGCAGGTCGGTTTCGACTGGCCGGACGCCTTGCCGGTGTTCGACAAGGTGCGCGAAGAACTCGATGAAGTCCTTGAAGCGATGTCCGAAAACGATCCCGTCGCGGTGGCTGACGAGATCGGCGACCTGCTGTTTTCCGTGGTCAATCTGGCCCGGCATCTGAAGGTCGATCCGGAAACCGCGCTGCGTGGCGCCAACGGCAAGTTTGAAAGACGTTTCCGATTTATCGAACAGGCATTGCGCGACACCCACCGTCCCATAGAAGATTGCACCCTCGAAGAGTTGGACGCCCTGTGGGGCGAAGCCAAACGTCAGGAAAAGAATGCGCCCAGCTGCGGCTGAGCAACTGCCCAAGTGAGTAAGCCCGATGAGTATTTCCCTTCGCGACCAGTTGCTCAAAGCAGGTCTGGTCAACCAAAAGCAGGCCAAGCAGGTCAGCAAGGACAAGCAGAAGCAGCAACGTCTGGCGCATAAAGGCCAGATCGAACTGGACGACTCGCAGCAGCGTGCTGCCCAGGAAGCCATGGCCGAGAAGGTCAAGCGCGACCAGGAACTGAACCGTCAGCAGAAAGAGAAAGCCGAGGCCAAGGCGCGTGCGGCGCAGGTCAAGCAGTTGATCGAAGTCTCGCGTCTGCCGAAGCTGACGACCGAGGACTACTACAACTTCGTCGACGACAAGAAGGTCAAGCGCCTCTCGGTCAACACGCTGATGCGCAACAAGCTCAGCAGCGGTTCGCTGGCGATCGTCCACCATGCCGGTGGTTACGAAGTGATTCCGCGTGAAGCGGCCCTGAAGATCCAGGAGCGCGATCCGCAACGTATCGTTCAGCTCAATGTGCAGACCGAAGAGGTCAGCACCGAGGACGATCCGTACGCGGCGTATCAGATCCCTGATGATCTGATGTGGTAAACCGATAAAGCTGTAACAACGACAAACCCCGCTCATGGCGGGGTTTGTCTTTTTCAATGCTGTGGTTGAATCAGGCGGATTTCAGATCACGTTGCTGTTCTTGCACTTCCAGCTCGGCCTTATAGTTGTGGGCATCGATCTCGTTGTGGAACATGCCGACCAGCAAGTCCTGTTGATGCACATCCCAAATGCGGATACCGGCGGCTACGCCTTCGTGGGACATGTGTGAATCGTCGCGTTCAGTTACTTTTACAGTCATCTGCTAGCTCCAAATCTCAAGTTATCTGCAGCAAGGCGTGTGCAGGACTCTGTTATATGATTTGTTAGCTTGCTAAGTAAACGGCTGATTTGTGCAAGGTGTTGTTGCGTTTTTTGCAACAGTGCTGCAGCCCGCGTAATCCGCGACATTCGGTCGCAGGGCGGTAAGTTTCATGACAGAAGTTTCATTTTCAGAAGCGCCGAAACCCATTGTTGATCGTTCCCACGCTCCGCGTGGGAATGCCTCTGGGGACGCTCCGCGTCCAGTGACGCGGAGCGTCACGGGGGTTGCATTCCCACGCAGAGCGTGGGAACGATCAACAACACGGACCGGTAGTGTCCCGGCTAATTTCTGCAGGCAAAAAAAACGCCCCGAACCAGTCGGGTCGTTTTCATGTGTGGCTCAAGCGGGGGGAATTACTTGCCTTCCCAGCGCTTCAGTACCAGCGTGGCGTTGGTGCCGCCGAAGCCGAAGCTGTTGCTCATCACGGTGTTGATGGTGGCGTTTTCGCGGGTCTTGGTCAGCACCGGCAGATCGGCCACTTCAGGGTCCAGCTCGTCGATGTTGGCGGAGCCGGCAATGAAGTTGCCTTCCATCATCAGCATGCAGTAGATCGCTTCGTGAACGCCGGCAGCGCCCAGGGAGTGACCGGACAGGCTTTTGGTCGAGCTGATCGCAGGTGCCTTGTCGCCGAACACTTCACGCACACCTTTCATTTCCGCAACGTCGCCGACCGGAGTCGAGGTGCCGTGGGTGTTCAGGTAGTCGATCGGGGTATCAACGGTGGACATCGCCATCTGCATGCAGCGGATCGCGCCTTCGCCACTTGGGGCAACCATGTCGTAGCCGTCGGACGTTGCGCCGTAGCCAACGATTTCGGCGTAGATTTTCGCGCCACGGGCCAGAGCGTGTTCCAGCTCTTCAACCACGACCATGCCGCCACCGCCAGCGATGACGAAACCGTCACGGTCTTTGTCGTAGGCACGGGAAGCAAGTTCCGGGGTGTCGTTGCGCTTGCTGGACAGAGCGCCCATGGCGTCGAACAGGAACGACTGGCTCCAGTGCTCTTCTTCACCGCCACCGGCGAAGACGATGTCCTGCTTGCCCATCTGGATCTGTTCCATGGCGGTACCGATGCAGTGAGCACTGGTGGCGCAGGCAGAAGCGATGGAGTAGTTCAGGCCCTTGATCTTGAATGGCGTGGCCAGGCAAGCGGAAACCGTGCTGCTCATGGTCCGCGTGACACGGTACGGGCCAACGCGCTTCACGCCTTTCTCGCGCAGGATGTCCAGCGCTTCCATCTGGTTCAGCGTGGAAGCACCACCGGAGCCAGCCACCAGGCCGGTACGCGGGTTGGACACTTGCTCTTCGGTCAGGCCGGAGTCAGCAATGGCGTCTTTCATGGCCAGGTAGGCGTAAGCCGCTGCGTGGCCGACAAAGCGATAGATCTTGCGATCGATCAGCTCTTCAAGGTTCAGGTCAATGGAGCCGGAAACCTGGCTACGCAGACCCATTTCGGCATATTCCGGGTTGAACCGGATGCCAGGGCGGCTTGCACGCAGGTTAGCGGAGACGGTCTCTTTGTCATTGCCCAGGCACGAAACGATGCCCAGACCAGTGATAACGACGCGGCGCATGCGAATAACCCTTAGAAGTTGTCAGTGGAGGTAAACACGCCGACGCGAAGGCCTTCGGCGGTGTAGATTTCGCGACCGTCAACAGACACCGAACCGTCGGCAATGGCCAGGTTCAGCTTGCCCTTGAGGACGCGCTTGATTTGAATGTTGTAGGTGACTTTCTTGGCGGTCGGCAGGACCTGGCCGAAGAACTTCACTTCGCCCGAACCCAGCGCACGGCCGCGGCCCGGCAGGCCTTGCCAGCCCAGGAAGAAGCCGACCAGTTGCCACATGGCATCCAGGCCCAGGCAGCCCGGCATCACTGGATCACCTTCGAAGTGGCAGGCGAAGAACCACAGGTCAGGGTTGATATCCAGTTCGGCGACCAATTCACCTTTGCCGTACTTGCCGCCTTCTTCGCTGATCAGGGTGATGCGATCGACCATCAGCATGTTCGGGGCGGGCAGTTGCGCGTTACCTGGGCCGAACAGCTCACCGCGACTGCAGCGCAGCAGATCTTCCCGAGTAAAGGCGTTTTGTTTGGTCATGCGAGCTCCTCAATAATCCCATGCGGCAGGTGGGGCAAATCTTCCCGACCGTTCGACGCGTTCATGCCTCGAACCGGCAGCCTACTCATAGACTATTGCGTTGTGGTGAAAGTCACAGCACCAAGGACATGAATGTACACTTGTGCACTGAAATTTTTATTCAAGCCCCTTTTGAGGCTTGTTCGGGTGCCTAAGACTGCCGCACTTTCGCTTTTCACGCCAGTCGCAGATGGTCGAAAGGCCCACACTACGACACCCAGCGCTGCAGAATCTGCTGCAGATCATTACGTTTGAACGGCTTCGCCAGATAATCGTTCATGCCTGCCTCCAGGCAGGTTTCGCGGTCACCCTGCAACGCGTTGGCGGTCAGTGCGATGATCGGCACGTCGCTGCGTCCCGGCAGTTGGCGGATCTGTCGCGTCGCCTCATAGCCATCGATGATCGGTAAGCGGCAATCCATCAGAATCACTTCGAAATCACTTTCTTCAGCGCTGCGTACGGCCTGCGCGCCATCGACGGCGACGCTGACAGTAAAGCCCAGACTGCGCAGCATCGCTTCGATAACCGTCTGGTTCACCGGATTGTCTTCCACCAGCAAGACATTGCGCCCTTCACCCTGTCCTTTGCCGTTCAGCGCGCGCGGCGCGGCCAATGGCGGTAGCGCTTGCTTATAAAGCGCCAGCGGGATCTCCAGAGTAAAGACCGAACCGCGACCTTCCTCGCTCTGCGCGCGCAAAGTGCCGCCCATGCGTTCTGCCAGGGTGCGGGCGATTGGCAAGCCGAGGCCGGTGCCGCCATAGCGCCGCGAGATCGAACTGTCGGCCTGCTGGAAAGCGTTGAACATCAATTCCAGACTTTCGGAAGAAATGCCGATGCCGCTGTCGCGTACCGAGCAGGTGAACCACAGCAATTCGTGATCCAGCGATTGCCACTGCGCCTCGATGCTGACCCGACCCTGTTCGGTGAACTTCAGTGCGTTGCCGACCAGGTTGACCAGAATCTGCCGGATCCGCGTCGGATCGCCCTGCACCTGCAAACTGCGCATGTCGTCCGGGATCCGCAGATTCAGCGCCAGGCCGCGTTGCACCGCGCTGTGCTGGAACGACTGCGCGCAGGCACCGATCAGCTCGGTGAGGTTGAACGGTATGTGCTCCAGCTCAAGTTCTGATCGCTCGATGCGCGAGAAGTCGAGAATGTCGTTGATGACTTTCAGCAAGTGCTCGGTGGACTCCGACGCGAGGGCTGCATACTCGATCTGCTCCTCAGTCATCTCGGTGGTTTCGAGCAACTGCAGCATGCCCAGCACACCGTTCATGGGGGTGCGCAGTTCATGGCTCATCATCGCCAGGAAGTCGGATTTTGCGTTGTTGGCCTTTTCCGCTTCTTCGCGGGTCTGGATCAGTTGCGCCATGGCTTGATGCTGCTCGCGGCTGGCCTGTTCCAGCGCCTGTGCGAGGTTGTTGATGTGCTGCGACAAAGCCCCCAATTCAGTGTCGTCGACAATCGGCAACGGGGTCTTGTAGTCGCCGTCCTGAATCGCCTTGACCGCATCGCCGATGTCGCGAATCGGCTGCGACAGGCTACCGGCCAGACGCCGAGCCAGGACAAAAGTGAAGAGCAGGGCGAACAGCGCGAGAATCCCGGCCTTGAGCAGAATTTCCTGCTGACGCTGACTGAAGGCATCGTTGGACAGGCCGACGATCACGCGTCCCAGATAATCCTCGGCGGCCGCACCATTACTGACTTTGCCGTCCTGAAAGAAATCATTGTGCAGGGAGATCCGCTGCAGTCGCACCGGGGCCTGAAACACTTCGACCTGATGCGGGCGATTGTGGGTGTCAGCCGGTTGTTCGACGTACACCAGAATCCGGTTGGCGCTGTCCTGCACTTCAAGAAAACGCACATTGGGCGTAGCCAGTGTGGCTTTGAGCAGGCTCTCCAGCACTTCATTGTTGCCGGAAATCACTCCGTACTCGGTGGCAGGGGCCAGTTGGTTGGCGATCAGTTGGCCGGTGTGGTTCAGCTCCTGGCGCAAATCCTGGATGCGCACAAACGTGAAGAAGCTGATCAACAGCAAGGTCAGCAACAGCGCCGGGCCCAGGCTGATCAGCTGGGTGCGGGTGTTGATGTCCCAGCGGCGACGGAAACTCATGGGCGGCGTTCTCCTTCGGCCAGCGCTCTGGCGACAGACGCATCATTCAGCGGTTCGATACCTAATGAACGAGCCACCTGTGCATTACTTGAAACATTAAAACGTGCGGGATAGAGCGCTCGCGGCCAAGCAGCCGAGGGTTGGTCAAGCAATTGATCAAGGATTGCCAGCCAATCGTTCTGATCGCTGTAGCTGCTGGCCAGGCTGCCGGCACGGACGAAAGCGACGTTGGGTCCGACCAGCGCGACTTGCCGCGAGTAGCTGCTGAGCAACAGGTTCTTCGCGGTCTTCGGGTTGTACAGATCGGGATCGTCGAGGCCCAGCAGCACGTCGCTGTTTTTCAGCACGGCTTGCAGTGGGCGACTGTCAAGGGTGTTGTCCCAGCGCTGGCTGACGATTTGCAGATTCAGCGGTTGTGCAGCCAGATTCAGTTCTTTCAGCAAAAACTCGCTGTGTTGATCGAACAGCACGCCGACCCGCCGTGCCTGCGGCAAGATTCGCCGGATCAATTGCAGTTGCCGACTCAGTGGTGGATCGCTCCACAGCAGGCTCAGGTGTGCAGGTTCTGCGTCACCAAAACGCTGGCGCGCTTGCAAGCGGCTGATGCGCAGCACCAGCGTTGCCGGACCTTGGGGGTCTTGCAGGCGCCAATCCAGGCTTGGCAGATCGAGGAGGATCAGGCGCAGGCTGGCCGGCAGTTTGCCCGGTGCCGGGAGACTGTCCAGCGGTTGGAAACGCACGTTGTCGGTCGGGCGCAATTCGCTCAGAGCCTGAACGAACGCTTGTACGCCGGGGCTTTCCTCGGCCCCCGTGAGCAGAATGTCCGCGGCCTGGACCGCGACACCGTGCAGCCACGCAGTCAAAAACAGACAGACCCCGGCCAGCCAGTGGCCAAGGGTTGGCGTCTTCCGTGACAGGCCGTGACGCATCCTAGAACTCCAGTTCGGCGCTGAAGTACATCACCCGGCGCTCGTCGTAGTTGTTGTCGACGAAGGTAGTCGGCTCATGGTCGAGACGTTGTTGCAACACGCCGGCCAATTGCAGCTGAGCCTTGCCCAGCGGGATGCGTTTGGCGATGCGCGTGTCGACCCGTTCGAAGCGGTAGCCATTGAGCGCGTTGTCACCATAATAGAAGAGGGCGCTGTTCCAGCCGTGCCCCCAGTCGCGCAGCCAGCCGGCGGAACCGCTGTTACGCGAAGTGAATTGCTGATCGAGCGGATTGCTCGCCTCGGCATCGACAAAAGCGTAAGTGAAACGCAAGCGGTCGGCCCTGCTCACACGCCAGTCGAGCTGGGTTTCGGTACCGCGAAAACGTGAGCTGTTGGCGTTGCTGGCGATGTACTGATTGTTGCGTAATGGCTCGCTGATCATCCCGGTGATTTCGTCGTAGAACAGCTTTACGTCGAGTGCCAGACCCAGTTCGGCGAAATAGCCGTTGTAGCCCAGTTCACGCGAGCGCATGTGTTCCTGATCGAGATCGCCCGGACCGCGCGTCTTGACGAAGTAGCGCGCCGAAGACTGTCCGTAGGCCGAGGGCCGCAGGTTGTTGACCTGATAGCTCCAGTTCACATTGTTCTCGAACATGTCCGGCGAGCGGATTGCTTCCGAGTACACCGCGCGCAAGCCGTGGCGCGGATTGATCAGATAATTGACGGCAAAGCGCGGCGTCAGCGAACTGCCGATCAGTTGCGTGTCTTCGAACATCGCGCCGCCCTGCAACAACCAGTGCTCAGTGGCGCGCCATTCCAGTTGGCCGAACGCACGCCAGGTGGTGTCGTCCAGCGTGCCATTGAAATAGGTTTCGGAATCGGCGCGGTCGTAACGATAGTTCATGCCACTGACCAGACGCAGGCTGTCGGACAGGCTGAGGGTGTCCTGCAATTCGAGGTCGTAGCGCGATTCGCGGGCGCTCTGGTCGATGTCGCCGCACAAGGTCTGACTGGCGCCATTGCGCCATTGATCCAGCACCTGATTGGCCAGAGCCATTTCCTGCGGTGTGCCCGGTGCTGCGCCGGGGCCGGTGAAACGGGTGATGTTGCGCGCCAGGCGTTCGGTGTAATTGGGGTTGAGTTGCCACAGTTGCGTCAACTCGGGGCTGAATGACACCTCGGCATCGCAGGCGCGCCAGGTTTGCTGGCGATCCCAGTGTTGCGCCGAGCCTTGTATATAAAGGCTGTGTTCGGGATTGATGTCGAGGTTCCAGCGCACCGAACCGGCGTAATCCTTGGCGACTACGTCAGAATTGTTCCCGGCGGCGGTAATCCCGGAGAACACCGGCCGATAGGTGTAGGGCCGCTGGTTGGTGCCGTCTTTGGCGTTGACCTGCCAGTCGAGACTCTGGTTATCACTGAGGGTGTGGCTGACCGCGAGACTGAAACGGTTCAAGCGGCGGCTGTCACGGTAATCGGCGCCGCTGCGATCGCTGTCAAAGCCGTCATCTTCCTGACCGGACAGCGACAGGCGCAGATCGCCGCCATTCCAGCCGGTGCCCTGGCTGGCATAGAAATCATTGATGCCACGCTGGCTGCGGGTATATTTCAGACGCGTTCCATGGCTATCCGCCGGGTTGCGCGTGATGATATTGACCACCGCCATCAGCGCGTTGGCGCCATAACTGACGGTGTTCGGGCCGCGAAAGACTTCGATGCGCTCGATGTCCTCCATGGCCACGGGGATGTCACTCCAGTCCACCGTGGCCAGACCTGCGCGGTACACCGAACGGCCGTCGATCAGCACCTGCATGCGCCGTGCTTCGGTGGCATTGGTGCCGTGGTAATTGACCGCCGCCTGATTGCCGCTGATGTTGCCGACCATCATCCCAGGCACCAGGCGCAGCAGTTCGCTGATGTCACGGGCACCGCTGGCGTTGATCAATTCGCTGTCGAGTACGGTCATGCTCCCCGGCACTTCTGCCGGTGTCTGTTTCAGGCGCGTGGCCGTCAGCACCTGTGGCAGTGCCTGGTTGTCCATGAACAGGTCGTCCGCCAGCACTAGCGGGCTGAACAACAGCGCCAGCAACAGGGGCGAACGGGGAGGGCGAGGAGCGAAAAACACGACGCAGCCTTGATCGTAAAGATTTGGCGCGCATGTTAACCGAGCACCGTGACTTTTCCATTCACGTTAGTAGCATTTTCCTAGGTTTTATTGGTCTTCTTCCTACAAGTGTCGGTAATTGTTGCTGGGGCTGGCCGCGACCGGGCTGCCCCGTATAATGCCGCCATCGCCACTGGTATGGATTAACGGATTGCATATGACTGAACAGCGCCCGATTGCGGTCCTGGGAGGCGGAAGTTTCGGTACCGCCGTGGCCAACCTTTTGGCCGAGAACGGCCATCAAGTCCGGCAGTGGATGCGTGACCCCGAGCAGGCCGAGGCCATCCGGGTCAATCGCGAAAACCCGCGTTACCTCAAAGGCATCAAGATTCTGCCGGGCGTGACCGCCGTCACCGACCTGCAGGAAACCCTCGACGCCTGTGATTTGTGCTTTGTCGCACTGCCGTCCAGCGCGCTGCGCACGGTGCTCGCGGCCCACGCCGAGCGCTTGAGCGGCAAGATGCTGGTCAGCCTGACCAAAGGCATCGAAGCGCAGACCTTCAAATTGATGAGCCAGATTCTTGAAGAGATCGCCCCGCAAGCGCGCATTGGCGTGCTGTCCGGGCCGAACCTGGCGCGGGAAATCGCCGAACATGCGCTGACCGCCACGGTGGTCGCCAGTGAGGACGAAGAACTCTGCAAGCAGGTGCAAGCCGCGTTGCATGGTCGTACTTTCCGCGTCTACGCCAGTGCTGATCGCTTCGGCGTCGAGCTGGGCGGGGCGTTGAAAAACGTTTACGCGATCATTGCCGGCATGGCGGTCGCGCTGGAAATGGGTGAGAACACCAAGAGCATGCTGATCACCCGCGCACTGGCGGAGATGACCCGCTTTGCGGTGAATCAGGGCGCTAATCCCATGACCTTCCTCGGTCTGGCCGGTGTCGGCGATCTGATCGTCACCTGTTCGTCGCCGAAGAGTCGTAACTATCAGGTCGGTTTCGCGCTGGGTCAGGGCTTGAGCCTCGACGAAGCGGTGTCGCGCCTCGGAGAAGTCGCCGAAGGCGTCAACACCCTCAAAGTGCTCAAGGCCAAATCCCAGGAGGTCGGCGTGTACATGCCGCTGGTCGCCGGGCTGCATGCGATCCTGTTCGAAGGACGCACGCTGGAGCAGGTGATCGGTCTATTGATGCGAGCCGAGCCAAAAACCGACGTCGACTTTATTTCCACCAGTGGTTTCAACTGAGTGAGCCGGGAGCAGCAAGCCATGAACGATCCGAAAACCGAAGCCAAGTACGAATCCATCCTCCTGCGGGTGCTGTGGATGATCGTCTACGTGCTGGTCTGGCAAGTGGCGCAGTTCATCCTCGGCGCGGTGGTGCTGGTGCAACTGATCTATCGTTTGATCTATGGCGCACCGAGCGCCAGCCTGATGAACTTCGGCGACAGCCTGAGCCAGTTTCTGGCGCAGATCGGCCGCTTCGGCAGTTTCCACAGCGACCAGAAACCCTGGCCGTTCGCCGACTGGCCAGCGCCGCGTACCCCGGAAGGTGAAGCGCCGCACACCGTGCCGCCGACACCGCATCCGGTTCGAGATGAGGAACCCAAGCTATGAAACTCTGGGTATTGCGTCACGGTGAGGCCGTGCCTTACGGCTCGTGCCCCGATTCCGAACGGGAGTTGACCGAGCACGGTCGCAAAGAAGCCTTGAGCAGCGCTGCCCATTTGATTGGCCAGCCGCTTACTGCGATCTACGCCAGCCCTTATCTGCGGGCGCAGCAGACTGCACAGATTGTGCGCGAAGCGCTGGGTTTCGAACCGGAGATTCGCACGGTCGAGTGGCTGACTCCGGAGGTCGACCCGGACAAGGTTACCGATCAACTGGTGTCGGTAAGCAACGTGCTGCTGGTCAGCCACAACCCGCTGGTGGGCAATCTGCTGAGCTATCTGCAGCATGGCGCCGGACATCCTCCGGAGCGGGTCAGCACCGCCGATCTGGCTGAGCTGGAAAGCCCGGAGTTGCTGATCGGCTCGATGACCCTTAACAGCCTCAAACACCCGTGAAGTTGTAAACACCGACCCCTGTAGGAGTGAGCCTGCTCGCGATAGCGGTCTATCAGTCGCTATTTATGTCGACCGACAGACCGCTATCGCGAGCAGGCTCACTCCTACAGGTACCGCGTACACCATGAAATTATTTGTTTGAATTTTCCAACCAAGCACTTGCTTGGTTGACTACGCTTGCTCCAGACCAAAATCACAGGAGCGAGTCGCATGTCTGCCGCATTCCGATTGCCGCTGGACGTGTTTTACGAACGTGAAGCCCGGCATCCGCGCCAGCGCTTTCTGGTGCAGCCCACTGGCGGCGGGCAGGTCGAGACCCTGACCTGGGCCGACGTCGGCCATCAGGCCCGCTGCGCCGCGCACTGGTTGCGTGCCCGTGAGTTGCCGCACGGCAGCCACATCGCCCTGATCTCGAAAAACTGCGCACACTGGATCATCGCTGACCTCGCCATCTGGATGGCCGGGCACGTTTCTGTTCCGCTCTATCCCAATCTCACCGCCGACTCCGTAGCGCAGGTGCTCAATCATTCGGAAAGCGTCCTGGCGTTCATCGGCAAACTCGATGACTGGCCGGGCATGGCCAAAGGCGTGCCGGCCGATTTGCCGACCATCAGCCTGCCGCTGCATCCGCCTGGCGAATTCGATTTCAACTGGGCAGACCTGCAACGCAGTTCGCCGATCCAGGACGATCCGCGTCCTGCCGCCGAGCAACTGGCAACCATCATCTACACCTCCGGCACCACCGGCCTGCCCAAAGGCGTGATGCACAGTTTCGCCAATCTCGGTTTCGCCACCACGCGCGGCACGCAGCTGTTCGGTCTCAACGAGAACGACCGGTTGCTGTCGTACCTGCCGCTGTGCCACGTCGCTGAACGCATGTTTGTAGAACTGGCCTCGATCTATACCGGGCAGACGGTTTTCTTCGCCGAGAGCCTCGATACGTTCATCACCGATTTGCAGCGCGCGCGGCCGACCGCGATGTTTGGCGTGCCGCGAATCTGGACCAAATTCCAGATGGGCGTGTACAGCAGGATCCCGGCAAAACGTCTGGATTTTCTTCTTGGTCTGCCTTTCATCGGTAAACGGGTCGGGCACAAAGTCCTCGCCGGGCTGGGGCTGGACGCCTTGCGCGTGGCGTTGTCCGGTGCGGCGCCGGTACCGCAGACCCTGCTCGCCTGGTATCAGAAACTCGGTCTCGACGTGCTTGAGGTCTATGGCATGACCGAGGGTTGCGGTTACTCGCACATCTGTCTGCCAGGGCAATACAAACAAGGCTGGATCGGTAAACCGTGCCCGGATGTCGAAGTGCGCATCGATGAGTTGGGTGAAGTGCAGGTGCGCAGTCAGGCGAACATGCTCGGCTATTTCAAGGAACCGCAGAAAACTGCCGAAACGATCACCGAGGACGGCTTCCTGCGTACCGGTGACAAGGGCGAGCAGGATGCCGAAGGGCGTCTGCGCCTGACCGGGCGACTCAAGGAAATCTTCAAGACCAGCAAGGGCAAATACGTCGCTCCAGCGCCGATCGAAAACCGTTTGGCCGTGCATTCACGGATCGAGCAAGTGTGCGTGGTCGGCGATGGCCTGAGCGCGCCACTGGGGTTGTGCGTGCTGTCGACGGTCAATCAGGAAGAGGCCCGGGCCAGCCTGCATTCGAGTCTGGAAAAACTCCTGGAAGAGGTCAATGCGGTGCTCGACAAGCACGAACGCCTGCGCCGCCTGGTGGTGGTCAAGGACAGCTGGGCGGTGGAGAACGGCTTTCTTACGCCGACGCTGAAGATCAAGCGCAACGTCATCGAAGACACCTATGGCGCGCGTTTCGAAGAATGGAGCGAGCGCAGCGAGGCGGTGCTGTGGCAGGATTGAGCGACCACTACAACAACAAAGGAAGTCTGCGATGAGCTTGTGGCGTACTACTCCCGACATCGAGCAGTTGAACGCGATCCAGAAAAATACCATCGGCGAAGTGCTCGACATCCGCTTCGAAGCGTTCGACGAAGAATCGCTGACTGCAAGCATGGTCATCGACCATCGCACGCACCAGCCTTACGGCTTGCTGCATGGCGGCGCGTCGGTGGTGCTGGCGGAGTCCGTGGGTTCGATGGCCAGCTACCTGTGCATCGACGCCAGCAAGTTTTATTGCGTGGGGCTGGAAATCAACGCCAACCATTTGCGCGGCTTGCGCAGTGGCCGGGTGACGGCGGTGGCCAAGCCGATTCACATTGGCCGCACCACCCATGTGTGGGATATCCGTTTGACCAGTGACGAAGGCAAGGCCAGTTGTGTGTCACGGCTGACCATGGCGGTGGTGCCTTTGGGTGAGCAGCCACCCTCACCCTAACCCTCTCCCAGAGGGAGAGGGGACTGACCGAGTGGGTTGTTCGAAGTACATCGACCTGAGATATCGAGTCGAATACAGATTCGCAATAGCATGGAGATCGGCTCCCTTTCCTCCTCGCCCCCCTGGGGGAGAGGGTTGGGGTGAGGGGGTAGCGATCCGGCTGACTCACCATAGCCCTGACCGGACTGTCATCATTCCTGGCAGTTACGGTCATTGCTGTAAGGCACGGTCTTACGGACAATCAACACCACGTTTCCCGCTCATGGATTTTCCGGTATGTCGCAACCGATCTTTTTCGCCCACGCCAACGGGTTTCCCTCGGGCACCTATGGCAAGTTGTTCGCGGCGCTGGCGCCCGAGTACCGGGTCGCGCATCTGGAGCTGCACGCCCATGACCCGCGTTTCCCGGCGGATGACAACTGGTACAACCTGGTTGACGAGCTGATCCACCATTTGCAGCAGCAGGATCAACCGGTATGGGGTGTCGGCCATTCTTTCGGCGGTGTTTTGCACCTGCACGCGGCGCTGCGTTGCCCTGAGCTGTATCGCGGCGTGGTGATGCTCGACTCGCCAGTGCTGACCCGCACCGATCAGTGGGTGATCCGTGCCGCCAAGCGCTTGGGTTTCATCGACAAACTGACACCGGCGGGGCGCACATTGGGCCGACGTGAAGAGTTCGCCGATCTCGACCGTGCGCGCAGCTATTTTGCCGGTAAAACGCTGTTCCGGGGCCTCGACCCGGAATGCTTCGATGCCTATCTGCAATACGGCTTGCACCCGGTCGGCGACAAGCGGCGCCCGCGTTTCGCCCCCGCCACTGAAATCAGCATCTATCGTGGTGTGCCGCACACCAGCCCCGGTCGCACCCGGCAGTTACAGGTGCCACTGGCGGTGGGGGGCGGGCCCAAGAGCCGCGTGGTCATGCGTCATCACACCCGCTTCGTTTCGCGCCTGGCACAAGGCGAGGCGCTGAGCATGCCCGGCGGGCACATGTTCCCGCTGGAGCGTCCGCAAGACACTGCGCGGTTGTTGAAGAACCTGTTTGCCCGTTGGGAAAACCGTCAGGACAAGGATTGCGCATGAGCCCGACCTTCGAAGAAGTGCGCCTGAGCCTGCCGCATATCGAGCTGGCGGCGCATTTGTTCGGTCCCGAGGACGGTTTGCCGATCATTGCGCTGCACGGCTGGCTCGACAACGCCAACAGCTTCGCGCGGCTGGCGCCGAAGCTCAAAGGCTTACGCATCATTGCCCTGGATATGGCCGGGCATGGGCATTCCGGGCATCGACCGAACGGCGCCGGTTATGCGCTGTGGGACTACGCCCATGACGTGCTGCAAGTCGCCGAACAACTGGGCTGGAAGCGTTTCGGCCTGCTCGGGCATTCGATGGGGGCCATCGTTTCCATGGTATTGGCGGGATCGTTGCCGGAGCGTATCAGCCATCTGGCGTTGATCGACGGCGTCATTCCTCCTACAGACAAAGGCGAAAACGCAGCCGAGCGCATGGGCATGGCCCTACAGGCGCAACTGGATCTGCGCGAGAAACGCAAACCGGTCTACAACACCCTCGACCGCGCCATCGAAGCGCGCATGAAGGGGCTGGTCGCGGTCAGTCGTGAGGCGGCTGAACTGTTGGCGCAGCGCGGATTGATGCCGGTGCCGGGCGGCTACACCTGGCGCACGGATAATCGCCTGACTTTGCCGTCGCCGCTGCGCCTGACCCAGGAGCAGGCAATGGCTTTCGCCCTGCGCGTCAGTTGCCCGGCGCATTTGGTGGTTGCCGCTGATGGCATGCTGGCCAAACACTCCGAACTGCTGGAGCGGCTACCCTTTAGCCAGGAACAGCTGCCGGGCGGGCACCATCTGCACTTGAACGACGAGCCAGGCGCGGGTCTTGTCGCAGACTGTTTCAATCGGTTCTTCGCCATTCCTTGACTTGCCGTGGGCAACTGTCGAGGCTGGGCGGGTTGAAATGGGAGACAACCACGATGGATCTTTATACCGCTGCGACCCCGAATCACACAGTCACTCCGATCCGATGAGCCTGACTATGCGGTCACTCAGTCTGTTGGCACTGTGCTGTTTCAGTTCCGTTTCTTTCGCTGCCGACGTGCCGGGCAGTCACGATCTGCAGATCGTGCCACGGCTGGCCGATGCGCAAATCGTCGACTATCGCCCGCCGGCCGAGCTGGAGCGCATCTATCCGTTGGGCTCTATCCGCAAGATCAGCGGCCAGTTACGTTTCGACGGCCAGGTCACCGCCCGTGGCCAAATCACTTCGGTGACCTACGAGTTACCGCCCGAACATTCCGCCACCGAAGCCTTTACCGCTGCCCGCGAAGCCTTGCAGGAGCAGGACGCCGAGTTGCTGTTCTGGTGCCAGGCCCGTGATTGTGGTGAAAGCAGCCTGTGGGCCAACGAGGTATTCGGCAACTCCAAGTTGTACGGTGCTGACGAGCAGCAAGCGTATCTGCTGTTGCGACTGGCAGCGCCGCGAGACAACACGCTGGTGGCGCTGTACAGCATCACTCGCGGCAATCGCAAAGCCTATCTGCATGTTGAACAGTTCGAAGCAATTGCGCCGCTGGGCGAGTTGCTGCCGACCTCGGCGACCCTGTTGCGTCAACTCAAAAGCACCGGCGAACTGGATTTCCCCGATCGAGTCGATGATCCGGATGACACCTGGCTGCGCCTGATCTCCCGTGGCCTGAACCTCGACACGACATTGCGCGTCACGGTATCCGGGCCCAAGGCCGAGGCCTGGCGTCAGGCCCTGATCAATCAGGGCGTGCGCGCTGCGCGGATGGAAACCGGCACTGTCGAGGGTAAAGGCCTGCGCATCGACCTGTTGCGATAAGCTGTGGCGAGCGAGCACGCACGGCGTGTTCGCCTACTCTTGGCCTGACTGACTTTTTCGAGACCTTACATGCTCAATAACGATCGCCTGCTGGTGCAGATCCTGCTGCTGGTGTTGTTTGGTGCCAGCTTCTGGGTGATGGCGCCGTTCTGGTCGGCGCTGTTCTGGGGCGCGGTGCTGGCGTTCGCCAGTTGGCCACTGATGCGCCTGCTGACCCGTTTGCTCAAGGGACGCGAGGCTTTGGCTGCGGCGATTTTGACCCTCGGCTGGATGTTGCTGGTGGCGGCGCCGCTGGTCTGGCTGGGGTTCAACCTGGCCGATCATGTGCGCGATGCCACGGCGTTCATCAAGGACGTGCAGGTCGACGGTTTGCCGGAGGCGCCGGTATGGCTGGCTACTGTGCCGTTTGTGGGTGAACGGCTCGTCGGCCTCTGGAACAGCATCGATCAGCAGGGCGCGGCATTGATGGTGTCGATCAAGCCGTATCTGGGTCAGGTCGGCAATTGGTTGCTGGCGCGCAGTGCGCAGATTGGCGGCGGCATTCTCGAGCTGACGCTGAGCATTGTCTTTGTGTTCTTTTTCTACCGCGACGGCCCGCGACTGGCGGCGTTTGTGCACAGTCTGCTGGAGCGCCTGATCGGTGATCGCGCCGGCTATTACATCGAACTGGTCGCCGGTACGGTGCAGCGGGTGGTCAACGGCGTAATCGGGACGGCGGCGGCGCAGGCGATTCTGGCGTTGATCGGGTTTTTGATTGCCGGCGTTCCCGGGGCTCTGGTGCTCGGGATTGTGACGTTTTTGCTGAGTCTGATTCCGATGGGGCCGCCGTTGGTGTGGGTGCCGGCGACGGCTTGGCTGGCGTGGAAGGGTGAGTACGGGATGGCGGTGTTTCTCGGGATCTGGGGAACGTTCATCATCAGTGGCGTGGACAACGTGCTCAAGCCGTATCTGATCAGCCGAGGCGGCAATTTGCCGTTGGTGATTGTGTTGCTTGGGGTGTTTGGCGGGTTGATTGCGTTTGGGTTTATCGGGTTGTTTATCGGGCCTACGTTGTTGGCGGTGGCTTACAGTTTGTTGACGGATTGGAGTAAGAGTCAGTCTCGGGTTGAGGATCGGCGGTAGCTGTTTTGGGTTTTGGGTTTTGGGTTTTGGGTTTGGGTTTGGGTGTATATCCATTGCTGCGGTAACGGCTGCTTAGGGTTCCGCCCTTACGGCGGGTCACCTTTTCCAAACGCCGAAAAGGTAACCCAAAAGGCTTGCTCCTGCGTGCGGCCCGCTCGCTGGGGCTCGGGGTTCCTTCGCTGCGGGATCGATCCGGGCGCAGCGCCTACGGTTTGCTGCGCTGCACCTCCTCTCGCTGTGTTTGGCTTCGCCAAACGGTCGCTGCGCTCCCACGCCCGGATCAATCCCTCCACTCAGCCTTCCGACGTCGCCCGTGGATCAAGATCAAGAGCAGGCGAGCTGACACTCGGCCTATTGAGTGGTGAAGAGCGTGGGGTGTTCGGCGTTTGATTTGCGTTCAACGCGGTATCGCGCGTCGGCGTACCTCTCCCAAACACCTCGATCAGTCCCCTCTCCCTCTGGGAGAGGGCTAGGGTGAGGGGCTTTTGATCTGTTTCAGAATCTGAGTTCGACTCGGTATTTCACGTCGGTGTACCTCTCCCAAACACCTCATCCTAGCCCTCTCCCTTGGGAGAGGGCTAGGGTGAGGGGCTTTTGATCTGTTTCGGAATCTGAGTTCGACTCGGTATTTCACGTCGGTGTACCTCTCCCAAACACCTCGATCAGTCCCCTCTCCCTTTGGGAGAGGGCTAGGGTGAGGGGCTTTTGATCTGTTTCGGAATCTGAGTTCGACTCGGTATTTCACGTCGGTGTACCTCTCCCAAACACCTCGATCAGTCCCCTCTCCCTTTGGGAGAGGGCTAGGGTGAGGGGCGTCGACTCAAGTCGCCACATTCAAATACTTGCCCACCGACGCAGTGTTTTCCAGCGAGTACTGCTTGCTCAAATTGGCAATCATGCGATTCAGAGCTTCTGTCGTGCTCTGGGTCGATGCCGTCTGTTCTTCGTCCGGTCGTTCACGCCCGGCCTGTAAAGCCGCTTTCAGCTCATCACTGCTCACGCCACCACTGCTGTCGCTATCGAGCACTTTGAGTAGCGCTGCGCTGGTGTCGGTGCTGGTCGATGAGGTGCTGTTGCCGGTCTGCACAGCGCTGCTTAATTCCGTGGCCGTCACGCTGCCATCGCCATCCGCATCGAGCTGGCTGAACAGTTCGTCGCTGTTGATTTGTGGTGGCGGTGGTGGCGGTGGGGTCAGGCTGGCGGTTAGTTCGTCCTGGCTGACGGTGCCGTCCTTGTTCTTGTCGAGGGCGGAGAAGAGTTCGTTGCTGTCGGCGGTACTGCCGGCGCTGGTCAGGCCGCTGCTCAGTTCGTCGCTGCTGATGGCGCCGTCGCCGTCGATGTCGAGGGCGCTGATCAGGGCGTCGGCGAGGTCGGTGTTCGGTGCTTGATCCTGTGGCGGCGGGGGCGGCGCCATGGCGGTCATTTCTTCGGCGCTGAGGCTACCGCTGTCGTCGCTGTCGAGATCACCGAACTGCTTGCTCAGGTTGACCAGCAGGCCGTCGTCGGACTTCTGCGACAGGGCGCTTTTCAGTTCGTCCTGATCCACTGCGCCGTCGCCGTTACTGTCGAGCTTGGCGAACAGTTCTTTTTGCAGTTGCTGGCTGCGCGAATTTTGCGTGGCGGTGCTGCTGGTGCTGGTATAGCTCGTGTAGTTGCTGACGCTACCGATCATCGGGCTCACTCCCTGAATGGCAAACCGGCGGGGGTACCGGCTTATGCAGGGTCAGGGTGCGAGTTGTCCGGGGTATGTGGGGTTTGTACCGGACGGTACACACGGCAGAATGAACACCGCCAAACCCTGTGGGAGCGAGCCTGCTCGCGAAGAGGCCAGTACATCCAAAAAAGATGTTGGATCAGATGACGCCTTCGCGAGCGGGTTCGCTCCCACAGTGAGTCGGTGGCGTTCTCAGGGGCGTGGCAGGCGAATGATGGCGGTAAGGCCGCCGCCCGGGGTTTCTTCAAGATTGAGCTGGCCGCCCAGACGCTGCGCCGCCTCGCGGGCAATGGTCATCCCTAGCCCCACACCGCCGGAATTGCGATTGCGCGAACCTTCCAGCCGATAGAACGGTTCAAACACGGCTTCGCGTTTGTCGGCGGCGATTCCCGGGCCGTGGTCGATCACGCGAATCAGCAATTGCTCGCGCTGATCCTGCAATTCGATTTGCGCCTGCCCGGCATAGCGCAAGGCGTTATCCATCAGATTGTTGATGCACGAGCGCAGTGCCATCGGCTGCACGGGCAAGGGCGTGCAATGGCCGCTGACCTGCACGTCGGCGCCCTGATCCTGCGCATTCTCCGCCAGCGATTCGACCAGTGCCTGCACATCCATCATTTGCAGCGCTTCGCTGGTGCGCTGTTCATGCAGGTAGGTGAGCGTGGCGTCGAGCATGCCGATCATGTCGTCGAGGTCCTGACGCATCTGGCCCTGCAGTCGTTCATCGCTGATGTTTTCCAGGCGCAGTTTCAGACGTGACAGCGGTGTGCGCAGGTCGTGGGAAACCGCGCCGAGCATGCGCGCGCGTTGCTGCACCTGCTCGCGAATGCGTTGCTGCATCAGGTTGAAGGTGTGCGCCGCTTGCCGTGCTTCGCGCGGGCCGGACTCGTCCAGTGGCGGGCTGTCGAGGTCTTCGCTGAGGCGCTCAGCGGCGTCGCTCAGACGCTGGATCGGCCGACTGAGCAGTTTGGCGCCGTACCACGCCGCGATCATCAGCGTGATGAATTGAAAGGTCAGTGGCACCACCGGGCCACCGAACCAGGGGCGCGGTGGCCGCTGCGCATAGCGTGGATCCGGCATGGGCCGTTGCCCTTCGACACCCTGGGAAAACTCTGGCGGCGGTGGTGGCGGTGGCGGGCCGTAGAGGCGGAACCAGGTGAACGCCAGCAAGTGCGCCAGGACAATCGCCACGAACAGCACGCCAAACAGGCGTCCGAACAGCGTGTCGAAGCGCGCTCGCATCAGCCGATGTCCCGTGCGTCGAACAGGTAACCCTCACCGCGTACGGTTTTGATCAACTGCGGGGCTTTCGGGTCGTCGCCGAGCTTCTGGCGCAGGCGCGAGACCAGCAGATCGATGCTGCGGTCAAATGCTTCGATTGAACGGCCGCGCGCGGCATCGAGCAGTTGTTCGCGACTGAGCACTCGGCGCGGGCGTTCGATAAAGACCCAGAGCAGGCGGAATTCGGCGTTGGACAGCGGCACCACCAGGCCGTTGTCGGCGATCAACTGGCGCAGAACGCTGTTCAGGCGCCAGTTGTCGAAACGAATGTTGGCCCGTTGCTCGGTACGATCATCGCGCACCCGACGCAGAATGGTCTGAATGCGCGCCACCAGTTCGCGCGGTTCGAAGGGTTTGGCCATGTAGTCATCGGCGCCCAGTTCCAGGCCGATGATGCGGTCGGTCGGTTCGCAACGGGCGGTGAGCATCAGGATCGGGATGTCCGATTCGGCGCGCAGCCAGCGGCACAGCGACAAGCCGTCTTCGCCGGGCAGCATCAGGTCCAGCACGACAACATCGAAATGCTCGGCGAGCAGCGCCTGACGCATCGCCGCGCCGTCGGTGACGCCGCTGGCGTGGATGTTGAAGCGGGCGAGGTAATCGATCATCAGCTCGCGGATCGGCACGTCGTCGTCGACGATCAGCGCGCGGATGCTCCAGCGCTTGTCGTCTTTTGGCTCATCCGTCGCGGTCGTTTGGGTGTTGTGCATGGGGCTGTTCATCTGCCAGTAGGCCGCCAACCACAAAGATGGGCTGCGAGGTTGTGGTTTCAGCATAGGCGTCCTGCCGTGAGGCGGGAAGTGCTGATGTAAGGGCGTGTTGCGGCTGGCGAGGCTAGCGCGGGCGCGTGTTGGCGGCATGTCGGTTGTGTATCGGAGTCGACACAATAGCAGCGGACGCTATGCTGATCATGGTCAGCGCGACGATTTACCGATCATCGGGTGCCGCGCCGCCGCCGGTTCCGCTACAATGCGCGCCGATTTCGACCTGCCTGAGAGCCCATTCATGTCCGCCTGCCAGACTCCTATCATCGTCGCCCTGGATTTCCCCACCCGTGACGCCGCACTGAAGCTGGCCGACCAGTTGGACCCGAAACTGTGCCGGGTCAAAGTGGGCAAGGAACTCTTCACCAGTTGCGCCGCGGAAATCGTCGGCACCCTGCGTGACAAGGGTTTCGAAGTATTCCTCGACCTGAAATTCCACGACATTCCCAACACCACCGCGATGGCCGTGAAAGCCGCTGCCGAGATGGGCGTGTGGATGGTCAACGTGCATTGCTCGGGTGGTATGCGCATGATGGCCGCCTGCCGTGAAGTGCTGGACAAGCGCAGTGGCCCGCAGCCATTGCTGATCGGCGTCACCGTACTGACCTCGATGGAGCGTGAAGACCTCGCCGGTATCGGTCTGGACATCGAACCGCAAGAGCAAGTGCTGCGTCTGGCCGCATTGGCCGAGAAGGCTGGCATGGACGGCCTGGTGTGCTCGGCGCTGGAAGCCACTGCACTGAAAACCGCACACCCATCGCTGCAACTGGTGACCCCGGGGATTCGTCCGGCGGGCAGTGCGCAGGACGATCAGCGCCGCATTCTGACCCCGCGTCAGGCACTGGATGCCGGTTCCGATTATCTGGTGATCGGCCGTCCGATCAGCCAGGCGACGGATCCGGCCAAGGCATTGGCTTCGGTTGTAGCCGAAATCGCCTGATCAGACACCGCGAAACCCTGTAGGAGTGAGCCTGCTCGCGATAGCGGTGTGTCAAACAACGTTAATGTTGACTGACACACCGCTATCGCGAGCAGGGCTCACTCCTACATTTGTTTTCTGGGGATTTTAGATTTTCAACACCAACTTGCCGAAATTCTCGCCGCTGAACAGTTTCATCAGCGTCTCTGGAAAGGTCTCCAGGCCCTCGACGATGTCTTCCTTGCTCTTGAGTTGCCCCTTGGCCATCCATCCGGCCATTTCCTGCGCGGCGCTGGCGTATTGCGCGGCATAGTCCATCACCACAAAGCCTTCCATCCGCGCACGATTGACCAGCAGCGACAGGTAGTTGGCGGGGCCTTTGACCGCTTCCTTGTTGTTGTACTGGCTGATCGCGCCGCAGATCACCACACGCGCCTTCATGTTCAAGCGACTCAGCACTGCGTCGAGAATGTCACCGCCGACGTTATCGAAATACACGTCGACGCCTTTCGGGCATTCGCGCTTGAGGCCGGCAATCACATCTTCGTTCTTGTAGTCGATGGCGCCGTCGAAGCCCAGCTCATCAATGAGAAATTTGCACTTGTCGGCACCGCCGGCGATTCCCACCACGCGGCAGCCTTTGATCTTGGCGATCTGCCCGGCAATGCTGCCTACCGCACCTGCCGCGCCTGAAAGCACAACGGTATCGCCAGCCTTCGGCGCGCCGACATCCAGCAGGGCGAAGTAAGCGGTCATGCCGGTCATGCCCAGCGCGGACAGATACACTGGCAGCGGCGCCAGTTTCGGATCGACTTTGTAGAAACCTCTGGGTTCGCCGAGGAAATAATCCTGCACGCCAATGGCACCGTTGACGTAGTCCCCGACGGCAAACCCTGGGTTGTTCGAGGCGACGACTTTGCCTACGCCCAGTGCGCGCATGACTTCGCCGATTCCAACCGGCGGGATGTAGGACTTGCCCTCGTTCATCCAGCCACGCATGGCCGGGTCGAGCGACAGGTATTCGTTCTTGACCAGAATCTGTCCCGCCGCCGGTTCGCCGACCGGTATTTCCTGATAGGTGAAGGTCTCGCGGGTCGCGGCGCCCACCGGGCGTTTGGCGAGCAGGAACTGGCGATTGGTCTGGGAGGTCATGGCAGGCACTCGAATTGAATGAAGCCTTGTTGATAGACCTTCAGCGCCGATCTCGCAAGGTTGGCTGACGCGGCGAATGCACGCCGATCCAATGCAGTGATGATCACCCGCACAGTTTTATCACTGCGATGCATGGCCACATAAACAGCCATTGGATAGTGCTGACGCGTGGCCGGCCTCAATGGCTATGCTGCGATGCCACACATCCCCTGCATCTATCCCTTCGAGGACACAACAATGAGCATGACGTTTTCCGGTCAGGTTGCCGTAGTCACCGGCGCGGCCAACGGTATCGGTCGTGCGACCGCGCAGGCGTTCGCTGCCGAAGGCCTGAAAGTGGTGGTCGCCGACCTGGACGCGGCAGGGGGGGAGGGCACGGTCGCGTTGATTCGTACAGCCGGTGGCGAAGCGAACTTTGTGCGTTGCAACGTGACCATCGAAAGCGAAGTGAAAAATCTGATGGACGAGGTCATCAATACCTACGGCCGTCTGGACTATGCCTTCAACAATGCCGGCATCGAAATTGAAAAAGGCAAACTGGCCGACGGCTCGATGGATGAGTTCGACGCAATCATGGGGGTCAACGTCAAAGGCGTCTGGTTGTGCATGAAGTATCAACTACCGCTGTTGCTGGCGCAGGGCGGCGGAGCGATCGTCAACACCGCCTCGGTGGCAGGGCTGGGCGCGGCGCCGAAGATGAGCATCTATGCGGCGTCCAAGCATGCGGTGATTGGTCTGACCAAATCGGCCGCCATCGAATACGCGAAGAAGAAAATCCGCGTCAACGCGGTGTGTCCGGCGGTGATCGATACCGACATGTTTCGTCGCGCTTATGAGGCCGATCCGAAAAAGGCTGAGTTCGCCAACGCCATGCACCCGGTCGGCCGCATTGGCAAAGTCGAGGAAATCGCCAGTGCCGTGTTGTATCTGTGCAGCGACGGTGCGGCATTCACCACTGGCCACTCGCTGGCTGTGGATGGCGGTGTCACCGCATTCTGAACAGAGCGCAGGAAAGACAGCCCGCATTCGTTGCGGGCTTTTTTGTGGATCACGTTCAGTTCCGTGAAGCCCCTTAAACAATGTGTATCAAATGGTTAGAACGGTCGCTTTTGGCGGCGTTGTCGCACAGCCTGTCCGGCGCGGCTGTGATTTACTGCCGCCAGCAAAACGGACAGGAGTTTGCGTGCTCATGGAATTGAGAATTGACCGACAGGCAATGGTGCCAGTCGTACAGCAGATTGTTGACGGAGTGATCGACTGGATCGTGCGAAGTGATGTGCCACCTGCCACACGGTTGCCTTCAGTACAGCAAATCGCACGCAGCAATTTGCTCAGTCAGTCATGCGTGGTTCAGGCTTGTGATCGACTCGTGGCACAAGGCGTTCTGGCGCCGCGCCAAGGTTCGGGATTCATGGTGGCAGCAGCGCCTCGCCGTGCGATAAATACGCCTGTACCGGCGAGTATCGATCGGCTTCGGCCAGAGGCGGGAAGTGTTTGCGGTTTACCGGGCACGTTGAATCTCGGCGATGGCGGGTTACCTGAAAACTGGCGTGAGTCTGATGACTTGAGCTATGCGATAGGTCAGGTCGCTCGCACCGACATGAGCAGTCTGTTCAACTACAGCACGCCACTGGGGCTGCCGGCGCTGCGCGAACAGATCGTCAAACGCCTCAAAATGATCAATGTTCAGGCTGGCGCCGCGCAGATAATGACCACCTGCGGTGCGACTCAAGCCCTTGACCTGATTGTGCGCGCCCTGCTGAAGGCTGGCGATTACGTGGTGGTCGAGAACCCGGGACATGTGCAGCTGTTCGATCTTTTGCGATTGCACGGCGTGCACTTGCTCGAAGTTCGCCGCACCCCGAACGGGCCTGACATCGACGCGCTGGCGCGCGTGCTGGAGCAGTTCCGGCCAGTGGCAATGTTTATCAACAGTCATCATCACAATCCCACCGGCTCCTGTTTGAGTCCGACCGTAGCCCGGCAGGTCCTGCAGCTGTGCAATGCCGGTGATGTGCGCGTGATCGAAGATGATGTCTACGCCGATTTGCATAATGGCAATGGCACACGGTTGGCGGCACTTGATCAACGAGTGATTTACGTCGGCAGTTTCTCAAAAACCCTGAGCAGCTCATTGCGGGTGGGCTTCGTTTTCGCCGATCTTGAGCTGATCGCACGGCTTGCGCGGATCAAGATGATCAGCAGTGCGGGGTCTTCAGGCTTTAATGAGGCGGTACTGGCTCGTCTCCTTGCCAGTGGCGCCTATCGCAAGCTGGTGCATCGTCAGCGTCAGCGCTTGAGTGTCGACCGTGCAGCCGCGTTGCAAGTACTGGAAGACGCCGAGTGGGAAGTGTTCGGAAAACCGTGCGGTGGCTTGTTCATCTGGGCGCGTTCGCCATCTGCCGATCCTGCCCGATTGCGTCGACAGGCGCTGGGCAGTGGTGTATCGCTTGCCGCGTCGGGAGCATTCAGTCCCGGTGGCGAGGTGTGCGAGTGGCAGCGTATCAACGTCGCATACGCCTGCGACCCCCGTGCACGGCAGTTTTTCCGCAGCACCCGCGTGGATCGACCTCAAGCGTTCTGAAAACGACGCGGGCGTAGCTTTTTGCCATTATTCCGACGCCAGAGACTTGTGCCGGTCCATGGCCATTGCGAATCTTCGTCCACACACTTTGGCAAGGGGCTTCGCGCAATGATTTCGGCCGTGCAAGGACGTTTTGCCAACCTCGGTATGGCGAAAAAACTGGGTGTCGGGTTTGTGCTCGTACTGCTGTTGACCGCGCTGGTGGCAGCAATGGGTGTCTGGTCCCTGCAAACCATCAGTCAGCGTTTCAATGGGCTCAAGCAGATGTCTTCGCTCAACAGTGGCCTGCTCAACGTACGCCTGCTGGAGCAGGAATACGCCTTGCGCAACAATCCGAAAACCGCCGATGCCTTGCGCGAAGGTGTTGTTGCTCTTATTGCCCTGGCCAACCAGCTCAAGGCGCAGTCGCCGGCGAATGTACCGGTGATGAGTGATGTCGAACAGTCGCTTGATGCCTATCGCAAGGCGTTCGACGAGTTTGTCTCGTTGACCCAGGCCAAGGATCTCGCGCTGGAAATGGCCAGTTGGTCGGTGTCCAGCGTGGCCAACAACCTCGATGTGTTGCAGGCCGGACTGGCCGATGATGGCGCCTATACCTTGAAAGACACCGAGGGCAAGGACGGTGCGCAGTTTATCGAGCAGGCCAGTCAGGTCAGCCAGGTATCACGCTTGATGTTGCAGGCCATGAACGAAGCACGGATTCGTCTCGATCAGAGTCGCAAGGGCGATGCCGACAGTGCCGGCAAGGGCAATATCGAGCAGGCCGCGCAGGCGCAGGCGCAAGCCGAAGAGCTGAAGTCCACGGTCAAGGATGAGGGGTATCTGACGGTGCTCAATGAGGTGTCCGGGCACATCGCCGGGTTCAACGACAAACTGGCCGAATACACCGGGTTGCTGGCGCAGGAAAAAACCGTTTACGAACAATTGCACCAGCGTGCCGCGCAAGTGATGGAGCGGGTGGATCAGGCGTATGTCGCTGAAGATGGCGCGATGCAGGCGGAACTGAAGAAGAATTCATTGCTGATTATCGGCTCTTCGGCATTGGCACTGGTGGTCGGGTTGATCGCAGCCTGGGTGATAACCCGGCTGATTGTTTCGCCGTTGCGCAGCGTGATTCAGGTGGCCCAGCAGATTGCCGCCGGTGATTTGAGCGCGACGATTGGCGTGACGCGCCGGGATGAAATCGGCCAGTTGATGTTGGCGATGCAGCAGATGGGCGCAGGACTGAGCACGATTGTCAGCGGCTTGCAGGCCGGCATCGAGCAATTGGCCAGTTCTGCGCAGTCGCTGTCGACGGTGACCGAGCAGACCAATCTTGAAGTCAGCAGTCAGAAGGAGGAAACCGAACAGGTTGCCACCGCGATGAACCAGATGACGGCGACTGTTCACGATGTCGCGCGTAATGCCGAAGAGGCCGCGTTGGCGGCGCAGACGGCGGATGACAAAGTCGAGACGGGTCAGCAGGTAGTGCGTCAGAGCATGGCGCGCATTGAGCAGTTGGCGGACTCGGCGACTTCTGCGAGTACCAGCATCGAGAGTCTCAGTGCCGAGATTCAGAATATCGGCACGGTACTCGAGGTGATCAAGAGTGTTGCCGAGCAGACCAATCTGCTGGCGCTCAACGCGGCAATCGAAGCGGCGCGCGCCGGTGAGCAGGGCAGGGGCTTTGCGGTGGTGGCCGATGAGGTTCGCGCGCTTGCACGGCGTACACAGCAATCGACCGAGGAGATCGAGCGGTTGGTCAGCGCCTTGCGGGCGGCGGCGCATGCTTCGGTGCAGCAGATTCAGAGCAGTGGTGAGTTGGTGAAGCTTGCGGTCAGTGATGCACTGCAGACGGAAAGTGCATTGGGGAGTATTGCGGCAGCGGTTTCATTGATACAGCAGATGAATCAACAGATTGCGGCGGCAGCGGAGGAACAGAGTTCGGTGGCAGAGGAGATCAATCGAAGTGTGACGAGTATTCGTGCCAGTGCGGATCAGTCATCGATGGCGATGCGCGGGAATGCGGCTTCCAGTGTTGAGCTGGCGCAGTTGGGGAGTGAGTTGCGCGGGATGGTTGGGCATTTTCGGCTTTGACGCTTTGACGCTTTGACGCTTTGACGCTTTGACGCTTTGGGCTTGGCGGCCTTTGGGCCGACCATGCTCTTGGGGTTTTGGGTGAGTGTCCGGTTCTGCGGTTGCTGCGGCTGGCGGTTTCGCCCTTACGGCGAGTCACCCTGCTGGCGATGGCGGTCGTCCATTCACCCGATCCTCATCGGTCACCCACAAAAAAGCCACCTCGGCGGTGGCTTCTTTTCCTGCATCGACGATCAGTCGTAGATCACTTTTTTCTTCCAGTCTGCATCCGCTTCGACGTCTTTGAGGCCGGCGGTGAGTTGGTTTTCTTCGCCTTCGACCGGGGCGATTTTGTCCATGACCTGGGCGTTGGCGCGAGCGAGCAGTTTTTCCAGGTATTGCAGTTGTTCTGCATACATCTGTGGATCCTGCTGTTTGCGCAGGTATTGCACGCCGCGTTCGAAGGCGAGGCGAGCCTGGCCGGGCTGGTTTTGTTGCAGGGACTGTTGGCCGAGGTTGTTGAAGAACTCGATGTGCAGCAACACCAGGATGTGGCGCACTTCACGAACCCAGTGTTTGGCTTCGTTTGGTGGCAGAAAGCCGTCGTGGGCGGCGCGGGTGATTTGGCCGTGGAGGGCTTCGAGGAGGAAGCGTACGTCCTTGGCCTTGGCTTCGGTCATGATCGGTGCTGGTGGGTTGTTGACCGGGATCGACTCGCCCTGGGCGACCAGTCCACTCAGTTCGGTGATGCGTGCCTTGGTAGTGGCGCTGGTTTTTTCCAGGCTCAACAGGCGCTGGCAAACGTTGAGTTCCAGGCGCGTCAGCAGCAGCTTCAAGGCCGGGGTCATGAATTGACCGGGGAAAGTTTCGGTCAGTTCGCCGCAACGACGCAGGCGGTCGTTGAGTTCGACTTTGGTGCGGGCCTTCTCCAGTTTGTTGTTTTCCACCACATGGTTCATGTAGCCAATGGCGATCAGAATTGCGATCCCGGCTACGACTAGCAGGGTGATCATGAGTGGTGTCACCGGTAAGACCTCTTTATAGGGTTCGCATGCGAGTGTAGTGGCTGGGCATTTAACCGCCTAGCGCCGCTCGACTGGTTGGTTCGGCAGGTTCAATCTGTATCGGCCGCGCGCTGCTTATATGAATGCTGGCGCTACGGGTTCAGATTGCCATCACTGTGCGGTGGACTATAACGTCTTGGCGAGTGGCGGAATATAGGCGTCAATCGTCGGACGACGGAAAAGCCGGATTGCAGCTGCAAAGCAGGTCGAAGTCATTGATTTAAATAAATTTATATCAAGGGGTTGACGACCTCTCAATCCATCCATAGAATGCGCGCCACTTGCAGCGTAAAGCACACAGCGAAGCGCGGCAGGAAGTGAATGTTGTAGTGTGTCCCCTTCGTCTAGTGGCCTAGGACACCGCCCTTTCACGGCGGTAACAGGGGTTCGAGTCCCCTAGGGGACGCCAATGCGGGAATAGCTCAGTTGGTAGAGCACGACCTTGCCAAGGTCGGGGTCGCGAGTTCGAGTCTCGTTTCCCGCTCCAATTTTAAACAGCACTGCTTTCGGGCGGGGCTGAGTGAAACCAGAACCAAGTCTTCGGATACGGATCTGGACACCGAAACACACACCATGTGTTCCGGGTAGCGTGTCCCCTTCGTCTAGTGGCCTAGGACACCGCCCTTTCACGGCGGTAACAGGGGTTCGAGTCCCCTAGGGGACGCCATTTGCGGGAATAGCTCAGTTGGTAGAGCACGACCTTGCCAAGGTCGGGGTCGCGAGTTCGAGTCTCGTTTCCCGCTCCAAATTCTAAAGACGCCGCTCAGTGAGCGGCGTTTTTATTAGTGAAAGTTGTAGCCTGTGTCCCCTTCGTCTAGTGGCCTAGGACACCGCCCTTTCACGGCGGTAACAGGGGGTCGAGTCCCCTAGGGGGCGCCCTTGCGGGAATAGCTCAGTTGGTAGAGCACGACCTTGCCAAGGTCGGGGTCGCGAGTTCGAGTCTCGTTTCCCGCTCCATATTCACAAAAACGCCGATCAGTGATGATCGGCGTTTTTGTTTGTGCGCGATTTGTCGTCGCCAATAAAAAAGGACCTTCGCGGTCCTTTTTTGCGTCTGCCAGAACCCGGCCATGCGCTGACCGGGTTCGAAGGATCGATCACAGCTTCGGCAATTGCCCGATGCGCCCCATCATTTCGGTGACGATCTGCAGGTCCAGCAAGAACTGGTCAACGGTCTTGAACTCGCCATCGGTGTGCCCGGTGTATTTCACCTCGGGACGCGCCAAGCCAAATTGCACGCCGTTAGGCAGTTCATGCACCGACGTCGCACCGGCAGAGGTACCGAACTCGTGCTTCATACCGAGGTTTTCTGTCGACACTGCCAGCAATGCCTTGACCCATTCCCCTTCCGGGTTGCGGTACATCGGTTCGGCGACCGAGTAATCGAAGTCCACGGCTACGTGAGTTTTCTTTGTCCAGGCGTTGAGCTTGTCGGCGATTTCAGCCTTGAGCTTCTCTGGTGAT
Source organism: Pseudomonas sp. RIT-PI-r (assembly GCF_001297015.1). Lineage (GTDB taxonomy): Bacteria > Pseudomonadota > Gammaproteobacteria > Pseudomonadales > Pseudomonadaceae > Aquipseudomonas. The sequence goes on along the minus strand of NZ_LIGE01000036.1, from coordinate 296,141 downwards.
TTGCCCTTTGGTACACGCAGATTGACCGCCAGTTTGAAGGCTTTGTCATCCTCGCCGACATAGGTCAGGGAGGTGGTCAGCGGCCCCATGAACGAATCGGAGAAATCCACGGCGAGTTTTTTGCCCAGATAATCTAGTCCCCAGTTATCCGCAGCGTAACGTGCAGCGTCGGTGAACTGGTTGTGCTTGAGCGGCACTTTGCCGTCCAGTCCATTGATGAAGCTCAGCATCCGGGCGACCGGGTTAACACCTGACTCGGGCTCGGAGGAGTGCGCGGAAACACCGGTGACCGTCAGTTTGACGTCTTTGCCTTCAACCTTGGCGGTGACCTGGAAGTCGCTACCGTTGTGCTTGGCGTATTCAGTCCCGGCTTTTTGCAGGCTTGCTGCCAGTTCGCCAGGCTTGTCGGTCACCAGGGTCACGACCGAGGCTGACGGTATCTGGTTGGTGGCCAGGCCACCTGTCATCGAGGTGATCTCTGCGCCTTTGCCTTCAGCTGTGCGCTTGGCAAATTTGGCCATCACGGTGCCGTAGCCTTTTTCGGCAATCACCACCGGGTAACCACCGTCGAGCGCCATGTTGTAGGCCGGCGTGGGGTTTTTTTCGAAGTAATAGGGAATGGCGTCGCCGGTGGTTTCTTCGGTGGTATCGACCAGCAGCTTGAAGTTGCGCGCCAATGGCAGTTTTTCTTCTTTGATCACTTTCATTGCGTACATCGCAACGACGATGCCGTTCTTGTCATCTTCGGTACCGCGACCGTACATGCGATCGCCAATCAGGGTGACTTTGAACGGATCAAGCTTGGTACCGTCCTTGAGCACCCAGTTTTCCGGGGTCACTGGCACCACGTCAGCGTGTGCGTGGATGCCGACGACTTCGTCACCCTTGCCTTCCAGGGAAATTTCGTAGACGCGGTTGTCGATGTTGCGGAAGTTCAGATTGAACGACTCGGCAAGGCTCTGGATCTTGCCGGCAATCTTGATGAACTCAGGGTTGTCGTGCTGTGCGACGCCTTCCTTTTGGAAGGTTGGAATTTCGACCAGTTCGCGCAGGGTTTGCAGCGCGGCCTTGCCGTATTTGACGCGCGTGTAGATGCCCAGCAGACGATGGATTTCGTTCTGCTGCTCAGCGGTCAGGGTTTTATTGTCGAGGAAAGCGCTGATGGCCGGACCGAGATTATCGCTTTTGGCGATGTCGCTCTTGGCCAGGCTGCCCAGAAACTCGCGGAAATCCGTGACGTTTTTGTCGTCGAAGGATTTGAGGATGACCGCGCTCTGCTGCGGGGTGATGTTGGCTTGAGCGGCGGTGGTGAATGACGCGAGGCTGGCCAGCATCAGGGTAGCGGCGGCCAGTTGCTTGAGGGAGAAATCCATTACGGAGGCTTTCCTTGCGGGCAATTGATGAGAGATATTTCTGTCTGCTGCGTCAGAAACATTTTGCAAACTAACACTGTGGGCGAGTAACCAGGGAGTCCTGAAACTTGATCTGTCGCACAGAAACGCAAAAGAGGCGCAGAAATGAAAAAGTCCCGGCAAGCGATTGCCGGGACTTTTTTGTCGCTTACATCGACAGCATCAAGCGCCCGGCGAACAGAATCAGGATCACTCCCATGCTGCGTTCGAACCAATGGCCCATGCGCATGAACAGCAAGCGCACTTTGTTGCTGGAGAAAAACAGCGCGACGATCACGAACCACAACGCGTTCACAAAACACATCCACAAACCATAGAACGCCTGGACTTGCAGGGGGGTGCTGGCACTGATGATCGTGGTGAAAATCGCCAGAAAGAACAGGGTTGCCTTGGGGTTGGTAGCGTTGGTCAGGAAACCTGTGCTGAACGCCTTGAACAACGACTGTTCCACCAACGGTTCATCGGCGGCTTTTTCGCCTTCAAGGGTGGTTTTCGGTTTGCTGCGGATCAGGCTGACACCCAGATACAAAATGTAAGCACCACCGACTACCTTGGCCACGGTCAACAACCACGGGGTGGTGTGCATCAATGCGCCGACACCGAGCAGGGTGTACAGCACGTGCACGGAAATCCCCGCACCAATGCCCAGCGCCGTGCAGATCCCCACCAATCGGCCGAAGCGTACGCTCTGACGGATGGTCACTGCGAAGTCCGGGCCGGGGGCGACCACGGCGAGAAAGTGGATAGTAGCCAGCGCTAGAAACTCGCCCAGGTAATTCGAATACATTTCAACTCCAGAAGGTCAGGGGTGAAGCATTGCCGCGATAGCCGACAAAGAAGGAAAGGCTCAAGCGCGGGTCCGCCACGCCCGGGGTCACCGAGTGCATGCAGCGCGAATTGAACATGATGAAGTCGCCGGGCTGCGGTCGCACCTCAAGGGTTGGCGGCCCGAGCAGCGCCGGGTCGATGCCGTAGCTGTCGCCGCGCATCTCGTCGAATTGGTCGGGAGTAATGTTGTCGTCCCACATCTGCAATGCGCCGCCGTCGGTTGGCATGTTCAGATAGACGTTGCAGGCGAATTGCGCCTCCAGGCTGCGGGCCTGGAAACTGTCCGGCGCATCCTTGGCAAAGATGTCGTGGTGGGCAAGGAAGCACACTCCGGGCTTTACCACGCGCGAAAGGCCGACGTACATCTTGCGGCCGTAGAGGTTTTCCAGATGCGCCCCCGCCGGCCATGATTCGTCGAGCATACAGCGCAAGGTGTCGACCGGCGAAGAGTAGGGCGCGCAGCGATTGCGCAATTCAGCGATGTTGCTGGTGGCGCGTTCGAAGTAGTCCTCGATCAGCAGCGGCTGGTTTTCCGCTTCATAAAACGCCATGCCGATGCGGCCGATGCTGGGTGCGTTGATGTAGCCCTCAAAGCCCGGAGCCAGGATCTTGTCGCCAATCTCGATCGCCAGCGGCTCCGGCAGAAAGCCTTTGACGCGGATGGCGAGGACTTCTTCGTTGGCCAGTTTTTTTATGCACGTCTCATCGAGACGCTCGACGTCTAGCATCATGTTATTTAGGTCCATCTATCGATAGTCAACGGAACCTGCGAGTGCGGTTCCCCCGGCGCCGGATGCTGCGCGAGGGCAGCGTCCGGGAATGCTCAATCCACGCGGTAGTGGACGGATAACGTGCCTTTCTTCTGCGAAAGGGACGCGATCGTGACTGTGCCAAGTTCCTTCAGGCTGCGTACATGGGTGCCGCCACAGCCATAGGCCGGGAGTTCACCGAAGCCGATTTCCCGCGCGCCTTCGCGCAGGGATATCAGGCGTGGCAGATCGTGTTCGATCCATTGCTCAATGCCGATTTGAACGGTTTGGGCTTCGACTTCCTGAGCGGCGTCGCCAGGTTTGAACTGCACCCGACCTTCGTCCGGCCAGTGGTGCGCCTTGACCGGCATCCAGCCCATGGCCTGGATAAAGTGCCCGATCAGATGTCCGGCCGAATGCATGCGGGTGTTGAAGCGGCGGCGCTCTTCATCAATCCGTATAGCGGTCATGCCAAGCGTTACCGGTCTGTCGACAAAGTGAATGATGCGGTCTGGCTCCTGGACCACGCGCAGCACTTGGGCTTCACCGATCCAGCCGGTATCGCAGGGCTGCCCACCGCCTTGCGGATGGAACAGCGTGGCGCGCAATACCACGGAAAATTCATGCTCGTGGGGCGTGCAGTCGAGGACTTCCACATTAGCCTTGAGGTCATCACTATGGAAAAAGAGGCGAAGCGTCATATTCCATGCCCTTATTAAAGTTTCTATTTTTATTATATGAATCGTGTAATAACGTGATAATCCGTTCAAACATCAAAGGACTTGTGCGCTGTGAGCATAAATCTCCCACTTCCACTGCTCGGTGAAATGGCGATTTTCGTCAAGGTCGTGGAGACCGGCAGCTTCTCTGAAGCAGCACGACAGCTCGGGTCATCACCCTCAGCGGTCAGTCGCAGCATTTCTCGGCTGGAAAAGGCCTTGGCCACGCGGTTGCTGCAACGCACTACGCGCAAATTACGTTTGAGTGATGGTGGCGAAGAGGTGTTCAAGCGCTGCCAGGAGATGGTCAGCGCCGCCAAGTCAGTGATGGAAATCAGCGGCCAGTTCACCCATGAGGCAGAAGGACTGGTGCGGGTCAGCGTGCCGAAAGCGGTGGGGCGCTTTGTGGTTCATCCGCATATGCCCGAGTTTCTGCGGCGCTATCCCAAGGTCGACGTCGAGTTATTGCTGGAAGACCGGCAGGTTGATCTGATTGACGATCATGTTGACCTGGCGATCCGCATCACCGATAGACCACCGGCCGGGCTGGTGGGCCGTCAACTACTGACCATTGACCATTTGCTCTGCGCCACGCCGCAATATCTGGCCGAACACGGCACGCCGACTCACCCTCACGACTTGCTCAATCACAGTTGTATTTATCTGGGCGAGACGCCGAGCGATGCGCGCTGGAAATTCAAGAAAGGCAGTAAAGCGGTAACGGTCGGCGTGCGCGGTCGCTATGCCGCCAATCACACCGGCGTGCGTTTGGGCGCGGTGTTGCAGCACATTGGTATCGGCAGCCTGCCGTATTTCACGGCGCGTTATGCCTTGGAGCAGAGGTTGATCGTGCAGGTACTGCCAGACTGGACGTTCCTCGCCTCTTATCATGGCGGGCTCTGGCTGTTGCACTCGCCCACTCGGTACCTGCCGCCGAAGTTGCGGGTGTTTATCGATTTTCTGGTGGAGTGTCTGGAGAAGGAACCGACCCTGAGTAAACCCGGTAAGCCGGGCAATGCAAGTAACACCGCGATGGCGTACGAGCTACCTGAAAGCGAAGGGTTGTTGTAGCGCAAAAGCAAAAGATCGCAGCCTTCGGCAGCTCCTACATACGCGGTCAATGTAGGAGCTGCCGAAGGCTGCGATCTTTTGATCTTCAACCAGCAAACTGAATCAGTGCTTGCTGTCCTGAGCGGACATCGCCAGCAACTGCTTTTCCTGGTTCCAGTCGAACGGTTCATCGTTCTGTTCGGCTTCGTAACGACGTTCCTCCAGCGCCTGATACAGGTCGATCTCTTCATCGGCCAGGTAGTGCAGGCAATCACCGGCGAAGAACCAGAGCAGATCCCGCGGGATCAGGTGGGCAATTTGCGGGTAACGGGTAATCACTTGAGTCAGGATGTCCTGGCCCAGGTATTGGCTTTCGATCGGGTCGATCGGCAGCGATGCCAGCAGTTCGTCGAAGCGCTCCAGAAACAGGGCATGGCTTTCTTCGGGAACCTGTTCGGCCTCACCTACGGCGACCAGGATACTGCGCAGGTGGTCGAGCAATACGAGATGATCGGCAACGACGTTGGACACGAGATAAGTCCTCAAGAGCAAAACGGGCGCGGGAGTATAAAGCTCCTGCGCCCATTTATCACATATAAACGGCGATATGCTTGTCGGGATCAGCGGACTTTGCCCTCTGCCTGTTTCAGCTCTTCTTTATCGAAATCATCGACATCGATCACCTTGCGCCGCGCTGCTTCGGCATCACGCAGACTTTGCGCTTCAACCGGTTGCAGCACACCAGCCTCCAGTGCGGCGTCGATGGCGTGTTCGCCTGCGGCCGGTTTGACCTGACCGCTTTTCAGCGACGTGTGCAGCTTCTTGTGCAACGGCTGCGCGGCGTTTAGCAGATCGCTTGCGTGCTGCAGCGCACCGACCGCATCGTCCGCCGATTGCGGGCGATAGCAACCGGCTAGCAGCTCTTCAAGCGCCGGGTCGCCTTTGGCTCGACCAATCACCCCAGCCACTTCGGCACCGAGTTTGTCCGACGGACCTTTGTGACGACGGCCAAACGGGAAGACGATGACGCGCAGCAGACAGCCGAAGACTTTGTTCGGGAAGTTGCGCAGCAATTCATCCATCGCCCGCTCCGCTTGACCCAGGCTTTCTTCCATCGCCCAGCGGAACAGCGGCTCCATGTACGCCGGCGAATCCAGATCGTGATAACGCTTGAGCGCCGCCGAGGCCAGATACAGGTTGCTCAACACATCACCGAGACGTGCCGAAAGGCGTTCGCGGCGTTTCAGTTCACCGCCGAGCAGCATCATGCTGAAGTCGGCAAGCATCGCAAAGGCTGCTGCCTGACGATTCAGCGCGCGGAAATAGCCTTGGCTGATCTTGTCGCCCGGTGCATGTTCGAAATGACCGAAGCCCAGGTTCAGCACCAGCGTGCTGGCGGCGTTGCTCACGGCGAAACCGATGTGTTTGAGCAGCAGACCGTCGAACTCTTTCAGCGCCTGGTCCTTGTCCTCGCGACCGGCGAGGGCCATTTCCTTGAGCACGAACGGATGGCAACGAATTGCGCCCTGACCGAAGATCATCAGGTTGCGCGAGAGAATGTTCGCGCCTTCCACCGTAATGAAGATCGGCGCACCGTTCCAGCTACGCCCCAGGTAATTGTTCGGGCCCATGATGATCGCCTTGCCACCGTGCACGTCCATGGCGTGGCTGATGCATTCGCGACCGCGCTCGGTCAGGTGGTATTTGAGGATCGCCGACAGTACCGACGGTTTCTCGCCGAGATCCACTGCGTTGGCCGTGAGCATGCGCGCGGCGTCCATCATCCATGCGTTGCCGCCGATTCGCGCCATCGCCTCTTGAATGCCTTCGAACGCCGACAGCGGCACGTTGAACTGTTCACGAATCTGCGCGTACTGGCCGGTCACCAGACTGGTGAACTTGGCCGCACCGGTACCGACCGCCGGCAGCGAGATCGAACGGCCGACCGACAGGCAGTTCATCAGCATCATCCAGCCTTTGCCGAGCATCTCCTGACCGCCGATGAGGAAGTCCAGCGGGATGAACACGTCCTTGCCGGAGTTCGGGCCGTTCATGAACGCCGCACCCAATGGCAGGTGACGGCGGCCGATCTCGACACCGTCGGTATCGGTCGGAATCAGCGCCAGGCTGATGCCGAGGTCCTCCTTGTCACCCAGCAGATGCTCCGGGTCATACGCCTTGAACGCCAGACCTAGCAGTGTCGCCACCGGACCGAGGGTGATGTAGCGCTTTTCCCAGTTCAGACGCAGGCCGATGACTTCCTGACCTTGCCACTGACCTTTGCAGATGATCCCGGTGTCGGGCATCGCCCCGGCATCCGAGCCAGCGAGCGGACCGGTGAGGGCGAAGCACGGAATGTCATCGCCGCGAGCCAGTCGTGGCAGGTAGTGAGTGCGTTGTTCATCGGTGCCGTAATGCAGCAACAGTTCAGCCGGGCCGAGGGAGTTGGGCACCATCACGGTGGATGCGAGGTCGCCGCTGCGGGTCGCAAGTTTCATCGCCACTTGCGAGTGCGCATAGGCCGAGAAGCCTTTACCGCCAAATTCTTTCGGAATGATCAGGGCAAAAAAACCATGTTCCTTGATGTGCGTCCAGGCTTCGGGCGGCAAGTCCATCGACTGGCCGATCTGCCAGTCGGTGACCATGGCGCAGAGTTCTTCGGTCGGGCCGTCAATGAACGCCCGTTCTTCGTCAGTCAGTTGCACCTTCGGATAGGCCAGCAGTTTGTCCCAGTCCGGACGACCGCTGAACAACTCGCCATCCCACCAGACGGTGCCGGCATCGATCGCGTCGCGCTCGGTCTGCGACATCGGCGGCAGGGTTTTCTGGAACCAGTTGAACAGCGGCGCGGTGAAATGTTTGCGGCGCAGGTCGGGCAGCAGCAACGGTGCGGCGACCGCGGCCAGCACGACCCAGAACACCAGCATCAGCCAGCCCGGTGCGTGACTGAAAATACCCATCGCCAAGAGGTACACGGCAACGATGCCCAACGCGGGCAGAGGGGAAATACGCCGGTGGGCGAGATACGCCACGCCGACCAGCAAAACCAGTATCCACAACAACAGCATATTCAGTCCTCCGTGAACCAAGGCAAATCGACCCTCCAGAGCTTAGACGGCATCTGCAAAACCGGGTGGTCAGACCAAGGTGATTGAAATCGTGGGAAACCCCGGATGGTTTTCGTAGGTTCGGTGGGCAACGCGTGTGGGAAATCGTTCGATCAATCCGCGTCTTTGCGTCCAAGTTTGGCCGAAACGTCGTTATCTCTGTGCTTGAGCTGTCGCTAGACTCCAGGCTCATTCAGGAGATTGTCGTCATGCACGAGTATCTGAGTCCCGGTCGCTTCATCGATAGTGACCACCCGGCGGTGGTGGAGTTCGCCGAACAGCACCGTGGGGCCAGTCGCGATCCGCTCGCGCAGGCGATCAGCCTTTATTACGCCGTGCGCGAGGCCGTGCGCTACAACCCCTACACCTTCAGTCGCGATCCGCAGACCTTGCGCGGCAGTTATGCGTTGGCGACGGGGGAGAGTTATTGCGTGCCGAAAGCCACGCTGCTCGCCGGTTGCGCGCGGCATTGCGGAATCCCCGCGCGGATCGGCCTGGCCGATGTGAAAAACCACCTGTCGACGCCGCGCCTGCTTGAATTGTTGAAAAGCGACATGTTCGCTATGCACGGCTACACCGAGTTTTTCCTCAACGATCGCTGGGTCAAGGCCACGCCGGCGTTCAACCAGAAACTCTGCGAACTGTTCAACGTCGCGCCGCTGGAGTTCGACGGTATCAATGACAGCGTTTTCCACCCCTACAACCGTGATGGCGCGCAGTTGATGGAGTATCTGGTCGATCACGGCCAATTCGCCGACGTGCCGGAAACCTTCTTCTTCGAGCATCTGCAAAAGTGCTATCCGCATCTGTTCACCGATCAGCAGCCGCCATTGCTGGGCGATATGCACAGTGATGTGAGACGTGTCTGATCCGGCGTATGCTGCCTGCCCACTCATTTGAAAAGAGGCGGTCATGCTGAAGATCTGGGGACGGAAAAACTCATCGAATGTCCGGAAGCCATTGTGGGCTGCTGAAGAGCTTGGCCTGGCCTACGAGGCGATCGATGCCGGTGGTGCATTTGGCGTAGTCGACACACCTGAGTACCGGGCGATGAACCCGAACGGCCGGGTGCCGGTGATCGAAGACGACGGTTTCGTGTTGTGGGAATCCAATGCGATCGTTCGCTATCTGCTGGCCAGACATGCGCCCGACAGCGCCTGGTATCCGGCGGATCCGCAAGTCCGTGCCGGCGCTGACAAGTGGATGGACTGGACCACGTCGAGTTTCGCCGGGCCTTTTCGCACGGTGTTCTGGGGTGTGCTGCGCACGCCAGCGGACAAGCAGGACTGGGCGGCAATCAACGCCGCGATCCAGGAATGCAACGAGTTGCTGAGCATGGTCGATCAGGCACTCGCCAGCCAACCGTATCTGTCCGGTACAGATATCGGCATGGGCGATATCCCGCTCGGCAGTTTCATTTATGCCTGGTTCGAGATGCCCATCGAACGCGCGCCGCAACTGCATCTGCAAGCCTGGTACGAACGCCTGAAGCAACGTCCGGCCTACCAAAAAGCGGTTATGACCGCGTTGACTTAATACCTACTATCGACACACTTGACTGTACTTGTACGGCGGCGGCAAGCACCATTGCGCACTTGCGCTGCGGTTCGACCCCTCGCCGCCGTCTCCTTTTTTCCTTCAATGGTGCGTAAATCAGATATGAGTTCCGCTCTGTCCATCCGGCAGCTAACCAAAACCTACGGCAACGGGTTCCAGGCCTTGAGTGGTATCGATCTGGACGTCGCCGAAGGTGATTTTTTCGCCTTGCTCGGCCCCAACGGCGCCGGCAAATCCACGACCATCGGCATTCTCTCGACCCTGGTGAACAAGACCAGCGGCACGGTGAATATCTTCGGTCATGACCTGGACAAGAATCCTGCGCAGCTCAAGCGCTCGATCGGCGTGGTGCCCCAGGAATTCAACTTCAACCAGTTCGAGAAGACTTTCGACATCGTCGTGACTCAGGCCGGTTACTACGGCATTCCGGCGAAGATCGCCAAGGAACGCGCCGAGCAGTACCTGACGCAACTGGGCCTGTGGGACAAGCGCGATGTGCCGTCGCGTTCGTTGTCCGGCGGCATGAAACGGCGCCTGATGATTGCCCGTGCGCTGGTGCACGAACCGCGTCTGCTGATCCTCGATGAACCGACCGCAGGCGTCGACATCGAGCTGCGCCGCTCAATGTGGACGTTCCTTACCGAACTGAACCAGAAAGGCATCACCATCATCCTCACCACGCACTATCTGGAAGAGGCTGAGCAGTTGTGCCGCAACATCGGCATCATCGACCACGGCACCATTGTCGAGAACACCAGCATGAAACAATTGCTGGGCCAGCTGCACGTGGAAACCTTCTTGCTGGATCTGAAAAACGACTTGAGCGTCACGCCGCAACTGCTCGGTTATCCGGCCCGGTTGATTGACAGCCATACGCTGGAAGTTCAGGTCGACAAATCCATGGGCATCACGGCGTTGTTCAGCCAATTGGCGCTGCAGAACATTGAAGTGCTGAGCCTGCGCAACAAAACCAATCGCCTTGAGGAGCTGTTCGTGTCCCTGGTGGAGAAAAATCTGTCGAAGGTAGCGGTATGAGTTCTGAATTGCGTCCCAACCTCGTCGCCCTGCAGACCATCGTTTACCGCGAGGTCAAACGCTTCACGCGGATCTGGCCGCAGACCCTGCTGCCGCCGGCGATTACCATGGTTCTGTACTTCGTAATCTTCGGCAACCTGATCGGTCGGCAGATCGGCGACATGGGTGGCTTCACCTACATGGAGTACATCGTGCCGGGGTTGATCATGATGTCGGTGATCACCAACTCTTACGGCAACGTGGTCTCGAGTTTCTTCGGCAGCAAGTTCCAGCGCTCCATCGAGGAATTGATGGTGTCGCCGGTGTCGCCGCACACGATTCTGATCGGCTTCACCATTGGCGGCGTGTTGCGTGGCCTGATGGTGGGCGTGATCGTGACGATTCTGTCGCTGTTCTTCACCCATTTGCAGGTGCACCACCTGGGCGTGACCATCCTTGTGGTGGTGCTGACAGCAACAATCTTTTCGTTGCTGGGCTTTATCAATGCCGTGTTTGCGCGCAACTTCGATGATATTTCGATCATCCCGACGTTCGTGCTGACGCCGCTGACGTATCTGGGTGGCGTGTTCTATTCGATCACGTTGCTGCCGCCGTTCTGGCAGACCGTTTCGTTGGCCAACCCGGTGCTGCACATGGTCAACGCGTTCCGTTATGGCATTCTGGGTGTGTCGGATATCAAGATCGGTATTGCGATCACCTTCATGCTGGTGGCGACGGTTGTGCTGTACCTCGGTTGTGCACGGTTGCTGGTGAGTGGGCGCGGGATGCGTACCTGACTCCAGACCGAGTCGTGGCCATCGCGAGCAGGCTCACTCCTACAGGGGAACGCATTCCAATGCAGGAGTGAGCCTGCTCGCGATGGGGCCAATTCAGACGCCACCAATCAAAACGGCCTCCCACTGCGGAGGCCGTTTTGCATTCAGCGCATGCGGCTTTTCTTGCGCCGCGCCCATTGCCGCGCCACCCACCAGCGCCAATACATCATCACCAGGCAATAGGCGAGGGCGCCTAGCACCAACCCCACTACCACCGAGCCGAGCAGAAACGGCTGCCACAACGTCGACAACTCGCCGCTGATCCATTCCCAGGTCAGCTCATCCGGCAGATGCCGGGCAGGCACATCCATCAACCACGCTCCCGCCTGATAGGTGCAGAAGAACACCGCCGGCATGGTGACCGGATTGGTCAGCCAGACCAGACTGACGGCAATCGGCATGTTGCCGCGAACAGTGATCGCCAGCGCCGCCGCTACCAGCATCTGCGCGGGAATCGGCAGGAAAGCCGCAAACAGGCCCACCGCCATCGCCCGTGCGACAGAGTGGCGATTGAGGTGCCAGAGGTTCGGGTCATGCAGCAACTTGCCGAGAAAGCGTAAGGATTTGTGTTCCCTGATGCTCGTCGGGTCGGGCATGTAACGTTTGAATAAGCGCCGGGGCATAAGGCTTCTCGGTCGGTTAAGGCGGCAAGTATGTCTGGATTCTACGAGGCGCCCATTCAGACTTTGTGACAATTGTTGACGACGGACGTGCCTGACACCCGCTATGCCTAAGTGCGGGACTCTCAAGGACGGGCTTATGCGCACAGGGATGATGGCGCTGGCAGTCGGTCTGCTGGTGCCGATGTTTTTACCGGCATTGCCGTCGGTCGGGTGGATGTTGCTGTTACCGGTGTTGGGTTTGATGTTGCTGCCGTTTCGCAGCTATCCGTTGGCGTTTTTGCTGTTCGGCTTCACTTGGGCCTGTGTCAGCGCGCAGTGGGCCTTGAATGATCGACTGCCGGCGCGTCTGGATGGCGAAACCCGTTGGCTCGAAGGGCGTGTGGTCGGTTTGCCGCAAAACGCGGACGGCGTGGTGCGTTTCGAGTTGGTTGATGCCCGCTCTCGTCACGAAAAATTGCCCACGCGGATGCGCCTGGCCTGGTATGCCGGGCCGCCGGTCAACAGCGGTGAGCGCTGGCGGCTGGCGGTCAAACTCAAGCGTGCGAATGGTTTGCTCAGCCCGGATGCTTTCGATCATGAAGCGTGGCTGTTGGCGCAACGCATCGGTGCGACGGGCACGATCAAGGATGGCCAGCGCCTCAGCGAAGCCCGGTGGGCCTGGCGCGACGGCATTCGTCAGCGCTTGCTCGCGGTGGACGCGCACGGTCGGGCCGGTGCGCTGGCGGCGTTGGTGCTGGGCGATGGTTCAGCGCTCAGTCGTGAGGATTGGCAGATTCTGCAGGACACCGGCACCGTGCATTTGCTGGTGATTTCCGGTCAGCACATCGGGATGCTGGCGGCGGTGATGTATTTGCTGGTCGCCGGGCTCGCGCGGTATGGGCTGTGGCCGCTGCGTTGGCCATGGCTGCCGTGGGCTTGTGGACTGGCGTTTGCAGCAGCGCTCGGTTACGGCTTGCTCGCCGGTTTCGAGGTGCCCGTGCAGCGCGCCTGCGTGATGGTGGGATTGGTGTTGTTGTGGCGCCTGCGTTTTCGCCATCTGGGGGCATGGTGGCCGCTGTTGCTGGCCTTTAATGGTGTGCTGTTGCTCGATCCGCTCGCCAGTCTGCGTCCGGGTTTGTGGCTGTCGTTTGCAGCAGTGGCGGTGCTGATCTTCACCTTCGGCGGTCGTTTGGGCGCGTGGCGCTGGTGGCAGGCCTGGACGCGCGCGCAGTGGTTGATCGCCATCGGTTTATGCCCGGTGCTGCTGGCGTTGAACCTGCCGATCAGTCTCAGTGGGCCGCTGGCAAATCTGTTGGCGGTGCCTTGGGTCAGTCTGCTGGTGCTGCCGCCGGCGCTGCTCGGGACCTTACTGCTGTCGGTGCCTTATGTCGGCGATGGGCTGCTGTGGCTGGCCGGTGGTTTGATCAATTGGCTGTTTCGAGCGCTGGCGCTGATTGCTGGGCTATGGCCTGCATGGGTTGCGCCTTCGATACCCGTTTGGGTCTGGGCCATTGGCAGCCTCGGCGCGATGTTGTTGCTGTTGCCCCGTGGTGTGCCGATGCGGCTGCTGGGCTGGCCGTTGCTGCTGATTCTGGTGGTGCCGCCGCGCGAGCGCTTGAACGAGGGCCTGGCCGATGTCTGGCAACTGGATGTCGGCCAGGGTCTGGCGATCCTGATCAGAACCCGTCACCACACGCTGCTGTACGACGCTGGCCCACGTTTCGGTGATTTCGATCTCGGCGAACGTGTGGTGTTGCCGGCGCTGCGCAAACTCAACGTGGAGAAACTCGATCTGATGCTGCTCAGTCACGCCGATGCCGATCACGCGGGCGGTGCGCTGGCGATTACACGTGGCATGAAGGTCGTCCGGGTACTGAGCGGCGATCCGCCGGGGCTGCCCGCCGAATTGAGCGCTGAAGTCTGCAAAAGTGGCGCGCAATGGCAATGGGACGGCGTGCGCTTTCAGCTCTGGCAATGGGCGGATGCCCACGACAGCAATCAGCGCTCCTGCGTGTTGCAGATCGAAGCCAATGGTGAGCGAATCCTGCTGACCGGCGACATTGATACCCACGCGGAACAAAGCCTGCTCGACAGCCCGATGGCTGTGCCGACGCAATGGCTGCAATCACCCCATCATGGCAGCCGCAGCTCCTCATCCATGGCGCTGCTGCAAACGTTGCGGCCCGAGTCGGTGCTGATCTCCCGAGGCCATGGCAATTCCTTCGGCCATCCGCACCCGACCGTGCTGGCGCGCTATCGCAAACAGGGTCTGCGCATTTACGACAGTGCCGAACTAGGCGCCATTCATCTGCAACTGGGCCGCTTCAAACCGCCCTGGACGATGCGTCAACAGCGGCGTTTCTGGCGGGATCCGTCGGCAGTCGCCCGTTGATCGGGGCGCAGGCGAACTCGACATTACGGTCGTCGGGGCGGCGGGTCTTAATCGCTGACCGGTATGGTAAAGTGGCGCACTTTTTCGAGGGGACTGTCACTGTGTGGGAATTGGTCAAATCCGGCGGCTGGATGATGTTGCCGATCATTTTGAGTTCCATCGCGGCCATGGCGATCGTCGCCGAGCGTCTGTGGACCCTGCGCGCCAGTCGCGTCACCCCCGAGCATCTGCTGGGTCAGGTCTGGGTCTGGATCAAGGACAAGCAGCTCAATAAAGAAAAACTCAAGGAATTGCGCGCCAATTCGCCGCTGGGGGAAATCCTCGCCGCCGGTCTGGCCAACTCCAAGCATGGTCGCGAGATCATGAAAGAGTGCATTGAAGAGGCCGCCGCCCGCGTCATCCACGAGCTTGAACGCTACGTCAATGCGCTGGGCACCATCGCCGCGATGTCGCCGTTGCTCGGCCTGCTGGGTACGGTGCTGGGCATGATCGATATCTTCAGCGCATTCACTGGCTCAGGCATGACCACCAACGCTTCGGTATTGGCCGGTGGTATTTCCAAAGCGCTGATCACCACTGCGGCAGGCCTGATGGTCGGTATTCCGGCGGTGTTCTTCCACCGGTTCCTGCAACGCCGTATCGATGAGCTGGTGGTGGGCATGGAACAGGAAGCGATCAAGCTGGTTGAAGTGGTGCAGGGCGACCGTGACGTCGATCTGGCCGAGGGCCGCGCGTGAAATTCCGTCGCAAGCCTCGGGAAACCATCGATATCAACCTCGCGTCGCTGATCGACGTGGTGTTCATTCTGCTGCTGTTTTTCGTCGTGACCACCACGTTTACCCGTGAAACCCAGTTGCGCGTCGATCTGCCGGAAGCGGTCAGCGGCTCGCCGGCCGAAGACCAGCAGCTCAAGCAACTGGATGTCGCCATCAGCGCCGAAGGCGTGTTTTCGGTGAACAACAAGATTTTGCCGAAAAACGATCTGGCGACGTTGATGGAAGCCATGCAGAAAGAATCCAACGGTGACACCAACATGCCGTTGTCGATCAGTGCCGACGGCAAGACTCAGCATCAATCAGTGATCACCGTCATGGACGCCGCCGGCAAGCTCGGTTTCAGCCATCTGCGCATGACCACGGTTGAGGCTGCGCCGAAATCCTGATGAGCCTGTCCGATCGTTTGCTCGCTGCGTGGTACCAGGGGCACCCGGCCCTGACGCTGCTGCGGCCGCTGGAAATGTTGTATCGCCGTGTGGTGGTGGGTAAACGCCAGCGCTTTCTCGACGGTGTAGGCGAGATCTACCAGCCACCCGTGCCGTTGATTGTGGTAGGTAACATCACCGTTGGCGGCACCGGCAAGACACCGATGATTCTCTGGCTGATCGAGCATTGCCGGCGCGGTGGTTTGCGCGTTGGCGTGGTCAGCCGTGGTTATGGCGCCAAGCCGCCGCAACTGCCGTGGCGCGTCGAGGCCGATCAAACTGCTGACGTCGCTGGCGACGAGCCATTGCTGATCGTCCAGCGCACCGGCGTGCCGCTGATGATCGACCCGGATCGCAGCGCTGCGGTCAAAGCCTTGCTCGCCAGTGAACCGCTGGATCTGATCCTCTCCGATGACGGCATGCAGCATTATCGTTTGGCGCGGGATCTGGAGCTGGTGCTGATCGATGCCGCCCGTGGTCTCGGCAATAAACGCTGCTTGCCGGCAGGCCCGCTGCGTGAACCGATCGAACGTCTGCAAAGCGTCGACGGCGTGCTGTTCAACGGCGCCACTGCAGATCGCGACGACGGATTTGCCTTCCATCTGCAGCCGACGGCGCTGGTCAACCTGCGCAGCGGCGAGCGCAAGCCGCTCGAACACTTTGCGCCCGGCCAGAGCGTGCACGCGGTCGCCGGGATCGGCAATCCGCAGCGTTTCTTCAATACCCTCGAAGCGCTAGACTGGCGAGCAGTCCCGCACGCGTTTGCCGATCACGCCGAATACAGCGTGCAGGCCTTGAATTTCACACCGTCATTGCCGTTGGTGATGACCGAAAAGGACGCGGTGAAGTGCCGTGCCTTCGCTGTTGCCGACTGGTGGTATCTGGCGGTCGATGCCGTGCCGTCGCCGGCCTTCGTGGCCTGGTTCGACACACAGCTGATGCGCCTGTTACCCGATCGGCTTTTGCCTTAATTCTTTTATCCAGGGAAAGTTCATGGACACCAAATTGCTCGACATCCTCGCGTGCCCGATCTGCAAAGGCCCGCTCAAGCTCAGTGCCGACAAGACCGAGCTGATCAGCAAGGGCGCCGGCCTGGCTTACCCGATCCGCGACGGCATCCCGGTGATGCTCGAAAGCGAAGCCCGCACCCTGACCACCGACGAGCGTCTGGATAAATGACCACCGCCTTCACCGTTGTCATCCCGTCGCGTTATGCCTCGACCCGCCTGCCGGGCAAGCCGCTGCTGGACATCGCCGGCAAGCCGATGATCCAGCACGTCTGGGAACAGGCGAGCAAAAGCAGCGCGACCCGAGTGGTCGTTGCCACTGACGATGCGCGCATCGTCGAGGCCTGCAAAGGCTTTGGCGCCGAAGTGGTGCTGACCCGTGAAGATCACAATTCCGGCACTGATCGTCTGGCCGAAGTCGCAGCGAAACTGGGTCTTGAGCCCGACGCGATCGTGGTCAACGTGCAGGGTGACGAGCCGCTGATTCCGCCAAGCGTGATCGATCAGGTCGCTGCCAACCTCGCTGCCCACACCGAAGCGCGCATGGCCACGCTGGCCGAGCCGATCGAGGACGTCGACACCCTGTTCAACCCGAACGTGGTCAAGGTCGTCAGCGACATCAACGGTCTGGCGCTGACCTTCAGCCGTGCGACGTTGCCATGGGCGCGCGACGCGTTCGCCAAAAGCCGCGAGCAATTGCCGGAAGGCGTGCCGTACCGCCGCCACATCGGCATCTACGCCTATCGTGCCGGTTTCCTCCAGGATTTCGTGATCTGGGGCCCGTGCTGGCTGGAAAACACTGAATCCCTCGAGCAATTGCGTGCCCTGTGGCACGGCGTGCGGATTCACGTCGCCGACGCGCTGATTGCGCCGCCAACCGGCGTCGACACCGTTGAAGACCTCGAGCGCGTTCGTCGCCTGCTGGGGGCCTGATGCGCGTTCTGTTTGTGTGCCTGGGCAACATTTGCCGTTCGCCCACGGCCGAGGGTGTGTTGCGCTATAAATTGCGTGAAGCCGGGCTGGCGGATCAGGTCGAAGTGGCCTCCGCCGGTACCGGTGACTGGCACGTCGGCAACCCGCCGGACAAACGCAGCCAGGCCGCCGCCAAGGTGCGCGGTTATGACCTGTCGGCGCAACGTGCGCAGCAGGTCAGCCGTGCTGATTTCGCCAGTTACGACCTGATTCTGGCCATGGACAACAGCAACCTGCGCAACCTCAAAGCCCTGCAACCGTCCACCGGCAAAGCCGAGCTGGATCTGTTCCTGCGCCGCTATGCCGGGTTGGTCGATGAAGTGCCGGACCCGTATTACGACGGCGATCAGGGTTTCGAGCAGGTGCTGGATCTGATTGAAGCGGCGTGTGACCAATTGTTGATCGAAGTGAAGGGCCGGTTATGAGTTTGCAGGTGCAACCGCAGGTTTCCCTGAAACCGTTCAACAGTTTCGGCGTCGATGTCCGCGCGCAACTGTTCGCCGAAGCTCACAGCGATGCCGATGTCCGTGAAGCGCTGGCGTATGCCACCGCGCACGACGTGCCATTACTGGTGATCGGCGGTGGCAGCAACTTGCTGCTGACCGCAGATATCCCGGCGCTGGTCTTGCGCATGGCAACGCGGGGTATTCGCGTGATCAGTGATGACGGCAACCGTGTGGTGATCGAAGCTGAAGCCGGCGAGCCGTGGCATCCGTTTGTTCAGCACACGCTGGCGCTGGGTTTTTCCGGCCTGGAAAACCTCAGCCTGATCCCGGGCACCGTCGGCGCTGCGCCGATGCAGAACATCGGCGCTTACGGCGTCGAGATCAAGGATGTGTTTGCCGGGCTCACGGCGCTGGATCGCCAGACTGGCGAGCTACGTGATTTCACCCTGGAGGAATGCAACTTCGCCTACCGCGACAGCCTGTTCAAACAGCAACCGGGGCGTTGGCTGATTCTGCGGGTGCGCTTCATGCTCAATCGCGTCGCGCATCTGCATCTGGAATATGGCCCGGTGCGTCAGCGCCTGAGCGAGCAGGGCATCGAGCAACCGACGCCGTCTGACGTCAGCCGCGCCATCTGCAGCATCCGCAGTGAAAAACTGCCGGATCCGGCGGTGCTCGGCAATGCCGGCAGTTTCTTCAAGAATCCGCTGGTGTCGGCGGCCACTGTCGCGCAGATCAAAGCGCAGCACCCGGATGTGGTGGCTTACGCACAACCGGACGGGCAGATGAAGCTTGCGGCGGGTTGGCTGATCGAGCGCGCTGGCTGGAAGGGTTTCCGCGAAGCCGATGCTGGCGTGCATAAATTGCAGGCGCTGGTGCTGGTCAACTATGGCACGGCGACCGGTCTGCAATTGTTCGATCTGGCGCAACGCATTCAGAAAGACATTGCAGAACGTTTCAATGTTGAACTGGAAATGGAGCCCAATCGGTATTGAGGCTACGCTTTCCAGACGCCATCCAAAGCCCTGCATTGATGAAAAAGTGCAGGGCTTTTTTGTTAACGCTGGGTTAACTTAGCGAGCTAACGATAACCGTCATTTGCTCCACCAAAGGCCCGGTGCAGACGTTCGCGTCGGCACAAGAGAGCCTGATTAGCCTGAGTCGATCTGCGTGAACCACCGCCGATTAAACGGCGGCAGATTGCTCGACCCCATAACCATCATAAATATGCGGGCGTGCCCATGATTACCCTGAAACTCAACGGTCAAGACCATCCCCTCGATGTCACGGAAGACATGCCGCTGCTCTGGGCTATCCGCGACGTTGCCGGTTACAACGGCACCAAATTCGGCTGCGGCATGGGCCTGTGTGGCGCGTGTACCATCCACATTGACGGTTTGCCGGCGCGCAGTTGCATCACCCCGATCGGCTCGGTGATCGGCCAGAACGTCACCACCATCGACAACCTGCATGCCGACCCGGTCGGGCAGATCGTCCAGCAAGCCTGGCTCGACACAGCCGTCGCGCAGTGCGGTTTCTGTCAGGGTGGGCAGATCATGTCGGCCACCGCGTTGCTCAAGACCCATCCGAACCCAAGCGACGAGCAGATCGAAGAAGCGATGGTCGGCAACATTTGCCGCTGCGGCACCTACAACCGGATCAAAACCGCTATCCGTCAGGCGTCCACGCATTTGAAGGAGGCAAAAGCATGAGCCGTCTGCCGAATGATTTCGCCCTGAGCAATCTCAGCCGCCGGGGTTTTCTCAAAGGCGTCGGCGCCACCGGTGCGCTGGTGCTGGCGGCGAGTTGGGGCTGGCAGGACGCGTTGGCCGACGAGAAGGAAAAGAAATTCGGCGCCGACGGCATGCCCAACGGCTGGATCGATGATCCGAAAGTCTATGTCAGCATTGCCGCTGACGGCACGGTGACGGTGGTGTGCAACCGCTCGGAGATGGGCCAGGGCGTACGCACCAGTCTGACCATGGTCGTTGCCGATGAACTGGACGCCGATTGGGCGCACGTCAAAGTGCAGCAGGCGCCGGGCGATGAAGTACGTTTCGGCAATCAGGACACCGATGGTTCGCGCAGCA
The DNA here is from genome assembly GCF_001297015.1 of Pseudomonas sp. RIT-PI-r. GTDB lineage: Bacteria > Pseudomonadota > Gammaproteobacteria > Pseudomonadales > Pseudomonadaceae > Aquipseudomonas. The sequence goes on along the minus strand of NZ_LIGE01000036.1, from coordinate 276,159 downwards.
TGCGCCACTGGTATGAGCCGATGCGTCGTTGCGGCGCTGCGGCCCGTACAATGCTCGAGCAAGCGGCGGCTGCGCAGTGGAAAGTACCGGTCGGTGAATGTCATGCGCAGTTGCATAAAGTCATCCATAAACCGTCCGGTCGTGAACTGGGTTATGGCGAACTGGCCGCTGCCGCCAGTGCATTGGCGGTGCCCGCGCGTGACAGTCTGCGCCTCAAGCAGCCATCGGAATTCCGCTACATCGGCAAGGAAGGCACCAAAGCCATCGATGGCGACGACATCGTCAACGGTCGTGCGGTGTACGGCGCCGACGTGCATTTCGACGGCATGCTGTACGCGACCATCGCGCGCCCGGCAGTTTACGGCGGCAAGGTCAAATCGCTGGATGACAGCGCCGCGCTGAAAGTCCCCGGCGTGCTCAAAGTGATTCAGATTGAAGGTCGCCCACTGCCTTCGGAATTTCAGCCGTTGGGCGGCGTGGCCGTCGTGGCCAGCAATACCTGGGCCGCGATCAAGGGCCGCGAAGCGCTGAAAATCGAGTGGGACGATGGCCCGAATGCTAGTTACGACTCGATTGCCTATCGCAAGGAGCTGGAAGCCGCCGCGCTGAAACCCGGCAAAGTGGTGCGCAACACTGGCGATATCGACAAGGCGTTGAGTGGCGCGGCCAGCACCCTTGAAGCGTCTTACTATCTTCCGCATCTGGCGCAGGCGCCGATGGAACCGATGGTCGCTATCGCCCGTTACAAGGACGGGGTTTGCGAGGCGTGGGCGCCGAGTCAGGCGCCGCAAGTCACCCGTGAGCGCATTGCCGAGCGTCTTGGGCTGCCGTTCGATAACGTCACGTTCAATGTCACCTTGCTTGGCGGTGGTTTCGGTCGCAAGTCGAAACCGGACTTTGTCGTTGAAGCAGCGATTCTCGCCAAAGAGTTTCCCGGCAAAGCCGTGCGCGTGCAGTGGACCCGTGAAGATGACATCCACAACTCGTATTTCCATACCGTGTCCGCCGAATACCTCAAGGCCGGCGTCGGCAAGGACGGCATGCCGTCCGGCTGGTTGCATCGCACCGTCGCGCCGAGCATCACCGCGCTGTTCGCGCCGGGCATGAACCATGAAGCAGCTTTCGAGCTGGGCATGGGTTTTACCAACATGGCTTACGCGATTCCCAATGTGCGTCTGGAAAACCCCGAAGCGACTGTGCATACGCGGGTCGGATGGTATCGCTCGGTGTCGAACATTCCCCACGGTTTCGCCATCCAGAGTTTTGTCGATGAACTGGCGCACAAGGCCGGCGAGGATCCGCTCAAGTACCAGATCAAGCTGCTCGGCCCTGATCGGCAGATTGACCCGCGCACGCTGAGCGAGGAGTGGAACTACGGCGAATCTCCCGAGCGTTATCCGATCGATACCGGACGCATGCGCACCGTGCTGGAAACGGCTGCGAAGGCTGCCGGTTGGGGACGCAAACTGCCCAAGGGCCGTGGTCTGGGCCTCGCTGTGCATTACAGCTTCGTCACCTACGTGGCGGCGGTGATTGAAGTCGAAGTCAAGGACGACGGTTCGTTGATCGTGCACAAGGCTGATATTGCCGTGGATTGCGGGCCGCAGATCAACCCTGAGCGCATTCGCTCGCAGTTCGAGGGCGCTTGTGTGATGGGCCTCGGTAATGCGGTGCTGGGTGAAATCAGCTTCAAGGACGGCAAGGTCCAGCAGGACAACTTCCACATGTACGAAGTGGCGCGCATGTCGCTGGCACCGAAGGAAGTCGCGGTGCATCTGGTGACACCACAGGGCGACGTGCCGTTGGGCGGCGTCGGCGAGCCGGGCGTGCCGCCGATTGCGCCGGCGCTGTGTAACGCGATTTTCGCGGCCACCGGCCAGCGGATTCGCAATCTGCCGGTGCGCTATCAGTTGCAGGGCTGGCAGAAGGCAGGCGCCTGATGGACAGCGTCGATCTCAACGTCCTGCGCAGCGTCCTTGCATGGCGCCGCGCCGGACAGCGAGTGGTGCTGTTCAGCGTGGTGCAGACCTGGGGCACGGCGCCGCGTGCTCCCGGTGCCATGCTCGCCTTGCGTGAGGATGGCGTGGTGATCGGTTCGGTATCGGGCGGCTGCGTCGAGGATGACTTGATCGCCCGTCTGCACGATGGGCGGATCGCCACTGACGGGCCGCCGGTGCAATTGATCACTTACGGCGTTACCCGTGAAGAAGCGGCGCGTTTCGGTTTGCCTTGCGGCGGCACTTTACGGCTGACCGAGGAGCGGGTTGGCGATCCGGCATGGGTTGCCGAATTGCTCGCGCGTTGTGAAGCGCACGAGATCGTTGCCCGTGAGCTGAACATTGAAACCGGTGAAGTGCTGCTGTCGGCGGCGAGCAAGTCCGATTCGCTGGCCTTCGACGGCAAAACCCTGCGAGCCATCTACGGCCCGCGCTGGCGATTGTTGTTGATCGGCGCCGGACAGTTGTCGCGCTACGTCGCAGACATGGCGCGGCTGCTGGATTTCGAAGTGCTGATCTGCGATCCGCGCACCGAATTCGTCTACGGCTGGGAAGAGCATCACGGCCGTTTCGTCCCGGGCATGCCGGACGACGCAGTGTTGAGTATCCAGACCGACGAACGCACAGCGATTGTCGCGCTGACTCACGATCCACGTCTGGATGACATGGCACTGCTGACGGCGCTCGATTCGCCTGCCTTTTATGTTGGCGCGCTCGGTTCGCGGGTCAACAGTCAGAAGCGTCGCGAGAATCTGGCTCAGCTAGGCTTGTCGGTACAGGCGATTGATCGCTTGCACGGGCCGATCGGTTTGCACATCGGCAGTCATTCGCCGGCGGAAATCGCCTTGTCGTTGTTGGCGGAGATCGTCGCGATCAAGAACGGTGTCGAGTTGAAGCAGAAAAAAACACTGGAGGGCGCATGAGTCGATCCATTGCAGTGATTGTGCTGGCGGCGGGTGAGGGCAGCCGCTTTCGCCAGGTGGCGGGTGCGGACAAGGACAAGTTGCTCGCCGATTGCGCTGGGCTGGATGGCGCGGTGCGTTCGGTGATCGAGCAGGTATTGGTGAATTTGCCTTCGAGTCTTGATAAGCGCGTGTTGGTCACGACCGAAGCACGGCCGCAGGCAATGCGCATGGCGCAGGCGTATGGCTGCGATATTGTTTCGATTGAATCGACCGGGATGGGCGACAGCATTGCCGCCGGCGTTGCGGCTTGCCCAGATGCCGATGGCTGGTTGATTGTGCTGGGGGATATGCCGTTTATCTTGCCGTCGAGTATCGAGCGGGTGGTCGAGGCGATTGCTGATGATGCGGTGAGCGTGCCGGTGCAGGCTGGCGAGTTTGGTCATCCTGTGGGGTTTGGGCGTTCGTTTGGCGCGGGGTTGCAGGCGTTGAGCGGTGATCGTGGGGCGAGGCCATTGTTCAAGCAGGGCAGGGTGGTGGAGATTGCCGTCGATGATCCAGGAGTGCTGTGGGATATCGATGTGCCGGAATCTCTGGTATTTCCTCAACCCTGACCCATGCATAGATCCCCTGTAGAAGTGAGCCTGCTCGCGATAGCGGTGGTTCAGATAAATGTGTGTCAACTGACACACCGCTATCGCGAGCAGGCTCACTCCTACAGGGGATAGCGCTAAGGCCTAAATTGCAGGCATAAAAAAAGCCCCGCCTGAATAATCAGGCGGGGCTTTTTAACGGCTTCGGGAATTACACGAGTGGTTTAGGCTCGTGTTCTTTTTCCTCGGCCTCCTGGTGTTGCTCGACCGCGTCCTGAACGGAGCGTGGTGCTTCAGCGATCACCGCGTCAACCACCGCTTCTTCAGCGACCGGGGCAGGAGCTGCCTCGACCACTTCGGCGACCGGAGCAGCAGCGGCAGCCAGTTCGGCTTCCTTCTGCAGACGCTCTTCTTCACGCTTGCGACGACGCACTTCACGCGGATCGTTTGGCGCGCGGCCGCTAGGGGTCAGGGCGCTGACCGGAGCCGGTGCTTCAACCACTGGAGCTGGCGCTTCGGCAACGACAGGTGCTTCGACAACCGGCGCTGGTTCAGCAACGACCACTGGCTCGGCAACTTTGGTCGCTTCAACCACAGGAGCTTCAACCGCAGGCGCTTCAAACACAGGCTTTTCAACAGCCGGTGCTTCAACCACTGGCGCTGGTGTTTCAGCGACAGCCGGCTCGGCAACCCAGTTGAAGGCGGTTTGCTCTTCGCGAACTTCACGCACGGTTTCGGTTACGGTTTCAGCGACGGTTTCAATCACCGGCTCGGCAACCACAACTGGCGCTGGCTCTACCTGAGGCAGGGTTTCCTGAACCGGTGCCACTTCGACTTCCGGAGCAGCAACCACTTCGACTGGAGTCGTCGCTTCAACAACCGGCGCTTCTACTGTAGGAGTTTCCTGAACGGCCGCGGTGGCGCGTTCGGCTTGCTCGTGGGCTTGGGCTTCGGCCGGAGCGCTGATCACGGTGCTGGCAACGGCTGCGGTAACAGCGAGGCCAGCGGCCAGATCGGCAGTGCTAGGCTCTTCAGCGTTTTCGCCGGCTTCGGATTCTTCCGAACCTTCGATCACGTTGCCGTTGGCATCACGCTGACGCTCACGACGGTTGCTGCGACGACGCTGACCGCGCGAACGACGACGTGGGCGATCGCCTTCGGCGTTCTCCGAACCGTCTTCCGGCAGTTGCTCTTCGTTCACGTTCACTTCTTCTTCAGCGACGGCAGCAGCGGCCTGCTCGGCACGCGGTTGACGCTCTTCACGCGGCGGACGCGGTGCGCGCTCTTCGCGTGGCTGACGCGCCGGACGCTCTTCAGCGGTCACGGCAACGGCGGCTGCAGCAGCTGGAACGGCGTCCAGTGGCTCGCGCAGTTCACGCACACGCTCTTCACGCTCGCCGCGAGGCTTGCGATCTTCACGCGGCGCACGTGGTGCACGTTCTTCACGAGGGGCGCGTGGTGCGCGTTCTTCGCGGGCTGCTGGCGCTTCGGTACGAGCTTCGCGTGGCTCACGGGCTTCACGTGGTGCGCGCTCTTCGCGCGGCTCGCGTGGGGCACGTTCTTCACGAGGTGCACGTTCTTCGCGCGGCTTGCGCTCTTCATCGCGGCGACCGTTACGGTTGCGGCTCTGCTGACGACCGTTGCGACGCTCTTCGTTACGGGCCGGACGCTCGGTAGCCGGTTTTTCAACCACGGCCGGAGCAACTGGCTCTTCTTTGGTGGCGAACAGGCTGACCAGCGACTTCACCAGACCTTTGAACAGGCTTGGTTCTGGTGCGGCAACCGGAGCCGGTGCAGCGGCGACTGGTGCGGCGGCTTCGGTCGGAACCGGAGCATTGGCGCGAGCCGGTGCAGTCTTGACTGCGGCTTCCTGGCGAACCAGAGTGCGGGTCGCAGCGGCTGGCTGGACTTCTTCGACTTCGGCAGCGGCAGCAGCGATTTCGTAGCTGGACTGGTTGGTCGCGGCTTCCGGGCTGTCGTCACGCAGGCGCTGAACTTCGAAGTGCGGCGTTTCGAGGTGATCGTTCGGCAGAATGACGATGCGGGCACGGGTGCGCAGTTCGATCTTGGTGATCGAGTTGCGTTTTTCGTTGAGCAGGAACGCAGCGACCGGGATCGGCACTTGTGCGCGAACTTCGGCAGTGCGGTCTTTCAGGGCTTCTTCTTCGATCAGGCGCAGGATCGCCAGCGACAGCGATTCAACGTCACGGATGATGCCGGTGCCGTTGCAACGCGGGCAGACGATGCCGCTGCTTTCGCCCAGGGATGGACGCAGGCGCTGACGGGACATTTCCAGCAGGCCGAAGCGCGAGATGCGGCCGATCTGCACGCGAGCGCGGTCGGCTTCCAGGCATTCGCGGACTTTCTCTTCCACGGCGCGCTGGTTTTTGGCAGGGGTCATGTCGATGAAGTCGATGACGATCAGGCCGCCGATGTCGCGCAGGCGCAACTGACGGGCGATTTCTTCGGCGGCTTCAAGGTTGGTCTGCAGCGCGGTTTCTTCGATGTCGCTGCCTTTGGTGGCACGCGCCGAGTTGATGTCGATGGACACCAGGGCTTCGGTCGGATCGATAACGATGGAACCGCCGGAAGGCAGTTCAACGACGCGCTGGAAAGCGGTCTCGATCTGGCTTTCGATCTGGAAACGGTTGAACAGCGGAACGCTGTCTTCGTACAGCTTGATCTTGCTGGCGTACTGCGGCATCACCTGGCGGATGAAGGTCAGGGCTTCGTCCTGGGCTTCGACGCTGTCGATCAGCACTTCGCCGATGTCCTGGCGCAGGTAATCGCGGATGGCGCGGATGATCACGTTGCTTTCCTGGTAGATCAGGAAAGGCGCGGAGCGATCCAGCGAGGCTTCTTTGATGGCGGTCCACAGTTGCAGCAGGTAATCGAGGTCCCACTGCATTTCTTCGCTGCTGCGGCCCAGGCCGGCAGTGCGCACGATCAGACCCATGTCGGCTGGCGCAACCAGACCGTTCAGCGCTTCACGCAGTTCGTTGCGCTCTTCGCCTTCGATGCGACGGGAGATACCGCCGGCACGCGGGTTGTTCGGCATCAGCACGAGGTAACGACCGGCCAGGCTGATGAAAGTGGTCAGGGCGGCGCCCTTGTTGCCACGTTCTTCTTTTTCGACCTGAACGATGACTTCCTGGCCTTCGCTCAGGACGTCCTTGATGTTGACGCGGCCTTCAGGGGCTTTCTTGAAGTACTCGCGGGAGATTTCTTTGAGGGGCAGGAAGCCGTGGCGCTCGGAGCCGAAATCGACAAAGGCAGCCTCAAGGCTTGGTTCGATGCGAGTGATACGGCCTTTATAGATGTTGGCCTTCTTCTGCTCGCGTGCACCGGATTCGATGTCCAGGTCGTAGAGGCGTTGGCCATCTACCAGTGCAACACGCAACTCTTCGGGTTGAGTTGCGTTAATCAGCATTCTTTTCATGTAGTACCGTCGGTTTCCGGGCTGCCGGAAACGGCGTTCGGCACACACGACTTCTCACGGTCGGTGTCAGGTGCGTCGGGAGTGGTTGGCCATTCCCGTGTCCAGCGATATGCGGCCAATTGGGCCGATATAGCGACGTACGCGTCCTGCTTGCTGTGGCTACTTAAGCACTCAGTCAGGAGGAGGAATCAACCAGCGGCTGTGGACGAGATGAAGCGTCTTGATAAAGCCTATTGCTACACAGTCCGGCGGTTGTGCATCTCCACCCTACACGTATCCCTGATAATTCGGGTGCTGCCGCGCGCAGAATCCGCAGCGGGTTGGCATTTACCGTGAGCTCCGAAAGGGGAAGTCACGCATCATGGCTAATTCAGGCGTTGTTTCCGAAGCATTCGCTCGGGGTCATCTGCAGCTGACTGCACTTTGTGAACTGGCCTTGAATGTGTGCCTGCCAGGCGAGTAAAAACTCTGCTCGGCGGTGTAATTCAGGCCTCATGTCACCTGCGCTTGTTACAACTGCAAACTCCACCGTTACGTAGCGAAAGCCCCGTAGGACGGCCTCGCGTCCTGGTGAATTGCGTTGGTCAGGGCCGGTTTTTGACCGTGGTTCCGCTGTCCAGGCCGCTTTTGGCGGCGTTCGCGACTATAGCAGCAATGATTAAGTGCTTCAATTCCATAAAAATTGTTATCATCCGCGGCATGACAACTACTGCCCCTTCGACTCCAGGCGTTCAATTGCTTGAAGTCTCGCCGGAGTATGCCGGCCAACGAATCGACAACTTTCTCCTCGCCCGGCTCAAAGGCGTGCCCAAGACCTTGATTTACCGCATTTTGCGCAAAGGCGAAGTGCGCGTGAACAAAGGTCGGATCAAGCCCGAATACAAGCTGCAGGCCGGTGATATCGTGCGCGTGCCGCCGGTTCGCGTGCCTGAACGTGACGAGCCGGTGCCACTGGCCCAAGGCCTGTTGCAGCGCCTGGAAGCCTCGATTGTTTTCGAAGACAAAGCCCTGATCGTGATCAACAAGCCCGCCGGCATTGCGGTTCACGGTGGCAGCGGCCTGAATTTCGGCGTGATCGAAGCCTTTCGTCAGTTGCGTCCCGATACCAAAGAGCTGGAGCTGGTGCACCGTCTCGACCGCGACACCTCCGGCCTGCTGATGATCGCCAAAAAGCGCAGCATGCTGCGCCACTTGCACGAGCAATTGCGCGGCGATGGCGTCGACAAGCGCTACATGGCGCTGGTTCGCGGCAACTGGGCGACTTCGATCAAGAAAGTCAGCGCGCCATTGCTCAAGAGCAATCTGCGTTCCGGCGAGCGCATGGTTGAAGTCAACGAAGAAGGCAAAGAAGCCTTGACCCTGTTCAAAGTGCTGCGCCGCTTCGGCGATTTTGCCACCATGGTCGAGGCTAAACCGGTGACCGGTCGTACCCACCAGATTCGCGTGCACACCTTGCATGCTGGTCATTGCATTGCTGGCGACAGCAAGTACGGCGATGAGGATTTCACCAAGGAAATCCGCGATCTGGGCGGCAAGCGCCTGTTCCTGCACGCTTACATGCTGACCGTGCCGCTGCCCGATGGCGGCAAGCTGACCTTGCAGGCGCCGGTCGATGAAATGTGGGCCAAGACCGTGGAGCGATTGAGTGCGCCCATCTGATTACAAGCTGCTGATTTTCGATTGGGACGGCACGCTGGCTGACTCCATTCACCGGATCGTCGAGGCGATGCACTCGGCGTCCGGGCGTTCCGGTTTCGAGTTGCGCGATGATTTTGCCGTCAAGGGCATCATCGGCCTCGGCTTGCCCGAGGCGATTCGCACGCTGTATCCCGAAATCAGCGACGCCGAAATGACCTTGTTTCGCGAGTATTACGCTGATCACTATATCGCCGCTGAGGCCGTGCCTTCGCCGTTGTTCGAAGGCGTAGTCGAGTCGATGGCGTCGTTTCGTGAGCAGGGCTATCACCTGGCTGTCGCCACCGGCAAGAATCGTCGCGGCCTGGATCGGGTGCTCAAGGCCAATGGCTGGGAAGATTATTTCGATATCACTCGCGCCGCCGATGAAACTGCCAGCAAGCCGCACCCTCTGATGCTTGAGCAGATCCTTGCGCATTGCGGCGTGCGCGCCGAGCAGGCGCTGATGGTTGGCGATTCGTCCTTTGATCTGCTGATGGCGCGTAACGCGGGGATGGATTCGGTGGCGGTCAGTTATGGCGCGCAATCGATCGAATCCCTGCAACAGTTCGAGCCGCGGCTGTCGATCGACCGTTTTTCCGAATTGCATGCCTGGCTGGGGCAGCAGGCTTAATACGTTTTTGCTGGGGTGGATGGCATGACCGACGAATGGAAAGCACCGGCCAAGGCAAGTGCCGAGGGCGGTGACGAGAAAAGCTGGAAGCTATTGGAAAAGACCCTCCTCGCGGGCGTCCAGGAGCAGCGTCGTTCGCGGCGTTGGGGGATTTTCTTCAAGCTCTTGACCTTTGTTTATCTGTTCGTGGCATTGATCCTGTTTACGCCGCTGATGGACATGGAAAAGAGCGCCACGCGCGGTCCGAACTACACCGCGCTGATCGACGTCACCGGCATGATCGCCGACAAAGAGCCGGCCAGCGCCGACAACATTGTTGGTAGCTTGCGGGCGGCGTTCGAGGACAAGAAGGTCAAGGGCGTCATTCTGCGCATCAACAGCCCTGGCGGCAGTCCGGTGCAGTCGGGTTACGTCTACGACGAGATCAAGCGCCTGCGCGGCCTGCACCCCGAGATCAAGCTGTATGCGGTGATTTCCGATCTCGGCGCCTCCGGTGCCTATTACATCGCCAGTGCGGCGGATCAGATCTACGCCGACAAGGCGAGTCTGGTCGGTTCGATTGGTGTGACGGCGGCCGGATACGGCTTTGTTGGCACCATGGAGAAGCTGGGTGTTGAGCGCCGCACCTACACCTCGGGCGAGCACAAGTCGTTCCTCGATCCGTTCCAGCCGCAGAAGCCTGAAGAAACGGCGTTCTGGCAGGGCGTGCTCGACACGACGCACAAGCAGTTCATCAACAGCGTCAAGCAGGGGCGTGGCGATCGTCTGAAGGACAAGGATCATCCGGAACTGTTCTCTGGATTGGTCTGGTCGGGCGAGCAGGCGCTGCCGCTGGGCTTGATCGATGGTCTGGGCAATGCCAGTTCGGTCGCGCGTGATGTGATTGGCGAGAAAGAACTGGTCGACTTCACTGTGCAGGAGTCACCGTTCGATCGCTTCTCGAAGAAGCTCGGTGCCAGCGTGGCTGAGCAATTGGCGATGTGGATGGGTTTCCACGGGCCTTCGTTGCGCTGATTCGTTGTAAAGATCAAAAGATCGCAGCCTGCGGCAGCTCCTACAGAGATCGGTGTAGGAGCTGCCGAAGGCTGCGATCTTTTGCTTTAAGGGATCTGCACGCCTTCGATCAGCAGCATGTCGATCAGGCGAATCAGTGGCAAGCCGACCAGGCTGGTGGCGTCAGGGCCTTCCGTGGATTGAAACAGGCTCACGCCGAGCCCTTCCGCCTTGAAGCTGCCAGCACAGTCATATGGCTGCTCGATGCGCAGATAGCGCTCGATGCGCGCCTGGTCGAGCTGGCGCATGTGCACGGTGAACGGCACGCAATCGACCTGGCATTCGCCGGTCTGGCTGTTGAGCAGCGCCAGACCGGTCAGGAATGTCACGCTGGCGCCACTGGCGGCCATCAGTTGTTCGCGAGCCTTCTCGAAGGTATGCGGCTTGCCGATAATCTGTTCGCCGAGGACGGCTACCTGATCCGAGCCGATAATCAGATGAGCGGGATGGCTGTCGGCCAGTGCCCGGGCTTTTTGCTCGGCGAGGCGCTTGACCAGTTCGCTGGCTGACTCGCCCGGGCGATGACTTTCATCGATATCCGGCGAGCTGCAGACGAACGGCAGGTGCAGGCGGGCGAGCAATTCCCGACGATAGGTCGAGCTTGAAGCGAGTAATAAAGGCAGCATTCGCATCTCCTGAGGCAGGTGCGAATTCTAGCGGAGGCACGCAAGTGACGGACAGGGCACAATTTCCTTTGACATGGGTGGGTGCATCCCTATAATGCTGCGCCTATGTTGAATGACCCGATTCCACCTCACGTTGACCCGCGCAAATTGGCTGATCGTGGCACCACCCTTCAAGGTGAATTGCTGCTAGCCGATTTGAAGAGACTCTGCGACCCGCTTTCCGACGATGTCGGTACGGTGCAGGCGAAATTCGTTTTTGAACGAGATGAACGTAAATCTGTGGTAATCCACAGCTTTATCGACACCGAAGTCAAAATGGTTTGCCAGCGTTGTCTTGAGCTGGTCACCCTGCCGATCCACAGCGAATGCAGTTATGCTGTGGTGAAAGAGGGTGCGAATACCCAGTCGTTGCCGAAAGGTTATGACGTGCTGGAACTGGGCGAAGATCCATTGGATCTGCAGTCACTGATCGAGGAGGAGCTTTTGCTCGCCTTGCCCATTGTGCCTGCTCATCATCCGGAAGAATGCCAGCAGCCGGCGGGTCTCGATGAGCCCGAACCGAGCGAGGACGAGTCAACGCGGTCCAACCCGTTCAGTGTATTGGCGCAGTTAAAGCGTGACCCAAACGTTTAGGAGTTAATCAATTATGGCTGTTCAGCAGAACAAAAAATCCCGCTCTGCCCGTGACATGCGCCGTTCGCACGACGCTCTCGAGGCTAGCACCCTGTCTGTAGAAAAAACCACTGGTGAAGTTCACCTGCGTCACCACGTATCGCCAGAAGGCGTATACCGTGGCCGTAAAGTGATCGACAAGGGCGCTGACGAGTAATCACTTGTCCGCTCAAGTCATCGCGATTGACGCAATGGGCGGGGACTTCGGTCCCCGCAGCATTGTTCAGGCGAGCCTCGCTTGTCTGTCTGCTACACCCTCGCTGCACCTGACCCTCGTCGGTCAACCCTCCCTTCTTGAAGATCTGATCCTCGGCCAGTCGGCTGCCGATCGCGCGCGCCTGACGATTGTTGCGGCCAGCGAAGTCATCACCATGGACGAAAAGCCGACCCAGGCCTTGCGTGGCAAGCCGGACTCGTCGATGCGTGTCGCCCTGGAACTGGTGCGTGATGGCAAGGCTCAGGCCTGTGTCAGCGCCGGTAATACCGGTGCGTTGATGGCGCTGTCGCGATTTGTCCTGAAGACGCTGCCCGGCATTGATCGCCCAGCGATGGTGGCCGCGATTCCGACGCAGAAAGGTTTTTGCCAGTTGCTCGATCTGGGCGCCAATGTCGATTGCAGCGCCGAACACTTGCTGCAATTTGCGGTGATGGGCTCGGTGGCAGCGCAGACGCTGGGGATCAATCGTCCGCGCGTTGCGCTGCTGAACATCGGCACCGAAGACATCAAGGGCAATCAGCAGGTCAAACTCGCGGCGACGTTGTTACAGGCTGCTCGCGGTATCAATTACATCGGCTTCATTGAAGGTGATGGCTTGTATCGTGGTGAGGCGGATGTCGTGGTTTGCGACGGTTTTGTCGGCAACATCCTGCTCAAGTCCAGCGAAGGTCTGGCGACGATGATTGCGGCGCGCATCGAGGCCTTGTTCAAAAAGAATTTTGCCTCACGTGCGGTCGGGGCCTTGGCGTTGCCGCTGATGAAGCGCCTGCAAGCTGACCTGGCGCCGGCGCGACATAATGGCGCAAGCTTTCTCGGGTTGCAGGGCATCGTTGTGAAAAGTCACGGTTCGGCCGGGGTTCAGGGCTTTCAGAGCGCGATTCAGCGCGCGCTGATCGAGATCCAGGAGAACTTGCCCGAGCGCCTTCACGGTCGTCTGGAGGATCTGTTGTCTTAGGCGTTTTCGTCGGACAATGCTTAAATGTGACCGCCCGGTTCAAAGGGCCATCCAACTGTCAGTTTCTTGCGTCCCCAAGCGGGGCGTCATTTTCCGACGACAAGATCATTAGGGGCTTGTTACATGTCTGCTTCCCTCGCATTCGTCTTTCCAGGACAGGGTTCGCAGTCCCTCGGCATGCTGGCCGAGCTGGGCGCGGAATATCCGTTGATCCTCGAAACTTTCAAAGAAGCCTCTGCGGCTCTGGGCTATGACCTGTGGGCATTGACCCAGCAGGGCCCGGAAGAGCTGCTCAATCAAACCGATAAAACCCAACCGGCCATTCTGACCGCATCGATCGCCCTGTGGCGTCTGTGGCTGGCGGAAGGTGGTGCGCGTCCGGCATTCGTTGCCGGTCACAGCCTGGGTGAATACAGCGCACTGGTCGCGGCTGGCAGCCTGACACTGGCTGACGCGGTCAAGCTCGTTGAGCGCCGTGGTCAACTGATGCAGGAAGCGGTTCCGGCCGGGCAGGGCGGCATGGCTGCCATCCTCGGTCTGGAAGATGCTGACGTGCTGGCAGCCTGCGCGGAAGCTGCGCAAGGCGAAGTGGTCAGCGCGGTCAACTTCAACTCCCCGGGTCAGGTCGTGATCGCCGGCGCCAAGGCTGCCGTTGAGCGCGCCATCGAAGGCTGCAAGGCGCGTGGTGCCAAGCGCGCCATGCCGCTGCCGGTGAGCGTGCCGTCGCACTGCGAGCTGATGCGTCCGGCTGCCGAGCGTTTTGCCGAATCCATCGCCGCCATCGACTGGCAGGCGCCGCAGATCCCGGTGGTACAGAACGTCAGCGCACAAGTGCCGGCCGATCTGGAAACCCTCAAGCGTGATCTGCTCGAACAACTGTACAAGCCAGTGCGCTGGGTCGAGTCGGTACAGACTCTGGCCGCCAAAGGCGCGACCAGTCTGGTCGAATGCGGCCCGGGCAAAGTCCTGGCCGGTCTGAACAAACGTTGCGCCGAAGGCGTGGCGACTTCCAACCTCAATACCCCAGACGCTTTCGCTGCCACTCGTGCAGCGCAAGCCTGAATCAGGAGAAACTTGCATGAGTCTGCAAGGTAAAGTTGCACTGGTCACCGGTGCAAGCCGCGGCATTGGCCAGGCCATCGCACTGGAACTGGGTCGTCAGGGCGCCATCGTTATCGGCACCGCGACTTCCGCTTCGGGCGCTGAGCGCATTGCTGCGACCCTGAAGGAAAATGGTATTCAGGGCGCAGGTTTCGAACTCAACGTCACCAGCGATGAATCGGTCAGCGCCGTGCTGGCAGGCATCCAGGAGCAGTTTGGTGCGCCAGTGGCGATTCTGGTCAATAATGCCGGCATTACCCGCGACAACCTGATGATGCGCATGAAAGACGACGAGTGGTACGACGTGATCGATACCAACCTGAACAGTCTGTATCGCCTGTCCAAGGGCGTTCTACGTGGCATGACCAAGGCGCGTTGGGGGCGAATTATCAGTATTGGCTCGGTGGTGGGTGCCATGGGCAACGCTGGCCAAGTAAACTATGCAGCCGCCAAGGCCGGTCTGGAAGGTTTCAGCCGTGCAATGGCGCGTGAAGTCGGTTCGCGTTCGATTACGGTCAACTCGGTAACCCCAGGGTTTATCGACACCGATATGACGCGCGAGCTGCCTGAAGCACAGCGTGAAGCCTTGCAGACGCAGATTCCGCTGGGTCGTCTGGGACAAGCTCAAGAGATCGCGTCTGTGGTCGCTTTTCTTGCATCCGACGGTGCGGCATACGTCACTGGGGCTACAATCCCGGTGAACGGTGGGATGTACATGTAAGTAAAATGTGACGGATTGCTTCAAAAAAATGTCATACGAGCTGTCTAAAATCCGTTATAAAGCTGCAATCTATTTATAGGCAGAGGGCCGCAGGGTTTGAGGAGTGAAGCTTTCAGTTGAAAAGCTGAAAAGTCTTTCTATACACTTACCCACTGGCCAGCTGCCTGAATTTGTCCATTAGGAGTGAAAACAAGGTATGAGCACCATCGAAGAGCGCGTCAAGAAAATCGTTGCCGAGCAACTGGGTGTTAAAGAAGAAGAAGTGGTCAACACTGCTTCCTTCGTAGAAGACCTGGGTGCCGACTCCCTTGACACCGTTGAGCTGGTGATGGCTCTGGAAGAGGAATTCGAGACCGAAATCCCTGACGAAGAAGCTGAGAAGATCACTACTGTACAAGCTGCAATCGACTACGTTACTAGCCACCAGGCGTAATAGTTTGTAATCGTTGTTTGCTGTCATGGAAAAACCGCACTGCCATCATGGCGTGCGGTTTTTTCTTTAGGCCTGATGCAAAGTCGTCGTCATTTGAAAAAGGAGAGTGCTGTGTCGCGTAGACGCGTCGTAGTCACCGGTATGGGTATGTTGTCGCCACTGGGCACGGATGTGCCGAGCAGTTGGCAGGGCATTCTGGCTGGCCGCAGTGGCATTGGTCTGATCGAACACACCGACCTTTCTGCCTATTCCACCCGCTTTGGCGGCTCGGTAAAGGGTTTCAATGTCGAGGAATACCTGTCGGTCAAGGAAGCGCGCAAGCTCGACCTGTTCATTCAGTACGGTCTCGCTGCCGGCTTTCAGGCCGTGCGCAATGCAGGGCTCGAAGTCACCGACGCCAACCGTGAACGCATTGGCGTGGCCATGGGTTCGGGTATCGGCGGTCTGACCAACATCGAAGAAACCAGCCGTACTCTGCATGAGACGGGCCCGCGTCGAATCTCGCCATTCTTCGTGCCAGGCTCGATCATCAATATGATTTCCGGTTTCCTGTCCATCCATCTGGGCGCACAGGGACCTAACTACGCCATCGCCACTGCATGCACCACCGGTACGCACTGCATCGGCATGGCGGCGCGCAACATCATGTACGACGAAGCCGACGTGATGATTGCCGGTGGTGCTGAAATGGCCGCTTGCGGTCTGGGCATGGGCGGCTTCGGCGCGTCCCGTGCGCTGTCGACGCGCAACGATGAGCCGACTCGCGCCAGCCGTCCATGGGACAAGGGCCGTGACGGTTTCGTGCTGTCCGACGGTGCCGGTGCACTGGTTCTTGAAGAACTGGAACATGCCAAGGCACGCGGTGCGACCATTTATGCCGAACTGATCGGTTTCGGCACCAGCGGCGATGCGTTCCACATGACCTCGCCACCGGCCGACGGCGCCGGTGCAGCGCGCTGCATCACCAACGCCCTGCGCGATGCGAAGATCAACGTCGATCAAGTGCAGTACATCAATGCCCACGGTACCTCGACCCCGGCCGGCGACCTTGCCGAAGCCAATGCGATCAAGTCGGTGTTCGGTGAACACGCCTACAAACTGGCAGTCAGCTCGACCAAGTCGATGACCGGTCACCTGCTGGGCGCGGCGGGCGCGGTGGAAGCAATCTTCAGCGTGCTGGCGATCAACAGCCAGGTGGCGCCACCGACCATCAACCTCGAAGAGCCGGACGAAGGCTGCGATCTCGATTTTGTGCCGCACACCGCGCGCAACATGGACATCGATGTCGTGCTGTCCAACTCCTTCGGTTTTGGCGGCACCAACGGCACCCTGGCGTTCCGTCGGTTCGCAGGCTGATGGACTGCTGGGTCGACGGTCAACCGGCTGACAGTCTGTCGCTGAAAGATCGCGGCCTGGCTTACGGCGATGGTCTGTTCGAGACCATCGCTGTGCGCAATGGTCAGCCGATCCTGCTGGATCGACACCTGAGGCGATTGGCCGATGGTTGTTCACGTCTGGCCATCGCGGCCGATATCGAGCTGATTCGCCAAGAGCTGCTGAGTTATGCGGCAGCGATGGGCGAGGGCGTGCTCAAGCTTATCCTCACCCGTGGCGACGGCTTGCGCGGTTATGCGCCCGACCCTGCCGCACCGGGTCGACGCATTCTGCAAGGCAATCCTCCTGCTGCTTATCCTGCTGTTCATGCCGAGCAGGGCGTGCGCCTGTTCCCGTGCAGCACGCGACTGGCCAAACAGCCGTTACTCGCCGGACTCAAACACCTCAATCGCCTTGAACAGGTGCTCGCCCGCGCCGAATGGCAGGACAGCGAGCACGCCGAAGGCTTGATGCTCGATCAGGCCGGTCGAGTCATCGAAGGAGTGTTCAGCAATGTGTTTCTGGTGCGCGACGGTGTGTTGATCACGCCGGACTTGAAGCGCTGCGGCGTTGCCGGCGTGATGCGTGCCGAAATATTGTTTCAGGCCGAGTCTTTGGCCATCCCCACGCAAATCGCCGACATCAGCCTCGAACAGCTGCAATGGGCCGATGAAGTGTTTCTCTGCAACAGCGTTTATGGCGTCTGGCCGGTACGCGCCTACGCTGCACTGAGCTGGCCGGTTGGCCCGCTCACCCGTAAACTGCAAACCATTGCCCGCGCCCTACTGGATGCCTGATTAGTGAGACGTAAACTTTTGCTGCTGCTGCTGGAAACCGGACTGGTTCTGGCAGGGCTGTTGCTGGGCGCCAGCGCCTGGATGATTCACTCCGCGCTGGAACAGCCCCTGAACATCACGCAGGAAGAACTGCTGGATGTGCCGAAAGGCTCGACACCGACCCGTACTTTTCTTGGACTCGAAACCGATGGTGTCATCAAGGACGCGTTCTGGTTGCGGGTCTATTGGCGCTTCAATCTCGCGGGTACACCGATCCACAGCGGCGAATACCGCATGCAGCCGGGCATGACCGTCAACGGTCTGATCGACTCGTGGAAACGTGGCGACGTGGTTCAGTACAGCCTGACCCTGGTGGAAGGCTGGAACTTCCATCAAGTGCGCGCCGCATTGGCCAAGGACGAGAAAATCGAACAGACCCTGAACGGTTTGAGCGACAGCGACGTCATGGCGAAGATTGGTCATAAAGGTCTGTTCCCGGAAGGCCGTTTCTTCCCCGATACCTACCGTTTCGTGCGTGGCATGTCTGATGCCGAGTTGCTGAAGAAAGCCTTTGATCGCCTCGACGAAGTCCTGGCGAAAGAGTGGGCAAGCCGTTCTGCCGATGTGCCGTACACCGAGCCTTATCAAGCGCTGATCATGGCCTCGCTGGTCGAGAAAGAGACCGGCGTACCCCAGGAGCGCGGGCAGATTGCTGGCGTCTTCGTGCGTCGAATGGCCTTGGGCATGCAGTTGCAGACCGATCCGACAGTCATCTATGGCCTGGGCGATCGCTACACCGGCAAGTTGACCCGTGCGCACTTGAAAGAGCCGACGGCGTATAACACGTATGTGATTCCCGGCCTGCCGCCGACACCGATTGCGATGGTCGGGCGTGAAGCGATTCATGCGGCGCTGAATCCGGTCGAAGGTACCAGCCTGTATTTCGTTGCCCGTGGCGACGGCAGCCATGTCTTCTCTGATGATCTGGATGCGCATAACAATGCGGTGCGTGAGTATCAGCTCAAGCGCCGCGCGGATTACCGTTCCAGCCCGGCGCCTGCATTGACGCCTGAAGCGGCCCCGGCGACGGAAGAAGCGCTTCCAGGTGCATCACCGGATACGGCGCCGGAAGCGTTGCCGCAGGTTCCAGCTCAGGAGCCTGCGCCGACCCCGGCACCGGAAGCCGCCGCCCCACAAAACACGCAATGACTTTGATTAAGGACTGCCTGTGACTGGCTTGTTTATTACGCTGGAAGGCCCGGAAGGCGCCGGCAAAAGCACCAACCGCGAATACCTCGCCGAGCGCCTGCGCGCCGCCGGTATCGAGGTGGTGTTGACCCGTGAGCCCGGCGGTACGCCACTGGCCGAGCGAATTCGCGAGGTGTTGTTGGCGCCAGCTGACGAAGTCATGACCCCGGATGCCGAATTGCTGCTGGTATTCGCCGCACGCGCCCAGCACCTGGCCGAGGTGATCCGCCCGGCACTGGTGCGTGGCGCAGTGGTGCTGTGCGATCGCTTCACCGATTCGACTTACGCCTATCAGGGCGGTGGTCGCGGCTTGTCGCTGGAGCGCATCGCCACGCTGGAAACCTTTGTGCAAGGCGATCTGCGCCCGGACCTGACGCTGATTTTCGATCTGCCGGTGGAAATCGGCCTGGCCCGCGCCAGTGCCCGTGGTCGTCTGGATCGTTTCGAGCTGGAAGGCCGGGCGTTTTTCGAGGCAGTGCGCAATGCGTTTCTCAAACGCGCTGAAGCCGATCCTGCGCGCTATGTGCGCATTGACGCCGGTCAGCCGTTGGCCAAGGTACAGCAATCGCTGGATACCCTGATTCCGAATCTGCTGGAGCTGGCCCGTGGCTGAGGCCTATCCATGGCAGGACAGTCTCTGGCAGCAACTGGCCGGGCGTAAGCAGCACGCGCACGCCTATCTGCTGCACGGCCCGGCAGGCATCGGCAAGCGTGCGCTGGCCGAACGTTTGATGGCGAGCCTGCTTTGCCAGCGGCCGACGCCGGAAGCCTGCGGCGAGTGCAAATCCTGCCTGCTGCTCAAGGCTGGCAGTCACCCTGACAATTACATCCTCGAACCGGAAGAAGCCGACAAGGCCATCAAGGTCGATCAGGTGCGTGATCTGGTCAGCTTCGTGGTGCAGACCGCGCAACTGGGCGGGCGCAAAGTGGTGCTGATCGAGCCGGTCGAGTCGATGAATATCAACGCCGCCAACGCCTTGCTGAAAAGCCTTGAAGAGCCGTCCGGCGATACGGTTTTGCTGTTGGTCAGCCATCAGACCAGCCGTTTGCTGCCGACGATCAAGAGCCGCTGCGTACAGCAGGCCTGTCCGTTGCCGGGCGAGGCGATGAGCTTGCAATGGCTGGCTCAGGCTTTGCCGGATTGCTCCGAAGACGAACGTGTCGAACTGCTGACGCTGGCCGCCGGATCGCCGCTGATGGCGGTCAGTCTGCAGTCGCAGGGTGTGCGCGAACAGCGCGCGCAAGTGGTCGAGGGCGTGAAGAAGTTGCTCAAGCAACAGCAATCGCCGACACAACTGGCCGAAGAATGGAAAAGCATTCCGATGCTGCGGCTGTTCGACTGGTTCTGTGATTGGTCGAGCCTGATCCTGCGCTATCAATTGACGCAGGATGAAGCGGGTCTCGGTGTGACCGATATGCGTAAAGTCGTGCAGTATCTGGCGCAGAAAAGCGCGCAGGGCAAAGTTCTCGAGATTCAGGACTGGATTCTCGCCCAGCGCCAGAAAGTCATGAGCAAGGCCAACCTCAATCCGGCACTGTTGCTTGAAGCATTGTTGGTGCAATGGGCGGGATTGCCTGGTCAAAGATAAGAATGTGTACCTAGACTCTGAGCATCAGCAGTGGAGGTCAACATGAATGAATCTGTCAGCCCGGGCCCGCGCAACGGCATTTTGTCTCTGACCATCAAGGACAAGTCGGTGCTTTACGCCGCTTACATGCCGTTCATCAAGAACGGTGGCTTGTTCATCCCGACCAACAAGAGCTACAGGTTGGGCGACGAGGTGTTCATGCTGCTCAATCTGATGGACGAGGCCGAGAAAATTCCGGTTGCCGGCAAAGTCACCTGGATCACTCCCAAAGGTGCACAAGGTAACCGCGCCGCCGGTGTCGGCGTGCAGTTCAACGATGGCGACAATACCGCGCGCAGTCGCATCGAAACCCATCTGGCCGGAGCGCTTAAATCCGACCGTCCCACTCATACGATGTAAGTAGCCGTCCTTTTTATGCTCGTAGATTCCCATTGTCACCTTGATCGCCTCGACCTCGCTGCCCATGACGGCTCGCTGGATGCCGCACTTGATGCGGCACGCGAGCGCGGAGTAGGGCACTTTCTGTGCATCGGTGTGAGTGCCGATAACGCCGCCGACGTCAAAGCGCTGGCTGAGCGTTACGACGACGTTGATTGTTCGGTTGGCGTGCATCCGCTGGATGTACAGCCGGGCGCGGCGCCTGCGCTGGACTGGTTGCTGCACGAACTTAATCACCCGAAAGTGGTGGCGATCGGCGAAACCGGTCTGGATTATCACTACGAGCCGGAAGCCGCCGAATTGCAGCAGGAGTCTTTCCGCCTGCACTTGCAAGCCGCGCAGCAGACCGGCAAACCGGTGATCATCCATACCCGTGGCGCTCGCGCCGATACCCTTGAACTGTTGCGCGAAGCGGCGTTGCCCCAGGCCGGTGTGCTGCATTGCTTCACCGAAGACTGGGACATGGCCAAGGCTGCGCTGGACATGGGCTATTACATTTCCTTGTCGGGTATCGTCACGTTCCGCAATGCCGATGCGTTGCGTGATGTTGCGAGCAAAGTCCCGGCGGATCGCCTGCTGGTGGAAACCGACTCGCCGTATCTGGCGCCGATTCCTTATCGCGGCAAGCCGAACCTGCCGCAATACGTGCGTGAAGTGGCGGAATTCCTGGCGATGTTGCGCGGTGAGAACTACGAGCGCTTTGCCGAACAGACCACCGAGAACTTCAAGCGCCTGTTCCCGCTGGCCTCCGTTAAATCGGCCGCGTAGGAGCTGCCGAAGGCTGCGATCTTTTGATCTTGATTTTGACAGGCAAAGGCCACAGATCGAAGCCTGCGGCAGCCCTTACAGTTGTGATGTGCAGGTAGCTGGGCCAAGCGTTAAATCGCAGGCAAAAAAAACCCGGGTTCTGGGGGGTGAATCCGGGTTAAGACCATTAGGAGTAAAACAAAGGCACGCGGTCCTTTGGTACCTTTATCGGCGCGACACTTGGGGGAGATGTCGCCCGACAGTTCAAGTATTGATCAGTCTGGCGCGCAGTCCAGTTAGCTGGTCGGGGTTTTTAAACAAATTTGGAATACGTTCGCTTCAGTTGAGTTCTCATTGCGCCCAAAACGTTCTCAAAACGAACAAGAAACACAGATATGGTCGGATGATCCGTGCATTTTTGCGCAAGTTAGGCATAATACGCGGCTTCGAATTTTGACCCTTCAGACCTTTTCTTATGCACAAAGAACCTCGTAAGGTCCGTGAGTTTCGTCGCCGCGAGCAAGAAATTCTCGATACCGCGCTCAAGCTGTTCCTCGACCAAGGTGAAGACAGTGTCACCGTCGAGATGATTGCTGATGCCGTGGGTATCGGCAAAGGCACGATCTACAAGCACTTCAAATCCAAGGCCGAGATCTATCTGCGCCTGATGCTCGACTACGAGCGTGATTTGAACGAGCTGCTGCATTCGGCTGATGTCGACAAGGACAAGGAAGCGCTGTCCCGCGCCTACTTCGAATTCCGCATGCGCGACCCGCAGCGCTATCGCCTGTTCGACCGCCTCGAAGAAAAGGTGGTCAAGGGCAATCAGGTGCCAGAAATGGTCGAGGAGCTGCACAAGATCCGTGCCTCGAACTTTGAACGCCTGACCCTGCTGATCAAGGGCCGCATCAGCGAAGGCAAGCTCGAAGACGTGCCGCCTTACTTCCACTATTGCGCGGCCTGGGCCCTGGTGCACGGCGCTGTCGCGCTGTATCACTCGCCGTTCTGGAGCAATGTGCTGGAAGATCAGGAAGGTTTCTTCCAGTTCCTGATGGACATCGGCGTGCGTATGGGCAACAAGCGCAAGCGCGATCCGGAAACCCCAAGCAGCTGAACCATTCAGTTGCCTTATTGCGCCATGATTTCGCTACATGACGCAGTACCGCAGGAATATACTCAGGCATAGGGCTTGCTAAAACTTGATTTGTGAGTCAAGTTTTAGCGGCTCGAAATTCTATCGCCGGAGTGATCATGATCGTTGACCGTCAAGGCAGGCGTTTTCGCAATTTGCGCATCAGCCTGACCTCAGCCTGCAATTACGCGTGTACCTATTGCGTGCCTAACGGCAAGCGGTTGGTGGCTGCGCAGGATGAACTGTCGGCCGAAGCCATGGCACGTGGCGTGGCGTATCTGATCGAAGCCGCTGGCATCGAGCGCTTGCGCATTACTGGCGGTGAGCCGCTGGTCAGCCCCAAACTCGAATCGTTCATGACGGCTGTCGGCAAGATGGGCCTGGACGACATCAGCCTGACGACCAACGGTCAACTCCTCGCGAAAAAACTCCCGCTGCTGGTGGATGCCGGTCTGCGTCGGATTAATGTGTCCCTCGATACTCTCGACGCCGGCGCGTTCCGCAGCATTGCCCGTGGCGGTGACCTGGCCACCGTGCTCGATGGCATGGATCAGGCGAGCGCCGCTGGGATGAAGATCAAGGTCAACATGGTGCCATTGCGCGGGCAGAACCTTGATCAGGTGATGCCGCTGCTCGATTACTGCCTGGCGCGCGGATACGAACTGCGTTTCATCGAGTTGATGCGCATGGGCCATCTGGCCAAGGACAACAATGCGTTCCTGCAACAGTTCGTCAGCCTGCAACAGTTGCTGGAGCTGATTGGCGAGCGCTACGAGTATGCGCAAACCGATGCGCCTGTGGACGCCACGGCCGTGCGTTATGCGATCCCTGGGCTGGGCAACTTTGGCGTGATCGCCAACGAAAGCGTGCCGTTCTGCCGGACCTGCTCGCGTTTGCGCCTGTCGTCGACCGGTTGGCTGCACGGTTGCCTGTCGTCGAGTAACCGCCACTATGTCGGCGATCTGCTCGACAAACCGCGTCATCAAGCCTTGCCGGCGCTGCAGCGTTTGCTGGTCAAAGCGTTGGGGGACAAGCAGGAAGTGGCGTTCTCTGGCGGCGCAACAGTCATGAAGATTATCGGCGGCTGATACCTCTTTTTCCCGAGCAGGCTCGCTCCCACAGCGTTTTTCGTAATCCTGTGGGAGCGAGCCTGCTCGCGAAAGCCATCCTTCATTCGACAAAGATCCCGAGCTGGCGCAAAAGCTGCATCCAACGGCCATTCGCCGGTTTTCCGTCACCGGCCTCTGGAGGAATAGGATGCGTAGCCTGGTTTTGCTGCTGGCCGTTTTGGCGCTTGGCGGCTGTATGACTGTCAGCGATATGGCCGAAGGCACTCGCTACCAGATGAGCGATGCAGGATTGCTGGACCACAGCGACAGCCGTCGGGTGAACAACTTCCGTATTCAACCGGACTCGTTCATCTACATCGCCCAAGGTGCGTTCGCCCCGCCGGGTGGTTCATATCCACGCCCCAATGTGGTGGCCGAAGAAGCCTTCAAGGGTTTCGTCGAATACTTCCCGATGGTTCGTCGCGCGCGTGCGCCGGAAGGCCTCGATCAGGCAATGGGCGAAGCTCGTGACGCTGGCGCGCATTATCTGCTGTACACGCGTTTTGCCAAGGCTGACGACCGCATCGGCAACTCTGACGAGTGGCTCGATCAGGAAGCCGTGGATCGTCTCGGCATCGACGGCGGCGTGATTCAGATCATGTTGATCGAGACCAGCACCCAGTATTTGATTGATACTGCACGGATCAAGAGTCGTGGCGGTTTACTGACGTTCCACGACAGCAAGCCCGAAGACCTGATCGGCCCGCCGCTGGCACAGTACGCGCGCAGTCTGTTGGGAGTCGGCGACCAATAATTCAAGGAGAACGCCATGAGTGGCCCGCAAAAAGCCAATGACCTGTTGGGACAGATCCCGAAAACCAAAGGCTTGCCGCCGGTGCACTTGTGGAACCCGGACTTTTGCGGCGACATCGATATGCGCATCGCCCGCGACGGCACCTGGTATTACCTGGGCACGCCGATCGGGCGCAAGCCGATGGTCAAGTTGTTCTCCACCATCATCCGCCGCGATGGTGATGATTATTTCCTGATCACGCCGGTCGAGAAGGTCGGGATCAAGGTCGACGATGCGCCGTTTGTGGCGATTGCGGTCGAGGTTGAAGGCGAAGGGGAGGCGCAATTGTTGCGCTTCACCACCAACGTTGAAGAAACCGCCGAGGCCGGGTCGGAGCATCCGATCCGCGTCGAGATCGATCCGACAACGCAAGAGCCGGCGCCTTACGTGCATATCCGCAGCAACCTTGAAGCGCTGATTCATCGCAATGTGTTCTACCAACTGGTGGAACTGGCAGTGAGTCGCGAAATCGACGGTCAGCGCTGGCTGGGTGTGTGGAGCGGCGGCGAGTTCTTCCGCATCGGCCTCGAACCTTAAAAGATCGCAGCCTTCGGCAGCTCCTACATGGCGTACACCTGTAGGAGCTGCCGAAGGCTGCGATCTTTTTTGTCGTTGACAGTTAATCATATGATGATTAGCTTGATCACCCATCGCGATCCGCTTTGAGGTGTTCATGTCCAGCAGCTATCACGCATCCACGGTCGACTGGCTGGGCAGCTGGATCGCCGCCGGCCAGGTCAAACCGGGGCAGACCATCAAGGTCGAGGCCGATCTGGGCGAACAGCTCGGGGTCAGCCGTACGGTCATCCGCGAAGCGATCAAAACCCTCGTCGCCAAAGGCATGCTCGAAGTTGGGCCGAAAGTCGGCACGCGCGTGCTGCCGGTGCGGCGCTGGAACCTGTTCGATCCGCAAGTCGTCGGTTGGCTGTCGCGTAATGGCTTGCCGGAAAACTTCGTCGATGACTTGCTCGACCTGCGCCGCACCATCGAACCGATGGCCGTGCGCTGGGCCTGTGAGCGCGCGACCCTGGAGCAGATCGAAGCGGTGCAACTGGCCTACAACGCCCTTGAGCGTGCGGTCGACAGCGGCACCGATTACAACCGCGCCGATCAGTCCTTCCACGAATGCATCCTCGCGGCGAGCCACAATC
The DNA here is from genome assembly GCF_001297015.1 of Pseudomonas sp. RIT-PI-r. Lineage (GTDB taxonomy): Bacteria > Pseudomonadota > Gammaproteobacteria > Pseudomonadales > Pseudomonadaceae > Aquipseudomonas. The sequence goes on along the minus strand of NZ_LIGE01000036.1, from coordinate 250,785 downwards.
AATTCATCGAACAAATGGTCCCGGCGCTCGGTGCGTTGCTCGCAGTGTCATTTGAAGTTTCTGCGGCCGATCCGGATGAACTGCGCCGCACTTTGCCGATCCACAAGGACATGGCCGATGCCATCGCCGCCCGCGATTCTGCGCGCGGTGTGTGGGCGTGCATGACCCTGATTGATAACGCCGATCTGGCGATCAAACGTTTTTACCCGAAAGTCATGGCTGACAGAAAAGCGGGCTGACACAAAAATCCCCTGTAGGAGTGAGCCTGCTCGCGATAGCGTCGTATCAGGCAAAGTAGCTTCGACTGGTCTACCGCGATCGCGACCAAGCTCACTCCTACAGTAAAAACAAGAACAATGGAGACCGTTATATGCCGTGGACCGCCCTGACCCAACACCGCGCCCAGCTCGGCGAAGGCCCATTCTGGGACGCACCGACGCAGGCGTTGTACTGGGTCGACATCGCTGGCAAACAGGCCCTGCGCCTAATTGGCCAGAACGTGCAGATCTGGCAAATGCCCGAACACGTTTCCGCGTTCATCCCCTGTGCCAGCGGCGATGCACTGGTGACCCTGAGCAGCGGCGTCTACCGTCTCGACCTCGATTCTCCCGGCCTCGAGCCACGCCTGACGTTGTTCTGCGTCGCCGATCCGCAGCCAGGCAATCGCCCCAACGAAGCGCGTTGCGATGGTCAAGGTCGCCTGTGGCTCGGCACCATGCAAAACAACATCGGCGAGCAGGGGGAAGATCTGCCGATCATTCGGCGCTCCGGTGGTTTGTTCCGCATCGATCCGGATAAACGCGTTACACCCTTACTGCGTAATCTGGGGATTCCCAACACGCTGCTGTGGAGCGATGACGGCACAACAGTGCTGTTCGGCGACAGCCTCGACAGCACGCTGCACCGCTATTTCATTCACACCGACGGCAACCTCGGTGCGGCTGAAACCTGGTACGGCCCTGACCAGCAGGGCGGGCCGGATGGTTCGGCAATGGACGCCGAAGGCTACATCTGGAATGCGCGTTGGGACGGCAGTTGCCTGCTGCGGCTGACACCGGATGGCAAAGTCGAGCGCAAAATCGACCTGCCGATCAGCCGCCCGACCAGTTGTGTGTTCGGCGGTGAAGACCTGAAAACCCTGTTCATCACCAGCGCCCAGAGTCCGCACAACCATCCACTGGATGGCGCGGTGCTGTCGATGCGCGTTGATGTTGCAGGAAAACTCTGTACACGGTTTGCAAACTAAATCCCAAAATATGGGATGCAAAATTATATATTGAGATTATTTGGCAGTCGGGTTTATAGTCGGCTCCAGCAGTAACACGCACTCACACTTAAAAAGAACAAAACAGGTGAAGTGATGCAGCGAATGTCTATCGCACTCCCGTGTGGAGTCCGCGTCTCGCAACGGCTCGATGCCGTCAGCCGCGCCTGCCTGTTTCGTTCCAACCGCCTTCCAGACCGGACATCGGCAGATGCCCGGTTTTTTTGTGCTCGCGAAACAGGAGTCCTGTTCCATGGCTGAACCTCTTTCCCTGCCGCCGGTGCCCGCACCGCCGAAGGGCGAGCGTCTGAAAAACAAGGTCGTGCTGCTGACCGGTGCTGCGCAAGGCATCGGTGAAGCCATCGTCGCTGCGTTTGCCTCGCAGCAAGCGAAACTGGTGATCAGCGATATTCAGGCCGAAAAGGTCGAGCAGGTGGCCGCGCACTGGCGCGACCAGGGCTCTGATGTGCAGGCGCTGAAGGCGGATGTCTCGCGTCAGCACGATTTGCACGCCATGGCCAAACGCGCCGTTGAGTTGCACGGGCGCATTGACGTGCTGGTCAACTGCGCCGGGGTCAACGTCTTCCGTGATCCTTTGGAAATGACCGAAGAAGACTGGCATCGCTGCTTCGCCATCGACCTCGATGGCGCCTGGTTCGGTTGCAAAGCGGTGCTGCCGCAGATGATCGAGCAGGGCGTCGGCAGCATCATCAACATTGCCTCGACCCATTCCAGCCACATCATTCCCGGCTGCTTCCCGTACCCGGTGGCGAAACACGGTTTGCTCGGCCTGACCCGTGCCCTCGGCATCGAGTACGCCGCGAAGGGCATCCGCGTGAACGCCATCGCACCCGGCTATATCGAAACGCAACTGAACGTCGATTACTGGAACGGTTTCGCCGATCCGCACGCTGAACGTCAGCGCGCGTTTGATCTGCACCCGCCGAAACGTATCGGCCAGCCGCTTGAAGTGGCGATGACCGCGGTGTTCCTGGCCAGCGACGAAGCGCCGTTCATCAACGCGTCATGCATCACCATCGATGGTGGGCGCTCGGTGATGTACCACGACTGATTGATCGGGTTTTATGCGGATGAGTCCGCTTGAAATTCAATCATCATACGATATGACTATTTTCAACAGGCTTTGCAGGAACACGCTTTAACGCTTTTCAAAATTTGCTCAAAAAAATAACAAGGAGTCAGCTTATGAAACGTCGTTTCGGGATTCGTACCCTGTGCAGTACCGCCCTGGCGGTTACCGCGTTCAGCCTGAGCAGTGCGCTGCTCGCTGCCGACACCGTGAAAATCGGTTTCCTGGTCAAACAGGCGGAAGAACCGTGGTTCCAGACCGAGTGGGCCTTCGCCGAGAAAGCCGCCAAGGACAAGGGTTTTGAACTGATCAAGATCGCCGTGCCGGATGGCGAGAAAACCCTGTCGGCCATCGACAGCCTCGCCGCCAACGGCGCCAAGGGTTTTGTGATTTGCCCGCCGGATGTATCGCTCGGCCCGGCGATCATGGCCAAAGCCAAACTCAATGACCTGAAAGTGATTGCCGTCGACGACCGTTTCGTCGACGCCAACGGCAAGTTCATGGAAGACGTGCCGTACCTCGGCATGGCGGCATTCGAAGTCGGCCAGAAGCAGGGCAACGCCATGGTTGCCGAAGCGAAAAAACGCAACTGGGACTGGAAAGACACCTACGCGGTGGTCAACACCTACAACGAACTCGACACCGGCAAGAAGCGCACCGACGGCTCGGTGAAATCCCTTGAAGACGCCGGCATGCCGAAGGATCACATCCTCTTCGCCGCGCTGAAAACCCTCGACGTACCGGGCAGCATGGACGCCACCAACTCGGCGCTGGTGAAACTGCCGAGCGCGGCGAAAAACCTGATCATCGGCGGCATGAACGACAACACCGTGCTCGGCGGCGTGCGCGCCACCGAAGCCGCCGGGTTTGCTGCGGCCAACGTGATCGGCATCGGCATCAACGGTACCGACGCCATCGGCGAACTGAAAAAGCCCAACAGTGGCTTCTTCGGTTCGATGCTGCCAAGCCCGCACATCGAAGGCTACAAAACCGCCGAGATGATGTACGAGTGGGTCACCACCGGTAAAGAGCCACCGAAGTACACCGCGATGGACGACGTCACCCTGATCACCCGCGAGAACTTCAAGCAAGAGCTGGAAAAAATCGGCTTGTGGAACTGACGTAGCGACGGCCCGGGCAGCCGGGCCGTTTTTCGGTGTGAAGAGGTGGCTTTATGCATGCGCAAGTACAGACACAAGCACAACACAGCGCCAGCGGCAGCCTGCGTTTCAACGGGATCGGCAAAACCTTTCCCGGCGTGAAAGCGCTGGACGCTATCAGTTTCGTCGCGCATCCGGGGCAGGTTCATGCCTTGATGGGCGAGAACGGCGCCGGCAAATCGACCCTGCTGAAAATCCTCGGCGGCGCTTACATCCCGAGCAGCGGCGAGTTGCAGATCGGCGAGCAGACCATGGCGTTCAAGTCGACCGCCGACAGCATCGGCAGTGGCGTCGCGGTGATTCACCAGGAATTGCATCTGGTGCCGGAAATGACTGTCGCCGAGAACCTGTTTCTTGGCCATCTGCCGGCCAGTTTCGGTTTGATCAATCGCGGCACGCTGCGCCAACAAGCCTTGAATTGCCTGAAAGGCCTGGCCGACGAGATCGATCCGCAGACCAAGGTCGGACGCCTGTCCCTCGGCCAGCGGCAATTGGTCGAAATCGCCAAAGCGCTGTCACGCGGCGCCCATGTGATTGCCTTCGACGAACCGACCAGCAGCCTCTCGGCCCGCGAGATCGACCGTTTGATGGCGATCATCGGCCGTCTGCGTGACGAGGGCAAAGTCGTGCTCTACGTCTCGCACCGCATGGAAGAAGTGTTCCGCATTTGCGACGCGGTGACGGTGTTCAAGGACGGTCGCTACGTGCGCACTTTCGACGACATGAGCCAGTTGAGCCACGATCAACTGGTGACCTGCATGGTCGGGCGCGACATTCAGGATATCTACGATTACCGCCATCGTCCGCGCGGCGCCGTCGCGCTGAAGGTCGACGGTTTGCTCGGCCCGGGCCTGCGCGAGCCGATCAGTTTCGACGCGCACAAAGGCGAAATTCTTGGCCTGTTCGGACTGGTCGGGGCAGGGCGCACCGAACTGTTCCGCCTGCTCAGTGGTCTTGAGCGCAACACCGCCGGACGCCTCGAACTGCGCGGCCACGAACTGAAGTTGCGCTCACCGCGTGATGCAATTGCGGCGGGCATTTTGCTCTGTCCGGAGGATCGCAAGAAGGAAGGCATCATCCCGCTGGCCAGCGTCGCCGAGAACATCAACATCAGCGCACGTGGTGCTCATTCGGGGCTCGGTTGCCTGATTCGCGGTCTGTGGGAAAAGGGCAATGCCGACAAACAGATCAAAGCCCTGAAAGTGAAAACCCCGCATGCCGGCCAGCAGATCAAATTCCTTTCCGGTGGCAATCAGCAGAAGGCCATTCTCGGTCGCTGGCTGTCGATGCCGATGAAGGTCTTGCTGCTCGACGAGCCGACGCGCGGTATCGACATCGGCGCCAAGGCCGAGATCTACCAGATCATCCATAACCTCGCCGCCGACGGCATTTCGGTGATCGTGGTGTCCAGCGATCTGATGGAAGTGATGGGTATTTCCGACCGCATTCTGGTGCTCTGCGAAGGCGCCCTGCGCGGCGAAATCAGCCGCGACCAGGCCAATGAATCCAACCTGCTGCAACTGGCTTTGCCGCGCCACCGCGCTGACGGCGTGGCGAACTGAGAGGTGACTATGATGACAACCCAAAACGAAACCCTGCCCAAAGAACGCAAACCTCTGGACATGCGTCGCTTCCTCGATGACTGGGTCATGCTGCTGGCGGCTGTGGGCATTTTCGTTGCCTGTACGCTGCTGATCGACAACTTCCTTTCGCCGCTGAACATGCGTGGTCTGGGTCTGGCGATTTCCACCACCGGGATTGCCGCGTGCACCATGTTGTACTGCCTGGCATCGGGGCACTTCGACTTGTCGGTGGGCTCGGTGATTGCCTGCGCCGGCGTGGTCGCGGCGGTGGGGATGCGTGGCACCAACAGCGCGCTTCTCGGGGGCCGGGCGGCGGTGGGGGTGGGCCTGATTGTCGGGCTGTTCAACGGGGTTGTGATTGCCAAGTTGCGCGTCAATGCATTGATCACCACGTTGGCGACCATGCAGATTGTTCGCGGTCTGGCGTACATTTTTGCCAACGGCAAAGCGGTGGGCGTGTCGCAGGAATCGTTCTTCGTTTTCGGCAATGGCCAGTTGTTCGGCGTGCCGGTGCCGATTCTGATCACCATCGTCTGCTTTCTGTTTTTTGGCTGGCTGCTGAATTACACCACCTACGGGCGTAACACCATGGCCATCGGTGGCAACCAGGAAGCGGCGTTGCTCGCGGGCGTCAACGTTGACCGGACCAAGATCATTATCTTTGCCGTGCACGGTGTGATCGGTGCGCTGGCGGGTGTGATTCTGGCGTCGCGGATGACCTCCGGGCAGCCGATGATTGGTCAGGGTTTTGAACTGACGGTGATCTCGGCTTGCGTGCTGGGCGGGGTGTCGTTGAGCGGCGGGATCGGCATGATTCGGCATGTGATTGCCGGGGTGTTGATTTTGGCGATCATTGAGAATGCGATGAACCTGAAGAATATCGACACGTTTTATCAGTATGTGATTCGTGGTTCGATCCTTCTGTTGGCTGTGGTGATTGACCGACTGAAGCAACGCTAGAATCAAGAGCCCCTCACCCCAGCCCTCTCCCTGGGGGAGAGGGGGCCGACCGAGTGGTCTTGCGTGATACATCGACCTGAAAGATTGTGTCGATTATGGATTCAGCAAGGCGCTTTCAGGTCGATTGTGGATTCGGTAAAGCACTTTCAGGTCGATGTATATCCCAAATATCCCCCATTCAGTCCCCTCTCCCTCCGGGAGAGGGCTAGGGTGAGGGGCTTTTGATTCTCCCGCCTTTCGTCACTCTCCCTAAATATCCCTTGCCCGCCCACGCTTGTTTCGGGTATCAATTTGTACATGATTAGACAGGTACGATTTGACAAGAAACAACGGGTGGTCGACGAACTCGTCCGGCGCATCGAAAGCGGCCTCATGGAGGACGGCTTTCTGTTGCCCGGCGAGCATCAGTTGGCTCAAGAATTCCAGGTCAGCCGAGGCACGCTGCGCGAAGCGCTGGCCGAACTGAAACGGCGGAACTACATCGCCACGCAAAGCGGCGTCGGCTCGATCGTCACCTTCGATGGTGTCGCCCTCGACCAACGCAGTGGCTGGGCGCAGGCCTTGGCCGACAGCGGCGCGATGATCAATACCGAAGTGTTGCGTCTGGAAGCCGTGACCCGGCCCGATCTCATGGCGCGTTTCGGCACCGATCAATTCATCACCCTCGACCGTCGTCGCCGTTCCACCGAAGGCACGCTGGTGTCCCTTGAACGTTCTTTGATGCCGGCTACCGGCGGCCTGGAGAGCCTGCCGCGCGTCGGTCTGATCGACAATTCCCTGACCATCACCCTGGCCGCTTACGGCTACATCGGCGAGCGCGGTGATCAATGGATCGGCGCCGAACCGTTGAACGCCGTCGACGCTGAACTGCTCGGACGCCCGGAAGGCACGGTGTTCCTCAAAGCCCTGCGCACCACCTACGACCGCCAGAACCGTTTCATGGAGCTGGTCGAAAGCCTGCTCGACCCGGTGCATTTTCGTCTGCACCTGCAATTTGGAGAATCGAAATGACCGCGCTCAACCGTGCCCTCGGTGCGTTTTATGGCCTGGCCCTCGGTGATGCGCTTGGCATGCCGACGCAATCGCTGAACCGCGAAACCATCCAGACCCGCTTCGGCAAGATCACTGATTTGCAGGACGCCGGTCCGTTGCAACCGATTGCCGCGAACATGCCCAAAGGCTCGATCACCGATGACACCGAACAGGCAATCCTGGTCGGCGAGTTGCTGGTCGAAGGCAAGGGCCGCATCGAGCCGGCGATCCTCGCGCAACGTTTGATCGAGTGGGAAGCCGAGATGCAGGCCAAGGGCTCGCAGGATTTGCTTGGGCCGTCGACCAAGCGCGCGATCGAAATGATCCTTGCCGGGCATTCGCCGGAAGAGGCCGGACGCTATGGCACCACCAACGGCGCGGCGATGCGTATTACCCCGGTGGGAATTGCGTCAGACGTGACCGACTCTGAGCGTTTTATTGCGGCGGTAGTGCAGGCCTGCCAAGTGACTCACAACACCACGCTGGGGATTTCCAGCGCGGCGGCGGTGGCGGCGGTGGTGTCTGCGGGCATCAACGGCATGGATCTGGGCGAGGCGTTGAACCTCGGTCAGCAAATCGCTCAGCAAGCGGAAAAGCACGGCCACTGGGTCGCCGGTGGACGTATCGCGTCACGCATCAGTTGGGCACGCAGCATCAGCGTCGATAGTGACAAGGCCCTGCTCGCCGATTTGCTTTACGACGTGATCGGCACATCTGTGGCGTCGCAGGAATCGGTGGTGGTCTCGTTTGCACTGGCGCAGCAAGTCGCGGTCGGTGAAATGAGCGCGTTTGATGCGCTGTGCATGGCTGCCAGTCTGGGCGGCGACACTGACACCATCGCGGCGATTCTCGGTGCAATGCTTGGGGCCTGCCTGGGCCTTGAGAGTTGGCCTGCCGAGATGATTGATACGGTGAAGGCCGTTAATCATCTGCAGCTTGAACCGTTGGTGCAGGGGCTGTTGGCCTTGCGCTGAGTGAACTGACGCCATCGCTGGCAAGCCAGCTCCCACAGGTTTTTGCTGTGAACACACATTTGTGTACACCCTGATCCCTGTGGGAGCTGGCTTGCCAGCGATAGGCGCACCGCATAATCGAATATTCACCCGCAATGGATCGCACAGACAGGCCGAGGACGGCCGCGATGTCTTGTCGTTTTGCATCAATTGCCACAACCACAAAAAAGGCAAACAGGAGCACCTTCATGAGTTCATCAAACGCCGGGCAAAGCGCCGGGCAACTGGAAACCCGCGGCATCGAACCGGTGCCGGAAGCCGAGTGCAACGGCCACCCGCTGCAGCTGTTCTGGGTCTGGTTCGCCGCCAACATTTCCATCCTCGGTCTGCCGCTGGGCGCCACGCTGGTGGCGTTTCGCGGGCTGGCGATCTGGCAGGCAATCATCGTCGCGATCATCGGCGCTGCCGGTTCGTTTGCGGTAGTCGGAATCATCTCGATTGCCGGTCGCCGTGGCCGCGCGCCGAGCCTGACCTTGTCGCGAGCGATCTTCGGCGTGCGCGGCAATATCGGCCCGACGCTGGTCTCGCTGATGTCGCGTCTGGGCTGGGAAACCGTCAATACAACCACCGCCGCGTTCGTGCTGCTGTCGTTGTGTTCGATCCTGTTCGGCTCACCGGTCGAAGCGAAAAGCGCACCGGTATTGACGCTGATCTTCATCGCGATTTTTGTGCTGCTGACCCTGTCGGTGTCCGGCCTCGGCCACGCGACCTTGCTGGTGATCCAGAAGTGGGCGACCTACGTGTTCGGCGCGCTGAACATCCTTGTTGGTGGCTTCCTCTGCGCAACCATCGACTGGAGCGCGGTGTTCAACGCCACGCCCGCACCGATGAGCGCAATGATCATCGGCATCGGCACCATGGCCGCCGGTACCGGTATCGGTTGGGCCAACGCTGGCGCCGACATGTCGCGCTACCAGCATCGCAGCGTCAAGGCTGTGCGTCTGGTCGCGTCTGCCGCGTTTGGTGCGGGTATTCCGCTGGTGCTGTTGATCACCCTCGGCGGTTTGCTCTCGGTGGGCAACAACGACCTGGCGTCGGCGACTGACCCGATCGTGGCGATCCGCGACATGCTGCCAACCTGGATGGCGGTGCCGTACCTGATCACCGCATTCGGTGGCCTGCTGCTGTCGAACAACCTGTCGGTGTACTCCGCCGGTCTGACCACGCTGACCCTCGGCCTGAAGGTCAAGCGCGTCTACGCGGTGGTGGTCGATATCGTCGCGATCTTCGCCGGCTCGATCTACTTCATGCTGATTGCGGACAGCTTCTACGGGCCGTTCATTACTTTCATTTCGTTGCTGGCGGTGCCGATCACCGCATGGGTCGGGATCTTTGTGGTCGACCTGATTCACCGTCACTACTACAGCCCGACAGACCTGCTCGACGTCAGCCCGAGCAGTGCCTACTGGTATCGCGGCGGCATCGAATGGCGCGCATTCGGCGCGTGGGCGATTGCCATCGTCCTCGGCTTCAGTTTCACCACCATCGGCACCACTGCCGAGAACGTCTGGTTCAAGGGCTTCCTGTCCGACTCGTGGCTGGGCCACAACGGCCTCGGCTGGATCGTGACCTTCGTCGTCGCTGGTGGCATTTACTTCGTCCTCGGCGGGGCGAAAGATCGCCGCGCCGCGCAAACCGAGAATGCTCATGCCTAAGATGTTGCACACCGGCCAGGTCATCATCGACCTGGTCATGGCCGTGGATAAGCTGCCGCAGATTGGCGGTGACGTGCTGGCGCAGTCGGCCGGTTTTGAAGCGGGCGGCGGGTTCAATGTGATGGCGGCGGCGGTGCGTAATGGTTTGCCGGTGGTTTATCTTGGCCGGCATGGCACCGGACGTTTCGGCGATCTGGCGCGCCAGGCGATGAACGCCGAGGGGATTCACATCGGCATCACCGAACCCGCGCAGAAAGACACCGGTTTGTGTGTGGCGCTGACCGATGCGTCGGCGGAGCGCAGTTTCATTTCCTATATCGGCGCTGAAGGTGAGGTGACCGAAGAGGATCTGAACAGCGTTGCGGTTGTGGCGGGCGATTATGTTTATCTCAGCGGCTACAGCCTGTTGCACGAGGGTAAAGCGCAAGCGTTGCTCGACTGGACGTTGGCGTTACCGGACGCGATCAACGTGGTTTTCGATCCGGGCCCGTTGGTGGAATCGCCCGACTCGCCGATGATGCAAGCGCTGCTGCCACGCATTGATGTGTGGACCAGCAACAGTGTCGAGGCGCTGCGGTTTACCGGGGCTGAGGATATTGGCGTGGCGTTGGATCGTCTCGCTGAACATCTACCCAATGAAGTGCTGATGGTGGTCCGCGACGGGCCGCAGGGCTGCTGGATTCATCAGCGCGATGAGCGTCGGCATGTGCCGGGGTTTGCGGTGAAAGCCGTGGACAGCAATGGCGCCGGTGATGCCCATGCAGGGGTGTTTATTGCCGGATTGGCGCAGGGTTTGTCTGCCCATGAAGCGGCGCGGCGGGCGAATGCGGCAGCGGCTATTGCGGTGACGCGCTGGGGGCCGGCGACTTCGCCGGGAGCGGCTGAGGTGGATGCGTTTATCCTCGATTCCGGCGGCGCCTGATCTACCGCTTTCGCGAGCAGGCTCGCTCCCACAGGGGATTTATGTTCGCCTCAGATCCAATGTAGGAGCTGCCGAAGGCTGCGATCTTTTGATCTTCTAAAAGCAAAGATCGCAGCCAATTGCAGCTCCTGCATGATTAGCGATCACACGATCACACGATCACACGATCATATCGCTCAGCTATCCAGCTTGCGTGCCGCTTCAACGCCGGCTGCACTGAGCTTGATCGGCAGGTTCAACGAATGTTCGCCAGCCTCGTTGCAGGTCACATGCCCGTGGTGAATCAGTCCACGATCCTGCAAAGCGGCGAGGGCGCTGGCCACAACCTTCTCGCCCCGGTAATTGTCCAGCACCTCCTTGCCCAGACCACTCGGATGAGCATGCAGCAGGCGGGTGAGGACTTCTCTTTCCAGGTTTTTATCGACGTTCATGGTTACCTCTTCGTGGATGTGAACAGGACGCTCGCGTCGGCGAACTACTGACCGGATCCTTCGGAACCGGAGCCACCAGTGGTGGTTTTCGAGCCGACGCCGGGGCCCGCGTTGTCTGGCGTGGCGGGGGCATCGGGAGTGTTCATGCCGCCCTGACGACCCGGGTCACTGCCCTGAGTGCGCGGATCGGTGCCGGTGGCGGGAGGCTGATTGATCAACGGCACGCCCGAGCCATCAGTGTTCATGCCGGGGGCACTGTTGATGGCGGGTGCGCGGGGTGGGGTAGGGTCGGTAGGGCCGGTGCCCGCAGCGGTGGCAGATGCGGCGAAAACCGCAGGGCAGAGCAGGGCGCTGAATACGAAAGCGGTCAACCTTGACGGGATCATAGGGCTTCTCCAGTGATTGGAATCCTTACCTGTCGTTGGTCTGCCCTCGGATTGGATTGGTGCCTGATGAACGACGAACGGTCTGGATCGTCGCTGCGGTTTTGGCGTTGATTCGGCGCCAGAGCAAGCGACCAAGGGTGATCAGCCAGTTGGCCAACGCGACGAGCAATACCGTCAAAAGCAGCGTGCTCATGCCGTGCTCGACGATGATTTTCCCGGCCAATAGCGGGAAACCAAATACACCGATGAAGTACGAAAGACTGAACAGCAACAACGCCTGCGATGTGGTGCCGGCCGGTGCTTCGTTGGCGGCGAGGCCATTGATTACCGAATACGTCAGGCCATAACCGACGCCGAGCATCAGCGCCGCCAACAGATAGCTGAATCCGCTGTGCACACCGAACGCGAACAGCACAATCGAACCCAGCATCAGTCCCGACAGCAGGCACGATGCGCGTAATGGATCACGCTTGACGACATATCCCGAGATCAGCATCCGACTGCTGATCGCGGCACTCATGAAGCCGAGAAAGAACAACGAATAATCCAGCGAAAGGGCGGCGGCATAACTTGTCTGAAAACTCGACAGGCCACCGAATACGCAGCCGCCGAGACCGACCATGATGATCGGAAACAGGGCGCGTGAACCGAGCACTTGAGTGGTCGTCTGCCAGGTGATTCTTGCAGCGGTTGTGGCTTGGGTACTTTTCAGTTTTGCGCCAAGCTGCCAGAACAGCAGCACCCCGATCAGGCTTGCCAGCGCCGCCAGATAAAATGCCGAGGTCACCGGCAACCCCAATGCACTCGCCGCACGACCCAGTAATGGCCCGCTGCCGATGCCGGTCATCATGCTGCCGGACAGCAAGGCGAAATATTTGGCCCGCTGCGCCGGCGTCACCAGACTGGCAACGATAATCGGCCCCAAGGTGTAAAAAACGCCCCAGCCCAATCCCAACAACAAACCGAAAAACAGCAGTAAATGACCGAACCCCGGCGTCAGCGCAAAACCCAGGCTCGCCGTCACCAGCAACAACCCGAACAGCGCAATCGAACGCGCCGCCCCGAGCCAGTCCGACAAATGCCCGGACACCAGCACCGCGACAAACGTACTGACCATCGCCGCCGAAATCACACTGCCGGCATCGTGTTCATTGCCACCGCGCGAACCGATCAGCAGCGACAGCAAAAACGTCGAACCATACGACAGCGACAACAGATAACTGGCGAGGCAGAACAGGCCGAACAGCTTGCTCGATACCGTGGGTGTTGCTTGCGACATGACGCGGTTCCTTGACCGGAAAAATTCAGCGTCATCTGTTTAACACGGCGGGCCGGCGGATTAGGTCTGAGGTTGGCGAAGTCAGGATCGCTGCGCGCCGGAGTAACCCTCAGGCGATGCCGATCTCTTCCTTGAATTGTTCCATGAAACCTTTCAGGCGTTGATGACGGACCTGCGCCAGACGCCGGCCAGCGTCTGTCTGGAAACCGTCGGCGAGGTGCAGCAGCTTGGTCTGGAAGTGATCGAGGCAAAAACGTTTGTCGTCGTAGTCGCGCTGTTTCGCTTCGGGATCCTGCGGGTCGTACAACGCCGAGCCCATGCGCCCGGCGATATAGAACGTACGGGCGACGCCGAGCATGCCGAGTGAGTCGAGGCGGTCGGCGTCCTGGACGATCTTGGCTTCGAGGGTGAGCGGGGTGATGTTGGCGGAGAAACTGTGGGCTTCGATGGCGTGGGCGACGGCCGTGATTTTTTCTTCGGGCCAGTTCAGATCGGCGAGCACCGATGAAGCCTTTTCTGCCGCCAGACGCGAGGCTTGCGCGCGCAGTGGCGAGTTTTTCTCGACAGCCACGCAATCGTGCAGGAGCACCGCAGCGAGCAGAACCTCCAGATCACCGCCTTCTTCTGTATGCAGCGTACGCACGTTGTGCCAGACCCGCTGAAGGTGCGCGAGGTCGTGGGCGCCGTCGTCGGACGGTTCCAGAGCGTGGGGCAGCAACTCTGCTGCCAGTGCCTCCACGGGTGTAAAAAGCTCAAGGTTCATAAGCATCCTTTCAGATTGTCCCAGTTCTTGTGGGAGCGAGCCTGCTCGCGAAGAGGCAGTATCATTCACCGCAATGTCACTGACAGTCCGCATTCGCGAGCAGGCTCGCTCCCACAGGTAACTGCAGTGTTTGCAACATTGCGCAGGGTAGTGTGTGTTTTGCCATGTGACGAGCGCCGCTTACCGCCTTAGTATGGCGTTTCCCTTTTCCGACAAGGCCCGTCAATGACGATCGAAACCCGCCCGGCGACCCCCAGCGATGCCCCGCAAACCCTCGCCTTCATCACTGAACTCGCCGATTTCGAAAAGGCCCGCCACGAAGTCATCGCCAGCGTTGCCGACATCGAACGCAGCCTGTTCGGCGAAGGCGCCACCGCCCACGGTTTGATCTGCCTGCGCGATGGTCTGCCCATCGGTTTCGCGGTGTTCTTCTTCAGCTACTCGACCTGGCTCGGCAGCAACTGCCTGTATCTCGAAGACCTCTACATCACCCCCGAACAACGTGGCGGCGGCGCCGGCAAAACCTTGCTGCGGCACTTGGCGAAAATCGCCTGCGACAACGACTGCGGCCGCTTCGAATGGAGCGTGCTCGACTGGAACACGCCGGCCATCGAATTCTACAAATCCCTCGGCGCGCAACCGCAGGAAGAGTGGGTGCGCTACCGTATGGATGGCCAGGTCCTGCGCGAGTTTGCCGAGGGCTGAAAACAATGATGGCAATCCAGTACTAATTCGATTGTCGCCAGCGCTCTAGTCCGGCATTCTACGCGCCATTTTTGCGCGCTCACGGACGACACCTGCAATGCCTCTGGCACAACTTCTCCACGCCCGTGGAGCCTTCGCTGCGTCAACGAGTGACCGGCGATGAGCGGACTACGGGCGACAATGCGTCTGTATGGCCTGGTGAAAAACTCAGGCTCGAGCGACAACCCCCAGCGCCAACCGGTCGACATTCTCTGTACGACGAACAGCACGGGCGGCACTGCCATTCGTGCGTTCGTGTCACGCCTTGATGCCGAGTTGATGACGCGCAGTGCCGGGCTCGCCGATTACCGCGTGATAGCGCTGCGCACCTTCGATCCGACGGCGTTTATCGATGCCCATCAAGGCTGGCTGACACTGCACGTCTGTTGCGGTTTTGTCTCCCCTGCCGGGTATTCGCTGCTCAAGGACGGCGGGTTGATGCCGATGGGCTGGTACGTCTATTCCGAGATCGGCCAGTGGACGGCCCAGCATCATCTCGACCTCGGCGCACAAATGGCCGAACTGCTGCAATCGACTTATGAGCGTAATCACCTGCGCAACTACAACGCCTGGCTCAACGAACTCGACGACGCCTCGCCGGCTGAACTGGCCTGGCAAACCGACGAAGCCTGGCGACACCTGCAAACCGCCGCATCACCCGACAGCCGTGAGCATTGCCACGTCCTGTTCGACCCCGTCGACAACCGCTGGCGCTTCGCCGCGACCGACATCGATATTCATCAGCCGCACCCGGAACCCCTGAAGCAAGGAGCTTTGAATTGAGTGGTAAACCCGCTGCACGCGTCACCGACCCGACCGCCTGCCCACTGCCAGGGCATGGCACCAACCCGATTGTTTCCGGCTCGCCCGACGTCTTTTTCGACGGCCTCGCCGCTGCGCGCATGACCGATAAATCGGCGTGTGGCAGCCCGATTACCGGAGCCGTTTCCGGCACCGTTTTCATCAACGGCTTGAATGCCGCGACGCTCGACAGCACCGGCGGCCACGGCAATGTCGTGGTGGGTGGTTCGGGGACGGTGATCATTGGCCAGAGTGGTGGAGGGGCGGCGTTTAGCGGGTTGTTGCCGATGCCGGTGCATTTTACGGACAGGTTGCAAGTAGTGAATGAGGCAACTGGAGAGCCTGTGCCTTATCACCCCTACACGATTCAGCGCGGTAACGGCAGTGAAGAACATGGCGTTACCGATGCGTCGGGATTTACCCATACCGTCAGCTCGCATTTACCTGAAACTATTAAATTATTTGTTGAGTGACTGATATGGCAGGAGAGAATGCGGCGAGCCTGGAACCTTTGGCTAAAAGAGACGCGGGGAGCGTTGAATTAACCAAGCCAGAAGATAAGTGCGCCAAAATCATTGCGATCAGCATGAAGAAAGTCTTCATTTTGTTTGTCGGTGGTGCGGGAGACCAGGAAAGTTACTACCTCAGTGGGCCGAACTGGAACGTGAGTCATGTTCGAACTAAAGTAGAGGCTGATGCTGCAGCGCTGTGCTATTTGTCGAAGTGCGACATGAAAGCACTGGCTTATAATAAATTCCTGACCGATGAGGACCTGGCCAAAAATGTATTGGTTGAAGTTCCTGAAAAATCCACGCCTGTTTATATCATAGGACACAGTTTGGGCGGTTGGAACGGCGCACACCTCTCCAGTGTTTTGACCGATAAGGGTTATAAGGTCAAAATGCTGATAACGATAGATCCCGTGGGGCAGGGAAAGATCGTATATGGTATTTCAACCATTTATAGGCGAAAACCTGAACCAAAGGCGGGGTTCTGGGTAAATATCCGTGCGGATAAAATCAAGAATCGAGACATATCTGATACTGTCGCGGACTTTGGTGAGCAATGGGAAATAACTTCAGGTCCTGATGTCAGTGGCCGAGTTGATGTCAATCACGCAGATGCGGATGTCATGTTCGATAAAAAACTGGATGGGGGTAAGTCCGCTCGCCAGCTGTTGGCAGACTCTATACTTGGCTATCTAAGGGAGAAATAGACTTTGAATAGATTTTTGTTGACGCTTGCCCTATTGTTTTGTTGCTCATGTTCCTCGAATCATGGCAGGCCAATTGCCGCTCTTGATTACAGAGCGGTTTCACTTAGCTCGAGTGGAAGTTCGTTCTTCATTGGTTTCTCAAGTCATACCGATTTGTTGGGGTTGTTCCAGTCTAAAATTGGCGAGGAACTGGTTTGCACCTTGGGTGCTGATCTGGATTTTTCTATAGGCCATTATCAGAAGCTCTACGGCAACGGTATCGTTGAGGTGAGTGAAAACCCGTCGAAAGGAAAGTATATCGCCAGAGTTATTTTTAAAGAGACCGGCGAAGTGCAGGGTAAGGAGCGTATTCTTGATGGTAATGGGTTGCGCGGAGCTTTAATGGCGAATGATTTCGTTGTGTGTACATTCAGAGTGCATACAACAAAATATAAAACCTACTTTTCGGAATTTATGCGTATTCCTTCCAAAGATTTTTTAAAAGAAATCGATGGCTTGGAGTGATGAGTCAGTTGTTTTGTGCTTTGGATAAATAAGCCGAATTATTGTTTCGGGATCAAACTTTGTATTCGGCGGGTGATCTTGAATATTCATTTCAACAGTTGCAACCGTGTGTGATTCAGGAGGAACACCGCTAATGAATCGAAAAATCTACAAGGTTTTATTGATTGCCGGTTTTTTATTGTGTTCATCTTGCCTGCACCTCAATGTCCCACCCGCCAGGCTTGAATTTGTCTCGATCAATCACGAGATATCTTCCTCTTACGACCTGCGTTTCACCTCAGACCGAAACCTCATTGACCTGTATGAGGATCATGGGCGACGAGGGCAGATTGGTACCTGGATCCATTGCTCGTTGAATGGCGATGCGGATTTTTCCATCGAACATGAAATCGTTCTGGAAGCCTCGGGAATCGTCAGCGGCATGCGCGTGATCGAAGGCGATCGTCGCTATGAGATGTTCGCGAATATCAGTGTCGAGAATCACGCTGTCAATGACGGCCGTAACCACATCCGACCGGTTGAGTTGGTGCAGATCCTCAAACCGCAGGAATACATTCCGTGCAAGGTGGTGATCACCGCGTTCCCGTTCGTGGCGTATTACTCGAAAGTCATGTACATGCCCACGTCGCGGTTCATTGCCGCAATAGAACATCCGCGCGTGGCACCCGCGCGTATTTCGCTCAAACAGCCCGACCAACCAAGGTCGTTGCTGCCTTTTGCCTCAGTGTGCATCGTGCGCTGGCGCTATGACCTGACGCTCGGCTATGACCAGATTGACAGCCTCGGACTCTGTAGCGACGTGCCCTATACCGGCATGCTGGCCTCGTTTGCGCCGAACAACACGAAGCTGAAGGTTGTTTCAGGTTCAGAGGAAAACCCGGCGCCCTTCGCGGCGTACACCATTATTCGCGCTGACGGACGCCGGGAGCCCGGAGTAACTGACGACAAGGGCCGCACACATGAGGTGGGATCCAGCGAGTACGAAACAGTGAGGATCCTGATCGACAACAATCTGGATGTCGTTCAGCGCTGGACAAAACGGACTGATTCCGTCCCATAATATGGGATGTAAAATTACATATTGAGATTTCCCTTCCGGGAGGGCTATAGTCCGTCGCACTCACTGCCAAAAACAAAACAGGTGAAGCGATGCTGGCGCAATTGATCGCGCTCGACTGGGGGACGACCTCATTACGTGCTTACAAACTCGCGGCGGGCGGTGTGGTGCTGGAGCAGCGCGCGCTGTCGTCCGGGATCATGCAATTGCCCAAGACCCCGCGAATCATCAACGGTCGCGAATGCACCGATGGTTTTGAATTGGCCTTTGACGAGGCGTGCGGCGACTGGCTCGATGCGCAGCCGGATCTGCCGGTGATTGCCTGCGGCATGGTTGGCAGCGCACAGGGCTGGCGTGAAGCGGCCTACTGCGAGACGCCGGCGAACGTCGCCAATCTCGGAAACTCCCTACAAACAGTTGTCAGTCTGCGCGGCACTCTCGTGCATATCGTGCCGGGTGTGATTCAGCGTTCGCGTCTGCCGAATGTGATGCGTGGCGAAGAAACCCAAGTGCTCGGTGTGCTGCAGAATCTGCCGATTGAGGCGGGTGCCGATCTGTTGATCGGCCTGCCGGGCAGCCACTCGAAATGGGTCGACGTGGTCGATGGCTGCATCACTCATTTCGACACGTTCATGACTGGCGAAGTGTTCGCTGTACTCAGCGAGCACAGCATTCTCGGCCGGACCCTGAAGCAAGGCGCGGCGTTCGATGCTCTGGCGTTTGACCGGGGCGTGCAGGTTGCGCAGTCGGCGGACGGTGAACTCGGCGTGCTGTCGACGTTGTTCAGCGCCCGTACCCTGGGTCTGACCGGCGAACTCAGCCCGACCGCGCAGGCGGATTATCTGTCCGGCCTGATGATCGGCCATGAACTGGCGGCGCTGGCCACGGTTCAGCGGCGTCGCCGCAACAATCCGAATCTCCCTTCGATCATCCTCATCGGTAACGCGCAACTCTGTGCGCGCTACAGCCGCGCGCTCGATGCCTGCGGTTTCGCCAACGTAACGCTGGCCGAACAGGCCACCGAGCGTGGTTTGTGGCAACTGGCGCTGGCCGCCGGACTGATCGATTCCTCATCCCGTTAACCCTGACTGGAGGCCTGACATGCTCAAGCAAGCATTGGCGCAAAACGGTCTGATCGCGATTCTGCGTGGCCTGCATCCGCAGGAAGCCGCCGCTGTCGGAGAAGTCCTTTATACAGCCGGATTTCGCGTCATCGAAGTACCGCTCAATTCCCCTTCGCCGTACGAAAGTATCCGCATCCTGCGCAATACCTTGCCCGCCGATTGCCTGATCGGTGCCGGCACGGTGTTGACGCCGGAACAGGTCGGTTTGGTGAAGGAAGCCGGCGGCCAAGTGATCGTCATGCCGCACAGCGACGCCAAGGTCTTGCGCGCGGCAAAAGCGGCGGGGCTGTTTCTGTCGCCGGGTGTCGCCACGCCCACGGAAGCGTTCGCGGCGCTGGAGGAGGGCGCGGACATTCTCAAGCTGTTCCCGGCCGAGCAGATGGGCCCGGCCGTCGTCAAAGCCTGGCTCGCGGTGTTGCCGGCCGGGACGGTGCTGGCGCCGGTCGGCGGCATAACTCCGGACAACATGCAGGCGTTTATCGACGCTGGCGTGAAAGGTTTCGGTCTCGGTTCCGGCCTGTTCAAACCGGGCATGACGCCGCAGCAAGTGGCGGTGAATGCCAAGGCCTACGTGGCCGCGTGGAAGGCCCTTCGCTAAGACTTTTTGGCGCTGCGTGCGCTGCATCTATAAGAGAGACAAAAAGATGAAAATCACCAAACTCACCACCTTCATCGTCCCGCCGCGCTGGTGCTTCCTCAAGGTCGAAACCGACGAGGGCGTGACCGGTTGGGGCGAGCCTGTGGTTGAAGGGCGCGCGCACACCGTTGCCGCTGCCGTCGAAGAATTGTCCGACTACCTGATCGGCAAAGACCCACGCAACATCGAGGACATCTGGACGGTGCTGTATCGCGGCGGTTTCTACCGTGGCGGCGCGATCCACATGAGCGCGCTGGCCGGTATCGATCAGGCACTGTGGGACATCAAGGGCAAGGCCCTCGGGGTGTCGGTGAGCGATCTGCTCGGTGGTCAGGTGCGCGACAAGATTCGTGTGTATTCGTGGATCGGCGGCGACCGTCCGGCCGACACTGCGCGTGCGGCGCAAGAGGCGGTGAGCCGTGGCTTCACCGCGGTGAAAATGAACGGCACCGAAGAACTGCAATTCCTCGATACCTTTGAAAAAGTCGATCTGGCGCTGGCCAACGTTGCCGCCGTGCGTGATGCGGTTGGGCCGAACGTCGGCATCGGCGTCGACTTCCATGGCCGCGTGCACAAGCCGATGGCCAAGGTGCTGATGAAGGAGCTCGACCCGTACAAACTGATGTTCATCGAAGAACCGGTGTTGAGCGAAAACTACGAAGCGTTGAAAGAGTTGGCGCCGTTGACCAGCACGCCGATTGCCCTCGGCGAGCGACTGTTTTCGCGTTGGGACTTTAAACGGGTGTTGAGCGAAGGCTACGTCGACATCATTCAGCCGGACGCTTCCCACGCCGGTGGTATCACCGAAACCCGCAAGATCGCCAACATGGCCGAAGCCTACGACGTCGCGCTGGCGCTGCATTGCCCGCTGGGGCCGATTGCGCTGGCGGCGTGTTTGCAACTGGACGCCGTTTGCTACAACGCGTTTATCCAGGAGCAAAGCCTGGGCATCCATTACAACGAGAGCAACGACCTGCTCGACTATGTGAAAGATCCACGGGTGTTCGATTACGACAAAGGCTTCGTGAAGATTCCGAACGGGCCGGGGTTGGGCATCGAGATCAACGAGGAATACGTGATCGAGCGTGCGGCAGTCGGGCATCGCTGGCGCAACCCGATCTGGCGCCACGCCGATGGCAGC
The DNA here is from genome assembly GCF_001297015.1 of Pseudomonas sp. RIT-PI-r. Lineage (GTDB taxonomy): Bacteria > Pseudomonadota > Gammaproteobacteria > Pseudomonadales > Pseudomonadaceae > Aquipseudomonas. The sequence goes on along the minus strand of NZ_LIGE01000036.1, from coordinate 230,023 downwards.
TTTGCCGAGTGGTGATTTGTCTCTGACTCAACACAGTTCAAATGTAGGAGTGAGCCTGCTCGCGATTCGGTGTGTCATCCAGCATGTCTGTGCCAGACAAAACGCTATCGCGAGCAGGCTCACTCCTACAGGGATTTGTGCAAGGCCTCAGGCCGACCTCAATAAACATAAAAAGAGGCTCTCCCCATGCAACCGCAAACCCTCACCGGGCAGGCGTCTTTAGTCACGCCCAGCCGCAAGCGGTTTTTCATCATGGTGTTGCTGTTTATCACCGTGGTCATCAACTACCTCGACCGCAGCAACCTGTCGATTGCCGCGCCAGCGCTGACCAGTGAGCTGGGCATCGATCCGATTCACGTCGGCCTGATTTTCTCTGCGTTCGGCTGGACCTACGCCGCCATGCAGATCCCCGGTGGCTGGCTGGTCGACCGCGTGCCGCCGCGCATTCTTTACAGCGTCGCTTTGTTGTTGTGGTCTGTGGCCACGGTGATGCTCGGTTTCGCTGCCAGTTTCATCGCGTTGTTTGTGCTGCGGATGGCGGTCGGTGCGCTGGAAGCCCCGGCTTACCCGATCAACAGCCGCGTGGTGACAACCTGGTTTCCCGAGCGCGAGCGCGCCACGGCCATCGGTTTCTACACGTCAGGGCAGTTCGTCGGTCTGGCATTCCTCACCCCGGTTCTGGCTTGGCTGCAACACGAATTCGGCTGGCACATGGTGTTCGTCGCGACCGGCGCGGTAGGCATCATCTGGGCGGCGATCTGGTACGCGGTGTATCGCGAGCCACGGGATTTCAAAGGCGCCAACGAAGCGGAAATCGATCTGATCCGCGAGGGCGGTGGTCTGGTTGATATTCAGCAGGAAACGGCCAAGGTCAAAGCCAAATTCAGCTGGACCGACTTGGGCATCGTGCTGACCAAACGCAAGTTGTGGGGCATCTACCTCGGCCAGTTCTGCCTGAACTCGACGCTGTGGTTTTTCCTCACGTGGTTCCCGACGTATCTGGTGAAATATCGTGGCATGGACTTCATCAAGTCCGGCCTGCTGGCGTCGCTGCCGTTCCTCGCCGCGTTCGTCGGCGTGCTGTGTTCGGGGTTCTTTTCAGACTTCCTGATTCGGCGCGGCTACACGGTCGGTTTTGCGCGCAAGTTGCCGATCATTGGCGGGCTGCTGATTTCCACCTCGATCATCGGCGCCAACTTCGTTGAGTCGACGCCGCTGGTGATTGCCTTTCTGGCGCTGGCGTTTTTCGGCAACGGTCTGGCTTCGATCACTTGGTCGCTGGTCTCGACGTTGGCGCCGGCACGCTTGCTTGGCCTGACCGGCGGGGTGTTCAACTTCATCGGCAACCTGTCGGCAATTGCCACGCCGATCGTGATCGGTTTCCTTGCCAGCGGCGATTCGTTCGCGCCGGCGATCACCTATATCGCGGTGCTCGCCTTGATCGGTGCACTGTCCTACGTGCTGCTGGTCGGCAAGGTCGAGCGTATCGAGTTGTAGTGGTCTGCGTCGGGCGACCATAATGCCGCCCGTTCCTTCGCTCAACGGTAAAAGGCTGGATATGCAGGAAGACGCCCCGGAAAAAACCAAGGACGCCGCACCCACCGGCACGCAGACGCTGTTGCGCGGCCTCGGAGTGGTGCAAGCGGTGGCCAGTGGCGCCCGTGATCTCAAGGAGATTGCCCGGCTGATCGGCACCACTCGCAGCACCACCCATCGTCTGGCCAGTTGTCTGGTCGATGAACGCTACCTGCGCGTGGTGCCGCAAGTCGGTTACCTGCTCGGGCCGAAGCTGATAGAACTAGGGTTTCAGGCGCGCGAGGAATTGCCGCTGGTGACCCTGGCCGGGCCGTATCTGGACGAATTGTCGGCATTGACCGGCGACACCGTGCACTTAGGGATTCGTGAGGGCGATGAAGTGCTGTATCTGCTGAAGAACCCGGGGCGCAATGGCCCGGAAATGCGCTCGCGGGTCGGCCATCGCATGCCGTTGGCGCGCACCGGGATCGGTAAGGCGTTGATGCTCGATGACTCGCCGAAAGATTGGCAGCGTCTGTACGACATCAGTCTGCCCGCAGGTGGGAAAAGTCAGTTCTGGCCGCAGCATCCCCAGCAGTCGTGGGAACAGCTTGAGCAGCGCATGACCGAGTACGTCGCCGGTGGCTACGCGTTCGATCTGGAAGACAACGAACCGTCGATCCGCTGTGTGGCGGCGCCGATTCGCGATGCGAGCAAGGGCATCGTGGCGGCGATCAGTATCGCCAGTACCGTGCCGTACATGCCGCTGGAAAAAATGGCCGAGCTGATTCCCCTGATCAAAGGGGTCACAGCCCGGCTCTCGGCGGAGCTCGGTCTGAAGATTTAAACCTTGAGCGTCGCCATGTCGATCACGAAACGGTACTTCACGTCGCCGGCGATCATGCGCGCATAAGCCTCGTTGATCTGGCGGATGTCGAGCATTTCGATGTCGCAGGTGATGTTGTGCTCGGCGCAGAAGTCCAGCACTTCCTGGGTTTCAGCGACGCCACCGATCAATGAACCGGCCAATACGCGACGGCTCATCACCAGTTTGCCGGCGTGCACTGGCGGATCGATCGGTTCGATCAGGCCAACCAGAATGTGCACTCCATCGAAGCGCAGGGTGTCGAGGTACGGGTTGAGATCGTGCTGCACTGGAATGGTGTCGAGCAGGAAGTCGAAGTAACCGGCAGCGGCTTTCATCTGCTCGGCGTCGGTGGAAACGATCACGTGATCGGCACCCTGACGACGACCTTCTTCAGCTTTGCTCGCTGAGCGGGTAAACAACGTCACTTCAGCGCCCATGGCTTTGGCAAACTTGATGCCCATGTGGCCGAGGCCACCCATGCCGAGGATTCCGACCTTGTCGCCGGCCTTGACGCCGTAGTGCTTGAGCGGCGAGTAGGTGGTGATGCCAGCGCAGAGAATCGGTGCCGCGCTGGCCAATGCGAGTCTTTCCGGGATGCGCACGACAAAGTGTTCGCTGACCACGATGCTGTCCGAATAACCGCCCATGGTGTTGCTGCTATCGACCCGATCCGGGGTGGCGTAGGTCATGGTCGGGCCTTCGAGGCAGTATTGCTCAAGGTTCGACTGGCAGGCTTCGCAGGTGCGGCAGGAGTCGACCATGCAGCCAACCCCGACCAGATCGCCTACTTTGTGTTTAGTGACATTCGCACCGATCGCGGTGACTTTTCCGACGATCTCGTGGCCGGGCATCAGCGGGTAAACAGCGATGCCCCATTCGTTACGGGCCTGGTGGATGTCGGAGTGGCAGACGCCGCAGTAGAGGATTTCGATGGCGACGTCGTCGGCGCGCGGGCTGCGACGTTCGAACTTCATCGGGGCGAGGGGGGTGGTGGCCGATTGGGCGGCATAGCCGATGGCGGTGTACATGTGAAACCTCGCAAAAGCAGGAACAAGTGAGGCGGCGCATTCTGGGCGCCGACTGACCGCTCGGCCATGACGATTCCTCCGGGTCTCATGCCTAATCCTCCGGGATGCGGGTTTGATCGGTCGTATTGGCAAAAGGATCTGCGATGATGCTTTTATCCCTTTTTCCGCCATATTTTCAGTGAAGAGTTTTAATGCAATTAACCCGTCATCTTGATGCCAATGCCCGGCTGGTTTCGTTGATCGAGCCGTTGGCGCTGCGCGATGGTTATTCCCCGACCGGGTTGCCCGGTGTGCAAGTGTTGCGCGCCAGTTGCGACGTTGCCCGTGGCCCGCACATTTATGAACCGAGCCTGATGATCATCGCCCAGGGCAGTAAACTGGCATTCCTTGGGCCGCGCACGATGGAGTATGGCGCTGGGCATTACCTGATTCAGGCGCTGCCGGTGCCGTTCGAGTGCGAGACGTTTGCCTTGCCGGATGCGCCGTTGCTCGGGGTGTCGGTGGCGATAGATCGGGTGTTGCTCGGTGAGTTGGTGCTGGCCATGGGCCTGGCGCCGGGGCGGCATATTCCGGCGCAGACGCCGGAGTCGATGACTTCGGTGGTGCTCGACGATGACATGCGCGGTTGTGTCGAGCGCTTGCTGAGCTGCCTGCACGATCCGCTGGAATGCCAGATTCTCGGGCCGGCGCGGGTAAGGGAATTGTTGTTTGTCGCGTTGCGCGGGCCGCAGGCCGACGTGTTGCGCGCGTTGGTCGAGCAGCAGGGGCAGTTTGCGCGGGTGGCGGCGTCGATCAGTCATCTGCATGCGCATTACACCGAGCCATTGAATGTCGAGACGCTGGCCGGTTGCGCGAACATGAGCGTGTCGACCTTTCATGAGCATTTCAAACGCAGCACGTTGTTGTCGCCGGTGCAGTATCTGAAGCGTTTGCGGTTGTTGAAGGCGCAGACGTTGCTGGTGGCGGAGGGCTTGGGCGTGGCGCAGGTGGCGCATCGGGTCGGGTATCAGAGTACGTCGCAGTTCAGCCGCGAATACAAGCGCTACTTCGAGCGCAGCCCGGGTGACGAGCGCGCCGCCTGAGGATTTACACACTCCCTGTGGGAGCTGGCTTGCCAGCGATAGCGGTGGTTCAGTTTGCCGTGATGTCGTTTGACACGGCCCCATCGCTGGCAAGCCAGCTCCCACAGGGATTTGTGTTGCTAGCGGAATCGTGGGCAACAAAAAGGCCCCCGTTTCGGGAGCCTTGGTGTTCAGCGTTTCGACTTACATATTCGGATAAGTCGGGCCGCCGGCGCCTTCCGGCGTGACCCAGGTGATGTTCTGCGAAGGGTCCTTGATGTCACAGGTCTTGCAGTGCACGCAGTTCTGGGCGTTGATCTGGAAGCGCTTCTCGCCGTCTTCCTTGGTGATCACTTCGTACACGCCGGCCGGGCAGTAGCGCTGCGCCGGTTCGTCGTACAACGGCAGGTTTTTGCTGATCGGGATGCTTGGGTCGGTCAGCTTCAGGTGGCACGGCTGTTCTTCTTCGTGGTTGGTACCAGAGATGAAAACCGAGCTGAGTTTGTCGAAGCTGAGTTTGCCGTCCGGCTTCGGATAGTCGATCTTCTTGCAGTCGGCCGCGAGCTTGAGGCAAGCGTAATCCGGCTTGGTGTCGTGCAGAGTGAACGGCAGTTTGCCGCCGAAGATGTTCTGGTCCAGCCAGTTGAAACCGCCGCCGACGATGGCGCCGAACTTGTGGATCGCCGGGCCGAAGTTGCGGCTGGCGAAGAGTTCGTCGTAGAGCCAGCTCTTCTTGAACGCGTCCACATAAGTGGTCAGTTCTTCAGTGCCGTCCTTTTCAGCGAACAGTGCGTCAGCTACCGATTCAGCGGCGAGCATGCCGGACTTCATCGCGGTGTGGCTGCCTTTGATCTTGGCGAAGTTCAGGGTGCCGAGGTCGCAACCGATCAGTGCGCCGCCCTTGAAGACCATTTTCGGCAGCGAGTTCAGGCCACCTTTGCAGATTGCGCGGGCGCCGTAGCTGATGCGTTTGCCGCCTTCCAGGTACTGAGCCAGCACCGGGTGGTGCTTGAGGCGCTGGAATTCGTCGAACGGCGACAGGTAAGTGTTGCTGTAGGACAGGTCAACGATCAGACCGACCACCACCTGGTTGTTTTCCAGGTGATAAAGGAACGAGCCGCCGGTGTTCTCGGTGCCCATGATGTCCAGCGGCCAACCGGCAGTGTGCACCACCAGGCCTGGCCGGTGTTTGGCCGGGTCGATTTCCCAGATTTCTTTCAGGCCGATGCCGTAGTGCTGAGCGTCGGCATCGCTGTCGAGGTTGTAGCGCTTGATCAGTTGCTTGCCGATGTGGCCACGGCAGCCTTCGGCGAACAGCGTGTACTTGCCACGCAGCTCCATGCCGGGGGTGTACAGGCCTTCTTTCGGGTTGCCTTCGCGGTCGACGCCCAGATCACCGGTGATGATCCCGCGCACCACGCCTTGCTCGTCGATCAGCGCTTCCTGAGCGGCGAAGCCCGGGTAGATTTCTACACCGAGGTTTTCGGCTTGCTGGGCCAGCCAGCGGCACAGGTTGCCGAGGGAGATGATGTAGTTGCCTTCGTTGTGCATGGTTTTGGGCACAAAGAGGTCAGGAATCTTCTGCGCGCTGTCGGCGTTTTTCAGCACGAAAATATCGTCGCGGGTGACAGGCGTGTTCAGTGGCGCGCCAAGTTCTTTCCAGTCCGGGAACAGTTCATTCAGAGCGCGTGGTTCGAACACGGCGCCGGAGAGGATGTGTGCGCCGACTTCGGAGCCTTTTTCGACCACGCAGACGCTGATTTCCTTACCGGCTTCGGCGGCCTTCTGCTTCAGACGGCAGGCGGCGGACAGGCCAGCGGGGCCGGCACCGACGATGACCACGTCGAATTCCATGTATTCGCGTTCCACAGGCTATCTCCTACTCAAGGCTCAACAGTTTTTTTTCTAATTTGGAGGTTCGGTGTCGATCCGTTATTGCCTTTACGTTAACGTCAAGGGTAATAATGGGCAAACCACCTTTCTCTCTAGGCGGCGCATTATATCTACACCACTCCTAGCGTCCAATACAAACGTTTGTTTGAATCGGCTCCAGACCAGAGAAATCAAAGAAGCGCGGCTTATGAATGGTCATTTTGCTGTATTGACCGGAATAGGCGTTCCGGTCAAGATACGGGCGGTTTTGCGCTCGTCGTAGGCAGACTGGTGGTTTCAAGAGCACGTCTAAAGACAGGGCACAGGCAGTAAAAGGTGATGCGCAGCGCAGTCTGGCGCGCATTTTACACCGGGTCAGGATCAATGACTTGTCGGTCACCACTGACGAACGGTCGCAGGTCCTCACATCGGGAATCCACCTGCAGAGCCGAGTCGGCGTTTTTAGAGGTGCCCTTGTAGGCCCGATGAGCATCAACCGCCAGGTTCGCCTAGGCGACTTTCTTTTCACCGGAGAGTAACGAGGAATCCATGAAGGTTCTTGTAGCTGTCAAACGCGTTGTGGATTACAACGTCAAGGTTCGCGTCAAGGCGGACAATTCCGGCGTCGATCTCGCCAACGTCAAGATGTCGATGAACCCGTTCTGCGAAATCGCAGTGGAAGAAGCCGTACGCCTGAAAGAGAAAGGTGTTGCGACTGAAATCGTCGTCGTCTCCATCGGCCCGACCACCGCTCAGGAGCAGCTGCGTACCGCACTGGCTCTGGGTGCCGACCGTGCCATCCTCGTCGAATCCGCTGAAGATCTGACCTCGCTCGCCGTGGCCAAGCTGCTCAAGGCTGTGGTCGACAAGGAACAGCCGCAGCTGGTGATCCTTGGCAAACAGGCCATCGACAGCGACAACAACCAGACCGGCCAGATGCTCGCGGCACTGAGCGGCTACGGTCAGGGCACGTTCGCTTCGAAAGTCGAAGTCTCCGGTGACAGCGTTGCCGTGACTCGCGAAATCGACGGCGGCGCGCAGACCGTTTCGCTGAAACTGCCTGCAATCGTCACCACCGACCTGCGTTTGAACGAGCCGCGCTACGCGTCTCTGCCAAACATCATGAAAGCCAAGAAGAAGCCTCTCGAAGTGCTGACTCCGGACGCTTTGGGCGTTTCCACCGCCTCCACCAACAAGACCCTGAAAGTCGAAGCGCCGGCGGCACGCAGCGCAGGCATCAAGGTCAAGTCCGTGGCTGAACTGGTTGAAAAACTCAAGAACGAAGCGAAGGTAATCTAAATGACTATCTTGGTTATTGCTGAACACGACAACAAAGTGCTGGCCCCGGCCACGCTGAACACCGTGGCTGCTGCGGCCAAAATCGGCGGCGACATCCACGTTCTGGTTGCTGGTCAAGGCGCTGGCGCCGTGGCTGAAGCTGCTGCGAAAATCGCTGGCGTGAGCAAAGTCCTGAACGCTGATAACGCGGCTTACGCGCATCAGCTGCCGGAAAACGTTGCTCCGCTGGTCGCAGAGCTTGGCGCTGGCTACAGCCACATCCTGGCTGCTGCCACCTCCAACGGCAAAAACATCCTGCCGCGCGTTGCTGCGCAGCTCGACGTTGACCAGATCTCCGAGATCATCTCGGTCGAAAGCGCTGACACCTTCAAGCGCCCGATCTACGCCGGTAACGCTATCGCTACCGTGCAATCGACCGCCGCGATCAAAGTGATCACCGTGCGTGCCACCGGTTTCGACCCGGTTGCTGCTGAAGGCGGTTCGGCTGCCGTTGAAGCAGTCGCTGCTGCGCACAACGCTGGCACTTCGAGCTTCGTTGGCGAAGAGCTGGCCAAGTCCGATCGTCCAGAGCTGACCGCTGCCAAGATCGTCGTTTCCGGCGGCCGTGGCATGCAGAACGGCGACAACTTCAAACACCTGTACGCCCTGGCCGACAAGCTGGGCGCAGCCGTCGGTGCTTCGCGCGCTGCGGTTGACGCAGGCTTCGTACCGAACGACATGCAGGTCGGTCAGACCGGCAAGATCGTTGCGCCACAGCTGTACATCGCCGTTGGTATCTCCGGCGCGATCCAGCACCTGGCCGGTATGAAAGACTCCAAAGTGATCGTTGCGATCAACAAGGACGAAGAAGCGCCGATCTTCCAGGTGGCCGATTACGGTCTCGTGGCGGATCTGTTCGAAGCAGTCCCTGAGCTGGAGAAGCTGGTCTAATCCAGCGGCTTCACTTATAAAGAGCCCGGCCTGTTGGCCGGGCTTTTTTTTGTCTCGGATTTGAGTGGGAGCGTTTCGCCATGGATTTGCGCTGCGGATGGTTGTTGGGATTGGCCCTGTTGCCAGGTTTGGCCGCGGCCGCCGGCAAGTGCGAGCGCCTCATCGTCACTGGTAGCCCGGATGCGCCACCGTATCTGTGGCAGGATCCGCAAAATCCCAAGCAGTTGATCGGCGCCAGTGCCGACCTGTTGCAACAAATCGGCAAAGACCTCGGCATCAAAGTCGAGTTGCTCTACGCCGGTAAACGCTCGCAAGCCCTCGATGAAGTGCGCAGCGGGCGCATGGACATGCTGGCTGACGCACCGCTGACCCTCAACGAGTTGGAAACCCTCGACTACATCCATCCACCGTTGCTGGAAAACGACTATCTGGTGTGGGCGCGCAAAGGCTCGACACTGGTTTACAGCGAAGCCAAAGACCTGCACGGCCACGCCGGAGCCTTGTCGGAAAAGTCTCGCATGACCCAGGCATTTGGCACGTTCGCCGAGCAGAATCTGACCCTGACCAAGACAGCCAACCTCACCCAAGCGCTACAGAAATTGCTCCTTGGTGAAGTGGAATATGTACTCGCCGGCCGCTATTCGGGCATGGCCGCCGCGCAGGCGTTGGGTATGGCCAATGACCTGCTGGCGTTCGAACAACCCGTCGACCGGCCGGGGCTGTTTCTTGCGGTTTCTCACAACTCGGCCTGCAACGATCCGTGGTTGCGCGGACAGCTAGCCAAAAAGATGACAGAATTGCCCGCGTCCGGACTGACGGAAGCCGCGCTGCAACGCAATATCGAGCGCTGGAAGGCGCAGCAGCAACAGCCGCAACAACCTGTCAGTGCCCCAAAACAGTAGGGATTCTTAGTGAGTATTCGACCTCTTTTCGCGGCTGTGGCCGTTCTGGCCCTGGCCGGTTGCGCGACCGATCCGGCACCCGTTGAACAAATGCGCCTGACCGAGCAGGCCATTACCCAGGCCAAGGCTGTCGGCGCCACCGCTGATGAAGTGCCGGAAATGAAACTGGCCGAAACCAAATACGACCGTGCCAAAGGCAACATGGCCGACGAGTCCTACCGCAATGCGCGTATGCGTGCCGAACAGGCTGAGCTGGATGCGCGTCTGGCTGAAGCCAAAGTGCTGACGCAAAAAAGCGAAGAACAGGTGAACGTGCTCAACACCCGCATCGTCCGACTGCGCAAGCAACTGGGAGATGCCCAATGAGCCTCAAATCCAAAGTCGTTGGCGCGCTGATTCTCGCCGGTTGCGCCAGCCTGTACGGCTGCGCCGGACAGCACAGCGAATCCGCTCTGCAAGAAGCCGGCGCCGACTTCCAGAAAGTCAAAGAAGACTCCAACGTGCTGCGCATCGCGCCGAAAGACGTGATTCGTGCAGGAGAATCGCTGGCTCGCGCCGATCGCCTGTCGACCTATTGGGGCAGCGGTTCGGACGTAGTGCACTACGCCTATCTGAGCCAGCGCTACAGCGAAATCGCCCGCGAACACACCAATCAGGTGCTCAACGAAGAGCGCGCGGCCAAGCTCGAACTGGAACGCCAGCGTCTGCAATTGGCTTTGCGTGAGTCCAAGCTGCTCAGCGTGCAGCAGCAGGGCAAGTGGCTGGAAGAACAGATCGTCGCACTGGCCACCACGCAGACCGACCGGGGCCTGGTGATGACCCTCGGCGACGTGTTGTTCGACACCGGTGAAGCGGAGCTGAAAAACTCGGCCAACCGTGTCGTGCTGAAGATCGTTCAGTTCCTGCAACTGAATCCGAAACGCGTGGTGCGCATCGAGGGCTACACCGACAGCACCGGCGGCAAGCAGGAAAACCTCAAACTGTCCCGCGACCGCGCACAAGCCGTGGCGGACGTGCTGATGGATCTCGGGATCGACGACAAACGCATTCAGGTCGAAGGTTACGGCGATGAATACCCGGTAGACGTCAATGCTTCCGAGCGTGGGCGCGCACAGAACCGTCGGGTGGAAATTGTCTTCTCCGACGAAAAAGGCCAGCTCGGCGCCGCCCGCTAAGCAACGCAAAACCCTACACAGCTCCTGGAAAGCCCGGACTGTCATGCAGTGCCGGGCTTTTTTACGTCTGTCGATTAGCTCGCAAATCAGTACAGTCAGGGGCAGACACCGCACTGTATGGTCGACTAAAGTGGTAACTGTCCCAGTACACTTCTAAACTGTTCCGGTATTGTTTCACACAAGAATAAAATGCCCGTGAAATCGAGTGCTGCGTCATGACCAATCTCTTGCTCTACCAACGTATTGCTCAGCAACTGGCCGAAGACATTCGCCGTGGTGTCTATCAACCGGGGGAGCGCGTGCCTTCGGTGCGCAAGATGAGTTCGCAGCTCAACGTCAGCCATGCGACGGTGTTGCAGGCGTACGCCAATCTTGAAGATCAGGGGCTGATTCGCGCGCGTCCGCAGTCCGGTTATTACGTGCACCAGACACCCGCGTTGACTGCGCCGACGCCCGACATCGCCCGGGTTGAGCGTCCCGGTCTGGTGACCCGCAGCAGCATCATTCAACAGGTTCTGGTCGAATCACGCCGCGAAGGTGTATTCCCGTTGGGCGCTGCGGTGCCGAGCGTCGATTACCTGCCGGTTCGGGCGCTGCATCAGCAACTGGCCAAAGTTACCCGTTTCCATAGCCCGCGCGCCTTCAGCTACATGTTCAGCCCCGGTTTTGAACCGCTGCGCCGGCAAGTGGCGATCCGCATGCGCGATGCCGGCGTAGTCGTCGACCCGTCGGAGGTAGTGATCACCCACGGTTGCGTCGACGCCTTGCAGATGTCGTTGCGGGTACTGACCCGGCCCGGCGATCTGATCGCGGCTGAATCACCGACTTATTATGGTCTGTTGCAACTGGCTGACCTGCTCGGCCTGAAAGTCATCGAAATCCCCAGCGATCCCGCCACCGGCATGAGCCTGGAGGCGCTGCAACTGGCGGCCAATCAATGGTCAATCAAAGCGTTGGTGCTGACCACGCGCCTGAGCAATCCCTTGGGCGGCACCATGCCCGAAGAGCGCCAGAAGCAATTGCTGCGCCTGGCCTCGGACTTCGATATCCAGATCGTCGAAGACGACATCTATGGCGAGTTGATGTTCGAGCAGGGTCGCACCAAAGCGCTCAAGGCGTATGACCGACTGGATCGGGTTATCTACTGCTCGAGTTTTTCCAAAACGTTATCGCCAGGGGTGCGCATCGGCTGGATGATCGCCGGCAAATACCAGCAGGAAATCCAGCGCTTGCAGACCTTCAGTACGCATTCGGCGTGCAGCGTGACGCAAATGGCCATTGCCGCCTATCTGGAAAACGGTGGTTATGACCGGCATTTACGGTACATCCGCCAGGAATACCGGAAAAACCTCAGTGCCTTTCAATTGGCGGTGCAGCAGTACTTCCCCGAAGGCACGCAAATGTCCCGGCCCACGGGCGGTTTCATCCTCTGGGTGAGTCTGCCTGGGCGGGTCAATACGCAGGAATTGCATGTTCGCGCCTTGCAGCAGGGCATCAGCATTGCGCCGGGGCTTATCTTCAGTAATACCGAGCAGTTCAACCACTGTATACGCCTCAATTGCGGGATTCCGTGGAATCGCGAAGCGGAGAGGGCGCTGATGACCCTGGGTCTGTTGGCCACTCAACTGTGTCAGGAAACAGCAGGCGGATTCTGAACGAGAGGCGGCTGATGCTTGTCTTGTGACGCTCAACAAGCGAGCATATGGCCCTCTGCCGTTAGTGTCGTTGGGTCCATGAAAGCGATTTTTCCTGCCGCCGGAGTTCTGCTGTGCCTGCTGATGATCGGCCATGCGCCTGCTGTGGCGGCCGCAGTGCAGGAAAAGCCCGCCGTCACGAGTACAGCCAAGAAGCAGGCAACCAGCCAGAAAAAGACGCCGGTCAACAAGGCCCAGAAGAAAAAAGCCGCTGCGGTGAAGAAGCGAGCACCGATCGCTTCCAAGTCAAAACCCGCCAGCGAAGTGGCGAAAACCAGATTGCCAGCGGCCAGGCTCGACTTGAGCCTGCCCAAGGATATGGTTCAGGAATTGAAACCCAAGGGCACTGTTGAATTGCCCAAGCGCGAGCCGATCCTGCCGCAGATGTTTGGCGAGAAAAACAGCGGTTTCCAACTCAACGGTCGCTTGCTCAGCAACGAAATGCAGTTGCAACTGCGCAACGAAGAGCGTCGCGAAGTCGAAGGCGCGGCACTCGATTTCGAATTCAAGCAGTAAATTCCGCCGGTCTGTGACCCGCACAGCAGACGCTTTGTCGCAGACTGGTCAGTCACATTCGCTTATCGCTAAAAACCCCGGTACCGGCAATTTAAAACAGCCGTTTTAGCGGTTACTCTGTTCGGCGTCTCTTTAACACATCGCCCGTCGCGAGGATTTTTCCGTCATGAAATGCCGTGAAGGCTGTGGCGCTTGCTGCATTGCCCCTTCCATCAGTTCGCCGATTCCCGGCATGCCCGATGGCAAACCTGCCGGCGAACGTTGCGTGCAACTCTCGGTCGAAAACCTGTGCAGCATTTTCGGCCGCCCCGAGCGCCCGACAGTTTGCTCGGGTTTTACCGCGGATGTCGAAACCTGCGGCAGCAGCTCGGAAGAGGCGATCAGGCTGATCGGCTGGTGGGAGCAAATGACGGCGGCGTGATGTGTCAAACGAACGGAACTTCAACAATAAGGAATAAGACTATGGGTTCGCTGCATCGTATCGCTGTGTTGTGTGGTTTGACCGCTGTGCTGGCCACGTCCGTCGCTCAGGCTGAAGACTGGAAAGTTGCCAAGAACGAGGACGGCATCAAAGTCTCCCTGAGCGAAGTACCGGGTTCGGACTACAAGTCCTATCAGGGCGTTGCACTGATGAAGACCACCGTCGCCAAACTGCGCGCACTGCAGGAAGACGTCTCCGGCGCGTGCGCCTGGATTCACGAGTGCAAGACCCAGAAACTGCTCAAGCACGAAGGCGACAAGAGCTGGACCTATAGCCAGTTCAATACGCCTTGGCCGGTAACTCCGCGTGACTCGGTGATCGAAGTCACCACCGTCGAAGGCGCCGACGGCAGCCTGACCCGCAACCTCAAAGGTCTGCCGACGTACGTTCCGGAAGAAAAAGGCTTTGTCCGCGTGCAGCAGGTCAAAGGCTTCTGGAAGTTCGTACCCAAGGGCGACCAGGTTGAAGTGACCTACCAGGTGCACACCGAGCCCGGTGGCAGCGTGCCGGCGATGGTTGCCAACAAGTTCGTGGTCGACGCACCGTTCAACACCCTCAAAGCCCTGAAAGAACGCGCCGAGAAGTAATCAAACGCGCTCTAAGAAACGCCCCGACCGATACGGGGCGTTTTGTTTTGTATCTATATTGTGTTTCCAGATATGCGTTGAACGAAATTTTCACAAAGCGTTCAAGACAATTCGCCCGCGCTGTTTTCCGGCTGTCATCGCTTTAAATGAAAGTGTCTGGCAGCGCGGCAGTAATCAATAGCAATGGTGCGGGTGATCGTGCAACATTTGCGCACTGCGCAAGCCCCGGGGTCTGGAATGACCAATAGAGGGCATGGCGCCGCTGTATTTTTGCAACTTCAACTTCCAATGGGTCCTAAAACGACATGGCAAACCCGGACGCCCTGAATCAGCAGCGATCTTCTGCTCGCCTGCTGCAACCGACCGTCAAATCGCATCTGGCCTACACGCTGCTTTGTGCGCTGGTCATGATGGTGATGTTTTCCGTGCTGCGCCTCGCGCTGCTGGTCTACAACCGCGAGATGATCCTCGACACCCCGGCCTCGACCTTCCTCGAAGCCTTCGCCAACGGCCTGCGTTTCGACCTGCGCCTGGTGGTCTATGTGTGCATTCCGCTGGTGCTGGCCCTGTTCAGTGCCCGCGCCATGGCCGCACGCGGTTTCTTTCGCCTGTGGCTGACCATCGCCTCGAGCATCGCGCTGTTCCTCGGCCTGATGGAGATGGACTTCTACCGCGAGTTCCACCAGCGCCTCAACGGTCTGGTGTTCCAGTACGTGAAGGAAGACCCGAAAACCGTGATGAGCATGCTCTGGTACGGTTTTCCGGTGGTGCGTTACCTGCTGGCGTGGGTCATCGGCACTGTCATTCTGACCCTCGCGTTCAAAGGTGCCGACCGCGCCACACGTCCGCGCGGACCTTTCAGCGGTGGCAGCGTCAGCAGCCGCCAAGTCGCGCCGTGGTACACCCGCCTGGCGGTATTCGTGGTCTGCCTGCTGATCTGCGTGGTCGCCGCCCGTGGCACCCTGCGTCAGGGCCCGCCAATGCGTTGGGGTGACGTGTACACCACCGATTCCAACTTCGCCAACCAGCTCGGCCTCAACGCTACGCTGTCGCTGATCGAGGCTGCCAAGTCGCGCATGGGCGAGGATCGCGACAATATCTGGAAAGCGACGTTGCCGCAGGAGCAAGCGCAGAAAGTCGTGCGTGACATGTTGCTGATGCCGGACGACAAACTGGTGGATGCCGATATTGCCGCCGTGCGCCGTGATTACACGCCGCCGGCCGACAAGACCCTGCCGATCAAGAACGTCGTGGTGATCCTGATGGAAAGCATGGCCGGTCACTCGGTCGGTGCATTGGGCGCGCCAGGCAACATCACGCCATACCTGGACAAGCTGTCCAAGGAAGGCCTGCTGTTCGACCGCTTCTTCTCCAACGGTACGCACACTCACCAGGGCATGTTCGCGACCATGGCCTGCTTCCCGAACCTGCCAGGTTTCGAATACCTGATGCAGACCCCGGAAGGCAGCCACAAGCTATCCGGCCTGCCGCAGGTGCTCAGCGCCCGTGACTACGACGACGTGTACGTCTACAACGGCGACTTCGCCTGGGACAACCAGTCAGGCTTCTTCAGCAACCAGGGCATGACCAACTTTGTTGGCCGTAACGACTTCGTCAACCCGGTGTTCTCCGATCCGACCTGGGGCGTGTCTGACCAAGACATGTTCGACCGTGGCCTGCAGGAGCTCAAGGCGCGCGAAAACGGCAAGCCGTTCTACGCGCTGCTGCAAACCCTGTCCAACCACACGCCATACGCCTTGCCGACGCCATTGCCGGTTGAGCGCGTCACCGACCGTGGCAGCCTCAACGAACACTTGACCGCCATGCGCTACTCCGACTGGGCGCTGGGTCAGTTCTTCGAGAAGGCACGCAAAGAGCCGTACTTCAAGGAAACCCTGTTCGTCATCGTCGGCGACCACGGCTTCGGCAACGAGCGCCAGATCACCGAAATGGACCTGGGCCGCTTCAACGTGCCGATGCTGATGATCGCTCCGGGCATCCAGGAGAAGTTCGGTACCCGCGACCACACCGTCGGTACGCAGATCGACATCGTGCCGACTATCATGGGCCGCCTGGGTGGCGAAGTGCGTCATCAGTGCTGGGGCCGCGATTTGCTCAATCTGCCGGAAGGCGACACCGGTTTCGGTGTGATCAAACCGTCGGGCAGCGAGCAGACCACCGCCATCGTCACGGCCGACCAGATTCTGGTATTGCCGAGAGACAAGGACATGGGGCCGAAGATGTGGCAGTACCAGTTGGGCGCCAATCCGCACGCCGAAGTGGTACCGAATGCACCGCGCACCGCCGAGTTGAAACTCAAGCTTGAAGCGTTTCTGCAAACGGCGACCAAGAGCCTGATGGATAACACCGCTGGTGTGATCCACGGCAAGCCGGATTGATCGCCTGGCGACAGTAAAACCCACGCAATAAAAAAGAGGCCCTGAACAGGGCCTCTTTTTTTTGCGCTTGAATCGTTATATCCGACCGAGTAACAGCAGCACTAGCAGCACTACCAATACCACGCCGATAATGCCCGAAGGACCATAACCCCAACTTCTGGAGTGCGGGAAGACCGGCAGACCACCGATCAGCAACAGGATCAGGATAATGATTAGAATTGTGCCCATGTCGATTTCCTTGTTGAGAGAGTTCGAGAAGTCTTGGTGTTCAAGGGGCGACTGGAGACTAAGTAATTCCAGACGGCTTACAAATTCCGACTGGTGCGAGTGAAAGAAAATTCAATGTTTTTTTAATGTATTTGGATCACTCGCTTATTTCCTTTGTAGCGAAAAGATCACAGCCTCGTTTCACTCGACAGCACCTACACGAATCCATGTAGGAGCTGCCGAAGGCGGCGATCTTTTGATCTTGCATTCAGCAACTTGATGGAGCGTGGGCGCGCGCACAACCTTCGCTACACTCCGCGCATCTTCCCCGGAACAACAAGGCTCTCTGCTATGCAAAATCGCATGATGATCACTGGCGCGGGCTCAGGCCTGGGTCGCGAAATCGCGCTGCGCTGGGCGCGCGAAGGCTGGCAACTGGCGCTGTCCGACGTCAGCGAGCCCGGTCTGCAGGAAACCCTCAAATCAGTTCGTGAGGCTGGTGGCGACGGCTTCATCCAGCGTTGCGATGTGCGTGATTACAGCCAACTGACTGCGTTCGCTCAGGCCTGCGAAGAGAAACTCGGTGGCATCGACATCATCGTCAACAACGCCGGTGTGGCGTCGGGCGGGTTCTTCAGTGAACTGTCGCTGGAAGACTGGGACTGGCAGATCGCGATCAACCTGATGGGCGTGGTCAAGGGCTGCAAAGCCTTCCTGCCGTTGCTGGAACAAAGCAAAGGCAAGATCATCAACATTGCCTCGATGGCGGCGCTGATGCAGGGCCCGGCGATGAGCAACTACAACGTGGCCAAGGCTGGCGTAGTGGCGCTTTCGGAAAGTCTGTTGATCGAACTGGCGCAACAGGAAGTCGGCGTGCATGTGGTGTGCCCGTCGTTCTTCCAGACCAACTTGCTCGACTCGTTCCGTGGCCCTACTCCGGCAATGAAAGCGGCGGTCGGCAAGTTGCTGGAAAGCTCGCCGATTTCCGCAGCGGACATCGCTGACTACATCTACCAGCAAGTCGCTGCCGGCGAGTTCATGATCCTGCCGCACGAACAAGGACGCATGGCCTGGGCGATCAAGCAGAAGAACCCGCAACTGCTCTATAACGAGATGACTTCGATGGCGGAGAAAATGCGCGCCAAGGCCAAACAGAACAACGGCTGACCTTGCCCATTGCAGACGGCGTCGTTAGGGTGGCCGCAATGGTCACCCTGTCGAGACGCGTCAATGCTCAATTACTTGTGGTTTTTCCTCGCGGCGTTGTTTGAAATCGCCGGTTGTTTCGCTTTTTACATGTGGCTGCGCCAGGGCAAAAGTGCATTGTGGGTGATCCCGGCGCTGCTCAGTCTGACCTTGTTTGCGCTGTTGTTGACGCGTGTCGAAGCGGGCTATGCCGGTCGCGCCTATGCCGCTTACGGCGGCATCTACATTGTTGCTTCGGTTGGCTGGCTGGCGGTGGTCGAGCGCGTTCGGCCTCTGGGGTCAGACTGGATCGGCATGGCGTTGTGCGTGATCGGCGCCAGCGTGATTCTGTTCGGTCCACGGTTTTCCGCCGCTTGAGTCGAAGGTTGTTTAACGATTTGCAGGAAAGGTCTGAAGGATGTTGCGCAGGCCGGTGTAGGGCATTACTGATTTGCCCGGCGTGCATTGAACAGCCGCCGCAAGCCGCGCATCTTCAGGGTTCGCTAACCCTGGAGGATGACCCTCATGCTTGTACTCAGCCGTGTTGTCGGTGAGTTGATTTCAATCGGTGACGACATTTCCCTGCGCGTGCTGTCGGTAAACGGTTCCAGCGTGCGCTTTGGCGTCGAAGCGCCGCAAAAGGTCAATGTGCATCGCGCAGAAGTCTATGACCGGATCAAGCGCAAGCAGGCCACCGAGAAGGCCCGCTGAGGATTTTCAGTCGAACAGATGCTTGGGGACGTCGTGCTTGAGCATCAGTTGGCACTGTTCGCTTTCCGGATCGAAGACGATCAACGCCTGCCCCTTGGTCAATGCCTGGCGCACGCGCAGCACGCGGGTTTCCAGCGGCGTGTCATCGCCGTTGTCGGTGCCGTCGCGGGTGACGAAATCTTCGATGAGGCGGGTGAGGGTGTCGACTTCAAGAGCGTCGTAGGGGATGAGCATGGGGCACCTCGGTCAAATCAATGTCGGGATGCTACGGCGATTGCTGTTTGCCTGCCAGTTTTGTGTTGGATGGGCCGGCCCATTCGCGAGCAGGTCGAATCGTCGCACCGTCGCTCCCACATGGGAACGCATTCCGAATGTGGGAGCGACGGTGCGACGATTCGACCTGCTCGCGAAGGCGATTGCCCAGATGATGGAGATTTAACTGTCGGAACGCTGCCCCACCAGACTGTCCACCGACGGCACCCGCGTATCGCTTTCCATCTGCGTGTCATGTTCGATCTGATGACTGAAGCGATCCAGCGAAGCATTCGCCGGCGCCGCATCGCTGGCGAATACCGGCGGGCTCAGAATATAAGCGCCCAACAACCGGCTCAACGCTGCCAGACTGTCGATGTGCGTGCGCTCATAACCATGGGTTGCATCGCAGCCAAAGGCGAGCAGCGCCGTACGAATATCGTGCCCGGCGGTCACAGCCGAATGCGCGTCGCTGAAGTAGTAGCGAAACAGATCGCGGCGCACCGGCAATTCATTTTCACTGGCCAGGCGCAGCAAATGCCGCGACAGGTGATAGTCATACGGCCCGCCGGAATCCTGCATCGCCACACTCACCGCGTGTTCGCTGGAGTGTTGCCCCGGCGCGACCGGCGCAATGTCGATGCCGACAAATTCGCTGACATCCCACGGCAATGCCGCCGCCGCGCCGCTGCCAGTTTCTTCAGTGATGGTGAACAGCGGATGGCAATCGATCATCAGTTCCTGGCCGCTGTCGACGATGGCTTTCAGTGAGGCCAGAAGCGCAGCAACGCCAGCCTTGTCATCGAGGTGTCGAGCGCTGATATGGCCGCTTTCGGTGAACTCCGGCAGCGGATCGAAGGCCACCACGTCACCGACGCTGATGCCCAGCGAATCACAATCGGCCTTGGTCGCGCAGTAGGCGTCCAGACGCAGTTCGACGTGATCCCAACTGATCGGCATTTCATCGACTGCAGTGTTGAAGGCATGCCCGGAGGCCATCAGTGGCAACACACTGCCGCGAATCACGCCGTTGTCGGTAAACAGGCTGACGCGGCTGCCCTCGGCAAAACGGCTCGACCAGCAACCGACGGGGGCGAGGGTCAGACGACCGTTGTCTTTCACCGCGCGCACGGCGGCGCCGATGGTATCCAGGTGCGCCGAAACCGCGCGGTCAGGGCTGTTCTTCTTGCCCTTGAGCGTGGCGCGAATGGTGCCGCGCCGGGTCATTTCGAACGGGATGCCGAGTTCTTCCAGACGTTCGGCAACGTAGCGCACGATGGTGTCGGTGAAGCCGGTAGGGCTGGGAATGGCGAGCATTTCCAGGAGGACTTTTTGCAGGTAGTTGAGATCCGGTTCGGGGATTTGCGGGGTCATGGAAACTCCTGATGGGTTGAGCACTGATCGTTCCCACGCTCTGCGTGGGAATGCAGCCCGGGACGCTCTGCGTCCCAAATGGACGCGGAGCGTCCGGTGAGGCGTTCCCACGCAGAGCGTGGGAACGATCAGGAAATGTCAGACAGCCGGCTGACTGTGCGGAAACAACAAATCGACAAACCGCTCCGCCGTTGGCTGCGGCTCATGGTTGGCCAGCCCGGCGCGTTCGTTGGCCTCGATGAATACGTACTCCGGTTGATCCGCCGCCGGCACCATCAAGTCGAGACCGACCATCGGTATGTCCAGTGCCCGCGCCGCACGCACCGCCGCATCGACCAGGGTCGGATGCAGAATTGCCGTGACATCCTCCAGCGTGCCGCCGGTGTGCAGATTCGCCGTACGCCGCACGAACAGATGCTCGCCGGCCGGCAAAACACTGCTGTAGTCATACCCGGCGGCATGCAAGGTGCGCTGGGTTTCGTGATCCAGCGGAATCTTGCTCTCACCGCTGGTGGCCGCTTGCCGTCGCCGACTCTGGGCTTCGATCAATGCGCCGATCGAATGCTGACCATCGCCGACCACTTCTGCTGGTTTGCGAATCGCTGCCGCGACCACTTCAAAACCGATCACCAGAATCCGCAGATCAAGGCCTTCGTGGAAGCTCTCCAACAGCACGCGGCTGTCGAATGACTTCGCCGCTTCGATCGCCTGCTGCACCTCTTCGATGCTCTGCAAATCCACCGCCACGCCTTGGCCCTGTTCACCGTCGAGCGGCTTGACCACCACGCGTTGATGCTCATCGAGAAAGGCCAGATTGTCGTCGGCATTGCCCGCCAATTGCTGAGACGGCAGATTCAGACCGGCCGCTTTCAGCACCTTGTGCGTCAGGCTTTTGTCCTGACACAGGCTCATGCTGATCGCGCTGGTCAGGTCGCTCAACGATTCGCGGCAGCGCACGCGACGACCGCCATGGCTGAGGGTGAACAGCCCGGCATCGGCGTCATCGACCTGCACATCGATGCCACGCCGATGGGCTTCTTCAACGATGATCCGCGCATACGGATTGAACTGCGCCTCCGGCCCAGGGCCGAGAAACAGCGGCTGATTGATGCCGTTCTTGCGCTTGATCGCGAAGGTCGACAGGTTGCGGAAACCAAGCTTGGCGTAGAGGCTTTTGGCCTGACGGTTGTCGTGCAGTACCGACAGATCCAGATAGCTCAAACCGCGACTCATGAAGTGTTCGACCAAGTGCCGCACCAACACTTCACCGACGCCCGGACGCGAGCACTGCGGATCGACCGCCAGGCACCACAGGCTGCTGCCATTCTCCGGATCGTTGAATGCTTTTTGATGATTCAGGCCCATGACGCTGCCAATCACCGCGCCGCTGTCCTCGTCCTCGGCCAGCCAATACACCGGGCCGCCCTGATGATGCGGGGTCAGCAGCGTGGCATCGATCGGCAACATGCCGCGTGCCGAATACAGCTGATTGATCGCCTGCCAGTCCGCCTCGCTCTGCGCGCGGCGAATACGGAAGCCGCGAAACACCCGGGTGGCCTGGCGGTAATCGCTGAACCACAGGCGCAAGGTATCGGATGGATCAAGGAACAGTTGCGTCGGTTCCAGCCCTAGAATCTGCTGCGGCGCAGCGACGTACAAAGCAATATCACGCTCGCCCGGTTGCTCGTTGAGCAACTCCTGCGCCAGCGAGGCCGGATCGGGAAAGGTGTGGCCGATCAGCAACCGGCCCCAGCCGCAATGCACGGCAATCGGGTCGGCAGCGAGGGTGCTGCCATCTTCGGCCAGGCGCGCCTGCAAGCGCTCGTAGGACGGCGTCTGGCCGCGTATCAGCCGTTGGTTAATGGCCGTGGCGTGGGGTTTCATCGATCAGATTCCTTGTTCACTGAGCCACAGGTTCAGGGCCGCCAGTTGCCACAGTTTCGAACCGCGCAACGGCGTCAGTTGGCCTTGCGGATCAGTCAGCAATTTGTCGAGCATGGTCGGGTTGAACAGGCCGCGATCCTGACTCGGATCGAGCAGCAGTTCGCGCACCCAGTTCAGCGTATCGCCCTGCAAGTGCTTGAGGCCGGGCACCGGGAAATAGCCTTTTTTGCGGTCGATCACTTCGCTCGGAATCACTCGGCGTGCAGCTTCTTTCAAGACTTGCTTGCCGCCATCGGGCAGCTTGAATTGGCCCGGTACACGCGCCGACAGTTCGACCAGTCGATAATCGAGAAACGGCGTGCGCGCTTCCAAACCCCAGGCCATGGTCATGTTGTCGACGCGTTTGACCGGGTCGTCGACCAGCATCACCGTGCTGTCCAGACGCAGCGCTTTGTCCACGGCGGCATCGGCGCCGGGCTGGGCGAAATGTTCCTTGACGAAGTCGCCGGCAGCATCATTCTCGGTCAGCCATTGCGGTTGCACGGTGGCGGCGTAGTCGTCGTAACTGCGGTCGAAAAACGCGTTGCGATAGGCCGCGTAAGGATCGGCCGCGCCGTCGACTTGCGGGTACCAGTGATAACCGGCGAACAGCTCATCCGCGCCTTGGCCGCTCTGCACCACCTTGCAGTGCTTGGCCACTTCACGGGACAGCAGATAGAAGGCGATGCAGTCATGGCTGACCATCGGCTCGCTCATCGCGCGGAACGCGGCGGGCAATTGCTCGATGATTTCTTTTTCGTCGATGCGCAATTGATGGTGCTGGGTGCCGTAGTGTTTGGCGATCAGATCCGAATACTGGAACTCGTCGCCGCGCTCACCGCCGGCATCCTGGAAACCGATGGAAAAGGTCGAGAGGTTCTCGACGCCGACTTCACGCAACAGACCGACCAGCATGCTCGAATCGACACCGCCGGACAGCAGCACGCCAACATCGACTGCCGCACGTTGACGAATCGCCACCGCCTCGCGGGTGCTGTCGAGGACGCGATCGACCCAGTCTTCCAAGGTCAGATTTTTCTCATCGTCGTGTGGGCCGTAGGGCAGGGTCCACCAGGTTTTCTGTTCGGTGGTGCCATCGGCTTCAACGCGCATCCAGGTGGCTGGCGGCAACTTTTCAATGCCCGCCAACAAAGTGCGTGGAGCAGGCACCACGGCGTGGAAATTCAGGTAATGGTTAAGCGCCACCGGATCGAGGATCGGGTTGATGTCGCCACCCTTGAGCAGCGCCGGCAGGGCCGAAGCAAAACGCAAGCGCTGACCGGTGCGCGACAGGTACAGCGGCTTGACGCCGAGACGGTCGCGGGCAATGAACAGACGCTTGGCGTCGCGCTCCCAAATGGCAAACGCAAACATGCCGTTGAGTTTCGGCAGCAGCGCTTCGCCCCAGGCGTGGTAACCCTTGAGCAGCACCTCGGTGTCGCCACCGGAGTAGAAGGCATAGCCCAGCGCTTCGAGCTCAGCGCGCAATTCCGGGAAGTTGTAGATCGCGCCGTTGAAGGCCAGTGACAGGCCCAGTTGGCTGTCGATCATCGGCTGCGCCGAGCCGTCCGACAGGTCCATGATTTTCAGGCGGCGATGGCCCAGGGCAATCGGCCCTTGGGCATGAAAGCCCCACGCGTCGGGGCCGCGAGGCGCCAGGTGATGGGTGATTCGCTCGATGGCTGCAAGGTCTGCAGGTTGTTGATCAAAACGTAACTCGCCAGCTAATCCGCACATAAAGTCCTTACCGGTTTTTCCGTTGGGGAGGGTGTTTCTTCAGCGGCCGACATGGCCGCTACTCAGAAACTGACCCGGTGCGGTTGTGGGAGTTTTAGAACGATAAGTTATAAGTGACGGCGTCAGACCGGCGGGGCACCGTTGCGGCGCCCGTGGTATCCAGTCATTTGCCGCGAATCAGGCGGCGCAAGGCAAAGCGGTTCGGATGGCAGGCTTCGGCGACACTTCTTGGTAGCGGCAACGGTTCGTTATCGAGCCAGGCGGCTAGCAATTCACCCGACAGTGGCGCGGTGATCAGGCCGCGCGAGCCGTGACCGCTGTTGACGTACAGACCATCAAGCCATGGGCAGGCAATGTCCGGAACCAGACGGGCATCTTTGCTCAGTGCCGCGTACGCCTCGAGAAACGCTTCGCGGTCAGCGAGAGGGCCAACGATCGGCAGATAATCCGGGCTGGTGCAACGGAAGGCTGCGCGGCCCTGAAGATCTTCGACCAGCTGTTCGCCGATGTGCAGGCGCGTGACGAGATCGGTAGAGATCTCTTCGAGCATCGCCAGATTGCCCACGTGTTCAGCGGTGGTCGGATTCAGATCATCGTTGTTGAAGTCAAAACTGGCACCGAGGGTATGTTCGCCCAAACGCGCAGGGGCGACGTAGCCTTCGGCGCAAACCACCGTAGTCAACGCCTGACTTTGCGGCGTTTCGGCGAGGCAGGTGATTTGCCCGCGAATGCGTTTGAGCGGCAATTCGGCACTTTGCGCAAAACGCTTGATCTCGGCAGCGCCGGCCAGCACCACCACCGCAGCGCTGGCGAGCAAGCGCTCGCCGTCGAACGCTTGCCACTGGTCATCGACCTTGCGTAGCTCCAGCGCTTCTTGATGGCTGAGCAGTTCGATATTCGCCTGCGCCGCTTGCGCCTGACACAACGCGGGCGGATGCACCCAGCCGCCTTCGGGGTAGTACAAACCACCGTGGGCCAGGCCGACCCCGGCGCGGTTTTGCGCCTCGGGTTGCTCCAGCCATTGCAGCAAATCTTCCGGGAACGCCGCCGCCAATTGCGCGTGACGCTCGGCTTCCTTTGCATTGAACGCCAGTTGCAGCACGCCGCAGTCGTCCCAGTCCGTGCCGCGTTGCAGGCTTTCCAGCAGACGGCGGGTGTAGCCGAAACCGCTGACGATCAACTGCGACAACGCCGTGCCATGCGCAGACAACTTCAGATACAGCACGCCCTGTGGATTGCCCGAGGCTTCTTGCGCCACGCGAGCGTGACGTTCAAGCAGACTCACCTGCCAACCGCGTGCGGCCAGGCTGGATGCCGTGGCGCAACCGGCCAGACCGGCGCCGATCACCAGCGCCCGACGCTCACCGTTGACGGCAGCAGGGCGGGCGAACCAGGGCTTTTCAGGAACGGGTGGGGCGACTTCCGGCGGCCAGCCAAGGAACTCGCCACGGAGGATTTCCCACTTGTGGCCGATGCCGGGCGTGCGTTTCATCTTGAACCCGGCAGCGTTGAGCAAGCGCCGTACCCACCCGGTACTGGTAAACGTGCTGATGGTCGAGCCGGGTGCCGCCAGGCGTGCCAGCTCGACGAACAGTTCAGCCGTCCACATATCCGGGTTTTTCGCCGGGGCGAAGCCATCGAGAAACCATGCGTCGATCTGCGCGTCGAGTTGCGGCAGTTGTTCCAGCGCATCGCCGATCAGCAGGGTCAGGGTGACGCGACCGTTGGCCAGGGTGATGCGCTGAAAGCCTTGATGGATCGCCACGTAATGTTTGAGCAACTGATCGGCCAGTGGCTTGAGCTCTGGCCACAGTGCCAATGCCCGTTGCAGATCGGCCGGGCTCAACGGGTACTTTTCGACGCTGACGAAATGCAGCCGCGCACCGGCCACCGCGTGTTGCTCGAACAACTGCCAGGCGCAGAGAAAATTCAGCCCGGTGCCGAAGCCGGTTTCGCCGATGACCAGGCGACCGCTTGCCGACAAGGCGGCAAACCGTTCGGCCAGACGGTTTTGTTCGAGGAACACATAACGGGTTTCATCCAGACCTGACTTGTCGGAAAAATACACGTCATCGAACACGCGCGAACGCGGGCGTCCCTGGTCATCCCAGTCGAGTTGGGCGTGGGGCAATACGGGCTTCATGGCAGGCTCGGCAACGACAAGGCGGCCATTCTAGCTGATCGGACGAGGGCTGCTTGATCCATGGCAAGGCTTGATTCGGGGGTGTCGTGGAAAATGGCAAAAGATCGCAGCCTGCGGCAACTCCTGCAGGGTGGATCGTATTCCAATGCAGGGACTGCCGCAGATTGCGATCTGTTCAGAGGTTGTCATCATCCGCTAGTCTTGCTGAACCCTGGAAGGAGCCGTCCCATGTTTGAATCCGCAGAAATCGGTCACGCCATCGACAAAGACACCTACGAGGCCGCCGTCCCCGCGCTGCGTGAAGCACTGTTGGAGGCGCAGTTCGAATTGCAGCAACAGAAGCGCTTCCCGGTGATCATCCTGATCAACGGCATCGAAGGAGCGGGCAAGGGCGAGACGGTCAAGTTGCTCAACGAATGGATGGACCCGCGCCTGATCGAGGTGCGCACCTTCGATCAGCAGACCGATGAAGAACTGTCGCGGCCACCGGCGTGGCGCTATTGGCGGATGCTTCCGGCGAAGGGGCGGATGGGGATTTTCTTCGGCAATTGGTACAGCCAGATGCTCCAGGGGCGGGTGCATGGGCTGTTCAAGGATCCGCGCCTGGATCAGGCTATCGCTGGTGCCGAACGCCTGGAAAAGATGCTCTGCGACGAAGGCGCGCTGATCTTCAAGTTCTGGTTTCACTTGTCCAAGAAACAGATGAAAGCGCGGCTCAAAGCACTGGCCGACGACCCTCTGCACAGCTGGCGCATCAGCCCGCTGGACTGGCAGCAATCGCAAACCTACGACAAGTTTGTCAAATATGGTGAACGTGTGCTGCGCCGTACCAGTCGCGACTACGCGCCATGGCATGTCATCGAAGGCATGGATGCCAACTACCGCAGCCTGGCCGTTGGCAAGATTCTCCTCGAGGGTTTGCAAAGTGCGCTGAAGCGCCCGGACGTTCATCCGCATGATGTCAGCGCCGCACCGCTGGGTACACCGGTGGATCACCTCAACCTGCTCGACAGCCTCGACCTGACCCAGCGTCTGGACAAGAAGGACTACGAGGAACAATTGATCACCGAGCAGGCGCGGTTGTCCGGGTTGATGCGCGACAAACGCATGCGTCGCCACGCACTGGTCGCGGTGTTCGAAGGCAATGACGCGGCCGGCAAGGGCGGAGCGATCCGTCGAGTTGCGGCGGCGCTCGATCCACGTCAATACAACATCGTGCCGATTGCTGCGCCGACCGAAGAGGAGCGCGCGCAGCCGTACTTGTGGCGTTTCTGGCGACATATTCCGGCGCGCGGCAAGTTCACCGTGTTCGACCGCTCCTGGTACGGCCGAGTGCTGGTGGAGCGTATCGAAGGTTTTTGTACACCCGCCGACTGGCTGCGCGCCTATGGCGAGATCAACGACTTCGAAGAGCAACTGGCTGACGCCGGAGTGATCGTGGTCAAGTTCTGGCTGGCCATTGATAAAGACACGCAGATGGAGCGTTTCCAGGAGCGTGAGGAAATCCCGTTCAAGCGCTTCAAGATCACCGAAGACGACTGGCGCAACCGTGACAAATGGGACGATTACCGCGCCGCCGTGGGCGATATGGTCGATCGCACCAGCAGCGAAATCTCGCCCTGGACCCTGGTCGAGGCCAATGACAAGCGCTGGGCGCGGGTCAAAGTGTTGCGCACGATCAACCGTGCGCTGGAAGACGCCTTCGAGAAATCCGACAAGCGCGCGAAGAAACACAAGGACTGAGCCGATAGACGCGCATACGCGGGGTGAATGATTGTCGCGGTCGGTAATCGGGTGGACTTATGCTCGGTCTACTCTCAACCGACAACAACAATGAGGTATGCCATGCGTGAAGTGGTGATCGTCGACAGCGTGCGGACTGGCCTGGCCAAATCCTTTCGCGGCAAGTTCAACCAGACCCGTCCCGATGACATGGCGGCTCATTGCGTCAACGCCCTGCTTGAGCGCAACGACATCGACCCGGCCAGCGTCGAAGATTGCATCGTCGGCGCCGGCTCCAACGAAGGTGCGCAGGGCTACAACATCGGCCGCAACGTCGCGGTGCTGTCGCGTCTGGGCACCGGCACCGCCGGCATGACCCTCAACCGTTTCTGCTCGTCGGGCCTGCAGGCGATCGCGATTGCTGCCAACCAGATTGCTTCGGGCTGCAGCGACATCATCGTCGCCGGCGGCGTTGAATCAATCAGCCTGACGATGAAAAGCGTCAACACCGATCACCTGATCAATCCGCTGCTCAAACAGCAGGCGCCGGGCATCTATTACACGATGGGGCAGACCGCCGAAGTGGTCGCGCGGCGCTATGGCGTCAGCCGTGAGGCGCAGGATCGTTATTCCCTGCAAAGTCAGATTCGTACCGCTCAGGCGCAGGCCGCCGGGTTGTTCAACGATGAAATCGTGCCGATGGCGGTGAAATATCGCGTCGAGGACAAGAACACCGGCGAGGTGCAGATCCTCGACGGCGTGGTCGATCGCGACGACTGCAACCGTCCGGACACCACCTACGAAAGCCTCGCCGGGCTGAAACCGGTATTTGCCGAAGACGGTTCGGTGACGGCGGGCAACTCGTCGCAGCTGTCCGACGGTGCGTCGATGACACTGGTGATGAGCCTGGAGAAAGCCTTGCAACTGGGGCTCAAGCCGAAAGCGTTTTTCCGTGGCTTTACCGTGGCCGGTTGCGAGCCGGACGAGATGGGCATCGGTCCGGTGTTTTCGGTGCCGAAACTGCTCAGGGCCAAGGGCTTGCAGGTGGCGGATATCGATCTGTGGGAATTGAACGAGGCGTTTGCTTCGCAGTGCCTGTACAGCAGGGATCGGCTGGAGATCGACAACGACAAGTACAACGTCAATGGCGGCTCGATTTCCATTGGTCACCCGTTCGGCATGACCGGATCGCGGCAGGTCGGGCATCTGGTGCGTGAGTTGCAGCGGCGTAATTTGCGTTATGGGATTGTGACGATGTGTGTGGGTGGCGGGATGGGGGCGACGGGGTTGTTTGAGGCAGTGCGCTAGGGCAAAAAGAGTTTTGCAGACCTGTCGATTGCTATCGCGAGCAGGCTCACTCCTACAGTTGGAATGCGTTCCCCTGTAGGAGTGAGCCTGCTCGCGATGGCATCAACCGGTTGTCCGATTGGAATCCAGAAGCTGCATCCGCGCGATATAAGCCTTTATTTCCTGCTCAGCCTTCTCGGCACTGTCGAAAGGCCCCTCAAGGGTATTCTCCCGAGTGCTGAAAAACAGTTCGCCATTGACCCGGCACACCCGGTCGCTGCGAAAGTGCATTTCGGGGGCGCTGTCGCGGGCGCGCATTCCTAACATGATCGGTCTCCTTGGCTGCTGTGCTGGAAGGGATCCAATGAGCTTATGCGTGAAGCACTTGGCGCGCGCGCTCAGCCGATCAACGGCAACGCGTCAATTAAATGCTGCGACCTGCACAGTTTCATTCGCGTCCTGAGCGCAACTGTCCCTGTGTCGGGCCAGGTAGCGCGCCTAGAATGAGCGCACTTGTCAGCAGGCTTTTGGGGTTTCCATGCACATTTCATCCGGTCGCTGGGTCTACGGTCTGTTCCTGGCGCTGCTGACCGCGTTTCTGTGGGGCATCCTGCCGATCAAACTCAAGCAAGTCCTGATGGTGATGGACCCGGTCACGGTGACCTGGTTTCGTCTGCTGGTGTCCGGTGGTTGCCTGTTCATTTATCTGGCTTCGGTCAAGCGCCTGCCGAGTCGCAAAGTGCTCGGGCCCAAGGGCGGCTGGCTGGTGCTGATGGCAGTGCTCGGCCTGGTTGGCAACTATGTGTTGTACCTGATGGGCCTCAATCTGCTCAGCCCCGGCACCGCGCAATTGGTGGTGCAAATGGGCCCGATCATGTTGCTGATCGCCAGTCTGTTTGTGTTCAAGGAGCGTTTCAGCATCGGCCAGGGCATTGGCCTGGTGGTGCTGTTGATCGGGTTTGTGCTGTTCTTCAATCAACGGCTAGCGGAGTTGCTGACGTCGCTGTCGGATTACACCGCTGGTGTTTTGCTGGTGTTACTGGCGTCGACGGTCTGGACGTTCTATGCGCTGGGCCAGAAACAACTGCTGACGGTATGGAATTCGCTGCAGGTGATGATGGTGATCTACCTGTTCTGCGCGTTATTGCTGACGCCGTGGGTGCATCCGCTCGAAGCACTGAGTCTGAACCCGCTGCAGGGCTGGCTGCTGCTGGCGTGCTGCATGAACACGTTGATTGCCTACGGTGCATTTGCTGAAGCGCTGGCCCATTGGGAGGCATCGCGGGTCAGTGCGACGTTGGCGATCACGCCGCTGGTGACGTTTGGCGCGGTGGCGATTGCGGCGCGGATCTGGCCGGAATACGTGCATGCCGAGCAGATCAACGGGCTCGGGTATGGCGGGGCGGTGCTGGTGGTGTTGGGCTCGGCGCTGGTGGCGTTGGGGCCGTCGTTGATTGCCGGGCTCAGGGCGCGGCGGATGCGTATGGCCTGAAGATCAAAAGATCGCAGCCTGCGGCAGCTCCTACACAGGTCGCATGTAGGAGCTGCCGAAGGCTGCGATCTTTTGCTTTTTAACCCTTGGCGCCAGCCTCGATCATGTTTTCCGGCCGCACCCACGCATCAAACTCTTCATCGGTCAGATACCCCAACGCCAACGCCGCCTCACGCAAGGTCAGTCCTTCGCTGTAAGCCTTCTTGGCAATCTCCGCCGACTTGTCATAGCCGATGTGCGGGTTCAGCGCCGTCACCAGCATCAACCCACGCTCAAGATGTCGCGCCATGACCTCGGCATCCGGCTCCAGCCCGGCAATGCAGTGCTGCTGGAAGTTGCTGCAACCGTCGGCAAGCAAGCGAATCGATTGCAGCAGGTTGTGGATGATCACCGGTTTGTACACGTTCAACTGCAAGTGACCCTGACTGGCGGCAATGCCGATGGTCACGTCGTTGCCCAGCACCTGACAGGCGAGCATCGACAGCGCTTCGCACTGCGTCGGGTTGACCTTGCCCGGCATGATCGAACTGCCCGGCTCATTGGCCGGTAACCGCACCTCGGCAAAACCTGCGCGGGGCCCGGAGCCAAGCAGACGCAGGTCGTTGGCGATTTTCATCAGCGCCACGGCGAGGGTTTTCAGTGCGCCGGAGAGGCTGGTCAGCGGTTCGTGGCCGGCCAGCGCCGCGAACTTGTTCGGCGCGGTAACGAATGGCAGACCAGACAGCGCCGCCAGCTCAGCGGCAATCGCTTCACCAAAACCGTGCGGAGAGTTCAGCCCGGTGCCAACCGCTGTACCGCCCTGAGCCAGTTCACACACCGCTGGCAGTGCGGCGCGAATAGCGCGTTCGGCGTAATCGAGTTGCGCTATGAACCCGGACAGCTCCTGACCGAAGGTAATCGGCGTCGCGTCCATCATGTGCGTGCGCCCGGTTTTCACCAGTTTCATGTGCCGCGCGGCCAGTTCGGCCAAACCGCCGGACAGCTCGGCGATCGCCGGCAGCAATTGTTCCTGCACGGCTTGCGCGGTGGCGATGCTCATGGCGGTCGGGAAGCAGTCGTTGGAGCTTTGCGAGCGATTGACGTGATCGTTGGGGTGCACCGGCGTCTTGCCGCCGCGCGGGTTGCCGGCCAGTTCGTTGGCGCGACCGGCGATCACCTCGTTGACGTTCATGTTGCTCTGCGTGCCACTGCCGGTCTGCCAGACGACGAGCGGGAACTGGTCATCGTGCTGACCGTCGAGCACTTCGTCGGCTGCCTGTTCGATCAGGCGGGCGATGTCGGCGGGCAGGTCGCCGTTGCGGTCATTGACGCGGGCGGCGGCTTTCTTGATCAGGGCCAGGGCGTGCAGCACCGGCAACGGCATGCGCTCCTGACCGATGGCGAAGTTGATCAGCGAGCGTTGCGTCTGAGCACCCCAGTAGGCGTCGTCCGGGACTTCGATCTGGCCCAGGCTGTCGGTTTCGATACGGCTCATCGTGCACACTCCTGTTGGTCTGTTTGCGCAGTTTAGGCCGGCATCGGCCGTGGTGGTTCCATCGAGCCGATTGTTGACCGGTAAAACCCGGCCAATCAAGCGCGGCAAGGCTCGGGGGTTGAGCCGCAGCGTTTTTTAGGCGCAGAATGGTCGCCCTTGGGGTTTGACCTCGCCTAGCTGAAAAGGAAACTCGATGACTCGTCTTCGTGCCATCTGCACCGCGGTTGCACTGGTTTGCGCCAGCGGCCAGGTGCTTGCCGATACCGCCAGCCACAACGCCAGTGCTGAAGCTTTTCTGACCCTGGCGCACGCTGACAAGCTGGGCACTCCGGTGTACATGCAAGTGCAGCAAATGTTCGCTCAGCGTTTCGAGCAGACCAAAGCCCCGGAAGCCAAGAAAGCCGTTCTGGAAACCTACCAGGCCAAGGCCAACGCCGCGCTCGACCAGGCCATTGGCTGGAACAAGCTGAAGCCGGACATGGTCAAGCTCTACACCACCAACTTCAGCGAATCGGAGCTGAAGGATCTGGTCGCGTTCTACCAGTCGCCACTGGGCAAGAAAGTGCTGGAAAAAATGCCGCAGCTGACGCAGCAATCGGCCCAGATGACCCAGGCCAAACTGGAAAGCGCCGTACCGGTCGTCAACAAGCTGCTCGACGACATGACCAAAGAGCTGGCTCCTGCAGCTGCACCGGCCAAGAAGAAGTAAGCGGAGTTCGTGATGACCATGCAACAACGCATCGAATCGACGCTGGCCCTGCTTCAGCCCGAACATCTGCAAGTGCTGGATGAAAGCCACATGCACAGTCGCGGGTTGCAGACGCACTACAAGGCAGTGGTGGTCAGCGCGCAGTTTGACGGCCTGAACCGGGTCAAGCGCCACCAGAAAGTCTACGGCACGCTCGGCGAGCTGATGGGCGAGTTCCATGCGTTGGCGCTGCACACCTACACCCCGCAGGAATGGGCAGAGATCGGCGCCGCTCCGGCGTCGCCAACCTGTGCCGGCGGCAGCAAGCATTAAGCTTCGGTTTTTTGCTAGAATCCGCAACGCGCCGCTCACCCGGCGCGTTTTTTTTTCAATCCGGTTCACCCTTTGCGAGGGTAGCCACCTGGAGAAATACCCATGACACAACCGATTGTCGTGGCGGCACTGTATAAGTTCGTCACCCTCGAAGATTACGTCAACCTGCGCGAGCCCCTGCTGCAAGCGATGGTCGACAACCAGATCAAAGGCACCCTGCTGATCGCCGAAGAAGGCATCAACGGCACGGTGTCCGGCACCCGCGAAGGCATCGACGGCCTGCTCGCCTGGCTGAAGAACGACCCACGCATGATCGACATCGATCACAAAGAGTCGTACTGCGACGAGCAGCCGTTCTATCGCACCAAGGTCAAACTGAAGAAAGAGATCGTCACCCTCGGTGTCGAAGGCGTCGACCCGAACAAAAAGGTCGGCACCTACGTTGATCCGCAAGACTGGAACGCGTTGATCAGCGACCCGGAAGTGCTGTTGATCGACACGCGCAACGATTACGAAGTGTCGATCGGCACCTTCGAAGGCGCCATCGATCCGAAAACCACCAGCTTTCGCGAATTTCCCGACTACATCAAAGAGCATTTCAACCCGGCCGTGCACAAGAAGGTCGCGATGTTCTGCACCGGCGGCATCCGCTGCGAAAAAGCCTCGAGCTACATGCTCGGCGAAGGCTACGAAGAGGTCTACCACCTCAAGGGCGGTATTCTGAAGTACCTCGAAGAGGTGCCGCAGGAAGAAACCAAGTGGCAGGGCGACTGCTTCGTGTTCGACAACCGCGTGACCGTGCGTCACGACCTCAGCGAAGGCGACTACGATCAATGTCATGCCTGCCGCACACCGGTCAGCGTTGAAGATCGCGCCTCCGAGCATTACGTCGCCGGCATCAGTTGCCCGCATTGCTGGGACAAACTGAGCGAGAAGACCCGGCGCAGCGCCATTGATCGGCAGAAGCAGATCGAACTGGCCAAGGCGCGCAACATGCCGCACCCGATCGGCTACAACTACAAGCAAGCATCCACCGAGGCTTAACCATGTCTGCACGTCTGCTCTATGTGATGGATCCGATGTGTTCATGGTGCTGGGGTTTTGCTCCGGTGGCCAAGGCATTGGTCGAGCAGGCGCAAGCAGCCGGGGTCGAGTTGCATCTGGTGGTTGGCGGTTTGCGCACCGGCAGTGGTTCGGCGCTGGAGCCGACCACGCGTCGCTACATTCTTGAACACTGGCAAGCGGTCACCGAGGCCACTGGCCAGCCGTTCAAGTTCGAAGGCGCGTTGCCCGACGGTTTTGTCTACGACACTGAACCGGCCTGCCGGGCGATCGTTACTGCGCGCAGTCTGGCCCCGGACTGCGCGTGGACCCTGGTCGGACTGATCCAGCAGGCGTTTTACGCTGAAGGTCGCGATGTCACCCAGGCCAGTGTGCTGGTGGAGCTGGCAGAGCAGGCCGGCGTCCCGCGTATCGAATTTGCCGCGCTGTTCGATCATGCCGATCAACACAAGGCGACCCAGGCCGATTTCAGTTGGGTGCAGGATCTGGGGATCGCCGGATTCCCGACCTTGCTCGCCGAGCGCAATGGTCAATTGGCGCTGCTGACCAACGGCTACCAACCACTCAGCGAACTCTCGCCTTTGCTCGGTCGCTGGCTGGAACGTGCGGCCTGTGTCTGACCTGGCCGATGACACTCCAGCCGTAAAGCGTGTCGACCGGCTGAGCTGGGCAGAAGTCCGGCGTCTGGCACTGCATCACAAAAAATCCCTGTGGATCGCCAACGGCGTGGCCGTGCTGGCGACGCTGTGCAGCGTGCCGATCCCGTTGCTGTTGCCGTTGCTGGTCGACGAAGTCCTGCTCGGCCACGGCGATGCAGCACTGAAAGTGATGAACCACGTGCTGCCCACGATGTGGCAGCAGGCGGCGGGCTATATCGGCCTGATGCTGGTGGTCACGCTGACTCTGCGTTGCAGCGCGTTGTGTTTTGGTGTGTTGCAGGCGCGGCTGTTTGCACGGTTGGCCAAGGACATTGTCTATCGCATCCGCGTGCGTCTGATTGAACGGCTGAAGCGGATTTCCCTCGGTGAATACGAAAGCCTTGGCAGCGGCACGGTGACGACGCACCTGGTCACTGATCTGGATACCCTCGACAAGTTCGTCGGCGAAACCCTCAGCCGTTTTCTGGTGGCGATGCTGACCCTCGTCGGCACCGCGAGCATCCTGATGTGGATGCACTGGAAGCTGGCACTGCTGATTCTGCTGTTCAACCCGTTGGTGATCTACGCCACAGTGCAGTTGGGCAAGCGGGTAAAACACCTGAAGAAACTCGAGAACGACAGCACGTCGCGCTTCACTCAGGCGCTGAGCGAAACCCTCGATGCGATCCAGGAAGTGCGCGCCGGTAATCGCCAGGGCTACTTCCTCGGGCGCCTCGGTCTGCGTGCGCAGGAAGTGCGCAACTACGCGGTCAACTCCCAATGGAAAACCGACGCCTCCAATCGCGCCAGCGGTCTGCTGTTCCAGTTCGGCATCGATATTTTTCGCGCGGCGGCGATGCTCACCGTGCTGTTCTCCGACCTGTCGATCGGGCAGATGCTCGCGGTGTTCAGTTACCTGTGGTTCATGATCGGCCCGGTCGAACAGTTGCTCAATCTGCAGTACGCCTACTACGCAGCCGGCGGAGCGCTGACGCGGATCAACGAGTTGCTCGCGCGTGCCGACGAGCCGCAATATCCTGGTGGCGTAGATCCGTTCAAGGGCCGCGATACCGTGGGGATAGAGGTGCAAGGACTGAGTTTTGGCTACGGCGATGAGCTGGTCCTGGACCAGATGAACCTGTCCATCGCACCCGGCGAGAAAGTGGCGATTGTCGGTGCCAGTGGCGGCGGCAAAAGTACCTTGGTGCAATTGTTGTTGGGGCTTTATACGCCACTGGCGGGAACCATCCGCTTCGGTGGTTCGACCCAGCAGGAAATCGGCCTGGAACTGGTCAGGGAGAACGTCGCCGTTGTGTTGCAACACCCGGCGCTGTTCAACGACACCGTACGTGCCAACCTGACCATGGGCCGCACCCGCAGCGACGAAGCGTGCTGGCAGGCATTGGCAGTCGCGCAGATGGAAGCGACCATTCGGGCCTTGCCGGACGGTCTCGACAGCATCGTCGGTCGCTCCGGCGTGCGCCTTTCCGGTGGTCAGCGTCAGCGTCTGGCCATTGCGCGGATGATCCTTGCCGAGCCGAAAGTGGTGATCCTCGACGAAGCCACCTCAGCCCTCGACGCTGCCACCGAGTACAACCTGCATCAGGCCATGGCACGCTTTCTCAATGGCCGCACCACGCTGATCATTGCCCATCGCCTGTCGGCGGTGAAGCAGGCGGATCGGGTGCTGGTGTTCGATGGCGGCCAGGTGGCCGAGGATGGCGACCATCAGCAACTGATTGCCGATGGTGGCTTGTACGCCAAGCTTTACGGGCATCTGCAGCGCCTGTAATCAACCCCAGAGCACTTGCAGTGCGGCGTCCCCACCGTCATGACCGAACTGCTTCATCACCACTGAACAGGACTCGCACGGGCGCATGGTCGTGGCGATGTCGATTGCACGAATTTCCGTCGGGTCCGGGTATTTCTCGCGAATCACACTGATCAGCTTGCTTTCACTGTCCAGCGAAGTGGGGCGGCTGGTCTGTGTCGGCTGGTAGGTTTTCAGCTCCTTGATGGTCAGTGGCACCGCCAGCAGTTGACCTTGCTCGGTCACTTCCAGAGATGTGCGCGGGAAGGCAGAGTTGTAGTCGATATTGATGTAGGTAGTCTGCCCGATCCGCACATGTTCGCCGCCCATGTGCCGAAACAACGGCAGGCGCTGGGTGCTGCCCTGTGCGCCGGAGACGCTGACGTAAATTTCCCGCTGGCCGCTGGCGGTGGTGACTTCGGCGAATGCGATGTTGCGTGGGTTGAGCGGGCGTTCGCGCATGGGCAGCAGGTTTTGCAACTTCTGCATCGCGCCGTCGATGCGCAATGCCGCGCTGCTATTGGCCGGGTTGATGGTCGGTGACAGAAACAGCGTGTCGAATATTTCCGCGGTTTTCAATCGAAAGGCTTCTGGCGCTTCTTTGCTGCGTGCCCACGTGGCGGCACCCTCGGGCAATCGGGTGACGATCATTCGAGTGGAGTGATCGAACATCAACGCCTCCCCCGGACTGGTGTCGACTTTCAGCCATTTCATATTGTTCGCCGGTAGCGCACTGGTGCCGATGGGAATAGCGATCTGCTCCATGGTATGCATGGCGCGCTGCACCGCTTCGAGCCCATGGATGCGCACGATGTTGTTGGCGTGCAGCGATCCGGTGTAAACCGTCAGTAGTTCGGCGCCCAGTGTGTCGTTGGCCAGTTCGGCAGGCGACAGGCGATTGAACGTCAAACGGTTGCCCGGGATTTCTCCTTTGCGGATGCTCGCCAGATAGTACTCATGGCTGTTGATCCGCAGGAAAACGTAAGAGGCCGAATCGTCGATGGCGGGGACCAGAATCGCTCCGATCTGATGCGTGTCATTGATCCCGTCATAACTCCCGCCGGTCTTTACGCGGGCGAAAATCCCTTTGCGAAATTGCAATGTTGCCTGAATCTGCTGCCTGGGTATCAGCCGGCCATTTCTGAATCCAAGGCGGGCGAGATCATCTCTGAACAGCGTCGGGCGGTTATCGAGGATTCGGTACAGCTTGGCGTCGACCGCCAGAAAGGTACCGTTTTGCCTGGCCAGCGCGGCCGGTTCCGAGATCCTGTCGCCGAACCATGGGGCGTAGCCTTTGTCTTTGTCCACCGTGCCAAGGGCTGGAGTCGGTGCCGGTTCGCCCGTGGTGTAGCTGACGCGGCAGTCGTCCTGGCGCCCAGGTGCGCGTCGCGGCCGGCAGGGTAGTAACGTCCAGTTTCGGCTGTCATCGATCAGATCGACCCGCCGCAGTTCTTCGCCGTCGAGCCGATACGGCGCGTCGTCGATCAGCACGGTGTGGTGTCCGTCAGCTTCAGGCAAGTGTTGCACACGGGTTTTTTCGGGTAGCTTGATGGTGATCTGATTGGCCGTTTTGTCCATGCCGTTGTAGCTGGAGCGCCCCAAAGCAAAATCATGCTCCTGGCGCGTCAACCGTGGGCCAAATGGACGCTCCGACAGCGGGTCCAGCACGTGATAACTGAAGTCGCTGATGGCAACGTTGCGCACCGGAACGTCATCGATGCCTTTGACCGCGGCCAATTGGTCCGAGTGGCTCAAGGGTTTCCAGCGACCGACGTCGAGTGCTTGGGGAAGACTGTGCAGCAGGTCATATTCAGCGCTTGTGCCGGCGAGGCGTTTGAGTCGCGATAATGCCTTTTTTTCCAGATGAATCACGGCCCGCACAGTGCTGGTCAACCCCTTGCCACCAAGGCTGAGCAGGGCCGGCGCGGCATCCAGGGGGTTGAGGTTGTTCAGGCTGGACAGCAATAGCTTTTTAGACAACTGCGCCATGCTTGGCAGCGCGACGCGTATGGCCATTTTGCCGGCTACGACGGCGAGACGGATGCTGCCGGCGACGAACTTGCCCAAGGGAATCGCGAACGACACGATGTCGAGGAGTAATCCAAAGATGCCCAGCGCACGTTTGCCGGGATCGTTCGAATGCAGGTCTTCGAGGCTGCCCCAGAACGGGATAAATCCCTTCAGTGCATGTATCCAGTGCTTGTTGAGGCCTTCGCGTTCGAAGCGGGTTTCTCCCCACGCTTCGCTGTACAACGCCTTCTCATCGACATACAAATGATCGGTAGCGACGAGCGCGCTGATCTGCACGGTTCTCGCCGAGGTAAACGTCAGGTTTGCCCAGGTGTTGTGGTGTGCCTCGGGAATAGCCGAAGGGGCAAGAGCGTCGCCCAGCGGGTCGAGAACGGCGAGACAAAAAGCACCGCGCTTGGGGACCGAACCTTTCTTGTGGGCGTTCAAATCGAATGGCAGGCGGTGCAGGTGGACCCTGGCGAGGCCTTCGTCCTGGATTTTTCCGTCTTTTGGCGGAGGCCTTCGCGACAGCAGTCCGTCGAGATGCGAGACGGACACATCCCCGCGTTTGCG
Source organism: Pseudomonas sp. RIT-PI-r (assembly GCF_001297015.1). Taxonomy (GTDB): domain Bacteria; phylum Pseudomonadota; class Gammaproteobacteria; order Pseudomonadales; family Pseudomonadaceae; genus Aquipseudomonas. Next base: position 191,075 of record NZ_LIGE01000036.1, on the reverse strand, counting down.
TATCACACCGGCGCGCGGCAGACATTCGTAAAAATGCTCAGAACCCCGATAGCTCGCGCGCAGAATAAAGCCCATGCGCGCCCGCTGCAGTTGCATGCTTTCGGGCGATTCCGAACGACCAGCGATGTTGTGGGCCTGATCCCTGAGACAGTAAGCCCTCACTTCGCCGTGCTCCAGCGCCTGGCGGTCTGCCCATGGCAGGGTGACCAATTGTGTTTTTATCAGGTACTCATAGGCATTCATGAGCTTGCGCAGGTAACCCTTGAACTGCTTGTCGAACAACGATTTGATATCGGGCAAGGTCCTCATGTGCGGGAAGCGCGATAGCGGCTGACCAGGGCCTTTGGCGTTGATAAAGCCGCTCCTCAGCGTTCGGTCTGCCGACAGGCTGATCCATTCACTGGTGGTCTTGCCGTTATCGCTGACATACCACCGAGTGTCGGGTTCCAGCCCGCCGGATGCATAGACCTCCAGCAATGGCCAGATTGGCAACGTCACGTCGGGAGTGTCAAAGATGCTGCGCCGGGCTCGGTTTGGCGGTTGATGGTGATGGCGCTTGAGGTGAATCCTGGTGTGGTCGTACAGGTCGTTGGCAAGCGCTCGATGCAATTGCTGTTTGGCCAGTGCCAGCCGTTGTGGCGGCTCGATATCCAGACACAGAATCGCTTCGTTCAGTTGCGCTTTATGATCCTCCAGCGCCTGCAGGGCGTCGTGCCCGAAAGGTTGATCGTCGTCAGTTTCGGCCGCTGGCCGTGCGCCGGTTGCCATGGCCCAAGTCTGTGCGGCCGCAACTCGGGTCAAGGTAATCACGGTCATCAGCTCGGCGTTGGCGTTTGCGCTTTTTTTCATCGGCAAGTCGATCAACTGCTGAAAGGTCATTTGTTGCAACGATTCGGGGTCGAGGGCATGCGCGAGTTGCACGCCGTGCACGAAATTGACCCAGACCGCCGAAGCCCCGTACGGCAGATCATCAGGGATACCGCGAACCTGAAAATCGAAGGGAAACTGCGCCAGGCACACCCATCCCAATAAAGCCTTTTCAGCCTGTGTCGAGGCTTGTTGCGATTCTTCCAGATGCTGGAAAAATTCCTCGCGAATGTCTGCGTAGCTTTTCCCATAGTGATGGCGTGGTTCCAGCGAATACCCGGCAACCTGCATCGAATGGCCCTGTCGGGGTACGTCGTACCACAGGCGCAATGCTTCCAGAAACAGATGTGCAGCGATGTCGGGAATCGTCTGTTCATCGGGGAGGGCGCCGTACCAACCCAGTGTTTGCAGCAGACGCTGGCCAAGGCGTTGGGCCGATGGTGTGTCGAGCAGGCGTTCCAGACAGGTTGCAGGCAGGGTTTGCAGTTGCTTGAGCGTGTAGGGAGGCGTGACTTCTCTGGCCAGGTAGTTGATCAGCGATAGCTCTTTACCGCTGAGAAACGCCCCGATCACATCGTGAATAACCGCGATGTCGTCGCCGCTCATCAATGCCGCCAACTGCGGGCTGTTTGGCAGGTTCAATCGATGGCTGGCGCGTTGTTCCTCGACCTCGTCGATCAGCCGGGCCAAGCCAGAGGCATCCTTTTCGGCGGGTAGCGTAAAGCCGGAAAAACTCACAAGCTGCGCCAATGGCAGCAGCCTGTTGGAACGCAGGTGTCCACCTATACTCAGCAACGCGCGCTGGAACTGACGAATCTTGCCAGTCGTCTGGGTCACGTCCTTGATGGTGTAAACCTCATCACCGTCATCACCCCTGGAAGTGGTGAAGCGGCAATGATCGGCCGCAGCGCTGACGTAGGTGAGTCCCTTCGATGCTTGCAGCTGCCGGGTCAGCAGCGGGTCGCCGGCGTCCTCGATCAGCGCAAGAAACAGGCGTTGCGCATGATCGTGTGCCAGGCCGAGGCGAGAATGGGCTTGCGGCGACAGGTAAAAGCTCTCCAGCGAGGTGGCTGCGCTGTGCACAGCACGCATCGCCGCGATCATTGCGCGGTATTCGGCCTGTTGAGCGGTGTGGCGTTGCTGCGGGGTTACCGGTAAGTTCATGGGGAGCGGCTCAGAAGTGTTCGATGGCCGTCAGTGTCAAAGTATTCTGTGCTCTCGGTGCGGTACATATGTATCGCGAGTTGAAGTGTCCTGCTTGCCGGAAGGGGGATCGCCCCCTAGGCTAGGTTAGCGATCTCCTCTTTGATGATGGCAGTGCGTGCGCAAAGGACCTCATGAAGCAAAAAAGGACTCTCGGAACGCCACGGTTGTTGGGCATCGTCTGGCCATTTATTGCCGTCGTGCTGTTTCAGGCATTGTTGGGGGGCGTGAGTCTTTACGTTCTGTCGGCCGTTCGCGGTTATGTCGCTGGCGAAAGTCTGTGGTCCAAGGGCCAGAAAGACGCGATCTATTACCTCAACCTGTATGCCGACAGCCGCGACGAAGCGATATACCTCAAGTATCAGACTGCGATTGCCGTGCCGCAGGGCGGGCATCAATTGCGTCTGGCGCTGGATCACCAGCCACCGGATTTGCAGGCCGCGCGCGATGGCATCCTCAAGGGCGGCAATCACCCGGATGACGTTTCGAGCCTGATCTGGCTGTACCTCAACTTTCGTCATTTCAGCTATCTGGAAACCGCCATCGACCGCTGGACGCTGGGCGATGCGTATCTGGTCGAACTGGACAATGTCGCCCGCGAAATGCACCAGTACATCAGAGAGAACAGCGCAACACCGGCCGACATCCAGCGCTGGAAGGCACGGATTTTCGCCATCAATGACGGCGTCACGCCGGCAGCCATGGCCTTTAGCGACGCGTTGGGTGAAGGCTCGCGGATGATCCTGCGCTTGCTGTTGTTCACCAATCTGGCCACGGCGCTGGGCCTGATTGTGTTGGCGTTGCTGCGTACGCATAAATTGCTCAAGCAGCGCCATGCCTTCGCCCAGGCACTGCAACTGGAGAAAGATCGCGCACACGTCACGCTGCATTCGATTGGCGACGGCGTCATCACCACCGATGTCAGCGGCGCGATCGATTACATGAACCCCGCCGCCGAAGCCATGACCCACTGGAAAGCCGAGCAGGCTGCCGGCTTGCCGCTGGCGGCGCTGTTCAATCTGCTCGACGATAATGCCCAGGCTGAGGGCTTGACGCTGATCGAGCACATTCTCAGCGGCAAACTCAGTGGCGGCAGCGAACATTCGAAACTGATCCAGCGTCTGGATGGCACGACATTGTCGGTGACGCTGGTCGGCGCGCCGATCCGCAACGCCGGCAAGGTCAGCGGCACGGTGCTGGTGCTGCATGACATGACTCAGGAACGGCAATACATCGCCAATCTGTCGTGGCAGGCCACCCATGACGCGTTGACCGGGCTGGCCAACCGTCGCGAATTCGAATATCGCCTCGAACAGGCGTTGCACAACCTCACGCGCCAGCCCGGACGGCATGCGCTGATGTTCCTCGATCTCGATCAGTTCAAGCTGGTCAACGACACCTGCGGCCATGCGGCGGGCGATGAGCTGTTGCGGCACATCTGCACGCTGCTGCAATCAGGACTGCGTGAGGGCGATACGCTGGCGCGGCTTGGCGGTGATGAGTTCGGCATTCTGCTGGAGAACTGCGCACCGGAGGCGGCGGAGAAAATCGCCGAAGCGCTGCGCCAGACTGTGCAGAATCTGCATTTTGTCTGGAAAGGGCGGCCATTCCTGACCACGGTGAGTATTGGTCTGGTACATGTTGCGCAGACCCCGACGACCCTTGAGGCCTCACTGCGCGCTGCCGACATGGCCTGCTACATGGCCAAGGAAAAGGGCCGTAACCGCGTGCAGGTTTACCACGCCGACGATTCCGAGCTGTCGCTGCGCTTTGGTGAAATGGCTTGGGTGCAGCGTCTGCACATGGCGCTGGAAGAAGACCGCTTTTGTCTGTACGCCCAGGAAATCGCGCCACTCAAGCCGAGTGACAGCAAGGGCGGGCACATCGAAATTCTCTTGCGTCTGCACGACGAAGCCGGGCGAATGATTCTGCCTGACAGTTTCATTCCTGCTGCTGAACGTTATGGGTTGATGAGTCAGCTGGACCGTTGGGTAGTTCAGAACGTATTCAAGGTTATTGCTCAATGTATTGCGCAAGAACATGAAGGTCCTTTAGCAATGTGTGCGATTAATCTGTCAGGCATTACTATAGGAGATGACGCGTTTTTGCACTTTCTGCGCGAGCAGTTTGTTAACTACGCAATACCGCCTGAAATGATTTGTTTTGAAATTACAGAAACCAGTGCAATTGCAAATCTTGGGAGTGCAATTAGATTTATTAATGAACTCAAAGGCTTAGGTTGCTACTTTTCGTTAGATGATTTTTGCGCCGGAATGTCTTCATTCGCTTATCTGAAACATTTGCCTGTAGACTTCCTGAAGATCGACGGGAGTTTCGTAAAGGATATGCTGGACGACCCGATTAACCGCGCAATGGTCGAAGTGATCAATCACATCGGGCATGTCATGGGTAAGCAGACAATTGCCGAGTTTGTTGAAACAACCCAGATCGAGCAGGCATTGCTTGAAATTGGTGTGGATTACGCTCAAGGGTATGTTATAGAACGCCCACAGTTGTTTACCTGTGACAGTTTGCAAAGTCGGCCCGCCAGACCGCAGCCGCTGTTGTTCAAGGCGCCTGGCACGTTCCGTTGAAGTCTCTTGCCGATCCTTACAATCACAAATCAAAAGGAGCCGAACAGTGATCGACACATTCAACCGAACCGGACCACTCATGGAAGCTGCAAGTTATCCTGCCTGGGCACAACAGTTGATCCAGGATTGCAGCGAGAGCAAACGCCGGGTTGTCGAACATGAGTTGTACATGCGCATGCGTGATAACAAGCTCAGTGCCAAAACCATGCGTCAGTACTTGATCGGCGGCTGGCCGGTCGTCGAGCAGTTCGCCTTGTACATGGCGCAGAACCTGACCAAAACCAGGTTTGCCCGTCACCCCGGTGAGGACATGGCGCGCCGCTGGCTGATGCGCAATATCCGCGTTGAGCTCAACCATGCCGATTACTGGGTGCATTGGAGTCGCGCACATGGCGTCAGCCTGGAAGACCTTCAGGCCCAGCACGTGCCGCCCGAACTGCATGCCTTGAGTCATTGGTGCTGGCACACCAGTTCCGCTGACTCTTTGATCGTCGCGATCGCTGCCACCAACTATGCAATCGAAGGCGCGACCGGGGAGTGGTCGGCGCTGGTCTGTTCCACTGGAGTGTATGCTGCAGCGTTTCCCGAGGAGGAGCGCAAGCGGGCGATGAAGTGGCTGAAGATGCATGCGCAGTACGACGATGCCCATCCATGGGAAGCGCTGGAAATCATTTGCACGCTGGCCGGTATGAACCCGAGCAAGGCTTTGCAGAGCGAGCTGCGTCAGGCGGTGTGCAAGAGCTACGACTACATGTATCTGTTTCTGGAGCGTTGCATGCAACTGGAAACGTCGGAGCGCTTGTTGGTCAACCGAGAGCGCAGGGCGGTAGTCGAGAGCTGATACACCGCGTAAAAATGTAGGAGTGAGCCTGCTCGCGATAGCGGACTGTCGGTCAACATCAGTGTTGAATGTCAGATCGTCATCGCGAGCAGGCTCACTCCTACAGTAGTTTTGGGGTGTCTGGAAAGTCAGCCCGCCATGGCCAACCGGTTGCGACCTTCACGCTTGGCCACATACAACGCGCTGTCGGCGCGGCGCAGCAAGCTGTCGGCCGATTCGCCCGGCAACAACGTCGAACATCCCAGGCTCACAGTCAATTCGATCAACTGCCCATCCGCATAGTATTCCGCTGCCTGCGTCGCATAACGCAGCCTTTCGCCGACCATTGCGGCCGCATCTCGGCTGGTATTGGACAGCAGCACCAGAAACTCTTCGCCACCGTAACGAAACACCATGTCGACGTTGCGCAACTGCGCCTTGATTGTCGCGGCGATGGCCTTAAGTACGTCATCGCCGGCGCTGTGACCATGGCTGTCGTTGACCCGTTTGAAGTGATCGATGTCGAGCATCAGCACCGAGAGCGGCTGCACATGCCGACGCGACATATCGATCTCGCGCTGCAAGGTCTGCTCCATGGCGATGCGGTTACCGGCGCCGGTCAACGGATCACGCAGGGCACTCTGCGTGGCGGCGCGGTAGAGCAGGGCATTGCGCATCGGGTACAGCAGCGACGACAACAGCGATTCAAGGTTGCCCTGATCCAGTTCGTTGAAGCGCTGGTTGCGGCGGAATATCAGTTCGCCCATGTGCTCGCCTTCGTGGCTGAGGCTATAGCTGATCGAATGGTGACCGCGAGTGCCGAACTCCAGGCGCAGGTCGCTGCCCTGGTGCACATAGCTCAGGGCATCGAGAGGGACAAGGCGCTGAACTTCGCGGAAAAACAGACCGAGGATACGTTGCGGCTCAAGACTGGTTTGCAGTTGCAGGCTCATTTGCTGGCGCAATTGCGCAAGACTGGCCGGTCGCTCCAGGAGGGGAGGCAGTTGACCAAAGCCCAGGCGTTGCAATTTGGCACTGTCAAAGTCAATTGCATTGGTCTGGGAGGGTGATTTCATATGGCGTGAACCCTTAGCGGTAAGTCTGTCTTACAGGCTGGGTGAGAGCGGCTATGGGCTGCGCGTCATACTGATCCATCAGTCCCGTAGGACGTTTGGCGTAAGTTTAGTCTGCCTGATGACGATTAGTAAGCTATCGAAATCGGCCTCGCCCCATTGCCTTCACGCGGCTTGCTTTGAAGAAAATTAGAGCGAAAGTCGTGCCATTCGGTTCGTTTTTATTTAAACCTTGTTAAATCAATAGTTTGGCTTAGATGGTGGGCGGTGGGTGCTGGAAAATTGACTGGATTGTGACGCTCTCAAGCGGCAAATGCCTGCCGCGACAGGAATCTGCCGCGGCAACAAATGCGACGTATGGCAGTTATTGCGCGTTGAATGCCTGACCATTGATGCCGGTGCTGTCCGGGCCCATCAGGTACAGGTATACCGGCATGATTTCTTCCGGCGTCGGATTGTTCAGCGGGTTTTCTCCCGGATAGGCCTGAGCACGCATGCTGGTGCGTGTACCACCCGGGTTGATGCTGTTCGAGCGCACTGGCGCCACACCATCGACTTCATCGGCCAGGGTTTGCATCAAGCCTTCGGTGGCAAACTTCGACACGCCATAAGCGCCCCAATAAGCGCGGCCCTTGCGGCCGACGCTGCTGGAGGTGAACACCACCGATGCATCCTGCGACAGCTTGAGCAGCGGCAGCAGGGTGCTGGTCAGCATGAACATGGCGTTGACGTTGACCTGCATGACGCGCATGAAGTTTTCGCCGGACAACTGCTCGATCGGTGTGCGTGGACCGATGATCGAGGCGTTGTGCAGCAAGCCGTCGAGATGGCCGAACTCGGTCTCGATCATTGCCGCCAGTTCATCGTACTGATGGGGCAGGGCGGTTTCCAGGTTGAACGGAATCACTGCCGGTTGCGGGTGGCCAGCGGCTTCGATCTCGTCGTAAACCTGGGTCAGATTGGCTTCTGTCTTGCCCAGCAGCAAAACGGTGGCGCCATGAGCGGCGTAGGTCTTCGCGGCCGCCGCACCGATGCCACGACCGGCACCGGTGACCAGAATGACCCGATCCTTGAGCAATTCGGGACGAGCGGAGTAATCAAACATAAAAACCTCATTAAGAGTCAGATCGTTCCCACGCTCCGCGTGGGAATGCAGCCAATGACGCTCTGCGTCAGGTTTCAGCAGCTGCAAAGCGCGCTATCGAGCACCTTGCGCAACTCCGACGGATGATCCACCACCACATCCGCACCCCAATGGCGTGGGTTGTCGTCCGGGTGAATGTAGCCAAACGTCACCGCAGCGGTTTTCGTACCGGCATCGCGCCCTGATTCGATATCGCGCAGATCATCGCCCACAAACAGAACTGTCGACGGATCCAGATCAAGCATTTTGCAGGCAAGGATCAACGGCTCAGGATCCGGCTTGCTGTTCTTCACATGATCCGGGCAGATCAGCAGTGCCGAACGCTCGGCCAGCCCCAACTGCTGCATGATCGGTTCGGCAAAGCGCAGCGGCTTGTTGGTCACCACGCCCCAGATCAGGTTGGCCTTTTCGATGTCGGCGAGCAGTTCGCCCATGCCGTCGAACAATTTACTGTGCACGGCGCAGCCGACCAGATAGCGCTCGAGGAACTCCAGGCGCAGTTCTTCGAAACCCGGCGATTCCGGATCCATCGAAAACGTCACCGCGACCATGGCTTTGGCGCCGCCGGAAATCTCGTCGCGAATGTGCTTGTCGTTGATCGGCGGCAAGCCACGATCAGCGCGCATTGCCTGGCAGATGGCGATGAAGTCCGGCGCCGTGTCGAGCAGGGTGCCGTCCATGTCGAAGAGAACTGCTCTGATGGCCATCGGCTTACTCCTCGCGCAGGGTCTGGATCATGTAGTTGACGTCAACGTCGTTGGCCAGCTTGTAGTGTTTGGTCAGCGGGTTGTAGGTCAGGCCGATGATGTCCTTGACGGTCAGGCCGGCCATGCGGCTCCAGGCACCGAGTTCGGACGGGCGGATGAATTTCTTGAAGTCATGGGTGCCGCGCGGCAGCAGCTTCATGATGTATTCAGCGCCGATGATGGCGAACAGGTACGCCTTCGGGTTGCGGTTGATGGTCGAGAAGAACACCTGGCCGCCGGGCTTGACCATGCGGAAGCAAGCGCGGATGACCGACGATGGATCGGGCACGTGCTCGAGCATCTCGAGGCAGGTCACCACGTCGAACTGCTCGGGCATTTCTTCGGCGAGGGCTTCGGCGGTGATCTGGCGGTATTCGACGCTGACGCCGGATTCCAGCTGATGCAGTTGCGCGACCGCCAGCGGCGCTTCGCCCATGTCGATGCCCATCACGGTGGCGCCACGCTGGGCCATGGCTTCGCTGAGAATGCCGCCGCCGCAACCGACGTCGAGGACTTTCTTGCCGGCCAGATTGACCCGCTCATCAATCCAGTTGACCCGCAACGGGTTGATGTCGTGCAGCGGTTTGAACTCGCTTTCGCGGTCCCACCAGCGATGGGCCAGGGCTTCGAATTTGGCGATTTCGGCGTGGTCGACGTTGCTCATGTTAAATCCTCTGAAACTTGAAAAAGGCTGTAGCCCCGGTTTTGCGCTCCGGGGTGTTTACGATTCGGTGTGGCCGCTGATGCGCTGGCCCCAGGCCCGGGCAGTGGCGCCCAATTGCTCTTCATCCATGCGCGTCAGGCGCCGGTCGTCGAGCAGTTGCTTGCCAGCGACCCACAGGTGTTTCACGCAGTCGCGTCCGGTGGCATAGATAAGCTGCGAAACCGGGTCATAGACCGGTTGCTGAGCCAGCCCGGACAGGTCGAAGGCGACGATGTCGGCGGCTTTGCCAATTTCCAGCGAGCCGACCTGTGCTTCGATGCCCAGTGCCCGCGCGCCATTCAATGTCGCCATGCGTAGCGCACGATGGGCGTCCAGCGCGGTGGCTGAACCGGCGACGGCTTTGGCCAGCAGCGCGGCGGTGCGGGTTTCGCCAAGCAGATCCAGATCATTGTTGCTGGCAGCGCCATCGGTACCGACGGCGACATTCACGCCAGCCTGCCACAAACGCTCGACCGGGCAGAAGCCGCTGGCCAGTTTGAGGTTGGATTCCGGGCAATGGATCACGCTGGTGTTGCTTGCTACCAGCAACGCCAGGTCGTCATCGCTGATCTGGGTCATGTGCACGGCCTGGAAACGCGGGCCAAGCAGGCCGAGGCGACCAAGGCGAGCGAGCGGACGTTCGCCGTGTTGCTCCAGTGCTTGCTGGACTTCGAACGCCGTTTCGTGGACATGCATGTGGATCGCTGCGTCCAGCTCCTCGGCAATTACGCGGATTTTCTCGAGATTCTCGTCGCCTACGGTGTACGGTGCATGAGGGCCGAAGGTGATCTTGATGCGGTCGTGATGCTTCAGGTCGCCGAACAGCTCGACGCCCTGACGAATGGCTTCATCGGCGCTGGCGGCGCCGGGAATCGGAAAGTCGAGGATCGGAATGGCGATCTGTGCACGAATGCCGCTGTTGTGCACGCGCTCGCTGGCGACTTTCGGGAAGAAATACATATCCGAAAAACAGGTGATGCCACCCTTGATCTGCTCGGCGATGGCCAGATCGGTGCCATCACGGACAAAATCTTCGCTGACCCATTTCGCTTCGGCCGGCCAGATGTGGTTTTCCAGCCAGGTCATCAGCGGCAGATCGTCGGCCAGGCCACGGAACAGCGTCATCGCCGCGTGGCCGTGGGCGTTGATCAGGCCGGGGGCGAGTAGCACATCCGGCAGTTCGCGGACTTCGGTGGCGTTACACTTCAATGCTTCGGCACGCGGGCCGATAAACACGATGCGACCGTCGCGGATGCCCAGGCCATGCTCCTTGAGCACAACGCCTGCGGGTTCGACGGGTACCAGCCAGGTCGGCAGCAATAATAAGTCGAGCGCAATGGCAGGTTTCGGCATCGAGGGTCGGTTCCAGTGCTTTTGTAAAGGATGGCGAAGTATACCCGAGCGTCTTCGCGGGGGGATCGCTATAATCGGCGGCTTTTGTTCATGAGTGCGGGGTGTGGGATGCGCGATCGACTGTTGGCTGCGGAAAAAGTGAAGGCCATCGATTGGCGTGACGGCGCGCTGCACCTGCTGGATCAGCGTATTTTGCCGTTCGAGGAAACCTGGATCGCCTACACCAGCGCCGCTGGCGTGGCCGAGGCCATTCGCTCGATGGTAGTGCGCGGTGCGCCGGCCATTGGCATCAGTGCAGCCTACGGCATCGTGCTGGCAGCACGTGCGCGGATTGCCGAAGGTGGCGACTGGTACGCGGCGCTGGAAGAGGATTTCGCCCTGCTGGCCGATTCTCGCCCGACCGCAGTCAACCTGTTCTGGGCGCTCGGCCGTATGCATGATCGCCTCGATCGCCTGAAAGAAAACGCCGATCCGCTGGCGGCGCTGGAAGCCGAAGCCGTCGCCATCCACGAAAGCGACCGTGAAGCCAACCTGACCATGGCGCAGCTCGGCGTCGACCTGATCCGCAAACATCAGGGCAATGCTCAGGCGATTCTGACCCACTGCAATACTGGCGCGTTGGCCACCGGTGGTTTCGGTACGGCACTGGGCGTCATTCGCGCAGCCTTTATAGAAGGCATGGTCGAGCGCGTTTACGCCGATGAAACCCGTCCGTGGCTGCAAGGCTCGCGCCTGACCGCGTGGGAGCTGGCCAACGAAGGTATCCCGGTAACGCTCAATGCCGACTCCGCCGCCGCGCACATCATGAAAACCAAAGGCGTGACCTGGGTGATCGTCGGCGCTGACCGCATCACCGCCAACGGTGATGTGGCGAACAAGATCGGCACCTATCAACTGGCGGTCAACGCCATGCACCACGGCGTGCGCTTCATGGTGGTGGCGCCGAGTTCGACCATCGACATGAATCTGGCCAGTGGCGACGACATCCCGATTGAAGAACGTGACGGTGCCGAGTTGCTGGAAGTCGGCGGCAAGCGTGTCGGTGCCGACGTTGATGCGTTCAACCCGGTGTTTGATGTGACGCCGGCAGACCTGATCGACGCCATCGTCACCGAAAAGGGCATCGTCGAGCGCCCGGATACCGCGAAAATGGCCCAGTTGATGTGCCGCAAACGCCTGCATTAATGCGGTGATACTCAATGTAGGAGCTGCCGAAGGCTGCGATCTTTTGATCTTGCTTTTTAGAGGGCAGAATCAAAAGATCGCAGCCTTCGGCAGCTCCTACAGGTGTTTGTACCCCTAAATGTCAATAAACATCCCCAAACCAAGCCTGAATTCTGCATTCAAACAAGCTCTGAGCCTCTCTCGTCCCCGTTAAGCCTGTCACCGGTCAACTAACTATGCTCCATGCGCATCTGGGGGATAGGTGCGTGGCGGCCTTTGTGATAACATCCGGCGTTTTCCGAGGCAGCTTCACGAAGCTGTCTTTACTGCGCAAATCCGCGATCCAATGTTGATTTGTCGTAAGTCGGCGCATGGCACTCGGCCGGCCCCGACGAGCTTCGTTGCTCCCACATGGATATGACGAAGTTTCACCAGAAAAAGGAATCAGGCTTCTCATGGGCGAACTGGCCAAAGAAATCCTCCCGGTCAATATCGAAGACGAGCTGAAACAGTCCTACCTCGACTACGCGATGAGCGTAATCGTCGGCCGTGCACTGCCGGATGCGCGCGATGGCCTCAAGCCCGTGCACCGTCGCGTACTGTTCGCGATGAGCGAGCTGGGCAACGACTTCAACAAGCCGTACAAGAAATCTGCCCGTGTTGTCGGCGACGTGATCGGTAAGTATCACCCGCACGGTGACACCGCCGTGTACGACACCATCGTTCGTATGGCTCAGCCTTTCTCCCTGCGCTACCTGCTGGTAGACGGTCAGGGCAACTTCGGTTCGGTCGACGGCGACAACGCTGCGGCCATGCGATACACCGAAGTGCGCATGACCAAACTGGCGCACGAGCTGCTGGCTGACCTGCACAAAGAAACCGTGGACTGGGTGCCGAACTACGACGGCACCGAAATGATCCCGGCGGTCATGCCGACCCGTATCCCGAACCTGCTGGTCAACGGCTCCAGCGGTATCGCCGTGGGCATGGCGACCAATATTCCGCCGCACAACCTCGGTGAAGTCATCGACGGTTGCCTGGCGCTCATCGACAACCCTGAGCTGACCGTCGATGAACTGATGCAGTACATCCCGGGTCCGGACTTCCCGACCGCGGCGATCATCAACGGTCGCGCCGGCATCATTGAAGCCTACCGCACCGGTCGCGGGCGCATTTACATGCGTGCGCGTTCGATCATTGAAGACATCGACAAGGTCGGTGGCCGTCAGCAGATCGTCATCACCGAACTCCCCTACCAGTTGAACAAGGCGCGTCTGATCGAGAAGATCGCCGAGCTGGTCAAAGAGAAGAAGCTGGAAGGCATTACCGAACTGCGCGACGAGTCCGACAAGGACGGTATGCGCGTCGTGATCGAACTGCGTCGCGGCGAAGTGCCTGAGGTCATCCTCAACAACCTCTACGCCCAGACCCAGCTGCAATCGGTTTTCGGCATCAACATCGTTGCGCTGATCGACGGCCGTCCACGCATCCTGAACCTCAAGGATCTGCTGGAAGCCTTCGTTCGTCACCGTCGCGAAGTCGTCACCCGCCGTACCGTGTTCGAACTGCGCAAGGCGCGCGAGCGTGGTCACATCCTCGAAGGCCAGGCCGTTGCCCTGTCGAACATCGACCCGGTTATCGCCCTGATCAAAGCTTCGCCGACGCCGTCGGAAGCCAAAGAAGCGCTGGTCAGCACGCCGTGGGAATCTTCGGCCGTAGTGGCGATGGTTGAACGTGCCGGTGCCGATTCGTGCCGTCCGGAAAACCTCGATCCGCAATACGGTCTGCGCGAAGGCAAGTACTTCCTCTCGCCAGAACAGGCGCAAGCCATTCTGGAACTGCGTCTGCACCGTCTGACCGGTCTGGAACACGAGAAACTGCTGGCCGAGTATCAAGAGATTCTCAACCAGATCGGCGAGCTGATCCGCATCCTCAACAGCGCTGTGCGCCTGATGGAAGTGATCCGCGAAGAGCTGGAAGTGATTCGTGCCGAATACGGCGACCAGCGTCGCACCGAAATCCTTGATGCCCGTCTCGACCTGACCCTGGGTGACATGATCCCGGAAGAAGAGCGCGTCGTGACCATCTCCCACGGTGGCTACGCCCAGACCCAGCCATTGGCTGCGTACCAGGCTCAGCGTCGTGGCGGTAAAGGCAAATCGGCGACCGGCGTCAAGGATGAGGACTACATCGCTCACCTGCTGGTTGCCACCAGCCACACCACGCTCCTGCTGTTCTCCAGCAAGGGCAAGGTGTACTGGCTCAAGACCTACGAGATTCCGGAAGCGTCCCGCGCCGCCCGTGGTCGTCCGCTGGTCAACCTGTTGCCGTTGAGCGAGGGTGAATACATCACCACCATGCTGCCGGTCGATCTCGAAGCCATGAAGCGTCAGGCTGATGAAGAAGAAGCCGAAGGCGCCGAGGCTGATGTAGAAGAAATCGAAAACAGCAACGAGACCGACGAAGAGCGTCGTGCCCGTATCAAGGCTGCCGATCGCAAGAAAGCGCCGTTCATCTTCATGTCGACCGCCAACGGTACCGTGAAGAAGACTCCGCTGGTGGCCTTCAGCCGTCAGCGCAGCGTCGGTCTGATCGCGCTGGAGCTGGACGAAGGCGACATTCTGATCTCCGCTGCCATCACCGATGGCGAGCAGGAAATCATGCTGTTCTCCGACGGCGGCAAAGTGACTCGCTTCAAGGAATCCGAAGTTCGCGCCATGGGCCGTACCGCCCGCGGTGTGCGTGGCATGCGTCTGCCGGAAGGGCAGAAGCTGATCTCCATGCTGATTCCGGAAGAAGGCAGCGAGATTCTCACCGCTTCCGAGCGCGGCTACGGCAAGCGCACGGCGATCACCGAGTTCCCTGAATACAAGCGTGGCGGTCAGGGCGTAATCGCCATGGTCAGTAACGAGCGTAACGGCCGTCTGGTCGGCGCGGTTCAGGTGCAGGACGGTGAAGAAATCATGCTGATCTCTGATCAGGGCACCCTGGTGCGTACCCGTGTCGACGAAGTGTCGAGCCTGGGCCGTAACACTCAAGGTGTGACGCTGATCAAGCTGGCCAAGGATGAAACCCTGGTCGGGCTGGAGCGGGTTCAGGAGCCTTCGGAAGTTGAAGGTGAAGAGCTTGAAGGGGAAGAGGGCGAGGAATTCGAAGGTACTGTCGTAAACGACGATGCCGGTGAAGACCAGCAACTCGACGCCGCAGCAGACGAAGAACCGCAAGAATAAGCGGGCAAACGAGGGGGCGGATGAGAATTCGCCCCCTTGTTATTTGTCCGGTATGAAATATCGTCGGGCAAGGAGATCTCCTGTAGGAGTGAGCCTGCTCGCGATAACGGTGTGTCAGTCAGCGAATCTTTATCTGACACACCGTTATCGCGAGCAGGCTCACTCCTACACTGGAAAGCGTTTCATCGCCGTTCCAGTGTCGACGGTCGACACGATTTAATGCGTGATATCAAATCAGAGCGAGATTGGATGTGAGCAAGCGAGCCTATAACTTCTGCGCCGGTCCTGCGGCGCTTCCTGAAGCTGTCCTGCAGCGCGCCCAGGGTGAACTCCTTGATTGGCACGGCAAGGGTCTGTCGGTCATGGAAATGAGCCATCGCAGCGATGAGTTCGTGTCCATCGCCACCCAGGCCGAGCAGGATCTGCGTGACCTGCTGAATATCCCGTCGAACTACAAAGTGCTGTTTCTGCAAGGTGGCGCCAGCCAGCAATTCGCGCAGATCCCACTGAACCTGCTGCCTGAAGGCGGCTCGGCCGACTATATCGACACCGGTATCTGGTCGCAGAAAGCCATTGAAGAAGCTTCGCGCTACGGTCGCGTCAATGTCGCCGCCACCGCCAAGCCTTACGACTATTTTGCCATCCCCGGCCAGAACGAGTGGAACCTGTCGAAAGACGCCGCTTACGTTCATTACGCGCCGAATGAAACCATCGGTGGTCTGGAATTCCAGTGGATTCCGCAAACCGGTGACGTGCCGCTGGTAGCCGACATGTCCTCGGACATTCTGTCGCGTCCAGTCGACATCTCGCGTTTCGGCATGATCTACGCCGGCGCGCAGAAGAACATCGGCCCGAGCGGTATCGTCGTCAACATCATCCGCGAAGACCTGCTCGGCAAGGCGCGCGCGCTGTGCCCGACCATGCTCGACTACAAGGTCGCGGCGGATAACGGCTCGATGTACAACACCCCGCCGACCTTGGCCTGGTACCTGTCCGGTCTGGTGTTCCAGTGGCTGAAAGAGCAGGGTGGCGTTGAAGCGATCGCCCAGCTCAACGACGTCAAGCAGCGCACGCTGTACGACTTCATCGACGCCAGCGGCCTCTACAGCAACCCGATCAACAAGTCGGACCGCTCGTGGATGAACGTGCCGTTCCGTCTGGCTGACGATCGTCTGGACAAGCCGTTCCTCGTCGGCGCCGAAGCGCGCGGTCTGCTCAACCTCAAGGGCCACCGCTCCGTGGGCGGCATGCGCGCCTCCATCTACAACGCCGTCGACATCACCGCGGTTAATGCGTTGGTGGCGTACATGGCAGAATTCGAGAAGGAACACGGCTGATGTCCGAGCAAGAACTCAAGGCACTGCGCGTTCGCATTGACGCTCTGGACACCAAAGTCCTCGAGCTGATCAGTGAGCGTGCGCGTTGCGCCCAGGAAGTCGCGCGAGTAAAGATGGCCTCGCTGGCCGAAGGCGAAGTGCCGGTGTTCTATCGTCCTGAGCGCGAAGCTCAGGTGCTAAAGCGGGTGATGGAACGCAATCAGGGGCCGCTGGGCAACGAAGAGATGGCGCGGTTGTTCCGCGAAATCATGTCCTCGTGCCTGGCGCTGGAGCAGCCGCTGAAAGTGGCCTATCTGGGCCCTGAAGGCACCTTCACCCAAGCCGCGGCCATGAAACACTTCGGTCACGCGGTGATCAGCAAGCCGATGGCGGCGATCGACGAAGTGTTCCGTGAAGTGGCAGCCGGTGCGGTGAATTTTGGCGTGGTTCCGGTGGAAAACTCCACCGAAGGCGCGGTCAACCACACGCTGGACAGCTTCCTCGAACACGACATGGTGATCTGCGGCGAAGTCGAGCTGCGCATTCACCATCACCTGTTGGTCGGTGAAAACACCAAGACCGACAGCATCAGCCGCATCTATTCCCACGCACAGTCGCTGGCCCAGTGCCGCAAGTGGCTGGACGCGCACTACCCGAATGTCGAGCGTGTCGCGGTGTCGAGCAACGCCGAAGCGGCCAAGCGGGTTAAAGGTGAGTGGAACTCGGCGGCGATTGCCGGCGACATGGCGGCAGGGCTGTATGGCCTGACCCGTCTGGCCGAGAAGATCGAAGACCGTCCGGACAACTCGACGCGCTTCCTGATGATCGGTAACCAGGAAGTGCCGCCGACCGGCGACGACAAGACCTCGATCATCGTGTCCATGAGCAACAAGCCCGGCGCGCTCCATGAGCTGCTGGTGCCGTTCCATGACAACGGGATCGACCTGACCCGTATCGAAACCCGTCCATCGCGCAGCGGTAAATGGACCTACGTATTCTTCATCGACTTCGTCGGCCACCACCGTGATCCGTTGATCAAGGGTGTATTGGAAAAGATCAGTCAGGAAGCGGTAGCACTCAAAGTGCTGGGTTCTTACCCGAAAGCAGTTCTCTAAGGGGCGGTAGCAAATGAGTGGCAATTTCCTCGCTCTGGCACAGCCGGGCGTGCAACAACTTTCGCCGTACGTTCCGGGCAAGCCTGTGGACGAACTGGCGCGCGAGCTGGATCTGGATCCGGCAAAAATCGTCAAGCTGGCGAGCAATGAAAACCCGCTGGGTGCCAGTCCGAAAGCCTTGGCGGCGATCCGCGAAGAGCTGGCCGAGCTGACCCGTTATCCGGATGGCAACGGTTTCGCGCTGAAATCACTGCTGGCCGAGCAATGCCGCGTCGAGCTGAGTCAGGTCACCCTGGGCAACGGCTCCAACGATATTCTTGAGCTGGTCGCACGCGCCTATCTGGCGCCGGGCCTGAATGCGGTGTTCAGTGAGCACGCGTTCGCTGTGTATCCGATCGCCACTCAGGCGGTCGGCGCGCAGGCCAAAGTGGTGCCGGCCAAGGATTGGGGGCACGACCTGCCAGCAATGCTCGCGGCTATCGATGCCAGCACCCGTGTGGTGTTCATCGCCAACCCGAACAACCCGACCGGCACCTGGTTCGGCGCTGAAGCGCTGGACGAGTTCCTGCAGGATGTTCCTGAGCATGTGCTGGTGGTGCTCGACGAGGCTTACATTGAGTACGCCGAAGGCAGCGATCTGCCGGACGGTCTGGATTTCCTCGCCGCGTATCCGAATCTCCTGGTCTCGCGCACCTTCTCCAAGGCCTATGGTCTGGCGGCGTTGCGCGTCGGCTATGGCCTGTCGACCCCGGTTGTTGCGGACGTGCTGAACCGCGTTCGCCAGCCATTCAACGTCAACAGCCTCGCGTTGGCGGCGGCGTGTGCGGCGTTGAAAGACGAAGAGTATCTGGCGCAAAGCCGCCAACTCAACGAATCGGGTATGCAGCAGCTGCAAGCCGGTTTCCGTGAGCTGGGCCTGAACTGGATCGAATCCAAAGGCAACTTTATCTGCGTCGATCTCGCTCAGGTTGCGGCCCCGATATTCCAGGGCTTGCTGCGTGAAGGCGTGATCGTGCGTCCGGTGGCCAACTACGGCATGCCGAACCACCTGCGGGTGACCATCGGTCTGCCGGCGGAAAACAGCCGCTTCCTCGAAGCGCTGCGCAAGGTTCTGGCTCGTGGGTGATGTCACTGCACTGCAATCTGCTGCACCTATGATCGGTCGCCTTGTGGTGGTCGGTCTGGGGTTGATCGGTGGTTCGTTTGCCAAAGGCTTGCGTGAAAGTGGCGTGTGCCGCGAAGTGGTCGGGGTCGATCTCGATCCGCAATCGCGCAAACTGGCGGTCGAGTTGGGTGTGGTTGATCGCTGTGAGGATGACCTGGCTGCGGCATGCCAGGGCGCTGACGTGATTCAACTGGCGGTGCCGATCCTGGCCATGGAAAAAGTGCTCGCGCGTCTGGCGAGCATGGATCTGGGGCAGGCGATTCTGACCGATGTCGGCAGCGCCAAAGGCAATGTAGTGCGTGCGGCGACCGAGGCGTTTGGCGGTATGCCGGCGCGTTTCGTGCCGGGCCATCCGATCGCCGGTTCCGAGCAGAGCGGGGTGGAAGCCTCCAATGCCGAACTGTTCCGTCGTCACAAGGTGATTCTTACGCCGCTTGAGCAAACCGATCCGGCTGCGCTGGCAGTGGTCGACCGTCTCTGGCGAGAACTGGGCGCCGACGTCGAGCACATGCAGGTCGAGCGTCACGATGAAGTGCTGGCTGCGACCAGTCATCTGCCGCACCTGTTGGCCTTTGGTCTGGTCGACTCATTGGCCAAGCGCAATGAAAACCTTGAGATCTTCCGTTACGCTGCGGGTGGTTTTCGCGATTTCACAAGAATCGCCGGAAGCGACCCGGTGATGTGGCACGACATCTTCCTCGCCAACCGCGAGGCTGTCCTGCGCACACTCGATACATTTCGCAGCGACCTCGACGCCTTGCGCGACGCGGTCGATGCAGGGGATGGGCACCAATTGTTGGGCGTTTTCACGCGCGCCCGGGTTGCCCGCGAGCATTTCAGTAAAATCCTGGCCCGCAGGGCCTATGTGGACGCTATGAATTCCAACGATCTGATCTTCCTGGCTCAACCTGGTGGCCGCCTGTCCGGTCGGATTCGCGTACCGGGTGACAAATCCATTTCCCACCGCTCGATCATGCTCGGCTCGCTGGCTGAAGGCGTTACCGAAGTCGAAGGCTTCCTTGAGGGCGAAGACGCCTTGGCGACCTTGCAGGCGTTCCGCGACATGGGCGTGGTCATCGAAGGCCCGCACCACGGCCGCGTGACCATCCACGGTGTCGGCCTGCATGGCCTGAAGCCGGCGCCGGGCCCGATTTATCTGGGCAACTCCGGCACTTCGATGCGCCTGCTGTCCGGCCTCCTGGCGGCGCAGAACTTCGACAGCGTCTTGACGGGCGATGCGTCGCTGTCCAAGCGCCCGATGAATCGCGTGGCCAATCCACTGCGGGAAATGGGCGCCGTGATCGAAACCGCTGCAGAAGGTCGTCCACCGATGACCATTCGCGGCGGCCACAAGCTCAAAGGCCTGACCTACACCATGCCGATGGCCAGTGCTCAGGTGAAATCCTGCCTGCTGCTCGCCGGTCTGTACGCTGAAGGCAAGACCACCGTGACTGAGCCGGCTCCGACTCGCGACCATACCGAGCGCATGCTGCGTGGCTTTGGTCATCCTGTGAGCGTTGAAGGTGCTACGGCTTCGGTTGAGTCCGGCGGCAAACTGACCGCGACTCACATCGAAGTGCCAGGCGATATCTCGTCCTCGGCGTTCTTCCTCGTGGCAGCGTCTATCGCCGAAGGGTCGGAGCTTGTGCTCGAACACGTCGGCATCAACCCGACCCGCACTGGCGTGATCGACATCCTGCGTCTGATGGGCGCGGACATCACTCTGGAGAATCAGCGTGAGGTCGGCGGTGAGCCGGTGGCCGACCTGCGCGTGAAGGCAGCTAAACTCAAAGGTATCGAGATTCCCGAAGAGCTGGTTCCGCTGGCCATCGACGAATTCCCGGTGCTGTTCGTCGCCGCTGCTTGTGCTGAAGGGCGCACCGTACTGACCGGCGCCGAAGAGCTGCGGGTCAAGGAATCGGATCGTATTCAGGTGATGGCTGACGGCCTGTTGGCACTGGGCGTCAAATGCCAGCCGACCCCGGACGGCATCATCATCGACGGCGGCCAGATCGGCGGCGGCGAAGTGCACGGTCACGGTGATCACCGTATCGCGATGGCGTTCAGCGTCGCTTCGTTGCGCGCCACTGCACCGATCCGTATCCATGATTGCGCCAACGTCGCGACGTCGTTCCCCAACTTCCTCGCATTGTGCGGGCAGGTCGGCATTCGTGTGGCACAAGAGGCTCAGTCGTGAAGAACATTGCACCGGTCATCACCATTGATGGGCCAAGTGGCTCGGGCAAAGGCACCGTAGCCGGGATTCTGGCCAAGCGTCTGGGCTGGAACCTGCTGGATTCCGGTGCGCTTTACCGTTTGCTGGCGTTTGCTGCGCACAATCATGGCGTTGACCTGACCAATGAAGAGCTG
The DNA here is from genome assembly GCF_001297015.1 of Pseudomonas sp. RIT-PI-r. Lineage (GTDB taxonomy): Bacteria > Pseudomonadota > Gammaproteobacteria > Pseudomonadales > Pseudomonadaceae > Aquipseudomonas. The sequence goes on along the minus strand of NZ_LIGE01000036.1, from coordinate 170,212 downwards.
CTGAAGAAACTGGCCGCTCATCTGGATGTTCAGTTCATTGCAGCGACCGAAGGTCAGCTGCAGCGGATCATTCTGGAAGGCGACGAAGTCAGTGATGTCATTCGCACTGAAAGCGTCGGCTCCGGCGCTTCGCAAGTGGCTGCATTGCCCGCCGTGCGCGAGGCGCTGCTGCAACGCCAGCGTGCTTTCCAGGAAGCGCCGGGCCTTGTCGCCGATGGTCGCGACATGGGGACGGTGGTGTTTCCCGATGCTCCGCTGAAGATTTTCCTGACCGCCAGTGCCGAGGAGCGGGCGCGCCGTCGATATTTGCAGTTGAAGGGCAAAGTCGAGGGTGTTAGTCTGTCGAGTCTGCTAGATGAGATCCGTGCACGCGATGAGCGTGACACCCAGCGAGCGGTAGCCCCGCTTAAGCCGGCGGCTGACGCCATACAGCTGGATTCCACGGAGTTGTCCATCGATCAGGTGCTTGAACGCATCATGAGCGAGATCGCCATTCGCGATATCGCCGGGTGACCAAGAAGGCCGCAGGGGACCAGTCATAGTCCTGCAGCGCTTCTTTTTAATGAAACTAACCCACACCGTCTGGGGTGTGGAGATGGGCGTATCCTTCGCCCTCATTTACAGGAATTAAAATGAGCGAAAGCTTTGCGGAACTCTTTGAAGAAAGCCTAAAAACCCTGAACCTTCAGGCAGGCTCCATCATCACCGGTGTTATCGTTGATATCGATTACCAGGCTCGCTGGGTAACCGTTCACGCTGGCCTGAAGTCTGAAGCACTCATCCCGCTTGAGCAGTTCTACAACGACGCTGGCGATCTGACTATCAATGTCGGTGACGAAGTTCACGTTGCTCTGGACTCGGTTGAAGACGGTTTCGGTGAAACCAAGCTGTCCCGTGAGAAAGCCAAGCGCGCCGAGTGCTGGATCGTTCTGGAAGCAGCCTTCGCAGCTGAGGAAGTGGTCAAGGGCGTTATCAACGGTAAGGTTAAAGGCGGCTTCACTGTCGACGTTAACGGCATCCGTGCGTTCCTGCCAGGTTCCCTGGTTGACGTCCGTCCAGTGCGCGACACCACGCACCTGGAAGGCAAAGAGCTGGAATTCAAGGTCATCAAGCTGGACCAGAAGCGCAACAACGTTGTCGTTTCCCGTCGCAGCGTCCTGGAAGCCGAGAACTCCGCCGAGCGTGAAGCTCTGCTGGAATCCTTGCAGGAAGGCCAGCAAGTCAAAGGTATCGTCAAAAACCTCACCGATTACGGCGCATTCGTCGATCTGGGTGGCGTGGACGGCCTGCTGCACATCACCGACATGGCCTGGAAGCGCATCAAGCATCCTTCCGAGATCGTCAACGTTGGTGACGAAATCGACGTCAAGGTTCTGAAATACGATCGCGAACGCAACCGTGTTTCTCTGGGCCTGAAGCAACTGGGCGAAGATCCATGGGTTGCTATCAAAGCCCGTTACCCAGAAAGCACTCGCGTTACCGCTCGTGTAACCAACCTGACCGACTACGGCTGCTTCGCTGAGCTGGAAGAAGGCGTTGAAGGTCTGGTACACGTTTCGGAAATGGACTGGACCAACAAGAACATCCACCCTTCGAAAGTCGTACAAGTCGGCGACGAAGTGGAAGTCATGGTTCTGGACATCGACGAAGAGCGTCGTCGTATCTCCCTGGGCATCAAGCAGTGCAAATCTAACCCGTGGGAAGATTTCTCTGGCCAGTTCAACAAGGGCGATAAAATCTCCGGTACCATCAAGTCGATCACCGATTTCGGTATCTTCATTGGTCTGGACGGCGGCATCGACGGTCTGGTTCACCTGTCCGACATCTCCTGGAACGAAGTTGGCGAAGAAGCTGTTCGTCGTTTCAAGAAGGGCGACGAGCTGGACACCGTTATCCTGTCGGTTGACCCAGAGCGCGAGCGTATCTCCCTGGGTATCAAGCAACTGGAAAGCGATCCGTTCTCCGAGTACGTCTCGGTTAACGACAAAGGCGCAATCGTTACTGGCACCGTGAAAGAAGTTGACGCAAAAGGCGCCATCATCGTTCTGGCCGACGATATCGAAGCGACTCTGAAAGCCTCCGAAATCAGCCGTGACCGCGTTGAAGACGCGCGCAACGTTCTGAAAGAAGGTCAGGAAGTAGAAGCCAAGATCATCAGCGTTGATCGTAAGAGCCGCGTCATTCAGCTGTCGATCAAATCGAAAGATGATGCTGAAGAGAAAGAAGCTATCCAGAGCCTGAAAGCAGCTCCGGAAGGCGAAGCAGCCGACACCACTATGGCGGCACTGCTGCGTCAAGCAATGGCCAAACAGAACTGAGTTCTGCTTGATCATTAAAAAGGGCGACTTCGGTCGCCCTTTTTTGTGCCTGCGATTTGTTGATCGGCCCTTCCGTTTTACTGAAACGGGAGGGGGAAGTGAAACCAATCCATTTCCCGGGATGTCTGTTTCTTTAATCGGATCAATCGCCTATTCGCGACTAAGCTTGATTTCAGGTACGTAGTCGCCGGGCTTGGCCTGGCATAAGGAAGTGGATGAACAAGTTTATTGTCCTCGTTGCAGTGCTGATGCTGGTGGGCTGTACTACCAGTGCGAAGACTCATGCCATACGCGGAGTCAGTGGAATCGAGATCGACTGTTCGGGGTTGGGGTCTGGCTGGGAAAAATGTCAGAAGCGCGCGGCAAAGGAGTGCAAGGGCTCTGGCTACAAGGTGATCACGCGATCTGACGATGCCAAGGACGAAGACGATTATCCTTTTGGCTTTAATCCTGCGGGGTTCGTGACTCGCACCATGCTGGTGATGTGCCGCTAGATCTGCGGTCTCCCGGCTTGGCGGGATGCCCTGAAAATGGGCGTTGCGATGCTGTGGAAGATATGTCAATCCCTGGGCTGTTCAAAATCTTCCGGGCGTGCTAAAACCTTTCAAGCGCTGATCTAGCTGCTTGAAAAAGAAGGGAAAAATATGACGAAGTCGGAGTTGATCGAACGAATTGTCACCCATCAAGGGCTGCTCTCATCCAAGGATGTGGAGCTGGCCATCAAGACCATGCTCGAACAAATGTCTCAATGCCTGGCCACCGGTGATCGTATCGAGATCCGTGGGTTTGGCAGTTTCTCACTGCACTATCGCGCCCCGCGTGTCGGACGTAATCCGAAGACCGGGCAGTCCGTCAGCCTTGACGGGAAATTCGTTCCGCACTTCAAGCCGGGCAAAGAGCTGCGTGATCGTGTGAACGAGGAAGAGGAGGAGGGCGTTTGATCCTCGCTGCTCATTATCAGGGAGATGCTCATGCGTAATCTCAAGCGCATACTTCTTGGCGTTTTTGTTCTTTTGCTGGTGTTGGCGATTCTTGCGTTTGTGCTTGAGAACCAGCAATCGGTTTCGTTGTTGTTTTTGGGCTGGGCAGGTCCTGAACTTCCGGTGTCTCTGGTCGTGGTGCTGGCATTGCTGGCAGGCATGTTTATCGGCCCTATACTCGGCCTGTTCCTGGGACGCTCGTCCAGAGCTGCGCGCAAGCGTCTTGTCTGAAAACGACAAGTGCATGGCGTCTGTCGAAATTGCGCCTCTGCCTGTCTATATCCATTAGTAAAAGATTCATTAAGCTGTAAAATGCGTCCCTTGTTCGATAGTGGCCTATTCCCACATCGATTCAGACTGACTCTGACAGAAGCTTCAGTTTTGATGGCTTCTGCATTCATGGATTAGACAGTGCTCGTTGGTGTCACTGTCCGCAGCTCAAGGGTATGGTTTCGCGTGAAAATTCTAGTTACCGGCGGCGCCGGGTTCATCGGCTCGGCAGTCATCCGTCACATCATTTCCAACACTAGCGATTCTGTCGTTAACGTCGATAAGCTGACGTATGCCGGTAACCTTGAGTCGCTGGCTGAAGTTAGCGGTGATTCGCGCTACGTGTTTGAGCGTGTCGATATCTGCGACCGTGATCAGGTCGACCGCGTCCTGCGTGAGCACCAGCCGGATGCCATCATGCATCTGGCTGCGGAATCTCACGTCGACCGCTCTATCTCTGGCCCGTCAGAGTTCATCCAGACCAACATCATCGGCACTTACACTTTGTTGGAAGCTGCCCGCCATTATTGGGCGGCACTGGATGACGCGCGTAAGGCCAACTTCCGCTTCCATCATATTTCGACCGACGAAGTTTACGGAGACCTCGAAGGTCCGGAAGACCTCTTCACCGAAACCACGCCTTATCAGCCAAGCTCGCCTTATTCGGCCAGCAAGGCCAGCTCTGATCACCTCGTTCGCGCCTGGGCTCGTACTTATGGCCTGCCAACGTTGGTCACCAACTGCTCGAACAACTACGGCCCTTGCCACTTCCCTGAGAAATTGATCCCGCTGATCATTCTCAACGCGCTGGAAGGCAAGCCGTTGCCGGTTTATGGCAAAGGCAACCAGGTTCGCGACTGGCTGTATGTCGAAGACCACGCCCGTGCACTGTACAAAGTCGTTACCGAAGGCGTTATTGGTGAGACCTACAACATCGGCGGCCACAACGAGAAGCAGAATATTGAAGTCGTGCACACTCTTTGTGCGCTGCTTGATGAGTTGCGTCCGGACTCGGCACATCGCCCGCATGCCAGCCTGATTACCTATGTTCAGGATCGTCCTGGTCACGACGTGCGTTATGCAATCGACGCCAGCAAGATCCAGCGAGAGCTTGGCTGGACGCCGGAAGAAACCTTCGAAACCGGTATTCGCAAGACTGTTGAATGGTACCTGAGCAACACCGAGTGGGTAGAGCACGTGAAGAGCGGCAGCTACCAGCAATGGATTGACCAGAACTACGCAGATCGCTCGAATAAAGCATGAAGATTCTCCTGCTGGGTAAGAACGGCCAGGTAGGCTGGGAATTGCAACGCGCTCTTGCTCCCCTTGGCGAGCTGGTCGCGCTTGATCGTCATGCAATCGATGGTTTGAGCGGTGATTTGGCCGATCTGGATGCCTTGCGCACGACTATCAGGCAGGTCAAGCCCGATGTTATCGTCAACGCGGCTGCCTACACGGCGGTCGACAAGGCAGAGTCCGAAGCCGAGTTGGCCCGTCGAGTGAATGGTGATGCCAGTCGGCTGATGGCCGAGGAGTCTGCGCTCCTGGGGGCCTGGCTCATTCATTACTCGACCGATTACGTCTTTAGTGGTGAAGGCTCGACGCCCTGGCAGGAAACTGATGCCGTCGCACCGGTGAATCAATACGGTGCGAGCAAGCTTGCTGGCGAGCAGGCAATTGTTGCGTCTGGCTGCAAGCATCTGATTTTTCGCACCAGTTGGGTCTACGGTGCTCGCGGCAACAACTTCGCCAAGACCATGCTGCGTCTGGCCAAAGATCGCGACACGCTGAGCGTTATCGCTGATCAGGTCGGAGCCCCGACGGGTGCAGATCTGATTGCTGACGTCACGGCGCTGGCAATTCGCCAAGTGCTGCAACAGCCACAGCTGTCGGGTTTGTATCATTTGGCGGCGAGTGGTGAAGTGTCCTGGCACGGGTATGCGAGTCACGTGATCGCGTTCGCTCAAGCCAATGGCGAGCAATTGGCTGTGACAGCAATCAATCCGATCGACACGACTGCTTATCCGACACCCGCGCGACGACCTCTGAATTCACGCTTGAATACTCAGAAGCTACGCGACAATTTTTCTCTACACTTGCCGGATTGGCAAAGTGGTGTAACCCGAATGCTTAGGGAAGTTCTGAACAAATGAACACGATAAATCGTAAAGGCATCATTCTCGCCGGTGGCTCGGGCACGCGCCTGCATCCGTTGACTCTAGGCGTGTCGAAACAGATGCTGCCTATCTACGACAAGCCGATGATCTTTTATCCGCTGTCGGTGCTGATGCTTGCCGGTATGCGCGAGATCCTGATTATCTCCACCCCTGAAGACTTGCCTTGTTTCCGCAAGCTGCTGGGCGATGGCAGCCTGTATGGCATCAAACTGACTTATGCCGAGCAACCAAGTCCTGATGGCCTGGCACAGGCTTTTATCATTGGCGAAGAATTCATCGGTAATGATCCGTGCTGCCTGATCCTGGGCGATAACATCTTTTACGGTCAGCACTTCTCCGACAACCTGCGTTCGGCGACCAGTCAGCAGCATGGCGCAACGGTATTCGGTTATCACGTTTCCGATCCGGAGCGTTTTGGTGTTGTCGAGTTCGATGCCTCCGGCCGCGCGCTGAGCATCGAAGAAAAACCGCTGAAGCCAAAATCCAGCTACGCCGTGACCGGTTTGTATTTCTATGACAATCAGGTTGTTCAGATTGCCAAGAACATCAAGCCTTCTGAGCGAGGGGAGCTGGAGATCACTGACGTCAATCGTGCGTACCTCGAGCAGAAGTCGCTGAATGTGGAAATGCTGGGTCGTGGTTTCGCCTGGCTGGATACCGGTACCCATGATTCTTTGCTGGAAGCCAGCCACTTTGTGCATACCATCGAGCAGCGACAGGGCTTGAAAGTTGCCTGCCTGGAAGAAATTGCATTCAACAATGGCTGGATCACGGCCGAGCAGCTTGCGAGTCAGGCTGAAGCGTTGAAAAAGACTGGCTACGGCCAGTACCTGCAGAAATTGCTGGATTCGCCTTCACGCTGATTCGGGGGAGATACTCCCTTCTGTGATTATTTGTTGCAAGCAGGAATGGCATGCCATCAACACAACCCAAGGTTGCAGTTTTACTGGCTGCGTACAATGGTATGCAGTGGATCGAAGAGCAACTGGCTTCGATCCTTTGCCAGTCTGCGGTGGACGTCAGTATCCATATCAGCATCGACACTTCCGATGATGGCACAGAGGCGTGGTGTGAGTCTTTCGCGGCCTTGCACCCTAATGTAAGTGTGCTGCCATCAATCGGACGTTTTGGTGGCGCCTCGCGAAATTTCTTTCGCTTGATGCGCGACGTAAACTTCGGGGCGTACGACTTCGTCGCCTTCGCTGACCAGGATGATGTGTGGCATTCGGATAAGCTGAAGCGAGCAACCGACATGTTGCGTGGGCAGGGAGCTGATGCCTACTCCAGTAATGTGACGGCATTCTGGCCGAATGGAAAAACCCACCTTCTTGATAAGGCTCAAGTTCAAGTTGAGTGGGACTATTTGTTTGAAGCCGCCGGGCCTGGCTGTACGTATGTCTTTAGTCAGGATTTGGCTGAGGTGTTAAAGACATCGATCGTTGAAAATTGGCGGGATGTTCAGGACGTCAGTCTGCATGATTGGTATTGCTATGCTTTCTCGCGCAGCCATGGCTATGAATGGATCATCGATACTTACTCTTCAATGCAGTACCGTCAGCACGAGCGGAATCAGGTCGGGGCGAATACAGGCATTAATCCGTTAATTGCTCGTTATAAAACCATTCATGATGGCTGGTGGTTCTCGCAGGTAAAGTTGATAGCGAATCTTGTGGGTGCATCAAAGTCGCCGTTTGTCAGTCGCTGGTTCAAGCTGGGTCGAAAAGAATTGCTCGCATTGTCTTTAAGTGCGTGTAAGTGTCGGCGCAGGTTTCGCGACAAGATATTTTTCTTTTTTATATGTTTGGCGACCGCGGTTATTGGAAGTAAAACCAAATGAGTGTCTCGCGAGTTCTGGTGACAGGGGCGAGTGGGTTCGTCGGGGAGGCCGTTGTCTACAAGCTGCTTCTTGATCGGCGATACACGCCAATAGCGGCTTCGCGTGGCAGGACGCGATTGGATGGCCTCTGTCAGGTCGTGCCCTTCGAGTTGGGTGGCGCAGCTACTACGACTCCAATGATGGGAATTGACGTGGTAATCCATGCCGCCGCTCGCGTTCATGTAATGGATGACAAGGCGGTTGATGCGCTTGCGGAGTTTCGACGCATTAATGTCGACGGTACTGTCAGTCTTGCCCGGAGTGCCGCGGCGGCCGGTGTAAAGCGTTTCATTTTTATCAGCTCGATCAAAGTCAATGGCGAGTCGACCGAGCCGGGCGAACCGTTTCAAGCGGATATTGAACCGCAGCCGATGGATCCTTACGGTATTTCCAAGATGGAGGCGGAAATAGCGTTAAGGGTGGTCGCAAGAGAGACGGGGATTGAAGTGGTGATTATTCGCCCGCCCCTCGTATACGGCCCGGGCGTCAAGGCGAATTTCCTCAGTATGATGCGCTGGCTCGACAGGGGAGTGGTTCTGCCTTTGGGAGCAATCGGGAATCGGCGAAGTCTGGTGGCCATCGGTAACCTTGTGGATCTGCTGGTAACTTGCATTGACCATCCCGCGGCGGCCGGACAAACCTTTCTTGTCAGCGATGATGCTGATATGTCCACTACTCAATTGCTGGAAAACATGGCGCGTGCTCTTGGTAAAAAGGCGCGGTTGATACCCTTGCCAGTATGGGTCCTGAAGTCGGTGGCCTCATGTTTGGGAAAGCAAGGTGTTGCCCAGCGTCTGTGTAGTTCCTTGCAAGTCGATATCAAAAAAACCAGGGATGTACTCGGCTGGGTTCCACCTGTCTCCGTTGAGAAGGCGCTCCGTCAAACTGCGGATTATTACCAGGACTTAAAAAACAGATGACTGTCTGGTGGTTGTTGGGTGTGGTTTTTATCGTCGCCTGCGGGTTGACCTTGTTGTTGCGTCGTTACGCATTGGCCAAAAGCTTGATGGATATCCCGAATGAGCGCAGTTCTCATTCTGTGCCGACCCCGAGGGGCGGGGGAGTTGCAATAGTTGTCGCCTGTGCGCTGGCACTCCCTGTCTTGGGGGGGATGGGGTACCTGGAAGGGGCGTCGTTGCTGGGTGTGTTGGGTGGTGGGTTGCTGATTGCAATCATTGGTTTTGCTGACGATCACGGCCATATAGACGCTAAGTGGCGGCTCCTCGGGCATTTCATAGCTGCAGGCTGGACGCTGTACTGGCTTAACGGTCTTGCACCACTCCAGTTGTTTGGTGAAAACGTCAACCTTTCGGTGCTAGGTGGTGTATTGGCCGCGTTCTATCTGGTCTGGATGCTCAATCTCTACAACTTTATGGATGGAATCGATGGGTTGGCGAGCGCGGAAGCGATCAGCGCCTGTTTGGGGATGTGTCTGATTTACTGGTGCTTTGGCACGATAGATCTGATCTGGGAGCCGCTGATTCTGATGGGGGCTGTAGCAGGTTTCTTTTGCTGGAACTTTCCTCCTGCGCGAATTTTCATGGGGGACGCAGGCAGTGGGTTCCTGGGGTTTATTCTGGGGGCATTCGCATTGGAGTCTGCCTGGGTTCGGCCTGAGTACTTTTGGTGCTGGATAATACTGCTTGGTGTTTTTATCGTTGACGCGACCTTGACACTGATCAGGAGGCTTCTTCGTGGTGAGAAGGTTTATCAGGCTCATAGGAGTCACGCCTATCAACACGCATCGCGCCGATACCAGAGCCATTTGCTGGTCTCTTCGATTGTGGTGCTGATTAACCTTGCTTGGCTATTGCCGATTGCTTTGCTTGTGGGGGCAGGTTGGTTGAGTGGCGAACTGGGGTGTCTGATAGCGTTTGTTCCGCTGGCAGTGCTTGCGTGGAAGTTTGAAGCGGGAGTAGCAAGCTGATCGAGGATCGCTGAACTACTCCGAAGATTATTTCTGATGGTCGGTTTGTTGTGTTGCCGTCGCCTTTATATTTTATTAAGTATCGCGGCGGCCACCAGGCTGATGTTTCCTTTGAGCGTCTGCCGATGAACTCCACTTTTCTTCATCAGGCAAAGTCTTGAGAGCAAGCCGCTTTTGCGTGCAGCTTCGAATCGTTCAAGGGTGCATTTATTGTCCTCTGTGAGCTCCGTTCTAATGGAGTTCAGAGTGATCAGGTTTTGCGTGCTCCACTCGCTGAAACGCCCACTTAGCATTTTCAGGATTCGAATGATCTGATTTCTGAAGGTTGCATTCGCTCCAATCAGGTTGTCCTCGTGCTGACGATAGAGCAGCGTAGGCTGCTGATCAAAGACCACCTGGCCACCGCACCCGGTTACCAACAGATACGCAAGCCAGTCATGTGCTACGACCGGGGCGTCATCGACGATCCGGCACATCAGATTACGAGCTGCATTGTTGATCAGCATCGTGTTGGCACCGGCGAGGCTTTGCACCAATGCGTTTTCAAAGCACGGGCGCTTGTTGAATAGCGGAGAAAACCCCAAGGGTGCAAGCTTGGTGTTGACCAGCTTTGTTCTGGAGCAGTACATGTGGGGTTTGTTGGTGGGAGTTTGAGGTATCTGAGCGATACTTCGAGTCAGTTTGTCTGCAAGCCAGATATCGTCCTGGTCACTGAATGCGAAGTAATCAGCGACAATTTCTCGATTTTTAATTAGTGACAGAAAGTTTTTTGCAAAGCCTTGACGAGGGCCATGCCAGATGGCGATTTTATCTGCGCCCAGCTGTTTCTTGTATTCTTCAAGAATTTCCAGTGTCGCGTCGGTCGAACCATCATCCGATGCATGGATCGTCCAGTCTTCATGGGTTTGGTTAATGAAGGAGTCCAGTTGTTCCCTGAGAAAGCGCTGACCGTTGTAAGTGCAAACAAGTATGGCGACTTTTTTGCGATTTGTTGAGCGTTCAGTTATCACTGATGGGGCAGGGTCCAATTGGAAGTTATCCTTCGGTTGTTCGGCCATGTTTGAAATCTCTCGCGCCTCGGTGGTGTAGCGCATGTGCTCTGTTATTTAAGAGGCGCGTACGTTCTGCAAATAGCCTGTCAGGTAAGTTGCAGTATTGAATGTAGGTGGACTTTGCGCGAGTTTAACAGCATAGGCGGCTTGGTGGCGAGCGGCAGGGCGAGGAGGGGGCTTGGTACTGTTCGATTTCAGGCTCGCTGTCTTCCGTTCAGTGGTCGTATTTCGGCGGAAAAAAGGGATACAATACCGCCGTTAATAAGGTTCAAGGAGCAGAGCGGTGATCGAGCGAATCAATGGATAAATTACGTTCATTTCTACTGGGGTTGCCACGTCGGCAGAAGCGCCTGCTACAGGTCGCCAGCGACGTTGTGCTGGTCTGGCTGGCACTCTGGTTAGCGTTCATCGTCCGCTTGGGCATTGATGACATGTACAACCCGATCAGGGTGCATGCATGGCTCTTCGTGAGCGCGCCCATTGTCGCCATCCCGCTGTTCATACGTATCGGGATGTACCGTGCGGTGATGCGGTATTTTGGTAATGACGCGCTTATTGCCATTGTCAAGGCTGTCAGTCTTTCGTCGCTGATACTCGCGGTGGTCGTCTATTGGTATAGCAATCACGCGAGCGTAGTGCCGCGTTCCATCATTTTCAATTACTGGTGGTTAAGTCTCGTGATTATTGGTGGATTGCGTTTGTGCATGCGCCAGTATTTCATGGGAGATTGGTTTTCGGCTGCCCAGCATGTGCCATTCACAAATCGCGATGATGGTTTGACAAAGGTTGCTGTTTATGGTGCCGGGGTTGCTGGCAACCAACTTGTTGCGGCATTGCGTATGGGCCGGGTAATGCGGCCTGTTGCTTTTATTGATGATGATTCGAGTATCGCCGATCGGTCGATTTCCGGACTTCAAGTTTATAAGCCAAAGCATATACAACAAATGATTGATGTGACGGGAGCTCAGGAGATTCTCCTGGCATTGCCTTCTTCAACGCGGGCGCGCCGGCGCGAAATTCTTAACTTCCTCGAAGGCTTTCCGCTGCATATCAGAAGTGTTCCCAACTTCACTGACCTGGCCAGTGGTCGAGTGAAAGTCGATGATATTCAAGAGGTGGATATTGCTGATCTTCTGGGGCGTGATTCCGTACCGGCACGAGCGGATTTGCTGGCTCATTGTATAAAAGGCAAGGTCGTGATGGTTACGGGTGCCGGCGGTTCTATCGGCGCAGAGCTTTGCCGACAGATTTTTTTATTGGGGCCTACTGCGCTTTTGTTATTTGATCATGGCGAATTCAACCTTTACAGCATTCTATCTGAGCTCGAGCGTCGAAAAGACCGTGAATCGATCTCGATTCGCCTGCTTCCGATCTTGGGCTCTATCCGTCATCCGCACAAACTTCAGGATGTGATGAAGACCTGGAAGGTCGACACGGTTTATCACGCGGCTGCTTATAAACATGTGCCAATGGTGGAGCATAACATCGCCGAAGGCGTACTCAATAACGTCATTGGCACCTTGAACACTGCACAGGCGGCGTTGCAAACGGGGGTGTCGAACTTTGTTCTGATTTCTACAGACAAAGCGGTCCGTCCAACGAATGTCATGGGAAGTACAAAGCGGCTCGCGGAACTGATTTTGCAGGCGCTGAGTCGTGAAATGGCTCCGGTGCTGTTTGGTGACAAGGGCAACATCTCGCGAGTGAACAAAACCCGCTTTACGATGGTGCGCTTTGGCAACGTGCTCGGCTCGTCAGGCTCTGTGATTCCGCTCTTTCACAGCCAGATCAAGTCGGGGGGGCCCTTGACGGTTACTCATCCGAAGATCACCCGATACTTCATGACAATACCCGAGGCCGCCCAATTGGTAATCCAGGCGGGATCAATGGGGCAGGGTGGGGACGTTTTCGTTCTTGATATGGGTGAGCCGGTCAAGATTGTCGAGCTGGCAGAGAAAATGATCCATCTGTCAGGATTGAGCGTCCGATCGGAAAAAACTCCTCAAGGGGACATCGCTATCGAGTTCACCGGTCTTCGTCCGGGCGAGAAGCTCTATGAGGAACTACTGATAGGCGACAATGTTTCAGCGACTCCTCATCCCATGATCATGAGTGCGGATGAAGATCATGTGCCGTGGGATGTGCTAAAGGCCAGGTTGGGAGAATTGCTGGTCGCTGTTGAGCAGGACGACTACTCACGCGTTCGTCAGCTCCTGCGGGAAACGGTTAGTGGCTACTCGCCTGATGGCGAAATTGTGGACTGGATTTATCAGCAGCGCAGTCTCGATCCCTGAGGCTCCCGCCCGCGCTTGGCAAGGGGGGGGCGGTATGATTCAGTGGCATTTTACGGTATCCTCGTTCGGCGTTTGAGGTGCCCTGTTAGCCTCGGAAAGAGAGTCGAATTTCCAGTTGTCAGGGCTCGCAATTTGTTCGTTCGAGAGATGTTCAGCTCTTCGTAGTATTGAAATGCAATCATTTTTAACAGAACTAAGTAGTCGTTTTGCTTGTCGGGGCGTTCATGAATATTACAGTTACGAAGCCGTTTGTCCCTCCCTTTGGTGAGTTTCAGACTTACCTGCAAGGGGTTTGGGAACGTGAATGGTTTACCAACAATGGGCCGTTGGTGAACGAGCTTGAATTAAAGCTCAAGGAAAAGCTTGACGTCGACCATTTGCTGTTTCTCAGTAATGGTACTATCGCGCTTCAAATTGCAATTCGAGCGCTCGATTTGCAGGGCGAAATCATCACTACTCCGTTCAGTTATGTGGCGACTACTTCCAGTATTGTCTGGGAACGTTGTGATCCTGTTATGGTTGATATCTGCCCGGATACTCTTAATATTGACCCGGAAAAAATCGAGCAGGCGATTACGTCGCGAACTTCCGCCATTTTGGCAACGCACGTTTTCGGTAATCCATGTGATGTTGAGGCGATTGAAAAAATTGCCGAAAAACATCAGTTGCGCGTTATTTACGATGCCGCTCATGCGTTTGGTACTCAATATAAAAATCGCTCGTTATTGAGCTATGGTGATGTTTCAACCTGTAGCTTTCATGCCACTAAACTTTTTCATACCATTGAAGGGGGGGCTGTAACTACGTCCAATCCTGATATCCTGAAAAATATGGCAATGATGCGAAATTTTGGTCATTCGTCGCTCACCGATTTCGGTGGCGTGGGCGTGAATGGCAAGAACTCCGAAGTGCATGCTGCGATGGGTTTGACGAATCTCAAGTATGTTGACGAGATTCTAAAAGTTAGAAAAGAGCTCTGCGAGCACTATAAATCTGAACTTACGGATCTCCCGATTCGGTTTCAGAAAATTACTGAAGACACTGAATACAATAACTCTTATTTCCCCGTCATCTTCGAAAATGAGAGTACGCTTCTGCATGTTATGGCAGAGCTGAATTTGAATAATATTTATCCTCGTCGTTATTTTTATCCGTCGCTTTCCGAGTTGCCTTACGTTCACGACCAAAGTAGCCCGATCTCTGAAGATGTTTCCAAGCGCATTATTTGCCTGCCGCTTTACCATACGCTGTCGCGTGAGGAAATCGACATGATATGCCGGATCATTAAGCGTTCGATCAGATATTGAAGAGTATTGGTTTTCAGGAGGCGGTATGAAAAAGTATTTTGGGATAATCGGCGCAGGTGGTTATGGTCGTGAAGTCATCCCACTCGCCAAGGCAATGGTAGACAAGCTCCCTGCCAGCGACGCTGCAGAGTTGTACTTTGTTGTCGAAGGAGATGTTGGGGACGAAACCATTAACGGTTATCCAGTCATTTCACTAGATGATTTTCTAGCCTTGCCGGGCGAGAGACTGTTCAATATTGCAATCGGCGCATCCGACGCTCGGGAGCGGATATCCGCTGCCTGTGAAAGTCAGGGCGCGCGAGCATTCTCGGTTATCGCTGGTAATGCGGTAATCCTTGATAATAATGATATTGCTGAAGGCGCGGTGCTTTCGCCATTTGTGACGGTAACGTCAAATGCGAAAATTGGTAAGCACTTCCACGCGAATATTTACTCTTATGTTGCCCATGACTGTGTAATCGGTGATTTTGTTACGTTTGCACCAGGTGTCAAATGTAATGGGAATGTTGTTATTGAAGATCACGCCTATATCGGTACCGGTGCTTCAATTATTCAGGGTAAACCGTCCCGGCCGCTGACTATTGGCCGAGGTGCGATCGTCGGTATGGGCGCTGTCGTGACCAAGAGTGTTCCTCCAGGCGTGACAGTCGTAGGTAATCCGGCCCGCCCTCTTACTCGAGAGGCATTGCGTAAATGACAGCGATTAATCTGTTTCCGACCGAGTTGACGATTGAGCAAATTGAAGTCGGTATGCAAGTGTCCTATTCTCATACAGTAACCGACGCTGATGTTAAAGCGTATGCGGGACTATCGGGAGATAATAACCCTGTTCATATGAGTGATGAGTACGCGCAAAACTCGAGATTCAAGGCGCGTATTGCACACGGTCTGTTTTCGGCGGGTTTCTTTTCTGCGATGTTTGGAACACGGCTGCCAGGTCCGGGGTGTGTTTATATTTCGCAAAACCTCGTTTTTAAAGCGCCCGTTTATCTTCAGGACACGGTCGAAGCTACTGTTTGTGTAAAGGCAGTGAGCACGCGTAAACGAGTAGTGACGTTCAGAACTTATTGCACTGTCAAAGGCCAGTTGGTGATTGATGGGGAAGCGGAAATTTTTATCCCTAAGAAACCAAAAATAGAAGACGGGGTGGCCAGTGCTTAAAGAGGCGGTCGGCATATCGGTTCTATTGGTTGCATACAACCACGAAAAACATATTCGCCAGGCGTTGAATGCCCTGTTTCGGCAGGTATTTGATGGGCCGATTGAGTTGGTTGTAGCGGATGATAAGTCTTCCGATAGCACGCTTTCCATTGTTAAAGAATACGAAGGTACTGATTCACGTTTTACATTCAAATATCTGGACTACAGCGAAAATCTAGGTATCACGAAAAACTATAAGCGCGGTTTTGAAGCGTGTACCTCGGAATTTGTCGCTGTGCTTGAAGGGGACGACTATTGGGTCAGTCCCTTGAAGTTGCAACGCCAAGTGGACTTTTTGACAGCGCATTGGGAATCTGATGTTTGCTCTGTCAATTATTATGTCTATGAAGAGGACCGTGCACAGCTTTCGCCGAGAGTTCCGGCTGCTACGGGGCATCGGTTTATATCGGCCAGAGAGTTGATAGCCGATAATATTGTTGGCAACTTCTCAACTTGCATGTATAGACGCAGTGCCTTGAGCCGGCTCCCCGACGGCTTGTTTGAAATAAAATCATATGACTGGATTACCAACATTGTTTTAGCGAGAACCAGCTTGATCGGTTTTTTGCAAGAGCCAATGTCGGTGTACCGTCTTCATGGTGGTGGCGTTTGGACACAAACTCCACATGTCGATAAGCTGAAAACCCAGTTAGCCATTCTGCCGGCATACGATGCGTTGACCGACAATGTGTTTCACGACGACTTCGAGCGGCTCTCCAGCCATTTGCGCCATGTGATTAATGTGTCCCAGTTAGGGCATGTTGCCGAGTCGGTTGGGAAGCCGGTATTTCGTATTATTCCGACACTTGTGAGTTTAATGCCCCCCGTTTTTATTATGGTTATCAAATTGCTTGTTCCTGTTGCTGCGATGAATCTGCTTGCCAGAGTCGTAAAGCGGAGTCGTTCGGTATGAAAAACCCAACAGTGTCCGTCATCATGGCGACTTATAACCACGCCAGTTTTGTCGAACAGGCAATTAACAGCGTGCTCGGACAGGTCGGTGTGGATTTCGAGTTTTTGATCTCTGATGACGGCTCCGCAGACTCTACCCGAGATGTGGTTGCCGCTATCAAGGATGATCGGATCAAGTTTTTCCCGAACGAAGTGAACCGAGGTGCTGGTGTTGTTACAAACGAGCTAATCGAACGTTCTTCGGGTGAATTTATCGCGCTCATCAATTCAGATGATTATTGGTGCGATGTTGATAAGCTTGCTTACCAAGTTAATACCATGCGTGAAAACCCTGAGCTTGGTGCCTGTTTCGGCAGGGCACGCTTTGTTGATAAAGACGGCACCTCAATGGGGAAGGCGTCGGATATCTTCGATCAGGAGAACCGTTCCCAAGGTGCTTGGCTGAGGCGGTTCTTTGAATTGGGAAACTGCATCTGTCATCCAACGATGTTAATTCGCAAGAGTTGCTACGAACATCTGGGCATGTACAGCAACAGGCTGCGCCAGCTGCCAGATCTGGAGATGTGGATTCGGTTGGTCAAACATTATCCGATCCATATATCTGACAGAGAATTGATTACCTTTAGATTGATGCCAGGTGAGAATGCCAGCAGTCAAACAGTTTCCAATTCGATTCGCACTATCAATGAGCACTATCTGATAGCAGATGAGTTTTTTGATGAGGTTACTGCGAAACAATTGGAAGAAGGCTTTTCTGATCTGTTGAAGATCAAGACGATCTCGTCGGATATTCATCTTGATATAGAAAAAGCATTTTTGTACTGGATTTATAATCAGTGGTTGGGGAAACCCTACCAGATGATTGGTATGTTAAAACTGAACAAGCTGTTGAACAGTCCTGAACATCACAAAATCCTTGTTGATGATTATGGCCTGAATGATCGTTGGTTCCAGAAGGAACTGGGCGAGATCGATGTGCTTCGTCCGAAAGTCGTTGCGGTGATGAGTCAACAAAAATCAAGAGCGCTCAGGGTCTTGCAGCGGGTTTTAAGCAGGCTCTCTCGTTCTTAACCGAGCGAGGATGTATGTTTGACGTTTGCTAAAGACTCGTCGATTGATTAAATACCTCGCTCGGGCGTGCTCGAGCAGGGTTGATTTTAACTAAGTATGGCGTAATTAATGACAAGTAACTCAATATTCAACGCAGTGGTCGACATTGTTTCGTCAGCAAAACGCTATCAACTTGTCGGCATGCTGGGATGGGCTGACATCAAGCAGCGGTACAGACGCTCTGCGTTAGGAGCGTTTTGGCTAACAGTCAGCATGGGGGTGATGATTGCTTCTATTGGTCTGGTATTCGGGCAGATTTTTAATACCCCTATGCAGGAATACTTGCCATTTCTCGCGTTGGGGATCGTCCTTTGGGGCTTCATCTCGTCTAACGTGACGGAAGGTTGCGTTGCTTTTACTTCTGCTGAAGCCATTATCAAGCAACTGAATATTCCGCTTTTTGTGCATGTGCTTCGATGCTTCTGGCGCAACTTTATTGTGTTAGGGCATAACATCGTCATTATTCCGATTGTATTCCTGATTGTCGGAAAGCCACTTACCCTGACGATGCTGCTATTTGTGCCGGGTATCATTCTGGTCTCTATAAATCTGCTCTGGATTTCCTTGGTCCTTGGCGTATTGAGCACCAGATTCCGTGACATCACTCAGATCATCGTAAACGCTACCCAGGTTGTGTTTTACCTGACACCGATTATGTGGGCGCCGTCGTTACTTCCGTCTCGGCATGCGGCCTACCTGCTTAATGCAAACCCGGTTTACCATCTTCTGGAAATTACCCGTGGGCCGGTATTAGGCACCACACCTTCACCGGAAAGCTGGATTTTTGCAATCGCCATGGCGGTGTTCGGCTGGTTGTTCGCAATTGTTATATATAATCGGTATATGCGCCGTATCCCTTACTGGCTTTAATGGAACATTGTATGGCTTCTATTGATTTTAATAACGTCACTGCCGAATTTCCAATCTACAACGCTAATGGACGCTCTTTGAAGAAACGTCTTATTCAGGTTGCTACGGGAGGCAAGCTGTCTGCAGACGAACGAGGACATGTCGTTGTTCGCGCTTTGGACGATATCAATTTTTCCTTCAAGGATGGCGACAGGGTCGGCTTGCTAGGGCATAACGGCGCGGGTAAAAGCACGTTGCTACGTCTGTTGTCCGGGGTGTTCGTACCTACCTCTGGTGTTGCCAGTATCAAAGGTGATATTGGTTCATTAATTGATATCTCACTTGGTATCGATCATGAGGCAACCGGGCGAGAAAATATCTACTATCGCGCCGCCCTTCTGGGCGTCAGCAAGTCCGAGATCGAAAGCAGATTTGACGAAATCGTTGAATTCTCCGAACTGGGTGATTTCATCGACATGCCAACGCGTACGTACTCTTCCGGCATGCATCTGCGTTTGGCATTTTCTGTTTCTACCATTATCTCTCCAGAAATTCTTTTGATGGATGAGTGGTTATCTGTGGGCGATGCTAACTTCCAGCATAAAGCCGAAGCGCGCATGACCGATATTCTCAACTCTACGAAGATATTGGTCGTGGCGACTCATTCACGTGATCTCATCTTGAAAACCTGTAACAGGGTTATCTGGCTTGAACACGGAAAAATAAAAATGGACGGAGATCCAAGTGTCGTCGCGAGCGCTTATTTTGGTATTTGATTATTTATAATCAAGCTGTTTAAGTATTGCTGTTGAAAAAGCTCACCATTTCTTATGGTGGGCTTTTAGTTTGTGTGAGTCTGAGTTAAAAGAGCGGCGCTGGCCCCGTGCAGTCATGCCAGTGAGCTGTCTAAAAAGTTTAGGCGCCAGGTGTGATGTAACTTTGGGGGTTAGAATGCAAAAACTAATAAATAATATGATCGAACATTTCAAGTCTGTCGCTCGCGATTGTGTTTTTAAGATTATCAAAAAACAACCTGAAAAGTTAGATGCAGTCAAAATGGCATGCACAGAGCTACTTGACAAAAACTTCTATCTGGAGAGGTATCCAGATATTGCTGAAGCGAATGCCGACCCACTTTTACATTACATCGAATGTGGTTTCGCAGAAGGGCGGTGGCCGCTTTCAATTGATAATTCTGATGCCGGTCGCAGAATTCAAAAGGCTCTTGAATTCGACCCCTTGAACAGCATGGCTGTAAAGTTGAACCTGATGTTGAGTCTTGGGGCGTCAGACCCTGAAACCGTCAGGCGTGGTCTGGAGTGGTTTAAGGGAGGGGTGGCAACACCTGAGTTGATTGAGTTGCATCGTCAGTTAATTGAAGATTCAGCTGTCACGCTGTTCATCAATCAATATCTTTATTCGAATAGATTTTCCGAGTTGCACTGCATTTTAATTGATTTTCAGGACTTGCTCCCGGAATCAGGCAAGATCAAAGTGGCACTCGCGTTGTGCGTGTTCAGGCTTGGTCGGCTAGAGGCTGCGGGTAAAGCCCTCGCAGAACTGGCCGAGATACCTTCGGCATTTGAAGGCTTGGTTTTGGAAGCGACCAAGACTATCGCTGAAGCAAAAATAGTCAATACAGCGTTGCCTAGCGATTCGCGGATCCTTTTGTTGGACTCGTCGTTTCCGTCCAAAGTATCTTCTTTCCGGTATGGTGAGTTTAAAAGTTATCTCGCAGAAATTGACGAATGCTCAATACAGGTGCGACCGGATGATTTGTCCAAGTATGGCGAGCCATTGCCATTTCACACTCAGGTAGAGCAATTTAGAAAGATAAGTGGGCTGCCAGCAGATCGGATTCGGTATTTCGATGCGGACTTCATTGGCAGTCCAAAAGTTGCGTATTGCGTTTTCTTGAACCTGGCAGATTATTTTTATAGTCAGATAGGCCTGCCGAGTGCAGAACACCTCTTGTTTACCCTGTATCCGGGTGGTGGGTTCAATTTGAATGACGAGGTTTCGGACAAGAAACTTCGTAAGCTATGCGACAATCCGAAGCTGACAAAGATTATTACAACGCAAAACGTCTCCTATAGATATCTGGTTGAAGGCGGTTTTTGTGACCCGGACCGAATCCTGCATATATATGGTGGTATTATTCCTAATATTTATACACTGGACGATAAAGTTCCGGTGGTGAAGAATCTGGATAAACCTCTCGATGTATGTTTTGTCGCTCAAAAATATTCAGCGACCGGTGCGGAAAAGGGATATGACGTATTTGTCGATGTGGTCAGAAAGTTTGCAAATTCAGCGGATATCCGTTTTCACGTGGTGGGTGGATTCGATGAAAAAACCATAGATTTGGGTGATGTTGGTAATATCACATTCCATGGGACGCAACCTGCGAGTTTCTTCGACGGGTTTTACACACAAATGGATTTGATTCTGTCTCCGAATATTCATGCCAGTGCTTTGGACCCTTCTCAATCGGATTCATTTGATGGGTTTCCGACAACCGCTGTTGTGGAGGCGGGTTTGAAAGGGGTCGCTGTTTTTCTTAGCGATTTCAAAAAAATGAACTTTCATCTCGATGGCAGTCGCATTTTCAAAGACAATGAGATGAAAATCATTGACCGAAATCCTGATTTGATCAGTCAAGTGATTGACGGTTATCTGTCAGATCGACAAGCATTGATGGAACTCGGGCAAAACGGAAGACGTGCGATTTTGAGAGAGTTTGGTTATGAGGTGCAGATGCGCCCCAGGATTGAACTGCTCAACAAATGTCTTTCCACTACTTGTTGAGGTTGCTGGCGATGAAGTTTTCATTCGTTAAACGTCTTTTAATAAGAATCCCGCTGCTACGTCGTGTACTTGCAAAACGTTTGGCTGCTGAAACAAAAGAAGTTACTGATAATCTGGATGCTCGCCTGGCGCTTGTTCGGCCGTATTTTGATATGGATTACTGGTTGCGCAACCATCAACAAGGCGCCGTTGGCTCAAGTGAACCGGTGGTTGATTTTGTCAAGAGCGGATTTAGCATAGACGGTAGCCCTCATCCATTGTTCGACAATGGTTATTACCTGGCACAGTTGCCGGGTGTGCAATGGCTTGATATTACTCTTTTGGAACATTATGTTCTGGAAGGTGCCGCGGCGGGCCTTGATCCTTCGCCGTTCTTTTCGACACGTTATTATTATGATTCTTACCCCGATATCGAAGCGGCGAATATAAACCCTCTGTTGCACTATATACACTCTGGTATTCATGAAGGCCGTGAGCCGCTGGCGATTGCAAAGCTGGTTTCAGGTCCTTATTTCTACGATGGCTTGTCTGACACGGTTGAAAACGAATACGCCATGGCCTATCAGGCCTTACATAGCGCTTCGCTAAAAGATTTTCATCAAACCATAAAGCACTTGCGATTTGCCAAACGTTATATCCCCGCGGCGCTTTATTTAAAAGTTGCCGG
The DNA here is from genome assembly GCF_001297015.1 of Pseudomonas sp. RIT-PI-r. Classification (GTDB taxonomy): domain Bacteria; phylum Pseudomonadota; class Gammaproteobacteria; order Pseudomonadales; family Pseudomonadaceae; genus Aquipseudomonas. The sequence continues at coordinate 148,465 of NZ_LIGE01000036.1, read as the reverse complement.
TATGTGTTTTTGTTTGGCCGGGCGTTTTTTCTATGCTGAACGCATCTTCAAAGGGTTATCGCAAAATCCTGGAATTTTGGACTCTGAAAACCTGTATTCATATGTGTTGACAAAGGCAGGGGAAATTGCGGAAGGGCGAGGTGACAAAGATCTGGCTTATAGAAATTTTTTCTTGGCCAATCGGCGTGGATATGAATCGGCTGGGCGTGCCTTGATAAGATTGGCTCGGGAATATTTCAATCAAGGCAAGCCTGCTGAAGCGTTACGTTTAATTGGTGAAAGCAATTTCAAGAAAGGAGATTTTGGCACAAACGTCCTGAGCATGCGTTCAATCAAAACCCATTGCAACGAGTTTGGTTTTTCGTATGACGAGATTTTGCCTGCACGCCCGATTGTTTTCTCGTCATTGAGTTTTCTTGAGGAAGCTCCACAGCTTACTTCTGAAGCTGGAGATCTTTTAGCTCCTCCATTCTATATAGCAATCATGGAGAATATCGCTGCTATCACACGATGCAATGTCGTCATCAGTAATCATCAGCTCGTATTGGATGGTATTAACCATCCCGTTTTTCAACGTTCGGGATTGGGTGATATATACGATAAAGAAAATATTGTTCTCTCACGAAGGGGAGAACACGCTTTGGTGCAATGGCCAAATACGCAACCCATGGTGATCGATCATGGATTAAAAATGTTTGGTGTCCAAAGTGGGAATTATGGGCATTGGTTTCTAGAGTTTCTACCTAGAATGCTAGCGTTTGACACTGATTTCTGCGATGACGGATTTTCAATTGTGGTCGACGCGAGCATGCCCCAGTCACATCTGGATTCGCTCTCCCTGCTGAATTCAAAAAACAGACCCATTGTCGTCTTGCCGGCTAATACAGCCGTCAACTTTTCCAGGCTTGCTGTTGCTCCGGTTCCCGCCTTTTTTCCTTTGGATGTGGAAGACGGAGTGGCTTATGACACAGTGTGGCCACGTGATATTTTTTCCCAACTCAAATCCAAAATCATTCAAGGGCTGGAAAGGGAAAAATTTGTATTCTCGGAAAAACCGACACGCTTGTTTCTCTCCAGACGTGGGTTTAGCAGTCGTCAGTTGGTGAATGAACTCGAGTTGGAGAAAGTGCTTCAGGACTTTGGGTTCACGACGATATACCCAGAAACCATGAGTTTCTCCGAGCAAGTAGATGCATTTCAATCCGCCGAGATTGTGGTTGGATCGTGTAGTTCGGCGCTTACTAATGCAATTTTCTGTAATGCAGGGGCGCGCATCGTTGCAATGATAAACGATTGCCTGGATTTCAACTTTCGCGGTTACGCGAGTTTTATCGAGTCAGGTGGTGCCGAAATCATGTTTGTGCGCGGGGTATCATGTCCGGATCAAGCCTCAGTGCATCGCTATCATCGTAGTTATGTGATTTCGACTGACGCGTTTTCCAAGGCATTGCAATGGGCGCTTCATCAATGACAGCCTGTCTGACGTGATGGTGTGCGGGGGGGGGCACTGGGAATCTGCTGGCGATGCGAGCATTGGATAATCCCTCATGTGGATTATTCAATGTTTGGTAACAAGCTCGGTTTTGACATCCGCCAAGGGTCACCTAGATTTCAGGTGCAGCTTAGGAAAAGCTGTTTCCTCAAATCGATGTAAAGGAGTGTCACTCATGCGTACCGGTTGCTTCAACTCTCTGATTTTCGCCCTGCTCACTAGCGCCTCGCTCGCCGTATTTGCGGCGCCTGTGGCAATATTAGACATTCCTCAATCGCAAATGGCCGTGGACGCAACAACACCTGCCCAGAGTGCGAAAATCGATCTCAACAACGCAGACGCGCCGACCTTGCAGAAGGAGCTGTCCGGCGTAGGTGAAGCCAAGGCCAAGGCAATTGTTGCATATCGAGAAACAAACGGGCCATTTGCGTCAGTGGATGAGTTGCTGGAAGTGAAAGGAATCGGCAAGGCGATTCTGGATCGCAATCGTGAAAAGCTGGAAGTGAACTAAACTAAATTTTCCAAGCCATGAGGCCGGTCATTGACCGGCCTTTTTTCTTTTGTCACTACACAGACGGACCGCAAGGTTATAAACACGTTTAGTTGGACAATGAAAAATTACGGCTATCATATGAGCTTTGGATTATGCCTATAATAAATTGCCGCCGCTGACTGCCTGTTCCTCCAGCGGCCTTTCCATTTCGAGCATTTTCAGGAGTACCGGCATGAATTCCGCAAAAAACCCAGGTGTCGCTCTCGTCACTGGCGCTTCTTCCGGCATCGGTGCGATTTACGCCGAGCGGCTGGCCGCACGCGGTTTTGATTTGCTGTTGGTTGCCCGTGATCAGGAACGTCTGGAGATCGCCGCAGATAAATTGCGCGATGCGCATGGCGTTCAGGTTGAGGTGCTCAAAGCGGATCTGACGCAAAAAGATGATGTGCTAAAACTTGAGCAGCGCTTGCGCGGCGATTCGAGCATCAGCCTGCTGGTCAACAATGCCGGGGTTGCCGCTGACGGTCTGCTGGCCAATGCAGACCTCGATCAGTTGGAGCGCTTGATCCAGTTGAACATCACCGCAGTGACGCGTCTGGCATCGGCGGCCGCAGCGGGTTTTGCCAAGGCCGGACGGGGCACGATCATCAATATCGCCTCGGTAGTGGCGTTGTTTCCCGAGCGCTTCAATGCGGCCTACAGCGCTAGCAAGGCCTATGTGCTGAGCCTGACCCAGTCGCTGAACGCGGAGCTTGAAGGTACTGGCGTGCAAGTCCAGGCCGTGTTGCCGGGTGTAACCCGCACTGAAATCTGGGAACGTTCCGGGATCGATGCCAGTGGCATTCCAGCTGAGATGGTCATGGAGGCCGGTGAAATGGTCGATGCGGCGTTGGCAGGACTGGATCAGGGCGAGTTGATCACCATTCCGTCGTTGCCCGATGCGGACGAGTGGAAGGCCTTCGTAGCCGCGCGGCACGTCATGGCACCGAACCTTTCGCGTAGCTCGGCAGCCCAACGCTACAAGTCAGGCAATTGAATTGATCAGAGGTAACCACGGTATGGATCAGCGTCGAGTAGTGGTCACGGGTATGGGCCTGGTTTCACCGTTGGGCAGCGGTGTCGAAGCGGTTTGGCAGCGCTTGCTGGCCGGTCGCTCCGGTATACGCAATCTGCCGGAAGCGGTGGTCGCGGATCTGCCGACAAGTGTCGGCGGACGGGTGCCGACACTGGAGGAGGATGCCGAGGCCGGTTTTGACCCGGACCGCGCTACCCCACCGAAAGAACAGAAGAAAATGGACCGCTTCATTCTGTTTGCCATGGAAGCGGCCCGACAGGCATTGCAGCAGGCGGGGTGGCACCCCACTGACGCAAACGATCAGGCGCGAACGGCAACCATCATCGGCTCCGGTGTCGGCGGCTTCGGCGCGATTGCCGACGCCGTGCGCACAACCGATAGCCGAGGCCCGCGACGTTTGTCGCCATTCACCATTCCGTCGTTTCTGGTCAATCTCGCCGCAGGTCACGTTTCCATTCAGCATGGTCTGAAGGGCCCGCTCGGCGCACCGGTGACTGCCTGTGCCGCCGGGGTTCAGGCGATTGGCGATGCTGCGCGCTTGATACGCTCCGGTGAAGCGGACATCGCGGTGTGTGGCGGCGCGGAAGCCTGTATCGACCGCGTCAGTCTTGCTGGTTTCGCGGCAGCACGGGCGCTATCGAGCGGCTACAACGACACTCCCGAGCGTGCATCACGCCCCTTCGATAGCGGTCGTGACGGCTTCGTAATGGGCGAGGGCGCCGGCCTGTTGGTGATCGAGTCGCTGGAACACGCATTGGCTCGGGGCGCTCAGCCTCTGGCCGAGCTGGTTGGCTATGGCACCAGTGCCGATGCTTATCATCTGACCGCCGGGCCGGAAGACGGAAGCGGGGCGCGCAGGGCGATGGCGTTGGCGCTGGCACAGGCCGGGGTAGCCCCGGATCAGATACAGCATCTTAATGCTCATGCCACGTCCACACCGGTGGGCGATCTTGGTGAGTTGGCAGCGATCAAGTCGCTCTTTGGCACAGAGAGGAAAATCGCCGTGACCTCCACCAAGTCGTCCACAGGCCACTTGCTGGGGGCGGCGGGTGGTCTCGAGGCGATCTTCACGTTGTTGGCGATCCGCGATCAGGTGGTGCCACCGACGCTCAACTTCGACAATCCTGATCCCGCGAGCGAAGGCGTGGACATCGTCCATGGGCAAGCGCGGCCGATGCCGATCGAATATGCGTTGTCCAACGGCTTCGGTTTTGGCGGGGTCAATGCCAGCGTGTTGTTCAAGCGTTGGCAGGCTTAATCGTCGGACTGTTTGAGGTGGTCGCGGGCAACATCGAGAATGCGTTGCGCAAACTCGGCGTCCGCGACACTGCGTGACAGCAACAGCGCCCCGACCAGTGTCGACATGATGACAATGGCCCGGTCAGCGCTGTTTTCGCCAGTCAGGGTTTCCTCTATCTGCTCCAGCCGCGCATTGAGAATCTTGTCGCTGGTGGGACTTGCCTGGCCACGCAAGCCAAGTTCGGAAGAAATGGTCAGCAGCGGGCATCCCTCATGGGGCGAAGTCAGATGCCATTCAGACAGGTAGGTTTCGATGAATGCCTGGCGAGGGTGTTCCTGAGAAAACAATTCAGCGCATAGACCATCGACCTGATCGCCAGCCTCCTGCAAGGCCTTCTCTACCAACTCGTCCTTGGACTTGAAGTGTGAATAGAAGCCGCCATGGGTCAGCCCCAGTGCTTTCATCAACGGCTGCAGGCCTGTCGCGCCGATGCCGTCCTTGCGGAATCGCGCCGAGGCTTCCTTGATGATGCGCTGATGGGTCTGGGCTTTATGATCCTGCGAGTAACGCATGTGGAGCTCTCCGCAACAATGCCCCCATCTTAACCAAGGAAAATTAAATGGTGACTGTACTTCTACTTCTAAAAAGCATGCAGATAAGTCCGACAGGTCTTTGAAAAACAAACCCCGCCAGTCAGGCGGGGTTTTTTGTCAGCGGTCTTGCGCCTCTTTGGCGTCCGCTTCGGCATTGCGGGCCGCGACGCGTTTGCGTTCTTCATCGGTCAGTTCGACCTTGTTGGCGGTGTCACGCAACATCATCAAACCGCCGACGATCGAGCCGATTGCAACGACCAGAATCAACCAGGCATACCAGGGCATAACGGCTCTCCTTAATGTCAGCGTGACGGACGAGAATTTCGCCGTGCAACACTGCGTACCACTTTTGAGCGAAGTTACTTCGCAGTGGTTCCATTCTAGGCCCGATATCCCTGCTGCACCTTAATTCCCTGTAGGAGCTGCCGCAGGCTGCGATCTTTTGATCTTGTTTCTAAAAAAACAAAGTCAACAGATCGCAGCCTTCGGCAGCTCCTACATGAGGGTCTACTGGCCCGTAAGCATGGCGTCGGCCGGTGCATTGGCACGCAACTGGCCGGTGAGCATGAAGTAGCCGAAGCCTACGGCCATGAAGCCGAGGAAGATCAGCCCGATCAACGTGTTGAACCACGCCATTGCCACCAGACAAACCACCGCCAGCACCAAGGCAATCATCGGAATCAACGGATAGCACGGCGCGCGGAAAGTGCGCTCCAGGTTCGGCTCCGACTTACGCAGTTTGAACAGGCTGAGCATGCTCATGATGTACATCACGATCGCGCCGAACACCGCCATGGTGATCATCGCGGCGGTGAGGGTCATGCCGCCGAGGTTGATCAGACCGTCGCTGTAGATTGCCGCGATGCCAATGACGCCGCCGGCGATGATCGCGCGGTGCGGCGTCTGGAAACGCGACAGTTTCGCCAATGAAGCGGGCAGGTAACCGGCGCGGGCAAGGGCGAAGAATTGTCGCGAATAGCCAAGAATGATCCCGTGGAAACTCGCCACCAGCCCGAACAGGCCAATCCACACCAGCATGTGCAGCCATCCGGAGTTGTCGCCGACCACGGTTTTCATCGCTTGCGGCAGTGGATCGTTGATGTTGGCCAGGGTACGCCAGTCGCCGACACCGCCCGCGAAGAACATCACCCCCATCGCCAGCAACACCAGCGTCAGGATGCCGCTGATGTAGGCTTTGGGAATCGTGCGCTTCGGATCCTTGGCTTCTTCGGCGGCCATTGCCGCACCTTCGATGGCGAGGAAAAACCAGATCGCAAATGGAATGGCAGCGAACATCCCGGCAATCGCCGGTGCGCCAAACACGTCCGAACCCGCCCAACCATTGAGCGCGAAATTGCTGAAGCTGAACGCCGGCGCGACCACGCCCATGAACACCAGCAGTTCAGCCACTGCCAGCACGCAGACGATCAGTTCAAAAGTCGCCGCCAGCTTCACGCCGAGAATGTTCAACCCCATGAACACGATGTACGCGCCGACCGCCGCGTGTTTCGGATCGAGCGCCGGAAACTGCACATTAAGGTAGGCGCCAATCGCCAAGGCAATCGCCGGGGGCGCGAAGACGAATTCGATCAGCGTTGCCAGCCCGGCAATCAATCCGCCTTTTTCGCCGAAAGCGCGACGGCTGTAGGCAAATGGCCCGCCTGCGTGGGGAATGGCGGTAGTGAGTTCGGTGAAGCTGAAAATGAAGCAGGTGTACATGGTCGCGACCATGAACGAAGTCACCAGAAAGCCCAGTGTTCCGGCAACGCCCCAGCCGTAGCTCCAGCCGAAATACTCCCCGGAAATCACCAGCCCGACGGCAATGCCCCACAGGTGCAACGTGCCCAGCGTGGGTTTGAGTTGTGTGTTCATGCGCTTGCTCCCTGAACGGTTTGGAAAGCTCGGGGGAGGGCGTTTGCAGTGGGCGTGCCAGTGCGCTGAAACAAGTCGTAATGAGTTGAAAGCTGTCGTATCGGGGATGTTCGCAGATGGATGGCCCGTATTTATGCGCCAGTTGGGTGCAGTGGTGCCTATTTTGACGCTATCGCGAGCAGGCCTGCACAAACGCCAGAAAACCTCCCCGTAACGCCCGCATAAACCCACTCTTTACGCTTTCTTTATGCACAGCCAACACCCTCGCTCTCGTTCCTTTACAGCCTCCTTTCCGACAATCACTGCACACGCGGCAATACGCCGTAACACGGAGATCTTCCATGAGCGTTCTGGACGGGGTGTCACTGCTATTGGCAGTGGGGCTGTTCATTTATCTGTTGGTTGCGCTGTTGCGCGCGGATCGGAACTAGGAGCGGCTATGCACAGTTATGACTATTGGCTGATCCTCGCGTTTTTTGCGCTGGTCTTGCTGCCGGCGCCGCTGCTCGGGCGCTTTTACTACAAGGTGATGGAAGGTCAGCGCACCTGGCTGACGCCGGTTCTCGGCCCGGTCGAGCGCGGTTGCTATCGCATTGCGGGTGTTGATCCCGAAGCTGAGCAGAGCTGGCAGAAGTACACGCTGGCGCTGCTCGCCTTCAACCTCGCCGGTTTCCTGCTGCTGTTCGCGATCCTGTTGTTTCAGGATCACTTGCCACTGAACCCGCAGAACCTGCCGGGCCAGGAATGGACGCAGGCGTTTAACACCGCGGTCAGTTTCATGACCAACACCAACTGGCAGTCCTACAGCGGTGAAGCGACCCTCAGCTACCTCAGCCAGATGGTCGGCCTCACCGTGCAGAACTTCGTCAGCGCCGCCACCGGCCTCGCCGTGCTGGTCGCGTTGTGCCGTGGTATCGGTCGCAAGTCGACGCAAACCCTCGGCAACTTCTGGGTCGACATGACCCGCGCCACCCTCTACGGCCTGTTGCCGCTGTGCCTGTTGCTGGCGCTGTATCTGGTCTGGCAGGGCGTGCCGCAAACCTTCGCACAGTATGTGAACGCAGTGACGATGCAGGGCGTTGATCAAGTGATTCCGCTGGGTCCGGCGGCCAGTCAGATTGCGATCAAGCAACTGGGCACCAACGGTGGTGGCTTCTTCGGCGTCAACTCGGCGCATCCGTTCGAGAACCCGACCGCGTGGAGCAACTTGTTCGAAGTCGCTTCGATCATTCTGATCCCGGTGGCGCTGGTCTTCACTTTCGGCCATTACGTCAAAGACCTGCGTCAGAGCCGCGCGATCATCGCCTGCATGCTCGCGCTGTTCCTGATCGGCGGAGCGACTTCGCTATGGGCTGAATACCAACCGAATCCGACCCTGAACAACGCTGCCGTCGAACAGACCGCGCCGCTGGAAGGTAAGGAAGCGCGCTTCGGCACCACCGCCACCGTGCTGTGGTCGGTGACGACGACGGCGGCCTCGAACGGCTCGGTCAACGGCATGCACGACAGCCTCAACCCGCTCAGCGGCATGGTCGCGCTGGTCAACATGATGGTTGGCGAAGTGATCTTCGGCGGCGTCGGTGCCGGGCTCTACGGCATGTTGCTCAACGTGCTGATCGCAGTGTTCCTCGCCGGTCTGATGATCGGGCGAACCCCGGAATACCTCGGCAAGAAACTCCAGGCGCGTGAGGTGCAATTGCTGGTGGTGACCTTGCTGGTGATGCCGGTGGGCGTGCTGGTGCTCGGTGCGATTGCCGCTGCGGTTCCCAGTGCTGCAGCAACTATCAGCAACCCCGGCCCGCACGGTTTCAGCCAGTTGCTTTATGCCTACACCTCAGCGAGCGCCAACAATGGTTCGGCATTCGGTGGCCTCAGCGCGAATACGCCGTTCCACAACCTGATGCTGGGCCTGGGCATGTTGATTGGTCGTTTCGGTTACATCCTCCCGGTTCTGGCTTTGGCCGGCAGCCTGGCGATGAAGAAAACCGCACCGATCGGCCAGAACAGCTTCCCGACCCATGGCCCGCTGTTCGTGACCCTGCTGACCGTGACCATTCTGCTTGTGGGCGGCCTGACCTTCCTGCCGACTCTGGCTTTGGGCCCAATCGCCGAACATCTGAGCTTGGGCTTCTGAGGACTTATCGATGAATATGCCCGCAATCAAACCCGCCGCCGTCAAGGCGCCGGAACAAGCGAAAACCGCGATCTCGGCCCTGTGGCGGCCGGCGCTGGTGCAAGCGTTCGTCAAGCTCGACCCTCGGCAACTGAAGCGTTCGCCGGTGATGCTGGTGGTCGAACTGACGGCAATTTTCACCACTGTGCTGTGCTTCATTCCCGATGCCGATGTGCCGACCTTCGTCGCCGCGCAAATTGCATTGTGGCTGTGGTTCACCGTGCTGTTCGCCAACTTCGCCGAAGCCTTGGCCGAAGGCCGTGGCAAGGCCCGCGCCGACAGCCTCAAGGCTGGCAGCGAAGGCCTCAGCGCCCGGCGCAAACAAGCCAATGGCAGCTTTCAGGTGGTGCCCGCGGCGAGTTTGCGCAAAGGCGATGTGGTGCGCGTCGAAGCCGGGGAGATGATCCCCGGTGACGGCGAAGTCATCGAAGGCATCGCGGCGGTCAACGAAGCGGCGATCACCGGTGAATCGGCGCCGGTGATCCGCGAGTCCGGCGGTGACCGCTCGGCCGTCACCGGTAATACCCGACTGGTGTCCGACTGGTTGCTGGTGAAAATCACCGTCAATCCCGGCGAGTCGACGCTCGACCGCATGATCGCGCTGGTCGAAGGCGCCAAACGCCAGAAGACGCCGAACGAAGTCGCGCTGGATATTCTGTTGATCGGCCTGACGTTGATCTTCCTGTTGGTGGTCGTGACCCTGCAACCGTTCGCCCATTTCGCCAACGGCAGCCTGCCGCTGGTGTTTCTGGTGGCACTGCTGGTCACGCTGATTCCGACCACCATTGGCGGTCTGCTTTCGGCGATTGGTATTGCCGGGATGGATCGTCTGGTGCGCCTCAACGTGATCGCCAAGTCCGGCCGTGCGGTGGAAGCGGCGGGTGACGTGCATGTGCTGTTGCTCGACAAGACCGGCACCATCACCTTCGGTAACCGTCGCTGCAGTGCGGTGTATGCCGCGCCCGGTGTGACAGGTCGCGAGCTGGCCGAAGGTGCGCTGTTCGCCTCGCTGGCCGACGAAACCGCTGAAGGTAAATCCATCGTCGAGTACCTGCGTGGCCTGCACCCGCAACCTGAGCCAGCGCCGGAAACCCTGACCGCTGTGCCATTCAGCGCAGAAACCCGGTTGTCCGGCGTCGACTATCAAAGTCGCGTCTACCGCAAAGGCGCGGTGGATTCGCTACTGAGTTTCCTCGGCCAGAAACGCTCCGATCTGGCTCCGGCCCTGTCGCGGGAAATCGACAAGATTGCCCAGAGTGGTGGCACGCCGTTGCTGGTTTGCGCCGACGGCAAACTGCTCGGCGCGATCCATCTCAAAGACGTGGTCAAACCGGGCATTCGCGAGCGCTTCGCCGAACTGCGCAAACTGGGGATTCGCACGGTAATGGTCACCGGCGACAACCCGCTGACCGCTGCTGCGATCGCCGCTGAAGCGGGCGTCGATGACGTCCTCGCCGAAGCCACCCCGGAGAAGAAACTCGCGCGCATTCGTCACGAGCAGAACGACGGGCGTTTGGTGGCGATGTGCGGCGACGGTGCCAACGATGCCCCGGCGCTGGCCCAGGCTGACGTCGGCATGGCGATGAACGACGGCACCCAGGCTGCCCGCGAAGCAGCGAACATGGTCGATCTCGACAGCGACCCGACCAAGCTGCTCGACGTGGTGCAGATCGGCAAGGAATTGCTGGTGACGCGCGGTGCCTTGACGACTTTTTCCATCGCCAACGACGTCGCCAAATACTTCGCGATCCTGCCGGCGCTGTTCGCCTCGATTTACCCGCAGCTTGGCGTGTTGAACATCATGCAGTTGACCAGTCCGCAGAGCGCGATTCTTTCGGCGATTGTTTTCAACGCGTTGATCATCGTCGTGCTGATCCCGCTGGCGTTGCGCGGTGTGCGCGTGCAGGCAGCGAGTGCGGCGGCGTTGTTGCGACGCAATCTGCTGATCTATGGGCTGGGCGGGATTCTGGTGCCGTTCGTGGGGATCAAGGCGATCGACATGCTGCTCACGGCGATGCATCTGGTTTGAGTTTTGAAGAGCCCCTCACCCTAACCCTCTCCCAGAGGGAGAGGGGACTGACCGAGTGGTTAAACAGAGGTACATCGACCTGAATTACCGAGCCGAACTCAGGTTTTGAAAAGCACAAGGATCGGCTCCATTTCTCCTCAGCGACATGAGGGGAGAGGGGACTGACCGAGTGGTTTTTCAGAGTTTCACAGACTTGAGATACCGAGCCGAACTCAGATTTTGAAAAGCACATAAATCGGCTCCCTTTCTCCTCAGCGACATGGGGGGAGAGGGGACTGACCGAGTGGTTTTTCAGAGTTTCACAGACTTGAGATACCGAGCCGAACTCAGATTTTGAAAAGCACATAAATCGGCTCCCTTTCCCCCTCGCCCCCTTGGGGGAGAGGGCTGGGGTGAGGGGGAAAAGAGCTCCCTGACACCCCACCAAAGTTTGCCCAACGAATTCGAGGATCTTGCAATGTCCACAATGATACGTCCCGCCCTCAGCCTGCTGGTGCTGATGACCCTGGTCACCGGCGTCGCCTATCCACTGGTGGTAACCGGTGTCGCGCAAGTCGCATTCCCCGCTCAAGCCAACGGCAGCCTGGTGCATGACGCCGATGGCAAAGTCCGTGGCTCGTCGCTGATCGCCCAGGATTTCGTCGGCGATGCGTGGTTTCACCCACGTCCCTCCGCCGGTGCGTTTGCTACCGTTTCCAGCAGCGCCAGCAACCTGGCACCGAGCAATCCGGCACTCGCCACGCGGGTGATCGATGACGCCAACAAGTTGCAGGTTCCCGGCCAGGGGCCGGTGCCATTGGCCTTGCTGACCACCTCCGGCAGTGGTCTCGATCCGCACTTGCCTCCGGCAGCGATTGCCTATCAACTGGCGCGAGTCGCGGCCGCGCGAGACCTGCCGGTATCGACCTTGCAGCAACTGCTTGATGCGCACATCGAACAGCCGTTGGTGGGGCCGCCGGTGGTGAATGTGCTTGAGCTGAACATGGCACTGGAAAAACTGTAGAAGATGATCGTTCCTACGCTCTGCGTGGGAATGCATCAATGGACGCTCCGCGTCCGCTTTGGTGGGACGCAGAGCGTCCCGGGCTGCATTCCCACGCAGAGCGTGAGAACGATCATCAGGAAGAGAGAACATCAAGCATGAGCGACTCCGGCCGCGCCGACGCACTGTTAGCAGATCTGCCCCGTGACGGCCGTGGCCGCCTGAAGGTTTTCCTCGGCGCCGCCCCTGGTGTCGGCAAAACCTACGCCATGCTCCAGGCCGCCCACACGCAGCTTCGCCAAGGCGTGAAAGTCCTCGCCGGCGTGGTCGAAACCCACGGCCGCGCCGAAACCGAAGCGCTGCTTGGCGGCCTGCCGCAGCAACCGTTGGTGCGCTCGGAATACCGTGGCGTGATGCTCGAAGAAATGGACCTCGACGGCATCCTCGCCGCCAGGCCGAAACTGGTGCTGGTCGATGAACTGGCCCACAGCAACGCCCCCGGCAGCCGTCACGCGAAACGCTGGCAAGACATTCAGGAACTGCTCGCCGCCGGCATCGACGTGTTCACCACGGTCAACGTCCAGCACCTGGAAAGTCTCAACGATCAGGTGCGCGGCATCACGGGTGTGCAGGTTCGCGAAACCCTGCCGGACTGGGTCCTGCAAGAAGCCTACGAACTGTTGCTGATCGACCTGCCGCCGCGCGAATTGCTCGAGCGTCTGCGCGAAGGCAAGGTCTACGTGCCGGAGCAGGCCCGCGCGGCCATCGACGCTTTTTTCACTCAGACCAACCTTACCGCGCTGCGCGAATTGGCGATGCAAACCGCTGCCGCGCAGGTCGATAACGATCTTGCGCAAGGCTATCGTCAACTCGGTCAGGCGGCGCCAGCGGTGCGCGGACGTCTGCTGGTGGGGGTCGATGGCGATGCTCAGGCCGAACGTCTGGTGCGGCATGCCAGTCGCGTCGCTCAGCGTCGGCATTTGCCGTGGAGTCTGGTGCATGTCGACAACGGCAGCGTGCGTGACGAGCAGTCGCGGCTGCGCTTGCAAAGTGCCCAGCAGTTGGCCGAACGCCTCGGCGGTGAAGTGGTTTTACTGCGTGCCGGCGAAGTGGCGAAAACCCTGATCCAGCATGCCGCTGAACGCCGTGCGAGCCTGGTGCTGGTCGGCCAGTCGCGACCACGTTTGCGTCGGCGCCTGTTCGGTGGCGGTCTCGCTGCGCGATTACTGCGGCAGGCGCACGGTCTGGAAATCAACGTCCTCGACAGCGATCAACAACAGCATCAACCACGCCCGCGCAACCCACTGACGCTGGTGTGGTTCGACTATGCGCTGGCGCTGGTCGCGACGGTTTTGGCCAGCGCCTTGGCATGGGCGGTGTCGAGTGTGCTGCCGTTGCCGAACATCTCGCTGGTGTTCCTTGCTGCGGTGTTGCTGGTGGCGGTGCGCAGCAGCCTCGGTCCGGCGTTGGCGTGCGCGGCGTTGTCGTTTCTGACCTACGATTTTCTGTTCATTCCACCGAATTTTTCCTTCAGCATCCAGCGCGAAGAAGACGTGCTGACCCTGCTGTTTTTCCTGCTGATGGCGGCGCTCACCGGCAACCTTGCGGCGCGCCAGCGGCGGCAATTGCAGGCATTGCGCGACACGCAGGAAGAGACCACCGAACTGCTCGACCTGTCGCGCAAACTCACTGCCGCCACCGACCGTCAGGCCGTGGTCAGTGCTGCCGCGCAACACCTCAACGGCTGGAGCGATCTGCAACTGTGCCTGCTCAATCGCGATGGCCAGAACGGCTGGAAAGTCGAGACCGGTGGCCCGCTGCAATTTACCGAGTCCGAACGCGCCGCCGCTGACTGGGCCTGGCAACACGATCAACCGGCGGGCATGGGCCCCGGCCCGCCACCGCTCGGGCGCTGGTGGTGGGGGCCGCTTTCCGTTGAAGCCGGGCCGCTGGCGTTGCTCGGTGTCTGCGCCAAAGAGGGCCAGACCTTGAGCGGTCAGCGTCGGCGCTTGCTCACCGCATTGAGTCAGCCACTGGCGCAAGCGCTGGCCCGTGCGCAACTGGCGGATGATCTCGAAGCCGCACGCCTGCATGGCGAAACCGAGCAATTGCGCAGCGCGTTGCTGGCCTCGGTGTCCCACGACTTGCGCACGCCACTGACCGCTATGCGCGGCAGCATCGACAGCCTGCTGGCGCTGGGCGAAGCGATTCCGCTGGAGGATCGCCGCGAACTGCTCGAAGGCACTCGTGATGAAGCCGAACGCCTCGATCGCTACATTCAGAACCTGCTCGACATGACCCGCCTCGGGCATGGCGCCTTGAAGCTCGCGCGGGACTGGGTGTCGCCGGCGGACATCGTCGGCAGTTCGCTCAATCGGCTGCGCGCGGTGCTGGCGCCGTTGCAGGTCAGTACCGATGTGCCTGGCGAGCTGCCGTTGCTGTTCGTACATGCCGCGCTGATCGAACAGGCGCTGGTCAATGTGCTGGAAAACGCTGCACGGTTCTCGCCGGCCAACGGTCGTCTGGAATTGCGTGCCGGCGCCGCTGACCAAGAGATTTTCTTCTCGGTCAGCGACGAAGGACCAGGGATTCCGGAAGACGAGCGGGCGAAGATTTTCGACATGTTCTACACCGCCGCGCGCGGTGATCGCGGCGGCCAGGGCACCGGTCTTGGCCTCGCGATCTGTCAGGGCATGGTCGGCGCGCACGGCGGGCGGATCAGCGTTGCCGATGGCATCGAAGGGCGCGGCACCTGCATCACCTTGCACCTGCCCTTGCAGACCCAGCCGGGGATGGATGATGAAGCCTGACTTCGCTTGCGCTACTCTCTTGCCACTCTTTTCTGTTGATGTGAATCCATGAGCCAGACCGCGACCATTCTGGTCATCGACGACGAACCGCAGATCCGCAAGTTCCTGCGCATCAGCCTCGCCTCACAGGGCTACAAAGTGCTTGAGGCCGGCACCGGTGCCGAAGGTCTCGCGCAAGCTGCGCTGAACAAACCGGACCTGCTGGTGCTCGATCTCGGCCTGCCGGACATGGACGGCCAGCAAGTGCTGCGCGAGTTTCGCGAATGGGCCACGGCGCCAGTGCTGGTGCTGTCGGTGCGCGCCAGCGAAGGGCAGAAAGTCCAGGCGCTGGATGGCGGCGCCAATGACTACGTGACCAAGCCGTTCGGGATTCAGGAGTTTCTGGCGCGGGTGCGGGCATTGTTGCGCCAGGCCCCGGCAGGCGAGGCGCAGCAAGCGGCGCTGAATTTCGGCCCGCTGACAGTCGATCTGGCGTACCGGCGGGTGCTGCTCGACGGCGTCGAAGTGGCGCTGACCCGCAAGGAATACGCGGTGCTGGCGCAACTGGCGCGGCATCCGGGGCGGGTGATTACCCAGCAACAACTGCTCAAGGATATCTGGGGACCGACGCACACCGAGGACAGCCATTATCTGCGGATTGTGGTGGGGCATTTGCGCCAGAAGCTGGCGGATGATCCGACGCGGCCGCGGTTTATTGTCACTGAAGCCGGGGTTGGCTATCGGCTGTTGGAATCTGCGGGATAGCTAAAAGATCGCAGCCTTCGGCAGCTCCTACATTGGAATGCGTTCCCCTGTAGGAGCTGCCGAAGGCTGCGATCTTTTGATCTTTATTGCTGCTGCTCACTCTCATACCGATCCAGCGTATCCCGCGCAATCTCTCGCCCCAACGCGATCAACTCCGGTGCCTTGTAAAACTCGAAAAACCGGCACACCCGCTTCGGCACGTTGATCAGGATATCCGGCGGATACCCGGCGATCTTGTACTGTGCCAGCGAGGTCTGCATCACCTCGAAACTCTGGTTGATCAAGTCCAGCAGCGACGCCGGCCCGACGTTATCGATGATGAACGAACCGGTCGCGGATTTCGGTGCACCTTCACGTTCGGGCGCGGCGGCCGGTTGCTGGCTCTCCGGCTCGGCGCCTTCGAGCCATGGGTTGATATCTGCCGCCTCGGCGCGCAGTGCTTCCTGTTCCAGCTTCAACAACTGCTCAGCCTGTTTGCGGCGGAACGGCATCTTCGACCCCAACGAATTGATCAGGCTGTCGAATCGCGAGCGGAACGCCGGCGGGCGCTGGATCACCGGCAATTTGTAATGGCGCTGGTTGGTCGAATTGAGATTGACCGCAATGATCAGATCACAGTGACTGGAGACCACTGGCACGATCGGCAATGGATTGAGAATGCCGCCGTCGACCAGCATGCGATTGCCTTGCATGACTGGCGTGAACAGGCTTGGAATCGCTGCCGAGGCGCGCATTGCCTGATGCAGACAACCTTCCTGAAACCAGATTTCCTGTTGATTGGTGAGGTCGGCGGCGACGGCGGTGTAGGGGATGCGCAAGTCTTCGATGTTGATCTCGCCGACGATCTTGCGGATCTGCCCGAAGACCTTCTCGCCACGAATCGCGCCGAGACGAAAACTCACGTCGACCAGCCGCAGCACATCCAGATAGTCGAGACTCTCGATCCAGTTCTTGTATACATCGAGTTTGCCGGCGGCGTAGATCCCGCCGACCACCGCGCCCATCGAACATCCGGCAATGCAGGCGATGTCATAACCGCGTCGTTCAATCTCTTCAATGACCCCGATATGGGCGTAGCCCCGGGCGCCACCGGAGCCCAGCACCAATGCGACACGCTTTTTCATCCAGCTTCCTCCCCGACAAGGTTCCACAATGCACCCATCGCTGGGCGGGCTCAATCGCCATGGTCGTTGAGTGCGCCGGTGACGTCGTTTTTTCGATATTGCATGACCCTTCAGCGCTATCCTTCTCAGTTGCGCGGTTTCACCCGCCGGCAAGGCACTTTTTCGCAGCCTTACCGTCTTACCTGCACGACTGTTGACCTATTTTGAGGTGTGAGTGATGAAAGCCTGGATCTGTGTGCCGTTGATGGCTCTGGCATTGGCCGGTTGCGCCGGTAAAACCGCTTACCGCGACAGCTGTGGCAGCCAGCTCGACGCCGCTTGGCATGAATTGGATCTGGCCAAGGCCGAAGGTTTTGCCGGCACCGTCAGTTATTCCAAGGCGCTGTCGCTGCTGACCGCGGCCAAGACCCAGCAGCAATTCGAGGGCTTTGAAGGTTGCAGCAAGAAAGCCGAGAAGGCGCGCTTCTACATTCGCGAATCCCGCGCCGGGCGCTAAGCTGCTGACGTGAAGCAAGGATGCAGGGTTGGCAAAGCGCCAGACTCATCCCCGAGGCCATTTGAAACGGGAGCAAGAGATGTCTGCGTTGGTTGACCGCTTGGTGGCTCATGTCCTGAGCCTTGAGGTGCGCTTGCTGGCTTGTCAGGCGCGGTTGAGCGCGCGCACCGATCCCGAGGCGCTGCATGATCTGCGCACTACGGTGCGGCGGTTGCGCAGTCTGCTGCGGCCATTGCGCGGTTTGCCCGGTGTCGAGCAACTCGAAGACGCGGCGTCTGCTGTTGGCCAGTTGACCACACCCTGGCGTGATCGCGAGGTGTTGGCGGCGTATCTGCTCAAGCATGATCAGCCGCAAGCTGCGCAACGGCGCATGGCGCAGATGGCGGAGGCTTATCCGGCGCTGGCGGCGAGTGCCGAGGTGGCTTCGCTGCTGATGATTCTCGACGCTTTCCCGCGATTCCTGCGCGCCTCTCAGCGTCAGGGTTTGCTCAAGGGCTTGGGCAAACGCATCGAAAAACGCCTCGGCAAGCAATGGCAGAAACTTGACGAGGCGTTGCATGATCCCGCTCACGACCGTCATCGTCTGCGTCTGTTGATCAAGCGAGTGCGCTACGGCATCGAAGCCTATCCCGAACTGGATCGCTTGCCGCAAGCGGCACTCAAGCGACTGAAGTCTGCGCAAGGCGCGCTGGGCGACTGGCATGATTGCTGGCAATGGCTGGCGAAAGCCGAGCTGGAAGCAGACCTTCAGCCCTGCGTTGCAACCTGGCAGGCGACCATGATCCAGGCTGAAATCAAGGCTGATCGTGTGCTGGAAAAACTCAGTTCAGCCTGTTTCAAATCCTGAAATCACCACAATCCCCTGTAGGAGTGAGCCTGCTCGCGATAGCGGCCTGACACTCAACAAATGTCAGGCCGCTATCGCGAGCAGGCTCACTCCTACAGGGGATCTCCAATGTGGCTGATATTTAATGAAGGCCTTTCTGTCAGCCCATTTGACCGGAATAGACGCTGCGGCGCGGTGCAGGTCTGGTTAAGATCCCTGCATTCCTTTCTCGTTTTCTGAGGTTGCCATGCGCTTTTGCGATCTGCTCGATGCGGTCCGCCGTCAACCGGAACTGACCATTCCTGCCGAATGGGGCCAAGGTCGCGCCAGTTTCGGTGGCCTGGTAGCGGCGCTGCAATACGAAGCCATGCGTGCGCAAGTGCCGGCGGATCGCCCGGTGCGTTCGCTGGCGATCACCTTTGTCGGCCCTGTCGAACCCGAAGTCCCGGTGCGTTTCGAAGTGGACGTGCTGCGCGAAGGCAAAGCGGTCAGCCAGGTCATGGGCCGGGCGATGCAGAATGGCCAGGTGGTGACCATCGTCCAAGGCAGTTTTGGCGCTTCGCGGCCATCGGAGGTTGCCGTCGAAGCGTATCCGGCGCCGTCAATGAAACACTGGGACGAATGCCAGGAGCTGCCTTACATCAAAGGCGTGACCCCGGAATTCATGCGTCATCTGGCGATGCGTTGGAGCGTCGGCGGCATGCCGTTCACCGGCAATCAATCGCGTTTGATGGGAGGCTGGGTGCGCTTGCGTGGGGATGTCAAAGAAGAGCCGGTCAAAGAGGCGCATCTGCTGGCCTTGGTGGATGCGTGGCCACCCGCGTTGTTGCCGTATCTGAAGAAGCCTGCACCGGGCAGCACGCTGACCTGGACCATCGAATTCGTTCAGCCGCTACGTGACTTGAGCACACTGGACTGGTGCCAATATCTAGCCGACATCGAATACGCCGCTGACGGCTACGGCCATGTGGCCGCCAAGCTGTGGAGCTCAGAAGGCGAGTTGATTGCGATGAGTCGCCAGACCGTCACGATCTTCGCCTGACTCAATGCCGACGGTGGCGCTCACGCCAGGCACGCCACCAGCCGCCACTGAGAAAGAAGCGCGGAAAAGTCAGAAACTGCTCGACCAGTAACCGCGACACCGCATCTTTTCGATCACTGAACGGCTCGGAGGCTTGCGCCTCCAGGCGGTGGCCGTGACGCTGCAAACCCAGCGCCGCAACGATGCCGATTACGCCGATGGCCACACTGGCCAGGCTCAGGCTGAAAACCCCGGACACAATCAGCAGAAACGCGACGATGAACAGCGGCACGGCAATCAGGTGCAACACCAGATTAGTCGGGTGTTGATGGTTACCCGGGTACGCGCGCCATTGCCACGCGGGAAGGTTGGGGTGACGTTTGCCCATGTTTTCTACTCCTCGATCCATGTTGAACTCATGGTTGAAGAATAGGCCCGGGCGCGGAGGGCGGCGAATCAAGGTTGGCTATTGGCATCATAGTAATGATGGACAAAAAAGATCGCAGCCTTCGGCAGCTCCTACATTGAAATGCGTACACCTGCAGGAGCTGCCGAAGGCTGCGATCTTTTGATCTTCAAAGTTTCAATTGACCTATGGCCTTGCTCAGTTCCCCAGCCAACGTCGCCAACTCATTACTGGTCGTCGCCGAATCCACGGTCTGCTGCACGGTGTTCTCGGTCACATCACGAATACTCACCACCGCCCGGTTCATCTCTTCGGCAACCTGACTTTGCTGCTCCGCCGCGACGGCAATCTGCGTATTGCTTTCACGCATCTGCGCCACCGCTCCCGTGATTTCCGCCAGCGCCGCGCCGGCCTCTTGCGCTTGCTGCACGCAATCGTCGGCCTTGTACGAACTCTCCTGCATGAAATCCACCGCATCGCGAGTGCCCGCCTGCAAGGCCGACACCATGGTGGTGATCTCGTCGGTGGAGGTTTGCACACGTTTGGCGAGGTTACGCACCTCATCGGCCACTACCGCAAAACCTCGGCCCATCTCACCGGCGCGGGCTGCTTCGATGGCGGCGTTCAACGCCAGCAGGTTGGTCTGCTCGGCGATACTGTGAATCACGCTGACCACGCCGTTGATCTTCTGACTGTCTTCGGCCAGACGCTGGATCATTTCGGCTGTCTGTTGTACGCCGTTGGACAAACCGGCAATCGAATGCTGCACCCGGGCGACCACTTGCTGACCGCTGCCGGCGAGGCCATCGGCAGTCTGCGAAAGATCACGGGTGGCGCCGGCGTGCTGGGCGATGTGATAAACCGTGGCGGTCATTTCGTTGATCGCAGTGGCGGCCTGATCGGTTTCGCTTTGCTGGCCGAGCATGCCATGGCGCACTTCGTTCATGCTCAACGCCAGCCGCGCTGCGCCGATGTCCAGTTGCCGCGCGGTGTTGGCAACGGTGGTCACGACGCGCTGGTAACCAGCCTGCATCGCGTTGAACGCATTGGCCATCTGTCCGACTTCGTCTTTACCGGCCAGCGGCACTCGGGCTGAAAGATCGCCGCTTTTTTCGACGTGGAGCATGACGTCTTTCAAGGTGTTGAGCTGGCTGAGCAGGAAACGGATCAGCAGTTGTGAAGCGCCGAGCATCGCCAGCATCAGGATGAACACCGCCACCGCGTAGTTGGCGAAACGCTCGCTGAACACTTGGCTCAGGCTCGGGCCATGAGCAATCACTGCGACCTGTTGGCCATCGGTGCGGCTGAACACTTCGGCACCCATCAGCAGGTTATCGCCAAACAGCGGCATGTGATTGATGTCGATCCAGCCGTTGTTGTCAGTGATCTCCAGCAGCGGTTGATCATTGAGGCGCGGCGCTTCCCCACGTTTGAAGGTCAGCACCTGATCAGCTTTGGGCAGGGCCAGGCTGGCTGGCCAGGCCTTGAGCAATTGCGCCTGGGTTTGTGCCGAGGCACGTGACGCGTGACTGCGCGCCTGTTGTTCGAGTTGCACGGCGTACAACACCAGCAGCAGGGTGGTGACGAAGGCGACTGCATTGACCGCCCAGAATTTGTATTTCAGCGAGATATTGCTAAGCCAGGCACCCATGGAGGTCTTCTCTGATAGCGGAAACAGTTTTGGCAAGGTGCCATTATTGTGCCGCTATGCAGAGGACTCGATTTGATGTGGGTCAAGAGATCAAAAGATCGCAGCCTTCGGCAGCTCCTACATTGGGATGGCGTACGCCCTGTAGGAGCTGCCGAAGGCTGCGATCTTTTGCGGCTTACGCCAATGCCGGCAGGTTGTAGAACGCACGGGCACACGCGGTGGTGTGTGCCGCCAGATCTTCCTCGGTTTCGCCACGATGCAGCGCCACTTCGCGCAGTACTTCGGTCAGATACGCCGGCTCATTGCGGCCGTTCTTCGGTTTCGGTCGCAAGGTGCGTGGCAGCAAGTACGGCGCGTCACTTTCCAGCATCAAGCGTCCGCGTTTGATCTCTTTCACCAGCGGATGCAGATGCGTGCCACGGCGCTCGTCGCAGATCCAGCCGGTAATGCCGATGTGCAGGTCCAGATCGAGATAGCTGAACAAAGCTTTTTGCTCGCCGGTGAAGCAGTGCACGACAGCGGCGGGCAGTTGATCGCGGAAGTCTTTGAGGATTTCCAGCAAACGCTGGCTGGCATCGCGTTCGTGCAGAAACACCGGCAACTGCAATTCAACGGCCATGGCCAAGTGTTCTTCGAGGACTTTCTCCTGCTGCGGGCGCGGCGAGAAATCGCGGTTGAAATCCAGCCCGCATTCACCCACGGCGACGACGTTGGTTTCCGACAACAAACTGCGCAGACGTCGCGCGCTGTCTGCGTTCCAGTCACTGGCCGAATGTGGATGAATACCGGCGGTAGCGAACAGTCGCTGGCCACCCTCATCGAGTTGCTGGCACAGCTCCAGTGCCTGCTCGCTGCCCTCGACGCTGGTGCCGGTCAGCACCAGTTGGCAGACCCCGGCGGCATAGGCGCGGTCGAGCACGGCCTGGTGTTTGTCGGCGAAACTTGGGTTGGTCAGGTTGACGCCGATATCGATGAGTTGCATGGTTGCTACCTCGGGCCGAAGGCCGGAAAGCATACCAGAGCTGTAGATTCATAAGAAAAGCCAAGAACTACAACGAGTTATAGCTGTCTCTTGAGGCCGCGAGGCAGCCCGGTTTGGCAAAGATGCCATCACTGTGCCAGTCTCTTGCACTTTGCCAGCGCTCAAGGCGCTCTGTTTCCGTCGGTGATTTCGACCGTTCAGTGGTGAAATTGCCCCGTATTCTTTCCGGAGAGTGGATGGTTCGTCCCTCGGTTTTGCTGCTGTTGTGTGCCTCGTTGCTACTGCCGATCACGGCGGTCGCGCGCCTGCCCGGGCCGCTGCAAGCCGTGCCGGCCGCCAAAGTGCGTGACTTGTCCGAGATTCGCAGCAGTCGAGTGTTGCGCGTATTGGTCAACCAGAGCCGCAACAGCTCCGGTGAAGTCCAGGGCCAGGCCATCGGCGTCGAATACCATCGCCTGCGCGCCTTCGAGCAATACCTCAATGGCCACGCCCGTGATGGCCAGGAAATCACCCTCAAGATCATTCCCAAAGCCAAGGATCAACTGCTCGGCGCGCTGCAGCGTGGTGAAGGTGATCTGGTCGCGCCGGGTGAATTGCTCGATTTGCAGCCAGGCTATGCGGTCGCCAGTAGCGAGCCGATCTCCAGCAACGTGCCGCTGGTGCTGGTCGGCATCAGAGGCGAGCGGCGTTACACCAAGGTCGAGCAACTCTCCGGCAAAACCCTGGCGTTGCCCACCGGCAGTGCGGCGGGGGAGGCGGTCAGTCAGCTCAATCAGAAACTGGCGTTGCACAAACTGGCGCCGATCAAGATTGAATGGGTTGATCCGACACTGGCCGTCGAAGACGTGCTGGAGATGGTTCAGGGCGGAATTTTTCATCTGACGATTGTCGAGCAACCGATCGCCGAACGCTGGGGCAAGATTTTGCCGAAGTTGCGTTTCGACCGGCAAGTGATGATCAGTGAGCCGGGCGAGGAGTACTGGTTCGTACGTCGTGATGCTTCGATGCTGCGTGCGAGCATCGATCGCTTTCTCGGTGGTTACAAGAAGCCCTCCAACGAGGACGTAGCGTTTCTGCGCATCTACCGCCGTCTCTATCAAGTCCACTATCCATTGGCCAAGGCTGATCGCCAGCGCCTGGAAAAACTGCGTCCGACCCTGCAAAAGCACGCCCAGGCGCAGAACATGGACTGGCTCAATCTGGCCGCACTGGCGTTCAAGGAATCACGCCTGCAACCCAATGCCCGCAGCGGCAGTGGCCCGACCGGGCTGATGCAGATCACGCCTTCCGCCGCTCAGCGAGTCGGCGTGAACAACATTCAGAATCTCGATGCGAATGTGCAGGCTGGGGCCAAATATCTGGCGATGATCCGCCGCAAATTCTTCAACAGCCCCAAGCTCAATGAGCGCGAACGCATGGCCTTCACTCTGGCGGCCTACAACATCGGCCCCGAGCGCGTGCAGGGTATGCGCGCTGAGGCCCGACGCCGGGGGCTGAATCCCAATCAGTGGTTCTTTCAGGTCGAGCGAATCGCCATGGAGCAGGTGGGAATGGGGCCGGTCAGCTATGTTAATAGCGTGAACAAGTACTACTTGGCGTTCGACCGGGAGCGGGAGTCGTTGGAGCCCGGGGCGCAGAAAGTCGTCTCACGTAAATGATCTAATAATTTGATTGTTATGGCGGAATATTTGCGCTTTTAACATGAGATTTACTGATTAATATAGCGGCCAACCAACACACAACACTTTTCGCAAAACAAGGAATGCCCCATGAACTCTCTGATCAACAAAGTCCTGTTCACCCGCGCCGGCTACGGTCTGACCATCCTGCGCATCGCTGTCGGCGTGATCTTCGCAGCTCACGGCTCGCAAAAACTCTTCGGTCTGTTCGGTGGTTATGGTCTGGCAGGCACGGCGCAGTACATGGACAGCATCGGCCTGCACCCGGGTTACGTGATGGCCACGCTGGCCGGCGGTACCGAGTTCTTCGCCGGCCTGGCCTTGATCATCGGCTTGCTGGTGCGTCCTGCGGCGTTGGGCCTGACCTTCCTGTCGCTGGTGGCGATCTTCACCGTACACATCAGCAACGGTTTGTTCATGGCCAACAACGGTTATGAGTTCGCTCTGGCCCTGCTGGGTGGCAGCCTCGCGGTACTGATCGAAGGCGCCGGCAAGCTTTCGGTGGATCGCGCCATCGCCGGTTGAAGGCTCTGGCTCAAGGAAAAGGCCCGCATTGTGCGGGCCTTTTTTGTTGCGGCTGATTCTTGACACTCATCGGTCACGTTCTCTAGGATGTTGCCCATGCGCCGATTTAAACAGCTACTTGCGGGGCGCCAGGTGACTTCAACAGTTGCCGTCAGAAGCCGGAACAGGGCTTCGAAATACCGCTAAAGCGCTGGTTCGGTGTTGCCTCTCACCTGCCATGCAGACTTTTGAGGCAGAGACACGACACGATGAATGCACTACGCCCTCCAGCACGTCCCGCGCCGATCACGGCACATATCACCCAGCGCAACCCGAAAATTCTTCTTGGCGGCAAACATCAGCCGACGCTGTTGCGTTATCTCGATGGCTGGCCACGTCGCAGCGGCGGTCCTGCCGCGTTCCTGATCCAGTTCGTTGAAGACGGCGAGTCGCTGGCGCGTTTCGCCACTGACAGTTTTGATCTGGCAGTGATTCAGGCCCCGGCTTCCGAAGATGCGCCAGAGATGATCAAACAACTGGTCCGCGTTGCGCGGCAGGGCCTGATCACTCGTCGCTGATACGCTTTACGGATAGTCGATAGCGACGATGTAAACGAATTGCTCGCCAGTCGGCGTCTGCACTCGAACTTCGGCGTCCAGCGCCTTGCCGATCAAGGCACGGGCCAGTGGCGAGTCGATGCTGATCAGACCCAGTTTCAGATCCAGTTCATCCGGGCCGACGATGCGGTAGCGCGATTGCTTGCCGTCTTCGTCTTCGATGGTTACCCAGGCGCCGAAGTAGACCTTGTTCGGATCGCTGGGCTTTTCGCTGACGACCTTGAGTGCTTCCAGGCGTTTGGTGAGAAAGCGCACGCGACTGTCGATCTCGCGCAGCATCTTCTTGCCGTAGGTGTATTCGGCGTTTTCCGAGCGATCACCCTGAGCCGCCGCTTCGCTGACCGATTGCGTCACCTGCGGACGGCGCACATGCCACAGCTCATGAAATTCGGCACGCATCCGCGCTTCACCTTCAGGGGTGATCAGCGCGGTGCCGGCGGTGCGAGGAGGGCGATAACGGCTCATGGCTACTTCTTGTGGTTAAGAGCGGTTGAGTCTATCAACCCTCGCGCAACACTGTCAGTGGGCTCGCATTCAGCGCCCGACGTGTGCCGAACACGCCGGCACCGCCAATCAGCACTGCGCCAATCAAAGGCAGCACCAGCAACCACGGATGGGGATGCCACGGCAGGTCGAAGGCGTAGCGATACAGCACCAGACTCACCACTTCCGAACCGATTGCCGCGAGCAGACCGCTGACCGCGCCGAGCAGGCCGAACTCGATGCGCCTTGCCTTGATCAGCAACTGTCGTTCCGCGCCCAGTGCACGCAGCAAGGCACCCTGGCGAATGCGTTCATCCAGCGTCGCTTGCAAGCCTGAGAACAGCACGGCCATTCCCGCCGCCAACACGAACAACAAAACATATTCCACGGCCAGGGTGACCTGAGCGAGGATGCTGCGCAGTTGTTCCAGCAATGCTTCGACCTGCAGGATGGTGACGGCCGGGAAGGTTCGCGACAGCTCGACGATCTGCTGATCATGACCCGGTGCCAGATAGAAACTGGTCAGGTACGTCGCCGGCAGATCCTTCAATGTGCCTGGCTGGAAGATCATGAAGAAGTTCGGCTGGAAGTTGTCCCAGTTGATCTCGCGCAGGCTGCTGACCTTCGCTTCGCGATTGACCCCACCGACGCTGAACACCATGTGATCGCCGAGTTTGAGCTTGAGGCTTTCGGCGACCTTACCTTCCACCGAGACACCGGGAACATCGTCGGTCGGTTGATCCTTCCACCATTCACCTGCGGTGAGCTTGTTGCCCGCCGGCAAGTCCGCCGCCCAGGTCAGGCTCAGGTCACGTTGAATCGCCCGGTCTCCGGCCGAGTCCTTGCTGACGATTTGCTGCACCGGATCGCCATTGATGCTGATCAGCCGCCCGGGCACGACCGGATAGAGCGGCGCCGCTTGCGCAGAGACATTGACCAGATGATCGGCAAAGGCCTGTTTGTCTGCCGGCAGGATGTTCAGGGCGAAGTAGTTCGGTGCATTTTTCGGCAACTGGTTTTGCCAGGTGTCGAGCAGTTCACCGCGCAGCAAAGCGATCAGGGCCATCGACAGCAGAATCAAACCGAATGCCAACGACTGACCGGCCGCTGCCAAGGGATGGCGTAGCAACTGGCCCAAGCCCAGGCGCCACGGCAGAGAAGCGCGGGCGAGCATCCGCCGCAGGCTTTGCAGCAACAACAACAGCAATCCGCCCAAGACCAACGCAGCCACCACGCCACCACCGAGCAGGGCAAAGGTCAGCAGTAGATCCAGGCTCAGGCGCCACATGATCAGGCCAAGCGCACCCAAAGCTGCGCCGTAAACCATCCAGGTACTCGACGGGATGGGCAACATGTCCCGGCGCAGCACACGCAACGGCGGCACGCGGCCCAGCGCAGCCAGCGGCGGCAAGGCGAAACCGGCCAATGCCACCAGTCCGGTGCCAATACCGGCGATAGCCGGAAACAGGCCGCCCGGAGGAACGTCACTTGGCAGCAGATCATGCAGCAGGGCGAACAGGCCCAATTGCGCCAGCCAGCCAAGCAACGCGCCGCTGAGGGCGGCGAACAGGCCGAGCACCGTCAGTTGAATACTGAACAGCAGCATGGTTTCCCGGCGTGACAACCCGAGGCAGCGCAACAAGGCACTGGCATCGAAACGCCGGCTGGCGAAACGGTTCGCTGACAACGCCACGGCCACGCCGGCCAGCAGCACGGCGACCAGACTGGCCATGTTCAGATAACGCTCGGCTTTGCCCAGCGCACCGCCAATCTGCCGGTTGCCGTCGCGGGCATCCTGAATCCGCTGGTTGGCCGCAAGCCCCGGTTTGATCAGTTGCCGATAGGTTTCCAGCGCCTGCGGTTCGCCGCGCCACAGTTCGCGGTAACTTACTCGGCTGCCGGGTTGCACGACGCCGGTCGCGGCGAGGTCGTCGAGGTTGATCATGACCCGAGGCGTCAGGCTATAGAAGTTGCCGGCGCGATCCGGTTCGTAGGTCAGCACGCGGGTCAGCTTCAGCGTCTTCATGCCAACGTCGATACTGTCGCCGATCTTCAGGTCCAGCGCCGTCAACAGACGCGCCTCGACCCAGGCTTCGCCCGATTGCGGTTCGCCGCCAATATCTTCGGTTGCGAAGGGCGCTGGAGCACTTTTCAGTTCGCCACGCAAAGGATACGCGCGGTCGACGGCCTTGATGCTCGACAGCTGAATGCCGTTGTCGGTGGCGATAACACTGGAGAACTCCACCACTTGCGCATGGTTGAGGTGTAATTCGGTGCCGCTCTTGATTTGTTCCTCGCGCGCCGGTGAACTGCCTTCGAGCACCAGATCGGCACCGAGAAACTCGGTGGCGCGCAGGGTCATGGCGCCGTTGAGGCGAGCACCGAAATAACCGATGGCGGTACTCGCCGCCACCGCCACCACCAACGCGAAGAACAACACGCGCAATTCACCGGCGCGGGCATCGCGCATGAGTTGGCGTATGGCGAGACTGAACAGACGCAACAGCGGCAAACGTGCCATCAAGGCTCCAGAGGGGCGACCAACAGCCCGGCTTCAAGGCGGATCAGGCGCCGGCAGCGATGGGCCAGGCGTTCGTCGTGGGTCACCAGCACCAGGGTGGTGCCGCGTTCCTTGTTCAATTCGAAGAGCAAATCGCTGATGCGCTCACCGGTATGGCTGTCGAGGTTGCCGGTCGGCTCGTCAGCGAACAGCACGTCAGGCTCGGCGGCAAACGCGCGCGCTATCGCCACGCGCTGCTGTTCACCACCCGAGAGCTGGCGCGGCGAATGTGTCAGGCGCTGGCCGAGGCCAACGCGCTGGAGTAATTCGGTCGCCCGTTCACGGGCGTCTTTGCGGCCATCGAGTTCCAGCGGCAGCATGACGTTTTCCAGCGCATTGAGACTGTCGAGCAACTGGAACGACTGAAAGACAAAACCGACGTGTTCGGCGCGGATGCGGGCACGCTGGTCTTCATCGAGATTGCTCAGGCCCTGGCCGGCGAGGATGACTTCGCCACTGCTCGGCAAGTCGAGGCCGGCGAGCAAGCCGAGGAGGGTGGATTTGCCGGAACCGGACGCGCCGACGATGGCCAGGCTGTCGCCCTTGTTCAGTTCCAGGCTGAGTTCGTGCAGGATAGTCAGTTCACCTTCCGCGCTGGGAACCACTTTGCTGAGGTTCTTCGCGGTGAGAATGCTTGCGCCCATGGAGAATCCGATGCGTGTGTGGTTTTTGAGTGCTGGCCTGGCCTTGATGTGCATGGCCCAGAACGCAGCGGCGGGTACTGTCCTGATCGTTGGCGATAGTATCAGCGCCGGTTTCGGACTGGATACCCGTTTGGGGTGGGTGTCGTTGCTCGAGCAACGGCTCAAACAGGAGGGTTTCGACGATAAAGTGGTCAATGCCTCCATCAGCGGCGACACCAGTGCCGGAGGCCAGGCGCGCCTGCCGGCGCTGCTTGCAGAGCATAAGCCGGAACTGGTGATCCTCGAACTTGGCGGCAACGATGGCCTGCGCGGAATGCCGCCAATTCAATTGCAACAAAATCTTGCCTCGATGATCGACAGCTCCCGCCAGAGCGGTGCCAAGGTGCTGTTGCTCGGCATGCAGTTGCCGCCCAATTACGGCAAGCGCTACACCGACGCTTTCGCCGAGGTCTACGGCAAACTCGCGGACGATAAAAAGATCCCGCTGGTACCGTTTTTCCTCGACGGCGTCGGCGGTCATCCGGACTTGATGCAGGCCGATGGTCTGCACCCGGCAGCCGGGGCTCAGGGCAAGTTGCTGGAAAATGTCTGGCCGACGCTAAAACCGCTGTTATGAGGCTTTTCTAAGGGCAGGCTTTCGGCTAATGTGGCGCCCCCTTATTTGGAGCCCCCGATGTCGCGTTCTGCCTGGTCCCTGTTTGCCTACCAACTGATCGAGCCTGACGAGCAGCTGGATCTGTTCGCCTGCCAGGAAGTGCGGGTGCATCTGGTGACCCGGCAACTCGAACTCGGTGGCTCGGCCGATCGCACCCTGTGCGGCAGTCTGCTGCCAGCGCAACCGCGCTGGTCGAGCGTGGATCGCCGGGTGTTTCAGGATCAGCGACTGTGCTCGCTGTGCCGGGCGATTCTGGAATCGCAGAAGCGCGGCACATCGCCGATCTGGCCTGAGCTGCGTTTCGAGCTTTAAGGTCAAAAGATCGCAGCCTGCGGCAGCTCCTGCAAGGAAGGGCGTACACCTGTAGGAGCTGCCGCAGGCTGCGATCTTTTCAAGGCCTGATGCGGTCCATCGGGCTGTCTCCCCCAATATTCAAAGCGCGGTGTACAATCGCGCTCTTATACCCTTGTTGATCATGCGAAGGATTTTCCGGATGTTGCCGCGCTTTCCTGCCGTCACCCGCTGCCTGTCACTTGCCGCCCTGTGTGTGGCCGGTCCCGTTGCTGCATTGGAGTTTCCCCTGCCACCACCTGGTGAGGACATCATCGGCCAGGTGCAGGTGATCAAAGCCAAGTACGAAGACACCTTTGCCGATCTGGGCACGAAGTACGATCTGGGTTACTCGGAAATGGTCGCGGCCACCCCGGGCGTCGCTGCCTGGTTGCCGGGCGCGGGTACAGAAATCGTCTTGCCGACCCGTTTCATTCTGCCGCCGGGCCCGCGCGAAGGCATCGTCATCAACCTCGCCGAGTACCGCCTCTACTATTTCCCGAAGGGCAAGAACGTGGTTTACACGTTCCCGCTGGGTATCGGACGTGAGGGCTGGGGTTCGCCGATTGCGCATACCTCGATCACCGCCAAGACGCCAAACCCGACCTGGACGCCTCCTGCGTCGATCAAGGCTGAACACGCCGCTGACGGTGATCCGCTGCCAAACGTGGTGCCGGCCGGCCCTGACAACCCACTGGGGCCGTTCAAGTTCACCCTTGGCACGCCAGGCTACCTGATCCACGGTTCGAACAAGAAATTCGGTATCGGCATGCGTACCAGTCACGGCTGCTTCCGCATGTTCAATAACAACGTGCTGGAAATGGCCGGCATGGTCCCGGTCGGTACGTCGGTGCGCATCCTCAACGATGCTTACAAGTTCGGCAGCAGTGGCGGCAAGGTTTATCTGGAAGCGCACACGCCGATCGACGACAAGGGCAACCCCTCGGTGGTCGACAAACACACAGCGGTGATCAACGCGATGCTCAAGCGTGAAGACGTCACCAGCAACCTGCGTGTGAACTGGGACGTGGTGCGTGATGTGGTCGCGGCCGAAGATGGCCTGCCAACGGAAATCGGCACGCCGAATACTTCGGCACCGATTGTTGCCAATACACCGATCGACCTGCAGCAGTAAGTCGTACCCCGGAACCCGTCGATGCGTGAAGCGTCGGCGGGTTTTTTATTGCCTGAACAAAAACGATGGGCAATAAAAAAGCCGACCCGATAAATCGGGTCGGCTCGATAACAATCCCGAGGGATTATTACTTGCGGCTAGCTTTGTCCAGCATGCGCAGAGCACGCTCGTTAGCTTCGTCAGCAGTCTGTTGTGCTTTTTGAGCAGCAGCCAGAGCTTCATCAGCTTTACGGTAAGCTTCGTCTGCACGAGCCTGGGAGCGAGCAGCTGCGTCTTCAGTAGCGGTCAGACGTGCTTCGGTTTCTTTCGATGCGCTGCTGCAACCGGTAGCCAGAACTGCGGCCAGAGCCAGAGCAGAGAATTTCAGAACGTTGTTCATCGTGTTCCCCTTCAAGGACTTTCAAATTAAGTGGCTGTCTCCTCACGATTGAGGAAATAGCCGGCGTACATACTACCCATTACTTGTAGTAAGTAAACTGACGTAGCGCAAGAAGCAAAAAAAATTGTAGTTGCTGATTCTTTTTCGAGCAACTTTTAACCTGGTTGTTTAAAAAACACCCAGCTACAAGTCCCGCGCAGAGCGAGCTAATGAGAAAAAGTTCCCGTTGTCATGTGCTGTTTTTGCAGTCTTGGCTAAAGTCTGTCTAAATGAATTCGTCCATACTTTTGTTCCGATTTTGCGTGCTGCTTCGCTTATCTTTTGTCCATGTTGAGGTGACTTTAAAAAAGGCCGCACGTCTTAAGTCTCAACATCCGGCAATGTTCAGGTGAGCGGCCCGGGAAGATCTTCTCCCACGCCACCCCTGCGTCCATCGGAGCAACCCCCGTCAACCGGCTTGATGACGAGCGCACCTTGAGCATTTTTGCCAATGATGCCTACTATTTATCAGGTGCTCGGTTGCGCGAGATCGGTGTGGCTCTTCTCGGTGTCCATCAGGCACGGGGTGGCGTAGTTGTTCCTTCGCCGGAAAAACATCGGTAAGGTAGGGGTCAGAATTCAAGACCCGCGAGGAGTAGTGATGAGCGAGGCGTTGTCCATCCACCATGACCAGGCTGGTCATCAGTTCGAGACCAATGTGGACGGTCATCGTGCCTACCTGACCTATATGGATCTGGGAAAACAGACCCTGGATATCTATCGCACGTTTGTGCCCAACGCCCTGCGTGGCCGTGGCATTGCTGCTGCGCTGACCGAAAGCGCGCTGCAATACGCCGAAGAAATGGGCTACACGGTGATTCCGTCGTGCTCCTACGTCGAGCGCTACATGGAGCGTCACCAGCGCCGCGCCGCCAAGATCTGAACCGCAGACACAAAAAAAACGCCGGGCAATGCCCGGCGTTTTTTTATGCCTGTAGAACGCGTATCAGCTGCGCTGGCGTTTCGGCAGAACATCCTTGAGCTTGGCGTGCATGCTGCGCAGGGTGTTCTCGGTGGCGGACCAGTCGATGCAGGCATCGGTGATCGACACGCCGTATTGCAGGTCGGCGAGGTCTTTCGGAATTGCCTGGCAACCCCAGTTCAGATGACTCTCGACCATCAGGCCGATGATCGACTGGTTGCCTTCGAGGATCTGGTTGGCGACGTTCTCCATCACCAGCGGTTGCAGGGCCGGGTCCTTGTTGGAGTTGGCGTGGCTGCAATCGACCATGATGTTCGGCTTGATCTTCGCCTTGTTCAGCGCCTGCTCACACAGGGCAACGCTGACCGAGTCGTAGTTCGGCTTGCCGTTACCACCGCGCAACACCACGTG
This sequence comes from Pseudomonas sp. RIT-PI-r, assembly GCF_001297015.1. Lineage (GTDB taxonomy): Bacteria > Pseudomonadota > Gammaproteobacteria > Pseudomonadales > Pseudomonadaceae > Aquipseudomonas. Next base: position 116,098 of record NZ_LIGE01000036.1, on the reverse strand, counting down.
ACCGTAGGCGTTGCCTTTGGTGGTGACGATCGACACGCCACCTTCCTGGTTGATACCGAGGAAGCGGTGTGGGCTGGACACTGACTGCAAGGCGTTGATCGCCACGGTCAGGCCGCCGTCGGTGCCGTTCTTGAAGCCGACGGCCGAGGACAGGCCGGAAGCCATTTCACGGTGAGTCTGCGATTCCGTGGTGCGCGCGCCGATCGCCGACCAGCTGATCAGGTCCTGCAGATACTGCGGGGAGATCGGGTCGAGGGCTTCGGTGGCGGTTGGCAGGCCTTTTTCGGCCAGATCCAGCAGCAACTGACGACCGATGTGCAGACCGTCCTGGATCTTGAACGAGTCGTCCAGGTACGGATCGTTGATCAGGCCTTTCCAGCCAACGGTGGTCCGTGGCTTCTCGAAATACACGCGCATGACCAGATACAGGGTGTCGGAGACTTCCTCCGCCAGCACCTTGAGGCGGTCGGCGTATTCGTGGGCAGCCTTGATGTCGTGGATCGAGCACGGGCCGATCACTACGAACAGACGGTGGTCGGTGCCATCAAGAATGTTGCGAATGACTTCGCGGCCCTTGGTGACGGTGCGCAGGGCAGCGTCGCTCAGAGGGATATCACGCTTGAGCTGATCGGGAGTGATCAGGGTCTCGTTAGAGGCGACGTTTAGGTCGTTGATCGGTAAATCAGCCATCGTTTACTCGTCAGGTCACGGGTGCCGGCCGCCAGCGATCCCCGCGCGGCGGAGCACAGCAGATTTAAGCGCGTCGGGGAGCGGAACCTTAGCGCGTAAAGCGCCTGCTCGACAATGGGCAAAAGGTGCTTTAGTCCAGCGCTGGCTGCGCAAAAGCCTTGCGCACGCTGTCGTGGGAGAACTCGTCGGCGTGTTGCTCGACCCATTGCAGGGCCACCGCCTGAATTTCTTGCAGGTCATCATGGGTGTCGTGCATGCGGCAGTAGCGCTCGATCTGACACACCTGCTCACCCATTCGCGCGCTGAACAGCGTCTGCTCATCGGTAAACGCGATGCCCACCAGATAGCCTTTTTTGCGGCGCAGGCACCACGCGACATAGCCCGGATAACAGATGTCGGCATTCAGCGTCGGCATACGCACTTGCAGCGCCGTGCCATGGCGCCATGCACGGTGGTAATTGCAAGCGATGCCGCCGAGGCTGATAGTGTGCAGCTGTTGCCTGGAAATACACTCAGGCTTGAGCAAGGTTAATTCAACCGGCACCTCGTCCGGATGAGGTATGAAACGTCCCATGAGCACAGACTCCCTGTGTCGGTCATTTGACATTGTTTCCCCCAGTATAGTGGTCGAATCCGAACTGACCGATTTCGACGCCGATCAACGGCTATTGGCGATGAGCGGCGTTTCCCTGGTGATTTTCACCAGTGTCGGCTGCGCCAGTTGCCGTTATGCCCGCGAGGTGTTGCCGGGACTCCATCTGGCCATCAATCAGTTGTGCTGGATCGATGCCGGCGACAACGGCGGGTTGGTCGAGCGTTATCAGGTCTTTCATTTGCCGGCGCTGTTTGTCGTGCGCGACGGCGAATTCTTTGGGGCATTGCACACACGCCTGACGGCCGATGCACTCAACGAGGCATTGGCGCAGGCACTGGGTCGAATTGCAGAGGAGTTGCCATGATGGGGGCAGTGAATAAACCGGGCTTTGATAAACCGAAAGTGGGGATCATTGGCACCGGCGCGATTGGTGGTTTCTACGGTGTGATGCTGGCGCGTGCCGGTTTCGATGTGCACTTTCTGTTGCGCAGCGAGTTTTCGGCGGTGGCTGAACGCGGTTTGCAGGTGAACAGCGCGGTGCATGGCCCGCTGACATTGAATCCGGTGCAGGCCTATTCGGCGGCCGAGGATATGCCCAAGTGCGACTGGCTGTTGGTCGGGGCGAAAACCACCAGCAATGCCGGTCTCGCGCCTTCTATCATTCAAGCGGCCAAACCCGATGCGAAAGTGCTGGTGCTGCAAAACGGCCTCGACGTCGAAGACAGCTTGCGTGAATTGCTTCCCGATTCCCTGCATCTGCTGGGCGGCCTGTGCCTGATCTGCGTGCATCGCGAAGGGCCAGGGCAAGTCACCCATCAAGCCTTGGGCGCGGTGAACGTCGGTTATCACAGTGGTCCATCCAGCAATGACGCCGCCTGTATGGCGATTGTCGAGGAGGGTTCCGGGATGTTCCGCGCTGCCGGGATCGATTCCCAGGCGATGCCCAATCTGCAACAGGCGCGCTGGCAGAAACTGGTGTGGAATATTCCCTACAACGGCCTGTCGGTGCTGCTTGGTGCTGGCACCACCCAGCTGATGGCTGATGCCGACAGCCGCGCATCGATTCAGGCGTTGATGGCTGAAGTGGTGCAGGGTGCCAAGGCCTGTGGCCATGAGGTGCCGCCGGGATACGCCGACTATCTGTTCATGATGACCGAGAAAATGCCCGACTACTGGCCGAGCATGTACCACGACTTTTTACATAAACGACCGCTGGAGCTGGAAGCGATCTACGCTCGGCCACTGGCAGCGGCGAAAGCGGCAGGCTGTGAGTTGCCGCGCATCGAAGCGTTGTATCGCAATTTAAGTTTTATCGACCGGCGCAACGTTTAAGCCGGTTGCTTGGGGGGAAGGCATGGCCAAAAACATCGATGACAAACTGGTGCTGGCGATTTCGTCGCGCGCGCTGTTCGACCTGAGCGAGAGCCACAAGGTCTATCTGTCGAGCGGCGTCGAAGCCTATCGGCAATATCAGATCGAGCACGAAGACGAAATCCTTGCGCCCGGCGATGCCTTCCCGCTGGTGGAAAAACTCCTGAGCCTCAACAGTCGCCTCGGACGTGCGCGGGTCGAGGTGATTCTGGTCTCGCGCAACAGCGCCGACACCGGGCTGCGTGTGTTCAACTCGATTCACCACTACGGCCTGGCGATTTCCCGCGCGGCGTTCGTTGGCGGGCGCAGTCCTTATCCTTATTTGAAGGCGTTTGGTTGCGACCTGTTTCTTTCCACCCATGCGGAAGATGTGCGCGCGGCGCTGGACGCCGGGTTCGCGGCGGCAACGATTTTATCCGGTGGTGCCAGCCGTGCCGCGAGTGATGAATTGCGCATCGCCTTCGACGGTGACGCGGTGATTTTTTCCGATGAGTCGGAGCGCGTCTATCAGTCTGGCGGGCTCGAAGCGTTCCAGGCCAAGGAGCGCGAAGCGGCCCGCGAGCCTTTGCGTGGCGGCCCCTTCAAAGGCTTTCTGGCGGCGCTCAATCTGTTGCAGCGCGAATTCCCCGACGACGATTGCCCGATCCGCACGGCGCTGGTCACCGCGCGCTCGGCCCCGGCTCATGAACGGGTGATCCGCACGTTGCGCGAATGGGACATTCGTCTCGACGAGTCGTTATTTCTCGGTGGCCTGACCAAATCGGCGTTTCTCGAAGCGTTCGCCGCCGACGTCTTCTTCGATGATCAGGCCGGCCATTGCGAACTCGCCCGCGAAGTCGTTGCCACTGGCCACGTGCCGCATGGCATCAGCAACGAACCGTCGATCTAAACCCCAGTGGTTCAAGACGTTGCGCCGCACGTCGTACTCGCCAAGGCACTGCTAAGCTGAATCAAATCTCCGCCATGTTGGCACGCGAGGAGGTCATATGATTCGTTCGATGCTGTATGCCACTGACCTCGGTCTGTACGCACCGTTAGTGATGCAGCATGCCTTGGCATTGGCGCGAACATTCAATGCCGATTTATACGTGGTGCACGCGGTAGAGCCGATGGGGCTGTTTGCCGAGTCGGTGTTGCAGAGCTATCTCGACGAGCAGGCATTGAACGAATTTCACAGCCAGGGTCTGAAAACCGTCATCGCCAATATCGAACAGCGGGTGCTGGAAAGCTTTCGTGAAGAACTGGGGGAAGAGGGCGAACAAGACCTGCAGCGCATTCGCGCAGTGCGCGTGCTGCAGGGCGATCCGTCGCAGGTGATTCTCGACCAGGTGCAGAAACTCTCTGTCGATTTGCTGATCGTAGGAAGTCACAGCCACGGGGTGGGTGCGGAAACGCCATTGGGGCGCACGGCGGCCCGGGTCCTGCAATTGGCCAAGGTGCCGGTTTATCTGGTGCCGCTGGTGGAGCGTCGGCGCCGGGAGGATCGCTGAGGCAGGAATAATGGCACTATGATAAAAAAGTTCTAGATTTATTCTTCAAACCATTAATATAGTTATATACCGTCGCTGATGCCCGTGGCGTCTACCTGCTTTGAGGGATTCATATGAAGCTTCAACAATTGCGCTACATCTGGGAAGTGGCGCACCACGACCTCAACGTTTCCGCTACAGCCCAGAGCCTTTACACCTCGCAACCGGGCATCAGTAAACAAATCCGTCTGCTCGAAGACGAACTCGGCGTTGAAGTCTTTGCCCGCAGTGGCAAGCACCTGACCCGCGTCACCCCGGCCGGCGAGCGCATCATCACCACAGCCGGTGAGATCCTGCGCAAGGTAGAAAGCATCAAGCAGATCGCCCAGGAATTCTCCAACGAGAAAAAAGGCACCCTGTCGATCGCCACCACGCACACCCAGGCGCGTTATGCCCTGCCGCCGGTGATCAGCAATTTCATCAAGCAATACCCGGACGTGGCGCTGCACATGCACCAGGGTTCGCCGATGCAGATCGCCGAAATGGCCGCTGACGGCACCGTCGATTTCGCCATCGCTACCGAAGCGCTGGAGCTGTTCGGCGATCTGGTGATGATGCCGTGCTACCGCTGGAACCGTTGCGTAGTCGTGCCGCAGGGCCACCCGCTGACCAAGCTGCCGAAGCTGACCCTTGAAGCTCTGGCCGAATACCCGATCGTGACTTACGTGTTCGGTTTCACCGGCCGTTCGAAACTCGACGAAGCTTTCAGCCATCGCGGCCTGACGCCGAAAGTGGTGTTCACCGCCGCCGACGCCGACGTGATCAAAACCTATGTGCGTCTGGGTCTGGGTGTGGGCATCGTCGCTAAAATGGCGGTCGACACCAAACTCGACAACGATCTGGTGGTGCTGGATGCCAGCGAACTGTTCGAGTCGAGCATCACCAAGATCGGTTTCCGTCGCGGCACCTTCCTGCGGGGTTTCATGTGCGACTTCATCGAGAAGTTCGCCCCGCACCTGACCCGCGAAGTCATGGCCAAAGCGATTCAGTGCCACAACAAGCAAGAGCTGGAAGAACTGTTCGACGGCGTCGAACTGCCGGTTCACTGATCAGTTGTTTCAGAGCACCTCGGTGACAGCGAACTGTTGCCGGGTGCCCGCCACCAGAATCTCCACCTCATCGCCTTCGAACTTGCCCAGCAGGCTTTTGCCCAGCGGCGAGCGCGGGGTGATGACGGTAATCGGCTGACCGACCACGTCGACTTTCAGACCCGCCGCGTCCGGCGCCAGAAACAGCCATTGTTCGCGACCCTTTTCGTCCTCCAGACCAAGCAGGGCGCCGATTTCGATACCGCGATTTTCATCGTAGGCACGTAGCGTCAGGTTCTGACACAGCGCCAGTGACTGACGAATTTCCTCAACCCGTTTCGCCTGACCCGCCGCCAGATACGACGCCTCAAGCCCCAGCGTGTCGTACTTGTTTTCGGCGATGTTTTCTTCGTGGGTCGCGGTTTCGTAAGCGGTTTGCGCAGCGCGTTCGGCAATGTCGAGGTCGATGCGCAGTTTGTCGAGAATCAGTTGGTGGACGATGTGCTTGTTCATGATCAATCGCAGAATTGCAAAACGTTGGCGCGGCTTTTTTCGCTCGGGGCGGTCTGGTCCTGTTGCAACCAGAACTGGCATTTTGGGTTGGACTGATTTCGCGAGCTGCTGCGCGCTTGATCGAGTCGAGCCTGCTGTTCGTTCTTGCGCAGGTTTTCTTCGTACTGTTCGAACAACAGGCTCTGCGCTGGAATATCCGGCTGCACCTGCACGGCCGCCGGTGGCTTGGCCAGTTCCTGCACCGCCTGCGCGACCGGTGCCAATTGTTCGCTGAACAGAAAACGCGACAGCAGCCAGCAGGTCAGCGCGATGGCGAGAAAACCCAGCCACATGCCCAAGGCAATGCTGCCGGTCAGATGCAGCGCGCTAAGCTGTACAGGCAATGGGCGGCGCGGATTGGGACGATAGGGCATGGCTGCCTCCTGGCGGATGATTACGGGCAAGTGGCGATTGTCGCACGAAGATTAATACTCGTCGGCTCTTCTGCACGAGGTCATTTATGCGGACAATCGCTGCTTTTGCCAACGGGAGTCTTGAATGCCGGAAGTGAACACCCGCTGGGATATTTTTTGCACCGTAGTCGACAACTATGGCGATATCGGCGTGACCTGGCGTCTGGCCCGGCAATTGGTCGCCGAGCACTCTTTGGCGGTGCGCCTGTGGGTCGATGACCTGCGTGCGTTCGAACGGATCTGCCCGGACATTGACGTCAACGCCGCGCAGCAATGGCAGCAGGGCGTCGAGGTGCGCCTTTGGCCGAGTGAGTGGGCACAGACTGACGCGGCGGATGTGGTCATCGCCGCGTTCGCCTGTCAGTTGCCCAGTGATTACATGGACGCGATGGCCGAACGCGAAAAGCCGCCGTTGTGGATGAACCTCGACTACCTCAGCGCCGAGGACTGGGTCTTTGGCTGTCATGGTCTGCCATCGGTGAAATACAAATCGGTGCAGAAAATCTTCTTTTTCCCCGGCTTCCAGCCCGGTACTGGCGGCTTGCTGCGTGAGCGTGGATTGCTTGAGCAGCGTCAGCAGTTTCAGCAGGATCCCGAGGCGCAGCGACAATTCCTGCAGGGCCTGGGCATTGATCGCGCGCCTGAGGCGCAGCTGATTTCGTTATTTGCCTACGAGAATGCCGGGCTGGCCAGTTGGCTGGACGTATTGGCAGCGGACGCCACGCCAACCCATCTACTGGTGCCGGAAGGGCGAATTCTTGGCGATGTTGCGCGCTGGCTCGGGGTTGAAACCCTGACGGTCGGTGCGATCCATGTGCGGCAGTCATTGACCGTGCAGGTCCTGCCGTTCGTCCGACAGGATCAATATGATCACCTGCTGTGGTGCTGCGATTTCAACGCCGTGCGCGGCGAGGATTCGTTCGTTCGCGCGCAATGGGCGGGGCGGCCGATGCTCTGGCACATCTATCAGCAGGACGAAGACATCCACCTGGACAAACTCGACGCGTTTCTTGCGCTGTACACGAAAGGTCTGTCGCCGGCCGCTACTGAGGCGATGAACGGTCTTTGGCGAGCCTGGAGTGCCGGGCAGCCGATCGGTGATCACTGGCTGGCGAGCCGCAAACACTGGCCCGAACTGCAGGAAAATGCCGAAAAATGGTGTCTGGAACAAGGCTTGCAGGCCGATCTTGCCGCAGCGCTGGTACAGTTTTACCTAAATTGGATATGATACGCGGCCTAGATTTTTGTAAATCCCATCCAAATTCGGATATTCGCAATGAAAACTGGTAAAGAACTGAAACCCGGTACCGTGATCCGTCTCGAGAACGATCCTTGGCTGGTTCAGAAAGCTGAATTCACCAAGTCGGGCCGTAACAGCGCGATCATGAAGACCAAGCTGAAAAACCTGCTGACCGGTTACAAGACCGAGATCGTTTACAGCGCTGACGACAAACTGGACGACGTAATCCTCGACCGCAAAGAAGCGACCCTGTCCTTCATCAGCGGCGACACCTACACGTTCATGGACACCACTGACTACACCATGTACGAGCTGAACGCTGAAGACATCGAAGCTGTTCTGCCTTTCGTTGAAGAAGGCATGACCGATGTTTGCGAAGCGATCTTCTTCGAAGAGCGTCTGGTTTCCGTAGAGCTGCCGACCACCATCGTACGTGTAGTTGACTACACCGAAGGTTCGGCCCGCGGCGATACTTCCGGCAAAGTCATGAAGCCAGCCAAGCTGGCCAACGGTACCGAGCTGCAGGTTGCTGACTTCATCGAAATCGGTGACAAGATCGAAATCGACACCCGCGAAGGCGGTTCCTACAAAGGCCGTGCCAAATAAGCACTGCTTTTCGCGGAAAGAAAAAGCCCGACCATCGAGTCGGGCTTTTTTGTGCCTGGGTTTTGTGCTCCACACCTATTCCCTGTGGGAGCGAGCCTGCTCGCGAATGCGTTCTGTCAGCCAGCACATCACTGGATGACACTCCGCTTTCGCGAGCAGGCTCACTCCCACAATGGGATTGTGGTTACTTCAGGTGTTCCTTGAGTTCTTCAGATGCCTGCAACATCGCCGAACGCACTGCTGGCACCTGACTGACCACGTTGAGCAAACCGTAATCGTGAATCATGCCGTTGTACCGCACTGACGTCACCGGCACTCCGGCCTCGTCCAGTTTGCGTGCGTAGGCTTCGCCTTCATCACGCAAGACATCGGCGCCGGCGGTCTGCACCAGCGCGGGCGGCAGGCCCTTCAGTTGTGCGGTGGTGGCCCGCAGCGGCGAGGCGTAGATCTCGCTGCGCTGTTTGGCGTCGGTGGTGTAGTTGTCCCAGAACCACTTCATCATGTTGCGCGTGAGGAAGTGTCCTTCGGCGTACTGGTTGTAGGAACCGGTATCGAAATTGGCATCCGTCACCGGCCATAGCAGCACCTGGAATTTAATCGCCGGCGTGCCCTTGTCTTTGGCCATCAGTGCAACCACGGCCGCCATGTTGCCGCCGACGCTGTTGCCCGCCACGGCCAGACGCTTGCCGTCGACATTGATCTCTTTGCCGTGCTCTGCGACCCACTTCGTTGCGGCGTAGGCCTGGTTGATCGCCACCGGGTAATGCGCTTCCGGCGATGGCGTGTAATTGACGAACACCGCCGCCGCTCCAGAACCGACCACCAGATCCCGCACCAGCCGCTCGTGCGTCGGGAAGTCGCCCAGCACCCAGCCACCGCCATGGAAGAACATGAACACTGGCAGCTCGCCCTTGACCCCGGCCGGCCGGACGATGGTCAGGCTCAACGGTTGGCCATCGACCTGGATGGTTTTCTCGCTGACGTCCGCTTTGGGCAGCGTCAACTTGACCCCGGACTGCGCGCCGACCAGCACGGCGCGGGCATCTTTAGGCGTCAGCTGTTCCATCGGTTTGCCGGTGCCGGCATTCAGCACATCGAGGAATGCCTGAGTGTTGTGTTCGACATCACCGGCAAATGCACTGTGGATGGACAGGGCGAGAAGGGTACCGGTCAAGACTTTGCTGAAAGTGTGCATGTTCATTTCCTGTTCGGGCCTGGGCTATCAGCGGTTAGACGGTGACGTGCAGACGCACATCGACGTTGCCACGGGTGGCGTTGGAGTACGGGCAGACCTGGTGAGCAGCGTCGACCAGCGCTTGTGCGTCGGCTTGTTCCAGGCCAGGCAGGCTGATGTGCAGGTCGATGTCCAGACCGAAGCCACCGGGGATCTGGCCGATGCCGACGTGGGCGGTGATCGAGGCATCGTCAGGGATTTTGCGTTTGCTCTGGCTGGCGACGAATTTCAGTGCGCCGATGAAGCAGGCCGAGTAGCCGGCAGCGAACAGTTGCTCTGGGTTGGTCGCCGCGCCGCCGGCACCGCCGAGTTCTTTCGGGGTGGCAAGTTTGACGTCGAGGATGTTGTCGCTGGAGATCGCACGACCATCACGGCCGCCAGTGGAGGTTGCGATTGCGGTGTAGAGAGTTTGCATGGTGTGAGCCTCATTGGGTGTGATTGTGTGCGCTAATTGTTTGCGCGCTAAGTAAGTGCGAGATAAATGTATCGCGCCAATATATTGCGCGCAAGATAAATTTTGAAAAAAGCTGCACTTCGACGAAGCGGCGGGTATGAGAGGGTGGTTGTAAGGCTTGAGTTAGAGCGGATTGCGCGGTAGATCAGATGGTGAAAATATTTTCTTGTCGATGAAATCAATGTAGGAGCGAGCCTGCTCGCGAATGCGGTGTATCAGTCACCATTCATATCGACTGACACTAAGCATTCGCGAGCAGGCTCGCTCCCACAGGGACTGTGTGGAAGTCAGATCAGGCTTTCTTGCAAGTGACCGCGCAGTGCCTGCAATTCCGCTTGCAGCTTTTGCAGGCGTTCCAGGGTGAAGCCGCTGGCGCCGAGGATGCATTGCGGAATGGTCTGCGCCTTGTCACGCAGCGCGCGGCCTTGCTCGGTCAACTCGACAATCACCACCCGCTCATCCTCTCGACTGCGCGTGCGGCTGAGTAACCCTTCGCCTTCCAGGCGTTTGAGCAGTGGAGTCAGCGAACCGGGGTCGGTCAGCAACCGTGTGCTGATCTCTCCGACCGTCAAACCATCCTTTTCCCACAACACCATCATTGCCAGGTACTGCGGATAGGTCAGATTCAACGCTTGCAGCAGTGGCTTGTAGACCTTGGTCATCATCAGTGAAGTGGAATGAAGGGCGAAGCAGGCCTGGTTATCCAGTAGCAGTTCTTCGCAAAGGTCGGGGGTATTGCGCTCGGATTTCATAACAAAGCCTTGATCGGTGATGGTCATGAATCTAGCGCCCGAATGTTTAATGCGCTAGATAATTCTCCAGCCTCAGTGGCGGCCCAAATCTCGCTGTAGCGCCAGATCCCAGGGCGGCACCGGGCTGAAGCGGCTTTTCAGGTACTCCAGCAACAAGCGACTACGCGAATTCGTCTGCTGTTCCATGCGCAACGCGTAAATGCCGGTGGACTCCGGATTAGGTAGCCCACTTTCGCAAAACAATGGCAGCAATTCGCCGCGTAACAGGTATTCACTGGCCAGCCAGGTCGGTAGATGGGCAATGCCCAATCCGGCCAAGGCGCCACAGACCAATGCTTCGGCGTTGTTGGCGCTCATGCGGATTCGCCCCGGGCGGTGCAGTTGCATCTGGCCGTCCTGTTCAAAGCGCCAGGCGAAGGGCGGTGCGAGGCCGTCCCAGTCGAGGCCGTCATGCTCGCTCAGTTGCGCGGGCCTGCCGGGCACACCACGGCGTTTGAGGTAGTCAGGGCTGGCGCAGGCAATACGCACCATGCTCGCCAAGGGTGTGGCCACCAATCGGGTATCAGCCATTTGCCCTGCGCGCAGGACCAGATCGACTTTGCCAAGATTGGAACCGGCCATATCGACGAAGCTGTCGATCAAGTGCAATTGCACGTCCAGGCCCGGATACAGAACGAGAAAGTCAGCGATTACGGGTGCCAGATGCCGTCGCCCGAAGGCTGCCGGGGCATCGATGCGAATCAGGCCCTCTGGCGCACTGCTTAGCGACACCGCTTCAGCTCGGGCCAGTTGCAATTCGGCGACGATCCGCCGGGCCCGTTCGGCAAACGCGAGACCGGCCGGCGTGGCGAGTACGGCGTGAGTGCTGCGAATGAACAACTGGCTGCCGACCGCGCTTTCCAGGCTGTCGATACGCCGCGCGACCGCCGAAGGTGTCAGCGGATGACGACGCGAAGCGGCGGAAAAACTGCCACTTTCCAATACATCGAGAAATAGCCCAAGTTGCTCGGTCAATTGATTGGGATTCATGGTCAGCGAACGCCTGTGCGAAATCGGCATAGCCATTGTGCGTTGCTATGCGTTTCCACGCCAGCCGCGACTGCGTAGGATGATTCGCCTGACGTGAGAGGAATTCGGCTGTGATGGAGTTTTTGTTGTACCTGCTGTTCGGCGCGGCGCTTGGCACACTGGGTGGCATCTTCGGCATCGGCGGCGGCTTGATCGCCATTCCGTTGCTGGGCGTTTGGTTCGGCCTGGATCAACAGATCGCCCAAGGCACGGCGCTGGTCATGGTCGTGCCTAACGTGATGCTGGCGCTGTGGCGGTATCACCAGCGCAATCGCATCGAGTTGCGTCACGCACTGCCGCTGGCGGGGATGGGGGTCTGCTTTGCCCGGGTCGGGTCGATCTGGGCGGTCGGCATTGACGCGCAAACCATGCGCGTCGGGTTTGTCGCGTTCCTTGTCGTTTTGTCGGCTTACAACCTGTTGAAGATGTTCGGTCGCCAACCCGCAGCAACGTCCGAGATGCGTTATTCATGGCCGTGGCTGGGTGTTCTCGGGGCTGCATCAGGAACCATGGGCGGTCTGTTCGGTGTCGGCGGGGCAGTGGTGGCGACGCCCGTGCTGACCAGCCTGTTCGGCACCACGCAGGTGGTCGCGCAAGGCTTGTCGCTGGCGCTGGCGCTGCCAAGTACCGGCGTGACCTTGGTGACCTACGCGGTGCATCAGGAAGTGGACTGGATAATCGGCCTGCCGCTGGCCCTAGGTGGTCTGGCGAGCATCAGTTGGGGGGTGAAAGTCGCCCACGCCATGCCGGAAAAATACCTGCGCGGGCTGTTCTGCGGTTTTCTGGTGCTGTGCGCGGTGATGCTCGCGTTTAAAGTTTGAAGCCTTCGACGATGTGCTCGGCCAGGCACTCGGTGATCGGCGAAGGGTTGTTAAGGTTGCGGATCAGCATGATGCTGGCTTCCGGCAACAGCGGCAGTTCTTCCTCGGCTCCGAGAATGCGCATGTCCGGGGTAATCAGACTCTCCAGTTGCGCAGTGATCGCCAGACCCGCGCTGACCACGGCCATCAGCGCCGATAGGCTGGTGCTGTTGTAAGCGATGCGGTAATCGCGGCCCATCGCATCCAGCGCATTGCACGCCCACAAGCGGCAGAAGCAATCACTGTTGAACATCGCCAGCGGCAGCGGTGTTTGTTCGTGGGCGCTGAAATTCTGCGCCTCGGCCCAGACAAAACGCTCCTTGCGCAACAACTGGCCGATCTCGTTACCCGGTTCGCGGGTGACGATCGACAGATCCAGATCGGTACGCTGCAGCAATTGTTTAGTCGACTCGCAATGCACTTCGATCTGGATCAGCGGATAGAACTGCGCAAACCGCGACAGGATCCCCGGCAGAAAACGCATCACGTAATCATCCGGCGTGCCGATGCGCACGGTGCCGACCATGTGCGGCTCGCGCAAGGTGTTGAACACTTCACTGTGCAGCTTGAGGATGCGCCGCGCGTAACCGAGCAACACCTGACCTTCGGCGGTCAGGCGCACCTGACGTCCATCACGCTCGAACAACTGGCGCTGCAACACGTCTTCTTCCAGGCGCTTCATCTGCATGCTCACCGCCGATTGCGTGCGGTTGACCATTTCGCCAGCGCGGGTGAAACCGCCCTGATCAGCGATGGCGACAAAGGTGCGCAGGACATCGGTATCGATACTGGGGTAGGCCGACAATTGATGAATCTCCGTGATGCATGCCATCAGAAACATTCGTTGGATTGATCTTAGCGCCAGGCAGAGACTTGATCCATCCACAAGGAGGGCAACACGATGAAAGGTCAAAGAGAGTATGTAGACGAAGCAAAATTTTCCGGCCACGGCCATATCGTTTCCGATCTGCTGCACAAGTTTAGCCGCTGGTACGAACTGCACCGTGAACGCGAGTTGCTCGCCAGTCTGAGTGATGAAGCGTTGAAGGACATCGGCGTCAGTCGTGCCGACGTTGAACACGAAGCCGTGCGGCCGTTCTGGGATGACCCGATGCATAAATGACCCACTGCATAAATGATGAGCAAAGCGCTACACAAACCAACTTCCAGTGAGGTAGGTTGCGAGCAGACAAGGAGATGCTCATGCCCGCAACAGTATCCTTTTCCCTCAAACAGGCGCGACGACTGGCGCTGGCGGCCCAAGGGTTCAACGGGCGCCAGCCGCCGACTGTCAAAGCCGCTCACGTCAACCGGCTGATCGAACGGCTGGGTCTGCTGCAAATCGACTCCGTCAACGCCGTGGTGCGCTCGCACTACCTGCCGCTGTTTTCCCGTCTCGGTGCCTACTCTTCTGATTTGCTCGACCAGGCTGCCTGGAGTTCGGGGCGACGTCGCACGTTGTTCGAATACTGGGGGCATGAAGCGTCGTTGTTGCCGCTGTCGATGTATCCGTTGATGGCTTGGCGGATGCAGCGCGCCAAGCGTGGCGAGGATATCTACCAGCAACTGGCGAAATTCGGTCGTGAGCAGCAGGACGTGGTTCGTCGGGTCTTGAATTCGGTGGAAGAGCAGGGCGCGTTGGGCGCCGGCAGCCTTTCAACCCGTGAAGACAAGGCCGGGCCATGGTGGGACTGGAGTGCTGAAAAGCATGCGCTGGAGTGGTTGTTCGCCGCCGGTGAAGTCACGGTGGCGGGGCGTCGCGGTTTTGAGCGTTTGTATGATTTGCCGGAGCGGGTGATTCCTCCATCGATTCTGCAACAGACATTGCCCGGAGAGGCCGAAGCGCAGCGTGGCTTGTTGCTGCATGCAGCGCAGGCATTGGGCGTTGGTACAGAGAAAGACCTGCGTGATTACTTTCGCCTGAACCCGGCGGATGCGCGTCCGCGCCTTGCAGAACTGGTCGAAGCAGGGCAGCTGCAAATGTGCGAAGTCGCCGGTTGGCGGCAAATCGCCTATTGCCTGCCGGAGCCGAAAGTCCCGCGCAAAGTGGCGGCCAGTGCGTTGTTGTCGCCCTTCGATTCGTTGATCTGGGAACGCAGCCGGACTGAGCGCTTGTTCGACTTTCGCTATCGGCTGGAGATTTATACGCCGCAGGACAAGCGAGTCTACGGCTATTACGTGTTGCCGTTTTTGCACAACGAGCGGATTGCTGCGCGGGTGGATTTGCGTGCCGAACGGGCGGCGGGGCAGTTGGCGGTGCATGCGGTGCACGAGGAAGAGCCGGGGCTGGATGAGGAAGGGATGTTGGCGCTGGCCGTGAATTTGCGGCAGATGGCAGATTGGCTGGGGCTTGCGCGGCTGCAATTGAATTGTCAGCGCGAGAGTGCGGCGCGGTTGCGGGTGGCATTGGCAGAACTGGACTGATCCCTGTAGGAGCTGCCGAAGGCTGCGATCTTTTGATGTTGATCCTATAAAAAACAAGATCAAAAGATCGCAGCCTTCGGCAGCTCCTACAAGTTTGCGCGACGCGGTCTAGCGGCGAACCTGCTTGAGGGTTTCAGCAATCAAAAACGCCAACTCCAGCGACTGATCGGCATTCATCCGCGGATCACAATGGGTGTGATAGCGATCCGACAAGCCGTCTTCAGTAATCGGCCGCGCGCCACCAATGCACTCGGTGACATTCTGCCCGGTCATCTCGATGTGAATCCCGCCGGCATAGCTGCCTTCCGCTTCGTGCACCTGGAAGAACTGTTTAACCTCACCGAGGATCTGCGCGAAGTCGCGGGTCTTGTAACCGCTGCTGGCCTTGATGGTGTTGCCGTGCATCGGGTCGGAGCTCCACAGCACTTGCTTGCCTTCACGCTGTACCGCTTGAATCAGCGCCGGCAGGTGATCGCCGACCTTGTTCGCACCCATCCGCGCGATCAGGTTGAGGCGCCCCGGATCGTTGTCCGGGTTGAGCACGTCGATCAGGCGGATCAGGTCATCCGGGTTCATGCTCGGGCCGACCTTGACGCCGATCGGGTTGTTCACGCCACGCAGAAATTCAACGTGCGCGCCATCGAGTTGACGAGTACGGTCGCCGATCCACAGCATGTGCGCCGAGCAATCGTAGTAATCGTTGGTCAGGCTGTCGCGACGCACGAAGGCTTCTTCGTAGTTCAACAGCAACGCTTCGTGAGCGGTGAAGAAACTGGTTTCGCGCAGTTGCGGCGAGCTGTCCATGCCGCAGGCACGCATGAACGCCAGGGTTTCATCGATGCGGTCGGCGAGGTGGCTGTACTTCTCGGCCAGCGCCGAGTTGGCGATGAAATCGAGGTTCCACTTGTGCACCTGATGCAGGTCGGCAAAACCGCCCTGAGCAAACGCGCGCAACAGGTTCAGCGTCGCGGTGGACTGGTGGTAGGACTGCAGCAGGCGTTCCGGATCGGGTACACGGCTCTTTTCGTCGAAACCGATGCCGTTGACGATGTCGCCGCGATAAGCCGGCAGCGTCACGCCGTCGATGGTCTCGTCGTTGGCCGAGCGCGGTTTGGCGAACTGACCGGCCATGCGCCCGACCTTGACCACCGGGCAACCGGCGGCGAAGGTCATGACGATCGCCATTTGCAGCAACACTTTAAACGTGTCGCGAATCTTTGCCGCAGAGAACTCGGCAAAGCTTTCCGCGCAATCGCCGCCCTGCAGCAGGAAGGCCCGACCCTGGGTGACTTCGGCAAACTGACGACGCAGTTCGCGCGCCTCGCCGGCAAACACCAGCGGCGGATAGCTGGCCAGGGTTTGTTCGACCTGGCGCAGGTGCGCGGCGTCGGGGTATTGGGGTTGCTGCTGGATCGGCAGGGCGCGCCAGCTGTCAGGGCTCCACGGTTGGCTCATCACGGTCTCTAAGGTTCTACGCACGGAAGGCCATGTTAGCAGCAATTAGTGCGTGACCTGCTCCCGCCCCATCACCGACAATCGCCGCTTTGCCACGGCGCCACAGCGGTGCCATCGCGTCACCGCGCCCGGTGACCATCAGGAGACGAAATGACTGAGGAGCGCGTCGAGCATCTGCTCGCCGAAGTACAGGATGAGTTCGGCGTGATTCGCGTGCTGGAAGTGGCCGATTACCGCTTTCTCGAGTTCGGCGATGCCATCGAGCAGAGCTGTGTGTTCACCGCTGATCCGAGCTGGCTGGAATACGACTACACCCGGGCGATGCTGATTGGCGCGTTGTGCCATGAGCAACCGGAGAGTGCGCTGTTTCTCGGGCTCGGTGCCGGAACGCTGACTCAGGCCTGCCTCAGGTTTTTGCCGCTGGAAGATGTCGAAGCCATCGAGTTGCGCCCTGACGTGCCGCGTCTGGCCATCGAATACCTGGGCCTGGATGATGATCCGCGTTTGTACATTCGCGTCGGTGACGCCATTGAACTGCTGCCGACGGCAGAGCCTGCGGATCTGATTTTTGTCGACCTGTACACCGATGTCGGCCCGGGTGTCGGGCATCTGGCCTGGAGTTTTCTCGGTGACTGCCAGAAGCGCCTGAATCCGGGCGGCTGGCTGGTGATCAACCAGTGGGCCACCGATGACGGCAAGCCGCTGGGCGCGGCGTTGTTGCGCGGGCTGTATCACCGGCATTACTGGGAGCTGCCGGTGAAGGAGGGCAATGTGATTCTGATTGTGCCGGCGGACCTTGATCAGATGTTGGACATGCAGGCACTGACTGCGCGGGCCGAGGCGCTGGCGCCGCGGTTGGGGTATTCGTTGCAGTCGTTGATCAACAGTATTCGCCCGGCCACCTGAGGCTGTTGGCCTTGCTGGCCCTATCGCGAGCAGGCTCACTCCTACATTGAAATGCGTTCCCTTGTAGGAGTGAGCCTGCTCGCGATGGCGTCATGACAGGCGCCAAATTTTCAGATCCCTTTGAAGATCCCGGGTCGCCGCTCCACCAACGACCGCACTCCCTCCCTGGCATCCTCACTCGCCAGCAACTTCTTCACCAGTGCCGGCAACCCTTGCGCCGCCGCCGTCTCACCTTCATATCGCGCCTGCCGCGCCGACATCAACGTCGCCTGCACCCCCAACGGCGCCTGCCGGGCAATCCGTTCAGCCAGTTCAATCGCCCGTGGCAGCAGATCTTCACTGGCCATCACTTCCTGCACCAGTCCCAAGTGCAAGGCTTCGTGCGCATCAAACTCATCGCCGGTCAGCAGCCAGCGCATGGCATTACCCCAACCGGCAATTTGCTGAAAACGTAAAGTCGCGCCACCAAAAGGAAAAATCCCACGCTGCACTTCCATTTGTGCGAAGCGGGTATTGCTCGCACAGAGATTGATATCTGCCGCCAGCATCAACTCGATGCCGATGGTCAGGCAGTACCCTTGCGCGGCGACAATCACAGGTTTGCTCACCCGAGGTCCGACAAAAACCCCCCACGGATCGCAACCGCCGGTCGGAACCTGCCAGCCTTGGGCCAAAGCCGAGCTGGCGTTGACCAGATCCAGACCGGCGGTAAAGTGCTCGCCGTGGCCAAACACCACCGCTACCCGCGCCTCACTGTCGGCCTCGAACTCGCCATAAGCCAGGCTCAGGTCATTGAGCAGGTCGAGATCGAAAGCATTGCGTTTGGCCGCTCGATCCAGGCCAATCAGGTGGACGTGACCTCGGCGTTCTCGGCTGACGCGGCCGGCACAGGGCTGATTCATGGCGAAATCCTCGGGCGGGAAGGGCGGGGCAGCGACGGTATGCCGCAGCGCAGTGAATCGTTTAAGCGTCATCACCCGCAGGGCCGGGCCTTTGAAAAATAGACCTTGGCGCGATTATCCGCAAAACCCCGTTACATAGCGGTGACACACGCATTCAGCCGATAAAAAAAGCTCCCTTTTCGGGCGAAATCCGGTATAGTGCGCGCCGGCCTTTAACCGGGCCGCGTTTAGGTAGCGCAATTCCCCGAAGTCAGCTTCGGCTGCACGTCCGCATTGCGGGCTCTTCCCGGACGATTCTTTTTTTTCATTCATTCGTTTTCGCAAATCCCCGCCGACAAAGCTGCCAGGGCGACTCTTGAGTCTCAACACGGCATGCGCAGCTTTGGAGCATGGGTCTTTGCGGATGCACTTAGAGGCAGACCCATGACCCAGGAAACCGGCGGATTCGCCGCTTTTAATCTTAACCCGAATATTCTTGCAGCCGTCGCAGCGACCGGCTACGAAGAGCCTTCGGCGATTCAGCAGCAATCGATCCCGATCATCATGGCCGGCCAGGACATGATTGGTCAGGCGCAAACCGGTACCGGTAAAACCGCCGCGTTCGCACTGCCTATTCTGCACCGCATCGATCCTGCCAAGCGCGAACCGCAAGCCCTGATCCTGGCGCCAACTCGTGAGTTGGCGCTGCAAGTAGCAACCGCTTTTGAAACCTACGCCAAGCAAATGCCGGGCGTTACCGTTGTGGCCGTTTACGGCGGCGCGCCGATGGGCCCACAACTGAAAGCAATCCGTAATGGCGCACAGATCGTTGTCGCCACTCCGGGTCGTCTGTGCGACCACCTTCGTCGCGACGAAAAAGTTCTGTCGACCGTTAACCACCTGGTTCTCGACGAAGCTGACGAAATGTTGAAACTGGGCTTCATGGATGACCTGGAAGTCATCTTCAAGGCTCTGCCAGCGACCCGTCAGACCGTTTTGTTCTCGGCTACCCTGCCGCAGTCGATCCGCGCCATTGCCGAACGCCATCTGCGCGATCCGCAACACGTGAAGATCCAGACCAAGACTCAGACTGTTACCGCGATCGAACAGGCTCACCTGTTGGTTCACGCTGACCAGAAGACTTCGGCCGTTCTCAGCTTGCTGGAAGTGGAAGATTTCGACGCTCTGATCATGTTCGTACGTACCAAGCAGGCGACCCTGGATCTGGCCAGTGCCCTCGACGCCAAAGGCTACAAAGCTGCGGCGCTGAACGGCGACATCGCCCAGAACCAGCGTGAGCGCGTCATCGACTCGCTGAAAGATGGCCGTCTGGACATCGTTGTCGCGACCGACGTAGCTGCTCGTGGTCTGGACGTTCCGCGCATCACTCACGTGTTCAACGTTGACATGCCGTACGATCCGGAATCCTACGTTCACCGTATCGGCCGTACCGGCCGTGCCGGTCGCGAAGGTCGTGCACTGCTGCTGGTGACTCCGCGTGAGCGCCGCATGCTGCAAGTGATCGAGCGTGTAACCGGTCAGAAAGTTGCCGAAGTACGCCTGCCGGACGCTCAAGCCGTTCTCGATGCGCGCATCAAGAAACTGACCAACAGCCTGTCGCCGCTGGTCGCTGATGCCGAGTCGACTCACGGTGAGTTGCTCGATCGTCTGACTGCAGACATCGGCTGCACCCCGCGTGCTCTGGCTGCAGCCCTGCTGCGCAAAGCCACCAACGGTCAAGCGCTGAACCTGGCTGCCATCGAGAAGGAACGTCCACTGGTGCCGAACAACGCACCGCGTGGCGACCGTCCTGAGCGCACTGGCGACCGTCCTGATCGTGGTGACCGCGAGCGTCGCGCGCCAATGCCTTTGGGCGAAGGCCGTGCTCGTTGCCGTACCGCGCTGGGTGCGCGTGATGGTATCGCTGCGAAAAACCTGCTGGGCGCCATCCTTAACGAAGGCGGTCTGGCCCGTGAAGCGATCGGTCGCATCCAGGTGCGTGACAGCTTCAGCCTCGTTGAGCTGCCGGAAGATGGTCTGGACAAACTCCTGACCAAACTGAAGGACACTCGCGTTGCCGGTAAGCAGTTGAAGCTGCGTCGCTATCGCGAAGATTGATCCGCCTCTGGGCTGATTGATCAAGCATGAAAAATCCCCGACTGGTTCGGGGATTTTTTTTGCCTGCTTTTCGAGATCAAAGGATCGCAGCCTTCGGCAGCTCCTACAGGGGGAACGCATTCCAAATGCAGGAGCTGCCGAAGGCTGCGATCTTTTGATTTTGCTTTTAACCGAAGCGGTAAATATCCATGCCCAGCGCACCCATCGTGAAGCCCTGATGTGCCACGCTGAACTCACCGCCCGCGCCTCGCGCGAAATAAAGCGGCAACAAATGCTCATCACTCGGGTGGCTGCGCACTGCATGCGGCGCCTGCTGGCGATAATCATGCAGCGCTGCCTCATCGTCGGCCGCCAACTTCTCGATCACCCAGTCACGGAAATCACGTGCCCACGGCTCGACACTTTCCGGGCCGGCGTGCCAATCCAGTTCGCGCAGGTTGTGCGTGATGCTGCCGGATCCGATCAGCAAAATACCTTGATCGCGCAGGCTCGCCAGTGCCCGGCCGACACGGGTTTGCAGCGCCGGACCAGCACGGCTCGGCAGCGAGACTTGCACCACTGGAATATCCGCCTGCGGATACATCAGTGACAAAGGAACCCAGACGCCGTGATCGAATGGACGCTGCGGATCGAGGCGTGCGGGCAGGTTGTTGGCTGTCAGCAAATCAGCCACTTCGGCAGCCAGTTGCGGATCGCCCGGTGCCGGGTATTGCACTTCAAACAGTGCGCGGGGGAAGCCGCCGAAGTCGTGCCAGGTTTCTGGTTGCGCATGGCTGCTGACCAGCAACTCATGGCTTTCCCAATGCGCAGAAACGATCACGATGGCTGTGGGTTTCGGTAATTCGGCTGCCAGCCGCGCCAGCGCCGGGCCACTGGCACCGGGCTCCAGCGCCAGCATGGGTGAACCATGGGAAATAAACAGGCTGGGAAACATGATGGGTTCCTGAGCGTTAAGATGCCCTCATCTTCAGTCAGATCATTGATCTAAATCTAATATAAGTTTTAACGCTTTTTGATCGAATTATTGGGGGTGATGCATGCAGCCTGAGTTTTGGCACAAGAAGTGGGATTCGGGGCAGATCGGTTTTCACCAGCCGGAGGTGAATCCGTATTTGCAGCGACACTGGGCGGTAGCTGAAACGGCGCGAGTGCTCGTGCCTTTGTGTGGGAAAAGTCTGGATCTGGCGTGGCTGGCCGGGCGCGGTCATCAGGTGCTCGGGATTGAACTGTCGCAAAAGGCTATCGAGGACTTTTTCAATGAGCATCAGGTGCAGCCGCAGATCAGCCAGAAGGGCGCGTTCAAGGCCTATCGTGGTGGCGCCATCGAGCTTTGGTGCGGTGACTTCTTTGCGCTGACGGCGAGCGATGTGGCCGATTGCACCGCGTTGTACGACCGCGCCGCGCTGATCGCCTTGCCCGCGCCGATGCGTGAACGTTATGCGGCGCATCTTCAGCAGATTCTGCCGTTGGGTGTGCAGGGACTGTTGATTACGCTGGATTACGATCAGACGCAGATGCCGGGGCCGCCGTTTGCGGTGGGGGATGATGAGGTCAAGCGGTTGCTGAGTGGTGCTTGGCAGGTGCAGGCGCTGGAAGAGCAGGATGTGCTGGGAGAGAGCGGGAAGTTCCTGCAGGCGGGTGTGACGCGGCTGGAGGAGCGGGTATACCGCGTGTCTTCCCGATAAATAGCGTGGGATTTTCTGGCGTCATCGCGAGCAGGCTCACTCCTACAGTGATTTGTGCTGAATCGCAGATGTGTGGCCGGCACAGAACCTGTAGGAGTGAGCCTGCTCGCGATGAGGCCAGTGAGAACAGCCAATTAATCAAGGCAAAAAAAAGGCCCGCATCACTGCGGGCCTCTTGTTTTTACGTCAATCTGATCAACCGCGACGACGCAGAGCGTCAATACGCTCTTCCAGCGGCGGGTGGCTCATGAACATGCGGGCAAAACCCTGTTTGATGCCACCGTTGATGCCAAAGGCATTCAGGGTGTCCGGCATGTGCACCGGCAGGCCCTGCTCGGCGCGCAGACGTTGCAGTGCGCCGATCATCGCGCTGGTGCCGGCCAGACGTGCACCGGCTTCGTCGGCACGGAATTCGCGCTTGCGCGAGAACCACATGACGATCGCACTGGCCAGAATACCCAGCACCAGTTCGGCGAAGATGGTCGCCACGTAGTAGGCGATGCCCTGGCCTTCTTCGTTCTTGAAGATCACCTTGTCGACGAAGTTGCCGATGATCCGCGCGAAGAACATCACGAAGGTGTTCACCACGCCCTGGATCAGCGCGAGCGTCACCATGTCGCCATTGGCTACGTGACCGATTTCGTGGGCCAGTACGGCTTTCACTTCATCGGGCGAAAAACGCTCCAGCAGGCCCTGACTGACCGCGACCAGCGCGTCGTTCTTGTTCCAGCCAGTAGCGAACGCGTTCGCCTCGTAGGCCGGGAAAATGCCGACCTCGGGCATCTTGATCCCGGCTTCGCGGGACAATTGCTCGACGGTTTGCAGCAGCCATTGCTCATGACGGGTACGTGGCTGGCTGATGATCTGGGTACCGGTGCTCATCTTTGCCATCCACTTGGAGATGAACAGCGAGAACAGCGAGCCGGCGAAACCAAAGACCGCACAGAAAACCAGCAGCTGACTAAGGTCGAGATCAACCCCGTTGGCCGCCATGAACCCGTTGAAGCCGAAAAGGCTCAGGGTGATGCTGGCTATCAGCACGACCGCCAGGTTAGTGGCCAAAAACAGCAGGATGCGCATCATGGTTGTAGAAATCTCCTCAAGCTAAAGATGTAGCGTACTGCGGGGTATATAAGGTGCCGCACCGGGCTATTCAACTGAGTGACTATTTCAAACTGTGTCCTACAGCGGATTCCTCGGTGTGCAGTCCGTTTCCCACAGCCAATACCGACATGGGCGAGGACCAGCCGCGTCCCGTCGCCATTACGTCAGACGCAAGTGAGCGGTACGAATCGCAAGTGTAGAAGGCGTGCACGGAGGTGCGATGCAGAAGTGTTGCTGAATCAGACAGTGCGCAACGTTCGAGCCGTTGCGCACTGCTGGCCAGTTACTGGCGGTAGGACTTGAGGAAGTTGCCGATACGACCGATGGCCATTTCCAGATCGTCGACGCGGGGCAGCGTGACGACGCGGAAGTGATCCGGCCACGGCCAGTTGAACGCTGTGCCCTGTACCACGAGTAGCTTCTCGGAGAGCAGCAGATCAAGGACGAATTTCTCGTCGTTGTGGATCGGGCAGACTTTCGGGTCAATCCGCGGGAAGGCGTAGAGCGCGCCCATCGGCTTGACGCAACTCACCCCCGGAATATCGTTGAGCAGCTCCCAGGTGCGGTTGCGCTGCTCGAGCAGACGCCCTTGCGGCAGCACCAGATCGTTGATGCTCTGATAGCCACCGAGGGCGGTCTGGATGGCATGCTGGCTCGGCACGTTGGCGCACAAACGCATGTTGGCCAGCATGTCGATGCCTTCGATGTAGCTCTGGGCGTTGTGTTTCGGCCCGGAAATGGCGATCCAGCCGGAGCGGAAACCGGCCACGCGGTAGGACTTTGACAGGCCGTTGAAGGTCAGGCACAACAGGTCCGGCGCCAGCGAAGCGGTGCAAATGTGCACGGCATCGTCGTACAGGATCTTGTCGTAGATCTCGTCAGAGAACACCACCAGGTTGTGCGCACGGGCGATTTCCAGCATGCCCAGCAACACTTCCTTCGAATACACCGCGCCGGTCGGGTTGTTCGGGTTGATGATCACCATGGCTTTGGTGTTCGGGGTGATCTTGGCCTTGATGTCGGCCAGGTCCGGGAACCAGTCGGCGCCTTCGTCGCACAGGTAGTGCACGGCGTTGCCACCGGCCAGGCTGACGGCGGCGGTCCACAGCGGATAGTCGGGGGCCGGCACCAGCACTTCGTCGCCGTTGTTGAGCAGCGCCTGCAACGACATCACGATCAGTTCGGAGACGCCGTTACCCAGGTAGATGTCTTCGATGCCGACACCTTCGACATTCTTCTGCTGGTAGTACTGCATCACCGCTTTGCGCGCGCTGAACAGGCCTTTGGAGTCGCTGTAGCCTTGCGCAGTCGGCAGGTTGCGGATCACATCCTGAAGAATTTCGTCCGGCGCCTCGAAACCAAACGGCGCCGGGTTGCCGATGTTCAGCTTGAGGATGCGCTGGCCTTCCTCTTCCAGTCGTTTGGCGTGCTTGAGCACCGGGCCGCGAATGTCGTAGCAGACGTTGGCGAGCTTGTTCGATTTGCTGAACTGCATGGCGATGTGATCCCGAAAATGAACGATCCAGACGCTGTATGAACTACCGTACTGGGAATCCTGCATGTGCACGCCAATCGGTGGCCGGCACTCAACGCTGCAAAAAATCCGTTTGAGTGCGTGTAACGTGGCTGCCAGACTGGCGTCAAAACAAGGCGCAATCATACGTGCCACCCGATCCGTGGAAAAGGTACAGATCGGGCTTTTTCAGCCGCTGAGGTGTGATGATGGAAAAGTTGGAAAAAACCCTGGAAGAATGGAAGGCCATGCTCGATCCGCAGCAGTACGAGGTTTGCCGCCTCAGTGCGACCGAGCGACCGTTCTCCGGCAAATACAACGACACCAAAACCGATGGTGTTTACCACTGCGTCTGCTGCAACGAGCCGCTGTTCGATTCCAAGACCAAATTCGATTCCGGTTGCGGCTGGCCGAGCTTCTACGCGCCGATTGGCGACAGCGCGATGACTGAAATCCGTGATACCACTCACGGCATGATCCGCACTGAAGTGAAGTGCGCCCGCTGCGATGCGCACTTGGGTCATGTGTTCCCCGACGGCCCACCGCCAACCGGTCTGCGTTATTGCATCAACTCGGTGTGCCTGGATCTGGTACCCCGCGAGTAATGCGAGCCCCGTAGGAGCTGCCGAAGGCTGCGATCTTTTGATTTTGATTTTTTTTTTCAAGATCAAGATCAAAAGATCGCAGCCTTCGGCAGCTCCTGCACGTATCAATTTCAAATATTAAATTGCACACAATTTAATTGCTCGCTATGTTTGGCCTTTCCCGACAGTCTGCGGAGCCCCCTGCCATGAGCGACAACCTGCTGAATATTCCGTGCACCACTATCAAAGGCGAGCAAAAGACCCTGGCCGATTTCGCCGGCAAAGCGGTATTGGTGGTCAACACCGCCAGCAAATGCGGTTTCACCCCGCAGTACAAAGGCCTCGAAGAGCTGTGGCAGACCTACAAGGATCAAGGCCTGGTCGTGCTGGGCTTCCCGTGCAATCAGTTCGGCAAGCAGGAGCCGGGCAACGAAGGCGCAATCAGCGAATTCTGCGAGCTGAACTTCGGTGTCAGCTTCCCCCTGTTCAAGAAGATCGACGTCAACGGTGCCGGTGCCCATCCGCTGTTCGTGCAGTTGAAGAAGCGCGCTCCCGGTGTGCTCGGCTCCCAAGGCATCAAGTGGAATTTCACCAAGTTTCTGATCGGCAAGGACGGCCAGTTGGTCAAGCGCTTTGCCCCGGCCACCAAGCCGCAGGATTTGAGCCGCGAGATCGAAGCCCTGCTCAAATGAACAATCTGTCGGTCGATTCGCTGAAGCTCGACAATCAGTTGTGCTTCAAACTGTATGCCGCATCACGGGCAGTGATTCGTGCCTACAAGCCGATGCTCGATCAACTCGGCCTGACCTATCCGCAATATCTGGCGATGCTGGTGTTGTGGGAATGGCAGGACGCCGCACCGGAACAACCGACGGTCAAGGCGTTGGGCGAACGCCTGGCGCTCGACTCCGGCACGCTGACGCCATTGCTCAAGCGTCTTGAGCAATTGCAACTGGTGCAGCGGCAGCGCTCGGTCCGCGATGAGCGGGAAGTGCACTTGAGTCTGACGTCTGCCGGCCAGGCGTTGCGCGAGCAGGTCGGGCCGCTGAAGGCGCGCCTGCTGTGCGACAGTGGTGTGGATCTGGACCGGCTCAATGATTTGCGCGCCGGCCTCGATCACCTCTTGGGTCAGATCAAAGCGTTGTCGTAGTCGGCATCCATTGATCCAGCAGTGCCGCCAGTTCCTCCCGGCGGAACGGTTTCGCCAGATAGTCGCTCATGCCCGCCGCCCGGCAGCGCTCGCGCTCCTCGGACATGGCGTTGGCGGTCAGGGCAACAATCGGCAGATTCGGCCAGCGCCCGCTCTGGCGAATCTGCCGGCTGGCTTCGTAGCCGTCCATGACCGGCATGTTGCAGTCCATCAGGACCATGTCGAACTCGTGATACTCCAACTGATCCAGTGCTTCGGCGCCATGCGCGGCCACCACAACCTCGCAGCCGAGCTTGCCGAGCATGCCCTTGGCCACCAATTGGTTGACCGGGTTGTCCTCGACCAGCAGCACCCGCCCGCGTCGCACGCCGGGTGAGGATTCGAGGCGAGCATCGTTGATCGTGACGGTGTCCGGTTGCAGCGTGCGACGCAGATTCTGATAGAGCGCATTGCGCGCCAGCGGTCGTGCCTGTTGCTGCAAGGGCGCGAGCGCGGCGGCCTCTTCGCTGGGCAGGAAACTGCCGTAGGCAGTCACCAGCAGAATCGGCGCGACGAGTGTCGGGCGCAAACCGAACAGGCATTCCGGACAATCGGTGATCAACACATCGGGCGTCAGGCCCAGGAGCGAATCGTCGATGGTGCGCTGTTCATACTCGAGACCCCAGACCGGCAACATGCTTTGCAGCAACTCGGCCAGGCCGCTGCTGCCCGCAGTGATAGCCAGTACTTTGCCGTGCAGTGGCGCCGGGGCCAGCGCCCGGGTATGGCAGGGCAACGGCAACTCGGCGCAGAACTGACTGCCGAAACCGGTCTCGGAACTGATGGTCAGGCGTCCCTGCATGGCCTCGCAGAGATTGTAGGTCAGCGCCAGTCCCAGCCCGGTGCCGCCGTACTGACGGGTAATCCCGGCGCCGGCCTGGGTGAACGGCTGGAATATTTTCACCTGGGCGTCCTGGGCGATGCCGATTCCGGTGTCGCAGACCTCGATGCGCACGCCATCCTTATAGGCCGACAGGCGTACATCGACGCGGCCGAAACGGGTGAATTTCAGCGCGTTGGACAGCAGATTGCTGACAATTTGCCGAACCCGGGTCGGATCGCCCAGTACCAGTGCGGGGAAGTGTGGATCGATGAGGCAAGTCAGCTCGACGCTCGGCGCGGCATTCTGCGACAGCAGGTTGGCGGTGTCTTCGATCAGCGAGCCGAGATCGAAAGGGATATTTTCCAGTTCCAATTGCCCGGCATCGAATTTGGACAGGTCAAGAATGTCGTTGAGCAACTCCACCAGCACCTTGCCGGAGTCATGGGCAATCGACAGCTGTTGCTGCTGTTCGGCATTCAGCGGACCGTCGAGTGACAGCGCGATCATTCCCAGTAAACCATTGAGCGGCGTGCGGATTTCATGGCTCATGTTGGCGAGGAAGGCCGAGCGCGCTTCGGCCATTTCCAGCGCAGTACTTCGCGCTACTTCAAGTTCCTGGTTGGACTGGCTGAGCCGGGCGTTGATTGCCTTGAGTTCGGCAGTGCGCGCCGAGACGATGTTTTCCAGCTGACCGAGATAGTCGGTCAGGCGGTTTTCGGCGTTACGTCGTTGCTGGATCTCGGTGGCAATGTTTTCGAACTGCTGGTTGGCGACTTTGACCAGTACGCCAATTTCGTCATTGCCATGTCCGGCCGGACATTCCAGGGTCGTCGGCTCGGCTGCACGGGGGTCACGCCCGCTGAGTTCGCGGATTACCCGCACCAGTGGTTTGGTCAGCATGACGTAAAACAGCGCCAGCAGGATCCCGGTCAGAATCAGGCTGCGGGCGAAACCATTGAGCAGGGTGATTTCCGCGCGGCGCAGAAAGCGGCTGCCGAAGGCATAGGTATCGACTTCAAGGCTCAAGACACCAAGAGATTCGTTGGGCAGGTGATCCAGATAGAGGCGGTCTTCGAATTGCCGCTTGGCGCCGAACAGGAAGTCGCTGATCACCCGATAGCTGTTCTGCAGCTCGGGGCGTTTGACACTGGCCAGCACCGTACCGTCGTTGTCGGTCAGTTGCGCCGAGATGATCGCCGGCGAACGCAGCAATCCCAGCGTGAGTTCCTGGGCCAGTTCCGCGTCGATGTTGTAGGCGATGCGCGATGCCGGGTTATGGCTGATTTCCAGCAAAGACAGGATTTCACGATTGATGGAGGCGTCTTCGCTGGCATAATCGATGCCGATTTGCAGCAGGCTGAGCAGCGTGCCCAGAATGAACCCGACCAGCACAGTAAGCCTGGCTTGCTTGTACGACAGCCGGTGGGTGAATTTGATATCCATGGGGTGTTGAACCACTTCCGTTTCCCTTCGCTGCTCAAGCATAGTCGATCATGTATGGATACCGAGGTTCTCGAATCGCCTTGTAACAAGGCGCGGTGCGGGGGTTTAAATCTGTGTGTCGTCGCAGGGTTACCATCATCACTTTGAAACTGCCTGAGGAGAAGACGTGGATTCCCGATTGAATGCTTTTCTTGAACGCGCCGAGTCGGTTCTGGCGCGGATCGAACCGCTCCTGCCGGCACCACGCCCCATCATTGACTGGAGCACCTGTCTGGCGGCGCGCTGGCAGCGTGACGGGCGCAATGGGTACCTGTTGCCGCTGGAGGTCAGCCTCGACATGCGCCTGTCCGACCTGATTGGCGTCGACCGTCAACTCGAGCAACTGGGGCGCAATACCCAGCAATTCCTCGACGGCATGCCGGCTAACCATGCGTTGCTCTGGGGCTCGCGCGGCACCGGCAAATCCTCGCTGGTACGGGCGCTGCTCGCGGAACACGCCAATGCCGGCTTGCGTCTTATCGAAATCGAGCGCGACCATCTGGCTGACCTGCCCCGCGTGGTCGAACAGATCGGTAAACTGCCACAACGCTTCGTGCTGTTTTGTGATGATTTGTCGTTCGAGTCCGGTGAAGGCGATTACCGGGTCCTTAAAAGCGTGCTCGACGGTTCTCTGGAGCAGGCACCGGATAACGTCTTGCTCTACGCGACCTCCAACCGTCGCCACCTGGTGCCTGAAAAGGAAAGCGACAACGAGAACTGGAAACGCGTCGATGGCGAGCTGCACCCAAGCGAAGCGGTCGAAGACAAGATCGCACTGTCGGACCGATTTGGCTTGTGGCTGTCGTTCTACCCTTTTACCCAGGAACACTTCCTCGACGTCGTCGAACACTGGATCGGCCAACTGGCCGCCAGGGCCGGCTTGAGCTGGCAGCGCGACGAAGAACTGGACATCCTTGCCGTGCGCTGGGCCACCGGCCGCGGTAATCGCAATGGACGTTGCGCGTATCAATTCGCCCGATACTGGGTGGGACTGAAATTGTTGGAGCACAAGGCATGATTGATTTGCAACAAAGCGGCCAAGGCCTCGAAGGCTATGGCATGTTGGTCGCTCAACTGGAGTCGCTGCTGGCTGACGAGCGCGATTTCATCGCCAACGCCGCGCAGTTTTCGGCGTTCCTGTTCAACCAGCTCGATGATCTGAACTGGGCCGGTTTCTATCTCAATCGCAACGAAGAATTGGTGCTCGGCCCGTTCCAGGGGCAAATCGCCTGTGTGCGTATTCCATTCGGTCGTGGTGTGTGCGGCGCGGCGGCAGCCACTCTGCAAACTCAGCGAGTCGAAGATGTGCACGCGTTTCCCGGGCATATCGCCTGCGACAGCGCGTCGAACAGTGAGTTGGTGGTGCCTTTGGTCAAGGACGGGCGCCTGATCGGTGTTCTCGATCTGGACAGCCCGAAACTTGCGCGTTTCGGCGCCGATGATCAGGCCGGTATCGAGCAATTGGCGTCGATCTTCCTGCGTCTGACCGACTGCTGATCATGTGGTGAGGCCAGCCTTGTGCAACAGGCTGGCCGGATCCACGGTGTCGATTTGCTGTGGGTCGAGAAAACGTGCGGCGTATTGCAGGTACACGCCTTCGTTGACGAATAATCCAAACAGCTGTGCATCGATGTGCGCCTCGCGGCACATCGTCGCCATGATTCCCAATGCCTCGCTCAGCGATTTGGCCTTTTTGTAGGGACGGTCGGCTGCCGTCAGCGCCTCGAAAATATCGGCAATCGCCATCATCCGTGCCGGCAGGCTCATTTCTTCGCGTTTCAAGCGTTTCGGGTAACCGGAACCGTCCATTTTTTCATGATGACCGCCAGCGATTTCGGCGATGCTGTCGAGGTGCCCGGGGAAGGGCAGGTGACTGAGCATCATGATCGTTTGCACCATGTGGTGATTGATGATGTAGCGCTCCTCGCGGGTCAGCGTACCGCGGGTGATGCTCAGGTTGTACAACTCGCCGCGATTGTATTTATAGCGTGGCACATCCAGCTTGAAACCCCATGGATTGTCTTCGGGTATCAGTTCGTTCCTGTCTCGTTCAAATAAATGTTCCGGTTTGTCCGCCAGCAGGGGCTCGCTGATCGGCAGCGTCGGCGCAGGCGTGCGTGCCTGACGGCGGTTTTCGTCCCAGGAAACGCCCAATCGATCATCCAGTGTGCGCGTCCAGGTTCGTCGGGCGAGCTCATCAAGGCGTTGCAGATCTGCTTCGGCCATGGCCTCACCGCCCAGATTGCAACGTGCAACGAAGGCGAAGTCTGCGTCCAGCGCAGCCAGAGTGGCATCACGCAGGTCGCCCAATGCTGCTTCGTCACCGCCCTTTGCCAGCGCTTGCCAATAATCGACCCAGGCATCGCGCTTGAGCACCTCGAAGCGGGTGCGAATCTCGTGGATACGGTCGTTGAGTGTTTCCAGTTTGGTGGCTTTGTCGACCACGTACTCCGGTGTCGTGACCTTGCCGCAATCGTGCAGCCACGCCGCGATGTGTAGCGCCTCCCAGTCATCCTCGGTGGGCTGGTAGGCACTGAACGCCGGTGCCTGGCTGGCTGCTGCGGCTTGGGCGAGCATCAGGGTCAGCTCCGGCACGCGCTGACAGTGGCCGCCGGTGTACGGACTTTTGGCATCGATTGCCCCGGCGAGCAATTGAATGAAAGCGTCCAGCAGCTGTTTCTGTTTCGCCTGCAGGCGCTGGCTTTCAATACTCACTGCTGCAGCGCCGGATACCGCTTGCAGGAAGGCGATGCGATCGGGGCGCAGTTTGTCCAGATCGGCAGGAGTGCCGCTGTCATTGACCAGCAGAATCAGCAAGCCAATGGTTTCGTTGTGGCGGTTGCGCAGGCGTATACCGATCAGATGCACGCGCGGTGAAGTCATCGCCAGCAATACCTTTTGCAGATCCCTGGCCTGTTCAAAGCCGAAATTGCTCACCACATTGTCGGCGTGCACCAATTGCTCGAACCATGCCGGCCCCTGATTCGTTTGCAGGTCGTGCCCCTGAATATCGAATGTTTCCAGGGTTTGCGAGGCGCCATCGATCACCAAACCGTAAGGCTCCATGCGGCTGCCATCGCTCTCGCGCAGGTAAATAAGACCTGCCTGCGCCTGAGCGATCTGCACCGTCTCGAACAGTACCCGTTGCAGTAACGGCGCGAACCGGGTTTCGGCGCACAGACTGTCGGTGATGCGAAAGAAGCTCGCCAAGGTGTCCTTCATGCGCGCCATAGACAGGCTCAGTTGGTCAACTTCCAGCACGGGCGAGCGCCGGGTCACCGGGAAATTGAAATCGAAACTGCGGATCGCATCGGCTTCCTTGACCAAGGCGTGCAAGGGTTTGACCAGCGTGCGCGAAATCAGCCAGCCCAATGGAAGGCACAACAGCAAGGTTGCCAGCGTTATCAGCGCACCTTGCCAGCGCATGCGGTAAGCGTCGACGAGCAATTCATCCTCTGGCACCAGCAAGGCCATTTGCAGGCCTTGCGGTCCGCCTTCCTGCATGCTGCTGCGGGCAACGATCCATTGGCGGCCATCGACTTTTATGCGATTGCCTTGATGCTCGCCGGACAACAAGGCGTGCAGGCGCGGGCTCAAGTCCGCAGCCTTGGCCAGGCGCGCGGTGCGGTCGTCGACGATCAGTCGACGGCTGTCCGGCCAGGCCACGGCGTTGCCCTCGGCATCAAACAGGACGATCTCGGTGGCCGGCGTCACTACATGCTTGATCAGCGTCGCCGAGAGTGCGGCGAGAGTCAGGTCAGCGCCGATGACTGTCGTGTCACCGCTGCGCCGGGCCAGAGTGGTACCGACATTGTGAGTGGAGAAAAATACATAAGGTTCGGTGGTGATCTGGTCGCCACTTTCTCGTGCATTGCTGTACCACGCCCGGTTACGCGGATCGTAACGGTCATCGGGGTTGTCCTGGCGGGCAAGGAGCGACAGACCCTGATCGAAAAACAATGACTGTGAACGCGAGCCTGCACCGCCGTCGCGCTCAATGCTCCAGATTTGATAAGCCGCTGCCGGCGGCGCCTTGAGTTGGGTCTTCAGGGCTTCGCTGCGCAAGGCCCGCACCATGAAAAAATCGCCATTGCCGAAGCCGAGGTAAAGCGAGGCGAGGTCAGGGTTGTCCTTGAGTGACTGGCTGAAAGGTTTGAGTAGAGCCAGGCGCTGTTGCAGATCAGGTGCCTGGGCGGCGGGGTTGTCTGCCAGCAGGCTCAGCAAGTGGCGTATCGGCTGGTAGGTGGCGTGCAGATCCAGGCGCACGTCCTGTTCGATGCGATTGAACAGATGCTCACTGCTCGAAAGAATGATGCGGGTCGTCTGGCTGTAATTGAACAGCCCCAGCACCACTGCAGTCAGCAACATCAGGAAGGTGAACATCACGCTGATATGCACGTGCAGAGGGAACCGGCGTTGATCCGTGCGCAGTGGGCTGGGCATTGCTGACTCTCCATGGGGAATAAACACACTGCTCAGCGCCCAAGCATAGTTAAGGCTCGGTCATTCTGCTTTTACGGTTCTGTTCCAGCTGTTGCTGCAGTGCCTGCTCCAGTTCAACCATGGCCGCGTCGGTGGCTTCGCAGCGCTGAGCGATGATCGGTGCGGTCTGCATTTGTACACAGGCCTGCTCCAGTGCTTCGCAACAGGTAATCAGGCGCGACGCCTGAGCGATCCGCGCGGCGCCCTTGATCTTGTGTGCCGTCACGATCAACGCTTCGCGGTCTGTGTGCGGCGACAAGGCCAGCAGTTCCTGGCGATCCAGCCGGCTGCTGTTGAGCAGTTCGTGGAGCAAACGCTGGATCTGCACAGGACTCTCACCCGTTAGCTGACTGAGACCTTCAAGGTTGAAGGTCGGCGCCGGGAAGGCCGGTTTCAGTTCGTTGACCCATTGGCTCAGCGCGCTGAGGCTCAGTGGTTTGAACAGGCAGTCGTTCATGCCAGCCTGTTTGCAGCGCTGGATCTCCTCAGGTTGGGCGTTGGCCGTGAAGCCCAGTACGGTACACGGTGGTTTCCCTGTCAGATGCTCCTGCTGGCGAATCGCCCGGGTCAGTTCATAGCCATTCATGACCGGCATATTGCAGTCGGCGATGACCAGATCGAATTCGCCGGTCTGCCATTTCTCCAGTCCGCTTTGACCCTCTTCGGCCAGACTGAAACGGTGTCCAAGGAACTCCAGTTGCTGGCACATCAATAGACGATTGGCCGGATGGTCATCGACCACCAATATGTTCAACGGCGCAAAAGCCATCCGGATCGGCGGCTCGCGCCGAGCGGTGCTCACTTCACTGGGTAGCGTCTGTAGTGGCATGGACAGGCAGACCTGGGTGCCGATGCCGGGCTGACTGCACAATTGCAACCGGCCACCCATCATTTCGCAGAGGCTGCGACTGATGAACAAACCCAGGCCTGCGCCGCCACGGGTTTGCTGTTGAGCGTTGTCGGCCTGGGAAAATGGTTCGAACAGTCGTTGCTGGTCTTCGGCGCTGATGCCGACACCGGTATCCTGAATCGTCAACTGGACCAGTGAGTGCTCGGGCGTGCCACCGGGCAGTATGTCGAGGTTGATACGAATGCGCCCGCATTCGGTGAACTTGATGGCGTTGCTTATCAGGTTCGACAGCACCTGCTTGAAGCGCAACGGATCCAGCTGTACATCGACGTCCAGTTCCGGTGGATTGACGCTCAGTGTCAGGGGCAGGTTTTTCTGTCGGGCCAGGCCATCGAAGATTCTCACCACCGACGCCACCGTTTCAACAAGGTTGACCCGTTCCGGGCTCAGGCTCAGGCGGCCGGACTCGATTCTGGCGATATCGAGGATGTCGCCGATCAGTCCCAGCAGATCCTTTGCCGAGTGGTAAGCGGTGTCGATGGACGAGCGGTCCGGATGCTGCGGGTTCATGCGCTTGAGAGTCAGTTCGAGCATGCCGATTACCGCATTCATCGGCGTGCGGATCTCGTGGCTCATGGTCGCCAGAAAGGTACTTTTGGCACGGTTGGCATCATCGGCCTGTTCCTTGGCCAAGCGCAGCTCATCGAACAGTTGGCGGCGCTCGCTGATGTCGATCCAGCCACCGATGATGCCTTTGACTTCGCCGCTGGAATCACGGTAGGGCAATATCCAGTGATAGATCGTCAAGCGTCGGTTACCGATATGCAACGGACGATCAAGCACCAACGGCCTGCCTTCAGCCACCACCCGTTGGTAATCCGCCTGGTATGTCTGGGCTTCGAAAGCGTTGCTCAGTGTGCCCTGCATGACACTTTTGCCGATGACGTCTTCGCGTTTGGCATTGAACGCATCAAGGTAGCTGTCGTTACAGCTCTGCAGCAAACCCTGACAATCACGCACATAGATGGGATGGGGCGTGCCGTTGACCAGCGAACTCATGAATTCGAACTGATCATTCAAGGCCCGTTCGGCCATCTTGCGTTGTTTGATCTGCCGACGCATGTAGGCGTTCCAGAGCAGTGACAGCAACAGGAGCAGGCAGGCAACGCCAATCAACTGATAGAACAGGCGCTGGTAATGACGCCAGTTGCTTTGCGCCGCTGTCGAGAAACCCCGCCAGCGACTATTGATCACGCCCAGTTCTTCGGGCGTGATGCTCAGCAGCGCCTTGTCGAGGATTGATCCCAGCTCGGTGTTGCCTCGCGCAATGGCCAGTGAAAAAGCCGCCTGACGTGTGCCCAGGGTGGTGGTGATCTGCAATGGGTGTTCGAAGATGCGCGATGAAATCAGATAGTTGGCAATCACCAGCGAGCTGACGGCACCGTCAACCTTGCCCTCGGCGAGCAAGGTCGCGGCACTGAAGGTATCGGATGTTTCAATGACGTCGATGTGCGGAAACTCGCGGCGCAGATAATCGGTCAAGGGACTGCCTTGGGCGATCGCCAGGTATTTATCTTTGAGCTGGCTCAGATGAGAAGGGCTGTCAGCGGCTTTGCGCGTCAGCAGAACATAGGAGTTTTCCAGGTATGGGCGGCTGAATTGCAGGTCTTTCTCACGTTGCGGACTCGGTAGCAGGGCGGCGATCAGATCGGCCTGATGCTGGCTGATCTGTTCAATCATTGCGTCATCGCTGCGGCTGCGGCGAATTTCGAAGCG
Organism: Pseudomonas sp. RIT-PI-r; assembly: GCF_001297015.1. Classification (GTDB taxonomy): domain Bacteria; phylum Pseudomonadota; class Gammaproteobacteria; order Pseudomonadales; family Pseudomonadaceae; genus Aquipseudomonas. The sequence goes on along the minus strand of NZ_LIGE01000036.1, from coordinate 80,434 downwards.
TAATCCGGTGCGCAAGCGCAGCAGTTCCAGCAGATCGGCGGTGATGCCACGGAAATTGCCGTCGCTGTCGAAGAATGTCAGCGGAGCGAGGGCGTCGTTCACCACCACTCGAATAACCGGGTGCTGTTTGAGCCATTCTTCCTCATGACGGGTCAATTGCAACTTCTGGTCGGTCAACAGAATGTCGCTGCCGGCACTCCAGCGTTTGGCGATACTGTCGCGCTCACTGCGCGGAACAGCATTGAGCACGGTGTTGATGATGCTCAGCAGTTGTGCGTTGCCGGTGTGTACGGCAAAGCTGAAGCCATGGGCTTCCTGTTTGCCGAAGTTGGCCATGCGAATGTTGTTCAGGTAACCCTTGTTGATCATGTAGTGAGTGGAAATGGTGTCACCGAGAAACACATCGGCCTGGTCGAACGCGACCGCGTTGATTGCATTCTGATAGGACGGGTAGGAGGTGAGGATGGCCTTGGGGTAAAGAGCCTTGACTTCTTCCTTTGGCAAATAGTGATAGACCATGCTCAGACGCAATCCGGCCAGCCCTTCGGTCAGCGAGCGAGTCTCATCCTCTCGGGTCACCAGCACTGGTTGATCAATGGCGTAGGGGATGGAAAGCACGATGTCGGGGTTGCTTGCTTCGAATCCGTTGGCGCTGCCGAGCATATCGACCTGACCCGCCAGCAGCGCCTTCAGGGCCGCGTCCCGGGAGGCGAAGCGCTCGATGCGCACTTGCAGGCCCGTGGCCTGGCCGAGAAAACCAGCGTAGTCCGCCGTAAAACCCTCGTAGTCGCGTCCGCTGGCCGTCATGTCGAACGGCGGATAGTCCGGGGCGGAGGTGCCCAATACCAGTTCATGTCGTCCCTGCAACCATTGCCGTTGTGAGGCATCCAGAGGCAAGGCCATCAATTCGAACGTCGACCGGCTACGCAGGACATAGCTTTGCGGGGCGAGAAGGGAGGCCAGAACCTGGGTGCTCAGGAACAGGCCGGCAATAAACCCGGCAACATGGACAAAGCGAATGGGCATGCGGGCTCTCACACTAACGCGTTACGTTTGGCCATCTCGATAAGTTCCACCAGGGACTTGGCTTTGAGTTTTTGCATCAGGCGTTTTTTGTAAGTACTGACGGTCTTGTTACTGAGGAACATGCCTTTGGCGATTTCCTTGTTAGTGCGTCCTTGGGCAAATAACTGCAAGACCATTAGTTCGCGGTCATTGACGGATTTGAACAGCTCAAGTTCGGCATAACGGATATCGTCGCTGCGGACAGGATTGAGTGCCTGGCTGGGGAAATAGTTATAACCGGAGAGAACGGCCTTGATGGCGCTCACCAGTTCGCTGAGGTCTTCTTCCTTGCACACGTAACCGGATGCACCGGATTGCATGCAGCGAATACCGAAGAGTGTCGGGCATTGTGCGGTCAGTACGAGAGTCTTGAGCGGGGTGCTCATGGCGTTGAAACGGGCGAGAACCTCCAGGCCATCGAGCTTGGGGATGCTGATATCAAGGATGACCAGATCGGGCATGCATTCGCGGACCATTTGCATGGCATCGACCCCATTATCGGTTTCGCCGACGACCTTGTAGCCTTCGTGCTCCAGCAGCATTCGAACGGCAAGTCGGATGACGGGGTGATCATCGACAATAAAAACGGAGTTCATAATCAAATCCCATACGTACGCGAATAAAGCGCGCACCTTAGCTCAGATGGATGAGCGCTCGCATGAGCTGAGGGGGCTCCAGCGGCAATATAGGATTATTCCTACACACTAAAGGGAATTCGACTACGGTTGAACTAGGTGCGGTGTTAGGAAGTGAGGGGTGTATGTTTGTCGGAGCGTTTAAGTTGTTTCAACAATACCGGATTAATGTTTATTAATGTTTCGGGAAATATTTTAAAGATTTATTAGCCTCATAAGGGGCCGATGGCTGCTCACCATGCCCGCACTCAACCGGCCACGCAGGCTGACCGGTTGAGACGAACACGTCAGTGACTGGAGCGACCGGTCATTTCCAGCGCCATGTCGCTGGCGTAACTGTCGGTCATGCCGGCGATGAAATCGATCATGCGCAGAAAGGACGCGTGCAGAGGCCCATGCGGGTCAGGTGCATTGTTTCCCAGCAGGTCGAGGATTCGTCGGCTCTTGAACGACGGCGTGCGGCCATTGTGCTGCTCGAGTGCCGCACCGCAAAACGCGTTGAGGAGGATCTCCAGCGTGGTGTAGGCACCGATTTCATGCAGAGTCTTGCGTTTATCCTGAAAGATTTTCTTGCGGGCAATGTCCTTGGCGTTCAACACGCAGCGTTTGGCCGGACCGTGCATGTGCTCCACCAGATCGCCTTGCAGGGTGCCGGCGAGCAATGCCTCCTGCTGCTCGACGAATGCTCGCGCTGCCGCATTGGTCAAATGCTCGATGGCTTTGCCGCGCAGAATCGCCAGTTTGCGCCGGCGTGAGTCCTGCGGACCGAGCTGGCGGTAAGTCTCCGGGAGGTCATCGCCGACCAGACCGAGCAGTAGCGACTCTACTTCGGCGTATTCGAGCAACTCCATCTCCAGACCGTCTTCCAGATCGATCAGCGCGTAGCAGATGTCGTCGGCGGCTTCCATCAGATAAACCAGCGGATGGCGCGCCCAGCGCTGGTCTTCCAGCTGTGGCAGACCCAGCTTGTGGGCGATTTGCTCGAGCAGCGGCAGTTCGCTCTGATAGCAGCCGAACTTGTGCTTCTTGTAACCGAGCGAGTCAGCGTGACGGGCCGTCCACGGATACTTCAGGTAGGTGCCGAGGGTCGCGTAGGTCAGGCGAGTGCCGCCGTCGAACTGGTGATATTCCAGCTGCGTCAGTACCCGAAAGCCTTGGGCATTGCCTTCGAAATTGAGGAAGTCACCGCGCTCGGCTTCGCTCATTGCATCCAGCCAGCCACGCCCGGCAGCCTGTTGGAACCAGTGACGAATGGCATCTTCACCGGAATGTCCGAAGGGCGGGTTGCCGATGTCATGGGCCAGACATGCCGATTGCACCACCATGCCCAGATCACTCGGGTCGCACCAGTCGGGCAGGGCGCTGCGCAGGGTTTCGCCGACACGCATGCCCAGCGAGCGGCCCACGCAACTGACTTCCAGCGAGTGGGTCAGACGCGTGTGAATATGGTCGTTGCTCGACACCGGGTGCACTTGGGTCTTGCGCCCCAAGCGGCGGAAGGCGCCGGAGAAGATGATGCGGTCGTGGTCTTTGTGGAAAGGGCTGCGGCCGAGTTCTTGCGGGCTGTGCAGCGGCTTGCCGAGGCGTTCGCGGTTGAGCAGGGTTTGCCAATCCAAGGCTGATTCTCTCCGTCAGGATGACTGTTGCCCTAGCTTCCCGGTTCGTGCGCATGCCTGCAAGCGGAACTACAACCCCGCCGCATCAATGTCGATCAACAATAGCCGCTCGCCGTTGTCGAAAAACTGCCCGGCCGTCAGGCAATACTGATTGCTGGTGGCGTCACGGTAGGTGTTGGACAAAGTCAGGCGCCGCTCCTCCCAGCCTTCGGCGAGCAGGTGATAGAAGTACGGACGCCACGACCAGTTGTGGCCCAGGTAGCGGTTATCGGCGACCCAGCCGTTGTGCCGCCATTCGAGGTTGGGGGTTAGCTGCGTGCCATGCCGGTCGCACTGATAAAAGCGCAGCAGCCAGGGAAAGGCTTCCAGTTGCGGCAGTGCGCTGAGCGGTGCGTGTGCCCCGGCCCAGCCTTGCAGGATGGCCATCAATTCGCCGAGTTGCTGGCGCATCTGCATCAAGCGCCCGCGCTCGGCGAGTTTTTGTTGCACGTAGCGCTGGCGCAGTTCGGCGAAGCGCGGCACGAAAGTATCGGTGGCAAAGAACGCTTCCTGCGCGCGGGCGAAGAGAAAACCCTGCACGTAACGCGATCCGCACTCGAGGGCGAAATTCAGCTGGGCATCGGTCTCGACCCCTTCGGCAATGATCCAGCAGCCGGTTTTCTCGGCCATCTGCGCGAGTGCCTTGACCACCTCACTGCTCGGCCCGCCAAGGGCGGCTGCCTGGAACAGGCGCATGTCGAGTTTGAGGATGTCCGGTTGCAGCGCCAGTACGCGATCAAGTTGTGAATAGCCCGCGCCGAAATCGTCAATGGCGATTCTCGCGCCAGCGTCGCGATAACGCGCAACGACTTCGGCCAGACGTTGGCCGTTCCCGCCCAGTTCAGTGATTTCAAACACAATGCGTTGCGGATCGACATGGTGTCGCGCCAATTGTTTAAGGCTGGGCAATGCCTGGTCCGGGCGCAGACGGCTGATCCAGCGCGGCGACATGTTCAGGCTGAGAAACCAGTCTGCCGGCGCTTCATGCAGACGGCTCAGGGCATTGTCACGGATCTGCCGGTCGAGGCGGCGCAAGGCAATGGCTGGCAGGCGCGGGTCGGCGAACAGCGGCCCGACTGACGTCAGTTGACCGTCATTCTGGCGCAGGCGGCCCCATGCTTCGACGCCTGCAATACGTCCGGTGGCGGTATCGATGAAAGGCTGAAAGCAGGCGAGCGGTTGCCCGTCGATCACGGAGCCTCCTTAGTCGTTCTTGTTCTGATTGAACCCCGCCGACCGGGTAGGCGCGCGGGATTGAACCTCCGGGTAAAGAGGTTCATCCCTGCGACAGTGCAAGAATGTAGCCAGATATATCGGCTTAGCGCTTGCTTGAGTTCTGCATCACCAGTTTGATCAATGGGCCGAGGCTGGTGCCCAGGCGAATCAACCGGGTCAGACCGCCGACGCCGCCGCTTTTTGCGCCTTTGCCGGTCAGAAAACCCAATAGCGTGACTGCTGCCACGCCCCACAACGGCGCGTGTTTGATGCCAAAACCGTCGTGCAGGTTTTGCGTCATGCCACGCACGCGCTGCAAGGGTTGCAGCACTTGTCCGGCTTCATGACGGATTTCCTGGCGATGCATTTCCATGCGCAAGCGGATCAACGCCTTGCGCATTTCCCGCCGCGAGCTGTTGTGTGGAAGTTCGGGCAGGCTCATGGCAGCAGGCGCTCCCGGTCGTTGGCGAGCTCTTCGAGCGTGCCGTGGAAGGGCGAGGACTCATCGAAAATCGCGGCCTTGAGGCGCAGCCCGCAGAAGATCGAAGCCAGGGTATAAAAGACGCACAAGCCGATGATCGCGGCAAGGCGATAAGTGTCCCAGAAGATGATCATGACCAGTGTCGATAAACCCACCAGCAACAACAGAGCAAACACCAGAGCCAAGCCTGCGAACAGCAACAGGCTGACGGTTCGTGATTTTTGCTCCTGCAATTCGATGCCGAACAATTCGACATGGCTGTGCAGCAGACCGAGAACGGCTGCGCCCAGGCGCCGGGTGGAGGAGGCGGTGCCCGCAGTCGGGCCGGATTCACCGATCGACATGATTCAGCGCCGAGTGGCCAGCAGGCCAATCAGAAAGCCAACGCCCGCTGCAATGCCGACCGATTGCCATGGGTTGGCCGACACATAATCTTCAGTGGCGCTGACGGCAGCCTGACCGCGCTCGCGCAAGGTGTCTTCAGTCAACTTCAAGGTTTCCCGGGCGCGCAGCAGACTGTCGTGAATCTGTCCGCGCAGTTCATCTGCCTGATCGCCGGCCAGGGTGGCGGTGTGCTCGAGCAAACGCTCGGTGTCGGCGACCAGTGTCTGGAAGTCGTTCATGAGGATTTCTTGAGCAGTCTTTGCCTTGATGCTGGCCATGGGTGGATCTCCGTAATTGGCGTCTGAAGCGTTCGAGTATGAGCCTTGCGTGAAGGTTCAGTACAAATGACTGGTACAACTTTTGCTGTGTCGTGGTGCGTCGCCCGCACGCCGTGCGCTGTTGCCGGGCGCGTATGCAGGAAAAACCTTAACTCAAATATTGCGGTGGGTGTCAGCACATCGACCTTGTGCGCCAAAGCGGTTCAGCCGAAACCCCGATCGGTGACTGCGCGGTCGCAACTTGGTGCATGAAATGTGCGCACGAACCGCTTTGGTGCCTTTTTAGCCTCCAGGTCTGCCTATTCATGGAAAATCTGCAAAGCGCTGTGGACACGCTGGTTCACAGCTCCAATACGTTGTTCATTCTGATCGGCGCGGTAATGGTCCTGGCAATGCACGCCGGCTTCGCCTTTCTGGAGGTCGGAACCGTCCGGCAAAAGAACCAGGTCAACGCATTGTCGAAAATCCTCAGTGATTTCGCCGTCTCGACGCTGGCCTATTTCTTTATAGGCTATTGGATCTCCTACGGCGTGACGTTCATGCAGCCTGCTGCTGTGCTGAGTGCCGATCATGGTTACGGGTTGGTGAAGTTTTTCTTCCTGTTGACCTTTGCTGCGGCTATTCCAGCGATCATTTCCGGCGGCATTGCCGAACGTGCGCGCTTCGTTCCGCAGTTGTGCGCCACGGCGCTGATCGTGGCGTTCATCTACCCGTTTTTTGAGGGCATGATCTGGAATGGCAACTATGGCTTGCAGGCCTGGCTGGCGTCGCAATTTGGTGCCGCGTTTCATGATTTCGCCGGATCCGTCGTGGTGCATGCCATGGGCGGCTGGCTGGCGCTGGCCGCCGTGCTTTTGCTGGGCCCGCGCAACGGCCGTTATCGCGATGGGCGACTGGTTGCATTCGCGCCATCGAGCATTCCGTTTCTGGCGCTCGGTTCGTGGATTCTGATTGTCGGCTGGTTCGGCTTCAACGTGATGAGTGCACAGACGCTGCAAGGCGTCAGTGGTCTCGTCGCGGTTAACTCGTTGATGGCGATGGTCGGCGGCACCATGGCGGCTTTGCTCGTCGGGCGCAATGACCCGGGCTTTCTGCACAACGGCCCGTTGGCTGGCCTGGTGGCGGTCTGCGCCGGTTCTGATTTGATGCACCCGGTCGGCGCATTGGTGACCGGGGCGATTGCCGGCGCATTGTTCGTCTGGTGCTTTACCGCTGCGCAGGTCAAATGGCGCATCGACGATGTGCTGGGTGTCTGGCCGTTGCACGGTTTGTGCGGCGTATGGGGTGGGGTTGCCTGCGGTATTTTCGGCCAGACTGTGCTGGGTGGAATCGGCGGCGTCAGCCTGATCAGCCAGTTTATCGGCACCGCGCTGGGCGTTGCGGTGGCGCTGCTCGGCGGGTTCGTTGTGTACGGCACAATCAAGGCGCTGCACGGGCTGCGCCTGAGTCAGGAACAAGAGTATTACGGCGCCGATCTGTCGCTGCACAAGATCGGCGCGGTGAGCCAGGATTAGGTCTCTTCATCGACTGCGCCCGGGTAAAAGCCGTGCAGCAGGCGATAGCGATCGATACGCACCTGATCGACTTTTTCCTGCACCTGATGCGCTGGCAGCCCGAGCATGATCAGGGCGTGAGAGGCGAGCATCAGGCTCGACTCCAACAGTTCCGGCACCACTTCGGTGGCGCCGGCGGCTTTCAGCTCGGCCCATTGGCTGTCGTCGCGAGTGCGCACCAGAATCGGCACGTGCGCATGGAGATGACGCGCCTCCTTGAGAATGCGCAGGGCCACATCACTCTGGTCGACGGCGATCACCAGTAACTTTGCGCGCAACAGGCCGACCGCAGTCAGCAGATCGCCGCGTGACGAGTCGCCGTAATGTACGTCGCTTTCGCTCGAGGCGGCTTCCTGTACACGCACCGGGTCATTGTCCAGCGCAATGAAAGGTTGCCTGGCGTTGCGCATGAAACGGCCGATGGACTGGCCGACCCGGCCGTATCCGCAAATCACCACATGCTTATCGAGGCCAGCGTTGAGTGCGCTGATCTGTTCGATCTGCGCCTCTTGATTGGGCTTGCGGTGCAGGGCTGCGGCGATGCGTGGCGCGGCGCGCAATAACAACGGGGTCAGCAGCATCGAACAGAAGGTTGCTGCGAGCAGCAGAGCGCCCAGTTGGTCAGGCATCAAGCGGTTTTGCTGCATCTGCGCCATCAATGCAAAACAGAATTCGCCACCCTGCGCCAAGGCCAGGCCGCTGCGCCATGCCGTTTCACTGTCATTGCCGCGCCACTTCACCAGCAGCGTGACGACGATGCCCTTGATGATCATCAGTCCCAACGTGAGGCCGAGGATCAGCAGGCTGTGGCTGACGAACAATTGCAGATCGATCAGCATGCCGATGCTGACAAAAAACACGCCAAGCAGAATGTCGCGGAACGGCCGAATGTCAGCCTCGATCTGATGCCGATAATGGCTTTCACCGAGCAACATGCCGGCAAGGAAAGCCCCCAGAGCAGGCGACAAGCCCAGCAAATGCGTGAGCCATGCTGTCAGCAGCACGATCACCAGCGCCAGCAGCACGAACAATTCCGCCGAGCGCGACGCAGCGACTTCATGGAACAGCCGTGGCAACAACCAGCGACTGGCCAGTAGCAGACCGACAAACAACACCACGGTTTTTGCCAGGGTCAGCGGCAGGGCCCAATACCAGGCCTGATCGCTGCTGCCGGCAAACACCGGGACCAGCGTCAGCAGCAATACGGCGACGACGTCCTGAAACAGTAAAACGCCGACCGCATTCTGGCCGTGACTGCTGAACACCTCGCCAAGGCTGCCCAACTCTTTGGTAACGATGGCCGTGGATGACAACGACAGCCCCGCGCCGAGCAACAGCGCAGGCGTCAGCGGCATGCCCAGCAACATCAGCACCGAGCCCAGCAGCGCCGTGCTGATCAATACCTGCTGACTGCCCAGGCGAAATACCACCTGACGCAATGCAATCATCTTCGACAGGGAGAACTCCAACCCAAGCGAAAACAGCAGGAACACCACGCCCAGCTCTGCCACATCGGGCAGATGTTCACTTTCGTTGACCCAGTCGAAGGCGCTCGGCCCGACCAGCAGTCCGACGCACAGGTAACCCAGAACCGGTGGCAGGCGCAGGCGCCGGAACAGGGCAATCACCACGAGGGACGAGGCGAGGATGATCAACAGATTGGCAAACACTGGACACTCCGATGTCAGGCTCAGGCTTCTCAAGCGTAGAAGCAAAAAGTCCGGGAGGATTGCGTATTTGCCATTTGTGCCAACTGATTTGCGTCAGCGTTTTGCGTGTGAAACCTTTGGGCGGTAGCGGCTCGACGGTTTTCGAGGGCGGGCCTAGAATAGGCGGATAAATTGTCGGTTGAGCGCACATGCTTCCTGAATGTCAGCTGTTCGGCACCTTGGGGTGTCATCTCTGTGAGGTTGCTGAAGCCGAACTAATGCCTTTTGTCGAGCATGGTCTGCTGGTCGAACTGCTCGACATCGCTGACGACGAGAGCTGGTTCGAGGCTTACAGCCTGCGCATCCCGGTGCTGCGTCGGGTTGATACCGGAGCGGAACTGGATTGGCCGTTCAGTGCCGATCAGGTCGTGGCGTTCCTGCGCTGAGCGGCTTTCGCAACGTTGCCCCGCTGGTCGTCATTGCACATCCTTCCCTTGGCACTTCCCGGTTTATTCGGTTACTGTATGTTCATACAGTGATTGCGTCAGAGGGATGAACCGTGGTGAATGTCGAACAGTTGAAAAACAGCGTGAACCGGATGTCGGTTGACGTGGTGCGCGAGGCCGTCCTCGAATTGCGCCTGGACGGGCTGGTCACGGAAGGCAAGACGCCATTCAACAAGCTGCATTTCAACACTTGTTTCGCCGAGATCGAGGCGCTTTTCCAGCGTGCCGGTTACCATCGGCAACTCGATGTGGTCGGCTACCAGGGTTTGCTCTACGCCTTGTATGACCCGGGCCGCTGGGAAGCCGTCGATGTGCTGCGCTGGCTCAAGGAGTTCACCGAGGCCGCGGCGCTCAAATCGATTTCCGCCTGAGGATTCGCGCTAGGTTCGTTTCCGCCGGTGTTGGATAATGCCGGTCTGCCTTGAGGATTCGAATTCCCGTATGTCCACATCTACTTTCCATGCTGCTCAGAATCAGGCCAGCACACTTTATCTGCCGGCCGGTGCCTGGCTGACCGTATTCGATTGCCTGTGCGAGCATTTCAGTGCCATTGGTCGCGAGCAATGGCTGGACCGCATTGCCCGCGGTCGGGTTCTGGATGCTCAGGGCCAGCCGATCTCGCTGGATCTGCCGTACAGGGAAGGTTTGCGGATTCACTATTTCCGCGAAGTGCCGGACGAAAAGCCGATTCCGGTGGTCGAGTCGATCCTCTATGCCGATGAACATCTGGTGGTAGCCGACAAGCCGCATTTTCTGCCGGTGACACCCGCCGGTGAATATGTCGAGCAAACCTTGCTGCGCCGCTTGATTCGACGGCTGGACAACCCACATCTGGTGCCGCTGCACCGGATCGATCGGCACACTGCGGGGCTGGTGATTTTTTCGGCCAATCCGCAAACCCGTTCCGCCTACCAGTCGCTCTTCCCGACCCGGCAGATCGACAAGCGCTACGAGGCAATTGCCAAGGCCTTGCCCGACCTGAACTTTCCACTGATCCACAAAAGCCGATTGGTCGATGGTCAGCCGTTCTTTCGCATGCAGGAAGGGCCGGGTGTCAGCAATACCGAAACGGCGGTGGAAGTTCGCGAAAAGAATGGCGAGCTCTGGCGTTACGGTCTGTTCCCGGTGACCGGCAAGAAGCATCAGTTGCGCGTGCATATGACCGCACTGGGCGCGAGCATCTGCAACGATCCGTTTTATCCTGAGGTGTTGAAAGACGTCGAGGATGATTACGCCAACCCGCTCAAGCTTCTTGCACAGGGGTTGCGATTTATCGATCCGGTGACGGGTGAAGAGCGTAAATTCGAGAGCCGCATCACTCTGCAGTGGTAAGCGCCAGTCCACTTTCCAGCGCCCATGAAAAAGCCCGCAATAATGCGGGCTTTTCTGTATCCGGTGTCGACGCAGAGCTTACAGCTCTTTAACGGTACGAACCTGATCCTTGTTGATGCGAGTTTCTTTGCCGTCCAGTTGTTGGAACTCGTAGAAACCCGAATCGTCATCGTATTTCGGGGTGTCGACGGCCTGGATTTCGCGACCGTCATTCAAGGTGATCACTGTAGGCGACGAGCAACCTGCGAGGGTAGCCAGGCCCAGTGCGAGCATGAAAGTGGCGAGGGTCCGTTGAGTCATGGGTGTGTCTCCGAATGGGAATTCTTTTGGTTACTGAGCTTGAGACGTATACAAGGCGTGAGAGTTCCTTGAGTGCTGTCAGTCTGACACAGTGTTGTGCGAATTTAACAGTTCGGGGGTGTTGAGGTTCGCCAGCCGCGGGTCATTGTCAGGACATTCCAGTGCACTGGCATCGAGCCTGCGCATTACCCGGCCAGGGCTGCGCTCACCGGCGTTCCAGGCCTCTTCGAATGCCGGCAAAAGGGCGACAGGAATCACACACAATAGCGGTTCCCAATGCTGATCATGGCGCAACATTAAAGGTTTTTCAGGATTCTGGCTGGCAGTCTCGCGCATGTCTTGCAGCAATGTTGCGTCAATCCGCGGAACATCGCACGGCAAGACCAGCAGGTGCGAGTGGCGCGCGGCTTTCAGACCCGCACGGATACCGGCCAGTGGTCCGGGGAAATCGCCTTGGTCATCTACGACCAATTGATCGGCGAACGGCGCATAGCGTTCACGATTGCGGTTGCACGAGATGATCAGGTCGTCAGTCAGCGCTCGCACCTTGCGTTGCAAATGTGCAATCAAAGGCTCGCCCAGCCACTCCACCAGTCCTTTGTCCTGCCCGCCCATGCGTTGGCCGCGTCCGCCTGCCAAAAGCAGAATGGAGCAGGGTGGCAGTTGCGTATTCAGGGGCATGGCGGCTCTCCACGGGGGCGGCGAAAAAATGGGGCGCTGTGATATAACACCGGGCTGTTTCTCCTACAACTGGACGAGCCTATGAAAGCCAAGGCTGATGTACCTTTCGTGCCGCTCAATATAGCGGTACTGACTGTCAGTGATACCCGCACCCTGGAAACCGATACCTCAGGCCAGGTCTTCGTCGACCGCTTGACGGCGGCCGGTCACCATCTGGCGGAGCGGGTTTTGCTCAAAGATGATCTCTACAAAATTCGTGCGCAAGTCGCCAACTGGATTGCCGACGATGTCGTACAGGTGGTGCTGATCACTGGCGGCACGGGTTTCACCGGTCGCGACAGCACGCCAGAAGCGGTAGCGTGCCTGCTCGACAAGCAAGTGGATGGTTTCGGCGAACTGTTCCGGCAGATTTCGGTAGCCGACATCGGCACCTCGACCGTGCAATCGCGCGCCCTCGCCGGGCTAGCCAACGGTACGCTGGTTTGCTGTTTGCCGGGCTCGACCAACGCAGTACGTACGGGTTGGGACGGCATTCTTGGCGAACAGCTCGATGCCCGGCACCGCCCGTGCAATTTCGTCACGCATCTGAAACAGGCGGCGCCTTGTGAATCCCGTGGGTAAGCCGGGCAAGACCGCTAGCCTGATGCCCGTCGAGGCGGCGTTGGCGCGCTTGCTGGAACTGGCCGCAGCCTCGCCCGTCAGCGAGCGTGAGTATTTGCCTCTGGCCGAGGTTCAGGGGCGGGTGCTGGCCGAGGATCTGATTTCGACCCTGGATCTGCCACCCTGGCCGAACAGCGCTATGGATGGCTATGCCTTGAACCTGGGCGACTGGACAGGCGAACCGTTGCCGGTCAGCCAGAAGGTTTTTGCCGGTCAGGCGCCCGAGCCTTTGCAGCGGGGAACCTGCGCGCGGATTTTTACCGGTGCGCCGGTGCCAGCGGGTGCGGACTGCGTCGAGATGCAGGAAAACGCTGAGGTCCAGGCCGATGGCCGCGTACGTTTCATCGAGACGATGGCGGCGGGGCAGAATATCCGCCCGCAAGGTCAGGAGACCACGGTCGGTGAATTGATTCTCGAGGCTGGAACCCGGCTGGGGCCGATCGAGCAGGGTTTGTCTGCGTCGTTGGGGTATGCCGGGCTTGATGTCATACGCAAGGTCCGTGTGGCGGTGCTGTCAACCGGTGATGAGCTGGTCGAGCCGGGGCGGGCGCTGGGCCCGGGGCAGATCTACAACAGCAATCGCGTGGTGCTGTGCAGCTGGTTGCAGCGGCTTGGATGCGAGGTGATCGATGCCGGTATTCTTCCGGATGATCTGGCCACGACCCGAGCTCGCCTGGGTGAACTGCAGGACGTTGACCTTATTCTCTCCACTGGCGGCGTTTCGGTCGGAGAGGCCGACTTCCTCGGCATCGCGTTGCGGGAGGAAGGAGAGCTGGCGTTGTGGAAGCTGGCGATCAAGCCAGGCAAACCATTGACCGTCGGCCATTTTCGCAATGTGCCCGTGATTGGTTTGCCGGGAAACCCGGCTTCGACGCTGGTGACTTTCGCCTTGCTGACTCGCCCTTATCTGTTGCGCCGACAAGGTGTGAAGGATCTCGAGCCGCTGAAGTTCAAGGTGCCTGCGGGGTTCGACTGGCCGCAGCCCGGCAATCGGCGGGAATATTTGCGTGGCCGTCTTGAGCAAGGGCAGGCAATCATTTACCGCAATCAAAGTTCCGGTGTCCTGCGCAGTGCTGCCTGGGCCGATGGTCTTGTCGAGGTACTGGAGGGAAGAACACTGGTGGCCGGTGATGAGGTCGGTTTCATCCCGTTAAGTGATCTTCTCGGTTGAAGATCGGCGCCGTGAGTGCCACGCCGGTGGAAAACAGCCGGCGCCGGCACTCCGGGCATTCAGCCTATGAGCGTCACGAGCTGGTCAAATCGGCTGTTGGCCACCCAACCCAGTAAACCCAATACCACAGCGGTAGCCCCTGCCGCATAGGCAAGGCGATGCTTGATCGATTTGACGTCACCTCTGACTTCGTCCATGTCGCGTCGAATGTACTTGAGGTGGGTTTCAAGCTCGGCAAATCGAGGTTCCATATCAATGTCTCCAGTGGCTTTGGCGCGGCCTTTCGTATCGGTTTTATGCAACATGTGACAGTCACTGGCGGGTATGGCCGGGCTCACAGGTTTTTTGGCATCAATGCTCTGCATGAAAGCATCCGCCTTCTGCTGCGGGTCGGCGTTGGCAACTGATGTCACCCGATTGATAGTCGATAGTCGTCAGGGTGTATCCACTCATTACATGCACATCCTTGTGTATTGTTGGGTTGCAGATTGATAGCGCCGACACACGGTGGACTACACATGAAATCTGGTCAATTAAGCCGTTTCTGCATTTTTTGTAAGAATAAATACCGCCCTGTAGGACGCGGTGGCCATACGTTTGAATTAATTGCGATTGCGGCGACTTTTTTGTGCGCTTGAAGGGTCAAGATGTCTCATACCCCAAACCATTTTCGGAGTGAGTGATATGAGTGAGCAAAGGGCGCTATTGATTCTGCATGGCAAGCAGGCACTCAACGAGTCCGTACGCGCGGCCGTCGAGGCCAAGCGTGAGAAAGGCTGGGAGCTGGCGGTCCGACTGACCTGGGAAGCCGGCGATGCACAGCGTCTGGTGGGGGAGGCGCTGGAGGCGGGGTACACGCGAATCATTGCCGGCGGCGGTGATGGCACTTTGCGCGACATCGCCGAAGCCCTTGCGCAGCAACCCAAAAAGGCCAGTCTGGTGCTGCTGCCGCTGGGTACGGCCAACGATTTTTCTCGCGCAGCGGGTATCCCGCTCGAGCCGGCCGACGCGCTTGAACTGCTCGATACACCGCCATCGGATATCGATCTGGGCGAAGTAGGCGGGCAGATTTTCCTCAATATGGCCACGGGTGGTTTTGGCAGTCAGGTCACCGCTAACACCTCCGAAGACCTGAAGAAGGTTCTGGGTGGCGCTGCCTACCTGTTCACCGGATTGTCGCGCTTCAGTGAGCTGCATGCCGCCTATGGTGAACTGCAAGGGCCGGATTTCCATTGGCGTGGCGAACTGCTGGCATTGGGTATCGGTAACGGCCGTCAGGCCGGCGGCGGGCACGTGCTGTGTCCGCAGGCTCTGGTCGACGATGGGATGCTGGATATCAGTATCCTGCCGGCGCCACAGGAGTTGGTCGGTACATTGAAGAATCTGCTGAGCGACGGGTTCGGTATCGACAACATGTTCGTCCGTACCCGTTTGCCGTGGGTCGAGATCAAGGTGGCCGAGGGGCTTTATATCAATCTTGATGGCGAACCGCTGGAGGGCGACAACATGCGCTTTGAAGCGCGTCCGGCGGCGTTGCAGGTGCATTTGCCCGAGGGTTCACCACTGTTGAGCGGCAAACCTTCGGTCAATCATCAAGGCTGATGATCTGCTCGCGCACGGCGAACAGCACCAGGCCTGCCACATCGTAGATTTGCAGGCGTTTCATGATTTGCGAGCGGTGGGTCTCGACGGTCTTGATGCTCAGGCCGAGGCCGTTGGCAATTTCCCGGGTGGATTTGCCGCGCACGATCAGACGGAGAATTTCCAGCTGACGCGCCGTCAGATTATGCGAGTCGGCGACTTCCGGTTGCTGCTTCTGATTACGGGTCAACGCCTGGGTAATCACCGTGTGGGCGATCGCCGGACTCAAATAACGCTCGCCGTTGCGCAAGGCTTCCAGCGCGTGTTCGAGCTCGGTGGCTGTGGTGTCTTTGAGCAGATAGCCGTGGGCACCGGATTCCAGCGCCTGCATGATCAATGAAGGATCGGTGTGCATCGACAGGATCAGCACTTTGCTTTGTGGGCGCACGCGTTTGAGCCGTTGCAGGGCTTGGAGGCCGCCGGTTTCCTTCATGGAAATATCCAGAAGCACGATGTCGGGACTCAATTGCTCAACCATTTCGAGCAGTTGCGAGCCGTCATTGGCTTCGCCGATTACTGCGTAACCGGGAATATCCAGTACCAGAGCGCGCACGCCGGCCCTGATCAGCGAGTGGTCATCCACCAGAAGTAAGTTACAAGTCAACGCATAACCTTATTCGTACTGGCCCGCTCGAGTGCCCGGGGCGCCCAGGGGAAAAGTGCTTCGATCCGAGTGCCATTGCCCGGCTCACTGGTGACGCTCAGAGTGCCACCCAATTGCTCGATACGTTCGGCCATCCCGGCCATGCCCCGTTGTCCTTCCCGCCCCGGGTTGGCGGCAGGGGCAAATCCCTGACCATCATCAGTAATCATCAGCGTCAGTCCTTGGGGCAGTCGCTGCACGCGTATCAGCAGGTTTTTCGCCTGCGCGTGACGCAGAATATTGGTGACGGCCTCCTGAGCGATACGAAACGCGGCAACCGCCATTTCTTCAGGGATCCCGTTGAGGCGCTGCTGGCAATCGAGGCTCCAGTGCACCGAAGTGTTGGCCAGTGCCTTGAGCAAGTGCGCGCGCAGGCTGGCCTCCAGGCCAAGGCTGGTCAGTTGACGCGGGTTCAGGATCGCCGAGACGTCGCGCACTTTATTGAGGGTTTCTTCGAGTGTGTCGCAGAGCGTCGTACAGTGCTCCTGCAAGTCCTCCGGCAGGCGCCGCCTGAGCCACTCGCTTTGCAGTTTGGCGGCGGTCAGCAACTGGCCAATGTCGTCGTGCAATTCGCGGCTGAGGCGATGACGTTCGTTTTCCTGAACCTCCAGCAAACGATCAGCGAGTTCCTGCGGCTGGAACTTGATCGATTTGCGTGACAGCCGATATTGCACCCATACGCAAGCCGTGGCCGCGATGTTGAGCAGCAGCAACCCCAGGCAAAGTGGCAGGGAAAAAGCATAGGTCAGCAGACTGCCCACTGCCGCGAGCACACACAATATGAGGGTGAACCGACGGGCATTTTCCCGGGAGGGTGGCCATGTAGAGATTGACTTGAGGCTGGCGTACATAACGGATGGAGCCAATGGATGTTCGCTGCGGGTAGACCTGCCGGAGGTTTGACGGGTCTCTGTCTGGAAATGCTGATAAATATATTATTGATTTCAACAGGCTTCAGTGAGCGGTGTTTGACCGTCAACTTCGAGCGATGTCGATCTCTGAAGTCACTGTGCCATTAATTCGAAAGCAACTAACGGGCGGCATAATACCACTTAAGATACCGTTGGTCGCGTTCGCCATATATGTCCAATGAGTCAGAAAACACGGTATGTTGGACGTAAGTTCCATAATGGAAAATGTCGGTTAATTGAGTTTGATAGATATTGCTGCGTGCCCGAAGTTGAGTTACCTGGACACAGGAAAACCCTGAGGCCTGCTGGAATGTATCCGCTCTGGTCAGGTTGGTTATTTAATTGGTTTTGTCGCTGGCAGGTATGAACTATTCAATTACGACATGCGCGCTCATCAGGCCTGTCGCTCTGAATAGGACATCAGTGACAAAGGCTGCGGCGCGAGGAGGGGCTTGAACCGGCTTTGGCCGACCTGAAAGGCGAAGGCCTCGATCAACGAGGTCTGTTCACTGTCATCCAGGCCTAGTTGCCCCGTGTTCTGATCAACCAGTTCGAGTTGCCAGGCCATCAGCGTGAAGCAGTCTTTCAAGGCCGCGAGCGCCTGTTCGTGCAGGTCGACATGATCCTGTGCCAGGTTGAGCAAGCCGTAGATGTGCAGGGAAAACTCGGAAACTGCCTCCAGTGCCAATGCCTGGGCTCTGCCCGCGAGCTTGAGGAGGGTATTGAGCATGCAGTCGATGGCGTCTTTGTCGTTGCTGATCAATTGCAGGTGGCTGAGGCACTCCTCGGACTTGGCCAGCAGCGTTTCGGCCTCGACAAGAAATTCGGGGAACCGCTGGGCCCACTCTTTATGGTCGATTGGCATGCTTATCTCCACCACGTCATGTCTGATGAGGGAATGCCGTGTGTGTCGACGATCATGAACCGTCGCGAGATCGCGCCCCGGTGCGCAGGTGCACAAATTCGGGGTTTCAAGAGGATGTGTTTCCACTGAACTGCGATCGCACACAATAGCCTGACTCCGTTCATGCAATGAGAATGGCGTCACATTAATGGCTATTGGATATTGCGAATATCAGGTTGGGCCTGATTGTCGGTAGGGGAATCCCTTAGGCGCGGGAACCTGGAGCGCAAACCGAGGTCGCGCCACAAGGGTTGTAACAGATGAAATCACGGGGGCCAGTAAAGCATGATGTTAATGTGACATCAATGACCGGTTGTGGCATTTTGATGGCGAATTTGGCAGTGATCAAGATTTGCCGCACGCAGCCGATAAACCCTCTTAGTGAATTCTTCAGAACAAGCCCAGGAGTCATTGATGGCCGGCATTCTCGACACGGTAGACCAACGCACACAACTGGTGGGTGAGAATCGCCTCGAAATTCTCATGTTTCGACTGGCCGGGCGCCAATTGTTCGCGATCAACGTGTTCAAGGTTCAGGAGGTGCTGCAGTTGCCTAAACTGACCCTGATGCCTCAGCGTCACCCGTTTGTTTGTGGTGTGGTCAATTTGCGCGGGCAGACGCTGCCGGTAATCGACCTGTCTCAGGCAATTGGCATGCGACCACTGGTGCCGGGGCCGAACAGCACGATCATCGTCACCGAGTACAACCGCTCGGTACAGGCTTTCCTGGTCGGTGGCGTTGACCGTATCGTCAACATGAACTGGGAAGCCATTCTGCCGCCGCCAACCAGCGCTGGCCGTCAGCACTACCTGACCGCGATCAGCAAGGTTGACGATCAACTGGTGGAAATCATTGACGTTGAAAAAGTCCTCGCCGAGATCGTCCCGTACAACGCCAAAGTCTCGCGTGAAAAGCTCGATGATCCGGTGCTGGAGCGTGCCCGTGGCCGTGAAGTATTGCTGGTGGACGATTCCAACGTCGCGCTTTCGCAATTGCGCGACACCCTTGGCCAGCTCGGGGTGAAAATGCACATTGCCAGCGACGGCCTGAAAGCGCTGAACATGCTCAAGGCCTGGGCCGATACCGGCGTGAACATGACCGATAAGCTGCTGATGATATTCACCGACGCGGAAATGCCGGAAATGGACGGTTACCGTCTGACCACCGAAATTCGCAACGATCCGCGTCTGCGAGGCCTGTATGTGGTGTTGCATACGTCGCTGTCCGGTAGCTTCAACGACTCGATGGTGAAGAAGGTCGGCTGCGACAATTTCCTCTCCAAGTTTCAGCCGGACAAACTGGTCGACGTGGTGCGTCAGCGCCTGATGCTTGACGAAGTGCCGGCCTGATCACGCACCCCTTGTAGGAGTGAGCCTGCTCGCGATAGAGGGGGGGGCAGCCCCAAATCATTGCTGACCCAACGCTATCGCGAGCAGGCTCACTCCTACGGTTTTTGCTCTTTGATTCCTGCTCAAGCTCGTATAGGGTGGCGTTTTTATCCTCCAGGGAGCTGGCCATGCTGCGTCTGAGCGCGCTTTATCGTTACCCGTTGAAATCCGGCAAGGTCGATGTGCTGCAAAGTGTCGACCTCGACAAGCTGGGGCTTGATGGCGACCGACGCTGGATGCTCGTGGACGAAGCCAGTGGCCGTTTTCTGACACAGCGTGCCGAAGCGAAGATGAGCCAGTTGTCGGCCCTGTGGAATGAACAGGGCGGTCTGACGTTGAGTGCGCCGCAGCAGGCTGCCATCGACATCGCCCTGCCGGGAAACGATGCCGAGTTGCGCGGCGTGACGATCTGGCGTGACACCTTGCGCGTGCCGGATGCCGGTGAAGAAGCGGCCCGTTGGGTCAGCGATTTCATTGGCAAACCGACGCGTCTGGTGCAGGTGCCACTGGATCGCGCCCGCACCACGCAAGCCGGCTATGGCAACGAAGATGATCAAGTCGCGTTCGCCGACGGTTTTCCGCTGCTGTTGATTGGCGAGGCGTCGCTGCAGGACCTTTCGCAAAAGGTTGGGCGGCCGCTGGAGATGCTGCGCTTTCGACCGAATCTGGTGATCGAAGGCAGCGAAGCGTATGCCGAGGACAGCTGGAAACGCATTCGTATCGGTGATGTCGAGTTCCGCGTGGTCAAGCCGTGCTCACGCTGCATCCTGACCACCATCGATCCGCAAACCGGTGAGCGCAGCGCTGATCGTGAGCCGCTGGCGACCTTGCAGAAATACCGAGCCGAGGCCGACGGGGCGATGTTCGGCCAGAACCTGGTGAACGACAGCAATGGTCTGCTGGAGGTCGGGATGTCGGTGGAAATCCTCGAATAACCCGTCACCGAAACGAAAAATGCCCGTGTCCTTGGACACGGGCATTTTTTTGCGCAGTACTTCTTTTTTTGCTGCGGGCCGCGGGCTTAGCCGCGGTATTCGCACAGGTAAGCGGTATCGACAGCGACTTTCAGCTGGAACTTGCTGTTGGCCGGGACGTTGAACTGGCTACCGGCGGCGAAGGTTTCCCAGTCGCCGCTGTCTGGCAGTTTGACCGTCAGTGCGCCGGATACCACGTGCATGATTTCACGCTGGGCGGTGCCGAATTCGTATTCGCCCGGGGCCATGACGCCGATGGTCGCCGGACCTTCAGCGGTGCCAAAGGCGATCGACTTGACGGTGCCGTCGAAGTACTCGTTGACTTTAAACATGGGCGATTCCTCGAAAAGGGCTAAAAAATTGAGGCGGCCAGTATGCACAAGGCTTTCAACGCCGTCACCTGCCCGGCGTCTGTCCGGTGAGTTCTCGAATTGACCCTAGAGTGGCAACACCAGTGGCAATAACCGCGCGGTGTTGCGCGCATCTTCCAGCGCCCGGTGTTGCTGACCGCTGAACTGCATACCCGCCAGTTGCAGTGCACCGTTGAGGCCCAGCGGGCGCTCGAGGCGTCGGGCCTTGGCGAAACGTTGCTTGAGGTTCATGTGCGGCACGCGGCTCAAGCCGCTGTCGATCTGCAGGCGCTGCCACTCCTGAAGCAATTGCTTGCGGTCGTAATCGCCCCAACTGGCCCAGCCTTCGAGGCGTGACTGATGCTGCGCAAGCCAACGTTCGAACGCCGGCCAGACTTCGTTGAGTGGCTGCGCCGCATCGATATTGGCTTGAGTGATGTGCGTCAGCTCGCGACAAAACGGCGTGAGCAGGGGCCGTCGTGTCGGTTTGACGAAGCGCTGGAAGTGATCCTGCTCGCGCCCGGCACGATCGACCAGCGTGGCGCCGATCTCGATAATTTCCATCTCGGTGACTGGCCAGCCACCCTCGTCGGTAGTGGCTTCCAGATCTATGACCAGCCAGTGGGGCATCGCAGGGTTCCTGATTTCCGCGTTCTGATAATTCAGAGCGTAGCCAAACCCTGCATTTGCGCTCGGCTGACTACTCGACCTGCAACAGAACCTGACGATTTTTTACCTGATCGCCGACCTTGACCTGCACCCGCTTGAGCACGCCGTCGATGCCGGCCTTGAGCGGGTGCTCCATTTTCATTGCCTCCAGCACCACCAGCAATTGACCTTTGCTGACCGGGCTGCCTTCGCTGACCAGTACGTCGACGATGGCACCGTCCATCGGTGCTTTCAAGGTGCCGGAACTGACGCTGGTCTGACTGTCGATCACCGCGTGAGTTCGATCCTCCAGCCGCAGGGCGCCGGGATGGGTGAACAGCCAGAGTTGACCGGCATCGAGTCGATAGGCGTGACGCTGGCGCAAGCCGTCGATTTCCAGCGTCACCGACTGGGTATCGTGGTTGATCAGTTTCAATTCGAGAGTGCGTTCGGCGACCTTCACCTTGAACACGCCTTGCGGTTCAGCAAGCAGTTGCAGGTTCCAGTTCTGAGTGTCGAGACCGAGGCGGTAAAGCAGCGGCACGCTGGCGTTATTGCGCCAACCGGAAAGCGGTTTGCGGTGGATGAGGGCGCTGGTTTGATAAAACAGCACCGCGGCGATGGCCAGATCTTCTTCACTCGGCGCGTATGGATGCAGGCAGGGGTGATCGCTGAAATGCTGCCCGATGAAGTCTGTGCTGAAGTTGCCACTGATGAACTGTGGGTGTTGCAGCACGCTGACCAGCAAGCGCTGATTGCTTTGCACACCGAGCAGCACCGTGTCCTGCACCGCGCGCAGGAGTTTGCGTCGTGCCTCCTCGCGAGTGGCGCCGTGGGCGACCAGTTTGCCGAGCATCGGGTCGTAGAACGGGCTGATCAGTTGCCCTTCGCGCAGGCCATGATCAATGCGTGTGCCGTGTTGCTGCGCCGGCTCCCACGCCGTGATGCGGCCGGTTTGTGGCAGAAAACCCTGTGTTGGGTCTTCGGCATAGAGTCGCACTTCCATTGCATGGCCGCTGAGTTGGACTTGATCCTGAGTCAGCGGCAACGGCTGCCCCTCGGCAACCAACAGTTGCCACGCTACCAGGTCCAACCCGGTGATCAGTTCGGTCACCGGATGTTCGACCTGCAAGCGAGTATTCATCTCCAGAAAATAGAACTGCCCACGCGCATCGAGCAGAAACTCCACGGTGCCAGCGCCGACATAATTCACCGCGCGTCCGGCTTTCAGTGCCGCCTGGCCCATGGCCTGACGCAACTCGGCGGTCATCACCGGGCAGGGCGCTTCTTCGATGACTTTCTGGTGACGCCGCTGTACCGAGCAATCGCGTTCGCCAAGGTAAATCAGGTTGCCCTGATGATCGCCGAACAATTGCACTTCGACGTGACGCGGCTCGATCAACGCCTGTTCGAGGATCAGTTCGTCGCAGCCAAAACCGTTCAATGCTTCTGAACGTGCGGTGCGCAGTTGTGCCGGTAAATCAGCGCCATCGTGGACCAGACGCATGCCGCGACCGCCGCCACCGGCACTGGCCTTGATCATCAACGGGTAGCCGATGCGTTCGGCTTCGCGCAGCAGGGTCGTGTCGTCCTGTTCGGTGCCTTGATAACCGGCGATGCAGGGCACGCCGGCGGCGAGCATGGCGATTTTCGACTGACGTTTGCTGCCCATCAATTCGATGGCTGCGACGCTGGGGCCGATGAAGGTCAAACCGGCTTGTTCGCAGGCGCGGGCGAACTCGGCGTTTTCCGAGAGGAAGCCGTAGCCGGGATGGATGGCGTCGGCGCCGCTGCGACGAGCGGCGTCAAGGATCGCCGGAATATTCAGATACGACTGCTGCACCGGGGACGGGCCAATGTGTACGGCTTGATCGGCCATTTGTACGTGCAGGGCATCGGCGTCGGCGTCGCTGTAGACGGCGACGGTGCGGTAACCCAACGCCTGGGCGGTGCGCTGGATGCGGCAGGCGATTTCACCGCGGTTGGCGATCAGGATTTTATGGAGGGTTGGCATGGTGGGTTTCCTGAGGTTTTGGCGGTGGATGTGGAGGCCTCATCGCGAGCAGGCTCACTCCTACAGGGGAACGCATTTCAAATGTAGGAGTGAGCCTGCTCGCGATGCTTTCAGGTAGCCCACCGCGGTTTACGCTTCTGCACAAAAGCCATGGTGCCCTCGATCCCTTCTTCCCCCGTCACCGCCTCGGCAAACCACTGCGCCGCCTCATCAAGCAGTTCACTCGAAGGCTGCCCGGCACTGGCCAACAACAATTTCTTGGTCATCGCATTCGCCTGCGGCGCACAACACAGCACATGTTGCAGCACCTCATCCAAACGTTCGGCCAGTGCCTGCGGATCCTGCTCGACAAAATGCACCAGCCCCAGACGTCGTGCCTGATGCCCGTCAAAACGCGCTGCCGTTAGCGCCAACCGACGGGTTTCGGTCAGGCCGATGCGCTGGACCACAAACGGTGCGATCTGCGCCGGCAGCAAACCCAGACTGGTTTCCGGCAGACCGAATTGCGCCTGGTGATCGGCAATGGCGATATCGCTGACACAGGCCAGACCGAAACCACCACCGAGCACTGCGCCTTGCAGCACGGTGATCAGCACTTGCGGCGCGTGCTGCGCCTCTTCCAGCAAAGCACCAAAAGCGCGATTCAAATCACAGTAAGCATCCACACCCTGAGCACGAGCACTGGCCATGTCCTTGATGTCGCCACCGGCACAGAAATGCCCGCCGGCACCGCTGAGCACCAATGCGCGAACGCTGCGGTCATCGCGTACGCAGGCCAGCACCGCGCGCAATTCGCTGACCATCTGCAAGCTCATCGCATTGCGGCTGTCCGGGCGATTGAGGGTGATGTGCAGCACGCCGCCATGCAGTTCCAGCAACAGCGTCTGGCAATCGGGCAGGCTGCTCATTTCTTTTTCCCCGGCAGAATGCCCATCAGTTTGCAGATGATCCCCAGCATGATTTCGTCGGCGCCGCCGCCAATCGACACCAGTCGAACATCGCGATAGGCGCGGGCCACCGGGTTGTCCCACATGAAACCCATGCCGCCCCAATATTGCAGGCAACTGTCGCTGACTTCGCGACCCAGACGCCCGGCCTTGAGCTTGGCCATCGACGCCAGTCGCGTCACGTCCTGGCCTTTCACATACTGCTCGGTGGCCTGATAGACCAGCGCGCGCAGGCATTCGATTTCGGTCTGCAATTCGGCGAGGCGGAAGTGGATCACCTGATTGTCGATCAGCGCATTGCCGAAGGTTTTGCGCTCCTTGCAGTACTCGATGGTGCTGTCGACGCAATACTCGAGACCCTTGATCATGTTCGCCGCGCCGAACAGACGTTCCTCCTGGAACTGCAGCATCTGCATCATGAACCCGGCGCCTTCGTGGCCGACGCGATTGCGTTGCGGCACGCGCACGTCGTCGAAAAATACCTGAGCGGTTTCCGAACTGCGCATGCCCAGTTTGTCCAGGTGCGAACTGAGGCTGATCCCCGGCGTGTTCATCGGCACCATGATCAGCGACTTGTTGATGTGCGGTTTGTCGTCCGAAGTGTTCGCGAGCAGGCAGATGAAATCGGCGCTCGGCGAGTTGGTGATCCACATCTTGCTGCCGTTGATCACGTAGTCGTCACCGTCCTTGCGCGCGGTGGTTTTCAGCCCGGCCACGTCGGAACCGGCGCCGACTTCAGAAACACCGATGCAGCCAACCTGCTCACCAGTGATCGCCGGGCGCAGAAATTCTTCGCGCAACTCATCGGAACCGAAGCGGGCG
The DNA here is from genome assembly GCF_001297015.1 of Pseudomonas sp. RIT-PI-r. Taxonomy (GTDB): domain Bacteria; phylum Pseudomonadota; class Gammaproteobacteria; order Pseudomonadales; family Pseudomonadaceae; genus Aquipseudomonas. The sequence continues at coordinate 55,626 of NZ_LIGE01000036.1, read as the reverse complement.
AGGGCTGGCGTGCACATGTCGGTCTGCACACCGATCGACATCGGAATGCCGCCGCAATGAATAGTGCCGAACTCCTCGGCGGCGACAATCGAATAGCTGTAGTCGAGGCCCATGCCGCCGAATTTTTCCGGTTTGGAAATGCCGAGCAGACCGAGGTCGCCAGCCCTGCGGAAAATCTCGTGGATCGGAAAGCGTCCGGCCTTTTCCCATTCATCGACGTGTGGATTGATCTCGTGCTCGACGAACTGGCGGACGGTACGGCGCAGGGCTTCGTGTTCCGGGGTGAAGATCATTGTTATTGTTCTCCGTAAAATCCGTGGCGGTCAGAACCGGCTGACGCCGAAGCTGTTGGGTTGCAGCGTGCGAATGTCGGCTTCGTGGCAGATGTCCAGCAAGTAGCCGAGCAGGGTGCGCGTGTCGCGTGGATCGATCAGCCCGTCATCCCACAGGTTGGCGCTGCCGTAGAGGGCGGTGGATTGGCTGTCGAGTTTTTGTGCGGTGACCTGTTCGAGCATGTCGAGCATCTTCGTGTCTGGCGTCAAACCATCTTTGAGCTGCTTGGCTTCGGTGACGATGCGCAAGACTTTGCCGGCCTGCGCGCCGCCCATCACTGCCGTGCGGCTGTTCGGCCAGGCGAAGATGAAGCGTGGATCGAGTCCGCGTCCGCACATCGCATAGTTGCCGGCACCGTAAGAGCCGCCGACGACTATCGTCAGTTTAGGCACCCGCGCGTTGGCCACCGCTTGAATCAGTTTCGAGCCGTGCTTGATCACGCCTTGCTGTTCCGATTCGGTGCCGACCATGAAGCCGGTGGTGTTGTGGAAAAACAGCAGCGGCGTCTGGCTCTGGTCGCACAACTGAATGAACTGCGCTGCCTTGCTCGCGCCGTTCGGGGTGATCGGGCCGTTGTTGCCGATGAAACCGCAAGCGCGGCCCTGAATCTTCAATTGACCACAAATTGTCTGTTGATCGAACTCGCCCTTGAATTCGACGAAGCAGGATTCGTCGGCAATGCGCGCGATGATTTCGCGCACGTCATAAGGCTTTTTCGGATCGTCGGGGATCAACCCGAGCAGTTCTTCGATCGGGTAGAGCGGCTCTTTGTATTGTGGCTCCGGCAGCCACGGCAATTGTTCGTTCCACGGCAACATACGGAGAATTTCACGCACCTGACGCACGCCATCGGCATCGTTTTCCGCCAGGTATTCAGCCGTGCCGGCAACCTGTGCGTGCATCTCCGCGCCACCAAGTTCTTCATCGGTGGCGACTTCGCCGGTGGCTGCTTTCAACAGTGGCGGGCCGGCCAGAAACAGCTTGGCCTTGCCGCGCACCACCACCACGTAGTCCGACAGCCCCGGCTGATAGGCGCCGCCCGCCGTGGCCGAGCCGTGCACAACGGTGATCTGCGGCAAGCCCATCGCTGACATGCGCGCCTGATTGGCAAAACTGCGTGCGCCTTCGACGAAAATGTCCGCTGCGTAATTGAGGTTGGCACCGCCGCTTTCGGCGAGGGTGATCACCGGCAGTTTGTTTTCCTGGGCGATCTGTTGCAGGCGCAGGGATTTTTTCAAGCCGCTTGGCGAAATGGTGCCGCCCTTGATCGCGCTGTTGTTGGCCACGACCATCGCGCGGATGCCGCAGACGTAACCGATGCCGGCGATCAGCCCGCCGCCGGCCGAGCTGCCGTCCTTGTCGTCATGCAATTTGTAGCCGGCGAGGCTGGCCAGTTCGAGGAAGGGTGCACCGGGATCGAGCAACAGGTTCAAGCGTTCGCGGGGCAGCAATTGCCCGCGTTTGTCGAATTTCCCTTTGGCTTCGGCGGCCTTGTTCAGCAGGTTCTGTTCGAGTTGCTGGACGTGTTCGATGGCCGTGAGCATCGCCGCACGGTTGCGCGCAAAAGCCTCGCTGTGCGGGTCGAGTTGGGACTGGATCTGCGGCATGGCTTACTCCTTGTCCTTCAGCACGTCTGGAAGGTAGGCGCGGTGGAAACCATTGAACGATTCGCTGTGAGTCGCCTTGTGCAGCGGCCATGCACGGCTGCCGAGGCTGGCTGCACCATCGATTTTCAAGGTGCTGCCACTGATGAACGCCGCCGCCGGGCTGAGCAGAAACACAATCGCCGCGCTGACTTCCGATTCGGTGCCGATGCGCTTGAGTGGCACATGCTCGCGCAGGGTTGGAATCACCGCTTTGAACGCGCCTTCGTAAGTGTCCATACCGCTGGAGGCGATCCAGCCCGGCGCCACCGCGTTGACCCGCACCCCGGCGTAACCCCATTCGAACGCGGCGGTCTTGGTGAAGTTGTCCATGCCCGACCGCGCCGCACCCGAGTGGCCCATGCCGGGCATGCCGCCCCACATGTCGGCGAGCATGTTGACGATGTTGCCGCCGTGTTTGCTCATCGACTGGTTGAACACTTCCCGCGCCATCAGGAAACCGCCAACGAGGTTGGTGCGCAGCACGGTTTCGAAACCTTTCTGATTGATCGAAGCCAATGGCGACGGGTATTGGCCGCCAGCATTGTTGACCAGACCGTGGATCGGCCCGTGCTCGGCAATCAGTTCTTTCACCAATTGCTTCACCGCTTCTTCATCGCGGATATCGCAGGCCTTCCAGTGCGCGCGGCCCCCGTCTTCGGCGATTTCAGCGGCGACCTTTTGCAGCTTTTCCGGTTTGCGCCCGACCAGCAGCACATTGGCACCAAGCGCCGCCAGTTCATGGGCGGTGCAGCGACCAATGCCGCTGCCACCGCCGGTGACGATGATGGTCTGGCCGCTGAACAGATCAGCGTTGAAAATCGACGCGTAAGCCATGCAAACCCTCCTCTAGTCGAGCTGTTCGGCGATGCCCTGCGGCACCGGGATCTGGATTTCCAATAGTTGTTGGGCGAAGGCTTTGCCTTGCGGGTCGATGCGCAGGCTGGCCACGCCACCGCCGCCGAGTGCGTTTTCCAGGAGAAAGTTGAGGCTGTGGGTGCCGGGCAGATACCAGCGCTCGACCCGGCCATGGATCGGGTCGAGTACGTGGCGCATCCAGTCGACGATCACCGCCGGGGTCAGTGCTTCGGCGATCCACGGCAAGTATTCGGGTTTACGTGGCAGCACGCCGATGTTGCTGTGATTGCCCTTGTCTCCGGAGCGCGCCACGGCGAGTTTTACCAAGGGCACGCTGGCATCGGCGCGGCCCTGGGGTTTCGGTGGCTGCCGGGCAATAGGCAAATCTCCGCTGTCGAGTGCCTCCTGCGAGGGCAGGGTGCAAGGATGGCGTTCGCCGGCAATGTCGACTTGCAAGGTGCAGGTGGTTTTCTCGATCAGGAATGAGAACAGGCGGATGAGCGGGTACACCGTTGGCCGTCCCCCGACGATGCCGGTCAGCCCCGGGGCCATGCCGGTCGCGGCTTGGGCAATTTCGCGGGAGAACAGCACCAGCGCCTGTTTGTTCGGGTGGCGCACAGCGATTTTGATCACCACTTCGCGGCTGTCGCGACGCTGGCCATGGGGGCCGTAGGTGGCTTCGCTGCCGAGCAGTTCGATGCTGGTTTCGCTGTAGGCTGGCCAGCCGCGCTGGCTGAACATCTCTGCGGTTTTGTCGATGATTGCCTGGCTGACACGCTGCGCTTTTTCCACCGCATCGATGCCGGCGATCAGGCAACTGGCAGTGCAGCGAAAGCCATCCGGCCAGGTCGCGCTGACTTTGTATCTGTCGCCTGGCGGAAGCCCTTTGGCGCCATGCACATGGACGGCGTTTTTGCCTCGCTGCTGAAGCCTGACTTCAGTGAAATCGCAGACTACATCGGGTAACAGATACGCCTGTGGGTCGCCTATCTCATAGAGCAACTGTTCGCCGACCGTCAGCGGCGTGACCAGTCCACCGGAATTTTCGGGTTTGCTGACGATGAACTGGCCGTCGGCACTGACTTCAACGATCGGAAAACCGATGTGTTCGTAATCCGGAACGTCGCGCCAATCGGTGAAATTGCCACCGGTGCATTGCGCGCCGCATTCGATGATGTGCCCGGCCAGCGCGGCCTGGGCGAGTTTGTCGTAGTCGTGCCACGACCAGCCGAACTCGTGCACCAGTGCCGCGCTGACCACCGCGCTGTCGACCACCCGCCCGGTAATGACAATGTCGGCGTCCAGGCGCAGGGCTTCGACGATCCCCGGTGCGCCGAGGTAGGCGTTGGACGACACGCACATCGGCGGCAGCGGTGCACCGCTGAACATCTCGCGGATGCCACTGAGTTGTTTGAGTTGCGGTTGCAGGTCATCGCCGAGCAGTACGGCGATTTTCAGTGTTACTCCGGCCTTGTCGCAGGCCGCTTGCAATGCGGCGGCGCAGGCAAGTGGATTGACGCCACCGGCGTTGCTGATGACGCGGATATTCTGTTCCGCCAGCTGTGGCAGCAGCGGCGTCAGGACTTCGATGAAGTCGCCGGCGAAACCCGCCTGCGGATCTTTCATACGTGCGCCGGCCATGATCGACAGGGTGATCTCGGCCAGGTAATCGAACACCAGATAATCCAGGCGCCCTCCGGCCACAAGCTGAGCAGCGGCGGTAGACGTGTCACCCCAGAATGCACTGGCGCATCCGATACGGACGGTGGTTGGCATTTTTATCTCCGACTCAGAAACCTGCGACAGAAGTGTCTTGAGGCTACCAAGCAAGCGCTTGGTTTGTAAATGGCTAAGATTATCTTCTGCCCAAGCGCTTGCTTGGTCGTCGCTGGCGGCTTAAATTGCGCGCAACCCTGCGGTTTCAGGGGGCAACAGACTGATCGACTGTAGGAGAGAACGGGTGGACGAGCAAAAAGCCCTGAGGGTCATGCGCGAATTGGTCGACGAAGGTCAGTTGACCGACCCGGACAGCGCTCGCGGCAAATTGCTGCAAGTGGCGGCTCACCTGTTCCGTAACAAAGGTTATGAACGCACCACGGTGCGTGATCTGGCCGGCGCAGTCGGTATTCAGTCGGGGAGCATTTTTCATCACTTCAAAAGCAAGGATGAAATTCTCCGCGCGGTGATGGAGGAAACCATCCGCTACAACACCGCGTTGATGCGTGCGGCACTCGCCGAAGCCGGCAATGTGCGCGAGCGCGTGCTGGCGCTGATTCGCTGCGAACTGCAGTCGATCATGGGCGGCAGCGGCGAAGCGATGGCGGTACTGGTTTACGAATGGCGCTCGTTGTCCGAGGACGGTCAGGCCAAAGTCCTGGCGTTGCGCGATGTTTATGAAGACCTCTGGCTGCAAGTGCTCGGCGAAGCCAAGGCGCACGGTTTGATCCGCGGCGACGTATTTATTACCCGACGTTTCCTCACTGGCGCGTTGTCCTGGACCACCACCTGGTTCCGTGCCGGCGGTGGCTTGAGCCTTGAGCAACTGGCGGAGGAGGCGTTGATTCTGGTCCTCGAAGAGCGTTGAACGACTTTCTATCCGGCCGGGAAACTGGCTAACTGGGCGAAACCGCCTAGCTTGAATGCAATGATCGGTATTTTTTCGGGGAGTGGGGTGTTTTGAAGTCTTCGCCAATTCGGACGGCCGCGGGTTTTTTGCTCGCCGCTCTGACGGCATCATGCTTGTTGCCTGTCCAGGCAGCGCAACTGGTTCGGGTTGGCGCGGCACACTTCCCGCCATACACCATTCGCCCGGAAAATGGTGCCGACACCGGTCTGCTGCCGCAACTGGTCGAGGCCTTGAACGGGCTGCAAAGCGACTATCAGTTCGTCCTCGTACCGACATCGATTCCGCGACGTTTTGGTGATTTCAAGCAGGGCCGGATCGACATGGCGATCTTCGAGAACCCGGAATGGGGCTGGAAGGATATTCCCCACACCGACGTCGATATGGGCCTTGAAGACGCCGAAATTTTCGTCGCGCAACGCGAAGACGGTCGTCAGCAAAGTTACTTTGCGAGCCTCACCGGCAAGCGTCTGGCACTGTTCAGCGGGTATCACTACGAATTCGCCAACTTCAACGCGGACCCCAAGTTCCTCGCACAGAACTTCAATGCCACGTTGACCTATTCCCACGACAGCAACCTGCTGATGGTGCTGCGCGGACGCGCCGATATCGCCCTGGTCACCCGCTCGTATCTGAGCGATTACCTGCTGCGTAATGAAAAAGTCCGTGATGAGCTGCTGGTCTCGCAGCGCGTCGATCAGGTCTATCACCACTACGCGATTCTGCGGCCGACCGCGCCGATCAGCGGTGAGGCATTTGCCAGACTGCTCCAGGGGTTGCGCGACAACGGTGAAATGCTGAAGATTTTCGAGCCATACAAGATTGCCGTGGTACCGGTGCCTCACCACTGAGGCATTGATTTCCCTGCAAAGCCTAAATTTCTCATTCCGGATCACGTCCCATCGTTGAACTGTCGACGATTATCGTGAGCCCGACCCATGTCCAATCTGAATGACCTGACTGCCCTTGCGTTGCCTTCGGGCAGTCATCTGATCGCTGATGCCACCGAAAGCCGTCTGAGCCTGAGCCTGGACGGACGACCGCTGATTCGTCTGCGCCTTGATCGTGAGGTCAAAGGGCCGATCCAGATCGATGAGCGTTTTGCCTTGCCGCCAGGGCAAGCGCTGTGGGCCGCCTGTTATTGGTTGTTCGCCCGCGATCCTGACTGCCAGCAATTGACCTGGCAACTGGATCAGCCGCCGACTGAAGCGCTGCTCAGCGGTTTGCTGGCAAGCACTGAAGTGGCCGGTGAATATCGCTGCGAGCGCACGCTGTTCTGGCAACTGCCGCAACCGTGGCTCGGAACCTCGCTGAGCGGCAGCTACCCGCAGCAAATGGTCATCAGCCAGGGCAAGCGCCATCCGCTGCGACCGGTGAAGCCGCGGGGTGAAGTGTATCGGCGTTTCGACGCGCGCCTTGGTGCGTGGATTTCCCTGCGAACGGTGGAGATCGAAGAAGATCTGTCACGTTTCAATCGCTGGCAGAACAGTCCGCGGGTAGCCAGTTTCTGGCAGGAGGAGGGCAGCCTCGAAAAACATCGCGAGTACCTGAGCAAGCTCGATGCCGATCCGCACACGCTGACACTGATCGGCTGTTTCGATGATCAGCCGTTCGCTTATTTCGAAGCCTATTGGGCGAAGGAAGATCGGATTGCGCCGTTCTACGATGCCGACAATTACGATCGCGGCATTCACATGCTGGTGGGCGAAGAAGATCACCGCGGTCCGCACAAAGTGGCGAGCTGGTTATCGGCGCTGGTGCATTACCTGTTTCTCGATGATCCGCGCACCCAGCGTGTGGTCGCCGAGCCCCGCGCCGACAACGCGAAGATGATTGGCCATATGCAGAATCAGTGCTTCCACTGCGAGAAGGAGTTCGATTTCCCGCACAAGCGCGCGGCGCTGATGATGCTGGGGCGTGAGCGGTTTTTTGATCGGTGCAAATTGGCCTGAGGTGATTTAAAAGCAAAAGATCGCAGCCATCGGCAGCTCCTGCAGAGGAATGCATTTCCTTGTAGGAGCTGCCGAAGGCTGCGATCTTTTTCTATCTGGCCATGTGGTCTTAACGACGACCCGCAATCACCGCATCCCGCCGACTGCCCGAGACCTTGCGGCAGTGCACCAGTGCATCACGAATCATGAAGTTGACCAGGGTCGGCGATACGCCGAGTTCCTTGGCGATGTCCTTTTGCGGCACGCCGTGCAGGCGGTACATTTCGAACGCATAGCGAGTGCGGCTGGGCAGTTCGGTCAGCGCGTCGGCGATGTGTTCCAGGGTCGAAAAATTGATGTGTGAGGTTTCCGGCGAAGCACCCTGAATGACCACGTTCAGCCCTTCCTCTTCAGGGCCGGAGTATTTCTGTTCCAGCGCCTGTTTGCGGTAGTGATCAATGGCGAGGTTGCGCACGATCTGGAACAGATAACTCAGTTGGGCCTTGATCGACGAGGTGATCGGCGGTGCCGACTGCAGTCGGAAAAATGCGTCCTGCACCACGTCTTCGGCACGTGAGCGGCAGCCGGTAATGCGGGCTGCAATTTTGACCAGAATCAGTCGATTGTCGACGAATGCCTGAAGTAGCGGTGAATCGCACCTGCTTGTGGATACTTGTTCCGTCATGGAAATCACCTTGCTGCCAAATAGGTTAGTGGGACGCCTGGGGGGACGGGGCCGTCCTACACATCGAGCGACAAATTATGTTGAATGATAATGATTGTCAAATGAGAAAAAGAATTAATGATCCAAATCGGTGCGTTGTGAGAACTGCGACACGCCGCCACACCCCGTCCCCGTTGGCGATCCAGCCTGCCGACTAATTATTTCAAGACGTCATCCGTTCTCATTGGTGAATGGTTCCGGGTACAGAGTCCCGGCCAGACAGCATTCCAGTGCCTTGCGCGGTCGGCGTAGACCGCGCCCTGCATGCCCTCGAAGGGCGTGACACAGCAACCCGATTCCACTCGCAAGCCGAATTCAGGCAGGAAACCTCATGACCGACGCGTTCGAACTCCCCAGCACCCTGGTCCAAGCCCTCCAGCGCCGCGCGGCCCTGACGCCGGATCAACTGGCCTTGCGTTTTCTCGCTGAAACCGAGGAGCAGGGCGTGGTGCTCAGTTACCGCGAGCTGGATGAACGCGCGCGCACCATAGCGGCAGCACTGCAGGCCCAGGCTGAGTTCGGCGATCGCGCAGTGCTGCTGTTTCCCAGCGGCCCGGACTATGTCGCGGCGTTCTTCGGTTGCCTGTACGCGGGCGTGATCGCCGTGCCGGCTTATCCGCCGGAGTCCGCGCGTCGTCATCACCAGGAGCGCCTGCTGTCGATCATCGCCGACGCTGAACCACGTCTGCTGCTGACCAGCGCCGACCTGCGTGACGCTTTGCAGCAGATCGAAGGCGCGCCCCCGTTGCTGTGCGTCGATACGCTCGACAGCGCACAGGCCGAAAACTGGGTCGAACCGAACCTGCCGCAAGACCACATCGCCTTCCTGCAATACACCTCCGGCTCCACCGCGCTGCCCAAAGGCGTGCAGGTCAGCCACGGCAATCTGGTCGCCAATGAACTGCTGATCCGTCACGGTTTCGGCATCGACGTGAACCCGGATGATGTGATCGTCAGTTGGTTGCCGCTGTATCACGACATGGGTTTGATCGGCGGTCTGCTGCAACCGATCTTCAGCGGCGTGCCGTGCATTCTGATGTCGCCGGCGTACTTCCTTGGTCGTCCACTGCGCTGGCTCGAAGCGATCAGCCAATACGGCGGCACCATCAGTGGCGGGCCGGATTTTGCCTACCGCTTGTGCAGCGAACGGGTCAGTGAATCGGCCCTTGAACGTCTCGACCTGAGTCGCTGGCGCGTAGCCTATTCCGGGTCTGAGCCGATTCGTCTCGACACCCTCGAACGCTTCGCCGAGAAGTTCACTGCGTGCGGTTTCAGTGCTGATAACTTCATGGCCTCGTACGGTCTGGCCGAGGCGACGTTGTTCGTCGCCGGCACCCCGCGCGGCACCGGCATCCCGGCATTGCGGGTGGATGATCAAGCATTGGCGCAAAACCGCGCCGAGCCGGGCGAGGGCAGCCCGATCATGAGTTGCGGCATCAGTCAGCCGGAACACGCGGTGCTGATCGTCGAGCCGAGCACGCTCGTAGAACTCGCCGATAACGCCGTCGGTGAAGTCTGGGCGGCCGGTCCGAGCATCGCCCACGGTTACTGGCGCAACCCCGAAGCCAGCGCCAAGACCTTCGTCCAGCATGCCGGCCGCGCCTGGCTGCGCACCGGTGACCTGGGCTTCATGCGCAACGGTGAGCTGTTCATCACCGGTCGCCTGAAAGACATGCTGATCGTGCGCGGCCACAACCTGTATCCGCAGGACATCGAGAAGACCGTCGAGAACGAAGTGGAAGTGGTGCGCAAGGGCCGCGTCGCCGCATTTGCGGTCAGTCAGGATGGTGAAGAGGGCATCGGCATCGCGGCGGAAATCAGCCGCAGCGTGCAGAAAATCCTCCCGCCGGAAGCCTTGATCAAAGCCATTCGCCAAGCGGTGGCCGAGGCGTATCAAGAGGCGCCAAGCGTGGTGGTGCTGCTCAATCCGGGCGCGCTGCCGAAAACCTCCAGCGGCAAATTGCAGCGTTCGGCGTGCCGCAATCGCTTGGCCGATGGCAGCCTCGACAGCTACGCCGTATTCCCGTCGACAGTAACTGAAGACCAAGAGTCGACCGCCAGCGCCTCCGAACTCGAAGCACTGATCGGCAAGCTCTGGGCCGAACAACTCAACGTCAAACAGGTCAACGCCGACGACCACTTCTTCCTGCTTGGCGGCAACTCGATTGCTGCCACGCAAGTGATCGCCCGGGTCCGTGAAGAACTTGGCCTTGAGCTGAACCTGCGTCTGTTGTTCGAAGCGCCGACGCTGTCGGCATTTGCCGCTGCGGTGGCGCAACAGCAGCAGGACGGCGGCAACGCCCAAGGCGCGATCGGCGCGTTGTCGCGCAACGAGCCGATGCCGCAATCGCTGGCGCAAAACCGTTTGTGGATCACCTGGCAACTCGACCCGCAGAGCAGCGCCTACAACATTCCCGGCGGCCTGCGCTTGCGCGGCGAGCTCGATGAAGACGCCTTGCGCGCCAGCTTCCAGCAACTGATCGAACGCCACGAATCGCTGCGCACACGCTTCTTCGAGCGCGACGGCGTCGCCCTGCAACACGTCGATGCCGCCGCTGAATTCAACCTGCAACTGATCGACATCAGCGACCTGCCGGCCCATGAGCGCGAAGCGCGCGCGCAGCAAATCCGCGAAGACGAAGCACGCAGCCAGTTCGACCTGGAACAAGGCCCGCTGCTGTGGGTGACGCTGGTGCGTCTCGATGACGAAGATCACCAACTGCTGGTGACCCTGCACCACATCATCGCCGACGGCTGGTCGCTGAATGTATTGATCGACGAGTTCTCGCGCCTGTACGCCGCCGCTTCGCAAGGTGCGATTGCCAGCCTCGCGCCGCTGCCAACTCAATATGCCGACTACGGCAGCTGGCAGCGCCAATGGCTGGCGCAAGGCGAGGGCGAACGGCAACTGGCGTATTGGAAAGCGCAGTTGGGTGACGAACATCCGGCGCTGGAATTGGCCACGGATCACCCGCGTTCGGCTCAACACGTTCACAGTGCCGCCCGCCACACCGTGCGTCTGGGTGTGAGCCTCAGCGATGCGATCCGCACCACCGCGCAGGCGCATCAATCGACGCCGTTCATGCTGCTGCTCTCGGCATTCCAGAGCCTGCTGCACCGCTACAGCGGTCAGCGCGACATTCGCATCGGCGTGCCCAACGCCAACCGTCCGCGCCTGGAAACCCAAGGCCTGATCGGCTTTTTCATCAACACTCAGGTGCTGCGCGCCGAGATCGATTCGCGCCTGTCATTCGTCGAACTGCTGGCCCAGACCCGCCAAGCCGCGCTCGGTGCCCAGGCGAATCAGGATCTGCCCTTCGAACAGTTGCTCGAAGCGTTCCCGCAGGCCCGCGAACAAGGTCTTTTCCAGGTCATGTTCAACCACCAGCAGCGCGATTTGAGTGCACTCAAGCGTCTGCCGGGTCTGCTTGCTGAAGAATTGCCGTGGCACAGCCGCGAAGCCAAGTTCGACCTGCAATTGCATAGCGAAGAAGACCGTAACGGTCGCCTGACCCTGTCGTTCGACTACGCCAGCGAACTGTTCGACGCCGCGACCATCGGGCGTCTGGCCGAACACTTCAGCAACCTGCTGCGCGAAGTTTGCGAACGTCCGGAGCAAGCGATTGGCGATCTGCAACTGCTCACCGTCGGCGAATACAATCAGCAAAAAGACTGGAGCGTCGCCCCGTGCACCCCGGCGCAACAGTGGCTGCCAGAGTTGCTCAATGAACAGGCGCGCCTCACGCCGGAACGCACCGCGCTGGTGTGGGACGGCGGCAGCTTCGACTTCGCCGAACTGCACACCCAGGCCAATCGCCTCGCGCATTACCTGCGCGACAAAGGCGTCGGCCCGGACGTTTGTGTAGCCATCGCCGCCGAGCGTTCGCCGCAACTGCTGATCGGTCTGCTGGCAATCATCAAGGCCGGCGGCGCTTACGTGCCTCTGGACCCGGACTACCCGGCGGATCGTCTGGCCTACATGCTCAGCGACAGCGGCGTCGAACTGCTGCTGACCCAGACCGAATTGCTCGACCGCTTGCCGGCCAGCGACGGCGTCAGTGTTATCGCCATGGACGCGCTGCACCTGGAAAACTGGCCGAGCCAGGCGCCGGGCCTGCACCTGTACGGCGACAACCTCGCCTACGTGATCTACACCTCGGGTTCCACCGGCCAACCGAAAGGTGTCGGCAACACCCACGCGGCACTGGCCGAACGTCTGCAATGGATGCAGAACACTTACGCACTGAATGAAACGGATGTGCTGATGCAAAAGGCACCGATCAGTTTCGACGTCTCGGTGTGGGAATGCTTCTGGCCGTTGATCACCGGTGCGCGCCTGTTGATTGCCAGCCCGGGTGAACACCGCGATCCGCACCGCATCGCGCAACTGGTTCAGGAATATGGCGTGACCACGCTGCACTTCGTGCCGCCGCTGCTCTCGCTGTTCATCGATGAACCGCTGAGCGCCGAATGCACCAGCCTGCGCCGGGTATTCTCCGGCGGTGAAGCGCTGCCGGCCGAACTGCGTAACCGCGTGCTGGCGCAACTGCCGGCGGTGCAATTGCACAACCGTTACGGCCCGACCGAAACCGCGATCAACGTCACCCACTGGCATTGCACCACGGCCGATGGCGAACGCTCGCCGATCGGTCGTCCGTTGGGCAACGTGATTTGCCGCGTGCTCGATGCCGATCTCAATCCAGTGCCGGCCGGTGTGCCGGGTGAACTGTGCATCAGCGGCATCGGTCTGGCCCGTGGTTACCTCGGCCGTCCATCGTTGACCGCAGAGCGTTTTGTCGTCGATCCGCTGGGCGAGCAGGGCGCACGTTTGTACCGTACCGGCGACCGTGCGCGCTGGACGTCTGACGGCGTGATCGAATACCTCGGCCGTCTCGATCAACAGGTCAAACTGCGTGGCTTCCGCGTCGAACCGGAAGAAATCGAAGCACGTTTGCTAGCGCAGGACGGCGTCGCCCAAGCCGTGGTGCTGGTGCGTGAAACCGCTGCCGGCGCGCAGCTGATCGGCTACTTCACCGCCACCGATGCCAGCGAAAATCATGACGAGCAAATCACCCGGCTGAAAACCGCACTGGCCGCCGAGCTGCCGGAATACATGGTCCCGGCGCAATTGATGCGTCTTGACGCAATGCCCCTCAGCCCAAGCGGCAAACTCGACCGCCGCGCGCTGCCCGAGCCGCAATGGCAAGTACGTGAACACGTCGAGCCGGTGACTGAGCTGGAACAGCAGATCGCCGCGATCTGGCGCGAAGTCCTTGGCCTTACCCAAGTCGGTCTGCGCGACGACTTCTTCGCCCTCGGCGGTCATTCGCTGCTGGCCACGCAAATCATCTCGCGCACCCGTCAGGCCTGCGACGTCGAGCTGCCGTTGCGCGCCTTGTTCGAGCACAGCGAACTCGGTGATTTCTCCGAACAGATCCGCCTGATCCAGGCCAGCGGCCGCACCAACAAACAGCCGCCGATCGACAAGGTTGATCGCAGCAAACCGGTGCCGCTGTCCTACTCGCAACAGCGCATGTGGTTCCTCTGGCAGATGGAGCCGGACAGCCCTGCGTACAACGTCGGTGGCATGGCGCGCTTGCGCGGCGTGTTGCACGTCGAGCGTTTCGAGGCCGCATTGCAAGCGCTGATCCTGCGCCACGAAACCCTGCGCACCACGTTCCCGAGTGTCGACGGCGTCGCCCGTCAGCAGGTGCATGCCGAAACCGGCGTGCGTATGGGCTGGAAGGATTTCTCGAAGATTGCCGCCGATCTGCGCGAGCAACAGGTTCAGCAATTCGCCGATGAAGAAGCGCATCTGCCGTTCGATCTGGAAACTGGCCCGCTGCTGCGCGCCTGTCTGGTGAAGACCGCCGAGCAGGAACATTACTTCGTGCTGACCCTGCACCACATCGTCACCGAAGGCTGGGCGATGGATATCTTCGCCCGCGAACTCAGCGCACTGTACGAAGCGTTTGTCGACGACCGCGATTCGCCGCTGGAGCCGCTGCCGGTGCAGTACCTCGACTACAGCGTCTGGCAGCGCCACTGGCTGGAATCCGGTGAGCGTCAACGCCAACTCGATTACTGGACGGCGCAACTCGGTCGCGAACATCCGCTGCTGGAATTGCCCGGCGACCGCCCGCGTCCGCCGGTGCAAAGCCACCAGGGCGAGCTGTTCCGTTTCGACCTGAGCGACGACCTCGCCGCGCGGGTTCGTGCGTTCAATGCGCAAAACGGTCTGACCCTGTTCATGACCATGACCGCCGCGCTCGCCACCCTGCTTTACCGCTACAGCGGCCAGACCGATCTGCGCATCGGCGCGCCGGTGGCCAACCGTATTCGTCCGGAAAGTGAAGGGCTGATCGGTGCTTTCCTCAACACTCAAGTGCTGCGCTGCCAGCTCGACGGCATGATGTCGGTCGGCGAATTGTTCGAGCAGGTGCGCCACACCGTGATCGAAGGCCAATCGCATCAGGATCTGCCATTCGATCATCTGGTTGAAGCGTTGCAGCCGCCGCGCAGTGCCGCGTACAACCCGCTGTTCCAGGTGATGTGCAACGTGCAACGCTGGGAATTCCAGCAGAGCCGCATGCTCGCCGGTATGACCGTCGAGTACCTGGCCAACGATGCGCGGGCGACCAAGTTCGACCTCAATCTGGAAGTCACCGACCTCGATCATCGCCTCGGTTGCTGCCTGACGTACAGCACCGATCTGTTCGACGAGCCGACCATCGCGCGCATGGCCAAACATTGGCGCAACTTGCTGGAAGCGCTGATCGCCGATCCGCAACAGCGCCTCAGTGAATTGCCGCTGCTCGAGCAGCCCGAGCAACAGCAGTTGCTCGACAGCCTCGGCATCGCGCCGGGCGAGCATCGTCTTGACCAGTGCATCCATCATCTGTTCGCCGAACAAGCGCTGGCGCGCAAAGACGCACCGGCCCTGACCTTCGCCGGGCAGACCCTGAGCTACGCCGAACTCGACGCCCGCGCCAATCGTCTGGCCTGGGCCCTGCGTGAGCGTGGCGTTGGCCCGCAAGTGCGCGTTGGTCTGGCGCTGGAACGTTCGCTGGAAATGGTCATCGGCCTGCTGGCGATTCTCAAGGCTGGCGGTGCGTATGTGCCGCTGGACCCGGAATACCCGCTCGACCGTCTGCATTACATGATCGAAGACAGTCGCATTGGCCTGCTGCTCAGCGATCGCGCGATGTTCAAAGCCCTCGGCGATCTGCCGGCGAGCGTGGCGCGTTGGTGTTTGGAAGACGACAGCGTGGAGCTGGCTGATTACCCGGCCACTGAACTGCCGTTTATCAGCCTGCCGCAACATCAGGCGTACCTGATTTACACCTCGGGCTCGACCGGCAAGCCGAAAGGCGTGGTGGTCTCCCACGGCGAAATCGCCATGCATTGCCAAGCAGTGATCGAGCGTTTCGGCATGCGTGCGGACGATTGCGAACTGCACTTCTATTCGATCAACTTCGACGCCGCGACTGAGCGTCTGTTGGTGCCGCTGCTCAGTGGCGCGCAGGTGGTATTGCGCGCGCAGGGTCAGTGGGACGCGGAAGAAATCTGCGGTCTGATCCGCACGCATAAAATCAACGTGCTCGGTTTCACCCCGAGCTACGGCAGCCAGTTGGCGCAGTTCCTCTCGACGCAAAATGAAATTCTGCCGGTGCGGATGATCATCACCGGCGGCGAAGCGTTGACCGGTGAACATCTGCAACGCATTCGTGCAGCGTTCAAACCGGCGATGTTCTTCAACGCCTACGGCCCGACGGAAACCGTGGTCATGCCGCTGGCCAGTCTGGCGCCGGAGGTGCTGGAAGAGGGCGCGGGCAGTGTGCCGATCGGCAGCGTGATTGGCGCGCGTATGGCGTACATTCTCGACGCCGATCTGGCGCTGGTGCCGCAAGGCGCGACCGGTGAATTGTTCATCGGCGGCGCCGGTCTGGCCCAGGCCTACCATGACCGTCCAGGCATCACTGCCGAACGTTTTGTCGCTGACCCGTTCGCCACCGATGGCGGGCGCATGTACCGCACTGGCGACCTGGTGCGGCAGCGTGCCGATGGTTTGGTGGAGTATCTGGGGCGAATCGACCATCAGGTGAAAATCCGGGGTTTCCGTATCGAACTGGGCGAAATCGAAACGCGCCTGCTCGATCACGATTCGATCCGCGAAGCCGTGGTGCTGGCACTGGATGCGCCGAGCGGCAAACAACTGGTGGGCTATCTGGTCAGCGAAATCGCCGAGCAAAGCGAAACGAAACAGGCAGAGCTGCGTGAGGCGCTGAAATCGCACCTCAAGGCGCAACTGCCGGATTACATGGTGCCGACGCACCTGATTTTGCTCGCGAGCATGCCGCTGACCGCCAACGGCAAACTCGACCGCCGCGCGTTGCCAGCGCCGGATCCGGAGCTGAATCGTCAGGACTACGTTGCGCCGAGCAATGAACTTGAGCAGACCCTGGCGCAGATCTGGTGCGCGGTGCTCAACGTTGAACAGGTTGGCCTCAACGATAACTTCTTCGAACTGGGCGGCGACTCGATTCTGTCGATTCAAGTAGTCAGCCGTGCGCGCCAGCAGGGTATTCATTTCAGCCCGCGTGATCTGTTCCAGCATCAGACCGTGCAGACCCTCGCCGCTGTGGCCAGCCGCACCGAGCGGGTGACGGCGGAGCAAGGCTTGGTGGTTGGTGAATCGCGTCTGACGCCGATTCAGCATTGGTTCTTCGACACGGAAATTCCGGAGCGTCAGCACTGGAACCAGGCGCTGTTGCTGGAGCCGACCGTGACCCTCGAACCGCACCGTCTGGAGCAGGCGTTGTTGGCGGTGATCGAGCAGCACGACGCCCTGCGTCTGCGCTTTACCGAGGCCAACGGCGAGTGGCAAGCCACGCACCAAGCGGTGTCCGATGCCGCTGTCTTGTGGCAAGTGCGCGTGACCTCGATGGACAAGTGCGAAGCGCTGTTCGCCGATGCTCAACGCAGCCTCGATCTGCAAAATGGTCCGCTGGTGCGCGCCGTGCTGGTCGATGGCCCTGAAGGTCAGCAACGCCTGTTCATCGCCATCCATCACTTGGTGGTCGACGGCGTCTCGTGGCGCGTATTGCTCGACGATGTGCAAACCGTTTACCGCCAACTCGACGCCGAACAAGCGGTGAAACTGCCGGCGAAAACCAGTGCCTTCAAGGATTGGGCAGCGCGTCTGCAGGCCTACGCCGGCAGCGAATCCCTGCGTGAAGAACTCAATTGGTGGCAGACCCAACTGGCCGGTCAGAACGCCGATTTGCCGTGCGAAAACCCACAGGGCGGCCAGCACAATCGTCATGCGCAAACCGTCAGCGTGCGCCTCGATGCCGAGCACACCCGGCAGTTGCTGCAACAAGCGCCGAGCGCTTATCGCACTCAGGTTAACGATCTGTTGCTGACCGCATTGGCGCGCGTGCTGTGCCGCTGGAGCGGGCAGCCGTCGGCGCTGATTCAACTGGAAGGCCACGGCCGCGAAACGCTGTTCGACGAGATCGATCTGACTCGAACCGTCGGCTGGTTCACCAGCGCTTATCCGCTGCGCCTGACCCCGCACAACATCGAAGAAGCTGCAGGGCAGGGCGCTTCGATCAAGGCGATCAAGGAGCAACTGCGTGCCGTGCCGCACAAAGGTCTGGGTTATGGCGTGCTGCGATATCTCGCCGATGACCTCAGCCAGCGCAGCATGGCCGCGCTGCCGAACGCGCCGGTCACCTTCAACTACCTCGGTCAGTTCGACCAGAGTTTCGGCAGTGATGCGCTGTTCCGTCCGCTGGATGAGCCGGTCGGTGCTGCCCACGATCCGCAGGCGCCATTGCCGAACGAACTGAGCATCGACAGTCAGGTCTACGGCGGTGAATTGCTCCTGCGCTGGACCTTCAGCGGCGAGCGTTACGAGGCGCAGACCATCAACGATCTAGCCGATGCTTATATCGGTGAACTGCAAAGCCTGATCGCCCATTGCCTGCAAGACGAGGCCGGTGGCCTGACGCCGTCGGACTTCCCGTTGGCCAGACTGACTCAGGCGCAACTGGATGCCTTGCCGGTACCGGCCGCGCACATCGAAGACGTCTATCCGCTGACGCCGATGCAGGAAGGCATGTTGCTGCACACCCTGCTCGAACCGGGCACCGGTCTGTACTACATGCAGGATCGCTACCGCATCAACAGCGAACTCGACGCCGAGCGTTTCGCCCAGGCGTGGCAAGCGGTGATCGCCCGTCACGAAGCGCTGCGCGCCTCGTTCTGCTGGAACGTTGGCGAAGACATGCTGCAAGTGATTCACACGCCGGGTCGCACGCCGATCGAGTATCTGGACTGGAGCGCCATCGCTGAAAGCGAGCAGGAACCGCAGCTGCAAACGCTGCTGAAAAACGAGCGCGAGGCTGGTTTCAATCTGCTCAATCAGGCACCGTTCCACCTGCGCCTGATCAAGGTCGGCGCGGCGCGTTACTGGTTCATGATGAGCAACCACCACATCCTTATCGATGCCTGGTGTCGCTCGCTGTTGATGAACGACTTCTTCGAGATCTACACCGCGATGGGCGAGGGTCGTGAAGCGCAACTCGCCGTGCCGCCGCGTTATCGCGATTACATCGGCTGGCTGCAACGCCAGAGCCTCGCCGAAGCGCGGAACTGGTGGCAGCAGAACCTGCAAGGCTTCGAGCGCACCACGCCGATCCCGAGTGACCGGCCATTCCTGCGCGAACATGCTGGCGAAAGCGGCGGCATGATCGTTGGCGACCGCTACACCCGTCTTAATGTCGAGGACGGTGCACGTCTGCGTGAACTGGCGCAGGCCCATCAGCTGACCATCAACACCTTCGCCCAAGCGGCGTGGGCCTTGGTACTGCGGCGCATGAGCGGCGATCGTGATGTGCTCTTCGGCGTCACCGTGGCCGGGCGCCCGGTGGAAATGCCGGAGATGCAACGCACCGTTGGCCTGTTCATCAACAGTATTGCGCTGCGGGTGCAGATGCCTGCAGACGATCAGCGCAGCAGTGTGCGTCAGTGGCTGAGCGGTTTGCTCGACAGCAACATGCAGCTGCGCGAGTACGAATACCTGCCGCTGGTGAACATCCAGGAACAAAGCGAATTGCCGAAAGGCCAGCCACTGTTCGACAGTCTGTTCGTCTTTGAAAACGCCCCGGTGGAAGTCTCGGTACTGGACCGTGCGCAGAGTCTCAACGCGACGTCGGATTCGGGCCGTACCCACACCAACTTCCCGTTGACGGCAGTGTGCTACCCGGGCGACGACCTTGGCCTGCACCTGTCTTATGATCAGCGTTACTTCGATGAAACGACCATCGAGCGCATGCTCGGCGAGTTCAAGCGTCTGCTGCTGGCGCTGGTCGATGGCTTCCATGGCGACATGGCCGATCTGCCGCTGCTGGGTACCGAGGAAGAGGATTTCCTGTTGCACGGTTGCAACCAGAGTGCCCACGACTATCCGCTGGAGCAGAGCTACGTGGCGCTGTTCGAAGCGCAGGTCGCTGCGCATCCGCAGCGTATCGCCGCGACGTGCCTTGATCAGCAACAGAGCTACGCCGAGCTGAACCACAACGCCAACCGTCTCGGCCATGCACTGGTCGCCGCGGGTGTGCAGATGGATCAACCGGTGGCACTGCTCGCCGAACGTAATCTCGATCTGCTCGGCATGATCATCGGCAGCTTCAAGGCCGGTGCCGGTTATCTGCCGCTGGATCCGGGCCTGCCGAGCCAGCGTCTGCAACGCATCATCGAGCTGAGCCGCACGCCGGTGCTGGTCTGCACTCAAGCGTGCGTTGAACAGGCGCAGACCTTGCTGGATGAATTCAGCTGCGCCAATCGCCCACGCTTGCTGGTGTGGGAAGAGATTCAAACGGCGGCGACATCGGCACAGGACTTGGGCATCTATAGCGGCCCGGACAACCTCGCTTACGTGATCTACACCTCGGGCTCAACTGGCTTGCCGAAAGGCGTGATGGTCGAGCAGCGCGGCATGCTCAATAACCAGTTGAGCAAGGTGCCATATCTGAACCTGAGCGACGCCGACGTCATCGCCCAGACCGCATCGCAAAGCTTTGATATTTCGGTTTGGCAGTTCCTCGCCGCGCCGCTGTTCGGTGCGCGGGTGGACATCGTGCCGAACACCATCGCCCACGATCCGCAAGGTTTGCTGGTGCACGTGCAAGCGCAGGGCATCACCGTGCTGGAAAGCGTGCCGTCGCTGATTCAGGGCATGCTCGCCTCGGAGCGACTGAGCCTCGATGGTCTGCGCTGGATGTTGCCGACCGGTGAAGCCATGCCGCCAGAACTGGCGCACCAGTGGCTGTTGCGTTACCCGGACATCGGTCTGGTCAACGCTTACGGACCGGCGGAGTGTTCGGATGACGTGGCGTTTTTCCGTGTCGACTTGGCCTCGACGCGCGGCAGCTATTTGCCGATCGGTACGCCGACCGACAACAACTTGTTGTACTTGGTCGATGGCGCGCTGGAGTTGGTGCCGTTGGGCGCGGTGGGTGAGTTGTGTGTCGCGGGCACCGGCGTTGGTCGCGGTTATGTCAGCGATCCGTTGCGCACCGCGCCGGTGTTTGTGCCGAACCCGTTCGGTGCGCCGGGCGAGCGTCTGTATCGCACCGGTGACCTGGCGAGGCGCCGCAGTGACGGTGTGCTGGAATATGTTGGCCGGGTTGACCACCAGGTGAAAATTCGTGGTTACCGCATCGAACTGGGTGAGATCGAAGCGCGCCTGCATGAACAGCCGGAAGTGCGCGATGGTGCGGTCGGTGTGCAGGAGGGTGTCAACGGTAAGCACCTGGTCGGCTATCTGGTCGCCGCCGATTCGGCACTCAATCCGAGCGAACGCCTGGAGCGGATCAAACAGCGCCTGCGCGCCGAATTGCCGGAATACATGGTGCCGCTGCACTGGTCGTGGCTCGACCAACTGCCGCTGAATGCCAACGGCAAACTCGACCGCAAAGCCTTGCCGGCACTGGAAATCGGCCAGTTGCAGAGCCAGCACTATCTGGCGCCGCGCAATGATCTTGAGCAGACGCTGGCTGATATTTGGGCTGAGGTGCTGAAGGTCGAGCAGGTCGGGGTGCGCGACAACTTCTTCGAGTTGGGCGGGCATTCGTTGCTGGCCACGCAAATCGCTTCGCGGGTGCAGAAATCCCTGCAACGTGATGTGCCGCTGCGGGCGATGTTCGAGTGCAGCACAGTGGAGGAGTTGGCCGAGTACATTGATGGACTGGCGGCGAGTGATATCACTGAAGAGAAGGTTGATCGGTTGAATGATCTGATGGCGGAGCTGGAGGGTCTGTAGTTTTTTCGGTGTCTGTACCGGCCTCATCGCTGGCAAGCCAGCTCCCACAATTTCCTGATGTGAACACAAAACTTGTGAACACCTTCGGACACTGTGGGAGCTGGCTTGCCAGCGATGGCGTCAGTGAATTCAACACATTAAACCGGCACATTTTCAGACAATTCTCGATTGACGATCAGCAACCGGCAGCTCAGTCTGCCGGTTCTCTTTTTTGTCGCGGAGGTGGTCGATGCCTTTTTTCACGGTTGACGGACAAGCGCTGCATTACATTGATCAAGGCTCAGGCCCGGCGGTGTTGCTGGCTGGCAGCTATCTGTGGGACCAGGCCATGTGGGCGCCGCAGATTGCCGCGTTGTCACCGCACTATCGGGTGATTGCCCTGGATCTGTGGGGCCATGGCGAGTCGGGCCGGTTGCCTGAAGACACGGCGTCCCTGAATGATATCGCCCGTCAGGCGCAAGCCCTGCTCGATCATCTGGACATCGATCAGGTCACTCTTGTCGGACTATCGGTCGGCGGCATGTGGGGCGTGCGCCTGGCATTGGCGGCACCGCAGCGCATCAACGGTCTGGTGCTGATGGACACTTACGTCGGTGTCGAACCTGAGCCCACCCGCCAGTACTACTTCTCGCTGTTCAAGCAGATCGAAGACACCGGCGAAATCTCCGAGCAATTACTGGATATCGTCGTGCCGATCTTCTTCCGTCCGGGCATCGATCCGCAGTCGGCGCTGTATCAGGATTTCCGTGCAAAACTGGCGGCGTATTCGTCTGATCGACTGCGCGACAGCATCGTGCCGATGGGGCGTATCACTTTTGGTCGTGATGATGTGTTGCCGCGTTTGCGCGAATTGAATGCCGCGTCCACGCTGGTGCTGTGTGGCGATCAGGACAAGCCGCGACCACCCTCGGAAGCACAGGAAATGGCTGAGTTGATCGGCTGCCCGTGGGTGCTGGTGCCGCAGGCGGGGCATATTTCCAATCTGGAGAATCCCGAGTTTGTGACGGAGGCGTTGCTTACCTTCCTCAGCGAGCGCAACCGTTAAACCGAGTGATCTTCAATCGCGAGCAGGCTCACTCCTACATTTGGAATGCATTCCCCTGTAGGAGTGAGACTGCTCGCGATGGGGCCAGTCCAAGCACCGGAAATTACTTAGGCCCGAGAATCTTCGCCAATTTGTCCGGCGAAGGCGCACCTTGCTGCTGTTGCAACTCACCCTTGTCATCCATATAGAAGATCGCCGGTGTCGCCTGCAAATCGAGGTCTTCCATCAACTGCATGTTCGCCGCCAGTTTGCTCTGCACCGCCACCGGAATATCTTTCAAGGCCTTGAGCGTGCTGCCCTTGCCAGCCTTTTCATGATCTTCCAGGGCCTTGGCCGGATCCTTCGCAGCGAGCAACGCCGCTGACTTGCCCGGGCTGTCCTCGCGGATGATCCCGACCATGATGTGCCGCAGCTGCACCTTGCCGGATTTCACCCATGGCCGCGCCTGTTCCCAGAACATGTTGCAGTACGGGCAGTTCGGATCGCTGAACAGGTACACGGTGCGCGGTGCATCCTTGTTGCCGTCCTGAATCCAGTTGCTCGCCTCGAACTTGGCCCAGACTTCCTTGGCCATCGGCGCATACACCAGTTTTTGCAGCGGTTCGCTGCTCAGGTCCTTGCCGTCGGCGTCGTATAGATTACCGAGCAGAACGTGTTTGCCATCCGGGGTCAGGTACAGCGCCATGCCACGGTTCTGATATTGCGCTGCGTAACCGCGCAGGCCATCGGGGGCGTCGAACTGGCCGACGATTTTTGCGCCTTTGGCTTCGATCTGCTTGATCGCTGCGGGCAGTTCTTCAGCAGCCTGCACCAACGGCAAGTGCAGCAGGGCAGTGCCCAGAGTCAGCGTCAGCAGGTGGCGGAGGCGGGGCATGGCAGTTTCCTTGCAGAGGTGGCCGGGGCAGTGGCCGGGGTCGAATTCGGGGTCGGGGTGTCGAAGTTTTCCAGCGCGCGCGCCAAGCTGGCGTTGGACAGCTCGCCAAGATGACTGGCCAGCAGACGCCCGTCGGGGCTATAGAACAGCGTAGTCGGCAACGCCATTGAACCCACGGCCTGACCGAGCTGGCCGCGACGATCGAACAATACGTTGTTCAGGCTCAGGCCCTGGGTTTCGAGAAAGGTCGCCACGCTTTGCATGCTTTCGGCCTGATTGACGAACAGGAAGGTCAGGTCCGGGCGTTGTTGCTGGGCGCTTTCCAGCACTGGCATTTCGCGTCGGCACGGTGGGCACCAGGTGGCCCACAGGTTGATCACCAGCGGGCCGCCCTGGTAGTCGCTGAGCTGGATGGATTCCCCAGCGGCGTTGCGCAGGGAAATATCCGGCAGGCGTGTGCCCTGTTCGTAGATATTCAATGACAAGGTCGCCAATAACCAGAACACCACGCCACTGGCCACGCCAAAGCCCAGCGGACGGCGCAGACCGGGCCGACGCCAGCCGCGATAGAACGCCGCCAGCAGCAGAACGATCACCCCAGGCCAGGCGAGAAAACCGCCGTCGCGCAGATCGATGATCTGCCACGGATCGTTGCGGTAATGGCTCCAGTACAGCACGACAAAGGCGATGCGCGCCGCCAGCATGCCGAGCAGAAACAGGCTGAATAACGCCGACTCGGGGTTATCGCCGCCGCGCTTGGCCACCCGCCAGCCGACAAAGGTCGCCAGCGCCAATGCACTGATCAGCAGCAGGTGGTTGAGCGCGATGGCAAAGGTGCCGAGGGTGAAAGTCAGCATTAATTGGCGTCTCGGGTGGTGGCCCAGCGTTGCAGGAACGTGTCGGCATCGACTTCGCCGGTGATGCGCTGGCTGCGACGCTCTTCGCCGTCGGTGCCGATCCAGACGAAGCTCGGTGGCCCCGGCACTTTGTAACGGCTGAGCAGCTCGCGGCTGGCGGCATTGTCGGCGGTGACATCAAGCCTGAGCAGGCGCACATCGCTCAATGCCTGCATGACCTTGTCCTTGCCGAACACCTGTTTTTCCATGACTTTGCACGACACGCACCAGTCGGCGTAATAGTCGAGCAAGACCCATTGGCCTTTGGTTTTCGCTGTATCCAGTTCGCGTTGCAGGGCGTCGGGATTGTTGATTGTGGTGAACGCTTCATGGCCATTGGGTGCAGCGCTGGTCGTGCGACCGGCGCTATAAACCTGCAACGGCTGGTACGGATCATCACTGCCACCTGCCGCGCCGATCACCAGCAAACTGCCCCACAAACCCAGCAGCAGCGCCGTTGCGCCGAACATCTGTGCAACACGGCCAAAGCCTTCGGATTGTTTCCAGGCACTGTAAGCGGCAATCAACAACAGCGCGCCGCACAAGCCCAGCCACAACGACGGGTCCAGCACCGGCCGCAGCATCAGCAATGCCGTGGCGAGAAAGAGGAAACCAAACACGCCCTTGAGCAGGTTCATCCACTCGCCGGGTTTGGGCAGGAAGCGATTGCCGACGGTCACCAGCAACAACAGCGGCACACCAATACCGATGCCCAGCGAGAACAGAATCAAGCCACCGTGCAGGGCATTGCCACTCTGCGCGATGTACAACAGCGCGCCGGCCAGCGGCGCGGTCATGCACGGGCCGACCAGCAAGCCCGACAGCGCGCCGAGCACGCCGGCGCCGACCAGGCTGCCGCCGCTACGACTGCGCGAGGCGTGTTCGAGACGATCACGCAGCGCCACCGGCAATTGCAGCTCGAAGAAACCGAACATCGGCAACGCCAGCACCACGAAGATCGCGGCGAACGTGCCAAGCAGCCAAGGGTTCTGCAACCACGCTTGCAGGTTCGCGCCGAGCAGCGCGGCGATCACGCCCATCGCCGCATACACCAGCGCCATGCAAATCACATAACTGCCGGCCAGCGCAAAACCGCGACGCGGTGTGGCACCACTGCCGACGACCATACCGGCGAGAATCGGCAGCATCGGCAGCGTGCAAGGGGTGAACGCCAGCAGCAGGCCGAGGCCGAAGAACACCAGCAGACTCCAGCCCAGCGCGCGCTGTTGCAGGCTGCTGGCCAAGGCCTGATCCGGTGCTTCGGTGCCTGCCGCGACGGCGGCTTTACCGCCGAGGTCAATCACTCGGGTTTGCGGCGGATAGCACAGGCCGGCATCGGCACAGCCCTGATAGCTGACCTTGATCTGGCCGCTGGCCGAGGCGGGGGTTTTGACTTCCCGGCCTTGGCGGTAAACCGGTTGCTCACCGAAAAACTCATCGCTGTGCGATTCGCCTTCGGGCAATGCCGGTTGTTGTTCGGCGCTCAGACCGTCGAATTTCAGGCGTTTCTGATACAGGTAATAGCCGTCGGTGATTTGCCAGAACAGCTGGGTTTCACCCGATTCCAGACGCCCGGACGTGAGCACGAACGCTTTATCGACCGGCAGAAACTCCGGTTTTGACTCAAATGGGTTGTTTCCAGCCTGGGCCAGGCTCGAAATCAGCAGAGCAAACAAAAGAAAAAAATGACGCATGGAGGAGCCTTGTCCCTGTGCAAGTGAGGTGCACAATGGGCGGTGGCGATTAACCGATGATTAACCGCCATGCCCTTGTCGCTGTGACGTTCGGGGCATAATGTCAGCTTAATCGGCCAACTGCCTAATCGGCTTTTTTCTACGGGACTCACCATGCACGTACTGGTTTGCGAAGACGATGAGTTGATCGCCAGCGGGATCGTTGCCGGTCTCACGGCGCAGGGGTTGACCGTCGAGCACGTCAACACGGCGTCAAAGGCACGGGCGATGCTCAAGGTTGCCGAATTCGACGTGATGGTGCTTGATCTCGGCCTGCCCGATGAAGATGGCCTCAAATTGCTCCAACAACTGCGGCAAAGCGGCCTCGAAATCCCGGTACTGATCCTGACTGCACGTGACTCGGTCACTGACCGCGTCGACGGTTTGCAGGCCGGGGCAGACGATTACCTGCTTAAACCCTTCGATCTGCGGGAGCTGTTTGCACGGCTGCAAACCCTGTTGCGGCGTGTGGCCGGGCGCAGCGTCAATCTGATCGAACATGGCGCGTTGACCTACGACCCGAGCAGCCGCGAAACCACCCTCGCCGGGCAACCGGTGGACTTGTCGCGCCGTGAGCAGTCGCTGCTGCAAGCGCTGCTGCACAACCGTGGTCGTGTACTGTCCACCGAGCAGTTGAAAGACAGCGTCTATGGCTTCAACGACGAACTGGAAAGCAACGCGCTGAACGTGCACATCCATCACCTGCGCAGCAAGCTTGGTAAAGGCATCGTCGAAACCGTGCGCGGTCTGGGCTACCGCCTCGGCCCGGCCGACGGTGGGGATCAAGGCAAGTGATGAGTCTGCGATTGCGTTTGAGTCTGACCCTCGGCGCAGCCTTCGCGCTGATCTGGGCACTGGCGGCGGCCTGGATGCTCAGCGACTTGCGCAATCAGATGATGTTCTCGCTGGACCAGCGCCTGGTCGCTTCGGCGCGCATGGTCGCCGGGTTGCTGGAGCAGTTGCCGACATTGCCGAGCAAGGGCGAGGGCACCCATTTCAGTGCCGAACAGTTGAACATTCCGGGTGGCATGGCCTGTCAGGTCAGCTCCTTGCGCGGGGAAATTCTCGCGCGCAGCCACAACAATCCCGAGCAAGCACTGGAAGCCGAGAAAATGGGCTTCCACGACCAGATGATCGATGGTGCGCCGTGGCGCAGCTTTACCCTCGCGCGCGGCGACGTACGCATAACCACGGCGGATCGACAGATCGAACGCGAAGCGCTGAACATGTCGATCCTGCTGGCGGCGTCGGTGCCAGTCGGTGTGGCGCTGTTGGGTTGCCTGTGCCTGTTGTGGTTGGGAATCGGACAGGGCCTGGCGCCGCTCAATCGTCTGCGTGAGGCGTTGATGCGGCGTAACGCCGATTCGCTCGAACCGTTGCAGCTGCAGTCGTTTCCCAGTGAGCTGAAGCCACTGCTGGAAACGCAGAATCAGTTGTTCCAGCGCATCGGTAAAACCATCGAACGCGAACGTCGCCTTACCGGTGATGCCGCCCATGAACTGCGCAGCCCGCTGACCGCGATCAAGACCCACCTGCAAGTGGCACGCATGACCGAAGGCAGCGCTCGCGATCAATCGCTGGCGCGGGCGGAGGAGGGCGCCGATCGCTTGCATCGCACGCTGGAGCAATTGCTGTTGCTGGCGCGTGTCGAAGGCAGTCTGTCGTTCGACGACGGTTCGCAATGCAGCGCCGAACAGGTCGCCCGACTGGCGATTCAGGACGCCACTGGCGGCGAACGACTGCGGATCAAACTGCAATTGCCTGCGCAACTTTCTGAGGCTCCGTTGCAAATGCCAGCGGTGTTGGCGATTGCCGCGCTGCGCAATTTGCTCGACAACGCGCTGCGCCATACGCCGGAAGATTGTGCGGTCGAGGTGAGCCTGGAGACCATCGGCAATCGCGTACGGTTTGTCGTACGCGACCATGGTCCAGGCATTGCCCCGGATGATTTGCAGCACCTGACCCAGCGCTTCTGGCGCAACGGCCAAAGCACCGGCTGCGGCCTCGGCCTGGCGATTGTCCAGGCGATCGTCCAGCGTTGTGACTGCGCGCTGCATTTCGACAGCCGACCTGACGGTTTACGCGTCGAACTGACCATGCCCCTGCAAACGCTCTGATTTCACTCGTACAGGGGATTCTCATCAAATGTAACTTCTTGGCGTTCGCTATCCGGGCGGGGCGGGGTTAAGGTCGGCCCCTGCTTTGACTCAACGGATTGAGAGAACAGCGCAATGGATGCTCCCGTCTATATTTACGCCGCCACACCCGCCGACTCCGGCATCATCGGCCGTATCATCGAACGCTCGATTCGCGTCGGTTGCGCGCTTGATCACCGTAACGACCCGCGCCTCGTCAATACCTGGATACGTCAGCAATCGGCAGAGCGCATCAATGCGTGGCTGCTCGATCCGCATTTCTATCTCAACATCGCATTGTTATCGGACAAACCGGTCGGCGTCGGCATGGCGGCCGCCAGTGGTGATGTGACCTTCTGCCATGTGCAACCGGAATGGTTTCGCCGAGGGGCCGGTCGGGCGCTGATGGCGGATCTCGAAGGCTGGTTGCGAATCCGTGGCAGGCCCAGCGTGGCCTTGAAAAGTACACGCACCGGCGAAGCGTTTTATCGGCATCTGGGTTATCACGCGTCGGCACCGGCCTTGCTCCATCACGGCGTAAAAGCCACGCCCATGCACAAGTCGTTGGCGGTTCCTGTCTGACATCTCGATCAAGGGTCTAAATCCTCGCCGCGCTTAAGCGTTTCCAGAACAGGAAAACCTGCAAGTGCGCTCCGCGACCGGAATGCGCACCTGTGCGGTGTGCTGTTTTGGTCACAATCCATAGCGAATTGAGGGGTCGAGAGATGTCAGTCGCCACCAGCCTTATCGAAGAGTCGTCGGCCCGGGTCAGCTCGGCGCCAGCGGAAACGTTGTATCAGTTCAATGAATCGCCGTTACTGGCTCGGCAGAGCCAGCAGGAATCCAACGCTCGCAGTTATCCGCGACGTATTCCGCTGGCACTCAAGCGGGCCAAGGGGCTGTATGTCGAGGACGTCGAAGGGCGTACCTTCATCGACTGCCTGGCCGGTGCTGGCACACTGGCGTTGGGGCATAACCATCCAGTGGTGATCGAAGCGATCCAGCAGGTGCTCGCCGACGAACTGCCGCTGCACACGCTGGACCTGACTACGCCGGTCAAGGATCAGTTTGTCCAGGATCTGTTCGGCTTGTTGCCACGCGAGCTGGCGGCGCAAGCCAAAATCCAGTTCTGCGGCCCTACCGGTACCGACGCCGTGGAGGCTGCGCTGAAACTGGTGCGCACCGCCACCGGCCGCAGCACCGTGCTGTCGTTTTCCGGCGGTTATCACGGCATGAGCCAGGGCGCGTTGAGCCTGATGGGCAGCCTGGGGCCGAAAAAGCCATTGGGTGCCCTGCTCAGCAGCGGCGTGCAATTCATGCCGTTCCCGTACGACTACCGTTGCCCGTTCGGCCTCGGTGGCGCTGCCGGCGTCAAAGCCAATTTGAGCTACCTGGAAAACCTGCTCAACGATCCCGAGGCCGGCGTGCAACTGCCCGCGGCGGTGATCGTTGAAGCGGTGCAGGGCGAGGGCGGGGTGATTCCCGCCGATATCGAGTGGTTGCGCGGTTTGCGCCGGATCACCGAGAAGGCGGGAGTCGCGCTGATCGTCGATGAGATCCAGAGCGGTTTCGCCCGCACCGGCAAGATGTTTGCCTTTGAGCACGCCGACATCATCCCGGATGTGGTGGTGCTGTCCAAAGCCATTGGCGGCAGCCTGCCGCTGGCGGTGGTGGTCTATCGCGACTGGCTCGACACCTGGCAACCGGGTGCGCACGCCGGCACCTTCCGTGGCAACCAGATGGCCATGGCTGCCGGGTCGGCGGTGATGCGTTATCTGGTCGAACACAAGGTCTGCGAACACGCCGCCGCCATGGGGGCACGCCTCAGCGAACCCCTGCATATTCTGCAGCGCGACTTCCCGCAACTCGGCGATATTCGTGGCCGTGGCTTGATGCTCGGTGTCGAGCTGGTCGATCCGGCCGGTACGCCGGATGCGCTGGGTCATCCGCCAGCGTTCGCGCGTCTGGCACCGCTGGTGCAGCGCGAATGCCTCAAGCGTGGACTGATTCTGGAGCTGGGCGGTCGCCATGGTGCGGTGGTGCGTTTCCTGCCGCCACTGGTGATCACCGCCGCCGAGATCGACCGCGTTGCCGAGATCTTCGGTCGCGCCCTGATTGCTGCGACTGCCGCGCTGTAAATTTTCCGCCGCGCCGAACGTTCTTTCTACATACCCGGCCGCACCCGTTGTGCGGCTCACCCATACAACGATGGAGAACCAGCATGACGTCAGTATTCGACCGCGAGGACATCCTCTTTCAGGTCGTGGTCAACCACGAAGAGCAATACTCGATCTGGCCTGACTACAAAGCCGTGCCGGAAGGCTGGCGTACCGTGGGCAAGAGCGGCCTGAAAAAGGAATGCCTGGCTTACATCGAAGAGACCTGGACTGACATGCGTCCACTGAGCCTGCGCCAGAAGATGGAAGGGCAGGCTGCCGCGCAATAAGCGGCCGGGCAAAAAGAAACCCGCTGGACTGGAAACAGTCAGCGGGTTTTTTCTTGCCTTGGATTTGTGTAGTCCGGGCTGGCCTCTTCGCGAGCAGGCTCACTCCTACAGGGGGAGCGCATTCCAAATGCAGGAGTGAGCCTGCTCGCGATGAACGATAACGCGGTTTCAGCTGAAATTAAGCCCCGCTCAAACCCTTCAACAGCAAATCCACATTGCCTTCCAGCTCCGCCACCGGATCCGCCGCATCGGTACTCAGCACCACCAGATGACTGCCCGATTCGGCAATCGCCGCTTTCACTGCGTCCGATGGCTGTCGATGATGCAGCACCACCGCGACTTCATTGTCCTTGAGCGTCGCCGTCAGTTTTTTCAGGTCTTCGGGTGTCCACTCCGCATCAGGCCGTGGATCCTGGCCAACCAGCTCCAGATTGAGGCTGCCGATCAGATAGCCGAAGTGATCGCTGAGACTCATCACACTGAGGTTGTCGGCGCTGGCTAATCGCGCCTCGCTGTCGGCGCTGAGCTTCAACAAACGCTGCTTCAACGTTGCCAGATTCGCCTCGATCGCAGGCTTGGCACTCGGTGCCAGGCGCGTCAGATCTGCCGCCATGACATCGGCCATGCGCCCCATGTTGTTGCTCGCCAGCCATGGCTGGCTGTTCAGGCCATCGACTTTCAAATCCGGTTGCACGGCAATGCCGGGCAGGGCGCCGTCGACCGGGCGTGCCGCATCGACTTCGACAATACGGATATTGCTGCGACGGGCGATCGGGTACAGCTGATCATCCGGCCACAACGAGCGCACGCCAATCACGGCATCGGCCGCGGTTGCCAGTTTGCTCAGTGCCGGGGCGCCACGCCCCGTGAAATAGGCGCTCTGACGACTGCCCGGCAGGTTCGCTGGCGCCGCTCGTTCGAGATTGACATCAGTGCCTTTGAGTAGCACCTCAGCCAAGCCAAAGGTGATGGGCAAAGAGGCCAGCACCCGCAACTGTTTAGTGTTTTCGGCGGCCATCAATGGGGTGCAAACCACGCCGCACAAGGCCATGACCAAGGTCAGCTTACGCAGTGAAAAAGTCATTTATCCAAGATTCCCTTTCAGACTCGGGACAACCCCGCGCGCAATGGCGGCGAGGGCGAAAGCGATACCAGCGACCAGAATGATCGCGGCGCCGGACGGGATCGGCAGGTCGAACACGATGGGCGCGAGAATGCCGCACAAGGTGCTGACGGTGGCGATCAGCACCGAACACCAGAAAAAGCCCTTGAGCGATTGACTGAGCAAGCGTGCGGCGGCAGCCGGAATCACCAGCAGCGCGCCGACCAGAATCGCACCAATCACTTTTACCGCCGCCACGGTGATCAGCGTCACCAGAATCACGAACAGATAATCCAGGGTTTTCACCGCCACGCCGCGCACGGCCGCCAGTTGCGGATTGAAACTGGCGAGCATGATGCGGTTGTACAGCGGCAGGGCCAGGGCCATGACCAGCGAACCGACGATGGCCAATACCGCCAGATCGTTGCCGTTGACCGTCAGCACCGAACCGAACAGCACGTTCTCGAGAATGTGCACATTGATCTTGCCCGCCAGGATCAGCAGCAGACTCGCGCCGAGTGCCAGCGACACCGACAGGAATACGCCGATCAAAGTGTCCGGCGCCAGACCGGTACGGTTACGCAGGTAATTGAGCAGGATGCCGAACAGCAGGCAATAACCGAACAGGCTGCCGTACGGTCCGGTGTAGGGTTCGCCGAGCAGAATGCCGATGGCCACGCCGGTCAGCGCGGCGTGACCGACCGCTTCGGAGAAAAACGCGAAGCGCTTGACCACCACCAGCGTACCGAGACCACCCAGCACCGGGCCGATCAACAAACCGGCGAGCAGTGCATTGACCACAAAACCGTAGGCCAGCGCTTCCGGCAGGTAACCGGATGAGGCCCAGCCTTGCACCATCAAACGAAAGGCTTCGTAACTCATCAGGCAGCGCTCCGTGGATGGGTCGAAAACAGGCTCAACAGACGTTCCGGGGTCAGCGCCTGTTGCGGCGCGGCGTCGAACAGGACGCGGCGGTTGAGGCCGGTGACGTGATTGGCCAGACGCCCGACCGCTTCCAGATCGTGTTCGATCCACAGCACGGTGATGCCCGCTGCGCGCCAGTCATTGAGCAGCCGTTCAAAAACTTGAATCCCGGCTTCGTCGAGGGCCGACATCGGCTCATCCAGCACCAGCAGTTGCGGCGCCGGAATCAGCCCTTGCGCCAGCAGCACCCGTTGCCGTTCCCCGCCGGACAGCGCACCCATGCGCCGCTTGCGTTTGTCCTGCATGCCGACCCGCTCCAGCGCTTCACCAATGGCGCCGGCGTAGTGTTTGCTCAAACCGAGAAACGCCGGGCGACGCTGGCACATCGCGGCCATGAAATCGTCGACGGTCATCGGTAAACCACGATCGAACTCCAGCGCCTGCGGCACATATCCGATGGTGCCCGGGGCGCCGGGCCATTGCAGGCTGAGCTGGCCCTGATGCGGCATCTGCCCCAGCAGCGTCTTGATCAGCGAGCTCTTGCCGCCACCGTTCGGGCCGACCAGCGCATGCACGCTGCCGGGCTGCACCTGGAAGGTGACGTTGTCGAGAATCGTCGTGCGCCCGAGCGTCAGACAAACCTCCGCAAAGTCCAAAGTCGGTCCTTGTGGGAGCGACGGTGCGACGATTCGACCTGCTCGCGAATGCGCTGTGTCATTCAATACAGATGTTGGCTGATCTGGCGCCTTCGCGAGCAAGCTCGTTCCCACAGGGGATTCGAGTTCGTTCGAAATCGTTTCTTTGGAGGTCATGCGCCCGACTCCTGAATCGCCCGCACCACGGTATTGAGGTTGCCGGTCATTTCCTTTTCGTATTTGTCGGCGGTGTATTCACCATAGGAAATGTGTGACAGCGGGTACAGCTTCACGCCGGACTCACGCTGGATGGTTTCGACGTAGGTGGACGGGAAGTCCATCTCCGAGAAAATCACTTTCACATCCAGTTCGCGCAGTTGATCGATAGTCTTTTTCAACTGGCTCGGGCTTGGCTCGATACCGTGCGCCGGCTCGACCACCGCCGTCACTTCCAGACCGAATTCGCGCAACAGATAGTCATAGGCCGCGTGAACCGTGGCCACGCGCAGTTCGGCGTTCGGTGCCTGAGTCAGTTTGGCCAGGGCGTCGGCACGCATCTGTCGCAGGCGTTTGCCGTAGGCGCGGGCGTTCTGGATATAGGTCTTGGCGTTGTCCGGATCAAGCTTGCCCAGTTCGCGGGCAATGTTGTTGACCTGCGCGATGGAGGCGCTGATCGACAGGAACGTGTGCGGGTTGACCACTTTGCCGGCGCCGCGTGCGGCAACCCCGGTGGCGGCCAGCAGCGGCACGTTTTCATTGGCTTCGATGGTTTTGATGTTCGGTGTTTCGCTGGCGGCAATCATGCGGTCGGCGAAATCGTCATGGCCGACACCGTTGAGCACGATCACATCCAGCCCGCTGATGCGTTTGATGTCCTCGGCGCGCGGCTCGTAGGCGTGCGGGTTGAAACCGGCAGGAATCAGCGGCACCACCTCGGCCTTGTCGCCGACGATGTTTGCCACATAGCTGTAATAGGGGTGCAGGGTAATGCCGATACGCAGGCGTTTGGCGCTATCGGCACTGGCCAGCGGGCTCAGCAGGCAGGCGCAGAGGCCGACCAGAAACAGGCGTAACAAAGGGCGGCGCGGCGATGAAATAGACATGGGCAAGCGGTCTTCTCTCGGATAGGGGCGAGGAATCAATGGCGATGTTCGCGGGTAACCCCGGCATCGTATTGCGCGACGATCTGTTTCCAGCCGGCAGCGGACAGAGCGTCGGCGGTGAGTTGTGCGGGGGCTTGAACGGCTGCATCACGGTTGAGCCAGATGTCCGGCGCCGCCTTGTCGTCGGCACTGAGCAGCATCACGAACGAACCCGCGACGGCAGGAGTCTGGCTTTGGCCGAAATACGCGGCGTCCGCCAACAACTGCCAGGCATGACCGCCGCGGCTGACCGAGCTGGCGTCCTGAGCAAACGGCGCAAACCCTTCGTCCGCGAGGTTCTGCGGCGTCGGCAGGGCTTGCTGTTCTTCGCGCAGCAAGCGGATTTCGTCGAGGGTCACCCGCAGGTCGGCGTAGATGCCTTGCTCCGAAGCACTGAGGTCGCGGCGTGCGTCGAGTTGATTTGTCGCGACCGGCTCCGGCTCATGGGAAACCCCGCGCCATGCGACGACCGAGCCGGCAATCGCCAGAATCAACAGACACAACAGCAGCACATTGAGGGTTTCATGGCCGGCACCCGCCGGGCGCACAACTTGGCTGGTTGGTGTACTCATGGGGCCTCGATATCCGCTTGGTCGATTTCGACCACATGGCCTGGACCTGCGTCGAACAGCACATAAAACTCGGCGCCAGGCTTCTTGAATGTCAGTGTCGAGTCGGCACCGAGCTTGCCCGGCACCAGAATGGTTTCGTCGTAGCCGATCACATCGAGGGTCACCCCCGGTGCGCCGCTGCCGTCGGAGAAACCACCGGTGCATTTGATCTGTTCGGCATCGATGGCCTTGCATTCGCACATCGGGTTGTGGGCGAGGGCGCTGGCACTGAAGCCGGCGCTCAGCACCAGCAGCGCGGCGCTCAGGCGCAGACGGGAAGGGCGGCGAGCGTGGCTCATGGTTTGGCTCCTTGTTTGGTCAGCCATGCAATCGTGGCGGGAGAGGCCTGGCTCAGGGGAATAGAGGCTTGGTGCATGCTGCCGTCCCAGCCTTCCATGGTGATCCACAGTTCGGCGTCGGGTTTGGTCTTTTCCGGGATCAGCAATTGCGTGCCCATGCGGTACGGTGTGCCGAAGAAGATCACCCCGGCGGCGCGCAGGCTGCGGGGTTTGCCGATGCGCAGGTAAGTGGCCTTGACCTGTTCGATACAGGCGTCACACAACGCAGCGTTGAAGTCCTTCGAGTAACCGGCGGGACCATTGAGCGGCGCGTCGTTGCGCAACTCGGCAAGGCGCAGGCTCCAAGGGCCGACCTGGACGTCACCGATCTCGCGCTCGCCAAGGCCGCTGTCGCCACGGAACAACGCCACATCGGCAAAGTATTTCGGCATGAAACCCAGCGGAATCAGCAGCAGCAGTACATTGATATGGAAGCGCCATTTATGCCAGAAGCGGCTCAGGCGTGAAGGTTGGGCAATGCTCGTCGTCTGGCTCACAGGCTGGCCTCCGAAGTCTCGCGGGTGGTCGCGGGCTGCACGGCGGCGGTGCGGGCTTTCTTGCTTTCGCGTTTAAGGGCGTTGGCGGTCGCCAGCGCGGTGCGCTTGGTCCAGATCAACAAACCGCTGAGCACCATCATGCTCAGCAACAGGCCGAAGAAGAACCAGATCAGCTTGATCCACAGACCACCGAAGTCACCGGTATGTAGCGGGCGCATGGATTCGGTGACGAACTCCAGTGACGTGCGATCCGACAGCACGCGGGAGGATGCCAGCTCGCCGTTGAACGGGTTGAGCGTCGCGCTCTGGAACATCAGTGGATACCAGCCACGGCCACGAATATCGAGGTGACTGTAGGCATTGAAAGGCATGTTGATGACGCTGGCCTCGAGCCCGGGAATCTTTTGCTGGGCGATTTCGATCGCGCGATCAAGACTGAGCCGGGCCGGTGGCAGGCCATCGGCGGTCAACGGCACGCTGTCGCGCGACATGGCCGGAATGATCGCCTCGCTGGAAATCGATATGTGGTTATCGGACAGCACCGCTTCAATCAGGAACCAGGTGCTGGTGACGGAGATGACCGCAATGAACCAGATTGACCAGATGCCGCTCAGACGATGGAAGTCCCCCCAGAAAATTCGCGCACCGTGGCGAATGCGCAGGGTCGGACTGAAAAAACCTTTCCAGAAACGCTTGTACACCACCAGACCGGTGATCAACGACGCCAGCAGCGGCAAGCTCAGCGCTGACACCAGATACCAGCCCCAGCTGTAACCATTGGTGAACGGCACCAGCCACCAGCCATGCAAGGCACGGGTAAAGGCCTGGAAATTGAATTCCGGCGCCGTGCCCTGGATCACGCCCGTGTACGGGTTGACGTAGGTGACCAGCGAGCGCCCGTCGGGATAGCTGAGGGTGACATCCAGCGCGAAATGCGATTCGTCGGGGCGGCTGATGCGTTGTACCAGTGCCTGCGGTTCAGCGGTCTTGATCGCTGTGATGATCTGTTCATAACCGAGACGGGGAGCATCGTCCGACGGCTGGCTGGCGCGCATCTGCGGGTTGGCCAGCCAGACGATTTCCTGACTGACCACCGCCAATGTGCCGGTGACACAGACGATCAGCACGAAAAACCAGATCGGTAACGCCAGCCAGCTATGAACGAGGAACCACAGTTTGGAGCGGGATTTCTTCGACATGATTGCGCGTCTTGTATTCGGTGAAAGGGCGCGTGGCTACGGGCTTCGCAGCACGGGATCCCCGAAAAGCCGCTCGTGGCTTTTGCCTACGCGAACGGCCTGCATCTATATAAGACGAATGAGCGCTGCAAATCCCGAAAGGGGATATGAAAGCAAATGTTTCGCAATTCCCCGATCACCACACGTCCCACTGCAAGCGCTGACGAGTGAAACGAGGCTGCGATCTTTTGATCTGAAAAACCGGATCAAAAGATCGCAGCGTGCCGCAGCTCCTGCAGGGGCGAGTGATCATCGGATCGAACACGATTCATGCATGACGCCATCACTGTCAGGCAATTGATGGCCCGCCGGCGCTCCCTATCATGGAGCTCACGATGAATGCCTGAGTGAGCACCTTGATGACCGCCAGAACCCTCTATGACAAACACATCGATTCGCACACGGTGTGCCGCCTCGACGATCAGGGCCATGTCCTGCTTTATATCGATCGTCAGGTGATCAACGAATACACCAGTCCCCAGGCATTCAGCGGTTTGCGCGAGGCCGGGCGGGGTGTCTGGCGTCCGGAAACAGCGTTGGCGGTGGTTGACCACGTCAATCCAACCACACCGCTGCGGGTGGCCGCGATGCCGGATGCCGGTGGCGCGCGACAGGTGTCGTATCTGGCAGAGAATTGCCGGGACTTCGGTATCGAGTTGCTGGATATCCTCGACAAACGCCAAGGCATCGAACATGTGATCGCGCCGGAGCAGGGTTTTATTTTGCCGGGCATGGTCATTGCTGCCGGCGACAGCCACACCACGACGTATGGCGCGCTCGGCGCTTTCGGTTTCGGCATCGGCACCTCGGAAATCGAACACCTGCTGGCCTCGCAGACCCTGGTCTACAAACGTCTGAAAAGCATGCGCGTGACGGTTGACGGCGAGTTGGCAGCGGGGCTGACGTCGAAAGACCTGATCATGGCGCTGATCGGCCAGATTGGCGCGTCCGGGGCCACCGGTTATGCCATCGAGTTCTGCGGTTCGACCATTGATGCCCTGAGCGTCGAGGCGCGCATGACCATCTGCAACATGGCGGTCGAGGCCGGTGCGCGTGGCGCGTTCATGGCGCCGGACGACAAGGTGTTCGCCTATCTCAAAGGCAAACCCCGCGCGCCCACCGGCGACTTGTGGGAGCGCGGACTGCAACAATGGTGCGACCTGCGCAGCGATCCCGGCGCCTTGTTCGACCGCGAGATTCATCTCGACGCCCATCTGCTGGAACCGATGGTCACCTGGGGCACCAGCCCGGATCAGGCTGCACCGATTGGCGCTCGGGTGCCCGACCCGCAAGCGATCAACGACCCGATCCTGCGTCAGGACATGCGCCGCGCCCTCAACTACATGAGCCTCGAAGCCGGCATGCCGCTCAGCGAGATCGTCATCAGCCATGCCTTTATCGGTTCCTGCA
Organism: Pseudomonas sp. RIT-PI-r; assembly: GCF_001297015.1. Classification (GTDB taxonomy): domain Bacteria; phylum Pseudomonadota; class Gammaproteobacteria; order Pseudomonadales; family Pseudomonadaceae; genus Aquipseudomonas. Next base: position 17,158 of record NZ_LIGE01000036.1, on the reverse strand, counting down.
CCAACGCACGGATCGAGGACTTGCGCGATGCCGCCCGTGTCGTGCGCGGGCAGCAAGTCGCCGAGCATGTGCGGGCGATGATCGTCCCCGGTTCCAGCGAAGTGCGCGCCCAAGCCGAAGCGGAAGGATTGGCGCGGATTTTTATCGAGGCCGGTTTTGAATGGCGTCAGTCCGGCTGTTCGATGTGTCTGGCGATGAACGACGACGTGCTGGCCCCCGGCGACCGCTGCGCGTCCAGCACCAACCGTAATTTCGAGGGGCGTCAGGGCGCTGGCGCACGCACCCATCTGATGAGCCCGGCGATGGTCGCCGCTGCTGCGATCAGCGGCCGCCTCACCGACATCCGCCACGTTGGAGTACGCCCATGAGCCTGCAACCCTTCACTCAGGTCAGCGGGCAGGCCGCGCCATTGTTGGCCGCCAACGTCGATACCGACGTGATCATGCCCAAGCAGTTTCTCAAGGGCATCGACAGGAAAGGCCTGGATCGCGGTTTGTTTTTCGATCTGCGATTTTTGCCGGACGGCACGCCGAATCCTCAGTTTGTGCTGAATCAGCCTGCGTGGCAGAGGGCTGGTTTTCTCGTGGTCGGGCCGAATTTCGGCTGCGGCTCCAGCCGCGAGCACGCAGTGTGGGGGTTGCAGCAGTTGGGCATTCGCGCGCTGATCGGTAGCAGCTTCGCCGGGATCTTTTTCGACAACTGCCAGCGCAACGGGGTGTTGTTGATCACGCTGGAGGAGGCGCAGGTGCAGCGCATCGGACGGCTTGTCGGTCAGCCTGAAATGGCGCGGATCAGTATTGATCTGGAGACGCAGCAGATTGGTTTGGCGGATGGCAGCGTGATCGATTTCCAGATTGATGGTCTGCGCAAAACTTCGCTGCTGCTGGGACTTGATGCAATTGGCAGCACCTTGCAACGCCGCGAACAAATCAAGGATTTCGAACGCCAGCACCTGGTCAACAACCCCTGGCTCTCCTGACCCACCGCTGGCCTCCTTGTAGGAGTGAGCCTGCTCGCGATGGCGGTGGATCAGTCAGAGTTGCTGTGTCTGACACACCGCTATCGCGAGCAGGGCTCACTCCTACAGGGGGTTGCGGTGTTCTGGTTACAGCGACAGGCTTTTGAAATGCGCCTGCAAAAACTCCACACACGCGCGCAACTTCCCCGAATGCGCCAGCCGTGTCGGGTATACCGCCCAGACATTCGCGCTCTGGCTGTAATCTTCCAGCACTTGCACCAAACGGCCTTGCTCGAGCAACGGCTTCACATCCCACAATGAGCGCAGCAATACCCCACGACCATCCAGCGCCCATTGCAAAACAATCTCGCCGTTGTTGGACGACAACGGCCCGCTGACCCGCACGTTCTCTTGGCCGCCATCGCGATCCAGATTCCAGATGCCGAAGGCATTGTCGCGCTCCTTGATCACCAGGCAATCGTGCTGCTGCAGGTCGTCCAGCGTTTTCGGCGTGCCGCGACGTTGCAGATAACTTGGCGCCGCGCACAGCACGCGCCGATTGCTGACCAGACGCCGGCCGATGTGCTGGCCGGGAATGTCATCGCCAACGCGTATCTCCAGGTCGAAGCCTTCGTTGATGATGTCCACGACGCGGTCAAACAGGTCGAGGCGAATCTCCAGTTGCGGATAACGTTCGGCCAGCAACGACACGGCTGGGGCGACGTGATTGCGGCCAAACCCGAAACTGCTGCAGATGTGCAAACGCCCACGCGGGCTGTCGTGGGCGTCGGAGAGTTCGTCGTGCAGTTGCTGGAAATCATCGAGAATGCGCAACGCCCAGCGCTGTACCCGCTCGCCATCCTCGGTCAGCGAGACGCGGCGGCTGGTGCGGTGCAGCAGGCGTGTGCCGAGGGTGGTTTCGAGAATCTGAATGCGTTTGCTGACGTACGCCGGGGACAGGCCCAGTTCATCCGCGGCGGCAGCAAAGCCGTTCTTGCGGATCACGGTGAGCAGCACCCGCAGGTCTTCGGGCAGAGGCAAGGTGTCTTTCTTCTGGGGCATGTCGAAACGAGCACTGGCGGCAGAAGCCGCCAGCATAGCATCGGGATCCGCAGCCCTGGTCAGCGCAGAAAGGCCAGTGCTTCGGCAAGCAACAATTCAGGGACTTCTTCGGCAATATAGTGGCCGGCGGGCAGGGCTTGCCCGCTGACGTTCTTCGCCACCTGCTGCCATTCTTTCAGCGGATCGAAACAGCGCCCAACCGTGCCTTCCGCGCCCCACAAGACCCGCAGCGGCAGATTCAGATGATGCTGGGCGGCGATGTCGGTGCGGTCGTGCTCCAGATCGATGCCGGCGCTGGCCCGGTAGTCTTCGCAGATACCGCGCGCGCTGCCCGGCTGTTGCAGGCAGCGCCGGTATTCGTCGAAGGCTTGCTCGGTAAATGGTTTGAGCCCGGCGCTTCGACTGCCCATCACGCTGCGCAGATAGGCATCGGGATTGGCCTCGATCAGGGTTTCCGGCAGCGGCGCCGGACGAATCAGGAAGAACCAGTGCCAGTAGGCGCGGGCGAAGGCTTCGTTGGTTTGCGTGTACATCGACAGGGTCGGCGCGATGTCGAGCAACATCATGCGCTGCACGGCGGCCGGGTGATCGAGCGCAAGGCGATGCGCTACCCGTGCGCCACGATCGTGGGCGAGGATCGAGAACTGCGTGAAGCCCAGCGACTGCATCAGCTCGACGCCATCACGAGCCATTTCACGTTTTGAATAATTGCGATGCTGGTCATCGGCGTCAGGGCGACCGCTGTCACCGTAGCCGCGCAAGTCGGCGGCGACCACCGTGAAGTGCTCGGCCAGTTGTTCGGCAATCTTGTGCCAGATCACGTGGGTCTGCGGGTGGCCATGCAGCAACAGCAGGCCCGGGCCGCTGCCGCCGAGGCGATAGGCAATGTCGACGCCGTTGACGTGACGCTGGTCTTTGAGGAATCCGGCAAACATCAGACTGATCCTTTTTTCAGGGTTCTTGTTGGATGCATCCTGAAATTGTCTGACGTTCGGGGCAAGGCGCAAAGCGTGATGGGCCGCTTCATGAAGTGTGATGTGTATGTTTGTACCGGCCCCATCGCGAGCAGGCTCACTCCTACAATTGAAATGCATTCCCCCGTAGGAGTGAGCCTGCTCGCGATAGCGCCTTTACAAACATTACAAAACCTAACCCTGCTGAAACATCTCCATAGCCCGCTGCCTGATCTGCTCTTGGGTCAGATCCTCTTTGCGCGAAGCCAGAAACCACAGATGTCCATAGGGATCTTTCAACGTGCCGCTGCGATCACCGTAAAACTGATCCTTGACCTCGGACACGGTGGTCGCCCCGGCATCCAGCGCCCGCTGAAAGGATTTGTCGACATCGGTCACGTACAGATGCAAACCGACCGACACCGCGTTGTCCGGATTGCTCAACGGCCCTTGGTCGCACGGCGAGCCGAGCATGATTGCGCTATCACCAATGCGCAGTTCGGCGTGGCCGATACCGCCGTCGGGCATCGCCAGGCGCATGACTTCGGTGGCACCAAACGCTTTCTTATAGAAGTCGATGGCCTCGGCGGCCTTGTGAATGCCGAGATACGGGGTAATGCTGTGATACCCCTCGGGAATGGGTTTGACGCTCATGACGTTCTCCCTGATTGTTGTTTTGCGAGGTGAAGAAACACTATAGAACTGTCCACGCAGTGCAGATTTTTGCCCGACGAGCAGCAGGGGCGCATCTCTCCTGTGGTAAGGGGATAAATGCCCTCGCCACGGGGCCTACATTAGTCCTTGGTGAAGTGTGGCCCCGGCCCCTGTTCGCCAAGCACGTCGCCCTGATTGCGCAACGGGCACGCTTCCATCGACAGACAGCCACAGCCGATACAGCCATTGAGTCGGTCACGCAACAGCGTCAATTGCTCGATCCGCTCATCCAGTTCGCGTCGCCATTGCTCGGATAGCACCTTCCAGTCCGCCGCTGTCGGTGCGCGATCATCCGGCAGAATTTTCAGCGCCTCGCCAATCTCCGCCAGTGGAATCCCCAAGCGCTGCGCGACTTTGATCAACGCCACCCGGCGCAGCACTGCGCGCGCATAGCGGCGCTGATTGCCAGCATTGCGCTGGCTCTTGATCAAACCTTTGGCTTCGTAAAAATGCAGCGCAGTCACCGCCACACCGCTGCGCGCCGCGACTTCACCGACGGTAAGCTGCTTGTGCAGGTTTTCTCGGGTGATCATTGGAAAAGACTCTTGACCTTGACTTAACTAGAGGTTTTACCCTGCAGGCCTTCGAGTCGCAAGACTCGTCTTACGATGAGTGGGGGCGTTCCATGAACAACCATAGTTTCACCCAATTGATCGAATTTGAAATCGAACCGCGTCAGCAACCGGCCCTGGTCACTGCTCTTTCAGTGCAAAGCGAACGTCTGGCCCAGCGCTACGACGGTTTCCTCAGCGCCAGCGTGCAGGCCAGCGATGATGGTCGGCGGGTGTTGAGTTTTCTGCAATGGCAAACCCGCGAGGCGGGGGAGGCAGCTTTTCGCAGTTTTGAAAGTGGCGAACAGGATTTCTGGCAACTGATCCACATTCATCGGGCGAAAACCGTCACCTTCAATTCCTTCCAGGTGCTGAGCAGCATCGCCCGCAGTCACGACGATGCCTTGCACTGCAATCTGGTCGGTTAGATTGATAGCTGGATAAGCCGCTCGCCGTGCAGGTTTTCGCTCAGTCGCCGCTTGTTCACCGCCAGTTCGCCGATCTTGATCAGCCGCGTACGTGTGACATTGCGGCTCAGGCCAAGCAGCGCGGCGGTGTGCACCTGGTTGTAATGGCAGAAGCGGTAAGCGGCGCGCAGCAAGGCGTCTTCAACTTTTTCGTGTAATGCTCCGGCCTGTTGCGCGAACAGTTTTTGAAAGGCCTGTTCCAGCAAGGCTTCCGGTGAATCATCGGCGCCGGCATGATCGTCGGGGCGCTCGATGCGCATGTTCGACAGGCGCAGATCATCACGCTCGATCACGCCATTGCGGCAGATCAGCAGGGTGTGATGGATGACGTTTTCCAGCTCGCGAATATTGCCTGGCCAACTGTAGGCGCGCAGTTTCTGCTCGGCGCCCGGACTGATGCTGACGCGGCCATAGCCCAGGCGCTGGCTGTAAGCCTCGATGAAGTGGCGGGTCAGCGGCAGAATGTCGCCGGGGCGTTCACGCAACGGGCTCAGTTCCAGATTGACCACGTTCAGGCGGTAATACAGATCCTCGCGGAAATGCCCGGCATTGATGGCTTTTTCCAGTTGTACGTTGGTCGCGGCCAACACCCGCACATCGATGGGGATGCTTTTGCGCGAACCGAGCCGCACCACTTCACGCTCCTGCAAGACCCGCAACAGCTTCACCTGAATCGCGATCGGCAGATCACCGATCTCATCGAGAAATAGCGTGCCGCCATCTGCCTCCTCGAACCAGCCAGCCTTGGCGCTCAGCGCACCGGTGAACGCGCCTTTTTCATGGCCGAACAATTCCGCCTCCACCAGCGATTCGGAAAACGCGCCGCAGTTCACCGCGATAAACGGCCGGTGGCGGCGATTGCTCAGGTTGTGAATATGTCGTGCGACGAGTTCCTTGCCAGTGCCGGTCTCGCCGATGACCAGCACACTGGCTTCGCTCGGCGCGACCTGTTGCAAATGCGCGAGCAGCGCTTGAGATTTCGGGTCTTCGAACACTTGCGCGGTGGCGCGGATCGACGTCGCGAGCGCGGGTGAGGGCGGTAAGGTCAGCAATTGCATGGGCTCGTCCTTTCAAGGAGCAATCAGGAATAGAACGTCGGCACCGGCAGCGCCTGATTCAGCGCCCAGTCGCCCAGCTCATGGAGTTTGTAATCCAGTGGGTCGTGCAAGGTTTGCGTGCGCAGGTTGCGCCAGTGGCGATCCAGGCGCAGTGAGGCGTGAGTGGCGCGCGCCCCGGTGACTTCGAACAAACGGCTGCAAATGTCCAGGCCCTGACGGCTGGCCGCGACTTTTGCCGTGGCAATCGCCGTGGCGACATGACCGCGTTCTTCCGCGCTGAGGTTCGGGCCTTTGGCCCACGCTTCATCAAGCAAAGCCGCCGCACGTTCGACCAGTAGGCGAATGCCTTCAAGGGCGACCCAGAATTCGCCGAAATGCGCGAGCACATACGGATCCTCCTGCACAGTACGGGCTGTGGATTTGTGCCAGAGACGGGTTTCATTGAGGGTGTATTGCCGCGCTTCCTCGAATGCACCTTCGGCAATCCCGAGGAACATATGCGTGAACGTCAGTTGCGCGATCAGCGGGCGCAAGCAGGCGAATGGCGTGCTCAGTGGGCCCGGATCGAGGAGCAATTCCGATTCTTCAACCCGCACTCGCTCGAACGTGGCGCTGCCACTGTCGGTCTGGCGCTGACCGATGTTGTTCCAGTCGTTGTGCAGGGTAATGCCGCTGCGGCCACTGGGGATCGCCGCGATCAAGAGCTTGCCGCCGGCGCTTTCATCGACCGCCGAGGCGATCAGCATTTGTGAGTCGCTGGCGCCGGAGCAGAAACTCTTCTTCCCGGAAAATTCGCGCCAGCCACCGAGATCCTTGACCACCGTGCGGGTGTCGAGCGGGTTGAGCGCGTTGCCCCAGAACCAGTTTTGCCGTGCGGTCTGTTCGAACCACGGCTGCCATTGTTCCGGGCGGGAGAACAGGCGCACGGTGGCCAGCATCAGGTGATGAAAACCGAAAACGTGGGCGATCGAGCTGTCGACCTTGGCGAACTCGCGCACCACTTGCAGGGTTTCGCTCCAGCTCGCGCCGAGGCCGCCGTAACGGCTGGGGATGCTCAGGGCCAGCAAGCCGCTGTCGCGCAGGGCATCGCGTTCGGCCTTGGGCGTGCCGCCGCGTTCGTCGCGCTCGATGGCGGTCAGGGCAAACTCGGCAGCCAGTTGGCGGGCGCTCTGCAATGGCGATAAAAGGGTACTTTGCGGTTTGGCAGTCACACCAACACTCCTGAATTCAATCTGCCCCTGCGCGGGGTGGGTTATGCCGTGGCTTTTGTCGGCAGGACGTCGTTGGCGATCATTTCGCCGAACGGTCCGGTGAGGTTGGTCAAGCCGCGCCCGGCCAGGCTCGCGTAAGGCTCGGGCAGCAGCGGGAAAACCAGCTCGGCAAAGCGGTAAGCCTCTTCCAGATGCGGGTAGCCGGAGAAGATGAAACTCTCGATCCCGAGATCGGCGTACTCCTTGATCCGCGCCGCCACTTGCTGCGGATCGCCGACCAATGCCGTGCCGGCACCGCCGCGCACCAGGCCGACGCCGGCCCACAGATTGGGGGCGATTTGCAGGTTGTCGCGCCGGCCATCGTGGAGCGCGGCCATGCGCCGCTGACCTTCGGAGTCGAAGCGGGAAAAGGATTTCTGCGCCGCTTCGATGGTTTCGTCGCTGATGTGTTCGATCAGTTTGTCTGCGGCTTTCCACGCCTCTTCGGCGGTCTCGCGCACGATCACATGCAGGCGAATACCGAACTTCACTTTGCGCCCATGCCGTGCCGCGCGTTCGCGCACATCGGCCAGTTTCTCGGCGACGGCGGCCGGTGGTTCGCCCCAGGTCAGATAGACGTCGACCTGCTCGGCGGCGAGATCATGCGCAGCGTCGGAGGAGCCGCCGAAGTACAACGGTGGATAAGGTTTCTGTACGGGTGGGTAAAGCGCTTTGGCGTTCTGCACCTTCAGGTGTTTGCCGTCGAAGTCCACGGCCTCGCCTTGCAGCACCCGGCGCCAGATTTTCAGAAACTCATCAGTGACTTCGTAGCGTTCACTATGGCTGAGGAAGCTGCCGTCGCCCCGGTTTTCGTCCGGGTCGCCGCCCGTCACAACGTTGATCAACAGGCGGCCGTTGGACAGACGGTCGAGTGTCGCGGCCATGCGCGCCGACACTGTCGGTGAAATGATCCCCGGACGGATCGCCACCAGATAGCGCAGGCGTTCGGTCAACGGCACCAGCGCCGAAGCAATCACCCACGAGTCCTCGCAAGATCGCCCGGTGGGAATCAGCACACCGTGGTAACCGAGGCTGTCGGCCGCCTGCGCGACTTGTTTCAAATAGTTGAGCGTGACCGGGCGCGCGCCTTGAGTGGTGCCCAGATAGTGCCCGTCGCCATGGGTCGGCAGAAACCAGAAAACATCCATGAACAGCTCCTCAGGCGATTTTCAGCAACGGTTTGATTTGCGTGGCGAATAGCGGCGCAGCGCGTTCCGCAGCCAGACGGATACGTGCTTTCAAGGTTTCGCTGGTGATCTGGTAGTTGGCGAAATCAGCCTCGGTGGCGTATACGCCGATCGGTAAAGTGACGGCCTGAAAGAAACTGAACAGCGGTCGCAACTGATGATCGAGCACCAACGCATGGCGTTCGCTGCCACCGGTGGCGGCCAGCAATACCGGCGTATCGATCAGTGCGTTGAGATCGATCAGGTCGAACAGATGCTTGAGCAACCCCGGGTAGGAGCCGCGATAGACCGGCGCGGCAACGATCAGCAGGTCGGCCTGTTCGATGGCTCGCAACTCGGCTTCGACTTCAGCGCTCAGTTCCTGACGCGAGAGCGCGCCGCCGAGCGGACGGGCGATGTCACCGAGTTCGATCAGGTGACTCTCGATCGGCAGATGCCCGGCCAGCTCAGCCAGCAAGGCTTGAGTCAGCACCAAGGTGCGGGAGGGACGCCAGGTGCCACCGGAGAGGGCGACGACTTTCAGGGGACGCGACATGATCAGTTCCTTTTTCAACAGTTGCTCAGCGAGCAGTGAGTAAGTTACTGGACTGGAGCAAGTGCTGTACCAATGCCCGCAGAGCCCGTTTTACGTGGCATTGAGCGTTCCGCTGGCGACCGGCTGTGTGAATATCGACGCTGTTTGCTGAACCGCTGTTGGCTGAGCAACAGTTGCTGGAGCCACAGCGATGAGTGCATGAAGGGATTTATATAGGTTGTTTGTTATTCCGCAAAAGAACGTAAATTGATATTTATAGATCTTTAAGAGATATGAAGCTGTCGTGTCGAATTCCTGATAGCCACTATTGAGAGCGTTGATTTCTGCATGAGCGTGGCCGGGCGTAGCCTTTCTCCATCGACCCTCACATTGCTCGCCAGGACGCTCCCATGAACCATCTACTGACTGTTTCGCTGCTGCTCGCTGTCTCTGTACTGGCCGGATGCGCCAGCCACGTTGCTCCGGAATTGCGTCCTTACAGCGCCGAGGAATCTCGCGAGCTGGCGATGGAAGCGCTGAACCGCAGCGGTTTGTCCTTCGATGAATACCACTCGAAAAAAGCTCAACTGCTCGGTCAGCCACAGCAGACTTACGGTTTCGACAAGCAGGGTGAGATGAGTGCCGAGCGTGCCGTACAGCTGCACGGTCGCTCCAGCTGAAAACCAACTGTACCGCTTGAAGTTTTGCTCAACTGTCCGTGGGTTTGCCGGGCTGCGTGGGATAGGGTCAACACCTGGATGACCCTGACGGACTGCCGCACCATGAACCTCTCGCTTGATCTGCTGCTGGGCTTTGCCCTGTTTGCGCTTGTCACCTCCATTACACCGGGGCCGAACAACACCATGCTGTTGGCCTCGGGGGTCAACTTCGGTTTTAACCGCACCATCCCGCATATGCTCGGCATCACCTGCGGTTTCTTCGTGCTTGTGGTGGCGGTGGGCTTCGGCCTGGGCGCGGTGTTCCAGACGTATCCGCTGCTGTATACGGTCCTGCGCTACGTCGGCGCTGCTTATCTGCTGTACCTGGCGTGGAAAATCGCCCACTCGGGCCCTGTCGGTGACAGCGTTGAGGGCGAAGCCAAGCCGATCAGTTACCTCGGCGCGGCGGCGTTTCAGTGGGTCAATCCGAAAGCCTGGATCATGGCCATCGGTGCCATCAGCACGTACACGCCGATGCAGGGCTATTTCACCAATGTCGTGGTGATCGCTGCGGTGTTCGCCATCATCAACCTGCCGAGCGTTGGCGTCTGGGCCGCTTGCGGCACGCTGTTGCGTAATGTGTTGAAGGCGCCGCGCTGGTTGCGCGTATTCAACTGGGGCATGGCGGCGCTGCTGGTGATTTCGCTGTACCCGTTACTTCTCGAAAGCTTTAGCTGACGCATAGCTTCAACCACCGGCCCGATGCCTGTTAAGCTCGACTTCAGGAGCGTTCCCACGCACTTTTAAATGAAGTTGTTCTTCTTTAACGGCATCCGATCAGGTATTGATGACGCTCTCGAACCGACGCGCTGCTCACGAGGCAGCGCCGAGCCGTTTGCAGACACGAGCCTCCTGATCCCGGAACACGCTCTGCGAGTCTTTTATGAACACACGTCCGTTGTATTTCGATTACGCCGCCACTACCCCGGTGGACGAGCGGGTCATCCAGGTGATGATCGAATGTCTGGGGTTTCACGGTAACTTCGGTAACCCGGCTTCCAGCTCCCACGCCTTCGGCCAGCAGGCCCGGCACACGGTCGAGCAGGCCCGTCGACAGGTTGCCGAACTGGTGGGTGCTCAGGCCGAACAGATTGTCTGGACTTCCGGTGCAACCGAGTCCAACAACCTCGCCCTCAAGGGCGTGGCCCAGGCACGCGCTGTCTCTGGCGGCCACATCATCACCAGTCAGATCGAACACAAAGCCATCCTCGATACCGCTCGCCAATTGCAGGATGCGGGTATTGCCGTGACCTATCTGGTTCCGGACGCCGATGGCTTGATCACCCCGCAAGCGGTCAGCGCCGCAATGCGCGACGACACCTTTCTGGTGTCGCTGATGCTTGTCAACAATGAGTTGGGCACGGTCAACGATATTCAGGCCATTGGCGCCCTGGTGCGCGGGCGCGAAGCACTGTTCCATGTCGATGCGGCTCAGGGCGCCGGCAAAGTAGCGATCGACCTTGCGCAGTTGCCGGTCGATCTGATGTCTTTCTCGGCACACAAACTCTACGGTCCCAAAGGTATCGGCGCGTTGTACGTCGGTCCGCGCGCGCACCAGCGCCTGCAGGCGCAGATTCACGGTGGCGGTCACGAAGGTGGCTTGCGCTCGGGGACATTGGCGACTCACCAGATTGCCGGCATGGGGGCGGCGTTTGCCTTGGCGGCGGCCGCGTTCGAGGAGGAGAAAAAGTCCATCGCGGCCCTGCGCGAGCGCTTGCTTGAGCAACTGTTGAGCCTGCCGGGCGTGCGTCTGAATGGCAGCGCAGCGCAACGCATTGCGCATACCTTGAGCCTGACGTTCAGCGAGGGCGAATTCAACAGTACCGCGCTCAGTCATTCAATTGCCTTCTCCGCGACGTCGGCCTGTAATTCCGCCAGCAACACGCCGTCCCATGTGCTGTTGGCGCTCGGGCACGATGCGCATCTGGCCAGCCGCACCATCCGTTTGAGTCTCGGCCGCTTTACCACCGCCGAAGACGTCGACAAGGCTGTCGAACTGATCAAGACCGCCTGCGCCAGTGCTCCGGCATTCTGGGCGACCGGGCTTTAAACGAGCCGAATCTACGGCTACGAACAATAACGAAGAAGTGATTAGCAGGAGACATGATGAGTACCCAGACCTCGACCGAAGGATCGGTGCCCCAGCGCCTGGCGCACACCCGAGAACTGATGCGCCGCGAAGGCATTCATGCCTTGCTGGTGCCGTCCGCCGACCCGCATTTGTCAGAATATCTGCCGGGTTACTGGCAGGGGCGGCAATGGCTGTCGGGGTTCCATGGCTCCGTCGGTACTTTGATTGTCACCGCTGATTTCGCCGGTGTCTGGGCCGACAGTCGTTACTGGGAGCAGGCGAGCAAGGAGCTCAAGGGCAGCGGCATCGAGCTGGTCAAATTGCAGCCGGGTCAGCCGAATCCGCTCGACTGGCTGGCCGAGCAGACCCCGCAAGGTGGTGTCGTCGCCGTCGATGGCGCGGTGATGGCGGTGGCTTCGGCACGCACGTTAAGCAGCAAGCTTGAGGCGCGCGGTGCACGTCTGCGGACCGACATCGATCTGTTGCAGGAAGTCTGGAGCGATCGCCCGAGCCTGCCGAACGCAGCGATCTATCAACATCTGCCGCCGCAAGCGACCGTCAGCCGTGGCGAGAAACTCGCCAAACTGCGCGAAACCCTGCAGGAGCGCGGCGCCGACTGGCACTTCATCGCCACCCTCGACGACATCGCCTGGTTGTTCAACCTGCGTGGCGGTGACGTGTCGTTCAACCCGGTGTTTGTTTCGTTTGCCTTGATCAATCAACAGCAGGCCACGCTGTTCGTCGCACTGAGCAAGGTTGATGCTGATTTGCGTGCTGTGCTCGAACAGGATGGCGTGACGCTGCGCGATTACAGTGAAGTGGCTGAGGCGCTGCGTGCCGTGCCGGGTGGCGCGAGCTTGCTGGTGGATCCAGCACGGGTCACCAGCGGTTTACTGGATAACCTCGATGGTGGTGTGAAACTGCTCGAGGGCTTGAACCCGACCACGTTGGCCAAGTCGCAAAAAAGCGCGGCTGATGCGCAACACATCCGCAAAGCGATGGAACAGGACGGCGCAGCGTTGTGCGAGTTCTTCGCCTGGCTGGAATCGGCCTGGGGGCGCGAACGCATCACCGAACTGACCATCGATGAAAAACTCACGGCTGCCCGTGAGCGTCGTCCGGATTATGTATCGCTGAGCTTCAACACCATTGCCGCGTTCAACGCCAATGGCGCGATGCCGCACTATCACGCTACCGAAGAAGAACACGCGGTGATCGAGGGCGACGGTTTGTTGCTGATCGACTCGGGTGGTCAATACCTCGGCGGCACAACCGACATCACGCGGATGGTCCCGGTGGGGACGCCGACTGAAGAGCAGAAGCGCGACTGCACGCGCGTGCTCAAGGGTGTGATTGCGCTGTCCCGGGCGCACTTCCCGAAAGGCATTCTGTCGCCGCTGCTGGATTCTATTGCCCGTGCGCCAATCTGGGCAGATAGCGTTGATTACGGTCACGGCACCGGCCATGGCGTCGGGTATTTCCTTAACGTGCACGAGGGCCCGCAGGTGATTGCCTATCAGGCTGCGCCGGCGCCGCAGACTGCAATGCAGCCGGGGATGATCACCTCGATCGAACCGGGCACTTACCGTCCGGGCCGTTGGGGCGTACGTATCGAAAACCTGGCGATGAACCGCGAGGCAGGCAGCAGCGAATTTGGCGAGTTCCTCAAGTTCGAAACCCTGACGCTGTGCCCGATCGACACGCGTTGTCTGCTGCCGTCACTGCTGAGTCAGGAAGAGAAGCAGTGGTTCAACGCCTATCACGCCGAAGTCCGCGAACGCTTGAGCCCACTGCTTGATGGCGCCGCGCTGGACTGGCTCGAAACCCGCACTGCAGCAATCTGATCTGTTGTTGTGCAATGCCAGGGCGACTCTTTCGAGCGTCTCCCTGGCAGCCAGTGATTCGAGGTTTAGCGCAAGGCTTCCTCGATAAAATCGAGCCGATCCTGACCGAAGAACAATTGCCCGGCAACAAACATGCTCGGTGCGCCGAAAACGCCGCGTTTAATGGCGGCTTCGGTGTTGTCCTTGAGTGCGGCTTTGACGGCATCGTCGTTGGTCAATGCCAGCACAGCATCTGGATCAAAACCGTGTTCAGTCAGCACCGCCGCAACGGTTGCCGGTTCATCGAGGCTGCGACCGTCGACCCAAAGTGCCTTGAACAGGCAATCGATGAATGCCGGGAAACGTTGCGGATGGCGCAGTTGCATGCCAGTCACGGCGCGCATCAGCATCAGTGTATTGATCGGGAAGTGCGGGTTGAATTTCAGCGGGACGCCGTAGCGTTTGGCGTAGCGGTCCAGATCCTCAAACATGTAGCGGCCCTTGGCCGGAATCATCGCGGGTGAAGCGTTGCCCGTGGCTTTGAAAACACCACCGAGCAGCATCGGGATGTAGATCAGCTCGCTGTCGTTTTCAGCGCAGATACCTGGCAGTTGGGTATAAGCCAGATACGTCGCGGGGCTGCCCAGGTCAAAGTAGAACTCAACGGTTTTGCTCATGCTCGCGGCTCTCTGTTTATTGTTATGGGAACGGGCTTACCAGCGTTCATTCCATGGGCGCAGATCCAGCTCGAATGTCCACGCGTCCCTTGGCTGGCTGTGCAAATACCAGTAGTTTTCGGCGATATGCTCGGGGTTGAGAATACCGTCCTGATCCTTGGTGGCGTATTTGTCGGGAAAGCTGTCACGGATGAAGTCAGTGTCGATTGCGCCATCGACTACCACATGAGCGACGTGGATATTCATGGGCCCCAATTCCCGAGCCATGCTTTGCGCCAGCGCGCGGATACCGTGTTTGGCCCCGGCGAATGCCGCAAATCCTGACGCGCCGCGAAGACCGGCAGTGGCGCCAGTGAACAATATCGTGCCGCGCTGGCGAGTGACCATGCGTTTGGCTACTTCGCGGGCATTGAGAAAACCGGAGAAGCAGGCCATCTCCCAAATCTTGAAGTATTTGCGCGCGGTCTCTTCGAGGATACTGCAGGGCACATTGGCGCCAATATTGAAAACAAATGCCTCAATCGGGCCGAGGCGGGTTTCGATATCCTCGATCAGGGCAATGACGTCCTCTTCCTTGCGCGCGTCGCAGGCAAAGCCATAAGCCTCGCCGCCTTCGGCCTTGATCGCGTCTACCAGCGGCTGGAGTTTGTCGGCGCTGCGGCGAGTGACGCAGGCGACAAAACCTTCGCGGGCAAAACGCTTGGCAATTGCACCGCCCGTGGCATCTCCAGCACCGACCACCAGTACGACCTTGTTGTTATTCATGGTGAATCCTTTTGCTTAACGATCGTTTAGTTAACGAACGTTATGCTAGGATCCGGATAACGTCAAGGCGGCGAATTACAGGGTCAACACATGCGTTATTCGGCCGGTCACAAGTTGGAAACCCGCGAACGATTGCTGCAGAGCAGTTCGTTGTCGGCAAAGCGCTCGGGGTTTTCCACGGTAGGGGTGGATGGGCTGATGAAAGCCATCGGGCTGAGTGGAGCAGCTTTTTACAGCCACTTTTCCTCAAAGGATGCTTTGTTTTCTGCCATCGTCGAACGTGAGCTAGGTCAAAGCCTTGAGCGACTTGGCGGGCAAGGCAATGAAGATCGCGAGCGGTTTGAGCGTTGTCTCAAGCAATACCTGAGCATGGCTCATGTCGAGCAGCCTGAGGCGGGGTGTGCGTTGCCGACATTGGGGGCGGAGATTGCCCGCTCGGATGTGCTGGTGCGCGAGCAGGCAGAAATCTGGATCTGCCGTCTTCAGGAGAGCTGGGCGCAGATATTGCGAAGCGATAGTCTGGCGTGGGCGATACTTTCGCAATGCGTCGGCGCTTTGGTAGTTGCGCGGATGTTAGCGACACCGGACGTACAGCGTACGGTATTGAAATCCAGTCACGAAGAGATCGCCCGTCAGCTCGCGGTTCAGGGAGCGGAGTAGGGCGGAGGGTCATTTGCAGATGACGATCATGCTGCGGCTTGTGTAGCCGGCGGGGTTGAGACCGAACGGATAATCGCCCGGCTCTTCCACGGCATCGCCGGATTTGGCGATGACCTTGTAACCTTTTGGCGCGCACGAATTCGCGGCACTGGCATAGCACTTTTCCCAGGAGGACGAGAGTCCTGAACAGTTGATATGCAACCCCTTCTTGCCGCGTTTGACCTGAGTTTCCGAAGTCGCAGCACAACCCGCGATCGCCAGTACGGCGATCAGTATCAAAATTCGTTTCATTACCGTCCTTAATAGCGGCCGCGAGTCTGATGCTCGGGTCTGCCTGTGTTCGCTCGCTTCTGCAGCGTTTCTACGTCCCTTTGCGAAAAAATCCATGTCTGGCGATGGGTTACGGGATCTAAACATGGCCTAAATGAACGCCAATTACCAGACCCCGGTCAAATCCTGTTTCAATCTGCCGCGATGGCGGGCTTTGCGTTGCTGCCCATGGTCATCGTTGCCCCGACAGACGCCAGAATAATGCACATGATCGCCATCCATTGTGACAACGACAGGTATTCCTGGAGAAAAAACAGACCTGAAAGTGCGCCGAATGCCGGCTCGATGCTCATCAGTGTGCCGAAGGTGCGCGCGGGCATCCGTGTAAGCGCAACCATTTCCAGGGTATAGGGCAGTGCGGTGGAGAGGATCGCGACGCCGATGGCAATCGGAATCAGTGAGGGCGTCAGCAGTGCGGCACCAGCATGCACAATGCCGATGGGTGCCACGAACAGCGCCGCGATCATTACGCCCAATGCCGCAGTCGTCACACCATTGTCTGCGCCGGCTTTCTGCCCGAACAGAATGTACAGTGCCCAGCAAACTCCAGCCCCCAATGCATAACCGGCGCCCACCAGATCGATACCAGCAGTTGTCGCGCCGGTGGGAATCAGCAGCATCAGTCCGGCTGCCGCCAGAGCAATCCAGAGAAAGTCGATGGCGCGCCGTGAGGCATAAATGGCCACCGCTAACGGCCCGGTGAATTCCAGGGCGACGGCAATTCCCAGAGGGACGGTGCGCAGAGACATATAGAAGAGGAAGTTCATGCCGCCCAGCGCCATCCCGTAAACGATCACGGTACGCAGGGATCTGGCTGTGAGCCTGGCGCGCCATGGGCGCAGCAGAATCAACATGATCACGCTGGCAAAGATCAGGCGAAGGGTTGTGGTTCCTTGTGCACCTACGACCGGGAACATGCTTTTTGCCAGAGAGGCTCCGGACTGGATGGATGCCATGGCTATTAATAGCAGGCCAACCGGAAACAGCATGGAGGCAAGGGAGCGGGGCTGGTCAGTCATTACTAGGCATCATCCAAGGTAGGAGCGGGTATTTTTATAGCTGTTGGGCAATATACTGCGCATTCGCTGTCGTTGCGTCTATATATAGGCAGCTATTCTGACGTTTCGATAGAAAATTGAAATTAACGGTTGACGGCAGATTTGAGATGTCTATAATTCGCCCCACTTCCGGCGCAGTCGAAACGGAAAACTCCTTGAGATTCAATGAGTTATGTAGGTTTCGGCAGCAGGTTGCTTCAGTTCATCGAAGCCAAAAGGAAGTTGAAAAAGAGGTGTTGACAGCAGCGTGTAACGCTGTAGAATTCGCCTCCCGCTGCAGAGAGATCTGAAGCGCAAGTGGTTGAAGTTGTTGAAGAATTCTTCGAAAACTTCTGAAAATA
>NZ_LIGE01000009.1 GCF_001297015.1 Pseudomonas sp. RIT-PI-r | reverse complement strand
TGTCGTCAGATTAACCGTCGCCTCACCTTTGACGGTGGCGCCATCCTTGATCTGGACTTTCTGACCTTTAGCCCCGGCCCCTGAAAGTTTGACTGTGGTGTCGACGGTCGTACCGCCCTGAGGAATCACCACGCCTTTGGAGTCCAGGGCCTGAGTGATGGTCGGTGCGGTACTGGCGGTTACCGTCAATGTCCGCGCAGCCGATACCTGTCCACTGCCATACAGCGCGGTGGCGGTGAAGCTGTGAGCAGCCACGCTCAAGCCCGTAATGATCAGCTCCCAAAGGCCTGTCGTCAGATTAACCGTCGCCTCACCTTTGACGGTGGCGCCATCCTTGATCTGGACTTTCTGACCTTTAGCCCCGGCCCCTGAAAGTTTGACTGTGGTGTCGACGGTCGTACCGCCCTGAGGAA
>NZ_LIGE01000007.1 GCF_001297015.1 Pseudomonas sp. RIT-PI-r | reverse complement strand
TTCCTCAGGGCGGTACGACCGTCGACACCACAGTCAAACTTTCAGGGGCCGGGGCTAAAGGTCAGAAAGTCCAGATCAAGGATGGCGCCACCGTCAAAGGTGAGGCGACGGTTAATCTGACGACAGGTTTGTGGGAACTGACTGTGACCGGTTTGACCGTGGCCGCCCATAGTTTCACCGCCACCGCGCTGTATGGCAGTGGACAGGTATCGGCTGCGCGGACATTGACGGTAATCGCCAGTACCGCACCGACCATCACTCAGGCCCTGGACTCCAAAGGGGTGGCGATTCCTCAGGGCGGTACGACCGTCGACACCACAGTCAAACTTTCAGGGGCCGGGGCTAAAGGTCAGAAAGTCCAGATCAAGGATGGCGCCACCATCAAAGGTGAGGCGACGGTTAATCTGACGACA
>NZ_LIGE01000032.1 GCF_001297015.1 Pseudomonas sp. RIT-PI-r | reverse complement strand
CCTCTAAACCTCTTACCAATGGCTACCGCCAGTGGCGTTTTGTCGTGTCTGTCAGGGTTGGACTCAAGAGAACAGTTACCTGCACAGGCGTGGTAGTCGGACTAAACGGGGAGTTCGTGCATATAGTCCAGCTTGGAGCGAACCACCTAAGCAGTACCCAGTGTCAGGCGTAGTATGAGAAAACGCGGCCATAACAGCGGAAAGACACGGGCTAATCTGTAAGGTGGGAACAGGAGAGCGCACGAGGGAGCCACCTGCTAGAAATGGTAGGTATCTTTAAGTCCTGTCGGGTTTCGCCTCTTCTGATTTGAGCACCGGAAATCGCCTGATTTCTGTGATGTTCGTCAGGAGGGCGGAGCCTATGGAAAACCGGGGTGCCCGGGACCAGGCTCGGGGGAAAGGGGCGCTGTTGACGGTGACCTAAAGAGGTTATGGCTGGACGCCTGCATGTTGTATCTAAGACTGAACAGCAGTTTCTTGATGATGCTGTCTTTGCAGCGGAACGAGCAAAATGGAAAAAGCTGTCCGTGCCGGAAAAAAAAGAGGTGCTGCAGGTTGCCCGCGAGCATCTGACGATATCTGGGACAGCGTGAAGCCGAGGCTGCTCAACAGGCACGTGCAGAAGAACGGCAGGCCGCTGAATTCATCTGGAGCAAGCTCAAGCCTTTTCGTCGTTAATCAGCAACGCTCGCCGCAGCCAGGGGAATCGAGGAAGCGTCATTTCACCAGTTCTCAGCATATTACACGTATGCACGGGAGCGTCTGATGACCAAACAGCAAACAACTGCGCTGAACATGGCAAAATTCATTCAGGACCAGAGTCTGCTCCTGCTGGAAAAGCTCAACGAGCTGGATTTTGACAGTGAAGCGGATATATGTGAAAAGCTCCATGAGGATGCTGAACGTCTTCATAGCAGTCTTATGGCAACGTTAACTCAGGAATAGCGAAATTTGCATGGCAAAAGTATCAATCAGTGAAGCAGCCAGGCTTGCCGGCATTAGTCGACCTACCATTTACAAGCTGATGAACAGCGGACAACTTAATTTTACGTCAGTTGTAAAGGCGGGAAGGACTGTAAAGAACATTGATACGTCTGAGCTTATAAGGGTGTTTGGCACTATTGAAAACCTACCTCCTGCTACAGATTTTACAGTAAACCCGGAGCAGCAAATTACACAGGTTAACAGCCCTGATTTACAGCACTTGCAGCATGAGATTGAGTTGTTGCAAAAGGAAAATGAGGGTTTAAAAGAGGCTGTAACTTCGCGGGATGAACATATCAGCTCCCTTCGCCAGGCAATGCTGCTTCTTGAGCATAAACAGGGCGCGCAGCAACCTTTACCGCCTCCGGCTAAATGGTGGCAGTTCTGGAAATAACCGGTCTTTAACCCTGTAACCTTACTCTTATCCAGTGCTTCGGTCCCGACGACACGGTTACTTTTGCGCTTCCTGCGTCTCAGCTGGTATCTGTGCATCGGGATGACAGATTGTTGAGTTCTTGCGAGGTTTCCCCAGGTCGCTGACCTGTTCGCGGCTTACGCCGGGCTGACTTGCGTCAGACTCCCTCCACACACCCGCTTCCGGGTGTCGCCATCGATACCGAGCTGATTATTTTCCTTTCTTGTCTGAACACGTCTGCAGTTATGTCCGCAGCGCTGGGTTAAGGCCCGTTCAGGGCGCATGAAAACACGTAATACGTGCACGTCAGATTGTGGAGATCGCCGTAAAGCGTTGTGCCGCAGGGGCTGCAGTGTGGTTTTTTCACGCGTCACTTTGTACTGGCATTGCCAGCATCAAAGTGACGCCGCTCAGTCCGCAGGCGCGTTTGCCGCTGCAGAACGTGTACTTTCCGGAAAACGGAATGGTGAGCACGGGAAATCACGCGTTTCCCGCGGATAAATCCTGTCGGATTTATAAGGGGGTATTTACCGCGGCCTGAAAACCGTCAGCAGATGGCAGGATATACTGTGTTCGTCACTGCGTAGTGTAAGAAACCCTCATCGTCGCGTCGTAGGTGCGCTGTTTATGACGATATCTGCTTCCAGGGGTGAGCAGATGTACCACGCTTTGCGTTCTCCCTTTCAGGCTGCGGGAGTGTTCTGTACAGCCACCCGAAGGCGATCCTCTCAGGCCGTGGGATCATTGGTGGTCGTCATGGACGACAGGACTACCCGGGCATACTATCAACGTAAATTCGTGACGGTCAACCGGAGGTCGTGATGAGCGTTTCCATCAAATCGGCAAAATTTGATCCCTACAACATGTGGCTGCAGCTGAGCGACGGGCGCACCTTGGGCGTACCGCTGTCTTATTTTCCCGCGCTGGCCGGCGCCACCGCAGAGCAGCTTGCAACTTTTGAACTGAGCCCGCACGGCATTCACTGGGACGGGCTCAACGAAGATCTGAGCCTTGAGGGCTTTCTGGGCACGCAGAAACTGCAGCAGGTCAGAAAACCCTAACTCCGGACAGGAAATGTTTTGTGACCACCGCCAGCTGCGCCGGCGCCACAAAACAGCGGGACAAGATGTGTATTTGGAGTACCGCCGGCACGCCAAATCCTCCTGGCCAGGCTCCGCCCGGCACCCTAATAAATTTCGACGCGTCGAAATCTTCTTTTAATCTCTGATGAACGCAGGATAGAACAGCGTCAGCAAGTGGACTGCCGCGCCTGACGGCTTGGCCAACGCCTCACCGTCACACAGTAAACTGTGCGCCCGTTCACCGTTATGGCTGATGCAGGTCTGCGTACAGGTGTGGAGATGGGGCGCAGGCCCCATCAGGAGGTTTTTACTTTTTGGTGAAGTGGTGATTATTCAGGCTTGGCGGGAAGTTTTCACCCTTATCGACGTGACGATCATAAGATGAACCTGCATAAGTATTATCTGTGTCTTTATACTGGCCGTACGTACCAGTTTCGGTGCATTTCTGACCTGACCAATGATTTGCCATGCTGTGTAGTCCTTTTAATTGTCCCAGGGTATGGCTCTCACAAAATGGAGAACCGAGAATAATTTAATCTCATTTTTATGGTCACAAAGCACTCGTGGTCTGACCTGTGATCGGGGCATCAAAAGTAATTGCCAGTGATGCTCCCTGTAACGAGTTTTGTGCCAGAAATCCCCCTCTGGTTACAACATCCGCCCCAAATCCTTCCCCATTCACTTTGGTGCATGCCTATGCAGCCGCGCAGAAATCATCAGGGCCGTTTTTCAGGGTTTAAGCCAGAGAAAGGTGCCGGAAACGCCCCCTTCGCGGCAGAATGGCGCTGAGGGCCTCTCCGGGGGTGCGGCAAAGAGGTGTTATGGTAAAAACAGAGTGTTTTTGGGTATGGATGAAAATTGCTTCTCCGAGGCTGCAAACGTGAAGAGCACACTCATAGTAACCGTGTTCATCATCAATAATTCACTATGACTCAACCACTGCAGATTAATTGAACAAACAGCAATTATTTTGAATCTTATCCTGTAGCTTTTGACGTTTTTGTCATAATGTAGCCTTAAGGAATTACGGAGGGTTTAAAGTGATTAAGCATTTTGGGTTCAGAAACTTCTTTTCATTCAAAGAAGGCGGTGAAGTGTCCTTTCTTTTTGATAAAAGAGTAAGAGACACAGTGCCAAATAGAAACGGCATAAGTTATATTATGGGGATTAAAGGAGGGAACGGATCTGGGAAAACAAATATAATAAGAGGGCTTGGTTTTATTGCAAGGTTTATAGCAAACTCTGCGGATACTAGCGCTGATAGTAAAATACCTATAGACTCATTCTTTGCAAATAAAGAGCCTAGCGATTTTGTTATTGAATTTTGTATTGATGAAAGCAATTATATTTATGAGTTATCTTTAGATGCAGAGCGCGTTTTTTATGAAAAGCTATCTCGAAAACTAAAAAGAGAAGTCGTAGTCTTTGAAAGAGAAGGCGATAAGATAATTAAGTGCCTTAAGTCTATTGGTGAGATAAAAAAGGTAAAATTAAAAACTAATGCATCAGTCATCAGCTTAAGTAATAATTTTAACTTTAATTCTGAGATGGAAGATATTACTTCAGTAAGAAGCTACTTCAATTCCTTTGTATGCAATGTGGGTTACTCTGGATTGAGTGAGAAGTTTTCAAGCTTAGATTTTCGAGATGTATCAAAGCTTTATCATGATAACGATAGCATCAGAGAGTTTATGGTGGATTTTCTCAAGTCAATGGACTCATCTATTGCTGATGTTAAGATAATAAAAAGTGATTCAGAAAGTCCTGATGAAGCAAGCTATCTTCCTATTTTCGAGCATAAGTATGAAGGCGGCACGAGCAACCTTGTTATTCATGATGAGTCAAGCGGGACAAAAGTTTTATATAAGAACTTAGCGGTATATTGGTATGTAATAAAAAAAGGAGCAGTGTTAGCTTTAGATGAGTTTGATATTCACCTTCATGCAATGATGCTGCCAAAAATACTTGATTTGTTTGAGGATGAAATAAAAAACACCCAGAAAGCACAGTTTATTTTCACTGCTCACAATACAGAGATAATGGATTATTTGGGTAAGTATAGAACCGTATTAGTTGACAAGAGTGGGGTAGAGAGTTTTTGTTATCGACTGGATGAGATACCTAATGAAATTCTTCCTAACTCAGTCTTGAGGTCTGATAGGAAAATATCAGGGTTATACCTAAAGAAAAAACTGGGAGGGGTTCCTAATTTATGAGTAGGTTTAAAAACCAAAAGAAATCCTCATTCATAGATAGCAAAAAAGGTGAGATTGAAGAAGAGGAAAAGAAAAAAACAGTTGGACACGAGGAGAATGACATTTCGTCGAGACTTAAATTCAACTTTTCTTATTTCAATCCAGAAAGTCCTGGTTATGATTTTAATAATCTAAAAAAAGAGGCGCTTGCGGACTTTTATACAAAACTCAGAGTGTATAGTAGAGAGCCTTTAACACATTGGATGTTAGAGACAATTGGTAAAGGTAGTGGTCATGTGTATGAAAATTATGTTAATTTTCCGGATAACAGCGATTTTGATAACCCCGATCATGTTCCTAAGGGAGTAGAGTGGGGACGGTTTAGAATGGATTATGAGACACGCTTAGTTGGCTTTATCGTACCCCAAAATTGCCATGGAAAGGTTATAAAGTACAAAGGTAAAAATTATTACTTAGACTGTAACGTTTTTTATGCAGTTTTCTTAGATATGGACCATAGGTTTTATTTGACAAAGAAAAAATAAGCTTTATTTCTTGCGGGACAGATTTTCTAAATGTATTCTCTTTTAAAAGAAGAAAACCACCCTGGCAGGTGGTTTTTTCTAAGGTAGCGCGATCCTGGCAGATCTCGTTACCAAGGTAACTGGCTTGGAGGAGCGCAGTCACCAAATCCGTTCTCTTAGTGTAGCCCCATAACACCAGAAACTTCAAGACTCTCCTCTAAACCTCTTACCAATGGCTACCGCCAGTGGCGTTTTGTCGTGTCTGTCAGGGTTGGACTCAAGAGAACAGTTACCTGCACAGGCGTGGTAGTCGGACTAAACGGGGAGTTCGTGCATATAGT
>NZ_LIGE01000021.1 GCF_001297015.1 Pseudomonas sp. RIT-PI-r | reverse complement strand
AACGAAGCTGCACGGTGGACACCTCTTCCCAGGACACAGGTCATCTCCTTGGTGATGAGCAATGTGTCTATTAAAATGTGTCCACCATGTCTCCGAACACCCGTCCACCATGTGTCCGGTACATACACTCCCAGAGGGAGAGGGAGCCGACCGAGGTGTCTTGCGTCAGACATCGACCTGAAAGACCGAGTCGATTGTGGATTCATTGGATATGAGCTCAAAAGCCCCTCACCCCAGCCCTCTCCCGGAGGGAGAGGGGGCCGACCGCATTGTCTTGCGTCATACATCGACCTGAAAGACCGAGTCGATTATGGATGTATAGCTACGGTATACACCTCGATTATGGATTCAAAGCCGATCGTTCAACTCGGTGAAACTCTCCAATATCCCCCAATCGGTCCCCTCTCCCACTGGGAGAGGGCTAGGGTGAGGGCAATTCCAGCGCCGAAAGCCGCCCTTCAATAAACCGCCGTTCCGGCTCCTGCCGGGTCAGCTCCAACGCCCGCAAATACGCCGCCCTCGCCTCTTCCACCCTGCCCAACTGCCGACAAAACTCCGCCCGCGCCGAATGCGCCAAGTGATAATCCTGCAACTCCCCCCGCGCCAAAATCCCTTCAATCAGATTCAACCCCGCCAGCGCGCCGTCGCGCTTGGCCACCGCCACCGCCCGGTTCAACTCGATTACCGGCGAAGGCACTGCCCGCAACAGTACGTCATACAAGCCGACGATCTGCTCCCAATCCGTCTCCCCCGCCGTCGGCGCCTCGGCATGCACTGCGGCAATCGCCGCTTGCAGGCAATAAGGCCCGAACCGCCGCGTGGTCAGCGCGCGCTCGACCAGCGCACAACCTTCGGCGATCAATTCGCTATTCCACAATGAGCGATCCTGATCATCCAGCAGCACCAGTTCACCACCCGGCGAAGTGCGCGCCGAGCGTCGCGATTCGTGCAACAGCATCATCGCCAACAGCCCCATGACCTCAGGCTCCGGCAGCAACTCCATCAACAGTCGCCCCAGCCTGATCGCCTCGCGAGTCAAATCCTCCCGGATCAACTCAGCCCCGCCCGACGCCGAATACCCCTCGTTGAACACCAGATAAATCACCCGCAACACACTGTCGAGGCGCTCGGGCAATTCGCTCAGGCTCGGTACTTGATAAGGGATTTTCGCATCACGGATCTTGGCTTTCGCCCGCACGATGCGTTGAGCAATCGCCGCCGGTGCCGAAAGAAACGCGCGGGCGATTTCCTCGGTGGTCAGGTCGCAGACTTCACGCAAGGTCAGCGGCACTTGCGCATCCGCCGCCAGTGCCGGGTGGCAGCAGGTGAAGATCAGCCGCAGACGATCGTCTTCCACGTCTTCGCCACTCCAGTCGGCCTGTTCCAGTTCTTCCAGTTGCGCCAGCAACATCGGCTGCGAGGCCTTGAACCGCGCGCGGCGGCGCAACACATCAATCGCCTTGAAGCGTCCGGTCGAGACCAGCCAGGTGCGCGGATTGTCCGGCACGCCGTCGCGTTGCCAACGCTCGACCGCGACGAAGAACGCCTCGTGCAAGGCTTCTTCGGCGAGGTCGAAATCACCGAGCAGACGAATCAGCGTCGCCAGAATCCGCCGCGAGTCTTCGCGATAGACCTGCTCGACCCGCGACCGGACCTCAGACATTCAACTGCCGCACCGGGCGCACTTCAACGCTGCCGACCCGCGCCGCCGGAATGTTGCCGGCGACCTGAATCGCTTCGTTGAGATCCTTGGCGTCGATCAGGTAGAAGCCGGCCAGTTGCTCCTTGGTTTCGGCAAACGGGCCGTCGGTGATCGACAGTTTGCCGTTGCGCATCCTGACGGTCGTGGCGGTCTGCACCGACTCCAGCGCCTCGGCGGCGACCATCCGCCCGCTGCCCTGAATCGACTCGGCGTAGGCCCAGCACTCGGCGTCTTCCGGGCTGTCGGGCGATGAATGCAGCAGGTGCTCATCGCTGTAGACCAGGCATAAATACTTCATGGCGTTCTCCTGAATCGGACGGTTCAACTATGGCTGAAGATCAGGGAGTCACATCGAACAGGGTCGCGCCGCTCATCGGATCGAACGGCGCCGACCAGTGTTCATGGGCGATTTTCCACGCCCCGCCGACTTGCCGATAGCAGGCGGTGACGCGCATCCAGCAGCTCTGGGTTTCGCCCTTGTCGTTGGTGCCGCCGCAGTTGGCAACCCAGTGGGCGAAGGCGATGTTGTCGGCGCTTTCGATGACGATTTCCTCGAATTCGAAGACGTGCGGTCCGGGGCACATTTCCATGCACGCCACCCAGTGCTCGCGGTAAGCCGCTTTACCCTTGAATTGCAGGGCCTTGATCGCATCGAACGAGACGATGTCATCGGCATACAACGCCATGACTTTCTCCACGTCCTTGGTCATGACGGCTTCGCGGTAGGTGTTGATCAGGGTCTGGATTTCAGATTGTGCACTCATGGTGTTCTCCGTGGTTTTTGTTGTGAAGACACCCTTAGTCGTTCGGCAAATGGGCAGATCGACAGATGAAACAAAAAAAATCCGCGAAGGACAAAATCGCTAGAATCGGCGACTTACCTTGTAGGAAGAAGGAAATTCCCGTGTCAGCCCAACTCGTGCCGTACGACAGCCTGAACGCCTTGCAGCGTCAGCAAGTCGAGGCAATTGAAATCCATGCCGAGCAGATCAAATTCTCTGGCGATATCCACGGCGCTTTGCACACCCTACTGTCGAAACCCGGCCCGGGCGTGAAGGGCTTTGCGCTGTTGGCGGATGACGTGCCGGTGGCGTTTTTGCTGCTCAAACGCCCGCCGGTGTTGCCAGCCTGGGCCGATGAACACAGCGCCACCTTGCATGCGTTGCAGGTCGATCGCCGCGCGCAGGGCAAGGGTTACGGCAAGGCTTGTCTGCAAGCGCTGCCCGAGGTTGCGCGTCAGGCCTGGCCGGAGATCAAGGGGCTGGAATTGTCGGTAGATGCGGATAACGACGCGGCCATCGCGCTGTACGCCAAGCACGGCTACGTCGACAGCGGTGAAGCGTACAAGGGCCGGATCGGTTACGAACGGCGCATGGGCCTGGTTTTCTAAGTCATCGAGGGATGCACGATGATCGATTCAATCGAAGCGCTGGAAGCGATTTACGGACTGCCCCACGACCGCGCGGTGCGCAAGCAGATCGGTTTTCTCAACGAGGATTATCAGGCAATGGTGCGGTTGTCGCCGCTGGTGATCGTCAGCTCGGTGGGTGCCGATGGCCTGGATAACTCGCCGCGCGGGGATGCGCCGGGGTTTGTGCGGATCATTGATCAAAACACCCTGGCCCTGCCGGATCGCCCGGGCAACAACCGCATCGATACCCTGCGCAACGTGCTGCAGGATTCGCGGGTGTCACTGCTGTTCATCATTCCGGGGATTGGCGAGACGTTGCGGGTCAATGGCACCGCGCTGATCAGCGCAGAGCCGGCGCTGCTGGAGAGTTTTGCGGTGAATGGCAAACCGGCGAAAACAGTGTTGCTGGTGACGGTGGAGGCGGCGTTTTTTCATTGCTCGAAAGCGTTCGTCCGTTCGGATGCGTGGAATCCGCAAACGCACCTGCCGCGCTCGGCCCTGCCCTCTGCCGGCGCCTTCCACAAGCGTCTGAATGATGGCGAGTTCGATGCTGATACCTACGACCGTGAAGCGCCGAAACGGGTCAGTGACACCCTCTACTGATACTCCCGTAAATGATCGTTCCCACGCTCTGCGTGGGAATGCAGCCGGGGACGCTCTGCGTCCCAAAGTCGTGACGCAGAGCGTCACAGGAGGCATTCCCACGCGGAGCGTGGGAATGATCAGTAATCATCCATAAAGTCAGAGGGTCAGGATCATCTCGTGCCACGCCATGCCGCCGTGATCCGACTCCGATGGCTTGATGTAGGCAAAGCCAAACCCGGCATACAGCGGAATATGCTTTTCCTTGCACATCAGGTGAATCGTCGCTTTATCCATCCCGCGCATACGCTCGATGAACTCGCCCATCAAGCGCTTGGCCAAACCCTGCCCCTGATAATCCGGGTGCACCACCACCGACATGATCACCACGTTCGGGCCTTTCGGGTCATGGCCGATCAACTCTTTGAACGCCTCGTCCGACATCTGCACGTCAAACGCCGCACCGGAATTGACGAAACCGGCGACCACGCCATCCACCTCAGCGACGATAAAACCTTCCGGCCAAGTGGCGATTCGCGTGGCGATCTTCTCGCGAGTGGCGGCTTCGTCACCTTCGTAGGCAACGGTTTCGATGGCGTAGCAGCGGTCCAGATCGGCAGCGGTGACGTTGCGTATGACGGTGTTCATGGCGGCTCGGAAATCAGCAGAAGAAAGTGCCGAAAGGATAAAGGAATCAGGGAGCCATATCGATGCGCTCATCGCGCAAACAAAAAGGCGGATCAGTGATCCGCCTTTTGGGCTGTGTGCTCAGACCTTGCTATCGACCGGCACGCAGATTTCCAGTTTGCCGGTGTGCAGCTTCGGATTGAAGTCCGCGCTGTAACGCTCCAGTTCAGGGGCGTTGAGTTCCACGTAGTGGGAGGACGGCAACCAGGTTTTGTAGATGTATTGCAGGGTCTGCGGCAACTGGTCGAGCGGCCCTGAATGTTCAAACACCGCGTACTGCCGAGGCAGCACTTCGACCCATTGGTAGACCTTCTGGTCGAGGTCATCGAGCTTGCTGATTTCGACCCCGGCGATGTAATCGAAGCCGCCCGTGCCATCGAAGTTGCTGCAGACACCGTAGGTCACTTCGTTCTTTTGCCCCTGGATCTTTCCCAGGTGCGGCAAGAACTTTTCCCACAGCGCCGGGATGTCTTTTGCTGTGTCTTGGGTAAATCGACCGCGAAAGCCTGCAATCAGCAGGAAGTGTCCATGTTCGAAGCGAGGTTCAGCCACTTCGACGCGTGTTTGCTCATCCATGACTCGACTCCTGGAACAAAAAAGGGGTTCGGCTGGGAGTATAGAAAGCCAAACCCAATTCGCACGCTTACAGCGAATGCAACTGCTCGACGGCGCCCGAACCGACAAACTCGTTATAGCCGGATACGATCACGTACACCGCGAAATAGCAGAAGATCGCTGCAGATGCCAGGTAAGAATAGCGCAACAGCTTGTCGCCCAGCAGTTTGCCACCGTGGCTCGCGGCAAAGCACAAACCCGCCGACCACAGCAGTCCCGCGCAAAGGAAACCGCCGAGGAACAACGCCGAACTCAGCGGGCCGCCACCGCCGGACCGGGCGATCAACGTACCGCCAACAGCGGCAAACCAGAGAATCGCGCTCGGCGATGACATGGCGAGAAAAATGCCCCGGAAGAACTCTTTGCGATGGGAGTTCTGCCCCACTTCTGCCGTCTCGGCCAGCAGCGCTTCGTGATGGATCGCCGAGTAAATCATCTTCGCCGCAAAGTAGATCAGCAGCACCGAGCCGCCGATCCACAGCACCCAACGCACAGTTTCGTATTGCAGCAGAACCGTCATCCCGGCCAGCGCCAGCACCGCATAAATCAGGTCGCCGACACAGGTGCCGAGGCCCAGCGCGAAGCCCTGAAAGTAACCGCGCTGCATCGCCAATGTGATCATCGCGATGTTGGCCACGCCGATATCCAGGCACAGCGAAAGGCTCAGCAAGAAGCCGCTGGTGAATTCCATCTACCGATTTCCTTGGGACAAAATTGTTTACAAACGGGCTGGACAGTATGCCATCACTGACCTTATCTTCCGCCACAGGTCACCGCAGTGACCAGCGTCGCTCGGACGGTTCCGGGCGCTTACGTTATCCGAGGCAACAATGGCTGAACAAGGTTCTCCGCGCCGCTTTGCGCGCATAGATCGACTCCCCCCTTATGTTTTCAACATCACCGCCGAGCTGAAGATGGCCGCGCGTCGTCGTGGTGAAGACATCATCGACTTGAGCATGGGCAACCCCGACGGCGCCACGCCGCCGCACATTGTCGAAAAACTTGTACAAGTCGCCCAACGCGACGACACCCACGGTTACTCCACATCCAAGGGCATTCCGCGCCTGCGCCGGGCGATTTCCAACTGGTACAAGCAGCGTTACGAGGTCGATATCGACCCGGAAAGCGAAGCCATCGTCACCATCGGTTCCAAGGAAGGCCTAGCGCATTTGATGCTGGCCACCCTGGACCAGGGCGACACCGTACTGGTGCCGAACCCGAGCTATCCGATTCACATCTACGGTGCGGTGATTGCCGGTGCCCAGGTGCGTTCGGTACCGCTGGTGCCGGGAGTGGATTTCTTCGATGAACTGGAACGGGCCATTCGCGGTTCGATCCCGAAACCGAAAATGATGATCCTCGGCTTCCCGTCGAACCCGACTGCACAGTGTGTGGAACTGGATTTCTTCGAGCGGGTGATCGCCCTCGCCAAGCAGTACGACGTGCTGGTGATTCACGATCTGGCTTACGCCGACATCGTCTATGACGGCTGGAAAGCGCCGTCGATCATGCAAGTGCCGGGGGCCAAAGACATCGCGGTGGAGTTTTTCACCCTGTCCAAAAGCTACAACATGGCCGGCTGGCGTATCGGTTTCATGGTCGGTAATCCGGAACTGGTCAACGCGCTGGCGCGAATCAAGAGCTACCACGACTACGGCACCTTCACCCCGCTGCAAGTGGCGGCAATTGCCGCGCTGGAAGGCGATCAGCAATGCGTGCGCGATATCGCCGAGCAGTATCGTCAGCGTCGCAACGTGCTGGTCAAAGGCCTGCATGAACTGGGCTGGATGGTCGAGAACCCGAAAGCGTCCATGTACGTCTGGGCGAAGATTCCCGAGCAGTACGCGCATCTGGGTTCGCTGGAATTCGCCAAAAAGCTGCTGGCCGAGGCCAAGGTCTGTGTTTCGCCAGGGGTGGGGTTTGGTGAGTATGGCGATGATCACGTGCGCTTTGCGCTGATCGAAAACCAGGACCGTATTCGTCAGGCTGTACGCGGGATTCGCGGGATGTTCCGGGCGGATGGATTAGTTACCAAATAACTGACCCACCTCTGATCATTCCCACGCTCCGCGTGGGAATGCAGCCCGGGACGCTCCGCGTCCCAAAGCGGACGCAGAGCGTCCATTGAGGCATTCCCACGCAGAGCGTGGGAACGATCACCCAATTTCACCCACAAAAAAACCGCATCGCTGCGGTTTTTTTGTGTCTGCAAGAAGCTGTTTACACGAACAGCGACAGCAGCAGGATAAAGCCCAATGCAACCACCGAGAGGATGGTTTCCATCGCCGTCCAGGTCTTGAACGTCTCGGCCACGGTCATGTTGAAGTATTGCTTCACCAACCAGAAACCGGCGTCGTTCACGTGCGACAGAATCAGCGAACCGGCGCCCGTTGCGAGTACCAGCAGCTCTCGGTTAACGCCCGGAATCATCCCCACCACCGGCACCACAATGCCCGCGCCAGTAATGGTTGCCACAGTCGCCGAACCGGTCGCGATACGAATCACCGCCGCCACCAGCCACGCCAGCAGGATCGGCGAGATCTGTGCGCTCACTGCCATGTGGCCGATCACGTCGCCCACACCGCTGGTGACCAGCATCTGCTTGAAGCCACCGCCGGCACCGATGATCAGGATGATCGCCGCGGTTGGCGCCAGGCTCGCGTCGAGCCACTTGAGCATTTGCTGGGAACCGATGCCCTGCTTGTGACCGAAGGTGTACAGCGACAGCAGCAACGCCAGCAGCAGTGCAGAGATCGGGTGACCGATCATGTCCATCCAGGTGCGGAAGAAGTGACCGTCGGGCAGCGCCACGTCAGCGAAGGTTTTCAGCAACATCAGGAACACCGGCAGCAGCACGGTGACCAGGGTGATGCCGAAGCTCGGCAGCTTGGCCGAGTCGTCGTTCTCACGGGCCAGTTGATCGACCAGCTCCTGGTTCGGGTGGCCAGGAATGTGCTTGGCGATGAACGTACCGAAGATCGGACCGGCAATGATCGCGGTCGGCAGCGCAACGATCAGACCGTAGAGAATGGTCTTGCCGATGTCAGCGCCGAACACGCCGATGGCCAGCAGCGGGCCCGGGTGCGGTGGCACCAGACCGTGCACGGCGGACAGGCCGGCGAGCAACGGGATACCGATCTTGATGATCGACACGCCGGTGCGGCGCGCAACGATGAACACCAGCGGAATCAGCAGAACAAAACCGATCTCGAAGAACAGCGGAATGCCCACCAGGAATGCAGCGAACATCATCGCCCACTGGACTTTGTCCTTGCCGAACGCTCGGATCAGGGTCTGGGCGATCTGATCCGCTCCGCCCGACTCGGCCATCATTTTGCCGAGCATGGTGCCCAGCGCGAGGATGATGCCGACGAAACCAAGCACGCCACCGAAGCCGTCCTGGAACGCTTTGATGATGGTGCCGATCGGCATGCCGGAGGTGAGGCCGAGGAACGCGGCGGCAATGGTCAGGGAAATAAACGGGTGCAGCTTGAACTTAGTGATCAGGACAATCAGTCCGATCACCGTGACCACTGCATCGAGCAGCAGAAACGCGTCGTGGGACATGCCAAACATTGGGGGTGTCTCCTGGATTGTTGTTGTTATTAAAGCGGGTTAAACAGAAGTCGGGTGGACAGCGCTATCTCTTTCAACACACTCATACCGCCTGTTTCAGACCGTGGGCCTGCCACCAGACGTGAGCCTGGGACGCCAGTTCGTCAACGCTGTGGATCGAAGCGTTCAGCGCCAGGGTCAACGGCTCGCCCTTCGGCGATTCGAGGGTGGCGAACTGGCTTTCGATCAACGTGGCCGGCATGAAGTGGCCCGGACGATGGGACACACGCTCAGCGGCGACTTCAGGGGTCAATTCGAGAAACACGAAGCCCAGGCCCGGCAAGGCGCTGCGCAACACTTCGCGATAACTGTGTTTAAGGGCCGAGCAGGTCAGCACCGGGCGTTTGCCCGTTGCATCGACGCGACGCAGTTCATCGCACAGGCTGTCGAGCCAGCCGGCACGGTCGTCGTCGTTCAGGGGGATCCCCGCGCTCATCTTTTCGATGTTCGCGGCCGGATGAAAAGTATCGCCTTCAATGGCAGTGGCGCCGCTCAATTGGCACAGGGCCTCGCTGACGCACGTCTTGCCGCAACCGGCAACGCCCATGATGACCAGGGCGGTGATGGGATGACTCATATAACACCTCAGCGCGCAGACAGCGCTACCTTTGCTAGCTATGACTCTAGTGCACAGGCAGAAGTTGCCGACGCCTTCTTGTCGTTTTTTTGGGTTGCAGCAGGTTTGTTCCCAACGCCAAAAAGCGAAGATCAGGCAGGACCTCGCTTACGCATTTACAGCTGCATCAGGACAGCGCTACCTTAGTGCCTTGATTTTTGTTTGGCAAGCCGTCGATGACCACCCCTAAAAACGATAAAAATACCCGCACCACCGGCCGTCCCACCCTGAATGAAGTTGCCCGCCTGGCCGGTGTCAGTCCGATTACCGCCTCCCGCGCCTTGCGCGGGGTCAGCACCGTGGCTACCGAACTGGTGGAAAAAGTCCAGAAAGCCGCCCTCGAACTCAACTATGTCGTGAACCCTGCCGCCCGCGCGTTGGCCTCGGCGCAGAGCCATTCTGTCGTCGTGCTGGTGCCGTCGCTGTCCAACCTGTTGTTCATTGATACGCTGGAAGCCATTCATCGGGTGCTCACGCCCAAGGGCTTCGAAGTGCTGATCGGCAACTTCCACTATTCGCGCGATGAAGAAGAAAACCTGCTGCGCAACTACATGGCCTATCAGCCGCGCGGTTTCCTGTTGACCGGGTTTGATCGCACGGAAAGTTCGCGGCGCATGATCGAAGCCAGCAACATTCCCTGCGTGTACATGATGGAGCTGGACAGCGCCGCTGGCGTGAACTGCGTGGGCTTCTCGCAACTGAGTGCCGGAGAGACCGCGGCTGAGCACTTGCTGTCCCGTGGGCGCAAACGTCTGGCGTATATCGGCGCGCAACTTGATCAGCGTACGCTGCTGCGCGGTGAAGGCTTTCGCAAAGCGTTGCAGAAAGCCGGGCGTTACGACCCGGACCTGGAAGTGCTGACGCCGCGTGCTTCGTCGGTAGGATTGGGTGGGGAATTGTTTTTGCAGTTGCTTGCGGCGCATCCGGATGTCGATGCGATCTTCTTTGGCAACGATGACCTGGCGCAGGGTGCATTGCTGGAAGCGTTGCGCCACAGCATCAAGATTCCCGAGCAAGTGGCGATTCTCGGCTTCAACGACTTGCCGATGTCCGAGCACATGGTGCCGCGCCTGAGCAGCATCAACACCCCGCGTGAAGCGATTGGCCGGCGGGCGGCAGAGCAGATGCTGACGCTGATGGCCGGTAACAGCGTGGCGCGGCCGGTTGAAGACATGGGCTTTGAACTGAAGATCCGCGAAAGCAGCTGATGCTGTCGCAATCCCCTGTAGGAGCTGCCGAAGGCTGCGATCTTTTGATTTTGCTCTTAAAAACAAGATCAAAAGATCGCAGCCTTCGGCAGCTCCTACAGTTTTATGGGGTGCTCACAAATGCCGAGTTGAAACACGATCCCTGTGGGAGTGAGCCTGCTCGCGATAGCGGTGTGTCAGGCGATGCATGTGTTGAATGACTCACCGCTATCGCGAGCAGGCTCACTCCTACAGGGGCTTGTGTTGGGCTCAGTGGCTGAGCAAGTCAACGAGGGCCAAGGCGCCTTTCTGTAGCGGTTGGCTCTTGAGCCACACCGCATGCACCGGCATTACCAGACCGTTTTCGATGTTGCGAAAATTCAGGCGTTGCAGCTGGCCGCTGTCCAGTCGCGGTTGCACCACCGACAACGGAAAGTTGCCCCAGCCCAATCCCGCCTCGACCATTTCCATCGCCGTCTCCAGGCTGTTGGTGCGCCAATATGATTGCGCCACCAACGGTCGCGTCTCACTGATCGGCAGATCACGGCTGGCGACGATGATCTGCCGCACCTGCACCAGGTCTTCAAGGAACACGTCCTGCCCCTGCAACAGCGGACTGTCCGCCGCCAGCGTGGCAATCATGCGTTCGCTGCCGACGAACTGAAAACGCTCAAGCACATTCATGCTCAACCCGGCGAACGCCAGGCACACACTGACCCGACCACTGTGCAGCATCGCCAGCACGTCATCCTGCGGTGCGGTCAGCACTTCGATATCGAGCAGCGGATGCCGCGCGGCGATCACCTTGATCGCCGCCAGCAAACGACGGCGGTCGATGTCCGCGACCACGCCGATCGACAGCTTGCTTTCCAGCCCCAGCGACAGCTCCACCGCGTGCACTTGCAGTTGTTTGAGCTGCTCGGCGATCAACCGCGCATGGGGTACAAGCGTCAGCGCCATTGCCGTCGGTTGTGGCTCACGATGGCTGCGGTCGAACAGCAGATAACCGAGCTCAGCCTCAAGATTGCCGATACCCATGCTTACGGCCGAGGCGACTTTGCCCAAGGCTCGCGCAGCCGCCGAAAACGAGCCGCGCTCAATCACCGCAAGAAACAATTCGATGCTGTCGCTGTTGAAATTCACTTCACATACCTATCAATAAAACTGAAAGTAGCTGACTTTTTCTGTCACCCCTATTGAAGCTATCTTTCGTCGCCTTCGCCAGTCCCGCTGGCCAACAAACGGCAAGAAAGAGGCAATTCCCCATGCAAGGCGTCAAACGCAAACTGGTCTACGTGTCGCTCTACGAAGTGATCGGCATGACCTTCTCGGCTCTGGGCCTGGCACTGT
Organism: Pseudomonas sp. RIT-PI-r; assembly: GCF_001297015.1. GTDB lineage: Bacteria > Pseudomonadota > Gammaproteobacteria > Pseudomonadales > Pseudomonadaceae > Aquipseudomonas. Next base: position 6,248 of record NZ_LIGE01000021.1, on the reverse strand, counting down.
TATCCGGCACCTCGCCAGGCAGCACCGGGCCATTGGCGGTGATCATCACCACCATCGCCGTGACCTGGAACTTCATTTACACCTCGCTGTTCGAGCGCTGGGAAAGCCGTCAAGTGTCACGCACTCGCACGGTGAAACGCCGCATCGCTCACGCCATCGGTTTTCAACTGACGTTAATCGTGTTTCTGATTCCGTTGATTGCCTGGTGGATGAACATCAGTCTGGTACAGGCGTTTCTGCTGGATCTGGCGCTGATCATCTTCATCCCGTGCTACACCTTTGCCTTCAACTGGCTGTTTGACCGGATTTTCGGGCTGCCAGCCTCGGCGCTACCGAATTCGGCGGCTGCGGCATAAATCGTTAATTCGTAAGCAGATATTGCTAGAAATCAGCGGTTTAACCGGTTAAACCGCCGATATTCACAATCCGTCAACTCCGATAGCAGGCTAAGCTTTTCCATCAATAAAAAATGGATCAGCCCATGACTGCTCACGCCCCCGCCGCCGCGCAAAGCGACGGCATCGACCCGATACGCGCCGCTCAGGTGTCCGCCCGCATCGACCGTCTCCCTGCGGTCTCAACGATATGGCGCCTGGTGGCGCTGCTGTCGATTGGCGGCTTCTTCGAACTTTACGACTTGTTTCAGACCGCCTACATCAGCCCAGGCCTGATCCGCGACGGCATCTTTGCTACCGGCGTTCAGGGCGTGTTCGGCTTCTCCGATCAAGCGGCGTTTGCCTCGGCGACTTTTCTAGGGCTGTTCCTCGGCGCCAGTCTGCTCAGCCCGTTGGCAGACCGTTTCGGCCGCCGCGCGATCTTCACCTTCGCACTGATCTGGTACACGGTCGCCACCGTGTTGATGGGTATTCAGAGTTCCGCGCTGGGCATCATCTGCATGCGCTTTCTGGTCGGCATCGGCTTGGGTATCGAACTGGTGACCATCGACGCTTACCTCTCGGAACTGGTGCCCAAACGCATGCGCAGTTCGGCGTTCGCCTTCGCGTTTTTCGTGCAGTTTCTCTCAGTGCCGGCGGTGGCGTTGATGTCGTGGTGGCTAGTGCCGCAAGCGCCGTTCGGCGTGTCCGGCTGGCGTTGGGTGGTGTTGGCCAGCGCGGTGTTTGCGTTGTTTATCTGGTGGCTGCGCAAACGTCTGCCGGAGTCGCCGCGCTGGTTGGCGCAGCATGGTCGGTTCGACGAGGCCAACCGGATTCTCGATGGCATCGAAGCGCGATGCGCGAAGGATCACGGTAAAGCGCTGGATGCTCCTGAAGCCGTTTCGGTCGACGTCGAAGGCAAGGGCCGCTTCGCCGACATCTGGCAGCCACCCTATCGCCGTCGCGCATTGATGCTGATCGTCTTCCACATCTTCCAGGCCATCGGTTTCTTCGGTTTCGGTAACTGGTTGCCGGCGTTGCTGTCCGGCCAGGGCGTCAGCGTCACCCACAGTTTGATGTACGCCTTCATCATCACCCTCGCCTACCCGCTTGGGCCGCTGCTGTTCGTGAAGTTCGCCAACCGCTTCGAGAACAAATGGCAGATCGTCGGTTCGGCCCTCGGCGCGATGACCTTCGGTACCTTGTTCGCCCTGCAGACCAGCGCGTTCGGGCTGATCTTCTGCGGGGTGATGATCACCTTCTGCAACGCCTGGCTGAGCTTCAGCTATCACTCGTACCAGAGCGAACTGTTCCCGACCAATATTCGCGCCCGCGCGGTAGGTTTCTGCTATTCGTTCAGTCGCTTGTCGACGGTATTCAGCAGTCTGTTGATTGGCTTTTTCCTCGACAGCTTCGGCACGCCGGGCGTGTTGGCGTTCATTGCCAGCAGCATGCTCATCGTGATGCTGACCATCGGCTGGTTCGGCCCGCGCACGCGTAATCTGGCGCTGGAGAACATTGCCCATCGCTGACGACGCAGCGGTCATCGCCTGCCGCGCAACGGCAAGAGATGACCGCTCCAACTCTGAGCAAAGACAACAAGCAATTGAAATATAAGGACTTATCCGCGAGGCACGGTAATTGCTCCATAACCGCTGTCAGCAATTACCCACAGGTTCAGTCATCATGTTGGTCAATGCCAAACAACCTTTAATCATCCACCTGCCCAAACAGGTCAATGACGACGCAACGGCCACCGCGGCCGCCGGTCTGCAGAGCGGCCTGCACGGCGCCATGCTGCAAACCCTGCAGAATCAGACCCAACTGCAATCCGCGCAGACCGCCTCCACCGTGCAGGCGTCGGCCACCCAGATCGCCACGCAGCAAGTCAGCGAAGCGACGCGCATCAGCGACAACGTCGACGAGGCTTTCGCCAAGACGCGTGTCGGCCTGCAATCTACCGATACCTCCGATGCCACCAAGACCACCGGCACTTCGGCCACCGACGAGTTCAAGGACTACATGAGCAAGTCGCCGGAACAGCGCCTGCGCGACAGCATCCTCCAGAGCATGGGCATCACCGAAGACGACATCAAAGCCATGCCGCCGGAGAAACAACTGGCCATCGGCAAAGAGATCGCCGAGCGTTTGCAGGACAAGATGAAGTTGGCGCAGGCGGAAAAAGACAACGATGTGAAGGACAGCGACAAGCAGGCGGACAAGTTTCTTGCCGCACTCTGATCTCGGGTCTAAATGAAAAATCCCTTGTAGGAGTGAGCCTGCTCGCGATTGCGGCTAGTCAGTCACCGAAGATGTCACTGATATACCGCTATCGCGAGCAGGCTCACTCCTACAGGTTTGGCTGCGCTTTCAGTTCAGTTGCAGGGTTTCATTGAACTGACTGATCGCATCCACCACATGCCGCGATCCCTGCTGAATTTCCTGAATCACCGCCCCCGCCTCGTTCGCCAGTTCCACGCCAAGCCCGGTACGGCTCAAACTTGACTGCATGCTCGACACCGCACTCAACGACAAATCATGGTTCTTGCGCACTACATCGACGATCTCAAGTGTCGCCTGACTGGTCCGCGCCGCCAGGCTGCGCACCTCATCCGCGACCACCGCAAAACCACGCCCATGTTCGCCGGCCCGCGCCGCTTCAATCGCCGCATTCAGTGCCAGCAAGTTGGTCTGGTCGGCAATGCCGCGAATGGTCTGCACGATGGTGCCGATGATGTCCGATTGTTTACTCACCGCATCGATACTGACGGCGGCTTCGTTTAAGTCGCGGGAAATGTCCTGAATGATCTGCACGGTTTGTTGCACGACTTGCGAGCCTTTTTGCGCACAGGCGTCGTTTTGCACCGAAGTGCTGTGCGCGGATTCGGCTGCATTCTGCAAGGTAGTCATCTGATGGGTGATGTCGCTGGCGAACTTGACCACTTTGTACAAGCGGCCCTTGGCGTCGAACAGCGGGTTGTACGAGGCTTCGAGATAAACCATCTGCCCGGACTTGTTCTTGCGTTCGAAACGATGGGAGTGATATTCGCCGCGATTGAGCGAGGCCCAGAATGCCTTGTATTGCGCTGATTCGGATTCAGCGCGATGGCAGAACAGGCTGTGATGATGCCCGACGATTTCGTTCAGCGAGTACTGCATGGTGCGTAGAAAGTTGTCGTTGGCACTGATGACATTGCCTTCGGGAGTGAACTCGATCACCGCCATGGAACGGCTGATCGCGGCCAGCATGCTTTCTTCTTCGTGTTCCTTGTTGACCCGGGCGGTGATGTCCGCCGCCACCTTGATCACACTTTTGACCTGCTTGTCGGCGCCATACACCGGCATGTAACTGGCTTCGAGCCAGATCTCCCTGCCGCTCTTGTTCAAGCGCAGGAACGTGCCGCTGATCGGCTCGCCCCGGGCCAGATCGCGCCATAACCGGGCGTAATCCTCGCTGCGGTAAAACGCTTCTTCACAAAAGATCCGGTGATGTTTGCCACGTACTTCTTCGGCGCTGTAGCCCATGGTCTTGCAGAAATTTTCGTTGGCATCCAGGACGATGCCCTCAGGGGTGAACTCGATCATTGCCATCGAACGGCTGATCGCTTCCAGCTTGGCGTTGGCCTCGGTCAAGGCGCAGCTGAATCGCTCGATCTGCTGCAGGTCAGCCTTGTGATGTAGGTTGAACATGGTTGTATCACCTTCCGCGCGGACTTTTGATTTGATGAAAGTTCAGTTCTTTCACGATCCACCACTACGTTCCACAGAACAGGCACACGCATTCCTCCACGGGAGGAAGTTGTCAGGTGATAAATGATGATCAATCGGAGAGTCCATGCAGCGACGCTCTAATCAAGACATCCTTCTCTTGATAGCCCGCACGCGGGCCAGCCCTAACGCGTTGAAGAACTTCCATGTAAGCGACGCTCCTTGTTGGTTCAGTGTCGGTGCCTCGGGTTGCGCACTCTGGCAGCATGAATTCACGGACCAACGATGTGTTTGAGCCATGTTTTGACATGACGGTCGACATAGTTAGTTATGAGAAGCATAGCCAGTGCAAAGCCCTGCGCAAGGCCACTAGTCGGCCAGTATCTGGCACTTTTTGCACAAGAATCGGTTCAGCGCGGGGAGAATTGTTGCCGGGGCGGACGTTTTCGCGAGCAAGCTCGCTCCCACAGGAGAAACGCATTCAAATGTGGGAGCGAGCCTGCTCGCGAAGGCGCCATAAGAAGCACTACAAAAACAACAGAAACGACTTACAGACTTCCAGTCACTTTGGTCGCCACCTCAGCAGGCACCCAAGGCTTCCAGACCTGCGGCTGATCACGCAAGAACGCCTGCGCCACCACCCTCGGCTGCAAACGTTTTTCACTCATCCCCGCCAAAGTCTGGTTCAACAGATCAATCGGCAAATCGACTTTCTCGAAGAACGCCACCAACTCAGGATACTGCGCCTTGAACGGTGCCGAGACACCAATCGCCAGGCTCGCCGGCATCGACCGCGTGCCCTTGGGGTTCGGGTTGTTAGCATCGGCCAGGGTCTTCCAGGCATCGGCATCGAACGGCGGCTCCTCCAGTTTGACCAGTTTGAACCGGCCGAGCAGCGGCGTCGGTGACCAGTAGTAGAACAGCACCGGTTTGCCGCGTTTGATCGACGAGGCCACCTCGGCATCCAGCGCCGCGCCGGAACCGGTGCGGAAGTTGACGAAACTGTCGTTCAGCGCATAGGCCTTGAGCTTCTGACTGTTGACGATCTCCGAAGTCCAACCGGTCGGGCTGTTGAGGAAACGCCCGCGAGTCGGATCTTCCGGGTCGCGGAACACGTCTTTGTAGCGCGGCAGATCGGCCACCGACTTCAACTCCGGCGCCAACGCTTTGATGCCCCGCTCGGGGTCGCCCTTGATCACATACTCCGGCACCCACCAGCCTTCAGTCGCGCCTTTTACCGTATCGCCCAAGCCAAATACCTTGCCCTCGGCGGCCGCCTTGACCCACGCCGGACTGCGCCCGGCCCACTCTTCGCCGATCACCTGGATATCATTTTTCGCCAATGCGGCCTCAAGGCTGACCGTGCTGCCGGGCAACGTGTCGGTCGGGTAGCCGTAGCCTTTTTCAACGATCAGGCGCAGCACTTCGGTGATGAAACTGCCGCTCTCCCAAGTGATGTCGCCGAAGTGGATCGGCGCGGTTTTCTCCGTCGCCGAGACAGCGCCAACACTCAGGCTCAGTGCCAGCAGCGATGTGCCGAGCAGGGTTTTGATCGCTCTCATGCGTACCTCTTGTCTGTCAGGAATGGATTGGCGCTGTGGCGCTCGCACAGTGCTTGGGAACGGTTCATGTAGACGCTGACCGAACGCTGGGAGATGCCCAGTTCGGCGGCGATTTGCGGGTAGGTCAGGCCGTCGATGCGCGCGAGCAGAAACGCTGTGCGAACCTTGCCGGGCAAGCGCTGCAAGCTGTGATCGAGGCGGTTGAGGGTCTGCGAAAGGTGAACGCGGTCTTCAGGCGAGGCGGCGTAATCAACGTCGATTTGCTGGCGATGGCGACGCTCCAGATCACCGCGCCGCCAGCACTGATAAAGCAAGCGTTGGGCGATGGTCGTCAGCAGGGCGCGAGGTTCGCGAATGGCCCTTAGCGACGGTGCTTCGAGTAACTGCACGAAGGTTTCTGCGGCGATGTCTTCAATACTGGCGGCGTCATGCAGATGACGACGCAGATAACTACAGAGCCAGCGATAGTGGGCGCGAAACAGGCCGTCCACGGTGTGATGATGGGAAAGGTCGGCGCCGGACATAGGGGCTCCTGGGTTAGGGGTCGCTGAATGTCCGGTGTTCCGGTGGCGCGATCGTAGCAAGGCGCCTTATTCTTTAATAA
>NZ_LIGE01000016.1 GCF_001297015.1 Pseudomonas sp. RIT-PI-r | reverse complement strand
CCGGACAAACAACAGTGCCCAGACGATCTCCGGCACGCTACGCAGAAAGATCAGCAAGCCGCGAATCGGCCAGCGTAACAACCGGCCCATGGCGCTCGGCACGCCACCGCGCGAGGCGGCGGACAACGACAGTGCACGACTCGCCAGCAACCCGGCCGGCACCGCCAGCAGCAGCGCCAGGGCCATGCCGGCGGTGGCGATGGCGAGGGTTTGCAACGTGGCTTTGAGCAACAGCTGCAAGAACGCTTGATCGTGCGCGGGCGGCCAGAAGGCCGAAACGAAACGACCCATTTCGCTGCGGCTGTCATCTTGCAGCAGCACGCCCAGATCCAGTTCGCTGAGCTGGATACCCGGCCACAGCAACGCAATCGCCAGGACGCTCAGCAGCAGTCGCGGCCATGCCGCAGGATCGCGTGAATCGGCGCTCAGCATCGTGGAATCTGCACAGTCAGCGGTGCGACTGCAGCGGCCGGCGATTGCAGTTTTTCGTTGGCGTACAAGGCGTCGAGCATTTCCTCACTGACTTGCCCGGAAGGGCTGTCGAACAGGATCTGGCCGTCGCGCAAACCGATCACCCGCGCAAAGTGCGACAGCGCCAGGTCAACGGCATGCAGGCTCGCCACCAACGTGACGTTGTGCTCGCGGGCATGCCGCGACAGGATCGACAGGGTGTGCCCGGCCATCACCGGGTCCATCGCTGACACCGGTTCATCGGCAAGCAGAATTTGCGGTGCCTGGTACAACACCCGGGCGATGCCGACGCGCTGCAATTGGCCGCCGGACAGTTGCTGGCAATGAGCGAACAGTTTGTCGCCCAGATCGAGCCGTGCCAAAACGGCGCGAGCACCGCCCACGTCCAGTGGATGCAACAGGTTGAGCAGGCTTTTGCCCAGGCTCCATTGCCCGAGTTTGCCAGCCAGCACAGCGGTTACCACGCGTTGGCGCGGCGGTAGCGGCGGCGCCTGATGCACCAGGCCGATGCGCGCGCGCAGGCGTTGGCGCTGGCGGGCGGACAAGTGCCAGGCGCGTTCGCCAAGCACTTCGATTTCACCACTGCTGGGCCGCAGCGCGGTGGCCAGCAGGTTTAGCAAACTCGATTTGCCGGCGCCGGAAGGGCCGATGATGGCGACCTGTTCGCCCGCGCCAATCTGCAGGTCGACGCCGCGCAGTGCGTCGACGCCATTGGCGTGGCGCAGGCTGCCCTGTTTGAGGCTCAGGGTCATTTCAGCAGTTCGGCGGCGCGGGCGGCTTCCTCGATGCCCTTGTAGTTCTCAGGCTTGGTGTCGATGAAACGGCTGGCGGCCTGCAGATCAAGAATCTTCTTCTGTTCAGGGTTGGCCGGGTCCAGATCCAGGAAGGCTTTCTTGATTTTCGCCGCCACTGCCGGATCAAGGGTGCCGCGCACGGTCCAGTTGTAATCGAAGTAAGTCGGCGTCGTGGCGAAGACCTTGACCTTGTTGGTGTCGACCTTGCCGGCATCCACCAGCTTCTGCCAGACACTGGCGTTCAGTACGCCCGCGTCGACCTTGCCAGCCTGCACCCAGGCCACGGTGGCGTCGTGCGCACCGGAGTAGGCGACGCGGCTGAAATAGGCTTCAGGCTTGATGTTGTCGTTTTTCAGCATGAAGTAACGCGGCATCAGGCTGCCGGAGGTTGACGATACCGAGCCGAACGCGAAGGTCTTGCCTTTGAGGTCAGCGAGGCTATGTACGTTCGGGTCGGCAGTGATGAATTTGCTGGTGAATTGCGCATCCTGTTCACGCTGCACCAGAGGGATCACCGGAGTCGTTGCATCGGTCTTCAGACGCGCCTGCACAAAGGTGAAACCGCCCAGCCAGGCCATGTCGAGACGGTCGGTCGCGAGGGCTTCAACCACGGCCGGGTAGTCGGCCACCGGCACGAACTGCACCTTCATGCCCAGTTGCTGCTCCAGATACGCGCCCAGCGGTTCGAATTTGCGCAACAGTTCGGTCGGGGCTTCATCGGGAATTGCGCTGACGCGCAGCACGTCGGCGGCTTGTGCCACCAGCGCGGAAAAGGACAGGGCCAGGCCGGCGGTCAGTGCCAGGGTTTGTTTGAGCATGGGAATCTCCGTTTCAGGGGCGTCGGTAGAGCTGAAATTACGAGGTGAGGCGCAAACTCAGGGTAGACGAATCGGCGAGGGTTATACGGACTCATGCGCGCAAAGGCCAGCGCCATCTAGAAGAGGGCGGCGCGATTATGGGGGGGCAGCTTTTGACGAGCTCAAAGAAACTGTTACCACGGTATTCCGTGCTGTGACAAAGGCAAGGTCTCTGCCTATTCTCCATGACACTCTCAACGTGGCAGCAACTGCTCACTGCGTCCCGCCCACCACCAGAAGTTTCGTTCATGGATCAAGCGTTACTCACATCATTAATTGTCCAGAAGTGGAAATCCGCGCTACGGGTGACGGGATGAAGCGTTCCCGGCCGATGCCGATCGATCTGCGCGGACTGATACTGCTGTTTGTGCTGTTATCGGTCGTGGCGACCCTGTGCAACAGCCTTTACGTCGCCTATCGCGTGCAGCGCGAGGCGCTGATTCACTCGACGCTGGAGGCTAACGGTGCCTACGCGGCGAAGGTCGCGTCCAGCATCGCCGAGTTTCTGGGGGCGGCGCACAATCGTTTGAGTTACAGCGCGACCGTGCTGGCCGAACATTGGGAGAAACCAGAGGTGTTGCGCAGGGAAGCCATGCGCTTGCAGGCACAGGATACCGACTTCAACTCGGTGGCGATCCTGGATGCCAGCGGTCAAGTCCTTCAGGCGTATCCGCAAAGCCTTCAGATTGTCGGCGCCACGCTGCAATCGCTGGGTATCCAACAAGCCCTCAAGGAGCGCCGGCCTCTGGTCAGTGAGGTGTATGTTTCCTCGGCAGGCAATCTGGTGGTGTTCGTTTCGCAACCGGTATTCAGCCCCTCAGGTACATTTCTCGGGATCGTCGGCGGCTCTGTCTATTTGCTTGAGCAAAGCGCGTTTCACACCATTATCAGTCGCCACTTTCATCACGATGGCACGTTCGCTTTCGTGGCCGATGGCAACCGGCGGCTGTTGTATCACCCGGACCCGAAGCGGATCGGCGAAGTCCTGGGCTGGAGCCTTACGGTAGATGCAGCTTTGCGCGGTGAGAGCGGGACCCTGCAAGGTGACAACTACAAAGGTGTGCCGATGCTCGCCGGGTATGCCCGGGTGCCAGCAGCCAATTGGGCGGTGGTGGTGCAGCGACCTCGCGAGCGCAGCCTTGCCCCGCTGGGACAACTGATGCGCGACATGGTCGTCGGGATGATTCCAGCGGGTCTGTTCGGCCTTGCGCTGATCCTCGTTGGAGCGACGCTGATCGCTCGGCCACTTCGGCAGCTGTCGGCGGTCGCCGACCAGTTGGCAGCACCTGACACCACGCAGCGGTTGGATCGGGTGCATGCCTGGTATCGCGACGCTGCCGCGATCCGCCAGGCGATGCTGGCGGGTGTGCAGTTGCTGCAACAGAAACTCGGTCAGCTTAGCCATGAAGCACAAAGTGATCCCCTCACAGGCCTGGCCAATCGGCGCGCCATGGCTGCCTCTTTGGAGCTGCTGGATCAGACCGGGCAGGGGTATGCGGTGCTGGCGCTGGACATAGATCATTTCAAACGCGTCAACGATACCTTTGGACATGACGCTGGCGACGTTGCCTTGAAAAGCGTTGCCGACATCCTCAAACAGAACTCGCGTTCGGGCGATCTTGCGTGCCGTTGCGGTGGCGAAGAGTTCGCGCTGATTCTTCCTGACGCCTCTCTGGAGACCGCGCGAATGATCGCACAGAGAATCCGCGCGCACCTCGAGGAAACCGAGGTGCCGCAGGTGGGAAGGTTGACGATGTCCATCGGTGTGGCGTGTCGCGATGCGGACGCTGCGACAGCGGCAAGCGTCTTGAAACTCGCGGACGAGCGGCTCTATGCCGCCAAACAGAGCGGGCGCAACAGGGTGGTATGAATGGCCGAATGGCTCTGTCAGCTCGCGTCGGGTAACTTCGCAATCACCTTGATCTCGAAATCGAACCCATACAGCCAGGTCACGCCTACCGCCGTTACCGTCGGGTGCGGTGCCTCGCCCCAGAACTCGGTCAGAACGACATCCCAGATCGTCTCGAATTTCGCTGGCGGGTCAACGATGAATACGGTGACATCGATCACATCAGCGAAGCTGCCACCGGCCTCTTCGAGGATTGCGTTGAGGTTAGCGAAAGCCTGGCGCACCTGGTTTTTCAAGTCCGGCTCTGGCGTGCCGTCCTCGGTGCTGCCGACTTGTCCGGAGACGAACAGAAAGCCGTTGGAACGAATGGCCGGCGAGTAACGATGACGTTCATACAGGGTGCGGCGTGCGGGTGGAAATACAACATCGCGCTGAGTCATGGAAGGGGCTCCTTCGTTTGAGTGGATGGAGCCACTGTAGGTATTTGCAGGCGAGCGATAAACGCGCAAGCTTGGCGTTCACTGTTTGTGATTCTCAAACAATCGAGGCGCGATCATTGGACCGATTTGATGCAATGCAAGCGTTTGTCCGGGTGGTCGAGGCCGGGAGTTTCACCAAAGCGGCAGAAACCCTGCACATGAGCAAAACCACCGTGACTCAGCTGGTGCAGCAGTTGGAGGCGCGGTTGCGAGTGAAGTTGCTCAATCGCACGACACGCAAGGTCAACGTCACCGCCGATGGCGCCGCTTACTACGAGCGTGTGATCAAGTTGCTGGCCGACATGGAAGACGCCGAAAGCAGCCTGCCCGGTGCGGCGCCGCTCCCCAAGGGGCGGCTGCGTGTGGATGTGCCCAGTCCGTTTGCGCGATTGATCCTGATTCCTGCGCTGCCGGAGTTTCACGCACGATATCCGGATATCCAGATCGACCTGGGCGTCAGCGACCGCATCGTCGACATCATCGATGAGAACGTTGATTGCGTGGTGCGTGGTGGTGAACTCATGGATCTGTCGCTGATGGCCCGCAAGGTCGCCGATCTGCAGTTGGGTGTGTTTGCCGCGCCGCAATACCTGGCTCGGGCCGGGACGCCTGGGCATCCACAGGAACTGGAAGATTCCCATCATCGGGTGGTCGGCTTCCTCTGGGCGCGCACCGGCAAACCGCTGCCGTATGCCTTGCACAACGCCAGCGAAAAGCTGCAAATCAAAGGGCGCCACGTGCTCGCGGTCGATGATGGCAATGCTTACCTCGCGGCGGGCCTGGCAGGCATGGGTGTGTTGTGGCTGCCCACTTACATGTCCGATGCCCATGTGGCTCGCGGCGAACTGGTGCCACTGTTCCAAGACTGGCGGCTCGACCCTATGCCGCTTTATTTGGCGTATCCACCGAACCGGCATGTCAGCCTGAAGTTGCGAGTGTTTATCGATTGGGTTGTGGCGTTGATGGCGCCTTAGAAAAGTGGTGCGTTTATTGCTAGCTTGCGCAGTAATGCCGTCAAAAAACCAACTCGATCGGCGACTTGAAAGCATGCAGTGATGAGATGCATGACTTTCGAACTCTGGAGCTTCCCCTCGCAATGAATATGTACATCGATATTGTCGGCGCCTGTAACCTGAGCTGCCCCTCTTGCCCAATGGGCAACTCGGAAAACCTCAACTTCAAAAAAGCCATGCAGATCGACATGTTCAAACAGATCGTCGAAAAGGCCCGCACAGAAGGGGTCAAGTCGATTTATCTGTACAACTGGACCGAGCCTCTGGTTCATCCGAAAATTGGCGAATTCATCGAGATCATCAATGCCGCCGGGATGGGCAGCGGTATCAGTACCAACCTCAATCTCGCCAAGAACATGGAAAAGGCCTTGCTGGCCGAACCGGGTTACTTCCGTATTTCGCTGTCAGGCTTTTATCAGGACACCTACGTAAAGGGTCATGTAGGCGGTGATATCGAAGTTGTAAAACAGAACATGATTGCGCTGCACGAGATCAAGCAGCGATTGGGTTTGAGTACCCGTGTCGACGTCTACTATCACCGCTACCTCGATAACATCGAAGAGGAAGCGTTGATGCGTGAGTTCAGCGAACGCCTCGGCTTCAAGTTCACCACCGGTTATTCGGTGATGATGCCGTTGGAGAAAACGCTGGCCATTATCGAGCGCGATCCTTCTGTCACCGATACCGACTATGAAACCCTGAAAAGACTGGCGCTGCCGCCCTACGACGATATTGTCAATGTTGCCCGGCAGTACCCTCAACAAGATTGCCTGCTCAAGGATGACTGGCTGGTGATCGACTGCAATGGCAACACGATCCTGTGCTGCACGATCTTCAATCAGAACGAATATCAGGTCGGCAAGTACCTCGACATGCCGGTTGCGGAACTGATGCAGCGCAAGAACACGCAGAAAAACTGTGTCGACATGTGCAGCCGCTGCGCCAAGAAGGGCATGCATATCTACTCGATGTTCCCCAACCAAGGGGTGCTGGAGCAACACGCGGTCAATCGCATCATTGATTTCGAGAACCTCAGCAGCATGGGCCTTGCCGTGGACAGCGAGTTGCTCGGGCGTGCGGGCGAGGTCAGTGCCGAAAACTTTGACGAGGCGCAGTATTTCCGATTGAACGAGGATGTCAGGCGCGCAGTGTCCACCGGTGAATTCTCAAGTGGCTATCAGCACTATGTGCTTCACGGTCGACTGGAAGGCAGATTGGGCGCCGGTGCCTTTTCGGTGGTTTGATCAACGCTCAAATGGGTTGATAGCCAGGCGATAAAGCTTTTCGCCAGCGGATCATGCTCACTGTCGCGATGCGTCAGCAACGCCCAGTTCGGCCCGCGAATGGTGTCCTCCACCAGCGCTTGCAACACGCCGTCAGCCTGCGCCTGACGGCTGAGCAATTGACTGACCAGGGCAATGCCAAGCCCTGCACAGGCGGCGTCGAGCAGCAACCCGGGATCGGAGAAATTCAATCCCTGATCCTGCTGGCCGACGTCGATTCCGGCCTCGACCGCCCAATGACTCCAGTCCATTTCCCGCTCACCATGCAATGTGGTGCGCCGAGATGCGGGTTGGGACAACAGGCTTGGATGGCCGGCGGGATAGAGGCGATCGGCATGCAGCACTTTGAAGCTGCATTCGGCTTGGGCGCTGATGTCGTCACGCACGGCGATGTCGATGGTTTGCGTGGCCATGTCCGGCACCTCATCGGTGCTGTAGATCCACAGATCAACTTCCGGATGTTGCGCACGAAAGTCCGCCAATCGTGGCAGCAACCAGTGCCGGGCAAACGCCGGCGTGGTGTTGAGCACCAGTTGATTGGGCTTCTGATACTGGCCCAGACGCCGGATCCCCACCGCCAATTGCTGAAGCATCGCTTGCGTGGTGCTGAGCAAATCGTGGCCGGCATCGGTCAATGCAACGCTGCGTCCGCTGCGGAAAAACAACGGCTGTTCCAGGTACGCTTCCAGGCTGCGGATCTGCTGGCTGATCGCCGACTGAGTGAGGTTCAACTCCTCGGCTGCCTTGTGAAAACTGCCGAGCCGGGCGGCGGCTTCAAAGCCGCGCAGGGAACTGAGTGGCGGCCAGTGTTTAAGCATATCGATAAGCTCCTCTAATCAGTTATCCGCTAAATCCATCGTTTGTTTGCCTGTTTGCGCGTCCGTAGCATTGGCGGCGTGAACACATTGGCTTAACTAACGAGGCTTATCATGCAGTACAACGACAATAAAAACAGCGCCTGGATGATGCCGGCAGAGTGGATGACCCACGCCGCCACGTGGATGGTCTGGCCGCACAACCAGACGTTGTGGGAATCCGGTTGGCGCGTGACGCTAGCGCAGGTGCAGGAAGATTTTGCGCGCGTCGCCAACGCCATCGCCCGTTTCGAACCAGTGAAACTGGTGGTCGATCCATCGGCCATCGCTAGCGCTAAAGCGCTGTGCGGGCCGAACATCGAGCTGATTGCACTGGCCGTGAACGACAGTTGGTGTCGTGATTCCGGCCCGACCTTTGTCTGCCATCCGCAGCAAGGATTGGCCGGTGTGAGCTGGCGCTTCAACGCCTGGGGCGGCAAGTCGGCGCATGATCTGGATGAAAGCCTGGCGCGCCGTGCGCTCAACCACCTCGGTCTGGAATGCTTCGGCACGCCGCTGAGCAACGAAGGCGGGGCGATTCACGTTGATGGCGAAGGCACGCTGATCACCACCGAATCGGTGCTGCTCAACCCCAATCGCAACCCCGGCATCGGCAAAGGCGAGATGGAAGAAATCTTCAGCCGTTTGCTCGGCGTGAAGAAAACCATCTGGCTGCCAGGCGATCCGGATTACGTCACCGGCGACATGACTGACGGCCACGTCGACGGCGTTTGTGCCTTCGCCCGTCCCGGGGTATTGCTGGTGGACGCCACCCACGATCAATCGTCGGTGTACGCTGAAGTGGCCCGAGAGAACCGTCGCGCGCTGGAATTGGCCACCGACGCCAACGGCCGCAAATTCGAATTGATCGAACTGTTCGAAGCCACCGACGCCGTCGACACCGAAGCCGAAGTGTTCTGCGCCTCGTACACCAATTTCTATATCGCCAACGGCGCAATCATCATGCCGGCCTACGGCATCGAGGCGGATAACGTCGCCGCCAAAGTCTTGGAGCAAGCTTTCCCCGGCCGCGAAGTGGTGCCGGTCCGCATCAGTCATCTGGCCCATGGCGGCGGCGGGGGGCATTGCATCACCCAGCAGCAGCCAGCCTGGCCGCTGCGAGGTTGAAAGCATGAGCATTCTGACGATCGCCAGCACCCAGCTGCCGTGCACCTGGGATTTATCCGGCAACCTTGATCGCGCCGAGCAGCTCGTGCGCGAAGCGGCGCAGCAGGGCGCGCAAGTGATCCTGTTGCAGGAGCTGTTCGCCACGCCGTATTTCTGCATCGAGCAAAGCCATAAACACATGGCGTTGGCCGAGGAATACCGCGACAGCCGCGTGCTTGCGCGCTTCGCCGCACTGGCCCGTGAACTGGGCGTGGTGTTGCCACTGAGCTGGTTCGAAAAGGCCGGCAACGCCTACTTCAATTCGCTGAGCGTGGCCGACGCCGACGGGCGCCTGTTGGGCGTGTACCGCAAGACGCACATCCCCAACGCCATCGGTTATCAAGAGAAGGAATATTTCAGCCCCGGCGATACCGGTTTCAAAGTCTGGGACACCGCGTTCGGCCGCCTCGGCGTCGGCATCTGCTGGGATCAGTGGTTCCCGGAAACTGCCCGTTGCCTGGCCTTGATGGGCGCCGAAGTGCTGCTGTATCCGACCGCTATCGGCTCGGAGCCGGGCTGCGCGGCGCTGGATTCCCGCGACCACTGGCAGATGACCATGCGCGGCCATGCCGCTGCCAATCTGCTGCCGGTGGTGGCGTCGAATCGGGTCGGTCGAGAAACCGCGACCACCGATCCGAGCCTGCAAATGAGCTTTTACGGCTCGTCGTTCATCAGCGACCACAAAGGCCAGTTGCTCGCCAGCGCTGACCGCGACAGCACCGGTGTGCTGGTGCAGCGCCTCGATCTGGCGGCCATGCGCGAAGAGCGTTTGAGCTGGGGCATCTATCGCGATCGGCGTCCGGACATGTACGGGCCGCTGCTGAGTCAGGACGGTCGCCACCTTCATGCACGCTGGAACACCCAAGGGGTTTGACATGGCTATCCATCACAAACGCTTGCGCGGCGCGATCGGCTTGGCGCTGATCTGCTTGATGCCGTCGCTGCACGCCGAAGACAAAACCCTGCGGCTGTACAACTGGGCCGACTACTTTGCCGAAGACACCTTGAGTCGCTTCACCGCCGAAACCGGGATCAAGGTGATCTACGACGTCATGGACGGCAGCGAAACCCTCGAAGCGAAAATGCTCTCCGGTGGCAGCGGTTACGACCTGATCTTCCCCGGTGACACCGTCGCCGAACGCTTGATGCGCGCCGGCAGCCTGATGTCGCTGGATCAATCGAAGCTGACCGAACTGGCCGACATCGAACCCGGCTTGCAGAAACTGCGCGGCCATTACGGGCACTCCAGCAAAGCCACGGTGCCTTACACCTGGGGCACCATTGGCCTGACCTTCAACGAAGAGCAGATCAAAAAACGCATGGCCGATGCACCGGTCAACAGCCTCGACATGCTGTTCAAACCGGAGCTGGCGGCGAAGTTTGCCGATTGCGGCATCTCGATGATCGACTCGCCGGACGAGGCATTGGCGGTGGTGCTCAATTACCTCGGTCGCGATCCGCGCAGCGGCAAAGCCGAGGATCTGGCCGCCGCCAGTGAATTGCTGATGAAGTTGCGGCCGTACATCCGCAAGTTCCAGTCGCAACCGGTGACCGATCTGGTCAACGGCAACCTGTGTCTGTCACTCGGCTACAGCGGCGACATGACTCAGGCCCAGCGCACCTCGGACAGTGCCGGTAAGCACACCAGGTTTCAGTATCGCGTGCCTCGCGAAGGCACCACGGTGTGGATGGACACCATGGCGATTCCGGTCGACGCCAAACACCCGGAATACGCCTATGCATTCATCAACTTCGTCATGCGCCCGGCGAACATGGCGGCGATCAGCAATTTCACCGGCTACCCAACCTCCAACGCCAAGGCGCGGGCGAACGTCGATGCGAGCATGCGTGACAACCCGGACATCTACCTCGACGAAGCGACCTATGCTCGATTGATTCCGGGCAAGGACATTCCCCAGGCCGACATGCGAGCGCGTATGCGCACCTGGACCAAATTCAAGACTGCCACTGGCAAATGATCCATGGCCGGCGTATTGCGCCGGCCCTTTTTTCTACAGGAAAAGCAACATGACGACTCGTCGCGATTTCATCAAACAGGCCTCGGTGGTCGCCGCTGTCAGCGCTGCGGTTACAGGCCTGGGCCTTTCGCCGGGCAAAGTCCTGGCGGCCGCGCAAGGCCGCTGGTTCATGCCCGACGAAGGCGACAAACATGAGCGCGCCTATATCGCTTTCGGCGCGCAGGACGCGATCTGGGAAGACTTCACCGAAGACGTCCAGGAAGCTCTCGGCCGCATTGCTCGCGCCATCGCCCGGTTTGAACCGGTCACCGTGTTCTGCCGCAAGAACGAGCGCAGCATCGCCGAAGAATTTTGCGGTACGCGCAATATCACTTACGTCACTGCCGGGCTGGATGACATCTGGATGCGCGACATCGGCGCCAATTTCGTCATCGACGACAAGGGTGGTTTGGGCGCGGTGGACTTCAACTTCAACGGTTGGGGTGGCAAACAGCAGCACGGTAAAGACTCGAAGATCGCCGCACTGGTCGCCGACGACGCGCAAGCCACGTACATACGCACCGATCTGGTGGGTGAGGGCGGTGGCATCGAGGTCGACGGTCACGGCACCGGGATCATGACCGAGAGCAGCTGGATCAACAGCAACCGCAACCCTGATTGGAGCAAGGCCGATGTCGAAGCGCAATTGAAGGAACGCCTGGGCCTGCGCAAAATCATCTGGCTGCCGGGCATCAAGGGCAAGGACATCACTGACGCCCACGTCGATTTCTACGCGCGCTTCATCAAGCCCGGCGTGGTCATCGCCAACCTCGACACCGACCCTGAATCCTACGATCACAAGGTCACCCTGGCGCACCTGGAAATCCTCAAGAACGCCACCGATGCTGATGGCCGCAAATTGCAGATCCACACGATGTCGCCGCCGCTGAAACCGCGCAAAAGCAAGTTCAACCAGAACAACCCGGACTTTGCCGCCGGTTACATCAATTATTTCGTCATCAACGGCGCGATCATCGCCCCGGAGTTCGGCGATAAAGCGGCAGACAAAAAGGCTTTCGATCTGCTTTCGCAACTGTATCCGGATCGCGAAATCGTCCAGCTCAACATCGATGCCATCGCCGCTGGCGGGGGCGGAATTCACTGCGTGACCAGCCATCAACCACAGGCGTGATTGACTCTTTGACCGATCAAGCCAACTATCGGCGCATAACAACATGACCGATGGACCACAACTTGATCGAACGACGCCAATTCAGCGGAGGCATGAAGGGGAAAAACCTCCGCTATCTGAATGAGCAAGGCGCGGATGACACGCGCCTGACCCGCACCGGTTTTCTGCTGCTCGAACATTTTTCACTGCCGGCCTTTACCCAGGCACTGGATACGGTTGTCACCACCAACCTGCTGCGCCCGGGGCTGTTTTCGTCGCGCACGTTTGGTTTGGGCGACGGCGAAGTCATCAGTGACCTGGGCCTGGTGATCCGCCCCGATGCACGTCTGGATTCAGCCGCGCTGGCGCAACTGGATCTGCTGGTGGTGTGTGGCGGGTATCGCACCGAACTGCGCGCGAGTGATGAGTTTATCGGCTTGCTCAGATCAGCAGCGGAGCGCGGCATCTCGCTTGCCGGGTTATGGAATGGCTCGTGGTTTCTTGGCCGCGCCGGGCTGCTCGATGGCTACCGCTGCGCAATCCACCCGGAGCACCGTCCGGCGCTGACCGAAATCGCCAAAGCCACCCACGTCAGCAGTGAACCCTACGTAATCGATCGCGACCGCCTGACGGCATCAAGTCCGTCCGGGGCGTTTCACATGGCGCTGGACTGGATCAAGAGCCTGCACGGCAAAGCTTTGGTCGAAGGCATCGAGGATATTCTGGCCTTCGAAGAATCGCGCTACCGGCGGATCAAACCGGATGAAAACCTCTGCGTCAGTGCGCCGTTGCGAGAGGTGGTGAAACTGATGGATGCCAATCTTGAGGAACCGCTGGAGCTGGAGCAACTGGCGGTGTACGCCGGGCGTTCTCGTCGGCAGTTGGAGCGTCTGTTCAAGGAACAACTGGGCACCACACCGCAGCGTTATTACCTGGAATTGCGAATTACCGAAGCGCGGCGTTTGTTGCAGCACACTGAGTTGTCGCAGGTGGAGGTGCTGGTGGCTTGCGGGTTTGTTTCGCCGAGTCATTTCAGCAAGTGCTACAGCTCGTATTTCGGCTATCGCCCATCAAAAGAAAAACGCCTGGTCAAATAACCCAAGCCGTTACCCACCTGAACTCACCTCGAAATTCCACGTCGGCGAACCTCCCCCCTCCCCCTAGCCCTCTCCCTTTGGGAGAGGGCTAGGGTGAGGGGCTTTTAAACTTACACGCACTGTTACGTCATAACGGCTACAACACCTTGCGCCGTTGCCCACGCGTACGCCAGACGCTGCTGGGCATTGCGCAAGTGGTCATGTTGGGGGAATTGGCGGTGAACAAGGCGTTGGATCTGGTTGTGCCAACCGACTGATCGCGTACGTTAGTCGGGGTTGAGGGTGTCTGGTCGGGCGTGATCGCGAGCAGGCTCACTCCTACATTTGAAATGCGTTCCCCCTGTAGGAGTGAGCCTGCTCGCGATGGCGTCCGTTCAGGCAAGCATCTGTAAAACGGGACCATCCCTCAAGCCTCAAGCCCACTATCAAATAATCAAGCAGTCAGCCTTCGCGGCTGACTGCTTTTTAGTTTCTACAGGTGATCCGCATCAATCACAGCCTTGGCAAACGCCTGCGGATCTTCCTGCGGCAGGTTGTGGCCGATGCCGCCGTTGATCAAGCGGAACTGGTACTTGCCGGTAAAGCGCTTGGCGTAATCCTCCGGCGCCGGGTGCGGTGCACCGTTGGCGTCGCCTTCAAGGGTGATGGTCGGCACGCTGATCGACGGTGCCGTGGCGAGCTTCTGCTCCAGCGCTGCGTACTTCGCTTCGCCCTGTACCAGGCCCAGACGCCAGCGGTAATTGAACACGGTGATGTCGACGTGATCGGGGTTCTGCAACGCCTTGGCGCTACGGTCGAACGTGGCGTCGTCGAACTTCCATTGCGGCGAGGCGGTTTGCCAGATCAGTTTGGCGAAGTCGTGGGTGTTCTTCTCGTAACCGGCGCGGCCACGGTCAGTCGCAAAGTAGAACTGATACCACCACTGCAACTCAGCCTTGGGCGGCAGCGGGTTCTGCCCGGCGGCCTGATTGCCGATCAGGTAACCGCTGACCGAGACCAATGCCTTCACCCGTTCCGGCCACAGCGCCGAGACGATGTCCGCCGAACGCGCGCCCCAGTCATAACCGCCGAGCACCGCTTGCTTGATCTTCAGCGCATCCATGAAGTCGATCACATCACTGGCCAGCGCCGCCGGTTGGCCGTTGCGCAGGGTGTCTTTGGAGAGAAACTGCGTATCGCCGTAACCGCGCGCATACGGCATCAACACCCGATAACCCTTGGCCGCGAGCAACGGCGCGACCTCGTCGTAGCTGTGAATGTCGTAGGGCCAGCCGTGCAGCAGGATCACCACCGGGCCGTCGACGGGGCCGGTTTCGGCGTAGGCGACGTCGAGCACGCCGGCCTTCACATGTTTCAACGGGCCGAAGGGCGAGGGCGCCGAATAGCTGACGGCCGCAGGTTCCACCGCTTGCGCCTGAACGCTGGTCACAGCGCCGAACAACGACAAAGCCAGAATCGACAAACCGAACGCGGTGTTGCGGGTGTGCAGTGCCTTTTTCATGCTGACGTCTCCTGTGCGAACCTTTGGCCGAGGGGTCTTTGTGAACCCTTGAAACCTTGAGTGCATTTGAGCGCAGGGACGTATCCGGGCTGTGTCGAAAAAGGCTTTGGTTGCAAGTCGATGTATCGCCAACAGGTTCGTACACACTGTGGTACACAACCCTGTATGGGCGGGCTTGCTCGCGAAGGCGTCGGCACATTCAGTATCAATGCGCGCCTGTCGGACGCCAACACGAGCTGTCGGGGATCAGGCCTTGGCCGCCATCGCCGTGACTTCCACGCGCATCCCTTCAACGGCCAGCGACGCCACGCCCACTGCCGCACGCACCGGCCACGGTTTGGCGAAGAAGCGTTGGTAGACTTCGTTGAACGCGCCGCGGTCGGCCATGTCGGTGAGGTAGATGGTCAGGTGCATGACCCGATCCATCGAGCTGCCGGCGCGCTCCAGTGCGACTTTCAGCGCCTGCAGCGTGCATTCGCTCTGCTCGGTGATGCCACCCAGTTCCAGGCTGCCGTCGGCCCGGGTCGGGATCTGCGTGGAGACCATGATGCCGTTGAACGTAGTGACGTCGGAGGAAATGGAATCGGCATCCGGATCGGGGGTGAAGATGATGTCTTGATTGGCCATGGGGTTCTCTTGTTTGAGCGAGTGAAGATCGCGTCAGTTTACAGATTCGTTGCCGACATGGCCCGTTCGGGCGATCGGCACCATACTTCTGCGCGAAACAGGCAACCATCTTCTCTTTTCATACAGGAGCAGGGCCATGAGCAACAAGCCGACGATTGTGCTGGTACACGGATTCTGGGGTGGCGCAGTGATTACCGAGGCCGGCAATCAGCCAAATGTCGTCGGGTTGGTGTATATCGCCGCGTTTGTACCGGATATCGGGGAAAGTCCTGGCGCTCTGACGCAACAACATCTGCCGGCTGCTGCGCCCTGATCAAACTGCTTGCGTTGCCGCTTCAGCCGCGATCGCCGCCGCCACGCAGGGGCGCGAACCGATACGGTGCATGTAAGCGTCGAGCGCTGGCCAGTCGACGATGTCGATGTTGAAGGTCGGTAGCCATCTGCGCACGGTAAACAAATAGGCATCGGCGACGCTGAAGTCGCCGATCAGCCAGTCCTGGTCGGCGAGAGTGCGGTTCAGATAGTCCAGGCGCTTGAACAGCTTGTGCTTGAAGATGGCCTTGATCGCTTCGGGAATGTCCGCGCTGAACAGCGGCGCGCTAGCGCCATGGATTTCCGTGCTGATGAAACTCAGCTGTTCCTGCAAGCGCGTGCGCGCCCAGGTTCCGGGTGCGGGCGCCAGTCGATTGCCCGGTACGAGGTCGACAAGGTACTGCAGGATCGCCGGGCCTTCCGTCAGCACTTGAGCGTTATCCAGCTCCAGTGCGGCGACATAGCCCTTGGGATTTATCTCGCCGCATAAAACCGCCGACTCGAAAAAGATCGTCGCTTTCCGAACCTGGCTGTTGGCGCTGCGGCAAGACCAAGACTCTTTTGTATAAGCGTGTATCCAGCCCGTTCGTGTACACATGCGCATAACAAACGTCCGGCTTGCGACACATTCCGCCAATATGCTGCACTCAGAATAAAGCCCTCCACACCACTACGTTCAAGAGGGCAACACCATGCGCCGTCCCCTGTTTCTGGCCACTGCTGCGGTAGTCATTTCAATGATCGGTATCGCTCACGCGGCGGACACCCAACCGAAGAGCTGGCAGCAAGGTTTGAGCCGTACCGATCTGGTTCGCGAGGATCTCGGTGCGAATGATCGCGAAGTGATTCAGGCGCGAGTCGATTTCGCCCCGGGAGTGACTTCACCGAAACATGCGCACCCCGGTGTCGAGGTGGCGTACGTGATCAGCGGCACTTTTGAATATCAATTGGAAGGCAGGGCGCCAGTGACACTGAAGACGGGAGATTCGCTGTTCATTCCTGAGGGCGTGGCGCATATCGCCAGGAACGTCGGCCAGGACAAGGGGTCGGAACTGGCGACCTACATCGTCAAGAAGGCTGAGCCATTGCTGATTCTCAAGCCGTAAGCGCCAGGTTCAATGCAGGGTAGCGGCCCTGCGGCTCTCACCAATGCGAATTCGGTCGAGCGCCCGGTTCAAGGCGTCGAGAGCATCGAGCAGGGCTTTGGCTTCCGCCTCTCGACCCTCCCCCCAGAGGCGTTCAGCCATTTTGTTCAGGGCCTGGATCGAACGCTCGATATCGGCGGCGCTGGCGGCTGGTTGAGTGACGGGCGGTTGTTTCGTCATACAAGGATCATCCTCCATCGATCGATTTGGCTAAAGACTTGCGCTAAACCGATAGATTACTGCGCGGCGCGACTTCTGTCTGAAGTTGATTGCCACACCTCTCAGCTGCGCTGCGCATTTCGTCACCGCTTCGTTGAGGCGCAACTCAGATCCAGGCAAAGAATCATCGTTTGATAGAGAAGTGGCAAAGAATTAAAACCCTGCTAGCTTGAGTGTTTATCGCAGCTAAATAGCGTCAACCGCAGAATATTCGCAGCAGGCAAGGCTTTGCGTTTGCACGTCTGGGACGGGACGTTTGTACTGGCACTTCCCATTGGCAAGAATTTTTGTGCCGTACATGTCCGTCGAGTAGACACTGCGGCCGCTATCAGACTGTTCACCGCGCTGATCGCTAATCCATCGCAGCCCTTTACCTCCGCACGGGTAAAGAGCGAGCGCACGCGATCGCCCTTCAATGGGCAAATTGAAACCCGTGCCTTGGCGCAATCGCTTAGAGGCAACCTGCCTGTTTTTGCGCAGTTTTGCAGCCGGGGTCTTCGGAACTGCGAGGGTGTCCGTCAGAGTAAGTGTTACAACCGGCGAGCAGATTGATGAGCGTGAACAGTACGAAAATCCTGGTCATGAACCTCTCCTTGTTCAGATGTGTGAGGGGGGGCGTGTACATTCTATCTACGACTAAGCCCCGAATGGCCTGGGCTCGGTCGTAGATGAAATGGCGGGCGAGGTGCGCGCAAGTGTATTCATTGCCGTCCCGGAAAGATGGTTATGGAATGTGCGTGTTTGTGCTATCGAATTTCTTGTACTTCCAACTGAACCCGTCTCGTTGGGTAGGTGCAAAACTTTTAAACCAATCTACCCAGTTGCTTGCGGACGGCATCCACCAGCCCTTGATGGTGTTTGCCCAGTGAGCGAGGCCTAGCTCGGAAACCAGATAGTGGCTATGGCTGACACAGTTCTGGTATTGGGTTTTCGCATTGGCAAGATTTGGCCAAAGGACGTCATAGGCAGTCTTCGTTTTCTTCAACCTGGCTTGAAGTTTTCTATATTTTTTTATGAACTGCTCGTTTACGCCAATATAGTAAACGTACGTCGTTGCGCTTCCGGTGGCGCGCGCCCAATCCTGCGAGGCAAGCGTACCCGTGGAGAATTCCCAACCGGTCTCACTGATTCCCGTCAGTGTGATGTTTTCGCCATCGATAAGAAACGTTGTTGCGTGTCCATCCTCCGCAAGTTTTCCTAGGGTTTTCGTCCAGGAACCCAAGCTGAAAGGGCTGAATCCTTTTCCGACACCACTCCATGTCAGTATCGAATAACATATTCCGAAAATTCCTGCTGCTTCGTCGATTGTCCCCAGATCAGCTACCAATGCAGTTCCTTTTTTGTTCGCCATGCGCTTGCTCCCTTAGTCCACATTGCCGATGGGTGCTCATGTGGTTCCTGTTGGCCAGGAAAGGTTAGGACACAGTGTGTGCTAGCGCCAGCGCCTGTGCAGGGATTTGCATGAGCAGGTCGTTCCGGCCTTTTCCGGCCTCAATGCGGGGGGCGGGGCATGTTCAAGGGGCGTGGAGCGCGGCCCCTTGTACATTGCCGAGCAGGTGATGAGCACTCATTATCTGCTCATAAAGCGGGCGTTGTTGTGCCCAGCTATTACAATGGCGACAATAGTCAGCAATGATCACCAGCGTATCTATTGCTTCATTGAAATCAGGCTTGGGGTCTTTATCGTATTCTTCCATAAAGGCTTGGAAATCAAAGCTTTTGGCAAAATCAAGATTGCCTGGACTGGAAATAATGATCCAGTCCAGAATATCTATTTGCCGCTGTAATTCTTTGCGGATCTCAAGATGGTTGATAACCCACGTTTGAATTTCAATGTCAGAGGGCGCCGCGGGAAGGGACTTTGAAATATGTTCAAGCTGCGTCAGTAACAAATTCAGTTGCTCCGACGCGTTGTCTGCCGCTGTATTGTGTTGCTTTACAATTTCACATGTCTTAATGAAGATTTTTATAGGCTGCTCAGCTGCCGTGCCGGCCTCGTGGAGGAAGGTTGCCTTGGCTCTTGGCTCGAGAAAGTATTGCCGCCACGATTTACTGAAATGCTCGATGGAAATGTTGCTGGTGGCTGCTGCTTCCATCCGCTTGGCCAGAGGAATCAAGCCACCATTCGCTACGTTAATCAAGTCTGTTGCGTCCGCTATGTCTGCCGTTAACTCATGAAACAGACGACTTAAATCAAACGCCTGCTTTAGCGATGCAGCGACATGATTATCCATTTGGTGATTGACTTGAACTATGGAGTGAGCGATCTCGCTAGAGCGGCAACTTATTCCAATTCTGATTTCCGAGAGCGGCCGTTGAACCCATTCCGAGCTGGCTTTGGTAAAAGTATAAATATCTGTGGGAAGGCTTTTGCGGCACGACTTTCCTGAGCAGGGCAGTGCGCAATCCTGAAAAATTTGCGCGATGAACTGTGAGCACACAATGCCCTCATTGTCAGAAAATTCCGCCTCGTTACTGATTAACGCAGTTATCTTGTATTTCTGACCGTAATAGTATTGAGCCTGTTCGAGCAAATTCCAAGTCGCCGCATCGTCTGCGTAGCGGTGTCGGACTAACAACGAATTGGCGATGTCGTAGGAATGACTCACTTCATCCCATTGACGCAAGGTGATTCCGATGCCTGGATTGGCATCAATTATCATGTTCTGACCGGTAACCATCGCAACATGTGAGTAGCTCGCGATTTGCAAGCGTGTGATTGATTGAATGGCCATATTGGGCTTGGTCAACAGGCTCTTTCCCCTTAGTAGCAGAATGTCGCCAAGCCGAGGGAGGTCGTGATCAAAATCCATGGGGTTCGTCCTTAATCAGCATTGTCAAAAGCGCACTGACCCAAAGGAGCGAAATTTTACACAAGGGCGGTGAGGTGTTTAAAAATTTCCGCGTTGCATCGATCCTTCTCACCATTTCGCGTAGGGCGAAAAAATGTTCAAAGTTAGACATTGCTAAAGAGAGAAATAAAAATATGGTGTTTTTAATCATTGGTGGGATTTATAAAATTTTAATTTCTTGTTATGCGATCGTTGGTTCTACAAATGCCCAAGGGCTAGTTGCACTTATAACATTTGGCGGTAGCCTTGGGAATAAATTGGCTTAATATCCGTAAATTGGATCAAAATAGGAAAGCGGAGGGTGTGTCTTTTCCCATTCTTTTGCGAATGAAATTCCCATTTCGATTTCTTCAGGTTTCATTTTTTCTGCAATCTCAGGGAGGCTGATCTTCGCTTCCCTTGGTGCTGCTCCCCCTCCTTGGAGCTGTGTTATCAAATACGTAAAGCCATAGGCTTTGACTAAATCGAGCGGAAAGTCGTAACTGTTCGGAAGGTGGGCGATATTGAGGGCATAGCTTCCAAGTGCATCAATATGTCCTGCTTCAGCTGTTTTTTTTAGCCAATTTCCTATCTCTTCCTTTTTTTCATCGTGCTCATATAGGTAGTTAGCATAAAGGTACATTCCGGGAGGATAGCCCCCTTCCGCAGACGCCTTAAACCACTTCTTGACTGCTTTCTCTCGACTGCCCGGGATCAGGAACGAACCCTGTCCATTTTGGTAGGCACTTGCTAGAAGTTGCTGGGCAAAGTTATCACCCGACTCTGCAGCCTTTTCTAACCACTCCAAACCTTGTTTTGCTGTAAAGAGCGCAACCATTGCTTCGGTGTCGCCTCTCTCCGCGCGTTCGTGTGCAGTTTTTAAGGCCAAAGTTCTCCAGTCCTTAACATTTTTCTGCGTGCAGGTTTCGACTAGAGTGCATAGTTCTTCTTGGTTGCTAAGACGCAGCATGGCATAGATGTGTCCTTTTTCGGCTGCGGCCTCGTACCATTTTACGGCGTCCTCTGTCATGTAACGGTTACTTAGGCGGATGGCCTCGCCTAAGTAATACTGAGCGTCTCGATCGCCTGCTTCGGCAGCGGTTAGTAAAAAAGTCCGCGAGGAAGTCCATGCACTTTGCTAAAGCATAATGCCAGTTTCTTTCGCTGCCGCTTGATTTTCAATGACTTGGGCGTTGGAAATTGATGTGGTGGAAACCCACAAGGCAATGCTCAAGAAAATAGGGCGGAAAGCGGACACAGATAAACTTCCTTAAATCAGTAGCCGTAAGCCGGAACAAAGTAGGAAAGTGGTGGGTGATTCTTTTCCCAATCTTTGGCAAAGCGGATCCCATCCTTGATCTCTTGAGGACTCATCTTTTCTGCAATTTCAGGAAGGCTTCTTCTAGCATCCTCAGGGGCTACGCCACCACCTTGCAAATGGGAGATAAGGTAGGTGATTCCATAGGCTTCTACTAAGTCCAACGGAAATCCGTAGCTGTCAGGGAGATGCGCTACAGTGAGGGCGTATCCACCAGCGGCATCAATGTGGCCTGACTCAGCGGCCTTTTTTAGCCAATATCCTACGTCTTCTTTGCTTGCTTTATTTTCATATAAAAAATTTGCGTAAAGGTACATACCCGGTGGGTAGCCGCTCTCCGCTGAAGCTTTGAACCATTTCTCAACGGCTTTTTCGCGGCTGCCAGGAATGAGGAACCAGCCTTCACCATCTTTGTACTTACCAGCAAGGACTTTTTGAGCAAATCCACTGCCTGCCGTCGCTGCTTTTTCCAACCATTGCAAACCTTGCTTGGCAGTAAATAAAACAATCATTGCCTCAGTATCGCCTTTCTCGGCGCGCTCATTTGCAACCTGTAGTGCATAATTCCGCCATTCTTCATTGCTTTTACCTGAGCAACTCCCCATCTCTTTGCACAAATCATGCGAATTACTCAACCGAAGCATTGCATACAAATTTCCTTGCTTAGCTGCTGATTCGTACCATTTTTTTGCGTCTTCGGTGGTGTAGCGGTTGCTGAGGCGGATAGCCTCTCCCAAGTAATATTGCGCTGTACTGTCTCCCGCATCTGCCGCAATTTTCAGTAGCGGCTGAGAATCGTACCAATCACTTTGCTGATACAGGATAAGGCCTTTATTCTTTGCTACTTGTTGATCGGTCGTAAGTTCTGCAAAAGCTGAAGTGGATAGAAATATTGAATATAAAATAATGGCGTATATTGTTTTAATCAATGTTTGGTCCTTTGTAGAAAGCCTTGACTTCTTGAATGGGTGCAAATGCAGGGCCGGTATATGTGCTCGAGTAAGTGCAGTGGCTATTCATTCTCGCCCCTAGAAGTTTAGCGTTTTCTGAGTATCGCTCCCGCATTCTGTTGTTGCCCGGGATGTGGCCTAAAACCCTTTCATTCATGAATAGATCGAGTTTTAACTTATTTTTGCAGAACATAAGTCCTGCCTGCGGGGGACGAATCCCGTCACGATTCATGCAAATAATTGCTTCTTCAAATTGCAAATTCGCAT
This sequence comes from Pseudomonas sp. RIT-PI-r, assembly GCF_001297015.1. Taxonomy (GTDB): domain Bacteria; phylum Pseudomonadota; class Gammaproteobacteria; order Pseudomonadales; family Pseudomonadaceae; genus Aquipseudomonas. The sequence continues at coordinate 4,184 of NZ_LIGE01000016.1, read as the reverse complement.
TAGGTTTTTTTGAAATCCAACTGAGGCATCTTTCAATTGCTTGTTGTTGAATGAGGTATGCCTCGTCGTTGTTGTAGCTTTTACTGTCCTCATCATCTTCAGCAGAAAATGACCTAGGTGAAGTACTTAAAGCCATTAGTAATGGGCCTAGGGCCTGTGGGGTTAGGTTGTAAACCCAATCCTGCATTACTTTTTGGTTTTTATCCAAGATAAGTGTGTGAGCAATTTGTCCCCCGCGTCCCCCCTCGGTCAGCGCATCAAATATCCCTTTAACAATGGAATACCCACGCACATAGGCAAACGCCACATCGATACCCGTGGCGCCGAGGAAGCTCAGTTTCTGCAGGTAGTCCATGGCTTCGCCATCGACCCACTCAAGATCCTTGTATTGGTTCGCGGCCATTTCCTGTCGCACCAGTTCCGTCAAGGCTACGATGCTGTCGTAGCCGACTTCAAAGGTCAAATACCCTTTGACGCCTGCGCCCCAGACCAGCGCGCCCTTGATCGATAACAGCAGTAGGCCGTTTTGCATCCGTAGGTGCATGTCGCCGGTGTAGCCGGCGCCGATGGCCACGGCTACTTCAACTTCCAGTTTGGCCAAAGGGCGCCACTGGTTGGCTGAAATGCGATTGGGCACGGGAGCAGGCGGGAGGACGCTTGGGGGAGGGCACCAGAACAGTTTGCCGGTGACTTTGCACCCGGCTTGGGCGCCGGCAAACACTTCGAACTTGGCGAGGTCGCCGGATTTTTCAGCGATGTCTACACCGACCAGGCTGGTGTAGCCGGTTTTCTGGTCCAGGGTCAGGTCGCGTGACAGCATGAGACTTGCGCCAGCGAATCCCCAGGCCTTGGCTTCCAGATCCAGAGACAGTTTGCCGAAGTTGACGCTGCGCACGCTGCCGTCATGAGCCTTGTATTTTGCGATCCAAGGGTCGGCTTTTGCCCGTTTCGGGAATTCGACTTTCAGTAAGCTGACTTCCCCGCGCCACGCTGTTACATCCAGTGCAACTTCTACGTTGGCAATCTGAGGGGAACCACTTTTCAGAGTGGGGCCTTCCATTTTGACTTCGGACAGAAGGTTGGCGCTTTCCGGGAGTAAGCATCGAACCAGTTGGGCCTGCGGACTGTTGTCGAACAGCATGAGGTTGCGCAACTGCTTATCTTCGAAAACCATGGCTTTGAGGTTTTCGCCCCAGCTTTTGCGCTTGGCTTCAGCTTTGATGCTTTCGACTCTGTAGCCTTTGGCTTCCAGGGCGGTGAAGAATTTTTCAGGCACGAAAAGCCCATGTTCATCGAACCATGGCCCCTTTTCATCGAACTGCAGCGCGCCTTCCTGTTCCAGCCAATCACTGAATACCCGGTCGTCGTCGGATTCTTTGGCAATCGATTTGGGCAAACTGGTCGCGAGTTCTTTGAGTTGACCCTCGAATGCGTTGCCGCTGACCTGCGCCAGATGTTTCAAGCTGATGTGGTTCAGAATCGTCGTCGACGATGCGCTGCTGAGCTCACGCAGTGGAATGTTTGTTTTGGCCAGTCGTTCGAGGGGTTTTGGCTTGTAGCTTTCCGCGTCCCAGAGAAACAGACGGGGCGGCTTCAGTGCTCGAACGCGTGCTTCGGCGGTGTTCTGAATTCGCTCTGCCTCGTCATTCAGGTCGTACCACTGTTTCTGCAAGCTGACGAAGAGCACGCCGGGTGGCGCAGATTTGCCGCCAGTGGCCGAGACCCATTGGGAGTAACGTTCTTCGATCTTTTTCTCAAGCTCATCGCGTTTGGTGGTCAGCTCGATGAATGCCTGAAAATCCTCGGTACCGGCGTATTGGTCATCGGGACTCAGCGCAAACTCGGGAACTGCAATCCCGCACTCGGCAAGCTCGACGATGGCATTGATGTACTTGGACATCAGGTCTTTCAACGCCAGGATGTTGATTTGCACACCCTTGAGTTTCTTTTCGTCGATCTCGCCGGTTTCAATCAGCTTTTTGTGAAGGGCCTTATATTCTTTTAGGTGTTCCCAAGCCGAAGCGATCTTCTTGGTGCCTGGATCGAACATTTTGTAGCCGTGGGCTTTCGCCTTGTCGCGCTCTTTAATGTACGTATCGATGGCTTCACAGGCCTTTAACGCGCGCGGGGTATAGAAGACGCCGTTTTCTCGTTTGTACCCCAACGTTTTTGCTTTTTCGTCGGAAACTTTTTCGAGGGTTTCCATGTTTTTCTGGTTTTTCTCGATGCGCTGTCCAGCGTGGAACATCTCGCGCTCGGCGTGCATCGTGGCGTTGCTGTCACCCTTGGCTTTTGCCGCCTCCCAATCCTTGCGGCACTGCGCTTTTTTGGTAGTGTCTTCGGGGATTGCCGATTTCGAATCGAGGTAACTGCTATGTTGCTCGCCTTCGAGAAAGGCTTCCGGGCCCGGGGTGAGGAAGTAGTCCATCAACCCCGCGTCGGCGATGTTGCTCATGCGCGTGGCTTTATCAGCGTCGACGGTTTTCTGTTTGAGCAGGCTGACGCTTTCCTTGAGTTTCTCGGACGTGCGCTTGGGCAACAGCCAGAAACGGCGCTGACCGGTGACGTAGATGATGTCGTCGTAGCTGCTGCTGCAGCCCGGCTTCTTGTCTTTGCAGAACGTCTCCGCGTCGGCAGTCTTTTTTGGCGGATCGGCCGGAATGACAACAGGTGGTTGTTCTGGCGCGGGTGTTTGTTCGGACGTACCTGTCATCTCAGACTTCCAGTCGTTGTACTTTCTCGAATGCCGGCATGTCGCTGCTCAGCACGTTCATGACGTCGGCGCGGGCCTGCAGCGGACCTTGATTCAGATTCGGCAGCAGGTGCTCAAGATGACGTCCTTCTTCAATGCCGTGATCCACCAGCAGTTGCAAATTATCGGACACACCAGACAGTTGAGAATCCGATAAGCTCGCAGCGGACTCGGCGTTCCGCAGCCGAATCCAGTACCACCAACGGATTTCATCGAACGCTAACAGCGTGTCGCTCTTTAGGTGCAGCGGATATTTTTGTTCGCCATTAGAGGCATCAACTTTTTCTGTTTGTTCCCAAACACGCCATTGTTGATCGTCGATGTGAGCGGGCGGGGTATAGACGCGATCCCAAGGGCCGAACAGCGCTCGGGCGGGTATCGTCAGCGCCAGCGCACTCCAGAATGCCGGGTCGTAGTAGCGCGCCAGCGAGTCACCATGAGACGGGTCGTTCATGCGCAGGAGGCAACGAGCATGCAAGAGCGCGGTCTCCGGCTTTTCACGCGAGGTCAGTAAAAGGCCCGCGCGGTTGTCGCGGCATAGCTCTACGGCTTGGGCGGTGGCAGGACTTCCCGGTGTCAGTTGTAGCCAGATCGGACTGACGTCATTCATTTCGGCGAACGGCGTGTCCTGAAACAGCTTTTCAACATCATTCAACCCGGACTGTTGGTAGAGCTTTTCCAGCGCCCGAGGCTGGCGAACGCTGTCGATGATGCCATACAGGGTGCGGTTTCCACTGCTGTCCGATGGCGTCGTGGCCACGGGTTGTTCAAGGAAAAGACTCAGCCATTCAGACATGGGCAAACCTCTCGCGAGCAAGCGCCATTGGCTTGCTTTCCACAGATCGGAACAAGGGGCAGGCCTTGAACGCTTTTTCGTACAAATGGATTGGTCATTGGCGGGACTAACACCTTGCCAGCCTTGTCAGCATCAGCCTGCTTCAACAACCCCGGCAACAACGGCGCCGCTCCCGTGCCGCTGCCGGGGCTGCCGCCGGAGTTCATATTGATCACCGGCCCACTCATGGTCACACCACCAGCATCAATCTTGATAAAGCTGCCGCCGCCGATCAGGGTCAGCTCCGCACCGGCTTCCATCACCACTTTCATGCCGCTGCTGAGGTGGATTTCCTGGCCGGCGTCGATGAACTGGCCGGTGCCGATCTTGATGTGCTGGTTCACGCCCACGGTGAGGTGATCATTGGCGCGGGCTTCGACTTTGCGGTCTTCGTAGACGGTGTGGTGTTCTTCGGCTTTGAATTCGCTGTAGCTGTTCTGCTCGACGGTGTCGTGGCGTTCGTTGCCGACGCGGATTTTCTGGTCGTGCTCGATGTTTTCGTCCCAGTCGCGCTGGGCGTGCAGGTAGATCTGTTCCTGACCTTTTTTGTCTTCGATGCGCAGTTCGTTGTAGCCGCCTCCGCCCATCGAGCTGAGG
>NZ_LIGE01000008.1 GCF_001297015.1 Pseudomonas sp. RIT-PI-r | reverse complement strand
GGAGAGGGGGCCGACCGCGCTGTCTGTCGATTTACATCGATCTGAAATACCGAGTTGATTATGGAATGGGCTACCGGGTTGATTGTGGATTCGGTAAGGCTCTTTCACGTCGGCGCATCTTTGAAGCCCCCCCAATCAGTTCCCTCTCCCAGAGGGAGAGGGGGCCGACCGCGCTGTCTGTCGATTTACATCGATCTGAAATACCGAGTTGATTATGGAATGGGCTACCGGGTTGATTGTGGATTCGGTAAGGCTCTTTCACGTCGGCGCATCTTTGAAGCATCCCCCAATCAGTTCCCTCTCCCCTTGGGAGAGGGCTAGGGTGAGGGCCCCTTTCGGATCAACGCAAATTCACGTCTACTGTCCACCGCTCCAACCACACTCAAGGATTGAATGTGAGCACTGCGCGCAATACCCACCTGATCGTCACCGCTCGGCTGATCTCCGATTTCGGCGCTTTCCTCAACATGGTCGCGCTGGCCACTTACGTCTACCTGCTGAGCAACAGCGCCATGAGCGTCGGGATTTTTCTCGCCAGCCGTGTCGGCGGGGGGATATTTGCCAGTCTGATCGGCACCGCGTTTTACCGCCGCTGGGGTGGGCGCGTGCCGTTGATTGCCTTCGATCTGCTGCGGGCGAGCCTGCTCGGTTTGCTGCTGATCGTGCCTGTTGCACAGCAGTCGATCTTCTTGCCAGTGGTTGCCTTCGGTCTGGGTCTGGGCAATTCCATGTTCGCCATCGGCCTCAACAGCCAGTTGCCGCGTCTGATCCCCTGCGATCAATTGCTCAAGGCCAACGCCTGGATCACGTCGGCCTCTTCGGCGGCGATGGTCGGTGGCAGCCTGGTGTCCGGTTTGCTGGTGGCCGGTTTTGGATTTGAAACGGTGTTCGCCCTGAATGCTGTGACCTACTTGCTGGCGGCGTTGCTGATCGTGCCGCTGCGTTTCGAAGCGCCCACGGTCAACCACGCGCCGGAGCGCGGCGAATGGTCCGCCCTCAAACAGGGCTTGCGCAGTGCACCAGTGATTGCCGCCATGCTCGCCGTGACGATGGCCGATACCTTGGGCAGCGCCGCACACAATGTTGGTTTCCCGATTATTTCCAGACTGCTCACGCCTGATTCTGCGAGCACCACGCTGGGTCTGATGCTGGCGGTGTGGGCCAGCGGCAAACTGCTTGGCGCACGGATCGCCAGCCGCCTCAAACGCTCGGACAACGGCGATCTGCAGCGCCGCTATTTTCTCGGCGTGGCACTGATGTCCTGCGGTTTCATCCTGATGTTCCAGCAGCACAGTCTTTACGGATTGCTGCTATTTTCACTGCCGGCGGGTTTGGGCGATGGCATTAGCGAAGTCAGCCTGATGTCGCGCCTGCAGCGCGAACCGGAACAACTGCGTCTGCCGATTTTCAGTTTCCTGACCCTGCTGCAAATGACCGGGTTCGGCATCGGCATGCTCATCGCCGCGCCGTTCTACGAGTGGTGGACGCCGGGTGCCGTGGTCATGTTGTTCCACGGCATTCCCCTCGGTACGTTGCTGGCGGTGAAGCTGTTGGCGCTCAGACGCGGGCGGGTTGCGCGCAGCAGCCCGACGCCAGTTCCTTGAGGATCGGGCAGTCAGGGCGATGGTCGCCGTTGCAGTGCTCGACCAGGTCTTGCAGGGTGTCGCGCAGTTCGCCGAGTTCGCGGATCTTCTGATTCAGCTCGTCGATGTGCTGGCGCGCCAACGCCTTCACATCGGCGCTGGCGCGTTGGCGATCCTGCCAGAGGGTCAGCAGTTTGCCGACCTCTTCCAGCGAAAAGCCCAGATCCCGCGAGCGCTTGATGAACGCCAGCGTGTGCAGGTCGTCATCGCCGTAGACGCGATAGCCGCTGTCGGTGCGATGGGCCGCTTTGAGCAAACCGATCGACTCGTAATAGCGGATCATTTTCGCGCTCAGGCCACTGTGTTTGGCCGCTTGACCGATGTTCATCGGTGCTCCTCCAGATCCTTGGGTTTCCAGGTTTTCAACAGTAGCGCATTGCTCACCACGCTGACGCTCGACAGCGCCATCGCCGCGCCGGCCAGTACCGGATTCAGGAAGCCAAACGCTGCCAGCGGGATGCCGATCAGGTTGTAGATGAAGGCCCAGAACAGGTTCTGGCGGATCTTCGCGTAAGTCTTGCGGCTGATTTCCAGCGCCGCCGGCACCAGACGTGGATCGCCGCGCATCAGGGTGATGCCCGCCGCGTGCATGGCGACGTCGGTGCCGCCGCCCATGGCAATGCCGATGTCGGCAGCAGCGAGGGCCGGGGCGTCGTTGATACCGTCACCGACCATGGCGACCACGCCGGTTTTTTTCAGCTCGGCGACGGTGGCGGCTTTGTCGGCTGGCAGTACTTCGGCATGGACATTGCGGATGCCCAGTGCCTCGGCGACCACCCGAGCACTGCCACGGTTGTCGCCGGTCAGCAAATGGCTATGGATATCTCGCGCGGCGAGCTGCTGCACGGCTTCCAGTGCGCCGGGTTTCAAGGTATCGCCAAAGGCGAACAAACCGAGCACGCGCGGTTCCGGGCTTTGCTCGATCAGCCACGACAGCGTGCGACCCTCGGTTTCCCAGGCTTTGGCAGATTCGGTGAGGTCGCCGGCGCTCAAGCCGCTCTCTTCGAGCATCCGCCGATTGCCCAGTGCAAGGCGTCGGCCATCAAGATTGCCGGCGATGCCGCGCCCGGTCAGGGATTGGCTGTCGCTGACATCCGGGACGGTCAGTTCACGTTCGGCTGCAGCATCCAGCACCGCTTTGGCCAGCGGATGTTCGCTGCCACGTTGCAACGCTCCCGCCAGTTTCAGCAGATTGTTTTCATCTCCATCTACGGCACTGAAATGGGCAATACGTGGCGTGCCGGAGGTCAGTGTGCCGGTCTTGTCGAACACCACGCTGCTGACTTCATGGGCACGCTCCAACGCTTCGGCATCCTTGATCAGAATGCCGTGGCGCGCCGCGACACCCGTGCCGGCCATGATTGCGGTCGGTGTGGCGAGGCCCAGTGCACACGGGCAGGCGATGACCAGAACCGCGACGGCATTGATCAGTGCGGTTTCCATTGGCGCGCCATACAGCCACCAGCCAATCAGTGTCGCCAAGGCGATCAACAACACCGCAGGCACGAAGATCTGGCTGACCTTGTCCACCAGTTTCTGGATCGGTGCCTTGGCAGCTTGAGCGTCTTCGACCAGGCGAATGATCCGCGCCAATACCGTTTCCGCGCCGAGCGCCTGAGTGCGCACCAGCAAACGACCTTCACCGTTGATCGCGCCACCAGTGACCTTGTCCCCCGGTTGTTTCGGCACCGGCAGGCTTTCGCCGCTGATCAGCGCTTCATCGGCGTGGCTCTGGCCTTCGATGACTTCACCATCAACCGGAAACCGTTCGCCGGGTTTCACCAGCACCAGATCGTTGAGGCGCAGAGCGCTGATGGCGACATCCTGCTCGCGACCGTCGATCACTTGAATGGCCCGTTCCGGGCGTAACGCCTCGAGGGCGCGGATGGCGCTGGCGGTCTGGCGTTTGGCGCGGCTCTCCAGATATTTGCCCAGCAGCACCAGGGCGATGACCACCGCCGATGCTTCGAAATACAGATGCGGCATACGCCCGGCAGCGGTGGCCCATTCATAAAGGCTCAGGCCATAACCGGCGCTGGTGCCGAGGGCGACCAGCAAGTCCATGTTGCCGGCGCCGGCACGCACGGCTTTCCATGCGGCGACATAAAACCGCGCACCGAAAATGAATTGCACCGGTGTGGCGAGGGCAAATTGCGCCCAGGCCGGGAGCATCCAGTGGATGCCGAACGGTTGCAGCAACATCGGCGCCACCAGCGGCAGGGCGAGGGCAATCGCGCAGATCAGCGCCCAGCGTTCATGCGTGAGTTTCTGTTGCTGGGTATCGGTTTGCGGATGTTCGGCTTGCCAGACGCTGGCCGAGTAGCCGGCCTTGCTGACGGCGTCGAGCAGTGCTTGTGAATCGACCTGACCGAGCAGTTCGAGGTGCGCGCGCTCGTTGGCCAGATTGACGCTGACGCTTTTCACCCCTGGCACTTTGTTCAGGGCGCGCTCGACGCGACCGACGCAAGAGGCGCAGGTCATGCCGTCGATGTTCAGTTCGATAGTTTGCTGCGGCACGCTGTAACCGGCGCGTTCGACCGCGTCCATCAACGCCGGCAGACTGTCGCCGGGTGCCTGCACGCGGGCCTGTTCGGTGGCGAGATTGACGCTGACGGCACTGGCGCCGCTGACTTTGCTCAAGGCCCGCTCGACGCGCCCGGCGCAACTGGCGCAGGTCATGCCGGCAATCGGCAGGTCGAAAGTGATGGAATCGGACATCGGTCGTACTCCCTGTAGTAGATGCCTACAAGGATCAACCTTGCCATGCGGGCAAGGTCAAGCGCCAATCTTCCTACCGTGATCGTTCCCACGCTCCGCGTGGGAATGCCTCCTGTGACGCTCTGCGTCACGCATAGGGACGCGGAGCGTCCATGGCTGCATTCCCACGCGGAGCGTGGGAACGATCACGCGCATAAATCAGTATTCGAGATCGGCGCGTTTCAGATAGACGCCTTCGGAATTCATCGCCAACCGATACTTCAGCACATCCCCGGCACGCAGCTTGATCTCCTGCGAACCCGGCGCGAGCATGCCCGGATTGCAACCGGCGACCTGGCCCGGCAGCAATTTCAAGCGCAGCGACACCGTGCCCGGCGGCAGGTTGAAGGAGATGCTTTGCTCCTGCAGCAGTCGCGCCGAGAGTTGATCCTGGATGTACACGCCGATCTCGCAGGAGGTCGACACTTCCAGACGCTCGCGGGAAATGATCAGCACCGCGTAATCCTCGCCGGCGGCTTGCGCTTGGGGGAGGGCGGCAAAAAGGCTGAGGAAGCCAAACAGGCTGAAAGCTGACCAGCGCATGGCTGAATCTCCTGAATTCGAGTCATTGATGCACGCAGCTTGGCCGAGCGCGGCGCCGATTGCCAGCCCGGCAGTTTATTGCAGAACTTGACCTTGCCATCGTGGCAAGCTCGACACTGCCGGCAACCTCACTCAAAGGAGTCACTTCATGCAAGTGTTCAACGTTGAAGGCATGTCCTGCGGTCACTGCGTCAAAGCCATTACCAACGCGGTTCAGGCCAAAGACCCGGCGGCGAGCGTACGCGTCGATCTGGCGGCAAAAGAGGTCGGCGTCGAAAGTGCGCTGAGCGCCAAACAGGTGATCGAGGTCATCAGCGAAGAAGGCTACGCGGTCAAACTCGCCTAAAAGCAAAAGATCGCAGCCTGCGGCAGCACCTGCATTGGAATGCGTCCTGTAGGAGCTGCCGCAGGCTGCGATCTTTTGCTGTTTTTATAGTTAGCGAGCTATCGGAATGTTCAAGGCGCCCAGCCGCAGCTAGACTGTCGGGCTGCCGACTTGCCTGACTGGATGCCTGATGAATTTCCGTATCATTCTGATTCTCGGTGCCTTGACCGCCTTCGGGCCCTTGGCAATCGACTTCTACTTACCCGCATTTCCCTCGATGGCGCTGGCGTTCGGCACTGACGAGAAACATGTGCAGATGACGCTGGCGGCGTATTTCGCCGGCCTGTCCATCGGCCAACTGCTTTACGGGCCCGTGGCGGATCGCTTTGGCCGCCGCGTCCCGCTGCTGGTGGGGCTTACGCTGTTCACCTTGGCCTCGCTGGCCTGCGCCTACGCGCCGAACCTCGAATGGCTGATCGGCGCGCGCTTCGTGCAGGCGTTGGGCGGTTGCGCAGGGATGGTGATCTCCCGTGCAGTGGTCAGCGACAAGTGCGATGCGGTCGGTTCGGCCAAAGTCTTCTCGCAGTTGATGCTGGTGATGGGCCTGGCGCCGATTCTGGCGCCGATGCTCGGCGGTCTGCTGGTCAACACTACAGGCTGGCAGTCGATCTTCCTGGTGCTGACCGGTTTCAGCGCGCTGGCCGGACTGGCCGTGGCGCTGGGTCTGCCGGAAAGCATGCCGGCGCACATGCCGCGCCAACCGTTGTCCGGGGCATTGCGCCAATACGGGCGACTGCTCAAGGATCGCGTCTACCTCGGCCATGCCCTGACCGGTGGTATCGCCATCGCCGGGATGTTCGCCTATATCGCCGGTTCGCCGTTCATCTTCATTAAACTGTACGGCGTGCCGGCCGAGCATTTTGGCTGGTTGTTCGGCACCAACGCGGCGGGTTTCATTCTGGTGGCCCAGGTCAACGCGCGACTGTTGGCCAAGCGTGGCCCGGCGTTCCTGCTGGCGCGGGCAGTGTGGGTTTATCTGGCGGCGGGACTGACGTTGCTCGCAGTCAGCGCCCTGCACACCGAGTCCCTGTGGCCGCTGCTGATTCCGCTGTTCATCTGTGTGTCCAGCCTCGGCTGCATCAGCCCCAACGCCGCCGCTTGCGCGATGAACGGGCAGGGCGGGCGCGCCGGCAGTGCTTCGGCGTTGCTCGGCTGCATGCAGTTCAGCGTCGCCGCTGGCGCTTCAGCACTGGTGGGCGTGTTGCACGACGGCACGGCTGTACCGATGGCAATTGTTATCAGTATTTGCGGTGTACTGGTGGTGTGCGTCGCAATGCTCACCCGCCGTCTGCAGAACGCGCGGGCACTGGCGCAAGCCCAGGCCGAGGCGTGAATCCTCAGCCGGCAGCGCGCTGCTGGCTGCGGTCGGGAAACTGATGGGGCGCGCAAATTCGTGCTTCGAGGGTGCGGGTGAAGGCCAGTGCTTCGGCTTCACTGCGAAATGTCACGGCGTGTTGGTCCAGACGAACTTGCCATTGAGACTTTGCCACTTCTTTTATCAGGATCTTCATTGCTGACCTCCCTTGCGTAAAAGATGTACCGCAGAGGCTTCGATTGTAGTCCTGAATACGATCGCAATTGTGACAAGGGTCAACTGTCGGACTGACGGCAAAAAGCCCTCGCAGCCCGTGTAAGCGCTGCCGAGGGCTTCGATTTTTCAGTCTTGGAAACCTTCTAAAACAATTTTCCCCTTGGCTTTGCCACTTTCCAGCAACTCATGGGCGCGGCGCAGGTTGCTCGCATTGATCGTGCCGAAATGCTCGCCCACCGTGGTCTTCAACGTCCCGGCATCAATCAGTTCAGCCACGCGGTTGAGCAGTTTGTGCTGTTCGATCATGTCTGGCGTCTCGAACAGCGAACGGGTGTACATGAACTCCCAGTGCAGCGACAGGCTCTTGCGCTTGAGTTTGCTCACGTCGAGCGACTTCGGATCGTCGATCAACGCCAGTTTGCCTTGCGGCGCCAGGGCCTCGACCAGTTGATCGAGATGCTGATCGGTCTGGGTCAGACTGGCGACATGGGTCACGTTGTTGATGCCCGCACGTTTCAGTTCTTCGCTCAGCGGCTGGCTGTGGTCAATCACCAGATCGGCGCCCAGCGCCTTCACCCAGTCACGAGTCTGCTCGCGGGACGCGGTGCCAATCACGTTCAGGCCGGTCAACTGCTTGGCCAGTTGCGTCAGAATCGAACCCACGCCCCCCGCCGCGCCGACGATCAGCAGGCTCTGTCCTTCATTGGTTGTGCCTTCGCAGATTTGCAGGCGTTCGAACAGCAACTCCCAAGCGGTGATCGCGGTCAACGGCAGGGCGGCGGCTTCGGCGAAACCGAGCGATTTGGGCATATGGCCGACGATGCGCTCATCCACCACGTGCAGTTCGCTGTTGCCGCCGGCACGGGCGATGGAGCCGGCGTAAAAGACTTTGTCGCCAGCCTTGAACAGCGTCACCTCGCTGCCGACAGCCTTGACCACACCGGCGACGTCCCAGCCCAGCACTTTCGCCGCGCCGTTTTCCGGCGCCACGTTCTGCCGCACTTTGGTGTCGACCGGGTTGACCGAGATGGCTTTAACCTCCACCAGCAGGTCGCGTGGGCCGGCGACCGGTTCTGGCAGTTCGATGTCTTGCAGGGATGTGGCGTCGCTGATCGGCAGGGAAGCGTAATAGGCGATGGCTTTCATGAAAGGCTCCGTAGAGTTGATGGAAGAAGGGTTCAGGCAATCGCGCCGAGGCGCTTGAGCTGGAAGTGTTCGATGGTCTGGCCGGCAGTGGCCTGGAACTGCAGGAAATGCGCGCTGGCGTTGTGCGCCTGGAGAATCTCTTCACTGGCCCAGTGTTCGATTACGTAGAACACCTGGGGATCGGCGAGATCACGATGCAGGTCGTACTGGCTGCAACCGTCCTCGGCACGACTCGGTGCAACCAATGCGCGCAGGCCCTGTTCGAGCAGATCCTGCTGGCCGGGTTTGGCAATCAGGGTTGCGATGGCGGTGAATGGCTGGGACATGTTTGGCTCCAGAGAAGCGAAATGAATTCGATGAACAGATGATTGGCTATTTCTGTGCAAGATAAAACCGGCTAAAAGAGCAGTCTCTTTCAATATTTTTTTGATAATCGAGGCTGAGAATGCTGCGTTTCGATGACTTGCAGTTGTTTGTCCGGGCGGCGGATCTGGGCAGTCTGTCGGCGGCAGCCCGGGTGATGGACATGTCTGCCGCCGTGGCCAGCGCTGCGCTCAAGCGTATCGAACAGCAACTCGGCGCTCGTTTGCTGGCCCGTTCGACGCGCAGCTTGCGCCTGACTGCCGAGGGGGAAGGCTTTCTCGAATACGCGCGGGCAGCATTGAGCAATATCGATGAGGGACGGCGTCTGCTCGCCAGCGGGCAGGATCAGGTGAGTGGGATCCTGCAGCTGTCGGCGCCTTCGGATTTCGGGCGCAACCTGCTGTTGCCGTGGCTCGACGAGTTTCAGCGCGAGCACCCGAAACTGACGGTGCGCCTGCTGCTCGGTGACCGCATCGCGGATCTGTTTCGCCAGCCAGTGGATATCGCCTTGCGCTATGGCGAGCCGGAGGACTCCAGCCTGGTCGCCCTGCCGATCGCTCCGGACAACCGCCGCGTGCTCTGCGCATCCCCGACCTACCTGGCCCGGCACGGCGAACCGCATCAGCTCGAACAACTGGCCCAGCACAATTGCCTGTTGTACATGCTAGGCAGCCGGATCCACGACCATTGGAGTTTTCATGACGGCAAACGCGAAGTCGGTCTGACCGTGAGTGGCGACCGCTTCAGTGATGACGCCGACGTCGTGCGGTTATGGGCGGTGGCAGGGGCAGGAATTGCCTATAAATCCTGGCTCGACGTGGCGACCGATGTGCTGGCCGGACGGCTCAAGGTGCTGATGCCGGAGTTGCTGTGCGAGCGCGCTCCGCTGAATTTACTGTGCGCACATCGCGCGCAATTGAGTAAGCCGGTGAACCTGTTGAGGGAAATGCTCGCCAGCCGATGCGCTGCAGTGAGTAGTCAATTTCCCGTTTTCTCGAAACTTGATCATTAGTCGCAGTTAAATAGAGAAATTTCTGTCAGGAACAATCACCACCCGCGCAGGCTCCGGCGCGGGACGGGGCCTGCATCCCGCTTATACTAGCGCCCGCCTCATGCCAGTACCGAAACCCCGGCGCGGACACCGTCAGACTGAGTGGGTCCTGTTCAAGTCAGGGCTGCGCAAGGCCGCGACGTCGGTGCCGGAAGATGTTGTGTCAAGGGGCTGCATTGCCCCGGCTCATGGCGTTTTTCGCGTCTTGGCCGCCGACTCATTACTGGTCAAGATGTCTGCGAGCAGTAGACGATACGATTCCACAGGGAGTGAATACATGGAACATGCACCTTGCATCAGCCAGATCGCCACGTTGCTGGCCGACCCCAAGCGCAGCGCGATGATGTGGGCGTTGATGGATGGTTCGGCCCGGCAAACCGAGGAGCTTGCGCTACTGGCAGGGCTGTCACCGTCGTCGGCCAGCGCGCATCTGGCGCGGCTGTCCACGGGCGGTCTGTTAAAGGTCGAAGTCCGTGGTCGCAAGCGTTTTTTCCGCCTCTCGGCACCGGAGGTCGGCGCGGCGATAGAAGCGCTGGCCAGCGCCACCATCGCCAGCACCCCGCGAGAAATCCCCGAGATGTTCAAACGCTCCACGCCCTTGGCGAAACCGCAGGCCGCGCCGTCATCGTTGTTGCGCGCTCGCTTTTGTGATGATCATCTGGGCGGGACGCTGGCTGCCGATCTTTATCAGCGATTGCTCGACGCCGGCTGGATCGAACAGTTTGAGCTGCGCGTGGTAGTGACGCATAAGGGCGCAAAGCAACTGGCCGGACGTGGGGTGTTTATCCAGGCGCTGGCCCATCGCAATGTGCAGGTGGCCTGCGCATGTCCGGACTGGAGCGAACGTCGACCGCACATGGGGGGCTCGCTCGGCGCGGCGCTGCTGCAACTGTTCATGCAATCCGGCTGGCTGACCTTGCCCAATGATTCAAGAGCGCTGCAACTGTCGGCCACCGGGGAGCGAGAATTGCTGCGCTTCGCCAAAGAAACCGCTCTACAAATGGCGTAGTAGAGCCGTGCGTCACCACCGTTCGGGGCTGTCGCCTACGACTGCGAACAGGTCGCATCCAGCACGAGCGCAGGGACGCTATCGCGCACACTCGATCCGGGGACTTTTCGGATGGGGTAGGCGGCATGGACACTCAGGGCTTCAGTGCGGCAGAACGCTTGGAACGACTGCCGGTCAGTGGTTATCACCGGATCATTTTCATCATCATTGCCTTGGCGTTTTTCTTCGACTCCATGGATCTGGCGATGATGACTTTCCTCCTCGGCTCGATCAAAGCCGAGTTCGGCCTGAGCAGCGCCCAGGCTGGGCTGCTCGCCAGCTCGAGTTTCTTCGGCATGGTACTGGGCGCCTCGTTGTCAGGCATGCTCGCCGATCGCTTCGGGCGCAAACCGGTGTTCCAGTGGAGCATCGTCCTGTGGGGGGTGGCGAGTTACCTGTGCTCGACGGCGCAAACGGTCGAGACACTGACACTGTTTCGCATTCTGTTGGGAATCGGCATGGGCATGGAGTTTCCGATTGCGCAGTCGATGTTGTCCGAGTTGATTCCCGCCCAGCGACGGGGGCGCTACATCGCCTTGATGGATGGCTTCTGGCCGTTGGGTTTTGTCGCTGCCGGCGTGCTTTCGTATTTCCTGCTGCCGCTGATTGGCTGGCGTGACATCTTTCTGGTGTTGGCGGTACCGGCGGTGTTCGTGCTGGCGATCCGCTTCTTCATTCCCGAGTCACCTCGCTGGCTGGAGCAGGCCGGGCGAGATGACGCGGCGGACAAGGTGCTGAGCGGCATCGAAGCGCGGGTACGTGCTTCGATCGGCGGTGCGGCGCTGCCGGAACCGATTCGCTTGCCGCGTACGGTGACGCCACCGGGCAATTTCTTTTCGGCGCTCAAGCAGATCTGGTCACCGCAGTATCGCCAGCGCACGACGATGATCTGGAGTCTGTGGTTTTTTGCGCTGCTCGGTTTTTACGGGCTGACGTCGTGGCTGAGTGCACTGTTGCAACAGTCGGGTTTTGCCGTGACGCAGTCGGTTTATTACACGGTGCTGATTTCGCTGGGGGGCATTCCCGGGTTTCTCATGGCCGCGTGGCTGGTCGAACGCTGGGGGCGTAAACCGGTGTGTATCGTCACGTTGCTCGGTGGCGGGGTGATGGCGTTTCTCTACGGGCAGAGCGCGGTGTTTGGCGGCAACGTGGCGCTGTTGATCAGTACCGGGCTGCTGATGCAGTTTTTCCTGTTCGGGATGTGGGCGGTGCTCTACACCTACACGCCGGAGCTGTATCCGACCTCGGCACGTGCGACCGGCTCAGGGTTTGCTTCGGCGATTGGCCGCGTCGGCTCGTTGCTCGGGCCATTGGTGACCGGGCTGGTGTTCCCGATAACCGGGCAGGGCGGGGTGTTTGCGCTGGGCGCGGCGTGCTTTGCGATTGCGGCGGGGGTGGTGTGGCTGTTCGGGATGGAGACGCGGGGGAAAACCCTGGAAGAGCTGACAGAAGCCCAATCCATCGGCTAACACCGATCCAATGTAGGAGTGAGCCTGCTCGCGATAGCGATCTGTCAGTTAACACCTCTGTTTCTGACACTCCGCCATCGCGAGCAGGCGAAGGCCTACAAGGGTTTTGCGGTGTTGCTTATGGTTTTACCAGGCGCGCATCGAGGCTGTTCTGCGCCAGACGCTTGGCCTGATCCTGGGTCATGCCCAAGTGCTCATGCAGCGCGTAGAAGTTCTCGGTCACGTAACCACCGAAGTACGCCGGGTCATCGGAGTTCACCGTGACCTTCACACCACGCTCAAGCATGTCGAGAATGTTGTGCTGCGACATGTGATCGAACACGCAAAGCTTGGTGTTCGACAGCGGGCACACGGTCAGCGGGATCTGTTCGTCGATGATCCGCTGCATCAGACGTTCGTCTTCGATGGCGCGCACGCCATGGTCGATGCGCTGGATTTTCAGCAGGTCGATGGCTTCCCAGATGTATTCCGGCGGGCCTTCTTCGCCGGCGTGGGCAACGGTCAGGAAACCTTCGTGACGGGCACGGTCGAACACACGCTGGAACTTGCTCGGCGGGTGACCCATCTCGGAACTGTCCAGACCGACTGCGACGAACGCATCACGGAACGGCAGCGCCTGGTCGAGGGTTTTCTCGGCTTCTTCTTCGCTCAAGTGGCGCAGGAAGCTGAGGATCAAACCGCTGGTGATGCCCAGTTGCTGCTCGCCATCCTTCAGCGCCGCCGCGATGCCGTTGAGCACCACTTCGAAGGGGATGCCCCGGTCAGTGTGGGTCTGCGGGTCGAAGAACGGTTCGGTGTGAATCACGTTCTGTGCTTTGCAGCGCAGCAGGTACGCCCAGGTCAGGTCGTAGAAGTCCTGCGAAGTACGCAGCACATCGGCGCCCTGGTAATACAGGTCGAGGAATTCCTGCAGGTTGTTGAAGGCGTAAGCCTTGCGCAGGGTTTCCACGTCATTCCACGGCAGGGCGATCTTGTTGCGTTCGGCCAGGGCGAACAGCAGCTCGGGCTCCAGCGAGCCTTCCAGATGCAGGTGCAGTTCAGCCTTGGGCAAGGCGTTGAGCCAGTCGTACATATTCTTTTCTCATCAGGTGCAATGACGGCATTCTACAGATGCTCGCCGAAACAATTGGCAAAACCTGACCAAGCGATCCATCAAACGGCTTCCTGCTCGCGGCGATAAGCGTAGGTATCGGCGAAGCGCGACAGCAGGAATTCGGCGCAAGTGGTGGCCGGATATTTCGCTGGATGCGCTGCGTCCTGACAACCGGGCAGGCATTCGATGCGCGTGTCCGGGTGCGGCTCGGCGAAGAATGGCATCGAGTAGCGATCCACCCCGAGCGGGCTGATCACCCGGTGCGGGGTGGAGCGATAACGGTCGTTGCTCCAGCGCGCCATCATGTCGCCGAGGTTGACCACGAAAGTGCCTTCAATCGGTGGCGCGTCGATCCATTCGCCCTTGACGTTCTTCACTTGCAAGCCGCCGGCGCTGTCCTGGTAGAGCAGGGTGATGCAGCCGTAATCGGTATGTGCGCCGGCACCTTGCTGCTCGGCGGAGCTGGCGGTGTGGCGCGGTGGGTAATGGATCATGCGCAGCACGCTGACCGGATCCACGAAGCGGCTGTCGAAGAAATCACGTTCGATGTTCAGCGCCAGGGTCATCGCGCGCAACAGGGTCTGCGCGAGGGCCTGCATGTCGAGGTAGTGCTGTTCCATCAATTCAGCCCATCCGGTTTGCGCCGGATGACGGTTCGGCCCGCGTAGAGGTTTTTCCGCGAGCACGTCGGGATGGCTGGCCGGCAGGTGCAGGCCCATGTCGAAGGTTTCTTTGAGGTCGCTGGGTTTGCTCGGGTCGAGTTGCTCAGTGGCGATGGCGCCGTAGCCGCGATGGTGGCGGGTCTGGGTGATGTCGATCTTGAGTTTTTCCGCTGCGGGCAGCGCAAAAAAACGTTGAGTCTGATCGAGCACGGCGTCGATGCGCTGCGGCGAAATCGGGTGACCCTTGATGTAGAAGAAGCCCCACTCGCGGCAGGCGTGGTCGATCTGTTCGGCTACGGCGGGCCAGGCGTTTTCGTCGTCGGAGTAGAGCGGGCTGATATCGATGATCGGAAGCTGATCCATACACAATCCTTGAGAGCGCTGAAGATCAAATGTAGGAGTGAGCCTGCTCGCGATAGCGGTGTATCAGGCGACACTTTGCTGAATGACCCACCGCTATCGCGAGCAGGCTCACTCCTACAAGGGACGGTGGTAGGACTGGCGTTACTTCGGCATCTCCGCCTTAATGCCTTCAACGTAATAGTTCATCGACGCCAGTTCCGCATTGGTCGCGCTCACGCCCGCCGGGATTTTCTCGACCCCGGCCTGATCCTTGATCGGCCCGGTAAACGGTTGGAATGCTCCGCTCTTGATGTCGGCAATGATCTGCTCGGCCTCGGCTTTCACCGGCGCTGGCACCAAGTCGCTGATCGGCAGTTCAACCGTGCCTTCCTTCAACCCGCCCCAGTAATCCTGCGATTTCCAGGTGTGATCGATCACGCTTTGCGTCGCCTGAATATAGTGCGGTGCCCAGTCGTTGACGATCGACGTCAGCACGGCTTTCGGCCCGAAGTGCGCCATGTCCGAGGCATAACCCACCGCATACACGCCACGACGCTCAGCGGCCTGAATCGGTGCCGGACTGTCGGTGTGCTGGAACACCACATCGACGCCCTGATCGATCAGCGCGTTGGCTGCATCGGCTTCCTTGCCCGGATCGAACCAGGAGTTGACCCACACCACCTTGATCTCTGTGCCGGGGTTGTATTTGTTCAAGGCCAGTTGAATCGAGTTGATATCGCGGATCACCTCGGGGATCGGGAACGAGGCGACATAGCCGATCTTTTTGGTCTTGGTCATCTTCGCCGCAAGGAAGCCACCGACGTAACGGCCCTCGTAGGTGCGCGCCAGATAGGTGCCGAGGTTCTTGTCCTGTTTGTAGCCGGTGGCGTGTTCGAAAGTCACCTTGGGAAATTGCTTGGCGACTTTCAGCGTCGGGTTCATGTAGCCGAACGAGGTGGTGAAGATCAGATCATATTTGTCCTTGGCCATGTTGCGGATCACCCGCTCGGCGTCGGCTCCTTCGGCGACGTTCTCGACGTAATTGGTGGTGATCTGATTGCCGAATTTCTCGGCAAGAGCCTTGCGCCCCTGCTCATGCTGATACGTCCAGCCGTGATCACCGATCGGGCCGATGTAGACGAAACCGACCTTCAGCGGATCGGCAGCGCTGGCGCTCAGGCTGATCCCCAGACCGAGGGCGGCGCACAGCAGTTTGTGCAGCGGACGTATTTGCATGAATTGGAGCTCCATTTTGTTGTGTGTGGTCAGGGCCAATGCAAATTGCTGACCAACAGGACAACAAACAAAAAAGATCGCAGCCTTCGGCAGCTCCTACATGGGAATGCGCAACCTGTAGGAGCTGCCGAAGGCTGCGATCTTTTCAGCGCCAGAACCAACGCAGTGCAAGTCCGCGAGTTCACGCCATCGCTTGGTGCGCTAAGGTGTAACGAAACGTTAGCGCCGCCCCGCAGTCAGTAGCTCATTCGCACTCTTCGGCAAAAGGCCCGCCATGTTCACAATCCTCAAGCAAGAAAGTTTTCTGCTACTGGCCGTCATCGCCGCGTGCGTCGCCTATCCGTTGGAACACTGGATGTTGCACAGCGGCCAGATCGTCGCGCTGACTGCCGGTCTGGTGCTGATCGCCTTCATCGTCGCCGCCTCGATGCGCGTCGCCCATCACGCCGAATTGCTCGCCGAAAAGGTCGGCGACCCTTACGGCACGATGATCCTCACGCTCGCGGCCGTGCTGGTGGAAGTGGTGATTCTGGCGATCATGATGAGCAACGAAGCGTCGCCCACGCTGGTGCGTGACACGATCTATTCCGCCGTGATGCTCGACATCAATGGCATCCTCGGCCTCGCCGCGCTAATGGGCGGGATTAAACATGGCGAGCAGTCGTACAACGACGATTCGGCGCGCAGCTACAGCGTGATGATCCTCACCGCCATGGGCGTGTCGATGGTGGTGCCGGAGTTTATTCCCGAGGCCAACTGGAAGATTTATTCAGCGTTCACCATCGGTGCGATGGTGGTGCTGTATGCGCTGTTTCTGCGCATGCAGGTCGGCCCGCACAGTTACTTTTTCAGCTACAGCTACCCGGACAAACGCCGCAAGAAGGAACCGCAGGACGCGCAGGCGAAAGCCCCGAGCATCGGCCTGTCGATCGGTATTCTGGTGTTTGGCATTGTGGTGATCGGCGCCCTGGCCGAGGTGATGTCGAAGACCCTCGATCTGGGCCTCGAAGGCACGGGCGCGCCGCCGGTGATCACGGCGATTCTGGTGGCGGCGATTTCTGCGGCGCCGGAAATTTTGACCGCGTTGCGTGCAGCGTTGGCCAACCGCATGCAGTCGGTGGTGAACATTGCGATGGGCGCGTCATTGTCGACGGTGATTCTGACGGTGCCGGTGATGGAGGCGATGGCGCTGTATACCGGCCAGCCGTTTCAGATGGCGATGACGCCGGTGCAGACGGTGATGATTTTCCTGACGTTGATCGTCAGTGCGATCAACCTGAATGACGGCGAGACCAACGCCATCGAAGGCATGACGCACTTCGTGCTGTTCGCGACGTTCATCATGCTGTCCCTGCTCGGCCTCTGATGATTGATCGTTCCCACGCTCCGCGTGGGAACGCCGCCATGGACGCTCTGCGTCCGCTGCTGGGACGCGGAGCGTCCCGAGATGCATTCCCACGCAGAGCGTGGGAACGATCATATGGGGAGGGGGATCAGGTGCCGGCGATCAGTTGGCGAGCCGCCTGGCTGTGATCGGCGATCAGGCCTTTCAGATCCAAGCCTTCAACCTGCCCATCAACCACGCGCCACTTGCCACCAATCATCACCCGATCCGCACGATCGGCACCGCACAACAGCAGCGCCGAAATCGGATCATGGCTGCCGGAGAAGCGCAGTTCATCCAGCTTGAACAACGCCAGATCCGCCTGCTTGCCCACGGCAATCTCACCGATGTCGGTGCGGCCCAGCAAGCTCGCCGAACCCTTGGTCGCCCAGCCCAGCACGCGTTCCGGGGTGATCTTCTCGGCGCCGTAACGCAGACGCTGGATGTACAACGCCTGACGCGCTTCGAGAATCATGTTCGAGGCATCGTTGGACGCCGAACCATCGACGCCCAGACCAAACAACGCACCGGCGTCAGTCAGATCGATACTCGGGCAGATGCCGGAAGCCAGACGCATGTTCGAGCTCGGGCAATGGCAAATACCGGTGCCGGCCTGGCCGAGGCGGGCGATTTCATCCGGGTTGAAGTGGATGCCGTGGGCCAGCCAGGTGCGCGGGCCGAGCCAGCCGACGCTGTCGAGATAATCGACGGTGCGCAGGCCGAAACGCTGCAGGCAGAAGTCTTCTTCATCGAGGGTTTCAGCCAGGTGCGTGTGCAGGCGCACGTCGAGTTTGTTCGCCAGTTCAGCACTCGCCGACATGATTTCCGGGGTCACCGAGAACGGCGAGCACGGTGCCAGCGCGATTTGGATCTGCGCGCCATCGCCACGCTCGTGGTACTCGTGAATCAGGCGCTGACTGTCGTCGAGAATCACCTGACCTTCCTGCACGGTCTGCTGCGGCGGCAGGCCGCCGTCCTTCTCGCCGAGGCTCATCGAACCGCGGGTGAGCATGGCGCGCATGCCCAGTTCACGGACACTTTCGACTTGCACGTCGATGGCGTTTTCCAGGCCGTCCGGGAACAGGTAGTGGTGGTCGGCAGCGGTGGTGCAGCCCGACAGCAGCAATTCGGCCAACGCGACTTTGGTGGCGAGGGCGAGTTTCTCAGGTGTCAGTCGCGCCCATACCGGATACAGGGTTTTCAGCCACGGAAACAACGGCTGATTGACCACCGGCGCCCAGGCGCGAGTCAGGGTTTGATAAAAATGGTGGTGAGTGTTGATCAGGCCCGGCAGGATCACATGCTCGCGAGCATCAAAGACTTCATTGCACGGCGCCGACGGCTGTTGGCCGGCCGCAAGCACTTCGACGATGACACCGTCTTGCACGACAAGACCGCCACGGGCATCGAGCTCGTTGGAGGTGAAAATGGCGAGGGGATTTTTTAACCAGGTACGGGTCGCGGGCATGTTGCCGGCTCCTCTGAAAATGGGTTCAGGGTTGCCAGCTCAGTGATGCCCTGTCTGCTGATCCAGGGTCGCCGCGGGGGACGAGGTGCGCAGTTTCAAACAAATTGCCGCATCGGGCAAGCCCAACCCGACCATTCACCGCACAACCAAAATACACAAACCAATGGCGATGTGATCCGACAACGCCCATTCCAACAAAATACGCAACCCTGTAGGAGCTGCCGAAGGCTGCGATCTTTTGATCTTGTTTTTTACAATCAAAAGATCGCAGCCTTCGGCAGCTCCTACATTTAGCCAGTCATGCAGGTATTCAGGGGATTCTGATTTCGCTGCTTACCAGGGAATGGCTTCACCCTTGTAATTGATGAAGTGATGCCCGCCCTTACCGGTATACGCATTCACCTGATCAACCAGGCCACGGGTGCTGGTTTCCACGTCAAGGTCAGCGCCTTCGCCACCCATGTCGGTCTTCACCCAACCCGGATGCAGCGACAACACCGTCATCTTCTGCTCGCCCAATTGCGTAACAAAACTGTTGGTCATCGAATTCAGCGCAGCCTTGCTCGCCTTGTACAGCGCCAGTTCCGGCGCGTCCGGCATGGTCACGCTGCCGAGCACTGAACTCATGAACGCGAGCACGCCGCTACCGTCACGAATCTGTCCGGCAAAGCGTTGGGCCAGATTGATCGGCGCCACGGCGTTGGTGAAAAACAGCTGGCCGACTTCGGCCAGTGTCGCGCCTCCCGGGGCCTGATCGGCCGGGCCTTTGACCCCGGCGTTGACGAACAGCAGGTCGAAGGTTTCGCCCTTGAGCTGTTGGCTCAGAGCGATCACCGCTTGCTGATCGTCCATGTCGAGTTTCTCGATCCGCACCTTGCCCAGCGCTTGCAGCGCCTCGGCGTTTTGCGGATTGCGCACGGTGGCGGTGACCTGCCAGCCGTCGGCCAGCAGGGTTTTCACCAGACCGAGGCCAAGGCCCCGGGAGGCGCCGATAATCAGTGCGTTTTTTGCAGACATGATGGGCTTCCTTGATGAATGAGGATCATGGATTCAATGGACAGGCCTGACCGAGGCGAAGTTGCAGCTCTTGCCGCAGCGCGTCGAGTTCGCGCATGCGGGTTTCGATCAGTAGCAGTTTGTCGCGCAGCAATTGCGCGACGGCGTTGTCCGGATCGGGTGCGTTCCACAACGCGGCCACGCTGTCGCCGATCTCGCCGAGGGTAAATCCCAGACGCTGCGCCGTTTTGATATAGAGCACCAGTTGCACCATCTCCCGCGGATAGTCGCGGTAACCATTGGCACTGCGCTGCGCCGCAATCAACCCGCGCTGCTCGTAGAAACGCAGGGTGTCACGGCTGACGGCGCTGGCCTGGGCTAATTCACCGATGCGCATGGCGACTCTCAAAAGGGCTATTGACCCTGGAGCATACTCCAGGCTTTACCGTGGTTGCTCCTCAAATTTCTGGAGCATGGATGATGTGGACTTCAACGCAATATCGCAACGTGGTGCGCGGCAGTGCCTGGTATGACCTGGTCGTCACGGCGGCGTTTGCCACGCCGTGGAGTTTTGCCGTTGTGCACGGGTTGTTGAGCGCACTGAATTTGCCCGGCGAACCGCCGGCGTTTCAGCCTGTGCATCTGTTGATGGCGAATCTGTTGGGGTCGGTGGTGTGTGTTTGGGCGGTGCTGCGGATTCGTGATCCGCAGGCGCTTTATGGACGGTATGACGCGGTGGCGCGGTTTCTGTTTGCGGCTTGGCAGGCGTATGCCTTGTTGCACGGCGCCAGTTCGATTCTGATTGTTTTCCTGGTCTTCGAGTTAGCGTGGGGCGTTGCTCAAGTATTGCCTGTTGAAAAGCCATCGCGAGCAGGCTCACTCCTACAAGGGAATTGTGAACCCGATCCAATGTAGGCCTTCGCCTGCTCGCGATAGGGCCAACAAGGTCACCGCATCAATGCCCCGCCTGCCAAGGCTGCCCAAGCGACACCGGCGCATACAACCGAGTACGCAACGCATCCCGCGACAACAGCACCAACACCACAATCGTCGCCACATACGGCAGCATCGCTAGCAAACTCGACGGAATCGCCAGCCCCAGCCCCTGCGCCACCAGATGCAGGATGCTGGCGAGCCCAAACAGATACGCCCCGAGCAGCAACCGCCACACCCGCCAACTGGCAAACACCACCAGCGCCAGCGCAATCCAGCCGCGCCCGGCGGTCATGTTTTCGGCCCACATCGGCGTGTACGCCAGCGACAGATACGCGCCGGCCAATCCGGCCATCGCCCCGCCAAACAGCACTGCCAGGGTGCGCACGGTCAACACCGGCAAACCCATCGCACTGGCCGCATCCGGGTTCTCACCCACAGCTTGAATGATCAACCCGACACGACTTTTGATGATCACCCACGCCACCAGCGCAAACAGCGCGAACGACAGATACACCAACAAATCCTGCGCGAACAGCATCCGCCCGATCAGCGGAATCTCACTCAGATAGGGAATCGCCAACGGCTCAAAACCGGCCAGCGGTTTGCCTACCCAGGCCGCACCGACAAAGGTCGACAGCCCGACACCGAAAATCGTCAGGGCCAAACCGGTCGCCACCTGATTGGCGTTGAACACCAGCGCCACCAAGGCAAACAGCGACGACAGCAACATCCCGGCGAGCATCGCCAACAACACGCCGAGCCACAGGTTGCCGCTGTTCAGCGCGACGATAAAGCCGATCACCGCGCCAAACAGCATCATCCCTTCTTGACCGAGGTTGAGCACGCCGCTCTTCTCGCAGATCAGTTCACCCAACGCCACCAGCAACAGCGGCGTGCCGCAACGCACCATGGCGTAGAAAATATTGCTCAACAGATCGATATCCATCACAGCGCTCCGGCGGTTACGGCAGTGGTCGAAGTGCGCTTCGCCCAGCGCAGGTTCAGGCGTGGCCGATAGAGAATCAGCACGTCACAGGCGAGCAGGAAAAACAGCATCATTCCCTGAAACAATTGGGTGATCGCCTGCGGCAGGTTCATCGTCATCTGCGCGCTCTCGCCACCGATGTACAGCAACGCCATCAACAGGCTGGAAAACAGAATACCGATCGGATTGAGGCGCCCGAGGAACGCCACGGTAATCGCCGCATAGCCATACCCCGGCGACACCTGCGGCACCAATTGGCCAATCGGCCCGGTGACTTCACAGACTCCCGCCAGCCCGGCCAAACCACCGCTGATCAACAGCGCCAGCCAGATCAAGCGCTTCTCGCGAAAGCCGACAAACCCCGCCGCACGCTTGTCCAGCCCAAGCACCTTGATCTGGAAACCGACAAAGCTTTTCTGCAACAACACCCAAACCGCCACCAGTGCGAGCAAGGCGAAATACACCCCGGCATGCACGCGACCATCCTCCATCAGCAGCGGCAAACGGCTGGCATCACCGAACATCGCCGACTCGGGAAAGTTGAATCCGGCCGGATCCTTCAGCGGCCCGTGCACGCAGAACAACAGCAGATTCAGCGCGATGTAATTGAGCATGATGCTGGTGAGGATTTCGTTGGCATTGAAGCGCGTGCGCAACCACGCCGTCAGCCCGGCCCACGCCGCGCCGGCGAAGGTGCCGATGAGCAGAATAAATACCAGCGCCCAACGGCTTTGCATGTCGATGACGTTCACCGCCAACGCGCTGCCGGCGAGGGCGCCGAGGAGCAATTGCCCCTCGGCGCCGATGTTCCAGATCCGCGCCTGATACGCCACCGCCAGACCCAATGCACAGAGCAAGATCGGCAGCGTTTTCACCAGCCATTCGGAGATGCCATACAAATCGCTGACCGGTGCGATCAGCAGCGTGTGCAAGGTTTGCAGCGGGTCATGGCCGAGGGCGATGAACAGTAGCGAGCCGCAGCCAAGCGTGAGCACCGCCGCCAACAACGGTGAGCACCACAACATCAAGCGCGATTGCTGGCCACGGGGTTCGAGGGAAAGCAGCATTTGGAAAACTCCGTTAAACCGTGGCGGCTGAAGGTGGGTTGTCGAACTGGCCGGCCATCCAGCCGCCGACGTCGCTGAGTTGCGAGTCGCCGGTGTTGTGCAGCGCCGACAGACGCCCGCCACAAAGCGCGCCGAGGCGGTCGCTGATCTGGAACAGTTCATCGAGGTCTTCGGAAATCACCAGAATCGCCGCGCCGGCATCGCGCAACGCGATCAACGCACGGTGGATGGTCGCGGCAGCACCGACGTCGACGCCCCAGGTCGGGTGCGCGGCGATCAGCAGTTTCGGTTGCTGAAGGATTTCCCGGCCGAGGATGAATTTCTGCAGATTGCCGCCGGACAAACTGCGCGCGGCAGTTTGCGTGTCCGGGGTTTTCACGCCGAAGCGCTGAATGATCTGTTGGGCGAGGGCTTCGACTTTGCCGCGCTGGATTAGCCCGTTGCTGACCAAACCTTGTTGGAAAGCCGTCAGCAGGGCGTTGTCCGCCAGACTCAGTTCCGGCACCGCGCCGTGACCGAGACGCTCGGCCGGCACGAATGCCAGGCCCAGTTTGCGTCGCGCATCCGGGCGTAAATCAGCGACGTGTTGTTCGGCGAATCGAATGGTCGCGGCTTGCGCCCGAGGCAAGGTTTGTTCGCCACTGAGCAGGGCCAGCAATTCATCCTGACCGTTGCCCGCGACCCCGGCGATGCCGACGATTTCACCACTGCGCACTTGCACATCAATGTCAGTCAACGTGCAGCCGAACGGATCCGGGTTGTGCCAACTCAAGCCCTTCACCTGCAAAAACGCCGCGCCGCCGCTGACCTTCGGATAGTCGCCAATCAACGCCGCCGCTTCGCCAACCATCATCTGCGCCAATTGCTGATCGGAGCATTCGGCCGGCACGCAATGCCCGGCCACGCGCCCGCCGCGCAAAACCGTCGCGCTGTGACACAACGCCCGAACCTCGGCGAGTTTGTGGCTGATAAACAGAATACTGCAGCCCTCCGAGGCGAGGCGGCGCAGGGTGATGAACAACTCGTCTGCCTCGTGCGGTGTCAGCACTGAGGTCGGCTCATCGAGAATCAGCAGACGGATGTCCTGCATCAGGCAGCGAATGATTTCCACCCGTTGCCGCTCGCCAATCGACAGGCTGTGGACAAGTCGCTCCGGCTCCAGCGCCATGCCATAACGGCGTGACAATTCGCGAATCTTCGGTTCCAGTTGTTTCGGCGTACCGGCGTCCGCGCCCATCGCCAGGGCAATGTTCTGCGCCACGCTGAGGGTTTCGAACAGCGAAAAATGCTGGAACACCATGCCGATGCCCAACTGCCGCGCCTGTGCCGGGTTGCGGATATTCACCCGTTGACCTTGCCAGAGCATCTCGCCCGAATCGGCCTGGGTAACGCCGTAGATGATCTTCATCAGGGTGCTTTTGCCCGCGCCGTTTTCGCCGAGCAGGGCGTGGATTTCTCCGGGGGCGATGGTCAGGTCGATGGCGTCGTTGGCCAGACAACCGGGATAGCGTTTGCTGATATGGCGCAGTTGCAGGCGCGGGGTTGCAGGAGCAATGGGCATGACAGGCTCGACTTGCTTTGAGTTGTGCCTGTGGATAAAGCAATTTCCTGGCCATTGAGTCAGGAACGCGAGCGGGCCGCGTGTGCGAGTGCCTGAAGCAGAGCATTGCCTGCAAAACTGGCTGGGCTCACGGCACCAATTCAGAGCAAAGCCGTTGATCGGGCTCCAGTTTTGCCCGTTGGTAACTGATCAAAAAACGAGCAAATCCCTGTGGACTAGGCAGAACCTGCGACTGCGCCAGCCATGAACGGGTTATCCACAGCTTGTTCCACAGTTATTGTGCGCAAGCCGCAAACCCGGGCATAAGCACTGCGGTGCTTTCTTCTAATGGTGATAAACCGCGCTAACTGTCTGTTTCTGTTTGAAATTTTCGTTTCGTCGGTTGAATTGAACGAAAAGTGAGCAAACCGCGCAAAGCCACGTGACAGAAGGGTTACAGCGTTATGTGCTCAGGTTATCCACAGTCGGGTGCACAGCAGATGTGGGCAACTCCGGGGAATATCGGAAAAGGGTGATGCCCTAAAAGATCGCAGCCTTCGGCAGCTCCTACACGAAAACGCCGATACCGGGATCACCCACACAATTCATGACAACCCCGGATCCTGTAGGAGCTGCGGAACGCTGCGATTATTTGATGTTGCTTCACCGCTGCAACAAAATTCGTCCACGACTCAAATCCGCTAGCTGGGTTTGCAAAACATCGATCTGCGCTTCCCCCACCGCCAACTTCAACTCAACCCCATTTGCCGTGAAGTTTTCTTCGATAACCAATCCACCGAGATCGGCCACCCGCAACTTCACCAACGCCAACTCGGCAAACCCGCAAGCACAACTCAATGGCACCCGGCTGATCAACTCGACCTTGGCCGCCGTCTGCAAACATTTGTTCGCACCACCGCCATAGGCCCGGGCCAACCCGCCAGTCCCCAGTTGAATCCCGCCGTACCAACGAATCACCAACACCGCGACCTGATCGCAATCCTGCGCTTCAATCGCCGCCAGAATCGGCCGACCCGCCGTGCCGCCCGGCTCGCCGTCGTCATTGCTGCGATATTGATCGCCAAGTTTCCACGCCCAGCAATTGTGCGAGGCATTCAAGTCGCTGTGTTGCTCGAAGAACGCCTGCGCCTCGGCAGGGCTGCCGATCGGCGTGGCGAAGGTGATAAAGCGGCTTTTGCGAATCTCTTCGCGGTACTCGCAAAAACCGCTGAGGGTGAAAGGCATAAACGTCTTATAGAGGAGGAGTGAGGCCGCAGCCTTTGAGAATGATGCGGATCAGGTTGTTGCCGGCGTCTTCCATGTCCTGCTTGGTCAGCTTGCTGCGACCGCTGACGCGACAGATCTGCGTGGCGAAGTCGGCATAGTGCTGGGTGCTGCCCCACAACAGGAAGATCAGGTGCACCGGATCGACCGCGTCCATTTTGCCCGCATCGATCCACGCCTGAAACACTGCCGCACGGCCAGTGAACCAGGCGCGGTAATCCTGATTGAAATATTCGGTCAGGCATTCACCGCCGCTGATCACTTCCATTGCAAAGATTCGCGAGGCTTGCGGCTGGCGGCGGGAGAATTCCATCTTGGCGCGGATGTAGCGGGTCAGCGCTTCGGCCGGATCGTCCTCGGCGGTGAGCGTATTGAAGGTGCTGTCCCACAGCTCGATGATGTTGCTCAACACCGCCACGTACAAACCGAGTTTGTTGGTGAAGTAGTAATGCAGGTTCGCCTTGGGCAATCCGGCATTCTGGGCGATGGTGTTCATGCTGGTGCCTTTGTACCCGTGACGGGCGAACTCGTCTTCGGCGGCTTTGAGGATGGTCTCTTCGTTCTTCTGACGAATGCGGCTGGCGGGTTTACCGCCGTGGGCTGGGACTTCAAAGGTCATAGGCACTTCCGGGTTTGTCTGTGGGTGCAACCAGTTGCGTTGATAGCGCACCCACAGGCATCCGACAAGTCCTTGCGCGATAAAACCGTTACGCCTGTTCGATCTTGTTCAGCGGCGCGTGCACTTCAGCGGCCTCGGTTTTCGCCTCCGGCAGCAACAGGCACAGGATGATCGCGGTCAGGCCACCGCTGGTGATCGCCGAGTCGAACAGGTTCTGCACCAGTTTCGGCAGCAGGTGCAGCAGGTTCGGTTGCGCAGCAATACCCAGACCGACGCCGAACGAAGTGGCGATGATCAACATGCTGCGTCGATCCAGCGACGACTGCGCGAGGATGCGCACGCCGGCAGCGGCCACCGCACCGAACATCACCAGAGTCGCGCCGCCGAGCACCGGCTTCGGGATCTGTTGCAGCACCGCGCCGATCATCGGGAACATGCCAAGACAGAAGAGGATCGCGCCGATGTACAGGCCGA
Source organism: Pseudomonas sp. RIT-PI-r (assembly GCF_001297015.1). Classification (GTDB taxonomy): domain Bacteria; phylum Pseudomonadota; class Gammaproteobacteria; order Pseudomonadales; family Pseudomonadaceae; genus Aquipseudomonas. The sequence goes on along the minus strand of NZ_LIGE01000008.1, from coordinate 5,430 downwards.
CGTAGCGGCTGGCGACGCCGGTCAGCTGGATCACGCCGTTGTTCTGCGCAAACGTAGTGTTGGGGAAGGCGCTGAAGGTCGCGGCGATCATGCAACTGACGCCATCGCCGAGCACGCCACCGCGCAGGCGGCTTATATATGAAGGGCCACTGATCGGTTGGCGAGCGAGCATGCAGTTGGCGGTAAGGTCGCCGACAGTTTCGATGGTACTGATCAGATAAATCAGCGCGACCGGCAGGAAAGCCATCCAGTCGAAGCTGAATCCGAACTTGAACGGTGTAGGAAAACTCACCAGTGGCAAGTCAGGTAAAGGCTGCGGCACCAGTTTGCCACTGAACCACGCGGCCAGACTGCCGAGCAGCAAACCGATGATAATTGCCGACAAACGCACCCACGGCGTATTGGAGCGGTTGAGCAGAATGATCGTCAGCAACACAAACACGCCCAGCGCCAGATTGCCCGGCGCACCGAAGTCCGGCGCATTGAAGCCACCGCCCAGATCGGTGATGCCGACCTTGATCAGGCTGATGCCAATGAGGGTGATGACGATCCCGGTCACCAGCGGCGTAACGACTCGACGCAATTGACCGATGAAACGGCTGAGGACGATCTGCACGATTGCGCCGAAAAAGCACACGCCGAAGATCATCGCCAGAATGTCTTCCGGGCTGCCGCCGCGTTGCTTGACCAGAAACCCCGCCGACAGCACCGCACCAAGAAAGGCAAAACTGGTGCCTTGCAGGCAAATCATCCCGGCGCCAATCCCGAACGGCCGCCGCGCCTGAATAAACGTGCCGACGCCCGAGACCATCAACGCCATGCTGATCAGATACGGCAAATACGCCGTCAGCCCCAGCGCCGAACCAATCACCAATGGCGGGGTAATGATGCCGACGAAACTGGCGAGCACGTGTTGCAGCGCCGCGAGGGTGGCGGCGAGTGGTTTGGGGCGGTCGTTGAGGCCGTAGATCAGGTCGCTGGACGGTGCGGAATCTGGCTGCATGGCTTAGGGCTTCTTATCAAAGGAACGAAGTAATTCCCCTTCTGCAAAAACCTGTCCACTTGCTCAGCTTTATGAGCGAATCACCCGCAAACGTAGGAGCTGCCGCAGGCTGTGATCGTTTGATCTTGCCTTCAACGCGTCGCCGCCAGACTCTCCAGAAAGCTTTCCAGCACCAAATGAGGGCGCCGGCCCTTGCGCGTGACCGATGCGAGGCTCAAGTCATAAAAACGCGTTTGCGATTTCAACGCACGCAAGCGACCTTGCTGCACCCAGAGGCTGGCGTAGTGATCCGGCAGATAGCCGATGTAGCGCCCGGTCAGAATCAGAAACGCCATGCCTTCCCGGTCGGAGGCGCTGGCGGTGCAATTGAGCGCCTGGTAATGCGCCTGAATATCCGCCGGCAACCGAAACGTCGGCGCAATCGCGTCCTGACTGTTCAGGCGTTCGTCATCCAGTTGCTTGTCATCGACATAAAACAGCGGATGGCCCACCGCGCAGTAAAGCAGCGAACGTTCGCTGTACAGTGGCTGATATTCCAGCCCCGACAACGCACTGGCCTGCGGCACCACGCCGACATGCAGGCGTCCATCGAGCACGCCTTGCTCGACTTCGTTCGGCGCAATCATGCGGATCTGGATCTGCACATCCGGCCCGCGTTCCTTCAATTGCGCGAGGGCGTGGGTGATGCGCATGTGGGGGAGGGTGACGAGGTTGTCGGTCAGGCCGATGATCAGCTCACCGCGTAAATGCTGGTGCAGGCCGTTGACCTCGGTGCGAAAACTTTCCAGCGCACTTAATAGTTGCAGCGCCGATTGATACACCTCGCGACCTTCTTCGGTCAGCGAAAACCCCGCCCGACCACGCTGACACAGACGCAAACCGAGGCGCTGCTCCAGATCGCTCATCTGCTGACTGATCGCCGAGCGACCGATGCCGAGCACCGTTTCCGCCGCCGAGAAGCCGCCGCACTCCACCACGCTGCGAAAAATCCGCAGCAGGCGAATATCAAAGTCACTGACCTGGGCTAGCGGATCGGGGCGGCGACTGCTCATCTTATTGTTCTCATTGTTTAGCAAAGTTCTAACTGAAGGTTAGAAGAGTTGGATTTCACCGACTTTATCCCCGTGGCAATTTAGCTGCAACAACGCTTTTTATCTCCCTGACGCTTATGCCCTGCGAGGTTTTGCCCGATGAACATGCCTGAAAATGCGCCGTCGCCACTGGCCAGCCAATTGAAGCTGGACGCGCACTGGATGCCGTACACCGCCAACCGCAACTTCCAGCGCGACCCGCGTTTGATCGTTGGCGCCGAAGGCAGCTGGCTGATCGACGACAAAGGCCGCAAGGTATATGACTCGCTGTCTGGCCTGTGGACTTGTGGCGCAGGCCACACCCGCAAGGAAATTCAGGAAGCGGTCTCGAAACAGTTGGGCACCCTCGATTACTCGCCGGGCTTCCAATACGGCCACCCGTTGTCGTTCCAGCTGGCCGAGAAAATCACCGAGCTGACCCCGGGCAACCTGAACCACGTGTTCTTCACTGACTCCGGTTCCGAGTGCGCCGACACTGCAGTAAAAATGGTTCGTGCGTACTGGCGCCTGAAAGGCCAGGCGACCAAAACCAAAATGATCGGCCGTGCCCGTGGCTACCACGGCGTGAACATCGCCGGCACCAGCCTCGGCGGCGTCAACGGCAACCGCAAACTCTTCGGTCAGGCGATGATGGACGTCGATCATCTGCCGCACACGCTGCTGGCCAGCAACGCATTTTCCCGTGGCATGCCGGAGCAGGGTGGTATTGCCCTGGCCGATGAGCTGCTGAAGCTGATCGAGTTGCACGATGCTTCGAACATCGCCGCCGTATTCGTCGAACCAATGGCCGGTTCCGCCGGCGTTCTGGTGCCGCCGCAGGGTTACCTGAAGCGTCTGCGCGAAATCTGCGATCAGCACAGCATCCTGCTGGTGTTCGACGAAGTGATTACCGGTTTCGGTCGTACCGGCAACATGTTCGGCGCCGACACCTTTGGCGTGACCCCGGACCTGATGTGCATCGCCAAGCAAGTCACCAACGGCGCGATCCCGATGGGCGCAGTGATTGCCAGCTCCGAGATCTACCAGACCTTCATGAATCAGCCGACCCCCGAATACGCCGTGGAATTCCCGCACGGCTACACCTATTCGGCACACCCGGTGGCGTGCGCCGCAGGTCTTGCAGCACTCGATCTGCTGCAAAAGGAAAACCTGGTGCAGAGCGTTGCCGAAGTCGCACCGCATTTCGAAAACGCGCTGCATGGGCTGAAAGGTTCGAAGAACGTTATCGACATCCGTAACTTCGGCCTGGCCGGTGCGATCCAGATTGCCGGTCGTGATGGCGACGCCATTGTGCGTCCGTTCGAAGCGGGCATGGCCCTGTGGAAAGCCGGGTTCTACGTGCGCTTCGGCGGCGACACCCTGCAGTTCGGCCCAACCTTCAACAGCAAGCCGCAAGACCTTGATCGTCTGTTCGACGCGGTCGGCGAAGTGCTGAACAAGCTCGACTGATTTTTCCTTCTATATATACCTACAAAAACGGGCGCTCCTTAACGGGGCCCCGTGGACAAGAATTCAGGAGTTTTCGATGAGCGTTATCCCGCATTTGATCAATGGCGAACTGGTGACCGAGAACGGTCGTGCGGTAGATGTGTTCAACCCGTCTACCGGTCAGGCTATCCACAAGCTGCCACTGGCCAGCCAGGCAACCATCCAGAAAGCCATCGATGCCGCCAAGGCTGCGTTCCCGGCGTGGCGCAACACGCCGCCGGCCAAACGTGCTCAGGTGATGTTCCGTTTCAAGCAACTGCTGGAGCAGAACGAAGCGCGCATCTCGCAATTGATCAGCGAAGAGCACGGCAAGACCCTGGAAGACGCTGCCGGTGAATTGAAGCGCGGTATCGAGAACGTCGAGTTCGCTTGCGCCGCTCCGGAAATCCTCAAGGGCGAGTACAGCCGCAACGTCGGCCCGAACATCGACGCATGGTCGGACTTCCAGCCGCTGGGGATTGTGGCCGGTATCACGCCGTTCAACTTCCCGGCCATGGTGCCGCTGTGGATGTACCCGTTGGCGATCGTCTGCGGTAACTGCTTCATCCTCAAGCCGTCCGAGCGTGATCCAAGCTCTACACTGCTGATTGCTCAGCTGTTGCTGGAAGCGGGTCTTCCGAAAGGCGTGATGAGCGTGGTGCATGGCGACAAGACTGCCGTGGATGCGCTGATCGAAGCGCCGGAAGTCAAAGCGCTGAGCTTCGTTGGCTCGACGCCGATTGCCGAGTACATCTACGCCGAAGGCACCAAGCGCGGCAAGCGCGTTCAGGCACTGGGCGGCGCGAAGAACCACGCAGTGCTGATGCCGGATGCCGATCTGGATAATGCGGTCAGCGCACTGATGGGCGCCGCGTACGGTTCGTGCGGCGAGCGTTGCATGGCGATCTCGGTTGCTGTGTGTGTGGGCGACCAGGTGGCGGATGCGCTGGTGGCGAAACTGGTTCCACAGATCCAGGCGTTGAAAATCGGTGCCGGCACATCGTGCGGTCTGGACATGGGCCCACTCGTGACCGGACAGGCGCGCGACAAGGTCAGCGGTTATGTGGATGACGGCGTGGCAGCGGGCGCGACCCTGGTGGTCGACGGTCGTGGGTTCAGCGTGGCGGGTCATGAAGAGGGCTTCTTCCTCGGTGGCTGCCTGTTCGACAACGTCACCCCGGAGATGCGCATCTATAAAGAAGAGATCTTCGGTCCGGTACTGTGCATCGTTCGTGTGAACAGCCTGGAAGAGGCCATGCAACTGATCAACGATCACGAATACGGCAACGGCACCTGCATCTTCACCCGTGACGGTGAAGCTGCGCGTCTGTTCTGTGATGAGATCGAAGTCGGCATGGTTGGCGTCAACGTGCCGCTGCCGGTGCCGGTGGCTTACCACAGCTTCGGCGGCTGGAAGCGTTCGCTGTTCGGCGATCTGCACGCGTACGGTCCGGACGGTGTGCGCTTCTATACCCGTCGCAAGGCGATCACTCAGCGCTGGCCGCAGCGTGCGAGCCACGAGGCTTCGCAATTCGCGTTCCCTAGCTTGTAAGTAGAAGGGCAGGGCAAAGAAGGCCGACCCCTTGGGGTCGGCCTTCATGTTTTCGGGCTTTTTTGACCGATGTGACAGATTTATGAAAATAGGTGTTGACGGCAGATTTGAGATGTCTATAATTCGCCCCACTTCCGGCGCAGTCGAAACGGAAAACTCCTTGAGATTCAATGAGTTATGTAGGTTTCGACAGCAGGTTGCTTCAGTTCATCGAAGCCAGAAAGGAAGTTGAAAAAGAGGTGTTGACAGCAGCGTGTAACGCTGTAGAATTCGCCTCCCGCTGCAGAGAGATCTGAAGCGCAAGTGGTTGAAGTTGT
>NZ_LIGE01000026.1 GCF_001297015.1 Pseudomonas sp. RIT-PI-r | reverse complement strand
GCGAACGGAGGCCGAGTGCAAAGCGCAGCGAGAGGCGGGTGGGTAGCAGCGACGCAGACCCGACGCAACGCACGACGAGATTGGGCTAGGCCCGTGGAGTTCTGACAACTACCGCGGACCTGAAAGATCGCGCCGAACTCAGGCTTGGAAAGGGACGGAGGAGGGCTCCCTCGCCCTCGGGGAGAGGGCGGGGGTGAGGGCGGTAGTCTGCAGTCGAGTCGAGATGTTACGGCCCAGCCACCCCGCCCCTCACCTAAAGAGTGCGATTTCCCCCTCCCTACGCTAACCTGCGGCCATGTTTTACGAGGTCGACTATGCACATTCATATTCTGGGTATCTGCGGGACTTTCATGGGCTCGATGGCGGTGCTGGCCAAAGAGCTGGGCCATCACGTGACCGGCTCCGACGCCAACGTCTATCCACCGATGAGCACGCAGCTTGAAGCCCAAGGCATTCAACTGACGCAAGGTTACGACCCGGCGCAGCTCGATCCGGCACCGGATCTGGTGGTGATCGGCAACGCCATGTCCCGCGGCAACCCGGCGGTGGAGTATGTGCTGAACAAAGGCCTGCCGTACGTTTCCGGCCCGCAGTGGCTGGCCGATCACGTGCTGCAAGGTCGCTGGGTGCTGGCCGTCGCCGGCACCCACGGCAAAACCACCACCAGCAGCATGCTCGCCTGGGTGCTGGAACACGCCGGCATGAGCCCGGGTTTCCTGATCGGCGGTGTACCGCAGAACTTCTCGGTGTCCGCACGTCTGGGCGGTACGCCGTTCTTCGTGATCGAGGCCGACGAATACGACAGCGCGTTTTTCGACAAGCGCTCGAAATTCGTTCACTACCGCCCACGCACTGCGATCCTCAACAACCTTGAGTTTGATCATGCTGACATCTTCCCGGATCTGCCGGCAATCGAGCGGCAATTCCATCACTTGGTGCGGACCATCCCGAGTGAAGGCCTGGTTATCCACCCGACTACCGAGCCGGCGTTGCAGCGAGTGATTGAAATGGGCTGCTGGACCCCGGTGCAGACCGCCGGTGCCGGCGGTCAGTGGCAGGACAAACTGCTCAGCGAAGACGGTCGGCCTTCGAAGGGATGTTCGAAGGCGTGTCGCTAGGCACCGTCGTATGGGAGGTGACCGGTCAGCACAACGTTGCCAACGCCTTGGCGGCTCTGGCGGCTGCGCGTCACGTGGGTGTAGTGCCATCGATGGGCATCGCAGGCTTGAGCGCATTCAAGAACGTCAAACGGCGCATGGAGAAAGTCGCTGAAGTACGCGGCATCACCATCTACGCCGACTTCGCCCCCCACCCGACCGCTATTGCCCCCACCCTCGATGGTTTGCGCAAACGCATCGGCGACGCTCCGCTGATCGCCATCATCGAACCGCGCTCCAACTCGATGAAACTCGGCGCCCACCGTGACGGTTTGCCGGACAGCGTGGTCGATGCCGACCAGGTGATCTGGTACGCCCCGGCCAACCTCGGCTGGGACCTGGCCGGCACCGCCGCGTTGTGCACCGGGCCATCGATTGTCAGCGATTCGCTGGAAGGCATCATCGAACGCGTGAAGAGTCAGGCTCAGCCCGGCACACACGTGGTGATCATGAGCAACGGCGGCTTCGGCGGCCTGCACGGCAAACTCGCCGAGGCGCTGCAATGAACACTCGTTTTGAGAGCAATGGCCCCGAACGCATCACACTGGCGATGACCGGCGCGTCCGGCGCACAGTACGGTCTGCGCCTGCTCGATTGCCTGGTGCGTGAAGATCGCGAAGTGCACTTTCTGATCTCCAAGGCTGCACAACTGGTGATGGCCACCGAGACCGATGTCACGCTGCCGCCCAAGCCGCAGATGATGCAGGCGTTCCTCACCGAATACACCGGGGCGGCCGCCGGGCAGATCCGCGTGTACGGCAAGGAAGACTGGATGTCGCCGGTGGCCTCGGGCAGCGGCGCGCCGGCAGCGATGGTGGTGGTGCCATGTTCGACGGGCACGTTGTCGGCCATTGCCACCGGCGCCTGCAACAACCTGATCGAGCGCGCCGCAGATGTCACTTTGAAGGAGCGTCGCCAGTTGATTCTGGTGCCGCGCGAGGCGCCGTATTCGAGCATTCATCTGGAGCACATGCTCAAGCTGTCGAACATGGGCGTGACCATTCTGCCGGCCTCGCCGGGTTTCTATCACCAGCCGCAGACCATCGATGACCTGATCGATTTCGTCGTGGCGCGGATTCTCAATCTGCTGGGCATTCCCCAAGACATGCTGCCGCGTTGGGGTGAGCATCATCTGAGCAGTGATGAATAAGCTGCTGGTGATCGGGCTGGCGTTATTGATGAGCGGGTGCGCCACCGCGCGCACGCTGGATGCAGCCAAACCGGGAGCGCCGGTGGTGTATTCCGGGACGCGGCTGGATTTGTATGCAATGAATGGCGGGTGTTGCGCGATGGATCGGTTTGGGGCTGAAGCGCCGAGCAATCCGGGTGTGGATCTGCCGGGGAGTGCGTTGCTCGATACGCTGTTGTTGCCGTTGTCATTGCTGACGGTGATCGGCGTTAGTTTTCAGGCAACAGGCGGATTGTAGTTAGACAGATCGTTCCCACGCTCCGCGTGGTAACGCCTCCGGTGACGCTCTGCGTCACGCTTTGGGACGCAGAGCGTCCGTGGCTGCATTCCCACGCAGAGCGTGGGAACGATCATGCGGCGGAAGATTATTTGCCGAGCTTGCGCAAATCATCCGACTCAATCACCCGAACCCCGTCCTGCTCTTCCAGCGCCAACCGCCACATCGCCCGTGCCAATTGGCAGGCCTCGATGCCACGGTATTTACCCGGAATCAGCTTCGACAGCGGCCCGGCCAGTTGCTCGGCCAGACGCGGCTCCGTGCGTTCACCCAATAACAGCGATGGCCGGCAAATGGTCAGTTGCGGCCAGTCCTGCGCACGCAAGGCCTGCTCCATTTCGCCTTTGACCCGATTGTAGAAAACCGATGATTTTGGATCCGCGCCAATCGCACTGATCACAATCAGATGCCGTGCGCCCATTTCCCGCGCGCGCTTGGCAAACGCCACGACCATGTCCAGATCCACCGCGCGAAACGCCGCTTCCGAGCCGGCCTGTTTGATCGTGGTACCGAGGCAGCAGTAGGCGATATCGACACGGCCACTGAGTTGCGGCAGAAACGCCTGCGGATCGCCGACCGGGTTTTCCAGGTGCGGATGTTCGGCCAATGGTCGACGCGAAGGGGCGAGCACGCGAGAAATCGTTGGCTCGTTGAGCAAACGGTCGAGTAGATGTTCACCGGTCAAACCGGTGGCTCCGGCAAGCAATACGTGCTGAGGCGTCAAGTACATAGTGTCTCTCCCTTGATACTGTTCAGCTTAGTTGCTCTTTATCGCTCCGTCGTTCAATGCAGCACTTTGCAAAGCTTTTCTTGCTTGCTGTTTACGCAGCAGTTGCCAGTGCGACAGCACGGTTTTCGGCGCCCAGATCTGCGGCTCCGAGGCTTCGAAATTGTCCGCCAGCTCGCGCTCGGCAACGGTGGCCTTGGCCAGTTTGAAGGCTTGCTCCAGATCATCGGTCTGGTTCAGCGCCTGGGCGAACAGCGCGTCGCCGAAGTAGGTGAAGTTGGCTTCTTCCGAACAGCCGAAGGACACCCGGTCGGCGCGCGAGGCGGTCATGATCAACGTGCGTTCGTCTTTCAGTGCCGGGATGAAACCGCCGGAGTAGCAGGATGAAATGACGATGATCTTGTCACGGTTTTTCAGCGGTGCCAGCACGGCGGCGAGTTCGTCGGCGGGCAGGTCGGCCAGTTCCATGCGCGGCTGGTCGAGGACCAGTTCATGTTCGGCGGTGCCGTGGCTGGTCAGGTAGATGAACAACAAATCTTCCGGGCCACTGCGCTCGGCGAGGGTTTGTGCGGCGCGGCGCAGGTTCTCGCGGGTGGCCATCGGCCGGTCGCCGAGGTGATCGCGGTGGTTGACCAGCCGGATCTGGCCGTAAGCGCCGAAGCGTGTGTTGAGCATGTTGGCGACGTAGTCGGATTCACGCAGGAATACGCTTTGCTTGCCGTCGCCGCCAAGGGTCAGGGTGTACAACTCGACCGCCGGGGTCGAAGCCGGGATCGCCGCGAGTGCATCGTCAAGCAAGCGGCCTTGGGCGAGCAGACCGAGTTCCAGCGTGTCGGGCAGCAACTTGCCATCGGCATCGCGTACACGCTGGCCGTTGATCCAGCTGCCGCTCATGACGCTGCCATCGGTCAGCACCAATGTGCCGCGCCCGGAATAACTGTCGTTGTCGAAACCGCCGATGTAGAAACTGCCGTCAGACAGGTTCAAACGGCCCGGGCCGCTGAAGCGCCAGTCGCTGAACGAGCCGATGTAATGGCTGCCGTCGGCGCCGATCAATTCGCCCTTGCCGGTCAGCGCGCCTTCTTTGAACTGGCCAAGCCAGACATCGCCGTCAGCGTTTTCGTAGCGACCCTTGCCGTGCAACTGGTTGTTCTTGAAGCCACCGACATAGATGTCGCCGTCGGCGCTGTTGAAGGTGCCGTTGCCCTCCAGCTGACCGTTGACGAAATGCCCGGTGAACGAGTTGCCGCTGGAATCGCCGCGTTGGCCTTCGCCGTTGGGTTTGCCGTGGGCGAACTGGCCTTGGTAGGAGCTGCCGTCGTCCATCTCCAGGCGACCGAGCCCGGAATACTGATCAGCCTTGAACTCGCCCCGGTAGGTCATGGCGTTTTCTTTCAGGGTGCCTTCGCCGTCACGCCGGCCCTGCTTGAAACCGCCGGTGTAACTGCTGGCGTTGGTGGTCAGGCTGCCCTGACCGTCGAACAGACCTTGCTGGAACTGGCCGCGATAGACCTCGCCATTGCTGCCGTGCCATTCGCCCTGACCATGCCATTGGCCCTTGTCGAACTGACCGGCGTACCAACTGCCATTGGGGTAGTCGACGCGCCCCTGACCTTGCAGCAAGCCATCGACCAGTTCACCGCGATAGCGTCCGCCGTCGGGCAGGCGCGCATCCGGTGGCAACAGCGATTCGCCGTCGCCGCAAGCGGTGAGCATCAGGGTCAGGGCAATGGGTGCAAGAGAAGCGAGTGAGCGCATAGCGGGATCCGGGCAATTAGGCGACCGAGTATGCCGCAGCTATGCGTCGCATAAATAGAGACATGACGCGAAACAGCGTGCGCTGCTTCGCATCCGGAACGATCAGACGAAGCAGAGCGACAACGGCTCGGCGATGTAGGCCGGTTTTTCCGAGCCTTCTATCTCCAGCGTTGCGGTCGCTTTGAGCAGCCACTGGCCGGGTTTTTTCTCGGTCACTTCACCCAGATCGACCTTCAGGCGAACTTTCGAATTGACCTTCACTGGCTGGATGAAACGCACACTGTCCAGACCATAGTTGACCACCATCTTCACGCCTTGCGGCAGGATCAGGATGTCTTCCATCAGTTTGGGGATCAGCGACAACGACAGGAAGCCGTGGGCAATGGTGCTGCCAAATGGCGTTTGCGCGGCTTTGACCGGGTCGACGTGAATGAACTGATAATCCCCGGTGGCTTCGGCGAACAGGTTGATACGCTCCTGGTCGATGGTGAGCCATTCGGAACGTCCGAGTTCCTTGCCGACATAATCTTTGAGCTCTGCAACGGGAACATAGGGCATTGAGACTCTCCTTGGGTTCATCGATTTTATAGTTTTTCAGGTGGGGGATTTGACCGCCCTGCGAACCACTGTAGATCATCATGGCGATTTGCTCCGGTCAACCGACCATGCTTTTGGCGAATGCCGATCCATAGCGCAGGCGTGCTTATAATGCGGGCGATGAACGGGAGAGAGACGGGGAGAGAAGTCGGATGTTGTTACGAGGCCTGACCATGCTGGTGCTGTTTCAATTGCTCGGCACGGCGCTCAATCACGTGTTGTTGCCAGTGCTGCCGGGGCCGATCATCGGTCTGCTGTTGTTGCTGATTTTCCTGATTGTTCGCGGTGAAGTCGGCGAGCCGCTGAACCTCGCGGCCGGCAGTCTGTTGCGTTATCTACCGCTGCTGCTGGTGCCTCCGGCCGTCGGCGTGATGGTATATGCCACGGCGATCGCGGCCGATTTCTGGGCGATTGTCGGCGCGTTGGTGGTGTCGCTGATCCTGTCGATGGCCTTTGCCGGCGTGCTGATGCAACGCATGGTCAAGCGTCACGCGCACCGGTCGGAGGAATCCTGATGCTCTTCGACTGGCAAGGTGCCTGGGCTTCGGTTATCCATCACCCGCTGTTCGGCATCGGCATCACCCTCGGTGCCTATCAACTGGTGCTGGCAGCGTTCGAGAAAACCCGCTGGATCTTTCTGCAACCGGTGCTGGTCTCCATGCTGTTGGTGATCGGTGTGTTGGTCGGCTGCGGCCTGACCTACGCCGAGTACCGCAAGAGCACCGAGATCCTCAGTATTCTGCTCGGCCCGGCCACCGTGGCGCTGGCGGTGCCGCTGTACCTCAACCTGCGGCGTATTCGCCAATTGTTCTGGCCGATTTTTACTACGCTGGTGATAGGCGGAGTAGTGGCGACCGGCATGGGCGTATTGCTGGGCTGGTGGTTTGGCGCTGATCACATGATTCTGATGACCATGGCGCCGAAGTCGGTAACCTCGCCGATCGCAATGCTGGTGGCCGAACAGATCGGTGGCGTCGCGGCGCTGGCAGCGGTGTTCGTGTTGATCACCGGGGTGATCGGGGCGATCTTCGGCCCGGCGCTGCTGACTCGCCTCGGCGTGAGCAGTCCCGAAGCCCGCGGCATGGCGCTGGGCATGACCGCACACGCCGTCGGCACCTCGGTGGCGTTGCAGGAGAGCGATGAATGCGGTGCCTTCGCGGCGCTGGCAATGAGTCTGATGGGCGTGGCCACGGCGGTGTTCCTGCCGTTGGCGGTGTCGATGGTGGTGTAAGGAAATGTCTATGAGTCTGCCGCTTTTCCCGCTGAACACAGTGCTGTTTCCCGGCTGCAACCTCGACTTGCAGATCTTCGAAGCGCGCTACCTGGACATGATCGGCCGCTGCATGAAGCAGGGCGGTGGCTTCGGCGTGGTGTGCATTCTTGAAGGCAGCGAAGTCGGGCTGGCGCCGGAAGGGTATGCACTGGTCGGCTGCGAGGCGCGAATCACCGATTTCCAGCAGCAGGACAACGGCCTGCTGGGAATTCGCGTGCAGGGCGGGCGGCGTTTCAATGTATTGCGCACTGAAGTGCAGCGCGATCAGTTGATCCTCGCCGACGTCGAGTGGCTCGACGAAGAGCCCGAGCAACCGCTGCAGGACGAAGACGCCGACCTGGTTGCGCTGCTCAAAGCGTTGGCGGAACACCCGATGGTTGAAGCCTTGAACATGGGCACCGAAGCGCTCGGCCAGCAGTCACTGGCCAATCAGCTTGCGTATCTGTTGCCGTTCGCCGAAGAAGACAAGATCGACCTGCTGCAGCTCGACGATCCGCAGCAGCGACTGGATGCGATCCAGGCGCTGCTCGATGAGCTGCAGGGCGAGCTGTTTGCCTGAAACATCGTAAAAGATCGCAGCCTTCGGCAGCTCCTGCATGACGAACACATGAACACATGTAGGAGCTGCCGAAGGCTGCGATCTTTTGACGTTCAATACGCGTAACGCAACATCGTGTTTGGCAAATGCCGAAACACAAACAGACTGAACAACACCACCAGCGCCGGCAAAATCAGCCACCAGACCTTGAACGGCATGGCATTGAGTGGCTGTTTACGCTGGCTCAGCCACAACCCCGCCGCACATACGCACGCCGCCAACATCGCCCCGGCGAGGATGTCCGTCGGCCAATGCGCCCCCAGATAAACCCGCGACAAGGCAATCGACAGCGCCGGAATGCAACCGACAAACAGCCAGGTCAGGCGCATGCGCGGCGGTTGCCCGCGGCCCGCCAGAACAGCCAGTACCAGAAACAGCGCAAACGAGCCGGAAGCGTGGCCGCTGGGCATGCTGTAACTGGTCAGCGGATCGCTCAGCACTTCCGGGCGAACCCGGGCGAAAAACATCTTGGTGCCGGTGTTCAGCAGCGCTGTGCAGAGCAACACGCCGCCGGCGAAAATTGCCTGGCGCCATTGCCGGCACAGCAGCAACAGACCGGTGAGCAGGGCGCTGAACATCAGCATGTTGCGGAATTCGCCGATAAGGGTGAACGTCACGGCGATTTCATCGAGCATCGGCTGGCGATGTTCCTGCACCAGCGTCATCACGCCTTGGTCGAGCGCGGTGAGGTACGGGTAGCCACTGAACAGACCGATCAGAATCAGCAGGCTCATGCTGCTGATCCAGATCGTTGCGCGGCGATGGCGGCGCAGGCTGCTGTTGACACTCAGACCGACCATGACGGCGATGCTCGCCGCGACAATTCCGGCTTGCAGCCAGAAACCTTCCGGCAGCGGCAAACGGATCGCCGCGCCCGTGGCCCAGCCTGGCAGCAGATAAGCGAGGCTCCAGCCGGCGGCGGCCAGCAAACTGACGGCGGCGAAACGCGGGAAGGGCATGTCGCACATGCCGGCAACCATCGGCAGCATCGGCCGTAATGGACCGATAAAACGCCCGACCAACAGGCTGGCGATGCCATAACGCTGGAAATAGCTTTCGGCGCCGGCCATCCATTCCGGGTGATGGCGCAAGCCTGGCAGGCGCCGGATGTTCTGGTGGAAGTGGCGGCCAAGGAAATACGAGATCAAATCGCCGAGAATCCCGCCGAGGAAGCCCAGCAGCAGGGTTTCGCTCAACGATAGTGCGCCACTGCCGGCCAGTACCGCCACGGCAAACAACAACACCGTGCCGGGCACGATCAAACCGGCAATCGCCAGGCATTCCACGCACGCGACGATAAATACCGCGGCGGCCAGCCACTGCGGGTTGGCTGCCAGCCAACCGGTTACGCTATCGAGCCATGGGCCCATACCAACAAACTCCAAACCATTGATGATCCCCCTGTAGGAGCTGCCGAAGGCTGCGATCTTTGCTTTTCAAAAGATCAAAAGATCGCAGCCTTCGGCAGCTCCTACGCGGGTGTGTGTTTACAGCAGGAAATAATCCCGGCCTTCGACCTGACCGCGCCGCAGCGGGTTCCGCGTGCACCATTGCGCATAAGTGGCATCGACGAAGCGGTACATCAGGTGTTCATCACGACCGTGGGGAATGCCCAGTCGCGTGGTTTGAATAATCTGCGAGGGCGCCGGGCCGGTGTCATCTACCAGAAGTAGTTCATGATCGAAACGCTTGGCGTCCCACACCGGCACCTTCAAGCCCAGCGCTTTGCACAGCAATGTCTGCCCTGCGCAGAGCTTTTGCGACGGCCGCGGTCGGCCCTGCGCATCCGGATTATTCACCAGCATCTGCGCCAGACTCGCCGGCCCGCTGACTTCATCGACCCACGGATAGGCCGATTTGATCAATACGGCATTGCCCGGCCCTTGCGCGCTGAAGTTCAGCGAATCGCCGCCACGGGCGTAATACATATAAATGTGGCCGCCATCCAGAAACAAAGCCTTACGCTTTTCCGTGTAGCCGAGGGACGCGTGGCTGCCTTTTTCCGCGCAGTAATACGCTTCCGTTTCGATGATCCGCGCGCTGAGCCACAGATCGCCGACGCGATGACGGATGACTTTACCGAGTAATTCTCTGGCCAGCACTTGGGCGTCCCGGTCAAAAAAAGCGTCCGGGAGCCCCAGCGGCAGGCGTTCGGCGTGGGAGCGAACAGTCAGGTTGGACATGGCAGACAAGGTTTATCCAGGCTGAAGAGGTCGTGATGATAACAATGCGCGGCTTAATTACGCCTGAACGTCGGCGATTCGCGGCTCATTTTGACCATCCGCCCGTCACCGCTGTTAGTCCCGGGACGCGACAGCTATAATCTGCCGCTTTCCTCTTTGCCAAGACCCCAGCAGACCATGACTGAGTCCGTTCTTGACTACATGACCCGATTGGGTCGCGCCGCCCGCGAAGCTTCGCGGGTCATCGGCCGTGCCAGCACCGCGCAGAAAAACCGCGCCTTGCAGGCTGCTGCCAATGCCCTCGACGCTGCGCGCGCCGAGCTTGCTGCAGCCAATGAACAGGATCTGGCTGCCGGTCGCGCCAATGGTCTGGAGCCGGCATTGCTGGAGCGTCTGGAACTGACCCCGGCGCGTATCGACGGCATGATCGTCGGCCTGCGTCAGGTGGCTGCGTTGCCGGATCCGGTCGGTGCGATCCGCGACATGAGCTTCCGTCCGTCGGGGATTCAGGTCGGCAAGATGCGCGTGCCGCTGGGCGTGATCGGGATCATCTACGAGTCCCGGCCGAACGTGACCATCGATGCCGCCAGCCTGTGCCTGAAGTCCGGCAACGCGACGATCCTGCGCGGCGGCTCCGAGGCGATTCACTCCAACCGCGCGATTGCCGCGTGCATTCAGCGTGGTCTGGCCGAGGCTGAATTGCCCGCCGCCGTGGTGCAAGTGGTCGAAACCACCGACCGTGCCGCCGTTGGCGCGATGATCACCATGCCCGAGTACGTCGATGTCATCGTGCCGCGCGGTGGCCGTGGCCTGATCGAGCGCATCAGTCGCGATGCCCGTGTGCCGGTGATCAAGCACCTGGACGGCATCTGCCACGTTTACGTCAGCGCGCACGCCGATCTGCCGAAAGCCCAGCGCATCGCCTTCAACGCCAAGACTTATCGTTATGGCATCTGCGGTGCGATGGAGACGCTGCTGGTCGATCAGACTGTTGCCAAGGATTTCCTGCCGTCGATGGCTGCCCAGTTCCGCGAAAAAGGCGTCGAGCTGCGTGGCTGCGAACGCACCCGGGCGATTATTGATGCCGTTGCGGCCAGCGAAGAAGACTGGGGCACCGAGTACCTGGCGCCGATTCTGTCGATTCGCGTGGTCGACGGTCTGGATCAGGCCATCGAACACATCAACCATTACGGCTCCCATCACACCGACTCGATCGTCAGCGAAAACCTCGCCGACACCCGCCGGTTCGTGGCGGAAGTCGACTCGGCGTCGGTGATGATCAACACCCCGACGTGCTTTGCCGATGGATTTGAATACGGATTGGGTGCCGAGATCGGCATTTCTACTGATAAGCTGCACGCCCGCGGCCCGGTGGGTCTCGAAGGATTGACCTGCGAGAAGTACATCGTGGTCGGTGATGGCCAGTTGCGCGGCCAGGCGACGGTCTGACTTGTCCGACCTCGTCCTGACAGCGCCGCAGCCCGGCAGCGAAACCCGTCCGCGACGCATTGGTGTCTTGGGCGGGACGTTCGACCCGGTGCACATCGGCCATTTGCGTGGTGGGCTGGAAGTCGCCGAAGCGTTGGCGCTCGACGAGTTGCGCCTGATGCCGAATGCGCGGCCGCCACATCGCGGTACGCCGCAGGTGTCGGCGCAGGATCGGTTGGCAATGGTCGAGTGTGCGGTGGCCGGAGTGCCTCCGCTGGTGGTGGACGCCCGCGAACTGCAGCGGGACAAACCGTCCTACACCATTGATACCCTGGAGTCGATGCGCGCTGAAATGCCCGCCGAGACCCAGGTTTTTCTGCTTTTGGGCTGGGACGCATTTTGCGGCCTGCCCACTTGGCATCGCTGGGAAGAGTTGCTCCAGCATTGCCACATCCTGGTGCTACAGCGCCCGGACGCCGACAGCGAACCGCCGGATGCCTTGCGCAACCTGCTGGCAGCGCGTTCGGTGAGCGACCCGCTGGCCCTGAAAGGGCCGAGCGGACAGATTGCATTCGTCTGGCAGACACCGCTCGCGGTTTCCGCCACCCAGATCCGTCAACTGCTGGCCAGCGGTAAGTCGGTACGTTTCCTGGTGCCCGACGCGGTCCTGGCCTACATCGATGCGCACGGTCTGTATCGTGCGTCGAACTGAGCAAGGCGTGCTTCACTGATACGAATCCACGTATCGCCAAGCCGCCGAATATATGAGCAAAACGAGTTTTATATGACTGACAAAGACCAAACCAAAGTAAAGCGCAAAGGCACATTCAAGAGCGCCCCGCTGCCAGAGCCGGTCAACACCAACGAGCCGCTGAAGGGCGACGAACTGGTCAAGCTGGCCGTAGCTGCGCTGGAAGACGTCAAGGCACAAGACATCCAGATCATCGATGTTCGCGACAAGCAGAGCATCACTGACTACATGATCATCGCCACCGGTACGTCCAACCGCCAGATCAACGCGATGCTCGACAAGGTTCGCGAAGAAGTCAAAAAGCAGGGCGCCAAGCCGCTGGGCGAAGAAGGCAAGGGCGACAGCGACTGGGTGCTGCTGGACCTGGACCTGGTGATAGTGCACATGATGACTGCCTCGGCACGTCAGTTCTACGACCTGGAGCGCCTGTGGGCCGGTGCCGAGCAAAGTCGTGCGGCGGATGCCAAGCACCACAGCCCGGAAAACACCCACGAGCATTTCACCAAGCTCAACAAAGACCAGCTGTAAGGGATTGCTGTGCGACTGCGCCTGATCGCCGTCGGTTCACGCATGCCCAAGTGGGTGGAAGAAGGCTGGCATGAATATGCCAAGCGTCTTCCGTCCGAGCTGGCGCTGGAACTGGTGGAAATACCGCTCAACACCCGTGGCAAGAATGCCGACGTGGCCCGTTTCATCCGCCAGGAAGGCGAAGCCATGCTGGCCAAGGTCGGGCCGAACGAGCGGATCGTCACGCTGGAAGTCCATGGCAAACCCTGGAGCACCGAGCAGCTTGCGGTCGAACTCGACCGCTGGCGGCTGGATTCGCGCACGGTCAATTTCATGGTCGGTGGCCCGGAAGGGCTGGCGCCGGAAGTCTGTGCCCGTGCCGATCAGCGCTGGTCCTTGTCGCCGCTGACGTTGCCGCACCCGCTGGTGCGGATCCTGATCGGCGAACAGTTGTACCGTGCCTGGACCGTGCTGTCCGGTCACCCTTACCACAAGTAATCTAGCCCTCATGTCTCAGCCGATCCGCATCAAGGACCACGAAAAGGACGCACGCCTGGTGCGTAGCCGCGTCGTGTTCGGGGCCATTGCGATCATGCTGTTGATCGGCGTGCTGATCGCGCGGCTGTATTACTTGCAGGTGATTCAGTACGAGTACCACTCGACACTGTCGGAGAACAACCGCGTCCACGTGCAGCCGATTCCACCAACGCGCGGGCTGATTTTCGACCGCAACGGCGTGGTGGTGGCAGACAACCGGCCAAGCTTCAGCCTGAGCATGACCCGCGAGCGCTCCGGCGACTGGCAGCAAGTGCTCGACGTCATCGTCGAAGTGCTGGAGCTGACGCCCGAGGACCGGGTGATCTTCGAGAAGCGCATGCGCCAGGGGCGCCGGCCGTTCGAGCCGGTACCGATCCTGTTCGAGCTGACCGAAGAGCAGATCGCCCGCATCGCGGTGAACCAGTTCCGTCTGCCCGGTGTGGAAGTGGTTGCGCAGCTGGTTCGTCACTACCCGCAGGGTGCGCACTTTGCGCACTCGGTGGGCTATATGGGGCGGATCAACGAGAAAGAGCTGAAGAGCCTCGATCCGGTCAACTACAGCGGCACCCATCACATCGGCAAAACCGGCATCGAACGTTTCTACGAGCCGGAATTGCACGGTCAGGTCGGTTACGAAGAAGTCGAGACCAACGCTCGCGGCCGCGTGTTGCGGGTACTCAAACGCACCGACCCGATTCCCGGCAAGGACATCGTCCTCAGTCTGGACATCAAATTGCAGGAAGCGGCCGAGGCAGCATTGGGCGGACGTCGCGGCGCAGTGGTGGCGCTGGATCCGAAGACCGGCGAAGTGCTGGCGATGGTCAGCCAGCCGAGTTTCGACCCGAACCTGTTCGTCACCGGGATCAGCTTCAAGGCCTATGCCGAGTTGCGTGATTCCATCGACCGGCCGCTGTTCAACCGCGTGCTGCGCGGCCTGTATCCGCCGGGCTCGACGATCAAACCGGCGGTGGCGATTGCCGGCCTCGATTCCGGGGTGGTGACGGCATCCAGCCGGGTGTTCGACCCGGGCTACTACATGCTGCCGAACTATGATCACAAATACCGTAACTGGAACCGCACCGGTGACGGCTTCGTCGACCTCGATACGGCGATCATGCGGTCCAACGACACCTATTTCTATGACCTGGCGCACAAGCTCGGCATCGATCGGCTGTCGGCGTACATGAACAAGTTCGGCATCGGCCAGAAGGTCTCGCTCGACATGTTCGAGGAATCCCCCGGCCTGATGCCGTCCCGCGAATGGAAGCGGGCGACGCGCAAGCAGGCGTGGTTCCCTGGCGAAACCCTGATCCTCGGGATCGGCCAGGGCTATATGCAATCGACCCCGCTGCAACTGGCCCAAGCCACGGCGCTGGTCGCCAACAAAGGCATCTGGAACCGCCCGCACCTGGCCAAATCCCTGGAAGGGGTGAAGCCGGTGGATGAAAACCCGATGCCGGACATTATCCTGCGCGACCCGTCGGACTGGACCAAGGTCAACCACGGCATGCAGCAGGTGATGCACGGTGCGCGCGGTACCGCGCGCAAAGCCGCCATCGGCGCGCAATACCGGATTGCCGGCAAGTCGGGTACCGCTCAGGTCGTTGCGATCAAGCAGGGCGAGAAATATGACCGCTCCAAGGTTCAGGAGCGTCACCGCGACCACGCCTTGTTCGTCGGTTTTGCCCCGGCTGATGACCCGAAAATCGTTGTATCGGTGATGGTCGAAAACGGTGAGTCCGGCTCCGGGGTTGCTGCTCCCGTCGTACGTCAGGTCATGGACGCCTGGCTGCTCGATCAGGACGGACGCTTGAAGGCCGAATACGCCAGCCCAATCAGTGCGGAGGCTACGGCCCGTGATGAATAACTTTGATCGCATGCTCTCCAGTGAGGATGTGATGCGTCGCCGCGCGACGCTGCTGCAAAGACTGCATATCGACGGACCGTTGCTGATCCTGCTGCTGATCCTCGCCGCCGGCAGCCTGTTCGTGCTGTATTCCGCCAGTGGCAAGAGCTGGGACCTGCTGGCCAAACAGGCCACTTCGTTCGGTATCGGTCTGGTCTCGATGATTATCATCGCCCAGTTCGAGCCGCGTTTCATGGCGCGTTGGGTGCCGCTCGGCTATGTGATCGGCGTGGTGCTGCTGTTGGTGGTGGACATCATGGGCCACAACGCCATGGGCGCCACACGCTGGATCAATATCCCCGGGGTGATCCGCTTCCAGCCCTCGGAATTCATGAAGATCCTGATGCCGGCGACCATTGCCTGGTATTTGTCCAAGCGTACGCTGCCGCCGCAACTCAAGCATGTCGGCATCAGCCTGATGCTGATCGGTGTGCCGTTCGCGCTGATCGTGCGTCAGCCCGATCTCGGCACTTCGCTGCTGATTCTGGCGGGCGGTGCGTTTGTCCTGTTCATGGGTGGGCTGCGCTGGCGCTGGATTCTCAGCGTGCTGGCGGCGGCGGTCCCGGTGTCGGTGGCGATGTGGTTTTTCATCATGCACGACTACCAGAAACAGCGAATCCTGACCTTCCTCGACCCGGAAAGCGATCCGCTGGGCACCGGCTGGAACATCATTCAGTCGAAAGCCGCGATCGGTTCCGGCGGCGTATTCGGCAAGGGCTGGCTGCTCGGCACCCAGTCGCACCTGGACTTCCTGCCGGAAAGCCATACCGACTTCATCATTGCGGTGCTTGGCGAAGAGTTCGGCCTGGTGGGCATTTGTGCTTTGTTGCTGATCTATTTGCTGCTGATTGGCCGGGGACTGGTGATCACCGCCCAGGCGCAAACGCTGTTCGGCAAATTGCTCGCCGGTGCCTTGACCATGACGTTTTTTGTTTACGTTTTCGTCAACATCGGTATGGTCAGTGGCCTGTTGCCGGTTGTAGGGGTGCCGTTGCCGTTCATTAGCTACGGAGGAACTTCGCTGGTGACGCTGCTGTCAGCGTTTGGGGTTTTGATGTCGATCCATACCCATCGCAAGTGGATCGCACAGGTTTGAATAAGGTGAAGAGTGCAATGCAAGTAATGCGTGGCTGGGCGACTCGATGCGCGCCAGTGGTAGGCCTGATGGGCCTCCTGGGCAGCATGCAGGAAGCGCTGGCCGGCGAATACGAAGGCTCGCCGCAGGTGGCCGAATTCGTCGGTGAAATGACCCGCGACTACGGTTTCGCCGGTGAGCAACTGATGGCGGTGTTCCGCGAGGCTCAACGCAAGCAGGCGATTCTCGATGCGATCTCAAGGCCCGCCGAACGGGTCAAGCAGTGGAAAGAATACCGGCCGATGTTCATCACCGACGCGCGCATTGCCCGCGGTGTGGATTTCTGGCGTCAGCACGAGGCAACTTTGGCCCGTGCCGAGCAGGAATACGGCGTACCGGCACAAGTCATCGTGTCGATCATCGGCGTTGAAACCTTTTTCGGACGTAATACCGGTAATTACCGGGTGATCGATGCCTTGTCGACGCTCGGTTTCGACTATCCTCCCCGTGCCGAATTTTTCCGCAAGGAGCTGCGTGAGTTCCTGCTGCTGGCGCGCGAAGAACAGGTCGACCCATTGACCCTCAAAGGCTCGTACGCCGGGGCCATGGGCCTGCCGCAGTTCATGCCGAGCAGCTTCCGCGCTTACGCGGTGGATTTCGACGGTGACGGCCACATCAACATCTGGAACAACCCGGATGATGCGATCGGCAGCGTCGCCAGCTACTTCAAGCGTCACGGCTGGGTTGCCGGTGAGCCGGTGGTCAGCCGCGCCGATGTCCGTGGCGATCAGGTCGATGAAGGCCTGACCACTGGCATCGAGCCGACGAAGACGGTCTCAGAGTTGCGGGCGCTGGGCTGGTCAAGTCATGATGCGCTGCGCGATGATATGCCGGTTACGGCATTTCGCCTCGAAGGCGATAACGGCCCGGAATACTGGATGGGCCTGAAGAATTTCTACGCGATCACGCGTTATAACCGCAGCGTGATGTACGCCATGGCCGTACATCAACTGTCTGAACAGCTGGTACAAGCACGGGGCGTCAAGTAATGCAGGCATTGCCTAACAGTAAACCCCTGAAGCTGGTGGCATTCGCTGCGTTGGCAGTGCTGGTCGCCAGTTGTTCGACCAGCCGTTCGCCGACTCAGAAAACCTCGAATACCGCCGTGCGGGCGCAGCCCGGCCTGGACATCAATCGCGCGCATAAAGACGGCGCGCCATGGTGGGACGTCGATGTGTCGCGCATCCCGGATGCCACGCCGACCCTGCACACTGGCCCGTACAAGGCCAACCCGTACACCGTGCTGGGCAAGACTTACTTCCCGTTGCAGGAATCCAAGACTTACGTCGCCTCCGGCACGGCGTCCTGGTATGGCACCAAGTTTCATGGTCAGAACACCGCCAACGGCGAGGTCTACGACCTGTACGGCATGAGTGCAGCCCACAAGACCTTGCCACTGCCAAGTTACGTTCGGGTGACCAACCTGGATAACAATCGGACAGTGATTCTGCGGGTCAATGACCGTGGGCCGTTCTACTCCGACCGCATCATCGATCTGTCCTATGCGGCGGCGAAGAAACTCGGCTACGCCGAAACCGGCACTGCACGGGTCAAGGTCGAAGGTATCGATCCGCAACAATATTGGGCCGCCAAGGGGCGTCCGGCGCCGCTGATGCTCAACGAACCGCAAGTGGCGCAGAATAGCGCCCCGGTGATTACGGCCTCGGCCGGCACCGTCGAGCAGTGGACGCCACCGCCGCAGCAACATGCCTCTGACACCGTTCCGGTGCCGATGAGCGCAAAAAAAAACGCTTCTGCACCAGCGTCTGGCCAGTATCTGCAGGTGGGCGCGTTCGCCAACCCGGACGCTGCAGAGCTGTTGAGGTCGAAGCTCAGCGGGATGGTGAGCGCTCCGGTGTTCATCAGCTCGATCGTGCGCAATCAGCAGACGCTGCACCGGGTGCGCCTGGGGCCGATCGGTTCGCCGGGTGAAATTGCCCAGGTACAGAACAGCGTGCGCCTGGCCAACCTTGGTTCGCCAAGTGTGGTCACCGAGTAACACGTAGAACTTGATTGACGATTCGCCAGCGATTGGGGGGTGAATCAGGTTGTTGGCTCGTCGAAGAACAAAAGCCCGGCAAGGGTGACTGGAGTGAGCAACTGAACACGCGATGGCTCGTTAGAAAGTCATCTGATTAAATTTTGTCCGCAAGGGCAGTTTCCATTAGCGATTTCGAGAGACGGATGAACATCACCACCTTTGCCAAACGCCTGTGTCTGCTAGTCCCGCTGCTCCTCTCGCCAGCCGCCTTCGCGGCCGAGATGATGCCGTCGCCACCGCAACTGGCCGCCAAAGCCTACGTACTCATGGATGCCGCGAGCGGCAACGTGCTGGTAGAGAACAATGGCGACCAGCGTCTGCCACCGGCCAGCCTGACCAAGCTGATGACCGCGTACATCGCGACCCTGGAAATCCGTCGTGGCCAGATCGGTGAAAACGATCCGGTGACCGTCAGCGAAAACGCCTGGCGCACTGGCGGTTCGCGGATGTTCATCAAGGTTGGCTCGCAGGTCACCGTCAGCGACCTGCTGCACGGCATCATCATCCAGTCCGGCAACGACGCCAGCGTCGCGCTGTCCGAGCACATCGCCGGCAGCGAAGATGCGTTCGCCGACCTGATGAACAAGACTGTGACTGATCTGGGCATGACCAATACCCACTTCATGAACCCGACCGGTCTGCCAAACCCTGAGCACTACTCGTCGGCTCACGACATGGCGATCCTGGCCCGTGCGATCATCCATGAAGACCCGGCTCACTACGCGATCTACTCGCAGAAAGAGTTCTTCTGGAACGGCATCAAGCAGCCTAACCGCAACCTGCTGCTGTGGCGCGACAAGACGGTCGACGGTCTGAAAACCGGTCATACCGACGAAGCCGGCTACTGCATGGTGTCCTCGGCTGTACGTGATGGCCAGCGCCTGATCGCCGTGGTGTTCGGCACCAACAGCGAAGTGGCCCGCGCCGCTGAAACCCAGAAGCTTTTGACTTACGGCTTCCGCTTCTTCGAAACCCAGACCTTCTACCAGAAGGGCACCGAACTGGCTCAGGCCCCGGTGTGGAAAGGCACCACCAATCAAGTCAAGGCCGGCCTGGCTGAAGACCTGACCATGACCCTGCCAAAAGGCCAGCTGAAGAAGCTTGCTGCGAGCATGACCATGAACCCGCAACTGGTTGCGCCAATCGCCAAGGGCGACGTGATCGGTAAAGTCGAAGTCAAACTGGAAGACAAGGTCGTGCACAGCGCTGACCTGATCGCTCTGGATGGCGTCGAGGAGGGTGGTATCTTCCGCCGCATGTGGGATAGCATCCGTCTATTCTTCTACGGCTTGTTCAACTGATTTGTGTTGACCTGCATGGCCCCGCCCCGATCCGGTGCGGGGCCATGCGCGTTATCACGGCTTGCGCTCAAGAGGCCGTTACGCCATGACCGATACCGAAGTAAAGGCGCCAAAGATCGAATTTCCCCAGGTTGATTATCCGGTTAAGGTGATCAGCGACACGGGGGTTGGCCACAAAGACAAGATCATCGAAATCGTGAAGAAATTCGCGAAGATCAACGATGAGCGTGTCGACGAGCGTTCGAGCAGCAACGGCAAATACACCACGATTCAGTTGCACATCGTCGCGACCGATCAGGATCAGCTGTACAACATCAACAGCGAACTGCGGGCGACCGGCTTCGTGCACATGGTGTTGTGATGCCGGGCACGCTGGGCTTTCGTGAGCTCGGCCAGATGGCTTACGAGCCGGTCTGGCATGCCATGCAACGCTTTACCAACGAACGCGGCAGCGATGCCGCCGACGAAATCTGGCTCGTCGAACACCCACCGGTGTTCACTCAGGGCCAGGCCGGCAAGGCCGAACACCTGTTACTGCCGGGAGATATCCCGGTGGTGCAGGTCGATCGCGGCGGGCAGGTGACTTATCATGGGCCCGGCCAGTTGGTGGCTTACCTGTTGCTGGATGTACGCAAGCTGGGTTTCGGCGTGCGTGATCTGGTCAGTCGCATGGAGGCTTGCCTGATTGAACTGCTGGCCAGCTACGGCGTAACCGCTGCGGCCAAGCCAGATGCTCCCGGCGTCTATGTCGATGGAGCGAAAATCGCTTCTCTGGGTTTGCGGATTCGCCACGGTTGTTCCTTTCATGGCCTGGCCCTGAACGTGGATATGAACCTGGAACCGTTTCGACGGATTAATCCCTGCGGCTATGCCGGGCTGGCGATGACCCAGCTGAGCGACCACGCAGGATCGATTGAATTTGCCGAGGTAAGTGCCCGGCTGCGTGCGCAGCTCGTCAAACACCTCGACTATGCTGAGCAGACGACCCTGACGGGCGGAATCGACTGATATGACTACTGATGCAGTGCAAACCATGATCCCGACGCTCGACGTGACCGAGCGCCCGGCCCCGCGTCCCAAGGTAGAAGCCGGCGTCAAGCTGCGCGGCGCCGAGAAGGTTGCACGCATCCCGGTAAAGATCATTCCGACCACCGAACTGCCGAAGAAGCCTGACTGGATTCGTGTACGCATCCCGGTTTCGCCGGAAGTCGACCGGATCAAGAGCCTGCTGCGTAAGCACAAGCTGCACAGCGTCTGCGAAGAAGCCTCCTGCCCGAACCTGGGTGAGTGCTTCTCCGGCGGCACCGCGACGTTCATGATCATGGGTGACATCTGCACCCGTCGCTGCCCGTTCTGCGACGTTGGCCACGGTCGTCCGAAGCCACTGGACGTCAATGAGCCGGAAAGCCTGGCCATCGCCATCGCCGACCTCAAGCTCAAGTACGTGGTGATCACCTCGGTTGACCGCGACGACCTGCGCGACGGTGGTGCCCAGCACTTTGCCGACTGCATCCGCGAAATCCGCAAACTGTCGCCGAACGTGCAGCTCGAGACCCTGGTCCCGGACTACCGTGGCCGCATGGACGTCGCGCTGGAAATCACTGCCGCCGAGCCACCGGATGTGTTCAACCACAACCTGGAAACCGTGCCGCGCCTGTACAAGGCAGCGCGTCCGGGTTCGGATTACCAGTGGTCGCTGACTCTGCTGCAACGCTTCAAGCAGATGATGCCGCACATTCCGACCAAATCCGGCCTGATGCTGGGTCTGGGCGAGACCGACGAAGAAGTCATCGAAGTCATGAAGCGCATGCGCGAACACGACATCGACATGCTGACCCTCGGTCAGTATCTGCAACCGTCGCGTAGCCACTTGCCGGTGCAGCGTTTCGTCCATCCGGACACCTTCGCCTGGTTCGCCGAGGAAGGTTACAAGATGGGCTTCAAGAACGTCGCTTCGGGCCCGCTGGTGCGTTCTTCGTACCACGCCGACGAGCAAGCCAAGCTGGTGAAGGCTGAGTTGATGGGGTCCTGATCCGCTGCTGAACGTAAAAAATGCCCGCGAGACGTTAGTCTTCGCGGGTATTTTTTTGCCTGTCCTACGCCAGGCGCATACTTTTCCTGCAATGCGCGGGGCAGCAGAGCCTCTTCTGTTTCCTCCCGTTCCTGACTACTGTGTGCGCATGAGTTCACACAGGGAGATCCATGGATGACCGTTCGACCCACCCACACACTGTTTCCCCATAAACCGGTGCCCGCGTTGCCGTCGGAAGGGCTGATCGGCGTGATCGCGCCAGCCGGGCCCGGTGCGCTGGACACCGACAAGGCTGTGCAATGGATGCGCGCCCGGGGTTATGGGTTGAAAGTGTTTCCTGGCGTCTACGAGAAGGATGGCTATCTGGCAGGCAGCGATGACGTGCGGCTCAACGATCTGCACGCCGCGTTCGCCGACCCTGAAGTTGACGCGATCATCTGCTTGCGCGGTGGCTACGGTACGCCACGACTGCTGGACCGGATCGACTACGATCTGCTGAGTCGTAACGCCAAGCCATTTGTCGGCTACAGCGACATCACCGCACTGCACCTGGCCATCAGTCGCTATGCCGGCTTCGTGACCTTTCACGGACCGCTGCTCAATGCCGACCTGCTGGGCGACAAGGAGCCGCCGACCGTCACTTCGTTCTTCGCCATGCTGCGCGGCCAGTTGAGGGCGGGGAGTGTGCTGAGTCATCCGGTGGCTTATCCATTGACCACGGTTGCGCCCGGTATCGCTCACGGACGCTTGCTCGGCGGCAATCTGGCGATGATTGCATCAACGTTGGGCACGCCTTACGAGATTGATGTCGAAGGGGTGATTCTGCTCATCGAAGACATCAACGAGCCGTTGTATCGCATCGACCGGTTGCTGACCCAGATGCGTCTGGCCGGCAAGTTGGCCAAATTGCGCGGAGTGTTGGTTGGGGATGTGGCAGGAGTGGATGTCGCGGCATTGAACCGCTTGCTCAAGCAGACATTTGAACCGTTGCGGATTCCGGTCCTGTCGGGGTGGCGCAGCGGCCATTGCGATCCGAACCTGACGCTGCCGATGGGCGCGCTGGTGCGGCTGGATGCCGGGAAGCAGGAGTTGCTGCTGGAGCAGGATGTGGTGACCCGATAATGCAAAAGATCGCAGCCTGCGGCGGCTCCTGCATTGGAATGCGATCCATGTAGGAGCTGCCGCAGGCTGCGATCTTTTGATCTGGCTTTATTGGCTCCGCAGGCTTTCCAGCAACTTGTGCGTCGGATAGCCATCCGCCGGCCAGCCAAGCGCCTGCTGCGCACTGCGAATCGCCTTGCGGGTATTGGCGCCGATAATCCCGTCAGCCGTGCCGGCATCGTAATTGCGCGCACTCAGTAGGGTCTGCAACTCCATCCGCTCGGTACGGCTCAATGGCAGGTCATCTTTCGGCCACGTGCCGTTGATCAAGCCTGCGCCGTCGAAACGCTCGGACAACAGGCTTACTGCCAACGCATACGACGACGAGTTGTTGTACTTGAGGATCGCACGGAAGTTGTCGAGGATGAGGAACGCCGGGCCACGGTAGCCCGCCGGAAGCAAGAGGGCGGCGGACAGCTGTTCAGTGCCCGCAGGCGCCTGCCCGCCGTTCGGCAGAATCACGCCCAACTGACGCCATTCAGCGACACTCTTGCGAATCGCGCCGTCAGCCAGCGTGTAATTGAAACTGCTCGGCAGTTGCACTTCAAAACCCCACGGCTGGCCACGCTGCCAGCCGGAGCTTTGCAAGTAATGCGCAGTGGAAGCCAGCGCATCCGCCGGGCTGCCCCAGATGTCACGGCGACCGTCACCGTCGAAATCCACGGCGTGGGTGTTGTAAGTGGTCGGAATGAACTGGGTCTGGCCCATCGCGCCGGCCCAGGAGCCAAGCATCTTCTCTGGCGTGATATCGCCCTGTTGCAGAATTTGCAGGGCGGCGATCAATTGCGCATGGGCAAAGCCCGGGCGACGGCCTTCGTAGGCGAGGGTGGCCAGTGAGTTGATCACCGATTTGCTGCCCTGGAACTGGCCGAAATTACTCTCCATGCCCCATACCGAAACGAGCGCCTGACGGTCGACGCCATAACGCTGCTCGATGCTTTGCAGAATATCGGCGTACTGGCTGATCAATGCCTGACCTTTGCGCACGCGCAGTGGCGACAGCGCGCCGTCGAGGTATTCCCACACCGGGCGGGAAAACTCCGGCTGGCTGCGGTCGGCGCGAATCACGCTGGCATCGAAGCTGACATTGGCAAAGGCGCGATCAAACAGATCAGGACGAATCCCGGCGGCCAGCGCGTCCTTGCGGAAACCTGCCTGCCATTCGGCAAAGGTCTGAGTGGGCTGAAGATCGAGAGGGTCGGCGGACGGCACTACCGGCGGGATGATCGCTGGGGCCGTGGCGACAGGCGCGGCTTGAAGGGGTTGCGCATCGGCGGCGGTGGGTTTTTCCGCGCAGGCGACAAGCAGAATGAAGCTGGAGGCAGCGATCATCTGGCGAACAGGCCAGCGACGGGAAAGACTTAGGGGCATGCACAGTTCCAGGAAAACGAATCAGGTGCAGACCTTAACATGACCGGGGGGTACTGCGCTTTAAGCGGCCAGAAAGTAAGAAGCCTCCCAGCTGTCAGACTGGAAGGCTTCGCGGCGGTAGCTGCCTTTGCCCTTGGCTGGTCGTTCCTGACGACTGCGGAACAAAGGCTGGGCGACAATGGATTTGGCCTTGTTGGGGCCATGTTTCGATGGCTTTTTGCTCATGAGGGTTCTCTCGAGTGAGTGGGGTTTGCGCGGCAAATAATCTGCCGATGTTGGGCGTCTGTCTATAGGGCAAATGTGGATGGTGTTTGTCGGAAAACAAGATCAAAAGATCGCAGCGTGCCGCAGCTCCTACAGGGATCGGTGCAGGAGCTGCGGCACGCTGCGATCTTTGATTCTATTCAGCAGGCAGTGAAAGTCGCTGACCGGCCATCAACAACGCCAAGCGACTCAGGCTCATCCACGGTGAACCCGCCGCCTGGCCTTTGATCTGCGCATCGATACGCTGGGCTTCGAGCAGCAACTGCGCCCAGCGTTGCGCCGAGTAGCGTTGCAGGGCTTTGCTCATCAGCGGTTTGCGCTTGTCCCAGACTGGCGGCCTGGCCTGACTGAAGCACTTGTCCAGCGGCGTGCCCTGGCTGTACTGCAACGAGATGTTGGCCAGCAGACGCAACTCCCGCGCCAGTGCCCAGAGAATCACCGGTGGCTCGACACCTTCACCGCGCAAGCCTTCCAGCATGCGCAATGCGTGAGCCGGTTCGCCGTTGAGCACCGCATCGGTCAAGCCAAACACATCGAAGCGCGCACTGTCCGCTACGGCGGCCTGCACCGTTTCAACGGTGATCTGGCCTCTTTCGGCCATCAACTTGAGCTTTTCGATTTCCTGCGCGGCCGCGAGCAAATTGCCCTCGACGCGTGCAGCAATCAATTCGACCGCATCCTGGCTGGCCGACAAACCGGCCTGCGACAGACGTTGCCGAATCCAGCTTGGCAGTTGATTGGCATCCACCGGCCAGATCTGGATGAACTGGGTCTGCTGGCCTTCAACCAGCGCCTTGCCCCACTTGGTTTTCTGCGCGCTGCCATCGAGCTTGGGCAAACTGATCAGCAGCACCGTGTCTTCAGCGGGGCGTGAGCAATATTCGATGAAGGCCGCGGCCCCCTTGTCACCGGGCTTGCCTGAAGGCAGGCGCAGTTCCAGCAGACGTTTTTCCGCGAACAATGACATGCTCGCGCCGGCCTGCAACAACGTGCCCCAATCAAAATTGGCGTCAGCGGCAAAGACCTGACGTTCGTCGAAACCTTGCTGGCGAGCAGCATTGCGGATGGCGTCGGCAGCTTCCTGACACAACAGCGGGTCATCGCCACTGATGATATAGACCGGCGCGAGGGCGCCTTGCAGGTGTGTACCGAGTTGGGCGGGTGCGAGCTTCATAAGAAAGGTCGATCGGGGCGCCGGAGCGCCCCGAACGTCTTACTGCTGCGGTACTTCGAGGGGCGACTGACGCGGGGTTTCCGCTTCAGCCTTTTGTGCCGCTTGTAGCGCATCGGCTTCAGCTTTGGCGCGGTCGTTGGCGGCTTGCTGCAGTTGCTCCAGTTGCGCTGGAGTCAGCTGTTGCAGGCGCAGCATCATGCGCTGAACCAGCTCGCGACGGGTTTCACGACGGGCGTCGTTGGCTTCCTGATCGGAACCGACAAGGTTGTTACCGTCGTGGATGAACACCTTCTGCACTTCAAGCTTGCTGCTCAGCAGGTTCAGGTTGTTTTCGCCAATGATGTCGTAGCTCAGGACGGTGTTGACCTGGTATTCGCCAGTACGGCCGGCACCGGCGTAGCTGAGAATTCGCTGGTTTTCCTGTTCGTCAGCCAGGTACAGCTTGTACGGCGCACCGTTGTATACCTTGACGCCGCTGGACTCGAGCATCTGGCGCAGATCGGTGACGGTCTCGCCGTAGGCGTTGCGGGCGCTCAGGTCGAGCTCCTTGATCGTCAGTTCGGTGGTGCCTGTGCCACGCAGCTGGAAACCGCAGGCGCTCAGCAGAACAGCGAGGCCCATCACCAGCAGATTGCGTTTGATCATTGTGTTGCTCCCCTTGAAACCATGTGGGCCGACCTTGCGGCCCGAAAGGTTTTACAGTGCGTCAGGCGGACCTGACGCCCAATCCAATTTAGCTGGCGACGATGTTGACCAGTTTGCCCGGAACCACGATCACTTTGCGAATGGTCAGTCCGTCTACGAAACGCAGTACGTTTTCGTTGGTGCGCGCGGCGGCTTCGACTTCTTCGCGGGTTGCGCTGGCTGGCATTTCGATCTGGCCGCGCAACTTGCCGTTGACCTGGATAACCAGGGTCAGGCTGTCCTGTACCAATGCACTTTCGTCCACTGCCGGCCAACCCGCGTCGATCACCGGATCGGCGTGGCCCAGCTGACTCCACAATTCGTGGCTGATGTGCGGGGTAATTGGCGCCAGCAACAGTGTTACTGCTTCCAGGCCTTCCTGAAGCAGCGCACGATCCTGTTCGGTGCCTTGCGCGGCTTTTTCCAGCACGTTCATCAGCGTCATCACCTGGGCGATGGCGGTGTTGAATTTGTGGTTCTGGCCGACGTCGTGGCTGGCCTGTTTGATGGCCAGGTGGATCGAACGGCGCACGGCTTTCTGCTCGTCGCTCAGGCCGGCGACATCCAGTTTGCCCGGCAGGCCCAGGGTTACGTGGGCTTGCGCCAGACGCCAGACACGCTTGAGGAAACGGTGCGAACCTTCAACGCCGGAGTCGGACCATTCTGCGCTCATGTCAGGCGGCGAGGCGAACATCATGAACAGACGGCAGGTGTCGGCGCCGAACTGATCGATCATCGACTGTGGGTCAACGCCGTTGTTCTTCGACTTGGCCATTTTCTCGGTGCCGCCGATTTCCACCGGCAGGCCGTCGGACTTCAGCTTGGCGCTGATGACCTTGGCTTTGCTGTCACGCTCGAGTTCTACGTCTGCCGGGTTGAACCAGGTGTAAGCACCATTGGCTTCGCGACGATAGTAAGTCTCGGCGATCACCATGCCTTGGGTTAGCAGGTTCTTGAACGGCTCGTTGGAGCTGACCAGACCTTCGTCACGCATCAGCTTGTGGAAGAAACGCGCATAGAGCAGGTGCAGAATCGCGTGTTCGATGCCACCGATGTACTGATCCACCGGCAGCCAGTGGTCAGCGGCGGATTTTTCCACCAGACCGCCTTCAAAGTGCGGCGAGGCGTAGCGTGCGTAGTACCAAGACGACTCGACGAAGGTGTCCATGGTGTCGGTTTCACGCTTGGCAGGCTGGCCGCATTTCGGGCAGCTGCATTCGTAAAACTCTGGCATGCGCGCCAGCGGCGAACCGGCACCGTCCGGCACCACGTCTTCCGGCAGGACGACAGGCAGTTGATCTTCCGGCACCGGCACGTCACCGCACGCATCGCAGTGGATGATCGGGATCGGGCAGCCCCAGTAGCGCTGGCGGCTGATGCCCCAGTCGCGCAGGCGGAACTGGGTGCGCGAGGCGCCGAGTTCTTTCTTGATCAGCGCGACTTCCATGGCGTCGAACGCGCCAGCGAAGTCGAGACCGTCGAAGTCGCCGGAGTTGATCAGCGTGCCGTGCTCGCCATAGGCGTCTTGCCATGGCTCAGGATTGGTCTCGCCGGAGTTGGTACGCACCACCGATTTGACCGGCAGGTTGTACTTGTGGGCGAATTCGAAGTCGCGCTCGTCGTGCGCAGGCACGGCCATCACCGCGCCGTCGCCGTAGTGCATCAACACATAGTTGGCGACCCAGACCGGCAGTTTTTCACCGGTCAACGGATGCTCGACGAACAGGCCGGTCGGCAGGCCTTTCTTCTCCTGCGTGGCGACGTCGGCTTCAGCGACGCTGCCGCCCTTGCATTCAGCGATGAACGCTTGCAGCTCAGGGTTGTTTTTCGCGGCCAGGGTGGCCAGTGGATGCTCGGCAGCCACGGCGACATAGGTCGCGCCCATCAGGGTGTCCGGACGGGTGGTGAAGACTTTGAGGGTGCCGGCTTCGCCGATCGAGTCGACGTTATATGGGAACTGCACTTCCATGCCGCGGGATTTGCCGATCCAGTTGCGCTGCATGGTCTTGACCTGTTCAGGCCAGCCAGTCAGTTCGTCGAGGCTCTCCAGCAGCTCATCCGCGTAGGCGGTGATCTTGAAGTAGTACATCGGGATTTCGCGCTTTTCGATCAGCGCGCCGGAACGCCAGCCGCGACCGTCGATCACTTGCTCGTTGGCCAGAACGGTCTGGTCGACCGGGTCCCAGTTCACGGTGCCGTTTTTACGATAGATCACACCTTTTTCGAACAGGCGAGTGAACAGCCATTGTTCCCAGCGGTAGTAATCCGGCTTGCAGGTGGTCACTTCGCGCGACCAGTCGACCGCAAGGCCCAGACTGCGCAGTTGCGACTTCATATAGGCGATGTTTTCGTAGGTCCACTTGGCGGGCGCTACGTTGTTCTTCATCGCGGCGTTTTCCGCCGGCATGCCGAAGGCGTCCCACCCCATCGGTTGCAGAACGTTCTTGCCTTGCATGCGCTGATAGCGGGAGATCACGTCGCCGATGGTGTAGTTGCGCACGTGCCCCATGTGTAGCTTGCCGCTGGGGTAAGGGAACATCGACAGGCAGTAGAAGGTTTCCTTGCCTGGCTGTTCACTGACTTCAAAGGACTTTTGCTCGTCCCAGAAGGACTGGGCGGCGGCTTCAATTTCACGGGGCTGATATTGTTCGTGCATGGCTACTTTTGTACTGGATAGGGGTGGCCTAATCCTCTTCAACGCAGGTTCCGGGGTTGGCCCGGACGAGCTGGAAGTGGAATTACAGGAAGCGCCGTAGCATACATGACCGCGCTTGGCCTAGGGAAACCCTGATTACAGCTACATACGCCGCAATACATGTGCCGGGGGCCGTTGGTCGCGGCGTACAGCCGGTTTGTGCAGCGAAGCTAAGCTCTAACTGGGGAGTGAGTCTTATCTTCAATGAGGTGAGGGATGGTGGAGCAACGGAAAAAAAACGTAACGAAACCCGAGTTGTACGAAAGATTGATCGATCGTCTGGGTATGGCCCTGGACGCCGTAAAAACCGCTGACCGGCTGCGCGATGAGCGCCCCCTGGAACTGGAATTGCGTGGCTTGAGCCCCGCCGAGTTCAAACTGGTCAAGGCCTATCTGGATCGCAGTGAACGTGAAACGCATGGATGCCTGTCACAAGCAGTGAAGCAGCTCGATGCAGCACATTCGGCCAAGGTCATCTGGCTCAAGGACAAGGCGCCCGGCAGAGACACCGTCAAAGTACGGGCTGTGCAGGCCAAGTAAGCGCATGGCAGGTCAAGAAACGGATCTTTTTCAACGGGATCCCACCTACTGGTTGTAACGCGTTATTAACACTCTTAGGCTTCGGGCATCTCTGGAGATGCCCGATGCCCTTTCGTTATTTCATCAAACAACTTCTATTGCCGCCCGGCATTTTTTTGCTGCTGTTGCTGGCTGCGTGGTGGCTGCGCCGCTCACGGCCGCGCCTGGCCGGTGTGTTTTTTGCTATGGGTTTGGGCGGGTTCTGGCTGATGAGCCTGCCAGTCGTCGTGCAGTGGAGCGCCAAGGCGCTGGAGCGTGAACCGCCATTGGCCCGTGAGGAGTGGGCAACGCTGGCGCAGCGTGCCGATGCCATTGTGGTGTTGGGCTCCGGGCGCGAGCGTGGTGATCTGGCGTGGGGCGAGGATCAGCCGACCGGCGTGGGGCTTGAGCGTCAGCGTTATGCAGCGCGGCTGGCCAAGGCGTCGGGCCTGCCGATTCTGACCACGGGTGGCTTGCATTACGGTACGCCACCGACCGAGGCGAAGTTGATGGCGGATTCATTGCGCGACGATTTTGGCGTGATGGTGCGTTGGCAGGAAGGCGAGAGTCGTACGACGTGGGAAAACGCGAAATTCACGGCTGATATTTTGTTGCCGCAAGGGATCAAGCGCGTAGTCGTGGTAACGCAGGCCTGGCACATGCCGCGCTCGGTATGGAGTTTTCAGCAGGCAGGATTTGAAGTGGTGCCGGCGCCGGTGGGCTTTTTGGGCACTGATAACGCGAGACCGTTTGGTGGCTGGTTGCCGGAATTCAAATCGATCTGGCAGAGCGGGCAGTTGCTGAATGAGGCGGTGGGGCAGGGGGGGGATTCGCTGTTTTATAAGGCTGACTGATTGATCGTTCCCACGCTCTGCGTGGGAATGCATCCCGTGGCGCTCTGCGCCACATCCGAAGCGGAACGCGGAGCGTCCCCGGCGGCGTTCCCACGCGGAGCGTGGGAACGATCATGTCGGAGGGCTTTAAAGGGTTTTCGACATCCGGCTCGCCATCAGTGCCCAGCCAAACAACAGCAGGCACACGATCATCAGCGGCCACGAGCGGTATTGCAGATACGGCGTCAAGTTGTGCATCGGCACTACTTCGCCGTACAGCACGCCCTGCTCGAACTGCGGAATCTGCTCGGTGATCTGCCCGAACGGGTTGATCAAGCCAGTCACACCGTTGTTGGTCGCGCGAATCATCCAGCGGCCCGCCTCCAGCGCCCGCATCTGCGCCATCTGCAAATGCTGCAGCGGGCCGATCGAGGTGCCGAACCAGGTGTCGTTGCTGATCGTCAGCAGCAAATCACTGCGCGCTGACAGACCGGCGGCGAAGTCCGGGTACACCACTTCGTAGCAGATGAACGGCGCAATCTGGTAACCCTTGGCCTGCAACAGCGCCTGATCGGCGGGGCCACGGGCGAAGTCGGACATCGGCAAGTCGAAGAACGCGATCAAGCCACGGAGAATGTCCTGCAGCGGCACGTATTCGCCGAACGGCACCAGTTTCTGCTTCAGGTAAGTGCCGTCACCTTCGCCGACCACGGTAATCCCGTTGAAGAAACGTCTTTCGTGGCGGACCATTTCGCGAATCGGCACGCCGGTGATCAGCGCCGATTTACGCTCAGCGGCGAAGTTGCCCATCATGCTCAGGTAGCCCTCGGCGGACTCCTTGAGCACGGGCACGGCGGTTTCCGGCCAGATCAGCAGGTCCACCGGTTTCGAACGGAAGCTCAAATCGCGGTACAAGGCCAGCTGCGCGTTGAGCTCGGCCGGATCCCATTTCATGCTCTGTGCGACGTTGCCCTGAATCGCGGCAACGCTCAGCGGCGCGCCGGACGGGCTGGTCCAGGCGTGGCCCTTGAGCGCAATGCCCGCTGCCCAAGGCCCGATCAGCAGCACCAGACCGGCAACGACAAAGGCTTTGCGACCTGTTTGCAGCAAGCGCGGCGCTTTGTAGATCAACGCAGCCGTCAGTGCCAGCACGAACGACACCAGCCACATGCCGCCGACTGGCGCGAGCCCCGACAGCGGACCGTCGAGCTGGCTGTAACCGGAGTACAGCCAAGGGAAACCAGTAAGGAACCAGCCGCGAAACATTTCCTGACCGACCCACAGCGCAGCAAACGCGAGGGCGTCGGCCAGCGGCGCTTCATTACGGCGCAGCCAGCGCGCCCACAACCAGGCGGGCAGGGCGAAGAACCAGGCAATCGCTGCTGTGAACAACAGCATCAGGAACCCGGCCAGCAGCACCGAAGCGCCGCCGAAATGGTGAATGCTGTAGTAGATCCAGCTGGTGCCGGCGCCGAACAGCCCGAAGCCGAAACACCAGCCACGGCCCAGCGCCTGACGCGGACTTAGCTCGCGCAGGCCGGCATAGAACAGGCCGACCGCCAGCAAAGCCAACGGCCAGATGTTGAAAGGCGCCAGAGCGAAGGTGGTGATTGCACCGGCCGCCACGGCCAGCAGGTTACCGGGCCAGCCGGGGCGGGTTGTCCAGCGCATTTCAATCCTTAGATGTGTTACCGGGCGATTGGTGTCAGTCGCAGCAAATGAATCCGACGGCTGTCGGCATTCAGGATGCGGAAACGATAAGCACCGATTTCAGTGATTTCGTTGCGTTTTGGCAAGTGCCCGAACGCGCTCATCACCAGACCGCCGACGGTGTCGAACTCGTCGTCGGAGAACTCGCTGTCGAAGAACTCGTTGAAGTTCTCGATCGGCGTCAGTGCCTTGATCAGGAAGTCGCCACTCGGCAATGGCTTGATGTAGCTGTCTTCTTCGACATCGTGCTCGTCTTCGATGTCGCCGACGATCTGTTCCAGCACGTCTTCGATGGTCACCAGACCCGCCACGCCGCCGTATTCGTCGATGACGATGGCCATGTGGTTATGGTTGGCGCGAAATTCACGCAGCAACACGTTCAGACGCTTGGACTCCGGCACGAAGGTGGCCGGGCGCAGCAGATCCTTGATGTTGAAGCTGTCGCCGTTTTCCTTGAGGATCAGCGGCAACAGATCCTTGGCCAGCAGCACGCCCATCACGTCGTCATGGCTTTCGCCGATGACCGGATAGCGCGAGTGGGCCGAGTCGACCACGGCCGGAAGGAATTCACGCGGTGTCTGGGTCGCCTTGATGCTGATCATCTGCGAGCGCGGCACCATGATGTCGCGTACTTGCAGGTCAGCCACCTGAATGGCGCCTTCGACGATGGCCAGCGCTTCGCTGTCCAGCAGTTTGTTCTGATGTGCATCACGCAGCAGCTCGAGAAGCTCCTGACGGTTCTTCGGCTCGTGGGCAAAAGCCTGGGTCAGTTTACCCAGCCATGACTTCTGCCCGTTGCTCGATCGATCTTCGCTCATAGCGATTACTCTGAATCCTTTGTTGTAACGATAGGGGATGTTTCGGGTTCGTCGTCCGCGTACGGATCGGGATAGCCCAATTCGGCAAGCAACTCGCGTTCCAGTGCTTCCATTTCTTCGGCTTCTTCATCATCTATATGGTCGTAACCGAGCAGATGCAAGCAGCCGTGAATGACCAGATGTGCCCAATGGGCCTTTAGTTCCTTGCCTTGCTCGGCAGCTTCGCGCTCAACCACGGCCACGCAGATCACCAGATCGCCAAGCAATGGGATGTCGAGAAACTCGTCAGGCACTTCCGCCGGGAACGACAGGACGTTGGTCGCGTAATCCTTGTGGCGCCAGGTGTGGTTGAGTTCGCGACCTTCTTCCTCGTCGACCAGACGAATGGTCATTTCCGAGTCAGCGGTGCGCTGGCGCAGGGCCAGTTCGCACCACAGGCGGAAGTCGGCTTCACTCGGCGCGTTCGCTTCAGTCGCGATTTGCAGGTCTAGCTCAAGCATTTCGCGAGGTGTCCTTGGGTGCTTCGTCACGGTTTTCGAAGCGCTCGTAGGCTTCGACGATCCGCTGGACCAAAGGATGGCGCACGACGTCTTTGGGCTGGAAGTGCGTGAAGCTGATACCCGGTACGTCTTTGAGCACTTCGATCACATGGTGCAGACCCGACTTGGTGCCTTTCGGCAGGTCGACTTGGGTAATGTCACCGGTGATGACGGCGGTAGAACCGAAGCCGATCCGGGTCAGGAACATTTTCATTTGTTCGACGGTGGTGTTCTGGCTTTCGTCGAGAATGATGAAGCTGTTGTTCAGCGTGCGACCGCGCATGTAGGCCAGCGGCGCGACTTCGATCACCTGACGTTCAATCAGCTTGGCCACGTATTCAAAACCGAGCATCTCGTAGAGCGCGTCGTAGAGCGGGCGCAGGTACGGGTCGATCTTCTGCGACAGGTCGCCGGGCAGGAAGCCGAGTTTTTCACCCGCTTCAACCGCCGGACGCACCAGCAGGATGCGACGGATCTGTTCACGCTCCAGTGCATCGACAGCGCAAGCAACGGCCAGATAGGTCTTGCCGGTACCGGCTGGACCGATGCCGAAGTTGATGTCGTTGCCGAGGATTTCCTTCACATAGCGCAACTGATTCAAGCCGCGCGGGCGAATCATGCCTTTCTTGGTGCGCAGGGCGACGGAGGCTTCGGCGGGGGCGTGATTGTCCAGCTCGACCACGGCCGATTCCTGCAGGAACAGGTGCACCGTATCTGGCGACAGCTCTGAACCCTTGGTTTCCCGGTACAGGCGACGAATCAGATTTTCCGCAGACGTGGTGTGCTTGGGATCGCCGATCAGCTCGAACTGGTTTCCGCGGTTGCGGATCTCGATGGTCAGGCGCTGTTCGATCAAGCGCAAATGCTCGTCGAATTGCCCGCACAGATTGGCGAAGCGGCGAGCCTCAAAGGGCTCGAGGATAAAACGATGTGGTTCTATGGGTGCGTTCAAGGTCGTATTTAGCCGCCCTGGGGCAATTGAGATGAAATCAAGGATAACGCCAGAGGCCTGGGTGCGAAAGCTCTTAAATGGATGAGTACATTCTGAAGAACAATGCTGTCCACTGTGGGAGCTGGCTTGCCAGCGATAGCGGTGCAGCAGGCGACATATTTGTCGGGGCTGATGGCCTCATCGCTGGCAAGCCAGCTCCCACAGGTTTTTCTGTGCTGCTGATATCTGTTATTGGATCAGCGAGCCGCGCAGCGAGTGCGGCTGCGCCGCGTCGATGTGCACGTCGGCGAACTGGCCGATCAGGGTCGGATTGTCGCAGCGGAAGTTGACGATACGATTATTCTCGGTGCGTCCTTGCAGCTCGCCCGGGTCTTTCTTCGAATAATCGGTCACCAGAATGCGCTGGATCGAGCCGACCATTTGTCGGCTGATCTCGAAACCTTGCTGATTCAAACGATGTTGCAGTGCGTTCAGGCGCTCCTTCTTCAACTCTTCCGGTGTGTCGTCGGCCAGATCGGCAGCCGGGGTGCCCGGTCGCTGGCTGTAAACGAACGAGTAGGAAAAGTCGAAACCGACGTCGGCAATCAGCTTCATGGTCTGTTCGAAATCTTTCTCGGTTTCGCCGGGGAAACCGACGATAAAGTCCGAGCTGATGCAGATTCCCGGCACAGCGGCGCGCAGTTTGCGCAGCTTGGATTTGTACTCAAGCGCGGTGTGATTGCGCTTCATCGCCGCGAGAATCCGGTCGGAACCCGATTGCACCGGCAAGTGCAGGTGTTTCACCAGTTCCGGCACATCGGCGTGGGCCTGAATCAGACTGTCGGAGAATTCCAGCGGGTGCGAAGTGGTGTAACGAATGCGGTCGATGCCATCGATGGCGGCAACTACGCGAATCAGCTCGGCGAGATCGGCCAAACGACCATCGTGGGTCGTACCGCGATAGCCGTTGACGTTCTGACCCAGCAAAGTCACTTCACGCACGCCGTTCTCGGCGAGGTGGATGACTTCGGCGATCACGTCATCGAACGGCCGGCTGACTTCTTCGCCACGGGTGTAAGGCACCACGCAGAACGTACAGTATTTGCTGCAACCTTCCATTACCGACACGTACGCGCTCGGGCCATCGATGCGCGGCTCGGGCAAGTGGTCGAATTTTTCGATTTCCGGGAACGACACGTCGACCTGCGGCAGCTTGGTGATGCGTGCAGCGTCGATCATTTCCGGCAGGCGGTGCAGCGTCTGCGGGCCGAACACGACATCGACGTATGGGGCGCGATCACGAATCGCTGCGCCTTCCTGACTGGCCACGCAACCGCCAACGGCGATCACCATCTCCGGGTTGGCCAGTTTCAGTTCGCGCCAGCGGCCGAGCTGCGAATACACGCGATCCTGGGCGCGCTCGCGGATCGAGCAGGTGTTGAGCAGAATCACGTCGGCGTCTTCCGCGCGGGCGGTGACTTCCAGGGCCTGATGTTCACCCAGCAGATCGACCATGCGCGAGCTGTCGTACTCGTTCATCTGGCAACCGTGGGTTTCGATGTAAAGCTTCTTGGCCATGGATTAGGGTCATCACGTGA
Organism: Pseudomonas sp. RIT-PI-r; assembly: GCF_001297015.1. Classification (GTDB taxonomy): domain Bacteria; phylum Pseudomonadota; class Gammaproteobacteria; order Pseudomonadales; family Pseudomonadaceae; genus Aquipseudomonas. Next base: position 11,503 of record NZ_LIGE01000026.1, on the reverse strand, counting down.
TTCAAAGAACCCGGCATTATAGGGAACAAGCCCTCAGGTTCCTACCGCTGTGCGCCCGGAGGCTATGCTATAGTTTGCGCCCTCATTTTTACCCCCGATGTTCCCCCCCCGCCATGACCAAACGCGAAGCTCCAATCTATAAGGTGATTTTCCTCAACCAGGGCCAGGTGTTCGAAATGTACGCCAAGCAGATCTATCAAAGTGATCTGTGGGGCTTTCTGGAAGTGGAAGAGTTCGTCTTTGGCGAGCGTACGCAAGTGGTCGTCGACCCGAGCGAAGAAAAGCTCAAGGCGCAGTTCGAAGGCGTGGTGCGCAGCTTTGTGCCGATGCACTCGATTGTGCGCATCGACGAGGTGGAGCGTCTGGGTACCCCGAAAATCAGCGAAGCCCGCGGCGCGGTCGGCAATGTGATGCCGTTTCCGATGCCGATGCCTGAGAAGTAACAGCAGATTCTGGATGCTGATCGTTCCCACGCTCTGCGTGGGAACGCCGCCCTCGACGCTCTGCGTCGGTGACGCGGAGCGTCACGGGATGAATTCCCACGCAGAGCGTGGGAACTATCGCTGATCAGGGAAGAGGCGAGAACGGCGTACGCCCATCGGCGCTCTGCAGTTCCATCAGGTATTTACGGAAAATCTGCCCGAGTACCTGGGTGGCGGTCTCAAGATCTTCGCGGGACATCTTTTCGGAAACTTCGTCGGCGGTGTCCAGCGCATCTTCAGCGCCGTTGACCGCGGCCATCTTCAGCACGATATACGCCTGAATGTTGTTGGCCTGCACGCCTTCACCGTGGAAGAACATGGTGCCGAGCTTGAATTGCGCCTGAGCGTGGCCTTGCAACGAGGCTTTTTCGAAATAGCTCAGGGCTTGATTGAGGTCGCGCGGCGCATTCTTGCCGTCGTAGTAGAACTCACCCAACTCGTATTGCGCTTGCGCATCCCCTTCGTCCGCCGCTTTCTGGCACGCGGCCAAGGCCTGCGTGACGTCTTGCGGCTGAGTATTGAGGGTGCAACGACCCATCGCCGGGATCAACAACGAGTTGCCGCCTGCTTGTGCATGCGCGAGCAGGGGCTGAAGGAGCAACAGGCAGCCCAAGGCAAGGGTGCGGCCGGTGCGGTTCATGGGAATCGACTTACCTCTGAAGGGCACGCGGACCCATCGAGGGATCCAATAAGCGCGCATTATGAAATAAGCAGGGCCAACCTTACAAAGTCTTTACTCGTTTTTCTGCTGCGCGGGGAATATATCGCCCACTTTAGGGAAGATTTTTAGCAGGAGCATCGGAAAAACAGCGTGGGTGTAGGTGAATGCTGACGCTGGCCATAGCCAACGTCAGCGGTACGGCGATTACTTCAGTGCAGCGAAGGCGCGTTCGGCAGCGTCCAGGGTCAGTTTCAACTCGGCCTCACCATGGGCGATCGAGGTGAAACCGGCTTCGAAGGCGCTCGGTGCCAGGTACACGCCACCTTCCAGCATCAGGTGGAAGAAGCGACCGAACAGTGCCGCGTCGCTGGCCATCACGTCTTCAAAGGTGACGATGTCGTCGGCGCCGCTGAAGTACAGACCGAACATGCCGCCAGCCTGGGTGGTCACGAACGGAATGCCAGCAGCATCGGCGCGTTGTTGCAGACCATCGAGCAGCCGCGTGGTGTAGTCAGTCAGCTCGGCGTGGAAACCCGGACGGCTGATCAGACGCAGCGTGGTCAAACCAGCGGCCATCGCCAGCGGGTTACCCGACAGCGTACCGGCTTGATATACCGGGCCCAGCGGCGCAATGCGCTCCATGATTTCGCGCTTGCCGCCGAAGCAGCCGACCGGCATGCCGCCGCCGATGATCTTGCCGAAGGTGGTCAGGTCAGGATTGACCCCGTAGTACGCCTGAGCACCGCCGAGGGCAACGCGGAAACCGGTCATCACTTCGTCGAAAATCAGCACCACGCCATGCTTGTCGCACAGCGAACGCAGGCCTTCGAGGAAACCCGGCGCCGGTGGTACGCAGTTCATGTTGCCGGCCACCGGCTCGACGATGATGCATGCCACTTCCTCGCCTACTTCGGCGAGCATTTTTTCAACGGCGTCGATGTCGTTGAACGGCAGCGTCAGTGTGTGTTTGGCGAATGCCGCTGGCACGCCGGCCGAGCTCGGCACGCCTTGGGTCAGGGCGCCGGAGCCGGCCTTGACCAGCAGGCTGTCGGAGTGGCCGTGGTAGCAGCCTTCGAATTTGATGATGCTGTCACGACCGGTGTAACCACGGGCCAGACGGATCGCACTCATGGTCGCTTCGGTGCCGGAGCTGACCATGCGCACCATGTCCATCGACGGCACCAACGAGCAGACCAGATCGGCCATTTCGGTTTCCATCGCAGTCGGCGCGCCGTACGACAAGCCGTGTTGCAGTTGATTGCGCACCGCGTCGAGCACGTCCGGGTGGCTGTGGCCGAGGATCATCGGGCCCCACGAACCAACGTAATCAACATAACGCTTGTCGTCTTCATCGGTGACGTAAGCACCTTCAGCGTGCTTGAAGAACAACGGTGTGCCGCCAACGCTCTTGAATGCCCGGACTGGCGAGTTTACGCCACCGGGAATGTGTTTCTGAGCATTGGCAAACAGGGTTTCGGAACGAGACATGATCGGGCTCTCAATCTTCAGGATTTGAACAATTCGTTGAACGCGCGGGCGCGACGGGTCACTTCGGCGGCGCTTTCGGCACCAAACAGACCGTGAACCACGGCAAGCAGGTCGACGCCATGGGCCACCAGCGGGGCGGCGTTGTCGAGGGTGATGCCGCCAATCGCGCAGATTGGCAGGTGCAACGTGCGCTTGGCTTTGTCCAGCAGGTCGAGGCTGCAGGTCGGCGCGCCTGGCTTGGTGTTGGAGTTGAAGAAGCGGCCGAAGGCGACGTAGCTCGCGCCTTCTTTGGCGGCTTGTTCGGCCAGCGCGATTTGCGCGTGGCAGGTCGAACCGATGATCGCTTTCGAACCGAGCAGGGCGCGGGTCGGCGACAGCGGGCCATCGGTCTGGCCCAGATGCACGCCGACATTGAGGCGCGCCGCCAGTTCGGCGTCATCGTTGATGATCAGTTGCGTTTTGTAGCGCTCGCACAGATCGCGCAGCGCTTCGGCCTCGCGCAAGCGGCGGGCCTCGTCGCTGCTTTTGTCGCGGTACTGCAGAAGGGTGACGCCGCCTTCCAGCGCCGCCTCTACATAAGACAGAAACTTGCCGGCCAGCAGCTCGCTGTCGGTAATGGCATACAGGCCACGTAGTTTCATCGGGCAGACCTCACGACGTTACGAGCAGAAATCCAGCGGCAGGCGACGCGGGACGAACTGGCCTTTGCCCAGTTGTTCGGCATCGCGCAGGGTGCGCCAGGTGTAATCGAGTGCACTGCGCACGGCGCTGGCGAGGTGTTCGCCTTGCGCCAGTCGCCCGGCCAATGCGCTGGCCAATGTGCAACCGGAACCGTGATAGCTACCCGGCAGACGCTGGCAGATAAAGGTTTCACGCAGACCGTCGCGGCTGTACACGCGGTTGTGGATTTCAGTTTCGTCGCCATGGCCGCCGGTGATCAGCAGGTTTTTGACGAACGGCAGGAGTTTTTCCGCGCACTCGTCCGCGGTGCCCTCAGGCAGTTCGGCGAGGATGCGCGCTTCAGGAAGGTTAGGGGTGGCAATGATCGACAGCGGCAGCAGACGCTCGCGCATCGCATAGCCGACCTCGTCCTTGCCCAGGCGTCCGCCGCCGCCGGCGCGCAGTACCGGGTCACAGACCACCGGCAAGTGCGGGTGCGCCGAGAGCAGTTCGACAACAGTGTCGACCATCTCCAGCGAGCCGAGCATGCCCAGTTTGACCGCTGCGACTTCGGAGTCGTTGAGCACGGCATTGGCCTGGGCCAATACCCACTCACGGTCGAGGACGCGGAAGTCAGTGACGTTGACGGTGTCTTGCACGGTCAGGGCGGTGACGGCCGGAGCCGCATGGCAACCCTGCGCGAGCAGGGCTTCGATATCTGCCTGCAAGCCGGCGCCACCACTTGGGTCGTGGCCGGAGAGACAGAGGACAACGGGGCGGGAGTTGTAGATATTCATGGTGCGCGAGCTTACCACCAAAGCTGATTTTCGGGTGTGGCTGGCGGAGCAAGATCAAAAGATCGCAGCCTGCGGCAGCTCCTACAGGAAACTCCAGATCAATGTAGGAGCTGCCGCAGGCTGCGATCTTTTGATCTACCTGACCAACCCAACAGCTCTAGTCCGCTACTTTGCTCTGGAACGCCCGTTCTAGAGCCTTTGTAGGAAAAATTTCAATGGTGCTCAATGGCCATCAACGGCTATGCTAGTCTGGATCCAAACCAATAACAGGTAATACCGGTTTTACGTCTACTCAAAGGGAATGGGGGGCTTCCTGACACAACCGGACGAGCCACGCTGGGGCTTCAATGCGCTATTTGCTGATGTTGCTGTTCTGCTTGCCCCTCATGGCGAGCGCCGTCGAATTCGACGAATTTACCCAAAGCCTGCCTCTGGGCCGGTCGCTGCAAGTGTTCGAAGACCCGAGCGGTCAGGCGAGCATTGCCGATGTTCGCGCGCAGGCTGCCGCCGGCAATTTCAAACTTCACGATAAAGCCACGCTGAATGCCGGTTACTCACGCTCGGCGTTCTGGCTGAAGATCGACCTGCATTATCGTCCGAGCAATCCCGCTGCCCAGCGCACCTGGTTGCTGGAATTGGCTTATCCGCCGCTTGATCACCTCGATTTGTACCTCGCCGACGCCAATGGCGATTACCGCCTCGCCCGGCAAACTGGCGATGCGCTGCCGTTCGCCAGTCGTGAGATCCGCCAGAACAATTACCTGTTCGACCTGGCCTTTGAACCGGATCAACAGCAAACCGTTTACCTGCGACTTGCCAGCGAAGGCTCGATCCAGGCACCGGTAACGTTGTGGTCAAGCACCGCCTACCTCGAGGACCAGCCGGTGCGGCTGTATGTGCTGGGCATCATTTATGGCGTATTGCTGGGGATGGTGGTCTACAACCTGTTCATCTACCTCAGCGTGCGCGACACCAGCTACCTCTATTACATCTTCTACATCGCCTCGTTCGGCCTCTATCAACTGTCGGTGAACGGTGCAGCGGTCGAATACTTCTGGCCGAATAACCCTTGGTGGGCCAACGCCGCGACGCCGTTTTTCATCGGTTGCGCCGGCCTGTTCGGTAGTCAGTTCGCCCGCAGTTTCCTGCAGACCAAAAACCACAGCCGCTGGCTTGATCGCTTGCTGATTGCACTGATCGCGTTCGGCGCGCTGGTGGTTGGTTTGTCGCTGATGACCAGTTACGCGTTGTCGCTGCGTCTGGCGACGATACTGGCGCTGACCTTTACGGTGGTGATTTTCGCCGCCGGGATTCTGGCCTGGTGGCGCGGCTTGCGTGTGGCACGGTACTTCATCATTGCCTGGTCGGCGTTTCTGCTCGGCGGCATTGTCAACACGCTGATGGTGCTGGGCTTGCTGCCGAACGTGTTCCTGACCATGTACGCCAGTCAGATCGGCTCGGCCATTGAAGTGGCGCTGCTGTCGCTGGCACTGGCCGACCGCATCAACGCGATGCGCGAGCAGCAGGCGCAAACGCTTTACGACGCCGGGCAGAAACTCGAAGTGCTCAACCAGCAACTGGCCCACAGCAACAAGCTCAAGGATGAATTCCTCGCGACCCTGACGCATGAACTGCGCACGCCGATGAACGGTGTGATCGGTTCGCTGGAACTGATGCAGACCGTCGATCTGGATCCGGAGCTTGAGCAATATCAGCAAACCGCCGCCGGTTCCGCGCGGGACATGATGCGCATGGTCAACGGCATCCTCACCCTCACCGAATTGCAGGCCGGCAAGCTCAAGGCCGCGCCGGGCAGTTTCAGCCTGCGTGCGGTGGTCGAGGCGTTGCGCGTGCAGTTCGATGGCAATGCGTCGAGCAAGTCACTGGACTTCAAAGTCGAGGTGCTGCCGACGCTGCCGGATCGCCTGCACGGCGACAGCGCCAAACTGGCGCAATGCCTGGAATGCCTGTTGGACAACGCGATCAAGTTCACCCGTGTCGGCGGGCTGGCGCTGCGAGTAACCGGCAAACCGTCGACGGGCAATCGTCTGGCGCTGTCGTTTGCGGTGATCGACACCGGCATCGGTTTTACCGATCTGGGCGAAGCGACGATGTATCAGCGTTTTTTCCAGCTCGACGGTTCGATGACTCGTGAATACGGCGGCCTCGGCGTTGGTCTGGCGATTTGCCGACAGTTGGTCGAGCTGCTCGATGGCAAACTCACCCATCGTTCCGAACCAGGCAGCGGCAGCCGCTTTCAGCTGGATGTCGAGTTCGAACTGCCGGTGGTTGAATCTGCGCCGATTTCTGCGTCTTCGCGTGATTGCGTGCGTGCACCGCAGGACTGCACGGTGTTGCTGGTGGACGACAACAGCGTCAACCAATTGGTGATGCGTGGCATGTTGCTCAAGCTTGGCTTTCGCGTGCGTACCGCCGACAACGGCGCGACTGCGCTCGATTGTCTGCAGCGTGAAACGGTCGATGCGGTGCTGATCGATTGCCAGTTGCCGAGCCATGAGAGCGCTTCGTTGTGCTGCCAGATTCACGCATTGCCGGGCTGCGCCAATCTGCCGGTGTTCATGCTGGCGTTGAACGCTGATCGTGAGCTTTGCGCAACGGGGGCTGCAATCGACTACCTGAGCAAACCGGTGAAATTCGAAGATTTGCAATCCGCGCTGGAACGCCGGGTTCTGTGCTGTTAATAGGGTAAAAGCGCCGCAAATTCGGCTGGTATGACACTTTGACCGCTTGCGGTGCGGTGCTTAACTGAGTTCCTTGGTTGCCCAAAGGAGCCCCGTCATGAACCTGCATCAGTTCGCCGAAACCCATGAAGTCACCAACCAGCCGCCGTCGCTGGACGGCATCAACCTGTACCGCATCGACCTGCCATTGCAGGAATGGTCGCGCCGGTTTGGTGCCGGTTGGGCCGAATCGCGGATCGATGCTTACGGCGCGCTCGCCGGCGGGCCGCTGATGGAAGCGGGGTTCCTCGCCAACCAGAACAAACCGGTATTTGCCAGCCACGACCGCTACGGCCATCGCATCGATCTGGTGGAGTTTCATCCCGCCTATCACGAACTGATGCGTACGGCGATCGAGCATGGCCTGACTTCGCTGCCATGGGCGCATCCACAGGATGGGGCCCACGTCGCTCGCGCCTCGATGACTTATCTGCACAGCCAGGCCGAGGCCGGCAGCGGTTGCCCGTTGACCATGACCTTCGCCAGTGTGCCGGCCTTGCGTTTGCAGCCGAACATCGCTGAGCAATGGCTGCCGAAAGTCCTCGCCAGCGAATACGACCCGCGCAACGTCGGCATGGCGCACAAGGCCGGCGTGACCATCGGCATGGCCATGACCGAGAAACAGGGCGGCACCGACGTGCGCGCCAACACCACCAAGGCTTATCCGGTCGGCGCCAGCGGCCCGGGGCAGGCTTATGAACTGGTCGGGCACAAGTGGTTCTGTTCGGCGCCAATGTGCGATGCGTTCCTCACGCTGGCGCAGACCGACAAGGGTTTGAGCTGCTTCCTGCTGCCGCGCCATCGTCCGGACGACACGCGCAATCAGTTCTATATCCAGCGCCTGAAAAACAAACTCGGCAACCAGTCCAACGCCTCCAGCGAAGTGGAGTTCCGTGGCGCACTGGCGTGGATGGTCGGAGAAGAAGGGCGCGGCGTGCCGACCATTATCGAAATGGTGGCGATGACTCGCTTCGATTGCATGGTCGGATCCAGCGCGTTGATGCGTCAGGCGCTGACCCAGGCCAGCCACCACTGCGCGCACCGCAAGGTCGGCGGCAAACTGCTCAGTGAACAGCCATTGATGCAGAACGTGCTGGCCGATCTGGCCCTGGAAAGCGAAGCCGCGCTGGCCCTGAGTTTGCGCATGGGCAAGGCGCTGGATCATTTGGATGATCACCACGAAGCGCAATTTGCCCGGCTGGTGACAGCGGTGGGCAAATACTGGATCTGCAAACGCGCGCCGGGGATGATCAACGAAGCGGCGGAATGCATGGGCGGTGCCGGGTATGTCGAGGACAGCATCCTGCCGCGTCTGTACCGCGAGGCGCCAGTGAACTCGACGTGGGAAGGCTCGGGGAATGTGCAATGCCTGGATGTGCTGCGCGCGTTGTCGAAAGAACCGGGGGTGCTGGATGTGTTGTTCAGCGAGTTGGGCGACGGGCATGGCGATAAGCGGCTGGCTGCGCATATTCAGCAATTGCAGGTGCAGTTCAAGGACACCAGCGACATTCAGTACCGGGCGCGGCAACTGACCGAAGACATCGCGCTCGGTTTGCAGGCCAAGCTCCTGTTGGAGGCCGGCAACTCGGTGGTCAGCGACGCGTTCATTGCCAGCCGCTTGAGCGGTGGCGGCCGAGTCTACGGCGCCTTGCCACGCGGCCTGGACGTCGAAGCCATCGTCACCCGCTCAACCCCACAGATTCTCTGACCCACCACATATCCCCTGTAGGAGCTGCCGAAGGCTGCGATCTTTTGATCTTATAAACAGCAAGATCAAAAGATCGCAGCCTTCGGCAGCTCCTACAGGTATTGGGGTGGCCCATATATTGTGCGGTTGCCAACATGCCACTGTTCCCGTGACGCGACGATGCAGGCAAGATGAAGCTCTGCAAGTCAGAACACAGGAAGCTGATCGTGACCGAAGCGTTTATTGTCGTTCAAACCGCCGAACAAGCCGTGGATCGTCTGGCCGAGTTGCATGAGCGGGCCACCACTGCGCTGAACTCGGCGCTCAAGCGTTACCTCAAGGATCGCGTCGAGCCCGACGCTGCGCAGCGTGCTCTGTTTCGTTATCCCGAACTGCGTCTGACCTATCACTGCCAGGGCGAAGTCCCGCAGACCACCCGCGCTTACGCCAAGGTGCAATTGCCGGGTACCTACAGCGTCACCGTCACCCACCCGGCGGCCTTCCGCAAATACCTGCTCGAACAACTGACGCCATTGATGCACGACTTCACGGTGACCGTGGAAGTCGGTGTCAGCCAGCAGAACATTCCGTATCCGTACGTGGTCGAGCAGGGCGATGAACTGGCCGGCTCCGGCGTCACCGCTGCCGTGCTGGCGCGGGTGTTTCCGAGCACCGACCTGTCCGCCGCCACCGATGGCATCGCCGACGGTCTCTACGACTGGGAAAATACCGATCCGCTGCCGCTGGCCTTGTTCGACGCCGCACGTGTGGATTTCTCGCTGCGTCGTCTGGTGCACTACACCGGCAGCGACTGGCGCCATGTGCAGCCGTGGATTCTGCTGACCAACTATCACCGCTACGTCGACCAGTTCATCGTCCATGGTCTGGAGCAGTTGCGCAGTGACCCGCGTTTCGTGCGCATGGTGTTGCCGGGCAACGTGATCATCGAGAAGGGCATGGATCACGGCGAAGCGTCGGCGATTGCTGCCGGTGTGGTCTGGCACCGTTATCAGATGCCGGCTTATCACCTGATCGCCAGCGATGGCCACGGCGTGACCTTGGTCAACATTGGCGTCGGCCCGTCCAACGCCAAGAACATCACCGACCACCTCGCGGTGCTGCGTCCGCATTGCTGGCTGATGATTGGCCACTGCGGCGGTTTGCGTCAGTCGCAGACCATCGGCGACTACGTGCTGGCCCACGCTTATATGCGTCGCGACGGCATTCTCGACCGCGTGGTGCCACCGAACATTCCGATCCCGGCCCTGGCCGAAGTGCAAATGGCGCTGCAGCAAGCAGCGGCGAACGTCACTGGCGAGAAGGGCGATGACCTGAAAAAACGCCTGCGCACCGGCACCGTGCTGACTTACGACGACCGTAACTGGGAACTGCGTTGGGCGCAGGAACGGCCGCTGATCAACCTGTCTCGTGCGGTCGCGGTGGACATGGAAAGCGGCACGATTGCCGCGCAGGGTTATCGCTTGCGGGTGCCGTACGGCACGTTGTTGTGCGTCTCGGATAAACCGCTGCACAGTGAAATCAAGCTGCCGGGTTCGGCCAACGCTTTTTATGAGCGTGCGGTCAGCCAGCACTTGAAGATCGGCATCGAAGCGGTGGATCTGCTGCGTACCGAACTCAACTCGCTGCACTCGCGTAAACTGCGCAGCTTCGACGAACCGCCGTTCCGTTAACGGTTAGTCGTGGCCATTTGGCGGTCGGGGCACTAGCATTGTCAGCCCTGATCGCTAAATATTTTTTCTCCCTATGTCCCGTCCCCCGCGTCCACCTTCCCGCCGTCCCGGCGCGAAGCCTCAGTCTTCCTCGCCGCGTCGTGTTGCCAAGGCACCGCCGGCCGAGCCGAAGCTGATTCTGTTCAACAAACCGTTCGATGTGCTGACGCAATTCAGCGACGGCGAAGGGCGAGCGACGCTCAAGGATTACATCGACGTGCCTGGGATTTACCCGGCCGGACGCCTTGATCGTGACAGCGAAGGGTTGCTGCTGTTGACCAACGACGGGCAGTTGCAGGCGCGCATTGCTGATCCGAAGCACAAGCTGGCAAAGACTTATTGGGTACAGGTCGAAGGGGTGCCGACGGCCGAGCAGTTGCAACGTCTGCGTGACGGCGTCGAGTTGAACGACGGCATGACCTTGCCGGCCGAAGCGCGACAACTGGATGAGCCACAGTTGTGGCCGCGCAATCCGCCGGTACGCTTTCGCGCGACCATACCGACGTCATGGCTGGAGTTGGTGATTCGCGAAGGGCGCAACCGTCAGGTGCGGCGCATGACGGCGGCAGTCGGGCTGCCGACGTTGCGGCTGGTGCGGGTCAGGATTGGAGACTGGACGATCGAAGGCCTCGATCAGGGCCAGTGGAAAGAAGTGCCGGCGCGCTTATAGAGCGCCGGATTCGATCAGGCCGATCACCACACTCTTGATGATGAACGCGGCCACGCCCAGGCCCAGCACGAAGAACAGAATGAACGAGCCAAAGCGCCCGGCCTTGGACTTCTTCGCCAGATCCCAGACGATGAAACCCATGAAAATGATCAGGATGCTGACCAGACCGGTCATCATCCATTCTTCTAATAATGCTGGATCCATTGGGTTTCTCCGGCGCGCGCGGGGCTAAAAGGGCGCGGCGAGTATACGCCAAGGTGTGTGGGGTGGCATTGATCTGGGTCTGATCCGAAGCCTTTGCCCTCACCCTAGCCCTCTCCCAGAGGGAGAGGGGACTGACCGGGGGATGCTTGAGAACTACACCGACTTGGTCCAGAAGTTGTGAATCCATAATCGACTCAATCTTTCAGGTCGATGTATGACGCCAGACACCTCGGTCGGCCCCCTCTCCCTTTGGGAGTGTATGTACCGGAGACATGGTGGACACATGTTCGGAGACATGGTGGACGGTTTTAGATCTTCTTACCTGCCGTGACGATCTGCAAGTTCAAGTCGATTCGGGCGATACGATGTCTACTCCAGTAGAC
>NZ_LIGE01000014.1 GCF_001297015.1 Pseudomonas sp. RIT-PI-r | reverse complement strand
ATCCCCCTTGGGGGGAGAGGGCTGGGGTGAGGGGGGAATCCAGCTGACACCCCGCAACCTTTGAATCAAACGCGAAACTGATCCATCAAACGCTGCTGCTGATTCGCCAGACTATTGAGCGACTGGCTCACCCGCGCCGATTCGTTCGCCTGGCCGGACAGCGACTCGGTCACGTCGCGAATCGTCGCCACGTTGTTATTGATCTCCTCGGCCACCGCACTCTGCTCTTCAGCGGCACTGGCAATCTGCAGGTTCATGTCGCTGATCACCGTCACCGCATCACCGATCTGGCGCAGCGCGGTCACCGCTTGGCCCACCTGTTCGACGCTGCCCTGGGCCTGACGATGGCTGTTGCCCATCGAACCGACCACATCCTGCGTGCCGCTCTGCAATTGTTCGATGACCTGGCGGGTTTCTTCCACCGATTCCTGGGTGCGGCGGGCGAGGTTGCGCACTTCGTCGGCGACCACGGCAAAACCACGTCCGGCTTCACCGGCACGGGCCGCTTCGATCGCCGCGTTGAGCGCCAGCAGGTTGGTCTGTTCGGCAATGGCACGGATGGTTTCCAGCACCGCGCCGATCTTCTCGCTGTTGGCGGCCAGACCTTCGACCTGCACCATCGCCGCGCTCATGTCGGCGGCGAGGGTGTCGATGCTCGCGGTGGTGCGGTCGATCACGGTCAGGCCCTGACGGGTGGCGCGATCGGCATCCTTGGCGGCTTCGGCGGCCTGTGCGGCACTGCGCGCGACGTCTTGCGCGGTGGCGCTCATTTCGTGGGACGCGGTGGCCACCTGATCGACCTGACGGTATTGCTGCTCCATGCCGGCGCTGGTCTGGGTGGCGATGGCCGAAGACTGGTCGGCGGTGTTGCGCGCATCCTGCACCGAACGTTTCACTTCGGCGATGATCGGCTGCAACTTGTCGAGGAAGCGGTTGAACCAACCGGCCAATTGCCCGAGTTCGTCCTGCTTGTCGTAGGCCAGCCGGCGGGTCAGATCGCCTTCGCCGCTGGCGATGTCTTCGAGCATGTGCGCCACGCCGAGAATCGGTTTGGTCACGCTGCGCGCCATCAGCCACACCAGCAACAGGCCGATCAACGCAGCCAGAACACCCAGGCTCAATTCGATCAACGTGCCGGAATTATTGCTCGCGTCCAGTTGTTGCTTGAGCGCTTCGGCGCGGCTGACCAGGACTTTCTCAGGCACATCCAGCAACACGCCCCACGCCGGGCCGCCCGGTATCGGCTGGAACGGCGAGAGCACTTTCAACTGGCCGTTGCTGTGCAGGCTGCTGACGCTGCTGCTGGAGGCGAGCTTGCTCAGCAACTCGGCACCGCTGACTTTGTCGACGGCATCCAGACGCTGGCTCAATTTGCTCGCGTCCGGGCTGTAACCGGCGAGCAGACCGGCGGGGCTGATGATGCTCACGGCGGTCTGGCCGTCATAGAGCTTTTTGCTCGCGCTCTGGCTGATCGCTTGCAGGCTGTTGAGGTTGATATCCACCGACAGCGAGGCGATGACTTTGCCGTTGACCATCAGCGGGAAAACGATGCTGGTCATCAGCACGTTGTGGCCGTCGATGACATAGAAGTACGGTTCGATCACACATGGCTTGAGCGTGGCGCGCGGGCAGGTGAACCAGGCATTGGCCGCCTGCCCGCTGGGGCCGGTGCTGGTGTCGGCCATGTCGCTTTCCGGCAACGCCATCGAGGTGACTTTGCCCGGGGTCGGCTGCGACCAGTACAGCGCGAAGCGGCCTTTGTCGTTGCTGCCCAGTTCCGCCTGGCCGGCAAACAGTTCGTCCTTGCCGTCCAGCGCGTTGGCTTCGAACACCAGCGACAGGCCGAGCAAGTCCGGGTTGGCTTGCAGCGCCGATTTGACCTGACGGGTCATGTCTTCGCGCAGGTCGAAGGCATCGAGGAAACGCTTCTCGGCCTGTTCGCGCAGGAACAGCACCTGCCGCGAGAAACCGTGGCCGTACTGATAGGCGTCCATGAACTGCTGGCGAATGCCGGCGGCTTGCACTTCACCCTGGGATTCGATGCGCGCCTGGGCGGATTCGGTGAGCATTTCCATGCTCGAAGCTTTTACCAGTTCGGAACTGTGCTCCATGCGATACAGCGATAGACCGACCAACAGGGTCACGATACCGGCCAGGCAGAGCCCGGCGAGCAAGGTGATTTTCCATTGGATGGAAAGTTGTCTGAGCGACATGGAGACGTCCTTATTCGATAAATATCTGAGACTTTGCACTGTAACGGCCGCAAATCGGCTTTCTTTATCCTTGAAACACAATTGCCACAGGTTGACCCTGTAGGAGCTGCCGAAGGCTGCGATCTTTTGATCTTGCCTTTAAAAACAACATCAAAAGATCGCAGCCTTCGGCAGCTCCTACAGGGGCGTGGCTTTGACAAGGGGAGTTCGCTGCGGCACAGTGCGCGCCCTTCTAATAAGACCCTCTTTGCAAATCCGCCGATTAAGATTGGCGGACTCATTCTGTCTGGCGGTCGGTTTTCCACCGCAGTGTTTTTCGAGGAAATGAAATGAATGCAGTCATAGCGGCAGTCGGCGTCATGCTGATTCTCAGCCTGTCCCGCGTGCACGTCGTGATCGCTTTGATCGTTGGCGCGCTGGTCGGCGGCCTGACCGGTGGTCTGGGTATCGACGCCACGCTCAAGGCCTTCAACAGCGGCTTGGGCGGCGGCGCCACCGTGGCGTTGTCCTACGCGTTGCTCGGCGCTTTCGCCGTGGCGATTGCCAAGTCTGGCCTGGCCCATGCGCTGGCCGACAAGGCGTTGGCCATGGTTGATCGCCAGCATGCGACCGGCGGCGGCAGTGTCAAATGGCTGCTGATCGGCCTGTTGTGGGTGGTGGCGATCGCTTCGCAGAACATCCTGCCGATCCACATTGCGTTCATTCCGCTGCTGGTGCCGCCGCTTTTATATGTACTGACCAAGCTGCAACTTGACCGCCGCTTGATCGCCTGTGTGATGACGTTCGGCCTGATCACGCCGTACATGTTTCTCCCGGTAGGCTTCGGTAACATCTTTCTCAACGAAATTCTGTTGGCGAATGTTGCGCGCAGCGGCGTCGACATCAGTGGTATCAATGTCACCCACGCCATGGGCATTCCGGCGTTCGGCATGTTGGTCGGGCTGGGCATTGCCTTTATCAGCTATCGCAAGAAGCGCGTGTATGACCTGGCGAAAATCGAGCAGGTCGAACAGGTCGCAGTGCAGTACAACCCGTTGAGCCTGGGGATTGCCGGGGTGGCGATTGCCGCCGCGTTCATTGTGCAGTTGCTGCTGGACTCGATGATTATCGGGGCGCTGGTCGGCTTTTTGATCTTTTCGGCCTCCGGTATCGTCAAGTGGCGCGAGACCGATGATCTGTTTACCGAAGGCATGAAGATGATGGCGATGATTGGTTTCATCATGATCGCCTCTTCCGGTTTCGGTGAAGTGATCAAAGCCACCGGGGAAGTGCAGACGCTGGTGCAAGCTTCGGCAGCGTGGATCAATCACAGCAAGGGCATCGGCGCGTTGATGATGTTGCTGGTGGGTTTGCTGGTGACCATGGGCATCGGCTCGTCCTTCTCGACAGTGCCGATTCTGGCGGTGATTTTCGTGCCGTTGTGCGTGCAGCTGGGCTTCAGCCCGATTGCGATCGTGTGCATCGTCGGTACTGCCGGTGCATTGGGTGACGCCGGTTCGCCGGCTTCGGACTCGACCCTCGGCCCGACCTCCGGCCTGAACATCGACGGCCAGCATCACCATATCTGGGACACCGTGGTGCCGACGTTCCTGCACTACAACCTGCCGCTGCTGGCATTCGGCTGGGTGGCCGCGATGGTTCTCTGAACCCCATGTATTCCTTGTAGGAGTGAGCCTGCTCGCGATAGCGGTGTATCTGTCAGTACATCTGCCAATTGATACACCGCTATCGCGAGCAGGCTCACTCCTACAGGGAGTGGGGTGACCACGGACTCAACTTTTGATCTGGCGTGCCGTTAAAGCCTTTAACCACGCCAATAAAATCAAAAGAGTGAGCCCCAAAATGCGCCTGAGCCTCAAGGCTAAAGTCCTGTCCCTCGCCGTTCTACCGGTGTTGCTCTTTGCGCTGGTCATCAGCCTGACCACGCTGTTCATCCTTCAGGAACAAGCGCACAAAGAGGTCGAACAGACCCGCGAGCGCCTGCTCGGCGATGCCAAAGCCACTCTGCAAAGTTACGTCGCCGTGGCCATGACCACGATCAAACCGCTGTACGACGCGGCCGCGCCGGGTGACAACGAGGCGCGGGCGCAGGCGATCAAGTTGCTTTCGGGTATTCGCTACGGCAAGGACGGCTACTTCTTCGGCTACGACTCCGAGACCGTGCGCCTGTTCAAGGCCAATGACCCCGAAGGCGTGGGCAAAAGCTTCAAGGACAACCGCGATCCGAACGGCGTTTACGTCAATCTCGGGCTGGTGAAAGTGGCGAAAGACGGCACGCACTATCTGCAGTACAGCTCGCCACTGCCTGGCAATGCCAAGGTACTGGTGCCGAAACTCGGTTACACCGAATACCTGGCGAAGTGGGACATGGCAGTCGGCACCTCGGTCAACCTCGACGGTATTGAAGCGCAAGTCGCACAGGTCGAAGCACAAGTGCAGGAACGCATGCAAGGCGTGGTGCTGAGCATCGTCGGCGTGGCGGTGGTGGTGCTGTTGGTGATCGCGGCGGCGGGGATGCTGCTGGCCAATACCATTTTGCGTCCGTTGACCCTGATGAAAGCCAACCTCGACGACATCGCCGCAGGCGAGGGCGATCTGACCCGCCGCTTGAACATCACCAGCCAAGATGAACTCGGCGAACTGGCCGGTTCGTTCAATCGCTTCGTCGACAAGATCCACGGCCTGGTGCGGCAGATCACCGAAATGACCACGCAACTCACCGGGCTGGTGACGCAGGTATCGGATCAGGCGCAGCGCTCGGATCAGGCGATGGAGCGTCAACGCCACGAAACCGATCAGGTCGCCACGGCGATCAATGAAATGTCCGCCGCCGCGCAGGAAGTCGCCAAGAGCGCACAGAACGCCGCCGTCGCCGCCCAGCAGACCGACGAAGAAGGCCAGAGCGCCAAACGCGTGGTGGCTGGCAGCATCAAGCAGATTCATGCCTTGGTCGATGACATTCGCAGCAGCGGTGTCTCGCTCGACAGCCTGCAGCAGGACGTGACGTCGATTGTCGGTGTGCTCGGGGTGATTCGTTCGATTGCCGAGCAAACCAACCTGCTGGCGCTGAACGCCGCGATTGAAGCAGCGCGCGCTGGTGAGGCCGGACGCGGCTTTGCCGTGGTCGCGGACGAGGTGCGGGCGTTGGCCAGTCGCACGCAGATCAGCACGCAGGAAATTCAGGGCATGATCGATCGCTTGCAGGCTGGCACCCAGCAAGCGGTCGAGGCGATGCGCCGTTCCAGCGAGGCCGGTGACGGCACTTCGCAACAAGCCAATCAGGCCGGCGCTTCGCTGGATGCGATGGCATCGTTGATTGCGACGATCAACTCGATGAACGCGCAGATTGCCAGTGCGGCTGAGGAGCAGACGGCGGTGGCCGAAGAGATCAACCGCAGCGTGCATCAGATTGCGGTGGCGGTGGATAACGTCGCCGATGAAACGCAGTTGGGTGCGCAGACTTCGCGGAGTTTGGCGGAGCTTGGTCAGCGCCTTGGCAAACTCGTGGGTCAGTTCCGTATTTGACCGCTTGAAAAGCCCCTCACCCTAACCCTCTCCCCGAGGGAGAGGGGACTGACCGGGGTGTCTTGCGTCATCCATCGACCTGAGGAATCGAGTCGATTATGGATTCACAGCAGGGCTCTCAGGTCGGGGCATGCCTGCAATATCCCCCAATCAGTTCCCTCTCCCTCCGGGAGAGGGCTAGGGTGAGGGGCTTTTGATTTTCAGCTTTTAGGGAAGATCCCAGTAGGGCACTTCACCAAAGCATTCGACAAAGAAATCAATCACCGTGCGCACCTTCACCGACAACCTCCGGCTCCCCGGCCACAGCACTGCAATCTGCTGCGGCTCCAGGCTGTTCGACACCTGATACTCCCCCAGCACCGGCACCAGCGTGCCTTCACGCACCGCTTCACCAATCAACCACGACGGAAACATCACCAGCCCCAAACCTTGCTCGGCGGCTTGGGTCAGGGTGTCGGCGTGGTTACCGGTGATCGGGCCTTTGACCGAGTAGGGCGTCCAGTCCTCGCCCTCGCGGCGGAAAAACCAGCGCTGCAGACCGGCCGCGCCTTTGTAGGCCAGGCACTGGTGCTGCGCCAGGTCGTCGGGGTGTTGCGGTGTGCCGTGGTGCTTGAGATAGGCCGGGCTGGCGGCGACCTGAAAACGGTGCGGCGCCAGAATCCGCGCCTGCATGCTCGAGTCGTGCAGCGCGCCGATGCGAAATAGCAAGTCCGCGCCTTCCTGCAACGGGTCGACATAATGGTCGGTCTGTTGGATATCCAGTTGCAGCTTTGGGTAGCGCGTGCACAACTGGCCGAGCCACGGGGTGAGGTGGCGCTGGCCGAACACCACCGGGGCGTTGATGCGCACCAGGCCTGTGGGTTCGCTTTGCTGTTCCTGCAAGGCCTGTTCGGCTTCCTCCAATTGCACCAGCACCAGCCGCGCATGATGGCCGAGCATGCGCCCGGCCTCGGTCGGTGTGACGGCGCGAGTGTGACGGTAGAGCAATTGCTGATTGAGCGCCTGCTCCATCAACTGGATCTGCCGCGAGATCGACGAGGGCGCCACGCCTTCGCGGCGTGCGACTTCGGAAAAGCTGCCGTGGTCGAGCACCGCGACAAACAGTCGTAGTGCCTTGAATCCGAGTTCGTTGAGCCCGTGCATGGTTTGCCCTGCTGTGCGTGTTACGCAAAGGTGTTGTCCGGATGCTCCCATTTATCGCACAGCGACACCAGCCGATAATCCGCGCCATCGTTAATCTGTGGAAGTTGGTTATGCAAACATTGGATGAAGTGGCTGTTGAAGCGCCGGTGGCGAGGTCGTGGTTGCGCTTGTTGCTGCTGCCGCTGGTGATCCTGGCGGGCATGGGCTTGTCGGTGGAGGCGGGATTGCTCGGGCCGTTGGGTGTGCAGGTCGGGCACCTGTGGGCGACGTTGAGCATCTTTGGTGTGGGCTCGGCGATTCTGTTTTTGCTGCTTCTATTCGCCGGCCCGCAGAAAGGCCCGGCGCTGAACACGTTGCCGCGCTGGCAGTTGATCGGCGGCTTTCTCGGGCCGATCTACGTGGTGGTCCTGACGCTGGCCACGCCGCACATCGGTATCGCCATGACGATGATCGCGATCCTCTCCGGGCAGGTCGGCAAGAGTGTGTTGATCGACCATTTCGGCTGGTTCGGCGCGGTGCGCAAGAAGGTCAATGCTGAGCGCTGGCTGGCGTTGGGGTTGATTGTGGCGGCACTTGTTCTGATTGCTCGGGGTTGATGATGAGTCTGATTATTTTGTTGGCCGTGGTAGTCGCGGCAGGCGCGGTGTTGAGTGTTCAAGCGGCAATCAATGGTCGTTTGGGTGAATCCGTTGGGGTGTTGCGCAGCAGTCTGCTGACGTTTGCCGTTGGGGCTGTGGTGACCGGGTTGCTGATTTTGTTTTTCGAGCCGGCGCATTCGGTGGGGTTGCTTGATGTGCCGAAGTGGCAGCTCAGCGGCGCGTTGTTTGGCGTGGTGTACATGATTGTCATGGTTGGCGCGGTGCCTCGGGTCGGCACGGCGGTGGCGACGGTGGCGGTGATTGTCGGGCAGTTGGGGATGGGGATGTTGATCGATAATTTCGGTTGGCTCGGCAACCCGGCGATTGAGCTTTCTGGCTCGCGGATTCTGGCGATGGTTTGTTTGGCGCTGGCTTTGGTGTTTATGTATCGGAGTAGTGTGCGTTCGGTTGATTGATTGATTGATTGATTGGGTTAGGGGGGCATATCCGTTGCTGCGGTAACGGCTGCTTGGGGTTCCGCCCTTACGGCGGGTCACTTTTGGCAAACGCCCCAAAAGTAACCAAAAAGGCTTGCTCCTACGTGCGGCCCGCTCGCTGGGGCTCGGGGTTCCTTCGCTGCGGGATCGATCCGGGCGCAGCGCCTACGGTTTGCTTCGCTGCACCTCCTCTCGCTGTGTTTGGCTGCGCCAAACGGTCGCTGCGCTCCCACCCCCGGATCAATCCCTCCACTCAGCCTTCCGACGTCGCCTTACAGATCAAGATCAAAAGCAGGCGAGCTGACACTCGGCCTATTGAGTGGTGAAGAGCGGGTGTTCGGCTTTTGATTTGTGGTGTGTTTGCCCCTCATCGGAACGCCGTCCGCCCAGCCCTCTCCCCGAGGAGAGGGAGCCGATTTGTGGGCTTTTCAAAGCCTGAGTTCACCGCGCTATCGCACGTCGGCGTATCTCTTCCAGTCTACCCGGCCAGTCCCCTCTCCCTACGGGAGAGGGCTAGGGTGAGGGGCTTTTGATCTGTTTCAGAATCTGAATTCGACTCGGTATTTCACGTCGGCGTAGCTCTCCCAAATACCGCGATCAGTCCCCTCTCCCTACGGGCGGTCCGACGTTTCGGGAGGGCTAGGGTGAGGGGCTCTTGATCTGGCTGGTGATCTTGATCTGGCTTTGGCTTCGGCTTTTGATTTTTTGCCCCATCGGCAGGCCGAGCGTAGGTGTTCATCAGGGGGTAGGCGCGCAGCGCCGTGCGGCGCAGCCGCATTCATCGAGAGGAGGTGCAGCGAAGCAAACCGTAGGCGATGCCCCCGGATGGACACCGTAGCGAGGGAACACTGAGCCTCAGCGAAGTGCCGTACGCCGGGGCAAGCCTTTTTGGTTACTTTTCGCTGGGCCGGCACTCCGGCGTCTGGAAAAAGTGACTCGCTGTAAGAGCGAAACCGCCAGAAGCAGCACCCGCAGCAACGGATATGCCCCCAAACCCAAACAAAATCAAAAGATCGCAGCCTGCGGCAGCTCCTACACTGGTTATCAAGGCTTGCCTATAAAGCCCCAGACAACCACCCAAAAAGGAGTCTGTCCCATGCCCGATAGAAAATGCGACTGCCCCGGCTGCAAATGCACCATCAAGGAAGGCGATCATGCCTACGCCGTCCACGGCAAACACTACTGCTGTGAAGCCTGCGCCCACCACCACAAAAGTGGCGAAGAATGCTCAAGCAAAGGCTGCCATTGCGCCCATCCGAAATAACCGCGCGCATAAAAAAGTGGAGCCTAATCAGGCTCCACTTCCAGTTTCAAGCTTGCATCATCCATGCGTTCGGTATGCCGCACCGTACCCTGTAACCGCCGGCCCTCAACCTGAACAACCACGGTTTTGGCCTGGTCGAGATCTTGCGGTAAAGGGGCGGGCACTTTCAGGGCAAAGCGATATGGATCATCTTCCACGGCTTCCAGGCCGACGCGACAGTCCACGCTCTTGGTGATTCGCCCGAACAGCGTATCGAGTCCGTAGTCCAGATGCGCCGGGCTGATGATGTTGCTCATGATGATTCCCCCGAATGATACCGATGGCCACGCTGAGCTTAGCTGGTCGGTCGCCACACGACGTTTTCCACGCCGAATTTTTCTGCCATCGGTTTGCTGGTCTTCTGCACCTTTTCCCGGCCAAATCGCGGGATCCGACCGACACCGGCATCGCAGCTAGCCCAGTGCCAAGCCTCGGCATTGTCCATTTTTTCCGAGCGGATAATGAACGACTTGGGCGCGCCGTGAAGGGTGTAGTCGATGACATAGAGTTTTGCGTTGTTCATAAAGCCCGTATTCCTCCCTGTGGTAATAGAGGGATCGCGGCGCTGCGGGAAAATTCACTCGGATTGTCCGACGGTATCTATCGTTGGCGACGTGTGGATGCACTGGTTACCATGGCGCCTCCGCCAACCTCAATGAATGCTCGTCATGGTTCTTGCCGCGCCCCCCGATCTCAGTGACACCGATGTGCCCGTGCAACGTGTGGCGCGTACCTATCCGCGCGGGTTGTTTATCGAGCCGCATGAGCATGTCTGGGGGCAGTTGCTGTATGCGGTGAGCGGGGTGATGTGGGTCGAGACGCCGCATGAGGCGTTGGTGGTGCCGCCGCAGCGTGCGGTGTGGTTGCCGCCCGGTGTGCCGCACGGGATTCGCGTGGTGTCGGATTTGCAGATGCGCAATATCTACCTGCGCCCGGCGCTGGCGGCGACGCTGGATCAGACGGTGCAGGTGATCGAGGTCGGTGGGTTGCTGCGCGAGTTGATCGTAGGGCTGGTGGAGCAGGGCGACAGTGGTGATCCGCAGTACTACGAGGCGCTGGTCGGGTTGGCGTTGCTGGAGCTGAAGCGCGCACGGCGTTCGCAGTTGAAGATTCCGCTGCCGGATGACTCTGATCGGCGTTTGATGAATTTGTGTCAGGCGGTGATGGCGGCACCGTCGCTGGCGATTCCCTTCGAACAGCACGCGGAAAATGCCGGCGCCAGCGTGCGCACGCTGGCGCGGTTGTTCAAGGACAGCCTCGGCATGGGCTTCGCCGAGTGGCGGCGGCAGGTGCAACTGGCGACGGCGGTGGCGGAATTGATTCAGGGCGTGGCGGTGAGTGTGATTGCCCGGGAGCTGGGGTATTCACCGAGCAGTTTCAGTGACATGTTCCGCCGTGAACTCGGCGTCGCCCCCTCACAATTCATGACTCACAGCGGTTGAGCAGACTGGCGTAATACCTGTAGGAGTGAGCCTGCTCGCGATAGCGGTGTGTCAGCTGGTGCATAGTTGAATGACACAACGCTATCGCGAGCAGGCTCACTCCTACAATGGATTGTGGTGGCTTCAAAGGTTTGTCCGAAATTCAGAAGTCCTTGGCCGATGCCATCCCCGCCGGTTCCCTAAACTTTGCCCATTCCTTTCAACGGGCGGAGTTACCCCCATGAACTACCTGATTTCGCTGGCCATCGGTCTCGGCGTCGGCCTGTTGTACGGCGCGCTGGATTTCCGTTCTCCGGCGCCACCGGCCATCGCGCTGGTCGGCTTGCTCGGCATGCTCGCCGGTGAACAGTTGTGGCCGATGGGCCGGCAATTGGTCGCGGGTTGGCTGTCCTGAGTTTCCTTTTCTCCTTCGGTGGATGTCCCCATGAAAGCACTGCAATTCGATAAAACCGGCGACCTGTCTTCTTTGCGCTGCGTCGAGGTGCCGACCCCCGTTCCTGGCGCGAACGAAGTACTCGTGCAGATCAAAGCGGCAGGCCTGAATCCCAGCGACGTGAAGAACGTGCTCGGGCGTTTTCCCTACACCACGCTGCCACGGATTCCTGGTCGGGATTTCGCCGGTGTCGTCGTCGAAGGCCCGCAGGCGTTGATCGGTCAGGAAGTCTGGGGCACCGGTCGTGAGCTGGGCTTTTTTGCCGACGGCTCCCACGCGCAATTCGTCAAACTGCCGGCCAATGGTGTGGCGCACAAACCCTCGCATCTGAGTTTCACCCAGGCGGCCAGCCTCGGCGTGCCTTACACCACCGCGTGGGATGCGCTGGAACGCAGTCTGGTAAAGGCCGAAACTCGTTTGCTGGTGATCGGCGGCGGGGCGGTGGCCACCGCTGCTTTGGCGCTGGCGAAAGTGCGTGGCGCGCAGTTGCTGGCGGCGGCGCGGCGCCCGGAGCAGGTGGCGGAGTTGCAGGCGCAGGGTTATCAGACGATTCAGCTGGATAAGCCGGAAGACCTCGGCGCGCAGGTCAACGCGGTGTATCGCGGCGGCGCCGATGTGATCTTCGACACCACCGGTTTCTGGTTGCCGGCGTCGGTGGCGGCATTGGCCACGTTCGGACGGGTCGCGATCATCGCCGCGCCGGTGGACGGCCACGTTCAATTGCCCGCGCTGGCGCTGTATCGCAAGGGCGGTTCAGTGGTCGGGATCAATTCGTTGCTATATGGCGTTGAAGCCTGTGCGGCGATGCTGGAGCAGTTCGGGCGGTTCTTCGATGAAGGCTTGTTGCCGTTGCCGCAAGGGTTGGTCGAAGCGCCGTTGGCCGAAGGCCTGGCGCGCTACGCCGACGTCAATCAAGGCTGTGGCGACAAGATCATCCTAATTCCCTGACCCACCGCAAAACCCCTGTAGGAGTGAGCCTGCTCGCGATAGCGGTGTGTCAGTTGATACATAGGTAACTGACACACCGCTATCGCGAGCAGGCTCACTCCTACAGTAGATCGGTGTAGGGCTCAGGAATGCGGGACGCCATTTTCCCATGCCGACCAGTTTTTCAGGATGTCCTGCACCAGTGGGTTGCCCGCGCGATAGAGGTTTTCCAGCGCCGGCACAAAACCGCCCTGATCGGCGTACTTGAGCAGGTTGTCCACTTCGCTGCCGCCCGGTTCAGGGCGGTCGAAGTCGGAGCCGGCGCGCACCACGGCCAGGCGTTGCACATCGACCAGACCTTCGCGACTGGCGCGCAACAGCGCTTCGTAGGTCGAGTTGTCTTCCTGCTGCGTCGTGCAGTATTCGCCCTTGTTGTCGGTCAGCAGTTTGGTCCAGACCTCGGCGCGCTCGCTCAGGCGCGTGCCGGAAAACCAGGTGTTGCCTGCCAGCGTGTCGCAGCGTGTGACGACGGGCGGCTGATTGGCCGGTGCCGACGGATATTTCAGGCGCCACGCCGCCGATTCCTTGCTCTCGCTCAATTCAACCTTGTGGCTGAGGGCGAAGGCTTTGTCCTGCAGCTTCGCATTCAGCTCGAACACTTCGGTCTTGTAATCCAACGGCGGTTTTTCGTTCGGCCCCTTGGTGTTGATGCCCAGATAACCGGTCGGCCAACCTGACGGCGCATCGCGCGAATCGATCTCCCATTGCGTGCCGAATTCCACCAGATAATGCGCCCACGCAGCAGTACCGATGGTCCCGTGCTTCGGGCTGATCCCGGCGATACCGGCGATCAGGAAGTAACTTTTGCGCAGGTCGAATTTCGGCGACAAGGCCAAGGCCAGGGTCGAGGCGGCCGCATTGGTCTGGCCCATGCCGGTGGTCAACAGACACACCTGCTGCGCGTTGCAGCGGATGGTCGGGTACTCGGCAGACAGGCCCGGGACGCGGATTTCCTGTTTCAGTTCCAGGCGATCAATCCAGTTTTGCGCCTCGGGGGCGAACATGGTGATCAACACCACTTTCGGTTGGATCGGCGCTTCGCCCGCCCAAACGGTGGAGGAGAGCAGGGCCACACCGGCCAGGGTCAAACGCATCATTGCTTGCATGGAAAACTCCTTGATTCAGAACTGATAACCGACGCCGGCGTAGTAACCCCAGCCGTTGGAGCGCGCACGGAAATTGCCGTCGCCAAAATTCAGCTCGCTGCCGTCCTCCCAGTTGCCACCGTTGTGGAAATAACGGCCGACCAGGGTGAAGCGCAAGTGGGTGAACGAGTAGAGCAGCACGTTGGTCGCCACCGTGGCGTTGGCGGTACGCGCGGGGTTGTCCTTGTGGATATCCGAGCCGAAATCGAAGTTGGTGAAACCGATGTAGGTCAGCGAAGCACCGTTGCTGAATTTGTCGATCGGCACGATGTACTTCAGTTGCGCGCGATAGCCGTCCCATGAGTATTCGTTGCTGGCACCGTAGTTTTCCCACTGATAGCGACCGTAGAGGTTGGCCGACAGGTTGACCCGCGAGTGCGTGTCGATGTCGGTGCCGAAACCGCTGTACAGCGTGTTGGCGCGGTTCTCTTTGCGGCTGCCGTGATCGTAGATCCAGTCGAACGCGACGTACCATTCCTTGAACGGACCGATGGCCAGGCTACGACCGGCGAGGTAGTCGATGGAGATACGCGGTTCGTGTTCCATGAACACCGGTGAGCCGTGATCCCACACGCCTTTGTCGTGGCTGTTGCCGATGTTGAAGATCTTCGGAATGTCGATGTAGCCGTACAGTTCGAACGGGCCTTTGCGGCCGAAATATTCGTACTCCAGATAGATATCGTCGGCCGGTTGCGGGCCGAAACTGATGTCTTTGCTGCCGATCAACATCAGGTCCTGGTTGTACCAGTCTGACAGGTACGCGCCTTTTTTCGGCGGGCTGGCTTCCGGGCTGAGCGCTTCGCCCTGGGCGGATTCCTCGGCAGGCGACGGTTGCGCCAGAACGCTTTGGCTGAGAAGTCCGGTAACGCCGGTCAGTAGCAAGGAAACGGCAAGCGTGCGCACAAACGGTGCGCGAACAGGAGATGCGGCGTGCATTGAAAGTCCTTTTTTGCGGATCGAGGCCCGTGTTCCGTGGGCTTGTACGGTTTTGTGGTGAAAACGCGGGGATTGACGTTACGCAAACGTTTGCACAAGGCGTACCAGTTTTTTCAATGCCATGAAAAATCGATGAATTCGTAAATTTAACTGACGGACTGATCAGGTATACCTGTTCACCGCAAAACCCTGTAGGAGTGAGCCTGCTCGCGATGGCGGTGTGTGAGAAAAGTATCTATTAACGGACACACCGCCATCGCGAGCAGGCTCACTCCTACAGGGAGTTGCGGCAGGCTAAAGGCCCGTGGATATGGGCTGAAACGCTTATTCCAGACCCCTCTAGTATTAAAGTATTAACACCATTTAATCCGTGCCCCATTGCCGGGCGTCTACTAGCTTTGTCCCCAATAACGCGGTTTTGTGATGACCGTCGCAGTCTTGATTCGCGCGTGGAATAAGCACGGCTCTGCGCGCCTTCAAGGAAGAAATTGGCCACGACAAGGAGTAGCCCGTGGAAGCAAGGTTTGGTGTCGCCCTCGTTTCGCGTTTTTCCCCACTTTCCCTTGCTGTGCATCTGAGCGTCGCCGGGCTGCTGTTCGGCGGGGTCAGCGCACCTGCGCTGGCCACGTGCTCCACGGCCGGTTCAATCGTGACGTGTACGGGGGTGCCGCCACTGCCACTGGTTCCCAACGACTTTGCCAGTGCCTCTAACAACCTGACGGTCAACGTCAACAGCGGCGCGCAGATGAACGCGACCCTTGGCGGGCATGTCATGGACCTGACGGGGGTCAACATCACCCTGAACAACTCCGGCATCATCGACCCGGCAGTCCTCGGTCTGGTGTCGGTTTTGAGTGGCGGGGCATTCATCGGCAGCGGCGCTACCAGCACGGTCAGCGTGCTCAACAACGCTGGCGCGATCATGCGGGGCACCGGGATGTTACTGGGGCTCAACCTGACGAGCATCGACGGCCTGGCCCTTTCGGTTAACAACGCGGCAACCGGCACCACCAGCATCACCAACAACGGCACCATCACCTCGACAGGACTCTCGATCGGCGGCATCACATTGGCGGATACCCCGGTGATCGGTGTCTACGGTGGTTCGCAGGTCAACATGACCAACAGCAACACCGGCGTCATCAACGGCCGAATCGCCTTCGAAACGTCGGCGGCGGGCAACACCTTCACTAACGCCGGTGCGATTACCGGCGGTGTGTCGATGGGCGCGGCGAGCACCAACACCTTCACTGCGGTGACCGGCTCCAGCGTCAACGTCGGTGACGGTGTACAGATCAGCGTTGGCCTTGGTGGTCTGGTCAATATCAACCTGACCTTTGCGCCAACCGGCACGGTCGATGGCGGTGCGGGCGGCACCAACAGCCTGGTCCTGCAAAACCCGGCTGGCGTCGGCGGCGGTATCACCGGGACTGGCACGGCATCGAGCGCCACCTACATCAACTTCAACAACCTGACCCTCAACAGCGGCACCTGGACGTTGCAGGGGCCATTGGTCAGTGGCGCGACCACGCTCAACGGCGGTATCGCCAATTTCAACAACAACGCCACCTTCGGCAGCGGTGTGCTCACCTCCAACGGCGGGGTTCTGCAGGCCAGCAATGCCGGGTTGAACATCAGCAACCTGATCTCCCTCGGCGCCGGCGGCGTCACGGTACAAGGCGGCAACGCCACCACCCTGAGCGGGGTGATTTCCGGTAGCGGCGGTTTCACCAAGGCTGGCACCGGCCAACTTAACCTCAGCGCCGCCAACACCTACCTGGGTAACACCACGCTCAATGGCGGCACGGTGCAGATCGGCAACAATCAGGCATTCAGCACCGGCACCCTCAACGTCACCGGCGCGACGACCCTGAGCGCACCGGGCACGATCAGCCTGGCCAACGCCATCAACCTCGGTGGCACCTTGACCGCCGGTGGCACCGGCGCGTTGACCCTCGGCGGCTTGATCAGCGGCAGCAGTGGCTTGACCAAAACCGGCAGCGGCAGCCTGACGGTCAGCGGCGTCAACACCGGGTTCACCGGCACCACCACCCTCAGCGCCGGCAGCCTGTTGGTGACCAATAACAACTCGCTGGGCAGCGGTGCGCTGAACACTGCCGCCGGTACCAGTCTGGACAGCACCACCAACGTCACCCTGGCCAATAACATCGGCATGACCGGCGCGCTCAATGTGCTCGGCAGCAATGCCCTGACCCTCGGCGGCGTGTTGAGCGGCACCGGCGGCATCACCAAATCCGGCACCGCCAGCCTGACGGTGACCGGCAACAACACCAACAGCGGCAACACGCCGCTCAACGCCGGCAGCCTGTTGGTGGGCAGCAACACCGCGCTGGGCACGGGTGCGCTGAATACCGCCGCCGGGACCACGCTGGATGCGACGGCGGCGGTGACCCTGGCCAACGCCGTCGCGGTGACCGGGGCGCTGACCCTTGGCGGCACGCAGGCACTGGGCCTGAGCGGTATCGTCAGCGGCACCGGCAACCTGATCAAGAACGGCACCGCCAACCTGAGTCTCAGCGGCAACAACACCTTCTCCGGCGGCACCGCGCTGAATGCCGGCACGCTGATTGTCGGCTCCAACACCGCGCTGGGAACTGGCGCGTTGACCACAGCGGCGGGCACTACGCTCGACGCCAGCACGGCAGTGGCGCTGACCAACGCGGTCTCGCTCGGCGGCAATCTGAACGTCGGCGGCAGCGCCAACCTGACCCTCGGCGGCATTGTCAGCGGCAGCGGCGGGCTGACCAAAAACGGCGCGGCCAATCTGATTCTCAATGGCGCCAACACCTTCCTTGGTGCTGTCGCGTTGAACGCGGGCACGATTACGGCGGGTGCCAACGCCGCGCTTGGTAGCGGCAATATCACCGTCGGCGGTGTGGCGACCCTCGACAGCAATGCGGCGGTGACCCTCAACAACGCGGTCATTCTCAACAACAGCCTGGGGATCGGTGGCAGCAACGCGTTGACCCTCGGCGGGGTGATCAGCGGCGCCAGCCAACTGGTGAAAAACGGCGCCGCCAATCTCACGCTCAATGGCACCAATACCTACAGCGGCGGCACCACGCTGAATGCCGGCAGTCTGACGGTCGGCAACGGCGCGGCACTGGGCACCGGCGCCTTGTCAGTGGAAGGCGCGGGCACCCTCAACGGCAGCTCCGCCGTGACCCTCAACAACAACGTGATTCTCAACGCCAACCTCACCGCTGGCGGCGCCAATGCGCTGACCCTCGGCGGGGTGATCAGTGGCGGCAACGGGCTGATCAAAACCGGCGCTTCGAGCCTGACCCTCAACGGCAACAACACCTACACCGGCACCACGGCGCTGAATGCCGGTTCACTGATTGTCGGTTCCAGCACCGCCCTTGGCACCGGCACACTCAACGCCTCGAACGGCACCACCCTCGATGCCAGTACCGCCGCGACGCTGGCCAACAACGTCAACCTCAGCGGCACCCTGACCTTGGGCGGCAGCAATGCGCTGACCTTGGGCGGCGTGGTCGCCGGTATCGGTGGGCTGACCAAGAACGGCGCTGCCGATCTGACCCTCAACGGCGCCAACACTTATTTTGGCAACACCGTGTTGAACACCGGCAAACTGACCGTCGGCAGTAACACCGCGCTGGGCTCCGGCACGTTGAACGCGGCGGCCAACACCACGCTGGACGCCAACACGGCGGTCAGCCTGAACAATGCGTTGGCACTGGCCGGTGCGCTGAACATCGGCGGTACGGCAAACATGACCCTGACCGGGCTGGTCAGCGGCGCCGGCAGTCTGGTGAAAAACGGCGCGGCCAATCTGATTCTCAACGCGGCCAACAATTACCTTGGCGGCACCACGCTGAACGCCGGCACCCTGACTGTCGGCAACAGTTCGGCACTCGGTTCCGGTGCTCTGACTGTCGCCGGTGCGGCGACGCTGGACAGCAACTCGCCGCTGGTCAGCCTCAACAACGCCGTGGCTCTGAATGCGGCACTGAGCGTGGGCGGCACGCAGAACCTGACCCTCGGCGGCGTCACCAGTGGCACCGGCCAACTGATCAAGAACGGCGCAGCCAACCTGACCCTCAACGGCAACAACAGCTTCAGCGGCGGCACCACGCTCAACGCCGGCACGCTGACTCTGGGCAATGCCAACGGTCTGGGCAGCGGCGCATTGGTCGTCGGTGGCGCGGCAACGCTGGATAACAGCGCCTCGTTTGGCATCGGCAACGCCATTACCCTGAATGCCGGACTGACCGTCGCCGGCAACAACGATTTGAGTTTGAACGGCATCATCGACGGCGCTGGCAGCCTGACCAAAAATGGTCTGTCGGATCTGACCCTCGCTGGCAGCAACACCTTTACCGGTGCGCTGAATATCGTGTCCGGCAGCGTCACTACCCTCAACAGCAATGCGCTGGGCAACACTTCCGGGGTCAACATCAGCGCCGGCGCCGGGCTGAATCTGGGCAGCGATGCCAGCCTCGGCGCGCTGACCGGCAGCGGCAGTGTGCAACTGACCGGCAGTAACACCCTGACCGTCGGCGCCGGCAACGTCACCAGCACGTTCGACGGTGACCTCAGCGGCAGCGGCGGCCTGGTCAAAGTCGGCCCCGGCCCCTTGAACCTCACCGGGATCAACGGCATTACCGGCAACACCGCGATCGATGGCGGTATCGTGAATCTCAGTGGTTCGCTGGGCAGTGCGCAAGTCAACGTCAATACCGGCGGCACCCTGACCGGTACCGGCTCGGCTCTCGGCGCGATCAACATCAACAACGGTGGGCATCTGGCGTTGTCGTCGGGCAACACCTTGTCGGCGAGTGCTCTGACTCTTGGCGCCGGCAGCAACGTTGATGTGGCCCTGGGCACACCGTCGACCGCGTCGCTGATGAACGTCGGCGGCAACCTCACCCTCGACGGCAATCTCAACGTCACCGATGCCGGCGGTTTTGGCGTTGGTGTATATCGCCTGTTCAACTACACCGGCGCCCTGACCAACCTCGGTCTGGACGTGGCCAGCGTGCCGGTCGGTTATGGTCTTGGCGATCTGCTGGTGCAGACCGGCGTGGCCAATCAGATCAACATTCAAGTCTCCGCGCCGAACAGCAACATCCGTTACTGGGACGGCAGCCAGACCATCGCCAACGGCGTGGTCGATGGCGGTAGCGGCACGTGGAATGCGGTCGGCACCAACTGGACCGACGCCAACGGTCTGGTCAACCAACCTTGGGCCGGCGACTTCGCGGTGTTCCAGGGCACTGCCGGCACGGTGACGGTGAACGGCACGCAAGCGTTCACCGGCATGCAATTCCTCACCGATGGCTACAACGTGGTCAACGGCGCGGCAGGGCAACTCACGGCGGGGGACGGCACCGGCGGCACCACCTCGGTGCGCGTCGGTCCGGGCGGGACCGCGACCATCAATGCCAATATCGATGGCAGCGGCATCCTCAATAAACTTGACGCCGGCACCTTGGTGCTCGGCGGGGCCAACACCTATACCGGCGGCACGCCACTCGACGGCGGCAAAATCATCGTCGGCAGCAACACCGCACTCGGCACCGGTACGTTGACGGCGAATGCCGGCACGCAGCTGGACAGCAACGCGGCGGTGACACTGGCCAACGCGGCGACGCTCAACGGCAACCTCACCGTGGTCGGCAGCAATGCACTGACCCTCAACGGCGTGATTGGCGGCACGGGTGGCCTGATCAAAACCGGCACGGCGAACCTGACTCTCGGCGGCAACAACGCCTTCCTCGGGCCGGTAGCACTGAATGCCGGCGGACTGATTCTGGCGTCGAACTCGGCGCTGGGTTCCGGCACGTTGAACGCGGCGGGCGGCACCTCGCTGGATGCCAGCACTGCGGTTTCAGTAAACAATGCGGTCAACCTCGCGGGCAATCTCGGCATTGGCGGCACGGCGGATCTGACCCTGGCCGGTACGGTCAACGGCGCCGGCAGTCTGAGCAAAAACGGCGCAGCCAACCTGACCCTCAGTGGCAACAACAACTTCCTCGGCGGCATCACCCTCAACGCCGGCACCCTGACCGCTGGCAGCAACTCGGCGCTGGGCCTGGGCAACCTGACCGTGGCGGGCGCCTCGGCGCTGGGCAGCAACAGGGCGCTGAGCCTGGGCAACAATGTGGTGCTCAACGCCAACCTGAGCAACACCGGCAGCAACAACCTGACCCTTGCAGGTGTGGTCAGCGGCGCGGGCGGGTTGATCAAGAACGGCGCGTCGAACCTGACGCTCAACGGCATCAATACCTACTCGGGCGGTACCACGCTGAATGCCGGCACGCTGACTCTCGGCACGGGTGGCTCTCTGGGCAGCGGCGCGCTGACCGTGGCCGGTGCCTCGACTCTCGACAACACCGCGCCACTGGTGCTGGCCAACAACCTCAACGTCAATGCCAATCTGGCTCTGGCCGGAAACAACAACCTGACCCTCGGCGGTGTGATTGCCGGCGCCGGTACGCTGAGCAAAAACGGTCTGGCCGACGTGACCCTGAGCGGCAGCAACACCTTCAGCGGCACCTTCGATGTAGCGTCCGGCAGCCTGACCACGCTGAGTGGCGCGGCGCTGGGCAACAACGCCACGGTCAATCTCGCGAGTGGCGCGGCGCTGAATCTCGGTGCATCGGGCAGCCTAGCCAGCCTCACTGGTAGCGGCACGGCGCTGATCGGTACGGGCAATACGTTGAGCCTCGGTGGCAACAACGTCAGCAGCACCTTCGCCGGCATCCTCAGCGGTGACGGCAGCCTGAGCAAACTCGGCAGCGGCACGCTGACCCTCAGCGGTATCAGCGACCTGACCGGCGACACCAACGTCAACGCCGGCACCCTACAGGTCAACGGCTCGCTGGCCAGCGGCAATGTGCTGGTCAACAGCGGCGGTACGCTCGGTGGCAGCGGCACCTTGACCGGTGCCCTGACGGTGGCCGATGGCGGTCATCTGGCGGGCGTCACCGGCAGTACGCTGAACGTGAGTTCGCTAGTGTTCAACGGCAATTCCAACTTCGACGTCGGCCTCGGCACACCGGTGTCCGGTGGCGGCAATGCGCTGGTCAATGTCGGCGGCAACCTGACCCTCGACGGCACCCTCAACGTCAGTGACATCGGTGGTTTCGGCAGCGGCGTCTATCGCTTGATCGACTACACCGGCGGCCTGACCGACAACGGCATGCTTTTCGGCACGTTGCCGGGTAGCGTCAGCCCGGGCGATCTGCAACTGCAAACCGCACTGGCCAATCAGATCAACCTGCTGGTCACCGCACCGGGCGTCACCGTGCAATTCTGGGACGGCAATCAATTGGTGGCCAATGGTTCGGTGGAGGGCGGCAGCGGCACCTGGGGCACCGGCACCACCAACTGGACCGACGTCAACGGCACCACCAACCAGGCCTGGACCAACAATTTCGCGGTGTTCCAGGGCGCGGCCGGCACGGTCACCGTCAATGGCGCGCAAACCATCACCGGCATGCAGTTCGTCACCGATGGCTACAGCCTGGTGAACGGCACGGCGGGCTCGCTGAATCTGGTCAACGGTTCGCTGGGCAATGCCACGGTGCGGGTTGACCCGAACGCCACGGCAACCCTCGGTGTGGCGATCAATGGCAGCGGCACGCTGGGCAAATACGACACCGGTACGCTGGTGCTCAACGCGGCCAACGGCTACACCGGCGGCACGGCGCTCAACGGCGGCAAGATTGTCGTCGGCAACAACGCCGCGCTCGGCACCGGCGTCCTGACCGCCGCCGATGGTACCGCGCTGGACAGCAACACCGCCGCGACCTTGGCCAATGATGTGCTGGTCAACGGTGGCTTGACCGTCGCCGGTTCCAATGTGCTGACCCTGGATGGCGATGTCAGCGGCAGCGGCAGCCTGATCAAGGCCGGCGCTTCGAGCCTGACCCTCAACGGCAATAACAGCTACAGCGGCGGCACGCAGCTCAACGCTGGCACGCTGATTCTCGGCAACAACAGCGCGATCAGCAGCGGTGCATTGAACGTGACCGGCAATGGCAGTCTCGACAGCACCTCGGCGCTGCAACTGGCCAACGCGATCAATCTGGGCGGGCAGTTGACCCTCGCCGGCAACCAGAACACTACGCTGATCGGCGCTGTCACTGGCGCGGGCAGTCTGGTGAAAAATGGCGCAGGCGATCTGACCCTCAGCGGCGCCAACACCTACAGCGGCGGCACCACGCTGAACGGCGGCAGCACATTCGGCGACACCAGCAGCCTGCAAGGCGCGATCGTCAACAACGCCACGCTGACCTTTGAGCAGAATGCCGATGGCAGCTACACCGGCAACCTCACCGGCGCCGGCACGCTGAACAAAACCGGCAGCGGCGATTTGCTCCTGACCGGCAATAATGGCTTCACCGGTAACACCTCGGTGCAAGCCGGCAGCCTGCTGGTCAATGGCACGCTCAACAGTGCCAACGTCAACGTTGCCAGCGGCGCAAGCGTCGGCGGCAGCGGCCAGTTCGGCGGCGCGGTGCAACTGGCCGACGGTGCGACGCTGGTCGGTGGCGCTACAGCAACGCCGTTGTCGGTCGGTTCGCTGGCACTGTCCTCGGGGACCAATCTGGATTTCAGCCTCGGCTCGGCGACCAGTTCGACCACCGTGGTCAATGTCGCCGGCAATCTGACCCTCGACGGTACGTTGAACATCAGCAACGCCGGCGGCTTCGGCACCGGGGTTTATCAACTGTTCAGCTACGGCGGCAGCCTGACCGACAACGGTCTGGTGTATGGCAGCCTGCCGGTGTCGGCGGCCAATCTGACCCTGCAAACTGCGATTGCCAATCAGATCAACCTGCTGGTGCAAGGCACCCCGGGTGAGGTGCAGTTCTGGAACGGTGGCACCACCAATCCGGACGGCAGCATCGGTGGCGGCAGCGGTGTGTGGGGGCCGGACACCAACTGGACCGACCCGAGTGGTACTCAGGCCCTGGCTGCAAATGGTCAGTTCGCGGTGTTCGGCGGTCAAGCGGGTACGGTTACCGTGCAGGGCAATCAGAACTTCACCGGTCTGCAATTCCTCGCCGGCGGCTACAGCCTGGTTCCGGGGGCTGGCGGTACGCTGACCCCGGTCAACGGCGCGGACGGCAGCCTCGCGCCAGTGCGGGTCAATGCCGGTGGGAGTGCGGAAATCTCCGCGCCGCTGGTGGGCACGGGGGGCATCGAGAAGCTTGATTCCGGCACGCTGGTATTGAGCGGCGCCAACACCTACAGCGGTGGCACCACGGTCAGCGGCGGTACGCTGGTCGGTAACACCACCAGCCTGCAAGGCAACATCCTCAACAATGCTTCGCTGTTCTTTGTGCAGAACTTCAATGGTCAGTTCAACGGATCGTTGCGCGGACTTGGCGCGATGCTCAAACGCGGTACCGGCACCTTGCTGTTGACCGGCGATAATCCGTTCAGCGGCACGGTCGCGGTCGATCAAGGCGTGCTGCAAGTCGGCAGCCGGTCGGCGCGGGCTTCGCTGGGCGGGCAAGTCACCGTGGCCAACGGCGCGGGGTTGAGTGGTAACGGCAGTGTCGGTTCGGTGGTCAACCATGGCGTTGTCGCCTCGGGCTCCGAAGCAGGCACCCTGAGCGTGGCCGGTAACCTGACCAACGCCAGCGATGGTGTGCTGGCCCTGACGGTCAGCTCGCCAACCGCGACGCCACTGGCAATCGGCGGCACCGCAACGCTGGGCGGCGCCTTGCAAGTGAACTCGCTGGCACCGTTCACCGGCAACACCACGTATTCGCTGATCACCGCGGGTGGTGGCGTAAATGGCACCTTCAGCGCCGCAGACCTGCCGCAATACGCGTTCCTCAACACTGCACTGGTATATGACACCAACGCAGTGAACCTGGTGGTCAGCCGCAATGGCAACTCGTTCGCCGATGTCGCCGCCACCGGCAACCAGTTCCGGACTGCTACTGCGCTGTCGAACAACGGCCCAGCGGGTGCGGCGTTGCAGAACGAAATCGTCAACCTCAGCGTCGCCGGTGCGCGTAATGCCTTCGACAGTCTGTCCGGTGAGATCCACGCCAGCACCGCCAGCGCCATCCTCGAGGATTCGCGCTATGTGCGTGACGCAGTCAACGATCGCATGCGCCAACCGTCATGCAGCGCGGCGGATGATCCACGCCGTGCCCTGGCGCCAAGTGGCAACCAACTGAGCAGCAACGGTTGCCACGGCGAAATGGTTGGCTGGGCCCGCGCTCTCGGCGCCTGGGGTGAGTCGGATGGCGACAGCAATAGCGCCAGCCTCGACCGTAACCTCAGCGGTTTCATGCTCGGCACCGACAAGCAACTCGATGACCAGTGGCGCGTGGGCATGGCCGCCGGTTATACCCGCAGCGACCTCGACGCACATGATCGTCGCTCGGATGCCACCGTCGAAAGCTACCACTTGGCGGCGTACCTCAACTCGCAGTTCGATGCACTGGCGGTGCGCCTCGGCGCGGCTTACAGCTGGCACGACATCGAAACCAAACGCGACGTCAGCGTCGGCAGCTACAACGACCGTCTGAAGGCCAATTACGACGCTCGTAGCGCGCAGGTGTTCGGTGAAGTCGGTTACACGATTGAAGCCGGCGGCATTGCCCTTGAGCCTTTCGCCGGGCTGGCCTACGTCAACTACGACAGCGACAAGGCCAAGGAGAAAGGCGGAGTAGGGCGCCTGGAGGCAGATGCCGATCAGGACATCACCTTCTCGACCCTCGGCGTGCGCGCCGGCAAAGTCATCACCCTGGCCAACGGCGGGCAATTCACCCCGCGCGCGGCCATCGGCTGGCGGCATGCCTTCGGCGACACCAAGCCTGACGCCGACCTGACCTTCATCGACGGCGGCGCCTCGTTCAGCACCCAAGGCGTGCCGATTGCCAAGGACAGCGCGATTGTCGAAGCCGGCGTGGACTTCCAGATCAGCCCGACCGGCAAACTCGGCGTCGGTTATTCGGGGCAACTGTCGAACGACAGCAACGATCATGCGATGACCATCAGCTTCAGCCTTGGCTTCTGATTTAGGGTCGAAGCACTTTTAGCCGCCCGTGAGGGCGGTTTTTTTTGCCTTGTCGCCAGATGATCGTTCCCACGCTCTGCGTGGGAACGCCTCCAGGGACGCTCCGCGTTCCGGCTCCGTGAAGGGACGCGGAGCGTCCCGGGCTGCATTCCCACGCGGAGCGTGGGAACGATCGGATAGACCCGGCGTGCTCTGCTAGAATCGGCCCCATTAACAGCCTGAGACTCCCCCATGAGCGAGCCGATTCGTCTGACCCAATACAGCCACGGCGCCGGTTGCGGCTGCAAGATTTCCCCGCAGGTGCTGGAAGTGATTCTGGCCGGCAGCGGTGCGCAGAACCTCGATCCGAAACTGTGGGTCGGCAACGCCTCGCGTGATGACGCGGCGGTCTACGAGATCGATGCCGAACGCGGCGTGGTCTCGACCACGGACTTCTTCATGCCGATCGTCGACGACCCGTTCGACTTCGGCCGCATTGCTGCGACCAACGCGATCAGCGACATCTACGCGATGGGCGGCGATCCGTTGATGGCCATCGCGATCCTCGGCTGGCCGGTCAATGTGCTGGCGCCGGAAGTCGCGCGCGAAGTGATTCGCGGCGGCCGCGCCGTTTGCGACGCGGCGGGCATTCCGTTGGCGGGCGGGCATTCGATCGACGCGCCGGAGCCGATTTTCGGCCTCGCCGTCACCGGTCTGGTGGAAAAACGCCACATGAAGCGCAACGACACCGCGACCGCCGGTTGCCTGTTGTACCTGACCAAACCGCTGGGCATCGGCATCCTCACCACGGCCGAGAAGAAGGGCAAATTGCGCGCCGCCGATGTTGGCGTGGCCCGCGACTGGATGTGCACCCTGAACAAACCCGGCAGTCGCTTCGGCAAACTCGCCGGCATCACGGCGATGACCGACGTCACCGGTTTCGGTCTGCTCGGGCATCTGGTGGAAATGGCGGACGGCAGTAAGCTGACGGCGCGCATCGCTTATGACCGCGTGCCGCGTCTGGACAGCGTCGAGTACTACCTCGATCAGGGCTGCGTCCCGGGCGGTACGTTGCGCAATTTCGACAGCTATGCGAGCAAGGTCGGCCGCGTGCAGGAACTGCACAAACGCGTGCTCTGCGACCCGCAAACCAGCGGTGGTCTGCTGATCGCCGTTACCCCTGAAGGCAATGACGAGTTCCTTGCCGTCGCCGCTGAGCTGGGTCTGAATCTGGCGTCAATCGGTGAGCTGGTTGAGCGACAGACGAACGCAGTCGAGGTGATCTGATGCTCCGCGACTGCACTGACTATCGAGACATTTTCCTCAACGACCGGCCGCTGATGGATGCCCGCGCGCCGGTCGAGTTTCACAAGGGCGCATTCCCCGGCGTGATCAATTTGCCGCTGATGAACGACATCGAGCGGCAGAAGATCGGCACCTGCTACAAGCAACACGGTCAGCAAGCGGCCATCGAGTTGGGCCATCAATTGGTGGCCGGCGCGGTGAAAGCCGAACGCATCCAGGCCTGGGCCGATTTCGCCCGGGTCCATCCTGATGGTTTTATCTATTGTTTTCGTGGCGGTCTGCGGTCGCAGATCACCCAGCAATGGCTGCGTGACGAGGCGGGCATCGACTATCCGCGCGTCGGTGGTGGTTACAAGGCCATGCGCAACTTCCTCATCGATACCACTGAACAGGCCATCGCGCAGTGTGATTTCGTCCTGCTGGGCGGCATGACCGGCACCGGCAAGACCGAAGTGCTGGTGCAGTTACGCAATGGCCTGGATCTGGAAGGCCACGCCAATCATCGCGGTTCCAGTTTCGGCAAGCGCGCCACCGGGCAGCCGTCGAACATCGATTTTGAAAACCGTCTGGCCATCGACATCCTCAAAAAGCGCGATGCCGGGATCGAGCAGTTTGTGCTCGAGGACGAAAGCCGGGTGGTCGGCAGCTGTGCCTTGCCGCTGCCGCTGTACCAGGGCATGCAGCAATACCCGATGGTGTGGCTGGAGGACAGTTTTGACGATCGCGTCGAGCGGATCCTGCGTGATTACGTGGTCGATCTGTCGGCGGAATTTGCCACGGTGCACGGGGAGGAGGGCTTTACGCTGTTCTCGGAGCGCCTGCTCGAGAGCCTGAATAACGTGCAGAAACGCCTCGGCGGCGAGCGGCATCAGCGCATGTTGCTGTTGATGGAAGAGGCATTGATTGAGCAGGCGCGCAGCGGCGCAGTGGATCTGCATCGTGGCTGGATCGAGGGCTTGCTGCGCGAGTATTACGACCCGATGTATGTGTTTCAGCGCGAGAAGAAGGGCGGGCGGATCGAGTTCGCCGGGGAGCGTGGGGCGGTGCTTGAGTATTTGCGCGAGCGGGTGAACCAGAAAGATTCATAGTGTTTTTGCCGGCCTCATCGCTGGCTTGCCAGCGATGGGGCCTGTAAGGCAACGAATGACTCAGGTCGGACAGGTTTCCTTGCCATGATCCAGCCCCTGCTTGTAGCTGTGGCTCTGCAGACTGGCCTTGCCGTTGTGCCAGGTCAGGGTCAGCACATACAGCGAGTCGAAATCATCGCCTGACCAGTCATCGGTAATGTTCTGTTTGCCGCCGACCGCTTTGCCCGCGACCTTGTTGATCAATTCCGGCAGATAGCCGTGCGACCACGCGGTATAAATCGTCGAGTTGTGATACTTGTCGTCGAGCAGTTCGCGGGCCAGGTCGCTGGTGTCATTGGCGGAGAACTCGATGTTCACGGGCAGGCCGAGCTTGATCGCCGCCGGGCTGATGGTCATCAGCGGACGAATGTAGCTGTAGGAGTTGTCCAGTTCGCCTTCCTCGACGTTGCGCGTCGGGTTCGCGGCGAATACGTAATCGGCCTTGCCGAATTTTGCCGGCAGCAGCGTCGACAGGTCGATCGCGCGGTTCAAGCCCTGGCAGTTGAGCTGGCCGAGACCGCCCTCCGGCTTTTCCGCGTGGCGCAGGAACACCAGGGTCTGGGTGCCGTCGACCGGTTGCGCGCGACTTTCGCTGGACTCCAGCGACAGGAACAATGCACTGACCGCCAGCAGCGAGGGCAAGACCACATAGGCGCGATGTTTGAAGCGTTTGGCGAATCTCAAAAGGTTCGTCATGTAATAAAGGATTCTTCAGCAAATTCGGTTAAGGCTGACAAACCTTTGCACCGCGGGCTCCCAGCACCGGGTGATTTCCCTGTCGTGAACGGCTTCCTCTGCGAGAAAGGCATAGCTCAGAGTCCCCTGAGGCCCATTTGGTTCGATCCGGGCGAATGCGCAGCACTTTAACGGCTCGTTCCAACGGCTTGGTTGCAGGTTAACGACAGGATGTTACGGTTCGTGTAGGAGCCGCCGCAGGCTGCGATCTTTTACGCTTGTTCAAAGGCTCAAAATCAAAAGATCGCAGCCTGCGGCAGCGCCTACATTATGATCGGGGTTCAATTTGTGACTGGATGCTTCCCATGCCCGATCTGTCCGCGTTCCCGATCACCCAAAAATGGCCGGCGCAGTTCCCTGACTGGATTCAGCTCTACTCGTTGCCGACCCCCAACGGCGTCAAAGTCTCGATCATGCTCGAAGAGATTGGCCTGCCGTATGAGCCGCACAAGGTCGCTTTCGACGCCAACGATCAGCATTCCCCCGAGTTCCTGTCGCTGAGCCCGAACAACAAGATCCCGGCGATCCTCGACCCTCACGGCCCGCAAGGCCAGCCACTGCCGTTGTTCGAGTCCGGCGCGATCCTGATTTATCTGGCCGACAAAAGCGGCCAATTGCTCGCTCAGGAAGGCGCGTTGCGCTACGAAACCATTCAGTGGCTGATGTTCCAGATGGGCGGTATCGGCCCGATGTTTGGCCAATTGGGGTTCTTCAACAAATTCGCCGGCAAGGATTACGAAGACAAGCGCCCGCGTGATCGTTATGTCGACGAAAGCAAACGCCTGCTCAAAGTCCTCGACGGTCGCCTGGAAGGACGCGACTGGATCATGGGCGAGCGCTACACCATCGCCGACATCGCCACGTTCCCGTGGGTGCGTAACTTGATCGGCTTTTATGAGGCGGGTGATCTGGTCGGCATCCAGAACTTCCCGAATGTCACCCGTGTGCTGGAGCGCTTCCTGGCCCGCCCAGCGGTCATTCGCGGCTTGACCATTCCCTCGTAATTTTCGGACTACACACATAACCCTGTGGGAGCTGGCTTGCCAGCGATGACGCCGGCACAGTCGACATCTATGTTGACTGAACCACCGCCATCGCTGGCAAGCCAGCTCCCACAGGGATTTACAGTGTTCTGAAAGATTGTTACACCCCCAGTAACGCTCTCTTGATTGATCCAGGTTTGTACCCCAACCCCCGCAAGGCATAAGCTTCGCCCCCTACGACTTTCGTCTCATCTGCCGATTTCAGGAAAGCCCCATGTCCAGCCAGTTCCCCGAAGCACGTCCCCGCCGTCTGCGCCGCAATGCGAGCCTGCGCAGCCTGTTCCAGGAAACCGAATTCAGCCTGAACGATCTGGTCCTGCCGATCTTCGTCGAAGAAGAAATCGACGATTTCGTGCCGATCAAGAGCATGCCCGGTGTGATGCGCATTCCCGAGCGCAAACTGGCCAGCGAAATCGAGCGCTATGCCCGTGCTGGCATCAAGTCGGTGATGACCTTCGGCGTGTCGCATCATCTGGATGGCAACGGCAGCGACACCTGGCGCGAAGACGGTCTGGTTTCGCGCATGTCGCGCATCGCTAAGGACGCCGTGCCGGAAATGATCGTGATGTCTGACACCTGCTTCTGCGAATACACCGATCACGGCCACTGCGGCGTGATGCATAACCATGAAGTCGACAACGACCAGACCCTGATCAACCTCGGCAAACAAGCGGTGGCAGCAGCCAGCGCTGGCGCTGATGTGATTGCGCCCTCGGCAGCGATGGACGGTCAGGTGCGGGCGATTCGCCAGGCGCTCGACGCCGCCGGGTTCACGCAGA
The DNA here is from genome assembly GCF_001297015.1 of Pseudomonas sp. RIT-PI-r. Classification (GTDB taxonomy): domain Bacteria; phylum Pseudomonadota; class Gammaproteobacteria; order Pseudomonadales; family Pseudomonadaceae; genus Aquipseudomonas. The sequence continues at coordinate 18,637 of NZ_LIGE01000014.1, read as the reverse complement.
TTCCGATCATGGCGTATTCGACCAAGTTCGCTTCGGCGCTCTATGGCCCGTTCCGCGAGGCCGGTGGCAGCGCGCTGAAAGGCGACCGCAAAAGCTATCAGATGAACCCGATGAACCGCCGCGAAGCCCTGCGCGAGTCACTGCTTGACGAACAGGAAGGTGCCGATGCGCTGATGGTCAAACCGGCCGGCGCCTACCTCGACATCATCCGCGACATTCGCGAGGCCTCGAACCTGCCGCTGTCGGCGTACCAGGTCAGCGGCGAGTACGCGATGATCAAGTTCGGCGCACAGGCTGGTGCGATTGATGAAGATCGTGTGGTGCGCGAAAGCCTCGGCGCGATCAAGCGTGCGGGTGCTGATTTGATCTTCACTTACTTTGCGATGGATCTGGCCTTGGCCGGGATCTAAAGACCAACGCACAACCCTGTGAGAGCTGGCTTGCCAGCGATAGCGTCAGCACAGTCAAAATCAATCTTGACTGATCCACCGCTATCGCTGGCAAGCCAGCTCCCACAGGTTCTTGTGGTTTCCTTGGGTCAGAGGCAGGCAAAGAACGGGCGGATCCCGTGATCGCGTAGGTAACGTTCGATCACCTTCGGATCTGCACTGTTATCCGCAATCGCCACATAGGTATCCGGGCGCAGCAGGTAGAAACCGTTACGCCCCAACCCCGCCGTTTCAAACGCCGGGCGCCAATCGAACACGTGCAGCGGCAAATGATGTTCGTGGCACCAGGCGATCATTTCGTCGCTGGTGTCGCCGTACACATGCACCTGCCAGCACGGCTGGCGCAGCGGTTCGTAGTTATCCCCCTCACCATCATGCGCCCACGTCAAGCGGTCGCCGCCGTGCACGTGGCCGGCTGTGCCCTGGCTGAGCGGCATGCCGCGATAGTTGAGGGTAACTTGCGAGACCGTGCGAAAGAGAAATTCGCGGCTGGCTTCGAACGAGGCCATTTTCGGGATCAGAAATGGCGCCACGCGCATGCGCAGCAGATCAGCCATGCGTCCCTCGGCGGTGACGAAGCTGAAGACTTTATCGGTGGTCGAAACCAGTCGACGGGCGAAGGCAATGCGCTCGGTTTCATAGCTGTCGAGCAGGTTTGATTCTGCGCCGCCGCTGAGTACCGCGGCGAGTTTCCACGCCAGATTGATCGCATCGCCGATCCCCGTGTTCATCCCTTGTCCGCCGGCCGGGCTGTGCACATGGGCGGCATCGCCGAGCAGAAAGGTGCGACCACTGCGAAAGTGCTCGGCCACGCGATGATGCACGCGGTAGGTCGAAAACCAGTGCACGTCTTCGATGTGCACTTTCAGGTGTTCGATGGCGCGGCTGCTGACGTCGGAAAATTCCAGAGTTTCGGCGCGATCCGCGCGCTCGTCACGCACTGTGCCGATCAACCGCGCGCGGCCGTCGCCGGCCAGCGGAAACACGGCGAGAAAGTCCGCTTCATCCAGATCCAGATGCAACTCGCCGTTCATCGCCGGGCCGCTGGCCTTGACGTCGGCGACGTAGAAAATCTGCTGATAGGTGCCACCGGGAAACCCGGCGTCGAGGGTTTTGCGCACCACTGAGCGGGCGCCATCGCACCCTGCGAGGTAGCAGGCCTGACAGATTTCCTGCTCGCCATCGGCCAGGCGCAAATGCGCGGTGAGACCGTCGCCGCTTTCTTCGAAACTTTCCAGCGTGGTGTTGCGTTCAACCGTCACGCCATAGTCTTCGAGGCGCTCGATCAGCAGCCGTTCGTGCTGATCCTGCGGGAAAATTTCGACGAATGCGTAAGGCGTGAGGCCTTCGCCGATGCGGTTGAGCGGCAACTGCGCGACCGGTTTGCCATTGACCCAGAAATTCGCCGCTGCGACCCGATGGCCGTTGCGTACCACGGTGTCGGCCAGATCGAGTTGCCGATACAACTCAAGGGTGCGCGCCTGCACTGCCAGCGCCCGTGAGGTGGTGCCGGGCGCGGCGGTTTTATCGATGATGCGCGCGCGCACGCCGAGTTTGCTCAGCCACAGGGCCAACACCAGTCCGGTCGGGCCGGCGCCGATGATCAATACGTCGCTGCGGTGCATGGGCCTGTCCTCCGTTTGCTGTGCAGCAAGTATGGATCAGAAGGCGAGGGTGGCCAGTGGATCGGCCAGACGGAAAAAGGCCCCACAGCGGTGAGGCTGTGGGGCCTTTTTTCGGGTGTTCAGCAGGAGATTTTGGTGACAGTGAAATTTACCCCCTCACCCCAGCTCTCTCCCCCAGGGGGGCGAGGGGGAAAGGGAGCCGATTTGGGTGCCTTTCAAAAGCTGAGTACGACTCGATGGCACACGTCGGCGTAACTCGAAAGAACACCGCAATCAGTCCCCTCTCCTTTGAAAGGCGAGGGGGAAAGGGAGCCGATTTGTGTGCTTTTCAAAACCTGAGTTCGACTCGATGGTACACGTCGGCGTAACTCGAAAGAACACCGCAATCAGTCCCCTCTCCTTTGAAAGGTGAGGGGGAAAGGGAGCCGATTTGTGTGCTTTTCAAAACCTGAGTTCGACTCGATATTTCAAGTCGGTGTAACTTGCAAGAACACCTCGGTCAGTCCCCTCTCCCTTTGGGAGAGGGTTAGGGTGAGGGGCTTTTCAGCCTTAGAAATCAATAGTCCCGGACAACTTCGCAACCCGCGGCTCACCCTGAGTCAGATAACCGCCCTGAGCCGATTCCCAATACTTCTTGTTCGCCAGGTTTTCCACGCCCAGACGCACGGTCACGTCCTTCTCCGAGACCTTGAACGCATAACGCGCACCCGCATCGAAACGGTTCCAGGTCGGCAGGCTCAGGTTGTTCGCCGCATCGGCGTATTGGCCACCGGTGCGCAGCATCCGCGCATTCAGCGCTACGCCTTGCAGGCCCGGTACATCCCAATCGGCGCCGGCGTTGAACTGGAAGGTCGGCACGCCGATGGCGTGGTTGCCGTCGTTGGCGCCGTTGAGGGTATTCTTCAGTTCGGTGTCCATCAACGTCAGGCCGCTGATCAGGCGCAGGCCCTGGATCGGCTCGCCGAAGACGTTCATTTCCACGCCTTTGTTGACCTGCTCGCCTTCACGCACGTAGGTGCAGGTGGTGGCGCTGTCGATTTCGCAGTAACCATCGCTCGGCTGTTCGATGCGATAGACACCCAGGCTCGCGCCGTAAGTGCCCATGTCGACTTTCACCCCGGCCTCGGTTTGCTTGGAGCGGGCCGGTGCGTAAACCTCGTTGCCGTTGGTCACGCGGAAACCGCCGGAACTGGTCGGCGAGGTTGGGCCTTTCGCCAGACCCTCGATGTGGTTGGCGTAGAACGACACGTGTTCCCACGGTTTGAACACGATGCCGTAGACCGGCGTGGTGATCGATTCGTCATAGCTCGAAGAACGCGGGCCGCTGCCGTAGCTGGCGTAGCTGTAACCTTGCACGACCAGTTGCTGGCGACGCAGACCGGCGGTGATCAGCAGGCGATCATCGAAGAAACCGAGGGTGTCGGAAATCGCCACGCTGCGGTTGAAGGTCTTGCCGACGATGCCCGGATCGCTGTTGTCGCCACCGGCGAAGTTGCCGACCGGCGATGGTGTCTCCACCGGGTGGTAGATGTTGTTGGCGTATTTGGTCAGGTCAAAATCGTAGGCACTGCGCTGCTCAGCCCAGATGCCGGTCAGGCCGAAGTTCAGCTTGTGGCTGACCGGGCCGGTATTGAACTTGCCATTGAGGCCCGCCATGACGCTGGTGTTGTCCTCATCGTGAGGAATGAACGAGCCAGTGGTGAACGACGCGCCGTTGTTGCCGACCAGTGTGGTCGAGTTGTAGCGACCGACTTCACGGGTGTGCTTGGCGCCGCCAGCGGCGTAGGCAGTCCAGTTGTCGTTCAAATCGTACTCGGCGCGGAGCATGCCGAAGGTGTCTTCGATGTCGGTGTAGCCCCACTTCGGCGCATAGTTGGTATCAGCCGATGGCGCATCCGGAATGTGCGTGGCGGTGCCGAGGTTGACCGAGTTGCGGCCACCGTTGACGCGTTCTTTCTGATAGGCGAAGTCGCCGGAAACACGCAGAGCGTCACCGCGATAATCGAGGCCGATGGAGAACAGTTTCGAGCGCTGGTTCTCGTGATCGATGGCGGTATCGCCTTCGCGCTGGGACAGGTTGACCCGCGCACCGAAACGGTTGTCTTCGCCGAAACGCTGGCCGATGTCGAAGTGCTGACCGACGCGGCCTTCGCTGTTGATGTCGGTGGTGAAGCGGCGCAGCGGCTCGTCGCCAGCGCGTTTTGGCTGCAGGTTGACGCCGCCACCGATGCCCGAGCCGGTCGGGGTCACGCCGTTGATGAAGGCGTTCGGGCCTTTGAACACTTCCACGCGCTCCAGGGCGTCGGTGGAAATGATCTGCCGTGGCAGCACGCCGTAGAGGCCGTTATAGGAAATGTCATCGCCGGTCAGCGGCAGACCACGGATCATGAAGATCTGCGCCTGGTTGGAGAAACCGGACGCCTGACGCACCGACGAATCGTTGAGCAGCACGTCGGCGACGTCTTCGGCCTGCTGGTCCTGGATCAGTTGTTCGGTGTAGGACGCGGCGCTGAACGGCACGTCCATCATGTCCTGATTACCCAGCACGCCGAGCTGGCCGCCACGGGCGACCTGGCCACCCGAGTAAACCGGGGGCAGGGCGTTAGGCGTCGGGGCCTGGGCATTGACGTTGACGTCGTCCAGCACCAGCGCCTTGGTATCGCCGTCGGCGGCGTGGGCGGTGACAGTCAGGGAGCACAGCAGGGCGATAAGCGTCGGGCGAAACGGGACGGCGAGTCGAGCTGAAGCGGGCATTTGGGGACCTGGAGGCGCGCGGCCGGTTGGAAAAAGTAAGGGCGGCGCGGAACTCCTTGCGCAAATGCGACTCCAGTTGCAAATGATAGATTTTCTCAGTAACGTTTTGCAATCAGTTTGTCATCACTCTCTCAAAACACACATCACCTGTAGGAGCTGCCGCAGGCTGCGATCTTTTGATCTTGCTTTCTAAAATCAAAAGATCGCCGCCTGCGGCAGCTCCTACACGGATTGTGTATGGTGGTTTGGGCTTAACGGACTGGATAAAGCTTCATGCACAACTTTCAATTACCGATCACCATCGCCGCACTGCTGGTGCTCGCCGGTTGCGCGGGCCAGCGCAGCAATGAACCGGTACCGCGTCCGCCTGCCGAAGTGAAGGCAGAAATCATCCGGTTGATGCCGGCGAAAACCGCCGACCGCCAAGGCTGGGCCACCGATATCTACGCCGCATTTGCCGCGCAGGACATCAGCCCGACCACGCAAAACCTCTGCTCGGTACTGGCTGTCGCCGAACAGGAATCCACCTTCCAGGCCGACCCCACCGTGCCCGGCCTGGGCAAAATCGCCCGCGACGAAATCGACCGTCGCGCCGCCAAAGTGCACATCCCCAGCCTGTTGGTCAGTGGTGCCTTGCAAGTGCGCTCCACCACCGGCAAGACCTACAGCGAACGCCTGAATGCCGCGCGCAGCGAGAAAGAGTTGAGCGCGATCTTCGATGATTTTATCGGCAGGGTGCCGATGGGTCGCACCTTGTTCGGCGGCTTCAACCCGGTGCACACAGGCGGGCCGATGCAGGTCAGCATCGAGTTTGCCGAACAGCACGCCAAGGATTATCCGTACCCGGTGGACGGCACGATCCGCCGCGAAGTGTTCAGTCGGCGTGGTGGCATGTATTTCGGTATCGCGCACTTGCTTGGCTATCCGGTGAGTTATCGCGAGCCGCTGTATCGCTTCGCCGACTTCAACGCCGGTTGGTACGCCAGCCGCAATGCGGCGTTCCAGAATGCCGTCAGCCGCGCCTCGGGCATCCCGCTAGCGCTTGATGGCGACCTGATCCGCTACGACTCGATCATGCCCGGCGGCACCGAACTGGCAGTGCGTACCCTCGGCAAGTCGCTGGGCATGCGCAACCCGACGATTCGCGATCAACTGGAGAAGGGCAAAACCCTGGAATTCGAGGAGACCAAGCTCTATCAACGAGTGTTTGAATTGGCGGAGAAAGCCGAGGGCAAAACCCTGCCGCGTGCGGTGTTGCCGGGGATCGTTTTGCAGAGCCCGAAGATCACTCGCAAGCTCACCACCGCATGGTTCGCCAAGCGTGTGGACGAGCGCTACAAACGCTGCATGGCCAAGGCCGGTTGACGCTTGCTCACAGCACTTTGACCGCGCGGCCGATCGCCTGAATCGGCCCGGTCGGTTTGCCGCTCGGCGAGCCGTTGGCACCCTCTAGCGTCAGTTCGAACAACTGGTTCGGTTGCAGCGGCGGCAGTTTATCCAACGGCACCGACAGCGCCTGCCCAGGCTTGACCAGACCCAGCGACACCGGGCCTTGCCAGCCGTCAGCCTTGGTCCAGAACTCCAGCGCCTTGTCTGCCGGCACCTCGACCACGCCCAGCGGAATCAACTGAATCTCCCGCGAATTGCTGGCCTGGATCACCCAGCCCGGCGCCTTGTCCTGCGGCGCGACCAGCACCACCAGATAACTCGGCTTCGGCGTGGTCTGGGTCAGCAGGATCGAGCCCAGTATCAAGGTCGCGGCCAACCCGGCAGCACTCAGCCCGCGCCAGAGTGGCAGCAGGTTCCACCATGAGGTCGACACCGTTTCAGGTGTGAGTCGTTCGACGCTGCGTTCGATGCGTGGCCACAGCAGCGCCGATGGCTGTTGCGCGGGCGCCAGATCGCTCAGCTCGAGCAGACGCCGCTCCCAGGCATCCACCGCTGCGCGCAGTTCTGGATCATTGGGTAAGCGCCGTTGCACCTCGATTCGCTGCTCGGCAGGCAGTGTGCCGAGCACGTATTCGCCGGCCAGTTCATCGCGTTCCTGCGCCGATTCAGTGGTCATCCCATGCACTCCCGCAAGGCGTTGAGGCTGCGTTTGATCCACGCTTTGACGGTGCCCAGCGGCGTGTCGAGGCGTGCGGCAATCTGCGCGTGGCTGTAGCCGTCGACGTAGGCGTGGAGGATGCAGTGGCGGCGTTGCGGCTCCAGTTGTTCGAGGCAACGATGAATGCGCGCCGAATGCGCGTGGGCGTCGAGCTCGTCAGTGTCGCCGGCCGTTTCGTGTTCATCGCCGAGCGACGTCTCACGACTCTGATCACGCAGCAGATTCAGCGCCAGATGCCGCGTCACCGTGAACATCCAGCCGCGCGCCGAACCCCGCGCCGGATCGAAACCCGCCGCGCCGTTCCAGATCTTGATAAACGCCTCATGAACAATGTCCTCCGCCAGTGCCGTATCGCGCACCAGCCGCTTGGCCACGCCGAGCAGACGCGGGCCTTCCTGCACATACAAATCGCGCAGGGCCGAGCGCTCGCCACGGGCACAGGCGGCGAGGCGGGCTTCGTAATCGAAATCGGATTCGGGTAAGGACATGTCCTGCAATCTAGCTCACATTCCCCAAACATCCACACTACCCAATTCCCGTTGTAGGAGTGAGCCTGCTCGCGATAGCGGTGTGTCAGTCAAGAAATATGCCGGCTGACACTCCGCTATCGCGAGCAGGCTCACTCCTACAGGGGGTTAGGATAAGTCTTAGGGATCAGTTCGCTGCCCAGAAAATGTAATCGGCCTGGTACTTCACCACTTCCTGCTTGCCCTTGTTCGCGGCGGTGCATTCACTGCCCGGCGCGACGCCGCCCTTGAGCGCGACGCGCTGGATGTAGCTGACGCCCGTCATCGCGCCTTTGCCCTCGGCGGGATTGGCCTTGACCAGTTGATAGGGCAGGTTGCCCGGCGTCGACGGTGCCACCGCCAGTTGCGTACCGGTGACTTTCGAACCGTCCTTGGCCTGCCAGGTGGCCGGCGGGCCGAAGTAGGTGCCGACCTGTTTGCCGCTGCGGTCATTGAGCACCGCTTTCGGGCCGACGAAGGTCCACTCGGTCTGCCCCGGCGTATTGGCTTTGTCGCGGCATTCGTAAGTGATCTCGCCGACGCCGGTGGTTTCCATCGCGATCTTGTGGCCATCCGGGACTTTGATCGCGTCGGGATAGTTGCTTTGGGCGAAGGTTGTCGACGACAGGGCGAGCAAACCGGTGAAGCCAATCAGCTGGGTGATGTTCATCAGTATGTTTCTCCAAAAAGGGTAAACCGCTGACAGCCGAAGAGGGCTGTTACAAGGACTACCCGTGGTGGAGGCGTTTGGATGCAGTGCCTGAAAAATAAATTTCAATGACCCACCCCAATCCCTTGTAGGAGTGAGCCTGCTCGCGATGGCGGTGGGTCAGTCAAAACTTATGTCACCGGGATACCGCTATCGCGAGCAGGCTCACTCCTACAGGGGGGGGCGTTGGGCTTTAGGCCGGAGGCGTTCAGGAGTTCCTGGGTGTAGGGGTGTTTGGGCGCGGCAAAAATCTCCCGCGACGAACCCTGCTCCACCACCTTGCCATCCTTGATCACCATCAAGTCATGCGCCAACGCATGCACCACCGCCAGATCATGGCTGATGAACAGATACGTCAGCCCATGCTTGATCTGCAATTGCCGCAACAACTCCACCACCTGTTTCTGCACCGTGCGATCCAGCGCCGAGGTCGGTTCATCGAGCAAAATCAGCGCCGGTTCCAGCACCAGTGCGCGAGCGATGGAAATGCGCTGGCGCTGGCCACCGGAAAACTCGTGGGGATAACGATGGCGGCTCTGCGGGTCGAGGCCGACTTCCTCCAGCACGCGAATCACCGCCGCCTCCCGTTCGGCCTCGGTGCCGATGCCATGGGTCAGCAAGCCTTCGGCAATGATCTGCTGCACCGACATCCGTGGGCTGAGGCTGCCGAACGGGTCCTGGAACACCACCTGAATCTGCCGGCGCAACGGCCGCATCAAGCGCTGATTGAGCAGGCTCAACTGCTTGTTGCCGAAACGGATATTGCCCTCGGACTCGACCAGCCGCAGGATCGCCTGGCCCAACGTCGACTTGCCCGAGCCGGACTCACCGACAATCCCCAAGGTCTTGCCGCGTTGCAGGGTGAAACTGACGCCGTCCACGGCTTTGATGTAATCCTGCTGGCGGCTGAACAGCGCTTTCGGTAAGGGAAACCACACCTTCAAATCATCGACTTCGAGCAGGTTGTGCTCGTACTCACTGGGCACTGGCGCACCGCTCGGTTCGGCCTCGATCAGCAGGCGGCTGTAAGGATGCTGCGGCGCCCGAAACAGCGCTTCGCATTCCGCCTGTTCGACGATTTCGCCGTGGCGCATCACGCACACCCGTTGCGCGATACGCCGCACCAGGTTGAGGTCGTGGCTGATCAACAATAGCGACATGCCGAGGCGCTGCTGCAACTCGATCAGCAACTCGAGAATCTTCTGCTGCACCGTCACATCCAGCGCCGTGGTCGGCTCGTCGGCGATCAACAGTTCCGGCTCGTTGGCCAGCGCCATGGCGATCATCACCCGCTGCCGTTGACCGCCGGAGAGCTGATGCGGATAGGCTTTCAAGCGCTGCAAAGGTTGGCGAATGCCGACCAGCTCCAGCAGCTCCAACGTCCGCTCGCGGGCGGCGCGGCCCTTGAGACCCTTGTGAATCTCCAGCACTTCACTGACCTGCTTTTCCACCGTGTGCAAAGGGTTCAGCGAAGTCATCGGCTCCTGAAAAATCATCGCAATGCGGTTGCCACGCAAACCGCGCATCTGCTGCTCGCTGGCGTGCAATAGATCCACGCCGTTGTAGCGGATCGAGCCACTGCTGCTGATGCTTTTGCCCGGCAGCAAACGCAGTATCGAATGCGCCGTGACCGACTTGCCCGAGCCGGACTCACCGACCAGCGCCAGGCATTCGCCACGACCAATATCGAGGTTCAAACCGTGCACCACTTCCTGCCCGGCGAAGGCCACGCGCAGATCGCGAATTTCAATCAGGTTGTCGTTCATCTCAGCTCCTTGGCTCAAGATCGTGGATCGAATGCATCACGGCAGGCTTCACCGATGAAAACCAACAACGACAGAATCAGCGCCAAGGCAAAAAAAGCCGTCAGCCCCAGCCACGGCGCTTGCAGATTGCGCTTGGCCTGACCGATCAATTCGCCCAGCGACGCGGTGCCCGCCGGCATGCCGAAACCGAGAAAATCCAGCGCAGTCAGGGTGGCGATGGCGCCGGTCAGAATGAACGGCAGGTAGGTGAGGGTGGAAGTCATCGCATTGGGCAGGATGTGCCGGCACATCAGCTCGTTGTCGGTCAGGCCCAGTGCCCGCGCGGCTTTGACGTATTCCAGATTGCGCCCACGCAGGAACTCGGCACGCACCACATCGACCAGTGCCAGCCAGGAAAACAGCGCCATGATCCCCAACAGCCACCAGAAACTCGGCGAGACAAACCCGGACAAAATGATCAGCAGGTACAGCACCGGCAACCCCGACCAGATCTCCAGCACGCGCTGCCCGAGCAAGTCGACCCAACCGCCGTAATAACCCTGCAATGCCCCGGCAACGATGCCGATAAACGCACTGATGCCGGTAAGGATCAGCGCAAACAGAATCGAAATCCGCGTGCCGAAAATCACCCGCGCCAACACGTCGCGCGCCTGATCATCGGTGCCCAGCCAATTGCTTGAGGACGGTGGGCTCGGCGCTGGTTCGCTGAGGTCGTAATTGACCGTGTCGTAGCTGAACGGAATCGGCGGAAACAGCATCCAGCCGCCCTGATCCTCGATCAGCTTGTGCACGTAGCCGCTGGCGTAATCCGGTTGAAACGGCAGCTCACCACCGAAGTCGGTTTCCAGGTAATCACTGAGGATCGGGAAGTAGAAAGCGTCGTGATAACGGACCACCAGCGGCTTGTCGTTGGCGATCAACTCGCCGCCAAGGCAAATCAGGCACAGACCGAAAAACAGCCACAACGACCAGCGCCCGCGCCGATTGGCTTTGAATTGCGCAACGCGGCGCTGACCGAGAGGAGACAGAGTGAACATCAGGCAGTCCTCGCCGAGAAGTCGATGCGCGGGTCGAGCAGGGTGTAGCAGAGGTCGCCGATAAGCTTGATCAACAGCCCGAACAGGGTGAACAGGAACAGCGCGCCGAACACCACCGGATAGTCGCGCGACACTGCCGCCTCGTAACTCATGCGCCCGAGGCCGTCGAGGTTGAAGATGGTTTCGATCAGTAAGGAGCCGGCGAAAAACACCTCGATCAGTGCCGACGGCACACCCGCCACCACCAACAACATGGCGTTGCGAAACACATGGCCGTAGAGCACGCGGCGCTCGGTCAGGCCCTTGGCCCGCGCGGTGATCACGTACTGGCGGCTGATCTCGTTGAGGAAGCTGTTTTTCGTCAGGATCGTCAGCGTGGCGAAGCCGCCGATCACCAGCGCCGTCACTGGCAACACCAAATGCCAGAGATAGTCGCCGACCTTGCCCAAGGTGCTGAGGCTGTCGAAGTTGTCCGAGACCAGCCCCTGCACCGGAAACCAGTTGACGTAGCTGCCGCCGGCAAACACCACGATCAACAGAATCGCGAAGAGGAACGCTGGCATCGCGTAACCGATGATGATCGCCGTGCTGCTCCAGACATCAAACGCGCTGCCGTTCTTGATCGCTTTGCGAATGCCCAGCGGAATGGAAATCAGGTAAGTGATCAGCGTCGCCCACAAGCCCAGCGACAGCGACACCGGCAACTTCTGCACGATCAGGTCGGTGACCTTGGCGCCGCGAAAGAAACTGCTGCCCAGATCCAGCTGCGCATAGTTTTTCAGCATCAGCCACAGGCGTTCATGCAGCGGTTTGTCGAAGCCGTAGTGGTGTTTGATTTCCTCGATCAGCGCCGGGTCGAGACCCCGGCTGCTGCGCCCGGCACCGCCAATTGCGGCGACCTCGCCACCGCCGCCCATGCTGTGTCCGCTGAAGCCTTGCAGACGGGCGATAGCTTGCTCGACCGGACCACCCGGCGCGGCCTGCACGATGAGAAAATTCACCACCAGAATGCACAGCAGCGTGGGGATGATCAGCAGCAAGCGTCGACTCAGATAACGCAACATGTCACTGGCCCCCCGCAAGCTGGCTGTGCATCTGCTGGCTGGTCAGCGCCTTGGCCGATACCTCCCACCAAGTGCTGAGGCCTTCGTCGTACGCCGGTTGCACGGGGGGTATGCCGAAGCGGTTCTGGTACACCGTCGGCGTGCCTTTGGAGTAATAGTTGGGAATCATGTAGTAACCCCATTGCAGCACCCGGTCGAGGGCGCGGGCGTAATGCACCATGGCTTCGCGGGTGTTGGCCTGAACCAGCCCGTCGATCAATTGATCGACCGCCGGATTGGCCAGCGCCATCGAATTGGAACTGCCGACTTGCGTGGCACTTTGCGAGGCATACAGGCTGTACAGCTCGCGGCCGGGGGAGACGATCGGGTCGCCGCTGCGCGGGAAAGTGGCGACGATCATGTCGTAGTCACGGGCGTTGAGGCGGTTGATGTATTGCGCCGAGTCGATCCGCCGCAGGTTGAGGATGATGCCGATCTGCGCGAGGGTGCGTTTGAACGGCAACAGCATGCGGTCGAAGCCGCCTTGGCCGTCGAGAAAAGTGAACTCCAGCGGCTCACCGGCAGCGTTGACCAGACGATTGTGGTGCGGCGTCCAGCCAGCCTCGGCGAGCAGCTTCAGCGCTTGCAGTTGCTTGTCGCGGATGTAGCCGCTGCCATCGGTTTTCGGCGCCTCATACACCTTGGTGAAAACTTCGTCGGGGATCTGCCCACGCAGCGGTTCGAGGATCTTCAATTCCTCGGCATCAGGCAGCGCGGTGGCGGCCATTTCGCTCTTTGGCCAGAAGCTGTTCTGACGCACGTAGAAGCCGCGCATCATCTGCTTGTTGGTCCACTCGAAATCCCACAAGAGGCTGATCGCCTGGCGCACGCGGCGATCCTGAAAGATCGGGTTCTGCAGGTTGAAGACGAAACCTTGGGCGGTGGTGGGTTTTTCCGGCGCCAGAATCGATTGCTGCAAACGTCCATCACGCAGTGCCGGGCTGTCGTAGCCGACCACGTAACCGGACGAAGAAAACTCGCGGTTGTAGTCGAACGCACCGGCCTGCAGCAGTTGACGGGCGACGTCGGTGTCACCGTAGAAATTCACCGTGAGCGTGTCGAAGTTGTACATCCCGCGGCTCACCGGCAGGTCCTTGCCCCACCATTCCGGATCGCGTTGAAAACTGATGCTGCGCCCGGCGTCGACCTTGCTCACCCGGTACGGGCCGCTGCCCAGCGGTGGCTCGAAACCGCCGCCATTGGCGAAGTCGCGGGTTTGCCACCAGTGCTCGGGGACGATGCGCATCGTCGCCAGATCCAGCGCCAGGGTGCGGTTGAGGTTGTTCTTGAAGGTGAAACGCACCTGCCGTGGGCCTTCGATTTGCACGTCCTGGACGTCGGCGTATTGCTGGCGATAACTCAGACTGCCCTTGGTCATCAGCAGGTTGAAGGTGTAGCGCACGTCTTCGGCGGTGATCGGCGTGCCGTCGGCGAAGCGTGCTTTCGGATTGAGGGTGAAACGCACCCACAAGCCTTGCGGGTCGCGCTCGATCTGCTGCGCGACCAGCGCGTAAACGGTGTACGGCTCGTCAAGCGAGCGGAACGCCAGCGGCGAGTACACCCAGTCATTGACCTGCACCACGGAGATGCCCTGATCGGCATACGGGCTGATGTAGTTGTACTGGCCGATTTCCATCGACGCGCGACTCAGCGAACCGCCCTTGGGCGCTTTGGGATCAACGAAATCAAAGTGCTGAAAGTTCGCCGGATACTTCGGCGCCTCGCCGTACACCGTCAGCGCATAACTGCCGCCGGCCAACGCCGAGGTGCCGGTGCACAGCAGCGCACTGCCCAGAAGCAGGCCCGCCATGTTGCGCAAAAAACTCATGAAATCACTCCCAAAAATCCCTGAATGGTCACGGAACCCTTGTGGGAGCTGGCTTGCCAGCGATAGCGTCGTGTCAGTCGATATCTACTTCACTGACACACCGCCATCGCTGGCAAGCCAGCTCCCACAGGGTTTTGCGGTGCTCGTTCTTTAGAAGTGGTACGTCATGCGCGCAAACAAAGTACGGCCCAGCGGGTCGGTGTAACGCGGGTCATAGCCGCTCTGGAAGTTGTAGGCCTGGTTGGAGAACGGTGGGTTGCGGTCGAACATGTTTTTCATCCCGGCATCGACATCCAGCACCTTGTTGAAGGTGTAGCCGGCCGACAGGTCCCACACCGAATACGACGCCACGCGCGCGTGGGTATCGCGGTCGTAGTCGTTGTAGCCGGTGGTGAAGCGGGTGGTCAGCGCCGCCCGCGCCGCGCCGAAGGTCCAGCTGCCGGTGAGGTTGTGTTTCCAGCGCGCGATCACGCCGTCACCCTGGAAGTCGCCGACCTTGTCGGTGAACGGGCCTTTGATGGTGCTCTGGAAGTCGTATTCGTCGACGTAAGTGCCTTGCAGCCCCAGACCGAACTGACCGTACGGTGTGTTCGGGAAGCGATAGTCGAGCGATACGTCGACACCGTTGGTTTCGACGATGCCGAGGTTGGCGTTGCCGGTGACGATGTAGTTGAGCGTGCCGTCGGCGTTGCGCACGAAGCGGTCCGGGTAGGAACCGGACTGATCAAACACGGTGGATTCCGGGAACGGCTGGATCTGGTTGGAGATGTGAATCCACCAGAAATCCAGACCCACCGAGAGGTTGTTGATCGGCTGATAGACGAAGCCCAGCGTTACGTTTCGTGCCTTCTCCGGGGCCAGATCTTCGTTGCCGCCAATCTGATTGAGGAACTGCTGACCGCAATCGCGGCCACCGTTGCCGCCCGGTTGCACCACGCCGCCGGTACACAGCACCGGGTCGTTGTAGTAGCCCTGGGTGAAGGTGATGCTGCGCGGCGAATACAACTCATACAGCGACGGCGCACGGAAACCTTCGCTGTACGCACCACGCACCACCAGCTCTTTCAATGGCTGATAACGGAACGAGTATTTCGGGTTGGTGGTGCTGCCGAAGTCGCTGTATTTGTCGTGGCGCACGGCGGCGGACAGTTCGAGGCTGTCGAGTACCGGTACGTTGATTTCCGCGTAGGCGGCTTTCACGCTGCGGTCGCCCTCGACGCTGCCGGCCGGGTCGATACCGAGGCTCTGGATGTCACCGGCGAACGACTCGAAATCCTGGTGGAATTTCTCTTTGCGGTATTCACCGCCCAAGGCCAGGCCGGACGGGCCTGCACCGAACCAGTCGCCAATTTCACGGCTGATGCGCCCGTCAAAACCGGCGACCCGGCCGACGGCGGTGGTGTAGGCACCGTGGTACGCCGCGTTGTCGATATACTGCTGACCGGCAGCGGACTGCGGACCGAACGGGTTGAGCAAACCGCTGGCCAGACCATTGATCATCGCTTGATCGCTGACATAACCGCTGGTAACGCTGGAGACGATTTTGTTCTGGTTGTACGAAGCGCCGACGTTGTAGTCCCAGCCGCCAACCAGACCATCGAAACTCAGCAGAAAGCGCTGGCTGGTGTTTTGGTCTTTCGATTCGCGCGGGCCGGCGGCGGTTTCGCGCCAGTTCACATCGACCGGTTGGGTCGGGTCGAGGGTGAAATCGGTCGGCGCTGGAGTGATGCCGTTGCCAGGGTAGTAGGGCGACGAGCCGTCGAGAGTCAGACCGGTCAACGGCGCCGGGCCGACAGCGGTGGCGTTGTTGTTGCGCGACCAGAAGTATTCGAGATTGACGTTGTGGTCGTCGGCGAGTTTGCCGGTGGTCTTGCCGAAGAACGAAGTCTTCTCGGTTTGCGGAATCAGGTCGATGTATTCGCGGGTGCTGAAGCGGCACAAGCCGTCGCGCGCGACCAGGTTCGGCCCGTTGCAATTGCTGTTGGCCAGCGGGTTGGTGGCGTTGCCGTTCTGGCTGTAGTTGCCGGGGAATGCAGTGCCGGAGGTCTGATCGAGGCCGCGACCGGGATCGTAGTCACGGGCGAAGGAGCGGTCGTTGGCGTCGAGGTTTTGCTGCTTGTTGTAGTTGAACACGCCGAGGACGTTGAAGCGGTCTTCTTGCAGATCGCCGTAGCCCCAACTGGCGCTCATGTCTTTGGTTGCACCGCCACCGCTGTGGGTCGGGGTTTCGCCGCCGAGGGTCAGTTGGCCGTCGGTCATGGATTTCTTGGTGATGAAGTTGATCACGCCGCCGATGGCGTCGGTGCCGTACAAGGCCGAGGCGCCGTCGCGCAGGACTTCCACCCGTTCGATGGCGGCAAACGGGATCATGTTCAGATCCACCGCACCGCCGGCCGAGTTGGTGCCCGACAAGGCGTTGTTGGCCAAGCGTCGACCGTTGAGCAAGACCAGCGTCTTGTTCGCGCCGATGCCGCGCATGTCGGCGAACGAGGCGCCGCCCGTCGCCGCGCCGACCGAGCCGGCACTGTTGTTGATCGACTGGCTGCCGGTGATGCGCTGGACCAGTTCGGCGGTGGTGGTCACGCCCTGTTTGCGCAGCTCGTCAGCCTTGAGAATGGTGATCGGCACCGCTGTTTCCGCGTCGACCCGGCGAATCGCCGAACCCGTCACTTCGACCCGTTGCAGTTGTGTGGTCGGCGCAACCACTGCCGCCGCAGCGGGCACGGCCGCGCTGTCTTCTTCGGCGGCTTGCACGGTCCCGGCGCCCATCCCCATGGCCACCAGATACAACGGAACAAAACGGTGACGAGAAATCGTTGCCACCAAGGGTTTGAGCGTGAAGCGTGGAGTGTTCATCAGCATGGTTGTTTCCGACTTTATCAGACGTTATCGAATTGGCCTTGTGAGCCCCTCATTGCTCCGCTTTCGGTGATACCGCGTGCGGAAAACCACTTTCTTCAAGCAAGCCGATCCCCTCCGAAGACGCGTGGCGTTTTTTCGGTCGGCTGGTTGCGACAGGATTCAGCGGGCGGTGGCGGGCGCGTCTTTCACTGCGCGCCCGGCACCGCACTCAGTGGGTGGTCATCACCGAAATCTTGGTGATGCCCGAGCGTTCGATCGACGCCATGGCTTTCGCCACCTGGCCGTAATTGACGGCGGAATCGGCCTGCAACTGCACGCGCACTTCGGCGTCCTTGGCCTTGACCTCCTTGAGGCTGGCTTCGAGGGATTCCGGGGCCAGTTCGGTTTTCGCCAGATAGAACTTGCCGTCCTGATCGACGCTGACCACCACCGGGTCTTTTTTCTCGGCGGGGGCGACGGCGTCGGTTTTCGGCAGGTTGACTTTGATCGCGTTGGTCATCAGCGGCGCGGTGACGATGAACACCACCAGCAGCACGAGCATCACGTCGACCAATGGCGTGACGTTCATTTCGCTGAGCACTTCATCACTGTCCTGAGTAGAAAAAGACATCAGCTGGCCTCCCGCACGGCGGTGGTGGTTTTGCTGGCGATGGCCTGACGGCTGATGGAAAACGCACTGCGCGAGGCGAGGGCGTCGAAGTCGTGGGCGAAGTCATCCATGTCGGCCGAAGCAAGTTTCAAACGACGCAGGAAAAAGTTGTAAATCAGCACCGCCGGCACCGCGACAGCGATACCGACGCCAGTGGCGATCAGTGCGTGACCGATCGGCCCGGCGACCGCTTCAAGGCTGGCAGAACCGGTTTCGCCGATGCTTTTCAGCGCTTCCATGATTCCCCACACGGTGCCGAACAGACCAATGAACGGTGCGGTGCTGCCGATACTGGCGAGGATCGCCTGACCGTTTTCCAGCGAACGGCGTTCCTTCTGGATCTGCTGGCGCAGGTTGCGCTCCAGGCGATCCGAACGGTTGATGGTGTGCGCCAGTTGTTGCGTGGTGCGCGGCGAATCTTCCACCAGCAGCGCCTCGAAACCACTGCTGGCGATGCGCGCCAGTGCGCCCGGATACTGGCTGGCGTGTTCGGCGGCGGTGAGCAGATCCGGCGCGCCCCAGAAGGCTTTGCTGAACTGTTTGTTCTGCGCTTTCTGGCGCAGGTACTGCGCCGACTTGACCAGCAGGATCGCCCAGCTGACCACGGAAAACAGCACCAGACCCCAGAGCACGCCGGGGACAATCATCGAAGACAAATCGTTCATGGTGATACCTCGCTTGCGTTATTCGGTTGTGCGTTGATTGAGCGTTCGTTATTGCGGCAATTTGAAATCGATGGTCTGCGTGGCGAAGCCGTCGATCGGCGTGTCACCGCGTTTGGCCGGAATAAACTTCCAGTTCTTCACGGCGGCGACGGCGGCGTCATCCAGTTGCGGCTTGCCGCTGGATTTGGTCACCGTCACCGAACCTGCGCGACCGTTGGCCAGCACCTGAATGCGCAACACCACGCTGCCTTCCCAGTTGCGCCGCAGGGCCAGCGACGGGTATTCCGGCGGCGGGTTGCCGAGGCTGGCGAGGCCGGAAACGGCGGCCGATTCCTTGACCGGGCCCGGCGCGGCTGCAGGCGCTGGCGGCGCGCTCGGAGTGGCCGGTGCAGCGGGTGCAGCCGGTTGCGCCGGCGCGGGTGGGGCTTTCGGCGGCTCGACCTTTTTCAGCGGTTTCGGCTTTTCGACTGGTTTCGGTTTTTCGATCGGCTTGGGTTTCTCCACCGGTTTCGGTGGTGGCTTGACCGCGTCTTCGTCTTCCACCGGTTGCTCCGGTTGGGGGGGCGGGGGTGGGGGT
>NZ_LIGE01000045.1 GCF_001297015.1 Pseudomonas sp. RIT-PI-r | reverse complement strand
ATACATCGCAAGGGTTGGTGAGAGTTTTTCATGAGCGAACGGCTCAGACTCATCCACCAGCTTCACTTCGCCAATCAGAATCTTAGTGCTCGGTGGCACGCTGATACCGGCCATCTCCGCAATTTTGAACGCTGGCTGGCCTACGATAGCCGCATTCAGGCCGCCGTTTTTCAGAATAATATTCTGCACCGCACTCAGTTCGGCACCCTGCAGCATATAACCGCCGTGGCTGGCGAAACGTTCACGCACCGCGTCATAGACTGAATCGACCACAATCACCGACTGTTCAGAGGCGCAGATAACCCCGTTATCAAAGGTTTTCGACATCAGAATCGACGCAACCGCACGTTTAAGATCGGCGGTTTCATCAATCACCACCGGCGTATTAACCGCCCCGACACCAAACGCAGGGTTACCCGAGCTGGAAGACGCTTTCACCACGCCCCGGCCGCCCGTGGCAGGCGCAGATCGAGGTGTACCTCAACCGCCATATCGGCTCGTCCGCCGAAGGGCGGCCACCAGGAAAAGGCTGGGCGCACCAGCGCTGGAACGAGTTCTACCCGCAAGTCGCCTACAAAACCGTGCAGACCGGCGCGCGCCTCAATGGTGGCCTGCGTGACAGTGTGCAAATGCACCATTACGCCGTCGGTGAGTTCGGCCCCGGCGGCCTGTATCACAACGTCGCTGGCGTACCGCTGACCGATGGCACCGCCAAAGGTGTCGACCCGCGTTTCCACCCGGCCATGCCGGCGCAAAACCACAACTCGGTGTGGACCTTCGACGGCACGTTGCCGCCAAAACTGTTGATGGTGCGCTACGGCCAACCGGTGATGATGCGTCACTACAACGGCTTGCCGATCGACCCGTCGGCCAACCGAGGCTTCGGTCTGCATACGATCAGTACCCACGAGCACAACGGTCACGCGCCGGCGGAAAGCGATGGCTATGCCAACGCGTTCTTCTTCCCGGGGCAGTTCTATGACTATCGCTGGCCGATCCAGCTCGCCGGTTACGACAGCATCAACACCAAGGCTGAAGACCCACGTGCGGCGTTCCCTTGCGCACCGGGTGAAACCTTGTGGGTCAACGACCTGGCCCCCGCGAAGAAAACCTGCGACCACGGCACGATCAAAATCCGTGGGGACTGGCGCGAGACCATGAGCACTCACTGGTTCCACGATCACATGCTCGATTTCACCGCGCAGAACGTCTACAAAGGCAATGCGGCGATGATGAACTATTACAGCGCGCTGGATCGCGGCAATGAATCGGTGGACGACGGCGTCAACCTGCGTCTGCCCAGCGGCAGCGCCTTGCCATGGGGCAACCGTGACTACGACGTCAACCTGGTGTTTGCCGACAAGGCGTGGGATCAGGAAGGGCAGTTGTGGTTCAACCCGTTCAACACCGACGGCTTCCTCGGTGATCAGTTGCTGGTCAACTGGCAGTGGAAACCGACCCTCGATGTGCGTGCGCGCAGTTATCGCTTCCGCATCCTCAACGGCTCGGTGTCGCGCTACTTCAAACTGGCGCTGGTGCGGGAAATCAAAGGCACCAGCGGCGAGTTCCAGGGGCCGAAAAACTCCGGCGTGTCGTACAGTCGCGTGCCGTTTCACATGATTGCCAACGACGGCAACATCATGGAACACAGCGTACCGTTTGACGGCAGCATGGATCTCGATGCCGATGGCGACAAACAGAACCACAACGCGATCCTGCCGACTCAGGGTATCGCCGAGCGCTTCGACATCATCGTCAACTTCTCGAAAAACGGCATCAAACCGGGGGACAAGCTGTTCTTCGTCAACCTGCAGGCTCACGACGACGGTAAGGGACCCAAAGATGTCATCCCGCTGGGCGACATCCTGTCGGAGAGATACCTGGCGGTGATCAAGCAGACCAGCAAGGGCCCGCAGTGGGACAGAGGCGATCCGGCGGTTGGCAAGGTCTTGCAGCTCAACGTCAAGGCCTACACCGGCCAGGATCTGGCGATGAACCCGGCAGCCTACGAACCGGCGAAACCGGGCAAGGCTGAAGGGCTGGTGATGATCCCGCTGAAGCTTCACCGCGACAATGCTGCTGACAAAGCCGTGCTAGCCAAGGCTCGCCACCGCACCTTCACCTTCGGCCGCTCCGACGGCACCGATGAAGCGCCATGGACGGTCAAGACCGATGGCGGCTTCGGCTTCCACATGGACCCGCGTCGCTTGAATGCTTCGACTCAGCTGTCCAGCGGCCCGACCGATGCCGGTATCACCGGGTTCGGCACCCTCGAAGTGTGGAACATCAAGGCCGGCGGCACGGGTTGGAGCCATCCGGTGCATGTGCACTTCGAAGAGGGGATCATCCTCAGTCGCGGCGGCAAGGCCCCGCCAGAGTGGGAAAAATGGGCGCGCAAGGACGTCTATCGCATCGGCTCGGAAAAGGACGGTCTGGACAGCGTCGAAATGGCGATCAACTTCCGCGAGTTTGCCGGGACGTATATGGAGCACTGTCACAACACTCAGCATGAAGACAACTCGATGCTGCTGCGTTGGGACCTTGAGAAGCCCGGGCAACTGCAACTGATGCCAACCCCACTGCCAAGCTGGGACGGTGTGCGCTACGTCAACTCTGCCGCGCTGCCTACCTTCCGCAACGGTGACGGTGTTGGCCCACAAGTGGTGGTCAAACCATGAACCGCCGGCACGCTGACCGCCTACCGCAGCATACCCCGCGCTCCCGGGCGCTGGGCATGCACCTGGTGCTGATGCTGGTGGCCTGTGTGCTCGGCAGCCGTGTGCTGCTGGCACACCAGGCCAGCGTCGGCGAACCGTCAGCGGCCAGTGAATCCGCCACCCCGTGGGGTGGCGACTATTTCCCCAATACCTTGCTGACCGATCAGGACGGTCGGCAGGTGAATTTCTTCGATGACCTGATCAAAGACAAAGTGGTGGTGATCAACTTCATCTTCACCTCGTGCAGCGACTCTTGCCCACTGGAAACTGCACGCTTGCGCCAGGTGCAGAAACTGCTCGGCGATCGGGTCGGCCAGGACATCTTTTTCTACTCGATCAGCATCGATCCGCTCAGTGACACCCCCGAAGTGCTCAAGGCCTATTCGCAGCGCTTCAAGGTCGGCCCCGGCTGGAAGTTTCTCACCGGCGAGTTCGAAGACGTCACCGACTTGCGCAAGAAACTCGGGCTGTTCATCGAAGGTGTCGACAACGGTCGCAGCAAGGATCACAACCTCAGCCTGATCGTCGGTAACCAGAGCACCGGGCGCTGGATGAAGGCGTCGCCGTTCGAAAATCCGTGGATCCTCGCCGATCAACTGGCCAACACCCTGCAGAACTGGAAGCAACCGAGCATCGAGGAAAGCTACGCCAATGCCCCGGCCATTCGCCCGCCCAGCAACGGCGAAGAACTGTTCCGCACCCGCTGCGCCTCGTGCCACAGCCTTGGCCCCATGGATGGGCAGGGCCTCGGCATGCGCAGCATCGGCCCGGACCTGATCGGTGTGACCCGCAACCGCGACCCGAAATGGCTCAATCGCTGGATTCGCGAGCCGGATCGCCTGCTCGCGGAAAAAGACCCGATCGCATTGCAACTGTATGAACAATTCGAGCGAATTCCGATGCCCAACCTGCGCCTCGACGAGCCGTCCGCGCAGTCGATCATCGACTTTCTCAGTGAAGAAACCGAGCGCCAGCATCCGTCCACCGCTGCCGTGGCCGACGGGGCGTTGACGCCAGTAAAACCGGGCGATCCAGCCGCAGCGGTGAGTCGTATGCAGTAGCGGCGAAATAGCATCATTGAACCGTGTGTCGCGGTCAGAGCCACCTACACTGATCTCTGTACGCGACTCGATAGAAAAACTCCAGGGCACTCCCATGCAGCGACTGGAAGCACAAAAAACCTCTGCACCGAACCCATCGGTCGCAGGCAAGGGCTGGCGCGAGCAGTTCAATCTGCTGCGCTGGTTCTCGCTCGCGAGTTTTTTCATCATCGCCGCCGTGGCGCTGGGGTTGGGTTATATCTCCACGCGCTTCGTGGTCACCGAAA
Organism: Pseudomonas sp. RIT-PI-r; assembly: GCF_001297015.1. Taxonomy (GTDB): domain Bacteria; phylum Pseudomonadota; class Gammaproteobacteria; order Pseudomonadales; family Pseudomonadaceae; genus Aquipseudomonas. Next base: position 46,202 of record NZ_LIGE01000045.1, on the reverse strand, counting down.
GCGTCGAGCGCGACGCGCTGCTGACTGCGCAATTCGTCCAGGCCATCGGCGCGGCGGAAATGCGTCACGCGAAAATCAATCCGAACCGGACGATGGGCGAAATGCTCGACCCGCGCCAGGACAACCACTATCCCGATGTTGACCCGGCGTTACAGGCTTCGGCACGCACCGAGTTTCTCGATCACGTCGAACACTTGCCGGACATTTTGCTCGCGACCGTTTATGCGCTGGATCGCACGGTGATCTGGTCGACCAACGCTGAGCTTATCGGCGTGCACATCAAGGATGACGATGAGCTCGACGAATCATTCGAGATGAAAGTGCCTGTGTCTTCCAGCTACCACAAGATCGACGATGAGAAACCCGAGCAGCAAATGCTGCGCGAACCGAAATACCTGTTCATCGAGAACTACATCCCGATGTTCAACGCCGACAAAAGCAAAGTCGTCGCCATGGTCGAGGTCTACAAGGAGCCGGCGGATCTGGTCGATCGCATTGACCGTGGGTTTGCCTCGATCTGGGCGGCGACTTGCTTCGGCGGTGCGGCGATTTTTCTAGCCTTGTTCTGGATCGTCCGGCGCGCGGCGAAATTGCTGCAGAGCCAGCAGCAACAACTGATCAGCAACGAAACCTTCGTCGCCCTCGGCGAGATGTCCTCGGCGGTGGCGCACAGCCTGCGCAATCCGCTGGCGACGATTCGTTCCAGCGCCGAACTGGCCCAGGAAATCGCCAGCCCCGGTGCGCAGCGCAACATCGGCGACATCATCAGTCAGGTCGATCGCATGTCACGCTGGGTGCGTGAACTGCTGGTGTCGTTGCGGCCGATGAATGACGACGGCGAGACCGTCGATCTGGTGTTGGCAGTTGAAGACACCTTTGGCGCATTTGATGCATTGATCAAACGCAGTGGCGTCGAAGTGCGGTTCAGTCCGCAAAACTGCGCGCCGGTCGTCAGTCAAAAGGTGTTGCTCACGCAAATACTCAATAGCCTGTTCGCCAATGCCCTGGAAGCCATGCCCAAGGGCGGTGTGCTCAGCGTCGAATTCGAATCACCGCAGCCGGACCGCGTGCGCATGACCCTGAGCGACACCGGCAAGGGCATGAGCGCGCAGCAGCAACTGTTGGTGTTCAAACCGTTTTTCACCACTAAACAGGGCGGCCTCGGGGTTGGTCTGGCGTTGGTCAAAAGAATCATGGAGCGTTTTGAAGGTTCGGTCGTGCTGACCAGCCGCGAGCAGGAAGGAACCCGCGTCAGTCTCAACTTCAAAGTGGCATCGGGAGGGGAATATGGAACACAGCATTCTGCTGGTCGAGGATGACGAACTGTTGGCCGAAAATATTCAGACCTACCTGGAGCGCAAAGACTTCGAGGTGACCGTCTGCCATTCGGCCGAGGACGCGCTGGCGCAACTGGAAACCTTCATGCCCGACATTGTGCTGACCGACAACTCGCTGCCGGGCATGAGCGGGCACGAGCTGATCCAGAAGCTGCGCATCAGCGCGCCGGATCTCAAAGTGATCATGATGACCGGCTACGGCAACGTCGAAGATGCCGTGGTGGCGATGAAGGAGGGCGCCTTTCATTACGTCACCAAACCGGTGGCGCTGACGGAACTCAAACTGCTGCTCGACAAGGCGCTGGCTACCGAACGGATGGAACGCACGCTGTCGTTCTATCAGGAACGCGAGGCGCAGAAATCCGGGGTACAGGCGCTGATTGGCGACTCGGCGCCGATGCAGTATCTGAAGAACACCATCGGCCAGTTGCTCGATGCCGAGCGGCGCATGGCCAACACCGATCTGCCGCCGGTCTTGGTAGAGGGGGAGACGGGCACCGGCAAGGAATTGGTGGCCCGCGCGCTGCATTTCGACGGCCCGCGCAGCAAAGGTCCGTTCATTGAATTCAACTGTGCGTCGATCCCGTCGAATCTGGTGGAATCGGAGTTGTTCGGGCACGAGAAGGGTGCGTTCACCGATGCCAAGGACCGTCGCGTTGGTCTGGTGGAAGCGGCGGATGGCGGCACGTTGTTTCTGGATGAGATTGGCGAGATGGACCTGCTGTTGCAGGCGAAAATTTTGAAGTTGCTGGAGGATCGCACCATTCGCCGCGTCGGTTCGGTGAAGGAGCGCAAGGTCAATCTGCGGGTGATCAGTGCGACCAACTGCAACCTGGAGCAAATGGTTCAGCAGGGCAAATTCCGTCGTGATCTGTTTTTCCGCTTGCGGATCATTTCGATCAAGGTGCCGCGTCTGTATGCGCGGGGTGAAGATATTCTGCTGCTGGCGCGGCATTTCCTCGCCAGCCATGGCAAGCGTTACGGCAAACCGAATCTGCATTTCAGCGATCAAGCCGAGGAGTTGCTGCTCAGTTACACCTGGCCGGGCAATGTGCGCGAGCTGCGCAACATGCTTGAGCAAACGGTGTTGCTGGCGCCGAGCGACACGATTGCTGCGCATCAGTTGAACGTGTGCATGAGCCTGGTCGACGAGCCGCCGCTGCATATTCATGAAGCCCCGATGCACTACGAACCGCGCCCGGCGAGCAACACCGAATCGATGAACCTGCCGGAAGTCGAACGCGACATGGTGCGCAAGATGCTCGACAAGACCGACTGGAACGTCACCAAGTCCGCGCGTCTGCTGGGCCTGAGCCGCGACATGCTGCGCTACCGCATCGAAAAACTCGGCCTCGCCCGGCCCGATAAACGGCAGTGGTAGCCCCACCGCAAATTCCCTGTAGGAGTGAGCCTGCTCGCGATAGCGGTGTGTCAGTCGACCTCTTTATTGCTGACACACCGCTATCGCGAGCAGGCTCACTCCTACAAGGGATCGGAGGTGCCGGATCAATGCTGCTGCCGGCTCAAACACTCCAGCAAACACCCCGGATCCAGCACCTCGTCATTCACATAAATCCCGCGCTCGGCATCGTACGTGCGAATAAACACCCGCACCGTCGCATCCGCCACCGTCGGCAATTGTGAATCGTAGAACTCATGGTCACCCGGAATCACCACAAAATCCTGCGGCGCCGTATCGTCGTAAGGTTTGGGCGGTGTGGAACCCAGCGAATACGGAGCAGGGTGGGCGAAGGGCTGGTTGGGCCCGTAATAATTGAAATTGCTGTCCAGCGCTTGCGCCTGAGTGGCAGCAAGCAGACAGCCGGTCAACAACAGCCGAGCGAGCATATGCATGGCGGCACCTGCGAGTGCGGTTTTCCCCAAGGCTATTAACTATAGCTGCCCGACATTCAAACAACCGGGTGATTGATCACATGCCCCGGCTGTGCGCAGGCCTTGAGGACATAGCCGATTGCGCGAAGAAACTCTTCGTTATCCCCGTCTGCAAGAACCTGGGACAGGTATTCGCTGATGGCTTCGTCACTGTCCAGCAATGCTGCCACGTCGAAAATCGTTAACGTCTGGCTCATGGTTAAACCTCCTTAGCCATTTTTTGTGCGCGTCGGATGTCTGCGCTTTGTGAGGATATCCATGTGAGCAGAGTTGAATAGTCAGCCGTGTCCGCTATCTGTTTTGATAATTCGCCGACACTTGTAGGCATGAACACTCAGATATGTAGGAGCTGCCGCAGGCTGCGATCTTTTGATCTTGACCTTTAAAAACAAGATCAAAAGATCGCAGCCTGCGGCAGCTCCTACACGAATTGGCTTACAAGTTTGCAACAACCGCAATTGCCGGGCTGATCTAGACTCGGATCCGCTCAATCACGAGCATCGTCCGGAGTGCGCCATGGAAGTGCCCAACAATAAAACCGCCATCGACAGCAATCGACAGGCGTGGAACGATTCCGCTCGCCATCACCAGGATTCGCCTGATTGGCAGGCCTTGCTCGGCGAAGTCGCGCAGGCGGATTTCTCTTGCCTTGATGAGACGTTGAGCGGGTTGCTGGAGGTCGATGGCAAGGATGTGATTCAACTGGGCTGCAACAACGGCCGCGAGAGTCTCTCCCTGTTTGCGCTCGGTGCCAGAAGCGTGGTCGGTGTCGATCAGTCGTCGGCGTTTCTCGAACAGGCGCGTGAGCTGAACAAGCGTTCACCGCATAACGCCGAGTTCATCGAAACCGATATTCATCACCTGCCAGCGTCTTTGCAGAACCGGTTTGACGTGGCACTGATCACCATTGGTGTTTTGAACTGGATGCCGGACATCGGTGAGTTTTTCGGCCATGTTGCTTCAACGCTGAAACCGGGTGGGAAACTGGTTATCTATGAAACCCATCCATTTCTGGAGATGGTCGATCCCGACGCAGAGGATCCGTATCGCCTCGCCAGTTCGTACTTCCGCGCCGAGCCGTTTGTGCAGGAAGAACCGATTGTCTACGTCGGCAAGGTTGAGCAGCAGGCGGCGAAGTCGTATTGGTTTGTGCATACGCTGGGGGCGATTTTCAGTGGTGCCATCGGGGCAGGGCTGAACATCGCGCACTTCAAGGAATACGCGCATTCGAATCGGGAAGAGGTTTATGACCGGTATCTGAATCGAGAGGCGCAGATGCCGATGTGCTTTACCCTAGTCGCCACCAAGGCCTGATCGATCGATGCGGCTGCCGGCCTCATCGCGAGCAGGCTCGCTCCTACATTTGAAATGCATACCCCTGTAGGAGTGAGCCTGCTCGCGATGGCGGCATCAAAGCCGCCACAAATATCCAGACTGAATCAAGCCTGCGCCGCCGCCGTCACTACTGGTCTTTCCGGCTTGCGCAGCGCCTCCAGCCTTGAATCGCTGTAGTTCGATTCGCGGAAGAAACGCCAGTGCCCGAACAGGTCGTAAACATGCGTGATATGCCCTTGTTCCTGATAGCCCAGGCGAATATGCATCTTCAGGGCCTGTACATTGGCGTTGTCGCAGATATCCACGACTTTTTTAAAGCCTCGGGCAGACATGACTTGCCAAAGTGCGGTCTGTGCATCGACGGTCAAGCTACTGCCGAAATAGTGCCGGGTAATTTCGGCACCGAACTGGAAGTATTCACCGGGCTTGACCGGGAACGTGCAGCGGTAGAAGTGGCGGTCGTAATAGTCGCGAGTGCTGGCCCAGACGAACCCGACGGTGTGATCGTCCTCGTCCAGGTACATGTGCCCCGTATGCCCTTCAGCGGCCAGCTCGGCCATGGTCTCCACGCGGTCACCAAAGTACTTGCCGAATGCCTTGGCGTTGTCCTCGGTGATGTCGACTCTGCGCAAACCTTCGCAGGGGCGCAGTTTGTTCGCGGCAATCGGCGTGACCAGGTCGCGCTCCATCCACAGCAATTCACGGTGAGCGAACACGTAACGTTTCCACAGCGCGCCAAGGGTGCGGCGCAGACCTTTTTGTTTGATGCGCAGAAGCAGATTTTCGATGACGCTCATGATGCCCTCCGAGGCGCTAGCCCAGGTGTGTTGGATGGTGTTGCCGGTTGAATTTCGGATGTGTTCGCCGCCGTCGAGTTGCCGGCACGCGGTGCGCGCCATTTTTGCAGGGCCGGTTTGACGTGGTGCCAAAGGCGTAGTCCCAGGCCCAGCAGCAGACCGCTCGGGCGCCATGAGTAGAAACTCCAGCGCCAGTGTTCCAGTTGCCCGGTCATGCGTTCGTGCAGTTGATGGCTGGAGTTTTCCAGGCTGACCCGCGACGCGTCGATCCAGCGCCAGTGCTCATCCAGCCCCCAACGAATCCATTCCTCCAGCAGCACCCGGCCGCTACCGAGGTCGGCGTACTGCGGCAAAAACGCCAGGTTGTAATCGTAGAGCCGGCCCTGTTCGAGCAGGCCGAGGCGATAGCTGATGCAGCGGCCGTTCAGCTCCAGCGTCACGACCCGAACCAGGCCTTGGGCGGCGAGGGCGGTGAAGGCGCTTTGCATCCACTGACGACTGCGTTCGGTGGCGAAAATCCCGACGCCCTCGTCACCTTTCCAGCTGACCGACTCGACTTCCTGCAGCGCTTCTAAAATCGTAGGCATCGACAGCGCATCGGGGGTGATTCGCCGCACTTGCGCATCGCATGCGGCAATCCGTTTGCGTGCCCGACGCAGCTTGTAGCGCGGGTCGCCGGAAATCTCCTGATGATCGGCATCGCTGATCAGATGCACCGGCACCCGGCAACTCAGGCGCCGTTCAGCCGTGGAACTGCGCGCCATCCATTCGGTGAGCGCACTTTCTTCACCGGCAGGTTCCGACAGTTCATTGAGTTGCAGCAGCGCATGGGGCAGATGTTTGCGGATCAGCACCAGCGCCTTGTGCATGTCTTCGCTGCCGAGCAACGACAGCAGGGCCAGGCGATCGGCCATTGGATAACCCAAGTGATGCAAAACGCGAAACGGTACGCCAGCGAAGCGTTCGCGGCTGGCCACCAGTGGCAGGCACAGCAGCAATTGCTCGGATTGCCAGCCGAGCAGAATGTGCAGGCGCTGATCCTCGCCCATGGCCTGCTCTGCCGCGCACAACCAGCCAAGGTTGTTGAACGGCGTGTGGTCGGCCACGCGCAAGCGTAGTGCTTCGTAGGCTGTTGCCGGGAAGTCGGTAGCGCACAGGGAGGTGCGCCATTCGAATCGCATCACCATGGGTTCAGGCCGCCGTTGCTTTGACAGGTGGACGGGAAGTTTTACCCAGCGCCGCCAGACGCGAGACGCTGTAGCGGGTTTCGCGATAGAAGCGCCAGCGGCCGAACAGCGTGTAGATATTCATGATCCGCTGTTGTTCGGTATAGCCCATGCGCAGGTGCAGCTTGAGCGCCGGGACATTGCTCGAGTCACAGACATCGACCACTTTGCGGCAGCCTTTCAAGGCCATGGCTTCCCACAGGCGCAGTTGCAGATCTACCGACAACTCGGTGCCCCAGTAGGCACGGGTCAGTTCGCCGCCGAATTCGAAAAACTCGCCGGGTTTAACCGGAAACCGGCAGCGGTAGTAATGCCGATCGAAATAGTCGCGTGGCGTGCCCCAGATAAACGCCACGGCATCGCCTTTGTCGTCGACATGCATATGCCCGGTGTGACCGTCACTGGCCAAATCGGCCATGACACCGACGCGGTTGCCGAAGTAGCGGGCAAAGGCGCTGACGTTGTTTACGGTGATCTTCAGCATGCGCAGTGGCGGGTAGGGTTTGAGGCTGTGTGGCGGCACGGGGCTGACCAGATCGCGCTCCATCCACAGCAGTTCCTGATGGGCAAAAATGTACATTCTGCGGATCTTCGCCAAGGTCGCTCGCAGGCCTTTACGACGGATATGTCCGCAGAGTCTTCGCAATACATCCATGGTCTCTTCTCCTGTTAAGGGTCCCACGCACAGCAAAAGGCTCGCGGGGCAGAACATCGAAGGGCGGTTCATGAAGCGCTCCAGGTCAGGGCAAACAGGGTTTGCCCCGGTAATTCGAAACGTACGCGCCCGTTTTCGCAGGCAAACGGTATGTCGTGGCTGCGATTGTCAGCGCCGAAGAAACGCAGGGCGCTCTGGTTCAGCGGGCACTTGGCACCGCTCAGATCAACGCGTTGCAGGCGCGTGCCTTTGTTCACCCCGAGCAGTGCGCGCTGCTCGTCGCCGGCCATCGCCAGGACATCCACCTCAAAAGCGTCGTTATCCAGTTGCAGCACTTGCGGCAGCCAATGCCGGGCGATGAATTGCTGGGCAAGGCCCACCGGTTTGAGCTCGAAGCGACCATCGTCGTGTATGCGCACCATGCCCTTGCCGTAGGGCGGTTCGTCGGCCGCCTGAAACCAGTTGAGCATGCTCAGCAGGCCATCCTGAGAAGCATTGATGACCACCGACGCCCACCACAGCGCGGTGTAATGGGTTTCCTGATCGTAGGGGCTCAGGGCCGAGCCACTGGACAGATTGGTCTGATCCAGCAGCAATGCTTTACGTGGCTGACCTTTAGCGTCCAGCCCCACCAGGTCTGCTGCGCGGCGCACGCTGTCGCGGTAGACCCGGGTGGCCAGCAAGTCGCGAATCATCCATTCATGCCAGGCCAATGCATCGACCTGATCGGCGGATTCACTGAGTAGACGCCGCGCCCAATCGATGCCGCGCTTGTCCGCTGCGTTTTCGGTGAACGGCCCATTGACCAGCCGCGAGCTGGCCGGCATTGCGATGCGCACGCCAGCCTTGGCGTTGGCTGGGTCGCTGCGCACCTGCCGCGCCATGCTGTTGAAGATCGCCCGGTATTGTTCGTAACTTGAATAGTTGAGATTAGGCTCGTCGGCGAAACCGATGTAATGCGTGCCTTTGCCATCCAGGGCGCGGGTGCCGGCGAGCCAGGCGTCGAGGCCGCTGTTGCTTTGTGCATCGGCGCGCAGATCGGCCTGACGTCCGGTGCCGGCGAGCAGGGTGATGTCCTGGCGAATGCCGAAGCGATTTTGATAAAGCTGACGGAACGCGTCTTCGAAATGTGGATTCTTCGCGGTGACGTCAACGAAGCTGTAGTAACTCGCTGCCCCCGGCCTCAGTGCATCAAGTAAGGCATGGCTGGCGGGTGGTGGCACGAGGTACGGCAGAGCAATGCCCAGATCCGGCGTGCGGCCGAGAATTTTATCGTGCAGGGTCAAATGCGTTTGCCCCGGATCTTCGCGCAAGGGCTGCAACTGCTGCGGATTTTGTGCAAACAGATTGGCTGTGCCGTCGAGCCAGAATGCCGCTTTGCCAGTGCCTCGCAGACGCAGGCGCCAGACTTGTTCCTGTTGGCTGACCGGTAGGGCGACCTGATCGAACTGCCAATAGGCACGATAGGGTTTCAGTGCCAGCGTCAGCGTTTGCTCATCGCCCACCCGCTGTGCCTGCAAACCGCTGACGCCGCCATGGAACTTGCCGGCCAGCACCGCGTGTTCACCGGGTGCGACTCTGAAATACAGCTCAGTGGCGTTACGTACTTCCGCGCTGAAATGCACCTTGGCCGGGGCAAACAGCGCCACGGTTTTTTCGTCATGTTCAATCCGATAACTACGAAAGCTGTAGCCGGGAATTTCCAGTCGACTGCTGGCAGCCCCGGGCAGCAAAGTCCAGCTCTGCGAACCGCGAGTTTCGCTGGCTTTGATCAACCGTTCGCCCTGCAACTTGCCCTGACCATCGAGCAGATAAATATGCTCTTCATTGGCCTCGGCCTGCCATGCCGGCACCCATCGCACTGTTACGGTGTCCGGGCGATCCGCTTGCAGATACAAACTGCCGTCACGGATATCGCCCCACTGCATCGGCGCCGCGAAACCGTTCAGCGTCAGGCCGAGTCCGAACAGCAGGGCCAGGCGTTTCATGCTGTCTTCCGACGTTGCAGCATCAACCACATCGGGGTGATGTCGCTGGGCAGGATGATCAAGGTTTGCCAGAACGGCACGTTGCTCAAGCGGCAATAAAGCACCAGCATCGCCACCGTCACCGCCAGATAGGCGATTGATGAAGCCGCCGCTGCTCCGACAATGCCGTAGGCAGGAATCAACAGCAGATTCAGCGCCAGGTTGAGCAGCGCGCCGATGCCCATCAGCAACGACACCGTGCCGGGGCGATCCTTGCCAATCAGATCCAGGCGCAGAATGCTCGCATAGCACAGGCCCAGCAGCCCCGGCAGCAACGCGAGCAGCGCCGGGTAGGCCGGTTGGTAAGCGACGCCGAACAGGGTGACGATCAACCATTCGCCGATCACAGCCATGGTCAGGCAGGCGCCGAGCATCACCGTGGCGGTCAGGCGTAGGGCCAGCGGCGTGACCTTGTCCATGCCTTTATCCTGTTGCAGCAGTCGCTTCATCAGTGGTGTGGTGACCGCCTCCGGAACGATCAGCAACAGCTCGGCGGCGGCACTGGCCATGGCGTAGTGGCCGAGCGCGGTACTGCCCAGCAGGGCGCCGATAAACAAGTAGTCGGAGCGCAGAATGATCTGTTGAAACAGCAGGTCCGGATGGCTGCGCGCACTGAAGCGCAGCAGCTCGTTCTGGCTCGCACGGTCCCATTGCAGTTGCAGCGGCTGTGCGCGTTTGAGCCACATCCAGCCCACCAGCACCACCAGACTGATGCCGGCCAGCCAACTGATCAGCGCGGCTTCGAGTGCTGCCTCTTTCCACATCCAGAACAGCGCGACAAACAACAGCAGCGGCGCGAGGGATTCGATCAGACGCAGAACATTAAAGGCGACCACGCCGCCCGATGCGTTGTGCAAGGTCAGCAAGCCGCTTTTAAGCACGGTCAACGGCACCGCCAGCAGCAACAGCCACGCCAGCAGACCGAGCTGCATTGTCACATCGAGCTCGCTGCCGAACTCACGGGCCAGCGCGACCACCAGCAAGGTCAGCAGCCCGGCCAGAAGACAGCCGAACACCAACACCTGAGCGAGCAACACGCCCATCGGCCGCTGATTGGCCGCTTGATAACCGACTGCCGAATTCAAACCGCCGCTGGTAGCCGCGCTGATCAGGTCCGGCAGAGTGCTGAGCAGGGCGAACAAACCGCGTTCACTGGGGCCGAGAATCCGCGCCAGCAACACATTGCGCAGCAGGCGCAAGGCAATCATTGCCAGTTTGGTGCCCATGCTCAGGGCCAGATGCTTGAGGTAGCTACCGCGACTCATGGCCGTGCCCCGCGATAAATGCGCCACGACAACAGCGCCGGATTGCACGCGATGCGCTGACTGACGCCGAAGCGCGGCAAGTTCAGCGGGTCGCCTTCGCCGCGATAAATGCCGGTGCCGGTGCCGAGGGCGAACGGATAATCGTGATTGGCGATCTGCTCGCGCACGCGTTCATCGTTGTCGCCGTTGGGGTAGCAATACACCGGCAGTGGGCGATTGCAGCCGTTGTACAAGGCATCGCGGCTGCGGCTGATTTCTTCGTTCAGGCGCTGATCATCAAGGCCGGTGAGGATGGCGTGGCTGGCACCGTGCGGGCCAAAGCGCACCAGACCGGAAGCCTCCAGCGCGCGCACTTGATGCCAGTCCAGCGCTTGCGGCTGTGATTCGGCTGGGCACTCATCGGTGAGTTTTTCCAGTTCCTGCGGGTCAAGCGTCTTCAATCCTTGGAGGAAATGCAGCAGCGCCAGGCTGCGGCGGTCGACATCAATGTCATCGAGCAGTACCGGCAATGGGTGATGCATGAACTGCAGGCTCTCGATCAAGTGCATCCGCGCTTTTTCACCGTGGCTGCCCCACAGGGTTTCGCCAAGGCTTTCCCACCAGAAACGCTGACGGCTGCCGATGAAATCGGTGGAGAGGAAAATGCTCGCCGGTACCTGATGCTTCTGCAACAGCGGGAAGGCGTTGACGGCGTTGTCGCGCCAGCCGTCATCAAAGGTCAGCGCCACCCGTGGGCGCTCGCTGCGCAGCGAATTGGGCTGGAGGATTTCCATCAGCGGCACGCAATCGAAATGCCGCCGCAGCCACAGCAGTAAATGCTCGAAGGCCTTGGGTCCGACGCACAGTTCATTGCGGTGCGGGAGGTTGGCGGCACGGTCGTTGGCCAGTACCCGGTGCAGCATCAGAATGACCCCCGCACCGTGCAACTGGTTGCGCCCCACAGACGAGTTGAGATAGAGCCAGCCGCTGGTGCGTTTTAGCAGTTGTTTGATCGCCATGGCATGAGTCCTCTCAACGATTCTGGTCAGGATTCCATTGTGCGTAGCGTTGCCCGCGCAGGAACTGCCACAGGCCGACGCTCATGCCGGCCAGCGTCACCAGCAGGAACGCCGCGAGGCGGAACGGTTTCGGTAAACGGTGTTGCGAATCCAGCAGGCCGGCGATGGCCACCGCGTAGCCGAGCAATTGCGCAACCAGGCTCAGGCGATAGAAACCGTGCTCGTTCCACAGCCAGAAATTGCTCAGCAGCAGCGGCAGCAAGAGAATCGGCGCGAGGCGGCGGATCAGTTTGTGACTGATCAACGCGATGGAATAAAGGCCGTACTTGAACGGATTCAGCAGTGCGCTGCGTTGTGCCAGGCTTTGCAGGCCACCGACGGTGACCCGTTGGCGGCGGCGCCATTGCTTGCCCGCTTCGTCGACGCCCTGGTCGATCACTTGCGCTTGGGGCACGTAAACGATGCGTTTGTGCGCGACCGGCGCGCAGGTACTGATGAAGAAGTCGTCGTTGACCTCGGCCGGTACGTTCTGGAACAGCTCGCGGCGCAAGGCGAGCAGGGCGCCGTCGGCGGAGACCATGCAGCCGGTGCGATTCTCGACCCGGCGCAACCAGCCTTCATAATGCCGATACAGGCTGTCGCCAATACTCAGGCCGCCACCGGTGACCGGGATCACCATGTGCCCGGCGCAGGCACCGACCTGCGGGTCGCTCAACGGCGCGAGCAAATGGCCGAGGGTGTCGCGCGACCATTGGTTGTCGGCGTCGGTGAACACCAGAATGTCGCCGCTGCTCACGGCGACGCCGGCATTCAGTGTGGCGGCTTTGCCTTGGCGCGGCAGGTCGAGGACGGTGATGCGCGGATCGATCACTTTGTGCGCGCAGGCCACGGTGTCATCGCTCGAACCGTCGCTGGCGAGAATGATCTGCAGCGTGGCGGGCTGATAATCCTGGGCCAGCAGGGTGCGCAACTTGTGCTCTATGTGCCGCGCCTCATTGTGCGCGGCGATGACGATGCTGACGTTCAGCGGCGGCGCCGGCGCGTGCCGCCAGGCCGGGAACAGCGGCGCCAGCAAGGTCAGCAGCAGCGGATAGCCGATGTAGGCGTACGCCGGCAGCAGCAGGCACAGGCAAAAAATGAATTCAGCCACGGGCGGGCCTCCTGGCGTTCCAATGACACAGACTGAGAATAAGTGCCGCGCTGGGCAGGTGCAGGCGTAACCAGTGCAGACCCCACAACTGCAAGGTGAGGCGAGCGTTGTGGTGCTTGATACTCTGCCGCACGCTGAGCATCAGACTCGGCAGCAGGGTCAGCACCAGCAGGATCACCGCGAGCTGCGCGAAGCCGGCGAGCAAGGCCACGATCAGTAGAAAATCCGTCATCCAGACCAGCAACGACAGCAGCGGAAAACGCAGCAGGCGCAGGCTCATGCCATGGGTGCGCAGCAACTGCAGGTGGCTGCCCTGGCGCCACAGCTCCTTGCCCATCCACTCGCGCCAGTTCATTTCGTAGCCCCAATGCAGGGCGATGCTGTTACGGGTCGACAGCAGCCGTGCGCCTTGTGTGTTCAGACGCAAGGTGTATTCCTTGTCTTCGCCGGTGCGCAGGGTTTCGTTGAATCCGCCGACGACGTCAAACCAGCGTTTGCGCATCAACAGGTTGGCGCTGGGCAGCCAGTCCACGGTGCGACTGGCGTGCGCTGATGGACGCAACATGCGCCGTTGCCAGGCGGTCGCGTACCACGGCGCGGCGGCGGGGGTATGCAGGTCCAAGCCAAAAATGTCGCCCTGATTCTGCGCTTCGAGAGCGAACAATTCGTTCAGCCAGTCTTCGGGCATTTCGATATCGGCATCAATGAACGCCAGCCATTCACCGCTGGCAACCGTTGCGCCACGATTGCGCAAGGCGCCGATCAGCAGGCCGGGCAGCACCAGCACCTGTGCGCCGAATGCGCGGGCGATCTGTGACCCGTCATCAGTGGAACCGTTGTCGACGACGATCAGTTCACAGTCGATGTCGGCGGCGTTCGCGGCTTTGCGGGCGGCCAGGAGGGTGCGGCCGATGTGCCGGGCCTCGTTGTACATCGGAATGACGATGCTGATCCGGCTCATGCCCTGGCCTCCGTCAGCGGCGCCTGCTCGGCTTTCAGGCGCAGCACCCAGGTCAGCGCAAGCATGATCCACAGGTATTTCAGGTTCGGCGCGCTGAGAAACATCAGAAACAACGTCAACGACAGAAAACTCATTCCCAGATGGGTCATCAGGTCTGCTTGCTGCCATTCGCGGCGTTGCAGCCATTCGCGTCGTGCGCGGATCAGGTTGTAGAAACCCTGCACGAGCATGCCGACAAACAGCAGGCCGGCGGGAATCCCCAATTCGCTGAAAATCTCCAGATAAGTGTTATGCGCCCGACGATACAGATCGCCGATCTTGCGGTTGGCCGAGAACGCCTTGGCATAACCGGTGGTTGCATAGTGCAGCGGGAAGGTCCCGGGGCCCGAGCCGAGCAGCGGATGCTCGCGGATGATCTGGCTGCCGACGACAATGTACGAGGCGCGACGGCCGAGGGATTCGTCCTGAGCCTTGGCCCCGGCGCTCAAGATACTCAGCGACTGGATGCGCGCGAGGTAACCGGCAGGCATCGCATAAATCGCCAATGGCAGCACGATGGCGGCGCCGAGCATGGCGAATCCGAAATGCCGGGGACGGATGCGGGTAAGGTGCTGGCGGTAATGCCAGACACCGATCGCCAGACTCAAGGCCAATACCACCAGCCCTGAGCGCGACTCCGTTTTGGTCATGCCGCCGAGCAGCAAAAGGCAGCAGCCCGCCCAGAACAAACGGTGCAGCAGGTTCGGGCTGCGAATCACCAGCAACAGGCCCAGCGGCACGGCGAAGGCGATCAGCAGAGCAAAGGCATTCGGGTCTTCGAGCAGGCCGGCAGCGCGGCCCTTGTCCTGGAATCGGCTGGAAAACATCGCCATCGCGCAGGTCGCGCTGACGCTGAGCGTGACCAGCCGGGCGAACATATCGAGGTTCAGCTCGCGGCCGATCAACAAAGTGATCACGAACAGAATCAGGCCCACGCTCAGCTCACGCAGATGACTCTGTGACATGCCCATATTGTCGGTGGCGAGCAGGCTCAGCAGGTACAGCGCCATGAAACCGATCAGGTAGCGCCACAGATTGCTGCGCAGGCGCTGCGATGGAATCTGATGCAATGCCAGTTGCAACGCCAGGATCAGCGCCAGCGAAGCACCGATCAGTTTGCTCCCGGATAACACGCTGTCTTTGAAGAATCCTTCAAACGGCACCAGCGCGGCAATGCCCAGCAGGCCCCAGGCCGGTTTGCGGTACAGCACCGTGAAACCCAGCAGCCCCAACACCGCCCCCGGCGCCAGATACGGATAAGGACTGACCAGCAAAGCCATGCAGACCAGTGCCAGCAGGCTGACGATCGAGAGCGGGAAAATCATGCGCGTGCCTCCCGTGCCGTGTGGATGTACAGCTGCGACCAGCGTTCAGCCAAAGCCTTGAGGTCGTAGCGTTCCTGTTGTGTGCGTCTGGCGTTGTCGCGTAGCTGTGCGGCCAGCTTCGGTTCGGCCAGCAACGTGTCGAGCTGACGGGCGAGGGCGGCGGTATCGGTCGGGGCGGCGAGCAGGCCGTTGTGGCGGTCCTGCAAGACATCGGGAATACCACCGACCGCGAATGCCACCACCGGCACACCGGCCTGCATCGCTTCAAGCAGAATCATCGGCGTACCCTCGGTGCGCGAGCTGATCACCAGCGCATCGAGTTGCTGCCACCAGCCTTGCATCGCCGTCTGATAGCCCGGCAAGCGAATCCGCTGTTGTAAACCGACCGCGTCGATACGCGCCTGCAAGGCCTCACGTTCCGGACCGTCGCCGAGCATCACGGCGTCCAGTTGCGGATGCTGGTGACACAACGCAATCAGCGCATCGAGAAACAGATCCGGGCCTTTCTCACTGCTCAATCGACCCACGTAACCGACCAGCCAGCGTTGTCGTTCCAGCGCCGGCGGCAGCACTGGCGCCGCTGGCAAACCGTTGGGAATCACCTGCAACTTCTCCGCACGGACGCCAGCCTGACGGTGCAGCACAGCGATGCTTTGCGCGACGCAGACCACCCGCTTCACCGAGGCCGTGCGGCACAGTTGCAGGCTTAGCCAGGTGTAGAACTTCTGCTTGCGACTGCGCGGGGTGAAACCGTGTTGAGTGATCACCAGCGGCAGGCGCAACACAGTGGCGCCGACCCAGCCGAACAGCAGCCCTTTGAAGTTGTGCGTGTTGAGCAACGGCTTGTCACCACGGCGTTGACGCAAGTGCCACAGCAGTCCACCGAGCCCGGCACAGCCGCGAGCGTCCACCCCGGCCTGGCGAAAGCGCTCGATCAGCTCTGGTGGCGCGTCGAGGAACAGCACCTGATGCTGCCCCGGCGTCGCCAGGCAATGATCCAGCAACATCCGCTCGGCGCCGTAGAAGCCGCCGCTGCTGAGCAAATGAATGATCGGCAGGGCGACGCACGGGGTGGACGCCGCGTTCAATTGCGCACCCAGTGAACCAGGCTCGGCACGGTCCAGTTCTTGTGCGGATTGCCCGGCTGTGACGTTTCTTCGTTGAGCACCAATAGCACCGGCAGGCCCAGTTCATGGCTGATTTGCGCCGGATGCTTGAAGCGGTGATCGAAGAACTCACGTACATAGACGAAGGCAATGGCCAGCAGCAGTCCGGTGAGCAGGCCGAACGGTATGATCAACATCGGCTTGGGAAACGCCGCCTCGGTCGGTTCATACGGCGGACTCAGGACACGAGCGTTGGACAAATCGTTATCCAGCGCGCGTGTCGTGCTGCTTTCGGCAAAGCGTTGCGCATAAGTTGAAAACGCTGCGTGCAATGCGCCGATCTCGGTGTCCATTTGGCGCAGCTTGCTTTGGGTTTGCTGCAATTGATGGATGCGATTCTTGAACTCGGCAATGCGCGCGGTTTTCTGCTCGATGACCTGGCTGACCACCGACAGGTCGATCGTGCGTTCCTGGATGCGGTTGTTGACCACTTTGAGGAACTGCTGGCGTGTGCGGGCAATTTGCTCGCGGGCCAGCAACATCGGTTCGCTGCTGGGCTGAAATATCGCCAGGTCATTCATATAGCGGCTGACCTGAGTGGTCAGCGCCTCGCCCATCTGCCGGATCTCACGGTCTTCGAACGCGATGTTGTCTACCGTCGTGGTGAAGGTGAACGGAAAGGTGTAGTCGTTAAGCTTGTTGGTGTTGGCAGCGGCCAGGCTGGTTTTCAGGTAATCGAGCCAGCGCTGGCTTTGCAGCAAGCGATCGCGATACAGGTTGAGTGCCTGCTCTTCGGTGTTGATCGCGTTGAGGCGAAAGGTGATTTCCTCCTTCGGATCGGACGAACCGACGCTTTCCAGCAGGCTCAGCCGCGCGCCTTCCAGGCCATCGAGGCGGACCTGATATTGATGCTTCTTGGTCTCGTAGAACGAGTGCGGCAGTTCGATCGATTGCAACGCCTGACGATCGACCAGATAGTTGCGCAGCAGCGTGGCAACGAACGTCGTGCCTTGGGCGGGATCCGGGAAGCTGTAGACGATCGAGATGACATTGGAACCCGGCAGGGTTTCGATCTTCAGATTGTCGATGGCCTCCTGGGTCAAGCCATCCAGTGCCGTGTCGCGCACCGGATCGGTTTCCATGCCCAGTGCATCACGCAGCGGATTGATCACGTATTCGCGCAGCGGCGTGCTGACATAACGCTTGAACGGTTCAGCCAGTTTGCTGAGCATCCCCGGCGGCGGGTTGTACTGACCCTGATCGCGCAGTTCGCTGATGGTCTGACGAATCAGCGCCGGCGAACGGAGGATATTGCTTTCGGTCTCCATATCCGCCAGCGATGGCGGAATGAAGGTGGCGTTGTCCTGGGTCAGCGAGGTCGTCGCATCGCCCTGGGAGAGTTTTTTCGACTGCACGATCACCTGCGCGGTGATATCGAAGCTCTGTTTGAGCAACAGCGGCAGCAACAGCGCGATCACTGCAAAGATCAGGAAGATGCGCTTCACCAGTTGCTTGTTGGCGAAGAAAATCCTGAAGAACTCGTGCAGGTAATTTTCTTTTGGGTTCATGTCGTTCACCTGAGAGTCAGTTGTCACTGCCTTTGTTGTCGACGCGGTAGCCGAAGCTGAACCCCACGCCCTGGAACAGCACCACATCGGCCAGTTGGCGGGCGAGTTCGCCGGCGCTGGCCAGTTTGGTTTTCGGTACGTAGAGCATGTCGTCCGGTTGCAGGTAGGCGATCTGTGGCGCATCGCCCGACAGTGCTTTCTCGACGTCGTAGTTCATGGCCTGCACCTGATTGCCGTTGCGCCGCATGATCACTACCGAATCCAGGCGTGCCTTGACGTTGGTGCCTCGGGCAAGAGTCAGGGCCTCAAGCACCGACACCGGCCGGCGGATCGGGTACGAGCCCGGTTGAGCGACTTCGCCGAGCACGTAGATCTCGTTGCCGGCGGTGGATTTCAGCAGCACATCCACCGTCATCCGTCCCGGCAGTTGCGCGTACTTGCTGTTGAGGAAGGTTTCCAGTTGATTGACGGTCATGCCTTGCAGCGGCACAGCGCCGATTTCCGGAAAACTCGCATAGCCATCGGTGCCGACGGTGATTTCGCGGCTCATGCCGGTGGCCGGGTGGTTCAGCGCACTTTTGAGGTTTTGCTCGTTACTCAGCGGGCTGAGAATCTGCACCGAGAGCTGATTGCGGTTGGGCTGGAACAGTTGCTTGCGTTGATAGGCGCGCTGGATTTCCTGCCGCGCCTCGTCGCTGGTCAGTCCGGCAATTTTCACCGAGGTGTTGGCGCCCGGCAGTTCGATGGTGCCGTCAGGCAGCACCAGTTGCGTGCCGTTGAGCTGACTGGCAGCGGTGAAGTTCAGGCCGATCTGGTCACCCGACTGCACGCGGTAAGCGTCCGAGCCGCTGGCGCTGATGTGGAAAATCACATCCAGCACGTCTTTCGGGCGCAGGGTCTGCTCGACCCTCGGCATGTCGGTGGCTTGCGCATTGGCCGGTGTGGCGGAGGGGGTATTCACCGGCCTGTTGTGGGGGTCGGGATTGCTGGGGCAGCCCGCAAGCGGCCGCCACAGCAGGGCAAGCATTTTGGCGTTCATGGCGTCATCCTTTGCGTTCGCTTACAGGTTTTTGTAAAGCCCTTTGGGCATGTAGTACTTGCGCCGGTTGAACACGCTGCCGACCACTTTTGCCCCGGCCTGAGTCAGGCGTTGCACGGCGGCCTGGGCGACTTCCCAGCGGGTGTCTTCGGCGCGTACGACAAGCACCACGCCATCGACTTGCGTGCTGATGACCAGCGTGTCGGCGTCGGAGTACACCGCGTCGCCATCGATCACCACAAAGCGGTACTGGCTGCCCAATTGATCAAGCAACGGGCTCAGCCGCTCGGCGGTCAGGTGCTCCAGGGTGCGGATCGGCCGGCCGTTGGGCAGCACGTGGAACGGCAGGCTCGAGACCTGCACCACGCAGTCCTGCAACAGCGGCGGTTTGTCGGGGTTGAACAGCAAGTCGCGCAGGCCGCGTTCCTTGCTCAGGTTCAACTGCTGGGTGAGATTGCTCGCCGACTGACTGGCATCGACCAGCAGCACTTGGCCGCTGCTCATTTGTGCCAGTTGGCCGGCCAGCGCCAGCGCACTGGTGGTGGTGCCTGAGCCGGGGTTGGCGGCGGTCAGGAACAGGATCCGCAGATCAAGATCCAGCACGGTCGAGGTCAGGTTCGATTCGCTGGGGTTGGCAATGCTCAGGCTTTTGTTGGTTGAACCGTCCATTAGCTTGCTCCGTGGCCGCTGAATACTTTGAAGGGGGTTTTCAACAGAATCTTCAGATCAAGCAAAAGGCTCTGCTCGGCGATGTAGCTGAGGTCCAACTCAACGCGCTGGTCGAAGTCGATGTTGCTGCGCCCGGAGATCTGCCACAGGCCGGTCATGCCGGGGTAGATCGCCAGGCGCGCGAGGTGATTGTCCTTGTAGCGGTAGGCGTTGAACGAGGTCGGACGCGGGCCGACCAGGCGCATGTCGCCGGTCACTACATTGATCAGGTTGGGCAGTTCATCGAGGCTGGTGCGCCGCAGAAAACCACCGATGCGGGTGATGCGCGGGTCGTGGTCGATCTTGAAATCGATCGCGTCGGCACCGTGCTTGTTGAGGTGACGCAGTGACTCTTTCAACTCTTCGGCGTTGGCCACCATGGTGCGGAATTTGTACATGCCGAATTTGCGCCCGCGATAACCGGTGCGTTTCTGCACGAACATCACCGGGCCTTCGCTGGTGAATTTGATGGTCAGCGCCAGACCGATCAACAGCGGCGAAATCAGCAGCAGAATCAGCAAGGCGCCGAGGCAGGCGACCACGCGATTGGTGCGTGACAGTTGCCATGGCCGACCGCCGTCGCGTCCCGTGAACCAGCCGCGACCCTGGCGATGAATCGCCGCGTCGAGACGCATTCGGTGCTCGGGATCCACGCGCTTGTCGCGGCGCATTTCTAGGATCGGTACACCTTTCTCATGTCCAGTCATGGAGTCCTCCACATGAATTCAGCCGCGAACGGCGCGTGGGCGATAGGCAGTGGGGTAGTAGTCGCGGAACCAGGCGATAAAGCGCCCGAGTCCCTCATCCAGCTCTATCCGGGGCTGAAATCCGGTGGCCTGGGCCAGATCGCTGGCCTCGGCGCAAGTGTTGAGCACGTCGCCCGGTTGCAGCGGCAGCAACTCGACAATGGCGGTCTGACCGAGGTGTTTTTCCAGCAGCGCCAGATAGGTTTTCAGCTCGACCGGGTGCTGCCCACCGATATTGAACAGGCGCCACGGCGCCATGCTGCTGGCCGGGTCGGGCTGCTCGCGATCCCACTGCGGATTGACCTGCGGTGGCTGCTCGATGAGGCGGGCGATGCTTTCGATGATGTCGTCGATGTAGGTGAAGTCGCGCTGGTGCTCGCCATAATTGAACAGCTTCAGCGGCGTGCCTTCGCTGATCGCCCGGGCGAACTGGATCGGCGACATGTCTGGCCGGCCCCACGGCCCGTACACGGTGAAAAAGCGCAGGCCGGTGCAGGGAATGCCGAACAGATGGCTGTAACTGTGCGCCATCAGCTCGTTGGCTTTTTTAGTGGCGGCGTACAGCGACAGCGGGTGATTGACGCCGTCCTTCACCGAGTATGGCGTGTGCTGGTTGGCGCCGTAGACCGAACTCGACGAGGCGTAGATCAGATGCTCGACCGGGTGATGCCGGCAGCTCTCGAGAATGTTGAGGAAACCGTTGAGGTTGCTGTCCAGATAGGCCCGTGGGTTGTCCAGCGAGTAACGCACCCCGGCTTGCGCGGCGAGGTGGATCACCACTTGTGGGCGTTCGCGGACAAACAGCGCTTCGATGGCCGGGGCATCGGCCAGGTCAACCGTCGCGAGCTGGAAATCGCCGGCCTGCTCACGCACCCACTGCACGCGGTCGTGCTTGAGTTGCGGGTCGTAGTAGCCGTTGAAGTTGTCCAGACCGACTACCGAGTGGCCGTCGCGCAGCAACCGCAACACGCAATGGGCACCAATGAAACCGGCCGCACCGGTGACCAGCACCTTCATGGCCGCAGCCCTTCTGGGGCAATGTGGCGCAGACCGATGCCGCTGTAATGCAGGCCGGCGGCCGCCACTTGTTCCGGGTTGTAGAGGTTGCGACCGTCGATGATGACCTTTGAGCGCAGCTTTTCGGCGAGCAACTCGAAATCGACCACGCGGAAGTTTTTCCACTCGGTGCAGATCACCAGCGCATCGGCGTCTTCCAGGGTGTCGTCGCGGGTGGCGCACAGGTGCAGGTCGTTGCGATAACCATAGATGCGCCGGCATTCGGACATGGCTTCCGGGTCGTAGGCCTGCACGCTGGCGCCTTCGGCCCACAGCGCATCCATCAGATAACGGCTAGGCGCTTCGCGCATGTCATCGGTATTCGGTTTGAACGCCAGGCCCCAAATCGCGATGGACTTGCCAGCCAGGCCTTGCGGGAACTGTGCTTTGAGTTTGCTGAACAGGATGTGCCGCTGCAGGTCGTTGACGTCGGTGACACTGCGCAGCAGTTTCAGCGGCATACCGTTGTGTTCGGCGGTGTGCAGCAGCGCGCGCAGATCCTTGGGAAAGCACGATCCACCAAAGCCGCAGCCCGGATAGATGAAGTGGTAACCGATGCGCGGATCAGAGCCGATGCCTTTGCGTACCGCTTCGATGTCGGCACCGAGCAGTTCGGTGAGATTGGCCAACTCGTTCATGAAACTGATGCGGGTGGCGAGCATCGCGTTGGCGGCGTACTTGGTCAGCTCGGCGCTGCGGTTGTCCATGAACATGATTTTTTCGTGGTTGCGGCAGAACGGCGCGTACAACTCGCTCATCTGTTCGCGGGCTGCGTCATCGTGAGTGCCGACGATGATCCGGTCAGGGCGCATACAGTCGGCGAGGGCGCTGCCTTCCTTGAGGAATTCCGGGTTGGACACTACCCGCACTTGCAGATCAGTCTTGCCGCGACGCAGCAATTCGCTGTTGGCGGTGGCCAACACCTGATCGGCCGTGCCCACTGGCACCGTGGATTTGATGATCAGGGTGCGGTCAGCTTCCATGTACGAAGCAATTTGCCGGGCGACGTTGAGCACGTGGCTGAGGTCGGCGGAGCCATCCTCATCGGCCGGGGTGCCGACGGCGATGAAAATCAGCTCGGCATGCTCGACGGCGTCGCTGGCCTGGGTGCTGAACAGCAGACGGCCGGCCTTGATGTTTTCCTCAAGCGTGCTGGATAAACCTGGCTCGCTAATTGGCGGCACTGCTTGTTGCAGTTGTTTAATTTTGTTGGGGTCAATGTCCACGCATAAAACGCGATGACCGACATCTGCAAGTGCGGCGGCTTGTATAAGTCCGACATAGCCAGTGCCAAATACGCTCACGTCCATCTGCGCACCTCAGTAACACCAAAAGTTAACTACGGAATTAGATAGTTAAAGGGGTATAGCGCAGCGTTTGAAAAGCGTGTCAGCAAAATGACATGTTGCATCTGTATAACACTTGAGCATTTTTTGGCGATTGGCCATCAAGTCATTGCTGCGATTGAATTTGTTGCTTTCGTGCAGATTTGTTCAGATTTCAAATATGCGATAAACGGTCGTAAGCCGCTAATTTAAAGGCTTGTAGCGTCTTGGTTATGTCAGATTTGAGTCACCGTTTTTTTGACGCTTTCTATAAAAAACAGTCAATTCTTGCGCTTTGATGGCCGGGTGCTAGTGTCAGGTTCTGACTGACAAACCTTTGACTCCCTGCCGTTTTGCCCGATCGGTATCGCCATGTTCAGATATGCCAAAGAATTGTTCTTAATTGTTTATTTGTTGATTTATTCCGAATATTACATTGATCGGTTAAATGCTATCGGCTTCGGTTTTGCTGTACTTCTTTTTGGCGCGATGTTTTTGGCGCTTACTTTTGCGTTATATCTAATGGCGTATATAAGGCAAGCTCTCATTCGCCACGTGTTCGCATTGGCAATGTTTGTCTCGGCAGTGTTTTTCGATGTTTATACCCGGGTCACGGCGGACTACCTGACCTACAGCGGTTTCGTGTCATTGGTTTACTCCGGCGGTTTCATCCAGGAAGCGGCGTACCAGTACCGGGACGCGCTCTTGCGTGGCGTGCTCAGCGGTTTGCTGTTGCTGTTCGGCATCGGCCTGAAACCCCGCCACGGGCTGGCGATTCCCAACGCTTTGCGTGTGGCGGCGCCACTGTGTGGTGTGCTGCTGCTCAGTGCCGTGCTGTTTTTGCGTGCGGGTGAGGGGGCGCGGGGCCTGCCGATCATGTACACGCCGCTGGCCTATCTGAACCTGTTTGCCTATGAAGCGCTGCACAACACCGTCGGCCCGCGCGAACCAGTGACGCTGTCGCGTAACACTCAAGCCGTCGATCACGACATCGTGCTGATCATCGACGAGAGCATCTCCGGCAATTATCTGGACATCAACGCGCCGTTCGGTGTGCACAGCAACCTCAAACAGGCGCGTCCCGGCGTCGATATCTTCAATTACGGCTACGCGGCGTCCATCGCCAATTGCAGCGCAGACACCAACGTAACCCTGCGCTACGGCGGCACCCGCGCCGATTACATGCGCATCAACAGCACGCTGCCGTCGATCTGGCAGTACGCAAAAAAGGCTGGGCTGCGCACCGTGTACATCGACGCCCAGCGCACCGCCGGCAATCTGCAGAACCTGATGACCGAAACCGAGAAAAAGGACATCGACGAGTTTGTGCAATTCGACCAGACCAGCGTGCGCGATCGCGACATGGCGGCAGCGGCGAAACTCATCGAATTGCTCAACGACGACAAGTCGGAGCTGGTGGTGATCAACAAAGTCGGCGCGCACTTCCCGGTGCACGACAAATACCCGGATGCGTTCATGGCCTACCGTCCGACCTTGCCGCGCGGGCAGTTCACCGAGGTGGCCGATACCGGCGAACGCAACGGTTTCAATGGTCAGCCAGATGATTGGGTGCTGTATCGCAACGCCTACAAGAACACGGTGTTATGGAATGTCGGCGAGTTTTTCTCGCGGGTTTTCGCTCAGGGCAATCTGAATAACGCGTCGCTGATCTACACCTCCGATCACGGTCAGGATCTGCATGAGCGCGGCAATCCTGGATTGAATACCCATTGCGGCGGCGACCCGGTCGAGGAGGAAGGGCTGGTTCCGCTAGTGGTGATCCAGGGCAGCCAGTTGAAGACGCTGGACTGGTCGGCGCAACTGGCGGCGAACAAGGATCGCTCCAGCCACTACAACATCTTTCCGACGCTGTTGCAGTTGATGGGCTATGACCTGGCGGGGATCGAGGCTGTTTATGGCAAGCCACTGAGTGTCGCGACGGCGGATGAATTTACCTTCAACTACCGCTTCAATGCGCGGCTCGGGGCCAAGCCTGAATGGAAGCACATTGATCTGGGCAGTATTGTCACGCCGACGCAGGCGCCAGCGAGTGTGGCGGCGGGGCAATGAGTTTTGGAGGGAATCCGCAGACCTCATCGCGAGCAGGCTCACTCCTACAGGGGAATGGATTCCAAAAGTAGGAGTGAGCCTGCTCGCGATGGCGGTGTGAGGTTCATTGAATTTTTGCGTTTGCTTCCGATCCCGCCAAGCTTTCGGACGCATGCCCTACCTGCAACAAACTCAACGTTCAATTCACCGCAAGATTCCGAGCGGTCACCGCCATCCGCTATCCTTGCCCCACACTGACCGATCAGGTGGCGGCATGCTTCGTGTTGAAAATGTCTTCAAAAGCTATCTCACCCCGCAAGGCCCATTGCCGGTGCTGCAAGGCATCGACCTGACGCTCGAATCCGGCAGCAGTCTGGCGCTGATGGGCGAATCCGGCAGTGGCAAAAGCACGTTGCTGCACCTGGTGGCCGGTCTCGACAAAGTCGACAGCGGCAGCATCCGCAGCGGCGAGCATCGGCTGGAGGCGATGAACGAGGCGCAACTGGCGAATTGGCGGCGCACAGAAATCGGTCTGGTGTTCCAGCAGTTCAACCTGATCGGCAGTCTGCGTGTGGAGGACAACCTGGCGTTTCAGGCGCGTCTGGCCGGACGGCATGAGCCGCGTTGGCAGGCGCACCTGGTGCAGCGTCTGGGGCTCGGCGATTTGCTCAAGCGCTATCCCGAGCAACTTTCCGGTGGTCAGCAGCAGCGGGTCGCATTGGGCCGGGCATTGGCATCGCAGCCGAAATTGCTATTGGCCGATGAGCCCACCGGTAGCCTCGATGAGGCGACCAGTGATGAAGTGCTGCGCTTGTTGCTGGAATTGCTCGACGACACGCCCACCACGTTGTTGATGGTTACTCACAGTCAGCGGGTCGCGGCGCAATTGGCTCAGCGTGTGGTGCTATCCAAAGGGCGGCTGACGTGATGGTTTTTCGTCAGACACTGCGCGCGCTGCTCAGCCATTGGCGGCGCCATCCGGTGCAGTTTTTCAGCGTGCTGACCGGGTTGTGGCTGGCGACCAGTTTGCTCACCGGCGTCGAAGCACTGAACAGTCAGGCCCGTGACAGCTACGCCCGCGCCAGCCAGATGATCGGCGGCGAACCGCAGGCCAGTCTGAGCACGCCAAGCGGCGCGACGTTCACCCAGCAATGGTTTGTCGATTTGCGCCTTCAAGGCTGGCCGGTGTCGCCGCTGTTGCAGGGGCGCCTGCTGCTCAAGGATCACGAAAACCAGCGGCTGCAATTGATGGGCATTGAGCCGGTGTCGCTCCCCGCCGATTCGGCGGTGGCCGGGCAGGCGCTGCCGATTGAGCGTGTTGTCGAGTTTTTCACGCCGCCGGGCAGCACGTGGATTTCTCCGGACACCTTGCAGGCACTCAACCTGCACGAAGGCGACACGCCGCAGACCGTGAATGGGCTGTCGTTGCCACCGTTGCTGGTGCAAAAGGACATGGCGCCGGGCGTTTTGCTGGTGGACATCGGCGTTGCGCAAACACTGCTCGAACAACCTGGGCAACTGTCGCGGCTATTGTTACCTAAGGGTTTCCAAGGTGAACTGCCGGATTCCTTCAAAGGCCAGTTGCAACTCAAAAGCAGCGGCGAAGAAAACAATCTGACACGCCTGACCGAGAGCTTTCACCTCAATCTGGATGCCTTGGGCTTTCTCTCGTTTCTGGTCGGATTGTTCATCGTCCACGCCGCCATCGGCCTCGCGCTGGAACAGCGTCGCGGCTTGCTGCGCACGCTGCGCGCCTGCGGGGTCAGCGCGCAAATGTTGATTTTCTGCTTGATCGTTGAGCTGGGTGTGCTGGCACTGGTCGGCGGACTATTCGGCGTGATCAGCGGCTATTGGTTGGC
Source organism: Pseudomonas sp. RIT-PI-r (assembly GCF_001297015.1). Lineage (GTDB taxonomy): Bacteria > Pseudomonadota > Gammaproteobacteria > Pseudomonadales > Pseudomonadaceae > Aquipseudomonas. The sequence goes on along the minus strand of NZ_LIGE01000045.1, from coordinate 19,738 downwards.
CAGTGTCCTGCTGCCGGACGTCGCCGCCAGCCTGCGCGGTTTGTACGGCGCGGAAGTGGCGGGGCAGTTGCGTCTGAGCCCTTGGTGGTGGTTCAGTGGCATCGGCTTGAGTCTGCTCGGCGCCTTGCTCGCTGGGGCCAACAGTCTATTGCGTGCTGCGCGTTTGCCGTTGTTGGCCGTGGCCGATCCGCAAGCCTGGCATCAGCAATATGCGCGTTGGTTGCGGCGCCAGGGTTGGCTGGCAGCGGGGTTGGGATTGATTGCGTTGGCGGCCTTGATCTGGGGCGACAGTCTGGCCAGCGGCTTCGTGTTGATGGCCGGGCTGCTACTCGGCGCGGCGTTGGCGCTGCCGGTGTTGCTCAGTGCGATATTGAGTCAGTTGCTCGGGCGCAGTCGCTCAGTGCTCGGCCAGTGGTTTCTCGCCGATTGCCGTCAGCAATTGCCGGCATTGAGTCTGGCATTGATGGCATTGCTGCTGGCCCTCGCCGCCAATATCGGCGCCGGCAGCATGACGGCCGGTTTTCGTCAGACCTTCGATGACTGGCTCGAACAGCGTCTGAGCGCCGAGCTGTACATCAACCCGACCAACCCGGCGCAGTCCCGGGAAATGTACAGCTGGCTCAAGCAGCAGTCGAACATCGCGGCAGTGCTGCCCAACTGGCAGGTGTCGGTGACGTTGCAGGGTTGGCCGACGGAGGTGTTCGGCGTGATCGATCATGCACATTATCGCCAGCACTGGCCGTTGCTCGATTCCAGCGGCGGTGATCCGTGGGGGCATCTGGCGACGGATGATGCGGTGATGCTCAGCGAGCAACTCGCCCGACGCCTGAAACTGCACGCCGGCGAACACCTGACGATTCCCACGCCGAACGGCTCGTGGTCGCCACGCATCGTCGGTATCTACGCCGATTACGGCAACCCGAAGGGACACGTGATCGCCAACGTCAATCACCTGCTGCGCGGCTGGCCGCAACTGACGCCGAATCGCTTCAACCTGCGCATCGACCCGCAACATATTCCGCCATTGCTGAGCGCATTGCAGGCACGGTTTCAGTTGGAGGACAGCCGCATCGTCGATCAGGCACGGCTCAAAGGCTGGTCGGTTCAGGTGTTCGACCGCACTTTTGCCGCGACGGCAGCGTTGAACAGTCTGACCCTCGCGGTGGCGGGCGTGGCGCTGTTTATCAGCCTGCTGACCCAGAGTCAGAGTCGCCTCGGCCAACTCGCACCGTTGTGGGCGCTGGGCGTGACGCGACGGCAGTTGATGCTGCTCAACCTGGGACAGACGTGGCTGCTGGCAGTGCTGACGCTGGTGTTGGCGTTGCCGCTGGGCATCGCGCTGGCGTGGTGCCTGGATGCGGTGATCAATGTGCAGGCGTTTGGCTGGCGGCTGCCATTGCGGGTGTTCCCGTGGCAATTGCTGCAACTGATGGGGCTGGCGTTGTTGGCGACGTTACTGGCTTCGGCATGGCCGCTGTATTCGCTGTATCGCACGCAACCGGCTGATCTGCTGAGGACGTTTGCCCATGAGGATTAAGCTCGTTGTGCTGATGGTTTTGTTGCTGCTCGGTGGTTGCGATCAATCGGTGCCGGAGCAGAAAGGCTTCGCCGGGATGGGCGATCAGGCGTTGGCGTTTACGCTGGTGGTGCCGGGGCGAGTGTTCAGTTTTCCGGCGGATCACGGCGCGCACGATGGCTTTCGCATTGAGTGGTGGTACGTCACCGCCAACCTGAAGGACGCGCAGGGCAACGAGTTCGGCGTGCAGTGGACTCTGTTTCGCAGTGCGCTGAAACCGCTGGCGGAGCAGGCCGGCTGGGCCAATCAGACGATCTGGCTGGGGCATGCGGCGGTGACCTCCGCGTCGGTGCATCACGCCGCTGAACGTTATGCGCGGGGCGGCGTGGGGCAGGCCGGCGTGCGGCTGGCACCGTTCGAGGCGTGGATCGACGATTGGCGCTTTGCCAGTCAGGCGCAGGATCCGTTGAGCGACCTGCAGCTCAGCGCGCGCGACAAGGATTTCGCCTATCAACTGCACCTCACTTCCAGCCGCCCATTGGTGTTGCAGGGGGACAAGGGTTTCAGCCAGAAATCCGAAGAAGGTCAGGCTTCGTATTACTACAGTCAGCCGTTTTTCCAGGCCAGCGGAACATTGCAGATCGACGGCCAGAGCTACACCGTCAGCGGCCCCGCGTGGCTCGATCGCGAATGGAGCAGCCAGCCGCTGACCGCCAATCAAACCGGTTGGGACTGGTTTTCCCTGCACCTGGACAGCGGCGAACACGTGATGCTCTATCGCATGCGTCAGAAGGACGGCGTGCCGTATCTCACCGGCACGTGGATAGCCGCCGATGGCCAGACGCAAACCCTGCGCAGTTCGCAGATCCGGCTCTCCCCGCAAGACACCGCCAACGTCGCCGGCCGGGCGATGCCGGTGAAATGGTCGATCAGCATTCCCGACAAACACCTCGACATCAGCCTCGACGCGCTCAACCCCAATGCCTGGATGAACCTGCGCATCCCGTATTGGGAGGGCCCGGTGCACATCAGCGGCAGCCATCCCGGCCAGGGCTATCTGGAAATGACCGGGTACTGAAAGGTACCCACGAATCCCCGTAGGAGCTGCCGAAGGCTGCGATCTTTTGATCTTGTTTTTTAAAAGCAAAATCAAAAGATCGCAGCCTTCGGCAGCTCCTACAATGGATCGGTTTGAACTTGGGTTGGTGTGTTGTCCTCTACAGAAAAATCTGCCGAGGATTAGCCATGAGCGACGACCTGAAACCCCCAGACCTGAATTCCTGGCAGCGCCTGTTCGACGACCAGACCTACTGGCAGCAATCCCCCGACGCACATTACTTCGATCTGCAACGCATCGCCGACGACCTGCTCGGCCAAGGCGCCATCGACCTTGAGCAATGGCAGATCCTGCGCGCCAAGGCCGACGACCTGCACAAGGATTCCCCCGCCATCAACGTCGCCCGTGAACTCGACGACCCCGAAGCCTGAGGACAACCCGATGAAACCGATCACCCAAGGCGAACACCCCGACGAACCCCGCCCACCGGGCGAAACCGAACGCGACAACGACGCCCTGCGGCCCACCGACCCGAAACAGCGTGAAAACAGCGGCAAAGGCACGCCCAGCGGCGAATCCACCGCGCAGGACACCGCAAAACAACAGACCTCCTCGACACAAACCAAAGCCAAGCCCTGAACAGCGTCTATGCTCAGTGGCACGTTCGTCGCCGAAGCCAATTCGGCGCCGGGCGCTGCCATTCATCACAGGGAAAGTATTGCTTATGAAGCTCAACGCACTGGCCAAGGCCATCACCCTCGCAACCGTACTGTCCGCCACCAGCTTCGGCGCCCTGGCTGCCGATATTCCGCTGTCTGCCACTGTTGAAGCAGATCAGGTCACCACCAAAGTGATCTCCGTCGATGCCGCTAACCATCAGGTTGTGCTCGAAGGCGCCGAAGGCAAGCCGGTTCATGTTCAGCTCAGCGACAAGGCGAAAAACCTCGCCAATCTCAAGGCCGGCGATCAGGTCAACATCGAAGTGCAGCGTTCCGTCGCCGCCTACCTCGACACCGATGTGGATAAAGGTCTGCCTGGCACCACCGAACGTACCGGTGAGCTGCGTAAGGCCCCGGGCAGTGATAACCCCGGTGGTGAAGCGTACCGTCAGGTTCAGGTGCAATTGAAAATCACCAAAATTGATTTGAAGACAAATCAGGTGACCCTGCAAAACCCGGCGGGCGTATCGAAAGTCCTCGACGTGAAAAAGCCTGAAATTCAAGCCAAACTGAAAGATTTGAAAGAAGGGCAGAGCGTCATCGTCACTTACACCGATATCTTAAAAGTGACCAGTCAACACGAAAGTTGAGCATTAACTCTACAGAGTGATTGTTCTTGTACAGGTTTAGGTATGAGAACAATCATATAAAAGTGTGTTGTCGGAAGTTTCTCGGTAAATATCGGCGATACACACTTTTTAACTTTCTAGTACATAAATTTCATCTTTATCAATGACGACATAAGCGCCAACTTCTATTAAAATCCCCTCCGTTCGCCCAGTGTCAGGGCTCTTTACCGGTGCATGGATTGCCAGGCCATTACACTGGGCGAACACCTTCAGAAAGTGGTTGTATACAAATTCTGCAAACAAAAAGGGCGACTCTAGAGTCGCCCTTTTTGTTTGTGCCGATTTTAAGCATCCCGGCCTACGCTCGCTGTCCCTGAAAGCGCTTAAGCGACGCCTGATACATCTTCGTGCGGCGGTGATCCTTGCCGTAAGTGCCTGCTGCCGCAACGGTTCCGGACTGGATGTGATCCAGATAATGGAAAATCTTCCGAGGTGACAGGAATTTGATGCCGTAGCCCAGAGCCGACATCCGATCCTGCAGCGTATAACCCGGTACCCGATCATCCATGCAGAAGTGCAGCCCCTGGGACTTCATCAACCGTGCATTCCACAGAGTGCAGAAACTCTTCAGGTGAGTCTCTCTATACGGTTTTGGCTCTTTGGTTTTCAGCCCCAATTGCGTTTTCGCCCGTCGAACATAGTGTTTGCAGAAACGCGAAGTTAGACGCCAGGTATCGCGCAACATCCCGCGATTGATTTGCTCGACACAACCGACGGCGGCGATGTCCGGCGTTTTTGTACACTCGCGCATCATCATCGAAAACACTTCCTTGTCGTAAACGAAAGTGTCGGTGTGCAGTAGAAACAGGTAGTCAGTGGCAACTTTGTCCAGCACCAGATCCAGTGCTTTGCCATGGGCAATATGTCCGGCCTCTTTACCCGGCGAAGGCCGCTCGATCAAGTTGATCCAGTCCAGAGAACGCAAGTAATCGAGACTGGCATCCGCCGAATCGTTGTCCACTACCCACACGGGAATCTGCTGTTCCGTGACGTGCTCGCGCAGAAGCTCCAGGCACATGCGGGTCAAGTCCAGGGTTTTGTAGTTGACCAGGACCAGACTGAAATTGGCCTGCGGTGGGGTGGGCAAATTAAAGGCATTCATGACAGAAGGGCTCATCTGCGATTCAAGGGCGACAGGGTTTCGTGGCCGCGATCTTAGCGAGACAACCTTAGGCGAACCTTAATTTGCAGATTGGGTAACCGGCAGAGTGTGTCGAATTGAGACCGCTGGTTTATGAAATGCATGCGGTGCTGCCAACCATTAACGGATAAAATGCGTGCCCTATCACGGTTCAAGGAAGAAACGGCAATCGCCGTTGTGTCACGGATGAAACCACTCTCCCTCTACCACCCGGCCTTGTATTGGCTGCGCGTGTGGCAAAAAAGACTGTTCCGCCAGATTGCCTGGCGCTGCTCCGGCAAACGCTACGCTCGCCGCGTCGCCACGGCCGAGCGCCTGCCATATCGCTACCTCAAACACACCTCGAAACTCATCCGCAAACTCGGCGACTCCGACCTCGCCCTGCAACACAACAAAGTCATCAACCTGAAACTCGCCGTCGCCGCGATCGACGGCGTCATCATCGCCCCCGGCGAACACTTCTCCTTCTGCCGCCTCGTCGGCCGCCCGACTTTGAAGCGCGGCTACGTTGAAGGCATGGAACTGTCTTTCGGCGAAGCTCGACGCGGGGTAGGCGGTGGAATTTGCCAACTGAGCAACCTGATCCACTGGATGGCGATTCATTCACCGCTGGTGGTGGTCGAGCGTTCCAACCACAGCTTCGACCCGTTTCCGGATGAAGGGCGGGTGCTGCCGTTCGGGTCCGGGGCGGCGATTTTCTACAACTACGTTGATCTGGTGCTGCATAACCCGACGGATCGGAGCTTTCAGCTGAAGTTGAACGTCGGCGAGACGCAACTCGAAGGGGAGTTGTTGTGTGATCGGGTGAGGGAGTATCGCTATCACGTGTTTCAAGAGGCGCACCGGTTTGTGCGGGAGGGGGCGCGGGTGTATCGGGAGAATGAGATTTGGCGGGAGGTGCGGGAGAAGGGGCAGGTTGGGGAATTGGTGGAGAGGGTGAGATTGTATCGGAATCGGGTGGTGGTTAAGTATGACGTGGCAGATGAGTTGATCGGGTAGGGCACGTGAAAGCACTTCGCTGACGATGGCGCCCTTCGATCAGTTTCTGAAATACAACTCATCCAGCTGGCGTCTGCGTATCGAGAGGTACTCCTCCCATACCTTGGGAAAGTCCTCATCTTTGGTTAGAGGGAAGGTCAGATAAATGTACTTTCCAACAACGCTGATGTATTGCCTCGCGCGTTTGAAGGCCGGCTGCTCGTAAGCTGCGACGCTTTCATCGTAGGCGTCATGGTAGTGATAGATGCTTACCCGATGGGGAGCGATCATGCATCGCGAAAAATCGATCACCCAGCAGCTATCAACGGCTGTACTCAAATAACCGTAAACACCATCAGTAGATAGACGCAGGCATGAATTTGCCTGGGTGCCGTCGTCATCGTTGACCAGAATGATCTGATCCGCGAAGTAATGAATATTCCTGCCGTCCGGCCCTTGCAAAGACAAGCTCCAACCTTCGGCTCCCATACGGAATTCACCGTTGTTATCAAAGGTTGCTGTCCATCCATTGGCTAAAGTGATCTGATGTTTATTCATGAGGACTGGTCAAGTATTGATCGTGCGGTGGTGTGAGGTAGTCGCATTAAATACTGCTCAAAGGTGTTCGAGGTCAATTAGACAGCCTTTGAGTTTTAATCGCTTGATCTCATCATTGAATTTGTATTTTGGCAAGAGTTCGTTTTTTATGTCGTAATGCTGTCTAAGAAGGCGGAATAATTTCCCTATGGTTTTTTTGCTGTTTTCGTCAAGGCTCTCAACCAAGTCGTAATTATTGTCTGACAGAAATTCGATTTTGCTTTTAAGTGTGTAGTAAGCGCTTATGTTTGAAAGCAATCCTTCCGCATCTGAATAATCTTCTTTTAAGTGTTCTGCATAATTTTGAAATATAGTTGTCAGCAGGTGTCGTGCTGCTTTTTTGTGTTTTAAAACTCCGCACATTTCCTGCCAGTTGCTAATGAAAAGATGATCTCCCCAGTCAGAGCCGCGAGCAAAATATTTTCCATTGCCTTTAAAGAAGTCAGATGTTTCATGAAGTTCTAAAGCTGTTTCAAAAGTGGTCGTCATTGCGGCTTTTTCCAGTTATGAGGTTTTCAACGAGTCTCAATATTATTCAGGGGCAGACCACGTTAACTAGAGAAAAGAGGACAGATTTATTTTCAGTTAGTAGAAAATAAATCTGTTCTCTTTTTGTCTTCTGCCTGCTGGTGTAATACCGAACTCGAGTTGGTCAAAATAATATTATATCTACGTTGCCAATGTGTGCTGTTAATTTTTCACGGAAATCCGTTTCGCTGGTGAAGTTAGTGTTGTCAATCATGTTGAGGAACCAAGTCGCGTCTAAAGCTGTAAATATTTCAAGCCATTCTGGTCTTTTAGCCTTCGATTCAGGCATGTCGTTCGCGGCAAAGCCGTGGCCTTTGCCTTCGGATAAGTAAAAATAGTTATCTGCGAAGGAGTAGCCTATAAGCTTTGGCCAGTTTGAGCTATGCGGGAGGTTTGGCTCCATATCCTTACTAGCAATCACATAAAAAGTTCTCATTTTTTTCCGGAAGTACGTCGAGTTTGTCGAAGTTTACTTTTTGCCCATCTAGATGGAGTTGTTGTGCTCCGCCATCGCCATATTTTCTAGATTACCTTCAGAAAAAGAAAACGTGGTTTGTCCCTCGTTACGGTGCAATTACCCATATAGGAAGGGTGTCGTCGGGTGCTTGTCTTTGACATCGACGAGGCTAGTCACGAGCATTTAAGGTTGAAGGGTAAAGGTCATCCGATGGGCACTTAGGAAAGTAAAAATTTCAATCTTTATCGGTTGCGTCTCATGTGTCCTAATCTTGATATTTAAACTGACCTCGATATGTAAATTCGATGCCTCGTAATATGGAAGTTGTGGTTTTTCCTTTATAAGCACAATTGTAAATTGCAATAACAGTGTTTATTTTTTTCAGGTGAAGTAGAGAGGTTTTTCTTTTTATTTCAGCGATGATATCGGAGTCATAAGAAAAATCCTCGATTGCTTTTTCCAAATTTTTAGTTGGCTCTACGAAATCAGCTTCAATAAAGTCGTCGTCAATAAAGCCCAGAGAAAATGCATTGCTGAACTCCGATCCTAGAGATTCTCCATCGTCAGAATAGGCAGGCGTCACTATTTCCCGAAGAGTGGATTGCTGCCAGTCGGCGTTTGCAGTCCAAATTGATACTGTTTTTTTATTACTCATCTTTTTCTCCTCAATTTTTAAGGCCGGATGGGAGAGAGTCAACTCCACCTTCTAACCTCCGACCCGCCCACTCATTGAGGCCCTGTCGGAACTCGCCGTAATCTTTCGAATTGTCAATTATTTTAAGTATTTCATTATGTACTTTTGTGGACCCTTTGCCCCCATGATGACCAGTAGGGTTCACAAATTTCACTTCAGCAATCGCGGTCCGTAGCTCATAGATCTGCTCAGCAGAAAAGGGGACAGATTTATTTTCAGTTTGTAGAAAATAAATCTGTCCCCTTTTCTGTTTTTTTTGTCATTGCAATTGTAGTTTTTCTCCTTTGAGTTGTAGATTTGATTTTCTAAATTTTCTGAACTGGATACGTGTCGCCCGTGATTGTAATTGATCTTCCATCTGATTTTATGTCTTCGATGCTGTTAATAACCACCTTAAGCTCTCTTGAGTTGGGGAATAAGAAGTAAAAAAGCTCGAAGTAAAGATAATCTTTTATAAGGCTGGCAGCCAAATTGTGATGGTCGTTTAAAATTTCATTAAAGGTTGGATAACCTATTTTTTTTAGTTCGGGAATGTCAGCGTAGCCTTGCTCAGAGTCATCAATTTTGCATTCGACAATAAATGAGTTTGCATGGTTGATGAAGTTTTCCGGGAACTCATCGTTGTTTATCGTCATTTCGTATTTTTTTGTTTCGAGAATTGATTTCTCACCGAAGCCAAGGCTCCTGTAAGTGACCGTGTTTAGATTGACTTCTGTGCCGGCTGATTTAAATATCATGGAAATTCTCCAGGTGGTATTAGCGTGATCGTACCATCCTCTTTACGAGAAAAGGGGACGGATTTATTTGAGTGGAAAAGGGGGCAAGCAGAAAAGGGGACAGATTTATTTTCAGTGTGTCGAAAATAAATTTGTCCCCTTTTGTCTGGTGCTGACCAGCAGGATTCATAAATTTTACATCGGAAATTGCAATGGGTACCTCACGCATCTAGAATATATAATGTGGAATGCCTCGACTGCTTACTAGATAACTCACGGTTGAAAGTTAAGTTCTGAGTTTGACGTATTCCTCAAAGAATGAATAGAAGTTTTCCGCTATTTTCTTAGACGGTTTGCGCTTAAATAGATCGTAGCTAATGACCTGTCCATTTTTCGTGGGGCCGCAATCAATTGCCCAGCAAACTTCGTCGTCTTTTAAATAAATGACGGCAAAATGACTAGGTAATTCGAACTCTGAACGGCAGTACATGGTGCTGTAATTTACAGTTCCGCCGTTATCTAGAGTTGCATCATTATTCTCAATTCCGCATATTTCTAAGTCTGCTGCACCACCACCGCATACACTCAAGAAGTCAACGAAATCTTCAGGCAGCTTTATGCCTAGAATGTTCTCGAGTTTTTTAATTTGCTCGGCAGTGGCGGGTCCGAGCCAAAATGTTTCTTCGTCGGAGTTATCGAGTTTCGTTATCAAGTCTTGGTATTTATGCATGGTTCTGCTTGCTCAAGGAGAAAAGGGGATAGATTCATAGTACAAATGGATGAAGTGCGGAGTGCTTTGGGTCATCTCGATCCGACCCAGTGATTTTGGTGAGGACGACGCCAAGGCGTAGAGGTTTTTAACCGGCAGCCAAATTCGTGCGTCGTTGCGGTAGAGGTCCCGGTTACGCACTCGACCCACGTAATACCAGCCTTGCGCCTCGACGGCATTGATCCATGGCCGGCGAAAACCTGCATCAGCTACAAGGACCGGAATGCAGTCTTTGGGGAGCATTTCGGCCAACGTTTGCAGCAGCCGTTTTTGATATTTCGGACAACCTTCGCGCTCATGAACGCTCTCGTAAATCGGGAACGAACGTCCTGCCAGAGGAATGGCTGCACGCAACAAAAAGAACTCTCCAGCCGCATTGATCAGTGACCAATCGACTAGGATCAACGGATGTCTCAGCGACCCCAGCAAGGCTAGCAACATGACCCAGTAAAACAGCGAACGCTCAGTTTGCAGATGCCGACTACCCAGCAACCGATCGACTCGTTTGATGGCGTGTTTGGGGTAGGCCTTGCCTGACATGAATCGACCAAGCCCCGTCAGAGTGAGCCGACGTCCTTGGAGTAATGCGCTGACACAACACATCGTCTGTTTTCAGACGACGAAAATGGACAGTGGGAAGTGCTTGGGCGAGCGCGCTGTGTAAGAATCGGATGGCCTGCATGGGATCGGGATCTTGTTTTTGTGTGGTGCAATACAAGCTGCCGACCCATGCAGGCCACTTCAATTCCTAACTTCTTGATTTACTGTAAGAAAAATCGGGGATTTCTCAGACTCCGTCCCCTTTTTCCTTTTTCCTTAATTGTTTTAATCATGATTTAAAATAAAGCATTGATGCTGCTTGCGATTTTAGTTGATTTTTTAGTTGGATAGTGCGGTTTCAGCAAGGAAGCTGAGCATGTTTTCGTACTTTGTTTTTTGCCATTTTTCAGTTTCGTGATCGAAAAAATATACCTCTGGAAGGCATTGGCTATCTTTAATTTCAAATCCATAAAAATCACCAGTTCCATTTTCGGAAAATAGTATATGGGTTCCTCTGGTTGTTGATTCGGATTTATTTATCTCTAAAATATTGAAGTTGCTGTTTTCATCCAGAGAGTAGACGATTCCGAATGCGAAATATCCGCCGCCAAATCGCTTCGCAAACTGTACGTATTCAATAGGCAGCGTTGCGTTCAGTGTATTTTGAGCGAAAATCACACTGTCTTCGCTTGCTAGGCTGTCTGGCTCCAAGCCAAACCATACTGGGTTGGCCATTTTTTTTTCGTTTACAAGTTCTTCAAATTCGGAAAAATTCATTTTTTGCGACCTTGATTGTCATAAATCCATTCTGGCAGCTTTTCATCTGCGCCTTGTTCTCTCGCACGATACCACCAGTGAAGATTTCGATCCTGCTGCCTCATTTCTAGAGTTACACCCTGATTGAACTTATTAGGGTGAAGTGCTTTGTTACCGCGATGCTCCGCTGGCAATATTTCATGGATTGCTGATCCAGGCATTTGATCCGCGTGATGAAGGTCAGGACTTCCAAGTCCTCTCGGCGGGTGGCCAAGCAGTGCTTGTTTCAGGTCATTTGTAGACCATTCACCTTCAATCCTTACTGCTGGATCATTAGGGCCATAGCCCGTAGAAGTGGGAGCGGCGGGTTCTCCTGTATCGACTTTGGCTTTCGTAACGGGATCTTCTACGGATGGAGGAATTTCGCATCCTGGTCCCCCCGGACAGTTATCCAGCCCCAACGGGTCCACCCACCCCGTAGGGTTAGGCACATACTGATAGTTGTTCAAACCACCCGCAAGCTTGATCGGATCCGGTGTCAAAAACCGTCCGGTGCTGGGATTGTAGTAGCGGTGCCGGTTGTAATGTAATCCCGTCTCGGCATCGAAATACTGACCTTGGAAGCGCAGAGGGTTGTCGATTTCGGCGATGTCCAAGGTGGCCAGATTGCCATAGGCACGGTATTTCGCCGACCACATGATTTCGCCGCTGTAGTCGGTGAGTTCTTGAGGTGTGCCGAGGTGGTCAAGTTGGAAATAGTACGGGGTTGCCTTGACGGGGCCTTCGCCGTCGAGCATGGCCAATGGGCGGAAGCTGCCAGGCTCGTAGATGTAGGTGCGATAGCTATTCTCGGCACTTTCGGCGATCAGGCGTTCACCTTGCCAGAGAAACTCTGTGGTCTGACCATCGACGGTCTTCTCAATGCGACGACCAAAGGCGTCGTACTTGTAGCTTGCGGTGCTGCCACCGGGCAGCGAGACGCCAATCAAGCGATGCTGGCAGTCGTAGCGGTATTCGGTGACCAGTTGCTGTCCGGTACCACGGCGTTCGCGACTAAGGTTGCCGTAGGCGTCGTAGTCGTAATGCCGGTCGCCTTGCATAAGCAGGCGATTACCTTTGACGTTGGCGAGGTTCGCAGTTGGCAGATCGCTTTGGCCGAGCAAGTTGCCGGCCGGGTCATGAGCGAAGGTTTCGGGGGTGGCGCCGCGAACGCTGACCAGACGATCCAGTGGATCATAGTGGTAGCTGCGGTTTCCTTTGCGGCTGTCATCGATGCCGGCCAGGTTGCCGTTTGCATCGTAGGCGTAGCGGCGCTGGAACAGATTGCGATTCTGCTGACCTACGGTGTGCGCTTGAAGCCTTCCCTGTTCGTCGTACTGATATTGGCTGAGCAGCACGCCTTGTTGGCGCTGCTGTTCACGGCCAGCGTCGAACTGGTGCGTAGTCAGGCGCGACCCGTTGAGGTCGATGCTGCTCAGCCGACCGCCGGACAAGTGGCGGTAATCGAGTGTGCTGCCATCCGGCAGGCGGCAGTGATTGAGTTGGCCGACGCTGTCGTATTCGTAACGCGTGGTGCCCCAGCCCTGATGCTCGGTGATCAGTCGATCCTGCACATCATATTCATAAGCAAGCGGCCAATGACCATCGTCCACATTGACCAGACGGCCAAGTGCATCGTAGCTGTAGTGAATTTCCTCGCCGTCGGGCAGGGTTTTGACCAGCAGGCGACCAGAGGCGTCGCGCTGGTACTCGGTCACCAGCTCACTGCCGTCGTCACCAAACTCGGTTTTCTTCAACAGTTTGCCGTTGAGGTCGTACTCGTAAGCGGTACGACGCCCGTCAAAACCGGTTTCCTGCTGGATCAGCCCATTTGAGTAGTAATCGAGTTGATAATGTTCGCCGCGTTCGTTTTCGATATCGGTGAGCAGCAGGCGTGCGTTGTCGTAGCGATAGCGCAGTTGGCTGCCGTCTGGATTGATACGACGGCTGACCAGATGGAGATTGTCGGCGTACTCATAGCGAGTGATGCGCCCCAGTTCGTCGCTTTCAGCAGTGACGCGGCCGTATGGGTTGTAGGTGAAGGCACGGGTAGCGCCGCCGGGCAGGGTGATCTGTGCCAGACGGTTAGCAGCATCCCACTGGTAGTGCGAAGAAAGGGGACAAATTTATTTTCTAAAAAAAGGGCTGGTTTCTCTTGAGTGCAGCAAATGAAACTGTCTCATTTTCAGTTGAACTTTTATAATTTTTATTATTGTAATGATAAGCGGTAAATAGGCCTAAAGTTTTCGGGAGTGGTGTTTTTTACGAAAGATCTATTTTACGCCTGCGTAAATATTAAGGTTTTTTTATTTTATTCAGAGTGTGATCTAACGCTCTTTCAAGTTCAGTCCAAGTTTTCGCGCTTTCGCTGTGCGTGGGCGACTCCCAGTTTTGATCTGAAATTAGCGAGATTCTAAAGGAGCCATTTTCGCTGAATTCTGGGTACCATCCAATATCAATTATTTGTTCGAGTGGCAGTGATGCCTGTAATAGATCTTCTTTTAAATCGTCGGTAATAAGTTTGATGTCGCTTCCAACTAATGTGGAGAGATCATCGAAAGTAATTGTTCCGCCGAGCGTTATTATTTTATCAATGTTCATCGATTATTTTTTCTTCTTGGTTAGTTTTTTGAAGGCTTCTTCAGATATCGGATGTCCATGTATGGTGTTCGCACTCAATTCCACCCTCATGTACCGGGTTTCTTTTCCGTCGTTAGCACCGATAGTTTTTCCCATATCAATGACTTTCCATGGTTTTCCATTATTGACATCTTGTCCGTTTGCAAACGCGTGCCGTTCTAATGCTTCTATATCTGTGCCCGGCACATATTTCGCTGCACCTCCATTGGCAGTGGATTTTACGACAGAAGGCCAAGGAGCCTTAGGGGCCACATGTTTATTTCCATGGTTTGTCCATTGAACGTCTGGAGGAGGCGGGGATCCATCGCTAACCTTGGCTTTTTGCTCTGGAGGCTCGGCACCTTGGCCAGGAATGCATTTATCCCCACCAGGGCAAGTGTTTAGACCAAGCGGATCCACCCACCCCGTAGGGTTAGGCACGTACTGGTAGCTATTCAACCCACCCGCAAGCTTGATCGGATCCGGCGTCAAAAACCGTCCAGTTCCCGGATTGTAGTAGCGGTGGCGGTTGTAATGTAACCCCGTCTCCGCATCGAAATACTGACCCTGGAACCGCAACGGGTTATCGATTTCGTTGACGTCCAGCGCTACGAGGTTGCCGTAGGCTCGGTACTTCGCCGACCACATGATCTCGCCGCTGTAGTCGGTGAGTTCCTGCGGTGTGCCGAGGTGGTCGAGTTGGTAGTAAAACGGGGTGGCTTTACGTGGGCCTTCGCCGTCGAGCATGGCCAACGGACGGAAGCTGCCCGGTTCATAGATGTAACTGCGGTAGCGGTTCTCGGCGCTTTCAGCGATCAAGCGCTCGCCTTGCCAAAGGAATTCGGTGATGTGGCCGTCGACGGTTTTTTCGATACGTCGACCGAAGGCATCGTAATTGTAGGTTGCAGTGCTGCCACCCGGCAGGCTAACGCCGATCAAGCGGTGCTGGCAGTCGTAACGATACTCGGTGACGAGTTTCTGTCCTGTGCCACGGCGTTCGCGACTCAGGTTGCCGTACGCGTCGTACTCGTAGTGACGATCACCCTGCATCAGCAGGCGGTTGCCTTTGACGTTGGCGAGGTTGGCGGTGCCTTCATTGCTTTGGCCAAGCAAGTTGCCCGCCGGATCGTGAGCGAAGCTTTCCGGAGTAGCACCGCGCACGCTGATCAGTCGGTCGAGCGGGTCGTAGTGATAGCTGCGGTTGCCTTTGCGGCTGTCATCGATGCCCGCGAGATTGCCATTGGCGTCGTAGTTATAACGGCGCTGGAACAGGTTTTTGTCCCGTTGGCTGACGCTGTGTGCTTGCAGGCGACCTTGTTCGTCGTATTGATATTGGCTGAGCAGCAGACCTTGCTGACGCTGTTGTTCGCGACCGGCGCTGAACTGATGAGAGGTCAGGCGCGAGCCATTGAGGTCGATGTTGCTCAGTTGCCCGCCCGGTTGGTGACGGTAATCGAGTTTGCTGCCGTCAGGGAGGCGGCAGTGTTTGAGCTGACCAACGCTATCGTACTCGTAGCGCAGGGTGCCCCAACCTTGGTGTTCTTCGATGAGGCGGTCTTGCAGGTCGTATTTGTAGGCGAGCGGCCAGTGGCCGTCGTCGACGTTTACTAGGCGACCGAGGGCGTCGTAGCTGTAGTGGATTTCTTCGCCATCGGCCAGGGTTTTCACCAGCAGCCGACCAGCAGCATCGCGCTGATACTCAGTGACCAGTTCGCTGCCATCGTCGCCGAACTCGGTTTTCTTCAGCAGTTGGCCGTTGAGGTCATACTCGTAAGCCGTACGACGACCGTCGAAACCGGTTTCCTGCTGGATCAGGCCGTTGGCGTAGTAATCGAGGTGATATTGCTCGCCGCGCTCGTTTTCGATTTCAGTCAGCAGCAAACGCGAGTTGTCGTAGCGATAGCGAAGTTGGCTGCCGTCGGGATTGATGCGGCGACTGACCAGATGCAGATTTTCGGCATATTCGTACCGAGTGATGCGGCCGAGTTCATCGCGTTCAGCGGTGACATTACCGTAAGCGTTATAGGTAAACGCACGGGTTGCACCGCCCGGTAGCGTGACTTGGGCAAGACGATTGGCTGCGTCCCATTGATATTGGGTAATGGCGCCGGATTCTTCCTGGCGGGTGATCTGCCGACCCAGTGCGTCGTAGCGATATTTGCGCTGGCCGCCATCGGGCAGGCGTTCTTCCAGCAACTGGCCGAGATTGTTCCAGCCGAGTTGATGACGGCTGCCGTCCGGGTGGCGAATCTCCAGCAGACGCCCCTGGCCGTCGTAGCTGTATAGCGTGGCATTGCCGTCCGGGTCGATTTGTTGGGTGATATCGCCCTGACGGTTGCGTTGATACTTCCAACTGGCTTTGCCGCGATGCACATCGCTGACGAAACCGTTGATGTATTCATAGGTGGTGGCTTGGTCTTCCGGCGGGATGACGGCTGTCATCAAGCCGTTGTCGTCGTAGCGGTACTCGGTGACGGCGCCCAACGGATCCTTTTCCGCTATCAATTGGCCTTTGTCGTTGTAGGCCTTGAGATGCTCGGCACCGTCCGGGTCGACCTTGCTGATCAGTCGCGCCTGATCATCGTGGGTGTACACCTCTTCGCTGCCGTCGGCGTTGGTGACAGTCACGCTGCCTTTGTCATCCCAGGCGTAGTGCGCTTCCATCTGCGAGAAGTTGGCCCAGTGACAGATGCAGCGAGACAGCTTCCCCTCGTTCTCCCACTCCCAGTAGAACGCAGCGCCGCCCGCCAGTTGCCGCTCGAGAATGACGTGCTGTTCGTTGTAGCGATAGCGCTCGGCTTCGCCGGCTGCGTTCTTTGCTTCGATCAGACGATGCTGGGCGTCGTAGCTGTAGGTCACCAGCGTCTGCACTGTATTCCAGGCGTCTTCCAGATTGTCTGCGGGCAGGAACTGCTGATAGTCGACCGCAACAATGTGTTTGCGGTCGTAACGTAGAAGCAGGGCGCGACCGGCGCCGTTGTCGAGGCGTTTGATACGACCATGGATATCGCGTGTGACGTGCAGTCGATTGCCATAGCTGTCGCTGATGGCGATTAGGGTGGTGCCTTTGCTGTTGAAACGGAAGTGATAGAACGACGGACGCTTGCCGGCTTGCGCTAGAATTAGTTCCGATGGATCGTCACCGAGGAAAATGGCAGCTTTTGAAAGGCTGTTAGTGATCGCTGGACGTTGTTCACTCGGGAGCGGGAACGGCGTTGCGCGGTTTTCGTGGTCAGTCCAGATGACTTCATCGCCATTGATGTCAATGCGATGAGCCAGTGCATGGCTCCAGCCATAACCCAGACCGCAATCAATTTCCACGGCACTGGTTCTGTAGAGACGCGTCCACTCAAACGGCAGTAGCCCGTCGAGTTGACCGTCGGTCAGCGTCAACAGCTCTTCGCCGGTCACCATCGAAACCGGGCATCCGTTAGTGCAAGTCTCGGCGGCAGGTTCTGCACTTTTGTCGGCCGGTGTCTTCGCCTGCTTGGAAGCATCGTCAGCTATTTTGCCATCCGCGAGTTTCGCGTTTTTCTTCCCATCAAACCGCAACTCGGAAATGCCATTTCTCACCTTGGCCGTCACACCACGCGCCGCAACAGCAGTGTATTTCGCGACGTACTCCATAAAGCCATTGATGATCTTGAACAGCGACTTCACAAAACCGATGACGGCGTTGAGGACAAGCTCACCGTACTTCTTCAAGCGGGCGATCAGGTAGATAACGCCGGTGCCTTCAGCAGCGATGGTCAGTACTACGCCGATCACAATGTCGATGGCGATACCAACGACCATTGCCGTGGTGGTTTTCGCTATGTCGCCCGCCATCTTCATCGGCGGCAAGCCCGCCAGCCAGATCACGGCGCTGCGTACCAACAGGAACAAAGCAGCTTCGTCGCTGGCCAGCAACATGGCCTTTTTCATGATGTCCGGCGAGCTTTTGGCAACTTTGATCAGTTCATCCGCACCCGCGCCAAGATCCTTCGCGAACTTGCCCGGATCCTGCAGGATGTCGAGCACCTGATTGATGCCATCCCACACACCCTTGATGGCCTCCCAGCCACCTTCAAGAATGCCGGTACCAATCGCCATTGCAGTGCCCGAGGTGGAAAGGTTCGACCATTGCGGTTTGAAACCTGCCCACTCCTTGCGCAGAAAACCTTCCAGGTCAGCTGTCACGCCGCTGTAGGAGCTGAACAGCGCATCGATCTGCGCCGGCGTCACTTCGTTATGAACGCGAATCTTGTAGAACTTGCCGGGAATACCACCTGTCCAGGCGGCTTTGCCTTGTGCGTCGAGTTTGACCTTGCTGACTGCACCACCTTCCACGGCGACAATTTCGACTTCGATATCGCCTACCGGAATGTCGTAAACCGACTCGAATTTACTTTCGATCAGCAACGGCCCCTTGAGCGGGCACTGCGCCACGTTCGAAGTGAAATTGCCGTCGGTCATGCTCACCGCTTTGCTCGAGTCACCAACCTTGATTACTCGCTCCATGCCCAGCAGGGAAGGCATATCAGCGGCCCGACTGGCCTTGTCGGCGACGCGCGCGTACCAGGTTTTGGTTTGTTCCTGATACAGCTTCAGACTGTCCTTGAAGGTGTTCAGTTGGTTGTCAACAAAGGCAACGCGATCCATCAGCCTTGCTCCAGAATCAGGTGATTTAACAGTGCTTCTTTAAGGTTTTTCGGTGCGTCCGGACGGCGCACGAAACGGCTGACTTTCAGCTTCAGGTTGTTCTCGGGCCAAGCGGTGTAAATGTCCGGTCGGTCTTCTTCCAGCCACTGCATCAAGTTGCTGATCAGCGTCGTCGGATTTTCCTTGGCCAAGCCGTCCAGTAACGGCTTCGGCACCTCCCACCACGGCCAATCCTTCACCTTCGGCACAACCCGCGTCCCAACCTCCAGCGACTGCCCATTAATCAGATACCGCTCAAACATCGGCAGTACTTCCCCGGCCTTCTCCCCAAGCCCATGCAGAATCGGGTAGATATGCCGCCCATCCCAAAATCGGAAAAACACCTCGGTCCCATCCGGCATCTTCACCTGAGTCAGGCTGCGCAGATGCTCGAACACTTCGTTCGGCTCCGAACGCGATACCGCCAGCCAACCCCAGTCGAGGGCGTCGGTTTCAGCGATCCACGGCAGGAACGCGGAATTGGCTTTGAGCTCGGTGACGTAGGGCATCACCGGTTGCCAGGTGGAGTAGGGCGTGCCGCCCCAGATCGGCAGGAGCTGGGCGGAGGGTTCGGTGAGGTAGAGGTTTTTCAGCGCGTCGGAATCGCTTGCTGCGCTAATGACCAGATACAAACGCTCGCCAGTCTGCAACGGCTGTTGCGCCAGCCAATCCTTGGGCGTAATTCGATCAGATGGCACAGGCACCTGCCTTGCATTTTTCGCATTCTTCGCAGAACGGCGCGTTACGTTTGAGGGTGTTGATCTGGGCCGGGGTCAGGACCTGGCCGGCCTTGTCGGCGTCGGCCTGTTTCAGGATTCCGGGTATCAGCGGGGCGGCGCCAGTGCCGCTCCCTGGGCTGCCGCCGGAGTTCATGTTGATCACCGGGCCGCTCATGGTCACGCCGCCGGCGTCGATCTTGATGAAGCTGCCGCCGCCGATCAGGGTCAGCTCTGCGCCGGCTTCCATCACCACTTTCATGCCGCTGCTGAGATGAATTTCCTGGCCAGCGTCGATGAACTGACCGGTGCCGATTTTGATGTGTTGGTTCACGCCCACGGTGAGGTGGTCGTTGGCGCGGGCTTCGACTTTGCGGTCTTCGTAGACGGTATGGTGTTCTTCGGCTTTGAATTCGCTGTAACTGTTCTTTTCGACGGTGTCGTGGCGTTCGTTGCCGATGCGGATTTTCTGGTCGTGCTCGATGTTTTCGTCCCAGTCGCGCTGGGCGTGCAGGTAGATCTGTTCCTGACCTTTTTTGTCTTCGATGCGCAGTTCGTTGTAGCCGCCTCCGCCCATCGAGCTGAGG
>NZ_LIGE01000027.1 GCF_001297015.1 Pseudomonas sp. RIT-PI-r | reverse complement strand
GTGTTCCATGGTGTGTGGGGGGGGCGATGAGTTGTGCATGTTACAGGCACTACGAGCGACACGTTGCGGGTGATGTTGGGGCGGTTCACCCAAGCGTCGACGCTATCGTTGCGCTGAAACAAACCATCGGATATTTGATTTGACTTGCCTGGCCTATTTATCAAGAATGCCAGCAAGAGCGCGAAATCTGCTGCCTTGCAGGGCATTAGCGGACGTAGGTACCTCGGCGATGCTGCAACATCGGTGTAAGGTGAGACCTCTTCATCCCATTTCCTGAGGATGCAAATATCAGGATTCAAACATCAAGGGCAGCCAAATGGCTGCCCTTTTCTTTGTCTTCAAGAATGTACCGCTTGTACAAAAGCTCGCCTTGGCGGTGTCTGTTCATTGCTCTGGCCGGAGCGTGCATGAAGTTCCAGAGGACATGCCCGTTTCGCACATCGACCACGACAAGCATGTCGTTTTTTGCCTCATAGGCATTGATGAATGCCATTCGGTAACCACCATTATCGTAAAGGACTTTCCAGACTTCGAAAGGTCCCGCGAGCGTATCGATGGCATGTCGAACATAGCGTTCTCGGGAGTCTGGGCGTTTCTCAACGATGTGGGCCAGTTTGTCGCGCATGACTGCAACGTTTGCAATGGGTGTGAGAATAGTAACGGCCAAAACGGACTCGTCGATGAAACCGAAGTGATCGAAGAGGATTTTGAGGGCGCCCTCTGTGTCTTCAGCCCTTTTTACTTCTTCTATTGCGGCTGACCGAAGTTCTCTGGATAGCGTTCTCAGATCGGGTAACGCAAGATCGATCCAGGTTTGTTGGTCGGCCGCTTCTTTTATCAATGGCGCAGTATTCACCAGCATGAAAACAATCCTGAACGAGCGGTGGCGTCCGGAGATTACTCGTCTGGAGAAAAGGTCAACAAGGCAGGAGAGTGGGAGAAAACATAGGTTAGGAACATTCCTACAGACCTTGCGGCTGTATTCCTCGAAACGCGCTTCGGAACTTGCCTACAGCCTTCGGGGAAGTCTTCCGAACATTGCGCTCGCCAAGACATCGATACCTAATCCATCGCCCAAGAAAAAGCCGCGCATTTAGCGCGGCTTTCAATTTGGTGGGCCCACACGGACTTGAACCGTGGACCAAAGGATTATGAGTCCTCTGCTCTAACCAACTGAGCTATAGGCCCTCAGTAGGTCGCGGATTATAGCGACGGTTTCTCGGCTGTGCTATCCGAATAATCCGATACGGTTACACGCAGAAACGTTGCCGCGAATTCTTCCGGGGGCAGTGGCAGGCTGACGATGTAGCCCTGGATCTGTTCGCAGCCTTCGGCAGCGAGAAATTGTTGTTGTGCCTGGGTCTCTACGCCCTCGGCAATCACGGTGAATTGCATGCTGCGACCAAGGGCGATGATGGCTCGGACAATCGCTGCATCGTGGGGGTCGTCGGGCAGTCCGCGGACGAACGACTGGTCGATCTTGAGGATATCCAGTGGCAGGCGCTTGAGGTAACTGAGTGAGGAATAGCCGGTGCCGAAGTCGTCGATCGCCAGTTGTACGCCGAGATGTTTGAGTTGGTGCAGCACGGCCAGCGCCTCTTCGGCCTGACTCATGATGAAATTCTCGGTAATTTCCAGTTGCAGTAAATCCGGCTGCAGGCCGTTGTCGTTGAGCAGTTGTTCGATGCGTCCGAGCAGATTGGGCTGGCGCAACTGCGCGCCGGCGAGGTTGACTGAGAGCGGGCCGAGGCTGTCGTAGACCTGATTCCACTCGAACATCTGCCGGCACGCGGTCTCCAGCACCCAGTCGCCGATCTGCAGGATCATGCCGTTTTCTTCGGCCAGCGGAATGAAGTGCTCTGGCGGTACGTCGCCAAAGGTCGGGTGGCGCCAGCGAATCAATGCTTCGGCACCAACCAGGCGGTGATCCTCCAGACTGATTTTTGGTTGGTAGTAGAGAAACAATTCATCGCGCTCGATGGCTCGGCGCAGTTCGTGTTCCAGCGCCACGCGTTCGCTCGCTTGGGCAGTGAGGTCGCGGGTGTAACTCTCGACGCGATTGCGGCCCTTGGCCTTGGAACGGTACATCGCCGCGTCGGCGTTTTTTACCAATGTGGCGACGTCACAGCCATCGTGCGGGTAGAGGCTGGTGCCGATGCTGGCACTGATGAAAAACTCATGCTCGCCAGCCTGGAACGGCGCACCGAAGCAATTGAGCAGTTTGCTGGCGATGTTGTCGGCGTCGCTGGCCTGTTGCAGGCCGGGCAGCAGGATGATGAATTCATCGCCGCCCAGCCGCGCCACCGTGTCGATGTCGCGCAACTGTTCTTTCAAACGCACGGCAATGCCCTTGAGCAGCAGGTCGCCGACCGGGTGACCAAGGCTGTCGTTGATGTGTTTGAAGCGATCGAGGTCGAGGAACAGCACGGCGCCCTGGCCGCCGTTTTCCTGCTGATTGTTGAGTGCAGTGAGCAAACGGCTTTCGAACAGTGTGCGATTGGGCAGGCCGGTCAGCGGGTCATGGTGCGCCTGATAGTCGAGTTTGGCTTGCGCATGTTTGAGGCTGGAAATGTCGGCAAACACTGCGACGAAGTGGGTGATGAATTTGTCACGATTACGCACGGCGCTGATGGTCAGCCAACTCGGGTACAGCTCGCCGTTCTTGCGCCGATTGGAGATCTCGCCTTGCCAGTGTCCTTCGTCGGTCAACTGGTGCCACATCGCCGCATAAAAAGCGCTGTCGTGCAGGCCGGAAGCGAGCAAGCGCGGTGTATGACCGAGGGCTTCGCTCTCGCTGTAGCCGGTGATCTCGGTAAAGGCACGGTTGACCGCGCTGATGTGCTGCTGAGTATCGGTGATCAACACACCTTCGGCGGTGCTCTCGAATACGGTCGCGGCTTGCTGCAGTTTTTCCTGCATCAGATGACGCTCGGTGATGTCACGGGCGATGGTCAGCATGCAGTCTTCTTCGCCGATCGGCAGCGGACGGCTGGAGACTTCGCAGAGGCGAATCTGCCCGTCGCTGCGGCGGATATGGCAGGTGAAGTCGCGGACGAAACCATCCCGGTGCAACAGATCGAGCATCTGTTTGCGTTCGTTGAGGTTGACCCAGATCCCCAGGTCCAGCGCCGAACGATCTACCGACATCGCACTGTTGAAGCCGGTGATGCGGCTGAAACCTTCGTTGACCTCCAGCAGCAAACCATCGCTCTGGCGCGACAGCAACAAACCGTCCGGTGAGGCGTGGAAGGCCTTGGCGAACTTCTCTTCGGAGGTTTGCAACTGTTGTTGGGTTTCCTTGAGCTGGGTGATGTCGCGCACCACGACCACCAATGCGGGCGTGGTGTCGAGGTCGAATGGCTCGGCGGAAATCAGGCCGGTGAACAACTGGCCGTTGTTGCGGCGAAAGGGCAGTTCCAGATTGCGGATGCTGCCAGCCTGCAAGCGCTGCAACAGCCCTGGCCCGACACCGGGGATGCCCCAGATATTCAGGTCAGTGGCGGTTTGACCAATGACTTCTTCGGCTTTCAGGCCGATCTGCTCTTCAAACGCTTCGTTGACCTCCAGCAGACAACCGTCAGACAGGCGCGCGATGACCAGGATGTCCGGACATTGCTGGAACACCGAAGCAAACTTCTGCTCGGACAGCCGCAGTGCTTCTTCGGTACGCTTGATTTCGCTGATATCGATCATCAGGCCGCGCATCACCGGTTCGTGGCCATGTTCGATCAGGCTGACGATGTCGCGCACCCAAAGGCAGCGGCCATCGGCGGTGATGACGCGATAATCGACGATGTGGTCGCGGCCTTCACGCAGGGCTTCTTTGCAATAACTCTGGGTGCGGGTCAGGTCGGCCGGATGAATGATGTTGTGCCAGAAGCCTGGAATCAGCCAATGGGATTGTGGGTAGCCGAGCAAGTCTTCGGCGTGGGGCGACACATAGCTGTAGGTGAAGTCGCTCATGCGCGCTTCCCAGGCGATGGCCGAAAGACTTTCCACCAGGCCGCGGTAGTGATATTCGCTGCTGCGCAGCTCCTGTTCGAGGTCGATTCGACGGGCGATTTCCGAACTCAGGCGGCGGTTGATGCGGATCACCACGGCCAGGATGGTGATCAGCAATAACAGCCCCGGCAGGCCGTAGATCAGCAGGTCTGACCAGAATGTCCGGTGATCGAGGACGTTGCCGACCCAGTGTTCCTGAATACTGCTGATTTCGTCCGGGCTCATGTCGGCGAGGACTTTGTCGAGAATCCCCACCAGCACCTTGTTGTCGCGGGGCACGGCCATCGCCAATTGGTAGCGATAGGGTGTTTCGCCGCTGACGTACAAACCGTCGAGCTTGAGCTGGCGCAGGCTCCAGACGCTGGAAGCGAGGTCGCCGACCACCGCGTCGACCTCGTCGGTGGCCAGGGCCTGCAAGGCTGAGCTGACATTCGGCATGGCCACCAGATTCAGATCCGGGTGGTGAGTGCGCAAGAGCTCATGCGGTGCGTAGTTTTCCACTACGGCGATTTTCAGGCCGTACAGGTCGTCGAGTTTGCGCGGTTGCGCACCTCCGACGTGGGCGAGGATCACAATCGGGAAGTCGAGGTAAGGCCGGGTGAATGAGAGATAGGTCTGGCGTTCCGGGGTCGACATGATTCCCGGCAGCAGGTCGATCTTGCCTTGTTTGACCTGCTCCAGCACTACCGTCCAGCTCACCGGTTCGATGGGTGTCAATTTGATAGCGAGGCGTTGACGAATAACGTCGATATAGTCGGCCGCCAAGCCTTGATAACGGTTCTGGTCGTCGCGGTACTCGAACGGCGGCCACGACGCATCGACACCCAGATGCAAATCCGGGTGAGCCGCCAGCCAGCTACGTTCTTCATCGGTCAGAGTCAGCGCGTCAGCCGTTGCGGTCCAGATCATCAGTGACAGCAAAAAAAGCACGGACGCCAGTCTGGGCATAACGCTCTCGTTATGGCTCGGGGATGATTGTTTCGAGTGTAGACGGGGTATGCGGGGGAGGGGGGATGCGCGGGATTTAATCTGCCATATAAACAAAACCCCCGGCCTGGGCCGGGGGTTCTGGTATCACTCGTCGAGGAAGGAGCGCAGATGCTCGCTTCGCGTCGGGTGGCGCAGCTTGCGCAGCGCCTTGGCTTCGATCTGACGGATCCGCTCACGCGTTACGTCAAACTGTTTGCCCACTTCTTCGAGTGTGTGGTCGGTGTTCATGTCGATACCGAAACGCATGCGCAGTACTTTGGCTTCACGGGCAGTGAGGCCGGACAGCACTTCGCGAGTCGCTTCTTTGAGGCTCTCAACAGTGGCGACATCGATTGGCGACTGCATGGTCGAGTCTTCGATGAAGTCACCCAGATGGGAGTCTTCGTCATCACCGATCGGCGTTTCCATGGAGATCGGCTCTTTAGCGATCTTCAATACCTTGCGGATTTTATCCTCAGGCATTTCCATGCGTTCGCCCAGCTCTTCCGGAGTCGGTTCGCGACCCATTTCCTGCAACATCTGCCGGGAAATACGGTTGAGCTTGTTGATCGTCTCGATCATGTGCACCGGAATACGGATGGTGCGGGCCTGGTCGGCGATCGAGCGAGTGATCGCCTGACGGATCCACCAGGTGGCATAAGTCGAGAACTTGTAACCACGACGGTATTCGAACTTGTCTACCGCTTTCATCAGACCGATGTTGCCTTCCTGGATCAGATCGAGGAACTGCAGGCCACGGTTGGTGTACTTCTTGGCGATCGAGATCACCAAACGCAAGTTGGCTTCAACCATCTCTTTCTTCGCGCGGCGGGCCTTGGCCTCACCGATCGACATGCGACGGTTGATGTCCTTGATTTCAGCGATGGTCAGACCGGTCTCGGTTTCCAGCGCAATCAGCTTCTGCTGGCAACGAAGGATATCCGGCTGCACGCGACCGATGGCTTCGGCGTACTTGCTCTTGCCTTTGGCCAGAGCGTCGGACCAGCTTTCGTCGACTTCATTGCCCGGGAACTGACGCAGGAAATCGGCGCGTGGCATACGTGCATCACGTACACACAGTTGCATGATCGCGCGCTCTTGCTGACGCAGACGATCCAGGGCGCCGCGAACACGCTCGACCAAACCTTCGAATTGCTTCGGTACCAGTTTGATCGGCATGAACAACTCGGCCAGAGCCAACAATTCGGCAATCGCTGCCTTGTTGTTGCGACCGTGTTTTTTCAGCGCCTTGCGGGTGACTTCCATCTGATCAGCCACGGCGCCGAAGCGCTGGGCAGCGATGACCGGATCCGGACCGCTTTCGGCTTCTTCTTCGTCATCGGAAGATTCGGCTTCATCGTCGTCGGTTTCGTCGTCGGCTTTCGCTGCTTTCGCTTCGACAGGCGGCGGCACTTCGGCAGGCGGCGCGATGCCGTCGTCCGGGTCGATATAACCGCTCAGGACGTCGGACAGGCGACCACCTTCGGTGGTGACGCGGGTGTACTCGGAGAGAATGTGGTCAACCGTGCCAGGGAAGTGCGCGATTGCGCTCATCACTTCACGAATGCCCTCTTCGATCCGCTTGGCGATTTCGATTTCGCCTTCACGAGTCAGAAGCTCGACCGTACCCATTTCACGCATGTACATGCGCACTGGGTCAGTGGTGCGACCGATATCGGTCTCCACCGCTGCCAACGCAGCGGCTGCTTCTTCCGCAGCGGCCTCGTCGGTATCGGCGTCGGCCAACATAAGGGCGTCCGCATCCGGAGCACTCTCGTGTACGGGGATCCCCATGTCGTTAATCATGCGGATGATGTCTTCCACCTGCTCAGGATCTGAAATATCCTCGGGCAGGTGGTCGTTGACCTCGGCGTAAGTCAGATACTTCTGCTCACGACCCAGTTTGATCAACTCAATAATACGAGACTGCTGTTGCGCTTTTCCGGACATAACACCCTATCCACTGAAGGTCTTGGCGGGCAAAAAACAAGCCGAGGATTATACCTGAGCTATGACCTCACGCGCCAGTTGAGGTCGGGTTTGATGCGGAAACATTGCGACTAAGAAGGTCGCGCAGTTGATTTTTCTCTTCAATACTCAGTTCGCTTTGACGGGCTTTCCTGAGTAACTGTTCAAGATTTCGCTCGCGTTGGCGGGCTGACAAGCTAGTAATGGTGTCGAAAAACTGTTGTTCAAGGTTATCTCCGTCAATCAACCACTCCTTTTCTGCCAGTGCCTTGAGCAAGCGTCCCTGTTCAGTGCCGTGCCATCGCGCGATCAACTGAAATGAGTTTAGCTTGGGATTCTTCTGTACGGCTTCGAGCAGCGCCACAAGTAGTTGGGCGTTGGTCTGATTTTCGTCGGCAATGTGCCCAGCATCTTCGACGCGCTCGGCCAATTGCGGGTGATGAAGCAGTGTGCGCAGGGCGGTCAAGGTCGGCGACTCGACGCCAATCGGCGTACGTGGGCGTTGCTGATCGCGATCACCGCCACGCTTGCCGTTCTTGTCCCAGGGCTTCTTGTCCCATTTCTTGCCGCCAGCGCCGGGTTTCTTCGGCGTCCATTCCTGCTGCGGCACATACATGTCCTGTGCCTGCGGCTGATGGTAGTCGCTGTAGTCCGGCATTGCGTCGTAATCGATGCCCGGATCGTAGGCTGGCGGCGCTTCCTGCGGCGCATTTTGTGCCAGCTGACTGACGGTTTCGCTGCTCAGGCCGGTAATTTCGGTCAGGCGCTGACGCATCAGAATGCGCAGGTTGGCGCCCGGCACTTTGTCGATCAACGGTGCCGCGAGGGTGGCCATGTGGGCCTTGCCCTCGAGCGAGCGGGGGTCGGCTTCTTCGGTCAGTTGCTGGAAGAAATAGTCCGCCAGCGGCTGAGCGTGTTGATTGATTCGCGCCTTGAACGCGTCAGTGCCTTCGGCGCGTACCAAGGTGTCCGGGTCTTCGCCTTCGGGCAGAAACAGGAAGCGTGCACGACGCCCGTCCTGCAGGCTCGACAGCGTTGCTTCCAGTGCGCGCCAGGCGGCGTTACGGCCGGCCTGGTCGCCGTCGAAACAGAACAAAACGTTCGGCACGACGCGGAACAGGCGTTTCAAGTGTTCTTCGCTGGTCGCGGTGCCCAGCGTCGCGACGGCATTTTTCAGGCCTTGTTGGGCGAGGGCGATGACGTCCATATACCCTTCGACGACAATGATTTCGTCGAGGTTGCGGTTGTTCTTGCGCGCTTCATAAAGGCCGTAGAGCTCCTGGCCTTTATGGAATACCGGGGTTTCCGGTGAGTTCAGGTACTTCGGCTTGTCGTCGCCGAGTACGCGACCGCCGAAAGCGATGATCCGCCCACGGGTGTCGCGGATCGGGAACATCACGCGATCGCGGAAGCGGTCATAGCGTTTGCCGGTTTCGGCGTTCTCGATCAACAGGCCGGCGTCGATCATGGCTTTTTGCTGCAAAGTGTCGCTGCTCAAGTGCTTGAACAGGTTGTCCCAGCCCGGTGGCGCAAAGCCGAGGCCGAAATCCCGGGCGATCTCGCCGGTCAGGCCGCGGCCTTTGAGGTAATCCACGGCTGCCTTGCGGGCGGGATGGCTCTTGAGCGCCTGCTTGTAAAAATCCGCAGCAGCGGTGAGCAACGGGTATAGCGGCGAATCGGTCGGTTGCCGTGGCTTGCGCTCGCGGCCACTTTCTTCGCGGGGGATTTCCATGCCGGCGGCTTTCGCCAGATCCTCGACAGCCTGGGGGAAATCCAGGTTGTCGTGGTCCATGAGAAAGCCGAGGGCATTGCCGCCGGCGCCGCAGCCGAAGCAGTAATAGAACTGCTTGTCGGGGCTGACGCTGAAGGACGGGGTTTTCTCTTTGTGAAACGGGCAGCAGGCGGTGTAGTTCTTGCCGGCCTTCTTCAATTGCACGCGCGAGCTGACCACGTCGACGATGTCGGTGCGGTTCAGCAGGTCGTCAATGAAGCTCTGGGGTATCAGCCCGGCCATGGCATTCTCGTCGTCTGCGCTGCAATAAGTCCGATGCGAAAGGCTGGCGGACGCGGGTCATTATAGGAAGCACGCAAAATGTGCGGCTCGACCGGTGTCGTCTGCGTAATCGCTGTCGGGAAGTGTATCTGCCGAAAATCCACTGACGTTAGTAGCCATCAGTCTTCGACTATTTGAAAGTGTTGCGCTGAATCCGCTGGCGGCCGGTAAAGGGCCTCGGATAGCTCAATAAAGCGGGCACGCATGCAGGTGCCTTGGGCTGATCGTCGTAAGAGGAATCAGTGGGTGTGCTCGTCAGTAGCCTTGAAAGGCTCGTCAGAAAAGACGTGCACCGCTGGCAAAAGAGCCAGGTCTGACGCGTGAAGCAGATTTGTCTCGGTCGCGTGTGCGGCTTCGACGGTGAAGCATCAAGCGTTTTACGCAAATGCCATTAGCCCGGCTGAGAGCCGGGCTTAGGCAAGAAGCTTGCTACGAACGTCTGTGTATTAGTACAGACGAACGGCGCGGCGCTGTTCGCGCTGAACTTTCTTGGCGTGACGCTTAACAGCGGCTGCTGCTTTGCGCTTACGCTCAGAAGTTGGCTTCTCGTAAAATTCGCGGCTACGAACTTCAGCCAGTACACCGGCTTTTTCGCAGGAGCGCTTGAAACGACGCAGAGCTACGTCGAAGGGTTCGTTCTCTTTAACTTTGACGGCTGGCATCCAGAGCTACCTTCATTCATTACCGGGGTCAACATCCTCGCGGCAAAAGAGCACTTGAAGACGTCGGTTTTTAAGGGTTGCGGATGTTAACCCCTCATCGCTCGGAATGCAAAGCCTCTGATCGAAAACCGCTGGTCGGGGCATCACGCGGCGACTAGAATGCGCGCCTTCGAATTCAGCCTAAACAAGGCGCAAACCCATGCTAGTACTGGGATTAGAAACCTCCTGCGACGAAACCGGCGTCGCATTATATGACAGTGAACGCGGCCTGCTGGCCGACGCACTGTTCAGTCAGATCGACCTGCACCGCGCCTATGGCGGTGTGGTGCCGGAGCTCGCCTCGCGTGACCACGTCAAACGCATGCTGCCCTTGATTCGTCAGGTGTTGGCCGAGGCTGACTGCGTGCCGACCGAGATCGATGCAATCGCCTACACCGCGGGCCCTGGCCTGGTTGGCGCGTTACTGGTTGGTGCTTCCTGCGCTCAGGCGCTGGCGTTTGCCTGGGGTATTCCGGCACTCGGTGTGCACCACATGGAAGGGCATTTGCTCGCGCCGATGCTCGAGCCAAAACCGCCGGAATTCCCGTTCGTCGCTTTGTTGGTCTCCGGTGGTCATACACAGCTGGTTCAGGTCGATGGCATCGGCCAATACAGTCTGCTCGGCGAGACCCTCGACGATGCCGCCGGCGAAGCGTTCGATAAAACCGCGAAGATGATGGGCCTCAATTATCCGGGCGGACCGGAAATCGCCAAGTTGGCGGAGAAGGGCGTTGCAGGACGTTTCACCTTTCCGCGTCCGATGTGCGATCGCCCGGGCCTGCAATTCAGCTTCAGTGGTCTGAAAACCTCTGCGCTCAATGCCTGGCAGCAGTGCGTCAGCGCCGGGGACGACAATGATCAAGCCCGTTGCGACATCGCGCTGGCGTTCCAGCAGGCCGTGGTGGAGACTTTGACCATCAAGTGCAAGCGTGCCCTGAAACAGGCCGGCATGAAGCGTCTGGTGATCGCTGGTGGCGTCAGCGCCAACAAGGCATTGCGGGTGTCGCTGGAGAAAATGCTCGGCGACATGAAGGGCGATGTATTTTATGCGCGTCCGGAGTTCTGCACCGACAACGGCGCGATGATCGCGTTTGCTGGTTGCCAGCGGTTGCAGGCCGGTCAGCAGGAAAGCCTGGCGATCAGCGTGCAGGCGCGCTGGCCGATGGAGCAGTTGTCGGCGTTGTGATGAGCGGCGCTCATGAGCTGTATTTAAAAATGCCGTTCGCGCCCGGCAAACAGGTCGCGTAGATTGCCGCGGTGGCGCCAGACGATCAGCAATGTCAGCGCGCTCATCGGCAACAGCGCCTCCGGTTCCTGCCAGGCGAGCAACGGCAGGGTCAGCGGCGTGGCGATCAGCGCCGCCAGTGAGCTGGTGCGGGTCAGGTAGAACGTCAGCAGCCAGGCGCAAACCGCCAGCAGCGCGGCGGGGGGATACAGGCCCAGCAGCATGCCGGCAGCGGTGGCGACGCCTTTGCCGCCACGAAAGCGAAAGTACAGCGGGAACAGGTGACCGATCACGGCGCACACGCCAATCCACGCCTGATCCTGCAGCGAAAGACCGACAGCCGAGGCGATCAGCACCGGCACCAGGCCTTTGCACAGATCACCCAGCAGGGTCAGGATCGCCAGTTTGCGACCGGCCAGGCGCAGCATGTTGGTGGCGCCGGCATTGCCCGAGCCACTCATTCGCGGATCCGGATTTCCGGTCAGGCGGCTGAGCAAAATGGCGAAGGACAGCGAGCCGAGCAGGTAGGCGAGAGTCGCCAGTAACCAAAACATGCTAACTATTCCGGGCGAGGACGCCCTGATTCTAACGGCGCATTGCGCCCTTGTCGTGCAGTGGAGAGAAGTGCTTGGACAGAGTGTTTATCGAGGGCCTGGAAGTCGACACTGTGATCGGTGCCTACGACTGGGAGCGCGGCATTCGACAGTGCTTGCGTCTTGATCTGAGCTTCGCTTGGGACAATCGCCCGGCCGCCGCCGGTGACGACCTGACCCTGGCGCTCGATTACGCCAGTGTTTCCACGCGGATTCAGGCTTTTGCCGAGCAAGCTCAGTTTCAGCTGGTCGAGACCTTCGCCGAGCGTTTGGTCGAAGTGCTGATGAGCGAATTCAAGATCACGTGGGTACGCCTGAAGCTGACCAAGCCCGGCGCCGTTCCAGCCGCCAAGGGTGGCGTGGGTGTGGAGATCGAGCGCGGATGTCGCTGACTCAGGTCTATCTCGGGCTCGGTAGCAATATCGAGCGCGAAACCCATTTGTGTGCAGGTCTCGATGCATTGGCGACGTTTCTGGTGGATATCCGCTGTTCGGCGGTGTTCGAGAGCGCGGCGGTGGGGATCAAGAGCGGGCCGTTCTTCAACTTCGTGGTGTCGGCGTATACCGATCTGCCGTTGATGGAGCTGGATCGGCGCTTGAAATTCATCGAGGCGGATAACGGACGTTACGCGCCGGATCGCAAGGGCCTGCCCCTGGATATCGACGTGCTGTTGTATGGTGATCAGGTGGGGAATTTCGACGGTCTGGTTTTGCCGCGTGCGGAAATTCTGAAAAAGGCTTTTGTGTTGTGGCCGTTGTCGCTGATTGCGCCGGATCGCGTGCATCCGGGGGTGGGAAAAAGCTTCGCGACGTTGTGGGCAGAGGCGCAGATTGATCAGGTGCTGGCGCCGGTAGCGTTCGAGTGGCGGGGTAAGCAGTTAACCCCGCCGAATCTTTAAAACAAAAGATCGCAGCCTGCGGCAACTCCTACAGAGAAACGCATATTCCCGAGTAGGAGCTGCCGCAGGCTGCGATCTTTTGATCTTGCTTCAGGCGTTCTCTTTGTAAGCCTTCAATGCCTTGAGCCGCTCACGCTTCAGCGCTTCGCCCAACTCAGGGCCCTTGAATCCCTTCTCCAGCAACGGCTGCACCGCGACCTCTCGCGCTGCCTTGGCCGCGCCACGCAAATAATCCGCCTGTGGATAACTTCTCTGCTCCAGCCCTTTACGGCCTCGGGCGTCCATTTCGCAGGCAGCGATAAACTCTTCAAACCTTTGCGGCCGGCGATACACGTCAAAGCTCTGCAACAACTCCAGTAGCGTAGATGCCTTCAACTCCAGGGCCCGGTGGCCATGGGTGTGGTACTTGCCAACCAGCAAGGCCAATTCCTGGCAATCCTTCGGCGCCTTGAAGCGTTCGTTGACCGCTTTGATCAGCTTCAATCCGGTGTGCTCATGGGCTATATGCCGAGGCCACTGTTCTTCCGGGGTCAGGCCTTTGCCGAGGTCATGCAGCAGACAAGCCCAGCGCACGGTCAGCGGTTGTTTGTGCAGCGCCGACTGCTCCAGCACGCTGAGTGTGTGCAGGCCGGTATCGATTTCCGGATGATGCGCTTCCGGTTGCGGCACGCCAAACAGCGCATCCACTTCCGGCATCAGCACTTTTAGCGCACCGCAGTCGCGCAGAACCTGAATGAACACCTGTGGCTGATCTTCCATCAGTGCGCGGGAGATTTCTTTCCAGCTGCGCTCAGCGGTCAATGCTTCCAGTTCGCCGGATTCGCTGAGTTGGCGCATCAGTTCGAGGGTTTCCGGTGCGACAGTAAAACCCAGCCCGGCATAGCGCGCGGCGAAGCGGGCAACACGCAGAACGCGGAGGGGATCTTCGGCAAACGCCGGGGAAACGTGGCGCAGGATTCGAGCTTCAAGATCGCGCTGGCCATCGTATGGATCGGTGAGATTCTGCTGATCGTCCTCGGCCATGGCATTGATGGTCAGGTCCCGACGAATCAGATCTTCTTCAAGAGTTACTTCGGGGCTGGCGTGAAAGGTGAAGCCGCCATAACCGCGACCGCTTTTGCGTTCGGTGCGGGCGAGGGCGTATTCCTCACCGCTTTTCGGGTGAAGAAAAACCGGGAAATCCGCACCGACCGGGCGATAGCCCTTGGCGAGCATTTCTTGCGTGGTGGCGCCGACCACCACCCAATCGATGTCCGTGACCGGTTTGCCCAGCAAGCGATCACGTACGGCACCGCCAACCTTGAAAATCTGCATAAAAAACCTCCGTTAGCCCGACAGGATAACCCTTGCGCCGGACTTGCGGAGGCCAGAACCGTTTCAAAGATGAATGACGGCGAGGTCGAGCCGACCGTAATCCCCTTCGCTGTGTTCACTGCGTGGCGGAACGTGATGGGTTTTCATGATCTGGTCGCCTTGCAGGGTTTCCAGGTGGATATCGAAGCCCCATAAGCGATGCAGATGTTTAAGCACCTCGTCAGTGGAATCTCCCAGCGGTTTGCGATCGTGTTGCTGGTGACGCAAGGTCAGCGAGCGATCGCCGCGCCGATCGATGCTGTAGATCTGTACGTTCGGTTCGCGGTTGCCGAGGTTGTACTGTGCCGCCAGGGTTTCGCGGATGATTCGATAACCGGGTTCGTCATGGATCGCCGGCACCAACAAGTCATCCTTTTGATCGTCATCCATAATGCTGAACAGCTTCAGATCACGGATTACCTTGGGTGACAGGTACTGCAGGATGAAGCTCTCATCCTTGAAGCTGCTCATGGCGAATTTGATGGTCGATAGCCAGTCCGTTCCGGCGATTTCCGGGAACCAGTGACGATCTTCCTCGGTAGGTTCTTCGCACATGCGCCGAATGTCGCGGTACATGGCAAAACCCAGTGCATAGGGGTTGATGCCGCTGTAGTACGGACTGTCGAAGCCAGGCTGGAACACCACGCTGGTGTGTGACGTCAGAAACTCCATCATGAAGCCGTCAGTGACCAGGCCTTCGTCGTACAGGTCGTTCATCAGGGTGTAGTGCCAGAACGTCGCCCAGCCCTCGTTCATCACCTGGGTCTGACGCTGTGGGTAAAAGTACTGGGCGATCTTGCGCACGATGCGCACGATCTCGCGCTGCCAAGGCTCCAGCAACGGCGCGTGCTTCTCGATGAAATAGAGGATGTTTTCCTGCGGCTCTGCCGGGAAACGTGCGTTGTCCTTGTCGCTGTATTTGTCCGCGCCTTTGGGAATGGTGCGCCACAGATCATTGATCTGCTTCTGCATGTGTTCTTCACGATCCTTCTGCCGCCGGCGTTCCTCCTCGGCGGAAATCGGATACGGGCGTTTGTAACGGTCGACGCCGTAGTTCATCAGTGCATGGCAGGAGTCGAGCAAGTCCTCCACGGCATCGATGCCGTGGCGTTCCTCGCACTGCATGATGTACTGCTTGGCGAACACCAGGTAGTCGATGATCGAACTGGCATCCGTCCAGGTGCGGAACAGGTAATTACCCTTGAAGAAGCTGTTGTGGCCATAGCAGGCGTGAGCCACCACCAGCGCCTGCATGCAGATGGTGTTTTCTTCCATCAGATAGGCGATGCACGGGTCGGAGTTGATCACGATCTCGTAGGCCAGGCCCATTTGTCCGCGACTGTAGGATTTTTCGGTGCTGAGGAAGTGTTTGCCGTAGGACCAGTGGTGATAACCCAGCGGCATGCCCACCGACGCATAGGCGTCCATCATCTGCTCGGCGGTGATCACTTCGATCTGGTTGGGATAGGTGTCCAGCGCATAGCCGGCCGCGATACGGGCGATTTCGCGGTCGTAGGTCTGGATCAGCTCGAATGTCCATTCGGAGCCGGTGGAAATGGGTTGGCGCTTCTGCTCTTTGGCGGTCATGTCACTAACCTGCGCTGGAAGAGTTCACGGAAGACCGGATAGATATCCCCGGCCGAGACCAGTTGCTGCTGGGCAAATGTGTCAGAAAAGGCTTCGGCGATGCGTTCGTACTCGTACCACAAGGCCTGATGTTCACGCGGGGTGATCTCCACGTAAGTGTAGTACTGCACAAACGGCATGATCTGGTTGATCAGGATGTCACGGCAGATCGGCGAGTCGTCGTTCCAGTTGTCACCGTCGGAGGCCTGAGCCGCGTAGATGTTCCACTCGTTACTCGGATAACGCTCGGCCATGATCTCCTGCATCAGCTTCAGCGCGCTGGAGACGATGGTGCCGCCGGTTTCCCGCGAATAGAAAAACTCCTCTTCGTCGACTTCCCGGGCGCTGGTGTGGTGGCGGATGAATACCACGTCGATCTTGTCGTAGTTCCGTTTCAGGAACAGGTACAACAGGATGAAAAAGCGTTTGGCAATGTCCTTGGTCGCCTGGGTCATGGACCCGGAAACGTCCATCAGGCAGAACATCACGGCTTTCGAGCTCGGGTTCGGTTGTTTGATCAGCAAGTTGTATTTCAGGTCGAACGTATCGAGGAACGGCACGCGATGGATGCGCGCGCTAAGTTTTTCGATTTCCGCCTCGAGTTCCTGAATATCGCCGAAATTGTCCGGCTCTTCGCGTCTTAGTCGCTCAAGTTCTTCTTTGACTTCGCGTAGCTTCGCCCGGCTGCTGCCGGACAGGGCGATGCGCCGCGCATGGGCGGAACGCAGGGTGCGGATGATGTTGATCCGGGACGGGTTGCCTTCGTTACTGATCCCGGCGCGCACGGTTTTGAAAGTGTCGGTACCGCTCAGGTTGCGTTTGACCAGGTTCGGCAATTCGAGGTCTTCGAACATGAATTCGAGGAATTCTTCCTGGGTGATCTGGAAGACGAACTCGTCCATGCCCTCGCCGGAATTACCGGCCTTGCCCGGACCGCGTCCGCCACCACCGCCCGGTGGTCGGGCAATATGCTCGCCGGCGGTGAATTCCTTGTTGCCAGGGTGAACCACGGTCTGCTTGCCGCCGCGGCCGTGGTGAAGCACCGGTTCGTCGATGTCGCGACCGGGAATGCTGATTTGCTCGCCGTGTTCCATATCGGTAATGGAACGGCGGCTGACGGCCTCTTCGACAGCCTTTTTGATGTGATCACGGTAACGCCGCAGGAAACGCTGGCGGTTCACCGTGCTCTTGTTCTTGCCATTCAGACGTCGGTCGATCACATAACTCATAGGAAGCCCTCCGGGCAGCTTCAAGTTGTGAGCTTCAAGCTGCAAGAAAAAGCAGGTTCCCGGGCATCAGTGGGTTACGCGCTTTGTTCTTGCAGCTCGTAGCTAGAAGCTTGCAGCTGCTTCACTGCGACTTCCGTACCCGCAGGTACCATTCGGAAAGAAGCCGTACCTGTTTGTCGGTGTAGCCGCGCTCGACCATTCGAGTGACGAAGTCGTTGTGCTTCTGTTGGTCCTCCTTGCTGGCCTTGGCGTTGAAGCTGATGACGGGCAGCAGATCCTCGGTGTTGGAGAACATTTTCTTCTCGATGACCACGCGCAGTTTTTCGTAGCTGAGCCAGGTCGGGTTCTTGCCGTTGTTGTTGGCCCGGGCGCGCAGGACGAAGTTGACGATCTCGTTGCGGAAATCCTTCGGATTGCTGATACCGGCCGGTTTCTCGATTTTTTCCAGTTCTTCATTCAACGCGACGCGGTTGAGGATCTCGCCGGTTTCCGGATCGCGGTATTCCTGATCCTGAATCCAGAAGTCCGCGTACAGCACGTAGCGGTCGAAGATGTTCTGGCCGTACTCACTGTAAGACTCGAGGTAAGCGGTCTGGATCTCCTTGCCGATGAATTCGATATAACGCGGTGCCAGGTATTCCTTCAGGTAGCGCAGGTAGCGCTCGCGGGTTTCGGCCTGGAACTGTTCCTGTTCGATCTGCTGTTCCAGCACATAGAGCAGGTGCACCGGGTTGGCGGCGATTTCATGCGGATCGAAGTTGAACACCTTGGAGAGGATCTTGAACGCGAAGCGGGTCGACAGACCGTTCATGCCTTCGTCAACACCTGCCGAGTCGCGGTATTCCTGGATCGACTTGGCCTTCGGATCGGTGTCCTTGAGGTTCTCACCGTCGTAGACGCGCATTTTCGAATAGATGTTGGAGTTTTCCGGCTCCTTGAGGCGTGACAGCACGGTGAACTGCGCGAGCATCTTCAGGGTGTCGGGCGCGCAATGGGCCTTGGCCAGAGAACTGTTGAACAACAGTTTGTCGTAGATCTTCACTTCGTCGCTGACGCGCAGGCAATACGGTACTTTGACGATGTAGATCCGGTCGATGAACGCTTCGTTGTTCTTGTTGTTGCGGAAGGTGTGCCATTCCGATTCGTTGGAGTGAGCGAGCAGAATCCCGGTGAACGGAATCGCGCCGAGGCCTTCGGTACTGTTGTAGTTGCCTTCCTGTGTCGCGGTCAGCAACGGGTGCAGCACCTTGATCGGTGCCTTGAACATTTCGACAAATTCCATCAGGCCCTGGTTGGCCCGGCACAGCGCACCGGAGTAGCTATAAGCGTCGGCGTCGTTCTGTGGGTATTCCTCGAGTTTCCGGATATCGACCTTGCCCACCAGCGCCGAGATGTCCTGGTTGTTCTCGTCGCCCGGTTCGGTCTTGGCCACCGCGATCTGGTTGAGGATCGACGGGTACAGCTTGACCACGCGGAACTGGCTGATGTCGCCGCCGAATTCGGCCAGGCGTTTGGTCGCCCATGGCGACATGATGGTGTTCAGGTAGCGCCGCGGGATACCGAAGTCTTCTTCGAGGATCGCGCCATCTTCGGTGGCGTTGAACAGACCCAGCGGCGACTCGAATACAGGTGAGCCCTTGATCGCGTAGAAGGGCACTTTCTCGATCAACTGTTTCAGCTTTTCGGCCAGGGACGATTTACCGCCGCCGACAGGGCCGAGCAGATAGAGGATCTGTTTCTTCTCTTCCAGGCCTTGGGCGGCGTGGCGGAAATACGAGACGATCTGGTCGATGCATTCTTCCATCCCGTGGAAGTCTTCAAAGGCCGGATAGCGACGGATCACCTTGTTGGAGAAGATGCGTGACAGCCTCGAATTGGTCGAGGTGTCGAGCAATTCCGGCTCGCCGATTGCCAGCAATAGACGCTCGGCGGCGGAAACGTAGGCGCTACGGTCTTTCTTGCACAGCTCCAGGTACTCTTGCAGCGAGAGTTCTTCCTGGCGTGTGGACTCGAAGCGTTGTTGGAAGTGGCTAAAGATACTCATGACGTCACCTCGCTCGATACGTGGAGCCGACGCCGGATCACTCAGTCGATGCTGGCAAACAACCGTTTTGGCGGCTGTTTGTTTACCCCCCAGAACACTTCCACGATCGACAATCGTGAAAGTCACTCCCGATGACCCGTGCGCCGGTGTACCGGCTCTCCCCTGATTTGGATGGCCTGGGCTTAAGGATAGTTGGGAATTCGGGAGGTAAAGGCGAGATACGTAATTAGTTGTGGCAAGACCGTTCGTCTGCCAGCGCAGGCCCACGGCAGCCGGGGCCTGCGCGTTGCAAAAAAATTATTCGGCGGTGCCTTGCGCGGTTTCCGCAGGATACGTCGTACGCCACAGCTCAAAGCCGCCGTCCATGCTGTAGACGTCGGAAAAGCCTTGGCTGATCAGGTAAGCCGCAGCGCCCTGGCTGGAATTACCGTGATAGCAGACGACCACGGTCGGGGCATCGAGGTCAGCGCCCTGAATGAAGGCGTGCAGCGAGTGATTGTCCAGATGCTTCGAACCACTGATGTGTAGCGCTGCAAAAGTTGCCGGATCACGGACGTCGACGACGACCGCGCCTTGTTCACGCAGGGCCTGGGCCTGTTCCGGGGGGATTCGTTTGAATTCGCTCATGACGGGTTCCTGTTGCTCGGCTGAAAGCGCAGTCTAACGCGGTGCGCTGACTGGCGAAGATTCGGGGATAAGTGGTGCGACGGTCTGAGCTAGACCGCCGTGTTCGTCGCATTTGCACGACAGGCGTTCGCCGCTGTCGACGTTCATCAGGGTCAGGCTGCCGCCCCAGACACAACCGGTGTCCAGCGCCGAGATGCCAGGCTCATGGATATTGCCTTCAAGGGCCGCCCAGTGGCCGAAGATGATCCTCAGGCCCCTGGTCTTGCGCTCCTTGTGCTGGAACCACGGTTTGTAACCCGCTGGCGCGGTGTCGAGGCCTTCCTTGCTCTTGAGGTCGAGCTTGCCCTCGGTGGTGCAGAAGCGCATGCGCGTGAAATAGTTGGTGATGACGCGCAAGCGGGTCACACCTTTGAGGTCGTTGTCCCATTTCGCTGGATCGTTGCCGTACATGCCGTCGAGGTAAGCGGGGAACAGATTATCGTCACGCAGGGCGCTTTCGACTTCGGCGGCGCACTTCAGCGCGCGGTTCAGCGACCATTGCGGCGGAATGCCGGCATGCACCATGGCGACATCGCGAGTCTCGTCGTAATGCATCAGCTTTTGCTGGCGTAACCACTCAAGCAACTCGGCGCTGTCCGGTGCCTCGAGAATCTCGCGCAAGGTGTCCGACTTCTTCAGGCGCTCGATGTTTTTCGCCGCCGCCAGCAGATGCAGGTCATGGTTGCCGAGCACGCAGACCAGCGACTCACGCATGCCATAGAGAAAACGCAGGGTTTCCAGCGATTGCGGGCCACGGTTGACCAGATCGCCGACCAGCCACAGACGATCAAGCTTGGGGTCGAACGCCACCTGCCTGAGCAGGCATTTCAGCGGTTCGAGGCAGCCCTGCAGGTCGCCGACAGCATACGTCGCCATCAGTGCAAGGCTCCGGGCACCGCCAGACGGAAAGGTTTGATGATGGCGTCGAAATGCTTGCCGTCGTCGGCGACCATTTCGTAGGTGCCCTGCATGGTGCCGACCTTGGTGGTCATCACCGTGCCGCTGCTGTAGGTATGGCTCTGGCCCGCATCGATCAGCGGTTGCTGGCCGACGACACCGGCGCCGCGCACCTCTTCGACATGGCCGTCACCATCGGTGATCACCCAATGTCGCGACATCAGGCGCGCGGGCTGCTCGCCATTGTTCTGCACGGTGATGGTGTAGGCGAAGGCGAAGCGGTCGTGCTCGGGTTGCGATTGGTCTGCCAGATAGCGGGTAACGACACTGACATCGACCTGGTAACGGGAATCGGACATGCAAGGGGCCTTAAACGAAGCGGAACGCGGGGCGTAGCTGATGGGGAATCAGTCTAGGCAAGTATCGGGCAGTAAACCAGAGTGGCGTCCTGCCCGATAGCGCTCATCGCTTGTCAGTCGGCGGCGGGGGAGGCCGGAACCTGTATGGCGAGTTGGTCAGCCAAGCGTACGAACGCGGCCAGGTCCAGTTGCTCCGGACGCAGGCTGCCATCGACACCAGCGGCTTCGATCTCGGCATTGCTGAGCAATTGCTTGAGCGTGTTGCGCAGGGTTTTACGGCGCTGGTTGAACGCTTCGCGCACGACGCGCTCCAGCAACTTGTGATCCTTGGCCGGGTGCGGCAGTACGGCGTGCGGCACCAGGCGAACGATCGCCGAGTCGACTTTCGGCGGCGGGTTGAACGCGCCGGGGCCGACATTGAACAGATGTTCCACGCGGCAGTGGTACTGAACCATGATCGACAGACGACCCCAGTCACCACCGCCCGGGCCAGCAGCGAGGCGTTCGACCACTTCTTTCTGCAGCATGAAGTGCATGTCGCGAATGATGCCGGCGTTGTTCAGCAGGTGAAAAATCAGCGGCGTCGAGATGTTGTAAGGCAGGTTGCCGACCACACGCAGGCTGTTCGGCGCGGCATTGAGCGTGTTGAAGTCGAACTTCAGCGCATCGCCCTGATGCAGGTTGAAGTTGCTCTTGCCGGCAAACTGCTGATTGAGGATCGGGATCAGATCCTTGTCCAGTTCCACCACGTCCAGTTGCGCGCCGGAGTTGAGCAAACCGGCAGTCAGTGCGCCCTGGCCCGGGCCGATTTCCAGCAGGCGGTCTCCAGACTTGGCACTGATGGAGCGCAGGATGCGATCGATGACGCCGGCATCGTGCAGGAAGTTCTGGCCAAAGCGTTTGCGCGCCTTGTGTTGGTATTGCTCGGTCATAAACGGGTCTCGGCCATCTGGTAGGCGGTTTCCAGGGCGACTTGCAGGCTGCCGGTGTCGATCTTGCCGCTGCCGGCCAGGTCCAGGGCGGTGCCATGGTCGACCGACGTGCGGATGATTGGCAAACCCAGGGTCACGTTGACGGCAGCGCCGAAGCCTTTGTACTTGAGCACAGGCAAGCCCTGGTCGTGGTACATCGCCAGCACTGCGTCGCAGTGCTCCAGATATTTGGGGGTAAACAGAGTGTCGGCGGGCAGCGGGCCACGAAGGTCCATGCCCTCGCTGCGCAGGCGCTCTAAGGTGGGTTCGATGATGTCGATTTCTTCATGGCCCAGATGTCCGCCTTCACCCGCGTGCGGGTTGAGCCCGCAGACGAGGATGCGTGGCCGGGCGATGCCGAATTTGTTTTGCAGTTCGCTGTGCAGAATCCGCGTGACCCGCTCCAGGCGCTCTGGCGTGATCGCATCGGCGATGTCACGCAGGGGCAGGTGAGTGGTGACCAGTGCAACGCGCAAACCGCGTGTCGCCAGCATCATGACGACCTGTGCGGTGTGGGTCAGGTCAGCGAGAAATTCCGTGTGCCCGGAGAACGCGATGCCCGATTCGTTGATCACGCCCTTGTGCACAGGCGCAGTGATCATCCCGGCGAAGTCGCCGTTGAGGCAGCCATTGCCGGCGCGGGTCAGGGTTTCGAGGACGAACGCGGCGTTGGCCTTGTCCAGTTGCCCGGCAACCACGGGGGCGCTGAGCGGTGTATCCCAGACGTACAGGCTGTTCGCAGGCGCCGGGGCCTTCGGCCAGTGATCAGGGCCGACCTCCAGCAAGTTGACGGCCAGCCCCAGCTGCGCGGCCCGCTCTTTGAGCAGGTCGCGGCTGGTAATGGCAATCAGGGGATGTGGCTGGGCTTGCGAGGCGAGCAGCAGGCACAGGTCGGGACCGATGCCGGCTGGGTCGCCGGGTGTCAGCGCGAAACGCTGGGGGTTCACTGCGCTGCCTGGTCTGCACCAGGGAGTTTGATCTCTACGTACGCTTCGTCACGGATCTGACGCAGCCAGGTTTGCAGCTCTTCGTCGTATTTGCGGTTACGCAGTACGGTCATGGCTTGTTGCTCGCGAGCTTGTTCAGTGCTGTCGGTGGCGCGGCGGCCAAGGACTTCCAGAACGTGCCAGCCGTATTGGGTCTGGAATGGCTTGGACAGCTGACCTTGTGGGGTCTTGGCCATCACTTCGCGGAATTCCGGCACCAGTGCGTTCGGATCGATCCAGTTCAGGTCACCGCCGTTGAGGGCCGAACCCGGGTCTTCGGAGTAGTTCTTCGCCAGTTCGGCGAAATCTTCACCGGCCAGGATGCGCTCGTACAGCGATTGCACCAGCGCCTGAGTCTTGGCTTCGTCACGGATCGGACTTGGTTTGACGAGGATGTGGCGGACATGCACTTCGTCACGCATCTGCGCTTCGCCACCACGTTTGGCCAGCAGCTTCAGGATGATGAAACCACCTGGAGTGCGTGCAGGCTGAGTGATGTCGCCAACCGCCATGCTGCTCAGCTCGCGATCGAACGGCGGTGGCAGTTGCGCGGCTTTACGCCAGCCCATGTCGCCGCCTTCCAGAGCGTTGTCGCTGCCGGACTTGGCAACGGCCATTTGACCGAAGTCGGCGCCTTGCTTGAGTTGCTGGTAAACCTCCATGGCCTGACGGGCAGCGCTCTGAATGGCGTCAGAGTTGGCGCTTTCCGGCGTCGGGATCAGGATGTTGGCCAGGTGCAGCTCTTCGGACAGTTGCATCTTGCCGAGGTCGGAGGCGAGGAAGTTTTTCACTTCCTGCTCGGATACCTGAATGCGTTCTGCCACACGACGCTGACGCACACGGCTGATGACCATTTCGCGTTTGATCTGGTCACGAGCGTCGTCATAAGACAGACCATCGCGAGCCAGAGCGGCGCGGAATTGATCCACTGTCATATTATTGCGCTGGGCAATCGTACCGACAGCCTGGTTCAGCTCTTCATCGGTGATACGGATGCCGGAACGCTCGCCGATCTGCAATTGCAGGTTCTCGACGATCAGGCGCTCAAGCACCTGTTGATCCAGCACGCCTGGTGGTGGCAAACCACCCCCACGCTTGGCGATGGTCTGCTGAACTTCGTGGACGCGCTGGTCCAGTTGGCTCTGCATGACCACGTCGTTATCGACGATCGCTACCACTTTATCGATGGACTGTACGGCGGCGTTGGCCGCCGTACCCAGGAACAGCGCGCCCAGCATCAGCGGGCGCAGACAATCAGAAAGCTTGGTCTTCACGTTGACGATAACCTTGGATGCCTTTGTCGAGGAAGCTCTCTACCTTGGCGCCGGTAAGGCCGCCGAGTCCCTTCAGAACAATTTGGAGGAAGACGCCGTGGTCGCCTTTTTCGTTTTCCGGGGCGTTCTGACTGAATTCGTCATAGCTGACCCAGTAACGGTTGATCAGGCGCAGTTTCCAGCAGCAGTTGTCATATTCGAAACCACCGAAGGCTTCCAGCGTACGGTTGCGGTTGTAGTCGTACTGCCAGCGGCTGATCGCGCTCCACTGCGGAACGATCGGCCAGATGACCGAGAAGTCATGCTGCTGGATCTTGTAGTAGTCCTTCACGTAGTTCGGTTGGCCCGGGGTGCCATAGTCACCACCACCCACCGACCATTTACCGGTGTTCTGGTCGTAACGAACCTGGTCGTTGCGATAGCGATAGCCGAGGTTGACGACCTTGTTCGGGTTGTCTTCCGGCTGGTAGTGGAACATCGCGCTGCCGGAACGTGGGCTGCGGCTGTCCGGATCCCAGTTGTAGTCGGCCGTGGTCCGCCAATCGCGGTTCCAGCGATATTCGTATTCCAGGGCGTAAGGCGAGACATTGGCCTGGGCATCGTCGCGGGTTTTCGCATCGATACCCGGCAGCTGTACTT
Organism: Pseudomonas sp. RIT-PI-r; assembly: GCF_001297015.1. GTDB lineage: Bacteria > Pseudomonadota > Gammaproteobacteria > Pseudomonadales > Pseudomonadaceae > Aquipseudomonas. The sequence continues at coordinate 37,321 of NZ_LIGE01000027.1, read as the reverse complement.
CACGATCCTTGAAGTACAACGCCTGACCGACGCTGATGCGTTGACGTTCGAAACCGTCGTCTTCGATCCAGCGGCTGGTTACGCCCAGCGACAGTTTGTTCTCGTCACCGACACGGTCGGAGCCGGAGAAGCGGTTGTCGCGGAACAGCGAGGCGTAGTTGAAGGTGTATTCGCTGGTGTCGAACACTGGAATGTCTTCTTGATCAACCTCAGGTACGTAGAGGTAGAACAGGCGCGGCTCCAGGGTCTGGCGGTAGTTCTTGCCGAAGAACGACGTGTTGCGGTCGAAGTACAGGCCGCTGTCGATGCTGGCAATCGGTACGCCACGGTTCTGATTGCTGTCGAACTTGCCGTTGATCTTCTGCTGTTCGGCAGTCTGAGCAGCAATCTGCGACTTGCCGGTGCCGTCGAGATCAAGCTGGTACTGAGTGTACTGATACTTGAGCGACGGCTTCAGGAAGCCATAAGTCCAGTTCATCGGCAGGCTCACACCTGGCTTCAGATTCAGACGGTCGCCGTTGGCGCGAGCCAAGCCGGTAACGTTGTTGTCGAGGCGGGACTCGACAGTGCCGTCTTCATTGGTGAAGTTGCCGTTTTCCAGATCACGATCAAAACGAACCAGTTCGGTCTCGTAATCGAAGTTCAGGCCTTCCGGGTGATACGGCAGCCGACCATTGAAGGTGATCTGCGGCAGACGGTCATACGGGGTGATGTTCGACACGGTCGCCAGCTGATACGCCTGAGCGTTCAGTCGAGCGGTGTAGCTGTCGCCACGGTAAGTCACCGAACCCTGCTGGTTGACGAAGTCTTCGCTCTTCACGCCAATCTGGTCAGTGGTCAGATCCTGGAAGTAGTACGGATCACTGATCTTGGTGTAGTCAACCTGAGTGAGCACACGGGAGTCGAGACCGCCCTTGTGCTGCCAGTTGTACATGTAGCGATTCTTTTCGTAGTCGGTCTGTTTGCTGCGATCAGTATCTTCGTCGTTCAGATACGCCGCACCGAACTGGCCTTCACTCGACTTGGTCAGGTAACGGAATTCGCCTTCCACCAACATGCCGCGTTTGCTCATGTAACGCGGATACAACGTGGCATCGTAGTTCGGCGCCAGGTTGAAGTAGTACGGAGTGACCAGCATGAAGCCGGTATCGCTGCCGGTGCCGATGGTCGGCGGCAGGAAGCCCGACTGGCGACGGTCGTCGATCGGGAAGTAGATGTACGGCGTGTACAGGATCGGAATGTCCTTGACCCGCAGTGTCACGTTGGTCGCAGTACCGAAACCGGTCGCCGGGTTCAAGGTGATGTTGTTGCCCTTGAGCTGCCAGGCGTTGCTGTTCGGTTCGCACGTGGTGTACGTGCCGTCCTTCAAGCGGATGATCGCGTTCTCGGCACGCTTGGCGTACAGCGCGTTACCGCGGATGCGCGACTTGTGCATCACGTATTCGGCGTTGTCGACCTTGGCTTCACCGGTGTCGAGCTGTACATCGGCGTGATCGCCGACGATCAGCGCGCCGTTGTCACGGATGCGCACATCGCCATTGAGTTCGGCGCGGCTCTCGGCCTGGTACAGGCTCGCTTCATCGGACTCGACCTGCATGCTGCCCTGACGCAGGACAACATCACCGGCCAGGGTGCCAACTTGATCATCGGTGTTATAGCGCGAAGCTTTTGCGCCGATAAAGGTCGGAGCATCGCTTTTATTCGTCTTGTCATTCATGCCAGGACGAGTCGGCTCGATGTAGGCACCAGAGCAGTACGGACCGGTCTCGGCCAGTTGGGCGGCGGTGAGTTTCTCGCGCGGAACCCAGTCGAGATGACTGAAGTCTTCGCTACGGGATTTCAGGCCACGGCCTTTGGCTTCGGTGACCAGTGCCGTTTTAGGGCCTGTGTCGGCAACCGAACCATTTTCGGCCGGGGCGTCGCCGGTGGCGCTGATGGCACTGCCCTCGTGCACTGGACGTGGCGGCAATGCTGCTGCCGACGTCTTGGGCGCACAGGCCCAACCACCCGAAGCCGAGACGGAGCAGTCATACTGCTCGGCGGCGACAACGAATTGACTGGCCAGAGGTTGCATAGCCAGCAGACTGCCGGTTACCAACAACGGAAATTTTTTACGAAACGCGGGGGATTTCAATGCCATCTTATTAGTCCGGGCTTCCTGCGTGCCATCTGCCCGCGGTGTGGGCCGCACGCCTCTCGATGGTCTGAAAAAGATGCTGGATAATAAAGCATGACCCGCTTGACGGCTAGCGCCGTCGGAGACCCTTGCAATGCCTGACCAAGATGTACGCTTGCAACACCTGAAAGTTTGGCTCGATGAGCAGTTGGCAATCCTTTTTGCAGATCAGGGTTGGGGCGCCGTGCCCCCGGCCACGTTGACTGCGGCCAGTAGCGACGCGAGTTTCCGCCGCTACTTCCGTTGGGAAGGAGCCGGTCGCAGCTTTGTCGTGATGGACGCGCCACCACCGCAGGAAAACTGCAAACCGTTCGTGGATATCGCGTTTTTGCTGGCGAAATCCGGAATAAATGTGCCAAAAATTTATGCCGAAGACCTCGATCGTGGATTTCTTTTGCTCAATGACCTGGGCAACAAGACCTATCTCGACGTGATCGATGGCGAAAATGCCGAGCAATTGTTCAGCGATGCCCTGCAAGCGCTGCTGGCTTTTCAGCAGTTGCCGATGGTGGCACCGTTGCCGAGTTATGACGTTGCGTTGCTGCGCCGTGAACTGGAACTGTTCCCCGAGTGGTACGTGAAGCGTGAACTCGGCGTCGAGTTCGATACGGCCCAGCAGCAGCAATGGCAGCGTGTCAGCGATCTGTTGATCAACAGCGCCCTGGCCCAGCCGAAAGTCCTGGTGCACCGCGACTACATGCCGCGCAACCTGATGCTCAGCGAGCCGAACCCTGGCGTGCTGGATTTTCAGGATGCCGTTTACGGCCCGGTGACCTACGACGTGACCTGCCTGTTCAAGGACGCCTTCCTCAGTTGGCCTGAAGAGCGCGTGCGTGGCTGGCTGGAAAGTTACTGGCAGCAAGCCTCGGCGCTGAACATTCCGGTGCAGCCGGACTTCGAAGACTTCCTGCGCGCCAGCGACCTGATGGGCGTGCAGCGTCACCTGAAAGTGATCGGCATTTTCGCGCGCATCTGTCATCGCGACGGCAAGCCGCGTTACCTGGCCGACGTGCCGCGCTTCTTCTCCTATATAGAAGCAGTGACTGCCCGTCGTCCTGAGCTGGCCGAGCTGCAAGCGCTGTTCACCAGCCTGCGGGGTGGAGCAACAGTATGAAGGCAATGATTCTGGCGGCGGGCAAAGGCGAGCGCATGCGCCCGCTGACCCTGACCACTCCAAAACCGCTGGTGCGTGCCGGCGGCGTGCCGTTGATCGAGTATCACCTGCGCGCCCTCGCGGCAGCCGGCTTCAACGAGATCGTCATCAACCATGCGTGGCTCGGTCAGCAGATCGAAGATTATCTAGGCGACGGTTCGCAATTCGGCGTAAGCATCGAGTACTCGCCGGAAGGCGAGCCACTGGAAACCGGCGGCGGGATTTTCCGTGCGCTGCCGTTGCTCGGCGATGATGCGTTTCTGGTGGTCAACGGTGATATCTGGACCGATTACGACTTCAGCGTGCTGCACCAGCCGATTAATGGTCTGGCGCATCTGGTGCTGGCGGACAATCCGGCGCATCACCCCACCGGCGACTTTTCTCTGATCGACGGGCAAGTGTTCGACGGCCAGCCGGACGCGGCGACTTTGACTTACAGCGGCATCGCTGTGCTGCATCCGCAACTGTTCGACGGGTGTGTAGACGGTGCTTTCAAACTCGCGCCGTTATTGCGCAAAGCCATGGCGAACGGTGAAGTCACTGGCGAGCGGCTAAAGGGTCACTGGGTGGATGTCGGCACCCACGAGCGTCTCGCCGAAGCTGAAACCTTGATAGAAGCGAGTCGCTGACATGTTGTGGCCAGGGACTCTGATTGGAGCCGGAGCGGGTTTTGCGATTGCCAGCATTCCGGGGGCCATGCTTGGGGCATTGTTGGGGCAGGCGCTGGATCGGCGTCTGCATTTGCAGAGCTGGGGGCATTTGCGCGAGAAGCTCGGCGGGCGGCCAATGCTGCGCAATGACGAGTTGTTGTTTGTGCTGCTTGGGCGTCTGGCCAAGAGCGACGGTCGGGTCACCGACGGGCATATCCAGCAGGCGCGCAACGAGATGCGCGCGCTGGAAATGAGCGAGCCGGCGACGCGCCGTGCAATTGCCGCGTTCAATCGCGGCAAGTCCGGCAGCGATCATCTTCGCGGTTATCTGAAGCGTCTGAGTGCGCAACCGCATGCTGCCGAAGGTGTATTGCGCGCCTGTTGGCGAATGGTCTGGGCCGATGGTCGCGCGGGTGTCAGCGAGCGTGAGTTGCTGGCGCAGTGGGGCAAGTGGCTGGGCTGGACGACGCAGCAGGTGCAGGCACTGGCCAGTGATTACGAGCCGGGCAAGCGCCCGATCGTCAGTGCGGCGGTGAGTTATCAGGAAGCAATGAAATTGCTTGGGGTATCGGCGACCAGTGAGCCGGCGCAGATCAAACGGGCGTACCGGCGGCTGTTGAGCCGGCATCACCCGGACAAGATTGCCGGCACCGGCGCAACGGCGGCGCAGGTGCGGGAGGCGACCGAGAAAACCCGGGAGTTGCACAATGCCTACACGTTGGTTCGTGAGCGGCGGGATTTTCGCTAACCGTTAGATGTAGCGACTGCGCTGGCCCCTTCGCGAGCAGGCTCGCTCCCACACTGGATCTGCGTATACAAACCATTGTGGGAGCGAGCCTGCTCGCGAAGGGGGCGACGCGGTTTAACGGTCAGTCCGTGCTCTGCGGATTCAACCAGCCGCGCACCCGGCGGAACAATTGTTCCTGTTCAGCCTTGTTATCCGGCAGCGCCTTGAGCGCGACCTGGCTGAACGCCGAGGTCTTCAAGCGCTTGTTCGCCTGCATGCGCTCCAGCGCGGCGTTGCGATCCAGCGGTTTGTCCATGTAGAAAATATCCGCAGTCGGCAGCTTCAGTGTCGGCGTCAGTTCAACCAGTTGCGGCTTGGCCTTGGCGGGTGCCTGCGCATCGACCATGACAAACTTTTCGATTTGCGCCGTTTGTTTTTCGCTCAGGTAGCGTGCGGCCCAATAGGCGCCAGTACCGTGTCCAAGTACGACAATGCTGCGCGCGCTCTGTTGCTCGGCGTAGGCAATCGCCGCGTCGATGCGCGCGAAGATTCGCTCGGCGTCAGCCTTGGACTGCTCTTCAGTGGTTTCGGCGACCACTTGATCGGCCACTTCGGCTTCACCGCCAGCGGCTTGCTCGATCGGCTGTGCGGTGGTGGCATCCTTGCTGCCTGTTTCCGGCGCTTTCGGCGCAGCGGCGGGCTCGATCACCCGCGGGGCGATGGCATCGCTTTGCAGATCGGGCAGAGTGATACTCAGGCTGCTCCACTCGGCGTCCGGCAATTTGCGCCGCAATGGGCCGATTGCCTGCGGCCAGTCAGCGGTTTCGCCCGCGCCGGGGATGATGATCACTGCGCCCTTGGGCTCGGCGGTGTTGGCCGGGTTCCACAGGGCGGGAAATGTGTCGCTGCCCGCCTGCAATTGTTGCTGTTCTTGCGCCGGGACCTTACGTTCCAGTGCGGCCGCCTCTTCCTGACTACGCTCAAGCAGTGGCTGGCGTTCGGCGGGTTTTTCTTCGGCAGGTTTTTCCGTGGCGGCGGCAGGTGCCGGATCGGCGGCTTCGACGGAAAACGCACAAGGCAGGATCAGCGACAGGCACAATGCTGGCATTGCCAGGCGGTAGACAGAGGGCATCGGTTATTCCAGGCCAGAAAGTATCCCGGCAGCCTAATGGGTTGGTCAGAATTTGTCAGTGTATGAGACTTCAATGAAGCGATTTTGCTGCCTGTGGGTTATCGGCTGTTTGTGGTTTCCCTTGATGGGCTGGGCGGCGCCTGCGCCACCGACACACGCGGCGCAGTTGTCGGCGAGCCAGCAGCAATGGCTGGCGCAACACAATGAGTTGCGCGTCGGTCTGGTGTTGCAGGCGCCGTATGCAACCTACGATCGACGCCTGCAGCGGCTGTCGGGGGCCAACGTCGAGTTGATGAAGTTGCTGGCCAAGGCGCTCAACGTCGAACTGAGCTGGCGCAATTTCCAGGACCTGGCGCAACTGGAAACGGCGCTGCGCGAAGGCGAGATCGACATCGCTCCAGGCCTGAGTCAGACCCCGAGCGCACTGCGCCTGTGGCAGTTTTCCGATCCGTACATGCGCGTGCCGCAACTGATTGTCAGCGATCAGAAGGGCGGCGCTGTCGTCGATCTGGAAAAACTCGACAGCCAGACTCGCGTGGCGGTGCGGATGCCGAGTAACACGGCCGATTATCTGCGCGGCACCTACCCACATCTGAACCTGCAAGGCGTGCCGCTGGAGCGTCAGGCGCTGCAGTTGCTGTTGAGTCAGCAGGCGGCTTACGCGGTGGTCGATGAGGCGCAGCTCGGGCGTCTGTCGGCAGAGCCGGAGTTCGCCGAACTGGTGGTGGTCGGTGATATCGGTCTGCCGCAGTTGTTGCGGGTCGCCTCGCGCCGCGATTGGCCGGAACTGGCCGGCATCGTCCAGAGTGCTTTACGCGCTATCCCGGCCAAGGATCTGGAGCAGTTGCACAATCAATGGCTGCAACCGAAATACCCGCGACTGTCGGAGTCGCCGGGGTTCTGGCAGAACCTCAGCCTGTTGTTCGCGGTGATGCTGTTCAGTTGCGTGGCCATTGTGTTCTGGCAACGACGCCAGCAGCACAGCCTTGAACAGCGCTTGCTCGCCGCCCGAGAAGACATCGCCTTGCGCGCCGCCAGCGAAGAAGCCTTGCGGCTGACACAGTTTTCCATCGATCAAAGCACCGTCGGCATTCTCTGGGTGAATTGGGACAGCCATGTGCGTTACGCCAACCGTGCCGCCGAAGTCATGCTCGGTTATCCCTCGGGCGGACTGATCGAGCGACCGCTGATCGACTTCGAGCCGGGCCTGCACATGGATCGCTGGCTCAATCTGTGGAAACGCGCGCGGGCCAGTGAAGAGGGGCCGCTGAGTTTCGAGACCAGTTGCGTGCGCGCCGATGGCAGTGTTTTGCCGGCGGACGTGTCGCTGAGTTTTCTGCGCTTTCGCGACAGCGAATACCTGGTGGTTTATCTCACTGACGTCACCGAACGCCGTCGCGCGCTGGCGGCTTTGCAGGAGAGCGAGGCACGCCTGCAAGGCATCGCGGCGAATGTGCCGGGGCTGGTTTTCCGGCTGGAGCGCGCGCCGGTGACCGGGCAGATCGACTTTGCCTACATCAGTGAAGGCAGCGAAAGCCTGGTCGGTTACGCGCCGGCCGTTATTGCTCATCGCGACATGGGCCTGCGCAGTCTGGTGCATCCGGATGACAAGGCCAGTTACCACCGCACTCAGGATCAGGCGCTGGACACCGACAGCGACTGGTCATGGCAGGGTCGAATCCTCACGCGTCAGGGCGAGCAACGCTGGGCAGAAATCAAGGCGATTACCCGTCAACTGGAGGATGGCGCCTACGTTTGGGATGGCATCGTCTGGGACATCACCGAGAGCAAGCGTATCGAGCTTGAGCTGGCGGCATCCCGTGAGCAGTTGCGCGAACTGTCGGCGCACCTTGAGAGCGTGCGTGAAGAAGAGAAGGCGCGGATTGCCCGCGAGGTTCACGATGAGTTAGGGCAGATGCTTACGGTGCTGAAACTGGAGACATCGATGTGCGAATTGGCCTACGCGCAACTCGACCCCGGTCTGAACGAGCGATTGAACAGCATGAAGCGCCTGATCGCCCAGCTGTTCCAGTTGGTGCGCGATGTGGCGACGGCGCTGCGACCGCCGATTCTCGACGCCGGGATTGCCTCGGCGATCGAATGGCAGGCGCGCCGATTTGAGGCGCGCACACAGATCCCGTGTCTGGTGCAGGTGCCGGACAATCTGCCGGCGCTCAGTGATGCCAAGGCAATTGGCCTGTTCCGGATTTTGCAGGAAGCGCTGACCAACGTGATGCGCCATGCTCAGGCGCATACTGTGGAGCTGACACTGGCGCTGGAAGGCGACGAATTGTGTCTGACGGTCAGTGATGATGGCGTAGGATTTGTCGCCGCTGCCAGTCGGCCGACTTCGTTTGGTCTGGTCGGCATGCGTGAGCGGGTGTTGATCATGGGCGGGCGGTTGGAGCTGGAGAGTGAGCCGGGGGAGGGTACCAGTCTGAATGTCTGGGTACCTTTGGATCGCTAGAAGATCGCAGCCTACGGCAGCTCCTACAGGGGAATGCGATCAATGTAGGAGCTGCCGCAGGCTGCGATCTTTTGCCCTTAGAAACAACAACCGAGGAGAGTGCGAGTGATCCGTGTACTGGTAGCCGAAGACCACACCATCGTCCGCGAAGGCATCAAGCAATTGATCGGCCTGGCCAAGGATCTGCAAGTGGTGGGGGAGGCGAGCAATGGTGAACAGTTACTCGAAACCCTGCGCAGCGTGCCGTGTGAGGTTGTGTTGCTGGACATCTCCATGCCCGGCGTCAACGGCCTCGAAGCGATCCCGCGCATCCGTGCATTGAACAACCCGCCAGCGATTCTGGTGTTGTCGATGCACGACGAAGCGCAGATGGCTGCGCGAGCATTAAAAGTCGGCGCCGCCGGGTATGCGACCAAGGACAGCGATCCGGCGCTGTTGCTCACGGCGATTCGCAAGGTCGCGGCGGGTGGGCGATATATCGATCCGGATCTGGCGGACCGCATGGTGTTTGAAGTCGGCCTGACTGACACGCGGCCATTGCATTCGTTGCTGTCCGAACGCGAATTCTCGGTGTTCGAGCGCCTGGCCCAAGGCGCCAACGTCAACGACATCGCCCAGCAACTGGCGCTGAGCAGCAAAACCATCAGCACCCACAAGGCGCGGCTGATGCAAAAGCTCAACATCACCTCGCTGGCTGAACTGGTCAAATACGCGATGGAGCACAAACTCCTCTAACAGTCACCGCGATCAAAATGTAGGAGTGAGCCTGCTCGCGATAGCTTTCTCTCAGTCAACACTGCAGTGACTGATCCACCGCTATCGCGAGCAGGCTCACTCCTACAGGGGATCTCCATAGCGCCGGAAATTTCGGGCATGTCCATAAGCGACACGCGCTTTGGCTTGTTCTTACGGCTCGCAGCTCAACCCTCGCCACTGCCTTACCTGTTAGCGCCATCCTTGTAGGGCAATCCCTACCCCCAACCTTCCATCCGGCTGAGGCGATTCTCTCCTGCGCCCCGATTTGCGCGCCTGTCAGCAACCACTAGGCTTAACCCACAAGCAGTCATCAACAACAAAGGTGTGGGTATGAGCCAGGTCGATACAAACGCAGGGGCCAGTGATGTGCTGGTCAGCTTTCGTGGAGTGCAGAAGAGCTACGACGGCGAGAACCTGATCGTCAAAGACCTCAACCTGGACATTCGCAAAGGCGAATTTCTCACCCTGCTCGGGCCGTCCGGTTCCGGCAAGACCACCAGCCTGATGATGCTCGCCGGTTTCGAAACACCGACCGCCGGCGAAATTCTGCTGGCCGGGCGCTCGATCAACAACGTGCCGCCGCACAAGCGCGACATCGGCATGGTGTTCCAGAACTACGCGCTGTTCCCGCACATGACCGTGGCGGAAAACCTCGCCTTCCCGCTGACCGTCCGTGGCCTGAACAAAAGCGATGTCAGTGACCGGGTGAAGAAAGTCCTCAGCATGGTTCAGCTCGACGCGTTCGCCTCGCGCTACCCGGCGCAGCTGTCCGGCGGTCAGCAGCAGCGTGTGGCACTGGCCCGCGCGCTGGTGTTCGAGCCGCAACTGGTGCTGATGGACGAACCCCTAGGCGCCCTCGATAAACAACTGCGTGAACACATGCAGATGGAAATCAAACATCTGCACCAGCGCCTTGGCGTGACCGTGGTCTATGTAACTCACGATCAGGGTGAAGCGCTGACTATGTCCGACCGCGTTGCGGTATTCCATCAAGGTGAAATCCAGCAGATCGCGCCGCCACGCAGCCTTTACGAAGAACCGAAAAACACTTTCGTCGCCAACTTCATCGGTGAGAACAACCGCCTCAACGGTCGTCTGCTCAGCCAGAACGGCGAGCGCTGCGTGGTCGAGTTGGGCCGAGGCGAAAAGGTCGAGGCGCTGGCGGTCAACGTCGGCAAGACCGGCGAACCGGTGACCCTGTCGATCCGTCCCGAGCGCGTCAGCCTCAACGGTTCCAGCGATCAATGCGTCAACCGCTTCTCAGGGAGGGTGGCGGAATTCATCTATCTGGGCGACCACGTCCGGGTGCGCCTGGAAGTCTGTGGCAAGACCGACTTCTTCGTGAAACAACCGATTGCCGAGCTCGATCCCGCGCTCGCCGTCGGTGACGTGGTACCGCTTGGCTGGCAGGTCGAGCACGTTCGCGCGCTTGATCCACTTCTAGAGGCGCATTAATCGCCCCGGCAATACCAACACCAACCCTGCACGTGGAGAGAACAATAAATGTTGAGATCCCTGAAGTTCACCGCCCTGACCCTGGGCCTGATGGGTGCGGCCAGCGCAATGGCCGCTGGCCCGGATTTGACCGTGGTGTCGTTTGGCGGGGCGAACAAGGCGGCGCAAGTCAAAGCCTTCTATGCACCGTGGGAAGCGGCGGGCAACGGCAAGATCGTCGCCGGCGAATACAACGGCGAAATGGCCAAGGTCAAAGCCATGGTCGACACCAAGAGCGTGTCGTGGGACCTGGTGGAAGTTGAATCGCCAGAACTGTCCCGTGGCTGCGACGAAGACATGTTCGAACAACTCGACCCGGCGCTGTTCGGCAAAACCGAAGATTACGTCAAAGGCGCGATCCAGCCGTGCGGCGTAGGTTTCTTCGTTTGGTCGACCGTACTGGCTTACAACGCCGACAAGCTGAAAACCGCACCGACCAGTTGGGCGGATTTCTGGGACACGAAGAAATTCCCGGGCAAACGTGGCCTGCGTAAAGGTGCCAAGTACACCCTCGAATTCGCTCTGATGGCCGATGGTGTGGCGCCGAAAGACGTCTACAAAGAGTTGGCGAGCAAGGGTGGCCAGGATCGCGCGTTCAAGAAACTCGATGAGCTGAAACCGAATATCCAGTGGTGGGAAGCCGGCGCGCAACCGCCGCAATACCTCGCTTCCGGTGACGTAGTGATGAGCTCGGCCTACAACGGTCGCATCGCTGCCGTGCAGAAAGAATCCAACCTGAAAGTGGTATGGAACGGCGGTATCTACGACTTCGACGCGTGGGCCATCCCGAAAGGTCTGGACGCCAAGCGCGCGGAAGCTGCGAAGAAATTCATCGCCTACTCGGTGCAGCCGCAACAGCAGAAGACCTACTCGGAAAACATCGCCTACGGCCCGGCCAACACCCAAGCCGTACCGCTGCTGGCCAAGGATGTCCTGAAAGACATGCCGACGACTCCGGAAAACATCGCCAACCAGGTGCAGATCGACGTCAGCTTCTGGGCTGACAACGGCGAGCAACTGGAGCAGCGCTTCAACTCCTGGGCTGCGAAATAAGCACGTCACACGGGCCGACAGTGCACCGGATGATCGTTCCCACGCTCTGCGTGGGAATGCCGCCCGGGACGCAGAGCGTCCCTGTGTGACGCAGAGCGTCACTGGATTCATTCCCACGCGGAGCGTGGGAACGATCAGTAGCAAAAGTTCGAGGTGGTCTTCACCACCTCTGTAACGATCAAAGATTTGCGGAGTACGTCATGGCCATCGCCGTTCCCCTGAACGAGGGCAGCAGCCCCACCTTGAAGCAGAAGCTCAAGCGCGCCGAGCGGGTCAACCGCTGGAAGGCTCAAGCGCTGATTGCGCCGCTGGTGCTGTTTCTGCTGCTGGTGTTTCTGGTGCCGATCGTGGCGCTGCTCTACAAAAGCGTCGGCAACCCCGAAGTGGTCGGCGGCATGCCGCGCACCGTGGCAGTCATCGCCAGTTGGGATGGCCGTGGCCTGCCCGCTGAACCCGTCTACAAAGCCGCCGGCGAAGACCTCGCCGAAGCGCGCAAAAACCAGACGCTGGGCGATCTGTCCAAGCGCTTGAACATGGAGTTGGCCGGCTATCGCAGCCTGCTGACCAAAACCGCCCGGGCGCTGCCCTTCGCCAGCGAACCGGCCTCTTATAAAGAAGCCCTCGAAGCACTCGACGAACGTTGGGGCGACCCCGCCTACTGGCAGGCGGTGAAACGCAACACCAGCAGCATCACACCTTATTACCTGCTGGCGTCCGTCGATCACCGCATCGACGACCTCGGCGAAATCGCCCCGGCGACCCCGGATCAGGCGATCTACCTCGACATCTTCGCCCGCACGTTCTGGATGGGCCTGGTCATCACCGTGATCTGCCTGCTGCTGGCTTATCCGTTGGCGTACCTGCTGGCGAACCTGCCATCGCGGCAAAGCAACCTGCTGATGATTCTGGTGCTGCTGCCGTTCTGGACCTCGATTCTGGTGCGCGTCGCCGCATGGATCGTGCTGTTGCAATCGGGCGGTCTGATCAACAGCGGCCTGATGGCCATGGGCATCATCGATAAACCGCTGGAACTGGTGTTCAACCGCACCGGTGTGTACATCTCGATGGTGCACATCCTGCTGCCGTTCATGATCCTGCCGATCTACAGCGTGATGAAAGGCATCTCGCCGACCTACATGCGCGCCGCAATTTCCCTCGGCTGCCACCCGTTCGCCAGTTTCTGGCGGGTGTACTTCCCGCAGACCTACGCCGGTGTCGGCGCCGGTTGTCTGCTGGTGTTCATCCTCGCCATCGGCTACTACATCACCCCGGCGCTGCTCGGCAGCCCGAACGATCAAATGGTCAGCTACTTCGTCGCCTTCTACACCAACACCAGCATCAACTGGGGCATGGCCACCGCGCTGGGCGGGCTGTTGTTGCTGGCGACCGTGGTGCTTTATCTGATTTACAGCTGGCTGGTGGGCGCCAGTCGCCTGCGCCTGAGCTAAGGGGAATTCGAGATGCTGAGTCCTTACATGTCGCCCATCGAACGGGTGTGGTTCTACAGCCTGCGGATTCTCTGCGGCCTGATTCTGTTGTTCCTGATTCTGCCGGTGCTGGTGATCATTCCGCTGTCGTTCAACTCGGGCAGTTTTCTGGTCTATCCGCTGCAAGGCTTCTCGCTGCAGTGGTATCACGACTTCTTCGCCTCGGCGGAATGGATGCGCGCGCTGAAGAACAGCATCATCGTCGCCCCGGCGGCGACGGTGCTGGCGATGATCTTCGGTACGCTCGCAGCGATTGGCCTGACCCGTGGCGACTTCCCCGGTAAAGCGCTGGTGATGGCGCTGGTGATTTCGCCGATGGTGGTGCCAGTGGTGATCATTGGTGTGGCGAGCTATCTGTTTTTTGCGCCATTGGGCCTGGGTAATAGCTTCTTCTCGCTGATCGTCGTGCATGCGGTGCTGGGCGTGCCGTTTGTGATCATCACAGTGTCGGCGACGTTGCAGGGCTTTAACCACAATCTGGTGCGTGCGGCGGCGAGTCTTGGTGCTTCGCCACTGACGGCGTTCCGCCGGGTGACCTTGCCGCTGATTGCGCCGGGGGTGATTTCCGGGGCGCTGTTTGCGTTTGCGACTTCGTTTGATGAGGTGGTGGTGACGCTGTTTCTTGCCGGGCCTGAGCAGGCGACGTTGCCTCGGCAGATGTTTAGCGGGATTCGCGAGAACCTCAGCCCAACCATCGCCGCCGCCGCTACTTTGCTGATCGCCTTCTCGGTCATCCTGCTGCTGACCCTGGAATGGCTGCGGGGACGTAGCGAGAAGCTGCGTACCGCTCAGGTTTAAGGGCCAGATCAAAAGCTTACCCCCTCACCCCAGCCCTCTCCCCCAAGGGGGTAGAGGGGGAAAGGGAGCAGATCTTCATGGGTTTCAAAATCTGAGTTCGACTCGGTATCGCAAGTCGGTGTATCTCCTCCATCCGCCTCGGTCAGTCTTTTCACCTTCGGGGGAAAGGGAGCAGATCGTTGTGCCTTTCAAACCCGAGTTCGACTCGGTATCTCAAGTCGGTGTACCTCTCACATTCACCTCGGTCAGTCCCCTCTCCCTCCGGGAGAGGGCTAGGGTGAGGGGCTCTTGATCTTCTACCCGATCAACCATTCACACCCTGAATAGCAGACAACCCCAAATCCCCAGCTAATCTTGTGCCCAGCTCCCACATCTATAAGAGGCTGCGCACGATGAGTCTGTCCCAGTTCAAAATCGCTCACAAACTGATCACCGGCGCCGGAGCCATCGAACAACTGGCCGCCGAACTCACACGCCTGGATATCGACAACCCGCTGATCGTCACCGATGCCGCGCTGGTCAAATCCGGCACGGTAGAGCTGGCGCTGGTGCAACTCGGCGGGCGCGACTACGAGATTTTCGACCGCGTACTGCCCGACCCGGAAATCGCCATCGTCGAAGACTGCATGCGTGTTTACCGCGAAGGCGGGCATGACGGTTTGATCGGCCTCGGTGGCGGTAGCGCCATCGACATCGCCAAAAGTGTCGCTGCGTATGCCGGTTACCACGGCGCACTGGAAGATCTGTTCGGTGTCGACCAGGTGCCACGCAAAGGCCCGCCGCTGATCGCCATCCCGACCACCGCCGGCACCGGTTCCGAAGTCACCAACGTCGCAATCCTCTCGGACAAAGTCGCGCAGTTGAAGAAAGGCATCGTCAGCGACTATCTATTACCGGACGTCGCACTGGTCAGCCCGCAAATGACCCTGACCTGCCCCCGCGGCGTCACCGCCGCCAGTGGCGTCGACGCCTTGGTGCACGCCATCGAATCCTATCTGTCGGTGAATGCCTCGCCGATCACCGACTCCCTGGCCATCGGCGCCATCAAGTTGATCGCCAACGCGTTGCCCAAGGCCTACGCCAACGGCGCCAACCTGCAAGCGCGCGAAGACATGGCCACCGCCAGCCTGATGGCCGGCATGGCGTTCGGCAATGCCGGGGTCGGCGCGGTGCATGCGCTGGCGTACCCGCTGGGCGGGCGTTTCAACATTGCCCATGGCGTCAGTAATGCCTTGCTGCTGCCGTATGTCATGACCTGGAACAAGATGGCTTGCGTCGAACGCATGCAGGATATTGCCGAAGCCATGGGGGTGAAGACCGCTCATCTGAGTGCAACCGAGGCGGCGGACAAAGCCGTGCAGGCGATGAGTGATCTGTGCGCAGCCGTGGAAATCCCGGCCGGGCTGCGTAGTTTCGGCGTGCCGGAAGAAGCGATCCCGGCCATGGCTGCAGAAGCCGCGGGCATCGAGCGCTTGATGCGCAACAATCCGCGCAAACTCAGCGCCGTCGATATCGAGAAGATCTACCGAGCGGCGTACTGATCATCGCGGTCACGGTGCGCGCAGCAATCCATGAGGCTACAATGCGCGCCATCGTGATTTAGCTCAGAAAAGGTGCGTCATGCAGCCCTTCGTAATTGCTCCGTCGATTCTCTCCGCCGACTTCGCCCGCCTCGGCGAGGAAGTGGACAACGTTCTCGCCGCTGGCGCCGACTTCGTCCACTTCGACGTCATGGACAACCACTACGTGCCAAACCTGACCATCGGCCCGATGGTTTGCGCGGCGTTGCGCAAGTACGGCGTCACCGCGCCGATCGCCGCGCACCTGCTGGTCAGCCCGGTGGATCGCATCGTCGGCGACTTCATCGAAGCCGGCGCGACCTACATCACCTTCCACCCGGAAGCCACGCTGCACGTTGATCGTTCGCTGCAACTGATCCGTGAAGGCGGCTGCAAATCCGGTCTGGTGTTCAACCCGGCGACCCCGCTGGACGTGCTCAAGTACGTGATCGACAAGGTCGACATGGTCTTGCTGATGAGTGTCAACCCGGGCTTCGGCGGGCAGAAATTCATTCCTGGCACCCTCGACAAACTGCGCGAAGCGCGGGCGATCATCGATGCCTCGGGCCGTGACATCCGTCTGGAAATCGACGGCGGCGTCAACGTCAACAACATCCGCGAAATCGCCGCGGCTGGCGCTGACACCTTTGTCGCGGGCTCGGCAATTTTCAACGCGCCGAACTACCAGGAAGTCATCGACAAGATGCGCTCCGAACTGGCGCTGGCGCGCCCATGAGCGGATTTGAGCAGCTGTTCCCGGGAAAACTGCCACGGCTGGTGATGTTCGATCTGGATGGCACATTGATCGACTCGGTTCCAGACCTGGCAGCGGCGGTGGACACCATGCTGCTCTCGCTCGGCCGCAAGCCCGCGGGTATCGAATCGGTGCGCGAGGGGGTGGGCAACGGCGCGCCAGTGTTGGGGCGCCGGGCGTTGGCCGGTGGCATTGATCATTCGACGGTGGATGACGTCGAGGCCGAGCATGCGCTGGAAGTGTTCATGGAGGCTTACGGCGCCAGCCATGAGCTGACCGTGGTCTATCCCGGCGTGCGCGACACCCTCAAGTGGCTGCACAAGCAAGGCGTGGCCATGGCGCTGATCACCAACAAGCCGGAGCGTTTCGTCGCGCCGTTGCTGGATCAGATGAAGATCGGCCGCTACTTCAAGTGGATCATCGGCGGCGATACCTTGCCGCAGAAGAAACCTGATCCGGCGGCGCTGTTCTTTGTGATGAAAATGGCCAATATTCCGGCCTCGCAATCGTTGTTCGTCGGCGACTCGCGCAGCGACGTGCTGGCAGCGAAAGCGGCGGGGGTCAAATGCGTGGCGTTGAGTTACGGTTACAACCATGGCCGGCCGATTGCCGAAGAATCACCTGCCTTGGTGATCGACGATCTGCGCAAGCTAATTCCCGGTTGCCTCGTCACGGCCGCTGAGATAACGTTGCCCGACGCTTCTCAATCCCCTTCTGGAAACGCCATCGTGGTGGTCACTCGCAAACTCTGGATGAAAGTCATCAAGGCCCTGGCCCGCTGGCGTTGGCGCGCCTGACTTGTTTCTGGCCGGCCTGCCGGCGCGTTTGCATACCTGACTGATTTGCCCCTCACACCACGAGGCACCTTATGATCCGCGAAGAATTCCTGCGCTTGGCCGCTGACGGCTACAACCGCATCCCGTTGGCCTGCGAAACCCTGGCCGACTTCGACACGCCGCTGTCGATCTACCTGAAACTGGCTGACCAGCCCAACTCCTACCTGCTCGAATCGGTGCAGGGCGGCGAGAAATGGGGCCGTTACTCGATTATCGGCCTGCCATGCCGCACCGTGCTGCGGGTTCACGATCATCACGTCAGTATCACCGTTGATGGCGTCGAGACCGAAAGTCACGACGTTGAAGACCCGCTGGCCTTCGTTGAAACCTTCAAGGCGCGTTACAACGTGCCGACCATCGCCGGTCTGCCACGCTTCAATGGTGGTCTGGTCGGTTACTTCGGTTACGACTGCGTGCGTTATGTCGAGAAGCGCTTGGGCAAGTGCCCGAATCCGGATCCACTGGGCGTGCCGGACATTCTGCTGATGGTTTCCGACGCCGTTGTCGTTTTCGACAACCTTGCCGGCAAGATGCACGCAATCGTGCTGGCCGACCCTGCCGAGGCCGATGCTTTCGAACAGGGTCAAGCACGTTTGCAGGAACTGCTGGAGCAATTGCGCCAGCCAATCACGCCGCGCCGTGGTCTGGACTTCAGCAAACAGCAATCCGCTGATCCGGTATTTCGTTCGAGTTTCACCCAGGACGATTACGAAAAAGCCGTCGACACCATCAAGGAATACATCCTGGCCGGTGACTGCATGCAGGTCGTGCCGTCGCAGCGCATGTCGATCGACTTCAAGGCTGCGCCGATTGATTTGTACCGCGCCCTGCGTTGCTTCAACCCGACGCCGTACATGTACTTCTTCAACTTCGGCGATTTCCACGTTGTCGGCAGTTCGCCGGAAGTGCTGGTGCGCGTTGAAGACAACCTGATCACCGTGCGCCCGATTGCCGGCACGCGCCCACGTGGCGCGACCGAAGAAGCCGATGTGGCGCTGGAAGAAGACTTGCTGTCGGATGACAAAGAGATCGCCGAGCACTTGATGCTGATCGATCTGGGGCGCAACGATACCGGTCGCGTTTCGGAAATCGGTTCGGTGAAACTCACCGAGAAGATGGTCATCGAGCGCTATTCCAATGTGATGCATATCGTCTCCAACGTCACCGGTCAGTTGAAAGCCGGGCTGACGGCGATGGACGCGTTGCGGGCGATTCTGCCGGCCGGCACCTTGTCGGGTGCGCCGAAGATTCGCGCGATGGAAATCATCGACGAACTGGAGCCGGTCAAGCGTGGTGTGTATGGCGGTGCGGTCGGTTACTTCGCCTGGAACGGCAACATGGACACCGCGATTGCCATTCGTACAGCGGTGATCAAGAACGGCGAACTGCACGTGCAGGCCGGTGGTGGCATCGTCGCCGATTCGGTGCCGGCACTGGAATGGGAAGAGACCTTGAACAAACGCCGCGCGATGTTCCGCGCCGTGGCGCTGGCCGAGCAAACTCCGGAAGCCTGAGCCAACGCAACCCCCCCTGTAGGAGTGAGCCTGCTCGCGATAGCGGATTGACATTCAACGGATATGTTGTCTGAACCACCGCAATCGCGAGCAGGCTCACTCCTACATTTGATCTGTGTTCGGCCATAAAAAAAGCGGCGCCTGTGAGGGCGCCGCTTTTTTTGTGCCTGCGGTTTTAGAAATCCAGCACCACTCCGACGTTAACGCCCTGCTGAGTAAAGTCATCATCCTTGCGCAACGTATACCCGCCACGCAACGCCAGATCAGCCGTGAGCTTGTGGCTGACGCCCAGGCTCAAGCGGTTCAAATGGCTCTGCGGCGTGTAACCCTCAAGTTTGAAGTCATTGGCTGGCAGTGTATTGAGTGCGATGCGGACCTTTTGCACGTCATCTTCGTACTCACGCTCGTGGGCGTATTCGCCAAATACCTGGGTTTGCGGGGTGATGTTGTATTTGCCCTGCAAGCCGAGACCGAGGCGTTTCGAATCGCGGGTCTGATCATCGAAGGTCAGCGCGGTGGCGCGGTTGCTCTTCTCTGAATAGCCGTCGACATCGACGCTGGCGTAATCGGCGCTGACGAACGGCGACAGGTGCCATTCGCTGCCCGGCTGGGCAATGTCATAACCGATGCGAGTGCTGAACGCCCACAGGCTGCCGTCGGTATCGCCTTTCTCCGCACCCTCGCTCGCGCCGAGATCGAACTTGCGCTTGAGGTTGTCGTAGTCGAGTTTGCCGCCGGTCAACGCCATGTCAGCCCACCAGCGATTCTGCTGAAACTGAGCAAACGCGGTGGCCATGTAACTGTTGAGTTTGTAGTCCGAGTCGTTGTGACCGGCCTCCAGGTTCTGCCGGTAGAAACCCCCCGCCACACCGACACGCCAGTCTTCGTTGAGACGATAGCTGCCGCCGACGTTGAGGTTGTAACCGCTGCCGTCGGCGCTGGCGCCGCTGCTTTGGCTGTCGACATCCAGATGCTGACCGCCAGCGGAAACAATCGCCCGCCATTGACCGACTGCTTGCCAGTTTTCCCAATCCGCCTGCCATTGGCTGCGCAATTCATCCTGATGCGCACGTACGGTGGCGTGGGCCATTTCCGGCAGCAGCGTCAGTTCCCACGGCGCGGCCAGCAGGGAGTAGGCGTAGTCGGAGATCAGTTTCTGGCCGGCTTCGGTGGGGTGCACGCCGTCGTTGTAAATCAACTTGCTCGGATCCGGGGTCGCACTGTTGATGCCGTAACGGGCGTTTTCCGGGCAACTGCTGCCGCTGAAGCAGGTCGCGGTCAGGTTCTGATCGGTGGCGAGACCAAAGCGGCCCGGATCGGCAAACACCTCCGATAGCAGCACCGGAATGTTCAAAGGAATGATTTCGGCGTTGATGCCTTGCAGGCGCGTGACCAATTGGCTGTTGAACTGGCTGGCGAGCTGACTGCTGAAAGCCTGCAGCGGCGTGCCATTGATCGCCGGAGTCAGACCGACGTCAGGCAGCAACCAGACCATCACGTATTTGGCACCGGCGGTTTGCAGTGTCTGCACGCTGTCGGCCAGTCGATCTGCTGCGGCGTTGGCTTGCGGCAGACTGAGAATGCGCCCCTGCAGGAAGTCGTTACCGCCTC
The DNA here is from genome assembly GCF_001297015.1 of Pseudomonas sp. RIT-PI-r. Classification (GTDB taxonomy): domain Bacteria; phylum Pseudomonadota; class Gammaproteobacteria; order Pseudomonadales; family Pseudomonadaceae; genus Aquipseudomonas. Next base: position 17,154 of record NZ_LIGE01000027.1, on the reverse strand, counting down.
CGGAAATGTAATACAGCGCATTCGGGTCGGCACGGAAGCCGTTCGAAGGCAGGTAGCCGGCGCGGGTGCGTTCGCCGGTAGCGGACTGTGTGGTGATCGAGTCGAGGATCTGGTCGGTGCGATAGCCGCCGACCGCCCAGTTGTTGCCGTCAGGCTGGCCGTTTTCAGCGCGCACGGCGGAGCTGGAAGAGGCTGTCTGGTCTGGCGAAAAGCCAAGGCGTCCGCCGAGCAACTGCGTGGAGTTCAATGAATACAGTTCACCGCTGCCATTCTGATACACCGGCCCGGTCCGGTTGGTGTAACGCTCGGTGGAGCCGGTCGGTCCGCCAGTGTCGGCGAAGGTTCCGGCGTCATTGAGACTGTCGCCGAAAACTATGAAATTCGAATAGGGATTGGGTGCTGCATTCGCCTGAGCACAAGCCAGTGCGAGCAGGCAGCCAGCCAGCGGTACAAACAACGTCTGTTTGATCATGAGCAAGTCCGTTTATTTATTGTTGTAGGTGAACGAAACGACAGTACCAAAAACTTCCGGCGTTTTGCCATCGGTCGCGAATCCTCCACTGGATTTAACCCCCAAATCCCCGGCCATATTGCACGCTCCGCCCAGCTAAGTTACTGTGCTGGAACGTATGAACGAGACCTTCCCCGTGTTGATCACCAGCAAACTTCTGGATCAAGTCATCAAGGCACACGCCCGCTGGCGTTGGCGCGCCTGAATCTTTTCTGCCGGCCCCGCCGGATCTGTATCGCTTTGCCTTCCTTGCCTGTTTGAAATGCCGCTGTGCCGACGCATCTACCTGCGTCCGACATCGTGCAGCGCCCTGCGGGCAAGTGATCTGAAGGCTGTTTTCAAATCAGAATTCAAGAGGTTCGACACGCCATGTTGCTGATGATCGACAACTACGACTCCTTTACTTACAACGTTGTGCAATATCTCGGCGAGCTGGGTGCCGAGGTCAAAGTCGTGCGCAACGACGAATTGACCGTCGCTGAAATCGAAGCGCTCAAGCCTGAACGTATCGTCGTCTCGCCAGGTCCTTGCACGCCGACCGAAGCGGGCATCTCCATCGAAGCCATCAAACACTTCGCTGGCAAACTACCGATCCTCGGTGTCTGCCTTGGTCACCAGTCCATCGGCCAGGCCTTTGGCGGTGACGTTGTACGTGCGCGTCAGGTAATGCACGGTAAGACTAGTCCGGTATTTCACGAGGACAAGGGTGTTTTCGCAGGACTGAATCATCCACTGACGGTTACCCGCTATCACTCGCTGATCGTCAAGCGCGATACTTTGCCCGATTGCCTGGAGCTGACCGCGTGGACGCAACACGACGACGGTTCGGTCGACGAAATCATGGGCCTGCGTCACAAGACCCTGAACATTGAGGGTGTACAGTTCCACCCCGAGTCGATCCTGACCGAGCAGGGTCATGAACTGTTTGCCAACTTCCTCAAACAAAGCGGCGGCACGCGCTAAGGACTTCCCATGAATATCAAGACAGCCCTGAGCCGTATCGTCGAACACCTCGACCTCAGCACCGATGAAATGCGCGACGTGATGCGCGAAATCATGACCGGCCAATGCACCGACGCGCAGATTGGCGCGTTCATGATGGCCATGCGCATGAAGAGCGAGAGCATCGATGAAATCGTCGGCGCGGTCTCGGTGATGCGTGAGCTGGCCGATCAGGTTGAACTGAAGACCCTTGATGGCGTGGTCGATGTGGTCGGTACCGGCGGTGACGGTGCAAACATCTTCAACGTCTCGACCGCTTCTTCCTTTGTAGTTGCCGCTGCTGGTTGCACCGTCGCCAAGCACGGCAACCGCGCGGTATCGGGCAAGAGCGGCAGCGCCGACTTGCTCGAAGCCGCCGGTATCTATTTGAACCTGACGCCGGTGCAGGTCGCGCGTTGCATCGACAACGTCGGCATCGGTTTCATGTTTGCCCAGACTCACCACAAAGCCATGAAGTACGCCGCCGGTCCGCGCCGCGATCTCGGCTTGCGTACGCTGTTCAACATGCTCGGCCCGCTTACGAATCCGGCCGGTGTGAAGCATCAGGTAGTGGGCGTATTCAATAAGGCGCTGTGCCGGCCCTTGGCCGAAGTCTTGCAGCGTCTGGGCAGCAAGCATGTGCTGGTGGTGCACTCGAAGGACGGTCTGGACGAGTTCAGTCTCGCCGCGCCGACCTTCGTCGCTGAGCTGAAGAACAATGAAATCACTGAATATTGGGTCGAGCCGGAAGACCTCGGCATGAAAAGCCAGAGCCTGCACGGTCTGTCGGTCGAAGGCCCGGAGGCGTCGCTGGCGCTGATCCGCGATGCCCTCGGCAAGCGCAAAACCGAAAACGGCCAGAAAGCTGCCGAAATGATTGTGCTCAACGCCGGCGCCGCGCTGTACGCCGCCGACGTGGCCAGCAGTTTGAAACAGGGCGTCGAGCTTGCGCACGACGCGCTGCACACCGGCCTCGCTCGGGAAAAGCTCGAGGAGCTGGGTGCCTTTACCGCGGTATTCAGAGTGGAGAATGAGGGATGAGTGTACCGACGGTTCTGGAAAACATTCTGGCCCGCAAAGTTCAGGAAGTCGCCGAGCGTAGCGCCCGCGTCAGCCTGAGCGAGCTGGAAAGTCTGGCCAAGGCGGCCGATGCACCTCGTGGTTTTGCCCAAGCATTGCTGGCGCAGGCAAAGAAGAAGCAGCCGGCGGTGATCGCTGAAATCAAAAAGGCTTCGCCAAGCAAAGGCGTGATTCGCGAGGACTTCGTCCCGGCCGATATTGCCAAAAGCTACGAGAAGGGCGGGGCGACCTGTCTGTCCGTGCTGACCGACATCGATTACTTCCAGGGCGCCGATGCGTACCTGCAACAGGCGCGCGCCGCGTGCAGCCTGCCGGTGATCCGCAAGGACTTCATGATTGATCCTTACCAGATCGTTGAAGCCCGCGCCTTGGGCGCCGACTGTGTGCTGCTGATCGTCTCCGCGCTGGATGACGTGAAAATGGCTGAGCTTGCAGCCGTCGCCAAAAGCGTCGGTCTCGATGTGCTGGTCGAAGTGCACGATGGCGATGAGCTGGAGCGCGCGTTGAAAACCCTCGACACGCCGCTGGTCGGGGTCAACAACCGTAACCTGCACACCTTCGACGTCAGTCTGGAAACCACGCTCGACCTGCTGCCACGGATTCCACGTGATCGTCTGGTCATCACCGAAAGCGGCATTCTTAATCGTGCCGATGTCGAACTGATGGAAATCAGCGACGTGTATTCGTTCCTGGTCGGTGAAGCGTTCATGCGTGCGGAAAATCCGGGCACTGAACTGCAGCGTCTGTTCTTCCCGGAGCGCGGCGTGTCGATCAGCGGTTCGACCCTCGACTGATTCGCTTCAGGCCGAGTCGACGCCATCGTCGGAACGCCGCCCGGAGCAGGCTCACTCCTACACTTGGAATGCGTTCCCCCTGTAGGAGTGAGCCTGCTCGCGAAGGGGCCCTCAAATCCGCTAAAGAGATTCAACGGAGCCTTCCATGTCGCTGCCAACCCTCCTGACCATCGAAGCCGGCCTGCAAGCCGAACAGGATTTGCTGGCCTCGGTCTGCGCCGGCGACTCTGAATTCGGCCTGCTGTTCTGGCAACCCAGCGATCGCGCCCTGGTCATGCCGCGCCGCCTCAATCGTCTACCCGCTTTCGAGCACGCCAGCGAAGTCTCCGCCGCTGCTGGCTGGCCCGTCCTGCTACGCGAAACCGGCGGCGAACCCGTGCCGCAATCTGCCGCCACTATCAACATCGCCCTGGTCTACGCACCACCGCGTAGCGAAGGCGATTTGAACCGCATAGAAACCGGCTACCACCGCCTCTGCGATCCGATCTGTCAGTTGCTGGATGAATTGGGTGGTACCTCGTCGTTGGGCGAAATCGACGGCGCATTCTGCGACGGTCGCTTCAACGTCAACCTCGACGGCCGGAAAAGGGTCGGCGCCGCCCAGCGCTGGCGCCAGAGTCAGGGCGGGCAGCGTCCGGTCGGTCTGGTTCACGGAGCGATGTTGATGGATAACGAGCGTGAGTCGATGGTGGCGGCGGTCAATCGCTTCAACGAAGCGTGCGGCCTGGAGCAGCGGGTGCGGGCGCAAAGCCACATTGCCCTGCATGAAAAATTCAACGCGCCACAGGCCTTGGCGCGTCTCGATGAGCTGTATCGTTTGATGCTGGCGCAAATGTACGTTTAACGCGTACCGAAGACCACCATGGTCTTGCCTTTCACATCGACCAGGTTGCGTTCTTCAAGATCCTTGAGCACGCGACCGACCATCTCCCTTGAACAACCGACAATTCGCCCAATCTCTTGACGCGTCACTTTGATCTGCATGCCGTCCGGGTGGGTCATCGCGTCCGGCTGTTTGCACAACTCCAGCAAACAACGGGCTACCCGGCCAGTGACGTCGAAGAACGCCAGGTCGCCGACCTTGCGCGTGGTGTTGCGCAGGCGTTGTGCGATTTGTCCGCTGAGTACGTAAAGAATGTCCGGATCCTGCTGCGATAATTCGCGGAACTTGGCGTAACTGATTTCCGCAGTTTCGCACTCGACCTTGGCGCGCACCCAGGCACTGCGTTCCTGTTCCTGGCCGGCTTGTTCGAACAGACCCAGCTCACCGAAGAAATCCCCGGCGTTGAGGTAGGCGATGATCATTTCGCGACCGTCGTCGTCCTCGATCAGGATCGTCACCGAACCCTTGATGATGAAGTACAGCGTGTCCGAACGATCGCCCGCACAGATGATGTTGCTCTTGGCTGCATGACGACGGCGCTGACAATGCATCAGCAGCTTGTCGAGGTTCTTGATTTTGGGTGTGGGGGTAATAGCAACCATGGTTGTATCCCGAAAAGACTGCACGGTGATGTTTGATTTTTTTATGAGGCGCTGAAGGCGGTCGCTACACAGCTGGCATGGGCGCCAGTGAATTGGCGCCAGCTTAACAGACACTTCGTCGAGAATTCGAGAAATTACCTACACCGCAGAGGCATCCGTCCTAGGAACGCCGCCGCTGTCCGGGCAAAGCCCTGTGCTAAGCTGGCGACCCTTTTTTCTACAGTGGAGTCTTGGCGATGAAGGCACGCATCCAATGGGCTGGCGAAGCCATGTTCCTCGGCGAATCCGGCAGCGGTCATGTCGTAGTGATGGACGGTCCGCCGGACGCCGGTGGTCGTAATCTGGGTGTTCGCCCGATGGAAATGCTCCTGCTCGGTGTTGGCGGTTGCAGCAATTTCGACGTGGTCAGCATTCTCAAGAAGTCGCGTCAGGCCGTTGAGAGTTGCGAAGCCTTCCTTGAAGCCGAGCGCGCGACCGAAGATCCGAAGGTGTTCACCAAGATTCACATGCATTTTGTGGTCAAGGGCCGTGGCTTGAAAGAAGCCCAGGTCAAACGTGCGATCGAGTTGTCTGCAGAGAAGTATTGCTCGGCCTCGATCATGCTCGGCGCGGCTGGCGTGGCGATCACTCACGATTACGAAATCGTCGAACTCGGTTGAACCGACATTCAACTATCATAAAAGCAGTGCAGACTCTGGCGATCCCCCGCTGACGTCTGCATAATGCGCCACTTTTTTCAGGGCAGTGATCGGTCAGCCGACAGGTCATCCGCCTGAACAGATAACCAAAATCGCCATCGCGAAGAGGTGTTAACCGTCCTACGCAGGTGCGTTGTTCGCACTTGACGGGCATGCTTGATCACGCGGCCGGGCCGCATACATAGAGAGTTTTTAACGGTGAAAAGCAAACTCAAGCTCCACGGGTTCAATAACCTGACAAAGACCTTGAGCTTCAACATCTATGACATCTGCTACGCGGAAACCCCGCAAGACCAGCAGGCTTACGTTGAGTACATCAATCAAGAGTACAACGCGAAACGCCTGACGCAGATTCTCACAGAAGTTGTCGAGATCATTGGTGCCAACATCCTGAACATTGCCAGTCAGGACTATGAACCTCAGGGCGCCAGCGTCACGATTCTGATATCTGAAGAGCCGGTAACCCCGACTGAAAGCCAGATCGAAGAGTCGCCGGGCCCGTTGCCCGAAATTATCCTGGCCCACCTCGACAAGAGTCATATCACGGTGCACACCTACCCGGAAATCCATCCGGACGACGGTATTGCAACCTTCCGTGTGGACATCGATGTGTCGACCTGTGGTGTCATTTCACCGCTCAAAGCGCTCAATTTCCTCATTCACCAGTTCGATTCGGACATTGTGACTGTGGATTATCGTGTGCGTGGCTTCACCCGTGACGTTGAAGGCAACAAGCACTTCATCGACCACGAGATCAATTCGATCCAGAACTACCTGTCCGAAGATACCCGCGACGCGTACCAGATGACCGACGTGAACGTGTACCAGGAAAACCTGTTCCACACCAAAATGCTGCTGAAGAACTTCGAACTGGACAACTACCTGTTCGGCGACGCCACCAGCAACCTGTCTGCGGAGCAACGTGCTCAGGTGACTGACCGGGTGAAACACGAAATGCTCGAAATCTTCTACGCGCGCAACATGCCGACCTAAGATTCCCGGGCACAAAAAAGGCGACTGTCTCAGGACAGTCGCCTTTTTTATTGTTGAAACAAAGACCCCTGTGGGAGCTGGCCTGCCAGCGGGGGGCCCTGTCCGGCAATACAATTCTCAAATCCGATAAGTACTCTTGGTCATCACCTTAGCCAAAATACTCATCCCGAACTTCACCGGCGCCGGAAAACGAAACCCTCCAGCCTCCAGCGCACTCTCCGCATGATGCTCTTCATCAATGCGCATCTGCTCCAGAATCGCCCGGGACTTCTCGTCCTCAGCCGGCAATTGTTCCAGGTGTTCATTCAAATGCTTGCACACCTGATGCTCGGTCGCTGCAACAAACCCCAGGCTGACCTTGTCGCTGATCAATCCGGCCACCGCGCCAATGCCGAACGACATCCCGTAAAACAGCGGATTGAGCACGCTGGTATGACTGCCCAACTGGTGAATGCGCTGTTCGCACCACACAAGGTGATCAATCTCTTCTTCGGCGGCGTGCTCCATGGCTTCGCGCACTTGCGGCAGCTTGGCGGTCAGCGCTTGCCCTTGATACAGCGCCTGGGCGCAGACTTCACCAGTGTGGTTGATGCGCATCAGCCCGGCAACGTGGCGGGTGTCTTCATCGCTCATTTGCGTGTCCGGCTGCAAAATCGCCGGCGACGGACGGTACGGCTGGCCACTGAAGGGCAGCAGGGTACGCATGGCGGCATCGGCTTGCAGCAGCAGACGGTCAATGGGCGAGTAGTGACGTTGGGTAGTCATGCTGACCTCCGGGAAGAATCTCGGCGGCCAGTTTAACCGAATCGGCCGGGGAAGGTTTGCGCTGGGTCATCAGTAACACTGGATGTGCTTTTTGCTTTATGTAGGAGCTGCCGAAGGCTGCGATCTTTTGATCTTGTTTTTGATACTCGAAGATCAAAAGATCGCAGCCTTCGGCAGCTCCTACACACAGGTTTGCTGGGTATCAGCCCGGTGGCCAGTTCATCTGGCGCTGACCGAGTACGTGCATATGAATGTGGTAGACGGTTTGCCCACCCTTTTCATTGCAGTTCATCACCACACGGAAGCCTTCCTCGCAACCCAGTTCCAGCGCCAGACGTTGTGCAGTGAACAGGATATGCCCGGCCAGTGCCTTGTCGTCTTCGGTCAGGTCATTGAGGGTGCGCACCGGTTTCTTCGGGATCACCAGAAAATGCACCGGTGCCTGAGGAGCGATATCGTGGAAGGCCAGAACCTGGTCGTCTTCGTAAATGATCTTGGCCGGGATTTCCCGGTTGATGATCTTGGTGAACAGAGTATCCACTGCTGTTTTCTCCGTTGTTTGGGCTGGTCTGAGTGTACGCAGGGCGGCTTATCCCGCCCAGTGTTTTACCTGTAGGGCATTTCAGCGCGGGCAGTAAGCCTTGTTGACCATGCCGACAATGGTGCGATTGAGCCAGCGCGACCCCAATCTGGGCAGGAAGGCGAACCATCGATTGCGTCGCCCCGGGATGATGATCGCGCGGTTCTTGTCGAGGGCGCGTACGGTGTATAGCGCGACTTCCTCTGGGCTCATCATTAACTTGCTGTCTTTGAGTTTTTCGCTGTTGAGCTGTGCCGTGCGGAAAAAAGCCGTACGGGTCGGGCCTGGGCAGAGTACCGAGACATTCACCGCACTCTGTTTGAGTTCGACCCGCAAGGCTTCGGAGAAGTGCAGAACATATGCCTTGCTGGCGTAGTAAGTGCTCATCCACGGGCCCGGGTTGAACGCGGCCATTGAGGCGACATTGAGAATCTGCCCGCCACCCTGCAGCGCCATGCTGTTGCCGATCGCGTGGCACAGACGGGTGAGGGCGAGGATGTTCACCTCGATCAGATCCTGCTCGGTCATCCAGTCCTGAGCAAGGAACGGCCCGCAAGTGCCGATGCCGGCGCAGTTCACCAGTAAATCGATCTGCCGGTCGCCTTCTTCCAGCTCAAGCAGAAAACCGGACAAGCGCAATGGTTCGCCCAGGTCGCAGGCGCGGAACAGCACCTCGACACCAAAACGTTGGGTCAACTCGATCGCAATGCTTTCCAGCTGATCACGCTGTCGAGCCACAAGAATCAAACTGCGGCCGCGCCGGGCCAGCGCTTCAGCCATGGCCAGGCCAATGCCGCTGGAAGCGCCAGTGATCAGTGCGTAACGGGTCATGCAATTCTCCATCGCAACAGCTCCGCGCCGACGACGCGGGTGTCACGGCGGGGAGCGCTGTTCATTCTTTCGCAGAGTCTACAGGGGCCTGCGCCGCTTCGGCTGCATCGTCGGCGGAATTCGCTGCGGGTTCGACTTCCACGTCGATTTCGTCGGTGGTCACCGAGCCGCTTTCGTAGCTGCTTTCCAGATTGCTTTCGTATTCCTGCTGGATAGCCGAGATTCCGCCGAGGATGCCGCTGACGAAAAACAGGGCGATAAACACGATCCACAGGGAACACAGGACCTTGACCGCAGTGCTGTTCGGTGGCGGCGGGGGGCCATAGCGGTTGGCGACGGTATTACCCGGTACGATCATGACCACAAACGGGAAGAAACTGCCCACGAAAGGTACCAGTGTCAGCAACCAGAGCCAGCCGGACCAACCGATATCATGCAAGCGTTGAACACTGAACATGATGCTGACGATGAGCAGTGCCAAAAACAGGAAGACCGCGACGATGCCGCCGATGATCAGGCCGCTGGTGGAGTCGGCGCCGACAAGTCCCAGCGCGATCAACGCAAAGATGCCGATAATCGGCAGGGTCACCAGCGTCAGTACCATCGACCAGGCGAGGTAGCGTAAACGTCCGATCCGGCCTTCCACCCCAAACGGTTTGAGCGTAGCGAACGCAGGCAGGCTTTCGCCGACGTTCGCTCGAGGTGGCGCGTACGGTGAGCTCGGTTCCATCGCGGCAGCGGCGTGTTCATGCACGTCCGCCAGATTCAGTTCGATGGGGGTTTCGGTTTCGATGCGGGCATTGATACCGGTCTTGTTCAGCGCTTGCAGGTAGGTCTGCGCATCGCTGTGGGATAGATCGCGCTTGATCGCGACGACGCTGCCATTGAAGAGTCGCTCGATGGCGGCTACTTCGCTTTTGAACAGGTTCGCCAGATTGAGTTTGGCAGTGGTGATGTCGACACCGGGCTGTAGAGCTCCGTCGAAAACGATCTTGTAACGGGTGTCGCTCATGGCCGAGGCATCCTTGTCGCGAATAGATTGAAAGGTCGTCAGTGTAAGGCCAGTCCTTCAGAGACTGGCCTGATTTTTTAACGTGGCCAGCGTCGTGGCAGTTGCGCTGCGTGTTGCTGGGCCTGCCGGTATTCAGCGTCAAGGCGAGCGATCAACTGATCGACGCTTGGCAGGTCGTCGATCTGCCCGACGCCTTGGCCGGCAGACCATACGGTCTTCCAGGCTTTGGCTTCGTCGCTGACCGGTTTGAGTTTGTCGCCGAAATTCACCTCGCCTTTGCCTTGCAGAGTTGCCATGTCGAAACCGGCCGCCTCCAGGCTCTGGCGCATGAAACTGGCCGGAACGCCCGACACCGCTGGGGTATGGATGATGTCCGCAGCCTTGGCTGTCAGCAGCATCTCCTTGTAGGCGTCAGGCGCATGGCTTTGCGTGGTGCCGATGAATCGCGTGCCGAAGTAGGCCAGATCCGCGCCAAGCAGCTGTGCGGCGAGAATCTCGTGGCCGTGGTTCAAACATCCTGCAAGCAACAGTGTCTTGTCGAAGAACTGACGGATCTCGGCGATCAGTGCAAACGGGCTCCAGGTGCCGGCATGGCCACCTGCGCCGGCGGCAACGGCGATCAATCCATCGACACCGGCTTCGGCGGCTTTCTCGGCATGTCGCCGAGTGGTGACGTCGTGGAAGACCAGGCCACCATAGCTGTGCACGGCATCGACCAACTCCTTCACCGCCCCGAGGCTGGTAATGACGATGGGGACTTTATGCTCGACGCAAATGTTCAAATCCGCCTGCAAGCGTGGGTTGCTGTTATGAACGATCAGGTTCACCGCGTACGGCGCCGGGTTGTCCAGTGTCGCCAGTCCCGCTTCGATCTGTTCCAGCCAGGCTTTGAAGCCGCTGCTTTCGCGCTGGTTAAGTGCCGGAAAGCTGCCAACCACGCCGTTGCGGCAACAGGCGAGCACTAACTCGGGGTTGGAAATCAGAAACATCGGCGCTGCAACTACAGGCAAACGCAAACGTTGTTCGAGCAGAGCGGGCAGCGACATGATGAACACCCCAGAGATCTGTACTTGTTGAAGTTAGAACGGCTTGACCACGACCAGAATTACGATAGCCAGCAATATCAGAACCGGGACTTCATTGAACCAGCGATAAAAGACATGGCTGCGGGTGTTTTCGCCACGGGCAAAACGTTTTACCTGCGCGCCGCACATATGGTGATAGCCGATCAACAAGACGACGAGGGTCAGTTTGGCGTGAATCCAGCCACCCATGCTGAAGATGGTCGGATTGAGGTAAATCAGCCAGCCACCGAAGATCAGCGTAGCGATCATCGCCGGGCCCATGATGCCGCGATACAACTTGCGCTCCATGACGCTGAAGCGTTCCTTGCTGATCGAGTCTTCGCTTTGCGCGTGATACACGAACAGTCGCGGCAAGTAGAACAGTCCGGCAAACCAGCAAACGATGCTGACAATGTGGAAAGCCTTGATCCATAGATAGAGCATTTTTAGTTATTTCCTTAATCACGGTAAGCCGGATAGTAGAGGCTTGAGCGCCCGCACGTCACCTTGACGGTTGTCGCAGGGGCGCGCGGCCCCTATTATCGACGGCTTTCCAGTGGGTTCGTTGAGGGCAGGTTTATGGTCAAGGTCGGTATCGTCGGCGGCACGGGTTACACCGGTGTCGAACTGCTGCGTCTGTTGGCGCAACATCCGCAGGCAGAAGTGGTTGTGATCACTTCCCGATCCGAGGCAGGTCTGGCCGTGGCTGACATGTACCCGAACCTGCGCGGTCACTATGACGGCCTGGCTTTCAGTGTGCCGGACATCAAAACCCTCGGCGCTTGCGACGTGGTGTTCTTCGCCACGCCACACGGTGTGGCTCACGCACTGGCGGGCGAACTGCTGGCGGCGGGCACCAAAGTCATCGACCTGTCGGCAGACTTCCGTCTGCAAGACGCCGAAGAATGGGCCAAGTGGTACGGTCAGCCGCACGGCGCGCCTGAGCTGCTGGATGAGGCGGTCTACGGTCTGCCGGAAGTCAATCGCGAGCAGATCAAGAAAGCGCGTCTGATCGCCGTGCCGGGTTGCTATCCAACCGCTACGCAGCTGGGTTTCCTGCCGCTGCTTGAGGCTGGTCTGGCGGATGCTTCGCGTTTGATTGCCGACTGCAAATCCGGTGTCAGCGGTGCCGGTCGCGGTGCGGCTGTAGGCTCGTTGTACTCTGAGACTTCGGAAAGCATGAAGGCTTACGCGGTAAAAGGTCACCGTCACCTGCCGGAAATTCGCCAGGGTTTGCGTCGTGCCGCAGGTAAGGACGTTGGCCTGACCTTCGTTCCGCACCTGACTCCGATGATTCGTGGCATTCATTCCACGCTCTATGCGACCGTGGTCGATCGCTCGGTAGATCTGCAGGCTCTGTTTGAAAAGCGTTATGCCAACGAACCGTTCGTCGACGTGATGCCTGCCGGCAGTCATCCGGAAACCCGTAGCGTACGTGGCGCCAACGTGTGCCGTATCGCCGTTCACCGTCCACAGGATGGGGATCTGGTTGTAGTGCTGTCAGTGATCGACAATCTGGTCAAAGGCGCCTCGGGTCAGGCGGTGCAGAACATGAACATCCTGTTCGGGCTGGACGAGCGCTTCGGCCTGTCCCACGCTGGTATGTTGCCGTAACACTTTAAGCTGCACAGTAAAAAGGCCCGTTGAACGGGCCTTTTTGCATGCTGAGCAGCTCATCGGGTTTATTGATATACCGTAACAATAGTTGACCGATTTTCTAGGACAAGCGGATAATGCCCGTCATCACGCATTATGGCGGCGTAACGCCGGGAGATAGTCAGCATGAGCGTCGAATCCTTCACCCCCACGGCTTTGCAATTCACCCACGGTGCCGCGCACAAGGTGAAGAGCCTGGTCGATGAAGAGGGGAATGATCGCTTGAAGCTGCGCGTATTCGTTACGGGCGGCGGTTGTTCAGGTTTTCAGTACGGTTTCACCTTCGATGAAGATGTGGCCGATGACGACACCATTGTCGAGCGCGAAGGTGTGAGTCTGGTGGTTGATCCGATGAGCTTCCAGTACCTGGCCGGTGCTGAAGTGGATTACCAGGAAGGTCTGGAAGGTTCGCGATTCGTGATCAAGAACCCGAACGCCACCACCACGTGTGGTTGCGGGTCGTCGTTCTCGATCTGATCGTTTTTCGCTACAGACAACAAAACGCCGCAGAGCCTTACGGTTCTGCGGCGTTTTTTGTTGCTCGCGTTTTATTCAGTTGGGGTAGATGGCGCCGAGTACGCGAAGACCTTTGGCGCCTGTGACGCTTGGCCGGTTGGCGGCGATGCCTTCAAGGCAGCAATGGGCAAGCCAGGCGAAGGCCATGGCTTCGACCCAGTCCGGATCAACGCCGTGGGTCGCGGTGCTGGCAACCGTTGTGTTGGGCAGCAACTGGGCCAGGCGTTTCATCAGTGTGGCGTTGTGTGCGCCGCCGCCACAAACCAGCAGCTCCTGCGTGTCGCCCTGTGCGCTTTGCAGCGACTCGACGATGGTCAGGGCCGTCAGCTCAAGCAGCGTGGCCTGTACGTTTTCCGCTGCGAAGGCTGGCAGATGGGACAGGTGTTGTTCCAGCCACGACAGGTTGAATACTTCGCGGCCGGTGCTTTTCGGGCCTTTGGTGACGAAGAATGGATCGCTGAGCAATGCCTTCAATAGGGTTGGCTCAACAGAGCCTGACTTTGCCCAGTCTCCATTGCGATCATAGTTTTCGCCGCGTTGCTGCTGAATCCAGGCATCCATCAGAACATTCCCCGGGCCGCAGTCGAAACCGGCTACAGGCCTGGTCGGCTCTATCAGACTCAGATTGCTGAAACCGCCGACATTCAAGACTGCCTGATTGCCGGTACTCTCTTCAAACAACGCCTCATGGAAGGCGGGAACCAGAGGTGCACCCTGACCGCCGGCAGCGACATCGCGGCTGCGAAAGTCGCTGACTACGGTGATGCCGGTCAACTCGGTGAGCAGAGCAGGGTTGCCGATCTGCACGGTGAAGCCGCGCGCCGGTTCGTGGCGAATGGTCTGGCCATGGCTGCCGATCGCCCGTATATCTTCAGGTTTGAGTTGCTGCTGATCAAGGAGGGTGTGAATACCCTGCGCGGCGAGTTTCACCCAGTGATGCTGGGCAATCGCCGAGCGGGCGATTTCGTCCGGGCCGCTGGCGCACAAGCCAAGGAGCTCGGCGCGAAGGGAAGCAGGCATGGGAATGTAGTGCGTGGCGACCAGTTTGATCGCCTGGGTCTGTTCGATCAGAGCAATGTCCAGACCGTCGAGACTGGTTCCGGACATCACACCGATATACCGGGCCATGGCTTAACGCTTGCTCGAGGCCAGCATGGTGGCCTTCTCTTGATCCATGCGCGCCATCAGCGGTTGGCTCTGCGCCAGGAAGCGAGCGCGTTCGGCTTTGGCGATTGGATCGGCCATTGGCAGCTTCTGACCCAGTGGGTCTACGTGAACGCCGTTGACCTGGAACTCATAATGCAAGTGCGGGCCGGTGGAAAGACCGGTGGTGCCAATGTAGCCGATCACCTGGCCTTGCTTGACGGTGCCGCCGGTTTTCACGCCTTTGGCGAAACCTTGCATGTGGCCATAAAGCGTACGGTAAGTGTTTCCGTGCTGAATGATCACGGTGTTGCCGTAGCCACCACGGCGGCCCGCCAACAAGACTTTGCCGTCGCCGGCAGCCTTGATGGGTGTGCCGCGGGGCGCAGCGTAATCGACGCCTTTGTGAGCGCGGATCTTGTTAAGGATCGGGTGCTTGCGGCCCATGGAGAACTTCGAGCTGATGCGGGCGAAGTCCACCGGAGTACGGATGAACGCTTTACGCATGCTGTTGCCGTCAGCCGTGTAATAGCTGCTGTTGCCTTGTTTGTTGGTGTAACGCACAGCGGTGTAGGTCTTGCCGCGGTTGGTAAAACGGGCGGACAGGATCGGGCCGTTGCCGACCGACTTGCCGTTGACCACTTTCTGTTCGTAGATCACATCGAATTCGTCGCCCTGGCGGATGTCCTGCGCGAAGTCGACGTCATAGCCGAAGACGCTGGCCATATCCATGGTCAGGCTGTGAGACAGGCCTGCGCGGGCGGCGGATTGGGAGAGCGAGCTATTGATCACGCCGTGGACATAAGCGGTGCGAACGGTAGGTTTTGCCGTGACCCGGTTGAAGGCGTAGCCCTTGTCATTCTTGGTGAGAGTGATGGTTTCGACGTCACTGACCTTGCTGTGAAGGCTGGTCAGTTGGCCTTCCGGGCTCAATTCGAATTCGAGTTTCTGGCCGTGTTTGAGTTGGCTGAACTGTTTGGCTTGTTTATCGCTGGCCAGCACTTCGTGCACGGAAGCGGCTGGGAGGCCGACCTTTTCGAACAGGGTGGACAGTGTGTCGCCCTTGGCGACAACGACTTCGCGGTGACCGGGAGCCCTTGCTTTTTCCGTTGCCGGCGCAGGTGCGGGCTCGGTTTCAGCAGTTTGCGGGGTATTTTCGTCGCTGTTTTCGATCTGGGCGAACGGTGAAGCTACTGGCTCATTTGTGGCTTGAGCTGCGTCAGCGGCGTCTTGATCTTGTGTCAGTTGTTCAGCAGGACTTTCCAGTTCAAGGCTCAGGGTCGTCTTTTTGGCTTCAACATCACTGGAAGGGAATACCAGGAGAGCCAGGCTAAGAAGGGCGGCGATTCCACTTGCAGCAAGCAGGTGGGTCTTTGGGTAAAGCGGGGGCGCTTTAGACGGTTCTGTGGTCATAAGTAATTTTTGACTTTGAAAAATGATGAATTGGAAAAGATGAATGACATGATGAAGATGAAATAACTGTATAAAATATAACCAAATCATCTCTGAAGCAAGTCTGCAGACATCGCGTCTGTGGATTGGTGTCCGTGCGCCGGGCAAAACTTGTAATTGGTGCGCGATCTTGTATGGTTGGTTCCCTTTGAATCTGAGCCTTGCGGGTCTGTTATGAAGTCGGTTGAAGAGCAGCTAGCGCTGATTAAACGTGGTGCGGAAGAACTATTGGTCGAGTCCGAGCTGATCGAGAAGCTCAAGCGCGGCCAGCCGCTGCGTATCAAGGCTGGTTTTGACCCGACCGCTCCGGATCTGCACCTGGGTCACACAGTGCTTATTAACAAGCTGCGCCAGTTCCAGGAGCTGGGGCATCAGGTGATCTTCCTTATAGGTGACTTCACCGGGATGATCGGTGATCCGAGCGGCAAGAGCGCCACGCGTCCGCCGCTGACTCGCGAGCAGGTTCTGGAAAACGCCGAAACGTATAAAACTCAGGTGTTCAAAATTCTCGACCCGGCGAAAACCGAAGTGGCGTTCAACTCCACCTGGATGGATCAGATGGGGCCGGCGGACTTCATTCGCCTGACTTCGCAATACACCGTCGCTCGCATGCTTGAGCGCGATGACTTCGACAAGCGCTACACCACTAATCAGCCAATCGCTATTCACGAGTTTCTGTATCCGCTGGTTCAGGGTTATGACTCGGTGGCTCTGCGTGCGGACGTGGAGTTGGGTGGTACTGATCAGAAGTTCAACTTGCTGATGGGGCGCGAGCTGCAGCGTGGTTATGGTCAAGAGGCTCAGTGCATTCTGACCATGCCGTTGCTTGAGGGGCTGGATGGTGTGAAGAAGATGTCCAAGTCGTTGGGCAACTATGTCGGCATTCAGGAAGCGCCGGGTGTCATGTACAGCAAGCTGGTTTCGATTCCTGATGCATTGATGTGGCGTTACTTCGAGCTGCTCAGCTTCCGCTCGATGGATGAGATCAATGCGCTGCGCGCTGAAGTTGAGGCGGGTGCCAATCCGCGCGACGTCAAAATCAAGCTGGCGGAAGAAATCGTTGCGCGTTTCCATGGTGAGGAGGCTGCGGCCAGTGCTCATCGCGCGGCGGGCAATCGCATGAAGGATGGCGAGCTGCCGGAAGATCTGCCAGAGATCGAGCTGGCTTCTTCGGAAGATATGCCGATTGCGGCCGTTCTTAATAAGGCGGGCCTGGTAAAGAACTCGGCTGCTGCGCGCGACCTGTTGGCGTCTGGCGGTGTGCGCGTTGATGGTCAGGTGGTTGATCGTTCCTTTATATATGTACTGGGCGCGACCCACGTCTGTCAGGCGGGCAAGAAGGCGTTTGCGCGGATTGCGCTGAAATCCGAGTAAAACTGAAAATAGGGGTTGACGGCGAATTTTAGATGTCTATAATTCGCCCCACTTCCGGCGCAGTCGAAACGGAAAACTCCTTGAGATTCAAAGAGTTATGTAGGTTTCGGCAGCAGGTTGCTTCAGTTCATCGAAGCCAGAAAGGAAGTTGAAAAAGAGGTGTTGACAGCAGCGTGTAACGCTGTAGAATTCGCCTCCCGCTGCAGAGAGATCTGGAGC
>NZ_LIGE01000047.1 GCF_001297015.1 Pseudomonas sp. RIT-PI-r | reverse complement strand
TGTGTTTGGCTGCGCCAAACGGTCGCTGCGCTCCCACCCCCGGATCAATCCCTCCACTCAGCCTTCCGACGTCGCCTTACAGATCAAGAGCCGCAGCCGAGCTAACGCTCATCCTGTTGAGTGGTGAGGAGCGGGTGTTCGGCTTTGGTTTTGTGGTGGTTTGCCCCTCATCGGAACGCCGCCCGCCCAGCCCTCTCCCGAGGGAGAGGGAGAGGGAGAGGGAGCCGATTTGTGAGCTTTTCAGAATCTGAGTTCAACGCGGTATCGCACGTCGGCGTAGCTCATCCAAACACCTCGGTCAGTCCCCTCTCCCTTTGGGAGAGGGCTAGGGTGAGGGGCTTTTAGTTGTGTGCCGGTGACTGGGGGATTTCGTGGTTATCCAGCACTCGATTCACCGCCAGTTCAGCCAGCATGATGATCTGATGAATCGCCAGGATCGTCCGTCGTTGCGGCAGGTCGATGTAGGCGGCGATGTCGCTGGTCATGAGGCTGGCCTGTGCCAGGGATTCGCAGGCGTGGACCAGCAGGCTTTCGCTGTCCTGTTCCGGGGCGACCTGGAACATGGTGCTGGGTTTGTGGAAGCGCAGGGTGAGGGCGTTGGGTTTGAGGTAGTGGTCGAGGGCGCGATCGGCGGCTTCGTGGAATCTTTTTGAGCCGGGGAATTCGTAGGGGGTGGTATCTTCGTTTGCAGATGGATTTTGAGCAGGATTGAGCACGGTGAAACTCCTTGAAGTGCTCCATTCATAATTCGGACGACCAAGCCCGGTCGCTGATTCGTCAGCGACACCCAAAGCCTATCCACCTCACTTCCGACAGACAACCGACGCGACCTGTCGGAAACATCCGCGAAATCCTCAATCTGTAGGAGCTGCCGTAGGCTCGGGCCGCGTTCGGACGATCTTTTGATTTTTAAACGGCAAGATCAAAAGATCGCAGCCTGCGGCAGCTCCTACAGGGGCGTGGTGTGTTTAAACGTCAGTTGGCGACTCGGGCGCCGGCGAGGGTGCCGCTGAGTTCGTAGGCGGCCAATTCGGCTTGATGCGCCGCAAGAATTTCCGGCAACGACCCACGCAAATACTCAACCCACGTCTTGATCTTCGCATCCAGATATTGCCGTGAAGGGTAGATCGCATACAGGTTCAGTTCTTGCGAGCGGTAGTTCGGCATGACCCGCACCAGTGTGCCGTTACGCAAACCTTCGATCGCCGCATACACCGGCAACACGCCCACGCCCATGCCGCTGGTGATCGCGGTTTTCATCGCATCGGCGGAGTTCACCAGAAACGGCGAGCTGTTGATGGTGACCATTTCCTGGCCTTCCGGGCCGTCGAAGGCCCACTTCTCCAACGGAATCACCGGGCTGACCAGGCGCAGGCAGGCGTGGTTGAGCAGGTCGCTGGGCTTTTGCGCGGCGCCGTTGGCTTTCACGTACGCGGGGGAGGCGCAGACGATGCTGTAGGTGATGCCCAGGCGTTGCGAGACGAAGCCCGAGTCCGGCAATTCGCTGGCGAGCACGATGGACACGTCGTAGCCCTCGTCGAGCAGGTCCGGCACGCGGTTGGCCAGGGTCAGGTCGAAGGTCACATCCGGGTGAGTCTTGCGGTAGCGGGCGATGGCGTCGATGACGAAGTGCTGACCGATGCCGGTCATGGTGTGCACTTTCAATTGCCCGGCCGGGCGCGCGTGGGCGTCGCTGGCTTCGGCTTCGGCCTCTTCGACGTAGGCGAGGATCTGTTCGCAGCGCAGCAGGTAGCGTTTGCCCGCTTCGGTGAGGGCGATGCGCCGCGTGGTGCGGTTGAGCAAGCGGGTTTGCAGGTGGGCTTCCAGGTTGGAGACCGCGCGCGAGACGTTGGCGGTGGTGGTGTCGAGTTGCACGGCGGCGGCAGTGAAGCTGCCGGCTTCGGCGACACAACTGAAGGCGCGCATGTTTTGCAAAGTGTCCATGGGGTGCTCTCAAGGGAGATGGCAAATTGTGACACGAAGTTTCAGGGGCGAGACCCCCGACCAAGGGATTATCTCGTTAACCGTAACAAAGATTCACAGAAATCCCAGCTTATCGCCATTGAGGGCGCCCCCTAGAATTGCGCCGATTCCTGTAGGAGCTGCCGAAGGCTGCGATCTTTTGATTTTGTTTTAAGGGAATCAAGATCAAAAGATCGTCCGAACGCGGCCCGAGCCTGCGGCAGCTCCTACAGAGAACACGCCCCGCCTTATCCTCTTCTCAGGAATTCGCAGCTGTGCCGCGTCGCATCAACAGAGCGCTTTTGCCGCTCAGTGTTCTGGCTTTTACCCTGGGTCTTGGCGGCTGCATCTCAACGGACGGAATTGCCCCGCAGGGCAACGCGTTGGACGCCAATACACTGGCCACCGACGACGCCATCGCCCACGCCGCCCGTGACGCCAACTGGCCCACCGCGCAATGGTGGCAAGCCTACGGCGACCCGCAACTCAACCGCTGGATCGACCTCGCCGTGCAAGGCAGCCCGACCATGGCCATGGCCGCCGCGCGGGTGCGTCAGGCCAAAGCCCTGGCCGGCGTTACCGAAGCGGCGGAGTCGTTGCAGATCAATGGCGAGTCGACCCTAAAACGACACAACTGGCCGACCGATCAGTTCTACGGTCCGGGCGAGCTGGCCAACACCACCACCTGGGACAACAACGCGGCACTGGGTTTCAGCTACGCCCTCGACCTCTGGGGCCGCGAAAGCAATAGCAGCGAGCGGGCGGTGGATCTGGCGCACATGAGCGCCGCCGAGGCGCGGCTGGCGCAGCTGGAATTGCAGAACAACATCGTTCGCGCCTACATCGAACTGTCATTGCATTACGCGCAGCGCGACATCGTCGCGGCGACGCTTAAGCAGCAACAGCAGATTCTCGATCTGGCGCAGAAGCGTTTGAACGGCGGGATCGGCACGCACTTTGAAGTCAGCCAGGCCGAGACGCCGTTGCCGGAAACCCATCGGCAAATCGATGCGCTGGACGAAGAGATTGCCCTCAGTCGCAATCAGTTGGCAGCGTTAGCCGGTAAAGGGCCGGGCGAGGGCGCGCAGTTGCAGCGCCCGACACTGTCTCTCGGCGCTGCGCTGAAACTGCCGTCGGCATTGCCCGCCGAACTGCTCGGCCAGCGTCCGGACGTGGTCGCCAGTCGCTGGCAAGTGGCGGCGCAGGCGCGCGGGATCGATGTGGCGCACGCCGGGTTTTATCCCAACGTCGATCTGGTCGGCAGCCTCGGTTACATGGCCACCGGCGGAGGCGCGCTGGAGTTTTTGACCGGCAAGAAACTCAACTACAACGTCGGCCCGGCGATCTCGCTGCCGATCTTCGACGGTGGCCGACTGCGTGCCGAATTGGGTGAAGCCTCCGCCGGTTACGACATCGCCGTGGCGCATTACAACCAGACGCTGGTGAATGCACTGAAGAACATCTCGGATCAGTTGATCCGCCGCGAGTCGATGGACAAGCAGCAAGGCTTCGCTGCCGAGTCGGTGGCCACGGCGCAGAAGACCTACGACATCGCGATGATCGCGTATCAGCGCGGCCTCACCGATTACCTCAACGTACTCAATGCGCAGACGTTGCTGTTCAAGCAGCAGCAAGTGCAGCAGCAGGTGCAGGCGGCGCGGTTGAGTGCGCATGCGGAGTTGGTGACTGCGCTGGGCGGGGGCCTTGGTGCCGGCAACGACGTACCGTCGGCCGAGAAAACCCAAGCGCCGAAAACCCCGGCCCTCCTACGTTGAACACACAACCCATTGTAGGAGTGAGCCTGCTCGCGATAGCGGTGCATCAGTCGACAGAAATGTTGAATGTGAAATGGCTATCGCGAGCAGGCTCACTCCTACAGGGACCGCGTCTTGCCTGAATCCATGAGCACAATTAAATGACTCCCTTGCCCGCACCTCTGCGCTGGCTCTACTCCCTGGAATGGCGCCGTGGTTTCTTCGACTGGGCGCGCAGCGATGGCGTGACCTGGGTCTACATCTTCAAGGTGTTGCTCGCCGCATTCCTGACGCTGTGGCTGGCCATGCGCCTGGAATTGCCGCAGCCGCGCACGGCGATGATCACCGTGTTCATCGTCATGCAGCCGCAAAGCGGCCAGGTGTTCGCCAAGAGTTTCTATCGCTTCCTCGGGACGCTGGCCGGGTCGGCGATGATGGTCGCGCTGATTGCGTTATTCGCGCAGAACACCGAACTGTTCCTCGGTTCGTTGGCGATCTGGGTCGGCATATGCTCGGCCGGTGCCGCGCGCTGCCGTAACTTCCGCGCCTACGGTTTTGTCCTTGCCGGCTACACCGCTGCGATGGTCGGTTTGCCCGCACTGGCGCACCCGGACGGCGCATTCATGGCGGCGGTGTGGCGGGTACTGGAGATCTCGCTGGGTATTCTCTGCTCGACCCTGGTCAGCGCCGCGATCCTCCCGCAAACCGCCAGCGCCGCCATGCGCAACGCCTTGTATCAGCGCTTCGGCGTGTTTGCGCTGTTCGTCACCGATGGCCTGCGCGGGCGCAGCAAAGCCGAGTCTTTCGAGGCGAGCAACGTGCGCTTCATCGCCGAAGCGGTGGGCCTTGAAGGCTTGCGCAGTGTGACCGTTTTCGAAGACCCGCACATGCGCCGACGCAACGGTCGCCTGAGCCGTTTGAACAGCGAATTCATGGGCATCACCACGCGCTTCAACGCCCTGCATCAGTTGCTTGAACGCCTGCGCGTCAACGGCGAAGAGCACGTTGTAGCGGCGATCAGACCGGGCCTGCAGGATCTCGCCGAAGTGCTCGACGGCTTCAGCGGCCGCGCCCTGACCAGCCCCGATGCCGCTCGTTTGGCGACAGCGCTGGCGAGCTACAAAGAAGGCCTGCCGACGCGTGTGCGAACCCTTCGCGGGATCTTTCAGGACACCGATCCAAGTGAAGCCGAACAACTGGATTTCCACACCGCGTACGAATTGCTCTATCGCTTCGTCGACGACCTGCACAGTTATGCACAGACCCACGCGTCACTCGCCGATCACCGACACGAACGCGAGCGCTGGGATGAACCGTTCACCCCGCAAACCAACTGGTGGGCCGCTGCGGCATCAGGCATTCGCGCCTCGTTTATTCTGGTGGTGCTCGGCAGCTACTGGGTCGCCACCGCGTGGCCAAGCGGCGCGACGATGACCCTGATCGCCGCCGCCACCGTGGGCCTTTCGGCGGCCACGCCAAACCCGAAACGCATGGCGTTCCAAATGGCCTGCGGCACCTTCCTCGGTGCCCTGATCGGCTTCGTCGAGATGTTTTTCATCTTCCCGTGGATCGACGGTTTCCCTTTGCTTTGCGTGATGCTCGCGCCAGTGATCGTGCTCGGCTCGTTCCTCACCTCGCGGCCGCAATACGCCGGGGTCGGCCTCGGTTTGCTGATCTTCTTCAGTACCGGTTCAGTGCCGGACAACCTGACCATTTACAACCCCTACACCTTTATCAACGACTACATCGCCATGGTCATGGGCATGCTCGTTTGCGCGGCAGCCGGGGCAATTATTTTGCCGCCGAACAGCCGCTGGCTGTGGAAACGTCTGGAGCAGGATCTGCGCGGGCAAGTGGTCTACGCGATCAGCGGCAAACTCAAAGGCCTGGCCTCGAGTTTCGAGAGCCGCACCCGCGATTTACTGCATCAGGCCTACGGTCTCGCGGCGGGTGAGCCGAAGGTGCAAAAGAACCTGCTGCGCTGGATGTTCGTGGTGCTCGAAGTCGGCCACGCGATCATCGAGTTGCGCAAGGAACAGGCGATCCTGCCGGTGCACCCGGCCTATGCCGAATCGCAGCCGTGGCGCCAGGCAATTCGCGTGATGGGCCGCGCGCTGGTGCGATTGTTCCTGCAACCGAACTCAAGCAATCTCGAACGCGCACTGGTCGCGGTGGATCATGCGATCAGTCGAGTCGCGGCGACCGATGAGCCGTTCGCCCCGCATTTCGACACCTCCGCATTGCGCCGGGTGAAGAGCTATCTGCACTTCATCCGCACCTCGTTGCTCGATCCGCAATCACCGCTCGCTGCCTACGCCACTGCCAAGCCCGAAGGACTTGCCCATGCCTCGTGAAATCGCCTTCCACGGCGTGTACATGCCGACCATGACCCTGATGTTTTTCATCGCTGCGGCACTGGCCTGGGCGGTGGACCGGTTCTTGTCCGGCTTCGATTTGTACCGTTTTTTCTGGCACCCGGCGCTGCTGCGTCTGAGTCTGTTTACCTGTCTGTTCGGCGCCATGGCGCTGACTGTCTACCGTTGAGAACGATCTGATGAAAAAGTTTTTCAGCCTGCTCGCGACCCTGCTGGTGCTGGCCCTGGCATTGTGGATCGGCCGCACGTTGTGGGAGCACTACATGAACACGCCGTGGACCCGCGATGGCCGCGTGCGTGCCGATATCATCAACGTCGCCGCCGACGTTACCGGCGAAGTGATCGATGTGCCGGTGCGCGACAACCAACTGGTGAAGAAAGGCGATTTGCTCATGCAGATCGACCCCGAGCATTACCGCATTGCGGTCAAGCAGGCGCAGTCGCTGGTCGCTTCGCGCAAGTCGACGTGGGAGATGCGCAAGGTCAACGCCCATCGCCGCGCCGACCTCGACAACCTGGTGATCTCCAAGGAAAACCGCGACGACGCCAGCAACATCGCCGACGCCGCCCTGGCCGATTACCAGCACGCCCAGGCGCAACTGGAAGCGGCCGAACTCAACCTCAAACGCACCGAAGTGCGCGCCGCCGTCGACGGTTATGTGACCAACCTCAACGTGCATCGCGGTGACTATGCGCGCATCGGCGAAGCGAAAATGGCCGTGGTCGACATGAACTCGTTCTGGGTTTACGGCTTCTTCGAAGAAACCAAACTGCCCCACGTGAAAGTCGGCGACAAAGCCGACATGCAGTTGATGAGCGGCGAAGTGCTCAAGGGCCATGTGGAAAGTATTTCCCGTGGCATCTACGACCGCGACAACCCGGAAAGCCGTGAGTTGATCGCCGATGTGAATCCCACCTTTAACTGGGTTCGGTTAGCGCAGCGCGTGCCGGTGCGCATTCACATCGATGAAGTGCCGGAGGGTGTGCTGTTGGCGGCGGGGATTACCTGTACGGTGGTGGTGAGTCAGGAATCTGTTGATAACTGATAGATCGCGTCGTCTGCATCGCGAGCAGGCTCACTCCTACACACCGAAGATCCCTGCAGGAGTGAGCCTGCTCGCGATAAGAGCGACCCGGTATTTCAGACCAATACCGAACCATCACTCAGCGCAAAACGTCTCCTGCAAATGCCGCCAGACCACCCGCCCGGCGGCGGTCTGTTCAAACACCACCGTCGAACGCCGATCCGTATTCAATCCACTCGCGTCCGTCTGCTGCTCGCGGTAACTCACCGTCGCACCGCGCTCGTGTAATGCAATCCCGCAGAGTTCGCTGAGCTCAATTTTGAACCCGCGCTTCTTACCTCCAGCCATCTGAAACAAGCCGCTCAACACCTCGAAATCCAACACCCGGCCGAGCGGCGAAACCATGGAGAACTCAGGCGAAAATCGCGCCAGCAGTCGCTCCAGCTCAGCGTCGTCTCCCTCCACGGCAAACCATCGCTCGATGGCTTCGTGTGCCTGAATCACTTCCTCAAAATATTCGCTGTAGTCAGTCATGTAGATTTTTCCTTGGGTAATTGTGAAGTCAGCAGCGCGAGCACTGCCGTCGCATCGAACCGCAAAACACTGACCATCGGCAGCAACGTGAGCAGCGCAGCGGCCAGGAAGCAGTAGCGAAAACCCTCACCACCCAAAGCCCCCAACAAGGAGCTGAGCAACGCCGCGCCGAGGCAGAAACCGAGCTGACGATTGATGTTCCACAAGGCACTGGAGTGGCCCATTTTTTCTGGTGTGATACCGACAAACGCCAATGTCTGCGCGCTGACGCTGCACAGGCTGCCGCCCAGGCCCATCAGGGCGTAGGCGATGATCAGCGGCGTGCTGGCGGGTTGTTCGATGCGCATCAGCAAGACGATACCGAGGCATTGCAAAAGCATGCCGGCACTCAGCAACGGCTTGGGCCCGACTCGGTTGAAGCTGCGTTTTCCGAGCATGATCGCCACGCCCGAACCCACTGCCCATGGCAGCATCAACGCCCCGATTTGCGCTGCACCTAAGCCAAGGTTGTGCAGGTACAACACGGCGATCATGTGGGTGCCGGTGAAGACACCGGGCACGCACAGGTAGATCAGCATCGCCAGGCGCAAAGACGGATTCTTGATCAGTTGCAGTTCGAGGATCGCGTCGGGTTTGCGCCAGCCGTCACGCAGATAAATACACAGTGCCAAGAAGCTGAGCGCGAGGGTGAAGAGGCCGGGGATGCGGGTGTCTGTTTCACTCACCAGGCTTACGGCGATCAACAATAAACTCAGCGCCGTCGCGGCCAATAGCAGGCCGCGAGCATCCAGCGTCGGGCGTTCAGCCGAAGGCTGATCGGGTTTCAACCAGAACAGACCAAGGCCAAAAGCGAGCAGCGCCACCGGCAAATTCAGGTAGAAAATCCACCGCCAGGACAACGCCTGAACAATCAATCCGCCCGCTGCCGGCGACAGTGCCGGCACCATCAGCGCCACCAGCAACACCACACCGGTGAAATGCGCGCGCTGCGACGGCGCAAACTGTCGATACGCCAACGCTTGGCCGACCGGCAGCAGCAACCCGCCACCCAGCCCTTGCAACAACCGCCAACCGATCAAACTTTCAATTGAGCCCGCTTGCGCCACCAGAGCAGAGCCGAAGCCAAACAACAGCAGCGATGCGAGGATCAGTCGACGCTCACCGAATCGCGCCGCCAGCCATACGCTCAGCGGAATGATCAGCGTCAGGCCGAGCATGTAGGCATTGGTGATCCACGCCAGTTGTGTCACCGACGCTTGCATTTGTCCGGCGATGTCAGGGTAGGCAATGCTGGCGACGAACATGTTCAACAAGTCGAGGGCGAACCCCAACAGATACACCAGCGCGACTTTCGAGCGATAAGCCATGGCAGCTTCCCTGTGATGAGACGTGCAGGGTAGGGGGCTTTCAGTCATAGGAAAACGCTGGTTTGGCTGCTAGTTTGTCAAAATATTTTTGACATGGGGGTGGGCTGAATATGGTCAGTCTGGATCGTTTTGACACCTTTAAAGCCGTGGTCGAGGCCGGGTCGTTGACCGCTGCGGCCGAAACTCTGGGCCAGACGCGAGCGGTGGTGAGCTTCAATCTCAAACGGCTAGAAGAAGAGCTGGGCGTGACTTTGCTCACCCGCAATACGCGACAACTGGCGCTGACTGACGCTGGCGAACGTTTTTATCGACGCTGTTTACGCACCCTGGACGAGGCACGATTGGCGATCGAGGAAGCGCGTTCGGAGCATTCACAGCTCAAAGGCACGTTGCGCATCACCACCACGGTGGAGTTTGCCCTGGCACAGGTGGTGCCGGCGCTGGAGGTGTTTCGTCAACAGCAGCCACAGTTGAATATTCACCTGTCGACCTCCTCGACTCACGCCGATCTGATCTCCGAACGCTTCGACATGGCGATTCGCCTGGGGCGCATGCACGACTCCAATCTGCGCGCGGTGCAGCTGTCGACATTCGAGGTGTTTGCGGTGGCCACGCCTGCGTTGATCGAGCGTTTTGCCCCGGTTGCCACACTGGCGACGCTGGAGTCGATGCCAACGCTGGGGCACGGACGGGTGCCGGAAATGACCGTGAGCGATCCACACGGCGTGGAGCATTTCTACCAGCCCAAACCGGGTACCACGGCTATCGTTGCGGACAACTCGGCGACGCTCAGGGCGTTTGCGTTGACCGGGCAGGGTGTGGCGATTTTGCCGCAATGGCTGATTCAGGACGATCTCGATGCGGGACGGTTACAACGGTTGTTGGCGGACTACCGTTTTGCTCAGCAAGGGGTGTATGCGCTGTATCCGGATACCCGGCATTTACCGTTGAAGGTGCGAGCGTTCATTGATTTCATGAAGGGTTGGGGCTGAGGGTATGCGTTGCCAGGCCAGGCCTCTTCGCGAGCAGGCTCGCTCCCACAGGAAAACGCATTTCAAATGTGGGAGCGAGCCTGCTCGCGAAGGCGTCAACTCGGTCTCAAAGTTGCCCACCCAACCCGAACCGCTTCATCAACACCGACTCCAACAACCCCTTCGGCAACAACGCCGCCAACAGCGGCAACGCCCGGCTCCCATTGCCAATCCGGATTAGCCGTGGCGGTTTGCTCTGCTGCACAGCCTTGAGCAGTTCAGCCGCAAACTCACTCGCCGGTGTCGGCTTATCCTGCGAGGCCTTGGCCCGGGCGCGAATGCCCTCGCGCAATGGAAACCACGGCGATTGTTCATTGATCAGCTGCTCGGCCTCGTGCCCTGCATTCTTGGCAAAGCTGGACTGAATCGCCCCCGGCTGCACCTCCATCACACGAATACCGAACGGCGCCAGCTCCATGCGCAAGGCATCGGTCAAGGCATGTACGGCGGCTTTCGACGCGCAATACGCACCGGCAAACGGGGTGACCAAAACCCCGGACACACTGCCGATGTTCACCACCAGCCCCTTGGCCCGGCGCAATACCGGGAACAGTGCACGCGTGACGCCGACAATCG
This sequence comes from Pseudomonas sp. RIT-PI-r, assembly GCF_001297015.1. Classification (GTDB taxonomy): domain Bacteria; phylum Pseudomonadota; class Gammaproteobacteria; order Pseudomonadales; family Pseudomonadaceae; genus Aquipseudomonas. The sequence goes on along the minus strand of NZ_LIGE01000047.1, from coordinate 398,482 downwards.
AAAACACATTGGTCTCGAACTGGCGTTGCATTGCCGTTACACCGCCATCGAGCAGTGGCCCCATGGCGCCATAACCGGCGTTGTTGATCAGCACATCGAGGCCGCCATGTTGCTGGCTGATCCGCTCGCCGAGTTGCTCCAGCGCCACGCTGTCATTGACGTCCAGTTGCACCGCAGTAAATCCGGCACGGCTCAGAGCTGCAACATCGTCAGCCTTGCGCGCACTGGCCCAGACTTCATAACCCGCCGCTTTGAACGCATCGGCAAGGGCGCGGCCAATGCCGCTGGAACAACCGGTAATCAACGCAACGGGCATGGCGCATTCCTTGTGCAAAAAATCGGAGAAGGTCGATCAGTCGGAGAAACTGCCTTGCAAACGCTCGGCGCGAAACTCCAGGGTCTGCGGGCGATAGCCGGGGCGCAGCGGCGGCAGCGGCAGACAATCCTGCCAATTGCCGCCGGCCTGTAATTCACCGGGGCCGCGATAACGTGGGGCAGTGTACTGATTGTCGGCAAGGTTGACCGTATCGCCCGGCGCGTAGGCGGCGATGCGCCAGCGCAATTCGGTCAGCGGTACATTGTTGCCATTGTTCATTTTCAGCTGCAAGGGACGATCAGCCGGGCACTGTTCGGGCGCATAACTGATGCGCAACTCAAGCCGCGCCAATTGCTTGATCTCGCGGTTGTCCAGCCAGACGACCCACATCGCCACCAGCCCGAGACCTATCGCGGCGGCCACCGAAACCGGCAAGGCCTTGGCCGGGTAGCGCAGTAACAGGATCAGCCAGGTGATGACCAGCAGGATGCCGATGAACATGTTCGAGTCTCCGCAATCACGTGAACTTCATCCTACCGAAGGGCAAAGCAAATGGACATGAACGCGAGCGGGATTTGCCGCCGGTCGGCACTGTCATTTCTGTCAGTAGCCTGAGCGTTGTCCAACTGCTCAGATGCTCTGCAGCAGTTGAAATCGACTTGTCCTGCGGAGTAGCGCTATGGATCTGCACTACAAAACTCCTCGACTCGTAGTGGTCGACCCTCGCGGGTTAACCATTTGCAGCCTCGATTACTGGCGTGCCGACGCCAGTCTTGCGGCGCAATCGCGTACCAGCCGAATGGTCTGTGACGAGGCCGGGCGCACGATCCGGCAGTGGGATCCGCGATTGTGGGCGCAGCAAGCCACCGACCCGCAAACACCGGCCAACCTGACGACGGTGTATGCCCTCAGCGGTCAGGAGTTGCGCACTGACAGTGTCGATGCCGGGACGCAGATCGAACTGCGGGGGCTCGCGGCTGAAGTGCTGATGACCTGGGACAGCCGCAGCAGTGTGCGTGAAATTGAATATGACCTGATGCGGCGTCCGCTAGCGGTGTTCGAAACTGCTCCTGCGCAGCCGCGGTCATGTGCCGAGCGTTTTGTCTACGGCGCGCCGGGTCAAGGCGAGCAAGCGCGAAACCAGTTCGGTCAGTTGATCCGTCACGACGATCCGGCCGGCAGCCTGCAGTTCAACCGTTTTGCACTCAGCGGCCATCGCCTCGAAAGCACTCGCCACTTCACGTTGCAACTGACCAGTGCGGACTGGCCCGAACCGATCGACGAGCGTTTGCAGTTACTGGAGCCTGGCGACGGTGCGGTCAGTAGTTGGTGTATCGGAGCACACGGGCAAGTACTCGAACAAATCGATGCCCGTGGCAATCGGCAGAGGTTCACCCAGACTGTCGATGGCCGGTTGCACGCTATCCGGTTGCAACTCAAGGACGAGCCCGTCGAGCAGGTTCTGGTCAGTGATATCCACTACAACGCCGACGGCCAGGTCGAGCGGGAAACGGCCGGCAACGGTGTGCGAACGAGTTTGCAGTACCGGCCGCAGGACGGTCGCCTGATGAATCGTCACGCGCGCAAAACTGGCGGTGCGATATTGCAGGATCTGATCTACGCCTATGACCGCATGGGCAACGTTGTCAGCATCAGGGATCAGGCAATGCCGATCCGCTATTTCGCCAACCAGCGTATCGATCCGCTCAGCGAGTTTGTCTACGACAGCCTTTACCGGTTGATCGTGGCGACCGGGTGGGGGACGGGTGCAGCGAGTCAGGGGGCGAGTACGCCCGGTCGTACTGACCCCGCGGCAGTCAGCAACTATCAGCAGAATTATCACTACGATACGGGCGGCAATCTGAGGAAGCTGAATCATCTCGGTGGACAAGGCCAAGGACGTGAGTTGCAAGTTGCCCGTTACAGCAATCGCGGTTTGCCCTATCTCAACGGTGTGCCGCCCAGCGAAGCGCAGATCGCGGCGGCCTATGACATTCGTGGCAATCTGCTCGCGCTGGATCAAGGGCATAACGTGCAGTGGAACCTGCGTAATCAGTTGCAATCAGTCACCCCGGTGGAAAGGCGCGGCGGGCTCGACGATCGCGAAGTGTATGTGTATGACGCCAGTGGTCAGCGTGTGCGCAAGATCCGTTCGCTGCAGACTAACGCGCGCACCGTCATCAACGAAGTGCGCTATTTGCCGGGGCTGGAGTTGCGTACCGACAGTGCTGGCGAGGTAATGCAGGTCATTTCGGCACAGACCGGACTCAACAGCGTAAACGTGTTGCACCCGCAGGATCGACCATCTTCGGACAATGATGATCAGTACCGTTACTACTTCTGCGACCACCTCGGATCGGCCAGTCTTGAACTGGCCGAAGACGGGCGAATCATCAGTCAGGAAACGTTCTACCCATTCGGCGAGACGGCATGGAACCGGGAGTCTGAAGTCAGTTATCGAACGATTCGCTACTCCGGTAAAGAGCGCGATGCAACGGGTCTGTATTACTACGGCTATCGGTATTACATCCCGTGGTTACAGCGCTGGATGAACCCGGATCCCAAAGGCTATATCGATGGGAGCAACCTCTACACAATGGCACTGAACAACCCCGTTACCTATATCGATAGCGACGGAGCGGTTACCCGTAAACAGTTGGCCAATGGCTTATGGGAACCGGTCATTGCCACAGCTTCCGATCGCCAGATCCCCGCCCTCGCATTCAAGGATAAAGGCGAACCCAATCGATTTGTACCTGCGATGGGCAACCCGACCAATATCGGCAAGGCATTGCAAGCACCCGAGTTCGGCAAGGTTGTGGTCGACACCAAGTATTTAGACCCGACGCCTGGGCGTTATTCCAAAGCTGTCGTCAACGGCCTCAGTAATACCGCGGGCGGCGCCGAATTCATCTTCACGATGGATAAACTGGCTTACTCAGGCGCAAGCAGTGGTGCTTTCAACGCATTGAGAATTGTCGACATCGCTGCCGGCGAGATGCCTGATAAAGCCAACGCGGTCGCCGGCTATTGGGCACCTCAGGGGGGCTATGTCGATATCCCCGTCAATCCGTCCGGGGTCCAGCCGGATCACGTCTTCACCCCGGCCTTCAGTGGTTGTTCGCTGACGGTCGAGCAGTTGAACAAAAACGTGCTTCGAGTGCGTCATGTGGAAGGTGGCAAGGAAGATGCCCAGTTCAATAACCTGCCTCGTAGCGAACGTGGTTTGGGTCTCGGTGCTGCGATGGAATACCCCGATTACGGTTTTGCCGTTAACGACAGTGGACAAATGCAGGAGTTTAAAAACGCTTTTGCATTCATGAAATTCGATCGAAAACTGCAGGCATGGAATATCCATTATCAGACCGTTGAAGGAACTGCCAGTATCACCCGTTATCAACCGGGCAAGAGAGGCTTGTTCACCAGAACAAATGCCAGTGTATCTGCGCATGCCTTTACTAAAATCCGCCAGTCGATGAGCAAGCGTGTGGCGATCGCGCGTTAACTGGCAAGGGTATGAAAAAGCGTTCGATATCGTCTTCATTGGCGCGGCAATCGAACGCGACCGTGGGTCGTAACTGTAATTTCTGACAGTAGGCATCCGGGCGTCCGAGCGGTTATATGTCTTCGCTGGGACGAAATGGCGCAGTCATTGAATGTAGGGTACGAGACATATGGGGGTCCATTACAACACTCCGACGCTTACGGCGAGCGACCCTCGTGGGCTTTTGATTCGCACGGTCGACTATTGGCGCGGCGATGGCGTCGGCGCCACTCAAAGTCGCATCCACCGCACCTTGCATGACATGCCCGGGCGCGCTGTTGCGCAGTGGGACCCGCGTTCGTGGGCACTGCAAATGTCCGACCCACAGACCCCGGCCACTCTGGCCACGGTTTACTCGTTGAGTAACCAAGTGTTGCGCTCGGATAACGTCGACGCTGGTACGCAGGTCGCGTTGTACGGTCTCGGCGGGCAAGTGCTGCTTGATTGGGACAGCCGGGGAACCCGTCGTGACGTGGAATATGACGTATTGCTGCGACCGGTGACGATGTTCGAAGAAACCGTTGCGACGCCGCGCCGGTGCGTCGAGCGTTACAGCTATGGCCGGCTCGGAGCCGGTGACCCGAACAGAAATCAGCTCGGCCAGTTAATCCGCCATGACGATCCGGCGGGCAGCGTGTTGTTTGAAACCTTTGCGATCAGCGGCCAATGCAACGAAAACACTCGCCACTTCACCCAGGATCCCGTCACCCCCGATTGGCCCGAACTGATTGAAGAACGTGCACGGTTGCTTGAGCCGGGCGAGGGCGCCACTAGCCGATGGCGCTTTGGCCCGCTTGCTCAAGTGCTCGAACAAGTCGACGCGCGAGGTAATAGGCAGGGGGTTGAACTGACAGTCGACGGGCGTTTGCGTGCCGCGCATTTGCAGTTGAAGCACCAGGCCGATAGCCGACCGATGGTCAGTGACATTCGTTACAACGCCGACGGGCAAGTCGAGCATGAGTTGGCGGGCAACGGTGTACGCAGCACATTGGCCTATCAGCCGCAGAACGGTCGTTTGACCAGCCGCAGTGCTAGCAGCACCAGCGGCCAGTTATTGCAGCAATTGGTCTACGCCTACGACCCGATGGGCAATGTGTTGAGCATTGAGGACAAAGCCCAGCCCATCCGATTTTTTGCCAACCAGCGCATCGAGCCGATCAGCCGATTTACTTACGACAGTCTCTATCAATTGAACGAGGCGAGCGGCTGGGAGGCGGGGGCGCGGAACCAGGGGCCGGAGTTTGCCGGTCGCGCCGATCCGGCGGCATTCAGCAACTACCGGCAAACCTATCGTTATGATGCCGGCGGCAATTTGCTCGAGTTGACGCATGTCGGTGCTCAAGCCCATGGGCGTCAATTCAAGACCTCCCGCTACAGCAATCGCGGCCTGCCTTGGCGCAACGACCTGCCGCCGACCGAGGAGCACATTGCAGCGGCCTTCGATGCACGCGGCAATTTGCTCGAGCTGGATCAACGCAGACGGGTGCGATGGAACATGCGCAACCAGTTGCAATCGGTCAGCCCGGTGGAGCGGATGGGCGAATCTGACGATCAGGAAACTTATCTTTACGACGCCGGGGGGCAACGCGTACGCAAGATCAGGTCTTTGCAGACTAATGCGCGCACGGTGCTCACCGAGGTGCGTTATCTGCCGGGACTGGAGTTACGTATCGACAGCGCTGGCGAGACACTGCAGGTTGTTTCGGTACAGGCCGGGCTTAACAGCGCCAGTGTCCTGCATTGGCAAACGCTGCCTCCGCCCGGTGGCAATGATCGCTATCGCTACACCTTCACCGATCATCTCGGCTCGGCCAGTCTCGAGTTGGGCGAAGACGCGCGGATAATCAGTCAGGAAACCTACTATCCATTCGGCGAAACGGCGTGGAGCAGCGAGTCCGAGGTCAGTTACCGTACCGTGCGTTATTCGGGCAAGGAACGTGATGCCAGCGGGCTGTACTACTACGGCTTTCGGTATTACATCCCGTGGTTGCAGCGCTGGATAAATCCGGATCCGGCTGGGGCCATTGACGGTCTGAATCTTTATCGGATGGTGCTTAACAATCCCGTAACGCTTGTTGATGGTGACGGTAGGAAACCACAAAAACCGGATGTGTCGTCGTTGCCACCGCCCCGTCCACCGCCACCACGGCCTGCCCCCCCGGCGCCGCCCGGTGCCGGCCCGATGGCTCCGCCTCGGCCACCGCTTCCCGGCGCGGGCCCCATGGCGCCACCACGACCACCGCCGCCGGGATCGGTAGCGCAAGCCCCGAACGTGTTTCAGCCTGTGATCCTGGCTCCCGGGAAACAATCAGCCAACGTCGCTTCAAAAAGCTGGCGAACTCAAGACTATGTAGATCTTTCCCGTCTCGCGAAGACAGCGAATCAATTGTTTGGATTACAGGTGGGGGCGATCAATGTTGTCGATGTGACGCATGAACAGCTCACCGAAAAGATCCGTGAGATTCCCGGTAATGGCAGTATGTACTTCAATAAAGAAAATCTTGCCGCGAATCCTCCTGCGTGGACTTCGCCCAAGGGCGTTATCTATATGGGGGTCACTGCGCCGGATTATTCGGAAAATGGCCGGCTCAACGCCGACAAGATACGCTCAACGATCGTCCATGAAGCCATGCACTACCTTTCACATGCACATGTTGGCTTTCAGCCATTAACGGATACGAGCGTTGCCAATAGTAACTATGACGAATACATCGCCGATTTTTTTGCCTACGAAGTGTTCACTGCGATGTACCCGGGGGCCGAGTATCAAACGGCCTACTTCACCACGAATGTCGGGGGGGGACCTCAGCATTGGGGCGGAAACATGGCGAAATTCATGATCGATTCAGGTCATGTGACCAAGCAGGAATTGCACACAGCGTTCTTTAAAACCGGAAAGCTCAAGGCGTTGTCGAGTCAGCAGTTGGACAACTGGAAAACGTTCGCAAAGCAGAAAGCAAGGCCTTTGAAAATGGGCTGATTCGAAAGAAAAAGCCCCCGCCCAACCCACTGCGGATAGGGGACGCAGCGGGCTGGACGGGGGCTTCTTGTCTTGCTGAACGTTATTGCGCGATGGTTTTCACCGACACGCCGCGCTCGACCGGGGTGGAGCGACCGTAGATATCTTCGAAGCGTTCGATATCGTCTTCGCCCAGGTACGAACCCGACTGAACTTCGATGATTTCCAGCGGGATCTTGCCCGGGTTGCGCAGGCGATGCACCGAGGCAATCGGGATGTAGGTCGACTGGTTTTCGCAGAGCAGGAACACGTTTTCATCGCAGGTCACTTCGGCGGTGCCGCTGACCACGATCCAGTGTTCGGCGCGGTGGTGATGCATCTGCAGCGACAGGCACGCGCCCGGTTTCACTGATATGTGCTTGACCTGGAAACGCCCGCCCATGTCCACCGAGTCGTACGAGCCCCACGGACGGTAAACCTCGCAGTGGTTCTGGGTTTCGCTGCGGCCTTGCTCATTGAGCGTATTGACCATTTGCTTGACGCCCTGAACCTTGTCTTTGTGGGCGATCATCATGGCGTCTTTGGTCTCGACCACGACAATATTTTCCAGACCGATCACCGACACCAGTTTGCCGTTGCCGTGGATCATGCAGTTCTTGCTGTCCTGAATGACCACGTCGCCTTTGCTGACGTTGCCGTTGGCGTCTTTCTCGTTGACTTCCCACAGCGACGACCAGCAGCCGACATCGCTCCAGCCAGCGGTCAGTGGCACTACGCAGGCGCGCTGGGTTTTTTCCATCACGGAATAGTCGATGGAGTTGTCCGGGCAGCAAGCGAAGGTGGCTTCGTCGAAGGTCACGGTGTCATTGTCCTGCTCGCTGCGCTCAAGGGTCAGCAGGCAGGTGTCGTAGATGTCCGGATCATGCTTTTTCAGCTCTTCGAGGAAGCGGCTGGCGCGGAACAGGAACATGCCGCTGTTCCAGTAGTAACCGCCGGATTCGACGTACTCGGTGGCACGTTTGACGTCGGGTTTTTCGACGAAGTGCGAGACGCGGCTAACGCCTTCGGGCAGCAGCGAATCGCCGGTGGACTTGATGTAGCCGTAACCGGTTTCCGGTTTGGTCGCCGGCACGCCGAACAGCACCATTTCGCCGTTTTCGGCGGCGACGGTGGCCAGGGCCAGAGCGCGTTGCAGGGCTTTCTGGTCTTCCAGCACGTGGTCAGCCGGTAGCACCAGCATCAGTTCGTCACGACCTTCATTGACCAGCATCATCGCGGTCAGCGCCACGGCCGGCGCGGTGTTGCGGCCGAACGGTTCCATCAGGATGCGCTGGCATTCGAGATTGCGATTGGCCAACTGCTCGTTGACGATGAAGCGGTGATCCTTGTTGCAGACCACGATCGGGGTGTCCATGCCTTCGAACACCAAGCGCTCGAGGGTCTGCTGGAACAGTGTGTGTTCGCCGGTCAGGGCGAGGAATTGCTTAGGGAACTGCTTACGCGAAAGCGGCCAAAGACGTGAACCGCTACCACCTGACAAGATCACCGGAATCATATTGTTTACTCCATAAAATCGATTGGTTAGAGGCACGAACGCTGTGTCGTTTCACTCTTGTTTTTGTTTCGTACCGAGAGGCCGCCGCATTCCCTTGTAGGAGCTGCCGAAGGCTGCGATCTGTTGATCTTGATCTTCATAAAAAGTCAAAAGATCGCAGCGTGCCGCAGCTCCTACAGGGGTCAGCGTCTCATCGGGAAATTTGTTAGCGGGTCGACACCGGGCGTTTCACCCAGACTGGCGACAGGCTGCTGCCGCTGCCGGTGACGTACAGCACCGCGGCTTCACCGCGTTCCAGGGCGACCGGTTTGACGTCGCCGACTTTCTTGTCGCCTTCGTACAGCGCCAGGCTGACTTTCACCGGGTTGATTTCACGCTCGCCACGGCCCTTGGCAGCCACGTTCGGCACCACGTCGGTCTTGCCGTCGGCGGTCTTCAGGGTCAGCGGCTTGTCGCTGAGGTTCTGCACGCGTACCAGGGATTTCTGCTTGTTCTTGAACGGCGGCTCTTCGATCAGTTGCGGCGCGCCGGAAGCGTTGTTGACCAGGGTGTAGTAATGGTCACCGGCGAGTTTCACCGGCAGGGTCTGGCTGCCGACCTTGGCGCTGTAATCACCGCCCGGCATGAAGCTGAAGTCACTGCTGGCCAGTGGCGCAACGTCGCTCAGATTGGTGCTGCCGACAGTGGCGCTGACTTCAGCGTTGCTGGCGTTATAGACGCGCACAAAGGACGAGCCTTTCGGTGCGGTCGGGCCGTACAGCGCGGCATCGCCACCGGCAAAGGCAGGGACGGAAAGCACGCTGAGGCCAGCAACCAGAGCGAAGCTTTTAGCGAGACGACGAGGAGTAGTAGTGAAAGTCATGGTGTACCTCTCTTTCAGTTTTGCGCCCGATCGGGCGTCTCGGATTTAGTGTTGATTGCTACGTTTTGTTGGCGCGCGCCGGCTTGTTTAAGCTCTGCGACCCACTGCGGGTCGGCGTCGCCGATTTCGTTGTTCACAGGCAGATATCGTTCAGGAAACTCCCAGATCAGCACCTGTGGCGGGCTGTTCTTGAAGTCATCGCTTTTCAGGTAGCTGAGCATCGGCAGGATCGGGCCGTGGCCGTCTTCGGCGTAGCTCACCACGTCGCTGTGCAGCGCTTGTTTCAGCGCACCAACGAAGTTCCAGTTGGGGTTGGCGCTGTAGCTGGTGCCGACCAGTGCCACCGGCACTTCGTTGCTGGCGAACAGCGCGTCGTCACCGGCAGGCTGCTCGCCGGCCGCGACGGTGTTGCGCTTTTGCAGCGGCTCTTGCGCCGGCATCAGGTTTTCAAACAGCGGATCGAGCGGCAGGAACAAGCGCAGATCGCCCTTGTGCGTAACCTTCTCCGCCGGGGTGGTGACAAAGCGCTGCGGCTCGCCACTGAGCGGGAACTTGTCGGCGATGGTTTTTGCCAGGGTGTTCGCGGCGATCTCGGCGCCTTCCGGCGTCCAGTGGGTGTCGGTGCGCAGGAACACTTGCTGACCATTCTGCTTGGCCTGTTGCAGTGGCTTGAGCAGGTCAGGGGCGAGGATCTTGTCCGCCGCCACGCGGTGGTGGAAATCCTCATAGAGATTTTCGTGAATGCTCGCCGGTTTCACTTCACCCAGATGCTCCGGGTATAGACGAACCTTGGCCGGCACGATCGCCATCACCAGTTTCACGCCTTTGTCTTTCAGGGTCTGGCGCACGCCTTCGACCAGCGCGTAGTTGCCTTGCAGGTTCAGCTCTTCGTTGACGATCGGGTTGAATTCCTCATCGCTGTACAACCACTGATCGCGACCGAGCACCACGCCCGGACGACCTTCGTTGAACAGTTTGAAATCCAGCGCGGCCCAGAGGTTGGTGCCCAGACGCTTGATCGGGAATTCATCGTCGTAGTGCGTTTCCACAGCCTTGGTCCAGCGGCCGTTGAGCACCGTCGCATCGGCATTGGTGCTGAAGCCGAAGAAGCTGCGAACCGACCACAGACCCAAGACTAACAAGGTCACCAGGAAGAGGGCGATGTAGAAGATGCGTAATGAGCGGGTCATGTCAGATCCCTCAGAACTGGAAGTAAAGGAACGGCGAGAAGCTTTGCGCCGAGAGTTTGAGAATCGAGGCGATGAACAGCAGCAGGATCAAGCCGCGCATCACGTAGCGCGACCAGTCAGCGCTCCAGTAGGCCGGTTGCACCTGGGCTTCGACGCCGACGGTGTAGCCAGGCTCATGGATGCTTGCCGGGTTTTCGCCAGGCGCTGCCTTGATCATCCCCGGGGTCGCCGTCGCAGGGCCGTTGGCCTCGACGTTGACTTCAGGTCTGGTTTTGGCTGGCGGCTGATTGGTGTACAGATCGCGCAGACCGAAGAAGGCCAGCGTCACGTACGCCACGACCAGAGTCGCCACTTGCAGACCGGTGAGGCTGGCCTGATTGAGTTCCGACAACGACCATTCACCGAAGCTGAACATCGCGCCATACATACGACCGGCAACGTGCAGATTCTCGGCGCGGAAGATCACCCAGCCCATGACCACGAGCAGGAAGGTCAGCGCCCAGCGGATCGGATTGAGGCTGCGCGGCGAGGTGTCCAGGCCCAGCGCTTTTTCAATCGCCAGCCACATGCCGTGCCAGGCGCCCCAGACGATGTAAGTGATGTTCGCGCCGTGCCACAGACCACCGAGAAGCATGGTCAGGAACAGGTTGCGATAGGTCATCAGCGTGCCTTTACGGTTACCGCCGAGGGTGATGTACAGGTAGTCACGCAGCCAGGTCGACAGGCTGATGTGCCAGCGACGCCAGAACTCGGTGATCGATTGACTGATGTACGGCTGTTTGAAGTTTTCCATGAAACGGAAACCCATCATCAAGCCCAGACCAATGGCCATGTCGCTGTAACCGGAGAAGTCGAAATACAGCTGCGCGGTGTAGGCCAGCGCGCCGAGCCAGGCATCACCCGTAGTCGGGTTTTGCAGGGCGAAGCAATGGTCAGCGACCACTGCGAGGGTGTCAGCGATGAAGACCTTCTTGATGAAACCCTGCATGAACCGCGTGCAGCCCTCGGAGAACTTGTCGAGGGTGTGCGTGCGGTTGTTGAACTGGTCGGCGAGGTCGCGGAAACGCAGAACCGGGCCGGCAATCAAGTGCGGGAAGATCGCCACGAACGCGGCAAAGTCGATCAGGTTGCGCGTGGCCGGGGTGTCGCCGCGATACACGTCGATGATGTAGCTGATCGATTCGAAAATGTAGAACGAGATACCGATCGGCAGCAGCACGTGGGTGAGGATGAACGGCTCAAGACCGACCGATGTCATCATCGCGTTGATGCTGTCGACGCCGAAGTTGGCGTACTTGAAGTAGCCGAGGATGCACAGGTCGACTGCGACACCGAGCAACAGCCAGCGCTGCGCCGGTTTGGTTCGTACGCCGGCGGCACCGACTTTGAGGCCGATCCAGTAGTTCCACAGCGTGACGGCGGCGAACAGCGCGAGGAAGTCCACACGCCACCAGGCATAGAACACGTAGCTGGCGATCAGCAGCAGCAAATTGCGATAGCGTTGCCCGCTCAAGTAGTACAAGCCGAGAAAGATCGGCAAGAACAGAAACAGGAACACGTTGGATGAAAATACCATCCCGATCTCTCCATGTTTGAACCAACAGTCAAGGGCCAAAGCCCCCCCAAACCCCCCGTGGTAGTGGAGGGGTGAAACGGTGTTTCTGTCAGGGTTGTGCCGGGCCTTGAAAACCTGCCCTCACCCCCCGCCCTCTCCCGGAGGGAGAGGGAGCCTGATCTCCATGGTTTTCAGCAAAGGAGATCGACTCGATATTTCTTTGCAGCCTGATCTCCATAGTTTTCAAAAATGGAGTTCGACTCGGTATTTCCTTGCAGCCTGATCTCGATTGTTTTTCAACACCTGAGATCGACTCGGTATTTCATTTCGGCGTAACTCGCACAGCCACCTCGGTCAGTCCCCTCTCCCTTTGGGAGAGGGTTAGGGTGAGGGGCTTTTGCTTTATGAGCCTTTGTTGCCCTTTTCATGGGATGGGTCATAGACCTTGGTCAGATCCCCACCGAGGCGGAAAGTCTTGAACGGCTGCATGCCGTGCTTCTTCTCGATCACATCCGGCGCACAGGTGTAGAGCGTGCAGAACGGTTCGAGCCAGGCGAATTTCATGTCCTCTTTCAGATCGGTCATGTCCTGCTCTTTGCCGTTCTTCTTCTCGAATTCATCCGGGTCTTTCACCCCCGCCAACACCCGATCACCGAGTCGCTTCAGCGCACCGTTGTTTTCCTGACGCAAATCAACCCCGTTGACCTGGGCGAAACTGGCGATCATCGCCAGCGGCGGCAGGGCGTAGTTGTGATAGGCGAGGGCGCGTTGCTGGCGCTTGAGTTCGTTCGGCAGGAAGCCGTCGGCGTCGACCTGATTGACGCCAACCTTGTATTCCTTCACCGCCCAGTCAAACAGGTCGCGGCGGTTGGTCGCGACCGACGTCGCCATCACCGACCATGCGGCCCAGTACGAGTGGTTGTTGGTTTTTTCCAGCGGCAGATTGTCCCAGTCGCTGACCACCTGATCGGCCATTTTGCTGAACCACGCCTCGATCAACTGCGCTTCCTGCTGATGCTGGGCCAGCGGATGCGAGTCGGAGAACTTCAGGCGAATGTACGAAGAGGCCATGCTGCCCAGCGCCCATTTGCGCATCGACTTGCCGGTGTGGTTGAAGTCTTTCGACATCAACGCATCGGCCTTGGCCCACGCGGTCAGCCAGTTCAGCGTGCAGTCGAGCTGTTCCGGACGACCGTCGCGCATGAACTGCATCACGCGTTTGGCGGTGCCGCGTTCCAGCGTGGTGATGTCTTTGGTGGTGTCGCGAAAGGCCTTTTCCGACTGCACGTTCAGCGTCGCGCGGGCCTTGTCCGAACCTTCATATTTGCTGCGAAATTGCAGCGGCCCGGTGTACGGCGTCGGCATCGCATCGCAGCCTTCGCTTTTGTCACCGGTCTTGAATTTATCCACAGGCGCGAAATAGCCCTGAGGTGGACGCAGTGGCGCGGCGGCCTGCGCGGTGCCGGCGAAGATCGCCAGCCCGAGCAGCGTCGGCGCTAAAAGAGTTTTCAGTTTCGAGTTTCGCATAGCAGACCTCATTGCCCGACCTGAGCGGTTTGTTGCCCAGCGCCCGGGAATACGTTGCGTTTGCAGATTTTCGCTTCGACTTTCTGTGGCGCGGTACCCGCTTCCGGGCCCTGGACTTCGACCGCCAGCAGGTTCTGCGTGGCCCAGTCTTCGTCCGTGCGCAGCTCAAAGGCGAAACGACCGTCGGTGTCGGAGGTTTCCGGTTTCTCGATCTTGATGTCCTCGTGGCGACCGTTCATGTACCAGAGGGTGGCTTGCAGGGTTTTCACCGAAGGGTCGGCGAAGCGGATGTCGACCTGATGGCTGCTGTTCTGCAGGTTCAGGTTCTTGCTGTTGACCAGCAGTTCTTGTTTGCTGCCCGGCTTGAGCGTGGTGCTCGCGGACATTTGCGCGTCTTTGCCTTCGCAGCCGTTGTCGAGAAGAGACATCATCTGGCGATAGATGGTTTCCTGATCGAGGCGGTACAGCGGCGAGAATTCCCAGATGAGAATCTTCGGCGGGGTCTTCTGGAATTCGTCGCTGCCGAGGTACTGCAACATCGAACCTTCCAGGCCACCGCCGGGGAAGGCGACGTTGAGAATGTCAGCGCCGATGGCCTCTTCGAGGAAACCGGCGAAGTTGTAGTTCTTGCCGCTGTGCGAAGTACCGACGAGGGTGATTTGCGGGTTGCCGGAGTCGCCGAACAGATCGCCGTCACCCGCTTCGCCCTTAGGCTCGGTGGTGAACTGGTCCATGTACTGAATCGCGTAACTGGTGCCACAGAGTTGCCCGGCCATGTTGTGCAGGGTACCGGTCTTGCCCATGCGTCCGGAGCGCTTGGTCTCGAATTCACGCTTGGGCACGTCGGCGAAGGCCGGGATCTGCTTGACCTTTTCAGCGACGATTTTCGCCGTGCGCTGCGCACCGTATGGCGTCCAGTGCTGGTCGCCACGGAAGTAGAAATCGTGGGCGGGCAGGGTGTCCGGCAGCGATTCGTTGGTCAGCGGCGACAGGTCCGGCACCACGTAACCCATCTTGGCGAAACGGCCGAGCATGGTCTTGTAGTTGCCCAGCGCTTTCTCGTAATCGAACGCGGCTTTTTCCTGCGGGTTGAGCTTGTTGCGGTTCACCAGGCCACGGGTCGGCTGGTAGACGATCACCAGTTCGACACCTTTGGCTTTGAACGCATCGTGCAGCTGTTGCAGGCGTTTGTAGCCGGCCGGGGTGGTGTTGAATTCGGTGCGCAAATCTTCCTGCGTCCGGAACAGCCAGTCGCCTTGCGCCTGCACCAGGGTGGTGAAGTTCTGCTGATAACGCGTGGTGTAGTTCTTCGCGTCATGCGCCGCCGGGCACAGGTTGCAGCACGGTTCGGCGCTGAACTTTGGCGGCGTCGCGCCAGCTGCGTCATCGGCACGGGCGCCGTTACTGGCCGCGAGAATGCCCACGGTCAGGGCCGACAGGCTGAGTAATTTGATCAAGTGTGGGTGCATAAAATTATCCTCAGTCCTGCATTTCGGTCTGGCGTTCGACAGGGTCGATCAGCACGGCTTTCTGCTGGCGCACCAGCAGGTCGAGAATTTCATCCTGGCGCTCGCCGAGGATGCCGTTGAAGCTGATGCCGCTGGATTTGGTCGGCGCCAGCATCGACACGCGATACAGCTCGACACTCAACGGTGAGTCGATCGACAGCGGTCCGCTGCCGTTGGCCGCCAGTTCACCGCCAACGACGATCAGCGACACCTGCGCATCGAACGGATCGAGCTTGATGTCACGGTCGGTGTCGGTCAGATCTTTGATGTGGCCGTAGACGCCGGTCAGACCGTTGGCCATGGCAACGTTTTCGTAGAGGCGGATGTTCACGCTGTTACGAATGCGAATGCCGTGGCGCTTGTTGCTGATGACCTTGTTGCCCCACAGCAAATTGTCGGCGGACTCGTAGAGGGTGATGCCGTCGGTGTGGTTCTTGTAGATCTCGTTGTAGGCAATGATGTTGTTGACGCTGTTACGGTCGATCACCAGGCCCGAGAGGTGGTTGTCGAAGCTCTTGTTGTTGAAGATGAAGCTGTCGTTGACCTCACGGGAAATAATGATCCCGTGCTTCTTCTTCGTGCCGTGCACGGTGTTCTCGGCAATGATCAGGCCGTGGGAACGGTCGTGCGGGTCGATGCCGTAGACGATGTTGTCTTTGTAGGTGTTGCCCTTGACCACAAAGTCGCGGGTCTCATAGCAGTAGAAGCCGTACCACATGTCGGAGAACTCGGAGCCGACAATCCAGCCAGTCGGTTCAGGACGCTTGAGGACCTTGGCCATGTTCGGCGTGTACTGGGAAATACTCACCCCGTACGATTTACTGTTGGCATAGCCGAAACTGGCCATCTTGCTGTTGACGATGTAGGTCTCGGTGCCACCCCAGGCGAGCAGGAACGGACGGAATTCCTTCGGCGAACGGAAGGTTGCCGGGCCGTTTTCCTTTTCGCGCCAGCCGGTGACTTTGGTGTCACGCACGAACAGTTGGCCGTCGTTGACCATGAACGCACCGGCCTCTTGCGACAGGCGCAGTTCCTGGGTCTGGCCGTCGATTTCGAGGATGCCTTTACGGCCCACAACGATCGGCAGCTTCGACAGGTAGACGCCCGGCGCGGTCTCGCTGAAGTACTGCTTGGGCAGTTTCTTGGCCAAGTCCTTGAGGTTCATGTAACCGTCGTCGACGAAGATCGCCTGTGGGATACCGTGCTGACGCACCACCCATTCGGCCATCTTGTTGTCGCCGCCGATGAAGTCCTTCAGCGCGTCTTCCTGCATCATCCGGCGCACGCTGATCTTGCCCGGTTTGCTGCGGTTGATTTTCGCCGCAGCGGCTTCGGCGGTGTAGCCGGAAATGTCCGGCAGTTTCGGCGCGGCCAGATTCAGCGCCTCGGTGGGTGCGCTGCTGACGGTATACGTCTTGGCCTGTTGCAGCTCCTTGGCCGTGGTCGCAGGCTTGGCCGGCTCCACATTGGCGAAGGCGCCAGCGCTGGCCAGCAGCATCGCGCCGGCCAGCAGGCTGAGTGAGCCTATCCTGGTGCTGATCATGTCGGGCACTCCCTTGGCGGTTTGCATCAGAAGCGCCAGATCACGTCGATGAACGCGCGGTGCATGTACGAATCAACCTGCTTGCCGTAGGCATCGCCCGGTTTGAACACACCGCCACGGAAACGCACGAGGGCCGAAGGCTCGTCGATCGACTGGCTCAACGCCGCCGGCAACAGGCCTTGCTTGAAGTACTTGGTGACGACCAGATCCATCTCCTGACCGAGGTCCTTGTTGCCGTCTTCAAGCGGCAGCGAGGTGCTGGAAAGGATCGCGCCGGTGGCGTCGTCGGTGTTGTTTTCCACCGCGTTGATACCGTTGCTGCCGACTGGCTTGTTGCCGTCGACACGCCAGAACTTGTGGTAGATCAGGCTGGCGTCGTACTCGTCGTTGACCATCCACGAACCGAACAGCGTTGCGGTCTGCATGTTGTTCATTTCGCCACGGAACGCTTCGCCGAAACGGTGCACCCGCGAGCGCGTACCGGTGTAGTTGGAGCGGTTGCTCTCCAGACCGTTTTGCTCGTAATCGGCGCTGGCGCGGGCATAGGCGCCGCCGACTTGCCATTGCGGATCGAGGCGCAGACGCACACCGATGTCAGTAGCCCAGCCGTTGACGTCATCGCTGCGCTTGGCTTGCGCCGGGCGCGAACCATCGGCGTTCAGCGCGTTGACCGTGTCGCGGTCGCCGCTCATGCCGGTGATGCTGCCCCAGTAGTTGACGGTGTTGGTGTTGCGCCAGTTGTAGGCGTCGCTGTCGGCAGTCAGGCCGATCCAGCTGATGTCACCGTTCTCGGTCTTGTCCAGCGAGTCGCGCGGAACACCGGGTTCGGCGTAATCGAGTTTGCCGTCATCGTGGGTGTGGTGACCACGAATGCCGACCCATTGCCCCGGTGTCCACTGGTAAGCGGCATCGGCGTAGGCGTGCAGGCGATCCTTGTCTTTCGGCGCCAGCTCTTTGAGGTCGGTGCGGTATTCGCTGAAGCGTTCGGCGACACCGGCGTTGGCGCGCAACAGGGTGGTGTCGAAGGTCCAGTTCAACGCTTCGATGTTGGTGTCGCGCCATTGGCCGTCGTCATTGCGCAGGCGCTGGCGACCGAACTTGAGCATCTCGCCTGGGTACGGGGTAAGGCCGCTGTAGCCGACCCAGAACTCGCGCATCGCCAGGTAGTTTTTCTTGGTTTTGCGATCACTGTTGTCGGTGGCTTGTTCACCGTCGGATTGTTGCAGGGTGTCGGTTTCGATGATGTCGGTCGAGGTCACGGCCTGGCCCATGGCGTAGGCGCTCCACGCGCCGCTTTCGCCGTAGATCCACGGACGCAGGTCGAGGCCGACGCCGTTGACGTCGCCGCCGCTGGCGGTGCCAAGATCACGGTCGTCTTCGGACTGGCCGGTGACTTTCACTTCGAGGCCGAAGTTCTTGGTTTCAGTCATCGCGGCCAGTGTCGGGCAAGACCAGATCAGCGCGAAAGTGAGGCCAATACCGGCCTTCACGAATGGATTCAACTTCATAATTTTTCCTCGCCGTCTTCTTCTTGCAGGGCGTGCAGTTGCAGCGTGTTCGGGTTCAGAGCGCCACGGCTGGCTTGCTCCTGTTGCAGCAGACGCTGCGCTTCGGCGAGACGCTCGGGCGGCAGTTGCGCGGCGAGGGTGGTCGCCAGCTCATCGGCTTGCGGGGTGTTTTGCGCCTTGGCCAATTGGCTGAACACGTAGGCGTTGAGCGGGTCGGGTTTGGTGCCCTTGCCTTGGGAAAACAGTTGCGCGATGGCGAAGTCGGCGCTGTTCTGGCCGTTGCGCGCAGCGGTCAGCAGATGGTCGAGGGCCTTCTGCGGATAGACCTTGCCGAGGTAGCCACGGCGATAGATCTGGCCGAGGTAGTAGTCGGCGGCGACTTCACGGCCGACGGCTTTCTGGAAATGTTCTTCAGCGACTTTGGCGTCGGCCGGGACCATTTTCCCTTCGTAGTAGAGCTTGCCCAGCAACAGTTCGGCGCGCGGCTGGTCGGCGGCGCGGCCGTTGTCGAGGTACTTCATCATCTGGTCGACGTCACCCAGTTCCGGGTAGTCGTAGAGCAATTGCGCGAGAGTCACCCACGACGCCGGGTAGCCCGGAGCGATTGGTTCAAGCAGCGACTGCGCGGTTTTTTCGTCAGGCTTGCCCAGGGTCGAATCGGCCAGTACACGGGCCACGGAATCAACGCGTTGCGCAGTGACGGTGCCACGGGCGTAACCGGCCTGCATTTGTTTGATCAGCTCGGCCTGTTGCTCTGGCTGCGCGCGTTTCTGGTACACGGTCGCCAGTTCGACGTAGCAAATGTCGGTGGTGTTGAGCGCGGCTTTGCAGATCTTTTCCACGTCATCCAGGTGCTGGTCGTAAGTGCCCTGAGTGCGATACAGCAGCACCTGCGCCAGACCTGCTTCCGGGTAACCGGATTTGCGCCACTGATCGATCTGCTGCTGCGCGTTGATGTTGGGGAAGCTGTGCGGGTATTGCAGGTAGAGCATCGCCAGCGGGATCAACGTGTTGCCTTCGCCATTGGCGGCGGCTTTTTTCAGCAGGCTTTCGGCTTCCTGATGCTCGGCTTCGGTGGAACCCGGTTTGGCCACCAGCAGACGGCCAAGACGTGCCTGCGCACGCGGCGAAACACTGGCGGCAGCGCGATAAGTCGCTTCGGCCTGTTTCATTTGTGCAGGGTCGCGGCTGTCGACCTGGATATCCGCGAGGCCGACTTGCGCTTCGCTGTAACCCAGATCGGCCAGTTGCTGATAGTTCTGCGCGGCGGTGGCGGTGTCGCCACGCTTCAGCGCTTCGTTGGCCAGACGCTGATCGGGCAGGCCGGCGCAACCGGCCAGACTCACCGCCAATGCCAAGGCACACACGGTCCCCATGTAGGAGTGAGCCTGCTCGCGATTCAGGCAACTCGGTACATCAGACAAACCGCGGCGCTCCCATCGCGAGCAGGCTCGCTCCCACAGGGTTGGCGGTGTGTTGAAGATAGGAGTAGTCACAGGCATGTCCTCGACTTAAAGACCGGCAGCCATGGCTTTGTCGATCAGCCAGTTCAGGTTCGGGCCACGGTCGCTGTTCACTTCCACCGGACGGCCGGCGAGGCTGCTGTCGAGCGGCTCGTCAGGCTGGATCTGCACGCGGATGTCGGAGGACAGGTCGGCGCTTTTCAGGCTGGTGCTGCTGACGATCTTGCCGGTGCGGGTCTTGTCTTCGCCGGCGATCTGGAAGCTCACCGGGGTGCCCGGACGCACGTCGCCGAACTGGCGATAAGAGAAGCGCGCATCGACGGTGGCCTGGGTGTTGCGCGGCACCAATTGGAAGATCACATCACCTTTGCTTGCGTACTGACCGTCCGCCACCAGTTGCTGGGCCACGGTGCAATCGCACGGCGAAGTCAGGGTGCCGGTCATTTGCTTGCCGAACAGTTCTTCAACCTTGGCCGGGGACAGTTGATCTTCTTCCAGATGGCCCTTGAGCACATCGAGCATGCTGGTGCTGAAGGTCGCCAGTGGCGCGCCTTTGGCCGCGACGCCATCGGACTTGACCAGGCTCTGCACGGTGCCGTCGCGCGGCATGGTGATGTTCATCCCCGGTACGCTGACCAGACCGGCCTGCGCGTGGCTGACGAAGTACATGCCGTATACCGATTTGAAAATGAGCCCCGCCGCGACCAGACCGACCGCGAAGATACCGGCGCTGAAGGTCACTGCTTTCAGGCGCCCGAACGGGGTCATGCCGGAGCCGCCGTCCTTGACCTTGCGCGCTTTGGTGAAGTTGTCGCGCTGCAGGGTTGCCAGTACTTCGCCGATGCTGACGATGTCGCCGGCCAGGTGCGAAGTGATCAAGTGGCGCAGGGTGGAAATGTCCTGCGGCTCAAGGTTCTGGAACTGGCAGCCGGCACGGCCGGTCTGGCGGTCGAAGGAACGCACTTGCAGTTCAACGTCCATGGCGATGCCGAGGTTGTCGATGACGAATTGCAGACGCGCCTTGTACACCTGGCCAATGGTCAACTGAAGTTGCCCGGCGTTGAACGCCAGACCACCGGCAGACAGGTCGATGACCCGCGCTTCGACCGGCGTCCGGTCTGGACCGAAGAAGCGCAGCTTGGCCGGGATTTTCACGCGGGCGTGTTGGCGCTGGGCTTCGGATTCATGCACTACGTTGGCGTTGACGGCGGTATTCATAGGGGCGATTTCCTTGTTAATTCAATAGGGGCGGGTCAGACCATCATCAGCAGCACGGCGACAAAAATGCTGCCGGCGGAGAAGGTCATGGTCCGAGACGACCAGGTGTTGAACCAACGTTGAAAGCTGGCGAGATCACGGGTCAGGGATGTGGGTTGGCGAGTCCAGGATTGTTGGTCGAGGCGGAAGAACACGTAGATCTTCACCAGCGCACCGACGATCTGGTTGTAATACAGAATCGCTGGGTAAGCCGGGCCGATGCGGTGACCGGAGCACGACAGCAGCAATGTCAGGATCAGGCGGGTGATGCCGATCCACAGCAGGTAAACCAGGATGAACGCGGTGCCGTATTTGAAGCTGGCGATGATCGCCACGGTCAGGCCGAGCAAGGAGGTCCACATCGATACGCGTTGATCGAACAGCACCACCGAGGTGAAGGCGCCGAGGCGTTTCACACCCAGGCCCAGCGCTCGCGAGTTCTGCCGCAGGTTGTTGCCGTACCAGCGGAACATCAGTTTGCGGCTGGCCTTGATAAAGCTTTTTTCCGGCGGGTGTTCCACGGTGTTGATCGCCGCGTCAGGCACGTAAAAGGTGTCGTAACCGAGGCGCATCAGGCTGAACCAGCTCGACTTGTCGTCGCCGGTCAAAAACTTGAAGCGGCCCAGACGCCAGTGTTGCAGCGAGTCGCTTTCAACGTCGGCGATGAATTCCGGGTTGGTCACCACGGTGGCGCGGAACACCGACATACGACCGGTCATGGTCAGTACGCGCTTGGACAGGGCCATCGAGCACATGTTGATGTGGCGCTGGGCGAAACGCAGCTTGTGCCATTCGCTCATGATGTAGCCGCCGCGCACTTCGCAGAATTCGTTGGTGGTCAGGCCGCCGACGTTGCCGAACAGCTGGAACCACGGCACGGTCTTGCGCACGGTGCCTTCGCCGAGCACGGTGTCGCCATCGATCACCGCGACGACTGCACGGTCGTCCGGCAGGTGACGGGAGATCGCGCGGAAACCGTAGGCCAGGCCATCACGTTTGCCGGTGCCGGGAATGCGCACGAAGTCGAGCTTGACGCGATCTGGCGGATTCATCCGCGCCCACAGTGCCTTGACCAGCAGCTCATCGGACATTTCGACGATCGAGCAGACCACGGTGGTCGGCAGTTCGCAATCGATGGCTTCACGGATCACCGAGCTGTAGACCTGCGCCGTGGTCAGCGCGTCGATACGGAAACTGGTGACCATCAGGAACACATGCGACGGGTCCGCCGCCTTACCCAGCTTGCGCACTTTGCGGCGCAGGTGCGGGTAAACGATGTAGAGAAAAATCATGCCGCGCACAAAGTGCGTTGCACCCATCGAGTAGCGCCAGATACCCACGGCGCCAATCAGGAAAATGAAGTCCTTCGACTCGGAGTCGAATGTGGACGTGGGCAGCATCAAGGCCAGGCCCATCAACAAACTTAGGTAAAACAGCCAACCGGCGGCCTGAAGTAGGCCGTGCTTTAGCCTGTGCATAATCTGCATCCGTCTCTATCTCGGGCCGGGCCCGATGGGGTTAAGGCAGGCTTACAAAAACTTGCAAGGACATGTAGGAGCTGCCGAAGGCTGCGATCTTTTGATCTTTCGCTTGGGATTTTGGTGTTCCCGAAAAGATCGCAGCCTCGTTTCACTCGACAGCTCCTACAGGGCTGCTTTACCAGCAGATACCTTCGGTGCGAGTACCGGCGTCGGTGGCTTTGGCCATGAAGCCGACCAGGTCGATGACCTGTTTGCCGTGCGGCGCTTGTTGGGCCAGCGCGCGGAATTTCTCGTCGCGGTTGCCGAGGATGATCACGTCGGAGTTGTCGATCACCGAATCGAAGTCCGCGTTGAGCAGGGACGATACGTGCGGGATTTTCGACTCGATGTAGTCCTTGTTCGCGCCGTGAACACGGGCGTACTCGACGTTGCTGTCGTAGATGCTCAGGTCGTAACCCTTGCCGATCAGCATCTCGGCCAGTTCTACCAGCGGGCTTTCGCGCAGGTCGTCGGTGCCGGCCTTGAAGCTCAGGCCGAGCAGGGCGACTTTGCGTTTGTCGTGGCTTTCAACAATGTCGAAGGCGTTCTGCACTTGCGATTCGTTGCTGCGCATCAGCGAGTTGAGCAGCGGCGCTTCGACGTCCAGGGAACCGGCGCGGTAGGTCAGGGCGCGCACGTCTTTCGGCAGGCACGAGCCGCCGAAGGCGAAGCCCGGGCGCATGTAGTACTGGGACAGGTTGAGGGTCTTGTCCTGGCAGACCACTTCCATCACTTCACGGCCATCAACGCCGACCGCTTTGGCGATGTTGCCGATCTCGTTGGCGAAGGTCACTTTGGTCGCGTGCCAGACGTTGCAGGTGTACTTGATCATCTCGGCGACAGCGATGTCCTTGCGGATGATCGGTGCGTCGAGTTCTTCGTACAGCGATTGCAGAACGTCGCCCGAAGCCTTGTCGAACTCGCCGATGACGGTCATCGGTGGCAGGTCGTAGTCGGCGATGGCGGTGGATTCGCGCAGGAACTCAGGGTTGACCGCAACGCCGAAGTCGACGCCGGCCTTCTTGCCCGAGCAGTCTTCGAGAATCGGGATCACCACGTTGGCAACAGTGCCCGGCAGTACGGTGCTGCGTACGACGATGGTATGGCGGGTGGTCTTTTCACGCAGAACAAAACCGATCTCGCGGCATACCGCTTCGATGTAGTTCAGTTCGAGGTCGCCGTTCTTTTTGCTCGGCGTGCCAACGCAGATCATCGACAGGTCAGTGTCACGAATCGCTTCGGCGAAGTTGGTCGTGCCACGCAGACGACCGGTCTGGATACCCTGTTGCAGAAGTTCGCCCAGGCCCGGTTCAACAATGGGGGATTTGCCAGCGTTGATCATGTCGATCTTGTCTTTGGCAACATCGACGCCAACCACGTCATGGCCCCGTGCAGACAGGCAACCGGCACATACTGCGCCAACGTAACCCAAACCAAATATGCTGATGCGCATCGCAATTACCTCTGTATATATCAGGCCTTAGAAGGCCGGAGTTAATGGTGTTCAGCGTTCATTAGTGCACTCGAAAGTGCGGCTTACAGGCGCCACAATGCCGTGTGCAGGCATACTAAGTTTCGAGTGTCTAAATAAGTGCACTCAAGATGTGCGCAACCAGGCCTTGTTGTTATGACTTGCCCTGTTATGCAGCCGATCTTCCTTGTGGAAGACTCTTGTGCAATCGTCTTGCGCGCTCGATGGCAGGATGAAAGTCCCGTAAATCAAGCGGTTTGGTGCTCAGGCGAGCACGTTTATAGGGGCGCGGCCATGGCCTTTGTAGGGGATATTAATGGTGCGTATCTCCTGTCCATCGTTCCGTAATCAGACTAGTTAGTCATTCGGGCAAGTTGCTGTGACAACTTGGTTACATGGCTTTCTGCTCTGCGTAAGTTATCTCGTACAAACTCGGCGAGAATCGTTACCGGTGGTATGAGCTATGCATTCGGACGAAGTTCCTGTCCGCTCATCGCGAAATCTGAAATTTCTTGAAATATTGTCAGAGATGGCACTAATCTCAATTTGATAGCACTTTCGTTTCCGACCTTTATTAACAGGCGAATAATCACGTTAGATAGTTTTGTGCCACTACGGTGAAAAAATTTAGGTGCCACTACTGAAAAAAATGATCAGTGTCGAGTGAAACTAATCTTAGAAAAGACAGGGAGGTATTTCTGGCGCCATTAAAATGGCGAAAACAGGCGGGGGATTTTTGACATCGTGCGAGCTGCACGACTCTTTATAGAAAGAGTCGTGCATTGGGCATGCTTTATTCAGGTGCGTGGTCGCGCAAAAACACCAGATTGTCGGGTTTCGACTGTTCAGCGCTGTAGCGATAACCCTGTACATCGAATTGCTTGAGCAGCGCTGGATCGTTGATTTTTTCCTGGATCACGAAACGGCTCATCAGGCCGCGAGCCTTCTTCGCGTAGAAGCTGATGATCTTGTACTGGCCGTTCTTCTGATCCTTGAACTCGGTGTTGATGATCCGCGCGTTCAACGCTGTGCGTTTGACCGCCGAGAAGTATTCGTTTGAGGCGAGGTTGAGCAGAATGTCGTCGCCCTGATCGGCCAGCGCTTCGTTCAGCCATTCGCTGATGCGCGTGCCCCAGAAGGCATAAAGGTCTTTGCCACGGGCGTTGGCCAGTTTGGTGCCCATTTCCAAGCGATACGGTTGCATCAAGTCCAGCGGACGCAGCAGGCCGTAGAGGCCGGAGAGCATGCGCAGGTGTTTTTGCGCGTAATCGAAATTGGCTTCGCTGAAGGATTGCGCGTCGAGACCGGTGTAGACGTCACCCTTGAAGGCGAGCAGTGCCTGCTTGGCATTCTCTGGGGTGAACGCGGGCGTCCAGCTGCCGAAACGCGCGGCGTTGAGCCCGCCGATCTTGTCCGATACGTGCATCAGTTCGCTGATCTGCGCCGGGGTCAGGTCGCGCAGTTGCTGGATCAGTTCCTGGGAATGGTCGAGGTATTGCGGCTGAGTGAAGCGCTGGGTCGCCGGCGGTGTTTCGTAATCGAGGGTCTTGGCGGGGGAAATCACCATCAGCATGAAGTCGTCTCCTTTAATCGTGGGGGCGATTCTAGGGGGTTGTCCGAGTTGACTCCAGCTATGAGCGTGATAGGTGATCGACGGCTTGGCGCATTCCCTGTAGGAGTGAGCCTGCTCGCGATAGCGGTCTGACATTCAACAGGGTGGTGACTGATCTATTGCTATCGCGAGCAGGCTCACTCCTACAGGGATCAGCGTCGTGGCTTATCAGCTATAGTGCCGCGCGGGTTTTGTTATGGAGACATCCCTTTTGCGCATTGTTCTTTTATTCACCGCATGGCTGTTGAGCTTCGGTGCCGTTGCGGCGCCGGGCGATGTGGCGACGCTGGATCGCAGCACCTGGCCGGAACAACTGACCAGTCCGACCTTGTTCGACGTCGCGTCCCGGGCAGAAATCCTCATGTTCGCCCGTGGCCTGCTCGGCACCGAATCGATTGACGAAGCTGCTTTGGCTCAGCGTCTGGGCCTGCGCACGATCAATATCGACGCGGTCAACAGCCTGCGCCAGCACCTCTGGCAGCGGCTGTTGACCAACTACAACTACGCCCAGCAAAGCTGCGACCAGGATGCCTCGTTCTGCTTCCTCGTCGAAGACCTGCCGACCCTGCGCGAGCAGGCCGCGAAGTTCGTGGTCAGCGACGACAGTTATTACACCAAGTGGGCCGAGCCGAGCCGGATCTTCCATTTGCAGTATCTGGACGAATTGATGCGCAAGGCGGCCTTGTCACCGCAGACCAGCAACGAATTCGATCGTTTCGGCGACTACGAGCGCAATGGCGACGAGATGCACGACCGGCTGTTTCTGCTGACCTTCGACAGCGCCGCCAACCTGCAGCCGGACAACACCGACTGGCTCACCGAGTACCTGCGCAAATCGAACCTCAGTGGCACGTTCTTCGTGTTGGGCAAGGATATCCAGGCGCGGTTGGCCGATCGCTCGGTCACCAGCCTGCAAGCGAGCTTCTCGAAACAATGCGTCGGTGTGCAGGGTTGGGAGTTCCGCTCCCACAGTCACTGGCAGGACTGGCAGGATTCAGTGCGCCGCAGCGCCGATCTGGTGAAGACCAAACTGCCGGAAAACTACGTGCCGCTGTTCCGTCCGCCGGAGGGCCAGCGCCGCAGTGATGCACAAGGCTTCTTCAATAGCCAAGGGCTGCAAGTGGCACTGTGGGACATCGATGCCCAGGACGGTGCCGGCAAACTCAAAGGCGCGGCGAGTGCACAGCGAGTGCTGACCCTGATGCTGCTGTGGCGTCACGGGGTGATCAATTTCAACATGAAACAAGACGCGGTGAAGACCTCGTTGCCGTGGCTGATCACGCAAACCGCGCAGAGCGGCATTGGCTGGGAAGACTGTCAGGACGCGTTTCGCTGAGAAACGGCAAAAGCCCGGAAACATTGGGCGTAGGGCGATTTTTTCAGAGGATTTGATGCAGGCGGACTTCCGACTCTAACGGTGTCGACGGAGTCCGCCAAGGGCTTTTCGTCACTTTGCAAAATAAACTTAAAAAAACCGTCAAAGTACTTTTTTATGTCATCGGTTTTGGAGTATTACGAAGACAGACCGCCGAAACCTGCAACACAGGTGGCGTCTTCCAAGACCCGTTTGTTTGCAGTCACTTGAATCTCCGCAGGTGAGATTTCGGCAGTCACTTCGAGGCGCAGCACCGCTCAGGTATTGCGTCTACTGGCTCTGACATAGGTGACCGAGTATGGATGATCACGGACGTAGCCCTTCCTCCAACCAGCCAATCCTGTATGTACTCGATACCAACGTATTGATTCACGATCCAAACGCCCTGCTGAATTTCGAAGAACACCACGTTGCGATCCCGATGACCGTGCTTGAAGAGCTGGACAAGCTCAAGAGCGGGCATCACAGCGTGGCCGCCGAATGCCGTCAGGCCATCCGGCTGATCGACAAGACCCTGGGTGATGCTTCCCCGGAAGACGTCGAACTGGGTGTACCGATCCAGCGCGGCAAGGGCGGGCCGAAGGGCTTGCTGTCAATTCTGATGAGCAAGCAGGCTGAATCGAACCTGATTCTGCCCGAGCACCTGAACGACAACAAAATCATCAACCAACTGATCGACCTGCACACCCGCGAGCCGAAAAAACCGGTGGTGCTGGTCACCAAAGACATCAACATGCGCCTCAAGGCGCGCGCCTGCGGTATCGCCTCCGAGGACTACAGCACCGACCAACTGGTCGACGACGTATCCCTGCTGCCCAACGGTTACCACAACATGACCGGCTCCTTCTGGGACCGCGTGAGCAAGGTTGAAACCCGTCAGGATCACGGCCGCACCTGGCACCAGGTGCAATTGATCGACAATTTGCCGGCGGTACACATCAATGAGTTCATCATTGATGAGCAGGGCTTCGTCGGCTGGATCAAGGAGATTGAAGAAGACCGCTTGCTGATTCTCGACCTGCACCAGGAACCGCTGCTGCACCAGGAAGCGTGGGGCCTTAAACCGCGCGACATTTATCAAAGTCTGGCGCTGTACGCGCTGCTCGATCCGGACATTCATCTGGTCAACCTGTCAGGTGCCGCAGGCTCCGGTAAAACCATTCTGGCACTGGCTGCTGCGATTGAGCAGACCATGGTCAGCAAGCGTTATCGCCGCATCATCGCGACCCGCAGCGTGCAGGGCCTGGACCAGGAAATCGGCTTCCTGCCCGGCACCGAAGCGGAAAAAATGGAGCCTTGGCTGGGCGCCATCACCGACAACCTCGAAGCCTTGCACATGGATGACGAAAATACCCATGGCAGCGTCGATTACATCCTCAGCAAAGTGCCGTTGCAGTTCAAATCGCTCAACTACATTCGTGGTCGCAGCTTCCAGCAGAGCCTGATCCTGATCGACGAATGCCAGAACCTCACGCCGCACCAGATGAAAACCATCATCACCCGTGCCGGCGCCGGTTCCAAAGTGGTGTGCCTGGGCAACCTCGCACAGATCGACACCCCTTACCTGTCCGCGACCAGCTCCGGGCTGACCTACCTGACCGAACGCTTCAAGGATTTCCCCAACGGTGTGCACATCACCCTGCAAGGGGTGCCTCGCTCGATCTTGGCTGAATACGCCGAAACCCATTTGTAACCCTTCACCCAAAACCGGGCGGCCCAACAGCCGCCCGGTTTTTTATGCCTGAACACAAAACCATTGTAGGAGTGAGCCTGCTCGCGATAGCGGTGTGACATTCAACATGAGTGTTGGCTGACACACCGCTATCGCGAGCAGGCTCACTCCTACAGGGGATTTGCGGGGTGACGGTAATCTCACTCGCAGAAATTTGACCCGCAGGTTTACAATCCCCGCTCCTGATCAGGAGTAATCCCGTGCTGACTCATCTCGATTCCCAAGGTCGCGCCAACATGGTCGACGTCACCGAAAAAGCCGTGACGTTCCGTGAAGCGACGGCCCAAGCGCTGGTGCGCATGCTCCCCGAAACCCTGCAGATGATCGTCAGCGGCGGCCATCCCAAGGGTGACGTGTTCGCCGTGGCGCGCATTGCCGGCATTCAAGCGGCGAAGAAAACCAGCGATCTGATTCCTCTGTGCCACCCGCTGCTGCTCACTGGCGTCAAAGTCGAACTCAGCGCCGAAGGTGAAGACGCGGTGCGCATCGTCGCCCGCTGCAAGCTGTCCGGGCAGACCGGCGTCGAGATGGAAGCGCTGACCGCCGCCAGCGTCGCCGCCCTGACCATCTACGACATGTGCAAAGCCGTGGATCGCGGCATGACCATCGAAAGCGTGCGTCTGCTGGAAAAGGTCGGCGGCAAGAGCGGGCACTTTCAAGCGGAGCAGCCATGAACCTGACCGTGAAGTTTTTTGCCCGTTACCGTGAAGCGCTGGGCGTCGATTCGGTGAACGTTGAAGGCGATTTCGCCACCGTTGAAGACGTGCGCGCATTGCTGGCGAAACGTGATGGCGCTGAAGTACTGAGCGAGCAGAACCTGATGTGCGCGCGCAACGAAGACCTCTGCCAGCTCGACGAGCCGGTGGTCGATGGCGACGAAGTGGCGTTCTTCCCTACCGTGACCGGAGGCTGAGCCATGACGATTCGTGTGCAGGCCACGCCGTTCGATCCCGGCGCTGAAGTCAACGCGATGCATGCGGCCAATGTCGGCGTCGGCGCGGTAGTGAGTTTTGTCGGCTATGTGCGCGACTTCAACGATGGACTGGATGTGGCGGGAATGTTCCTTGAGCACTATCCAGGCATGACCGAAAAAGCCCTCGGCAAGATCGTCATCGAAGCCGAGCAGCGCTGGCCGCTGTTGAAGCTCGAAGTGCTGCATCGCATCGGCGCGCTGGAGCCGGGTGAACCGATTGTGTTTGTCGGCGCCGCCAGTGCCCATCGCCAGGCCGCGTTCGATGCCTGCGCCTTTGTGATGGACTACCTGAAAACCCGTGCGCCGTTCTGGAAGAAGGAAAACACCAGTGACGGGCCGCGTTGGGTTGAGGGGCGGGACAGCGATCATGCGGCTGCGGATCGCTGGAAGAAATAAACCCTGAGTCGCCCTCTAGTCAGCCATCGCGAGCAGGCTCACTCCTACAATTGGAATGCGTTCCCCCTGTAGGAGTGAGCCTGCTCGCGATGACGTCATCTGCAACACCAAAAACCTCTGTCTTTGCCTGATTGACTGCCTATACATATAAGTCCAATATGGATTTATAAGTACAAAAAAGTATCTCCCTCCGTTTCAGCTCTTTCTTGCCAAACCAACAACAACCCGCGAGAGAACGAACATGAAGAAACTCCCCCTCATCACCGGTCTGGCCCTCAGCCTGTTGTCCTGCGCCAGCGCGTTCGCCGCCGAACAAACCCTGCGCATCGGCATTGAAGCCGCTTACCCGCCATTCGCGTCGAAAACCGACAAGGGCGAAATCGTCGGTTTCGACTACGACATCGGCAACGCCCTGTGCGCGCAGATGAAGGTCAAGTGCGTGTGGGTCGAAGGTGAGTTCGACGGTCTGATTCCTTCGCTGAAAGTGAAGAAGATCGACATGGCGCTGTCGTCGATGACGATCAACGAAGACCGCAAGAAGTCGGTGGATTTTACCCACAAGTACTACTTCACTTCGTCGCGTCTGGTGATGAAGGAAGGCGCCACGGTTGATGATCAATACGCCAGCCTCAAGGGCAAGAACGTCGGCGTGCAGCGCGCAACGACTACTGATCGTTACGCCACCGAGGTGTTCGAACCGAAGGGCATCAACGTCAAGCGCTACAGTAACAACGAAGAGATCTACATGGACCTGGCGGCGGGGCGCCTCGATGCGATTTTTGCCGATACCATTCCGTTGAACGACTTTTTGTCGATGCCGCGTGGCAAGGGTTATGCGTTTGTCGGGCCTGAGTTGAAGGATCCGAAGTACGTCGGCGAGGGCGCCGGGATTGCGGTGCGCAAAGGCAATACTGAATTGGTCAGCCAGTTGAATGGCGCGATTGATGGTATTCGCGCGAGTGGCGAGTACCAGAAGATTTCCGAGAAGTATTTCAAGTCCGACATTTACGGCGACTGATAGTCCGTCATCGCTGGCAAGCCAGCTCCCACAGTGATTGAGTCGTACACAGATGTTGTGTGCAACAAAAAAACTGTGGGAGCTGGCTTGCCAGCGATGGGGTCGGTTCAATCACCGCAAATCTCTAGCCCTTCATTTCCTTCAAATGCTTGTACACCGTCGCCCGCCCCATGTTCAGCACATTGGCCACATAGTTCGAGGCGCTCTTGCCCTTGAACGCGCCTTCGGCGTGCAGTGCCAGCACCAGCTCCCGTTTGTGATCGCGGGTCAGCACATTCAGGCTCAGTTGCCGCTCGCGCAGCCAGGCATGGAGGAAGGTGTTGATGCGTTCCTGCCAGTCATCACGAAACAGGGAATCCGGTTGCGGGATCAGTTTGCTCGGCGACAGGAACAGGTCCAGCGCAGCCTTGGCATTCTCGAACAACGAAATATTCAGGTTGATGCACAGCACCGCCAGTGGCAGGCCTTCGCTGTCGCGCAGGACGCTGCTCAGGCTACGAATCTTCTGACCGTCCCAGTTGAGCTTCTCGTACGGGCCGATGTTCCTGTCGCTGACATCTTCGCTGAGCATGTCTTCCAGCGATGAGTCGTCACCGATCTCGCGCTTGGACAGGTTGTTGGCGATGTAATCGACCTTCTGCGTGCGCAGATCGTGCAGCACCACTTCGGCGTGCGGAAAGAACAGCGTGGCGATGGCATCGGCGATGGCACGGAAGTTATCCAGGGCCGGGTCGAATTCAGGGGCGGTCATGACAGTGGAACTCCAGGCAGCGTCAACGCCTCCGTGATCAGGAGGCGCTGCGAGTGTGCCGCAATCCGTTGGGCGCGTCATCCGGATGGGGCGATCAGGCGAGGCGGGCCGGGGCGAGCATGGCGCTGCTCAGGCCGAAGTTGCGCAAGTGCTCGGGCAGGGGCTCGCCACGCACCAACGCCGCGCTGGCCTGGCCCATTGCCGGCGAAGTCTGAATGCCGTAGCCACCTTGCGCGGCGACCCAGAACAACCCCGGCACCTGTTGATCAAAACCGCTGAGCAGATCGCCGTCGGCGACAAAACTGCGCAGACCGGCCCAGGTGCGGGTCGGGCGGCGGATGGTCAGCGTGGTGGCCTCTTCGATCTGGTAAATGCCCATGGCGATGTCCAGTTCTTCCGGTTGCACGTCGTGAGGTTCGACTGGGTCGGCGTTGGCCGGCGAGCCGAGGAACATGCCGGCGTCGGGCTTCATATAGAAGGACTCATCGAGGCTGACCAGCATCGGCCAGTGATGAATGTCGACGCCTTCGGGGCCGGCGAAGATGAACGCGGCGCGGCGTTTCGGCTGCAGGCCCAGCGGCTTGGCGCCGGCCAGTGCGCCGATCTTGTCCGCCCAGGCGCCGGCGGCGTTGATGATCATCGGTGCGCTGAAAGTCTGGCCGTTGGTTTGCACCTGCCAGAGGCCGTCGGCGTCGCGGCTCAGGCCGAGCACTTCGCACTCGGTGTGGACTTCACCGTTATTGCGACGAATGCCACGCAGGTAGCCCTGATGCAAGGCGTCGGTGTCGATGTCGCTGGCACTTGGATCGTAGATCGCGCCGTGGACTTTTTCCCGGCGCAGGATCGGTAGCCGCGCGCAGGCTTCGTCGGCAGTGAGCAACTGCATCTCAGGGACTGTGGCTTTGGCGCTGAGGTATTGGTTGTTGAGTTCGGCGGGGTCACCGGTGAAATCGACGGTCATTTCGCCGCGTGGGGTCAGCAATGGATGTTCGCAGAAACCGGCGGGCGGATGATCGAAAAACTCACGGCTGGCCTGGGTCAGTGCGCGCACTTGCGGTGTGCCGTAGGCGGCGGTGAACAGCGCAGCGGAGCGGCCGGTGGAGTGATAGGCCGGATGGGATTCGCGCTCGAGCACGATGACTTTGGCGTGGGGCGACAGCCAGAAACCAGTGGAAGCGCCGGCAATCCCGCCGCCGATGATGATGAAATCTGCCTGGCTCATGAGGTTCTCCAGTGAGTACGCAATATCAAGGCGTTCGCTAGTCCCCTGTGGGAGCGAGCCTGCTCGCGAAAGCGGCGTATCAGTCGACATCTTCGGTGAATGTCAGACCGCATTCGCGAGCAGGCTCGCTCCCACAAGGGATTTTTGGTGTTAGTGGGTTAAGTGATAAACCGCATTGGCCAGGGCAATGTCTTCCAGGCCCAAGCCGATTGAGCGGAAAAACACATGACGGTCGTAACCCGGGCGCTGCACTTTCTCGCTGAGCAGGTCGGCGAGGTCACCAACAATCGAATCCTGGCTCCAGCCATGCTGTTCACTGGCAATCAACATCTCACCCGCCGACCCCGGCGTGGTCAGACGATAGTCACAGAACACCTGCATGTCATTGAGACTCTGCGGCGGGACTTCATGGGCGCGCGGGGCGTTGGTGCTGATCGAGGTGATCAGCGTCGGTTTGCTCAACGCGGCCGGATCGATCACCGGCCCGGCTGAGGAGGTGCAGAGCATGATCACATCAGCTTCGGCGATGGCCGCTTCACGGCTGTCAGCGATCTTCAGATTGGGCGTAATGGCTTTCAACAGTGATTGAGTTTGCATGTCGGCGGACAAACTTGGCGAATACAGGCTGATGCTCTGCCAGTCACGCAGCGATTTCACATAGTGCAGATGCGCCTGAGCAACCTTGCCGCTCCCAATAATCGCCAAATGTTCAGCGTCCAAAGGCGCGAGCGCATCAACCGCCACCGCTGTAGTCGCCGCCGTACGCGCAGTGGTCAGTTCACCTGCATCACACAGCAACAACGGCTGACCGGTTTTCATCGACATCAACAGCGTCCACGCCGTTACCAGCGCACCTTGCTCGCGAACGATGTACGGCGAAGTCTTGACCCCGTAAACGCCATCCTCGGCCAGCACGCCTAGATAATTGATGAAGTCGCCAGCACCCTGCGGGAATTCCACCAGCTGCTGCGCCGGCTGCACGGCGTTACCCGTTGCAAGGTCGTGAAACAGCTTGCGCAGGATCTGCGGCACATCGAGACGCGCCAATAACTCGCGGGCCTGATGCTGGTCGATCACGTAGGGCGTACTGGACATGTCAGGCTCCGGAGTTTTTATTTAAACTTATTTGTCCATTATGGACTTTTAGTTGTGTCTCGCAAGCTCCGATCAAATCCCGGGCGAAAAAAAAGCGCAGTCCGTTGCCGGCTGCGCTTCGCTTTCAAACGGCGCTTACTGCGGACGTTTGCGCTCAACCGCACGCAACAGGTGCGTCGGCGGCGTTTCACAGCTGATCTTGCGACCGAGCTTCTCTTCGATGGACGGCAACTGGTAGGAGTCGTCCTCACCGGCGAAGCTGATCGACACGCCGTCAGCGCCCGCACGACCGGTACGGCCGATGCGGTGCACGTAGTCGTCCGGCACTTCCGGCAGGGTGAAGTTGATCACGTGGCTGATGCCGTCGATGTGGATGCCGCGACCGGCAACATCGGTGGCGACCAAAACGCGGATCTTGCCTTCGCGGAAGCCTTCCAGGGTTTTAATGCGTTTGTGTTGTGGCACGTCGCCGGACAACTGCGCAGCGTTCACACCGTCGCGCACCAGACGCTCTTCGATGCGGCGGACTTCGTCCTTGCGGTTGGCGAAGACCATCACCCGCTCCCAGCCATTGTCGTTGACCAGGTTGTAGAGCAGTTTGTATTTGTCGGCACCGGCCACGGCGTAAATATGTTGCTCGACGTTTTCGTTGGCGACGTTGGTGATTTCGATTTCGACGATGGACGGATCGGTCGTCCACTGCTTGGCGAGGTTCATCACGTCTTCGGTGAAGGTCGCGGAGAACAGCAGCGTCTGGCGTTCGCTTTTCGGCGGGGTCTGACGAATGATCTGCCGCACTTGCGGGATGAATCCCATGTCGAGCATGCGGTCGGCTTCGTCCAGCACCATCACTTCGACCATGTCCAGGTGCACGTCGCCACGCTGGTTGAAGTCGAGCAGGCGGCCCGGGGTCGCGACGAGGATGTCGCAGTGGCGCGCTTCGAGGTGCTTGAGCTGCTTGTCGAAGTCCATGCCGCCAACAAACGTCATGACGTTGAGGCCGGTGTACTTGGTCAGGTCGGCGGCGTCCTTGGCGATCTGCACCACCAGCTCACGGGTCGGCGCGATGATCAGCGCACGGGGTTCGCCCATGTAGCGTTCTTTCGGCGGCGGTGTTTGCAACAGTTGGGTGATGATCGAGATCAGGAACGCGGCGGTTTTACCGGTACCGGTTTGCGCGCGGCCAATGGCGTCTTTGCCGGCGAGGGTGAAACCCAGCACTTGCGCCTGGATCGGCGTGCAATACGGGAAGCCCAGATCCTGAATGGCGTGCATCAGTTCTGGAGCCAGTTTGAAATCGTGAAAGCGGGTTTTACCTTCCTGTGGCTCGACGACGAAATCTTCGAGCTTCCACGGAATGACCGGAGCCTTGGGCTTCGGTTCGCGACGCGGTCTGGCCGGTTTCGGCTCTTCACTGCGTGCAGGCTCGGCGACGATTGGCGCGGCCGGAACGGGTTTTGGGTCTTGCTTCGGTGCTGCTACGGCAGCGGGGCGGTCGGCCTGGGGCGCATCGTGGCGATGACCGGGGGCGTGCGACGGCACACTGGGAACTGGCGCGAGCTGCTCAGCCTCGCTTTTACCGAACATTTTCTTGAGTGCTTCGAGCACGGTCATCTCATCAATTGGTTAAGGAATGTACGCCGGCCAGTGTAATGCAAGAAACGGGCGCGGCGTAGTGGGATGATCAAAGGACAGGCAATGCTGGCGTGATCAGCGCAGACGCTCGCTCAACCAGACGCCAATGTCGCGAATTTCCTCGGGTAACACTTCGTGCTCCATTGGGTATTCCTGCCATGTCACGGTGACACCATGCTTCACCAAATGCTCGTAGGCGCTGCGTCCCATCGAGTTCTGCACCACGCCATCAAACTGGCCGTGCAGGCATATCGCGGGAATCCGCTGCTGACTGGCTGAAAGCTGCATCTCATCATTAAAGGTCGGCGCATACGTCGACAACGCCAGCACACCGCCCAACGGCCCCTGCCATTTCACAAATGCGCTGTGCAGGACCACGGCGCCACCCTGGGAAAACCCTGCGAGGAAAATCCGCGAGGCGTCTATTCCGCTGGCGCGCTCGTTTTCGATCAATTCGATGATGCGATCGGCAGAGGCTTCCAGCTCATCGCGATCAATCGCTCGCGCCGGGCTCATCGCCTTGATGTCGTACCAGCTCGGCATGGCATATCCGCCATTTATCGTCACTGGACGAGTCGGCGCCTGCGGTAGCACGAAACGCGTGCTCAACAGGCTTTCCTGCAAGGCTTCCGCTACGGGCAGGAAGTCATAGCGATCGGCGCCGAGGCCGTGCAGCCAGATCACGCAGGCGTCTGCGGGCTTAACAGGCTGAAGAATCAAGGGCTCGGTCATGTCTGCTCCAAATATGTGCGGGCGCTCTCATTGAGTGCGTGATTCGAGTGCGCGTCTGGTTGATCCGTTAAGAAGATGTCGCAAGGTTACAAGTTTTGCTATTGACCTGTCGCCGAATCGTTTCCGCAGTCGGTGTGGTACGGGCTTTGCTATGGAGGGAACTGTACGAAAGATCCTACGCCCGGCGGTAACACTATCAGTGTACGACTGGCGACGGGATTGCAAAAAATCCGGTGATGGATGTTCGCCAATGGCCGCTACGGGCGCAGCGAACGTGAAAGGGCTACAGCCCGTTCGGCCGATTGGTGAGAAGTGAGTTGTCCATGATGTGGATTTTCTCCTACTAGACTCATAGCGAAGGTCTTACGTCGGTTGACCCCAAAAAAAGCCAACACGGGTCAACAACGCCTCAAAAGGGTGCGACTGGACTCAAGCTCCGACACAACAAGAGCAAAACTGGAGGTTTGAATGAAGATGTTGAAATCCACCCTGGCCATCGTGACTGCAGCAACAGTACTCGGTGTCAGCGGGTTCGCTCAGGCGGGTGCAACCCTGGATGCAGTGCAGAAGAAAGGTTTCGTGCAGTGTGGCGTGAGCGACGGTCTGCCGGGCTTCTCGGTACCGGACGCTACCGGCAAGATCCTCGGGATCGACGCTGACGTCTGCCGCGCTGTGGCCGCTGCCGTATTCGGCGACGCGACCAAGGTCAAGTTCAGTCAGTTGAACGCCAAGGAGCGCTTCACCGCGCTGCAATCGGGCGAGATCGACATCCTGTCGCGCAACACCACCATGACCAGTTCCCGCGATGCGGGCATGGGCCTGAAATTCCCGGGCTTCATTACCTACTACGACGGCATCGGCTTTCTGGTGAACAACAAGCTGGGCGTGAAAAGTGCCAAAGAGCTGGACGGTGCAACCATCTGCATCCAGGCCGGTACCACTACCGAACTGAACGTTTCCGACTACTTCCGCGGCAACGGTCTGAAATACACCCCGATCACTTTCGACACCTCCGATGAAAGCGCCAAGTCGCTGGAATCCGGTCGTTGCGACGTACTGACCTCCGACAAGTCTCAGCTGTTTGCCCAGCGCTCCAAGCTGGCATCGCCGAAAGACTACGTGGTTCTGCCGGAAACCATTTCCAAAGAACCACTGGGTCCGGTCGTGCGTAACGGCGACGACGAGTGGCTGGCCATCGTGCGTTGGGTTGGCTACGCGCTGCTCAACACCGAAGAAGCCGGCATCACCTCGAAGAACGTCGAGGCTGAAGCCAAGTCGACCAAGAACCCGGACGTCGCTCGTATGCTCGGTGCCGACGGCGAATACGGCAAAGACCTGAAACTGCCGAAGGACTGGGTTGTGCAGATCGTCAAGCAAGTCGGCAACTACGGCGAAATCTTCGAGAAAAACCTCGGCAAGAGCACTCCGCTGGAAATCGACCGTGGCCTGAACGCCCTGTGGAACAACGGCGGCATTCAGTACGCACCACCAGTGCGCTAATGGTTCTATCACCCGGCGGGCCAACCGCCGGGTGATGTTCTGTTCCATTTCTTGCGGGGCACTTCATGCAAAATTCAATCGGCGCACCAAAGCAGAGGCTCAGCCTCAGCGATCCACGAGTGCGTGCGTGGCTATTCCAGATCATCACCGTTGTCGCGGTGGTCTCGATGGGCTGGTACCTGTTCGACAACACCCAAACCAACCTGCAGCACCGGGGCATCACTTCCGGCTTCAGCTTTCTTGAGCGCAGTGCCGGCTTCGGCATCGCTCAACACCTGATCGACTACACCGAAGCGGACAGCTATGCCCGCGTCTTTGTCATCGGTCTGCTCAATACCCTGCTGGTGACCGTCATCGGCGTGATTCTGGCGACGATCCTCGGTTTCATCATCGGTGTGGCGCGCCTGTCGCAGAACTGGATCATCAGCAAACTGGCAACCGTGTATGTGGAAGTCTTCCGCAACATTCCGCCACTGCTGCAGATTCTGTTCTGGTACTTCGCGGTATTCCTGACCATGCCAGGGCCGCGCAACAGCCATAACTTCGGTGACACCTTCTTCGTCAGCAGCCGTGGCCTGAACATGCCGGCCGCGCTGGCCGCCGACGGTTTCTGGGCGTTCGTGATCAGTATCGTGGTGGCCATTGTCGGCATCGTGCTGATGACACGCTGGGCGAACAAGCGCTTTGAAGAAACCGGCGTGCCGTTCCACAAGTTCTGGGTTGGTCTGGCGATTCTGCTAGTGATCCCGACCCTGTGCGCACTGATCTTCGGTGCCCCGTTGCACTGGGAAATGCCTGAGCTCAAAGGCTTCAACTTTGTCGGCGGCTGGGTGCTGATCCCGGAATTGCTCGCCTTGACTCTGGCCCTGACCGTATACACCGCGGCGTTCATTGCCGAGATCGTGCGTTCCGGGATCAAGTCGGTCAGCCATGGTCAGACCGAAGCGGCGCGTTCGCTCGGCCTGCGCAACGGCCCGACCCTGCGCAAGGTGATCATTCCGCAAGCCCTGCGCGTGATCATTCCGCCGCTGACCAGCCAATACCTCAACCTGGCGAAAAACTCTTCGCTGGCCGCCGGTATCGGTTACCCGGAAATGGTCTCGCTGTTCGCCGGCACGGTGCTTAACCAGACCGGTCAGGCGATCGAGGTGATTGCCATCACCATGAGCGTGTACCTGGCGATCAGTATCAGCATTTCTCTGCTGATGAACTGGTACAACAAGCGCATTGCGCTGATCGAGCGGTAAGGAAAAGCGCATGAGTACTCATACTTTCAAACCCGACATGCCTCCACCCAACAGCAGCATCGGCGTGGTGGCGTGGATGCGCGCGAACATGTTCTCCAGCTGGCTCAACACCCTGCTGACCCTGTTTGCGTTCTACCTGATCTACCTCGTCGTGCCACCGATCCTCAGTTGGGCAATCATTGATGCCAACTGGGTCGGTACCACTCGCGCCGACTGCACCAAGGACGGCGCCTGCTGGGTGTTCATTCAGCAGCGTTTCGGCCAGTTCATGTACGGCTACTACCCGCCGGAACTGCGCTGGCGCGTCGACCTGACCGTGTGGCTGGCGGTGATCGGCGCGGCGCCATTGTTCATCGCGCGTGTGCCGCACAAAGCGATCTACGGGCTGAGCTTTCTGGTGCTGTACCCGATCATTGCCTTCACCTTGCTGCATGGCGGGTTCGGTCTGACCAACGTGGCGACCAGCCAGTGGGGCGGCCTGATGCTGACCCTGGTGATCGCCACCGTCGGCATCGCCGGTGCCTTGCCGTTGGGGATTGTGCTGGCGCTGGGGCGACGCTCGAACATGCCGGCGATTCGTGTGGTCTGCGTGACCTTCATCGAGTTCTGGCGCGGCGTGCCGTTGATCACCGTGCTGTTCATGTCTTCGGTGATGCTGCCGTTGTTCCTGCCTGAGGGCATGAACTTCGACAAACTGCTACGGGCGCTGATCGGCGTGATCCTGTTCCAGTCGGCCTATGTGGCTGAGGTGGTGCGCGGCGGTCTGCAAGCGATCCCCAAAGGTCAGTACGAAGCGGCTGCGGCGATGGGCCTCGGTTACTGGCGTTCGATGGGCCTGGTGATTCTGCCGCAAGCCCTGAAGCTGGTGATCCCCGGCATCGTCAACACCTTCATTGCGCTGTTCAAGGACACCAGTCTGGTGATCATCATCGGCCTCTTTGACCTGCTCAACAGCGTCAAGCAAGCCGCTGCCGATCCGAAATGGCTGGGCATGGCCACCGAAGGCTACGTGTTCGCCGCCCTGGTGTTCTGGATTTTCTGTTTTGGTATGTCGCGCTATTCCATGCATCTGGAACGCAAGCTCGACACTGGCCACAAGCGTTAGGAGTTGTGTAAATGAGTGAAGCAATCAAAAAGCCTGCAGGTCCTGAAGGCATTATTCAGATGCAGGGCGTCAACAAGTGGTACGGCCAGTTCCACGTGCTCAAAGACATCAACCTCAACGTCAAACAGGGCGAGCGTATCGTCCTGTGCGGCCCGTCGGGTTCCGGTAAATCGACGACGATTCGCTGCCTCAATCGTCTGGAAGAACACCAGCAGGGCCGCATCGTCGTCGACGGCGTGGAACTGACCAACGACCTCAAGCAGATCGAAGCGATCCGCCGCGAAGTCGGCATGGTGTTCCAGCACTTCAACCTGTTCCCGCACCTGACCATTTTGCAGAACTGCACCCTGGCGCCGATGTGGGTACGCAAGATGCCCAAGCGCAAGGCCGAGGAAATTGCCATGCATTACCTGGAACGCGTACGCATTCCGGAGCAGGCGCACAAGTTTCCGGGGCAACTGTCCGGCGGTCAGCAACAGCGTGTGGCGATCGCCCGCGCGCTGTGCATGAAACCGAAAATCATGCTGTTCGATGAACCGACTTCAGCGCTTGATCCGGAGATGGTGAAAGAGGTTCTGGACACCATGATCGGTCTGGCTGAAGACGGCATGACCATGCTCTGCGTAACCCACGAAATGGGCTTTGCCCGCACCGTGGCCAACCGCGTGATCTTCATGGACAAGGGTGAGATCGTTGAACAGGCGGCGCCGAATGACTTCTTCGATAATCCGCAGAATGAGCGGACGAAGTTGTTCTTGAGTCAGATTTTGCATTGATGGTTTGTGAGTAAAACGAACCCGGCCTTGTGCCGGGTTTGTTTTTTGGAGTCAGGAAACGCTGAGGGTTTCGTGTTCCTTGTGTACGGTGTGCGTGAAACCTCGCAGGTCTGCGCCTTCAGCCAAGGTCTGGATATCGACGAGCATGTAGGGATGACGATCCAATAGACGCATCAGCAGCACCAATGCTTTGGGTGGAAGTAACTCGCCGCGTTCGTAGCGAGAGAATGCGTTATGCCCGCCACCAGAGAGCAGTTGTACCGTCTCTTTCTGCGTCAGGTGCAATTTGCGTCGAATACGTTTCATCTCGGCGCCGATCATTTGTCTGCCAGCGAGAACCAGCTCGTCACCGGCATCACAATAACGCTCAGCACTATCGGTGTCGAAATCCCATTCCACTTCACCGCACTTCTGGCACTCCCAACCAGATAGATCGTCTACACGGCGCTCCATGCCTTTGACACTCAGGGTTTCTCCGCGACCCTGGAAATGCCTCATTCCCTCACGTGCACCGCAGCTGACACATTGCTGGGTTTTCATGGGTTCTTCTCCTTGAAGGAGATTACCGGTGGGCTGCCGCCGGGGCGGTAGGTCACCTTGATGTAAATCTCCTGATCTCGTGAATTGATGTGATACACGTCTTGCCAGATTCGATGATCGTCATAAGTAGTCATCGATTTGTACAACATCCTGGTTTTTAGCTCGAAAACGATCTCTAGCATTTCGCTGAGGTTGAAGCCGAGCTTCTCCGCTGATTTGACCGAAGCTTTGGTGAAAGCTTTTTGACCTAACCGCCTCACCTCAGCCTTTATCACCGCCAGCTCATAATGGGGTGTGTTCTTTTCCATAAGAAACCAAAACCCTGTCCCTGAAATTACCCTTAAAGGGTAATTTTGACCAATCGAAAATACCGCTTCATGGGTCTCCGATTGACCCTAGGTGGTTGCCGTCCTACACGGGTCTGACTAACATGTCAGAAAATTCATCCTATGATTGGATGAAAGGGCGAATCCTATGTCAGACATTTCTCCACTCATCAAACGATCCCTGGTCGATCAGGCCTTGGATCAACTTCGTCAGCGCATCAACAGCGGTACCTGGCAAGTCGGCGAGCGTCTGCCGACCGAACCCGAGCTGTGCGCTGAGCTGGGCATCAGCCGCAACACCGTGCGTGAAGCCATGCGGGTGCTGGCGTTTTCCGGGCTGATCGAGATTCGTCAGGGCGACGGCAGTTATTTGCGCGCGCTGGTCGATCCGCTCGACACGCTGAAGGCGCTGTCGCGCTGCTCGCTGGATCAGGCGCGTGAAACCCGGCACATCCTCGAAGTCGAAGCCATCGGTTTGGCGGCATTGCGGCGTACCGACGAAGACCTCGCTGCGTTGCGCGAGGCCCTTGGCACCAGCGGCAGTCACTACCACGGCGACCTCGACACCTTCATCGCTTGCGATCTGGTGTTCCACCGCCGCTTGGTCGACGCCGCGCACAACCCGGCCCTCAGCGAGCTGTACGGCTATTTCTCCAGCATCGTCGGCGCGCAGTTGCGCCAGACCCTGAACATCGTCCCGCGCCGTCAGGAAGTGTTCGACCTGCACATCGCGTTGCTCGATGCGGTCGAACAACGCGACCCGGAGCGGGCCAAAGCCTTGTCGAGGCAGTTGATCAATGAACCTTGAAACCGAGAAATCCATGTCCCGCAGTGAGATATCCACAACCCCCAAACGCACAACGGAGCTTGAAGAGCTGCTGATCGATGCCGAGGCCGATGACGAGCAAGTGCAACAAAGCCATCCGCTGGTGCGCCGGCCCTGGCTGTTGCTGCTCGGCTTGATTCTGGTCGCGTTGAACCTG
The DNA here is from genome assembly GCF_001297015.1 of Pseudomonas sp. RIT-PI-r. Classification (GTDB taxonomy): domain Bacteria; phylum Pseudomonadota; class Gammaproteobacteria; order Pseudomonadales; family Pseudomonadaceae; genus Aquipseudomonas. The sequence continues at coordinate 355,686 of NZ_LIGE01000047.1, read as the reverse complement.
CGTCCGGCCCTGTCGAGCATGGCGCCGCTGCTCAGCGACGTGTCGAAAAGCCTCGGTCTGTCGGCGGCTCAGGCAGGATTGCTGACCACGCTGCCGGTGCTGTGCCTCGGTTTGTTCGCACCGCTGGCGCCGATTCTGGCGCGGCGTTTCGGTGCTGAACGTGTGGTGTTGGGGATTCTGCTGACACTGGCCGGCGGCATCATTTTGCGCAGCAGCTTTGGTGAAATCGGTCTGTTCGCCGGCAGCGTACTGGGCGGCGCGAGTATCGGCATCGTCGGCGTATTGCTGCCGGGCATCGTCAAACGCGACTTCGCCAAACACGCCGGCACCATGACCGGCGTCTACACCATGGCCCTGTGCCTGGGCGCGGCAATGGCGGCGGGCACGAGCGTGCCTCTAAGCGAGCATTTTGGCGGCGACTGGACAATTGGCCTGGGCTTCTGGGTCATCCCGGCGCTGGTGGCGGCGTTGTTCTGGCTGCCGCAGGTCGGCCAGAAACACGGCGCACACAATGTCGCCTATCGCGTGCGCGGTTTGCTGCGTGATCCGCTGGCCTGGCAGGTGACCTTGTACATGGGCCTGCAATCGTCGCTGGCGTACATCGTGTTCGGCTGGTTGCCGTCGATCCTCATCGGTCGTGGATTGACGCCGACTCAGGCAGGTCTGGTGTTGTCCGGTTCGGTAATTATCCAGCTCGCCAGTTCGCTGGCAGCGCCGTGGCTGGCGACCCGTGGCAAGGATCAGCGTCTGGCGATTGTCGTGGTCATGGCGTTGACCCTCGGTGGCCTGTTCGGCTGTCTCTATGCGCCGATCGAAGGTTTGTGGGGCTGGGCGATTCTGCTGGGTCTGGGGCAGGGCGGTACGTTCAGTCTGGCATTGACCCTGATCGTGTTGCGCTCGCGCGATTCCCATGTTGCGGCGAACCTGTCGAGCATGTCTCAGGGCTTCGGTTACACGCTGGCGTCGATGGGGCCGTTCGCGGTCGGCGTGGTGCATGACTGGACCGGCGGCTGGAACGCGGTGGGCTGGATCTTCGGCATCATTGGCACAGGTGCGATCCTCGCCGGCCTCGGAGCCGGGCGTGCGCTGTACGTGCAAGTGCAGAGCGAAAGAATCTGACCCCTGTAGGAGCTGCGGCACGCTGCGATCTTTTGAATTTTATCCTTGGTAAATCAACATCAAAAGATCGCAGCGTGCCGCAGCTCCTACAGGAGTTTTGTGTGTTGCCGTATTCGGTGGGCGAATGCCGATAGTGTTTCCGCCCATTGCAGATTATCGTGCTGGCAATCTGTACCTATCTGGAGATTGCCCATGAGTGAAGTCCACGCCGAGTTGATCACCCGCTTCTACGAAGCCTTCCAGCGTCTGGATGCCGAGGCCATGGCCGCGTGCTATACCGACGACGTGGTGTTCAGCGACCAGGCCTTTGGCGAACTGCGCGGGCGCGATGCCGGCGACATGTGGCGCATGCTTACCACTCGGGCCAGGGATTTCTCGCTGACCTTCGACAACGTCCGCGCCGACGAGCGCAGCGGCGGCGCGCATTGGGTCGCGACTTACCTGTTCAGCCAGACCGGCAACATCGTCATCAACGATATCCAGGCGCGTTTCGTCTTCCGTGACGGCAGGATCTGCGAGCACCACGACCACTTCGATCTGTGGCGCTGGTCCCGTCAGGCACTGGGGTTCAAAGGCTTGCTGCTCGGCTGGACGCCGCTGGTACGCAATGCCGTGCGAGCGCAGGCGTTGAAGGGACTGAGGGCATTTCAGGCCAGTCGCTGATAAGATCGCCGCCTGTTTCCTACACGTTCTGATCCCGAAGTGACCAGCCTTAGCGAAAAATCTGTCGATGTTGCCGAGCCGGTGAGCAAATCCTGGTTCGTCTACCTCGTTCGCGCTGCCAATGGTTCGTTGTATTGCGGGATCAGCGACGATCCGGTGCGTCGTTTCGCCAAGCATCAAAGTGGCAAAGGCGCACGGTTCTTCCTCTCCAGCCCGGCCATGGCATTGGTTTACACTGAACTGTGCCGCGACAAAAGTGATGCGTTGCGCCAGGAACGGCTGATCAAAAAGTTGCGCAAGAGTGCCAAGGAATGTCTGGTCGCGTCTTATCAATCTGACTGATTGGTTCCCATCAGCCAGATCTGTAGGCTGCTAAGCAAATGCACGCTAAGCTGCCAGCTCACTATCTGAGCGGCGGAGCCGAGCATGTCCGAGTTGATTCTGCATCATTACCCGACCTCTCCATTTGCCGAGAAGGCCCGCCTGCTACTGGGCTTCAAAGGCTTGTCGTGGCGCTCGGTACACATTTCGCCAGTGATGCCGAAACCTGATCTGACCGCCCTGACCGGCGGTTATCGCAAGACTCCGGTGCTGCAAATCGGCGCAGACATCTATTGCGACACTTCGCTGATCGCCCGTCGATTGGAGCAGGAAAAAGCCCTGCCGAGCTTCTTTCCTGAAGGTCAGGAAATGACCACCGCGAGTTTCGCCACCTGGGTTGATTCGGTGGTGTTCCAGCATGCCGTAAGTCTGGTATTCCAGCCGGAATCGGTGGCTGTGCGTTTCGCCAAGCTGCCACCGGAAGCGATCAAGGCGTTTATCGCCGACCGTGCAGGTCTGTTCTCGGGTGGCAGTGCCACGCGTTTATCCGCCGAACAGGCCAAGCATCAGTGGCCGACGATCATGGCGCGGCTGGAGCAGCAATTGCAGCGCGAGCAGGGTGACTTCCTGTTCGGTGAGCCGTCGATTGCCGACTTCGCACTGGCGCATCCAATGTGGTTCCTCAAGGCGACTCACGTCACGGCGCCGCTGGTGGATGAGTATCCGGCCGTTTCGGCGTGGTTGGGTCGAGTGCTGGGCTTTGGCCATGGCGCGGCGAGCGCGATGACCTCTGAGGAAGCACTGGAAGTTGCTCGTAGCGCGACGCCGGCAGATTTGCCGGATGAGCAGTTCGTTGACCCGAACGGCTTCAAGGCTGGCCAGCAGGTGGCAATCTCGGCGACGGATTACGGGGTTGATCCGGTGGTGGGTGAGTTGTTGTTTGCCGGTAGCGAAGAGTTGATCATTCGTCGCGAAGACGAGCGTGGCGGTGTGGTGCATGTGCACTTCCCGCGCTTTGGTTTCCGCATCGAAGCCCGCTGATCTCTCAAGTCTGTAGCAAAACTTTGTAGGAGTGAGCCTGCTCGCGATAGCGGTGTGTCAATCGGCGGATTTATCGACTGACACACCGCTATCGCGAGCAGGCTCACTCCTACAGGTTATTTCAGGGCTGCGAGGATTTCGTTCGGGTCAAACCCGCGAATCAACGTGCCGTTGACATCAATCAACGGAATCCCGCGTCCACCCAATGCCTCATACGCCTTGCGCGCCTCGGCATCCTTCTCGATATCGAACTCCTTGAAGGGAATTCCCTTGCTGTCGAGAAAGCGTTTGGTCTGCTTGCAGTAGCCGCACCAGTCGGTGGCGTAGAGCACGACATTGGCTTGCGCCCGTGTCTGCTCCGAGACCATTTGCGACGGATTGAACACCCGCTCGATCTTGCCCCAGTTCTGATAAACCACGACCACCAGCAGAACCAGCGCAACCTTCTTCAGCACATTGCCGAGCATCAGTTACGGCGCTTCAGCTGATCGGTGAGCGAGGTCGGCAGGCCCTTGATCACCAAGGTGCCGGCTTCTTCGTCGTACTCGATCTTCGAGCCCAGCAGGTGCGCTTCAAAACTGATCGACAGGCCCTCGGCACGGCCAGTGAAGCGGCGGAATTGATTCAAGGTGCGTTTGTCCGCCGGAATCTCTGGCGACAGGCCGTAATCCTTGTTGCGGATGTGATCGTAGAAGGCTTTCGGGCGCTCTTCGTCGATCAGCTCGGAGAGTTCTTCCAGGCCCATGGGTTCGCCGAGTTTGGCCTGGCTGCTGGCGTAATCGACCAGGGTCTTGGTCTTCTCGCGGGCGGATTCTTCCGGCAAGTCCTCGCTCTCGACGAAGTCGCTGAAGGCCTTGAGCAGCGTGCGCGTCTCGCCCGGGCCGTCGACGCCTTCCTGGCAACCGATGAAGTCACGGAAGTATTCCGAAACCTTCTTGCCGTTCTTGCCCTTGATGAACGAGATGTACTGCTTGGACTGCTTGTTGTTCTGCCACTCGGAGACGTTGATGCGCGCCGCCAAGTGCAACTGACCGAGGTCGAGGTGGCGCGACGGGGTCACGTCCAGCTCATCGGTCACCGCCACGCCTTCGCTGTGGTGCAGCAGGGCGATCGCCAGGTAATCGGTCATGCCTTGCTGATAGTGGGCGAACAGCACGTGGCCGCCGACCGACAGGTTCGATTCTTCCATCAGCTTTTGCAAATGCTCGACCGCGACTTTGCTGAACGCGGTGAAGTCCTTGCCGCCTTCCATGTATTCCTTCAGCCAGCCACTGAACGGGAACGCACCGGATTCCGGATGGAACAGACCCCAGGCTTTGCCCTGTTTGGCGTTATAGCTCTCGTTGAGGTCGGCGAGCATGTTCTCGATGGCTGCAGACTCGGCCAGTTCCGTGTCACGGGCGTGCAGAACTGCGGGCGTGCCGTCGGGTTTTTTGTCGATCAGGTGGACGATGCAATGACGGATCGGCATGGGCTTCTCGGCTGTTGGAAGGGAGGAGGGCAGGCTCCCCCGAAAAAGCGCTAAGTGTACCCGAATCTCCGGTCGAGACTCTCTGTAGGAGCCGCCGAAGGCTGCGATCTTTTGATCTTGTTTTTTTCAAAAGCCAAATCAAAAGATCGCAGCCTTCGGCAGCTCCTGCATAACCGGGAAACTGTGTCGACGGCAGTATAAACGGGGGGTTGTAGGGCAAAACCGGGTCGTGCTGCCGGGCTTATGCAGTTTTTTACCGATTTAGAGCAATAAAGCTGACCAAATGGGTAGCTAGAGGCGGATATTTCCCCGTCTCTGTGCTAGTTTTGCCCGGTCTTACGCGAAGTCACTGCGTTAAGCGTGCAATCAGCATTTGTCAGGTCGAACCAAACCCTGATTTCGGCATCTATAACCCGACTCGTCGTGGTTATCGCCGAGGGTGCCAGATCCAGAAGATCGGGCTCGATGGCTGACACTGCACTCTGCAATCCATATGAATTTGATAGGGAAGGAACACTACATGGCTCTTACTAAAGACCAACTGATCGCCGACATCGCTGAAGCTATCGACGCGCCGAAAACCACCGCGCGTAACGCTCTGGACCAACTGGGCCAAATCGTTGCCGATCAGCTGGAAAACGGCGGCGAAATCACCTTGCCAGGTATCGGCAAGCTGAAAGTGACCGAGCGTCCTGCCCGCACTGGCCGTAACCCTTCGACTGGCGCTGCCATCGAAATCCCTGCGAAGAAAGTGATCAAGCTGGTTGTGGCCAAAGGCCTGACCGACGCTGTGAACAAGTAAGACGCAGCAATAAAAAACCGTGCTCCGGAGTGATCCGGGCACGGTTTTTTTGTGTCTGCGATTTGGCGAGGCGTTACGCCGCCTGTAGGAGCTGTGGAGTGAAACGAGGCTGCGATCTTTTGATCTGGCTCTTCAGGGTCAAGATCAAAAAAGATCGCAGCGTGCCGCAGCTCCTACAGGGGGCAACGACGCAGGTGTCAGCGCGTCCAGCGCTCGCGGCGCCAGATCTGCTGCTCGGACTTGGTCTGGAACGTCCACGCCACGAAGCGGCTCTGCTTCTGCCCCTGCGACATCTCTACAACCTGGCTTTCCAGTACGCCAGCCTTCTTCAGCGCAGTTTCAATGGCGGGCAGGTTCGAGGCTTTCGAGACCAGCGTGCTGAACCACAACACTTTGTGCTGGAAGTTCGCGCTTTCGGCGATCAGTTGCGTCACAAAACGCGCTTCCCCGCCTTCACACCACAACTCCGCCGACTGCCCGCCGAAGTTCAGCACCGGCAGTTTACGTTTCGGATCAGCCTTGCCCAGTGCGCGCCATTTGCGCTCGCTGCCCTTGGTCGCTTCGTCCATCGAGGCGTGGAACGGCGGGTTGCACATGGTCAGGTCGAAACGCTCACCTGGCTCCAGCAAGCCAATCAGGATGTGCTTGCGGTTTTCCTGTTGGCGCAGTTGGATGACCTTGCTCAGGTCGTTGGACTGAACGATGGCCTTGGCAGCAGCCACGGCCGTCGGGTCGATCTCCGAACCGAGGAAGTGCCAACGGTATTCGCTGTTACCGATCAGCGGATACACGCAGTTGGCGCCCATGCCGATGTCCAGCCCGTTGACGATGGCGCCGCGCGGGACCTTGCCGTCGTTCATGCTCGCCAGCAAATCCGCGAGGAAGTGCACGTAATCGGCACGGCCCGGCACAGGCGGGCAGAGGTAATCCGCCGGGATGTCCCAATGCTGGATGCCATAAAACGACTTGAGCAGCGCCCGATTGAACACGCGCACCGCATCGGGGCTGGCGAAGTCGATGCTTTCCTTGCCGTACGGGTTGGTGATCACAAACTTCGCCAGTTCCGGCGTGGTCTTGATCAGCGCCGGGAAGTCATAACGACCCTGATGGCGATTGCGCGGGTGCAGGCTGGCCTTTTCGCGCGGTGCAACGGCTTTGGCCGGGGTCGCGGAGTCAGGCTTCTTGCGCGCAGGTTTGGGTGTGCGGGGGGCGTTCATGGGCGTGGTCGATTCGGGTATGGCTGAAAGTGGCGGGTATTGTCCCACATCTAAAGGCAACACCGACCAATTGTAGGAGTGAGCCTGCTCGCGATTGCGGTGGATTAGCCAGAATATTTGTCGACTGGCACTCCGTCATCGCGAGCAGGCGAAGGCCTACAAGGGATTCGTGTTTATTGCAGGAATAAAAAAGGGAGGCCACCCGGGCCTCCCTTTTTCATTGCGATTTGCCCTTACAGGCTGGCAATCCGCGCATGCTGCTCGGCCAGTTTGCCCAGGGCCTGTTCAGCCTCGGCCAGTTTGGCGCGTTCTTTCTCGATGACTTCAGGCGGGGCCTTGTCAACGAAACCGGCGTTGGACAGTTTGCCGCCAACGCGCTGGACTTCACCCTGCAGACGCAGGATTTCCTTGTCCAGGCGCGCGAGCTCAGCGCCCTTGTCGATCAGACCGGCCATCGGCACCAGCACTTCCATCTCGCCAACCAGCGCGGTCGCGGACAGCGGTGCTTCTTCGCCTGCTGCCAGAACAGTGATCGATTCCAGACGCGCCAGTTTCTTCAGCAGCGCTTCGTTCTCGGTCAGACGGCGCTGGTCTTCAGCGCTGACGTTCTTCAGGTAGATCGGCAGAGGTTTGCCCGGGCCGATGTTCATTTCGCCACGGATGTTACGCGTGCCGAGCATCAGTTCCTTGAGCCATTCGATGTCATTTTCGGCGGCCGGATCGATGCGTTCTTCGTTGGCCACTGGCCACGCTTGCAGCATGATCGTCTTGCCCTGAATGCCGGCCAGCGGCGCGATGCGCTGCCAGATTTCTTCAGTGATGAACGGCATGAACGGATGCGCCAGGCGCAGCGCCACTTCCAGTACCCGCACCAGCGTACGGCGAGTGCCGCGCTGACGCTCAACCGGGGCGTTCTCGTCCCACAGCACTGGCTTGGACAATTCCAGGTACCAGTCGCAGTACTGGTTCCAGATGAACTCGTACAGCGCTTGCGCGGCAAGGTCGAAACGGAACTGATCCAACTGACGGGTCACTTCGGCTTCGGTGCGTTGCAGCTGCGAAATGATCCAGCGATCCGCCAGCGACAGCTCGTAGGCTTCGCCGTTCTGGCCGCAGTCTTCGCCCTTGTCCAGAACGTAACGTGCGGCGTTCCAGATCTTGTTGCAGAAGTTGCGATAGCCTTCAACGCGGCCCATGTCGAACTTGATGTCGCGACCGGTCGAAGCCAGCGAGCAGAAGGTGAAGCGCAGGGCGTCGGTGCCATAGCTGGCGATACCGTCGGCAAACTCGTCGCGGGTCTGCTTCTCGATTTTCTTCGCCAGTTTCGGCTGCATCAGGCCTGAGGTGCGTTTCTGCACCAGTTCTTCCAGCTCGATACCGTCGATGATGTCCAGCGGGTCAAGGACGTTGCCCTTGGACTTGGACATTTTCTGGCCTTGGCCATCACGCACCAGACCGTGCACATAAACGGTCTTGAACGGCACCTGCGGGGTGCCGTCCTCGTTCTTGATCAGGTGCATGGTCAGCATGATCATCCGGGCAACCCAGAAGAAAATGATGTCGAAGCCCGTCACCAGTACGTCGGTGGAGTGGAATTTCTTCAGGAATTCGGTTTTTTCCGGCCAGCCAAGGGTGGAGAAGGTCCACAGGCCGGAACTGAACCAGGTGTCGAGTACGTCGTTGTCTTGCTGCAGCGCCACGTCCGGGCCGAGGTTGTGCTTGGCACGCACTTCGGCTTCGTCGCGACCGACATAGACCTTGCCCGACTCGTCGTACCAGGCCGGAATCCGGTGGCCCCACCACAGCTGACGGCTGATGCACCAGTCCTGGATGTCGCGCATCCACGAGAAGTACATGTTTTCGTACTGCTTGGGCACGAACTGGATACGACCGTCTTCAACGGCGGCAATCGCAGGCTCGGCCAAAGGCTTGGTCGATACGTACCACTGGTCGGTCAGCCACGGCTCGATGATGGTGCCGGAGCGGTCGCCTTTCGGCACTTTCAGGCCGTGGTCGTTGACGCTGACCAGCAGGCCGGCGGCGTCGAACGCAGCGACGATCTGCTTACGCGCTTCAAAACGCTCAAGGCCGGCGTATTCAGCCGGAATCGCGCCATCGATGCTGTCGTTCAGCGTGCCGTCGAGGTTGAACACCTGGGCTGCCGGCAGCACGTTGGCGTTCTTGTCGAAGATGTTCAGCAGCGGCAGGTTGTGGCGCTTGCCGACTTCGTAGTCGTTGAAATCGTGGGCCGGGGTGATTTTCACGCAGCCGGTGCCGAATTCAGGATCGCAGTAGTCGTCGGCAATGATCGGGATGCGGCGGCCAACCAGTGGCAGCTCGACAAACTTGCCGATCAGGGCTTGGTAGCGCTCGTCGTTCGGGTTAACCGCGACGGCGGAGTCGCCGAGCATGGTTTCCGGACGGGTAGTCGCGACGATCAGGAAGTCGTTGCCTTCAGCGGTTTTCACGCCGTCGGCCAGCGGGTACTTCAGGTTCCACAGGAAGCCTTTTTCGTCGTGGTTTTCCACTTCGAGGTCGGAAATCGCCGTGTGCAGTTTGGTGTCCCAGTTGACCAGACGCTTGCCGCGATAGATCAGACCGTCTTCGTGCAGGCGCACGAACGCTTCTTTGACCGCTTCCGAGAGGCCGTCGTCCATGGTGAAGCGCTCGCGGCTCCAGTCAACGGACGAGCCGAGGCGGCGGATCTGACGGCTGATGTTGCCGCCGGACTGATCCTTCCACTCCCAGACTTTCTCGAGGAATTTTTCGCGGCCCAGATCGTGGCGATTCTGGCCCTGGGCTTCGAGTTGACGCTCCACCAGCATCTGCGTGGCGATACCGGCGTGGTCGGTACCCGGCTGCCAGAGGGTGTTGCGACCCTGCATGCGGCGGAAACGGATCAGCGCGTCCATGATCGCGTTGTTGAAACCGTGACCCATGTGCAGGCTACCGGTGACGTTCGGCGGCGGGATCATGATGGTGTAGGAGTCGCCCGCGCCTTGCGGGGCGAAGTAGTTCTCGGACTCCCAGGTGTTGTACCAGGAAGTTTCAATGGCGTGCGGCTGGTAGGTCTTATCCATGCGCGGCGGGACCCTATTGGCATTAATTCAGGAAAAGCCGACGAGTATAGCGGGGCATGGGGCCGAGGGCGAGCGGGGCGGGCCCGGAGGGGATTTAAATGTAGGAGCTGCCGAAGGCTGCGATCTTTTGATCTTGTTTTAAGAAACAAAGGTCAAAAGATCGCAGCCTTCGGCAGCTCCTACTCGGGGTGCGTTATTCGTACTGGCTGAGCAGCCGTTCCATCCGAGCATCGAGGCGGCGTTTGATTTCGGTCTCGATGTGCGGGGCGAAGTCGTCGATCACGTCTTGCATGATCAATTGCGCGGCGGCGCGCAGTTCGCTGTCGAGATGAAGCAAGGCGTCCGGGCCTTTATCCACCGGCGCGGCAGGTTGTGCGGCAGCTGTTGGCGCTGGCGCAGGTGCTGATTCGACGGCCGGCGGCTCGCTGCCGACAGAATCGAACAACATCGGAATCTGTTCCTGCTCACCGTCGTCGACCGTATCGGTCAGCAGTGGCGGTTGCAGGTTGTCATCGCCGAGCAACTGGCGGATCGATTCGAGATCGTCCAGCAGATGTGCGGATTTTTGCTGCGGTTTCGGAGTGTCCATTGGAATGCTCAGAGTCGCTGTAAACGGTGATCTTGCAGAGGATAGCCCTGTTCGCGGTAGAAACGGAAACTGTCCCGCGCAGCGGCTCGAATCGTCGGGTCTTCGACCACCACTTCCGCCACACGGGCGAATTTATTGGCGAATGCCGGGACTTTCAGGTCGAGATTGACCAGCAAATCCTGGTGTTGACCGCAGTCATCACCCACGCCCAGAACGATCAGGCCATCGGGTTCGCTGTCAGCCGGGCCATGGGGAACGAAGGTTTCACCCTTGAATGCCCACAATCGCGCATCGAGATCGTCACGCTGGGCTGCGTCGCTGCAGTGCAGGTAGATGCGGTGACCCATGCGCCAGGCTTTTTCGGTGAGCTTGCAGGCAAAATCCAGACGAGCCGAAGGATCGGCGCTGGGCAGGATATAGAAGTCGACTTTGGTCATTGCGGTTCCTGAGTTGCCAGCGGCGCTACAGGAGAGTAACGCCGCCGCAAGTCATCGGTTTCAGGCTTTGGCGCGATCCAGCAGGTACTGGGTCAGCAGAGGCACCGGACGGCCGGTTGCGCCCTTGTCCTTGCCACCGCTGGTCCATGCGGTGCCCGCGATGTCCAGGTGCGCCCAGTTGAGGTTCTTGGTGAAGCGCGACAGGAAGCACGCGGCAGTGATGGTGCCGGCTTTCGGCCCGCCAATGTTGGCGATGTCGGCGAACGGGCTGTCCAGTTGCTCCTGGTATTCGTCGAACAGCGGCAATTGCCAGGCGCGGTCGTCAGCGGCTTTGCCGGCGCTCAGCAGTTGGTCGATCAGTTCGTCGTTGTTGCCCAGCAGGCCCGAGGTGTGCGCTCCCAGTGCAACGACGCAAGCGCCGGTCAGGGTGGCGATGTCGATCACTGCTTGTGGCTTGAAGCGCTCGGAGTAGGTCAGCGCATCGCACAGCACCAGACGGCCTTCGGCGTCGGTGTTGAGGATTTCCACGGTCTGGCCGCTCATGGTGGTGACGATGTCACCCGGACGGGTCGCATTGCCGCTCGGCATGTTTTCCGCGCAGGCGAGGATGCATACCAGGTTGATCGGCAGTTTCAGCTCAAGCACCGCACGCAGGGTGCCGAACACGGAGGCCGCGCCGCCCATGTCGTACTTCATTTCGTCCATGCCGGCGCCCGGCTTCAGGCTGATGCCGCCGGTGTCGAAGGTGATGCCTTTACCGACGAGGGCGTACGGCTTCTCGGATTTCTTGCCACCGTTGTATTGCATGACGATCAGGCGCGGCGGCTGCTCGCTGCCTTGGCCGACGGCGTAGAACGAGCCCATGCCCAGCGCTTTGATCTTCTTCTCGTCGAGGACTTCGACTTTCAGATCCTTGAACTCTTTGCCGAGGTTCTTCGCTTGTTCGCCAAGGAACGTCGGATGGCAAATGTTCGGCGGCAGGTTGCCCAGATCGCGGGTGAAGGCCATGCCGTTGGCAATCGCGGTGGCGTGATTCACCGCGCGCTGCACTTCAGCCTGAGCAGCCTTGATGGTCAGCAGGGTGATTTTCTTCAGGGCGCGCGGTTCGGCTTTCTGGCTCTTGAACTGGTCGAAGGTGTATTCGCCATCCACCAGGGTTTCCGCCAGCAGACGGGTTTTGCCGTAGCTGTCGCGGTTCTTGACAATGATTTCATCCAGCGCCAGCACGGCGTCGCTGCCGCCCAGACCCTTCAGGGTGTTGAGGATGCCGGCGACGATTTTGCGGAACGGACGGTCGCCCAGTTCTTCTTCCTTGCCCACGCCGACCAGCAGCACGCGCTCGGCTTTGAGGTTCGGCAGGCTGTGCAGCAGCAGGCTTTGACCGACCTTGCCGGCCAGATCGCCACGCTTGAGGACGGCGCTGATCGCGCCGCCGCTGAGTTCGTCGACTTGTTTGGCGGCGACGCCGAGTTTGCGGCCTTCGCCGACAGCAACCACCAGGGTGGCGGTTTTCAACGTTTCTGGGCTAACGCTTTTTACAACCAGTTCCATGTCCGGATCCCTGAATGAATGGTCAACACGCAGGCGTTCGACGGTGTCCGCAGTCGCCTGCTTATAGATAGAAGAGGCGCAGGCCAAAGCCTGCGACAAGGGCCGCAGTTTGAACCTCGCTCCCTGCGCCTGACAACCCTAGGGGGCGTTCTCAATTAGTTTTCACACCGCGTTGTCGTCTTAAAGCCAGCCAGGCAAGGCGCAGGCCGCTGGGAATGGTTGTTCCCTTTCCAAGGCCTGCAACGCAGACTGGCCGGCTTTAAGGCACAACCCGAAGGGCCGGGCCTGCTGTTGTGCAGGGCTGCGTTGCTCGAAGCTTATTTGGAATGACCAAACCACGCTTCTCGCGCCTTGCCCTGCACAACAGCAGACCCGGCGCGGTGTGAAAACTAATTGAGAACGCCCCCTAGGTTGTACGATCTGCAAAGGATTACAGACATGGATGAGTGTGCGCAGTGACAGGCGACCTCAATCACAGGATAATGCCGCATCTTTTTCCGACGGCTCTGCGTTGCGGGCCGGTCGATGTGTTTGCTTGTTTGGCCGCCTTAGCCTGACAACCCTGGAGTGTCTGGTTTGATCGTCTTCCGTTATCTGTCCCGCGAAGTCCTGTTGACCCTCAGCGCCGTGAGTGCCGTGCTGCTGGTCATCATCATGAGCGGTCGCTTCATCAAATATCTGGCTCAGGCCGCTGCCGGCCAGCTCGATCCGGGCTCTCTGTTCCTGATCATGGGCTTTCGTCTGCCGGGTTTCCTGCAGCTGATCCTGCCGCTGGGCCTGTTTCTCGGCATCCTGCTGGCTTACGGTCGCCTGTATCTCGAAAGCGAAATGACCGTGCTGTCGGCCACCGGCATGAGCCAGCAGAAGCTGTTTCGCATGACCCTGTTCCCGGCGACCCTGGTGGCGCTGGTGGTAGCATGGCTGAGCCTGGGCCTGGCTCCGCAAGGTGCCAACCAGTTTCAGTTGCTGCTGAACAAGCAGGATGCGCTGACTGAATTCGACACCCTCGAGCCGGGGCGCTTTCAAGCCCTGCGCGACGGCACTCGGGTGACCTACACCGAGACGCTGAGCGACGATCGCGTCAATCTGGGCAGTGTGTTCATTTCGCAGAAGAACCTCGGTGCCGATCAAAAGGATCGAGGAATCTCCGTACTGGTGGCTGAAAGCGGTCGCCAGGAAGTCCGCCCCGACGGCAATCGCTATCTGATCCTCGACAACGGCTACCGCTACGATGGCAGTCCGGGTCAGGCCGATTACCGCGCGATCCACTACGAAACCTACGGCGTGCTGCTACCCAAGCCGGACGTCAGCGAAGAAGTCACCGACCGTGACGCCATGCCGACCTCGTCTCTGCTGGGCAGCGATGACATCCGCTCCAAAACCGAACTGCAATGGCGCTTGTCCCTGCCGCTGCTGGTATTTATCGTGACCCTGATGGCGGTGCCGCTGTCGCGCGTGAATCCGCGTCAAGGGCGTTTCCTCAAGCTGCTGCCGGCGATTCTTCTTTATATGGCTTACCTGACCATCCTGATTGCCGCGCGCGGCGCCCTTGAAAAAGGCAAGATCCCGCCGGCCCTCGGCTTGTGGTGGGTGCATGCGATCTTCCTGATCATCGGCCTCGGCCTGCTCTATTGGGAGCCTTTGCGCCTGAAGATGGCCAGCCGTCGCAGCGCTGCGCTGGAGGTGGCCCGTGGTTAAACTCGACCGCTACATCGGCAGCAGCGTGTTCATGGCGATCATCGCCGTGCTGGCAATCATCCTCGGTCTGGCGACCCTGTTTGCCTTCATCGATGAGATGGGTGACGTCAGCGACACCTACACCCTCGTTGATGTTCTGAGCTTCGTGTTGCTGACCGCGCCACGCCGTCTCTACGAAATGTTGCCAATGGCGGCTTTGATCGGTTGCCTGATCGGCCTTGGCAGTCTGGCCAGCAGCAGCGAGCTGACGGTCATGCGCGCCGCTGGGGTATCCATCGGCCGTATCGTCTGGGCCGTGATGAAGCCGATGCTGGTGCTCATGCTGGCCGGCGTGCTGATCGGCGAATACGTTGCTCCGGCGACCGAGAGCATGGCCCAGGCCAATCGTTCGTTGGCGCAGGGCAGCGGCGACGCGCAAAGTGCCAAGCACGGTATGTGGCACCGTCAGGGTGAAGAATTCATCCATATCAACGCCGTGCAACCAAACGGCCTGCTGTATGGCGTGACCCGCTATCACTTCGACAAAGAGCGCCATCTGCTCAGTTCGAGCTTCGCCAAGAAGGCCGAATTCGACGGCAATCACTGGCAGCTCACCGATGTGGCGACCACCAGATTCAATGAGCGCAGCACGGAAGTCGTGAATACGCCGACCGAGCGCTGGGACGTGTCCCTGAGCCCGCAATTGCTCAGCACCGTGGTCATGGCTCCGGAATCGCTGTCGATCAGCGGTCTGTGGGGCTACATCCACTATCTGTCCGAGCAAGGTCTGAGCAATGGCCGCTACTGGCTGGCTTTTTGGGTCAAGGTGTTGCAGCCGTTGGTGACTGCTGCGCTGGTGCTGATGGCGATCTCCTTCATCTTCGGCCCGTTGCGTTCGGTGACCCTCGGTCAGCGAGTGTTTACCGGTGTGCTGGTGGGTTTCACCTTCCGTATCGTCCAGGATTTGCTCGGCCCGTCGAGCCTGGTGTTTGGTTTCTCGCCGCTGTTCGCGGTGTTGGTACCGGCCGGGGTTTGTGCGCTGGCGGGTGTCTGGCTGCTGCGAAGAGCCGGTTGATCGGCGCATTTTTGCCAATGTTTCAGCTTTGAGAACGCCTCGATCGATAGATCGGGGCGTTTTTGCATGCAATCCGGGTGACAGGCGAACGTGACGCTTGCGCCGTGTATCAGGTACAATTCCCGGCTATTTTTCGGCGGGCTATGCCTGCAGCCTTTTTGAGTGTTGATCCGTGAGTGATTTGAGTCATATCCGCAATTTCTCCATCATCGCCCACATTGACCATGGCAAGTCGACGCTGGCCGATCGCTTCATCCAGATGTGCGGCGGCCTGGCCGAGCGTGAAATGGAAGCCCAGGTACTGGATTCCATGGATCTGGAGCGTGAACGCGGGATCACCATCAAGGCCCACAGCGTCACCCTTTATTACACGGCCAAAGACGGCATCAAGTACCAGCTGAACTTCATTGACACCCCGGGCCACGTCGACTTCACCTACGAAGTCAGCCGTTCCCTGGCCGCGTGTGAAGGTGCGTTGCTGGTGGTCGATGCCGGTCAAGGTGTTGAAGCCCAGTCCGTGGCCAACTGCTACACCGCGATCGAGCAGGGCCTTGAGGTCATGCCGGTACTGAACAAGATCGACCTGCCGCAGGCCGATCCTGATCGCGTCAAGGACGAGATCGAGAAGATCATCGGCATCGACGCCACCGACGCCGTCACCTGCAGCGCCAAAACCGGCCTGGGTGTCGACGAGGTGCTCGAACGTCTGGTGCACACCATTCCTGCGCCGACCGGCAACATCGAAGATCCGCTGCAAGCGTTGATCATCGACTCCTGGTTCGACAACTACCTGGGCGTTGTCTCCCTGGTGCGCGTGCGTCATGGCCGCGTGAAGAAGGGCGACAAGATCCTCGTCAAGTCCACCGGCAAGATCCATCTGGTCGACAGCGTTGGTGTGTTCAACCCGAAACACACTGCCACGTCTGACCTGAAGGCCGGCGAAGTGGGCTTCATCATCGCCAGCATCAAGGACATTCACGGTGCACCGGTCGGTGACACCCTGACCCTGAGCTCGACCCCGGACGTTGAAGTGCTGCCCGGCTTCAAACGCATCCAGCCACAGGTTTACGCCGGTCTGTTCCCGGTCAGCTCCGACGACTTCGAAGATTTCCGCGAAGCACTGCAGAAGCTGACCCTCAACGACTCGTCGCTGCAGTACACCCCGGAAAGCTCCGACGCACTGGGCTTCGGCTTCCGTTGCGGCTTCCTTGGCATGCTGCACATGGAGATCATTCAGGAGCGTCTCGAGCGCGAATACGACCTGGACCTGATCACCACCGCGCCAACCGTAATCTTCGAGCTGGTACTGAAAACCGGTGAAACGATTTACGTCGACAACCCATCCAAACTCCCGGATGTGTCGTCGATCGAAGACATGCGCGAGCCGATCGTGCGCGCCAATATTCTGGTGCCGCAGGAACACCTGGGCAACGTCATCACCCTGTGCATCGAGAAGCGTGGCGTTCAAGTCGACATGCTGTTCCTCGGCAATCAGGTGCAAGTCACTTACGACCTGCCGATGAACGAAGTGGTCCTGGACTTCTTCGACCGTCTCAAATCCACCAGCCGCGGCTATGCTTCGCTGGATTACCATTTCGATCGTTACCAATCGGCTAATCTGGTGAAACTGGATGTGCTGATCAACGGCGACAAGGTCGATGCCCTCGCGTTGATCGTGCACCGTGACAACTCGCACTACAAAGGTCGCCAGTTGACCGAGAAGATGAAAGAACTGATTCCGCGTCAGATGTTTGATGTGGCGATTCAGGCCGCCATTGGCGGTCAGATCGTCGCCCGGACAACCGTCAAGGCACTCAGAAAGAACGTATTGGCCAAATGCTACGGTGGTGACGTCAGCCGTAAGAAGAAACTGCTCGAGAAGCAAAAGGCCGGTAAGAAACGCATGAAGCAGGTCGGCAACGTGGAAATTCCACAAGAAGCCTTCCTTGCCGTGCTCAGGTTGGATAGTTAGGTCCTATGTCACTAAATTTCCCGCTGTTGCTGGTCATCGCCGTGTTCGTCTGCGGCCTGTTGGCGTTGCTTGATCTGTTGATCCTGGCACCGCGTCGGCGTGCTGCCATTGCCTCTTATCAAGGCAGCGTCAGCCAGCCTGATGGGGTGGTCGTTGAAAAACTGAACAAAGAGCCGCTGCTGGTTGAATACGGCAAGTCGTTCTTTCCGGTGTTGTTCATCGTGCTGGTGCTGCGTTCGTTCCTTGTGGAACCGTTCCAGATTCCGTCCGGCTCGATGAAACCGACCCTGGATGTCGGCGACTTCATTCTGGTGAACAAGTTTTCTTACGGGATCCGCCTGCCGGTGATCGACAAGAAAATCATCGAGGTCGGTGATCCGCAACGCGGCGATGTCATGGTGTTTCGCTACCCGAGCGACCCGAACGTCAACTACATCAAACGTGTAGTCGGCCTGCCGGGCGACACGGTGCGCTACACCGCCGACAAGCGTCTGTTCGTCAATGGCGAGTCGATTGCCGAGCAAATGATCGGCTCCGAGCCGGGCACGCTGGGCAGCGCCGAGCTGTACAAAGAGAAACTGGGCGCCGCCGAGCATCTGATCCGCAAGGAAATGAGCCGCTACCGCACCCCTCCGGATCACACATGGACCGTGCCGGCCGGGCACTACTTCATGATGGGCGACAACCGCGACAACTCGAACGACAGTCGCTACTGGGATGATCCGAACATTCCCAAGGATCTGCTTGGCATGGTTCCCGACCAGAATATCGTCGGCAAGGCCTTCGCGGTCTGGATGAGCTGGCCGGAGCCGAAACTCAGTCACCTGCCGAATTTCTCGCGGGTTGGCCTGATCAAGTAATCACACACGGCGCTGTTGACCACAGCGCCGACTGCATTTCTGGAGCCACCACAATCGGCTCCGGGGCATGAAGCCACGATATTCAGGATGTAATTTTTGAACACAGCGTTAATTGTCCCAGGCCTGCGCCGTATTCCGGCGATGGCGGTGGAATCCAGCCACGAACTCAGCGTGGGTAAACCGTGAGCGTTTCTTTAAGCCGTCTCGAGCGTCAGCTCGGATACACCTTCAAGGATCAGGAGCTGATGCTGCTGGCCCTCACGCACCGCAGCTTTGCCGGGCGCAACAACGAACGCCTGGAATTCCTCGGTGATGCCATCCTCAACTTCGTTGCCGGCGAGGCGTTGTTCGATCGCTTCCCGCTGGCCCGCGAAGGCCAGTTGTCGCGTTTGCGCGCACGTCTGGTGAAAGGTGAGACGCTGGCAGTCCTGGCGCGCGGTTTTGACCTTGGCGATTACCTGCGCTTGGGTTCCGGTGAATTGAAGAGCGGTGGTTTCCGTCGCGAATCGATTCTGGCCGATGCCCTCGAAGCCTTGATCGGTGCAATCTATCTGGACGCCGGCATGGACATGGCTCGCGAGCGCGTTCTGGCCTGGCTGGCTGGCGAGTTCGAAGGCCTGACGCTGGTCGATACCAACAAGGATCCGAAAACCCGTCTGCAGGAACACCTGCAATCGCGCGGGTGCGATCTGCCACGCTACGAAGTGGTGGATATCCAGGGCGAGCCGCACTGCCGAACCTTCTTCGTCGAGTGCGAAGTTGTCTTACTGAATGAAAAAAGCCGAGGTCAGGGTGTGAGCCGTCGTATTGCCGAACAGGTAGCGGCCGCTGCAGCACTGATTGCCCTGGGCGTGGAGAATGGCAATGACTGATACAAATGCAACTCGCTGTGGCTATGTTGCCATCGTCGGCCGTCCCAACGTCGGTAAGTCGACGCTGCTGAACCACATCCTCGGCCAGAAGCTCGCGATCACTTCGCGCAAGCCGCAGACCACTCGCCACAACATGCTCGGGATCAAAACCGAAGGTGACGTGCAAGCGATCTACGTCGACACCCCCGGCATGCACAAGGGTGGCGAAAAGGCTCTGAATCGTTACATGAACAAAACCGCTTCGGCGGCGTTGAAAGACGTCGATGTGGTGATTTTCGTGGTTGACCGCACCAAGTGGACCGACGAAGACCAGATGGTTCTCGAGCGCGTGCAGTACGTGACCGGCCCGCTGATCGTCGCGCTGAACAAGACTGACCGTATCGAAGACAAAGCCGAGCTGATGCCGCATCTGTCCTGGTTGCAGGAACAACTGCCGAACGCGCAGATCATTCCTATTTCCGCGCAGCACGGGCACAACCTCGACGCGCTGGAAAAGGTCATTGCCGATCACCTGCCGGAAAACGATCACTTCTTCCCGGAAGACCAGATCACCGACCGCAGCAGCCGTTTCCTCGCCGCCGAACTGGTGCGTGAGAAAATCATGCGCCAGATGGGCGCCGAGCTGCCGTACCAGATCACCGTCGAAATCGAAGAGTTCAAGCAGCAGGGCAAGACCCTGCACATCCACGCCTTGATCCTCGTTGAGCGTGACGGCCAGAAGAAGATCATCATTGGCGACAAGGGCGAGCGCATCAAACGCATCGGCACCGAAGCGCGCAAGGACATGGAGCTGCTGTTCGACTCCAAGATCATGCTCAACCTGTGGGTGAAGGTGAAGGGCGGCTGGTCCGACGACGAGCGTGCGCTGCGTTCGCTGGGTTACGGCGACCTGTAAGCGATTCGAAGATCAAAAGATCGCAGCCTTCGGCAGCTCCTACATGGCGTACACCTGTAGGAGCTGCCGAAGGCTGCGATCTTTTTTGCAATCCCTGATCGGGAAACAACGTTCATGTCGCAAACCCCACCTCCCGCCCAACCCGCCTACGTCCTGCACTCCCGCGCCTACCGCGAAACCAGTGCGCTCGTGGACTTCCTCACGCCGCAAGGTCGCTTGCGGGCGGTGTTGCGCAGTGCGCGGGGCAAGGCCGGGACGTTGGCGCGGCCTTTCGTGTCGCTGGAAGTGGAGTTTCGCGGCAAGGGTGAGCTAAAGAATGTCGGACGCATGGAAAGCTCCGGCACATCCGCGTGGCTCAATGGCGAGGCGCTGTTCAGCGGTCTCTACCTCAATGAGTTACTGATCCGCTTGTTGCCCGCCGAAGACCCGCATCCGGGTGTTTTCGATCACTACGCCGCGACCTTGCTGGCATTGGCTGAAGGCCGTCCGCTGGAGCCGCTGCTGCGTTCCTTCGAGTGGCGGCTGCTGGATGACCTCGGTTACGGCTTTTCACTGAACACTGACGTTCACGGTGAACCCGTCGCGGCGGACGGTCTCTATCGTCTGCAAGTGGACGCGGGGCTGGAGCGGGTCTTCCTGTTGCAACCGGGCCTGTTTAACGGCGTTGAATTACTGGCGATGGCCGAAGCCGACTGGACCGCCCCCGGCGCGCTGTCCGCCGCCAAGCGTCTGATGCGTCAGGCACTGGCCGTTCATTTGGGCGGTCGCCCGCTGGTAAGCCGCGAGCTGTTTCGCAAGCCCTGATATGCTGTGCGCCGAATCTCTCAATTCAGGAGCGCACCCGTGACCACCAGCAATCGCATTCTTCTTGGCGTGAACATCGACCACGTCGCCACCCTGCGTCAGGCCCGTGGCACGCGTTATCCGGACCCGGTCAAGGCGGCGCTGGATGCGGAAGAGGCGGGTGCCGATGGCATCACTGTGCACCTGCGTGAAGACCGCCGACACATTCAGGAGCGCGATGTTCTGTTGCTCAAGGACGTGCTGCAGACCCGCATGAACTTCGAAATGGGTGTCACCGAAGAAATGATGGCGTTCGCCGAGCGCATCCGTCCGGCGCACATCTGCCTGGTGCCGGAAACCCGTCAGGAACTGACGACCGAGGGTGGTCTGGATGTAGCGGGGCAGGAAGAGCGGATCAAGGCTGCGGTTGAGCGTCTGTCGAAGATTGGCAGCGAAGTGTCGCTGTTCATCGATGCTGATGAGCGGCAGATTGCAGCGTCGAAGCGCGTTGGCGCACCGGCGATCGAACTGCACACCGGGCGTTATGCTGATGCCGAAACCCCCACTGAAGTGGCTGAGGAGCTAAAGCGTGTGGCGGACGGTGTGGCGTTTGGTCTGGCCCAAGGCCTGATCGTTAACGCGGGTCACGGCTTGCACTATCACAACGTTGAAGCCGTAGCGGCGATCAAAGGCATCAACGAACTGAACATAGGCCATGCGCTGGTGGCGCATGCGTTGTTTGTGGGATTCAAGTCTGCTGTTTCCGAGATGAAGGCGCTGATTCTGGCGGCTGCTCTCAAGGGTTAAGATCAAGAGATCGCAGCCTTCGGCAGCTCCTACATTGGAATGTGTATCCCTGTAGGAGCTGCCGAAGGCTGCGATCTTTTGCTTTAAAGCGGGGCAGGTTCTTGAGCGGGTTTTGACTTGTCGATCGCAGGCACATGCAGGTTACCTTCGGCCACCTGATCGCCCTCAAGCTGCGGCTGCGTCACCCAGGTCAGAATGTCGTAGTAACGACGAATGTTCGCCACAAAATGCACCGGTTCGCCGCCACGGGCGTAGCCATAACGCGTCTTGCTGTACCACTGCTTCTGCGACAGACGCGGCAGAATCTTCTTCACGTCCAGCCATTTGTCCGGGTTCAAACCTTCCTTGGCCGTCAGTTTGCGCGCGTCATCCAGGTGACCACTGCCGACGTTATAGGCTGCCAGGGCAAACCAGGTGCGATCCGGTTCCTTGATCGAATCGTCGAGCTGATCCTTCATATAAGCCAGGTACTTGGCGCCGCCCATGATGCTTTGCTTCGGATCGAGACGGTTGGACACGCCCATCGCCTGAGCGGTGTTCTGGGTCAGCATCATCAAACCGCGCACGCCGGTTTTCGAGGTGACGGTCGGTTGCCACAGCGATTCCTGATAACCGATCGCCGCTAGAAGGCGCCAGTCGACTTTCTCTTTCTTCGCGTAATTCTTGAAGTGCTGTTCGTATTTCGGCAGGCGCTGCTGCAAATGTTGGGCGAAGGTGGTGGCGCCCATGTAGCCGAGGACGTCGACGTGGCCGTAATAGCGATCCTTCAGGCGTTGCAGGGTGCCGTTTTTTTGCACCTTGTCGAGGTAGGCATTGATCTCGTTGAGCAGGCTGTTGTCTTCGCCCGGGCCCACCGCCCAGCTCTGGCTGCGTGCATCGCCGAGGTCGAAAGCCACGCGGATGTTGGTGAAGTACACCTGATTCATCGCCACTTCGTTGGAATCGACCAGGGTCAGGTCAATCTGACCTTCATCGACCATGCGCAGCAGGTCAACGACTTCAACCGCATCGGACTCTTCGTACTCAATGCCAGGATATTTCTGTTTCAGCTCGGCCAGTTGTTCAGCGTGGGTGCTCCCTTTGAGCACCATGATCTTCTTGCCGACCAGATCGCCGGGATCGGTTGGCCGCGACTGGCCGTTGCGGTAGATGATCTGCGGGGTGACTTCGAGGTAGGAGTGCGAGAAGCGCACCTGTTTCTTGCGCTGTTCGCTGCTGACCAGACCGGCGGCGGCCAGCACCGGGCCGTTCGGTTTGCCGATCTGATTGAACAGGTCGTCGAGGTTGTCAGCGGTCTCGATTTTCAGTTCCACACCCAAATCGTCGGCGAAGCGTTTCACCAGCTCGTATTCGAAGCCGGTTTCACCGCTGCGATCCTGAAAGTAGGTGGCGGGGCTGTTACGGGTAATCACCCGCAGCACACCATCCTCCTTTATGCGCTCGAGAGTGTTGGGTTTATCAACACAGCCACCGAGCATCAGGAAGAGTCCGGTTGCGATCAGCCATTTGGCGTACCGCGGACGCAAAGCCGTTGGGAAAAACATCTGCGCAGTATACGCAAACGGCCACGGGCGCCATATATCGACAGCACGGGGCTTGTCTGCTAGACATCACAAAACCTGACGAAACCCCGCAAAAACGGGCCTTCAGGGCATTTTGTTACAGTAAAAATAAGCCGTTGCTACAGGGTCGATTTACCTGACTTTCAAGGCAGAAACACAGATTGAGGTCCGAGTGCAACCGTGCGTAGCGTTTCGGGTGATGTTGAGGGCGGTTTAGGCTAGAATGCACGGCCTCAAAGCACACCCCTTCCCGAGGCTGTCCCGAAGATGTTGATCCTGCGCGGCGCTCCTGCCCTTTCTGCCTTTCGCCACAGCAAACTCCTTGAGCAACTGAGCCAGAAGGTTCCAGCTGTCAGTGGCCTGTATGCTGAATTCGCTCACTTCGCCGAAGTCACCGGCGTCCTGACCGGCGACGAACAGCAGGTGCTAGCGCGCCTTCTGAAGTACGGTCCAAGTGTCCCGGTTCAAGAGCCGACCGGCCGTCTGTTTCTGGTGTTGCCGCGTTTCGGCACCATCTCGCCATGGTCGAGCAAGGCCAGCGATATCGCCCGCAACTGCGGCCTGAGCAAGATCCAGCGTCTGGAGCGCGGTATCGCCTTCTACGTGGCCGGTCAGTTCAGCGAAGCCCAAGCCCAGCAGATTGCCGACGTGCTGCATGACCGCATGACCCAGATCGTGCTGGCCAACCTCGAACAGGCCGCCGGTCTGTTCAGCCACGCCGAGCCGAAGCCGCTGACCGCAATCGACATCCTCGGTGGTGGTCGCGCCGCGCTGGAAAAAGCCAACACCGAGCTGGGCCTGGCTCTGGCCGAAGACGAGATCGACTATCTGGTCGACGCCTTCAACGGCTTGAAGCGCAACCCGCACGACATCGAACTGATGATGTTCGCCCAGGCCAACTCCGAGCACTGCCGCCACAAGATCTTCAACGCCAGTTGGGATATTGATGGTGAGAACCAGGAAAAAAGCCTGTTCGGCATGATCAAGAACACCTACGTGATGCACAGCGAAGGCGTTCTGTCGGCTTATAAGGACAACGCCTCGGTGATCGTCGGCAACGTTGCCGGCCGTTTCTTCCCGAACCCTGAAACCCGCCAGTACGGCGCGGTGCAGGAGCCGGTGCACATCCTGATGAAGGTTGAAACCCACAACCACCCGACCGCGATTGCCCCGTTCCCGGGCGCATCGACCGGTTCCGGCGGCGAGATCCGTGACGAAGGTGCAACCGGTCGTGGCGCCAAGCCAAAGGCTGGCCTGACCGGTTTCACCGTGTCGAACCTGCAGATCCCCGGCTTCGAACAGCCGTGGGAAGTGCCGTACGGCAAGCCTGAGCGCATCGTCACCGCGCTGGACATCATGATCGAAGGCCCGCTCGGCGGCGCCGCGTTCAACAACGAATTCGGCCGTCCGGCCCTGACTGGCTACTTCCGTACCTTCGAACAATCGATCACCACCCCGCACGGTGACGAGGTTCGTGGTTACCACAAGCCGATCATGCTCGCTGGCGGCATGGGCAACATCCGCGAAGAACACGTCAAGAAAGGCGAGATCGTCGTTGGCTCCAAGCTGATCGTCCTCGGCGGTCCGGCGATGTTGATCGGTCTGGGCGGCGGCGCCGCTTCCTCGATGGCCACCGGCACCAGCTCGGCGGATCTCGACTTCGCTTCCGTACAGCGTGAAAACCCTGAGATGGAGCGTCGCTGCCAGGAAGTCATCGACCGTTGCTGGCAACTGGGTGACAAGAACCCGATCAGCTTCATCCACGACGTCGGCGCGGGCGGTCTGTCCAACGCCTTCCCGGAACTGGTCAACGACGGCGACCGCGGTGGCCGTTTCGAACTGCGCAACATTCCCAACGACGAGCCGGGCATGGCCCCGCACGAAATCTGGTCCAACGAATCCCAGGAACGTTACGTTCTCGCGGTCGGCCCTGAAGACTTCGAACGCTTCCAGGCGATCTGCGAACGTGAGCGCTGCCCGTTTGCCGTAGTGGGCGAGGCGACTGCCGAGCCGCAACTGACCGTGACCGACAGCCACTTCGGCAACAACCCGGTGGACATGCCACTGGAAGTGTTGCTGGGCAAAGCCCCGCGCATGCACCGTTCGGTGGTTCGCGAAGCTGAGCTGGGCGATGACTTCGATCCGTCGAACCTCGACATCAGCGAGTCCATCGAACGCGTTCTGCATCACCCGGCCGTGGCGAGCAAGAGCTTCCTGATCACCATCGGCGACCGCACCATCACCGGCCTCGTGGCCCGTGACCAAATGGTCGGCCCGTGGCAGGTTCCGGTGGCCGACGTTGCCGTCACCGCGACCAGCTTCGACGTCTACACCGGTGAAGCGATGGCGATGGGCGAGCGCACTCCGCTGGCATTGCTGGACGCTCCGGCCTCGGGCCGCATGGCCATCGGCGAAACCCTGACCAACATCGCTGCTTCGCGCATCAACAAAATCTCCGACATCAAACTGTCGGCGAACTGGATGTCCGCTGCCGGCCACCCGGGCGAAGATGCGCGTCTGTACGACACCGTGAAAGCGGTCGGTATGGAGCTGTGCCCTGAGCTGGGCATCACCATTCCGGTGGGCAAGGACTCGATGTCCATGGCCACTCGCTGGAACGACAACGGCGAAGAAAAAACCGTGACCTCGCCGATGTCGCTGATCGTGACCGGTTTCGCGCCAGTGGCTGACATCCGTCAGACCCTGACCCCGGAACTGCGCATGGACAAGGGCACCACCGACCTGATCCTGATCGACCTCGGTCGCGGTCAGAACCGTATGGGCGCTTCGATCCTTGCTCAGACACACGGCAAGCTCGGCAAACACGCGCCGGACGTCGATGACGCCGAAGACCTGAAAGCCTTCTTCGCCGTGATCCAGGGCCTCAACGCCGACGGTCACCTGCTGGCTTACCACGACCGCTCCGACGGTGGTCTGCTGACCTCCGTGGTGGAAATGGCCTTCGCCGGTCACTGCGGTCTGAGCCTGAACCTCGACAGCGTTGCCGAGTCCTCGGCAGAAATCGCTGCGATCCTGTTCAACGAAGAACTGGGTGCGGTGATCCAGGTTCGTCAGGACGCCACGCCAGACATCCTCGCGCAATTCAGCGCGGCCGGTCTGGGCGACTGCGTGTCGGTTATCGGTCAGCCGATCAACAATGGCCAGATCAACATCACCTTCAACGGTGACACCGTGTTCGAAGGCCAGCGTCGTCTGCTGCAACGCACCTGGGCTGAAACCAGCTACCAGATCCAGCGTCTGCGTGACAACGCCGACTGCGCCGAGCAAGAATTCGACGTGCTGCTGGAAGAAGACAACCCGGGCCTGAGCGTCAAGCTCAGCTACGACGTCAATCAGGACATCGCCGCGCCTTACATCAAGAAAGGCATCCGCCCTCAGGTTGCCGTGCTGCGTGAGCAGGGCGTCAACGGTCAGGTGGAAATGGCTGCCGCGTTCGACCGCGCCGGTTTCAACGCGATCGACGTGCACATGAGCGACATTCTCGCTGGCCGTGTCGACCTGAACGAGTTCAAAGGTCTGGTGGCGTGCGGTGGTTTCTCCTACGGCGACGTGCTCGGCGCCGGTGAAGGCTGGGCCAAGTCGGCACTGTTCAACAGCCGCGCCCGCGATGCGTTCCAGGGTTTCTTCGAACGTAACGACAGCTTCACCCTCGGCGTGTGCAACGGTTGCCAGATGATGTCCAACCTGCACGAGCTGATCCCGGGCAGCGAGTTCTGGCCGCACTTCGTGCGTAACCGCTCCGAGCAGTTCGAAGCGCGTGTGGCGATGGTGCAGATCCAGGAATCAAACTCGATCTTCCTGCAGGGCATGGCCGGTTCGCGTATGCCGATCGCCATTGCTCACGGTGAAGGTCACGCCGAGTTCTCCAGCGAAGATGCGCTGCTGGAAGCCGATCTGTCGGGTTGCGTGGCGATGCGTTTCGTCGACAACCATGGCAAGGTCACTGAGTCGTATCCGGCCAACCCGAACGGTTCGCCGCGCGGGATTACCGGTCTCACCAGCCGTGATGGCCGTGTGACGATCATGATGCCGCACCCGGAGCGTGTGTTCCGTGCCGTGCAGAACTCGTGGCGTTCGGAAGACTGGAACGAAGATGCACCTTGGATGCGTATGTTCCGTAATGCGCGGGTCTGGGTTAATTAAGGCCTGTGTACAAGCTGGCGTTTTTTGTTCCTGACAGTCATGTCGAGGTGGTCAAAGGGGCTGTGTTCGCTGCCGGTGGTGGGCGGATCGGTGACTATGACCACTGTGCCTGGCAGGTGCTCGGTCTGGGCCAGTTTCGACCTTTGGACGGCAGTCAGCCGTTCATTGGTGAGGCGGGGCAGGTTGAGCGGGTTGAGGAATGGAAGGTTGAGCTGGTGGTGGCGGATGAGTTGATTGTTGCTGTTGTGGCGGCTTTGAAGCTTAGTCATCCCTACGAGACGCCGGCTTATGAGGTGTGGCGGCTGGAAGATTTCTGATCTTTTTTGCTGCTGAAACAGGAAACCCGCAGATGAGTGATTGTCTGCGGGTTTTTTGTTGCCCCCGATTTGCTTTTCTGTAGGAGTGAGTCTGCTCGCGATGGCGCCCTGACAGGCGACCATGCTCTGGCTGACTGAGTGAATATCCGTTTCTTCGAGTGCTGCCGCTGACGGTTCCGCCCTTACGGCGGGTCACTTTTGACAAACGCCCGGAATGCCGGCCCAGTCAAAAGTAACCAAAAAGGCTTGCCCCAACGTTCGGCCCACTCGCTAAAGCTCGGGGTTCCTTCGCTCCGGAATTCATCCGGGCGCATCGCCTCCGGTTTGCTTCGCTGCACCTCCTCTCGATGCATTTGGCTGCGCCAAACGGTCGCTGCGCTCCCACCCCCGGATAAATCCCTCCACTCAGCCTGCCGACGGGGCCTGTGGATCAAGATCAAGAGCAGGCGAGCTGACACTCGGCCTATTGAGTGGTGAGGAGCACGGGGTTCGACTTTTGATTTGTGTTGGAGCTGCCCCTCATCGGAACGCCGCCCGCCCAGCCCTCTCCCGGGGGAGAGGGTGCCGATTTGTGGGCTTTTCAGGATCTGAATTCGACTCGGTATTTCACGTCAGCGTAGATCCACCAAACACTTCGGTCAGTCCCCTCTCCCTCTGGGAGAGGGGGAGTGAGGGGCTTTTGATCTGTTTCAGGATCTGAATTCGACTCGGTATTTCACGTCGGCGTAGATCCACCAAACACTTCGGTCAGTCCCCTCTCCCTCTGGGAGAGGGCTAGGGTGAGGGTTTGCTTTGGTCTGTTTAGATATGTGTAGAAATAACAGAGTCTTCCCACAAGGTTTTCAGGTTGTCCGTCGGACGCCCGCTCTCTAGTCTTTGCCTGTCGCTGCCAATTCAGCGACCGGGCGTGAGATCCCCGGAAAGCTTGCAACTAGCGCCAACACTACGATAATTGGCGCCAGCTCAATCTGCTGCCTGTGTTATGGCGGCTGTGTGCGGGCAGACTTCGGTCTGGCCGGTTGCCTGCTCCGGTGGATCTCACCCTGCACATAGCTGCCACCTCTTCGCCGCGTGAGATCCGGCGAACGATGGCATCCTCACTTGCAATAGCAGGAGTTGAATTTTGGACAAGCTAATACCAGATCCACCCCCCGAAACCACCACCCCACTCGAAGCCGCCATCCACGCCGAAGACCTCGCCAAAAACCGCGAAGCCATCAAACGCGCCCTCGATTTCTACCTCAGCCCTGAACCCGCCAAACCCCGACAACCGAGCACCATGTTCCTCGTCCACCCCAGCGTCGACACCGAAAGCCTGCTCGCCCACGCTTGTGAATCGTTGGCCTCAGCAAACGCCATGGCCAGCAACTTCGCAACCGAGCTAGGCGGCTTGCAACGCAGCACGGCACTGGCCATCCAGCAAATCATCATGCTCGCCGAGCTCGCCGTAAACCGCGCACTGGATCGAGTCGATCCACAAACCTGACGACCGCGTCATCGTTCATCGCCAGCAGGTTTGCTCCCACATTTGAAATGCATGCACTGTGGGAGCGGGCTTGCTCGCGAAAGCGTTTTCGCA
Source organism: Pseudomonas sp. RIT-PI-r (assembly GCF_001297015.1). Lineage (GTDB taxonomy): Bacteria > Pseudomonadota > Gammaproteobacteria > Pseudomonadales > Pseudomonadaceae > Aquipseudomonas. Next base: position 326,832 of record NZ_LIGE01000047.1, on the reverse strand, counting down.
GTTGTCCGAATACTTCCTGTACCTCATCAAATAGCGGATTTTTCCTACCGGTTTTTCAGGTCGTCTCTCGGAAGTAGCCTCTCTAACTTGGGTTGTCTCCGGCAAACAGCGAGCTCGGCAATAGACCGCTAACGGGATGTTGCTCCTTTCGCTGAAGCCATCGACATGACTCTGAGGTTGAAAATGGAGCTACTCCCCGTCGTCACACCCCGCATCAACACAAGCACCTCGCTGGGGCGGGCGCTGGTTTCGATGTTCAAGTCCGTCGAGGCGGAATTGATTGAAGAGAATGCAGCAACTGGAGCGGTCAAGATCATTGTGTTTGGAGGGTGTGCAGTTCACCTCTACACCCATCACCGCATATCTTTGGATGTCGATGCGGAAATCTATGAGGCATGCATTCCGGCAGGATTCGACCTGCGTACGCTGCTGGCGACGGTGCCGGAGCCCTTTTTCGATGAGCTTTCTGCTCGAAAGATGGAGCTGAACTACGACCTGCAATACAACACTAGCTTTGGCCCGATTCATGAGGATTATTGGTCGCGAAGTATTCCCATGTCAGAGTTTTCGCTGGAGTCTCCTCTACACATTCATATTGCTGCGCCCGTCGACATAGCCATTACAAAGCTGGGCAGGGCTACAGATCACGATATCGCAGACATCAATGCGCTTCTGAGGTGCGGGTTCATACTGACCAGCGAGCTCCGGCGTCTGGCATTGCAGGCAATTGATGTATATGTTGGCAATAAAGCGCAATCGACCTCGGTATTGAGCAACATATTGCAAGACTATCTGGAGAAAGCAGATGACGAAGCTGAATGACGCTCACGTCCTCTCATCCGCGTTAGACACTCTCGTCAGAAGCCCTCTGAATCAGGCCGACGACGTTGCACTGGTGAATGCTGCGAAAGAAGTCTGGTACTCGGATTCAAATGTTGAAAGCGAGGTGAAGGCCTTTCTGAAACATCATAGCGATGACATTGAACGTCGCCGCGCCGCCTACCTGTTGGAGCGATTTACGCGTTTTTCGTGTGTCTCGGATACCCGCGTATTGGAAACGCTTCATGCGCTGGAGCTTTTCGCGCACTCGACACCGAAGCAGGATGTCGCGCCTCAAACAAAGGTTTCATTACGCAATCGCAAAGATGAATTGGCCGTTTCTTGGGGGTTAGCAGAAAGTCTTGGATTGAAGGTTCAAACGTTGATGCCATTTCAGACCCGCCATTACCAAGCGGAACAGCATTCATCCTGAGCCGAATTTGTTGGCGATGAAAAACCCGGCCTAAGCCGGGTTTTTTGTGTCGATTAAACCTTCACACTAACCTCGCTTCGGTTGACCAGGCTTTCCAACGCCCCACTCAAACTCGCCGCCTTATCCCCCACCAGCAAATGCCAGACCCCGCCATCCAACTGGCTGACACCCTGACAACCCAGATCCTTCAACTGCGCCTCGGACAACGCCTTGCCATCCGCCAATTGCAGGCGAATCCGTGTCATCGCAATGCAATCCAGTTGCAGCACATTGTCGTTGCCGCCCAATGCATTCAGCCATTGCTGCGCCTCGGAACCGGCAACGGCCATAACTTTCGGCTCATCAACAACAGCGGTTTCAACCAAAACAGCACGCCCCAACGCCGGCATCGCCAGACGAATCTCATCCGCAATGCTGTCCGCCATCGGCCCGACAACCACCTGCAAACTGCCACCTTTACCCGGTCGCACAACCGCCATCGCCCCCAGCGCTTTCAGATCAGCATCCGAAGCCTTGTTGCGATCAACCATCTCCAGCCGCAACCGCGTGGTGCAGGCGCCAACCGTCAGCAGATTTTCAGCGCCGCCCAACGCCTTGATGTAAGCACTGGCCCGTTCGTTCTCAGTCAGTACGGCTTTTTCACTAACGGCAACATCCTCACGCCCCGGCGTTTTCAGATTGAAGCGACGAATGCAGAAGTCAAAGACGAAGTAGTAGATCACCGCGTAAGCCAACCCAACCGGGAACACCAGCCAACCATTGGTGGACTTGCCCCAGCCGAGAATCATGTCGATAAAGCCGCCGGAGAAGGTGAAGCCCAAGTGGATGTTCAAGGCATTGGTAATCGCCATCGACAACCCGGTCAGCAGCGCATGCAGCAGATACAGCAGCGGTGCCAGGAACATAAAGGCGAATTCAATCGGTTCAGTCACCCCGGTCAAAAACGAGGTCAGCGCCATTGAAAGAAAGATCCCGCCCATCACCTTGCGGCGTTCCGGCAGCGCATTGCGGTACATCGCCAGGCACGCCGCCGGCAGGCCGAAGATCATCATCGGGAACATGCCAGTCATGAACTGGCCGCCCTTCGGATCACCGGCGAAGTAGCGCGACAGGTCGCCCGTCACCAATGCGCCGGTAGTCGGGTCGGTGAAGTTGCCAAACACAAACCACGCCATGTTGTTGAGGATGTGGTGCAGGCCGGTGACGATCAGCAGGCGGTTGAACACGCCGAACACGAACGCGCCGATGCTGCCGCTTTCCATCATCAAGGCGCCGAAGCTGTTGATGCCGTGCTGGATCGGCGGCCAGATGTAGCCGAACACCACGCCCAGACCGACCGCTGCGAACCCGGTGACGATCGGCACAAACCGTCGCCCACCGAAGAACGCCAGATACTCCGGCAGCTTGATGTCTTTGAAGCGGTTGTACAGCGCGCCAGCCATCAGGCCGGCGACGATGCCGGCGAGCATGCCCATGTTGATGCTCGCATCGAGCACCTTGAGCGTGGAGATCATCACCAGGTAACCGATCACCCCGGCGAGGCCGGCGGTGCCGTTGTTGTCCTTGGCGAAACCGACGGCGATGCCGATGGCGAAGATCATCGCCAGGTTGGCGAAGATCACTTGGCCGGCATCGTGAATGATCGCGATGTTCAGCAGGTCAGTGTCACCCAGACGCAGGAGCAGGCCGGCAATCGGCAGGATCGCGATCGGCAGCATCAGCGCGCGGCCGAGGCGTTGCAGGCCTTCGACGAAGAGTTGGTACATGGCGTTTGTCCTTGTTGTTTTTGTTAGCGCAGTGGCCAATGTTGATGACAGGCGTGGCGCACGGCGGCGGCGCTGCTCAACTTGAGCAGGTCGCGACTGAGGCGCTGGCATTCGGCTTCGTGCACCTGGCGCACGCGATCCTTGATTTCACCGATCTGCACCGGGCTGACCGACAATTCGGTAACGCCCAGACCAATCAGCACCGGCGTGGCCAGCGGATCGGAGGCGAGGGCGCCGCAGACGCCAACCCAACGCTTGTGCACCGCCGCGCCTTCGCAGGTCATGGCGATCAGGCGCAGCAGCGCCGGGTGCAGGGCGTCGACGCGGGCGGCCAGACCGGCGTGATCGCGATCCATGGCCAGGGTGTATTGCGACAAATCGTTGGTGCCGATGGAGAGGAAGTCGGCGTGTTCAGCGAGTTGTTCGGCTTGCAGCGCGGCGGCGGGGACTTCGATCATTACGCCGATTTCCGGGCGTTGGCTCACGCCGAGTTCCAGGCACAAGGCGTCGACGCGTTGGCGTATGTGCAGCAGCTCATCCACTTCGGTGACCATCGGCAGCAGGATTCGGCAGCGACGCAGCGGGCTGACTTGCAGCAGCGCGCGCAGTTGCTGATCGAGGATTTCCGGGCGGGCCTGAGCCAGACGAATGCCGCGCAGACCGAGCACCGGGTTGGCTTCGATCGGCAGCGGCAGGTAATCGAGTTGCTTGTCGCCGCCGACGTCGATGGTGCGGATGATCACCGACTTGTCGCCCATCGCATCGATCACGGCTTGATAGGCGCAGCGCTGTTCTTCGACATCCGGCGCGGTCTGGCGATCGACGAAGAGAAACTCTGTGCGCAGCAGACCGACACCATCGGCGCCGTTGGCAAAGGCATCTGCCGCTTCACCGCTGGAGGCGACGTTGGCGACGACTTCGATGTGCACGCCATTACGGGTTTCGGCCGGCAGATGAGCTTTTGCCTGTTGAGCATCGCGACGTTGCTGGCGATCAATTTGCGCCTGTTGAACTTCAGCCAAGCGCTCAGCGTTTGGCGTCAGTTCCAGACGACCGCCATCGGCATCGAGCACCACCGATTGACCTTGCGGCTGATCAAGCAATGCCGAACCCAACGCCACCATGCACGGCAGACCTTTGCCGCGAGCGAGAATCGCCACGTGCGAAGTCGCGCCACCTTCGGCCATACACAAACCGGCGACACCTTGGGCGCTAAGTTGCAGCAGATCCGATGGCGTCAGTTCATGCGCAGCGACGATAGCACCGGCCGGCACATCGTAATTCCATGCCTCACCGAGCAACGCACGCAGCACGCGTTGTTTGAGATCGCGAAGATCGTTGGCGCGCTCAGCCAGCAGCGCGCTGCCGGTGCGCTGCAGCACTTCGCACTGCACATCGATCGACTGGCTCCAGGCGTGAGTCGCCGCAGTGCCTTGTTCGATGGATTGCTGTGCAGCGTCGAGCAGTGCCGGGTCTTCCAGCAACGCCAAGTGTGCGGCGAAGATTGCTTCTTCTTCGGCGTTCTTGTGTTTTTTCGCTTGGGCGAGGGTGCCGTCGATTTCGCTGCGCACCTGAGTCAGCGCCGCGTCGAGAACCTGCTGTTGCTGCAGCGGATCGTGATTGCCCGCGTCCACCGGCAAACTGATCGCGTTCAAGCGAAACAGCGGCCCACCGACGAATCCCGGCGCAGCGCAAACCCCGTGCAACACGCCAGCCTCGGCCGGGCGTTTAAGAGGGGCAACACTGACCGGTGCCGCCGCGCGATGATCATCCGGCAATGCCGTGGCCAACGCCGTGAGCAACGCTTGCAGCGCCGCTTCAGCATCCGGCCCCTGACAGCTGACCTGCACTTCATCCTGCTCGCCAACCGCCAGCCCCATCAAACCGATCAGGCTGTTGCACGGCGCCGATTTGCCGGCGAAGTGCAGCTGCGACTGGCTTTTGAAACCTTGCGCGGTCTGCCGAATCAGCGCCGCAGGGCGCGCATGCAAGCCGCCGCGATGGGCCACCAACACTTGACCATGAACCTCTGGCCCACCGACGACTTCGGCGCTCGCTGCCGAACCGTTGCGCGCCACAATGTGCAGCAGCGGATCGCCGACTTTCACCGCTTTCAGCGTGATCGGGCGTACCTGAAAATCCTGGCTGTTGGTCAGGATCAACAGGCTGACGAGGCTTTTGCATTGCTGGCCGACTTTGTCCAGGTCATAGCGCAACAACGGCTGGCCCTGAGTCACGCGACCACCTTCCATGACCAGCATCGAGAAACCTTCGCCGTTCAACTCCACGGTGTCGAGGCCCAGATGCAGGAGGATTTCCGCGCCGTTGTCGGCACGCACGGTGAGTGCGTGGCCGGTGCGGGCGACGTGGATGATCACCCCGGCGCACGGCGAGTACAGCGTGTCGTTGATCGGGTCGATGGCGATGCCGTCACCCATAGCGCCGCTGGCGAACACCGCGTCCGGGACTTTGGCGAGCGTGAGCACCGGGCCGCTGAGCGGGGCGCTGAGGGTCAGCTCTTTATTGTTGTTGTGCATGGCTCGGTCTCATCAGTAATTTCGCTGGCCCTTGTAGGAGCTGCCGAAGGCTGCGATCTTTTGATCTTGTTTTCTGTGAATCAAAATCAAAAGATCGCAGCCTTCGGCAGCTCCTACAGGGGTTGTGCATCAATCAGCGGTTTTGCGTCCGCCGATAGGGTTGTGCATCAATCAGCGGTTTTGCGTCCGCCGACAGGGTTGTGCATCAATCGGCGGTTTTCGCGTCCGCCGATAGGGTTATGCATTGATCAGCGGGTGTCAGTGCGTGCGGGTTACTTTGCTCAGGTGGCGCGGCTGATCCGGGTCCATGCCACGGGCCACGGCCAGCCCTGCGGCCATCACGTAGAAACTCTGGATCGCCAGAATCGGATCGAGCGCTGGGTGTTCGGCACGGCTCAAGGTCAAATCGCGTTCGCTCACATCGTCCGGCGCGGCCAGCAACACACGGGCGCCGCGTTGACGCATTTCTGCCGCGAGGCTCAACAGGCCCGCCTGCTCGGCGCCGCGCGGAGCGAACACCAACAATGGATAGTGTTCGTCGATCAATGCCATCGGGCCGTGACGCACTTCGGCGCTGCTGAACGCTTCGGCCTGAATCGCCGAGGTTTCCTTGAATTTCAGCGCGGCCTCTTGAGCAATGGCGAAACCGGCACCACGACCGATCACCATCAATCGCTCGCAATCACGCAGCGCTTCGATGGCCACGCTCCAGTCCTGTTTTGCCGCTTCGCGCAGACCTTCCGGCAAAGCGTTGCCAGCCTCGAGCAATTCGCTGTCCTCTTTCCAGTGCGCGATCAAACGAGCGCTGGCGCTGAGGGTGGCGATAAAACTCTTGGTCGCGGCGACGCTGCTTTCAGTCCCGGCGAGCAGCGGCACGCTGAATTCACACGCCGCTTCCAGTGGCGAATCGGCAGCGTTGACCATCGATACGCTCAGCGCGCCACGCTTGCGCAACAGACGCAGGCTGTTGACCAGATCCGGGCTCTGCCCCGATTGCGAAAACGCGAACGCGACCTGACCGCTGACCTTTAACGGCGCTTGCTGCATGGTCACCACTGACATCGGCAACGACGCCACCGGCACACCCAGTTGTTGCATGGTCAGGTAGGCGAAGTAGCTAGCCGCGTGGTCGGAGCTGCCGCGTGCGACAGTCATCGCCACTTGCGGCGGCTGACGACGCAGGCGTCCGGCGATCTCGATCATTTGCGGGTCGAGCTGTTGCAGTTGGGCTTGCACGGCCTCGAACGAGGACAGCGCCTCCTCAAGCATTTTTGAAGTCAATGTCTTCTCCTTCGACCATGACGGCGGTCAGTGTGAGTGAGCGATCGAGCCGCACGCAGTCGGCCCAGGCACCTGGTGCAAGGCGCCCGCGTTCGTTGATGCCGAGGTAGTCGGCGGGAAATTGCGACAGGCGCTGCGAGGCCTCAGCGATCGGCAAACCGATCTTCACCAGATTGCGCAGGGCCTGATCCATGGTCAGGGTGCTGCCGGCCAGGGTGCCGTCGGGCAGGCGCACGCCGCCCAGGCATTTGGTCACGGTGTGGCTGCCGAGCTTGTATTCACCGTCGGGCATGCCGGCGGCGGCGGTCGAGTCGGTTACGCAATACAGGCACGGGATCGAGCGCAGGGCCACGCGGATTGCTCCCGGATGGACGTGGAGCAAATCCGGAATCAGTTCGGCGAATTTGGCGTGGGCCAATGCCGCGCCAACGATGCCCGGCTCGCGGTGATGCAGCGGGCTCATGGCGTTGTAGAGGTGAGTGAAACTGGTCGCGCCAGCCTCCATTGCGGCGACGCCTTCCTCGTAGCTGCCGAGGGTGTGGCCGATCTGCATGCGCACGCCACGGCTGCTGAGTTCGCGGATCAATCCGTCGTGACCGGCGATTTCCGGGGCGATGGTGATCACGCGGATTGGCGCCAGTGCCAGATACTCTTCGACTTCGGCCATCAACGCGGTGTGGGCGAAGTTCGGTTGCGCGCCGAGTTTTCCCGGATTGATGTACGGGCCTTCGAGGTGTACGCCGAGGACGCGCGCGGCACCTTTCGGACGCTGTTCGCAGAATTCTCCTACTTCCTTCAGGACGCTGGAAATCTCGGCACTCGGTGCGGTCATGGTGGTGGCCAGCAGCGACGTTGTGCCAAAACGCACGTGGGTTTTGGTAATGGTTTCGAAAGCGCTGGCGCCTTCCATGATGTCTTTGCCGCCACCGCCATGCACGTGCAGATCGATGAAGCCCGGCAGCAGATACGGCAGATCATTGGTTGCCGGATCGCAAGGCATTCCTTCGATCGACACGACTTTGCCGTGTTCGTGGATCAGCCGGCCGCGAATCCAGCCGCTGGCGGTGAGGATGTTGTCTTCGGACATTTTGGTTCTCTCGTTTGGCTCGGCTGCTGATCAGCGGCGAAGCTCTGCAACAAAGTCGTAGTAGTCGTTGCGGCAATAGGTGTCGGTGACTTCAATCGGCGTGTTGTCTTCCAGGTAGCCGACCCGAGTCATCAGCAGCATCGCGGTGCCGGGGGCGATGCCGACCAGCGCGGCGAACTCGTCCGAGGCATTGATCGCCTGGATGTGCTGCAAGGCACGGACGATCGGTTTGCCTATGCCGTCGAGGTATTCGTAGAGTGAATCGCCGACCAATTGCGGCTTGGGCATGATCGAGGCGGGCAGGGTGCTCATCTCGATGGCCATGACCGTGTCATCGGCTTTGCGCAGACGCTTCATGCGCGCGACCTTGTCGTTCGGCGACAGGCTGAGACGGATCAGTTCTTCGTGGGTCGGCAGGGTGATTTCGCGCTCCAGCCATTGCGAGCTGGGCACGAAACCCTTCAAGCGCAGCATCTCGCTGAAACCCGAGAGGCGCGACAGCGGTTGTTCGAGGCGTGGCGTGATGAAGGTGCCGGAACCTTGCAGGCGGCGGATCAGGCCTTGATCGAGGAGGACTTCCAGCGCCTTGCGTGCGGTGACCCGGGAGATGCCGAGCAACTCGCTGAGATTGCGTTCCGAGGGCATCGCCTGTTCGGCTTTCCACTGTCCTGCATGAATCGCTGCTTCCAGATTGCGTGCCAGTTGCAAGTACAGCGGCGTCGGCTGGGAGTCGTCTGGGCGTAGGGCCTGGAAGTCGTTCATGTAGGTCATTTCCGACGCGAGTATAGGATTGTTGTGGCTCGCTTGTGGGACGAAAATTAATACCACTTGAATACCATGTCAACGCAGGCAATCGGCGGTTTGCCCAATGAAATGGCGGGTTATGAAGGGTCTGGTTTGAAGTGGTATTAAAGGTGGGCTGTAAAAAGCAAAAGATCGCAGCCTGCGGCAGCTCCTACAGTGGGAAGTGGTATCACCTCTGTAGGAGCTGCCGCAGGCTGCGATCTTTTGATTTATTTTTTGCGGGTGACCAGCGGTCGCTGGTTACGGGCGGATTTCGACCATCGTGCCGTCCGGCACCAGGCTCCACACTTCGCGCATATCCACATTGCGCATGGCGACGCAGCCATCGGTCCAGTCGAGGGTGTGGAACAGGTCTTCCGGGGTTTCTTCCGAATCCGGCGTGCCGTGGATCATGATCATGCCGCCAGGCTCGACGCCTTCACGCCGGGCGCGGGCCGAGTCGCTGATGTTCGGGTAGGAAATGTGCATCGACAGGTTGAATTTGTCGCTGGTCTTGCGCCAGTCGATCCAATAAAAACCTTCCGGCGTGCGCTTGTCGCCTTCAATCAGTTTCGGACCTTTTTTCGCGCCCTTGCCCAGGGAGATGCGATAGGTCTTCAGCGGCTTGCCGTCGGCGATCAACTGCAATTGATGCGCCGATTTGAGCACCAGAACTTTCTCGATAAGCGGGGTATTCGCCGGCGTCACGGTGGTCACGAAGGACGCTTGGGAGACGCTAACGAACGACAGGCAGAACAGGACAAGCAACCAGCGCATTGAAACGATTCCCCAGGGAGTGAAGCAAACAGGATTTATGTAGGAGCTGCCGCAGGCTGCGATCTTTTGATTTCTAACCAACAATGACCGGCTGCACCAACGGCGGAATCGACTCCGAACGAACCGGATACTCCTCAACACGCCGATCAGCGAAGAAGCATTCTAGGGTACGCCCCACCGTGCGGAAAGCCAGCTCGTCCCAAGGAATGTCGGCTTCGTCGAATAGTTGCACTTCTAGGCTCTCGGGGCCCGCAGCAAAGTCGAGATCCACCAGTTCGGCGCGGAAGAACACATGCACCTGACTGATGTGCGGCACGTCGATCAGCGTATAGATGCTCAGGTTACGCACCCGGGCGCAGGCTTCTTCAGCCGTTTCACGCACGGCGGCTTGTTCGATGGTCTCGCCGTTCTCCATGAAACCGGCAGGCAACGTCCAGTAACCGAGGCGCGGCTCGATGGCGCGACGGCAGAGCAGCACCTTCGTGCCCCAGGTCGGCACGCAGCCGGCGACGATATTGGGGTTCTGATAGTGAATGGTCTGACAGCTGTCACAAACAAATCGCAGCCGCGAATCGCCTTCGGGAATGCGCTGGGTGACCGGTTTACCGCAGTGGCTGCAAAAATTCATGCTGGGCTTCCTGAATGCTGCGCCTATCTTGGCGTGCAGCGGTGCCGGTCGGCAAGTTGTCGTTTCGCGACACGACAGGTTTCCGGGGCTTGGGCACTCGCAATGATTGGTGCATGATGCAGGGTAAGGCACAGATCGAGAACACTCATGCTGGACGAGCTACTGCATCGGGTAAGCAACCACACACCGCGCACGCTGGAAACCGACACACGTTTCCCCGAGGCCGCCGTTCTGGTGCCGATCACCCGCAGTGACGAGCCGGAACTGGTGCTGACCCTGCGCGCCAGCGGCCTCTCGACCCACGGCGGCGAAGTCGCTTTCCCTGGTGGGCGCCGCGATCCGGAAGACCCGGATCTGATCTTCACCGCCCTGCGTGAAGCCGAAGAGGAAATCGGTTTGCCGCCCGGGTTGGTCGAAGTCATCGGCCCGCTCAGCCCGCTGATCTCTCTGCACGGCATCAAGGTCACGCCTTATGTCGGTGTGATCCCCGATTTTGTCGAATATCGCGCCAATGATGCCGAGATTGCCGCTGTCTTCAGCGTGCCGCTGGAATTCTTCCGTAAAGACCCTCGCGAGCATACCCATCGCATCGACTATCAGGGACACAGTTGGTACGTGCCGAGCTACCGCTTTGGCGAATACAAAATCTGGGGCCTGACGGCGATCATGATCGTCGAGTTGATCAACCTGCTCTATGACGCGAAAATCAGCCTGCACCAACCGCCGAAAAGTTTTATCAACACCTGAAGCCGTCGTTCGAACGGCCATTCACCGTGAGCCCTGAGGAAAACAAGATGAAATACCGCCTGGGCGACGCCCGTGTCGAGACCCATCCACAGAGCTGGGTCGCCCCCAATGCCGTGCTGGTGGGCAAGGTCAAACTGGAAGAAGGCGCCAACGTCTGGTTCAACGCCGTGTTGCGTGGCGACAATGAACTGATCCTGATCGGCAAGAACAGCAACGTCCAGGACGGCACCGTGATGCACACCGACATGGGCTATCCGCTGACCATCGGCACCGGCGTGACCATCGGCCACAATGCGATGCTGCATGGCTGTACCGTCGGCGATTACAGCCTGATCGGCATTAACGCGGTGATTCTCAACGGCGCGAAGATCGGCAAGAACTGCATCATCGGCGCCAACTCGCTGATCGGCGAAGGCAAGGAAATTCCCGATGGTTCGCTGGTCATGGGTTCGCCGGGCAAGGTTGTGCGCGAGCTGACCGAGGCGCAGAAGAAGATGCTTGAGGCCAGCGCCGCCCACTATGTGCATAACTCGCAGCGTTACGCGCGCGATCTGGTTGAGCAAGAACAATGACGACTGTCGAAAGACCTGTCGCCTCGCCGTGCGTGAATATTTGTGCGCTGGATGAGCAGGATATTTGCACCGGCTGCCAGCGTACGGTGGAAGAGATTACCCGCTGGGGCCGCATGAGCAACGACGAGCGCCGCGTGGTGCTGGGGTTGTGTCATGAGCGGGCGAAGGCGAGTGGGCTGGTGTGGATGATCCCTTCAAAATCGTGAACGGCTAGAGATTGCCCTCACCCTAACCCTCCCGAAACGTCGGACCGCCCATTGGGAGAGGGGACTGACCGAGGTGTCTTACGCTATACGCCGACCTGACATGTCGAGTCGGACTCAAGATTTGAAAGGCCCCCAATAGGCTCCCTTTCCCCCTCGCCTGAAGGGAGAGGGAGCGACCGCGTTGATTGCTCGGGTCGCACCGACCTGGGTTATCGAGTCGAACTCGGGAGTCGATTCAACGAAGTTCTGCTCCCTTTCCCCCTCGCCCCCCATGGGGGAGAGGGCTGGGGTGAGGGGGTGGCTCTTGATCTGCGGGTCCAGTAATCTGTGCGCCAATCTGCCAGGTCGCCTCCATGATTTTCCTCATCGCTTACATCAGCAGCGTCGTGCTGATCAACTTCGCCTTTTCCACCGCGCCACACCTGGACATCATCTGGTCGGCCTGGGGTGGCCTGGTGTTCATACTGCGCGACATGGTGCAAACCCGCTTCGGTCACGGTGCGCTGGTGGCGATGCTGGCGGCGTTGGTGTTGTCTTACGTCACCTCCGATCCGTCCATCGCGCTGGCCAGTGCCACGGCATTCGCGGTGTCGGAAATCATCGACTGGCTGGTGTTCAGCGTCACCAAACGGCCGTTGCGCGACCGCTTGTGGATCAGTTCGGCGCTGAGTATTCCCCTCGATACCTTTATCTTCTTCGGCATGATCGACCTGCTGACGCCGCCGGTGATCATCACTGCGCTGCTGTCGAAATTCGCGGGTGTCACCGCCGTTTGGCTGATCATGGCCTGGCGTGAGCGCAAACAGGCCGTCGCCGGCTGAAGCCAAAGCCTCTGGTTCATGTAAAATGCCGCGCTTTCTCCCCATGGAAAGCGCGTCTGGCGTTGCTTTCCTCGATGATCCGCTTCTTTGAGGACCTGAGATGACCCGTATCGGAACTCCATTGTCGCCGACCGCGACCCGCGTATTGCTGTGTGGCTGTGGTGAGTTGGGCAAGGAAGTGGTGATCGAGCTGCAACGCCTGGGCGTTGAAGTGATCGCCGTTGACCGCTACGCCAACGCGCCGGCCATGCAAGTTGCGCATCGCAGCCACGTGATCAACATGCTCGACGGCGCTGCCCTGCGCGCAGTGATCGAAGCCGAAAAACCGCACTTCATCGTGCCGGAAATCGAAGCCATCGCCACCGCCACGCTGGTCGAACTGGAAGCCGAAGGCTTCACCGTGATCCCGACCGCGCGCGCGGCGCAATTGACCATGAACCGTGAAGGCATTCGTCGTCTGGCCGCTGAAGAGCTGGATCTGCCGACCTCGCCGTACCACTTTGCCGACACCTTCGAGGACTACAGCAAAGCCGTTGAAGACCTGGGCTTCCCATGCGTCGTCAAACCGGTGATGAGTTCGTCGGGCAAAGGCCAGAGCTTGCTGCGCAGCGCCGATGACGTGCAGAAAGCCTGGGATTATGCGCAAGAAGGCGGTCGCGCCGGTAAAGGTCGGGTGATCATCGAAGGTTTCATCGATTTCGATTACGAAATTACCCTGCTGACCGTGCGCCACATCGGCGGCACCACGTTCTGTGCGCCGGTCGGTCACCGTCAGGAGAAGGGCGACTATCAGGAATCCTGGCAGCCACAGGCCATGAGCCCGGTTGCACTGGCCGAATCCGAGCGGGTAGCCAAAGCGGTAACCGAAGCGCTGGGAGGCCGTGGTCTGTTCGGCGTTGAGCTGTTCATCAAGGGTGATCAGGTGTGGTTCAGCGAAGTCTCGCCGCGTCCGCATGACACTGGTCTGGTTACATTGATTTCGCAGGATCTGTCGCAGTTCGCTCTGCACGCTCGCGCGATTCTGGGCCTGCCAGTGCCGTTGATCCGTCAGTTCGGGCCTTCGGCTTCTGCGGTGATTCTGGTGGAAGGGCAGTCGACCCAGACCGCATTCGCCAATCTGGGTGCTGCGTTGAGCGAGCCCGATACGGCGTTGCGTCTGTTTGGTAAACCGGAAGTGAATGGCCAGCGCCGTATGGGCGTGGCGCTGGCGCGGGATGAGTCGATCGAGGCTGCGCGTGCCAAGGCGACCCGTGCTGCTCAGGCTGTTGTCATAGAACTCTAAACCGAGTCGCGCCCATCGCGAGCAGGCTCACTCCTACAGTTGGAATGCGTTCCCCTGTAGGAGTGAGCCTGCTCGCGATGGCGGCCTATCAGGCAACCCGATTCAGATCGTTGCCACGCGTTTCCTTCAGGCACAGCACCGCAATCAAACTCAGCACCGCCGCCCCCGACACATACCCGCCGACATAACTCAAACCCCCCATTGCCACCAGTTTCTGCGCAAAGAACGGCGCCGCCGAGGCCCCGACAATGCCGCCCAGGTTATACGCCGCCGAAGCGCCGGTATAACGCACGTGGGTCGGGAACAGCTCTGGCAACAGCGCCCCCATCGGCGCGAACGTCACGCCCATCAAGAACAGCTCAATGCACAGAAACAGCGCTACGCCCCAGGTCGAACCCTGAGTCAGCAGCGGCTCCATCAGAAACCCGGAAAGTATCGCCAGCACGCCACCGATGATCAGCACCGGTTTGCGTCCATAACGGTCGCTGGCCCAAGCGGACAGTGGTGTGGCGGCAGCCATGAACAGCACGGCAAAACACAGCAGCCCAAGGAATGTTTCGCGACTGTAGCCGAGCGTGGAAACTCCATAGCTGAGGGAGAATACCGTCGAGATATAGAACAGCGCATAACACACCACCATCGCCGCTGCGCCCAACAAGGTTGGCGCCCAGTACTGGCTGAACAGCTCGACCAGCGGCACCTTCACCCGTTCCTGCCGAGCGACGGCATTGGCGAATACCGGGGTTTCATGCAGCTTCAAACGCACATACAAACCGACCATCACCAGCGCTGCGCTGAGCAGGAACGGAATGCGCCAGCCCCAACTGCGAAATTGCTCGTCATCGAGGGTCATGGCCAGGGTCAGAAACAAGCCGTTGGCCGCGAGAAAACCAATGGACGGGCCGAGCTGCGGGAACATGCCGAACCACGCGCGTTTGCCCTTTGGCGCGTTTTCCGTCGCGAGCAGGGCGGCACCGCCCCATTCGCCGCCCAATCCCAGGCCCTGACCAAAACGCAGCACGCACAATAGAATCGGTGCCCACGCGCCGATGGTGGCGTAACCCGGCAGCACGCCAATCAGCGTTGTACATACGCCCATCAACAGCAAGGATGCCACCAGCGTCGACTTGCGCCCGATACGGTCACCGAAGTGGCCGAACAGCGCCGAGCCCAGCGGTCGGGCAAGGAAGGCGATACCGAAAGTAAGAAACGCCGAGAGCATCTGCGCGGTGCCGGACGTCTGCGGAAAGAACACCGGCCCGATCACCAGCGCGGCCGCCGTGGCGTAAACATAGAAATCGTAGAACTCGATCGCGGTGCCGATAAAACTCGCCGTCGCCACGCGGGTGGCGGAGTTGGTCGGTTGGGCAGGCGCGGTGTCGCTGTAAGCGGTACTGGTCGTCATGCGGTGATCCCTGACAGTCATGAGCTCCGTTGGAGCGAATTATTATGGTCGAACACCCAGGGATGTGGGATGAGGCGCGGTCGCTGTTTCAGGTAGGAACAGTCGCCGGAGTGCAGCGGAAATGGCCGAAACCTGTTGTGTGCGGGGTAAGCACGAGGCTCGGCGGCGCTTGGGTAAGCGCCTCGATTATAGGAAGGGGGCTAACGATTGAACAAGAGCAAAAAGTCGTCTATCGGGCAGGCATCAGAGCAGGCACAGAAGAGGTATGCCAGATCAACACCTTGCTCACCCGGTTCTCCTCGGTCTCGAGAATCTCCAGGCGATAACGGCCGATCTTCAAGCAAACCGCACTCTCGGGAATCGTCTCCAGTGCTTCAGTCACCAACCCGTTCAGCGTTTTCGGCCCGTCGCTCGGCAAATGCCAGCCCAGGCACTTGTTCAATTCACGGATCGAAGCGGTGCCATCAATCACCATTCGTCCATCGGGCTGCGTATGAATATGCGGGTTATCGAGGCTGTGCTCACTTTCAAATTCGCCAACGATCTCTTCGAGAATATCTTCCAGTGTGACGATACCAAGCACTTCGCCGTACTCGTCGACTACCATGCCCAGCCGTCGCTGTTGCTTGTGGAAGTTCAGCAGCTGCAGTTGCAACGGTGTGCTTTCCGGTACGAAGTACGGCTCGTAACTTGCCGCCAGCAGGGTTTCACGAGTCAAATCGGCATTGTTCAGCAGATGACGGATCTGCCGGGTATTGAGCACCGCTTCAACCTGATTGATGTCGCTGTGAAACACCGGCAGGCGCGTGCGCTTGTTATGGCGCAGTTGTTCAATGATCTCTTCGATCGAATCGTCGAGGTTGATGCCGTCGACATCACTGCGCGGCACCAGAATGTCGTTGACGGTGATGTTGTCCAGCGCGTGGATCCCTGAAACCGGGTGCGCGTGAACGGGGTGTTCGACATCATCGTGACGATCGGAAGGCGCATCGTCCTCGCTGTGCTGCACTACTTGGGTTTTTCGCGCGAACGGGCGGATCAGCAAACCGCTGGCACGGCTGAACAGCCAGGCGAACGGATAAACAATCTTCAGCGGCACTGTCAGCAAAGAGTTGCCGAACGCCAGCACCGCGTCGGGATAGCGCCGGGCGACGGTGCGCGGGAAGTAATCGGCGAACACCAGCAGGATTGCGCCGCCCACCAGGCACGCCGCCCACGGGCCGTTTTCTTCACAGAGGAAAATCGCCAGCAGCGTCGCGATCACCACAGCAAGCGCACGGCACAGGGTGTTGCAGAGGATCAGGCTGTCGAGCGGGAAGCCCAGCTTCGCCAACGGTTTATCGCTGGCGCGTGAGGCCGTGCGTTGCGCAAGCAGGTGTTGCTGCGCGATTTCGACGGCGGTAAACAGCCCTGACCATAAAATCAGCAGGACAAATACCGCGAGCATCGGCCCTAGGGGCAAACCGTCCATTTATGCCGCCCGTCAGATGTGCAGGATGTATTCGCGAACCAGTTTGCTGCCGAAATACGCCAACATCAGCAGACAGAAACCGGCGAGAGTCCAGCGAATCGCCTTGTGACCGCGCCAGCCGAGACGATTACGGCCCCACAGCAGCACGCTGAATACGATCCAGGCCAGGCAGGCCAGCAGGGTCTTGTGCACCAGGTGCTGGGCGAACAGGTTCTCGACGAACAGCCAGCCGGAAATCAGCGACAGCGACAGCAGCGTCCAGCCGGCCCAGAGAAAACCGAACAGCAGGCTTTCCATGGTTTGCAGCGGCGGGAAATTCTTGATCAGCCCGGACGGGTGCTTGTGCTTGAGTTGGTGGTCTTGCACCAATAGCAGCAAGGCCTGGAACACCGCGATGGTGAACATGCCGTAGGCGAGGATCGACAACAGAATGTGCGCGAGGATGCCCGGCTCTTCGTCGATGATCTGCACCGTGCCGGTGGGCGCGAACTGCGCCAGCAACACCGTGACCGCGCCGAGCGGGAACAGCAGCACCAGCAGGTTTTCCACCGGGATTCGTGAACAGGCGATCAGGGTCAGGGCAATCACCGCCGCCGCGATCAGGCTCGAGGCGCTGAAGAAGTCCAGGCCCAGACCGATCGGCGTCAACAAGTGAGTGAGCAGACTGGCGGCGTGGGCCACCACGGCGAGCGCGCCGAGGCTGACCAGCAGGCGCTTGTTCGCCTTGGCGCCGGTGGCCAGGCGGGTGCTCTGATAAAGGGTCGCAGCGGCATATAGAAGGGCGGCGGCGAGGGTGGTCAATAAACTGGGTGACAAGGGGAGCATAAATCCTGTTAGGCAAGCCCGAAAGGGGCTGAGTTTGGCATAGAACCGCCATCGCACGAAAGACTCAGGAAGCTGACAGCGAGGTGTCCGCCAGCCGCAGTCTTCGCTATAATCCGCGACCTGCCCACGCCGCAGGCTCGCCGAGCACATGTTGATTCCGGTCTGGGCCGCCATTATCCCGGTCTACACAGGGCCTGAAAGGATCGCGCAATGTTTGAAAACTTAACCGACCGTCTCTCGCAGACGCTGCGCCATGTCACCGGCAAGGCGAAGCTGACCGAGGACAACATCAAAGACACCCTGCGTGAAGTGCGCATGGCGTTGCTCGAAGCCGACGTCGCCCTGCCGGTGGTCAAGGACTTCGTCAATTCGGTCAAGGAGCGCGCTGTCGGCACCGAGGTGTCGCGCAGCCTGACGCCAGGCCAGGCGTTCGTGAAGATCGTCCAGGCTGAACTCGAAAGCCTGATGGGCGCGGCCAACGAAGACTTGAACCTGAGTGCCGTGCCACCTGCCGTCATTCTGATGGCCGGTCTGCAAGGTGCGGGTAAAACCACCACCGCCGGCAAACTGGCGCGCTTCCTTAAAGAGCGCAAGAAGAAGTCGGTCATGGTCGTGTCGGCGGACGTTTACCGTCCAGCGGCGATTAAACAGCTGGAAACCCTGGCCAATGACATCGGCGTGACGTTCTTCCCGTCCGACCTGAGCCAGAAGCCGGTCGACATCGCCACCGCGGCTATTAAAGAAGCAAAACTGAAATTCATCGACGTGGTCATCGTCGACACCGCCGGTCGTCTGCACATCGACGAAGAGATGATGGGCGAGATCAAGGCGCTGCACGCCGCGATCAACCCGGTCGAAACCCTGTTCGTGGTCGACGCCATGACCGGTCAGGACGCCGCCAACACGGCCAAGGCCTTCGGTGATGCTCTGCCGCTGACCGGTGTGATCCTGACCAAGGTCGACGGCGACGCCCGTGGCGGTGCCGCATTGTCGGTACGCGCCATCACCGGCAAGCCGATCAAGTTCATCGGTATGGGCGAGAAGAGCGAAGCGCTCGACCCGTTCCACCCTGAGCGTATCGCCTCGCGCATTCTCGGCATGGGCGACGTGCTCAGCCTGATCGAACAGGCCGAAGCGACCCTCGACAAGGACAAGGCCGACAAACTGGCCAAGAAGCTGAAGAAGGGCAAGGGCTTCGACCTCGAAGACTTCCGCGATCAGCTGCAACAGATGAAGAACATGGGCGGCCTCGGTGGCCTCATGGACAAACTGCCGAGCATCGGTGGCGTCAACCTGTCGCAAATGGGCAATGCCCAGAACGCCGCAGAGAAACAGTTCAAGCAGATGGAAGCCATCATCAATTCCATGACCCCGGCCGAGCGCCGCGACCCTGAGCTGATCAGCGGTTCGCGCAAACGCCGGATCGCCATGGGCTCCGGCACTCAGGTGCAGGACATCGGTCGCTTGATCAAGCAGCACAAGCAGATGCAGAAGATGATGAAGAAATTCACCGCCAAAGGCGGAATGGCGAAAATGATGCGCGGCATGGGCGGTATGTTGCCCGGCGGCGGCATGCCGAAAATGTAAAGAATCCGCGCCGGTCGTCGCACCGGCGCAGACCCTGCAAGGACGCAGGATCAACAGCAAACCCGCACTCGGCGGGAGCTGACTGGCCGTTTTCATCGACGGCTCTATATGCAGATCTGCACGGCATGCCATAGGCGCCGGAAAAAGTCATTTGCAAAAGTCCGGATATTCCTTAGAATATGCGGCCTTTCGGGCACCCATGCCCGCTGTGCATTTAGATTTGCAGCACCGACTACAGGAACGATGTTCACATGCTAACAATCCGTCTTGCCCTTGGCGGCTCCAAAAAGCGCCCGTTTTACCACCTGACCGTAACCGACTCGCGTAACCCGCGTGACGGCTCCCACAAAGAACAGGTTGGTTTCTTCAACCCTGTTGCCCGTGGTCAGGAAATCCGTCTGTCCGTGAACCAAGAGCGCGTAGCCTACTGGCTGAGCGTTGGTGCACAGCCTTCTGAGCGTGTTGCTCAGTTGCTGAAGGAATCTGCAAAGGCTGCGGCCTGAGCAATATGAACGCGACGCCTGCTGTTGCCGATGATTTGATCGTTATTGGCAAAATTTATTCTGTTCATGGCGTTCGCGGCGAAGTGAAGGTTTATTCCTTTACTGATCCGACTGAAAACCTGTTGCAGTACAAAACCTGGACGCTCAAGCGCGAAGGCAATGTCAAACAGGTCGAGCTGGTCAGTGGACGCGGGAGCGACAAGTTCCTGGTCGCAAAGCTCAAGGGTCTTGATGATCGTGAAGAAGCTCGTCTTCTGGCCGGTTATGAGATCTGCGTGCCGCGCAATCTGTTCGCTGAATTGACCGACGGTGAGTACTACTGGTACCAGCTGGAAGGTCTGAAGGTCATCGACACCCTTGGGCAATTGCTCGGGAAAATCGATCATCTTCTGGAAACCGGCGCCAATGATGTAATGGTCGTCAAGCCTTGCGCTGGCAGCCTGGATGATCGCGAACGCCTGTTGCCCTATACGGAGCAATGCGTGTTGGCCATCGACCTGGCAGCGGGCGAGATGAAGGTGGATTGGGACGCGGACTTCTAAGCGTGGCTAACTTGCGCGTAGAAGTGATCAGTTTGTTTCCCGAGATGTTTTCCGCCATCGGCGACTACGGCATCACCAGTCGTGCGGTCAAACAGGGGCTCTTGCAGCTGACCTGTTGGAATCCGCGAGATTACACGACGGATCGGCATCACACTGTGGACGATCGCCCGTTTGGCGGTGGTCCGGGCATGGTGATGAAGATCAAGCCCCTGGAAGATGCTCTGGCTCAGGCCAAGGCAGCAGCCGGGGAGGCGGCGAAGGTGATTTACCTGTCCCCCCAAGGCCGTCAACTGAATCAGTCGGCGGTACGCGAGTTGGCACAATCGGATGCATTGATCCTGATTGCCGGCCGCTATGAAGGCATTGACGAGCGTTTTATTGAAGCTCATGTCGATGAAGAGTGGTCGATTGGCGACTATGTACTGTCTGGCGGCGAGCTGCCGGCCATGGTCCTGATCGATGCGGTTACACGACTGCTGCCTGGAGCTTTAGGGCATGCGGACTCCGCCGAGGAAGATTCCTTTACGGATGGTCTGCTGGATTGCCCGCACTACACCCGACCTGAGGTGTATGCGGATCAGCGTGTACCCGACGTGTTGCTGAGTGGCAACCACGCGCATATCCGGCGTTGGCGTTTACAGCAGTCCCTTGGTAGGACCTTTGAACGACGCGCCGATCTTCTGGAAAGCCGCTCGCTTTCTGGAGAAGAGAAGAAGCTGCTCGAGGAATACATCCGCGAGCGGGACGATAGTTAACAACGTATCGATGGTAGATCGAACGATTTACCTTAGGAGCACAGCATGACCAACAAAATCATCCTTGCACTCGAAGCAGAGCAGATGACCAAAGAAATCCCTACCTTCGCCCCAGGCGACACTATTGTCGTTCAGGTGAAAGTGAAGGAAGGCGATCGTTCCCGTCTGCAAGCGTTCGAAGGCGTTGTAATCGCCAAGCGTAACCGCGGCGTGAACAGTGCGTTCACCGTTCGTAAAATCTCCAACGGTGTTGGCGTAGAACGTACTTTCCAGACCTACTCCCCGCAGATCGACAGCATGGCTGTCAAACGTCGCGGTGACGTACGTAAAGCCAAGCTGTACTACCTGCGCGACCTGTCGGGTAAAGCAGCTCGCATCAAGGAAAAACTGGCTTAAGTCCAGCTTCCGATGCAGAAAAAAGCAGCCTACGGGCTGCTTTTTTGTTGCCCGTAATAAACTGCCCCCATCTTGTAGGAGCTGCCGAAGGCTGCGATCTTTTGATCTTGCTTGTATTCGGAAGCCAGATATCGAGTCTATTCATGACCACCCGCGACCAAGAAATCGAACGCCGCACCGAACTCTCGGTGACCCGCGTAACCAAGGCTGTCTTCCCGCTGACCACCAACCACCACAACACCCTGTTCGGTGGCACCGCGCTGGCATGGATGGACGAAGTGTCGTTCATTACCGCCACGCGTTTCTGCCGATTGCCGCTGGTGACCGTGTCCACCGACCGTATCGACTTCAACCATGCGATCCCGGCCGGATCCATCGTTGAGCTGGTCGGAAAGGTGATCAAAGTCGGCAACACCAGCCTCAAGGTCGAGGTGGAAGTGTTCGTCGAAAGCATGAGCTGCGATGGCCGCGAGAAAGCGATTCATGGGCAGTTCAGCTTTGTCGCGATTGATGATGAGAAGCGGCCGGTGCCGGTGCTGCCGGGTTTTGCTGCCTGATCTGAAACCGAGTCGAAGCCATCGCGAGCAGGCTCACTCCTACAGTTGGAATGCGTTCCCTGTAGGAGTGAGCCTGCTCGCGATTCGATTCAAGAGGCGCCGCTGGCCTCAGGCTGAATCAACGCCAACAACGTCCACCCCGCCCCAGGCTTCAACGCCGTCTCCGGCGTCACCACATGCACCCAGCCGCTGTCATCACGCATAAACAGCAAGGTCGCACGATTACCATGCAGCGCCTGGTAATCCTCCCAGCCAAAACCATCAGTCAACGTTGTGCTGTACAACTCGGCACCCTGACCCATCTGGCTGGCCAGTTTCGCGTAGGTAAACGCCTCGCTGCCCAATTGATTGCCACGATGCTCCAGGCTCGCACGATGCTTGTCGCTACGCCTACTCTCATGACCACTGGCCAGACCAAACAGGCGCTGATGCCCAAAGTCATGACGAAAGCGCATCGCTGCCAAGGTGTTCAGTTCGCCCGACGGCGACAGCGCCAGCAAATGCCCCAGCCCGACCAGATCCAGATGCGCATCGGCATGTTGCGAGGCCGGGTTGCCGAAATATGTCGGCAAGCCTTCCATGCGTGCCGCACGAATATTTTCCCAACTCGAATCGGTCAACAGCACGCGGCTGCCCAGTTGCTGCAGCGATTTGCCCAGCTCCCGCGCTGGCCCGTTTGCGCCGACGATCAGGAATCCACTTGGCGCTGGCTCTGCAACCTTCAACAGGCGTGCCAGCGGTCGCGCAGTCGCACTTTGCAGCACAACGGTGCCGATGATCACCGCAAAGGTCAGCGGCACCAGCAGCAATGCGCCCTCGTGTCCGGCCTCATGCAGACGAATTGCAAAAATCGCCGACACCGCCGCCGCGACGATCCCGCGTGGAGCGATCCAGCACAGTAACGCACGCTCACGCCAACTCAGGCTCGAACCAGCTGTGCTGAGCAACACGTTCAGCGGCCGGGCAATCAACTGGATTACCAGCAACAGAATCAACACCAGCGGCCCAAGGCCGATCAAGGCGTACAAATCCAGGCGCGCCGCCAACAAGATGAACAGCCCGGAAATCAGCAGCACGCTGAGGTTTTCCTTGAAGTGCAGGATGTGCCGCACATCCACGCCCTTCATGTTCGCCAGCCACATGCCCATCAACGTTACCGCCAGCAAACCGGACTCGTGCATCACCTCGTTGGAGGCAATGAAAATCCCCAACACCGCCGCCAGCGAGGCGAGGTTATGCAGATACTCCGGCAACCACTGCCGACGGATCACTGTGCCGAGCAGCCAGCCACCGACAATGCCGAACACCGCGCCGCACAGAATCACGCCACCAAAGGTGAACAGGCTCTGCTTGAGGCCATGACCTTCAGCGCTGGCGATGATGAAGCTGTACACCACCACGGCGAGGAGGGCGCCGATCGGGTCGATGACGATGCCTTCCCAGCGCAGAATGTTGGCGATCGAGGCTTTCGGCCGCACCACCCGCAACATCGGCACGATCACGGTCGGGCCGGTGACCAGCGTCAGGCTGCCAAAGAGAATGGCCAGCATCCAGTCGAAGCCGAGCAAAAAGTGCGTCGCGACGGCGATGACTACCCAGGTCGAGATCGCCCCGATGGTCACTAAACGATGGACAACGCTGCCGATCTCGCGCCATTCGGAGAGGTGCAGGGTCAGGCTGCCCTCGAACAGAATCAGCGCCACCGCCAGCGACACCAGCGGCATCAGCAGTGGGCCAAACATTTCCTGCGGATCAAGCCAGCCCAATACCGGGCCGACCAGGATCCCCGTCAGCAACAGAAACAGAATCGCCGGCAGCTTCAGGCGCCAGGCCAGCCATTGGCAACCCAGCGCCGCAGCGCCAATCCCGCCAAATGCCAATAGAATTTGCTGCTCGTTCATTGATGCTCCCTGTTCCTTGAAATTGCGGGCTATGAAAGACTAGCGCCCATTCCTACAGTTCACTCTACATTTGCTCACAGTCCTTGAGACTGTGTGACTTGAGCGCCCATGCCTGCCATCGATCATCCCCTCATTGACCAATTCCTCGACGCGTTATGGCTGGAAAAGGGCTTGTCCGATAACACCCGTGGCGCCTATCGCAGCGATCTGGCGCTGTTCAACGGCTGGTTGCAGGAGAAGAACCTGGAACTGATCAATGCCGGCCGCGAGCTGATCCTCGATCACTTGGCGTGGCGTCTGGAGCAGAACTACAAACCGCGTTCCACGGCGAGATTTCTCTCCGGTGTGCGTGGCTTTTATCGCTATCTGCTGCGGGAAAAGATGATCGGCGTTGACCCGACGTTACGCGTCGACATGCCGCAACTCGGTAGGCCGTTGCCTAAGTCCCTGTCGGAAGCGGACGTCGAAGCCCTGCTTAAAGCACCGGATCTGAGCGAGGCGATCGGCCAGCGTGACCGCGCCATGCTTGAAGTGCTGTATGCCTGTGGCCTGCGCGTGACCGAACTGGTCAGCCTGACACTGGAACAGGTCAACCTGCGTCAGGGTGTGTTGCGGGTGATGGGCAAGGGCAGCAAGGAGCGCTTGGTGCCAATGGGCGAGGAGGCAATCGTCTGGGTCGAGCGTTATATGCGCGACGGGCGCGGCGAACTGCTCGGTGGCCGGCCTAGCGATGTGCTGTTCCCCAGTCAGCGCGGCGAGCAGATGACCCGCCAGACCTTCTGGCACCGCATCAAGCATCAGGCCAAGGTTGCCGGGATCGGCAAGTCGCTGTCACCGCACACCTTGCGTCATGCGTTTGCCACGCATTTGCTCAACCATGGCGCGGATTTGCGCGTGGTGCAGATGTTGCTCGGGCACAGCGACCTGTCGACCACGCAGATCTACACCCACGTCGCCCGCGCTCGATTGCAGGATCTGCACGCCAAACACCACCCGCGCGGCTGAATAAAAATTCCTGTGGGAGCGAGCCTGCTCGCGAAGAGGGAGTGTCAGTCAGCGTTCATTTAGCTGACACACCGCTTTCGCGAGCAGGCTCGCTCCCACAAGGATCTGTGCAGTCCTGAAAGTGTGGCGACAGGCGCATTCGGCCACCGTGACCTTATGTGTTAGGCTTTGCCGGTTTGCACGATGGACGGTTATGACCCGGTGTTCCGGCACGGGCGTTCTGACCGTTTCATTTGTCCGCCTTCAGGAGTTCTCATGCGTCTGACCCAGATTTTCGCCGCCGCAGCCATTGCGTTGGTCAGCACCTTTGCCGTCGCCGATGACGCGGCCGACAAAGCCATTCGTAAAAGCCTGGAAAACCTCCAGCTCGAAGTCCCGGTCGAGAGCATTTCCGCCAGCCCGTTGCCGGGCATGTACGAAGTCAAGCTCAAGGGCAGCCGCGTGCTGTACGCCAGCGCCGACGGCCAATACGTGGTGCAGGGCTATCTGTTCCAGCTCAAGGACGGTAAACCGGTCAACCTGACCGAAAAGACCGAGCGCCTGGGCATCTCCAAGCTGATCAACGACATTCCGGTTGCCGAAACCGTGGTCTACCCGGCCGTGGGCGAAACCAAATCGCACATCACCGTGTTCACCGACACCACCTGCCCGTACTGCCACAAGCTGCACGCCGAAGTGCCGGAGCTGAACAAGCGCGGCATCGAAGTGCGCTACGTCGCGTTCCCGCGCCAGGGCCTGGGCTCACCGGGTGACGAGCAACTGCAAGCCGTGTGGTGCTCGAAAGACAAGAAAGCGGCCATGGACAAAATGGTCGATGGCAAGGAAATCAAGGCCGCCAAGTGCGAGAATCCGGTTTCCAAACAGTTCGCCCTCGGTCAGTCGATTGGCGTGAACGGTACACCGGCCATCGTTTTGGCCGACGGACAAGTCATTCCGGGCTACCAGCCTGCGCCACAAGTCGCCAAACTGGCGCTGGGCGCCAAGTAATTCGCATCGTCACGGTCAACCGTGACGATCATGGTCCGGCAGCGAGATCGCCGGGCCATTAATAGAGAGCCGCGAGCACGCGGTTGTTTTCCGGCCGACCCTGAGTCGGCCGTTTTATGGGGAGTTCACAGTGAATCCGGTCAAAGTAGGCATCTGTGGGTTAGGGACCGTCGGTGGCGGTACCTTCAACGTACTTCAGCGCAACGCCGAGGAAATTGCTCGTCGTGCCGGGCGTGGGATTGAAGTGGCACAAATTGCCACGCGCACGCCAAAGCCTCAGTTCCAGACGACCGGTATTGCGATTACCAACGATGTCTTCGAAGTGGCCACGAACCCTGAGATCGACATCGTCATAGAGCTGATGGGCGGCTACACCGTTGCCCGCGAGCTGGTACTCAAGGCCATCGAGAATGGCAAGCATGTGGTCACCGCGAACAAGGCTCTGATTGCCGTTCACGGTAATGAAATTTTCGCCAAGGCACGCGAGAAAGGCGTGATCGTGGCGTTCGAAGCAGCGGTGGCCGGTGGCATTCCGGTGATCAAGGCGATCCGCGAAGGCCTTTCCGCCAACCGCATCAACTGGGTGGCCGGGATCATCAACGGCACCGGCAACTTCATCCTCACCGAAATGCGCGAGAAGGGCCGTACGTTCGAAGACGTGCTGGTCGAAGCGCAAGCGCTGGGTTATGCCGAGGCTGATCCAACCTTCGACGTCGAAGGCATCGATGCGGCGCACAAGCTGACGATTCTGGCTTCCATCGCGTTCGGCATTCCGCTGCAATTCGACAAGGCTTACACCGAAGGCATCACCAAGCTGACCACCGCTGACGTCAACTACGCCGAAGCGCTGGGTTATCGCATCAAGCACCTCGGTGTGGCGCGCAGCACAGACGCCGGCATCGAGTTGCGCGTCCACCCGACGCTGATCCCGGCCGATCGCCTGATCGCCAACGTCAACGGCGTGATGAACGCGGTGATGGTCAACGGTGACGCCGCCGGTTCGACGCTGTTCTACGGCGCTGGCGCCGGCATGGAGCCAACCGCTTCGTCGGTGATCGCCGACCTGGTCGACGTGGTTCGCGCCATGACTTCCGACCCGGAAAACCGCGTGCCGCACCTGGCTTTCCAGCCGGACTCGCTGTCGGCCCATCCGATCCTGCCGATCGAAGCCTGCGAAAGTGCGTACTACCTGCGTATTCAGGCCAAGGACCATCCGGGCGTACTCGCTCAGGTAGCGAGCATCCTCTCGGAGCGCGGCATCAACATTGAGTCGATCATGCAGAAGGAAGTCGAGGAACACGACGGTCTGGTGCCGATGATCCTGCTGACCCACCGTGTGGTCGAGCAGCGCATCAACGATGCCATCGCCGCCCTCGAAGCGCTGGCCGGCGTCAATGGTCCGGTTGTACGGATCCGCGTCGAGCACCTGAACTAAGTCGTTGTCCTGCACCGGCCCCGTGAACGGGGCCAGTGCCGTGAACACTCTCCATTGGAGTCAGTCATGCGTTACATCAGTACCCGCGGCCAGGCACCGGCCCTGAATTTCGAAGACGTCCTGCTGGCTGGTCTGGCGACCGACGGCGGTCTGTACGTCCCGGAAAACCTGCCACGTTTCACCCAGGAAGAAATCGCTTCCTGGGCCGGCCTGCCCTATCACGAACTGGCCTTCCGCGTGATGCGCCCGTTCGTTACCGGCAGCATTCCCGATGCCGATTTCAAAAAGATTCTCGAAGAAACCTACGGCGTGTTCGCCCACAGCGCCGTCGCGCCGCTGCGTCAGCTGAACGGCAACGAATGGGTGCTGGAGCTGTTCCACGGTCCGACCCTGGCGTTCAAGGACTTCGCCCTGCAACTGCTCGGTCGTCTGCTCGACTACGTGCTGGAAAAGCGCGGCGAGCGCGTGGTCATCGTCGGCGCCACCTCCGGTGACACCGGCTCGGCCGCCATCGAAGGCTGCAAGCACTGCGAAAACGTCGACATCTTCATTCTGCACCCGCACAACCGTGTGTCCGAAGTGCAGCGTCGCCAGATGACCACGATCTTCGGCGAGAACATCCACAACATCGCCATCGAAGGCAACTTCGATGACTGCCAGGAAATGGTCAAGGCGAGCTTCGCCGATCAGAGCTTCCTCAAAGGCACGCGTCTGGTCGCGGTGAACTCGATCAATTGGGCGCGGATCATGGCCCAGATCGTTTACTACTTCCACGCAGCCCTGCAGTTGGGCGGCCCGGCGCGTTCGGTGTCGTTCTCGGTGCCAACCGGTAACTTCGGCGACATCTTCGCCGGTTACCTGGCGCGCAACATGGGCTTGCCGATCAACCAGTTGATCGTCGCCACCAACCGCAACGACATCCTGCACCGCTTCATGAGCGGCAATCAGTACGTCAAGGACACCTTGCACGCCACCCTGTCGCCGTCGATGGACATCATGGTCTCGTCGAACTTCGAACGCCTGCTGTTCGACCTGCACGGTCGCAACGGTGCAGCGATCGCCGGTCTGATGGATTCGTTCAAGCAGGGCGGCGGTTTCAGCGTCGAGCAAGAGCGCTGGACCGAAGCGCGCAAACTGTTCGACTCGCTGGCCGTGGATGACGCACAAACCTGCGAAACCATCGCCGAAGTCTACGAGCAGACTGGCGAAGTGCTGGACCCGCACACCGCCATCGGCGTCAAGGCGGCGCGCGAGTGCCGCCGCAGCCTGGATATCCCGATGGTGATCCTGGGCACCGCTCATCCGGTTAAATTCCCCGATGCCGTGGAAAAAGCCGGTGTAGGAAAAGCTCTCGAGCTACCTGCACATCTTTCTGATTTGTTTGAGCGAAACGAGCGTTGCACCGTTTTGCCAAACGAGCTGAAAGCCGTGCAAGCCTTTGTCAGCCAGCATGGCAACCGCGGCAAGCCGCTTTAAGCCTGGAAAAGCTGTCACATTTTGAAGCCCGTCTCCTGACGGGCTTTTTTGTTTCTGCTGCCACACTGCTCGGGTTTTCGCCCATGTAAGGACGGGTGAGTCGATCACGAAGGAAGTGGCAATGCTGTTTGAGAGAGGATGGATACATACCCTGAACGGGATTCTTCTTATGGGCCTGTTGAGCTGCTGGCGCATTGGCGTAGCGGCCCACCTGGTGCTGAATGAAGAACAGGCCCCAAGCGTCCGGCCTGTGGAGCTTAATGAGCACGAACGTCAATGGGTTCGCGAAAACCCGACCGTCATCGTCGCATCGGTGCAATACCCGTTGTACCTGTTCCAGGATGAGCACGGCCACTGGAACGGTTTGAATAGCGATTTGCTCAAGCGCATCAGCGCCATGACCGGTTTGCAGTTCGTTTTTCGAGAGTCGTTCTCCACCGACCGGATGCTTGAGCACCTTGAAAACGGTACCGCCGACATGAGTACAACGCTGGCAGACAACGATGAGCGCAGGATGACACTGGATTTCAGTCATGCGTTTGGCGGCGCTGGCTGGGTATTCGTCGGGCGCGCGGGCGAGCCGGCCGTACAATCGCTCGAACAATTGGCCAAGCGAGTATTGGTGTTGCCAGCACGACACGCGCTGGAAAGTACAATTCGCCGCGATTACCCCTCAATCGAAATACGTTCGGTAAAAACCTACGCTGAAGCCCGGGCACTGGTTGAAAGTGGCGAGGCCTACGTCACCATCGAAAACGAAATCGGCGCGCAACTGTTTCCTTCGGGACTGCTGCATGTCGGTGAGTTGCTGGAGGGCAAGTGGGAAGCCGATCACCTGGCAGTGCGCAAAGGCCAGCCCGAACTGCTGAGTATCCTGAACAAGGCGCTGGAAGCTTTTCCGGCCGCCGAGTTGCGCGCCATTCGCCAGAAATGGCTGGGTGGCATCGGCGCGGAGCGGACGTCCAAGCAACGCCGGAGCCTGACTGAACTGATTTTCTGGGGACTGTCTGCCGGCTGCATTTTCGGTGCGTTATCGCTGCTCTGGAATCGCCGCCTGACAGCGGAGATCAAGCAGCGCCACGATGCGGAAAAACATCTGGGCGATCAATTGGTGTTCCAGCGGGTACTACTCGATGCGATGCCCGATCCGGTGTTCGTCCGCGATCTGGAGGGACGCCTGATTTTGTGCAACAAAAGCTATGAAGAGGCGTTGTCGATCCGCTTCGATCAGGTTCAGGGGCAACGATTGATCGATGTCGATGCCGTCCCGGAAAGCACCGCTGGTTTGCTCCATGAAGAGTTCATGGAGCAACTGAGATCGCGCAGAACGCGCTTCAGCAAACGCCACCTGCAACTCAGAAGCGGCCACCGGGAGATTTACCAATGGACGGTGCCTTTTTACAGTGCCGATGGCCAATTACGCGGTTTGCTTGGCGGCTGGACAGATATCACTCCGGGCGACGCGGCGTCGGAAAGCTGATGTCTTGATTGAAGTAAGGAAAATTCCTATGTCACGCGCCGCCTTTTCCGATGGGAGGCTGTAGAAGGCTCGCCTAGAGTGAACGGCTACTGCGGGAGAGCCCGCGATTGCCGTCACAGAGGTCGCCATGCGCTCGCTCAAAGTCCTGATTCTCGAACCCGATCCTTATCAACTGATGGCGCTGCACCAGATGTTCAATGCAGTCGGAATCTACGATGTCCTGACCTCTTCGTCGCTGGCTTCGGCACGACGCTCGCTGGCGCACCGTGCCATGATCGACATTGCGATCTGCGATCCACTGCTCAGTGGTGGTGAAGGAATCGCGCTCATCCGGCAACTGGCGGAGCGTCAGGAGGCGCGCGCCGTCATTCTGTTGGGGCGGGCGCCGCCGGGATTGCACAGCGATCTCGAAGCGCTGCTGCAAGAGCATGAGCTACAGCTGTTGGGGCGGCTTCACACGCCGGTTTCGGCTGTACTGATGAGAGCAATGCTCGACAGTTACCTGATGACGGTAAGGCATCCGGCACGCGCGTGAGCAGGCAGTTATGTTTCTGTCATCTTCTCCGTGCATGCTCTGACAGGCCAGTGACAACTCAGGGACGAGTCGGCTATTCAGAACTTTCTTCTCGGGCCGGTGGTCATTTACTGTGGACACGCCCCAGACACAATGTTTTCGGACGATTGAGTGGAGATCGAGATGGAAAGTATCAGTCTATTGCTCGGTGAGGCTCTGAGCCCGTATCAGGTTTCCCTGTCACCTGGCGGCACCCGTGGCGAATGCCTGGTGAGCTTGAAGAACAGCAGCGGCGCCATCGTCGTAGAGCGCGAATTCAATCAGGCGCAGTTGAGCGACAAACGTCAGTTGACCGATGTGGTCGACGGCTTGCACCGCGACATCCTGATCGCCGAAGGGCGGCTGGAACCCTGTGTCATTGCGGCTTTGCGCAATGCAGCCCTGGACAAGCGTCCGGTGCTGTGAAGATGAAATATTTTTTGTGGGAACCTTCCGGCGTCCCTGTCAGTCAGACCCCATAACAGCAGGATCAAGCATTGTGCTCCGGTGCTTGTCGCTTGCTGCTACGGGTCTTTATGTAGGCCACGTTTAACCCCGAGTCGTCTCCCCACTTCTCGGGGTTTCTTTTGTCTGGCGTTTGCTTATTGCGCGGCCTGATGTTCGAAAAACAGGTGGGCCTGCTCCAGGTAATCCTCGCGTCTGTCGGGGTCCAGCCACGCGGCGTAGAGCTCATTCAAGCGTTCGTGGGGCAGGGTGCGCAGCAGATGGTTGATCTCGGTGATGGCCTGACGTCCCTGTGTGGTGTCGGAACAGGCGACGTAGCCTGAAAGATATTTGCCGTTGCCCGCAATTGGATAGAACTCGAGCTCATCTTCATTGATCTGCGCCTGTTTGGCCTGATAGCGAATCTCTGGCCAATAACCCAGCACCACCTGCAACCGGCCCAGTCGCTGCATCGACAGCAGATTGCTCAGCGCATCGTTGCCATAGTGCGCCGTCAGGGCACCGCTGGGTGCCTGATGCAACCGGGTGTCGATGAATTCTCCGTAGCTGCGCTCGGCAACGACGCCGACTTTGCGGTCAGTCGCGGCCAGCAACGCCGACAGATCCACTTCACCATCGGCCAGATACGGTTCAAGCACCGCGCGATCCTGTTGGCGCACCACCAAGCCATTGGCCACCGCGCGAATCGCCGGGATCGAATACGCCACCCACTGCGCGCGCTCTTTGCTCCACAGCAGCGCGGGGTCGCAGGCGAAGGGGTTCTCATGAAGCATTTGCAGGCCGCGGGCACGATTGACCCGCATCACTTTGTGTTCGTACTGCGGCATGCCGGCAATCAGCATCGGCATCAGTTGATCGATCACGCCTTGGCCCTTTTTAGGGCCTTCGAAAATGGTCAGTGGCGGCAGATCACGCAGCAACCAGATCAGCGTCGGTTTTGCTTGAGCTCCGGCGGACAGGGCCAGCAGAAATAACAGACTGAACAGCCGCCATGTCCACCAGTGACGGGCGCGGTTGTTGGGTGATGATGGCTGGCGCTTCAGCTTAAATGGCTCCGTCTTCACGCAGTCGGGCGATCTGTGTCTCGTCATAACCAAGATCGTGAAGTACCTGCGCATTGTGTTCACCCAGCTGCGGTCCGACCCATTCGGAAGAGCCCGGTGTCTCAGAGAGTTTCGGCACAATGCCGGGCATCTTGAAGTCCTTGCCGTCCGGCAGCTTGGCATGCAGGAACATTTCCCTGGCCAGATACTGCGGATCGTTGAACATGTCTTCGGCACTGAAGATCCGGCTGGCCGGCACACCGGCCTGATTGAGCAGGTCGAGCACGGTTTGCAACGGCTGCGAGTTGACCCAGCGATCAATGACGCCATACAGCTCATCGCGGCGATTATCGCGACCGTCGTTGCTGGCCAATGCCGGATCGTTAGCCAGATCATCACGGCCGATGATCAGCATGAAACGCTTGAAGATCGCATCGCCATTGGCGCCGATCTGCACATGCTTGCCGTCGGCGCTGGTGTGGATGGAGGAGGGTGTGATGCCGGGCATGATGTTGCCGGTGCGCTCGCGGATAAAGCCGAACACATCGAACTCCGGCACCATGCTTTCCATCATCGCGAAAATTGCTTCGTACAACGCCACATCAACTACCTGGCCGAGGCCGCCGTTGACCTCGCGATGACGCAGCGCCATCAATGCACCAATTACGCCCCACAGCGCGGCAATCGAATCGCCAATGGAAATCCCGGTGCGCACTGGCGGGCGGTCTTCGAAACCGGTGATGTAACGCAAGCCGCCCATGGATTCGCCGACCGCGCCGAAGCCCGGTTGATCCTTCATCGGTCCGGTCTGACCGAAACCGGACAGGCGCACCATCACCAGTTTCGGGTTCAAGGCGTGCAGGGTTTCCCAGCTCAGGCCAAGTTTTTCCAGGACACCTGGACGGAAGTTTTCGATGAGGATGTCCGCTTCACTGAGCAGTTTTTTCAGGATCGCCAAACCGTCGGGGTGTTTTAGGTTCAGGGTCAGCGACTTCTTGTTGCGCGCCTGGACGAACCACCACAGGGACGTGCCTTCGTACAATTTACGCCACTTGCGCAGGGGATCACCGCCGTCCGGCGATTCGATCTTGACCACTTCGGCGCCGAACTCGCCGCAAATACGCGAGGCAAACGGCCCGGCAATCAACGTACCCAATTCAATGACTTTCACACCCGAGAGCGGTTTGTTGGCGAACGGCATACTGAATCCTGTAGGACAAGGCTGTGCGGATACAGCGTTTTAACATAGCCGGCGGTCAGACGCCGCAGCTTGATCGCCATCAATTCGATGATTGCCTACCGCATCGGTTAGACTTGCCGACTTTCCTCGTATCAAGAAGCCCGTTCATGGCCCAGCCGTCCACTACCTACAAGTTTGAACTGAACCTCACCGATCTCGACCGCAGTGTCTACGAGAGCGTCAAGCAGACCATCGCCCGTCACCCTTCGGAAACCGAAGAGCGCATGACCGTGCGCCTGCTGGCCTACGCCCTCTGGTACAACGAGCAGTTGTCGTTTGGTCGCGGTCTGTCAGACGTGGATGAACCTGCACTGTGGGAAAAGAGCCTGGACGACCGTGTTCTGCACTGGATCGAAGTCGGCCAGCCAGACGCCGACCGTCTGACCTGGTGCTCGCGTCGCACCGAGCGCACCAGCCTGCTGGCCTATGGCAGTCTGCGCGTCTGGGAAACCAAGGTGATCCCGGCGATCAAGAACCTGAAAAACGTCAACATCGCCGCCGTCCCGCAGGAAGTGCTGGAGACGCTGGCCAAGGACATGCCCCGCGTCATCAAGTGGGACGTGATGATCAGCGAAGGGACGATCTTCGTCACCGACGACCGTGGTCAGCACGAAGTCCAGTTGCAATGGCTACAAGGTGAGCGCGGCTGATCCCGCGCCTTCAACTGCATAATCCCACGTATTAGAGAGAAGTCTCCGTCACCCCATGCGCATCGAACCTCGTCAACTGCCTGCCACGCTGCCCTTTCTGGGTGATATTCCTCCGCTGCTGACCCGCTTGTACGCGGCACGGGGCGTGCAGTCAGAGGCAGAGCTGGACAAGAGCCTGGCGCGGTTGATCCCGTTTCAGCAGCTCAAGGGCATTGATGCGGCGGTGGACTTGCTGGTGACGGCGCTGGAGCAGCGCCAGCGCATTCTTATCGTCGGCGACTTCGACGCGGACGGTGCGACGGCCAGCACGGTCGGCATGCTTGGCTTGCGTTTGCTCGGTGCCGCGCACGTCGATTATCTGGTGCCGAACCGCTTTGAATATGGCTACGGCCTGACCCCGGAAATCGTTGAAGTCGCTTTGACTCGTGAGCCGCATTTGCTGGTCACCGTCGACAACGGTGTCTCCAGCGTCGAAGGTGTGGCCGCCGCCAAGCGCCATGGCCTCAAAGTGCTGATCACTGACCACCACTTGCCGGGCGATGAACTGCCGCAGGCCGATGCGCTGGTCAACCCGAACCAGCCCGGTTGCGAATTTCCGAGCAAGGCGCTGGCCGGCGTCGGGGTGATTTTCTACGTGTTGATGGCATTGCGCGCGCGGTTGCGCAGCCTCGGCTGGTACGAAAACAAGCCGCAGCCGAACATCGGCGAGCTGCTGGATCTGGTGGCGCTGGGCAGCGTTGCCGACGTGGTGCCGCTGGACGCCAACAACCGCATTCTGGTGCATCAAGGTCTTGAACGCATTCGCGCCGGTCGCGCACGGCCGGGGATCAAAGCGATCCTTGAAGTGGCCAAGCGTGACGCCGCGCGCATTACCTCCACCGATCTGGGGTTTATCGTCGGTCCACGCCTGAACGCCGCCGGGCGTCTGGACGACATGAGCCTGGGCATCGAATGCCTGCTCACCGCCGACGCCAACAAGGCCCGGGAAATGGCCGCGCAACTGGACGGCATGAACCAGGATCGCAAATCCATCGAGCAGGGCATGCAGCGTGAAGCGCTGGCGCAGCTCAAGGATTTGCCGGTCGAATCGATGCCGTTTGGCTTGTGCCTGTTCGATCCGGAGTGGCACCAAGGCGTGATCGGGATTCTCGCGTCGCGGATGAAAGAGCGTTACTTCCGTCCGACCATTGCCTTCGCCGATGCCGGTGATGGTTTGCTCAAAGGCTCGGGCCGCTCTGTTCAGGGCTTCCATATTCGCGATGCCTTGAGCGTGGTCGCGGCGCAGCATCCGACCCTGATCGCCAAGTACGGTGGCCACGCGATGGCGGCCGGTCTGACCTTGCCGCAGGAGAATTTTCCGCTGTTCGCCGAGGCATTCGACGCTGAAGTGCGTAGGCAACTTCGCGAGGAAGACCTGACCGGGCGCATGCTGTCGGACGGCACACTGGCGGTAGAAGAATTTCACCTCGAACTGGCCCGCGCCCTGCGCCACGCTGGGCCTTGGGGACAGCACTTCCCGGAGCCGCTGTTTCACGGCGTGTTTCAGTTGGTTGAACAGCGCGTCGTCGGCGAGCGGCATTTGAAAGTGGTGCTGAAGAGCGAGTGTGGTTCGGTGAAACTGGATGGCATTGCGTTTGGGATTGACCGGGATATCTGGCCGAATCCGACGATCAAGTGGGTTGAGCTCGCCTATAAGCTCGACGTTAACGAGTTTCGGGGTAATGAGACCGTTCAGTTGATGATTGCTCATATCGAACCGCGTTGAAGATCAAAAGATCGCAGCCTGCGGCAGCTCCTACAGGAAACCGCATTCCAATGTAGGAGCTGCCGCAGGCTGCGATCTTTTCTTGAATTCCCCCCGATCCCCCGTTGTCGACTAGGCTCTAAGCACTGCTTGATTGGCCTTGTGACGTCTTGTCGAATTTTTTGCCCGCGGGGGCGGGTGCTGCACCTTTTTCCTGTCACTCGTCGACTATTCAAACAGAACCCTGGAGCCTGCCCACTGATTTGAGAGGTGCCCCATGAGTCTGCTGCTTGAACCCTTCACCCTGCGCCAACTGACCTTGCCCAACCGCATCGCTGTATCACCGATGTGCCAGTACTCCAGCGTCGACGGCCTGGCCAACGACTGGCACCTGGTGCACCTCGGCAGCCGCGCGGTGGGCGGCGCCGGTCTGGTATTTACTGAAGCCACGGCGGTCACCGCCGACGGGCGGATCACCGCCGAAGACCTTGGCCTGTGGAACGACGAACAGATCGAACCGCTGCAACGCATCACCCGCTTCATCACGTCCCAAGGCGCGGTCGCCGGGATTCAACTGGCCCACGCCGGGCGCAAGGCCAGCACCCATCGGCCGTGGATCGGCAAGCATGGCAGCGTCAAACCCGATGACGGCGGCTGGACACCGGTCGGGCCTTCGCCGATTGCCTTTGACCCACAACACACGCAACCGAAACAACTCGATGAAGGGCAGATTGCCGACGTCATTCAGGCCTTTGTCGATGCCGCGAAACGCGCGTTGAAGGCCGGTTTCAGTGTGGTTGAGGTGCATGCGGCGCATGGTTATCTGCTGCATCAGTTTCTCTCGCCGCTGAGCAATCAGCGCCGCGATCAGTACGGAGGTTCGTTTGAAAATCGTATTCGTCTGGTGCTGCAAGTGACGGAGGCGGTGCGGGCGGTTTGGCCTGAGGAGTTGCCGTTATTTGTTCGCGTATCGGCTACCGATTGGGTTGAGGATGGCTGGAACCCGGATGAAACCGTCGAGCTGGCGCGACGCCTGCACACCCTTGGCGCCGATCTGATCGACGTCTCTTCGGGCGGAACCGCAGCCAACGCTGAGATTCCGGTGGGGCCGGGTTATCAGACGCGTTTCGCCGAGCGCGTACGCAAAGAGTCAGGCATCGCCACCGGCACTGTGGGAATGATTACCGAGCCGGCGCAGGCTGAGCACATTCTGCGCACCTGTCAGGCCGACATTATCTTCCTCGCCCGCGAGCTGCTGCGTGATCCGTACTGGCCGCTGCATGCCGACGATGATCTGGGTGGACGCAAAGCGGTGTGGCCGGCGCAGTATCAGCGTGCGACGCATCGGGATCAGCCGATTCATGAGTCTGATTTACGGGATTGAATGAATAGCGATAAAGCAAAAAGCCCCGGTCAGTGATGGCCGGGGCTTTTTTCTGGTTTTTTTGTGCTGACTGGGCGGACGCTATCGCGAGCAGGCTCACTCCTACAGGATTATTTGTCGTTCACAAAATACGTGTTCGACAGAGATCAACTGTAGGAGCGAGCCTGCTCGCGATGAGGCCCGTCCAGGCGCCTCAAACCCTCAAGGGTATTTGCGCTTATCCGGCGCTGGCGGGAAGTACTGGTACAACCAGGTCTCGCTCAACGTGCGATCGTTGGTGCGAATAAACAACCGCAGCTCCACCGGCTCAACGCTGTCACTGGTCGGGTACCAGTCAAACAGAATCCGGTAACCCTTGATGTCATCCAGCACCAGCACGCTGAAATCCTGCACCTTGCCGTTCGAACACGTCACTACCGGCTCAATACCGGTGCCCTGCGGCAGTCGATCCAGACCACCACCGGTGAAGTCCACGGCAAAACGACGCGCCCACACCGGCGGGTAATGCTCACCCGGTGCCCAACCCTCAACAAAACCGCCCATGCCAGAACGAGTCGCCTGCACCCGCGCCAACGGCGTGCTCACCGGCGGCAGAGCGCTCCAGTAGAGCTTGTAGCCATAATTCAGCGAATCACCGGCAGCCACCGGTTTCTTCGGGGTCCAGAACGCGACGATGTTGTCGAGCGTCTCGCCGGTGGTAGGAATTTCCAGCAGATCGATGGAGCCTTCGCCCCACGCGGTGGTCGGTTCTACCCACAGGCTCGGGCGCTTGCTGTACCAGTCGACGGTGTCCTGATAGTTGGCGAACTCATGGTCGGTCTGCACCAGACCGAAGCCCTTCGGATTGGTATCGGCAAACGCGTTGAACTGCAGGGTCGCCGGGTTGTTCAGCGGACGGCAGATCCACTCACCGTTGCCACGCCACATGGCCAGACGGTCCGAGTCGTGGATTTGCGGGTGAATGGTGTCGCACATGCGGCGTTCGTGGTTGCCGCAGCTGAACATGCTGGTCATCGGCGAGATGCCCAGTTGCTCGATGGTGGTGCGCGCATTGATGTGTGCGTCGATCTCCATCACCACGCGCTCGGCCTGGCAATCGATGTCGAAGC
This sequence comes from Pseudomonas sp. RIT-PI-r, assembly GCF_001297015.1. Lineage (GTDB taxonomy): Bacteria > Pseudomonadota > Gammaproteobacteria > Pseudomonadales > Pseudomonadaceae > Aquipseudomonas. The sequence goes on along the minus strand of NZ_LIGE01000047.1, from coordinate 288,580 downwards.
GGTACGCGCCGGTCGCGCTCGGCGAGTCGAGCAGGGCGTAGACCACAAAACGCGTGGCGTTCTGATCCGGGGTCTCGAACCAGAATTTGGTGAAGTCAGGAAACTCTTCGCGCTTCTTGGCGTAAGTGTCGATCGCCAGACCGCGCGCGGAGAGGCCATATTGGCCAGTCGCATCCACCGCACGGAAGTAACTGGCGCCGAGGAAAGACACCACGTCATGGCGATCCAGTTCCGGCGCCTTGAACAGCTTGAAACCGGCGAAACCCAAATCGCCCTTGAGCTGCTGGGTGTCGACCGAGGTGTTCTCGTAATTGAACAGGGTCGGGCGGAAATGCACCTCGCGCGCGGTGCGGGTCTTCGGGTCGACGCTGTACATGCGCACCGGCTGGCGGAAACCCATGCCGACGTGGAAGAACTGTACGTCGAGCTGGCCCTTGTTCTCCTTCCACAACGAATGCTCGCCGTCGTAGCGGATCGCATTGAAGTTCTGCGGCGTCATCGTCGCCAACGTCGGTGGGAGCACCTGTTTAGTGTCCTGATAGGCGCTGCCAGCGAGCTGCTTGGCCTGGCGCTTGAGCGCTTCGAAATCGAAGGCCTGCGCTTCGCCATCCGCAGCGCCGCCACTGGCGGCCCACGCACGGGTAGCCAGCAGGCCGGTGGCCGAAAGACCGGTGTAAGCCGCAATGGCCATGGACGCTTTGAGCAAATTCCTGCGGTGCATAAATACAACCTGTCGTGTGCAATCCCGCGCCGTTCCTGGCACGTGCTGGATCAGAAATAACGGTTCGGACAAGCCTTCGGCCAAACGCAACGGACTATAAACAGATGCCCGCTAGCTTAAACCGTTCGCTCGCAATGCAAAATTCGTTGATTCAGTGCGACAGGGTGTCAATGAAACAAGACATGTCGGTTAAAAATCTGACAGGACTTTCTGATTTACACGGCATATCTGCTTTTCTTGACTAATTACTCTAAAAACCCCTTTTCAGCGCCGAATTAATTTCTATTCTAAGGGGCATGGCCGGCGCGACCCATTTAGCCGGCAGGGCACAAGGCGCTGCTGTAAGGGGCAGGGCGATGTGGTGTTTAAGCAGTTCTTTGCAGTATTAGAGAAGGACATCGTCCATGGCAAAAATCCAAGGCATTACCGACATGTTGGGCATCTTTCCTTGCTTGGGCAGTGGGCGCAGAAGGCGTCGGCTGAACTCGGAGGAGCTGAAGCTGGTGGAGCGTTATCGCGAGCTTTCGGAAAGTGACCGGATCGCGATGCGGTATCTGGTGGATGCGATGCGGAGTGTTTCGCGGTTTTAAGAGAAGATCAAAAGGGGCGGACTGAGAAGTCCGCCCCTTTTTTATGGAATCAGCTTCACGTTCCCGATACCGGATACGGTCGCTGTCCATGCATCAACTCCGGCACATCCCGCCATTTGACCCACGCCTGCTGTTGCCAGTGCAGCAGCGGCACGGTGACGCCTGCCCAATGCATCGAACTCAGGCTCGGATGGTTGTCCATTGGGCTTGAATGGGTTTCGCGCAGCATCGGGATGACTTCATGGCTCAGCCATTGGCGCAGGTGCCGGTTTTCCGGGACGAAGTGATGGACGAGCAGGGCGAACAGGCCGGACTCGCTGACCATCGCGCAATCGATGATTTCGCCGTCCCGACGCAGGAGGACATGGCGACGCTGGTCGGGATCGAGTTTCAGGGTGAGGCGTTCGTTAAGCGGATAGCCCATCAGGCGACCGAGATCCTGGACACAGAACCAGGCTTCGTGGTCTTGCATGAAGGCGTGGAGGAAGCGGTTGTGGCGGGTGAAGATGGTGGGGGTGAAGTGGGTCGACGATGAATTTTGGATTTGCGCAGACATTTAGTGACTTCCGATTTGAGTAGGAAAGTCGCCATCAACTCTTCGACAAGTTGGGTGGCGAACCGTGTGGCGTTCGAAGTCGGGATACTTCCAGTCAAACACGGAAAAGCCAGAAGGCCCGCGCCACACGGCCCGCCATAAAGCAAAACTGAAGCTGTGACAGCCACAGTTCAATGGAGGGCATGCAAGCACCGCGTTGACAGTTTCCGGCTTCGACCCCGGGTCGCTGAATTAGCAGCGACGGGATAAAGCCTATCGGTCAGGCGCTTGCGGCGACAAGTCTACTCTGTCGACGCACAGCGTAGGAAATGGGGCTTTTTCAGGAAGGTCATATCTGTAGGAAATGCCTGATTTTGCACTGATGACGGTGAGCTCATCCCTGACCGGCATTTTTTCCTTTATTCATATGAATCTCGAGAAGTGCCGCAGATGATGTGAACTCAATGACCACTGTATTTATTGCCGGCTCTGTCAACATCAAGAACCTTGATCCGAAGGTTAAAGAGCGTATCAATAACATCGTGGCGTCTGAGTTCGAGGTGGTGGTTGGGGACGCAGCGGGCGCCGATACCTCCATTCAGGAGTACCTGCTGAGTCTCGAACGATCCAACACCACGGTGTTCTGCAGCGGTTCTGCTCCGAGGAATAATCTTGGACAGTGGCCCGCCAGAACAGTCGACTCCAAACATTCCAAAGGGTCGAGAGCCTTCTTCACCGAAAAAGACGTCGTCATGGCCGAAGCGGCTGACTACGGTATGATGATCTGGGACGCAAAGAGCACCGGTACGCTCAGTAACGTCATTGAACTGTTGTCGAGAAAGAAGAAGTCGCTTGTTTTCGTCAACAAGGAAAAGGAATTCAAGGTGGTCGGAGACGTCAGTCAGCTCGAAGAATTGATTGCATTCATGTCCGATCACGCCAAGCAAAAAGCCAATGAAAAAATCAAACTGTTCGACCGTATTTCCCTGTTGAAGCACGATCAGGCGGAGCTTTCTTTTTGATGAGGTTTCATGGCTTACCGGAACCCCGGCACCTTGTCGGTGCCGGGATCAAACGCTTTTAGCGACTCACCTTCCAAGCATCCCCAGCCGGCGCCTTGCCATGGTCATACGGCTTGCCAATCCACATATAAATCAAGCCCAAGCCAATCACGATCGCCGTGCTCAACACCATCGCATAGTTCACATACCACGCCGCATCGGGCGTGCGTGGCCAGGCCATGTTGATGATTGCGCCAACGCCGTACACCAGCGCGCCGATGTTCACCGGCCAGCCCCATGCGCCGAGGGTGAATTTGCCGCTCGGTTTCCAGCCTTTGCTGCGGGCGTACAGCGCGGCCAGGACGATCATCTGGAAGGCGAGATAGATGCCGATGGCGGCGAAGCTGACGATGGTGGCCACGGCGTCTTGCAGGAAGAAGCCGAGGGCGATGATCAGGGCCGGCAGGACGCCGGACACGAACAGCGCGGCAACCGGTACTTGGGTGGTAGGAGAAATCTTTTTCAGCAGTCGGCTGCCGATGACCATTTCATCGCGAGCGTAGGAGTACAGCAGACGGCTCGCCGCTGCTTGCAGGCTGATGACGCAGGAGATGAAGGAAATCATTACCACGCCCATCACCAGTTTCGAACCGACCGGGCCGAAGGCATTGTTGAGGATGGTAGTGACCGGGTCTTTGTCGGTGCCGTTGATCACCGCTTGCATATCCGGCACGGCAAGAATCAGCGCCAGGCAGGCGAACATCGCCGCGATGCCGCCGATGTAAATGGTCATGCGCATGGCCACCGGGATTTTTGCGCTGGGGTTCGGGGTTTCTTCGGCGACATCGCCGCAGGCCTCGAAGCCGTAGTAGAGGAACATCCCCGCCAGCGATGCGGTGAGGAACGCCGGCAGGTAAGAGCCGTCGACGCTGATGTCGAAGGTGTTGAACAACACGCTGAGTGGTTGGTGACGTTCGAACACCAGCAAGTAAACGCCGACGATCACTGCGCCAACCAGTTCGCAGAGGAAGCCGAACATGGCGATTCGCGCCAGCACTTTGGTGCCGCTGAGGTTGACCAGTGTGGCGAACAGGGTCAGCACCAGCGCGATGACGATGTTGGTGTTGTTGCTTGGCTCAAAGCCGAGCATGGCGGCCAGGTACGGGCCCGCACCGACCGCAACGGCAGCGATGGTCACGCAAAGGGCGATGGAGTAGATCCAGCCGACCATCCATGCCCATTTCTTACCGACCAATCGACGTGCCCAAGGGTAAACGCCGCCGGAAATCGGGAACTGCGAAACCACTTCGCCGAAGATCAGGCACACCAGTAATTGGCCGCAACCGACCAGCAAGTAAGCCCAGAACATCGGTGGGCCACCAGCGGCGAGGCACAGGCCGAAGAGGGTATAAACCCCTACGACCGGTGACAGATAAGTGAAGCCCAAGGCGAAGTTTTCCCACAGGCTCATGCTGCGGTTGAAGTTCGAGGTGTAGCCCAGTTTGCGCAGTTGTTCGGCATCGCTGTCGGCAACGGCTGTGGCGAGATCGGGTGAGGAACTCATGTGTGTTTTGCTCCGGGAAATCGGCAGATTTCGGATGGCCGAGGCCGTGGCGGGGCTTTGTGGCGCCGCCCGGGTCGGTAGTTGTTGTTTTGGTTTCGGTGAAGCCTGGTGGTGAATCGCCGACATCGTCCGTGTGTCGCGGAAAAGATCGCAGCCTGCGGCAGCTCCTACAGAAGAGCGGCGTCCGTCATGTAGGAGCTGCCGCAGGCTGCGATCTTTTCGCTGTTAATGCTTGAACATCACATGCCGAACCGTGGTGTAGTCCTCCAGCCCATACATGGACATGTCCTTCCCGTAACCGGACAATTTCTGACCGCCATGGGGCATTTCGCTGACGAGCATGAAGTGCGTGTTCACCCACGTGCAGCCGTACTGCAAACGCGCTGACATGCGGTGCGCGCGTCCTACATCCGCTGTCCACACCGAGGACGCGAGGCCGTAGTCCGAATCGTTGGCCCATTCCAGCGCCTGCGCTTCATCGGTGAATTTGGTCACGGAAACCACCGGCCCAAACACTTCCCGGCGAACGATTTCGTCGTCCTGCTGCGCATCGGCCAACACGGTCGGCTCGAAGAAGAAACCATTGCCTTCAACAGCCTTGCCGCCAGTGATCAAACGAATGTGCGGCTGCGCCACAGCACGCTCGACAAACCCGGCAACGCGGTCGCGATGTTGCGCCGTGATCAACGGCCCCAGTTCAGTCGACGGATCATCCTGCAAGCCGTACTTGATACTGCCGACCGCCGCGCCGAGCTTCTCGACGAACTTGTCGTAGATGCCTTGCTGGGCATAGATCCGGCACGCCGCCGTGCAATCCTGCCCGGCGTTGTAGAAACCAAACGTGCGAATGCCTTCCACCGCCGCATCGATATCGGCGTCATCGAAGATGATTACCGGCGCTTTACCGCCCAGTTCCATGTGCATGCGTTTGACGCTGTCGGCGGTGCTGGAAATGATATTGGCGCCCGTAGCGATGGATCCGGTCAGCGAGACCATGCGCACTTTCGGGTGGGTGACCAACGGACTACCAACGGTAGGCCCACGACCAAACACCAGATTGAGTACACCGGCCGGGAAGATTTCCGACGCCAGTTCGGCCAGACGCAACGCGGTTAGCGGGGTTTGTTCCGACGGCTTGAGCACCACGGTATTACCGGCGGCCAGCGCCGGGGCAATTTTCCAGGCGACCATCATCAGCGGGTAATTCCACGGCGCGATGGAGGCGATCACGCCGACCGGGTCGCGGCGGATCATCGAGGTGTGGCCGGGCAGGTATTCGCCAGCGGCCGAACCGCTCATGCAACGGCTGGCGCCGGCGAAGAAACGGAACACGTCGGCAATCGCCGGAATCTCGTCGTTGAGCGCGGCGTTGTAGGGTTTGCCGCAGTTATCGGATTCGAGTTTGGCCAGCTCTTCGCCGTGGGCTTCGATGGCGTCGGCAAGTTTGAGCAACAGCAGCGAACGGTCTTTCGGCGCGGTTTGCGACCAGTCGGCGAAGGCGTTATCGGCGGCGCGTACGGCAGCGTCAACCTGGGCTTCGCTGGCTTCGTTGATTTCTACCAGCACTTCGCCAAGCGAAGGATTGAGCACCGGTTGCGCCGGGCCTTCGCCGTTGACCAGTTGGCCGTTGATCAAGAGTTTGGTTTGCATGGGTTTGTCCTCACTAACACTTTTATTGTTCTGGCCGAATCGAGAACCCTGTGGGAGCGAGCCTGCTCGCGAAAGCGGTGTATCAGTCGATATCGATGTTGGATGTGACGGCCTCTTCGCGAGCAGGCTCGCTCCCACAGGGGATTTTTGGTGTTTGTTAGATATTTATTTACCGCCGCTGCCAGCGACGCTCTCGCCACCGCGCGTCAGGTAATACGCGCCAAGGATCGGCAGCATCGTCACCATCATCACCAGCATTGCGACGACGTTGGTCACCGGCACATCCCGTGGCCGGCTCAGTTGGTTGAGCAGCCACAACGGCAACGTCCGTTCATGCCCGGCGGTGAACGTGGTGACGATGATTTCGTCGAACGACAGCGCAAACGCCAACATGCCGCCGGCCAGCAACGCCGAGCCAAGGTTGGGCAGGATGATGTAGCGAAAGGTCTGCCAGCCATCGGCACCGAGATCCATCGAGGCCTCGATCAAACTGTGCGAAGTACGGCGCAGGCGAGCGATGACGTTGTTGTAGACGATCACCACGCAGAAGGTAGCGTGGCCGACGATGATGGTGAACATCCCCGGCTCGATGCCCAGCGTCTTGAACGTCGCCAACAGTGCGATCCCGGTGATGATCCCCGGCAACGCAATCGGCAAGATCAGCATCAGCGAAATGCCTTGTTTGCCGAAGAAATCGCGGCGGTACAACGCTGCTGAAGCCAAGGTGCCGAGCACCATCGCAATCAACGTGGCGATGGCTGCGATCTGCAATGAAAGCTTGATCGATTCCAGTACATCCGGCCGGGAAAACGCCACGCTGAACCAGTGCAGCGTGAAGCCCTTTGGCGGAAAGCTGAACGCGGCTTCCTCGGTGTTGAAGGCGTACAGGAAGATGATCAGGATCGGGAAGTGCAAAAACACCAACCCGCCCCACGCTGCGATTTTCAGGCCTGGAGAGGCATGCCCTTGTGATGAAGAGTCAGAGCGCATCGAAAGCCCCCAGTCGTTTGACGATGGACAGGTAAACCGCGATCAACACGATCGGCACCAGCGTGAACGCCGCCGCCATCGGCATGTTGCCGATCGCCCCTTGCTGCGCGTAGACCATGCTGCCGACGAAGTACCCCGGCGGCCCGACCAGTTGCGGCACGATGAAGTCGCCCAGGGTCAGCGAAAACGTGAAGATCGAACCAGCGGCAATGCCCGGAATCGACAGCGGCAAAATCACCTGCATAAAGGTCTGCCGCGGCTTCGCACCCAAGTCAGCGGAGGCCTGCAACAGCGACGGCGGCAGACGTTCCAGCGACGCCTGAATCGGCAGAATCATGAACGGCAGCCAGATGTAGACAAACACCATGAACCGCCCCAGATGCGAGGTCGACAAGGTGCTGCCGCCCACCCCGGGAATGCCCAGAATGAACTGCAAAACCGGCTCCAGCCCCAGGTGCTGCACGAACCACTGCGCCACGCCGCCCTTGGCCAACAGCAACGTCCACGCATAGGCCTTGACGATGTAACTGGCCCACATCGGCATCATCACCGCGATGTAGAAAAACGCCTTGGTTTTGCCGGTGGTGTAGCGCGCCATGTAGTAGGCGATCGGGAACGCGACGATGGCGCTGGCGATCGACACAACGATGGCCATGCTCAGCGTGCGCAGGATGATGTCGAAGTTCGACGGCTGAAACAGCGCGGCGAAATTGGCCAGGGTCAGGTCAGGGGTGACCGCCATGGTGAAGTCGTCAAATGTGTAGAAACCCTGCCACAACAGCACCAGCAGCGAGCCAAGATAGATCGCGCCGAACCACAGTAGCGGCGGCACCAGCAGCATCGACAAATACAGGTTCGGCTTGCGGTAGAGCAGGTTGGAAAACCTGCGCAACGGCGGCGATGCAGTCATCGCGAGCGTGCTCATATCAAACCCCGTTCGTCACGGTGTCGTGCAACGGAATCATCGCTTCCCGCGCCCAACGCGCACTCAGGCGCTGACCGGTCTGGTGTTGCGCGCTGCTGTCGATCCACTGATTGTTGGCGTGGCTGATGCTCAGGGTCTGGCCGTTTTCCAGCTTCAATTCATAGCGCGTGGCGCTGCCCTGGTACTGGATGTCGTGGAGCAGACCGCTGACTTCGATTTCGTGACTGGCCAGTGGGCCTTCGGCGAAACGCACGTGTTCGGGGCGGATCGAAAATGGCTGCGGATGACCGCTGATTTCACGCGCCAGATCGCCGCGAATCACGTTCGAGGTGCCGACGAATTCAGCCACGAATGTAGTGGTCGGTTTCATGTACAGATTGCGCGGCGTGTCGACCTGTTCGATGCGGCCCTTGTTGAACACGGCGACACGATCGGACATCGACAGCGCTTCGGTTTGATCGTGAGTGACGAAGATGAAGGTGATGCCGAGCTGGCGTTGCAGTTTCTTCAATTCACTTTGCATCTGTTCGCGCAATTTCAAATCGAGCGCGCCCAGAGGCTCATCGAGCAACAACACGCGCGGACGATTGACCAGGGCGCGGGCGAGGGCGACACGCTGGCGCTGACCGCCGGACAACTGCACCGGTTTGCGCGCGCCGTAACCGCCGAGGGCGACCATGTCCAAGGCTTCTTCGGCGCGTTTGTGCCGTTCGGTTTTGCCGACGCCTTTGACCTTCAAACCGTAGGCGACGTTGTCGAGGACGTTCATGTGCGGGAATAGCGCGTAATCCTGAAACACCGTGTTGACGTCACGTTGATACGGCGGCAAACCCGCCGCTTCGGCGCCGTGGATGCGGATCGAGCCGGCGCTCGGTTGTTCGAACCCGGCGATCAGGCGCAGGCAGGTGGTTTTGCCCGAGCCGGAAGGGCCGAGCATGGAAAAGAACTCGCCGTCCTCGATATCGATGGAAACCCGGTCAACGGCTTTTACGTCGCCGAACTGCCGGGAAACGTTGGTGAACTGGACTGCAAGCGTCATGGTGCGGTGCTCCGGTAAAGCGGGCTTTCAAAAAAGTCGTGTGTGGCGTCGAAAAGATCGCAGCCTGCGGCAGCTCCTACAGGAGGTGTGCAGGGTGCAGGGATTGCTTTTAGCTCCCTCTCCCTCCGGGAGAGGGCGGGGGGTGAGGGTGGCTTTATTGGCCGTTGCCCCGAGATCAAGAGCAAAGGCAAAAGCTACCCCCTCACCCCAGCCCTCCCGAAACGTCGGACCGCCCCCAAGGGGGCGAGGGGGAAAGGGAGCTCGACCGAGTTGTGCTCTGGATTAGCGGCCGCCCATGATCGCGATGTAGTCCTGCGTCCAGCGGCTATACGGCACAAACTTGCCACCTTCAGCCTGCGGGGTTTTCCAGAAGGCGATCTTGTCGAACTGGTCGAAACCGTTGGTCTTGCAACCCTCAGCGCCAAGCAACTCACTCTCCTTGCACGCCGCAGGAACAGCCGGCAACGAACCAAACCACGCCGCCACATCACCCTGGACTTTCGGTTTCAACGACCAGTCCATCCACTTGTACGCGCAGTTCGGGTGCTTGGCCTCGGCGTGCAACATGGTGGTGTCAGCCCAACCCGTTGCGCCTTCTTTCGGAATCGTCGAAGCAATCGGCTGCTTCTCGTTCATCAAACCGTTGACCTGATACGGCCAGGCACTCGACGCCACCACACCTTCGTTTTTGAAGTCGCTCATCTGCACCGTGGTGTCGTGCCAGTAGCGGTGGATCAGCGGCTGCTGCGCGCGCAACAGATCGAGCACGGCTTTGTACTGATCTTCGGTGAGTTGATAAGGGTCTTTGATGCCCAGTTCAGGCTTGGTCGACTTCAAATACAGCGCCGCATCGGCGATGTAGATCGGGCCGTCATAGGCCTGCACGCGACCCTTGTTCGGCTTGCCATCGGGCAGATCCTGCGCGGCGAACACCACGCTCCAACTGTTCGGCGCGGTCTTGAACACGTTGCTGTTGTACATCAACACGTTCGGGCCCCACTGGTACGGGGTGCCGTAAGTCTGGTTGTTGACCACGTACCACGGCGCGTCTTTGAGGCGTGGGTCGAGGGTTTTCCAGTTCGGGATCAACGCAGTGTTGATCGGTTGCACACGCTTGCCGACGATCAATCGCAGCGAGGCATCGCCCGACGCGGTGACCAGGTCGTAACCGCCCTTGGCCATCAGGCTGACCATTTCGTCCGAGGTTGCAGCGGTCTTCACATTGACCTTGCAGCCGGTTTCTTTTTCGAAACCGGTGACCCAGTCGTAAGCCTTGTCGCTCTCGCCACGTTCGATGTAACCCGGCCACGCAACGATATCCAGCTGACCTTCGCCAGCACCGACAGCCTTCAGCGGCTCGGCAGCTGAAAGGCTTGCGCTGGCCAGCAGGGCCGTGGTGATTGCACTGAGCAGTGCGGTCTTGTGCACGAACATGGTTGAACCCTCTTCTTTAAATTATGGTCGGGGCAGTTGTGAACGCGGTGAAGCATGCCGTTTTCGGCTTGTTATTAGCGTAGTCAGAGATGCTGGCCGTGGCGGGCCATGATGTGCCGCACCACGCTGTAGTCCTGCAGCGAATCACTGGATAAGTCTTTGCCGTAACCCGAACGTTTCAGGCCACCGTGGGGCATTTCGCTGACCAGCATGAAATGGCTGTTGATCCACGTGCAGCCGTACTGCAGACGCGCGGCGACCTGCATGGCCTTGTCCAGATTCTGTGTCCACACCGACGAGGCGAGGCCGTATTCGGAGTCGTTGGCCCAGTCGACGGCCTGCGCGAGCTCGTCGAAACGGGTCACGGTGACCACCGGGCCGAACACTTCGCGCTGGACGATTTCGTCGCTCTGTTTGCAACCGGCGAGCAACGTCGGTTGATAGTAGAAACCGGCGCCGGAATGCACCGCCGCACCGGTTACGCGTTCGATGTGCGGCTGACCGAGGGCGCGTTCGACGAAACTGGCGACGCGGTCGCGCTGGCGGGTGCTGATCAGCGGGCCGATCTCGTTGTCGGCATCACGTTTGCCGGCGAAGCGCAGGCTGCTGACGGCGGCGCCAAGCTCTGCGACCAATTTGTCGTGGATCCCGGCCTGCGCGTAGATCCGGCAGGCGGCGGTGCAGTCTTGGCCAGCGTTGTAGTAACCGTAGGTGCGCACGCCTTCGACCACGGCCTGAATGTCAGCGTCGTTGCAGACGATCACCGGGGCTTTGCCGCCGAGTTCGAGGTGCGTGCGTTTCAGGGTTTTCGCGGCGGCCTGAAGGATTTTCTGGCCGGTGACGATATCGCCGGTCAGCGAGACCATGCGCACCTTGGCGTGGCCGACCAAATGGCCGCCGACGCCCTCGCCGCCGCCGCAGATGCTGTTGATCACCCCGCGCGGAAGGATTTCGGCCAGCGCTGGGGCCAGGGCGAGGATCGCCAGCGGAGTGTGCTCGGACGGTTTGAACACCAGCGTGTTGCCAGCGGCGAGGGCCGGGGCGATTTTCCACGCGGCCATCATGATCGGGTAGTTCCACGGCGCAATCGAAGCGACCACGCCAATCGGGTCGCGCCGGACCATGCTGGTGTAGCCCGGCAGGTATTCGCCGCTGAGCTGGCCAGTCTGGCAACGCACGGCGCCGGCGAAGAAACGGAACACATCGACGGTCGCCGTCAGATCGTCCTGACGCGCCAGGTGCAACGGCTTGCCGCAGTTCAGCGACTCGAGGCGGGCGAGGTGATCGGCGTGTTTTTCGACGGCGTTGGCGATGTCGAGCAGCAGGTTCGAGCGTTGCTGCGGCGTGGTGCGTGACCACTCGGCGAAGGCACGGTGGGCGGCGAGGATGGCGGCTTCGACTTGCTCGGTGCTGGCCTCGGCGATGTGCGTAAGGATTTCACCGGTGGCCGGATTGAGGATCGGCTCGACGAAACCCTGGCCTGCGACCAGTTCGCCGTCGATCAACAACGCGGTACACATCGGGGTCTGCGCGCCAGCCATTTTCCGCGATCTCTTTTCTTGTGTGGCCATTGTTGCTCCCTGATATCGGGAGCCGACCGTCTTATAGATGCAGCAAGACTAGTGCGCGGCTCCTAGGTCGACAAATTCTAAATACTGAAGGCAGCGTTCGATTAAATAGATGGCTTGCGCCCGCCGTGGGGTTGCTCGCGCGCGACGGTGAGGAAAGGGTCGACGAGAGCAGGGCGGGCGGTGCCTCGGCGCCAGGCCAATCCTACGTCCAGCGTCTGATTGAGGTCGGCGATTGGCCGTGCTTCGATGATGTCGCCCTCAAGTGACCACGGGCGGTAAGTCATGTCCGGCTGGATCGAGACACCCAAACCGGCTGCGACCAGACTTCGCACAGCCTCCGTCGATGCGGTTCTCAAAGTGATTTTTGGTTGCAGGCCAGCGCCGCGCCACAGGCGTTGGGCGTTGCGATCCATTTCATCAACGTTGAGTTGAATTAGTGGTTCGCGAGCGACGTCGGCGAGGTTGATGCTGTCGTGTTCCAGCAGCGGATGCTGGGCTGGAAGCCACAATCGGTGCGGCGAATGGGTCAGCACTTCAGTCTGCAACGCGTGGCGGTCTTCGAGGTTGGAGAGGATCAGCACACCGACGTCAATCTCGCCGCTGACCAGCAAATGCTCGATGTACGGGCGCTCGTCTTCCATCACGCGGATTTCGACGTTGGGGTAGGCACGTTGAAACCGGGTAAGCAAATCCGCCAGGTAATAACCCGCAACCAGACTGGTCACGCCGACGATCAACTGCCCGGCAACTTGGTCGGTGCTCTGTTGCAGGCTGCGCTTGGCATTATCCACGGTGGCGAGAATCAGGTGCGCCTGGCGTAGGAATTGGTGACCCTGATGCGTAAGGGTCATGCCCTTGGCGTGACGACTGAACAGGCTGACGCCGATTTCTTCTTCCAGTTGCTGGATCGCCAGGGTCAGGGTCGATTGGGAAATGAATGCGGTTTGCGCGGCGGCGGAGATCGAGCCTGTCTCGGCCACAGCGATGAAGTGACGAATCTGACGCAGGGTCATCATGACAAGGTTACCCAGTGGGCGGTTTTTATAGATTGGCCTGAGTGTATATCTATTTTCGCGAAGGGCCTGTGTGAGCTGAGCAACATCTGGAAGCACACTCGTAAGTCGGTCAGGGGCACTTTCGAACTAGGCTGGAGGCCTTATAGATCCGGATAAACCCTGTTTTGGAGGCGGAACATGAACACCCGTGGATTGCTCGATCAACTGCTCAGATCCGGTCAGGATCTGTTGCAGAACAAGGCTGGCGGAACGCAGAACAAACCGGCTGCGGGCGGCTTGGGCGGTTTGCTAGGCGGCGCTTCTGGTTCCGGTGGCCTCGGCAGTCTGCTATCAGGTGCAGGTGGCGGTGCGTTGGCGGCTGGCGCGATGGGTTTGCTGCTCGGTAACAAGAAAGTGCGCAAGGTCGGCGGCAAAGTCGCGATCTACGGCGGCCTCGCTGCGCTGGGCGTGCTGGCTTACAAAGCCTACGGCAACTACAACGCGCAGAAAGGCACTGCACCGCAAAGCGAACCGCAGACACTCGATCGCCTGCCACCGGCACAAGCCGAGCAACACAGTCAGGCGATTCTCAAAGCGCTGGTCGCTGCCGCCAAGGCCGACGGCCACATCGATGATCGCGAGCGGCAATTGATCGAAGGCGAGTTCATCAAGCTCGACAACGACCAGGAGCTGCAACACTGGCTGCACGCCGAGCTCAACAAACCGCTCGACCCGACCGATGTCGCCCGCGCTGCGGGTACGCCGGAAATGGCGGCGGAGATGTACATCGCCAGCGTGATGCTGGTGGATGAGGAGAACTTTATGGAGAAGGCGTATCTGGATGAACTGGCGAAGCAGCTTAAGCTGGAGCCGGGGTTGAAGGTGGAGTTGGAGAAGCAGGTGCGGTTGGCTACTGTTTAAGGCCGCACTTCAGAGAAAAACCGTAGCAATTTGCTGCGGTTTTTTTGCGAGTATAGATTCAATTTTAAATAAAACCTGGAGAAGATTACGCTGCTGTTGCAGTTGATTCCGGTGCGGTAAGTATTAAATCCCGACTGGTGTCGCTTGAATGGTGGTGAGTCGGGGGGATCAAGGTCCAGTATTCGCCGGTCTGTTATTTTCTGTTTTCATAGAATCTTGTGCTATTTCACCAATGGGTGTGGTGCTTGAAAATTTTTGGTAAAAAACGTGCCGCCGTCTAATTCATTCCATGTATCAATTCTATTCTCCTTAGTTGAGTTGATAGTTGGTTGGGTACGATTTATAAAGCCTGCGTTTTGCTATTGATCCACTTGTCTAAAGGCAAATCTTCGGTTTTTTTTGAAAACTTCTCCTTCGCTTCTCTCAGGGTCATGTGATTGGGGGGACTATAGTTTTCAAGCTCTGATGTGCCGTCATCCTCCCAGCTGCACAAATCGCAGACTTCATAGTTCGCTAGCGAAGGAAGTGTGCGATAGCCACAGCAAGGGCAAGCCTCTAAAAGCTCTACTTTCCCATGCGTTTCATATTTCCCTATATTGAGTGAGTTTAGTTCTCTCGATAGGAATGAGTTTGTTACTCCTTTATATGCTGATCTTAGAGCTAGCAGGATGAGTTCGTTGTATTTGCTGTCTTGAATGTCATAGGGCAAGTCATCGTTAGCGAGAATTGTCTGCTGCAGGGTCTCTGAAAGGGAGAAGAAGTCAGGATTGCTTTCATCGATACTCCACCAGTTGAGAAGCTGAGATTCTCGCTCTTCGTGACTAAGCGAATTCAGAGTGTTTGTTGCGATTTTTTCTATTGCTTCGCTTCGGTCAATAATGTTCATTTTACAGCCCCTTGGCTAAGTCAATAGCGGATTGGAATGGGTCCGCGCTTCTCCCGTCCTCCCGATAGAATGTCCTGATCTCTCGCGATTTCAAATTCCCTATAAATATTCTTCCAGTAGCTGGATCATGCTTGATTATAGTGTTTCCGACATTCGTTTCGTTGAAAGCTCCCGATTCCTTGGAAAATTCTTTAGCCTGTTTAAGATATTCAGCTTGGCTTATATCTCCGAACTCCTTCTGGTCAACTACGTGCTTCTGATAATGAGGCTGCAATTTTCCGGCCGAAAATCCTCTCCAGTTTATTGAAGCCGCTGTAGGTGGCGACATTTCTCCCTGATTGACACGAGCTTTCTCCTCTGGAGTTTCAGCGCCTTGGCCGGGAGTGCATTTTCCGCCACCAGGACAATTATTCAACCCCAGCGGATCCACCCACCCTGTAGGGTTAGGCACGTACTGGTAGCTATTCAACCCACCCGCAAGTTTGATCGGATCCGGCGTCAAAAACCGCCCAGTGCCCGGATTGTAGTAGCGGTGTCGGTTGTAATGTAGCCCGGTTTCGGCATCGAAATACTGGCCTTGGAATCGCAGCGGGTTGTCGATTTTGGCGACGTCCAGTGCGGCAAGATTGCCGTAAGCGCGGTAATTCGCTGACCACATGATCTCGCCGCTGTAATCAGTCAGTTCCTGTGGCGTGCCGAGGTGGTCGAGTTGGTAGTAAAACGGTGTGGCCTTAAGTGGGCCTTCACCATCGAGCATCGCCAGTGGGCGGAAGCTGCCGGGCTCATAGATGTAGCTGCGGTATCGATTATCGGCGCTTTCGGCGATGAGGCGTTCGCCTTGCCAGAGAAATTCTGTGGTTTGTCCGTCGACGGTTTTTTCGATGCGGCGGCCAAAGGCGTCGTATTTGTAGCTAGCGATTCTGCCGTCCGGCAGGCTGAGGCTGATCAACCGTTGTTGGCAGTCGTAACGGTATTCGGTGACCAGCCTCTGGCCAGCACCGCGACGTTCACGGCTCAAATTACCGTAAGCGTCGTAATCGTAGTGGCGGTCGCCTTGCATGAGCAGGCGGTTGCCTTTGACATTGGCGAGGTTGGCCACGGGCAGGTCGTTCTGGCCGAGGAGATTGCCCGCCGGGTCATGGGCGAAGCTTTCCGGCATCGCACCACGGACGCTGAGGAGACGATCGAGCGGATCGTAATGATAGCTGCGGTTGCCTTTGCGGCTGTCGTCGACGCCCACGAGGTTACCGTTCGCCGCGTAGTTATAACGACGGTGAAACAGGTTTTTATCCCGCTGGCTGATGCTATGGGCTTGCAGGCGGCCCTGTTCATCGTATTGGTATTGGCTGAGCAGCAAACCCTGTTGGCGTCGCTGTTCTCGACCGGCGCTGAATTGGTGAGCTGTCAGGCGTGAACCGTTGAGGTCAATGCTGCTCAGGCGCCCGCCGGGCAGATGGCGGTAATCAAGCTTGCTGCCGTCCGGGAGACGGCAATGGCTCAGTTGGCCGACGCTGTCGTATTCATAACGCGTAGTGCCCCAGCCTTGGTGCTCAGTGATCAGACGATCCTGCTCGTCGTATTCGTAGGCGAGCGGCCAGTTTCCGTCATCGACATTTACCAAGCGCCCGAGGGCATCGTAGCCGTAGTGGATTTCATCGCCGTCGGGCAAGATTTTTACCAACAGTCGTCCGGCGGCGTCGCGCTGATACTCGGTGACCAGGTCGCTGCCGTTGTCTCCGAATTCGGTTTTCTTCAGCAGTTGGCCATTGAGATCGTATTCATACGCGGTCCGACGGCCATCGAAACCGGTTTCCTGCTGAATCAAGCCATTGGCGAAGTAATCGAGGTGGTAGTGCTCGCCGTGCTCGTTTTCGATTTCGGTGAGCAGCAGACCTGCGTTGTCGTAGCGATAACGCAGCTGGCTGCCGTCAGGATTGATCCGGCGGCTGACGAGATGCAGGTTATCAGCGTATTCGTAACGGGTGATCCGCCCAAGTTCATCCCGTTCAGCGGTGACGCGACCGTAAGGGTTGTAACTGAAAGCCCGGGTGGCGCCGCCCGGCAGAGTGATCTGGGTCAGGCGATCGACAGCGTCCCATTGGTAATGGGTGATCGCGCCAAATTCGTCCTGTCGGGTTATTTGCCGGCCGAGCGCATCGTAGCGATATTTGCGTTGACCTCCGTCCGGCAGGCGTTCTTCCAGCAACTGGCCGAGATTGTTCCAGCCCAACTGATGGTGGCTGCCATCGGGATGACGAATTTCCAGCAATCGACCCTGTGGGTTGTAGCTGTAGTGGGTTTCGTTGTCGTCGGGATCGATTTGCCGGGTGATATCACCCTGACGGTTGCGCTCGTATTTCCAGCGAGCCTTGCCTCTGCGCACGTAAGTGAGCTGGCCGTTGAAGTAGTTGTAACAGGTCGGCTCTCCTTCCGGCGGGAACACCGCCATCAAGCGCCCCGCGTTGTTGTACTGATACTCGGTGATCGCGCCCATTGGATCTTTTATGGCGACCAGACGACCTTGATCGTCATAGGCGTTCTGTGTTTCGCCGCCGTCCGGAGCCGTCTCGCTGAGCAAGCGCGCGTTTTTGTCATGCAGGTAAACCTGGGTGCTGCCGTCCGAGTTGTATGCGGTGACGGAGCCTTTGTCATCCCATTCGTACCGCGCTTCCAACTGCGAATAGTTGGCCCAGTGGCGAACGCAGCGAGACAGTTTTCCTTCACGCTCCCACTCCCAGAAGAAACGGGCTCCGCCGGCTAATTGCCGTTCCACAATGACGTGTCGTTCGTTGTATCGATAATGTTCGGCCTCACCTGCCGCATTGGTCGCGCAGACTAGCTGACTGTGGTCGTTGTAGCTGTAGGTGACCAGCGTCTGGAGGGTTAGCCAAGGTTCCTGACGCTCACCGCGATCGTTGTACTCGACACGTAGTTGCTGTCGGTCGACCGCCACGATGTGACGATCGTCATAACGCAGCAGCAGGCAGCTGCCCGCGCCATTGTCGATGCGTTGAATGCGACCGACAAAGTCATAGCTGAGATGCAGGCGATTTTCGTAGGCATCGCTGAGGGCTGTCAGTCGCCCTGCGCGGAAATGGTAGAAGCGTGTTTTCGGCCCGGCCTGGGTCAGAATGAGTTCGCCCGGCACATCCCCCAGAAAAATGGCCGCTTGCGCCAGACTATTGCTGATCGCCGGCCGTTGTTCAGTCGGCATGGGGAAGCGGGTTTGACGGTTTTCATGGTCAGTCCAGACGACGCCTTCATCTTCGATATCCAGTCGGTGTGAAAGCGAATGGCTCCAGCCATGGCCCAGACGACTGTCGATTTCAACCGCGCTGGTACGGTAGAGGCGGGTCCACTCCAGGGGTAGCGAGCCGGCGAGTTCGCCGTCAGTCAGGGTGAGCAATTCTTCGCCGGTGACCATCGAGACAGGGTCATCTTTGGCGCAGGTTTTTTCAACGCGCTGTGTAGGCTGATCCGCCGCGTTTCTGGATTGCTCAGGTGCGTTATCAATCTTTTCCTGTTGTTCCACGCGCGTGTCGCTGCGGGTTTTACGCCGTGCGTGAATCTGCGAATCGGGTATGACTTCTCCCCCTGCGGCGGGGGCGGGCGGTTTCATGGGGGAGGCTAGTTGTGCCGGCACGTGGGGAGTAATGTTGCTTGTTGCCTTGGTGCCCGTACTGGCGACCGTTGTCCCACTCAAAGCTACCGGCGTGTACGCCTGCGCATGGGTTTTGAAGTGCTTGCGACTAATGGCCACCAGGTTCGCGGTCAGTTTTTCAATCAACTTGAGCGCTTTGTCTGCTTTCAACGTAACGGTCACGGCCTTTGCACTGGCTCGTAATGCGATGCCAAGACCTGCGGTGAATATGACGCTGAGGACGACGTAGAGTATTTCCGTTTTCAATCTGGCCAGCACTTCCGTGCGGGTCTGGGGAGGCAGCATGGACGCCCAGGCCCAGGCAGCAGAAATGTAAATCCACAGCAGCGGCTCGTCGCAGGCAATCAGCATTGCTATTCGGCGCGCTTCGGTCGCAGCGTCATATATGCGCTTGATGCTGTCGTCGGTGAAAAATTTCTTCAGCTTCTCATAGTGTTTGAGCGGATCGCTTACCAGATCGAAGAGATCCTCGAGATCTCCCCAGATGCTCATGCCGACGCCCCAAACCCCGCCAATCTCAGCCAGCAACAGTTTGGCCGCGCGCCCGGGCAAGGATGCGTTGGTGTGCTCTTGCCAGAGAAATCTGAATTCTTTCCATTCGCTCTCCAGCCAGAGGCTCACGTCATTGATGACGACATCGTAGGACTGGAACAGACGCTCAATGTCATCTTTGCCGGTGGAGGGGAAAAACGTAATCCGGTAGCGTTGGGCGGGCAGAAGATTCGGCACTTCTTCAATACCACTCGGCCCGATGTTGGTGAGAGTCGATTTACCGATGATGTTGTTGTTCGCGTCTACCGGTTCCAGTAGCACAGGTGTGTTGCCAATCGGCACGAATCGCGCGGACTCGAAGCTGTGGATCAAGGTGAGTTTGCCGCTCTTGGGGCAGGTGGCGAAGTGCTTCGGCTGTTCTTTGATGTCTAGTGGCGTCGAAAGATGAAGTTCGTCACCGACTTTGAATTTTTGCTCAACCTCCAATGCTGGCAATTTTTTGACTGCGGACTTGTAGTCTGCCAGGCAGTTTTTGAATTTACCGATAACTATCTTGGGATCCGGCTGCTTTTCGAAGATTGCAATGACTAACGGGCTCATGCGGTCACCTCTTTCCTTGAGTTGGCCAGCCCCAATCCCGGGAAGCCGGCGAAGCTCATCAAGCGTGCCATTCCGTTAACCAGGCGACGGTCCTGTCGCTTTGGTTAACCCCTTGAGAGCGCCTGTAACCTGACAAAACGTTGCTGAACTTTCCAGTGACTATTCAAGCCATTTGCGCTTTTCCTGTAGCAAAAAGTTTCAGAGCGTCTACTCCGGTACTTGTATAGGGTTGAACCCTGATAAAGCGTCTTATAAATGAAACACCGCCCTCGGCTATACTCCCCGCATTTCGACCTAGGCACGAGGAATCACTGTGAAGAACTGGACGTTGCGCCAACGAATTTTGGCGAGTTTTGCGGTGATTATCGCCATCATGTTGCTGATGGTGGTGCTGTCGTACTCGCGACTGTTGAAGATCGAAGCCAGTGAAAACAGTGTCCGCGACGATGCGATTCCCGGTGTCTATTACAGCTCGATGATTCGTGGTGCCTGGGTCGACAGCTATCTGCAGACTCAGGAATTGCTCGGCCTCAAGGAAGGTCAGGGCATCAGCAGCGAAGACGCTGCCGAGTACAAGTCCTTTGAGAGCCGTCTGCAGGAGCAGATGGAGAATTACCGCAAGACCATGGCGACCGACGAGGACCGTAGCGAATTCGCCGCCTTCGTGAAGTACCACGATAACTACATGCAGATTCAAGATGCGGTGCTCGATTTGCACAAGCGCAATCTGGAAGCCGATGCGGTGAAACTGTTCCACGAGAAGCTCACGCCGGCGTGGTACAGCGGTCGCACGAAACTCAACGACATCATCGGCGAAAACAAGAAAGTCGCCGATCAGGCCATGGCCAATATCGACGATGCCGTGGCCGCCGCTAAAGTCAGTATGTTCATTTCCCTGCTGGTTGCGGTATTGGCTGCCGGTCTCTGCGGTTTGCTGTTGATGCGCGCGATCATGGCGCCGATGAACCGCATCGTGAAGATCCTCGAAACCATGCGTACCGGCGACCTCAGTTCGCGCCTGAACCTCGACCGCAAGGACGAGTTCGGCGCTGTCGAAACCGGCTTCAACGACATGATGACCGAGCTGACCTCGCTGGTGTCCCAGGCCCAGCGTTCGTCGGTGCAAGTGACCACGTCGGTCACCGAAATCGCTGCTACCTCCAAACAGCAACAAGCTACCGCCACCGAAACCGCCGCGACCACCACTGAGATCGGCGCGACCTCCCGCGAGATCGCCGCCACCTCGCGCGATCTGGTGCGCACCATGACCGAAGTATCGACCGCCGCCGATCAGGCTTCGGTGCTCGCCGGCTCGGGCCAGCAAGGCTTGGCGCGGATGGAAGACACCATGCACTCGGTGATGGGCGCCGCCGATCTGGTCAACGCCAAACTGGCCATTCTCAATGAGAAGGCCGGCAACATTAACCAAGTGGTGGTGACCATCGTCAAAGTCGCCGACCAGACCAACCTGCTCTCGCTCAACGCCGCGATCGAAGCGGAGAAGGCCGGTGAGTACGGTCGCGGTTTTGCCGTGGTCGCCACCGAAGTGCGACGTCTGGCGGATCAGACCGCTGTCGCCACTTATGACATCGAACAAATGGTCCGCGAGATTCAGTCGGCGGTGTCGGCCGGCGTGATGGGCATGGACAAATTCTCCGAAGAAGTGCGCCGCGGCATGTCCGAAGTACAGCAGGTCGGCGAGCAGCTGTCGCAGATCATCCATCAGGTGCAGGCGCTGGCGCCGCGGGTGTTGATGGTCAATGAAGGCATGCAGGCCCAGGCCACTGGCGCCGAGCAGATCAACCATGCGCTGGTGCAGTTGGGCGATGCCAGCAGCCAGACCGTCGAGTCGCTGCGTCAGGCCAGTTTCGCCATCGACGAACTGAGCCAGGTGGCCGTCGGGCTGCGCAGCGGCGTTTCGCGATTCAAAGTCTGATGAGCGACATCATCGCCAAACGCGGTGCCGCGCCCGTGGCGAAGCCGGCGTTGTTCTTGCTGTTTTGCATCGGCAGCGAGCGTTACGCCTTGCGCGCCACCGAAGTAGCGGAAGTGCTGCCGCGCCTGCCGTTGAAAGCGATTGCCCGCGCGCCCCAATGGGTCGCCGGAGTGTTCGCTTATCGCGGCGCGGTGGTGCCAGTGATCGACCTCAGCGCGCTGACGTTCGGCCAATCGGCCGAGGCGCGCACCAGCACGCGTCTGGTGCTGGTGAACTACCGCCCGGACGCCACGCAAGCGGCGCAATGGCTCGGGCTGATCCTCGAACAGGCCACCGATACCTTGCGCTGCCATCCGCAGGAATTTCAGCCTTACGGTCTCGATAACCGTGAGGCGCCGTACCTTGGCCCGGTGCGCGAAGATGCGCAGGGGCTGGTGCAATGGGTGCGGGTCAATGACTTGCTTGATGAGTCCGTGCGTACTCTGTTGTTCCCCAATCCACCGCTGGACCCGGCGCAGCTTGAGGCGCAGCCATGAGCAACGATCAGCGCTTTTTCGACTTCCTCAAGGAACGCATTGGCCTCGATGTGACCTCGGTAGGCCCGGCGATCATCGAGCGCGCCGTACGCCAGCGCACCACGCTCTCGCAAGCCGCGCATGCCGATGAGTATTGGCAGTTGCTGCAAGGCTCGCGGGATGAACAGCAAGCGCTGATCGAAGCAGTGATCGTCCCGGAAACCTGGTTTTTCCGTTACCCGGAATCGTTCGCCACCCTGGGCAAACTGGCGCGCAATCGCCTCAACGAGCTGAATAACATGCGCGCCTTGCGCATTCTCAGCCTGCCGTGTTCCACCGGCGAAGAACCCTATTCGATTGCCATGGCTTTGCTCGATGCCGGGCTCAAGCCGCATCAGTTCAAGGTCGATGGCATGGACGTCAGTCCGCTGTCGGTGGAAAAGGCGCGGCGGGCGCTGTACGGCAAGAATTCGTTTCGCGGCCAGGATCTGGTCTATCGCGAACGGCATTTCAGCGCCGGGCGGGACGGCCATCGGGTCAATGAAAATGTCCGCGAGCAGGGCGGCTGCAAGTCGGCAATGTGCTCGATCCGGCGTTGCTGGCCAGCGAACCGGCATTCGATTTCGTGTTCTGCCGCAACCTGCTGATCTATTTCGATCAGCCCACGCAGAAGCAAGTGTTCGAAGTGCTCAAACGCCTGACGCATGTCGACGGCGTGCTGTTTATCGGCCCGGCCGAGGGCAGTCTGCTTGGACGCTTGGGCATGCGTTCGATCGGCATCCCGCAGTCTTTTGCGTTCAGTCGTCATAGCGATCCGCATCCCGAGCCGCTGCCGACGCCAAAACCTGTCACGTTGCCGATCAGTCCAGCGCCACGCAGCCCGTCGCCGCTTCCGGTGCGCAATCGGCCGTTCAGCGCCGTAACGCCACTGCCGATCACCCGCAACAGTGCCAACCCGGACGCGGCAACATTGCTGGCGAACATCGCCGCGCTGGCCAACGAAGGCAAAAGCGCCGAAGCCCGGGCTGCCTGTGAACAGTATCTGCGCAGCCACGAGCCGGTGGCCCAAGTGTTTTACTGGCTCGGCCTGCTCAGCGATGTCGCTGGCCTGACGCTGGAAGCCCAAGGTTTCTACCGCAAGGCGCTGTATCTAGAACCGCAACATCCCGAAGCGTTGATGCACCTGGCCGCATTGCTGCAGGCTCAGGGCGACAGCGTCGGTGCCAGACGATTGCAGGAGCGCGCCGCCCGCAGCGGCCGCACCGCCGACAGTGAGCGTAAACGATGATCCCGTCCGACACCTTGAACGTCACCCACGAAGACGCCCGGGCGATCGACGATTGCTGGAACCGCATCGGCATCCATGGCGACAAGTCCTGTCCGCTGCTGGAAGAGCACATTCATTGCCGCAATTGCTCAGTGTATTCCGCCGCCGCCACGCGCCTGCTTGACCGATATGCCTTGCAGCAGGACGAGCGCGACCCGGTGGCCAGCGCCGTCGAAACGGATGTGAAAACCCGTTCGCTGCTGATGTTTCGCCTCGGTGAAGAATGGCTGGGGCTGGCCACGCGCAGCCTGGTCGAAGTCGCGCCGCTGCAGGCCATTCATTCCTTGCCGCATCAGCGCTCGCGGGCCTTGCTCGGCGTGGCCAATGTGCGCGGCGCGCTGGTGGCGTGCCTGTCGCTGGTTGAATTGCTTGATCTGGACGGCAGCGCTGCACCGGCCAGCAGTGGGCGAATCATGCCGCGCATGCTGATCATCGCCGCCCATGGCGGGCCGGTGGTGGTGCCGGTGGATGAAGTCGACGGCATACATGCCATCGACGAGCGCATCCTTGATGCCGCCTCGCAATCCGGTGAGCAAGCCAGTGCCAAATTCACCCGTGGCGTTTTGCAGTTTCGCGGTCGCAGCCTGCGTTGGCTGGATGAAGAACAGTTGCTGTCCGCCGTGACCCGGAGCCTGACATGACCCCCGAGCAAATGCGCGACGCCTCCTTGCTGGAGTTGTTCAGCCTCGAAGCCGAAGCGCAGACCCAAGTGCTCAGCGCCGGGCTGCTGGCGCTGGAGCGTAATCCGACCCAGGCCGATCAACTCGAATCGTGCATGCGTGCGGCGCACTCGCTCAAGGGCGCGGCGCGGATTGTCGGCATCGACAGCGGCGTCAGCGTCGCCCATGTCATGGAAGATTGCCTGGTCAGTGCGCAGGAAGGGCGCTTGTTGCTGCGTCCGGAACACATTGATGCGTTGTTGCAGGGCACGGATTTGCTGATGCGCATCGCCACCCCGGCGAATGCGCCGCAGCCGAGTGATATCGACGCATACGTGGCGTTGATGGCGAGTTTGCTCGATCCGTCGACGCCGCCGGCAACGCGGATTGCACCGCCGATGGCCGAGTTGCAACTTCAAGCGCCGCCGCTCTTTGAACCCGCGCCAGCTCCGATCATGGACGCGCCGGTTGAATCCTCCGAATCGGCGCCACGCAAAAACAAACGCACCACCGAAGGTGGCGAACGCGTCTTGCGCGTGACCGCCGAGCGCCTGAACAGCCTGCTCGATCTGTCGAGCAAATCGCTGGTGGAAACCCAGCGCCTCAAGCCGCATCTGGCCACCATGCAACGCCTCAAGCGCATGCAGAACAACGGTCTGCGCGCGCTGGAAAACCTCAACGTACACCTCAAGGAACACGCGCTGAGCCTTGAGGCGCAGGAAGCGCTGGAAGATGCACGGCGCCTGCTCGCCGAATCCCAGCAACTGCTCAGCGAGAAAAACGCCGAGCTGGACGAATTCGCCTGGCAGGCCAGTCAGCGCGCCCAAGTACTCTACGACACTGCGCTGGCTTGCCGCATGCGCCCGTTCGCTGACGTGCTCACCGGTCAGGTGCGCATGGTTCGTGATTTGGGCCGTAGCCTGGGCAAGCAGGTGCGTCTGGAAATCGAAGGGGAAAAGACGCAGGTCGACCGCGATGTACTGGAGAAACTCGAAGCGCCGCTCACCCATTTGCTGCGCAACGCGGTCGATCACGGCATCGAAACCCCGGAGCAACGCCTGCTCAAAGGTAAACCCGAAGAGGGCCTGATCCGCCTGCGCGCCTCGCACCAGGCCGGTCTGCTGGTGCTGGAGTTAAGCGATGACGGCAACGGTGTCGACCTGGAAAAGGTCCGCCGCAGCATCGTCGAACGCCAGTTGTCCCCAGCCGAAACCGCGGCGCAGTTGAGCGAGGAAGAACTGCTGACCTTCCTGTTCCTGCCCGGTTTCAGCCTGCGCGACACGGTCACCGAAGTTTCCGGTCGGGGAGTCGGCCTTGATGCCGTTCAACACATGGTTCGCCAGTTGCGCGGTGCCGTGGTGCTGGAACAGGCAGCGGGCGAGGGCAGTCGCTTCCATCTCGAAGTACCGCTGACCTTGTCGGTGGTGCGCAGTCTGGTGGTGGAAGTCGGCGAAGAGGCGTATGCCTTCCCGCTGGCACATATCGAACGCATGTGTGATCTGGCCCCTGAAGACATCGTGCAGGTCGAAGGCCGGCAGCATTTCTGGCACGAAGGCCAACACGTCGGGCTGGTTGCGGCCAGCCAGTTGCTCAACCGCCCGGCCAGTCAGAACAGCGGCGAAACCCTTAAAGTCGTGGTGATTCGTGAGCGCGATGCCATTTACGGTGTTGCGGTCGAGCGCTTCATTGGCGAGCGCACGCTGGTGGTCTTGCCACTCGACGAGCGTCTGGGCAAAGTGCAGGACATCTCCGCCGGCGCCTTGCTCGATGATGGCTCGGTGGTGCTGATCGTCGATGTCGAGGACATGCTGCGCTCGGTCGACAAGCTGCTCAATACCGGACGCCTGGAACGCATCGCCCGCCACGGCAATCAGGCCGCCGAGGCCGCGCGCAAGCGGGTGCTGGTGGTCGACGATTCACTGACCGTACGCGAACTGCAACGCAAGCTGCTGCTCAATCGCGGCTACGACGTCGCGGTGGCGGTGGATGGCATGGACGGTTGGAACGCACTGCGTTCGGAGGACTTCGATTTGCTCATCACCGACATCGATATGCCGCGCATGGACGGCATCGAGCTGGTCACGCTGTTGCGCCGCGACAACCGCCTGCAATCGCTGCCGGTGATGGTCGTGTCGTACAAGGATCGTGAAGAGGATCGTCGCCGTGGCCTGGACGCCGGGGCGGACTATTATTTAGCCAAAGCCAGTTTTCATGACGACGCCCTGCTCGACGCAGTGGTCGAGCTCATCGGAGGAGCGCGGGCATGAAGATCGCAATCGTCAACGACATGCCAATGGCGGTGGAGGCGCTGCGCCGGGCACTGGCCTTCGAGCCGGCGCATCAGATGGTCTGGGTCGCCCGCAACGGCGCCGAGGCGGTGCAGTTGTGCGCCGAAAAAACCCCGGATCTGATCCTGATGGATTTGATCATGCCGGTGATGGACGGCGTTGAAGCCACCCGGCGGATCATGGCCGAGACACCGTGCGCCATCGTCATCGTCACGGTCGACCGCCAGCAGAATGTCCATCGCGTCTTCGAGGCCATGGGCCACGGCGCGCTGGACGTGGTCGATACCCCGGCACTCGGCGCCGGTGATGCACGTGAAGCGGCGGCGCCGTTGCTGCGCAAGATCCTCAATATTGGCTGGCTGATCGGCGACAAGGCGCCGCGCTCGCGCCCGGCACCGACACCTCCGCGCAGCTCGGGATCGCGCCAGCGACTGGTGGCGATCGGTTCATCGGCGGGCGGCCCGGCAGCGCTGGAAGTGTTGCTCAAAGGCCTGCCCCGGGACTTCTCGGCAGCGATTGTGCTGGTGCAGCACGTCGATCAGGTCTTTGCCGCCGGCATGGCCGAATGGCTGGCCAGTGCCAGCGGCCTGGATGTACGTCTGGCCCGCGAAGGCGAACCGCCGCAAGCCGGCGCGGTGCTGCTGGCCGGCACTAACCATCATATTCGTCTACTCAAGAACGGCACGCTGGCTTACACCGCCGAGCCGGTCAATGAGATCTACCGGCCCTCCATCGACGTGTTTTTCGAAAGTGTCGCCAGTTACTGGAAC
This sequence comes from Pseudomonas sp. RIT-PI-r, assembly GCF_001297015.1. GTDB lineage: Bacteria > Pseudomonadota > Gammaproteobacteria > Pseudomonadales > Pseudomonadaceae > Aquipseudomonas. Next base: position 261,510 of record NZ_LIGE01000047.1, on the reverse strand, counting down.
GGTGATGCGGTCGGGGTTTTATTGACCGGGATGGGACGCGACGGGGCGCAAGGGCTTAAGCTCATGCGCCAACAGGGGTACCTGACCATCGCGCAGGATCAGCAAAGCAGTGCGGTGTACGGCATGCCCAAGGCCGCTGCAGCCATTGATGCCGCCGTAGAAATTCGTCCACTGGAAAAGATAGCGCCACGATTGCTGGAGATTTTCCCCAAATGAACCGATTTATCCGCAATCCTGGCCCGCGCAGTACTCAGGTGACCGCCCATGAATGACTTACAGATCGACGACATTAAAACCGACGAAAACGCCGCCATGGTGTTGTTGGTGGACGATCAGGCGATGATCGGCGAAGCCGTGCGCCGTGGGCTGTCGAACGAAGAGAACATCGACTTCCACTTCTGCTCCGACCCGCATCAGGCCATCGCGCAAGCGGTGCGGATCAAGCCGACGGTGATTCTTCAGGATCTGGTCATGCCCGGTCTCGATGGCCTCAGCCTGGTGCGCGAATACCGTAATCACCCGGCGACCAAAGACATTCCGATCATCGTGTTGTCGACCAAGGAAGATCCGCTGATCAAGAGCGCGGCGTTTTCGGCCGGGGCCAACGATTATCTGGTGAAACTGCCGGACACCATCGAACTGGTGGCGCGCATCCGCTATCACTCGCGTTCCTACATGACCCTGCTGCAGCGCGATGCCGCCTACCGTGCACTGCGCGTCAGTCAGCAGCAGTTGCTCGACACCAATCTGGTGCTGCAACGGCTGATGAACTCCGATGGCCTGACCGGTTTGTCCAATCGCCGTCACTTTGACGAGTATCTGGAACTGGAATGGCGCCGTTCGCTGCGCGATCAGAGCCAGTTGTCGCTGCTGATGATCGACGTCGATTACTTCAAGTCCTACAACGACAGCTTCGGTCACGTCGAGGGCGACGAAGCGCTGCGCAAGGTCGCCACGGCGATTCGTGACGCCAGTGCGCGACCGTCGGACTTGCCGGCCCGTTATGGCGGCGAAGAGTTTGCGCTGGTGTTGCCGAATACCTCGCCAGGCGGCGCGCGGCTGGTGGCCGAGAAGCTACGGCAGACCGTGGCCTCGCTGAAGATTCCGCACAACACCCCGGCGGATGGCGCGAGCCTGACCATCAGCATTGGCCTGGCGACCATGGTGCCGCAGGCGGGCAACGATTGCCGCCTGCTGATTTCGGCGGCAGATCGTGGCCTGTACCTGGCCAAAAACAACGGTCGTAACCAGGTCGGCATCGAATAACCGCCGCAATTCCCTGTAGGAGCTGCCGCAGGCTGCGATCTTTTGATCTGTTTCTAAAATCAAAGTCAAAAGATCGCAGCCTTCGGCAGCTCCTACAGGTGAAATGTGTCAAGCGAATCGCCTCAACACCCGCCAGACGGGCTGCCGTCACAGCCTGATTACGTTATACTCGCCGGCTTTCAAAAGTTCGCCAACGAGTGCTGCCCGTCATGGAAATCAACCCGATCCTGAACACCATCAAGGACCTGTCCGAGCGCTCCGAAACTATTCGGGGGTATCTTTGACTACGATCAAAAGCATGAGCGTCTGACTGAAGTCAATCGCGAGCTTGAAGATCCGAGCGTCTGGAACAAACCTGAATACGCCCAGGAACTGGGTCGCGAGCGCGCCGCGCTGGCACAGATCGTCGATACCCTCGACGAACTGAACGCCGGTCTGGCCGATTGCCGCGACCTGCTGGACATGGCCGTCGAAGAAAACGACGAAGGCGCAGTGGGCGATGTCGTAGCCGAGCTGGCCCGTCTCGAGGAAAATCTGGCCAAGCTGGAATTCCGCCGCATGTTCAGCCATGAAATGGACCCGAACAACGCCTACCTGGACATCCAGGCCGGTTCCGGCGGCACCGAAGCCCAGGACTGGGCCAACATCCTCCTGCGCATGTACCTGCGCTGGGCGGATAAACGCGGTTTCGACGCGACCATCATGGAACTGTCCGCCGGTGAAGTCGCCGGTATCAAAGGTGCGACCGTGCACATCAAGGGCGAATACGCCTTTGGCTGGCTACGTACCGAAATCGGCGTGCACCGTCTGGTGCGCAAGAGCCCGTTCGACTCCGGCAACCGTCGCCACACCTCGTTCTCCGCGGTGTTCGTCTCGCCAGAGATCGACGACAAGGTCGAAATCGAAATCAACCCGGCAGACCTGCGGATCGACACCTATCGTTCCTCCGGTGCCGGTGGTCAGCACGTAAACACCACCGACTCGGCCGTACGTATCACCCACGTACCGACCAACACCGTGGTCAGCTGCCAGAACGAACGTTCCCAGCACGCCAACAAGGACACCGCCATGAAAATGCTGCGGGCCAAGTTGTACGAGCAGGAAATGCAGAAACGCAACGCCGCGTCGCAAGCGCTGGAAGACACCAAGTCGGACATCGGCTGGGGTCACCAGATTCGCTCGTACGTGCTCGATGCGTCGCGGATCAAGGATCTGCGCACCAACATCGAACGCAGCGACTGCGACAAGGTACTCGACGGCGACATCGACGAATACCTGTATGCCAGCCTGAAATCCGGGCTGTAAAAAGACGCGATACAGCATCGGCAGATCCAAGCCGATCCCTGTAGGAGCCAGCCCTGCTGGCGATCCCCGGGCCGCAAGGTCCGGGGGCAACGAACCTGATGGAATATCTAAAGACATGAGCGACCAACAACTCGACCCGCAAGCCCTGCAACAGGAAGAAAACTCCCTGATCGCCCTGCGCAAGGAAAAGCTGGCTGCCGAGCGCGCCAAGGGCAACGCCTTCCCGAACGACTTCCGCCGCGAAAACTACTGCGAAGATCTGCAGAAGAAATACGCGGACAAGACCAAGGAAGAGCTGGCAGAGGCTGCAATCCCGGTCAAGGTTGCCGGTCGCATCATGCTCAACCGTGGCTCGTTCATGGTGATCCAGGACATGACCGGTCGCATCCAGGTCTACGTCAACCGTAAAACCCTGTCGGAAGACACTCTGGCCGCGGTGAAAACCTGGGACATGGGCGACATCATTGCTGCCGAAGGTACCCTGGCGCGTTCCGGCAAGGGCGACCTGTACGTTGAAATGACCAGCGTGCGCCTGCTGACCAAGTCGCTGCGTCCGCTGCCGGACAAGCACCACGGCCTGACCGACACTGAGCAACGCTACCGCCAGCGTTACGTTGACCTGATCGTCAACGACGAAGTGCGCCAGACTTTCCGCGTGCGTTCGCAAGTGATCGCGCACATCCGCAGCTTCCTGATGAAGCGTGACTTCCTCGAAGTCGAAACGCCGATGCTGCAGACCATTCCGGGCGGCGCCGCAGCCAAGCCGTTCGAAACCCACCACAACGCGCTGGACATGGAAATGTTCCTGCGTATCGCCCCGGAGCTGTACCTCAAGCGTCTGGTGGTCGGTGGCTTTGAAAAGGTCTTCGAGATCAACCGCAACTTCCGTAACGAAGGCGTTTCGACGCGTCACAACCCAGAATTCACCATGTTGGAGTTCTACCAGGCGTACGCCGACTACGAAGACAACATGGACCTGACCGAAGAACTGTTCCGTGAACTGGCGCAGTTGGTCCTGGGCAGCACCGACGTGCCGTACGGCGACAAGGTGTTCCACTTCGGCGAGCCGTTCGTGCGTCTGTCGGTGTTCGACTCGATCCTCAAGTACAACCCTGAGCTGACTGCCGATGATCTGAACGACATCGACAAGGCCCGCGCTATCGCCAAGAAGGCCGGTGCCAAGGTGCTGGGCTTCGAAGGTCTGGGCAAGCTGCAGGTGATGATTTTCGAAGAACTGGTCGAGCACAAGCTGGAGCAGCCGCACTTCATCACTCAGTACCCGTTCGAAGTGTCGCCGCTGGCCCGTCGTAACGACGACAACCCGAACGTCACTGATCGTTTCGAGCTGTTCATCGGTGGCCGTGAAATCGCCAACGCCTACTCCGAGTTGAACGACGCGGAAGACCAGGCCGAGCGCTTCATGGCGCAGGTGGCCGACAAGGACGCCGGCGACGACGAAGCCATGCACTACGACGCCGACTTCGTTCGCGCGCTGGAGTACGGCATGCCGCCAACGGCCGGTGAAGGCATCGGCATCGACCGTCTGGTGATGTTGCTGACCAACTCGCCGTCGATCCGCGATGTGATCCTGTTCCCGCACATGCGACCGCAAGCGTAAACGTTTCAGTTAAAAAGCCGCCTAAAACAGGCGGCTTTTTATTGCCTGTCTGGTACAAATGTATCAATTGGTTAATTTCGCAATAGCAGAGGAAGTTCTGTCGTGATGGGTGCAATAGCTCAAGAAGGTGCAGCGGGTATCGCCACTGCGGTCGCTGAAAGTGTTCAGTACCAGGGTCGCAAGGCCAGCCGACAGGGCAGTGAGCAGCGTCGACAGGACATTCTCGACGCGGCGATGAGGATTGTCGTGCGCGACGGCGTGCGTGCCGTGCGCCATCGCGCAGTGGCCGCCGAGGCTGGTGTGCCGTTGTCGGCGACGACCTACTACTTCAAGGACATCGATGACCTGCTCACCGATACCTTCGCCCAATACGTTGAACGCAGTGCGGCGTACATGGCCAAGTTGTGGGTCAACAATGAAGGTCTGCTGCGTGACATGGTCGTCAGTGGTGACGGCAGCCCCGAATCGCGTTCGCAACTGGCCGATGACATTGCGCGGTTGATGGCCGACTACGTGCATCGACAATTGGTTAACCGTCGCGAGCATTTGATGGCCGAGCAGGCCTTCCGTCAGGAAGCGCTGCTCAACCCGCGCCTGGCAATTCTGGTGCGTTCCCATCAACAGATTCTGCTGCAGGGCACCTGCCAGTTGTTCCAGGTCTTGGGTTCGCGTGAACCGCAGCAGGATGCCAAGGTGTTGACGGCGATTATCGGACGGATGGAATATCAGGGCCTGCTCAACGACACCGAGCCTTTGGCCGAAGAGGACATGCTCGGCATTCTGACGCGCTACATGCACCTGGTGCTCGCATCGGTCTGAACTGCGCTGATCGTTCCTCACGCTCTGCGTGGGAATGCCGCCCGGGACGCTCCGCGTCCCTTGCCGACATGACGCAGAGCGTCAGTGGATGCATTCCCACGCAGAGCGTGGGAACGATCGATCACCATGAGGGCGGCGAATGTTCACAGGGAGTATTGAATGAAAGCCTGGCGTGGCGTGCTGATCGCCTTGTCGTTCCTGCTGCTCAGCGGCTGTCTGGTGACCTTCAAGGAACCGCTGGCCACTACTGACCCGGCGCCCAAGGGCTTGCTCGGCAAATGGTCGAGCACCAATGCCTGGGGCGAGCCGATGAACCTTGAGCTGACGCGCCTGGGCAACGATCGCTATCAGGCCGTCACGTACTTCAAGGCCAAGCCCCGTGAACGCGAAGCCTATCCGTTCACCGTCTCGCGCCACGGCAGCCGCTGGTACCTGTCGGCGAAAGTCCCGGCGCAGTACGGCGGCCACTACACCATCGCCGGTTTCGAACTCACCGATAAACACGAACTGGTGGTCTATAACCTCGACCTTGAGCAGATCAACCAGGCGATCAAACAAAAAAACCTCGACGGTCAGGCCTTCCAGACCGACGATGGCGACGGTGTGCAAGTCGACAGCAGTCTCGACAAGGTCTTTGCTTACCTCGACGATCCGGCCAATTCCGATGTCTTCGTTGAAGCCGTGCGCTACCAGCGCCAGACCCGCGCCCAATAATTCATTACGTCAGGTTTTCTACAGGAGTTTCGGGTGGACGATTACCAGCAGACGATACGCATGTTGTCCGACCGCATTGTGCTGGCGCAGACACCGATCCGTGTGCTCGACGCGGTCAAGTGGGACGAGAACATCCGCAAGGGCTTCCTCAAGGCCAAAGGCAAGGAAATGCCGGCGGTGGATCGCGACTACTACCTCAATCGGCCACTGAGTTTCGATTCAAGCAAGGTCAAACTGGAATTCCAGAACATCGAGCGTGACATCACCCGCCAGCTCGGCCAGTTCAACCCGGTCGGGCAGATCATGCGGCGCATGTGCAAGGAATACCGCATGGTGGTGCGCATGCTCGAAGCGCGCGGCACCGAGGATTTCGGCCTGATCTCGCAGGAGCTGTACGGCGCCGCCTCCGATGCCTTCCACGCCGGCGACCCGACCCTGGCTGACCTCGGCCTGATGATGTCCGACTATTTGAACAACATCGATGGCCGTGGCGATCTGAAGGATGAGCCAAAAGTCCTCACCGCCAAAGACGCGGTGCATCTGCTGCAGACCCGTCTGAACAAGGTGTTCGGTGAAGCTGAAGAAACCATTCGCGTGTTCGAGTCCGACGGCATCGTCGCTGACGCGGCGGCGGGCGCGGATTACATCAAGATCCGCACCGACGCGATGTTCAACGATCGCGACGTGCGCGCGCTGGAAGTTCACGAAGGCCTGGTGCACGTCGGCACCACGCTCAATGGTCTGAACCAGCCAATCTGCACCTTCCTGTCCAAAGGCCCGCCATCTTCGACGGTGACCCAGGAAGGCCTGGCGATCCTGATGGAGATCATCACCTTTGCTTCCTACCCAAGCCGTCTGCGCAAACTGACCAACCGCACCCGCGCCATTCATATGGTCGAGGAGGGCGCCGACTTCCTGCAGATATTCGAATTCTTCCGCGAGCAGGGCTTCGAAATGGCGGAAAGCTACGGCAACGCCAGTCGTGTTTTCCGTGGATCGACACCGAACGGTCTGCCATTCACCAAAGACTTGTCCTACCTCAAGGGCTTTATCATGGTTTACAACTACATTCAGTTGGCCGTGCGTAAGGGCAAGCTTGAGCAGATCCCGCTGTTGTTCTGCGGCAAGACCACGCTGGAAGACATGCGTACGTTGCGTCAATTGGTGGATGAAGGGTTGGTGGTGCCGCCTAAGTATCTGCCGGAGCAGTTCCGCGACATGAATGCGTTGTCGGCGTGGATGTGTTTCTCCAATTTCCTCAATCATTTGAGCCTGGACCGGATCGAAGCGGATTACTCCAACATCCTCTAGCCCACTACAGACCGATCGTTCCCACGCTCCGCGTGGGAATGCCGCCATGGACGCTCCGCGTCCACTGTGACGCAGAGCGTCACGGGATGCATTCCCACGCAGAGCGTGGGAACGATCTGAACCTGAATTTTTGCGAGGTTTCACCGGATGAGAATCCTCGGCATCATCTGCCTGCTTCTGACCCTCAGCGGTTGCAGCTCTTTGTTGTTCTACCCCGAACCGGGGCAGATGTTCACCCCGGAAAAAGCCAGGCTCGAATACCGCACCGTTACGCTGGTCACGGCGGATGGCCTCAAGCTCAACGCCTGGTGGCTGCCGGCCAAACCCGGCGTCGAGGTCAAAGGCACCGTGCTGCACCTGCACGGTAACGGCGGCAATCTGCCGATGCATCTCGGCGGCAGTTGGTGGTTGCCAAAAAACGGCTATCAGGTGCTGTTGGTGGACTATCGCGGTTATGGCCTGTCCGAGGGCAAGCCGAGTTTGCCGGCGATCTATCAGGACATCGACGCCGCGTTCGCTTGGCTCGACAAGGCGCCGGATGTCAAAGGCAAGCCGCTGATTCTGCTCGGTCAGAGCCTCGGCGGTTCGATGGCCGTGCATTGGCTGGTGCAGCATCCAGAGCGGCAGAAACAGCTCAAGGCCTTGGTGCTCGATGGTGTACCCGCCAGCTATCGCAGCGTCGGCCAATACGCGCTCAGCACCTCGTGGCTGACCTGGCCGTTCCAGGTGCCACTGTCGTGGCTGGTGCCGGACAGTGACAGCGCAATCCATTCGATGCCGCAGCTCAACGGCGTGCCGAAGCTGATCTTTCACAGCATTGACGATCCGCTGGTGCCGCTTTCCAACGGCATCCGCCTGTATCAAGCTGCGCCGCCCCCGCGGGTGCTGCAACTGACCCGTGGCGGCCATGTGCAGACCTTCGGTGATCCGGTGTGGCGCCAGGTGATGCTGCGCTATCTGGACGATCCCGAGCATTTCAACGGCCTGCGCCGCCTCGGCGAAATCCCCAATTACCCGACACCCCCGAATTCTGAAGATGAGAGTCCGCAATGAGTGAAGAACGTAACGCCATCCCGCTGATCATCACCGGTATCTGCAGCATCCTCGGCACCGTCGGGGCGTTGTGGTACTACGGTTACCTGCATTTCGCCAAACCCGAGGATGCGTTGCTGCTCAACGACTTCACCATGCTCAAGACCGTGCCGGGCGAAGACTACAAAGTCTCGCTCGACCCGGCGCCGCAAGTGGCGCAGTGCATCGATGGCGTGCTGGTGTTGTTCGATACCGAGCAGAAAGGCTTGACCGGTGTACTGATCAACGCGCAGAAGAAAGCCGTGCGCTGCATGGGTGAAGAGACCCCGCAAAAACTCCAGCCTTAAAAGCAAAAGATCGCAGCCTTCGGCAGCTCCTACAGGAAACTCATTCCAATGTAGGAGCTGCCGAAGGCTGCGATCTTTTGATCTAAAAAAGCCCCGCGTGACTCAGTCAGGCGGGGCTTTTGCGTTACAGCAGGGCGCTTAGTTCGAGCTGACCGCCGAACGTGGCACAACCGGCTGGTTGTCGTTGGAAATGGTCACTTCCACACGACGGTTCATCGCACGGCCGGAGACGCTGCCGTTCTCGGCAACCGGGTATTCCTTGCCATAACCCTGAGCGACGATGCGCGCGGGATCAACGCCCATTTTCACCAGAGCGGTACGTACGGAATTGGCGCGACGTTCAGACAGAGTCTGGTTGTGGCTCGCAGTACCGGTGCTGTCGGTGTAACCCTCGACGATCACTTTGCGATCCGGGTTTTCCTGAAGGAACTGCGCCAGTTTGTTGATGTTGACCAGACCGCTGGATTTCAGGTCGGCACGGTCGGTGGCGAACAGCACGTCGCCGAAGGTCACCAGCGTACCGCGATCGGTCTGCTTGGCGTTCAGGCTGTCCTGCAGCTGTTTGATCTGCTGATCACGCGCATCCAGACGCGCCTGGGCACGTTGGGCTGCAGCGTTCTTCAGATTGTTTTCAGCGGTGCGCAGGGCGATGGTCTGCTTGGCCACTTCCACGCGCTGGTTGGTCAGGTAGGCCAGTTGGTCGACCTTGGCTGCGTCTTGCTTGTCCAGATAAGCCTTGTCGGCCTTGTCGAGGTAATCACTGGCGTCTTTGGTTTCCAGCGCCGCGACTTTGCTCGCTTGCGGGTTGGCTTGCAGGCCGGCGTAGTTGGTGCGTGCCTGTTCCAGATTCGGGTTAGGTGGAGTCGAGCAGGCAGCCAGAGCGACACTTGCGGCCAGAAGAGCTGGAATCATCAGTTGCTTACGCATAATTTTTCGTCCTTTCTATCGATAAAGTTTCAGCGTTGCCATCGGGATGCGCGCTTACTGCACGGTGCGCTGACTTTCCTGACGCAGTTCCTGAACACCTTTCTGGGAATCCTTCACAGCCTGTTCGGCTTTTGCGGCCTGAGCCTTGCGTTCGGCTACGCGAGCGTCCCACTCGGCTTGCTCGGACAGAGTGCGCGCTTCGTCATACTTCTTGTCATGCATGGCGATTTCGGCTTGTTTCAGTTTGTCCTGCGCCTGCTTCATCTCAACGGCAGCGAATTCGGTACCGCCGGCGCTGACCGCGCTGTTCACTGCCGATTGAGTCACGGCGTATTGCTCGGTCGGTGGGTTACCGGCGCAACCGGCCAGTACGAAGCTGGTGCCGATGGCCAGAGCCGCCAGTTTCAGACCGCGCAGGTGGGTAAACGAGGTTTGGTTTTTCATGGTCTTCAACTCCATTGGGCATCTCCTGAAAACATCTGAATCCATCCTGGTCGAGGAGCCGAAAATGTCGTATCCAAGTGCGTTATTTGAAACGCTCGTTCCAGGCGTGGTTACAGCTTCCGACCGGAGGCGTTTTTCAAAAGTTCAGAAAAGATGGCCTATCGCCAAAATATTTTTTGACCGAATGGACAGGGCTCTAAAGCGGGAACTTTGGCGGGATGGAGCGGTACGCGCGGGGATTTCTAATACCGAAAATACGGCGATTTTAAGGCAGAAATACAATCCCTGTAGGAGTGAGCCTGCTCGCGATGGCGTCGTATCAGACAACAAAAATGTTGAATGAAAAACCACCATCGCGAGCAGGCTCACTCCTACAGTTTGATGTGTGTTGTGTCAGTGTTTTGGCTTGCCTTCAACAGCCGAGAGGTCATGCAAGTGCCGGCGCGACAACGCCAGAAAACGAGGCGTAGGCCCGACATCCTCATACAACGGATCACCTTCCTCATCGGTCGCCACCACCGTCGAACCCTTCACATACGGCAGGCTCGCTTCAAACTCTTCAAGGGCTGCGCCGATCAATTCGCCGAGCAGCTCTTCGGCATGCCGTTTGGGGTACATCTCGGCAATCGCTGCCAGACGCGCAGCGGCTTCAACGTCCAGATGAATCGTGTAGCCAGTGTCGGTCAGGCGACCCTTGGCGTTTTCTTCCCAATGCTGGGCGAGTTCACGAATTTTCATGATGACCTCATTTCGCGCCTGCTCTTGGCAGGCCTGGGTGAGTGTCCGGCAGCGCCGGCGGCAAGCCGTTGTACGGCTTACTGTTGATACTAGCTTTCACCCACAAGGTTTAAAGTCCCTTGGTCGGATGCTTGTAAGAAGCGTCGTAGAGCGGCACTCTCTAGGTCATGCACTCGTTTCTAAGCCGTCCGGATTACTGCTGGGGAATTGCTGATGACCGATATTGATGCACGCTTGCGCGAAGACGTTCACCTGCTCGGAGAGCTGTTGGGCAACACCATTCGAGATCAGTACGGCGAGGCGTTTCTCGACAAGATCGAGCAGATTCGCAAGGGCGCCAAGGCCGACCGGCGTGGCTCGATGGACGCTGAACTGAGCGCCAGCCTCAATCAATTGAGCGAGGACGAATTGCTCCCCGTGGCGCGGGCGTTCAACCAGTTTCTCAACCTGGCGAATATCGCCGAGCAGTATCAGTTGATCCATCGGCGCGAAGAGTCGCAGCCGGCGCCGTTCGAATCCCGCGTGTTGCCGGAATTGCTTGCGCGTTTGCGCAACGAAGGTCACAGCGCCGAGTCGCTGGCACGTCAACTGTCACGGCTGGAAATCGAGCTGGTGCTGACCGCGCACCCCACCGAAGTAGCGCGGCGCACGCTGATCCAGAAGTACGACGCCATCGCCGGGCAACTCGCCGCGCAAGATCATCGCGACCTGACCACAGCCGAACGCGAACAGATCCAGAACACCCTGCAGCGGCTGATCGCCGAAGCCTGGCACACCGAAGAAATCCGCCGCACGCGCCCGACGCCGGTCGATGAAGCCAAGTGGGGTTTCGCGGTGATCGAACATTCGCTGTGGCAAGCGATCCCCAACCATATGCGCAAGGCCGACAAGGCTTTGCATGAAGCGACCGGCCTGCGCTTGCCGTTGGAGGCGGCGCCGATTCGCTTCGCGTCGTGGATGGGCGGCGACCGTGACGGCAACCCCAACGTCACCGCTGCGGTAACCCGCGAAGTGTTGCTGCTGGCGCGCTGGATGGCCGCCGATTTGTACCTGCGTGATGTCGATCATTTGGCTGCCGAGTTGTCGATGCAGCAAGCCAGCGATGCGTTGAAAGCCAAGGCTGGCGACAGCGCCGAACCGTATCGCGCGGTGCTCAAACAACTGCGTGAACGCCTGCGTGCGACGCGCAACTGGGCACATGCTGCGCTGACCGCTCCAACGCCTGCGCCGGCTGATGTGCTGCACAACAACCGCGATCTGCTCGATCCGCTGGAGCTGTGCTTCAACTCGCTGCACGAATGCGGCATGGGCGTGATCGCCGACGGCCCGCTGCTCGATTGCCTGCGTCGGGCGGTGACCTTCGGCTTGTTCCTCGTGCGTCTCGATGTACGCCAGGATTCGTCGCGACACAGCTCGGCGATGACCGAAATCACCGATTACCTCGGTCTCGGTCGCTATGAAGATTGGGATGAAGAACAGCGCATCACTTTCCTGACCCGCGAACTGAGCAATCGTCGGCCTTTGCTGCCAGCGCATTTCAAGCCATCAGCCGACACTGCAGAAGTGCTCGACACCTGCAAGGAAATCGCCGCCGCACCGGGTGCATCGCTCGGTTCCTACGTGATCTCCATGGCTGGCGCCGCTTCCGATGTGCTCGCCGTGCAACTGCTGCTCAAAGAGTCCGGCGTGTTGCGGCCGATGCGTGTGGTGCCGCTGTTCGAAACCCTCGCCGACCTCGACAATGCCGGGCCGGTGATGGAGCGGCTGTTGCTGCTGCCGGGCTACCGCGCACGGCTGCAAGGCCCGCAGGAAGTGATGATCGGCTACTCCGACTCGGCCAAGGACGCCGGCACCACGGCGGCGGCCTGGGCGCAATACCGTGCGCAGGAACGCCTGGTGGAGATCTGTCGCGAACAGCAAGTTGAATTGCTGTTGTTCCACGGTCGCGGCGGCACCGTCGGACGGGGCGGTGGCCCGGCGCATGCGGCGATTCTGTCGCAGCCGCCGGGATCGGTGGCGGGGCGTTTCCGCACCACCGAGCAGGGGGAAATGATTCGATTCAAATTCGGCCTGCCGGACATCGCCGAGCAAAACCTCAATCTGTATCTGGCGGCGGTGCTTGAAGCAACGCTGCTGCCACCACCGCCACCGACCCCTGAATGGCGCCATTTGATGGACGAATTGGCGGCTGACGGTGTCAGTGCTTACCGTCAGGTGGTGCGGGAAAATCCGCAGTTCGTCGAGTATTTCCGCCAGTCCACACCGGAGCAGGAACTGGGACGTTTACCGCTCGGCAGTCGTCCGGCCAAACGCCGTGCCGGTGGCATCGAAAGCCTGCGGGCGATCCCGTGGATCTTCGGCTGGACACAAACGCGCTTGATGTTGCCAGCGTGGCTCGGTTGGGAATCTGCGTTGAGCAAGGCGCTGGAGCGCGGCGAAGGCGAGTTGCTCGGGCAGATGCGCGAGCAGTGGCCGGTCTTCCGCACCCGTATTGATATGCTCGAAATGGTGCTGGCCAAGGCCGACGCCGACATTGCGTTGTCCTACGATCAGCGTCTGGTCGAGCCGGATCTGCTGCCGTTGGGCGCGCAGTTACGCGACCTATTGTCGCAGGCGTGCGCGGTAGTGCTCGGCCTGACCGGTCAGTCGCAGCTGCTGGCGCATAGCCCGGACACCCTCGAATTCATCCGTCTGCGCAACACTTACCTCGACCCGCTACATCTATTGCAGGCCGAGTTGCTGGCCCGTTCGCGGCAACAGGATGTCGAGCAGGGCAGCCCGGTGGAACAGGCGTTGCTGGTGTCTGTGGCGGGGATTGCCGCCGGTTTGCGCAATACCGGCTAAGGTTTTTGGCGTGGCGCGCGGCACCGGCAACATGCATCGGTTGCCGCTTGGCCTGACAGGCGAAAGTGCCGTCAGGCGACAGTTAATGATGGGGTTGCGACTTGGGTTACCGCGTCGCAAGGTCGCGGGGGCCGTCGGTTTCTCCGACTTTTGGCGTCTTGTGTGGGCGCAGCCTGCTGTGTATCTTGATCAGCCTTTGGCCGTTTCTGCGGCCACGACCCGTATTTTCAGGATTCGTCCCAAGAGGCGAATCCTTTGTTTTGTAAAAGCTTTTTATAAAAAAATTGAGGAGCACATCTAATGCGCGTCATTCTGCTGGGAGCTCCCGGGGCCGGTAAAGGTACTCAGGCAAAGTTCATCACCGAAAAATTCGGCATTCCACAAATTTCCACTGGCGACATGCTGCGTGCAGCGGTCAAGGCCGGTACTCCGCTGGGCGTGCAAGCCAAGAGCATCATGGATGCCGGCGGCCTGGTGTCGGATGACCTGATCATCGCACTGGTTCAGGACCGTATCGCTCAGCCAGACTGCGCCAACGGCTTCCTGTTCGACGGCTTCCCGCGCACCATTCCGCAGGCTGAAGCACTGGTCACTGCCGGCGTTGAGCTGGATGCAGTGGTTGAGATCGCTGTTGAAGACGAAGAAATCGTTCAACGCATCGCCGGCCGTCGTGTTCACGAAGCCAGCGGCCGCGTTTACCACATCGTCTACAACCCGCCGAAAATCGCCGGCAAAGACGACATCACCGGCGAAGAGCTGGTACAGCGCAAGGACGACACAGAAGAAACCGTGCGTCATCGCCTGTCGGTCTACCACTCGCAGACCAAGCCGCTGGTGGAGTTCTACCAGAGCCTGTCCGCCAAGAACGCTGGCAAGCCGAAGTACAGCCACATTCCGGGCGTTGGTTCGGTTGATGCGATCACCGCCAAGGTGCTGGCCGCGCTGAGCTGAAAAGTCTGATCGGCTGCATCATCCACGGCCCGCTTGCGGGCCGTAGTTGTTTATACTGACGCACTTTTTCCCACCCCTGTTTTGGAAACATCGATGAGCACCTTGCTGGCCCTGGACACCGCGACTGAAGCTTGCTCCGTTGCCTTGCTGCATGACGGCAAGGTCACGAGCCATTACGAGGTGATCCCGCGCCTGCACGCGCAGAAGCTGCTGCCGATGATCCAGCAATTGCTGGCCGACGCTGGCACGACGTTGCAAGCGGTCGACGCGATTGCCTTCGGTCGCGGGCCTGGCGCGTTTACCGGCGTGCGGATTGCCATTGGTGTGGTGCAGGGGCTGGCGTTTGCGCTGGAGCGCCCGGTGTTGCCGGTGTCCAACCTGGCGGTGCTGGCGCAGCGGGCGTTGCGTGAGCATGGCGTGAGCCAGGTCGCGGCGGCCATCGATGCACGGATGGATGAAGTGTATTGGGGCTGCTATCGCGAGACCGCAGGGGAGATGCGTCTTGTGGGTGCCGAAGCGGTGTTGCCGCCGGAAGCGGCGGCGTTGCCAGCGGATGCCAGTGGCGAGTGGTTCGGTGCCGGCACCGGTTGGGGTTATGCCGAGCGCATCGCCGTCCAACTGACCGGCTCCGACGCCGGCATGCTGCCGCACGCCGAAGACCTGTTGACCCTGGCGCGCTTCGCCTGGGAACGCGGCGAATCGATCCCGGCGGATGATGCGCAACCGGTTTACCTGCGCGACAAAGTCGCCACCCCCAAAGCTCGCTGAGCCTTTAAAAGATCGCAGCCTGCGGCAGCTCCTACACAGGTACACATGTCGGAGCTGCCGCAGGCTGCGATCTTTTGATTTTCAAAACACCAATCGTCAGTTTCCACCCTCCGGTTTTAAACCTTTTGCGCTTTATGTGTTCTAGTTATCACTCGGCGATTTGCTAAGTCGGTCAGGTGCCGCTAAATTGCCATCATCGATACCGAGCATGAAATTATGCGTATAGACGGCCTTTCCTCTCAGTCTTACCCCATCAAGCGCAAGCCTCGCAAAGGCAATGCGGCGCTGGATGAATCCGTCGACGATATCGATGGCGAGCTGGAATTCCCGACTGAAGAGCAAATGGCCGCCCGTGCTGCCAAAGCCTCCGCACAACGCCTCGCCAATCTGCCTGCCCGTCAGCAAGACATGATCTACCACCGTGCGATGAAAAAGAGCGTAGCCATGGCCCTCGCCAGCTACCTGAGTACCGCCGGTTTTGTCGATTGGGATGCGGACGTGCTGGGCCTTGATCTGTACATCTGATGGATCTGCCTTACTACCTCGGTTGTCCGTCCTGGAGCGAAAACGCCTGGCGCGAGTATCTGTACCCGGTAGACGCCAAGACCTCTGACTTCCTCGGTCTTTATGCGCAAGTATTCAACGCTGTCGAAGGCAACACGACTTTCTACGCCAGCCCGTCGCCCGCTACCGTGCAGCGTTGGGCTGAGGTCATGCCCGAACACTTTCGTTTCACCGCCAAATTCCCCGGCGACATCAGCCACAGTGGCGACCTGCGCGATCAACTGACCGCCGCCGAAACCTTTCTGCAATTACTCAAGCCACTCGGTCAGCGTGTTTCGCCGCTGTGGCTGCAGTTGTCGAAAAGTTTCACGCCGCATCGGCTGCCCGAACTGGCTGCGTTCATCGATGCGCTGGATTGCCCACTGGCGGTGGAAGTACGGCATGAACAGCTCTTCGCCAAAGGGGAGAGCGAACGCTTGCTCAATCGGCTGTTGCTGGATCGTGGTGTCGAGCGAATTTGCCTCGACCCGCGGGCATTGTTCAGCTGCCTGTCGACCGAGTCTTCGGTGATCCACGCGCAATCGAAAAAGCCCCGAGTGCCGACGCGTCCGGCGGCGTTCACGCAATGGCCGCAAGTGCGCTTCATCGGCCATCCCGAGCTTGAAGCCAACGACACTTTCCTCGTGCCATGGGTGGCGAAAATCGCCGAGTGGATCGAGGAGGGGCGCACGCCTTACATCTTCCTGCACACCGCCGACAACCTGTTGGCGGCCAAGCTGGCGCAACGTTTTCACGCAAAATTGATGCAACGTTTGCCTGGCTTGCCTGCGCTGCCTGAGCTATACAGAGAACCCGCCGCCGAGCAACTTGGCCTGCTCTGAGGCGGTTTTTTTTCCTGCCCCGGAGCCTGCCGATGGACGCGCAAACCGTTAGAGCCCACGCCTTCAAAGCGCTGCATGAGCGTCCGGAGATTTTCGTCATCCCCAATCCCTGGGATGCGGGCTCGGCGAAGATGCTCGCCAGCCTCGGCTATCAGGCCTTGGCGACGACCAGCGCCGGTTATGCGTTTTCCCAGGGCAAGGCCGATGGTGCGTTGAGTCTGGATGAGACTCTGGACAATGTCCGCGCGATTGTCGCTGCGACCGATTTGCCGGTGGCTGTGGATCTGGAAAACGGCTTTTCTGATGACCCGACCGAGTCCGCGAAAAGCTTGTTGCGTGCCGCCGAAGCGGGCGCGGTTGGTGGTTCGATCGAAGACGCGACGGGACGCCCGGATGCGCCGATCTATTGCTTCGAACATGCCGTGGCGCGCATCGAAGCCGCCGTCGCCGCCGTGCGCACGTTGCCATTCCCCTTCATCCTGACGGCACGCGCGGAAAACTATCTGCACGGCAATCCCGATATCAACGACACCATCCGCCGCTTGCAGGCTTTCGCCGAGGCTGGCGCCGATGTGCTGTACGCGCCGGGTTTGCGCAGCGCCGAAGAAGTGTTGGCGGTGGTGCGTGCGGTTGCGCCGAAACCGGTGAATGTGTTGATGTCCGGCGGCTTGAAGCTGACCGTGCAGGAGCTGGCAGAAATGGGCGTGCGCCGCATCAGCACCGGATCGGCACTGGCGCTGGCGGCGTTCGGTGAATTCTTCCGCGCCGCTGAAGAAATCCAGCACTCCGGCACGTTCGGCTTTACCTCGCAGTCGATGCCGTACGCCAAGGCCAATCAGTTTTTCAAAGGCTGAGCATGGGGCGATGGATTTTCTGGCTGGTGCTGCTGATGATTGGCGGCGCTGCGGTCAGTGTCTGGCGCGGTTGGCTCGAGGTCCCGTCGCAATGGAATCCTTGGGCGCCACTGGACGTCAAAGCCGCGCCCAACTGGCTGACCGGCTACAAGCTGATGCGCTTGCGCAGTGACCCTGAACTCTGCGCCCAGGCATTGAGCAGCTCTGACCTTCGCGTTACGCAACAATCCGCCAGCCCGGGTGCCAAGTGCCCGCTGATCGGCGCCTTGCGCGTGCAGGGCGGTGAGGTGGCGCTGAGCAGCAGTTTCCTCGCCAGTTGTCCGTTGGCGGTGGCCTACGCGATGTTCGAACACCACACCCTGCAACCCGCCGCACAATCTGTTTACGGGCAGAAGGTCGCGCGTGTCGATCATCTTGGCAGCTTCGCTTGTCGCAACGTCTACAACCGCGAAAGCGGGGCGCTAAGCCGCCACGCCAGCGCCGATGCGCTGGATATTGCCGGGTTTCGTCTGGCCGACGGGCGCAGCATCAGCGTACTCAAGGACTGGCCGAAGCAAAATCAGGACGCGCAGTTTTTGCGCAAGGTGCGTGACGGCGCCTGCGATGCGTTCAGTGTGGTCTTGAGTCCGGATTACAACGCCGCCCATCGCAATCACTTTCATGTCGATGTCGGACGCTGGAGCGTGTGTCGCTGAAGGTTAAGCGGCGAGGCGCAGGTTCTGCAGAACGATCGGACGAGCCCAGCCGTTATCGAAGTCCAGAGCTTTCTGTTGCTCGACGATTTCTTCCGCAGGGAACGGCGGGGAAAGCTTTTTCAGCAGATCCAGATCGAAAACGGCCATCGGCAGGGACAGGGGGTTCTTCTGCGGCGCAGGGCCGGGCTCTGGGGGCGGGTGACCATTGTTGATCACGACAGGACGAACCCAGCTGCTGTCGAAATCCTGTTGCTCTTGCTGAGCTTTGAGTTCTTCAGGCGCAAACGCCGGGAACGGCTTGTCCAGCAGTTCCATTTCGAATTCGGCGATCGGCAGGGACAGCGGCTCTGGCGGGCGTACTTCGGTCTCGACCACATCGCATTCGCGCTGGCTGACGATATGCGCGTGCCGCTCGCTGCCGACGGTCGGTTCTTCCGGGCTGTTCAGGTCAACCGGGGGAAATGGGCCGCAGGCTGGCGCCACTTCACTCGACTGTTCAGCCCGCGCCTGGGCGAAGAAATCCTGCCACAGGTGACTGACGCCGCTCAGTGCTTGAGTGTTTTGACGGCTAAAGTCGCCATGGGGCGAGATGTAGCCAATCGATGTGGGAAGAATGCCTGACATTTTTTTCGGTTGACGCTCAGCTCTGGCAAAATGCGCGTTGAATGAGTTATCGGCGGTTTTTGCCGCTCCTTGAATTTTTGAGCGTGTTTTCCATGATTGAGCAACCCGCGGCCTGCCGCATCCATGTTCAGGCCCTCGGCCCGACGTTTGAAGCGCAAGCCGAACAGTGGGCCGAGCGTCTCGGCTTGCCGCTGCAAGTCGCGGACGGCGAGTTTGCCTTGCAGGTCGGCGAGCAGGGTTTGCAGCTGCAACAGCTCGGCCCGGATGCACCTGGGCCGGTGCGCGTTGACTTCGTTGAAGGCGGCGCGGCGCATCGGCGTTTGTACGGTGGCGGCAGCGGGCAGATGATCGCCAAGGCTGTCGGCATTGCCCAAGGCGTGCGCCCACGCGTGCTGGATGCCACGGCGGGGCCGGGCAAGGGTGCGTTTGTGCTGGCGAGCCTGGGTTGCGAGATGAGCCTGATCGAGCGCCAGCCGCTGATTGGCGCCTTGCTGGAAGATGGTCTGGCGCGCGGCGCGGAAGATTTCGATGTCGCGCCGATCGTGGCGCGGATGAAATTGCTCAAGGGCAATTCCATTGAGGTCATGCAGAACTGGGAGGGTGAACCGCCGCAGGTGATCTACCTCGACCCGATGTTTCCGCACCGGGAGAAGACTGCGCTGGTGAAGAAGGAAATGCGCCTGTTCCGGCCGTTAGTGGGTGATGATCCGGATGCGCCGGCGCTGCTCGAAGCCGCGTTGGCGCTGGCGACGCACCGGGTGGTGGTCAAGCGACCGCGCAAGGCACCGTGTATTGCGGGGCCGAAGCCGAGTCATGCGCTGGATGGCAAATCCAGTCGATACGATATCTACCCGAAGAAAGCGCTCAAGGTTTGATACCGAGTCGCGCTCATCGCTGGCAAGCCAGCTCCCACAGGGTTTGGTGGTGTGTACACGATTTGTGATCACACCCAAATCCTTGTGGGAGCTGGCTTGCCAGCGATGGCGTCAGTGCCGACACCGCAGAAATCAAGGCCGATAGGCGCGCATAAACAACGCTACAACTTCCTGCACATGGCTTTCCGCTGCCTCTTCAGTCAACGGCTCCCCACACCCATACAACAGCCGAAAATTCCCCGCGCCCTTGATCAGGCAAAAGAAATGCTCGGCTGCATTGCGCGGCAGGTCGATGCTCAGCACGCCGCTGTCATGGATCTGCGTCAGCAACCGCTCCATGCCCTGCACCATGCGCTGCGGCCCCGCCTCGAAGAAGATCAGCGACAGTTTCGGATCCTGAACCCCCAACGCCATGATCAAACGGTGCAGATTCACCGACTCATCGCTGTTGATCAGTTGATGAAAGCCTCGGGCAATGTTCAGCAACACATTTTCCACGGCAATGCCTTCGGGCAATTCGAAGAACAGCGGCGGTAACTGCTCCTCGCATTTGGCCACCACGGCGGCGGAGAACAGCGTCTCCTTGTCGTTGAAATGGCTGTAGACCGTCAGCTTCGACACGCCGGCTTCGCTGGCGACCGCGTCCATGCTGGTGTTGGCATAGCCATGACTCAGAAACAGAATTTTCGCCGCCTCGAGGATCGCCTGGCGCTTGGCCAGATCCTTGGGGCGGCCCGGACCGTTTGGAGCTGAAAGATTGTTCGACATTCTTCGCTTTTAATACTGGACTGGTGAGTTTGCTATTAATAACATACCCGCCAGTATAATTATTCCAAGCACCATTAGCGAAAGGTCCGTCACCATGTTCCGCCATGCGTTGTCCCTCGCGTTGCCAGTAAGTCTGGCGTTCCTTTTGTCAGCGTGTGGTCAGGAAGAGGCGACGCAAGTCACCGTGCGACCGGCCATGGTGGTGCAGCCAGAGCCTTCGGCGCAGGCGATGGAAAGTTATCCGGGCGAAGTGCGTGCCCGTTACGAACCCGATCTGGCTTTCCGCATTGGCGGCAAAGTCAGCCGACGACTGGTCGATGAAGGTCAGCGTGTAAAGGCCGATCAACCGCTCGCCGAACTCGACCCGCAGGATGTGCGCCTGCAACTGGAAGCCACCCGCGCCCAGGTCGCTGCCGCCGAAGCCAATCTCAATCTGGTGCGTACCGAGCGTGATCGCTACAAGACCCTGATGGATCGGCAGATGGTCAGCCGCTCGGCCTACGACAATGCCGAAAACCTTTACCGCTCCGGTGAAGCCCGTCTCAAACAAATCAAAGCTGAATTCAACGTTTCGACCAATCAGGCCAGTTACGCGGTGCTGCGTGCGCCGCAGGATGGCGTGGTGGCCAAGCGCTCGGTCGAGGTTGGACAGGTCGTCGCCGCCGGGCAAACCGTGTTTACCCTCGCCACCGATGGCGAGCGCGAAGTGCTGATCAGCCTGCCGGAGCAGAGCTTCGGCCGCTTCAAGGTCGGTCAGCCGGTGACAGTCGAATTGTGGACCCAGCAAAACCAGCGCTTCGCCGGGAAGATCCGCGAATTGTCGCCCGCTGCCGATCCACGCTCACGCACCTTTGCGGCGCGTATTTCCTTCACCGGCGGCAAAGTCCCGGCCGAACTGGGCCAGAGCGCTCGTGTGTTTGTGCAATCGGCTGACAGCGTTTCCCTGTCGGTGCCGCTCTCGGCACTCACCGCGGAAAACGGTGCAACCTACGTCTGGGTCGTCAACGGCAACAACACCCTGAAGAAAACCCCGGTGCGCATCGGCCCGTTCGGTGAGAAAAGCGTGCCGGTGCTCGAAGGTTTGAACGCCAGTGACTGGGTGGTAGCCGCGGGCGTGCATGTGTTGCTCGAAGGGCAGCAGGTGCGTCCGGTGGATCGCTCCAACCGTGTGGTCAATCTGGCGGACAAGGAGTAAGCCCCGATGCGCTTCAACCTTTCCGAATGGGCGCTGCGTAATCGCCAGATCGTACTGTTCCTGATGCTTTTGCTGGCCATCGTCGGTGCGTTGTCCTACACCAAACTCGGCCAGAGCGAAGACCCGCCGTTTACTTTCAAAGCCATGGTCATCCAGACCCGCTGGCCGGGAGCGACCGCGCAGGAAGTCTCGCGTCAGGTCACCGAACGCATCGAAAAGAAACTGATGGAAACCGGCGAGGACGAGCGCATCGTGTCGTTCTCGCGCCCCGGTGAATCGCAAGTCACGTTCATTGCCCGCGACTCGATGCACTCCAAGCAAATCCCCGACCTCTGGTACCAGGTGCGCAAGAAGGTCAGTGATATTCGCCAGACCTTGCCGCCGGACATTCAGGGGCCGTTTTTCAACGATGAATTCGGCACCACGTTCGGCAATATCTATGCGCTGACCGGCGACGGTTTCGATTACGCGGTGCTCAAGGATTACGCCGATCGCATCCAGATCCAGCTGCAACGGGTCAAGGATGTCGGCAAGGTCGACTTGCTCGGTTTGCAGGACGAGAAGATCTGGGTCGAACTGTCCAACGTCAAACTGGCGACCCTCGGCTTGCCGCTGGCGGCGGTGCAACAGGCGCTGCAAGAGCAGAACGCGGTGTCGACCGCCGGGTTCTTCGAAACCGGCAGTGAGCGCTTGCAGCTACGGGTCTCGGGGAATTTTCAGACGGTCGACGAGATAAAAAACTTCCCGATCCGCGTCGGTGATCGTACGTTTCGGATCTCCGATGTCGCCGATGTGCGTCGCGGTTTCAACGATCCTCCGGCGCCGCGCATGCGCTTCATGGGCGAAGACGCGATTGGGCTGGCGGTGGCGATGAAGGATGGCGGCGACATTCTGGTGCTGGGTAAGGCACTGGAAGGCGAGTTCTCGCGCATCCAGAAAAACCTTCCGGCCGGTATGCAATTGCGCAAGGTTTCCGATCAACCGGCAGCGGTGAAAACCGGGGTTGGCGAGTTTGTTCAGGTACTGGTCGAAGCGCTGGCGATTGTCTTGCTGGTGAGCTTCTTCTCCCTCGGCGTGCGCACCGGCATGGTGGTGGCGCTGACCATTCCGTTGGTGCTGGCGATGACCTTCGCCTGCATGTATTACCTGGGCATCGGCCTGCACAAAATCTCCCTTGGCGCGTTGGTGCTGGCGCTGGGTTTGCTGGTGGACGACGCGATCATTGCCGTGGAAATGATGGCGATCAAAATGGAGCAGGGCTTCGACCGCATCCGTGCGGCGAGTTATGCCTGGACCAGCACCGCGTTCCCGATGCTCACCGGCACATTGATCACCGCCGCCGGCTTTTTGCCGATTGCCATGGCGCAGTCCGGTACTGGCGAGTACACACGCTCGATCTTCCAGGTGGTGACCATCGCGTTGCTCGCGTCATGGGTCGCGGCGGTGGTGTTTGTGCCGTATCTGGGGGAAAAACTCCTGCCGGATCTGGCGAAAATTCATGCGGCCAAACATGGCACGGGTGACGGTCAGCCGGATCCGTATGGCACGCCGTTTTATCAGCGCGTTCGGCGCTTGGTGGAGTGGTGCGTCGCGCATCGCAAGACCGTGATCGTGCTGACAGTCGGGCTGTTTATTGCCTCGGTGATGTTGTTCCGCTTCGTCCCGCAGCAATTCTTCCCGGCCTCAAATCGACTGGAGTTGATGGTCGATCTGAAACTGGCCGAAGGCGCTTCACTGGCCAATACCGCCGGTGAAGTCAAACGGCTGGAGGCGATGCTCAAAGATCACGCTGGCATCGACAATTACGTGGCTTACGTCGGCACCGGATCACCGCGTTTCTATCTGCCGCTGGATCAGCAACTGCCGGCGGCGAGCTTCGCGCAGTTTGTGGTGTTGGCGAAGACCATCGAAGAGCGTGAGGCGCTGCGCACTTGGTTGATCGAGACGCTTAACGAGCAATTTCCGGCGCTGCGTTCGCGGGTCACGCGCCTGGAAAACGGCCCGCCGGTTGGCTATCCGGTGCAGTTTCGCGTGACGGGGGAGCACATCGAAGAAGTTCGTGCGCTGGCGCGTAAAGTCGCGGCCAAGGTTCGCGAGAATCCGCATGTGGTCAATGTGCATCTGGATTGGGAAGAGCCGAGCAAGGTGGTGTACCTGAACATCGATCAGGATCGTGCCCGGGCGTTGGGTGTGAGCACGGCGAATCTGGCGAAATTTCTGCAGAGTTCGTTGACCGGTTCGAGTGTCAGCCAGTATCGCGAAGACAACGAATTGATCGAGATTCTGCTGCGCGGCACGGTTCATGAACGCACTGAATTGTCGTTGCTGCCGAGTCTGGCGGTGCCGACGGACAACGGCCGCAGTGTGGCGCTGTCGCAGATTGCCACGCTGGAATATGGCTTTGAGGAAGGGATTATCTGGCATCGCAATCGCTTGCCGAACGTGACCGTACGTGCCGATATTTATGGCAAGGAGCAGCCGGCGACGCTGGTGAAGCAGATCATGCCGACGCTGGATTCGATTCGCGCCGAGTTGCCCGATGGTTATCTGTTGGATGTCGGTGGCACGGTGGAGGATTCCGAGCGGGGGCAGAAGTCGGTGAATGCCGGGGTGCCGATGTTCATTGTCGTGGTGCTGACGTTGCTGATGGTGCAGTTGCGCAGTTTTTCACGCACGGCGATGGTGTTTTTGACGGCGCCGTTGGGGTTGATCGGGGTGGTACTGTTTTTGATGGTGTTTCGTCAGCCGTTCGGCTTTGTGGCGATGTTGGGGACGATTGCGTTGTCGGGGATGATCATGCGCAATTCGGTGATTCTGGTGGATCAGATCGAGCAGGATATTGCTTCCGGGCTTAAGCCTTGGCAGGCGATTATCGAGGCTACGGTTCGACGCTTCAGGCCGATTGTGTTGACGGCGCTGGCGGCGGTGCTGGCGATGATTCCGTTGTCGCGCAGTGTGTTTTTTGGGCCGATGGCGGTGGCGATCATGGGTGGGTTGATTGTTGCGACTGCGCTGACGTTGTTGTTTTTGCCGGCGTTGTATGCGGCTTGGTTCCGGGTTCGCCGGGAGGTTTGATCTGCGTTTGACGTGGCGGCCTTCGGGCCGACCATGTTCTTGGGGTTTTGGGTGAATATCCGTTTCTGCGGGTGGGGCGGCTGGCGGTTTCGCCCTTACGGCGACTCACTTTTCCAGGCGCCGAAAAGTAAGCAAAAGGCTGGGCCCCGGCGTTCGGCCCGCTCGCTGGGGCTCGGGGTTCCTTCGTTCCGGGATTGATCCGGGGGGGCATCGCCTACGGTTTGCTTCGCTGCACCTCCTCTCGATGTGTTTGGCTGCGCCAAACGGTCGCTGCGCTCCCACCCCCGGATCAACCCCTCCACTCAGCCTACCGATGGGGCCGGCATGGCAAGATCAAAAGCTTTACTCGAGCTTGCGCTCATTGTTGAGTGGTGCGGCTACGCCGCGGGTTTGGTGGAGGAGGTGACGAAGGCTGCGATCTTTTGATCTTCAACGCTCGACAGCAAAGACAAGATCAAAAGATCGCAGCCTGCGGCAGCCCCTACACGGGACGTTACAACGTGCCGAAGACTTTCTTCGCCAGACTCGTCGCCGCAGCGGCCGGGTTCTTGCGGATGGTTTCTTCTTGTTTGCCGATCATTTCGAACAAGCCATTCAGCGCTTGTTCGGTCACGTAGTTTTCGACATTCGCGCTTTTCGCATCAACAACGCCAAACGCAGCGGCCTGACCAGCAAATGAGTTGTACTTCTGCGCCACGCCGACTTTGTCGGTCGCCTGTTTGACGATCGGCAGGAACTTGGCGCGGATCTGTTCGCGGCTGGATTTGTCGAGGTATTGCGTGGCCGAATCCGTACCGCCGCTGAGGATGCCTTTGGCGTCGGCGACGCTCATTTTTTTCACGGCGTCGACGAGGATTGGCTGGGCTTGGGTCACTGCACTTTCTGCCGCTTTGTTCATCGCGGTTTCGAGTTCTTCAACCTGGGCGCCCATGCCGAAGGCTTTCATCTTGCTCGCGGCTTTGCCGAGTTTGCCCGGCAGTTCGATTTTCACGTCGGGGTTGTTGCTGAAGCCGCCCGGGGTGCCCAGTTGTTTGACGGCGATTTGCGCGCCTTGGGTCAGGGCATCCTTGAGGCCGCCGGTGGCGTCTTGTTGGGACAGGTCGCTGAGTGACAGGGCCAGAGCGTTGGCGCTGATCATCAGGCCGGCGCACAGGCCGGCGAAGCGAAGGGTAGGGCGGAGCATGGCGGCTTCCTTGTTGCAGAAAGTGGTGGCGGACAATGAATCAACGAATCGCGTCGACGCGGATTTTCAGCGGCTGCGGGTCGTTGCCGTCGAGTTGCACGGGGTGGTTTTCGGTAGTGATGAACATCAGCTCACCGTTGACTTCGATACGCGCGCTGACCGAATAACGGTGGCCGGGTTTGACCTGCGCCGGATCGTAGCTCAAATGGAACGGCAGTGGCACCTGGCCTTTGATCGGGCCTTTCTGCTCGTCGAGCACGACCGCCGGGGCGTCGGCGAGGGAAACGTCTTGCAGGCTCACGCTCAGGGTCGCGCTCGGTGGCAGGGCGATGCGTTGCAGGTAGAACACTTCGCCATCGAGGCTGGCCTTGCCGGCGGGGGTGGTCGATTGGCAGGCGCTCAACAGCGTGGCGGCGGCGAGAAGGGTGAGTTTTTTCATCGGAACCTCTAATACTTTTGCGCCGGAAGAATCCCGGCGCCGAAGAGAAATCTAGCGGATTTTGCCATCAACGTCAGTGAACAAACGTAATGGTTTCTCCAGCCACTGCGAGAGCCACTGCGATAGCCGCGAACTCAACGAGGGCGAAACCGGCGCAAGTTCGACATGCCACGGCGTGACCAGAATGGATTGGTGGTAGCGATTTTCAGTGCCGCTTAGTGCATAGCGTTTGCCAGGGATAACACTCGCCGGATCGTATTGCAGATAAAACGAAGTGGCGGCTCGTTCATCGTGAGTGACCCGCGCAAGTTGTGTGTCGGGACGATCCACATCGTGCAGGCTTATCGTCACGGCTTCATGTTCAGCAACGACACTGGGCTCCTGAACTTCTACATACAGAAAGCCGATCGGGCTCAAGTGCAGCGTCTGCCGGTGCGGAGCTTTGTTGACGACAACGAAGTAGTCCAGCGCCACGAGCAAAGGCTGTTGCTCATGGAACATCTGAACGTTGATCTGATACTTCACGCCGACATCGCTGTAGTGATGCGGGAAAGAAAATTTCCAGTCGACATCGAAGACTGAAGAGTGCCGCCAGTCTTTGATGTTGATCGGAGAAGTGGAGTTAACCACTTTGACGCTGACCACCGTTTCATTCTCACCGCCCACAGGAGCGCGGAAGTTTGGGGGCAAACGGAAGTCGACGGTGACGATGGGAGTTTGTTCGTGCAGCGGGCTCATCTCGATATCCTTATCGCGATTTTTAAAGTGAGCCTATTTATTCACGAATCAACTAACGGGAGAACCCGGCGGGCTCTCCGTTAGTTATCGGCACGTTTCAGCCTTCGGCAGTTACCGCTGTTTCTGCAGCATCTTCACTGCGATGCAGAGCCACCTGACGGATCGACAAACGAATCTCCGCCGGTAACACACGTTTGGCCGCACCTTCGGCGAGTTCGCCGAGCAGCTCGTGATAACTCAGTTTGCCGGCCTCGTCGCGACGCAGCACGTCGAGGTCGAGCAGGGTCTGGATGAAGTGGCGGAACAGGCTCTTGTCGAAGAACTCCGGGGCGTTGAGGCCATGGAGGATCGACAGGCGCTGGGCCATGACCGTGCAGAGGTCTTCCAGCTCTTCGGCGCTGATGCTGTTCTGGCCGCTGTTGAGCAGCAAGGACACGGTCATGTAGAAGCGCTGCAAGGTCTGCGCGATGCTCTTCGACAGCAGTGTCAGCAGGACGAAATGCCGCGAACTGGGTGCCGGACGCAGGTACACATCCTTCTCGAAACGCAGCAGGCCTTGCTCGACGAACGCTTCCAGCCATTGATCGACCACACCGTCCAGTTCGTCCAGCGTCCAGCGAATGAACAGCTCCGACTGCAAGTACGGATACAGCGCGCGGGTGTAACGCAGGATCTGTTCGCGGCTCATGCGCGACGCACTCTGGAAGAAACTCGCTAACAGCGCCGGCAGGGCGAAGATGTGCAACACGTTGTTGCGGTAGTAAGTCATCAGGACGGCGTTCTGCTCGTCCAGATAGAGAATCTTGCCCAGCGCATCGTTTTGCTCGGCGAGCAGATCCATGTCCTTCACATGCTCGATCAACGCGCGGCCGTCGCCTTCCGGCAGCGTAGTGTGTGGCGAGTACGGAACCTTGCGCAGTAGCGCCAGATACAGATCGAGCACCCGGGCCATCGCCCGATCATCCAGCGCCAGACGCGTGGTCGACAGCAGTGCCAGCGCCACCAGGTTGACCGGGTTGATCGCCGCCGCTTCGTTCAAATGCTGCGCGACTTTCTCACCGAGGCGATTGGTGGTTTCGTTGAGCCACGCCGGTTTGTACTGCGGGCCGAGATCCTGCTGGCGCCAGTCCGGTTGTTCGGCGTCGAGGAATTCCGCCAGTTTGATCGGCTCACCGAAGTTGACGGCGACCTGACCGAAACGCTGCTTGAGCGCGCCGATGACTTTGAAAATGTCGAAGATCGACTCTTTCTTCTTGCTCGCCCCGCGCAGTTCGCCGAGGTAGGTGCGACCTTCCAGTACGCGTTCATAGCCGATGTACACCGGCACAAACACGATCGGCATCCGCGACGAACGCAGGAAGCTGCGCATCGTAATCGCGAGCATGCCGGTTTTCGGTTGCAGCATGCGTCCGGTGCGTGAGCGGCCGCCTTCTACGAAGTACTCGACCGGGAAACCTTTGGTGAACAGCGTGTGCAGGTACTCGTTGAACACCGAGGTGTACAGCGGATTGCCCTTGAATGTGCGGCGCATGAAGAACGCACCGCCGCGACGGAGCAGGCTGCCGATCACCGGCATGTTCAGGTTGATCCCGGCGGCGATGTGCGGCGGGGTCAGGCCGTTGCGGAACAGCAAATACGAGAGCAGCAGGTAGTCGATGTGGCTGCGGTGGCACGGCACGTAGATCACTTCGTGACCCTGAGCGACTTTCTGCACACCTTCGATGTGGTTGACCTTGATACCGTCGTAGATCTTGTTCCAGAACCAGCTCAGCACCACTTCGAGGAAGCGGATCGCGGTGTAGGTGTAGTCCGAGGCGATCTCGTTGCCGTAGCGCAGGGCCTGGGCCTTGGCTTTTTCCGCGGAGATGTTTTCGCGCTCGGCTTCGTCGAGGATCGCTTGCTTGACCAGCGGCTGGTTGAGCAGGCCTTTGACCAGGTTGCGACGGTGGGAAATGTCCGGGCCGATGACCGCTGCTTTCAGATTGCGGAAATGCACGCGCAGGATCCGCTGGGCCATGCGCACGGTGCGTTCGTGGCCCTTGTTGTGCTCGATCAGTTCGCGCAGGTGAATCGGCGCGGAGAACTGCACGCGGGTTTTGCGCCCGAGGACGATGATGCTCAGCAGCCGACGCAGGCGCCCGGTAACGGCCCAGCTGTCAGCAAACAGCAGTTTCCACGGACTGTTTTCGCTGTCCGGTGACTGACCCCAGAACACGCTGACCGGGATAATTTGCGCATCTTCAGCAGCGTTCTGCGTGAGGGCGCTGACCAGTCGGGTCAAGGTCGGCGGCGCACCGCGTTTGTCCTGACGGCCGAGCCAGTCCGGATCCGGTGTCAGGTAGAAAAACGCCGCCGGTTCAATCAGCGGCCCCACCGACACCGGCAGCACCGGACGCGGCAGGCCGGCCTTGGTGCACTCGGTGTCGAGCACCGCCAGATCGGTCAGCGAAGGGTTTTGCAGGACGTAGAACACCGGACGACTGCGGTCGAGGTTGAGGGTGAACGACGACTGGTTGATCGTCTCCGAGCGAACCCAGAGGTACAACAGTCGGCGCAGGGTGCCAAACACAAGACGGCGGAACGGGGAACGGGTCATACGGCTTCTGCATGAGTGGATAAAACCGAGCGGTTGCTCGGGTGGGCGATAGTGTGCCGGATTACTCGAAAATCGGCAAAAAAGCGGCGAAGTAATCTCCTGTTGAGACTTTTCGCACCTGTCATATACTCGGCGGTCTGTCGCCGGGGCCCTTTTATGGACGTCGGACGCAGGCTGACGTTCCTCTAAGGCTTTCCTGCGAAAAGCCCGTTCAATAATAAAAAAGGAGTATGAACAGATGGCAACACGTGAAACCGGCAACGTGAAGTGGTTCAACGACGCCAAAGGCTACGGCTTTATCCAGCGCGAAGACGGGGTGGACGTGTTCGTGCACTACCGCGCGATTCGCGGCGAAGGGCATCGGTCGCTGGCTGAAGGTCAGCAGGTCGAGTACGCGGTGATTACTGGCGAGAAGGGTTTGCAGGCGGAGGATGTTGTAGGCCTGTAATGATCGTTCCCACGCTCTGCGTGGGAATGCCTCAACGGACGCTCCGCGTTCGCTTTGGGACGCAGAGCGTCCCGGACTGCATTCCCACGCGGAGCGTGGGAACGATCAAAGATCGCAGCCTTCGGACGATCTTTTGCTTTTAAGCGGTTTTCCAGGTGATTTCTTCTTCACCGTCTGCGCTGATGCGCATCCAGCGATCCGCCGTCTCTTCACCTTCTTCCTCGACCCACGTCCCCGGCGCGCAGCGCACTTCGACGTTCAGCGCAGCAAATGCGGCGCGGGCGCAGGCGATGTCGTCGTCCCATGGCGTCTGGTCGCTTTCCAGGTACAGGCTGTTCCACTTGCCCACAGCTTTCGGCAGCCAGGTCACCGGCACGTTGCCGGCCTTGCACTTGTAAGTCTGGCCTTTCTGTACCCAGTCGCTGCACGGGCCTAATGCGGCGCCCAGCCAGGCCGAAATGGCCTTGTGGTCGACGTCGGCGTCTTTCAGGTAAATCTCGATATCCGGTTGGCGCATGGATGTCCTCACTGCGGGTCTGAAAAATCCATTCGCGGATTTAGCCGGCCCCGGGCATTTGCCCGAGACCAAAAGTTTATTGAAGAACGAAATAATCGTAGCGCATCGACACGGTGGTCTCGAACGGCTCGGCCTGTTCGATCACCGCCGCGCGACGCTCGGCACTGGCGCGCCAGCCGTGGGGCGTCATCGCCAACAGGTTGGCGCGATCCTCGGGCTTGTCCAGCGTCAGTTTGAATTCCAGGGTTTCACTGTGCGCCAGTGCCATGCCTTGCGGCACCAGGGCCAGATGCTTGTCGTCGGTGTACTCGCGCACTTCGTCATACAGGCGTTCGCGCAGTTCCATCAGATGGCCGCTGGTCGGGCCGACTTTCATCAGACCGCCGCCGACACTGAGCAAGCGCTTGGCCTCTTCCCAATCCAAAGGACTGAAAACGCTGGCGAGAAACTGGCAACTGCCCGACGCCAACGGCACACGGGCCATGCTGGCGATCAACCAGCTAATCGCCGGGTTGCGTTTGCAGGCGCGTTTGACCGCTTCGCGGGAGATATCCAGCGCGTAGCCATCAGCGTTCGGCAGGGCCTCGGCGATCTGCGCGGTGTAATAACCCTCGCCACAACCGATGTCGACCCAGCGATCCGGCGCGTAGCTCG
The DNA here is from genome assembly GCF_001297015.1 of Pseudomonas sp. RIT-PI-r. GTDB lineage: Bacteria > Pseudomonadota > Gammaproteobacteria > Pseudomonadales > Pseudomonadaceae > Aquipseudomonas. The sequence goes on along the minus strand of NZ_LIGE01000047.1, from coordinate 230,380 downwards.
CCGCCAGTTCGGCCAGTCGCTTGGCCACCGGCGCGTAATGCCCGGCGTTCAAGAAGTCGCGACGCGCCTCGACCATGGCCTGATTATCGCCTGGGTCGCGGCTGTTCTTGTGCTGCACCGGCAGCAGGTTCAGGTAACCCTGGCGCGCACGGTCGAAGCGGTGGCCGGCGGGGCAGACCACGCCGTTGTCCACCGCATTAAGCGGTTCACTGCAAATGGGGCAAGCAAGCATCAGGCGAGCAACTTGATCAGGGTCTGGTAGTAGATCTCGGTCAACACGTCGAGATCCGCTGCCAATACACGCTCGTTGACCTGGTGGATGGTCGCGTTGACCGGGCCCAGTTCAACCACCTGTGTGCCCATGGTCGCGATGAAACGACCATCGGACGTGCCGCCGCTGGTGGAGGCTTTGGTCTCGCGACCGGTGATGTCCTTGATGCTCGCCGACACCGCGTCGAGCAGTGCGCCCGGTTCGGTGAGGAACGGCAGGCCGGACAGGGCCCAGTCGATGTGCCAGTCCAGATCGTGTTTGTCGAGAATATCGGCAACACGTTTCTGCAGGCCTTCAACGGTCGATTCGGTGGAGAAACGGAAGTTGAACACCGCCACCAGATCGCCGGGAATCACGTTGGTCGCGCCGGTGCCGGAGTTGACGTTGGAAATCTGGAAACTGGTCGGCGGAAAGAAATCGTTGCCGTGATCCCAATGCTCGGCGGCCAGTTCGGCCAGCGCCGGAGCGGCGAGGTGGATCGGGTTCTTCGCCAGATGCGGGTAAGCGACGTGACCCTGAATACCTTTGACGGTGAGCTTGGCGCCCAGCGAGCCGCGACGACCGTTTTTGACCACGTCGCCAACCAGCGTGGTGCTCGACGGTTCGCCGACGATGCACCAGTCCAGACGCTCGTTGCGCGCGGCCAGACGCTCGACTACGGCTTTGGTGCCGTGGTGCGCCGGGCCTTCTTCGTCGCTGGTAATCAGGAACGCGACCTTGCCTTTGTGGTTCGGATAGTCGGCGACAAAGCGCTCGGCGGCAACGGTCATCGACGCCAGGCTGCCTTTCATGTCTGCCGCGCCACGGCCGCAGAGCATGCCGTGTTCATCGATCACGGCGTTGAACGGGTCGATCTGCCACGCGGTGACCGGGCCGGTCGGCACCACGTCGGTGTGGCCGGCGAAGCACAGCACCGGGCCGTCGTTGGTGCCGTGGGTCGCCCAGAAGTTATCCACATCTTCGATGCGCATCGGCTCGAGATTGAAACCGGCATCGCCCAGGCGCTGCATCATCTGCTTCTGGCAATCGGCGTCGACCGGCGTCACGGACGGACGGCGGATCAGGTCGATGGCGAGTTGGAGGGTCGGCGAAAGGTCGGCGTGGGCCGTCATGGAAAACTCCGAAGATCATGAATGTGGGCGCGGACTAACTGTAGGAGTGAGCCTGCTCGCGATAGCGGTGTGTCAGTCAACGTAACTATTGATTGTTACACCGCTATCGCGAGCAGGCTCACTCCTACAGGAATTGGGTTCGGCCAATGAGCCGAACGCCGCCAAGCCCCGCAAAATGGCGGTTATCTTAAAGCAAAACGGCGACCATTGGCCGCCGTTTAGTGCATCGATGAGGATTTAGACGACCGGCGCCGGCTCAGGCGCGGCGGCCGGTTTCGGCAACGACGACAGGAACGCCATGATCAGCGCCGCCAGATACGGCAGCGACTGCACCAGCAACATCACTACCCAGAAACGCATGTCGTTGCTCGGCATGCCGTTGACCAGGTAGATCCCCAGCGCCGCGCCCCACAACAGCAGCATGATGAACAACTCTTCCCGCGCTTCGGAAATCGCCACCCAGAAACCATGGTTGTCGGCGTTTTTCGGCGTGCGGAAGAACGGAATGCTGGTGGTGAAGAAGCCGTACAGCACCGCTTTGGCGATGGTGTGCGACAACGCCAGTCCGGCCAGTGCCGCGCAGAAGGCATCTTTCAGGTTCACGCCAACGGCGCGACGGTAGAGGAAGATGATCTTGCCGACCTTGAACACGAACAGCGCCAGCGGTGGGATTGCGAAAATCAGCAGCGGCGGATCGACCCGTTGCGGCACGATAATCATCGCCGCCGACCATAACAGCGCGCCGACGGTGAAGAAGATGTTCATGCCGTCCGCGACCCACGGCAACCAGCCCGCGAGGAAGTGGTAACGCTGGCCGCGCGTCAGCTCGGTGTCCTTGCCGCGCAGCAGGCTGCCGGTGTGACGTTTGATGATCTGGATCGCGCCGTAGGCCCAGCGGAAACGCTGCTTCTTGAAGTCGATAAAGGTATCCGGCATCAGACCCTTGCCGTAGCTGTCGTGGTAATACGCCGCCGACAGGCCTTTTTCGAACACGCGCAAACCGAGTTCGGCGTCTTCACAGATGCACCAGTCAGCCCAGCCCAATTCTTCCAGCACCGAGCGACGGGTCATGGTCATGGTGCCGTGCTGGATGATCGCGTCACGGTCGTTACGAGTGACCATGCCGATGTGGAAGAAGCCTTTGTATTCGGCGTAGCAGAGCTTCTTGAAGGTGCTCTCGTTCTGGTCGCGATAATCCTGCGGCGACTGCACCACCGCGATTTTCGGGTCGGCGAAGTGCGGCACCATGTGCTTGAGCCAGTTCGGGTGCACGCAGTAATCGGAGTCGATCACGGCGATCACTTCGGCGTCTTTGGCGGTGTGTGGAATCAGGTAGTTCAGCGCGCCGCCCTTGAAACCGGCCAGGGGCGAGACGTGGAAGAACTTGAAGCGCGGGCCGAGGGTTTCGCAGTAGTCGCGCACCGGTTCCCACACCGCCGGGTCCTTGGTGTTGTTGTCGATGATCAAGACTTCGTAGTCCGGATAATCCAGCGCGGCGAGGGCGTCGAGGGTCTGTTTGACCATCTCCGGCGGCTCGTTGTAGCAAGGCACATGAATCGACACTTTCGGGCGATAGCTGGAGTCGCCCTCGACCGGCAGGAATTCGCGCCGGCGCTTGTGAATCCACACCGCTTCGGCCAGTTCATGCGCTTCGGTCAGCAACACGATAAACACCCCGAGCGCGCCGAGCGCCAAGAGGAACCCGACGGTCAGACTGAACCACGTGCTGTATTGCAGGCTGTAGTCGTAACCGATCCACACCAGCACCGAGCCGCAAAGGAACGCGATAAAGGTCAGGAAGATCCGCCCACGCTGGCGCAGGGCCGAGCCGTCGATCATCAGCAAGGTCAGCGACAACAGCGCCAATACCACCGAACCGATGGCCAGCACGCGCCATTGCGGAATCGCAACCACCGGGCCTTCGAAGTTGAATTTCTGCTGGCGGGCGGCGTTGAACACGCCCCAGTACGCGCCGACCGAACCTTCGTCGCTGGCTTTCCACGGCTGGTCAAACGCTTCGATCACGAAGTAGTTGAAGCCCTGACGGTTGAGCTTGTTGACCAGGGTGCGCAGATAGATCGCCTGATCCGCCGGCGACGCATCGGCGCCACCGCGCATGCGCCCGTTGCTCGGCCAGCCGACCTCGGAGAGCAGCCGCGGTTTTTTCGGGAACCGCTTTTTCAGGTCGCGGGCGCGGTCAAAAACGAACTGGCCAGCCTTGTCGACCGGAATGAATTCCCAGTACGGCAGAACGTGCGCGGCGATCAGGTCAACGTGCTTGGCCAGCTCCGGGTGTTCTTCCCAGACGTGCCATTGCTCGGAGGTGGTCACCGGCACTTTCACCGCCGCGCGCACGCGATCTAGCAGCACGCTCAGCTCTTGCGCGGTGATTTCCTTGCGGAAGATCGCTTCGTTACCGACCACCACGCGAACCACGCTGCGCGAAGTGTTAGCCAGTTCGATGGCGCGGGTGATTTCCCGTTCGTTGCGTTCCTGATCGGGGCTGATCCAGATCCCCAGCGTTACGCGCAGGCCGAACTCTTCAGCCAGTTTCGGGATGTCTTGCAGCGAACCGTCGACCGAGTAGATGCGGATGTTGTCCGTCAGCTTGCTCATGATCTCCAGGTCGCGGCGCATTTCTTCGTCAGACGGATACTGATCCTTCTGCGGATATTGTCCTTGCTGGAACGGCGAATAGGAGAAACCGGAGATCTGCTCCGGCCAGTTCGGCGCGGAAACCGGGCGATTGATCAGCGCCCAGAAACCGGTGAACAGGGCAGCGATTGCCAGAACCACCACCAGGTTGAGTCCAAATTTACGCGATGACATAGCTATTTCGGGTTCCAAAGGCTGTGGAACGAAGGATCGGTCGGCTAGACGCCCGAGGGGCGCGCATCCTACACCGGCAGTTCGCAAGTCGTACATCAGACAGGGAAATGCCCGACATTGGGCAGCCGACTTTGACTTAAGTTCTTACACTTGTAGCTGATGTTTAGAACTTGTCGCCGCGTAGCCCTATAATGCGCGCCGGTTTTTGGGGTAATGGTCATGAGTACAGAAGATCCGCGGTTTGCAGGCATCGCCCGTTTGTATGGCATTGAAGGCTTGGAACGCCTGCGCGCGGCCCATGTGGCGATTGTCGGCGTCGGTGGCGTTGGTTCCTGGGCGGCGGAAGCCATGGCCCGTTGTGGCGTCGGCGAGATTTCGCTGTTCGACCTCGATGACGTCTGCGTCAGCAACGCCAACCGTCAGTTGCACGCGCTGGACAGCACCGTCGGCAAACCCAAGGTCGAGGTCATGGCCGAGCGTCTGCGCGGGATCAACCCGGATTGCACCGTGCACGCGGTGGCGGATTTCGTCACCCGCGAGACCATGGCTGAATACATCACGGCGAACATCGACTGCGTGATTGACTGCATTGACGCGGTCAACGCCAAGGCTGCGCTGATCGCCTGGTGCAAGCGCCGCAAGATCCAGATCATCACCACCGGCGGCGCCGGTGGGCAGATTGATCCGACGCTGATTCAGGTGTGCGATCTCAACCGCACGTTCAATGACCCGCTGGCCTCGAAAGTGCGCTCTACATTGCGCCGCGATTACGGTTTTTCGCGCACCGTGACCCGCCATTACAGCGTGCCGTGCGTGTTTTCCACGGAGCAACTGCGCTATCCGAAACCGGATGGCAGCATTTGTTTGCAGAAGAGTTTTGTCGGCGATGGCGTGAAACTGGACTGCGCGGGTGGGTTTGGTGCGGTGATGATGGTGACTGCGACGTTTGGGATGGTCGCGGCGACCAAGGCTGTGGACAAGATTGTGGCGGGGGGTCGGCGCCCGTCAGACCGGGGCAAGCCTCAGGTTTGGTGGTGGGGGTTATGGCCTTATCGCGAGCAGGCTCACTCCTACAGGGGAACGCATTCCAATTGTAGGAGTGAGCCTGCTCGCGATGGCTGCGAAGCAGCCGCTTTAAAGCGCCAACTCATTCATCCGCTGGAGCACGGCGTTAAGGCCATTGCTGCGCGACGGCGATAGCTGCCGCGAAAGGCCCAACTGATTGAACCAGTCCGACAGATCAACCTGCTGCAATTCAGCGGCCGACAAGCCGTTGACCCGCAACAGCAACAACGCCACCAACCCGCGAATCATCCGTGCATCGCTACTCGCCGCGAACTGCCAGTGACCATCGCGCAACGCCCCGACCAGCCACACCTGACTCTCACAGCCATGCACCCGGTTTGCGTCGCACTTTTGCGCGTCATCCAGCGCCGGCAATCGATCACCAATCTGCATCAACAACCGCGCCCGCTGTTCCCAGCCCGCTGCATTCTGAAAAGTCTGCAGCGCTTCAGCTGCCTCGACCGGCAGGCTCATCGCAACAACTCCAGCGCCTGATCCAGCGCCCCAAAGAACCGCTCCAGATCCTCGGAATCGTTGTACAGCGCCAGCGACACCCGAATCGCCCCAGCCAGTTCGAAGCTTTTCAGCAACGGCATCGCGCAGTGATGCCCAGCGCGTACGGCGATGCCTTGCTCGGTCAGCAAATGCGCCAGATCCGCGTTATGCACACCTTCAACGACAAAACTCGCCAACGCCAGTTGCGGCTTGCCAAGCAAGCGAATGCCGTTACGCGCCGCGAGTCCACGCAGCAGATAGTCATGCAGCGCCGCTTCGTGGGCCGACACTGCGTCCTGATCGAGCCCGGCCAGATAATCCAGCGTCGCACCGAGGCCGATCACGCTGGCAATCGGCGGCGTACCCGCTTCAAAACCCAGCGGAGCAGGGCGGAAACGCGCGTCGTGATAGTTGGCTTCCAGCACCATTTCGCCGCCGAACTGCCAAGGCTTCAACTGCTCAAGCGCAGCGTTGCGCCCGAACAGCACGCCGAGGCCATCGGGGCCATAGAGCTTGTGGCTGGAAAACACATAGAAGTCGCAACCCAGCGCCTGCACGTCATGCCGACCATGGACAACGCCTTGCGCGCCATCGACCACGGTCAGCGCGTTCTGCGCCTTGGCCATGCCCAGCAAGGCCGGCAATGGCTGCCACGAACCCAGCACGTTGGACAACTGGCTGACCGCCAGCAATCGCGTGCGCGGGCCGATGAGGTGCACAGCGGCAGCAAGGTCGATCAGACCGTCGGCATCCAGCGGCAGAATCACCAGCTTCAGATTGCGCCGTTGCGCCAGTTGCTGCCACGGCAGCAGGTTGGCGTGATGCTCCAGGGCGCTGATGACAATTTCATCGCCCGGGTGGAAAAGATGTTCCAGGCCATAAGCCAGGAGGTTCAGCGCACTGGTGGCGCCGTGGGTAAAGATGATCTGCCCGCTGTCACCGGCATTCAGCCACTGGGCAACCTTGAGTCGACTGTCTTCGAACGCCTGCGTCGCGTGAGCGCCGGGCAGGTGTTGCGCACGGTGCACATTGGCTGCGCCGTTGGCGTAGTAATGCGTCAGTGCGTCGAGCAGTGCTTGGGGTTTTTGCGTGGTGGCGGCGTTGTCCAGATAGGTCTGGTCTTGCCGTTGCAGTGCGGCGATGGCCGGGAAGTCGGCGCGCCACGGGGAGGGAATCATCACGGTCTTTAGCCCTGGTGAAGAGGGGCGGGATGTACGCCAAATCCTGTAGGAGTGAGCCTGCTCGCGATGGCGTCCGTAAGGGCGCTAAAGGCATCGCGAGCAGGCTCACTCCTACAATGGATTATCCAAGCACTTAGTTGTGAGCGTGCAGCGCTTCGTTCAGCTCGATCGCCGATTTGTGGGTTTTGCACTCCACAGCACCGGTTTCCGAATTGCGGCGGAACAGCAGATCAGTCTGACCGGCCAGTTCACGCGCCTTCACGACTTTAACCAGGTTGTTGTTTTCGTCGAGCAGCGCCACCTTGGTACCAGCGGTCACGTACAGGCCCGACTCAACTGTGTTGCGGTCACCCAACGGAATACCGATACCGGCGTTGGCGCCGATCAGGCAGCCTTCGCCGACCTTGATCACGATGTTGCCGCCGCCCGACAGGGTGCCCATGGTCGAGCAACCGCCGCCCAGATCGGAACCCTTGCCGACGAACACGCCAGCCGATACGCGGCCTTCGATCATGCCCGGGCCTTCGGTGCCGGCGTTGAAGTTGATGAAACCTTCGTGCATCACGGTGGTGCCTTCACCGACGTAAGCGCCCAGACGCAGACGCGCGGCGTCAGCGATACGCACGCCGGCCGGAACCACGTAGTCGGTCATTTTCGGGAACTTGTCCACCGAGAACACTTCCAGCAGCTCGCCACGCAGACGGGCTTCCAGTTGCATTTCCGCCAGTTCGCTCAGGTCGATGGCGCCTTGGCTGGTCCACGCGACGTTCGGCAGCAGCGGGAAGATCCCGGCCAGGCTCACGCCGTGTGGCTTGACCAGACGGTGCGACAGCAGGTGCAGCTTGAGGTAGGCCTCAGGTGTCGAGGTCAGCTGTGCGTCTTCGGCCAGCAGGGTGGCGACCAGCGGCTTGTGGCTTTCAGCCAGACGGGTCAGCAGCTTGCCTTGCACGGCATCGATGCCTTTCACGGCTTCGGCCAGTTGCGCAGCCTGAGCGGTGGAGAAGGTGATGGCCTGGTTGCCTTCGGTGTAACCGAGGATTGGCGCAACCGCCGCGACCAGCTCGGCCGATGGGTTGAGCAGTGGCTGTGCGTAGAACACTTCCAGCCACGCGCCTTGACGGTTCTGAGTGCCGACACCAAAGGCGATGCTGAACAGGGAATTGGACATGTAAATACACCTCTACAAAGAGTGACGGGCTGCTTACTTCAGAGCGGCCGCGTAGATATCTGGCTTGAAGCCAATCAGGGTTCGGTCACCGAGATCGAGCACCGGGCGCTTGATCATCGAGGGTTGAGCGAGCATCAGTTCGATGGCTTTCGATTGGTCGAGATCGGCTTTGCGTTCGTCGTCGAGTTTGCGAAAGGTCGTGCCTGCGCGGTTCAACACCGTTTGCCAGCCATGCTCGTCACACCATTGGGTCAGGTGTTCACGGTCGATGCCGGCGGTTTTGTAATCGTGAAAGTCGTAGCTGACAGCGTGCTCATCAAGCCAGGTGCGCGCCTTTTTCATGGTGTCGCAGGCTTTGATGCCGAAAAGGTGCAACGTTTTACTTGAAACGGTCAAGGAATTGCCCCCTTTACAGGTGCTGGAGAAAAATGGTGTCGGATTATGCCATGACCAAACGGTTTCGTCGGCCACGGTTGTCGTAACGCTGTAAAACCTGTGGGAGCGAGCCTGCTCGCGAAGGGGCCGTGTCAGGCAATATCTCTGTTGAATGACACACCGCATTCGCGAGCAGGCTCGCTCCCACAAGGGGACTGCGTTCCAGCAGCTGCGACATAGGTGCAAGGGTCAGACGCATGCTAAACGGCTAATATGGCAGTTCAACGCTGTCGATTGTGTGAGATTTCCGCTTTATGCAAACCGCTTACACCGTCCTGATCCTGCTGATGCTGGTCAGCGTCTCGCGTCTGGTCGGACGGGTCATCCCGTTGCCACTGCCACTGGTGCAAATCGCCGCCGGCGCTTTGCTCGCCTGGCCGACCCTCGGTCTGCATGTGGCCCTTGATCCCGAACTGTTCCTGTTTCTGTTCCTGCCACCGCTGCTGTTTTCCGATGGCTGGCGCATGCCCAAACGCGAGTTCTGGCATTTGCGCGGGCCGATCCTGACGCTGGCGGTGGGTCTGGTGCTGTTCACCGTGGTCGGTGCCGGCTACTTCATTCATTGGTTGATGCCGAGCATTCCGCTGGCGGTGGCCTTCGCACTCGCCGCTGTGCTGTCGCCGACCGACGCGGTGGCGGTCTCGGCGATTTCACAGAATCGCTTGCCGACGCCGCTCATGCATATCTTGCAGGGCGAAGCGTTGATGAACGACGCCTCGGGCCTGGTAACGTTCAAATTCGCGCTGGCCGCGGCGATCACCGGGGCGTTCTCGTTGGCCAATGCCAGCCTGACGTTTGTGCTGGTGGCAGTCGGCGGGCTGGCAGTCGGCGTGGCACTGAGCTGGCTGGTCGGGCGCTTGCGCGCGTGGATGATTGCCCGGGGCTGGGACGATCCGGCCACCCACGTGGTGTTCATGTTGCTGCTGCCGTTCGCCGCGTATGTACTGGCCGAGCGACTGGGTGCCTCGGGTATCCTTTCGGCGGTGGCGGCGGGGGTGATGCAGCGCGGGCTCGATCTGCTGCCACGGCAGACGGGCACCCGCCTGCTCAACCGCAGTGTCTGGTCGCTTCTGGAATTTGCTTTCAACGGATTGATCTTTCTGCTGCTGGGCCTGCAATTGCCGGACATCATCAAAGCGGTGGTCAGTCACGAGCCGACGTTATGGCCGACCCTGTTCTATCGCTGTCTCGACGTGGTGGCGATCTTTCTTGCATTGGTCCTGCTGCGGTTCATCTGGGTACAGAGCATCTGGCGCTTGTCGGTGCTGCTGCGGCGTTTGCGTGGCAAGAACGAGCTGACTCAGGTGCCGACAGCGCGCTCCTGCTGGCTGTTGACGGTCGGCGGCGTGCGCGGTGCGGTGACGCTGGCGGGTGTGATGTCGGTGCCGATGTTGATGGGCGCGGAGGCGTTTCCCGAGCGTGATCTGCTGATCTTCATCGCTGCCGGGGTGATTCTGCTGTCGCTGGTCTGCGCCTGCATCGCCTTGCCGTTGCTTTTGCGCGGCATTGAGAAAAGCCCGGACGACAAGCGGCGCCAGGAAGTGCGCGACGCCTGGCGCAAGACCGCCGAGGCAGCGATTCATGCGCTGGAAACCGAGGAGGTCGGCCCGCAGGATGCAGCGCAGGCCGCACTCGCGGCAGAACTCAAGGCGCGGATCATGTCCGAGTACCGCCATCAGCTCGATGTCTTCAACGACTCGGCCGAAGCACAGGCCCTGGCGTTTCAGATGGATCTGCTCGAGCGTCGTTTACGCCTCAAGGCACTGCGCGCGCAACGTCTGGAACTCTACAGCCTCAGCCGTCATCACCAGATCGGTGATGACGTATTGCGCGAGGTATTAGGTGAGCTTGATTTGAGTGAGGCCAATCTGGGAACGTTGAAGTAGTCCCGCATGGGTGTTGATCGGATTGCGGGTTTTATCGGGGATAAACGGTTCGCGCCATGTGTATATCCAATCTACTTAGTTCGGTGTTTTCAGTGACCTCAAATACTCCGTCGGTGAAGGTTTTTTCTATCGGATAGTGCATGATCGACTTTTGATCATAAGCGGTCACAGACATCTTTTGATTGATCTTGGTGAAGAAGTTTTCGTCAATGGCGGCTCTGCTCATGCCGAGTCGAGTGAAGTGGTCGTAAACCTTTTGCTTGTTCCAGGGGATGTTGGCGTACGGGTGCAAATGCTCGTGTTCGAAGCCCAGGGCGTGGCCGAACTCGTGCAGTAATACCGTTCTGAATCTGCTGCTGCCTGGCTTTTCGGCAATGTACATCGTTGGATTCTGCACATCGACGGTGAGTGCGTCTGTGCCAACGGCAGAGCTGTTGTCACTGGTTTTGGTCTTGATGCGAATGTCGGCATCGCGCTCGCTCGTGAACACGATATCCAGGTTGATATGGTTACCCCATTCCCGAATGACTTCCCGATACTGCGTTTGCTCTTCGTTCGTCAGGTTATCGAGAAACGTGACGCTAAGCGTCCTGAACGCTTTCCATACCTTTCCATCAAGGGCCACGCCCAGTAAGGAAATACCCTGCCTGCTGACGTTGGCAGGGTTCTCGGCAAGCGCGGCCTGATAGGAAAGACTTTGGCTTTTCGGCGGCAGTGTCGTGCAGATTTTGCAGTCTGGCATTCTTGAAGTCCTTTTTAAGTAATGCATGAGGTAGGTGGTTTTGATGAAGCCTGACGTCCTGTCAGGCATCGGGGTGTGGATAAGCGGCGGCCATGAAAGCCTTGTCTTTGTCGCTGAGCTGCAGATTCAGCTGAATCTGGAAGTCACCCTGGGTCCAGCTCTGGCGGATGGCGTAGTGCATGATGGACTTCGGGTCGTAAGTCGAGTTGTCGACTTCACTGGCATCGAGAAGATTGAAATAGCGCTCGTCGATGTTGCTGCGAGCCAGATCATCATCATCATCTTCTGCGCCAAAGTGCTCGTAGACGGCTTGCTTGTCCCAGGGAATGGTCATTTGTGGGTGCAGATGTTCATGTTCGGCACCCAGTACGTGACCAAACTCATGCAAGGCATTGGCCATGAAGAACTTGGGCGACAAGTTGTGATCAGGCGAAAGATTCATGGTTGCTTCGCTTTGATCATCTTGGGTCAATGCGTCAGTACCGATCAACGACCAGTAGTCGCCGTTGTCATCGGATATGCGAATCTCGGCATCGCCTTCATCAACAAAGTCGAAGTTCAGATTGATAAACGCTGTCCATGTTGCTGCCGCCGCGCGGATGGCTTGCTTGTAGGCTGCGTCACCCGCTAGCACGCGAACGCGCAGGGTTCGGCCGGGTGCCCAGAGTTTGCGGTGCTTGATCGCGGCTCTTTTCTGACGACCGCCGGACGTACCGCGATTGGCGGAGTTCTCGTTGATGGCCGCTTGGTAGGACACATTAATGTCTTGCGGTGCTTTAACAAGACAATCTTTTATATCATCCATGAATTACTTTCCGTAGTTGATGATTTGCTGTTTGGTTTATTAATGGGATTTGATATTTAAACAACCAGGTTCAGCTTGAGCGGACAGAGTAAGTATCGATGGGGGAGATAGGAAGATGAAAGAAGAGTTGATGTGTTGCGTAGTGTTTGTTTCCGCACGACATTGCGTCGTGCGGAAATATATAAACGCTTGTTAGCGACGCTTGATGAAGTCGCGAATACGTTCCGCAGCCTCGACACATTCTGCCAGCGGCGCAACCAGCGCCATGCGCACGCGACCTGCGCCCGGGTTGACCCCATCGACATCGCGGGACAGGTAAGAACCCGGGACTACGGTCACGTGTTCCTGTTCGAACAGATCGCGGCAGAACGCAGCATCGTCATCCTGCACGTTCGGCCACAGGTAGAAGCTGCCATCCGGACGCTGGACGTCCATCACCGGACTGAGGATTGCCAGCACGGCGTCGAATTTCTCGCGGTACAGCGCGCGGTTGGCGCGAACGTGGACTTCATCGTTCCAGGCGGCAACAGAGGCCAATTGGGTTTGTACCGGCATCGCGCAGCCATGGTAGGTGCGATACAGCAGGAAGCCCTTGAGGATATCGGCGTCGCCGGCAACGAAACCGGAACGCAGGCCCGGCAGGTTGGAGCGTTTGGACAGGCTATGGAACACCACGCAGCGTTTGAAATCCTTGCGGCCCAACTCAACGCAGGCCGTCAGCAGGCCCGGCGGCGGGGTCTGTTCTTCGAAATACAGTTCGCTGTAGCACTCGTCGGCGGCGATCACGAAGTCGTATTCGTCAGCCAGGGCGATCAGTTTCTTTAATACATCGACCGGGATCAGCGCGCCGGTCGGGTTGCCTGGAGAGCACAGAAAAAGGATCTGGCAGCGCTTCCAGATGTCTGGCGACACCGCATCGAAATCCGGGTTGAAGCCGTTCTCGTCAAGGCACGGCAGATAGTGCGGTTTGGCCCCGGCGAGGAACGCCGCACCTTCGTAGATCTGATAGAACGGGTTCGGGCTGACTACCAGAGCGTCATCACCGCGATTGACTACGGTCTGGGTGAAGGCGAACAGCGCTTCGCGGGTGCCGTTGACCGGCAGTACGTTACGCGCCGGATCGATCCAGCCGCTTGGCACGCCAAAGCGACGCTCGCACCAGCCGGCGATTGCTTCGCGCAGGGCCGGGATGCCGAGAGTGGTCGGGTAGACCGCCATCTGATCCAGGTTGTTCGCCAGCGCTTCGGCGACAAAGCTCGGCGAGCGATGTTTCGGCTCGCCGATCGACAGGGCGATCGGGCGTTTGTCCGGGTTCGGGGTCACGGTGCCGAGCAGGGCGCGGAGCTTTTCGAACGGGTAAGGCTGGAGCTGGTTCAGAGCGTTGTTCATGGGGGCCTCGTTGAATGTGGGAGGGATTGCCTCAATACCCGCCATCCACAAAACCTGTAGGAGTGAGTCTGCTCGCGATGAGGAAGGCTCATTCAATATCTATGCAGCTGATGAACCGCTATCGCGAGCAGGCTCACTCCTACAAGGGGTTTGTTGAACAGGCTGGTATCGTAGTCTTCCTTCCCACAGGAGTAATGGTTACTTCAATTCAAATACTGATACGCGAAAGCTTGATATCGGGTTCCTGATTGACGCTCAACTGCTCAACGATCGCATCCTGCAAGCGGCTGCACAGCAGCGGGTCGGACAGCGGCTGATTGTGCGCGTCGGTGATGAAGAACACGTCTTCCACTCGCTCGCCCAGGGTCGCAATCTTGGCGTTCTGCAGCGACAGGTCGAACTCAAGGAATATCCCGCCGATCCGCGCCAGCAGTCCCGGGCGATCAGGTGCGGTCAATTCCAGCACCGTCACCGGGCGTTGCGCGTCGTTGTGGATCGTCACTTGCGGCGCAAAGGCGAAATGCTTGAGCTGGCGCGGCACCCGGCGCTGAATGATCGTCGGGTAGTCATCCGGGTTGCGCAGGGCTTCGGTCAGGCCTTCGCGGATCTGCTTGACCCGCGCCGGGTTGTCGCCGATGGATTCGCCTTCGTTGTCGAGCACGATGTAGGTGTCGAGGGTGAACTGGCTGCTCGACGTGATGACCCGGGCGTCGTGAATGTTCAGGTTGAGCTGATCCATCGCGGCCACGGTCACGGCGAAGAAGTCATGCTGATCCGGTGCATAAATGAAGATCTGCGTGCCGCCCTCGAACTCGCGCTGAGTGGTTTCCTTGATCAGTACCAGCGGCCCGCCATCGACGGGCTGCTGCAGGATCGCGTCGCTGTGCCAGGCCACATCGCCAGCGGTGTGGCGCAGGAAATAGTCATCACCCAACTGCGCCCATAACTGCTCGACGTCGTCCGGATCGGTGCCGCCTCGCACCAGAATATCCAGGGCCGCGCTTTGGGTCTGGCGGATCTGCTCTTCGCGATCCACCGGGTTTTCCAGACCACGACGCAGGGCGCGTTTGGTTTCGGTGTAGAGCTGACGCAACAGGCTGGCGCGCCACGAGTTCCACAGCGTCGGGTTGGTCGCGTTGATGTCGGCCACGGTCAGCACGTAGAGGTAGTCGAGACGGGTTTCATCGCCGACCGCCAGGGCAAAATCGTGAATCACCTGCGGATCGGACAAGTCCTTGCGCTGGGCGGTGGTCGACATCACCAAGTGGTTCTGCACCAGCCAGACGATCAGTCGGCTGTCCCACACCGGCAACTGATGGCGCTGGCAGAACGCTTCGGCATCGACCGCGCCGATCTCCGAGTGGTCGCCGTGTCGCCCCTTGCCGATGTCGTGGTACAGACCGGCCATGTAGATCAGTTCGGGCTTGGGCAGTTTGGCCATGAGTTTGGCGGCCAACGGAAATTTTTCCGACACTTGCGTGTACTGCAATTTGCGCAGGTGCTTGATCAGGTTCAGCGTGTGCGCATCGACGGTATAAATGTGGAACAGGTCGTGCTGCATCTGCCCGACGATAAAGCCGAACTCCGGCAGATAACGCCCGAGAATGCCGTAACGGTTCATCCGGCGCAGGTTGCGATGGATGCCGATCTTGCACTTGAACAGCTCGATGAACAGGCTGGTGTTGCGAATATCGTTGCGGAAAGTGTCGTCGATCAGATGACGGTTCTCGCGCAGCAGGCGAATGGTATCGGCGCGCACACCTTTGATTTCCGGCTGCTGGGCCATCAGCACGAAGATTTCGAGCATGGCGAACGGTGTGCGGCAGAACACATTGTCGTTTCGCGCTTCGATGTAGCCATCGTGCAGCTGGAAGCGCGAGTTGATCGGCTGTGGCGGGGCTTCGTCTTCCGGCGCGAGGATGACTTCCTCGAAATGCTGAATGATCAGGTCGCTGAGCTGGGCGATGCTCATCACCACGCGAAAGTATTGCTGCATGAAGTTTTCGACCGCTTGTTTCGCGTCGTCACCTTCAAAACCGAGCAAACCGGCAATGGTGCGCTGATGATCGAACAGCAAGCGGTCTTCCGAGCGACCTGCCAGCATGTGCAGCGCATAGCGCACTTTCCAGAGAAATTCCTGAGAGGAGGCGAGCAGGGCGTTTTCGCTCTCGACCAAGAAGCCTTCACCGGCGAGGGCGCGCAGGTTGAGCGTGCCGTATTGGCGACGCGCAACCCAGAGAATCGTCTGAATATCCCGCAGTCCGCCCGGCGAGCCTTTGACGTTGGGTTCCAGGTTGTATTCAGTGTCGTTGTATTTGTGGTGGCGGGCTTTTTGCTCGGCGCGCTTGGCCAGGAAAAACTCCTTGGCCGGCCACATGTGGGCGGTGCTGGTGACATCGAGCATGCGCTGGCGCAGGCGCTCGGGGCCGCAAATGGTGCGGCTTTCCATCAGGTTGGTAACCACGGTCAGATCGGCGCGGGCTTCTTCGGCGCATTCATCGACCGAGCGCACGCTCTGACCGACTTCCAGGCCAATGTCCCACAGCAGCGTCAGAAAACGCTCGATGGAGTCGCGAAAGACTTCGTGATCGGCGCTGTCCAGCAGGATCAGCAGATCGATATCGGAATAAGGGTGCAGCTCGCCGCGACCATAGCCGCCGACCGCGACCAGCGCGATGTCGGCGTCTTCGCTCCAGTTGAACTGGTCCCAGGCCTTTTGCAGGATGTTGTCGACGAACCAGGCGCGGTCTTCGATCAGGCGGCGAATGTCGCGGCCATTGCGAAAACGCGTGTCGAGTACCTCGCGAGCCTGGCGGATCGCCTTCTTGAACGCCGCGATAGGACTCGCTTTCAGGGCCAGTTCAGCCTGGAACTGGCCGCGGTCGAAGAGTTCGGGATCCACCTGCGGCATCGATTGGCTTTCCTTTTATAAGGCTGGGAGCGTTGTGTAGATCAGGCCGAGACGCGCGGGATGGTGTCGTCAGCGCGCAGGGTGAAGATCTCGTAGCCGGTGTCGGTGACCAGCAGGGTATGTTCCCACTGCGCCGACAGCTTGCGGTCCTTGGTGATTGCGGTCCAGCCGTCACCCAATACTTTGGTGTCGGCCTTGCCCTGGTTGATCATCGGCTCGATGGTGAAGGTCATGCCGGCCTTCAGTTCCATGCCGGTGCCGGCGCGGCCGTAGTGCAGAATCTGCGGCTCTTCGTGGAAAACCTTGCCGATGCCATGCCCACAGAACTCGCGAACCACCGAGAAGCCGTTCTTTTCAGCGTGTTTCTGGATCACTTCGCCGATGTCGCCGAGGCGGCAGCCGGGTTTGACGATTTCGATCGCCTTGTACATGCATTCCTGAGTGATCTGAGACAGGCGCTCGGCCCAGACCGGTACTTCGCCGACGTGGAACATGCGGCTGGTGTCGCCGTGGTAGCCGTCCTTGATTACGGTTACATCGATGTTCAGGGTGTCGCCGTTTTTCAGCGGCTTGTCGTTCGGAATGCCGTGGCAGACCACGTGGTTGATCGAGGTGCAGATCGACTTCGGGTAGCCCTTGTAATTCAGCGGGGCAGGGATGGCCTGCTGCACGTTGACGATGTAGTCGTGGCAGATCTGGTTCAGCTCATCGGTGGTGATGCCCGGTTTTACGTGTTCGGCAATCATTTCCAGCACATCGGCGGCCAGTTTGCCGGCGACACGCATGCCAGCGATGTCCTCGGGAGTTTTGAGGTTGACGGTCATACAGGCTCTCTCTGCGCTCGGCGGCGCTTGCTGGTACGAATGGGGTGGCAAGTGTTCGTTTTGCGACCCTGAAAAACGCGATTCTAACAGACGCGCGGCGCAATTCAGCGCCTGCGTGCATCGCTTCTCTCTATACAATGGTGCCCCTGAAGCCGATTCCAAGGGGGCTGCGCCCATGTCCTTGGTGCGAATACAGATTTCGTGTTCCGTTTCTGCGCACCCTGTGGTATAAAATGCGCCGCTTTCCGGGGATACCCCGAGAAGCTTAAATCCACACACGTGTCGACACGATGACCTGGGTGCTTTTGGCTTTATGCCACTGGTTGGTCATTGGGATACGTGGAGGCCAAACCCGACTTATTAAGGAACTATCATGTCCCAAGTCAATATGCGCGATATGCTGAAGGCCGGTGTGCACTTCGGTCACCAAACCCGTTACTGGAATCCGAAAATGGGTAAGTACATTTTCGGCGCGCGTAACAAGATTCACATCATCAACCTTGAAAAAACCCTGCCAATGTTCAACGAAGCTCTGACTTTCGTAGAGCGTCTGGCCCAGGGCAAAAACAAGATTCTGTTCGTCGGCACCAAGCGTTCCGCTGGCAAGATCGTTGCTGAAGAAGCAGCACGTTGCGGTTCGCCGTACGTCGATCACCGCTGGTTGGGCGGCATGCTGACCAACTTCAAAACCATTCGTGCTTCCATCAAGCGTCTGCGTGACCTTGAAGTTCAAGCCGAAGACGGTACTTTCGCCAAGCTGACCAAGAAAGAAGCGCTGATGCGCTCCCGTGACCTGGAAAAGCTGGATCGTTCGCTGGGCGGCATCAAGGACATGGGCGGTCTGCCAGACGCACTGTTCGTGATCGACGTTGACCACGAGCGCATCGCGATCACCGAAGCCAACAAGCTGGGCATCCCGGTAATCGGCGTTGTCGATACCAACAGCAGCCCGGAAGGCGTTGACTACATCATCCCAGGCAACGATGACGCAATCCGCGCTATCCAGCTGTACATGGGTTCGATGGCTGACGCAGTGATCCGCGGTCGCAACAATGTTTCCGGCGGCACTGTAGAATTCGCAGCTGAAGAAACTCAGGCTGCAGCTGAGTAATTGACGCCCTGGCGTTGACTCAGTAAGCAAAAAGGGGGCTTGGCCCCCTTTTTGCCACCTCGAAAACCATTTGTCGGCGCCCGCGGCACTATTTGTAATGTGCGGCAGCTAACAAGGGTGGTTCGGGAAGAATTGAACGCCCGTTCGATCGGGTGGAATGGTTGAAAACCTATCCAAGAGGAATTTGAAAATGGCAGCAATTACTGCAGCGTTGGTTAAAGAACTGCGCGAGCGTACCGGCGAAGGCATGATGGATTGCAAGAAAGCCCTGGAAAAGGCTGACGGCGACATCGAAAAAGCCATTGATGACATGCGTGCTTCGGGCGCGATCAAAGCTGCGAAAAAAGCTGGCAACGTTGCCGCTGAAGGCGCAATCGCTATCAAGGACGACGGTAAAGCTGCCGTTATCCTGGAAGTGAACTCGCAGACCGACTTCCTGGCTCTGCAAGACGACTTCAAAAACTTTGTTGCTGCCAGCGTTGAAAAAGCGTTCGCTGACAAACTGACCGAAGCTGCTCCGCTGATCGCTGCTCAAGAAGCCGCTCGCGAAGCACTGGTTGCCAAAGTAGGCGAAAACGTCAACATCCGTCGTCTGACCCGTATCGAAGGTGACGTTGTAGGTTCGTACCTGCACGGCAACAAGATCGGTGTGGTTGTGGCTCTGAAAGGCGGTGACGTCGAGCTGGCTAAAGACATCGCGATGCACGTAGCTGCAAGCAACCCTGAGTTCCTGCTGCCTTCGCAGGTTTCGGCTGAAGCGATCGAGCGTGAAAAAGCTGTGTTCCTGCAGCTGAACGAAGAGAAAATCAAAGGCAAGCCGGAAAACATTGTTGAGAATATGGTCAAAGGCCGTATCAGCAAGTTCCTGGCAGAAGCAAGCCTGGTTGAGCAGGCGTTCGTCAAGAACCCTGAAATCAAGGTTGGCGAGCTGGCCAAGAAAGGCGGCGCAGAAATCGTTTCCTTCACTTACTACAAAGTAGGCGAAGGCATTGAGAAGCCGGTCGACAACTTCGCTGAAGAAGTTGCTGCCCAGCTGGCTGCCGCCAAGCAATAAGACGGTTTTCCAACTGTCGCCCGAAAGAGGCTGCCCGCTTACGCGCGCAGCCTCTTTTCAGATGGGGTTGCCAATTTTTAATTGGTTTCCACTTGGAACTGACTTACAAAGCCATGTTCCGATGGCGCTGAAGCAGCGCCAAGCTAGAGTGAACGCCAGCTGTAAACAGCTCGCAAAGAATTTTTAAATACGCCGCAGGAGAGATTCGCAATGGCTCAGCAGGGCAGTGGTTATCAGGCTCGCTATAAACGCATTCTACTCAAGCTTAGCGGCGAGGCCCTGATGGGCTCGGAAGAGTTCGGGATCGATCCGAAAGTTCTTGATCGCATGGCGCTGGAAGTCGGCCAACTGGTTGGCATCGGCGTGCAGGTCGGTCTGGTGATCGGTGGCGGCAACCTGTTCCGCGGTGAAGCATTGAGCAAAGCCGGTATGGATCGAGTGACAGGCGACCACATGGGCATGCTGGCCACTGTGATGAACGCCCTGGCCATGCGCGACGCGCTGGAACGTGCCAATATTTCGGCCATCGTTATGTCGGCCATTTCCATGGTTGGCGTGACCGATCATTATGATCGCCGCAAAGCCATGCGCCACCTGAACTCCAAGGACGTGGTGATTTTCGCGGCCGGTACCGGTAATCCGTTCTTCACCACGGATTCGGCAGCCTGCCTGCGTGCAATCGAAATCGATGCCGATGTCGTGCTCAAAGCGACCAAGGTCGATGGCGTCTATACCGCTGACCCGTTCAAAGACCCGCATGCCGAGAAGTTCGATCATCTGACTTATGATGAAGTGCTGGATCGCAAGCTGGGTGTAATGGATCTGACAGCTATTTGCCTGTGCCGCGACCACAAGATGCCGCTGCGCGTATTCAACATGAACAAGCCCGGCGCTCTGCTGAACATCGTACACGGCGGCGCTGAAGGCACCCTGATCGAGGAAGGTCAACAATGATCAACGAAATCAAGAAAGACGCTCAAGAGCGCATGCAGAAATCCCTGGACTCTCTGGCCCACGCTTTCGGTCAGATTCGTACCGGCAAGGCTCACCCAAGCATTCTGGGTAGCGTGATGGTGCCTTACTACGGCACTGATACCCCGCTGAGCGGCGTCGCCAACGTCACCGTGAAAGACTCGCGCACTCTTCAAGTCGTGGCCTTCGAGCGCAATATGCTCGCTGCCGTCGATAAAGCGATCCAGAGCGCTGGTCTGAACCTCAATCCGACCAACCTTGGCGAGTTGCTGTTGATCCCGATGCCTGCCCTCACCGAAGAAACCCGCAAAGGTTTCACCAAGCAGGCGCGTAGCGCAGCGGAAGACGCCCGTGTTGCGGTGCGCAACATTCGTCGCGATGCGCTGGGTGATCTGAAGAAGCTGGTCAAGGACAAGGAAATCAGCGAAGACGAAGAGCGTCGTGCTGTCGCTGATATCGACAAGCTGACCAAAGATGCCGAGGCCCAGATCACCAAGGCCACGGACGAGAAAGAAAAAGACCTGATGGCCGTATAAGGGTCGAGCTTTAAATGGACAAGACCAAGCAGACTGCGCCGTCCGCGGTGCCGCGCCATGTCGCGATCATCATGGATGGCAATAATCGCTGGGCGAAAAAACGCTTTATGCCGGGTGTCGCCGGGCATAAAGCGGGCGTGGATGCTGTGCGTGCCGTCATCGAGGTGTGTGCCGAGGCCAAGGTCGAGGTGCTGACCCTGTTCGCGTTTTCCAGTGAGAACTGGCAGCGGCCGGCCGATGAAGTCAGTGCCTTGATGGATCTGTTTTTCAAGGCGTTGCGTCGTGAGGCCAAGCGCCTCAACGACAACAACATAAGCCTGCGCATCATCGGCGATCGTTCGCGCTTTCATCCGGAACTTCAGGCAGCAATGCGTGAAGCTGAAGCGATGACGGCGGGTGCCAACCGTTTCATCCTGCAGATCGCTGCCAATTATGGCGGTCAGTGGGATATTGCGCAGGCTGCTCAGCGTCTGGCGCGTGAAGTCCAGGCCGGGCACCTGCGTCCGGAAGACATCACCCCGGATCTGCTGCAAACCTGTCTGGCAACTGGCGACCTGCCGTTGCCTGATCTGTGCATTCGTACTGGCGGTGAGCATCGCATCAGCAACTTCTTGCTGTGGCAACTGGCTTATGCCGAGTTGTACTTCTCCGACCTGTTCTGGCCGGACTTCAAACACGATGCCATGCGCAATGCGCTGGCTGATTACGCTTCGCGTCAACGTCGTTTCGGTAAAACGAGCGAACAGATCGAAGCTGGAGCCCGGGTTTAATGCTTAAACAACGAATCATTACTGCGCTGATCCTGCTGCCGATCGCCTTGTGCGGGTTTTTCCTGCTCGAAGGTTCGGGCTTTGCACTGTTTATCGGTCTGGTCGTGAGCCTGGGTGCCTGGGAATGGGCGCGTCTGGCGGGTTTCACTGCGCAAGCGTTCCGTGTCGGCTTTGCCGCCGTGGTCGCCTTGATGCTGTTCGTCATGTACATCCTGCCGGGCCTTGCGCCATGGGTGTTGGGTGCGTCCGTGTTGTGGTGGGCGGTGGCGACCTGGCTGGTACTGACCTATCCGCGTTCGAGCGGGCACTGGTCCAGTGCCGCGAGCAAACTGGTCATTGGTCTGTTGATTCTGCTGCCGGCCTGGCAAGGTCTGGTGCAGATCAAACAGTACCCGCTGGGTAACTGGCTGATCATGGCGGTGATGGTTCTGGTCTGGGGTGCTGACATCGGTGCCTACTTTTCCGGCCGGGCTTTCGGCAAGCGCAAGCTGGCGCCACACGTCAGTCCCGGTAAAAGCTGGGAAGGTGTCTATGGCGGTCTGGCGCTGAGTCTGGTGATTACCGCGATTGTCGGCCTGGTGCGCGACTGGACGGTGGCCGAGTTGCTCAAAGGGCTGATCGGCGCTGCATTGATCGTATTCATTTCGGTTGTGGGCGATCTCACGGAAAGCATGTTCAAGCGTCAATCCGGCATCAAGGACAGCAGTAACCTGCTGCCTGGCCATGGTGGCGTGCTCGATCGTATCGACAGCCTGACCGCGGCCATTCCGGTATTTGCAGTGTTGTTGTGGATGGCTGCACCTTGAGCCGTCCACAGCAGATCACTGTTCTGGGGGCGACCGGCTCGATCGGTTTGAGTACTCTCGATGTCATTGCGCGTCATCCTGAGCGTTATCAGGTGTTTGCGCTCAGTGGTTTCACTCGACTGAGTGAGTTGTTCGCTTTGTGCGTGCGTCATGTGCCGCAGTACGCGGTTGTCCCGCAAGCAGAAGCGGCGCGCAGCCTGCAGGATGACTTGCGGGCGGCCGGGTTGCCGACCCGTGTGCTGGTCGGGGAGGAGGGCTTGTGCCAGGTCGCAGCGGCCCCTGAGGTCGATGCTGTCATGGCGGCCATCGTGGGTGCCGCCGGGCTGCGTCCAACGCTGGCGGCGGTCGAGGCGGGCAAGAAGATTCTTCTGGCCAACAAGGAAGCGCTGGTAATGTCCGGCGCCTTGTTCATGCAAGCCGTGCGTAAAAGCGGTTCGGTGCTGCTACCGATCGACAGCGAACACAATGCGATTTTCCAGTGCATGCCGCAGGATTTCGCTCGCGGATTGAGTGCTGTGGGGGTGCGTCGGATTTTGCTGACCGCTTCTGGTGGTCCTTTCCGGCAGACGCCAATGGCCGAGTTGGCGCACGTTTCGCCTGATCAGGCCTGTGCGCACCCGAACTGGTCCATGGGGCGCAAGATCTCCGTGGATTCGGCGAGCATGATGAACAAAGGACTTGAATTGATCGAGGCCTGCTGGCTGTTCGATGCCAAGCCTGCGCAGGTCGAGGTGGTGATTCACCCGCAGAGCGTGATCCATTCGTTGGTCGATTACGTGGATGGTTCGGTGCTGGCGCAGTTGGGCAACCCCGATATGCGTACACCGATTGCCAATGCGCTGGCCTGGCCTGAACGCATCGACTCCGGTGTTGCGCCGCTGGATCTGTTTGCGATTGCCCGGCTGGATTTCGAAGCGCCGGATGAAGAGCGCTTTCCATGCCTGCGTCTGGCTCGTCAAGCTGCTGAAGCAGGCGACAGCGCGCCGGCGATGTTGAATGCGGCCAATGAAGTCGCCGTGGCAGCGTTTCTCGACGGACGGGTTCGTTACCTCGAAATCGCGAGTATCATCGACGAAGTCTTGAATCTCGAACCGGTGGTCGCACTGGATGATCTCGAAACAGTGTTCATCGCGGACGCGAAAGCGCGAGTACTGGCTGAACAGTGGTTGAGTCGTCACAACCGATAGGTTTTGCAACACAATGGCTACACGCGGCACTGAACAGGATTGCGGAGAAAGTAGATGAGCGCGCTCTATATGATTGCCGGCACCCTGATCGCCTTGGGAGTGCTGGTCACTTTTCACGAATTCGGCCATTTCTGGGTCGCGCGTCGCTGTGGCGTCAAGGTTCTGCGTTTTTCCGTAGGCTTCGGCATGCCGCTGCTGCGCTGGCACGACAAGCAAGGCACCGAGTTTGTTGTTGCCGCGATCCCGTTGGGTGGCTACGTCAAGATGCTCGATGAGCGCGAAGGCGAAGTACCGGTCGATCAGCTGGATCAGTCGTTCAATCGCAAGTCCGTGCGTCAGCGTATCGCTATTGTGGCGGCGGGTCCCATCGCCAACTTTCTGTTGGCCCTGGTGTTTTTCTGGGTGCTGGCCATGCTCGGCAGCGAGCAGATACGTCCGGTTATCGGTGCGGTCGAGTCCGGCAGCATCGCCGCCAAGGCTGGCTTGACTTCAGGCCAGGAAATTGTCGCCATCGATGGAGAGCCGACGTCGGGTTGGGCGGCTGTCAATTTGCAGTTGGTGCGTCGTCTCGGCGAAAGCGGTTCCTTGCAGTTGATGGTGCGCGATCAAGGTTCCACCGCGGATTCGCCGCGTGAACTGGCGCTGGATCACTGGCTCAAAGGTGCCGATGAGCCGGATCCGATTCGCTCGCTGGGTATTCGTCCATGGCGTCCGGCACTGCCGCCGGTACTTGCCGAACTTGATCCGAAAGGTCCGGCGCAGGCGGCGGGTCTGAAAACCGGTGATCGTTTGCTCGCCCTTGATGGTCAGGCGCTGAACGACTGGCAGCAGGTGGTCGATACCGTTCGTACGCGTCCTGATACCAAAATCATGCTGCGCATCGAGCGCGACGGTGCTCAAATCGACGTCCCGGTCACCCTCGCGGCGCGCGGTGAAAGCAAGTCGCCAAGCGGATATCTGGGCGCTGGTGTAAAAGCTGTCGACTGGCCACCGGAGATGATCCGCGAGGTCAGTTACGGGCCTTTGGCCGCGATTGGCGAGGGCGCCCGTCGTACTTGGACCATGAGCATCCTGACGCTGGATTCACTGAAGAAAATGCTCTTCGGCGAGCTCTCGGTAAAAAACTTGAGTGGACCGATAACCATTGCTAAAGTGGCGGGCGCTTCTGCCCAGTCGGGCGTCGCTGATTTCCTGAATTTCCTTGCTTATCTGAGTATTAGCCTGGGCGTTCTGAATTTGCTGCCCATTCCTGTACTGGATGGGGGGCATTTGTTGTTTTATCTGATCGAGTGGGCGCGTGGTCGTCCCTTGTCGGATCGGGTGCAAGGTTGGGGGATACAGATCGGTATCAGTTTGGTGGTCGGAGTGATGTTGCTTGCTCTGGTCAACGATCTGGGTCGACTGTAACGCTTCGCTGAATTGCGAATCTGCCGCATTTTGCGGCAGTTTGTTTATTGCCAGTTGGAATAAGAAAGGACTTCATGAAACGTCTGCTGCTAACTGCGGTTCTCACCGTATTGATGATCGCCGAAGTTCACGCCGAGTCCTTCACTATCTCTGATATTCGCGTCAATGGCCTCCAGCGGGTCTCCGCGGGTAGCGTCTTTGGTGCCTTGCCGTTGAACGTCGGCGAGCAGGCGGATGATCGTCGCCTGGTGGAATCCACTCGTGCGTTGTTCAAAACCGGTTTCTTTCAAGATATCCAGCTGGGCCGCGAAGGCAACGTCCTGGTAATCACGGTTGTCGAGCGCCCATCCGTCGCCAGTATCGAGATCGAAGGTAACAAGGCGATCTCCACTGAAGACCTGATGAAGGGCCTCAAGCAATCCGGTCTGGCCGAAGGCGAGATCTTCCAGCGTGCCACCCTCGAAGGCGTGCGTAACGAACTGCAACGTCAGTACGTTGCGCAAGGCCGCTATTCGGCTACCGTCGATACCGAAGTGGTATCGCAGCCGCGTAACCGTGTCGGTCTGAAAGTGAAGATCAACGAAGGCACCGTTGCGGCTATTCAGCATATCAACGTGGTAGGCAACACGGTGTTCCCCGAGGAAGACCTGACCGACCTGTTCGAACTGAAAACCACCAACTGGCTGTCGTTCTTCAAGAACGACGACAAGTACGCCCGTGAAAAGCTTTCCGGCGACCTGGAGCGTCTGCGTTCCTACTACCTGGACCGTGGCTATATCAACATGGATATCGCTTCGACCCAGGTGTCCATCACCCCGGACAAGAAGCACGTCTATATCACCGTCAACGTGACCGAAGGCGAGAAGTACACCGTTCGTGACGTCAAGCTCAGCGGTGATCTGAAAGTCCCTGAAGATCAGGTCAAGTCCCTGTTGCTGGTACAGAAAGGCCAGGTGTTCTCGCGCAAGCTGATGACCACCACTTCCGAGTTGATCACCCGCCGTCTGGGTAACGAGGGTTACACCTTCGCCAACGTCAACGGCGTACCTCAGCCACACGATGAAGACCACACTGTCGACATCCTGTTTGCTGTCGATCCAGGCAAGCGTGCCTACGTCAACCGTATCAACTTCCGTGGCAACACCAAGTCCGAAGACGAAGTGCTGCGTCGTGAAATGCGCCAGATGGAAGGCGGCTGGGCTTCGACCTACCTGATCGACCAGTCCAAGACCCGTCTTGAGCGTCTGGGCTTCTTCAAGGAAGTCAACGTTGAAACCCCTGCTGTTCCGGGTGTCGACGACCAGGTTGACGTGAACTACGCCGTTGAAGAACAGGCTTCCGGTTCGATTACCGCCAGCGTCGGTTTTGCGCAGAGTGCCGGTCTGATCCTTGGTGGTTCGATTACCCAGAACAACTTCCTCGGTACCGGTAACCGCGTCAGCGTCGGCCTGACCCGAAGTGAATACCAGAGCCGCTACAACTTCGGCTACGTTGACCCGTACTGGACCGCCGATGGCGTGAGCCTGGGCTACAACGCGTTCTATCGCACCACCGACTACAAAGACCTCGACGTCGACGTAGCAAGCTATGCGGTAGACAGCCTGGGCGCTGGCGTCAATATCGGTTACCCGATCAGCGAGACTTCGCGCCTGACCTTCGGTCTGTCCGCTCAGCAGGACGAGATCAAGACCGGTACTTACACCGTTGACGAGATTTTCGACTTCGTTAACAAGGAAGGCGACAAGTACCTGAACTTCAAGGCTTCGGCCGGCTGGTCCGAGTCGACCCTGAACAAGGGCGTATTGCCGACCCGTGGTCGTTCCCAGAGCCTGACCCTGGAATCCACCATTCCGGGCAGTGACCTGTCGTTCTTCAAACTTGATTACCGTGGTCAGCTGTTCCAGCCGATCACCGAGAATTACACCCTGCGTCTGCATACCGAACTCGGTTATGGCGACGGTTACGGTTCGACTGACGGCTTGCCGTTCTATGAAAACTACTATGCTGGTGGTTTCAACTCGGTTCGTGGCTTCAAGGACAGCACCCTCGGTCCGCGCAGTACGCCAAGCCGTGGCACCAACCCGGGTACGCTGGCTGACCCGGACCAGGACCCGCTGCCGTTCGGCGGTAACGTCCTGATCCAGGGTGGTGTCGAGGTTCTGTTCCCGCTGCCATTCGTCAAGGATCAGCGTTCCCTGCGTACTTCGGTATTCTGGGATGTGGGTAACGTATTTGACTCGCAGTGCAAGGACACTACCAATGCCAACGGCTCGACGTCGAACACCAAGTGCAACGACATCAGCCTGAGCAACATGGCAAGTTCCGTGGGTGTGGGTGTGACCTGGGTCACCGCACTGGGTCCTCTGAGCTTCGCGTTGGCCATGCCGATCAAGAAACCGGATGACGCTGAAACTCAAGTGTTCCAATTCTCCCTCGGCCAGACGTTCTAAGCGTCTGACCCAAGATAACGACAATGGATTTTGTAGGAGTGCATCGTGCGTAAGTTGACTCAATTGGTTCTCCTGGCCTCCTTGATGGTGGCAGGCCCGGCATTTGCCGACATGAAAATCGCCGTTCTGAACTATCAGATGGCTTTGCTGGAATCTGACGCGGCCAAGAAGTACGCCGTGGATGCCGAGAAGAAGTTCGGTCCGCAACTGACCAAGCTGAAAACCCTGGAAAGCAGCGCCAAAGGCATTCAGGACCGTCTGATGGCTGGTGGCGACAAGATGCAGCAAGGCGAACGTGAGCGTCTGGAGCTGGAGTTCAAGCAAAAGGCCCGTGATTTCCAGTTCCAGTCCAAAGAACTGAACGAAGCCAAGGCTGTTGCCGACCGCGAAATGCTCAAGCAACTGAAGCCGAAACTGGATAGCGCAGTGGAAGAAGTCATCAAGAAAGGTGGTTTTGACCTGGTGTTCGAGCGTGGCGCAGTGATCGATGTCAAACCTCAGTACGACATCACGCGCCAGGTTATCGAGCGCATGAATCAGCTGAAGTAACCCATGACCGTGACTATAAAGCTCGGCCAGTTGGCCGAGTTCCTCGGCGCCACCCTGCGTGGCGACCCGGAGAAGCAAATTACTGGGCTAGCCACTTTGCAAGAGGCTGGCCCAGCTCAGTTGAGCTTTCTGGCAAATCCTCAATATCGCAAGTACCTGGCGGGTTCGCAGGCAGCAGCCCTGTTGCTCAAGGAAGCTGACGCCGAAGGTTTCGCCGGTAATGCGTTGGTCGTGCCTGATCCTTATCTGGCGTACGCGCGTATCTCGCACTTGTTCGACCCCAAACCAAAAGCCGCGGCGGGTATCCACCCATCGGCGGTCATTGCGGACGATGCAGTGGTTGATCCAACCGCCAGCATCGGCCCGTTCGTGGTGATCGAAGCAGGTGCGCAGATCGGTGCTCAAGTGACCTTGGGTGCACATTGCTTCATCGGTGCGCGCAGTGAAATTGGTGAAGGCGGCTGGCTTGCGCCGCGCGTGACCCTGTATCACGACGTGCGCATCGGCAAGCGTGTAGTGATCCAGTCCGGTGCGGTACTCGGTGGTGAGGGCTTCGGCTTCGCCAACGAAAAAGGCATCTGGCAGAAAATCGCCCAGATTGGCGGCGTGACCATCGGCGACGATGTCGAGATTGGTGTAAATACCGCGATCGACCGTGGTGCGCTCGCCGACACCGTAATCGGTAATGGTGTGAAGCTCGACAACCAGATTCAGATTGCGCATAACGTCCAGGTCGGTGATCACACCGCGATGGCCGCGTGTGTCGGTATCTCCGGCAGCACCAAAATCGGCAAGCACTGCATGCTCGCCGGCGGTGTTGGTCTGGTTGGCCACATTGATATTTGCGACAACGTTTTCCTCACCGGGATGACCATGGTGACCCACTCGATTACCGAGCCGGGCGCCTACTCTTCCGGTACAGCCATGCAACCGGCGGCCGAATGGCGCAAAAGCGCGGCCCGCATCCGTCAGCTCGATGACATCGCGCGACGTTTGAAACAGCTGGAAAAGCGCGTAGGGGAAGTGACCCCTGACGGCAATGCTTCATCAGATGGCTGATACCATTTCCATATCAAGTGTGCACAGCCTCTAGACTGCCTCCTTGATTTGCTAGAGGAGTGCGCGTCAGTCGCGCTCCCAATCTTTACATAGGCTTCCCCCCGAAATGATGGACATCAACGAGATTCGCGAATACCTGCCTCACCGTTACCCGTTCCTGCTGGTGGACCGGGTGGTGGAACTGGACACTGAAGGCAAGCGCATTCGCGCCTACAAGAATGTCAGCATCAATGAACCGTTCTTCAATGGTCACTTCCCGGCGCATCCAATCATGCCAGGCGTACTGATCATCGAAGCGATGGCTCAGGCTGCCGGGATCCTCGGTTTTAAAATGCTTGATGTGAAGCCTGCCGACGGCACGCTTTACTACTTCGTCGGTTCCGACAAACTGCGCTTCCGTCAGCCTGTGCTGCCGGGCGACCAGTTGATCCTCGAAGCCCGGTTCATCAGCTGCAAGCGTCAGATCTGGAAGTTCGAGTGCCAGGCTTCGGTCGATGGCAAGCCAGTCTGCTCGGCTGAAATCATCTGTGCGGAACGCAAGCTATGAGTTTGATTGACCCTCGCGCAATCATCGATCCGTCGGCCGTTCTGGCTGACGGCGTCGAGGTCGGCCCGTGGTCGATCATCGGCGCAGGTGTGGAAATCGGCGAGGGGACCGTGATCGGGCCGCATGTAATCCTCAAAGGCCCGACGCGTATCGGCAAGCACAATCGCATCTACCAGTTTTCCTCGGTAGGCGAAGACACGCCCGATCTGAAGTACAAAGGTGAAGAGACCCGTCTGGTCATCGGTGACCACAACGTCATCCGTGAAGGCGTGACCATTCACCGTGGCACTGTTCAAGACCGTTCGGAAACTACCCTGGGCGATCACAACCTGATCATGGCCTATGCCCACATCGGTCACGACAGCGTCATCGGCAACCACTGCATTCTGGTCAACAACACTGCATTGGCTGGCCATGTGCACGTTGATGACTGGGCGATCCTTTCCGGTTTCACTCTGGTTCACCAGTATTGCCACATCGGCGCCCACAGCTTTTCCGGCATGGGCACCGCCATCGGCAAGGATGTGCCAGCGTTCGTCACCGTGTTTGGCAACCCGGCCGAAGCGCGCAGCATGAACTTCGAAGGCATGCGTCGCCGTGGTTTCAGTGAAGACGCCATCCACACCCTGCGTCGCGCCTACAAAACCGTGTACCGCCAAGGGCTGACGGTCGAGCAGGCACTGGCTGAGCTGGTTGAGCCGGCGGCACAGTTTCCGGAAGTCGCGATATTCCGTGACTCCATCCAGTCGTCGACTCGCGGCATCACTCGCTGATCATGGCCAATCTGCGTATTGCGCTGGTGGCGGGTGAAGCTTCCGGTGACATTCTCGGCGCGGGTCTCATGCGGGCCCTCAAGGCACAGCATCCGGCGGTCGAGTTCATCGGCGTCGGCGGCCCGCTGATGCAGGCTGAAGGCCTGACCTCCTACTTTCCCATGGAGCGTTTGTCGGTCATGGGCCTGGTCGAAGTCCTCGGACGTCTGCGCGAGCTGCTCAAGCGCCGCAAAGACTTGATCGCCACGCTGATCGCCGAGAAACCGGATGTGTTCATCGGCATCGATGCCCCCGACTTCAACCTCAATATCGAACTGAAGCTGCGTCAGGCCGGGATCAAGACCGTGCATTACGTCAGCCCGTCGGTATGGGCGTGGCGGCAGAAGCGTGTGCTGAAGATCCGCGAAGGCTGCGATCTGATGCTGACGCTGCTGCCGTTCGAAGCAAAATTCTACGAAGAGAAGGGCGTGCCGGTGCGGTTCGTCGGCCACACGCTGGCCGATACCATTCCACTGGAGGCCGATCGCGCTGCGGCGCGCGCCGAGTTGGGCCTGCCCGACGGGCCGCTGGTAGCGTTGATGCCCGGTAGCCGTGGCGGCGAAGTGTCCCGATTGGGCGCCTTGTTTCTCGACACCGCCGAACGTCTGCGCGCCATGCGCCCAGGTGTGCGCTTTGTCATTCCGTGTGCCAACCCGGAGCGTCGCGCGCAGCTTGAAGAGTTGCTCGCCGGCCGCGATCTGCCGGTAACCCTGCTCGATGGCAAGTCGCATCTGGCGCTGGCCGCATGCAACGCGGTGTTGATCGCCTCTGGCACCGCGACCCTCGAAGCGCTGCTGTACAAACGGCCAATGGTCGTGGCTTACCGCCTGGCACCGCTGACGTTCTGGATTCTCAAGCGCATGGTCAAGAGCCCGTACGTGTCTTTGCCGAACCTCCTCGCCCAGCGCTTGCTGGTGCCAGAATTGTTGCAGGATGATGCGACAGTCGAAGCACTGGCTCAGACCTTGTCGCCGCTGATTGAAGGCGGCGAAGAGCAGACCCGTGGTTTCGACGAAATCCACCGCACGCTGCGGCTGGACGCTTCCAATCAGGCGGCGGACGCCGTCCTTAACCTGATCGGTCAGACACGATGAGCAAGACAAGCATGCAGATGGGCCTGGATTTCACCTTGGTCGCCGAAGTCGAAGAACTGGTCGCCGGTGTCGATGAAGTCGGGCGCGGCCCGTTGTGCGGCGCCGTGGTGACGGCAGCGGTGATCCTCGATCCGAACCGGCCGATTCTCGGCCTTAACGACTCGAAGAAACTCACTGAAGCCAAGCGCGAAAAGCTCTACGACGAGATCATCGAGAAATCCCTGAGCTGGTGCATCGCCCGCGCCGAAGTCGAAGAAATCGACGAGCTGAATATCCTCCACGCGACCATGCTGGCCATGCAGCGCGCGGTCGCCGGTCTGCACATCCAGCCGAAACTGGCGATGATCGACGGCAACCGTTGCCCGCAACTGCCGATGCGCGCCGAAGCCGTGGTGCAGGGCGACGGCAAGGTGCCGGCCATTGCTGCCGCGTCGATTCTGGCCAAGGTCAGTCGTGATCGTGAAATGGCCGCGTTCGAATTGATCTACCCGGGTTACGGCATCGGCGGTCATAAAGGCTACCCGACGCCCGTTCATCTGGAAGCGTTGGTGCGGCTTGGCCCGACGCCGATTCACCGGCGCTCGTTCGCCCCGGTGCGTCAGGCTTATGAAGTGCTCGAAGGCCTGACGCAGGTTTAGTCGCAAGGCTGATGTTTTGCTCGAGGCCCGGTACAATCCGGGCCTTGTTGTCTCTATGTAACTGGACAGGATCACTATGCCGGCTTCATTCGTTCATCTACGCCTGCACACTGAATACTCGCTGGTCGACGGGCTGGTACGGATCAAGCCGCTGGTCAAGGCGCTGACCGCCATGAACATGCCGGCGGTCGCGGTCACCGACCAGAACAACATGTGTTCCCTGGTCAAATTCTATAAAAACACCATGGGCGCCGGCATCAAGCCGATCTGCGGCGCCGACCTGTGGCTGTCGAACAAAGACCCGGACGCACCGCTGAGCCGGCTCAGCCTGTTGGTGATGAACGCCAAGGGCTATCGCAATCTTACCGAGTTGATCTCGCGCGGCTTTATCGAAGGTCAGCGCAACGGCATGATCATCGTCGAGCGCGAATGGGTGGCCGAGGCCAATGAAGGCCTGATCATGCTGTCCGCCGCCAAAGAAGGCGAGATCGGCATGGCCTTGATCGGTGGCAACCCGGCAGAAGCCGAAGCCTTGGCGCGTGAATGGATGACGGTGTTCCCGGATCGTTTCTATCTGGAAATCCAGCGCACCAATCGTCCTAACGATGAAGAGCAACTGCACGGTGCCGTAGCGCTTGCCGACAAACTTGGTGCGCCGCTGGTGGCGAGCAACGATGTGCGCTTCATCAAGCAGGAAGACTTCGCCGCCCACGAAACCCGCGTCTGCATCGGTGAGGGCCGCGCCCTTGACGATCCGCGGCGTTCGAAGAATTACAGCGATCAGCAATACCTCAAAAGCGCCGAGGAAATGATCGAGCTGTTCAGCGACATTCCCGACGCGATTGAAAACACCGTCGAGATCGCCAAGCGCTGCAACATCGAAGTCAAACTGGGCACGCACTTCCTGCCCAACTTCCCGATTCCCGATGGCATGACCATCGACGAGTACTTCCGCAAAGTCTCCTTCGACGGTCTCGAAGAGCGCCTGGCGGTGCTGCTGCCCAAGGACACCACCGAAGACTACGAAGCCAAGCGCCAGGTCTACGTTGATCGCTTGAATTTCGAACTGGATATCATCATCCAGATGGGTTTTCCCGGTTACTTCCTGATCGTTATGGACTTTATCCAGTGGGCCAAAAGCAACGGCGTACCGGTAGGTCCGGGCCGTGGTTCGGGTGCGGGCTCGCTGGTGGCCTACGTGCAGAAGATCACCGACCTCGATCCGCTGGAATACGACCTGCTGTTCGAACGATTCCTTAACCCGGAACGGGTCTCGATGCCCGACTTCGACGTCGACTTCTGCATGGACGGTCGTGACCGCGTAATTGATTACGTGGCCGAGAAATACGGGCGCAACGCGGTAAGCCAGATCATCACCTTCGGTTCCATGGCCGCCAAGGCTGTGGTGCGCGACGTGGCGCGGGTGCAGGGCAAGTCCTACGGTTTGGCGGATCGTCTGTCGAAGATGATTCCGTTCGAAGTCGGCATGACCCTGGAAAAAGCCTACGAGCAGGAAGAGATCCTCCGTGACTTCATCAAGGTCGATGAAGAGGCCGCAGAAATCTGGGAGATGGCGCGCAAGCTCGAGGGCGTGGTGCGTAACGTCGGTAAACACGCCGGTGGTGTGGTTATCGCCCCGACCAAGCTGACTGACTTCTCGCCGATCTATTGTGACGAGGCCGGTGACGGTCTGGTAACCCAGTTCGACAAGGATGACGTTGAGGCCGCGGGTCTGGTGAAGTTCGACTTCCTTGGTCTGCGGACGCTGACGGTTATCGACTGGGCGCTGAAGACCATCAACCGCGACCGTGCCAAGGTCGACGAGCCGCCGCTGGACATCGCGTTCATCCCGCTCGACGACAAGCCGACGTACACGCTGTTGCAAAAAG
Source organism: Pseudomonas sp. RIT-PI-r (assembly GCF_001297015.1). Taxonomy (GTDB): domain Bacteria; phylum Pseudomonadota; class Gammaproteobacteria; order Pseudomonadales; family Pseudomonadaceae; genus Aquipseudomonas. The sequence continues at coordinate 196,386 of NZ_LIGE01000047.1, read as the reverse complement.
CTGAAACCACAGCGGTGTTCCAGCTTGAATCGCGCGGCATGAAAGAGCTGATCAAAAAGCTCAAGCCCGACTGCCTGGAAGACTTGATCGCACTGGTGGCCCTGTTCCGTCCGGGCCCGCTGCAATCGGGCATGGTTGACGACTTTATCAACCGTAAGCACGGTCGCGCCGAGCTGGCGTATCCGCACTCCGACTATCAATACGAAGGCCTCAAGCCGGTATTGGCGCCGACGTACGGCATCATCCTGTATCAGGAACAGGTGATGCAGATTGCCCAGGTCATGGCCGGTTACACCCTCGGCGGTGCGGACATGCTCCGTCGGGCGATGGGTAAGAAAAAGCCCGAAGAAATGGCCAAGCAGCGCGGCGGTTTCATTGAGGGTTGCAAGACCAACAATATCGATGCCGACCTGGCCGGTAACATTTTCGACCTGGTGGAAAAATTCGCCGGTTACGGCTTCAACAAGTCTCACTCCGCCGCTTACGGCCTGGTTTCGTACCAGACTGCCTGGCTGAAGACTCACTACCCGGCACCGTTCATGGCCGCGGTACTGTCGGCGGACATGCACAACACCGACAAGGTCGTGACCTTGATCGAAGAAATTCGCACCATGAAGCTGCGTCTCGACGCGCCGGATGTGAATACTTCGGAATTCAAGTTCACGGTGAACGACGAAGGCCGCATCATTTACGGTCTCGGCGCGATCAAGGGTGTGGGCGAGGGGCCCGTTGAAGCGATTACTGAGGCGCGTGAGGACGGGCCGTTCAAGGATCTGTTCGATTTCTGCGCGCGGGTCGACCTCAAACGCATCAACAAGCGCACACTCGACGGTTTGATCCGCAGCGGTGCGCTGGATCGTCTCGGCCCGTTCTTCCATGAAGAGCAAAAGGCTTATCAGGCCAACATCGACCGCAACCGCGCGGTGCTGCTGGCTGCAATGGAAGAAGCGATCAAGTCCGCAGAACAGACCGCGCGCACTCACGACAGTGGTCACGCCGACCTGTTTGGCGGGCTGTTTGTCGAGGAAGACGCTGATGTTTACGCAGTGCATCGCAAGGCCAAGGAACTGACCCTGAAGGAACGCCTCAAGGGTGAGAAAGACACCTTGGGCCTGTATCTGACCGGTCATCCGATCGACGAATACGAAGGCGAGATCCGCCGTTTCGCCCGTCAGCGCATCATCGACCTGAAACCGGCCCGGGATACCCAGACCATCGCGGGGATGATCATTGCCCTGCGGGTGATGAAGAACAAGAAGGGCGACAAGATGGGTTTCATCACCCTCGATGACCGCTCGGGGCGCATCGAGGCGTCGCTTTTTGCCGATGCGTTCCATTCGGCGCAATCGTTGTTGCAGACCGACGCGATGGTGGTGGTCGAAGGCGAGGTCAGCAACGACGACTTCTCCGGTGGCCTGCGCCTGCGGGTCAAGCGAGTGATGAGCATGGAAGATGCGCGCACCAACCTTGCCGAGAGCTTGCGCCTGAAGCTGCAAACCCAGGATCTGAAAGGCGATCAGCTACGCTGGTTGGGTGATTTGCTCAAGCGTCATCGCGGTGCATGCCCGGTGACCATGGAATACACCAGCCCGGATGCGAAGACCTTGCTGCAGTTTGGCGAGACCTGGCGGATCGACCCGGCAGATGCGTTGATTCAAGCACTGCGTGACCAGTTCGGGCGAGACAACGTCTTCCTCCAATACCGTTGACCGGCAAGTGCCCTCATGGCGCTTGCCCGCAACCTGAATTTTTAATCTCGACCTCAGCGCGCCTCTCCCTTAAGGTAGGGCGCGAATAGACAACCGGCCGGCCCAAGCTCATTTGGGACACGACCCAAGACGGACGCCTATGAACCCGAATTTTCTAGATTTCGAACAGCCGATCGCCGACCTGCAAGCCAAGATCGAAGAGTTGCGCTTGGTCGGTAATGACAATTCGCTGAATATCGGCGATGAGATCTCCCGCCTGCAGGACAAGAGCAAAACGCTGACCGAAGACATCTTCGGCAAGCTGACCAGCTGGCAGATCGCACGCCTGGCGCGTCACCCGAAACGCCCGTACACCCTCGACTACATTCAGCACATCTTCACCGAGTTCGACGAACTGCACGGCGATCGTCACTTCTCTGACGACGCCGCCATCGTTGGTGGTATCGCCCGCCTGGAAGACCAGCCGGTGATGATCATCGGTCACCAGAAAGGCCGCGAAGTGCGCGAGAAGGTGCGCCGCAACTTCGGCATGCCGCGTCCGGAAGGCTACCGCAAGGCTTGCCGTCTGATGGAGATGGCCGAGCGTTTCAAAATGCCGATCCTGACCTTCATCGACACTCCGGGTGCTTACCCTGGCATCGATGCTGAAGAGCGCAATCAAAGCGAAGCGATCGCCTGGAACCTGCGCGTGATGGCGCGTCTGAAGACCCCGATCATCGCCACCGTTATTGGTGAAGGTGGTTCCGGCGGTGCGCTGGCGATTGGCGTCTGCGATCAGCTGAACATGCTGCAGTACTCGACCTACGCGGTGATCTCGCCGGAAGGTTGCGCGTCGATCCTGTGGAAAACCGCGGAAAAAGCGCCGGATGCTGCTGAAGCGATGGGCATCACTGCTGAGCGTCTGAAAGGCCTGGGCATCGTCGACAAGGTGATTGGCGAACCTCTGGGCGGCGCGCACCGTGATCCAGCCGCTGCGGCTGCGTCGATCCGTGCCGAGCTGAGCTCGCAACTGGCGATGCTGAAGAAGTTCGATAACGAAGCGCTGTTGAAGCGCCGTTATGATCGACTGATGAGCTACGGCCTCTAAGTCGAACGCAGTACCCCTGTAGGAGTGAGCCTGCTCGCGATGAGGGCGTAACATTCAACCAATGTGTTGGCTGTCACACCGCTATCGCGAGCAGGCTCACTCCTACATTTGTTTGGGGCAAAGAGTTAAATATGGGTCAGTCCATGATTGATTTGCCTTCCCGGCTGTTGCTCAACCTTGAGCCTTGGCGCAATGCCGCTCATTGGCGTATCGCCTTCTCCGGTGGCCTCGACTCCACTGTCCTGCTCCATCTGCTTGCCTCTCTGGCGAAATCCGAATCCCTCCCTCCGCTAAGCGCTGTCCATATCCATCACGGCCTTCAGGCTGTAGCTGATGCATGGCCGCAACATTGCCAGTCCGTTTGTGATGCGCTGGGTGTGCCCCTGCTGGTCGAGCGGGTGAAGGTGCAATCGGGTGCTAGCCTGGAGCGGGCGGCGCGGGATGCACGGTACGCGGTGTTCAGTTCTCTGACGCAAGCCAATGATGTGTTGCTCACCGGTCAACATCGCGATGATCAGGCGGAAACACTGATGTTCCGGCTATTGCGCGGCGCGGGTGTACGCGGGTTGTCTGCGATGCCGGCGCAGCGGTCAGTGGGGCAGGGCACGCTCGTTCGTCCGTTGCTGGACATCTCCCGAGCCGAGCTGGAGGCGTACGCACAGGCTCATCAATTGAACTGGATCGAAGACCCGTCCAATCAGGATCGGCAATTCTCGCGCAATTATCTACGCCATCAAGTCATGCCGCTGCTGACCGGGCGCTGGCCGCAAGCGCAGGCGAGCATGGCTCGCAGTGCCGCGCATCAGCGTGAAGCGCAGGGGTTGCTCGATGAGCTGGCGCAGATGGACCTGGCGCAGGCCGCGACCTCCCATGATTTCCAATGGCTGGGATTACCGTCGCTGGAGTTGACACCGCTGACCGCTCTGTCGGTTGCGCGTCAACGAAACGCGATCAGCCATTGGCTCGAGCCACTGACTCGTTTGCCTGACACCGACCATTGGTCGGGTTGGAGCGATCTCTGCGAGGCCGCTCATGATGCCTCGCCAATCTGGCGACTGGCCGATGGCGAGCTGCACCGCAGCGCCGGTCGGGTCTGGTGGCTCAGCGATGCCTGGTTGTGCGCGCCAGTGATCGGATGTGAGTGGCAGACGCCGTCGTCAGCGCTACGCTTGGCCGATAACGGACGTGTCATGTTCAGCGGGCAGGCTCCCGCTGGGCCGTTGCGCATTGGCTTTCGTCAGGGTGGCGAAGTGATGCAACTGGCCGATCGAGGTCATCGCGACCTCAAGCGCCTGTTCAATGAGCGCGCGGTACCGGGGTTCGTGCGTGGCAGATTGCCGCTGCTGTTTCGCGGTGACGAATTGCTCGCGGTGGCGAACCTGCCGGGGCTTGATGGCGATGGGCACGGCGGTTGGAAATTGCATTGGCAGCCAACAGACGAAGATCAAGGTTTGAGCTGAAAGGAGCATTCCGGTAGACTACGCTCCCTTCTTGATACAACTTCTGTGGATTCGCCTGAATTGCAGGAGTTGCCGATTACCAAGCAGTCTTTGCTGGGCGATTCCAAAAAATGTGTAGCGAGCAACGTACCGGCGTTTCATCTGCCGGTCTGTCCCAACGCGGCGGTTTTTTTGAAAGGTGCACTGTGATTAATGCAGGTGATCGGGGGCTTCGGCCTTCCTTCGCTTTCCCCGGCGGCTCGTACCGCTTTAACGCAGACTTCTAGGGTTTTTCATGACGCGCTACATATTCGTCACGGGCGGTGTTGTTTCTTCATTGGGGAAAGGCATTGCCTCGGCTTCATTGGCGGCTATCCTGGAGGCGCGGGGGCTTAAGGTCACCATGCTTAAGCTGGATCCGTACATCAACGTTGACCCGGGCACCATGAGCCCGTTCCAGCACGGTGAAGTGTTCGTCACCCACGACGGCGCCGAGACCGACCTGGACCTGGGCCACTACGAGCGGTTCATCCGCACGACCATGACCCAGAACAACAACTTCACCACTGGCCGTGTCTACGAACACGTGCTGCGCAAAGAGCGCCGTGGTGACTACCTGGGTGCAACCATCCAGGTGATTCCGCACATCACCGACGAAATCAAGCGCCGCATCATCAAGGGTGCTGGCGATGCTGACGTGGCCATGGTCGAAATCGGTGGCACCGTCGGTGACATCGAGTCGCAACCGTTCCTCGAAGCGATCCGTCAACTGCGTTTCGAAGTCGGCGCCAAGCGCGCGATGCTGATGCACCTGACGCTTGTTCCGTACATCGCCACCGCAGGCGAGACCAAGACCAAGCCAACTCAGCACTCGGTAAAAGAACTGCGTTCGATCGGTCTGCAACCAGACGTGCTGGTGTGCCGTTCCGATCACCCGATCGACATCTCGTCGCGTCGCAAGATCGCTCAGTTCACCAACGTTGAAGAACGTGCGGTGATCGCGCTGGAAGACGCCGACACCATCTACAAGATCCCAGGCATCCTGCACTCGCAGGGTCTGGACGATTTCGTCGTTGAGCGTTTCGGTCTGCAGTGCGGTAGTGCCGATCTGTCCGAGTGGGAAGCGGTGGTTGACGCCAAGCTGAACCCGGAACACGAAGTGACGATTGCCATGGTCGGCAAGTACATGGAACTGCTGGACGCCTACAAGTCGCTGATCGAAGCGATGAGTCATGCCGGCATCAGCAACCGCACCAAGGTCAACCTGCGTTACATCGACTCCGAAGACATCGAAAATCAAGGCACTGCGCTGCTCGAAGGTGTCGACGCGATCCTCGTACCGGGCGGCTTCGGTCTGCGCGGCGTGGAAGGCAAGATCACTGCCGTGCAGTACGCTCGCGAAAACAAGGTTCCCTACCTGGGTATCTGCCTGGGCATGCAAGTGGCGGTCATCGAGTTCGCTCGTAACGTCATGGGCTGGAAAGACGCCAACTCCACCGAGTTCGACCGCGCCAGCGGTCACCCGGTTGTCGGTCTGATCACCGAGTGGGAAGACGCGACCGGCGCCGTTGAAGTGCGTACCGAAGCGTCCGATCTGGGCGGCACCATGCGCCTCGGCGCTCAGGAATGCCTGCTTGAAGCTGGCTCCAAGGTGCATGACTGTTACGCCAAGGATGTGATTGTCGAGCGTCACCGTCACCGTTACGAAGTGAACAACAAGCTGCTGCCACAACTGATCGAAGCCGGCCTGAAAATCTCCGGTCGCTCGGCTGACGCAGCGCTGGTTGAAGTGGTAGAAGCGGCCGATCACCCATGGTTCGTCGCTTGCCAGTTCCACCCTGAGTTCACCTCGACACCACGCGATGGCCACCCGCTGTTCAGCGGTTTCGTCAAAGCAGCGTTGGCTCAACACCAGAAGAAGGCGTAACCCCGATGGCACAGAAGATCATCCGCGTCGGCGACATCGAGATTGCCAACGACAAACCCATGGTGCTGTTCGGCGGCATGAACGTGCTGGAAAGCCGTGACATGGCCATGCAGGTTTGCGAGGAATACGTGAAGGTCACCGAGAAACTCGGTATCCCTTATGTGTTCAAGGCCAGTTTCGACAAGGCCAACCGGTCTTCTGTGACCTCCTATCGTGGTCCTGGCCTGGAAGAGGGCATGCGCATCTTCCAGGACATCAAGCAAGCCTTCGGCGTGCCGATCATCACCGACGTCCACGAGCCTGATCAGGCCGCGGTCGTCGCTGAGGTCTGCGACATCATTCAACTGCCGGCCTTCCTGTCGCGCCAGACCGATCTGGTCGTCGCGATGGCCAAGACCAATGCAGTGATCAACATCAAGAAAGCCCAGTTCCTCGCGCCTCAGGAAATGAAACACATCCTGAACAAGTGCGCAGAAGCGGGTAACGATCAACTGATCCTCTGCGAGCGTGGTTCGAGCTTCGGCTACAACAACCTCGTGGTCGACATGCTCGGCTTCGGCATCATGAAGCAGTTCGAGTACCCGGTATTCTTCGACGTGACCCACGCCCTGCAAATGCCGGGTGGTCGTGCCGATTCCGCCGGCGGTCGCCGTGCACAGGTTCTGGATCTGGCCAAGGCCGGCATGAGCCAGTCGCTGGCGGGTCTGTTCCTCGAAGCTCACCCGGATCCGGACAATGCCAAATGCGACGGCCCTTGCGCCTTGCGTCTGGACAAACTGGAGCCATTTCTGGCCCAGCTCAAAGCTTTGGACGAACTGGTGAAGAGTTTTCCGACGGTAGAAACCGCGTAACACTCAATTCTCCGGTAAAGTACCGCACGATTTGTCGCTCATGCCCTCGGGCATGAGCGTTATCGTCTGCAAGTCTGCCCGCTGCACACCCCTTGCCGACGGTAAAAAGATTTCCTCTAGCTGCGTCGTTTTCGTCAACTTTGGAGTGTTTACAACAATGGCAAAAATCGTCGACATCAAAGGTCGTGAAGTTCTCGACTCCCGTGGCAATCCCACCGTGGAAGCGGACGTGCTTCTCGACAACGGCATCATCGGCAGCGCGTGCGCGCCATCCGGTGCATCCACTGGCTCGCGTGAAGCGCTCGAGCTGCGTGATGGCGACAAGAGCCGTTACCTGGGCAAGGGCGTGCTCAAAGCGGTAGCCAACATCAACGGTCCGATCCGCGATCTGCTGCTGGGCACCGACCCAAGCGACCAGAAAGCCCTGGATCACGCGATGATCAAGCTCGACGGTACCGAAAACAAAGCGACCCTGGGCGCCAACGCCATCCTCGCCGTGTCCCTGGCTGCGGCCAAGGCTGCTGCGCAGGATCAGGACCTGCCACTGTACGCACACATCGCCAACCTCAACGGCACGCCGGGTGTCTACTCGATGCCGGTGCCGATGATGAACATCATCAACGGTGGCGAGCACGCCGATAACAACGTCGACATCCAGGAATTCATGGTTCAGCCAGTTGGCGCCAAGTCTTTCTCGGAAGGTCTGCGCATGGGCACCGAGATTTTCCATCACTTGAAAGCTGTGCTGAAGGCCCGCGGCCTGAGCACTGCCGTTGGCGACGAAGGCGGTTTCGCACCGAACCTGGCGTCCAACGAAGACGCGCTGAAAGTGATCTCCGAAGCTGTCGCCAACGCCGGTTACAAGCTGGGCACCGACGTGACCCTGGCACTGGACTGCGCGGCGAGCGAGTTCTACGAAGACGGCAAATACAACCTGTCCGGCGAAGGCCAGGTGTTCACCGCTGAAGGTTTCGCCGACTACCTGAAAGGTCTGACCGAGCGTTACCCGATCATCTCGATCGAAGACGGCCTGGACGAGTCCGACTGGGCTGGCTGGAAGATCCTTACCGACAAGATCGGCGAGAAGGTTCAACTGGTGGGCGACGATCTGTTCGTGACCAACACCAAGATCCTGAAAGAAGGCATCGATAAAAAGATCGCCAACTCGATCCTGATCAAGTTCAACCAGATCGGCACCCTGACCGAAACCCTGGAAGCCATCCAGATGGCCAAGGCTGCCGGTTACACCGCAGTGATCTCGCACCGTTCCGGCGAAACCGAAGATTCGACCATTGCCGACCTGGCTGTGGGCACCTCGGCTGGCCAGATCAAGACCGGTTCGCTGTGCCGTTCCGACCGCGTTTCCAAGTACAACCAACTGCTGCGTATCGAAGAGCAGTTGAATGGCAAAGCCAAGTACAACGGTCGCAGCGAGTTCCGCGGCTGAGTACCAACTGATAAAAGGACACCGGATTGTGTCGAAAAAGTCGTGACAGCGATGGATTTGCCACTAATCTGATGCCTTAAAGCACAAGCCTGGATCTTTCCAGGCTTCGTGCTATCAGATGCTTCAAAGTTTTGGCGTGGCTGTCTTTTTTCACTGGATACCTGATATTCGATGCGCAGTCCTTACTGGTTGTTTCTCGTTTTGCTCCTGCTGCTGGCCGGTCTGCAGTACCGCCTGTGGGTGGGCAATGGCAGTCTGGCGCAGGTCGCCGAGCTGAATCAGCAGATTGCTGATCAACACGCCGAGAACGAGGGTTTGCTGGAGCGCAACCGAGTGATGGACGCTGAAGTCAGCGAGTTGAAGAAAGGTATGGAGACCGTTGAAGAACGGGCTCGTCACGAGTTGGGCATGGTCAAGGACGGCGAAACCCTTTACCAGTTGGCCCAATGATCAATTCCCTGCCGGCCTTCTGGGCCGTGATTCCTGCCGCGGGCGTCGGTGCCCGAATGGCCGCGGACCGTCCCAAGCAATACCTGCAACTGGGCGGGCGCACAATTCTCGAACACAGCCTCGGCTGTTTCCTCGATCACCCAAGCCTCAAGGGTTTGGTGGTCAGTCTTGCTGTTGATGATCCTTATTGGCCGAATCTGGCCTGCGTCAGCGACTCGCGTATTCAGCGCGTTGAAGGCGGGGCCGAGCGTTCTGCCTCGGTGCTCAATGCCTTGCTGCACCTGCATGCGCAGGGTGCCGATGATGAAGATTGGGTACTGGTGCACGATGCGGCACGACCGAATCTGAGTCGCGAAGATCTCGACAAGTTACTCGATGAACTGGCGGATGATCCGGTCGGCGGATTGCTCGCAGTGCCTGCGCGCGACACCTTGAAACGGGTCGACAAGCACGGTCGGGTGGTGGAAACCGTCGATCGCAGTGTGATCTGGCAGGCGTATACACCGCAGATGTTTCGCCTCGGTGCGTTGCATCGGGCGTTGGCGGACAGTCTGGTTGCGGATGCCGTGATTACTGACGAAGCGTCGGCGATGGAGTGGGCGGGGCTGAAGCCGCGACTGATCGAAGGGCGCGCGGATAACCTCAAGGTTACCCGGCCGGAAGATCTCGAATGGTTGCGCCAGCGTTGGGCGAATCGCCGCTAACAGATCAAAAGATCGCAGCCTTCGGCAGCTCCTACATGGGATTGCATGCCTCTGTAGGAGCTGCCGAAGGCTGCGATCTTTTGCTTTTCAACCTCGATACTCCGGCCGCTCAGCCAACCCCTCCTTCAAAAAATCCACCAGCTTGCGCACCTTCGGCGACAAATGCCGCTGCTGCGGATACAGCGCCCACACCGCCGTATTCGGCGGCTGATGCGCCTCCAGCAACGAAATCAACGCGCCACTGTGCAGATGCTCCAACACGTAATAATCCGGCAACTGACACAGCCCGACGCCCTGCAACGCCGCATCCAGCACCGCCTGCCCACTGTTGCAACGCCAGTTTCCCTGCACGCGCTGAGAAAACTCCCGCCCATTCTGCTCAAGCTGCCAGATGTCCGAGCTGCCGATCAGGCAATTATGCCGGCTCAGTTCCGACAAACTGTGTGGGCGGCCATACCGCTCAACGTAGGACGGTGACGCGCAGAGAAACATCCGACGAGGCGCCAGCCGCGTCGCGACCAACCGCGAATCCTGCAGCCGCCCCAAACGAATCGCCAGGTCCAATCCTTCATGCACCAGATCGAGCTGGCGGTTGCTCAATTCGATATCGATGCGCAGCTGCGGATAAAGCCCCATAAAACGCGTCACCAGCGGCACGATAAAACGTTCGCCGTAAGCCACCGCGCAGGTCATGCGCAGCATGCCTTTCGGTTCGCTGGTCAGATCGCCGACCGCTCGCAACGCCTCTTCGCGACCGTCCTGCAAGCGTTGGCAATGTTGCAGAAAGGTTTGCCCCGCCTCGGTCAGTGTCACGCGACGGGTACTGCGATAAAGCAGACGCGTCTGAAGCCGCTCCTCCAATCGTACGATTTGTCGGCTGACATGGGAGGAAGAAACCCCAAGGCGCTCGGCAGCGGCGGTGAACTGGTTGCATTCGGCAACGGCGACGAACTCGTCGATACCTTCCCAGCGATTTTCGGACATCGGGATTATCCCTGTATGGCAATAATGTTTTGCTTTTGTCCTGATTATTCATCGTAAGGCCATGTATTACACTCCTTGTCTGGTTTTTTTATTTAATGGATTCACTGGAGAGTCAGCATGATCAAGTCGCGCGCCGCCGTTGCCTTCGAGGCCAAGAAGCCGCTGGAAATCGTAGAAGTCGATGTCGCCATGCCCAAGGCCGGTGAAGTGCTGCTGCGCGTGGTGGCTTCCGGGGTTTGCCACACTGACGCCTACACCCTGTCCGGCGCGGATCCGGAAGGCATCTTCCCGTCGATCCTCGGTCACGAAGGCGGCGCCATCGTTGAAGCGATCGGCGAAGGCGTGACCTCGGTTGCCGTCGGCGATCACGTGATTCCGCTGTACACCCCGGAATGCGGTCAGTGCAAATTCTGCAAGTCGGGCAAGACCAACCTGTGTCAGGCGATTCGCGCCACTCAGGGCAAAGGTCTGATGCCGGACGGCACTTCGCGTTTTTCCTACAAGGGCGAAACGATTTTCCACTACATGGGTACTTCGACGTTCTCGGAATACACCGTGTTGCCGGAAATCTCCGTGGCCAAGATCTCCAAGGATGCACCGCTGGAAAAGGTCTGCCTGCTCGGCTGTGGCGTCACCACCGGTATCGGTGCCGTGCTCAACACCGCCAAGGTCAAACCGGGTGACACCGTGGCCATTTTCGGTCTGGGTGGTATCGGCCTGTCAGCGGTGATTGGCGCAGTGAAAGCCAAGGCTGCGCGCATCATCGCCATCGACATCAACCCGGCCAAATTCGAGATCGCCAAACAACTCGGCGCAACCGACTGCGTGAACCCGAAAGATTTCGATCGTCCGATCCAGGAGGTGATCGTCGACATGACCGATGGCGGCGTCGACTTCTCCTTCGAGTGCATCGGTAATGTGCAACTGATGCGTGCAGCCCTTGAGTGCTGTCATAAAGGTTGGGGCGAATCGGTGATCATCGGTGTCGCCGGTGCCGGCCAGGAAATCGCTACCCGTCCGTTCCAGTTGGTGACCGGTCGCGTCTGGCGTGGTTCGGCATTCGGCGGTGTTCGTGGTCGTACCGAATTGCCAAGCTACGTCGACATGGCCCAGAGCGGCGAGATCCCGCTGGATACGTTCATCACCCACACCATGGGCCTGGAAGACATCAACAAGGCGTTCGACCTGATGCACGAAGGCAAGAGCATCCGTACCGTCATTCATTTCTGATCAATCGTTGGGACATGGCAGCAATTCGTGAAGGCTTGTTGCCGTGACCGCGTAGGAGTCTTTACATGAGTCTGGAAAACATCTCCTGTCAGAAGAGTTTCGGCGGTTGGCACAAACGCTATCGCCATCGCTCCGACGTGCTCGGCTGCGACATGGTGTTTGCTGTGTACCTGCCACCGCAGGCGGAGCAGGGCGGAAAACTGCCGGTGCTGTACTGGCTGTCGGGCCTGACCTGCACCGATGAAAACTTCATGCAGAAGGCTGGCGCGATGCGCATGGCCGCCGAACTGGGTTTGATCATTGTCGCCCCGGACACTAGCCCGCGTGGACCGGATGTACCGGGTGATCCGGATGGCGCGTGGGATTTCGGTCTAGGCGCCGGGTTCTATCTGAATGCCACGCAGGAGCCTTGGTCGCGACACTATCGGATGCATGACTATGTCGTGCAGGAATTGCCTTCACTGGTTCAGGCGCATTTCCCCGCTTCGGACAAACGCAGCATCAGCGGCCACTCCATGGGCGGCCACGGTGCGTTGGTCTGTGCGTTGCGCAATCCGGGTCGCTATCAATCGGTGTCGGCGTTTTCGCCGATCAACAATCCTATGGATTGCCCATGGGGGCAAAAAGCCTTTTCCCGTTTTCTGGGCGAAGACCGTTCGAAGTGGAAGGAGTGGGATGCCTGTGCGCTGATCGCCGAAGCGCACGAAAAACTGCCGCTGCTGGTCGATCAAGGCGATCGCGATGACTTCCTCGCTACCCAGCTCAAACCCGAAGCCTTGCAACAAGCAGCAAAACAAGCGGGCCATCCACTGACGTTGCGCCTGCAACCGGGCTACGACCACAGCTATTTCTTCATCTCAAGCTTCATAGACGACCACTTGCAGCATCACGCACGCGCCCTGCGCGGTTAATGCAGGTAGAATCACGCCCTGACAAAAATCGGGGCGTTTTTTTATGCGTATTGGCCACGGCTACGATGTGCACCGTTTCGCTGAAGGCGATTTCATTACTCTGGGCGGCGTGCGCATCGCACACAGCTTCGGGCTGCTCGCTCATTCCGACGGTGACGTCCTGCTGCACGCCTTGAGCGATGCCTTGCTCGGCGCTGCGGCGCTGGGTGATATCGGCAAACACTTCCCGGACACCGACCCGCAATTCAAGGGCGCCGACAGTCGTGCGCTGCTGCGTCATGTGGTCGCGCTGATCCATGGCAAAGGCTGGAAGGTCGGCAACGTCGATAACACCATCGTTGCTCAGGCGCCAAAAATGGCGCCGCATATCGAATCGATGCGCGCGCTGATCGCGGCGGATCTTCAAGTTGAGTTGGATCAAGTGAACGTGAAAGCTACCACCACCGAAAAGCTTGGCTTTGTCGGTCGCGAAGAAGGCATTGCCGTGCACTCCGTTGCCTTGTTGCTGCGCGCATGAACGAACTGCAATTGCTCGGCCCGCGTGCTTATGGCGAACCTCTCGGCAGCGCAGTACTGAAAGCTATCGCTGAAGATTTCCAGGTCGATGAAGTGCTCGATATCCCGTTCAGCGGCGACGGCGAGCACCTGTGGATCTGGGTCGAAAAGCGTGGCCTCAACACTGAAGAAGCCGCACGGCGTATCGCCAAGGCTGCCGGCGTGCCGCTGCGTACCGTTAGCTATGCCGGCCTCAAGGATCGTCAGGCGCTGACCCGCCAATGGTTCAGCGTGCAACTGCCGGGCAAGGCTGATCCGGACCTGTCGGCGGCGGAAAACGATACGCTGAAGATCCTCAAGACCACTCGCCATAAACGCAAGCTGCAACGCGGTGCGCACTCGGCCAACGGTTTCACCTTGCGCCTGACTCAGTTCACTGGCGATAAAGACGCGATTGAACAACGTCTGCAACTGATCGCCCAGCAAGGCATCCCCAATTATTTCGGCGCCCAGCGTTTCGGCCATGACGGCGGTAACGTCGTCGATGCGCGTTCGTGGGCAGCGCGTAAAGCCTTGCCGGAGCAGCGCAACGTGCGTTCGCGTCTGCTGTCGACGGCGCGCAGCTTTCTCTTCAACAAAGTGCTGGCGGCGCGTGTGGCTGATGGCACTTGGCAAAAAGCTCAGGTTGGCGATCTGCTGGCGTTCACCGACAGCCGCAGCTTTTTTCCGGCCGGTGAAGCTGAATGCAGTGACCCGCGCCTGGCGATTCTCGATCTGCACCCGACAGGTCCGCAGTGGGGCGAAGGTGACTCGCCGACCGCAGGCGCTGTCCATGAACTGGAGCAGGAAATTGCCGCCGGTGAAGCCGAGCTGCGAGATTGGTTGATTCACGCCGGCATGAGCCACGAACGTCGCATCCTGCGGCTGCCCATTGGCGAGTTGACGTGGCATTATCCCCAGCCTGACATTCTGCAACTGGAATTCGTCCTCCCGGCCGGATGCTTCGCCACCGTATTGGTGCGCGAGCTCGTTGATCTGGTGCCGGTGGGGCAGACGGACAGCCCATGCGTATTCTGATTTCTAACGACGATGGGGTAACCGCACCCGGTCTTGCCGCGCTTTATGCTGCGCTGGCGGATTACACCGAATGCGTGGTTATCGCCCCTGAACAGGACAAAAGCGGCGCCAGCAGTTCGCTGACGCTTGACCGTCCGCTGCATCCGCAATATCTGGCCAACGGCTTCATCAGCCTCAACGGCACACCGACCGACTGCGTGCACCTGGGTCTGAACGGCTTGCTGGAGCGCGAGGCGGACATGGTGGTTTCCGGGATCAACCTCGGGGCCAATCTGGGTGATGACGTGCTGTATTCCGGGACAGTCGCCGCAGCGCTCGAAGGGCGCTTCCTCGAACGTCCGTCATTTGCCTTTTCACTGGTCTCGCGTCAGGTGGATAATCTGCCAACGGCGGCTTACTTTGCGCGCAAACTGGTCGAGGCCCATGCCGGGCTTGATCTGCCGCCGCGCACGGTGCTAAACGTGAACATTCCCAATCTGCCGATCGAGCACATTCGTGGCATCCAGCTGACCCGTCTCGGCCATCGTGCCCGTGCGGCGGCGCCGATGAAAGTAGTCGATCCACGGGGCAAGGCCGGCTACTGGATTGCTGCTGCCGGAGATGCCGAAGACGGCGGGCCGGGCACCGACTTTCATGCGGTGATGCAGGGCTATGTGTCCATCACGCCGTTGCAGCTCGATCGCACCTTCAACGATGCTTTCAGGAACCTTGACGGCTGGCTGGAGGGACTGCGCTGATGGCCCGTGAGCACGAAGATCGATTGCGCAGCGGGATCGGCATGACCTCCCAGCGCACCCGCGAGCGCCTGATCCAGCGTTTATATGAAGAAGGCGTATCAAACGCCAAAGTGCTGGAGGTCATTCGCCGCACCCCGCGTCACCTGTTCGTCGATGAAGCGCTGGCTCATCGCGCTTACGAAGACACGGCGCTGCCGATCGGCAACAACCAGACCATTTCCCAGCCTTATATGGTGGCACGCATGAGCGAGCTGCTGTTGGAGGCGGGACCGCTGGATAAAGTGCTGGAGATCGGCACCGGCTCCGGGTATCAGACCGCTGTATTGTCGCAACTTGTCGAGCGGGTGTTCTCGGTGGAGCGCATCAAGGTACTGCAGGACCGCGCCAAGGAGCGCCTGGTCGAATTGAACCTGCGCAAT
The DNA here is from genome assembly GCF_001297015.1 of Pseudomonas sp. RIT-PI-r. Lineage (GTDB taxonomy): Bacteria > Pseudomonadota > Gammaproteobacteria > Pseudomonadales > Pseudomonadaceae > Aquipseudomonas. The sequence continues at coordinate 180,919 of NZ_LIGE01000047.1, read as the reverse complement.
GTGGTGTTTCGTTGGGGCGATGGTTGGGAAGGCTGGCCAGCACTGGCACCGTACAACGGCATCATCGTCACAGCGGTAGCCACCGATGTACCGCAAGCGTTGCTCGATCAACTGGCACCGGGTGGGCGTCTGGTGATTCCGGTCGGCGCCGGAGAAGTTCAGCAACTGATGCTGATCGTGCGCGAAGAAAATGGCTTTTCCCGACATGTTCTAGGTGCTGTTCGCTTCGTGCCTTTGCTCAACGGGCCACTGGCCTGAGCATTTATTGGCAGGCGCTGAATTCCTTTCGTTCGCCCATGTCTTACTCCGGCAACGATGGTTTAAACGCGCAGATTGTCAGCTTGCAAACGTGTGCGCGAAGCGATTTCGCTACATTAAAGGTAAAGCCGATTCGGCCCGTTATACTTGCGACACCTCGTGCCGAAATCCGGCATTCCAAATTTTTCAGCCACCACAAAGGGAGCGGCGGGTGAGTCTCACAGTCATTGCGCAGCGTATGGGTAACACGAGCTTTCAGCGCCTGGTGACTGGCCTTGTCTTGAGCACCTTGCTGGTGGGTTGCTCCAGCACCAAATCGAACAATGTGCGCGTGGTCGATCGCAACAACGCGGTGGCGCAGCGTCCTACCGTAACGACTGGCCAGTATGTAGTCCGTCCGGGCGATACGATGTTTTCGATCGCATTTCGCTACGGCTGGGACTACAAAGCCCTCGCGGCCCGGAACAATATTCCTACGCCGTATACGATCCATCCGGGTCAGACAATTCGCTTCGATGGCCGCACCGGTTCAACGCCGACCGCGGTGGTGAGCAGCAGCAGTTCTTCGCCTTCCTCGTCGAGTAAAACCACGGTAATCCGGCGCCAGGCAAATGGCACGACGACCACTACAACCACCGGTTCTACGGGGGCTGCACCGTCCGTCGGCAACAAGTCAGCGCCTGCTCCACTGCCTCCCGCAGGCCCGGCCCCGACCGGCTGGGGATGGCCATCTAATGGCATTCTGATTGGAAAATTCTCTTCAAACGGTAGTTTGAATAAAGGAATTGATATCGCCGGAGATTTGGGACAGCCTGTTTTAGCTGCGTCTGATGGGACGGTGGTTTACGCCGGGAGTGGCTTAAGGGGCTACGGCGAATTAGTCATCATCAAACACAGCGAAACCTACGTCAGTGCCTACGGCCATAACCGCAGGCTTTTGGTTCGGGAGGGACAGCAGGTCAAGGTCGGACAGACAATTGCCGAAATGGGGTCAACGGGTACAGACCGGGTGAAACTGCATTTTGAGATTCGCCGCCAAGGTAAACCTGTGGATCCGCTGCAGTTCCTGCCAAGACGTTGATTTGTAAGCCAGCCTGTTCCGTCGCGTAGAGGGGACAGGCTCCAGCGCTGCCAAGGATAAAGGCGTCGCTTGAGCTTGGGGTCGAACTCACCAAAGGACTATAACAATGGCTCTCAGTAAAGAAGTGCCGGAGTTTGACATCGACGATGAGGTTCTCCTTATGGAGGCCGGCATCGATTCGGATTCTTCGATGTCGAATGATGAAGGGGCTGCTCCACCTTCCGTTCGTTCCAAATCCAAACAATCTGCGTCACTTAAACAACACAAGTACATCGATTACACGCGGGCACTTGATGCCACGCAGTTGTATCTCAACGAAATCGGCTTTTCCCCACTGCTCTCCCCGGAGGAAGAAGTTCATTTTGCGCGCTTGTCGCAAAGTGGCGATCCCGCCGGGCGCAAGCGCATGATTGAAAGTAACCTGCGGCTGGTGGTGAAAATCGCCCGGCGCTACGTCAATCGGGGTCTGTCGCTGCTGGATCTGATCGAAGAGGGCAACCTTGGATTGATCCGCGCAGTGGAAAAGTTCGATCCCGAGCGCGGCTTCCGCTTCTCGACCTACGCGACCTGGTGGATTCGTCAGACCATCGAGCGCGCGATCATGAATCAGACCCGGACCATCCGGTTGCCGATCCATGTGGTCAAGGAGCTCAACGTGTACCTGCGGGCTGCACGGGAGCTGACGCAAAAGCTCGACCACGAACCTTCACCCGAAGAAATCGCCAACCTGCTGGAAAAACCGGTGGGTGAGGTCAAGCGCATGCTGGGCCTGAACGAACGGGTTTCTTCGGTCGACGTCTCGCTGGGTCCGGATTCGGATAAAACCCTGCTGGACACCCTCACCGATGATCGTCCGACCGATCCCTGCGAGCTGCTGCAGGATGACGACCTGTCGCAGAGCATCGATCAATGGCTGTCGGAGCTGACCGACAAGCAGCGCGAGGTGGTTATTCGCCGCTTTGGCCTGCGCGGCCACGAGAGCAGCACGCTGGAAGATGTAGGCCTGGAGATCGGCCTGACCCGGGAGCGGGTGCGGCAGATCCAGGTGGAGGGCCTCAAGCGCCTTCGCGAGATCCTCGAGAAGAATGGCCTGTCGAGCGAGTCGCTGTTCCAGTAAGCGCCTCGGACGACCGCCCGCAAAAAGCCCCGACTGGTTCGGGGCTTTTTGTTGCCTGCTGCTTTTGATGTCGGTGCTGTTGCTTGTGCAGGAGCTGCCGAAGGCTGCGACCTTTTGATCCTGGTTCAAGATCAAAAGATCGCAGCCTTCGGCAGCTCCTGCACGGGAGGGTTTGTAGTCTTGTGCTGTAAGCCTTGGCTTACTCTTCCGTAGGTGTTCGTTATTTTTACACTTCGGTAGACGACTACTCAGTCAGTCGACTAGAAATAACCGACTGATAAATAAGCTTAATTTTAAATATGAAGCGGTTATGACAAACGATTTCGGCGCCAATGGTCGATTGCTCCCGCCGCAGAACTCTCTAGTATCTGAATTGTGTCGACGGACAGACACGCCCTTCAAGGAAGAGGGGAACGGACATCGCAGGACGCGATTCATCAGGACGATGAAAAGGAATACAGGGAATAGGGAAAAAATGTGGGCGGGTCATACCGCCCCTTTTTTTTGCCCGTAGAAAAGTCAGCATGCGCAGCTTGGCGTCTCTGTCGGAGGCATTGCGCGACAAAAAAAGGCCCCTAAGGGCCTTTTTGTCGAACGCGAGACAGATCAGCGTTCGAGGTCTTTGATCTTGCCTTTGACGCCATCCCACTCTTCGGCATCCGGCAGCGATTCTTTCTTCTCGGTGATGTTTGGCCAGATTTCTGCGAGATCAACGTTCAGTTGAATGAATTCCTGCATGTCCTCTGGGACTTCGTCCTCGGAGAAAATTGCCACAGCGGGGCATTCCGGTTCGCACAGGGCGCAGTCGATGCACTCATCCGGGTGAATCACCAGGAAATTCGGGCCTTCGTAAAAGCAGTCCACCGGACAGACTTCTACGCAGTCGGTGTACTTGCACTTGATGCAGTTGTCGGTGACGACGAAGGTCATTTCTAATTTTCTCCTCAGGCGGCGGCAGCGTTGCCCCTTCACGGTTGGGGTCGCCAGGTTCGGGAGCGATACCTGCTGGCCAGGCTATTAGCCAGCAGCATCCCAAACCGCGCGAGATTCTAACAGCTTGAAGCGGTTTGCGTTATATCCGCTTCTTCAGTGCTTATATCCGGTTCTTCAGTGCATAGAGCATTTCGAGCGCACGGCGTGGCGTCAGGTCATCCAGATCAAGTTTAGCCAGTTCATCGAGTACTGGATGCGGCAGGCTGGCGAACATGTCGCTTTGTTGTGGCGTTGCCGGTTTGCCCTTGGCGACCGGTTTCGGTGCTTCATGCGGCAAAGCGGTTTCTTCCAGTCGGCTCAGGTGCTCGCGGGCACGTACGATCACTTCGCTCGGCACACCGGCCAATTGCGCCACTGCCAGACCGTAGCTCTGGCTGGCAGGGCCGGGCAGCACGTGGTGCAGGAAGACGATGCGTTCATTGTGCTCGGTGGCGTTAAGGTGGACGTTGGCCACCAATGGCTCGGCTTCCGGCAACACGGTCAGTTCGAAGTAGTGCGTAGCGAACAGCGTATAGGCACGCAGGTGTGCCAGGCGCTCCGCCGCAGCCCATGCCAGCGACAGACCGTCGAAGGTGCTGGTGCCGCGACCGACTTCGTCCATCAGCACCAGGCTGCGTTCGGTAGCGTTGTGCAGAATGTTGGCGGTTTCACTCATTTCGACCATGAAGGTCGAACGGCCGCCGGCCAGGTCATCGCTTGAACCGATTCGGGTGAAGATGCGATCCACCAGCGACAGTTCGCAACTGGCCGCCGGTACGAAGCTGCCGATATGCGCCAGCAGCACGATCAAAGCGGTTTGCCGCATGTAGGTGGATTTACCGCCCATGTTCGGGCCGGTGATCACCAGCATGCGCGTGTTGTCATCGAGGCTCAGGTCGTTGGCCACGAACGGCGTTGTCAGCACTTGCTCGACCACCGGGTGACGACCCTGGGAGATGCGCATGCACGGCTCGCTGACGAAGCGCGGGCAGTTCAAATCAAGGTTGAGCGCGCGCTCGGCAAGGTTGCTCAGCACGTCCAGTTCGGCCAGCGCGCCAGCGGTATCCTGCAACGGTGGCAACTGGCTGATCAGGTCCTCCAGCAGCGCTTCGTAAAGCATCTTTTCTCGGGCGAGGGCGCGGCTCTTGGCCGACAGCGCCTTGTCTTCGAATTCCTTCAGCTCAGGCGTGATGAAGCGTTCCGCACCTTTCAGTGTCTGGCGACGGATGTAATCCGCTGGCGCCGACTCGGCCTGCTTGCTCGGCAATTCGATGAAGTAGCCGTGAATGCGGTTGTAGCCGACTTTCAGATGGCTCAGACCGGTGCGGGCTTTCTCACGGGCTTCCAGATCGATGAGGAACTGGCCGGCGTTTTCGCTCAGCGACTGCAGTTCGTCGAGTTCGCTGTCATAGCCGGTTTTCAGCACGCCGCCGTCACGGATCACCGCCGGCGGATTGTCGATGATGGCTGTATCCAGCAACGCCGCCAGTTCCGGGTAGGTGCTGGTGATGGTCGCCAGACCTTGCAGGTGCGGCGCTTCCAGATCGGTCATCGCCACTTGCAGTTCAGGCAGTGCGCCAAGGGCGTCGCGCAGCCGGGCAAGGTCACGAGGCCGCGCGTTGCGCAGGCCGATCCGCGCGAGAATTCGCTCGATGTCGCCGATTTCCTTGAGCTGTGGTTGCAGCTTTTCGAAACGATAGCGATCGAGCAGGCAAGTGATCGAGGTCTGGCGCGCCAGCAATACCGTCAGATCGCGCAACGGGCGATTTAGCCAGCGGGTCAGCAAACGGCTGCCCATGGCGGTCTGGCAACGATCGACCACCGATTGCAGGGTATTGTCGCGGCCACCGGCGAGGTTGGTGTCGAGCTCGAGGTTGCGGCGGCTAGCGCCATCCAGCACCACGGTGTCATCCAGGCGTTCGTGGCGCAGGCTGCGCAGATGGGGCAGGGCGGTGCGCTGGGTTTCCTTGGCGTAGGCCAACAGGCAACCCGCGGCGCCGATGGCCAGGGTCAGGTTCTCGCAGCCAAAGCCCTTCAGGTCTTGGGTGGAGAACTGCTGGCAAAGGCTTTTCAACGCCGAATCACGCTCGAAATCCCACGGCGCACGACGACTGACGCCACGGCGTTTTTCCGCCGGCAGGTCCCTTGGCCAGTCATCCGGGATCAGCAACTCCACCGGATTGATCCGCTCCAGTTCCGCCAGCAGATTCTCCCAGCCTTTGATTTCCGACACGCTGAAACTGCCGCTGGTGATGTCCAGCACGGCCAGGCCGAACAGACGCTCGTCACCCAGCAACGCAGCGATCAGATTGTCGCGGCGCTCATCGAGCAACGCCTCATCACTGACCGTACCTGGCGTAAGGATCCGTACGACCTGACGCTCAACCGGGCCTTTGCTGGTCGCCGGGTCGCCGACCTGCTCGCAGATCACCACCGACTCGCCAAGCTTGACCAGTTTGGCCAGATAACCTTCCGCCGCGTGATAAGGAATCCCGCACATCGGAATCGCCTGTCCCGCCGACTGCCCGCGTGCCGTCAACGTGATGTCGAGCAACTTGGCGGCCTTCTTCGCGTCTTCGTAGAAGATCTCGTAGAAGTCGCCCATGCGGTAGAACATCAGCTGATCCGGGTGCTGATTCTTCAGGCGCCAGTACTGCTGCATCATCGGAGTGTGGGAGGACAGGTCTGAAATAGCTTTATTCATCAGGGGTTTAGCTTTACCGGAAAAAGTGACAAGGCAAAAACGGGGTCGTTTGCATCTACGAAATGGCGAGTGTTTGCCAGCGATGCGGCCCGTGGGTTGATTCAGTGGGGCTGAGTATGAAGTTTTTTTGAGGTGGATGCAGCAACGCGCGGCCGCTTGGGTTGGCATTGTGTCCTATAGTGCCGAAAAGCTATCGAATGATCGGAATTCGAGGATTGCAGATCAGTTGAGGATGCAGCTTGGAACAATCAGAGGGCATCGGCTCACAAGCGTCAGCGAGCGATTGTTACTACGATGCAGAAAAAATGACCCTCAGCCGGGCGCGGCAGGCAGCGGTGCTGGGCAGCAATGAAAGCGACCTGCTGTTGGCGCTGATAGCCGGCGTGACCGATAAGGAACAGCTCATCTCCAGGGTCTGGGGGGAGCGGGGGCTGGTGATTTCCGACAGCAGTTATTACAAAACGCTGCACATGCTCCGCGCGCATTTCGCTGACGTCGGGTTACCTCGGGACAGTCTTAAGACCTTGCCTCGCCGTGGCGTGGTGCTGTTGTGTGAAATTCGGTTGGTTAGCGCGCAGACTCAAGCCTCTGAGTCGCCGCCAGCGCTGGTAAATGATGATGAACCCTTCATCGTCTACGCTCCCACGGTGAAAAAGCCATTCAGTCGTTACTGGCGCTTCCTTTTGCCGACAATCCTGGTGCCAGCGATTGCTCTTCCGGTCTTTTACGCTTATCTGGTGGTTAAAAAACCTGCTGATCTGGAGGAGTGGAAACTCATCTGGCAAGAAGGTGAAGCGAAATTGTATGTAGAAGAAAGTGAAAGAATGTCCAAAGAGGATATTGTCAAAGCGCTCAGCGAGTTCGAACCACCCATTGTATTATCCGATATTAACTACTACGTGCGAAAACCGCTCTCCCAATTACTGGTCAAGTGCATCAAGCCGGAAAGCAAGGGGGAGGCCATATGCGTGAACTACCAACTCGTTGGAAAAAAATAATCGCAGTGATTGCTGCTTTGTCGGTATTTATCTTCGGTATTCTGGTTGTAAAGCATTTTTATTTGCTCAGTCGCGATATTCCAGGGGCACCTTGTTTTGCATCCATCGATTTTGTCCATACTTATGATCACAAAGTTCGTTGGCATGGCGTTGGGGAAATGACGATCGACCCAAGGGAAGGCGCTCTCTATGTGCACTACGTCGTTAAGACCCCTGAAGGCAAAGTCTATACTTATGATCGTAAGTTCGAAATTGTACTAACGCATCTGGATACTTCCAGGTTTCTGTTCAAGACCCGCTCGATTGTAAAGTTTGATGCGGACACCGCCGGCGATGAGCTTCCGTTTATGGAAAGAGGTTTTCAAGGTGGTATGGTGACATTCAATTACTTCTCCGATACCGAGTACTATTACAACATTAATAACCTGATCAACGGCGTATGCCACGTCCCTCGCTAGGGAGAATCCCCGGGGTGCAAGGCCTCTGGGCGATTAAGTAAGACTGAGTAAGACGCCAGTAAGGCCTCAGCGCTCCTGCGTTGTTAATGTGATTCGAGTCAGGCCAACAGCCCCTGCGACTGCCGGAGAGTCAGCGCAGTTTGGCTATTAGTTGCCTTGAATAACATGACGATGTTTAGGCTGTTGAGGAACGTTATAGATGCTCTGGTTTTGCCTGCGCAGTTCTCATGGAACCAAGTCTCCCGCCTGGAAGCGATCAATTGCAATTAACCGGGAAGGTATTGTGTTTGTGCCAGCGGTGATTGCTGGAAAAGAAAAGGATGTGAGTCTTTTCACATTGTGTGATCGCACTCCTGTTCTGCTGTGTTTCGATCATGTTTACGTACCAGTGGCGTGGATGGTCAAGCATTTTCCAACGTGTAGAGCTCGCTGTCGCGACATGATGATGGCGGCACTTTCTGGCGTACAAGAAACGTTAGGTTGCCGTAATGCATGGTCTCGGGTGAGCAACTTCCGTGGCCGTGCTGGAGAAAAAAATTATCTGGGATTTGTCTCGTGAGATCGAATCTTTTTTGCAATCTGTCTCTGCTGATTGTTAGCGTTTTAATCATCGATAGTGCATGGGCTGGTGTGCGAGAAAGTTGCGCGCAGCGGCGTACCGAACTTTTGTTGCAGATTGAGCGCGCTGAGGCGGCGGACAATGTTTATCGAAAGTCCGGTCTACAGCAGGCACTTGCCAATGTCGAGCGCCATTGCCAAGAACCCTCCGCGCAAGATGACCGTTCAAGCGCCATCCAAAAGGCCGCAGCCGAAGTGCGACGCAGACAGAACTTTCTGGAGTCCGCGCGTCAGTACGGTGATGTGAAAGTCATCAAGAAACAGGAAGCCAGGCTCGAACGGGCTCAGACAAAACTGCAAAGGCTTATGGATGAGTAAAGAGTCAATCACCGCCAAAGATTCGCAGGGGGTGCTCTTTCTTCAACCCTGCAATTCAACGTGTTCATCAGTGACGCCGGGAAATCGAATATGAAAAACATCCTTATCTTTTCTTCAGTCTTTACTTCTGCTGTGCTGATCTCTGGCTGCACCGCCACCGACTGGGTGCACGCTGCCGGGGGAATCATGGGCGCCAAGGACGATTACGACAGGAAGGCCAGAACCGATCGACTTAAAAAAGCCAATGCTGCCGCACGTCGCGTCAAAGGCTGACCACACGTTGGAGCTGGGCCGTTATTCAATGCAGAATGATGGCCCGGCAATATCGTTTTGCAGCTGAATTCATATTTATGCGTTAATTATGCAAATCAGCATTTGTCTTAACGAATAACTTCAAGCACTATGCGCGTTATGCAAAAACGCAACGTAGCCTCCGTCTTAAGAGCACTGCTCGACCAGCACGGGATCTCCCCCACGGAGCTCCACCGTCGCACCGGCGTGCCTCAATCAACTCTCTCGCGAATTCTCAGCGGGAAGATCGTCGATCCCTCGGATAAACACATCTCGAAGATCGCCGAGTACTTCGCCGTGAGCACCGATCAATTGCGCGGGCGCGCGGATGTCACGCCGTCGGCCGGTGCCGTGCGTGATGACGTGCACGCGGAGCTCAAGGACATAATGCTGTGGGACGACGATACGCCTGTCGATGATGACGAGGTGTCGGTGCCGTTCCTTCGCGAGGTTGAATTGGCAGCAGGATCAGGAAGATTCGTCATCGAAGAGAGCGAGCGCTCTAGCCTGCGCTTCGGCAAGCGCAGCCTGCGCCATAATGGTGTGCAGTTCGACCAGGCCAAATGCGTGACTGTACGCGGCAACAGCATGTTGCCGGTGTTGCGTGATGGCGCCACTGTTGGCGTCAACGCGGGCAAGTGCGGCATCGGCGACATCATCGATGGCGACCTGTACGCGATCAATCACAACGGCCAGTTACGCGTAAAGCAGCTTTACCGCTTGCCTACCGGCATTCGTCTGCGCAGCTTCAATCGCGATGAGCATCCGGACGAGGACTACAGCTTCCAGGAAATCCAGGAAGAGCAAATCGTCATCCTTGGTCACGTCTTCTGGTGGGGCATGTACGCCCGCTGATCTGATCGACTTGAAATGAAACCCGCCCTCCCGGCGGGTTTTTTTTCGCCTGCAGAAAACCCTCAAAGCCTTTCTGGACGGGGCCTCCATGCATCCGTGCATTTCCAGTGCATAAATAAATGCATTTATGCATTGACTGTATATGCATCCATGCATATTCTTGCCACCAAGCCGCTCGACAAAGCGGCTGGCAAGACAAGCTCTTTAGTTCCACAAGAACAGGCAGCGATGAACCGGCCTCAACGGTTCAGAGGGTTGGCAACTGACCCGGGTGTGCAGCGTAAAGCACCAGAAGCAGTTATCCGGCGGGCAGGGACCGCGGTCGGAAAAACAATTTGAATGGACTCGTACCGCGCCAGTAGCGCCGAAAAGTCAGCTTCCTTCTTGAACACAGGATTTGAAGGAAGGCGAAGGAGCGCATTACTGAAAAGCCCGGTGCATCGTCGCCGGGCTTTTTGGAATGCCTGCCCTCCAGCTTGCAGATCGAACCTGTCTGCAGATTCATCGCTTGACCCGCCCACAACGGAAGTTGTCGGCAGACATCAAAAAGGCATTGCAGATGTTGAAAGATTGCAGATGTGGAAAGTGCAAAAGACTGCTCGCCCGGATGGGTGAGTACACCGAGTTCCAGATCAAATGTTCCCGATGTGGAACATTGAATCATGTGAGGGCCAGGAGCCCCGAACGATCGCCTGTGAGCGACTTGAGTGCTGCATCGCCAGCACACCCTGATCAATCCACTCATAGGTAGAGAAATGAACACTTTGAAGAAATACGCAGCACCGTTTCTGATCGCTGCTGCACTGCTGGGTAATGGCGGTAGCGCGGTTGCCGCTAACCTGTTGGTCAACGGCAGCTTTGAGCAGCCCGGCTGCAGCGGCAGCTGCATTCTGGACACCCCGGCGAAAGCCAATTTCATCACCGGTTGGACGACGTTTCTGTCCGGGGCCGAATACTTCAACATGCCGGCTTCGATTGGTGGTTCCGCGGCAGCGGACGGCGTGGTGATCGTTGACCTGGCCAACTACGTTTACGGCAATGGGGGAGGGATTCAGCAGAACTTCGCCACCACCGTGGGCGCCAAGTACCGATTGACCTTCAGCGCGGGTAACTCGCGTTACGCCAGCCGCTCCGGTGATGGTCTCATTCAAGTGAAAGTGGCCGGCCAGACCGCCACCTTTAACACACCGTCCGCCAAAGGCGTCGCGGTTGAGTGGAACACCATCACTTACGAATTCACTGCAATCACTCCACAGACGACGTTGGCGTTTTTCAACGAGCAGAATCCGTATGCCAACTTTGCCTTTATCGACAACGTCATTGTTGAGCGTTTGTAACTCCGACCGCCGTGGATCCACGGCGTTTTATCCAAGCGTGAAAGGCGACACCGTTACGGTGTCGCATCCTCACAACCCCCTCATTCATCAACGCTCTCAGGAGGCGTGACATGACAACCGAGCAACAAGCATTGGCCGATATGCCAATCTGGCTGGTCATCCTCCTCGCCGTAGTGGGCGGAGTGTCCGGCGAAATGTGGCGCGCCGACAAGGAGGGCGCACGTGGCTGGCCGCTGCTGCGCCGTCTGGCCCTGCGCTCCGGCGCCTGCATGATCTGCGGCGTGTCGGCGATCATGCTGCTGTATGCCGCTGGCATGTCGATCTGGGCGGCTGGCGCGTTTGGTTGCCTGACAGCGATGGCTGGCGCCGACGTCGCCATCGGCTTGTACGAGCGCTGGGCCGCGAAGCGCATCGGCGTCTGCGAAGTCCCGCCTCGCGACCAACCTTAACCAACACCAATTCTCCGTGCCGCCATTTTGGCGGCAGGGTTTCGCGTGGACGATTGAAAAGGAGGTCATGTATGCCCACACCGATCCAGCAGCCGTCGCAACTGTTCACCGCCATCGCGACGACGCTGCGCAACACCGCCGGGCTCAACCTCAATGTCGGCAATCACGACGATTTCACTGCCGCGGGCGATCAAGCCTGGGTGTTGATCGACTTCGATCGCAATGCAAGCGGAGTGCGCGCCGCTGATGGGCGCATAGCTCATGTCATGACGTTGTCGCTGCAAGTTATCCCGGCCTTTGCCGCCAGCGCATTTGCAGCATGCGATCTGATCGCTGTGTTGAAAAACCTGATCACCGACAACGCTTGGAACTTGCCCGGCGACCAGTGCGATCTGCCAATGAACATCGATGGCTTGCCGTCATTGCTCATCCGCGCCGACCAGCAATACAAGGCCTGGACCCTGACGTTCAACCAGACCCTCTACCTCGGCCCGACCTTGCTCGATGATCCGCTGGGTACGCCGAAATTCGCTCGCACCTGGGAAGTCAGCAACATCGACGACCCCGACCAGTACACCGCGCTGGAGGCCTGACCAATGTTCGATGCATTACTGCGCATGCAACTGGGTCCGATCATCGAGCGCCTGGCCGAAATGGAAGCCGAAATCGACGACCTGCACCGCCGCGCCGAAAGCTTCTGCCGCATCGGCATTTGCCAGACCGTCGACGCTGCGAGCAACACCTGTCAGGTCAGTCACGGTGGCTTGCTCACGCCAGCCATCAAGTTTTTCAATCCGAGTGCCGGTGCGCAGAGTGAGTCGCGGATTCCGACCGTGGGTGAGCAGTGTCTGTTGTTCAACTACGGCAGCGGCGAAAGCGGCGCACAGAGCGTGGCGTTGTTCGGCTTGAACAGCGACCGCTTTCCGCCAGCCTCCACCGTGCCAACGCTGACCCGTCGAGTACATCAGGACGGCAGCGAAAGCGGTTACGACGACGCCTCGCACACTCTGCACTGGCAAAACGGCCCGGCAGCCTTCAGCGGTTCACGCGATTCGCTGGAGCTGAGCATCGGCCTGGCCCGGTTAGCGATGACACCCCAACTGATCACCCTGCAACTCGGTGCCGTCGGCCTGACTATCGACGCCTCGGGCGTGCACTTCAGCGGCCCATTGGTCGATCACCAGGGCCGCGTTATCAGCCCCTGATTCAAGAGCCTCCCATGATCGGAATCGATAGAGACAGCGGGGCCACGGTCGACGACTGGCTGCAGTTTGTGCAGCGCGCGAGCCGGGCCCTGACTACGCCGCTGGGCACCCGGCAAAAACGGCCCCTGTATGGCTCGTTGATCCCCTCGCTGCTGGGGCAGAACCTCGGTGACGACGTTCTGCTTCTGGCCCAGAGCCACGCGGCGCAAGCGTTCTATAACGCGCAGAACGGGATCAGCGATTTTCAGCCGCAAGTGATCGTCGCCAGTCGTCAGGGCGCCGGCCTGTTATTGCGTTTCGCCGGCACCTGGAAAAACCGTCAACAAACCTTCGAGGTCGTGACATGAGCATGTTGATCCCCGGCCAGAATCAATTGGCCGAACCCGCGCTGATCACCGTCGAAGCGTTCGAAGACTTGCTCGCCGAGTTCAAGACGTTCGTCATCGAATACGTCGGAGCACGAGCACCGAACAGCGCGGCGAAACTCAAGACCAGCCTGGAAAACGAAAGCGAGTTGCTGACAATGGCGCTCGAGGCCTTCTGTGTTCGGCTGCAAACCCACGAACGCAAATACAACGCACGCATCAAGCAGATGCTGGCGTGGTGGGCGACCGGCAGCAACCTCGATGCGCGCTTGGCGGACATGGGCCTGGAGCGACAGTTGCTCGATCCGGGCGACCCGGCAGCCTTTCCGCCGGTGCCAGCGATTTATGAAAGCGATGACGACGCTCGTCTGCGTTATTACCTGGCGCCGCACGCCCCGGCAGCGGGCTCGCGGATGCAGTATCGCCGCGAGGTCTTCACCCTCGGCGAGCGGCCGACGGTGCATGTCGAATCCACCGATGCCGGGGTGGTCAACGTCACTTACACCTTCAACCCGGGCGGCCTCGCCGCGCAGGTCAAGGATGGCAATGGTCGGCGCACGGCACCGGGCGAAGTGCAAGTCACTGTGCTTTCGCGAGAGGGTGACGGCACGCCATCGCCAGTGTTGCTTGAGGGTGTCCGCCAGCACTTCGCCCGACCTGACGTGCGACCTGAAACCGACCTCGTGACCGTGCAAGGCGCGGACATCCAGCGCTACAAGATCCGCGTCGTCGCCAAGATCAATTCCGGCCCCGATTCGGGCCTGACCAAGGTTGCTGCGCAAGCGCAGTTGCAGGCTTACGCCGACAGTTGCCATCGCCTCGAAGGCCGGGTCGATCCGAGCTGGATCGACTACACGCTGCACAGCGCCGGTGCCGTGCAACTGCAGATTCTTGAACCGCTGGCGCCGATCGTGACCACGGCGTTTCAAGCGCCGTATTGCACGGCGGTCGAGGTCGAGGTGCTGACGCTATGAGTGATAAAACCCAGCGCCCGACGCTGCTCCCGGCGAATAGTTCGGCACTTGAACGAGGTCTGGATCTGGGCTTTGGTGCATTGCTCGATCGCATCGCGCCACCGTTTCCTGAACTGATGAACCCCGCAGAAACCCCGGTCGCCTTTCTGCCGTATCTGGCAGCTGATCGCGGTGTGGCTGAATGGAGCACCGCTGCGCCGGAGGCGGAAAAGCGCCTGACTGTCGAACTCGCCTGGCCCACCGCGCGCCAGGCCGGCACTCGCAAGGCACTGGAAAACGCCGCCAAGGGTTTGCAGTTAAGACCCGAGATTCGCGCCTGGTACGAACAGACGCCGCCCGGCGCGCCTTACAGTTTTTCTGTACGAGCCTTCAGCGAACAACCCTACAGCGAAGAAATCGACGCCCGTCTCGATCGACGTCTGGCTGATGCCAAGAGCGAGCGCGATGTGCTGACGGTCTCCGTTGGCTTGAGCGCTTTCGGCAATCACGTCATCGGCGCCGCGACGTTCTGCGGCGAACTGACCACGGTTTATCCGGTGTTCATCGAAGGGCTCGAAACCTCGGGAGAGGCGTTCGTGGCTGCAGGTATGTACACCGTCGAAACATCCACTATTTATCCTCAGGGGGCCTGAATGGCTGACTATTACACCCTGCTCACCAACGCAGGGATTGCCTACGAAACGGCGTGCAAGGCCGCGGGCGTGCCGATCAAGTTGACGCAGATTTCCGTCGGTGACGGCGGCGGTGCGGTCTACAACCCGGCCGCGACCGCCACCGCGCTGAAACGCGAAGTCTGGCGCGGGCCGCTCAATGCGCTGTTGCAGGACGAGAAGAATCCGAGCTGGCTGCTCGCCGAAGTGACCATTCCGCCGGATGTGGGTGGCTGGTATGTGCGTGAAGCGGGGTTGTGGACTGATACCGGCATTCTTTACGCCATCGTCAAATATCCGGAGTCGTTCAAACCGGTGCTGGCGACGTCGGGTTCGGGTAAAGAGTTCTACATTCGCTCGATTTTCGAAACGAGTAATGCGTCGCTGGTGACGTTGTTGATCGACGACACCGTGGTCAAAGCCACGCGTGCCTGGGTCATGAGTTATCTCGCCGAAGAACTCGGCAAGCTGGATGGTAAGCAGTCGGTGCGTGTTGCTGCATCCAGCAACATCGTGCTGAGCGGTGCGCAGCAAATTGACGGTGTCGCAGTGATTGCTGGCGACCGCGTGCTTGTTGCGAATCAGACGCTGGCCAAGGACAACGGCTTGTGGATTGTTGCCAATGGTGACTGGGTGCGGGCGACGGATGCCAACAGCAGCGCCAAGGTGACGCCGGGTCTGACGGTCATGGTCGAGGAGGGCACGGCGAATGGAGATTCGTTGTGGCATCTGACCACCAATGCGCCGATTACGCTTGGCACGACCGCACTGATGTTCAAGATGCTCGCGGGGCGAACCGGGATTGCTGCCGGGACGTACAAGAGTTTGACCGTTGATGAATATGGTCGCGCGACGGCAGGTGCGAACCCTGAGACGCTGGCCGGGTTTGGCATCAAGGATTCGTACACCAAGGGTGAAGTTGAGGCGTTGATTGCCAAGGCGTCGGCGTTGCCGGTGGGCTCGATTGTCGCGTTCCCGGTTGATGCGCCACCACCGGGTTTTCTTGAGCTGGATAACAGCGTCAAAAGCAGTGCGACTTACCCGGACTTGAGCGCCTATCTAGGTAGCAAGTTCAACAAAGGTGATGAGGGTGTCGGGAACTTCCGGTTGCCTGAGGCGCGTGGGGAATTCTTGCGCGGTTGGGATCATGGGCGTGGCGTGGATGCTGGGCGTGGTCTCGGCAGTTGGCAGGCCGACGACAACAAGTCGCATGCCCATACGGTCACCCGCATGCAGGCGTTCGCCAATGCCACCGGCAGCAATCCGAGTGCCGTAGTCGTAGACAACGGCAATACGGCCGTAATGACCAATTTCGCAGCAGGCTTCAATAGTTCTGGTGGCGCGGAGGCACGACCTCGCAACATCGCCGTCATGTGGTGCATAAAAGCCTGGAACGCCCCGGTCAATCAGGGAACCATCGATGTCGCCGCGCTGGCCAAGGAAGTAGAACGGCTCAAATCCGCCGTTCCGATTGGCGCTGTTCTCGCATTCCCGACGGGTATTGTCGCTCCCGGTTATCTGGAGCTGGATGGCAGTGTGCAAAGCATTGCGACTTATCCGGATCTGGCCGCCTATCTCGGCACTGTCTATAACAAAGGCAATGAAGGCGCGGGTAACTTCCGATTGCCGGAATCGCGCGGTGAGTTCCTGCGCGGCTGGGATCATGGGCGCGGTGTGGACGCGGGGCGAACTGTCGGTAGTGTCCAAGCCGAATCGTTCAAAGCTCACAACCACCGTTATTTTGATGAGACCGGTGCAACACTTGATCCGGCTGGCGCGTGGCAGGCGGGTAAAGTCAATGGCGCGGCTGCAGTCATATCTACAGGCGCTTTTCTTTCGGCAGTAGATACCGGGGTCACGATGCAAACAGTGACTGCCGTCACGACTGTGGATACCGGTGGGGCGGAAACTCGTCCTCGTAACGTCGCCGTCATGTGGTGCATCAAAGCCTGGAACGCGCCGGTCAATCAGGGAAGCCTTGATATCGCTGCGCTAGCCGTTCTGGGGCAACAAGCGACCGAAATCAAACAAGGCACGGCTAAAGTTTCAACCCAAGAGCAGACCGACTCTGGGGCTGACGACAGCACAATCGTAACGCCTAAAAAACTGCGCTGGGGTTTTCAAATCCTCAAAGCTATCAACGGTTACATCATTTTCCCGTCGTGGCTCGGTGGCTTGATTGTTCAGTGGGGCAGGGTCTCCGGAAATGGCGGTACGGATATTGCCACTGCCTTTCCGATCCCTTTCCCAAATGCCATGTACAGCTTGAATGCCACCTTGAACTACACGCCTGGGTCACCAGTGAACGGGTATGTGGACGTGGGAGTATCAAATCTCACTGCATTCTACGGAAAGCACACATTTCCTGGGGTCACCGTCTTTCATTGGGTCGCGGTGGGCAGTTAAGGAGTAATCATGAAATACGCACTATTCGACGAACATTCGAAATTACAGACCTGTCTGATTGAAGGGGTTCATCAGATCCCCGCGTCAGCCGTCAAAATCGACCAGGACCTGTTTGTCAGGTTGACGCAAGAAACCGATGGTATCTGGCGAAAAGTGGGCAACGAGATTATCAAAGAGCCGTTTCCGCAAGTGGCTCCTGACTATGCGCGGTCAGTCGCTGCCGAGCGTTATGAGCGCGAAGATTCTGCCGTGTCTGTGGACGGTCTATCGATTGCGACCTCGCGCGAAAGCGCGGGGCTGATTTACGGCGCCGGACTTTCGGCGATGCTTGATCCTGACTATCGCTGCAATTTCAAAACACTCGATGGCTTCGTAGAAATTGGAGCGCAGCAGATTCTCGCTATTGCCAAAGCCGTCAGGGCGCACGTTCAGGCTTGCTTCGACCGTGAATTTCAGCTGCTTCAAGCTGTCGAGGCAGGCACTTATGTGGATGCAATGCTGAAAGAAGGCTGGCCTGATTCCGTGCCGGTTACACCAATCTCTGCGCTTCAATAAACGTCCGCACCCTAGGGCGTTTTCTTGTCCGCCCAACAATATTCAACACCCGCCAAAGCCCCTCCCCAAGAGGGGCTTTCCCGTTTATGGAGAAACGAAAAATGGCAACCCGCCAAACCTACACCGTGCTCGTCCCATTCCCCACCGGCGGTGGGCACTGGTCGAGCGTCGGGCAAGACCTTGATCTGCTCGACGTCGAGGCCAGTGCCCTGCACTTCGCCGGTCGACTGGGACTGAAAACCCAATCCACCCAGGCCCAAAAGGCCGCTGCCAAGAAGGCTGACTGAATATGGCTGAGGTTCTGAACTTCGAGCACAACGGCATTACCGTCAATGCCACCGAATCCCCCGAGGCCATGGGTGGCCTGGGTGACAACGTCATCGGTCTGGTCGGCACTGCGCCGAAAGCCGATCCGCTGATTCCGCGTAACGCGCCGTTCCGCATCAACAGCTTCACCACCCACGCGCTGCTCGATCCGACCGGTTCGGAAGAGGGCACCCTGTACCACGCGGTTTACCAGATCCTCAAAGTGGTCAAGGTGCCGGTCTACGTGGTGATCGTCGAAGCGGGCGCGACCCCGGCCGACACCGTCAACAATGTGATCGGCGGGGTTGATCCAACCACCGGCCGCAAGCTCGGTCTGGCTGCACTGGGCAGTGTGCCGGAAGACCTGACCATCATCGGCGCGCCGGGCTTCACCGGCACCAAAGCGGTGGCCGGCGAGTTCGCCTCGTTCGGCAAGCGCATCAAGGCCCGTGTGGTACTGGACGGCAAGGACGCTTCGGTCGCCGATCAAGTGCTGTACAGCCAGGAACTCGGTGGCGCCGACCTCGGTTTCGACCGTTGCCTGGTGGTGCACAACATGCCCGCCGTGTACTCGAAAGCAGCGAAGAAAAACGTCTTCCTGTCGCCTTCCAGTCTGGCGATTGCCGCACTGGCCAAGGTCAAGCAGTGGGAGAGCCCGGGCAACCAGGTGACTTACGCCGAAGACGTGTCGCGGGTCGTTGAATACAACATCCTCGACACCTCCACCGAAGGCGATCTGCTCAACCGTTACGGCGTCAGCTACTACGCCCGCACCGTGCTCGGCGGCTTCTCGTTGCTGGGCAACCGCTCGATCACCGGCAAGTTCATCAGCTACGTCGGCCTCGAAGATGCGATCAGCCGCAAGCTGGTCAAGGCCGGCCAGAAAGCCATGGCCAAGAACCTCACCAAATCCTTCATGGATCAAGAGGTCAAGCGCATCAACGACTGGCTGCAAACCCTGGTCGCCGACGAAACCATTCCTGGCGGCAGCGTTTATCTGCACCCGGAACTCAACAGCGTCGAGAAGTACAAGAACGGCACCTGGTACGTGGTCATCGACTACGGCCGCTACGCGCCGAACGAACACATGGTTTATCAACTCAACGCCCGCGATGAAATCATCGAGCAGTTCCTGGAGGACGTTCTCTAATGTTTACCAACCGCGTAAGACAGGCCATCGCGGCCACCCTGCAAGGCCTGCCGCTGTCGGCGACCGTTGAAGAATTCACCCCGCCGAAGATCGAGTTCGACGTCGAAGAAATGCGTGGCGGCCGCTTCATCGTCGAGGAAATGGCCAAGGGCGGCAAAGCGCTCAACGCCAAGCTGACCCTGCAAGGCCTCGGCGCCGAAGTCATGCTCGCACTCGGCGTGAAGCTGGGCGACGACATCCTGCTGAACGTGCGTGAAGCCGGTCAGGATCAGGACGGCAACACCTGGTTCACCTACCACACCGTCGGCGGCAAGCTGAAATCCCTGGAAGAGACTGCGGTGAAGATGGGTGAAAAACCCAAGACCAATCTGGAGCTGTCCTGCCGCACCTACAACCGCCTGGAAAATGGCGTACCGGTGATCGACATCGACGTGCGCACCCAGAAGTTCGTGCTCAACGGCGTCGACATCCTCGGTGATGCGCGGCGTGCGGTGCTGATGCCGTAAATCACGGCACAACACAAAACCCTGTAGGAGTGAGCCTGCTCGCGATGAGGTCAGTACATGCAACATCAATGTGCTTGAAAGACCGCTATCGCGAGCAGGCTCATTCCTACAAGGGAATAGCGATACTCCCTAAAAAAGAATCACCAAGGAATTCATACATGTCGTGGATGCCACCCCAGCATGACCTGTTGTCGCCGATCACCGGCGACGACGGTTCGCAGATCGAGACAATCCAGCTCAAGCCGCTGTTCTACGCCGCGCAAAAAGAAGCGCTGGAACGTGCCGGCGATGACGAAGACGATCAGTTCTTCGAACTGGCGCTGCTCGCCACTGGCTTGTCGGTCAAGGAACTCGACCAGCTCAAGCGCCCGGACTACGTGAGCATCGCCCAGTACGTGCACGAGATGTCGACCCAACCGGCGGCGTACTTTCTCGGCCAGGTCGATGACGCGGAAAAAACCGCCGATCCCGATCAGGTGCAACTGCTGCAACCGCTCGCCGTGACCGGCCGCACCGTGACCTCGCTGAGCCTGGAAATGCCTGTGCTGCGCGCCACCAAAGTGATGAAGAAACTGAAAACGGCCAAGGAACGCGCCGAGTTCATCACCGCCCATTGCACCGGCCTGATGATCCCCGATCTGGCCCAGTTGACCGTCCCTGACTGGACGCAATTGCAGGTGCGCATCGACGATTTTTTAAACCAGCCGGCGGCCTACTTTCGGAACGCGACATCGAAGTAATCCTCGATATCGTCCCGCTCATTTACCCGGTAAGTGAGGCGGAGATTCTGGAATGGGACGCCGAAAAGGCGTTGCGCCGCTACGACATAGCGATCACTCGCCTTGGCGTGAAACAGGAGTAGAGCGGCAATGGCAGACACATCGTTTTCGCTGATGTACGCCGCGCAAACCGCAGGCGCGGGTTCCGGCTTGTCGGCAGGGGGATCGGCCACAGACAGCCTGGTCAAACCACTGTCCGAACTGAAAGAGGCGTTGCTTACGGCCAGTCTGGACATCCGCAGTCTGGTGCGTGAACAGATCAAACTCGGCGCTGTTGTCCTGGGGCTGAACACGGCCCTGGCATCATTCAAGGTGCCAGTGGTAACTGCCGCGCCGGCGGCAGGCGGCGAAAGCAAGTCAAAGCTCAAGGCTGAGATTGAACAACGCTCGCCTCCGGCCTACCTGCAATCGGACATGGCCCTGGAAACCGCCATGGCCCAGCTCAGGCAGGTTCAAGGCCTGAGTGGCGACCTCGGCACGCTGTCGAAAGCCAACCTCAAACTGGCCACCGACAAACGGGTTTCCGGCAGTGGGGCGACGGTCGTGGATCTGGTGCAGGTCGAAGTCGCGGCTGGCAGATCCGGGATTGGTGCGGGTCTCAAGGGCGCCGACAAGGAACAAGTGCTGCTGGACTTTGCCCTGGATGCAGCGGTCAATGCGTCGGCGTTCGGCATCAGCCTGAAGTCGGCCGGTGAAATGCTGTCGGCCTGGCAAGTCTCGATGAGACTGGATCAGACTCAAGGTCAGCTGCTGGCTGATGCGACTCAGCATCTGGGCAACAGCGGACTGAATACGACGGCTGCCGACATCGGCTCGGTCGTGCAGCAATCCGGCGAGTCGGCCGTTGCAGCGGGGATCCTGCCCGAGCAGTTGGCGGCGCTGTCAGCCGCGTTGCTCAATGCTGACGTCGACAAAGCCGGTGCCGGGGCGTCGGTGAAAAGCATCAGTGCAGCCTTGGCCAAAGGCCCCCAAGGCTCGGCGGCCGAGCAGTCGGCGTGGAAGGCGTTGGGGCTTGATCCCGGCAAGTTGACCGAAAACGTACCGGACAACCTTGTCAAAGCGTTGGCGGCATTGAAGCAACAACCGGCAGAGCAGCAAGCAGCGCTGATCAAGACACTTTTCAGTGGCGACGACGGTGTACGCAAACTGCTGGCGAAACCCGAAGACCTGCAAAAAGCGTTTTCGCTGATCGCTCCGGCCAAACTGGAAGGAACGTCGTCGCTTGTGTCCTCGCAAGCGACCCAGAGCAGCCTCGCATCGCCATTCAAGGGTGAGGGGGGCGTGCTCCAGTGGATGGGCAAACCCGGCGAGGCACAGACGCCGCTTTCATTGCTCAAGCCCAACGTTCCACTGACACCGGCTTACAGCGGCGCGATTGAACGCAGCGCCGAGCCTGCGGGCAAAGACCCTCAGCGAAGCTGGAACGCGTTCGATGCCAGTCTCAATCGTCTGATCACGGCGTTGGCGCCGGATGCGACCGGCACGCTGGATTCGCTGACGAATATGACCAATGGCGTGGCCGATATGGCTGAAGCCCATCCCAAGACCTCGACGGCGTTGGCCCTTGCGGGCGTTGGACTGTCGGCCATCGTGGTGGCGGTGATGGCCAAGGCATTCGGCAATTTCACCGACAAACTGCTCAAGGGCGTCGCTTCAAAGTTGCCGTTCGGTCTTGGCGGTTTGATTGCCGATATTGAAGACCCGAAAGCAAAGAAAACGTCGGCCGGAAATGGCGCGGGCCATGACTGCTGTTGCAAACCGCTGGGCGGCGGGACGGGGGGCAGACTCAAGCCTCGCCGGTCAAGCATCAAGCCTCGAGTCCGACGTGAACAAACCGGTCAAGGTGCGAAAAGCCCCCGCACGGTGACCCCTCGGCCACCACGGATCAGTGTTCCACCTGCACCACCCGTTCTGCCCCGCATGTCCGGTACGTACTGGCCGGGAACCATGACGGCATTTGCAGGCTCATCAGCCGTCAGTTCTGCACCGGCCGCTCCACTGTCCGGTTCTTCCGCCAGGGCAGGCAGACTGCTTGCCAGACGGGCCCCGCCGCTGCGGTTGCTCAGCGCCGGATATGAAATGGTCAACGGCGTCATGAGCGGCGATAAGCGTGCCGTCGTGTCGTCCGGTGCATCGTTAGCCGGGTCGTCTGTTGGTGCCGCTGTCGGTGCTGCACTGGGTACGTTGATTCTGCCGGGTGTGGGCACCATGGTCGGCGGGTGGCTGGGGAGCATGGCGGGCGGGGCCATCGGTGAATCGCTGGGCGACAAGCGAGGGCCACAAGTCGATCGTCTCGGCTCTCCTGCACAGGTCAGTAAAGACCTCATCGCGACCTCGGCGACCGCCACGAACCCTGCGGCACTCGCCTCCACAGCCGCCAGCCAGCCTGTCACGTTCAACTCCACCATTCACATCAATGGTCAGGATCAGGGCAGCGCCCAGGCACTGGCCAATCTAGTTGTGCAGACAACAATGAGTCAGTTGGTCCAGATCATGCCGACCAATCCTCTCGCCACACGACGTGACGCAGCCCTGACCGACGGAGTCGCCACATGAAACAACAAATGGCTCTGGGCAGTTTCATCTTCGGCCTGTCGCGCAACTTTGCGTACCACCAATTGTTGCGCAAGTCCGATGGCGGCTGGACCGAAATACAGATCCTTACCAGCAAACCGAAATCCAGTCAGACCGGACAGAAGCCGGAAACCCTGACCATCACCGGCAAGTCGATGTACGCCGTGGCCATGGATCGGCTCGATGAATTGCGTGCCTTGCAGGCGCTGCGTATACCGCTGCCGCTGATCGATGGCATCGGCCGCAACTGGGGGCTGTGGCGGGTCAACAACGTTCAGGAAACCCAGACCTGCATCATCGATGACGGTACAGCGATGGTGGTCGATTGGGTCATCGAATTGGCGGAGTTCAACAATGCGTAAAGTTCGAAGCGTGGCCGGTGATTCGGTGAATCTGCTGCTCTACCGCGAAACCGGTCGCAGCGACGATGCGGCCGAAGAAGCCCTGTGGAAACTCAACCCGACCCTGGCCGAACACGGCCCGGTTCTGCCCGCTGGCATCTGGGTCGTGCTGCCTGAACTCGACAGCAAACCCGCCGCAATCAAAGCGCTCACGGCGTGGGATTAAGGAGGTTGTATGGCATTGGGTTTTACCCCGGTCGTTCAGATTTATGGCGCAAACGCGGATTTGCTCAACCAGCGTCTTATCAGTTGGGAGCACATTGATGCCGCCGGTATCGAGTCGGATCAACTGACCCTGACCATTGATCTGGAAGGCCTCGAAGGGCTGCCGAACCTCGGCGGGAAAATCGGCCTGCTGGTGGGTTACCTGGAAATGGCAGAGATGGTCGACAAGGGCCAGTTCAAAGTCACTCGCCTGACACCGACGCTGTTTCCGTTTCGCCTGACTTTGGTGGCCACTGCAGCACCGTTCAGCAAGGATGACGAGACCGGCTTCAAGCAGCGCCGCATCGCCAGTCATGGACCGACGACGCTCGGTCAATTGTTCAGCAAACTGGTGTCGCAGCACGGATTTTCATCACGTGTCGCAGCGGACGTGGCGATGATAAAAATCGCCCATGTCGACCAGTCCAATGAAACCGACATGGGCTTTCTGACGCGGCTGGCGAAGAAGTACAACCTGGTCGCCAAACCTTATGGCGATGCGTATGTGCTGGCGCGGCCCGGGCAGATCAAATCCATCTCGGGGCAGAAACTGCAGGATGTGACGTTGTCGGTCACCCACAATAATCGTCCCGGCGATCACGCCTTCATCAGCGCCACGCTGGAAGAGGCCGCCCGCGAACAGGCCAAGGGCTGCAAGACCTGTTTTGTCGATGCTGTTACAGGCATTTTGCATTGGGTCGAAACGGGACTTGCGCCGTTCAAGACCATCCGCCAGAAGCAACCCAATGAAGCCGACGCCATTGCCGTGGGAGAAGGCGAAGTGCGCAAAATGCTCCGGCAAAAGTTCAAGGTGAAGATCACCTGCCCGGGCGATCCGCGTCTGGCCGCTGAAGGCCTGGTGCTGCTCGATGATACCTGGCCGGATTTCATGCGCGGACGCTGGTCGATCGACAAGGTCACCGCCAGCGGTAATCGCGAGAACAGCTATCGCTGCCTGATCGATGCGTCGTGCCTCGACCCGAAAGCCGAAGCCAAAGACTGATCTCACAGCCCACGAGCCCCCCTGTAGGAGTGAGCCTGCTCGCGATAGCGGTGCCACATTCAAAACCAACGCGCCTGACACACCGCTATCGCGAGCAGGCTCACTCCTACAGGGGCCTGCGGTAACTCCCACTATTTTGGAACACCCCCATGAAGATCACCCCGATCCTCACGCAATTGCGTGGGCAATGCCCGAGCCTTGCCAGTCACATTTCGGTGGGTGTCGATCTGGCGCTGCTACAAGGCAACCCGGATCTGCCGACACCCTCGGCCCACGTGCTGCCACTGGCCGACTTGGCGAGTGAAAGCACCACCCAAAACCTCACCACCCAACCGATCCGCGACCGCTTCGAAATCGTCCTGGTACTTGACGCCACCGACGCTACAAAAGCGCTGGATCTGTTGCACGACCTGCGTGCCGAACTGTGGCGCGCGCTGGTCGGGTTCAAGCCCGACAACGACTACAGCGCCATCGTCTACGACGGCGGCGAACTGGTCTCGATCAACAGCAGCCGCGCTTTCTACCGGCTGCGCTTTTTTGCCGAGTTCCAGCTCGGCCGCAATCTGCCAAGTCAGCCTGCGGAGAGTTGGCACGAACGCGAACTGGACGGTTTGTCGTCCTTTACCGGGGCCACCGTGCGGGTCGATGCGATCGACCCGGCCGACCCCAACCTGAAACGCCCGGGCCCCGATGGGCGCGTGGAAATGACTTTCTCTGCAGAGGTAACCCCATGAGCAATCGCATCACCGTACTGCCGGCCGCCGGCCGCGTCGTACCTGACCCGGAGGCGGGCGATCTGCTGCCGCTCGAAGGCCGTGAAGTGCTGGACAGCGCCTGGTGGCGCCGACGTCTGGCCGACGGCGACATCACTCTCAAAACCGCACCAGCCAAACAAAAGGGAGCCAAATAATGGCGATCGGATTCAGCAACATCCCCGCGGACATTCGTGTACCGCTGTTCTATGCCGAAATGGACAACTCGGCCGCCAATAGCGCGAGTTCGACCATGCGCCGTTTGATCGTCGCTCAGGTCAACGACAACATCGCCCCGACCGAAGTCGGCAAACTGGTGTTGGTCTCCAGCGTTGCGCTGGCCAAAAGCATCGGCGGCCAAGGCTCGATGCTCGCCTCGATGTACGAGACCTTC
The DNA here is from genome assembly GCF_001297015.1 of Pseudomonas sp. RIT-PI-r. Classification (GTDB taxonomy): domain Bacteria; phylum Pseudomonadota; class Gammaproteobacteria; order Pseudomonadales; family Pseudomonadaceae; genus Aquipseudomonas. The sequence continues at coordinate 155,239 of NZ_LIGE01000047.1, read as the reverse complement.
CGCAAGGCCGACCCGATCGGCGAGATCTGGTGCCTGCCGCTGCACAACGCTGAAGGCGCCGTTGCCAAAGGCGTACTGACCCTGACTGGCGCTGCGACTCAGGCCGGCCTGCTCAACCTGTATGTTGGTGGCGTGCGTGTTCAGGCCACCGTGGTCAACGGTGCTACCGCAGCCCAAGCAGCCACTGCACTGGCGCAGAAAATCAACGCCACGGCCGATCTGCCGGTCAGCGCTGCCGCTGCCGAAGGTGTGGTCACCCTGAACGCCAAATGGACTGGCGACAGCGGTAACGACATCAGCTTGCAATTCAATCGCCTGGGCAAAAGCAACGGCGAAGAAACCCCGGCTGGCCTGACCGCCGCGATCACCGCCATGACCGGCGGCGCCGGTGTGCCGGATCAGGTTGAAGCGATCGCCGCACTGGGTGATGAACCGTTCGAATTCATCGCACTGCCATGGTCCGATCTGTCGACCCTCAACACCTGGCAAGCCGTCATGGATGACAGCACCGGTCGTTGGTCGTGGGCCAAGCAACTGTTCGGTCACGTCTACAGCGCCAAGCGCGGCTCCGTCGGCACCCTGGTTGCTGCCGGCCAGGCACGCAATGACCAGCACATGACCATTCAGGCGCTGGAGCCGGGCGTTCCGCAACCGTTCTGGGTACAAGCTGCCGCACTGGCCGCACGCACCGCGGTGTTCATCTCTGCCGACGCCAGCCGTCCGACCCAAAGCGGCAGCCTGCCGGGTGTTGATCCGGCACCGGCCAGCGAACGCTTCACCCTGACCGAGCGTCAGTCGCTGCTCAACTACGGCATCGCCACCGCGTATTACGAAGGCGGTTACGTGCGCATCCAGCGCTCGATCACCACCTACCAGAAAAACGCTTACGGTCAGGCTGACAACTCCTATCTGGACAGCGAAACCATGCACCAGTCGGCGTTCATCGTGCGTCGTCTGCAAAGCGTGATCACCAGCAAATACGGCCGCCACAAACTGGCCTCCGACGGCACGCGTTTCGGCGCCGGCCAGCCGATCGTCACCCCGGCGACCATTCGCGGCGAGTTGATTGCGCAGTACGCCAAGCTCGAACTGGAAGGCCATGTCGAGAACGCCGAGCTGTTCGCCGAGCACCTGATCGTCGAGCGCGACGTGCAGGACCCGAGCCGCGTGAACGTGCTGTTCCCGCCGGATTACATCAACGGTCTGCGCGTGTTCGCACTGCTCAACCAGTTCCGCCTGCAGTACGACGACGCGGCTTGATTGCTGCGTTTGACGACAAGCATTCAGCCCACCTCGCGTGGGCTTTTTCATTAAAGGGAGTAACACCATGGGTCAACTGATTGCAGGCACCTGCTACGTCAAAGTCGACGGCGCACAACTGACCATCAATGGCGGCTGCGAAGCCCCGCTGATGGCGGTCAAACGCGAAACCGTCGTACCCGGTTTCTACAAGGAAACCGACATCGCGCCGTCGTTCAAAGTGACCGCGCTGCACACCGCCGACTTCCCGCTGAAGAAGCTGATCGAAGGCACCGACATCACCGTCACCTGCGAATTCAGCAACGGCAAAGTCTACGTGCTGGCCGGTGCATATCTGGTTGAAGAACCGGTCTCCAAGGGCGATGACGCCACCATCGAACTGAAATTCGAAGGCATCAAGGGGACCTGGCAATGAGCGGCGCCGTGAAGCTTCAGGTTGCGATCGAAGCTCACGGCGAGCCCCTGACCGAACTCGTCCTGCGCCGCCCGACGGTGCAGGAAGTGCGAGCGATCAAGGCGCTGCCGTACAAGATCGACAAGAGCGAAGAAGTCAGCCTCGACATGGACGTGGCGGCCAAATACATCGCCGTGTGCGCCGGCATTCCGCCGTCGTCGGTCAACCAGCTGGATCTGGCTGACCTCAACGCGCTGAGCTGGGCCGTTGCGAGTTTTTTCATGAGTGCGGCGTCGGAGCCATCACCGACCTGATCGCAGTCGCCTATGACCTGGCCTGGTTCTGGAAGGTTGACCCCGAACAGATGATGGCCAGGCCACTGGATGTGCTCCGCGAATCGCTGGAGCACGCGCAACGGATCAATGCGATGCAGCAGGTGCAGTGATGGCTATTACACAGATAAACGCGATCCAGCAAAACGTTCAGACCACGGTCAACATGCTCGTGGTCATGCAAGGTCTGCAGAAAATGGAGACCGAGATGAAGGGCGTCCGGGGCAAAGTCGCGGCGTTCAAGAAAAGCCTGGAAAGCACTGGGATCAAGCCGCTTGATCTGTCTGGGTTTATCTCGGGCGGTGGCTTGCTCAAGCCGTTTCAGGAGGGCTTGAAAAAGGCGATCAAGGCCGAGGACGAACTGGCGAGCAAAAGCAAAAATCTTAAAACCCCGACGCTGGGCAAGGACGCCCTGATTCCCGCGCCACTGGGGGCACCTGCAACGGCGCAGGTGCCCGCCGTGGTGAAGGGCGAAACGTCCACCAATCTTGCGAAGTTCAACGTTTCGCTCGATGACATTTCGTTGAAGATCGGTCAGGCGTTGTTGCCGGCAGTCAATGGCTTGGTGACGGCGCTGGTGCCGGTCATGACCTCGGTCGGCGAATTTGTCGCCGATCATCCGCAACTGGTCGAAGGGCTGGCGGCAGCAGCGGTAGCGTTCACCGTCGTGACGACGGCGGCTGCGGGTTTCAGTGCTGTGCTCACGCTGCTCGCTTCGCCTATCGGCCTTTTTGCCGCCGGGGTTGCATTGGCGGCAGGGTTGATCGTCGCCAACTGGAAGCCGATCTCAGCGTTTTTTGCCCGGCTGTGGCAACAGATTGCTCCGGTGGTGATCCCGATGGCTGGCTTTTTCCGGACGCTGTTCGGCTTCACTCCGATGGGGATGCTGATCAACAACTGGGGGCCGGTCAGTGGCTTCTTCGCGGCGCTGTGGGACGTACTCAAAGCGCTGGCGGCGCCGGTCATCGACTTCTATGCGACGTTGTTTGCGTATTCACCGCAGGCGCTGATTCTGAAGAACTGGCAGCCGCTGGTTGGTCTGTTTGCATCGATATGGGATTTGCTCAGGGCGGTGTCGGTGCCGGTAGCGGCTTTTTTTCGCGACCTTGTGGATTACATCAAACTGCCGATCCTTGCGCTGTATGCCGTTATCCGCGAGCAATTGGGCTGGTCGCCTCTGGAGATGTTCATTCAGGCCTGGGACCCTTTGACCGCCTGGATTAAAAAGTGGAGCGACACGTTTTACGAAGTGCTGGCGCCGATCAGGGATTTTTTCAACGGAGGCCTGGGGAAACTCGCGGCCGAAGCATCGGCCAAGGTCGACGTGCTCACCCGCTCACAGGAAAAAACCAATGCCGAAGGCAAAGGTGAATGGGCGCCGCAATTCCTTGGCTCCAGCACGGACGTTACGTCCAAAACCCTGTTGTCGGCGGGGACACTGACGCAATCCTCGAGCTCACTGACGCAATCCTCCAGTTCGCTGACGCAGACGTCCAGCGCCCTGATCCAGCAAAGCGCTGCCAACAACCGCACGCAACTCGAAGGCGGCCTGACCGTGCGCTTCGAAAACGCCCCTGCGGGGCTGCGTACCGATCAACCGCAAACCAATCAACCGGGCCTGGCGCTGTCTTCGCGCATCGGCTATCGCTCGTTGTCCGTGGGAGGTTCCAATGAACTGGCGTGACCGTTTATTGCCGGCATCCTTTCGCGGTGTCGGCTTCTGGATCGATTCGGCGAAAACCCCGGTCGGCCGCAAAGGTCAGCTGCACGAATATCCGCAGCGTGACCTGCCGTATTTCGAAGACCTCGGCCAGCAGGCGAGGATTCACGATGTCACCGCGTTCATCGTCGGCGCCGATTGCCTGGAGCAGCGCGACAAACTGCTCAAGGCGTTGGAAGCGGGCAGTGGCGAGCTGGTGCATCCGTGGCTCGGACGCCTGCAAGTCAAGGTCGGCGAATGCGACATGACCCACACCCGTCAGGACGGCGGGTTGGTGACCTTTACCCTGAAATTCTATCCCGATAAACCGTTGCAGTTTCCGACCGCGACCGTCAGTACCCAGCAGGCAATACTGCTCAAGGCCGGGACTTTTCAGGCATCGGCACTGGCGCGGTTCGAGCAGGCGATGACGATGATCAAAGCGGCGCGGATCGGCATTGCCAATTTGCGTAACAGTCTCGCCGGCGTCTACGAGATCATCAAAGAGCAGCTCCAGCCGCTGATCAAGTACTACAAAGACATCACCGACTTCGTCAAAGCGGTCAAGGAGTTGCCCAAGGAACTGGCGGCGGAGTTCAACGGCTTGCTCGGCGATATCAAGGAGCTGAAGACGTTTGCGAAGGAAGGCTACCGTGGCGTGATTGCCGACGTGTCGCAACAACTCGAAGCGATCCGCAAAGCTGATGCGCCGAAGCTCACCACTGGCAAGGACACCAATGCGGCGGCGCAAGCCATGGCTGATCTGGTGCAGGACACCCTGATCGTGAAAGCGGCGCAGTGGATCGCTTCGATGCCGGTTGCAAGCAAACCGATGAAGTTGCCGTCGACGCCTTCCGTCAGCAGTCAGGCCCACCAGCCGATCACTCATCAGGACGTGCCGTCCACGGACGATACGCTGGCGGTGCTGAAGAATCTGGTGAGCTCGGTTGATCTGGCGAAGAACAAATACGGCGCTGCACATCACCAGGTAGCCAGCGATTTGCTGGATGCGTTGGTCACGCACCTCAAGGCCGTTGCGTCCTCGGGTATCCGGGTTGTCACTAAAACCATTCAGGAAAGCGCGCCGTCGCTGGTGATCGCCTACAAGTACCTGGGCGATGCTACGCGGGCCCTTGAAATCCAGCAGCGCAACCCGACGAATCACCCCGGGTTCTCACCCAACCAAGTGAAAGTCCCCGGGGAGTAAACCATGAGCGAGATGGATAACCGCGTCACGCTGACGGTCAACAACCTGGAGTATGGCGGCTGGAAAAGCGTGGAAATCAGCGCTGATCTCGAGCGCCAGTTCCGGACTTTCAAACTCGACATCACCTGGCAATGGCCAGGGCAAACGGTGGATAAACCAATCAAGCCCGGTGACCCCTGCGAGGTCAAGATCGGCAATGATCTGGTGCTCACCGGTTACGTGTTCAAAGCGCCGATTCGTTATGACGGGCGGCAGATCAGCCTGACCATCGAAGGCAGTTCGAAGACCCAGGATCTGGTCGATTGCGCGGCCACCAATCGCCCGGGTCAATGGCAGGAGCAACCGTTGCTGCGTATTGTCGAGGCGCTGGCGATGGAGTATGCGCAATCGGTGGTCAACGAAATCCCCGAGACCGCACGACTGACCAAACACACCATCGTGCCGGGTGAAACGGTGTTTCAGTCGATCGATCGTTTGCTCTCGCTGCTACGGGTGTTTTCCACCGATGACGAGCAAGGCCGTTTGGTGTTGGCCAAGCCCGGCAGCGGTGGCCGGGCGAGCGATGTGCTGGAGCTGGGCAAGAATATTCTCTCGGCCAGCGCGCCGATGGATTACAGCCAGGTGTTCTCCGAATACCGGGTCATCGGCCAGCAAAAAGGCTCGGACAAGAAGAGCGGGGCGGCGGTCAGCGAAGTGGAATCGATTGCTGCCGACCTGACCTTCAAACGTCGGCGCACCACGGTGATCAATGAAGGCACGCAGCTGACCTTTGAATTGGCGCAGCAGCGTGCGCAATGGGAAAGCGCCACCCGCATGGGCCGTGCGCAGAGCACTACCTATCAGGTGCAGGGCTGGCGTCAGGCCAACGGTGATTTGTGGCGACACAACACGCTGGTGCGAGTGAAAGATCCGGTGCTCGGGTTTGATGGCGACATGCTGATTTCCAAAGTCACGTATTCGCTGTCGGCACAGGGTTCGGTGACCACGCTGCAAGTGGCGCCGCCGCATACCTTCGATGCCAATCCGACACCCCCGAAAAAAACCTGAGCCTGACTCCGAACCCTGTGGGAGCGAGCCTGCTCGCGAAAGCGCTGGCAGCTTCAACATCACATTGCCTGACCCAGCGCATTCGCGAGCAGGCTCGCTCCCACAGTGGATCGCGTGATGCCTACCTTTTGAGGACACCCCATGAGCCTACTGACACGCTTGCTGGCGCGCGGCACCGTCGTGCTCGCCAATTCGGCATCCAAGCTGCAATCGCTGCAAATGCGCCTCACCGCCGGCGAGGTGACCGACGACCTCGAACACTTCGAACCCTACGGTTTCACCAGCCATCCGCTGGCCGGGGCCGACGGCGTGGTCCCGTTTATCGGCGGTGCCCGTTCCCATGCTACCGCCCTGGTCATCGCTGACCGCCGCTATCGCCTGCAGTCGCTGGCTGCCGGTGAAGTGGCGATCTACACCGACGAGGGCGACAGGATTCACTTCAAGCGCGGGCGGATCATCGATATCGAAACCACCACACTGAACATCCGCGCCAGTTCGGCGGTGAACTTCGATACGCCCGTCATCAACCAGACCGGCAAGATTGTTTCCACCGGTGATCAACTGGCCGGCGGCATCAGCCAGATCAACCACGTGCACGTCGGCGTCCAGGCCGGCAGCGGCCAGACCGGCGCGCCGGCAGGAGGCAAATGATGTTGATCAGCCCTAATCTCCACGCTGCACTGACCCGCGCCGTGCTTATCAGCCTGTTCACCTGGCGCCGCGCTGCCGATGACGACGCCCTCGACGACGACGAACGTTTCGGCTGGTGGGGCGACAGCTTTCCGACCGTCGCTGACGACCGTATCGGCTCGCGGCTGTGGTTGTTGCGCCGGGTCAAGCTGACGCGACAGACCCAGATGGACGCCGAATTCTATGCCCGCGAAGCCCTGCAATGGCTAGTCGATGACGGCCACTGCAGCGCCATCGACATCATCAGCGAACGCCTCGACGCCCAGCGCCTGAACCTGCGCACGGTCCTGACCCTGGCCGACGGCGAACGCCTGGACATCAACCCCGATAACAGTTGGCAGGTGATCTATGCCGTTTGAAACCCCTTCGCTGCCGGTGCTGATCAAGCGCACCCAAAGCGACCTGGCCGGCGATTCGCTGCGCCAGTCCGATGCGCAAGTGCTGGCGCGAACGCTCAGCGGCGCCGCGTATGGCTTGTACGGGTACCTCGACTGGATTGCCGAGCAGATTCTGCCGGACAAGGCTGACGAGTCGACCCTGGAGCGCATTGCTGCACTGCGTCTGAACCAGCCGCGCAAACCCGCGCAAGTGGCCACCGGCACGGTGAGTTTTACCGCCACCGCCGGCGCGGTGCTCGACGTCGATACGTTGCTGCAAACCAACGATGGTCGTACCTATAAAGTTACCGCCGCACGCACCACGGTCAATGGCAGCAACAGCACCACCATCGCCGCGCTTGACGCCGGCAGCCTCGGTAATGCCGATGCCGGTCTGGCGCTCTCTCCGGTGCAACCGATTGCCGGGGTTGTCGGCAACAGCTTCGTCGTTGTCGAACCGGGTCTGAGTGGCGGCGTCGCTCTGGAGAGTCTGGAGTCGCTGCGTTCGCGAGTGATCCGTTCCTATCGCGTCATTCCCCATGGTGGTTCGGCCAGCGATTACGAGACCTGGGCGCTGGAAGTGCCGGGCGTGACCCGCGCGTGGTGCCGAGGCGGTTTGCTCGGGCCGGGCACGGTCAGCCTCTACATCATGCGCGACGATGATCCACAACCGGTGCCAAACGCCGAGCAACTGGCTGAAGTGCAGGCGCACATCGAGCCATTACGTCCGGTCACTGCCGAGGTGCATGTGCTGCCGCCGGTGCAGGTGCCGGTGACTTACAAACTCAAGCTGACGCCGGACACCAGTGCCGTACGCGCGGCCGTCGAAACCCAGTTGCGCGACTTGCACAACCGCGAAGCCGACCTCGGCCAGGACCTGCTGATCAGCCATATCCGTGAAGCGATCAGCAGCGCCGCGGGTGAAACCGATCACGTGCTCAACGCGCCGACCGCTAACGTCGCCGCCGACGACAGCGAACTGCTGACGTTCGGAGGTTGTGTATGGGGGTGATCAGAACCGCCGCGCAATACCAGGCGCAACTGCGTGCGCTACTGCCCAGTGGCCCAGCCTGGGATCCGGAGCGAGTCCCGGAACTTGAAGAAGTGCTGCAAGGCGTCGCGGTCGAACTGGCGCGCCTCGATGCGCGCGCCGCCGACCTGCTCAACGAGATGGACCCGGCCGGCGTCAGCGAACTGGTGCCGGACTGGGAGCGGGTGATGGAACTGCCTGACCCGTGCCTTGGCGCCACACCGCTGTTCGACGACCGCCGCCTCGCCGTACGCCGACGTTTGCTCGCGGTCGGCAGCCAGGCCGTCGGCTACTACCTCGACATCGCCAAAAGCCAGGGCTATCCCAACGCGACCATCACCGAACTCGAAGCCCCGCGCATGGGCCGCTCGCGTTTCGGCTCGGCGCATTGGGGCACGTGGGAAGCGCAGTTCATGTGGACGCTCAACACCGGCGGCCGCCTCCTGCTCGGTCGGCGTTATGGCGCGAGCTATTGGGGCGAACGCTTTGGCGTCAACCCGGGCTCAGCGCTGGAGTGCCTGATCCACCGCAGCGCGCCTGCGCATACCAAGGTGCACATCAATTATGACTAGGGAGTAAGCCGGATGGATTATCCGAAAAGCATGCCCGGTGTCGGTTTGGTCAACAGTCGTTTTGTCGATGAAAATCCCGTCACCGGAACCCCCGGATCGCTGATTCCTGCTGAGTGGGGCAACGCCCTTACCGAAGAGGTGTTGGCGGTTATCAAAGCGGCGGGGATCGAACCGACCGAAGGCTTGAACACCCAGCTGCTCGAGGCCATCCGTGGCAAAAAGCTGTTTGAAACGCCGCCACAATTCGATGTCAGTCAGAAAGTCGCGACGACCGAGTTTGTGCAGCGCGCACTCGGCAGTCTGGCGGGGCAGACCAATTACGTGGGTGATGTTTCGTTGACGGTCGCTGACGTCGGCAAACTCTCGATCTTCACCAGCCCAGGCACGGTGACACTGCCGGAATGGTCAACTGTGCCTGCGGGAGGCTTGGTGTCTCTGGTGGCAGGTTCCGGTGGTTTGAACGTGAAAGTCAGGAGTGGCGAGAGTCTGGGCACCGCCAGCGCTGCTGCACCGGATAACACATTGTCATTTGTCGGTGGCAGCTACGTTACTTTTCGCCGGCTTCTACTCGGTGGTGGCTGGGGCCTGGATTCCGGTGACGGTGCGCTCAAGTACTCGCCAGCGTTTACCGCTTCCTTGAACACTGCAGGCGGCTATCAGCGTTTGCCCAGTGGCCTGATCCTGCAATGGGGACTGGCCACGGGCGGCGCACTCAGCGAAACCATTACCTATCCGATTGCCTTTCCCAAAAGCGTGCTCTTTCTCTCGGGCGGCGATCTTTCACCGGCATTCTCCGACCTGCGCTTTTCCCTTTACCGACTCTCGCAAAGCCAGTTTCAGCGCTTCTCCAATGCTGACCCTGGCGGCTGGAACTGGTTCGCCATCGGCTTCTGAAATCAACGGTGAATGAAATGAAATACATTGATTTTGATGCCCAGGGCGAACTGCTTGGGCGCTATGACTCGACGATTCACACGCGGGTGCCTGCCACTGCCGTAGAGATCTCCGATGAGCTGTTCCTGCGCACGATCGAGGAACGCGACGGCATCTGGAAGTGGACCGACGGCAAGGTCACCAAACATGCACTGCCGAACGCATCGCAGCTGGTTGAAAGCGAACAGCGAGCATTGGCGCTGGCGCGGCGTGACGAGTTGTTGGCCGAAGCTGATCAGCAAACCGTCGGTATGGCCGACGCCTACATTGCAGGGTTGCTGGATGCCGATGACATGCAGCGGTTCAAGGCATTTGCTACCTACAAACTGGCGCTGAACAAGATCGACAGGCAGCCAGATTATCCGCAAAGCGTGGACTGGCCAGTGTTGCCGGTTTGCTGCCTTTTCTGACTTGAAGCCTACAAAAACAGCTTCTTGAACAATCACCCAGAATAACAGGAGGTCCCGGCGTGGATTATCCAAACAGTGTGCCCAGCGCCGGATTGGTGAATGGGAAGTTCGTTGATGAAAACCCGATGACCGGAACCCCGGGATCGTTGATTCCGGCGGATTGGGGCAATGGGGTTACCCAGGAAATTCTCAACGTGATCAATGCCGGTGGGTTGACCCCGGACGAGAAGAAATACGATCAGTTGTTGCAGGCGATTCAGAGCGTTTCGGCCAAGGGCTGGAACCAGGATCTGGCGTTGCCGATTGGCTCATTGCCAACCGCTACCGTGGCTACGGCAGATGGGCGAATGCCGATCACGCCGTCGGCGGTTGCAACAAGTGGCGGGCGCTTATCGATTTTGCCCGGGGTGTTGGTCAGCCTAGGCCAGGAAGTGTTGGCCGGTCAGTTGGGGCGTCCGCGCACCTTTACGACGATAGCCTGGAGCAGTGCCGAACTGTTGCCCAACTCCGGTTACTTTCTGCGTGCGCAAGTGGTCGCGGGTGTGCTGACCTTCTACACACAGCGCGGCATTATCTATGACGCCACGCCCGAGGGATTGAAGGGCACGATCAATGGTGCGGCGGGCGGTGGTTTTCAGTCGACGCCGCTGGATCTCTGTCTGGCTTGGGTGGTGACAGCCGGCCCCGGCTCGGTACCGATTGTCCGGGCGATGTATAACCGTAGCCGCTTGTCGTGGACGCAAACAATCAGCGGCAATGGCGTGGTGTACCTGCCACTGGACCCGCATGCCCGTGCCGCGCGTCTGGTGGTGGGCAATGCGACGCCGCATCCGACACAAGTCACTGCTGTGAATTTTGCGACACCCGGATGGCTGGGCGCCAACTACTGTTTTCTCAACCCGAAGGTTGCCACGTCGAGCAATTGGGACGGCTGGGCCAGTGCGGGGGAGACGGTGCGGGTTATTACCAACAACGAGGTGAATGACACAACCGTTTCGACATTGACCGCCAGCTTCGACCACAGCATGTTGCGTTCCCTTTGGCAGACCTATCAAGCCGAACACGCCTTTGGTGCCGATAACGGGACGAGTGATGAGTTGCTGTTCAGCATGGGCATCAAAAATATTCTCCCGACCGACTACGCAAACGGTATTGCGATCAACTTTTCAGCGGCGGTGAATATCAATCTTTCCTGGGAGTTGATCCGATGATCATCATTCAAGAATTGCATCAGTTCGAAGACGGCTTGCGTGCTGCACAGCCTTCACCGGCCCATGACTGGGACGGTGAAGCATGGCAGCTCAATGCGGGCAGGGTCGCCGAGCTGGAGCTGCAAGAAGCCGAACGCCTTTGCGCCAGAATCGATGCCGCCGCTGACAGCGTCCGCACGGTGCTGGCCGGCGACCCGCTCAAAGCCATGGAATACGCCCAGGCCGCCGCCGATGCTCAGGCTTATCAGGACGCCGGTTACCCGAAAAAGGAAGTGCCGCTGTCGGTCGCTGCCTGGGTGGTCAAAGGGCGTACGGCCAAACAGGCTGCCGAGCAGATTCTCGCCAAGGCCGATGAACTGACCAATCACCTGTTGACCCTGCGCACCCTGCGTCTGAAAGCCAAGGCGCAGATTCGTGCGCAGTCCGCCAAAGGCAATCTGGAGCAGGCGCACAGCGCAGCTGCTGAAGCATTGGTCGCGATTCGTGAGCTGGTCAGCGGTGTTTCCGGCTAAGCCAGAAAGCCTTCGTTCTGCGTCACCCAAGCCCACGTCCGCGTGGGCTTTTTATTTTCAGAAAACCGACCGTGGACGGACACGCTTAAAAAGTTTTGCCGACGTCGTCATTTGTCATTTCAGAGGAACGAACACCCATGGATTATCCAAAAAGTGTCCCCAGCGTCGGCTTGGTCGATGGCCGCTTCGTCGATGAAAACCCGGTGGAGGGTACGCCGGGATCGTTGATTCCGGCGGTGTGGGGCAACAGTGTCACTCAGGAGATTCTGAGTGTGATTAACGGTGCCGGGCTGGTCGCTGCCGAAGCGGACACCGGCCAACTGCTTAAAGCCATTCAATCGATTGTCGGCACCGCCAGTCCGATGCGTTCGGTGATTACCCGGTTGGCGGCCTCGAAAACACTGGCCGAGGCAGAACTCGGCCTCGTATTGATCGATGGCAGTCCGGGCGCGGTGACTCTGCAGCTGCCGTCGGCCAATGCCGCACTTGGTGTACGTGATGTGATCGTCAGGCGAGTGGACAACAGTGGCAGTCGCATAGTCATCCAGGCGTCGGGTACTGATCGTATTCGCTTTCATACCCATCTGGCCGCCAGTGGTTATCCGTTTTTCGTATTAATGGGCAGCGGTGACTGGTGGCATCTGCGCAGTGATGGCGTTGGGAGTTGGTGGCCGGTCGGTCGCTTCGACAACACTCCGCTAGGTCGGCCTTTCTTCGAGACGACCATCCTGCTTAACCCCGGCGGATATGGTGCACTCAATGGCTCTGTCATGAAACGCGCCGAATGGCCCTGGCTGTGGGATCACGCTCAGCAATCAGGAATGCTGGGAGCAGAGGCCTTGCGCTCAGGTACGGAGGGGAAGTGGACCACGGGTGATGGTGCGTTGACGTTTCGCGGGCCTGAAGGGCGAGGGGAGTTTCTCAGGGTTCTGGATGAGGGGCGAGGAGTGGACACCGCACGTGTGATGGGCACCTTTCAACCGGGGTCTACTCACGCCTATGCCCAAGGTGCTAACGGCGGTGGGGCGGTGGGCGCTTACTGGTCCGATAGCCTCATCGGTTTTGGAGCGGATACCCGAGAGGAGCCGCAATTCATTTCGGGGCTGCTCAACGGTGGCCCGATTTTTCCTGTGAACACTACCTATCAGCGAGATACCGCGGCCACCTTGCTTTACGCCTTCAAATCCCGCCCTCGCAACATCGCCTATCCCGGCCGCATCAAACTTATCTGAGGCACTTCATGTTCAATTATCTATTCGATGGTTCGGGCGCTCTGTCTGGCCCAGTCGAGTTTCCCGTCACACCCGGTATCGGCATTCAACTTCCGGCCAACGCCGTTGAACTGTCCTTCGAATTGCCTGAGCCGGAAACCGGCCGTAGTTGGGCGTTGATCAATGGCGTACCCCGTGAAGTGATTGACCGCCGAGGTGTGGTGTATCGCAAGGACGGGGGCGCGCAACAGATCTGGAGCGAGCTGGGAGCGTTGCCTGAAGCCCTTACGGCACAGTCCTGGCCGGGTGAGTTTCATGTATGGCGCGATGATGCCTGGGTGTTGGATGAGCAGGCTCGAATGGCGAATGCCAAAGCGCAGGAGCTGGAAAAGCGCGACGTACTTTTGCGGGACGCCGTCCTGCGTATCGCTCCGCTTCAATATGCCGAAGACATCGGTGATGCGAGCGATGAAGAACGGCTGCAATTGCTCGAATGGAAACGCTACAGCGTCGAGCTCAATCGCCTCGAAAAGCAGGCCGGATTTCCTGACGAGATTACTTGGCCGACTGTCCCCGGCGCCGTCGTGAACGGCTGATTTCTACAAGGAGAAGTGAAATGGATTATCCAAAAAGTTTGCCCGGCACCGGCCTGGTCAACGGCAGGTTTGTCGACGAAAACCCGTTGACCGGGGCCATCGGGTCTTTGATTCCAGCGCAGTGGGGTAATGCTGTCACTGAGGAAGTGCTGAATGTGATTCAGTCGGCTGGCCTCGCAGCGGATGAGCAGGACAACGCTCAATTGAAGTCTGCCATCGAGCAGAAAATCACCCAGAGTGTGGTGCCTGTGGCCAGTGTTCAAGACGCGGAGCAGGGAACCGACAACGTTAAACGCATGACTCCGTTACGGGTTTTTCAAGCCATCGCCAAACGCGTGGTGCAGGCGAGCGAAAGCATTGCCGGGGTGGCGAAGATAGCTACTCAGGCGCAGACCGACAGTGGCGCGGATACCACCACGATCGTGACGCCGAAAACGCTGCGCTTTGGCTTTTCTACCAGTCTGACCACCAACGGCTACATTGTTTTTCCTTCCTGGCTGGGTGGTTTCATCATTCAGTGGGTCGGGCTGTCGACCTTAGGAATTCAAGGGGCATATTCGAGTTTTACCTTGGCGTTTCCCAGCGTTTGCCTTGCGGTATTTCCATCCACTTTGAATGGATCGGCTCCGGGCAGTGTTTCGCTGGGTGCGAAAAATCAGAACGGTTTCACGTTGTACTCGGAACTGTTGCCTTGCGGCTTTTGTGCAATCGCGTTCGGACGCTGAGGAGTAACCATGAACCGTTTTTATAGTCAGTCCACAGGCTGTGTGTACCTGTCCGGCATCAATCCAAGCATGCCGAGCGATGCAGTACCGATCACTGAGGAGCGTTTCATCGCGGTGATCGGCAACCCTGCGCCCGGCAAAATCCGCAGCCATGATGCCGATGGTTTGCCAGTGCTGATCGATGCTGCGCCGCTGTCGGATGCCGAACTTTCGATGCTGGCGCGCAAATGGCGCGACGGGCAGCTGTTGGCCAGCCAATGGCTGGTTGATCGTGATCGGGATGAGGAGGCCGCAGGCAGACCGATGAGCCTGAGCATCGAGGACCATCAGGAGCTTCTGGACTATCGCCAGGAGCTGCGGGACTGGCCGTCGAGCTCGGGTTTTCCCGCAGACGCGAGTCGACCCTTACCGCCGGACTGGCTGATGCGAATGCTGGCTGTGGCTTGATGTCGCGAGTTGAACAGAGTGTTACAGCCATTTTTGCCAACGCCCGCCTATGCGGGCGTTGGCGTTTCATGCGACCTGAAAGGAGCTGAAAGTGGATTACCCAAAAAGCGTTCCCGGCTCAGGCCTGGAGAACGGCAGGTTTGTCGACGAAGACCCTATCGCCGGAAAGCCTGGCTCATTGATCCCGGCCAGTTGGGGCAACAGCGTCACCGAGGAAATTCTCAGCGCGATTACGGCCGCCGGTTTGACCCCGGATGAAGAGCAGACCAATCAACTGGCCCAGGCGATTCGGCAATTAGCGAAACCCGACCCGTTGCAGCAATTCCCGGTGCAGGTGTACCGCAAGAATCTGTTGATCAATGGTGGCTTCGATATCTGGCAACGCGGGACGACCAACCAGGCACCGAATGTGGGTGGTTACGTGGCAGACCGGTTTCGCTGTGACTGGAACGGTAACGCGGCTGTGGCGATCAGCCGGCAGAGCTTCGTCCCGGGGCAAACCGAGGTGGCTGATGAGCCGGCCTCTTTTCTGCGCTGGCAGCAGACGACGGCGGGCGTTGGCGCAACGGAACACAAAATCTCCCAGGCCATTGAATCGGTGCGAACCCTTGCCGGGAAAACCGCCACCGTAACGTTCTGGGCACGATCTGATGCGGCGCGCGCACTGAAAGTAGCGGTTACGCAGTTTTTTGGCGCAAGTGGTTCGGAACCCGTGACCAAAGCGGTCGAAGTCTTTCAGTTGAACACTGCCTGGACAAAGTACAGCGCAACATTTCAGGTGCCGACCATTGCCGGGAAAATGCTCGGCACCAATGATTGCCTGAGACTGGCGTTCGACCTGCCGCTCAACGTCGTACAGACGGTTGATCTGGCGCAGATCCAGTTGGAAGAGGGGCCTGTTTCCACGCCTTTCGAATACCGTCCGGTTGCTGAAGAATTGATGCTCTGTCAGCGTTACTTCGAGAAGTCGTTCGCCAACCGTCTACCGATTCAGGCGAACAATGGCGCCGGCACGTGCATTCTTTCGTTTAGCCAGTCGGCAGGAGGCAACGCTGGTCAATATGGCCTGGCCATCCACATGCAGGTACTCAAGCGAGTGCAACCGACTGTTGTGCTGTATTGCCCTGCAAATACAAGTAATCAGGTTTGGAACTACACGGCACAAACAGCGTGTACGGGGACATTCATACACGGGGTGACCCAGCGTACTTTCGCGATCAGCACGGTAACGCCCCCCAACAGCGTGCCCGGTCAAGCATTGCAGATTGAATGGACAGCCGACGCTGAAATCTAGGAGTGAACTCATGACCTATCAACTGACTCCTTGCGGCGTATTGCGCATGGAGGATTCAGCATTCATCCCGCAGGACCCGACCAATCGCGACTGGGTTGAGTATCAGGCGTGGCTGTCATCGGGCGGGCAGGTGCTGCCATTGGACGAAACACCTGAGGCGGCAACGGGCACCCTGAAAACTCTGGCAAATAAATGGCTGGCAGGCATTGGCCGCCAGCCGTGATTCAATCGGGGCCATATCCAGGGAGGATCAAGCATTATGCAAATAACTGAAAACAACCTTATCGACATCATGCCCAACGCCCGCTCCCAAGCGGGCGTTTTTGTTTCTGTGCTCAACGCCGCCATGACTCGTCGTCTTATCGATACCCCCAAACGCATGGCTGCGTTTCTGGCGCAGGTCGGCCACGAGTCGGGGCAACTGCGGTATGTGCGAGAGTTGGGCAACAACCAATACCTGAGCAAGTACGACACCGGTACGTTGGCCCTGCGTCTGGGCAATACGCCAGAGGCTGATGGCGACGGGCAAAAGTACCGCGGACGAGGGCTGATACAAATCACTGGCCGTAGCAATTACCGACAATGCAGCGTTGGCCTTTTTGGTGATGAGCGGCTGTTGTCCTTGCCCGAACTGCTCGAACAACCGCAATGGGCGGCTGAGTCCGCCGCTTGGTTCTGGGAGCAGAACGGCTTGAATGAACTGGCCGACCGCGACCAGTTCAATACCATCACCCGGCGCATCAACGGCGGGTTGAACGGCTTGCAGGATCGTCTGGAAATCTGGGCGCGGGCGAGGGCGGTGTTATGCCAATCCCCTGGCGTGTGACCGGCATTCTGTTGCTGGCCGCTGGTGCCTTTGCAGCCGCTTGGCAATTTCAGGACTGGCGCTACGGACGGCAATTCGCGGAGCTGGCTCGGTTAAACGCCGAGGTACTCAATCAACAGAATTCCGCCGCCGCCACCGCGCAACAGGCCGAGCAGGATAAGCGCCTGGCACTGGAGCAGCGGCTTGCCGCCAGTGAACAAACCCACTATCGAGCACTGAGCGATGCCCAACGTGATCAGGATCGCCTGCGCGATCGTCTTGCTACTGCTGATGTACGGTTGTCAGCCCTTCTCGCCGCCAGTGACATTGCACCAGGCTGCAACATGCCAGCCGCCGCCGGCGCCGGCCGCGTGGATCCTGCAACCGTACGCGCCCGACTTGACCCGGCGCATGCTCAACGAATTATCGCCATCACCGACAGCGGCGACCGCGGATTGATTGCCCTGCAGGCCTGTCAGGCGTATGTCAGAGCGCTGGTGCCCGAACATTTTGAATGAGTCTGTGTATTGAAAGCGCAATCGGCTCGTGTACGGTGGAGGCATTCCACACGATCCGGAGCATGCCGTGAAAGAAATCACCCAATTGGCTGCTGAACTTGGCCGACGCCTGCAAGTGCTCAACGCCCACGTCACCACGGCCGAGTCCTGCACCGGCGGCGGGATCGCCGAAGCCATTACGCGGATCCCGGGTAGTTCAGCGTGGTTCGAGGCTGGCTATGTGACCTACTCCAACCGGCAGAAAACCCAGCAGTTGAATGTGCCGGCCGGGTTGTTCGAGACGGTGGGCGCGGTCAGTGTCGAGGTGGTCGAGGCGATGGTGCGGGGCGCCCAGGACAAAAGCCTGGCGCGATTTGCCGTGGCGGTCAGCGGTGTAGCAGGGCCGGACGGTGGCTCGCCGAACAAACCGGTCGGCACTGTTTGGCTGGCCTGGGGTGTTGGCGAGACCGTGACCAGTGAGGTTCAACACTTCCCCGGCAACCGCGATGAAGTCCGCCGACAAACGGTGAAGGCCGCGCTAGAGGGGCTCCTGCGACTAGCGGCACGAGAAATCGAAAATCAGGGGTAGGCGATCCGCGAACGCTGTGGAATAATACTGGCTACTTATACAGGTGTTGGCCGTCAGGCCTTATTGATTACGTGAGGACTTTAATGGACGACAACAAGAAGAAAGCCTTGGCTGCGGCCCTGGGTCAGATCGAACGTCAATTCGGCAAGGGTGCCGTGATGCGTATGGGCGATCAGGACCGTCAGGCGATCCCGGCTATCTCCACTGGCTCTCTGGGTCTGGACATCGCGCTCGGCATTGGCGGCCTGCCAAAAGGCCGTATCGTTGAAATCTACGGTCCGGAATCTTCCGGTAAAACCACACTGACGCTGTCCGTGATCGCCCAGGCCCAGAAAGCCGGCGCGACCTGCGCATTCGTCGACGCCGAACACGCCCTCGACCCTGAGTACGCCGGCAAGCTGGGCGTCAACGTCGACGACCTGCTGGTTTCCCAGCCGGACACCGGCGAACAGGCGCTGGAAATCACCGACATGCTGGTGCGCTCCAACGCCGTTGACGTGATCATCGTCGACTCCGTGGCGGCACTGGTACCGAAGGCTGAAATCGAAGGCGAAATGGGTGACATGCACGTGGGCCTGCAAGCCCGTCTGATGTCCCAGGCGCTGCGTAAAATCACCGGTAACATCAAGAACGCCAACTGCCTGGTAATCTTCATCAACCAGATCCGTATGAAGATCGGCGTGATGTTCGGTAGCCCGGAAACCACCACCGGTGGTAACGCGCTGAAGTTCTACGCCTCGGTTCGTCTCGACATCCGCCGTACCGGCGCGGTGAAGGAAGGCGACGAAGTGGTCGGCAGCGAAACCCGCGTCAAGGTTGTGAAGAACAAGGTCGCTTCGCCGTTCCGTCAGGCCGAGTTCCAGATTCTTTACGGCAAGGGCATCTACCTCAATGGCGAGATGATCGACCTGGGTGTGCTGCACGGTTTCGTCGAGAAATCCGGCGCCTGGTATGCTTACGAAGGCACCAAGATCGGTCAGGGCAAGGCCAACTCGGCCAAGTTCCTGGCGGACAACCCGGAAATCGCCGCGAAGCTCGAGAAGCAACTGCGTGACAAGCTGCTGACTCCTGCAGTGATCGACTCCAAGGCTTCTGCAGTCAAAGAGACTGAAGATGACCTGGCCGACGCTGACATCTGATTGCAGCGATGACCACCGCCGTACTCGATACCCTCGTCGCTGTGCGGCGAACCGCCATGGACCTGCTCGCACGCCGCGAGCACGGTCGAGTCGAGCTGACGCGCAAATTGCGTCAGCGCGGCGCCGAGGCGGAGATGATCGAAACAGCCCTCGACCGTTTGACGGAGGAGGGGCTGCTTTCCGAAGCCCGTTACCTTGAAAGCTTTGTTTCCTATCGTGCCCGTTCCGGCTATGGCCCTCTACGGATTCGTGAGGAGCTGAGCCAGCGCGGTTTGCAGCGTGCCGATATCGAACTCGCCCTGCGCGAAAGCGGTATCAGTTGGCAGGAGCAACTTCAGGACACCTGGCGCAGGAAGTTCTCCGGACATTTACCGATTGATGCAAAAGAACGGGCCAAGCAAGGCCGGTTTCTGGCGTATCGAGGGTTTTCGATGGAGATGATCAACCGCTTGTTCAGCGGTCGAGGCATGGACGATTAATCCGATTCAATAAAAACGGCCCGCTATGAAAATAGCGGGCCGTTTTTTTTGCCCTCAAATAACCTTTGATGGTTCGCGGGAGCGTTGCGCTGTTTGCGGTTTGGAATCAGCCCAGTTTTCCGGCAGGTTGATGTAATCGATCAGTTCCCGCAGACGCCCGTGGGTGCGCGCGTTGAAGGCGAAGGCCAGTCGCGCCAGATGACTGAACTGCGCTTCATCGTGTTCCTCGCCGGCGTAGGCGTGCTGATGAAACTGGTCACTCAGGCACAGATCGGCAAACGCTTCCTGCATGTGCGCCAGCGCCTGATCGCTGAGCTTGTGATGCATGCGGATCACGAATTGGCGCTTGAGCCAGCGGCTGGAGTGGAAGTTACTGTAGAACTGATTGATCTGCTCGACCGCCTCTTCGACGCTGTAAACCAGGCGCATCAATTTCATGTCGGTGGGCAGGATGTAACGGTTGTCCTCCAGTTGCTGACGAATGAAGTCCATCGCGCCTTGCCAGAATGTGCCGCCCGGCGCATCCAGTAACACCACCGGCACCAGCGGACTCTTGCCAGTCTGAATCAGCGTCAACACTTCCAGTGCTTCATCCAGAGTGCCGAACCCTCCGGGGCATAACACCAGCGCATCGGCTTCTTTGACGAAGAACAATTTGCGCGTGAAGAAGAAGTGGAAAGGCAACAGATTGCCGGTGCCGTCGACGGTCGGGTTGGCATGTTGCTCGAAGGGCAGGGTGATATTGAACCCGAGGCTGTGATCGCGACCGGCACCTTCATGGGCGGCTGCCATGATGCCGCCCCCGGCACCGGTGATGACCATCATGTCCGAACGGGTCAACGCCGCGCCGAGTTCTCGGGCCATGGCATACAGTGGATGTTCGACTGGCGTTCGCGCCGAGCCGAATACGGTGACTTTGCGTCGGCCCTTGAATTGCTCCAGCACCCGAAACGCTTGCTCCAGTTCGCGCAGGGCTTGCAGGGTGATCTTGGCGTTCCAGCGGTTGTGATCTTCCTGCGCCATGCGCAGCACGGTCAGGATCATGTCGCGGTAGATGGGAAGGTTGGGGCTGTTGGGGGAAACCCGGCTGAGTTGTTCTTCGACCTGAGTAATGAGGTCGGGACCGTTTTCCTGAAAATGACGACTCAAGAGGTCATTCGGTTGGTAAGGCATTCAACGTCTCCTTCTGCACAGAGCGGGATGGCCCTGACGAGCGGCGTCAGTGCCGCGCTGCAAAAAAACACACACGATCGACAGTTCCTTTCCTGCCGTTTAAAAATGATCGGGAATACTCTGAATCTAGACCCTTGCGAAGCTTTGCGCTGACTCGATCATTGCGCCGCAACGTTCTGGCTGGCAACCGTTTATTGTTTTTCAGCCGATGCCGTCACCGCTCGTCCGAACGTGCGCCGAGCGGCAATCCCTCTGATTAACTAACTTACAGGCGCCGTACGACAACTTTGCGTCAACGACCGTACGCAAGGTGCACGCTATTCAAGGATTTGCGGGTGGCAAGGAGGCGGGACACATGGCCAGAGTGATTCTGGAGATCGATACGCAGTTGTATCGAATGTTGAAGGCATCAGCCGAGACCAATCATCTCAGTCTCGAAGAGGAGTGCTGCCGGCGCTTGGCCGGCGGCGAGCGCCGTTCGCACTATCTACAGGCCTTGCTGGCCGAACTGCGCGCCGAGGATGAACAGCGGCGCGCCAATTCGCGATGATTACTTCTTCTTCGCCGGACCGGCTTTCGGGCAATCCGATTCCTGATAGCTGGCGGAGCCGATCGCTTTGTTGGTTTTCACTTCCGTGAAGTCGTAACGCATGATTGCGCCCTTGGCCATCAGCTTGCGAAACGACGGGTTGTTGCACACCGAAGCGCCCAACTGGAAATACACGGCTTTAGGGTCAGCGCGCATCTTGTCGGCGTGGCTCTTTTGCACACTCAGGTGGTTGATCAACTGCGTGCCTTCAACGGTGAAGCCCTGATCAAGAATGTCTTCACTGATGGCGCGTGGCGTGCCGACGCTGCTCTGGGCGGCGACGTTGCGCAGCTCGCGGTTCAGATTCTGCTCACTCAGGGAGGCAGCCTGAGCGGTGAAGGACGACGCCAGCAGAATGGCAGCGGTGGGAACGATAAGGCGCAGCATGAAACTCTCCTGGTTCAGTGACTGGTGGTTCGACCAGCCACGTGACTGTGCGTTCAGTGGCGGCGAATTATAGGGGAGCCGGTCGGGAGGGTACAGGCTTGTGCCCATCGCTCTGGTAAACTGCCGGCCTTTATTGCCCTGCCGAGTGTCGTTCGTGTCGAGTTTTCCTGCTTTTCGGCGTTATCCACGATGAACCATGCGCCCAACGCCGTCGCCCGTCTGCGTGACCAGCGCGAAGATGAAGGCATCAAGCCGATTCAGGCCCGTGGCTTTCGCTCTGAGCGTTGCCGCGACTGCCGGGTGATCATCAGCCATTGCCTGTGCGCCTGGCGGCCGAGTGTCGACACTCGTTCGGGCGTGTGTCTGATCATGACCGGCAAGGAAGTGTTCAAGCCGAGCAACACCGGTTGGCTGATTGCCGACGTGGTGCGCGATAACCACGCGTTCATCTGGTCGCGTACCGAGCCCGATCCGCAGATGCTCGCACTGCTCAATGACCCGCAGTGGCAGCCGTATCTGGTGTTTCCCGGCGAATACGTTGAACCGGCGCGAGTGACCAACACCGTCGCGATCGATAGCAGCAAACGTCCGCTGTTCATTTTGCTCGACGCAACGTGGACTGAAGCGCGGAAGATCTTCCGCAAGAGCCCGTATTTCGATCGCTTGCCGATCTTGAGCCTGCTGCCCGACAAACTCTCGCGCTACCGCTTGCGTCGTTCGACCCGCAGCGAACATCTGTGCACCGCCGAAGTGGCTGCGCTATGTCTCGAACTGGCGGGTGACAGCGACGCGGCTTCTGCGCTGGACGCCTATTTCGACGTGTTCAGCCAGCACTACCTCGGTGCCAAGCAACAACTGGACATGAATGAAGCCACCCCCGCGCACGCCGAGCTGTTGCCCTATATACGAAAGGTGCAGCCGGAGTTGGCCCAATAGTGGCCCATACTGTACAAGCCAGCGGCCGTGCTGCTTGACCACCCCGTCTTCGCTGGGCATGCTTGGCGCCGATTAGGGTGCGGCCAAGGTTTGAAACGCCGTGTTTGCTATTGATTGGCGTTGAACGTGCCCCTGTGGATATCGCTTCAAAAGCGGCATCTTGAGTTGCTTTGGCCAGACCGGAATGCACCGTGTCTGCCATCAAAAACAGGATCATTTGAAAAATGGCCACATACGACATCCTGATTGCCGATGATCACCCTCTGTTTCGTAGCGCCCTGCATCAAGCGGTGACGCTGGGCCTTGGCCCGGATGTACGCCTGGTGGAAGTGGCGAGCATCGCCGAACTGGAAACCCGCCTGACCGAAAAGGCTGACTGGGATCTGGTCCTGCTGGACCTGAACATGCCCGGCGCTTATGGCTTTTCCGGGCTGGTGCTGCTGCGCGGACAATACCCGCAGATTCCGGTGGTGATGGTGTCGGCGCAGGAAGAAGCGTCGGTGATGGTCAAATCCCGAGAGTTCGGTGCCAGTGGCTTTATACCCAAGTCCAGCGACCTCAGCGTGATTCAGCAAGCGGTGCGCAAAGTACTCGATGGCGATGTGTTCTGGCCGCCGCAGGCGTTCGAAGCGGTTGCCGTTTCCGACGAAGCCAAAGCCGCCAGCGACGGGCTCGCCAGCCTGACACCGCAGCAGTTCCGCGTGCTGACCATGGTCTGTGAAGGCCTGCTGAACAAACAGATTGCCTATGAGCTGAGCGTGTCCGAAGCGACCATCAAGGCCCACGTCACGGCGATCTTTCGCAAGTTGAATGTGCGCACTCGCACGCAAGCGGCTTTACTGCTGCAACAACTTGAGTCAATTCCGAGCCAATAAAGGCTGGTGTCTTCACGTTTTTTTGACTTTTATTGATCTAGCTTTCCCACTCCTTTTTGGTTGGTTTCTTCCTTATGTCACCTTTCAAGGGCCAAACCGGCCTGAAACGCATCCTGAATGCCTCCGGTTATTCGCTCGACGGTCTGCGCGCCGCCTTCACCGGTGAAGCGGCGTTCCGCCAACTGGTGCTGCTCAATGTGGTGCTGATTCCGCTGACGTTCTTCCTCAATGTCAGCCGCGTTGAGCAGGCACTATTGATTGCAGTGTGCCTGCTGGCGCTGATCGTCGAGTTGTTGAACTCGGCAGTAGAGGCGGCCATCGACCGCATCTCGCTGGAACTGCATCCACTGTCGAAGAACGCCAAGGACATGGGCAGCGCCGCGCAATTCGTCGCGCTGAGCATGATCGGCCTGGTGTGGGCAGTGATTCTGCTTTAAGCGATGGTCGGCAAAACAATCTCGTCGCTGCGCTGAACCCCGGCGGTGAAAGCGCGGCACAGCTCGAGAAACTCGCGCATCGCCGAGGTCTGGTATTTCTGCTTGTGCCAGATGAAGTAGAACTGCCGCGCCAGGTCCAGGTCCGGCGTTTCCACCGGCACCAGACTGCCGCGTCGGAACGCATCGCGCAGTGCCAGTCGCGAGATGCAACCAATCCCCAACCCTGATTCCACCGCGCGTTTGATCGCCTCGGTGTGTTCCAGCTCCAGACGGATATTCAGCGAGCTGCGATGGTGACGCATGGCCTGATCGAAGGTCAGCCGCGTGCCGGAACCCTGTTCACGCAGAATCCACGCCTCGTGAGTCAATTCTTCCATGGACGCGCTACCACGTTGCGCCAGCGGATGCTGCGGCGCGCAGAACACCACCAGTTCATCCTCGACCCAGCTCTGCACTTCGATGTCCGGGTGGCTGCAATCGCCTTCGATTAGACCCAGATCAATTTCGTAGTGGGCAACTTGTTGCACGATATTGGCAGTGTTCTGCACGTGCAGCTTCACCTGGCTTTCCGGGTGGCGCTGCATGAAGCTGCCGATCAGCAGGGTCGCCAGGTAATTGCCGATGGTCAGCGTCGCGCCTACCGACAGCGAGCCGAAACCGGATTTGCCGTTGAGCAGGTCTTCGATTTCCTTGGCCTGATCGAGCAGGGCCACCGCTTGTGGCAGCAGCTGTTTGCCGAGGGCGTTGAGGCTCAGCCGTTTGCCGGCGCGGTCGAACAGCTGG
Source organism: Pseudomonas sp. RIT-PI-r (assembly GCF_001297015.1). Taxonomy (GTDB): domain Bacteria; phylum Pseudomonadota; class Gammaproteobacteria; order Pseudomonadales; family Pseudomonadaceae; genus Aquipseudomonas. The sequence goes on along the minus strand of NZ_LIGE01000047.1, from coordinate 130,603 downwards.
CAGCTGGACTGACGCTCCAGTTCGGTGATCGAGGTGCTGGCAGCCGACTGTGAGAGGTTGAGCAGACCCGCAGCACGGGATACGCTTTCCTGCTGGGCGACGGCGACGAAGACTTGCAGTTGACGGAGAGTAAATCGCATATCGATATAACCGATAACCCTTATCTTAATAATCCAGTTAACAGATATTGTCGTCGCTATTAGAATGCGATGCAATTGCGCACCGTCGCCTGCAAAAGCCAGCGCAGACCCAATCTCCAGGAGTCAAACGTACATGAGCAACATGAACCACGAGCGTGTCCTCAGTGTTCATCACTGGAACGACACTCTGTTCAGCTTCAAGTGCACCCGCGATCCGGGCCTGCGCTTCGAGAACGGTCAGTTCGTGATGATCGGCCTGCAACAGCCTAACGGCCGCCCGCTTATGCGCGCTTACTCGATCGCCAGCCCGAACTGGGAAGAGCATCTGGAGTTCTTCAGCATCAAGGTGCAGGACGGCCCGCTGACCTCGCAGCTGCAGCATTTGAAGGAAGGCGACGAGATCATCATCTCGAAGAAGCCTACCGGCACCTTGGTTCTGGATGACCTGAACCCGGGCAAGCATTTGTACCTGCTGAGCACCGGCACTGGCCTGGCGCCGTTCATGAGCGTGATCCAGGACCCGGAAACCTACGAGCGCTTTGAAAAAGTGATCCTGGTCCACGGTGTGCGTTACGTCAACGAAGTCGCCTACCGCGAATTCATCACCGAGCATCTGCCGCAGAACGAGTTCTTCGGCGAAGCGCTGCGTGACAAGCTGATCTACTACCCGACCGTGACCCGCGAGCCTTTCGAGAATCAGGGCCGTCTGACCGATCTGATGCGCAGCGGCAAGCTGTTCAGCGACATCGGCCTGCCACCGATCAACCCGCAGGACGACCGCGCGATGATCTGCGGCAGCCCGAGCATGCTCGACGAGACCAGCGAAGTGCTCGACAGCTTCGGCCTGAAGATCTCGGCGCGGATGCGCGAGCCGGGTGATTACCTGATCGAGCGTGCGTTCGTCGAGAAGTAAGTCCCACTGAAGAAGCCCCCATTGCCTGAATTGGCAATGGGGGCTTTTTTATGCCCGCGACATTCACCTGTAGGAGCTGCCGCAGGCTGCGATCTTTTGATCTTGCTTTTGAAGAGCAAAATCAAAAGATCGCAGCCTGCGGCAGCTCCTACATTGGGCGCGGTTTCAGACCATGGCTGGAATGACTTCCAGCACGCGAATCTGCTCAGGCGTCGGATAATGCCAGCGTACGTCCAGATCCCAGAATTGCGCGCCATATTCGCGTTCAGGCGCCGGGGTTTGATAGGCCGGGCGCGGATCCTGCGCCAGACACTGTTCAATCAGTTCAACCAAAGGCTCGTCGAGGCGCTGAGCGTGTGTATGCGCTTGTTTCAGGGCTGAGTCGGTCCACTGCACCTCAATCAGCTGTGGCGCGGCGCTGGCGATACTGTTGGAGGCGTCGGGAATGATGTCGGCGTAGGGCACGTAGGGTTTGATGTCGAGAACCGGCGTGCCGTCGAGCAAGTCGATGCCGGAGATGAACAGGCGATTGGCTTCGACTTTGTCCAGTTTCACCACGGACTGGCCGATGCCATTAGGACGGTGTGTGGCGCGGGTGGCGAATACGCCCATGGACTTGTTGCCGCCCAGGCGTGGCGGGCGGACTTTCAAGCGTGGTTTTTCTTCCAGTGCCTGATGAAACAGGAACAGCAGCCAGACATGGCTGACCTGCTCCAGACCCTGCACCGCGTCACCCTGATCGAACGGCGCCACCAGTTCCAGCACGCCACGGGCGGCGGGGGCCAGTTGTGGCTGGCGGGGGATGGCGAATTTTTCCTTGAAGCAGGAGCGCACGAAGCCGATGGGGGAGACGCTGTAAGTCATGGTTTGCATTCGAAGCGGGGCAGGGGTGGGCATGATAACCCGGCAGACCCTATGGCTGGTGGAGACTGGGCTGAAGCCATCGCGAGCAGGCTCACTCCTACAGGGTCATGGGTGTACACAAAATCTGTGTTCGCTGAAAATCCCTGTAGGAGTGAGCCTGCTCGCGATGCTTCACCGCCGATGTCAGAGACTAAACCCGCCATCCAGCGGAATAATATTCCCGGTCATATAAGCCCCAGCCGTACTCGCCAGACTGATCGCCAACGCCGCCATCTCCTCTTCACGCCCCCAACGCTTCATCGGAATCAACGCCGTATCTTCAGCCAACGCCTGCTGATCATTGCCAATGTGCTGAGTCATCTTGCTCGGAAAGCGTCCCGGCGCAATCACATTGACGTTGATGTGCTGGCTCACCAACTCCCGCGCCAGAATCCGCGACAACTGATGCAGAGCAGCCTTACTCGGCCCATAGGCATACGCTTGCTCACCAAACGAAGAAATCCCCGCCACCGAACCAATGTTGATGATCCGCGCCGGATTCGCCGCCGAGCCGGCCTTGCGTAGCAACGGCAGAAATTGCTGAATGCAGGTGAACACCGAGGTCACGTTGAGCTGCATGACCTTTTCCCAGCCCTTGACCGGGTAGCTCTCCAGCGGCGCGCCCCAGGTGGTGCCGGCATTGTTTACCAGAATATCCAGATGGGTGATCTGCTCGCCCAGGCGCGCGGCCAGTTCCTGCACACCTTCTTCGGTCGCCAGATTCGCCGCCACGCCGTGGCACGTGCCCAAGGCGCTGAGTTCTTCCGCAGTTTGATGGCAGGCTTCGGCGTCGCGCGAGCAGACGTAAACGCGCGCGCCAGCCTCGACAAAGGCTTTGGCGATCATTTTGCCGATACCACGGGTGCCGCCGGTCACCAGAGCGGTGCGGCCTTGCAGGGAGAAATACGGGTGCATGGCGAGTCCTGAAGATTGGGGATCAGTACACCCTAGTCGTCAGCCGCGCGAAGCGGAGCCATTATTTCTGGAGGGAATGAACAGTCATGCGTTGCGGTGGCGACCATCGGTCGCCACCGCGGAGGGGATCAGGCCGGACGAACGCGCAGGGTCAGGCCCTTGAGGAAATTGCGCAGCAACTGGTCACCGCACGGGCGATAGTTGGTGTGGCCGACCTTGCGGAACAGCGCGCTCAGCTCAGGCTTGGACACCGGGAACTCGGCAGCCTTGAGGATCGCGTGCATGTCGTCTTCTTTCAGTTCGAAGGCCACACGCAGCTTTTTCAGGATGATGTTGTTGGTCACCGGCACTTCGATCGGCTGCGGCGGACGGCTTTCGTCCTTGCCGCGCTTGAAGATCACCAGGCCGTCGAGGAAGTGTGCGATGACTTCGTCCGGGCAGCGCACGAAACCTTCTTCGTCTTCTTCTTTCTTGTCGAGCCAGGTCACTACGTCAGCGAGCGCGACGTCCATGCCGCCGAGCTTGATGATCTCGACAACTTTCTTGTCGCTGATGTCGAGCATGTAGCGCACGCTGCGCAATACGTCGTTATGAATCATGTGAGTAATCCTGATGCGTTGTGGGCAGCGCGCAGGCGCGCTACCGGAATGTGTGGCGGCAGTGGAAGTCTTAGAACTTCTCTTTGCCGGACAGGTAGCGCCATTGGCCGACCGGGACTTTGCCGATCGAGACGCCGCCGATGCGGATACGGCGGATGCCGACGACCTTGAGGCCGACCGCTTCGCAGAACTGCGCGATGATCCCCGGCTGCGGGTTCTTCATGGCGAAGCGCAGACGGTTTTCGTTCTGCCAGCTGGCCTTGACCGGCGGCAGTTCCTTGCCCTTGTGCGTCAGGCCGTGCTGCAGGCGATTGAGGCCGTGGGCGACCATGTCACCTTCGACTTCGACCACGTATTCCTGCTCGATCTTCGCGGCGTCGGCGGTGAGCTTGCGCAGGATTTTCCAGTCCTGGGTGAACACCAGCAGGCCGCTGGCCTTGGCTTGCAGGTCAGCGCTGGCGGTCAGGCGCAGAAAGTGGCCGCGCAGAGGGCGCTTGCTGAAACGGTGCTCTTCGCTAAGGGTTTCGGCGCTGAGCGATTGCATGGCCGTTTCGACGTCCATGCCGGCAGGGGCATTGAGCAGGATGGTCACCGGCTCCGGCGCGGTGGCCTTGGCGTCCTTGTCGAGCTCGACTTTCTGCTCGCCGACCTTGAATTGCGGCTCGTCAATCACTTCGCCGTCCACGGTGACCCAGCCGCCCTCGATGAACAGCTCGGCCTCCCGGCGGGAGCAACCGACCAGTTCGATGAGGCGTTTGGAGAGGCGAATCGGGTCAGTCATGACAGGGCCGTAACAAAAAAGGGGTGGGCATTGTACCTGTGTGGCGCCGGTTAAGCCCGGTTCCATTTCGGGAATGCTTTTTGTAGGAGTGAGCCTGCTCGCGATAGCCATCTGACATTCGACATTGATGGTGGCTGATCTGGCGCTATCGCGAGCAGGCTCACTCCTACATTGGGTTGGGTTGTTTCAGCCGTTACTGGAGCGCTGCTGGTTCTGGCGCAAGCGCATATGCAGCAACGGATACGGCTGGCCCATGCCATCGACCTCCGAGCGGCCGATCACTTCGAAACCCTGCTTGAAGTAAAAGCCCAAGGCCTGCGGGTTCTGTTCATTGACGTCGAGTTCATCGGCATTCAGATGCTGCATGGCATAGTTGAGCAGCTTCTTGCCCAAGCCCTGACCCCGATAATCCGGATCGATAAACAGCATCTCGATCTTGCCCGCCGCGACACCGGCAAACCCGGTGATGCGCTGGTCGGCGTCCCTGGTGCAGATCAGCATCACCGCATCCAGATAACGCGAGAGCACCAGATTGCGCAGCAGCTCGATGTAGCTGTCCGGCAGAAAATCATGGGTGGCGCGAACCGAGGCCTCCCAGACCCGGGTCAGTTCCTGATAATCGCTGAGTTTCGGTGTGTGGATGACCGAATGGTGACGCATGCCCGTCTGCCTCTTGTCCGTTTCAAGGGAGTCCGTCCCCCGCTAAACGATAGCCGTAAAAAAGCCCCGCATCTTGTAAAAAGAGTGGGGCTTTTTGTATTTGTTGCGGTGTCTGGCTGGATACTTCTGTCGCCAGCAAGAACTCTCCCCCTCACCCCAACCCTCTCCCCCAAGGGGGCGAGGGGGAAGGGAGCTGATCTTCGTGCTGTTCAAAACCTGAGTTCGACCGGATAGCTCAGGTCGATGTACCTCGAAAGAACAACACGGTCAGCTCCCTCTCCCTCTGGGAGGGGGCGAGGGGGAAGGGAGCTGATCTTCGTGCTGTTCAAAACCTGAGTTCGACTCGAACGTTCAGGTCGATGTATCTCGAAAGAACAACACGGTCAGCTCCCTCTCCCTCTGGGAGAGGGCTGGGGTGAGGGGCTTTTGACCTTCAGATCAGATCTGTTCGGCCCACAGGTCGTATTCGTCAGCGTCAGTCACCTTGCACCAGACCTTGTCACCCGGCTTCAGATTACTGCCGTTGTCGATAAACACGTTGCCGTCGATTTCCGGGGCGTCGAAGAAGCAGCGGCCAACCGCGCCTTGCTCGTCGACTTCGTCCACCAGCACTTCGATTTCACGGCCAATGCGCATTTGCAGACGTGCCGAGCTGATCGCTTGCTGGTGCGCCATGAAGCGATCCCAACGATCCTGCTTGACGTCGTCTGGAACAATTTCCAGATCCAGATCATTGGCCGGGGCGCCTTCAACCGGCGAGTACTGGAAGCAGCCAACGCGGTCGAGCTGGGCTTCGGTCAGCCAGTTGAGCAGGTACTGGAAATCTTCTTCAGTTTCGCCCGGGAAGCCGACGATGAAGGTCGAACGGATGATCAGGTCCGGGCAGATTTCGCGCCAGTTCTTGATCCGCGCCAGGGTCTTGTCTTCGAACGCCGGGCGTTTCATCGACTTCAATACTTTCGGGCTGGCGTGCTGGAACGGGATGTCCAGGTACGGCAGGATCTTGCCAGCGGCCATCAACGGGATCAGCTCGTCGACGTGCGGGTACGGGTAAACGTAGTGCAGACGCACCCAGACGCCGAGGGTGCTCAGCGCTTCACACAGTTCGGTCATGCGGGTTTTCACCGGCGCGCCGTTCCAGAAACCGGTGCGGTATTTGACGTCGACGCCGTAGGCGCTGGTGTCTTGCGAGATCACCAACAGCTCTTTAACGCCGGATTTGACCAGACGCTGAGCTTCGTCGAGCACATCACCGACCGGACGGCTGACAAGTTTGCCGCGCATCGACGGGATGATGCAGAACGAGCAGCTGTGGTTGCAGCCTTCGGAAATTTTCAGGTACGCGTAGTGACGCGGGGTCAGCTTGATGCCTTGCGGCGGCACCAGGTCGATCAGCGGGTTGTGATCCTTACGCGGCGGCACGACTTCGTGCACGGCGTTGACCACTTGCTCGTACTGCTGCGGACCGGTCACGGCCAGCACGCTCGGGTGGACGTTGCGGATGTTGCCTTCTTCCACGCCCATGCAACCGGTGACGATGACCTTGCCGTTTTCCTTGATCGCTTCGCCGATCACTTCCAAAGACTCAGCCTTGGCCGAATCGATGAAACCGCAGGTGTTGACGACTACAACGTCGGCGTCCTGATAGGTGGACACCACGTCATAGCCTTCCATGCGCAGCTGGGTCAGGATGCGCTCGGAGTCGACCAGTGCTTTCGGGCAACCCAGAGATACAAAGCCAACCTTTGGATTGGCCGGCGCAGGAGTGGTGGACATGTCTAACCTCGGTATTTTGTGACATCGCTTTCTGGGTGCGAAAGCCGACGGACGGGCGCTTAGGGCGCGCCTCTGATCAAAAAGTGCGCAATTCTAGCGGCGAGCAACGCACTTGACCAGCTTTATGCAGGGAAATACGACGAGTGCTGCGCTATGCTTCGCGCCGTTGAGCTTTACCAATTTTTTACAGTCAACAAAACGTCTGTAACAACAGGTAAAACAGCGCATGCTGCACCACAAAGCATAGTGCTTCATTCAAAGAAGCCGGTTCTAAAATCAGGAGTGTTGGATGGGTCAGGCAAGTAGTCATGCGGCAGGCGCCGAGGGTTCGGCCTCCAAGCCGCTGAGCATGCTGGTCGCGGCGGTCGGGGTAGTTTACGGCGACATCGGCACGAGCCCGTTGTACACCCTCAAAGAAGTGTTTTCCGGCGGTTACGGCGTACCGGTCAACCACGACGGCGTGCTGGGCATTCTGTCGTTGATCTTCTGGTCGCTGATCTGGGTCGTGTCGATCAAATACATGATGTTCGTGCTGCGCGCCGACAATCAGGGCGAGGGCGGCATCATGGCGCTCACCGCACTGGCCCGTCGCGCTGCCGGGCATCGCAAGAAATTGCGCTCGTTGCTGGTGGTTTGCGGACTGATCGGCGCGGCGCTGTTTTATGGCGACAGCATGATCACCCCGGCGATTTCCGTACTGTCGGCGATTGAAGGTCTGGGGCTGGCATTTGATGGCATCGACCATTGGGTCGTGCCGCTGTCGCTGGTGGTGCTGGTCGCGCTGTTTCTGATCCAGAAACACGGTACGGCGCGGATCGGCATTCTGTTCGGGCCGATCATGGTCACCTGGTTCCTCGTCCTCGGCGCCCTCGGTGTGTATGGCATCAGCCACGCGCCAGAAGTGCTGCATGCGATGAACCCGATCTGGGCGGTGAATTTCTTCGTGGTTCATCCGGGCATGGGCGTGGCGATTCTCGGCGCTGTGGTGCTGGCGCTGACCGGTGCCGAAGCGCTGTACGCCGACATGGGTCACTTTGGCCGCAAGCCGATTGCCCGTGCGTGGTTCATTCTGGTGTTGCCGGCGCTGGTGCTCAATTACTTCGGTCAGGGCGCCTTGCTGCTGGAAAATCCCGAGGCGGCGCGTAACCCGTTCTATCTGCTGGCACCGAGCTGGGCATTGATTCCACTGGTCGGCTTGTCGACGCTGGCCACGGTGATTGCCTCGCAAGCGGTGATTTCCGGCGCGTTCTCCCTGACCCGTCAGGCGATCCAGCTCGGCTACATCCCGCGCATGTACATCCAGCACACCTCCAGCGACGAGCAGGGCCAGATCTATATCGGCGCGGTGAACTGGGCGCTGATGGTCGGCGTGGTGCTGCTGGTGCTGGGCTTTGAATCCTCCGGCGCACTGGCCTCGGCCTACGGCGTGGCGGTGACCGGCACCATGCTGATGACCACCATTCTGGTGTCGGCAGTGATGCTGCTGCTGTGGAAATGGCCACCGATCCTCGCGGTGCCGGTGCTGCTGGGCTTTCTGCTGGTGGACGGTCTGTATTTCGCCGCCAACGTGCCGAAGATCGTCCAGGGCGGTGCATTCCCGGTGATCGCCGGTATTGCGCTGTTCGTGCTGATGACCACCTGGAAGCGCGGCAAACAACTGCTGGTCGAACGCCTCGATGAAGGTGCATTGCCGCTGCCGATCTTTATCAGCAGCATCCGCGTGCAGCCACCGCATCGGGTGCAGGGCACAGCCGTGTTTCTCACTGCACGCTCCGACGCCGTGCCGCATGCGCTGTTGCACAACCTGCTGCATAACCAGGTGTTGCACGAGCAGGTGGTGTTGCTGACGGTGGTCTACGAAGACATCCCGCGCGTACCGCCATCGCGGCGCTTCGAGGTCGAAGCGCACGGGGAGGGTTTCTTCCGGGTGATCCTGCACTTCGGCTTCACCGATGAACCGGACGTGCCGCAGGCGCTGAAGCTGTGTCATCTGGATGATCTGGATTTCAGCCCGATGCGCACGACTTACTTCCTCAGCCGCGAAACGGTGATTGCTTCGAAACTTGAGGGGATGGCGCGTTGGCGTGAAGCGCTGTTTGCGTTCATGTTGAAGAATGCCAATGGGAATTTGCGGTTCTTCAATCTGCCGCTGAATCGGGTGATTGAGTTGGGGACGCAGGTAGAAATGTAAGCTTGGCCCCTACCGAAAAGCCCCCGTCAGCCTTGTGGTTGGCGGGGGCTTTTTTGTGGGCGTCTGGTCGAGCGGGTATTTGGTCGGTGGCTGGAAACAGGAAGTTGCACTGTGTTTAATTCAACGCAATACTCTGTGCATTATTGTGCTAATCAGCAAGTGAGTGAGAGGTAGTTATGACGGCATTACTAGAACGTGCTGACCAGGCAATTTCCGTCACTGCCATGGTCAGGAGCTTCAGTGCGAAGCTCAAGGAAATCTCCAGTCGTGCAACTGAGCGTTTGGTTATCTTCAAAGACAATCAACCGGCCGCTGTCATCATCAATGTGCAGGCCTATCAAGAGATGCTGGATGAACTCGAGAATCTGCGCATCGAAGCGGCAGCCCGGGAGAGATTGATCAATTTTGATCCGGCCCAGGCGGTCAGCCATGACGATATGCGGGCCAGGTATGCCAGGAAGGACTAAAGGAGTGCTGGATGGTTTGGGGAGTGATTTATCATCCGGAAGTCCAAGGGGATCTGGATCAACTGGGATCTGCGGCAGCCAACCGGGTTCTTGATGTCATTGAAGAGCGGATTATTAATGGTGAGCCAGACAAGTCTGGAAAACCGCTCAGAGCCAGCCTTGCCGGATGTCGCAGGATTCTCACGGGCGACACGCGCATTGTTTATCGGGTCAATGGCAGGGCGATTCAGGTGTTGATCGTCGCAGTTGGGGTGCGGCGAGATGAAGAGGTTTACGACGCCGCCGAGCGTCGAATCTGATCAATGTGTCGAAACCAATTAAAAGATAGCCCTCGCCGGTTTTTCAACTGGCGGGGGCTTTTTTGTGCCTGCGCTTTTACATGCTCTTGGGTGCATCTAATTCAGATTCAGCCTTTGTTCGCGGAGGACGAGGAGTCAGTGTCTGAATCACATCATCAAGCAAAGCCTTGCCCATGAGTGTGAGGTAATGCGCAGCCCAGGCGTGGCGGTCGGTGTCTCTGATGAAGGCCGCATCTTCGGCGAAGGATTTTGCGAGGTACAGCAGGTCGGAGGATTTGGACAGGGCATCGAGAATCGGGATGCCGGCGCTCACGTTGAAGAACGCTTGATCCGAGTTGTAGAGGAAAGGGGTGAAGCCGATGGTTTTAACGGTTGCGAGTCCGTGCAGATCAGTTTCGGTCATCGTGTTACTCCTTAGTTCGAAGTGCCGCGACTTTCGTTACCACGCGAAAGGGAGGCAACTGTACGCAGGGTGGTAAACCGGGAACCAAGGAAACCGGCACGCCCGAAAGCGTCCCACGCACAGCCGCCATAACTTGAGGAGCGCGCTGTTGCGATGGTTTCTCCGGGTTACCACACCCGATCGCTGAATGGGTCAGCGACGTCCGGAGAGTATCCCGTCGAAAAACAGCGCAATAGAGCGGCACAGCGCCCCAACAAGAGTTTCGGAGTTTGCCTACAAGGTCTGTGGGCGTCATCTGATATTGCGAGACCAGAAGTAAACGAAACTAAACGTTGCTGGCGGTTTTGCGGGGATTTGTTCAGCAGATGAATGAGTGTGGAGTTGACGATCGATAATGCCAATCAAGCAGGTGTCCACGTTTTATGGAATGTGGACACTTGGCGTTTTTAGCTTCCTGAAGAGTCAAGAAATTTACGGTCACTGCACAAAATCTCGAATCCAGCGCCATCCCTTGTAGGAGTGAGCCTGCTCGCGATAGCGGTGTGTCAGTTGGCAACCAGGTGGCTGACACTCCGCTATCGCGAGCAGGCTCACTCCTACAGGGGAATGGGTTCATCGTCCGAGATGTAAAAAGCCCCCGCAACTGCGAAGTTGCGGGGGCTTTTTGTGGAGGCTCAGATCACTCTTCGGCGACCGAGTCCTTGCTCTGGCGCTTCTCGATCAAATCCACCAAACGCTTGGCCAGCGCCGGGTAGTTCTCGTCGAAGTGGTGGCCGCCAGGCAGTTTCACTGCCTCGCCAACGGCAGTCTTGTCGGTGCAGCCACTTTCATCGGTCTCTTCTTCACCATAGATGCACACAACCTTGGCGGCTGGCAGCTTGGCCATTTCCGGGCCGGTCGCGGCTTCTTTGCCGGCGTTACCCAGCCAGCCTTCGACTTCGATCTCGAAGCTGCCGGTGCGGGCGAAGGCCAGCAGGATGATGGCGTCGACGCGTTGCTGCTCGGTGTCTGGCAGGCGGTTGTAGATCGCTGGCAATACGTCAGCACCGAACGAATAACCGGTGAGGATGAAACGCTTGGTGCCCCATTTCTGCCGGTAGTGCTGCATCAGTTCGGTCAGGTCGAGTGCGCTTTGCTCCGGGCTCTTGTGCTGCCAGTAGTAGCGCAGGGTGTCGATGCCGACCACTGGGTAGCCGATCTTGGCCATTTCACCGGCCACGTCGCGGTCGAGGTCGCGCCAGCCGCCGTCGCCGGAGAGGAACAGGGTCACGGTGTCTTTGGCCTGGCCGGCCGGCACTTCAACCACCGGGATCGCCAGACCGCCGTTGGCCTTGTCGCCGCCGACGAGGATCTTGCGCAGTTCGTTGTTGAGCACTTGCGGCAGGTTGATGTCGTAGTCGCTGATGCTGGTTTCGGCGTTCGGTTGGTCGCGTACGAAGCCTGCGCTGGCGTCGTCCGGGTTGTCGTTCCACGCTGCCAGCCAGTGGCCGTGGGCGGCGGATTTCGGCAGCAGGTGCGTGCAGCCACCTTTTTCCAGGGCCAGATCCACGGAAATGGCTTGAGCCTTGTCGTCTTTCTGCTCCGACAACCAGCGCCAGGCGAGTACAGCGCCTGGGCCGATGCCGCTGACGAGAGTGGCCGGGCCATTCAGTTCACGCAGACCCGATTGCAGGGCGCGGCTTTGCAGCAGGCAGTCTTTCGGCAGAATCACCTGAACGATCTGCGCCGAGGCGCTGCGGCTCAGGGTGGTCAGTTGTTTTTCAGAGAGTTTCTGGTCGTCGTTGACCGCAACCAGCACTTGAGCCTTGGGCTTGGTGCCGGGAATGACGCGGGTCATGGCGGCGCCATCGGCCGGGTTGAGCTGTTCGACGGTCGGTTCCGGTGCCGGGCGTTTCAGGTACCAGAAACCGCCGCCGGCAATCACGGCCAGCACAATCAGTGCGGCCAGGATGTACTTCAGGGAGCGTTGAATCATCAGCGTTTCACCAATCCAGTCAAGCCGCCCGCGATCAGGGCAGCAGTGTCGGCCAGCGCCACCAGCGGATCGAGTCCGGCGGGCACGGCCATATAACGGGGTTCCCAGTCAGGCTGGAACTTGTCTTTGAAGCGGCGCAAGCCTTGGAAGTTGTACAGCTGCTCACCACGGCGGAAAACCATCGAGCCCAGACGCTGGGTCAGCGGTGCACCACGCCGGGGTTGCAACCCCGACAACGGCACCATGCCCAGGCTGAAGCGCGCGTATCCGTGACTCTTATAGTGTTGAATCAGGCCGACCATCATGAATTCCATGGTCAGCTTGGGGGCGTCCGGGTGCGCGCGCATCAGGTCGAGACTGGCCAGGTCATGGCTATAAGTTTCGAGCAAGTTGGCGAACGCCACCGGGCGGCCTTCGAAGCGAATCACCGCGATGCGGAAATGCTTCAGGTAATCGTCGCTGAAACGGCCGAGGGAGAAGCCTTTCTCACGCACGTTCTTGCCGGTCAGCCACGCATCGGAAATCACTTTCAGCTCGTCCATCGGCGCCTGACCCGGCTCATGGATTTCCAGCGACAGACCATCGCGGGTGCCACGGTTCCAGGTGTAACGCAGGTCCTTCATCTCCTTGCCCTTGGCTTCCAGGTCAAAGCGAATCAGGTCGACCCGGGCTTCTTCGCCGAGTTTGATCGCGGTCAGGCCGATGTCCATGTAGTACGGCAGGTTCTCCGCGCGCACCTGGTAGAACACCGGGCGGGCGTGGTGAATATCGCAGAGGTCGCGGAATTGCCAGATCATTTCGGCGCGTTGCAGGCCGGGGCCGATTGGGTCGTACAGCGCCACCAGACTGCGACCACGGCGCGCGTACATCAGGAACGCTTCGTCGTTCTGGTGAAACAGCAGCGCCTTGTCACCGGTCAGCGCGAGGCCACCGTCGGGTTGCGACGAGGCCATCAGAATCTTTGCCGCGCGATCGAGTTCGTCAGGCGTCGGCAGGTGAATGACCGGGCGCGCGGTGCGCAGCAGCCAGGTCAGCGCGATCACCAGCAACAGCACGGCGGCGCCGAGCAGCGAGCGCAGGCCGCGCGGCGCGTCAGCATCCAGGGTGAACTGCCACCACAGTTGATGGCTGTACGGCACGTCTTGATAGGCGAACAGCAGCAGCCATGTCGATGCACCGAGGACGCACAGGCTGGCCACCAGGTACAACGGCGAGAAGGGCAGTTCAGTCAGGCGACTCGGGCGATAGAACGAGCGACGGAACACACCGAGCAGCGCAGCCGTCAGTGTCATCAGCGTCGCTTCTTCCCAGTCGAAACCTTTGAGCAGCGAGAGCAGGGCGCCAACCAGCAGCAGAATGGTGGTCAGCATCCACGCGGCCGACAGGCGGCGGCGCAGGCCCTGAGCGAGCATCAGGCAAAGGACGCCGATCAGGCTGGCGCCGAAGTGCGAGGCGTCGACCAGACGATGCGGGATCAGAAAGCCGATGTGCTCCAGACGGGTGTCGATCTCGGGAGTCGCGCCGGAAAACAGCAGCACCACACCGGACAGGAACACCAGCACCGCCAGAATCGGTGCCGCCAGACCGGACGCTGCACGCATGGTCTGAGTCTGAAACAGGCGCTGGCCTTCGTTGATCAGCAGGAATACGCAGGCGACCAGCAGCGGCAACACCACGTAGATCAGGCGATACAGCAGCAGCGCCGCGGCCAGTGGTGCGGCACCGAGCTTGTCAGCGAAAGCGGCCAGCAGAATCGCTTCGAAGACACCAACGCCACCCGGTACGTGGCTGAGTACGCCGGCAGCCAATGCCAGCAGATACACCAGCAGGAATGCACCAAACGGCGGCGCTTCCGGCAGCAACAGATAAAGGACGGTGGCAGCAGCGGCGACGTCGAGGGCGGTAATGATCAGTTGCAGGAACGTCAGGCGTCGACCCGGCAAGCGCAGCGTGCGACGGCCAACCCTGACCAGCAGGTTGTCGCGCAACGGTTGTTCCGGCAGGCGTCGACGGTAGATGCCGATAGCCAACACTGCGCCGAGCAACAGCACAACAGCGGCGACAGTGCCGAGCAGGCCTTCGGACAGCCCCAGCGCCTGGGAAGCCGCAGGCAGGTCACTCAGCGTCGCGAGCGCTGCCAGCGGCGGCAAGGCGCAGCCCAATGACAGGCTGGCGAACAAGGTCATGTGCGCGACTTCCGACGCCCCCAGACCCAGTCGTGCATATAAACGGTAGCGCACCGAACCGCCGGACAGCAGCGACAGACCGATCGCATTGCCAATCGCAAACGCCGTGAAGCCGCCGAGGGCCAACGTGCGCGGTGGCAAGGTCACGCCGGCATAACGGCTGGCCGACCATTCATAGCCGAGCAGAATAATGAAGCCGACCACGGTCGCGCCGAATGCGCCGAGCAGGGCGGGTTTCGGCACGTCGAGAATCGAGTCGTGCAGCGCATCGAGATCAAGTTCGGCGAGCAGATGGCGGCAGGCAATCAGCGCAATGGCAAACAGCAGCAGTGTGACCGCCAGACCGATCGGTTGCCGGTATTTGCTCAACCGATCCAGCAAGCGCAGGCGCTCGGGTTTGATCGGATGTTCCGCTGTGACGGTGTCTTGTGGATCAGACGAGTTGGCGCGCATCAATCACCTCTTGGATTGTGCGCGACAGGATGGAGGTATCCAGCCAAGTTACCAATCCCTGTAGAAAAAAATAATCACAAAATACTACGCCTCTCACCGGGTATCGGCGAGGGCAGTTCCTGGATTGCAGAGGCCTTGCCTGTGACTCAAGCATAGTCGCAAGTCAGGACTTCTGATGATCCCAAGCGGTTCACTGCACAGTGACAGATCATTGTTGCGAAAGGACTTTTTCAACAGATACAAAAAAGGCCACTCTTTCGAGTAGCCTTTTTGATGTTTGGTTGCGGGAGCCGGATTTGAACCGACGACCTTCGGGTTATGAGCCCGACGAGCTACCAGACTGCTCCATCCCGCGTCTGTGTGGCGGCATTCTACAGACGAACGACGGGGTGTCAACCGCTAATCCCATAAAGGGTCAAATAAGTGTGGAATCGCGTCAAACGGTCGCAGGTGGCGCGTTAAGCTGCGGAAATGCAAAGAATTCCTGTTTGGCGCTCGCTTCTCTATAAGAAGACGAAATTCAAAAAACACACGCGCACAAAAAAGGCCACTCTTTCGAGTAGCCTTTTTTGATGTTTGGTTGCGGGAGCCGGATTTGAACCGACGACCTTCGGGTTATGAGCCCGACGAGCTACCAGACTGCTCCATCCCGCGTCTGTGTGTCGGCATTCTACAGAGGAACGCCGGGGTGTCAACCCGCAATCTGGATAAAATCTGTTGAGGTTCAATCGGTTAGCGATTTTTGTCGGGTGTTTTTTACGTTGCAGGGCAGGTGGGGCAAGGCTTTCAGCTCTATTGACGGTTGTTTGTCGATTGAGAAAATAAATTCAAAGGCCTTTTCCTACGTGCGCAAAAGAACATTCATACCACTGGTGCTATATACAGGTGTCAGTGAGATACTGCCGATCCGGTTCGCCACGTTTCCTTTTCTGACATGACACAGCGAAAAATCATCCACATCGACTGCGATTGTTTTTACGCCGCCATCGAGATGCGCGATGACCCGCGTCTGGCCGGCAAGCCTTTGGCGGTGGGTGGTTCGGCGGATCGGCGAGGGGTGATCGCCACTTGCAACTATGAAGCGCGGGCATACGGCGTGCGCTCGGCGATGGCGTCGGGGCATGCCTTGAAGCTGTGCCCGGACCTGACCATCGTCAAGCCGCGCATGGACGCTTATCGCGAAGCCTCGAAAGAGATTCATACGATTTTTGCCGATTACACTGACTTGATTGAGCCTTTGTCGCTGGATGAGGCGTATCTGGACGTGTCGGACAGCGCGCATTTCGGCGGCAGTGCCACGCGCATTGCGCAGGACATCCGTCGCCGAGTCTCCAATCAATTACACATCACTGTGTCCGCAGGCGTAGCGCCGAACAAGTTTCTGGCGAAGATCGCCAGCGACTGGAAAAAGCCCAACGGCTTGTTCGTGATCACCCCGGATCAGGTCGAAGACTTCGTCAGTGGTTTGCCGGTGAGCAAGTTGCACGGTGTTGGCAAGGTCACGGCGGACAAGCTGGGCAGGCTCGGCATCGTCGACTGCTCGCAGTTGCGCGAGTGGGACAAGTTGGCCCTGGTGCGTGAATTCGGCAGCTTCGGTGAGCGACTGTGGAGTCTGGCTCGTGGGATTGATGATCGCTTGGTGCACAACGACAGTCGGCGTCAGTCAATCAGCGTGGAAAACACCTACGACGTTGATCTGCCGGATCTGCGCAGTTGCCTGGATAAATTGCCAGAACTGCTGGAAACCCTGAAAACACGGATGGCACGGATCGACAGCAGTTATCGGCCGGGCAAGCCGTTCGTCAAAGTGAAGTTTCATGATTTCACCCAGACCACGCTGGAGCAGGCCGGGGCAGGGCGGGATCTGGGCAGTTATCAGTTGATGCTGACGCAGGCGTTCAATCGCGGCGGGAAGCCGGTGCGGTTGCTCGGGGTCGGGGTGAGGCTGGAGGACTTGCGCGGCGGGTTTGAGCAGATGGAGTTGTTTGAGCGGTAGTCCGTTAAAAGCAAAAGATCGCAGCCTGCGGCAGCTCCTACAGAGAAATGCGTTCCCATGTAGGAGCTGCCGCAGGCTGCGATCTTTTAATAGGCCTTAATTCGGCCCTGGATCCGCCACCAGACGCCCGGCATCCTTGGTCAGCGACTTGAGAAACTCAGTCTGCAACTCAGGATCATTGCGCGTCAGTTCGATCAGGCTTTGTTCCAGTTCGCTGGCTTCTTCTTCCAGACCCAGTTCCGACAGACGCTTGACCCGGTGTACCCACTGGCTCACTTCGTCGTCTTCGAGGTCGTCATAAATCAGCCCGTGCGCTTCCAGCAACTTGCCACGCAGGTGACTGCTGATCATCAGCGTCGAGTCCGAGTGCACGTCATCCTTGCTGTCTTCGACACTGATCTGCAATTTGCCGACATGATTGAGATCATTTTCAGCAAAGGGACTGTCGAGCAGATTCAGGCGCAGCACACCGTTGCGATCGGTGGTCATGTCGAAGGTCTGTTTGCCAGCCTTGACCTGTACCGGGCGCTCGCTCCAGGGCAGGCTCGAATACTCCGTGCGCTTGTCGCGCTGGACTTCATCGATGCCCGCGAGGTTTTGTTGCGCACGACCGTTGGACTGTACGTTCATGAACGGATTGAGCCCGGCAAAACCGTAGCTCAGCCAGTCCTTGGTCACGCTGTCCGGCAGGTTGCCCAACGCAAAAACGTTGACCACATTCGCACCGACGCCGCCGACCACGGCCACTACGCCCAGCGGGATCTCGTAGACCTCCCGCCAAGGCTGGTAAGGCGTGTAGCGATCGTAATGACGGGTGACCTCGAACTCGGTGACTTCGAAAGTCTTCTGTTCGTTGATCTTCACGCGCCGCTGCGGCAGCTCAAGCGCCTTAGGCTCACCGACATCAATCTGCAGGCTGTGGTCGAGCAACTTCCGCTCGACCCGCTCTTCGTGCTCGCTGCGTTGTGACATGTGATTGGCACAGCCGCTGACCAGCAGGGCACCGCACAGGGCGGTGCCTCCGAGGCCTAAGGTGTTTCGCTTGAACATGACGTCTCTATCTGGTTTCAGCGGCGGATACGGGCCTGCAGGAAGGACAATACGTCAGCCACCGGCAATGCTTGCGCTTCGCCTTCGGTACGACTCTTGTATTCCAGGTTGCCTTCGGCGAGGCCGCGGTCGCTGACCACGATCCGGTGAGGAATGCCGATCAGTTCCATGTCCGCGAACTTGATGCCCGGGCTGGTTTTCTTGTCGCGATCGTCCAGCAGCACTTCGAAGCCGGCCGCCGTCAATTCGGCGTACAGTTTGTCGGTGGCTTCGCGCACCTGCTCGGTTTCATAACGCAGCGGTACCAGAGCGATCTGGAACGGCGCCAGGGTGTCGCTCCAGATGATGCCGTTGGCGTCGTTGTTCTGCTCGATGGCCGCAGCCACCACGCGGGAAACGCCGATGCCGTAGCAACCCATTTCCAGGGTGACCGGCTTGCCGTTCTCGCCCAGTACTTCGCACTTCATTGCTTTGCTGTACTTGTTGCCCAGCTGGAAGATGTGCCCGACTTCGATGCCGCGCTTGATTTCCAGGGTGCCTTTGCCGTCCGGGCTTGGGTCGCCAGCGACCACGTTACGCAGGTCGGCCACGGTCGGAACCGGCAGATCACGCTCCCAGTTCACGCCGAAGTAGTGCTTGTCATCGATGTTGGCGCCGATGCCGAAATCGCTCATCAGTTCGACCGAGCGGTCGATGATGATCGGCAGCGGCAGGTTCAGCGGGCCGAGGGAACCTGCGCCGGCGCCAATGGCGTCACGCAGTTCGGCGTCGGTGGCCATGACCAGCGGGTTGGCCACGCCAGGTTGCTGGGCTGCCTTGATTTCGTTGAGCTCGTGGTCGCCACGGATGACCAGCGCGATCAGCTTGCCTTCTTCTTCGGCGCGCACGATCAGGGTCTTGATGGTCTTTTCAATCGGCAGATTGAATTTTTCCACCAGTGCCGCGATGGTTTTGGTGTCTGGCGTGTCGACCAGGCGCAGCTCTTCGGCCGGCGCTGGACGCGAAGTCTCGCGTGGCACGGCTTCGGCTTTTTCAATGTTCGCGGCGTAGTCGGAACCGTTGCTGAAGACGATGTCGTCTTCGCCGGACTCGGCCAGTACGTGGAATTCGTGCGAACCGGCACCACCGATCGAACCGTTGTCGGCTTCAACCGGACGGAATTTCAGGCCCAGACGCGTGAACACGTTGCAGTAGGCTTCATGCATGCGGTCGTAGGTGACTTGCAGCGACGCCTGATCTGCGTGGAAGGAGTAAGCGTCCTTCATGATGAATTCGCGGCCGCGCATCAAACCGAAGCGTGGACGGATTTCGTCACGGAATTTGGTCTGGATCTGGTACAGGTTGATTGGCAGCTGTTTGTAGCTGCTCAACTCGTTGCGCATCAGATCGGTGATCACTTCTTCGTGGGTCGGGCCCGCGCAGAAGTCGCGACCGTGGCGGTCTTTGATGCGCAGCAACTCAGGGCCGTATTCTTCCCAGCGCCCCGATTCCTGCCACAGCTCGGCCGGTTGGGTGCTCGGCATCAACACTTCCAGAGAGCCGGCGGCGTTCATCTCTTCGCGAACGATGGCTTCAACCTTGCGCATGACTCGCAGGCCCATGGGCAGCCAGGTGTAAAGGCCCGAGGCGAGTTTGCGGATCATCCCGGCGCGCAGCATCAGCTGATGGCTGATCACGACCGCATCGGAAGGCGTTTCTTTCTGTGTGGCGAGCAAAAATTGACTGGTGCGCATGGTTGGCCGTTGTCGGTTGCTATGACTGGAAATGACGGAGCAGTGTACCGGCGAGTTTTGCTGACGTACAGGCGGGCGGCCGGGGGAGAGGTTCAACAGCGGAATTCCTCCCGCCGTTGAGGAAACGTCTTACGATTCTTCCGCGACAGGTGTCGGTACCGGCTCGGGCGTTGGCGTCGGGCCTTCGCGGCGGCTCTCCTGGAACCAGTGCAATGCGATCAGCACCAGCGTCGGTACGCCGAGCAGCGCGGTGATCAGGAAGAAGCTGTGATAGCCGAACTTCTCGACCAGCACCCCGGAATAACCACCCATCAAACGTGGCAGCAAGAGCATGATCGAGCTGAGCAGGGCGTATTGCGTCGCCGAAAACTTCAGGTTAGTCAGGCTCGACAGGTAGGCAACGAACGCCGAAGTCGCGAGGCCCGAGCTGAAGTTGTCGAGGGAAATGGTCACCACCAGCATCTGCAGGTCCGGGCCCATGTCGGCGAGCATCACGAACAGCAGGTTGGTAGCTGCCGAAGCGACACCACCGATAAACAGAATCGGCAGAATGCCGAAACGCACGATCAGCAGGCCGCCCATGCCGGCGCCGACGAGGGTCATGATCAGGCCAAAGATCTTGCTGACACTGGCGATCTGATCCTTGGTGAACCCCTGGTCGATGTAGAACACGTTGGCCATCACGCCCATCACCGTGTCCGACATCCGATAGGTAGCGATCAGGCCGAGCAGCAATAGCGCCTGCCAGCGGTAACGCAGAATGAAGTCGTTGACCGGTGTCAGCACTGGCGCCAGACCACGGCGGCCCATGGTCGACAGGCACAGACCGGTCAGCAGCGTATAGAGAATGGCGCGCAGAAAGGCGCGGTCTTCGAGCAGCAGGTCGAGCGGACTCATGCCGCCGAACAGCACGCTGGCGAAATCGGTGTTGTAGAGCTGGGTGAACATCGCCGGTACGGACACCAGCAGGACGATCAGCACGAACACCGACATCAATTGATGCATGAAGGTGTAGCGCCCGGCCTGCAGCTGAGTGCGCAGCGGCACCGGCGGCTCGCGCATGAACAACGTGGTCAGCAGCGCCGGCACCATCAATGCACCGAACAGCACATAGGTGCCAGTCCAGGCCGAGTGTTTGTAATTGAAACCGGTAGAGCCGAAACCTTCGGCGAAAAACAATGCGCCGGCAGTTGCGAGCAGGGCGGCGACGCGGTAACCGGACATGTAACTGGCGGCGAGGGCGGCCTGACGGTTGTCTTCGGCGATTTCCAGGCGATAGGCGTCGACCGCAATGTCCTGGGTGGCGGAGGCGAAAGCGACGACAACGGCAATGGCGATCAGCCAGGACAGATGTTTCTGCGGATCACAGAACCCCATACCGATCAGGCCGAGGATCACCAGCACCTGAGAAAGCACCAGCCATGAACGGCGGCGGCCAAGTTTGCCGAGCAGCGGCAGGCGCCATTGGTCGAGCAACGGTGACCAGACCCATTTGAACGCATAAGCCAGACCGATCAGGCTGGCGTAGCCGATGGTTTCACGGGCGACGCCCGCTTCACGCAGCCAGACTGAAAGCGTCGAAAACACCAGCATGTACGGCAGGCCGGCAGCGAAACCGAGCAACAACAGCACGAGCGTCGAAGGACTGGCATAGGCGGCGAGCGCGGCGCGCCAGGTTTTACGGGGCATGGGCTGAAGTCTGCCTCAAGATTGCGAAAACAAAGCGCGCACTCTAACCGCTGTGCTCTACCGGACGCCAGCCATGGCGCTGAATATCCACACGATTATTCCGGACGGTGATGCCTTCCATGCGCAATCTGGCCCTTTGTTCGTCGCCCGACGTGCTGCCCACCGGCAGGCTGATCCGCCCACCAGCGCCCAGCACGCGGTGCCAGGGCAACTTGGTATCGTCGGGCAATTGACTCAACGTACGACCGACCCAGCGGGCGGCGCGCCCCAACCCGGCCAGTTCGGCCAACTGACCATAGCTGACGACTTTGCCCTCGGGGACTTGCGCGAGGGTCGAGTAGAGCGCCGTGCGTCGGATTTGCGCTTCGCTCTCATCTTCGTGGATCGGGTCTGTCACGGGCGTGGTTCCTGAACTTCGGCGCAGTTGTCGCTGCAAGGGTAATGCGTGACTGCGCAGTTGAGAAATGAACTCAATAGAAATAGTCCGGTCAGTCCTTGTCAGGGTCTTATTCCTACGGATAATGCCGACTTTTTCGCAAACTTGAGCCTTTGATTCGCTTATGTTGTCCAGATCCCTGCTGTGCCTAGCTGTTTTCAGTGCGTCCACGCCCTTGCTTGCCGACACCGTCTGGTTGAAGAACGGTGACAAGTTGAGCGGCACCATTACCGTGTTCGATGGCGGCAAGCTGTTGATCCAGACCAAATACGCTGGCGCGGTCACGATTGACTGGAAAGAGGTCAAGACCCTGGACAGCGATCAGCACTTGCTGGTCAAGCAGGATGCCTACACCGGCGAAGTGTCCAAATCGCTGAGCGCAGCGGAAGACGGCAAGGTTACCCTGGCCAATGGTGAGGCGCCGAAGACGGTCGAGCTGGCGAGCATTCAGCAGATTCTCAAGCCCAAACCGGTGGTCGAGGATCTGGTCTGGAAGGGTAATGTCGACCTGGCGCTGGACTATCAGCGTGCCGAGAAGGATACCGACGACTATGACGTCGGCTTCAAGACCACTGCGCGGCATGGTCGCTGGCGGCACATCGCGGAAGGTGAATACAACCGCGAAGTGCAGGACGATGTAACCACCACCGACAACTGGCGCGCGGAATACTCGCTGGACCGCTTCCTCACTGATCAGTGGTTCTGGCAGGGGCGTTTGAATTACAAGCGTGATCACATCGAAGAGCTGGCCCGCCAGCGCGTGGTGGGTACCGGTCCCGGTTACCAGTTCTGGGACGATGAGCTGGGGGCGTTCTCTCTCGGCTCGCTGCTCAACCGCACTGATTACGAGTATCGCGATGGTAGCAAGGACAACTTCTACTCCGTCGCCATGAAGTGGGACTACAACCGCTACCTGATTGGCAAGAAGGTCGAGTTCTTCACCAACGGTGAAGTCGGCAAGCCGTTGTCTGGCGTGGCTGACTACGCACTGGATGCCGAGATGGGCTTGCGCTACAAGGTCACCGACTGGGCGTCGCTCAATCTCAAGGCGGAGCGTGACATCATCAGCGGCACTAACGATGCCGATCTGAACAAGACCCGTTACACCGCTGGGTTTGGCGTGGCCTGGTAAGGCAAAAGCAGAGATCGCAGCCTTCGGCGGCTCCTAAAGAGGATTGATATACATCCTTTAGGAGCTGCCCAAGACTGCGATCTTTTTTTGCGCGCTGAAAAATAGTCGCCCACAAAAAAGCCCCGCTTTTAAGGGCGGGGCTTTTTTCTAAAGAAGCTACAAGTTAGATAACTTGTACTTCCTCAGCTTGCATGCCTTTCTGACCGCGGGTAGCGATGAAAGAAACCTGTTGGCCTTCTTTCAGGCTTTTGAAGCCGTCGGATTGGATAGCTTTGAAGTGAACGAACAGGTCGTCACCGGATTGTGGAGTGATGAAGCCGAAGCCTTTTTCATCGTTGAACCACTTAACGGTACCGGTTTGGCGATTAGACATGGTGTAACTCCTTGAACAAAGATAACTGCGACTCAGGAAGAACCCTGGCCGAGACTGAGTGCAAAGAGCAGGAAAAATTCTTGTAGATGGTTGGATCGAAATTCAACATATCGTGTAGAGATTCTCAGTGACACAAGCAGCACAGTGGCGCCACCTTAACCCTTTTTCCGAGACGTGCCAATGCTTCTTGCGAAGGTTTCTTCGATTTAGGGATCGGCGGTGTGACGGTTCGTCGCCAGACCGCGTAAATCATGGGGGATCGCCGAGAATTGCAGTGCGCACTTTGAACGAGGCGGCGCGCCCGGTAAGATGCCGGACAGAATTTTTCCACCTCGCTATTCAGGACACCCCGCCATGAGCATCAAATCGGACAAGTGGATTCGCCGCATGGCGCAGGAACAGGGCATGATCGAGCCGTTCGTCGAGCGCCAGGTGCGCGGCAGCGACGACAGCCGGGTGATCTCCTACGGTGTGTCGAGCTACGGCTACGACGTGCGTTGCACCAACCATTTCAAGGTGTTCACCAACATCAACTCGTCGATCGTCGACCCGAAAAACTTCGACCCGGGCAGCTTCGTCGACGTCCACAGCGACGTCTGCATCATTCCGCCGAACTCGTTCGCCCTGGCCAGCACCGTCGAATACTTCCGCATTCCACGCAACGTATTGACCATTTGCCTGGGCAAGAGCACTTACGCGCGTTGCGGCATCATCGTCAACGTCACGCCGCTTGAGCCTGAGTGGGAAGGTCATGTGACCCTGGAATTTTCCAACACCACCAACCTGCCGGCGAAAATCTACGCCAACGAAGGCGTGGCGCAGATGCTCTTCCTTGAATCCGATGAAGAATGTGAAGTTTCCTACAAGGATCGCGGCGGCAAGTACCAGGGCCAGCGTGGCGTGACTCTGCCGCGTACCTGATTCGTCCATCCGGCGGATGTCGGGAATTCTTTGGCGGGCAGACACTCTATGGGGGGTACTGCCCGCTCTTGCTTCTGGCAAAACGGGCCTTCGCCGAGGAGTGCTCCATGAAGATCGATCCGCATATCAGTGCCGAGCTGGCAAGGCTTGAGCCCAATCAGGTTGGCGTATTGGCCTGGTCCCTGTTGGCACAACCATCCTTGAGCATGGCCGGTGGAATTCCCGGACAGCCTGATCCCGACACGCCCAACGAACAGCCGACCGAACCGGGCGAGCCGACCCTGCCGGATGAGCCACCACCGGCGCCGGTGGCCTGATGCTTGTGCTTTTGTAGGAGCGAAGCTTGCTCGCGAAGCGGTCTGTCTGTTTCATCCTGGGTGAATGGGCGGACGCCTTCGTGAGCAAGCTCTGCTCCTGCAGGGTTGAGGGGCGGTTCAACTGACTGGCCAGATTTGGTTATCACCGATGACAAAGATTTTGCAGCAGTCATCCCTCTCGACCGGATAACCGCCGGTAAACGCGCCGAACGCTGGCATCAGACTGATGCGTTCACCCAACCTGAAACACGCCAGCCGCAAACTCTGGCGGCCCTTGCCATGCAGCCGATAAACCGGATGCACATGTCCGGCCAGCACATGCCGTTGAGGATGTGGCTCGGGCTCGTGCTGCAGGGCGAATGGGCCCAACAGTAGCGGCTCTGGCACCACTCGAATGTTCAGCGCCGCCGGTGGATCCCCTGCGCGTTTGTCATGATTGCCGCGAATCAGCGTCATCGGCAGACCCGCGTGGCGTGCACGCCATTCCGCCAACGCCCCTAAAGTGCCCGCAGCGTGCGAGCCGGGGCCATGCAGGAAGTCTCCGAGAAATATCAGTTGTCGGCAGGGCAGCGTTGCCAGCAAACGATCAATCACCGCGATATTGCTCGCCGTGGTGCCCTGCGGAACCGGTTGGCCGAGGCTGCGGTAAGCCGCGGCTTTGCCGAAATGCACGTCGGCTATCAGCAGCGCCTGTTGCGCCGGCCAGTACAGGGCTTTTTCCGGCAGCAGCCAAAGCTCTTCCCCGGCCAGTCTTACGGGATAAGGCGTATTCATGGGCGTTTGCCCTTGTCGGCCGATTTTTCCAGATCCCCGACCATCCGTCTGATCCGGTCGGCGAGTTTTTCCGAACTCATACTTTCGCGCATGCGCTCCACCAGCAACGGAAAGCCCAACGGCGTAGGACGTTTGATCTGCTGCACGTCGAGTTTCATCCGATTGATGCGATCCAGGGTCTGTTCCAGTCGACGAATATCCAGCTCTTCGCGCAGGACTTCTTCCCCGGCCTGGGCGAGCAACAGGTTGTCCGCGTCATATTGTTTAAATACTTCAAAGAACAGTCCGCTCGAAGCCTGCACCTGTCGGGTGCTTTTCGGCGCGCCGGGGTAACCGGCGAACACCAGCCCGGCAATTCGCGCGATTTCGCGAAAACGCCGCAAAGCGAGTTCGCCAGCATTGAGACTTGCCAGAACGTCAGCCAAAAGATGCGCAGGGTCGAGCAGTTCAGCGTTGAGCTGCTTCGACCAATCCACCGGCGTGGCACTGAGCAGCTCCAGACCGTAATCATTCACCGCAATCGAGAACGTCACCGGTTGGCGCTGACTGACGCGCCAGGCGAGCAAACTCGCCAGCCCCAGATGCACCTGCCGCCCGGCGAACGGATAGAGGAAAAGATGCCAGCCCTCGCGGGATTTCAGCACCTCCGCGAGCATATTGTTAACGGTCGGCAGACCCGACCAGCGAGCCTGAGTCTCCAGCAGCGGTCGCAGTGCCTGCATTTCCGCGCCGATGAACTCACCTTCTGCGGCCGCACTGAAGCGTGTCACCACGGCTTGCGCCAGTTCATTGGAGAGCGGCATGCGCCCGCCATTCCAGCGCGGCACCGCCGCTTTTTTCACGCTGCTGCGCTTGACGTAAGCGGTCATGTTTTCCACGCGCACCAACTCCAGCAAACGCCCGGCGAACAGAAACCCATCGCCGGGTTTGAGCCGGGCGATAAAACCTTCTTCGACGCTGCCCAGCTGTTTACCGCCGCCGCCCTTGCTCCAGAACTTCAGGTTGATGCTGGCATCGCTGACGATGGTGCCCACGCTCATGCGGTGGCGCCGTGCCAGACGCGCATCCGGTACACGCCAGACGCCATGTTCATCCGGTTCAACCCGGCGGTAATCCGGATAGGCTGTCAGAGACATTCCGCCGTGGCGTACGAAAGCCAGCGCCCACGTCCAGTCCGCAGGCGTCAGATCACGATAAGCCCAGGCGCCGCGGACTTCTTCGTACAACTCATCCGGCAAAAATCCACCACCCAGCGCCATGCTGACCAAATGCTGGACCAGCACATCCAGCGGTTTGTGCGGTGACAGGCGCGGTTCGATGCGCCGTTGCTCGACTGCATCGCGGGCCGCAACGGCTTCGATCAATTCAAGGCTGTGGGTCGGCACCAGCGTCACCCGAGAGGTACGCCCGGGTGCATGGCCCGAACGCCCGGCGCGCTGCATCAGACGTGCGACACCTTTGGCCGAACCGATTTGCAGCACGCGCTCGACCGGCAGAAAGTCCACGCCCAGATCCAGGCTCGAGGTGCAGACCACGGCTTTCAACAGGCCATCCTTCAAGGCTTTCTCGACCCAGTCGCGGGTGTCGCGAGACAGAGAGCTGTGATGCAGCGCGATCAATCCAGCCCAGTCCGGCCGCGCTTCAAGCAACGCCTGATACCAGATCTCCGACTGCGCCCGGGTGTTGGTGAAGACCAGCGTGCTAACGCAGGCGTCGAGTTCGGCAACGACCTGGGGCAGCATCTTCAGACCGATGTGCCCAGCCCACGGAAAGCGTTCAATGGACGGCGGGATAAGGGTGTCGACTTTCAGCGATTTTTCGCTTTGCCCTTGAACACTGATGCCATCGCCCTGTGGGATCAGTACTTCCTCGGCGTGGGATTGATTACCGAGCGTGGCGGAGACGCCCCAGACAATCAGATCCGGTTGCCAGCGCCGCAAACGCGCGAGGGCCAGTTGCAATTGCACACCGCGCTTGTTGCCAAGCAGTTCGTGCCATTCGTCGACGACGATCATCCGCAGCGTCGACAGCGCTACCTGCGCATCAGCGCGGGCCAGCAGCAATGTCAGGCTTTCCGGTGTGGTGATCAACGTGGTCGGCAGGCGTCGACTTTGGCGGGCGCGTTCGCTGCTGCTGGTGTCGCCGGTGCGCAGACCGATGCTCCACGGTATTTGCAAATCCTCGACAGGGGCTTGCAGCGCGCGTGCGGTGTCGGCGGCGAGGGCGCGCATGGGCGTGATCCACAACACGGTCAGTGGTTCGGCCGGTGGTTTGCGCTTGCGAGAGGTTTCAACGATGGCAGCGGGTTTGGCGAAACGGTTGAGCGCAGCGAACCACACCGCATAGGTTTTGCCGGCACCGGTGCTGGCATGGAGCAATCCGGATTCCCCACGTTTGACCGCCGCCCAGACTTGTTTCTGAAAAGCGAACGGCTTCCAGTGGCGGGCGCTGAACCAGATTTTTGCGAGGTCGGGCGAGATGGGCATGCCGGCTACGTGCGCTCAGAAGATGTTCTTCCAGTGACCATGCAGCGCTATGACAAGTTTAATTTCCATCACTTCGCAGCCGCGAGCAACCGCAGCTATGCGAGGTGAAATTCAGACTTCAGAAGCCGTGGTTTTTCCGGGGACAATGGAATTGACGGTAGGCGGGAACGCGCAGTTTTCCGGCACCTTCAGCGGTACCGATGAACATGCAATCCTGATTGAAAATGGCAGTTTCAAGTTCGATCATCCAGCTTGAACCTGATGCCTGAATAACAGCAGCCGGAAAACCGGCTGCTGCTGTTTCAACCCTGAGGCTACTTCAGGTTGCCACTGAGAAATTGCTTCAAGCGTTCGCTCTTCGGGTTACCCAATACGTCTTCGGGCGCACCTTCTTCTTCCACCAGACCTTGGTGCAAGAACAGCACCTGGCTCGACACCTTGCGCGCGAAGCTCATTTCGTGGGTGACCATGATCATGGTTCGACCCTCTTCAGCCAGGCCTTGAATCACCTTCAACACTTCCCCGACCAACTCCGGATCGAGCGCTGAAGTCGGTTCGTCAAACAACATCACTTCCGGTTCCATCGCCAACGCCCGAGCGATCGCCACGCGCTGTTGCTGACCGCCAGAAAGAAATGCCGGGTACTGATCCGCCACCCGCGCCGGCAAGCCGACCTTGTCCAGATAACGCCGGGCACGATCGTCGGCTTCCTGTTTGCTGCAACCCAGTACCCGGCGCGGGGCCATGGTGATGTTTTCCAGCACGGTCATGTGGCTCCACAGGTTGAAATGCTGAAACACCATGGCCAGTCGCGTGCGCAGGCGTTGCAGTTCATCGGCGTCGGCGACATGCATGCCGTGGCGGTCGGTGACCATACGGATCGCCTGGCCATCGAGGCTCATGGCGCCGTCGTTGGGGTGTTCGAGAAAGTTGATGCAGCGCAAAAAGGTGCTTTTGCCCGAGCCGCTGGCGCCGATCAGGCTGATCACGTCGCCGGTCTTGGCCTTGAGCGAAACGCCTTTGAGCACCTGATGGTCGCCATAGCTTTTGTGCAGGCCTTCAACGGTCAGTTTGTACATGGGACAGACATCCTCAAGGCGAAAGTAGGTAGCCGCTGCGGTAGGCTTCGGCGCCCGCGACGTGGGCGATGACCATGCCGGCCGTGGCCATGCGTCGCAGCGAACGGGCATACAGCAGGCCGGCGGCGACGCAATGAATGGGGGTGACCTTGTCGTGGATCGGGTCGATGATTTCGGCGATTTGCTGGCCGGCTTCCAGGTATTGCCCTGCTGTGACGCTGTACACCAGCAAGCCGCCAACCGGCGTGGTCACCGGTTCGACACCGGCCAGCGGGGTGGCCGGAAACGGCAATGGCGGCTGCGGTTTGGTTTCGCCGACGATTGCATCGAACTGGATCAGATAGTCGATCAGCGCCTGACAGTCGCGGCTGGCCATCGGATGATTGACGTCACCTTGGCCGCGCAACTCGACGGTCACCGAGAAACTGCCGAGGGGAATCTCGAAATGTTCGGCGAAGCGTTCCTTCAATTGCCACCACAACAGGGTGAAACATTCGTCGAACGACTGGCCGCCGGAATCGGTGGCCAGCAAGCTCGCCTGAGCCTCGATATAACGCGCCAATGGCTCGACCTGCGGCCAGGCTTCAGGCGTGGTGTAAAGGTGCACCACCGATTCGAAATCGCAGTGCAAATCCAGCACCATGTCGGCATCGCAGGCCAGCCGTTGCAGGGTCAGACGCTGGGATTGCAGTTGCGTACCGGCGGTCTGGCGGGCGAGGGCGTCACGCAGATGCGTGCGGATAAGTTCAAGGTTGTGCTGCGGATCGTCGTTCAGCCTGCCCTCGATGGCGTTGCCGATTTCCTCGCTGAGGTCGACGAACCAGCGGTTGAAGTTCTGTCCGCTTTCCAGTTCGTAGCGGCCCAGCGGCACATCCATCAGCACTTGTTCGAGGCCGACCGGGTTGGCCACCGGTACAAGCACGATCTGACTGCGCAGGCGGCCGGCAGCTTCCAGCTCCGTCAGGCGCTGCTTGAGATGCCAGGCGACGAGCATGCCCGGCAATTCGTCGGCATGCAGTGAAGACTGGATGTAGATCTTGCCTTTGGCCTGCTCCGGGCCGAAGTGGAAGCTGTGGATCTGTCGTGCGGTCCCCGGCAGCGGGGC
Organism: Pseudomonas sp. RIT-PI-r; assembly: GCF_001297015.1. Classification (GTDB taxonomy): domain Bacteria; phylum Pseudomonadota; class Gammaproteobacteria; order Pseudomonadales; family Pseudomonadaceae; genus Aquipseudomonas. The sequence goes on along the minus strand of NZ_LIGE01000047.1, from coordinate 100,851 downwards.
CAGCAAGTCATGGATCAGGTGGCGCATTTGCTGTGTTGTCCTAGTGAGTCGGGCCGAGGAAGGCCAGCCATCGGCGTTCGGCAAGGCGGAACAGGCCGACCAGCGCAAAGGTAATGGTCAGGTAGATCAGCGCGGCGATGCCGAACGACTGAAAGGTCAGGAAGGTCGCCGAGTTGGCGTCCCGCGCGACTTTCAGGATGTCGGGGATAGTCGCGGTGAAAGCCACGGTGGTCGAGTGCAGCATCAGGATCACTTCGTTGCTGTAATAAGGCAACGAACGGCGCAGCGCCGACGGCATGATCACGTAGGCATACAGCTTCCAGCCGGTCAGGCCGTATGCCTTGGCCGCTTCGACTTCGCCGTGGTTCATGCTGCGGATCGCCCCGGCGAAAATCTCCGTGGTGTAGGCGCAGGTATTGAGGGCGAACGCCAGAATCGTGCAGTTCATCGCATCGCGAAAGAAACTGTCGAGCAGCGGCTGCGCCCGCACGGCGGCCAGGCTGTAAATACCGGTGTAGCAAATCAGCAACTGGATATACAACGGCGTGCCACGGAACAGGTAGGTGTAGAACTGCACCGGCCAGCGAATGTAGAAGTGCGGCGATACCCGCGCGATCGACAAAGGAATCGAGACGAGGAAACCGATAACGATTGAGGCCGTGAGCAGCCACATCGTCATCGCCAGCCCGGTGATGTTCTGGCCGTCGGTATAAAGGAAGGCGCGCCAGTATTCCTGCAGAAGTTCGATCATCGCACGGCCTCCCGGGCACCGGCGGCGTAGCGGCGTTCGAGCCAGCGCAGGATGAAATTCGAGGCACTGGTGATCAGCAAGTAAATAAACGCAGCAAGGACCAGGAAGTAGAACAGTTGATAAGTGCTTTTACCGGCGTCTTGCGCGGCTTTGACCAGATCGGCCAGGCCGATGATCGACACCAGCGCGGTGGCCTTGAGCATCACCATCCAGTTATTGCCGATGCCCGGCAAAGCGAAACGCATCATTTGCGGGAACACCACAAAGCGAAAGCGCTGACCGCGTTTGAGGCCATACGCGGTGGCGGCTTCAACCTGACCACGCGGCACCGCGAGGATCGCGCCACGAAAGGTTTCGGTGAAATACGCACCATAAATGAAGCCCAAGGTCAGCACCCCGGCGCTAAACGGGTCGATTTCGATGTATTCCCATTCCAGATAATCGGTCAGAGACGTCAGCCAGGTTTGCAGGCTGTAGAAGATCAGCAGCATCAGCACCAGATCCGGCACGCCGCGAATCAGCGTGGTGTAGAGCTGGGCGGGCAGGCGCACCAGTTTGATTTTTGACAGTTTGGCACTGGCGCCGAGCAGGCCGAGCAACACGGCCACCAGCAGCGACAACGCCGATAATTTGATAGTCATCCAGGTGCCTTCCAGCAACAAAGGACCAAAGCCCTTGAGGCTGAAGGCGGCGAGCCCCAGATTTTGCAGGAGGGTTTCGAACATAAATCAGCAACCTGAGCGGATGGAAAAGGCGCCCATCGAGGATGGGCGCCGGGGCATTATTTGCCGCTGTACAGATTCAGATCGCCAAAGTGTTTCTTTTGAATCTCGGCGTATTTGCCGTCATCGTGTAACGCTTTGATACCTTTATCTAAAAGCGCCTTCAGCTCAGTGTTACCTTTCTTAATACCGACAGCGGTTTTGGCTGGCAGCAATTCGCTGTCCACTGGCTTGCTGACGTCATAGTCGGCGCCCTGTGGCGACTTCAAAAAGCCCAGTTCGGCTTGCAGCATGTCCTGGATACCGGCGTCGAGACGGCCGGAGGTCAGGTCGGAATACACTTGATCCTGGTTCTGATAGGCCTGGGTTTTCACGCCGGCCTTGTCCAGCACGGCTTTGGCGTAGGCCTCTTGAATAGTGCCTTGCTCGTAGCCGACGGTTTTGCCCTTGAGGGACGCGACGTCTGCGGTGATGCCGGAACCTTTCTTGAACACATAAGCGGTCGGGCCGGAGAACAGTTCGCTGGAGAAGTCGATGACTTTTTCGCGGGCCGGGGTCACGGTCATCGACGAGATCACACCGTCGAATTTGTTGGCCTTGAGGCCCGGAATCATACCGTCGAAGTCACTTTCGACCCACTTGCACTTGACCTTCAGTTCGGCGCAGATCGCGTTGCCCAGGTCGATGTCGAAGCCCACCAGGCTGCCGTCGGCCGCTTTCGACTCAAACGGTGCGTACGAAGGGTCAACGCCAAAGCGCAGCTCTTTGTATTCCTTGGCCAGCGCGGAGCCAGCGGCCATGCACAACGCCAGTGCAGAAAGGGTCAGCAATGCTTTTTTCATTATTCAATCCCTAAGAACCAATATGAGCGCTTGTGGCGCAGAATTATTGTTACTGGAACGCGTACGACCTATAGAAAGTAGCAATTTCCGAACCATAGTCCCGAACAAGCGTTTTAAAAGGTTGGGCGGGGGATGTTGAGGGCGGTTGGATGCCCGGAAACGGGCATTGCTATTTCGTTGCACCCTTTCGGATCAAACACCAGGTTTTGATCGTTCCCACGCTCTGTGTGGGAATGCAGCCCGGGACGCTCCGCGTCCCATCCAGAGCCGAACGCGGAGCGTCCGTTGAGGCATTCCCACGCGGAGCGTAGGAACGATCTTCGCGTCATGTTGAACTCAGGCGAGAAGATCCTGCAATGTGGCTAGGCTATCCGCCTCATCCACGGTTTTATCTTGTCGCCAGCGCAGCATCCGTGGAAACCGCACGGCAATTCCGCTCTTGTGTCGCCGCGAAAGGGCGATGCCCTCGAAACCCAGCTCAAACACCAGGCTCGGTTTCACGCTGCTCACCGGGCCGAATTTCTCCACCGTGGTCTTGCGCACGATGCTGTCCACCTGACGCATCTCCGCATCGGTCAGTCCCGAATAGGCCTTGGCGAACGGCACCAGCGCCCGTTGGCTTGACTCCGGTGGCCCGTCCCACACGGCAAAGGTGTAATCGCTGTAGAGACTGGCCCGTCGACCATGCCCTCGTTGCGCATAAATCAACACCGCATCGACGCTGAACGGATCGACTTTCCACTTCCACCAGACGCCCATGTCCTTGGTGCGGCCGACGCCATACAGCGAATCCCGCGCCTTGAGCATCATGCCTTCCACCCCCAAACGCCGAGAGGCCTCGCGCTGACGGGCGAGGTCGAACCAGTCACTGCCAGTCAGCACGGGGGAGGGCAGCAACACCGGGCTGTTGCAGCTTGCAATGACCTCTTCAAGTTGCGCACGACGTTTGGCTTGCGGCTGGTTGCGCCAGTCTTCGCCCTGCCATTCGAGCAAGTCGTAGGCGAGCACCACCACCGGCACGTCTTCGAGGATTTTCTTGTCGAGGGTTTTACGACCGATGCGCTGTTGCAGCAAGGCAAACGGCTGCACCGCTGGCGGCTCTGTCGATTGCGGATCGAAGGCGTCTTCGGTGGTCGGATGGTTGCTCTTCCACACAACGATCTCGCCATCGATCACCGTGCCGTCCGGCAAACCGTGGACCAGCACATCCAGCTCGGGGAAGCGCTCGGTGACCAGTTCTTCGCCGCGCGACCACACCCACAAGCGGCCCTCGCGTTTGACCACTTGTGCGCGGATGCCATCCCATTTCCATTCAATCTGCCAGTCGCTGGCCGGGCCGATCAGCGCTTCAAATTCCTCAACCGGTTGCGACAACGCGTGGGCGAGGAAAAACGGGTACGGCTGACCGCCGCGCTGGGCGTGTTCGTCGGCGGATTCCGGGGCAATCAGTTTCAGGTAACTGGCGGCGTTGGGGCGGTTCGACAGGTCGGTGTAACCCACCAGCCGCTGCGCCACGCGTTTGCTGTCAAGGCCGGCCATCGAGGCCAGCGCGCGGGTGACGAGCAATTTCGACACGCCGACGCGGAAGCTGCCGGTGATCAGTTTGATGCACAACATCAGGCTTGATCGATCGAGTTGTGCCCACAGCGCCGGCAATTGTCGGGAAAGAAACTCCGGCGTTTCACCACGCAGCGGCAGCAGTTTGTCCTCGATCCATTCGGCGAGGCCGGCTTCAGAACTGTGCGGGTTTTCCGGGAGTACCAGCGAAATGGTCTCCGCCAGATCGCCGACCGACTGATAGCTCTCCTCGAACAGCCACGGTTCGAGGCCTGACATCTCCACGGCAATTTCGCGCAGAATCCGCACCGGGACCAATTGCCGAGGCCGTCCGCCGGACAAAAAGTACACCGCCCACGCCGCGTCCTGCGGTGCCGCCAGGGCAAAGTAAGCTTGCATCGCTGCCAGTTTGGCGTTGCTTGAAGTGGTGGCGTCGAGCTCGGCGTACAACTCGGCGAAGGCTTTCATGTTGAAGTCTCGGCGACGGTGGGTTCGGCGGCGATGTTGTCTTCCTCGTCATCACCGTATTCGGTGTTAAAACCTTGCGCATCCAGACCGTGCTCGCGCAGATGACGCACCAGCACTCCGATCGAACCGTGCGTGACCATCACCCGTTCGGCACCGGTCTGGTTGATTGCCCACAACAGGCCAGGCCAGTCGGCGTGATCGGAAAGGACGAAGCCGCGATCAACACCGCGCCGCCGCCGGGTACCGCGCAGGCGCATCCAGCCGCTGGCGAAGGCATCGCTGAAATCACCGAAACGGCGCATCCAGCTACTGCCACCGGCCGAGGGCGGGGCGATGACCAGTGCCTCACGCATCCGTGGATCATTTTTGGCGACGTCACCGGCGTAGATCGTCGGCGGCAGGTACACGCCGGCCTCGCGGTACACCCGATTCAGCGGCTCGACCGCGCCGTGGCTGAGGATTGGCCCGAGGCTTTCGTCAATGCCGTGGAGAATCCGCTGGGCCTTGCCGAACGAATAGCAGAACAACACGCTGGCTTTGCCGGCGGCAATGTTCGCTGCCCACCACTGATTGATCTCGGCGAACACCTGCGCCTGCGGCTGCCAGCGATAGATTGGCAGGCCGAAGGTCGATTCGGTGATGAAGGTGTGGCAGCGCACCGGTTCGAACGGCGCGCAGGTACCGTCCGGCTCGATCTTGTAATCGCCGGACGCGACCCAGACTTCGCCGCCGTATTCCAGACGCACCTGTGCCGAGCCGAGCACGTGGCCGGCGGGGTGAAAACTCAAAGTGACGCCGTGATGGGTGAGGCGCTGGCCGTAGGCGAGGGTTTGCAGGTTGATGTCCTGCCCCAGTCGTGCGCGCAGAATCCCTTCGCTGGCGCTGCTGGCCAGATAATGCTGGTTGCCGGTGCGGGCGTGATCGCCGTGGGCATGGGTAATGACCGAGCGCTCGACGGGGCGCCACGGATCAATGTAGAAATCCCCGGCAGGGCAATAGAGACCTTCGGGGCGGGCGATAACAAGGTCCATGTCGTTACCAGGAATGGGGGGCTTGTTAGCTATGAGGTTGGCGCGAGTCCAGAAGTTCTATCGACTTTGAAGAGCAACCGTCACCCCAGCCCTCTCCCAGAGGGAGAGGGAGCCGACCGAGGTGTCTGGCGAGTGACATCGACCTGAAAAACCGCGCCGATTATGGATTCGGCAACGAACGAACCGAGTTAACTCCGGATTCGGCACACTCCTTCAGGTCGGCGTAGACCTGCAGCAACCCCCAATCAGTCCCCTCTCCCTCCGGGAGAGGGTTAGGGTGAGGGGCTTTTGACCTTTGCCTTATTTGCCGGGAGTCAGGGTCAAACGGGTTTTGCCATACACCCGGTCAAAGTTCTGCGGCTGCATCGGCAAACCGATGTATTGCCCCTTCAACCACGCATCGATGCCATTGAGATAGTTCGGGCTGAGCGGATTACCCGATTGCCCCGTACCGTTCTGCCCCATCAGCGGTTCAGCCTGACCGAAGTCGACGATAAAGCGCATCGACGGCGCGCGCGTGGTGTTGAAGTCCTGACCCCAGGCGAAGGCCGACGTGTTCAACGTGGTGTGGTCGCCACCCGCCGCCAATGGGCCGCGTACCGTCTGACCATTGCTGTTTTTCCAGGCATAGCTGTGCAATTTGCCCCACTGCCAGGCGCGGTGATCGCCGCCCAACTGACTGTCGCCAGCGCTGATCGCCGCCGCAAGACTGCGGGCAAGAATCACTGCTTTGTCTTCTTTCTGCGGCGTGCGAGTGTCGTCCCAGAACGGGCTGTCTTCACGTCCCAACAGATGATCGGCCTGCGCCGCGTAGGACAAATCCCCGTTGGCAATAAACGCTTTCCACGCCGCGCTCGATTCCGGGCCGAGTTCGTCGAGGAAAATCTGCTTCATGCTTTCCTGCAGGAACAGTTCGTACATCGCCGCATCGGCCGATGTCGGGCTGAGCTTGCCGTCGAACGCCATCAGCCGCGTCAACGCCTCGCGGGCCTTGCTGCGATCCGCTTCCGGCAGCGCATCGATGGCCTGCTTCAGCGGCTGCTTCATGCCTGGAGCTTCAAACACTTTTTTCAGCTTGGCGGCGAACGTGGTGGTCTGGTCGTATTGCATGGCGATCACGCTGCGGCTGTCGTGTTTGCCGCTGCCGGCCAGTTCCGCCAAGCGTTCGCCACGCTCCGGCGCCGCCCAGGAATTCGACAACTGCATGCCGTAACCGTGAGGAATCACGCGCTGGTTGGCGGTGCCGAGCCAGCCTTGCGCCGGGTCTTGATCGTAGGGGTGCAGCATCGGGTCGGCGTAACCGTCCCAGTCGTAGCGACCTTCCCAGCCCGGCGATGGCAGCAGACCTTCGCCTTCACGACGGTTCGGGAAACGGCCAGTGACTTGCCAGCCAATGTTGCTCGCGTCGGCAAACACCAGATTCAGCGCAATGGCGCGGATCTCGCGGCTGGCGTCCGAAGCACGTTCAACGGTTTGTGCACGGGTCAGGTCAAAAAACGCATCCAGCGACTTGTCGTCGGTAAAGCTCGGCGTCTGCAAGGCCAGGCCGAAACCGCTGCCTTGTGCGGCGGCTTGAGCACTGTTGAGCAACGCGCCATGACGGGTTTCGTACACCGCTTCACGAACCGGTCGCTGGCCTTTGACGAAATAGGTTTCGTTGCGCACGCCCAGCGGCTGCCATTTGCCATTGACCTCATAGGTCAGGCTGCTGCCCTGGCGACGGATTTTTTCCAGGAACAGGTCCTGGTTGTCGCCGAGCACGCTGGTGGTGCTCCACGCCACTTTGCCGTTGAAGCCACCGAGGACCAGCGGCAGACCGGCGACGGTGACGCCAGCGGCCTGATATTTCGGGGCGCGGATCTGCACGAAGCTCCACAGCGACGGCGCGGCCAGCGGCCCGTGGGCGTCGCTGGCGAGAATGCTTTTACCGCTGCGGCTGCGTTGCGGGGCGAGCGCCCAGTTGTTCGAAGACGTAGCACCGAGCATGTTCAGTGTCGACAGTTGCTGGCTGGCGCTGCTCAATTCAGTCAGGCCGGGAATCTGCCCGTTGAGTTTGAGCCCTTGCAGCTTGTCGGCTTCGGCCAGAGGCAGATTCTCGTCGGGCGCGGACGGCGTCAGCCAGGCGAGTTTGTCGGTGGTCACGGTTTGCGCGAGCACCAGCGAGGAAATTTCTTCCGGCAGGTTGGCTGACTGGCTGAAATTCAGCAGGGCGAAAATCAGCGCCGAATCTTCCGGTTTCCAGTATTCAGGCTTGTAACCGCTGGAGGCGAGGTCGCCCGGCAACTTGTCGGCGTAGCGGAACAGGTAGGCATTGACCCCCCGCGCATAGACTTCGAAGAAGCGCTTGAGGCGTGGCGACGAAGCCTTGTACAGCTCACCGGCGCTTTTCTTCAGGTTGACCGCGCGCATGTAGCGGTCGGCATCGAGCATCGAGGCGCCGGACATTTCCGCCAGACGGCCCTGAGCCAACAAACGCAGGGTGACCATCTGGTTGATGCGGTCGCTGGCGTGCACGTAGCCGAGGCTGAACAGCGCGTCGTGGAAGGTATTGCTTTCGATCAGCGGCATGCCCATGGCATTGCGGCGCACCGACACGTTCTGCGCCAGACCCTTGAGCGGTTGCACGCCGGAGGTCGGCGGCAGGGTGTCCTGGGCGTTCCAGGTCTGGCAACCGGACAGGCCCAAAACACCGGCCACTGCTGCGGCAACGCCGAACCGGGGAAGAAAATGAGTAAGGGCTGGCGAGGCCATGGCAAAGCTCCTGCGGGGGGTAGCGTCAGTAAAGCCGCTACGTTAGTGAGCAGGAGGTGGCCGCGCAAGCGGGGGCGGGGGTTATTTGTGCATTTCTGTCGAATGGAAAAGATCGCAGGCTGCGGCAGCTCCTACAGGGACGCGCATTCCAATGCAGGAGCTGCCGCAGGCTGCGATCTTTTGATCTTCATTCAGGATTTCGGCGGATTGATCTTCTGCACCAGCGCATACGCCTTCACGGTCGCCGGGCGATCCTTGATGTGGTTGAACCAGCGCTGCACATGCGGGAAGTCTTCAAGGTTCTGGCTTTGCCATTTGTGCGAGACGATCCACGGATAGATCGCCATGTCGGCAATGCTGTATTCGCTGCCGGCGACGAAGTCGTTGTTGGCCAATTGTTTGTCCAGCACGCCATACAGCCGCGCGGTTTCATCAATGTAGCGTTTGATCGCGTAGGGGATTTTCTCCGGCGCAAACTGGCTGAAGTGATGATTCTGCCCGGCCATCGGCCCGAGGCCGCCCATTTGCCAGAACAACCATTGCAGGGCCGTCTGCCGACCGCGCAGGTCTTTGGGCAGGAACTGGCCGGTTTTTTCCGCCAGATATAAAAGAATCGCCCCTGATTCGAACAGCGACAACGGCTCGCCACCGTCAGCCGGCTCGTGATCGACGATGGCGGGGGTGCGGTTGTTCGGCGCGATCTTCAGAAAGTGTGGCTGGAACTGCTCACCCTGGCTGATGTTGATCGGGTGCACGTTGTACGGCAGGCCGGCTTCTTCAAGGAACAGGGAAATCTTGTGGCCGTTGGGGGTGGTCCAGTAATACAGGTCGATCATGGAGAACTCCAAAGCAGAAATGGACTTGCGTGCGGACAGCAAACGCCGGCGTCAGGTGATCCCGTGTGCATTCGAAAGCTTGCCTGACTGGAAGAGGTGATGCTGAACTGGGGCAAATTCAATGACCCCACATGAGAAAAATCGCCATGGAGCTTCAGGCCAACGCTGCACTGATCATCATCGACCAGCAAAAAGGCATCCTGCAGCCGCGTTTGGGGCGAAGAAACAATCCTCAGGCGCAAGAGCGAATCCTTGATCTGTTGGGGCTGTGGCGGCGTAGTGCAAGGCCGGTGATTCATGTGCAGCATCTGTCGCGTGAGCTGGATTCGGTGTTCTGGCCCGAGCAGGAAGGGGTGGAATTTCAGGACAGGTTTTTGCCGCAGGATGGCGAATGGCTGATTCAGAAGCAGGTGCCGGATGCGTTTTGTGCCAGCGGATTAGAGGCGCAGTTGCGCGAGGCGGGCATCGGGCAGTTGGTCATCGTCGGTGTGGCGACCAACAACTCGGTGGAGTCAACGGCGCGTACGGCGGGGAATCTGGGGTTTGATGCATGGGTGGCGGAGGATGCCTGTTTCACCTTCGACAAGGCCGATTATTTCGGCACATTGCGCACGGCGGAAGAGGTGCACGCAATGTCGCTGGGGAATTTGCAGGGGGAGTATGCGACGGTGGTCAGTGCTGCACAGATTTTGGCAGCCGACTGATAACCTGTGGGAGCTGGCTTGCCAGCGATGGCGGAGTAACAGGCGACATCAATGTTGAATGTGCCGGCCTCATCGCTGGCAAGCCAGCTCCCACAGGGCCTGCGGATGTCCACAAAAAAAATGTTCAGTGCAGATCAACGGTGGGAGCGAGCTTGCTCGCGAAAGCGGTGTGTCAGGCGAAACGACTGTCCGCCCCGGGCATCACGCGCCGTGGCACTTCTTGAATTTCTTGCCGTTGCCGCATGGGCAAGGATCGTTGCGGCCGACATCTTTCAGGGCATTGCGCACCGGTTCCTGGTGGGCGTGGCCGCAGTTCGGGCCGTGCACGTGGCCGTGGTCATGATCGTGATGATGGTCATGATCATGATCGTGGTTGCAGTCTGGGCCATGGACATGAGGTTGCTGGGTCATCGGTGTTGCTCCGGAATTAAATCGGCGGGGATTATCACGCCATTGCGCTCAAGGTGCACGTAGTGGGCGATGAATAAACCTGTTTCCATTTCGCCCTGCAAACGATAGGGAATCTGCTGATTCGGATTTTTCAGCAGTTTCACCACGTCTTTTACCTTCGGCCAGAGGTTGGTGCGGATCGGCACTTTGAAATAGGCGCTGTGCCTGGGCCCGACGGTGAACCAGTGTTCATGCTCGCCTTCGGCCAGCAACATGTCGGCCAGATGAATGCGGTATTCGAGACCGCGCACGGTCAGGTCGCTGTCATTGGGATTGTCGATGCGAAAGTGCAGGATGAATTTCTGTTCGAGCAGCTTGGCGCGCACCACCTCGACTTTTACCAGGTGCACGGCGGGGTCGACGCTGTCATCGCTGAACCACGACGCACAACCGCCGAGGTTGAGTACCAGCGTAAGCATCAAGAACTGAAATGTGCGCCTGCGACCGAGCATGTGATAACTCCCTTTGATGCTCAGTCTAGTCCTAAAAGATCGCAGCCTGCGGCAGCTCCTGCATGAGATCGCCTACCTCTTTAGAAGCTGCCGCAGGCTGCGATCTTTTGATCTTAAGCGCCGAAATACGCTGCACAGCACTTCTTGAACTTCTGCCCGCTCGCGCACGGGCAACTGTCATTGCGCCCCAGCTTCATTTGCACTGTCGGATCAATGAAGTACCAGCGTCCGGTGTTCTGCACGAACGAGGAGCGCTCGCGATGGCTGTGTTCACCCTGATCATCGTGCCAGCGCGCGGTGAAGGTGACGAAGGCGTGTTCCGGCTGGCCGCCAAAGACCTCCGAACTTTCTACTTCAAGACCGAGCCAGGTACTTTGCGCGCTCCAGTTGCCGATCGACTGCCTATCCAGCCCCGTTTGCTGGGCGGGCAGGGTAGTCGCTACCAGATAGTCGATCAGCCCCAGCACATACGCGCTGTAGCGCGAACGCATCAGTGCCTCGGCGCACGGCGCAGGATGGCCGTCGTGATAATGGCCGCAGCAGGCATCCAGCAGATTGCCGCTGCCGCAAGGGCAAATGGCTGTACTCATTGCATTACCACCAGTATTTCCCGAAGTTTTCCGGATTGGCCCAGAAGCGTGAATTGAGCCAGTCGGGGACTTGTTTGTATTCAAGCAGATCATAGGTGAACAGCGTCAGCACTTGATCGTCGCGTTGAAAGCGTTCGCTGGCTTGCAGCGCCAGCGAATAGAAGTCGGTTTCCTGCCAACCGCTGGCGGACAGATCCGCCAGCACCGCGATGCGGCTGGCATTGAGATTACGAATCCCGCCCAACAGATTCAGGCCATCGCGCTTGGGCAAATGTTCCAGGCAATCGACCACCAGCGCCAGATCGAAGCGCTGCGCCGCCAGTTCGGCAGGCAAGGCGCCGGGCGCGGCGTGGGCGACGACGGTGTCAGGATGCGCCTCTTTAAAGGCGCTCAGGGCCGGAAACTCGCTGGCGCCGATCAGCAAAAGACGCGCCGGTGCGTAGCGATCCAGCAAAGCGGCCAACGCCTGTTGCGGCGTGCGGGAAGAAATGGCGACGTTCATCGAAGCTCCTCAATCAGACCGCCAAGACTAGCGCGCTCTATCATTGGAGCCTAGCGCCCTGTCTCGCGGGTTTGCGGCAAAAGCGTCAAAGTCCTGTGAACACGCTCGCAAACAGCGGTGGCCTATTGCTGGCGGAGATTAAAACTCCGGTCTTTACTCCCTGAATCGGTTCTAAGCCGATCCCTCAGGAGAAAACCAGATGAGCATAGTTCGGACAGCATTACCTTTGATTCTGCTAACCAGTGTGTTGACTGGTTGTGCAGGTTTGCAGAAAACCGACTGGCCGACCTGTGCGGCGGTCGGTGGTGTGGTGGGTGCCGGTCTCGGCGCGACCGAGAGTTCGGCGTGGGCCGGCTACGGCGCGTTGCTGATCGGTGGCACGGCAGCGGCTTATTGCTGGGTGCACGGTGATGGCGACGAAGATGGCGATGGCGTGCCGGACAGTCGCGACAAGTGCCCGGGCACGCCTAAAGGCGTACAGGTCGACGCTGACGGTTGCCCTCCACCAACGCCTGCACCTGTGGTCGAAGAAGCTGTAGTGGTCAAGGAAGAAACCATTGTCATCCGTGATGTGCACTTCCAGTTCGACAAAGCCACATTGACCGGCCCTGACAAGCAAGTACTCGACAAGGTCGCCACGCGCCTGAAACAGGAATCCTCTACAGCACAACTGACCGTGACCGGCCATACCGACAGCGTGGGCAGCGATGCCTACAACAAGAAACTGTCGGATCGTCGCGCCCACTCGGTGGTGGACTACCTGATTCAGCAAGGTGTGCCGCGCGCCAGCTTCGTTTCGGTGTCCGGTCTGGGTGAAAGCCAGCCTGTGGCCGACAACAAATCCGCTGACGGTCGTGCGCAAAACCGTCGTACCGAAATCAAAATCGTCCGCTAGACCTCTCGCATCCGCGGCTTGTGCAGTCGCGGATGCGGGTCTTTACTCCTGTGTAACCGGTATGGGCCGGTGACACAGGAGCTTTCACAATGACTGTTTTCTCAAGGTCCGTCTTGCCGGTACTGCTGTTAGGCAGCTTGCTCACCGGTTGCGCCACTCACAGCGATGGCGATGCCCCCCTCAATCAACGTACGTGGCCGATCTGCAGCCTTATCGGCGGGCTGGTCGGTGGCGGTCTCGGCGCCATTGAAAGTGCTGGCTGGGCCGGCGGCGGTGCGGCGCTGGGGATACTCACCGGCGGACTGATCTGTTACGCCCAGGACGGCGATGAAGACGACGACGGCGTGTTCGACCGCCGCGACCGTTGCCCGGATACGCCGGCCAATACCCCGGTCGATCACCGTGGTTGCCCTCTACCGCAATACCCGGTCACGGAAAAAGTGCCGGAGCCTGCACCGCAGACGGAAGTCATCACACTCAGCGATGCCGGCAATGTGCTGTTCGATTTCGACAAGTCCGACCTGACCCCGGCTGCCAAAGCCCAGCTCGATACGCTGATGGACAAACTGCGCAATGCCGACGTGGTGAGCATCAAGGTCATCGGTCACACCGACAGTAAAGGGTCGGATGCCTACAACCAGGCATTGTCGGAACGGCGTGCGAGCAGTGTCGCCGCTTATCTGCTGAGCCAGGGCCTGGCGCCGAACAAACTCACCAGTGAGGGGCGCGGTGAAAGCGAGCCGGTCGCCGATAACGCCACCGATGAAGGCCGCGCGCAGAACCGCCGGGTGGAGTTGCACATCAATCGTTAGGACGCGTCTGTAGGGCGCAGGCTAGAGCTGCCGGACGACGATCGGCGTCGTTTCGGCAGCCATTTGGCAGGCGACAGGTTTTTTTTCAATTGCCCCTCTGGCTTATCCCCCGCAGAAGCCGTTACTGTGCGCCCAAAGAATAATTCGCAACACGGGGGAGCGTATGAAAGTGTTCTGGGGGCTGGGGCGGTTGTTGACCCTGCTGTTCTGCTGCGTGGTGCTGGCCAATCAGCTGGTGCCGTTCGTACATCCGTTGAATCTGTTGGTCAATCTGGCCGGCGGTCTGTTGTTGCTGATCCATGTACTCGAAGTGTTGCTGTGCAACCGCAGCCTCAAAGGCCGTCCGCACCCTTGGCGTGACCGTGGCCGCATCCTGTTGTTCGGCGTATTCCACCTGCAAACCATCCCGGCCCCGGCCGCTCCGGAGGCTTCTTCCCATGCGTAAACTTTGCTTGCTCGCTGCATTCATCAGCCCTTTGGCCTGCGCCCAAGTGGTCAGCGTCGAAACCAATTCGCTGATGCGCCTGCCCAACACCGCCAGTACCTTGCAACTGGAGAAACTCGAAGTCGCTGATTACGGCACGCTGCTGATTCCGGCCAACGTGACCGAGTTGAGTGTCGGTGAGTTGCGTCTTGGCCATGAAGCACGCATCGCGATCGTTCCGGGCGAGAACGCTTTGGACATGAAGGTCGTTCGCGCAGAGCTGAGCGATGGCAGCCAGATTACTGCGCGTGGAGCGCCGGGCACTTATGAAAAAGCCGCCCGAGCCGGCCGCAATCTGAATCTGCAATTCAAGGCGTTGAACGCGCCGCAACTGTTGGGCGATGCCCGTGGCGGCACCGGCGCGCCGGGTTTTGTCGGGCTGGACGGCGGCAACGGTGAAGACCCGGGCTGCACCTATGGCTCGGCCGGGCACGGGTTTGATGGCAGCAACGGCAGGGACGGGCAGCCAGGCGCACCGGGGGCGCTGGTGCGCCTTGAAGTGCCGCGCGAATTTCCGGCCGAGCTGATCAAGGTCAATGTTGCTGGCGGTGCCGGTGGCCCGGCGGGTGTTGGCGGCAAGGCAGGCAAGGGCGGCAAGTCCAAGGGTTGTCTGGTGTACCGCGCCGATGGCGGCAAGAACGGCAAGGCCGGGGCGGATGGACAGCCTGGGCCGGTGGGGGCGGCGGGGGCTGTGACTGTGCAGCGCCTGTAAGATCACTGATTGTTCCCACGCTCCGCGTGGGAACACAGCCCGTGACGCTCCGCGTCACTGGACGCAGAGCGTCCCTTGCGGCATTCCCACGCAGAGCGTGGGAACGATCACGGTCTTGCCGCCGCAATCGCCACCAGCACCAGCCCGACAATCAGATTAAGCCCCACCACCCGCCGAATCCGCCCCAGCACCGCCGCACCCGCCGGCCAGTCCTTCGCTTCCACCGCTTTCCGCAGCTCCGGCAGCATCAACCCCTGAATGCGGATAAACAGCGCCGTCATCACCACATACAAGCCCATCATCACCTGCACATATTTCGGCGCGGTCTCGAACCCGACCTGCTGCAAATGCAACATGCCCACGCCGCTGATCGGCAGCAGGATCACCGCAACCCAGACCCAGCGGAAAAAACCTTGAAACACTTCCACCCACAAGGTCAGCCGGGCAGGGCCATCGAGGGCCTTCACAGCCGCCGGGCGCAAGACTATCCAGGCGAAAAACATGCCGCCGACCCAGACCAGGGCGGACAGCACATGCAGGGGATAGACGAGGCTAAAAGGTGTCATTGGGGCACTCCGTTCTGCGCGGGATTAATTAGCGGGGTATGATAGCCGCCATCCGAAACCACTGAAAATTTATCCAGCGTTTTTTGCGCCCGAAAATTCATGATCAGCACTGAACTCAAAACCACGATCCAGGGCGCCTACTCGCGTTTTCTAGAGGCCAAGAGCCTCAAGCCGCGTTACGGCCAGCGCCTGATGATCGCTGAAATCGCCAAAGTCCTCGGGGATATCGACACCGACGACGAAGGCCGGCGCAGTGGCGACCCCGCGATTGTTGCGGTGGAAGCCGGCACCGGTACCGGCAAGACAGTGGCCTACAGCCTGGCCGCGATTCCGACCGCCAAGCTCGCCGGCAAACGCTTGGTCATCGCCACCGCGACCGTGGCGCTGCAGGAACAGATCGTCTACAAGGATTTGCCTGACCTGATGCGCAACAGCGGGCTGAACTTCAGCTTCGCGCTGGCCAAGGGCCGTGGCCGCTACATGTGCCTGTCCAAACTCGACATGCTCCTGCAGGAAGGCCACGCGCAAACTGCCACCGCGCAGCTGTTCGAAGAAGAAGGCTTCAAGATCGAGGTCGATGAGGCCAGTCAGAAGCTGTTCACCAGCATGATCGAGAAACTCGCCGGCAATAAGTGGGACGGCGATCGTGACAGTTGGCCAAATGCGCTGGAAGACGCCGATTGGGCGCGTCTGACCACCGATCACAGCCAGTGCACCAACCGTCATTGCCCGAACTTCGGCCAGTGCGCCTTCTACAAGGCCCGCGAAGGCATGGGCAAGGTCGACGTGATCGTCACCAACCACGACATGGTCCTGGCTGACCTCGCTTTGGGCGGCGGTGCGGTACTGCCCGATCCGCGCGACACCATTTACGTGTTCGACGAAGGCCATCACTTGCCGGACAAGGCGATCGGCCACTTCGCTCACTACACGCGCCTGCGTTCCACTGCCGACTGGCTGGAAACCACGGCGAAAAACCTGACCAAGCTGCTGGCCCAGCATCCGCTGCCGGGCGATCTCGGCAAGTTGATCGAACAAGTGCCGGAACTGGCGCGGGAGATCAAGGCCCAGCAACAGTTCATGTTCAGCGCCTGCGAGCAGGTTGCCGACTTCAAGCCCGGCGAAGATGTCGAGGGCCGTGAGCGGCCGCGTTATCGTTTTGTCGCCGGGGTGATTCCCGAGCACATCCGCGAAATGGGCATCGAGCTGAAAAAGGGCTTTTCGCGCCTCAATGATCTGTTCACGCGCCTGACCGACCTGCTCAAGGAAGGCATGGACGGCGAGGTCAACATCGGCATCGCCAGCAATCAGGCCGAAGAGTGGTATCCGCTGTTCGGCAGCCTGTTGTCTCGCGCCTCCGGCAACTGGGAATTGTGGACGGCGTTCACCGCCGAAGATCCGGAAGACAGCCCCCCAATGGCGCGCTGGCTGACCCTGGCCGAAAGCGGTTCGCTGTTCGACATCGAGGTCAACGCCAGCCCGATTCTGGCGGCGGAAACCTTGCGCCGTAGCCTGTGGAATGTCGCTTACGGTTGTCTCGTTACATCGGCAACATTGACTGCTTTGGGCACTTTCGATCGCTTCCGCATGCGCGCCGGTCTGCCGAAAAAAGCCGTCACCGCGGTGGTGCCGAGCCCGTTCCATCACGCCGACGCCGGTGTGCTGCGCGTGCCCGATCTGAAGGCCGATCCACGCGATGCCGCCGCACACACGGCAGCGATCATTCGTGAGCTGCCGGACCTGGTCGAAGGTTCGCGCGGCACCCTGGTGCTTTTCTCTTCGCGCAAACAGATGCAGGACGTGTTCGACGGCCTCGATCGCGACTGGCGCAAGCAAGTGTTCATTCAAGGCAACCTGTCGAAACAGGAAACCCTGAACAAGCACAAGGCGCGGGTCGATGGCGGTGATTCCAGCGTGCTGTTCGGTCTCGCCAGTTTCGCCGAGGGTGTCGACTTGCCGGGTGCCTACTGCGAGCACGTGGTAATCGCCAAGATCCCGTTTTCGGTGCCGGATGATCCGGTCGAAGCGGCGCTGTCGGAGTGGATCGAGGCCCGTGGCGGCAATCCGTTCATGGAAATCTCCGTGCCCGATGCCTCGCTGAAGCTGGTTCAGGCTTGCGGGCGTCTGCTGCGCACCGAAGAAGACCGCGGCACCATCACTTTGCTGGATCGGCGCCTGGTCACCCAGCGCTATGGCAAGGCGATCCTCAATGCGTTGCCGCCTTTCCGTCGTGAAATATCCTGAGACAACGGTGGGCAGTTTTGCCCGCCGTGTTGTCTATCTCTCTGCCATCACTTTTCCATTGGCCAATGTTGGTCGTTAGGGAGAACTCCGTTCTTATGATCCGCCGTTCGTTGCCTGCCGTATTCGCCTTGATCTTCGCCACGCCGCTACTCGCGGCGCCTGCGGGGCAGCAGACCCTGTTCAACTTTGTCCGTCCTGCCGACGTGGTGAAAATCGCCACCGAAAATGCTGATCTGCCGCAAGCCAACGCCGAGCAAACCCCCGAGGGCGAAGTGCTGCGCCGTGTGATCTTCAACCCGGTGGCCCGCCCGACCTTGCGTTTGACGCCGCAAACCGGTGCGTGGGACTGGTCGCAGTCGGGGATGATGACCCTGCGCCTGCAGAGTGCGATGAACTGGGCGGTTACCGTTTACGTGCAAATCCAGAGCAATGACGGCCGCACACTGGTCAGCCGCGTCGATCTGCCGGCCGGTCCTGCGCAGACGTTGCTGGTGCCACTAGTGGCTACTGCGCCGTTGAGCCAAGGCATGAAGGCCGGCCCGCCGATGCCGATGACTGTCGATGGTCAGCGCATTTTGCTGGCCAGCAGCAGCGGCGAGATTGATCGCAGCCAAGTAGTGTCGGTGAGTTTGTCGATGGATCAGCCGAAAGTCGCGCAGAGCTTGCTGCTTGAGCGTTTCGGCGTGCAGGACGGCGAGTCGGTCAGCCAAGCGGTGTATGGCAATCTGGTCGACGCTTACGGGCAATCGACTCGCAGCAAGTGGCCAGAAAAAATCGCTAACGATGAACAGCTTAAATCCGCTGCCGCCAAGGAACAGCAACAGCTGAAAACCTGGCTGGCCGAGCGCGAAAAGTCATCGCTGGACAAGTTCGGTGGCTGGAGCAAAGGCCCGGCGTTCAAGGCCAGCGGTTTCTTCCGCACCGAAAAACGTGACGGCCGCTGGTACCTGGTCACGCCTGAGGGGCATCCGTTCTACTCCCTCGGCGTCAACACTGTCAGCCCGGACGTCAGCCAGACTTATGTGGCGGGTCGCGAATTCATGTTCGAATCCTTGCCGAAACCGGATGAGCCGCTGGCCAGTCACTTTGGTGAAGGCGACAACCGTGGCGGCAATGGCGCAGATCAAGGTCGAGGCTACGGCAACGGGCGTTGGTATGACTTCTACGGCGCCAACCTGCAGCGCGTGTACGGCGAGCCGTGCAAAGGGGACAGCGAGAGTAAATCCGGGGTCGCTGAAGCGGCGAAGACTGAAGCGGCAGAAAGCGCTGCCGCCAAGGCATCAGAACCTGTCGCTGTGCCGGCTGAGCCGAAGTCAGGCGTCGCCGAAGCGGCCAAGACTGAAACCGTGCAAGTGGCCAGCGAACCGGCTGCCGCACCGTGCAAAGCAACTATTGATGAGTCGCAGTGGGCCAACCACACGCTTGATCGCCTGCAAGCCTGGGGTTTCAACACGGTCGGCAACTGGAGCGCCGATTCGCTCAGTGAAGCCGAACGCGTGCCGTACACCTTGCCGCTGTCGATTGTCGGCGACTACACCAGCATCAGCACCGGCAGCGACTGGTGGGGCGGCATGCCGGATCCGTTCGATCCGCGTTTCGCCATGGCCACCGAGCGTGCCGTGGCCATCGCCGCCCGCGACCATCGCGATGATCCTTGGCTGATCGGTTATTACGCTGACAACGAATTGGCCTGGGCCGGGCCGGGCGACGATCCGAAATCGCGTTACGCCTTGGCTTACGGCACGTTGAAGATGACCACCGACGTGCCGGCCAAGCGCGCGTTCCTCAAGCAGTTGCGCGACAAGTACCGCAATCAGGCCGGGTTGTCGAAGGCATGGGGCATTGATCTGCCGGCGTGGGAGCTGATGGAAGACCCGGGTTTTGTGCCGCCATTGCCGAATCCCGAACACCCGGAAATCGAAGCGGACTTCAAATATTTCCAGAAGGTCTTTGCCGACACCTACTTCAAGACCATCTCCGATTCGCTGAAATGGCACGCGCCGAATCAGATGCTGTTGGGCGGGCGCTTTGCGATCAGCACCCCGGAAGCCGTGGCGTCCTGCGCGCAGTATTGCGATGTGCTGAGTTTCAATATGTACACGCTCACGCCGCAGGATGGTTATGACTTTGCCGCGCTGGGGGCTTTGGACAAACCGGTGTTGATTACCGAGTTCAACTTCGGCTCCGCTGATCGCGGCCCGTTCTGGGGCGGCGTGACGCAACTGAGCAAGGAAGAGGATCGTGGCCCGGCGTATGCCAATTTCCTCAAGCAGGCCTTGAGCGAGCCTTCGATTGTCGGCGTGCACTGGTTCCAGTATCTGGATCAACCGGTGACCGGGCGTTTGCTGGATGGCGAGAACGGTCATTTCGGTCTGGTCGGGGTGACAGATCTGCCGTATCAGGGTTTCGTCGAATCGGTGCGCAAGAGCAATTTGCAGGCGCTTGATCAGCTTGGCAAAGAGGCTGAGAAAGCGGCCGCCGCAGCGGGGCATGAGGCTGAGGGCGGCCGCAAAGGCGAAGCCGGTAAAGGTCCGGGGGCAGGGCATGCCGGTGGTCATTCCGGCAATGGTCACTAACCTGTGATGCTCTAACAAGATCGCAGCTGCGGCAGCTCCTACATGGAAACGCAATCCATGTAGGAGCTGCCGCAGGCTGCGATCTTTTGACTTGGCTTTTAACCGTCTGGCCCGCAGCTGTTCCCAAATCCCTCAAGGGCTGGAACAATGCGGGCCACTTTGTAGAGCGTTTTCGCGGGGGAGTTGCGGGTGCAGATTCAGGGACATTACGAGCTTCAATTCGAAGCGGTGCGCGAAGCCTTCGCCGCACTGTTCGACGATCCCCAGGAACGCGGCGCAGCCCTGTGCATCAAGGTCGGCGGAGAGACTGTCCTCGACCTCTGGTCCGGTACTGCTGACAAGGACGGCGCCGAGGCCTGGCACAGCGACACCATTGCCAATCTGTTCTCCTGCACCAAAACGTTTACTGCGGTCACCGCGCTGCAACTGGTCGGCGAAGGCAAGCTGCAACTGGATGTTCCGGTTGCGCGCTACTGGCCGGAATTCGCCGCCGCCGGCAAAGAATCCGTGACCCTGCGCCAATTGCTCTGCCACCAGGCCGGTCTGCCAGCTCTGCGTGAATTGCTGGCGCCGGAAGCGCTGTATGACTGGCAAACCATGGTCGACGCTCTTGCGGCCGAAGCGCCATGGTGGACGCCAGGTACTGGCCACGGTTACGCCGCAATCACTTACGGCTGGCTGATCGGCGAGCTGCTGCGCCGCGCCGACGGTCGTGGGCCGGGTGAATCCATCGTCGCTCGTGTCGCTAAACCTCTGGGTCTGGATTTTCATGTCGGTCTGGCTGACGAAGAGTTCCACCGCGTGGCGCACATTGCCCGCGGCAAGGGCAACGCTGGCGATGCCGCCGCGCAACGCCTGCTGCAGGTGACCATGCGCGAGCCCGCCGCGATGACCACCCGCGCTTTTACCAACCCACCTTCAGTGCTCACCAGCACCAACAAACCGGAATGGCGGCGCATGCAGCAACCGGCGGCCAATGGCCACGGCAATGCGCGCAGTCTGGCCGGTTTCTACGCGGGCCTGCTCGACGGCAGTCTGCTCGAAAGCGACATGCTTGAAGAGCTGACCCGCGAACACAGCCTCGGCGAAGACAAGACACTGTTGACCCAGACCCGTTTCGGTCTGGGCTGCATGCTCGATCAACCGGACGTGCCCAACGCTACCTACGGCCTCGGTCCTCGTGCATTCGGCCATCCGGGCGCGGGCGGTTCCATCGGTTTTGCTGATCCTGAGCATGATGTCGCCTTCGGTTTTGTGACAAATACCCTTGGGCCATACGTCTTGATGGATCCGCGTGCGCAGAAGCTCGCGCGGGTACTTGCCACTTGTCTGTAAAGTTTCATCCGAGGTCCCAGGGTCGGAACCTCAAGCGGTTTTTCGTTTCAAAACGGCTGTTTATCCGGGCGAAAGTGCTCTGATTTTTCATTACTTCATTTTGTGGATTTTCAATGTCATCGAAAAAGACCCTCGCCCTGGCCCTGTGTGTAGCGATCACCGGTTGCGCACAGACCCCTAAAAACGATGCGGACGGCAGCAGTTGGTGGCCGTTCGGTTCTTCCGACAAAGTGGCGGCCAAGGAGCCGGCTCCGGCGCCTTTGAAGCCGGCGGCGACTGCACCGGTGGCCAAAACTGAAAGCAGCAACCCTTGGTACTGGCCGTTCGGTTCCGATGACGAAGCCGCCAAAGCTGACATGAAGGCAGAAGTAGCGCCTGAAGCCAGGAAACCGGTTGCCGTGGCCAAGGCTGACGCCGATACCGGCAGCAAATGGTGGTGGCCGTTCGGCGGCAAGGATCAGCCGACCACTAAAGCGGTGCCGATGCCCGATCCGAAAGTCACTCAAGCCTGGCTGGATGACTACGAGCCGCGCCTGCGTGAAGCGGTCAAGGACAGCAACCTGCAACTCGAACGCCGTGAAAACGTGCTGGTCGTGACTGCCCCCGTCGAAGGCTCGTTCAACCCGGATCGTCCAGCCATGCTGCTGCCGGTCACCCTTGGCCCGTTCACTCGTGTAGCAAAAATCCTTGAAGCCGACCCGAAAACCGCCGTGCTGGTTCTTGGCCACAGCGATTCCAGTGGTGCCGCGCCTGCCAACATCAAACTGAGCCAGGAACGTGCCCAGTCCATTGCGGCGATCTTCCGTCTCAGCGGCTTGCAGCGTGATCGCCTGATGCTGCGCGGCATGGGTTCCGAAGCGCCGCGCGCCGCCAACGACAGCGTTGAAGGTCGTGCCCTGAACCGTCGTGTCGAACTGCTGGTGACCCCACAGAACACCATGGTCGCGCTGCTGAGCAAGTACAACATGCCCGCGCCGAAGCCGGTGACCCTGGTCGCGGCGCAAGACGTCAAGCCAGCTGCCAAACCGGTAACCCCGGCTCCTGCGGCGAAAAAAGCTGCTGTTCCGGCAACCAAAAAGGCTCCGGCCAAGAAAACCGCTGCCAAGGCTCCAGCGAAAAAAGCTCCAGCCAAGGCCCCAGCGAAGAAAACTGCACCAGCCAAAGCCGCCGCGACCGACAAGAAAGTCGCCGCGACCGATACCACCAAGAAGTGATCCGCTAACGAAAAGGAATGCGCCATGACCCAGGCTCTGGCAGATATGCGTCGTGATTACACCCGGGATGGTCTGACCGAGGCGCAAGCCCCGGCCGAGCCGTTTGCGTTGTTCCATCAGTGGTTCGCCGACGCGGTGAAAACCGAACAGGCACCGGTGGAAGCCAACGCCATGACCCTGGCCACGGTCGACATGGCTGGGCGACCGCATTGCCGCATTCTGCTGCTCAAGGGGCTGGACGAGCAGGGCTTCACCTTCTTCACCAACTACGACAGCGCCAAGGGCCAGCATCTGGCGGCCAACCCGTTCGCTGCCATGACCTTCTTCTGGCCGACCCTCGAGCGCCAAGTGCGCATCGAAGGGCGGGTGGTGAAGGTCACCCCTGCGGAGTCCGATGCGTATTATCAGGTGCGTCCGCTGGGCAGCCGTCTCGGTGCCTGGGCATCACCGCAGAGCCGGGTGATCAACGGGCGCGGTGAACTGGAAGATCTGCTCAAAGCCACCGAACAGCGTTTCTCCGATAGCCAACCCGACTGCCCCGAACATTGGGGCGGTTACCGCTTGCTGCCTGAGCGCATCGAGTTCTGGCAGGGCCGTCCGAGCCGTCTGCACGATCGCCTCAACTACCGTGTGCAGGGCGCCGACTGGATTCTTGAACGTCTGGCACCCTGAACAGTCTACCGAGCGGGATAGCCTGCCGCTGCGGCCTCCAGCCACTTCGGCAGATCCCGGCGCTTGATCTTCTGCGCCTAAGCGTTCGCCAACTGTTCGAGCATGAAGGCGCGTTTGCCCTCGTCCTTGCCGGCCAATGACAGCGCCAGGTCGCGATCCATCCAGCGTTTGATCCGCACGTACAACCACCAATGGAAGTACAAACCGGCGGCCGTGGTGACGACGATGATGAAGTAATCCATGAAAATCCTGGGGTCGGGTGGCGCAGAATCGGCAATTTGGCGCTACTGTAGGGCTATGTCAGGGAATGCGTGCGGCGTCTGTACCGCGCCTGAATGAAAGCGAATTTGTCCGGGCTGCGTCGTGACAGGCGTCAAGCCACGGAGTTTAATGACTATATGTTTCTTTGGAGTTGATGCTATGCGTAAGTCTGTTCTGCTGGTTGCTTCCTTTTCCACGATGGCGATGTTGCTTACCGGCTGCCAATCGAGCCTGACCGGTGACTCCTACTCCCGTGACGAAGCGCGTCGCGTGCAGACGATTCGCATGGGCACCATCGAATCCCTGCGCCCGGTCAAGATCGAAGGCACCAAAACCCCGATCGGCGGCCTCGCCGGTGCGGCAGTCGGCGGTGTTGGCGGCAGCGCTATCGGCGGCGGCAAGGGCAGCATCGTTGCTGCGGTCATCGGTGCGGTGGCCGGTGGCCTGATCGGCTCGGCGACTGAAGAAGGTCTGACCCGTACCCAGGGTGTGGAAATCACCGTGCGTGAAGACGACGGCAGCATGCGTGCCTACGTGCAGCAGGTTCAGGAGAATGAAGTGTTCCGCGTTGGCGAGCGCGTGCGCATCTCCACCGTTGGCGGGACCAGCCGCGTTTCGCACTAAGCGGAATTCGGGGTAAAGAAAACCCCGATCAGGTGACTGGTCGGGGTTTTTTGTTGGTCGCTTACCAATGGTCGCGGTAGACGAAAGCGACCTGAAAGTCGAAAGAGGATAAATCAATGGTTTGTCTAAAATGGGGTTGCAGGATATTGACCCATTGCGAGGGCACATCGAATCCTCCGTTGTTCACATTATTTTCGATTGGCATTCCAAGTGATTCGATAATTGAACCGTCGTCACCGAAGTCTTTCGATAACTCTTCTCCTTCGCCCAGTTCAGTTTTCTTGTCATACCATTCAAGCCTGGCTCTTAATCCCATAGACCCCTCATAGAAATTTCTTAATGCTGCGTTTCTTCTTTTTTGGCGGATCTAACTGCTTACCGGTTTTGTGGTCGAACGATCCCAAGTGAGTGCCATCACTTGCCCGGTACGTCTCAAGTTCTCCATGTAGAAAATCCCATTCATATATTGTTCTGCCTTTCGCATCCGTCCAGCGATCTCGGAGACCACCCGCGTATGGGGTTTTCTTTTTTGCTCTTCTCAAACCGGGAAATGCAGTGATATCGCGTGTTTCGGGAGCAGGATGGTAGGTATGTCCAGCTTCGGCGGTACCGTGGCGTCGAACATTTAGAACAATATAAACCGGCCGAACCCCGGAGTTAGGGGGAAACACCAGAATAAAATCCCGGTACTCCGGCGGATAAACCGGGTTAACCAGAATCCCTTCTGCCGCTTTCGTCGGCGGATAAACCCAGATGTTCGGTGCCTGCGGTGCAGCCTCCAGCGCGGGAATACCAAGGATGTCCGAGCCATCTACAGCAGGCGTCCAGATCAGTTCTACGCCTTCGCCCAAGTCAGCAATGAACTGGCTGCCACGCAACTTGAACTGCACGACATCAACCATTTCCCAATCGCGATTCTTGCCGGTGTAGAAGCCGTAGCCCTTCAGGCAGCCGTCGGCCTGCTGTTCGACCCTCAACCGAACACGCGTTCGCGCCTGTTCAAGTCCACGCAGTTGTTCGTCGGTATAGAGCGCGCTGTCACCAAGGCTCGATGGCATGAACAGCGCAACCAAACCAACTAAAGGCGCAACAGCCGCACTAGATAAAGCAGCGGGCAGTGCTTCAAACACCGATCCCGCCAACGCCAGACTGCCAAACCCAACTGGAATAGCTGTCGCACCGATTTTCTTTAGAGGAACTGCGCCGTTTTCATCGGCCTCACGCGCGCCTAGCAGGATCAGGTCGCCGTAATCCTTCAGGCTGTCAGTCGGCACCATCCCCGAAGGACTGGAGTAATCGATAATCGCATCCGGCAATTTGCAGGACTTGGCGAATACGCAGCCGGCACGAACGGCCTCTGTCTTTTTGACCGCCACCTCACGGCTGCGCTCGAAAGCCTCCTGCCGCGCCAGCATGCCGTCGTAAGCGTTTTGTCTGGCGTCGCGCTCGGCCAGTTCAGTGGCCGTCATATGGCGGTAGGTGACGTGATGCCCGTCGCCTTGCGGTGGGTTTTGAGCCCGAGGAATCTCCTTGTTGCGAGCCACTGATCGTCCTTTCGCTCATCCATCGACAGCCCTTCGCAAAGGGCTGCGCAACGTTAACGAAGGAGGAAAATGGTGGCTGTAGGACGCGTCTCTAAAGACGTGGGGATTGTTCGACGGATTCTGATCTGTAGATAGGCTGTTGTTCGAGACTCAGAGGATTGAGCCCTCAGGAAAAATTCGTTCAGCGCACTACAGTAATTTGTCGAGCACGAACTCTTTGAACCACGGTGGCTGAGTATCTGATTTGATTTCAATCAACTCGCCATCAGTGATTTCCGCAATCTGCGTGAGGCCCTCGCTACCTTCATCCGAGTTATCGAAAATATAAGCTCTGTTGGAGGTCAGGATGGCATCAGATAGAAGCTCCAAAGATCTCCAATACCGCGCTTCTATTTTTTCAGGGGGAACGCTGTGCCCGCCTTGTGAGACTCGATAGGCGACCCTGGCAATGTTGATCTGAGGATCGGCGGTAGCGACGTAGTAAACATACACTCTGTAACCGGAGGCGTGAGCTTCAGCGAGCAGTTTGACCTTGTCAGAGGACGACATGACGGTTTCAAACGTAAAGCTGATGCGCTCTTTGATCAAAGATCTTCGTATGAAGTCGGAAAGGGCTGATGCGACGTAGGAGTCGATTTCAGTATTTGCGAAGCTGAGCCGTTCACCGTCAATTGTCAGAGAATCCAGCTTTGCCAATGAGTGAGGGGCTTTCTTGAGCAAAGCGTGCTCACGGAAAAACTCAAAAATGTCTTCTTGTGGTCTTCGATACGATAAGAGGTGAAGTCAAAAAAACCGGTATCTTTGATTGAGCGCTCTATGTCATCAGGATTTATGTAGTTGCCCAGCAAATGCGCGGGAACCAGTCGATTGAAAGTGCTTTTTCCTGACCCGTTGGGCCCAGCGAATATCCGTATTCTCGGTGTGCTCAAGAAGTGACCTGTTTCGAGGATTTGTTGATGTGCAGGCGAGTGCCGCTTTTCAGGTTTCCGTAGGTACCGATTGTGCGCAAAGCGACAGAACTCTTCTCTGTCACTTCAAACAGCTGACCATCTTTAGCAACGAGCACCGCGGCGCCATTGGCGAGCGCCATCTTGTACGCGTTGCTGAATGCCTTCAGAGCGATATCCGGAATTCGCGATTCCTGTACGGAAATCTGATCGTCCGTCATTGGGCGTTTTTCTGCTTTACGTGACATGGATGACTCCAGAAACGATGTTGCGTAGGTGTGGCTGTCAATGAAAGATATAGCACACTTGCAAGGTTCAGAGCCAAGCCCCTCTATATAGAAGGGCTATGATTTCTTAAGGAAGCGTTTCAGACGTTTTGCAGAGTATTCCGGCGACTCGCCGCCGCCGTCACCGCATAACCAATCAACGCCGCCAGAATCGACCCGGTCAAAATGCCCATCCGGTCCATGCCTGCGTAGTCACTCACACCCGGCTCAAACGCCAGCGAGCCGACAAACAGGCTCATGGTGAAGCCAATGCCGCAGAGGATCGCCACGCCCAGCACCTGACCCCAGTTGGCGCCTTGCGGCAGGGCGGCGATGCCGGTTTTGACCGCGAGCCAGGTCAGACCGAACACACCGACGGTCTTGCCCAGCAGCAGGCCGACCGCAATACCCATCGGCACGTGATGGGTGAAGCTTTCCATGGTGACGCCGCTCAGCGACAGGCCAGCGTTGGCGAAGGCGAATAGCGGCAGGATGCCGTAGGCCACCCACGGATGCAGCGCATGTTCCAGGGTCAGCAGTGGCGACGGCTCGGCGTTTTTCGTGCGCAGTGGAATGCAGAAGGCCAGGGTCACGCCGGCCAGCGTCGCGTGCACTCCGCTTTTGAGTACACAAACCCAGAGGATCAGACCGATGATCATGTAGGGCCCGAGTTTGACCACCCCGAGCCGGTTCATCGCCACCAGCGACGCAATGCAGGCCGCCGCCAGACCCAGCGACAGGGTCGAGAGTTCGCCGGAGTAGAAGATCGCGATGATCACGATGGCACCGAGGTCATCGATGATCGCCAGGGTCATCAGGAACAGTTTCAGCGATACCGGCACACGCTTGCCGAGCAAGGCCAATACGCCGAGGGCGAAGGCGATGTCGGTCGCGGTCGGAATCGCCCAGCCATCAAGGGCTGCCGGGTTGTCACGGTTGAGGAACCAGTAGATCAGCGCCGGTACCAGCATGCCGCCGATCGCTGCCGCGCCGGGCAGGACGATTTGCGAGGGCTTTGACAGTTGGCCGTCGAGGACTTCGCGCTTCACTTCCAGGCCGATAAGCAGGAAGAACATCGCCATCAGACCGTCGTTGATCCACAGCAGCAGGGGTTTAGCGATTTTCAACGCACCGATCTGCGCCACCACGGGGGTGTCGAGCAGGCCGGTGTACAGCCACGACAGCGGCGAGTTGTTGATAATCAGGGCCAGGACGGCTGCGGCGATCAATAACAGACCGCTGGCAGCTTCCAACTGAAAGAAACGCGTGAAAGTGCTACGCAGAGGCAAGGTCGCTCTCCATCGAATCGTCAAAAAGGTGGGACACCCTAACCCGTACTGTTAGTTGTTAAAACAAAAGTTATATTCTTTTTTGTTATATGTCGTTACAAGGTGTCTGGCCCAAGCCACGCTGAGCCTAGCAGTTGCCTGACATATTGAGACTCAGCTGTATCTGTGCGCGCTATCGGAATTTTCCTAAGCTGATGAGTGAGCCTTTCGAACAGGTTCATCTCCTGCCGATTCAACGAGAACCATCACCATGAGCGACAACCGACAGTGGGCCCGCGAAGCCATCCGCATCATCGAAGCGGATTTTCAGCGCAGCGCCGACACCCACCTGATCCCTTTGCCGCTACCAGGTTTTGCGGGCATCGAGTTGTACTTCAAGGATGAGTCCAGCCATCCGACCGGCAGTCTTAAACATCGCTTGGCCCGTTCGCTGTTTCTCTACGCGCTGTGTAACGGCTGGCTGAAACCTGGTGCGCCGGTGATCGAGGCGTCCAGTGGTTCGACGGCGATTTCCGAGGCGTATTTCGCGCGGATGCTCGGTTTGCCATTCATTGCCGTAATGCCAGCGACCACCTCCAAAGAGAAGATCGCGCAGATCGAGTTCTATGGCGGCAAAAGCCATCTGGTAAAAGATCCGACGCAGATCTACGCCGAATCCGAGCGTCTGGCCCGTGAGCACGATGGCCATTTCATTGATCAGTTCACCTACGCCGAGCGCGCCACTGACTGGCGTGCGAACAACAACATCGCCGAATCGATTTTCCAGCAGATGCGCTACGAAAAGCACCCGGAACCAAGCTGGCTGATTTCCAGTCCGGGCACCGGCGGCACCACCGCTACCCTCGGTCGTTACGTGCGCTATCGCCAGCATTGCACTCGCGTGTTGTGCGCCGATGCCGAGCGTTCGGTGTTCTTCGATTACTACCAGACTGGCAATGCCAGTTTGCGTCTGGATTGCGGTTCGCGCATTGAAGGCATTGGCCGGCCTCGCGTTGAGGCGTCGTTTCTGCCCAAGGTGATCGATGCGATGGTCAAGGTGCCGGACGCCTTGTCGCTGGCGGCCATGCATTATCTGGCGCAGCGTCTGGGCCGGCATGTCGGCGGATCGAGCGGGACCAATCTGATCGGCGCCTTGATGGCGGCGCAGCAGATGCAAGCGGCGGGGGAGTCGGGGTCGATCGTGGCGATTCTGTGCGATGGCGGCGAGCGGTATGCCGACACGTATTACGATCAGGATTGGCTGCAGGCGCAGGGGTATGAGCTGGCTGGGTTGATCGAAGCGGTGGCGGCGAGTGCCGAGCGCGGTGAGGCGCTGCCGACTTCAGTCCTGCGTGCCAATATCTGACACACCGAAATCAACTGTAGGAGTGAGCCTGCTCGCGATGGCGGAATAACATTCAACATTGATGTTGAATGGACTACCGCTATCGCGAGCAGGCTCACTCCTACAGGGTTTTGTGTCAGTCAGTCAGGCCGAGAATATCGCGCGCCACGGCTTCAGCAATGCGAATCCCGTCCACACCCGCCGACAGAATCCCGCCCGCATAACCCGCGCCTTCACCGGCCGGGAACAAGCCTTTGACGTTCATGCTCTGCAGCGTCTCGTTACGGGTAATGCGCAGCGGCGAGGAAGTGCGGGTCTCGATCCCGGTCAACACCGCATCGTGCAACGAGTAACCGCGAATCTGCTTCTCGAACGCCGGCAACGCTTCGCGGATTGCCTCGATGGCAAAATCCGGCAAGGCCAAGGCCAGATCACCCAGCGCCACACCCGGTTTGTACGACGGTTCGACTTCGCCCAGTTCGGTCGAAGGAATGTCGTTGATGAAGTCGCCAACCAGTTGCGCCGGCGCCTTGTAATCGCTGCCGCCGAGGATAAAGGCGTGGGATTCCAGACGTTCCTGCAACTCGATCCCGGCCAGCGGCCCGCCCGGATAATCGACTTCCGGGGTGATGCCAACGACGATGCCGGAGTTGGCATTGCGCTCGTTACGCGAGTACTGGCTCATGCCGTTGGTGACCACGCGATTTGGCTCGGAAGTCGCCGCGACCACGGTGCCGCCCGGGCACATGCAGAAGCTGTAGACCGAACGGCCGTTTTTGGCGTGGTGCACCAGTTTGTAGTCGGCGGCGCCCAGTTTCGGGTGGCCGGCATATTTGCCCAGACGCGCGCGGTCGATCAGCGATTGCGGGTGTTCGATGCGGAAACCCACCGAGAACGGTTTGGCTTCCATGAACACGCCACGGCTGTGGAGCATGCGGAAAGTGTCGCGGGCGCTGTGGCCGAGGGCCAGAACCACGTGTTTCGAATGCAGGGTTTCGCCGCTGGCCAATTCGACGCCGACCAATTGGCCGTCTTCGATCAGCACGTCGGTGACGCGTTCCTGGAAGCGCACTTCACCGCCCAATTCGCGGATCTGTTCGCGCATGTTTTCAACCATGCCGGTCAGACGGAACGTACCGATGTGCGGCTTGCTGACGTAGAGGATTTCTTCCGGCGCGCCGGCCTTGACGAACTCGTGCAGGACTTTGCGGCCAAGGAATTTCGGATCCTTGATCTGGCTGTACAGCTTGCCGTCGGAGAACGTGCCCGCGCCGCCTTCGCCGAACTGCACGTTGGACTCGGGGTTGAGTACGCTTTTACGCCACAGGCCCCAGGTGTCCTTGGTGCGCTGACGGACCTCCGTGCCACGCTCGAGGACGATCGGCTTGAAGCCCATTTGCGCCAGCAGCAGGCCGGCGAAGATTCCGCACGGGCCGAAACCGACGACGATCGGGCGCTGGCTCAGGTCGCTCGGCGCCTGACCGACGAATTTGTAGCTGACATCCGGCGCCACGTTGACGTTACGGTCGTCGGCGAACTTGCCCAACACTTTGGCCTCGTCGCGCACTTGGAGGTCGATGGTGTAGATGAAGCACAGTTCGGAGGACTTTTTGCGCGCATCGTAGCTGCGCTTGAACAAGGTGAAATCGAGCAAGTCATCGCTGGCGATGCCCAGGCGCTGCACGATGGCAGGGCGCAGGTCTTCTTCGGGATGGTCGATTGGCAGCTTGAGTTCAGTGATTCGTAACATGGCGAGGATCCGGGTTCGCGGGGCGCACAACTGCGCCAAGGCGTTTGAAGGCGGCGATTATAAGCCGCAAAGGCCGGATCCGGTGAGGCTAAAACGCTCAGTCGTTGCGCGATCCGCCGAAATACCCGCAACCGCGCTGCACCTGGCCGTCGATGCGCAACTCGGCGCTCATGTGCTGCACGCTGCCGGTGCTGCTGTCGACGCAGCGTTGCGGCGCGACCCACAATTCGATGCGCTGGTTGTTGGCCTCGCTGCTGAGGTTGAAGCGGCCGTCGCCCAGTTGTTCTTCAACATAAGGTACGGCGAGTGGTGGCTGGCCTTCGCGGTCAATGACCATGCCTTTGCCGCTGACCTTGACGTTCCATTCCGGGCCATGGCCGGCAGCGCGCAGGATCAGCAGTTTGAAATTGGGGTCGTCGCAGGCTGTGCCGGAGCGTTCGACGCGGTACAACTGAGTCAGATCGAGTCGATCGCCCGAGACTTTGCCGCGAACATCGGCAAACAGTTTGCCTTGCTCGTCGGCCAGAGTGGCGGCTTCTTGCAGGACGCTGGTGCCGCCGATGTCATTGACCACCAGTTGGCGCTGATCCTGACACGGCTGGAACACCAGTTTGCCGTCGGCGGCGGTCAGCTGCCCTTGCATCCGCGTCTGCCCGACGTGCGAGGCACTTTCTCGCTGGCCATCGAACAACTGGCAGGCGGCAAACAACGGCAGCAGGGCAACAACGGCTAACGAACGGGCAACACGCATCTTCGGCTCTCCAGACAAGTGCCGCCACGTTACGCAGCCTGTCAGGCAAATGCAAAAGATCGCCGCCTCGACATTCTCCTGCAGGAGCTGCCGCAGGCTGCGATCTTTTGATCTTAACCGACGTGAAACGTCTGACCTGTCTGCAAGCCTTCGACACTTTTCGCGTAGGCCAACGCCACATCTGCCGCGGCAACTGGCTTGTAGCCACGGAAGTACGGCGCATATTTACCCATCGCTTCCAGCAACACGGTAGGGCTGACCGAGTTCACCCGCAGGCCGCGTGGCAGTTCGATGGCGGCCGCGCGGACAAAACTGTCGAGTGCGCCGTTGACCAGCGCTGCCGATGCGCCACTGCGAATCGGATCGTGGCTGAGTACGCCAGTGGTGAAGGTGAACGAGGCGCCGTCGTTGGCGAATTCACGGCCGATCAGCAGCAGATTGACCTGGCCCATCAGTTTGTCCTTGAGACCGAGGGCAAAGCTGTCTTCAGTCATTTCATCCAGCGAGGCAAAGGTCACGTTGCCCGCGGCGCAGACCAGTGCATCGAACTTGCCGGTTTTTTCGAACAGCTTGCGAATCGAGGTGCTGTCGCTGATATCCACCTGCAAGTCACCGCTATTGCGGCCAATACGAATGACTTCGTGGCGTTGCGCCAGTTCTTTGTCCACGGCCGAACCGATGGTGCCGCCAGCGCCTATCAACAGAATTTTCATCGTGCTGTGCCTCAAGTGATTGAACGAGGTTTCAGTCTAGAGTGGTTTTTTCTGCCAATAAGCGCACTAATAGGCAACCTTTGGTTTTCAAATGGAAACAATCCATGAGCGAGATGGATGATCTGGCGGCGTTTGCCGTGCTGATCGAGGCTGGCAGTTTCACCCTGGCGGCGCAGCAATTGGGCTGTAGCAAGGGCCAGTTGTCCAAGCGCATCAGCCAGCTCGAAGCGCAGTTTTCTGTGGTGTTGTTGCAACGGACCACCCGGCGTTTGAGCCTGACCGCCGCGGGCGCGGCGTTGTTGCCGCAGGCCCAGGCGCTGGTAGTCCAGGTCGAAAAGGCGCGTCAGGCATTGGCGCGTTTGAAGGACGATATGGCCGGTCCCGTGCGTATGACGGTTCCGGTGTCGTTGGGGGAAACCTTCTTTGACGGCTTGCTGCTGGAGTTCTCGCAGAAATACCCCGAGGTGCAGATCGAGCTGGAACTGAACAACAGTTATCGCGACCTGTCGCGGGATGGTTTTGATCTGGCGATTCGTTCCGAGGTCGCCAATGATCAGCGGCTGGTGGCCAAGCCCCTGCTGGCCTGGCAGGAAATGACCTGCGCCAGCCCGGCTTATCTTGAGCGTTTCGGTGAGCCGACGATGCCGCAGGCACTGGCCGAACACCGTTGCTTGCTCAACAGCCACTACAGCGGGCGCGAAGAGTGGCTATATCACCTGCAGCACGAATTGTTGCGGGTGCGGGTGTCCGGGCCGTTCGCCAGCAACCATTACAGCCTGCTCAAAAAAGCTGCGCTGTCCGGCGCCGGCATCGCTCGATTGCCTTCGTACCTGCTGCAAGCGGAATTGGCGGACGGGCGATTGAAATGGCTGCTGCGCGATTTTCAGACCCGACGCATGCCGATGTACCTGGTGCATCCGTATCAGGGAGGGCTGCCCAAACGTACGCAGGTGCTGGCGGACTATCTGATCGGCTGGTTCAAGCGCAGTGGAGAGGCGCTGGATCGTCTCCAGCGCTGACCATCCCCTGCTATCCCGTTCCCTTCCAACCCATTCCCTGGAGCTGTCGAAGCCTGCTAGAGGAATATCAGCGGTTGTGGTGTCTGGCAATCAGATGATCGATCGACAGCTTCCCAGGCCCGCTCGCCATCAGGTACAGCAATATCGCCGCCCAGGTGCCGTGAGTCGGATACGCATCCGGGTACACAAACAGTTGAATCGTCAGGGTCATACCCAGCAATGCCAACGCAGAAAACCGTGTGGCGAAACCGATCAGGATCAACACCGGAAAGAAGTGCTCGGCGAATGCGGCCATGTGCGCAGCAATCTCTGGCGACAACAGCGGCACAGGGTATTCGCTCTTGAACAGCGGAATCGTCGAGTCGGCCAGTCGTGGCCAGCCTAATTCAAAGGTGCTGTCGATCAGGTCGATGGCCAACCC
Organism: Pseudomonas sp. RIT-PI-r; assembly: GCF_001297015.1. Taxonomy (GTDB): domain Bacteria; phylum Pseudomonadota; class Gammaproteobacteria; order Pseudomonadales; family Pseudomonadaceae; genus Aquipseudomonas. Next base: position 66,776 of record NZ_LIGE01000047.1, on the reverse strand, counting down.
TTCGATCTTGGTCTGCCCGGACTTCCAGAACACCGCAGCAATCGAAAACCGTGCGATGAAGGCGATCAGGCTGTGGGGGATTTTTTCCAGCAGCGCGATGGCGCGGGTGATGAGGTTGCTCATGGCAGTTCCTTGTAGCTCAAGTGGGTGATGACGTTGTGCGCGATCAACAAGCCGAGGGTTTGTGCAAGATCGAAGGGAGGGCTGTGTGCAACTGCCGCCAGTAATGGCTGGTCATCGATGAGATGGCGGATAAACGCGCTGGCGCCGGGTTCGATGACAAACACTTCGACGTCGAGATGGTTGCGCAGCACCAGCGCGTGCTGTGCTTGCTGCAAGTCGAGGCCCGCGAGCGTTGCTTGCCGTTGATGTGCTGCCCAGATCGCCACCGTCGGCCAGGGCGAGTCGAGCAGATGCAGCGACGGATGCAGCTTGACGGTCAGTGCGCTCAGGGAGTGCGGATTGGCGAATGCGGCAGTGATTTCTTCCGGCCGCACCGCAAGCGCATCGGCCGCGTGATAAGCACAGGTGCGCAAACGCTCAAGGCGCGCGACATCGGCCAGATAGGGCACACTGGACGCCGGTTCGAACGCGGCAGTGAAGTCAGCGAAATCTTCGCCGTAACGGCTCATCAGCGGACTTTGCGGCGGTTGGGCCTGAACGAAAACGGCCGCCATCGCCCGAAAGAACTCCTCGCCGACCAATTGCCTGACCACTGGATAACTGTCGGCCAATGCGTTGATCAGCGAGCTTTGCACGTTGTTGCGATACACCGCGAAACGCCTGGCCGGATCGGCGCCGCTGGCACTGCACAAGCCCTCTGGACAGGTTAGTCGCGTGTCGATGAGCGCGGCAGCGAAAGCGCTGTGCGTGCTCATGCGCGCCCCCTCGCTTGCAGCAAAAAATCATCGGCCTGCTGTGCTTCGGCCAGCAACACATTGAACGCTGGCACTTGATTGTCACGTTCGATCAGCGTGGCTACCGGGCCAATGCGTTCGAGCACTTGCCGGTATAAATCCCACACCGCGTCATCGATCGCTGCGCCGTGATCGTCAATCAGCAAGCGCTCACCCGGGTTGTCGGAATCTTCGGCAAACCCGGCCAGATGAATCTCGCCCACCCGGTGCAACGGCAGTGCGTCGAGATAGGCCAGCGGAGCGCGCTGATGATTGATGCACGAAACGTAGACATTGTTCACGTCGAGTAACAGGCCACAGCCACTTCGGCGAATGACCTCGGCGATGAATTCCGGCTCATCGATGGTCGAGCGCTGAAACGCCAGATAAGTCGCCGGATTCTCCAATAGCATGGGCCGTTGCAGGCAGTCCTGCACTTGATCGATATGCGCGCAGACGCGGTTCAGGGTCGGCATGTCGTAGGCCAGTGGCAGCAGATCATTGAGAAACACCGGGCCATGGCTGGACCAGGCCAGATGTTCGGAAAAGGACTGGGGTTGATAGCGCCGGTTCAGCTCGGCAAGACGCTTGAGATGGTCTTTATCCAGCGGCCCTTCAGCGCCGATGGACAACCCGACACCGTGCAGCGACAGCGGATACTGCTGGCGAATCAAACCCAGAAAATGATGAAACGGGCCGCCGTCGACCATGTAGTTTTCGGCGTGGACCTCGAAGAAGCCGAGGTCCGGTTGCAAACCGAGCACTTCACGAAAATGCCCGGTCTTGAGCCCCAGCCCGGCACGCGGCGGGAGTTCTGTGAGGGCTGCCTGGGTGCCGGGTAGAGGAGTTTGTTGTGTTGTGAACATGATCGTCACTCAGGCAGATCGCGGATCAGGACTTGGCTTTGAACGCTTCCATCTGACCGAAGCCGGTCGGCGAGGTCTTGCTTTCGGTGGTAGCACAGGTGCCTTTCGGGACGAGTTTCCAGGCGTTGGCCTGGTAGTCCATTTTCGCCGTGCCGGCACAGGTAGTACCTGCGCCTGCAGCGCAATCGTTATGACCTTTCATGGCCACGCCGAAGCATTTTTCCATGTCGTCGGCAGCGTGGGCGGTGGAGACGGCGGCCATGCTCAGGGCAGAACCGAGGGCCAGAACCAGGGCGGTGGCGGACAGGGTACGAGTGGTAGCAGTCATGATGTTTCTCCAGTCTTGTCAGGGTTTTTACAAGCGATTTGCGCTTGCTTACCCCTCTAGAGAAACCAGTCGACGATGCGTTACAGCCCACAGCAATTTTTTCCAGATAATGCAAACCCCCTGTAGGACCTGCCGCAGGCTGCGATCTTTGACTCGGCTTTTTAGCGATTGAATCAAGATCAAAAGATCGCAGCCTGCGACAGCTCCTGCAGTGATTTATCCGAGTTGCCGGCAGTGTTCTATAGTCACTTCTACGGCCACTCCAACAGGCCGATTTACCAGGACGGTATCTCATGACCAAGGATCGCTCAGTCTTCGCTGTGCTGTCGCGCAAGGCTTCATCGTTTGCTCTGGCCTGCACGCTGCCTTTGCTGTTCTCCACGGTTCACGCCCAGTCGCAAGCCGATCCGCAGGACACACTCAAGCGTATCAATCACAACTACAACACCCTCAAGGACTCATGCCAGGAGCCCGATACCGGTGCCGCGCGCGGTCTCTACTATTGCAGCGGTGTGACACTACGCATGGTCAATGACGGGCCTTTCAATCCGTGGGACTACAGTCCTTACGCGATCAGGATTGGCGCGACCTCCTACTCGTGGATCCGCAAGGATCTGAGCACGCGCATTCTCATTCATCCGGCCGGCTTCATCCTGCGTACACCCACCGATGCGGCGGCGCTGAATCTGCCGGTCAAGGAACAGGGCTTTACCTGCATCTATGCCTTTGATGGCGGTACCGGACCGGAGCGCAAATGGTATGGCTGCGGTTTCTTCGACAGCCGTGAACCGCCGCGCGCGGCTCAGGGCACGATGAACAATCGCAATGCTGCACTGGCCTACGGCACTTGCGCCGAGGCGGGGGTCAGCACGGCCGAGCAATGGACGCAGAAATACACCGGGTTGATGAAGGGGCCGATTCAGTACGGCCAATGCTCATGGAACGCGGAAAAACCCAGCGACTGGAACGCAATGATTCGGGTGCACGAGTCGCGGCCAAACACGACCAACAAAGACCCGTTTGCCTTCAGCGCCCAGGTCAACGAGTTCATGTTGAAAAATGCCACGGCAACCAACGATGGCAGCGAAAACATGAAGTACATCGACGCCTTCATCTACAACGTCAACAGCACGCAGAACTTCGCCACCCGCGGTGATCAGGCGCCACCGAAGCCCGAGAACGGCCTGAACAGTGCGCGCAACTTTCAGAAAAAACTTCAGGCGCAAGGCTACAGCGTGCCGATCCTGCGGCTGGATTTCACCAAGCCTGCCGAACAGCGTTTCAGTTATGTCGCCGCCGATCAGGCGATCGATCTGACGGTGACGGGGGATACCCGGCCGCCACCGGATGCACCGACCTCGAGATACATCGCCAACGCCATCTGGATCGAGCGCTACGACCCGGGCAGCAAGAAAAACGAGTGGTCGCTCAGCGTGACGCCGACCGTCCAGGGCAAAGCGATTCAGGCCAGCAATCAGGATGCTGTCTATCAGGAACTGCTGGCGCTGCGGGGGGCTGACAGCCAATGGCGCGACAACGAAAAGTCGGCGGGCAGCATGCGCCAGCAACTGGCCTGTCTGGTGCAGAACTATCCGGCCAAGACCGAATGGAATCTGGAACCCTTCCGTCCTGCTGTCAGCCCGCAGCAAGCGGCGAAGGCCGGGTGCAATCCGGTGGCGGCTGCGTCACCGCAATACATCGCCTCGGCCGACTGGGTCAATCGTTTCGACCCCGGCACCCGCAAGGAGGAATGGAGCCTGAGCATCGTGCCCACGGCGGCGGGACGTGCCTTGCCCAACGAGCAACTCGAGGCGATCTATGCGCAACTGTTCGCCCTCAAGGGCGCGGACAGCCATTGGCGCGATAACGAAACGTCGGCCGGCAGCATGCGTCAGCAATTGGGCTGTGTCCTGGCCAATTATCGCAACAAGACACCGTGGAATCTCGAGCCGTTCCGGCCGGCGTTATCGGACGCCGAGACCCGGGCGGCCGGCTGCAACCCCGTTCCCCGTTGAGTGTGTATTGGCTAATCAAGGAGATGCAAGCCATGAAAAAACGTCTGATCAGGACCGCTCCATTGCTGATGTTGCCGCTGCTGTTGCACGCGACATGGGCCCGTGCCGAATCTTGCGACGAGACGCTGAAGAAGGTCGAAAGCCTGTACAACAAAACCGTCGACAGTTGCGGTCAGGACCCCGCGTCGGACTGTTCGGGACTGTTGGTTCGTGGCACCCACCGCGCCGATCCGGCCAAGGGGCAGAAATGGGATGTGTGGAATCCCAGCCCGAAAGCCGTGGAGCTGGGCACGTTCGCCGCTTCGTATATGCGTGCCGACGGCATCAGCTATGAAGACCCCGGCATGAGTACGCAAAACGGCTATCTGATTACACCAAGAGATCTGATCCGCGATCCGGAAACACCCGTGCACGTCTATTGCGCCTTTCCCAATGATGCCTGGACCGACTATCGCAACGACCGCGGCTGTGGCGACAACAAAAACACTGCGCCGGCCGAAGCGGTTTGCCAGGCCATGAAACCACCGATCACCAGCCCGAATGCCTGGGTCGCACACTTCACCCAGTACAACAACAATCGGCAGCAGGATCAGTTGCAGTGTGGTTTCAACATGCGCAATCCGATGAGCAGCAGGGAGCGTGTCGATGCCTTTCGCAATTTCTTGGGCGCGCGCAAAGTCATCAACAGCCGCGAGTTTCAAACGCAGACGGAACTGCGTCTGGGCAATCCGAAAACCGATGAGCTGCCGATTCTGGCGTTTTTCTACAGCGATCAACGTGGCCTGAATGACGCACTGGCCAATCAAAAGGACTACAAAGCCAAGACTGGCAAGGACCGCAATATCATCAAGATCGACTTCCCGCGAACTCCGGTCGCCAAGGCTTCGTTCTCGTGCATCCAGACCTCGATGCCGGCAGAACCGAAATTCTGCGACAAGTACATCGAATCCAGCACCTGGGCACAACGTCCTGATCCGAAACTGGGGCCGAACACCTGGTCACTCTCGGTGGTACCGACCGCTTGCGGTCGCGCGATCAAGGATGACCAGACTGATCGCATGTTTGCCGAGCTGTACAACAAGCACAAAGACGATCAGCAGTGGCGGCAGTACAGCGTCAATGGTGGCTCGTTGCGTCGGCAGATGGTTTGCCACCTCGCGGCAACGTACGAGGGCAAACCTGTGCGCAACAAGCCTGAATGGAATCTGGAACCGGCACGTCCGTATGTCGATCAGGCCACGGCGGTAGCACAGCACTGCAATCCGTACTGACACCGATGCTCTGTAGGAGCTGCCGCAGGCTGCGATCTTTTGATCTTGTTTTTAACAACCAACGTCAAAAGATCGCAGCCTTCGGCAGCTCCTACGGGGGGATGTGTGAGGTAAAAAAAACGGCCAGAAGGCCGTTTTTTTGTTCAGTGAAATGCATCAACCGCCGAGGTACGCCTCGCGCACTTTCGGGTCGGTCAGCAGTGCTTCACCGGTGCCTTGCATGACCACACGACCGTTCTCCAGAACGTAGGCGCGGTCAGCGATTTTCAGCGCCTGGTTGGCGTTCTGCTCGACCAGGAACACCGTCACACCGTCCTTGCGCAGTTGTTCGATGATGTCGAAGATCTGCTGGATGATGATCGGTGCCAGGCCCAGCGACGGCTCGTCGAGCAGTAGCAGTTTCGGCTTGCTCATCAACGCACGGCCGATGGCGAGCATTTGCTGTTCGCCGCCGGACATGGTGCCGCCACGCTGGTTGAAGCGTTCTTTCAGGCGTGGGAACAGGCCGAGAACCTTGTCCATTTGCTCCTGATAGTCGCCCTTGTCGGTGAAGAAACCGCCCATGGACAGGTTTTCTTCAACGGTCAGACGGGCAAACACCCGACGACCTTCCGGCACCACCGCGATGCTCTTGCGCATGATCTGTGACGAGTCCTGGCCGACCAGTTCCTCACCCATGTAGCGGATGCTGCCGCTGTGCGCCTGCGGCGAACCGCAAAGCGTCATCAGCAGCGTGGACTTGCCGGCACCGTTGGCGCCGATCAGGGTCACGATCTCGCCCTGGCGGACTTCGACGTTGACGCTGTGCAGTGCCTGGATCTTGCCGTAGAAGGTGGAAACGTTTTCGAACTGCAGCATTTACGCTTCCCCCAGGTAGGCTTTGATCACTTCAGGATTGTCGCGGATCTGTTCCGGCGTGCCGTCGGCCAGAGGCGTGCCCTGGTTGATCACGACGATGTGGTCGGAAATGCTCATGACCAGTTTCATGTCGTGCTCAATCAACAGCACGGTGACGTTGTGCTCTTCACGCAGCACGCCGATCAGCGCCTTGAGGTCTTCGGTTTCCTTCGGGTTCAGGCCGGCGGCCGGTTCGTCGAGCATGAGGATCCGTGGACGGGTCATCATGCAGCGAGCGATTTCCAGACGCCGTTGCTGACCGTAAGCCAAGGTGCCGGCGGTACGGTTGGCGAACTCTTTGAGGTTGACCTTTTCCAGCCAGTACTCGGCAAACTCCATGGCCTCGCGCTCGCTTTTGCGGAACGCCGGGGTCTTGAACAGACCGGACAGGAAGTTGGTGTTGAGGTGACGGTGCTGGGCGATCAACAGGTTCTCGACCGCCGTCATGTCCTTGAACAAACGCACGTTCTGGAAGGTGCGCACCACGCCTTTGAGCGCGATCTTGTGCCCCGGCAGGCCTTGAATCGGCTCGCCGTCCAACAGGATGCTACCGCCGGTTGGCTGGTAGAAACCGGTCAGGCAGTTGAACACGGTGGTCTTGCCGGCGCCGTTCGGCCCGATCAGTGCAACCACTTGTTTCTCTTTGACGGTCAGGGCCACGCCGTTGACCGCCAGCAAGCCGCCGAAGCGCATGCTCAGGTTCTCAACTTTCAAGATCTCGCGGCTCATTTTCGCAACTCCATGTGTGGGCGTTGCATCGGCAGCAGACCTTGTGGACGCCAGATCATCATCAATACCATCAGGGCACCGAACATCAGCATGCGGTACTCGCTGAACTCACGCATCATTTCCGGCAACAGGATCATCACCACGGCCGCGAGAATCACGCCCAGCTGCGAGCCCATGCCACCCAATACGACGATGGCGAGGATGATCGCCGACTCGATGAAGGTGAACGATTCCGGCGTCACCAGCCCCTGACGCGCAGCGAAGAAGCTACCGGCGAAACCGGCAAACGCAGCACCGAGGGTGAACGCGGACAGCTTGATGATCGTTGGATTCAGACCCAGTGCGCGGCAAGCGATTTCGTCCTCACGCAGCGCTTCCCACGCACGGCCGATCGGCATGCGCAGCAGGCGGTTGATGACGAACAGCGCCGCCAGCGCCAGCAACAGGGCAACCAGGTAAAGGAAGATCACCTTGTTGATCGAGTTGTATTGCAGGCCGAAATACTCGTGGAAGGTTTGCATGCCTTCCGCGGCCTTGCGTTCGAAGGTCAGGCCGAAGAACGTCGGTTTCTCGATGTTGCTGATGCCGTTCGGACCACCGGTAATGTCGGTCAGGTTACGCAGGAACAGACGGATGATCTCGCCGAAGCCGAGGGTCACGATCGCCAGGTAGTCACCGCGCAGACGCAACACCGGGAAGCCCAGCAGGAAGCCGAACGTCGCCGCCATCAGGCCGGCAATCGGCAGGCAGATCCAGAAGCTCAGGCCGTAGTAGTGCGACAGCAGCGCGTAGCTGTAGGCGCCGACGGCGTAGAAGCCGACGTAACCGAGGTCGAGCAGACCGGCCAGACCGACGACGATGTTCAGGCCGAGGCCGAGCATCACGTAGATCAGGATCAGCGTCGCGATATCCACCGCGCCACGGGAGCCGAAGAACGGCCACACCAGCGCCACCAGGATCAGCGCAATGATGAAATAACGCTGGGTGGTTGGCAGTGTGAGGAAGTTGCTCGCTTTGGCCGGGATCAGCGGCAGACCCGGCGATGAACGCCAGGCCTTGCTGATCTGCTGGTTGAACAGCACCCGCAGGAACATCAGCACCGAGCAGATGGCGATGGTCGCCAGCACGGTCGGACTGGTGTTGTGCACTTCCAGGTTGATGCCGACGATGGTCAGTTTCAGACCGAGTACCGGGTAGGCCACGGCCCACACCAGCAAAGCGCTGAACAGCGCCTGTTTAAGATTCCTAGTCATACTTTCTCAACCTCCGGACGGCCCAGAATGCCGGTCGGACGGAACAACAGCACCAGAACCAACAAGCCGAAAGCCACGACGTCCTTGTACTGGTCGCCGAAGATATCGGCGCCAAACGCTTCCGCCACCCCAAGCACCAACCCGCCGAGCATGGCGCCAGGGATGCTGCCGATACCGCCGAGTACCGCTGCGGTGAAGGCTTTGAGGCCGACGAGGAAACCGGCGTTCGGGTTGATCACCCCGTATTGCATGCTCAGCAGTACAGCCGCAACGGCTGCCAGCGCGGCACCAATGACGAAGGTCAGGGCGATGATGTTGTTGGTGTTGATGCCGAGCAGGTTGGCCATCTTGATGTCTTCGGCGCAGGCGCGGCAGGCGCGACCCAGGCGAGAGCGGGAGATGAACAGTGTCAGGCCGAGCATGGCGATCAGCGTCACCACGAACACCACGATTTGCATGTAGGAAATCAGCACTTCTTGTGCGCCACCTGGGCCGAAGGCAAGGTTGCCCGGAATCAGGTTGGGGATAGCTTTGTCCTTGGAGTCTTGCGCCAGCAGAACCGTGTTCTGCAGGAAGATCGACATACCGATCGCGGAAATCAGCGGGATCAGACGGTTGCTGCCGCGCAGGGGGCGGTAGGCAATGCGTTCGATGCTGTAACCGTAGGAACTGGTGACGACGATGCTGGCGATGAACGCCGCAGTCATCAACAGCGGGACACTGTCGAGTCCCATCATGGTCAACCCGGCGATGGCGATGAACGCCACGTAGGAGCCGATCATGTACACCTCGCCGTGGGCGAAGTTGATCATTCCAATGATGCCGTAAACCATCGTGTAGCCGATGGCGATCAAGGCATACATGCTGCCAACGTTCAGGCCGTTAACCAGCTGTTGGAAGAAGTGATAGATGTCAGGCATTACAGCGCTCCTAAAAACCTGATACGCATTTCACTGGTGGAGTCATTTTCCCGCCCGGCCCCGTGGATCTTTATCCACTTCGAATCCGGGTTTTGCCAGCGAACCGCTGATGACGGTTTTGAGATTTTCAGGTGGGGAGACTGGCGGATCACGCCAGCGCGGCCCATTACATTCGTAAAACAAAGCCCACGGCACGCCGTGGGCTTTATTGGCAGTCAGTCAGGCAGCGCCTTACTGAGGCGATACTTCAGTTTTAGGCTTGCCGTTGTGCCACTCGTAGACCACGAATTTGAAGTCTTTGAGGTCGCCCTTGGCATCGAAGCTCAGGTCGCCAGTCGGGGTCTTGAAGGTACCGGCGTGAATGGCTTCAGCCACTTTGGTCGCGTCTTCGGACTTGGCTGCCTTGATGCCTTCGGCAATCACTTCAACCGCCGAGTAGGACGGGAACACGAACGGACCGCTCGGGTCTTCTTTCTTCGCTTTGAAAGCATCGGCCAGGGCGATGTTGGCTGGATCCTGGTCGAAGGATTTCGGCAGGGTCACCAGCAGGCCTTCGGACGCGTCCTTGGCGATCTGGGTGATCGAGTCGTTACCCACGCCTTCCGGACCCATGAACTTGGCTTTCAGGCCTTTTTCCTGGGCTTGACGCAGGATCAGACCCAGCTCCGGGTGGTAGCCGCCGTAGTAAACGAAGTCGACGTTGGCTTGCTTGAGCTTGGCGATGATCGCCGAGAAGTCTTTGTCGCCGGCGTTGACGCCTTCGAACACGGCAACCTTGGTGCCTTTCTTCTCGAGGGTCGATTTCACCGCGGTGGCGATGCCTTCACCGTATTGCTGCTTGTCGTGCAGCACGCCGACAATTTTCGGTTTCACGTGGTCGGCAATGTAGTTACCGGCGGCAGGGCCCTGGGCGCTGTCCAGACCGATGGTGCGGAAGACCATTTTGTAACCACGGGCGGTGATGTCCGGGCTGGTGGCAGCCGGGGTGATCATGATCACGCCTTCGTCTTCGTAGATGTCCGAAGCTGGCTGAGTGGAGCTGGAGCACAGGTGACCGACCACGAACTTGACGCCGTCGTTGACGACCTTGTTCGCAACGGCTACCGCTTGTTTCGGATCGCAGGCATCGTCGTATTCAACGGCTTCGAGTTTCTTGCCGTCGACGCCGCCCTTGGCGTTGATTTGCTCAATGGCCATTTTTGCGCCACTGAACTGCATGTCGCCGTACTGGGCTACTGGACCGGTTTTAGGGCCGGCGATACCGATTTTGATGGTGTCAGCTGCGAACGAATGGCTGGCAACCCCGGCCAGAACCATAGCGGCAAACAGTTTGGAAATCTGCTTAGTAGCCTTAGTCATAGTGCTCCACTCTTACTGTTGTAATTTTTTTGAGTTCTGGCGCCGTAGCAGCAGAACCGGGTCAGATATCTTTGCGATACCCTCCGGAAATGCCCCCGGCAACTGTACCGGTACAGTGTAGAGCGCCGGTTGTCAGCCTGGGAAGCGGGCGCCGAGGGGCAAAACTTGGGGGTGTCGCGTTTTTGAATGAAAAAGACAGAATTGCGGCGGGGCGTTCGTGGGCATATATCCCAATCAGCAGCATTCCTTGGCGTTCCTGCTCTTTTCGTTCGGTACAGCCATTTGCAACCGGGTTTTGCTGGCGGACCACCAACGTTATCATTCGCGTCGATTTCTTTTCCGGACAGCGCCCATGAATCAAGAACCTAGCACCCTCTATGCCAAGCTGCTTGGTGAAACCGCATCTATTACCTGGAAGGAGTTGGAGCCGTTCTTCGCCAAGGGTGCCCTATTGTGGGTCGACCCTGCGCTGGATCTGATCGCTGCCGCCGAGGCCGTGGCATCGGATGATGGCGAGAAAGTGGCTGCCTGGCTGGCCCAAGACAAAGTCGCCAAGCTGTCTGAAACGCGGGCGCTGGATCTTTTCGAGCGTGATCCGGCGTTGTGGGCGGTGGTGGTTTCACCGTGGATTCTGATCCAGGAAAGGGCAGTCGCTTCTGACGCCGCACCTTGATGGTGCGGCCGGTCGTCAGCGAAAAGTGTGTAGCGGAGTAGCGTGATGGCACGTTGCCGTAGAGAAACACCACAAGCGCGGGTGGCATCACGGTGACGTAAACGTAACGGGAACAGTTTAGTAAGCAGCCTAACGGCTGCTTAATTGTTTCTGGATATGATCGTTCCCACGCTCCGCGTGGGAATGCATCAATGGACGCTCTGCGTCCGCATTGGGACGCAGAGCGTCCCGGGCTGCATTCCCACGCAGAGCGTGGGAACGATCGTGGGAGCGAGCCTGCTCGCGATTGCCGCGACTCGATCCTGGATCAGACCGAGAACGACTTGCCGGTATGGTTATTGAGGGAAATAACCTTGGTCTTGCCAATCCGGTGACGGTAAATCTCGCGCAAATACTTGATCGATTTCTTCACACAATCGCGCGACAGGCGAATGTCATTGATCGAGACAAACTTCTCTTTGTCGTTGATCAGCTCACGGTACTTCTTCTCGTACATCGGCTTGATCGCGTACCAGTTGGTATCGAGGATCTTCGCCGGGTTCTCGAACTCGTTGAGCAGGTCGTCGATGCGGTCTTCGTCGAACTCCTCGTTGATGATGAAATCGAGGATTGAGTTGTCCAAGGTCTCGTCAAAACGGTAAGGATTCTTCGCGAAGCAACGCTTGATGAACGCGACGATCAAAGTCAGGAAGTCATCCGACAGGCACGGGCTTTTGGCGATCAATGTAGTCAACGACAGGTTGGCCGAGGCGCCGATCACCAGCGCATAGCGCTTGAGCGTGGTGTTGGGGAACAGGCTGTTGAGGTGGGTCTTCAACCGGTTCAGGTCCATGTACGACAGTTTGTAGTCTTTCGGCAGCGAGACGATCGAGACCACCGACGAGCAGTTCTTGAAGAAGTGCAGGTCGTGCAGGGCGGCGGCGTCGTAGCCGGAATTCTTGTACTGCTCAAGCGAGGCGCGATAACGCTTGGACTCGATCGGCAACAGGCTGATGCCTTCGATCGCCTGCGTGACCTTGTTGAAGTGCGGCAGGTCGATCGAGCGGAAGAACAGATCATCGATGTTCAGACGCTGCGGCTCTTTATCGAACACCTTGAACTTGTCGCTGCTCGGCGGTGGCGTTTCCGGCACCACCGATTCGGCGTAGGCAATCGCCACCGGGCCGGCCAGACTCATGAACAGGTCGTTGGCGTCGAGGCGAATGGTTTCGCCGATGTCGATGCCGGCGCGGCGGAAGTAGTTCTGGTCGTAGTCAGTGGTGACTGCCTGCGCCGTCAGAATGTTGAAGATCTGCTGCGAGATGTACTGGTTGGCGTGCTTTTCCATCGCATTGACATCAATGTTCTGGATGTTGCCGTCATCGCTCTCTTCGGCGTAACGCATGATGTCGTTGGAGATCAGCATCATCGCGTTCCATGGGCGGATACGCCCCATGACGCTGGCTTCGCTGCTGTCTTCGTTGGCGAAGTTGTAGGAGAAATCCCATTCTTCCGACAGATATTTGCACAACAGGCGACCGGCGTTGATGTGCAGCGCCTCGGACATTTCGCTGCGATGATCGGAAATGTTCGGCAGCACGCAGATACCGCTGGTGAAGATCGGCTCGAACACGAACGAGTGGCCGCTCTTGCCGTCATGTTCGTCCATCGGCTTGGTGTCGAACGTCTTGTTCATGTACGAGTGCTGCTGGGCCAGACCGAATTCCGAGGCCATGCCGGAACCGGTACCGCCGCCGGCACTGAAGATCGAGAAGTACAGGCGCGACTGGTTGGCCTTGATGCCACAGCTGTCGATCAGGTACGAGTGGATCATTTTCCAGTCTGGGCTGGAGAAGCGCTGGGTGTCCTTGTTGAGGATGATCTTCGCCAGATACTGGCCGAGGATCGGCGCGTTACCGGCGCCACCAGCGTGGACTTCGGACAAGTCCATGATCTTCATTTTGCTGTAGTCGCGCAGGAAGCCGCTTTTTTCGCCCTTGCGCGAGAAGCGAATGCGCCCGGCGATGTCCTTGTCGAGGTCGCCGAGCATCACCAGCGGTTCGACCAGAAACACCGGTTTGGTCGATTTGTTCGGGCCGATGCGCAGGTTGTTCTTGATCCACTGGGCCGGGCTGTAGCCCTTGTCGGCCAGTCGGCGATCCGCCGGGCGATCTTCGTTGTTGAATTCGTTGAGGTAGAACTTGCGCGCGTTGTACACCAGTTCCGCGACATCGAGGGCGATGTTGGAGCCGCAACGACCGAGGCCGATCAGGCACACCGAGGGGAATTCCTGGTCGTTGTGCTGTTCGTTGTCGCCTTCCAGGTGCGGTGGGCGCGGGAACACCAGATCACGCAGGCCGTCGAGGTTGTCGAGGATGCGGTCGGTGTTGGTTTCGGTGAAGTACAGGTATTGCTGGGTCGACAGCGGGCGCGACGGGACCGATGGCTTCGACGATGACGGGCTGTTCGCGGCGGGGCTCAACGTCAGATCGGATACCGCTGGGGCGGGATTGTTTTTAGAAGTCATTGTGCGCCATATACCTGGACTGGGTCGGCTCGCAGGCCAAGTGCCTGGGAACCTCACGGAATAAGATCTCGCGTCTTTTTTGCGCGAATTGAGCCCGAGCATCAGGGTTTTGGCCTGACTGTCGCTGGGGGGAATCCTTTCCTGATCGTTGATGAATCGGCCATTATTCGGCGATCTTTAATCGAAAAGAGGCAAAATGATGTCAACGCTACCTTCGTTGGGGTTCGCCGGAATCGGTCTGATGGGGCTGCCCATGTGTCGGCGTCTGTTGGCCGCGGGTTACCCGCTGACCGTGTGGAATCGCAACCCGGCCAAGTGCGCGCCACTGGTCGAGGCCGGTGCCCGGCAGGTGGCGACGGCCGCTGAATTGTGCGCACACGCCGACGTGGTGATGTTGTGTCTGGCCGATACGGCGGTCGTGCGCGAAGTGGTGTTTGGCGCCGATGGCATTGCTGCCGGGGCAAAGCGCGGCCAGTTGCTGGTGGATTTTTCCAGCCTTGAGCCGACTGCTACTCGGGAGATGGCGACCGCGCTGGCGCAGAAAACGGGGATGAGCTGGCTGGACTCCCCGGTGTCCGGCGGTGTAGTCGGTGCCGAGGCGGGCAGCCTGGCAATCATGGTCGGTGGCGAGGTGGCAGACCTTGAGCGCGTGCGCCCGGTGTTGCTCAACCTCGGTCAGCGCGTCACGCACATGGGCGGCATCGGCGCCGGGCAAGTGACCAAGGCCTGCAACCAGATGATCGTCGCCTGCAATGCGCTAGTGATCGCCGAAGTGGTGGCGCTGGCCGAGCAGGCCGGTGTCGATGCCAGCCTGATCGCCGAAGCCTTGGCTGGCGGTTTCGCCGATTCGAAACCGTTGCAGATTCTTGCGCCGCAAATGGCCGAAAGCCGTTTCGAACCGATCAAGTGGCACGTGCGCACGCTGCTCAAGGATCTCGATACCGCCGTGAAATTTTCCCGCGAACAAGGCTCGGCGACGCCGATCAGCGGATTGGCCGCACAATTGATGCGCCTGCATGGGGCGCAGGGCTTTTTGGCGCAGGATCCAGCGACACTGGTGCAAATGTACCGCGCGCCAGAATCAACGGATTGACCGCGTGTGAGTGTTTGCGCTGATTGATTTCTTCCAGTACCGGGCGCAGTTCGTCCAGCGGCACCGGACGGCTGAGCAGGTAACCCTGAATGAAGTCGCAGCCCGAGCGTTCAAGGAATTCGTACTGTTCCAGGCTTTCCACGCCTTCGGTGACCACCTGCAAATGCAGGGTGTGCGCCATGACGATGATCGCCTGGACGATCTCCATGTCGGCGGTCGCCGTGGGAATGTCGAGGATGAACGAGCGGTCGATCTTCAAGGTGTTGAGCGGCAGGCGCTTGAGGTAAGCCAGCGACGAATAGCCGGTGCCGAAGTCGTCGATCGACAGCGATACGCCGAGCGCGCGGATCTGCCGCAGCAACACCAGGGTGTTGGCGATATTGCCCATCAGCGCATTCTCGGTGACTTCCAGTTCCAGCCGTTCCGGTGCCACTCCGGCAGTGCGCAAAGCGTTTTCGATCTCGATGGCCAGCTCTTCGCGGCCAAGATTCAGCGGTGAGCAGTTCCAGGCGATTTTCAGTTCATCGCAGCCATGGCGCGACAATTCACCCAGATCCTTGCAGGCCCGGCGCAGCACCCAGTTGTCCAGTTCGGCGATCAGGCCGTTGTTTTCGGCGATGGTGATAAAACGATCCGGGGTCAGCAAGCCGTGCAGCGGATGCTGCCAGCGGATCAGTGCTTCCAGTTTGGTGACACGGCCGGTTTTCAGTTCGAAGATCGGTTGGTAATACAGTGTCAGGCCGTTTTCTTCGCGCAGGGCATGGCGCAGTTCTTCTTCCAGTTGCAGCTCGAAGCTGGCGCGGGTCTTGAGGTTGGAACTGAAAAAGTGCAGGCCATTACGTCCCGCGCCTTTGGATTGATACAACGCCAGATCGGCGTGCTTGAGCAGTTCTTCGCAGGTGCTGCCATCTTCCGGAAACAGACTGATGCCGATGCTGGTGGTCATCACCATGCGGCGTCCGGCCAACTCGATCGGCTCCTTCATTTTGAGCATGATGCGTTGGGCCATATTGCGGGCTTCTTCGCGGTCATGCAGGTTGATGAGGATGCAGAACTCGTCGCCGCCGAAACGCGCGACCACGTCTTCATGGCTGCGCACCGAGCCTTTGATGTGCTGGGCGATGACTTTGAGCAGTTCGTCACCGGCGTCATGGCCGAGGCTGTCGTTGATCCGCTTGAAGTGGTCGATGTCGAGAAACATCACCGCGAGCATGCCGCCTTCGCTGGTTTTCTGGCTGAGTTTCTCGGCGAAGATCTGGTTGAACCCGCGTCGGTTGATCAGGTTGGTCAGGGCATCGTAGTTGGCCACTTGTTGCAGCGACATGCGCGCTTGATCGAGCTGGCTGAGCAGGGCATTGACCCGGCGCAGGTCGTGCTCCTTGTTTTGCAGTTTCTTGTCGGCCAGTGCCGCGCTGATCGCGCTGCCAAGGATCAGCAAGGTAATCAGCGCGACCGTGAGGCCTAATTGCAGGTGGCTGGTTCCGGTGGCAATCGACGGCAGACTGTTTGCCGGCAAGACCAGGTTCAGCGCCGCCATCCCGGTGAAATGCATGCTGATGATCCCGGCACCGAGAATCAGCGCGGCGGTGTACTTGAGCATCTGATGAGACAAACCGCTGCCTTCGCGCAAGTAACCGGCCACCGACAATGCGGCGAAACTGGCGCCGATGGCAATCACCACCGACAGGCAGAACAGCAGCGGTTGGTAATAAGCGGTTGCGGCCGATTGCATTGCTGCCATGCCGACATAGTGCATGCCGGCAATGCCGAGGCCGATGACAATGGCGGTTTTCAGGTATTGAGTCAGGCTCGGTTGCGGCTCGCTCAACGTGTGCATTGCCAGCCAGGAGGCGAGGAGGGCGATCAGCAGGGAGAACAGGGTAATGGCGAGGTCGTACTGGATTTCGATCGGCGCCTGGAATGCCAGCATGCCGATGAAATGCATCGCCCAGATGCCGCCGGCCAGGCAGGTTGCGCCGATCCAGCGCCAGACGCGCTGCGAGCCGGGATCTTCCGCGTGGCCCACCCGTTCGGCCATGTCGAGGGTGGCAAAGCTTGCCGCGCAAGCGACCAGATAGGCCACCAGCACCAGCAAGGGATTATGAGTGCAATTGAGAATGACCTGCCCGCTCTCCGGCAGCTCGGTAACAAACTGCAAACCAAGCCACTCCATAGCATGCCCCGTCTCTGAAGTCGTCCTGACTGCGTGATGAACGCAGGCGAATGTCTGGAGTATAGAGGCGGTTTTCAGAGAGCAAGCGGTAGTGGCACATTGGCGCTAATGATTTCGTCATTAGCCTCATAGCGATTGGCGCTAAAGACTCAAGCGCTCTGTTCGAAAGGGATTTGCGCCCAGTCCGGTTGCAGCGGCGGCAAGCCGAAGCGTGCACGAGCCTTGTCGCAATCGACATTCTGTTCGCCGTTTTCCCAAGACGATTCGAATTCACGACACGGGCTGGAGCGTTGTTCGTAAATCGAGCACTTCACCTCGCTGCCGACTTCACCGACCAATGCCGTGCAACGCGGCGATTTGCAGTCGGTACCGTTCATCGCCACCCGGCTCGGGCTGATCTGCGTGACCAGTTCATCAGGCACCGTACCACCGGAGGAAGCGCATTCACCCCAGAAAAAAGACACGCGAAAATGGGAACAGCAGGCACCGCAATTCAGACACGGACTGACGTCGGACATGGGCGAGGGTATCAAAGGGATTGATCGAAAGATCCGGACGGATCCGGCGGCCATTCTAGGCTTTGCCGCAGACTTGGGGAGGGGGGCGCGAAACTATTTTTTTGTGGCAAGGTTTTGCCGCAAAAGCCCCGGTTTTCGGGGGATCGCTGACTTATCAAAGGCTTACGTTTCGTTACAGTGCCATGGCCCGATATCAGGCAGACGAATGATCACAGACAGGTCCCGACGGGCTGACTAGATTGCAGGTTCCGGGCTCGGATGCGTTGGCAGTGAAGCCCCATAACAATAAAGAGACGGACCCATGCAGAACTCGACCCAAGCGGCGAATGCCTGGCGCATTCTGTTCCTGCTGTTCCTCGCCAACCTGTTCAATTTCTTCGACCGCACCATTCCGGCGATCATCATCGAGCCGATCCGCATGGAATGGCACCTCAGCGATTTCCAGCTGGGGATCGTCGGCACCGCGTTCACCATCGTTTATGCCATCGCCGGCCTGCCGCTGGGGCGCATGGCCGACACCGGTTCGCGCAGCAAACTGATGGGCTGGGGTCTGGCGACGTGGAGTGCACTGACGGCGGTCAACGGCCTGGTCGGCAGTTTCTGGAGCTTTCTGATCGTGCGCATGGGCATCGGCATCGGCGAGGCCAGTTATGCGCCGGCGGCCAACTCGCTGATCGGTGACCTGTTTCCGGCGCACCGTCGGGCGCGGGCCATGGGCATTTTCATGCTCGGTCTGCCGCTGGGCCTGTTGCTGGCGTTCTTCACCATCGGCGCGATGGTCAAGGCGTTCGACAGCTGGCGTGCGCCGTTCTTTATTGCAGCGGTGCCGGGTCTGCTTCTGGCGATTTTCATGTTCTTTATCAAAGAGCCGAAGCGCGGCGCAGCGGAGACCGTGCAGGTTTCGCAAGAGAAAGTGGACAGGCCGATCCGGCGGATTCTGGCGGTGCCGACCTTTCTGTGGCTGGTGATGGCCGGGTTGTGCTTCAACTTCGCCACCTATGCCTGCAACTCGTTTCTGGTGCCGATGCTGCAACGCTATTTCCTCATGCCATTGCAGGAAGCGGCCGTGGCTACGGGGGTAATTGTCGGGGTAACCGGGCTGGTCGGTTTGACGCTCGGTGGCTGGATCGCCGACAAGATTCACCAGCGTGTGGCCAATGGTCGGTTGTTGTTCGCTGCGTTCAGTCTGATTATTTCGACGTTGTGCACGGCGTGGGCCCTGCATTCCGGGCGCATTGAGATTGGTGTGTTTGTCGCGGTGTTCAGTGTTGGATGGCTGTTTGCCTACAACTTTTATACCTGTGTTTATACGGCGATTCAGGATGTGGTCGAACCGCGTTTGCGGGCGACGGCGATGGCGTTGTTCTTTGCCGGGTTGTATTTGCTGGGTGGTGGTTTGGGGCCGGTGGTGGTCGGTGGCTTGTCGGATCATTTCGCGCACACGGCGATGCTGGCGGCGGGGGCTGAGCAGATGACCGAGGCGTTCAAGGCAGTCGGGCTGCATGATGCGATGTACCTGATTCCGGTGGCGCTGTTTTTGACCATGGTGTTTCTGTTTCTGGCGGCGCGGTGTTTTGTCCGGGATGCGCAGCGGATGAAGGAGGGGCTGGTTGCTGTGGTTGAGCCAGAAGTGGCTGCGGCGACTGCATAACCGCTATCGCGAGCAGGCTCACTCCTACAGGGGAACGCATTCCAACTGTAGGAGTGAGCCTGCTCGCGATAGGGCCCTTAGCATCGGCAAGTAAATAACAGGCAAACAACAAGGCCCGCATCACTGCGGGCCTTGTTGTTTTCAGCGCTGGAGCGGGGCGGTTTAGCCCGCCACCAACACCCGAATCGCTTCCAGACGCAACGCCGCTTTATCCAGCATCGCCAGACCCTGCTCGCGCTGTTCACGCAACGCCACCAGTTCGCTGTCACGTACAGTCGGGTTGACCGCTTGCAACGCGGTCAGGCGCGCCAGTTCTTCGTCGGTGTCGGCCGCCAGACGGCGACGGGCCTCGGCCACGCGTTCGGCGTGACGCGGGGCAATCTTGTCCTCGCCGGCGTTGATCCGTGGCGTCAGCTGATCGCGCTGCGCCTGGATGAACTTGTTGGCGCTGGCACGCGGCACGCTTTCCAGTTGATCGTTCAGTGTTTCAAACGAGACGCGTGGCGACAGGTCGTTACCATTGGCATCAAGCAGGCAGCGCAGGGCGGCCGGCGGCAGGTAACGGCCCAGTTGCAGCGAGCGCGGGGCAACCACTTCGCTGACGTAGAGCAATTCGAGCAGCACGGTGCCCGGCTTCAACGCCTTGTTCTTGATCAGCGCGACGGCGGTGTTGCCCATCGAACCGGACAGCACCAGGTCCATGCCGCCCTGCACCATCGGGTGTTCCCAGGTGATGAACTGCATGTCCTCGCGCGACAGCGCCTGGTTACGGTCGTAGGTGATGGTCACGCCTTCGTCGTCGCCCAGCGGGAAACTGGCGTCGAGCATCTTCTCGCTCGGCTTGAGGATCAGGGCGTTTTCCGAATGGTCTTCGCTGTCGATGCCGAACGCGTCGAACAGAGTTTCCATGTAGATCGGCAGGGCGAACTGATCGTCTTGCTCAAGGATGTCCTCGACCAGCGCTTCACCTTCGCCGGCGCCGCCGGAGTTGAGCTCCAGCAGACGGTCGCGACCAGTGTGCAACTCGGCTTCCAGACGCTCGCGCTCGCTGCGCGCCTCGTCGATCAGCGCTTGCCACTCACTGTCGTCGGCTTCTTCGAGCAGCGGCAGCAGGCGTGGGCCGAACTGGTGCTGCAAGGCGTTGCCGGTCGGGCAGGTATTGAGGAACGCGTTCAGCGCTTCGTGGTACCACTGGAACAGGCGCTCTTGCGGGCTGGTTTCCAGGTACGGCACGTGCAGTTCGATGATGTGCTTCTGGCCGATCCGGTCGAGACGACCGATACGCTGCTCGAGCAAATCCGGGTGCGACGGCAGATCGAACAGTACCAGGTGGTGAGCGAACTGGAAGTTGCGACCTTCACTGCCGATTTCCGAGCAGATCAGCACTTGCGCGCCGAACTCTTCGTCGGCGAAGTAAGCCGCGGCGCGGTCACGCTCAAGGATGTTCATGCCTTCGTGGAACACCGTGGCCGGGATGCCGGAACGCACGCGCAGGGCGTCTTCCAGGTCCATCGCGGTTTCGGCGTGGGCGCAGATCACCAGCACTTTGGTGCGTTTGAGCATTTTCAGCTGATCGATCAGCCATTCGACGCGCGGGTCGAATTTCCACCAGCGCTCTTCTTCGCTGGCGTCCGGCTGGGCCTGGAAGCTGACTTCCGGGTACAGCTCGGCATGTTCACCCAGCGGCAGTTCGAGGTATTCGTCCGGGCATGGCAGCGGGTACGGGTGCAGTTTGCGCTCCGGGAACCCCTGCACGGCGGCGCGGGTGTTACGGAACAGCACACGGCCGGTGCCGTGACGGTCAAGCAATTCGCGCACGAGGCGGGCGCTGGCTTCTGTGTCGCCATCGTTGACCGCAGTCAGCAGCGCTTCGCCTTCGTTGCCGAGGAAACCCTGAATGGTTTTGTGTGCCTTGGCCGAGAGACGGCCCTTGTCGAGCAGTTCCTGAACGGCTTCGGCCACCGGGCGATAGTTGTCGCTCTCGGCGCGGAAGGCGGCCAGGTCGTGGAAACGGTTTGGATCGAGCAGGCGCAGACGGGCGAAGTGGCTGTCCTGACCGAGTTGTTCCGGGGTGGCGGTGAGCAGCAGCACGCCCGGGATGGTTTCAGCCAGTTGCTCGACCAAGGTGTATTCCGGGCTGGCTTTTTCTTCGTGCCAGACCAGGTGGTGCGCTTCGTCGACCACCAGCAGATCCCAGCCGGCAGCGAACAGCGCGTCTTGCGCCTTCTCGTCGTCGACCAGCCATTCCAAGGCCACCAGTGCAAGCTGGGTGTCTTCGAACGGGTTGCTGGCATCGCTCTCGATGAAGCGTTCTTCGTCGAACAGCGCGACCTGCAGGTTGAAGCGACGACGCATCTCCACCAGCCACTGGTGCTGGAGGTTTTCCGGAACGAGGATCAGCACGCGGTTGGCGCGGCCCGAGAGCAGTTGGCGATGGATCACCAGACCGGCCTCGATGGTTTTCCCCAGTCCTACTTCGTCCGCCAGCAATACGCGTGGCGCGATACGGTCGGCGACTTCACGGGCGATGTGCAATTGGTGCGCGATCGGTTGCGCACGCACGCCACCCAGGCCCCAGAGCGAAGATTGCAACTGGCGGCTGGTGTGTTCGAGCGTGTTGTAACGCAGCGAGAACCACGCCAACGGATCGATCTGACCGGCGAACAGACGGTCGCTGGCCAGACGGAACTGAATGAAGTTCGACAGCTGGGTTTCCGGCAGGGTGACGGCTTCGTTCTGCCCGTTGAGACCGTGATAGACCATCAGCCCGTCGACATCGTCGACTTGCTGCACGGTCATCTTCCAGCCTTCGAAGTGGGTGATGCTGTCACCCGGCGAGAATCGCACGCGGGTCAGGGGCGCATTCCGTAGCGCGTACTGGCGGGTTTCGCCAGTGGCCGGGTAAAGCACGGTCAACAAGCGGCCGTCCTGTGCCAGAACGGTGCCTAAACCAAGCTCTGCTTCGCTGTCACTGATCCAGCGTTGCCCCGGTTGATACTGCTGCGCCATGCTGCCTGACTCCCACCTTGAAAAAGCGGGCTATCTTAACGGAATCAGGGCTTCAGGGCCAAAGATTACTGGGTAGGAGCTGCCGAAGGCTGCGATCTTTTGATCTTTGAGAACCCTTGAGGTTTGAGCTGTCTGATAAAGATCGCAGCCTGCGGCAGCTCCTACAGGTGCCAAGTGCGTCACAGATTTACGACGGATGGCTCAAGGCGCCTTTGCCGCAGCCGATAGCCTGCAGACAGGAGACCTTTTATATGTTGCCACCGATGCTCCCCCTGAGCGCTGTGCCGATCACTTCCCAGCAGGATCCGATCCGCCAGCGGCCGGACATTCCTCCGGTGGTGCCGGTGCAGGAAAGCTCCAACGAAAGTACGATCGATCTGCAAAAGCGCGATCCGGAAGAGGATCGACTGCTGGCGCGTGAGGAACAGCGCCGTCAGCAAGAGCGTGATCGTCGCCGTCGCGAAGCCGATGAAGACCCGGAAGAACATCTGGCCGTGCCGGGTACCGAGTTGAATGCCGACAACACTGTGCCGGTGGTGCCGCTGATGGAAGATCAGCCGCGTCAGGGCTTGTGGGTCGATATCGAGATCTGAGGCGTTTTACCGCGTGTGGCTAGCCGGCTGGTCAGCGCCGGCCTGAAGCTGCATTATTGGCGCAGTCCTGCCGGTGATTTTGGCAGTTGTGATTCTTTCAAGCGATGTTCCGAACGCCATGAGCCAAGACGACAAACTGATTGACCTCAGCACTGAACGCGCCAAGCGCGTGCATGACATTAAAGAGAAGCGCCTGAACGAGGTGCGCCAGGCTTTCGAGCAGGCGATGCCGTTGGGCAAAGCAAAGAAAAAGTCGAAGAACAAGCCGAAAAAGCGTTGATCTCCCCTGCATCCGTTGATGCAGGTCAGTTATTTTCCCTCCTTTATCTCCCTTCCTTGCTGGTATTGATCCCGGTCAATTTGTGCGTCTGTGTGTTTGGTAACTTAGGTCCATCGCAGCAGAGCAGGGGCCAGGAGGCCAGTCATGTTTTTCGATAACGTGGTGTTTGCCGGGGTCCTGACTGTAGGGCTGATGGTTCTGTTTTTTGCAGGATTTGGATTTTTTATCTGGAAGGATGCGAATAAGCGCAAGAAGTGATTCTTCTGGATTGATGAGCACGCAAGGCATTTTGGGGCGACTTCGGTTGCCCCTTTTTTTTTGTGTCTTGGCGGCCTTTGGGCCGACCAGGTTTGGGGTTGTTTTGTGTGAATATCCGTTGCTTCGGGTGTTGCTGATTTTGGTTCCGCCCTTACGGCGGGTCACTTTTTCCAGACGCCGGAATGCCGGCCCAGCGAAAAGTAACCAAAAAGGCTTGCTCCTACGTGCGGCCCGCTCGCTGGGGCTCGGGGTTCCTTCGCTCCGGGATCGATCCGGGCGCAGCGCCTACGGTTTGCTTCGCTGCACCTCCTCTCGCTGTGTTTGGCTGCGCCAAACGGTCGCTACGCTCCCACGCCCGGATCAATCCCTCCACTCAGCCTTCCGACGTCGCCCGTGGATCAAGATCAAGAGCAGGCGAGCTGACACTCGGCCTATTGAGTGGTGAAGAGCACGGGTGTTGGGCTTTTGATTTGCGTTGTTGCTGCCCCTCACCCCAGCCCTCTCCCGGAGGGAGAGGGGGCCGATTTCTGGGCTTTTCAAGATCTGAGTTCAACGCGGTATCGCACGTCGGCGTACCTTCCCCAAACACCTCGGTCAGTCCCCTCTCCCTCTGGGAGAGGGCTAGGGTGAGGGGCTTTTGATTTGGCTTGTGATCTTGCTTTGGCTTTGGTTTTTGATCTTTTGCCCCATCGGCAGGCCGAGCGTAGGTGTTCATCCGGGGGTAGGCGCGCAGCGCCGTGCGGCGTAGCCGCATACATCGAGAGGAGGTGCAGCGAAGCAAACCGTAGGCGATGCCCCCGGATGGACACCGTAGCGAGGCAACACTGAGCCTCAGCGAAGTGCCGTACGCCGGGGCAAAGCCTTTTGGGTTACCTTTTCGCTGGGCCGGCACTCCGGCGTTTGGAAAAGGTGACTCGCCGTAAGGGCGGAACCCGCAGCAACGGATATGCCCCCAATCCCAACCCCAAAACCCCAAACACAAAAAAAGGCGCGATCCTCTCGAATCGCGCCTTTCTCATGTCCCGCTATCTATCAACTACCCAGCGCCTTCGACGCCAGCCAGAACAACCCGGCCGACAGCGCAACCGTCGCCGGCAAGGTCAACACCCAAGCCAACAGAATGGTCCGCACCGTGCCACCCTGCAGGCCGCTCTTGTTGGCGACCATGGTGCCAGCCACGCCCGAAGACAGCACGTGAGTGGTCGACACCGGCAGGCTGAAGATGTTGGCCATACCGATCAGACTGGCAGTAGTGATCTGCGCCGACATGCCCTGGGAATAGGTCATGCCCTGCTTGCCGATCTTCTCGCCAATGGTCAGAACAACGCGTTTCCAGCCGACCATGGTGCCCAGGCCCAGAGCCAGTGCAACCGCCAGAATCACCCAGAACGGCGCGTATTCGGTGGTGGTGGTCAGGTCTTTGCGCAGCTTGTCGAGGTCAGCCTTTTCACGCGGTTCCAGGCCAGGCAGCTTGCCCACCTTCTTCGCGGTGTCGTCCAAGCAGAGCAGGTAACGACGCACTTCGATACGGCTTTCCGACGACAGCGAGTGGTAGTCCGCGACACCTTTGAGCGTATGCAGCAGGGCGGAAATGGTCGGTTCGGTCTGCTGCGGGTTGCAGCGGAATTTCTCCGGCAGGTCGCCTTCCACGCTCTTGCCCAGGGCCAGGAATTCACCCAGCGAATCGGCGTTGCGCTGGTAGAACTGGCTCAGGTGCAGGGTCGCGTCGCGGGTGCGTTCGATCTGATAGGTGGTGCTGTTCAGGTCGAGCACGAACTGCGCCGGAACGATACCGATCAGCACCAGCATGATCAGGCCGATGCCTTTCTGGCCATCGTTGGAACCGTGTACGAAGCTCACGGCCATGGCCGAGATCACCAGGACCAGACGGTTCCAGAACGGTGGGTGCTTCTTGTCGTCGATCTTGCGACGCTGTTCCGGTGTCTTGTGCATCTTCGACAGCGGGCGCCACCATTTCAGGCCGATCAGGATCAGCGCGGCGATCAGGAAGCCGGCCATCGGCGAGAACACCAGCGAGGCGCCGATATCAATCGCTTTCTGCCAGTTCACGCCATCTGCCAACGGAATGTCGTTGATCAGGGCGTTGGCCAGGCCGACACCGAGGATCGAACCGATCAGCGTATGCGAGCTGGACGCCGGGATACCGAAGTACCACGTGCCAAGGTTCCAGGCGATTGCCGCGGCGAGCAACGAGAACACCATCGCCAGACCATGGCCGGTGTTCACATTGATCAGCAGCTCAACCGGCAGCAAGTGGACAATGGCATACGCCACGCCAACGCCACCCAGCAGCACGCCGAGGAAATTGAACACACCGGAGAAGAACACCGCCAGGTGAGGCGGCATGGCTTTGGTGTAGATAACAGTGGCTACCGCGTTAGCGGTGTCATGAAATCCATTGATGAACTCGAAGGCGAGGACAAACGTCAGGGCGAGCAAGAGGCTCACAAGCACCCAAGCATCCAGTCCGCTGAATAAATCGATCATGAAGGTTTTCTGACCCGGTCGTAAGGGGGCGCGATTATGCCAGAAAAGACTGGAAATCGATGCCCTACCTGCTGGTCGGTAACAATCTTCTTCGATTTAATTTGTTGCAGCGCGTTAAAACCAAGCGTCACACAGGGTTTTTCAACCTGTTGATTTTATTGGGAAAGTGCTTTTTTTCAGGTCGCTTTTGCCGGCGCATTGGAGGCTCAAACGCTTGTCTGAAATATCTGTGAAACCTGTAGGAAGCTCCCCTTCACCCTGTAGGACGGGGAGATAGCCGCTGCCCGCGGGTAGCGGGCGCGCAAGGCAAGGTCTATACACCGCGCTTGTAACCGGTGCGCACGCTTGCCCCCGAAGAATTCAAGCAGCGGGGCTCATGGCTCTTCGGCTTTGAGTTCCTTTTCGATCTTTTCTATTTCCTGCTTGAACACCTGATCCTGAACGGTGGGGCGTTTACGCCACGCTTTGCGTTCCGGTTCGGGCTGGGCGGCGTAGGTGGTGACTTCCCCGCCGTAAACTTCCTTGTAACGTTGTTCCTGGCGCTCAAGTTCCGCGCGCAGTTCGTCTTTCGTCACAGTGCTACCTGTTTGATTTGAGTTGAATGTCTGGTGAAACGCACTGCAACAGATCGATTGAGCGACCCCGTCGAGTGCGCAACGCCTGTGCAGGCATTGGTGTCATCGACAGGGCGATCAAGACTTCCGTGTTACAGGCGGCTACGGCACCAGATTAAAACTGACGCAGCATCAGTTTCCTGTTTCAGCGAGCGTTGGCGTTGCATGAGTAATGAACGTCAGGCGCTGGCCGGGTCCGACAGCGATGGCATCGCGTCAGCGGGTGGCAACCTCGGTGATTAAAACAGGCTGTCACTGAGTGCATTATAGCGGTCGATTCGGGAATGACTATCTTTGCCAACTTAAAAACGGTTCCGGATGTGTGATCGTTTTGTTACTCGCAACTTTTATTACTAGTTGAACTGCAAGCCGAGCGTTATTTACTGACCGATCTGTTTTTGGCGCCATTTAGTCGATCAACTAAGAAGGTTCAGTTTGCTGCTGAAGTTGCACAAGCGTCTCGGTTGTGCGGATTACGGCGTAGGTTGCATTGCGATTATCGGTCTGCCGTTCGATAATCGCCCAATCTTGGCGTCCCAGCCCTTGTGCATCTGTTGGCCAGTCGCTTGTATAGCCATTGATCCGTGCGGTATCCGGAAATAAGGACAGGAAATGAACGATCAAATGCGCAACTCCTTCACCTCCGTGGCGCCACCGATTGTCGCCTCGCCAGCCAAGCGGATTCAGGCGCTGACTGGCGACCCGGATTTCATGACCTCGCTGGCCCGTGGTCTGGCCGTGGTCCAGGCCTTCCAGGAACGCAAACGTCATCTGACCATCGCGCAGATCAGCCACCGCACGGAAATTCCCCGCGCCGCCGTGCGCCGTTGCCTGCACACCCTGATAAAACTCGGCTACGCCACCACCGACGGCCGCACCTATTCATTGCTGCCGAAAGTGCTGAC
Organism: Pseudomonas sp. RIT-PI-r; assembly: GCF_001297015.1. Taxonomy (GTDB): domain Bacteria; phylum Pseudomonadota; class Gammaproteobacteria; order Pseudomonadales; family Pseudomonadaceae; genus Aquipseudomonas. The sequence goes on along the minus strand of NZ_LIGE01000047.1, from coordinate 39,461 downwards.
CCTCGGTCACGCCTACTTATCGTCAACGCCTCTGGCGGTGTCGGCGCAACCCTACCTCGACCGCATGAGCGAGCAATTGCACGAAGCCTGCAACATGGCCACGCTCGAGGGCGACGACATTCTCTACATCGCGCGTTCGGCAACCACGCAGCGGCTGATTTCGGTGGACCTGTCGGTGGGCGGGCGTCTGCCGGCTTATTGCACGTCGATGGGGCGGATTCTGCTGGCGGCGCTGGACGACACGTCGCTGCGTGAATACCTCGATCATGCCGAACTGGTTGCCAAGACCAGCCGCACGATTCACACCCCTGACGCGTTGCTCGAATGCCTGCAGGAAGTGCGGCAGCAGGGCTGGTGCATCGTCGATCAGGAATTGGAGCAAGGTTTGCGCTCGATTGCTGTGCCGGTTTACGACGCCTCGGGCCAAGTCGTCGCGGCGCTCAACGTCAGCACTCATGCCGGTCGCGTCAGTCGTACCGAGCTGGAGCAGCGCTTCCTGCCGGGCCTGCTCAGCGCCAGCCGCGACCTCAGTGCGCAATTATTTGCCTGATTAAGCTGTTCGATAAACGCACAGTGTTGCGTTTATCGAATTGACGCTAAAACCCCCGGATCATTAATGTCGCGGCAGCGTCATCCGGCGCTGATGTGAATGAGCCCGCCGGACTGTCGACCCCCATAATAATGACAAGAGGCAACTCACCATGTGCATGCTCCCCGACTGTCTCCGCTCCAACCGCTGTTGCCGGGTTCGCCGCAACGCCTGATCCAGCTCTTCTATTCTTGTGACCGTGCCGCTCCTTGGCCGGCCGCCGTTCGACTGCGTTTTTTGCGTGGAATAAAAATAATGAACCAGCCTCAGTCCGCTGTGGGTAACTGCCTCGACGTGCAGACCTTCATCAATGCCCAACCGATCTCGCGCTATCAGTGGCGGGTGGTGATTCTGTGTTTCCTGATTGTCTTCCTCGATGGCCTCGACACCGCCGCGATGGGCTTCATTGCCCCGGCGCTGTCGCAGGATTGGGGCATCGACCGCGCCAGCCTCGGCCCGGTGATGAGTGCCGCGTTGATCGGCATGGTCTTCGGCGCACTGGGTTCCGGCCCGTTGGCTGACCGCTTCGGGCGAAAAGTCGTACTCGTCGGCGCCGTGGTTCTGTTCGGGGCCTTCAGTCTCGCGTCGGCGTACAGCACCAACGTCGAACAACTGCTGGTGCTGCGCTTCTTGACCGGCCTTGGCTTGGGCGCAGGGATGCCGAACGCAACCACGCTGCTTTCGGAATACACCCCGGAGCGCAAAAAGTCGCTGCTGGTGACCAGCATGTTCTGCGGTTTCAACCTCGGCATGGCCGGCGGCGGGTTCATTTCCGCCAAGTTGATTCCGGCATTCGGCTGGCACAGCTTGCTGATGATCGGTGGGATTCTGCCGCTGATCCTCGCGGTGGTGCTGCTGTTCTGGCTGCCGGGATCGGCGCGCTACCTGGTCGTGCGTAACCGTGGCACCGACAAGGTGCGCAAGACCCTGGCGCCGATTGATCCGGTCACCGTCGCTCAAGCCTCCAGTTTCAGCGTGCCTGAACAGAAGACCGTCAAGGCGCGCAACGTGTTTGCGGTGATCTTCTCCGGCACTTACAGCACCGGCACCTTGCTGCTGTGGCTGACCTATTTCATGGGCCTGGTGATCGTCTACCTGCTGACCAGTTGGCTGCCGACGCTGATGCGTGACAGCGGCGCGAGCATGGAGCAAGCCGCTTTCATTGGCGCATTGTTCCAGTTCGGCGGGGTTTTGAGCGCGGTGGCTGTGGGATGGGCAATGGACCGCTTCAATCCGCACAAGGTCATCGGCATTTTCTACCTGTTGGCCGGGGTATTTGCCTACGCGGTAGGGCAGAGCCTTGGAAATATCACCTTGCTGGCAACCTTGGTGTTGGTGGCGGGGATGTGCGTGAACGGTGCGCAATCGGCGATGCCGTCACTGGCGGCGCGGTTCTATCCGACCCAAGGGCGGGCGACTGGTGTGTCGTGGATGCTGGGGATTGGCCGCTTTGGCGCGATTCTCGGGGCATGGATGGGCGCCACGTTGTTGGGCCTGGGCTGGAATTTCGAGCAGGTGCTGACGGCGTTGGTGATTCCGGCGGCATTGGCCACCACGGCGGTGGTGATCAAAGGCATGGTCAGTCATGCGGATGCGACCTGATATTTCGATGTAAAGCGAAAAGATCGCAGCCTTCGGCAGCTCCTACATGTGAACGCGTAACCCTGTAGGAGCTGCCGAAGGCTGCGATCTTTTGCAGGCAACACGAACCGATAGGCTGACAACAATCCGTTCGATAAACGAACACTCAGTCGATTATCGGATTGTTTGACCAATTTCTCAGGCTTAATCTTCAGTGACTCCGGCGCTGAACCTCGCGCCTTTTTATCACTGGCGATTCATTACAAAAACAGGAGCCCGCTCCATGGCTGAGATCCTTTCGCTGCACGACGCGGTGAAGCAATTCGTCAACGACGGCGACACCGTCGCGCTCGAAGGCTTTACTCACTTGATCCCTACGGCTGCGGGTCATGAAATCATTCGTCAGGGCAAGAAAGATCTGACGCTGGTGCGGATGACGCCTGACCTGATCTACGACCAACTGATCGGTGCCGGTTGCGCACGCAAACTGATTTTCTCCTGGGGCGGCAACCCGGGCGTCGGTTCGCTGCATCGTCTGCGTGACGCGGTCGAGAAGCAATGGCCGCACGCGCTGGAAATCGAAGAACACAGCCACGCTGACCTGGCCAATGCCTACGTCGCCGGCGCTTCCGGGCTGCCATTCGCGGTGCTGCGTGCCTACGCCGGTTCCGACCTGCCGAAGGTCAATCCACTGATCAAAACCGTGACCTGCCCGTTCACCGGTGAAGTGCTGGCGGCGGTGCCGTCGGTGCGCCCGGACGTGACCGTGATCCACGCACAGAAAGCCGACCGCCAGGGCAACGTGCTGCTGTGGGGCATTCTCGGTGTGCAGAAAGAAGCCGCACTGGCCGCCAAGCGCTGCATCGTCACCGTCGAAGAAATCGTCGATGACCTCAAGGCACCGATGAACGCCTGTGTACTGCCGACCTGGGCCTTGAGCGCGGTCTGCCACGTACCCGGCGGTGCACACCCGTCCTACGCCCACGGTTACACCGAGCGCGACAATCGTTTCTATCAGGCGTGGGATCCGATCGCCCGCGACCGTGAGACGTTTACCGCGTGGATCAACGAATACATCCATGGCTGCGCTGACTTCAGTGCGTTCCAGGCCAAGTTGGCCGCTGCTTCGGAGGCCAAGTAATGACTTACACCACCAATGAAATGATGACCGTCGCGGCGGCCCGTCGCCTGAAGAACGGCTCGGTGTGCTTCGTCGGCATCGGCTTGCCGTCGAAAGCCGCCAACCTTGCGCGTCTGACCTCGTCGCCGGACGTGGTGCTGATCTATGAGTCGGGCCCGATTGGCGCCAAGCCAAGCGTGCTGCCGCTGTCGATCGGTGACGGTGAGCTGGCGGAAACCGCTGACACCGTCGTGCCGACCGGTGAGATTTTTCGCTACTGGTTGCAGGGCGGGCGCATCGACGTCGGTTTTCTCGGCGCCGCGCAGGTCGACCGTTTCGGTAACATCAACACCACCGTGGTCGGCGATTATTTCTCGCCGAAAGTGCGCCTGCCGGGTGCCGGTGGCGCGCCGGAGATTGCCGGTTCGGCGAAAAGCGTGTTGATCATCCTTAAACAGTCGGCGCGTTCGTTTGTCGACAAGCTCGATTTCATCACTTCGGTCGGTCATGGCGAGGGCGGCGATTCGCGCAAACGTCTGGGCCTGCCGGGCGCCGGGCCGGTTGGCATCATCACCGACCTGTGCATCATGGAACCGGAAGAAGGTACCCACGAATTCGTCGTCACCGCTTTGCATCCGGGCGTAACCCGCGAGCAAGTGGTCGCGGCCACCGGTTGGGCGATCCGTTTTGCCGAACATGTTGAAAACACCGCTGAACCGACTGAAGTCGAACTGACTGCACTGCGCGATCTTGAAGCGCGCACCGCCGCGGCCCACGGCCAGGCACCGGGAGAAGCATGATGCGTGAGGTTTATATTTGCGACGCGATTCGCACGCCGATCGGCCGTTTCGGCGGCGGATTGTCCGCCGTTCGCGCCGATGACCTGGCCGCGGTGCCGATCAAGGCCCTGATGGAGCGCAATCCATCGGTGGACTGGAACGCCATCGACGAAGTGTTCCTCGGCTGCGCCAACCAGGCCGGCGAAGACAACCGCAACGTCGCGCGCATGGCGCTGTTGCTCGCGGGCCTTCCGGAAACCGTGCCAGGTGTGACCCTCAATCGCCTCTGCGCTTCGGGCATGGACGCGATCGGCACTGCATTCCGTGCGATTGCCAGCGGCGAGATGGAGCTGGCGATTGCCGGCGGCGTCGAGTCGATGTCCCGCGCACCGTTCGTGATGGGCAAGGCTGACGCGGCGTTTTCGCGCAACATGAAGCTGGAAGACACCACCATCGGCTGGCGTTTCATCAACCCGTTGATGAAGGCGCAGTACGGCGTCGACGCGATGCCGCAGACTGCCGACAACGTCGCCGACGACTATAAAGTCTCGCGCGAAGACCAAGACGCGTTTGCCTTGCGCAGTCAGCAACGTACCGCCGCCGCGCAGGCCGCCGGCTACTTCGCCGAAGAAATTATTGAAGTGCGGATTGCCCACAAAAAGGGCGAAACCGTGGTCAGCCAGGACGAACATCCGCGTGCCGATACCACGATTGAAGCGTTGACCAAGTTGAAACCGGTCAACGGTCCGGATAAAACCGTCACCGCCGGCAATGCCTCCGGGGTCAACGACGGTGCTGCCGCACTGATTCTGGCGTCCGCCGAAGCGGTCAAAAAACATGGTCTGACCGCCCGCGCCAAAGTGCTCGGCATGGCCAGCGCCGGTGTAGCGCCGCGCGTGATGGGCATCGGCCCGGTGCCGGCGGTGCGCAAACTGATCGAGCGCCTGGGCGTCGCGGTCAGCGATTTCGACGTGATCGAACTCAACGAAGCGTTTGCCAGCCAAGGCTTGGCAGTGCTGCGTGAACTGGGGCTGGCGGACGACGCCGCGCAGGTCAACCCGAACGGCGGGGCGATTGCTCTTGGTCACCCGTTGGGCATGAGCGGTGCACGTCTGGTGCTGACCGCGCTGCATCAGTTGGAAAAGACCGGCGGCAAGAAAGGTCTGGCGACCATGTGCGTCGGTGTCGGCCAAGGTCTGGCCCTGGCCATCGAACGCGTCTGACGCCAGCCGTGACGAAAAAGAACAGAGGAAAGCGACATGTCTGACAAGCCTGGTTACCGTCGTCCGCAGGAAGGCACTCAGCCTGATTACCTGCACCCGACGTATCAATCCACCAACCTGCGCCCGCCGTCGAAGCCGTTGGTGTTTCTGCCGCACTCGCTGTCGGAAATCACCGGCCCGACCATCGGCGCCGAACGTGTAGGCGATACCGATAACGACCTGACCGCCCAGCATGAGGGTGAGCCGCAGGGCGAACGCATCATCATTCACGGCCGCGTGCTCGACGAAAACGGTCTGCCGGTGCCGGGGATTCTGGTGGAGATCTGGCAGGCCAACGCCGCCGGTCGCTACAACCACAAACGCGACCTGCATGACGCGCCGCTGGACCCGAATTTCACCGGTACTGGCCGCACCGTCACCGACGCCGATGGTTGGTATCAGTTCCAGACCATCAAGCCCGGCGCCTACCCGTGGGGCAATCACCACAACGCCTGGCGTCCGGCGCACATTCACTTTTCGCTGTTCGGGCCGAGCATTCTCACCCGCCTGGTCACGCAAATGTATTTCCCGGGCGACCCGCTGCTGGCTTACGACCCGATCTACAACTGCGTGCCGGACACTTCGGCCAAGGAACGCCTGATCGCCAGTTTCGATCTGGAAAAAACCATTCCGTCCTACGCCCTCGGTTATCGCTGGGACATCGTGCTGCGCGGGCGTGAAGCCACGCCGATGGAGAAATAAGATGACGCTGACTGCGACCACGTCCCACACCGTCGGGCCGTACTACCACATCGGCCTGACCTGGCTGAACCGTGAAGACCTCACCGTCGAGCAGACCCTCGGCGAGCGCGTGGCGATCACCGGGCAGGTGGTGGATGGCAACGGCGATGTCGTCAACGACGCCATGCTTGAAGTCTGGCAGGCCAACGCCGCCGGTAAATACGACCACCCGGAAGACGAGCAGGAAAAACCGCTCGATCCTAATTTTGAAGGTTTCGGTCGGGTGCCGGTGGACGCTGAAGGGCGTTTCCGTTTCACCACGATCAAACCGGGTACGGTTGAAGGGCTGAAAGGTTCGACTCAGGCACCGCATCTGGTGGTGCTGGTGTTTGCCCGTGGCTTGGTCAAGCACTTGCTGACGCGGATCTACTTTGAAGGCGAGCCGGCGAATGTTGATGATCCGTTGCTCGAATGCGTACCGGCTGAACGTCGCCCGACCTTGCTGGCGAAGAAGGATGAATCGGGTGTTTACCAGTGGAATGTGATCCTGCAGGGCACTGATGCCGAGACGGTGTTCTTCGATTATTAAGATCAAAAGATCGCAGCCTGCGGCAGCTCCTACATGATCGTTCCCACGCTCTGCGTGGGAATGCCGCCATGGACGCTCCGCGTCCACCGTGACGCGGAGCGTCACAGGATGCGTTACCACGCGGAGCGTGGGAACGATCAACAGGAGAATGCAGACCCATGTAGGAGCTGCCGAAGGCTGCGATCTTTTGATGTTTCGCCTTGAGGAACGGGACTGTTGCAAAGTATGTCTAGACTCTCACTGTCCCTATCGAGTGAAAAACAATGACAACCACCACCTCCCATTACACCGGTGAAGAGCGCAGCAAGCGCATCTTTGCCATTGTCGGCGCCTCGTCCGGCAACCTCGTCGAATGGTTCGACTTCTACGTCTACGCCTTTTGCGCGATCTATTTCGCCCCGGCGTTTTTCCCCTCCGACAATCCCACGGTGCAACTGGTCAACACCGCTGGCGTGTTCGCTGCCGGCTTTCTGATGCGTCCAATCGGCGGCTGGATTTTCGGCCGTGTCGCCGACAAGCACGGGCGCAAGAACTCGATGCTCATCTCGATTCTGATGATGTGCTTCGGCTCGTTGCTGATCGCCTGCCTGCCGACCTATAAAGACATCGGCGTCTGGGCGCCGGTCCTGCTGTTGTTCGCCCGTTTGCTGCAAGGCCTGTCGGTCGGCGGTGAGTACGGCACCACCGCGACCTACATGAGCGAAGTCGCGCTCAAGGGCCAGCGTGGATTTTTCGCCTCGTTCCAGTACGTGACCCTGATCGGCGGGCAACTGCTGGCGGTGTCGCTGGTAGTGGTCCTGCAGCAGTTCCTCAGCGAAGAAGACCTGCGTGCCTACGGCTGGCGGATTCCGTTTGTGGTCGGTGCGGTGGCGGCGCTGATTTCGCTGTTCCTGCGCCGTTCGCTGAAAGAAACCACCAACAAGGAAACCCGCGCGCACAAGGACGCCGGCAGCATCGCCGCGCTGTTCCGCGATCACAAAGCCGCCTTCATCACCGTGCTCGGTTATACCGCCGGTGGCTCGCTGATTTTCTACACCTTCACCACGTACATGCAGAAGTACCTGGTGAACACCGCCGGCATGCACGCCAAGACCGCCAGCTACATCATGACCGGTGCGCTGTTCCTGTATATGTGCATGCAGCCACTGTTCGGCATGCTCGCCGACAAGATCGGTCGACGTAACTCGATGCTCTGGTTCGGCGCGCTCGGCACGCTGTTTACCGTGCCGATTCTGCTGAGCCTGAAAAGTGTCAGCAGTCCGTTTCTGGCCTTTGTGTTGATCACCGTGGCGCTGGCGATTGTCAGTTTCTACACCTCGATCAGCGGCCTGGTGAAAGCCGAAATGTTCCCGCCGGAAGTCCGCGCCCTCGGCGTCGGTCTGGCCTATGCGGTGGCGAATGCGATCTTCGGTGGTTCGGCGGAATTCGTCGCCCTGAGCCTGAAGAACATCGGCATGGAAAACTCCTTCTACTGGTACGTGACGGCGATGATGGCGATCGCCTTCCTGTTCAGCCTGCGCCTGCCGAAACAGGCGGCGTATTTGCACCACGATCTCTAACCCGATGCGCGCGGGCCGTGATGGCCCGCGCCGGCAAGGACTTTTATGACTCAGCGACCGGGCAATCAATTGTTCGATGCCTACTTCACTGCCCGCGATATGCGCGAGGTGTTCTGCGATCAGGGCCGCGTGCAGGCGATGCTCGACTTCGAAGCGGCGCTGGCTCGGGCCGAAGCGCGGGTCGGGTTGATTCCTGCCTCTGCGGTGGCACCGATTGCGGCGGCGTGCAGCGCTGGTCTGTATGACTTCGCGGCACTGGGCGAGGCGATTGCCACGGCCGGCAATTCGGCGATTCCGCTGGTCAAGGCGTTGGGCAAGCAGATTGCCGCGACCGATGCGCAAGCTGAGCGTTATGTGCATTTGGGCGCGACCAGTCAGGACGTGATGGATTCCGGGCTGGTGCTGCAATTGCGTCAGGCGCTGGAATTGATTGAAAGCGATCTGGCGCAACTGGCTGACTCTCTCGCTGTTCAAGCACAACGCCATGCAGCGACACCGCTGGCCGGACGCACTTGGCTGCAACACGCGACGCCCGTGACCCTCGGCATGAAAATCGCCGGATGGCTGGGCGCTGTGACTCGCAGCCGTCAGCGCTTGCGCGAACTCAAGCCGCGTCTGCTGGTGCTGCAATTCGGCGGCGCCTCCGGCACCCTCGCGGCGCTGGGCGAACAGGCGCTGCCGATTGCCGAAGCGCTGGCTGAAGAACTGCAACTGACCTTGCCGGAACAGCCGTGGCACACCCAGCGCGATCGCGTGGTGGAGTTCGGCGCGGTGCTCGGTTTGATCGCCGGCAGCCTCGGCAAGTTCGGCCGCGACATCAGTCTGTTGATGCAGACTGAAGCGGCCGAGGTGTTCGAGCCATCGGCGCCGGGCAAGGGCGGTTCGTCGACCATGCCGCACAAACGCAATCCGGTCGGTGCAGCGGTGTTGATCGGCGCAGCGACGCGGGTGCCAGGTCTGGTCTCGACGTTGTTTAGCGCGATGCCGCAAGAGCACGAACGCAGCCTCGGCCTGTGGCATGCCGAATGGGAAACCTTGCCGGAGATTTGCTGCCTGGTGTCGGGTTCGCTGCAACAGGCGCGCTTGCTCGCCGATGGCCTGGAAGTCGATGCCGAGCGCATGGGCCGAAACCTCGAATTGACTCAGGGGCTGGTGTTGGCTGAAGCGGTGAGCATCGTCCTCGCCCAGCGTGTCGGTCGCGACACCGCGCATCACTTGCTTGAGCAATGCTGCAAACGCGCGGTGGCCGAACAGCGCCATTTGCGCGCCGTACTCGGTGACGAACCGAAGGTCAACGCTGAGCTGAGCAGCGCTGAACTGGATCATCTTTTGAACCCCGCTCATTACCTCGGTCAGGCGAAAACCTGGGTCGAGCGCGCGGTGGCCGAACACAACGCATTGTCTGACTGAAAGGAGAGGGCTGTGGCTTTCGTTCAACTCGCCGATGGCGAACTGCACTATCAAATCGAGGGCCCGGTCGATGCGCCGGTGCTGGTACTGTCCAACTCGCTGGGCACTGATCTGCACATGTGGGACGCGCAGATGCCAGCGTTCACCGAGCATTTTCGCGTGCTGCGTTTCGATACTCGTGGCCATGGCAAGTCGCTGGTGACGCCGGGGCCGTACAGCATCGAACAGCTGGGGCATGACGTGCTCGGCTTGCTGGATGCGCTGCACATCGAGCAAGCGCACTTCTGCGGGTTGTCGATGGGCGGCTTGATCGGCCAATGGCTGGGGATCAACGCCGGGCATCGTCTGCACAAGCTGATCGTCTGCAACACGGCAGCAAAAATCGGCGATCCGTCGGTGTGGAATCCACGCATCGAAACCGTACTGCGTGACGGTGCGGCGGCGATGGTTGCCCTGCGTGATGCGTCGATCGCCCGCTGGTTTACCCCTGATTTTTCCGCTGCACATCCGGCCGCAGCCAAGCAGATCACCGACATGCTCGCGGCCACTTCGCCTGAGGGTTACGCGGCCAATTGCGCGGCGGTGCGGGATGCCGATTTCCGTGAGCAACTAGCGTCTATCAACGTGCCGTTGCTGGTGATTGCCGGCACCGAAGATGCGGTGACGCCGCCGTCCGGAGGGCATTTCATCCAAGAGAACGTACGCGGTGCCGAGTACGCCGAGTTCTATGCGGCGCACCTGTCCAACGTGCAGGCCGGTGCTGATTTCAGTGATCGCGTATTGGCGTTTCTAAACGCCTGACAAGGGGATTTTCGTGGACGAGAAACAACGTTACGACGACGGCATGCAAGTGCGCCGCGCGGTGCTCGGTGATGCGCATGTCGATCGCAGCCTGACCACGCTGACCGAGTTCAACTCGGAGTTTCAGGAAATGATCACCCGGCATGCCTGGGGCGATATCTGGACGCGTCCGGGCTTGCCTCGGCACACGCGCAGCCTGATCACTATCGCGATGCTGATTGGCATGAACCGCGAAGGTGAGCTGAAACTGCACCTGCGTGCGGCGGCCAATAATGGTGTGAGCCGGGGCGAGATCAAGGAAGTGATCATGCAGAGTGCGATTTATTGCGGGATACCGGCGGCGAATGCGACGTTTCATTTGGCTGAATCGGTTTGGGATGAGCTGGGTGTTGAATCCCGGGATTGATGGCGCCTGAGCTGACGTATTCGCGAGCAGGCTCGCTCCCACATTGGAATGCATTTCCCTGTGGGAGCGAGCCTGCTCGCGAAAGCGGTAGTGGCCGCGACAAATCAGACGGTGGCCACAATAAATATCCGCTTGAACGCAAACAACGTATGCCCATCGCTCTCCTGCGGATAATGCTTATGCACCCGCATCAGATAGTGATAAATAAACCGCGCCTGTTCCGCAGAATCCAGCGCCTGCATCACCGGCCGCAGCGCCGAAACCTTCACCCAGTCGTACACCGGTGATTTGCCGTCGACTACCTGCAATTGCTCGGTCTCCCAGATATCCAGCGACGAGGTCAGCGGCGCGAGCAACCGGTAGTAATCCTCCAGCGCCAACAACGGCCGCGCCGCCATGCGCTGACGCAGCTCAGGGGTGCCCATCGGCGTGCCACCGGGGCCGCCGTTTTCGAGGGTGTCGAGCATCAGCCGATACCACAGCGCATCGCGCCAGTCCGGCATATGCGCCGCCAGACAACCGCCAGGATTCAGATAACCCAGCAGCTGCGGCAGCAACGTTTCATGGCCATCGATAAAGTGCAGCACGGCGGCGGCGAGCAGCAGGTCTGCCGGCTGCTCCGCTTGCCAATCGAGCAGATCGCAGTGTTTCCACGATGCCCTGATCGGCAGGCAGCGTGCTTCATCGAGCATCTGTGCCGAGCTGTCGATCCCCTGCAACTGCGCGCGCGGCCAGCGTTTGGCCAACAACTGCGTGGCAATGCCGGTGCCGCAGCCGAGATCGTAAATGCGTTGCGGGTTCGGCAGGTCGACTCTTTCGAGCAGTTCAGTGACCGGTCGCTGTCTGAGACGGGAAAACTGCTGGTACGCCTTGGCGTCCCAGTCGGGTGTTGCAAGACGAGAGATCATTGAGGTGGTCCTCCGGTGATCGTTGGTGTCTTCCGATGACAACCTGGCTCCCAGCTTGAGGACCGACTACGACGACGGAAGCGGAAAGGTGAAGCACCTGAGTCCTTCAGGTTTTGTCACTTTACCTGCCGACCGGCGAAGTGCCACTTCTCCTGACCAATGGCACCAATCCAATGTAGGAGCTGCCGAAGGCTGCGATCTGTTGATCTTAAAAACAAGATCAAGAGATCGCAGCCTTCGGCAGCTCCTACAGTTTTGATCGGTGTTTACAGGAGGCTGATCGGGTAGCTGACGATCAGGCGGTTTTCGTCGAACTCGTTGTTGCTGAAGTCGCGGCGCATGGTCGAGTTGCGCCATCTGACGTTCAGATCCTTGAGCGCGCCGCTCTGCACGGTATAACCCAGTTCCGATTCGCGGCCCCACTCCTTGCCGTTGGTGATCGTCCCGGTGTGTACATTGTCGCCGCTGATGTAGCGGTTCATCAGGGTCAGGCCGGGCACGCCCATGGCGGCGAAGTTGTAGTCGTGGCGCACTTGCCAGGAGCGCTCCTGCGCATTGTCGTAGCTGGCGTTGTAACTGTCGTTGGCCAGCGTGCCGCCGCTGGTGCCATTGACGCGCATCCATGCGCTGTCGCCGGTAAGTTTTTGCAGGCCGACGTAGAAGGTGTTGCCGCCGTATTTGGCCGAGAACATGCCGGACCAGGTCTTGTTGTCGAGGTCGCCGGCGCGGGCGCTGCCATCGTCCTTGCCGTAGAAGAAGCCAAGGTTGGCGCCGAGGGTCCAGTCGCCCAGTGGCTGGCTGTGGATCAGGTTGACGTATTGCTGGCTGTAGATGTCTTTGAGTTCAGCGTTCCACAAACCGATCTGCGTGCGTTTTTCGTTGAAAACATACTCACCGCCCTGAAAGTTGAATCGATCAGAGGTGAACGCCGCTTTGCCGGTCATCGACATGTCGCTCATGCTGCTGTCGTCGCGCGGGCTGTTGGCGCGAAACTGACCGCCGTAGAGGGTCAGGCCGTCGATTTCCTTCGAGGTGATCTGCCCGCCACGGAAGGTTTGCGGCAGCGAGCGACCATCGTCTGAACGCAGGATCGGCAGCACCGGCACCCACTCGCCGACTTTCACTTCGGTCTGGGAAAGCTTGGCTTTGAAGGCGACGTTGGTGCGGCCGAAGTTGTCCGCCGGACGGCCGTCGTGATCCAGCGGCAGCAACGCCGTGCCGCCGGTGCCTTTACCGCCATCGAGTTTCACCGAATACAGGCCGAGCACGTCCATGCCGAAACCGATGGTGCCTTGGGTGAATCCGGATTTGGCGTCGAGGATGAAGCTCTGCGTCCATTCTTCAGCCTTGCCCTGAGCCTTGGTCGGGTTGGTGAAGTTGCGGTTGATGTAGAAGTTGCGCAGGTTGAGGTTGACCTTGGCGCCTTCGACGAAACCGGCTTCTTCAGCCGCAGCGGGAAGGGCTGCACCGGCCAGGGCCAGGGCGATCAGGCCAGGAAATGCATAAGGCGCAGGGGAGGTGGTCATGGGCTCGGGTCTCTCTTGTTTTTTTAGGGCGAACGGGGGCGCTGCGGCCGTTTTTTACGGTGCAGAAATGCGATGAATTCAGGGGGTGAAGCGGCGGCGATCAGCCGGATGGAGCAGGGCGCGGGAGCATGTGGCGAACCTGTTGTTATTGGTTTTGTGGCTCGAATGGTGCGGGGGGCGGATGTTCGGATTCAATTGGGTAAAGCGGGTTTTGGGCGATTATCGAACAGCATTGAAGATCAAAAGATCGCAGCCTTCGGCAGCTCCTACAGGGATATGCATTCCAAGTGTAGGAGCTGCCGAAGGCTGCGATCTTTTGAGTCTCAGGCAACAAAAAGCCCACCAATCGGTGGGCTCCTTGTATTCAGCCGATGATGATCAGAACAACTTCATCTTCGGCGCTTCTTCTTTCAGCGGTTCGTTCTGCGCGGTCTGCGCATTCCAGCCACCACCCAGGGCCTTGTACAGGTTGACCGCACTGGTCAGCTGCGCGAGGCGGTCGGTGATCAGCGCTTGTTGCGCGCTGAACAGCTGACGCTGGGCATCGAGGAAGGTCAGGTTGCTGTCGACGCCGATGCGGTAGCGACGTTCGGCCAAACGGTAGTAATCCTGGTTGGCCTGAACGAAGTCACGCTGCGCTTGCAGCTGTTCGGTGTAGGTCTGGCGTGCGGCCAGGCCGTCGGCGACTTCCTGGAAGGCCGTCTGAATGGACTTCTCGTAGTTCGCCACGCCAATGTCCTTCTGGATCTTGGCGGCGTCGAGGCTGGCGCGCAGGCTGCCGGCGTTGAAGATCGGCAGGTTGATCTGCGGCTGGAACAGCCACGTCCCCGAACCACCCTTGAACAGACCGGACAGGTCCGGGCTCAGGCTGCCCGCGTTGGCGGTCAGGCTGATGCTCGGGAAGAACGCCGCACGGGCCGCGCCGATGTTGGCATTGGCCGCTTTCAGGTTGTACTCGGCTTGCAGGATGTCCGGACGACGTTGCAGCAAGTCCGAAGGCAGACCCGGCGGTACATCGCTGAGCAGGTCATCCGACAGCGGTTTGGCCGCTTGCAGATTGGCCGGGATACCGGTGCCGAGCAGCAGCGTCAGGCTGTTTTCGTCCTGTGCGACCTGACGGGTGTAACGCGCCAGTTGTGCACGGGCGTTCTCGACCGAGGTGCGCGATTGCGCCAGATCCAGCGCCGAAGCCACACCGACTTCGTTGCTGCGGCTGGTCAGCTTGTAGCTTTCTTCGAAGGCACCGAGGGTGTCTTGCGTCAGCTTGAGCAGTTCCTTGTCCGCTTGCCAGGTCAGGTAAGCATTGGCGACGCTGGCGACCAGACTGATCTGGGTGCTGCGGCGTGCTTCTTCTGTGGCGAAGTATTGTTGCAGGGCCTGCTCGCTCAGGCTGCGCACCCGACCGAACAGGTCGAGTTCGTAGGCGCTGATGCCGACGGTGGCGGAATACGAACTGCTGATCATCGAGTCGCCCGTCGTCGACGCGCGAGCCGGCAGACGTTGACGGCTGCCGCTGGCATTGGCCGAAACGGCCGGGAACAGGTCGGCACGCTGGATGCGGTATTGAGCCGCGTAAGCATCGATGTTCAGCGCCGCGACACGCAGGTCACGGTTGTTTTCCAGCGAAACCTGGATCAGCTGTTGCAGCGCCGGGTCATGGAAAAACTGCTTCCAGCCCTGCTCGGCAGCGGCCTGCGCCGGAGCCTGGGCCGGCGAATACGCCGGCCCCTGTGGGTACTGACCTGCGACCGGAGCCTCAGGCTGCTGATAGTCAGGTATCAGCGAGCAACCGCTCAGCACGAAGGCGGCGACTGCGATGGAGAGTAGCGACTTGCTCATTGGCCAGCCTCTTTAGGAGTTTCAGTAGTCTCATCCTCGTCAGCGATCTTACGCTGGCCGATGGACGAAACCGTAACGAAGAACAGTGGGACCCAGAAGATCGCCAGGATCGTGGCCGTGAGCATACCGCCAATCACACCCGTACCGATCGCATGTTGACTGCCTGAACCGGCGCCAGTGGAGATCGCCAGCGGTACAACACCGAGGACGAAGGCCAGCGAGGTCATGATGATCGGGCGCAGACGCATGCGGCAGGCTTCGATCGCCGCATCACGCAGGCTACGCCCTTGTTCATGCAATTCTTTGGCGAACTCGACGATCAGAATGGCGTTTTTAGCCGCCAGACCAATGGTCGTCAACAGGCCCACCTGGAAGTACACGTCGTTGGACAGACCGCGCAGGCTGGTGGCCAGCAGCGCACCGATGATCCCCAGCGGCACCACGAGCATAACCGCGATCGGAATCGACCAGCTCTCGTACAGCGCCGCCAGACACAGGAACACCATCAGCAGCGACAAGGCGTACAGCGCTGGCGCTTGCGAACCCGACAGACGTTCCTCATAGGACAGACCGGTCCAGGAGATACCGACACCCGCCGGCAGCTTCTTGGCAATCGCTTCGACTTCGGCCATCGCATCACCGGTGGAGTAACCCGGCGCCGGAGAACCGAGGATCTCCATTGCTTCTACACCGTTGTAACGGGCCAGCTTCGGCGAACCGTAGATCCACTCGCCTTTGGCGAAGGCGGAGAACGGCACCATGGTCCCGGCGTTGTTGCGCACGTACCATTTCTTCAAGTCTTCAGGGCTCATGCGAGCACCCGCCTGACCTTGCACGTAAACCTTCTTCACGCGACCACGGTCGATGAAGTCGTTGACGTAGCTACTACCAAAGGAGATCGACAGCGTGCTGTTGATGTCGGTGAGGCTCAAGCCAAGGGCCTGGGCTTTCTCGTCGTCGATTTCCAGGTGGTATTGCGGTTCATCGTTCAGGCCGTTCGGACGCACCTGATAGAGCACCTTGCTCTGCGCGGCGAGGCCGAGGAACTGGTTACGCGCTTCCATCAGTTTGTCGTGACCGATACCGGCGCGGTCTTGCAGGAACACGTCGAAACCGGTGGCGTTACCCAACTCCAGTACCGCAGGCGGGGCGAACGCGAACACCATGGCATCGCGGAAAGTGAAGAAGTGTTGCTGGGCACGTTGGGCCAGGGCAAACACGCTGTTGTCCGCGTTACGCTCGTCCCACGGCTTGAGCATGATGAACGCCAGGCCAGAGCTCTGACCGCGACCGGCGAAGTTGAAGCCGTTCACGGTGAACACCGAGGACACTGCGCCTGCTTCTTTATCCAGCAGGTAGCTGCGCATTTCGTCGATCACCACCTGAGTACGCTCGGCACTCGAACCGGCCGGGGTCTGCACCTGGGCGAACAGTACGCCTTGGTCTTCTTCCGGCAGGAACGCGGTTGGGATGCGGGTGAACAGCCAGATCATGCCGACCACGATCAGCAGATAAGCCAGCAGGTACGGCGCTTTGCGCGACAGCATGTTGCCGACACCGCGCTCGTAGCTCTGCACACCACGGTCGAAATTGCGGTTGAACCAGCCGAAGAAACCCTTCTTCGGCGTGCCATGCTCGCCTTTCGGAATCGCCTTGAGCATGGTCGCGCACAGCGCCGGGGTGAAGATCAGCGCGACCAGTACCGACAGGGCCATGGCCGACACGATGGTGATCGAGAACTGCTTGTAGATCACACCGGTGGAACCGCTGAAGAACGCCATCGGCAGCAATACCGCCGACAGCACCAGCGCGATACCGACCAGTGCGCCCTGGATCTGGCCCATGGATTTCTTGGTCGCTTCCTTCGGTGACAAGCCTTCTTCGCTCATCACCCGCTCGACGTTTTCCACCACAACGATGGCGTCGTCCACCAGCAAACCGATGGCCAGCACCATACCGAACATGGTCAGCGTGTTGATGCTGAAACCGAACGCCGCGAGGATGCCGAATGTACCGAGCAATACCACCGGCACGGTCATCGTAGTGATGACGGTGGCGCGGAAGTTCTGCAGGAACAGGAACATCACCAGGAACACCAGCACGATCGCTTCGACCAGGGTTTCAACCACACCTTTGATCGACTCGGTCACCACCGGGGTGGTGTCGTACGGGAATACCACTTCCATGCCTTCCGGGAAGAACGGCTTGAGGTCGTCAATCGTCTTGCGCAGCGCTTTGGCGGTGTCGAGGGCGTTGGCACCGTTGGCCAGTTTTACCGCCAGACCAGAAGCCGGGCTGCCGTTGAACTGCGCAGAAATGCTCGAGTTTTCACCGCCCAGACCGACGTCAGCGACGTCGCCGACACGCACTTGCGAGCCGTCCTGGTTAACCTTCAGCAGAATCGCCTTGAACTGCTCGGCAGTCTGCAGACGGGTCTTGCCGATGATCGTCGCGTTCAGTTGCTGGCCCGGCAATGCCGGCAAGCCGCCGAGTTGACCGGAAGACACCTGGACGTTCTGTGCCGAGATCGCGGTGCTGACATCGCCCGGGGTCAAGTTGTACTTGTTCAACTTGGCCGGGTCGAGCCAGATGCGCATCGCGTACTGGGCACCGAAGACCTGGAAGTCACCGACACCGGCGGTCCGCGAGATCGGATCCTGCATGTTCGACACGATGTAGTTGGACAGGTCGTCCTTGGTCATGCTGCCGTCACGCGATACCACACCGATAACCAGGAGGAAGTTTTTCACTGCCTTGGTCACGCGGATACCTTGTTGCTGCACTTCCTGCGGCAACAGCGGGGTAGCGAGGTTCAGTTTGTTCTGAACCTGTACCTGCGCGGTGTCGGAGTTGGTGCCTTGCTCGAAGGTCGCGGTGATGGTCATGCTGCCGTCGGAGTTACTTTCCGAGGACACATAACGCAGGTTGTCGATACCGTTGAGCTGCTGCTCGATCACCTGGACCACGGTGTCCTGCACGGTTTGCGCCGAAGCGCCCGGGTAGGTCACGGAGATCGCAATGGCCGGCGGCGCAATGCTCGGGTACTGGTTGATCGGCAGTTTCAGGATCGAAAGTGCCCCGACCAACATGATCACCAGGGCAATTACCCAGGCGAAAATCGGACGGTCGATGAAGAATTTTGACATGAATTACTCCCCTTTGCCGCCGGCGGCTTTGTCAGCTGCCTGAGCGGGGGCCGGGTTCTTGTTGCCGACATTGGTGGCTTCGGACGGGTTGACCTGAACACCCGGGCGCACGTACTGCAGCCCTTCGGTGATCAAGCGATCGCCCGCTTTCAAGCCGTCTTCGATCAGCCACTGGCTGCCAACGGTGCGGCTGGCCTTTAGCTGACGCAGTTCGACCTTGTTGTCGGCGCCGACGACCAGTGCGGTCGGGGTGCCTTTGAGGTCACGGGTCACGCCTTGTTGCGGCGCCAGAATGGCGGCGGCGTTGACACCGGCCTGCAACTGGGCGCGGACGAACATGCCTGGCAGCAGGGTGTGATCCGGGTTCGGGAACACCGCGCGCAAGGTCACGGAACCGGTAGTCGGGTCGACCGTGACTTCGGAGAATTCCAGCTTACCGTCGAGCTTGTACTGGCTGCCGTCTTCCAGCGTCAGTTTGACCGCTGCGGCGGTATCGCCGGACTTCTGCAGGCGACCGCTTTCCAGCTCACGACGCAGTTCCAGCAATTCAACCGAGGACTGGGTGACGTCGACGTAGATCGGGTCCAGTTGCTGGATCGTTGCCATCGCGTCGGTCTGGCCATTGCTGACCAGTGCACCTTCGGTGACCGAAGAACGACCGATGCGGCCGGAGATCGGCGCGTACACCTTGGTGTAACGCACGTTGATCTGTGCGGTCTGCAACGACGCTTCCGATTCCATGCGGTTGGCCACTGCGGTGTCGTATTCCTGACGGCTCACGGCCTGCTCGTCGACCAGTTGCTTGTAGCGATCGGAGATCGACTTGGTCGAACGCAGGTTGGCTTCGGCGCTTTTCAGGGTCGCTTCATAGACCGACGGATCGATCTGGTACAGCTGCTGGCCGGCTTTGACATCGCCGCCTTCCTTGAACAGACGCTTGAGGATGATGCCGTTGACCTGCGGACGCACTTCAGCAATGCGGAACGCACTGGTGCGACCTGGCAGCTCGGAGGTGAGGGTAAACGCTTGTGGTTGCAGGGTGACGACGCCGACCTGAGGGGGCGGAGCGGCCGGTGCCGCTTCTTCCTTTTTACATCCGCTGAGCAGCGATGCCAGGGCGACGGCAGTGACCAGAGCGGTAACAGCTGGCTTGAATTGCATGAAGATCCTCGGGTCAGGCGCGCAAAGAGCGCACAAGAAGTGTGTAAGGGTAAAAAAAGGATACCGGGTGGATAAGTAGCTTGCTAAGTAATATACTTACGTTCATGGTTGTTTGTAAATACCTTTGCCGCGTACCCAGCCCGTTACAAAAGTCGTTGCAAGGTTTGAAATTGTAGGCCGGGGAGCCGATCCGCGAGAGATCGCCCCCTCTTTATTCAGCGGATATTCAGCCATCCCTGAAACATCCTGTTTGAGGTTTTACTGTCATGGTCCGTCGTACCAAAGAGGAAGCTCAAGAAACCCGTAGCCAGATTCTGGAAGCGGCGGAGAAAGCCTTTTATGAAAGGGGCGTCGCTCGTACGACGCTGGCCGATATCGCGACAATGGCCGGTGTCACCCGTGGTGCCATCTACTGGCATTTCAGCAATAAAGCGGACCTGGTCCAGGCGATGCTCGACAGCCTGCATGAGCCACTGGATGAATTGGCCAAGGCCAGCGAGAGCGAAGACGAACTGGACCCGCTGGGCTGCATGCGCAAATTGCTGATTCATTTGTTTCATCAAGTTGCGCTGGACCCGAAGACCCGCCGCATCAACGAAATTCTGTTTCATAAGTGCGAGTTCACCGATGAAATGTGCGATTTGCGCCAGCAGCGCCGGGTGGCCAGTCTCGACTGCAACGAGCGCATCGGGCTGACCCTGCGTAATGCGGTGAATCGCGGCCAGTTGCCGGAAGATCTCGACACTGCCCGCGCGGCCATCAGCATTCACGCTTACATCGATGGCCTGCTGTATGGATGGCTTCTGGCGCCGGACAGCTTTGAGCTGCATGCCGAGGCTGAGCGTTGGGTCGATACAGGGTTGGATATGCTGCGCCTGAGCCCCAGCCTGCGCAAATGAAACAAAATGCGTAATTGGCACAGCTTATGTCAATTGGCCTGCCTTTACATACGTTTGCGGCGGGGAGTTTAAACGTAGCGAGCTAGGCATTTTGTAGGGAATTTGTGTCGTCTGTGTGAATGAGTGTGAGCCGCTTGCCCTCACCCTAGCCCTCTCCCAGAGGGAGAGGGGACTGAGCGAGGTGTTCTTGCGAGTTACACCGACGTGAGATATCAGGGCCAAACTCCAGATTTGAATAGCACACAGATCAGCTCCCTCTCCCTCGGGAGAGGGTTGGGCGGGCGGCGTTCCGATGAGGGGCTACGTAACAAGCCGCGCAATCACTCTCAGGCGAACACAAAAAAGCCCCCAACTCTCACAAGTCGGGGGCTTTTGCGTTTCTGTGTGTTGCCTATTACAGCGCCGGGTAGTCGATATAACCGACCGGCCCTTTACCGTAGAACAACTCCGGACGCGCATCATTCAAAGGCGCATCCGCCTTCAAGCGCGCCGGCAGATCCGGGTTGGCAATAAACGGCACACCAAACGCCACAGCGTCAGCCTTGCCACTGGCCAGCCATTCATTGGCGCTGTCTTTGGTGAACTTTTCGTTGGCAATGTACGGGCCACCGAACGCTTCTTTCAATTGCGGGCCGAGGCTGTCGGCGCCTTCTTTCTCACGGGAGCAGATGAACGCGATGCCGCGTTTGCCCAGTTCACGTGCGACGTAAGTGAAGGTTTCCGCCAGGTTGTCGTCACCCATGTCGTGGGAGTCAGCGCGCGGTGCCAGGTGCACACCGACACGGCCGGCGCCCCAGACTTCGATCGCAGCGTCAGTCACTTCCAGCAGCAGACGCGCACGGTTTTCCAGCGAGCCACCATAGTTGTCGGTGCGCTGGTTGGTGCTGCTTTGCAGGAACTGGTCGAGCAGATAACCGTTGGCGCCGTGGATTTCCACGCCGTCGAAACCAGCGGCCTTGGCGTTCTCGGCGCCGGTGCGGTAGGCATCGACGATGTCGGCGATTTCAGCGGTTTCCAGTGCACGCGGAGTCGGGTAGTCGGCCAGTGGACGCACCAGGCTGACGTGACCTTTCGGCTGGATGGCGCTCGGTGCCACCGGTGCTTCACCGTTGAGGTACGAAGGGTGGGAAACCCGGCCGACGTGCCACAGTTGCAGGAAGATCTTGCCGCCCGCGCCGTGAATCGCTTTGGTCACGTTGGCCCAGCCGCGCACTTGGTCGTTGGACCAGATGCCCGGGGTGTCCGGGTAGCCAACGCCCATCGGCGTTACCGAAGTGGCTTCGCTGAGGATCAGGCCAGCGGACGCGCGCTGTACGTAGTATTCAGCCATCAGCGCGTTCGGTACGCGGCCTTCGTCGGCGCGGCAGCGGGTCAGTGGGGCCATGATGATGCGGTTGGCCAGCTCGACGTCGCCGAGTTTGATCGGATCAAAAATAGTTGCCATGTCTACAACCCTCTTAAGTGAAAAGTTAATCAGTGAGTAGCGGGGGCCAGATCGGCGTTGCCGTTCTGACGGAAAGTGATCAGGGTCACCAGCAGGGCGAGCACGGCCAGGGCGGCGGCTGCGAGCGGCACGCTGGTCAGACCGTAGCCGTGGGCGATGACGCTGCCACCAACCCAGGCGCCAAGAGCATTGCCGACGTTGAAGGCGCCGATGTTCAGGGTCGACACCAGGTTGGGTGCAGCCTTGCCGAAGGTCACCACGTTGACTTGCAGCGCCGGCACGGCGGCAAAACACGCGGTGGCCCAAAGGAACAGGGTGATTTCGGTCGGGATCAGCGCGACGCTGGTCCAGGTCAGCACGGTGGAAACCACGGCCATCGCAATGAACACGCCGATCAGCGTGGCGGCCATGCCTTTGTCGGCGAGCTTGCCGCCGATGATGTTGCCGACGGTCAGGCCCAGGCCGATCAGCATCAGCGTCCAGGTCACGCCACGCGGCGACACGCCGGTGACTTCACCGAGCAGCGGGGCGACGTAGGTGAACAGAGTGAAGACGGATGCGGCGAACAGTGCGGTCATGCTCAGCGACAGCCAGATCCCCGCACCTTTAAGGGCGGCGAGTTCGGCGCGCATGTCGAGTTTTTCTTCATCACGCTTGGCCGGCAGGAAGCGGATCAGGCCGATCAGCGCAATCACACCAATGACGGTCACCGCCCAGAAGGTCGAGCGCCAGCCGTATTGCTGACCCAGCGCAGTGCCCAGCGGTACACCGAGGACGTTGGCCAAGGTCAGGCCGGTAAACATCAACGCCACCGCCGACGCACGCTTGTTGGCCGGCACCAGATTGGCCGCCACCACCGAACCGATACCGAAGAACGCACCGTGGCACAGCGCGGTGATCACGCGGGCAAACATCAGCACGTTGTAATCGCTGGCGATGGCGCAGAGCAGGTTGCCGACAATAAAAATGCCCATCAACGCGACCAGTGCTGCTTTACGCGGCAACTTGGCGGTGGCCATTGCCATGAACGGTGCACCGATTGCCACGCCGAGGGCGTAACCGGTCACCAGCCAGCCGGCGCCGGGGATCGACACACCGAGGTCGGCCGCCACATCGGGCAACAGGCCCATGATGACGAATTCGGTGGTGCCGATGGCGAAGGCGCTCAAGGCGAGGATGAGTAGCGAGAGGGGCATGCGTGTTTCCTTGTCGGCTGGCTGACGTTAAGGGTCAGAGCTCTTTACTGAGGGTGCTGAGGAACGCCTGGATCACGTCCTCGTTACGTTTGAAAAAATGCCACTGACCGGCCTTCTGGCTGCTGATCAGACCGGCGCGTTGCAACGTTGCGAGGTGCGCAGAAACAGTCGACTGCGACAGGCCGCAGCGTTGATCGATCTGTCCGGCGCAAATGCCGTACTCGTGGTTGTGCAACTGTTCTGGAAATTCGTTCTTCGGGTCTTTCAGCCAGTTGAGGATGTCTCGCCGTACTGGGTGCGCCAGGGCTTTTATTATTTCGTCGAGGTCGAGGTTCATGGCAGGTGCTCACAATGTGTACAACGCTATATCGCGATGTGGCGAAATATAAATCGTTAGATCGCGATACACCAATATGATTTTGATCTGACGTCAGCATAAATTGGTATATCGCGTTATAACGATACAGGGGTGTATGGCTTATGGGCCGCAGTGCTAAGCTGCGCCCATGAACTATCTCGCACATTTACACCTTGGTGGCCAGCGCCCCGGGCAACTGCTCGGCAGTCTGTATGGCGATTTCGTCAAAGGCCGGCTGCAAGGGCAGTTTGCGCCGGAGGTGGAAGCGGCGATTCAACTGCATCGCCGAATTGACGTATTTACCGATCGCCATCCGTTGGTGGACATCGCCTTGGGGCGGTTTACCGAGACGCGGCGGCGTTATGCCGGGATCGTGCTCGATGTGTTTTTCGATCATTGCCTGGCGCGGGACTGGAAGCTGTATGCCGAGCAGCCGCTGGAGGTTTTCACCGCTGACGTTTATCGGGTATTGACCCACGAACGGCAGTTGCCCGACCGCCTGGCGAAGATCGCCCCGCACATGGTGGCCAATGACTGGTTGGGTTCGTATCAGCAGTTTGAAGTGCTGGAGCAGGTGCTGCGCGGGATCTCGCGGCGGTTGAGCCGGCCCGAGGAACTGGCGGGGGCGATGCAGGAATTGCGGCGGTTATATGAGCCGTTGAGTGAGGATTTCGCTTTGTTTTACCCACAACTTCAGGACTTCGCACAATCCCCCCAGACATCGCAGATCTAATGTGGGAGTGAGCCTGCTCGCGATAGCGGTACATCAGGCAACATCGATGTGACTGACCCACCGCTGTCGCGAGCAGGCTCACTCCTACAGGGGATTTGTGTTTTCAGGCGGCAATCAATTCGCCTGCACGACGCGGTTCGGCCGGTTTCGCCACCTCGCCAAACAACGCCTTCTGTACCGCCTGCTGCGCTTCAAACGCCAGCGCAGCACGCTCTCGCCCTTGACAGGCAATCGGCTTGAGCAGGTGCACTTCAACATCGCCGCAATCGTTGCTGAACAGGCGCATCAGGTGCGACAGCAGATCGTCGTCACCAATGAACGGTGCCAGCCCATCGATTTCGCCATCGCGCAGATAACGGATCGCCACCGGTTGCAGCATCACCTCGGAATCAATCGCCGCCGCCAGCAAACGACCATGAAAGGTACGCAGTGAGCGGCCATCGGTGGTGGTGCCTTCCGGGAACATCAGCAGCGGGTGAGCGGTTTGCAGGTGACGGGTCATCTGCTTGCGGATCAACTGGCTGTCGCCCGAACCGCGACGGATGAACAGGCTGCCGGCCTTCGCCGCGAGCCAACCGGCCACCGGCCAGGTGCGCACTTCGGCCTTGGACAGAAACGACAGCGGCGTGAGCATCCCGAGCAGCGGAATATCCGTCCACGACACATGATTGCTGACCCACAGCATCGGCTGTTTCGGCAACTCGCCATGAACCGTCACGCGAAAGGGCAGGGCATTGCTCAGGCGTGCCATGAAGAAGCGCGACCAACGCTGACGCCGCTCCATCGAATGCGCCAGACCGATGCGTTCAAACACGCCGAAGACGCTGGCCATGGTCAACCCCAGCGACACCACCAGCAGCACCCGCGCGATCCGCGCGTACACCCGCAACCGGCTCATCACACGGCCGCCTTGAAGTGCTTGGCGTAGCGCGGGCAGAGTTCGTCGCGTTTGAGCAGGATAAACACGTCGGCGACCTGGAAGTCTTCGTCCCAGCACGGCTCACCGCAGATCTTCGCGCCCAGACGCATGTAAGCCTTGAGCAGCGGCGGCATTTCGGCGATCACGTTCGACGGAATATCCAGCGTCGGCAGCGGATTTTTCGGCTCGGCGCGCAAGTGTTCGGTGCACAGATACCGTTCGCGCAGACGCTGCATGATCGCGTGGGCCTGAATGCCGCCGTCCTGCATCGGGATGCTCGCGCAACCCATCAGATAGCTGTAGCCGCCCTGATTCAGCACTTCGGCCAACTCGCCCCACAACACCGCGATGGTGCCACCGTTGCGGTACGCCGGGTCGACGCAGGTGCGGCCGATTTCGAGGATCGGGCCTTGCAGATGCGCGAGGCCGTGCAGGCTGAATTCTTCTTCGCTGTAGAACTTGCCGAGGCTGCTGGCGGCGGTGTGATCGAGCAGACGCGTGGTCGCCACCAGACGGCCGGTGTTCAAATCACGCACGCCGATGTGGCTGCAGTGAACATCATAATCATCCATGTCCAGACCCAGTTCCGCGCCTTTCAGTTTGGCGTTGAACTCGCCGCTGAACACGTTGAATCGCAGGGCCTGGGCTTGCTGCAAGGCCTCGGCGCCGATCAGGCGTTCGGCTTGCAGGCGGCGTTCATTGCCGGTGTCGCTGATGCGGGCGATCTGAGTCATGTGAATCTCCGTACGGGCCTTTAACCCGTCGTGGGTTGCAGCCGATCGACTTTCTTTATGCAGCCGTGTTGTGCAAAGTCAGGCTATGTAGCCCCGGTGTCATCGCCATGAACGTTCGGTGATGCTTATATGACAGCCCACAAGGAGCCTCCTATGCCCTGGCCAGATCTGCTGCACAGCCGTGAACGATTGCCCGCCGTCGCTGACCTCGCCGAGGGTTTTGCGACGTTGTTGCAGCAGTTGGGCAACGTCACGCCGTTCGAATTGGCGGTCGCCGGCGGGCGGCGGATGGCGACGCCGGGGCTGGCGTTTCTGGTCGGTTATCAGGCGGCATTGCGCATGCTCTGGCCGAGCGCGCCGCTGAGCCTCGGTGCGTTGTGTGCGACCGAACAGCGCAGTCTGCGTCCGGCAGACATGCACACGCGCCTCACCGATTTACGCTTGAGTGGGCGCAAGGATTTCGTCACGGCCGGCGATGCGGCGGACTGGCTGCTGATTGCTGCGCGCAGCGAAGAACCCGGTGAAACGCCGCGCCTGAGTCTGGCCGTGGTCTATCCCGGCGAACCCGGCGTGACCGTGGAAAAACTGCCGGCGCTGCCGTTGATGCCGGACATCAGTCATGGCCGCTTGCTGCTTGATGGCGCGTTGTGCGAGTTGTTGGCGGGGGATGGTTGGGATGCTTACGTCAAACCGTTTCGCACGCTGGAAGATGTCTATGTGCTGAGCGCGATGACCGCGTGGCTGTATGGCGTCGGACAGGACAGCGACTGGCCGCAAGCGCTGCAATTGCGTTTGCTGGCGCTGTTGGCCGGGTGTGCGGAGGCGAGCCGGCAACCGCCGAACAATCCGGCCGGGCATGTGTTGTTGGCTGGGTTGTTTGTGCAGTTTGAGTCGCTCAAGGCTGAGGTTGATCAGGCGTTGGCTGACGGGCCGGCAGAATGGGCGCAGATGTGGCAACGCGATCAAGGCGTGATGCAGTTGGCGGCGGGGGCTAGGGCCAAGCGGTTGGCCAAGGCTTTGGCGGCGGGCTGAAGGGTCTCATCGCGAGCAGGCGAAGGCCTACAGTTGATTGAGTTTCGTCAGTTGAAATGCGATCCCCTGTAGGAGTGAGCCCGCTCGCGATAGCAATCTAAATAACACCGCATACTTGTCATAAACCCAGACTAGTCTCAGCAGGTTCATTCCCAGAGCCCTCCCCATGTGCAAAGGCCTGTCGCTGTTCCTGCTGCTGATCAGCTTCACCGTCCACGCCGAACAATGGCCGGGTAACGATTGGCCAATCGGCACGACGATCACCGATACCGGGGCGTTGGACAGTTACCTCTTCCCGCCCCGCGACGATGCAACCCGCAAAGGCATCCGCACCGATGCCCTGCTGATCATCCACGACGGCCAGATTATCTATGAACGCTACGCCGGCCCGACCACCGAACACACCCCGCACCTGACCTGGTCGATCAGCAAGAGCCTGATGGCCACCGTGCTCGGTGTGGCGTACAGCGAAGGCCTGTTCAAACTCGAAGACCCGGCCGCAAAGTTTTACCCGCCACTGGCAAAACACCCGGATATAAAATTCGCCGATTTGCTCCACTGGGCTTCGGGCATCGACTGGCAGGAAGACTACGAATACGCGCCGCTGAAATCCTCGGTGGTGGCGATGCTCTACACCCGAGGTCATCGCGACATGGCCGCGTTCACTGCCGAGCAAGACAGCTACGCTGAGCCGGGGCAGGCCTTCCGTTACTCCAGCGGCGACAGCAATCTGCTCGCCGCCGCATTGAAAAACATCGTCGGCCCGCAGCGCTATCCCGACTATCCGTGGACAGCGCTGTTTGAGCCTTTGGGCATCCGCCACGCCGTGTGGGAAACCGATGCGATGGGCACTTTTGTCGCTTCGTCTTACGCCTATCTCACCGCACGGGATCTGGCGCGAGTCGGGCTGTTGATGGCCCGCGACGGGCGTTGGGATGACCAGCAGTTGCTACCCAAGGATTGGCTCGCGTTCAACCTGCAACCGTTCGCCGGTTACAAGGCCCATCAGGACGAAGCCGTGCCCGGCGGACAGTGGTGGCTCAATCGTGCACCGGATGGCACGGACTCTTCGTGGCCCGACGCACCGCCCGACACCTTCGCTGCTCTCGGTCACTGGGGGCAGGCGTTGTATGTGATTCCCAGCGAGAAACTGGTGATCGTGCGTTACGCCGATGATCGCGAAGGCAGCTACCGCCACAACGAATTGCTCAAACGTGTGCTGAAGGCGGTGCGGCCATGAAGCGCTTTTTGCTGTTACTGCTGGTTTTGCTGCTCGGCTGGGTCGTCTACGAGCGCGAAGATCTGTGGGCCTTCCCGGACATCATCAGTGCCTACACCGCCAAGGAGTATTGTTCGTGCCGCTACGTGATGAACAACGATGCCGAATACTGCCGTGGCTACGTGAAACAGTGGCTGCCGACCAGCGACTTCAGCGATGACAGCGCCAGTAAAACCATCACCGTCAGCGGCATGGGCCGCAGCAACAGCGCCCAGTGGCAAAGCGAACGCCGGGGCTGCCGCCTCAATCCCTGACCACACCCAATCGTCCCTGTAGGAGTGAGCCTGCTCGCGATGGCGGTGTGTCAGTCAACATAATTGTTATCTGAGACACCGCCATCGCGAGCAGGCTCACTCCTACAAGGGGATATGTTGATCCTGGAAGCGGGGTTCCACTCTGTGGAACCACATTCGATTGTCCTTGCGCGCGTCTCGCGGTTATCTGGCGGTGAGCACGACCTGCCTTTCAACGTGTCGTGAATTCATTGCAAACAACAAGACCGGGAACACCCGCGCGAGGAGAACCGTCATGCCCCGACATCAGCATATTCTGGCCTGGCTCAACGATGTGGCCCGCGACCTGCACGCCACCCGCCAGGACATCCACGCCCACCCCGAACTGGGTTTTGAAGAAAACCGTACCTCGGCGCTGGTCGCCAAATCCCTCGAAAGCTGGGGCTACGAAGTCCACACCGGCATCGGCAGAACCGGCGTCGTCGGTGTGCTGCGCAATGGCAGCAGTTCGCGCAAACTCGGCTTGCGCGCCGACATGGATGCCTTGCCGATCATTGAAAACACCGGCGCCGCCTACAGCAGTAAACATCAGGGCTGCATGCATGCCTGCGGTCACGACGGGCATACTGCGATGCTGCTCGGTGCCGCGCGTTATCTGGCGGCGACACGGCAGTTCGACGGCACCCTCACGCTGATTTTCCAACCGGCGGAAGAAGGTCAGGGCGGCGCCGAAGCGATGCTCGCCGACGGTCTGCTCGAACGCTTTCCGTGCGATGCATTGTTCGGTATGCACAACATGCCGGGCCTGCCTGCCGGGCACTTGGGTTTTCGCGAAGGGCCGATGATGGCTTCGCAGGACTTGCTCAACGTGGTCATCGAAGGCGTCGGCGGTCACGGCTCGATGCCGCACCTGACGGTCGATCCGCTGGTCGCCGCCGCCAGTGTGGTGATGGCATTGCAAACGGTGGTCGCGCGCAACATCGATGCGCAGCAGGCGGCGGTGGTCACCGTCGGCGCGCTGCAAGCGGGGGAGGCGGCCAACGTTATCCCGCAACAGGCAATCCTGCGCCTGAGCCTGCGCGCGCTGAATGCCGATGTGCGCGAGCAGACCCTCAATCGCGTGCGCAACATCATCGAAACCCAGGCGCAAAGCTTCGGCTGTACCTCGACAATCGAACACCGCCCGGCCTATCCGGTGCTGGTCAACCACGCCGCCGAAACCGAGTTCGCCCGCCAGGTCGGCGTCGAGCTGGTGGGCGCCGATGCCGTCGACGGCAACACTCCCAAACTGATGGGCAGCGAAGACTTCGCCTGGATGCTTCAGCGTTGCCCCGGCGCCTACCTGTTCATCGGCAACGGCGTGTCGCGGCCGATGGTGCACAACCCGGCTTACGACTTTAACGACGACATCCTGCTGACGGGCGCAGCGTATTGGGGCGCGTTGACCGAGAGCTGGCTCAAGCCGGCCTGACTTCTTCACTTTTTGCTGCCGCTGAACCCCGGGCCCACGTGCGCCCGGGTGATCACCCAACAGCTTTATGGAGAATCCGCCATGCAGGTTTCGAGCACAGGTGTTTCGCGTACCCGGCAAGTGGTCGCTGCGGTTATCGGCAACGCGCTGGAATGGTATGACTTCATCGTTTACGGCTTTCTGGCGAGCATCATCGCTCGGCAGTTCTTTCCCTCCGAAGATGGCTACGCCTCGCTGTTGATGGCGCTGGCGACCTTCGGCGTCGGTTTCTTCATGCGCCCGGTCGGCGGCATCCTGCTCGGCATGTATTCCGACCGCAAAGGCCGCAAAGCGGCGATGCAGCTGATCATCCGCCTGATGACCGTGTCGATCGCCCTGATCGCGTTTGCGCCAAGCTACGCCGCCATCGGCATGGGCGCGCCGCTGCTGATCGTCGTTGCGCGCATGCTGCAAGGTTTCGCCACCGGCGGCGAATACGCCAGCGCCACGGCGTTTCTGGTGGAGAGCGCGCCGGCTCATCGCAAAGGTTTGTACGGTTCGTGGCAACTGGTCGGGCAATGCCTCGCGGTGTTTGCCGGCGCGGCCATGGTGGCGCTGGTTACCCATGTGTTTTCACCCGAGGCGCTGGACACCTGGGGCTGGCGTATTCCATTCGTGATCGGTCTGTTGATCGGCCCGGTCGGCTTGTGGATTCGCAAGCACATGGAAGAACCGGAAGAGTTTCTTCAAGCACGTAAAAAAGCCAAAGGCGCAGCGCCGGGCCTGTGGCAAGTGATCCGCGAGCACCGCCGCAGCCTGCTGGTGTCGATGGGTTTGGCCAGCGGCGCGACGGTGTCGTTTTACGTGGTGCTGGTGAACATGCCGACCTTCGCTCACACCAACCTCGGCTTGCCGTTGGATCAGGTGCTGCTGGTGCAGATGCTCGCGGTGGCGTTGATGACGGTGGTAATTCCGTTCTCCGGCGCACTGTCGGATCGTGTTGGCCGTCGGCCGGTGTTGATGGCGTTCACGTTAGCGTTTTTCGTGATGATTTATCCGCTGTATGTGTGGGTCGCGGCGGCCCCGTCGATCGAGCGCTTGCTGGTGATGCAACTGCTGCTGTGCAGTGCAATTGGCGGTTTCTTCGGCCCGGCGCCGACGGCACTCGCCGAGCAGTTTCCGATTGAAGTGCGCTCCACCGGCGTGTCTGTCGCCTACAACGTGGCGGTGATGGTGTTCGGCGGCTTCGCACCGCTGATCGTCACCTGGCTGAGCAAGGTCTTGAACACGCCGGTGGCGCCGTCCTTCTATGTGTTGTTCGCTTGCCTGCTGACCTTGCTCGGTACTTACTGTCTGCAAGAGGCGCCGCGCGCGAAGAAATCCGTTGCGCTGAATGTGGGAGTGAAACCGTGAAACCTTTAGCGATTGATCCGATTGTCGCCCTCGACGCCGATGCGCTGTCCCGGGCAATCCATGCGCGCCAGGTGTCGTGCCGTGAAGTGATGCAGGCCTATCTGACGCATATCGAACGCTTCAACCCACAGGTCAATGCGCTGGTTTCGCTGCGTCCGGCCGAGGACGTTTTACGTGAGGCCGATGAGTGCGACCGGCAACTCGATCGCGGCCAGTCCAAAGGCTGGATGCACGGCATGCCGCAGGCGATCAAGGACTTGGCGGCCACTGACGGTCTGCGCACTACTATGGGTTCGCCGTTGTTCGCCGAGCAGGTGCCGCAGCACGATGCGATCAGCGTGGCGCGCGTACGTGCCTGCGGCGCGATCATCATCGGCAAGAGCAACGTGCCGGAGTTCGGCCTCGGTTCGCAGACCTACAACCGCGTGTTCGGCACCACTACCAATGCCTACGATGCAAGCCGGATTGCCGGTGGCAGCAGCGGCGGCGCCGCGGTGGCGCTGGCATTGCGTCTGCTGCCGGTGGCCGATGGCAGCGACATGATGGGCTCGTTGCGCAACCCGGCGGCGTTCAACAACGTCTTCGGTTTTCGCCCGTCGCAAGGCCGCGTACCACACGGGCCGACGCCGGAAGTGTTCGTTCAGCAACTGGCCACCGAAGGGCCGATGGGCCGCAGCGTCACCGACGTCGCACGCCTGCTGTCGACGCAGGCCGGCTACGATCCCCGCGTGCCACTGTCGCTGAAAGATGAGCCGGGTCATTTTGCTGAAGGCCTGCCAAAGGATTTCAGCGACGTACGCATTGGCTGGCTCGGCGACTACAACGGCTATCTGCCGATGGACGACGGGGTGTTGAGTCTGTGCGAATCGGCGCTGGCGGATTTCACTGCGTTGGGTTGTCAGGTCGAGGCGTGCCAGCCGGATTTCTCCATGGAGCGTTTATGGCAAACCTGGCTGACCCACCGGCATTTTCTGGTGCAGGGCAGCCTTGGCGCGGCGTATGCCGATCCGCGCAAACGCGAAATGCTCAAACCTGAGGCACAGTGGGAAATCGAGGGCGGTTTACGCCTGAGCGCTGCCGATGTCTACAAAGCCTCGGTCGATCGCAGTGAGTGGTATCGCGCCCTGAGCGAATTGTTCGAGCGTTACGATTTCCTGCTGTTGCCGACCGCGCAAGTGTTCCCTTTTGATGCACAACAGCCATGGCCGCGCGTGGTCGGCGGGCAGACCATGGACACCTATCACCGCTGGATGGAAGTGGTCATCGGGCCGACGTTGGCGGGGTTGCCGAGCATCAGCGTGCCAGTCGGATTCAACCCGGCGGGGCTGCCGATGGGCCTGCAAATCATCGGCCCGGCGCAGGCTGACCGGGCGGTGCTGCAACTGGCGTATGCCCACGAACAACTGACCCGTTGGGTCGAACGCTGCCCGCCGCCATGCCTGCAATCAGCCTGAGCGGCCCGCATCTTGCTGCAAAAAGTGCTCATCCATCTGCGCGCAGGGAGATCGAACACATGGGCAGCAAAGCGGATACCGGCAGCGTGCGTTCGGTGGAACGGGCGCTGGCCATTGTCGAATTGCTCGGCGAGCATCAGGCGCTGGGGCTGGAGGAATTGCACTACCTCACCAGCCTGCCCAAAGCCACGGTGTCGCGGATGCTGGCGACGTTGCAGGAACAGGGCTGGATCTATCGCGGCCTCAGTGACCGCCGTTACCGCTTGTGTGCCAAGCGCCTGTTTGGCGATCGTCAGCAGCGCTTCAAGCGACATTTGGTGGAGAGCGCGGCGCCGATGTTGCTGGAGCTGTGCGAGCGCACCGGGCTGGTCGCGGATCTGTCGTGCTTCGATGGCGAACGGGTCGAGGTGATGGAGAGCGCGATTCCGCAGGTGTTGCGCAAGCGTTATCCGAACAACTGCCAGATCGTCGGGCATCACGCCAGTCTGTTTCATTCGGCGATGGGGCGGGCGTGTCTTGGCGAGTTGGAAAGTGATGAGGTCGAGCGGCTCGCCGAGCGTGAGCAGTTGAGCGATGAAGGTTTGTTTCGTGTGACCGAGCAGGCCTTGCATCAAGGCTTTGGTCAGCGTACCGAAGGCTATTGGGAATACCCGGTGCGTTTGCCCTTTCTGATTCGCGCGGTGGCGCTACCGATCCGTGCGCAAGGCAAATTGGTGGGCAGCATGGCGCTGCACTGGCCGATGGATCAGGCGCCGGTGGAGCGGGTGTTGAGCCTGCATTTGAATAGCCTGGCGGCGACGATTGGCGATGTGCAGCAGGTATTGGCCTGACAGCCAAAAGATCGCAGCCTGCGGCAGCTCCTACATCAAGCACTGTTCCCCTGTGAGAACGGCGGTGTCACGATTCGACAGAAGGCATATCTATTGGCTGGCGGTACGTTTCCCCGTGCGAGCCCGCCCCCACATTAGAAATGTATTCCCCCTGTAGGAGCTGCCGCAGGCTGCGATCTTTTGCTCTGGATGTTTGCAATAACCCCATGGCCAGTTAAGGTTCGTGCAGGTTTATCGCCCCCACGAGTCCTCAATGTTCAACCGCTCCCTCATTGCATCCCTGTCCAGCCTGCTGCTGGCCACCCTCGCGCTGCCGGCGCAGGCCAATTGGTATCTGGACGGCGAGTCGTCGCGGCTGTCGTTCGTCAGTACGAAAAACGCCAGTATTTCCGAAGTGCAGCGTTTTCTGGTGCTGCACGGCAAGGTCGATCCCAACGGTCGCGCCGAAGTCGAGGTTGAGCTGGACTCGATCAACAGCGGCATCCCGCTGCGCGACGAGCGCATGCGCAAGGAGCTGTTCCAGATCGAGCAATTCCCCGAAGCGACCATTACCACCCAGATCGACCTGCGCCCGATCAACGATCTGGCCCCCGGCGCGCAACTGGAATTGCGCCTGCCGCTGACCGTCAACCTGCACGGCAAGCAACATGAATACCCGGCCGAACTCTTGGCAACGCGCCTTGATGATCGCCGCTTTCAGGTGGTGACGCTGGAGCCGCTGGTGATCAACGCCGAGGATTTCGATCTGCTGCCAGGGCTGGAAAGCCTGCGCAAACTCGCCGATCTGTCGGCCATCAGC
This sequence comes from Pseudomonas sp. RIT-PI-r, assembly GCF_001297015.1. Classification (GTDB taxonomy): domain Bacteria; phylum Pseudomonadota; class Gammaproteobacteria; order Pseudomonadales; family Pseudomonadaceae; genus Aquipseudomonas. The sequence goes on along the minus strand of NZ_LIGE01000047.1, from coordinate 5,331 downwards.
CTGTCGGTGCCGGTGGGTGCGGTGCTGATCTTCACGGCGCGCTGACATGCGCGGCGCAGTGTTCCCATGGCGTGACGGTAATCGGTTCGAGCTGTTGATCGATGGCCCGCAATTCTTCCCGCGCATGCTTGAGCAGATCGCCGCTGCCAAGGAGCAGATCGAACTCGAGCTGTATCTGGTCGAGGCCGGCGCCTGTGCCGAAACCATCGTCCAGGCGCTGGTGCTGGCGGCCGAGCGCGGCGTGCGCGTGCGCTGTCTGTTCGATGATTACGGCAGCCTCGCGTTCACCTTCAATCTGCGTCAGCGCCTGACCCACGCCGGGGTGGAACTGCGCTTCTATAATCGGCTGAACTGGCGGCGCTGGGTCGGCAATTTCTATCGCGATCACCGCAAATTGCTGCTGGTCGATCAATGTCTGGCGGTGGTCGGTGGCACCGGTGTCACCGATGAGTTCTGGACGCCGGGCCATGACAGCAGCGAATGGCACGAAGTGATGGTCGAGATCAGCGGGCCGTTGGTGATCGACTGGCAATTACTGTTTGATCGCCAATGGATCGCTAACCGCTACCGCCGCGCCTGGCGTCCGGCCGCACATTTCGGTCTGCCACGGTTACCGCGCGTGCCGGACAAGGGCGAGGGCATGGGCCGCGTGGCGTATGCCGACGCCCGCCAGCACCGCGACATTCTGCAGTCGCTGTTCCGCGCCTTGAACAGTGGGCAAAAACGCATCTGGATGGCCACGCCGTATTTCCTGCCAACGTGGAAAATCCGCCGCTCCCTGCGCAAGGCTGCCGCGCGCGGTGTTGATGTGCGGTTGCTGCTGACCGGGCCGCGCACCGATCACCCGTCAGTGCGCTACGCCGGGCATCGTTACTACCCGCGCCTGCTCAAGGCCGGGGTGCAGATATTCGAATATCAGCCGTGCTTTTTGCATTTGAAAATGGTGCTGGTGGACGATTGGGTGAGCATCGGTTCGTGCAACTTCGACCACTGGAACCTGCGCTTCAATCTGGAGGCGAATCTGGAGGCGCTGGATCCGGCGTTGACGGCAGCGGTAGAGGCGAGTTTTGTGAAGGACTTCGGGCTGAGTCAGCAAGTGAGTCTGGAAGAGTGGCAGCGCCGGCCGTTGTGGCGGCGGGTCAAGCAGCGGGTGTGGGGCTGGGTGGATCGGGTGGTGGTCAATATCCTCGACCGCCGCGGTTAAATTAACGCTGCAAAACCAATGTAGGAGTGAGCCTGCTCGCGATAGCGGTGTGTCAGTCAGCATTGAATTAGCTGAATGACCGCTATCGCGAGCAGGCTCACTCCTACAAGGGGACTGCGTTGTCGGTTACAGCAACTCGAAGCTCTGCTGCGTCACGTCCTGCGAATCCAGGCCGATCTGCACGTTGAACTTGCCCGGCTCTGCCGCGTATTTGAGCTGGGCGTTGTAGAACTTCAGGTCATCCTCGGTGATGGTGAAGTGCACGACTTTCTGTTCGCCGGCCTTGAGCATGATTTTCTGGAAGTTCTTCAGTTCCTTCACCGGGCGGATCATCGAACCGGTGACGTCCTGAATGTACAACTGCACCACGGTTTCGCCGTCACGCTTGCCGGTATTTTTCAGCATGACGCTGGCGTCGAGCTTGCCGGTGGCGTTCAGGGTGGTCGACGACAGCGCCATGTCGCTCAGGGTGAACTGGGTGTAGCTCAGGCCATACCCGAACGGGAACAGGGGACCTGTGGTGTCATCGAAATACTGCGAGGTGTAGTTGCCCGGTTTGCCCGGCGTGAACGGCCGGCCAATGCTCAGGTGGTTGTAGTAGGTCGGGATCTGGCCCACGGAGCGCGGGAAGGTCACCGGCAGTTTGCCCGACGGGTTGTAGTCGCCGAACAGCACGTCAGCGATAGCGTTGCCGCCCTCGGTGCCGCTGAACCAGGTTTCCAGAATCGCGTCAGCCGACTGGTTCTCTTCGAGGATGGTCAGCGGACGGCCGTTCATCAGCACCAGCACCAACGGTTTGCCGGTGGCTTTCAACGCACGGATCAGCTCGCGCTGGTTTTCCGGGATGTTCAGATCGGTGCGGCTGGAGGATTCGTGGGACATGCCACGGGATTCGCCCACGGCGGCGACGATCACGTCAGCGTCCTTGGCGGCTGTTACCGCTTCGTCGATCAGCACCTTGGCCGGGCGCGGGTCATCGACAACTTCCGGCGCATCGAAGTTGAGGAAGTTCAGGTAGTCGAGGACCTTCTTGTCGCTGGTGATGTTGGCGCCACGGGCGTAGATCAGGTTCGACTTGTTGCCGATCACCGAGCTCATGCCATCGAACAGTGTCACCGATTGCGCCGGCTTACCCGCTGCGGCCCAGCTGCCCATCATGTCGATCGGTGCTTTGGCCAATGGGCCGACCAGCATGACTTTTGCGTCTTTCTTCAGCGGCAGGGTTTCGTTCTGGTTCTTCAGCAATACCAGGCTGCGTCGCGCCACTTCACGGGCCTCGGCGCGGTGCAGACGGCTCTCGGCGTAGGTGTCGACCGGATCATCTTCAGCCTTGCCGATGCGCAGGTACGGATCCTTGAACAGGCCCATGTCGTACTTGGCGGCGAGCACTTCACGCACCGCGTTGTCGATGTCCTTCTGTTCGATCTCGCCGGCCTTGAGCAGCCCCGGCAGCTCTTTGCCGTAGAGGGTGTCGTTCATGCTCATGTCGATACCGGCCTTGATCGCCAGTTTCGCTGCTTCACGACCGTCGCGGGCGACGCCGTGTTTGATCAGTTCGAAGATCGCGCCGTGGTCGCTGACCGCCAGGCCCTTGAAGCCCCAGTCACGACGCAACAGGTCGTTCATCAGCCAGGTGTTGGCCGTGGCCGGAATGCCGTTGATCGAGTTCAACGCGACCATCACACCACCGGCACCCGCATCAATCGCGGCGCGGTACGGCGGCAGATAATCCTGGTACATCTTCACCGGGCTCATGTCGACGGTGTTGTAGTCGCGACCGCCTTCAACCGCGCCATACAGGGCGAAGTGCTTGACGCTGGCCATGATGCTGTCGGCGGCGCTCGGGGTGGCGCCCTGATAGGCACGAACCATCACGCCGGCGATGCGCGAGGTCAGGTAGGTGTCTTCACCGAAACCTTCGGAGCTGCGGCCCCAGCGTGGGTCGCGGGAGATGTCGACCATCGGCGCGAAGGTGATGTCGAGGCTGTCGGCGGCGGCTTCTTTCGCGGCAACACGGCCGGACTGGCCGATGGCATCCATGTCCCAGCTCGAGGCGAGGGCCAGCGGAATCGGGAAAATCGTCCGGTGACCGTGGATCACGTCGTAGGCAAAAAACATCGGGATCTTCAGGCGGCTGCGCATGGCAGCGTCCTGCATCGGACGGTTTTCCGGGCGGGTTATCGAGTTGAAGGTGCCGCCGATGTTGCCGGCCGCGATCTCTTTGCGGATCAGCTCGCGAGGCATTTCCGGGCCGATGCTGATCAGGCGCAACTGGCCGATCTTTTCATCGAGGGTCATTTGATTCATCAGGTTGCTGATGAACGCGTCCTTGTTTTCCAGGGGTACCGGGGTCGTGGCGGCCAATACTTGATGACTGGCCAGGCTGACGAACAGACCCAGCAAACACAGCTTCTTCATGAATATTTTTCTCAAGGGCACAAACGGCAATGCAATGCCGGCCAGCCAAAATTTAGGGAGCGACTATTGTTGTTCGGGTACAGGCTCAAAAAAGCAGAGCCAGAAACGGCAGCCGACACGGCGGCAGCGTGATCGCGCAGGGCACTTTTTAGCCCATTGGCGCGTCGTAATCCAGCAGCGCGGCCGATTATGCCCCAAGAGCCGGCGGAGAATGTTTCGCGCTCGGTTTTTATAATGAAATGTGCCAAGGAGCATCACTGCGATGAATGTAAGCCCAACCAATCGCTCGCGCTTGCAGGTCGCCACACTGCTGGTGCTGGCCACGCTGTTGACCGCGTGCGGCATCAACAATATCCCGACCCTCGACGAACAGGCCAAAGCCGCATGGGGCCAGGTGCAGAACCAGTATCAGCGCCGCGCCGACCTGATCCCCAACCTGGTGGAAACGGTGAAGGGTTACGCCGCTCATGAGCAGGAAACCTTGACCGCGGTGATCGAGGCTCGGGCGAAAGCTACGTCGATCCAGGTCGATGCCAGCACCCTCGACAATCCCGAGAAACTCAAACAGTTCCAGCAGGCGCAGGATCAACTGACCGGCGCGTTGAGCCGTTTGATGGTGGTCTCCGAGCGTTACCCGGACCTGAAGGCCAACCAGAACTTCCTCGCCCTGCAATCGCAACTCGAAGGCACCGAGAACCGCATCGCCGTGGCGCGCCGCGATTTCATTCTGGCGGTGCAGAAATACAACACCGAAATCCGCACCTTTCCCGGTCGTCTCTGGCACAGCGTGATGTACAGCGACCTGCCGATCCGCGAAACCTTCGAAGCCACCACGCCGGATGCCGATAAGGCACCCCAGGTCAAATTCTGAAAACAAACCTGTGTAGGAGCTGCCGAAGGCTGCGATCTTTTGACGTTGGTTTGTAAAAACGAGATCAAAAGATCGCAGCCTGCGGCAGCTCCTACAGCAGACGGTGGGGGTAATAGATGCGTGTGTTGAAGATGGGCCTGGTGCTGATGCTGTGGCTGTTCGCCGTCAGCGCCCGGGCCGAGTTGACGTTCCCGGCGCTGAGCGGGCGGGTGGTGGACGAAGCACAGATGCTCGAGCCGTCGGTGCGCGCGCAACTGAGCCAGCAGTTGCAGGCCCACGAGCAGGCGACCGGCGAGCAATTGGTTGTGGTCACCGTACCGGATCTGCAAGGCACCACCATTGAAGATTATGGCGTCCAGCTGGGCCGGCACTGGGGCATCGGCCAGAAGGACAAGAACAACGGCGCGCTGCTGATCGTCGCCCGTGACGAGCGCAAGGTGCGCATTGAAGTCGGTTATGGTCTGGAGGACCGGCTCACCGATGCGCAGAGTTCGGTGATCATCCATCAAGTCATCACCCCCGCGTTCAAGACCGGCAACTTCAGCAAAGGCATCAGCGACGGCGTCGCGGCGATGCTGGTAGTGCTCGGCGGTAATCCGCTGGGTGAGCCGTCGACGGTGTATGAATCGAGCGGTGAGCCGTCCGATGATTTCATCTCGCGGCACCCCGGTTTGTTCGTGTTTTTGGTGATGTTGTTCATCCTGACGGTGTTTGTCTGCCAGATGCTCGGTATCCTGCCCGCCGGCCGTGGCGGCGGGCAGGATACCGAGCATCTGGCAGACAAACACCGTCAGGATGAACAACATCACCAAAAACACGAACAAACCGGGGTGCCGCG
>NZ_LIGE01000004.1 GCF_001297015.1 Pseudomonas sp. RIT-PI-r | reverse complement strand
AGAGCGTTGGAACCACCTGATCCCATCCCGAACTCAGCAGTGAAACGATGCATCGCCGATGGTAGTGTGGGGTTTCCCCATGTGAGAGTAGGTCATCGTCAAGATTAAATTCCGAAACCCCAATTGCGAAAGCAGTTGGGGTTTTGTTTTGCCCGCGAAAAATTTTTGCTTGCGACGGCGAACAAATTTGCACAGTTATTTTCGAATCAGAACACTAGAATAGCCCCACCTTATTCGGAGCCAGAGCCTTTATGTCAGAATCGGTTGACGCCCCAGGGCTGTCAGATTTACCGCTGGAAGACCTGGTGGCCTGTCACGAGTGCGACCTGCTGATGCGCAAGCCGAAACTTGCCCACGGCGAGAAAGCCCTCTGCCCACGCTGCGGTTATGAGTTGTACGCCCATCGCCATAACGTGGTGCAGCGCAGCCTTGCCTTGGTGATCGCAGCATTGCTGTTGTACATCCCGGCAAACTTTTTACCCATCATGCAACTCAATATCCTCGGGCAATCGTCTGAGGATACGGTGTGGAGCGGCGTACTCGGTCTGTTCAACACCGACATGCAAGGCGTTTCGATTGTCGTATTCCTGTGCAGCATGGCCATTCCGCTGCTCAAGTTGCTGTGCCAGTTGTTCGTTTTGCTGACGATTCGCTTCAACGTCGGGCGCAGCTACGGTTTGCTGCTTTACCGTATCTACCACCACCTCAAAGACTGGGGAATGCTCGAGGTTTACCTCATGGGCGTTTTGGTGGCGATCGTCAAACTGGCTGACATGGCGGCCATCACCGCAGGCTTGGGGTTAGCGTGTTTCATCGGTTTGTTATTGGTGCAGGTCTGGCTGGAAGTGGTGATGTCACCGCATCAGATCTGGCAGGCGTTATCAGGAGAGGACGCTCATGCGGGCGATTGATGCGAGCATTCTGGTCTGTACCGAATGCCACGAGTTGAACAGGCAGGAAGCGGGCACCGAGGAGCAAACCTGCACCCGCTGCGGTGCGCTGGTTCACGCTCGCCGTCCGAACAGCCTCGTACGCACCTGGGCGCTGCTGATTACGGCCGCGATTATCTATATTCCAGCCAATGTCTTGCCGATCATGACTGTCAGTTCTCTGGGGCAGGGTGATCCGAGCACCATCATGTCCGGCGTGATCCAGTTGGTGCAGCACGGCATGATCCCGATTGCTGCCGTGGTGTTTATCGCTAGTATTCTCGTGCCCACCTTCAAACTGGTGGGTATTGCGCTGCTGTTGTTTTCGGTGCAACGACGCCAGCCGTTATCCGCTCGTCAGCGCATCTGGATGTATCGTTTTATCGAGTTCATTGGCCGTTGGTCGATGCTCGATATATTTGTGATCGCCATTCTCGTGGCGGTCGTCAACTTCGGCCGGCTTGCCAGTGTCGAAGCCAATCTTGGCGCCATCGCCTTCGCCAGTGTGGTGATTCTGACGATGCTCGCCGCAGTAACTTTCGATCCCCGACTGATTTGGGATAACACGGAGTCGGACGACGACCATGACTGATTTGCCCGTAGCGAAAACCCGACCGGCCTCGAACTGGTCCGCCATTTGGGTCCTGCCTCTGATCGCGCTGATCATCGGTGGCTGGCTCGGTTGGCGTGCCTATTCCGAAACCGGTATCGAGATTCAGATCCGCTTTGAAAGCGGCGAAGGCATCCAGGCCAACAAGACCGAGGTCATGTACAAAGGCATGCCGGTCGGTAAGGTCAAGACGCTCAAGCTCGACGATGAAGGCAACTCAAAAGGTGTGATCGCCACCGTCGAGATGAACAAGGACGTTGAGCAATACCTCAAGACCAGCACGCGCTTCTGGCTGGTCAAGCCGAGCGTGACCTTGGCCGGTATCACTGGGCTGGAGACCTTGGTGTCGGGCAACTACGTCGCCATCAGCCCCGGCGAAGGCGAGCCGACCCGCAAGTTCAAAGCGTTGGCCGAAGAACCGCCGCTGTCCGATGCCAAGCCCGGTCTGCACCTGACCATCAAGGCTGATCGTCTCGGCTCGTTGAACCGTGGCAGTCCGGTGTTCTACAAACAGATCAAAGTCGGCCAGGTCAAAAGCTATCTGCTTTCCGAAGACCAGAGCACTGTCGAACTCAAAGTCTTCATCGAGCCGACCTACGCCAAACTGGTGCGTAAACACACGCGTTTCTGGAACGCCAGCGGCATCAGCATCGATGCCAACCTGTCCGGCGTAAAAGTACGCAGTGAGTCACTGGCCAGCATCGTCGCCGGCGGTATCGCTTTCGCCACGCCGGAAAACCGCAAGGACAGTCCGCCGACCGATCCAAGCCTGCCGTTCCGACTCTATGAGGACTTCGACGCCGCCGCTGCCGGGATTCGTGTGAAGGTCAAACTCAGCGACTTCGAAGGCCTGCAGGCTGGCCGTACGCCGGTGATGTACAAAGGCATTCAGGTCGGCAACCTCAAAGCGCTGAAGGTCGATCCGGATCTGAACAGCGCTACAGCCGAACTGACCCTCGATCCACTGGCTGAAGACTATCTGGTTGACGGTACGCAGTTCTGGGTGGTCAAACCGTCGATTTCCCTTGCCGGGATCACCGGTCTGGAAGCGCTGGTGAAAGGTAACTACATTGCCGTGCGCCCGGGTGACAAGGGCGCGGCACCGAAACGCGAATTCGAGGCGCGGCCGAAAGCGCCGCCGCTGGATCTGCGTTCACCGGGGCTGCACCTGGTGTTGTTCACTGACACCCTCGGCTCGATCGATGTCGGCAGTCCGATTCTGTTCAAACAGGTCAAGGTCGGTTCGGTGCAGAGCTATCAGTTCTCCAAGACGCGCAAGCAGATCATCGTCGGTGTGCACATCGAGAAGGAATACGAAAGTCTGGTCAACGCTTCGACGCGTTTCTGGAACGTCAGCGGAGTCACCCTGACCGGCGGTTTGACCGGCGGGATTCAGGTCAAGAGTGAGTCGCTGCAAACCTTGATGGCTGGCGGCATCGCCTTCGAAACGCCGCAAGCCAAGGCGCCGTTGCAGAAGCGCATCCCGCGTTTCCGTCTGTTCGCCAATCATGACGACGCCAGTAAAAAAGGCAGCGTAGTGACGATCAAAGTCGATCGCGCTGATGGTCTCAGCAGTGGCACGCCGGTTCGTTTCAAGGGATTGGACGTCGGCAAGATTGAAAGCGTCGATCTGACTGACGACCTGCAATCGGTCATCCTCACCGCGCGCATCACTGAGGTTCCGGAGAAGATTGCCCGGGTTGGCAGTCAGTTCTGGGTGGTCAAACCGGAGTTAGGGCTGATCAAGACAGAGAATCTGGAAACCCTGGTGACGGGCAAGTACATCGAAGTGCAGCCGGCAGCCAAGAACCTCGGCCCGCAGAATAACTTCACTGCGCTGGCCGCTGCGCCGGAAGTGACCAAACAAGAGGCGGGGCTGAGTCTGGTGTTGAGCGCTGCCCGTCGGGGTTCGCTGAAGCCGGGTGTGCCGGTCACTTACCGCGAAATCACCGTGGGTAAGGTGACGGGCTATGAGCTGGGCCAGACCGCTGATCGTGTGTTGGTGCACATTCTGATCGAGCCGAAATACGCGCCGTTGGTGCGCAGCGGCAGCCGCTTCTGGAACACCAGTGGCGTAGGCTTTGATATTGGTTTGTTCAACGGTTTGACGGTGAGAACCGAGTCGCTGGAAACGGCGATTCAAGGCGGGATTGCTTTCGCTACGCCGGACGGCGAGCGCATGGGTAGTCAGGCGCGGGCTGAGCAGACTTTCCCGTTGTTCGACAAGTTTGAGGATGAATGGCTGACGTGGGCGCCGAAGATTTCGCTCGGTAAGTAATTCTGTGGTGTCTGAAGTGGCGCCATCGCGAGCCGGCTCACCCCTACAGGGGAAAGCATTCCAACTGTAGGGGTGAGCCTGCTCGCGATAACGCCCGCAAAATCAACACAAATCCCAAGCATAAAAAAAGGCCGCGATCCCATCAGATCGCGGCCCTTTTTTTGCCTTTCAGTTAACGCCGATCAAACCGCATCCAGCTCCGGTTCATCTGCCTCAACATTCAACGTCGCCTTCACCACATCGTGGCGACGGATGTATTTCCAGTCCGCCTCATCAATGTAGATCCCCGCCGGGCCGCTGCCGCCTTCCAGGTCGATCGCGACACTGGCGCAGACCTGCGGCTTCACGCTCGCCAGAATCGGCACGAAGCCCAGTTGCAGGCTGGTTTCCAGCAGCGCGGCCTGGTTCTTCTCGTCGATGTCCGCCGCCTCGTCGAGGTAGTACGGCAGGCGCACGCGACCGGCCTGATCGCGATCCATCAAGTGCAGCAACAAGTACATGTTGGTCAGCGCCTTGATGGTCATGGTAGTACCGTTGGACGCCGCGCCATCGATGTCGGTGTGGATAACCGGCTGGCCGTTGACCTTGGTGATCTCGAACGCCAGTTCGAACAAATCCTTGAGGCCGAGCTGGTTGTGGTTTGCCGCCACCAACCGTGCCAGATATTCCTTGGCTTCTTCGTTCTTGTTGTCCTGCTCGGCGCTTTGGCTCAGGTCGAACACCGACAGGGTTTCGCCTTCTTCGTACTGACCGGCGCTGTGGATGATCTGGTCGATGTGCTTGAGGGCTTCCTTGTTCGGCGCGAGGACGATGCGGAAGCTCTGCAGGTTGGAGACCTGACGCTTGTTGATCTCGCGGTTGAACAGCGCCAGTTGGTGCTCGAGGCTGTCGTAGTCGCTGCGGATGTTGCGCAGGGTTCGAGCGATGTCGGTAACCGCTGCACGACGGGCCTTGCCCAGCGTCAGCGCTTCATCGGTGCGGTGCGCGTAAGCGTTGATCAGCAGGGACAGACGGCGCTCCATGTCGTCTTCGCTGTCGAACTTGGCCACGCCCTTGAGACGCACTTGTGCGTACAGCGCTTCGATCTGACCGTCGGCGCGCAGCAGACCTTGCCAGCTGTCCTGATAGTCGTTGAGCAGCGGCAGCAGGTTGTCCATCGAATCGTCGACCGGATCCATGAACGGCGTACCGAATGGCAGATCCGCTGGCAGCAGCTGACGACGGCGCAGCGCATCGTCGAGGGTACGTTGCTTGGCTTCCATGTCGGCGATCTGGCGGCCGACCAGTTGCAGCTTGGCCGACAGTTGCTGGACGCGTTCGGTGAAGGCATCGCTGGAACGCTTGAGTTCGTCCTGCGCGCCTTCCATCTGAGCCAGTTGCTCGAGCTTGTCGCTTTCTTCGGCGCTCAGGGTCTGCGTGCGGCGGAAATCTTCCAGGGCTTTCTGCGCGTCCAGCACTTGCTGGTACAGCGCTTCGGTCTGGGTCTTGCTCGCGGCGCGGTCGGCGGCCACAGCCTGTTGGGTTTTCAGTTGCTTGAGTTCTTTTTCCAGACGCTCTTTCTGATCGCGCAATGCCGCGCGGTCAGCCAAGGCTTGCAGCGCTGGCGGCTCGATATTCGAGATGTCGATCGACAGGCCCGGCACTTCGAAACGCTCGCCTTTGAAGCCATCGAGGATCAGCTCCATCGATTTGACCCACTGGCCATCCTCGTCAAGGGCGATGCCGTGTTCGCCCAATGGCAGGCTGAACAACGCGCTGTTGAACAAACGCATCAGACGCTCGACGTCCTGTTGCGAGAACTCTTCGCGCAGACGGGCGTAGCTGTTGTTGTCGGCGTGATCGAGTTGCTGCTTCACCGACTTCAGGCGTTTTTCCAGATCGCGTACGCGCTCTTCCAGATCTTCGACACTGAACTGGCGGGATTGCGCCAAGGCACCGGCCAGTTCGTCGTGCGCGTCTTTGGCCGCGAGCAACTGTTGCTCCAGCACTTTGACGTCATCGACCAGGGCGAAGCGATTCTTCAACACCGACAACTCGCCGAGCCAGCGCTGGATGCCGGAAATTTCCCGCTCCAGACGCATCAGTTCCTGGGTGCCACCGCGTTGATCGTTTTGCAGACTGTCCTGCTCACCACGGTAATGGTCGGCCTGAATGGTCAGCTCTTCTTTGCGCGCACTGGCGTAGTCCGACCAGGTGCCGAGCAACGAGTCGAGCAGCGGTGACAGGCGATGCAGTTTGCCGCGCAGCACGTCGCGCTGTTTCACGCCATTGGCCAAGGCTTCAACCAATGGGCCGGCAGCGACCAGCGAGTTGTAGTCCTGCTCCATGCGCCGCACATCGCGGAAGGCTTCTTCGCACGCGGCGATGTAATCGACACTGCCGGAGCGCAGGCTGTGTTCGAAGGCATCGAGGAACAACTGCTTGAGCTTGGCCGCGGTGATTTCACGCATGTGCAGCAGGTTGATGAACAGCGCGCGGAAGGTCTTCAGGCTCTGTTCGCTGGTGGAGCGCAGCGGGATCAGCGTCAAGTCCAACGGAATCGAGGTGTGACCGCCCACCAGCAAACGGCGCAGTTCATCAGGCTTGAGTTCGTAGGCTTTCAGGCCTTCTTTTTCAAGGTTGCTGAACAGCTCCTTCTGGCGCAGGCAGGTGTCGTTCTTCTGGTAATGCGCCAGATCGAGCTTGCCGGCGTAAGCGAAGAACTGGTGACCGAAACCACCGCCCGGACCGCGACCGACCACGCCGATCACGTGCGGGCCGTGGGGCAGATTCACTTCGACAAGGATGTAGCTGGTGTCGGAAGCGAAGTAGAAGCGCCGCGATTGTTCGAGGCTGTATTTGCCGAAACTCATGTCCGACATGCGCGCCAGAATCGGGAATTGCAGCGCGTTGATCGACGCCGATTTACCGAGGTTGTTCGCGCCGTAAACCGACAACGGTTCTTCCAGCGGGAACAGGCCGAGGCTGTAACCGGCGGTGTTCAAAAGGGCAAAGCGGCGGATGCCGTAGCGTTCCTGGCTCATGCATCGGACTCCTGTTCTTCGGCAATGGCGCGGGCCAGTGCGTCTTCTTCGCTTTCTTCGTCAAACTCGGTGAGATCGAGCGGATCGTCGGTTTCGAGGAATTTGGCTTCCGCGGCTTCGTCGATCAGCACCGGCGCTGGCAGCGGCAATACGCTGTGCACGCTGGCTGCCAAGTCGCGGTCTTGTTGCACCGAAAGGCACACGTCGAGGAAACGGTGCATCGGCGGCAGGAAGCGGTACACGCCGTTTTCTTCGCTGGCAAAACCGAGTTGAGTCATGCGGCGCATGATCTTTTCTTCGAGTTCTTCGACGGTCTGCACTTCGGCCTGAATAAACAGGTCGCGGTATTTCTCCAGCAGCGACGGCAACTCTTCGCGGCCGAGGCTGCCGCCATCGAGCACGGCAATCGGGTCGCGGCCCTGATCGGCCAGGTGTTCGACGAGGATGAAGGTGAACAGCGCCAGACGCTGCGCGGTCTTGTTCACCGCCGCAGCGGCCATGTCCGGGACGAAGTAGTAGAAACCACGGGTGTCGCAGACCAGTTCAAAACCCAACGCCTTGAACAGCGTGCGGTATTGATCCTGGAAGTTCGACAGTTGCGCGTACAGCTCCGGGTCGCGACGGCTGACGTGGTAACCCTTGAACAGCTCGCGGAAGATCGGCGCGAGTTGTGACAGTTCGGAAAGATCAAGATGCATTGGGGATGCTCGCGGAATTCTCGGCGGCGGTATCGCTGGCCGAGAGCAGGGCGAAGGAGCGCAGGCTGACCTGGTGCTCGTGAGTGTGGTATTCGCGGCGTTCCAGACGCTCGCGCTTGAAGCGTTTTTCCCGCGACAGGCGCGAGAACCAGTAAAGCAATTCGTCGGTGGCGCCGTCCGGTTCCTGTTCCAGCAGCCAGGTCATCAGATCCGGCATCGGCAGGGCTTCTTCGCAACGGTCGACCATCTCGCGCACGGTGCGCGGGGCGCGTGGGGCTTCGCCTTTCTGGGTTTTGTGCGCCTTGGGGAAACGCGCCGGTTTTGGCTCGAAACGCGCCAAGGCGTAAACATAGGCTTCGACCTGACTGGCGCTGCCGAGGAAAGTACTTTGCGGGCGGGTGAACAGTGGCATCGCCGCTTGCGGCACGGCATCGATGCCTTTACGGCGAATCGCCGCCAAGGCGAGCGCCGCGCCACGGGTCACGGCGTTGTGCCGGCGCGCTTCTTCACGCAGTGGCAGCAGCAATTCGCGGGCGTGGCGCAGGGTCAACTGGGCGCTGGTCTGCATTTCGAGGATGCGCGCGTGGGTACGCAGCAGCATGTCGTCATCGACCAGATGGCCGAGGCGCTGCTGCTCGCTAAGCATCTTCAACAGCACGGTTTCAACCTTGCGCACGCCTTGTTCGAAGGCGCCGTCGGCATTAACCAGATCGATCATCGGCTCGACGTATTCGTCCCAGGTCGCCAGTACTTCAGCGTAACGCTGACGCAATGGAATCTGCCGGTCGCTGGTCTTCGCCCGTTCGGCCACGGCCACCAGCGCCTGTTCGTCGTTGTCGAGCTTCTTCAGCACGTCGCGTACGCGCATGTCGAGCAAGCGCAACTGGCGGGCCAGGTCGTGACCGTCGCGAACCTCGAACGCGTCCTGGATGTAACCGGCCAGACGCTCGAGGTGACGCAGATAGGCTTCGATTTCCAGGCACAGGCCCAGTCGGTGTTCACGCCGCAGGTAAGCGAGGAAGTCGTGGATCTGCGCGTTCAGCTCGAAACGGTTCGGGCTTTTCGCCACCGGAATCAGAATATCGAGGCGAATCCACACGTCGAGCAGGCTGGTGATGTCCTGTGGCGTGCTGTCCAGTTGTTGGGCGGCCAGTTGCGCGCGCAGTTCGTTGAGGCTCAATGTGCCTTGGTCGAAGTGCTCGCACAAAGGCTCCAGAAGTGCCCAGTGTTCAGCGAGGGCGCGCAAGACGCGCTTGGGTTCGATCATCGGAATGCCCGGCGGGTTGGCAATAAAAAGACGCGATTGTACTGCATCATGAAGGATGCGATTCACTCTCGGGACGGGCTGTCGCATTTTCTAAGATAAAGGCTATCGATCAACAGCAAGCGATCTTGAGCGAAGGGCGGTAGAATCAGCGCACTTCAGTTATCCACAAGTGGCCGACCCTTTGCTTATCGAGTCCCGCCGCCGCGCCTATTTGAACGCCATGCAGGTGGTCAACTGGCTGCCGCGCACCGAATTGCCCTTCGCCGCGCCGTCGCGGCCCGAGCTGCTGGACATGCCTGAGCCGGAGGTAGAGGTGCCGTTGCTGCCCGCGCCTCAGGCCGAAGCGCCGGTGCAGCCTGTTGCGCGCCCGAGCGAACGGCCGAAGATCGAAGTGCCGCGCCCGTCGCTGGCGAGCACGCGAACCAACGCCAAACCGGTGGAAGAGGCGGACGACACGCCAGTCGTCGCCAAGCCTGCACCCGTGCCGCCACCGCGTTTTGCCCTGCAATTGTTGCGCGCCGGACGCTGCCTGCTGCTGGTCGAGTTACCCACAGGCGAACCGTTCCAGAGCCGCGATCCGGCGTATTTGCTGCTGAAAGACATGCTGCGTGCCGCCGGTCTGCCGGATGCGCCGCAAATCGTCGGCGAGCCGGTGCGCTGGCCGTGGCTCAATCGCGGCACCATGGATCAGGGCCCGGAAGCGGCGCGTGACTTTGTGCAGGGTTTCCTTTCCGTGCAAATCGAAGCCGCACCGTGCGCCTGCCTGTGGCTGATTGGCCTGCCGGCGGTGCGTTTTGCCGGTGAAGCGGACGCCGAAGCGTTCAATCGTGAGTTGCAGATCGAAGGTCTGGGTTCGGCCTGGGCCATTCCCGGTCTGGAATTGTTAATGGAAGAGCCACAGCGCAAGGCCGCTGTGTGGCAAGCCATGCGTCGGCTGATGGCGCGCTGGAAAGAATCGAATGAGTGACGCTGTATCGTTCCGCCCGATGACCGAGGCGGATCTGGAAACCGTGCTGAAAATCGAGTACGCCGCTTACAGCCATCCGTGGACTCGCGGGATCTTTCTCGATGGGCTGGGCAAGTATCAGATCTGGCTGATGTTCGAAGGTGAGCAACAGGTCGGTCACGGCGTGGTACAGATCATTCTGGATGAGGCGCATCTGCTCAATATCACCGTCAAACCCGAGAATCAGGGGCGCGGGCTGGGGCTGACGTTGCTTGAGCATCTGATGTCGCGGGCATATGCGGCTTCGGCGCGGGAATGTTTTCTGGAAGTGCGTGACAGCAATACGGGCGCGTTCAAGTTGTATGAGCGTTATGGCTTCAACGAGATTGGCCGGCGCCGGGATTATTATCCGGCGGTGGGCGGGCGTGAAGACGCGGTGGTCATGGCCTGCACCCTGGTTGACTAATGACCTGTAGGAGCTGCCGAAGGCTGCGATCTTTTGCTTTTGATGTTATGACCAAGATCAAAAGATCGCAGCCTTCGGCAGCGCCTACGGGAAGGCGCGTCTGTTAGCGGTTGCCATCCAGCGGATCCCGCTGCGCCAGCTCCGCTTCATCCAGTCCATTACCTCCGCCAATGTCATCCTCATCGACAATGCTCAAATCCCAATCCGCCTGATTGCCTTGACCCGCTTCCTCGGCATCCCGCGCACCGTCTTCATGAATCAGCGTTTCCGGGCTCAGGTCATCGTCCGTCGGCTCATGATCACTGACCGATGCCCCGGTCATGCCCGCCTCACGCACGCGCTCGTTGGGCATCAACTGCTCGCGCTCACGCTGCGGGATCTCATCACCGATCTTCGCGCTCGGCTCGTCTTCATCGAAATCCAGCTCATGCACCGAACCCATGCGGTCTTCGTTATCATCGATGGGTTCCGGTTGCACCGCATCGTAAGGGCGTCGTGAATCAGTCATGGCAAATCCTCATACTGTGGGCCTTACTTAGGTGGACTCACCGGGCACACGAGAATTCCAATGAAATCACTTGCGGTGGCGGCGTGACCCCGACGGGCGGTCGTCTGTCATACCAGCGCATCTTTCTTGAGGCCTTACAGCATGCATGACTTACAAGACCTGATTGATAACAACGAGCGTTGGGCTGACGCGATCACCAAGGAAGACCCGGATTTCTTCGCCAAGCTGGCGCGTCAGCAAACCCCTGAATACCTGTGGATCGGCTGTTCCGACGCCCGCGTGCCGGCCAACGAAATCGTCGGCATGCTGCCGGGCGATCTGTTCGTGCACCGCAACGTTGCCAACGTGGTGCTGCACACCGACCTCAACTGCCTGTCGGTGATCCAGTACGCGGTCGACGTACTCAAGGTCAAACACATCCTCGTCACCGGACACTATGGTTGCGGTGGTGTGCGTGCGTCGATGCAGGATCGCCAGTTCGGCCTCATCGACGGCTGGCTGCGCTCGATCCGCGATCTGTACTACGAAAAACGCGAAGAGCTGGCCAAGCTGCCGACCGAAGAAGAACAGGTCGATCGCATGTGCGAACTCAACGTGATCCAGCAAGTGGCCAACGTCGCGCACACCAGCATCATCCAGAACGCCTGGCATCGCGGGCAGAGCCTGTCGATTCACGGCTGCATCTACGGCATCAAGGATGGTCGCTGGAAAAGTCTGAACACCACCATCAGTGGTTTCGAACAATTGCCGCCGCAATATCGTTTGCGCCCGGTTGGCGCGCCGTAATCAGCGAGACGCTAGTGGCTCCACAAGCGTTGCAGAAAGGCGTGGCCTTCGATACTGGGTGGTTCGTCGTAACCTGTGATCCACCCGCGACACTTTGTCGAGCCGCACTCACAGGCGAACTGTTGCAGCAGTTTGTCTTCGGTGGCGGCGTAATCGATGGTCAGCCGCTCGCCCCTGTGGATATCTTTCAACGCCCACAACCACAGCTCGCTCATGTCGAGAAATACGTTCGGGTCGCAAGCGTGTTCCAGCAGCCCGCAAAAGCGCGGGTCGTAGACGTGGATGCCTGAGAGCAGCTGTCGAGTCTGTCGGCAGCGATAGGGCAACAATTGCCCGGAAACCCGGCACATGCGGCCGGTACGCGGAAAATCCCGGCGCGCGGCGATGGCCACCGCATGGCAGTGGTTATCGAGGACTATTTCGAAGTCGCTGCTCGACGGAAAACCGAGGCGAACCGGCAGGCCGGCGAACGGGTAAATGCCTTCGGTATCGCGAGCATCGCTGGCGAGTGCGTGACTGTTCATAACGATCCTTGTCGTCAGGGGCTGCGACTTCCTTTGGCTGACGTCATGTCAGTCCTGCAACGGATTGTGGATCGAATTTTCGTGTATGCGACAGTAGCGGTCTACTGTCAGATCTGACAGGCGTAATGAGCGCATTCCCGCGTCAGCAAAGGCTGACACGGGAAGACATATCACCGGTTACAGGTGTGGGGCGGGAATGGCGGTGGCGGGCAATGCGCTCTTCAGTTGCTGCAACTGCGCCTTGATTGGTGGCGTCGCACACTTGCTTGCAGCTTGTTCCGCAGTCAGGTTGCGGATCGAGGTGTAGAACAGCTCGCAGGTTTTGATTTTCTGCGTCACCTGCCAGGTTTGAGTGCAATTGGTCAGCGTGGTTTGGGCATCGCTCCCCGGTTTGCTGCCCATGCCGGCCTGCCAGCAGGCAGCGCTCAGATCCTGGCCCATGACCTTCAGGCCGGCTGCATCCGCCTTGGTCTCATCGCCGTCGTAGCTTGCCGGGTCAGCGGCGTACCAGATGTAGCTCGGATGGTTTGAACCCAGTACCGGCACTTTCACACCTTCGCTCGGACTGATGGTTGCCAGGCCCAGCACATTCACAGTCGGCCCGTATTGCTGCTTGATCCAGTTTCGCACCGGCGCACCGAACGCCACCATCGGCAAGGTAGTGCCGGCGGCGGTCTGGCTGAACTGTTTGACCAGCGTGGTCTGATAGTCCTTGAAGTAGTCGTAGACACCTTCCAGATCCTTGCCCGCGCTGGATGGCGCGGCGATCGGGGCGATGTCAATGATGGTCTGGAAGGCCGGCGTCTGGTCAGCCGGAATACCGTTGTCGGTGAGTAGTGTTGCCCAGCGATCAGTGGTGTTGGAGCGCAGATAATCCTGCGCTTGAGTCAGTGAATAGTCTGGCGGGAAGTGCAGCAACTCGACACTCTTGCGATTTTCCAGCGCCATGCCCAGTGGCAGGAACAGATACCAGCTGTACGCCCACTTGCCGTCGGCGTTGAGCTTGCTGGCGCCGGTGTAGGCCAGATCTCCCGCGTCGAGCAACGCCGACAACGGCTTGTCATAGCCCTTCGGCACGCCACTGATTTCAGCGTAGAGCTGGTCGTTATCGGTTTTCACCAGGACCTTCGCTGCGGCATAACCGTCGCGCTGCACGCTCTGGGTCAGGTAATGGGCGACGGTCTGTTCCAGGGTCCAGTTGCGGTAGCAGATCACGCTGCAGTTGTTGGGGTAGGCGAAGAGGCGGGTGACGCGTTCGGTGCTGCCCAGTTTCAGATCGACATCGGCGTGGGCGGCCGCGCTCAGTGTGAGCGCGGCGAGGGTCAGGGCGGTGGGCGTGAGTCCTGCGATTTTGAACATGCTCAGATCCTTTTCAGCGTGGGTTCCCCATAGGTCGGGGGCGCCTCATAGTGGATCAGCCGTGTTGCGCAGAGAAGCCGTCAATGGCAGTTTTTTTCAGCGCTGCACAGGGTGCGACTTCAGGCATGAAAATGCAGGGCGTTGGTCAGGTCACCCATCGGTTTCTGCCCTCGGGCGATCATCGCCTCATCGCGCTGCTTGAGGCCGTCGAGCGTTTCGAGCTGGAATACCCGGGTAATCAGGCGCAGGATCGATGCGGTGTCGTAGACAGTGTGATCCACCGTGCCCTTGCGTGCAAACGGCGACACCACCAGCGCTGGCACACGCGAGCCCGGACCCCAGCGGTCACCCTTGGGCGGCGCGACGTGATCCCACCAGCCGCCGTTCTCGTCGACCGTGACGATCACCACCATGTTTTGCCACTGCGGGCTCTCGCGCAGGACTTTCAGCGCGCGGACGATGTGCCGATCCCCGGAGGCCACGTCGGCATAACCGGCGTGCATGTTCAGATTACCCTGAGGTTTGTAGAAACTCACCGCAGGCAACTGGCCGGCCTCGGCGTCGGCGAAGAATTTATTGCTGCTCGACTCGTCGCCCAGGCCGGCATCGCGCAGGCGTTTATTGCGCTCTTGCGGGTTTTCCGGCCCTTGCTGCTTGAAGTAGTTGAACGGCTGGTGGTGATACTGAAAATTAGGAATCTTTGGTATGCCACCGGAGTCCTTGTATTGATCCAGCGTCGCTTGCCAAGCGCCGGCGTACCAAGCCCAATCGATGTTGTTTTTCGACAGCTTGTCGCCGATGTGTTCGTGGGTCTGCGGCACCATGACGTTGGGCAGATCCGCTTTCGAATACGCCGGGCGCTCAGGGTCGCGAAGCCAGGTTGGCCAGTAGGGCGGGGCGAGGGTGTTGACGCCGAAGCCATCCGGGGTCAATGCGCTCGGGCCGAACTGCGGTGGACCGGTCATGGCGCTGGCCGGCGATGCGTCCAGCGGCTTGAGACGCGGATCGGCGGGATCATCGCTTTGCAGCGCGGCGATCTGTGATTTGGCCACGGAATTGGCAACGTCCGGATAGAACGGCGCGGTGGCGCTGATCAGATACTGGTGATTGAGGAATGAGCCACCGAAGGCGCCCTGGAAGAAGTTGTCGCACAGCACGAATTCCTGAGCGACGTCCCACAGGCGCAGGGAATAACGGCTCTGGGCGTAGTGGCCCATGGTTAAACCGCCGGAGTCGGCCCAAGCGACAAAGCCGTCGTTCCTGCCACCGTTGATCTGCATCTGATTCTGATAGAACACATGCCACAAATCGCGGGTCACCAGACCGAACGGCAAGTCTTCAGCGTTCGGACCTTTGAGGGCGAAGGGCGCGTTGGGCAGGTTTTGCTGAAACTGCGTGGCGCTGGGATAAGTCACGCCATCGAGGGTTTGCGGGCCGATTTGCAGCACGCCGCCCCAGACGGGCGGCAGGGTTTGCAGCAGCGAGCCGTCGCGGTCCCGTTGTTGATAGTCGGCAGGCTTGAGCGCTGACAGCGGTTTTTCGACACCGGGGAAATCACCGAACAGGTTATTGAAGCTGCGGTTTTCGGCGTAGATCACCACCACGGTTTTCACTTGGTCGCGCAGGGCCTTGTCCAGCTCGGCGGGCGTCAGCGGGCGCTCGACCGGTTTGCCCGGTTGATCGCTGGCGCTGCCACACCCGGCCAGCGTGGCACCGACACCGAGCACCGCAACGCCGCCGAGGAAACGGCGGCGACTGGTGTCGGTCGGGTTGTCTGATTCAGGTGCATCAGTGCCGTCTGTTTCGTCTTTCATCGTTCAGCCCGTTTAGCTTAATTGTTTCAGTATGTTTCGGGCGGACGCTAGCAAGGTCATGTGACGGTTGGGTGACAGGTCTTGCGGGTGCTGCAGGATTAGCCAGGCATGAATTGAGTGAGCGAGTAACCGAGTCGGCTGGCCGCCATGATCGCAATCATCACCACCAGAAACAGCAATTGCAGCGGACTGAAATGCGCCCAGTGCAGCGCGGTCAGCCAAGGACGGCGGCTGCTCAGCACTGGATCGAGCGAACCGATACGGCGTTTGTGTACCCGCCCGATCAGCATCGTGCCAACGTAAGTGAGCGCCCCCAGCGGGCCGAGCAGCAGCGAAAACAGCAGCAGCATGACCCCCTGCGGAACCCCGTGGCGTATCACCAGCCATCGCGTGTAGGGGTTCCATTTACGTGGAATCAGCCACTCGCTGAGCCACAGGTCCGGCAGGACCACGTGGGCCGTGAGCACCACCCACCAACTCAGTGCAATGCGAAAAAACCAGACCGGCACGCAGGCAAATATCATCGGAATGAAGACGAGGTTCATGGCGGTTTTTTGTTGGGATGGCAGATAGAACAGGCACAGCGCCAAGGCAATCGCCGTCCATAACCGTACCCAGGTTTCGGCGGCGATGGCACGTGGAAGGAAACGCCGCCAGAAGAAAACATCAGCGTAGGGCAATCGGGCAAGCAGGTCGGGAAAACGCCATTTGAGTTTGTTCGAGAGCTCGTAACAGGCCTTCCATTCATCCCTCCCAAAGACGTCTGTCAGCTTCTTTTGCTGCAGCGGCTTGAGCGGGTTGATCAACAGATGGGCCGCCTGAACGTCGGCCGCCGACATCCGGTCGCTTTCAGCCTTGGCGCGCAGATCGTCGTAGAAACTTTCCTGATTGCAGCGTTCGATCAACGTGTCCCAGAGCCAGTCCGGTTGCGGGTGCAGGCCTTTGTTGTGATCCCAGCCGAACAGTTGGCCGATGCGGTCGAACAGCGGCACGCTCCACTCGCTGTCATTGAGCAAGTGCAGCAGGGTTTGCTGCCATTGTTCGCGGCGATCGAATACCTGCAGCCACGGCTGGGCGCTGTAGCGTTTGAGCACGTTGAGAAATTCGCGTTCGCTCTGGCTTTCGAGCAGCGCTTGCAGGTTGTCTCGATAGTCGGCCATCAGATTCTCGGCGAGAACCTCATGCTGGCGATCATTGATCAGCACGTCCTGCCACGGACCCAACCATCCAAGTTGCTCGACGGCCCAGTTCAGCACCGGGCTGCGCAGTTGTGGCTGTTCAAAACACAATTGCAGTAACAGCCTTTCGAAGGCCTTGGCGCAGCCTTGCTGTTGCGCCTGATCCCAACGCTTGTCGAGATTTTCGGGCGACAGCCCCTCAAGCAGTTGCCGTGCGGCCTGCACTTCAAGCGCATACGCCTCTGTGTCCGGAGCCGCCGTCAGTGGCTCGACAGGCAAAACATCATCCTTCGCTGGCGGCGCAAAAGGCTCGGGGGCTGCCGGGTTGACGGGCGGAAAGTCGAGATCGGCAAAATCCCACGCGGTGTTTTGCGGTTGGCTATGTTTGTTTGCCAGCGCAGCATCGATTGCCAGTGCGGCAAAGGCGCTGGAAGCCGTGGCCACGGCGACATCTTCTTCGTCGGCAGGCTCAGCGTTTTCAACGCGCCACCGGGCAATCGCCAGCGCTTGTTCGTAGGCTTCGCGCAGGCGCTGGAAACCTTCGGCATCCTCATCGGGGCGGAAGGTTTTCAGCAAGCGCGCATAGCTGCGCTTGATGTCGCGCGCTTCAGCGTCATCGTGCAGGTGCAGCACCGACCAGCAATCCATGGCCAGACTCCTTATTGCCACGGAGTGCGATCAAGTTCGCTCAGGCGTCGGCTCAAGTCAGTGCGCACTTCACGGATCTGGCGCTCGTCCTGAGAGTCGAGGGCGATCTGGAATTGCTTGGCCCAATCGCCCATCAGATCACGCAGATCACCCAGGCTTTCCTGATAGAGGCGCTCCAGACGTGCAGTCAGTAGCGTGTTGACCTGTTGCTCGCGCGGATGAATCTTCAGCTGTGCCAGGTTCTGCAGGCGTTGCTGGATTTCCTCGGGAGACAGCACGCCCGGGTTGTTCTCGATGACCAGCGAATGCTGTTGCCCAGTCAGGGGGATTTTCACCTGGGCTTCGAGCAGACCGTTGTTGTCGTAGGTGAAGCGCACGTCGAGGGCTACTTCGCCGGCCTTGCGTTTCGGCACCTTGATGTCCAGTTCGCCGAGCGCCACGTTGTCTTTGACCAGACGGCTTTCGCCCTGAAAGATGCGCACGACCACCTGTTCCTGATTGTCGTGCAGGGTGTACACGGTTTTCACCCGACTGACCGGGACGATGCTGTTGCGCTCGATGATCGGCAGGTAGTGGCCGCTCTCATAGTTGCGGCCGACCTGAGTGGAGGTCTCGATCCCCAGCGTGTAGGAGCAGACATCGGTCAGCACCACTTCTTCCAGCGCGGCGGCGCGGGCTTTGAGTGCTGCTTGAATGGCCGCGCCCTGTGCCACGACCTGATCCGGGTCGAGGGTGATCGACGGGAACCTGCCGAACAGCCCGGCAGCGAGTTTGCGCACCAGCGGCATGCGCGTGGTGCCGCCGACCAGCAAAATCTCGTCGAGGTCGCTGACACGGATGCGCGCATCGCGCAGCGCCCGCTCAATCGGCGCGCGCAGGCGCTCGAGCAGCGGCATGTACAGCGTCGCCAACTGTTGCTGGGTGATGGTTTGCGTCCACTGCCGCTCACCGAGTTGCAAGCGGAATTCGGCGCTGTCGTCCTGGCCCAGCGCCTTGCGCACGCGCTCGGCCTCGCGACGCAGCGGCTGGATGACGCTGCTGCGCTCAGGGAAGTCTGCGGCCGAACGCTGCTGGCTGATGAAGTGCTCAAGCAGCACGGTGTCGAAGTCTTCGCCGCCGAGGAAGTTGTCACCAGCGCTGGCGCGGACTTCCATCACGCCTTCGAACAGCTCCAGAATCGACACGTCAAACGTGCCGCCACCGAGGTCGAAAACCAGGAACGACGTTTCCTTGTCCCGCTGATGCAGCCCATAGGCGAGGGCGGCGGCAGTCGGTTCGTTGATCAACTTCTCGACTTTCAGCCCGGCCAGTTCACCAGCGATCCGCGTGGCCTTGCGCTGGGCGTCGCTGAAGTAGGCCGGAACACTGATCACCGCTTCGGTGACGGTTTCGCCAAACGCGCGCTCGACGTCTTCTTTCAGGCTTTTGAGCACCAGCGCGGACAGCTCTTCCGGGCGAAACGCTTTGTCGGCCAGATAAACTTCCGTGGCGCTGCCCATGTGGCGCTTGAACAATGACGCGGTCAGACGCGGATGGGTGTGCAGACGCTCACGCGCGGCTTGGCCGACCAGAATCCGGCCCTGATCATCCAGGCCGACAACGCTCGGTGTCAGGAACTGACCCAGGGCATTGGGCACCAACTCGGTGGCATCACCACGCCAGACGGCGACCAGGCTGTTGGTGGTTCCCAGGTCAATCCCTACGATCATTGCAACGAACTCCCTTTGCGCTTGGTAAAAAAATGAAACATTTATGGGCGCGCAGAATATTACCGAGGGTGTGATGCGGTAAAGCGGGATGATGGCTCTGAGCCATTATTTGCGACGGACAGCCCGATACAGAGCTGTTCGGGAGAGAAGTGCGGGGCGCGGCCTTGATGACTTTGCCCCGCTTGGCTTTACGGCATGACCGGCGGCGTATACGCCAATGTCGTCCCCAGCGCCCATAGCACCAGCAGCACCAGCGGCGTGTGCACCAGCAACTGTACGAACGAGAATCCGATCAGGTCCCGCGCCTTCAGCCCAAGTACGCCGAGCAGCGGCAGCATGTAGAACGGGTTGATCAGGTTCGGTAGCGCTTCTGCAGCGTTATAAATCTGCACCGCCCAGCCGAGGTGATATTGCAGATCATTGGCGACCTGCATCACGTACGGCGCTTCGATGATCCACTTGCCGCCGCCCGACGGAATGAAGAAACCGAGAATCGCCGAGTACACGCCCATCAACAGCGCATAGGTGTCGTGGGAGGCGATGCTGACGAAGAAGGTCGAGATGTGATGCGCCAGGGTTTGCGCGTCAGTGCCTTTGACCGTGGTCATCAGGGCGGCAATCGAGCCGTACAGCGGGAATTGAATCAGTACGCCGGTGGTGGTCGGCACCGCGCGGGCCACGGCATCGAGGAAACTGCGCGGGCGCCAGTGCAACAATGCGCCGAGCATGATGAACAGGAAGTTGTAGGTATTGAGGCCGGAAATCGCGGTGATCGCCGGTTTGGTCGAAAACTCATGGAACAGCCATCCCGCCGCCAACAGCACCAGCACAATGATCAGCAGTGGACTGTGTTCCAGCCATTCACCTGGACGGGTGCGCGGTTGCAGCGGAGGCAGGTTGAAGGCCGGGTCGATGCCGCAGGCCTTGGCGTCGCGCGCCGAGTTCGGCCCGGGAGCGGTGGCGTAGGCGATGATGATCGAGATCACGATCAGCGCCAGCAGCATCACGCCGGACTGCCAGAGGAAAATCGTTTCGGTGAACGGAATCACCCCGGTGATCGACAGGATCGACGGTGGCAGGCTGGCGGGGTTGGCCTGCAACTGCGCAGCCGACGACGACAAGCCCAGCGCCCACACCGCGCCAAGGCCCAGATAGGCAGCGGCACCGGCGGCGCGGTAGTCCATTTTCAGGTCGGTGCGGCGGGCGAGGGCGCGCACCAGCAACCCGCCGAACACCAGCGACAGGCCCCAGTTGAGCAACGAGGCGACCATCGAGATCAGCGCCACCCAGGCCACGGCGGAGCGGCCGTTTTTCGGAATGCGTGCCAGGCGGTCGATCAACTTCACGGCGGGCGGAGAACTGGCGACCACGTAGCCACCGATCACCACGAAGGCCATTTGCATAGTGAACGGAATCAGACTCCAGAAGCCGTCACCGAACGCCATGGCGGCATCGGTGGGCTTGGCGCCCATGGCCAGTGTGGCGACGGCCACGATGATCACGGCCAGCGCGGCGAACACCCAGGAATCGGGGAACCAGCGTTCGGCGAAACTTGAACAGCGCAGGGCAAAGCGTGCGGAGCGGCTATCTTCGATATCAACGGCCACAGGGAGTACCTCGGATTTTTATGGTTATTGTGGTCTTGCGGACGAAACACATATCCCCTGTAGGAGTGAGCCTGCTCGCGATGGCGTCGAGTCAGTCGATACACCTGTTGAATGTAAAAACGCTATCGCGAGCAGGCTCACTCCTACAGGGTTTTGACTGTGGGATTCGCCAAGTCTCAACAGTAATTCAACTGCCGGTGCTTTGTGAGCAGCTTTTGCAAAACCGGGACTATGGTCTAACGGGTTGTCCATCCGCCCATTTGCGTAGACCATGGGCGCCTTGGTTTTTTGCCTGATTCAGAGTTCTTTGCCATGACTGCCCAAACCGCGGCCAAACCCGCGCCGTTCAGCCGTTCCGACTACAAGACCCTCGGCCTTGCGGCCCTTGGCGGTGCGCTGGAAATTTACGATTTCATCATCTTCGTGTTCTTCGCCCTGACCCTCAGCCAATTGTTTTTCCCCCCGGAAATGCCCGAGTGGCTGCGTTTGCTGCAAAGTTTCGGGATTTTTGTCACCGGTTATCTGGCGCGGCCGTTGGGCGGGATTCTGATGGCGCATTTCGCCGACAAACTCGGGCGCAAGAAAGTCTTCAGCCTGAGCATCCTGATGATGGCGCTGCCGTGCCTGCTGATCGGGATCATGCCGACCTACGCGCAGATCGGTTACTTCGCACCGCTGCTGTTGCTGGCGCTGCGCATCCTGCAAGGTGCAGCGGTGGGCGGTGAGGTGCCGAGCGCCTGGGTGTTCGTTGCCGAGCACGCGCCGACCGGCCATCGCGGTTACGCCCTGGGCTTTTTGCAGGCCGGGCTGACTTTCGGTTATCTGATCGGTGCATTGACCGCGACCTTTCTCGCGCAAGTGTTCACCCCGGCGGAAATTCTCGATTACGCCTGGCGTTACCCGTTCCTGCTCGGTGGCGTGTTCGGCGTGATTGGCGTTTACCTGCGCCGCTGGCTGAGCGAAACCCCGGTGTTCATGGCCATGGAAGCGCAGCGCGAGGCGCGGGTTGAACTGCCGCTGCGCACGGTGCTGCGCGAGCATCGACTGGCGATGCTGCCGGCGATGTTGCTGACCTGCGTGCTGACCTCGGCGGTGGTGGTGTTCGTCGTCATTACGCCGACCATGATGCAGAAAACCTTTGGCATGACCGCCAGCCACACCTTCGCCCTCAGTGCATTGGGCATCGTGTTTCTCAATATCGGCTGCGTGATCGCCGGGTTGTTGGTCGATCGTCTTGGCGCCTGGCGCACGGTCATGCTCTACAGCCTGTTGCTGCCACTGGGCATCGGCGTGCTGTATGGCTGCCTGATCATGGGCGGTAGCTGGGTAGGCTTGGCATACGCGGTGGCCGGTCTCGCCTGTGGCGTTGTCGGCGCAGTGCCATCTGTGATGGTCGGCTTGTTTCCTGCGCGCATTCGCGTGTCAGGCATTTCCTTCACTTACAACATTGCCTACGCCGCTTGGGCGAGTATCACACCGCTGTTACTGATCGGTCTGATGCCTTGGAGCCCATGGATCTGTGTGATGTTCTGCGCGGTGATGGGCGTGGTGGGTCTCCTGACGGCGGCGTATTTCGGCTCGCGAATGCCGCGCAAGGGACCGTGTCAGGTGGCGGGAACTGCCTGACGCGGTGGCGCGGCACTATTTTTGACCGACGGGTCGCAAACGCTCTTCAGAAAAGATTTTCAAGGCCGATGGTTAGGCTGCATCCCGCTTTCTATCCTGCCCATCGGTACTTTCCCATGTTCAACAAACGCTTGAAGCAAGAGCTGGCCGCTCTTCGTGAAGAACTCTCCAGCCTCGTGCAGGTAAAGGAAAGCCTGGAAAGCGAGATGCTGGTGCTGAACCTTGAGCCCGACGGGCGCATTCAGTCGGTCAATCAGAACTTCCTCACCGAGATGCTTTACAAGAGTCAGGACCTGATCGGTCGGGCGATTGAAGACATCGTCCCGGCGCATGTGAAGACTGACGAATTCCACCAGCGCTTCAAAAACGCCATGACCCGCGGCGAGCATTTCGCCGGTGCCGTGCGCCTGCTGCGTGGCAATGGTGAAGAAGCGTGGCTGCGTTCGATCGTGCAACCGGTGCGTTCTTCGGATGGGCGGATCAAGCACATTTCGCTGTTCGCCAGCGACCTGACCCGCACCATTGAAGCCTCCCGTGAACACGAAAACCTGATCGGTGCGCTGGTGCGTTCGACTGCGGTGATCGAGTTCGACCTCAACGGCAATGTGCTGAATGCCAACGATCGCTTCCTCAGCGGCATGGGTTACAGCCTGGCGCAGATCAAGGGCAAACATCACCGCCTGTTCTGCACCTCGGAGGAATACAACAGCGCCGAGTACCAGAACTTCTGGCGCCGCTTGAACAACGGCGAATTTGTGGCTGATCGCTTCAAGCGAGTCGACAGTCATGGTCGTACGGTGTGGCTGGAGGCGTCCTACAACCCGGTGGTCGATGCTAACGAGAAACTGTACAAAGTGGTGAAGTTCGCCACCGTGATCACTGATCAGGTCAACCGCGAACAAGCGGTAGCCGACGCGGCGAGCATTGCCTACAGCACCTCGCAGCAAACCGACAGCACTGCGCAACGTGGCACCACTGTGGTCACCGAGGCGGTGAATGTGATGCGTGATCTGTCGCGGCACATGCAGGCGGCGGGTGAGGGCATCGAGGCATTGAACGAGCAGTCGCAGGTGATTGGCACCATCGTTAAAACCATCAGCGGCATCGCCGAGCAGACTAACCTGCTGGCGCTCAACGCTGCCATTGAGGCGGCGCGCGCCGGTGAGCAGGGCCGTGGTTTTGCGGTGGTGGCCGACGAAGTGCGACAACTGGCCTCGCGCACCAGCCAGGCGACCGAAGAGATCGTCACTGTGGTGCGGCAGAACCAGGAAATGGCGCGCAATGCCGTGGCGCTGATGACCGACGGCAAGCTTCAGGCTGAACAAGGTCTGGCGCTGGCGGCCGAGGCGGGCACGGTGATTGTCGAGATTCAGGACGGTGCGCAGAAAGTCGTGAATGCGGTAGGCCAGTTCGCCAATCAACTCTCCCACTGACCTGCACCCAGCCTCTGTAGGAGCTGTCGAGTGAAACGAGGCTGCGATCTTTTGATCTTGATTCAGAGGATCAACATCAAGATCAAAAGATCGCAGCGTGCCGCAGCTCCTACAGAGTTTTCACCTGCCTGTATTTCGATGCTGGCGCTACAATCGGCTCCTTTTCCCCCGGAGCAGACTCCATGAGCGATTCCCACCGCCGCCCGGTGCCCCTGAACAAAGCCTACCGTTTGCTCAACCACGGGCCGACCGTGCTGGTCAGCGCCGCTCACGACGGTCAGCGCAACATCATGGCTGCCGCTTGGGCCATGCCGCTGGATTTCGAGCCACCGAAAGTCGCGGTCGTCCTCGACAAATCCACTTGGACCCGCCAGTTGCTCGAAGCGTCCGGCACCTTCGTGCTCAACGTGCCGTGCGTCGATCAGGCCGACATCGTGCAAACCGTCGGCAATACATCAGGCCTGGACATCACCCAAAGCCAAGGGCAAGACAAATTTCAGGCGTATGGCCTGCAGACCTTCGCCGGCGAACAAGTCGAAGCACCTTTGCTCGAAGGCTGCGTCGCTTGGCTCGAATGCCGTTTGCTGCCGGAGCCGCGCAACCACGAGCAGTACGACCTGTTCCTCGCCGAAGTGATCGCCGCCCACGCCGATGAACGCGTGTTCAGCGACGGACGCTGGCATTTCGAAGGGCATGACGGTTTGCGCACCTTGCACCACGTGGCGGGCGGGCATTTTCTGAAGATTGGTGATGCGGTGGATGGCAAGACGCTAGCGGTCTGAATGACGGCTGATGGCAAAACATTGCAGGATGTTGCAAGGTAGGGGCATCGTCGAACCCAATCAGGCGCATACCCCCATGGATCTTTCCCTTTCGAGTTATCTGGCGCCGTTACTGTCGCTGGCCCTGTTGTGGACCGTGGCGGTGGTCACGCCCGGCCCGAACTTCTTCAACATCGCGCAACTCGCGGTCAGCCGTTCCCGCCGTCATGGCGTAGTCGCGGCGCTCGGCGTCGCCAGCGGAACCGTGTTGTGGGGGCTGGCGGGTGGCCTGGGCATTCAGTCGCTGTTCAGTGCCGCGCCGACGCTGTACCTGAGCTTCAAGATTGCCGGTGGCTGCTACCTGATCTACCTCGGGCTCAAGCAGTTCAAGCGCAAGGCGCCGATCGTCCCTGGCACGCTCGATACCTCGGAGCAGACGTTGCTCAGCGCTTACGGGCGGGGCTTTCTGGGCAACATGACCAATCCCAAGTCAGCACTGTTCGTCGCCACCATCTTCGCCACCGCCATGCCAGCTCACATCCCGCCGCTGTTGCTGGCGCTGGCGGTGCTGACCATGGCGACGCTGTCGTTCAGTTGGTATTGCTGCGTGGCGCTGTTCTTCGCCAGCCGGCGAATCGCTGGTGTGTATGAGCGGTCAAGGCAATGGCTTGATCGCTTGGCCGGTGGTTGTTATTTGCTGTTTGGGGCGCATCTGGTGGCTAATCGCTGATCGCTAAGCTGCAGTCAAAGGCTGGGTTGCTGCAATTTGTATCAGATTTGCTTCATTGGTTTGATCAGGCTTTCGGCAGGAATTCCAAACAGCTCATGAAGTTTCCATATCATTGGCAAAGTGAGTGCCCGCTTGCCATTCAACACTTCATAGACCCTGTTTGTTCGACCAATAGCCGGAGCGAGATCCGCGGCTGACAGGCCTGACTGTTCCATTCGGAATTTGATGGCATCGATCGGATTGGGCAAATCCAGTGGAAACTGTTTGGCTTCATAGGCCTCAATGAGAGTGATCATGATGTCGAAGTAATCACCTTCAGGGGTACCCGGTTCTGGCTCGTTGTCGAAAAGTGCAGACACGTTTTTGAGCGCCGCACGGTAGTCTTCTTCGTTATGAATCGGACGTATGTTCATGGGTTACTCCATTTCGACGGTATCAGCGTCGATTGCATCGTACTGCTTGTGGGTGCCGACGAATTTTATGTATATGGCGCCGAAGCGGTAGGCCACGGCTACGATCAGGCGAAAGTCATTGCCCTTGATGTTGAACACCACTCTGCGGCTTTTCAGAATGCTCGCAGAAGTAAAATGTGCCTTGATGTCCGAGGGCGTTGACCAGCTTGCTTTCCTCGCTTCATCTATCCACGCCAACAGTGGTTGCTCTGAGTCCGGATACCGTTGCCAAAAATTTTTGAGCTGACTGACAGCGATAATTCTCATGACGCGATCCTAGTCCCGCTATGGGACTGATGCAAGGCTGTTGGCTGTCGGTGGACGTACGGTTCTAATATTTGCGTGTTCATAAATGCCAGCAGATTCCGAAAGTGTTGTTTGCTGAACGGCCACTTACTCTATCCGTGGCAGCAAATTTTCGGTGTAGGAAAAGGCGACGGGATGCGAGTGAACACAATCTGTTGGCCACAAAAAAGGCCTACCTCACGGTAAGCCTTTTCTCTTTGCGTCCTAGCCTCAATCCCCCAACGCTTCCCCTTCACGCCGTGGATCCGCGCCACCCTCCAACGACGCTTTGCCCTGCGCATCCTTGACCCGCACGATGGCCTGGGTGCCGCTGGTCATGTCGATTTCATTCACCGCATGCCCTTTGTCTTTCAGTGTCTGAATCAGCGCCGGGCTGAACTGACCTTGTTCCAGTTCGGTCGGGCCGTTGCGGCTGCCGAAGTTGGGCAGGCTGATGGCGCTTTGAGGGTCGAGGTTCCAGTCGAGCAGGCCGACGGTGGTTTTGGCGACGTATTCGATGATTTGCGAACCACCCGGTGAGCCGACCGTGGCGACGAATTCGCCGCTGTGGCGATCGAAGATCAGCGTTGGCGCCATCGACGAGCGCGGGCGTTTGCCGGGCTCGACGCGGTTGGCGACTTTCTGGCCGTTCTCTTCGGGGATGAACGAGAAGTCGGTCATCTGGTTGTTCAGCAAAAAGCCCTGCACCATCAGGTGTGAGCCGAACGCGGCTTCGATGGTGGTGGTCATCGACACGGCGCCGCCGAGGTCATCCACCGCGACCACTTGCGAGGTGGAGATGCGCAGCGGCGAGCGGTCCGGCGCGTAGGCAACCTGCACACCCGGTGGCGTGCCCGGTTTGGCGCTGCCCGTGCTGCGTTCGCCGATCAGGCTGGCGCGGCTGGCGAGATAACCTGGATCGACCAGGCCTTTGACCGGCACTGGTACAAAGTCAGTGTCGGCGACGTATTGCGCACGGTCGGCGTAGGCCAGACGTTCGGCTTCGGCGATCAGATGCACAGCCTCTGGCGCCGGTTCGATGCCCGCCGGTTTGTCGGTTTTCACTGGTTTGAGCGGCGTCAGGGAAAGACGTGGATCGCGCGTTTCCAGTGCCTGCAACGTACCGAGAATCTGCGCCACGGCAATCCCGCCCGACGACGGCGGCGGCATGCCGCAGACCTGCCAGCGCTTGTAATCGGTGCACAGCGGCGCGCGTTCCTTGGCCTGATAGCGCTGCAGATCGTTCAGCGACAGGCTGCCGGGGTTGGCGTGACCCTGCACCTTGGCGACGATTTCTTCGGCGATCGGGCCTTTGTACAACGCATCCGCACCTTCGTTGGCGATGCGTTTGAGCACGGCGGCCAGCGCCGGGTTTTGCAGACGTGTGCCGACGGCTTTGACGCTGCCGTCGGCGTTGAGGAAATACTTGGCCATGTCGGGTGATTTGCGGATCACGGAATCTGATTCCAGCAGCGAGTGCAAACGCGCAGAGATCGCGAAACCTTGTTCGGACAGTTTGATCGCCGGTTCAAACAGCTTCGCCCATGGCAGACGACCGTGTTGTTCGTGTGCCATCTCCAGCGCGCGCAGCACGCCCGGTGTACCGACCGAACGCCCGCCAATCTGCGCCTGCGGGAACGACATCGGCTGGCCATCAGCACGCAAGAACAGCTTCTCGGTCGCCCCGGCCGGAGCGGTTTCGCGGCCGTCATAAGTGCGCACTTGTTTGCCGTCCCACAACACGATCATCGCACCGCCGCCGATCCCGGACGATTGCGGCTCAACCAGCGTCAACACCGCTTGCATCGCAATCGCCGCATCAATCGCCGAACCACCCTGACGCAGCATCTCCCGACCAGCTTCAGCAGCCAGAGGGTTGGCAGCCGCTGCCATGTGTTTACTGGCGTGACGGGTTTGCAGGTCGGTGCGGAAACCGGACGCGGCTTCCGGGGGCAGCGGCAAAGTCGAGGAGGGCGGGGCGTTGCAGGCGGTGAGGGTCAGGGCGCTGATGATCAGCGTCAGGGCTGGCAGGCGAAAGCGGCTCAAAGGCAAGGCTGAAAACACGCGGGCTCTCCGTCCGTGGGATAAAAGTCTCAGGGACTTTATCGACCGCTCGGTCGCGACGCAAACCGATGGGTATTTTTGTCTTTCTTTTCGGGGCGGATGTTCGCTAGGGTCAAGCTCAAATTTATAGAGCACCAGCATCCCCTGTAGGAGTGAGCCTGCTCGCGATAGCGTCATCACATTCAACATCATTGCTGACTGACCCACCGCGATCGCGAGCAGGCTCACTCCTACAGAGGTCAAACCATAAAAATCACAAGAGGCCAAGAATGCACAGCGAGTTCCCCACCGAAGCCAGTTACCGCAATCAACGCGAACAGTTTCTCGCCGCCGCCAATGCCGCCGGCGCCACGCTCACCGCCTACGCACATCCACGCTGCGGGCCATTCGGCGAACCGCTGAGCACCGACGTCGTCGTGCTCGGTGATCCACAGGCCAAACGTCGTCTGGTAACGCTCAGCGGTACGCACGGGGTCGAGGGCTATTACGGCTCGGATTGCCAGATCGAATGGCTGAAAACCTTCGAACCCGGTTCGCTGCCCAAGGATGTTGCGGTGGTCATGGTTCACCTGATCAACCCATGGGGCACGGCGTGGTTACGCCGGGTCAACGAAGACAACATCGACCTCAACCGCAATCATCTGGATTTCACCGGGCCTCTCCCAGATAACCGCGCTTACGCGGCACTTCATGAAATCTACGCCTGCACCGATTTGCACGGCCCCGAGCGCCAACGCGCCGATGTCTTGCTCGATGCGCAGATCAACGAACACGGCTGGCCGGCGGTGATGTCGATTGTCGAGGGCGGTCAGCACAGCCATCCCGACGGCCTGTTTTACGGCGGCCGTGCGCCGAGCTGGTCGAATCGCACCTTGCAGCAAATCATCGAAACGCATCTGGCTGGCGCTGAAACCGTGATGTGTTTCGACCTGCACACCGGCGCCGGTGAGTACGGCCATCCGATGTTGCTGACCATCACCCAGGCGCCTTACCCGGCACTTGCGCAAGCGCAGGCGATTTATGGTCCATGGCTTTACACCCTGCACACGGGCGCCGACACCTTGAGCGAAACCGGTGTGGCAGCGACGGCTACCGGGTACACCTCCCAAGCGTTGCTCAATGCTCTACCGGACGTGCAGTTGATGCCGTTCGTGATCGAGTGCGGGACGTATCCGGGGCCGGATGTGCACCGGCATTTGCGCGATGACCATTGGCTGCATCTGCATGGCGATCCGCTGGATGCGACGGGGAGGGGGATCAAAGTGAATTTGCTCGAGCAGTTTTATCCGGCTGATCCGGATTGGCGGGCGATGGTGGGGCTGCGGACTCGGCAGATTTGGGCGAAGGGGTTGGCAGCCCTGTCGACAGAGAAACCTGAGTAGGTCAGGCATAGCGTTATGGTGAGGAGGTTTATCCCCTCGACACAAGTTCGGTGATCATCTCGAGGTATAGGTACTTATTGCTTGAACCCAGGCAGTCCATTCGCCGCGCGCCACCGCTTTACTGTTTCGGTGATTTCTTCGGCCGTTAGGGATTTGCTCAGATCTTCCGGCCAGTAAATCAGATCAGATCCCGCCGGGTGTTCTGATAGACGCGCAAACTCCAGTAATAGCGGATCAAGTATTTCATCGGGGCTGGTGTTGGCGGCTAGTACGGATTTTAGAAATTCGACGAAATCAGCTTCTGTGTAGTCAGATATTTTTGTCATGCAATGGTCGGTTTAAATGGGCGGATTGAATTACCGTTTGAATCCGGGTAGCTCATTGGTGGCGCGCCATTTCTTTACGGTTTCGGTGATGCCTTCAGGGGTGCAATCAGCGTCATCCTCCGGCCAATAAATCAGGTCAGTACCGGCGGGGTGCTCGGCGAGGTCACAGAATTTATCCAATAGATCCGCCAACACCATCTCTGGCGTGCCATCCCCATTGGAAGTGAATATTTCCTGCAATAAGCTAATGAATTGCTCTTCGGTGTAATCAGTAATTTTATTTGCCATGAGGTTATTTCCGGTGAATATCTATATGATTTTTTGGCGTGCTGACCCTTAAGTTCTCGATGTCATATACATCACCACCTTCCGATACCCATACAACGTGATGTAGTTCGTAAGTTTTTCTTTTACCCACAGCATCTTGATACCGGGCATGAGGTGCGCTGCCACTGCGCATAAGCGCAATATTCTGCGGTTTAAATTGCTCAGCCAGTTCTGGATCATTCACAACCTCAGTCCAAAACGCCTTTCTGAAGGCATCGAAGCTTGAAAACTCCCGCCCCCTAAGCCTATCCGCAATCCGTGTCGGAATCGGCGCGCCGACCCCCGTTCCCGCCCCAGTAAGCCATATCCCCGACACATCCTCACCAACACCCGTCACCGTACCTGGCGTCAGTCTGGCCGGCCTCGAAAACACCACATACAGCGACTTAAGCCCAGTGTCCGCCGGGAACACCAGAATACAATCCTCGGCAGTAATGTCCTCGCCGGGCAGGCCTTCTATCTGGGTATCAGTGTTCTCGGGAATCGGATGAACAAGGATCGTGTTCAGTTGCTCGCCGTGTTCGGGATAAACCAGCGGCGGCATCGAACCGAGTGGCCCGCGTTGTGGCGTCCACAAAATCGTGATGCCGTTGAGCTTGGCCTCCATCGCAGTCTTGTCGCTGTTCCACTCGACTTTGACAGTGCGCACCGAGTCATCGCCCGAAGCGCCGGAGTGGATGCCGTAAACCTGCATGACTCCTTCAGTATTACGTCGAAACTGGAAGCGCACACGAGTGGGGGCGCGGCTCATGCGGCGCAGTTGTTCGTCGGTGTGCAGCGTGCCGTCACCCATGCGGGTCGGCAGCATCCCGAGGACGAACACGCTGGCCGGCCCAGCAGCGCCGCGAATTGCCCAGTTGAGGCGTTGTTGCAAAATGCCGCCGCCCGCCAAACGCCCCAAGGCCAGATCGGCACCTATTGCCGTCGCGACAGCGGTGCTGGCAGAGGGCAAGAGCATGGCGCCGGCGACCATGATCTTGCCGAAGTTGCTGGCGGGGTCGGGTGCCGGACCGGCGGCCGTTCGGCACCAGTTATCCACCGTGCAGGACTTGGCGAACACCTGATCTTCGCGGCGCTTGGGCGTTGGCCATTCATCCTTTTCGCTGTACACCGGCCCCGGCGCTTTGGGTGGAAACCACCCGCCCCATGAAGCGCCGCCGTAGTCGCGCTTCCAGGGCCAATCTTCATCGAAGAGCGATTTGAATCGAGCCATGCCAACTCCCTGTATGGCTTTGAATCGAGCCAGGGAAGCTTGTCGGTCAATGGGGAATTCGGGCAAACCGGTGGGGCAAGTTTCAGGCGCTTGGTTTTACGAAAAATCCAATTCGTACCTGAATCGGACCTGTTTCCTACAGCGCTCTCTCGGCCTGTTGATTGGCGATTGATTCAGCTGAAGCCGGGGTGTTTCGTGCTTGTAGTCTTTCGCTTTGCATGGGGACGGCTGCAGTCCATCAAGGCGCTTTCGAAGGTCCAACAGAAGGTCATTACGCAGATGCTCGACGCCCTGATCGCACAGGCAGCGACCAAAACGAGCGACGAAGAAAAAGAGGTTTGAACGCCAAACCCGTGCCTTGGATCAAGTTCCGCGGCCTGTGGTTACGGCGGGCAGGATTCGAGGTAAACGAGAACGTCAAAGTGCGCGTGATGAAGGGGGCTGGTGATTACTGCGGAATAACAGATTACCGAGACTTTTCTCGAGGCATAAAAAAACGGCCTACCTTTCGGTAAGCCGTTTTTAGTACTTGGTGGCTACACAGGGACTTGAACCCCGGACCCCAGCATTATGAATGCTATGCTCTAACCAACTGAGCTATGTAGCCAAGTGGCGCGCATTATTCCCCTGAAATGGAAAAGCGTCAAGCGTAAATTTAAAATATTTCTTCTTATTTTCAACCGCTTATCCTCCAGCCCGGAAAATCCGGGCCGGGCAGGGCCTCAACGCAGCTGAAATCTTGCGGTATTGGCGCTCAAGGCGTGGCTGCCCTGACTCAGGGTATCCGCCGCGAGGTTCACCGCGCGTGCGCCTTCAAGCAAACGCACGGCCGCCTGATCGACCTGCTGGATATTGCCGCTGACTTCATCGGCGGTGCTGGCCTGTTCCTCGACCGCCGTAGCGATCTGCGCGAGCGTGTCAGTGACGCTCTGTACGGCGCTGGCGATTTCGCCCAGGCGTTCACCGAGGCCGGTGACCGATTCGGCGTCGGTTTGCGCCTGGCCGCACGCAGCTTCCATCAAACTCACGGCTTCGTTGACCGTGGCGCGCAAGCTGTCGACTGTGCCGGCAATCTGCGCTGTCGAAGATTGTGTGCGTTGCGACAGGCTACGCACTTCATCCGCCACCACAGCGAAACCGCGACCTTGTTCACCTGCGCGTGCAGCTTCGATGGCCGCGTTAAGCGCGAGCAGGTTGGTCTGTTCGGCAACACCGCGAATGGTATCGACGACCAATTGGATCTGCTGACCTTGCTCGCTGACCCGGCCCAGTGCCGCTGCGGTGTCGTTGAGGCGTTGATTGAGCTGCTGAATACTCGCCGTAGTGCGTTGGCTGTCACGGCTGCTGTCGGCGGCGATGCGGCGGGTGTGCTGCGCGCTGCCGGAGGCCTGTTCGCAGCTTTGCGCCACGCCTTGCGAGGTCGCGGCCAATTGCGTGGCAGCAGCGGCGATCTGGCTGATCTGCAACTGTTGCGCCTCGACTTCGCCGAGGGCGCCGCTGGAATGCTCGTTGAGGCTGCGCACCGCGTTGCTCAACTGCGAGGTCTCGTGATCGACGCCGAGCATGCTGTTGCGCAGTTGCACCACGGCGACGTTGAGCGCAGTGCTGATCGCCGCCAGTTCGTCGCGGCCCACCACCGGCACTTGCAGGCTGAGGTTGCCATCGCGCAGGGCTTCGGCCAGCAAAGTAATTCCGCTGGCGCTGCGGCGGATCGAGGCTTGCAGGCAGACGAACAAATACAACGCCGCGAGCAGCAGGCAACCGAAGATCGCTGCGACGAGGATGAACTGTCGGATTGCTGAGCTGTGGTAGGTGTCGAGGCGCAGATCCAGCGACACCAGCGATTGCTGGCGCAGGGCGGCGAGGTCGGTCAACAGCGCATCGAGGCTGCGTTCGAATTCTTCCGGTTTGAGATTGATAGAGCCGCCGAACACACCGTCATCCAGCACCTTCAGACCGCTGTCGAGGTGTTTGAGGCTATCGTGGTATTGGCTGGCCCAACTCTGCTGATCTTTCGGCAGGCGTGCTTCGAGCAGCGTGGCGGTTTTCACCAGTTGCTCGCGGGCATCGCCGATGCGGCTGCGCAGGTCACGCAACTGCAAACGGCTTTGCAGGGTGAACTGGCCGGAGACGACCGAGGCCGGGCCGACTGCGGCAAGGCGGCCGACCCGTTCGATCAGGTCCGGCGCGTGTTGCGTGGAAATTTGCGTCAGCAAGTAGGTTTCCAGCCACGGCGCGAGAGTCAGGCGGTTGTCCATGACGATCTGCTCGCGCAACGCTTGCAGGGCGCTGAGGGCGTTGGTGAAACGGTCGTAGCCGTCCGGCCACCAACCGACACCGCTGAGGCTTTTCGAGTCCAGGCCGTTGAGCGCGGTTTGCAGCGCTTGATAACGACTGAGGGTTTCGCCTTCGGCACCTTCGTTTTTCAACGCGTTGCCCAAATCTGTGGTGGCTTGCAGAACCGCCGGTTGCACCGCATCGAACGCGGCCATGGCGGCGAGAGTGGCCGGTGTCGGCTGGCGATTGGTTTCGGTGGCGCGCCAGCGGGCAGCGCGGTCACGTTGGGCGGCGAGCAGGTTATCCAGCGCATCCAGCGCGAGCAACTGGCGCACGCCGGCGCGTTCGCCGGAAATCAGATTGAGCTTGTCGCGATAGTCCTGGCCGATCATCAACAGGCTGCCGGCCAACGGCAGAATGAACAGCAGAAACAACAACTGGAATTTACCTGCGAAGCCAAACCGCCCCAGCAATTTGATCCCCGGTGAAAGGAAAGCCTGCATGCCCCATGACTCCTCTGGACACCACGCACCAATGGCGTGCATCGCGGTCGTGCGACCTGGATGTTGTGCCCTGCTAAAAGGCCTCGAAAGTTCACTCTCGCCCGCTCTGTAGGCCGGCTCTGTAGCGAAACTTCCCATTGTCGGTCGCCTTTGTAAGGCGCCCGCGTTCAAGGGGAGAAGCAAGGCAAGATTCAGACCATGGCGTTGCGCTATCACCTTGTCCAGATAATCCGGGCTTTGTGTAGGAGCTGCCGAAGGCTGCGATCTTTTGATCTTTGTTTTTAAGATCAAGATCAAAAGATCGCAGCCTTCGGCAGCTCCTACAGGGATTGATCTGTGATTCAGTTGGTTAGTTAGCTGGCTAAGGGGATGGCGCTGGCGCACCGAAAAATGGCACATTGACGCACCTGCCTGCGTGCACCCATCTGCTGTCCGGAAAACTTCCATGGCTATCAGCAACGTTCAGACCGCCGCTGCCTCGGCGCCCGCTGCTCCCCAAAGCAGTCCATTGGTGATGCGTATCATCGGCGCGGTGGCGCTGGCGCATTTGATCAACGATCTGATCCAGTCGGTGCTGCCGTCGATCTACCCGATGCTCAAGGCCAATTACGGCCTGACCTTTACTCAGGTCGGCCTGATCACCTTGACCTTTCAACTGACCGCGTCGCTGCTGCAACCGTGGGTCGGTTATCACACCGACCGGCATCCGAAACCGTGGCTGTTGCCGGCCGGTTCAATCTGCACGCTAATTGGCATCGTGATGATGTCGATGGTCGGCAGTTTTCCGTTGATTCTGCTGGCGGCGGCGCTGATCGGAATCGGTTCCTCGACGTTCCACCCCGAGGCCTCGCGGATTGCGCGACTGGCCTCGGGCGGACGCTTTGGTCTGGCGCAATCGACTTTTCAGGTTGGCGGTAACGCCGGTTCCGCGTTTGGCCCGTTGCTGGCGGCGGCGATCATCATTCCGTTCGGTCAGGGCAATGTGGCGTGGTTCGGTTTGTTCGCGGTGTTTGCGCTGTTCGTGCTGTACCGCATCAGCCGCTGGTACGCCCATCACCTCAATCTGTTCAAGCTCAAGGCCGGTCAGGCAGCGACTCACGGGCTGTCGAAGGGCAGGGTGACAAGTGCGCTGGTGGTGCTGGGGCTGTTGGTGTTTTCCAAATATTTCTACATGGCCAGCCTGACCAGCTACTTCACGTTTTACCTGATCGAGAAGTTCGACCTGTCGGTGGCCAGTTCGCAGTTGCACTTGTTCCTGTTCCTGGGGGCGGTAGCGGCGGGGGCATTCTTCGGCGGGCCGATTGGTGACAAGATCGGGCGTGAAGCGGTGATCTGGTTCTCGATCCTCGGCGTGGCACCGTTCACGCTGCTGATGCCCCACGTTGATCTGTTCTGGACCAGTGTTCTTAGCGTGGTGATTGGCTTCATTCTGGCGTCGGCGTTCTCGGCGATTGTGGTGTACGCGCAGGAACTGGTGCCGGGCAATGTCGGGATGATCGCCGGAATCTTCTTCGGTCTGATGTTTGGTTTCGGCGGGATTGGCGCGGCGTTGCTGGGGCATCTGGCGGATATTCACGGGATTGAGTACGTGTATTTCCTGTGCTCGTTCCTGCCACTATTTGGCGTACTGGCGATTTTCCTGCCGCGGACCAAAAAAACCTGATTCACACATTTCCCATTGTAGGAGTGAGCCTGCTCGCGATAGCGGTGTGTCAGTTACGGTTGAATTGACTGACACTCCGCTATCGCGAGCAGGCTCACTCCTACAGGGGATTGGTGGCGTGGCGGAAAATATTCCAGGCACAAAAAAGCCGCGTATCAAACGCGGCTTTTTCTTCGGCGTAACGCTTACACGTTAAAACGGAAGTGCATCACGTCGCCGTCTTTGACGATGTAATCCTTGCCTTCCAGACGCCATTTACCGGCTTCTTTAGTACCGGCTTCGCCCTTGTACTGGATGAAGTCGTTGTAGGCGATCACTTCGGCGCGGATGAAGCCTTTCTCGAAGTCGGTGTGGATCACGCCGGCAGCCTGAGGTGCTGTGGCACCGACTTTGACGGTCCAGGCGCGGACTTCTTCAACACCGGCGGTGAAGTAGGTCTGCAGGTGCAGCATTTCGTAGCCGGCGCGGATCACGCGGTTGAGGCCAGGCTCTTCCAGGCCCAGGGCCTCGAGGAACATGTCCTTCTCT
Organism: Pseudomonas sp. RIT-PI-r; assembly: GCF_001297015.1. Classification (GTDB taxonomy): domain Bacteria; phylum Pseudomonadota; class Gammaproteobacteria; order Pseudomonadales; family Pseudomonadaceae; genus Aquipseudomonas. Next base: position 32,130 of record NZ_LIGE01000004.1, on the reverse strand, counting down.
TCGCCGTCATCGAGCTCGGCGATTTCAGCTTCGATCTTGTTGCAGACCGGAACGACCATCGCGCCTTCTTCTTCGGCGATGGCGCGAACCACGTCCAGGTGCGGGTTGTTCTCGAAACCGTCTTCAGCAACGTTGGCGATGTACATGACCGGTTTGGTGGTCAGCAGGTGGAAGCCCTTGATCACCGCTTTTTCGTCAGCGCTCATGTTCTTCATCAGGCTGCGCGCCGGTTTGGCTTCGGTGAAGTGCGCGATCAGTTGCTCAAGCAGAGCCTTCTGAACCACGGCGTCCTTGTCACCGCCCTTGGCGTTACGCGCGACTTTCTGCAGTTGCTTCTCGCAGCTGTCGAGGTCGGCGAAGATCAGTTCCAGGTCGATGATTTCGATGTCGCGCTTCGGATCGACGCTGTTGGAAACGTGGATCACGTTTTCGTCTTCGAAGCAGCGCACGACGTGAGCGATCGCGTCGGTTTCGCGGATGTTGGCGAGGAACTTGTTGCCCAGGCCTTCACCTTTCGAGGCGCCGGCTACCAGGCCAGCGATGTCGACGAATTCCATGGTGGTCGGCAGGATGCGCTTCGGATTGACGATGGCCGCCAGGGCTTCCAGACGCGGATCCGGCATCGGCACGATGCCGCTGTTCGGCTCGATGGTGCAGAAGGGGAAGTTTTCGGCCGCGATACCGGATTTGGTCAGGGCGTTGAACAGGGTGGACTTGCCGACGTTAGGCAGACCGACGATGCCGCAATTGAATCCCATGGTGTTTCCCCTCGGAGTAGAGTCAGGCCTTCTGGCTGTGCAGGTTTTTCATCGCGCGGTTCCATTCACCTGCGAGGATATCCGGCAGCACGCCGAGGGCAAAGTCGATGCTGGCATCGAGTTTTTCCTGTTCGGCGCGTGGCGCACGACCCAGGACGAAATTTGAAACCATACTGGCAACGCCCGGGTGGCCAATGCCAAGCCGCAGGCGGTAGAACGTATTCTGATTGCCCAGTTGCGCAATGATGTCGCGCAACCCGTTGTGACCGCCATGGCCGCCGCCCTGCTTGAGCTTGGCAACGCCCGGAGGCAAGTCGAGTTCGTCGTGCGCCACGAGGATTTCTTCAGGCTTGATACGGAAGAAACCGGCGAGTGCCGCCACGGCCTGGCCGCTGCGGTTCATATAGGTGGTGGGAATCAGCAGACGAACATCCTGACCCTGATGCGAATAGCGCCCGGTCAGGCCGAAATATTTGCGATCGGCCACAAGATTCACATTCTGTGCGTGGGCGATGCGCTCAACAAAAAGGGCCCCTGCGTTGTGCCGGGTCTGGTCGTATTCGGCGCCTGGATTTCCCAGGCCAACGATCAGTTTGATGGCAGTCACGATAGGGGCCCTTCCTTTGAGTGGTGAGTAACATCGCCGCGATCAGGCAAAGCGGCGAAAGTGGACGAAAAATGCTCATTTACCATGGATGTAAACTCCGCGTTCTCGCCCGCTTTCTCGCTACGTTCCAGTCCGCGATGTTACTTGCTCACTCAGGCATGACAGAGTGAATTACTCTGCTGCGCCTTCTTCAGCTTCTGGAGCAACGCGTGGAGCGTGTACGTTTGCAACAGCTTTGTCGTCACCGTGAGCCAGTGCAACGAACTCAACGCCTTTAGGGGCTTTGAGGTCGGACAGGTGAACGATTGCGCCGATTTCCAGAGCCGACAGGTCGACTTCGATGAACTCAGGCAGATCTTTCGGCAGGCAAGTTACTTCGATTTCGTTCAGGACGTGCGAGATCTCGCCGCCTTTCTTGATCGGAGCTTCTTCACCGACAAAGTGCACAGGCACGATAGCGGTCAGTTTCTGGCCGGCTACGACGCGTACGAAGTCAGCGTGCAGAACGTGACCCTTGGACGGGTGACGTTGCAGAGCTTTGATGATGACGTTCTGCTTTTTGCCGCCAACGTTCAGTTCGATAACGTGGCTGTAGGCAGCATCGTTTTCGAGCAGTTTGGCAACTTCTTTGGCCAGCATGCTGATGGATTCAGGGGCTTTTTCGCCACCGTAAACAACAGCTGGAACCAGAGCGGCGAGACGACGCAGGCGGCGGCTCGCACCTTTCCCCAGGTCGGAACGCACTTCAGCATTCAGAGTAAAATCGTTCATTTTGTATCTCCAAAATAGCCATGACCGGAGTGGCGTTTGCGACCAGCGCCAAACACGGTATGGGCAAAAAAGCCCCGCCCCGGCAGGAATGCCGGGGCGGGGCGCTTTTCGTCAACGAGACATTTCGAGAAGGGCAGGGCCCTTAACGGAACATCGCGCTGATCGATTCTTCATTGCTGATGCGGCGAACCGCTTCGGCAACAACCGGTGCGATATCCAGTTGACGGATACGTGCACAGGCTTGTGCTGCAGCGGACAGCGGGATGGTGTTGGTCACCACCAGCTCGTCCAGCACGGAATTTTCGATATTCTCGATGGCCCGACCCGACAGCACAGGGTGTGTGCAGTAGGCGAAGACCTTGGCTGCGCCATGCTCTTTCAGGGCCTTGGCCGCGTGACACAGAGTGCCGGCGGTATCGACCATGTCATCGACCAGAATGCAGGTACGCCCTTCGACATCACCGATGATATGCATCACTTCAGAGTGATTGGCTTTCTCACGGCGTTTGTCGATGATCCCGAGATCCACGCCCAGGGATTTGGCAACGGCACGTGCACGCACGACGCCACCAATGTCCGGGGAAACGATCATCAGGTTTTCGAAGCGCTGATCTTCAATGTCATCCACCAGAACCGGGGAGCCGTAGATGTTATCTACCGGAATATCGAAGAAACCCTGAATCTGGTCAGCATGCAGATCAACCGTGAGAACACGGTCGATGCCGACTACGGTAAGCATGTCAGCAACGACTTTCGCGCTGATAGCCACACGTGCGGAACGCGGACGGCGATCCTGACGGGCATAACCAAAATAAGGAATAACAGCAGTGATACGAGTAGCCGAGGAGCGGCGGAAGGCATCAGCCATCACTACCAGTTCCATCAGGTTATCGTTGGTCGGAGCGCAAGTCGGCTGAATAATGAAAACGTCTTTACCGCGAACGTTTTCATTGATCTCGGCTGTAATTTCGCCGTCGGAGAACTTACCGACAGAGATGTCACCGAGAGGGATATGCAGCTGACGTACAACACGCCGAGCCAGATCGGGGTTAGCGTTCCCCGTAAAGACCATCATCTTGGACACGCGCAGTACCTAGAGGCTGAGGGTAACCTGGATGAGTATAGAAAATGGCAGGGGCGGCTGGATTCGAACCAACGCATGGCAGGATCAAAACCTGCTGCCTTACCGCTTGGCGACGCCCCTGTATCTGTTGCATCAAGTGCCGAGCACCTGGTTCCTTTAGAGCAGACTTTGCAGCTTGCGGTGCAACATCGAAACGTTGCTGCCTTTGGCTACAAACCCTGTAAGGGTCTCTGTCAGAAGGGCCGAGACTTTATCAGCTTCAGCTTTGCTTGGGAAGCCCCCAAACACACAACTTCCAGTTCCGGTGAGTTTTGCTTCGGTAAATTTACCTAACAAATCCAATGCGTTACGTACTTCTGGGTAACGCCTTGCAACCACCGGCAAGCAGTCATTTCGACTGTTTCCCTCGGGAACGGGGCGCACTTTAATGGGCGGCGTGTTACGTGTCAACAAAGGATCGGAAAAAATTTCTGCCGTACTTACAGAGACTTGCGGTACGAGCACCAGATACCACGGTTCTTCGGGATCGACCGGGGTCAGTTTCTCGCCCACGCCCTCGGCGAAAGCTGCGTGACCACGGACGAAAACCGGGACGTCGGCACCCAGCGTCAGGCCCAGAGTAGCCAGGCGATCTTCATCCCAACCCAACTGCCACAAATGATTCAGACCGAGCAAAGTGGTCGCCGCATTTGAACTGCCGCCACCAATGCCACCGCCCATGGGCAGCACTTTGTCGATCCAGATGTCGATACCCAGCGGACAGCCCGATTGTTGCTGAAGCATTTTCGCCGCGCGCACGATCAGATTGCTGTCATGCGGCACGCCGGCAAACTCGGTGTGCAGCTGAATCACGCCGTCATCGCGCACGGCAAAAGTGATTTCGTCGCCGTAATCGACAAACTGAAACAGCGTCTGCAACTCGTGATAACCGTCTTCACGGCGACCGAGAATGTGCAGCATCAGGTTGAGTTTGGCCGGCGAGGGCAGGGTCAGGCGTGCAGCGGTCATGCGTTATTGCCCCAGCTTGCGCGGTTGCCAGGTCTTGATCACCAGCGTGACGTCGAGGTCGGTGCCGTGCAGCTTGATGCGCTCGGGCAACCAGTAACCATTCTGTTCGGTGTAAGCGGTGTATTCGACTTTCCAGCCATCCTGTTCCAGGTTGGCCAGACGGCTGTCGGCGTCCAGGTTCAGGCGACTTTTGCTGTCCGGAGCCGGCAGGCCACGCACCCACCAGGCCAGATTTGACACTGGCAGTTTCCAGCCCAACTGCTCTTCAAGCAGGGCTTCCGGGGATTGCGATTCGTAGCGGCCCTGATTGGCGACTTCCAGCGACACCTTGCCCGGACGCCCGGTCAGGCGTGCAGCGCCACGACCCAGCGGGCCGGACAGACGAATATCGTAGTAATCCTGACGTTGCAGCCAGAACAGCGTGCCGCTACCGGAGTCTTTCGGCGCGCGGATGCCGATCTTGCCATCGATCTGCCAGCCGTCGAGGCCGGTCAGTTGCTGTTTGTTCGCGGCCCATTGAGCCGGACTGCCGTGGCCCTCGACCGATTCACGAGTGCCAAAACCCGAGCAGCCGGCGAGCAGGGCGATAAAGCTGAAAACAATAACGTGGCGCAAAAACATGAGTTAAAGAGTCTCGGATCCGGTCAGGCGCTTGATGGTGCTGCGCAGAATGGTGCTGTCGGGCTGATCCTTGAGGAATTTGCCCCAGATTTGTTTGGCTTCACGCTGATTGCCCTTGGTCCACAACACTTCGCCCAGGTGAGCGGCGACTTCGTGGTCAGGGAAGCGCTCCAGCGCCTGACGCAGGTATTTCTCGGCGTCATCCAGGTTGCCCATGCGGTAATTCACCCAGCCGAGGCTGTCGAGTACGGCCGGGTCTTCCGGATTGATCTGGTGCGCCTGCTCGATCAGCGCCTTGGCTTCAGCGTAGCGGGTAGTGCGATCGGACAGGGTGTAACCCAAAGCGTTCAGCGCCATGGCGTTGTCCGGATCACGTTTGATGATCAGACGCAGGTCTTTTTCCATCTGCGCCAGGTCATTGCGTTTTTCCGCGAGCATTGCCCGGGTATACAGCAGATTCAGATCGTCCGGGTACTGCTGCAAGGCTGTCTGCAAGACTTTCCAGGCCTTGTCGTCCTGTTTGTTGGCCGACAGGGTTTCCGATTCGATCAGGTACAGCTGAATCGCGTAATCCGGTTGCTCGTCGCGCTGGGCGGCGAGTTTGCTTTGCGCTTCAGCGGTCTTGCCGTTGTTCATCAGGATGTCGGCCTGACGCAATTGCGCTGGCAGATAGTCGTTGCCCGGGCCGACCTGGGCGTACTCGAGAAGAGCGCCTTGCGGGTCGTTGCGTTCTTCTGCAATGCGACCGAGGTTCAGGTGCGCCGAATCGACGTGGCTTTCGCGGGCGATCAGGTCTTCCAGATAACCCTTGGCCTCGTCCCAGGCCTTGGCTTCCAGGCAGACGAGTGCCAGTGAGTAACGCAGTTCGTCGTCCTCCGGGTATTGCTGAACCAGGCTGGAGAACTCGGCCTTGGCGTCGTCCATGCGGTCTTGCTCAACCAGCATGCGCGCGTAAGTCAGGCGCAGGCGTTTGTCGTCCGGGTATTTCTTGATGCTTTTTTGCAGCAAAGGCAACGCTTCGTCGCCACGGTTCATGATTTGCAGCAAGCGCGCACGCAACAGGATCGGGGCGATTTCGCCTTCTTCCGGCGGGTGGTCTTCGAGCAGGCTCAGTGCGGCCTTGTTGTCGCCGTCCTGCTGCAGGAGCAGCGCCTTGCCGAAAATCAGCTGGCTGTTGTTCGGATGACGCTGCAACAAACGGTCAAAACTTTTCATCAGACCGTTGCGGGTTTCCTGATCGGTATCGGCGGCCGACAGCGCGAGGAAGTCGAAGTGGGTGTCGCCTTTGCCCTGCAGGACTTTCTCCATATAAACCATGGAGTCGTCATAGCGCCCGGCACGGGCCAGTTGCACGGCGGCGGCGCGTTGCGCTTCGAGATCGTCCGGCGCGTTTTTGGCCCAGATCAGCGCGGTATCGAGGGCCGGTTGATCGGCGCCCAGATATTCGGCGATGCGGAATGCACGCTCGGAGACGCCCGGATCCTGGGTATTGATGGCCTGGGTCACGTAGTTGTCCAGAGCAATGTCGAAACGATTGCGCTGGCCGGCGAGTTCGGCGCTCAACAGGCTGAAAACGGTTTCCTCGCTGAACGAGCTGTAAACCTTGGGCTTTTCAGGCGCGGGCGTGGTGTCTTCAACCGGCGGCGTACCGTCCGGCGACACGGGAGCCAAGGCCTGGCAGCCGCTGAGGAAGACAAAAGCGAGGAGCAACGCGGAAGATCTATTCATATAGGAGAAGGACGACTAACCTGCGGTCGGATCATCATGACACAAGCCTTCGGCCAAACATAACCGCTCAGGCAATTTACGCTGATCGCCCTGTAGGAGCTGCCGCAGGCTGCGATCTTTTGATCTTGCTTTTGATTTCAAAAAACAAAGTCAAAAGATCGCAGCCTTCGGCAGCTCCTACATGGGGTGGTGTGTACATGAACGAGAATGGATCGCAGCATAAGGTGGATACAATAAGGGCGATAGATATCCAATAGTTGTTCTGAATCTGGCGAAGTAGGACAATTGCCGGCTTCACGTCACCATCAGCGACCTTGAATGGCCTTCCTTGCACTCGGTATCAACCACAAGACTGCTTCAGTAGACGTCCGCGAGCGCGTGGCCTTTACGCCAGAGCAGTTGGTGGAAGCCTTGCAGCAGCTCTGCCGACTGACCGACAGCCGCGAAGCTGCGATCCTCTCGACCTGCAATCGCAGTGAGCTTTATATAGAACAGGATCAGCTTTCTGCCGATATCGTGCTGCGCTGGCTGGCCGACTATCACCATTTAAGCCTCGATGAGCTGCGCGCGAGTGCTTATGTGCATGAAGATGATGCGGCAGTTCGTCACATGATGCGCGTCGCCTCCGGGCTCGACTCGCTGGTGCTGGGCGAACCGCAGATTCTCGGTCAGATGAAATCGGCCTACGCCGTGGCCCGCGAGGCCGGCACCATCGGCCCGCTGTTGGGGCGGCTGTTTCAAGCAACGTTCAATGCCGCCAAACAGGTGCGCACCGACACCGCGATCGGTGAAAACCCGGTATCCGTAGCGTTTGCCGCGGTCAGCCTGGCGAAACAGATTTTCAGTGATTTGCAGCGCAGCCAAGCCTTGCTGATCGGCGCGGGCGAGACCATCACCCTGGTCGCCCGCCATTTGCACGAGCTGGGCGTCAAGCGCATTGTCGTCGCCAACCGCACGCTGGAGCGCGCCAGTCTGTTGGCCGAGCAGTTCGGCGCCCACGCGGTGCTGCTCTCGGACATCCCGGCAGAACTGGTGCGCAGTGACATCGTCATCAGTTCGACCGCCAGTCAGTTGCCGATTCTCGGTAAGGGCGCGGTGGAAAGCGCTTTGAAGCTGCGCAAGCACAAACCGATTTTCATGGTCGATATCGCTGTTCCCCGCGATATCGAGCCGGAAGTCGGCGAGTTGGACGACGTTTACCTCTACAGCGTCGACGATCTCCACGAAGTGGTCGCCGAAAACCTCAAGAGTCGTCAGGGCGCAGCCCAGGCGGCAGAAGAGATGGTCTCGGTCGGCGCCGATGATTTCATGGTGCGCCTGCGCGAGTTGGCGGCGGTCGATGTGCTCAAGGCCTATCGTCAACAGAGCGAACGCCTGCGCGACGAGGAACTGCAAAAAGCCCTGCGCCTGCTGGCCAACGGTGGCAACGCCGAAGAGGTGCTCGGGCAACTGGCCCGTGGCCTGACCAATAAACTGTTGCATGCGCCCAGCGTGCAGTTGAAAAAGCTTTCTGCCGAAGGCCGCCTCGATGCGCTGGCCATGGCCCAGGAACTCTTTGCCCTCGAGGGCTCACCGGATAGCTTTTCGGATAAAAAACCGCAATGAAAGCGTCACTGCTCAATAAGCTGGACATCCTCCAGGACCGTTTCGAGGAACTGACCGCGTTGCTCGGCGACGGCGAAGTCATTTCCGATCAGGCCAAATTTCGCGCTTATTCCAAGGAATACGCTGAACTCGAGCCGGTCGTGCAAGGCTATAAAAAGCTGCTCGGCGTACAAAGCGATCTTGAAGGCGCGCAGGCACTGCTCAAGGACAACGATCCGGACATGCGTGAAATGGCTGTGGAAGAAGTCCGCGAAGCCAAGGAATTGCTGATCACCCTGGAATCCGATCTGCAGCGCATGTTGCTGCCCAAAGATCCTAACGACGGGCGCAACGTGTTTCTCGAAATCCGCGCCGGCACCGGTGGCGACGAGGCGGCGATCTTCTCCGGCGATTTGTTCCGCATGTATTCGCGTTACGCCGAGCGTCGCGGCTGGCGTGTGGAGATCCTGTCGGAAAACGAAGGCGAGCACGGTGGCTATAAAGAAGTCATCGCCCGCATTGAAGGCGACAATGTTTACGGCAAACTGAAATTCGAATCCGGCGCGCACCGCGTACAGCGTGTACCCGCCACCGAATCCCAGGGCCGTATCCACACCTCGGCCTGCACCGTGGCGGTGCTGCCCGAGCCGGACGAGCGCGAAGCCATCGAGATCAACCCGGCGGATTTGCGTGTCGATACATTCCGCTCCTCCGGCGCCGGTGGTCAGCACGTCAACACCACCGACTCGGCGATCCGCATCACGCACATACCGACCGGTACCGTCGTCGAGTGCCAGGAAGAACGTTCCCAACACAAGAACCGGGCGCGGGCGATGGCTTGGCTGTCGGCCAAGCTCAACGATCAGCAAACCGCAGCGGCGGCGAATGCGATCGCCAGCGAACGTAAATTGCTGGTAGGTTCCGGCGACCGCTCCGAGCGCATTCGCACCTACAACTTTGCCCAGGGTCGAGTCACCGACCATCGCGTCAACCTGACCCTGTACTCGCTGGACGAAATTCTTGCCGGTGGCGTTGAGGCGGTGATCGAGCCTTTGCTGGCCGAATACCAGGCTGACCAACTCGCCGCGATAGGTGAATAAATGACCATCATTGCCAGCCTGTTGCGCGCAGCCGAACTGCCTGACTCGCCCACCGCACGCCTGGATGCCGAATTGCTCCTGGCCGCCGCGTTGGGCAAGTCGCGCAGTTTTCTCCACACCTGGCCCGAGCGCATTGTGCCGAGTGAAGCAGCGCTGACGTTTGCCGAGTACTTGCAACGTCGTCGTGGCGGTGAGCCGGTGGCCTACATTCTCGGTCAGCAGGGTTTCTGGAAACTCGATCTGGAAGTCGCGCCACACACGCTGATCCCGCGCCCGGACACTGAGTTGCTGGTGGAAGCGGCGCTGGAATTGCTGCCCGCGACCCCGGCCAAAGTGCTCGATCTCGGCACTGGCAGCGGCGCGATTGCCCTGGCGTTGGCCAGCGAACGTCCGGCGTGGAAAGTCACGGCGGTGGATCGCGTGCTCGAAGCCGTGGCCCTCGCCGAACGCAATCGCCAGCGCCTGCATTTGAACAACGCCACGGTGCTGAGCAGCCACTGGTTCAGCGCACTTGAAGGTCAGCGTTTCCAGTTGATCATCAGCAATCCGCCGTACATTGCCGCCGCCGATCCGCATCTGGTCGAGGGCGATGTGCGCTTCGAACCGGCCAGCGCGCTGGTTGCTGGTGAGGACGGGCTCGACGATCTGCGCTTGATCGTCGATCAGGCCCCGGATCATCTGGAGGCCGCTGGCTGGTTGATGCTCGAACACGGCTATGATCAAGCCGAAGCCGTCCGTGACTTGCTGCTGACGCGCGGTTTTGAAGAAGTGCACAGCCGCACCGATCTGGGCGGTCATCAACGCATCAGTCTGGGGCGCCTGCCGTGCTGAATGATCAGGAATTGCTGCGCTACAGCCGGCAGATTCTGCTGCAACACATCGACATCGACGGGCAACTGAAGCTCAAGGACAGTCGCGTGCTGATCATCGGCCTCGGCGGGCTCGGTGCGCCGGGTGCCCTGTATCTGGCGGCGGCGGGGTCGGGGAATTGCATTTGGCGGGTTTCGACACAGTCGACCTGACCAACCTGCAACGCCAGATCATTCATGACACCGACAGCGTCGGCATGAGCAAGGTCGACTCGGCGCTCAAGCGCCTGGGCTCGATCAATCCCGAGATTCAATTGATCGCCCATCGTCAGGCGCTGGACGAGGATTCTCTCGCCGCAGCCGTGGCAGCGGTGGCTCTGGTGCTCGACTGCTCCGATAATTTCTCCACCCGCGAAGCGGTCAACGCTGCGTGTGTGGCTGCGTGCAAACCGTTGGTCAGCGGCGCGGCGATTCGTCTGGAAGGGCAGTTGTCGGTGTTCGACCCGCGTCGCGCCGAGAGCCCGTGCTACCACTGCTTGTACGGCCACGGCAGCGAAGCCGAACTGACCTGCAGCGAAGCAGGCGTGGTCGGGCCGCTGGTCGGTCTGGTCGGCAGTCTCCAGGCGTTGGAAGCGTTGAAGGTGTTGGTCGGTTTCGGCGAGCCGCTGGTTGGGCGTCTGTTACTGATCGATGCGCTGGGCTCGCGTTTCCGTGAGCTGCGCGTCAAGCGTGATCCGGGTTGCAGCGTCTGTGGCCCGCGCCATGCGTGAAGCGCCGATCGGCGTGTTCGACTCCGGCGTCGGCGGCTTGTCGGTGCTGGCGGAAATCCAGCGCTTGCTGCCCAATGAGTCGCTGCTTTACGTCGCCGATTGCGGGCATATTCCCTATGGCGAGAAAACTCCGGAATTCATTCGTCAGCGCTGCAGCGTGATGGCCGGGTTTTTCCGCGAGCAGGGCGCCAAGGCGTTGGTGCTGGCCTGCAATACCGCGACCGTTGCCGGTGTCGCCGATCTGCGGCGTGATTTTCCCGACTGGCCGCTGGTCGGCATGGAGCCGGCGGTCAAACCCGCCGCTGCCGCTACCCGCAGCGGAGTGGTCGGCGTGCTCGCCACCACCGGGACTTTGCAAAGCGCCAAGTTCGCCGCGCTGCTTGATCGCTTCGCCACTGACGTGCGGGTGATCACCCAGCCGTGTCCCGGTCTGGTCGAATTGATTGAGAGTGGCGATCTGCACAGCGCCGAGTTGCGCGCGCTGCTGCAAAGTTATGTCGACCCGCTGTTGGCCAGCGGCTGCGACACGATCATTCTCGGCTGCACTCACTATCCCTTTCTAAAACCGATGCTCAAGTCGATGATCCCCGAGGACATCAGCCTGATCGATACCGGTGCTGCTGTAGCGCGGCAACTTCAGCGGCTTTTGGCTGAGCGTGATTTGCTCGCTGCCGGCCCGAACCAACCAGTCAGATTCTGGACCAGCGCCGATCCTGAGTACTTTAAAAACATCCTGCCACTGCTCGGACAAAACGCTGGTGAAGTGCAAAACTTCGACTTGTAAAAAAATTGTGAAATAACTAAAAAATCAGCTGAACTTCTAAGCAGGCGCCAGCTTCTATAGCGAAGAGTTATCTAGAAAACCAAACGATCGTTCCGGAAAAGGAAGTTTCAACGTGAAGCGACTATTCTGCTTGGCCGCGATTGCGGCCGCACTGATGGGGCAAAGTGTTACTGCACAAGCGGCAGGTGTTGAGTTTGCGGTGGGGGCCACTAGCGATTCGACCATGACGTACCGCTTGGGCATGAATTTCGATTGGGACAAGAGCTGGCTGCAGAGCGACGTCGGTCGCCTGACCGGTTACTGGAGCGGTGCCTATACCTATTGGGAAGGCGACAAGACCTCCAGCAACAACAGCCTGTCGTTCTCGCCGGTGTTTGTTTACGAGTTTGCCGGACAGTCGGTCAAACCGTATATCGAAGCGGGCATTGGTGTGGCTGCGTTCTCCAACACCAAGTATGAAAGCAACAACCTCGGCGGTTCTTTCCAGTTCGAAGACCGTATCGGTTTTGGTCTGCGCTTCAATGGCGGGCATGAAGTCGGGATCCGTGCCACGCACTATTCCAACGCTGGCCTGGCCAGTGACAACGACGGCGTAGAAAGTTACGCGCTGCATTACACGATGCCGCTCTAAGCCGTACGCATAACCCCTGTAGGAGTGAGCCTGCTCGCGATAGCGGTGTGTCAGTCACACAAATATTGACTGACACTCCGCTATCGCGAGCAGGCTCACTCCTACATTGGTTTTTGTGATGCTCAAAAATCAGCGGTAGGCAGTACTGATGCCCTGGCGCTCTTCAATGCACTCCGGTGCACCCATCTCAAACTCGCGGCAGATCAACGGGCGTTTCTCATAGATCGTGCACATCATCGTGTCGCGATCCAGCGCCGCGCACCAGCCGTCGTCCAGGCGCAGCATCACTTCGCCGCCCCACTCATCGGTATCGATAAAGCGATCAGGTACGCCGGTGTCGGTGATCAGCATCACTTCGAGCTGGCAGCAGCACGCCGCGCAGGTCGAACAAGTGACCGCCGGTTCCGTGATTTGTTGGTGGGGAATGGTCTTCATGGCGGCAGTGTAAGGCAGTCGCTGCTGTGCGTGTGAAAGGTCTGACAGACGCTCAATGTGCCAGTCGTCGCGCCATCCCATGCAGCAGCGGAAACAGCAGCGCCCAGAGCAGGCCGATACCGATCAGCGTGGGTAGTTCGCCGTAGGGAAATTGCACCCCGGCCAGGCGTCCGCCAGCGTAATACGACAGTGCTCCGCCGACTGCGCCAAGCACACTCGCCAGCCACCAGGGCCGGGCACTCCATTGCAGGCAATGGCGCAGCGTCGTCGCGAGCAGCGCCCACAGCAGCATCAGCCACAACGGAATCAGTGGCGACTGATCCTGAAACTCGAATACCCCGACACCACGCAACACACTGTCCACCGCCGTGCCGACAATCACCACGCTCAAAATCAAACGGCCTTCAGCCGCCCAACTGCTGATCCAGCGCAGATGGATCACCAGCACCGCTAACGCGATCAACAACCACAAACTGTTGCCGCCGAGCACGCACGTCAGCCAGCCGATCTGGAACAGCACGGCATTGGCCACACGCTCAAGCATCGAAGCGTCCGAGCAGCGGCGCAGTTATCGCGGCCGGTTTGGCCAGCAGCAATTGCGCGGTGCCGATGGTGCGTTCCAGGAAACCACCTTCGCAGTAGCACAGGTAGAACTCCCACAGTCGCAGGAAATAATCGTCGTAGCCCAATTCGCTCAAACGGCCATGGGCGCGGCGGAAGTTCTCGTGCCACAGGCGCAGGGTGCGCGCGTAGTGCAGGCCGAAATCCTCCATGTGCAGCAGGTTCATGTCGGTGTCGCGGCCGACCACTTCGAGCATTTTCTGCACACAGGGCAGGGCACCGCCGGGGAAGATGTAGCGCTGGATGAAGTCGACGCCGCGCTTGGCCTGCTCATAGCGTTGCTCGCGAATGGTGATCGCCTGAATCAGCATCAGGCCGTTGCTCTTGAGCAAGTGCGCGCACTGTTTGAAGTAGGTCGGCAGAAAGCGATGACCGACCGCTTCGATCATCTCGATCGACACCAGTTTGTCGTACTCGCCGGTGAGGTCGCGATAGTCCTTGAGCAGCAGCGTCACTTGTTGCTGCAATCCAAGTTGTTCGATGCGCTGTGCGGTAAAGGCGTACTGTTCTTTCGACAGCGTGGTGGTGGTGACGCGGCAGCCGTAATGTTGCGCCGCGTAAAGCGCCATGCTGCCCCAACCGGTGCCGATCTCAAGCAAATGGTCACTGGGCTTGAGCGCGAGCTTCTGGCAGATCCGTTCGAGTTTGTTCAGTTGCGCCTGCTCAAGCGTGTCTTCGGGCGTCAGAAACTGCGCTGCCGAATACATCATGGTCGGGTCGAGAAACTGCTCGAACAGGTCATTGCCGAGGTCGTAGTGCGCGGCGATGTTTTTCTGTGAGCCCTTGCGCGTATTGCGATTGAGCCAGTGCAGGCCTTGCACCAATGGCCTCCCGAGGCGGGCGAGGCCGCCCTCCATGGCATCGAGTACTTCCAGGTTGCTGACAAACACGCGCACCACCGCCGTCAGATCCGGCGAACTCCAGTAGCCATGAATAAACGCTTCGCCGGCGCCAATCGAGCCACTGCTGGCAACCATCCCCCAGGCTGCTGGATCGGTGATGTGGATTTCTCCCAGCAGCGCACTGCCGGGCGTACCGAAGAGCATTTGTTCGCCGTCTTCGAACACCATCAATTGCCCGTGTTTGAGCTGAGCGAGTTGGCGCAATACGCCTCGGCGCAGCAGCGATCCGGTCAAACCGTTAGTGCTGAGCCGACTGACCGACAGGCTAGAGGATTTCATGGCGGTGCTCCTTGGGAGGCACAGTGGCGGTTTGAAAGCTGCCGTCGGCAGTCTGATGAGCAAAGATCGGAGCGCGTTTGAGCAGCAGTCGCAGCGCTTGCCAGTAAATCGCCAACGCGGTTTTCGCGGTCATCCACGGAAAGCGCCGCAAGTGACGGTGCAAGCTGTGGCGATCAAGGGTTTCGCGTTGCAGATTGAGCGTCGCGTCGAACAGTTTTTGCTCGCCCTGCCAGTCGGCCATGTGCACGCCGAGGGTTTGCGCGGCGGGGCTGAAGCTCATGCGGTATTCGAGATCGCGCGGCAAAAACGGCGAAACGTGAAAGGCTTTGGCCACGGCGAAGTGCTGATGAAAATCCTGCAGATTGACCGGCGTGCGCGCCGGCAGCACGTAGTGATAGCGTTCGCGCCACGGCGTGTTGGTGACCTCGCAGACAATCGCCGCCAGTTGCCCGTCCGCCTCATGGCAGTAAAAGAAACTCACCGGGTTGAACGACAGGCCCCAACTGCGCGCCTGAGTCAGCAGGCAGACCGCGCCTTGCGGCTCATGACCGATGGCGGCAGCCACTTGTTGGCGCACAGCATCGATCAGGCGCACACCACGACCGGTATAGGTCTTGAGGTAGTCGCTCTCCCGAAACGAAAACGGCGCAAAGCGGCTGCGCCCGGCCAGCGGTGACAGCGCCAGCACCGCGTCCTGCTCGCTTAGATCGAGGTAGATCAGGCCGATCCGATAGCGGAATTGATGCTGGCGCGGCGAGAAGCGCCGATGGCCGATCCAGCCGCTGTACAGGGCGCTGTTCATAAGGTTTCCCCGAACGCGGCAGCCACACGTAAAGCGCTGACCACGCCGTCTTCATGAAAACCGTTGGCCCAATAGGCGCCGCAATAATGGCTGTGTTGCGCGCCATCGAGTTCGGCCCAGCGATTTTGCGCCGCGACCGCCGCGAGGCTGTATTGCGGGTGCGCGTAGGTGTATTTGGCGAGCACTTTGAACGGGCTGATGCCAGCACTCTGGTTGAGGCTGACGCAAAATGTCGTGTCGCTCTGGATACCTTGCAGAATGTTCATGTCGTAAGTGACCGCAGCCTGGGTATGGCCGGATCCGCCGAGGCGATAATTCCAGCTCGCCCACGCCAGTTTGCGTGTCGGCAGCAAGCGCGTGTCGGTGTGCAGCACCACCTCATTGTCGGCGTAGGGCAGGGCGCCGAGGATCGCGCGTTCGGCATCGCTCGGAACCGCTAGCAGTTTCAACGCTTGATCGCTGTGGCAGGCGAACACTACCTGGTCGAAATGCTCAATGCCCACCGGGCTGTGGATCATCACACCGTGCACATCGCGGTCAACTCGGGTTACTGGGCAAGCGAGTCGGATTCTGTCCTTGAACGCGGCCGTCAGCGGTGCGATATAAGCGCTTGAACCGCCTTCGATGACTTGCCATTGCGGACGGTCACTGACAGACAACAAACCGTGGTTCTTGAAAAACCGGACAAAAAACTGCAGCGGAAAATTGAGCATTTCGGCCATCGGCATCGACCAGATCGCCGCGCCCATCGGCACGATGTAATGCAGGATGAAACGTTCGCCGTAACCGCCAGCCTTGAGGTATTCGTCGAGGGTGGTGTCGGCCGCGATGCGCAGCTCCAGGAGGTCGCGTTGCGCTTCTTTATTGAAGCGCAGAATGTCACGCAGCATGCCCCAGAACCCCGGCGACAGCAGATTGCTGCGCTGGGCAAAGAGGCTGTTGAGGTTGTTGCCGTTGTATTCCAGGCCAGTGTCCGGATCGGTCACCGAAAAACTCATTTCGGTCGGTTTGAACGGCACGCCCAGTTGGCCCAGCAGGCGAATGAAGTTCGGATAGGTCCAGTCGTTGAACACGATGAAACCGGTGTCCACGGCGTACTTGCGACCTTCGACCGTGACCTCCACGGTATGCGTGTGACCACCGACCCAGTCGCTGGCTTCGAACACCGTGACGTCGTGTCGGCGATTGAGCAGGTAGGCGCAGGTCAGCCCGGCGATGCCGCTCCCGACGATGGCGATCTTCATGCCGGATCCGTCTGTGGTGGTGGCTTGCGCACCATGCGCTTGCCGATGGCCAGTTGCGCGCGCGCGGGCAGTTTCGACAAGGGCCATAGCGCCGCCATGAACAGTGCCGGAAAAGCGATCTCCAGAGGTCGATCCTTGAGCTTGGCAAAGATGTGCCGCGCGGCTTTATCCACAGGCCAGCTGAGCGGCATCGGGAAATCGTTTTTGGCGGTCAGCGGCGTCTCGACAAACCCCGGGCTGACCACAGTGACTTCAATGCCCTCGTCCGCAAGATCAATGCGCAGCGATTCGAACAAGTAACGCAGCCCGGCCTTCGATGCACCGTAGGCTTCAGCCCGAGGCAACGGCAAATAGGTCACCGAACTCGCCACGCCGACCAGATGCGGTGCGTTGCCTTTGCGCAGCAGCGGCAGGGCGGCCTCGATGCAGTAACTGCTGGCGAGCAGATTGGTGCGTACCACGTGTTCGATGATCGAGGCATCGAACTGCTTGGCATCGACGTATTCACAGGTCCCGGCGTTGAGGATGACGCTGTCCAGCGAACCCCAGTCCTCAGCAATCTGCTCGCCGATTTCGCGCACGGTCTGGCTGTTGGTCAAATCCCCCGGGACTACCAATACCTGTCCCGGATAGCGTTGCGATAACACTTTGAGCGGTGCGAGCTGGCGTGAACTGACTGCCAGGTGCGCACCGGTTTTCAGTATCTCTTCAGCCAGCGCCGCGCCGATGCCACTGCTGGCCCCGGTCAACCAATAACGCCGTGGAGTTGTACGACTCATCCCATTCTCCTTTTCAGCCAGGCGATCACCCGGCCCAATACGGGTAAATGTTCATAAAGCAGTGCCCCGGCATCGAAATAATCCCGATGGCGATAAACCTTGTCGTGCCACAGCAGGTGCGAGCAGCCGCTGACGCGAATCACCTGACCACCCGCCAGGCGCGGGTGGCGATAACGCATGACCCAGCGCAAGTAGCCTTCGCCCTCGCTGATCTGGTCGAAACCGTGAAAGTCGAAATGCAATTCGCTGACGTTGGCGTAAAGCTCGCTAAAGTAATCGCGCAATTGCGCCAGGCCCTGAACTTCGTGCAGCGGGTCGGTGAAATGAATGTCATCGCTGTAGAGCTCGCCCAGGCGTTGCAGGTTGTCTTTGTTCAACGCTGAAAATTGCCGGGCGAAGCGCTGCAGGAATTCACTCATGATCATCTCCGATGGCTTGGCGCGAGGGCAGGTTCTTGAACGCTGTCAGCGCCCGCTCCCGTGAAGCGCTCAGATTGACGATCGGCGGCGGGTAGTCGGCGGCACCGAACAGACCGGCGCTGGCCGGGTTATGCACTTCTTTTTTGTTGAGACCGGCGAGTTGCGGCAGCCAGTGCTTGATGAACAGGCCTTCGCTGTCGAATTTTTCCGACTGGCTCAACGGATTGAAGATACGGAAGTACGGTGCTGAATCGGTGCCGGTCGACGAACTCCATTGCCAGCCGCCGTTGTTCGCCGCGAGGTCGCCATCGATCAAGTGGCGCATGAAAAAGCGCTCGCCTTCGCGCCAGTCGATCAACAGGTTTTTGGTCAGGAACATCGCCACGACCATGCGCAGGCGATTGTGCATCCAGCCGGTTTCCAGCAATTGGCGCATGGCCGCATCGATGATCGGCAGGCCAGTGCGCGCTTCTTGCCAGGCGGCGAGATCTTCCGGTGCATCACGCCAGGCGAGGGCTTCGGTTTCCGGGCGAAAGGCGCGGTGCCGCGAGACTCGCGGATAGCCGACCAGGATGTGTTTGTAGAACTCGCGCCAAAGCAACTCGTTGATCCAGGTGACTGCACCGACTTTGCCGCTCTCGAACTCACCCTGATTGCTTTGCAGGGCGGCGTGCAGGCATTGGCGCGGCGAAATCACACCAGCGGCGAGATAGGCCGAGAGTTGACTGGTGCCGGGCTTGGCCGGGAAGTCGCGTTCGCTTTGGTAGTAGTCGATTTGTGCGTCGGCGAAGGTATCGAGGCGACGCTGCGCTTCTTTTTCTCCGGCCGGCCAAAGAGCCTGGAGGGATGGACTCGGGGTGGCGAAGCCTTTGATCGCGTCAGGAACCGGGTCGCTGTCGACTTTGAGTTTTGCCTGCTTGCCGGGTGCCTTGACTAATGCCGGCATCGAGCGATGCAGGCGCTCATAACAGACTTTTCTGAACTGGCTGAAGACCTTGAAGTAGGTTTCGGTCTTGGTCAGCACGGTGCCGGGTTTGAACAGCAACTGGTCGAGATAACTGTGAAACTCGATGCCCTTGGCTGTCAACGTTTCAGCCACTGCGGCATCGCGACGGCTTTCATGGACGCCGTATTCTTCGTTGACGTGCAGCGCTTCAATCTTCAGTTGCTGGCACAGCTTGAGCAGTTCGGCCGGAGCCTGATCCCAATGCGCTGCGGTGCGAATCAACAAGGGGATGTTCAGCTCGTCGAGGCTTTTGCTCAGCTCATTGAGATTGCGCAACCAGAAGTCGACCTTGCATGGAGCATCGTCATGTTCCAGCCATTGCTGCGGGCTCAACAGGTACACGGCGACCGTCGGACCGCGCGCTGCGGCGGCCGCGAGGGCGGTGTTGTCATGTTGGCGCAAGTCGCTGCGTAGCCAGATCAATTGCATGTCGGAACTCACTGCGTCCATTAAATCAGCCCACGCTGAACGAGTGCCTGGTGCGCTGAAAGCGGGTCTTCAGCCAGGTACAAATCAGCGATCTCGGAAGTTTTTACGGACAACTCGGCGTGGTGGATGCATACCGTTGGTCCGACCAGTAATTTCGGGCAACTCACTCCGTTCAATAGTTTCGGCAACTGCGCAAGGTTCATGGCTTTGCTGGAATACAGCAGTACGCCACGCGCTTGCAGGTGTTCTGCTGTCAGCGCCAGTTCTCCCACCGGTAGCGGCCAGTCAAACACGTGCACCGGGCAATCGGAGCTGCTGATCAGCCACGCGCATAGCCACAGATGAGGTTCCAGTGGCAGGTCGGAATGATTGATCAACAGCAAGGGCGCAGCATGCAACTGACGGTTGTTATGGTAGATGCGTGCGCCAAATTTGCTGCGCAGCCACGAATAAAAAAACACGCGTTCCATCTGTGCACCGAATTGGCCCTGCCAGCGCTGCTCCAGTTCCGTCAGCAACGGCATGAGCAATTGCTCGCACAGCGTGCGTGGCGGGTAGAGCGCCATGGCTTGATTGACGCTGTCGTCGAGGCTGCGTTCACTGAGTTGCGTAACGGCCGCCAGCAGTGTCTGGCGCAAGCGCTGCCAGTCGTTTTCCACTGATTCGCTGAACGCCTGTGGCGTGTCGAGCAGTGGTTTGACCTGGCTGACTGCCACGCCACGGTTGAGCCAGGTAAGGATCGTCAGAATTCGCTGCACATGTTCGGCCGAATACAGCCGGTGACCTTTGGGGGTGCGTTGTGGCACGACCAGCCCATAACGGCGTTCCCACGCACGCAGGGTGATCGCATTGACGCCGGTTTGCCGGGCGACTTCGCGAATCGGCAGCCAGCCCTCGTCGAGGGCTTTCTTAAAATCAGCGCCAAGGTCTTCCTGAGCGCTGGTATCGAGTTTGTCGTTCATTAGATGGCGTTTCGCAGACTGAGGTTTTCCGGGTGCGGTTGCAGGTAAACCTGTTGCGCGATGTACGGGTCCGGATGGAGGCGAAAGTGATGCTTGAGCAGCGTCAACGGCACCACCAAGGGCACGATGCCGAGGCGGTATTGGCTGATGACGTGAACCATTTCCTGTTTGTCTTCGGCGCTGATCACTTGTTTCAGATAACCGCTGATGTGCAGCAGCACGTTGCAGTGCGTGCCACGGGTGGCGCATTTTTTCAGCGCCGCCATCAGTTCGCTGAAATAGCGCGGGCCCAGTTCGACGGGATCGGTGTCGGCCATGTTGCCGAGCAGTTTGCCCAGCGCCTTGTATTGCAGCGGGTTGTGCGCCATCAGCAAGTATTTGTAGCGCGAATGGAATTCGGTGAGCGTGCGGCGGCTCAAGCCTCGAGCGATGACTTGTTGCCATTCGCTGTAGGCGAACACGCGGGTGATGAAGTTCTCGCGCAGCACTGGATCGTTGAGGCGCCCGGCTTCTTCCACGGGCAGATCCGGGTGTCGGGCGCAAAACGCCTGGGCGTAGATCCCGCGCCCGCCGCCGTTCACCGGGGCGCCGTTGGCGTGGTAGACCTTGACCCGTTCCAGGCCGCAGGACGGCGATTGCTGCATGAAGATGTAGCCGCAGATGTCATCGAGTTCAGCGGCCATTTTCTCGCCATATTCGGCCAATGGCCGGGTGACGTTGATCGCCGGGTTTACCGTGCCGATGGCTTCAGGATGTTCTGGATCACCGACGAGGCGGATCGGTTCGCGAGGAATGCCCAAGCCGATTGCGACCTCCGGACACACCGGAACAAATTCGAAATGCTCGGTGAGGGTGCGGCTGCACAGGCGTGATTCCTTGTGTCCACCGTTGTAGCGCACCTCCGCGCCCAGCAAGCAGGCGCTGATGGCGATTTTAGGTTTGGCTACGCAAGGATCAGACATGAACACCTCGAATCCATACCTGTACAGAGGTAAATCTCTGTACAACTTTGCTCAGCATAGATTCATGGGTGTACAAGTCAAATTATTTGTATAACTTTTTCCGGTTGATGCGATTCCTGTAGGAGTGAGCCTGCTCGCGATAGCGGTATGTCATTCAATAAAAATGTTGAATGGTCCCCCGCTATCGCGAGCAGGCTCACTCCTACAGGGGGCTTTATTGCCAGCCCAATAGCCAGTGATCGTTGTTCTTGAGGACTTGCCAATCGAAGCGTTCAACGCGTTTGGTCAACACCGCCTGCAACTCGACTTCCAGCACCGTGCCTTCCTCATCACGGAACAACTCGGTCACCAGAAAGTGTTTTTCACGGTTCTGCGGATGGGCTGCTGTCCATTTCGACAGCAGCAATTTTTGCGGATTGATGCGCTTCACTGCAGGTGCTCATGCAAGCGACGTGCAGCCTCCTGACCGCTCAGCCAGGCCCCTTCGACGCGGCCAGAAAGGCACCAGTCGCCGCAGGCATACAGGCCCAGATCGGCATCGGCCAAGGTGCCCCATTCGTGACCTGTCGCAGGGCGAGCATAGAGCCAGCGGTGGGCGAGGCTGAAGGTCGGCGCGGGCATGGCGCTGTGCAGCAACTCGGCAAAGGCGCCGTGCAGTTGCTCGATCACTGCTTCCTTGGACAAATCGATGTGTTGCCGACTCCATGCACTGGTGGCATGCAGTACCCAGGTGTCGAGGGTGTTGTCGCGCCCCGGTTTGCTGCGGTTGCGCGCCAGCCAGTCGAGCGGACTGTCCTGCACGAAGCAGCCTTCAATTGGCGTATCCAGTGGCGTGTCGAAGGCGAGGGCGACGGCCCAGGTCGGATCCATCTTCACCCCCGCAGCGGCGCCGGCGAGTTTCGGTGCAGCGGCCAATAGCGCGGTCGCTTGCGGTGCCGGCGTGGCAATCACCACGTGGCTGAACGGGCCGTGGGTGAAGCCTTCGGCGTCTTGCAAATGCCAGTGTTCTTCACCGCGAAAAACCTCGGTAATCCGGCAGGCGAAATGCACTTCCAGACCGTCGAGCAAACCACGGGTGATGGCGCTCATGCGCGGCGCACCAACCCAGCGGGTCTGTTCGTCCGGCGACAGGTTCAATTGGCCACCCTGGCAGGTATAGAGCTGCGGCGTCCACTCGGCGACCCAGCCCTGGCTTTGCCAGCGCTGCACTTCGGTGACGAAGCGGCGGTCACGTGCGGTGAAATATTGCGCACCCATGTCCAGTGAGCCAGCGTCGCTACGCTTGCTCGACATGCGCCCGCCGCTGCCGCGACTTTTGTCGAATAATTGAACGGTATGCCCGGTCTCTGTCAGAGCCTGGGCGGCGGAGAGTCCGGCGATGCCGGTGCCGATGATTGCGATAGGTACAGTCATAGGGGCCTCGTTTACCTTTCTGTACAGACTACGCCGTGGATGAAACCTGTACAATTTTGTTTTTTGGTATAACTTCTAGCGTTCTCGTTCTGACAGCTTGGCCTATGGTTAAACAATAGAGCCTGCCCGATAGAAAAGATCCCTGTTTATAAAAATAGACTAGTGATCAGGGTAAAACGCCACGCGAGGAAGATGTCATGCACATATTGCTGACCGGCGGTACTGGTTTGATCGGACGTCAGCTCTGCCGACACTGGTCGCAGCAGGGCCATCGCCTGACGGTGTGGAGCCGTAAACCGGAGAAGGTCGCGAAGATCTGCGGCGCGCAGGTGCGTGGCATCGCGCGTCTGGAAGATCTCGGCGAGGAGCCTGTGGACGCGATCATCAATCTGGCCGGTGCGCCGATTGCCGATCGGCCGTGGACCCATCGCCGCAAGGCGTTGTTGTGGAGCAGCCGCATCAAGCTGACGGAAACATTGTTGGCGTGGCTCGAAACCCGCGCGCAGAAACCGGCATTGCTGATTTCCGGTTCGGCGATCGGCTGGTATGGCGACGGTGGTGAGCGCGAGTTGACGGAAGATTCACCGCCGGTGATCGACGATTTCGCCAGCCAGTTGTGCATTGCCTGGGAGGAAACCGCACAGCGTGCCGAGGCCCAAGGCATTCGTGTGGTGCTGGTGCGAACCGGTCTGGTGCTGTCGGCCGAGGGCGGCTTTTTGTCACGGCTGTTGCTGCCGTTCAAACTCGGGCTCGGCGGGCCTTTGGGCAATGGGCGGCAGTGGATGCCGTGGATTCATATCGACGATCAAATCGCCCTGATTGATTTTCTTCTGCACCGCGATCAGGCCAGTGGTCCTTATAATGCCTGCGCGCCGCAACCTGTGCGCAATCGCGAATTTGCCAAGACGCTGGGCAGCGTTCTGCACCGCCCGGCGTTCATGCCGATGCCGACCCTGGCGCTGAAGGTCGGCCTCGGCGAGATGTCTTTGTTGTTGCTCGGTGGCCAGAAGGCCTTGCCAGCACGCTTGCTGGAAGCGGGTTTCACTTTCCAGTTCACGGATTTACGCGCGGCTCTGGACGATCTTTCCAGCCGCCTCTGAAATAGGACGTTGCATGACCGATCACGCCTTGCTTCTGGTCAACCTGGGTTCCCCGGCCTCCACTTCGGTGGCCGATGTACGCAGCTACCTCAATCAATTCCTGATGGACCCGTACGTGATCGACCTGCCATGGCCGGTGCGGCGTCTGCTGGTGTCGCTGATCCTGATCAAGCGTCCGGAACAATCGGCCCATGCCTACGCCTCGATTTGGTGGGAGGCGGGTTCGCCGCTGGTGGTGCTCAGCCGTCGCCTGCAACAGCAGATGAAGGCGCAATGGAAGCAGGGGCCGGTAGAGCTGGCGATGCGATACGGTGAGCCGTCGATTGAAACCGGCCTGCTGAAACTGGTCGCGGCGGGGCACAAGCGCATCACGCTGGCGCCGCTGTATCCACAGTTCGCCGACAGCACCACGACCACAGTGATCGAGGAAGCCAAGCGGGTGATCCGCGAGAAAAAGCTCGATGTCAAATTGTCAGTGCTGCAACCGTTCTACGATCAGCCGGAATATCTGGATGCGCTGGTCGAAAGCGCCAGGCCGCATTTGCAGCAGGATTACGATCACTTGCTGCTGAGCTTCCATGGATTGCCGGAACGGCATCTGACCAAACTCGATCCGACCGGCAATCATTGCTTCAAGAATGACGACTGCTGCAAGAACGCCTCTCCTGCGGTCATGGCGACCTGTTATCGCGCGCAATGCCTGCGTACAGCGGCGTTGTTTGCTCAGCGCATGGGCCTGCCTGATGGCAAATGGTCGGTGTCGTTTCAGTCGCGTCTGGGGCGGGCGAAGTGGATCGAGCCGTACACCGAAGCGCGCCTGGATGAACTGGCGAAAAGCGGCGTGAAGAAAATTCTGGTGATGTGCCCGGCGTTTGTCGCCGATTGCATCGAGACGCTGGAAGAGATTGGTGATCGCGGCAAGGAACAGTTCCGCGAAGCGGGGGGCGAGGAGTTGGTGCTGGTGCCTTGTCTGAACGACGACACGCATTGGGCGAAGGCGTTGGCAACTCTTTGCGAACGAGCGCCGCTGGCGCTCTGAAAGCGAATCGCGAGCAGGCTCACTCCTACAGGTATTGCGTTGACCTTGTAGGAGTGAGCCTGCTCGCGATGGCTATCTGTCAGGCGATGAAGATCTAAAGGTTCAGATCAGTGGCTCATCCGCCTTCTTGTTTTTCCAGCCGTCATTGCCCGGCAGAATCAGGTTCAGCGCAATCGCCACCCCCGCGCACAGCGCGATGCCTTTGAGGCCGAAGTCGTCCGGACCGGTGCCAGTGCCGACCAGCACACCGCCAATCCCGAATACCAACGTCACCGAAACAATCACCAGATTGCGCGCTTCGCCCAGATCGATCTTGTGACGGATCAGGGTGTTCATGCCCACCGCCGCGATCGAACCGAACAACAGACACAGAATCCCGCCCATCACCGGTACCGGAATGCTCTGCAGCAGCGCGCCGAATTTGCCGATGAACGCCAGGCTGATGGCGAAAATCGCCGCCCACGTCATGATTTTCGGGTTGTAGTTCTTGGTCAGCATCACGGCGCCAGTCACTTCGGCGTAGGTGGTGTTCGGCGGGCCACCGAACAGACCGGCTGCGGTGGTGGCAATGCCGTCACCGAGCAGGGTGCGATGCAGGCCCGGCTTCTTCAGATAGTCGCGACCGGTCACGCTACCCACAGCAATCACGCCGCCGATGTGTTCAATGGCTGGGGCCAAGGCCACCGGAACGATGAACAGAATCGCCTGCCAGTTGAACTCCGGCGCGGTGAAATGCGGAATCGCAAACCATGGCGCTGCGGCAATCTTCGCTGTGTCGACCACGCCGAAATAGAACGCCATGGCAAAACCGACCAGCACACCGGAAATGATCGGCACCAGACGGAAGATGCCTTTGCCGAACACCGCCACGATCAACGTGGTCAGCAGTGCCGGCATCGAGATCATCATTGCGGTCTGGTAGTGGATCAGTTCCGAACCGTCGCCAGCCTTGCCCATCGCCATGTTCGCGGCAATCGGCGCCATGGCCAGACCGATGGAAATGATCACCGGACCAATCACCACCGGCGGCAGCAAACGGTCAATGAAACCGGTGCCTTTGATCTTCACGGCAAGGCCGAGGAAGGTGTAGACGAAACCGGCCGCCATCACGCCGCCCATGGTCGCGGCGAGGCCGAACTGGCCCTTGGCGAGAATGATCGGGGTGATGAAAGCGAAGCTCGACGCCAGAAACACCGGCACCTGACGCCCGGTGACGATCTGGAACAGGATCGTTCCCAGACCTGCGGTAAACAGTGCCACGTTCGGGTCCAGGCCCGTGATCAGCGGCATCAGCACCAAGGCGCCGAAAGCCACGAACAGCATCTGGGCGCCGGACAGCACCGTGCGCCAGAGCGGATCGTTGAACTCTTGCTGCATGGTTACGCGTCCTTCTGCTTGGTGCCGAAGATCTTGTCACCGGCGTCGCCAAGTCCAGGGATGATGTAACCGTGCTCGTTCAAGCGCTCATCGATGGACGCGGTGTAGATGGTCACGTCCGGGTGAGCTTTTTCGACTGCTGCGATACCTTCCGGCGCGGCAACCAGCACCATGGCGCGGATGTCTTTGCAGCCGGCTTTCTTCAACAGATCAATGGTCGCAACCATCGAACTGCCGGTGGCGAGCATCGGGTCGATGATCATCGCCAACCGTTCGTCGATTTCCGGAACCAGTTTTTCCAGATAAGTGTGCGCTTGCAGGGTTTCTTCGTTGCGGGCGACGCCCACAGCGGAGACTTTTGCACCCGGGATCAGGCTCAACACGCCTTCAAGCATGCCGATGCCGGCGCGCAGGATCGGCACGACGGTGATCTTCTTGCCGGCGATCTTCTCGACCGACACGGTGCCGCACCAGCCTGCAATATCGTAGGACTCCAACGGCAAATCTTTTGTAGCTTCATAGGTCAACAGGGCGCCGACTTCCTGAGCGAGCTCACGGAAGTTCTTGGTGCTGATATCGGCGCGGCGCATCAGGCCGAGTTTATGACGGATCAGCGGATGGCGGATCTCGAGGATGGGCATGGAAAAACTCCGGCGGCGGGCAAAAAAACCGGCCTAGATTAATCTATCCGAGGGTGATGTCCTATAGGACATTCTGTACGTTAGTCCATAAAGGCTTGATTCGGCCTCAATGGATGCGTACCTTTGCCCGCTTTTCCGAAAACATCCCCCCCTGGAGAGCGCCATGTCCGCTGATCTCGAGCATATCCGTCAAATCATGCGAGAGGCTGACTGCCTGTACACCGAAGCTGAAGTCGAGGCGGCCATCGCCCGTGTCGGTGCACAAATCAACGAACAACTGGCTGACAGCAACCCGGTGGTGTTCTGCGTGATGAACGGCGGCCTGATCTTCTCCGGCAAGCTGCTGACCCATCTGCACTTCCCGCTGGAAGCGTCCTACCTGCACGCGACCCGTTATCGCAACGAAACCAGCGGCGGCGACCTGTTCTGGAAAGCCAAGCCGGAAGTTTCGTTCATCGACCGCGACGTGCTGATCATCGACGACATCCTCGACGAAGGTCACACCCTCGGCGCGATCATCGACTTCTGCAAACACGCCGGCGCGCGCAAAGTGCACACCGCCGTGCTGATCGACAAGGATCACGACCGCAAAGCACGTCCTGACCTGAAAGCCGATTTCGTCGGCCTGCCGTGCATCGACCGCTACATCTTCGGTTACGGCATGGACTACAAAGGCTACTGGCGTAACGCCAACGGGATCTTTGCCGTTAAAGGCATGTAATCCTTGGCATCCCCCAATCCCTGTGGGAGCGGGCTTGCCCGCGATGGCGGAATGTCTGACACATTGATGTTGGATGTGCTGACGCTATCGCGGGCAAGCCACGCTCCCACAGAGATTTTTGTATGCTGATTCTATTTCGTACACCCATGCTAGAGTGCTCGGCCCCGCCCTCCGGAGCCTGTCATGCGCCTCTTGATCCGCAGCTTTGCCGCCCTGTTGCTGGCCGTCAGCCTGCCGCTGTCCGCCGCGCCGATGCACAGCCAGTTCCTGCCGCCGGACGATCTGACCCTGCGCGATGCCGAGCCTGAGCAGCAGCAACTCATGCAGGTCACCGACTATTCCGTAGTGGTGGGCGCGCAACGCCAGTCCAATCAGCAGCCGATTCCGGTCACCTCGCCATTGATGATTCGCCTCAAGGGCAAGTCCCTGAACAAAGGCGCGAGCATTACTCAGGTGCTGGTCAATTTCGACGGCGAGAGTAAAAGCCTGAAAAAGCCGATCTACGACGACAAGAGCAAAACCCTGACGTTGTTTTATCCACAGGCCCAATACCGCGTGATCATCGATCTGCTGCGCAATGACACCGTGTATGTGCAGTTCCTCAGTTACGCCAACGGCCACATCTGGGCCGATTTGCACACCGGGGCGGTGCGTTCGCGTTGAGCCTGGCGGTCGGGCAGGGGTAAACTGCCCGCCCCGTGTAATGTCTGCGAGCTGGAGTCGGCAATGCGTAAAGATAAGAAACAAGTGATTGGTGACGAGATCGGCGATGAGCAGATCAAGCTGTTCCTCGATTTTGAACCGGTCGACGCCACTTCGCCGTCGCTGCACAAACTGATCAAGGCTTACCGTGGTTTGCGCATCGATGACTTCGAGCGCTTTCTGGGTTTCTTCGTTGCAGCTGGCTACGACGTCGATGGCAAGGACGAGCAGGGCAAGACCTTCGTTGAGCTGATCGCCGATCAGCGCAACGCCCCGGAATACATCGAGCTGATCGAAAAGTCCCGCGCTTAAGATCAAAAGATCGCAGCCTTCGGCAGCTCCTACACGGTCATGTAGGAGCTGCCGAAGGCTGCGATCTTTTGCTTTTGACAGGCATAAAAAAACGCCCCGATCGGGGCGTTTTTTATGCGGCAAGATCAAGCGTAGCTTGGGGTCTCGCTGCTTTCTTCAACCAGCTCCAGCGCGATGTTGTTCTGCGTGTTGATCTTGCGATACAACGCAGCATCGGTTTCCAGCACTTTTTCACGGGCCGGGAAGATCTCCGCCAGTTTGCCAGCCCACTCACCCTTGGCCTTGGCCGGAAAGCACTTCTCGATCAGTTCCAGCATGATCGAAACGGTCACCGACGCACCCGGCGAAGCGCCAAGCAGTGCGGCAAGGGAACCGTCCTTGGCCGACACCAGTTCCGTACCGAACTGCAGGATGCCGCCCTTTTTCGGGTCTTTCTTGATGATCTGTACCCGTTGGCCGGCCACTTCCAGGCGCCAGTCTTCGGCTTTCGCTTCCGGGTAGAAACGGCGCAGGGAATCCAGACGCTGTTCCATCGACTGCATCACTTCGCTGACCAGGTACTTGGTCAGGTCCATGTTGTTTTTCGCTACCGCCAGCATCGGCCCGATGTTGCCGGCGCGAACCGACAGCGGCAGGTCCATGAAGGAGCCGTGCTTGAGGAACTTGGTGGTGAAACCGGCGTATGGTCCGAACAGCAGGGACTTCTTGCCATCGACCACACGGGTGTCGAGGTGCGGCACCGACATCGGTGGCGAACCTACAGCGGCCTGGCTGTAAACCTTGGCCTGGTGCTGCTTGACCACTTCCGGATTATCGCAACGCAGCCACTGGCCGCTGATCGGGAAGCCGCCGAAGCCTTTGCTTTCTTCGATGCCCGAGGCCTGCAGCAACGGCAGGGCCGCGCCACCGGCGCCGAGGAAGACGAACTTCGCGTCGACTTCACGGGTGTTGCCGTTGTTGACGTCCTTGATGCTGACGGTCCAGCCGCTGCCGTTACGCTTGAGGCCGGTCACGCGCTTGCAGTATTTGACTTGAGTGTCCGGGGCGCTGGTCAGGTGCTTGAGCAACTGATTGGTCAGGGCGCCGAAGTTGACGTCGGTACCGTTCATCACGCGGGTCGCGGCAAGGACTTCGTCCGGTGAGCGGCCCGGCATCATCAACGGCATCCACTCGGCCATCTTGGCCTTGTCTTCGGTGTACTCCATGTCAGCGAAGGCGTGGTGCTTGCTCAACACGTCGAAGCGCGATTTGAGGAAAGACACGCCGCTGTCGCCCTGGACGAAGCTCAGGTGCGGCACCGGGCTGATAAAGGATTTGCACGAGCCGAAGGTGCCTTTCTTGGTCAGGTACGACCAGAACTGCTTCGACACCTCGAACTGGGTGTTGATGTGCACGGCTTTCTTGATGTCGACAGTGCCATCGGCGGCTTGCGGCGTGTAGTTCAGCTCGCACAGGCCGGCGTGGCCGGTACCGGCGTTGTTCCAAGGGTTGGAACTCTCCGCAGCACCGGAATCCATCAGCTCGACGACTTCCAGCTTGATCGCGGGGTCGAGCTCTTTGAGCAGCACGGCCAGGGTGGCACTCATGATGCCCGCCCCAACCAGAACTACGTCGACTGCTTCGTTATGCGCCATTTAACGCGTCTCCAAAATCTGCAGCACCAAATTGTCGGCATGGCTGCCAGGCGTTCCGGGACAGATCAGTTATGCCCCAGCTATCCGTGGTCAGGTCGTCATGTCCGAATCTTCGCAATTTTTCGCAACTTCGACGGATGTATGCGGCTTGGCTTTCAAGAGCTCCATGAACTCATTTCAGCACGCAGCTGGCAATTCGACTTATGGTCGAGACATCCGTTTTTGTGCAACCAAATCCGTAGCGGACAGGCTTCAGGCTCCGATATTCGAGGTATACCCGGTCCTGTGTCGTTGGGCTGTTTCAGACGCTAATGGTGCATGTTCAGACGCAAAACTTTTCATTTGCTCGCCACACTCTTGTGAAGTTGTGAAAACCCGTTTTTTTCACGCTCTTTTGAAGACGTGAACCTCAAAAAAGGGCTGTCCAGGCCTGGCACCTTGCCCGCAAAGGCAAAACAACGCGGTGGCCGAGCGTCATGACAGCTCTGCAGATTCGCGAAAAGCGGGTTTTTGCCGGAAGAACAGGCAAGCGCGCCAACTTCACTCGATCTGTGTGGGCGGCTCTCTGTGGGCGATTTTGGGTGTCGATGCATGCGCATTGACGCTGTTGCGGGGCCCGATCAGGAGACGTCCTTATAATCGGGGGGAGATTGTATCGAAGAAATGCGCGGTGTTGCTCGTGTTTAATGACTTTTATTAGGCATCCGGTCAGATGCTCAACATCGCTTGCACCCGTGCGCGAGGCTGCGACGCTATGACGCGGGCGCTGGCGGGCAATGGCTGGTGTAACCAGTTGAGGCGGATTTCTTCGATTTCCACCCAACCGTCGCCCATCGGTTGCAGGCTGCACTGCTTGAATGCCTGGCAATGGCCGTTGCGGTCGAGCAGGGCAAAGCTGCGATGCAGCGGGCGTGGAGCGAACAACGAGATCAGATAACGCATGGCTGAGTACCTTGCTGGAGGACTTGTGTGAAGGTTGGCAACACGCCGTGACGCGAACGTGTATGGCCGGTGAACAATCTGTGACAGGAACCGCCTTCAACGGGGTTTGTCAGACATTTCAGTATTCGCTGCCGGGCGCTGGTTACCCGCAGTGGCCCACCGCTATACTGCCGGCCTGTTTGTGCCTGATTCTGGAGAGAAGAGCATGTTGCAACGCCTGTTGTTCGGTTTGATCACTGTGGCCGGTTTGACCCTGGCCGGCTGCGCCCACAGCCCGCAACAACTGAGCCCGGAGCCGAAGCTGACCACCCAGCTGCCAGCGGTCGGCCGTGGCCAGCCAGTCGTCGTGCGTGTGGTCGACGGTCGCCCGTCGCCAACCCTCGGTACCCGTGGCGGCCTGTACCCGGAAACCAGCGCCATCACCGTGCAGCGCGAGCAGATCCTGCCGAAGCTGCAGGCTCAGGCTGAAGCCGCCGTGCGTCTGCTCGGTTTCACCCCGACCAACAACGCGCCGAACGCGCCACAGCTGACCGTGACCCTGGCCGAGCTGAAGTATCAGTCGCCGAAAGAAGGCATGTACGTAACCGAGGCGACCATCGGCGCGACGTTCCGCTCCGACGTGCAGAACGCCAACCGCCGTTACAGCGGCCGTTACGGCGCGTCGCTGGACCAGCGTTTCGGCATGGCGCCGAACCAGGAAACCAACACCAAACTGGTCAGCGATGTGTTGAGTGATGCGCTGACGCGTCTGTTCAAGGATCCGACTGTGGGTCAGGTTTTGGCTGAGTAAGTTTTCGACGGATGTGAAAAAGCCCGGGGCCAGTGATGGTTTCGGGCTTTTTTGTGGGTGTCAGGTTCGGGACTTGTGGCGTATGGGAAATCGATCCCCCTCACCCCAGCCCTCTCCCCAAGGGGGCGAGGGGGAAGGGAGCCGATCGGGGGCTTTTCAGAACCGGAGTTCGGCTGGATGTTTCAGGTCGATGTACCTCGACCAAGCAACTCGGTCGGTTCCCTCTCCCTCCGGGAGTGTATGTACCGGACACATGGTGGACGGGTGTTCGGAGACATGGTGGACACATTTTAATAGACACATTGCTCATCACCAAGGAGATGACCTGTGTCCTGGGAAGAGGTGTCCACCGTGCAGCTTCGTT
>NZ_LIGE01000044.1 GCF_001297015.1 Pseudomonas sp. RIT-PI-r | reverse complement strand
TAGACATCGTATCGCCCGAATCGACTTGAACTTGCAGATCGTCACGGCAGGTAAGAAGATCTAAAACCGTCCACCATGTCTCCGAACATGTGTCCACCATGTCTCCGGTACATACAGGGAGAGGGCTAGGGTGAGGGTGCTTTTGCTTTTTCAAGCAGCTTGGGAGTAAAAGTCGAGAACGCTGACACCCGTCAGTAAATCAGTCTCCGGCAAATCCGCATGCTGATGCCCGCCCAGCGCGCAATACACCAGCCAATGGCGATCCTGAACATTGAAGGCGAGGCTGCCGACGAGGCTTTGCTGTTCGTCGTAAGGGGTAATGAGATAAAGGCGATCCTGGTTTTCAGCGTGAAGCATGTCGCGTTCCATGTGCGTTTCGAGGCGCGCATCTTGGTGTATCCACATGACGATGCCGTGACATGGGACAGCCATCGGTCGATTGTCATGTAATTTGTCGCAAAGGCTGGGGCAGGGCACTCGGGTTTCGGTAGAATCCGCGCCGCGGTCGTCGATCTGGCGTCTGCCATACCGGTTTAGATAGAGGTCTGTGATGTCGCTGCACTTGATGACGCTGTTTACCGCCCATCCCGCCAAATTGATCAACCTGCTGGCGCTGCTCCTGGCGTTTCCCGGCAGTTGGCTGCTGCACGCGACCCGCCGTCGTGAGCAGCGCGCGATGGCCAGCATCGCTGCCCAGCGCCAGGCACAGCCAAATGCCGAGCCGTTGCTGGATTGGGCGACGCTGCGCATGAACCGGTTTTTCTATCGATTTGGTTTTGCTTGCCTGGGGCTGGCTCTGATCGTCTCGTGGATCAGCACGCGTTACTAAAAGCAAAAGATCGCAGCCTTCGGCAGCTCCTACATGAATCCACTGTAGGAGCTGCCGAAGGCTGCGATCTTTTGATCTTGCTCTGAAAATTTAAAGCGGCACCCCAGCCTTCCCGCGGTACTGATTGCGCCCCGGCGTCGCATATTGCAGCCCTAGATACGGACGATGCTCTGCAGGGCAAGCATCCAGGCGGCTCTGCCATTCTTCCTGCGCCTTGGCCAACTCATCCGCCGGGAACCCCTCGGCAGCTTTCGGCACATTCAACTGCGGATCGGCATCGGCCCCCTGCGCATACGCCAGGTAATGCCCCGGGAACAACCGGTAACCGCCGAGAATCTGCTTGTCCATTTCGACCGCCAATTGCTTGGTGTCTTCGAACAGCTCGGTGATCGGCGCAGCGAAATTCACGTGCACCCGGCCCTTGTAGCCGGTGATGCCCTTGGCAATGCTCACGTCATCCTCGCCCGGCGCTTTCGCGTAGGTGCCGGTGGTGGCGCGGATGTACAACTCGCGAGCCTTGGCCTGGTCGCACGGGTCGTATTCGTAGCTGATCGACACCGGGGTGACGTTCAGCGAGCGAATGACTTCGCCGAACGGCTCGTCCTTGCGGCTCATGTGGAACATCTTGAGGATCGCCGACTCGGTGCGGTCGTCGCCATCCTTCGCCCGTCCCTCAGCCTGAGCGATCCAGATCGACGCGCAATCGTTGCGGATCGAATGGTTGATGTACGCCGACAACAATTGATACGCAGCCATTTTCTCGCGACGACCGGTGATCGAGCGATGAACGATGAAGCTCTTGTTCAGGCGCATCAGGTCGCTGACAAACGGCTTCTGCAGCAGGTTGTCGCCAATCGCGATGCGCGGCGTCGGCAGGCCGGCGTGGTACACGGCGTAGTTGACGAAGGCCGGGTCCATCACGATGTCGCGGTGGTTGGCGATGAACAGATAGGCGCTGCCGGACTTGAATTGTTCGACACCGGTGTAGGTCACGCCGTCGGTGGCGCGCTCAATGGTGTGGTCGACGTAGGACTCGACCTTGTCCTGCAACGTCGCCACCGAGGTCACGTCGGCGAACTCACGACGCAGCCGATGGGCTATAAGTGGTTTGAGCATCCAGCCGAAAGCACCGGCAAAACGCGGGAAGCGGAAGTGGGTGAGGATATCTAGAAACGCCTTGTCGCCGAGCAGTCGTGCCAGTACCACAGGTACTTCGCTGTCGTCGTAAGGTCGGATGGCATCGAATTCGCCCATCATGCTCTCTTGTTGGAAACGGCTAGGGTAAGTAAAGGTTTTGATCGAAAACCCGCGGGGCACGGTCTGAAAAAGTAGCCAGACAAAAATAGCCCTGCAAATAGACCGGCGATTATACGCACAAGTCACTTGGGAGACCGCGATGCTGGAAACTGCTCAGTATGATTGTCCTTATTGTGGGGAGGTTGTTGAGACGACGGTGGACTTGTCCGGCGGGGATCAGACCTATATCGAAGACTGTCAGGTGTGTTGCCGGCCAATCACGTTTGTCTTGCAGGTCCACGGAGAGGACTGGTTTCTGGAAGTCTTCAGCGAAAACGAGTGAGGCGCGCCCATGCAGCGAATCTACGAGCCGGAAAACCTGATGGAAGGTGAAATGCTCAAGGGCATGCTCGCCAGTGAAGGCATAGAAGCGCACTTGATCGGCCGCGATTTGCTCGGTGGCACGGGCGAGTTACCGATTTTCGGTCTGCTGGGACTGTCCGTCGATAACGACCAGGCCGAATACGCCCGCGAGCTGATCACCGCGTACAATGCCGCGCTGCCGCTGCCCGGCGATGAACCGGAGAGCTTCCCCGGGACGCTGGTCTGTTAGGCTGAGCTTCGTTTTACTTCAGAGTCGTGTTGCCCCATGTGTGGACGTTATGCCCTGTTTCGCTGGAACCGCGATTTTGCGGCCCTGCCAGGTTTTCCCGCCGATCA
Organism: Pseudomonas sp. RIT-PI-r; assembly: GCF_001297015.1. Lineage (GTDB taxonomy): Bacteria > Pseudomonadota > Gammaproteobacteria > Pseudomonadales > Pseudomonadaceae > Aquipseudomonas. The sequence continues at coordinate 67,161 of NZ_LIGE01000044.1, read as the reverse complement.
GCAGGCGCAGTGGAACATTTCCCCCAATGATTCGGTGTTGATGCTGCGTGCCGGTGAAGAGGGCGAGCGCACCCTGGCCCGCGCGCGTTGGGGGCTGACGCCGCCGTGGCTGACCGATCTGTCGAAGACCCCGGCGCATGCCCGTGCGGAAACCGTGGCCGAGCAGCCGATGTTTCGTGAGGCGCTGCGCCAGCGTCGCTGCCTGCTACCGGCGAATGGTTTCTACGAATGGCGCGGCACCCAGCGCAAGCGGCCGTACTGGCTGACGCCGGGGGAGGGCGCTTCGCTGTTTTTTGCGGCGATCTGGGAGGCGTATCCGGTGCAGGAACAGGTGTGGTTGAGTACGGCGGTGATTACTCAGCCGGCGTCGAGTCAGCGGCGGCCGTTGATTCTCGATGAGGCGGGGCAGGCGGCGTGGCTCGATCCCGAGACGCCGCTGCATGTGTTGCAGGGCTTGCTGGCGAGTGAACCGGCGGCGTTGCGCGAGCGAGTGCTGGCGAATCTGATCAATGATCCGAAGCTCAACGGGCCGGAGTGTTTGACTCCGGGTTAAAGCTTGTAGATCAAAGCCCCTCACCCCAGCCCTCTCCCAGAGGGAGAGGGAGCCGACCGAGTTGTCTTGAGCGATTCAGCGACCTGATGCATCGAGTCGATTATGGATTCAGTGAAGATCTTTCAGGTCGGTGTCATTCTGAAATATCCCCCAATCAGTCCCCTCTCCCTCCGGGAGAGGGCTGGGGTGAGGGTGTCTTCACCTCAGACCTTGAACTGATTGATCAACCGCCGCTGCTGCTCTGCCAGCTTGGTTAAATCAGCACTCGCCGAACTCGACTCATCCGCACCGCCCGCGACTTCATTGGCCACTTGCCCAATGTTGATCACATTGCGATTGATGTCATCGGCCACCGCGCTCTGCTCTTCCGCCGCACTGGCAATCTGCGTGTTCATGTCGTTGATCACCGACACCGCCTGCGTGATCGTCTCCAGCGCCTCCGCCGCTTTCGCCGCGTGTTGCACGCTTTCATCAGTGCGGTTCTGGCTGTCTTCCATGACCCGCACGACATCGCGGGTGCCCTGTTGCAATTGCTGGATCATGCTCTGGATTTCTTCGGTGGCTTTCTGGGTTTTCTGCGCCAGATTACGCACCTCGTCGGCCACCACGGCAAAACCGCGACCTTGCTCACCGGCACGTGCCGCTTCAATTGCCGCGTTCAGCGCCAGCAAATTGGTCTGCTCGGCAATCCCGCGAATCGCCGTGAGAATCGCGTTGATGTTTTCGCTGTCCTTGGCCAGCGTCTGCACCACTTCCACTGCTTTGCCGATTTCCACCGCCAGCACGCCAATCGAGTTCGACGTGTCGCGGACGATCTGCATGCCCTGACTCGCCGCCTGATCGGCATGGCTCGCCGCTTGTGCAGCCTGCGTCGCATTGCGCGCAACGTCCTGCGCGGTGGCGGTCATTTCCTGCACCGCCGTGGCCACTTGATCGATTTCGGCCATTTGTTTCTGGATGCCGATGTTGGTGCGAATTGCAATGTCGGCAGTGTGTTCCGAGGAATCGCTGACGCTCTGCACCGACGTCACCACCTGGGTGATCATCGCCTGCAACTTGGCCAGGAACGTGTTGAAACCTTTGGCGATCGAGCCCAGTTCATCACTGCGATCGCTGCTCAAACGTCGGGTCAGATCACCTTCGCCCTGAGCGATGTCATTGAGCATGGCGACCATCTGCTTCAAAGGACGGGCGATGCCGTGGCCGACCAGCCAGATCACCAGCAAGCCGAGGCCGGCAATGAGCAGACCGACCATGGCCATGCCGAACGTGTCGGACTTGCGCTGGGTATCCAGATCGCCCTGCAGCTTTTGCAGATCCGCCATTACCGCGTTCAAAGGCAATTGCAGCATCAATGTCCAGCGCGCGTCGGTCTGGCCGATGCCAAACGGCAGGTACAACTCGATGCGGCCCTTGTCCTTGTTGACCGAGTAAGTCACTTCACCGCGCTTGAGATTGGCCATGTTGGCCGTCTGTTCGGCGTCGAGGATGTCGCTGACTTTCTCGCCGAATTTGCTCGGGTCCTGGGTGTAGGCCACGATGCGGCTGTTGCCGCCGATCAGGGCCATTTGTCCGGCGCCGCCATAGAGTTTCTGGTTGGCGGCGAGGAGCATTTCCTGAATGAAGTTCACCGACAGGTCGGCGCCGACAATGCCCTGGAACGTGCCGTTGAGCATGATCGGTTCAATGAACGAGGCGAGCATGACGATCTTGTCGCCGACTTTGTAAGGCGCCGGATCGATCACGCAGGCTTTTCTGGTTTCCTTCGAGCACAGGTAGTACTCGCTGGCGCGCACGCCGGTGGACAGGGTTTTCTGATCGTCGACGTCGACCAGCTTGTCCAGACCGAGGGTGCCATCATCATTGCGGAACCACCACGGCAGGAAGCGCCCGTTGGCCGCATCGATACCGACTACGCTGGTGCCGACGTAGGCCGCGTCATTGTGATCCAGTGCGTTTTTTTCCCAACCGATATAGGTGCCGAGAATCTTCGGGTTCTTTTCGACGTTCTCTTTGATCAGGCTGATCAGTTGTTCGCGGCTGACGCTCAGGCGCGGCTGGCCGTCGGCATCCGGCATGCCAAGCAGGGCGTTGACCCGCACCAGCCCGCCGGCAATCAGCAGCGGCGCTTCGAGCTCGCGCTGGATCTGGCTGACCTGGGTTTGCGCCAGCGAGGTCAGGCGCTGTTCGATGACCTGCTCGAACTGCGCCTGGGTGCGCTGTTGCACCATCTCTTGCGTACGCGCGCCGGAAAACAGCGCGTACAGCACCAGCGCGGCGACCACGCTGAGGACGATGGCGCCGGCCAGGGCGGCGACGGAAAACTGGATCGACTTGAACTTCATGGGAGCTCCGCACGCAAGAGGACGTCTGCGGTGATGTATCGGCAGGGGAGCTAATGGACATGAGCAAAAGGGGCTGAATTGACCGTTTTGGATGTGTCCGTGTCGCATTCAGACAGGTGCAGAACCTTTGTCCGGCAAGGCAGTCAGTTCAGTATGAATTTTTTCCTACTACAGTCTGCCTGTCGCAGAGTGCGGATATCAGGAGTGATGGGATGAACAAGTCGCTGATAGCGGGTGTACTGGGCTCGGTGCTGTTGCTCAACGGTTGTGAGACGGTGAACACCACCAGTGCCGGTGAGGTGGGGGTGGTTCGTCAGCAGCGGATGTTCAGTCTGGTGTCGAGCGAGCAGGTCAATCAAGCGTATGCCCAGGACTACCAGCAGACCCTGGGTGATGCGAGCAGCAAGAATGTGCTCGACAAAACCAGCGCCGATGCGAAACGCATTCAGGCGATCGCCGATCGATTGATTGCCCAGGCGCCGACGTTCAGGCCGGATTCTGCGCAATGGAAATGGGAAGTCAATCTGATCAAGAGCGATGAGCTCAATGCCAACTGTGGTCCTGGCGGCAAGATCATCGTTTACACCGGTCTGCTCGACAAACTGCAACTGACCGACGATGAGACGGCTGCGGTAATGGGCCATGAAATTGCCCATGCCTTGCGCGAGCATGGTCGCGAGGCCTTGTCGAAGTCTTACGGCGTGCAAATGGCGCAACAGATGGCGATAGCGGCGGGGGGGCCCCCCCCTTTGGGGGGGGGGGGAAACAATGGTGTGAATCTGTTGATGACGCTGCCTAACAGCCGCACCAATGAAAACGAGGCTGACCTGATCGGTCTGGAGCTCGCCGCCCGGGCCGGTTACAACCCCAATGCGGCCATTACGCTGTGGGAGAAAATGAGCAAGGCCAGCGAAGGTGCTCCGCCGGAATTCCTCAGTACTCACCCGTCTTCAAATAGTCGCACTGCTGCGTTGCAGGCAGCGATTCCGAAGGTTATGCCGCTGTACGAACAAGCCCCGAAGTCCTGAGTCGGTGATCGTTCTCACGCTCTGCGTGGGAATGCCTCAAGGGACGCTCCGCGTTCCAGGCGGGGACGCAGAACCTCCCCGGCTGCGTTCCCACGCGGAGCGTGGGAACGATCTTTCTCTCAGGGTTAAACCCAGCCACTGCTCTGCATCGCCTTGTACACCGCAACGATCGCCAGAATCATGAATGCCGAAGCCGCGAGGCGACGGATCAGCGTTAGCGGCAATTTGTCCGCAGCGAAATTACCCGCCAGAACCACCGGCACGTTGGCAATCAACATGCCCGCTGTCGTACCGATAATCACCAGCCACAGATCCGGGTATTGCGCGGCGAGCATCACCGTGGCGACCTGAGTCTTGTCACCCATTTCCGCCAGGAAGAACGCAATCAGTGTGGTCAGGAACGGCCCGAACTTGCGCGCGGTGCTGGTTTCATCGTCGTCCATTTTGTCCGGAACCAACGTCCACAGCGCTGTTGCCGTGAAGCTCGCGGCGAGGATCCAGTGCAGCGTCGCATTCGAGAAGAAACTGCCGAACCAGGCGCCTACCGCACCGGCTGCTGCGTGGTTGGCCAGGGTCGCAGCGACAATGCCGGCAATGATCGGCCAGGGTTTGCGGAAGCGAGCGGCGAGAATCAGCGCGAGCAGTTGCGTCTTGTCGCCGATTTCGGCCAAGGCAACGATTGCGGTGGGAACGAGTAACGAGTCCAGCATCAGGATTTCCTAAGGGGCGGGTCGACACGGCTATGACACGTACAGCCTTCCCGCCCCGGGTAAGGTGTGCGTGTCATAGGTCTTGTCAAACCCTGCGATCCGTCTGCTGCGGACGCTTGGGTCGCATACGCCATGATCTGAGGATCAAGTATGTTGACGTATGCCGGACGAGCTTGGCGCTCGTGGGAGACTACTCCCCTAGGACGGAGCGGATTCTGCCTAGGCAAATCCGTTTGGGCAAGAACAAATTTTCAGCCGCGCTTGGCCCGGTAAATGCGGAAACCATTGCCTTCAGCCTTGATCGCACACACGCCAAGATGCTCCTCGATCAGCGGTTGATACTTGAGGAAGCTGTTCGCGACCAAGCGCAGTTCGCCGCCGTTTTTCAGATGTTTGGCTGCTTTTCGCAGCAAGTTTTCCGTAGCGAAATAATCGGTGTGCACGCCGACATGAAACGGCGGGTTGCTCAGAATCGCATTCAAACCCATCGGCGCAGCATCGATACCATCCCCCGTCAGCACTTCAGCTTCCAGACCGTTGGCCGCCAGCGTCAGACGGCTGCTGGCAGCGGCAAACGCATCCACATCGAGCAACGTGACCTGATTGTGCGGGTAGCGACGTTTGACCGCAGCGCCCAGCACGCCAGCGCCGCAACCGAAGTCGAGCAGGTGACCGCTCGGCAACTTGTCCAGATGCTCCAGCAGCAGGGCGCTGCCGCGATCCAGTCGACCGTGGCTGAACACGCCCGGCAGGCTGATGACCTTCAACGGGCCTTCAGCCAGTGGCAATTCATAGGTCTGCGCCAGGCTTTCCAGGGATTTCGCTTCCGGGGCATTGGCCACAGTCACTTGCCACAACTGGCAGTGCCGCGCGCTGTCGAGCTTGCGCGGTTTGCCGAACGGGTTGAGCTGCTTGGACGCGCCTTCGATGCCGCTGCGTTTTTCCCCGACCAGAAACACCTCACGTCCGGCCAGACGCGATGCCACCGCGTTGAGGATGTAATCGGTCAGGTCCTTGGACTTGGGCAGGAACACCACGGCGCTGTCGAACTCACGCTCCGGCACGTTCACGCCGAAATGGCTGCGGCCTTCGAAACGGGCGTCCAGCGCGGCTTGATCGCCGGCATGCCAGCACCAGCCGAACGCGTCGGGCAGACGGCCGAGCAAATCATCGGCAGGCAAACCGGCCAGCAACAACGAACCCTGGAACAACTCGGGCTGACGAAGCAGTACTTCACTGCGCGGATCCATAACTGCTCCTCAAAAAAAAGTGCCGCAGTTTATCAACTGACGACCCGCAGCGCCTTACCGCTGAAATATGCCTGGGCGTTTTCGGTCAATTGGCCAACGATACGCTGGCGTGCTTCGCGACTGCCCCAGGCGTTGTGCGGCGTGACAATGAGGCGCGGGATATCCGCGGCCAGCAGCGGATTGCCATTGGTTGGCGGCTCGACGCTCAACACATCTGTCGCGGCGCCACCGAGGTGGCCGTTGCGCAACGCATCGGCCAGCGCCTGCTCATCGATCAGCCCGCCGCGTGCCGTGTTGACCACGAAGGCGCCGGGTTTCATCGAGGCCAGTTCGCGGGCGCCGATGAAGTGGCGGGTGTGCTCGTTGAGCGGGCAGTGCAGGGTGAGGGCATCGATTTGCGGCAGCAGCTCCTCCAGCGGCAAGCGATCCGGGCGAGCAGGGCGCCCCGGAATCTGCCCCAGCAACACGCGCATGCCGAACGCCTCGGCCAGTCGCGCCACGGCACCGCCGAGTTCGCCATGACCGAGCAGCCCGAGAGTTTTGCCTTCCAGCTCAACGATTGGATAGTCGAGCAGGCAGAACTGTCTGGCCTGCTGCCAGCGGCCTTCACCCACAGCTTTTTGATAATCGGCCAGGCGTGTGGCGAGGTTGAGCAGCAGCATGATCGTGTGTTGCGCCACCGACGGCGTGCCGTAACCCTGGCAGTTGCACACGGTAATGCCGTGGGCGCGGGCGGCGGCGAGGTCGACGTTGTTGGTACCGGTGGCGGTGATCAGGATCAGTTTCAGATCAGGGTTGGCGGCCATGGCGGCGGCGTCGATCAGGATCTTGTTACTGATCGCCACGGTGGCGCCTTGCAAACGCTCGGCGACTTGCTCGGGCAAGGTCTGGGCGAACAATTGCAGATCGCTGAAACAATCACGCAACGGACTGAGGTCCAGATCGCCGAGATCCAGCGAAGGGTGATCAAGGAATACCGCGCGGCGCGTGTTCGTCATCAACTGTACCTTTTAGGCTTTGAGCGTAGGGCGTAATCTGCCGAGCCTACCAGATGAAACAAATTGATACGCTTGGCCGAAAGGAGCCCCCATGTACTGGACCGAGTTCTTGACCGTTGCACTGATCCATCTGTTGGCCGTGGCCAGCCCCGGCCCGGACTTTGCCGTGGTGGTGCGCGAGAGCGTGACCCACGGTCGCCGCGCCGGCACCTGGACCGCACTGGGCGTGGGCACGGCAATTTTCCTGCACGTCGGTTATTCGCTGCTCGGTATCGGCCTGATCGTGTCGCAGTCGATCGTGCTGTTCAACGCCTTGAAGTGGGCCGCTGCGGCTTATCTGCTGTACATCGGCTTCAAGGCCCTGCGCGCGCAACCGGCAAAAACCGTGACGGATGATCTGCACAAAGAGGCCGGTGTGCGCACCGCTCGCGGCGCGTTCACCTCGGGCTTTGTGACCAACGGTCTGAATCCGAAAGCCACGCTGTTCTTCCTGTCGCTGTTCACGGTAGTGATCAACCCGCATACGCCGCTGGCGGTGCAGGCCGGTTACGGTATTTACCTGGCGGTCGCGACTGCGATTTGGTTCTGTCTGGTGGCAATGCTGTTCAGCCAGCAACGTGTACGTGCCGGTTTCGCCCGCATGGGCCACTGGTTCGACCGCACCATGGGCGCGGTGCTGATCGCTCTCGGCGTGAAAATCGCGTTTACCGAGATGCATTGATCCTACTGTGTGGGAGCTGCCGAAGGCTGCGATCTTTTGATCTTGATCTTGATCTTAAAAAACAAAGTCAAAAGATCGCAGCCTCGTTGCACTCGACAGCTCCTACACAAGCTCGCTGAGCTTGCTCAGGTGATTGAGGTATTCGCGGGGATTTTCCCCGAGCAAGCGGCGAAACATCGCGCTGAACGCCCGTGCGCTGCCGTAACCCAAATCCCGCGCCACACGCTGCACGCTGTCCCCGGCGAGCAGGCGCGGCAAGGCTTCCATCAGGCGCAATTGCTGGCGCCAGGCGTTGAAGCTCATCTGCACTTGTTGCTGAAACAGCCGCGCCAACGTGCGTGAACTGGCGCCGACCTGCTGTGCCCAGTCTTCCAGCGTGTTCGGGTGATCCGGGGTGTGCAGCAGCGCCAGACAAATGTTCTGCAGGCGCCGATCGGTCGGCATCGGAATGTGCAGCGGCAGGTTTTCCAGACTGGCGAGCTCCTCGAGCATCAGTTGCTGGATCAAGGGATTGTCGGCATGCGGCGGCCCTTGCACGGCACGCAGGATCAGCTCGCGCAGCAGTGGCGTCACGGCCAGTACGCAGCATTGTTGCAGGCTGGCGGGCGACAGCGCAGGCGCGATGAACAGCGAGCGCATCTGCACATCGCCGCTCATGAAAATCTCGTGCGCCACCTCGGGCGGAATCCACACTGCACGGCTGGGCGGAATCACCCACGCACCCGATTGCGTGACCACGCGCATGATCCCGCTGACGGCATACAACAATTGCGCCTCGCGATGCAGGTGCAACGGCTGGTGCGCGCCGTCCAGATAATCCCGGGGATAGGCGCTCACCGGGCCGTGTTCGAAGTGGCTGATCAACATGTCGGATTCGATGACTTGTTTGGCAGGAATGCGCTTTTTCGCCAACTTAGCATAAGCGGCACACAACAACGTAAAGCGTGCCGCCATGAATCAATCCAGAAACGTCATTCGCTATATCAACGCCGCCCATGTGATCGATCATATGTTCATGCTGATCTTTCCCGCCGCCGTGCTCGGCATGACCCAGGCCTTTGGCCTCGACTATGCCGCGCTGATAGGCCTGTCGCTGGGCGGCTTCATCGCTTTCGGGGCCTGCTCGCTACCCGCCGGTTGGCTGGGCGATCACTGGAGCCGGCGGCAGATGATGCTGATGTTTTTCTTCGGCATCGGCGCCTCGGCGATTTTCACTGGCCTGAGTAACAGCCCGACCATGCTGGTGATCGGCCTGACCCTGATCGGTATTTTTGCGGCGATTTATCACCCGGTCGGCACGGCGATGTTGGTCGCTTATGCACAAAACCGTGGCCGTGAAATCGGCATCAACGGCATGTGGGGCAATCTGGGCGTGGCGTTTTCGGCGCTGATCACCGGCTTGCTGGTGGCGCAGCTCGGCTGGCGTTCGGCATTTCTGTTACCGGGCGCGGTGGCGATTGTGTTGGGCGTCGGTTTCGCCTTGCAGGTGCGAGAAGAACCGATCCCGAAACGCCCGCACACGCCGCTCAAAGGCGCCGCCGGTCAGCGCATTTCGATGGTCATGGTGTTCGGCGTGCTGGCGCTGGCCACGGCCACTGGCGGCGTAGTGTTCAACGCCACCACCATGACCTATCCGAAATTGTTCCAGGAACGTCTGCATGAATTGTTCGCTTCGCCGCAAACCCTTGGCGTGGTTGTCAGCCTGGCCTATGCCTTTGGTGCGGTCGCGCAGTTGAGCATCGGCCGAGTGCTGCACCGCCTCAGCCTGAAATGGCCGTTCATTGTTCTGACCCTGTGTCAGGCGCCGCTGTTGTTTGCACTGGCATACGCCGATGGCTGGGCGGTGATCGCCCTTGGGGCAGCGTTCATGTTCGTGGTGTTTGGTCAGGTAACAGTGAACGATGCGATGGTTGCCAACTTCGTCGCCCCGCAATGGCAATCGCGAATCTTCGCCCTGCGTTACTGTTTATCGTTCGGCGCCAGCGCCACGGCGATTCCGCTGATTTCCTATGTCGAACCGCGCCAAGGTTTCGTAGGCCTGTATTTGATTCTCGCGGGCTTCGGCGCATTGACCTTCCTCGCTGCGGTGGTTTTCCCACGCACGCCTTCTGAAGAGGCTGTAGGACAAACCGCCTGACAAATGACGAAAACCGACAAATGCTGGCGCAAAGCTAGCATTTGTACGGCTTTGCAAATCATTCCTTTGGCTGATTTGGCTGGCGTATAAGGGTTCTAGAGTACCAATCTCTACGCCAACACCGTGCAGTCAGAAAAGGGATTCTTATGTTGCAGACTCGCGTCATTCCCCCGGCCGATGGGGCCTACCAGTATCCATTGCTGATCAAACGGCTGCTCATGTCCGGCGCCCGTTACGAGAAAACCCGCGAGATCATCTACCGTGACCAGTTGCGCTACAGCTACCCGACGCTGATCGAACGGGTGGCACGCCTGGCCAATGTGCTCACGGCGGCTGGTGTGAAGGCCGGTGACACGGTGGCGGTGATGGATTGGGACAGCCACCGTTATCTGGAATGCATGTTTGCGATTCCGATGATTGGCGCAGTGATTCACACGATCAACGTGCGTCTGTCGCCGGAACAGATCCTCTACACCATGAACCACGCCGAGGACCGCTTTGTGCTGGTCAACAGCGAGTTTGTTGGCCTGTACCAAGCGATCGCACCGCACCTGACCACGGTCGAGAAAACCCTGCTGCTGACCGATCTGCCGGAGAAAACTGCCGACTTGCCGAATCTGGTCGGCGAGTACGAGCAACTGTTGGCCGCCGCTAGTGCGCAGTACGATTTCCAGGACTTCGACGAAAATTCCGTCGCCACCACGTTCTACACCACCGGCACCACCGGCAACCCGAAAGGCGTGTACTTCACCCATCGGCAACTGGTGCTGCACACCATGGGCGTGTCGACGATCATGGGCTCGATCGACAGCGTACGCCTGCTTGGCACCAACGATGTGTACATGCCGATCACCCCGATGTTCCACGTCCACGCCTGGGGTCTGCCGTACGTGGCAACCATGCTCGGGCTCAAACAGGTTTACCCGGGGCGCTACGACCCGGAGTTTCTCGTGGAGTTGTGGCGCAAGGAAAAGGTCACCTTCTCTCACTGTGTGCCGACCATCCTGCAAATGCTGCTCAACGCCAAAGGCGCGCAGAGCACCGATTTCGGTGGCTGGAAAATCGTCATCGGCGGTAGCGCACTCAACCGCACCTTGTATGAAACCGCCAAGGCCCGTGGTATTCAGCTCACCGCCGCCTACGGCATGTCGGAAACCGGCCCGCTGGTGTCCTGTGCTCACCTAAACGACGAACTGATGGCCGGCACAGAAGATGAACGCACCACCTACAGGATCAAGGCCGGTGTGCCAGGGCCGTTGGTGGAAGCGGCGATCGTCGACACTGAAGGTAATTTTCTCCCGGCAGATGGAGAAACCCAGGGCGAACTGGTGCTGCGCGCACCCTGGCTGACCGAAGGTTATTTCAACGAACCGCAGAAGGGCGCCGAGCTCTGGGCCGGCGGCTGGCTGCACACCGGCGACGTCGCCACGCTCGACAGCATGGGCGTGATCGACATCCGCGACCGGATCAAGGACGTGATCAAGACCGGCGGAGAATGGATTTCCTCGCTGGACCTCGAAGACCTGATCAGCCGACACGTCGCGGTACGCGAAGTAGCAGTGGTGGGCATTGCCGATCCGCAGTGGGGCGAGCGGCCGTTTGCCCTGCTGGTAATCCGCGAAGGGCACGTGATCGGGGCGCGCGAGCTCAAGGAACACCTCAAGCCATTTGTGGAATTGGGGCACCTGAGCAAGTGGGCGATTCCGAGTCAGATCGCCCTTGTTACCGAAATTCCCAAGACCAGTGTCGGCAAGCTCGACAAGAAGCGCATCCGCCTCGACATCACCGAATGGCAGGCTAACAACAGTACCTTCCTCTCGACACTTTAAGTGTCTGCCGGCGCGCCGAAAACGGCGCGCCAGGCCCACCAAGCAAGCGCTTGCCTTGTGAAATCGAAAAATTCAGCCATCCTTGCCGTGCCGACACGTGTCGGACTGGCGAAAGGACTGTTCCAGAGTGGCCGGCAGCTGCAAATCACACTTTAGAGGGATCAAGCAGTACCACCTGCTGGCTATAGTCCGCTCAAGGATTTTTAAGAACGGAGCACACGCACTGAACGGGGCGAGCAACTTTGGAATGATTTCGGGCAGCCCTGGCGCCCGGTCTTCCACAGCGTTTTTAAAAGTACTCACTGCCATAACAATAATGCACATGGAGTAGCGTCGATGACCTCAGTAAACCAGTTCTGGCGCCGGGCAAAACTGCCTCTGGCGGTCAGCATTGCCTCTTCGCTCGCCGGGCCCGCATTCGGCGTCAGTTTCAACGTCGGTGAAATCGAAGGCCAGTTCGACTCTTCTCTGTCGATCGGTGCCAGTTGGTCTACTCAGAGCCCGAACAAGAACCTCATCGGCGTCAACAACGGCGGCCATGGCCTGTCGCAGACCTCCGATGACGGCCACGCCAACTTCAAGAGCGGCGAGACCTTCTCGAAAATCTTCAAGGGCATCCATGACCTTGAACTGAAATACGGCGACACCGGTGTCTTCGTCCGTGGCAAATACTGGTACGACTTCGAGCTCAAGGACGAAAGCCGACAGTTCAAGGACATCAGTGACAGCAACCGCAAGGAAGGCGCCAAGTCGTCCGGCGGGCAGATCCTCGATGCCTTCGTCTATCACAACTATTCGGTTGCCGATCAGCCGGGCTCGGTGCGTCTGGGCAAGCAGGTCGTGAGCTGGGGTGAAAGTACCTTCATCGGCGGCGGCATCAACTCGATCAACCCGATCGACGTGTCGGCGTTCCGTCGTCCGGGCGCCGAGATCAAGGAAGGCCTGATCCCGGTCAACATGTTCTATGTGTCCCAGAGTCTCACCGAGAACCTCTCGGCCGAAGCGTTCTATCAACTGGAATGGGACCAGACCGTCGTCGACAACTGCGGCACGTTCTTCTCGCAGCCGGACATCGTTGCCGACGGTTGCAACGACAACCTGCGCGTGCTGAACAAACGTTCGCAGATTCCGGCCGTCGCCTTGGGGCCGTTGGCCGCCAACGGCGTCAACGTCAACGAAGAAGGTGTTCTGGTACGCCGTGGCGGCGACCGCGATGCCCGTGACAGCGGCCAGTGGGGCGCATCCTTCAAGTACATGTACGAACCGCTGGACACCGAGTTCGGTGCCTACTTCATGAACTACCACAGCCGTGCGCCGATCTTCAGTGCCACCGGTGCGCCGCAATCTGTCTACAACACGGCGCGCGGGCTGCCGGGGCCTTTTGCCGCACTCGCCCCCCTATTGGTCGCGGGCAACTCGCAATACTTCATTGAATACCCTGAAGACATTCGTCTCTACGGCCTGAGCTTCTCCACCACCCTGCCTACGGGCACTGCGTGGAGCGGTGAGATCAGCTACCGTCCGAATGCGCCGGTGCAGCTGAACTCCACCGACATCCTGTTTGCCGGTGTACGTCCACTGGGCGGTGCACTGACCAACGCTTCGCTACTCAACGGCGTGCCGGGTCAGGATCTGCACGGTTACGAACGCAAGGAAATCACCCAGATCCAGACCACCTTCACGCACTTCTTCGATCAGGTCATGGGCGCCAGCCGTCTGACCCTGGTCGGTGAAGTCGGTGCGACCTATGTCGGCGGGCTGGAAAGCCGTTCCGACATGCGTTATGGCCGCGATCCCGTGTATGGCCCGGGTGAGTTGCCGGCCACTGGCGGTATCAATACCTGCTCCAACATTCTCAACGCCAGCACCATCAACGGTGCAGGGCCTGGGTCGCCGCAAAACAACCGCAGCCGCAATTGCGACAATGACGGCTTCACCACATCGGTTTCCTGGGGCTATCGCGGTCGTGCCATCTGGGAATACAACGACGTGTTCGCCGGTGTGAACCTCAAGCCGAACGTGGCCTGGTCCCACGACGTCAGCGGTTACTCGCCTGGCCCTGGCGGCAACTTCGAGGAAGGTCGCAAGGCTGTCAGCCTCGGTGTCGACGCGGAATACCAGAACACCTACACCGCGAGCCTGGCTTACACCAACTTCTTCGATGGCAAGTACACCACCGTGGATGATCGCGACTTCGTTGCGCTCAGCTTCGGCGTGAACTTCTAAGCACTGCATTTCAGGACGAACACACATATGAAAATAACAAAGAGTCTGTTCCACGCCGGTGTTCTGGGTCTGTCGCTGCTGGCGACCGGTGTCATGGCCGCGGTACCTGCCGCCGAAGCCGACAAACTGGGCAAGAGCCTGACGCCGATGGGCGCCGAAATGGCTGGTAATGCCGATGGTTCCATTCCTGCCTGGAAGCCACTGCCGAAGAATGCCGGCTCGGTCGACAGCAAGGGTTTCCTGTCCAATCCATACGCCAGTGAGCAACCGCTGTTCACCATCACGGCGAAAGACGTCGACAAGTACAAGGACAAACTCGCGCCGGGGCAGTACGCGATGTTCAAGCGTTACCCGGACACCTTCAAGATGCCGGTGTATCCGTCCCATCGCGGTGCGACCGTGCCGGATGACGTGTTCGCCGCCATCAAGAAAAACGCCACCACCACCAATCTGGTGTCCGGCGGCAACGGTCTGGAAAACTTCGATACCGCCGTGCCGTTCCCGATTCCGAAAACCGGTGTGGAAGTCATCTGGAACCACATCACCCGCTATCGCGGCGGCAGCGTGACCCGTCTGGTGACTCAGGCCACGCCGCAACCGAACGGCTCGTACAGCCTGGTGTACTTCCAGGATCAGTTCGTGTTCCGCGACAAGATGAAGGACTACGATCCGGCGAATCCGGGCAACATCCTGTTCTACTTCAAGCAGAAAGTGACCGCGCCGGCACGTCTGGCCGGTGGCGTGTTGCTGGTGCACGAGACTCTCGACCAAGTGAAGGAACCGCGCTCAGCGTGGGTCTACAACGCCGGTCAGCGCCGCGTGCGTCGCGCGCCACAAGTGTCCTATGACGGCCCGGGTACCGCGGCGGATGGCCTGCGTACTTCCGACAACCTCGACATGTTCAACGGTGCACCGGATCGCTACGACTGGAAGCTCGAAGGCAAGAAAGAGATGTACATTGCCTCCGACAGCTACAAGCTCGACGATCCGAAGCTGAAATACGCTGACATCATCAAGGCCGGTCACATCAACCAGGATCTGGCGCGTTACGAGCTGCGCCGCGTCTGGCATGTGGTCGCGACCCTGAAGGAAGGTCAGCGCCACATCTACGCCAAGCGTGACTTCTACATTGACGAAGACACCTGGCAAGCCGCGGTGATCGACCATTACGATGGTCGTGGTCAGCTGTGGCGTGTGGCCGAGGCGCATGCCGAGAACTACTACGACAAGCAAGTGCCGTGGTACGCCCTGGAAACCCTCTACGACCTGCAGTCCGGCCGTTATCTGGCTCTGGGCATGAAGAACGAAGAGAAGCAGGCATATGACTTCGGCTTCACTGCTACCACCAGCGATTTCACCCCGGCCGCACTGCGTCAGGATGGCGTCCGCTAAACCGCTGTAAACCCGAGGCCGCATCCTCGTGAAAAACGCCCCGACTGGTTCGGGGCGTTTTTTTTCGATCAGATTTCCCTGCTTGTGCAGGAGCTGCCGCAGGCTGCGATCTTTTGATCCTGCTTTTTTTGAGGGGGAGGGCAAAACAACGTCAAAAAATCGCAGCCTGCGGCAGCTCCTACAGGGGTTCATCGGGGGCGCGATGCCGCGGTGATGCCGGTTTTTGTCGGCGCTGTGTAGCTTTTTTGTAGCCATTTGTAGCAGCAACCTTCATTCCCTCTTCGTTTAAGGCTAGTCTGCGGACATCTGCAACGCCGCCAACAGCAATTCGAACAAGAGCCGGCCATGACTGATCTGTCCCCACTTCCGGGTCCCGCAAGTGTTGCCGTCACGGCATTGGACGGGCGTTTTTTTCGCCCGCCACTCCCCGACGGATACGTGCTGCGACCACGACTTTGCGAGCGCCTGCAAGCCGGGCTCGGTGGGCGACTGTTGCTGGTCAGCGCCCCGGCCGGGTTTGGCAAGAGTTCGCTGGCGGTGGAGTTTTGTCAGAGCCTGCCAGCGCATTGGCAAAGTTTATGGCTGGGTCTGAGCCCACGGGACAGCGACCCGGGGCGGTTTCTCGAACGCTTGCTCGAAGGCCTGCAGGACTACTTTCCACAGTTGGGCAGCCGCGCGTTGGGCCTGCTGAAAATGCGCCAACGGCATCAGCCATTTGCCTTCGAGGAATGGCTCGATGGCTTGCTCGACGAACTGGCGCTGCAACTTGATCCGGCGGCGCCGTTGCTGCTGTTGCTCGACGATTACCATCTCGCTCAAGGCCCGGTTCTTGACCGTTGCCTGCAATTCTTCCTCAATCATTTGCCCGATGGCCTGCTGGTCATGGTTACCAGCCGGCAGCGACCGGACTGGCATCTGGCGCGCTTGCGCCTGTCGCGACAGTTGCTCGAATTGCATGAACAGGATTTGCGCCTGACCCACGACGAAGCACTGAGCCTGCTCGATAGGCACAGCACGTCTCTGCGCGGTGAAGCCCTGGAAAGCCTGATTCAGCGCAGCGAAGGCTGGGTCGCGGGTTTGCGTTTCTGGCTGCTGGCGGTGGCCGAGGCCGGCAGCGATGCGGTGTTGCCGCAAGCGTTGAACGGCGGGGAAGGGCTGATCCGCGACTATCTGCTGGAAGAGGTCATCGATTGTTTGCCGGCCGAAGTGCAGGCATTTCTCTACGACACGGCGCCACAGGAGCGCTTTTGCAGCGAACTCTGCGATGCCGTGCGCGAAGCCCATGACAGTGCCGAAATCCTGCGTTTCCTGCTCGCACACCAAGTCTTTCTGGTGCCACTGGACGAACATGGCCACTGGTATCGCTATCACCATTTATTTTCCGACTTGCTGCGCAGTCGTCCGATCGCGCAGGCGATGGTGCCGCCGGCGACCCTGCATCTGCGCGCCTGCCGCTGGTTCAACGCGCAGGGGCTGCTCGACGAAGCGGTGGAGCAGGCCTTGCGCGCCGGCCATCTCGACGTGGCAGCGAATCTGGTGCAGAACCTCTCCGAAGAACAACTGCTTGCCGAGCAAAACATCGGCATGTTGCTGCGCTGGAAAATGGATTTGCCAGACAGTCTGCTGATCAGCACGCCACGCTTGATCGTGCTCTACAGTTGGGCGCTGGGGCTGGCCTGTCAGCTCGATGCCGCCGAAGAGTTGTCCAGTCATCTGAGCCGTTTTCTGCCAGCGCCTTCTGCCACTGCGCAAAAGTCGATGCTGGCGCAATGGCTGGCACTCAGCGGAATCATTGCTCGCGGACGCGGGCATCGAGAGTTGACGCTGCGCTATTGCAGCGAAGCGCTCGAAAGCCTGCCGGCCAAGCGCTACGGTCAGCGGTTGATGTGCTTGTCGACCTTGTCGAATCTGGCCATTGCCGATGGCGATCTGTGGCGCGCGCGGGGCTTGAACCGCGAATCCCTTGAGCTGGCGCAGCGGGTCGGCAATCCCTTGTTTGAAGCATTGGCGCATTACGACCGGGCGCGGGTTCTGCAATCGCGAGGTGAAATTCTCCGTGCGCTCACGGAAGTGCACCAAGGGCTGGAGCGCTTGCGCGGGTTGTCGGCGCAACGTTTGTACGCCGTACGTGCGCGTCTGACGTTATACGAGGGCTTTCTGCTGGCGATGCGCCTGCAACCCCAGGCCGCGCGCGGGCCCCTGCTGAGCGGGATCGCAGAGGCGCGCGCCTGTCGCGATATCAGCGTGTTGATCGGCCATTGTGTGATCGCCCGGCTGGATGGCGCCAAAGGCGAGTTCGCCGGTGCTTTTGCGGAATTGGCCGAAGCCGAACGGCTGATGCATATCTGGGACGTGCCGCCGATCTACTATCTGGCGATGATCACGCTGGTCAAATGCGAACTGTGGCTGGCCCAGGGCCGCACCGATCTGGCCGAAGCCTGGCTGGCGCGACTGGGCCAGACCTACACCGGCGAACGTGCTGCCGCGCCACCGGAATTTCATCCGCAGTTGCCCTTGCATGTCGAACTGCAACAGGCACTGCTCGACATGATTCAAGGGCAACCGATGCTCGCCGAAGGGCGGTTGAACGTGTTGCATGAAAACGGCCAGCAAACCGGCCGCCAGTTGCTCAGTGTGATGGCGTTGACGCAGAAAGTGGCGTTGCTGCTGGCCGGTGGTCGCGAGCCGGAAGCGCGCAAGACTTTGAGCCTGGCGCTGGATGCCGCAGCGGGCGGCGTGCTGCAACCCTTCGATGGCTTGCTCAAGGAACATCCGGACTGGGTGCGCGGGCAATTGGCGGCTAACGTGACGAACCCGGTTGGCCAGCAATTGCTCGAACACATTGCCCCGTCTACCACCCGTCCGGTGCCCGAGTGTCCGGCAGCAGAACAGCTCAGCAGTCGTGAGCTGGCGGTGCTGCGACTGATCGCCCAAGGTTGTTCCAACCAGGAGATCAGCGAGCAGTTGTTCATTTCACTGCACACGGTGAAAACCCATGCGAGCCACATCAACAGCAAGCTGGGTGTCGAGCGGCGCACCCAAGCCGTGGCGCGGGCCAAGGAGCTGGGGTTAATGATCTAACGGCGGTAAAATCGCCGATCTGCCGCTTCGAACCTTGGCTCAGGATTGCCCATGACCGTTGCAAAACCAGCGCTGATCCGCGAAACCTTCCCTGTTGGCCCGTTGCAGTGCAATTGCACGATCATCGGCGACCCGCTGACCAAAAAAGCCATTGTCGTCGACCCGGGCGGCAACCCTGACCTGATCATGGCGCGCCTCGATGCGCATGGCCTGAAAGTGGTCAGCATCATCCACACCCACGCGCACCTCGATCATTTCCTTGCTTCCGGGCAGATGAAGGAAAAAACCGGCGCGACCCTGCATTTGCACAAGGAAGACCAGTTTCTTTGGGACAACCTCGAGATGCAGTGTCAGATGTTCGGTGTGCCATACACTCCGGTGCCATCGCCAGATCGCTGGTTAAACGATGATGAAGAACTGGCCTGTGGTTGCGGCGTGGCCCTGCATACGCCGGGACATACCCCCGGTTCCATGAGCTTTTGGTTTTCCGAGGCTAAGCTGTTGATTGCCGGCGACACGCTGTTTCGTCGTGGCGTAGGACGTACGGATTTGTGGGGCGGCGATCAGGCGACCATCGTGCGTTCGATCAAACAGCGGCTGTATACCCTGGACGAAGACGCAACAGTGGTGACCGGGCACGGTCCGGATACACGGTTGGGCGATGAAATGCGCGAGAACCCTTTTGTGCGGGCGTAAATATTTTGTCACGAGTGCCCGGCGGAATTTTTGTGCATTGTCATGATCCAACGCCCGCACAGGTCCATTGCCAAAAATGGCCGTCATAGAATGCAAAAGTAGGAGCTCTCCATGTTCACCAAGCGTCGTTTGATTATTGTCGCTACCGCCGTGGCCTTGCTGTCCGGCTGCGCCTCGCCTAATCCGTATGACAATCAGGGCCAGGCCGATGGTGGCTCTCAAGGCATGAGCAAAACCGCCAAGTACGGTGGTCTCGGTGCGCTGGCCGGTGCTTTGGCCGGTGCTGCCATCGACCATAACAATCGCGGCAAAGGTGCCTTGATCGGCGCGGCGGTGGTGGGGGCTTCGGCGGCCGGTTACGGTTATTACGCTGACAAGCAGGAAGCCAAGCTACGCGCGAGCATGGCCAACACCGGGGTTGAAGTGCAGCGTCAGGGCGATCAGATCAAGCTGATCATGCCAGGCAATATCACCTTCGCGACCGACTCGGCGAACATCGCGTCCAGCTTCTATCAACCGCTGAACAATCTGGCCAACTCGCTGAAAGAGTTCAACCAGAATCAGATCGAGATCGTCGGTTACACCGACAGCACCGGCAGCCGCCAGCACAACATGGACCTGTCCCAGCGTCGTGCGCAGAGCGTGGCGACCTACCTGACCTCGCAAGGCGTCAGCGGTGCCAACCTGACGGCCCGTGGTGCCGGTCCGGATAATCCGATTGCCAGCAACGGCGACGTCAATGGCCGGGCGCAGAACCGTCGGGTTGAAGTCAACCTGAAGGCGATTCCGGGCCAGCAATATGGTGGTCAGCAGCAACAGCCGGGCACTGTTCAGCAGTATCCATAAGCGCTTGCCTGAATGAAGAATGCCCGATCCGGTGATCGGGCATTTTTTTGTCTGGCCTGTGCTGGCCCCTTCGCGAGCGGGCTCACTCCTACAGGGGAATGCATTTCAAAATGTAGGAGTGAGCCTGCTCGCGATGGCGATCAAGTCGGCCGCACAAAACTATCAGATACAAAAAAGCCCCCGGACACATCACTGTCCGGGGGCTTTTTGTTTGTCAGCGAAGACTGATTACTTCTTCAAGCCATAGTGCTCATCGAGCATGCCCGGTGAGTTCGGCGTCTTCGGTGCGTAGTCGCGTGGCGGCTCCTGATCGCGCGGTGGCGTCAGGCGTTCACGTGGCGCCTGCGCCGCGTCAGCGTGCAGGGCAGCGATCAGGCGCTGGCGGGTCTGCTCGTCCAGGGCCAGACGATTGGCACCCTCGGCGAGATGATCCTGCACTTCCTGATAGCTCTGGGTCAGCTTCTTGACCAGCATCGCGGTGCTGTTGAAGTGGGTGACCACCTCGTTTTGATAACTGTCGAAACGCTCCTGGATATCATCCAGTTGACGCTGCGTACGGCTCGGTGCGGCGTTCGGCGCAACGCGCGCGATCAGGAATCCAATGGCGACACCCACAACCAGGGCAAGAGTCGGTAACAACCAAACTAAG
Source organism: Pseudomonas sp. RIT-PI-r (assembly GCF_001297015.1). Lineage (GTDB taxonomy): Bacteria > Pseudomonadota > Gammaproteobacteria > Pseudomonadales > Pseudomonadaceae > Aquipseudomonas. The sequence goes on along the minus strand of NZ_LIGE01000044.1, from coordinate 46,700 downwards.
AGCGAGTGTTCCACGAGTCCTTCCTCTATAAACGGCTTTGCTTTACGTTAACGGCTCGAACCTGCGCTGTATACCGCGATTCACTCGCAATAGATTGGCACAGACAATTTGCTAGACGAGTCGACCCGATTCGAGGTCACGGAGTTCCTTCCTTGCTGATGCGTGAAACCCCTGTAGTGATTGCCGGCCCCGTCGGCCAAATCGAAGCGTTGTACCTGGATAACGAGCAGCCAATCGGCATCGCGCTGATCTGCCATCCGAACCCGGTGCAGGGCGGCACCATGCTCAACAAGGTCGTCTCGACCCTGCAGCGCACCGCGCGCGACGCCGGCCTGATCACCTTGCGCTTCAACTATCGCGGCGTGGGTGCCAGTGAAGGTTCCCACGACATGGGCACCGGTGAAGTCGACGATGCCCAGGCTGCCGCCGCATGGCTGCGGGAAAAGCACCCGGATCTACCGCTGACCCTGTTCGGTTTCTCCTTCGGCGGATTTGTTGCAGCAAGTCTCGGTGGCCGTCTCGAAGCGCAAGGCGTGCAGCTCAAGCACCTGTTCATGGTCGCGCCGGCGGTGATGCGTCTTGGCGAGCAGGATCAACTGCCGCAACACGGCGAACTCACGGTGATCCAGCCGGAAACCGACGAAGTCATCGATCCGCAACTGGTTTACGACTGGTCGGAAAAACTCCAGCGCCCCCATGAGCTGCTGAAAGTGGCAGAATGCGGACACTTTTTTCATGGCAAGCTGACCGATCTCAAGGATCTGATCCTGCCGCGTCTCTCGAATTGATTGCAGTCTGACAAGCGATTACCCATGACGAACCGTACCCGTATCCTCACCGGCATCACCACCACCGGCACGCCGCACCTGGGCAACTATGCCGGCGCCATCCGCCCGGCGATCCTTGCCAGCCGCGACAGCAATGCCGACTCGTTCTACTTTCTTGCCGACTACCACGCCCTGATCAAATGCGATGACCCGCTGCGCATCCAGCGCTCGCGTCTGGAAATCGCCGCGACCTGGCTGGCCGGTGGCCTCGATGTCGACCGCGTGACGTTCTACCGCCAGTCCGACATCCCGGAAATCCCTGAGCTGACCTGGCTGCTGACCTGCGTCGCGGCCAAGGGCCTGCTCAACCGCGCGCACGCCTACAAGGCGTCGGTGGACAAAAACGTCGAAACCGGTGAAGACCCGGACGCCGGCATCACCATGGGCCTCTACAGCTATCCAGTGCTGATGGCGGCGGACATTTTGATGTTCAACGCGCACAAGGTGCCGGTCGGTCGTGACCAGATCCAGCACGTGGAAATGGCCCGCGACATCGGCCAACGTTTCAACCACTTGTTCGGTCAGGGCAAAGAATTCTTCACCATGCCCGAAGCGCTGATCGAAGAAAGCGTGGCGACGTTGCCAGGCCTCGACGGTCGCAAGATGTCGAAGAGCTACGACAACACCATCCCGTTGTTCTCCAGCGCCAAAGAGATGAAGGACGCGATTTCGCGGATCGTCACCGACTCCAAAGCGCCAGGCGAAGCCAAGGATCCGGACAATTCGCACCTGTTCACGCTGTTCCAGGCGTTTGCCACGCCGGCGCAGGCTGACGAATTCCGCAGCGAACTGTTGGGCGGTCTGGGTTGGGGCGAGGCGAAGAACCGTTTGTTCCAGTTGCTCGACAACGATCTCGGCGAAGCGCGCGACAAGTATCACCAGTTGATCGAGCGCCCGGCGGATCTGGAAGACATTCTGCAGATCGGTGCCAAGAAGGCCCGCGCCGTGGCAACGCCGTTCCTCAACGAACTGCGCGAAGCCGTTGGCCTGCGCTCCTTCGTCAATCAGGTTCAGGTTGCTGCGACCACCAAGAAGAAAGCCGCGAAAGCCGCGCGTTTCGTCAGCTTCCGCGAAGACGACGGCAGCTTCCGTTTCCGTCTGCTGGCAGCCGATGGCGAGCAACTGCTGCTGTCGCGCAACTTCGCTGACGGCAAAACCGCAGGCCGGGTGACCAAGCAACTGCAATCCGGTCAGCCGCTGGACGTGCGCAGCGAAGACCTGAGCTTCAGCGTCTGGCTGGAAGGCGAGTGCGTTGGTGACAGCCCGGCGTTCGCCGACGCTGCTGCGCGGGACGCAGCCATCGAGGCTTTGCGCGTCGCGCTGACCCCGGTTCAGGACTAATCGGCGGCACGACCCGACCAAGGGCCGATTGCCATTCCTACGGGCCGTCGCTACAGTGACGGCCCGTTTTTGTTGCCTTGCTAACGAATTATGACGCCCCTAGAACGATACCAAGCTGATCTGAAACGCCCGGACTTCTTCCATGACGCCGCGCAGGAAACTGCTGTGCGTCATTTGCAGCGTTTGTACGAGGATCTGATCGCCGCCGATCAGAACAAGCCGGGTCTGCTGAGCAAACTGTTCGGCAAAAAAGATCAGACGCCGGTCAAGGGCCTGTATTTCTGGGGCGGCGTAGGTCGCGGCAAGACTTACCTGGTCGACACCTTCTTCGAAGCGCTGCCTTTCAAGGAAAAGACCCGTACCCACTTCCACCGCTTCATGAAGCGCGTGCACGAAGAAATGAAAACCCTCGGCGGCGAGAAAAACCCGCTGACCATCATCGCCAAGCGCTTCGCGACTGAGTCGCGGGTGATTTGCTTCGATGAGTTCTTCGTGTCTGACATCACCGATGCGATGATCCTCGGCACGCTGATGGAAGAGCTGTTCAAGAATGGCGTGACCCTGGTCGCGACCTCGAACATCGTCCCGGACGGCCTGTACAAGGACGGTCTGCAGCGTGCGCGCTTCTTGCCAGCCATTGCGCTGATCAAGCAGAACACCGAGATCGTCAACGTCGACAGCGGCGTCGACTATCGTCTGCGTCACCTCGAACAAGCGGAGCTGTTCCACTATCCGCTCGATGAAGCCGCTCACGAAAGCCTGCGCAAGAGCTTCAAGGCACTGACGCCGGAATGCACTGCCGCGGTCGAGAACGATGTACTGATCATCGAAAACCGCGAGATCCGCGCCCTGCGTACTTGCGATGACGTGGCGTGGTTCGACTTCCGCGAACTGTGCGACGGCCCGCGCAGCCAGAACGATTACATTGAGCTGGGCAAAATCTTCCACGCCGTGCTGCTCAGCGGTGTCGAGCAGATGAGCGTCACCACCGACGACATCGCTCGCCGCTTCATCAACATGGTCGACGAGTTCTACGACCGTAACGTCAAGCTGATCATTTCTGCTGAAGTCGAGCTGAAGGATCTGTACACCGGCGGACGTTTGAACTTCGAGTTCCAGCGCACGTTGAGCCGATTGCTGGAGATGCAATCGCACGAGTTCCTGTCGCGGGCGCACAAGCCTTAAACAGATTCGCAAAACAAAAAAAGGGCCTGCGATTGCAGGCCCTTTTTTATGCGCTGAAGAAAAATCCGAATGTACTGCGATCCCTGTGGGAGCTGGCTTGCCAGCGATAGCGGTTCGTCAGAGAAATAAGTATCACCTGACACGACGCCATCGCTGGCAAGCCAGCTCCCACAGGGTTTGTGTGTGGACAGAAGGCTACGCAGCCTGTTGGAACTGCTGCCGATACTGGTTCGGCGACAGCTCCGTGTGCTGGCGAAACAACCGCGCAAAGAAACTCGCGTCGTCGTAACCGACCTCATAACTGATGGTCTTGATGCTCTTGCGGCTGCCGGACAACAAGCCCTTGGCCGTCTCGATGCGCAGGCGTTGCAGGTAGTGCAGCGGCTTGTCGCCGGTGGCGGTCTGGAAGCGCCGCATGAAATTGCGGATGCTCATGCCATGCTCGCGGGCGACGTCTTCGAAGCGGAACTTGTCGGCGAAATGCTCTTCGAGCCAGTGCTGAATCTGCAGGATGATCACGTCCTGATGCAGCTTCTGCCCGCCGAAACCGATACGCCCCGGCGCATAGCTGCGCTGCACCTCATAGAGAATGTCGCGGGCCACGGCTTGCGCCACGTTGGCACCGCAGAAACGCTCGATCAGGTAGATATAGAGGTCGCAGGCCGATGTGGTGCCGCCGGCGCAGTAAAGGTTATCGGCGTCGGTCAGGTGCTTGTCCTGATTGAGGTAGACCTTCGGAAAGCGTTCGGCAAAGGCATTGAAGAAACGCCAGTAGGTCGTCGCTTCCTTGCCATCGAGCAACCCGGCTTCGGCCAGCCAGAACACGCCAGTGGCTTCGCCGCACAGCACAGCGCCGCGGGCATGTTGCTCGCGCAGCCAAGGCAGGATCTGTGGATAACGGCTGCACAAGGTCTCGAAATCATCCCAGAACGCCGGGAGGATGATGATATCGGTGTTTTCCAGACCACCATCCACCGGCATGACGACATCGCTGAAGCTTTTCACCGGTTTGCCATCGGGGCTGACGATTCGTGTTTCAAACGCCGGCGTCAGGCCGTGGCCCAGTTGTTTGCCGTAACGGAGGCTGGCCACATGGAAAAAATCCTTGGCCTGCATGAGGGTGTAAGCGAAAACCCGGTCGATTGCCAGGATGCTGACGCGCCGCAAGGGCGTGGAGACTTGCTTGGACATAATTCAACTTTTGTTTTGTTTTTATAAGGGAAAGTGGTCACCAGACGGCTGGATCGTCTTATTTTTTGTCGGATGTGTCCAGTGTCCTGTGTCAGAGGGGAGGCTTAGTCTCTGAAGGCCATAATCCTCCAACAAGAAAGTAAGGTGCCGCATGATCCCCAGAACCTTGTTCAGCTCCGAGCACGAATTGTTTCGCGACAGCGTACGAACGTTCCTTGAGAAAGAGGCCGTGCCGTATCACGCGCAATGGGAGAAACAAGGCCATATCGACCGCAAGCTGTGGAACAAGGCAGGGGAGGCGGGGATGCTTTGCTCGCACCTTCCGGAGGAGTACGGCGGGCTGGGCGCGGACTTTCTCTACAGCGCCGTGGTGATCGAAGAGGTCGGTCGGCTGGGCCTGACCGGCATCGGCTTCTCGTTGCATTCCGACATCGTCGCGCCTTACATCCTGCATTACGGCAGCGAAGCGCTGAAGCACAAATACCTGCCGAAACTGGTTTCGGGCGAGATGGTTACGGCCATCGCCATGACCGAGCCGGGCGCGGGTTCCGATCTGCAAGGCGTGAAAACCACCGCTGTGCTGGACGGTGACGAGTATGTGATCAACGGCTCGAAAACCTTTATCACCAACGGTTTTCTCGCAGACCTGGTGATCGTTGTCGCCAAGACTGATCCCAAGGCCGGCGCCAAGGGCACCAGCCTGTTTCTGGTCGAAGCGAACACGCCGGGCTTCGAGAAGGGCAAACGCCTGGAGAAGGTCGGAATGAAGGCCCAGGATACGTCGGAATTGTTCTTCCAGGACGTGCGTGTGCCGAAGGAAAACCTCTTGGGTCAGGCTGGGGCCGGATTCGCTTATCTGATGCAGGAATTGCCGCAGGAGCGCCTGACCGTGGCGATCGGTGGGCTGGCTTCAGCCGAAGCGGCATTGCAGTGGACGCTGGATTACACCCGTGATCGCAAAGCCTTTGGCAAGGCGATTGCCGACTTTCAGAACACCCGATTCAAATTGGCTGAGATGGCCACGGAGATTCAGATCGGTCGGGTCTTCGTCGATAAGTGTCTGGAGCTGCACCTGCAAGGCAAACTGGATGTGCCGACAGCGGCGATGGCGAAATACTGGGGCACCGACCTGCAATGCAAGGTGCTCGACGAGTGCGTGCAATTGCATGGTGGCTACGGCTTCATGTGGGAATACCCGGTGGCCCGGGCGTGGGCGGATGCGCGGGTGCAACGGATCTATGCCGGCACCAATGAAATCATGAAGGAGATCATTGCGCGGTCGCTTTGAAATTCTGGTGACTGTCAGACCGCTATCGCGAGCAGGCTCACTCCTACATTTGGAATGCGTTCCCTTGTAGGCGTGAGCCTGCTCGCGATTGGGTCTATGAATTAATCAAGGCGCAGGATTCGGATGATCCTTGTGAATCGCCTCAATCCCTTCCAGCACTTCATCCGACAGCTTCAGGTCGAAGCTGGCGATGTTGCTGTCCAGTTGCTCAAGCGTCGTCGCCCCAATGATGTTGCTGGTGACGAACGGTTGCTGCGTCACGAACGCCAATGCCATTTGCGCCGGATCCAGACCGTGTTCACGGGCCAGCGCCACATAACGGCTGCACGCTGCTTCCGATTGCGCATTGAAATAGCGACTGAAGCGGCTGTAGAGGCTCAGGCGGCCCTTCGGTGGACGAGCGCCACCTTCGTACTTGCCTGACAGGAAACCGAACGCCAGCGGCGAATAGGCGAGGAGGCCGCACTGTTCGCGGATGGCGATTTCCGCCAGACCCACTTCAAAACTGCGGTTGAGCAGGTTGTACGGGTTCTGGATCGACACCGCGCGCGGCCAGCCACGGGCTTCGGCCAGCGCCAGAAAACGCATGGTGCCCCACGGTGTTTCGTTGGACAGGCCGATGTGGCGGATCTTGCCGGCCTTTACCTGCTCGTCGAGTGCTTCGAGGGTGTCTTCGAGCGGGGTCAGGTTCGCTTCGATCTTGTGTTTGTAGCCCAGCTGTCCGAAAAAATTGGTGCTGCGCTCTGGCCAGTGCAATTGGTACAGGTCGATGTAATCGGTCTGCAGGCGCTTGAGGCTGGCATCGACGGCTTCAGTGATGTGCTGACGGTTGTGGCGCAGGTTCTTGTCGCGGATGTAGTCGATGGTGTTGCCCGGACCTGCGATCTTGCTGGCGAGAATCCAGTCGGCGCGGTCGCCGCGACTTTTGAAGTAATTGCCGATGTAGCGCTCGGTGGTAGCGTAGGTTTCGGCTTTTGGCGGCACCGGGTACATCTCGGCGGTGTCGATGAAATTGATCCCGGCTTGCTTGGCCCGTTCGATCTGGGCGAAGGCTTCAGCTTCAGTGTTTTGCTCGCCCCAGGTCATGGTGCCGAGGCAGATTGCACTCACGTTCAGGTCGGTACGGCCTAGCTGGCGATAGTCCATCGGGTGCTCCTTGGGCAAAACAATCATAAAAGCAGGTTGAAATATTTTTCGCAATCTGCATAATTGCCGACCTCTTTCTGCAGTGGAAGTGATGCGCCGCCGCCGAAGAATCTTGCCGTTGAACGGACGCGCCGACCCGAGCCCCCGAAAGCGTCTGTATCCGGCTGCCTTTGACTTGTCAAAGTACGCACTATTCAGTAAGATCCGCCGTCTAATTTACAGGGCGGCCCCTGAGGCTATAAAGAATGAAAACTTTTACTGCTAAACCGGAAACAGTAAAGCGCGACTGGTTTGTCGTCGACGCTGCTGGTCAGACCCTGGGTCGTCTGGCCACCGAAATCGCGAGCCGTCTGCGTGGCAAGCACAAGCCTGAGTACACTCCTCACGTTGACACCGGCGACTACATCGTCGTAATCAACGCTGAGCAGATTCGTGTTACCGGTGCTAAAACCACTGACAAAATGTACTACTCCCACTCCGGTTTCCCGGGCGGCATCAAGTCGATCAACTTTGAAAAGCTGATCGCTAAAGCCCCTGAGCGCGTGATCGAGACCGCGGTTAAAGGCATGCTGCCTAAAAACCCACTGGGTCGCGACATGTACCGTAAGCTGAAAGTCTATGCGGGCGCTGCACACCCACATACTGCTCAGCAGCCCCAAGAACTGAAGTTTTAACGGAATAGTACATTATGTCGGCGACTCAAAATTACGGCACTGGCCGTCGCAAGACCGCAACCGCACGCGTTTTCCTGCGTCCGGGTACTGGTAACATCTCCATCAACAACCGTTCGCTGGAAAACTTCTTCGGCCGTGAAACTGCCCGCATGGTAGTTCGCCAGCCGCTGGAGCTGACTGAGACTGTCGAGAAGTTCGACATCTACGTCACCGTGATCGGCGGTGGTGTAAGTGGTCAAGCTGGCGCAATCCGCCACGGTATCACTCGCGCTCTGATGGACTACGACGAAACCCTGCGTGGCGCTCTGCGCAAAGCTGGCTTCGTTACTCGCGACGCCCGTGAAGTTGAACGTAAGAAAGTTGGTCTGCGTAAAGCGCGTAAGCGTCCGCAGTACTCGAAGCGTTAATTCCGCTTTCGCGTTCAAAAAGAACGCCCGCCTCCTCACGGAAGCGGGCGTTTTTTTATGCCTGCGATTTATCAAAGAATTGCGCTGCGACAACTTGCCACTTCTGTAGACCCCCTATACTGCAAGGCTTGAGGGTATGAGCTCCGGGTAATTCCCTTGTCAGAATTGGGGCTTTTCATTACCATCTCGGCAAAATTTTTATAAGTAACATTGATTTATTTAGTAGATGCCTGATTTAACAGGCCACAAAAGCTGATGGGAGAGGACTGAATGAGCAATGACGGCGTGAATGCAGGCCGGCGTCGCTTCTTGGTAGCAGCCACATCCGTGGTGGGTGCTGCAGGAGCGGTGGGGGCTGCGGTCCCGTTCGTGGGGTCATGGTTTCCCAGTGCCAAGGCGAAAGCCGCTGGTGCACCGGTGAAAGTGAATGTCAGCAAAATCGAGCCAGGACAGCAGATGATTGCTGAGTGGCGCGGCCAGCCGGTGTTCATTGTCCGCCGTACCGAGGAAATTCTGGGGAATCTCAAGAAGATCGAGGGCCAGCTCTCCGATCCGACCTCCAAAAACTCCACGCAACCCACCTATGTCGACCCTGAGGTGCGCTCGATCAAGCCGGAAATTCTGTTGCTGATCGGGATCTGCACGCACCTGGGTTGCTCACCAACCTTCCGTCCCGAAGTGGCACCTGCGGATCTGGGCAAAGACTGGGTCGGTGGCTATTTCTGCCCTTGCCACGGTTCCCACTACGATCTGGCTGGCCGCGTCTACAAGTCGCAACCTGCGCCTTTGAACCTGCCAGTTCCCCCGCATTCCTATGAGACCGATGACCTGATTGTCATTGGCGTCGATACGGAGAAAGCGTGATGAGCAAATTCATGGATTGGGTTGATGCGCGCTTTCCTGCGACCAAAATGTGGGAAGACCATCTCAGCAAGTATTACGCTCCAAAAAACTTCAACTTCTTCTACTTTTTCGGCTCCCTGGCGCTGCTGGTGCTGGTCAACCAGCTCGTCACCGGTGTCTGGCTGACGATGAGCTACACGCCATCGGCAGAAGAGGCTTTTGCGTCCGTCGAAGGCATCATGCGTGACGTCAATCACGGTTCGATCTTGCGCCTGCTGCACGCTGTCGGCGCTTCGATGTTCTTCATCGTGGTGTATCTGCACATGTTCCGTGGTCTGCTTTACGGTTCGTACCAGAAACCGCGCGAGCTGGTCTGGGTGTTCGGCATGCTGATTTACCTGGCGCTGATGGCCGAAGCCTTCATGGGTTATCTACTGCCGTGGGGCCAGATGTCGTACTGGGGTGCCCAGGTGATCATCTCGCTGTTCGGTGCGATTCCCGTCATCGGTAACGACCTGACGCAGTGGATCCGTGGTGACTATCTGATCTCCGGAATCACCTTGAACCGCTTCTTCGCCTTGCACGTTGTCGCGCTGCCAATCGTGATTCTCGGTCTGGTGGTGTTGCACATTCTGGCGTTGCACGAAGTGGGTTCGAACAACCCTGACGGCGTCGATATCAAGAAGCACAAAGACGAAAACGGCATCCCGCTGGACGGCATTGCCTTCCACCCGTACTACACCGTGAAGGACATTGTCGGTGTTGTGGTGTTCTTGTTTATCTTCTGCTTTATTGTGTTCTTTTTCCCGGAAATGGGCGGCTACTTCCTCGAAAAACCAAACTTCGAGCAAGCTAACCCGTTCAAGACGCCTGAGCACATTGCCCCGGTTTGGTACTTCACGCCGTTCTACGCCATCCTGCGTGCGATTCCGGACAAACTCATGGGTGTTATCGCCATGGGCGCCTCGATTGCCTTGCTGTTCGTGCTGCCGTGGCTCGATCGCAGCCCGGTGAAATCGATGCGCTACAAAGGCTGGATGAGCAAAATCTGGCTGGTGGTGTTCTGCATTTCGTTCGTTATTCTCGGCATTCTTGGCGTTCTTGCGCCGACTCCGGGGCGAACCTTGCTGTCGCAGGTCTGCACCTTCCTGTACTTCGCCTACTTCATTCTGATGCCGTTCTACACCCGGCTCGAGAAGACCAAACCGGTTCCGGAAAGGGTGACTGGCTGATGAAAAAGTTATTTTTTGCTCTGATTTTTGCTGCTCTGCCTGTCTTGTCTTTCGCCGCTGAACACGGTGGTCCGGAGCTGGAAAAGGTCGACATTGACGTCTCCGACAAGGCTGCCTTGCAGGATGGTGCGCGTACCTTTGCCAACTATTGCATGGGTTGCCACAGTGCCAAGTTCCAGCGTTACGAGCGGGTTGCCGATGACCTCGGTATCCCTCACGAACTGATGCTGGAAAAACTGGTGTTCACCGGCGCGAAAATCGGCGATCACATGAACATTGGCATGCAGCCAGCCGACGCCAAGACCTGGTTTGGCGCGGCGCCACCGGACCTGACGCTGGTGGCGCGCGTGCGCGGCACCGACTGGCTCTACGGTTATCTGCATTCGTTCTACGAAGATCCTGCGCGTCCATGGGGCGTGAACAACAAGGTCTTCCCGAACGTCGGCATGCCTAACGTACTGGTCGGCCTGCAAGGTCGTCAGGTTGTGGGTTGCAAACAGGTGCAGATCGTCGAGGATGGCAAAAAGCAATACGATCCGCTGACCGGCACGCCTTTGACCCATGAAGCGTGTGATCAGCTGACCATCGTGCCGAAGACCGGTACTCAGAATGCAGAGCAGTTCGATGAGACGGTCAAGAATCTGGTAACCTTCCTGGCTTACTCGGCTAACCCGGTTAAGCTGCAACATCAGCGCATCGGTACTTATGTCTTGCTGTACCTGGCGTTCTTCTTTGTGTTCGCCTACCTGCTCAAGCGTGAATACTGGAAAGACGTGCACTGATACGCTTCAAGCATTGCTGTTAATCGCGCGCGCCCAAGGGCGCCTCCGGTACACAAGATCTGGTTCGCCAGATGTTGTGGGAGGCGCCCTCTGGGCGCGCGCGTTTTTCCGGTTCCGACAAATTCAACAAGCGAGGAGGATCGCCATGGGCGTGACCAATCGGTTGGCCTGTTACTCCGACCCCGCCGACCACTATTCCCACCGAGTGCGCATCGTGCTTGCAGAGAAGGGTGTCAGCGCCGAAATCATTTATGTGGAAGCTGGTCGTCAGCCGCCTAAACTGATTGAGGTGAACCCTTACGGCAGTCTGCCGACGCTGGTCGATCGTGACCTGGCGTTGTGGGAGTCGACCGTGGTGATGGAATATCTGGATGAGCGTTACCCGCACCCGCCATTGATGCCGGTTTATCCGGTAGCGCGTGCCAACAGCCGTCTGCTGATTCACCGTATTCAGCGAGACTGGTGTGGTCTGGTGGATCTGATCCTGGATCCGAAAAGCAAGGAGGCCGCGCGAGTCGTGGCGCGCAAGGAATTGCGAGAAAGCCTGACGGGCGTGTCGCCGCTGTTCGCCGACAAGCCATTTTTCCTCAGTGAGGAACAAAGTCTGGTGGATTGCTGCCTATTGCCAATACTCTGGCGTTTGCCGATTCTGGGTATTGAACTGCCGCGGCCAGCCAAGCCGCTGCTTGATTACATGGAGCGCCAGTTTGCGCGTGAGGCTTTCCAGGCGAGTCTGTCTGGCGTCGAACGCGATATGCGCTAAGGCTTAAGGAGCCGCTATGAACTCCAGTCGACCTTATCTGGTCCGCGCGCTCTACGAGTGGATTGTTGATAACGATTGCACCCCGCACATGCTGGTCAATTCCGAATACCCGGCGGTGCAGGTGCCGCAGGGTTTTGCCAGTGACGGGCAGATTGTCCTGAACATCTCGCCGAGCGCCGTGCGTCATCTGCACATGGACAACGACGTGGTGACCTTTGAAGGTCGCTTCGGTGGCGTTCCACACAGCTTGTATGTGCCGATCAGCGCGATTCTGGGCATCTATGCCCGGGAGAACGGTCAAGGCATGGTGTTCGATCTCGAATCACCGATGGATGACGAAGACGACATCGAGCTGGGTGACGAGCAGCCGCCACCGGACAGTGAGCCACCGCGTCCAAGCGGCCGGCCAAGTCTGAAAGTGGTGAAATAAAAAAAGGCGATCCGGATGGATCGCCTTTTTTATTGCGTAGGAGCTGCCGAAGGCTCGGGCCGCGATCGGACGATCTGTTGATCTTGCTTTAAAAGATCAGGATCAAAAGATCACAGCCTTCGGCAGTTCCTGCAAAGGGTTGTGCGTCAGTCGATGTACTCGAACAGCTTGACGATTTTCTGCACGCCGGAAACGCCCTGAACCAGGTTGGTCGCCTGAGTGGCTTCCTGTTTGGTCAGCAGGCCCAGCAGGTAGACGATGCCGTTCTCGGTCACGACCTTGATGCGCGAGCCAGGGATGCTGGCGTCGGTGAGCATCTGCGTCTTGATCTTGGAGGTCAGCCAGGTGTCGTTCTGGCGCGCCAGGAAGCCGGACGGCGGTATGACTTGCAGTTCGTTATGAACGGTTTTTACCCGTTGCACGGCGGCTGCCGCTTGCTCGGCCTTGGCTTTCAAGTCTGCGCGAGGCGTTTGGCCGGCCAGCAAGACAACTCCGTTGAAACTGGTGACGACGATGTGCGAATCGTTGTCCAGGGCCGGGTCGGCTTTGGCCACGTTTACGCCCACTTTGGTTTCGATCAACGAGTCGTCGATCTTGCTGCCGAAGGTGCGGGTGCCACGATCGTCATCGATCGGTGCTTCACGGCTGGCGTTCACCACCGAGGTGCAACCGCTGATGCCGAGGCACAGGGTCAAGGCCAGAAGGCCAAGGCGATTAGGGGTCATTCTTCACTCCCGAACAGTTGGCTGTCGATCAGATCGCAGAGGCAATGGATCGCCAGCAAGTGGACTTCTTGAATACGTGCAGTGACATTGGCCGGTACGCGAATCTCGACGTCCTCGGGCAACAGCAGCGACGCCATGCCGCCGCCATCGCGTCCGGTCAAAGCTACGACAATCATTTCGCGATCATGTGCGGCCTGGATCGCTTGAATAATGTTTGCCGAGTTGCCGCTGGTCGAAATCGCCAGCAGGACATCGCCTGGCTGACCGAGCGCGCGGATCTGTTTGGAGAACACTTCGTTGTAACTGTAGTCGTTGGCGATCGAGGTAATCGTCGACGTGTCGGTAGTCAGAGCGATAGCCGGCAGGCTCGGGCGCTCGCGCTCGAAGCGGTTGAGCAGCTCGGACGAGAAGTGCTGCGCGTCGCCGGCCGAGCCGCCGTTGCCGCACGAGAGCATTTTGCCTTCGTTGAGCAGGGCGTTGACCATGATCTGGCTGGCTTGCTCGATGTGCGGTGCAAGTACGTCCATCGCCTGTTGCTTGGTGTCGATACTGGCCTGGAAAAGCTGGCGAATTCGGGATTGCATGTCCATCTGTGTGACCTTAAGTAGCGCGGCTATTCGGCACATGAATGTGCAGCCCGCAAAGCAAAGAGCAAAATTTGTCGGTGGGATTGTCCGGGTAGCAACGCCGGCGATCAACTGTCGAAAGCATTCTGCAACCAGTTCAGCTGATCCGGATGGCTGTCGATGGCCACCACGTCGAAGCGGCAGGGGGAATTGGCCCAACGCGACTCGCGCTGAAGAAAATACTGCGCAGCGAAAATCAGTTTCTGCTGCTTGCGCCCGTCGATGCTAGCGAGCGCGCCACCCCATTGAGTGTTTTTTCTGTAGCGAACTTCAACGAATACTACTGTATCGCCATCAAGCATGACCAGATCAAGCTCGCCGCGTTTGCATAACCAGTTCTGTGCAAGCAGCTGCAACCCCTGGTTTTGCAGATGCTCGAGCGCCTGGCGCTCGGCATCCTTGCCGCTCTGCGAGCGTGACCTGTCGGGCATTAGCGCGGCGTGTCCGGCAGGCGCTGAACCTGGCCGCTGACGAACTGCGCCCAAGGCAATTGACGCACAACGCGTTGGGTCTGGGTCATGCCGAGGCTGCCCGATTCACCGTCGATGCGGCTGTCCGGCAGGGCTTTGAGTTGGCCCAGGCGCGGTGCCAGGCGATAGGCGTCAACACCCATCGCGTACAGGCGGCCGAGGCTGCCAGCGGCTTGCGGCCACTGTGCAACCACTTGCTGACGCAGTGGGTCGCTGGTGTCCAGCAGCCATGGAGTTTCGCAGAAGCGAATGCCGTTCATATCGTTGTACTGGTTGACGTCGCCGCTGGCACTGTACACGTGCGAGGTTGCGTAGACCGGAACGTCACCGGCGTACTGGAAGTTCAGGGTCGGTTTGATCTGTTGTGCCTGTTGCGGCGTAGCGGCAAGGAAGATGAACTCGATGTCCTGACGACGCGAGGGCTGTGCGGCGACGTTGGTGCCAGCGGCATTCTGCAGGCTCTTGGCGCGGGCTTCGCTCTGACGCAGCTGGAACATGTCAGCGATCTGCTGGGCCAGTTGCACCGGCTGATCGACGCGTTCGGTGGCAACAATGCTGCCGCCGTTGGCTTGCCAGTCCTGGCTGAAGGCACGCAGTACACGGTCGCCCCATTCGCCTTTCGGCACCATGATCGCGGCGCGGTGCAAGCCATCGGCACGAGCGCGGCGCGACACTTCGCGGGCTTCGTCTTCAGCGGCCAGACCAAACTGGAACAGCTGCGCCGGGCCCTGATCGCCTTCGCTGTAGTTCAGCGCGAGGGTGGTGATCGGCAGTTGCGGGCGAGTGCTCAGTTGTTTGACCAGTGGTTTTTCCAGTGGGCCAACGACCAGTTGCACGCCGTCAGCCTGAGCCTTGCGGTAGAACTCGTCCATCGAAGTCAGCTTCGAGCTGTCGTAGAACTCGATCGCTGGCGGCTTCTGCCCGGCCTGTTGCGCCTGATAGTGCGCAGCCATGAAACCTTCACGCAGCGCCTTGCCAACGGCGGCCAGTTGGCCGTCCTGCGGCAGCAGCAGGGCGATTTTGCTCAGAGGCTGGCTGGCCAGCTCCTTGAGTTTGGTCAGCGGCAGCGGCAGGTTGATCGCGGCCGGGTGCTTTGGATTCTGCGCCCGCCAGGTGTCGATCGCGGCTTGCTGCTGTTCCAGCGTACCGGCGGATTTCACTGCCAGCGCCAGGCCCATCCAGCCGCCGAGATCGTCGGTGGTGTTCGGTTGCAGTTGGTCGGACGGCAGCGAGCCAATCAGGGTCCAGATCGCTTCGTGGTTCTTGCTCGCGGCTTCGCCTTGCAGCATCGGCGCGATGAACACGCGCTCGCGAGCGGCTGCGAGCGTCTGACCGTCGGCTTCAAGGGCGCGGGCGTGAACGGTGCCGGTGCGCACTTGCTGCTCTTCAGGCATCTCGCCCAAGTGTTGCAGGCTTGGATGGCTCAGGGCAGTCAGCGCGGCTTTCGGCTGATTGCGGGTCATGGCCAGCTCAGCATTCAGCGTGCTGGCGAAAATCTGCTGGCCTGGCTTCAGTTGCTCCATCGGCACTTGTTGCAGGATTTGCGCGGACTGTCCGGCGTTGCCTTGGCGATAAGCCAGATCCGCCGCGCTGAGGCGCAACAGGGCGGCTTTTTCCGGGGTTTTCGCCTGGGTCGCCTGTTCGAGCAGTTGCTCGATGCTGGCATCCGGGGTCCGTGGAAGTTCGCCAAGGCTGGAGGAAGGGGAGCTGGCGCAAGCCGCCAACAGGGCAGCGAGGCAGAGGGCAGTGAACAGCCGCAGGCAAGCGATCATGTAAGTGTTCCTGATACTCGATCAAATTAGCGTCGAATTGTACCCAAGCACTGGCCGGGGCGCGATGTTAGTGGCGTGAAACGAACGATTTAGCTGTAGTAAATGTTGCGATGGTGCGTAACCACGAGGAAAACCGTGGTGGGTCGAAGCGCGTCGCAAGCCTCGTGTCGCGCTACAATGGCCGCTTTTACCGATCACGAGGTGTGCGCTTTGACTGCTCCAGGTTCCCTGAATTCCGCTGCTGGCTCGCTTTATGTGGTGGCGACGCCCATCGGCAACCTGGACGACATCAGCGCCCGGGCCCTGAAAATCCTCCGTGAAGTGGCATTGATCGCTGCTGAAGACACTCGTCACTCGGCGCGCCTGATGCAGCACTTCGGGATTGCCACGCCGCTGGCTGCGTGTCACGAACATAACGAACGAGATGAAGGTAGTCGCTTTATTACCCGTTTGCTGGCGGGCGACAACGTTGCGCTGATCTCCGATGCCGGCACGCCGCTGATTTCCGATCCGGGTTATCACTTGGTACGGCAGGCCCGTGCTGCCGGGATCAATGTTGTGCCGGTGCCGGGTGCTTGTGCATTGATTGCTGCGCTATCAGCGGCGGGGCTGCCGTCCGATCGTTTTATCTTTGAAGGCTTCTTGCCAGCCAAGTCGGTCGGACGCAAGGCGCGGCTGGCAGCTGTTAAAGAAGAGCCGCGGACTTTGATTTTCTATGAAGCCCCGCACCGCATTCTTGAATGTCTGCAGGATATGGAAGAAGTGTTTGGTGGTGAGCGTCAGGCATTGCTTGCCCGTGAAATCACCAAAACCTTCGAGACGCTCAAGGGCCTGCCGTTGGCTGAGCTGCGCGCATTTGTTGAATCCGACAGTAATCAGCAGCGCGGCGAATGCGTCGTGCTGGTGGCGGGCTGGACCGCGCCGGAGTCTGAAGACACCGTCAGCAGCGAGGCGATGCGGGTGCTCGATCTGTTGCTCGAAGAGATGCCGCTCAAGCGTGCTGCTGCCTTGGCTGCGCAGATCACTGGCGAGCGCAAAAACGTGCTGTATCAGGTCGCGCTGGATAAACAGAAGGGCGAGTAACCCGTCGCGCAGACAGGTTTTGCGGCTATTAGCGCTTGTTCTTCGGCCGCTCTGCCGTTAACCTTCGCGGCGGAGAGTCGATCGGACAGTCGCTGCCCTCTATGAAAATTAGGGGGGGGAGGAAAGTCCGGGCTCCATAGGGCGAAGTGCCAGGTAATGCCTGGGAGGCGTGAGCCTACGGAAAGTGCCACAGAAAATAACCGCCTAAGCGCTTCGGCGCCGGTAAGGGTGAAAAGGTGCGGTAAGAGCGCACCGCACGTCTGGCAACAGTTCGTGGCTAGGTAAACCCCACTTGGAGCAAGACCAAATAGGGTCCCAAGGCGTGGCCCGCGCTGGGACCGGGTAGGTTGCTAAAGATGTCCAGTGATGGCCATCGTAGACGAATGACTGTTCAAGACAGAACCCGGCTTACAGATCGACTCTCCACCTTTTTCTTTCCCTGCTTGAATCAAAGGCAACAGGGCTGTGTAATATCAGCAGGCCTGCCCTGAAAGTTCGGCAGCGGCAAACGCAGTAATAGCCATTTCCCACCTTGCTTCAATCAACAGCAGAAGCGCTTTTGTAATACCGAAAAAATCTTACTCTTAACAAATTACTTTAACTTTCGAGCGCAGCTGTCAGTGCTGCATCAAGTTATGGGTCGAAAGTCTGCGCCAGATTGTCGTTACGCCTCCTTTTATGCTCCTAAATCTCCGTTCTGTAAGGGTTTTCCTTTAATCCGCGCCTTGACGGTGTGGTGGGCGCATTCCTATAGTGTGCGCAAGTGGCGGAAAGTGGCATGAAGTGGGTTTTTTGAGCTCAAAACGATAAAAATTGGAGAAACGCAGACGTGTTTCGCGGAGCTAACGCTATCAGTCTCGATGCAAAGGGCCGTCTCGCCATGCCGAGCCGGTACCGTGACGAGCTCGATTCGCGCAGTTCCGGCCAATTGATCGTGACCATTGATGCCGTTGATCCGTGTCTGTGTGTCTATCCGCTCGACGAGTGGGAAATTATTGAAACCAAGTTGCGCGCACTCCCTTCGCTTCGCGAAGAGAACCGTCGCTTGCAGCGTTTATTGATTGGCAACGCCGTCGACCTCGAACTCGACGGCAGTGGCCGTTTTCTGGTTCCACCGCGTCTGCGCGAGTACGCCAAGCTCGATAAGCGCGCAATGCTGGTAGGCCAACTGAACAAGTTCCAATTGTGGGACGAGGATGCATGGAACGCGGTTTCTGCCGCTGACCTTGCTGCCATTCAACAACCGGGCGCGATGCCTGATGAACTGCGTGATTTGATCCTGTGACTATTGATAGCGGCTTTAACCACATCACCGTACTGCTTGACGAAGCCGTCGAGGCTCTCGCCGTACGTCCTGATGGCTGCTATCTGGACGGTACGTTCGGGCGCGGCGGACACAGCCGGTTGATCCTCAGCCAGCTCGGCACGGACGGTCGTCTCATCGGATTCGACAAAGACCCACAAGCGATTGCCACCGGGCAGACGCTAGCGGCCGAAGACGGCCGCTTTGTCGTTGTGCAGCGCAGCTTTGCCGAGCTGGGTTCGGTGGTTGCCGAGCAAGGCCTGAGCGGCAAGGTCAGCGGCATCCTGCTCGATCTCGGCGTGTCGTCGCCGCAGCTCGACGACGCTGAACGCGGCTTCAGTTTCCTCAATGACGGCCCGCTAGACATGCGCATGGATCCGTCCCGTGGCATCAGCGCTGCCGAATTCGTCAACACCGCGCCGGCTGAGGAAATCGCCCGGGTGTTCAAGGAATACGGTGAAGAACGTTTCTCCGGTCGCATGGCTCGTGCCGTCGCCGAGCGTCGCGATATCAAGCCGTTCGAGCGCACCGCCGATCTGGCCGAAGTATTGAAAGTCGCCAACCCGGCCTGGGAGAAGGGCAAGAACCCGGCCACCCGTGCCTTCCAGGGTTTGCGTATTCACGTCAACAACGAACTGGGTGATCTGGAAGCCGGCCTCGAAGCCGCGCTGGACGCTCTGGAAGTCGGCGGCCGTCTGGTGGTGATCAGCTTCCACTCGCTGGAAGACCGCATCGTCAAACTGTTCATGCGCAAGCTGGTGAAAGGCGAAGCCGACAACCTGCCGCGCAACCTGCCGGTTCGCCACGTCGCGTTCGAACCGAAAATCAAAGTCCATGGCAAAGCGCAGACGGCCTCCGACGCCGAACTCAAAGCCAACCCACGTTCCCGTAGCGCCGTCATGCGCGTCGCGGAGAAGCTGCGGTGAGCAAGCTTTTCGCCAAGCCACTGCCCGGCGGCAGCTTTCTGATGCTGCTGCTGTTTATCGGCGTGCTCGTCTCGGCCATTGCCGTGTCGTACAGCGCGCACTGGAACCGGCAGTTGCTCAACACCCTTTATAACGAACTCAGCGTGCGCGACAAGGCGCAGGCCGAGTGGGGCCGTCTGATTCTCGAACAGAGCACCTGGACCGCGCACAGCCGCATCGAAGTGCTGGCCACCGAACAACTGAAAATGCACATTCCCGGCGCGGCTGACGTGAAGATGGTGGCGCCATGATGAAACTCGAAGGCGCACTGTTCCCATGGCGCTTCCGCCTGATGGTGGCGCTGCTCGGCATCATGGTCGCGGCGATCTGCTGGCGCATCATCGACCTGCAAGTGGTTGACCGTGACTTCCTCAAAGGTCAGGGCGACGCGCGCAGTCTGCGTCACATTCCGATTCCGGCTCATCGTGGTCTGATCACCGACCGTAACGGCGAGCCTTTGGCCGTGAGTACCCCGGTGACCACGCTGTGGGCCAACGCCAAGGAAATGCAAACGGCGAAAGAGAAGTGGCCGGCACTCGCCGCCGCGCTGGGTCAGGATCCGAAAGCACTGACCGAACGCCTCGAAGCTCAGGCCAACAAAGAATTCATTTATCTGGTGCGCGGGCTGACCCCCGAGCAGGGCCAGGCTGTGCTCGACCTGAAAGTGCCGGGCGTCTACGGCATCGAAGAATTCCGCCGCTTCTATCCGGCCGGTGAGGTCACCGCGCACATGGTCGGGTTTACCGATATCGACGACCACGGTCGTGAAGGTGTCGAGCTGGCCTATGACGAATGGCTCGCCGGGGTGCCGGGCAAACGGCAGGTCATCAAGGATCGGCGCGGTCGGCTGATCAAGGATGTCCAGGTCACCAAAAACGCCAAGGCCGGCAAGCCCTTGGCGTTGTCCATTGACCTGCGTCTGCAATATCTGGCCAACCGCGAACTGCGTAACGCGATCATCGAGAACGGCGCGAAGGCCGGCAGTCTGGTGATCATGGACGTCAAGACCGGCGAGATTCTGGCCATGGTCAACCAGCCGACCTACAACCCGAACAACCGTCGCAACCTGCAACCGGCGATGATGCGCAACCGCGCGATGATCGACGTGTTCGAGCCAGGTTCGACCATGAAAGCCATCTCGATGAGCGCCGCGATCGAAACCGGCCGCTGGAAACCGAGCGACACCGTCGAGGTGTATCCGGGTTCCCTGCAGATCGGCAAATACACGATCAAAGACGTATCCAGGACTGAAGGCCCGGTGCTCGACCTGACCGGCATTCTGATCAATTCCAGTAACGTTGGTATGAGTAAGGTCGCCTTCGATATCGGCGGCGAAACCATTTTCCGCCTCGCGCAGAAAGTCGGACTTGGCCAGGACACCGGCCTCGGTTTCCCGGGCGAACGTGTCGGTAACCTGCCGAACTATCGCGAGTGGCGCAAGGCCGAAACCGCGACGCTGTCCTACGGCTACGGTATTTCCGTGACCGCGATCCAGCTGGTTCACGCGTTCTCTGCACTGGCCAACAACGGTCGTCTCGCGCCGCTGACGCTGATCAAAACCGACAAGATGCCGCAGACCACCCAAGTGCTGCCGGAAGCCGTGGCGAAAACCATGCAAGGCATGCTGACCCAAGTGATCGAAGCACCGCGCGGAGTGTTCCGTGCGCAAGTGCCGGCGTATCACGTGGCGGGCAAGTCGGGTACTGCACGTAAAACATCGGTCGGCACCAAAGGCTACGCGGAAAACTCGTACCGCTCGCTGTTCGCCGGTTTCGGCCCGATGAGCGATCCGCGTTACGCGATTGTTGTGGTGATCGATGAGCCGTCCAAGGCCGGCTACTTCGGTGGTCTGGTATCGGCGCCGGTGTTCAGCCGCGTGATGTCCGGCACCCTGCGCCTGATGAACGTGACCCCGGACAACCTGCCGACCACGCAACAGGCCAACGCTACCCCGGTCGTTCCGCTGAAAGCCAATGGAGGGCGCGGCTGATGTCATTAAGTCTGAACAAGATATTCCCCCACGCCGGCCACGATCTGTTGATCCGTGAATTGGCGCTGGACAGCCGTAACGTGCGCGCAGGCGATCTGTTCCTCGCCGTGCCTGGCGGCAAATTCGATGGCCGTGCGCACATTGCCGACGCACTGCAACGCGGTGCGGCGGCTGTAGCTTATGAAGTGGAAGGCGCCACCGTGCTGCCGATCACTGACGTGCCGCTGATTCCGGTCAAAGGTCTGGCGGCACAGCTGTCGGACATCGCCGGGCGTTTTTACGGCGAGCCGAGCCATCACTTGAACCTGATCGGCGTGACCGGCACCAACGGCAAGACCAGCGTGACCCAATTGGTTGCGCAGGCGCTGGATCTGCTCGGTCAGCATTGCGGCATCGTCGGCACCCTCGGTTCCGGCTTCTATGGCGCGCTGGAAAGCGGTCTGCACACCACGCCGAATCCGATCGCCGTGCAAGCGACCCTGGGCGACCTGAAAAAGGCCGGCGCCAAAGCCGTGGCCATGGAAGTCTCGTCCCACGGTCTGGATCAGGGCCGCGTCACGGCGCTGGCGTTCGACGTGGCGGTGATGACCAACCTGTCCCGCGATCACCTGGATTATCACGGCAGCATGGAGGCGTACGCCGAGGCCAAGGCCAAGCTGTTCGCCTGGAATGACCTGAAGTGCCGCGTGGTCAACCTTGACGACGATTTCGGCCGACAACTGGCCGCGGAAAAACGTGAGTCGCGCTTGATCACTTATAGCCTGCTCGACAGCAGCGCCTATCTGTATTGCCGCGAAGCGCAGTTCGACGACCACGGCGTGCGCGCCACGCTGGTCACGCCGCAGGGCGAACATCATCTGCGCAGCACGCTGCTCGGCCGTTTCAACCTGAGCAACGTCCTGGCTGCGGTCGGCGCCTTGCTCGGTCTGGATTACGCGCTCGACGAAATTCTAAAGGTGCTGCCGAAACTCGAAGGCCCGGCCGGACGCATGCAGCGTCTCGGTGGCGGCACGCAGCCGTTGGTGGTGGTCGATTACGCCCACACTCCGGACGCGCTGGAGAAAGTCCTGACCGCGTTGCGCCCGCACGTCAAAGGTCAGCTGATGTGCCTGTTCGGCTGCGGCGGCGACCGTGATCGCGGCAAGCGTCCGTTGATGGCCGAAGTGGTCGAGCGCCTGGCCGATCAGGTACTGGTCACTGACGACAACCCGCGCACCGAAGATCCAGCAGTGATTTTCGACGACATCCGCGCCGGTTTTACGGCTGTGGATAAAGTCACCTTCGTCGCCGGCCGTGGCCAGGCGATTGCGCAACTGATTGCCGGCGCGTCCGCCGACGACGTGGTTGTCCTGGCCGGTAAAGGTCACGAGGACTATCAGGAAATCAATGGCGAACGCCACGCTTTCTCCGATCTGGTCGAGGCTGATCACGCCCTGACCGCTTGGGAGGTGGCCCATGCTTAAGGCCCTGAAACTCAGCGAACTGACCAACGCCCTCGATGCGCGTTTGATCGCTGGTGATGCCAGTTTCGACGGCGTCAGCATCGACAGTCGCGCGATCCAGCCTGGGCAACTGTTTATTGCGTTGACCGGTCCGCGTTTCGACGGTCATGACTATTTGAACGATGTCGCCGCCAAAGGCGCAGTGGCTGCGCTGGTCGAGCGCGAAGTCGCCGACAGCACCTTGCCGCAATTGCTGGTCAAAGACACTCGTCAGGCCCTCGGCCAGTTGGGTGCGCTGAACCGTGCTGCATTCACTCAGCCAGTCGCCGCGATCACCGGTTCCAGCGGCAAGACCACCGTCAAGGAAATGCTCGCGAGCATCCTGCGCACGCGCGGTCCGGTATTGGCGACCCGTGGCAACCTGAACAACGACCTCGGCGCACCGCTGACCCTGCTCGAACTGGCGCCGGAACACACCTCGGCGGTGATCGAACTGGGTGCCTCGCGTCTCGGCGAAATCGCTTACACCGTTGGCCTGACCAAACCGCACGTGGCGATCCTGAACAATGCCGGCACCGCGCACGTCGGTGAGTTTGGCGGCCCGGAAAAAATCGTTGAAGCTAAAGGTGAAATCATCGACGGGCTCGCGGCCGACGGCGTCGCCGTGCTTAACCTCGATGACAAGGCCTTCGGCATCTGGAAGACCCGTGCGGGCGCGCGCAAAGTGCTGACTTTTGCCCTGAGCAACACGCACGCGGACTTCTACGCCAGCGATCTGAGCACCGATGCCCGTGGTTGCCCGGCCTTCAACCTGCATACACCTGAAGGTGACGAACGCGTTCAACTGAACCTGCTCGGCACCCACAACGTCGCCAATTCCATGGCCGCCGCCGCTGCCGCGCACGCCTTGGGCGTGTCGCTGTTCGGCATTGCCACCGGGCTTGGCGCCGTGCAACCGGTCAAGGGGCGCACCGTCGCGCAACTGGCGAAAAACGGTATGCGCGTGATTGATGACACTTACAACGCAAACCCCACCTCTATGTGCGCCGCCGTTGATATACTCGCCGGCTTTTCCGGCCGCACCGTCCTGGTGCTCGGAGATATCGGCGAGTTGGGCGATTGGGCGGAGCAGGGGCACCGCGACGTGGGCGAGTACGCCCGGGGCAAGGTTTCCGCGCTTTATGCCGTTGGGCCAAACATGGTTCACGCCGTAAACGCTTTCGGTGAACAGGCGCATCACTTCGGCAGCCAAGCCGAACTGATTCAGGCCCTCGACGCCGAGCAGGACACAAACACCACCATTTTGATCAAGGGTTCGCGCAGTGCAGCGATGGAAAACATCGTTGCGGCTCTGTGCGGGTCCAGTCTGGAGAAACATTAATGCTGCTGCTGCTAGCGGAGTATCTGCAACAGTTCTACAAAGGCTTCGCGGTCTTTCAGTACCTGACCCTGCGCGGGATCCTCGGTGTGCTGACCGCGCTGGTTTTGTCGCTGTGCTATGGCCCGTGGATGATCCGCACCCTGCAGAACCGTCAGATCGGTCAATCCGTGCGGAACGATGGCCCGCAATCGCACCTGTCCAAGTCGGGCACACCGACCATGGGCGGCGCACTGATTCTGTCTTCGATCGGCGTCAGCACGCTGCTTTGGGCTGACCTGAGCAACCGCTACGTCTGGACTGTTCTGCTGGTGACCCTGCTGTTTGGCGCCATCGGCTGGGTCGACGATTACCGCAAAGTCATCGAGAAGAACTCGCGTGGTTTGCCGAGCCGCTGGAAGTATTTCTGGCAGTCGGTGTTCGGCCTCGGCGCGGCGATCTTCCTTTATATGACTGCTTCCACCCCGGTGGAAACCACGCTGATCCTGCCGATGCTCAAGGATTACAGCATTCCGCTGGGCCTGGGCTTCATCGTGCTGACTTACTTTGTGATCGTCGGTTCGAGCAACGCAGTCAACCTGACTGACGGGCTCGACGGTCTGGCGATCATGCCGACCGTGATGGTTGGCGGTGGCCTCGGCATTTTCTGCTACCTGTCGGGTAACGTGAAATTCGCTGAGTACCTGCTGATTCCCTACGTGCCGGGCGCGGGCGAACTGATCGTGTTCTGCGGCGCGCTGATCGGTGCCGGTCTGGGTTTCCTGTGGTTCAACACCTATCCGGCGCAAGTGTTCATGGGTGACGTCGGTGCGCTGGCACTCGGCGCGGCACTGGGCACCATCGCCGTGATCGTCCGTCAGGAAATCGTCCTGTTCATCATGGGCGGCGTGTTCGTGATGGAAACCCTGTCAGTGGTCATTCAGGTTGCGTCCTTTAAGCTGACCGGTCGCCGTGTGTTCCGCATGGCACCGATTCACCACCATTTTGAACTCAAGGGCTGGCCCGAGCCGCGCGTGATCGTCCGTTTCTGGATCATCACCGTGATTCTCGTGCTGATCGGCCTTGCCACCCTGAAGCTGAGGTAGAACGAGTGTCTCTGATCGCTTCTGACCACTTCCGCATCGTTGTCGGCCTCGGCAAGAGCGGCATGTCCCTGGTTCGCTTTCTGGCGAACCGGGGCACGTCGTTTGCTGTGGCGGACACGCGGGAAAATCCACCGGAACTGGCCACGCTCAAGCGTGACTATCCGCACGTGGAAGTGCGTTGTGGCGAGCTGGACGTCGAATTCCTGTGCCGTGCCGACGAACTCTACGTGAGCCCCGGTCTGGCGCTGGCGACCCCGGCCCTGCAAGCCGCTGCGGCGCGTGGCGTGAAACTCTCCGGTGACATCGAGCTGTTCGCGCGTAACGCGCAGGCGCCGATCGTGGCCATCAGCGGTTCCAACGCGAAAAGCACCGTCACTACCCTGGTTGGCGAGATGGCGGCTGCGGCCGGCAAACGCGTCGCCGTCGGCGGCAACCTCGGCACCCCGGCGCTGGATCTGCTCAGCGACGACGTCGAGCTGTACGTGATGGAGCTGTCGAGCTTCCAGCTGGAAACCACCGATCAGCTCAACGCTGAAGTGGCCACCGTGCTGAACATCAGCGAAGACCACATGGATCGCTACAGCGGTCTGCCGGCGTACCACCTGGCCAAGCACCGGATTTTCCGTGGCGCGAAGCAGTTCGTGGTCAACCGTCAGGATGCGCTGACCCGTCCGTTGATGGGCGAGGGCCAGCCGTGCTGGACCTTCGGCCTGACCAAACCGGATTTCAAGGCATTCGGTATCCGTGAAGAAGATGGCGAGAAGTATCTGGCCTTCGAATTCCAGAACCTGATGCCGGTGCGTGAGCTGAAGATTCGCGGCGCCCACAACCAGTCCAACGCCCTCGCGGCATTGGCACTGGGGCATGCCGTGGGCTTGCCGTTCGACGCCATGCTCGCGGCGTTGCGCACCTTTGCCGGCCTCGAACATCGCTGCCAGTGGGTACGTGATCTCGACGGTGTGGCGTACTACAACGATTCCAAAGCCACCAACGTCGGCGCCGCACTGGCGGCCATCGAAGGCCTCGGCGCGGACATCGACGGCAAGGTTGTTTTGATCGCTGGCGGTGATGGCAAGGGTGCCGAGTTCAACGATCTGCGTGATCCGGTAGCGGCCAACTGCCGCGCCGTGATCCTGATGGGCCGCGACTCCGACAAGATCGGCGCGGCCATCGGTGATGCCGTGCCACTGATTCGCGCAACCTCGCTGGTTGACGCCGTTGCGCAATGCCGCGCCGCCGCCCAGCCGGGTGATGTGGTGCTGCTGTCGCCGGCCTGCGCCAGTTTCGACATGTTCAAGAACTATGAAGATCGTGGTCACCAGTTCGTCCGCGCTGTGGAGGACCTGGCATGAGCCTGTTCAATATCATCAAGCCGTATCCGTCGCCGATCATCACCGGGCGCGGCATCGACCTCGATTTCCCGATGCTCGCCGGTTGCCTGGCGCTGCTAGGTCTTGGCCTGATCATGATTGCCTCGGCGTCCACTGAAGTGGCAGCTGCGCAGTCGGGCAGCCCGCTGTATTACATGATTCGCCACCTTATCTATGTGGTGCTGGGCCTGGGCGCGTGCATCGTCACCATGATGATTCCGATCGCCACCTGGCAGCGCCTCGGCTGGCTGATGCTGATCGGTGCGTTCGGCTTGCTGGTGATGGTGATCATCCCCGGCATCGGGCGTGAAGTGAACGGTTCGATGCGCTGGATCGGTTTCAGCTTCTTCAACGTGCAGCCGTCGGAAATCGCCAAAGTGTTCGTGGTGATCTACCTCGCCGGTTATCTGGTGCGGCGTCAGAAGGAAGTGCGCGAGAGCTGGATGGGCTTCTTCAAGCCATTCATCGTGCTGCTGCCGATGGCCGGCCTGTTGCTGATGGAGCCGGACTTCGGTGCCACCGTGGTGATGATGGGCGCTGCGGCAGCGATGCTATTCCTCGGCGGGGTCGGGTTGTTCCGCTTCTCGCTGATGGTGGTGTTGGCGGTCGGGGCCGTGGTCTTGCTGATTCAGATGCAGCCATATCGTATGGCGCGTCTGACCAACTTCGCCGACCCGTGGGCTGACCAGTTCGGCGCCGGCTATCAGTTGTCGCAAGCCCTGATCGCCTTCGGTCGCGGTGAATGGCTGGGCGTCGGTCTGGGCAACAGCGTGCAGAAGCAGTTCTACCTGCCGGAAGCGCACACCGACTTCGTGTTCTCGGTATTGGCCGAAGAACTCGGCGCAGTGGGTTCGCTGTGCACCGTCGCGCTGTTCGTGTTCGTGTGTATTCGCGGCATGTACATCGGCTTGTGGGCAGAGAAAGCCAAACAGTTCTTCGCCGCGTATGTGGCTTACGGCTTGTCGTTCCTGTGGATTGGTCAGTTCCTGATCAACATCGGGGTGAACGTCGGCCTGCTGCCAACCAAGGGTCTGACGTTGCCGTTCCTCAGTTACGGCGGCAGCTCGTTGGTGATCTGCTGTGCCTGCCTCGGCTTGTTATTGAGGATCGAGTGGGAGAGTCGAACCCACCTGGGCAGTGAAGAGATGGAATTCCATGAGAGCGACTTCGCCGAGGAGCCGAATCATGGGCGCTAACGTATTGATCATGGCCGGCGGAACCGGCGGCCACGTGTTCCCGGCGCTGGCTTGTGCTCGCGAGTTTCAGGCGCGCGGCTACACCGTGCACTGGCTCGGCACGCCACGCGGAATTGAAAACGAACTGGTGCCGGCCGCAGGTCTTGAACTGCACCGCATCAACGCTACGGGCCTGCGCGGCAAGGGCAAGCTGTCGCTGCTCAAGGCGCCGTTCATGCTGCTGAAATCAGTGTGGCAGGCGCGGGCGATCATTCGTCGCTTGAAGCCGGTGTGTGTGGTCGGCTTCGGTGGTTATGTGACTGGTCCCGGTGGCCTTGCCGCGAAACTGGCCGGCGTGCCGGTGATCGTTCACGAGCAGAACGCTGTGGCCGGCACCGCCAATCGGTTGCTGGTGCCGTTCGCCGCCCGGGTGTGTGAAGCGTTCCCCGACACCTTTACTCTGTCGGACACCCGCCGTACCACCGGAAATCCGGTGCGCAGCGAGCTGTTCCTCGACACATCGCGACCTGCTCTGGCAGGGCGCAAAGCGCGTTTGCTGATCCTCGGCGGAAGCCTTGGCGCAGAGCCGTTGAACAAGTTGCTGCCTGAAGCCCTGGCCCAAGTCGCTGCCGATTTGCGCCCGGAAGTGTTTCATCAGGCCGGCAAAAACCACGATGAAGTGACTGCAGAGCGCTACCGCGCCGCCGGCGTTGATGCGCAGGTGCAGCCGTTCATCAAAGACATGGCCCAGGCCTATGGCTGGGCTGACCTGGTGGTGTGCCGCGCCGGCGCGTTGACCATCAGTGAGCTGGCTGCCGCCGGTCTGCCCTCGATGCTGGTGCCTTTGCCCCACGCGATCGACGATCACCAGACCCGCAACGCCGATTATTTGGCCCGTGAAGGCGCTGCCTTCCTGATGCCGCAAAGAACGACTGGTGCCGCGGACCTTGCCGCGCGCCTGACAGAGGTCTTGATGCAACCGCAACGACTCGAAGATATGGCCCAAGCGGCCCGCCGTCTGGCGAAACCCGATGCCACCCGTAGCGTGGTCGATACCTGTCTGGAGGTGGCCCATGGTTGAGAATCAGAAAGCCATGCCGCAACCGGAAATGCGCCGCATCCGTCGTATCCACTTCGTCGGCATCGGCGGTGTGGGCATGTGCGGGATTGCCGAAGTGTTGTTGAACCTGGGCTACGAAGTGTCCGGTTCCGACCTCAAAGCTTCGCCGGTGACCGAGCGTCTGGAATCGTTCGGCGCGCAGATTTTCATCGGCCACCGTGCCGAGAACGCCGCTGCCGCCGACGTGCTGGTGGTGTCGAGCGCTGTAAATACCTCGAACCCGGAAGTGGCGAACGCGCTTGAGCGTCGTATTCCGGTGGTGCCGCGCGCGGAAATGCTCGCCGAACTGATGCGCTATCGCCACGGCATCGCCGTCGCCGGTACGCACGGCAAACCCACCACCACCAGCCTGATCGCTTCGGTGTTCGCCGCCGGTGGCCTGGACCCGACGTTCGTTATCGGTGGCCGTCTGAATGCCGCGGGCACCAATGCCCAACTCGGCACCAGCCGTTACCTGATCGCTGAAGCCGATGAAAGCGATGCGAGTTTCCTGCATCTGCAACCGCTGGTGGCTGTGGTGACCAACATCGACGCCGACCACATGGCTACCTACGACGGTGACTTCAACAAGCTGAAGAAAACCTTCGTCGAATTCCTGCACAACCTGCCGTTCTACGGTTTGGCGGTGATGTGCCTGGACGATCCGGTGGTGCGTGAAATCCTGCCGCTGGTGAAGCGTCCGACCGTGACCTATGGCTTCAGCGAAGACGCTGACGTACGCGCGATCAACATTCGCCAGCAAGGCATGCAGACCTTCTTCACTGTGCTGCGCCCGGATCGTGAACCGCTGGACGTGTCGGTGAACATGCCCGGCAACCACAACGTACTCAACTCGCTGGCGACCATTTGCATCGCCACCGACGAGGGCGTCAGCGATGAAGCCATCGTTCAGGGCCTGTCGGGTTTCCAGGGGGTCGGTCGACGCTTCCAGGTCTACGGCGAACTGCCGGTGGACGGCGGCAACGTGATGCTGGTCGACGACTACGGTCACCACCCGACCGAAGTCGCGGCGGTGATCAAAGCCGTACGCGGTGGCTGGCCGGAGCGCCGCCTGGTGATGGTCTACCAGCCGCACCGTTACAGCCGCACCCGCGATCTGTACGACGACTTCGTCAATGTACTGGCCGATGCCAACGTGTTGCTGCTGATGGAAGTCTATCCGGCCGGCGAAGAGCCGATCCCGGGTGCCGACAGCCGCAAGTTGTGCAACAGCATCCGTCAGCGCGGTCAGCTCGACCCGATCTATATCGAGCGTGGCGTCGATCTGGCGCCACTGGTCAAGCCGCTGCTGCGCGCCGGCGACATCCTGCTGTGTCAGGGCGCCGGTGATATCGGCGGCCTCGCGCCGAAGCTGTTGAAAAGTGAATTGTTCGCTGGCGCCGTGGCGGCGTCGGTCGAGGGGAAGTTGAAATGACTGCTGCCTACGCCAAGCTGTTTTCCACTATCGCGCCGAAGGACTTCGGCCGCGTCGCCGTGCTCTTCGGCGGTCTGAGTGCCGAGCGTGAGGTTTCGCTGAAATCCGGTAACGCCGTGCTCGACGCGCTGCAAAGCGCTGGCGTGGACGCGTTCGGCATCGACGTTGGCGACGACATTCTGCAACGTCTGCTCAGCGAAAAGATCGACCGTGCCTTCATCATTCTTCACGGCCGTGGCGGTGAAGACGGCTCCATGCAGGGCCTGCTCGAAGTGGCGGGCATTCCGTACACCGGCAGTGGCATTCTGGCCTCGGCACTGGCGATGGACAAACTGCGCACCAAGCAGGTCTGGCACAGCCTCGGGATTCCGACGCCACGTCACGCCGTGCTGTGCAGCGAAGCCGATTGTATTTCGGCAGCGACGGAACTGGGCTTCCCTTTGATCGTCAAACCGGCGCATGAAGGTTCAAGTATCGGGATGGCCAAAGTGAGTTCTGCGTCCGAGTTGATCGACGCATGGAAAGCGGCCAGTACCTACGATTCGCAAGTCTTGGTTGAGCAATGGATTCAAGGTCCGGAGTTCACCATCGCCACCCTGCGTGACCAGGTGTTGCCTCCTATCGCCCTGGGTACACCGCACACGTTCTACGACTACGACGCCAAGTACATCGCCAACGATACCCAGTACCGCATTCCGTGCGGGCTGGATGCCGCCAAGGAACAGCAACTCATGGATCTCACGGCCAAGGCCTGTGAGGCGCTGGGTATTGCCGGTTGGGGCAGGGCGGACGTGATGCAGGACGCCGACGGGCAGTTCTGGTTCCTGGAAGTGAACACCGCACCGGGCATGACCGATCACAGTCTGGTGCCAATGGCGGCCCGTGCTGCCGGTCTGGATTTCCAGCAACTGGTTCTGGCCATTCTGGCCGCCAGTGTTGAAGACGCTCGAGGTTAAGACGATGCAAGGCGCTCAGCTCCGACATCAGCCTCCCGCACCCGGCCGCAAGCCGGTGCCGCGGGGTGCCAGCCGCATGGTGGCGAAAGAGCCGATGTCCGCGCGCCTGCCGAAAGCCAATTTCGGCTTCGTGAAAAGTCTGTTCTGGCCGGTGCTGCTGGTCGTGCTGGGTTTTGGTACGTACGAAGGCGCAACGCGTTTGCTCCCGTACGCCGACCGGCCGATCACCAAGATCGCCGTGCAGGGCGACCTGAGCTACATCAGTCAGCAAGCGGTGCAGCAACGAATCGCCCCGTACGTGGCGTCGAGCTTCTTCACCATCGACCTCGCCGGGATGCGCACCGAGCTTGAGCAGATGCCCTGGATCGCCCACGCCGAAGTGCGTCGGGTATGGCCGGACCAGGTGGTGATCCGCCTCGAAGAGCAACTGCCGGTGGCGCGTTGGGGCGACGAGTCGTTGCTCAACAACCAGGGCCAGGCGTTTACGCCCAAGGAACTGGCGAACTACGAACACCTGCCCCAGCTGTTCGGCCCACAACGGGCCCAGCAGCAAGTGATGCAGCAGTACCAGGTGCTGAGCCAGATGCTGCGGCCGTTGGGCTTCTCGATTGCGCGCCTGGAATTGCGTGAACGCGGGAGCTGGTTCCTGACCACCGGTGCCGGCAGTTCCGGCCCCGGCATCGAGCTGCTGCTGGGACGCGGCAACCTGGTGGAAAAGATGCGCCGCTTCATCGCCATCTATGACAAGACGCTTAAAGACCAGATTACGAACATTGCGCGCATCGATCTGCGCTACGCCAACGGCCTCGCTGTTGGCTGGCGGGAACCTGTAGCGCCGACGACAGCCCAACCCGCTGTCGCAAAGAATTAAGAAGAGGCAGGACCCATGGCAAACGTGCAAAGCGGCAAAATGATCGTCGGTCTCGATATCGGCACCTCCAAGGTGGTGGCGCTGGTCGGCGAGGTCTCCGACGACGGCTCGCTGGAAATCGTCGGGATCGGTACCCATCCGTCCCGTGGCCTGAAGAAGGGCGTGGTGGTGAACATCGAGTCCACCGTGCAATCGATCCAGCGTGCGATCGAAGAAGCCCAACTGATGGCGGGCTGCCGCATTCACTCGGCGTTCGTCGGCGTGGCGGGCAATCACATCCGCAGCCTGAACTCCCACGGCATCGTCGCGATCCGTGATCGCGAAGTCAGCTCGGCCGACCTTGAACGCGTGCTCGACGCTGCTCAGGCTGTGGCGATACCGGCTGACCAGCGCGTGCTGCACACCCTGCCGCAGGATTACGTGATCGATAACCAGGAAGGCGTTCGTGAGCCACTGGGCATGTCCGGCGTACGTCTGGAAGCCAAGGTTCACGTGGTCACCTGCGCCGTCAACGCCGCACAGAACATTGAAAAATGCGTGCGTCGCTGCGGTCTGGAAATCGACGACATCATTCTCGAGCAACTGGCCTCGGCCTACTCGGTACTGACCGACGACGAGAAAGAGCTGGGCGTGTGCCTGGTCGACATCGGCGGCGGCACCACCGATATCGCGATCTTCACCGAAGGCGCGATCCGTCACACCGCGGTGATCCCGATTGCCGGTGATCAGGTGACCAACGACATCGCCATGGCGTTGCGCACCCCGACCCAGTACGCCGAAGAGATCAAGATCCGTTACGCCTGCGCCCTGGCCAAACTGGCCGGTGCCGGTGAAACCATCAAGGTGCCGAGCGTGGGCGACCGTCCACCGCGTGAACTGTCGCGCCAGGCCCTGGCCGAAGTGGTCGAGCCGCGTTACGACGAACTGTTCACGCTGATTCAGGCCGAGCTGCGTCGCAGCGGCTACGAAGACCTGATCCCGGCCGGCATCGTCCTCACCGGCGGTACCTCGAAGATGGAAGGCGCCACTGAACTGGCCGAAGAAATCTTCCACATGCCGGTTCGTCTGGGCGTGCCGCACGGCGTCAAAGGTCTGGATGACGTGGTGCGCAATCCGATTTATTCCACTGGCGTTGGCTTGTTGATGTACGGCCTGCAAAAGCAGTCCGACGGGATCTCGTTCTCGGGCATCGGCAGCCGCGACAGCTACAGCAACGAAGAGCCACAGGCACCGTTGCTGGACCGATTGAAGAAGTGGGTTCAAGGCAACTTCTAAAGCTTTACCGCAGCACCGCAACAAACAGCAGTAGGCGAAAAAACTAGAGAATGTAAGGAGAGGGAAAATGTTCGAACTCGTAGACAACATCCCCGCAAGCCCGGTAATCAAAGTTATCGGTGTTGGCGGTGGCGGCGGCAACGCTGTCAATCACATGGTCAAGAGCAACATCGAAGGCGTTGAATTCATCTGCGCCAACACTGATGCTCAAGCGCTGAAAAACATCGGCGCGCGTACCATTCTGCAACTGGGCACCGGCGTGACCAAAGGTCTGGGCGCTGGCGCCAACCCTGAAGTAGGTCGTCAGGCCGCTCTCGAAGACCGTGAGCGCATTGCCGAAGTCCTGCAGGGCACCAACATGGTGTTCATCACCACTGGCATGGGCGGCGGTACCGGTACCGGTGCTGCGCCGATCATCGCCGAAGTGGCCAAGGAAATGGGCATTCTGACCGTTGCGGTCGTGACGCGTCCGTTCCCGTTCGAAGGCCGCAAGCGTATGCAGATTGCCGACGAAGGCATCCGTATGCTCTCGGAAAGCGTCGACTCGTTGATCACCATTCCTAACGAGAAGCTGCTGACCATCCTCGGTAAAGACGCCAGCCTTCTGTCGGCTTTCGCCAAGGCTGACGATGTACTGGCCGGTGCCGTTCGCGGTATCTCCGACATCATCAAGCGTCCGGGCATGATCAACGTCGACTTCGCCGACGTGCGTACCGTGATGAGCGAAATGGGCATGGCGATGATGGGCACTGGCTGCGCCAGCGGTCCGAACCGTGCACGTGAAGCAACCGAAGCGGCAATCCGCAACCCGCTGCTGGAAGACGTGAACCTGCAAGGCGCACGCGGCATCCTGGTGAACATCACCGCCGGTCCTGACCTGTCTCTGGGTGAGTACTCCGACGTGGGTAGCATCATCGAAGCCTTCGCTTCCGAGCACGCGATGGTCAAGGTCGGTACCGTTATCGATCCGGACATGCGCGACGAGCTGCACGTGACTGTGGTTGCCACCGGTCTGGGCGCGAAAATCGAGAAGCCTGTGAAGGTCATCGACAACACCGTTCATACCTCCATGGCTTCCGCCCAGGTGCAACAACCGGCTGCGGCCCGTCAGGAAGCGCCAGCGGTCAACTACCGTGATCTGGACCGTCCGACCGTCATGCGCAACCAGGCTCAGGCCGGTGCTGCGGCTGCCGCGAAGATGAATCCGCAAGATGATCTGGACTACCTGGACATCCCGGCATTCCTGCGTCGTCAGGCCGATTGATGGAATGTATCAGGGCTATGAAGGTGATTGGTGTTCAGCAAAGGCATGGTCTGCTATCATCGCCAGCCTTTGTTGATACCAGTTCGCAATTTGCGCTGAAGCGGCCCAAGCCATGATTAAACAACGCACACTGAAAAATATTATCCGTGCCACAGGTGTAGGCCTGCACTCCGGTGAGAAGGTCTATCTGACCCTCAAGCCTGCGCCTGTCGACACTGGCATTGTGTTTTGTCGCGCTGACCTCGACCCTGTGGTGCAGATTCCTGCCCGCGCGGAAAACGTCGGTGAAACCACTATGTCGACGACGCTGATCAATGGCGACGTGAAAGTGGACACGGTAGAGCACTTGCTCTCGGCCATGGCTGGCCTGGGCATCGATAACGCCTACGTCGAGCTCTCCGCGTCCGAAGTCCCGATCATGGATGGCAGCGCTGGACCCTTCGTATTCCTGATTCAATCGGCAGGCCTGGAAGAACAGGACGCCGCCAAGAAATTCATCCGCATCCTGCGTGAAGTGACAGTGGAAGACGGCGACAAGCGCGCCACTTTCGTCCCTTTCGAAGGGTTCAAGGTGAGCTTCGAGATCGATTTCGATCACCCGGTATTCCGGGACCGCACCCAAAGTGCAAGCGTGGATTTTTCCAGCACTTCGTTCGTAAAAGAAGTCAGCCGCGCCCGTACCTTTGGTTTCATGAGTGATATCGAGTACCTGCGCAAGCACAACCTCGCACTCGGCGGCAGCGTTGAAAACGCAATCGTGGTCGATGCCGATGGCGTGTTGAACGAAGACGGCCTTCGCTATGAAGACGAATTCGTCAAGCACAAGATCCTCGATGCCATTGGCGACCTGTACCTTTTGGGTAACAGCCTGATTGGTGAGTTCAAAGGCTTCAAGTCCGGTCATGCACTGAACAACCAGCTGCTGCGCAAGTTGATTGAGCAGACAGACGCTTGGGAAGTGGTGACGTTCGAAGACGCCAGCACCGCACCAATCTCTTACATGCGCCCGGTTGCGGCGGTGGAAGTAAAAAACCTCTCTAGTTTTTTGAAGGCCATCCTTGGGTGGCCTTTTTTTATGCCCTTGGTTTTTGTGTTGCCTGGGCCGGCCTCATCGCGAGCAGGCTCACTCCTACATTTGGAATGCATTCCCCTGTAGGAGTGAGCCTGCTCGCGATAGGGCTGGTGAAGCCAATACATCTATCAGGCAGCCACCACCACCCGGTTACGCCCACCTTCCTTGGCCTGATACAACGCCTTGTCCGCCGCAAACAGCAACTGCTCAAGCGTCATCTCACTCGCCGTCGTCCATGTCGCGATGCCAATACTCACCGTCATCGGCCGCTCGGCCCCATCGACCAGCGGCAACTGCTCCACCGCCTGACGAATATGCTCGGCAATCTGCTGCGCGCCATGACCGTCGGTCTCGGCCAGAATCACTGAAAACTCCTCGCCGCCATAACGCGCGACCAGATCAGCCGGTCGCCGGACATTTTCAGTGATGACACGGGCCAGCGTCTTCAGCGCCTGATCTCCGCCCTGATGCCCATGTCGATCATTGAACGCCTTGAAGTGGTCGGCATCGATCATCATCACCGACATCGGTTTGCCTGAGCGCTGGGCGCGGAACCATTCGTGACGCAACGCCTGATCGAGCATCCGCCGATTGGCCACACCGGTCAGCGCGTCGGTGGCAGCCAGTTGCGCCAGCTCCCGCTCGGCCCGCTGGCGCAAGCGCAATTCACGGGCCAGCAGCCAGGTCAGCCACAGCAAACCCACGCACAACACGCCCGTGGCACCACTGATCAACAACGCGGTGCGGCGCCAAGTGCCGAATACCTCATCGCTGGACAGCGCGACCATCACGGTCAGCGGCAAATTGCCGACTCGCGAATAGGTATAGAGACGCTGTTGATGATCCATGCTCGAAGTACTGGTGAAACTGCCATTGCCATCCTTGTCGCGCAGAATCCGTATCACGTTGGGTCTGTTACCGAAGCTTTTGCCGATGGAATCGCTTTGCAGATAGGGCTTCTGCGCCAGCAGAACACCGTCGTTATTGATGATGTTCAGCGTGCTGTCTTTACCGATGTCGAGGCTGTTGAACAACTGATCGAAGTAGTCGAGTTTCATCGACGCCACGGCCACACCGGCGAACTCGCCGGTTTGCGAGGAAATACGCCGACTGAAGCTGATGCGCCACTGGTTGGCCTCGTCGCAGTCGCAACGGGTCTTGAACGGGCGGCTGATAAACATGCCGACATCGCGATTGAAGGCGTGGGCGAGGAAGTAGTCGCGGTCGGCGAAATTGCCCGGTTTCGGTTCGACCCGCGAAGAGTCGGCGAGCACGTCGCCGTGTTTGTCGAGGAGCAGGATGTCGCCCTTGAAGCGTGCCGTGGTCGAGCGGTCGAACAGCGCCAGATGGCGGATCTGCGGCGAGACATTTTGCAGGTCATCACGCTGGGCGGCGGCGATCAGACCTTGCAGCGTCAAGTCGTACAACTCGACCGTGCGCAGCACATCGGCGTCGATCAGTTGCGCAATGGTGGTGGCGCTGCGGGTCGCCGATTCCTGAGCGTTGGCGTGCTCGCGGATCAGCAAGAAAGTGACAATGCCGACAATCGCGATCACGGTCAGCAAACTGCCGCAGATCAGCAGCAACTCGGGGCGTCCGGTCTTGCCCGCAACGGGTGGGGTACGGCTCGCGATCATGATTGGGCTGTCGGTTGGGGAGAAGTCTTATAAGCGTAGTTGCACAAACACTGCTGCCAAAACCAGAAACCATTCCCAATGTGGGAGCGAGCCTGCTCGCGAAAGCGCTGTGTCATTCAACCTGGATGTCGAATGGTAGACCGCTTTCGCGAGCAGGCTCGCTCCCACAGGGCGGGCATCACTGAATTCAAGACGGTGTTATGGCGCTGATCTTAGAAGACGTTGATCGGGTAGTCGATGATCATGCGGTATTCATCTGTGTCCGAATCAATTGCACCGTAACCGTTGCCGCCACGGTTGCTCGCCCATTGCAGGTGCACCGCCAGATCCTTGGCCTGACCGCTCTGCACGACGTATTTCAGATCGAGGTCGCGTTCCCAGTGTTTGGCGTTGCGGCCATCGGCGCTGTACCAGTTGGAATAGCCTTTGCTGTCGGCGTCGACCTTGGTCAGATCCACCGTGCCGCGCGAGTAGGAGACAGACGAAGTCAGCCCCGGCACACCCACGCCGGCGAAATCATAGGCGTACTTGAGCTTCCACGAGCGTTCGTTCGGGCCGTTGAAGTCGGAGTACTGCTGGGAGTTGTCGAGGTAAACGCTGTCACCCTGGCTGATGTAGTCGAACGGCGTGTTGCCATTGACCCGCTGATACGCGGCGGTAACGCTGTGGCTACCGATACCCACGGTGAAATGCAGGCTGTAGGTGTTGTTGTCGATGTTGCCCAACAGCGCATCACCGGTGTCTTGCGTGTGATAGAAGTGCAGGCCCGGGTTGAGGCTGACCAGATCGTTCAACTGCCAGGTGTAATCCAGGTCGTAGTAGTACTGGTTCCAGATGTCCTTGAGCTCAGAGGCATAAAGACTGCTGGTCAGGCCTTCGACACCGCTCCAGGCCACACCGGCCCAGTTCAGGTGCTGGCTCTCGTCGCCATCTGCCAATGTTCCGTAGGACGTGCCGATGCGTGTGTGACCGCTTTGGTTGTAAGGCTTGGTAAAACTCGCTTGACCACCTTCAATCAACCAGCCATCGAAGCTGTGGTTGCTCAGGCTCACACCACGAAAAGTCTGCGGCAGCATGCGCGTTTCACCGCCGGCGATCACCGGGTTGGCGAGAAACAGGTCACCGGCCTTCAATTCGGTATCGAATGCGCGCATTTTCAGTGTGCCGCCCGCCGTGGAGAACGTGCCCGGCGCTTTGCCGTTACCGTCGCTGACCGGCAAGATGCTTGAGCCGTCCGTGCCGCCACCACCGTCGAGTTTCAACCCGAGCATGGCGTGGGCATCAATGCCGAAACCGACCGTGCCTTCGGTGTAACCCGATTTGAATACGCCGAGAAAGCCCTGGCCCCACTCGATGTTGTCGTCCGCTTTCTGCAAGCGGTTGCGATTCATGTAGTAGTTGCGGGCGTTTAGGTTGAGGCTCGAACCTTCGACGAAGCCTTCTTTGGCAGGCTCATCAGCCTGAGCGACGGGCACAATCGTTGCGGCAATTGCAATGAACAGCGGGGTGAAACTGACTGGGTAACGCACGTGCAATGGAGCTCCTTGGGTCAACTGGCGCCTCTATATTTTGAGGCGCTCGATGTTTCTTGTTGTTACAGACGAACCAAACGGCTTTCAGACCACAACGAAAAAAGGCCGCTGAAAGGCAGCGGCCTGGAATGACGACGGTTGAACGGGAAGAGCCAAACAACCGCGTCGAGGGAAACGTTGGCGCGATGCGCGACTCAGCTGTCTTTCTCGGACGATTGAATCTGGGAAGTGGCAGCCTGCGGGGCTTGCGAGGTATTTTGCGCCTTGGCCATCACTTCAGCCTGATACTGATCGTAAGCCTGAGCGCGAGCGACGTTGTGCGCTACGAACGACTGCGATTCTTCAGCCATCGCCATCGGCGACAGGATCAATGAGGACAAAACGAACGCGCTGGCAATACCCATACTGTTGGACATCTTGAAAACCTTCTCGCTTGGCGAGTGCTGTTTGGTGCGGGCAAAGATAAGGTTGCCGGGCGTTGGGAAACAGC
Organism: Pseudomonas sp. RIT-PI-r; assembly: GCF_001297015.1. Classification (GTDB taxonomy): domain Bacteria; phylum Pseudomonadota; class Gammaproteobacteria; order Pseudomonadales; family Pseudomonadaceae; genus Aquipseudomonas. Next base: position 7,576 of record NZ_LIGE01000044.1, on the reverse strand, counting down.
GTGATTTTCATAAATGACTGTTACAGCAAGAGCAAAAATCACCCCCTCACCCCAGCCCTCTCCCCCAAGGGGGCGAGGGGGAAGGGAGCAGATCTCCATGCTCTTCAAAGCCTGAGTTCGACTGGATATTTCAATGCCAGTCAAAAGCCCCTCACCCCAGCCCTCTCCCGGAGGGAGAGGGAGCTGACCGAGGTGTCTGGCGTTGTACATCGACCTGAAAGATCCAGTCGATTATGGATTCGGTGAATCAAGATCAGGTCGGTGCACATCTGCAGCATCCCCCAATCAGTCCCCTCTCCCTCTGGGAGAGGGTTAGGGTGAGGGGCTTTTCAGACCGGCAAATAAATCCCGAAAGTATTCATCCCCCGATCACTGCGCACAAACACATCCCCACCATGCATCAACGCAATCGCCTTGACGATCGCCAGCCCCAAGCCATGGTTATTCCCGCTATTACTGCGCGACGCATCCACCCGATAAAAGCGCTCGAACAACCGTGGCAAATGCTCGCTGGCAATCGGCGTTCCGGGGTTGGCAACACCGATACTCACCTGATGCTCTTCAACCTCAATAAGCACCTCGATCACCTGTCCCGGCCCGGTGTGCTGCACTGCATTGCTCAGCAAATTGATCAGCGCCCGGCGCAAATGCGCGACCTCGATCTGCACCAGCGCATCACCGCTGACGTGCACTTCAACCTGTGCGTCTTCAAGGATGAAATCCAGATATTCCAGCGTCGTTGCCACTTCATCCGCCAGCGAAGTGGACGTGAGTTTGGTCGCCTTGTTGCCCTGATCGGCACTGGCCAGAAACAACATGTCATTGATGATCGAACGCAGCCGCTCCAGCTCTTCAAGATTGGATTGCAGCACTTCGAAATAGTGTTCGGCAGAGCGCCCACGGGTCAGCGCCACTTGGGTCTGGCCGATCAGATTGGTCAGCGGCGAGCGCAGCTCGTGGGCGACATCGGCGTTGAACGATTCCAGCCGCGAGTAGGCCTGCTCGACCCGTTCCAGCGTCGAGTTGAACGAGTCGACAAATTGCTCAAGCTCCGGTGGCAGCGGCGACAAACGCAAGCGCCCGGCGCGAAGGGGTGGCGCCAGTCGTTGAGCTTCATGGGACAGCTTGATCAACGGCTTGAGGCCGATCCGCGCCACCCAATAACCCAGCGCCGAGGCCATCAACACACCGACAATCGCCAGGGCGATCAATGCGATCAACAGGTTGTGCTGCGTCTCATGAAACGTCTCGGTATCGATACCGATCATGAAGCGCAGCGGTGGGCGCTGATCCTTGGCCGGAAATTCACTCACCAGCACTTTCAGTGGATAAGGCTGCCCCGGCAATTGCAGATCGCGCATGCCCAGCGGCCCATTGGTGATCTCGCGGATCTGCGGCGTAAGGTTGCCGTATTCGTATTGCGGATCGCCGCTGCTGATCCAGAAACTGATGCGCTTGTCTTCTTCACCGAGCAGCTTGAGTTTGTTGTTGATCTTCACCCAGTGTTCGGGCGTACCGAAGCGGCCAACGGTGGATTCGAGCACGCTGTAACGCGCATCCAGCTCGGCTTCCGGGAGCAATCCCAAGCCTTTGTCGACCTGTTGATACAACGCGCCGCCGATCAACAGAAACACCAGCAGCGCCACCAGCGTGAACATCCCGCTCAAGCGCAGGGCAATCGAGTTACTGGACACCACGGCTCTCCAGCACATAACCCATGCCGCGAATGGTGTGCAGCAGTTTCTCGTCGAACGGCCCGTCGAGCTTGGCGCGCAGGCGTTTGATCGCCACTTCGACGACATTCGCATCGCTGTCGAAATTGATGTCCCAGACCATTTCGGCGATGGCGGTTTTCGAAAGGATTTCACCTTGCCGACGGGCGAGAACGCTGAGCAGGGAAAACTCCTTGGCCGTCAGATCCAGTCGGGTTCCGGCGCGGGTGGCCTTGCGGCTGATCAAATCTATCCACAGGTCGGCGATGCTCACCTGCACCGGTTCATGGCCGCCACTGCGTCGGGTCAGCGCTTGCAGGCGCGCGACCAGTTCAAGAAAGGAAAACGGTTTGCCGAGGTAATCGTCGGCACCGTCGCGCAGGCCTTTGATGCGGTCTTCGACACGCTCGCGGGCGGTGAGCATGATCACCGGGGTTTGCTTACGCGCACGCAATGCGCGCAGTACGCCGAAGCCATCGAGGCCCGGCAGCATGACGTCGAGGACGATCACCGCGTAGTCGCTTTCCAGCGCCAGATGCAGACCCTCGACGCCGTCGCGGGCCAGATCCACGGTGTAACCCTGTTCCGTCAGACCGCGGTGCAGATAGTCCGCGGTTTTTTCCTCGTCTTCGATAATCAGAACGCGCATGACCCGCCTCAGTCTGTGGTTGCTAGCGCTGGTAATGGCGCGGGCTTAGGCCGATGGAACAGCCGCTCAAGCCATAAGTATATGACCGGCGTGGTAAACAACGTCAGCATCTGGCTGACCAGCAAACCGCCGACCACCGCGATCCCCAGCGGCTGGCGCAATTCGGCGCCGGTGCCGTAACCGAGCATTAGCGGCAGCGCGCCGAGCAGGGCGGCGAGGGTGGTCATGATGATTGGCCGGAACCGCGTGATGCACGCCTCGAAAATCGCCTCCTGCGGCGACAGGCCTCGATGGCGCTGCGCTTCGAGGGCGAAGTCGATCATCAGGATGCCGTTCTTCTTGACGATACCGATCAGCAACACCAGACCGATCAACGCCATGATCGAAAAGTCCTGACCGCAGATCCACAGCATGATCACTGCGCCCAAGCCTGCCGCCGGCAGCGTCGAGATGATCGTCAGCGGGTGCACGAAGCTTTCATAAAGCACACCGAGAATGATGTACACCGCCACCAGCGCCGCGAGAATCAGCCACGGCTGACTGGCCAGCGAACTCTGGAACGCCTGCGCCGCGCCCTGAAAATTGCCGCTGATGGCGGTGGGCATGCCGATCTCGGCCTTGGCCTGATTGAGCAGAATCACCGCATCACCCAATGCCACGCCGGGCGCGAGGTTGAATGACAGGTTGGCCGCCGGGAACATCCCATCGTGGGCAATCGACAACGGGCCAATGGTCGGCGCGTCGAATTTGGCCAGCGCCGACAGCGGCACCATCTCGCCACTCAGCGGTGAGCGCAGGTAGAAATAGTTGAGGCTTTCAGCCTTGCCGCGTTGTTTTGTATCCAGTTCCAGAATCACGTTGTACTGGTTGACCTGGGTCTGGAATTCATTGATCTGGCGTTGGCCAAAGGCGTCGTACAGCGCCTCGTCGACATCGCTGGCGGTCAGGCCAAAACGCGCAGCGGCGCTGCGGTCGATGCTGATGTGGGTGATGCTGCCGCCCAGTTGCAGATCGTTGGAAATGTCGCGGAACGCCGGGTTGCTGCGCAGTTTTTCCGTGAGGCGTTGCGTCCATGTTGCGAGGGTCGCGCCGTCGTTGCTCTTGAGTACGTATTGATACTGCGCGCGGCTCGGGCCGGAGCTGAGGTTGATGTCCTGGCCGGCGCGCAGGTAGAGGACGATGCCGGGGACTTTCATCAGTTGCGGACGGATGCGGTCGATGAACTGGCTGGCGCTGACGTCGCGGTCGCCACGTTTTTTCAGGGCAATCCAGAAGCGGCCGTTGGCGATGGTCTGGTTGCTGCCGGAGACACCGACTGAATGGGAAAACGCCTGAACCGCCGGATCAGCGGCGACGATTTCGGCCATGGCCAAGTGTTTTTTCACCATGTCGCCGTAGGAAATATCCGCCGCGGCTTCGGTGGTGCCGAGGACGAAACCGGTGTCCTGCACCGGGAAGAAACCTTTGGGGATAAAGATGTAACCGCCGATGGCCAGCGCCAGCGATAAACCGAACACGCCGATCATCAATTTCTGATGGGCGAGGACGCGGCGCAGACCTTTCTCGTACCAGCCGAGCAGACGTTCGCTGAAGCCCGGTTTGGTGTGGGCGTGGTGCACCGGTTTACGCATGAACAGCGCCGCCAGCGTCGGCGCCAGGGTCAGCGACACCACCACGGAAATCATGATGGTCGAGGTCGCGGTCAGGGCGAATTCCTTGAACAGTCGACCGACTACGCCGCCCATGAACAGCAGCGGAATAAACGCCGCCACCAGCGAGAAACTGATCGAGACCACGGTGAAGCCGATCTCGCCGGCGCCCTTGATCGCCGCTTCGCGCATATCGTCGCCGGCCTCCAGATGCCGGTGGATGTTTTCCACCACCACAATCGCGTCGTCAACGACGAAGCCAACCGCGACGACGATCGCCACCAGTGTCAGGTTGTTCAGGCTGAAACCGAGGATGTACATCAGGGCGAAACTGGCGATCAGTGACACCCCGAGTACGGCTGAAACAATCAGGGTTGCCGACAATTGGCGCAAGAACAGCGCCATCACCGCGACCACCAGCAGGATCGCGATCAACAGGGTGATTTCGACTTCATGCAGCGAGGCACGAATGGTCTGCGTGCGGTCGATCAGGGTTTTCACCTGCACCGAGGCCGGCAGCATCGCTTCGAGGCCGGGCAGGGCGGCTTGAATGCGGTCGACGGTTTCAACGATGTTGGCGCCGGGCTGGCGCGAGATCACCAGGTTCACCCCGGGTTGATCACCGGCCCACGCTTGCACGTAGGCATCTTCCGAACCGTTGACGACTTTGGCGACATCGCGCAGGTGAACCGGCGCGCCATCCTTGTAGGAAACGATGAGTTGGCTGTAGTCCTCGGGGTGGAAGAGCTGGTCGTTGGTCGACAGCGTGGAAATGCTCGATTCGCCGTACAGCGCACCTTTGGCGAGGTTGAGGCTGGTCTGCTGAATCGCCAGACGAATGTCGGCGAGGGTCAGGCCTATCGCCGCCAGTTTGTCCGCCGAGGCTTGTACGCGAATCGCCGGACGTTGCTGACCGGTGATGTTGATTTGTCCTACACCGTCGATCTGACTGATCTGACGCGAGAGCAGGGTTTCCACCAGGTCGCTGAGTTCGGTGCCGGGCATTTGCGTCGAACTGACGCTGAGGATCAGCACCGGGCTGTCGGCCGGGTTGACCTTCTTCCACGTGGGCAACGTCGGCATGTCCTTGGGCAGTTTGCCGGCGGCGGTGTTGATCGCCGCCTGGACTTCCTGCGCGGCGGTGTCGATGCTTTTATCGAGGGTGAACTGCAGGGTCAAAAGGCTTGAGCCCAGCGCACTGCTGGAGGTCATCTGTGTCATGCCGGGGATGGCGCTGAATTGCACCTCCAGCGGCGTGGCCACGGACGAGGCCATGGTGTCGGGGCTGGCGCCGGGCAACTGCGCGGAAACCTGAATCGTCGGAAATTCCGCTTCCGGCAGTGGGGCTATGGGCAAACGCGGGAAGGCAATCAGGCCGACCAGCACCAGCGCGATGGTCAGCAGAATCGTCGCGACCGGGTGATCGATGCACCACGTAGAGACGCCTTTGTGCGCCTTCATGGTTTCGGCTCCGCTTGCACCACCTGCGCCGGCTCGGTCATGACTTGCACGGTCGAACCTGGTTTGAGCCGCGACTGGCCGTCGGTCACCAGCACGTCACCGGCCTTCACGCCTTTGATGATGTCCTGACCGCTGCCTTGGTAAACCATCTGTACCTGCACGGCTTCGACTTTGTCGCCGTTTACCCGGTAAACGAAATGTTGGTCGAGGCCGCGTTGTACGACGGTGGGCGGTACGACCAACGCATCTTTGTCGAGGGCTGTCTGAATTTTTACCGTGACCAGCAGGCCGGGCCAGAGCTTTTGACTGGCGTTGGCGAATTCGGCCTTGGCGCGGATGGTGCCGGTGTTGGCGTTGATCTGGTTGTCGATCAGGGTCAGGTGACCTTCGCCGAGCAGGTTGCCGGTTTCGCCGTCGGTATCAGCGCCGATGTAGGCCTTGACCGGTGCGCGTTGCGGGTCGCTGATCAGGCCTTGCAGGGTCGGCAGCATTTGCTGGGGCAGCGAGAACTCGACGGCAATCGGGTCGATCTGGGTGACGGTGAACAGTCCGGTGGTATCGGTCATGCGCAAGAAGTTGCCTTCATCGACGGTACGAATACCGACGCGGCCGGTAACCGGGGAGCGGATCTGCGTGTAGGAAAGTTGTACTTGTGCGGAATCGATGGAGGCCTGGTTGCCTTGGGCGGTGGCTTTGAGTTGGTTGACCAGGGCTTGTTGCTGGTCGTAGGTCTGCTTCGAGATGCCGTCGTCGACGGTGAGCAGTTTGTAGCGTTTGAGGTTGACCAGGGCGACTTGCAGTTGCGCCTGGCTTTCGCCCAGTTGGGCGCGGGCCTGGTCGAGGCTGGCGCGGATGGAGCGGTCGTCGATGGTGGCCAGCAGGTCGCCGGTTTTGACGAGTTGGCCTTCTTTGACGAGGATTTTGGTGAGGATGCCGTCTATTTGTGGGCGCACCACGACGCTGTGTAGTGAGAGTACGGAGCCGATGCCGCTGGTGTAGCGGGGGACGTCTTTTTCGCTGACCGCGATGACTCGCACCGGGATGGCGGTGGGGGTGGCGAGTTTGGTCGGGGCGGGTTTCAGGGCGTACCACAGACCTGCGCCTGCGAGGACGATCAATAGGGTGGCGAGCAGGGCTTTGTTCTTTTGGATTCGCATGCGGGGTGGGCGCCGGACGGAGTTTGGGCAGGGTTGTTGTCTTTATAAACCTGTCTGCGGGTCAGTAGGGTGACGGCTAGCTGTCAGCGCTGTCAGTTTCGTTGGGTGCATATCCGTTGCTGCGGTAACGGCGGCTTAGGGTTCCGCCCTTACGGCGGGGCACTTTTTCCAGACGCCGAAAAAGTAACCAAAAAGGCTTGCTCCTGCGTGCGGCCCGCTCGCTGGGGCTCGGGGTTCCTTCGCTCCGGGATCGATCCGGGGGGCATCGCCTACGGTTTGCTTCGCTGCACCTCCTCTCGATGTGTTTGGCTGCGCCAAACGGTCGCTGCGCTCCCACCCCCGGATCAACCCCTCCACTCAGCCTTCCGACGTCGCCTTACAGATCAAGAGCTGCAGCCGAGCTAACGCTCATCCTGTTGAGTGGTGAGGAGCACAGCGTGCTGGGCTTTGATTCTGTGGTGGGGCTGCCCCTCACCCCAGCCCTCTCCCGAGGGAGAGGGAGCCGATTTGTGAGCTTTTCAGAATCTGAGTTCAACGCGGTATCGCACGTCGGCGTAGCTCTCCCAAACACCACGATCAGTCCCCTCTCCCTCCGGGAGAGGGCTAGGGTGAGGGGCTTTTGATCTGTTTCAAAACCTGAGTTCAACGCGGTATCGCACGTCGGCGTAGCTCTCCCAAACACCACGATCAGTCCCCTCTCCCTCTGGGAGAGGGCTAGGGTGAGGGGCTTTTGATCTGTTTCAAAACCTGAGTTCAACGCGGTATCGCACGTCGGCGTAGCTCTCCCAAACACCACGATCAGTCCCCTCTCCCTCTGGGAGTGTATGTACCGGAGACATGGTGGACACATGTTCGGAGACATGGTGGACGGTTTTAGATCTTCTTACCTGCCGTGACGATCTGCAAGTTCAAGTCGATTCGGGCGATACGATGTCTACTCCAGTAGAC
>NZ_LIGE01000002.1 GCF_001297015.1 Pseudomonas sp. RIT-PI-r | reverse complement strand
CATGACTGGGGTGAAGTCGTAACAAGGTAGCCGTAGGGGAACCTGCGGCTGGATCACCTCCTTAATCGACGACATCAGCTGCTCCATAAGTTCCCACACGAATTGCTTGATTCATTGAAGAAGACGAAAGAAGCAGCCCGAAATTGGGTCTGTAGCTCAGTTGGTTAGAGCGCACCCCTGATAAGGGTGAGGTCGGCAGTTCGAATCTGCCCAGACCCACCAATTTTGTGTGGGAAACGCCTGTAGAAATACGGGGCCATAGCTCAGCTGGGAGAGCGCCTGCCTTGCACGCAGGAGGTCAACGGTTCGATCCCGTTTGGCTCCACCACTACTGCTTCTGAAGTATAAAGCTTAGAAATGAGCATTCCATCGTTGTGATGGTGAATGTTGATTTCTAGTCTTTGACTAGTTCGTTCTTTAAAAATTTGGGTATGTGATAGAAAGATAGACTGAACGTTACTTTCACTGGTAACGGATCAGGCTAAGGTAAAATTTGTGAGTTCTCTTA
>NZ_LIGE01000003.1 GCF_001297015.1 Pseudomonas sp. RIT-PI-r | reverse complement strand
GTCTACTGGAGTAGACATCGTATCGCCCGAATCGACTTGAACTTGCAGATCGTCACGGCAGGTAAGAAGATCTAAAACCGTCCACCATGTCTCCGAACATGTGTCCACCATGTCTCCGGTACATACAGGGAGAGGGCTGGGGTGAGGGTGGCTCAATCTTCAACCCTTATTCCAGCATCTTGCTCAACAACCAACTCCCCGCCGGCCCCGGCGGATACAGCCGCGACCACAACGCATCGACAAACACCGGTTTCGGCCAGCCGCGCACCTTCAACTCCACCAGCAAATCATTGCCAAAGCGCTGCGCCAGCCAACGCGGCAACGGCGCCCAGCCAAAACCTTTCTCGGCCATTTCCAGCAGCATCAAATAACTCGGCGCCGACCACACCCGACCTTTGCCGCGACGGTCATAAGGATTGACGATGGTCGCCAGACGCAATTCGCGATGCTGTTCCAGGATGTGCTGATCAATGTGATCAAGCTTGGCCAGCGCATGGTCGCGATTAACGAACAAGGCAATTTCCGTACGCTCGGCCACCGTCGAGGTGACCAGATCCGGCGGGTAGTTCTCTTGCATTTCAGCGAACGCCAGATGCGCGCGACCACGCTGCACCAACTCGACCAGGTCATCGCATTCGGCGATCAGACATTCCAGCTCCAGATCCGGATAACGCTGCTCAAACCCCACCAGCGCCGCTTCAAAACGGTACGACTGATAAGTATCGGAAATCGCCACCGTCAGCTTCGGCTCGACGCCTTGGGACAACTGCCGCGCAGTCATTTCCAAGCGACTGCTGGCCGCCAGAATCGCCTCGGCGCGTTGCAGCATCACATGCCCGGCCGGAGTCAGCGTCGGTTTGCGGCTGCTGCGATCGAACAGCTGCAGATCCAGATCAATCTCCAGGCTGGCCACCGCCGCGCTGATGGTCGACTGGCTGCGCCCGAGCTTGCGCGCCGCTGCCGAAAACGAACCTTGCGTGGCAGCCTGGACAAATGCCAGCAGCACTTCCTGCGAAATCATCAACTATCGCCTTGATCGATGGTTATTGGTTATGAAGTATCGATGCGAGCATAGATCATGGCAACCATCTTCACTCAAGGACTCAGGTCATGACTGCCCACAAATCCATCACTGAACGTATTTTCCAGGCCATCGGTTTCGAGCTGCTGGCTATTCTGATCTGCACCCCGTTGTTGGCGTGGATCATGCAAAAACCGATGCTTGAAATGGGCGCGGTGACGGTGTTGATCGCCATGCTGGCGCTGGGCTGGAACGTGGTGTTCAACCGCTTCTTCGACCGCATGCTTGCGCGAATGAATGTTGCACACAACGCCTGGGTACGGGTGGTACACGCGTTGCTGTTCGAGGGTGGTTTGATCGTGATGGGCGTGCCGCTGATTGCCTGGTGGCTGTCGGTCAGCCTGTGGCAGGCGTTCTTGCTCGACATCGGCGTGTTGCTGTTTTTCCTGCCGTACACCTATGTGTATCACTGGGGATATGACGTGGTGCGCGAGCGTTTCATGACTCGCAACGCCTGTCAGAACTAACACCGATCCCCGTGTAGGAGCTGCCGCAGGCTGCGATCTTTTGATTTTGTTTTTAAAGACAAGATCAAAAGATCGCAGCCTTCGGCAGCTCCTACAGGCGTTAAATGTTTTCAGTGAAGTTAGAGGAACATGCCCCCGGAGGCCTCAACCCGCTGGCCATTGATCCACTGCGCACCCGGCGACAGCAACAGCGCCAACGCCCCGCCAATGTCATCCGGCTGACCGGCACGACCCAGCGCAGTATTGTCGGCGACCATCGCATTCACTGCCGCATTGTCGCGAACGGTGCCGCCGCCAAAGTCGGTTTCAATCGCACCTGGCGCCAAGGTATTCACGGCAATCTGCCGTGCGCCCAGCTCTTTCGCCTGATAGCGGGTCAGGACTTCAATCGCGCCTTTCATTGCGGCATAAGCGCTGGCGCCGGCAATGGTGAAACGCGCTAGACCACTGGAAATGTTGATGATCCGTCCGCCGTCGTTGATCAGTGGCAAGAGTTGCTGGGTCAGGAAGAACGGCCCTTTGAGGTGCACATTCATCAGCAGGTCGAATTGCTCGACGGTGGTCTCGGCGAAACCGGCATGCAAGCCGACCCCGGCGTTGTTGATCAGGAAATCAAAGCGCTGGCGGTCGAAGGTCTGCTGTAACGCTTGCTCAACACGTGTAGCGAAATCGGCAAAGCTCTCGCTACGGCCAACGTCCAGCTGGAGCATCACGGCTTTGCCGCCGAGAGCCTGCACTTCGGCGACCAGCGCCTGGGCTTCATCGGCGCGGCTGTTGTAGGTGCCAATGATGTCGATGCCTTGCGCGGCGAGGTGCAGTGCAGCGTTTTTGCCCAGGCCACGACTGGCGCCAGTGATCAATGCGATTTTGCGATTCATGGTTTTTCCTCGATTGCCGTGAGTGATCAGGTGATGGATCAAAGTTTATTTATCCGCCCTGTGGTGATAAACAGGCTGAATCCGGAATCACTGATCGGTTAAACCGAACAATCAATAGGTGGCCCATGAACAAACTGGAACTGCTGCGCACCTTCGTCCGGGTCAGCGAACTGTCGAGTTTCACTCTCGCCGGCGAAAGCCTTGGACTGCCCCGCTCAACGGTGTCCGAACACGTGCAAGCGCTGGAAGCCCTGCTCGGCACGCGCCTGTTGCAACGCACCACGCGCAAGGTGCAGGCGACTCAGGACGGTCTGGTGCTGTACGAACGCAGCAAGGATCTGCTCTCGCACATGGACGAGATCGAAGGCTTGTTTCGACAGGACGAAGCGTCGCTGACCGGGCGCATTCGTGTCGACCTGCCGAACATTCTCGCGCGGCGCCTGGTCATGCCGCGCCTGCCGCAGTTCATGGATCGGCACCCGCATCTGGAACTGGAAATCAGCAGCACCGACCGCCGCGTCGACTTGCTCAGCGAAGGGTTCGATTGCGTGGTGAGGATTGGCGCGCAGCCGGATCAATCGGTGGTCGCGCGGCACCTCGGTGACTTCCCCATGGTCAATTGCGCCAGCCCCGCTTACCTCGAACGCTACGGTGTGCCGCAGTCGCTGGAAGATCTCGCGCAGCATCGACTGGTGCATTACGTCGGCGTGCTCGGTTCGCGTTCGGAAGGGTTTGTGTACGAGGAGGGCGGCCAGGTGAAACGCTTGCCGATGGCAGGCAGCATTACGGTCAACAGCACTGACGCTTACGAGTCGGCGTGCCTCGGCGGCTTCGGTCTGACTCAGGTGCCGCGCACCGGCATGCAACCGCATCTGGAAAACGGCGAATTGGTCACCGTGTTGCCGCAATTCACCGCGCCGGCGATGGGCATTTCATTGCTGTATGCGCGGCAGCGGCATTTGCCGTTGCGGGTGCGGGTGTTCATGGATTGGCTGGGCGATCTGATTCGCTCTGCGCTCTAAACCTGAACACCGGTCAAAACTGTAGGAGTGAGCCTGCTCGCGATAGCGGTGTGTCAGTTTAATCAATGTTGACTGATACACCGCTATCGCGAGCAGGCTCACTCCTACAGGGGACTTTCTTCGGTCAGAAGATCTGGGTGAACAGCCAGTAGAGACTGCCCGACAGCAGGATCGCCGCCGGCAGCGTCAGCACCCACGCCATCAACAGATTACGGATGGTCTTCATCTGCAACCCACCACCATTGGCAACCATGGTCCCGGCCACACCCGAGGACAACACGTGCGTGGTCGACACCGGCAAACCAAACATGTCCGCCGCGCCGATGGTCAGCATCGCCACGGTTTCCGCCGACGCACCCTGCGCATACGTCAGGTGAGTCTTGCCGATCTTCTCGCCGACCGTCACCACAATCCGCTTCCAGCCGACCATGGTGCCCAGCCCCAGCGCGATGGCCACGGCGATCTTCACCCACAGCGGAATAAACCGCGTAGCGTTGTCGATCTGTTGCTTGAACAGTTGCAGTTTGCTGCTGGTATCAGCGTCGAAATTGCCGACCTTGTTCTTGTCCATCAGGCGAATGCTTTCGCTGGCCAGGTACATGTCGTTACGCACGTTGCCCATGGCTTCGGCCGGGACTTTCGCCAGCGAGCCGTAGCCTCTGACTTCTTCGCCAATATGCCCGGTGAGAGCGGCAAGGGCCGGGATCAGTTGCGGCGTGGCTTCCTTGCTGCGCACGTAATCGGAAAGGACTGCACGCGGATCGGCCGGCGTCGGCAGCGGCGCACTTTTCACCAGTGCTTGCTGGGTGACCTGCGCCACAGCGGCGAACTGCAGCGATTGCTCTTCGGGCATGGTGCGGTTCAAGGCATAAGCCATCGGCAGCGTGCCGACCAGAATCAACATGATCAGGCCCATGCCTTTCTGGCCGTCGTTGGAGCCGTGGGCGAAGGACACACCGGTGCACGTGGCGATCAGCAAACCACGAATCCACCACGGCGGCGGAGTGTTGCCTTCCGGTGCTTTATAGAGCGAGCGATTCTTCACGAACGCACGCAGCGCCAACAGCAACAGCGCCGCACAACCGAACCCCACAAGGGGCGACAGCAGCAAGGCGTAACCAATCTTGGTCGCCTGCGCCCAGTCGACACCGCTGGTGCCGTCGCGGCCGTGCATCAAGGCATTGGCCACACCGACGCCGATGATCGAACCGATCAACGTGTGCGACGACGAGGCCGGCAACCCCAGCCACCAAGTGCCGAGGTTCCACAGGATCGCCGCGATCAGCAGGGCGAAAATCATCGCGAAACCGGCAGACGATCCCACCTGCAAAATCAGCTCTACCGGCAGCAAGGCGATGATGCCGAACGCCACCGCGCCACTCGATAACAACACGCCGAGAAAGTTGAAGAAGCCCGACCAGACCACCGCGACATTCGGTGGCAGCGAGTGGGTGTAAATCACCGTCGCGACGGCGTTGGCGGTGTCGTGGAAGCCGTTGACGAACTCGAAACCCAGGGCAATCAGCAGCGCTACGCCGAGCAGCAGGAATGGCGTCCAGGTGGTCACCACCGTGCCGAGTTCGTGCATGTCGTGCATCAGGCTATAGGCGGTGAACAGCATTCCCAGCGCCAGCACGGCGAAAAAGATCACGTAGGTGAACGGGGCGGTTTTCTTGTCGAGGGCCGGCCTGCCGCTGGCGGCGGACGCGGGGCTGGCGGTCAGGGAGGGAGTAGCCATGGCAGGACAATCCTGAGCGAGGGAAGGAATGTCGCCCATGATCGTTGCAGAATGTTACAGAGAGACTGCGCCATGTCAGTGTTTGGCTGAATAGCCCAACCGTCGGTCTCCTGCTCGTTCCCACGCTCCGCGTGGGAATGCCGCCCGGGACGCTCCGCGTCCCTGTGACGCAGAGCGTCACTTGATGCATTCCCACGCAGAGCGTGGGAACGAGCAGGAGACGTCAATAATCCCCGCGCTTGCGAAACGCCCAACGCCCGGCGATCACGGTGAACGTCGCCACCAGCGCGACCAATATCCAGAACCCTTCCGGATCCTGCGACAACGGCACCCCGCCGACATTCATCCCGAAAAAACCGGCAATGATGTTGATCGGCAACGCCAGCACCGTCACCACCGTCAGGGTAAACAGCGTGCGGTTGCTCTGTTCGTTGAGGTTGGCGGCGATCTCTTCCTGCAACAGTTTGATCCGCTCGCCGAGCGCGGTGAGATCGTTGATGATCAGCGCAAACTCCTCGGTGGATTTGCGCAGCTCCTTGACGTCTTCCTTCTGCAACCACGGCGGCGGGCGATTGAGCAGGCGCAGCAACGAACCCCGTTCCAGCGCCAACAGCCGTTGCAGACGCACCAGCACCCGCCGGTTTGCACCGAGTTCAGCGCGGTTGGTCGACAGTCGCGAGGAGAGCAATTCGTCCTCGACCTGGTCAACGCTCATGCTCGTTTTACGGACGATCTGCGTGAGCACTTCGCCCTGATCGCGCAGCAGGTGCACGAGCAGTTCCGAGGGCGAACGAAAGCGTTCGCCGGCCTTCACTGACGAGCGCAATTTGTCCACCGAATGCAGCGGTTGCAGACGCGCACTGACGATCAGTTTGCTGCGCACGCAGACCCACAGCGTCGATACGTCCGAGGAGACCATGCTGCTGAGGTTGAATACCACATCGTTGACCACCGCCAGCAACGCCGAATCGACATGCTCGATGCGCGTCGAACGCGAGCCTTCGTGCAGCGCCTCGAAAAACTCTTCGGGCAATTGCAGATGACTTTTCATCCAGCGCTCGCACGCCGCGTGCGCCAGATTGAGATGCAGCCAGAGAAACTCTCCGTTCTCGTTATCGTCTTGCAGGCAACGCAGGGCAGTCGCCGAATCGACTTCGCGGCCACGCTCGCCAGGCAAAAAACGAAAACCGTAGAGCAAGCCAAACAGGTCAGGATCGCGATGGCTGATGTCGAGGCTGTGGTTCATGGCGGCTCGCTGCGAGGAGGGTGCGTCGGTCGCGCAAATGGCAGGTTCACTGAGCCGCATCATCGCACTGTCACATGACGTTTATGTGACAGCAAAGTGACGTCAAATCAGCGACTTACCGGCAGTCGGATTTTCTTCAAGAAGCGCTCTGGCGCGCCGATCACAGGTGCGTTAGGTTGCGCGCCATTGGCCATGAACCAAGGCTCGCCGACATGGATGTCCGGCAAAATTTCACGCCTCACCGGGCGTGCCTCATCCTTGTCCTGAGTATCTTTCGATGCTGCAAAAATCCCTGAGAGCGCAAATTCTCGCCCTGCTGAGCGGCAGTCTGCTGGCGATGCTGTTGATCGCCCTGGCCTGTTTTCATTTCCTCTCCAACGGCGTGCAAAGCTACAGCCAGTTGATCGCCGGTCCGTTGCACACCTCGCAACTGATCGACGAAGCCAACCTGCAATTCAAGGTGCAGGTGCAGGAATGGAAAAACGTTCTGCTGCGCGGCAAGCAACCGGCGGATCTGAGCAAATACTGGGGTCAGTTCGAAGACCGCCAGCGTGATGTGCAGACCATTCTCGGTGAACTGGCCAGCCAGAAAGGCATCGAACCGAGCCTGAAATCACGCATCGAACGCCTGCGCGAAGAGCACCGTCAATTGGGTAGCGCTTATCAGAAGGGCCGCGATGCCTACGTGGCTGCCGGTGGTGATCCGGCGGCGGGTGATGCAGCGGTCAAAGGTGTTGACCGTGCCGCGAGTGATCAGATGAGCGAACTGGTCGCCGAATTGCGCAAGCAAGGCACCGCGCAGTCGGCGCTGATCAGTGCCGAGGCTGATCGCACCGTGTGGCTGGGGCTGCTGGTGATGCTTGCGTCGGCCCTGTTGATTGGCCTGTTGAGCCTGTGGCTGGTCAACCGCAATCTGGTCGAGCCGATCCGCAAACTGATCGATTACGTCACCCAATTGAGTCGCGGCAAATTGGCTGAACGCGTGGTCAGCGACCGTCAGGATGAGCTGGGCAACCTCGCTGCCGCCGCCAATACCTTGCGTGATTTTCTCGCCGAAACCTTCACTCGTCTGCAGCGCAGCGCGGCGGATCTGGACAGCGCCAGCGGCGAGCTTAACGCCATCGCGACGACCATGGCCGGTGGTACCAACGAGCAGTTCAACCGCACCGATCAGGTGGCCACGGCGATGAACGAAATGTCCGCCACTGCCCAGGAAGTGGCGCGTCATGCCGCCGATGCCGCACGGGCGGCCGACGATGCCGACCAGTCCGCCCAACAAGGTGAGAAGGTCATGCAGAGCACCATCCACTCGATCACGCAGATGCGCGGCGAAATCGCCAACACCGCCACGGTGATTCGTCGTCTGGAAGCCGACAGCGGTCGTATCGGCAAAGTGCTGGAAGTGATTCGCGGCATTGCCGAACAGACCAACCTGCTGGCGCTCAACGCTGCGATCGAAGCGGCGCGCGCCGGCGAGGCCGGGCGTGGTTTTGCGGTGGTCGCCGATGAAGTGCGCAACCTCGCGCAGCGCACCGCCGAGTCGATCATTGAGATCAACCAGATCATTCAGAGCGTGCAGACCGGCGCGGTGGACGCGGCGCAAGCCATCGACAGCGGCCAGACGCGCAGCGATGAAAGCGTTGAGCAAGTGACTCAGGCCGGCGCGATGCTGGAGCGCATCACCCACGCCGTGGAAGCGATCCGCGACATGAACCGGCAGATCGCCACGGCCGCCGAAGAGCAGACCGCGGTGGCGGAAGACATCTCGCGCAACCTCACCGAGATCACCTCGATCGCCAGCACCAACCTCGACAATGTGCAGCGCACTGAAAGCGCCAGCCAGAACCTGCATGGTCTGTCCGGGCAACTGAACGAAGTCACTGCACGCCTGAGCGCCTGAGCGCCTGACGCTACTGACCGTGTACCGGTTCGGATACCGAGTCGGTACACAGTCGATCTCAAATTGAAGCTGCTGTGGTCGATGACCGGTTATCTATAACCGGCATTGGAGCCTTTCCATGGTCAGCATCACTTCTGTTTCGATCAATCAGACCGTCACCACACCTTCGAGCAAAACCGCGATCAGCGACGTCGGTGACGATACCTCGACCACGGCAGCCGCCAGCACTGGCGTGAAAGCGGACACCAGCAAAGTCGCTGCGGGCGGCGGTGCGACGCCGACGGGTGACAGCGATTCCAGCAGTGAAGAATCGGATTCGGTGAAAGAACTGCGCAAGCAGATCGCCGAGCGGCAGAAGCAGGTGCAGGAGGAGCAGCAAGCGTTGCAAGCGGCGCAGGCGAAGCAGGAAAATTCTGATGCGAAGGTCGCCGAAGTGGCTGCCGCACAAGCGCAGATCACCGCCACCTCGGCGTCCCTGTCAACTGCTACCGCCTCGCTGTTGCAGGCGTTGCAGGACTCCGACTCGAGCACCTCGGGTTCGCTGGTCAGCACCTCGGCGTGATGCCCTTTCCCCTCACCCTAGCCCTCTCCCAAGGGAGAGGGGACTGACCGTGGTGACTATTCGAGGTACGCTGACTTGAAATATCGAGGCGCACTCAGGTCCTTGGTGTTTTCTTGTCGGCTGCAAGTTTGCGAGTCGAACTCAGGCCTTGAATGGCCCCCGATCGGCTTTCTATTCCCTCACCCTAGCCCTCTCCCAGAGGGAGAGGGGACTGACCGTGATGACTATTTGAGGTACGCCAACCTGAAATATCGAGGCGCACTGGGGCTTTGAAAGGACCCCGATCGGCTCCCTTTCCCCTCGCCCCCTTGGGGGAGAGGGCTGGGGTGAGGGGGAGAAAATCTCACTGACAACACATCAACCAAGCCAAACACCAGACACAAAAAAGCCGCACGATTTTTCAATCGTGCGGCTTTTGGTGGTGCGTTCAATCAAGTGTCTTGCTTGTTGCTCAACACCTTGCCAGTGGTCGCATCAAAGTCCACATCGAACTCTTTGCCGTCAGCCGTCTTCAGCTCAACTTCGTACTCATAACCGTTGAAGTGGTTATCCAGATCCGTGTCAGTGATGGTCGCACCCGGATGCAGTTTCAGCGCTTCGGCGTTCATCGACTCCAGCGACTTGATCTTGCCCGACTTAACCAGTTCAGGAATCTGGTCAACGCGAACATCAGCCTGGGCCAGGCCAGCGGTAAGAGTCAGGGCAGCGGCGGTAAACAGGGCAGTCAAAGTTTTCATCGGTTCATTCCTTGGTTGATTCGTTTAAGTGGCCTCAGGTTAACCAGCGCAACTTAACTCACCCTTAAAACCCTGCACCCAAACAAAACGGGCAAGCCATGCACCGGCACAGAACCTGTGGGAGCGTAGCTTGCCCGCGATGAAGGCGCCTCGATTTCAGATCAGAAACCGTTGTTCTTCAACACCTGATCAACACTGGCCGATGCCGGGCGTTTATAGAACTTCAACAGCTCGCTGGCGCGGTTGGTGAAGATACCGTCAACGCCTGCGGCCATGACTTTCTCGAAGTCCACTGGCTCGTCGACGGTGTAGACGTGCACCAGCATGCCCTGATCATGGGTGTATTTGTTCATCCACGGTTGCACCAGATCCGAATAGCTCTGGTCACCGCCCTTGGTCAGCTTCGCCGAAGGGCCGGTGCCGATTGCACCCTGGGCCTTGGCGTAATCCACCCATTGCTTGAACTCAGCTTCGGACTTCGGCTCCTGCTTGCCGTAGAAAACGTTTTTGTCCTTCTCGCCGGACTCGGCAAAGGTCACCTTGGATTTCGGCTCGATGCTGCCGGCGCCCACCCACAGCAACAGGATCTTCGGCACTTGCGGCATTTCCTTTTGCAGCAGTTCGAGGCTGTTTTTCTCGAAGGTCTGCAGGATCACCTTGCCTTTGCCCTGACCCACGCCCAGCGCGCTTTTCGCCAGTTTCGAACCGGCCGGACTCAGCCAGCCGCGATCCTGCAGTTTTTCTTTCAGGTCATGTTCGATGCCCGGGAACAGTTGCGGCTCTTTGGTCTCGATGTACAGGCCCGGCTTGTGTTGTGGATTGGCCTGGGCGATGTCGATGATTTCATCGAGGGTGAGAATTTTCAGCCCAGCGTAGGACGGGCGGGCGCGGTCCGGGTATTTGGTGTTGAACCAACTGCCGGCGTCGAGGGTTTTCAGTTCGGCCATGGTGAAGGCCGTGGCCGGGCTGTCCTTGCGCTCAGGGAACTTGGTGGCGACGTCGGTGGTGCGTTGCAGGTTGTCGTCATGCAGGGCGAAGAGCACGCCGTCCTTGCTGCGCTGCAAATCCATTTCCAGATAATCGGCGCCCAGATCCCGGGCCAGTCGGTAGGACGCAGCGGTAGATTCCGGTGCATCGAAGGAAGCGCCACGGTGGGCGATCACCGCTGGGTGCGGAATACCGTGCGTTGCAGCGACTGCGTCGGGGTCCGTCTGAGTCGCGGCGTGCGCCTGACCGAGGCCGAGCAGCAGGCTCAGGACCAGAGCGCTTTTGGTGAAAGTGGCGGGCATGTTCGAGTTCCTTTCGCAGGGCATTTTCAAAGACGTACCTTTTAACAACTGAATCGATTGCGTGCTATCGCAGGACCGACATAAACGTATTAAAAGCGATTTTTCCTGCACTTTTGTGGCGCGGTTTGCAGTACGCTTGCCCACGGCAGACGCTCCGGCAGAGGGCGCGCCGCTCCGTTGCCCTGCGTGTAAACCATCGATCATTTTTCGTGAGGTTTACCATGCGCATCACCTCCCAACTCATCTGCCAGGCAGCCGACGACCTCAAGGGTTTTGTCGGCCTCAATCGCAAGACCGGTCAGTACATCGTGCGTTTCAGCGAAGATTCGTTTGGCATGGACGTGGCCGATGACGGCATTATTCCTGTGAATGAATTCGTCTGGGTGCCGGCGACGGCGCAGACCATGACGCTTAAACGCGACTTGATTCAGTTGTTGCTGGATCAGCATATCGATGACCGGATCAACATCACCGAGCCGTTGCGCGTTTATATGAGCAAGGTTGAAGTGCCGGAGATTGTCGCGTTGCGCAGTCTGGTGCGTGGCTGAAGTTATGCTGTGAGGGTGAGGGCCTCTTCGCGAGCAGGCTCGCTCCCACATGGGAACCGTGGTGTTCACAAATCCCCTGTGGGAGCGAGCCTGCTCGCGAAAGCGGCCGTCAATGCGCCGCCATTTTATTGCCCGAACCGATACTCACGCTCAACCCGACACACTCGCGTATGAAACGCCGAATACCATTGCGAACGCCCACGCGCTTGAATCAGCTGATGCTCAGGATTTCGCCGCCACGCCAGAATCGCCGCTTCGCTGTCCCAATACGACACCGTAATCCCGACGCCATCGGCCCCTCGAACCGACTCCACCCCAAGAAACCCCGGCTGCTCACTGACCAACGCAGCCATGCGCTCGGCCGCCTCGGCATAGCCGTTGTCACCTTCGGTTCGGGTCGAAGTAAAAATCACCGCAAAGCAATCAGTCATCAACGTGACTCCCCACAAGCTTCAACAAACGCGCGCACCAGCGGCGGCATCAACCCTTTAAGCGCCGCACGTTCCGGTTGAAATAGCGTGGCGACAAAGAACCGGTGATCCTTGAGTTCAATCGCGCGTAAATCCCCTGACGAATCATGACCGACAGCGTGTAGCCGATCGCTCAGCAGTTGCTGTTCGAACAGCGGATTCACACCGAAGCGGCAGCGATAACCTTCACGAATTTGCGACGTTTCGTACGCCTTGGCGATCAACGAACCGGGCACCAGGTAAATGCTGTCCACCACTTCGACCAGCGAACACGTCAACGGCGTGAGTACCGCGCGTTCAGAGTCGGGCGATGTTTCACCGTGTACCGCATCCACCCAGCCCAGCACGTTGCGGGAAAATTCCAGCACCGCATGCTGAAAACCGCCGCAGGTGCCGAGGAAAGGGCGCTGCTGTTCGCGGGCAAAACGGATCGCGCGCAATGCGCCGGCTTCACTCTTGTAAGGGCTGGCGGGTACGCACCAGAAACCGTCGAACCGCTCGAGCGGCGTATCGGCGTGGATCTGCTCGGTGGGCAACCATTCGAATTGCACGTTGCGGTTGAGGTGTTCGGCGACCAGCCCGAGGGCGACGGGAATGGCTTGGTGTGCGGTGACCTGCGGGTCGTAATCGCCGATCAGGGCGATACGGATGGCGCTGTTTTCCATGGGGGTTCCCTGCGCTTGTTGATTGATGGCACTCACTATAGATTGGCGTTCACGCACTCAATATGGGCGTTTCCCCAAGTGATCAATGCAGCCGCGCACTATCAACTCGACTACCCCGACCTGGCCCTGATTCTTGCCTTGGTGCGTGGCGGCTCTCTGGCTCGGGCTTCGCAGTTGTTGAAAGTCGATGTGTCGACGGTGTTTCGTGCCGTGCGCCGTCTCGAAGCTGCACTCGGCCAGCAACTGTTCGAAAAAAGCCGCGCCGGGTATCTGCCGACAACCCTCGCGCAGACGCTGGCCGAGCAAGCCGAACGCGCTGAACAGGCATTGGAGGCGGCGCGGATCGGCGTGGAGCAGGGCGGTGAAGTGGTCAGCGGCACGGTGCGTCTGACCTGTACCGATTCGGTGTTGCAGAGTTTGCTGCTGCCGGCGCTGGCGCAGTTCATGCCCCAATACCCAGCGCTGACTATCGAACTGAGCACCTCCAACGATTTCGCCAACCTCAGTCGCCGCGATGCTGACATCGCCCTGCGCCTGACGCGTACACCGCCCGAGCATCTGGTCGGACGGCAACTCGCGAAGATTTCCTACCGGGTCTGCGCCAGTTCGCGTTATCTGCAGAACGTCGATGCGGCGGATCTGGCCGCGCCGACCTGGATCGCCCCGGACGACTTTCTCCCCGACCACCCAACCATCGCCTGGCGTCGGCAACACCTGCCCGGTGTGACTCCGGGCTATCGCTGCAACAGCATGCTGTCGGTCACCGAACTGGTTCGCGCAGGCCTCGGCGTGGCGGCGTTACCGGACTTTCTGATCACCGACGGTTTGCAGGCATTAAGCGAACCGCTGCACGGTTACGACACCGCGCTGTGGCTGCTGACGCGCCCGGATTGCCGGGCGTTGCGCTCGGTGGTGACACTGTTCGATGAGTTGGGGCGGGCGCTGCGTTTATCGTGATCAGCGCTGCGGGTTCTGGCGCATGTGATCGTGCAGCTCGCTGGTCAGGCTGGCGATACGTTCAGTGAGGTTTTTGGTCATCTCGGTGAGGCGGGTGTTCTGCTCCAGCAGTTCAAGCAGTTGCGCGGTGTTCTTCGCCGCTTGGGCCAGACGCTCGGTATTGGCCTGTGCCAACGCTTCACGGTGTTGCGCGTCGGCATCGGCTTGCGCCTTGTCGCGGGCGGCCTGACGGGTTTGTGCGAGCAAAATCAGCGGCGCGGCGTAGGCCGATTGCAGGCTGAAGGCGAGGTTCAACAGGATGAACGGGTAGACGTCGAAGGTGGTTACGCCAAACACGTTCAGACTGACCCACAACAACACGATCAACGTCTGCGCGCCGAGAAACATTGGCGTGCCGAAGAACCGCGCAAACGCCTCGGCGCGCAGGGCGAAGGTGTCGTTGCCGAAGGTGGTGTTGAGGTGGGCGTGGGGGCGGTGGAAGCGCAGGTGATCGACGGGAGCGGATTCCGGTGTTGCGGGTTTTTCAGTGGTCATGGTGCACTCGGCAGGGCGTGGGGCGTGTGGTCACTATAGCCCTGCGTTATGGCGACCGGCCCCTTCGCGAGCAAGCTCGCTCCCACAGGTATTCGGGGTGTTCACAAACATTGTGATCAACCTAACCCCTGTGGGAGCGAGCCTGCTCGCGAAGGCGACGACGCGGTCTAACTGCTTTGCACAAGGCTTAACCCGGCGCCCGCTCATTGGCAAACATACTCACCGCATCCACCGCCTCACTGGCGCCATCGCGAATCTGCAGAATCACCGTCCCCGCCTGATTCGCCAATTCGACGCCTTCAGCCGCGCGACCCCGGGTGCCCTCCATGCTCTTGATGGCCTGGCGGGTCTCGTTCTGGATCAGGCTGATCATGCTGGAAATTTCCGCCGTCGAGCCGCTGGTACGCCCCGCGAGCAATCGCACCTCGTCGGCGACCACGGCAAATCCGCGACCTTGTTCACCGGCGCGCGCGGCTTCAATCGCAGCGTTAAGCGCCAGCAGATTGGTCTGGTCGGCAATCGCGCGGATGGTGTTGACGATGGCGGTGATCTGCTCGGAGCGCTCACCCAGTTGCGCAATCAACGTCGACGATTCGGCAATGTCCTCGGCGATTTCGCGCATTTCGCTGGCGGCTTGCTGGATCACCTGCGTACCTTGCTCGGCGACTTTTCGCGTGGCCACCGAGATGTGATAAGCGGCGCTGGCACTGCGTGCGTCCTGCTCGTGTTGCTCGACGCGGGCGGTCACGTCGGAGGCGAATTTCACCACTTTGCACAAGCGTCCGGCAGCGTCGTATACCGGGTTGTAGTTGGCTTCGAGCCACACCGTTTGCCCGCGTTTATCCACGCGTTCGAACTGACCCTGGAAAAGCTCTCCCTGGTTCAAGCGCCGCCAGAAATCCTCATAAGCACTGCTGTTGACCAGTGCCGGGGTGCAGAACAAACGGTGATGTTTGCCTTTCAGCTCGGCGAGGGTGTAACCCATGCGCGTCAGAAAATTCTGATTGGCCGTGAGAATACTGCCGTCGAGGTTGAATTCGATGACCGCCATTGCCCGGTCAATCGCCTGCAACTTGGCGTTGGCCTCACTTTCCTGCTGCACCTTGGCGGTCACGTCCATGGCGTACTTGACCACTTTCACCACACGGCCCGAGGCATCCTTGATCGGGTTGTAACTGGCTTCCAGCCAGATCGGCTGACCCTTGCCGTCGACCCGTTCAAACGTACCGGACTGAAACTGGCCGTTTTTCAGGCGAGACCACAAATCAGTGTACTGAGCACTACGGCCGAACTCTGGTGTGCAAAAGCGCCGATGCGGTTGGCCGATCGCTTGTTCGGCGGTGTAACCCATGGTCTTGAGAAAGTTTTCATTGGCGCGCAGCACCACGCCATCGAGGTCGAACTCGATCACCGCCATCGAGCGATTGATCGCATCGAGCAGGCCCGCTTGTTCGGTGAGGGTGCGCTGAAGATCGTCGATGACGGACTTATGGCGATTGAAGAACATGTTCGCAGTACTCAGGAAGTGGGGAGGATCGAGGTTTCAGTCCCTATTTCCGCGCCGGCAGCCCGAATGCGCGGACGGCATTCGGAAATGACTGCTCAATGCCAGTATTCCTTAGCTGGCAGATGGCTACTTATACAAAACTTCATAAAGTTGTACAAGAAAGTAATTATTTGTAATTTTGTATAACTTTTTAAGCGCCGGCGTTGTCCGTCTCGGTACGGCTCAAGGCTACGTTGATAGTGTTGCGGCCCTTATGTTTGGCGGTGTACAGCGCTTTGTCGGCATCGTCCAGCCAGTCGAGGGCATCCTTGTACAAGAGCTGATACCGCGCCAGACCGATACTCAGACCCACTCGCAAGTCTGGCACCTGCGGATGACGATATTGCTGCAATGCCTGGCGCAATTGCTCCATCAGCGCTTCAGCCTTGTTCAGCGGCAGTGTCGGCAGGATCACACAGAACTCGTCACCGCCGTAGCGCCCGGCCAACTGGTGCTGATCGAGCAGGCGTTTGAGGTCATGACTCAATTGCCACAGCACTGCATCGCCGACGATGTGCCCGAAGCTGTCGTTGATTGCCTTGAAGTGATCAATGTCGATCAACGCCAGGGTGGCTTGGCTGTTGTGTTGGCGGCACTGCTGAAATTTCAGGTGCAGCAGGTCTTTCCAGGCGCCGTGGTTGAGCAGGCCGGTGAGGCTGTCGGTACGGCTGAGGGCGCTCAGTGCGCGTTTGTGTTGGGAGAGTTTGATCGCCAGGCGATAACAGACCATGCCCAGCGCCAGCGGATACAAGGTGAGCATCGGCAGGCAGGCCCAGACTTGCTCCTGTGTCATCGTCAGGCTGAATTGGACACCAAAGATCATCCAGCCCAGCAATACGCCGGCGAGTTGGGCGAGGGCGCCGAACACGAACAACCGATAGCCACCGGCGGCGACATTGTTCATGGTCATCATCGACAGGATGGTCACGGTGGTCAGCGGACTGAACTGAAAACATGCCGCCCAGAATCCACCGCACAGCGAGTCATACACCAGGTTGCGGCGTTCAGCCTGATACGGGAACGCCGAGCGAGTAGAAATCTGATAAGCCAGATGTGGCCAGGCGAACCCGTTGAACAACAACAGCGCCCAAACCCAGCCGGGCATGTTCAGCGGATACAACGCAGCCCCGACGCTGAAAAAACCGATCCCCAGACCGATAGCCCGGGGAAGGTAAATGCGCCGGGCGAATGACAAGCCTTTGCCGCGTTGGTTTTCCATGATGCCCTGCGTGAAATTCATCCTGAAATACTTTGCAGTATTTTTTCAGGCAGACCGTCCGTCGGTCGATTGTCGGACATTGTCATTTATTCCAACGCGAATAATCAGTGTCCTTCCGAGCCATTTAATCGAGGAGGGGTGCAGGAGAAGGGCGAGTTAGAGCTGATAACGCGCCAAAAACATCTCCAGCGCCGATTCGGCGACGGTGTGCTGCATGTCGTCATCGAGCGCGGCGCGGCCCATCGACATTTGCGGCCAGAAGCCAAAAGTCTTCAGCAGCCCTTGCAACTGGTGCGCGGCAAACTCCGGATCGACCGGTTTCAAGCGGCCATCGGCCTGTGCGGCACGAATCCATACGGTCAGACCTTCCTCGCGCTCGCCCATGCGCTCGACCATGTTCTGCGCGCGCTCCGGCGAATGGATGGTGGCGGCAATCGCCACTCGTGCCAGGGTTAGAAAGTTCTCGTCGGCCATCAGTTGCACTTTGGCCTGGAGCATTTGCCGTAACTGCTCGCTCAGTGGCTGATCGCGGTTATAGAGGACCGTTTGCTCGGCGCTGATCCGTGTCCATAACTGGTTGAGAATTTCGGCGAACAGCTCTTCTTTGCTGGGGAAATGGTTATACACCGTGCGCTTGGATACACCGGCGGTAGCGGCAATTTTGTCCATGCTGGTGATCTCGAATCCGTGGGCACGGAATTCGGCAATCGCCGCCTGGATAATGGCTTCGCGTTTACGGTCGGTGAGGCGCTGTGGAGCTGTCATAAGTACGCTTCGGCAGAGAAAAGATGAAATTACACTTGGCAGTTTACTTGTCATCCGCTTTGATGCAACCTAGAAACTACACCGGTCAGTGTAATGTTGCGTTAATCCTCGCAATCTAAAAACCAGACAGTTCGGCCTATGCGTGCAGCTTTGGCCATTTATCGTCCCATCGTGGAAAAACCGTGAATTGCGCGGTTTTTCTGGAGTCATTCAGTCATGGCCAATCCAGTTTCGATCCCGGATAACACATCCACGCCTGAAGCCTCGCGGCAGAATCAGGGGCTGTTTCGCAACCACGCACCTGTGCAACGCGAAGGCCTGCGCAAGATGCTGCGGATCATGTGGAACATGATTTTCCACAAACCGCGCAACACCCGGCCCGCCGCGCCTATTCCGGTGCAGGCATTGACCCGGGAAGAACTGCTGGCAGCGCCCAATCACAGCGTCTATCGACTCGGTCACTCGACCTTGTTGCTGAAACTGCGCGACAAATTCTTCATCACCGACCCGGTCTTCGCCGAGCGCGCCTCGCCAGTGCAATGGGCCGGGCCGAAACGTTTCCACCAGCCACCGATCAGCATCGATCAGTTGCCGCCGATCGAAGCGGTGATTCTGTCGCACAACCACTACGACCACCTCGATTACGCGGCGGTGCTCAAACTCGCGGCCAAGACCACTTACTTCCTGACCCCGCTGGGCGTTGGCGACACCCTGGTCAAATGGGGCATCGATGCCAGCAAGGTCCGCCAGTACGATTGGTGGCAGGGCGCCGAGATTGCCGGCATCCGTTTCGTCGCCACACCGTCTCAGCACTTTTCCGGCCGTGGCCTGTTCGATGGCAACAGCTCCCTGTGGGCGTCCTGGGTGATGATCGACGGCGACACCCGAATCTTCTTCAGCGGCGACAGCGGTTATTTCGACGGCTTCAAACGCATCGGCGAACAGTACGGCCCGTTCGACCTGACCCTGATGGAAACCGGCGCCTACAACGTCGAATGGCCGCACGTACACATGCAGCCCGAAGAAACCCTGCAAGCGCACATCGACCTCAAAGGCCGCTGGCTCTTCCCGATCCACAACGGCACCTTCGACCTGGCGATGCACGCGTGGCACGAACCATTTGACCGGATTCTGGCACTGGCGTGGGAACGCAGTATTTCCATTACCACGCCGCAAATGGGTGAGGCGTTTAACATCGCTCAACCGCAACGCGGGGAGGCGTGGTGGTTGGCGGTTGAAGGGGAGAGTGAGGGTGTGGTGCAGAACGCCTGATCAGATGAAGACGGTTCGCGCCTAAGGGGGCGAACCGGTTGCTCCAGAAACAAGCCCTGAAATCTTACGGCTGTAATCAGCCATAGTAGTAACCGACACTTCTCGAAATTTTCCACGAAGTAATTGCTGCAGGTTCTCCAGAGGTATTCCCAGTCTTTGTGCGGCTTCAGATTCGCTTATGTCGGTGGACTCGATGAGCGAGATCAATTTGGTCGCGTACTCGGACTTGAGCAGCATCTCGCCTGCATGCTCAAGCTCTAAATCTTGATAAACATTGCCTGTGCTTTCTTCGATCTCGCTCATGTTTTTATCCTTACTCAGCCATCGCAAAATCCCCACGCCCCATCGCTTCCGACGACACGCCCTGAACACTCGCACTACGCCCCGGCGCAAACCCGGGAAAGAACACCAGCCCCTGCGCCTCGAACCGGTAAGCGAGGGCCAGTCGCGCTGCATCCGCGACATCCTGCTGTGCTTCAAACCGATGAATGTCTTCAACCGAAACCTCAGCCTCCCGCGATAGCTGTTCCACGCTCCAGCCCAGCATCGCTCGGGCCTGGACGCAGTGCGTCGGGGTGAACTGGAAAAGGGCAATGCGTTCGAGGATGTGGTTCATCGCAAGAGAGGCCATGGTGTACTCCGGGCTCAAGAGTGCTGATTGAAAATGTACTGTGTTTTTGTACAGTTGTTTTCGACCGGGATCAAACGCAATTTTCGATTTGCCCTAGTTCGACGCCTGCAACCAGACGGACGGTGCCTGCCCGAGGATCCGCCGGAACATCGTCGAGAACGCCGCCGGGCTTTCATAACCGAAGTCCAGCGCGATGCGTGTCACGGCTTGACCCGAGGCCAAGCGTGGCAGCGCCAGAACCACGCAAGCCTGCTGACGCCATTGGCTGAAACTCAACCCGGTTTGTTGGCGAAACAGTCTGTTGAAGGTGCGCAAGCTTATGTGTAATTGGTCAGCCCACTGCTGTGGCGCTTGGTGGGCGTACGGCTGATGCAGAAAGTTCTGACACAGAGACAGGAGCTTTCCGTCGGTTGGTAGCGGGATGTGCAACGGCAGCGGCGCACTGCGCGTCAGTTCATGCAGCAACAGATCGATCAACACGCCGTCGCGTCCGCCCAAGTCATAGGTCAGCGGTAACTCCACCGCCTCCATCAGCAAATGCCGCATCAGCGGCGACACACTGATCACCTGGCAGCGCTCCCCCAAATCCACTGCACCGGGTTCGATGTACAAGCTGCGCGTGCTGACCCCAAGCATCAACACCTCGTGCGCCACCCCCGGCGGAATCCATACCGCGCGCTGCGGCGGCACCACCCAATTGCCGTCATGGGTGCTGACCTGCATCACCCCGGTCGCGCCGTACAACAACTGCGCCCGCCGATGCGTGTGAAAAGGCAGCAAGTGACCGTGGGAATAATCCGTACCGATCGCTACCACCGCACGCGGGGTGTCATCCAGCAGATTGATCGAAACATTGCGCATCAGGCGTTTCCCAGTGGTTGGCGTAAACGCAAACATTATTGGCTGACTTGCTGAAGCAGGCCAAGCGCTGCCGCTCTATCGTCGAGCGCTCTCCCTACACGGACATCTCGATATGTTCTATTTACTGCTGACCCTCTTCGGTTGCCTGACCGGCATTACCGCCGTGCTGTTCGGCTTCGGCGGCGGTTTTGTCGTCGTGCCGCTGCTGTATCGCCTGCTGACCGCCAGCCACGGCGCCGATGACCCGATCGGCCAATCGGCAATGCACATCGCCGTCGCCACTTCGACCTGCGTGATGATCGTCAACGCCCTGATCGCCACCGACAAACGCCGCCGCGCCGGCAACCTGATCCGTCATTACCTATGGCCGTTGGGTGGGTTTATCGGCTTGGGTGCAATCGCGGGTGCAATGGCGGCGGTGTGGGTCAGCGGCGACGTGATTCGCTACGCATTCATCGGCTACCTCGGCGTGACCATCGTCGACTGCCTGCTGCGACGCGGCTTTCTCACGCAAAACTCAGACGTCATCCCACGCCGACTTGGCGCTACGGAAATTTCCGCAGGCGGTGTAGGCATCGGCGCCATCGCGACGTTTCTCGGTGTAGGAGGCAGCGTCATGACCGTGCCGCTGTTGCGCCGTTGTGGCTTGAGCATGTCGCAAGCGACGTCCATGGCCAATCCGTTGAGTGTGCCGGTGGCAGTGGCTGGGACGCTGACGTACATGGCGCTGGCCGGGTTCAGTCAGGCTGACTTGGGCGCGTGGTTTGTCGGGTATGTGGATCTGCTGGCGTTTGCGGTGCTGACGGTTGGCTCGCTCATCGGGATTCGATTGGCCGCGCCATGGATTGGACGAATCCCGGATCGGGTGCATGCCTGGGTCTATATCGGGTTGCTGATTACTGTGCTGCTGTGCATTTCGCTCAAATGAACCATTGCCAGGCTACAGCG
Organism: Pseudomonas sp. RIT-PI-r; assembly: GCF_001297015.1. Taxonomy (GTDB): domain Bacteria; phylum Pseudomonadota; class Gammaproteobacteria; order Pseudomonadales; family Pseudomonadaceae; genus Aquipseudomonas. The sequence continues at coordinate 48,998 of NZ_LIGE01000003.1, read as the reverse complement.
GAAGAAATCAAAATCGGTAACTGAGCGCCGTCCTCCAGCAACTACCAGAGAACCCGGATGTTGATCTTCAATTGCACCGAAGCCGCCAGCAAATTCTTCAGCCGTGTTCACAAGGGCAAAAAGATCACGCCGGTGGATGCTAAACCGCCGTCCGCAATCATTGAAGATGATGAGCTGAGCGGCGCTGACGAGCAGTGGCTGGTGCACGCGATAACGGTACAACGCAAGCACGTGCTGCTGGCCATTCACATAAAAACCCGCTATTGCCTGATTTTCGCTGATGCGAAAAAGGCTGACACAGAAGACTTTGTTGATCGATTCGTGGATCGTTGGGTCAAGGGGATAGTGATCAACGCCCATCATCATGGCCTCGGGCAGTGGCTTAACCCTGAGTTGATGTTGGCGCGGCTGAAACAAACTTGTGAGCATCAACGGTTCTATCGACGTAGCCATCGCAGCGCGCAAAAACACATTGATGAGATTGCATGGAATTTCCAGGACAAGGTCGCCCATACGGGGACTTTGCCACCGGATGAAGTTACTGCGATGGTATTCGACGAGCAAATGAATGACACGCCCAGGAACAGCAAGGGCGCCAAGTCTTACTACTTTCCGGATGAGGAAATGGCGCTTCACTGGCTGCGTCATTACTGCTTTCTTGATGACGTCCAGCTTCATGCTGCCAAGGAACGTCGCCAACAAATGGCTCGGGAAATTGCGGCGCTGGAGCACGAAGCCTGGCTTAAAAAGTACGAGCAAGAAAACTCGAATAGTTAAGCGGCGCCGGCCATAATCCGCAGCGTATTTTTAGCGCCGGCGCCTATGTGCCGACGCGTTCTCCGACTCCTTCAAGGATTGATTCATGCTCAAGGGACTGATGCGCCTGGCGCCATATGCCGCGGCGCTGTTCACACTGATTTCCACTGCCCATGCCGAAGATGGCCGTCGCGTATTTACCGGCACATTGGGCAAGACGGCGATTGTTGTTGAACTCGACACCACACAGCAGGACGAAGTCACCGGCCGCTATTTCTACGAGAAATATCACCGTGACCTAGCCCTCAGCGGCTCGCTACAAGACAGCACGTTGAACCTCGTCGAAGGCAATAACCGCTACGGTGACGACAAGCCGCTGCCAACCTTGAAGCTGGAAGAAACCGGCAGCGGCTGGCAGGGCGAATGGCAAAGTCCGCAGGGCAAGAAGTTGCCAGTGAAACTCACCGAGGCCAGACTTCCCGCGCCCACCTCAGCAACTTTACCTTTCATTGCCGCACTGCCATACGGCGAGCCTTACGAGTATTTGCGCCTGCAGGGACTCAAGCTCAAACCGGCGAAGAAAGAAAACTTCATGGGCTACGACCTGCAATGGTGGACGGAGCCTGAGACAAAGATTTCGCTGTTCAGCGTGGAGTCTGGATTATCGAAAGATGATCAGCAACGGGTTAACCAGCAGTTACTCGGACGCCTCTGGAATGAAGTCATCAGTTACCACAGCTGCCAGTTGCAGGGCGGCGAAAACGTCGAATTCATGCAGCAGGCAGAGCCGAAAATGATCTCGCCTGCCGTGGTCAGCCTGAACATCTCGACCAGTTATTACTGTGGCGGCGCGCATCCTGATTTTCGCGATTCACCCCTCAACATTGATGTAAAAACCGGCCACCCATTGTCACTCGAAGATGTCTTTTGGGTAGGTAAGGGCACGCCGATTTTGCATGCTGAGCGCGACAGCCTGGGCGACAAACCTCTTAGCAAGGCCGAAAGTGACGCGCGTTATCAGTATGAAAGCAAAGAGTTGGTACCTTGGGTGATCAAGCAATTCGCCTCCCTGTACCCCACAGAAATGAAAACACCGACGGGAGATGACGACTGCAACTTCCAGGATGAGAGCATCTGGGGCACTTCACCTTGGTACTTCACCGAGAAGGGCTTGTACCTCGGCGCCTACTTCGCTCGCGTACAACGCTCCTGCGATAGACCCGACTGGTCGATCCTGCCGTACTCACTCGTCAAACAACACCCCGGCGCCGTCAAACTGCAACTGCCCCAAAGCTAATCATTACTCCAAACCCGGCGCTTCACGAATAATGAAGTGATCCAGGTTCTCGATATTGGCATTAAAAACCTCGAAAGGCTTTTCGGGGTTTTTCTTGCCGGGCACCTGCTTCAACTCCGGCGTCACCCCATAGAAGAAACAGAACAACGCCTTGTCGCTATCGACCGCGTGCTTGATCTCCTCCAGAAACGCCTTGCGCTTGCGGTAGTTGTCAATCAGCTTCTTGTTGAGATAAACACTGACCGGATACGGCTTTTTCTTGCTGTCCTCGGGCTTCTTGAACCAGACCTTGTCCTCGAAATCGATACGAAAACTGGCACTGTGGAAGTCCTCGATCTTCTTGATCCGCCCCCAGTAAATCAGCCCCTTGTTGTCCGTCAGATACTCAATCTTCTTGAAGAACGAACTGTACGGCGCCGAATGCTCGCCGACCTTCAACGGCATTCGCTTGAGCAACTCCTTGTCCGCGAAGTTGGAAACAAAACACTCCACCGGATGCGCAAACACACTGGTCTTGTCCGGCGCCGACTCACGACCCGCCGACTCTTTACCACTCTCCGCCGCCGCCCGCACCGGATCATCGCGCAACACATCCGCCGCCCCCGTTGGCGCGACAGGCTTGCGCAAATACTCACGCCGGGTCAGTAACAACTCCGATGGGAAGTGTTCCTCACGCCCGTCATCCACCGCGCCATCCGCCGTCTCAACGCCAGATGCCGAAGCCTTCAAACTCACATACGGACAACCCGCCACATGCTGTGTAGTGGGCAGATTCTTGAAGTGCGGCGTGCGCACGTAATTCACATTCTTGGCGTTGAACGTACCCAACTCATTGGAAGCCTCGAACGCCGAACGACAGGCATCGTTGGGGCACTGGAAGCGTTCCTTCGCAGAGTCAAACGCCACCGTCTCATCGAAATTGAGATCGCGAACATCATAGATCGACAACTTGTCGTCGAGGCTGAGGCAGTAGGCGAGATCGAATTTCATGGTGGGGCTCGGGTCCTTGAGTGGGGGAGGGGTATTAATAGCGGGAGGTGGCGCGGGTTGCACTGATTGTTTTCAGGATGATGCAAAACCTGTGGGAGCAAGACTGCTGGGGATTCTCGGCATCAATCAGTTTTCAATACTCACACCGCCATTGCAGGTCACGCTTCACCATGTAGAGAGGGAGCTTGCACCCGTTGGGTTGCGAAGCAGCCCCAAGCATTATGAGGCACAAAAAATCCGCTGCTTGAACCTCAAGCAGCGGATCTTGAAACCCTCAGCAACCACGCAACAATCGCGAAGCCCTACGCCACCAGGATTCCTGCCGATTGAACGGATCCTCCGCCAACAAACAAGGCATATCCCGCAATCGAATCCACGGCTCGTCCTGCCAGTGCAACGTACTAAGCGACATTTGCGGCCAGCTCAGAACACTCAACGTCGGACGCTCAACCGAGCGCGCCGGGCGAGCATCACGCAGGGCGGGCACAACCTGATGAGTCAGCCACTCGCGAAGCTGCCGATGCTCAGGACAGTAGTGATAAATCAGCAGCGCATACACGCCGGACTCACTCACCATCATGTGGTCCTCCGCTTCGCCATAGGTCTCCACGCGCATCATCTGCTGCTGATCAGCGTCGAGTTTACGCAATTGGCGCTCATCAAGATGTTTGCCCATCAACCGGCCCAGCTCATGGACACAGAACCACGCTTGGTTCTCAACCAGAAGGGCGTGCAAATGGGTTTTGTTGCGGACGAAACGAGTAGGAAGAAGTGGTTCAGACATGGCATGCCTCCTGACCAAGAGGCACGGGATTCGAACGGCGGGTACAACGATTCACCTTCATCATGAAGGTTTGATATCCAGGCATTTCCATTTACCTCTGGCTGCTTTCTTAGGGCATTCGTTAGGGTGTCGGGAGCTAAGAAACCCACCAGAGACGGGCCGGACATATTCCCCTTTCGGGTCTTGTATTCGCCCACTCCCGACATAACGGGATTTTTCGCAGACGTAGAGAAACCGCAGACGAAAAAAAGCCGCATGACTGTCGGGTGCGGAGGACCGCTCTGGTTTGTAGAGTTTCTTAGGCTCGGAGCTGAGGGTAGGGGCATCAGGGATGGTCGTCAACCAGCGACTTTTCCTACTGGCCCTGAGGTGAAAGGAAACCTGGACAAAGATGCGGAGTAAATTATGCTGTGTTTATATCCAGTGCTTGATCGCCATCGAATCCCGCAGCTCCCACATCCGTGTAGCCATGACTCATCTCACGGAATCCAGGAAATTTCATTTACTTTGAAGTTTTGCGGGCTAGAATGGTGACCATTCGTCACAGCTTTGACCCAGAGGAATTTCGGGCTCATGAATCTTTTTGAAACACCGTCTTTTGAATCCTTGAGCGAAACAACCTCGGGTTCGTACGAGCCTGATACTCATCCCGTGACTGACCTGGCGCTGCTGCACAAGCTCTTGGAGATCTACGACCAAGGGCAACTGGCCGAAATTCTCAACGACGTAAGCCCGAGCCACTGGTGCCGCGAAACCATCAATCGCTGGATCAAGGGAAAGGCCTCGCCGAAGCTCTCCCATATTGAGTTCACTCGTCTCAAGGATCTGCTACCCAAGCGCTTGAACCACAAACCTTCATTCACCTTTATTGATCTCTTTGCCGGCATTGGCGGCATCAGGAAAGGGTTTGAAGCCATCGGTGGCGAGTGCTTGTTCACATCCGAATGGAACAAGTACGCCGTTAAAACGTACAAGGCGAACCACTACTGCGATCCTGCTCGTCATCGCTTCAATCTCGATATCCGCTCGGTCACGCTTTCTGACAAACCCGAAATCAGTGACGGGGAAGCCTACAAGAATATTGATCGTGAAATTCCTGATCACGATGTTCTGTTGGCAGGCTTTCCATGCCAGCCGTTTTCGCTTGCAGGTGTTTCCAAGAAGAACTCCCTAGGGCGTAAGCACGGTTTCGAGTGCGAGACCCAAGGCACTCTGTTTTTCGATGTGGCGCGGATTATCGCCGCAAAACGCCCGGCAGCTTTTTTGCTTGAAAACGTGAAAAACCTGAAAAGTCATGACAAGGGCAATACGTTCCGGATCATCTGCGAAGCGTTGGATGAACTGGGCTACGAGGTTGCAGATGTAAATGCGCCAAAGGGGTCAGATCCCAAGGTCATTGATGCCAAACACTTTGTGCCGCAGCATCGTGAGCGAATCGTGCTGGTCGGCTTTCGTCGTGATCTCAATGTTCACCAAGGGTTCACTCTGCGCGACATTAGCAAGTACATACCGAAGCAGCGACCTAGCTTCGGTGATCTGCTTGATAAGGAAGTGGACGAAAAGTACATCCTTACTCCGAAGCTTTGGGACTACCTCTACCGATACGCTGCCAAGCATCGTGAGAAGGGCAACGGTTTTGGTTTTGGCCTGACTCGTCCAAACGATGTTGCTCGTACACTCTCGGCGAGATACCACAAGGACGGCTCGGAAATATTGGTTGACCGCGGTTTTGTGGAAAGCCTGGATTTCAACAGTGAACTTAATCAGATCAATCGGCCGCGTAGGCTTACTCCCCATGAATGCTCACGTCTTATGGGTTTTGACAAGCCGGGTGAGAGCAATTTCGTGATACCTGTATCTGATACTCAAGCTTATCGGCAGTTTGGAAACTCAGTTGCGGTGCCGGTTTTCGAGGCCGTGGCGCGGTTGATGAGAGACAGAATTTTGGCAGCAAAAGAAAAAACAAATGATACGGAACGTCCGCAACTGGAGTTCTCTCTTCCTGAGTAGATGGATGGAAGAGTTCAACGGTAGGATTCAGCGCGTGTTCATTCGAGGATCTACGATTAGACCCTCTGATAAGTTGCAGTTAACGATTTCATCCTTTGCGCATTTCTTTGGGTGATCGCGGGGGCGAGCTAACCCGCATAGAGGGGTGGTCTTTTGGTTGACGTCGTGGATGTCGCAACACGATCTAGGATGATGTCTGGCATTCAGGGGCGAAATACCAAGCCGGAAATTACCATCCGCCAAGCGCTGCATGCGCGCGGCTTCCGTTTCCGTTTACATGTTGCCTCGCTTCCGGGTAAACCCGATCTGGTATTGAAAAAGTATAAGGCGGTAGTCTTTGTGCACGGCTGCTTCTGGCATGGTCATACTTGCCGATATTTTAAAATTCCAAAAACGAGAGCTGATTTCTGGTTGGATAAAATCAGGAAAAATCAGGTGAGAGATCAGTTACAAATAAACTCTTTGATGGAGCAAGGCTGGAGAGTACTTATCGTTTGGGAGTGCGCGGTGAGGTCAATAAAGAGAGAGAAGTCGCCGATTTTGTTTGATCTTATTATTGCTTGGCTAGTTGACGGTAATGAGCTTTCAGAGATTGACGAAAACGTATGTTTGGTAACGCATTTGTGATTTTTGAAGGTTTCCCCCCCTTTTGTATCTGTCAAAAGCAGGGAGCACTCCTGACCTAGCGAGGCTGCGCTTTCGGCGCCGCAGCTAAATCAGCGGCGTGATCGGTCGTTTTTCGACAGCTAGATCTCCAGAAGTGAACACATCGATCGCAATGAACTGTGTGGCGGAAGGGACTGCGCAAATTGGGATGGCGCCAAGCCATTAGTAGAGATGATTCGAAAAAACTCAACCTGCATGCTATAGATATTCAAAGTCGAATATCAAAATGTTGGCGAGCACCCACGATATGGATGACACGGAGGTTATGGCTCTGGTTACTTGGGAAATTCTAGGTGCGGAGCTTTGGTTGGTCGATCCCTCCGGGAGAAAGCGTGTTCCATCGGCGGGGGAGATTTATAGTGCATTAGTCGAACACCTGCCCGCTGAGGCTTGGATTGCCACTAGTGTCGATGGCCTTGGGGTATCGCGTTATCCGCTGACACCGTCCTTGGTGATCCAGGGAAACAAGGATGGAGTTCCGTACTATTCAATTTCTGCGTCCAGTCGGGGGGCGACCCTAGAGCTTGTACCGAAAGATTTGGAGCGTGGTCATACCATTGTTGATGGCATCTGGTATCCGATTGAACCGGTAACCAGCACTGAAGTTTTAGAGTTGCTGCGCAGCACAGGTATTACTGTTGGTGCGGCACATTCGCTCAAAGCATTCCTCGCTGTCCGCAAGGTGGCAGCAGATGGTGGTCCTGTTGAGGACCACATGGCGGAACGGCCAATTTCACCCCTTGTCTTTTCTCCGATATCGGACGATCTCCCGGTTGGTGTGAAAGCGAAACTCTATGACTATCAGCTGGCAGGCTGGCGGTGGCTAAAGTTCCTCTTGGCGGAGGGTTTAGGTGGGCTGCTGGCTGATGAAATGGGGCTAGGAAAAACGCTGCAAATTATCAGTGCCCTGAGTGATTCAGGAGGAGCGCCGCTCCGGCCTGCGTTGATCATTGCTCCCGGTTCGATTCTTGAAAACTGGCGACGCGAGATTGACAAGTTTGCTCCACATCTAAAAGTGCTCAAGCATCATGGCCCGCAACGTACGGGTCGTCCCGCTGAGTTGCAGCGCTATGACGTAGTAATCACGTCGTATGACAACACGATTGGTGATAATAGTCTTTTCAATATGATCCGCTGGCGGGTCGTTATCCTTGATGAGGCTCAGTTTATCCGGAACCCGAATGCTCAACGCACGCTTGCGGTGAAGCGTCTTAAGCGGGATGCAGGATTGGCGGTGACCGGTACCCCTGTTGAGAATAGGTTGCTCGATATCTGGTCTATCATGGATTTCGTACTTCCGGGACAGCTCGGAGATGTGAAAACTTTTGAGGCGCAGTTTACGGACAATGTTGACAGTGCGGCGCAGCTAGAACCGTTAGTGTCACCGTTAATGTTGCGGCGTCGCGTTGCAGATGTAGCCCAAGACCTACCACCACGTATCGATATTCCTCAAGTCCTGGAACTGGATACACATGAAGCGGTTGCATATGACGCAGAACGTGAACGCATTAATGTCGAATATGGTACTGCTGCAACGCTGGTCGCATTGACTTCACTTAGGCGTTTTTGCGCACATCCAAGCCTGATGGATGTTACCAACAGCTTGGACGATCCAATGTCTTTCTCTAAATTTCGTCGATTAGATGAACTTGTGGAAGAAATCTTCGAGAAGGGCGAAAAAGTCATCATCTTTACATCTTTCACAGCAATGGCGGACTTAATTGCGCGGCATATCGAAACGCGGTATGGAACCTTAGCCGGAGTCATTGATGGACGCCTTGCGATCAATGATCGTCAACCCTTAATCGACAAATTTAGTTTAGTCATTGGAGGGGCCGCCCTTGTGCTTAATCCGAAAGCAGGAGGGGCAGGCCTCAACATCACGGCCGCGAATCACGTCATTCATTACAATCCAGAGTGGAATCCAGCCATGGAGGATCAGGCTTCGGCTCGCGCATATCGGCGCGGACAAAAATTGCCAGTCACTGTGCATCGTTTGCTGATGGCGGATACCGTCGAGGACGTCGTGGATGATCGTCTGAGGAGAAAAAGGGAAATTTCAGGCGCCGCGGTTATTGGCGTTGAGGGCAAGGAGGATGACTACGGCGATATCGTGGCTGCCCTAAGTCGCTCGCCATCAAATCGGAAAGGACGCTAGTTTATGGAAGAGAAACGGATTGTGAAGGTGCTGAGCGCTAACGACACCGGAGAGACCGGAGGCCATCAAGCTGGAATTCTTGTTCCCAAGGAGCCCTTTCTGCTTTCATTTTTCCCAGTACTCAATAACGCCGAGTATAACCCGCGCGTCCATATTAATTTTCTTGATTCCAGTGGCGAATATTGGGAGTTTGCCTTTATTTACTACAATAACTCCAACTTTGATGGTACTCGTAATGAGTACAGACTTACTAGAATGACGAAATACATACGGGAGGCAGGCCTCGTCGCCGGTGACGAGCTAATTTTGTCGTACGAAAGTGATCGTTATCGAGTTTCTTATAATCGCAAGCACAAGGCGAAGGGTACGGGCAAAGTCTTGCTGCTCGGCACCGGCTGGCGCGTAGTCCAGCTCTGAGGAAGGGAAATGATGAGCAATATTGAAGAAATCGAACTGCCACCTGATCCAGAGCGAGTCATAGTTGGCCTTCGGGACACAGGTTATGAATTAAACACTGCGGTTGCCGATATTGTGGACAATTCGATCGCAGCTAATGCGTCGGTGGTTCAGCTTTGGCTAGCGGCCGATATGAAGGGAAATATCCGCTTGCTGATTGTGGATAATGGTGACGGAATGGACCGCCAAGGCTTGCTGAATGCCATGCAGTATGGCTCGAAGGCCCGGCCCAGCAGAGCTAGTCTCGGCAAGTATGGCCTTGGACTCAAGACCGCATCGACAGCTTTCTGCAAGCGTCTATCTGTCATCTCGCGGCCAGACGGGACGACTCCAGCTATGATGGCAACGTGGGATTTATATCATGTTGCCAAGGTCAATAAGTGGTCGCTGCTTCTCAGCGATACTTGCGACCAAGAGGCGCTGGAAATGTTGAATTCTATAGCTCCAGATCATGCTGGGACTGTGGTCCTTTGGGAGAACGTGGATCGCCTGATAAAAGATTACGCAGACCCTTCAGGAAAACACGCCCGCAAAGCACTACAGTCGAAGGAAGATTCTTTACGGCAGCATTTGGCGATGGTTTATCAGCGATTCTTGGACGTCAACGACGATCGCGCTCCGAGTGTCGTCATAGAACTTAACGGTAAGCCGATCCCACATTGGGACCCATTTCAACGAAGTCTCTCTGAGCTGCTTGCCGAAGAATCGATAGAAACGGTATTACCGGACGGGAACATTGCCTCCTTCACCGTTCGTGCTTTCATTCTGCCGCGCCGAGAGGAGTTTCCGAATGACAAGCTCGCAACAGCTGCACAGCTATCTAACGATCGACAGGGCATCTATATCTATCGTGAAAACCGACTTATTCATGATGCTGACTGGTTGGGGCTTTACCAGAAGGAGCCGCACTCGACTTTACTACGCGTCGAGTTCTCATTCGATCATCGACTGGATGATGCCTTCCACCTCGATATCAAGAAATCGCAGATTATCTTGAATGAGGACCTCGCAGTTTGGCTACAAACGCAATTCCTTCCCGCGCCTCGTCGGGAAGCAAATCGTCGCTCCCGTGAGGGCCAGCAGAAAACGATCTCAAAAAAGGGAGAAGGTGCGCACGACACCTCCAACAACAATATTCGGAACCGAGAGGCCGCAGCAGGCGGTCCGCAGGTCAAAGTTGCCGACCTCACTACCGGCGAAGCTGTAATAGAAAATAGGTATGGCACAACTCGGCTGAAACTTGTGATCACTTCTGCCAAACGACCTGGCGAAGTCTTCGTACAACCGGTGGATGGAATCAACAATGGTCTTCTGTTCCAGCCTGCACTAATCGATCAGCATAAGGCCGTACAAATCAACACGAGTCATCCTTATTATCATAAGGTCTATGTTCCAAACCTAAATCGCAGCGTTACGATGCAGGGGCTCGACTCTTTAATGTGGGCGCTAGCTGTAGCGGAGCTGTCTACATTGCAGGACAGTACGGCAACGATGCTTAAGGATATGCGCTATGAAGTTTCGCGTATTCTGGAGAAGTTAGTAGAGACACTACCTGAACCTGATATGGAGAAGGGTGATAATGACGCTTGATTCGCGCTCGCTCGCGGAGCGGGTATCAGCAGAAATAGGACTTTCGCTCACTGGTACGGAAGGACAAGACGGTGATGGCTGTCGCTGGTTTGAATTACTGCCGGCAGGGCATCCTGTTAGTCAGACATTTACAATTCGAACTATCGTAGGTTGGCGCCGAGTAGATGTGTATTTTCGGCCTGGTAACTTCGCTGTAGACCTTATAAATGCAATGAGTTCTGCTGATGAAAGTTGCCGTCACACCTTTCTAGCCATACTTGCTACCTGCTGTGATGCAGGGGCGGAAGTTCTCCTTACGATAAATGGTACTGCTCGTGATCCTGAGGACGAAACGATATGGGAATATCAGTGGAGAAGCCTTGGGTTGGTGATCGGTAAAGGGATGCTGGCCATCAATGGGGGGGATGCCGAAACTGACATGCGCAAGATTGAGCATTGGACGTCCCGCTTGGCTGCCGCAATTGTTGCCCTTCTTCCTTTAGAGCCTGAAGAGGCTGCGGACAAATCGCTGGAAGTAATTGGGCTGCCAGAAGGGGCGAAGACGCAAATTGAGGTCAATCGCTATGAGCGCGACCGTCGCAATCGCGCGGCTGCGATTGCCATTCATGGGTATGCCTGCAAAGTGTGTTATCTCGAGATGGGCGCACGTTACGGGCCCACCGCGGCAGGTTTAATTGAGGTCCATCATGTTACACCGGTATCAAAAATCGGTCCCCGGTACATTGTTAACCCCAAGACCGACCTCATACCACTTTGCCCGAATTGTCATTCGGCTGTGCACCGACGTTCCCCGCCATTTACTGTCGTTGAACTCCAAGAAATACTGGAGCAACGTAATAAAGGCAATTGAACTATGGATGTCTAGCGAGTTAATTTTTGCTTGCTCGGACAAAAGAAATATAGCTGCCGATATCCATCAGCCATTCCTGCTGATTTGCTGTGTATGTGGGCATCACTTTTTTGGGAACCACAAGTTGGAGATTGTAGTTCTCCATTTCATTGGTTTGATGCGTGCTGATTGCCGGTTCTAGGGTGAGTAGATGTTTGCGCTTGACTCGAACGGCCTCTGCTAATACCTGCCGCCAGCGATCTTTACAGCTGGATTTCGATGCTAGCATTATTAATTTCGCCTCAGGATAAAAGCTATCGTGATATTGGGCTTTGCCCGGGAAAAGGAAGTCGGCTTTGGAGCGGTTTTCTGTAACTACTTGCCTCTCAAATGTAAGTTGGTGAGCTTCAAAAACTGCCGCTAGGTGGTGCTCGAGTGCATAACCTACCCTGGACTTTCGACGGTTCTGCACACTTAGCGAGAAGTCAATGAAGTGGTCAACACTCTCGAAGCCAGCATCTAGCTGTTTCTGGACAATCTCCCGCTCAAGTGTACGAAACAGGACTTCTTCATGCTCCATCCAAGCGATTAGAGCACCATCTGGGTCAATAAAAGGATCAATTTTTGGCTTGCAAGTCCTTCGCGCAAAGCTGCTAAATATTGCAGTTTTTGGAAAAACCAACCCAAATTTCTTGATGAGTTTGTTCAGCCAAGTCTCGTCATCGAGGCGGACTTCAAGACCTAGCGATTCAAGAATCATCGCCTCGGCCATAGATACAGCTCTATCGATATCCACTTGCTGGACTCTGAGTTCATCGTCGCTTGGCATGGCATCAATATCGAACAACCAGCGTAACTGGCGTTCAGCAGTAGAGCCTTTTGGAGCAATAATTACCCATACCGTATTGCTCGGCTGCTTAGCGAAAATGCAGAAATCACCTTCTAACATTCGTGAAGTGACGGCATTGTTAGGATAGTAGAGGCGATATTCTTCCCCTTTTCGTTTTGTTTTGCGGCGGGGGTCGTACCAGCTTAGCCGACCTGAGGCACGAAGAGGCTCACTAGAATCATCATCGAGGTAGAGAAACTCGCCATCGAAGCGAGCGATGGTCATATCCGGATTGCCCAAAATATTAATGAGCTGGTTGGAACCGATTTCGTGTTGATTCGAGGTGCCAGATGCACTGGTATCTACCCCAGACAGGTACTTGTAGGCTACGCCGGTAAAATGTTGCCGGAGGCTTTCCATGCTTGTGTCTCACCGCCCAAAGCCGGCGAGGATAGCCAATCTACGATCTGTTCTACAACAGGCGTATAGCCTACCTTTCAGCTTGGCCTAGATATATCTCTGGCAACTTTTCAATCTTGTATAAAAAAGCCTCGGCCGTAGCCAAGGCTTTCAGTTTTCGATTCAGCTCGCGGCTGTCAAATCGTGGCTTGTTTTGGAATCAATCCCAGCTCAACGCCCCACCAGTCTGATATTCAATAACCCGAGTCTCAAAGAAATTCTTCTCTTTCTTCAAGTCCATAATCTCGCTCATCCAAGGGAACGGGTTAGTCGTCCCTGGATACTCTTCTTTCAAACCAATCTGCGACAAACGACGGTTAGCGATGAACTTCAGGTAGTCCTCCATCATCGCCGCGTTCATGCCCAGTACGCCGCGAGGCATGGTGTCACGCGCGTATTCGATCTCCAGCTGCGTACCCTGCAGGATCATCTGGGTCGCTTCTTCCTTCATTTCGGCATCCCACAGGTGTGGGTTTTCGATTTTGATCTGGTTGATCACGTCGATGCCGAAGTTCAGGTGCATGGATTCGTCGCGCAGGATGTATTGGAACTGCTCGGCGACGCCGGTCATTTTGTTGCGGCGGCCCATGGAGAGGATTTGGGTGAAGCCGCAGTAGAAGAAGATGCCTTCCAGAACGCAGTAGTAGGCGATCAGGTTGCGCAGCAGTTCTTTGTCGGTGTCCGGGGTACCGGTTTCGAACTTCGGATCGGAGATCGAACGGGTGTACTTCAGGCCCCAGGCTGCCTTTTTGGCGACCGATGGGATCTCGTGGTACATGTTGAAGATCTCGCCTTCATCCATGGCCAGCGATTCGATGCAGTACTGGTAGGCGTGGGTGTGGATCGCTTCTTCGAAAGCCTGGCGCAGGATGTACTGGCGGCATTCCGGGTTGGTGATCAGGCGGTACACGGCCAGGACCAGGTTGTTGGCAACCAGGGAGTCGGCGGTGGAGAAGAAGCCGAGGTTGCGCATGACGATGCGGCGCTCGTCATCGGTCAGGCCTTCCGGGTTTCTCCAGAGGGCGATGTCGGCGGTCATGTTGACTTCTTGCGGCATCCAGTGGTTTGCGCAACCGTCCAGATATTTCTGCCAGGCCCAGTCGTACTTGAATGGCACGAGTTGGTTGAGGTCGGCGCGGCAGTTGATCATGCGCTTTTCGTCAACGGCGACACGGGCGGAGGCGCCTTCGAGTTCGGCGAGGCCTTCGGCGACGTCGAGGGAGTTCAGTGCAGCCTTGGCGCGGGCGACAGCGGCGGAGTCGTCGGCGGTCACGGCGCGGGCTTCCAGCGCTGCGGCGCCGCCGGCGTTGTCGAGGCGGTCCATGTTGGCTTCAGTAGCGTGGCCGGCGTTGGCGCCTTTCACGGTTGCTACTTCACTGTCTTCTTTGTCGAATTCGTCCCAGCTCAGCATGACGTGTCGTCTCCTGCGTGAGGGCCTGTCGCCCCGTGTGAAACCTGATTGGTTGGTTTTTCACACGGTCGTACAGACCGCGTTGGATCTAAAGGAATCGTTCTTTGCAGCAGCTAAACGCAGGCATCAAACAGAATTTTGTACGGGTTTCCGAGAGCCTCTGACGGGCGCAATCAGTGTTGGACACTGCTGCGGGGCTTCAGAATGGCTTTTGATCCCTGTAAGGGAATATTGCTGACCCGATTAGGGCGGCATTATAGGGAAAAAATTGTGCTCGTGGGGGAGGGCGAAAGCGCGCAGGGCGGTCGAGCGGGAGGGCGATTTGAGTCGGAGCGAGGGTTTACAGGGCTTTCGCCGATGTTGGCGTCTGAGAATTTTTTTTGATTAATTTTTTCGTCAGGCTTTGGTTGCTCAAGAAATGAGCAAAAAACTGCGTTTTTCACTATATCTTGTGTTTTACAACCCTTTTGACCGACTCCAGACACAACTGAGCCCGACCGAAGCCGGGCTGGAATCGACCCTCAATGAAGCGCTGAGAGATCCAATTCGGTGCAGTCTGCAATCATCAATTGGTGCAGCCGTTGCCCATGACGCTGTAGCGCAGGATGTGGCGCTGGCCTTTGGAGTCGTCGTACTCCATTTTTGCCGGTACTACTTCGCAGACGTTCGGAATTTCACTCATCGATACAACGTTGGCGATGTCCAGATGGGTGGAGTAAGTGTATTCCTCGATCACCGGTTGTTGCTGTGCGACATCAGTCGGGACCTCATCTGCCATGGCGGTTGCGCACAGACTGCTGAGGGCCAGAACCAATAAAGCTTTCATTTCAAATTTACCTTTTTGAGGTCGAGTGGGGTCACGCAACCTTTATGGGGTTGCGTGTGTAACTTCATCGTTTGCGGTTGTTACTTGAGAGCTGGATTAACGGCCTTCGTGGGGGCTGTAACGTTGTTAATCGCGTTTGCCTTGTTGGCGAGGTGAATTTTAGGGAGAAGGGGCGGGGGTAAACAGAGCGGGTTTTGATAAACACCTTTGGCAGATTTGGTAACAATCGCTTGAGATGGGGTGGTGACTGGATTGCTGGGCGGGTGATTTGCCTGGGGGACCGAGGTGTCTGATTCGCTTGCAGGCAAGCTCCCACAGGGGATTGGGGATGTTTGGAGGATCGGTGTAAGGGCCGCGTTACGGGTATCTGGATGTTTTGTAGGGGCTTGTTACTACCATCGTCGAATGGTTCTATGGCCCCCGCCCCGTTACAACGGGGTCATACAAAAACAACTATTACACCGAGGTAGGAAAGATGAGTGCGGCTTCTCTGTATCCCGTTCGTCCCGAGGTTCTGGCTAACACGCTGACTGACGAGGCGACCTACAAAGCCATGTACCAGCAGTCGGTCGTCAACCCTGACGGCTTCTGGCGCGAGCAAGCCCAGCGTCTTGACTGGATCAAACCTTTCACCACGGTCAAACAGACCTCGTTCGACGATCACCATGTCGACATCAAGTGGTTTGCCGACGGCACCCTGAACGTTTCCTACAACTGCCTCGACCGTCATCTGGCCGAGCGCGGCGATCAAGTCGCGATCATCTGGGAAGGCGACGACCCTTCCGAAAGCCGCAACATCACCTACCGCGAACTGCACGAACAAGTGTGCAAACTCGCCAACGCCCTGCGTGGTCAGGACGTACACCGCGGCGACGTGGTGACCATTTATATGCCGATGATTCCCGAAGCCGTGGTCGCCATGCTGGCCTGCACCCGGATCGGCGCGATTCACTCGGTGGTGTTCGGCGGTTTCTCGCCGGAAGCCCTGGCCGGTCGCATCATCGACTGCAAATCGAAAGTGGTGATCACCGCTGACGAAGGCATTCGCGCCGGCAAGAAAATTTCCCTCAAGGCCAACGTCGACGACGCGCTGACCAACCCGGAAACCAGCAGCATTCAGAAAGTCATCGTCTGCAAGCGCACCGGTGGCGACATCAAGTGGAACCAGCATCGCGACATCTGGTACGAAGACCTGATGAAAGTGGCGGGCACCGTCTGCGCGCCGAAAGAGATGGGCGCGGAAGAAGCGCTGTTCATCCTTTATACCTCCGGCTCGACCGGCAAGCCGAAGGGCGTGCAACACACCACCGGCGGTTATCTGCTGTACGCGGCGATGACCCACGAGCGCGTGTTCGACTACCGTCCGGGCGAAGTCTACTGGTGCACCGCCGACGTCGGCTGGGTCACCGGCCACAGCTACATCGTCTATGGCCCGCTGGCCAATGGCGCGACCACGCTGCTGTTCGAAGGCGTGCCGAACTACCCGGACATCACCCGGGTGGCGAAGATCGTCGACAAGCACAAGGTCAACATCCTCTACACCGCACCGACCGCGATCCGCGCGATGATGGCGTCGGGTCAGGCTGCGGTTGAAGGCGCGGATGGCAGCAGTCTGCGTCTGCTCGGTTCCGTGGGTGAGCCAATCAACCCGGAAGCGTGGGATTGGTACTACAAGAATGTCGGCAAGTCGCGTTGCCCGATCGTTGATACCTGGTGGCAGACCGAAACCGGCGGCAACATGATGAGTCCGTTGCCGGGTGCGCACGCGCTGAAGCCGGGTTCGGCGGCACGTCCGTTCTTTGGTGTGGTGCCGGCGCTGGTCGACAACCTCGGTAACATCATCGAGGGCGAAGCTGAAGGCAATCTGGTGATTCTTGATTCGTGGCCAGGTCAGGCGCGTACGCTGTATGGCGATCATGATCGTTTCGTTGATACCTACTTCAAGACCTTCCGTGGCATGTACTTCACCGGTGACGGCGCGCGTCGTGATGCCGATGGTTATTACTGGATCACCGGGCGTGTCGATGACGTGCTCAACGTGTCCGGCCACCGTATGGGCACGGCCGAGATCGAGAGCGCGATGGTTGCGCATCCGAAAGTTGCCGAGGCTGCTGTAGTCGGTGTGCCGCATGACATCAAGGGGCAGGGCATTTATGTCTATGTCACGTTGAAGAATGGTGAGGAGCCGACCGAGCAACTGCGTCTGGAGCTGAAGAACTGGGTGCGCAAGGAGATCGGGCCGATTGCGTCGCCGGACGTGATCCAGTGGGCACCGGGGCTGCCGAAGACGCGTTCGGGCAAGATCATGCGCCGCATTCTGCGCAAGATTGCCACGGCGGAATATGACGGGTTGGGGGATATCTCGACCCTGGCAGATCCGGGTGTGGTGCAGCATTTGATTGATACGCACAAGACCATGAATGTTGCTTAAGTAGCAGGTCTGAGAAGAAGAAAGCCCCGTCCGGTTTTGCCGGGCGGGGCTTTTTTGTGTCTGGGGGTTTTGTGGTGGTTGGGCTGGCCTCTTCGCGAGCAGGCTCGCTCCCACAGTTTGACCGAGTACCTTCAGGCAAAATGCAGATCCCTGTGGGAGCGAGCCTGCTCGCGAAGGCAATTTGTCAGGCGCTGGTGTAGTCCGCTGTCGGAACGCAGACCCGACCAACCAATAATTATCGATCTCCCCCGTAAGACCTTTCCCGCTGTTACCCGCCGCGTTCCACGTAACCGAATGTGTAACCGCCCGCCCCGCGACGGGGCGTAGGGAAACGCATCGCCCCGTTTTAGAGCCTCAAAAGCCCCGCTGAAAAATAAGACCCAACGCTGCGCTTGCCGGATTAGAAGGGTTTGCGAATAATAGGCCCGCAATTTGCAGCATAGATCGGTTCACTGTCTTTCGCTCTTGCATGAAATTGCAGAGCTGTCAATGTGCCAAAGTCGCTTTCTCTGTGCATCTGTAATTAGTTGTCGCATTGAAGAAATATCGGCTTCGGGCCTGTCGTTAGAATGCCGATCACTCGCTCATCGTGGCTGACGTTGAAACCTGCGACGGTTTCAATGGGAAATTTCCCACCGATGCAGCAACCGATTTCCCGATTCACCCATTCGCATATTGGGCTGTCGCTCACTCTGCCGTTTTTGCCCTTTACCGATGGAGTCCCAAGATGAAGAAACTTGTGCTGCTTGGCGCCCTGGCACTGTCCGTGCTGTCGATGAACGCCTTCGCTGACGAAAAACCTCTGAAGATCGGTATCGAAGCGGCTTACCCTCCGTTCGCTTCGAAAGCGCCGGATGGCAGCATCGTCGGTTTCGACTACGACATCGGCAACGCTCTGTGTGAGCAGATGCAGGTCAAATGTGTGTGGGTCGAGCAAGAGTTCGACGGTCTGATCCCGGCACTGAAAGTGCGCAAGATCGACGCGATCCTGTCGTCCATGTCGATCACTGAAGATCGCAAGAAGTCGGTCGACTTCACCAACAAGTACTACAACACCCCGGCACGTCTGGTCATGAAGGCCGGTACTCAGGTCAGCGAAGGTCTGGCTGAGCTGAAGGGCAAGAACATCGGCGTACAACGTGGTTCGATCCACGAGCGTTTCGCCCGCGAAGTCCTCGCGCCACTGGGTGCCGAGATCAAGCCGTACGGCTCGCAGAACGAAATCTACCTCGACGTGGCTGCCGGTCGCCTCGACGGTACCGTGGCTGACGCTACCCTGTTGCAAGACGGTTTCCTCAACACCGACGCCGGCAAAGGCTTCGCGTTTGCAGGTCCAGCGTTCACCGACGTCAAATACTTCGGCGATGGCGTAGGCATTGCAGTGCGCAAGGGCGACGCCCTGAAAGACAAGATCAACGCTGCCATCGCGGCCATTCGCGAAAACGGCAAATACAAGGCAATCCAGGACAAGTACTTCGCCTTCGATATCTACGGCAAGTAACACGTCTCTGCGACAAGTCCGAAATGGCGCAAGCAACAGGATCTCTGCGGTTTGCGCCATTTTTTCATCCCAACTTTCGAGGACCTGAATCATGTTGAAAGGCTACGGGGCTGTCATCCTCGATGGCGCATGGCTGACGCTTCAGCTCGCCTTGTCGTCCATGGCTCTGGCCATCGTTCTCGGGCTGATCGGTGTCGCGTTGCGCCTGTCGCCGGTGCGCTGGCTGGCCTGGCTGGGCGATCTGTATTCCACGGTGATCCGCGGGATTCCCGATCTGGTGCTGATCCTGCTGATCTTCTACGGCGGTCAGGACTTGCTCAACCGCGTGGCGCCGATGCTCGGCTATGACGATTACATCGACCTGAATCCATTGGCCGCCGGTATCGGCACCCTCGGTTTCATCTTCGGTGCGTACCTGTCGGAAACCTTCCGTGGCGCGTTCATGGCGATCCCAAAAGGTCAGGCCGAAGCGGGCATGGCGTATGGCATGAGCAGCTTTCAGGTGTTCTTCCGGGTGATGGTGCCGCAGATGATTCGCCTGGCGATTCCGGGCTTCACCAACAACTGGCTGGTATTGACCAAGGCCACCGCGCTGATTTCCGTAGTCGGTCTGCAAGACATGATGTTCAAGGCCAAGCAGGCGGCAGATGCCACCCGCGAGCCTTTCACCTTCTTCCTCGCTGTGGCGGCAATGTACCTGGTGATCACCAGTGTCTCGTTGCTGGCATTGCGTCACCTTGAGAAGCGCTACTCGGTAGGCGTAAGGGCGGCTGATCTATGATCTTCGACTACAACGTCATTTGGGAGGCCATGCCGCTGTACCTCGGCGGCCTGCTGACCACCCTCAAACTGCTCGCGCTGTCGCTGTTTTTCGGTCTGCTCGCGGCCCTGCCGCTGGGGCTGATGCGCGTCTCGAAGAACCGGGTCGTCAACGGTGCCGCGTGGCTTTACACCTACGTGATCCGTGGCACGCCGATGCTGGTGCAACTGTTCCTGATCTACTACGGTCTGGCGCAGTTCGAAGCGGTACGCGAAAGTATCTTCTGGCCGTGGCTGTCCAGCGCAACGTTCTGTGCGTGCCTGGCCTTTGCGGTCAACACCAGCGCCTACACCGCTGAAATCATCGCCGGCAGCCTCAAGGCCACGCCGAATGGTGAGATCGAAGCGGCCAAGGCCATGGGCATGTCGCGCTTCAAACTGTACAAGCGCATCCTGCTGCCGTCGGCCCTGCGCCGGGCGCTGCCGCAGTACAGCAACGAAGTGATCATGATGCTGCAGACCACCAGTCTGGCTTCCATCGTGACCTTGATCGACATCACTGGCGCGGCGCGCACGGTCAACGCGCAGTTCTATCTGCCGTTCGAGGCGTACATCACCGCTGGCGTGTTCTACCTGTGCCTGACGTTCATTCTGGTCAAGCTGTTCAAACTGGCCGAGCGTCGCTGGTTGAGCTACCTGGCCCCGCGGAAGCACTGATATGGAACGCATCGACCACGTATTGCCGTGGAGCCATCTGGGCAGCGAGCGCAAGATTTCGGTGTTCCGCTTCGGCCATGGCGAGCGCAAGGCCTACATTCAGGCCAGCCTCCACGCTGACGAATTGCCGGGCATGCGCACCGCCTGGGAGCTGAAAAAGCGCCTCGGTGAACTCGAAGCCAAAGGCCTGCTCAACGGTGTCATCGAACTGGTGCCGGTCGCCAACCCGTTGGGGCTTGGGCAGTTGCTGCAAGGCAATCACCAGGGCCGTTTCGAGGCCGGTAGCGGCAAGAATTTCAATCGTGATTTCGTTGAGCTGAGCGCGCCGGTTGCGGCAGCATTGGCTGATAGCCTTGGTGATGATCCGCACGCCAATGTGCGCCTGATCCGTCAGGCCATGGCCGACCATCTCGCCGCATTGCCCGAGGCGAGCAGCCAGTTGCAAGGCATGCAGCGCGTGTTGCTCAGCCATGCCTGCACCGCCGATGTGGTGTTGGATTTGCACTGTGATGCTGAAGCCGCGCTGCACATGTACGCGTTGCCGCAGCATTGGCCGCAGTGGCGTTCGCTGGCGGCGCATCTGAATGTGAAGGTCGGATTGCTGGCGGAAGATTCCGGCGGCAGCTCGTTCGATGAAGCCTGTTCGCTGCCGTGGTTGCGACTATCGCGACAGTTACCCGATGCGCAGATTCCGTTGGCGTGTCTGGCGACGACAATCGAATTGGGCGGTCAGGCCGATACCGGTCGCGCTGAAGCTGAAGCGTATGCTGAAGGCATTCTCGCGTTCCTCGCCGAGCAAGGCCTGATCACTGGCGAGTGGCCGAACCCGGCGCACGAAGCCTGTGAAGGCATGCCGTTCGAAGGCACTGAATTGCTGCTCGCACCGCACCCTGGCGTGGTGAGTTTTCTGCGCAAGCCCGGCGAATGGGTCGAGGCGGGCGACGAGATTTTTGAAGTGATTGATCCTGTGTCCGATCGGGTCAGCACGGTGTGTGCTGGTACCTCCGGGGTGCTGTTTGCCATTGAACGGCTGCGTTATGCCCAACCCGGTTTCTGGCTGGCCAAGGTGGCGGGGCGCGAAGCGCTGCGTCACGGGCGCTTGCTCAACGACTGACTGACTGTTTTTGTGAGAACCGACCGCATGTACAAACTTGAAGTCCAAGACCTGCATAAACGCTATGGCAGTCACGAAGTGCTCAAGGGCGTGTCCCTGAAAGCGGCAGCCGGCGATGTGATCAGCATCATCGGCTCCAGTGGCTCCGGCAAAAGTACTTTCCTGCGCTGCATCAACCTGCTCGAGCAGCCGCACGCGGGCAAGATTCTGCTCAACAACGAAGAGCTGAAACTGGTGGCGAACAAGGACGGCGCGCTGAAAGCCGCTGATCCGAAGCAGCTGCAACGTATGCGTTCGCGCCTGTCGATGGTGTTCCAGCATTTCAACCTGTGGTCGCACATGACTGCGCTGGAAAACATCATGGAAGCGCCGGTGCATGTGCTTGGCGTGTCCAAGGCCGAAGCCCGCGAGAAAGCCGAGCACTACCTGAACAAGGTCGGCGTGGCCCATCGTAAAGATGCGTTCCCGGGGCACATGTCCGGTGGTGAACAGCAGCGTGTGGCGATCGCCCGTGCGCTGGCGATGGAACCTGAGGTGATGCTGTTCGACGAACCGACTTCGGCCCTCGACCCCGAGCTGGTGGGCGACGTGCTGAAAGTCATGCAAGCGCTGGCTCAGGAAGGTCGCACCATGGTCGTGGTGACGCACGAAATGGGCTTTGCCCGTGAAGTGTCGAATCAACTGGTGTTCCTGCACAAAGGTGTGGTTGAAGAAAGCGGCAACCCGCGCGAAGTGCTGGTCAATCCGCAATCAGAACGTTTGCAGCAATTCCTCTCGGGCAGTCTCAAGTAATTCAGGGCTGCCGGTATGCACCGGAATAGTGCATGCTTCGCAACCTGAAGGCTGGCTCCATTCCACTGTAGGAGCTGCCGAAGGCTGCGATCTTTTGATCTGTTTTTGAGGATCAAAAGATCGCAGCCTCGTTTTACTCGTCAGCTCCTACATTGGGATAAGTATTCCAGTCCCGATGGTGGATCTGCGTCAGGCTCAAGATTTGTGTTCATTTTCGGGCTAGCATTGGCCCTTGCCTTCATCACTGTTCTTCGCTTCGGATTGCCCGCCCATGACTGCCCATCGAATTGGTTTCCTGATTTGGCCCAGCACTAAAGCGTTGACGCTGGCGCTGGCGGAGGAGGCCTTGCGTGTTGCTCAGCGTGTGCATCCGGACGTGGTCTACGAATTGTCCTTCCTGCAGGCCGAGCCGCCGGCCGAAGGTGCCTGGCAATTGCCCGGTGAAGCGTGGACCGGCAAGCTCGAAAATTTCCAGAAACTGTTCCTGCTCGCTGACGAGCCGCCGACCACGCTGGCGCCGGCACTCAGCAGCGCACTCAAGCAACTGGTGCGTGCCGGTTGCGTGATCGGCGGTCTGTCCGCTGGTGTGTACCCGTTGGCCCAACTCGGCTTGCTCGACGGCTATCGCGCTGCCGTGCACTGGCGCTGGCAGGACGATTTCGCCGAGCGTTTCCCCAAAGTCATCGCCACCAGTCATCTGTTCGACTGGGATCGCGATCGCCTGACCGCGTGCGGCGGCATGTCCGTCCTCGATCTGTTGCTGGCGGTGCTGGCCCGCGATCACGGTGCGGAACTGGCCGGCGCAGTGTCGGAAGAACTGGTGGTCGAGCGCATCCGCGAAGGTGGCGAGCGCCAGCGTATCCCGTTGCAGAATCGTCTCGGCTCTAGCCATCCGAAGCTCACCCAGGCGGTATTGCTGATGGAAGCCAACATCGAAGAACCGCTGACCACCGACGAAATCGCCCAGCACGTGTGCGTGTCCCGTCGTCAGTTGGAGCGGATCTTCAAGCAATACCTCAACCGTGTGCCGAGCCAGTACTATCTGGAATTGCGCCTGAACAAGGCCCGGCAGATGTTGATGCAAACCAGCAAGTCGATCATCCAGATCGGCCTCTCGTGTGGCTTCTCTTCGGGGCCGCACTTCTCCAGCGCCTATCGCAACTTCTTCGGCGCCACGCCGCGGGAAGATCGCAACCAGCGGCGCAGCAGCAGCCCGTTCGAATTGTCGTCGGTACCGCCAGAGCGCGGTTGAAAGGCCTTGCTCGGCGAGCAGGTTGATCACTCGTCGGTCTCGGAATCTTCCGACGTCGACACTTCGAGTTCTGCCCGGTTGATGACCACCTCCACCCCAAAGTCCACACGATAGTTCCGGAAGTAAGCGAGCAGGCGCTGCACGCTCGCTTCGGAGAATGGGTTGTTGCGCAGATTGATCTTCTCGCCGCGTTCCGCTGGCAGTTCGAGGATGTCACTGGGGACGTCAGTGATTGCGTTGTCGTTCAGTGCCGCCAGGTCCAATTGCTCAAGCTGCAGCAGGCCCGATGGCAGCGTGGTGATCCCGGTGTTGTCGAGCAGCAGTCGGGTCATTTCCGTCATCTGACTGACGTCCGGTGCTTCGCCCAAGGGGTTGTCGCTCAGGTCGAGATGTTCCAGCCGATGCATCTGCGCAAGCTCGACAACGGCCTGTGGCGTGAGCGTGATGTGGCACTCCGAGAGCGACAGATGAGTCAGATCGGCCATTCGAAATACCGCGTCGGGGATCTGCTCGAGTTGGTATTGGCGAAGTGTCAGGCCTTTTAGTTTGGGAAACGTCTGTAGAAATCTCTCGATGCCGGATGTCCGTCCCGGTCTGCTTGTCATGTAGAGATGTGATACATGGCTGAAGTCGGCGTCGAGTTCGGGCAGTTCGCCGTTGATGGTGGAGGTCAGGTTCAAGTCGTGGGTCGGTTCGTTGTCCTGATCGAAGTCATCTTCATCCATCTCCCGTCGCCAGCTCTGCTCCAGAATGCTTTTGAATTCATGCCGCGCTGCGTGCTCGCTCAGTACTTCGTCCAGGGTGAAGGGTTCACCGCTGATCGGATGGAGCGCAGGCAGATCGGTTACCCAGGTTGCCAGCCCGGAACTCAAGCTGCTGAATTCGTGCTCTAGGCGCGCGACTTCGCTTCGTCCTTCGGCCAACGTCCCGGGCAACAGGTAAAAAAACTCGCTGGCCTGCTCCTGATCCAGGTGCGTGTACAAAGCTTGCACGCGTTGCAGGTCGGCCGGTTCAGCCAAAACGCCCAAGTCCTGCCGTGTTTCGTTGAAGCGACGTTTGATTCGTTCGCGGTCGGTCACACTGATCGGATTGCCGCCAAGATCGAAGCCGTCCGACGTACTGTCGGGCAGTTCGAAGAGCGCTGCGGGCAGCGCGTGAATCTGGTTGTCATTGAGCAAGGCGGTTTGCAATTTTGGGCGGCTCAGCAGGCCGCTGGGCAGTTCGGAAATGCCGGTTTCCGAGACGTCGATGTAATTCAGTCCGGGCATCCGTTCTACATTGGGTGTGAGTCCGAGCGGGTTCTGGAACAGGTCGATAGTTGTCAACTTCGTCAGTTTGCTCAGGCTTTCCAGGCTTTGCGGTGTAAGAGTTATGCCGCAATCGGAGAGTATGAGTTCTTGCAGCTGAGGCGACTGATTGATTGCCTCCGGCAGGTTGCCGAGGCGAAAGCCGCGCAGGGCGAGTCGATGCAAATCCGAAAAGGAGCGAAGGAACTGATGCAAGCCTTGAGTGCTCTCGGCGCCCTCCATGGTCAGGTGGTCGACATGGCTGAAGTTGACTTCGAGCGCCGGCAGTTCGCCGATGATCGGTTGAGCCAGGCGCAAATCGATCATGTGCTCGGAGTCCATCGGCAGCGAAACTTGCTGTTTCCAGCAATCCAGTAGGTCGACCCGCATCTGCCGGCGCCGAATTCGCTGAATGGCATATTGCTCGGTAGTGAGTGGGGCGCCGGTTTCGGGGTGGACAACAGGGATCGCATTCACCCAGGGATTCAGAACTTCGTCGAGCCGACCTCGTTCGATAAACAATCGGTTCAATTCCCCGCGTGGCCCGCTTGGATGACGTTGCAAGCGCTCGACAAAAGCCTCCAGTTCTTCGGGCAACAGATGCGGCAGCAGCCGGTGAGCATGGGATTGCAAAGTCGGAGTGTTGGTGGGCATGCGTCGGAAACCGGTAGTGCCGCCGAGCAGACGCATGACGCTTGGGTCGTAGGCGGGTTTGCGGTTCGGGTTTTGCGAGAGCAGGGTCAGCAGCTCGTCTCGGTTCAGGGAGTGTTGGCGAATCAGCAGATTGAGTTTTTCACTTTCGCCGATGCCAACGTTCAGTGCCAGCCGCTCGGCATCAGGCAAGGCTTGCAGCAGATTGAAAAGCAGGGGGCCAGGAGCACTAAGCTGTTCACCAGCATCGTCAAAGGGTTGGTATTGTCCCTGTTCGGTCAGCACCAACACTTTGCGAGTGGTGGCGTCCAGCGGGCCAATGCTGTCGATCAGGGGGCCGGAGTGTGCGTAGTGTCTGACTTCCAGGCGCAATGATTGCGACCAGCCTGGCAGCCTCGGCAGCGAGTGCATTATCAGTCGATCAGTATCCAGATTGTCCTGCGTGGCTTTTAGCTCCAGCCCCTCCAAAGCACGCGTCGCACGCACCTGCAGGCCGATCTCGCGGGTAAGCTCGGCGAGCCGGCGGGGCAGTACTGTGTGCTGGAGCTGTTCGCGTTCGAAATCGCTAGTCGTTTCAAGAATGGATTGCGCGAGGGTCTTTGGCAGCCCCGGTTCGGCATCCATCAGCACCTGAACCAAGGGGGCGGCGTTGCGTTGCAGGCTGCGATATTTATCCTCGAACAGGCTTTGCCTTTTGCGGTGCGCCAGTTCAGCAATCCGTCGGCGCAAAGTCCGGGTGCGGCTCTCAAGCGTCGGCGGCGAGGTATGGGGTTTTTCGCCCAGTAACGTTTTTGCATCGACTTCCGACAAGCGCAGCAGACAGGTCTTGAGCAGATTACCGGCGTCGAGTCTTGAGGCATCAATCTGTAGAAGCGGGACGTCCACCGTGGGTGTTTGCCAAAGTACCTTTCCTTTGCGACCAACCAGGCGCACACCTTTGTCGGCAGGCCAGTCGCCGCTCTCATGTAGCAGTTTCAGTTGGATGACCGGATCGGCCTGGAGGTAATCTTCGGCGCGTTCGCTACCGATCTGCTCGATGAATGTCTGAATGTCAGCGTCCAGATGCCAGCGCAGCAAGGTGTCGGCCAGCAGAGGCGGCATCTGCCCAAGTTCGACGTGCATTTTGCGCAAGGCATTTTCCTCGCAGCCACTGATGTCCAGCAGGCGCTCCTGCAGACTGAGCGGCAGTTGGCGCATGTGCGGATCGCTACGGCTCAACAGCGTCTTGCGTTCCCAGTCCAGCGGCTGATCGAGTTCGGTTTGCCAGACTCCGGCCTGGTTGTGCTTGAGTTCGGGTTTATAGGCTTCGGGGCGAACGGGGTGGTCGATGCGGTATTGCGCTGACGGGCTGTCCCGGCTGACCGCGTAAAGTTTGTCTTCCAGAGCCAGCAGGGTTTTACCTTGATGAGCATGCAAGCCCAGCGCATCGGGTTTTGCATCTTTGGGCAGGGAGGTGGTCTGCTCGTAAAGGTGCAGGTCGGGTTGCCAGTACCGTGAGGTGCCATTCGGCAGTTTTGCCGGGGTGAGCCGGTCAATGAACGCAATCACTGATTCCGGCAGTAGCGCGCGAAACTGGCTTGCCGCGATGACCCCGCCTGCTGCGAAAGCACCGACCTGGACGACGGATTCCACAGCGTCCATGAAGTGTTCGAATGCCTCGCGGGACGCGCCTTGCGCCCAATCGACGATGCCTTCAAAGGTTTCGTCGAGCAGTTGATAGGCGGTATACGCCAACATCAGCTCGCCGAGAAATGGCACGAATGGCAACGCGATGAAGGCGACAATGTTGAGCAGGGACGCAGCCACTTCGCTGAACGAATCCCAGAGCGCCCAGCGAGCCTGACAGTCGACCGCTGCCGTGGAGACGCAGACAACCCGTGCATCGTTGAGAATTTTGTCGAGTTTTCGTTGGTAGAGATAAACCCACAAGTCGCCTTTGATCGTTGTTGCGGCCATTTGCAGAGGCGCGCGTTCGACTGGATTCTCGCGCCAGGTGGGGCGCGGATCACCGTTGGAAACCGGTTGCCAGGTGATCGGCAGAAGGCGATTGTTCAACTGGCCGAAGAAATGCCCACGATCCTCATGATTGATGAACCGACTGAAAAAAGATTGATAGTCCTGATCTCGCAGGCGTTGTGTCAGGTGCCGGGCAAACTCGCCGGTGCTGGGGTATTCCCTGATCGGATGCTCCGGGTCATCCGGAATGTAGACCACCACTCTTGATGTCGTGTCCGCACTCTCGAGGTTGGGAGCGAACAGCACGATACCGGTCAGTCGGGCGTTCATGATTGTCAGCGCATGACATTGCCAGGACTGGCGATTCAGGCGCAGATACTTCAAGCCATCGAGCAAGCCGAGAATCAGCCGGTGGATATCTCCGCTCAGCAGTTTTTGCATGTAGGCCATTTGCAGCGCCGTTATCAGGGCCGCTTTGTCACTGGCTTTGACATTGGTTTGCAGGATCGCTGCGACTACGGGATTGCTGATGCCGAGGTTGTCTTCCAGATAACTTTTGTAGCGCTGACCAATGTCCAGATCACGGCACAGTTTCGTAAAGGCCGGGATAGGCATTTTTTCGCGAATCTTTGGCAGCGCGCTGAACTGTCCCTCGGGTGTAGGGCGGCTGATATAGGCGGAGGTGGTTTCGAAGGCGTCGTCCTTGGTTTCGCGGCTTTCAAAGTTATGCAGTGCGGCGTCCACCAAGGCGACCGTCCAGGTGCGCGCGGCGCCCGACTTGAGCCCAGGCAACGGCGCATGCGCAGGGATGTAAAGGCGCATGAAGATTTGCCTGACATCGAGGTTCAGCCCGAAATGTTTTTCTATCTCGACACCCAGCAATAGTTCGGCGAAGGACCGGGCATCCAGCAGGCGTGCGAGGTTTTGCTCGACGCGGTTTTGCGCAGCCCACTGCAATGCATTGAGCGCGCGCAATTTCTCGTGCTCTTTGCGTGGTGCTTGCAGGAGCGGGGCGGAAAGCTGTGGCGTGGTTTTTTTCAGCGCGTCGCGCCTGTGGGTCGGCGCCTGGCTGAGCCACGGCGCAATGGCATCGAGCAGAGGTTGATAGTGCCTGTCGGGCTTGGGCAGCAACGCTAAGTCGGATGGCGATGCGTGGAGGGCTGGATTTTCATCAGTCATAAGAGCGGCCGTTTGCCTTGGAAAGTTCCATAGCAAACCCTGGGAAACGCATCGATGTGCGGTACATATATACCGCACAACGAAAAACACTCTTGAGTAAGATCTCCAGCAGTCCTGCGCAAACGGCGGCGTGCAGTTTAAACTGCGCCTTTGCGACGCTATATGTCGCATTGCCGTAAACCCGGGAAAATCCGGGGTTTGCGCTATAAGAAGTTGTCGCTTGGCGGCAAGGCCGGGCTGAAAACTGTCCTTACAATCCTCACCAAGCTCGCCAGTTTCAGGCGAGTGCTTCTCATCAGGAGACTCCGATGTCCGTTGAGCACGCTGCGGTACAACGCGCCGATTTCGACCAGGTAATGGTTCCCAACTACGCGCCTGCCGCTTTCATTCCGGTGCGTGGCGCCGGTTCCCGCGTCTGGGATCAGGCCGGCCGCGAGCTGATCGACTTCGCCGGCGGGATTGCCGTTAACGTATTGGGCCACGCGCATCCGGCGCTGGTCGGTGCACTGACCGAGCAAGCGAACAAGTTGTGGCACGTATCCAACGTGTTCACCAACGAGCCGGCCCTGCGTCTGGCGCACAAGCTGATCGACGCCACGTTCGCCGAGCGCGTGTTCTTCTGCAACTCCGGCGCTGAAGCCAACGAGGCCGCGTTCAAGCTGGCCCGTCGCGTTGCGTTCGATCGTTTCGGCACTGAGAAGTACGAAATCATCGCCGCGCTGAACAGCTTCCACGGCCGTACCCTGTTCACCGTCAACGTCGGTGGCCAGTCGAAGTATTCCGACGGTTTCGGCCCGAAAATCACCGGCATCACCCACGTGCCTTACAACGACCTGGCAGCGCTGAAAGCCGCCGTTTCCGAGAAGACCTGCGCGGTCGTGCTGGAACCGATCCAGGGCGAAGGCGGCGTACTGCCGGCCGAGCTGGCTTACCTGCAAGGTGCCCGCGAACTCTGCGACGCGAACAACGCGCTGCTGGTGTTCGACGAAGTGCAGACCGGCATGGGCCGCAGCGGCAAGCTGTTTGCCTATCAGCATTACGGCGTGACCCCGGACATCCTCACCAGCGCCAAGAGCCTGGGCGGCGGTTTCCCGATCGCGGCGATGCTGACCACCGAAGCGCTGGCCAAACATCTGGTCGTCGGTACCCACGGCACCACTTACGGCGGCAACCCGCTGGCGTGCGCGGTCGCTGAAGCGGTGATCGACGTAATCAACACGCCAGAAGTGCTGAACGGTGTGAACGCCAAGCACGACAAGTTCAAGGCGCGCCTTGAGCAGATCGGCGAGAAGTACGGCCTGTTCACTCAGGTGCGTGGCCTCGGTCTGCTGATCGGTTGCGTGCTGAACGATGCCTGGAAAGGCAAAGCCAAAGACATCTTCAACGCCGCTGAAAAAGAAGGCTTGATGATTCTGCAAGCCGGTCCGGACGTGATCCGTTTCGCCCCGAGCCTGGTGGTGGAAGACGCCGATATCGATGCTGGCCTGGATCGTTTCGAGCGCGCTGCCGCAGCACTGACGCAAGCCTGATGGACCCTTCGGCGCCTGGAGTTTTTCAGGCGTCGATCAAAATTTTATGCCGGACCAGATCAACTGTAGGAGTGAGCCTGCTCGCGATTGCGGTATGTCAGTCGACTCATTGGTTTCTGACAGACCGCAATCGCGAGCAGGCTCACTCCTACATTGATCTCCATGTAGGCCCGGTTATTTTTTCTGTAAGTTCTGAGATTAAGGAGTGACACCATGCTGGTGATGCGCCCCGCGCAAATGGCTGATCTGGGCGAGGTACAGCGTCTGGCTGCGGACAGCCCGATTGGTGTCACTTCCTTGCCGGATGACGTGGAACGTCTGAGCGACAAGATCGCCGCGAGCGAAGCCTCGTTTGCTGCCGAAGTGAGCTTCAACGGCGAAGAGAGTTATTTCTTCGTCCTCGAAGATTCCGCGACTGGCAAGCTGGTCGGCTGCTCGGCGATTGTTGCTTCGGCCGGTTACTCGGAGCCGTTCTACAGCTTCCGCAACGAGACCTTCGTGCACGCCTCGCGCGAGCTGAAGATCCACAACAAGATCCACGTGCTCTCGCAGTGCCACGACCTGACCGGCAACAGCTTGCTCACCAGTTTCTACGTGCAGCGCGAGCTGGTCGGTTCGCCGTGGTCGGAACTCAACTCCCGTGGCCGACTGCTGTTCGTCGCCAGTCACCCGGAGCGTTTCGCCGACTCGGTAGTGACCGAGATTGTCGGTTACAGCGATGAAAACGGCGACTCGCCATTCTGGGATGCTATCGGGCGCAACTTCTTTGACCTCAACTACGCCGAAGCCGAGCGCCTGTGCGGGCTGAAAAGCCGTACGTTCCTCGCCGAGCTGATGCCGCATTACCCGATCTACGTACCGCTGCTGCCGGATTCCGCCCAAGAGGCGATGGGCCAGGTGCACCCGCGTGCGCAGATCACCTTCGACATCCTGATGCGCGAAGGCTTCGAGACTGATCACTACATCGACATTTTCGACGGTGGCCCGACCCTGCATGCGCGCGTTTCGGGGATCCGTTCGATCGCCCAGAGCCGCGTGGTGCCGGTGAAGATCGGCGAGCCGGTGAAAGGTGCCGGGCGCCAGTATCTGGTGGCCAACGCGCAGTTGCAGGATTACCGCGCGGTGTTGCTGGAGCTGGATTACGCGCCGGGCAAACCGGTGACTCTGGATCTGGAAGCAGCCGAAGCCCTGGGCGTCGGTGAAGGTGCCAGCGTGCGCCTGGTGGCGGTTTAACGCCTTAGCGAGTTTCACGGGTGGCGAAGGCGGCCCGTTTGAGGAGATAGCATGATTGTTCGTCCCGTACGCAGCAGCGATTTAGCCGCTCTGATCGACCTGGCCCGCAGCACCGGTACCGGCCTGACCACCTTGCCGGCCAATGAAGAACGTCTGGCCCATCGGGTCGGCTGGGCCGAGAAGACCTTTCGCGGCGAAGCCGGTCGCGGTGATGCGGACTACCTGTTCGTGCTCGAGGACGACGACGGTCGCGTGGTGGGGATTTCCGCCATTGCCGGCGCTGTCGGCATGCGTGAGCCTTGGTACAACTTCCGTGTCGGCCTGACCGTCAGCGCTTCGCAAGAGCTGAACATCTATCGCGAGATTCCGACGCTGTTTCTGGCCAACGACCTGACTGGTAATTCCGAGCTGTGCTCGCTGTTCCTGCACGCCGATTACCGCAGCGGTCTCAACGGTCGCATGCTGTCGAAGGCGCGGATGCTGTTCATTGCTGAATTCCCGGAGCTGTTCGGCAACAAGATCATTGCCGAAATGCGCGGTGTCTCCGATGACGCCGGCCGTTCACCGTTCTGGGAAAGCCTCGGTCGGCACTTCTTCAAGATGGAGTTCAGCCAGGCTGATTACCTGACGGGTGTCGGCAACAAGGCTTTCATCGCTGAGCTGATGCCGAAATTCCCGTTGTACACCTGCTTCCTCTCGCCGGATGCGCGCACTGTGATCGGTCAGGTTCACCCCGATACCGAGCCGGCATTGTCGATGCTCAAGGGCGAAGGCTTCAGCTATCAGGGTTACGTCGACATTTTCGACGCAGGGCCTGCCATCGAATGCGAAACCGGCAAGATCCGCGCGGTGCGTGACAGTGAGGCGCTGGTGTTGGCCGTGGGCACGCCGGGCGATGACGCCACGCCGTTCATCATTCATAACCGCAAGCGCGAAGACTGCCGCATCACCGCTGCGCCGGCGCGTCTCGCTGCCGGCACGCTGGTGGTTGATCCGCAGACCGCCAAACGTCTTCAACTCAACGCGGGCGATCAAGTACGCGCCGTGGCGTTGTCCGCTGCACGGGAGTCGAAATAATGAATTCGCTATACATCGCAGGTGAGTGGCTGGCCGGTCAGGGCGAAGCTTTCCAATCGCTGAACCCGGTGACCCAGCAAGTGCTGTGGACGGGGGAGGGCGCCACGGCTGCTCAGGTTGAATCGGCTGTGCAGGCTGCGCGTCAGGCGTTCCCAGGCTGGGCACGTCGTACGCTGGACGAGCGCATCAGCGTGCTTGAGGCTTTCGCCGCGTCGCTGAAAAACCACGCTGACGAACTGGCTCGCACCATTGGTGAAGAGACCGGCAAACCGCTGTGGGAAGCCGCGACCGAAGTGACCAGCATGGTCAACAAGATCGCGATCTCGGTGCAAAGCTACCGCGAGCGTACCGGCGAGAAGAGCGGCCCGTTGGGCGACGCCACCGCTGTGTTGCGCCACAAACCGCACGGCGTGGTCGCGGTGTTCGGCCCTTACAACTTCCCCGGCCACTTGCCGAACGGTCACATCGTGCCGGCATTGCTGGCGGGTAACAGCGTGCTGTTCAAGCCAAGCGAACTGACCCCGAAAGTCGCCGAGCTGACGGTCAAGTGCTGGGTCGAAGCCGGTCTGCCGGCAGGTGTTCTGAACCTGCTGCAAGGCGCTCGCGAAACTGGCATCGCGCTGGCGGCGAACCCGGGTATCGACGGTCTGTTTTTCACCGGTTCGAGCCGCACCGGCAATCACCTGCACCAACAATTCGCTGGTCGTCCCGACAAAATCCTCGCGCTGGAAATGGGTGGTAACAACCCGCTGGTGGTTGATCAGGTCGCGGATCTGGATGCGGCGGTTTACACGATTATTCAGTCGGCGTTCATTTCTGCCGGTCAGCGTTGCACCTGCGCGCGTCGTCTGCTGGTGCCGCAAGGCGCGTGGGGTGACAGCCTGCTCAAGCGTCTGGTTGAAGTGAGTTCGACCATTGAGGTCGGCGCATTCGATCAACAACCTGTGCCGTTCATGGGTTCGGTAATTTCCCTTGGCGCCGCGAAAGCGCTGATGGACGCTCAAGAACATCTGTTGGCCAACGGCGCGGTGTCGCTGCTGGAAATGACTCAGCCGCAGGCACAAGCCGCATTGCTGACCCCGGGCATTATTGATGTGACCGAGGTTGCCGAGCGTCCGGACGAAGAATTGTTCGGCCCGTTGCTGCAAGTGATCCGCTACGTTGATTTTGAAGCAGCGATCGCTGAAGCGAATGACACTGCTTATGGTCTGGCCGCAGGTTTGTTGTCGGACTCCGAAGCGCGTTATCAGCAGTTCTGGCTGGAAAGCCGTGCCGGCATCGTCAACTGGAATAAACAACTGACCGGTGCTGCGAGCAGCGCGCCGTTTGGTGGTGTTGGTGCCTCGGGCAACCATCGCGCCAGTGCCTATTACGCAGCGGATTACTGCGCGTACCCGGTGGCGTCGCTGGAAACCCCGAGCCTGACTCTGCCAGCAGCCCTGACACCCGGCGTGAAGATGGTGTAACGGCCATCGCGAGCAGGCTCACTCCTACAGGATTTGGGTCGTACACAACATGTGTGTTCACCGCTCAACCTGTAGGAGTGAGCCTGCTCGCGATAGCCGCGACGCGGTCTGACTGAATTGTTACCTGAAGCCTATAACAACAGATTCTCGTGGAGCCTCGCTGATGAAATCCTATGAAGTCAATTTTGACGGTCTAGTGGGGCCGACCCATAACTACGGTGGTCTGTCCTACGGCAACGTTGCCTCCCAGAGCAACAGTCAGCAATCTTCGAATCCGAAGGAAGCGGCGCTACAAGGTCTGGCGAAGATGAAGGCGCTGATGGAAATGGGCTTTCAGCAAGGCGTGCTGGCGCCGCAGGAACGTCCGGATGTGGGCGCTCTGCGCCGTCTGGGTTTCAGCGGCACCGACGCACAAGTGATCGAGCGCGCTGCCAAGGAAGCCATGCCGCTACTGGTCGCCAGTTGCTCAGCGTCGAGCATGTGGGTGGCCAACGCCGCCACGGTCAGCCCGAGTGCCGACACTGCTGACGGCCGCGTGCATTTCACCGCCGCCAACCTCAATTGCAAATATCACCGCAGCATCGAGCACCCGACCACCAGTCGCGTGCTCGGCGCGATGTTCGCCAATCAGCAGCACTTCGCCCATCACGCCGCGTTGCCGGCAGTGGCGCAATTCGGCGACGAAGGTGCGGCCAATCACACACGTTTCTGTCGTGAGTATGGCGAGGCGGGCGTCGAGTTCTTCGTGTTCGGTCGCAGTGCCTTCGACAACCGTTTCCCGGCGCCGCAAAAGTACCCGGCGCGCCAGACCCTCGAAGCGTCGCAAGCCGTTGCCCGTCTGCACGGCCTGCGTGACGAAGGTGTGGTCTACGCCCAGCAAAACCCGAACGTGATCGATCAGGGCGTGTTCCACAACGACGTGATCGCCGTGGGCAATGGCGAGGTGCTGTTCTATCACGAGGACGCCTTCCTCGACACCGACTCGATACTGGCCGAGCTGCAAAGCAAACTCGCCAAAGCCGGCGGCAACTTCCAGTCGGTGTGTGTGCCGCGTTCGGCGGTCACCGTCGATGACGCGGTGCGCTCGTACCTGTTCAACAGTCAGTTGCTGTCGCGCCCTGACGGTTCGATGTTGCTGATCGTGCCGCAAGAGTGCCAGGCCAACGAACGTGTCTGGACTTATCTGCAAGAGCTGACCAGTTCCGGAGGCCTGATCCGCGAAGTGAAGGTTTTCGACCTCAAGCAAAGCATGCAGAACGGCGGTGGCCCGGCGTGCCTGCGTCTTCGCGTCGCGCTTAACGAAACCGAACTGGCGGCGGTCAACCCAGGGGTTATCATGACGGCACCGTTGTACGGTTCGTTGACCGCATGGGTTGAAAAGCACTACCGCGACCGCCTGAGCGAAACCGATCTGGCGGACCCGCAATTGCTGCTTGAATGCCGGACGGCACTGGATGAACTGACGCAAATCCTTAAACTGGGCGCGGTTTATCCATTCCAGATCAATTGATGGCCGGCGCGTCGCCCGAACGCGGCGCGCGGCTTGTCTCACCAAGAGAGTAAAAACATGAGCGATTCCCTGCAGCTGATCCTTGAAGACACCGACGGCACGCAACTGCAAACCTCGTGCACCCGCGTCGCGGTCATGTGGCAAGGCAAAGAGCTGTGGATCCAGCAGGACGGCCGTGGCCAGTTGCTGATCGGCGTGGACGTTGAAGAAGGTGACGCCGAGTACGCCAACCTGCTGCTGCGCCCATTGGCGACTAATCTGGTAAGTCTGCAACTGGAAATGGAACCGGCTGACGTCGGCGACGATGAAGACCACGTGCACGGCCCGGATTGCAACCACGACCACTAAGGAAACCGCTCTATGCTCGCCCTCGGCAAACTGCTTGAACTGACCCTCGCCGGCCGCGAACCGGCGGAGAAGACTCAACTGACTGTCGAAGGCGTGCGTATGCGCTGGTTGAGCGAAGGTGCGCTGGAAGTCCGGCCACCGCAAGCGCGCGACAATGGCCTGGACCTGCTGCTTTCAGCGGGGATTCACGGCAACGAAACAGCGCCGATCGAGTTGCTCGATCGGCTGCTGCATGACATCGCTCGTGGCGATCTGAAGCCACGCGCACGCATTCTGTTCCTGTTCGGTAACCCGGAAGCGATTCGCAAAGGCGAGCGTTTTATCGAGCAGGACGTCAATCGGCTGTTCAACGGCCGTCATGAACAAAGCAGTGGCTCGGAAGCGTTGCGAGCCTGTGAGCTGGAACGGCTGGCGGCGAGTTTTTTCAGCCTGCCGGATCGCCAGCGCCTGCACTACGACCTGCATACCGCCATTCGCGGTTCGAAGATCGAGCAGTTTGCCCTGTACCCGTGGAAGGACGGTCGTCAGCATTCGCGCCTTGAGCTGGCACGTCTGCGTGCGGCAGGGATGGAAGCCGTACTGCTGCAGAACAAGCCGTCAATCGTATTCAGCTCCTACACCTACGACAAGCTCGGTGCCGAGGCTTTCACGCTGGAACTGGGCAAGGCGCGGCCATTCGGACAGAACGACGGAGTCAATGTCTCGCTGCTGGAAACCCGTCTGAAGCAGATCATCGAAGGCACTGAGCCGGAAATGGCTGAAGCGCAACTGGACGGTTTGCAGCTATTTAGTGTCGCGCGGGAAATCATCAAGCACAGCGATGCGTTCCGCTTGAACCTGCCGCAGGACATCGAGAACTTTTCAGAGTTGGAGGTGGGTTACGTCCTGGCTGAAGACTTGGCCAATACCCGCTGGATCATCGAAGAGCAGGGCGCACGGATCATCTTCCCTAATCCCAAGGTCAAGAACGGCTTGCGCGCGGGCATCCTGATCGTCCCGACCACCGACGAAAACCTCGCCTGACCCTACGCAAAACCCCTGTAGGAGTGAGCCTGCTCGCGATTGCAATGTATCAGTCACTACAGTGGTCGACTGACACTCCGCTATCGCGAGCAGGCTCACTCCTACAGTTTTGGTTCCGTGTTTACACGGCTACCGCATGCGGCTCGGTGCGGCGCAGTGCGCGAACCTTGCGCAGCGTATCCGCGCAAGTGCGCGCCGCTTCCTGGCCTTTATGCACAAAGTGCTCAAAGAAAAACTTCTGATGTTCGTCGCCAGCATGGAAGTGATGCGGCGTCAGCGACACCGAGAACACCGGCACTTCAGTTTCCAGCTGCACCTGCATCAGGCCACTGACCACCGATTGGGCGACGAACTCGTGACGGTAGATGCCGCCATCCACCACCAGGGCCGCGGCGACGATGCCGGCATAACGACCGGTCTTGGCCAGCAACTTGGCGTGCAGGGGCATTTCAAAGGCGCCGCCGACTTCGAAGATGTCGATGTCCGATTCCTGATAACCCAGGGCAATCATTTCGGCGACGAAGCCTTTACGGCTCTGGTCGACGATTTCCTTGTGCCAGCAGGCCTGGATGAACGCGACGCGCTCGCCATGAGGGTGTTTGCTTTTGCTGTCGATAGCGGTGGGTTGCATGTTCTGACTCCTGTTTGTGTGAAAAACAGGGCGTTATGAATCGAAAGGGATTCAAGGGTGCGCACACGCACAACATCGCGCGGACGGCCCTTTGGCGTTAATCCCGTTCTCTCTTCATCCGGACTATGACCGTCGGCCCCGGAATCACACCGGGTCTGCTGACCTTGCCGTCGATCACAATCGAAGTCGTGTTCGCCGCCAAGCGCTCGCGGGCTATGCGCATTGCGCGCAATTACCGCCGGTGGGGAATTGCACCCCGCCCTGAGAACGTTTTTGCCGCCCTTTCTCGGGCGGCGCAGCGTTTTTATCACAGATTGTGTGTCTGTGCATTGCGCCTTTCTGATGATTGTCATCGAATTTTTTGCAGGCTCGAAACGACTTTTCCTTGCGCAAGGCTTGATTAATCCATGCGATGACCGCAGTAATCCCACTTCGTAAAGGGATTTCCCCTGCTGACTTGAGGCCAGGTTCATGAGCGTTATCGATCTTCGCAGCGACACCGTCACCCAACCGACCCCCGCCATGCTCGACGCGATGACTGCGGCGGACACCGGTGATGACGTGTACGGCGAAGATCCGACGGTCAATCGTCTGGAAGAAGAACTGGCCAAACGTTTGGGCTTCGCCGCAGCGCTGTTCGTGCCGACTGGCACCATGAGCAACCTGCTGGGCTTGATGGCGCACTGCGAGCGTGGTGATGAATACATCGTCGGCCAGCAGGCGCACACTTACAAATACGAGGGTGGTGGCGCTGCGGTGCTTGGCTCGATCCAGCCGCAACCGCTGGAAGTGCTGGCCGACGGTTCGCTGGACCTGGATCAGGTCGCGGCAGCGATCAAACCGGATGACTTCCACTTCGCCCGCACTCGATTGCTGGCGCTGGAAAACACCATGCAAGGCAAAGTGCTGCCGCTGGAATATCTCGCCCGGGCGCGCCAATTTACCCAAGAGCACAGCCTGCAGTTACATCTGGATGGCGCGCGTCTTTACAACGCGGCGGTCAAACTCGGGGTTGATGCGCGGGAAATCACGAAACATTTCGATTCGGTGTCGGTGTGTCTGTCCAAAGGTCTGGGGGCGCCGGTGGGTTCGGTGTTGTGCGGCTCCGAGCAACTGATCGGCAAGGCCCGCCGTTTACGCAAAATGGTCGGCGGCGGCATGCGTCAGGCCGGGTTGCTGGCTGCGGCGGGGCTGTACGCCCTGGATCACAACGTTGAACGTCTGGCCGACGACCATGCCAACGCGCAGTTTTTGGCCGACGGTCTGCGTGAAGCAGGTTTCATCGTCGAACCCGTGCAAACCAACATGGTTTATGTGCAAATGGGCGACAAAGCCGAAGCGATCAAGGCGTTTGCTGCCAATCGCGGGATCAAGTTGAGCGCCGCCGCACGCCTGCGCATGGTCACGCACATGGACGTCAATCGCTCGCAAATCGAGCAAGTGATCGCGACATTCGTCGAGTTTTCGCGCAAGTGACAGCGTTAGCCGTCCAATTGACCGTTTCTATCGTATAAACACGCTGTACCCCGCGCGCAGGGCCGATATAATGCGGCCCTTTGCCGTCGCTTCGTCTGTTGACGTTTCGAACAGGCCTTTGGCCGCAGCCTCCGTGGAAGAACCTAATGAAAAGCGCAGAAATCCGTGAAGCCTTCCTTCGCTTCTTCGAAGAGCAAGGCCACACCCGTGTAGCCTCCAGCTCTTTGATTCCGGGCAACGACCCAACCCTGCTGTTCACTAACGCGGGGATGAACCAGTTCAAGGACTGCTTCCTGGGCCAGGAAAAACGTGCGTACACCCGTGCGACCAGCAGCCAGAAATGCGTGCGTGCCGGTGGCAAGAACAGCGACCTGGAAAACGTCGGTTATACCGCTCGTCACCACACGTTCTTCGAAATGCTCGGTAACTTCAGCTTCGGTGACTATTTCAAGAAGGACGCGATTACCTACGCGTGGACCTTCCTGACCGGCGTTCTGCAACTGCCGAAGGAAAAACTCTGGGTCACCGTCTACGCCTCCGACGACGAAGCGTATGACATCTGGACCAAAGAAATCGGTGTGCCGGTCGAGCGCATGATCCGCATCGGCGACAACAAAGGCGCGCCGTACGCCTCCGACAACTTCTGGACCATGGGCGATACCGGCCCGTGCGGCCCGTGCACCGAGATTTTCTACGATCACGGCGACCACATCTGGGGCGGCCCACCGGGTTCGCCGGAAGAAGACGGCGACCGTTACATCGAGATCTGGAACAACGTGTTCATGCAGTTCAACCGCACCGCCGACGGCGTGTTGCATCCGTTGCCAGCGCCGTCGGTCGACACCGGCATGGGGCTGGAGCGGATCAGTGCGGTGATGCAGCACGTCAATTCCAACTATGACATTGACCTGTTCAAGAACCTGCTGAAAGCTTCGGCTGAAGCCATCGGTTGCGAAAACGGCGACCAGTCGTCGCTCAAGGTCGTTTCCGACCACATCCGTTCGTGCGGTTTCCTGATCGCTGACGGCGTGCTGCCGTCCAACGAAGGTCGCGGTTACGTGCTGCGCCGGATCATCCGTCGCGCCTGCCGTCACGGTAACAAGCTCGGCGCCACCGGCAGCTTCTTCTACAAGATCGTCGCTGCGCTGGTTGCCGAGATGGGCGAA
This sequence comes from Pseudomonas sp. RIT-PI-r, assembly GCF_001297015.1. Taxonomy (GTDB): domain Bacteria; phylum Pseudomonadota; class Gammaproteobacteria; order Pseudomonadales; family Pseudomonadaceae; genus Aquipseudomonas. The sequence continues at coordinate 8,840 of NZ_LIGE01000003.1, read as the reverse complement.
GCCTTCCCGGAACTGAAGAAGCAGCAGAGCAACATCGAGCGCGTGCTCAAGGCCGAAGAAGAGCAGTTCTCCAAGACCCTGGAGCACGGCCTGAAGATTCTCGAGCAGGATCTGCTGGAACTCAAAGGCACTGTGGTGCCGGGCGACGTGGTGTTCAAACTCTACGACACCTACGGTTTCCCGATGGACCTGACCGCCGACATCGCCCGCGAGCGCAGCCTGACTGTCGATGAAGCCGGTTTCGAGCGTGAGATGGAAGCCCAGCGAGTTCGCGCGCGTTCGGCCAGCTCGTTCGGTCTGGACTACAACACCCTGGTCAAGGTTGATGTGGCCACCGAGTTCACCGGTTACACCGACACCAGCGGTTCTGCAAAAATCGTCGCTATCTATAAAGATGGCCAATCGGTCGACGTCTTGAATGAAGGCGAAGAGGCGGTGATCGTGCTGAACCAGACGCCGTTCTACGCGGAATCCGGCGGCCAGATCGGCGACTGCGGTTATCTGCAGGCCGGCAGCAGCCGTTTCGACGTGCGTGACACCACCAAGACCGGCGGTGCGTTCCTGCACCACGGCGTCTTGGATTCGGGCAGCCTGACCATTGGTGCGCCGGTGGAAACTCACGTCGATGCCGAAGTGCGTCACGCGACTTCACTGAATCACTCGGCCACGCACTTGCTGCACGCTGCTCTGCGCCAGGTACTGGGCGAGCACGTTCAACAGAAAGGTTCGTTGGTGGATAGCCAGCGTCTGCGCTTCGACTTCAGCCACTTTGAAGCGATCAAGCCTGAGCAGATCAAAGCGCTGGAAGACATCGTCAACGCCGAGATACGCAAGAATTCTGCCGTTGAAACCGAAGAAACCGACATCGAAACCGCCAAGAACAAAGGCGCGATGGCGCTGTTCGGCGAGAAGTACGGCGACAGCGTGCGCGTGCTGAGCATGGGCGGCGATTTCTCCGTCGAGCTGTGCGGCGGTATCCACGCCAGCCGTACCGGCGACATCGGCCTGCTGAAAATCATCAGCGAAGGCGGTGTGGCTTCGGGCGTGCGTCGCATCGAAGCAGTCACCGGTGCTGCGGCACTGGCCTACTTGAATGCTGCAGAAGAACAACTCAAGGAAGCGGCCAGCCTGGTCAAGGGCAGCCGCGACAACCTGATCGACAAGCTGTCGGCTGTGCTCGAGCGCAATCGCCAACTGGAGAAGCAGCTCGAGCAGTTGCAAGCCAAAGCGGCGAGCGCGGCGGGCGACGATCTGTCGTCCTCGGCTCTGGACGTCAAAGGCGTGAAGGTTTTGGCCGCACGTCTGGATGGTCAGGACGCCAAGGCGCTGCTGGCGCTGGTCGATCAGCTGAAAAACAAACTCGGCCGCGCAGTGATCCTGCTCGGCAGTGTCCATGAGGAAAAGGTCGTTCTGGTTGCAGGCGTAACCAAAGACCTGACTGGCCAACTCAAAGCCGGTGATTTGATGAAGCAGGCTGCTGCGGCAGTGGGCGGGAAGGGCGGTGGTCGTCCGGACATGGCGCAGGGCGGCGGTGTCGACGCCGGCGCGCTGGATGGCGCATTGGCGCTGACCGTTCCATTCGTCGAGCAGGGTTTATAAGACGGCCCGTCGGGCCCGCAGTCTAGTGGCGGGCCCGGCGGCTGTTCGAGTGATTATTGGGCGCCCTTCATGGGCAGAGGCGGCTTTGAAATGGCTTTGATCGTACAGAAATTTGGAGGCACCTCGGTCGGTACTGTCGAGAGAATCGAGCAGGTCGCCGACAAGGTTAAGAAATTCCGCGATGCCGGCGATGACCTGGTGGTTGTATTGTCTGCAATGAGCGGCGAAACCAACCGTCTGATCGATCTGGCCAAGCAAATCAGTGGCGATGGCCAACCGGTTCCGCGTGAACTGGATGTGATCGTCTCCACCGGTGAGCAGGTGACAATTGCCCTGTTGGCCATGGCGCTGATCAAGCGCGGTGTGCCGGCGGTGTCGTACACCGGTAATCAGGTGCGGATCCTGACGGACAGTGCGCACAATAAAGCGCGTATCTTGCAGATTGATGACCAGAAGATTCGTGGTGATCTGAAGGCAGGTCGCGTGGTGGTTGTCGCCGGTTTCCAGGGCGTCGACGAGCACGGCAACATTACCACCCTCGGTCGTGGCGGTTCCGACACCACCGGCGTGGCACTGGCTGCTGCGTTAAAGGCTGACGAGTGCCAGATCTACACCGACGTTGACGGTGTTTACACCACTGACCCGCGCGTTGTGCCGGTCGCTCAGCGTCTGGACAAGATCACCTTCGAAGAGATGCTGGAAATGGCCAGCCTCGGTTCCAAGGTGTTGCAGATCCGTGCGGTGGAATTCGCCGGCAAGTACAACGTTCCGCTGCGCGTACTGCACAGCTTCAAGGAGGGTCCGGGCACCCTCATTACTATTGATGAAGAGGAAACCATGGAGCAGCCGATCATTTCCGGCATCGCTTTCAACCGCGATGAAGCCAAGCTGACCATCCGTGGCGTGCCAGACACCCCGGGCGTGGCGTTCAAAATTCTCGGCCCGATCAGTGCCGCGAACATCGAAGTCGACATGATCGTGCAGAACGTCGCGCACGATAACACCACCGACTTCACCTTCACCGTGCACCGTAACGACTACCAGGCTGCACAGACCGTGCTGGAAAACACCGCTCGCGAGATCGGTGCCCGTGAAGTGGTTGGCGACACCAAGATTGCCAAGGTCTCGATCGTCGGCGTCGGCATGCGTTCCCACGCAGGCGTGGCCAGCCGCATGTTCGAATCCCTGGCAAAAGAAAGCATCAACATCCAGATGATCTCGACGTCGGAAATCAAGGTTTCCGTGGTGATTGAAGAGAAGTACCTGGAACTGGCTGTGCGCGCCCTGCACACGGCTTTCGAACTGGATGCTCCTGCCCGTCAAGGCGAGTAATTCCGCTTCTTGAGGGGCGCGGTCTGACCGCGCCCTTTATTTTTTGAATGGCGCGAGCCCTGAACTGTTCTTTTGCTCGCGCTGGTCAATACTCAGGCATGTAGGGCTACGATCGCTCCGGTTGTAGGTCGGGTGCCTTTTTTTTGCAGACTGTTGTCCCTGAACTGAATTGCGTAAGGAGAAAGGTATGCTGATTCTGACCCGTCGGTGCGCAGAAAGCCTGATTATCGGTGACGGCGAAATCACCGTGACCGTGCTTGGCGTTAAAGGAAATCAGGTGCGTATCGGCGTCAATGCCCCGAAAGAGGTTGCCGTGCACCGTGAGGAAATTTACCTGCGTATAAAGAAAGAGAAGGACGAAGAACCAAGCCATTAATTTTTATCGATTTTTATGTTTGCAAACGGGGAAAAGGTTGGTTAAGATACGCCCCGTGTTGCGGAGAGCTGGCCGAGTGGCCGAAGGCGCTCCCCTGCTAAGGGAGTACACCTCACAAGGGTGTCGGGGGTTCGAATCCCCCGTTCTCCGCCATTATTTGCTTAGTACGTCGTAATCTGGCTTTTTCTGTAAGTTGTTGAAATTAATAGAAAAAGTGGTTGGAATAGAGATTAGACGGGCTATAATGCGGCGCAACAAATGCACTCGTAGCTCAGCTGGATAGAGTACTCGGCTACGAACCGAGCGGTCACAGGTTCGAATCCTGTCGAGTGCACCATTTAAGAGTTAGTTGCAGCAATGTAAATGACTCGGCTTCAACCAGATGTGATCTGGTCTAAAAACACAAATGCACTCGTAGCTCAGCTGGATAGAGTACTCGGCTACGAACCGAGCGGTCACAGGTTCGAATCCTGTCGAGTGCACCATTTAAGAGTTAATTGCAGTAATGCAAATAACTTGGCTTTACCCAGTTGTGGTCTGGGCTAAAAACACAAAATGCACTCGTAGCTCAGCTGGATAGAGTACTCGGCTACGAACCGAGCGGTCACAGGTTCGAATCCTGTCGAGTGCACCATATACCGAAAAGCCCGCGTTTAACGCGGGCTTTTTGCTGTCCGGGATTTGGCTTTTTCCTTCACGCATCCCCTCTCATCAAAATCTATTTGAGCACTACGGCCTCGCTTGAGGTCGTATCGATAGCTCGTCGTCGATGTTCGAATATTCACCTTGTCCGGTTTGCCTAGCGCGCTTTCGACGTCTTTCTGGCTCATGCCGGCAATGATGCGTCGATTGATGATTGCTTCGCGACGTTGTCTGGCGTTAATCAGATCTCCGCATTTGTCTTGAGTGTGGCCAACGATGCCCGGTCCTCGGCCTGCGGCTGTCATGCCGGAGGTTTGTTCATGGTTGTGCTCTGGCATCACGGCCACAACTGATCCGGGCGAGTAGGGGTGGACTTCCTGTGCGGAGCGCCGTTCGCCTTGTGCACAGCTCATCGAGGTGAAGGTGATGCTGCCATCGGCGGCTTCGCAGCGATGGAGGGTGAGGGCGGCCCCGGTCGGCGGCAGGCAGAGCAGGCTGGTGAGTACAAGGTGGGATGGTTTCAATGGCATTCGATGTCCTCCATGACGATCTGCGCTCAAGGGTAGTCGCTACATTTTCGAGTGCTGGTGTGTTTTCTTTTCAGGATGAGTCGTCGCATGTGCAGGGATCAGGACAGTGCTCAGGTTTGTTTCGCAAGCACTTGTTTCGGCCGAGATTTTTTAACGTTTAAAACCGTCAGGCGGTGTATCATTGCGCCCGTCAGCCCCGCCGGGGCTTATGGAAAACCTCCATGGACTTACCCAGTAGTTACTCAGTAAACAGTTTCACCAATCATGAATTGACTGATTGATCCTTCCGGCGTGCCCCGCTGCTGGGAGTGGAGTTCGCCTATGTCTGAAATCGAAGTAAAGAAAACACAGGAAAGCCTGCAGGATCGCCTGGCTCAAGTCGTCGAGCTGCTGCAGCGTCAACGGGTCGTCGAAGACCTGACTCATCGCCAGGAAGGCGCGCATCACGACCGGGTTGAAAACCTGGTTCACCGGCAGAACCTTGTCGAGCTGCAACGCAAGCTCGATGATCTGCACTCCGCTGACGTCGCCTACATCCTTGAAGCCTTGCCGCTGGATGATCGTCTTACGCTCTGGCAATTGGTCAAGGCCGATCGCGACGGCGACATTCTTCTTGAGGTATCCGACTCCGTTCGTGAAACGCTGATCGCCGACATGGATGATCACGAGCTCCTGGCTGCGGCCAAGGACATGGACGCCGACGAACTTGCTGACCTTGCTTCCGAGCTGCCGCGAGACGTCGTCCATGAGCTGATGGAGAGTCTGGATAACCAGCAGCGCGAGCGCGTGCGTTCGGCTCTGTCCTATGACGAGGAGCAGGTTGGCGCACTGATGGACTTCGAGATGGTCACCATCCGCGAAGATGTCAGTCTCGAAGTGGTACTGCGTTACTTGCGTCGCCTCAAGGAGCTTCCGGGCCATACTGACAAACTGTTCGTGGTGGATTACGACGGTGTGCTCAAAGGTGTGCTGCCGATCAAGCGTCTGCTGGTTAATGATCCGGACAAGCAGGTTGCCGAAGTAATGGCGAGCGACCCGGTGAGTTTCCACCCGGACGAAGATGCTTATGACGCCGCTCAGGCGTTCGAACGTTATGACTTGATCTCGGCCCCGGTGGTCGACAAGAACGGCAAGTTGATTGGCCGTTTGACCATCGACGAAATGGTCGACCTGATTCGTGAAGAGAGTGAGAGCGAAGTTCTCAACATGGCCGGTCTGCGTGAAGAGGAAGACATCTTCGCCTCGGTCTGGAAGTCTTTACGCAACCGTTGGGCATGGCTGGCGGTCAACCTGATCACTGCGTTCGTCGCCTCTCGAGTGATCGGTCTGTTCGAAGGCTCGATCGAGAAACTGGTAGCGCTCGCAGCACTGATGCCGATCGTGGCCGGTATTGGTGGTAACTCCGGTAACCAGACGATCACCATGATTGTTCGCGCCATGGCGCTCGACCAGGTCAGCACCGGCAATACTTCGCGCCTGATGCGCAAGGAGCTGGCGGTAGGCCTGATCAATGGCCTGGTCTGGGGTGGTGTAATTGGTGTGGTTGCTTATCTGCTCTACGGCAGTTGGTCGTTGGGCGTGGTAATGACAGCGGCTATGACGCTCAATTTGCTGCTGGCGGCGTTGATGGGAGTATTGATCCCGATGACCCTGGCGAAAATGGGGCGCGACCCGGCCATGGGGGCGAGTGTGATGATTACTGCGATGACCGACAGTGGCGGCTTCTTCATCTTCCTCGGGCTGGCGACGATCTTCCTGCTCTGATCCGCTGCATCGAAAAAGCCCGCCTATATGGCGGGCTTTTTCTTGTCTGTGAAAACTCAAAATCCGCGCAAAAAAAAGCCAGCGGTTAAGCTGGCTTGACGTGTTCGGTGTGGCTCAGGACGCGTCTGCTGCCATTTCGGCATCGTGTGCGATCAAGGATACCAAAGCGTTCTGTTGGCGGTGAGACAGTTGGCGGAATCGTTGCAACAGCTCGCGCTCATGCAGCGACAGCTCCGGGCTGTCCAGGCGCATGCTCAGCTCTTCGCCCAGTGCACCTTCCTGAATAAGACTCTGCTCAAGGCGCGCAATGATCTCGGAGTTCATGCTGCGATGATGATTGCGAGCCACCTCGGCAATGCGTTCACGCATTCCGTCTGGCAGACGTACGACGAACTTGTCAGCCGTACGGCTGGAATAAATTGCCTGTTTCAATGGGCGCATATATTTAACCGGTTAGTTCAGGGGAGCGGTTCTCGGGATTGGCCGCAGGATGTGTGGTAGGACAAGCATCCGCGCCAAATGGTTCAACCTGAATTGTTAAGAGGCCGGCATCATGCCTCAAAATTGCCAGATCATTGGCGTCAATTCTGTGACAAATATTGAGCCGGGTAAAGGCGTAATGCCAGCACCAATCATCAGAAATGCGGACTGGTTTGAAAACTTTGCCTTGGTCTGCATCGCTGTATGCCTCCTGGTGGCCATCAGTTGATGTCTGAAGACGTGAAGGCGTGCATGCTATATGGCTTTCTATCCTTGTTCCCTGTCTGTGAAGGATAGTGGCAAATTGCCGATTTACTAGTGGCTACGTTGTTGTGGAGGCGTTTTCAGGATGGGTGGCAAGCTTATTTATCTGATGGGTCCATCCGGATCAGGGAAAGACAGCCTGATTGAAGCCGCGCGCGAACGGCTGCGAGCAATGGGGTGCGAGGTAATGCGGCGAGTCATTACGCGATCAGCTGAATCGGTGGGTGAAGATGCGGTTGGTGTAACGCCGGAGGAGTTCGAGCGACGTGCGCACGAGGGGGGCTTTTCCCTGGCATGGCACGCGAACGGTCTTGCATATGGGATCCCGGCCGAAATGGATCGGATTTTGGCAGCGGGGCACCATGTGTTGGTTAACGGCTCGCGCGCTAATCTGCGGCAAGCGATGAGCCGTTACCCTGAGCTGGTGCCGGTACTGCTTACGGTAAGTGACGAGGTTTTACGTAAGCGGCTGCTAAGGCGTGGGAGAGAGTCGCTTGAGCAGGTTGAGGCCCGACTTGCCCGTAACTCTTTATTTAAAGACCGCAGGTCAAGTGACGGGCCGGTACATATGATCGATAACTCAGGTGAGCTGGCGGGGGCGGTGAACCAGTTGCTTGACCTTATCCGGCTCAGCGCAGGACTGGATCAAACTTGATCTTGCGTCCGGCAACCAACGCCAGGACAAACAGCATCGAAAATACTCCGCAGACAATCAGGGGCAGGGTGACTGTGGTTTCCTCGAAAAGCGAAAAATGCATAGCCCCACTCAAAAAGGCGAGGATCAGAAATCCTGCGGCTGATTTGGACATGCTGTACTCCTGAAGATAATTCAAAAAACCAGACGTTCTGTAGGTTGGATTGGCAAAGCCTGTTCGGAGGCGCTGACGATCCTTGGGACAAGGTTGCTGTTATCGCTCAGCACTGCCAGTTGGGGCTGCTTCTGCACTTGCAGGTAATGCGGCATGCGCTGGGCTATCGATTCCGGGGCGGTGCTAGCGGGGATAGAGTGAAAACTCAGCAAAACCGCTAGTGCTGTCGCATTTGCAAGCAAGAGGGTGGTGTTCATGGGGCCGCGCTCCGATTGTTCTTCTATAGAACAGGCAAAGCAGTCGTCATGCCAATAGTCTAATCGCTGGCAAGTCCTTTAAAAACAAGGATATGAGAGACTTGATAGAATTGCTTGGGTTGCAATCTGCAATGATGGCTTTTTGGCGGGAGTGCAAAATGCACGGTAAATCTTCCCGCGACATACCAGTGCGCATGCCTACACTTAATATGGCTACGGATGACATGACAAACCGGAACTTGGCCGTTAACATGCACGCCGTCCGTCGCGCTGCTTCTGCTTGCGACAATCGCGTGTCTCAGTAGCTCAATTGGATAGAGCATCCCCCTCCTAAGGGGAAGGTTGGCAGTTCGAACCTGCCCTGGGACACCATCTATTGTTTGAATCCCCTTCTATTAGTAGTGCCCGCCAGTATTTTGGTGCTCTTCTCGTGTTCTTGCTGCTTGATGTTCTTGGGCGCGGATGCGGTGATGGTGGGTTCCAGTGTCTGCCGGATGCTCCTCTTGGTTTCGGCTCGATTTCAGGCGTTCTGTCTATATGACGGCATGACGGCAGTTTTTCCGGCGTTTCGATAGAAAATTGAAATTAACGGTTGACGGCAGATTTGAGATGTCTATAATTCGCCCCACTTCCGGCGCAGTCGAAACGGAAAACTCCTTTAGATTCAATGAGTTATGTAGGTTTCGGCAGCAGGTTGCTTCAGTTCATCGAAGCCAGAAAGGAAGTTGAAAAAGAGGTGTTGACAGCAGCGTGTAACGCTGTAGAATTCGCCTCCCGCTGCAGAGAG
>NZ_LIGE01000010.1 GCF_001297015.1 Pseudomonas sp. RIT-PI-r | reverse complement strand
ATCGCCCGAATCGACTTGAACTTGCAGATCGTCACGGCAGGTAAGAAGATCTAAAACCGTCCACCATGTCTCCGAACATGTGTCCACCATGTCTCCGGTACATACAGGGAGAGGGCTGGGGTGAGGGGCTTTTGATTCGATCAGTAGCCGTTGGAACCGTAATCAACCGTGAAGGCAAAACCGCTGACGCGTTCGACGCCGGTTTCCAAGCGACCATCCGGTAACAACCGCAACCACCGATACCCAGGCGCCTGCTCCCCCACCTTGAAGTCCTCACTGCCCGGCTCGAACTGAATGCAGGTCGACGGCGATGCCATCAGGCGCACGCCGTTGCGCTCGCGATCAAACGCCTGATGCACATGCCCCCACAACACCGCACGAGCCTGTGGAAAACGATCCAGCACTTCGAAAAACGCGTCTGGATTGCGCAGGCCGATAGGCTCTGCCCACGCACACCCGATCGGCACCGGATGATGGTGAAAGCACACCAGATGATGGCGTTCCGGCGCTTCGCTCAAAGAGCGCGCCAGTAGTTGCAGTTGATCGTCCTGCAGATACCCCGGCACCGAGCCCGGCACTGCCGAATCCAGCAGCGTCACCCGCCAGTTGCCGATATCGACCACCGGCTCCAGCAGCGTGCTCTGCACGGCGGCCTGGGCCATTATCATCGGTTCGTCGTGATTACCGGGAATCCACCGCGCCGGCGCATCGATCTGCGTGCTCATCTGACGAAACTGCTGGTACGACTCCAGCGTGCCGTCCTGCGAGATATCCCCGGTGGCCAGAACCAGGTCGATCTGCGGCTGCTGCCCCAGTACCAGCTCAATGACTTTTTGCAGGCTCTCGCGGGTATTCATGCCCAGCAGCGTACCGTCCGCGTCAGCGAACAAATGGCTGTCGGACAACTGCACCAGCAACGCCGGATCGGCGGTGGTCAACGTGGATACGCTCGGCAAGGCGTTCTCCCAAGGCAAAAGCACGGAATCGATCGAGTGCCGCAATTATGCTGGGGGATCAGTAAAAGAGGAAACCGTCGAACCGGACGCAGTTCACAACTAGCGTACGACTTCGTACTCATGCCCCAACGCCAGGCAATGACTCAGCCATTCCCCCAGGAACAGATTGAGCTGGGCTTTTTCATCCGGTTGATGCATGGCCGCGTTCGGATAAGGATAGATGCCGCGAAAGCGTCGTGCATGTTCGGCGCTGACCACTTCGGCCATGCGTGCGTCGTGATAGACCTGCACTTCCAGTTGCGGCACTGGCAACCACGGCAGGCTGTGTTCCTGGCGCACTTGCAACGTCGTGGTGTATGGGCAGGTTTGCAGCACTTCGAGGGCCAGCACGCCGAGCATCTGCTCGCCTTGAGTCACGGCGATGCGCCGCGCCTCGGGCTCGTTGCGCATGTCCGGAACCAGTCGCATCAGACGCGCGTAGTTGGCCTCGCAGGCGGCTTGCAGCCCCGCGAGGTCGACTCGATAGCGATCGCGCAACTTGTTTACGACCATAACCCCCTCACTTCGGCGCGGTTCAGCGCCAGCCACTGCAAGGCGATGATGCTCGCCGCATTGGCAATGCGTCCGTCACGGACGGCCTGCAAGGCATCTTCAAAGGCCCAGACCGTGACGCGGATATCTTCTGCCTCTTCTTCCAGACCATGCAGGCCGCCAACGCCTTCGGTGCTGCAACGCCCCAGGTACAAGTGCACGAATTCGTTGCTACCGCCCGGCGACGGGAAATACTTGGTCATCGGCCACAGGGCCTTGATGTCCAGCCCAGCTTCCTCCTGAGCTTCGCGATGAGCAACTTCTTCCGGTTGCTCGTCCTTGTCGATCAGACCGGCGACCAGCTCGACCAGCCACGGATTGTCGGTCTTGCCCATGGCGCCGATGCGAAACTGCTCGATCAACACCACTTCGTCGCGCTGCGGATCGTAGGGCAGCATGCACACGGCATCGTGGCGGACAAATATTTCACGGTTGATTTCGCGGCTCATGCCACCGGCGAACAATTCATGGCGCAGGTGAACACGGTCGAGCTTGTAAAAGCCCTCGTAGCATTTTTCGCGCCGCACGATATCGACGGCGGTCGGAATGGCGTTGGCAAAATCAGTCATGAGCATCCTCTTTACTGCAGATCCATTACGAGGTTGCTGTGTGTGACTGGCAACCTCGACTTCGCGCCATCCTAACGCGCCCGCACGGTTTGATGCAGCCCCTTTACCGTCAGCGGGATGGACGGTGGCGGCGAAACGCACTCTAATTAGCTTAGTGGCGAACTGACTGCTTCGTGGAGAGTCGAAGCGGTAACTTTTTGCCTTCCCTTGCTTTCGAAAGGACGCCCATGTCGCTTTTCAAAATTGCCTCCGTGGCCGCCATCGCCCTGACCCTGGGCGCGTGCGCCAGCCTGTTCCAGCCCAACTACCGCACGCCGCTGGAAACCACCCGCGATGCGTCGGAACAACTGAAACCCGGTTGTTCCAACCCTGACTGCCCACTGGTGAACATCGACACCCTGCGCTTCCCGGCCGAACCTGCGCTGGACGGCATTATCGAAAAACGTCTGCTGCAAATGACCCGCACCGAGAAAAACGCGCCGGTGGCGCCCACCCTGGCGGCCTATCGCGAGCAGTTTCTGGCCAGCGCCGGCCCGCGCAACAGCAGCTACCTGCAAGCAAAAGTACGCGAACAGCATGACGGCTTGGTGATCATCGAGGTGTCGAGCTACCTCGACACCGGCGGCGCGCATGGCACACCGGGTCGCGGTTTCATCAACTATTCGCGCCAGCAGCACAAGGTGCTGAACCTGTCCGACATGTTGCTGCCAGGTCAGGAAGACGCATTCTGGAAAGCGGCGCAGGTGGCGCACAACAGCTGGTTGATCAGCACCAAGCTCGATCAGGAGCCGGAGTTCGTGGCGAACTGGCCGTTCGTGAAAACCCCGAACGTGGCGCTGACCTATGGCGGCGTGATCCTCAAGTACGACGTGACCACCATTGCGCCTTACGCGCTGGGCCACGTCGAACTGAAGATTCCTTATCCGCGTCTGAACGGTATTCTCAAGCCCGAGCTGTTTCCCGGCCGTAACTGAAGGCCCGACCTAGAACCAGTTGCAACAGCCCTGCCAGCACCAGCGCCGGCAGGGTTGCGCCGACATCCGGATACAGATTCGCCAGCAAATGGTAGGTGCTCACGCCACCCAGCCACGCCAACAACGCCGGCCAGCGCAACACGGCTGACGCGACCTGAGCACTGCGCTTGCGCAGGATGAAGTGATCGACCAGCACCACGCCGAACAGCGGCGCAAACACCGAGCCGATCAGCAGCAGGAAATTCTGGTACTGCGCCAACGGCGCCAGCAGGGCGATCAGCGTGCAGATCACGCCGATGGCCAAGGCCAGATGCTCGACTTTCGGGCGCAACAGAATCCCGCTCGAAACCGCAGCCGAGTGAATGTCGGCGAAGGCGTTTTCCGACTCGTCCAACAGAATCAGCAACAGCGGAATACCCAGTCCGGCACCGGCCAGCGCCAGCAGCAGCGCGTTGACTTCACCGCTCGGCGCGAAGGCCAGGGTGTAGGCGACGCCGAGGCTCATCAGCCAGAAGTTGCCGATGAAGAAACCGACGGCGGTACCGCCGAAAACATTCTTCGCACGCTTGCCGAAACGTGAGTAGTCGGCGATCAGCGGCAGCCACGACAGCGGCATCGCGATAGCAATGTCGAAGCCCACGGCGAACGGCATCGAACCGTCACCGGCACGCGACCAGAGATCGGCCAGATCGGCTTTGGCAAACAGGTTCCAGGTCAGCCAGATGCACGCTGCCAGCAGCAACCAGATGCCCCACTTGCGTAGAATCTGCCGGACGAAAGTCAGCGGCCCACTGACCGCCAGCAACGTCGCGAGAGCGCCGAAAAACAACGTCCACAACACTGGGTTCGACCACAGCGAACCTTCGCTGAACGCGCGGGTGCCGAGCAGGCTCGCAGCGTCGCGCATGACGATGATTTCGAACGAGCCCCAACCGATCAGTTGCAGCAAGTTGAGCAGCGCCGGCAGGCTCGCGCCTTTGCTGCCGAGGCTGAGTTTCAGCGCGGCCATCGAAGACAGACCGGTATCGCTGCCGATCACGCCGACGGCGGCCAACAGCAGCACGCCGACCAGCGTGCCGAGGAAAATCGCCAGCAGCGAACCGGACAGGCCCAAGCCTGGCGCGAGCAGTGCGCCGGTCTGCAAAACCATCAGGCCGATGCCGAGGGAGAACCACAGGGAAAACAGATCACGACCGCCGAACACACGCTTGTCGGCGGGCACGGCGAGGTCGGGGGAATAAGTGCTGGGTTGAATGCTCAAGGGTGTTATCTCAGAGGGACATTTTTGTTGTGTTGTGATCGTTCCCACGCTCTGCGTGGGAATGCCTCTAGGGACGCTCTGCGTCCAGTGACGCGGAGCGTCACGGGCTGCATTCCCACGCGGAGCGTGGGAACGATCAGTACGGGGTCAAACTTTCTTGTACAGCTGACTGCCTTCCTTCTTGAACCGCTCGGCCTGTTCCGCCAGGCCTTGGGCGACGTCCACGTCGACCGCATCGATGCGCTGGTTGGCCGCGTACTCGCGAACTTCCTGGGTGATCTTCATCGAGCAGAATTTCGGCCCGCACATCGAACAGAAATGCGCGACCTTGGCCGAATCCTTCGGCAGGGTTTCATCGTGATACGAACGGGCGGTGTCGGGGTCGAGACCGAGGTTGAACTGGTCTTCCCAACGGAACTCGAAACGCGCCTTGCTCAAGGCGTTGTCGCGAATCTGCGCGCCCGGATGCCCTTTGGCCAAGTCCGCCGCATGCGCCGCGATCTTGTAGGTGATGATCCCGGTCTTCACGTCATCCTTGTTCGGCAGGCCCAAGTGTTCCTTCGGCGTCACGTAGCAAAGCATCGCGCAACCGAACCAGCCGATCATCGCCGCACCGATACCCGAGGTGATGTGGTCATAGCCCGGCGCGATGTCGGTGGTCAGCGGGCCGAGGGTGTAGAACGGCGCCTCGTCGCAGCACTCCAGCTGCTTGTCCATGTTCTCTTTGATCAACTGCATCGGCACGTGACCCGGGCCTTCGATCATGCACTGCACGTCGTGCTTCCAGGCAATCTTGGTCAGCTCGCCGAGGGTCTCCAGTTCACCGAACTGCGCTTCATCGTTGGCATCGGCAATCGAGCCCGGACGCAGACCATCGCCCAGCGAGAAGCTGACGTCGTAGGCCTTCATGATTTCGCAGATTTCGTCGAAGTGGGTGTAGAGGAAGTTCTCTTTGTGGTGCGCCAGGCACCACTTGGCCATGATCGAGCCGCCACGGGAAACGATGCCGGTCACGCGCTTGGCGGTCAACGGCACGTAGCGCAGCAAAACGCCGGCGTGGATGGTGAAGTAGTCGACGCCCTGCTCCGCCTGCTCGATCAGCGTGTCGCGAAACAGCTCCCAGGTCAGGTCTTCGGCGACGCCGTTCACTTTTTCCAGCGCCTGATAGATCGGCACGGTACCGATCGGCACTGGCGAGTTGCGGATGATCCATTCGCGGGTTTCGTGGATGTGTTTACCGGTGGACAAGTCCATCACGGTGTCCGAACCCCAGCGAATGCCCCAGGTCAGTTTCGCCACTTCTTCTTCGATCGAAGAACCCAGGGCGCTGTTGCCGATGTTGCCGTTGATCTTCACCAGGAAGTTACGGCCAATGATCATCGGTTCCAGTTCGACGTGGTTGATGTTGGCCGGAATGATCGCGCGACCACGGGCGATTTCTTCGCGGACGAATTCAGCAGTGATTTCTTTCGGGATGCTCGCGCCGAAGCTGTGGCCGGCGTGTTGTTGCGTCAACAGGCCGGCGGCGCGGGCCTCTTGCAGCTTCATGTTTTCGCGGATGGCGACGTATTCCATCTCGGCGGTGATGATGCCTTTACGGGCGTAATGCATCTGGCTGACGTTGGCACCGGCCTTGGCGCGGCGCGGGTTGTTGACGTGGGCGAAACGCAGCTTGGTCAGCTCGGCATCGGCCAGACGTTCTTGACCGAAGTTGGAGCTCAGGCCTGCCAGGCGCTCGGTGTCGCCACGGTCATCGATCCACGCCGAACGCACGTCGCCCAAGCCTTTGCGCACATCGATCACCACGTTCGGATCGGTGTACGGGCCCGAGGTATCGTAGACGGTGACTGGCGCGTTGATTTCGCCGCCGAAGTCGGTCGGGGTCACATCGAGGGTGATTTCGCGCATCGGTACGCGGATGTCCGGGCGCGAGCCCTGAACGTAGACTTTTTGCGAACGGGTGAACGGCTTGACCGATTGCTCGTCGACCTTGGCCGAGTCACTCAGGTTGATCGCGTTTTTTGATTTTGTAGTCATCACGGGCTCTCCAGACAGCATCCAGGCAGTGGATTGTCGGAGCAGAACCTGAAAGGCACGGACGCACCAGGACCGGTGCTGTGCATCGTCGTCGAGCGTTCGATTGTCGAACAATTTCCCGGACGAAGCACAAGAGGACTCGCCGGGTGACGAGAAATCTTGTTCCCTACGCAGGCGCTAACCTGATCAGGTTCAACGGGATCCGAAATTATTCGATCTCAGCCTCATAGCAAGGCACCCCGACAAGAACCCGGCCAGTCTAGACACAACTGGCAAAGAACGCCAACACCGCAGCAATCACCATGATGAATGGCGCAAATACAGGGGCTTGGCCGATTGTTGTGAACCGATTGCGCAACTACACTCGCCTTGCCCCGCCACGCCTTGACGCTGCGCGGGCTGCGCCTTACCTTTGGCGCCCGGATTACTTCCATAATATTAATGCTAGGGATCGCCTCATGCTGCGCAAACTCTCACTGGCTGTTGCCGTGTCTTGTGCGTCCAACGCAATGGCCTGGGCAGCAGAAGCGCCCTTGTCGACCAAAACCGATCTGGTCAGCGTCTATCAGGAAGCGGTCGACAACAATGCCGATCTGGCCGCTGCGCGCGCCCAGTACGGCGCGCAGAAAGAAGTGGTGCCGCAGGCCCGCGCCGGGTTGCTGCCGAATCTTTCCGGCGGTGCCGAGACCGCCAACGTGCGCACCTCGATCGATCAGCCCTCGGCCATTGCCAATCGCAGCGCGCACTCGTATCAGGCGACCCTTGCGCAACCGTTGTTCCGCGCCGATCGCTGGTTCCAGTACCAAGCGGCCAAGGACGTCAATGAGCAAGCGGCACTGCAACTGTCGGCGACCGAGCAGAATCTGATCCTGCAATCGGCCGAAAGCTATTTCAACGTGCTGCGCAGCCAGGACAACCTGGCCTCGACCAAGGCTGAAGAAGCCGCGTTCAAGCGCCAGCTCGATCAGTCCAACGAGCGCTTCGATGTCGGTCTGTCGGACAAGACCGACGTCCTGCAATCGCAAGCCAGTTACGACACCGCACGCGCCAACCGTATCGTCGCCCAGCGTCAGGTCGATGATGCGTTTGAAGCGCTGATCACCCTGACCAACCGTCAGTACAACTCGATTCAAGGCATCGTCCATTCGCTGCCGATCCTGCCGCCGGCGCCGAATGACGCCAAGGCCTGGGTCGATACCGCAGCGAAACAGAACCTCAATCTGCTGGCGAGCAATTTTGCCGTCAGCTCGGCCGAGCAAACCCTGAAGCAGCGCAAGGCCGGCCACTTGCCGACCCTCGACGCCGTGGCCAAATACGAAAAAGGTGACAACGACGCCCTTGGCTTCGGCAACCCGAATTCATTCGGCGCGCCTTACGGTGGCAACGTCGAACAGAGCACGGTCGGCTTGCAACTGAACATCCCGATCTACAGCGGCGGGCTGACCAGTTCGCAGGTGCGCCAGTCTTACGCGCAACTGGATCAGAGCGAGCAGCAGCGCGAATCCCTGCGTCGGCAGATCGTCGAGAACACCCGCAACCTGCATCGCGCGGTGAACACCGACGTCGAGCAGGTCCAGGCGCGCAAGCAATCAATCATTTCCAACCAGAGCGCGGTGGAAGCCACGGAAATCGGTTATCAGGTGGGTACGCGCAATATCGTTGACGTGCTCGATGCGCAACGTCAGCTGTACACCTCGGTGCGCAACTACAACAACACGCGTTACGACTACATTCTCGACAACCTGCGCTTGAAACAGGCAGCGGGGACGTTGAATCCGGGGGATCTGGAAGATCTGCGGCGTTATCTGAAGGCCGACTACAACCCGGACAAGGATTTCCTCCCGCCGGATCTGGCCAAGGCAGCCGAAGCGCAGCTCAAGGCCCGCCCTTAAAAGCAAAAGATCGCAGCCTGCGGCAGCTCCTACAGGAAAATGCATTCCAATGTAGGAGCTGCCGCAGGCTGCGATCTTTTTTTGTAGCCGAGTTACTTGATCAGTCGGCCCAAGCCATCCAGCAACCGCTGCAACGCGCCCTGATTACGGCGCATCACTGCCAGCCCGGCCTCGGCCATGCGCTGTGCATCACGCGGCAGCTCGAACAGTCGCTGCACCTCCACCGCCAACCCTTCGGCATCATCCACTTCCGCCAACGCCCCGGCTTCACGCAGCTGCGCCGCAATGTCGAGGAAGTTGAACAAGTGCGGTCCGCAGATCACCGGTTTGGCCAGCGCGGCCGGCTCCAACAGGTTGTGCCCGCCGTTCGCCACCAGGCTGCCGCCGACAAAAGCGCTGTCGGCCAGGGCGTAGAGAAACAGCAATTCGCCCATGGTGTCGCCGAGCAGCACTGACGTTTGCGCATCGACATCGACCCCGGTCGAACGCCGCACCGTGGCGAAGCCTTCGCGCTGGCACAGCTCGAACACCGAATTGAAACGCTCGGGATGACGCGGCACCAGAATCAGCAGCGCGTCCGGGTGATTGGCCAGCAAGCGACGATGGGCATTGAGTACCACCTCGTCTTCGCCTTCGTGAGTGCTGGCGGCGATCCACACTGGGCGCTCTTGCGCTTGCCATTGGCCGCGCAAATCAGCGGCGCGCTGCAGTAATTGCGGGTCGATGGTCAGGTCGAATTTGATCGAACCGGTGACATCGACTGTTTCCGGACGCGCGCCGAGATCGCGGAAACGCTGGGCTTCGGCTTCGGTCTGCACGGCGAACAGGCTCATCTCGGCAAGCATCGGCGCGGTGAGTTTGCTGAAACGGCCATAGCCTCTGGCGGAGCGCTCGGACAAACGCCCGTTGGCCAGCGCCACCGGAATGCCGCGCTTGGCGCACTGGTGAATGTGGTTGGGCCACAACTCGGTTTCCATGATCACCGCAAGCTTCGGTTGCGCGCGATCCAGAAAGCGCGCCGCTGCACATGGCAAGTCATACGGCAGGTAGCAATGCTGGATGCGCGGCTCGTTGGCGAACAACGCCTGAATCCGTTCCGAACCGGTCGGGGTCATGCAGGTCACGGTGATCGGCAGTTGTGGGTAACGCTGCAGCAAAGCGCGAATCATTGGCGCGGCGGCGATGCTCTCGCCAACAGATACCGCATGTACCCAGATGCCACCCGGTTGCAGCGCCGGCATCCCGTAAGAGAAACGTTCGCCGATACGCTTGGCGTACGCCGGCGCCTTGCGCGCCCGCAGCCACAGCCGAATCGCCACCAATGGCAGCCCCAGATAAAACAGCGCGGTGTAGAGAGTTCTATTCATGGCGGCGGAGTTTATCGACTTTTGTCGCCGATCGCGCGCAAGTGCACGGCAAAACGTTCGGCCAGCCACCTCGCGGCCGGGCCAAGGGGCTCGTCGCGGCGCCAGACCAATTCGACCACCAGCGCCGGCGGCGTCCATTCACTGTCGAGTTCGACCATCAGGCCGTGATACGCCGAGTATTGCACCACATGCCGGGGCAGCCAGGCCCAACCAAGATCGCGCACCAGCCACTCAGCCATCACATAGAAACTGTCGGCGCGCCACACCTGCGGGCTGGCCGGCTCGTTGCCCGGATAGACGCTGGTTTGTGTCGACATCAACAACTGCCGGTGTTGCGCCAGTTGCTCGCAGGTCACGTAGGACTGTTTGGCCAGCGGATGATTGATCCCGCAGACCGTGACCATTTCCACGCTGCCGAGCACGCGCCGCTCCAGCGCCTCAGGGATTTCATCGTGATAGAACAGCAGGCCGAGATCGGCGCGCCGCTCCACCAGTTTGCGCGCGACTTCACCTTGGGCGGCGCTGGTCAGTTGCACTTCGAGACTGGGGAATTGCTCGGCGAGGGCGCCGAAACTTTCCACCAGCGCCTGATACGGCATCGCCTCGTCCTGGGCGACGCGCAGTTGCGCTTCCTGGCCACGCATCATCGCCATGGCACGCCCGTTAAGGCGTTCGCACTGGCGCAGCACTTCCCGTGCTTCTTCGAGCAGCGCCTCACCTGCTTCGGTGAGGGTTGGCTGGCGGCCGCTGCTGCGCTCGAACAGACTGACGCCCAGATCGTCCTCGAGCATGGCAATCGCGCTGCTGACCGCGGACTGCGCTTTGCGCTGCTGACGCGCCACGGCGGAGAACGAGCGTTGATCGGCGACCGCGATAAATGTGCGTAATTGATCTAGATTCCACTGCATGCTGCGCGCCCCACCCATCTTTCCAACAGATAGGTAATGACTTTACCGCATCTGGAGAATCACTAGAATGCCGACCTCAGACAGTAACGCTCCACTTGAGGAATACACATGAACGCCTACGCCTACCTTGCCATCGCCATTTGTGCCGAAGTCATGGCCACCGTCTCGATGAAAGCGGTCAAAGGCTTCAGCACGCCGCTGCCTTTGCTGGTGGTGATCGTGGGCTACGCCATCGCGTTCTGGATGTTGATCCTGGTGGTGCGCACCGTTCCGGTCGGCGTGGCCTACGCGGTGTGGGCCGGGATGGGCATCGTCATGGTCAGCGTCGCGGCGCTGTTCATCTACGGGCAAAAGCTGGATATACCGGCGATGCTCGGAATGGCGTTGATCGTGCTCGGCGTCGTCGTGATCCAGCTGTTCTCGAAAACCGCCGGCCACTAAAGACAAAACGCATCCCCCGTAGGAGTGAGCCTGCTCGCGATAGCGGTCTATCAGACGACATAAATGTTGAATGACAGATCGCTATCGCGAGCAGGCTCACTCCCACAGGTTTGCATTCCCTCTGTTGATCATCGACAAATCCGCCTCTTTCCCGAGTCTGTATACTGCGCCCTCGTCTTGAACACTGAGGTCGCTGCATGCCATCCGTTATTTCCACCGACGTTCTGATTGTCGGCGCTGGTGTCGCCGGCCTCTGGCTGAATGCGCGTCTGCGCCGCCAGGGTTTTTCGACCGTGCTGGTGGAAAGCGCCAGCCTCGGCGGCGGGCAGACTGTGAAGTCGCAAGGGATCATCCACGGCGGTGCCAAATACGCGCTGCACGGTGCCTTGACGGGTGCTTCGGAAGCCATCGCCGACATGCCGCGCCGCTGGCGTGAAGCGTTGGCCGGCGACGGCGAGTTGGACCTGTCCGGTGTGCGCCTGCTTTCCGAGGCTCACTACCTGTGGTCGCCGGGCACACTGGCGGGCAACCTCACCAGTTTCTTCGCCAGTAAAGCCGTGCGTGGCCGGGTTGATCAGGTCAAGGGCGAGCAACTGCCGCCAGCCCTGCAAGACAAGCGCTTCAAAGGCAAGGTCTACCGCCTGGCCGAGCTGGTGGTGGATGTGCCGAGCCTGGTTCAGCGCCTGGCCGATCTGGCCGGCGATGGCTTGCTTGCCGGACAAATCATCGAGCCGCTGCTGGAAGCCGGTGTGCTGGTCGGCCTCAGAGTCGATGGCCGCGAGATTCGCGCACAACGTATCGTTCTCAGCGCGGGCGCCGGCACCGCGCAATTGCTCGAAACCCTGAACCTCAGCCGCCCGGCCATGCAACGCCGCCCGCTGCACATGATCATCGCCAAAGGCCCTGGGCTGAAGCCGCTGTACGCACACTGCCTGGGCGGCGGCACCAAACCGCGCATCACCGTGACCACGCACCCGGCGACGGATGGCAACTGGGTCTGGTACATGGGCGGCGACATCGCCGAGAGCGAAGGTGTCCATCGCGAGCCCGCCGAGCAAATCGCCACCGCGCAAAAAGAAATCGTCCAGTTGCTGCCGTGGATCGACCTCAGCACCACGCAATGGGCGACCCTGCGGGTAGATCGCGCCGAACCACTGCAAACCGGGCTGACTCGCCCGGACCACGCTTTCCTTGCCGAAGAAGGTCGCCTGCTGGTGGGTTGGCCGACCAAACTGGCGCTGGCGCCAGATTTCGCCGACCGTGTGATCGCCGCCCTGCAACGCGACGGCATCCAGCCGCAGGCCCACCAACCGTTGCCGGCCTTGCCGCAGCCCCCGATGGGCGTTCCAGCCTGGGAGCAATTGCTGCCATGAGTATCGCCAACCTGCATGACTTGCACCGTCCGCTGGGCAGCACTGGCCTGATGGTTTCGCCACTGGGCCTGGGCACCGTGAAACTGGGCCGCGACCAAGGGGTGAAATACCCCAACGGTTTCCAGATTCCCGGCGACGACGAAGCACGGATGCTGCTCCGGCAAGCCCGCGAACTGGGGATCAACCTGATCGACACCGCCCCGGCGTACGGTCGCAGCGAAGAACGCCTCGGCCCGCTATTGCGCGGCCAGCGTCAGGACTGGGTGATCGTCAGCAAGGTCGGCGAAGAGTTTGCCGATGGTCTGTCGCACCACGATTTCAGCGCGACGCACACGCGAATGTCGGTCGAGCGCAGCCTGCAACGTCTTGAAACCGATTTTATCGATCTGGTGCTGGTGCACTCTGACGGCAATGACATGGCGATCCTCGAGCACGAAGAGGTGTACGCCACCCTCGCGGCGCTCAAGGCCGAGGGCAAGATTCGTGGCTTCGGCTTCTCCGGCAAAACCGTCGAAGGTGGCTTGAAAGCATTGGAGCAAGGCGACTGCGCGATGGTCACCTACAATCTGAACGAACAAAACGAGAAGACTGTCATTGACTATGCTGCTGCGCACGGCAAAGCCATTCTGGTGAAAAAAGCCTTGGCCAGCGGTCATGTTTGCCTGAGCCCGGGCGTGGACCCGGTGCGCGCCAGTTTTGAATTGCTGTTCGCCCAGCCTGGCGTGGCCAGTGCTATTGTCGGCACGATCAATCCGCTGCACCTCGCCCACAACGTTGCGACCGTTGCCCAGGTCCTTCGTGGTCACTGACGCCGCTTCGCGGCCTTAAGCAGGAGCCGATATGCCGCGCACGCTCATCAGAAAGAACCCGAGCAACTTCAAGACCCTGCCATTGTTCGTCGAAGCCACGCCCGAAGGCCTGACCTACCAGAGCGTTGGCATGCCGCTGAATTTCACCCAGACCCTGCAACGGCGCAAACCGGTCAGCGTAGCGGACGCCGAGCGCTTTGCGCTGGAGCTGGCCAACCTTGGGGTATCGGTGCGCCTGACCCTGCACTGGCAGAATCGCGACTATTGGGTCCTGGTCCGCCAGCGTCGGCAGGATCGCGGCGACGTGGTGCTCAAGCTGATTTCCGGTTATGTGCCGGCCCACGAGCTGAACATTCCCCTGCACACCGCCATTCAGGAAATTGCTGAAGAGTGCCTGCTGGAAACTCCGGAAGGCTGGCTTGGCGGGCGTTTCAATGACACCTGGCTGCCAGCGCCTTATGCGACGGCCCTGCATTATCGCGAAGCCCTGCCTTTTCGCCTGACGCCACTATCCGGCTCGGCGCGCCCGGTGCGCTGCGCCAATCTGCAACTGCAGGAACGCCCACGGGCGTATGTGCATCTGCCCACTGCTTCACTGCAATTGATCTACGACCTGCGACTGGAAGTGCCCAAGGAAGCCAAATCCTTGAGCCTGTTTCATGTCGATGAGCGGCTGGAAGGTGATCAACTGGTGGCGCGGCTGGATCGTAAACGGCCGGATCTGTACCTGATGCCATTGCAGGACGGCGAACCGCTGCCTGAGTTGTATACGTTGAAAAAGGGTCAGTTGTACCCGGCAGGCACTCGCGGTCTGTATCTGGCCGAGAGCTTCGCCAAACAGGATGGCTGGCTGGTGCGTGAGGAGCGGATTCGCTGGAAGGACTGGCTGCGCCAACAGGGGCTCACGCCGCCGGAGAAGGCCACCGGGTTGGCGCGGTTGCGCGGCAAGGCCAGGCAACTGCTGAAAAAAATCGTACCGCGCAAGAAAGTGAATTCCTGAAAGCAAAAAGATCGCAGCCTGCGGCAGCGCCTACATTGGAATGTATTTCCCTGTAGGAGCTGCCGCAGGCTGCGATCTTTTGACCTTAATGACCGCGGATTTTTTCCACAATCGCCGTGGTCGAGCTGTTTTCAACCAGCCCCAGCACTTTTACCGTACCGCCATAGGCCGTGACGATATCGGCGCCGACCACCTGATCAATGCCGTAATCCCCGCCCTTGACCAGCACATCCGGCTTGACCTCGCGCAGGAGGTTTTCCGGGGTACCTTCCGGGAAGCTGATCACCCAGTCCACCGCACCGAGGCCGGCGAGCACCGCCATGCGCCGGTCGACGCTGTTGATCGGACGGCCAGGACCTTTAAGACGGCTGACGGACGCGTCATCGTTGATCGCCACGATCAGACGGTCGCCCTGTGCGCGCGCCTGTTCGAGGTAGGTGACATGGCCGGCATGGAGAATATCGAAGCAGCCATTGGTGAAGACGATGCGCTCGTTATGCGCACGGGCATCGGCCACCGCCAGAATCAGTTGCTCCAGGCCCAACACACCACGCTCGGAGCCTTCTTCGCGCTGGATGGCACGACGCAGTTCCGGCGCGCTGATTGCCGCCGTACCCAGTTTGCCGACGACGATGCCCGCCGCCAGATTGGCCAGAGCCACGGCGTGAGGCAATTCTTCACCGGCCGCAATCGCCGCCGCCAGCGTCGAAATCACCGTATCACCAGCACCCGTCACGTCGAACACTTCACGGGCGCGGGCCGGCAAGTGCAACGCCGGATGATCCGGGCGCAACAGGGTCATGCCGTGCTCGCCGCGAGTGACCAGCAGCGCACCGAGATCGAGGTCGTGCATCAGGGCTGCGCCCTTGCTCACCAACTCGTGCTCGTCGGCGCAACCGCCGACGATGGTTTCGAATTCACTGAGATTCGGCGTGATCAGGCTAGCACCGCGATAGATCGAGAAATCCTTGCCCTTGGGATCGGCCAAAACCGGAATACCCTTGGCACGCGCTGCCTGGATCAAGGCCTGATGATTTTTCAACGCGCCTTTGCCGTAGTCCGACAGCACCAGCACCTTGATGCCTTCGAGCAGGTCATCGACCTGCGAGGCCAGGGCCAGGGCATCAGTGGCGAACGGTTCTTCAAAGTCGATACGCAGCAATTGCTGGTGCCGGCTCATGACCCGCAACTTGACGATGGTCGGCTGATGCGCAATGCGCTGGAACAACGCGCGTACGCCCGCACCCTTGAGACTGTTGCTCAGGCTGTCGGCGGCTTCGTCATCGCCGGTCACACCAACCAGCGACGCCGGCGCACCCAGCGCGGCGATGTTCAAGGCAACGTTGGCAGCGCCGCCCGGACGATCTTCGATTTGCTCGACTTTAACGACCGGAACCGGCGCCTCAGGGGAAATCCGTGAGGTACCACCATGCCAGTAACGGTCGAGCATGACATCGCCGACCACCAAGACAGGGGCTTGATCGAATCGCGGCATGGACAACTTCATGGAGCAACCCACATACAAAATGAACAGGGGCGCGATATTAACACAGGGTTGGCGAAGGCTTGTGCGCGGGCTGCAACAGGATGAAACAGCTGGCTTTTTTGCTCATTTTTTGAGCACCAGAGCAGTCAGTTGGCGGCACGCTTCGGACAAGTGCAGATCCTCGGTATCAATTTGCCAATCGGCAGCCAACGGCGCCTCGTAAGGACTGTCCACGCCGGTGAAATGCTTGATTCGCCCTTCCCTCACGGCTTGATACAACCCTTTCGGGTCACGCCGGGCACAGACCTCGAGTGACGTACTGACATGCACTTCAATAAAGTCGCCGTGGGCAAACAGTTGCCGCGCCGCTTCGCGCTCGGCACGAAACGGCGAAATGGCGGCGACAATCACGATCAGTCCGGCGTCGACCATCAGCCGCGCCACTTCAGCCATACGGCGGGTATTCTCGCGGCGGCAAGCATCGCCCATGCCCAGATCCCGACACAGCCCGTTGCGCACATTGTCGCCATCGAGCAGAAACGTGTGCAGGCCGGATTGATGCAGATGCATCTCCAGAGCATTGGCCAACGTAGACTTGCCAGCACCGGAAAATCCGGTCAGCCACACACAGCTCGGGCGTTGCGCCTTGAGCGCGGCACGCGCCTGACTCGACAACGCCAGGCCATAGGGATGGATATCCAGCGTCCGTGCCGACAAAGACAAGCACTCATTCATAACCGAGCAGCTCATAGTCGCGCTGATAAACCCGTCGCACCAGGCGCCGTGTACGCAAAGAACAGAACTCACGCGCGGGCAACTGTTGGCGTTGTCGAGAAACGTTGACGTGGGGTAACCGGCTGGTCACCCCCAAACGCTCGCAAACCAACCGAAAATCGCGTTGCAAATGCTCCTGATAGCCAATGAAGTCCAGCGCCAGATGGCCCAGCGAGTCGGTCAGAAAGTCGGTTTGCGCTGCAAAATGCAATTGTCGCGGAATGTTTTCCGGGTGCAGCCAGCGCGCGACGAAATCATCGAAATCACGGTACTGCCGAACCAGTCGCTGTGCGGCTTGATCGCGACCACTGAGTTCGTTTCCGTGCAGAAAGGCATAAGCGGAGTAAGCACGCTCCAGCGGATCACGGACAAAGGCGAACTTGTACATCGTCGCAAACTGCTCGGGAAACTGCTCTTCGTACCAATACAGGGGCAAATGCCCTGGGCGCCAGCCGTCGAACATGGCCGTGCACACGCTGCTGCCAGCGCATTTGGGCACATGGATAAACAGGCAGGCATGTTGCTTGAACGCTTGCGGAAAATTCAGACTGGCCGACATCGATTTGTTGACGACCTGACGGTCAACCACCGACAGCCGCCCAAGCAAAAAGGCTCGCTGCGCCTTGGGCAGCAGTTTCCAGAGATATCGTTGCAACATGCAGATCACCGCGCGAAGGGGATAGCCCCTCAATCAAGTTCAGAGTTCGTGGAGGAACCTTAACAAGCGCGGCAGCGGGATTTATTCCCGTTTGGTCAAGATGGGTAAAGGACTGGATACAAACGCGGGAGCAAGCAAGCTCGCTCCCACGGGATTTTGCCGGTTATCAGGCGATGTCTTCAGTCGGGGCATCGAGGCCCATGGCGTTGAGACGGGCGTAATAGCCATTTTGCGCGAGCAATTGATCATGCGTGCCGCGCTCGACGATACGCCCCTGATCCATGACCAGGATCAGATCGGCTTTCTCGATGGTCGACAGACGGTGGGCAATCACCAGCGTAGTGCGGCCTTTCATCACTTGATCCAGTGCGGCCTGGATGTGCCGCTCGGATTCGGTGTCGAGTGCCGAAGTGGCCTCATCGAGAATCAGCAGCGGCGCATTCTTGAGCAAGGCCCGGGCAATTGCCAGGCGCTGGCGCTGGCCACCGGAAAGCAGGACGCCGTTTTCGCCGACCTGAGTGTCAAGGCCTTCCGGCAATTGCTCGATGAAGTCCATCGCGTAGGCGTCCCGCGCAGCTTTCTCGATATCCTCACGCGGCGCACCGGCCAGATCGCCGTAGGCAATGTTATTGGCCACGGTGTCGCTGAACAGGGTGACGTGCTGGGTAACCTGGGCAATATGACGACGCAGGTTGAGCAGTTTGTACTGTTCGACTTCCACACCGTCGATGAGAATTTCACCCTTGTCGTGGTGATAGAAACGCGGAATCAGGTTGGCCAGCGTCGACTTGCCACTGCCCGAACGCCCCACCAGCGCAACCATCTGCCCCGGTTCGGCGGAGAAACTGATGTCGTCGAGCACCTGACGTTCGGTGCCCGGGTAGGTGAAGCTCAGGTTGCGCACATCCAGACGACCGGTCACCGAGTCACGCGTGACCGTACCGGTATCGACTTCAGGCTCGACGTCCAGTTGTTCGAAAATGCTTTCGGCACCCGCCACGCCTTTCTGGATGGTCGAGCTGACTTCGGACAGTTGGCGAATCGGCTTCGGCAGCAGGCCGGCCAGGGTGATGTAGGCGACCATATCTCCTGCAGAGGCATCGCCGCGCAGGAACAGCACGAGGAACATCAACACCGCCATGGCGCTGTAGATCACCAGTTGCAGCATCGGCGTGTAGATGGCGCCGGTACGGGTCATGCGCAGTTGTTTGTCGGTGTTGCTCTGGCTGGCAGCGAGGAAGCGTTTTTCTTCGTAAGCCTCGCCACCGAAGCTGCGCACCACGCGATAGCCCTGAATGGTTTCCGAAGCCACGTGCGTGACATCGCCCATGGCCAGCTGGATTTTCTTGCTCTGTTTGCGGAATTTCTTGCTCGCCGTGCGCACCATTACGGCAATCAGCGGCAGGATGGCAACCATCACCAGCGTCAGCTTCCAGTTCATGAACAGGAGGGAGGCAAACAGGAAGATCACCGTCATGCCTTCACGGATTACGACCTTGATCGCATCCGTTGCCGCCCCCGTGACCATGGTCACGTTGAAGGTGATACGCGAAATCAGATGACCGGAGTTATGCTTGTCGAAATAACGATTCGGCAGCACCAGCAGGTTGTTGAACAACTGCACCCGCAGATCGTGCACCAGGCCGAGGGAAACCTTGGCCAGAAAGTAGTTGCCCAGATAAGATCCCAGCCCCTGCCACGCGGCGATCAGGATGATCAGCAGCGGAACGGCCTGCAACAGTTGCAGATCACGCAGGTAAGGTACGCTTGGAAACAGCACCGCTTCCGGGTTGGACAGGCCGTCGACGAAATACTTGAGGATGTAGCCAAGCATCGGCTGGGTCGAAGCGAAAATCAGGAACCCGACGATGCTGATCAGAAACAGACTGATGTACGGCCGAACATAGCCGAGCAGGCGGAAGTAGATTTTCAAGCTCGAAGGGCTTGCGGCGGTACTGGAATCGGTCATATCACGCGAAAGTCGATAAAAAGGACGGTGACTTTAGCACAGCTTCTTCAGGGTTCTGGCAAACAGCGAAAGGCTGTTATTGTTAGGCACGTTTTTCAGCATCAAATAGCCATCACCCGAATGGTCGATCAACTTCAGGATTGAATCTCACAGCATGCAACTTCGCAGCTTCAACAGTACGTCCAATCGAGTATTCGATTTCATTAGCCTGTGGATTCTTCCCGCCGGCTACTTCCTGCTCTTGTGCGCGCTGTTTTTTCTGCCGGGCCGAAGTCTGCATCACAAGCTTTTTTACGGCTTGTTCAGCATTCCGACATTGGTCGCTTTGTGCCTGCGTCCGCGTGAACTCAAGGAGTTGCTACGCGAGCCGGTGTTCGTCGCGCTGCTGGTGTTTGTCGCCTGGGCCTTGCTCAGCCTCAGTTGGGGACCGCGCGACGAAGGTATCGCCGGGATGTTCAAACCGTCACTGCACACCTTGCTGTTGTTTGCCGGCACCTATCTGCTGGTGCGTTATCGCAGTGAGATCCTGCAACCTCTGCTGTTCGGCGCCGCGTTGGTGGCGTTGGTCGCAACGACGTGGTTCTTGTTCAGATTCGCCCGTATTTACGAACCGGGCATGCGTCTGATCGGCGGTGGCGCTTTTGACAACCCACTGCTCAGCTCGCACCTGTTCGGTTTCTTCAGCGCCTATTGGCTGAGCGTGACCATGACCTGCAAACGCCGCCAGATGATGTGGCTGAGTGTGCCGGCAATGGCAATCATGTTTATGGCGGTAATCGGCACCGGGTCCAGAACGCCGCTGGTGGCGCTGACCATGGCCGCGTTGTGGCTGTGCTTCATTTGCTGGAACCGTCGCTCGATAGGCTTGTTGATCGGCCTGGCGCTCAGCGGTGTAACGGTCGCCGTCCTGTTTGCACAAATGATCATCGAACGTGGCGATTCGTATCGACTGGAAATCTGGAAACAGGTGCTGCACATGATTGCCGACCATCCCTGGATCGGTCACGGCTACAGCGCCACGCTGTCTGTCGACCCCGGTGTCGGCATCAACTTCCAGGAGCCGCACAGTTTCGTGCTGGGCGTTCTCTATTACGTCGGCATCTTCGGCCTGTTGCCGTGGCTGTTCTTCATTTTCTGGGGCCTGCTGAGCAGTTGGCGCCAGCGCGTACAACCACTGTTGATTGTTGCCTCGACGCTGCTGATCTTTGGCATCGGCGCCGGACTGACCGAAGGTGGCGGAATCATTTCACGGCCCAAGGAGCACTGGTTCCTGTTGTGGATTCCGCTGGCACTGATCGCGGCACTGAGCATCAATCAACGTGCGCGACGCCTGCTGACAATGCCGGTGCAAAAACTCACCGTCACCGGCCTGCAAAATCTGAGCAACGCCGCTCAGGTGATCGAAGAGGATGGTTTGGGCCCGAAAGTCCTGCGCCTGACCGATGGTAGCTTCCTCAAGCTGTTCCGCCGTCGTCGCTGGTACACCTCGGGCAACTTCAATCCGTACTCCGAACGCTTTGCCGTCAACAGTGAACAGTTGCGCCTGATGGGCATTCCAACCCCGCAAGTGCTCAACCTGTATCGCCTCAACGACGGCAGCAGCGCCGTGCATTACGCCCCCCTGCCCGGCCACACTCTGCGTCAGGTATTGCAGAGTATTACTGCACCGGCCGTTCGCCAGGCGCTGGTGGAACGCTTTGGCAAGTTCATGGCGCAACTGCATGAGAAAGGCGTCTATTTCCGCTCTCTGCACTTGGGCAACGTGTTGGTGCTGGAGGATGGCGAGTTCGGCTTGATTGATCTGGCTGACCTGCGCGTTTACCCTAGCCCGCTCAGTCTGGCCCTGCGCCAGCGAAATTTGCGCCATATGCAGCGTTACACCGTCGACAAACGCTGGCTGTTCGAAGAACACTTCGAAGCACTGCTTCAGGGCTACGCCGTCACGGCGTCGCAATCTGCGGTGGATAATCTGCACAGGCAAGTGCTGGCCGGCAACACTCCGGCCCGAGTTCACTGATGATCGAGACTAACCCCCTGATTGCGCTGGGCGCCTATGCGCTGGCCATCGTATCCGCCGCGCTATTGCTGCGCGTCGTGCCGAAAATCGCCCGCCATCTGCAGCATTCCGGTGAAAGCCGCTATGCCAGCATTGATGGCTTGCGCGGCTATCTGGCGTTTGGTGTATTCGTGCACCACACGGTCATTACCTGGATTTTTCTGCGCACTGGAGAGTTCGGATTTCCGCCCAGCAACTTTTACTCGATGATCGGTCAGGGCAGCGTTGCGCTGTTTTTCATGATCACCGGATTTCTGTTCTGGAACCGTCTGCTGACCCAAGGGCGTCAGCACGATTGGTTGGCGTTTGGCATTTCGCGGGTGTTTCGACTTTATCCGCTGTACCTTCCGTTGATGCTGATTGTCTTTGTCACCGTGTTCCATTTGCAGAACTGGGAGCTGAAGGAGCCTGGCAGCGCCCTGTTCAAACAGATTCTGGCGTGGCTGACTTTTGACCGCCCCGACATCAACCAATATCCGCAAACCGGCATGCTGATCTCCAACGTCACCTGGACGCTGGCCTATGAAGTATTCTTCTATCTGGCGCTGCCGCTGGCCGCAATGGTCTTCATCTACCGCGGCAACTGGGTACAAGTGGTGCTGTGCCTGATCGGCATCTATGCGCTGTATCAAGTGGTCGGATGGGAACATTCGCTGAAAAAGCACTTCATCGCCAGTTTTCTCGGCGGCATCGCGGCGGCGTACTGGATTCGCCGACCGGCGTTGGTGGCGTGGAGCCGTACACCTCTGGCGGGGATCATTGCGTTGCTGGCGCTGGTGATTGCGTTCACCGCGTTCAACCGTGCCTTCAAGACCGGGCCGCTGTTCCTGCTGTCACTGTTTTTCGTGATCGTGGCGTCGGGCAACAGCCTGTTCGGTGCGCTCAAGCCACGCAGCATCCGCTGGCTCGGCGAGATCAGCTACAGCACCTATCTGCTGCACGGTTTCGTGTTGTGGCTGATGGTGCAGCGTCTGCCGCTGCTGCTGAATCTCGACGCGCGGGAGGCGGATGTCTATCTGCCGCTGATCGCGATCTGCACGTGCCTGCTGATTCTGATCAGCAGCCTGAGCTTTCTGTACATCGAGTTGCCGGGCATGGCCGCCGGCAAAAAAGTCCTGCTGTGGATTCGCTCGCGCCAGAAAGGCGATAAGCAGCTCTCGGAGAAAGTCGCCCGCTAAGCGCGGGCGACCGCTGTTTCAACTCTTTTCCCGCGGCGAAAACAGTAACCGTCCAAGACCGCGCCAGGTCTTTTTGTTCCACGCCTTGAACGGGATCTGCGCCAGCAGTTCCCGCGCCAGCTTGCGATTGCGGTTGGCGGTCTTGAGGAACATCGAGTTGAGCGCCTTGTAACGCACTTCGTCATACAGCGGATGATCGCTGAACAATGCGTAGATACGCAGGATGCTTTCGATCATGAAACGGTGATTCTTGTACGAGTTGGTGGCGTGCTTGCGGTAGCGCGCCATGACCATGTTCAAGCCGTCGATGAAATAACCGGCACGCGTCACCTTCAACTCGATATACAGATCTTCAAGACGAATCGCTGGATCGAACCCGCCGACCTTGTCCAGCGCTTCGCGCCGGATCATCAGCGTCGGCGCCGGCGGATACGGCTTGCGCTCAAGGAACATGTCGTCGAAATCGAGGCGGCGGAACGGTACGTCGCGGCGCTGACGTTTTTCCGGGTAGAGATTGCCATCGGCGTCCATCAGTTCGATGTTGCCGGCGCAGATCCCGACTTCGGGTTTGCCGGCCATGTAGGCCACCTGCGTGGCAATACGCTCCGGATACATGATGTCGTCAGAGCCGAACGGCACGATCAGGCTGCCCTTGGCGCGCGCAATGGCGCCATTGAGCGTATTGGTCAGGCCCTGGTTCTGCTGCACACGGAAATCGAAACCGTGCTGCGCCTGCAAAGCACTGATGCGCTCGACGCTGTCGTCGTTCGAGCCGTCATCGATCACCAGCAGTTCGATGTTCTTGTAAGTCTGGTTGATGACACTGAGGATGCTTTCCTCAATGTACGGCCCGTGGTTGTACGATGCGATGATGACGGTGACGAGGGCGTTCGCTTCGCTCGTTGCTGTTTGTTCACTCATGGCTGCTCCCTGCGAGCCTGTTCCAGGCCAGAGTCAATCAAGTCCAGATATTCCTGACGGAACACCTCGATATCATGCTGGTCCTGTAGATAGCGGTAAGCCTGCTCGCCCTTGGCCTTGAGCTCGTCATCGGACAGCGCGAGATAATTATCCAGCGCCTCGACCAGGCTCGGCACATCTTTCGGGGTAATCGACAACCCGCCTGCGCCTTCGATCAGCGGCAGCATGGCCGGCACGTTCGAGGCGATCACCGGCAGGTGCCCGCTCATGCCTTCGAGCAAAGCCAGGCCAAGGCCTTCAGCCAGCGACGGCATGGTCCAGATATCAAAGGCACGCACGTATTGCAGGGCGTTTTCCTTGAAGCCCAGCAAATGTGCGCGTCCGCCCAGGCCCAACTGCTCAATTTCGGCAGCCAGCGGCGCTTGCAGGCGGCCGGCACCGATGATTGCCAATTGCGTGTTCGGGTATTTGTCCTTGAGCGCGGCAAACGCCTGCAACAGATAGGTATGGCCCTTGACCGAAACCAATCGCCCCAGCGCGCCGATCAGGCGCACATCCGGATCGATACCGAGCAGTTCGCGAGCCCTTTCACGACTGTGTTGCAAGCCTTCGGCCTGTTCGATGTCGATGGCATTGGTAATAGCGTAGGTATTCTGGTCGGTGAACCCGCAATCGCAGTCCAGCAGGTACTGTTTGACCGCTGGCGAAACACCGACGAAACGCCAGTGCCGATCGATCAGGCGCTGGGTCTGACGACGACGATAGAAACGGTCGTATTCGCCGAAACCGTGGGAGATGCCAATACACAACGGCACCTTCAACCAGCGGTTGAGCGTGAGCATCATGTTCACCGGTTTGAAGCGGTTGCAGATCACCACGTCAAACTTTTCCCGGCGGCAGAACTTGTATAGCTGCCACATCGCCCGCAGGCGCATGCCCTTGAGCGACTTGTCGGAAAACTCGAAATACACCGAGCGGTCAGCACGACTCACTGGCTCACCGGCCGCAGGTTTACCGCGCAGGAAAGCCGCCGTGATCTCATAGCGCTCCGACGGCAACGCCTTGACGATCTGCTCGGCAAGGTCGGCGAAATCATGGGCTTTGACGTTGTAGTCAGGTTGCAACTGCAGAACCTTTGACCGTTGACTCATAAATCTCCCCGATTCACGCCTGATTCACCCGGTTTCAGCAGCCAGAGTAATTCCTGGCGTCGGACCGCTTTTCGAAAAAACTCATTCTCGCCGTATATCGACGGTGCACGCCCGGCCAGCACGCGCTGAATCAAGCGGCGCAAACGACGCTTGAACGGTGCTGGCGGCTGCAAGTCATGCATCATGCCCAGCGCCATGGCCTTGTCGCGTTGCTGCTCAAGGGTTAGCGGCAAGCACAGCGGCTGCATCGGTACGGCGCCATCGAAGGCCGGAGGCAACGCAACGCCTTCACCGGCATTGCCCATCGGCCAGCGATCGTTATCGTGCAAATGGTTGGCGTAACCGAGCAGGGTTGGCTGCCAGTCCAGAGTGTTCAGCACTTGCAGCACGGCTTGCTGGCTGCACAGATGATCAGGATGCGGATCAAGCGTCGGATGCGGCAGGACGATCACGTCAGGGCGCGCTCGCAGCAACACTTCATGCAGGTCGGCCAGCAGATTGTTCCAGGTCGGCGCGCCGTCGACGTCGCTCGGCAAGCTGAACGGGTTCAACTGGCGGAACAGACGGGTATCGCTCAGATCGGCTTCGCGTGAAGCCATCGCTTGATTCGGCGCCGCCTGCATCGCTGCCAGTTGCAGACAGAAGTAACCGAGTTGCACGCAGTTTTCCGTCGGCACACCGGCCCAGCGCGGCACGGCGAGGCTGTCCCAGGCACGCAATCGGCCCTTGAGCCGCGCGGCTTCGACTTTGCTCAGGCCCATCTGCTGATAGTGTTCGGCTTCAATTTCGCCGGCAGTCAGGGTGACGATCCAGGCTTCATCGGCCTGACTGTACAAACCGTAGGCGGCCAGTTCCGCATCGTCGGCGTGCGGAGCAATCACCATCACCCGCGAACGGCGGTAATCCGCTTGCTCCAGCGCCCACAGCAGCGGCTCACCCCAGACGCGACAGCAGCGTCCGCGCAAGCGCAGCACGCCTTGGGACAAGGCTTGCGCCTGACCGCTGAGGTTCAGATAACGCAGGCCGTTGACGCCGCGCTCAAAGGTTTGCGCGTCGGGATTCGTACCGCCTGCCAGCTCAATGCGCGGATCGAAGAAGCGTCCCAGCCATGTGCTTTTGACGTGCACCGCGAGAATCAGCGTGGCGTCATCCACCAGCATCACGCCTTCAT
This sequence comes from Pseudomonas sp. RIT-PI-r, assembly GCF_001297015.1. Classification (GTDB taxonomy): domain Bacteria; phylum Pseudomonadota; class Gammaproteobacteria; order Pseudomonadales; family Pseudomonadaceae; genus Aquipseudomonas. The sequence goes on along the minus strand of NZ_LIGE01000010.1, from coordinate 45,114 downwards.
CGAGGCGCAATTGTTCACCGTTAAGGTGCACTTTTGGCTGCGGTGTGAACGGCGGAAAGCTGTACTGGTAATCGTCTTTCGGCGAATAGAACAAATGATCGGCGAACCACGCCTCATGGGCGATCCAGCCGATCACTGCAAGCACCAGCGGTAACCACCACGCAACCAGTACACCGACCGCGATCAACACGGCCAGCGCAATCAACAGACCGATGCGTTTGTTGCGCCGGTGACGCTTGAGCAATTGTTGTTTGCGACTCATGGGCGGGCTCATACGGTGAACACCGGCACAGGATTGCACCAGCGATCCTTGTATTCACGGTCGGCGCGACCAAAGGAAAAGCGCAGCGGCTTGTCCAGCGCTCGTGCGTGTTCCCAGGCGCTTTGCGTATTGAGAAAGCTCAACACGCTGCCGGGGCTGAAATCGCGGGTTTGCGGATCGACACCGCCGTTGATGTATTCGACGCTGATCCACTCTGGCGCTTCGACGCGGTACACCAGTTGAATCGCAATCGGCGCATCGTTGAGGAAGATCACCGAGCCGATCAACAGCTCGCGCAACAGCTCGATCACTTCGCCCATGCGTGCCGCGCCTGTGGCCGGGAAGCCCCAGCGACGCTGAAACAGATCGCAGTAGATCGCCGCCAGTTCGGCGCTGGAGAACTCACTGACCGCACGCACCACGCCGCCCGCCTCTTCCAGCAAACGCAGTTCGCGGCGCTGGTTGTAGCGGAATTTCTTCGACAGATCTTCCGGGGTGCGGGCCATGGCCAGTTGTTCGGTCTGCAACTTCAGGCCGCTGAAGCGGCTTTCATTGAGGGCCGACAGGTAGCGTGCGCGATGGCGCAGCGGGGCTTGGGCCTCAACGGCGGCCGGCAGGATCAGCTCGGCATTGCCGAGGTCGAACAAGCCTTTTTTGCCATTGCGCTTGAGCACGTCCTTGGACAACGCCAGATCGCGTCCCCAGGTCGGGATCGCCGCCTTGATTTCGCCTTGTTGCTCCCAGGCCAGGTAACGCACCGGGATGCCGGCGAGATCAGCCAGACGCTCCACCACCAATGGGTGAGTCGCAACGCTGCCACCGAAACGCCGCCAGGTGGTTGCATAGGTGGAGGCGTCAACGGGCGACCAGCCACGTTCGCGCCAGCCTTGAAATCGGTTGAGCATCAGCCCCTCGGTGCCAGATCGGTAACTTGCGGCAGACGCCAGAAGGTGTCACGCACCGCACGGTCGGAGAAACGCTCACGCAGACGATCGAGCATCATCTCGGCGCACTGAAGACGCTGTTGATCATCCATACCAGCCAGATGTTGCAGGCCTTGCGCCAAGTGTTCGGCATCGCCTAGCGGAAACAGAATGCCCACGCCTTCCACCACTTCCTTCGCGCCACCGCACGCAGTGGCGAGCAGCGGCACGCCGGCGGCCATGGCCTCCAGCAGCACCATGCCGAACGGTTCGTGATCGGAACTCAAGGCAAATACATCGAAGGCACGGAAGTAATTGCGCGCATCCGGCACCTGACCGAGGAACAGCACGCGATCACCGATACCCAGTTCGCGCGCCAGTTCCTTGAGGTCCTGCTCCAGACGGCCCTTGCCGAGAATCACCAACTGGCTGTTGCCCGGCAAACCCGGCAAAGCCGCAGCAAAGCCGTGCAGCAAAGTTGCCTGATCCTTGTCCGGATGCAGCCGGCCAACGTTGCCGACAATCCACGCATCCGGTGCAAGGCCAAGGGTCTCGCGGGCTTCGCGGACGGACACCTGACTGAATTGCAGCGCAGGCACATCAATACGGTTATACAGCGTCTGAATACGTTCTTGCGGCCACTTCGGCAGGCAACGACGCATGTCGTCGCGCACCGCATCGGACACGCCGAGCAGGCTCAGACGCTTACGGAAAATGTGCGCAAACAGCTTGCGCGTACCGCGTTTGTAATCGTCAAACGCGTGGTGCACGCCAATCACCGGCAACGAAGTGCCGAGCAAGGCGATATAGATCGGCTTGAAGCGATGGGCGATGCAGAAACTGAAATTGCGTGAAGCGGCGATCTTGCGCAGATCGCCGATGGCGCCCAGCTTCAGGCCACGAATGGCCTTGGAGCTGTATTCCATGAACAACACTTCATCGGAAGCACACGCGGTGGCCACCTCGCTATCGGCGACCCCGGTCAGAAAGACCGTGGTCACCCGATAACCGGTGCCCGCGAACAGGCTGGCATACTGCCGTGCGCAGTCGAGGAACGGCCCGTCATAGCCGTGACAGAACTGCAGCACATGGCGTTCAGCCGAGCGAGTCATAAGCGTTTGCGCCCTCTTTGACCACCAGAATGTCTTCCATGATCAGGTACTGCAGATCGGAGCCGAAGAACATGTTCAGCGCGTCGGTCGGCGAGCAGATCATCGGTTCGCCACGACGATTGAGCGAGGTGTTCAGCGACACGCCGTTGCCGGTCAGGACTTCCAGCGCCTTCATCATGTCGTAGTAGCGCGGGTTGTATTCGCGCTTGAGCACCTGGGCACGAGAGGTACCGTCTTCGTGGACGACTTCCGGCACGCGGGTTTTCCACTCATCCGCCACTTCGAAGGTGAAGGTCATGAACGGCGCCGGGTGATCGATCTTGATCATCTGCGGTGCAACGGTGTCGAGCATCGACGGGCAGAAAGGCCTCCAGCGCTCGCGGAACTTGATCTGGTGGTTGATGCGGTCAGCCACACCGGGAATGCTCGGGCAACCGATGATCGAACGACCACCCAATGCACGCGGACCGAATTCCATGCGGCCCTGGAACCAGGCCACCGGGTTGCCATCGACCATGATCCTGGCGATCTGCTCCGGCATGTTGTCGAGCTTGCGCCAGGTCGGCTTGTTTTCGTGACGGGCGCACGCGGCAATCACGTCTTCGTTGCTGTACGACGGGCCGAGGTAGACGTGTTCCATCTTCTCGACCGGTACGCCACGGGCGTGCGACACGTAAGCGGCAGCGCCGACAGCAGTGCCGGCATCGCCGGAGGCCGGCTGGACGAACAGCTCTTTGACGTCATTGCGCGCGATGATTTTCTGGTTCAGCTTGACGTTCAACGCACAGCCTCCGGCAAACGCCAGCTTGCCGGTTTCCTTGAGCACGTCGCCCAGGTAGTAGTCGATCATCTGCAGCGAGATCTTTTCGAACAGCGCTTGCATGCTTGCGGCGTAATGGATGTACGGCTCGTCAGCGATATCGCCTTCGCGCTTGGGACCCAGCCATTCGATCAGCTTCGGCGAGAAGTAGAAGCCTTTGCCCTTCTCTTTATAGCGACGCAGGCCGATCACGTTGGCGTAGTCGGTGTTGATCACCAGCTCGCCGTTCTCGAACGAGGCCAGACGCGAGAAGTCGTATTTGCTGGCGTCGCCGTAAGGCGCCATGCCCATGACCTTGAACTCACCGTCGAGCATCTCGAAACCGAGGAACTCGGTGATCGCGCCGTACAGGCCGCCGAGGGAGTCCGGATCGAAGAATTCCTTGATCTTGTGGATCTTGCCGTTTTCGCCGTAACCGAAGAAGGTCGTGGCGTACTCGCCTTTGCCGTCGATACCGAGGATCGCGGTTTTCTCTTGGAAACCGGAACAGTGGTAAGCGCTGGAGGCGTGAGCCAGGTGGTGCTCGACCGGCTCGATCTTGATCTTTTTCGGATCAAAACCCAGCTGTTCCAGGCACCAGACGATCTTGTTGCGATAGCGCTTGTAGCGACGATTGCCCATCAGGATCGCATCGAGGGCGCGATCCGGCGCGTACCAGTAGCGCTTGGCGTAGTGCCAGCGAGCCTCGCCGAACAGGCTGATCGGCGCGAACGGAATCGCCACCACGTCAACGTCGGACGGCTTGATACCGGCCTGCTCCAGGCAGAACTTCGCCGATTCGTAGGGCATGCGGTTCTTTGCATGTTTATCGCGTACGAAGCGCTCTTCTTCAGCCGCCGCCACCAGCTTGCCGTCAATGTACAAGGCTGCTGAAGGATCATGGCTAAGGGCGCCGGACAGGCCAAGAATCGTCAATGCCACAGGGGTCTAGCCTCTTTAGTCTGCATGCAGGCGCGATGCGCCTTGAAAATTGATGTGCCCTCGCACCGGGCGAGAGACAGCTAAAGGGCGGGATTATAGCGTAAAAGCGCCCACAAGCCTCTAGCCGAACTGCCGCGCCTGCGCGTTGACACTCTGTACCTCTCGTCATATGCTCGTACGCAAATGGACTGGGGGATCCCGGTCGGCGCTAATGCCTCGGTGAGATCACCGGGGCTTTTCGCTTTCTGGGGAGGGGAAAATCTTCAAGCCCCAGTTCTCGAAACCCTGTCCGACTTTGTTCCGCCCGCCGCTGCAGAAAAATTTGCGCTTGAGTACTTCAAATGCACGATTTTCCTGACCAGCCTTCAGAACGCTCATGCCGATGGGTCTCGCAACGAGATCAGCGAGCTGCAGACCGGTGGAATTCACTTGTTTTGTGGCAAAGACGATGTCAAATGGCAGTTGAATTCCCAAACGATTCGCACCACCGCACATCCTGCGAAACTCCAACTCAAGCTCGTTATCTTCCCGCCTCCCTCGGCGCTCGAAAATCACATGCGTCGTTGCCCCTTGCTGATTCTTTTCCTGCAAGAACTCATAGAGCGTTTCCAGACAAAAGCCGAGAGCGAGGTGGTATGGATTATGGCTGTGGCCTTGCCTTTCGCGCAGAGCAGCCTTGTCTATGACGCAGCTGATCAGAACGAAGTTGCTGGCTTCAATGATGCACGTCAGTTCCTCAAGAAAAGCATTCTTGTGCTCCCGGGAAATGAAAAGTCCTGAGAACGCGCCTTTCTCTTTGCGAATTTCAAGTTCATGCAGACCAATCAGGTCGTGGCCCATATGGGTGAACTTGAATTTCTGCAGGGCAGGAATGACTTTTTCGCAGTAATGCCGCTTGTCGAAGGCGCAAAACGCGAGCACAAAAACGGGATATTTGGGATCCAGTGTTTGCATCCCATGGTCACCGCTCTCATCGACATAGACGATGACATCGCTGTACCTGGCTATCGAAGGCAAACCAGTTACCCGCCACCTGAACGCCAGTAAATATTCAGATTGCCATCTTCGATCTGCCGATAAATCGTGTACGGCAGCGAGACCGTGTCGAAGACCCCGGACAGCGGCAGGTCCAGCAACACGAAGGGCACCAGGAAGCCCGTGGGATCGGGAGGTGCGTTCAATACGCAGAAATCGAAGGCCAGACCGCTGTAGATCCGCGGAATGGATTGGCAGTAGGTTTTCTGTTTGCGCATGTCGCGGGCGACGTCGGCGTCGTCCTGCAGCACGGTCAGGGCACTGCCGCAGCCCGATAAAACCCATGAAAAAACAGCCAGTGTTGCAGCCTTGTTGATCATCAAGCGTTGCCCTCCGAAGTCGTCAGGCAAACTAGCATCGGGGCTGGAGGCCGCACAGTTCATGGCTTCTGTAGAAGCTGTAGGAGAAGTCAGTGGGTGTTGTGCACCGTTTCCCCGTGGGGATTTGTAGTGTTTCGGCCGATCTCTTCGCGAGCAAGCTCGCTCCCACATCCTGAACGCATTTCATGTGGGAGCGAGCTTGCTCGCGAAGGCGGCTCAGGCAGCGCCGGAGATGTCTTTGGGCAAGCGCTGATCAATCACTTGATACAACGCGCTGCTCTGCGGCCAGTTGCGCATGAAACGCGCCCGGTCACGGGCATAGGCCGGGGCGAAACTCCCCAGCGAACCATGCTGGCACATCGAATCAAGATCGATCAGCGCCCAGCGATCTTCCTGCCAGAACAGGTTATGGCCCTTGAAATCGCCGTGGCTGATGCGCTCGGCAATCAATCGCGCGAACAGCTGATCCAGTGCCTGCAACTCGGTTTCCGGTGCATCGCCACTTTCAACATACGGCGCAAAACGCTCGATGATGTCCGGCCCCGGCAGGTATTCGGTAATCAGATAAGCGCGGCTGCGCAGCCACAAGAAACGCTTTTCCAGCACTGCCAGCGGTTTCGGCGTGGCGATGCCGAGGAACGCCAGACGATTGCCTTCACGCCACGAGTGCCACGCACGGCTCGGGCGCCAGAAACGCTTTAGCCAATGGGCAAAATTCTTGATGTTGTAGCGTTTGATCACCAGCGTGCGCCCGGCCACGTCGACCTTGCCGACACTCGCCGCACCGCCGGTCTTGTACAGATGCCCCTGATCGAGCAGCGCATCGGCCTGCTCCAGCACCGGAACCATCGCCGCTTCTTCCTCGCGACGAATGGCGCGCAGAGCGAATGCACCACGCTGCACCGCAAACAGTGTGCACTCACGACCGACCTTGATCAGATAATCGCGCAGACGCCAGGCGCGCACCTTGTCGATCTGCTTCTGCAACGCTTCCAGCGGCAGCGCGTGCTCAGCGTTGCTCAGCAGGTAATACACCAGCAATTCTTCGGTAAACGGCTCCAGCGATTTGGGCAACTGGGCGAAAAATACGCCGAGGTTTTCCAGCACCTTTTGCCGTGACAGCGGCTGACCGGCGGTTTCCGCGCAGATCCCGGCGCCATCGATCAAGTACAACTGGCCGTCGTGGCGCAGCAGATTGTCGAGGTGCAGGTCTTGCTGCCACAGGCCTTTGCTGTGCAGTTGCGCGATCGCACCGAGCGCTTCGGCCAGCACTGCCGATTGTCCATCCGCCAACACCGGCAACGCCTCGACCTGCGCCCAGGCATCGCCAAGGCTTTCAGCGTCTTCGAGGAACTCGAACAGCAGCCAGCCGCCCTCGCCTTCCTTCAAGCCATCGGCCAGCAGCAGCGGCGTGGTCAGGCCTTGCGCTGCCAGCAGTTTCACGCCATTGAGTTCACGCTGAAAATGCCGCGCAGCCTTGCTGCCGACCAGCAACTTCGCCAGCACTGGCCGACCGCGCCAGACACCGGCACCGACATAACGCTGCCCCGGCAACACCCGCAGCAGACTCAGCAACTGCAGATCGGCAGGCCCGGCGGCATCGGCCAGGGCAATCGTCAGCTGCAGACCTGGCGTGCGCCCGGCATTTTTCAGGTCGGACAGGTGCATCAGCGAGTCTCCTTGCGACTGCGTCGTGCGGTCAGACGCGTAACCCACGCGTTGACCAGCGAGCTGTCGACCGACTGATCGACATAGGCCGCCAGCAGCTCGCGCAGTTGCGCCTCGTTCCATTGTGGCGCGCGGCGCAGCAGCGGCTCCAGATCCTTGACCCGATCGCGCATCCCCCACAGCAGCGGCCGTGTTTTCTCCAGGTCAATCAACTGCGCCTGATATTGCGCGCCGTCGGCCTGCAAGAAAATATGTTTCGGGTAAAAACAACCGTGCACCTGACGCAGACCGTGCAGCAGCCGCGCCAGTTGCCCGCAGGCTTTGAGGATCGCCGATTGCTGCGTGGCGGTCAGTTCTGACCAGCGCTGCAACAACGAATCGAGGTCATCCCAGCCGTCCAACGCCCGGGTCAGCAGGATCGCGCGAACTTCACCGTCGACCTTGCGCTGCCCAAAGAACGCCGCTTGCAGCGCCGGAACCCCCAGCGTGTTGTAACGACTGATATTGCGAAACTCACGGGCGAAACTTGGCTCGCCAAAGGGTGCGTGCAAGGTGCGGGTCAGGTAATTGCTCTGGCGCTTGAGGTAATAGGCATGACCTTCCAGTTCAAGGCGAAACACGCTGCTCCAGCCGCCACCGTCGGTGTTCGGTTCGTCCACCGCTTCGAGCTGCTTGGCCCACAGGGCGTCAAAAGTGCCGAGGCCATTACGCTCGAGCAGCGCACGGTCTTCAGCGGCCAGAAAATCAGTCATTCGCGTCCCTCGAAAAATCTCACCACGTGGCGAATGCGCTTCTTGTCAGCGGCATTCAAGCGATCACGCCCACGGTATTGCAGGTAAAAGCGCAGGCGCTGGGTATTCGACAGGTGATATTTGGCGACCTTGTCGAGGCAGGCCAGATCCTTGGTAATGCGGTACTTGAGCCAGAAACCGCGCCAGAAATCGCCGTTCGGGCAGTCGATCAAAAACAACTGCGCCTGATCGTCGATCAGCAGGTTGCGCCACTTCAGATCGTTATGGGTGAAGCGATGGTCATGCATGATCCGCGTATAAGCGGCCAACTGCCGACTCACGCCATCGACCCAGGCGCGATCCTTGAGCTTGGGATCGTTGCGCTCAGCCAGCGCCGAGAGGTCTTCGGTACGCGGCAGTTCGCGGGTGATCATCGCGCCACGGTCGTACGCCGCGCCACGTCGCTCCAGGCCCCAGGCCACCACTTCAGCGGTGGGAATGCCCCACTTGGCAAAGCGCTTGAGGTTCTGCCACTCCATCTTGACCCGCGGCTTGCCGAGGTAACGGCGCAAGCCCTTACCGGCGCCGACGTAGCGTTTGACGTAGTAGTTGACGCCATTGCGCTCGACGCGGATGACTTCCGACAGTGGGTCGCGGGTCAGGCGCTCGCCTTGCAGGGCGAACACCGCTTCGAGGCTGCCGAAGTCGTCGGCGAGATCGCTGTATTCAGGTTCAAGGATCCAACCCGCCATCAGAGCGCATCCCCGTAACGCTGCTTGCGCGCATAGAGCTTGTTGGCCTTGCCTTCCAGCCAACTCAGCAACGGCGCTTCTTCCGCTAGAATCTGCCGCAGCGGCTGCTGGAAATAGCCCTTGAGGAAACGCAGCTTGTCGCGGCGGGTCAGGCCGATGTCCAGCGCCGAGAAATACAGCGCGGCCAGATCCTTGTTGCGCCAGCGCTGCGTGATTTTCGCGCGGGTCTGGGCACGGTGCAGGTCGATCACCGAGAGTTTGAAATCTTCTGCCGTCACCGGTTTATCGGTGTGCAGCAGGAAGTGACAGATGTAGCAGTCGCGGTGATTGACGCCGGCGCGGTGCATCATGCCGGTCATGCGCGCAACTTCGGCGATCAGTGCACGCTTGAGTTTCGGCTCGGGCGGCTGCTTGACCCAGTCGATGCTGAAGTCTTCAAGGCTGATGGTCGGCGCCAGTTCTTCGGTAACGATGAACGAATGCTGATCCGCCGGGTTGCTGCCCTTCTCACCGTAAGCGACGGCGGTCATGGTTGGCACGCCGACTTCCTGCAGACGCTGGATGGCTTTCCACTCCTGACCCGCGCCGAGTACCGGCAGCTTGGCGGTCAGCAGGTTCTTGAAGATTTCACCCCAGCCAATGCCACGGTGGATCTTGACGAAAAATCCGTTGCCGTCGACTTCCGTGCGCAGTGTCCGGCGTGCTTCCAGCTCGCGGTATACCTCGCCCTGCAAGCCTTCGACTTCGGCGAACGGGTCGCGTCCGGCCCAAAGGCTTTTGAACGGTTCAGCCAGCATCAACTTCATTAAGCGTGCTCCGCCAGAATCACATCGGCCGCGTGCTGCGGCATGCTGTAGAGGTCGGCCGTCTCGGCGAAGGCCAGACCATTGCGGCTCCAGGCCGCGCGTGCAGCGTCGTCTTTCAACATGTCAGTCAGGTATTGCGCCAGCTGCGCCTGATCGAACGGTTCGTCCAGCACTCGCCCGGCGTCGGCCTCAGCGATGTAATGGGCATAACCGCAGACCGCGCTGACCAGCACCGGAAGCCCGGCGACCAGCGCCTCAAGCAATACCGTGCCGGTGTTTTCGTTGTACGCCGGATGGATCAACAGATCGGCGCCAAGCAGGAAACGCGGGATATCGCTGCGCCCCTTGAGGAACGTCACGTTATCGCCCAGGCCCAAAGTCGCGCTCTGCATCTGGAACAATTTGGGGTCATCCTGGCCGATTACAAACAGCCGGGTGCGCTTTCTCAGTTCCGCGGGCAATGCGGCCAGCGCTTTCAGGCTGCGATCAACGCCTTTGGTCTTGAAGCCGGAGCCGATCTGCACCAGCAGCAGCTCGTCATCCTTGAGATTGAATTCAGCGCGGAAACCGGCGCGGATTTCATCAGCATCCGCTGGACGGCGACGATCCTGAGCGATGCCCGGCGGCAGCAGGTGGAAGCGCTCAAGCGGCGTGTCGTAATGCTTGATGAACAACGGCTGCTGCACTTCGGAAATCATCAGCACTTCGGTCTTCGCGTCTTTGGCGAACACCGCGCGCTCGTACTCGGCGAAGTGGCGATAACGGCCCCAGCGGCGGTACAGCGAATTGCGCAGGTTCTGCGCCTTGTCTTCGAAGCAGCCGTCGGCGGCGTAATAAACGTCCAGACCGGGCATCTTGTTGAAGCCGATCAGACGATCCACCGGGCGTTTGGCCAGATCCGCTGCCATCCACGCGCTGAGCTTTTCATTGCGACGATGGTTGAAGAACGCCTTGACCGGCGCCACCAGCACTTCGAAACCGGGCGGCACATCGCCTTCCCAGATCAGCGTGTAGACGCGGATCTGATGTCCGCGTTTCTGGCATTCGAGGGCGATGCGCATGAAGTCGCGCTGCAAGCCACCGAACGGGAAATATTTGTACAGGACGAATGCCAATTGCATCAGCGCAGCTCCTCAGCCATTAACAACGTGCTCAGTCGGCTGGCGACACGCTCGGGGTTCAGACGCGTGAAGCACAGCGGCTGCTCACGCTTCAGGTCAAACTGACGGGCATCCTGCGCGGTCGGTTGATAGGTACATTTCTTTTGCAGGCACGGCGCGCACGGGAAGTCGCTGGCCTGGTGAATCTGCAATTTGCCGTAGGCGCCGGTCAGACCCGGATTGGTCGGGCCGAACAGCGAGATGGTCGGCACGTCCAGCGCAGCGGCCAAGTGGCCGAGACCGGTGTCCACCGCTACACAGGCTTGCGCCCCGGCAAGAACTTTGCCGACGCCGGCCAGATTGAGCTTCGGCAGCACTTCGGCGTGCTTGAAACCGGCGGCAATACGCTCGGCACGGGCCTTTTCCTGCGGGTTGCCCCACGGCAGTTTGACGCCGACGCCAAGATAGCCGACGCGTTCGGTCAGTTCGCGCCAGTAGCTTTCCGGCCAGTGTTTGGTGTCCCAAGTCGTGCCGTGAAGAAACACCACAAAAGCGTTTTTGCGCGGCAGCTCGACCAGACGCTCGACGTTGAGGCCGTAATCGCCCAAGCCTTTCGGCAAGTCGTAGCCAAGGGCGATGGCGAACAACTGCCGCACACGCTCGACGGCGTGTTGCCCACGGGCCACGGCCAGTTTGCGGTCATAGAAACGCGCAGCCATCGGCTCACGGGCCGAGCCTTTGTCGAGACCGGCCACCGGCGCTTTGACGTAACGGGTCAGCCAGGCGCTTTTCAGCAGACCCTGAGCGTCGATGACCAAGTCGTATTTGTTCGCGCGCACGCTTTGCTTGAAGCGTTTCCACTCGCCGCTGGTAATGGTCTTCCAGATGTTTTTACGCCAGCGGCGGATCGCCACCGGAATCACTTTATCGACGGCCGGGTGCCAGGTCGGAATCTCGGCGAAGCCTTCTTCAACAACCCAGTCGAACTTGATCCCGGGGATCGCCCGGGCGGCGTCGGTCAGCGCCGGCAACGCGTGAATCACGTCGCCCAGCGATGAAGTCTTGATCAGCAGTACCCGCAACTTAATGAACCTCGACCACGGAGCCCTGCAGTTTCTGCAAGGCATCGTTGACTGCGTCCGGCATCAGTTGGCGCAGGCAGTTGTAATGGCCGAAGCGGCAGGTACGGTCGAAACACGGGCTGCAATCAAGCCCCAGCCGGACCACTTCGACGTGCTCGGCCAACGGCGGGGTAAAGCCCGGCGACGTCGAGCCGTAGACCGCCACCAATGGGCGGTTCAGCGCAGCGGCGACGTGCATCAGACCGGAGTCGTTGGACACCACCGAGTCGGCGCAGGACATCAAATCAATGGCCTCGGCCAGCGAGGTGCCGCCACTGAGATTGACCGATTCTTCGCGCAGGCCCGGGATCAGCCGCGCGCGGATGTCTTCGCCGACCGCGTGATCGTTTTTCGAGCCGAACAGCCACACCTGCCAGCCTTCGCGAATACGCGCTTCGGCGACTTTGGCGTAATGCTCGGACGGCCAGCGCTTGGATTCGCCGAACTCGGCGCCGGGGCACAGAGCCAACACCGGACGATCGAGGCTCAGGCCGAATTTGGCCAGCGCTGCTTCGCGGGTGACCGGATCGATTTGCAGGCTTGGGCGTGGATACGGTTTCGGCAGTTCGGCGTTCGGCTCATAGGCCAGGGCCATGAAACGCTCGATCATCAGCGGATAGCGTTCTTTATCGAGGGTGCGCACGTCGTTGAGCAGACCGTAGCGGAATTCGCCGCGCCAACCGGTGCGCTTCGGGATGCCGGCGAAGAACGGCACCAGCGCCGATTTCAGCGAGTTGGGCAGCAGAATCGCCTGATCGTACTGACCGCGCAGGGATTTGCCGATGCGTCGACGCGTCGCCAATTCCAGCGCGCCGTGGCCGAGCGGAAAGCTCAAGGCCTTGCGCACTTCGGGCATGCGCTCAAGGATCGGCCGGCTCCACTCGGGGGCCAGCACGTCGATTTCGCATTGCGGGTGGCGCTGTTTGAGACACTGAAACAGTGTCTGCGCCATCACCATGTCACCGACCCAACTGGGCCCAACGATCAGAATATTCATGTGGTTTCCAAAAACGAACCGGGGAGGCATTTACGCCTCCCCGCCTCGATAATCACTGTGGGAACACCGGCGGCTTGCGATGGGTCATTACCTTCAACATTTCTGTCGACTGTTACTCCGCTATCGCGAGCAGGCTCGCTCCTACATGGTTTTGCATCTATTCACACATCTGCGACTCACCGCAGATCCATTGTAGGAGTGAGCCTGCTCGCGATGGGGTCGTTACATTCAACATTGTTGTCGTCTGATACTCCGCTATCGCGAGCAGGCTCACTCCCACAGGGTTTTGCATTCATTCTTACATCTGCGTTTCAGCTTAGCCCCATCTCTTTCCATATCCGCAAAACCTGCCGCCGTTCTTCGACAAACTGGTCTCCGGCAATCACCCCCGGGTCCTTCTGCAAGGCCTGCCGGTGGGCGGCGGAGCGGTAGGCTTTGTAGGCCTCACGCAACAGGCTGGCGTCTTCGGCGGGCATCAGCCCTTCGCGTTCCAGCTCTTGCGTAATGCGGATGTTATCGGTCCAGCGCAGCAATGGCGGGTGGCTGTGCGACCACGCCAGGGCCGCGTATTGCACCATAAATTCAATATCGACGATACCTCCGGCGTCCTGCTTGAGGTCGAACGGCGCCGTGGCGTCGAAGGCATTTGCCGCTGTGCCGGCCGCGGTGCTCTTGGTGCCGAGGTTGTCGCGCATCTTCGCGCGCATCTCGCTTACTTCCTGTTGCAACTTTGCCAGATCGCGGGATTTGCCCAACACCTGCGCGCGAACCTTCTCGAACGCCTGACCGACATCCTGACTGCCGACCAGCACCCGCGCCCGTACCAAGGCCTGATGTTCCCACGTCCAGGCTTCATTTTCCTGATAGCGGGCAAACGCGCCGAGCGAACTCACCAGCAGCCCCGAAGCACCGGACGGACGCAGACGCATGTCCACTTCATAGAGCTGACCCGAGTTGGTCTGCGCCGTCAGCAAATGAATGATCCGCTGCCCCAGTCGGGTGAAGAATTGCGCGCCATCAATCGGCTTGGCACCGTCGGTTTCCGCCTGCGGGTCGCCGTCGTGGATGAACACCAGATCCAGGTCCGAACCATGTCCCAGTTCCAGACCGCCGACTTTCCCGTAACCGACAATGATGAAACCGGGATCGCACAAAGTGCCGTCGGTGCGCAGCGGAGTGCCGTGTTTGGCCACGGTCTGGCGCCAGGCCAGGGCCAGCACCTGCTCGAGAATCGCCTCGGCCAGCCAGGTCAGGTAATCGCTGACTTTCATCAACGGCAGACTGCCGGCGATTTCCGAGGCGGCGACGCGCAGGCGGTGCGCCAGTTTGAAATGGCGCAGGGCTTCCATTTGTTGTTCGAGATCGTCTTCCGGGATTCGCGTCAGACGCTCGCGCAATTCGGCGGCCAACTCTGGTGCCAATGGCGGCTTGAACAAACGCCCTTCGTTAAGCAATTCATCCATCAGCAGCGGGAAGCGGGTGATCTGCTCGGCAATCCACGGGCTCGCCGCGCACAACGTCAGCAAGCGCCGCAGCGCACCGGGGTTTTCCGTGAGCAAGACTAAATAAGCCGAACGCCGGGCAACCGCCTCCACCAGCGGCAACACCCGCTCAAGCACCAGATCGGGATTGGCGTGCTCTACTGCCTGTGCCAGCAAACGCGGAATAAACGCATCGAGACGTTCACGCCCCAGTCGCTGCATCGCTCGCAACTGCGGGCTGCTGCGCAAACCGGCCAGCGCCTTCAGGGCTTTGCTCGCATCAGCGAAACCGCCCTCTTCCAGCTGTCGGCAAGCCGCCTCTTCGTCCTGCTCTTCTTCCCACAGCGGCAGCCATTCACCGCCGACCACCACTTCACTTTCGGTGCCGTCTTCCTCGTCGGGATCGGCGATCACTTGCGCGAAGTGCCAGGCGACACGGCCGCGCCAGAACATCAGTCTTTCGTGGAACGCCTCCCAATCGGCGAAACCGAGCATGAAGGCGATGCGCGCCTGATCCTGCGCGCCATCCGGCAGCATCTGGGTCTGGCGGTCGGCAATCGCTTGAATCGCGTGTTCGGTGTAACGAAGGAATTCGTAGCCTTCGCGCAGCTCGCTGATCACTGCCGGCGGCAGATAACCCTGACCCTCCAGCGTACTCAATACCTTTAATAGAGGGCGCTGTTGCAAGCTCAAGTCGCGGCCACCGTGGATCAACTGAAAGGCCTGAGCGATGAACTCGACTTCCCGGATACCACCGGAGCCGAGCTTGATGTTGTCGGCCATGCCTTTGCGCCGCACTTCCTGCTGGATCAACTGCTTCATGGTGCGCAGCGCTTCGATCGCCGAGAAGTCCAGGTAACGCCGATAGACGAATGGTCGCAGCATGTCGAGCAACTGCGCCCCCGCAACCTGATCGCCAGCCACCACCCGCGCCTTGATCATCGCGTAGCGTTCCCAGTCGCGGCCCTGATCCTGGTAATACTGCTCCAGCGCGTTGAAACTCAACACCAGCGCGCCGGACGAACCGTATGGGCGCAAGCGCATGTCGACGCGGAACACGAAGCCGTCGACGGTCATCGGATCCAGCGCTTTGATCAGGCGCTGGCCGAGACGAATGAAGAATTCCTGATTATCCAGCGAGCGTTTCACGCCCACCGTTTCGCCGCCCTCGGGGTAGGCGAAAATCAGGTCGATGTCGGAAGACAGGTTCAACTCGACGGCGCCGAGCTTGCCCATGCCAAGGATGACCATCGGCTGCGGCAAACCGCTGCGGCGCCCGGTCGGCGTACCGAATTGTTCGCAATGGCGGCTGTACAACCATTGATAAGCCTGGTCGATGGTGGCGTCGGCCATGTCCGAGAGATCGCGGCAGGTCTGCACCAGATCGGCCTGACGGGTGAGGTCACGCCAGATGATCCGCACCTGATGGCGGGCGCGCTGACGGCGCAGGGCGCGACCGAGTTCGTCTTCGCTTTGCGCCGCGTTTACGGCAGCAGAAATCTGCGCACACAATTCACCCGGCGCAAAAGGCCGGTCGAGCTCGCCGGACTGCACCAGCGCCAACAACATCAAAGGGTCACGAACGCTCTGTTCAATGACAAACTCGCTGGCGGCGGTGACGCGGGCGAACTGCGCCCAGCGCTCTGGCGTCCAGTTGGCAAAGCCGTGATCGTCTTCAAGCGCGGCGACGGCCGTACGGAACGACTGCTCGGATCGAGTGACCAACGGCAGGAGAATGGCAGGCAGTTCGGCAAGCACGGGCAGGGTCATGGTCTATCCTTGATCGGCGTGTAAATGGCCGCTTGTAGTGAATGATGAAAACCCGCTACGTGAAGGACTGTCGAACAAAAGTTAGAAATAGCTGAAATTTCTTCTTCTTTAGCATCCAGCATCAAAGTTTCACCTTTTACGGATGGTAATCGACCAACCTTAACGATTATTCTCACAACGCAGTCGGAGGCCACAAGCCTTTCATCTGTAGTTTTACTACTCGTCTATACATCCGAAAGGCTGAAATGCTCAAAGATTTGTAGTAAAACTACACGCCGCCGGAACAACCTGTCGGCAATCCAAGAATTTTAAATCGTCTGCCCACAAGGCCAGTCGCAAACTCAGGCAACCGATTCTGGAAGCCTTTCCGCCCTGGAGCAAGCCATGCAAGACCTCGATCCCGTCGAAACCCAGGAATGGCTGGACGCCCTGGAATCGGTTCTCGACAAAGAAGGCGAAGACCGTGCTCACTATCTGATGACCCGTATGGGTGAACTCGCAACCCGCAGCGGTTCGCAGCTCCCTTACGCCATCACCACGCCTTACCGCAACACCATCCCGGTAACCCACGAAGCACGCATGCCTGGCGACCTGTTCATGGAACGCCGCATTCGCTCGCTGGTGCGCTGGAACGCGATGGCCATGGTAATGCGTACGAACCTGAAAGATTCTGACCTGGGTGGTCACATCTCCAGCTTCGCTTCCAGTGCGACCCTGTATGACATCGGCTTCAACTACTTCTTCCAGGCCCCGACCGACGAACACGGCGGCGACCTGATCTACTTCCAGGGCCACACCTCGCCAGGCGTTTACGCCCGTGCGTTCATGGAAGGCCGCATCACCGAAGACCAGATGAACAACTTCCGCCAGGAAGTCGACGGTCAGGGCCTGTCGTCCTACCCTCACCCTTGGCTGATGCCTGACTTCTGGCAGTTCCCGACCGTATCGATGGGTCTGGGCCCGATTCAAGCGATCTACCAGGCACGTTTCATGAAGTACCTGGAACACCGCGGTTTCATCCAGCCGGGCAAACAGAAAGTCTGGTGCTTCCTGGGCGACGGCGAGTGCGACGAGCCGGAATCCCTGGGCGCGATCTCCCTGGCCGGCCGCGAGAAGCTGGACAACCTGATCTTCGTCATCAACTGCAACCTGCAGCGCCTCGACGGCCCGGTTCGCGGCAACGGCAAGATCATCCAGGAACTCGAAGGCGTGTTCCGCGGTGCTCAGTGGAACGTGACCAAAGTCATCTGGGGCCGTTTCTGGGACCCACTGCTGGCCAAAGACGTCGACGGCATCCTGCAACGTCGTATGGACGAAGTCATCGACGGCGAGTACCAGAACTACAAAGCCAAAGACGGCGCGTTCGTCCGTGAACATTTCTTCAACACGCCAGAACTCAAGGCGATGGTTGCTGATCTGTCCGACGACGAGATCTGGAAACTCAACCGTGGCGGCCACGACCCGTACAAGGTCTACGCGGCGTACCACGAAGCGGTCAACCACAAAGAACAACCAACCGTTATCCTGGCCAAGACCATCAAGGGTTATGGCACCGGTGCCGGCGAAGCGAAAAACACTGCGCACAACACCAAGAAAGTCGACGTCGACAGCCTGAAGTTGTTCCGCGATCGTTTCGACATCCCGGTCAAGGACGAAGAGCTGGAGAACCTGCCGTTCTTCAAGCCAGAGCCAAACAGCGCCGAAGCCCGCTACCTCAGCGAGCGTCGCACTGCACTGGGCGGTTTCGTACCTCAGCGCCGCGCACAAAGCTTCAGCGTGCCGACGCCGGACCTGGACACCCTCAAGGCCATCCTTGACGGTTCCGGCGACCGTGAAATTTCCACCACCATGGCCTTCGTGCGGATCCTCGCGCAACTGGTCAAGGACAAGGAAATCGGCCCGCGCATCGTTCCGATCATCCCGGACGAAGCCCGTACCTTCGGTATGGAAGGCATGTTCCGTCAGCTCGGTATCTACTCGTCCGTCGGCCAGCTCTACGAGCCAGTCGATAAAGACCAGGTGATGTTCTACAAGGAAGACCAGAAAGGTCAGATCCTTGAAGAAGGCATCAACGAAGCAGGCGCCATGAGCTCGTTCATCGCTGCCGGTACTTCGTACTCCAGCCACAACCAGCCGATGCTGCCGTTCTACATCTTCTACTCGATGTTCGGCTTCCAGCGTATCGGTGACCTGGCCTGGGCCGCTGGCGACAGCCGTACCCGTGGCTTCCTGATCGGCGGCACCGCCGGCCGGACCACCCTGAACGGTGAAGGTCTGCAACACGAAGACGGTCACAGCCACCTGCTGGCCGCGACCATCCCGAACTGCCGCACCTACGATCCGACCTACGGCTACGAGCTGGCGGTGATCATTCAGGACGGCATGAAGAAGATGACCGAAGAGCAACAGGACATCTTCTACTACATCACCGTGATGAACGAGTCGTACCAGCAGCCAGCCATGCCGGCCGGTGCCGAAGAAGGCATCAAGAAAGGCATGTACCTGCTCGAAGAAGACACCCGCGATGCGGCGCACCACGTCCAGCTGATGGGCTCCGGCACCATCCTGCGTGAAGTCCGTGAAGCGGCGAAGATTCTGCGTGAAGAGTTCAACGTTGGCGCTGACGTGTGGAGCGTTACCAGCTTCAACGAACTGCGTCGCGACGGCCTCGCTGTCGAGCGCAGCAACCGTCTGAAGCCTGGCCAGAAGCCTAAGCTGAGCTACGTCGAAGAGTGCCTGAACGGCCGTAAGGGTCCGGTCATTGCCTCTACCGACTACATGAAGCTGTTCGCCGAGCAGATCCGTCAGTGGGTACCGTCCAAGGAATTCAAAGTCCTGGGCACCGACGGTTTCGGCCGCAGCGACAGCCGCAAGAAACTGCGTCATTTCTTCGAAGTCGACCGTCATTTCGTGGTGTTGGCAGCCCTGGAAGCATTGGCTGACCGTGGTGATATCGAACCTAAGGTTGTGGCTGAAGCCATCACCAAGTTCGGCATCGACCCGGAAAAACGCAACCCACTGGACTGCTGAGGAGACATTTTGTGAGCGAACTCATTCGCGTACCTGACATCGGCAGCGGTGAAGGTGAAGTAATTGAACTGTTTGTGAAGGTCGGCGACCGTATCGAAGCCGACCAGAGCATCCTGACCCTGGAATCGGACAAGGCCAGCATGGAAGTGCCGGCCCCGAAAGCCGGCGTCATCAAGAGCCTGAAAGTGAAGCTGGGCGACCGTCTGAAAGAAGGCGACGAACTGCTTGAGCTGGAAGTCGAGGGCGCCGCTGAAGCGGCCCCTGCTCCGGCTGCTGCTCCGGCTGCAAAAGCGGAGGCCAAACCGGCTGCCGCGCCTGCTGCCGCTGCACCCGCCGCCGCCGCCCCTGCTGCCGCATCGGTTCAGCAAGTGCACGTGCCGGACATCGGTTCGTCGGGCAAGGCACAGATCATCGAAATCCAGGTCAAGGTCGGCGATACCGTCGAGGCTGACCAATCGTTGATCCCTCTGGAATCCGACAAGGCGAGCATGGAAATCCCGTCGCCTGCCGCTGGCGTGGTCAAGGCCATCAGCGTCAAGCTCAACGACGAAGTCGGCACTGGCGACCTGATTCTGGATCTGGAAGTGGCGGGCGCCGCCCCCCCTGCTGCTGCCGCCCCGGCTCCGGCCGCCGCTCCGGCCGCTGCCGCAGCGCCTGCTCCGGCGGCCGCGCCAGCAGCTCCGGTTGCTGACAGCGTTCAGGACATCCACGTTCCGGACATCGGTTCGTCGGGCAAAGCCAAGATCATCGAAGTGTTGGTCAAGGCTGGCGACAGCGTTGAAGCCGACCAGTCGCTGATCACTCTGGAATCCGACAAGGCGAGCATGGAAATTCCATCGCCTGCCGCTGGCGTGGTGGAAAGCGTTTCCATCAAGCTGGATGACGAAGTCGGTACCGGCGACCTGATTCTGAAGCTGAAAGTCAAAGGCGCAGCCCCTGCTGCTGCCCCGGCGCCAGCTGCCGCCGCCGCTGCTCCGAGCACTCCGGCACCTGCTGCTCCGGCTGCCGCTGCACCTGCTGCCGCTCCAGCCGCCGCACCGGCCAAGCCGGGTGCGAAAGTTCACGCCGGCCCTGCCGTGCGTCAACTGGCCCGCGAGTTCGGCGTCGAGCTGAACGCTGTCGGTGCCAGCGGCCCGCACGGTCGTATCTTGAAAGAAGACGTGCAGGTTTACGTCAAAGCGATGATGCAGAAGGCCAAGGAAGCACCGGCCGCTGCTGCGGGCGCATCCGGAGGCGCGGGCACCCCGCCGATTCCGGTCGTCGATTTCAGCCGTTTCGGCGAAATCGAAGAAGTGCCGATGACTCGCCTGATGCAGATCGGCGCGTCCAGCCTGCACCGCAGCTGGCTGAACATCCCGCACGTGACTCAGTTCGATTCGGCTGATATCACCGAGCTGGAAGCCTTCCGCGTTGCGCAGAAAGCTGTTGCAGAGAAGGCTGGCGTCAAGCTGACCATCCTGCCGCTGCTGCTCAAGTCGTGCGCGCACATGCTCAAGGAACTGCCGGACTTCAACAGTTCGCTGGCGCCAAGCGGCAAAGCGATCATCCGCAAGAAATACGTCAACATCGGCTTCGCCGTCGACACCCCGGATGGCCTGCTGGTACCGGTCATCAAGAACGTCGACCAGAAGAGCCTGCTGCAACTGGCAGCCGAAGCCGCTGCGCTGGCCGCCAAAGCCCGCGACAAGAAGCTCACTGCTGACGACATGCAGGGCGCCTGCTTCACCATTTCCAGCCTCGGCCACATTGGCGGCACCGGCTTCACGCCGATCGTCAACGCGCCGGAAGTGGCGATCCTCGGTGTTTCCAAGGCAACCATCCAGCCAGTCTGGGACGGCAAAGCCTTCCAGCCGAAACTGATGCTGCCGCTGTCGTTGTCCTACGATCACCGTGTGATCAACGGCGCCGCTGCCGCACGCTTCACCCAGCGTCTGGGCAGCCTGCTGGCGGACATCCGCACCATCCTGCTGTAATCCCAGGCGGCCCTCCAGTAACGGCGGGCCGCTTGTGTTTCACGTTTTCGAGCGCCACACGCTCGCACCTCAACCCCGTCAATTTGGCGGGGCTTTTTTTGCCTGAGTTTTATCAACTGGTACTTTTCCTACAAAGCCCGTTGAGATCGGCTACGACCTGAATCCACTTCACACCGATATTTTTATTCTGTCGGCAACTAGTCTTGCGACAACAAAGTCAGGGCATCAACTTTTGCGCAGCGCATGCGCTTTCCTTCACTCATTCGAATGGACTCGAATATGTTAAAACCTACGATCGGCCCCATTATTGGCCACAGCACAACTAACCACGCACGCATATTCGTCCGTGGTGAATATCAAAAGAATCTACAAGTATTTGCCGGACTGCGTTATCGGCCGAGCAACTCACAAGCATGGTCAAACACCCTGTTCAGCAGACTTGGCGAACTACGCGACATGTGTGAAGTATTCATCCTGCAGGACTTGCTGGAGGATACCGAGTATGAATTTCAAACCGGCTGGTTCAGCCCGATGAGCCCGGTCCACACCGTGGACAGCGTCGCAGAATTGCCACTGCAATGGCCGCGGGAGATTTATCGCTTGCGTACCCGCAGCAGCCAGCCCTTGCGGCCACACGCTTATATTCTCGGCTCCTGCCGCTATCTGCGCCTGACGGCAGGCGTGCCGGTACTGCCATTACTGGGGGACCGGATCTTTACGTCGATCAACCAGTTGATCGAAGGCCAGCAACCGCCAATCAGCGCTACCGTCATGACCGGCGACCAGATTTATGTCGATGACCTGAACCGCATCGCCCCCGATCGAAGTTATAAAGACATCCTCATCAAATACCGCGCAGCCTTTTCACAGCCGGGCATAAAACGACTGATGTCGGGTACATCGACTTACATGATACTTGATGATCATGAAATCGAAGATAACTGGCCGGCGAATGCCGAAACTTCAGATGAAGAGTTATATCGCAACGCCATGGCGGCATACGAGCTATACCAGGCCAGCCATAGTCCGGCTTATGCACTGACAACTAACGGACAACTTGATCATGCTTCACTCAAGCATTACTGGTATCAATTCAGCGATGCCGATATCGAATGGTTTGTCACCGACACTCGCAGCCGACGCGATCTGTCGAGCGCTGAGCGCCGCATCTTCGATGAAGCTCAGGAACATGCCTTATGCCAATGGCTGATCAACAGCAAGGCGCGGGTCAAGTTTGTCGTCACCAGCGTGATGTTCTTCCCGGATCGCCAAGCGAATGGCGACGATGCCTGGCAAGGCTTTGCCGAGCAGCGACTGCGGCTGCTGGAAACCGTGCGCACGCACAAGATAAACAATGTAGTGATCGTTTCCGGCGATGTGCACGGCTCGCTGACTGCGCGCCTGCGCCATCGCGAGGATGCCGATTTCGAAATCCACACCGTGGTGTCTTCGCCGCTGTGCAACAGCAAGCTGCTGCCGTATGCCAAGGCGTCAACGTTTGTCCTCGATCAGCCCCTTGCGCGCACGGCGGCGGGTGACTATGTGCATGAATTGACCAGTGAAGTCATCAGCCAGGACAACTTCGCTCATATGCTGGTCGAGAGTGATCATATTTTGATCAATTACCATGATCGCGATGGCAAGCCACTTCAGTCGGTCACCGTAAAACTGCGCTAAGCGATAAAGATCGCAGCCTTCGGCACCTCCTGCATTGCTCGCATTGCCCTGCAGGGGGCTGCCGCAGGCTGCGAAGTTTGGATCTTTTCACCCCCATGCTGGAGAAATGATCAACGCAGCCGACACATTCTTATAGCACTTGGCCTTCATCTCTCTTGTCAGTCAGTGCCGCAATGATGCAACCTTGCCGCAGGCAACGTTAAAGAGGGCGAGAGCCCCCGCGTTCAGCATATTTCAAGCGAGTTCCCTTCATGAAGAGCCAACCCGATGCTGCCAGCCGTATGGCGGCCGAGGTAGTGACGCAGTTGCCTGTGCCCTCGCGGCTCGGCATGCTGCGTTTCGAGCGCTTGAATGAAGCCAGTTGGGCAATGTTGTTCCTCGATCCCAACTGCGAACGCCAATTCGGTCAACCGGCTGTCGAGCTGTGCGCTCTGGTCGGTTCACCCTACGCCAGCCTGATGGAGCCCGAAGCGCGCTATCAACTGCATGACGCGATCCAGCAACAACTGGCCGCCAGCCCACATTATCTGGTGCGCTATACCCTGCACACTGCGGCCGGGGCGCTAAGCATCCTCGAACTTGGCGAAGCCTACAAACAACACAACCGTCATCTGTTGCGCGGCTACCTGCTAGCGGTCGATGAAGTGTTCGCCGAAGAGCCGCTACAGCCTTCGGTCGATCTGGAAACCCAGAACTCGCGCCTGCAAATCGCCCTCGAACTGAACCAGCGCGCCCAGCAGGAACAACTGCAACACCTCGAACGCGTACGTGCCCAACAGGACTTGATTCTGTTGCTCGCGCGTCAGCGCTACAGCACGCACAACTCGTTGCAGGAAGCCGCCGAACTGATTACCCGATGCGCCTGCGATATCTATGAAATCGACTGCGCCAGCCTGTGGAACCTCGAAGGCCAGCAACTGGTACCGATCTCCGCGTATCACCGCACGACGCAGGAATACATCCTGCCGGACGTGATCGACGTCAGTACCTTCCCTGACTACATGGAAGCGTTGCACAGCAGCCGCGCCATCGACGCACACAATGCCATGCGTGACCCGCGCACCCGCGAGATGGCCGAGGCGCTGCGCCCGCGGGACGTCAACGCAATGCTCGATGCCAGCATCCGTGTCGACGGCCAGGTCGTCGGCGTGCTGTGTCTGGAGCAGACAGGCATGACCCGTGCCTGGCAGTCGGATGAAATCGCCTTTGCCGGTGAGCTCGCCGACCAGTTCGCGCAAGTCATCAACAACCACAACCGCCGCACTGCCACCAGCGCCCTGCACCTGTTCCAGCGGGCGGTCGAGCAAAGCGCCAACGCGTTTTTGCTGGTCAATTGCGACGGCGTGGTCGAATACGTCAACCCGAGCTTCACCGCCATCACCCAGTACACCACCGAAGAAGTCCACGGCCAGCGCCTGTCCGAGCTACCGGCCCTGGAAAACCTCAGCGAGCTGCTATTCGACGCGCCTTCCGCGCTGGCCAAGAGCAACAGTTGGCAGGGCGAATTCAAAAGCCGCCGGAAGAACCTCGAACCGTACTGGGGCCAGTTGTCGATCTCCAAGGTCTACGGCGACAACCGTGAGCTGACGCACTACATCGGCATCTACGAAGACATCACCCAGACCAAACTGGCGCAGCAGCGCATCGAGCGTCTGGCGTACACCGACAACCTGACCAACCTCGGTAACCGCCCGGCGTTTATCCGTAACCTGGACGAACGCTTCGCCCGGGATAGCGATACCCCGATCAGCCTGTTGCTGGTCGACATCGACAACTTCAAGCGGATCAACGACAGCCTCGGCCACCAGACCGGCGACAAGCTGCTGATCAGTCTGGCCCGGCGTCTGCGCAACAGCCTGAGCCCGAGTGGCAGCCTCGCACGTTTCGCCAGTAACGAATTTGCCGTGCTACTCGACGAGACCGACCTTGCGACTGGCCAGAAAATCGCCAACCAGTTGCTGGCGACCCTCGACAAGCCGATGTTCGTCGACAACCAGTTGATCAGCGTCACCGGCTCCGTGGGCCTGGCCTGCGCGCCGCTGCACGGTCGTGATCCGCAAACCCTGATGCGTAACGCCGGTCTGGCGCTGCACAAGGCCAAGGCCAACGGCAAGCATCAAGTACAAGTCTTCACCGAGGCGCTGAACGCCGAGGCCAGCTACAAACTGTTCGTCGAGAACAATCTGCGCCGCGCGCTGACGCAGAATGAGCTGGATGTGTTCTATCAGCCGAAGCTATGCCTGCGCAGCGGTCGTTTGCTGGGGATGGAAGCACTGTTGCGCTGGAACCACCCGGAGCGCGGGATGATTCGCCCGGATCAATTCATCAGCGTGGCGGAAGAAACCGGCCTGATCATTCCGATCGGCAAGTGGATTGCGCGTCAGGCCTGTCGCATGAGCAAATCGCTCACCGCCGCCGGTATGGGCAATCTGCAAGTGGCGATCAACCTGTCGCCGAAGCAGTTCTCCGACCCTGATCTGGTGGCGTCCATCGCCAACATCCTCAAGGAAGAAGCGCTGCCGGCCCACCTGCTCGAGCTGGAACTGACCGAAGGCCTGCTGCTGGAAGCCACCGAAGACACCCACTTGCAGCTCGATCAGCTCAAGCGTCTCGGGCTGACGCTGGCCATGGACGACTTCGGCACCGGTTACTCGTCGCTCAGCTATCTGAAGAAATTCCCGATCGACATCATCAAGATCGATCGCAGCTTCATCCACGAAATCCCCGACAACCAGGACGACATGGAAATCACCTCAGCGGTGATCGCCATGGCGCACAACCTCAAGCTCAAGGTTGTGGCCGAAGGTATCGAGACTGCCGAGCAACTGGCGTTCCTGCGCCGCCACCGTTGCGACGTCGGCCAGGGCTACCTGTTCGACCGACCGATCCCCGGCGGCGAACTGATCCAGGCGCTCAAGCGCTACCCGCGCGGCCCGCTCTGCCTCTAACCCCCGCCACCCCTCATGTAGGAGCTGCCGCAGGCTGCGATCTTTTGATCCTGTTTTTCAAAGACAAGGTCAAAAGATCGTCCGATCGCGGCCCGAGCCTTCGGCAGCTCCTGCATTGGATAGTGCGAAGTCGGGCATCATTGGGCACACTGGCGGTCTGACTTTTTACATCCAACCTGACTGAGAGGAACGATCATGGTTCTGCGCTCGGAAATTCTGGTGAACAAAAACGTGCTCCCGACCAAAGAACAAGCTCTGCCCGGCCGCGAAACCGCGATGACCCTGCCTGAAAAGCACTTCGTCTTCGAAGAAACCCCGTTGCTTGGCCCGTTTTTTCAGGACGTCGATTTTGCGATCTTCGGTCTGGGCTGCTTCTGGGGCGCCGAGCGGCGCTTCTGGCAGCGTGAAGGCGTGGTCAGCACGGTCGTCGGTTATGCCGGCGGCTTCACACCGAACCCGACCTACGAAGAAGTATGCTCGGGCCTGACCGGCCACGCTGAAGTGGTATTGGTGGTGTATGACAAGGCCAAAGTCAGCTACGAAGAGCTGCTGGCGATGTTCTGGGAACTGCACAACCCGACGCAGGGCATGCGCCAAGGCAACGACATCGGCACGCAGTATCGCTCGGTGATCTACGCAACTTCGCCAGAGCATCTGGACGCAGCGCTGAAGAGCAAGGCGACCTATCAGGCTGAGCTGTCGAAGGCAGGCCTGGGCGAAATCAGCACCGAGATCGAACAGGCGCCGACCGTGTACTTCGCTGAGAAGTATCACCAGCAGTATCTGGCGAAGAATCCTGAGGGCTACTGCGGGATTGGCGGCACCGGCGTGTGCATGCCACCGAGCCTGGCGGGTAACTAACTCCGCCGGTTGATCGTTCCCACGCTCCGCGTGGGAATGCAACCCGGGACGCTCTGCGTCCCAAAGCGGACGCAGAGCGCCCATTGAGGCGTTCCCACGCAGAGCATGGGAACGATCACTGTAGGAGCTGCCGCAGGCTGCGATCTTTTGATCTTGCCGTTGATCAGCTCTCGGCAATCAACCAATCCATCTGCCACCCACCCTGGGTCTGGCCCAATTTTTTGGACAACCACGGCAGCAGCTCACGCAATTCTTCCTCCAGCCCCCACGGCGGATTGGCAATCGCCATCCCGGAACCGTTCAAGCTGTTCGGCGTATCCAGCGGATGCACCAGCAGTTCCACGCGCAGCAGTTTCGGCGCACCGGTGCCAGCCAGATCCTGATAGAAACGCCGCAACGCACGCTGATCCTTCACCGGATACCAGATCGCTGCCACGGTTTGACGCATCCGACCAATCGCCTCTTTCAACGACGCCGCGCAACGCTGCATTTCATCGAGCTGTTCGAACGGCGGGTCGATCAACATCACCGCACGCTTCTCCTGCACCGGCAACATCGCCCGCGGCACGTGCCAGCCCTCACCCAGATGCACCTTGACCCGACGATCACCGGCCATGTTGTCTTTCAACAGCACGCCGTCTTCCGGGTGCTTCTCATTGAGCATCACCCGATCCTGCGGCCGGGTCAGACGCCGCGCCAGCTCCGGCGAACCCGGGTAATAGCGCAACTGGCCATCCGGGTTCATCTCGTGCAGCACCTTCATGTAGTCGGCGGTCAGCGCCGGCAGATCCGGCTGATCCCACAAGCGCGCGATGCCTTCCAGATATTCGCCGGTGCGATTGGCCTGATCGCCCTGCAAGTCATACAGACCGATGCCGGCGTGCGTGTCGAGATAGGCAAACGGCTGCTCCTTGCGCGACATCAGGGCGATGAGGCGGGTCAAGGTCAGGTGTTTGAACACATCGGCGTGATTGCCGGCATGGAAGGCGTGACGATAATTCATGGCTGCTCCTGCGAAGGGCGCAAAGTTTACCTTTTACCGCGCGGCAAGTCAGGGGTTGGCGGCCGAGCGGACAAAAGCCTGCCCTCACCCTAGCCCTCTCCCGGAGGGAGAGGGAACTGACGGTGGTGATCTTGCGAGTGACATCGACCTGAAAGATCAGCGTGATCTCAGGCTTGGCCAAGCGAAGTTCACCGCTGAAGTCGCAGGTCGGCGTACATCACCCAGAACTCGGTCAGTCCCCCGAAAGAACACCACCATCCAGGCTTGACCAAACCAAGTTCACCGCTGAAGTCGCAGGTCGGCGTACATCACCCAGACGACTCGGTCAGTCCCCTCTCCCTCTGGGAGAGGGCTAGGGTGAGGGGCTTTGCTTTTATGGCATTACACTGGCAAAACATAAGCGACAGGAAGTCAAAAACTCATGCGATATCTGATCATCTGCTTATTCAGCCTGCTTGGCCCATACCTCGCCCTTGCCGACGAAACCCACATTGAACAGGCACGCCAGACACTAAAGAACTACGGCCTGAGCCACTGCATTCTAAAGCCATTCAACGAACGCTCCGCGCTGGAAAAAGACATTGCACTGTCCGCCAATGCTTATTCGTTCATGGGCAAAGGCATGCATACCATTCTGCAAAATGAAGACACACTGCAGGTGCTGCACGATCCCTACAAAGAAACCCGAAGCTACGTATTAACGGCTTACGAGCAGACATCTTCAAACAGCAAATACTCGAATGAAAAAGTAGTGTTCCTTGCGTGCCTGAAGGTCTACAACTCCGAGGCGTTCAACCGCTTTATCAACACTCAGGACGCGTACATTTCCGACTGACGCTCCGATCGCCATCAACATCAAAAGATCGCAGCCTTCGGCAGCTCCTACAGGGTGAACGTTATTCCGGTGTAGGAGCTGCCGCAGGCTGCGATCTTTTGATCTTTTTCAGGCGGTCATGCTGCGCAGGCGCCTGCCGATGACATCGAGCACATCACAGCCGTCGCGCAAAGGAATTACGCAGAGCTGGGCGAAGTCGCTGAGGATGACGGAGTCGCATTCGACCGAGCCGCGCATGCACATGTTTTCCAGCACCTGGATCACGGCGCGCAAACGGTGGTTGGCGGCGTCCATGAGGATGTCGAGGGGCACGTGGGTGTCGATGAACAGAGTCGGCATGTCACTGCAATTGCCGGTGAGGGCCATGAAGCGGTTGTCGGGATGGGGGATGATTTTTTCGTAGGGTGGATCGGGTTTAAGCATAGTCATATCAGTTTTACCTCAGTAGGTTTAGAGAGGCTGCCAAGTGACCTTCCTACGGGTATAGGTGGCAGCCGTACGCGAGAGTAGGAAACTGAGAAACCCACCAAACTCAGTCACGCCGAAGCGTTCCCGCGCACAGCTGCCGCAAACGATGCTACGGACACATATTAAGTGCCGCAATCAAACGACAACGCTGGTGCGCGGTGAATTTCACAGGGGTCCTACGCCCTGTCACCGCTCTCGCAGTGACAACGAAAAGACTATCCCTGCAACCCACCGCCCACCAGTTCATGAAAACCGCCGCAACTCGAAGGAATCGTCCGAGACCTTCGCCCCGAAAACTCACTCCGACTCTGCCAGCAAAAACGCCAGCAACGCCGATTGCGACGATTCTTCCGACATTGAAACCTGAAAAAACCGCCTCACCTTGCAACGCAAAACCGCCTCGGGAAAGGCCTCGAAAAGAACCGGATATTCTTCGCTCAACCACTGCAACGCATTAGCCGTTCGAACGTCATTACCCTGCTGCGCCAGCACCGATTCCGGCACCTGCCACCAAGGAAATATCCGCCCCGAAACCTGCGCCCTGCCACCAATTTCCAGCGCCTGACCATTGATCAAACAACGCCCGATCAGCGCAAACAGTTGCGCCGCATCCATCTCACCGGCCTGAAGAATCGGCAACAGAAACCGCCCGTCCCAAAAACGAAAAAACACCGTTTTGCCGCCAGGCATCAGCACTTGGGTCAGGCTGCGAAAGTGCGCCACCACCTCTTCAAGGCTCGCCGAAGAAACCGCCAGCCAACCCCAATCCTGTGACTCGTTGGTTGCGATCCAATGCAGAAACTCACTGTCGGCGGCGACAATTCCCACGTAAGGCATCACCGCATCCCACTCGGCATAGATCGTCTCGGCCCAGATCGGACTCGCCGCTTCTGGCCAGGCCTCAAGCGGCTTCGCCTCGCTGGCATTGCTGAACACCACGAACAATTGCTCGGACACTTTCAACGGCTCCCGCGCCAACCAATCAGCAGGCAAAAGAAAATCAGGCTGCACAGAGACCGTCCTTGCAACGCTCGCACTCTTCGCAGAATGGCGCATCACCCTTGAAGCTCATGATTTGTGCGGCGGTCAGCATGGCTGCCGGCGCGGCGGCGAGTTTCTCCGGTAATCCCGGGACAACCGGCGCTGCATTCATCGCTGCCATCGGCGCCCCACCTACAACAATCGGCACGCTGCTGAAAATGCCGCCGGGGCCGATGTTGATCCATTGCCCGCCGGCCTGAATCGTCGCACTCGCGCCACCGTCAATGACCACTTGCTGACCGGCGCTGACGTGGAACTGCGCACTGGCGCTGGTCGCCTGATTGCTCACGCGGATATGCCGATCGCCCGCCACCGTCAGATGATCGTCCTGCTTCACTTCGGTCTGCCGCTGGCCGTGGGTGATGCGTCGTTCGTCGGCCTTCAATTCATGTTTGGCGATGCCGGTGACGACAATGCTGCGCTGGTTGTCGACCTGCACTTGCTGGTCGTGCAACACATGCTGCGTCCAGTTGCGCTGGGCGCGCAGGTAGATTTCTTCGGCGCCCTTGCGATCCTCGATGCGCAGTTCGTTGTAGCCGCCCCCGCCGGGGCTGCTCTGGCTACGGAAAATGCTGCGGGTCTTGTCCGCCGGTAGATCCAGCGGCACCGGTGTCGCGGCGTTGGGCAGACAACCCATCACCAGCGGTTTGTCGGCGTCGGCATCGATGAAGCCGATCAGTACTTCCATGCCGACTCGCGGAATCAACACGCTGCCGTAACGGTCATGGGCCCAGTTAGTGGCCACGCGCAGCCAGCAACTGGAATGTTCGTTCAACTCGCCGTCGCGATCCCAGGCCAGTTGCACCTTGACCCGACCGTACTCGTCGCAGTGGATTTCCGTATCGCTCGGCCCGGTTACCACCGCCGGTTGATAGCCAAGCATGCGCGGCTTCTCCGGCCCCAGCGCCGGGCGGAAGAACACGTCCCATGGCGTCGCGAGAAAGGTATTACGGTAACCCTGGAAAGCTTCGCCATCGCTGGTCACCGACTCCTCCAGCACTTGCGGCTGGCGACCATGGTGTTCAACCGTGGTCAGCAGCCACAGGTCATTCCAGTCGTGGCGCGGATGGTCGATCAATTGCAGGAAATGTCCGCAAACCAACGCGGATTCGTCGCTGATGCCCTCGGCCTGACGGAAATCGGCGACATGTCGCTCAAGTGCCCGCTGAGCGAGGTGCTTGCCGGTTTCACGATCGTTGAATTGGCCGGGGAAGTGATAGTCCTCGAGCACCGGGCGCTGCTCGCCGTCGACACGGCTTTGCAACTGCAGCCGCGGCTTGATGAAGTTGTAATCGCGTCGGGTCACCACGCTGGTGCGGGTTTCCACGCGAACGTTGAAACGATTGATCGCCGGCGCGCCACCGGCCATGCCGCTGCCCGGCAAATACAACGTTGGTTCGGCGAGGCGTGGAAACACCGTCTGATCATCGCCGAACACCAAAACATGTCCTTCAGGACTGTGCTGAAAGTGGTAATGAATGCCGACTTCGGCACACAGCCGCTGAATGAACGCCAGATCACTCTCGGCGTACTGCACGCAATATTCACGCGGCGGGTATTCACTGCCGAGGCGGAATTCAAAAGCATCGCGCAGGATCGAGTGATCCTTGAGTACCTGCGCGACGATTTGCGGCACTGTTTGATGCTGAAAGATCCGCTGATTGATGCGGTGCGCGAGGTACGCCAGACGCGGGACAAGGCTTAAGTGATAACGCGTCAGACGTTTCCCGGAATCGCCCTGCCCGACCTGATAAATCTGACCGTGAACGCCGGAGCCCTGAGCATCAAAACTCAGAAACGCCTGACAGTGCAGCAGGCTTTCGAGGTCCAGATCGGGCCGCTCACTGACCAGTTCCAGCTCGAAACGAAACGGTTGGCTGATGGCTTCCTTGCCCGTGAACTCAAGGACTTTGAGGTCATGCTGGGCGCCTTCGAGGGTCAACGTGAAACGCGGTTGATTGGCAGGCGCGAACATCCGATGTCTCTCTGCAGTGTGAGGGCGGGCGATTCTGCATGAGGGGCAAGGGGTGATGAATGGGTGACGGGAAAATCAGATTTCTCCTACTTCTATTGTTGAAAAACCCTGCAAAAAGCAGCGCCTTCAACTACAGACAAATCCCCCAAACCCACCACCATACCCTGTAGGAGTGAGCCTGCTCGCGATAGCGGTCTGACATTCAGCATTGATGTCGACTGACACAACGCTATCGCGAGCAGGCTCACTCCTACAGGGGAGCGCGGTGAATCAGATAAATCACAGACACAAAAAAACGGCCCGCCTCCTGTAGGAAACGGGCCGTTTTCGCGTGAGCGCTAGCTCAGAACAATCACTTGTTCAGGTGGAAATCTTTTTCCGCCGCTTCGAAGCGCTGCACCATGCCAGCAGTCGGCGCGCCGAGTTTGCTGACGATGAAGATGGCCAGGCTGGCGAAGATGAAGCCCGGAATGATTTCGTACAGACCCAGCAGTTCGAAATGCTTCCAGACCACCACGGTGATCGCGCCGACCAGGATACCGGCCAGTGCGCCGTCGCGGGTCATGCCTTTCCAGATCACCGAAATCAGCACCACCGGACCGAACGCAGCACCGAAACCAGCCCAAGCGTAGGACACCAGGCCCAGTACGCGGTTTTCCGGGTTGGCAGCCAGGCCGATGGCGATCAGTGCAACCAACAGCACCATGGCGCGGCCGACCCAGACCAGTTCAACCTGGGAGGCGGATTTACGCAGGAAGGTTTTGTAGAAGTCTTCGGTCAGGGCGCTCGAGCACACCAGCAACTGGCAGCTCAGGGTACTCATCACAGCCGCCAGAATCGCCGACAGCAACACACCGGCAATCCATGGGTTGAAGAGGATCTTGGCCAGTTCGATGAACACGCGCTCGTGGTTCTCGGTCACGGGACCGGCAACTTCCGGGTGTGCCGAGAAGTAAGCGATACCGAAGAAGCCCACAGCCACGGTGCCGCCCAGGCACAGGATCATCCAGGTCATGGAGATGCGACGGGCGTTGGCAATCGACTTCACCGAGTCAGCGGCCATGAAGCGCGCCAGAATGTGCGGCTGACCGAAGTAGCCCAGACCCCAGCCCATCAGCGAGATGATGCCGATGAAAGTGGTGCCTTTGAGCATGTCGAAGTTGCTTGGATCGTTGGCTTCGATAGCGAGGAACGTGGTGTCGACGCCGCCGGTGGCCAGCAGGACGATGATCGGCGTGAGGATCAGCGCGAAAATCATCAGCGTGGCTTGTACGGTGTCAGTCCAGCTCACCGCGAGGAAACCGCCAACGAAGGTGTAGGCAATCGTCGCCGCAGCACCGGCCCACAGCGCTGTCTCGTAGGACATGCCGAAGGTGCTTTCGAACAGACGGGCGCCAGCGACGATGCCGGAAGCGCAGTAAATGGTGAAGAACACCAGAATCACGATCGCCGAAATGATGCGCAGCAGGCCGCTTTTGTCTTCGAAACGGCTGGAGAAGTAGTCCGGCAGGGTCAGAGCATCGCCGTTGTGCTCGGTCTGCACACGCAGACGGCCAGCAACGAACAACCAGTTCAGGTAGGCACCGACGATCAGGCCGATGGCGATCCAGCTTTCGGACAGACCGGACATGTAGATGGCGCCCGGCAGGCCCATCAACAACCAGCCGCTCATGTCGGAAGCACCGGCAGATAGCGCCGTAACAACGCTGCCCAGGCTACGGCCGCCCAGAATATAGTCAGAAAGGTTGTTGGTGGAGCGATAGGCCATGAAGCCGATCAGCACCATTGCTGCGATGTAGATCACGAACGTGATCAGGGTTGGATTGCTAACGCTCATTAAGTTACGCCCTGGCTTTGTTTTTATGTAGCGGCGGTGGTGAACCGCACGCAAACGACGACGTTTGGCAGACGATCCGGGATCCCGCGCATTTAGGACTGATGTTTCCCCAGGAAAGCCATCAGCCGGTACACCGGGTTATTCCCGGTTGCACCTAGGGCGCGAATGCTATGCAACAAATCAAATAAGGTGCAACCAGTTTCGCGAGAATTAGTTGCACCTAGTCGGATTTATCGACAATAACCCCGTTTTTGCTCCCTTTTGTGGCAGTCATGGCCCTTTGCTAGAAGCAAAAGCACCAAGCAGGAGCAGCACTTTCGTACCAGAAAATAATTCCTGACGAGCTGCCTATTATTCCGACAAAAAAAGGGTTGCACCCGGTTGCACCTCTTTCAGTGCGCGGCTAATCTTGCGGCCAGCTGATGCCACGCAACTGTGGCAACCATGAGGATAAAAATATGGCTACCACCACCCTTGGGGTCAAACTCGATGACCCAACCCGCGAGCGCCTGAAGGCCGCCGCAACCTCGATTGATCGCACGCCGCACTGGCTGATCAAGCAGGCAATTTTCAATTACCTGGAAAAACTCGAGGGTGGTGCAACCCTGACCGAGCTGAACGGTTTGACCGCCAAGGACGCCGATGAGGCGGGCGAAGTCCACGCCGATCACGCACACCAGTGCTTCCTGGAGTTCGCCGAGAGCATCCTGCCGC
This sequence comes from Pseudomonas sp. RIT-PI-r, assembly GCF_001297015.1. Taxonomy (GTDB): domain Bacteria; phylum Pseudomonadota; class Gammaproteobacteria; order Pseudomonadales; family Pseudomonadaceae; genus Aquipseudomonas. The sequence goes on along the minus strand of NZ_LIGE01000010.1, from coordinate 10,933 downwards.
AATCCGTACTGCGCGCTTCGATCACTGCCGCTTACCGCCGCCCTGAGCCGGAAGTGGTGCCAATGCTGATCGAGCAGGCTCGCCTGCCAGCGCCAATGGCCGAAGCCACCAACAAACTCGCCGCATCTATCGCGGAAAAACTGCGTAACCAGAAAAGTGCCGGCGGTCGTGCAGGCATTGTTCAGGGTCTGCTGCAGGAATTTTCCCTGTCGTCCCAGGAAGGCGTGGCGCTGATGTGCCTGGCCGAAGCGCTGCTGCGTATCCCGGACAAGGGCCCTCGCGATGCGCTGATCCGCGACAAGATCAGCACCGGCAACTGGCACCCACACCTGGGCAACAGCCCGTCGCTGTTTGTCAACGCCGCAACCTGGGGCTTGCTGTTGACCGGCAAACTGGTCTCGACGCACAACGAAGCCGGCCTGACGTCGTCCTTGAGCCGCATCATCGGCAAGAGCGGCGAGCCGATGATCCGCAAGGGCGTCGACATGGCCATGCGCCTGATGGGCGAGCAGTTCGTCACCGGCGAAACCATCGCCGAAGCGCTGGCCAACGCGAGTAAGTTCGAAGCCAAGGGCTTCCGTTATTCCTACGACATGCTCGGTGAAGCGGCGCTGACCGAGCACGACGCGCAGAAATACCTGGCGTCGTACGAACAAGCCATCCACTCGATCGGCAAAGCGTCCCACGGTCGTGGGATTTATGAAGGCCCGGGCATTTCCATCAAACTGTCGGCACTGCACCCGCGTTACAGCCGTGCGCAGTACGAGCGTGTGATGGACGAGCTGTACCCGCGCCTGCTGTCGTTGACCCTGCTGGCCAAGCAATACGACATCGGCCTGAACATCGACGCCGAAGAAGCCGACCGTCTCGAACTGTCGCTGGATCTGCTTGAGCGCCTGTGTTTCGAGCCGCAACTGACTGGCTGGAACGGCATCGGTTTCGTTATCCAGGCTTACCAGAAGCGTTGCCCGTACGTGATCGACTACGTGATCGATCTGGCCCGTCGCAGCCGTCATCGCCTGATGATCCGCCTGGTGAAAGGCGCGTACTGGGACAGCGAAATCAAGCGCGCCCAGGTCGAAGGCCTGGAAGGCTATCCGGTCTACACCCGCAAGGTGTACACCGACGTTTCCTACATCGCTTGCGCACGCAAACTGCTGTCGGTGCCGGAAGTCATCTATCCGCAGTTCGCCACGCACAACGCCCACACCCTGTCGGCCATTTACCACATTGCCGGTCAGAACTATTACCCCGGCCAGTACGAATTCCAGTGCCTGCACGGCATGGGCGAACCGCTTTACGAACAAGTTGTAGGCAAAGTTTCCGAAGGCAAGCTGAACCGTCCGTGCCGCGTGTACGCGCCGGTCGGTACTCACGAAACCCTGCTCGCCTACCTCGTACGTCGCTTGCTGGAAAACGGCGCGAACACTTCGTTCGTCAACCGTATCGCCGACCAGTCGATTTCGATTCAGGAATTGGTGGCCGATCCGGTAGCGCAGATCGAGCAGATGGCGACCGTGGAAGGTGGCTTCGGCCTGCCGCACCCGCGCATTCCGCTGCCGCGTGATCTGTACGGTGCTGAGCGCGCCAACTCCAGCGGCATCGACATGGCCAACGAACATCGTCTGGCTTCGCTGTCCTGCGCCCTGCTCGCCACTGCCCACACCGACTGGAAAGCCGCGCCGATGCTCGGTTGCGCGTCCAGCACTGAAACCCCTGCGCCCGTGCTGAACCCGGCAGATCACCGTGATGTGGTCGGTCACGTTCAGGAAGCCACCGTCGAAGACGTCGACAACGCCATTCAATGCGCGCTGAACGCTGCGCCGATCTGGCAGGCCACCCCGCCGGCCGAACGCGCAGCGATTCTGGAACGTGCCGCTGATTTGATGGAAGGCGAGATCCAGCCGCTGATGGGCCTGTTGGCTCGCGAAGCCGGCAAGACCTACGCTAACGCCATCGCCGAAGTCCGCGAAGCCGTCGACTTCCTGCGTTACTACGCGGTGCAGGCTCGCAACGATTTCAGCAATGACGCCCACCGTCCATTGGGCCCAGTTGTATGCATCAGCCCGTGGAACTTCCCATTGGCGATCTTCAGTGGCCAAGTCGCTGCGGCACTGGCTGCCGGTAACCCGGTATTGGCCAAACCGGCTGAACAAACTCCGCTGGTTGCCGCTCAAGCCGTGCGTTTGCTGCTTGAAGCCGGAATTCCGGAAGGCGTGCTGCAACTGCTGCCGGGTCGCGGTGAAACCGTCGGCGCCGGTCTGGTCGGCGATGAGCGCGTCAAAGGCGTGATGTTCACCGGTTCCACCGAAGTCGCGCGCCTGCTGCAACGCAACATCGCTGGCCGTCTCGACAGCCAGGGCCGTCCGATTCCGCTGATCGCCGAAACCGGTGGCCAGAACGCCATGATCGTCGACTCCTCGGCACTGACCGAACAAGTCGTGATCGACGTGGTGTCCTCGGCTTTCGACAGCGCTGGTCAGCGCTGCTCGGCGCTGCGCGTACTGTGCCTGCAGGAAGATTCCGCCGATCGCGTCATCGAAATGCTCAAAGGTGCCATGGCCGAAAGCCGTCTCGGCAACCCTGAGCGCCTATCGGTGGACATCGGCCCGGTGATCGACGCCGAAGCCAAGGCTGGCATCGACAAGCACATCCAGGGCATGCGCGATAAAGGTCGCAATGTGTACCAGGTGGCTATCGCCGACACCGAAGAAGTCAAACGCGGCACCTTCGTCATGCCGACCCTGATCGAGCTGGAAAGCTTCGACGAGCTGCAACGCGAGATCTTCGGCCCGGTGCTGCACGTGGTGCGCTACAAGCGCAAAGAGATCGATCAACTGATCGGCCAGATCAACGCTTCCGGCTACGGCCTGACGCTGGGCGTGCACACCCGGATCGACGAGACCATCGCCAAGGTGATCGACAACGTCAACGCCGGTAACGTCTACGTCAACCGCAACATCGTCGGTGCCGTGGTCGGCGTGCAGCCATTCGGCGGCGAAGGCCTCTCGGGTACGGGTCCGAAGGCTGGTGGTCCGCTTTACCTGTACCGCTTGCTGGCGACACGTCCTACGGATGCCATCGAACAATCCTTCGCTCGCGGTGACGCCGTTGTCGCCCCGGACGTTCGACTGCGCGATGCCATGAGCAAACCGCTGAACGCCCTGAAAGCCTGGGCTGAAAGCAACAAGTACGCCGACTTGAGCACTCTGTGCGTGCAGTACGCTGCGCAATCGCAGAGCGGCATTACCCGCATGCTGGCCGGCCCGACCGGTGAAAAAAACAGCTACGCCATCCTGCCGCGTGAGCACGTGCTGTGCCTGGCCGAGGTTGAAGGTGATCTGTTGACCCAACTGGCTGCGGTATTGGCCGTAGGCGGTTCGGCGGTATGGCCGGAGTCCGACATCAGCAAGGCCTTGTTCGCACGCCTGCCGAAGGAGATTCAGGCGCGGATCAAGCTGGTTGCTGACTGGAACAAGGATGAGGTGGTGTTCGATGCGGTTCTGCATCACGGCCATTCCGACCAGTTGCGCGGCGTTTGCCAGCAGATTGCCAAGCGCGCCGGCGCGATCGTTGGGGTTCAGGGCTTGTCCCAGGGCGAGACCAACATTGCCCTTGAGCGTCTGGTGATTGAGCGGGCGTTGAGTGTCAACACTGCAGCTGCAGGTGGTAATGCCAGCTTGATGACAATCGGCTAAACAGCTGTAAGTCCAGGCGACCGCAATGGTCGCCTGGAATGTAAACCCTGTAGGAGTGAGCCTGCTCGCGATAGCGGTCTGTCAGTTAAAATAAATGTGTCTGACAGACCGCTATCGCGAGCAGGCTCACTCCTACATTTGATTAGTGTCGCGCTCACCTCTGCATCACTCTCATCAATCATCCTGTTCAGCCTTTATCAGCACGCCTAGACTCGGCCCAACCCCAATTTCAGGTAGGCCGCCATGTCCGAGACGCTGCTCAGTTCCCGCAATCTGGCTTTCGAGCTGTATGAAGTCCTTGATGCCGAGGGCCTGACCCGGCGTGAGCGCTTTGCCGAGCACAACCGCGAGACCTTTGACGCCGCCATCGGCACCGCACGCAACATTGCCGAGAAATACTTCGCGCCGCACAACCGCAAGGGCGACGAGAACGAGCCGCGCTACGAGGACGGCAAGGCGATTCTGATTCCTGAAGTGAAACCGGCGGTGGATGCCTTTCTTGAAGCCGGATTCCTCAACGCCGCGAGAAGTTTCGACGCCGGCGGCATGCAACTTCCTACGCTGCTGTCGCAAGCCTGCTTCGCGCATTTCCAGTCGGCCAACGCGGCCTCGACTTCCTACCCGTTTCTGACCATGGGCGCGGCGAACCTCATCGAGAGCTTCGGCACCGAAGAACAGAAACAACGCTTTCTGCAGCCGATGATCGACGGGCGCTTCTTCGGCACCATGGCCCTGACCGAACCCCACGCTGGCTCATCGCTGTCGGATATTCGTACACGCGCCGAGCCAGCGTCCGACGGCACTTATCGCCTCAAGGGCAACAAGATCTTCATCTCCGGCGGCGATCACCCGCTCTCGGAAAACATCGTGCACATGGTGCTGGCCAAACTGCCGGACGCGCCTGCGGGCGTTAAAGGCATTTCGTTGTTCATCGTGCCGAAATTTCTGGTCAACGATGACGGCAGCCTCGGCCAACGTAATGACGTGCTGCTCGCCGGGCTGTTCCACAAGATGGGTTGGCGCGGCACCACTTCCACAGCGCTGAACTTCGGCGATAACGGTGAGTGTGTCGGTTATCTGGTCGGCGAGCCGCATCGTGGTTTGAGCTACATGTTCCAGATGATGAACGAGGCGCGGATTGGCGTCGGCATGGGTGCGGTGATGCTCGGTTACGCCGGTTACCTGTACTCGCTGGAGTACGCTCGCGAGCGGCCACAGGGTCGCGTGCCGGACAGCAAGGATCCGACGACGGCGCCGGTGGCGATCATTCAGCACGCCGATGTCAGACGTATGCTGTTGACGCAGAAATCCTACGTCGAAGGGGCGTTTGATCTCGGCTTGTATGCCGCGCGGTTATTTGACGACACCACCACACTTGAGACAGAAGCAGAACGCAAGCAGGCGCATGAGTTGCTGGATCTGCTGACACCGATCGTCAAATCCTGGCCGTCGGAGTTCTGCCTCAAGGCCAACGAACTGGCGATCCAGATTCTTGGCGGTCACGGTTACACCCGCGAATACCCGGTGGAGCAGTATTACCGCGATAACCGCTTGAACCCGATTCATGAAGGCACCCATGGCATTCAATCGCTGGACTTGCTCGGACGTAAACTGGCACAGAACGGTGGCGCGGGACTGAAGCAACTGATTCGACTGATCGCCACTACGGCAGAGCGCGCAATGACGCATGAATCGCTGACCGCACTGCGTGAGCCGCTGGAAAAACTGGTGGCGCGCCTGCAAACGGTGACCATCGGTTTGTTGACTGATCTGGGGCAAGGCAAGGTCAATAGCAGCCTGGCGAACTCTGCGCTGTACCTGAAGGTGTTCGGGCACACGGTGATTGGCTGGCGTTGGCTGGAGCAGGCGATTCATGCCGAAGAAGGGTTGGCCAAAGGGAATGCAGCGGATGCGGACTTCTATAAGGGCAAGTTGCAGGCAGCGCGGTATTTTCTGACGTGGGAAGTGCCGGGGTGCCATCATGAATTAGCGTTGCTGGAGGCACGGGATGATACGTGCCTGGCGATGCAGGATGCCTGGTTCTGAAAGCCGACCCTCACCCCAGCCCTCCCGAAACGTCGGACCGCCCGTAGGGAGAGGGGGACGACCGAGGTGTCTGGCGCTATACATCGACCTGAAAAACCGCGTCGATTATGGATTCGGTAAAGCATTTTCAGGTCGGCGTATTTCTCAAGCATCCCACGGTTAGTCCCCTCTCCCTCTGGGAGAGGGTTAGGGTGAGGGGCTTTACAGGCTCAGCACTCAGCACTCAGCACTCAGCTCAGCTTGAACCCACCCATCTGCCGCGCCAGATCATCCGCCAGCCTCTGCAACATCTGACAATCCTCACGACAAGCCCGAACCTCCCCCGCCGTCGCCCGCGCCAGATCGGAAATCCCCTGCACATTGCGGTTGATCTCCTCAGTCACCGCCGACTGCTCCTCCGTCGCCGTTGCCACCTGATGGTTCATGTCGCTGATGCGCTCGACCTGACCGGTAATAGCCGTCAACGACGCCCCGGTGCGCTGGCTCGACTCAACGCCTGTGCCCGTCGCGGCCTGACCGGTGCGCATCGACGATACGGCGTTTTCCGCGCCTTGCTTGAGGCTGCCGATCATCTGCTGAATCTCGTCGGTGGAAGCCTGGGTGCGGCGCGCCAGGGTGCGCACTTCATCCGCGACGACGGCGAAACCTCGGCCCATGTCACCGGCCCGCGCCGCTTCAATCGCAGCGTTCAGGGCCAACAGGTTGGTCTGCTCGGACACCCCGCGAATCACCGCCAGCACCGAGTCGATCGACGCAACCTGATGTGCCAACTCGCCGACCGCGCCGGCTGCCAAGCCAATTTCATTGGACATGCTTTCAATATGCTTGATCGAGCCCCCGACCACTTCCCGCGCCTGCATTGCTTCATCCCGCGCGGTTTGCGAAGCGAGTGCGGCGTTGCCGGCGTTCTGCGCAATTTCTTGCACGGTCAAGCCCATTTCATGAACGGCAGTGGCGACCATGTCGGTCATTTCCTGCTGACGACCTGAACGCTCGGCGGTGTTCTCCACCACTTTCGCCACTTGCCCCACGGCAGTGCGCAGACGCTCACTGGTGGTCAGCACTTCGCCGATCATTCCGCGCTGGCTGTCGAGGAAACGGTTGAAGCCGCGAGCGAGGTCGCCCAGCTCATCGGCGCGGCTGGAATCTAACCGATGGGTCAAATCTCCACCACCGCTCCCGATTGCTACCAGCGCCGCTGTTGCTTGGCGAATCGGTCGCACCAGACCTTGTGCCAGCCAGACCACCAGAGCGAGGCACACCAGCGCCCCCACCAGACCAATACCGCCACTCATCCACATCGCTTTGCGGGCTTCGGCGTAGATCTGCGACTGCGGCACTTCGGCCACCAGGGTCCAGCCTAAATCGCGCAAAGGCAGGCTGAAGGCGAGGAAGTCTTCGCCGTCTCGCTGGAAGTTGCTGCTGACGGCAGTTTTTTGACCGAGGACTGCCTGTGCAGCATTGCTGCCGATCTGCTCGCTTAAGGTGCGCTTGCCACTGAACTGCGCCTCCGGATGCACCTGGATCAAACCGTCGGAACGCACGAGATAGACCTTGCCGCGCTCACCAAAGCTGAAGTTGTGAATCAGCTCCGAGAGCTCTTTCATGCTCAGCCCGAGCCCTGCCACACCGACCACTTTGCCAGCCTGCTCGACCTTCAAGTCAATGAACAGCGCCAATTCTCCGGTGGCTCCGTCGTTGTCGATATTCAGGGTGCGCGGCTGATTGCTGTCGAGAAAGGAATAGAACCAGGCATCGGCCGGTTTGGCACGGCTGAGGGTGCGATCGAGGCCTTTTTCGGTGATGTAATGATTGGATTCGGTGCCGATGATCAAAGCAGTGAAAGCCTTGTGTTCGGCGCGGATGCCTTCCAGATACTGCGCGAAGCCCGCCGTTTTGCTGCTGTCTTCACCGGAGGCCAGCCAGTCGCGAACCATGGTGTTACTGGCAATATCCTTGGCCGCCGTCAGCGGTTGCACGAGGATGCGTTCGATGTCGTTGCGCGTCGCTTCGATACTCGACGGCAGGGCTTGTTCGACCAGATAGCTCTGGGCGAGGCGGTTGACCACCAAGGTATAAATGCCAACCACGATCAGGATGCTGACCAGCAGGGCGGTGCCCATACTGAGAATCAGCTGCCATTGAATACTGCGTCGCCACAACTGCATGGAGCACCCCCAAAGAATAAGTGGCCGAATCAATGCAACAGCCGTGCCGATTGTATACAACCCAATCGACAATCTATTCTTTGGTTGTGCGCAACCTCATCAACCCTGATTGATGGTCTTGGCGATGGTCTCGACCGTGGCGCTGACTTGCTCTTGGTAACGGTCGAGTTCTTCCTGATGCTGCTTCTTCATTTCGATCTGTTGCGAGCACAGATTCATTGCTGCCAGCACCAGCAAGCGGTCACCGATCAGCGTCGGGTATTTGCGTTTGGTGTCAGCCAATGCCGCTTTGAGCATCAGTGCAGCGTCCAGCAGGGTCTGTTCTTCCCCGGCCGGTGCCTTGATCGAATAGTCCTCCCCGAGAATGGAGATGACTTTTACCCCTGCTGTACCGTGGTTCATGCGCTGACAGGACCTGCGTTGACGCGATCAACCAGAGCCTGGATGCGCGCTGCGGTGGCGCCGTGCTTCTCTTCCTGTTCCATCAGGCTCAGTTGCAGGCTTTCGTTTTCATCCTTGGCCTGGGCCAGTTCAGTGGACAGGCTCCGGTTGGTTTCCGAGAGGGTCTGGTTCTGTTGCACCAGGTCGCTGACGAGCTGTTCCAATTGGCTGAGGGATGCTTCCAACATTTTGATCTTCCAGGCATTTTCAAAGGGCGCGTACGATAAAGAAAAGTCACCACGGATGCCAGGGTTAAACCGGCGCAAGGCCTTGATTTTCCTGGCGGGCGAACGTTCTTGCGAGTTTTAAAGACTGTGATCTGCCGATCTGGTTCCTGCACTTCGTCGCCCAAGCCCTTGTGCGACAAATACGCACACTGCCTCAAGACTTCAGTCGCATGACCGATAAGTCATCCATACAGCAGTCTGAACCCGCATGGATGCGGCCCTCTCTTGGTACCCGCCCATGTCCCTCCGCAATATGAATATCGCCCCACGGGCGTTTACCGGCTTCGCTTTGATCGGCGGCCTGATGCTGATTCTCGGCGTGTTTGCCTTGAACCAGATGAGTAAGATCCGTGGCGCTGCCGAGGACATTTCGTCCAGCAGCGTGCCGAGCATCAAGAACCTCGACGAATTCACTCAGTTGACCCTGCGCTTGCGTGTGCTGTCGTACCGCTTGCTGGTCAACCGCGAAGCGGACGTGCAGCAGAAAACCGTTGAGTTGCTGGACATGCGCAACCAACAGATCCGCGCAGCTCAAACGGCCTACGAGCCACTGATCGGCAGCCCTGAGGAACGCGCCGCTTACGACCAGTACGTGCAGTTGCTCGGCCAGTACCGTCAGATCGAAGACCGCATGAAGAGCCTGTCGCGTAATAATCAGGTGGATGAACTGCGTAACCTGCTCAACACCGAATTGCTCAGCAACTCCGAAGCGATCAACACCGTGCTCAACCGTCTGATGCAGATCAACGGCGAGCAGATCAGCGAGACCAATCAGAAAGCGGCCGATCAGTACGCTTCGGCGTTCGATCTGGTAGTGACCCTGTTGGTGATCGCCACCGGCCTGACGTTCCTGTTCGCGTGGCTGCTGACCACCAGCATCACCAAACCGATCGCCAAGGCACTGGACGCTGCGGAAACCATCGCCGAAGGCAATCTGACTCAACCGATTCACGTCGATGGCAGCGACGAAGCCGGGCGCTTGTTGGCAGCCATGGCGAAAATGCAATCGAAGCTGCGTGACACCTTGCAGCGCATTTCCGGTTCGGCCACACAGCTGGCATCGGCCGCTGAAGAACTGAACAGTGTCACCGATGAAAGCGCGCGCGGCCTGACTCAGCAGAACAACGAAATTGAACAGGCGGCGACTGCGGTCAATGAAATGACCAGCGCTGTGGAAGAAGTCGCGCGCAATGCCGTGAGCACTTCGGAAGCTTCGAAGAATGCCACCACTTCTGCCGGTGACGGCCGAGACCTCGTACAGGAAACCGTCAGCGCCATCGAGCGCATGAGTGCCGATGTACAGAGCACCGCCAGCCTGATCGGCGATCTGGCCAATGAATCCCGTGACATCGGCAAAGTGCTGGATGTGATCCGTGGTCTGGCCGATCAAACCAACCTGCTGGCCCTGAACGCGGCGATTGAAGCGGCGCGTGCCGGTGAAGCGGGTCGTGGTTTTGCGGTTGTAGCGGACGAAGTGCGCGCCCTGGCGCATCGCACCCAGCAATCGACCAGTGAAATCGAGCGGATGATCGGTAGCATTCAAAGCGGTACCGAACACGCCGTGGATTCGATGCGCAACAGCACCGAACGTGCCGAGTCGACCTTGAACATCGCCCGTGGTGCCGGCATGTCGCTGGACACCATCAACACCGCCATCGTCGAGATCAACGAGCGCAACCTGGTCATCGCCAGCGCCGCTGAAGAGCAGGCGCAGGTGGCACGGGAAGTGGATCGCAACCTGGTGAACATCCGTGACCTGTCGGTGCAATCGGCGACCGGGGCGAATCAGACCAGTGCGGCGAGCAATGAGCTGTCGCGTCTGGCGCTGGATTTGAACAACATGGTTGGGCGGTTCAGCCTGTAATTCAGTAAATCAAGATCAAAAGCACCCTCACCCCAGCCCTCTACCCTCGGGAGAGGGGGAAAGGGAGCAGATCTTTGTGTTTTTCAAAACCTGAGTTCGACTCAGAATTTTCAGGTCGATGTACCTCGCACAAACACCTCGATCAGTCCCCTCTACCCTCGGGAGAGGGGAAAGGGAGCAGATCTTTGTGCTTTTCAAAACCTGAGTTCGACTCAGAATTTTCAGGTCGATGTACCTCGCACAAACACCTCGATCAGTCCCCTCTACCCTCGGGAGAGGGGAAAGGGAGCAGATCTTTGTGCTTTTCAAAACTGAGTTCGACTCAGAATTTTCAAGTCGATGTACCTAGCACAAACACCTCTATCAGCCCCCTCTACCCTCGGGAGAGGGGAAAGGGAGCAGATCTTTGTGCTTTTCAAACCTGAGTTCGACTCAGAATTTTCAGGTCGATGTACCTCGCACAAACACCTCGATCAGTCCCCTCTACCC
>NZ_LIGE01000039.1 GCF_001297015.1 Pseudomonas sp. RIT-PI-r | reverse complement strand
AGGAACAAGGGATGTTCGCGCCGGCCAATGAAACTCACTTTGCCCTGACCATCGAAGGTCTTTCTGCTGACTTTCAGGTATTCACCCTGCAAGGTCGCGAAGCCATCAGCCAGCCTTTTGTCTTTGAGGTGGAGCTGGTCAGTGAGCAGCCGTCGCTGGACCTCGAAACCCTGCTGCACAAACCGGCCTTCCTGCAGCTGTCGCCCGACGGCAGCGGCATTCACGGCCAGATCTACCGCGCCGCGCAAGGCGACTCGGGCAAACGCCTGACCCGTTATTCGGTGACCCTGCGTCCGCAATTGTCTTACCTGGCGCATCGCGTCAACCAGCGCATCTTCCAGAACCTCACGGTGCCGAAAATCATCGGCCAAGTCCTCGAAGAGCACGGCATTCAAAGCAACGCCTACGAATTCAAGACCGGTTCGATTTATCCCGAACGCATCTACTGCGTGCAATACGATGAATCGGACCTGCATTTCATCCAGCGCCTGTGTGAAGAAGAAGGTATCCACTACCACTTCGAGCACACGGCAACGGCACACAAACTGGTGTTCGGCGACGACCAGACGGTGTTCCCGAAACTGGCGCCGGTGGCCTATCAGCAAGACTCCGGCATGGTCGCCAGCGACCCGGTGATCAAGCGCTTCGACCTGCGCCTGGAAACCCGCACCAGCCGCACCACGCGGCGCGATTACGACTTCGAAAAACCGCGCATTACCCTCGAAAGCGAGAACCGCGGCGACGCCCTGCCCGACCTCGAAGACTACGATTACCCAGGTCGTTTCATCGACCGCGAGCGCGGCAAGCACCTGGCCAAACGCGCCCTCGAACGTCATCGCAGCGACTTCCAGTTGGCCGAAGGCAAAAGCGATCAGCCGTTGCTGGTCAGCGGCCATTTCCTCGCCCTGACCGCGCACCCGAAAGCCAAATGGAACGACCTCTGGTTACTGACCGAAGTCCACCACGAAGGCAAACAGCCGCAAGTGCTGGAAGAGTCGGTGACCAGCGACACCACCGCGCTCAAAGACGATTTCCATCAGGGCTACCGCAACCGCTTCCAGGCCACCCCGTGGGACGTGCCCAACCGCCCGCCCCTGCGCCACCCGAAACCGCGCATCCTCGGCAGCCAGAGCGCCGTGGTCACCGGCCCGAAAGGCGAAGAGATCCATTGCGACGAGTACGGCCGCGTCAAAGTGCAATTCCACTGGGACCGCGAAGGCCAGGCCGACGACAAAACCAGCTGCTGGCTGCGCGTCTCCAGCGCCTGGGCCGGCGCCCAGTACGGCGGCATCGCCATCCCGCGCATCGGCATGGAAGTGCTCGTCACCTTCCTTGAAGGCGACCCCGATCAACCGCTGATCAGCGGCTGCCTGTACCACAAGGAAAACACCGTTCCCTATCCACTGCCGGCGAACAAGACCCGCAGCACCTTCAAGACCCTCAGCTCGATGGGCGGAGGCGGCTGCAACGAACTGCGCATCGAAGACAAAAAAGGTCAGGAACAGATCTACCTGCACGCCCAGCGCGACTGGGACGAAAACATCGAGCACGACCAGAAAATCCGC
>NZ_LIGE01000030.1 GCF_001297015.1 Pseudomonas sp. RIT-PI-r | reverse complement strand
AACAAAAACGGCCCCTATATAAATAGAGGCCGTTCCCGGTACAACTTAAGACGTTATCGCAAGACAGGTCTTATTTACGGTCTTCCAGCTTGGAAATATCACGCGACTCGTAACCAGTGTACAACTGGCGCGGACGGCCAATCTTGTACGGGCTGGAGAGCATTTCTTTCCAGTGGGAGATCCAGCCAACAGTACGTGCCAGCGCGAAAATCACAGTAAACATGCTGGTCGGAATGCCGATCGCCTTGAGGATGATCCCCGAGTAGAAGTCGACGTTCGGGTACAGCGAGCGCTCGATGAAGTACGGGTCGGTCAGGGCGATCTCTTCCAGGCGCATGGCCAGTTCGAGTTGCGGATCGTTGTTGATGCCCAGTTCCTTGAGTACTTCGTCGCAGGTCTGCTTCATTACAGTCGCGCGAGGATCGCGGTTCTTGTAAACGCGGTGACCGAAGCCCATCAGTTTGAACGGATCGTTCTTGTCCTTGGCCTTGGCGATGAACTTGTCGATGTTCGAAACATCGCCAATCTCGTCAAGCATGGTCAGCACGGCTTCGTTCGCACCGCCGTGGGCAGGGCCCCACAGTGCGGCGATACCGGCGGCGATACAGGCGAACGGGTTGGCGCCCGAAGAGCCGGCCAGACGCACGGTGGAAGTCGATGCGTTCTGCTCGTGGTCGGCATGGAGGATGAAGATCCGGTCCATGGCCTTGGCGAGCACCGGGCTGATCGGTTTGATCTCGCACGGGGTGTTGAACATCATGTGCAGGAAGTTTTCCGCGTACGTCAGGTCGTTGCGCGGGTACATCATGGGTTGGCCCATGGAGTACTTGTAAACCATCGCTGCCAGGGTCGGCATCTTGGCAACCAGACGGATCGCGGAGATTTCGCGATGCTGCGGGTTATTGATGTCGAGGGAGTCGTGGTAGAAGGCCGAGAGGGCGCCGACTACACCGCACATGACGGCCATCGGGTGGGCGTCACGACGGAAGCCGTTGAAGAAGGTTTTCAGCTGCTCGTGAACCATGGTGTGGTTTTTCACGGTGCTGACGAACTGGGCCTTCTGTTCTGCGGTCGGCAGTTCGCCGTTGAGCAGCAGATAGCAGGTTTCCAGGTAGTCCGACTTTTCAGCCAGCTGTTCGATCGGGTAGCCGCGGTGCAACAGAATGCCGTTGTCGCCGTCGATATAGGTAATCTTCGATTCGCACGAGGCGGTCGACATGAAACCCGGGTCGAAAGTGAAGCGGCCCGTGGCCGTCAGGCCCCGAACATCAATAACATCGGGACCAACGGTGCCGGTTAAAATGGGCAGCTCGACGGGGGCTGCGCCCTCGATGATCAACTGCGCTTTTTTGTCAGCCATGTGGCCTCCTATTTATGCTTGAACCATCAGACAGACCCCCCACGCAGGGCCCGCACCACTATAGTGAGATAAATTCGAATGTCAATTTGCCTAAAGTCTTGCTCCAGAAGGCTTTAAGCGCTCTTTTTCCTCGAAATTGACTGCCATTTACGCCTTTTATGCAACTTGTGCAATCAGCTATTGGGGGTAGGTGATTGCGTTGTCATTAGTAGCCTAACTGTCTATACTCGGCCACCGACCGCCAGGGGCTTTTGGGCCTGCTTTATTGGGGGTCGCATCCCTGGGTGGTGGTTACCTGACCAGTGCACTCCCCAACAACTTTGCCCTGATTGTTAGGGGCTCTTCAGTGTGAAAAAAAAGCCGTGAAAAGCCAACGACCTGTAAACCTAGACCTAAGGACCATCAAACTCCCCATCACCGGCGTTACGTCGTTTCTTCACCGTGTTTCCGGCATCATCCTCTTCCTGGGTATCGGCTTCATGCTTTATGCATTGGGCAAATCTCTGGGTTCCGAGGAAGGTTTTGCCGAAGTGAAGGCATGCTTGACCAGCCCGCTGGCCAAGTTCGTAGCATGGGGCCTCCTGTCCGCTCTGCTGTATCACCTGGTAGCCGGTGTGCGCCACTTGATCATGGACATGGGCATCGGTGAGACGCTGGAAGGCGGCCGCCTGGGCTCGAAAATTATCATCGCCGTTTCCGTGGTGTTGATCGTTCTGGCAGGAGTTTGGATATGGTAACCAGCGTTACGAACCTTTCGCGTTCGGGCCTCTATGACTGGATGGCGCAACGTGTGTCTGCGGTTGTTCTCGCGGCTTATTTCATCTTCCTGATCGGATACCTTGCAGCGAATCCGGGCATTGGCTACGACCAGTGGCACGGCCTGTTCGCTCACAACGGGATGCGTATCTTCAGTCTGCTGGCCCTCGTTGCCCTTGGCGCTCACGCCTGGGTCGGCATGTGGACCATCGCGACCGACTACCTGACGCCAATGGCGCTGGGCAAGTCCGCGACTGCAGTACGTTTCCTTTTCCAGGCAGTATGCGGCGTTGCGATGTTCGCTTACTTCGTCTGGGGTGTGCAGATTCTCTGGGGTATCTGAGTCATGGCTAACATTCCAACGATTTCTTTCGACGCCATCATTATTGGTGGTGGCGGTGCCGGCATGCGCGCTGCGCTGCAACTGGCACAGGGCGGTCACAAGACTGCCGTGATCACCAAGGTTTTCCCGACCCGTTCGCACACTGTATCCGCCCAGGGCGGCATCACGTGCGCAATCGCGTCCGCTGACCCGAACGATGACTGGCGCTGGCACATGTACGATACCGTCAAGGGCTCCGACTACATCGGTGACCAGGACGCTATCGAATACATGTGTCAGGAAGGCCCGGCTGCAGTTTTCGAACTGGACCACATGGGTCTGCCGTTCTCGCGTACCGAGCAAGGCCGCATCTACCAGCGTCCATTCGGTGGTCAGTCCAAGGACTACGGTAAAGGCGGCCAGGCTGCGCGTACTTGCGCTGCTTCCGACCGTACCGGTCACGCACTGCTGCACACCCTTTATCAGGGCAACCTGAAAGCCGGTACCACGTTCCTGAACGAGTACTACGCTGTCGACCTGGTGAAAAACCAGGAAGGCGACTTCGTCGGTGTGATCGCGATCTGCATCGAAACTGGCGAAACTTCCTACATCCGCGCGAAAGCCACTGTATTGGCTACCGGCGGTGCCGGTCGTATTTACGCTTCCACCACCAACGCCCTGATCAACACCGGTGACGGCGTCGGCATGGCTCTGCGTGCTGGCGTGCCGGTACAAGACATCGAAATGTGGCAGTTCCACCCGACCGGCATCGCCGGCGCCGGTGTACTGGTTACAGAAGGTTGCCGTGGTGAAGGTGGTTACCTGATCAACAAGCACGGCGAGCGTTTCATGGAGCGTTATGCTCCGAACGCCAAAGACCTTGCCGGTCGTGACGTGGTTGCTCGCTCGATGGTTAAAGAAATCATCGCCGGCAACGGTTGCGGTCCGAATGGCGACCACGTAATGCTCAAACTCGACCACTTGGGCGAGGAAGTGCTGCACAGCCGTCTGCCAGGCATCTGCGAACTGTCGAAGACTTTCGCTCACGTTGACCCGGTTGTTGCGCCGGTTCCGGTTGTTCCGACTTGCCACTATATGATGGGCGGCGTTGCCACCAACATTCACGGCCAGGCGATCACCCAGAACGCCGACGGCGTGGATCAGATCATTCCTGGTCTGTTCGCGGTAGGTGAAGTGGCTTGCGTATCGGTTCACGGTGCCAACCGTCTGGGCGGCAACTCGCTGCTCGACCTGGTGGTATTCGGCCGCGCTGCTGGTCTGCACCTGGAAAAAGCGCTGACCGACGGCATCGAATACGACGACGCTACCGAAGCCGACATCGAGGCTGCCCTGTCGCGTCTGAACGCGCTGAACAGCCGTACTGACGGCGAAGACGTCGCTACCCTGCGTCGCGAGCTGCAAAGCTGCATGCAGAACTACTTCGGCGTATTCCGTACCGGCGAATACATGCAGAAGGGTATCGCTCAGCTCGCTGACCTGCGTGCCCGCATTGCCAACGTGAAGATCAACGATAAGTCGCAGGCGTTCAACACTGCCCGTATCGAAGCGCTGGAACTGCAAAACCTGCTGGAAGTGGCTGAAGCTACCGCCATCGCGGCCGAAGTACGTAAAGAGTCGCGCGGCGCTCACGCCCGTGAAGACTTCGAAGATCGTGACGACGAAAACTGGCTGTGCCACACCCTGTACTTCCCGGGTGACAAGCGCGTCACCAAGCGTGCCGTGAACTTCTCGCCGAAGACTGTTCCGACTTTCGAACCTAAAGTCCGGACTTATTAAGGGTGACCGCCATGTTGCAAGTCAGTGTTTATCGCTACAACCCTGATCAGGACGCTGCGCCGTTCATGCAGGAATTCCAGGTCGATACCGGTGGTAAAGACCTGATGGTGCTGGACGTGCTGGCCCTGATCAAAGAGCAGGACGAGGGTTTCTCCTATCGTCGCTCTTGCCGTGAAGGCGTCTGCGGCTCCGACGGCATGAACATCAACGGCAAGAACGGTCTGGCGTGCATCACGCCGCTGTCTGCCGTTGTAAAAGGTAACAAGTTGATCGTTCGTCCGCTGCCAGGTTTGCCGGTTATCCGTGACCTGGTTGTCGATATGAGCATCTTCTACAAGCAATACGAGAAGGTGAAGCCTTACCTGCAGAACGACACGCCGGCTCCGGCCATCGAGCGTCTGCAGTCGCCAGAAGAGCGCGAAAAGCTCGACGGTCTGTACGAGTGCATCCTGTGCGCTTGCTGCTCGACCTCTTGCCCGTCCTTCTGGTGGAACCCGGACAAGTTCCTGGGTCCAGCTGCACTGCTGCAAGCTTATCGCTTCCTGGCAGACAGCCGTGACACCAAGACCAACGAGCGTCTGGCTTCGCTCGATGACCCGTTCAGCGTATTCCGCTGCCGGGGCATCATGAACTGCGTCAACGTATGTCCGAAAGGCCTGAACCCGACTAAGGCCATCGGTCACATCCGTAACATGCTGCTTTCAAGCGGCGTGTGATTCAGCTGCTGTAACCGCTGTACCGTAGAGGCTGTGGCGCGGGCTTCAACCCGCGTCATGGCTATAACCAGAGCAGTAGCCATAAGCTGCGGCTCTTATTTTGAAGAAATGAGACAAGCAGGGGCATCCGGGCTGGTACCCGGACTATCAGTGTGATCCTAAGTGGCTTGTTTTAGTCGCTGCATTCGGACTTCTGCAAGTTTGCTCGGTGTCGACATCGATGGTGTTCCCCTAACCGAGGGTGACCAAGCATGCAAGAAAGCGTGATGCAGCGCATGTGGAACAGCGCCTACCTTTCAGGTGGAAACGCTGCCTATGTGGAAGAGCTTTATGAGCTCTACCTGCACGACCCTAACGCTGTGCCAGAAGAGTGGCGCACCTACTTTCAGAAGTTGCCTGCCGACGGCAACTCTGCCACTGATGTTTCGCACTCGACAATTCGCGATCATTTCGTGCTGCTGGCAAAGAACCAGCGCCGCGCTCAACCGGTTTCCGCCGGCAGCGTGAGCAGTGAGCACGAGAAGAAGCAAGTTGAAGTGCTGCGATTGATCCAGGCCTACCGTATGCGTGGCCACCAGGCAGCCCAGCTTGACCCGCTGGGGCTGTGGCAGCGTCCTGCACCTGCAGACCTGTCGATCAATCATTACGGCTTGACCAATGCCGATCTTGATACGACCTTCCGTGCCGGCGACCTGTTCATCGGCAAAGAGGAAGCGAGCCTACGCGAAATTCACGAAGCGTTGCAGCAGACATATTGCCGCACCATCGGCGCTGAATTTACGCACATCACCGATTCCGAGCAGCGCCAGTGGTTCCAGCAGCGTCTGGAAAGCGTGCGTGGTCGTCCGACGTACTCCGCCGACATCAAGAGCCATCTGCTTGAGCGCGTGACTGCCGGTGAAGGCCTGGAAAAATACCTGGGCACCAAATACCCGGGCACCAAGCGTTTCGGTCTGGAAGGCGGCGAAAGCCTGATTCCGATGCTCGACGAACTGATCCAGCGTTCCGGTTCCTACGGCACCAAGGAAGTCGTCATCGGCATGGCCCACCGTGGCCGTCTGAACGTGCTGGTCAACACCTTCGGCAAGAACCCGCGCGAGCTGTTCGACGAGTTCGAAGGCAAGAAGAAGGTCGAGCTCGGTTCCGGTGACGTTAAGTATCACCAGGGCTTCTCGTCCAACGTGATGACCGCTGGCGGTGAAGTTCACCTGGCCATGGCGTTCAACCCGTCCCACCTGGAAATCGTTTCCCCGGTGGTAGAAGGTTCGGTGCGCGCCCGTCAGGATCGTCGTAACGACGCCACTGGCGAGAAGGTGCTGCCGATCTCCATCCACGGTGACGCTGCATTCGCAGGTCAGGGCGTGGTCATGGAAACCTTCCAGATGTCGCAGACCCGCGGTTTCAAGACCGGCGGTACCGTGCACATCGTGATCAACAACCAGGTCGGTTTCACCATCAGCAACCCGCTGGACTCGCGTTCCACCGAGTACGCCACCGACGTTGCCAAGATGATCCAGGCGCCGATCCTCCATGTGAATGGTGATGATCCGGAAGCCGTGCTGTTCGTGACCCAGTTGGCCATCGACTACCGCATGCAGTTCAAGCGTGACGTGGTGATCGACCTGGTCTGCTACCGTCGTCGCGGCCACAACGAAGCCGACGAACCAAGCGGCACCCAGCCTCTGATGTATCAGCAGATCACCAAGCAGCGCACCACCCGTGAGCTGTACGCTGATCGTCTGACCCAGGGCGGTGTTCTGGACGCTGAACGTGTTCAGGCCAAGGTCGACGAATACCGCAACGCGCTGGACAACGGTCTGCACGTCGTGAAATCGCTGGTCAAAGAGCCGAACAAAGAGCTGTTCGTGGACTGGCGTCCGTATCTGGGCCACGCCTGGACTGCGCGTCACGACACTCGCTTTGATCTGAAGACCCTGCAGGAACTGTCTGCCAAGCTGCTGGAAATTCCGGAAGGCTTCGTGGTTCAGCGTCAGGTGTCGAAGATCTACGAAGACCGTCAGAAGATGCAAGCCGGCGGCCTGCCGATCAACTGGGGTTACGCTGAAACCATGGCGTACGCGACCCTGGCGTTCGAAGGTCACCCGATTCGCATGACCGGTCAGGACATCGGCCGCGGTACGTTCTCGCACCGTCACGCTGTTCTGCACAACCAGAAAGACGCGGGCACCTACATTCCGCTGCAACACTTGTACGACGGTCAGCCACGCTTTGACCTGTACGACTCGTTCCTGTCGGAAGAAGCGGTACTGGCGTTCGAATACGGTTACTCGACCACCACGCCGGATGCGCTGGTGATCTGGGAAGCCCAGTTCGGCGACTTCGCCAACGGTGCACAGGTTGTTATCGACCAGTTCATCACCAGCGGCGAGCACAAGTGGGGCCGTCTCTGCGGTCTGACCATGTTGCTGCCACACGGTTACGAAGGTCAGGGCCCTGAGCACAGCTCGGCACGTCTTGAGCGTTACCTGCAACTGTGCGCCGAGCACAACATTCAGGTAGCGGTACCGACCACGCCAGCACAGATCTACCACTTGCTGCGTCGTCAGGTGATTCGTCCGCTGCGCAAGCCGCTGATCGTGCTGACTCCGAAGTCGCTGCTGCGCCACAAACTGGCCATCTCGACCCTGGAAGATCTGGCCGAAGGTTCGTTCCAGACCGTGATCCCGGAAATCGATACCCTGGACCCGAAAAAGGTCGAGCGTGTTGTTCTGTGTAGCGGCAAGGTCTACTACGACCTGCTGGAGAAACGCCGTGCCGAAGGCCGTGAAGATATCGCCATCGTGCGTATCGAGCAGCTGTACCCATTCCCTGAGGACGACTTGAAAGAAGTCCTGGCTCCGTACACCAACGTCAAAAATGCCGTTTGGTGTCAGGAAGAGCCGATGAACCAGGGCGCCTGGTACTGCAGCCAGCACCACTTGCGTCGCAGCATCGGGAACCTCGACAAGTCTCTCGTACTTGAGTACGCGGGCCGTGAGGCTTCTGCTGCACCTGCTTGTGGTTACGCATCGATGCACGCCGAGCAGCAGGAAAAACTCCTGCAAGACGCGTTTACCATTTAACGCCTTCGCGCACCTGAAACCGAATTTAAGGAACCACAGATAATGGCTATCGAGATCAAAGCCCCCACTTTCCCGGAATCGGTTGCCGATGGCACCGTTGCCACCTGGCACAAACAACCGGGCGACGCCGTCAAGCGCGACGAACTGATCGTCGACATCGAAACCGACAAAGTCGTACTGGAAGTTCTGGCTACCGCTGATGGCGTGCTGGGCGCAATCGTCAAGGGCGAGGGCGAAACCGTCCTGTCCGACGAAGTGCTGGGCTCCATCCAGGAAGGTGGCGCTGCTGCCGCTGCTCCAGCCGCCGCTGCTGCTCCGGCCGCTGCTGCCGCTGCACCGGCTGCCGCTGAAGGCGAAGACGATCCTGTTGCTGCTCCTGCTGCGCGCAAGCTGGCTGAAGAAAACGGCATCAACATCGCTTCCGTTGCCGGCACCGGCAAAGGCGGTCGTGTGACCAAGGAAGACGTGGTTGCTGCTGTTGCTGCCAAGAAAGCTGCTCCGGCTGCCGCGCCTGCCAAGGCTGCTGCTCCTTCGGCTGCCGCTCCAGTGTTCGCCGCTGGCGACCGCATCGAGAAGCGCGTTCCGATGACCCGCGTTCGTGCCACCGTGGCCAAGCGTCTGGTTGAAGCACAGTCGAACATGGCGATGCTGACCACTTTCAACGAAGTCGACATGACTGAAGTCATGGCCCTGCGTTCGAAGTACAAGGACCTGTTCGAGAAGTCCCACAACGGCGTACGCCTGGGCTTCATGTCGTTCTTCGTGAAAGCAGCGACCGAAGCGCTGAAGCGCTTCCCGGCTGTCAACGCGTCGATCGACGGCGGCGACATCGTTTACCACGGCTACGCTGACATCGGCGTTGCCGTTTCCAGCGACCGTGGCCTGGTTGTTCCGGTTCTGCGTAACGCCGAACTGATGAGCCTGGCCGAAATCGAAGGCGGCATCGCAACATTCGGCAAAAAAGCCCGTGACGGCAAACTGTCGATGGACGAGATGACCGGTGGTACCTTCACCATCACCAACGGTGGTACCTTCGGTTCGATGATGTCGACCCCGATCGTCAACCCGCCGCAGGCAGCGATTCTGGGCATGCACAACATCATCCAGCGTCCTATGGCCATCAACGGTCAGGTCGTTATCCGTCCGATGATGTACCTGGCACTGTCCTACGATCACCGTCTGATCGATGGCAAAGAAGCTGTGACCTTCCTGGTGACCATCAAGAACCTGCTGGAAGATCCGGCTCGTCTGTTGCTGGATATCTGATAGAAGCAGTCGCGGGCTTCAAGTTTCAAGCTGCAGGAAAGGGCAGCTTGGCTTGGAGCGCGCGGCTTGAAGCTTTTCGCTAAAGAGGATTTTTTGAATGTCGCAGAAATTTGACGTAGTAGTGATCGGTGCTGGCCCTGGTGGCTACGTGGCTGCCATCAAGGCCGCGCAGCTGGGTCTGACCACTGCCTGCATCGAGAAGTACACCGACGCTGAAGGCAAGCAAGCCCTGGGCGGCACCTGCCTGAACGTGGGCTGCATTCCTTCCAAGGCGCTGCTCGACAGCTCCTGGAAATACAAGGAAGCGAAAGAAAGCTTCAACGTTCACGGTATCTCGACTGGCGAAGTCAAAATGGACGTCGCTGCGATGGTTGGCCGCAAGGCTGGCATCGTCAAGAACCTGACCGGCGGCGTTGCCACCCTGTTCAAGGCCAACGGCGTTACTTCGATCCAGGGCCACGGCAAACTGCTGGCTGGCAAGAAAGTCGAAGTCACCAAGCCAGACGGCTCGGTTGAAGTCATCGAAGCTGAAAACGTGATCCTGGCTCCAGGTTCGCGTCCAATCGACATTCCACCGGCTCCGGTTGATCAGAAAGTCATCGTTGACTCGACTGGCGCACTGGAATTCCAGACCGTACCTAAGCGTCTGGGCGTGATCGGCGCTGGCGTGATCGGTCTGGAACTGGGTTCGGTGTGGTCGCGTCTGGGTTCGGAAGTGGTTGTTCTGGAAGCACTGGACACTTTCCTGATGGCAGCGGACACCGCTGTTTCCAAGGAAGCGCTGAAAACCCTGACCAAACAAGGTCTGGACATCAAACTGGGCGCTCGCGTGACCGGCTCGAAAGTGAACGGCGACGAAGTCGTTGTGAACTACACCGATGCCAACGGCGAACAGACCATCACTTTCGACAAGCTGATCGTAGCCGTTGGTCGCCGTCCGGTGACCACTGATCTGCTGGCTTCCGACAGCGGCGTGACCCTCGACGAGCGCGGTTTCGTGCACGTTGACGATCACTGCGCGACCACCGTACCGGGCGTTTTCGCCATTGGTGACGTGGTGCGCGGCATGATGCTGGCTCACAAGGCATCGGAAGAGGGCATCATGGTCGTTGAGCGCATCAAGGGCCATAAAGCCCAGATGAACTATGACCTGATCCCTTCGGTTATTTATACTCACCCGGAAATCGCGTGGGTTGGCAAAACCGAGCAGGCCTTGAAAGCTGAAGGCGTTGAAGTTAACGTCGGCACCTTCCCGTTCGCCGCTTCCGGCCGTGCCATGGCCGCCAACGATACCGGTGGTTTCGTCAAGGTCATCGCTGATGCCAAGACTGACCGCGTATTGGGCGTGCACGTGATTGGCCCGAGCGCTGCAGAACTGGTTCAGCAGGGCGCGATCGGTATGGAATTCGGCACCAGCGCTGAAGACCTGGGCATGATGGTTTTCTCCCATCCGACCCTGTCTGAAGCCTTGCACGAAGCTGCTTTGGCTGTGAATGGCGGCGCCATCCACATTGCCAACCGCAAAAAGCGTTAACAGACAATAAGAAACCACGGCGGTAACGGCCCGTCGTGAGCCTTGCGAGCAAGTCTCACCGCGGAATGTCCGCTGGACGCAGTCTTGCGTAGCTCAGCTACGCAAGCAGCAGTCACAGGTGGCGCGGCACTCAAACGAGCGCAGCGCCGAATGCGCAGTACCTAACGAAGACGGTAAAAAGCATGAATCTTCACGAGTATCAGGGTAAGCAGCTGTTCGCTGAATACGGCCTGCCAGTTTCCACTGGTTACGCAGTAGACACCCCGGAAGCAGCAGCAGAAGCTTGCGACAAAATCGGCGGCAGTGAGTGGGTTGTCAAAGCCCAGGTCCACGCCGGTGGTCGCGGTAAAGCGGGCGGCGTCAAGCTGGTTCGCAGCAAAGAAGACGCCAAAGCCTTCGCACAGCAGTGGCTGGGCAAGCGTCTGGTGACTTACCAGACTGACGCCAATGGCCAGCCAGTCACCAAGATCCTGGTTGAATCGTGCACTGATATCGCTAAAGAGCTGTACCTGGGCGCTGTCGTTGACCGTTCGAGCCGTCGCATCGTGTTCATGGCTTCCACCGAAGGTGGCGTGGACATCGAGAAAATCGCTCACGACACTCCAGAAAAAATTCTCAAGGCCACTATCGATCCACTGGTTGGCGCTCAGCCATTCCAGGGTCGCGAGCTGGCATTCCAGCTGGGTCTGGAAGGCAAGCAGGTTGCTCAGTTCGCGAAGATCTTCGTAGGCCTGGCCAAGCTGTTCAAGGATCACGACCTGGCTCTGCTGGAAGTGAACCCGCTGGTGATCAAGGCTGACGGCGATCTGCACTGCCTGGACGCCAAGATCAACATCGACGCCAACGCAATGTACCGTCAGCCTAAGCTGAAGACTTTCCACGATCCGTCGCAAGACGATCCGCGCGAAGCGCACGCTGCCAAGTTCGAACTGAACTACGTAGCACTGGAAGGCAACATCGGCTGCATGGTCAACGGTGCTGGCCTGGCCATGGGTACCATGGACATCGTCAACCTGCATGGCGGCAAGCCAGCCAACTTCCTCGACGTAGGTGGTGGCGCTACCAAAGAACGCGTAACTGAAGCGTTCAAGATCATCCTGTCCGACACCAACGTCGCTGCAGTACTGGTCAACATTTTCGGCGGCATCGTTCGCTGCGACATGATTGCCGAAGGCATCATCGGCGCTGTGAAAGAAGTCGGCGTGAAAATCCCGGTTGTTGTTCGCCTTGAAGGCAACAACGCTGAGCTGGGCGCTAAAGTACTGGCAGAAAGCGGTTTGAACATCATCGCTGCTACCAGCCTGACCGACGCTGCTCAACAAGTTGTCAAAGCTGCGGAGGGCAAATAATGAGCGTCCTGATCAATAAAGACACCAAAGTTATCTGCCAGGGTATTACCGGTTCGCAAGGTAGTTTCCACACCCAGCAAGCCATTGAATACGGCACCAAGATGGTTGGCGGCGTAACTCCTGGCAAAGGCGGCACCGAGCACCTGGGTCTGCCAGTGTTCAACACCGTTAAAGACGCAGTAGAAGCCACTGGCGCTACCGCTTCCGTGATCTACGTTCCGGCTCCTTTCTGCAAAGATTCGATCCTGGAAGCGGCATTCGGCGGCATCAAGCTGATCGTCTGCATCACCGAAGGCATTCCTACCCTGGACATGCTGGACGCTAAAGTTAAGTGCGACGAGCTGGGCGTAGTCCTGATCGGCCCTAACTGCCCAGGCGTTATCACTCCGGGCGAGTGCAAGATCGGCATCATGCCAGGTCACATTCACTTGCCAGGCAAGGTCGGTATCGTTTCGCGTTCCGGCACCCTGACCTACGAAGCTGTGAAGCAGACTACTGACGCCGGTTTCGGTCAGTCGACTTGCGTCGGCATCGGTGGTGACCCGATCCCGGGTTCGAACTTCATCGACATCCTGAAGCTGTTCCAGGAAGACCCGAAGACCGAAGCGATCGTAATGATCGGTGAGATCGGCGGTTCGGCTGAAGAAGAAGCGGCTGCCTACATCAAGGCACACGTGACCAAGCCGGTTGTTTCCTACATCGCTGGTGTGACTGCTCCTCCGGGCAAGCGCATGGGCCATGCTGGCGCAATCATCTCTGGCGGCAAAGGCACTGCAGACGAGAAATTCGCTGCACTGCAAGACGCAGGCGTTAAAACCGTGCGTTCGCTTGCAGACATCGGCAAGGCCCTGGCCGAGCTGACCGGTTGGGCTGTCAAGTAAGCCTCGCGCTTAGCTGACGCTTCACCAAACAAAGGCCACCTTCGGGTGGCCTTTGTCGTTTCTGCAATTTGGAAGATCAAAAGATCGTCCGATCGCGGCCCGAGCCTTCGGCAGCTCCTACATGGGAATACTTCCATCCTCATGTAGAAGCTGCCGCAGGCTGCGATCTTTTGATCTTTGCCCTGCCAACGAAAAATAGATACGTAAACGCGACACGAAGACGTCGCGTATCGGATAGTTCGCCCTCTAACAGTGCGTTTACAAGACAAATTCGTTAGGCTAGCAGCCATTTTTGCGTCTGCCGCCCACAAGGCATGCAACGCGCTTTAAGGGTCAGTCCCATACGGATCGACAGCATTTCCCTAATTACACAGGGCAATCCCCCTCTAAATTCCGATTTCAGTAGTGTGGTATTACCTTAATGAAAGTTTTGAAAGGTCAGGACATCCTGGCACTTGGCTTTATGACATTTGCCCTGTTCGTTGGGGCCGGCAACATCATCTTCCCGCCTATCGTTGGCTTGCAGGCCGGGCCTCACGTCTGGATGGCCGCGCTGGGGTTCCTGATCACCGCCGTCGGTCTGCCGGTGATCACCGTCGTCGCACTGGCCAAGGTCGGTGGGGCGATGGACGCGCTGAGCAGCCCGATCGGCAAAGTTGCCGGCGGCATTCTCGCGGCTGCGTGCTACCTGGCCGTCGGCCCGTTGTTCGCCACCCCGCGTACCGCGACCGTATCCTTCGAAGTAGGCCTGGCGCCGCTGACCGGCGAGAGCCCGCTGGCTTTGTTCCTCTACAGCTCTGTGTACTTCCTGCTGGTGTTCTTCATCTCGCTCTACCCAGGGCGTTTGCTGGACACTGTCGGCCGTTTCCTCGCGCCGCTGAAGATCATCGCGCTGGCAGTGCTTGGCATCGCCGCGTTCGCCTTGCCGGCCGGTGACATTGGCCACGGCACGCCGGAATACGTCGCGGCGCCGTTTTCCCAGGGTTTCATCAATGGTTACCTGACCATGGATACCTTGGGCGCACTGGTGTTCGGTATCGTCATCGTCAACGCGATCCGCTCGCGCGGGGTCGAGTCGCCGAAGTTGATCACCCGTTACGCGATCATCGCTGGTTTGATCGCCGGTGTCGGTCTGGCGCTGGTGTATGTCAGCCTGTTCCGCCTCGGTTCCGGCAGCCATGAAGTCGCGGTCGGCGCAACCAACGGCGCAGCGGTACTGCATGCTTACGTTCAGCACACCTTCGGTTCGCTGGGCAGCGGTTTCCTTGCGGTGCTGATCTCGCTGGCGTGTCTGGTAACGGCGGTGGGTCTGACCTGTGCCTGTGCTGAATATTTCAGTCGTGTACTGCCGCTGTCCTACAAGACATTGGTGATCATCCTCGCAGCATTCTCGCTGCTGGTGTCGAACCTGGGCCTGACCAAGCTGATCGCTTTCTCGATCCCTGTGCTGACCGCGATCTACCCGCCATGCATCGTTCTGGTCGCGCTGAGCTTCTGCAAAGACTTCTGGCATGAACATGGCCGCATTCTTGGCCCGGTGATGCTGGTGTCGTTCGTCTTCGGCAGCATCGATGCGCTGAAAGGTGCTGGTCTGGCCGACTGGATGCCAACGCAGCTGTCGCACTTGCCGCTGAGCGAGCAGGGCCTGGCGTGGCTGGTGCCGTGTGTGATGACTCTGGTAGTTGCAGTGGTCTGCGATCGCCTGCTGGGCAAGCGCAGCGAAGTGGTTGCCTGACGTTGGCTGACCCGCCACAAGCGGGTCTTCAGCGCTTGAACAGAAATGCCCCGTATCAATCGATACGGGGCATTTTTTATGGGCGTCAGGCAGTGTCTTTTTCCTTACGCTAACGTCGAAGCACTGCATCGCTTTCAAGTAGGCCTTCGCCTGCTCGCGATAGCGGTGTGTCAGGCAACTTCAATGGTGACTGACACACCGTTATCGCGAGCAGGCGAAGGCCTACAGGTACAGCATCTATATTCACAGGGAATTGCATGTCGTTCATCCAAGCCAATCTGATTCACCTGCTCGCCGCGTGCTGGTTTGTCATCTGCTGGGGCGGTTATACCCGTTATGCTTCGTGGAAGGGGCGCGACACCGCGTGCCTGGCCAGCGTGCTGCACCTGTACCGCGAAGACTGGATGCGCCGCATGCTGCTGCGTGACAACCGCATCGCCGACGCCAGCGTAATCGGCAATCTGGAGCGCAACGCCTCGTTCTTCGCCTCCAGCACACTGATCATCCTCGCCGGCATTCTCACCGTGCTTGGCGCGTCGGAGCGCGCGGTGTCATTGCTCGCGGACATCCCGATGGTGCAGCAGGCATCGCAAGGCATGTCGGAGATCAAGCTGCTGTGTCTGGCTATGGTGTTTGTCTACGCGTTCTTCACGTTCAGTTGGTGCATGCGTCAGTACAATTTTGCGGCAGTGCTGGTCGGCTCGGCGCCGATGATCGGTGAGCGGCATGTGTCCGAGCAGGAACGCAAAGCGTTCGCGGCGCGGGCGGCGCGAGTGATTTCGATGGCGGCCAACCAGTTCAACTTCGGCCTGCGCTCCTACTACTTCGGCATGACCATGCTGGCGTGGTTCGTCAGTCCGTGGCTGTTCATGTTGATGAGCGCCGGTGTGGTACTGGTCCTGTACCGTCGCGAGTTTCATTCCGACGTTCTCGATGTCATGGTCTATACCCCTACAGAAGCACCCATTCCCGAGACAACCAAGGAGGTCGCTTGATGAGTATTCCGTTCTGGTGTGTGTTTATCACAGCGCTGTTGATCTACATCGCGCGCATGCCGGTGGGCAAGGCCATGAAAGAGCAGGGTGGTTACAACAATCACCTGCCACGTCAGCAACAGGCGCAACTGACCGGTTACGGCGCGCGGGCGCTGGCGGCGCATCAGAATACGATCGAAGCGTTCATGTTGTTTGCGGTCGGTGTGTTGATGGCGCACACCACGCAAACGGCGGGATGGTTGATCGATACATTGGCGATCATTTTTGTCATCGCGCGAATCATCTACTTGTGGCTCTACCTGGCCGACCTGCCCAAACTGCGCAGTCTGGTGTGGCTGGTCGGTCTGGTGTGTTCGTTGTTGCTGATGGTCAGTCCGACGTTCAGAACGGTATTGCTCTGAACGAAGATCTGCCGGTCAGGCAGACTATTGGGCATCAGCCGAGCCGGCGTCGGTTTTTCATGGAAGGCAGTTCTTGAACGGATTTCAACCGCGTAAATCACCCTTGCGCCGATTCGGCCGGTGGACAGGGGCGCTAGTGCTGGGGACTGCGCTAGCGCAGGCCGCGCCATCCGCCCAGCCAGAGGTGCCCGGGGCAAAGCGCCTGGGCGATTTCCTCATTCGTCCGACGCAAAACAGTCTGTATGGTCCGGGGCCGCACTACACCATCATGTTTCGCTCGCAGGAGTACTGGCCTTTCGGCGTGAACGTCGTCAAGGGTGTGCGGCCGATCAAGGCGCAACACGAAGGCCAGCCGATGCTTCTGGCGATCACTTCACGCGCCGACAGCGTCGGCACACTGCTGATCAGTGTGCAAAACGGCACGCCGCTGTCACGCCTCCTCAGCCCGCTCCAGGATGAAAATTTTCCCGACTGGGGCGTGCCGCAGCCCGGCCGTGAGGACCTGTTGCTGTTCGCCGAATCCGGTCTTGCGCTGGATACTCGAACCGGTGAGGTGCTGTGGTTCGACACCGCCGTCAAAGGCAGCGGTTACCGGGTTGTCGGGACGCTGATGTCGGTGTCTCCCGACAATAAAGTGGCCGCGTATCTGCGCTTCAAGGAAATACTGGTGGCCGGGCGCGAGAACGGCCTGGTAGCCGCTTACAAATTGCCGGCCGACGCCAATGTCGGTGAATTGGCCGACATCTTCAAAAGCGCTTACGCGCACGCGGCCCAGGCGATCAAGGATGGCGTGCCCCACGTTAATAATCACCGACAGGCTCGGGACATGCAGATTGCCTGGTTTGCACAGCGCTTCCATTGGCAGGCCAAAAACGACACGTGGGAACTGATTGGCCGCGGCCTCGGTCCCGCATTACCCCTTTCCGAGCGCTGAGCCTGATGAACAATTCACGGTCGGGTCACGGACTCTTGCTGTTGATGGCAATGGCGGCATCTCTGGGAGGTTGCGTGAGTAACAATGGCGCAACCGACAGAGAGTTTCTCTCGGAGAATCTGGATGCCAGCAAGGCGCTGCTGACGTTTGACGTCGAGTTCGCGCTGGCCTCGGATTACCAGCCATCGCAGAATAAATTTCACGGCGATGAGCGCATCACTTACGGCGGTATCCCGTACATCGAAGTGCCTTATTTTCAGAAAGGCCTGAACGTCAAACAGGGTCTGACCGGGCTGCCCTACATCCTGCCCATTCCCTACCCGAAAGCCGAGATCGAAAATGGCCGCAGCGATTTCAAGGTATTCGGCCAGCGTCTGAATGAACAACGCTATCGTTTTGTCGTGCCGACGAAATCAATGTGGAACAGTGGCCATACCTTCGCGTTGTTGTTTGAGCGTCGCAAGCGGCATGAAACGATCACGTTTCGCTTTGACGACAAGACGTCCTGTGCAACTTCTTTGAACGTGACAACGCCGCAGTACGGTTATGCACTCTCCGTCAGTGCCAAATTCAATAACGACATGGGTTGTTTGAAAGTGTGTGATGGACGACCGGGGTATCCTGGTGACTGTGCCTTTCAGCCGCCGCCAACTAGTGGCGGGTAAAGCGGCCCCGGCGATCAAACACAGGCAAAACAAAACCCCCACAGGGGGGGTGTTCTTTTTTCGGCCGCAAAAAACGAATTATTGCTTCTTGGCAGCTTCGTCTTGCGCAGCAGCGTTCGATTCAGCCTGAGCTTTGGCAGCTTCGGCGTTTTCTTTCGCAGCGTCGTTCACTTTATCCTGAGCTTTGTTCATGTCTTGCTGAGCTTGTTCAGCATGTTGGTTGGCATCTTGAGCTTTGTCCTCGGATTTTTTATCGCAGGCAGCGAGACCGAGGGAAGCGGTCAACATCAAGGCAATAGCTAAAGTCTTACGCATGGGGTGTTTCTCCTTATGGAAAATAACTACTGGCCTTAAGAGCTTGGCGCTGAGGGTTAAGTTCCTCATTTCTTTCAGATATATAAGTTTGTTTTTACAGGGAACTTTTGCTGTATTGCTTACTACTGGCAATTGGCTCTAATGAGAGTAATTATCAAATGTCCGAAAACCCCGTTTTTGAGCGTGCGACGCGATTTTTATCGGCACTGCGCCATTGTCAGGTGCTCGGCTTAGAGGTGCACAGCGCCTCTGCCGAAGGGCTAACGGTGATCTTGCCGTACAGCGAAAAAATCGTCGGCAACCCACAGACCGGAGTCATTCATGGCGGGGCGATTACTTCATTGATGGACACCGCCTGCGGGATGTCGACCCTGTGCGTGTTGCCGGAATTCGAGGTCTGCCCGACCCTCGACCTACGCATCGACTATATGCATGCCGCTGAACCGAACAAAGATGTCTATGGCTTCGCTCAGTGCTATCGGGTGACCACTGATGTGATCTTCGCGCGCGGTTTCGCTTATCAGGACGATCCTGAACAGCCGATCGCCCATGTGGTCGGCACTTTCATGCGCATGGGCAAGGGCCTCAAGGGCACCAAGGGTTTTGGCGGCGTGATCAAGGGAGCAGCCGAATGAGCGATGACCTCAAGCAGCAACTGCATCAGGCCCACGCGGTGGGCGACTATGCGCCATTGCTGAGGTTGATCCCGTATGCCGGGCTGATCGGCATCGAATGTTCACGGGTCGGCGACGACTTGCTGTTCAAGCTGCCCGCAAACAAGGACAACATTGGTAACCCTTTATTGCCGGCAATTCACGGAGGGGTAATTGCCGGGTTCATGGAGTTGGCCGCAGCCCTTCACCTGCTGATCTTCACCGAAACGCCGGGTGTGCCGAAGATTATCGACTTCTCCCTCGATTACCTGCGCGCCGGGCAGTTCCGCGATACCTGGGCCAGATGTCAGGTCTGCCGTCAGGGGCGCCGCGTTGCCAACGTCGCCATCACGGCCTGGCAAAGCACCGAAAGCGAACCGATTGCCACCGCCCGTGCGCACTTCAAAATCGATGAGCCCTTGAAATCCTGAACAGCGCCCCAAACTCACAAGACAACCCGCCGCCGACCATTTCGGGTCGCGGCCACTGCCATCTGATTGGAGTTTGATGACCATGAGTGTGGAAACTCAAAAGGAAACCCTGGGCTTCCAGACCGAGGTAAAGCAGCTGCTGCACCTCATGATCCATTCGCTGTATTCCAACAAGGAAATTTTCCTTCGCGAATTGATCTCGAACGCCTCTGACGCTGTCGACAAGCTGCGCTTCGAAGCCCTGGCCAAGCCAGAATTGCTTGAGGGCGGCGCTGATCTGAAAATCCGTGTGAGCTTCGACAAGGACGCCAAGACCGTCACCCTCGAAGACAACGGTATCGGCATGAACCGTGACGATGTGATCACCCATCTGGGTACCATCGCCAAATCGGGTACTGCCGATTTCATGAAAAACCTCTCGGGCGATCAGAAGAAAGATTCGCACTTGATCGGCCAGTTCGGCGTAGGTTTCTACTCGGCGTTCATCGTGGCCGACCAGGTTGACGTGTACAGCCGTCGCGCCGGCACTCCGGCCAGCGAAGGCGTGCACTGGTCGTCGAAAGGCGAGGGCGAGTTCGAAGTCGCCACCATCGACAAGCCAGAGCGCGGCACCCGCATCGTCCTGCACCTGAAAGCTGCTGAAGACGAATTCGCCGATGGCTGGCGTCTGCGCAACATCATCAAGAAGTACTCCGACCACATCGCGCTGCCGATCGAGTTGCCGAAAGAAGCGGCTGCTGCCGAAGGCGAAGAAGCTCCAGCCGTTGAATGGGAAACCGTCAACCGCGCCAGCGCCCTGTGGACCCGTCCGCGCACTGAAGTGAAGGACGAGGAATACCAGGAGTTCTACAAGCATATCGCTCACGACTTTGAGAACCCGCTGGCCTGGAGCCACAACAAAGTCGAAGGCAAGCTCGAATACAGCTCGCTGCTGTACGTGCCGGCCCGCGCACCGTTCGACCTGTACCAGCGTGAAGCGCCGAAAGGCCTGAAGCTGTACGTGCAGCGCGTGTTCGTCATGGATCAGGCCGAGTCGTTCCTGCCCCTGTACCTGCGCTTCATCAAGGGCGTGGTCGATTCCAACGACCTGTCGCTGAACGTGTCGCGGGAAATTCTGCAGAAAGACCCGATCATCGATTCGATGAAAACCGCGCTGACCAAGCGCGTGCTCGACATGCTGGAAAAACTGGCGAAAAACGAGCCTGAGCAATACAAAGGCTTCTGGAAGAATTTCGGTCAGGTCATGAAAGAAGGCCCGGCTGAAGACTTCGCCAACAAAGAAAAAATTGCCGGTCTGCTGCGTTTCGCATCGACCAACGGCGATGACGGCGAGCAGATCGTTGGTCTGGCTGACTACCTGGCCCGCGCCAAGGAAGGTCAGGACAAGATCTACTACCTCACCGGCGAAACCTACGCGCAGGTCAAGAACAGCCCGCACCTGGAAGTCTTCCGCAAAAAAGGCATCGAAGTGCTGCTGCTGACCGACCGCATCGACGAGTGGCTGATGAGCTACCTCAGCGAGTTCGACGGCAAGACTTTCGTTGACGTGGCTCGTGGTGATCTCGATCTGGGCAACCTGGACTCGGAAGAGGACAAGAAAGCCGCAGAAGAAGTCGCCAAGTCCAAAGAAGGTCTGGTTGAGCGTCTGAAAACCGCGCTGGGCGATTCCGTGGCGGAAGTCCGCGTATCGCATCGTCTGACCGATTCGCCGGCGATTCTGGCCATCGGCGAGCAGGATCTGGGTCTGCAAATGCGTCAGATCCTTGAAGCCAGCGGCCAGAAGGTGCCGGATTCGAAACCGATTTTCGAATTCAACCCAAGCCACCCGCTGATCGAGAAACTCGATGGCGAGCAGAGCGAAGAGCGTTTTGGCGACCTGTCGCACATCCTCTTCGATCAGGCAGCCCTGGCTGCTGGCGACAGCCTGAAGGATCCGGCCGCGTATGTGCGCCGTCTGAACAAGCTGCTGGTTGAACTGTCGGTTTAACCAAGTCGTAGAAAAACCCGCTTCGGCGGGTTTTTTCATTCTGGTGTTTAACCAATCAGGAGTCAGAAATGAGCCAAGTCACTGTACGTTCCGTGGTCTATCAGATCGACGGCAAGCCTTATGAAGGTCGTCTGGCGTTCGACGCCGAGCACAAGGGCGCGCGTCCGGGTTTGTTGATGGCACCGAACTGGATGGGCGTCAGCGCCGGTGCAGAAGAAATCGCCAAATCGGTCGCTGCCAAGGGCTACGTGGTGTTGATCGCCGACGTTTACGGTCAGGCAGTGCGTCCGCAAAACGCCGATCAGGCTGGCGCAGCGATGATGCCGTTGAAGGATGATCGTGCGTTGCTGCGCACGCGTATGCAGGCGGCGTTCGAGCAATTGCAGAAGCAGGGCGAGGCGGCGGTTGATACGTCGAAGCTGGCGGTGTTCGGTTTCTGCTTCGGCGGTTGCTGTGCGCTGGATCTGGCCCGCACGGGCGCGCCGGTGAAGGCAGCGGTGTCGTTCCATGGCACGCTGGATTCGCCGAATCCGGCTGATGCGCAAAACATCAAGGGCTCGGTGCTGGTGCTGCACGGTGCTTCTGATCCATTGGTGCCGAAGGAGCAATTGCCGGCGTTTGAAGACGAGATGAATGCGGCGAACGTGGATTGGCAGCTGTTGAGCTATGGCGGTGCGGTGCACTCGTTTACCGATCCGCATGCGAATGTGCCGGGCAAGATGATGTACGACGCGAAGACCGCCAAGCGCGCGTTCAAGTCGATGCATGATTTGCTGGATGAAGTGTTCAAGGGCTGAAAAGCGAAGAGCCCCTCACCCTAACCCTCTCCCAAAGGGAGAGGGGACTGATTGGGGGAGGCTGATGAGTTACACCGACCTGACAGTGTCTTGGTGAATCTATAATCGCCAAGATTTTTCAGGTCGATGTATGACTCAAGACACCTCGGTCGGCCCCCTCTCCCTCCGGGCGGTCCGACGTTTCGGGAGGGCTGGGGTGAGGGTGCTGATGGTGGACGCTCAATCAATGCGCCGACCTGATAGGGCATTACCGAATCCATAATCGATAAGGTCTTTCAGGTCGGCGTATAACCTGAGACAGCTCGGTCGGCCCCCTCTCCCTCCGGGAGAGGGCTGGGGTGAGGGTAGCTTTTCAG
Source organism: Pseudomonas sp. RIT-PI-r (assembly GCF_001297015.1). GTDB lineage: Bacteria > Pseudomonadota > Gammaproteobacteria > Pseudomonadales > Pseudomonadaceae > Aquipseudomonas. Next base: position 52,377 of record NZ_LIGE01000030.1, on the reverse strand, counting down.
CGCGGCAACTCGATCCGCTCAATTTCCCCCGGCACCGTCGGCCAGTCCCCGGCCGCCCACTTGCGCCGCGCCTCATCGATCGCCGCCGGATCGCTCGCGACAAAATTCCAGTTGATCCGCCGAGGCCCGTCCAGCGGCGCGCCGCCGAACACCACCGCGTGCACATCACTTTCGGCAAACAGACTCATCTCTTCCCCGGCCGGCAACACCACCAGCGCGTGCGGCTCAATCGCTTCACCATTCAACTGCGCATCCCCACTCAACACATACACCGCCCGCTCTTCATGCTCGTTCGGAATCAGCAGCGTGGTCGCCGTTTGCATCTTCACTTCTGCATACAGCGTAGGAGAAAGTACTGGCACCGGCGATTCCAGGCAAAAGCCTGACCCGGCAATCATGCGAATCTGTACGCCAAGGTTATCGCTGACCGGTAAGGTTGCCGACGGGTGATGGCTGTAATGTCCCGGACCCTGCTCGTGATCCTTGGGCGAGGCCAGCCAGATCTGTAAGCCATGCATGGTGAAACTCTGATCCCACAGCGGTTCCGGCGTGCGCTCAACGTGCGCAATCGCGCTGCCAGCGGTCATCCAGCTGACATCACCGGCGCCGACCACCTGATCGGAGCCCAAGCTGTCCTTGTGCTGGATTTGTCCTTGGAACAGATATGTCAGCGTCGACAGACCGATGTGTGGATGCTGTCGGATGTTCATGCCTTTGCCCGTCGGATAAACCGTCTCGAGCATGTGATCAAAAAACACGAACGGCCCGACGCTGCGGCATTTGGCTGACGGCAAGGGGCGCAGAATCGGCTGGCCTTCGACGTCTTCGGCGCGTGGGCGGATGATCAGAGGTTGCGTGTCCATGGTGCATTCCAGGCTGAGCGGGTTGATGCCAGAAGCATAACCCGCCGCTGGCATGAGGAGGGTTACTGGCTGTCGAAGCCCTGCGGTGCATGGGTTTCGATGGTCACGTCAGTGGTGGTCATCAGCTTGTGAATCGGGCAACGGTCAGCGACGCGCAGCAACTCCTCGCGCTGAGCGTCAGTGAGCACGCCTTTGAGGGTGAGGGTGACGTGCAGGACGTATTTGCCTTTTTGTTCTTCGCTGTTGTCACGTTTGACGTCGACACCAACGCCGGTCAGCGGGATGTCTTTCTTCTTCGCGTACATCTTCAACGTCAGTGCTTTGCAGGCACCAAGGGCGGCGTCGAAGTAGTCGTGTGGCTCAGGTGCGGAGCCTTCGCCGCCGGCGGATTTCGGCACGTCGGCAAATAATTCGTGGTCATCGATCTGTACGGTGTGACGAAAACCTTCAGCGGAGACGGTATTGACGGTAACGGTCATGGGAACCTCACTGGCAGTAGGAAAAGTCGTTCAGTCAAACAAGACCTTGCAGTTATAGAGCATTCCCACCGGTACGCGTTCCACTTTCCTGCGGGGATGAACCCTTGTTGTCAGGGCGCGGTCTAGGCTATGCCTACTTGCCGGAGATTACTTGTGTCCCTGTATCGTTTGAGTCTTGCCTGTCTCATGCTGTTTGCCGGCAGTGTCAGTGCCCGCGAATACACCTACAGCGATGCGCACCTGCATTACGTGGATTTTTTCCAGGAAACTGCAGGCATGGCGAAATTGCTGACGGCCATGCAGGACAATTCCATCGAGCATGTGATGATTTCCGGAATCCCGGTGGCGAAGAAGTGGCACGAAGACGAGCCCAAGCGTCCGCGCTATTACGCAGGCGATGATGCCGATGCCTATTGGTACAGCGCGACCGACGTGATCGTTGCCGATGCAGTGCAGAAACTGCCAGCCGAAAAACGCCCTTACTTTCATCCCTTCCTGTCGGGCTTCAACCCCAACGACAAGAACTCCGCCGCACACATCCAGCGCATGCTCGATCTGTATCCGGGGTTGTGGCAGGGCATTGGTGAGGTGTTCACCCGCCATGACGACCTGACAGCGCTGACCTCTGGCGACACGCCGCGCGCCAATAACGAAGCGATGACCAAGATCTATCACCTGGCCGCCGAGAACGATCTGCCGGTGATGCTGCATTCCAACATCACCTCCAAGCGTGAGAAAAATCCTTTGTACCTGCAGGAAGTCGAGGAGCCGCTGCGCAATCACCCGCACACGCGGTTTATCTGGGCGCACGCGGGCACCAGCGCAGAAATCCATCGGCATCAGACCCAGCTGCCGTTCCTGCTGCCGACCCTGACGCGCATGCTCGAGGCTTACCCCAATCTGTTTATTGATTTGTCGTGGAGCATGCTCACGCCGTATCTGCTGGATGAGCAGGGCAAGCCGCGCCCGGAATGGCTGGCACTGGTCGAGAAATACCCGCAGCGCTTCATGCTTGGCTCGGACGTGGTAGGGCGTTTCAACAAGCTCGGTCAGGAAATGCGCAGCTTCAAACCGTTCCTTGATGCGCTACCTGAAGACGTTGCGCGTAAAGTCGCGCGGGATAACTTTCTGGCGATCTTGCCGCGAACAGTAGTCAAGTCCGAGAAACCACGCTGAATCGTTAATGTGGCGGGTTCGAAGGATCAAGGCCTTTTGATATCGCCTTTTCGTCTTACGCAATTTTTCGCCGGGCCGATACCTTCTTAAGCAACCAGCTGCAGGGTTGATGCAGCGCTTTTGGAAGGAACCAGAGCAATGAGCATCCGTAGTCTCAATATTGCCCCGCGCGCCGGCCTCGGTTTTGGCTTGTTGGCGCTGATGGTGTTTGCCTTGGGGGCGTTCGCTTTACTGCAAATGTCGAACATGCGCGCGCAGTCCGACGAGGTCGACAACAACTGGCTGCCGAGCGTGATGGCGGTCGGTGAAATGAGCCAGGACATGCTGCGCCTGCGCGCGTTGACCATGCGTCTGTTGCTCAACCGTGATCCGCAGGCCCTTGAACAGAACGTTGCCAAGCTCAATGAGTTGCGTGGTGTGCTCAGTGAGGCGCAGCAGCGCTATGACGTGCTGATCGTGTTGCCCGAAGAGCGCAAACTGTTCGATCGCTTCAAGGTCGCCGAGCATCAGTATCTGGAGCTTCAGGCGCAGGTCATGCAGCTGTCTGCGCAAAATCGGGTGGAGGCGGCGGCGAGCATTCTCAATGGCCAGATGAGTCCGCTGGCCGATGAAATCGCCGTCATCCTGCGCGAGCTGGTTGAGATGAATAAACACAACGCCAATCTCGCCACCGAAGCGGCGCGCCTGGTGTTTATCAATTCGCGGGTGTGGGTCGGGGTGATGATCGGCATCACGGCGCTGATCACCATTGGCCTGGCGCTGTTGCTCACGCGCAGCATCGTGCTGCCGCTGGCGCAATCGTTGGGTGTGGCTGAGGTGGTGGCCGGTGGCGATCTGACGGGCGATATCAGCATCTCTGGCAAGGACGAGCCGGCGCGACTGCTGCAGGCGCTCAAGAGCATGCAGCACAACCTGCGCGACACCATCCGCCAGATCTCTGAATCGTCCAGCCAGTTGGCGTCGGCCTCCGAGGAGCTCAGTTGTGTCACTGAAGACGCCACTCGCGGGCTGCATCAGCAGAGCCTGGAAATCGAGCAGGCGGCCACAGCGGTGAATCAGATGACCGCTGCCGTTGAAGAGGTGGCGAGCAATGCGGTGGCAACCTCTGAAGCGTCGCGCGAGTCTGACCGCATTGCCCAGCATGGGCGCGAGCAGGTTCAGCAGACTGTGACGTCAATCGAATTCCTGGCCGACGATGTCACGTCCAATGCCACGCAAGTGGAAGATCTGGCGCAGAAGGTTCATGGCATCAGCAAGGTGCTGGATGTGATTCGCTCGATTGCCGAGCAGACCAATCTGCTGGCGCTGAACGCTGCCATTGAGGCGGCGCGGGCCGGTGATGCCGGGCGCGGGTTTGCGGTGGTAGCGGATGAGGTGCGAGCGCTGGCGCATCGCACGCAGCAGTCGACGCAAGAGATCGAGCAGATGATCGGCGGGATTCAGCAGGGCACCGATTCGGCGGTGAGCTCGATGCAGCAGAGCAATGTGCGGGCGCGTTCGACGCTCGAGCTGGCCAAGGCGGCCGGGACTGCACTTGAAGAGATCGCCTCGGCGTTCACGCTGATCAACGAGCGCAATCTGGTGATCGCCAGCGCATCGGAAGAGCAGGCAGCGGTGGCGCGGGAAGTGGATCGCAATCTGATGAACATTCGCGATCTGGCGATGCAGACGTCGGCGGGAGCTAATCAGACCAGTGCAGCGAGTCAGGAACTGTCGCGGTTGGCGGTGGACTTGAACAGCATGGTGGCGAAGTTTTCGGTTTGAGTTTTGCCTTCAAAAGCCCCTCACCCTAGCCCTCTCCCAGGGGGAGAGGGGACTGACCGTGGGAGATTGGCGAATTACACCGACCTGATCTTGCTTTGGTGAATCCATAATCGACTCAATTTTTCAGGTCGATGCATAGCGCCAGACATCTCGGTCAGCTCCCTCTCCCTCGGGAGAGGGCTGGGGTGAGGGGCGAGATTTGCACAAAACATTGGGCTAAAGCGCAGGCGAAAAAAAGCCCCGCTTTCGCGAGGCTCTTTGATGTAGCGGCGGTTCAGCTGCCTTTAACGGTTTTGCCGTTGACCGTGCCGTCCTGGAGCATGATGTTGTACTCCTTGCCGTCGGTTTCAACCTGTTGCAGACGAACCAGCAGGTAATCCCAATCCTTGGCGAACCACAGGACGGTGATGCGCTTGCTTTGTGTCGGGTCGCGTACGCGCTCGACCTTGATTGCATCGATCTTGCCAGCCTTGGTTTCGACTTTCTCCGAACCCAGCACGCGGAAGTCATAAGTATCGACTTCGCCGTCATCGACCACCTGATAGCTCATGGTCTTCTTCCCGGCAGCGACATCATGCTGCAGTGCCAGTTGATAGGTGGACTTGTCGACCATGCCACGGTTCAGCGGGATCTTCACCGCGTCGCCACGGTCGGTGCCGGTGACCATTTTGCTGTTCCAGTCGAAGTCCAGATCAGCCTTTTTCGCTTTGCCCAGACCGCCACGTTCAAAGTGGTAGGACTGCGGCAGCAAGGTGTCCTTGTCCAGGGTCAGGGTGCTTTCTTCACTCAGGCTGGCGATCATCATCGAGGCCTTGAAGCTGAGCTTCCAGACGCCGTTGGCTTCCTTGACCAGGCTGCGCTCGGCAGTGCCGCTCATGGGCAACTGCTTCCAGTCGGCGGTGTAGCTGGCGGAGAACGGTTGAAGGTCCGCTGCCTGCGCGAAGGGCAGGGTGAGCAGAGCACAAGCGAAGAGCAGGGCGCGACGCATAAAATCTCCTAGTGTCGAATCAAGTGGCCGCTGGCCGCGAGTAACTGGCCATCCAGTAAAGCACCGTGTTCACCGAGTGTCAGTCTGCCCTCGGCAAACCAGCGTACCGCCATCGGATAGATCAGGTGTTCCTGAGCGTGGACTCGCTGCGCGAGACTCTGCGGCGTGTCGTGCAACTCTACCGGTAATACTGCCTGTACGACCAGTGGTCCGCCGTCGAGTTCCTCGGTGACGAAGTGCACGGAGCAGCCATGCTCCGTGTCGCCGGCTTCCAACGCGCGCTGATGAGTGTGTAACCCTTTGTATTTGGGCAACAGCGACGGGTGGATGTTAAGCAGGCGCCCTTGGTAATGGCGAACGAAATCAGCGCTGAGAATGCGCATGAAGCCAGCCAGAACCACGAGTTTGGGTTGGAATTCGTCGATCAGTTCGATCAGAGCAGCATCGAAGGCCTCGCGGCCTTCAAATGCCTTGTGATCCAGCGAGCGGGTAGCGATACCCGCGTCACTGGCGCGTTGCAGGCCGTAAGCGTCGGCGCGATTGGAAATCACTGCAGCGACGCGGACCGGGCTGTCGCCGGTCCGCGTGCTGTCGATCAGAGCCTGCAAGTTACTGCCGGTGCCGGACAACAGCACCACGACATCACAGGTTGCGGACATTAATGAGCCTTAAGGTTCTGCAGATCAACCTGGGCAGCGCCTTCGGCGGCAGCAGCGATCTGGCCGATGACCCACGGCTGTTCGCCAGCGTCACGCAGGGTGTTCAGCGCCACTTCAACGTGTTCCTGAGCCACGCAGATGACCATGCCGACGCCGCAGTTCAGCACGCGGTGCATCTCGGTTTCGTCAACGTTGCCTTGCTCTTGCAGCCAGTCGAAAACGGCCGGGCGAGTCCAGCTGGCTACGTCAACAACAGCCTGAGCGCCTTTTGGCAGAACGCGCGGGATGTTGTCGAGCAGGCCGCCACCGGTGATGTGGGCCATGGCTTTGACCGCGCCGGTGTCTTTGATCAGCTTGAGCAGCGGCTTCACGTAGATGCGGGTCGGGGCCATCAGCAGGTCGGTCAGCGGTTTGCCGTCGAGCTGGATGTTTTCGATGTCGGCGCCGGACACTTCGATGATCTTGCGGATCAGCGAGTAGCCGTTGGAGTGCGGGCCGGACGATGGCAGAGCGATCAGCGCGTCACCGGTGGCGACTTTCGAGCCGTCGATGATTTCCGCTTTTTCCACGACGCCAACGCAGAAACCGGCCAGGTCGTAGTCTTCGCCTTCGTACATGCCAGGCATTTCAGCGGTTTCGCCGCCGACCAGCGAGCAACCCGACAGTTCGCAGCCAGCGCCGATGCCGGTTACGACCTGAGTCGCGGTCTCGACATTCAGCTTGCCGGTGGCGTAGTAGTCGAGGAAGAACAGTGGCTCAGCGCCGCAAACGACGAGGTCGTTCACGCACATGGCAACCAGGTCGATGCCGATGCTGTCGTGCTTGTTCAGGTTCAGCGCCAAACGCAGCTTGGTGCCGACGCCATCGGTGCCGGAAACCAGTACTGGCTGCTTGTAGCCGGCCGGGATTTCGCAGAGGGCGCCGAAACCGCCCAGGCCGCCCATGACTTCCGGGCGCGCAGTGCGCTTGGCGACGCTCTTGATGCGTTCGACCAATGCTTCACCGGCGTCGATGTCTACACCGGCGTCCTTGTAGCTCAGGGAGGGTTGCTTGCTCATGATCCAGGCCTTTAGGGGAGGGGATTCAGGGGTAACGACCGAGTTCAGCGGGAACATCGAAATCGAGGGGGCGAATGCCTCACGCGAGTTTCGAGGGTCTCGGCTGTTGCCGGTCTGCGAAGGCGCGCGATTTTATCAGGCTTGAGGGGCAGCGGCCATCCTCGCACCGACGGGCAGGGCCATATCTCGGGAAATTTTTTGCAATTAAGGCCTGCGGGTGCCTGTATAAGGTGTGGCAATTAACCGTCTATCGTTATCAGTGTGCAAAAACTTATTGTCGCCGGGTGAATGTTTGGTGCTGGCAGATTGTCACAGCCTTGCTCAACCGGTTCACGCGGCCTGTTCCAGCCGCTCTTGTCGACGGGAATTCTCCATGCGTTTTTGTAAATTGTTGTTTGTGGGTTGTTTGTCTCTGCTCAGCCTGGCGAGTCACGCCGAAAATCTCAAAGGCCTCTATCAAGTGCGTGAGCCGGTCAACGGCCAGGCCCCGGAGGAGCGTGATCGCGCCACGCAGGCGGCGCTCGACACGCTGGTGTTGCGTCTGACCGGCGATCCGAAAGCTGCGCAAAACCCGGGGCTGGCGGCGATTCGCAAGGATCCGCAGCAGATCATCAGCCAGTTCGGTTTTGATGCCGGGCCGCCGGAAGTGTTGAAGGTCGATTTCGATCCGTCGTCGACCGAGCAGGCGTTGCGTCGTGCCGGGTTGTCGATGTGGGGTGCCAGTCGGCCGTCGATTCTGAGTTGGTGGCTGAATGATTCGGCTGAAGGATCGAGTCTGGTCGGCGACGGTCAAGCCGCTGCCGCGCCTTTGCGTCGCGCCGCGCAGCATCGCGGATTGCCATTGCGTTTGCCGCTGGCGGACCTGAGTGAGCAGTTGGTTGCCACTGCGCCGGCGCTTGAGGGTACGGATCCAGCTCCATTGCGCGGCGCGTCCGAGCGTTACAACGCCGATGCCTTGCTCGCGGTGCACGCTCGTGAAGAAGGCGGGCAGTGGCAGGCCAAGTGGCATTTGTGGCTGGGCGACCAGAAAGAAGCGGGCAGCGTGCAGGGGGCGGATCAGGCGGCGGTGGCTGATGCGGTCATGCTCGCGGTTGCCGAGCGGCTGGCCCCGCGTTTTGTTGCCAGGCCCGGTGCTTCAGGTCAGCAGACCCTGGAAGTGCAGGGCATGAATCTTGAACACTACGCCGCACTGTTGCGGTTACTCGAGCCGTTTGGCGTGCGTCTGCAAAGTGTTGATGGCGATCGCATCGTTTATCGGGTCAATGGCAGCGCCGATCAGATGCGCGCGCAGTTGTCGCTGGCCAAGTTGCAGGAGTTGCCGGCGGAAGCTGCGGCGCAAGTTTCAGCGCCACAGCCTGCTGTTGCAGGCGCAGCACCGGTCGCGGCTCCGGCCCCGACACCGGCGGCGCCGTCGTTGCGGTTTCGCTGGTAAGTCTTTCCTTATATAGAAGCAACAGGAGTGGTACATGGCCGATACGCGGCGTTGGTTCTGGCTCGGTGGGGTAGTCCTGCTTTGCGCGTTTGTATGGTTGCTGCACCCGATCCTCACGCCGTTTCTGGTGGCGCTGCTGCTGGCTTATCTGTTCGATCCGCTGGTTGATCGTCTGGAAAAACTCGGGCTGTCGCGAACCTGGGGCGTGATCGCGGTGTTTGCCTTGTTCACCCTGATCGTCACGGCACTGTTGTTGGTGCTGGTGCCGATGCTCGCCAAACAGTTGCTGCGTTTGTACGAACTGGCACCGCAAATGCTCGACTGGCTGCAGCACACCGCGTTGCCGTGGGCACAGGCGAAGCTGGGCCTTTCGGACGGGTTCTGGAAGTTCGACAAGGTCAAAGCGGCAATCAGTGAGCACATGGGCCAGACCACCGACATTGTCAGCGTGGTGCTGAGTCAAGCAACGGCATCCAGTCTGGCGTTGATCGGCTGGCTGGCCAATCTGGTGCTGATCCCGGTGGTGAGTTTCTACTTGCTGCGCGACTGGGACTTGATGATGGCCAAGATCCGCAGCCTGCTGCCGCGTGATCGTGAGGCAACCATCGTATCGCTGGCCGGCGAATGCCATGAGGTGCTGGGTGCATTCGTTCGCGGTCAGTTGCTGGTGATGGTCGCACTTGGGGTGATCTACGCAGCAGGCCTGATGATCGTCGGTCTCGAACTCGGTCTGTTGATCGGCTTGATCGCGGGGCTGGCGGCGATCGTGCCGTACATGGGCTTTGTGATCGGCATTGGCGCGGCGTTGATTGCCGGTCTGTTCCAGTTCGGTGGCGATCTTTATCCGATGTTCGGGATCGTCGCAGTATTCATGGTCGGTCAGGCCTTGGAAGGCATGGTGCTGACGCCATTGCTGGTGGGCGACCGGATCGGTCTGCATCCGGTGGCGGTGATCTTCGCGATTCTGGCGGGTGGTGAGCTGTTCGGGTTTACCGGTGTGTTGCTGGCGTTGCCGGTGGCTGCGGTGATCATGGTACTGGTGCGCCATGTTCACGATTTGTACAAGGATTCCGACATTTATAGTGGTGTGGACGAGCCGGAGTTGTAATCGGGGCGGACAGCCCGGCGGAAGCCGGGTTGGCCCGTGTCCTGCAGGTGCGGGCGCCAAAGAAACTGTCATAAAACCAGTGTGTTAACGCAAACCTTTGATTTTGCTTGGACTCTGTCGCATTGTGCGCTCAGCTTCACGGGTATAAACTTCGCAAACTTTACACAGAGGCCACTAACGGTTCCTTGAGAACTGTTCAGTCAGCATGAAACCGATTCAGCTGCCCCTAGGTGTGCGTCTGCGTGACGACGCCACCTTCATCAACTACTACCCAGGCGCCAATGCCGCTGCACTCGGCTATGTCGAGCGCCTATGCGAAGCCGACGCCGGCTGGACCGAAAGCCTGATCTACCTGTGGGGCAAGCACGGCGTAGGGCGCACGCATCTGTTGCAGGCGGCTTGCTTGCGCTTCGAGCAGATGGGCGAGCCGGCGGTTTACCTGCCATTGGCCGAGTTGATGGATCGCGGTGTTGAAATCCTCGACAACCTTGAACAGTACGAACTGGTTTGCCTGGATGATTTGCAGGTGATTGCTGGCAAGGCTGACTGGGAAGAGGCGATGTTTCATCTGTTCAACCGTCTGCGTGACAGCGGTCGGCGCCTGCTGATTGCCGCTGCCACGTCGCCGCGTGAGCTGCCGGTCAAACTGGCTGACTTGAAATCCCGCCTGACCATGGCGCTGATTTTCCAGATGCGACCACTCTCCGATGAAGACAAATTACGTGCCTTGCAACTGCGTGCATCGCGCCGCGGTTTGCACCTGACCGATGAAGTCGGGCATTTTATTTTGACCCGCGGCACTCGCAGCATGAGCGCGTTGTTCGACCTGCTTGAACAACTTGATCAGGCGTCTTTGCAGGCGCAGCGCAAGCTGACCATTCCCTTCCTCAAGGAAACGCTAGGCTGGTAACGGCGCGGCTTTCAGCGCATTTCGGCATATTTCAGGCGCCAGAAAATCCGCTTTCCTGCAGGTTGTGCAGGCCGCGTATCGACTCAAATGGGCTTAAGCGCTTAGATGTAAACGAGAAACCGGGAAGTCACAAAAAGATCGATTGAATTTGCAAATGAGGCTGATAGCGGGCATAGTCTCGGCTTCTTTACAACTATCAGCCACGGTCGTGCCCATGCTAAAGCGCTTCGCACCCCTCGTGCCTCTCGCACTCGTCACCCTGTTGTTTGGTTGCGCTGCTCATTCTCCAGTTCAAGAGCAGTCTCAACAGGTTAAAAATTCCGCCACGGCCCAGTCTTCCGTTATTTATCAGGAAGAGCTGGACACCGAAAAAGAACTCAACGAATTCAACGGCAGCAAGCCTTATCAGCTTCCTGTTCTGGCCGACAGCATCCTCGAACGCGGCATGTCCCTGATCGGCACCCGTTACCGTTTCGGCGGTACCTCTGAAGCCGGTTTCGACTGCAGCGGTTTCATCGGTTATCTGTTCCGCGAAGAAGCCGGCATGAACCTGCCACGCTCGACTCGCGAAATGATCAACGTGGATGCGCCGCTGGTCTCGCGTAGCAACCTCGAGCCGGGCGACCTGCTGTTCTTCGCCACCAACGGTCGTCGCGGTCGTGTCAGTCACGCCGGTATCTACCTGGGCGACAATCAGTTCATTCATTCCAGCAGTCGTCGCAGCGGCGGTGTTCGCATCGACAGCCTGGGTGACAGCTACTGGAGCAAGACCTTCATCGAAGCCAAGCGTGCACTCGCCATGGCCCCGACCGTGGTCACCGCTCGCAAGTAATTCCCTCGATGTCGCTGCATTCGCGGCGACAATCAGGCTCCCGTCAACGGAGTAGACCTATACTTTACAAGGTGAAGTTAAAGTCTTACTTGAAGTTTGTCGTATAGCCGCTAGAATCCTGAAACTAGTTTGATGGCAAACCGCCTGCGTGCTCCGCAGGCGGTTTTGTTTTCTGTCCATCCGGCAGAGAAAGCCGCAGCCAGATCAGGATGTTCTGCTTATGACCATGTCGGCCCGCCTCGCATTGATGTTCTTCGCAGCGCTGCTCAGCGCTTGCGCCAGCCGTACTCCGCCGCCTGCGCCGGTGGTTCGCGCGCCGGTAGTGTTCGGCCCTTCCCAGGCTTTCTCGCCTGCTGCTGAGGACGTGCTGTTTCGCGCGCTCGGGTTGGTGGGCACGCCTTATCGCTGGGGCGGCAACACGCCGGATTCAGGGTTTGATTGCAGCGGGCTGATCGGTTTTGTCTACCGTGATGCGGCGGGCATCTCTTTGCCGCGTTCGACGCGTGAGCTGATCGTCATGCAGGCGCCGAATGTCGGCAAGGAAGGCTTGCAGACTGGCGATCTGATCTTCTTCGCTACCAATGGCGGCTCGCAGGTCAGTCATGCGGGGATCTACGTCGGAGAAGGGCGCTTTGTGCATGCGCCGGCCACGGGCGGCACGGTGAAGCTGGACAGCCTGTCGAAGGCGTATTGGCAGAAGGCGTATCTGAGCGCCAAGCGGGTGTTGCAGCCGGAGCATCTGGCGCATAACCCGTAATCCAGCCACACACAATCCCCTGTAGGAGTGAGCCTGCTCGCGATGACGGTGCCACATTCAACATCAATGTTGAATTATCGACCGCCATCGCGAGCAGGCTCACTCCTACAGTTGCTTGTGCATGGCGAAAATTATTTGCTGGCCGACACTCGCCACACCTTGTTGCCGACATCATCCGCCACCAGCAGACCACCCTGCTGATCAATCACCACACCCACCGGCCGACCCAAAGCATTCTCGTCCTTGTCGAGGAAACCGGTCAGCACATCCACCGGTTTGCCGCTCGGCTTGCCGCCGGTAAACGGCACGAAGATCACTTTGTAGCCACTGTGCGGTTTGCGATTCCATGAGCCGTGCTGGCCGATAAAGGCGCCTTCCTTGAACTGCGCCGGCAAGGTGTTGCCTTCGGCGAACGTCAGACCGAGAGAAGCGGTATGCGGGCCGACGGCATAATCCGGAGCGATGGCCTTGGCCACCAGGTCGAGATTTTGCGGCTCGACGCGCACATCGACGTGCTGCCCGTAATAACTGAACGGCCAGCCATAAAAACCACCGTCCTTTACCGAAGTGATGTAGTCCGGCACCAGGTCGCTACCGATCTCGTCGCGCTCATTCACCGCCGTCCACAACGCACCGCTGGCAGGCTCCCACGCCAGGCCGTTCGGGTTGCGAATACCGGAAGCAAAGATCCGGTGATTGCCGGTTGCCCGATCCACTTCCCAAATCGCTGCACGACCTTCTTCTTTATCCAGACCGTTTTCGCCGACGTTGCTGTTCGAGCCGACTGTCACGTACAGCTTGCTGCCGTCCTTGCTGGCGATAACGTTTTTGGTCCAGTGGTGATTCAGCGTACCGCCGGGCAGATCGACGACCTTGATCGGTTGCGTCTTGATCTCGGTCGCACCGGGTTCGTAATGGAAGCGCAACAGACGATCGGTGTCGGCGACGTACAAGTCATTGCCGACCAGCGTCATGCCGAAAGGCGAGTTGAGGTTTTGCAGAAACACCGTGCGGGTTTCGGCCACGCCATCGTGGTCGGCATCTCGCAGCAAGGTGATGCGGTTCGGGCTCGGCACGCCGGCGCCAGCCTTGCCCATCACGGTCTTCATGACCCAGCCCCTGATACCTTTGCTGTCGTCGGGTTTTGGTGGAGCATTGGTTTCCGCCACCAGTACATCACCATTGGGCAGCACATAGAGCCAGCGCGGGTGGTCGAGACCTTCTGCGAAGGCCGCGACTTGCGTACCCGCCGCTGCCGTCGGTTTGGCACCTTCGGGCCAGCCGATCGCCGGGGCGATGTTCACCGTCGGGATCAGGGTCTTGTTCGGTTCGGGCAGCTTCGGTGACGGGCCGGTGCCGTCGGAGACTTGCAGGCTGGAGCTCTCACCGCAGGCGGCGAGCCCTCCGGCGAAAGCGATGACGAAAACGAGCTGGGGCTTGCGCATTGCTTATCTTCCCTATGAATGCATTCCTAATCATAGAGGAGGGCGCAAGCCCGATGGTTCAACTGCTCAGCCGCGGGCTTCCTTGAACAGCACGGCGATGCCCGGATGATAGTTGCCAGCCTCGCTGCGCAACTTGCGGTAGGCGTAGGGGAAATACCAGGCGACCGCGCAGGTGTGCTCCTTTTGCAGGTCGTCGACCATGTCTTGCAGCTCTTCGGGGCTGGCGCTGTGTTGGGCTTTTTGCGGCGCGACAAACAGGCAGCCGAGTTTGAGGTCGCTGGCAAAGCTGATGCGTTTCGCATCGCTGGTGATGTCGAGGAGAGCTTGGGTCAGGTTGAGATTATTCACCCGGGGCCAGCGCTGCGTGGCCTGGATGTAAGCGCGGTCTTCGGCGCCGGCGAGGAACAGGTCGGCGCGGGCATTGCGCTCGCCTTCTTCATTCTGTTTGCGCGTGGCAGTGTCGTTGAGAGTGACCAATTCGGCCATCCAGGCTGCTGCGGTCAGCAAGCCGAGATTGGCTTTCTCGTCGTGCCAGTAAGGCGTGTCGCTGTCGCCGCGTACGGCGTTGTAACGGTCGATACAGTCAAACCAGCGTTCAAGCACCGGGCGCATGAATTCCAGGCGCGGGTTGCTGATGATCATGCCTTGCATCGTCATCATCCTTATTGTTGTGGTGGCTTTTTCGAGAAAAGCATGGCTCTTTGATATCATTTGTATCGGTGTGGCACAAGATTGGCGCCAGATAATTGATCGGCGGCAGTTATTCGCCCGCTGGCCCCCTCTTTAATTGACGCTCCACCCCCAACCCTCTAACCTTCGCGGCTTGTTTCAGGTGCTCTGTGACTGCGGTCGACAGAGTGAAACAGGGAAGCCGGTGAGGGTTGTCTTCAAGCGAAGAACGATCACGATCCCGGCGCTGCCCCCGCAACGGTAAATGAGTAAAAGCTGCGCCTTGAGCCACTGCTTCGAAACAAGCGGGAAGGCGCGCAGCCAGGCCAAGCGCCGCTCATGAGCCCGGAGACCGGCCTGATCCATCCAGCGGCATCACGGTGGGCGATGCCAGGCTTTTTGCCGTCTATTCTTGTGCCTGCCCGCCGTTATCCAGCCCCAACGGAGAGCTCCCCCATGACTGATTCCCCCGAGCGCGACGAACGCCATCTGGCGCGTATGCAGCGCAAAAAAGCCGTGATCGACGAACGCATCGCCAACTCGCCTGACGAGTGCGGCCTGGTGCTGGTGCTGACCGGCAACGGCAAAGGCAAAAGCAGCTCGGCGTTCGGCATGCTCGCCCGCGCCATGGGTCACGGCATGCAGTGCGGCGTGGTGCAGTTCATCAAGGGCCGCAACAGCACCGGTGAAGAATTGTTCTTCCGCCGCTTCCCCGAGCAAGTGCGCTTCCACGTGATGGGCGAGGGCTTCACCTGGGAAACCCAGGACCGCCAACGTGACATCGCTGCCGCCGAAGCCGCGTGGGCCGTCTCCCGCGAGCTGCTGCGCGATCCGTCGATCGGTCTGGTGGTGCTCGACGAGTTGAACATCGCCCTCAAGCACGGCTACCTCGATCTCGATCAGGTGCTCAGCGATCTGCAGGCGCGTCCGCCGATGCAGCACGTGATCGTCACCGGTCGCGCGGCCAAGCCGGAAATGATCGAAATGGGCGACACGGTCACCGAAATGGGCATGCTCAAACACGCCTTCCAGGCCGGCATCAAAGCGCAGAAAGGCGTCGAACTTTGAATCAGCCACGTCACTGCCCGGCGGTCCTCATTGCCGCGCCGGCCTCCGGTCAGGGCAAGACCACCGTCACCGCTGCGCTCGCCCGTTTGCATCGCAATCAGGGGCGCAAAGTGCGCGTGTTCAAATGCGGCCCGGACTTTCTTGACCCGATGATTCTCGAGCGCGCCAGCGGTGCGCCGGTGTATCAACTGGACATGTGGATGGTCGGCGAGCAGGAAAGTCGTCGTCTGTTGTGGGAAGCCGCTGCCGAGGCGGATCTGATTCTGATCGAAGGCGTGATGGGCCTGTTCGACGGCACGCCGTCGAGTGCCGATCTGGCGCGGCATTTCGGTGTGCCGGTGCTCGGGGTGATCGACGGCACGGCGATGGCGCAGACCTTTGGTGCGTTGGCGCTGGGCTTGGCGAAGTATCAGCCGGATCTGCCGTTTGCCGGTGTGTTGGCCAATCGTGTCGGCACCTTGCGCCATGCGCAATTGCTCGAAGGCAGCCTCACCGAAGGTCTGCGTTGGTACGGTGCGTTGTCGCGCGAGACTGGCATCGAATTGCCGAGTCGTCACCTCGGTCTGGTTCAGGCCAGCGAGTTGAATGACCTTGATGTGCGTCTCGACGCCGCTGCCGACGCACTGGCCAGTAGTTGCGAGGTAGCGCTGCCACCGGCCGTAGAATTTGCCGCACCGGATGTTATCGCTGTCGAGCCGCTGCTGAAGGATGTGCGCATTGCCGTTGCGCGTGATGAGGCGTTTGCCTTCACCTACGGCGCGAGTCTGGATCTGCTGCGCGCGATGGGTGCTCAGTTGAGCTTCTTCTCACCGATTCGCGATACGCAATTGCCTGAGGCAGACAGTCTGTATCTGCCCGGCGGTTACCCGGAATTGCACCATGTTGCGTTGTCGCAGAACACTGCGATGCTTGAGGCGATTCGCGCGCATCATGCAGCGGGTAAACCGTTGCTCGCTGAGTGTGGCGGCATGTTGTATCTGCTCGACTCTTTGACGGACGTTGAAGGCGCTCGCACCGAATTGGTCGGACTGCTCAAGGGCGACGCGGTGATGCAAAAGCGTCTGGCGGCACTGGCGCTGCAAGCGGTGGATCTGCCGGAAGGTTCGTTGCGTGGGCACACTTATCATCATTCGTTGACGACTACCGAACTGACGCCGATTGCGCGTGGCTTGAGTCCGAATGGTGGGCGTGGTGCTGAGGCGGTTTATCGGGAAGGGCGGATGACGGCGTCGTACGTGCACTTTTATTTCCCGTCGAATCCGGCGGCTGTCGCTGCACTGTTCGCGCCTGGCCTCCAGGCCGCCATCGCTGGCAAGCCAGCTCCCACAGTGGACGGTGAGCTTCCTGAAGAAATGCAATCCCCTGTGGGAGCGAGCCTGCTCGCGAAAGGGCCATGACCGACAACGCATTCTCCGAAGCCGAGCGCCAAGCCGTCTATAAAGCCATCGCCGAACGCCGCGACATGCGCCACTTCACCGGCGGCAGCGTCGAACCGGAGTTGTTGCGCCGACTTCTGGAAGCCGCCCACCAGGCCCCAAGCGTTGGCCTGATGCAGCCCTGGCGCTTCATCCGCATCAGCGACAGTAGCCTGCGCGGCGAGATCCAGAATCTTGTGGAAGAGGAACGCATCCGCACCGCCGAAGCCCTCGGCGAGCGCAGTGACGAGTTCATGAAACTCAAGGTCGAAGGCATCAGTGACTGCGCCGAAGTGCTGGTTGCGGCGCTGATGGATGATCGCGACAAACACATCTTCGGGCGCCGCACGCTGCCGGAAATGGACATGGCCTCGCTGTCCTGCGCGATCCAGAATCTGTGGCTGGCCTCGCGTGCCGAAGGCTTGGGCATGGGTTGGGTCTCGCTGTTCGAGCCACAGGCGTTGGCGGATTTGCTGAAGTTGCCCGAAGGTGCCAAGCCTCTGGCCGTTTTATGTCTGGGCCCGGTCAAGGAATTCTATCCGGCGCCGATGCTGGTACTCGAAGGGTGGGCACAGGCGCGTCCGCTCAATGAGTTGCTGTTTGAGAATTATTGGGGAGTGAGTCAATGAGTGTGGCGTTGTTGAGTGTCGCCGCGGTCGCGCTGGATGCGCTGCTGGGTGAACCGAAACGCTGGCATCCGCTGGTGGCGTTCGGCAATTTTGCCGGGCGCATCGAGCAACGTTTCAACGCCGGTGGGCGGGGCTGGCGCAGCCATGGCGTCACCGCGTGGGTGATCGCGGTGGTGCCGCTGACCTTGCTCGCCACGGCGTTTTCCTGGGCGCCGTATGTGGGTTGGGTCGTCGAGATTCTGGCGTTGTATTGCGCCCTCGGCATGCGCAGCCTCGGCGAGCATGTCGCGCCGGTAGCCGCAGCCTTGCGCGCGGATGATCTGGATGAGGCGCGCAAGCGAGTCGGCTATCTGGTCAGTCGTCAGACCGATGAACTCGACAGCACTGCTGTCGCTCGCGCTGCCACTGAGTCAGTGTTGGAAAACGGCAGTGACGCGGTGTTTGCCGCGCTGTTCTGGTTTGTCGTCGCCGGAGCCCCGGGCGTGGTGCTCTATCGCTTGAGCAACACGCTCGATGCGATGTGGGGCTATCGCAACGAACGCTTCGAGCGTTTCGGTTGGGCAGCGGCAAAAATCGACGACGTGTTGAACTACATTCCTGCGCGTCTGGTGGCGTTGACCTACGCGTTGCTGGGCAAAACCCGACTCGCGTTGAGGTGCTGGCGTACACAGGCGCCGAAGTGGGATAGCCCTAACGCAGGTCCGGTGATGGCGGCTGGCGCTGGTGCGCTGGGCGTGGAATTGGGTGGGCCGGCGATTTATCACGGTGAACTGCATGAGCGTCCGCAACTCGGCGAAGGGCAACCGGCCGCTGCCGACTCCATCGACCGTGGCTGGCAATTGGTCCAGCGCGGCGTATGGTTATGGCTGCTGATTCTTTGCGTTGGGGCTGAATTCTATGCTTGAGCACGGTGGCCGGCTGCGCAAGGCGGCGCACGATTACGGCATCGCCGAGGCGGACTGGCTCGACCTGTCCAGCGGTCTTGCGCCGTGGCCGTTCCCGATCCCGGACATCCCGCTGCGCGCCTGGGCGCGCCTGCCGGAAACCGACGACGGTCTGGAGCAGGCGGCGTGCGATTACTACGGTGCCACGCAAGTGCTGCCGGTGGCCGGTTCGCAGATGGCCATTCAGTTGCTGCCGCGTTTGCGTCGCGCTGGCAAGGTTGGCGTTTTATCGCCGTGCTATGCCGAGCATGCCGAGGCCTGGCGCCGCAGTGGCTACATCGTGCGCGAAGTGCTGGAGCAGGAAGTCGAGTTCTTTCTCGATAACCTCGACGTGCTGGTCGTGGTCAATCCGAACAATCCGACCGGCCTGAGCCTGACACCGGCACGGCTGCTCGACTGGCATGCGCGACTGGCGCAGCGCGGTGGCTGGCTGGTGGTCGATGAAGCGTTCATGGACAACACGCCGCACCTGAGCCTGGCGGCTCACGCGCATCAGGTCGGGCTGATTGTGCTGCGTTCATTCGGCAAGTTTTTTGGCCTCGCCGGTGTGCGTTTGGGGTTTGTCCTGGCCGAGCGCAAGTTGCTCAGGTTGCTCGCCGAACAGGTCGGGCCATGGGTGGTGAGCGGGCCGACACGGGTGCTCGGCCAAGCGTGTCTGCAAGACACTGAAGGCCACACACGCCAGCGGATTCGCAGCGAAGAAGCGAGCGAGCGGCTGGCCGCACTGCTTGAACGCTACGGCTTCAAACCGCAGGGCGGCTGCGCGTTGTTTCAGTGGCTGGTCACTGATAAGGCGCCAGCGCTGCACGAATTCATGGCCCGACGCGGCATTCTCCTGCGCATCTTCACGCACAACAGCAGCCTGCGCTTCGGCTTGCCGGCTGATGCGGCTGAAGAGGCGCGTCTGGAACAGGCTTTAATCGCTTTCACCAAGGACAACCCATGACCACCCTGATGGTGCAAGGCACCACTTCCGATGCCGGCAAAAGCACACTGGTCACGGCGCTGTGCCGCTGGGCAACACGTCAGGGTGTGGCGGTCGTGCCGTTCAAGCCGCAGAACATGGCGCTCAACAGCGCGGTGACAGCCGACGGTGGCGAGATTGGCCGAGCGCAAGCCGTGCAGGCGCAAGCGGCGTTTCTTGAGCCGCACACCGACATGAACCCTGTTCTGCTCAAACCGAACAGCGACACCGGCGCCCAAGTGATCATTCATGGTCGCGCGGTGACGTCGATGAATGCCGTGGCGTATCACGACTACAAAGCCATCGCCATGCAAGCTGTTCTGGCTTCTCATGAGCGACTCAGCGCCGCGTATCCATTGGTGATGGTCGAAGGTGCTGGCTCGCCGGCGGAGATCAATCTGCGTGCCGGCGACATCGCCAACATGGGTTTTGCCGAAGCGGTGGATTGTCCGGTGCTGCTGATTGCCGATATCAATCGCGGCGGGGTTTTTGCCCATCTGGTCGGCACGCTGGAACTGCTTTCGCCGAGCGAACAGGCGCGGGTCAAAGGCTTCATCATCAATCGTTTTCGCGGCGACATCGCCTTGCTGCAACCGGGTCTCGACTGGTTGGAAGAACGCACCGGCAAACCGGTGGTAGGCGTGCTGCCGTACGTGATGGATCTGCATCTGGAGGCCGAGGACGGCATCGACCAGCGCCAGACTGACAAGGCTGAGCAGGTTCTGAAAGTGCTGGTGCCGGTGTTGCCGCGCATCAGTAACCACACCGATTTTGATCCGCTGCGCCTGCATCCGCAGGTCGACCTGCAATTTGTCGGGCCGGGGCAGGCGATCCCTCCCGCTGATCTGATCATTCTGCCGGGCTCGAAAAGCGTGCGCAGCGATCTGGCGTATCTGCGCGCCAACGGCTGGGACACGGCGATCGCCCGGCATCTGCGTTACGGCGGCAAAGTGCTGGGGATTTGCGGTGGTCTGCAGATGCTCGGTGAACAGGTGCACGACCCGCTCGGCCTCGAAGGCGCTCCCGGTTCGAGTGCTGGTTTGGGCTTGCTGGCCTTTGAAACGGCGCTTGAAGCCGAGAAGCAATTGCGCAATGTGCGGGGGCGGCTGGCGCTGGAAGATGCCGACGTCAGCGGCTATGAAATTCATGCGGGCGTGACCAGCGGACCGGCGTTGGAAAACGCTGCGGTGCATCTGGATGATGGCCGTTGCGACGGTGCACAGAGTGTTGATGAGCAGGTATTCGGCACCTATCTGCATGGCCTGTTCGAATCGCCGGCGGCGAGTGCAGCGTTGTTGCGCTGGGCCGGGTTGAGCGATGTGCAGGCGGTGGATTACCACGGCTTGCGCGAGCGCGATATCGAGCGTTTGGCGGATCTGGTGGAGAAGCATCTGGATACCGGCTTGTTGCGTCAGCTCTGTGGGATTTAAGGTGCTTGTGCTGGCCTCTTCGCGAGCAGGCTCGCTCCCACAGTGAATGCGGTTAGCCATACATTTTGAGTACAACTAATAACCCTGTGGGAGCGAGCCTGCTCGCGAAAGCGGCGGTTGTCTCACTTGAATTTTCCTGGATGAACCCATGCTCCAACTGATCCTCGGCGGCGCCCGCTCCGGCAAAAGTCGTCTGGCCGAAAAACTCGCCAGCGACAGCAACCTCTCGGTCACCTACATCGCCACCAGCCAACCGCTCGATGGCGAGATGAGCGACCGCGTCGCCCACCACCGCGCGCGCCGTCCCGCCGAATGGGCGCTCATCGAAGAGCCGCTGGAGCTGGCCCGCGTCCTGCGTGAATCCGCCAGCGCCGAGCGTTGCCTGCTGGTCGATTGCCTGACCCTGTGGCTGACCAATCTGCTGATGCTCGACGATGCCGAGCGTCTCGCCGCCGAGCGTGAAGCCCTGCTCGAATGTCTGGCCTCGCTGCCAGGAGAAATCATTTTTGTCAGCAACGAGACCGGAATGGGTGTCGTGCCGCTGGGCGAATTGACTCGCCGCTACGTCGATGAAGCCGGTTGGCTGCATCAAGCTCTGGCTGAGCGCTGTCAGCGTGTTGTCCTGACGGTCGCCGGCCTGCCCCTGACTTTGAAAGGACCTGCGTTATGACCCAAACCTGGTGGCTGAATCCGTGCAAACCGGTCGATCTCAACGTCGTTGAACAAGCGACGGCACGGCAGCAGCAATTAACCAAACCGGCCGGTTCGCTCGGTCGACTGGAATCGGTCGCGGTGCAACTGGCCGGTCTGCAAGGCCAGATCAAACCGACGCTGGCGCAAGTGTGGATCGCGATTTTTGCCGGCGATCACGGCGTGGTCGCGGAGGGTGTTTCGGCGTTCCCGCAGGAAGTCACCGGGCAGATGCTGCTCAACTTTGTCAGCGGTGGCGCGGCGATCAGCGTGCTGGCGCGTCAACTCGGCGCGCAGCTGGAAGTGGTCGATCTGGGCACGGTGAATCCTGCGCTGAACCTGCCGGGTGTGCGCCACTTGAACATCGGCGCGGGCACGGCGAATTTCGCTCAGGGTGCGGCAATGACTCAGGCTCAGGGCGAACTGGCGTTGCAGGCCGGTCGCGACAGTCTGCTGCGAGCGAAAGCGGCGGGCGCGCAGTTGTTCATCGGCGGCGAAATGGGCATTGGCAACACCACGGCAGCGAGTGCCTTGGCCTGCGCCTTGCTCGACTGCCCGGTGGTACACCTGACCGGTCCCGGCACCGGGTTGAATGCCGAAGGCGTCAGCCATAAAGCGCAAGTGATCGAGCGCGCGCTGGCGTTGCATGCCGCACAGCGTGGCGATGTCTTGCAGACTCTGTTCAATCTGGGTGGTTTTGAAATCGCCGCGCTGGTCGGTGCCTATCTGGCGGCGGCTCAAGAAGGTATTGCGGTGTTGGTCGACGGCTTTATCTGCACGGTCGCGGCGCTGGTCGCGGTGCGTTTGAATCCGGCCTGTCGCGAGTGGCTGTTGTTCGGTCACCGTGGTGCCGAGCCGGGGCATCGCCATGTGCTGGAAACCCTGCAGGCCGAGCCATTGCTGGAACTCGGTCTGCGTCTGGGCGAGGGCAGCGGCGCGGCGTTGGCGGTGCCGCTGTTGCGTCTGGCCTGCGACCTGCACGGGCAGATGGCGACGTTCGCCGAAGCAGCGGTAGCGGATCGCCCGGCATGACCTTGCGCCTGGATCTGCTGCGTCACGGTGAGACTGAGCTCGGCGGTGGTTTGCGCGGCAGCCTCGACGATGCGCTGACCGAAAAGGGCTGGATGCAAATGCGTGCAGCCGTGGTCGAGGGCGGGCCGTGGGATCGGATCGTCAGTTCGCCGTTGCAACGTTGCGCGCGGTTTGCCGCAGAGCTGGGTGAGCAACTGAACCTGTCAGTGCATCTGGACAAGTATCTGCAAGAGCTGCACTTCGGCGCGTGGGAAGGGCAGAGCGCGGCGGCGTTGATGGAGACGGATGCCGAGGCCTTGGGGTTGTTCTGGGCTGACCCGTATTCGTTTACTCCGCCGCAGGGTGAGCCAGTCAGTGACTTTTCCTCGCGCGTCCTGAGCGCTGTTGCGCGGCTACACAGCACCTATGCTGGCGAACGGGTTTTACTGGTCAGTCATGGCGGTGTGATGCGGTTGTTGCTGGCGCAGGCGCGGGGGGTACCGCGTGGACAACTGCTCAATGTCGCGGGCGCTCACGGGGCGTTGTTTGCGCTGACGGTCGCGGCCGACGGTTCGCTCAAGGAAGGTCACTGATATGTTGCCGCTGTGGATCGCTCTGCAATTTCTCAGCAGTTTGCCGGTTCGTTTGCCGGGCATGCCTGAGCCTGAACAGTTAGGGCGTTCGCTGCTGTTTTATCCGCTGGTTGGCTTGCTGTTCGGCGTGATTCTCTGGGCGCTGAATCTGGCGCTGGCCGGCGCGCCGTTGTTGTTGCATAGCGCATTACTGTTGACGGTGTGGGTGCTGCTCAGCGGCGCGTTGCACCTCGATGGCCTGGCCGACAGCGCCGATGCCTGGCTCGGCGGTTTTGGTGATCGCGAGCGCACGCTGACGATCATGAAAGATCCGCGCAGCGGGCCGATTGCGGTGGTGGCGCTGGTGTTGGTGTTGCTGCTCAAGTTCGCGGCGCTGCTGGCGTTGATCGAGCAGGGGCATGGTTTGGTATTGATTGTCGTGCCAGTGCTTGGAAGGGCAGCGTTGCTGGGATTGTTTCTGACCACGCCGTATGTGCGCGCGGGCGGGTTGGGGCAGGCGTTGGCGGATCATTTGCCGCGCAAGACTGGCTGGCAGGTGCTTGGGGCGAGTGCGCTGGGTTGCTTGGGGATTGCCGGGTTTCACGCGTTTGTGGCGCTGGTGATTTCGCTCGCAGTGTTTGTCTGGCTGCGGCGGGTGATGATGCGGCGGCTGGGCGGGACGACCGGTGATACGGCGGGGGCGTTGCTGGAATTGCTGGAGATGGGGGTGTTGGTGGGGTTGGCGCTGGTCTGACAGATTTTTATCGTTCAAGCCGGCCCCATCGCGAGCAGGCTCACTCCTACAGGGGAGCGCGGTCAACTGTAGGAGTGAGCCTGCTCGCGATAGCAATCTTTCAGGCACCACAAATGTTCAGGGTAAACTCATCTGTAACTTGATTTAACACAGTCGCGGGTATATACACGCATCATGCTTCCTTCTCAGTGTTTGTGCACCAACCTGCGTCGCGCCGCTCGTGGCGTCAGCAGGCATTACGACGGCGCTCTCGACGGCTTCGGGATCAACGTTGCCCAGTATTCTTTGCTGTGCAACCTGCAGCGTCTGGATCAACCGAGCATCTCGGAACTGGCCGAAGCCATGGGCCTGGATCGCAGCACTCTCGGACGCAATCTGCGCGTTCTTGAAGGTGAAGGACTGGTGACGCTGGCCGAGGGCGAAGACATGCGTAACCGCATCGTCAAGCTCACCGAGACCGGCGTGCAGCGCCTGGCAGCAGCACTGCCAGCCTGGGAAGCGGCGCAGCAGCGGTTGATCGACCGTTTGGGCGCCGAGAAGCGTGAAACCTTGCTCAGATTGCTGGATGAGCTGGCCTGAGGCCGGTTTTTTCCAAGCTCAAGCGGGTATATACCCGCAAGCGGAGAATAACAATGACATCGATGTGGCGTACGTGCGGTTGGGTGTTGGTCGGCAGTGCGCTGATTCTTGCGTTGTCTTTGGGTGTGCGGCATGGCTTCGGTCTGTTTCTGTCGCCGATGAGTGCGCAGTTCGGCTGGGGACGTGAGGTCTTCGCGTTCGCCATTGCACTGCAGAACCTGATCTGGGGCCTGGCGCAACCGTTTACCGGCGCGCTGGCCGACCGTTTCGGCGCGGCAAAAGTCGTGCTGATCGGCGGCGTGCTGTATGCCTTGGGTCTGGTGTGCATGGGTTTATCGGACTCGGCGGTGACGCTGTCGCTGAGCGCCGGTCTGCTGATCGGTATCGGCCTGTCCGGCACGTCGTTCTCGGTAATTCTCGGCGTGGTCGGCCGTGCCGTGCCGCCGGAGAAACGCAGCATGGGCATGGGCATTGCCAGCGCTGCCGGCTCGTTCGGTCAGTTTGCGATGTTGCCGGGCACGCTCGGGCTGATCGGCTGGCTCGGCTGGTCGGCGGCGTTGCTGGTGTTGGGCCTGCTGGTAGCGCTGATCGTGCCGCTGGTGAGCATGCTCAAGGACAAACCGCTGCCGGTGCTCGGTCATGAACAAACCCTGTCCGAGGCGCTGCGCGAAGCCTGCTCGCATTCGGGGTTCTGGTTGCTGGCGTTCGGCTTTTTTGTCTGTGGTTTTCAAGTGGTGTTCATCGGTGTGCATCTGCCGGCCTATCTGGTCGATCAGCACTTGCCGGCCAGCGTCGGCACTACAGTGCTGGCGCTGATCGGCCTGTTCAACATCTTCGGCACTTACACCGCTGGCTGGCTCGGCGGGCGCATGTC
This sequence comes from Pseudomonas sp. RIT-PI-r, assembly GCF_001297015.1. GTDB lineage: Bacteria > Pseudomonadota > Gammaproteobacteria > Pseudomonadales > Pseudomonadaceae > Aquipseudomonas. The sequence continues at coordinate 27,307 of NZ_LIGE01000030.1, read as the reverse complement.
GAAACCGCGCCTGCTAACCGGTTTGTATCTGCTGCGTGCAGTGGTGATCGTGCTGTTCCTGTGGCTGCCGGTGACCACCACGTCGGCTTATCTGTTCGGCATGGCCATGGGCTTTTTGTGGCTGTCGACGGTGCCGTTGACCAACGGTACGGTGGCGACCTTGTTTGGTGTGCGCAATCTGTCCATGCTCGGCGGTATCGTGTTCCTGTTCCATCAGCTCGGTTCGTTCCTCGGCGGCTGGCTGGGCGGGGTGGTGTATGACCGTACCGGGAGTTATGACTTGATCTGGCAGGTGGCGATCCTTCTGAGTGTGTTGGCGGCTGCGTTGAACTGGCCGGTGCGCGAGCGTCCGGTCGCCCGCCTGCAAACCGCTGCGAGCGCCGCATGAGTCGATTCTGGCCGCGCATGGTCATCAGCGCACTCGGCGCCGCACTGCTGGCGCTGGTGTGGTGGGGCTGGCAGCAGGGCGGCCTGGCCTTGATGCAATTGGGCATGAGCATTTGCTAGAAGCGGGCATGGCGAGTAACGTCGAAGCCTGATGACTGCTCAAGGATGCTCGACATGCTGATGCGCTGGTGTGCTGTTCCCGCGTTGCTGATGGCGTTGACTGGCCTGGCCCAGGCCGCTGACTGTCCAGAATTGCTGCAAGGCTCGCTGCCGAAGTTGCGAGCCAAGGAATCCATCGATTTATGCCAGCAGTACGCCGACAAGCCGTTGGTGGTGGTCAATACCGCGAGCTTCTGCGGTTTCGCGCCGCAGTTCGAAGGCCTTGAGGCGCTGCATAAGCGCTACGAAGGTCAAGGGCTGGAAATGCTCGGCGTGCCTTCCAATGACTTCAAGCAGGAGTCCAAGGACAGCGCCGAGACCGCCAAGGTCTGTTACGCCAATTACGGCGTGACGTTCGCCATGACCGAGCCGCAGAAGGTTCGTGGTGATGACGCGACACATCTGTTTCAAGTGCTGGCGGCACACAGCAGCGCGCCGAAGTGGAATTTCTACAAGTATGTGGTCGATCGCCAGGGCAAGGTGATCGCCAATTTCTCCAGCCTGACCAAGCCTGATGATCCGGAATTCATTGCTGCGATCGAGAAGGCCATCGCCTCGAAACCGCTGAAGCCTTGAATCCGAAGGCCGGCGATTGTTTTGTAGGAGCTGCGGCACGCTGCGATCTTTTGACTTTAAAAAACAGATCAAAAGATCGCAGCCTCGTTGTACTCGACAGCTCCTACAGGTCGCACAAATTTCAGGCATAAAAAAGCCCCGCCTCTGCAAAGAGAGCGGGGCTTTTGTCGGCGAGGGGGCAGCCTCGCCATGCAGCATCAGAAGCGGTAGGTCGCGCCGACACCGAAACCGTTTGCCGAGTTTTCATACTTGGCGTCGTAGGTCTGGCCACGATTGTTTTCGTTGCGGATCTTCACCGACTCTTCCTTCAGGTACGAGTAAGCGACGTCGATGGTCAGGTCGTCGGTCGGGCTCCAGCCGGCACCGATACTGAAGATGGTGCGGTCACCAGTCGGAATGCGTGGCGAACGGTCTTCGTTGTTGGTCGGCGACTGGTCGAACGTCAGACCGGTACGCAGTACCCATTCCTTGTTCAACTGGTACGAGGTGCCCACGGCGTAAGCCCAGGAGTCGTGCCAGTTCTGGTCTTCGTTGATCGAACCGAACTGGCCGGCCAGCAGTGGCTGAACGCCAGAGTTTTTCACGGTGATTTTTTCCAGCTGGCTCCAACGGGTCCAGGTGGTACCGGCATACACGTTCCAGCGATCGTTGATCGCCTGGGTAACCGAGAGGTCGACCGATTCAGGTGTGGTGATCTTCAGCGAAGCATCGTACTTCTGGTTGGCGCCCAGACCGACTGCGGCCAGTGCGCCGTAATTGACCTTGGTGTTGCCTTCGAGCTTGTAGTCGACTTTCGAGTGATAGGTCAGACCGACGCGCGTGGTGTCGGTGGCTTGTACCAGCAGGCCGACGTTGTAGCCCAGCGCGGTGTCGTCACCCTTGATCTTGACCTTGCCGTCCGGCAGGGCTTGAGTGATCGACAGGTTGGATTCCAGCGCACCGTCAATGCGGTTGATGGTTGGACCGAAACCGATCGACACTTTGTCGTTGAAGGCGTAGCTGACGGTCGGTTGGAAAGTGATGACTTGCACTTCGGACTTGCTGCCGAAGTAACGGCCGGCAAAGCCGTTTTCGTAATCAGTGATCAGGCCGAACGGCACATAAACACCGAGGCCGAATGCCCAATGCTCATCGATTGGTTTGACATAGAAGCCCATAGGTACAGCGGTGAAGGGCACCATGTCGCCTTTGTTGCTGCCGCCGTTGGGGCTGGAACTGGCATTGCTGATATCGGTGTGAGCATCGACAACGGCTACGCCACCGGTAACCTGTTCGCGCTTGATGCGCGACATGCCAGCAGGGTTGCCATAAACAGTGCTTGCGTCGTCGGCAGAAGAAGATCGCCCGGCAAAACCAGTCCCCATCCCACTGATGCTTTGTTCGTTGAGGGCAAAGCCGGCCGCGAAAATTTGAGTGGAGGCGAGGGTAACGGCGAGGCTAAGGGTGGTTTTGAGCATGACTTTTTTCATTATTAGAACTCCTGGTGATCACCGGGGCGAAAATTACCAACATTTTCGTCCCAGCGCCATAGTCCGTATGCCTTGATTTAGAGCGGTTTTGTAGGACAATCCGACCAGATTCGCGACCTGTTGCAAGATCTTCCGAAACTGGGCAGTCAGCAGGCGACCTGATTCAGCGGTGAAACACAGGTTTGCCAGGCGCAAGTGAAATCGCGCAGGCGACCTTGGGGTTGAAAGGTCTGGCGCCAGATGCGCGCCATGCCGAGCAAATCGGCCGGGTCGGGGAGGGTGGGGTTTTGTTCTTCGACCAGCAGCCAGGCGATGGCAGTGGCATAGCGCAGATTGACGGTCAGTTCGAGGTGCGGGCCACTGAGAAAAGCATGCTGGCTGGCCAGGCCGCGAACGAGGCTGGCGCGTTCCGGATCGAGTGCCAGATAGTCATCCCAGAGTGCCTGGTGGCGGTGCTCGGCAATGCGGTAAAGCCCGTAGCCGCGGCGGTCATGCAGGGCGGAGCCGAGGGCGGACTGACTGGCGGCGATGCCCAGCAACAGGGATTCGGCGATTGCACAGTGACGTCCCAGGTAGATCAGTGTGGGGCGAATCACGTAGCGGCACAGTTCGCTGGCAGCGATACCCATAAAGCCCTCGATTCTTGTAATGAGGGGCGAGTCCTGAAGGGGCCTTGGCAGCGGTGGATCGGTTCAGGCTCGCCACAAGCGGATCACGCCGCTTGAGTTGAAGTGTAGTGTCATATTCGCAGCGTAAAGGTCTGTTTTTAAAATATTTCCGCCTTCGAGTTATAACCGTTATATCTGAAGGTGCTTAGGCGGTTTGCGCTAAAAGTGAAACATCGGGCAATAAAAAGCCCCGCATTTTGTGCGGGGCTTTTGCTTTTGCAGCCTTTTCGGCTTTCAGGCAACCAGTGCCTGACGGGTACGGTCGATCACGGCCTGCAGCGGTTCAGCGCTGGAGTATTGATCAGGGTACAGACGCTCGCTGTGGCGGGCGATACCGTGCTCGTTGACCAGAGTGAAGCTGAAGCAGCCTTTGCGAGCGGCCATGATCAGGCAGTTCATTGGAGCAAAAGCATTGGTTAGGGTGCGAATGGCATCCTGAGTATGGATTTGAGTAGACATAGTTATTAGGTGTTCCTACAAATGACACGGATAAGAACCGTGCAACGTTAAAACGTTCCAGTAACGTCGACCACCATTGGTCGAACGAAGAACCCGACTGGAACAAAGCAGCCAGTTTGAAGCGCTGATAAGTTGGCGCGCTTGGGCTGGCAGGTAGGTACTTAGGAGGGCAGGCAACACATCGAGGGCAAAGGTTCTGGGCCCGGGGTGAAGATCCTGATCAATTTGCAGGTTGGTTCGGTCAGAGTAAATGGCCTTGGCAACACCCTTTGCATCATTCAAAGGCAGTGTCGTCGCAAGATTTACCTGGAAACCATCGAGGGGTCGTTCCCGCTTTTTTCGGTAAAGGCTTCTTGGAAGAAGGTTGACCGTGGGGATGTGTTCGACCGGAATTGACTTTCAGCTTGGTACTAACGCTGCGGATACTAACGGATAGGCTTGAGCAATGCAAACCCGAAGTGAAAAAACATTGCATGCGCGGAGCCTTTCTGCTTTTGGATACGCAGCACTGCCCCTGATTGGCTCACTTCTCGACCGTTGGTCGCTGTGAAGCAACCTGTCAGAGGCCTCGCCTGAGCGCTTTATCACCAGCTTGAGAGCCTGAATGACCCGAAAAGGCGCATCGATATAACCGGGTAACAGCTACTTGTGCACATTAGTTGCGCGCACTGTAACGACGCTGTCATTTTAATCCTGACCCTGATGGCTGCCTGCATCAAAAGTTTAAGTCAATGAAAAAAAAGGCTTTTCTGAGTTGGTGAAAAAATCGTCAGTTTAACTGCGAGCCCCATTCCACAAGGCTTTGCGAGGGTTGCAACGCGGTTGTCCACTGAGTTATCCACAGCTTCTGTGGATTGTCCCGAGCGCTTGCTCTAGGACGGGCGTGCCGGGTTGTCTTTCGACTTTACCTGTAGGAAAAAGAGAGTAGAGTGGCGCGCCTTCCGATCTGTCCCACAGTGCTTTATGAAGTTTCGCTCAGTATCAGACTCTGTTACCTCACAACCCCTTCCTGTTACCTCGCCCAAGCGCTTTTCCGTGCGTGTTGCCGAATGGCTGCTCGACAGTCCGCGCCTGAGTGACAGCCACAACGCCAAGCATTTGGCCGGCCGCCTGCTCAAGCAGCCGGCGCGCGAAGGCGTAGTGGCGGCACAAAGCCGTCTCGGACAACTGATGTGCCGTGAATGCGGCAATGCCCGCGACCGTCGTATCGGCCAGGACTTGCTGCGTTCGGCAGCTCGCGCGGGTGACCGGCGTGCGCAACAGGAACTCGGTCTCATCGACGACTGAGCTGTCCAAGCTCTGGCGCCTTGGTTAACCTTCAGGCTTTATCGGATCGGCAGGAGTCGCTATGGCTATGGACTTGACCAGCATATTGCTCGGTCTCGCAGGGGCAGGCTTGCCGCTGCTGGCGTTGGCCTGGCAACTGCAACGCCGGGCGAGTAACGCTCAGGCAGACGTGGCGTTGCTCGAAGAGCGGCTGGCCATGGCGCAACTGGCGCAGGACGGGCTCAACGCGCAACTGGATGCCAGTCGCGATGAAGTCGCCGACCTCGGTCAGGCCAACGCCGCGAAACAGGCGGATCTGGCGGCCCTGCGTCGGGAAGTAGAACTGCTGCAGATCGAACGCGACGATGCTCGTGACGCCTCCCATGCCTGGAACCTTGAGCGCGCCAACAAAGAAGCCGAGTTGCGCCGCCTCGACGCTCAGGCCGCTTCGTTGAGCGCCGAATTGCGCGAACAGCAGGAAAGCCATCAACAACGCCTCAACGACCTGCAAGGCTCACGCGATGAATTGCGCGCGCAGTTCGCCGAGCTGGCCGGAAAGATTTTCGATGAGCGCGAACAGCGTTTTGCCGAGACCAGTCAGCAGCGTCTCGGGCAATTGCTCGATCCTTTGAAAGAACGCATCCAGTCCTTCGAAAAACGTGTGGAAGAAAGCTATCAGGCCGAAGCCCGTGAGCGTTTCTCGCTGGCCAAGGAATTGGAGCGCCTGCAAGCGCTCAACCTGCGTCTGAGCGACGAAGCGACCAACCTTACACGCGCACTCAAAGGCCAGAAAACCCAAGGCAACTGGGGCGAGTTGATTCTTGAGCGCGTGCTCGAACACGCCGGTCTGGAAAAGGGCCGCGAGTACCAGACGCAGGTCAATCTCAAGGGCCCGGATGGCGAGCGCTTCCAGCCGGATGTGCTCATTTATCTGCCGGGCGACAAGCAGGTCGTGGTCGACTCCAAGGTCAGCCTCACCGCGTATCAACAGTACGTCGCCGCTGATGACGACACCCTCGGACCGATCGCGATCAAGCAGCACGTGCTGTCCTTGCGCACTCACGTCAAAGGTTTGGCCGGCAAGGACTACAAGCGTCTGGAAGGCCTGCACAGCCTCGATTTCGTCTTGCTGTTCGTTCCGATCGAAGCGGCATTCTCCGCCGCTTTGCAGGCTGAGCCGACACTGTTTCAGGAAGCCTTCGACCGCAACATTGTCATCGTCAGTCCCACCACGTTGCTGGCGACATTGCGGGTCATCGACAGCCTGTGGAAACAGGAGCGCCAGAGCCAGAACGCCAGGGAAATCGCCGAACGTGCCGGGTGGCTGTACGACAAGTTCGTGCTGTTCATCCAGGATCTGGATGAGGTCGGCAATCGTCTGCAGCAACTGGACAAGGCCTACAGCTCAGCGCGCAACAAGCTGACCGAAGGACGCGGCAATCTGGTCAGTCGCAGTGAGCAGCTCAAACTGCTCGGCGCGCGGGCGAGCAAGAGCTTGCCGGCGGATTTGCTGGAACGGGCGATGACCGATGTCGATGGTCTCGTCGAGCTTCCCGAGTGACTCTAAAAGCTTCTTCAGATCGCCGCCCGGAGCAGGCTCGCTCCCACATTGGAATGCATTTCAAACTGTGGGAGCGAGCCTGCTCGCGAAGGCGTCAGTAAAGTCACCACCTACAGCGGCAAATACCGACTCAACAACGCCCGCAACGCCGCCGGTTTCACCGGTTTCGGCAGATAATCCAGCCCCGCCGCATGCACCTGCGCGACCGTCTCCGGCCGGCCGTCCGCGCTGATCACCACACCCGGTACCGGCTCGCCCAACGTGGTGCGCAACCAGGCCATCAAGTCAGTGCCGGTGTCGCCGTGATCCAGGTGATAGTCGACCAGTGCCAGTTGCGGGCGCACGCCTTCGCTCAGCAATGCCGCGCACTCCTCGCGATTGCGCGCCGTCCACACCTGGCATCCCCAACGACTCAACAAGCTGTGCATACCGATCAGAATGCTGTCTTCATTGTCGATGCACAGCACCCGTGCGCCGCTGTGCAATGTGCCATTCAACTCGACAGAGATGCTCGACGGTACGGATTGCGTCGGTGCCAATGGCACGCTGACGCTGAATACACTGCCGCGTCCTGGCCACGAACGCACACGTAGCGTATGGCCGAGCACGCGACACAAACCGTCGGCAATCGCCAATCCAAGCCCCAGACCTTTTTCGGCACGGGTCTGATGACTGTCGAGACGTTTGAACTCTTCGAAAATTACCTGCAGCTTGTCTTCCGGAATACCCGGTCCGCGATCCCACACTTCCAGCGACAATTCTTCCCCGCAGCGACGCACGCCCAGCAGCACCGGACCTTTGGCGTAGCGGAAGGCGTTCGTCAGGAAGTTCTGCAAAATCCGTCGCAGCAATTTGCTGTCGCTGTCGATGCGCAAATGGCTGCTGCGCACGCGAAAGCTCAAGCCTTGTTCTTGCGCCAGCGCCTTGAATTCGGCGCCGAGAATGTCGAACAACTCATTGAGTGCAAAAGGCTTGCGGTCCGGGTTGATCTTGCCGTTTTCCAGCCGCGAGATGTCCAGCAGATCGCTGATCAAGTCCTCGGCCGAACGCAGCGAACTGTCGAGGTGTTGCACCAGTTTCTGCGCTTCGCTACTCAAGCCATCGTCCTGATGGGAGAGGGCGGCGGAGAACAGCCGTGCAGCGTTCAGCGGCTGCATCAAGTCATGACTGACCGCCGCGAGGAAGCGGGTTTTCGACTGGTTTGCCGCCTCGGCGGTGCCTTTGGCTTCGGTCAGCGCGACATTGAGTTGCGACAGCTCCTGCGTGCGTTCGCTGACGCGTTGCTCGAGGCCCTCGTTGGCCTCGGTCAGCGCTTGCTCAGCCTCGCGGAACGCGGTGATATCGGTGAAACTCATGACAAAACCACCGCCCGGCATCGGGTTGCCGATCAACTCGATCACCCGGCCATTGGGAAACAGCCGTTCCGAGGTGTGCGCGCGGCCCTGGCGCATCCAGTGCAGGCGGCGGGCAACGTGTACCTCCGCTTCGCCTGGGCCACACAAACCGCGCTCGGCGTTGTAGCGAATGATGTCGGCAATCGGCCGCCCGACGCTGATCAGACCGTCGGGATAATTGAACAGCTCCAGATAACGCCGGTTCCACGCCACCAGTTTCAGCGACTGGTCGACCACGCTGATCCCTTGGGTGATGTTCTCGATCGCGCCTTGCAACAAGGCGCGGTTGAATTGCAGCACCTCCGATGCTTCGTCAGCGATCCGGACGACGTCCTCCAGTTGCATTTCCCGACCTTCGATGGCGGCTTTTACTACAGCGCGCGTAGAAGAGGCGCCAAGTACACCGGCCAGCAAGCGCTCGGTGTGAGCGATCCATTCGCCGTCGGCATTCTGGTTCGGATTGAAGCCCTTGCCTTGACGATAGGCAAAGCGGATGAAGCTCTGGCGCGCACGCTCTTCACCGACAAAGCGCGCGGCCAGTTGCAGCAAATCGTCGATCTGCACCGCCAGCATCGAGCGTGCACTGGGTCGCGCGCTGATCTCCTGACCAATGAAACGCCCGGCCTGCCAATGCTCTGACACCCGCGTACGGGACAGCACCGAGACCCACGCAAACAGCGTGAAGTTACCCGCCAGCGACAGCACCACGCCTTGGGTCAGCGGGGTGATCGGCAGATTCAGCGGATTGCTGTGCAACCACGCCAGCCCCGGGAAACTGCTCAGCGACCAGCCAAGGCTGTGCGCGGCGATCGGCAGAATCAGTGTGTAAAACCACAGGAATGTGCCCGCGGCCAAACCTGCGAAAACGCCACGGCGGTTGGCCTGCTTCCAGTACAGGGCGCCGAGCATGGCCGGTGCCAGTTGAGTCACGGCAGCAAAAGCGATCTGGCCGATGGTGGCGAGGCTGGCGGTGGAGCCGAGCAAACGGTAGCTGACATATGCCAGCAGCAGGATCACCACGATGCTCACCCGGCGCACCGACAACATCCACTGGCGGAATACTTCGAACGGGCGCTCGGCGTTGTTGCGCCGCAGCAGCCACGGCAACAGCATGTCGTTGGAAACCATGGTCGACAACGCCACGCTGGCGACAATCACCATGCCGGTCGCCGCCGACGCGCCGCCGATAAACGCCAGCAACGCCAGCGCTGGATGGGCCTGCGCCAAGGGCAGGCTGATGACGAAAGAGTCGGGCAACACGTCGCTCGGCAGCATCATCTGACCGGCCAGAGCGATCGGCACTACAAACAGCGCGGCCAAGGCCAGGTAAGCCGGGAACACCCATTTGGCCAGACGCAGATCCTGTGGATCGATGTTTTCCACCACGGTGACGTGGAATTGCCGTGGCAGGCAGATGATCGCCATCATCGCCACGCCAGTCTGCACCACCATTGATGGCCAATTGATGGTTTCTTTCCAGTATTCCTCAAGGCGCGGCGCGAGCATCGCTTGATTGAACAGGTCGTCGAAACCGTCATACAGGCCATAGGTGACGAAGGCGCCGACGGCAAGAAAGGCAAACAGCTTGACCAGCGATTCGAAGGCAATCGCGAGCACCATGCCGCGGTGGTGTTCGGTGGCATCGAGGTTGCGTGTACCGAAGACGATGGTGAACAGCGCCAGCACCAGCGACACGATCAGCGCGGTGTCCTGGGCGCGGGTGCCCATGGCGTCGGCGCCGGCGCCAATCAACAGGTTCACGCCGAGGACGATGCCTTTGAGTTGCAGGGCGATGTAGGGCAGAACGCCGACCAGACAGATCAGCGCGACCACCACCGCCAGCGATTGCGATTTGCCGTAGCGCGCGGCGATGAAGTCGGCGATGGAGGTGATGTTCTCCTGTTTGCTGATCATCACCATTTTTTGCAGGACCCACGGCGCCCCCACCAGCAGCAGGATCGGCCCGAGGTAAATCGGCAGGAATGACCACAGTTGTTCTGCTGCCTGGCCGACCGCACCGAAGAACGTCCAACTGGTGCAGTAAACCGCCAGTGACAGGCTGTACACCCAGGCACGCATGCGCGGCGGCAACGGCGTGCTGCGACGGTCGCCGTAGAAGGCGATGGCGAACATGATGGCCATATAGGCCAGGGCGACGGCGGCGATCAGCCCGGTGGACAACGACATGCAACACTCCCGACAGAAGACTCCCCGGCACTCCTGCCCGGGCGGACAGTCTCGCACGCGCGGGGCGGTTAGTCAGTGTCGACCAAGGTCGTGGCGTGGCGGGGTGTCGCAGGTTTGAATGGAGGCGTTGTGCGATGACATTGCCAGGCATCGAACCCTGTAGGAGCTGTCGAGTGAAACGAGGCTGCGGTCTTTTGATCTTTCAAAATCAAGATCAAAAGATCGCAGCGTGCCGCAGCTCCTACATGAATATCGATGTCAGTCCTGACGCAGCGCAATATCGATCAGACGATGAAGCTCATCCACCTCCAGTGCCGCCGCCGAAAACAGAATCCGGAACACCACCGGCGCCACCACCAGATTGATCAACCGATCAACACTCGGCGCAGTCTCAGCGGGGTGCCGCGCAATGATCGTCTGCAACTGCGCGCCAATGATCGTCACGCAATACCCCGGCGTCGCACTCGCCTGCACGTCACGCATCATGTTGCGGCCGGGTTCGGAACTCATCCCGTCGAGATACTGCTCGGCCCAGGCGCGGATATCGCGGCGCAGACTGCCGGTTTCAGCCGGTTCGCTGACCGGACGCATGCGGGCGAGGGCGACATCTGCCAGCAGCGCTGCGAGATCGCCCCAGCGCCGATAAATCGTCGACGGCGTCACTCCGGCGCGCGCGGCAATTTGCGGCACGGTCACCGTCGAGCGCTCCTGTTCCTGCAGCAGTGCGCGGACTGCCGAGTGAATCGACTCTTGCACCCGGGCACTGCGACCGCCGGGGCGTAAACCTTCTTTAATAGCCATGCGGCAGACCTTAACACAAAGAATTTGCTTTAAGCGTGAGGCAGTAGCACACTCCGCAAAAGCAAAAAATTAGCTTTTGCGGAGTGTGCCCATGACCAGCCTTGCTTCCCATCGATCCAGCCTGTGGTTTCTGGCGATCACCTTACTCAGTTTTCTCGCCGCGTCCACGGCGCCGACGCCGCTGTATCACCTGTATCAGGATCAGCTGCATTTCTCGGCAGCGGTGCTGACGCTGATCTTCGGCGTCTACGCGCTCAGTCTGTTGGCGGCTCTATTGACCGTGGGCTCACTGTCCGATCACCTCGGACGCAAACCGGTGATCTTCACCGCCGTGCTGCTGAATGCGCTGGCGATGTTGCTGTTCATCTACGCCGATAGCGTAACGTGGCTGATCAGCGCTCGCGTCCTGCAAGGTTTTGCCACCGGTATGGCGACGGCGGTATTGAGTGCTACGTTGCTCGACACCGATCACCAGCAAGGCCCGATGATCAACAGCGTCGCGCCGCTGCTGGGGATGGCGCTGGGTGGCATGGGTTGCGGGTTGCTCGCCGAATTTGCCCCGGCGCCACTGCAATTGACCTATTGGCTGTTGCTCGGTTTGTTTGTGTTGCAGGGCATTTATGTCTGGCGCTTGCCCGAAAGCGCTTCGCCTCAGGCCGGCGCCTGGGCGTCGTTACGGCCAACGTTGCATGTGCCGGTTCAAGCGCGCTCAACGTTGTGGAAAGTTCTGCCATTGAATACCGCAACGTGGGCGCTCGGTGGTTTCTATGCCTCGCTAGCGCCGTCACTGGTGCGCACTGCCACTGGGTCGACGTCCAACCTGATCGGCGGCGCGACGGTAGCGGCACTGACAGTGACCGGCGCGCTGATGATCTTCACCTTGCGCAATCGCAGCGCCAAACGCGCATTGCAGCTGGGCGCAAGCTTGTTGCCGATGGGGCTGGTGCTGATTCTGCTCGGCGTGCACACCGCCAGTCTGTCGCTGTTTTTCCTCGGCACGTTGGTGGCCGGGTGCGGCTTCGGTTCCGGGTTTCTCGGTGCTGTGCGCAGCCTGGTGCCGCTGGCGCTGCGCCATGAACGGGCGGGTTTGATGTCGGCGTATTACGTGCTCAGTTATCTGGCGTTCTGCTTGCCGGCGTTGCTCGCCGGGCACTTGTCGCGCAGCTACGGTCTGCTGGCGACCACCGATGGTTACGGAGCGATTTTGATCGTGCTGGCCGTCGGCGCGTTGTTGCTCAGCCTGCGTCCTGCGCCGGCCAAAGTGTGCCGCGCTCCATAATCGCTGCGGTTTCGGTTAGCCTTGCCCAGCCTTCTTTTCACGGATCGACTCATGAAGATTATTCGCAGCAAAACCTTTACCGCCGAGCGCGCCTGGGGCGCGCTGGACATCGCCAACATGAACGGCATCACCACGCGCCTGCACTGGACCGATCAGCCGTACCAATGGCACGTCAACGACGGCGAGGAAGTATTCGTGGTGCTCGATGGCCAGGTACTGATGCATTACCGTGAAAAAGGCGAGGAAAAACAGGTGCAGCTCGACGTCGGTGACATTTTCCATGCCTCGGTTGGCACCGAGCATGTCGCCCACCCGCAAGGCGTGGCGCGGATTTTGGTCATCGAATCCGAGGGCAGTGTCTGATTGCTTATTGGTAAAACAGATAACAGTTAGAGATATTACCCGTTATATAGATATTCGATTCGGTTCTACCATGGACTCAACCTCACCAGAGGACAGGAGCTCATGATGATTTGCCCCAATAGCGCCAAACCCGGCATCAAGCCGTTCAGCCAGCTTCAGCATCCGCGTGAAGTGATCCGCCAGTTCACCCCGAACTGGTTCGCCGCGACCATGGGTACTGGTGTGCTGGCGTTGGCGCTGGCGCAACTGCCCTTGGCCATTCCAGGCCTGCACGCCATTGCTGAAGGTTTGTGGTTGTTCAACATTCTGTTGTTCAGCCTGTTTACCGCTGCCTACGCCGCGCGCTGGATCCTGTTCTTCGATGAAGCACGGCGGATTTTCGGTCACTCCACGGTATCGATGTTCTTCGGCACGATTCCCATGGGCCTGGCGACGATCATCAACGGCTTTCTGTTGTTTGGTCTGCCGCGTTGGGGCGACGGTGTGATTCATCTCGCCGAAGTGCTGTGGTGGATCGATGTGGCCATGTCACTGGCTTGCGGCGTGTTGATTCCGTACATGATGTTTACCCGTCAGGAACACAGCATCGACCAGATGACTGCGGTTTGGCTGCTGCCGGTCGTGGCAGCCGAAGTGGCGGCGGCCAGTGGTGGTCTGCTTGCGCCACATCTCACCGATGCTCACTCGCAACTGGTGGTGCTGACGACGAGCTACGTGCTCTGGGCCTTTTCCCTACCGGTAGCGTTCAGCATTCTGACGATCCTGCTGCTGCGCATGGCCCTGCATAAACTGCCCCACGAAAACATGGCCGCTTCGAGCTGGCTGGCCCTAGGCCCGATCGGCACCGGTGCGCTGGGCATGTTGCTGTTGGGCGGTGATGCGCCAGCGATTTTCGCGGCGAACGGTCTGCCGGGCATCGGCGAGATCGCTGCGGGTCTGGGGCTTATTGCGGGGATCACCCTGTGGGGCTTCGGGTTGTGGTGGATGCTGATGGCGCTGCTGATCACCGTGCGTTACTTGCGTGACGGCATTCCGTTCAACCTCGGCTGGTGGGGATTCACCTTCCCGTTGGGCGTGTATTCGCTGGCAACCCTGAAACTGGCGAGCACTCTGAACCTGACGTTTTTCAGCGTCGTCGGCACGCTGTTGGTGATGTTGCTGGCGGTGATGTGGCTGATTGTCGGCAAACGCACCGTGCAAGGTGCGTGGCGTGGTGAGCTGTTTGTCTCGCCATGTATTGCAGGTTTGAAGAAATAACCTGAAAAGTTTAGGTAAGGTGTGGCCTGGATCGCGGTTCGAGAATCCAATAAGCAGTACCCAGGCCTCTCTACCTTAAACATCAGGGAAACACGGAAGATGAGTCACCCCTCACAGTTCAACCTGCTGCGCACCCGGCGCTTCCTGCCGTTCTTTATTACCCAGTCGCTGGGCGCGTTTAACGACAACGTGTTTAAACAGTCACTGATCCTGGCCATTCTCTATCGATTGACCATCGAAGGTGATCGCTCGATTTGGGTCAATCTGTGCGCGCTGTTGTTTATCCTGCCGTTTTTCCTGTTCTCGGCGCTGGCCGGGCAGTTTGGAGAAAAATTCGCCAAGGACGCGCTGATCCGTCTGATCAAACTGGCGGAAATCGCCATCATGGCCGTGGGATCCGTCGGTTTCCTGTTTGATCATCTGTCGCTGATGCTGGTGGCGCTTTTCGCCATGGGCACGCACTCGGCGCTGTTCGGGCCGGTGAAGTATTCGATCCTGCCGCAGGCGCTGCGTGAGGATGAGTTGGTCGGCGGCAACGGTCTGGTGGAGATGGGCACGTTTCTGGCGATTCTCGCCGGGACGATTGGTGCCGGGGTGATCATGTCCTCGACTCATTACGCGCCGTTGGTGTCGACCGCCATCGTCGGCATCGCCGTATTGGGTTATCTGGCCAGCCGTAGCATTCCCCGCGCGGCGGCCTCTTCGCCAGAGATGCGTCTGAACTGGAACATCTTCAGTCAATCCTGGGCGACGTTAAAACTCGGTCTGGGCCAGACCCCAGCGGTGTCGCGCTCGATTGTCGGCAACTCGTGGTTCTGGTTTGTCGGGGCGATTTACCTGACGCAGATCCCTGCCTATGCCAAGGAATGGATGCACGGCGATGAGACCGTGGTCACCTTGATTCTCACGGTGTTCTCGGTCGGTATCGCGCTGGGCTCGATGCTTTGCGAGAAGCTCTCCGGGCGCAAGGTCGAGATCGGTCTGGTGCCGTTCGGCTCGTTCGGCCTGACCGTGTTCGGGCTGTTGCTGTGGTGGCACTCCGGTGGAATCCCCGACAGTGTCACCGGCCATAGCTGGATCGAGGTGCTGGGCTTTGTGCACACTTGGGCGGTGCTGATCGACATCCTCGGCCTCGGCATTTTTGGCGGTTTCTATATTGTGCCGCTGTACGCGCTGATCCAGTCACGCACCGCCGAGAACGAGCGGGCTCGGGTGATCGCCGCCAACAACATTCTCAACGCACTGTTCATGGTGGTCTCGGCGATTGTTTCGATCGTGTTGTTGAGCGTGGTGCAATTGTCGATTCCGCAGTTGTTCCTGGTGGTGTCGCTGCTCAACATCGGCGTTAACGCCTACATCTTCAAGATCGTCCCCGAGTTCAGCATGCGTTTCTTGATCTGGCTGCTCAGCCATTCCATGTACCGCGTCGAACATCGCAACCTTGACGCGATTCCTGACGAAGGCGCGGCACTGCTGGTGTGCAACCATGTGTCGTTCGTCGATGCCTTGCTGATTGGTGGCGCAGTGCGTAGGCCGATTCGCTTTGTCATGTATTACAAGATCTACAACCTGCCAGTGCTGAACTTTATCTTTCGCACGGCGGGGACCATTCCTATCGCCGGTCGCCAGGAAGACATTCAGATCTACGAAAAGGCCTTCACGCGGATTGCCCAATATCTGAAGGACGGTGAGTTGGTATGCATCTTTCCGGAAGGCAAGCTGACCGCCGACGGCGAGATGAATGAATTCCGGGGCGGGTTGACGCGGATTCTCGAAGAAACGCCGGTGCCGGTGATTCCACTGGCGTTGCAAGGGCTGTGGGGAAGTTTCTTCAGTCGCGATCCGAATAAAGGTGTGTTTCGGCGGTTGTGGTCGCGGGTGACGTTGGTGGCGGGTTCGCCGGTGGACGTAGATGCGGCGGAGCCGGCGAAGTTGCAGGTGTTGGTGGGGGAGTTGCGCGGGGCCGTTAGATAGTCGCTGATTGTGTTGGCCTTATCGCGAGCAGGCTCACTCCTGCATTTGAAATGCGTTTCCCTGTAGGAGTGAGCCTGCTCGCGATTGCGGTAGATGCCTAGGCGCTGATCTTAAGGCCAATCAACCCGGTAATGATCAACGCCACACTGGCCAGCCGAATCAACGCCATCGACTCGCCAAACAGAATGATCCCGGCAATCACCGTGCCCACGGCGCCGACACCGGTCCAGATCGCGTAAGCCGTGCCCAGCGGCAATTCCTTCATCGCAAGGCCGAGCAAACCAAGGCTGATGGCCATGGCCGCAATAGTCAGAGCGGTAGGTAGCGGGCGGGAGAAACCGTCGGTGTATTTCAGGCCGACGGCCCAGCCGACTTCGAACAGACCGGCGAAAAACAGAATGATCCAGGACATGAAAGACCTCCATCGATTGACGGGGTCGTCCCCAGATTAATGACTCGATCGAGCCGCAGGGTCGTCCCCGCGTTGCGCGATAGTTTGACCAGCATTAATCCGGGGATCAAGTTTCGCCTCAGTCGGCGGCTTGTTGCACCGAGGCCTCGCGATCTTCCTTCTCGCTCATGCGTCGGAAGTAGGTCGAAAGCAGCGCCCCGGAAATGTTGTGCCACACACTGAACAAAGCACTCGGCACCGCCGCCAATGGCGAAAAGTGCGCACTGGCCAGCGCGGCACCCAGGCCGGAGTTCTGCATGCCGACTTCCAGGGCCAGCGACTTGCGCTGTGCCAGTGGCAACTTGAACAGACGCCCGGTGAAGTAACCCAGCAGATAACCGAAGCTGTTGTGCAGCATCACCACGGCCATGATCAACAGACCGGATTCGGCAATCTTCGCCTGACTCGCGGCTACCACGGCAGTGACGATGATCACGATGCTGACCACCGACACCAGCGGCAACACGTCTACGGCGTGACGAACCTTGTCGCCGAGCAGACGTTGAGCAACCACGCCAAGGATGATCGGCAGCAACACCACTTGCAGGATCGACCAGAACAACTCCATGAACGATACCGGCAACCATGCCGAGGCCAGCAGCCAGATCAACGCCGGGGTCAGCAGTGGGGCGAGGAGGGTGGTCACGGCAGCGATCGCGACCGACAACGCCAGATCGCCGCGAGCCAGCCAGGTCATCACGTTGGACGACGTGCCGCTTGGGCAGCAGCCGACCAGAATCACGCCGACGGCGATTTCTGGCGGCAAATGAAATACCTGGCAGAGCAACCACGCCACGCCGGGCATGATCACGAAGTGTGCAACCACGCCCAGTGCCACGCGCCATGGGTGGCGGGCAACAGCAGCGAAGTCGTCGAGTTTGAGGGTCAGGCCCATGCCGAACATCACCAGGCCGAGCAGCGGCACGATCGCGCTTTTGAGACCGAGGAACCATGCCGGTTGCAAGAACGCCACGACGGCGAAAATCAGAACCCAGTAAGCGAAGGTATTGCCGACAAAGCGGCTGAGTGCAGCCAGTGCGCGCATGGCTTGATCCTTATTATTAAATGAACACCATAAAACAAATGTAGGAGTGAGCCTGCTCCGGGCGGCGATCCGACGATGGCGGTTGTTCAGTCAACAGTGGTGTTGAATGTCAGTCCCTCATCGTCGGATCGCCGCCCGGAGCAGGCTCACTCCTACAGTTTGGATATCACAAGGCGTTAGATCCCCTGCGGAGTCTCTTCACCACCCAACGCTTCCACCAGCGCCGGCAAGAAATCGCCAAAGGTCAGCATCATCAGGGTGAAGCTGGCATCCAGTTGCCCCAGCGCTTCATCGCCGCCGTCCTGTTCCGCCTGATCCTGCAGCAGATCTTCGAACTTCAGGCGTTTGACGGTCATCTTGTCGTCGAGCATGAACGACAATTTGTCCTGCCAGGCCAGCGACAGCTGGGTCACGACTTTGCCAGTGCTCAGGTGCAGCTGGATTTCTTCGCTGGTCAGATCCTGACGTTTGCAACGCACGATACCGCCGTCTTCGTGGGTGTCGCGCAGTTCGCACTCGTCCAGTACATAGAAGTCGTCGGCAGCTTTCTGCGTGGTGACCCAATCGGTCATGACCGCTGTCGGTGCCATTTTTACCGTCAACGGACGGACGGGCAGGGTGCCGATCACTTCACGCAGGGTCGACAGCAGGTCTTCGGCGCGTTTCGGGCTGGCCGAGTTGACCAGGATCAGGCCCTGTTTCGGCGCAATCGCGGCGAAGGTCGACGAGCGACGGATAAAGGCGCGCGGCAGGAACGCCTGGATGATTTCATCCTTGATCTGATCGCGTTCCTTCTTGTAGACCTTGCGCATCTGTTCGGCTTCGATCTCTTCGACCTTTTCCTTGACCGCGTCACGCACGACGCTGCCCGGCAGAATGCGTTCTTCTTTACGCGCGGAAATCAGCAGGAAGTCACCGCTGACGTGCACCAATGGAGCATCTTCGCCTTTGCCGAACGGCGCGACGAAACCGTAGGTGGTCAACTCCTGGCTTGCACATGGACGCGCCAGTTTGGTGGCCAGTGCAGTTTCCAGCGCCTCGGCATCGACAGGCAGGTCTTGGGTCAGGCGATAGATAAGCAGGTTTTTGAACCACATGGGGTGAGTCTCTCCTTTATACAAAGGGGGGCATTATTGTCTTCGCCGTCTAATAGGCCAACCCTTCTCTAAGCCTTTGGAAGGCCTGAGAAAATTATTTTAAAAAGTGCTTGCCAGAGGTTGGGTCGCTCCGTAGAATGCGCGCCACACCGAAGCGAAGGGTGATTAGCTCAGCTGGGAGAGCGTCTGCCTTACAAGCAGAATGTCGGCGGTTCGATCCCGTCATCACCCACCATTCGTTTCAAGTGTTTAGCGCAGCGGTAGTTCAGTCGGTTAGAATACCGGCCTGTCACGCCGGGGGTCGCGGGTTCGAGTCCCGTCCGCTGCGCCATATTCGGTAACCTGGACCACTGAACGCCAGGTCACCACGGAAAAACCCGCCAAGGCGGGTTTTTTTCTGCTCCAAGGTTGTACCGCGGGATGTGTCGTTTCACCGGTTTTCGGATTTATTTGAAAAAAACTTCAATTAAATCAACACATTACGAAAACTTGTGGCATAATGCGTCCCGTAACGAAGCGAAGGGTGATTAGCTCAGCTGGGAGAGCGTCTGCCTTACAAGCAGAATGTCGGCGGTTCGATCCCGTCATCACCCACCATTCGTTTCAAGCGTTTCGCGCAGCGGTAGTTCAGTCGGTTAGAATACCGGCCTGTCACGCCGGGGGTCGCGGGTTCGAGTCCCGTCCGCTGCGCCATATTCGGAATCTGGAACACTGAACGCCAGATTCCACAGAAAGCCCGCCTAGTGCGGGCTTTTTGCTGTCCGGGGTTTGAGAAAATCACCTGAGCCCCTGTAGGAGCTACGGCACGCTGCGATCTTTTGATCCTGCTTTCCTAAGATCAAAAGATCGCAGCCTCGTTGCACTCGACAGCTCCTACAGGGCATTCCGGCTATGCCGATAATCACTCACCGCCTCATACACCGCTTTGCGCAGACGATTGATCCCGCCAATCGGCCGATGCGCTTCAATGCCGAACCACGGATTGAACGACAGGTTGTCACACGCCAGATTCAGCGCAGGCGAATCGAAGTCCTGTGGTGGCAAGGTAATCCGCGCCACGGTCTCGAACGGTGAGTCCTGCTCACGCCATTCAATACTGGTGTCTTCGATCGGCATGTACCGGTTCGCATCCTGACGCTGGATCTGCAGGACAAAACACGCCGGCACTCGATCCGCCGACAACTGCTGACTGAGAGCGCTGCGCAGGAAGTTCGGCAAGTCGTGGTTCTGTTTCGGTAGCGTGTAGGCCGGGCAGCGGGCCGGATCCGGCATCACCCGAAACTTCGCATTGGCGTCACCGAATTTGTAGGGCGAGACCGAAAAGTAGGTCGTCGCCGTCGGACTGTCCGGCGGCGACGACAGGGTGGCCAAGGCGATAAACAAATGGCGGATCTGCCAGGTGCGTGGATCCCAGCCCGGAAAAAACGCCATGACCTTTTTACCGTCAGCTTGAGCAGCCACATTCTGACGGTACTCGGCGACATCACTGACAAAGAAGTTCGGATGGCTGAACATGACAAAATCCTGTTCACGCCGCTGCGCGCGTTCGCCAAGTAGCTGTTTACCCGGCACGTCCAGCAATTTGATCGCCATGCCACGGGCGTCGCGAATGCTGTCGAATTGCGGATAAGCATTGCCGTTGGACAGGCGAATCATCGCTTGCCAGGTTGTCCCCGGTTCGCTGAAAACGCCCTGTCGCAGCGACTGCGCCAACTGAGGTAAGACCTGGACTTCAGCCTTTACACAGCCATGGGCCTTGGCATGCGCGTCGCGCAAATACCGTGTGGGTTCGCGGTGTTGATCGACGATGCGCACGGCGGTCTGGATCACGTCTTGGGTCATCGCCGCTTCGCCAGATGGAATCTGTTCGGTTGCCGACACCGGCCCGCGTTGTTGCCAGGCAAACCACGCGGTGGCGACTGCCCAGCCGAGCAGGCCGATGGCGAGCATAATCAACAGTGTTTTGCCGAGTAGACGCCCGAGCCACAACCAGATTCGGGCGAGTATCGGCAGTTCTTTCTTGAAGGTTGGCAGGATCATGGCAATTGCGCCTCCAGTGGGCCGCCGAGGACTTTCAGGTATTCCAGCAACGCCCAGCGTTCTTCCGGTTGCAGCAGTCGGCCGATGACCCCGTTACCGCGCTCGCCGGCGCGGAATTCATGACCGCTGTTGTGGTTGCCGCTGATCCGCGTATCGAACAGAAAGCCATTAGGGAACGCTTCGGTGCGATAACCCAGATGCCGTGGTTCGTATTCGAACGTGCCTTTATAGAAGGTGGTTGCGCGTTCATCCTGTGGTGAGAGCAACTGGTAAATAGTCGGCACCGAGCCGTTGTGCAAAAACGGCGCAGTGGCCCAGACACCGGCCAATGGCCGTGCCTTGTAGGCGACTTTTTCGCGCACGCCAATCGGCAGGCCAAAGCCATCGAGGTCTGGCTTTTCTTCCGGCGTAACCTTGGCTTCGCGGTAGGCGCGGTTTTCGACGAATGCGGTGACGTAAGCCAGTCCCTTGGCGACTGATAGCTGGCTCAGATCCAACGGTTCTTTGGGCTCTGGATGCAGCTTGACGTCCATATTCTTCAGTTCTTGCAAATCCCATTGCAGTGCCGTCAGATCGAAGCGGTGAGTCGCGATATTGGTGGCTGCATTGGGGTCTGTGCCGATGACATCAACGGGGAGCATGTGCAGGTGTTGCACCCAGCGGTCGCCCTCACGGGTTGCCCGCGGGACGTGGCATCCGGCGCAATTCTCGCTGAACAACGTGCGACCTTTGGCGGCCAGGGGTCTATCGACAACGCCCAGCAAATCTTCCGGCCAGGCGGGCGGCTGAAGCTTTTGCAGGGTTTCCTCAATCTTGTGCAGATCACGCACGCGCACGCTGGAGGCATAGCGCTCATCGCCTTGCAGCGGCTGGCCGTCGGCGTCGAAGAAATTCAGGGTAGCGCCTACGCCCAATGCCTCACCGATATTGCGCGCCATCGGCTGCTGCGCCGAGCCGTTCCATTGCACCCAGTCGAAAGTCCACATGTCCCACAACTGCGGGTAATCCACCGGTGCATTGGCAACGCGGTAGTTGGCAGGGGAGATGGCATCGCCGAACGTCGCATTGGCGATCCGTCCGAACGCGTCGGTACGGCCGGGGCCTTCTTCGGTCGGGTAGAGGCCGCGATGGGTGTCGTTCCAGGCGACTTTCAGGAAGGTGTCCAGTGAGCCTTTGAAATCCTTGCGCAGTTGCCCGTGGCTCGCATCGTACTCATCACCCAAGACGTTTCGAGCGAAGCGTTCGAATTTCCAGGGATTGAAGTAGGTTGAGGTCAGACTGGCGACCAGTGCCTGTCCGAAACTACCACCACGCAATGTAGGAACGCTGGAAGGCAGCACATGCTGCGCCGCACCGCCATCAACGCGTATGGCTTGGCCTTTGAAGCGCAATTCGCCGGTGTGGCAAGCCGCACAAGTTATGTCCAGATATTGCTCGGGACTGCCGGGATTCTGATGTCGGGCAAAGCCGACAGGCAGGT
This sequence comes from Pseudomonas sp. RIT-PI-r, assembly GCF_001297015.1. Classification (GTDB taxonomy): domain Bacteria; phylum Pseudomonadota; class Gammaproteobacteria; order Pseudomonadales; family Pseudomonadaceae; genus Aquipseudomonas. The sequence goes on along the minus strand of NZ_LIGE01000030.1, from coordinate 5,394 downwards.
TGCCGGGATTGTTCGGCGTGGCTTTCTGTTGCGGATCGACGAGAAAGCCGAAGCGGGCAAGGTAGTCGGGAGAGGCGAATCGCTGCTCGGAAAACGGCAACTCCAGCGCCTGAAACCATTCATAGCGCAAGCCTTTGACCTGCGTACCCTGCGGCGTGAAATAGTAGGTTTGCCGTTCTTCTTCACTCCACTGATTCAGGTAATGCACCTGCTGGGCGGGGGTGTAGAAGGGCAATTTCGGGTTGGCGACGTAGTACAGAATCACCACCAGGACGAGCCCCAGCAGCACCACGATCAGGGTCAGCACACGGAATAAGAGGCGCAAGATAAACATCCTTGTCGAATTGTTGCGCTGTTATGCCTGAGCGGGGCCATGCTGGGCAAGTGGCCATTACGCCAGATGTCATGGGAAGTCTTGTCAGGCATAGATGACAGAAGCTTCATCGCGCCTTTGCCCAAATGCGTTTTAATCCCTGAACTTATCGGAAGATTCCTGCTCTCATGCCGGTAGCCATTGGTCGTGGCGGCCTGATAAGCTCGCGGCTTTACTCGATTGCCCTTTCGGCGCATGAACAAGGAAATAGCATGAAACAGCATCGGTTGGCGGCGGCGGTTGCCCTGGTTAGCCTGGTCCTCGCGGGTTGTGATTCGCAGACCAGCGTAGAGCTGAAAACCCCGGCGCAAAAAGCTTCCTACGGTATCGGCCTGAACATGGGCAAGAGCCTTGCTCAGGAAGGCATGGATGATCTGGACTCCAAAGCGGTAGCCCAGGGCATCGAAGATGCCGTCGGCAAGAAAGAACAGAAGCTGAAAGACGAAGAACTGGTCGAAGCCTTCGCCGCGCTGCAAAAGCGTGCTGAAGAGCGCATGGCCAAGATGAGCGAAGAGTCGGCAGCCGCCGGCAAGAAATTCCTCGAAGAAAACGGCAAGAAAGCAGGCGCAACGACGACTGCTTCCGGCCTGCAATACGAAGTGGTCAAGAAAGCCGACGGCCCACAGCCTAAGCCTACCGACGTAGTGACCGTTCACTACACCGGCAAGCTGACCAACGGCACCGTATTCGACAGTTCCGTCGAGCGCGGCAGCCCGATCGATCTGCCGGTAAGCGGCGTGATCCCGGGTTGGGTCGAAGGCCTGCAACTGATGCACGTTGGCGAGAAGTACAAACTGTACATCCCTAGCGATCTGGCTTACGGCGCTCAGTCGCCAAGCCCGGCAATCCCGGCCAACTCGGTTCTGGTCTTCGACCTGGAACTGTTGGCCATCAAGGATCCAGCCAAAGAAGACGCCGCTGCCGCCAAGTAATCGGTCTCGGTTTCAACAACAACGCCTCGCTTATGCGGGGCGTTGTTGCATCTGGAGGTTGGCAAGGGTAAACAGAGCGAACCGACGCCGGTCAGAGGAGTCATAGCTTTGAGGCTGCCCCGCGGTAGACGCCCTGAGCCGCCAAGTCAATGAAATATTGGGGTTTTTTATGTGAGTAAAAAACGCCCGATCTGAGCGCGGCCCTTATAAAACGGGGCTCTCAGCGCACAAATGCAGCTCTGTTCACAAGGTTATCCACAATTTGTGTGGATAACATTTCAACGGGAGGAATAGATGAAAGCTCCGTGGAATTTCGCTCGATTCCTGCCCTTGGCTGGCCGATTGCTTGCCCGTGGACGTTTACCGACGCTGCTGTTCGCCGTGGCCAGCAAAGGTGCCGCGCAAGGTAATCGACTCGGCAAACTCAAAGATGATCTGCGTCTGCTGCAGGCATTGTGCCTGGCGTACTGGCGGGGCGAGTACCGCGCCATCAGCGGCAAAGCGCTGGTTTCGGTGGTGGCGGGATTGATGTATTTCCTCAGCCCGGTCGATGCCATTCCTGATTTCATCCCGGTATTCGGTATGCTCGACGACATTGCCGTCCTCGCCTGGCTGATGAAAACCCTCGACGATGAGCTCAACGCCTTCCGCATCTGGCGCAACCGCCAGCAGCCGGAAAAACTCGCTGTGGTCGAGCGCCTGCCCGATACCCCTGAACAACTTCAACTTCAGGGCCCGAAAAAGCCCTGATTGTTGTAGTCCCTTTCACAGATAGATGCCCCCGCGACCTTAGCCGCTGTTAGGATTACACTTCTAGGGAAAAGTGCCGACTCGCTAAGTGTTGTTGTCCTACGGGGTAGTCATGGATATTCAGATAATTGCACGCGATGGCGAACCGGAATACGCGGTTCTGCCTTGGGCTCAATATCAGGCTCTACTGAAAGCAGCAGGTCTCAACGAAACACCGTCGCGCCCGGCCCCAGCGCCTGTCGCGACATCATCAGACCCGATACTTCCTGGTCTGGATCAATTACGCAGTTTGCGCGAAGGGAAGGGCATCGCCATCGAGGCGCTGGCCCGCACGGTAGGCATCAGCCCGTCTTATCTGGCCATGATCGAAAGTGGCGAGCGTCAGCCCGACGCCGCGATTCGTCGCAGCCTGGCCTGGGAGTTGACGGTGCCAGGTTGGAGGGATGAATCGTGAGCGTACGCATCAGTCGTCAGCATTGGGACGGATTGCTGGGAGAACTGGATCAGGCGCGCCGTCAGCGCCATCTGCTGACTTATCGGGCGCTGCTCGAACGCCTGCAATTGCCGACGCCGGCGATGCAGACGCTGACCGCGGCGCTCGAACATCTGGCCGCACTGGACGCCAAGGCCGAACAACCACTGCGCAGCTCACTGGTCATCAGCCAAGGTGCCAGTCGCCTGCCGCGTACCGGTTTTTTTGAATGTGTCGAGCGTCTCGGGCGGTTTTCCGGTCCGTCCGATGGTGTCGCCGCCGCCTCTTGGCATGCGTCGGAAGTTGTCCGGGTTTTTGAGTACGAGTACCCGGAATCGGCGGAGGCCTGAGTGTTGCTACGACTCAAGGCGCGGGCCAGTTACTGGCTGGCTCGCCGGTTGTTTCACTGGTCGTGGTTTGTCCGCCAGCCGCGTGGCTGGCGCTGGCTTGAAGGTCAGTTTGCGCGCATGGCCAACCTGGGCGATGTCGGTGCGCAGAGCTTTTATGGGCACATCCTGACGTTTCGCGGTGTGGGCCTGGGGGCACGCGAGGAAGGTGTGCGATTATTGCGCCTGGCGGCTTTGGCGGGTGATGGCAAAGCGGCCTATCAGGTTGGCGTGATCAGCCTCGCAGGTACGCCGAGCAAGGCGCCTGACCCGGATGAGGCTGCTCGCTGGTGGAGAATGGCTGCCAAGGCCGGGCACCCATTGGCCGAGCTCAAGCTGAAAGAACTGGGCTCGCGCGGCGTTGAGTAGCAAACGTTCTGCGCATTGAATATCTGCTTGTCTGTTTGATAAACGTGGCGTGAAGGAAACCTCCTGCCACGTTTGCGTTTTCGCCTGCCTGTTTTTTATGTGAGTAGCTTTTACAGATAAGTCCTACAGCCATCACCTACTTGCCTGACTTCTTTCCTGATTGATCCCCCGCACAGTTCCCGCGCCTAATTTTTGCGCGAGGGAACGCTCATGTTTGACCCGCTTATTCAGTCCACTCCGCACACCCGCGTGCGCTGATGGAAGCCGTCACCCGTATCGAGCAAGAACTCGACAGCTTTCCCGCCACCCTCAGTCTTTACCGCGAGCAGCTCAAGCATTGGGCCAGCCGTGCGGCGGACACAGTCAGTCACGCGGCGGATCTGCCATCGCTGATGGGCATGGAGCGGATCCTCCGCTTCGGTGACAGCAGCACTGCCGTCAGCAGCAGCGATCACGATTTCTTCTCCAGCGTCGTTCAGTGCCCGAAAATCGGTCCGATGCTGCTCGAGAGCAAATTTGAATCGGTCTACGACATTCCGCTGGGAAATATCGTGGTCGATGTGATCGCCATGGATGGTGGCGAAACCACTCCCGTCACTTTGGATGCGCAAGGCCAAGGCTCATTCATAGGAATACCCGGCAAGTTCTATCGCGTGCAGGTGCACAGCAAGGTCACCTCCGCTGAAGTCGATGAGCTGTTCACGGCCTATGACGGCCTGAATGCAGAGCTGGAAGGCTGGCTGCGCAGCGAATGGCAGGGTTTCAAACCACAGTGGTCGCAGTCGGTGGCGACGGCGGCGGGCAACGGCATGCTGGCCGGGAGCTGGGCGGCCATCGAAGGCGTGTGGGACAGCCTTGGTCTGCTCTCGGACATTCTCAAGGACCCCGGGGCGTTTGCCGAGCGGTTGGGCGAGGGTGCCACGCAGTTGATGGCGCTCGCTGCGACGGCCCCTGGCGTCATGGAAAAGCTGCAATTGCTGGTCAGTGACGAAGCGGCGCTCTGTTTACTGCTACGCACTGCAAGCCTCTGGCTGGAGATGTTGCCGCCCAGCGAGATCGCCGGGAAAACTGCTGAAGCGGCGTCGATGGTGATCGTTCAGGTGCTGATCGATGTGTTGATCGGCGTGGTTCTGACGTTCGTCGGGGCGGGCGCAGGGATCGCTTATCTGACGCTGCGCCTGGCAGATCGCGCAGCGCAATTGCTGTCAGCAGTGAAGCGCTTGGTGAAGGCGATGTTTGCCATCGTCGAGGGGTTCATCAAATACGTTGATCAATACAAGTCGGTCGCCGCCCGTGGCATTGCCGCCGGCGTGAAAAAGGGCCGATTGCAGCTACGTTGGGATGCCAAGCGCAATGCCTCGCTAAAAAAAGACGAACACCACGACGACGCCTCTGATCAAGCAAAAAACCCCAACGGCGACAGCGCCGATTGCGCGCTACTGACCTGCACCAACGGTTGTCCGGTGTCGATGGTCACCGGCGAAGAACTGCTGACCCTGTCCGATGCGGTGCTCGATGGCGTGCTGCCGTTCGAGTTCAGCCGTCTGTATCGCTCGAGCGCCGTCGAGATCGATGTCGGGCTGGGCTTTGGCTGGAGCCATTCGCTGGCGCATCGGCTGGAGTTTTTGGGTGATGAGGTCGTCTGGGTCGACCACGAAAACCGTCGAACGCGGTTCCCGCTGCCGAGCGTCGAGCGACCGGCGATTCACAACAGTTTGTCGCGGGCAGCGATTTTCCTTGGCGATGAGCCGGAAGAGCTGATCCTCGCGCTGGCTGGGGACACAGCGCGGTTCTATCACTTTCGCGCGGGTCGGCTGACGGCGATCAGTGATGTTTATGGCAATCGTCTGACGCTGCAGCGCGATCGGTCTGACCGGGTGCAGCGACTGGATAACGGTGCCGGGCGTTCGCTGTTGTTGCGCTATGACCGCGCGCAGTTGGTCGGTGTCGATTATCAGGTGTGGTCTGAAGGCACCTGGCACACCGAACAAAACCTCGTCAGCTACTGCTACGACGCCCGTCAACGCTTGTTGGCCGCGACCAACGCGGTCGGTGACAGCGAGCGTTATGACTACGATGACACCCACGTCATTTTGCAGCGGCAACTGGCTG
>NZ_LIGE01000033.1 GCF_001297015.1 Pseudomonas sp. RIT-PI-r | reverse complement strand
GGTATTACGACCCGCGGTTGGGAAGGTATCTGACGCCGGATCCCATCAAGTTGGCCGGTGGGTTGAATCAGTACCAGTACGTGCCGAATCCGACGGGGTGGGTGGATCCGTTGGGGTTGAGTTCCAACTGCCCGCCGCCGAACAGGCCGGGGTGTGAGGTGCCGGGTGATGTAGGTGCTGGGAAGGTAAATGAAGGTCAACCTCAGCGCCCTGCCCCGAAAAACAAACAAGAATACCTATACCGTGGAGATGAAAGAGATCCGTCAGATATCTTTGTTAACGGTTTTAAAAGCAAGGGAGAAAGTAACGATTTACTACTTCACTCAATCGACAGCGATGACCCTCCAAGCGGATTTATTAGCACATCACCGTCCCGAGATGTAGGAAAAGAGTTTGCTACCGGCTTCTTCACAAAAACCGGATTTCTTTACACACTAAAAAAAGTTCCTGGCCGCGACCTTAAGAAGGAGCTAGGTTCGAATTATAAATTCGGTAAAGAACAGGAAATCGCCATACCTAGGCAGATAAAAAATGAAGACATCCTAGGCGCTACCATCATCATTGACGACGGCAGAGAACTTGGCTATTCACTTCCCAACCCCTATAGGAAAATCGATAAATGATCTCTAAATTCAAAATCACTGTTGGTATAGAAAATACATCTCGGCAGATCGAGCTGCTTTGCGATAACGAGGCAATATCCATAACTCTTAAACTCGACAATCAACCGCCAAAAACGTACATAGATAAAAACTTCTATAAATGCTTTGGCCTATTACGAAAAGACAACTCCCACATAACTTTTTTCTGCAAAGGCTCAAAAATAAACGTCCACCCATCAAGCATGTCTTCGCAAATGTCTCTGGGCCTAAAGGCCTATGAACTAACGCCGGGACTGGAAGCTTCAATGGAAGATTTAGTATTCATTTTTGATTACGACAATGAAAATCTGACGAACTGCCCGGAGGAACAAAAAGATTTTTTCCTAAACTGGTTAAAATCTTAATTTAATGATTCGTCTGAAAATCATTGAACGAGTCTGCCCTCATCTTCAAACGAACCGTTTACCGAAAGGGCCTGCGGAAACAGGCCCTAAATATACGATATTCATGTTGTCAGCACGTTCGGCTCGACAGTAGCTCACTGCTCATCCTCATCCTCTTCATACTCCATATCCGCCTCATCCGAATCATTCAACGGCACCGTCGCATCATCCATCAACGACCCCGGATCCTCATTCCCCGGATCATTGATAAACGGCAGCCCACTCGGGCCTTTTTCTTCCTTGCCTTCGGTTTCGGGAGTCATGGCATACCTCATCATTTCGGGGGAGTGTATGAAGTTCGAAAAGTCCTACGGCCAATCGTTCCTGAGTCTGACCGGCAAAAACGAAAAACCCGGCACGAGGCCGGGTTTCTGCTGAACCACTTATCAATGATGGCGGTTCTTGTGTTTGTTCTTGTGTTTGTGGCCGCCCGAATGAGATCCGCCATCGTCACCCAGGTTATTGCCGACCGCACCACCCGCCGCGCCGCCCAATCCTGCGCCGACCGCCGAACCGGTTGATCCGCCCAAGCTATTGCCGACCACTGAGCCACCTGCGGCGCCGAGGCCACCGCCAATGGCGGCTTCGGTGCGATTATGTTTATTCGCCCCGACCGCACTGCCAGCCGCGCCACCCACCCCGGCACCGACCGCCGCGCCGGTGCTACCGCCCAACTGTCCGCCGACCACGTTGCCCAGCACGCCGCCGAGTCCACCTCCGACGGCTGCCGAGCCATCTCCGGCAGCCATTGCGCCTTGCGCCACCAGCAATCCGAAAAACAGTGCAGATAATGACAATCGCATATGAACCTCACAGTTCCCGAATCGGGACAGTCCGCCCAAACAAGGGCCTATGTGAGATTGGAGGCACCTTTGGGAAAAACGTTCAGCAACGAAAAAGCCCGGCATCGAGCCGGGCTGTTTCTGCGAGACGATCAGTCTCAGTGACGCTTGTGGCCTTTGGACAGGTTGCTGCCGACTGCGCCGCCGGCTGCACCGCCGAGGCCAGCACCAATGGTCGCGCCGGTCTTGCCGCCGAGGCTGTTGCCAATCACCGAACCGCCCGCCGCACCGACACCACCGCCGATGGCCGCTTTGGTACGGCTTCCCTTGCGCGCCGCCAGTGCGCTGCCCGCCGCGCCCGCGACGCCGGCACCCACTGCGGCACCGGTGCTGCCGCCCATTTTCTGACCGAGCACATTACCCAACGCGCCACCCAGGCCACCGCCCAGCGCAGCCGTGCCATCGCCGGCAGCCAATGCACCTTGAGCAACCAGAAGCCCTAGAACCAGAGCAGGCAGAGTTAAACGCATGACAAAAACCTCAAAAAATGGGATGACAAAATGGGCTGGGATTTAATGCGCTCGGCGCACAAAAGTCCAGACGCAAGCACAGGCTCGCGCGCACTCGGCGCCGATTGGACAGCGATTCTGCGAAAGGTTTTATGACAGGCAAAAAAAAGCCCGCTGGGGAGACGGGCTGGAGACTTGCTTTCTAACGGATGGCTTCACCCTACTTTGCCCGACGTGAAAAGTTTGTGAAAAAAAACCAGCAACAGCTCGATCACCTGTAGGACGCTTCCCAATCCATTCGTCAGACACAAAAAACCCCGCTCAAAGACGGGGTTGTTCGCCAAATGCTTACTTTCTGGCTCTCACGGTAACCTTGGGCAGAAATTTCGCTTTCGGTCCCTTCGGTGGCGTCGATTTGATCTTGCCGGTCAGCACTGGATCCTCACCAAAGCCTGCCTGGTATTCGGTCTGGCCGCACCGCACGCAATTGTTGAAGGAAAATTCAGCGCCATCGTCTTCGATATACGGATCAGTCATACCTTCGCCTCTTCGCCACAGGTCGACACCGGCAAAACCTTTCTGCCTGAAAAATATCGACCTCCCAGGCTTTTGAGACTAGTCGGTCATTCCTGGACTTGTTATTCAGATCCGCTGATGCCCGACGAATGGCCTAGGAAAATTAAACACGGACATGGGCCATTGATCCCACAGGGCTAAAGAATTCCACCGACAGGCCGTTGCCCTTTTTCACACAAATGAATCTCAAGGAGAGAACATGCAAATCAACGGATTTTCAAACCTGCCCGTCGTAAAGCTCACGGACGAACAAATCGCAGCCGGCAAAGCCGGGGCGGAAAAACTCAAGGACAAGATCGCTTCCGGTGAAATAACCATCAAACAACCAGGTCCGGATACGCCGGTTCTACAGCCTGGCGTCATTTACCATCCGAGCCAGCCGGTGCAGCCGGGGCAACCCTCCGACACGCCTGCGCTTGTCGCTATCGACACACCGCTGACCTATGACAATAAAGGGCTGGTGATCCTCAAGCCGCAGGGCTGAGCGCCAACCAAAACAGCCCATTCGATTCTGAATGGGCTCACAGGCCTGATAGCAAATCAGCGCAACTTCACCGCCGTGCCGGTCGCAAATACCACAACCATTCCGCCTTTGCCGCCAGGCATGCTTATCTCGAAATCCACTCCGACCACCGCATCTGCCTGCAGAGCCTGGGCTCGCTCGCGGAGTTCTTCCGTCGCCTGAACGCGAGCTTCCTTTAAAGCCCGCTCCAGGGTCTGCGAACGGCCACCGAAAAAGTCGCGCATACCGGCGAACATATCGCGAATCACATTGACGCCCTGCACCGATTCCGCGCTGACGATGTCCAGGTACGCAGTGATCTGACGGCCTTCAATCGCGTGAGTGGTGGAAATGATCATGGCATGTCGTCCCTTTACTGAAAAATAAGCCCGCGATTGTAATCGGTCACAGCAGACATCACTGCGCAGCCAATAAAATCCAGACGCCAGAAACCACAAAACCCCTGACTTCTTTCGAAATCAGGGGTTTTGTGTACTGAATGTGGCGGTGAAGGAGAGATTCGAAACCGCTCGTATGCGATTTTCGCGAAGCCTGGCCCCGTTTTATAAGGGTTTCATCGCGATAGTTAGCGCGCAAACGTTCCCACGGCAGTCCCATGGGTTTGAGCGGCGGTCGAATACGCAAAGGGCCATAGAGGGATATCCGTTTTTTCGGGAGCGGCATCGGAAAAAGGTAATTTCGGTAACTTAATCAACTGACCGGCCTGAGAGCCTTGATTTAACCGGCTTTCGCGGGATCGGCACAAGGTATTTTTTAAGTAATGTAGAGGTAAGGTAATTACCTTTTAAAGAAGTAATTTTTCTATTTATTCACCCCTTATAAATCAGTCACTTACGCTCACATTCCCTTTTTCATTGCTCAAAATTACTTTCTTAAGTAATCCAGCAAAGCTAATGAATACGGGGCTTTCAGCGGTCTACCAATATCCGAATTACCACATTACTTTTTTCCGACTCCGCTCCTGAAAAATCAGCGCCTGACGGTGCGTCATGTCTGACGAACAAACGACCCAGGGAAAACGCATCGGGTGCCCTACCCTTCGCAGGGATTCGCAGGCTTTTTGTCTCATTCACTGACCATCACAAAGCCCAGCCGTGGCTCCGCTCAGCGGATCGCAGGGGTGCGGAAAAAAAGACCCATTTAGCCCGCAGGCGAGGTGGGGGGACGACGGCGCGCGCCAAGTTATCAAGCTGCTACGCCCGTAATATCTCCACACCCTACGGTGCCGTTCTGCGTGCGAAAAAAAGCCACCTCATCGGCGGCTTATGAAGACGTAGGGTCTAGTGGCTAAGCATCCTTCACAGCAGCAATGCGACCTCATAGCTACCGATGAAGAGCAAAAACCATACAAAAGCGTTAATCTACGGCATCAAATTACCATCACGGTATATAAACAATGGCACAGCCTCAGAACCCTGACTTTATTTTCGCAAACTACTGCGCTTGTTTTATTGATCTTTTAGGGCAAAAAAAAGCACTTGAAGGGCAGAATTTACTACCTTCGGAGGCGCCAGGCACAGACAGAGATGATTTTCTTAAAATAGTCGCAAACTCAGTAGCCCCCATTATCAGTCTTCAGCGTTTTGCTGAAATTTTCAGAGATCGCTCATCATCCACACCACCCGATCTCAGCTCACTATCTCCAGAAAATGTTGCATTATATCGTGCCATGTCTTCAGACTTTCCAAAGCAGCAGCGCTGGTCCGACGGCCTAGTTTTTTTCCATTCATTACAAGCTACAGATAGTAACTGTCCAATGAACGCGGTTTACGAAATGATCGCGCTAGCAGGAGCGCTTTGTGTGAACAGCCTTGCTGTAGGCACCCCAATTCGAGGCGCAATGGAAATATCTTGGGGAATTGAACTACATGATAACGAACTATACGGCGCCGTTGTTGCAAATAGCTACCACTTAGAAAGCACCATCGCCAAGTACCCTCGCATAGTAGTCGGCCCAATAACTGTGAGCTATTTAATGGCACACGAAAGAGAACCCATCACAGACGACAAACTTTTAATACACAGTAAGAATCTAGCCAAAATGTGTTTAAGTCTGCTGACAAAAGACAAGGACGACTACTACGTCGTAGACTACCTAGGAGAAAACTTCAAATCAGCCATACTACAACAAGAAAGCCAAAGTTTATTTATTGCTGGAAGAGAATTCGCCAGATCACAACATGAACTACACAAATCAGCAAAAAACAAAATATTAGAAGAGAGATATGAGTGGTTGCTTGAGTACTTTGAAAACAATAGTCACCATCATATTTGAGAGACTTGACTCATGGGGGTGCAAGACTACACCCCCAGATCAAACCGTTGGACAGGTTTACATCGTAAACCGAATCACTTCTTCGCCTATCCATTCATTAACTTGCACCATTCTCGCCTGGATTGGCTCCAACTCATTGGCAACCCAGATCTCGGTTGCCTCTTTGATCGACCCAAACCCACCAGCGTTCTGCGGAACGATCCCCATTAACTGCGGTGGAATGCGCAGGCTCGCCAACACATCATCCCGCGTCTGATTCTTGATTGAGTTGAATTCATCCTTCGCCGCCACCTCGCTGACCGGGATCAGCTGAATCCCGTCCTTCTTGCCAGTCGGCGAGTAAACGAACAGATTTCGGAAATTGCCTGGCCCCTTCGATTCCTTCAGTGCTTTGCGCAACGCATCAATGTCCGCTTCGGTCTGCGCCGCGTCAGTCATGTACAAGATGAACCCGGCATGACTGCCATTCTCGTAATACTTGCGCCGAAACAACGTCGCCGACTCATTCAACAACGCCGACTGCAAAGCGCTGATCCACTCCGGCAACCCGTAAATCTCCTAGTGGATATCTGCCTCCCGCAAATGAAAAATGCTGTCAGGCTCAAACGCGTGCTCATCCTTCCACCCACGCACTTGGTAAAACTGCCCATCTGGCCCGGCGCGCATGTACTTGGCCAACGGCGTCTCCAGCTTCCGAACCCCACCCAAACGCGAGCGGCGCCCTTCCAGGTAACCATTGCCCAGACACAAAAAGTCCAACGAAAACTGCTCAAACGAAGCCCGCGCCAGCAGCGGATGCGGGATAAACGTCTTGCTCAACAGGTTGCGCTTGAACATCAACCCCGAATGCAAATGCACGCTCGCCCCCACCGATCGAGCCAGCCCATCCAGCGAAAGCGGCGGTTCATACCACCGCCCGTTGAACCAGCACTCCAGATAGTCGAACACCTCCCGGCCACCCAGTACCGGCGTAGGCTCGCCGAAAGAAAACACCTGAGTACCCGCGCCAGTGGCGGGGGGCGTGGCGGGCAACGTCTGGCTGGCCATTTGTTCGATCAACAATAAATCTCCATACGCCCAGTATAGGCAGTGGTCTGCCCCTCAAGCGGTTCGTGGTGCAATGCGTGAAAGAGCGCCCAGGCCAGGTCGGCGTGGCCGGTGTTGTCGTTGCGGCCGGCGGTGTAGGTGTACTGGCGTCCGCCGGCGGTGACGGTTTTGCGGATCGCCATCAGCGACTGGGCCATGTCCGTCCAACCGGCATCGAATTCGAGCCGGCCCTTGTGGATTACGTCGTAGGCCTTGAGTACCAGGCGGGTTTTGACTTCGGGCGAGTAGCTGAAGGTGGTCACCGCCGGGAAGAACTGGCGCACCAGCTGGGCCACGCCGCTGCCCAAACCGGTCACGTCAGTGCCGATGTAGGTCACCCAGTAGCGATCGCAGACGCTCTTGATGAATGCAGCCTGCGCGGCGAAGTCCATGCCCCGGAATTGGTGGCGTTCGAGGATGCGGAATTTGCCGCCCGGTATGACAGCACCAACAGCGGCAACCAGAATGCCGAAGAACTGACCCCGAGCATCGACGAATTGCGCCGCGACCAACGCTGGGCCGTGCGCGACTTTCTCGGCCTCGGCCGCACCACCGTGGAGTTGATCTGATGGCCGTCAGCATCCGCGCCCAGCAAAACGATACCGTCGATGCCCTGTGCTGGCGTCACTACGGCCGCACCGCCGGCGTGACCGAAGCAGTACTCGACGCCAACCCCGGACTCGCCGACCACGGCCCGACCTTGCCGCAAGGCCTTCTGGTGTAAATGCCCGAAGCCCAAGCCGCCGCCTCGCAACGGCAGATGGTGAACCTATGGGACTGAACCGCCCGCGTTGCGCGACACCTTGCAACAGAAACGCAACGCCCAGACCACCCTGCGCACGCAACAGGACCATCTGCGCCAAGGGCTGGCAAAGCGCGAACTCACCATCGAGGCTCTGAAACGTGAAAACGCCGATCTACGCAATTGGGCTGCACAGCTTTTGCCTGATGCTGCTCGCCGGCTGCGCGAACGCCCCGCCCTCACCGGCGCCGACGCTTATCATTAATGGCTGTCCGGCCGTGGTGCCGTGCACGCTGCCGGCGACCAGCCCGCGCAGTAACGGCGATCAACTCACCGATCAGGATCGCGTCGAGGCTGCATGGGCAGACTGTGCAGGCCAGTTCGATATGGTTTACCAACACCAACAGGCTAAGCCATGAACAAGCCCGACAGCCTGAAAGCTCACCTGCTCGCCACGGTGGCCGAACTCAAGCACAACCCTGACCGACTGTTGATCTTCATCGACAACGGCAAGATCCGCTGCACCGCCGCGCAGTCGCTGTCGTTCGAGTACAGCTTCGACTTACAGGTCATACTCACCGACTTCGCCGGGCACCCCGATAGCGTGATGTTGCCGTTGTTGGGCTGGTTGAGCGTTCACCAGTCCGAGCTGCTGGAGAATCTGAGCAAGGCCGCTGACGGCATCCAGTTCGAGGCTGACATTCTCGACAACAGCCAAGTGGATATGAGCCTGACGCTGCCGCTGACTGAGCGTGTGGTAGTGGGCAAGGATGACTAGGGCAACACCACCATTCGCCATCCAGGTGAACCACAACGAGCGGCTGACTTTCTTAATCCGAACTGGATACCTGGTGTGCAGGGTACCGGGAGTGAATGGGTAGTGCCGAAATGAACAACCGCCTGGAAGCGCTTGAGAACTGGGCGGCGGGATTGCTCGGACAACTTGAGCCAGCATCGCGCAACAAGCTGGCGCGGAGCGTTGGCCAGGCGTTGCGCCGCAGCCAGCAACACCGAATCATTGCCCAACAGAACCCGGATGGCACCAAATACGCGCCGCGTATGCAACGCAATCTCCGAGGTAAGCAGGGTCGGGTAATGCGGAAGGTAAAGATGTTTAAGAAGCTGCGTACGGCCAGCTTTCTGAAGGTACAAGCCGACGGGAACGCCACCAGTGTCGGATTCACCGGGCGAATCGCCCGCATAGCTAGGGTGCATCAATACGGATTGAGGGATCGGGCTGAACGCGGCGGACCCGACGTAGCATACGAAAAAAGAGAACTGCTCGGTTTTACTGACGCAGATATTGATCTGATTCGGGATGACTTGCTCAAGAACCTCATCAGCTAAAAAAAGCTCGACTCCGACTCCATTGGCCTACCATTCGCGTAAGGATAATTGAATCCGCTGCACTCAGACGAAAACCAGGAGAGGTTATGAACGAAGATCCCAAGGATGAAAATATAGAGGGAGCCGAAAACCAGCAAACAATACCGGCCACACCTCGTCAACAACCCATTAGCAGTAGCCTGGCCGATATCAGAAAATGGATTGAAGAAGCACAAAAGAAAATCATTCCATTTCTTGAGCAGCTTGCAAAGGTTGATTGGCAAGCCGTAAAAGCAAGAATTGAAAGCATGCCAAAGCTTTCACGTGATGCAATGCAAACCGCCTCGGCCCAAGGGTGGTTCTTTAATATGCAGAACTCAATGGAAGACACCTTCGAGATAATTGAAGGGCTTCAGAACGCGACCAGCGAGCAATTAGACGAAATCTTGAAAGCTCACTTCACGAAAGACATGAATTGGTACGCAAGATCACTCTATGAGAAATATCCCGCGAGACGAACTGCAATTGAAGCTGCTGTACTGGCGCACAAAAACAAAGAGCAGAATGGTTACTTTGTCAGCATCCCAGTGTTTCTCGCACAAGCAGATGGTTTGCTTTCAGAAATAGCAGAAACTCCTTCAGCAATGGACAAAAAAAATGGCGTTGTAAGAGGTAGCACATGGGTAAAAACTAAAATTGGTAGTAATCAACAAGCAACTGATCTACTCCATCCAATACTGAACCTTCACGAACTTGACATATTAAAGAGCAAGGCAACCAGGGAGGCAGAAAGTTTTGCAATGGGAAAATCGTTTAGCGCACTCAACAGACACCAAGTCATGCATGGAGAGGTTTCCGACTACGGAACCGAAATAAACAGCCTCAAGGCATTTTCTTTCTTGGTGTGTGTCGGGTTGCATATTCCCGATGTAATCGCAAACTTGCACTTTCTCGATGATGGAGAAAATGAAATTCCACCAGAATCCAGAAAGGATGCGTAGCTCAGGTCTGGCATCGAATTGTAGGAGCTAACCGTACAGTGTCGGCTAGCTGTCCGTTCATGCGCATGGCGCCAATATCAGCGCCATGAACGACTTAGCCACCCTCGCCCGCCTGATCGAAAACCTCATCCGCCTCGGCACCATCGCTGCCGTCCAGATGAAGCCGCCGCGCGTGCAGATCAAAACCGGAACGCTCACCACCGGCTGGCTCCCATGGATCGCCCCCCGGGCCGGTGCCGACCGGGAGTGGAATCCTCCAACCATCGACGAGCAAGTCATCTTGTTCAGTCCATCCGGCCAACTCGGCAACGGCATCGTCCTGACCGGCCTGTTCAGTGACGACATGCCGGCCAACGGCGACCGCGAAGGCCTGCACCGAACGACCTACCGCGACGACACCGTCATCGAGTACGACAGCGTCGCCCACCACCTCAACGCCACGCTGGCCGAAGGCGGCACCACCAACCTGATCAGCACCGGTGGCATTCACATCGTCGGCCCAATCACCCATGAGGGCGACTACACCCAGACCGGCAACCAGAACGTCACAGGTAAGGTCACCGTGTCCGAAGATGTCATCGCGGCCGGCATTAGCCTGGTGAAGCATCTGCACGGCGGCGTCATGGCCGGCGGCGCGAAAACGGGGAAACCGGAATGAACCGAGAAACCGGCGCAGCCCTCGGCCTGGTCGAACACATCGCCCAGTCCATCACCGATATCCTGACCACTCGCATCGGCACCCGCGTCATGCGCCGCGAATACGGCAGCCTGCTCCCCGAGCTGGTGGATCAGCCGTTCAACGACTTCACCCGCTTGCAGGTATACGCCGCCACGGTCATGGCCCTGATGCGCTGGGAAACCCGCATCAGCCTCAGCCGTATCCAGTTCATCGGCGCGAACCTTCAGGGCCAGTCGTCGCTGGAATTCGAAGGCACCATCGTCGACAACAATCAGCCGCTGAGCCTGAACGTGCCTCTGCAACTGGGGGGCAGCGCATGAATACTTTTGTCGCCATCGACCTTGGCCAATTGCCGGCGCCGCAGATCGTCAAACAGATCGACTACAAGCAGATCCTTGCCGAGCGCAAGGCCTACGCCGTCAGCCTTTGGCCTGTGGAGGAACAAGCCGAGATCGCTGCACGCCTCAACATGGAGTCGGAGCCACTGACCAAATTACTCGAGGAAAACGCCTGCCGCGAAACCGTTTGGCGCCAGCGGGTCAACGAGGCATCGGTCGCCAACATGCTGGCGTTGGCCAAGGGCACCGACCTCGAACAACTCGCCGCCAACTTCAACGTGAAACGGTTGGTCATTCAAGCCGCAAACCCGGCAGCCGTGCCGCCCTTCCCAAAGCTGATGGAAAACGACGACAGCCTGCGCGAGCGCGCGCAAATGGCCTGGGAAGGCCTCAGCACCGCTGGCCCACGCAACAGCTACATCTTCCATGCTCGTTCCGCTGACGGTCAGGTTGCCGACGCCACCGCCGAAAGCCCGGCGCCGGCCGAAGCCGTGGTCACCGTTCAATCTGTGCTGGACGATGGAACAGCATCCCTGGCTCTGCTCGACAAGGTCAAAACCTACCTCAGTGATGACGACCGCCGCCCCGTCGCGGATCGCCTCACCGTCCAGGGCGCCGAGATCATCAACTACGAAATCAAGGCGCGGATCTACCCGTTGAGCAATGGCCCTGAGACCGAATTGGTTCTCGCAGCAGCCGAAGCCCAGTTGCTCCAGTTCGTGCATCAGCGCCGGCGCCTGGCACTGGAAGTTTCCGAATCCATCGTGCATGCCGCGCTGCACGTCGAGGGCGTGCGCAAAGTAGTGCTGGAAAACTGGGAAGACATCGTCGCCACCAAGTACCAAGCGCCATATTGCACGAGCGTAGAACTGACATTGGGGGTTGAGTGATGACCTATTAGTAATATCACTGGCCGCACACGCATGAAGATCGGGATGATTTTGGAGGGTGGCGACTTTCCAAATGGCACCACTGTTGTTTCGGTCGACAGTTCAGAGATTGTTGTCTCCAACATGTCGCAGACGGATGGCGCTGGTGAGTGGCAGCTTATTGGTCGGATTGCCGGCTCATGGACACCCGACACTTTTGAGCGGC
This sequence comes from Pseudomonas sp. RIT-PI-r, assembly GCF_001297015.1. Lineage (GTDB taxonomy): Bacteria > Pseudomonadota > Gammaproteobacteria > Pseudomonadales > Pseudomonadaceae > Aquipseudomonas. The sequence continues at coordinate 74,443 of NZ_LIGE01000033.1, read as the reverse complement.
ACACCCATCCTGTCTCGATTGGTTCCGGCAAGGGGGACCGCGTAGCGCTCCTTTCCGCCCCTTCAACCTCTGCAGCTCATATCAAACATGTAGAGGCCTACAACACATCCCCGCCTTTAATCGGACCGGTGGGAAAGGAAGAAACCCGGCCACGCAACATCGCCTACCCGGCTCGAATTAAATTGATCTGAGGCCTTCATGATTACCTATTTGATTGATGATGCCGGCGCCCTGAGCGGCCCGGTGACGTTCCCTGATATTCCCGGTTTCGGTCCGCAACTCCCTGGCAACGCGGTGCAGGTTACCGCAGCGCCTGGCAAGTTGAACTCAACCCCATCAACCGGGCTGTGCTTGCCGATCGATTTCCCCACGCCCAGCAATTCGAAGACGTGCGCCACTGCGGCGCCCACAACCTCTGCTCTGTCGACGTCCTCACAGCGGGATTCCCCTGCCAGGACATCAGCATCGCCGGCACCCGAGAAAGTAATCGGGACACCCGAGGACTACGAGGCGAACGCAGCGGATTGTTTTGGGAAGTCATACGAATCCTCAAAGAAATACAACCTCGCTGGGTGGTGCTTGAGAACGTCGTTAACCTGCTCGCTGTGAACGATAGCCACGACTTTGAAACAGTCATCCGGGCCCTTGCGGGCTGCGGGTATGTGGGATTCTGGCGAGTGCTTAATGCTCAATATTTCGGAGTCCCCCAGCAACGTCGTCGAATATTCCTGGTCGCAGGTTTTGGACGCATGCCCCCCTTCGACTTCCTGGCTGACGCCGCGCCAGTGGACGCAATACCTCCAGCGTCTCAATCGCAGCACTGGCCACGCCCAGCGGATGTCTGGGCTGCCAATACTCTACTCGCGGACAGAGCCGCCTCTCAGATCGCTATGGGCTGTACCACTCTCGTCGCTCATGCGAACGGATGGGATCAGATGGCTGAGCGGCAGCGAGCGGCTGAGGATGATGGGTTTTGCCTCGGACTGGATGCGGCCAACCTTGCAGAGGCTTTCGGTGCCGGAAATGCCGTTGTTACGCAGGTGGCGGAGTGGGTAGCAAAGGTATTACTAACTACGAGCTAATTCTTTCTCGAAATCCAGCTCGGCGCTCGCAGCGCTTCTACTTCTCCATGGAACCTGAGGCTTGCGGAAACGATCAGTTTTAATTTAAATTCACCGTCCCATCATCTAACAGGGAGGAACCTGCCTTGAAAGAATTTTTGGGGTCAGAGGGAAGCTTAGTCTCAGTGGTGAAAGAGGCCTGGTGCCCGCACGCGCCCCTCTAACGCTTCCGGGGAGAAGCCAGCTGAATCCACATAGCTAGAGCCTACACAGCACCTCTCAGCGGTCTTCCGTCGTGAGCTGTTTTGGAAAGCCAATGCTCGGTAGGCTGGGGGAGCCTCAACTCAGTGAAGCTGATGCTGGTATTAGGGGGATAGTTCGATACCTCATCTGGCCTTCGAGGCCGAAGCTTCACGACTTTTTATCTAAAAAAACCTAGGACGCAGCTTGAGCTGATCGTTAAAAACAAGCGGATTCTATAACAAGAACCCGCACATTTTTCATTAGAAAGTATCAGTTTCTCGAGAAAACCTAATAACGTATATCCCAGAAGAAAAAAACGCCGCCATAGATTAAAGCAATGAACATCGCAGCGAAAAATACGCTTATGGCCAGTCCAAATGTCCAGCAGTATGCATAGTGTTCAGGCTTGGCATTTTCGAGGCGCCCCGAAAATAACCTCACCACCAAAAATAGGACGCCAATTGAAAGCAGAATACCTATAACAGCCGATACGCTTTTAAAGCCAATTTCAACAACACCTGCATTTTTAAAACCACCTATCGTCGCAAGCCAAGTAAAAGAAACGCCGGTCAGCGTGGCGATTGAACTTGCGATACTTAGCGCTTCAGACCCTTTCACCATAAATCTCCCTAGATAACAAAAGGCCACTAGTATCTCATGATTGGCCTCCCGCAAATCAATACTTTATTTGCATTTTTAATGGGCCATGCCCCATTCTCGTCGCTCACCCGAACGGATGGTCTCAGATAGCTGAGCGACAGCGACGTTTGAGGATGAAGGGCTCTGGCTAACATTGCAGCGGCTTTCGGTGGCGGAAATGCCGTTGTTACTCAGGTGTCGGAGTGGGCTGGACGGAGGTTGATTGTGGCGCGATAAGCATTAGCACCAACTCCTGGGCATCCCGTACTAATATTATTGGTACGGGATTGATAGCGTACCGTCGAACGTAAATTACGACATTAGCTTTCTTTTGATCGCATTTGCTATTTCGGGCAAGCCTTTACCATCATCCCAGTTTAAATATTTGTAAGCTTTCATCATTGCATGAATTTTATCTTGATCCACACCAGCGTTAACCATCAATACTTTTTTATTAGCTCTCATCAAGTCCATAAAGAACGTTGAAAACTCGGCTAGGGGCCACCCACTGGCGCTATCGAAAAAATTATTTGTTAATATAAAAACCCCAACCTTGGCATTCTCAATACCTTCATTCACCTTCAAATAAATATTGTCACCATAGTCGATTTCATAGCTATCCAACCACGTAGCTACATCCTCAGCCTGTAGGTATGCATTTAGTGGCCCGACGATTAGCTCCTTATCCTTGGATGAATGACTGATAAATACTTTCGACTCATTTCGATTCATCTTTTTATACTGAGGATTCATCATTTCTAACAGCTCCCGCTCTGGCCATATAAACATTGAATTTGGCTCACTTGTGAAAACCAAATCAATCATCCCATCCTCTAGAAAGGTGATTACATTATAAAAAATCACATCATTTAAAAATACATTATGGCGCTGTAACTTTTCAGGATATTTCGCCCGCAGCCACGACTCAAAGCCAACAGGGTCATTTTGAATATTAACGAGAATCGAGAACTCCAAGCAATATGGATTATTATTAATCACCGCCCCAACCGATGTAGCATAATTCGGTTCAAAAGTGCGCAAAATATCCTTCAAAAAATCTTTTTCTTTAACGCGAGAGCCGTAATCACACTCAAACATATACATATAGTTATTTATCATGGCAAACCCTATCCTGAATTATTTAGGCCCTTGGCTATAAACTATTTTGCACGAGAATTGACCCCCAACACTCCGGAATCATATCGACCAAATCTCCGCTTTCTGGATGGCTTCCGACCATTTCGCCTTTCCGTACCGTTTCACTAGCTAAAATCTGTAGGCATGCGCGGTTTGCGCACAGCTAACGAAACGGAGACTTCGTGTTGAAACGCCCATTCCGCACTGACGAAAGCATTCACGCCGAAAAAATCACCCGAGAGGCTGTCACGCCATTCCTGACGGGGCGTGGTTTCAAGGAAATACATGACCGCCGCAAAATTGCCGGCACAGCCATAAGCCAGCTCATTTCGACTACATCACCAAAAGGCGATCAAGTAAGAATGCGTGTTCGGCTGTGCTGGAGAAGACGCAGCGTCGATGACTTGAAGTATTCCGCTGCACAACTACGCGCCCGCTTAGTCGACGATGACTGGGACAAGACCATGCAGATGACAATGCAGCGCGATTTGGAACAAGGGGTCACACACAACCTCATACTTCAGCGAGACGGCGCCATTATCGTTTACGCGGCGCTTATACCCAGTCAAGAACTCAAAGGCATCTTTGACGCTCAAGCTCGGATCAGCCAAGAGTTGATCGACGGCGGTCAGATGAAAAACCTCAAAAAGAACCATGCGAAAAACGGTAGTAGTCCAACAATCTGGCTCATGGATGAACGCTCACCGAGCGCTCATAGAGTGGCAGACGCCCTATGGAACTGGCCCGGAGTGGTCGACTTGGTGAAGCTTCCAATGCTGACAATGAACAATAGTGATGACGCGCTGGACGACTGCCCCAGCCCGATCAATTACTCTGAACTCGGTACAGATACGCCCGTGCAACGAACAGTGCTTCGCGCTGAATATCCCCGAGATCGGAGGGTACGCGCTGCCGTCCTACAGCGCGCCAAGTCATGCGAATGGCGAGGGTGTTTGAATCAGCGCGAATACAAAGGCTTTCTCGATGTTCACCATATTCTCGGAGTGAAGCAAGGAGATCGTGCATGGAATTGCGTGGCTCTCTGTCCGAATTGTCATCGTGACGCTCACTTTTCGCCAGAATCGGACAGCATCAACTTAGCGTTGCTGGCTTACGCCGATCAGTTCAAGCCAATTAATTCAGAGTCCTCCTAGAGACCCATCGATTCGTTTCCGGTAGCCTTTCAATTCCCAGACGAGTACTGGGGAGTGTCAATGGATGAAGAGAAAACAAGGATGATACTGAATGATTTCTTCTGCTCGCTTGGGTGACAAGCACGTCTGCCCACTGCCAGGTCACGGAACCACCCCAATTGCCTCCGCCAGCGGTGACGTAAACATCAACACGATGGGCTCTGCCCGTGTTGGTGATACCTGTGGATGTGGCGCTGTCATCACAACGGGCTTTCCCTCTATCCAGGTGAATGGCCGCCCGATGGCCCACTTGGGCAGTCCCACCAGCCATGGCGGGACGATCATCACCGGATCAGGCGATGTCGGTGGTGGTTTTGTCATGGGAGATGCGGGGGGTGCGACAATCATCAACTTCATGGCACTCGGGGCCTTCCGCCCCGATGGTTCCGTGGACGATGAGAAGATGGCGACCTTGTTGGCCGATCCAAAGCTCACTGAAAAGGCCACTGCTGCGAATGCTCTGGTAGCACCGAAGCCCGCAGCCAAGCCACCCGTAAAAAAGCCGGAAAAGAAGCCCGAGCCAAAAGCTGAACCTGCTGTCTGTAAAGACCCTGACATGATGGAAAAGCTGGCACGCTACATCGCGGCCGAGATGAACACCAACATCAATAGCCCAGCCGTTCGCCAGATGAAGGAATTGAACAGCTACGACGCCCATGCCAAGACCAAGGAATACATGGCGCTGCCCTTTTACCTTCAGCTCGGTCCCAAACCGGACTTCTATAGCCTGGCGCTGGGGATGAAAGCCAAGGCTCTGGCCATTTGGACTGAGCGAGTCGGCCAAAATCGTCCTTGGGATCACAAACCGATTATCCGCAGGACCATCGGGGGCGTTTGGCACAAGCAAGGAAAGTACGAGTACTACTATGACATTTGGTCAAACGTTCATTACGGTTATGTCGGCAGGGCTGGAGGCCTATCCGAGAGTGCGCTACTGGATGGTGCCGGCGGTGAGCAAATAATTTCGGATGCTATACGCAAAGCCGAGGAAGTCGTAACGAAGCCTAAGGAACAATGGGAACTGCCCGGCCCAAACCGCTCAGCCAATGTCGACGGCCTGAGGGCATGGGATGATGCGCCCGATCGAATATCCATAAGCATCGGTGTGAATCTCTATCGCCAACATCCCAATGGGGGCATCACACCCAAAATGATCATGGATCAAGTCCTTGCAGTACCGCCAAAGGAATGGGGAAAAGGAATCAAACTACATGAATGCAATTAAAACCGGTCGCCAGTATGGGCGCTGGATCCTTCTGATACTCGTCGCCCTTCCAATCGCGTTTTGGTATTTAGGCTCCCCAGTCGTAGCGGTGAATTTTTCCCCGAACAGCGAGGGAGAATTTCACTACGTTTGGAATACTCAAGACAGGATTCATAGAGGCGATATCAAGCACGGTGGCTCGGCCGTTGAGTTCGGCTACCTATTCCCCGATGACGACTTTTTCATGATGTTCGATTGGTGGACTGATAAAGGTTTTCAGAGGTGCATCGACATCACCCCCAAATGGGGTCGAACCATTGACATCTATCTGGATGAAACAGGCAGGATCGATATCGCTAAAACAGGCCCGGAAGTTATTGCTCGATTGAAACAATGCACTGGCGAGCCTGACCCTTTCCGGCCCTGAGATTCAATTACATTTAACCGTCCACAAATGATCCAGATTCGTCGTAAAGCTCTGACTCATCATTTCCCTTCGCATCCCCCAATCAGGCGCTGCCGGCACACTGCCGGCGCGCAGCGTTCCGCTACCCCATCGTTGATTGATCTCGTCTAAAATCCCCATAACTTTTTCGGCGGCTAGCGGTTGTGATTGCGCGAACAGATCATCCGTAAACTCTCCGGGCTGTCGCAGATCCATCAGCAAAACTTCAGCTTTGCTGTATCTGAAGCCCGGCCGAAACAGACGGTTGATTGCATCAGTCGCAGCCTTGGTCAGCAGCCGCACATCATTCGCAGGGTAAGGCAGTTCAACCAGCGCCCCATTGGCGTACTTGGCCTCCTCCGTTCGTGCGCCTGCCGGATCCTGAGGCGCCGGATCCGTTCACCCGAGCGGAGATAAAGCAGATTCTTGAAACGCCGACCTTACGTATGCAGGAGGTCTTGATGGTGCAGTTCATGATTTGGGCGGGGCCGCGGGTTTCAGAAACGATTGCGCTGGCTTGGGAGGATGTCGATCTGGAGCAAGGGACGGTGACGTTCCGCCGATCGAAGGTGCGCGGGGCCTATCGAGTGACGAAGACTCGACGGTCGACGCGGAGAATTCGGCTGCTGGCGCCGGCTTGGTATGCGCTGCGCAGTATTGATGCGATCAACAAAGTGAAAAGAGCCGAGACAGTCGAGATTGTCGAGATTGTCGAGATTGTCGAGATTGTCGAGATTGTCGAGATTGTCGAACGGGATAACAAGACGGTTCGCAAGCACACGCTGCGCTTTGTATTTGTGAACAGCAAAAGCGGGTTGCCGCACGTGAGTGATTTTGTGGTGCGAGATCGGTTTTTTAAGGCGCATTTGAATGCGGCTGGGGTTCGGTATAGAGGGCCGGGGCAGTGTCGGCATACCTATGCCAGTCAGTTATTGACTACGGGAGTGGCTTCGATTGATTGGATCGCGGAGCAGATGGGACATACAAATGGGAATATGATTCGGCAGCAATATGGGACATGGATTAATGAGGATGGGCCGGATATCGTTGGAATGCTTCAGCATGCTCTGAATTTCTAACGTCAACGTTCAGGGTCTGAGTACAATCTCATCCATTGGCAGCTAAGTGGATAAGTCTCTTAGGTTTTACTGGTTCTTCTCAACAGGACGTTCGAGGTCGTTATCAATACCATTGATTTTTTTTCAAAATATGATGCACTCGCTGACAAACATCAGGATGGAGAGCATGACAATTTAACGCTGATTGTAAAAAACCACCTACTTTTCGAGGAGATGTTTAAAGACTACTGCATCGTCAAAGGTGGTAACCCTCGCAATAAGAAATTTTACCAGATACTGAATATGACTCGAGAGTTCTGTCCTGAGAATAGGCAGTTCGATTGGGCATGGGAGGCTGTCGGCAAACTGAACAAAATCCGCAACATGATCACGCATCAACTCGTACCAGACGAGCTCGAGTATGCCGGACTTGTGAACGCTATTACCTCTGGATCTGAAGATCTCATACCTGGCCCTAGGACGCTGAAAAATAGCCTAGCTCATCTGTTCGGCTTCATGATGGCAATAATGAGTGTAACGCAGTAATCCCACAGAATAGCCGGGGCAAAAAAAGCCCCCGCATCTGGGCAAGATGTGGGGGCCGTTTTTACAGAAGTAGCGTATTGGTACGCGACCTTACACGTATTTGTGTTCTGGCAGTGGCTCTTCGTCACCCAACCAACCCAGAATGTAGCGCGACACCGGGCCATCGGATTCGCGCGACGCGGCCGTTACCGCGCTCAAAACCACCCAACCGCCTTCGACGTGTTTGTTAACCACGTGCGCCTGGTTCAGCTCGCGCACCTTCTTTACATCACTAATCAAAAACTCGGCCATCAGTGCAACTCCTTGTATGAAGTGGGTAGTGTACCCAGCGAACGAATGCTACGGGGAATCCTTTCCTTGGATTAGAGGCCGCTGTATTCCCATATCGTTCCCAAATGGCGCTTTTTCAGACGCAAAAAAACAAAAACCCCCGACTTTCTCTAGGAAAATCAGGGGTTTGCGTTTACTGAATGTGGCGGTGAAGGAGAGATTCGAACTCTCGATACAGTTTCCTGTATACACACTTTCCAGGCGTGCTCCTTAAGCCACTCGGACACTTCACCGTATCTCTTCAAACATGTTCTGTCTGTCGAGGCGCGCTAATGTAGTCGAAAGCTTTTCCGATGGCAAACTTTTTTTCAGATTTTTCATGCGGTTAAGCGAAAAAGTGGTTTTGGCCGCGGACGGGCCATGGCAAACCGGCCAATCTTTGGTAATGGCGCCTCTTCTATATAGAAGGAGAATGGCGTGCTGCGCCGGGCGGGGCTGAAAACGGTGACTGGCGGGTCAGTCACGGCGCTTTACCTGGCTGGCGTCGGGGGGGAACGTCTGCCCATCTTTCTTACAAGGAATAGCGTCATGAGTGAGTTGATTTCCTACCACCTCGAAGACGGTATCGCGACCCTGACCCTGAGCAATGGCAAGGTCAATGCCATTTCCCCGGACGTGATTGCGGCGTTTAACGCGGCGCTGGATCAGGCGGTGACTGATCGTGCCATCGTGATCATTACCGGTCAGCCGGGAATTCTGTCCGGCGGCTATGACCTGAAAGTGATGACCGCCGGCCCTAAAGAAGCGGTGGCGCTGGTGACTGCCGGTTCGACTCTGGCGCGTCGCCTGCTCTCTCACCCGTTCCCGGTAATTGTCGCTTGCCCGGGCCATGCCGTGGCCAAAGGCGCTTTCATCCTGCTGTCCGCCGATTACCGCATCGGCGTCGATGGCCCGTTCAGCATCGGTCTGAACGAAGTGCAGATCGGCATGACCATGCACCACGCCGGTATTGAGCTGGCCCGTGATCGTCTGCGTCGTTCGGCGTTTCACCGCTCGGTGATCAACGGCGAGATGTTCGATCCGCAAAGCGCCGTGGATGCCGGCTTCCTTGACAAGGTGGTTTCCGCCGAGGAGTTGCAAGGCGCCGCTCTGGCTGCCGCACGTCAGCTGAAGAAGATCAACATGCTCGCGCACAAGAACACCAAGCTGAAGGTGCGCAAAGCGCTGCTGGAAACCCTGGACAATGCGATCGTTCAGGATCAGGAACATCTGGGTTAATCCCCAAAACTCTGCGGCGAAGAACAGCCCGACCATCGTGTCGGGCTTTTTCTTGCACGCTCGATTGAAAATCGCTGTAGCGGCTCTAGGACGGCACTGACGAGCCGCTTGGAAACATGCGCTTAAACATCGCCTATCTCCGCACTCTATAGCGGCAATTGCCGAAAACAGTGCACATCCGTACACTGCGCCACCTTTTGTCCCGGTGGGGCCTGAAAATGCTGTTCGTGTTTCGTATGTTATTGATGGGCCTGCACTTTATTCTGGCAGGCGTACTCGGGGTGATCCTCGGGATCTGCCGCCCGTTCAACCCGGACAACAGCCGTCTGTGCGCCCGCCTCTACGCATTGCCAGCCATGTGCATTTTGCGCCTGCGGGTGAAAACGGACGTCAGCGGCCTGATGAACAAGCCTGACAGCTGCGTGATCATCGCCAACCATCAGTCCAACTACGATCTGTTCGTGTTCGGCAACGTCGTGCCCCGTCGTACTGTGTGTATCGGCAAGAAGAGCCTGAAGTGGGTGCCGCTGTTCGGCCAACTGTTCTGGCTGGCGGGCAATGTGTTGATCGACCGGGGTAATGCGCAAAAGGCACGGCAGTCCATGCTCACGACAACCAACACTCTGCAGAACGAAGACACCTCGATCTGGGTGTTCCCCGAAGGCACGCGCAATCTCGGCGAAGAGCTGTTGCCGTTCAAGAAAGGCGCGTTCCAGATGGCGATTGCCGCTGGCGTGCCGATCGTTCCGGTATGTGTCAGCAGCTACATCAAACATATGCACTTGAATCGCTGGCGCAGTGGGAAAATCCTCATACGCTCGCTGCCGGCCATTCCTACCGCCGGATTGACGATGGACGACATGCCCATGCTCATCGATCAGTGCCGCGAGCAGATGCGCGAGTGCATCGAATCGATGGATCGGCAGTTGCAAGCTGCCTGAAAATGAAACCCGCCCTGTGCGGGTTTTCTTTTGCCCGCTGAACTGTGCAGATTTCACTGACTCTCAAGCAGCGACACGGCTAAGCTGAAGCCTTGCATTCCCTGCCATCTGCCAAGAAGAAGTGAATCACCACCATGGGTCGAGTTGTTGCTGCTGCGGTGTACAGCGAAGGTAAGAAAGTCACCAATATTTCCCTTGATGAAGGCGCGGCCTGGGCCGCAAAAACCGGCCACTTTGTCTGGATCGGCCTGGAAGAGCCCGACGCGCGCGAGCTGTCCAACCTGCAACGTCAGTTCAACTTGCACGAACTGGCCATCGAGGATGCGCTGGAAAAACACAGTCGGCCAAAGCTGGAAACCTTTGGCGACGCTTTGTTTATCGTCACCTACTCGCCCATCCGTGAAAACGGCGTCCTGCAGTTCATTGAAACGCACATCTTCGCTGGCAAGGGCTACATCATTACGGCGCGCAATGGCCACTCGGCGTCCTACGCCCATGTCCGCCAACGGTGTGAGGCGCGTCCGCTGTTGCTGGAGCATGGGGAAGATTTCGTACTGTATGCGCTGCTGGATTTCGTTATCGAGAATTATCAGCCGGTCGGTGAAGCGATCCATGCCGAGATTGATGAGCTGGAGCGTAACGTGCTGTGTAGCGCATTAAACGAGCGTGACATTCAGAAGCTGCACGGTTTGCGCCGCGACGTTGTGCGCCTGCGCCGGTACGCGGCACCGATGGTGGAGATTGGCGAGGAATTGCAGAAGCTGAGCTTCCCGTTTATCGACAAGAACATGCGCCCGTACTTTCGCGACGTGCAGATCCACGTGACACGGCAGATGGAAGACCTGAGCACCTTGGCCGACATTGCCAGCCAGACCATCGAAATTGGTGTGCTGCTTGAGGCGTCACGCCAGAGCGTGGTGCAGCGCAAGTTCGCTGCCTGGGCGGCGATTCTGGCGTTTCCGACGGCGGTGGCGGGGATTTACGGGATGAACTTCCAGAACATGCCGGAGCTGAGTTGGCATTACGGCTATTTCGGTGTGCTGGGGTTTATTACGGTGGGGTGTGTGAGTTTGTGGGCGAGTTTCAAGAAGTCGGGGTGGTTGTAGAGCAGACCGAGTTGTCTGGAACATTCGCGAGCAGGCTCGCTCCCACATTGATCGGTGGCGCACCGAAAATCTAATGTGGGAGCGAGCCTGCTCGCGAAGCTTTTGGCCTTAAACAGTTTCTGGCTTATGCGCGACAAAGCGCATCATCCACTCTGCAACCGTGGCGCCGTGATGCTCCTGCTCGAGACTGGCCACGCCCTTGCTGTAGATCTGCGCACCCAGCGCTTCCTGACGCAAATCCAGCAAGGCCCGGGAGTAATCGTGGATGAATTCCGGGTGGCCCTGGAAGCACAGCACCTGATCGTTGATGTGATACGCCGCAAACGGGCAGAAATCGCTCGAAGCAATGACCGTAGCGTTTTCCGGCAGCGCAGTGACCTGATCCTGATGGCTGATCAACAGCGTCAGTTCTTCACGCACCGGGCTCATCCACGGCGCCTTGGCAGCCAGTTTGTAATTGTGAGTGCCGACGCCCCAGCCCTGAGTCGCACGCTCGCTCTTGCCACCCAGCAGCAATGCCAGCAATTGATGACCGAAGCACACGCCGAGCAGCTTGTCGCCGCGCTCGTAACGGTTCAGCAGGTATTCCTTGAGGGTCTGGATCCACGGATCGGTGCCAAACGAATCGGCCTTGCTGCCGGTGACCAGGTACGCATCGAAGGTTTGATCGTCGCTCGGGTATTCGCCTTGCATCACGTTGTAGACGGTGAACTCGGCGGCGATCGGCTGCTGCGAGAACAGGCGCTGAAACATCTGCCCGTAACCCTGATATTGATCGACCAGTTCCGGACGCAGGATGTCGGTTTCCAGAATGCAGATGCGTAGCGACATAAAAAATACCTGACACGTGATGGGAATAATGAACACCCCAGAGCCTGCCTTGAAACACCCTGGCAAGGCAAGCCCCGAAGTGCTCGCTCCCCGCTCCCCTTAGAACATTTCACCTTTTGCGGCTTTATCCAGCAGCAGCGCCGGCGGTGTGAAGCGCTCGCCATACTGCTCGGCCAGATACTGCGCCCGGGCGACGAAATCCTTCACCCCATACTGATTGATGAATTGCAGCGCACCGCCAGTCCACGCGGCGAAACCGATACCGAAGATTGAGCCGACGTTGGCGTCCGCCGTCGAGGTCAACACGCCCTCCTCCACGCAGCGCACGGTTTCGATGGCTTGTATAAACAGCAAACGATCACGCACATCCTTCGGCGAGATTTGCCCGTCGGCCCTCTCGAAACGCGCCTTCAGTTCCGGCCACAAATGCTTCTGGCCTCCCGCCGGATAATCATAGAAACCGCCACCTGCGGCCTTGCCCGGACGCCTGTATTCGTTGAGCAGCAAGTCAATCACGGCGAAAGCCGGGTGCTCAATCAGCGGTTTCCCTTCCGCCTGTAGGTCCTTGGCCGTTTGCTTGCGGATATGGCTCATCAGACTGAGGGAAACTTCGTCAGAGATCGCCAGAGGCCCGACCGGCATCCCGGCCTTGCGCGCTTCGGTCTCGATCATCGGCGCGCTCACGCCTTCGCCGAGCATCGCGATGCCTTCATTGGTGAAAGTGCCGAATACGCGTGAGGTAAAGAAGCCGCGACTGTCGTTGACCACGATCGGGGTCTTTTTGATTTGCAGGACGAAATCGAAGCCGCGCGCGAGGGTTTCATCGCTGGTCTGCGCGCCTTTGATGATTTCCACCAGGGGCATTTTTTCCACTGGGCTGAAGAAGTGCAGACCGATGAATTTGCTTTGATCCGGCACAGCAGTCGCCAATCCAGTGATCGGCAGTGTCGAGGTGTTTGAAGCGATGACCGCTTGCGCGCCGACAACCTGCTGGGCAGCAGAAGCAACCTTGGCCTTGAGTTCGCGATCCTCGAACACCGCTTCGATGATCAGATCGCACCCGGCCAGATCCGCATCGTTCTCGCAGGGTTTGATCCGTGCCAGCACAGTCTCACGCTGTGAGACTGTCATCTGGCCGCGAGCGACTTTCTTGTCCAGCAACGCCGCCGAATGGGCTTTGCCTTTCTCGGCCGCCGCCAGGTTGATGTCCTTGAGCACCACATCGATACCGGCCGAAGCACTGACGAAAGCGATCCCGGCGCCCATCATCCCGGCACCGAGCACGCCGACCTTCTGCGTTTTATACGGCGCAAAACCCTGTGGCCGCGAGCCACCGGCGTTGATCTCGTTGAGCTGAAACCAGAACGTGCCGATCAGGTTTTTTGAAATCTGCCCGGTGGTCAGTTCGGTGAAATAACGGGTTTCGATCAAGTGCGCGGTGTCGAAATCGACCTGAGCGCCCTCAACCGCCGCACACAGAATCTTCTCCGGCGCGGGCATCGTGCCTTGGGTCTTGCTACGCAGGATCGACGGCGCAATCGCCAGCATTTGCGCGACTTTCGGGTTCGACGGCGTGCCGCCAGGAAGCTGATAGCCCTTCACATCCCAACGTTGTACCGCTGCCGGATTGGCAACAATCCACGCGCGAGCCTTGGCCAGCAGTTCATCGCGATCCGCCGCCAGCTCATCGATCAAACCAGCCTGCATCGCCTGCTGCGGACGGACTTTCTTGCCTTCGAGCAGATATGGCAGCGCTTTCTCGATGCCGAGCATGCGCACCATGCGCACCACCCCGCCGCCGCCCGGCAACAAGCCAAGGGTCACTTCCGGCAGACCGAGTTGCACCGCTGCATCATCCAAAGCCACGCGGTGATGACAGGCGAGACAGATTTCCCACCCGCCACCCAGTGCTGCACCGTTGATCGCCGCGACCACCGGTTTGCCGAGGGTTTCCAGAGTGCGCAACTGACCTTTCAGGGTCAGTACCATGTCGTAGAAGGCTTTGGCTTGCGGCTTGCCGACCTTGATCAGTTCATTGAGGTCGCCGCCGGCAAAGAAGGTTTTTTTCGCTGACGTAATGATCACACCAGCAATAGTGTCTTTTTCGGCGACCAGCCGGGCGACACACCCGGCCATGGCCTCGCGGTACACGGCGTTCATGGTGTTGGCGCTCTGGCCCGGCATGTCGATGGTCAGCACGACGATGGCGTCCTGGCCTTTTTCGTAACGAATGGCTTCGCTCATAACAAGGTTCCTTGGATTCGGGGCTCAGAGGCGTTCGATGATGGTGGCAATGCCCATGCCGCCGCCGACGCACAGCGTCGCCAGGCCATAGCGCAGGTGCCGCGCGTCCAGTTCATCGAGCAAGGTGCCGAGGATCGCGCAACCGGTGGCGCCCAGCGGGTGGCCCATGGCGATGGAGCCGCCGTTGACGTTGACCTTCTGCGGGTCAACGGCCATGTCCTTGATGAACTTCAACACCACCGAGGCAAACGCTTCGTTGACTTCGAACAGGTCGATGTCTTCCACGCGCAGGCCAGCCTTGGCCAGCGCTTTGCGCGTGGCAGGCGCAGGGCCGGTGAGCATGATGGTCGGATCGGTGCTGGTGACTGCCGTGGCGACAATTCGCGCCCGAGGTTGCAGGCCCAGCGCGCGGCCCTTGGCTTCGGAACCGATCAGCATCAGCGCCGCACCGTCGACAATCCCGGAACTGTTGCCCGGCGTATGCACGTGATTGATCCGTTCGACGTGGCTGTAGACCCGCAGCGCGGTTGCGTCGAAGCCCATCTGGCCGATCATTTCAAAACTCGGCTTGAGCTTGCCCAAGCCCTCAAGCGTCGATTCGGCACGAATGAACTCATCGTGATCGAGCAGAATAATGCCGTTCTGATCCTGCACTGGCACCAGGGATTTGTTGAACGAACCATCGGCCCGCGCCCGTGCGGCTTTCTGTTGCGAATGCAGCGCGTAGGCATCGACATCCTCGCGGCTGAAGCCTTCGAGTGTAGCGATCAAATCCGCACCGACACCCTGCGGGGTGAAGTGGCTGTGCAGGTTGGTTTGCGGATCCAGCGCCCAGGCGCCGCCATCGCTGCCCATCGGTACCCGCGACATCGACTCGACGCCGCCAACCACCACCAGGTCTTCGAAACCGGAGCGCACTTTCATCGCGCCGAGGTTCACCGCTTCCAGCCCCGAGGCGCAGAAGCGGTTGATTTGTACGCCGGCCACGCTGACGTCCCAGTCGGCCACTTGCACGGCGGTTTTGGCGATATCGGAGCCCTGATCGCCAATCGGCGTGACGCAACCAAGGACCACGTCATCGACCTGACTGGTGTCCAGCGCGGTGCGCGTTTGCAGTGCGGTCAGTAAACCGGCAACCAGGTTCACCGGTTTGACACTGTGCAGGGCACCATCGGCCTTGCCTTTGCCGCGCGGCGTGCGTAACGCATCGAATATCAAAGCTTGGGTCATGACGTCCTCGAACCAGTGCGGTGATTGATTTCCTGTGGCTCCACTCTTGCCCCGAGCAGCCATTGATTCAATGACCACAGCGCTCAATGCGCTTGACCCGCACGCTCAGACGGACGGTCATCATGCCTTGGGTGAACCGGTTCAGGTCGGCGAGTTGTCTAGCAAGCGGGCGGCAAAGAAGCTGGCAATACGCCTCATGCCTTTTTAATCGCAAATGACAACGGCTCCATATGAAATGGATCTAAGCCAAGCGTGACGCGGGCCCTAAGGTAGTACTTGTACGTCAGAGTCGTCGGGTTTTGCCGAGGCCGGCGTCCTTCAACAGGAAGTGCAGCGCTTGCCGTCATGGATATGCAGGCAGGCATCAGGAAATAACAATAAAGGCGGTCAAGCCATGTTCAAACAACCGAAAGTTCGTCAAGCAGGGCTCATTCTTTTCGCCACGACGCTGTTGTTGATTTTGCCGAATTTGACCAAGGTAATCGGCTGAATCGAGCGGCAGGTGCTATCTATCGCCACTGAAAATATGACTGGCCCGCTACCCGGGCCAGCGTGGCTGTGCCAACCTTTGCGCACTCCCACGACATGGACGGCGATCATTTGAAAGCGCTCATTGTGTTCGCGGCCATGCTGCTGAGCATGCCCTTGTCTGCCGCCCAGCTGCAATTGCAGTTGGGCGCAAACAGCCGCACCTGGCAGACCGAGGAATTGCTCAAGCATCCTCAGGTGCAAACCCTCACGATTAAAAACGATGTGTCCTACAAGAAGGACATGACCTATCGCGCCGTGCCCATGGCCGCGCTGCTCACCGGAATCAGACCCGACGATCACCTGCAAGCGGTGGCGCTGGACGGCTTCGCCGCAGAACTGGCCGCTGCGCCGCTACTCAACAGCCAAGGCTCGCGAGCCTGGCTGGCAATCGAAGACCCAGCCCAGCCGTGGCCGCCGTTGTCCGAAGGCAAGCACAGCGCCGGGCCGTTCTATCTGGTGTGGACTGACCCGCAAGCCGGCAATATCAGCCCCGAGCAATGGCCGTTCGAAGTGGCGAGCATCAAGCGCATGGCGCCGGTGGCTGAGCGCTTCCCTGCCCTGTTGCCGGATCCTGCGCTGAAGGCGGATGATCCGGTAAATCTAGGGTTTGCGCTGTTTCAGAAGAATTGTCTGGCGTGTCACCGTTTGAACGGTGCGGGGGATGCCCAGTTCGGGCCGGATTTGAATATTCCGTATAGCCCGACTGAGTATTTCGGGGTGGATTTCTTGAAGCGCTACATTCGTGATCCGCAGAGTTTGCGTCAGTGGCCGCAGGCGAAGATGCCGGGGTTTTCGGTAGAGGTGTTGCCGGAGGGGGATTTGCAGATGTTGATCGGGTATTTGCAGCATATGGCCGGGCGCAAGGTTAAGCCCTGAGCACATTTCCTTGTAGGAGTGAGCCTGCTCGCGATAGCGGAGTGTCAGACACTGATAATTCAACTGTCAGACCGCTATCGCGAGCAGGCTCACTCCTACAAAGGTTTTGTGTGAACCCGTTACTGTTGTTGGACGGAGATGATCGGGGTCGGCGAGACGAACACTTTCGCGTGCATCTGCTCACACCCGCCGCCCCGGCGCATGCCGCGTACCGGGCAGGCATCCAGATAATCCAGACCTACCGCCAGCTTCAGATGCCGCTCCGGCCGCGCCAGTTCGTTGGTCACATCAAAGCTATACCAGGCGTCATCCAGCCAGGCTTCCGCCCAGGCATGGCTGGCCAGATGCTCGCAATCCTCGCTGTACAAATACCCCGAGACATAACGCGACGGAATCCCGAGGCTGCGTGCGCACGCCAGAAACGCGTGAGCGTGATCCTGACAAACCCCGGCACGCCCAGCGAAAGCTTCAGCGGCGCTGGTGTCGACTTCGGTGGAGCCCGGCGTATAGGTCATGTGCTGATTCAAGCCGTGCATCAGATCAATCAGCGCCGTGCGATCCCGTCGCTGCTTGCAGGATCTCTCGGCGAACGCGCGCAATGCCTCGTCGGCCTCGGTCAAGCGGGTAAAGCGCAGGAACGGCAGCGCCGACTGACTCTCATGCTCGGCCTCACGCAATTCGTCGATATCGACCTGACCGCGCGCGCCAATGATGATCGCTTCATGGGGCTCGTCCATGGTCAGCACGTGCAGGATGTTGCCGAAAGGGTCGAGCTGCGCGCGCACTGGACGCGGCAGGTCGAGCTGCCAGCTCAGCACGTGTTGACGCTCGCTGTCGTGGGGTGTCAGCCGCAGGTACTGGATGCTCGCCCGCACCTGATCTTCGTAGTGATAGGTGGTCTCGTGGCTTATGGAAAGTCTCATGCAGCCTCCAGGTAGGAACTGTGAATGGCGTTGCCCAATTGGCGCACCAGCGGGATGAATTCAGTCAGCCAGGCGTGCAGGCCTTCTTCGAGGATTTCGTTGATGCCGGTGTAGCGCAGACGTGCGTCCATTTCTGCCGCCAGACGCTGCGCGGGGCGACCGTTGGCGCCGGGCAACTGCGCGAGGATCTGGTCGATCTCTTCGGTGCAGGCCCTCAGCGAACGCGGAACATCGGCACGTAACAGCAGCAACTCGGCGACGTGACGGGCGCCTGGCGCATCACGGTAGATTTCGGTGTAAGCCTCGAATGACGACAGTGCACGTAACAGCGCACTCCACTGGTAATACGCGTGGGCCGTGCCATCGCTGACCGCTTCGGCTTGATCGCCGGCCATTTCATAACGTGCATCGAGCAGTCGTAGCGTGTTGTCCGCGCGCTCGATAAAGGTGCCGAGGCGAATGAAGCGAAAGGCATCATTGCGCATGATCGTGCCGTAGGACGCACCACGGAACAGGTGCGAACGCTCCTTGATCCACTCGCAGAAACGGCTCATGCCGTAGCGACTCAGGCCCTGCTCGGCGATCCCGCGAATCTCCAGCCACGTCGCGTTGATGTTCTCCCACATGTCCGCGGTGATGCGCCCACGCACTGCATGCGCACTGGCCCGCGCGGCGCCGAGGCAGCTGTAGATGCTCGCCGGATTGGCCGCGTCGAGGGCAAAAAAGTGCAACAGGCGCTCGGCATGCAACGCGCCGTGACGCTCCAGATAATCATCCAGGGTGCCGGTGATCAGCAGCGGCATGGCCAGTTCGTGCAGACCGTCGCCGCGACCGTCCTGCGGCATAAGCGACAGCGAATAACTGATGTCGAGCATCCGCGCGAGGTTTTCCGCCCGCTCCAGGTAACGCGACATCCAATACAGATCCGAGGCAGTTCTACTTAACATGGCAAGCTTCCTTCAATCCTCGACCACCCAGGTGTCCTTGGTTCCGCCGCCCTGTGATGAGTTCACCACCAGAGAGCCCTCACGCAGCGCCACACGGGTCAAACCACCAGGCACCACACGGGTTTCGCGCCCGGACAAGACAAACGGGCGCAGGTCGATATGGCGCGGCGCGATGCCGTTTTCGACAAAGGTCGGACAGGTCGACAGTGACAGCGTCGGTTGCGCGATGTACGCGTGCGGCTTGGCCTTGATGCGCTCGCGGAAGGCGTCGATTTCCGCCTTCGTCGACGCCGGCCCCACCAGCATTCCGTAACCGCCGGAACCCTGGGTTTCCTTGACCACCAGATCTGGAAGATTGGCGAGCACGTGGGAAAGTTCAGACGGGTTGCGGCATTGCCAGGTCGGCACGTTTTTCAGAATCGGTTCTTCGTCGAGATAAAACCGGATCATGTCGGTGACAAACGGATAGACCGACTTGTCGTCCGCCACGCCGGTGCCGATGGCATTGGCCAGTACCACATTGCCGGAGCGATAGGACGACAACAGCCCCGGCACGCCGAGCATCGAGTCCGGGTTGAACGCCAGCGGGTCGAGGAATGCGTCGTCGAGCCGGCGGTAGATCACGTCCACCGCTTTCGGCCCGTCGGTGGTGCGCATGAAGACTTTGTCGTCACGCACGAACAGATCCGCGCCTTCGACCAGTTCCACGCCCATTTCCCGGGCAAGAAACGCGTGTTCGAAAAACGCACTGTTGAAGCGCCCGGGCGTCAGTACCACCACGCTCGGGTCATCTATCGGGCTGGAGCTTTTCAGGGTGTCGAGCAGCAGGTTGGGGTAGTGATCGATCGGCGCGATACGCTGGGCGGCGAACAGCTCCGGGAACAGACGCATCATCATCTTGCGGTCTTCGAGCATGTAGCTGACGCCGCTCGGCGTACGCAGGTTGTCTTCGAGCACGTAATAGGTGCCGTCGCCATCGCGCACCAGATCGACGCCAGAGATGTGCGAATAGATATCGCGGTGCAGATCCAGACCTTGCATCGCCAACTGATATTGCTCGTTGGCCAGCACCTGTTCGGCAGGAATGATCCCGGCCTTGATGATGCGCTGCTCGTGATAGAGGTCGGCGAGGAACATGTTCAACGCCTTGACCCGCTGGATGCAGCCGCGCTCGACGATTCGCCACTCGCTGGCGGGAATGCTGCGCGGGATGGTGTCGAAAGGAATCAGGCGCTCGGTGCCCTGCTCGTCGCCATAGAGCGTGAAGGTGATCCCGGCGCGATGGAACAGCAAGTCAGCCTCGCGTCGCCGTTGGGCCAGCAGCTCGTCAGGCGTGTCGGCCAGCCAGCGGGCGAACTCCCGATAATGCGGGCGAACCTGGCCGCCGGCATCGTACATCTCATCAAAATAGGTGCGGATCATGCCGTACTCCTTGTCACCCGGACATACAGGCCTTCGCAAGGCCCGTGCCATCGGCATAAACGCTTTGATTTCAATCGGTTGGATATTCACGCCACAGGCGCCGCACCATTCCTGTGCGGCAAATGCCCCAACCGGATTGCCCCCGCTTCATTGCGACGCACGGCATCGCCTATCACCAGCATAGTCAGAGTTGATTTCACTGCCCGGCGGCATCTGCGGATAATCCGCGCATTCGCTGCAAAACTTCGCCGCGCTCAGCGCCGCGAAGTCGCCAGCTCAACCGATCTGGACTGCCCTCGCAGCCCGCCCCGCTGTAACCCTGGCCGGTTTCCTCTCCTTATCGGTCTTCCCTTTTAGCCACCCTCTCCGGTGGCTTTTTTTTGTCTTTTGGAAATGTTTTGAAAGCAAAAGCAAAAGATCGCAGCCCCCGACAGCGCCTACACCGATCACCTGTAGGAGCTGCCGAAGGCTGCGATCTTTTGATCTTCTATCTGTAAAAATTCAATTCAACCGGTGGCGGCTACGCACCTCCTGTTTCACCCCCCACCCCTCGATTATCCCGCCCAAGGGCTCGACCACTGCCGAAAAGCCCTGCTCGAAATCGCCAATATCGTCATACGTCGCGTACATCACTTTGCTTAATTCCAGCGCCCACGCACCGTCATCACGCACGCTGACCTGGGCATTGATGGATTCACCGCGAAATTTGCCTGCCGCCCTGCGCGCCCGCTCCTCGTCCGGGAAAATGGCGTAGAACTCGATGGGGTGGAACCGGGAAAAATCGAAACCGCCTTCTTTCATGCGGCGCAGAACATTGCTGCTGATGTCTTCTTGATAGGCTGTGCTCATGAATCGTCCCCCTCGCATAGATGGATAGACTTTCCGTATTCCCGCCCCGGGCCTTTGGCCTAAGTACTACGGCAACGTGGTTGCACGCGGGAAACAAGCATGTAGCTGACAAGACCAGACCTTAGCGATCCGTTCGCTGATCTCGCTTGCAGAGTAGCCCCAAGTTAGAGCCGCTGCCAAGGTCTGGTGTGAAAGGTGACAGGAAGAATGTCAGACGGGAGTGATGCTGCGGATTTCGATGCTGTTCTGGGTTTTCAGGCTTTTCACGCCAGCATCGGCGGTGCGCCCCTCCAGATCGTTCAGGTCCAGTTCGGCGGCAACGGGCAGAAGCCGTGCCTTGATCAATCGAGCGGCCTCATCGTCGCTGGGGCATTCCGCGCGCTCGAACACCTCATCGACAATTTCACCATGATCGTCCACGAAAGTGACTTTCCACTTTTGCATCGGTGCCTCCTCGATCAAACCCGCAAATGGGCTTACACCTATCTCGACTTATACGCCGGGGGTTGGTTCAAAAGGATTACAGCGGACGAAGATGAAAAAAACGACATCTGTCACTGTAGGAGCTGCCGCAGGCTGCGATCTTTTGATCTTGTTTTTAAGATCAGAATCAAAAGATCGCAGCCTGCGGCAGCTCCTACAGGTTTGATATCAGTCGTTGCTTGGTTTGTTGATCGCCTGCAGCACGTACTGAGGCAAGGCGAACGCGCCGATGTGGATTTCCGGGTTGTAGTAACGGGTGACGATGCCGCTGCCGATGAAGCGTTGTTGCAGGGTTTCACGGCTGAGCTTGCGGTAGGCCGGGTTGGTCGAGCCCCAGGCGAAAGTCATCGAACCGCCGATGTAGGTCGGCACGGCTGCCTGGTAAAAGTGCCAGTCCGGGAACAGGCTATTGAGGCGACCAGCGGTGGTTTTCACTTCGTCGATCTGCATGAACGGCGTGCCGTTCTGGGTCACGAGGATGCCGCCTTCATTCAGGCAGCGATGGCACGCCTGATAGAAGTTCTCCGAGAACAGCACTTCGCCCGGGCCGATCGGGTCGGTGGAGTCGGAGATGATCACGTCGAATTTTTCCGTGGTGGTGGCGACGAAACGCATGCCGTCGTCGATCACCAGGTTCAGACGCGGGTCGTCGTAGGCGCCGCTGGAGTGGTTCGGCAAAAATTCTTTGCACATGTCGACCACGGTGCCGTCGATCTCGACCATGGTGATGTGCTCGACACCAGCATGCTTGGTCACTTCACGGAGCATGCCGCCGTCACCGCCACCGATGATCAGCACGCGCTTGGCGCTGCCGTGGGCGAGGATCGGCACGTGGGTGAGCATTTCGTGGTAGATGAATTCGTCGGCTTCGGTGGTCTGGATCACGCCGTCCAGCGCCATGACACGGCCCATGCGCGGGTTCTGGAAGATCACCAGATGCTGGTGTTCGGTGCGCACTTCGTGCAGCAGTTTTTCCATGCGAAAACGCTGGCCGTAGCCTTCGTAGAGGGTTTCCAGGTACTCGCTGGTCTTGGTGACGGTCATGGTGAAGTGCTCCGATGAATGCGCGGGCGTCAATCGTGGGGACGATTGCCCGGGAAAGGCGCGCATTCTACGTTGCCGAAGATGACAGGTCGAACCTCACTTCATCGGCAAACCACAATCCTTGTAGGAGCTGCCGAAGGCTGCGATCTTTTGACGTTGATTTTTAAAAGCAAGATCAAAAGATCGCAGCCTTCGGCAGCTCCTACAGGGGTATTGCGGTGTTAGCTGATTCAGATCCGCACGTTGCCCCGTGGTCCGGCAATCGCCCAGATGATCAGGCCCAACACCGGCAGGAGGATGATCAGCAGCACCCAGACGATTTTCATCCCGGTGGTGGCGCCGCTTTTCAGCACATTGATGATGGCCCAGATGTCGAGGGCGAGGATGATCAGGCCGATCAGACCGTTGAACGTGGAACCCATGGTGTCGCTCCAGAATAGTGGCATGCACTTTTAGGATAGACGGTCGGGCGCAGGGTTCCCTTTTATTGCGCTCAGACGTGCACGGCGATCTTCAAGGCTTCCAGCGATGGCGCGGCGGCGATGCCGACTTCGGCGCACAGTTCCAGCACGCGTGGGACGTCGTTGCCGTAAACCAGCACCATTTGCAATTCGTCGTCGAGCAATTGGCTGAAGTTCATCAGCGTGTAGCCGCCGTTTTCCTTGTTCATGCTGCTCATCTGCACCTGGATGCGGTTGAGCGCGGTCAGCGCTTCGGTCTTGGCCAGTTGCTTGGGCTTGAGGTTGAAATCCACGACAGGGCCGAACGAGGCAACGATCTGCGCAAACAGATCGACGTAGGTGTCGGCCTGGAACAGCACGGTTTCCGGCAGGCTACCGACCACGACCCACTCGCCCAGCGGAATCGGGAAGCTGTCGTCGTAGTTGATGTCCGGATTGGCGGTCAGAAAGGCGTCGGTATCGGCGTAGGCCTGCGCCGCTTCGTCGGCCACGTTCAGGATCTCGTCCTCGCCCATGCAGCCGGAGCTGATTTTGCTGATGAGTTCGACGAGTGCGGCTTTCATGAGGGCAGATCCTGTGGATTTGAATTTTGAGGGCGCGGAGGATAGCGCACAAAGCAAAAGATCGCAGCCTGCGGCAGCTCCTACAAGGGATCAGTGCAGGAGCTGCCGCAGGCCGCGATCTTTTGACCTTATCAGGCCTGGAGTTTTTCCAGTTGAGCGGTGGTATCGACGGCACCCATGGTGCGCGCCGCATCCAGTGCGGTCACGCCATTGGCGTCCTTGGCTTGAGCGTTGGCACCCTTGCTGATCAGGTAATCAACGATTTCAACACGGTTGAACATCGCCGCCATCATCAGCGCAGTCCGGCCATCGAAAGACGAGCCTTCAATCTCGGCGCCCGCCTCGACCAGCGCCTTGACCACCGCCAGATCGCCTTTGAACGCCGCACCGGCAATCGGGCTCTGGCCGTTGCCATTGCGCATTTCCGGGTCGGCGTTGTGCTTGAGCAGTACCTGCACCGCATCGACATGGCCATAGTAGCTGGCGAGCATCAGCAGCGTGTCGCCTTTGCTGTTCTTCAAGTTCACCGGCAAACCGGCCGTGACCAGGCGATCGAGCATCTCGGCATCACCGTCACGCGCCTTGTTGAAAACCTGCTCGGTGAATTCAGCAGCTTCCTCAGGGGTCATCTGGCGGCTTTGGTCGGACATGGGGCAACTCCACTTTCGGTCAATCGGAAAGCCGACAGTTTCCCGAGCGCGACGGACGCTGTCACCCCCTTTCTCTCAAGTCCAGCCATAGCCAGAATCAATAACGGTATTTGCCTTGATGAATGTCGGCCAACACCTCATCGGTGACCTGCACGTAGGTTTCGCTGCCCGGCAGCCAGGCGAAGATCGGATCATCCCCCGTCTGGCCGGGGTCGAAACCTTCGTTTTTCAGGCGGGTTTTCTGATACTTGAAGGTGCCGGTGGTTTCCATCTTCACCTTGACCCGCAGAAACAACGGCACCGCGTAAGCCGGCATACGCTGGCGCGCAAAACTCAACAATTCGGCAAAATCCAGGGTGGCCAGAGATTCCGCCGGCGTGATCGCGGCCATGCCTGCGCGCCCGTTGGTATTGTGCACTTCCACGCCGTAAGCCACGGCCTCGGAAATGAGCGGGTGTTGCAGCAGCAGGTTTTCCACTTCCGTGGTGGAGACGTTCTCGCCTTTCCAGCGGTAGGTATCGCCAAGGCGATCAACAAATTGCGCATGACCGAAACCAATGTTGCGCAACAGATCGCCGGTGTTGAAGAAACGGTCGCCTTTGCTAAACACGTCGTGAAGGACAACCTTGGCGGTTTTCTGTGGATCGGTGTAGCCATCCAGCGGCGCTTTCTCATCGATCCGCGCCAGCAACAGGCCCTGTTC
The DNA here is from genome assembly GCF_001297015.1 of Pseudomonas sp. RIT-PI-r. Lineage (GTDB taxonomy): Bacteria > Pseudomonadota > Gammaproteobacteria > Pseudomonadales > Pseudomonadaceae > Aquipseudomonas. The sequence goes on along the minus strand of NZ_LIGE01000033.1, from coordinate 49,565 downwards.
GCCCTTGCCGACCTTGCGCATGAAGCCGTCCTCGCTACGCAGCGGCTCGCCGCTGTCGTGATCGTAAGCCACCAGCTCCCAGGCCATCAGCGAGAAACCGATGGTGTTGTCGAAGTTGAGGATGTTGGTGAAACCGATGTTGCCGTCGCTCGCCGCGTACAGCTCACAGATGTGATCCACCGCGAAGCGCGTCTTGAACTGCGCCCACGCACCGGGGCGCAAGCCGTTGCCGCTCATCTTGCGCACGTCGTGGCGGTTGTCGTCGGCACTGGCCGGTTGATCGACCAGATACCGGCACAACGCGCCGACGTAGCCGGTGGTCGTCGCGCGATAGCGGCGCACGTCGTCCCAGAGCTGGCTGGCGCTGAACTTGCGGCGGATCGCGAAGCCCGAAGCGCCGTTAACCGCCGAGCCCCAACACACGCACAGACCGGTGGCGTGATACAGCGGCAAGGTGCAGTAGACGACGTCTTCGGGTCCCATATTGAGGGCGATCATGCCGAAACTGGCGGAACTGCGCATCCAGCGCCCGTGCTTGAATACTCCGGCCTTGGGCAGGCCGGTGGTGCCGGAGGTGTAAATGTAGAAACACGGATCGTCGAAAAATACCTGTTGGCTGCTCGACGGATTCTCACTGGATGCGTCGGCGCTGACGCTGATCAGATTGACGTAGCCTTCGGGCGCAATGCCCGGATGACTGTAGGTGTCCTGATCGGCGACAAACCAGGTGCGCGCTGCCGTGATCGCCACTTGATCGCGAATTGCCGCATAAGCCGGAACCAATTCTTCGCCAACGACAATCGCTACCGGCGCCACCAGATTCACACTGTGGATCAATGTGTCGCGGGTTTGTGAGGTATTGAGTAGCGCGCTGACCGCACCGACCTTGGCCAGCGCCAGGATGGTCACCAGCAATTCCGGGCGGTTTTCGATGAACACCGCGACCACATCGCCCTTGCCGATGCCCTGCCCGTTCAGATAGTGGGCAATGCGGTTCGCCCATTGGTTGACCTGCGAATAGGTCAGCGCCACGTCACCGTGCAATAACGCCGGCCCGTCGGGATTGCGCAGCGTCGCTTGCTCGAATGTAAAGCCAAGGCCACAGCTTTGGGTCGGATCCGTGACGTTGGCCACCTTCATGCCCTTGACCACCCGCGGGATGGCTTTGGCAATCATCGGCAGTTTGCGGAGCATCATGCTCCAGGTAATCGTGTCGCTTGGCGCGTGACGCATGGAAGCTCCCCGTTCGACCTTGGCGTGCAGGCCGATGTTTTTATTTTTCGGGCTTTGGCTTGAAGCAACCGACGCATCCGAGCGCAGGTCGAGATCGAAAATACGTCAGCGCTTCTCGGGCTGTACACGCGGTTTTTGCAATGTTTTGTATCCGCCGACCTGCCGGGACTCGCGGTGATCCTCAACAGAACGATTGGTTCCGCAGGATCGACCACAATCCCTCAAAATGCAGGATGCACGATGGCCATTCATGCAGATTGCACGACACCCTGAATTTTAATAGTTTTTAAACCGTTGATTTATAACGATAATTTTATTTTTAAATGCTGGCACAATCGCTGCAACCTCCTCTGCATGCTTGCCATTCAAGTGCATACGGAGCTGAAAGACATGAGCCTGATCCAAGAAAAATTTACCTCGCTGTTCTCCAACTTCGACGTCACCACTGCGCCACGTCCCGATGGCGGGATTCTGCTGACTCTGCGCAGCAGCGACGGCAAAGTGTTCAAGCGCGCACTGACTTATCAACAACTGCATGCCGGCGACCAACTGTCGTGGGCGATCAGTGCAATTCGCCGTGACCTGGCTGAACAAGCCAGTGAACTGCCGCAAATTGCCATGCTGCAGAGCCAGCAGCGTTTTGCGCTGCCGACTTATCACTCGCTGTAACGCTTAAACCGCTTTAAACGAAACAGGCCGTGGAGCATGCGCTTCACGGCCTGTTTTTTTGTGCGCGATCTCTATCGTGATCGCGAACTCTTTGCAGGAGCTGCGGAACGCTGCGATCTTTTGATCTTGTTTTTGAAGATCAGGATCAAAAGATCGCAGCGTTCCGCAGCTCCTACCGGGATAGTGTGGGTTAGAAGGCTTCGGGTTCTATGCCGGTGAAGGTGTCGACGGTGATGTGGCTGCCCAGTTCGCCGCCTTCACGGGCGAGGCCGCAGGTTTGCAGGCCGGCTGCTTGCGCGGCGTCGAGTTCTTCGACGATATCCGAGAGGAACAGGATTTTTTCGGGTTCGACGCCAATGGCTTTCTGGATATTGATGTACGACTGCGCCTCACGCTTGGGCCCCGACGTGGTGTCGAAGTAACCGTTGAACAGCGGCGTCAGATCCCCCGCCTCGGAGCAGCCGAAAATCAGCTTCTGCGCCTGAATAGATCCCGACGAATACACAAACAATTGATAACCGGCAGCATGCCAGCGTCGCAGCGCTTCCACGGCATCCGGGTAAACATGCCCTTTCAACTGCCCGGCGTGATAACCCTGGGCCCAGACCATGCCTTGCAAGGCTTTGAGCGGCGTGGCTTTGCGATCTTCCTCGATCCAGCTCAAGAGAATCTCGACGACCCGCTCAACATCGGCCTGCGGCGCATTGCTGTCACGGCGTACGGCGTCGAGTTGCTCGGCAACATCGGCGCGTTCGGCGTTTTGGCGCACGAAGTCCGGCAGGTGTTTGGCCGCATACGGAAACAGCACGTCGAAGACGAAGCTCACCGCGCTGGTGGTGCCTTCGATGTCAGTGACAATGGCTTTGATCGACATCGAATCAGTCCTCCAGACGCGGGAAACGACCGGCGATGTCTTCGCCGGTGAAATTGGCAACCCAGCCTTCAGGGTTGTTGAACAGGCGGATCGCGACGAAGTGCGGATGCTCGCCCATGTCGAACCAGTGCTTGGTGCCGGCCGGTACCGAGATCAAATCGTTCTTCTCGCAGAGTACGGCGTAGACGTAATCGTCGATGTGCAGGGTAAACAGGCCACGGCCGGCGACGAAAAAGCGTACCTCGTCTTCGCCATGCCGATGTTCTTCGAGGAACTTGGCGCGCAGTTCGGCTTTTTGCGGGTGGTCGCTGTTCAGGCTGATGACGTCGACGGTGATGTAACCGCGTTCGGTCATCAGTTGGTCGATCTGTTCTTTATAAGCACTGATCACTTCTTCCTGGGTAGCACCGGGCTGGATCTTTGCGGCGGCTTGCCAGCGGTCGAAGCTCACGCCCTGCTCGGCCAGGGTCGAGGCGATGTCTTCAAAGTGGGTCAGCACCTTGTTGGGAATATCGGGGCTGGAAACGTGATAGACGGACAGGCTGCTCATTGGGGCAATTCCTCGGTATCGGCCTTGCCGTCCGGTTCTTGCAGACCGGTCGGGCACAGCATTTCATCAGGCAAATGGGCTACTTCGGGTGAAGTCAGCCTTGGCGGTTCATGACGCTGCGGGTTTTCAACTCGCATTCAAACAGAAATTCAAAAGCCTCGATCTGCCGCAGCGCGTCATTCATCTGCGCGCCCCAGGTGTAGAGGCCGTGGCCGCGAATCAGATAACCGACGCAATCGGGGTGGGCGTCGAGCCAAGGCTGCACCTTGGCGGCGAGGCGTGCAATGTCCTGATCGTTGTCGAAAATCGGCACGCGCACTCGCGATTCGTGGGTGGAGATGCCGCTGAAGGCTTTCTGCAGTTCGTAATCTTCGAACTCGATAAAGTCTTCCGGGGTCAGGCGCGACAGCACCGTGGCGTTGACCGAATGGGTGTGCAGCACCGCGCCGATCTCCGGCCGCCAGCTATACAGCTGGGTGTGCAGCAGGGTTTCGGCGGACGGTTTTTTGCCCGGTTCCAGGCTGTTGCCCGACAGGTCGGTGGCGAGCACATCGTCCAGGCCCAATTGGCCCTTGTGCTTGCCCGATACGGTCAGCAGCGCTTCGCTCGGCGACAGGCGTGTCGAGTAATTGCTGCTGGTGGCCGGCGACCAGCCGCGACCATAAAGAAAGCGCCCGGCATCGACGATTTGCTGGGCGAGTTGTTCACGCGTAAGGCTCATGGCCTGTCCTCTTGCATACGTGTGGCAATGATAACGGCAGCAGCGAGCGCCGCGAGACTGGCAATACTAAAGGTCAATGTCGCGCCGAGGGCATTCCAGCTGTAACCGGAATACAACGCGCCCATGGCGCCGCCGGTGCCGGCCAGTGCTGCATACAAAGCCTGGCCCTGCCCTTGCTGGCGGGCGCCGAAGCCACGGTGCACGAAGGCGATGGCGGCGGCGTGAAAACTGCCGAAGGTCGCCGCGTGCAGCACCTGCGCGAACAACAGCACCCACAGGAACTCGGCGAACGAACCTAGCAGCAACCAGCGCAGCGCCGCCAGCAGAAAACTCGCCATCAACACCCGGCGCAGGGAAAACCGCGCAAGAATCCGGCTCATCGCCATGAACATCAGCACTTCGGCAACGACACCCACGGCCCAGAGCATGCCGATGGTGCCGCGTGTGTAGCCAAGTCGTTCCAGGTGCAAGGTCAGAAAGGTGTAATACGGGCCGTGGCTCATTTGCATCAGCGCGACGCAGCCGTAAAACGCCAGCACGCCGGGATTGCGCAGTTGCTTGAGGAAGCCCTCGCCGGTCGGTCGATTGCCTTGCGGCGGTTGCGCGCTCGGCACCCACAGACTGCTGAGAACGATGCCGGCCATGATCAACACCAGCGCCGCCGGGTAGATGTCGAGGCTGAGCCATTCGAACAGACGACCGAGCGCGACCACGGTGATGATGAAACCGATCGAGCCCCACAAACGAATCTGGCTGTAACGCGAGGTCTGCCCTTGCAAATGCGCCAGCGTAATCACTTCAAATTGCGGCAATACCGCGTGCCAGAAAAACGCGTGCAGCGCCATGACCATCGCCAGCCAGGCATAGGTCTTGCTGACGAAAATCAACGAGAAGGTCAGCAGCGTGCACACCGCGCCGAAGCGCACGATGGCCAGGCGTTTGCCGGTGTAATCACCGAGCCAGCCCCAGATGTTCGGCGCCACGCAGCGCATCAGCATCGGGATCGCGACCAGTTCACCGATCCGCGCCGGAGTGAAGCCGAGATGATCGAAGTACAGCGCCAGAAACGGCGCTGTCGAACCGAGCAAGGCGAAATAGAACAGATAGAAACTGGACAGCCGCCAGTAAGGGAGCGCCGCCACGGTTATGCCGCGACGGCTTCAGGGCCCGCCATCAAAGCTGACCCAGCACCGGGGTGCTCACGCGCACATCGGCGTTCTGGCCACGGTGACGCAGCAGGTGATCCATCAACACGATGGCCATCATCGCTTCGGCAATCGGCGTGGCGCGGATGCCGACGCACGGGTCGTGACGGCCCTTGGTGATGACGTCCACAGGGTTGCCGTGGATGTCGATCGAACGGCCCGGCGTGGTGATGCTCGACGTTGGCTTCAGCGCCAGATGGGCAACGATCGGCTGACCGGACGAGATGCCGCCGAGGATGCCGCCGGCGTTATTGCTGAGGAAACCTTGCGGGGTCATTTCATCGCGGTGTTCGGTGCCGCGCTGGGCAACCGAGGCGAATCCGGCACCGATTTCCACGCCTTTGACCGCGTTGATGCTCATCAGCGCATGGGCCAGTTCGGCGTCGAGGCGGTCAAAAATCGGCTCGCCGAGACCTGGCATCACGCCTTCGGCAACGACAGTGATTTTCGCACCGACCGAGTCTTGATCGCGGCGCAACTGGTCCATGTAAGCCTCCAGCTCCGGAACTTTGTCCGGATCGGGGCTGAAGAAGGCGTTCTCTTCCACCGAATCCCAGGTCTTGAACGGGATCTCGATCGGGCCGAGCTGGCTCATGTAGCCACGAATGACGATGCCTTGGCTGGCCAGGTATTTCTTGGCGATTGCACCGGCGGCCACGCGCATCGCGGTTTCGCGCGCCGAGCTGCGGCCACCACCACGGTAGTCGCGCTCACCGTATTTGTGGTGGTAGGTGTAGTCGGCGTGGGCCGGGCGGAACAGATCCTTGATCGCCGAGTAGTCCTTGGACTTCTGGTCGGTGTTGCGGATCAGCAGGCCGATCGAGCAACCGGTGGTGCGCCCTTCGAACACGCCGGAGAGGATTTCGACTTCGTCGGCTTCCTGACGCTGGGTGGTGTGGCGGCTGGTGCCGGGCTTGCGGCGATCGAGGTCGCGCTGCAGGTCTTCGAGGGAAATCTCCAGGCCCGGCGGGCAGCCGTCGACAATGGCGACCAACGCCGGACCATGGCTTTCGCCCGCGGTGGTGACAGTGAACAACTTGCCGTAGGTATTGCCGGACATGCAGGACGCTCCGTGAAATCAAACCCAAATTCGTGATGCGCGCCAGTATACGCAGGCTAACCGAGTAGTTCATCCTCGAACCTTAGCGGTGTTGGCGAGTCCAACCGGCACCTTGACCAATGATGGCGTGATGATGCTGCGAGTTTTGCTCTTGAGTCTTACCCTCTTTACGGGCTTTGCCCAAGCGACGGTCCTACAACGCCCGGTAACTTTGGATACCGGCACCGGCGAGCTTTTCGGCTCGCTGTTGCTGCCAAAGTCCGACAACCCGGTGCCGGTTGTCCTGATCATTTCTGGCTCGGGTCCTACGGATCGTGACGGAAACAACCCCGACGGCGGGCGCAACGACAGCCTCAAGCGCCTGGCCTGGGTGCTGGCCAAACACAATATCGCCAGCGTGCGCTACGACAAGCGCGGCGTGGCCGCGAGCCTGGCGGCGACGCCGGATGAGCGCAATTTGTCGGTCGAAGCCTATGTCGCCGATGCGCAGGCCTGGGCGCGCAAGCTCAAGGCTGATCCGCGTTTCGGCAAGTTGATTCTGCTGGGCCACAGCGAAGGCGCGATGATTGCCACGCTGGCGGCACCGACGGCAGATGCTGCAGCAGTAATTTCCCTCTCTGGCAGCGCCCGTCCGGTCGATCAGGTGATCCGCGAACAACTGGCCCGCAGCCTGCCGCCACCCTTGATGCTGCGCAGCAACGAACTGCTCGACAGCCTCAAGGCCGGCCACACCGATGACAATGTGCCGCAACCATTGCAGGTGATTTTCCGCCCGAGTGTGCAGCCGTATCTGATTTCGCTGTTCCGTCAGGATCCGGCCAAGGCTTTCGCGCAACTGAAGATGCCAGCGCTGATTGTTCAAGGCAGTAACGACATTCAGGTCGGCGTGGATGACGCGAAGCTGCTCAAGGCTGCCAAACCGGACGCCGAACTGGTGGTGATCGAAGGCATGAACCATGTCATGCGCATTGTGCACAACGATATGAAGCGGCAACTGGCCTCCTACAAGGATGCGAATTTGCCACTGGCCGCAGAGCTCGGCGCGAAGATCATCGAGTTTATTGACGGACTTCGCACCTGATAAGCGCCGTTTACCCTCTAGTCCTGAAAGAAACGGCCGATAAGCCTTTGTCGCCAGCGCAATGGCTAGCGACAAGCAGGGCTTGGACAGGATCTCGCCGTTATGACTGATACCCAGACTTCACCCGACACCACCGCGGAAAAAGACGCACCGCCAGCGGTCGAGCTGCCGTGGGCGGATGTCCACGTCGAGCACCACAAGATGCTCCGCCTGGCCCCGCTGCAGACCGATCGCAACACGGGCGGGAGGCCGTTGCGCTTCGTCGAATTCGGTTACGCCGAGCGCAACAGCAAAGAAAAAAGCCTGATGCGCATGGCGATCAAACTGCCGGGCCAGCGCGTACGCAAAGAGCAGAATCAATTGGACGTGTGGGTGGATCACACAACCAAGCGTGTTCACTTCGGCCCCGACAGCGGCTTGCAGATCGAACCGATGAACCGTGGCATCGGCCGCTACATGGCCGCCCAAGGCATCAATTGGGTGAAAAAGCGTTGGCCGACCTACACCGTCGACGGCATGGACCTGAACAACAAGGACGCGCTGAACGAAGACACCCGTCTGCGTCGCGATCATTTCCTGCGTGTGCATGGTTTTGATGTGGTCTATGCCGATGCCCAGCATTTGAAGGGCAGCGTCAAGGAAGTGCAGGTTGGCGATTTGCTCGGCGACTGGAACAGCGAAAAGCTGCAGATCGTCGAGATTCTTGAAGCGGCGCAAATGCTTCAACAGGCCGAGCAGAATCTGGCCGAGCAGGAAGTGAAGCTGAAGAAGCAGGAAGACAAGGTCAGCAAGTTCAAGCGTGAAGACGCTGGCTTGCGTTTCACCATTACCTGTCTGGTGGCGTTTGCGGTGTTTCAGGCAGGGCTGTTGATCTGGATTGCCACGCACCGCTGATGGCTGATCGTTCCCACGCTCCGCGTGGGAATGCAGCCCCGGACGCTCCGCGTCCCAACAGCGGACGCAGAGCGTCCATTGAGGCATTCCCACGCAGAGCGTGGGAATGATCAGTCTTGATTAGACGCGGGAAGCGAACAAGGCCTGATGATCGCGGCACTGCTCCGCTGTCAACATGAACACACCATGCCCGCCGCGCTCGAAGTCGAGCCAGGCAAAATCGACTTCCGGGTACAGCGCTTCAACGTGCACCTGGCTGTTGCCCACCTCAACGATCAACAACCCCTTCTCGGTCAAGTGATCCGCCGCTTCGGCAAGCATGCGTCGAACCAGATTCAAACCATCATCGCCACACGCCAGGCCCAGCTCGGGCTCGTGCTGATATTCGTCGGGCATGTCGGCGAAATCTTCCGCATCCACATAAGGCGGGTTCGACACGATCAAATCGAAACGCTGACCCGGCAAGCCATCGAAACCATCGCCCTGCACGGTGTACACGCGCTCATCGACGCCATGACGCTCAATGTTCTGGTTGGCCACTTCCAGCGCTTCGAACGAAAGGTCCGCCAGCACCACTTCGGCGTTCTGGAACTCGTAGGCGCAGGCGATGCCGATGCAACCGGAACCGGTGCACAGGTCGAGAATCCGCGCCGGTTCGGTGCCGATCCACGGGGCAAAATGGTTTTCGATCAGTTCGCCGATAGGTGAACGCGGGATCAACACGCGCTCATCGACGATGAACGACATGCCGCAGAACCACGCCTCGCCCAACAGGTAAGCGGTCGGAATGCGTTCCTCGATACGACGCTTGAGCAGGCGTTGCAGATTGACCAACTCATCGTCTTCCAGTGCGCAGTCGAGGTAGCTGTCGGCGATTTCCCATGGCAGGTGCAACGCTCCCAGCACGAGCTGCCGGGCTTCGTCCCAGGCGTTGTCGGTACCATGGCCGAAAAACAGATCCTCCCCATGGAAGCGGCTGACGGCCCAACGGATGTGGTCGCGCAGGGTACGAAGTCGGGAAGTGATCACGGGCAAAACTCCTGAAAAAACGACTGGCGATTCTACCAGCCAAAACGCATGACGACGACGCAGGAAAATCATCCGGGCGACGGTAGGAGTTTTCTGTTTTTTGCACCAGCCGTTGAACAGAACGTGTAACTTGACAACGCTGCAGGCCAATAACGACGGTGCCTACGATGGTAGCGATTCACAGAACCGCTCAGCCAGAGGACAATGTCGCAAAAGCCCCACCCCAAGGAGCCCCAGAATGTCCGTTCCAAAAACGATGTTTCAACTCAGCGGTCGCGGTTACGCAGCGGCCACACTGAGCCATGCCACCGTGGTCATCATCGATGCCCAGAAAGAATATCTCAGTGGCCCGCTGGCACTGAGCGGCATGGACGCGGCCGTCGCGAACATCAAACAAGTGGTTGCCGCAGCCCGTGCAGCCGGTCGGCCGATCGTGCACGTGCGTCATCTCGGCACCGTCGGTGGCCTGTTCGACCCGCAGGGCGAACGCGGCGAATTCATCCCGGGCCTGGAGCCACAAGGTGATGAAACCATTATCGGCAAACTGCTGCCGAGCGCCTTCCATGGCACCGAATTACTCGATCGTCTGCAAAACCTTGGCTCGCTGGACCTGATCGTCTGCGGTTTCATGAGCCATTCCAGCGTCAGCACCACCGTGCGTGCGGCGAAGAACCTGGGTTTCCGCTGCACCCTGGTGGAAGACGCCTGCGCCACCCGTGATCTGCCATTCAAGGGCCGCGTGCTCAGCGCCGCCGTGGTGCAGGAAGCCGAAATGGCGATCATGGCGGACAACTTCGCCACCCTCGCGCTGACTCAGGACCTGATCTGATCTGCTTTGATGAGCGGCTCACGGCGCCGCTCATCCGCAAAACCCTCTCATTTGCCGCAAATGCCATAGCCTCAGGAACAACCCGGTCAACTCCCGGTCGAAGGGCCGATACCCATTGAGGAAGGTCGGAATGAAGTTATCCGATGGATTTGACGCACGCCGCTTGCGGCCCAAAGGCCAAAGCAACTGGCGTTTTCGATTCGGCGCAGCGATCGCCGCCATTCTGGCGACGTTCGGTGTGCTGCTGGCGATGGCCGGGGCGGCCAGCCTGCTCGGGCGCCCACCGGCACTCGGTGACTTGAACGCCACGCCGATGGGCTCGGCGATCATTCTGGCGGTCGGTTTGCTGTTTCTGTATTTCGGTGTTGCCTTGTGGCGCCGCTGCCGCCGTCGCGCACGGCAATCGCGGGAACTGAACATGTCCCCGCACCTGATGAAAAAACACGACTGACTCACCGGCCTGGCTTTTTGCCGGGCCGTTTTGTTTCGACTTGGGTAAACTGGCCGCCCTTCGCGGAGGCTGACATGCAAGACGACGATTTTTCACTGTTCAAAAACGAGTTGCGCGGCGTCAAGCCGATCAAACACGACCGCGCCGACACCGGCAAACCCAAGGCTGACCGCGCGCAGATCGCCAAGCTGCGCCAGTCCGCCACCGTGCGCACTGACACCGCTACCGTTGATGGTCTGTCCGATCAGTTCGTGATCGACGTCGGCCCGGAAGACGAGTTGATGTGGGCGCGTGACGGCGTGCAGGAAAGTCAGATGCGCAAGCTCAAGGTCGGCCAGATCCCGTTCGAAGGCAGCCTCGACCTGCATGGCATGAGCGTCGAGAAAGCCCGCGAAACCCTCTGGGCCTTTCTCGCTGAAGCGACCCGATTCGAAATCCGCTGCGTGCGCGTCACCCACGGCAAGGCTGTGCGCCTGGACGGCAAGCGGCCGATGATCAAAAGCCACGTCAACACCTGGCTGCGTCAACATGCGCAGGTACTCGGGTTCTGCTCGTGCCAGGCCAAACACGGCGGGGCCGGTGCGGTTTACGTGATGCTTAAACGCACGATGATGGAAGGTCGCGACGAATAATCCCGTTACACCGAACTTGCAGGGTTGTGTCCGCCACCGTACCCTTGCCCTTTGCGAAAATCCCCACAGGTAGTTTCATGTCCCTGGAACAGAATTACACCGCGATTCTCGGCCAATTGGGCGAGGACGTGTCCCGCGAGGGCCTGCTCGACACGCCAAAGCGTGCCGCCAAAGCCATGCAGTACCTCTGCCGCGGTTATGAACAGACGCTCGAAGAGGTCACCAACGGTGCCCTGTTCAGCTCCGACAACAGCGAAATGGTGCTGGTCAAGGACATCGAGTTGTACTCGTTGTGCGAACACCACCTGCTGCCGTTTATCGGCAAGGCGCACGTTGCGTACATCCCGAGCGGCAAAGTGCTGGGCCTGTCCAAGGTCGCGCGGATCGTCGACATGTACGCCCGTCGCCTGCAGATTCAGGAAAACCTCAGCCGTCAGATCGCCGATGCTGTGCAACAAGTTACCGGCGCGCTGGGCGTGGCGGTGGTGATCGAGGCCAAGCACATGTGCATGATGATGCGCGGTGTCGAGAAACAGAATTCGTCGATGATCACTTCGGTGATGCTCGGTGAGTTCCGCGAAAATGCCGCGACTCGCAGCGAGTTTCTCAGCCTGATCAAGTAATCTGCAGCACGAAGAAAACCGGCATTCATCGCCGGTTTTTTTTCGTCCGTGAAAAATCGGGTAAGCTGCGCGCCTTTCTTTATTTGCACCGTGAGGCTTTCAACGTGTTCGTCAAAGCGCTTCGTGTCGGCCTCGGCCAACTGGTTATCTTCATCGACTTCATCACCCGTCCGGGCAAGAAAAAACGCTCCGCCGCTGCTCAGGCTCAGGTGGATGCCGCTGCAAAAGACCTGACCTTGTATCAGTTCCACGCCTGCCCGTTCTGCGTGAAAACCCGCCGCACGCTGCGTCGCCTGAATGTGCCGGTGGCGCTGAAGGATGCGAAGAATAACGAGCAGGATCGTCAGGCACTGCTGGAACAGGGTGGCCGGATCAAGGTGCCTTGCTTGCGCATTGAAGAGAATGGCCAGACGACCTGGATGTATGAGTCCAAGGTGATTATTGATTATCTGGATAAGCGCTTCGCGGCGGTCTGATGATTCTGTATTGGGGCTGATGGCCCCTTCGCGAGCAGGCTCACTCCTACATTTGGAATGCGTTCCCTTGTAGGAGTGAGCCTGCTCGCGATGAGGCCAATCCAGGCACCAAAAATCCCAGACAAAAATAAACCGGCCCATGAGCCGGTTTATTTTTTTCACGCCGCTTTATCCAGCTGCGCCTGTCGTATCACTGCCGCCAATCGCTTGAGCCCTTCATCCAGCCGCGCCGGATCGATATGGCTGAAATTCAAGCGCAAATGCCCATGATGATTATCCGGCTCGGGAAAAAACGGCTCCCCCGGCATAAACGCCACATCATTGGCCAACGCTCCATTGAGTAATGTTCGCGTATCCAGCGGTTGCTTCAACGTCAGCCAGAAAAACAGCCCACCCTGGGGCATGTTCCAGTCGGCCAGATCAGCAAAATGCGTTTCCAGCGCCGCTTGAAACGCATCCCGACGCTGGCGGTAGAAGCCACGCAATTCGCTCAAATGCTGCTGATATTTCTCAGTGCCGATCCACTGCAACGCCTGCCACTGCCCGATGCGGTTGGTGTGCAGATCCGCTGATTGCTTGAGTTTGAGCAAATGCGGAAACAGGTCCGGGCTGGCGATCAGGTAGCCGACGCGCAAACCCGGCAGCAAGGTTTTCGACACCGTACCGGTGTAGATCCAGCTGGATTTCTGCAGGCGTCCGGCAATCGGCTTGGCGCTGCCGCCATCGAAAGTCAGTTCGCGGTAAGGCTCGTCTTCGATCAGGGTGACGCCGAATTCATCGAGCAATGCCGCAACGGCGGCGCGTTTGGCTTCGCTGTAGCGCACGGCTGACGGGTTCTGGAACGTCGGGATCAGATAGATAAACGCCGGACGATGCTGCTCCAGACGACTGCGCAACTGCACCAGGTTCGGACCATCGGACTCTTGCGGAACGGTCAGGCAATCGGCGCCGAACAATTGGAAAATTTGCAGGGCGGCGAGATAGGTCGGCGCTTCGAGCAGGATTTCCGTGCCCTTGTCGATGTACAGCTTGGCCGCCAGATCGAGGGTTTGCTGGGAGCCGCTGACCACCAGCACCTGACTCGCCTGACATTCCAGCCCCAGTGCCCTCGCCTCCGCCGCCAGAGCCTCGCGCAATGCCGGCTCGCCTTCGCTCATGCCGTATTGACCGAGCGACAGCGGCATGTCGGCCCACTCAACCTTGGGCAACATGGCTTCAGCAGGCAAGCCGCCAGCGAACGACATCACCTCCGGGCGCTGGGCGGCGGCAAGGATTTCACGGATCAAAGAACTTTTAAGGCGCGAGACACGTTCGGAAAAAGCCATGGGGGTCACCGGTAGCGAGGCGGACGAAAAATGAGTCAAACTAGTTGACTTAAATTACGACAGCTTGAGCGAGTACGTCAACATGCTTGACCTTAAAAACCCTGCAAGCCAACAACAGGCGATGGAAGCGTTTTTCTTTGGCTATCAGGCGTTCACCGCCAAGGCTGACGAAATGCTCGAACGCCGGGGCCTCTCGCGGGTGCATCAGCGCATTGTGTTTTTCATCGCGCGGTATCCGAATTTGAGTGTGAAGGAATTGCTCGGCTTGCTCGGTGTGAGCAAGCAGGCGCTGAACATGCCGTTGCGGCAGTTGCAGGAAATGCATCTGGTGGACAGCGTCGCGTCTGAAACTGACAAGCGAAAGCGGCTGCTTGCGTTGACGGCCGAAGGCGCGAAGTTCGAGCAGGCGTTGCGGCGTGAGCAGGTGAAGTTGCTGGAGCGGGTGTTCGCCGAGGCTGGGGAGGCGGCGGTGAATGGCTGGTTGGCGGTGAATCTGGCGTTGGGGAACAGTCAGGCAGTTCTCGATTGACTGTTCGGGCCCCATCGCTGGCAAGCCAGCTCCCACATGTTTTGTGTACGCCACAGATCAATGTGGGAGCTGGCTTGCCAGCGATGGGGCCCTGAAGGGCGATATATCGCTATCGACGGAACTTTCGTAAACAAAACCAAAAACAATATTTGCTTTATTTGTACACAAAAGCATAATCCACAGCGTGCGAGTTCCTGACCGCATGGTCAACAAATTCGCAAGTGCCTCAAAGGGCCGCTGCCACCCCTCATGGGTCCGGCCCTGGAAATAACAATAAAACTCTTGAGGAGTACTCGCTGTGGAAAGCCGCAAATCCGAAGCATCGCCGCTGGATCTCTCGCCACCGTTACGCAGTGGCTTGCTGGAACGTCTGTTCAAACTCAGCTTGCATGGCACCACGGTGAAGACCGAGCTGATTGCCGGTCTGACAACCTTCATCACCATGGCTTACATCATCTTCGTCAACCCGAACATCATGGCCGATGCCGGGATCGATCACGGTGCAGCCTTCGTCGCCACCTGTATCGCCGCTGCGCTGGGCTGCCTGTTGATGGGTCTGTACGCCAACTGGCCGGTGGGTCTGGCGCCGGGCATGGGCCTCAATGCGTTCTTCACCTACACCGTGGTCGGCACCATGGGCTACAACTGGGAAACCGCGCTCGGTGCGGTGTTTGTGTCCGGTGTGTTGTTCATGATCCTGACCTTCTCGCGGATTCGCGAGTGGCTGCTTAACAGTATTCCCGTCAGCCTGCGTTTTGCGATGGGTGCCGGTGTCGGCCTGTTCCTTGGCCTGATCGGTCTCAAAACTGCGGGCATCGTCGTCGATAGCCCGGCAACCCTGATCAAACTCGGTTCTCTGCGAGAACCCGGCCCGCTGCTCGCCGCCATCTGCTTCCTGATGATTGCGATCCTCAGCTACCACCGCGTGTTCGGCGCGATCCTGATCAGCATCATCACCGTGACGCTGGCGGGTTGGGGCCTCGGCCTCGTTCACTACGAAGGCATCATGTCCGCGCCGCCAAGTTTGGCACCGACCTGGATGGCGATGAACGTGGCTGGCGTATTCAACGTCAGCATGATCAGCGTGGTCCTGGCGTTCCTCTTTGTGCACATGTTCGATACCGCCGGCACCCTGATGGGCGTTGCCCAGCGCGCCAATCTGGTCAACGCTGACGGTCGTATCGAAAACCTTTCCCGCGCGATGAAAGCCGACAGTGCGTCCAGCGTTTTCGGTGCTGTGGTCGGTGTTCCACCTGTCACCAGCTATGTAGAAAGTGCCGCCGGTGTGGCCGCTGGTGGTCGGACTGGTCTTACCGCAGTGACCGTAGGTGTGCTATTTATAGCGGCAATGTTTTTCGCACCGCTGGCCGGCATGATTCCGGCTTACGCCACCGCCGGCGCACTGATCTACGTAGCGATGCTGATGATGGGCGGCATGGCCCACATCGAGTGGGACGAAGCCACTGATGCCATCCCGGCAATCGTCACCGCCATCATGATGCCGCTGACCTTCTCGGTCGCCGACGGTATCGCACTGGGCTTCATCACCTACGTGGCGCTGAAGGCCGGTACGGGCAAGTACAAGGAAATCTCCGTGAGCCTGTGGGTGCTCTGCGCGATCTTCATCGCCAAGTTCATCTTCCTGTAAGCGCTACGCGGTTCAGGCTTCAAAACGGCCTCACCCTCACGGGTGGGGCTTTTGTGCATTTTTCAGTACAACAAAAAGGAGGAAAATGATGAGTCTGGAAACCTGGTTGCTGTTCAGCGGCGCTGCATTGGTGGTGATCCTCATTCCGGGGCCACTGTCGCTGCTGATGATCAGCAACAGTCTGAACTTCGGTCTGCGCCGGTCGTACCCGGCGTTTCTCGGTGGCGTGATTGCATCGATCTGTTTGCTCAGTGCGTCGGCATTGGGGCTTGGCGCCCTGCTACTGGCATCTGAGCAGTTGTTCAGCGCGCTGAAAATCGTTGGTGCGCTGTATCTGTTCTATCTCGCCTGGCAGAGCTGGCAGCAATCGCGTCAGCCGTCGGTGGGCGCAGAAGTGCCTCAGGCTGCACCGACACCGCGCTTTCGTACGCTGTTCGGGCGCGCGTTTGTGTTGGGCGCGAGCAATCCGAAAGACATCCTCTTCTTTGCTGCGTTTCTGCCGCAGTTTCTCAGTGCGCAGCAGCCGTTCCTGCCGCAGTTGTTGATCATGATTGCGACGTGGGTGGTGCTCGATCTGTGCTGCAAACTGGCGTACGGGCTGGGTGCGCATGGCGCGGCGCGGTATTTGCGCAGTGGCAAGGGGCAGAGTTGGTTCAACCGGGTAAGTGCCGGGTTGTTCAGTGGTGCGGGTGCTGCGTCCCTGTTGAGCCGTTAAGAGCAAAAGATCGCAGCCTGCGGCAGCTCCTACATGGGATTGCACGTCAATCTGTAGGAGCTGCCGCAGGCTGCGATCTTTTGACTTTAAGACAGGCAAAAAAAAGCCCGCAGTGTGAGCGGGCGAAAGACCAAAGAAGCTATATGCGCAGTCGCTTCCCGGTGGGGGCAGCTGCTTGGGGGTCAGCTGCCCCGGTACGTGGAGTAGCTGTAAGGCGAAATCAGCAAAGGCACGTGGTAGTGATCCTGTTCGGCAGAGATGCCGAAGCGCAGCACAACCACGTCCAGAAATGCCGGTTCCGGCAACTGCACGCCACGGGCGCGGTAGTAATCGCCCGCGTGGAACTGAACCTGATAAACGCCGGTTCGATAGTCATCGCCTTGCAGCAGCGGTGCATCGACCCGGCCATCGCTGTTGGTGACGGCACTGGCGACCAATTCCAGTTGCGAACCTTCAACGCGGTACAGCTCGACCTTGATCGAACTGCCCGGGCAACCGTGTGCAGCGTCCAAAACGTGTGTTGTCAAACGTCCCATTGATTCTGCGCGCCTGCCTGCGTGGAAGCAGTCAGACCTCGCGCCTCCCGAAGTCAGTTGAAAAGGAGACCGCACCGATTCGGAGCACGAAAAGCTGCGGCGAGCGATTGATTAAGACACTTTTCAAAAAAATTGTACACAATAAAAACGACATTTTTTCCTGTACCCCCGCTATCCGGGCCTTTACCCCCGATCTGCCAGCACAGTGCCTGAACATTGAACTTTCAATCCATTAGCTGACTGATCAGGCAGGTTTCTTGCAGGCTCACGCCATTAACAGCAAAAGATGACAGTCGGTGAAAAATGCGAAAATTCAGGCTTACAAATTGCGATTAAAGTTGTATACAATCAGCCCATCGCTGTGACGCAAGCCTGCCAGGCCGCCACACCCATCTGTCAACGAACAAGAAGGAAGACTGCAGTGAGCGCTGACTACCCACGCGACCTGATCGGTTACGGCAGTAACCCTCCTCACCCACACTGGCCGGGCAATGCCCGCATCGCCCTGTCCTTCGTGCTCAATTACGAAGAAGGCGGCGAGCGCAACATTCTGCACGGCGACAAAGAATCCGAAGCGTTCCTGTCTGAAATGGTTGCTGCTCAGCCGCTGCAAGGCGCGCGCAACATGAGCATGGAATCGCTTTACGAGTATGGCAGCCGTGCCGGCGTCTGGCGGATCCTGAAACTGTTCAAGGAATTCGACATCCCGTTGACCATCTTCGCCGTCGCCATGGCCGCTCAGCGCCACCCGGATGTGATCCGTGCGATGGTCGATGCCGGCCACGAGATCTGCAGCCACGGTTACCGCTGGATCGACTACCAGTACATGGACGAAGCGCAGGAACGCGAGCACATGCTCGAAGCGATCCGCATCCTCACCGAAATCACCGGCGAGCGCCCACTGGGCTGGTATACCGGCCGCACCGGGCCGAACACCCGTCGCCTGGTCATGGAAGAAGGTGGTTTCCTCTACGACTGCGACACCTACGACGACGACCTGCCCTACTGGGAACCGAACAACCCGACCGGCAAGCCGCATCTGGTGATCCCGTACACCCTCGACACCAACGATATGCGCTTCACGCAAGTGCAAGGTTTCAACAAGGGTGACGACTTCTTCGAATACCTCAAAGACGCGTTCGACGTGCTCTACGCCGAAGGCGCTGACGCACCGAAAATGCTCTCGATCGGTCTGCACTGCCGCCTGATCGGCCGTCCGGGTCGCATCGCCTCGCTCAAACGCTTTATCGAATACGCCAAAAGTCATGAACAGGTGTGGTTCAGCCGTCGCGTCGACATCGCGCGTCACTGGCACGAAACCCAGCCGTACCAAGGGGCCGCCCAATGAGCCGCTTTCAAACCCTGCAACCGTCGACCCTGAGCCGCGACGCTTTCGTCAACGCTTTCGCCGACATCTACGAACATTCGCCATGGGTAGCCGAGAAGGCCTATGACCTGGGCGCGGACGCTTCGATCGACGAGATCGAAACCCTGCACCAGCGCATGAGCGACATCCTGTTGAGCGCCGATCACGCCAGTCAACTGGCACTGATCAACGCTCACCCGGACCTGGCCGGCAAAGCGGCCGTCCAGGGCCAACTGACCGAAGCCAGCACTAATGAACAAGCTGGCGCCGGTATTCACCAATGCACGGCCGAAGAGTTCCAGCGCTTCACCGAGCTGAACGACGCCTACAAAGCCAAGTTCAAGTTTCCCTTCATCATGGCGGTAAAAGGCAGCAACCGGCATCAGATCCTCGCGGCGTTCGAAACGCGCATTCACAACTCGCAAGACACCGAGTTCAAATGCGCGCTGGCGGAGATCAACAAGATCGCCCTGTTCCGTTTACTGACTCTTTAGCAAGCCTGGCCCGAGCATGTCAGACGCGGAGAATGCCCAGGGCCTCGCAAGCATCCCCAGCCACTTATTTAAAGGCAGACAAGAAGAATGAAAGCTTACGCCGTACCTTTCGAAAAATTCGTCAACCTGGCCGATGCCCGTCTGGGCACCAAAATCATCTCGGTCACCGATGACTGGTTCGCAGACGCCAATCGTCTGTTCCAACCGACCCCGGCCGTATGGAAGGAGGGCGTGTTCGATGACAACGGCAAGTGGATGGACGGCTGGGAATCGCGCCGCAAGCGCTTCGAAGGCTTCGACAGCGCAGTGATCCGTCTGGGCGTACCGGGCTCGATCAAAGGCGTGGACATCGACACTTCATTCTTCACCGGCAACTTCCCGCCATCGGCCTCTCTGGAAGCGTGCTTCCTGGCCTCGGGCGAGCCTGACGAAAACACCCAGTGGACTGAAGTGCTGTCGGCCGTCGAGCTGCAGGGCAACAGCCACCACTACCACGAAATCAGCAACGACCAAGCGTTCAGCCACCTGCGCTTCAACATCTACCCGGACGGTGGTGTGGCCCGTCTGCGCGTGTACGGCATTCCGTTCCGCGACTGGTCGGCGGGTGGCGACAACGAGCAAGTCGATCTGGCAGCAGCCCTCAATGGGGGCCGCGCCCTCGCCTGCTCCGACGAACACTTCGGCCGCATGAGCAACATCCTCAACCCGGGCCGCGGCATCAACATGGGCGACGGCTGGGAAACTGCACGTCGCCGCACGCCGGGCAATGACTGGGTGATCGTCGCGCTGGGTCATCCGGGCGAGATCGAGAAGATCGTCGTCGACACCCTGCACTTCAAAGGCAACTACCCGGACACTTGCTCGATCCAGGGCGCTTTCGTGAAAGGCGGTACTGACAGCCAGATCGAAACCCAGTCGCTGTTCTGGCGTGAACTGCTGCCAAGCCAGAAGCTGGAAATGCACGCCGAACACACCTTCGTCGAGCAGATAAAGGCACTGGGCCCGATCACCCACATCCGCCTGAACGTGTTCCCGGACGGTGGTGTGAGCCGCCTGCGCGTTCTCGGCAAGGTCGCTAAATAACACCGCAATGATCGTTCCCACGCTCTGCGTGGGAACGCATCACTGGACGCTCTGCGTCCGTTCTGGATGTGACGCGGAGCGTCACGGGCTGCATTTCCACGCGGAGCGTGGGAACGATCACTCAACGAAAAGAAGAACAGCATGCGCACACTAACGATTGAACCGCTGAGCAAAGAAGCCTTCGCCCCTTTCGGTGACGTCATCGAAACCGACGGCAGCGATCACTTCATGATCAACAACGGTTCGACCATGCGCTTCCACAAACTGGCGACGGTCGAAACCGCTCAGCCTGAGGACAACGCGATCATCAGCATCTTCCGCGCCGACGCGCAGGACATGCCGTTGACCGTTTGCATGCTGGAACGCCATCCGCTGGGCAGCCAGGCTTTCATACCGCTGCTCGGCAACCCCTTTCTGATCGTGGTCGCGCCAGTTGGCGATGAACCTGTATCAGGCTTGGTCCGCGCCTTCGTCACCAACGGCAGGCAGGGCATCAATTACCATCGCGGCGTTTGGCACCATCCGGTGCTGACGATCGAAAAGCGGGATGACTTCCTGGTGGTTGATCGCAGTGGCACAGGCAATAACTGCGATGAGCATTTTTTCAAAGAGGATGAGCGTTTGATCCTCGCCCCCCACCAATAAGAGAAGGTCTGATCACTCGACAACAAGAGTGACAGGCGAGAGGTAAAGACTGTGGAAGCACATCTGTTGGAATGGCTGAACCTGAGCGTGCGCTGGGTTCACATGATTACTGGCGTGGCCTGGATCGGCGCGTCGTTCTACTTCGTCTGGCTGGAGAACAACCTCAACCGCGTCAACCCGAAAACCGGTCTGGCCGGTGACCTGTGGGCGATCCACGGTGGCGGTATCTATCACCTGGAAAAATACAAACTGGCCCCGCCGGCAATGCCGGAGAACCTGCACTGGTTCAAATGGGAAGCCTACTTCACCTGGATGTCGGGTATTGCGCTGCTGTGCGTGGTGTTCTACTCCAACCCAACGCTCTACCTGCTGGCTCCGGGCAGCACACTGAGCGGCCCTGAAGGCGTGGCCATCGGTATCGGCTCGCTGTTCCTCGGCTGGTTCATCTACTCCTTCCTCTGTGATTCGGCCTTGGGCAAACGCCCTGCTCTGCTCGGCTTCATTCTGTTCGTGCTGATCATCGGCGCGGCGTATGGCTTCAGCAAAGTGTTCAGCGGTCGTGGTGCGTACCTGCACGTTGGCGCGATCATCGGCACCATCATGGTCGGTAACGTGTTCCGCATCATCATGCCGGCGCAGCGTGCACTGGTGGCGGCGATTGCCGAGAACCGCACGCCGGATCCGGCGCTGCCGGCCAAAGGCTTGCTGCGTTCGCGTCACAACAACTACTTCACCCTGCCGGTGCTGTTCATCATGATCAGCAACCACTTCCCGAGCACCTATGGCAGCCAGTACAACTGGTTGATCCTGGCCGGGATTGCAGTGTTGGCGGTGTTGGTGCGTCACTACTTCAACACCCGTCACGACAGCCACAAGTTTGCCTGGACCCTGCCAGTGGCAGCGGTAGGCATGATCACGCTGGCGTACGTCACCGGCCCAACGCCGATGTCGACCGCTCCGGAAGTGGCCAAGGCGCCAGCCAAAATCGAGTACCAACCGCTGCCGGAGACGGCACTGGGCGGTGGCGCGAAACCGGCTGAAGCGGCGGCACCTGCTGCACCCGCAGACGCACCTGCAGCAGCGCCGGCGCAAGCCTCCAACGCAGGTCCGGCCTTCGACAAAGTGCACAACGTGATTCAAGAACGCTGCGCAGTTTGCCACTCGGCCAAACCGACCAGTCCGTTGTTCAGCGCAGCTCCGGCGGGTGTGATGCTCGACACCCCTGAGCAGATCCGTCAGAACGCGGCGCGCATCCAGGCGCAAGCCATCACCACGCAGATCATGCCACTGGGCAACATCACGCAGATGACCCAGCAGGAACGTGACCTGATCGGTGCATGGATCGCCCAGGGAGCACAGACCAACTAAGCAACAAAGCTTCGCGAGCAGGCTCGCTCCCACAGAGATCGCGCATTTCCTGTGGGAGCGAGCCTGCTCGCGAATCGCCTTAGCGCGGTTTTACCTGATGCAAAGAAACAGCTGTGAGCAACCCGGCAGCTGTTAATCACAAGAATAAAAAGATCCGAGGTGTTGCATGTCCGAGCTGTCCAAAGCGCGCATCCCCGACGCACCCGCCATTCAGCGATTGCCCCTTTTGCAACTGATCCTGGTCGGTTTGCAACATGTTCTGCTGATGTACGGTGGCGCCATCGCGGTGCCGCTGATCATTGGACAGGCCGCTGGCCTGAGTCGTGAAGAAATTGCCTTCCTGATCAACGCCGACCTGCTGGTCGCCGGTGTCGCCACCATCGTGCAGTCCATGGGCATTGGTCCGATGGGCATTCGCATGCCGGTGATGATGGGCGCCAGTTTTGCCGCAGTCGGCAGCATGGTCGCCATGGCTGGCATGCCCGGTATCGGCCTGCAAGGGATCTTCGGCGCAACGATCGCCGCCGGTTTCTTCGGCATGCTCATCGCGCCGTTCATGTCCAAGGTCGTACGCTTCTTCCCGCCCCTGGTGACCGGCACGGTCATCACCTCGATCGGTTTGTCGCTGTTCCCCGTGGCCGTGAATTGGGCCGGTGGCGGTGCCGCCGCCGCACAATTCGGCTCACCGATTTATCTGGCCATCGCCGCGCTGGTGTTGGGCACCATTCTGCTGATCCACCGCTTCATGCGCGGTTTCTGGGTCAACATCTCCGTACTGATCGGCATGTGCATCGGCTACGTGCTGTGCGGCGCGATCGGCATGGTCGATCTGAGCGGCATGGCCAACGCGCCATGGATTCAGTTCGTCACCCCGCTGCATTTCGGCATGCCGAAATTCGAACTGGCGCCGATCCTGTCGATGTGTCTGGTGGTGGTGATCATCTTCGTCGAGTCCACCGGTATGTTCCTCGCGCTGGGCAAAATCACCGATCAGGAAGTCTGCCCGCGCATGCTGCGTCGCGGTTTGCTGTGTGATGCCGGCGCCTCGTTTGTCGCCGGTTTCTTCAACACCTTCACCCACTCCTCGTTCGCGCAGAACATCGGTCTGGTGCAGATGACCGGCGTGCGCTGCCGTTCGGTGACCATCGTTGCCGGTGGTTTGCTGATCGTCCTGAGCCTGCTGCCGAAAGCGGCATTCCTCGTCGCCTCGATTCCGCCAGCCGTACTGGGTGGCGCGGCGATTGCGATGTTCGGCATGGTCGCGGCGACCGGGATCAAGATTTTGCAGGAAGCCGACATCGGCGACCGTCGCAACCAGTTGCTGGTCGCGGTGAGCATCGGCATGGGCCTGATCCCGGTGGTTCGCCCGGAATTCTTCGCGCATCTGCCGCTGTGGATGAGCCCGATTACCCACAGTGGCATCGCCATGGCAACGCTCAGCGCGCTGACGCTGAACCTGCTGTTCAACATTCTCGGCGGTAAAGAGCGCGCAGCGATCAACGACTGCCACGCACACCAGCACTGACAGCAACACCGATGCCCCCCTGTAGGAGTGAGCCTGCTCGCGATAGCGTTTTTTCAGTCAACTGATGTGTTGAATGTCACACCGCGATCGCGAGCAGGCTCACTCCTACAAAGGGTAAAAAAAGCTCTGCGCCTCAAACAATAAAAACAAGAGGGAGCAATAGATGATTCGTACACAGACAAATGTACTGTTGAGCGGCGGCCTGCTGGCCGCGAGTCAGGCCATGGCCGGCGATCTCCTGCTGTGGCAGACCAATAGCCTCAGCTATCTGTACGGCAAGAATTTCGCGATCAACCCGTCGATCCAGCAAACGCTCACCTTCGAGCACGCCGACAAGTGGAAATACGGCGACAACTTCCTGTTCGTCGACAAGATCTTCTACAACGGCAAAGAAGATGCGAACAAAGGCCCGCACGCCTTCTACGGCGAATTCACCCCGCGCTTCTCCTTCGGCAAGATCTTCGACCAGAAGCTCGAATTCGGCCCGATCAAAGACGTCTTGCTCGCCATGACCTACGAATACGGTGAAGGCGACAGTGAGGCCTACCTGATCGGCCCCGGCTTCGACCTCAAGGTGCCCGGCTTCAACTACGTCACCCTGAACATTTTCCGCCGCCAGACCGAAGGCCCGCGTCCCGGCGACGGCGTCTGGCAGATCACCCCCGGCTGGTCGTACAGCTTTCCCCTGGGCAATTCCGATGTGCTGATCGACGGCTACCTCGACTGGGTCGTCGACAACGACGAGAACGCGCGTGGCACCTATCACGCCAACCTGCACATCAACCCACAGATCAAATATGACCTCGGCAAAGCCCTGGGCTGGAGCCAGAAGCAGTTGTATGTCGGCACCGAATACAGCTACTGGAAGAACAAGTACGGTGTCGAAAATACGCACAACTTCGACACCAATCAGAACACCGCCAGCCTGCTGGTGAAGGTGCACTTTTAAGATGGCCCGCAACCGTGCCCCATACCTGTCGTCGGTGCTCTGTTGCGGGGCACTTGAGAGCTGGCCGAGGAGTCAGTATTCTCCGCGGCCTCTTGAATTCGGTCTAAAAAAAAGCCCGGATTTAATTCCTGACCGACAGGCCAACTTATCCCGGCCCCGGTCAGTACCGAGGCATCCCGAAAACACGCTCAATCGACTGTTTTTCAGCAGCCGACGGGCGTTTTTTTGCTTTTCGAAAAGCCTTGGCCCAGCTCTTGCTAACAGCATGAAAGCTGACCAATCGGATGACTTTTGCAGCAACGAAAAAAGGCGCCACACCAGAGCGCCGATCTTAAAAAAATAAACGTGGAACACCTACTTTGGGAGCAACCGAATGAAACGTATGTGCACCAGCCTGATGCTTGCGGGATCAATGTTAGCCGGGGGCCAGGCCATGGCCGAAGGCCTGCTGCAATGGCAGAACAACAGCCTGACCTACCTCTATGGCAAGGACTTCCAGGTCAACCCGCGCATCCAGCAGACCGTCACCTTCGAACACGCCGATGCGTGGACGTACGGCGACAACTTCTTCTTCATCGACAAGATCTTCTACAACGGTGACAAGGACTTCAACAACGGTCCGAACACCTATTACGGCGAGTTCCAGCCACGCATCTCGCTGGGCAAGGTGCTCAACCAGAAGATCGAATTCGGCCCGATCAAAGACGTTCTGCTGGCGATGACCTACGAGTTCGGCGAAGGTGATACCGAGTCCTACCTGATCGGCCCTGGCTTCGACCTGGCCATCCCGGGCTTCGACTACTTCCAGTTGAACTTCTACCAGCGCCACACCGAAGGTTCGCGTGCCGGTGACAACGTCTGGCAGATCACCCCGGTCTGGTCCTACACCATTCCCGTGGGCAACTCGAACATCCTGATCGACGGCTACATGGACTGGGTGACCGACAACGATTCCAACTCCAAAGGCGATTACCACGCCAACCTGCACTTCAACCCACAGGTCAAATACGACCTGGGCAAGGCGCTGAGTTTTGGCGAGAAGCAGTTGTATGTCGGTGTTGAATACGACTACTGGAAAGACAAGTACGGCATCGACGACACCGGTGCCTTCAAGACCAATCAGAGCGTGACCAACTTCCTGGTGAAGTTCCACTTCTGATAAAAATCAAAAGATCGCAGGCTTCGCCAGCTCCTACAGGGATAGCGCATTCCAATGTAGGAGCTGCCGCAGGCTGCGATCTTTTGCTTTAAAATGGCAATCCCAAAAACCGGCACAACTCCTCGCGCTTGGCCAACGCATCGCGCCGTCCGAGATCAATCAACTCGCTGCAATAACCCGCCTCGAACAGCAAATACCCCACCCCCCCCGCCCCACTGGTCTTGGTCGCCCCCGGTCCGCGCGGAAACAAACGCAACGCCGCCGGCAATTCCTGACGATGCCGCGCCGCGATCTCGTCGATCGGCTGACTCGGCGAAATCACCAAGACGTCCACCGGCGCCACACCCAGCTCGCGGGTCGGCGTGCCAGCAGGCATCAGATGGCTGAACTGGTTGAGACGCTGCAGCAACTCGATATCGCTCTCCAGACTGTCAATGAACGTGCTGTTGAGCATGTGCCCGCCGATCTGCGCGAGTGTCGGTTGCTGCCCCGTGTAAGTGCGCTCCAGCGGCTGCTGCGGATCAAAGCCGCGCGGGTTGCCACTGACACCCACCACCAGCACGCGACTGGCGCCCAGGTGCAACGCCGGACTGATCGGCGCTGATTGCCGCACCGCGCCGTCACCGAAATATTCATCACCGATCTTCACCGGCGCAAACAGCAACGGAATCGCCGAACTGGCCAGCAAGTGATCGACCGACAATTGCGTCGGCACGCCAATGCGCCGATGGCGCAGCCACGAATCAATCGTGCCGCCCCCTTGATAGAACGTCACCGCTTGCCCCGATTCATACCCGAACGCGGTCACCGCCACTGCGTGCAATTGCTTGCGCGCGATGGATTCGGCGATGCCGGGCATGTGCAGCTTTTCATTGAGCAGTTCGCGCAGCGGCGAACTGTTGAGCAACGCGACCGGCATTTGTCGCCCCATACCGAGCAGGCTGTGGCTGACAAAACGACTGGCCTGGTGAATAACGCCGGACCAGTCGCTGCGCAACACCCGGTGGCTGCGAAAGCCCTGCCAGAACAGCGTCAGCCGTTCGATGGCGGCGCGAAAATCGGTGGCACCGCTGGCGAGGCTCACCGCGTTGATCGCGCCTGCGGAAGTGCCGACGATCACCGGAAACGGATTGTCCGCGCCCACCGGCAACAATTCGGCAATCGCGGCCAGCACGCCCACCTGATACGCCGCCCGAGCCCCGCCGCCGGAAAGAATCAAACCTGTGACCGGTTCAGCTGGGCTCATCGCAACACTCCATGGTGCTCAAGGGGATCGATCAATCAACCACGTTTGGCGTACAGCTTCGGCTCGCCGGGTGGCCGGCTCTTGAAGCGTCGATGCGCCCACAGATATTGCTCCGGGCAATCGCGCAAAACGCCTTCGACCCACTGGTTGATGCGGATGCAGTCAGCTTCTTCGGTCTCGCCCGGGAAATCCTCCAGCGGCGGATGCACGACCAGACGATAGCCGCTGCCGTCGGCCAGACGCTCCTGCGTGAACGGCACCACCAGTGCTTTACCCAAACGGGCAAATTTGGTGGTCGCGGTCACGGTCGCGGCCTGAATGCCGAACAGCGGCACGAAGATACTTTGCTTGGCGCCGTAATCCTGATCCGGCGCGTACCAGATCGCCCGACCGGAACGCAGCAATTTGAGCATGCCGCGCACGTCGTCACGTTCCACCGCCAGCGAATCGAGATTGTGCCGCTCGCGGCCCTGACGCTGGATGAAGTCGAACAACGGGTTTTTGTGTTCGCGGTACATGCCGTCGATGGTGTGCTGTTGGCCGAGCAACGCTGCGCCGATCTCCAGGGTGGTGAAATGCACTGCCATCAGAATCACGCCTTTGCCTTCGCGCTGGGCTTTTTGCAAATGCTCAAGGCCTTCCACATGGGCCAGCTTCGCCAGGCGCTCACGCGACCACCACCAGCTCATCGCCATTTCAAAAAACGCGATACCGGTGGAGGCGAAGTTTTCCTTGAGCAGGCGTTTGCGTTCGGCGGCGGATTTTTCCGGGAAGCACAGTTCAAGATTGCGCTTGGCGATGCGCCGTCGGTCGCCAGCGAGGCGATACATCAACGCACCCAAAACTCGACCGATGGTCAGCAAGGCCGGATACGGCAGCTGCACGATCAGCCATAAAAGCCCCAAGCCGCACCAGAGCGGCCAGAAGCGCGGAGCAAGAAATGCTTTTCGAAAACGCGGGCGATCCATTAAAGCTTCCGTAAATACAGTGGCCGCGCATTCTACATCGTTCGACCCGGCTTGCGGCCTGCGGGCGTTCTCGTTATAAGTCTCGGCACTTTTAGTGACAAGCCGTTGTATGCCGACATGAGCAAAACCGAACCGTTAGACCAAGATCCCGTGTTCCAGTTGAAGGGCAGCATGCTGGCCATTACCGTGCTGGAACTGGCCCGTAACGACCTCGACAGCCTCGATCGGCAATTGGCCGCCAAAGTTGCGCAGGCGCCGAATTTCTTCAGCAACGCGCCGCTGGTTCTGGCGCTGGACAAATTGCCGCCGGGCGAAGGCGCTGTCGATCTGCCGGGCCTGATGCGCGTGTGCCGTCAACATGGCCTGCGCACCCTGGCGATTCGCGCCAGCCGCATCGAAGACATCGCCGCCGCCATCGCCATCGACATCCCGGTGTTGCCGCCCTCCGGCGCCCGCGAACGACCGCTGGAAATGGCCGAAGCCGAAGTCAAAAAGAAGCCGGAAAAGCCGCCTGAACCGACCGTCAAACAGACCCGCGTCATCACCACGCCAGTACGTGGTGGCCAACAGATATATGCCCAGGGTGGCGATTTGGTGGTGGTGTCTTCGGTCAGTCCGGGGGCGGAACTTCTCGCCGATGGCAACATCCATGTATACGGCCCGATGCGTGGTCGGGCGCTGGCCGGCGTGAAGGGTGATACCAAGGCACGGATTTTCTGTCAGCAATTGAGCGCTGAACTGATCTCCATCGCCGGTCATTACAAGGTTTCCGAAGATTTGCGTCGCGACCCAATGTGGGGCTCGGGCGTACAGGTCAGCCTGTCGGGCGACGTGTTGAACATCATTCGGCTTTAACGGATACTGCCGCATTTTCCAAGCATCTCTAAAACGTAGCGAAAACGGCTCAAACGAAGTAGGAAAAAGGCCTAAAGCCAAATTCCAGCCAAGGCTGTCCGACTGCAGTAGTTTTCAAGAGATGTTTTTCAGGGGCTAAAAAGTCCTTCTTCCTTAGGGGTGAAACACCTTGGCCAAGATTCTCGTGGTTACATCCGGCAAGGGTGGTGTGGGTAAGACCACCACCAGCGCCGCTATCGGTACCGGTCTCGCTCTGCGCGGCCACAAAACAGTGATCGTCGACTTCGACGTGGGCTTGCGTAACCTTGACCTGATCATGGGTTGCGAGCGCCGCGTGGTGTATGACTTCGTCAACGTGGTCAACGGCGAAGCCAACCTGCAACAGGCACTGATCAAAGACAAGCGCCTGGAAAACCTCTACGTACTGGCCGCCAGTCAGACCCGCGACAAAGACGCGCTGACCGTCGAAGGCGTGGAAAAAGTCCTGATGGAGCTCAAGGAACAATTCGAGTTCGTCGTCTGCGACTCCCCGGCAGGCATCGAGAAAGGTGCGCACCTGGCCATGTACTTCGCTGACGAAGCGATCGTCGTGACCAACCCGGAAGTGTCCTCGGTACGAGATTCGGACCGTATGCTCGGCCTGCTGGCGAGCAAATCGCGTCGCGCCGAACGTGGCGAAGACCCGATCAAGGAACACCTGTTGATCACCCGCTACCATCCAGAGCGTGTTGAAAAAGGCGAGATGCTGGGCGTTGAAGACGTCAAGGAAATCCTCTCGGTCACCCTGCTCGGCGTGATCCCGGAATCCCAGGCGGTGCTCAAGGCATCCAACCAGGGCGTCCCGGTGATTCTCGACGACCAGAGCGATGCCGGTCAGGCTTACAGCGATACCGTCGACCGCTTGCTGGGCAAAGAAAAAGCCCACCGTTTCCTCGATGTCGAGAAGAAGGGATTCTTCGAGCGCCTGTTTGGAGGTAGGTAATGAACCTTTTTGACTTCTTTCGTGCCAACAAAAAGCCAAGTACCGCCTCGGTAGCGAAAGAGCGTCTACAGATCATCGTGGCGCATGAGCGCGGCCAGCGCAGCACGCCGGATTACTTGCCAGCCTTGCAGAAGGAACTGGTCGACGTGATCCGCAAGTACGTCAACATCGGCAACGACGACGTACATGTTGCACTGGAAAGCCAGGGCAGTTGCTCGATTCTGGAACTCAACATCACCCTGCCTGATCGCTGAGTCGATTTGGCAGTCGCTACGGCGGCTCGGACTATTGATGCTTGTGTAGGAGCTGCCGAAGGCTGCGATCTTTTGATCTTCAACGTCAAAAGATCGCAGCCTTCGGCAGCTCCTACAGGGTTATCAGCAGTTCCGAGCCGCCGTTGGCATTTGTTACGAGGCTGTTTTAATGCCGTTGTCCAACATCCGCATCATCCATCAGGACGCCGCCGTACTGGTGGTCGACAAACCGACGTTGCTGCTCTCGGTGCCCGGTCGCGCCGACGACAACAAGGATTGCCTGATTACCCGTTTGCAGGAAAACGGCTACCCGGAAGCGCGCATCGTCCATCGTCTGGACTGGGAAACCTCCGGCATCATTCTGCTCGCGCGTGACGCCGACACTCACCGCGAACTGTCGCGCCAGTTTCACGACCGTGAAACAGAGAAGGCCTACACTGCCCTGGCTTGGGGTCAACCGGAACTGGACAGCGGCAGCATCGACTTGCCCCTGCGCTACGATCCGCCGACCAAACCGCGTCACGTGGTCGATCACGAATTCGGCAAACATGCGCTGACCTTCTGGCGCGTGCTCGAACGTTGCGGCGACTGGTGCCGCGTCGAGCTGACACCGATCACCGGGCGTTCGCACCAGTTACGCGTGCACATGCTGTCGATCGGGCATCCGCTGCTGGGTGACGGGCTCTATGCCCATGAACAAGCCCTCGCAGCCTGGCCACGGCTGTGCCTGCACGCGAGCATGCTCAGCTTCACCCACCCGCAAACCGGCGAACGCCTGCGTTTCGAGTGCCCCGCCCCGTTCTGACCGACACCGTAGCCCCTTGTAGGAGTGAGCCTGCTCGCGATAGCGGTGTGTCATTCAAGTAAGTCTTGTCTGACATACCGCTATCGCGAGCAGGCTCACTCCTACACGGATCCGGTGCAGATTCAATTCCCCGGCCGATGCGTTAAACTCCCGCCCATTGCTGTCTGGAGTTTCTTATGCGCGAAGAGTTGAACCAAGGCCTGATCGACTTCCTCAAGGCCTCCCCTACCCCGTTCCACGCCACCGCCAGTCTTGTTCAGCGTCTGGAGGCTGCCGGTTTCGTGCGCCTCGACGAGCGTGAGCCATGGACCACCGAGCCGAACGGCCGCTATTACGTCACCCGCAACGACTCCTCGATTGTCGCGATCAAAATGGGCCGCACTTCGCCCCTGCACGGCGGTATCCGCCTGGTCGGCGCGCACACCGACAGCCCGTGCCTGCGGGTCAAGCCGCAACCGGAACTGCAGCGTCAAGGCTTCTGGCAACTGGGCGTTGAAGTCTACGGCGGCGCGCTGCTGGCACCGTGGTTCGACCGCGATCTGTCGCTGGCCGGCCGCGTGACCTTCCGCCGCGACGGCAAGGTCGAGAGCCAGTTGATCGACTTCAAGGCACCGATCGCGATCATTCCCAACCTGGCCATTCACCTTAACCGTGAAGCCAATCAAGGCTGGGCGATCAATGCGCAGACCGAACTGCCGCCGATCCTCGCGCAATTCGCCGGCGACGAGCGCGTCGATTTCCGCGCTGTGCTCACCGATCAACTGGCCCGCGAACACGGCTTGAATGCCGACGTCGTGCTGGATTACGAGTTGAGTTTCTACGATACGCAAAGTGCCGCCGTCATCGGTTTGAATGGCGACTTCATTGCCGGCGCGCGCCTCGACAACCTGCTGTCGTGCTACGCCGGTCTGCAAGCATTGCTGACTGCCGAAACCGACGAAACCTGCGTGCTGGTGTGCAACGACCACGAAGAAGTCGGCTCCTGCTCGGCTTGCGGTGCCGACGGCCCGATGCTCGAACAAACCCTGCGCCGCCTGCTGCCGGAAGGTGATGAATTCGTCCGCACCATCCAGAAGTCCCTGCTGGTCTCGGCCGACAACGCCCACGGCGTGCACCCCAACTATGCAGAAAAGCACGACGCCAACCACGGCCCGAAACTCAATGCCGGCCCGGTGATCAAGGTCAACAGCAACCAGCGCTACGCCACCAACAGCGAAACCGCCGGCTTCTTCCGCCATCTGTGCATGGCCGAAGAAGTCCCTGTGCAAAGTTTCGTGGTGCGCAGCGACATGGGCTGTGGCTCGACCATCGGCCCGATCACCGCCAGCCACCTGGGCGTGCGCACCGTCGACATCGGCCTGCCGACCTTCGCCATGCACTCGATCCGCGAACTGTGCGGCAGCCATGACCTGGCACACCTGGTCAAAGTGCTGAGCGCGTTCTACGCCTGCCGCGAGTTGCCTTAACCATTCGGGACCACTTGTTCGCTGTAGGAGCTGCCGAAGGCTGCGATCTTTTGATCTTGAAAACAAAATCAAAAGATCGCAGCCTGCGGCAACTCCTACTCAGATCAATACCGGCCGGCAGAAACCGACCTAGACTTACATCATTCATTTCGACAAGGCAGTCCCCATGATCTCGATGTCTTCGTTTCACGCCATGCTCATTCCGATTCTGAGCGGAATGATCCTGCTGGCCATCGGCTTCAACTTCCGCGACAAGAACGCCGGTGTGTTCGCCATGTGGATCGGCATGCTCACGATCCTCGCCACCGTGGTGTACAAGATCCTCGCCAAACTCAACGAATAAATCCGCGCCCGGCTCGCATTGACGGGGTTGGCCTCGTACACTCCAGCGAATCCGCCCCTTGCGAGGTTGACCGCCTAGTGTTCGCTCGTCTTTTTGCTTTGCCCAGTCTGTTCCTCGTCTGCCTGATGACGCTGCTGCCGCTGGCGCCCGCCCATGCGGTCGGTTTGCCCGGTCTGCTCAACACCAACAAGGCGCAGCCCGAAGCCCAGGAACCGCTCGGCCAGTCCCTCGACGAAGTCATCAAGTCGCTGGAAAACGACAAGCAACGCGCACAGTTGCTGACCGATCTGAAAAAGCTGCGCGACGCTACGAAAAAAGCCCAGACCACACCGGAAGAAGGCGTGCTCGGCCTGATCGGCGGCACCCTGGCCAATTTCGAAAAACAGTTTTCCGGTGCCGACAGCCCGATTACCCGTTGGTCCAACGAGTTCGACCTGGCCAAGGAGGAACTCAGCGGCATGATGCTGCCGGCTAACGAATGGCTGCCGATCATCTTCGGTTTCGCCATGATCCTCGCGGTGTGGAGCCTGCTCGCCGCTGCCCTGATCTGGCTCGGCCATCGAGTGCGCATGCGCTTCGGCCTGACCGAAGAGCTGCCACAACACCCCAAAGCCCTCGACATGCTGCGCTTCGCTTTGCGCAAGCTCGGGCCATGGTTGATCGCGCTGGTGATGACCGTTTACATGTCCTACGCTTTGCCATCTTCGCTGGGCAAAAGCCTGGCGATGGTACTGGCCTACGCACTGGTGGTCGGAACGTGTTTCTCGGCGATCTGCGTGATCGCGTTTTCCCTGCTCGATGGCCCGCACCGCCATCGCGCGCTGTATATCCTGCGTCATCAGGCATTTCGACCGCTGTGGCTGATCGGCAGCTTCGCCGCGTTTGGTGAAGCGCTGAACGACCCACGCCTGATCGAAAGCCTCGGCGTGCACCTGGCGCACTCCGCCGCCACTATCGCCAATGTCCTCGCGGCACTCTCTACCGGTCTGTTTATCCTGCGTTTCCGCCGCCCGATTGCGCACCTGATCCGCAACCAGCCGCTGTCCCGACGCCTGACCCGCCGCGCCCTCAGCGACACCATCGAAATCCTCGGAACGTTCTGGTACGTGCCGGCGCTGGTGCTGGTCGGCATCTCGCTGTTCGCAACTTTTGTCTCCGCCGGCGACACCAGCACCGCCCTGCGTCAGTCGCTGATCTGCACCGTGCTGCTGGTGTTGTGCATGGTGATCAACGGCCTCGTGCGTCGCCATTCACTGAAACCGCAACGCGGGGCGAGACGTCACGCCTTGTACTCGGAGCGCCTGAAAAACTTCTTCTACACCCTCGCGCATCTGCTGGTGTGGCTGGCATTCATCGAGTTGGGCCTGCGCGTCTGGGGCAAATCGTTGATCGGTTTCGCCGAAGGCGATGGGCATGACGTCAGCGTCAAACTGTTCAGCCTGGCCGGTACGTTGATTTTTTCCTGGCTGATCTGGATTCTCGCCGACACCGCCGTGCATCACGCCCTCACCCGCTCGCGTAAAGGCCTGGCCAACGCCCGCGCGCAAACGATGATGCCGCTGATCCGCAACGTGCTGTTCGTGGCGATTTTCATCATCGCGCTGATCGTCGCACTGGCGAACATGGGCATGAACGTCACGCCATTGCTGGCCGGTGCCGGTGTAATCGGTCTGGCCATCGGTTTCGGTGCGCAGTCGCTGGTTGCCGACTTGATCACCGGCCTGTTCATCATCATCGAAGACTCGCTGGCCATCGATGACTACGTCGACGTCGGCGGCCACCTCGGCACCGTCGAAGGCCTGACCATCCGCACCGTGCGCCTGCGCGATATCGACGGCATCGTCCACACCATCCCGTTCAGCGAAATCAAAAGCATCAAGAACTACTCGCGGGAATTCGGCTACGCAATCTTCCGCGTCGCCGTGCCGTACAACATGGAAATCGACGACGCGATCAAACTGATGCGCGAAGTCGGGCAGAAGATGCGTACCGATCCGTTGCAGCGACGCAACATCTGGTCGCCGCTGGAGATTCAGGGGGTCGAAAGTTTCGAATCCGGCAGCGCGATTCTGCGCGCGCGATTCAAGACCGCGCCGATCAAACAATGGGAAGTGTCCCGAGCCTTCAACCTGTCACTCAAACGCCACCTCGACGAGGCTGGACTCGATCTGGCAACGCCGCGCATGAGCGTGCAAGTGATCACTGCCGGCGGTGGCGAGCCGAAGGAATAGGCACTCAGGCGCGCGGTTGCAGTCACAGGCAGGGAAGCCCGACAACAATAATCAAGGAGAAACCCGATGCAACTGACGCGCATTGCCCAGACCGTTTTGCTCACCCTGGTCGCCAGCCACGCCGGCGCCGCGACGATGGACAGCACCCGCGCTGAAATCGCCGAACAAGCGCAAAAGCTTGAACCGCAACTGCTGGAACCCCGCCGCGACATCCACGCCCACCCGGAACTCGGCAACACGGAAAAACGCACTGCGGAACTGGTCGCCAAACAACTCACGGCCATGGGCCTGGAAGTGAAAACCGGCGTCGCCCGCACCGGCGTGGTCGCCGTTCTCAAAGGCGCCCTGCCCGGTCCTACCGTGGCCCTGCGCGCCGACATGGATGCGCTGCCGGTCAAGGAGGTCGCCGACCTGCCGTTCGCCTCGAAAGCCAAAGGCACCTACCTCGACAAGGAAGTCGACGTCATGCACGCCTGCGGCCACGACGCCCACACCGCGATCCTGCTGAGCACGGCGAAAATTCTCACAGGCATGCGCGACACATTACCCGGCACCGTGGTGTTCTACTTCCAGCCCGCCGAAGAAGGCCCGAGCGACTTCATCCCCGACGGCAAAAACACCTGGGGCGCGAAAATGATGGTCGAGGAAGGCGTGATGAAATCACCCAAACCGGACGCGGTCTTCGGCCTGCACGTCTGGGCCGGCGTCCCCGCCGGCCAGATCGCCTACCGCCCCGGCGCCACCCTGGCCAGCTCCGACGACCTGCGCATCAAAATCCTCGGCAAGCAAACCCACGCCGGCCGCCCTTGGGACGGCATCGACCCGATCACCGTCGGCGCACAAACCATCGTCGGCCTGCAAACAGTGGTCAGCCGCCGCACCGACATCTCGTCTTATCCGTCAGTGGTCAGCATCGGCACCATCAACGGTGGCACCCGCTACAACATCATTCCCGAATCCGTCGACATGAGCGGAACGATCCGCTCCTACGACTACGGCATTCGCCAGAAACTGCATGCCGATGTCCGCCAGACCGTGGAAAAAATCGCCGAAAGTGGCGGCGCGAAAGCTGACGTCACCATCATCGAAAAATACGACCCGACGATAAACAACCCGGCGCTCACCGAAAAAATGCTGCCGACTTTGAAGTGGGCGGCGAAGGATGATGTGGTGAATGCACCGCTGGTGGGGGGCGCGGAAGACTTCTCGTTTTTTGCCAAGGAAGTACCGGGACTGTTTGTGTTTCTGGGCGTGACGCCGCGGGATCAAGACATGAGCAAGGCTGCGCCAAATCATAATCCCGGGTTCTTTGTGGATGAATCGGCGCTGGTGGTGGGAGTGAGGACATTGGCCTCGTTGGCGACGGATTATTTATATGCCAATGCGCGGACAGGCAAGTAGAGATGAGGTGACTGTGGGGGCGCTTTCGCGAGCAGGCTCGCTCCCACATTTGGAACGTGTGCAGCCTGTCAGAAACAGGTCGGCTGTCAGGCCGCCATCGCGAGCAGGCTCACTCCTACAAGGGATCGAGTACATCCGCAGGAAACAGGTCGGCTGTCAGGCCGCCATCGCTGGCAAGCCAGCTCTCACAAGGATTGAGTCCAACCGGCAAACCAATATCGCTTCTGCTTCTCACCACTCAACACAATGAGCGTTAGCTCGAGTACCGCTTTTGATCTTGATCCACGGGCGACGTCGGAAGGCTGAGTGGAGGGATTGATCCGGGCGTGGGAGCGCAGCGACCGTTTGGCGCAGCCAAACACAGCGAGAGGAGGTGCAGCGAAGCAAACCGTAGGCGCTGCGCCCGGATCGATCCCGGAGCGAAGGAACCCCGAGCCCCAGCGAGCGGGCCGCACGTAGGAGCAAGCCTTTTGGGTTACCTTTTCGGCGTTTGGAAAAGGTGACTCGCCGTAAGGGCGGAACCCTAATCAGCAACACCCGAAGCAACGGATATGCCCCCAAAACGATCAAACCACATCAACCGATACGTGAATCGCATCATGCCGCCAAAACTCCAGATCACAATCAATCAACCGCTCATGCTGATCATAATTGACCCGAGCAATCCGCAACCCCGGGCTCCCCACAGAAACCCGTAAAGCCGCCGCCGCATCCACCGACAACGACGTAGGCACAATCTCAAAGCGCACCCGCCCATAGTGCAAATCGTAATGTCGCGCATACAACTCGGTCATCGACTGATTCAAATCAAACTCAAGAATCCCCGGAAAAAACTGCGGATTCAAATAGTGCTCCACATACAACACCAAACGCCCATCAATGCGCCGCGACCGGCAAATCTGAATCACGCTCGACAACGCCGGCAGCTGCAACCACGCACACCCCGCCGCCGAAGCTGGCTGCACCCGCGCCGAAATCACCTCGGTCGACGGCACCCGCCCCTGCGCACTGACCATTGCGTGAAAATGACTGCGCTGCATCAGGTTGTAGGCCAGACGCGGCGGCGACACGAACCAGCCGCGCCGTTCTTCGCGATAAATCTGCCCCTGCGCTTCCAGTTGCAACAACGCCTCGCGCACGGTAATCCGCGTCGTGCCGAACAACTCACTGAGCTTGCGCTCGGCCGGCAACTTGCTGCCCGCCGCCAACAGACCATGATCGAGCTGCTCCTGCAGCACTTGGCCAATGGCTGTCACCGCTTTTGTTGCCTCATCACGCATCAAGTTACCTATCTGGACTAGACCAGCACTGTTTCGGGGCAAAAAACCCACGGCCAACGAACCGTTTCCGTGTGTGCAAGCCTAGGCAGTGCAGATGACCGGGAGATGACAAAACTACCGAACGGTCGTCCTCATGACTTGCAATACATCGGCCAAGTCCCTTGTCCGCTGGGGCCTGAGCATGGTCTACGCTTAACTGGCAACCGCCGATACCAGGCACACAAAAGACCTGCCGCAGGGCCACCGACATCAAAGTGTCATCCAGCCCGCCTAAATTGGCTCAGGTATTGCTGACCTAGACCAACCCACACCGCAATCGCAGCGTTGAACACGACCAAGGAGCTTCGGAATGAAACAGCTTTTCCTGGCAACACTGTTAGGCTCGACCATTGCAATGTGCACCTCCGCCATGGCGGCCGGCACCGATCTGAAAACCCTCGAAGCCGCTGCGAAAGCGGAAGGCGCCGTCAACAGCGTCGGCATGCCGGATGACTGGGCCAACTGGAAAGGCACCTGGGAAGACCTGGCCAAGACCTACGGCCTGAAACACATCGACACCGACATGAGCTCGGCCCAGGAAATCGCCAAGTTCGCCGCCGAGAAAGACAACGCGACCGCCGACATCGGCGACGTCGGCGCCGCCTTCGGCCCGATCGCGGTCAAGCAAGGCGTGGTGCAGCCGTACAAGCCAAGCACCTGGGATCAAGTCCCGGACTGGGCCAAGGACAAGGACGGCAACTGGGCGCTGGCCTACACCGGTACCATTGCTTTTATCGTCAACAAGAAGCTGCTGCACGGTTCCGAAGTACCGACCAAATGGGCTGACCTCAAGGGCGGCAAATACAAAGTCTCGATCGGTGACGTGAGCACCGCCGCACAAGCTGCCAACGGCGTTCTCGCTGCGGCACTGGCCAACGGTGGCGACGAGAAAAACATCAAGCCTGCGCTGCTGCTGTTTGCCGACATTGCCAGGCAAGGTCGCCTGTCGATGGCCAACCCGACCATCGCCACCATGGAAAAAGGCGAGATCGAAGTCGGCGTGGTCTGGGACTTCAACGGCCTGAGCTACAAGGCCAAGATGGCCAACCCGGATGACTACGTCGTGCTCATCCCGTCCGACGGTTCGGTGATTTCCGGCTACACCACGATCATCAACAAATACGCAAAAAATCCTAACGCCGCCAAGCTGACTCGCGAATACATCTTCAGCGACGCCGGCCAGACCAATCTCGCGCGCGGCAACGCCCGCCCGATCCGCGCCGAGCACCTGCAACTGCCGGAAGACGTGAAGGCCAAACTGCTGCCAAACGAGCAGTACAAGAAAGTCACCCCGATCAAAGATGCCGACGCGTGGGAAAAGACTTCGAAAGCCCTGCCACAGGCGTGGAACGAAGAAGTCATCGTCGAGATGAAATAAGCGGCTGATCACCATTTTTGTGATCCGAAACAAATCCCCATGTAGGAGTGAGCCTGCTCGCGATAGCGGTAGTTCAGTCAACATTGTCGTTGAATGTTCAATCGCTATCGCGAGCAGGCTCACTCCTACAAGGGATCCAGGTGAATCTGAAATTTCCTGTTTCGCGGAGTTTTTGCCCCTATGAAGCACAACGTCATCCTTGTCGTGCTCGACGGCCTCAACTACGAGGTCGCGCGTCACGCCATGGGGCATCTGCAGGCTTATGTTGGCGCAGGACGCGCCGCGCTCTATCAGTTGGAGTGCGAGCTGCCGGCCCTGTCCCGACCGCTTTATGAATGCATCCTCACCGGCGTGCCGCCGATCGACAGCGGCATCGTCCACAACAACGTCTCGCGCCTGTCCAACCAGCGCAGCATTTACCACTACGCCCGCGAGGCCGGTCTGAAAACCGCTGCAGCGGCGTATCACTGGGTCAGCGAGTTGTACAACCGCTCACCGTTCGTGGCTGCCCGCGATCGGCACACCGACAATCTGTCGCTGCCGATCCAGCACGGGCATTTCTACTGGAACGATCACTACCCGGATTCGCACCTGTTCGCCGACGCGGAAAACCTGCGCCTGCGCCACGATCCGAACTTTCTGCTGATCCACCCGATGAACATTGACGACGCCGGGCACAAGCACGGCCTCGATTCGTCGCAGTACCGCAACAGCGCGCGTTCGGCGGACATCATCCTCGCCGACTATTTGCAGAACTGGCTCGAGGCCGGCTTCCAAGTACTGGTGACCGCCGACCACGGCATGAACAACGACCGCTCGCACAACGGCTTGCTGCCGGAAGAGCGCCAGGTGCCGCTGTTCGTCCTCGGCGATGCGTTCAGCCTTGATGCTGGCGCCGCACCGAAGCAGACCGACATCTGCGGCACGGTCTGCGAATTGCTCGGCGTACCCCACGACAAACCTGTGTGCCGGGAGCTGCTCAAGTGAACTCAATGACTCGCGGCAAATGGCTGGCGGCGTTGTGCCTGGTGCCGTTCACGCTGTTCTTTATCGTCTTCGAAATCGCCCCGCTGGCCTGGGTGATGATCAACAGCCTGCAATCGGAAGAGTTCGGTTGGGGCTTGGCCAACTTCAGCAAGATCTTCAGCTCGAAGTTCTATTTGCAGGCGATCCAGTACAGCCTCGAGATCAGTTTCTGGTCGAGTGTATTCGGCATCATCATTGCCGTACTCGGTGCGTATTCCCTGCGCCGGGTCGATTCGAAGCTGCGCAATTTCGTCAACGCCTTCGCCAACATGACCAGCAACTTCGCCGGTGTGCCCCTGGCATTTGCGTTCATCATCCTGCTCGGGTTCAACGGCAGCATCACCATCATGCTGAAGCAGTCGGGGATCATTCAGGACTTCAATCTGTACTCGAAAACCGGGCTGATCATCCTCTACACCTACTTCCAGATTCCCCTTGGCGTGTTGTTGCTCTACCCCGCCTTCGACGCATTGCGTGAAGACTGGCGCGAGTCGGCCGCGTTGCTCGGCGCCAACGGCTGGCAGTTCTGGCGGCACATCGGTTTGCCGGTGCTGACACCAGCGCTGCTGGGTACGTTCGTTATTCTGCTGGCCAACGCCCTCGGCGCCTACGCCACGGTGTATGCGCTGACGACGGGCAACTTCAACGTCCTGCCGATTCGTATCGCGGCGATGGTCTCGGGCGATATTTCCCTCGATCCGAACCTGGCCAGCGCCCTGGCCGTGGTGCTGGTGGCGCTGATGACCATCGTCACCGTCGTGCATCAACTGCTGTTGAAGAGGAGCTACCATGTCTCGCGCTGAATCCGGCCCGGCCGGCCTCTACCACCGCGTCGTGGTTTATCTGCTGTTCGCCATCCTCTTGCTGCCACTGGTGGGCACCCTGGTCTATTCGATTGCCAGCAGTTGGTCGGCGACCATTCTGCCCAGCGGCTTCACCTTCAAGTGGTACATCCAGCTGTGGAGCGACCCGCGCTTCCTTCACGCTTTCGGCCAATCATTGATTGTGTGTGTCGGCGCACTGGTGCTTTCGGTGGTGTTGATTCTGCCGCTGCTGTTCGTGGTGCATTACCACTTTCCGAAACTCGATGCGCTGATGAATATCCTGATTCTGCTGCCCTTCGCGGTGCCGCCGGTGGTGTCCTCGGTGGGTCTGTTGCAGCTCTACGGTTCCGGGCCGATGGCGATGGTCGGCACGCCGTGGATCCTGATCGGTTGTTACTTCACCGTGGCGCTGCCGTTCATGTACCGGGCGA
This sequence comes from Pseudomonas sp. RIT-PI-r, assembly GCF_001297015.1. Lineage (GTDB taxonomy): Bacteria > Pseudomonadota > Gammaproteobacteria > Pseudomonadales > Pseudomonadaceae > Aquipseudomonas. The sequence continues at coordinate 8,367 of NZ_LIGE01000033.1, read as the reverse complement.
TCACCAACAACCTGCAAGCGATCAACCTGCGTGACCTGATGGACGCCGCGCAGCTGCTCGGCGCCAGCACCTTTCAGGCGGCGTTTCTGGTGGTGCTGCCCAACCTGCGCAAAGGCCTGATGGTCGCGTTGCTGCTGTCGTTCTCGTTCCTCTTCGGGGAGTTCGTCTTTGCCAACATCCTCGTCGGCACGCGTTACGAAACCCTGCAGGTTTACCTGAACAACATGCGCAACAGCAGCGGCCACTTCACCAGTGCCCTGGTCATCTCGTATTTCTTTTTCGTGCTGGTCCTGACCTGGATCGCCAACATCTTGAACAAGGACAAAAGCGAATGAGCTATGTCAGCGTCCAACACCTGCAGAAAAGCTACGCCGGCACCACGGTGTTCAGCGACATCGACTGCGAAATCAACAAAGGCGAATTCGTCACCCTGCTCGGCCCGTCCGGTTGCGGAAAATCCACCCTGCTGCGTTGCATCGCCGGCCTGACGCCAGTCGATGGCGGCAAGATCCTCCTCGATGGCGTCGATATCGTGCCGTTGAGCCCGCAGAAGCGCGGGATCGGCATGGTGTTTCAGAGTTATGCGCTGTTCCCCAACATGACTGTCGAACAAAACGTTGCGTTCGGTTTGCGCATGCAAAAGGTCAATGCCGACGACAGCCACAAACGTGTTTCCGAGGTGTTGAAACTGGTTGAACTGAACGACTTCGCCAGCCGCTATCCGCATCAGCTGTCCGGTGGTCAATGCCAGCGGGTTGCCCTCGCCCGTTCGCTGGTCACGCGTCCGCGCTTGTTGCTGCTGGACGAGCCGCTGTCGGCGCTCGACGCACGGATTCGTAAACACCTGCGCGAACAGATCCGCCAGATTCAACGCGAACTCGGCCTGACGACGATTTTTGTCACCCACGATCAGGAGGAAGCGCTGACCATGTCTGACCGGATTTTTCTGATGAATCAGGGAAAAATCGTACAAAGCGGCGATGCCGAAACCCTCTACACTGCGCCGGTCGATGTGTTCGCCGCCGGCTTTATCGGCAATTACAACCTGCTCGACGCGCAAGCCGCTTCGAAACTGTTGCAGCGCCCGATCAACCATCGCATCGCCATTCGCCCGGAAGCCATCGAACTGAGCCTCAACGGCGAACTCGACGCGCAGATCCGCAGCCACAGCCTTCTTGGCAACGTCATCCGTTACCGGATCGAAGCGCGTGGCGTAGAACTGGTGGTGGATGTGCTCAACCGCTCGGCCGCCGATCTGCATCCCGACGGTCAGCGTCTGGCGCTTTCCATCGATCCGACGGCCCTGTGTGAGGTAGCCTGATGACTTTGCTGACGTTGAAGAGAGAACTGCACTGATGGCTCTGGCAATTTTTGATCTGGACGAAACGTTGATCCACGGCGACTGCGCCACCCTCTGGAGCGAGCAGATGGGGCGCCTGGGCTGGGTCGATCCTGAATCGTTCATGCGCAAGAACAACGAACTGATGGACGCCTACAGCCATGGCAAATTGCGCATGGAAGACTACATGGAATTCAGCCTGGAGCCGTTGATCGGGCGTACGCCGGAAGAAGTCGAGCACCTGGTCGGGCCATGGGTTGAAGACTTCATCGAACCGATCATCTTCAGCGACGCCACCAAAACCATCGCTGCCCACCGCAAGGCCGGCGACCGCATTCTGGTGATTTCGGCGTCGGGCACACACTTGGTAAAACCGATTGCCGATCGCTTGGGTATAGATGAGATTCTCGGCATCGAACTGGAAGTCGCCCATGGCGTGTACAGCGGCCACACCGTCGGCACCCTGACCTACCGCGAAGGCAAGATCACCCGGTTGCTGGAGTGGCTGGATGCCGAAGAAGAGAATCTCGAAGGCGCGAGTTTCTATTCCGACTCACGCAATGATCTGCCGTTGTTGCTGAAGGTGGATTTTCCGCACGTGGTCAACCCGGACCCAGTGCTGCTGGAGCACGCCGAAAAAGCCGGCTGGCCAATCCACCTCTGGAAATGACAAAGATTTAATCTGCACAGGCAGGCTGATATTCCAAACCTGAGTTCGACCCGATGCATCAGGTCGATGTAGCCCGACAGAACAACCCGGTCAGTCCCCTCTCCCTTTGGGAGAGGGTTAGGGTGAGGGGCTTTTTCCCTGTTCTCAGCTCAGACTGTCGTCGATCACCAAAACCAGTTTTCCAGCAACAGTGTTGCTCGCCAGCTCCGCAAACGCCGCCTCGGCATCCTTCACCGCAAACGCCTTGGCCAACTGCGGACGCAATCGCCCTTCGGCAAACAACGGCCACACGTGCTGGCCCAGATCACTCAACAGATCCGCCTTGAATTGATCGTCACGGCTGCGCAAGGTCGAGCCGAGCAATTGCACGCGCTTGCCTAACACCTGCGCCAGGTCCAGCTTCGCCTCACGGCCGCCCATCAAACCAATCAACACCCAACGCCCGTCCAGCGCGATCAGCTTGAGATTCAACGCCGAATAATTACCACCCACCGGATCGAGGATCACATCGAAGGGCCCGAAATCACGCAGGCTCTCCAGATCATCGGTGCGCACCACCCCGCCCTGCGCGCCCAGCGCCTCGCAATACGCCAAACGCTCGGCTGAACCGACGCTGACCCCGCAAGGATTGCCAAACGCCTTGCACAACTGAATGGCGGCTGAACCGATTCCACTTGCCCCGGCGTACAAGAGAACTTTCTCACCCGGTTTGAGCGCCGCAAGTTGAAACACATTCAGCCAGACTGTTGCGTAAACCTCGGGCAATGCCGCCGCCTCGATCAGCGAAACGCCTTCGGGCACCGGCAGCACATGCCGCCCGTCGACCACCACCTCTTCGGCCATGCCGCCCCCGGCCAGCAAGGCGCAAACGCGATCGCCGACCTGCCACGAACTGCCCGCACCGACCTCACTGATGACCCCGGAGCACTCAAGACCGAGCACTTGGCTGGCCCCCGGCGGTGGCGGATAGAGCCCCGCTTTCTGTAATAAATCGGCGCGATTTAGGCCGGCTGCCGCCACTCGAATGCGGACTTGTCCTACATCACACGTAGGACTCGGCTCCTCAACCCATGCCACTTGACCTTCAACGCCTTGCAATGCCTTCACAGTGCCTCCATAGTGAGTCTGGACTGAGCCCGAAGCTGTAGCGCCGGGCTTTTTGCATTATGCGACCGGCTCTCGTAGACCGGCGACTTCAAAGACGGCCTAATATGCGTTATCAATTGTCCCCGCGTCGAATCAGCATGAAGCATTTGCTCCCCAGCACCGCCCTCGCTCTTTTCATCGGTATCGGCCTGTTGCCGGTGTCGGGCAGTACATTCGCAGCCAACAGCTGGGACAAGTTGCAGCCTGATCGCGATGAAGTCATCGCCAGCCTGAACGTCGTCGAATTGCTCAAGCGTCACCACTACAGCAAGCCGCCACTCGACGATGCGCGCTCGGTGATCATCTACGACAGCTACATCAAGCTGCTGGATCCGTCGCGCAGCTACTTCATGGCCAGCGACATCGCCGAATTCGACAAGTGGAAGACCCAGTTCGACGACTTCCTCAAAAGCGGCGATCTCAACGCCGGGTTCACCATCTACAAGCGCTACCTGGACCGCGTCAAGGCGCGTCTGGACTTCGCCATTGCGGAGCTGAACAAGGGCGTCGACAAGATGGACTTCACCACCAGGGAAACCTTGCTGATCGATCGCAAGGACGCCCCTTGGCTGAAATCCACGGCAGAGCTTGATGACCTGTGGCGCAAACGCGTCAAGGACGAAGTCCTGCGTCAGAAGATCGCCGGCAAAGAGCCGAAGCAGATTCAGGAAACCCTGACCAAGCGCTACAAGAACCAGTTGGCGCGCCTGGATCAGACCCGTCCGGAAGACATCTTCCAGGCGTACATCAACACCTTCGCCATGTCTTACGATCCGCACACCAACTATCTGTCGCCGGATAACGCGGAAAACTTCGACATCAACATGAGCCTGTCCCTCGAGGGCATCGGTGCCGTGTTGCAGAGCGACAACGACCAGGTGAAAGTCGTGCGTCTGGTGCCGGCAGGCCCGGCCGACAAAACCAAACAAGTCGCCCCGGCCGACAAGATCATCGGCGTTGCCCAAGGCAACAAAGAGATGGTCGACGTGGTCGGCTGGCGTCTGGACGAAGTGGTCAAGCTGATTCGCGGTCCGAAAGGCACCGTGGTGCGCCTGGAAGTGATTCCGGCCAGCAATGCGCCGAACGACCAGACCACCAAGATCGTGCCGATCACCCGTGAAGCGGTGAAGCTCGAAGACCAGGCCGTGAAGAAGTCGGTTCTTAACCTGAAACAGGACGGCAAGGACTACAAGCTCGGCGTCATCGAGATCCCGGCCTTCTACCTCGACTTCAAGGCGTTCCGTGCCGGCGATCCGGACTACAAGAGCACCACCCGCGACGTCAAGAAGCTGTTGACCGAGCTGCAGAAAGACAAAGTCGACGGCGTGGTCATCGACCTGCGCAACAACGGCGGCGGTTCCCTGCAGGAAGCCACCGAGCTGACCAGCCTGTTCATCGACAAGGGCCCGACCGTCCTCGTGCGTAATGCCGATGGCCGTGTCGACGTGCTGGAAGATGAGAACCCGGGCGCGTTCTACAAAGGCCCGATGGCACTTTTGGTCAACCGCCTGTCCGCCTCGGCTTCGGAGATCTTCGCCGGCGCGATGCAGGACTACCACCGCGCGCTGATCATCGGCGGCCAGACCTTCGGCAAAGGCACCGTGCAGACCATTCAGCCGTTGAACCATGGCGAACTGAAACTGACCCTGGCCAAGTTCTACCGGGTGTCCGGTCAGAGCACCCAGCATCAGGGCGTGCTGCCGGACATCGACTATCCGTCGCTGATCGATACCAAGGAAATCGGTGAGAGCGCACTGCCGGAAGCCATGCCGTGGGACCCCATCCGCGCGGCAATCAAACCGGCGGCCGATCCGTTCAAACCGTTCCTGGCCCAGCTCAAGTCCGAACATGACACCCGCACCGCCAAGGATGCCGAGTTCGTGTTCATCCGCGACAAGCTGGCCCTGGCGCAGAAACTGATGGAAGAAAAAACCGTCAGCCTCAACGAAGCCGATCGTCGTGCCCAGCACGCCGACATCGACGCCAAACAGCTGACGATGGAAAACATCCGTCGCAAGGCCAAAGGCGAAGAGCCGCTCAAAGAGCTGAAGAAAGAAGACGACGACGCCCTCTCCGCCGCCGAGCCGGACAAGGTCAAACCGGAAGACGATGCCTACCTGAGCGAAACCGGGCGCGTGCTGCTGGATTACCTGAAGCTGAGCAATCAGGTGGCCAAGAAGTAAGTGATGGCAATTTAATGCTGACGATCCCCGGATCGTCATCAAACAGTCATCATTCTGTCGTGCAATAAAGGACTGGGAGCCACTCTCTTCAACGAGAGCGCTCCCAGTCCTTTTTTTATCGCCAGAGATTGCCATGACCACGACCGAACAGCTGAGTGCCTTGAGCTCGATCCTGACTCAAAGCGGATTGCACAGCCTGTTCCAGCCGATCATCAGCCTCTCGGAGCGACGTATTCTCGGTTACGAAGCCCTGACACGCGGACCTTCCAACAGCCCTCTTCACTCACCGATTGCGTTGTTTGCTGTTGCGCGACAAGCCGGGCGCTTGAATGAACTGGAAATCGCCTGCCGGCAAAGCGCCTGCCGTCGTTTTAACGAACAGCAACTGCCGGGCAAGCTGTTTCTCAACGTCTCGCCCGAATCTTTGCTCGAAGCCGCACATCAACCGGGACGCACGCTGCAACTGCTGCAGGACTTCGGCATTCCACCCAGTCAGGTCGTTATCGAACTGACGGAACAAACGCCAATCGACGACTTCCAGTTACTGCAAACCGCGCTGCATCACTATCGGGCGATGGGATTTTCGATTGCGCTGGATGATCTTGGCGCTGGCTATTCGAGCCTGCGACTGTGGTCGGAGCTTCGTCCGGATTACGTGAAGATCGACCGACACTTCATCGACGGTATTCATCAGGACGCATTGAAGCGCGAATTCGTCGGCTCGATCCTGCAAATCGCCAAAGCCTCTCGCGCACAAGTCATCGCTGAAGGCATCGAACTGCCAGAAGAACTCGCCGTACTGACGGAAATGGGCGTCGACCTGGTGCAAGGTTATCTGCTCGGCCGTCCACAAGAGCATCCACCGCGCGATGCCCGCGCCTTGATGCCGAAACATGACAGCAGCGCGGTGGCGCTCAACGACGAAGGCAGCGACCTCAGCGCCTTGCTCAACGACCAACCGGCGGTCCATCGCGATACACCGACCGCCACCGTGCTCGAAGCCTTCCGTCGTCAGGCCAACCTCAACTCACTGGCGGTGCTCGACGAACAAGGCCAGCCCTGTGGCATCGTCCACCGCCATTCGCTGTCCGACGCACTGCTCAAACCCTTCGCCACCGACCTGTTCGCACGCAAACCGATCAGCCGCCTGATGAACGACGACTTCCTCGCCGTGGAAATGAGCCAGTCGCTGCAACAAGTCAGCCGCCTGATCACCAGCCGCGCCCGACAACGCATCGAAGAAGACTTCATCATCACCCTCAACGGCAGCTACCTCGGCCTCGGCCGGGTGATCGATGTGCTCAAACTGATTACCGAACTGAAAATCCAGCAGGCTCGCTACGCCAACCCGCTGACCTTGTTGCCGGGCAATGTGCCGATTCAGCAATGCCTGACGCGGTTGCTGCAACAAGGCCGCGAGTCGGTCATCTGCTACGTCGACATCGACAGCTTCAAACCCTTCAACGACATCTACGGCTACGGTCGCGGCGATGAAGTGTTGCTGTGTCTGGCGCACTGTCTCAACGAACGCGTAGACCCTACCCGCGACTTCGTTGGCCACATTGGTGGCGACGACTTTCTCCTGGTCCTCGGCCCCGAAGACTGGCGCAAACGCCTCAACCAATTGCTTGATGATTTCCAGAGCCAATGCCGGCGCTTCTATCGCACTGAACACCTCGACGCGGGCTGCTTCATCGCCCCGAATCGCCAAGGGGTGCGCCAGGAGTTTGCGCTGTTGTCGCTGTCCATTGGCGTCGTGCATCTACACCCCGAGGCCTGCGCACAACTGGACGCCAGTCAGCTCGCTGAGATGGCATCGCAGGCGAAGCATCATGCGAAGAATGTTCCGGGGTATAGCGTGCATGTGATTGATAGTCTCACCGCGCCCGACCTGTGCCAGTCGCAGCTAATGGGCCAACGCTGATTTCTGGAGCGACACAAATCCCTGAGAGAGCGGGCTTGCCCGCGAAGGGGCCCGCTCTCTCATCTCACATTTTGATTAGCCAGAGTCTTTTCCATTTCGATATTTTTTCAAACACTCCAGCAAAACCCTCATAAAGCTGGGCCTATCCACGATCTCATCATCAAAATATGTCGTCATTCGATTAAATACACGATCAAAATTATCATCCGCCTTCAAAAAATGATCGATTGTACATATGAGAGACTCTTGCTCGGCATCGGTATACTCATAAAATTCAGGCTTTAACAAAACATCGAACAGTGCCGTTAACTGTTGAGAGTCGTTTACGTTTTTTTCAACTATCAATCGCTCTCGCTCGACATCAAACGTATTTTCGATATCAAAAACAAACAGCAGATTCTTTATATCTACAATTTCATATAAATTTTTCATTATTAAAAATCCGCATAAGAAGTTACGGTGCGACCGTTTGCCTTGAGAATAACAACAGCTTTCCTCTGCTGCCCATAAACTCCCTCTTTCGTATAACCTTCCCCAATTATACTCCCCATATCCATAGGCCTTCTCGAGGTTTGAAGATTGGTCTGACGAAGTATTAGTTTCGCTCTATAAATAGCATTCAATTGATCCCTATGACTGAGAAAATGAGTAGCCGCACTTGGAATTTTAAGCTCTCCGTCTTTTGATCCACCGATATATTTCTCTACGACACCAGTCGTTGGATTCTTCGCTGACGAAATTCTTTCAAATTGAGATTGCAGAGTTGTTTGGGCGCCGTGTTTTTCTAAAAAATGCTCTCCATTTTGTGGATTCTCCATTTCATGTAAACGTCGGTATGCGTTTTCTTCAGCCAGCTCATCAATTCTGCCCCTCCGTTCTTGCACTGTCATCTTAGGCACTGGAGGGCCACCCTCGTCCGCAATTGCACTACCAGCTCCATACTGCATTGGACGACATGGTTGTTTCGGCGGCGGACAATTGGAACTCAACCCCAACGGATCCACCCACCCCGTCGGATTCGGCACGTACTGGTACTGATTCAACCCACCGGCCAACTTGATGGGATCCGGCGTCAGATACCTTCCCAACCGCGGGTCGTAATACC
>NZ_LIGE01000012.1 GCF_001297015.1 Pseudomonas sp. RIT-PI-r | reverse complement strand
GGCCCTGGGGTCTGGCTGATGCTGCGCTGATGGCCAAGGAACAGCACGATTTTGACCTGTTCCACGAATGGGACATCACCCCGGAGCAGGCCATCGAGAAGGCGTTGCTCTGTGAAGCGGCGGCATTCGACGCCGACGCGCGGATCAAGAACGCCGACGGCACCACCCTCAGCACCCACCAGGGCTGCCGGGTTTACGGCAACAGTCACGGTTTTATCGGCGGTTATGCGTCGACCCGCCACAGCCTGAGTTGCGTGATGATCGCCGAGGCCGATGGCCAGATGCAGCGCGATTACTGGTATGACGTTAGCCGCCAGGGCACTTTGCTGGCTGATCCGGTCAGCATCGGTCAGCGTGCAGCGCAACGGGCGGCGAGCCGTCTGGGCGCGCGTCCGGTACCGACCTGTGAAGTGCCGGTGCTGTTTTCCGCGGAATTGGCGGGTGGCCTGTTCGGCAGTTTCCTCTCGGCAGTGTCTGGCGGCAGTCTGTATCGCAAGTCGTCGTTCCTTGAAGGCTCCCTGGGGCAGAAACTGTTCCCGGAATGGCTGACCATCGATGAGCGTCCGCACCTGATGCGCGCGATGGGCAGCGCCTCCTACGACGGTGATGGTCTGGCGACGTACGCTAAACCGTTCGTCGAAAAGGGCGAATTGGTCTCCTACATTCTCGGCACCTATTCCGGTCGCAAACTGGGTATGCCGAGCACGGCCAACGCTGGCGGCGTGCATAACCTGTTTGTCACCCACGGCGACGAGGACCAGGCGGCGCTGTTGAAGCGCATGGGCCGTGGCTTGCTGGTCACCGAATTGATGGGCCATGGACTGAACATGGTCACCGGCGATTATTCGCGCGGTGCGGCAGGTTTCTGGGTCGAGAACGGTGAAATCCAGTTCGCGGTGCAGGAAGTCACCATCGCCGGCAACATGCGCGACATGTTCAAGCAGATCGTTGCGGTGGGTAATGACCTGGAACTGCGCAGCAACATTCGCACCGGTTCGGTGTTGATCGAGCGTATGACAGTGGCGGGTAGCTAAGCTCCAACCGTGACAAAAAAGGCGCGCCACCCCATCGGGTGGCGCGCTTTTTTTATTGGCTCCACACAATACCCTGTGGGAGCGAGCCTGCTCGCGAAAGCGATTTAACAGCCGACCGCAGCGGCGACTGACACGACGCCCTCGCGAGCAGGCTCGCTCCCACAATGGAGTCCGTGTAACCGGGACTCTTGTTTTGGTTCTCATTATCATCTAATAATAAATCTCATTATCGGATGAGCCCGAATCATGAGTTCTGCCTTGCACGAGCAGCCCTATCTCGAAAGCTGGCGCTGGATGAGTCGCCAGATCCGTTGCGCGATGGATCCCGACGAGCCGCGCCTGATCGAACATTACCTGGCTGAAGGCCGGTATCTGTCTTGTTGCACCGCGACCTCACCCTGGACGGTCGCCGAAACCTCATTCCGTCTGCTGCTCGACACCGCCACCGACATCGCACTGCCGTGGCACTGGCGCAGCTTCTGTCTCGATCAAGCCTGGCGCCCATTACGTGAAATGGAGCGCCTGTCCCTGTGCAACTGCCGGCTCAAGCGCTGGCAACGCTACACCTGGCAGCTCGCCACCTGCGAACTGCTTCCATCGATTCCTCTCATTGAATTAGTCCAAGGATTTACCGATGACCAAGACACGTATTGAGCGCGACAGCATGGGCGAACTGCAGGTGCCGGTGGACGCTCTCTACGGCGCGCAGACCCAGCGCGCAGTGGATAACTTTCCGATCAGCGGCAAACCGATGCCGACGCAATTCATCCGCGCACTGATCCTCGCCAAGGCCGCTGCCGCGCGCGCCAACGTCGAACTCAACCAGATCAGCGCCGCACAAGGCAAAGCCATCAGCGATGCCGCGCAAGGCCTGCTCGAAGGCGACTTCATGCAACATTTTCCGGTGGATATCTTCCAGACCGGTTCCGGCACCAGTTCCAACATGAACGCCAACGAAGTGATCGCTACGCTGGCCAGCCGGCTGCTCGATGAACCGGTCAATGCCAACGATCATGTCAACTGTGGCCAGAGCAGTAACGACATCATCCCGACCACCATCCACGTCAGCGCTGCGCTGGCCCTGCACGAGCAGTTGCTGCCGGCACTGCTGCACTTGGTGCAAGTGATCGAGGACAAGGCCGGGCAAGTGCATCACCACGTCAAAACCGGTCGCACGCATTTGATGGATGCAATGCCGGTACGCATGAGCCAGGTGCTCAACGGCTGGGCGCAGCAACTCAAGGCCAACATCGGCCATCTGCAGGATTTGCTGCCAAGTCTGCAATCCCTGGCGCAGGGCGGCACTGCAGTCGGCACCGGGATCAATGCGCATCCTGAATTCGCCGCGCGCTTCAGCCGCCAGCTCAGCCAACTGACCGACGTGCAATTCACCCCGGGCAAGGATCTGTTCGCGCTGATCGGTTCGCAGGACACCGCCGTTGCCGTCTCCGGCCAGCTCAAAGCCACCGCCGTGTCGCTGATGAAAATCGCCAACGACCTGCGCTGGATGAACTCCGGCCCGCTCGCAGGCCTCGGTGAAATCGAACTGCAAGCCCTGCAACCGGGCTCGTCGATCATGCCGGGCAAGGTCAATCCGGTGATCCCGGAAGCCACCGCCATGGTCGCCGCGCAGGTCATCGGCAACGATTCGGTGATCACCATTGCTGGCCAGTCGGGCAACTTCGAATTGAACGTGATGCTGCCGATCATCGCGCAGAACCTGTTGAGCAGCATCGAGCTGCTGGCCAATTCCAGCCGTTTGCTCGCTGACAAGGCTATCGCCAGCTTCAAGGTCAATGACTCTCGCTTGAAAGAAGCGTTGTCGCGCAACCCGATTCTGGTTACCGCGCTCAACCCGATCATCGGTTACCAGAAAGCCGCTGAAATCGCCAAGCAGGCCTACAAGGAAGGCCGCGCGGTGATCGACGTTGCCCTGGAACACACTGACCTTTCGCGCAGCCAGCTGGAAGAGTTGCTCAATCCCGAGAAACTCACCGCCGGCGGCGTGTAACCCCCCGCAACCGCTTTGGAGGCTCACCATGGAGCACTGGAAACGCACGATCGAACGGGCCAATCGCTGCTTCATGCTGGGCGAACTGATCGACGCCCGTGAGGCTTACCTGCAAGCCCTGGCCCTGGCGCAAGTGTTGTTCGAGCGCTGGGCGGACGCCGACGAAGCGGTGGCGGCTTGCGTCATCTCCCATCACAACCTGGCGGATCTGCACTTGCGCCTGAACCAGCCGGAGGAGAGCGCCGAATACCTTTGCGCTATCCATCAACGGCTGTTGCAGACCATGCAGGACGAACGCCAGCGTCTGGCATTGCGCGAAGCGGCGCTGCGCCAGAGCAGCAAGACCTACGTCGAGCTGCTGAATTTCATCAGCGAGCACGGCGAATACCCGCGTACCCAGCGCCTGCTGCACCCGGATACCGGCAATGCGCGCCGCGCGCCTGCCCCTCATCACCATGGAGTCCACTGAAATGGCTTTTACCCTGCCTGCCTTGCCTTACGCCTACGACGCACTGGAACCGCACATTGATGCGCAGACCATGGAGATCCACTACACCAAGCATCACCAGACCTACATCAACAACCTCAACGCGGCGGTTGAAGGCACCGAATACGCCGAGTGGCCGGTGGAGAAACTGGTCGCCAGCGTTCAGCAATTGCCGGAAAAACTCCGCGCAGCGGTAATCAACCAGGGCGGTGGACACGCCAACCACTCGTTGTTCTGGGAAGTGATGGTGCCCAACGGTGGCGGCAAACCGGATGGCGCACTGGCCAAGGCCATCGATGAGCATCTGGGTGGCCTCGACAGCTTCAAGGAAGCCTTCACCAAAGCCGCACTGACCCGATTCGGCAGCGGCTGGGCCTGGCTCAGCGTGACCCCCGAGAAGGCGTTGATCGTGGAAAGCAGCGGTAACCAGGACAGCCCGTTGATGAACGGCAACACGCCGATTCTCGGTCTCGACGTCTGGGAGCACGCCTATTACCTGCGTTATCAGAACCGTCGCCCGGAATACATCAACGCGTTCTACAACGTGATCAATTGGCCTGAAGTGGCTGCGCGCTATCAGGCCGCACTGGTTTAAGTCTTCTATAAAAACAATCCAAGGCTGACTATGGGCACTGAAACACTGGCGATCGGAAGTGGGCGTATGTTTCGTTACGCAGTGGGATCGCTATTGCTGTTGGCGGGTATGACTTTGCTGGTCGCCCACGGGCTGCAATGGCTGAATCTCGAACCGAGGCTGTCACGGGCGTTGCAGGGTGGTGCGATCTGTGCCCTTGGCACGGCGCTGGGCGCTGTCCCAGTGTTGGTGATTCGGCGCATGCCTCAGGCACTCAGCGATACGTTACTGGGCTTTGGCGCGGGAGTGATGCTGGCGGCGACTGCATTTTCGCTGATCGTGCCGGGCATCGCCGCCGCCGAAAGCCTTGGTCTGACACCCTGGAGCGCTAGTGGTCTGATCTGCTTCGGCATCATGCTTGGAGCCTTCGGCCTGTATCTGGTCGATCGCAAGGTGTCTGGCGCGTCTGCGGAAATGCTCGTCGGCACCGTCGAGCACCCGGTGATTCCACCGCGCATCTGGTTGTTCGTGTTCGCCATCATTGCTCATAACATCCCTGAAGGCATGGCCGTCGGCGTTTCTGCTGGCGGCGGCATGCCGGACGCCGACAGCCTGGCCATGGGCATCGCTTTGCAGGATGTGCCGGAAGGTCTGGTGATTGCGCTGGTATTGGCCGGGGCCGGGATGTCGCGGGTCAAGGCGTTCCTGATCGGCGCGGCGTCAGGTCTGGTCGAGCCAGTGTTTGCACTGTTGTGTGCGTGGCTGGTCAGCCTGGCGCAGGTGTTGTTGCCATTAGGGCTGGCATTGGCGGCGGGGGCAATGTTGCTGGTGGTGACCCATGAAGTGATTCCCGAGTCGCGACGCAATGGTCATGACAAACTGGCGAGTCTTGGCTTGTTGATCGGGTTCTGTCTGATGATGGTGATGGATACCGCGTTGGGTTGAAGTCGATCAAAAGATCGCAGTCTGCGGCAGCTCCTACAGGGAATGCATTCCTGCGTAGGAGCTACCGCAGGCTGCGAACTCTTTTTTCTGGCGGTCAGCCACCTTCATCGAAGTAGTTGTTGATCAACGCCACCAGCGCATCGAGCGCTTCCTGTTCCTGATGCCCTTCAGTGCTCAAATAAATTTTGGTGCCCTTGCCAGCCGCCAGCATCATCATCGCCATGATGCTTTTGCCGTCGACCGTCGTCTCCGGCGTGCGGCCTACTCTGATCGTGCAATCCGGATACTGACCCGCCACGCCAACGAACTTGGCCGACGCGCGGGCATGCAGGCCCAGTTTGTTGATGATTTCGATTTCCAGAGCAGGCATCGCGGTGTGAATCCTTTAAGTGAGGTCGCGGTGGCGAACCTGGACGTTCTTCAGGGTTTTCTGCAGGGCCTGACCCAGACGTTCGGTCAGGTAGACGGAGCGGTGATGCCCGCCGGTGCAGCCAATGGCAATGGTGACGTAGGCACGGTTGCTCGCGGCAAAGCGCGGTAGCCACTTGTGCAGGTAGGTAAAGATGTCCTGGAACATTTCTTCGACCTCCGGCTGAACCGCCAGATACTCGGCCACTGGTGCATCAAGACCGGATTGCTCGCGCAATTCCGGCTTCCAGTACGGGTTAGGCAGGCAGCGCACGTCAAACACCAGGTCGGCATCGACCGGCATGCCGCGCTTGAAACCGAATGATTCGACCAGAAAGGCGGTGCCCGGCTCCGGTTGATTCAGCAAGCGTAGCTTGAGGGTGTCGCGCAACTGATAAAGGTTCAGATTGGTGGTATTGATTTTCAGGTCGGCGAGATCGGCAATCGGGCCGAGCAGAGCGGTTTCGTCGTGGATCGCTTCGGCCAGTGAGCGATTGGCATTGCTCAAGGGGTGGCGGCGGCGAGTCTCGGAAAAACGCTTGAGCAGGGTTTCCTCGTCGGCATCCAGATACAGGACATCGCACTGAATATGCTTGCTTCGGGCATCTTCAAGCAGTTCGGGAAAACGCGACAGATGACTTGGCAGGTTACGCGCATCGATCGACACCGCCACCAGCGGTTGCGCCAGTTCGGTGTGGATCAGGGCGCGCTCTGCCAATTCTGGCAGCAATCCCGCCGGCAGGTTGTCGATGCAGTAGTAACCGTTGTCCTCGAGAACATCCAGTGCGGTGCTTTTACCCGAGCCGGAACGGCCACTGACGATGATCAAACGCATGATTACTGCCCGCTTTGCTCGTCCAGGACAACCTGATACAAGGCTTCGTTTGTCTGGGCGCTGCGCAGTCTGTCGCGCACTTCCTTGCGATCCAGCATGCTGGCGATCTGACGGAGCAACTCCAGGTGCGCATCGGTCGCAGCTTCGGGCACCAGCAATACGAACAGCAGGTCAACCGGAGCGCCATCGATGGCGTCGAAATCGATAGGGGCTTCAAGGTGCATCAGCGCGCTGACCGGCGCTTCACAGCCCTTGAGGCGACAGTGTGGAATGGCGATGCCGTTGCCAAAACCGGTAGAACCGAGTTTTTCACGGGCAATCAACGCCTCGAAGACATCTTGCATCGCCAGATCCGGCACTTCGCGATGGATCAGGTTGGCAATCTGTTCGAGGGCTTTTTTCTTGCTGCCGCCCGGCGCGTTCACTTGGGAACGGCCGGGGGTCAGGATGGTTTCAAGTCGGATCATGGGTTAGGGATGTTAACGACCGGTCGCGCCCTGAAGGAGGCTCTGGGTCTTTTCCTTATGCTTTTTGAGTTGGCGATCCAGCTTGTCGGTCAGTGAGTCGATCGCAGCATACATGTCGGTATCTTCTGCGTTGGCGACCACTTCGCTGCCGGGTATATGCAAGGTGGCTTCGATTTTCTGCTTCAGCTTTTCGACGCACATCGTGACTTGCACGTTGGTGATCTTGTCGAAATGGCGCTCCAGTCGTTGGAGTTTTTCCTCGATGTAGGAACGCAGAGGTTGGGTCACTTCCAGTTGGTGTCCACTGATGTTGACTTGCATACAGCTTCTCCTTCGTTGCCAGTGCATAAAGCGGCAGGCGGGATAGCCTGCCACTGGAACGCTGTAACGTGGCTTACATCAACCGCTTGCGTTCGCTCGAAGGCGCGATCCCGAGAGATTCGCGGTACTTGGCGACGGTGCGGCGAGCCACCTGAATGCCTTGTGCCTCCAGTAAACCAGCGATCTTGCTGTCACTCAACGGCTTTTTCTGATTTTCCGCTGCAACCAGTTTTTTGATGATCGCGCGGATCGCCGTGGACGAGCATTCCCCGCCCTCGGAGGTGCTGACGTGGCTGGAGAAAAAGTATTTCAGTTCATAAATACCGCGCGGGGTATGCATGAATTTCTGTGTGGTCACCCGGGAAATCGTCGACTCGTGCATGCCGACCGCTTCGGCGATGTCATGCAGGACCAGCGGTTTCATGGCTTCGTCGCCGTACTCGAGAAAACCGCGCTGATGCTCGACGATCTGGGTGGCAACTTTCATCAGGGTTTCGTTGCGGCTCTGCAGGCTCTTGATGAACCAGCGGGCTTCCTGCAACTGATTGCGCATGAAAGTGTTGTCGGCACTGGTGTCGGCGCGGCGCACGAAACCGGCGTACTGCGCGTTGACCCGCAGGCGCGGCACCGACTCCTGATTCAACTCGACCAGCCAGCGTTCGTTGTCCTTGCGCACGATGACGTCGGGGACGACGTATTCGGCTTCGCTGGACTCGATCTGCGAGCCAGGGCGTGGATTGAGGCTCTGGACCAGTTCGATAACCTGACGCAGCTCATCTTCCTTGAGCTTCATGCGGCGCATCAGCTGGCTGTAGTCGCGGCTGCCGAGCAGGTCGATGTAGTCGCTGACCAGGCGTTTGGCTTCTGCCAGCCACGGGGTCTTGGCAGACAACTGGCGCAATTGCAGCAGCAGGCATTCGCCGAGGTTGCGTGCACCGATACCGGCCGGTTCAAACTGCTGGATGCGGTGCAGTACGGCTTCGATCTCGTCCAGTTCAATGTCCAGTTCCGGGTCGAAAGCTTCGAGAATTTCTTCGAGGGTTTCGTCCAGGTAGCCCTGATTATTGATGCAATCGATCAGGGTCACAGCGATCAGTCGATCGGTGTCGGACATGGGGGCCAGGTTCAATTGCCACAGCAGATGGCTTTGCAGGCTTTCGCCAGCGGAGGTGCGGGTGGTGAAATCCCATTCGTCGTCATCGCTGCTGGGCAGGCTGCTGGCGCTGGTCTGGTAGACGTCTTCCCAGGCCGTGTCGACCGGAAGCTCATTGGGAATGCGTTCGTTCCATTCGCCGTCCTCGAGGTTATCTACCGTCGGGGCCGTTTCCTGATAGGAGGGTTCCTGGATTTCGGTGTTGGGCTTCTGCTCGACGTTGTCGGCCATCGGATCGGAATTGTCGAAGTCGTCGCCTTCTTCCTGGCGTTCGAGCATCGGATTGGATTCCAGAGCCTCCTGGATTTCCTGTTGCAGATCCAGGGTCGACAATTGGAGCAGACGGATGGCCTGTTGCAGCTGCGGTGTCATCGTCAGCTGCTGGCCCATTCTCAAGACTAGCGATGGTTTCATGGCAGGGGCTTAACACCTTATTCGCCGGCGCTATGCGCCATCCACTACAGGGCGCCGGAGCGCCAAACTTAAGCAAATTATATGCCTGAAACTGAAGTGTTTGCCTAGAGCGCTGTAACAATAAAAACATAGAAAACTTTATTGACGCATCGCTCAAGCGAGCGCTGAAGACCTTAGAGGCGAGGTGCTTGCCTGGAGCGCTGTAACAATCAAAGCGTATAAAAAGGCTGCTTCATCGATACAGCGCCCTCGCAGCTCACCGGGGCACCAGCATGCTTACAGACGGAATTCGTGACCCAGGTAGACTTCCTTGACCAGATCGTTGGCCAGGATGGTTTCTGCGTCACCTTCGGCGATCAACTGACCGTCGTTGACGATGTAAGCGGTTTCGCAGATATCCAGCGTCTCACGCACGTTGTGGTCGGTGATCAACACGCCGATGCCCTTGGCCTTGAGATGGTGGATGATCTGCTTGATGTCGCCGACCGAAATCGGGTCGACACCGGCGAACGGTTCGTCGAGCAGGATGAATTTCGGTGCAGTCGCCAGTGCACGGGCGATTTCCACCCGGCGGCGCTCACCACCGGACAGGCTCATGCCGAGGTTGTCGCGGATGTGGCTGATGTGGAATTCCTGCAGCAGGCTTTCCAGCTCCTTGCGACGACCGGCTTTGTCGAGTTCCTGACGGGTCTCGAGGATGGCCATGATGTTGTCGGCCACCGACAGTTTGCGGAAGATCGACGCTTCTTGCGGCAGATAGCCGATACCGGCCTTGGCACGACCGTGCATTGGCTGGTGGCTGACGTCCAGGTCATCGATCAGCACGCGGCCCTGATCTGCCTGCACCAGGCCGACGATCATGTAGAAGCACGTGGTCTTGCCGGCGCCGTTGGGGCCAAGCAGGCCGACGATCTGGCCGCTGTCGATCGACAGGCTGACGTCACGCACGACCTGGCGGCTTTTGTAGGCCTTGGCCAGGTGCTGAGCTTTCAGAGTTGCCATTACTGGGTTTTCTCGTCGGTTTTCTTCTTCGGCTGGATCACCATGTCGATACGCGGACGCGCTTCGGTGACCTTGCTACCGGTAGCGCGACCGGCGCTGGCCAGTTTCTTCACGGTGTCATAGACGATTTTCTCGCCCTGAGTCGTGTTGTTGTCCTTGTCGACAACCTTGGCCTTGTCGATCAGCACGACGCGGTTTTGCGCGGCATGATACTGGATCGTCACGCCCCAGCCTTGAACAGGCTTGGTATCGCCAGCGGTCTGCAGTTGTTCGAAGTAGGCGAGGTTGCCGACCGAAGTCACCACGTCGATATCACCGGTCGGGGTGCGCGTGATGGTCACGGTATTGCCGGTAACCTTCATCGAGCCCTGGGTGATGATCACGTCACCTTTATAGGTGGCAACGCCATTCTTGTCGTCCAGTTGGGCATCGTCGGCCTGAATGCGGATTGGCTGCTCTTGATCGTTCGGCAGAGCCCAGGCGCTCACGCTTCCCAGTGCTGCGCCCAGACTGAGCAAAATAGGGAGGGTTTTAACGAGCCTCATACTGTCCTCTTACGTTCGATAGCAGGTGTATCCTGCTTTCCTTCAGGTACGCTTTCATTCCAACGCCAGTTGATACACCGCCAGCGCCGTCGATTCTAACGGGTTGCTCGGTCTGCGCATATTGCTGCTGCGGGAACACTGTCATGCGGGTGGAAGTGATCAGCGTGTCGCGCTTCTTTTCATCGGTGCGTTTGACGCGTACGGAGTCGATCAATTCGACTTCGGTGCCGCCCGAGTTCACTTCGCCACGCTCACTGGTCACGTGCCACGGAAAATCGGTGCCGCGGTACATGTTCAGGTCGGGTTTGGTGACCAGGGTGATGTCGGTCGCCTTGACGTGCTCGGCCTTGTCGGAGGTCATTTCGTATTGCACTTTACCGTCCGGCAGGTATTGCAGGGTATGCGTGTTGGTCGCGTACCAGTCGATCGGGGTGTCCACGGACGAGACCGGAGGCTTGTCGAGGAAGCGCTCCGGGCTGATGTTCCAGTAGCCTACCGCTGCGAACAACGCAGCAATGCCGCCGAACAGCAGGAAGTTGCGAAATTTTTTGCTAAACATGGTTTGGCTCACAGGTACGCGGCGTTGGCCGCATCGAGGCGGCCCTGGGCGCGCAGGATCAATTCACAGAATTCGCGTGCAGCACCTTCGCCACCACGGGCGCAAGTAACGCCGTGGGCGTGTTCGCGGACGAAATCGGCAGCGTTGGCAACAGCCATGCCCAAGCCTACGCGGCGGATCACCGGCAGGTCGGGCAGGTCGTCACCGAGGTAGGCGACCTGTTCATAGCTTAGGCCCAGTTGCTCGAGAAGACCGTCGAGAACCACCAATTTGTCTTCACGCCCCTGAAACAGGTGCGGGATGCCGAGATTTTTTGCGCGCCGTTCGACCACCGGAGTCTTGCGACCGCTGATGATGGCGGTCTCCACGCCGGCGTTCATCAACATTTTGATGCCTTGGCCGTCGAGGGTGTTGAAGGTTTTGAATTCGCTGCCGTCTTCAAGGAAGTACAGGCGCCCGTCGGTGAGGACGCCGTCAACGTCGAAAACCGCCAGTTTGATCGCTTTGCCGCGTTGCAGCAGATCGGTGCTCATTTACATGACTCCTGCGCGCAGCAGATCGGAGAGGTTGAAGGCGCCAATCGGGCGATCTTCTTCGTCGACGACTACCAATGCGTTGATTCGATGGTCTTCCATGATTTTCAGGGCCTCGGCGGCGAGCATCTCGGGCCGGGCGGTCTTGCCGTGCGCGGTCATCACCTGGTCGATGGTGGCGCTGCGGATGTCGATGCTGCGATCCAGCGTGCGGCGCAAATCGCCGTCGGTGAAGATCCCGGCGAGCTTGCCATCGGCTTCGAGAATGGCGGTCATGCCCAGACCTTTACGGGTCATTTCCATCAGTGCGTCCTTGAGCAGCGTACCGCGTTGTACTTGCGGCAGCTCCTGGCCGGCGTGCATGACGTTCTCCACTTTCAGCAGCAGGCGACGGCCCAGTGCGCCACCCGGATGAGAAAAGGCGAAATCTTCGGCAGTGAAACCGCGCGCTTCGAGCAACGCTACGGCGAGCGCATCACCCATCACCAGTGCCGCTGTCGTCGATGAGGTCGGTGCCAGGTTCAGCGGGCAGGCTTCATGCTCGACGTGAACGTTGAGGTTGACTTCGGCAGCCTTGGCCAGCGGCGATTGCGGGTTGCCGGTGACGCTGATCAGCTGGATGCCCAGTCGTTTGATCAGCGGCAGCAGGGTGACGATTTCGTTGGTCGAGCCTGAGTTCGACAGGGCCAGAATCACGTCGTCGCGGGTAATCATGCCCATGTCGCCGTGACTGGCTTCGGCTGGATGTACGAAAAAAGCCGGAGTGCCAGTGCTGGCAAGCGTCGCGGCAATCTTGTTGCCGACATGCCCGGATTTCCCCATGCCGACTACGACCACACGGCCCTTGCTGGCCAGAATCATCTCGCAAGCGCGTACGAAATCGGCGTCGATATGGGGCAACAAGCCTTGTACGGCTTCCACTTCGAGGCGAATGGTGCGTTGTGCCGATTGAATCAGGTCGCTGGATTGGCTCATGTCAGAAATCGTATAGCCCGATGAAAAGGCGGCGATTATAGCGGTTATGTTGCAAAGCCTCACGCAAGTTCGTCGTGCTTTGTCATTCCTCGTTACCAAAACCCTGAAAAAGCCGCTCCAACCCTGTCAGATCGCCGAACACAGGCCGGCACAGACCTTGGGCGCTTGGCCTTTGCAGTGATATAGTTCGCCGCCAGTTCGGCCTGCCCGGAGGGTATGTGCTTTCTCAGGAAAGCCAGGCGTCCGAGTGAGAGGCTGCATCGCAAGGAGTTTAGATGAGTGCCGATAACGCCTACGCGGTCGAGCTGAAGGGAGTCTCCTTCAAGCGCGGTGCGCGGAGCATTTTCAATAACGTCGATATTCGCATCCCGCGCGGCAAGGTCACCGGCATCATGGGACCTTCCGGGTGTGGCAAGACCACGCTGCTGCGGTTGATGGGCGCACAGTTGCGCCCAACCAGCGGCGAAGTCTGGGTCAACGGCCAGAACCTGCCGAAGCTGTCGCGCAGCGATCTGTTCGATGCGCGCAAGCATATGGGCGTGCTGTTCCAGAGCGGCGCGCTGTTCACCGACCTCGATGTTTTCGAGAACGTCGCTTTTCCCCTGCGCGTTCATACCGAATTGCCGGAAGAAATGATCCGCGACATCGTCCTGCTCAAATTGCAGGCGGTCGGTCTGCGTGGCGCTATCGAGCTGATGCCCGACGAGCTGTCCGGCGGCATGAAGCGTCGCGTCGCGCTGGCCCGGGCGATTGCGCTCGACCCGCAGATTCTCATGTACGACGAACCGTTCGTCGGCCAGGACCCGATCGCCATGGGCGTGCTGGTGCGCCTCATCCGTCTGCTCAATGATGCGCTGGGGATCACCAGTATCGTGGTTTCCCACGATCTGGCCGAAACCGCGAGCATTGCCGACTACATCTATGTAGTGGGTGATGGTCAGGTACTGGGGCAGGGCACGCCGGATGAATTGATGAACTCGGACGAGCCGCGTATCCGTCAGTTCATGAGCGGCGATCCCGATGGCCCGGTGCCGTACCATTTTCCAGCGACGGATTACCGCGCAGATCTTCTGGGGAAGCGCTGATGCGCAGAATTTCATTGATAGAACGCGTACGCCGGTTCGGCGAGTCGGCGATCGACGCCGTCGCGGTGTTCGGTCGCGCGACGCTGTTCCTGTTCCACGCACTGCTCGGTCGTGGCGGGATCAGCGGCGGCTTCGGTCTGCTGGTCAAACAGTTGCATTCGGTCGGCGTCATGTCGCTGGTGATCATCGTCGTTTCCGGCATTTTCATCGGCATGGTCCTGGCGCTGCAGGGGTTCAGCATTCTCTCCAGCTACGGTTCGGAGCAGGCGGTGGGGCAGATGGTTGCCTTGACCCTGCTGCGTGAGCTCGGCCCGGTGGTGACCGCGCTGTTGTTTGCCGGACGTGCCGGCTCGGCATTGACCGCAGAAATCGGCAACATGAAATCCACCGAGCAGCTTTCCAGTCTGGAAATGATCGGTGTCGACCCGCTCAAGTACATCATTGCGCCGCGGCTTTGGGCGGGCTTCATTTCCCTGCCGGTGCTGGCGATGATTTTCAGCGTGGTGGGCATCTGGGGCGGTTCGTGGGTGGCTGTCGACTGGCTGGGCGTGTATGAAGGTTCCTACTGGGCGAACATGCAGAACAGCGTGAACTTCACCAGTGATGTGCTCAACGGTGTCATCAAAAGTATCGTTTTCGCCTTTGTCGTGACCTGGATCGCCGTATTTCAAGGCTATGACTGTGAGCCCACTTCCGAGGGGATCAGTCGTGCCACTACCAAGACCGTGGTGTTCGCCTCGCTGGCAGTACTCGGCCTGGACTTTATTCTGACCGCTTTGATGTTTGGAGATTTCTGATGCAAAACCGCACCCTGGAAATCGGTGTCGGCCTGTTCCTGCTGGCAGGGATCCTGGCTTTGTTGCTGCTTGCGTTGCGGGTCAGTGGCCTGTCTCCGACGTCGACCACCGACACCTATAAATTGTATGCCTACTTCGACAATATCGCCGGTTTGACGGTCAGAGCCAAAGTGACCATGGCCGGTGTGACCATTGGCAAGGTCACGGCGATCGATCTGGATCGCGACAGCTTCACCGGTCGGGTCACCCTGCAAGTGGATAAAAAGGTCGACAACCTGCCGACCGATTCCACAGCGTCTATCCTGACCGCGGGTCTGCTGGGCGAGAAGTACATCGGTATCAGCGTTGGCGGTGAAGACAAACCGCTGACGGATGGCGGAACCATCCACGACACGCAGTCGTCTCTGGTACTGGAAGACCTGATCGGTAAATTCCTGCTCAATACCGTTAGCAAAGACGCCAAATGAGGAGCTTTTGAATGATCTCTATCTTGCGACGCAGCCTGTTGGTGCTGTTGGCAGCCTTGCCGTTGATGGGTAACGCCGTGGCGGCTGCGACTTCGGCACACGATCTGGTGCAGGACACAACCAACCGGTTGCTGACCGACCTGGCTGCCAACAAAGAGAAATACAAGCAGGATCCGACTGATTTCTACGCCGCGCTCAACAGCATCGTCGGGCCGGTGGTGGATGCCGAAGGCATTTCCAAAAGCATCATGACGGTCAAATACTCGCGCAAGGCCACCCCTGCGCAGATGCAGACCTTCCAGGAAAACTTCAAGAAAGGACTGTTCCAGTTCTACGGCAACGCCTTGCTCGAGTACAACAACCAGGGCATCACCGTAGATCCGGCGAAGGACGAGTCGGGCGATCGCACCAGCGTCAACATGACCGTCAAGGGCAGCAACGGCGCGATCTACCCTGTGCAGTACACGCTGGAGAAGATCAACGGCGAGTGGAAGCTGCGCAACGTGATCATCAACGGCATCAACATCGGCAAGCTGTTCCGTGACCAGTTCGCCGACGCGATGCAGCGCAATGGCAACGATCTGGACAAGACCATCAATGGTTGGGCCGGTGAAGTGGCGAAGGCCAAGGAATCTACCGAAAAGAACCCAGCACAATGAGTGAGGCCGCCGTTCGTATGAGTGATGTCGATGAGCTTCTGCTCAGTGGAGTGCTGGATTACCGCACCGGCCCTGACTTGCGCAAGGAAGGCCAGGCGCTGATCAAGTCCAGCAAGGCCTCATCGCTGGTCATCGATTGCTCGGCGGTGAAGAAATCCAGCAGCGTCGGCTTGTCGTTGCTGCTGTGCTTCATGCGTGATGCCCAGGCAGCCGGCAAGGCCGTGAGCATCCGCGCGATGCCCGAAGACATGCGCGAAATCGCCCAGGTCAGTGAACTGACCGAGCTGTTGGCGCACCCCTGAACCCGCATCTATAAAGAAGCCCCCCGTCAGAGTCCTGCCATGCGGGGTTCGCAGGCGCGGGGCTTTTTTGTATGATGTCCGACCCGTGCGCACAGGGCGCCGATTGAGGTTGAGCATGCAGGCCGTAGAAGTGAAGAGCTTCCTTGAAGGAAAGCTGCCCGGAACGTTGGTAGAAGTTGAGGGCGAAGGCTGCAATTTCCAGCTGAACGTGATTAGCGATGAACTGGCGGCGTTGAGCCCGGTGAAGCGCCAGCAGCAGGTCTATGCCCATTTGAACCCGTGGATCACCGATGGCAGCATCCACGCGGTCACTATGAAATTTTTCAGCAGCGCGGCCTGGGCCGAGCGCACCTGAGCCTAAGGGCGTCGAGATTCTTATGGATAAATTGATTATTACCGGTGGCGCTCGTCTTGATGGCGAAATCCGCATTTCCGGCGCAAAAAACTCCGCCCTGCCGATCCTGGCCGCCACCCTGCTGTGCGATGGCCCGGTGACCGTTGGCAACTTGCCGCACCTGCACGACATCACCACCATGATCGAGCTGTTCGGTCGTATGGGCATTGAGCCGGTGATCGACGAGAAACTCAGCGTCGAAATCGACCCGCGCACCATCAAGACCCTGATCGCCCCGTACGAACTGGTGAAAACCATGCGTGCGTCGATCCTGGTACTGGGCCCGATGGTTGCCCGTTTCGGTGAAGCCGAAGTGGCACTGCCTGGCGGTTGCGCCATCGGTTCGCGTCCGGTCGACCTGCACATCCGTGGTCTTGAAGCCATGGGCGCGGTGATCGACGTCGAAGGCGGCTACATCAAGGCCAAGGCGCCTGAAGGCGGCCTGCGCGGTGCGCACTTCTTCTTCGATACCGTCAGTGTGACCGGTACCGAGAACATCATGATGGCTGCGGCTCTGGCCAAAGGCCGCAGCGTGCTGCAGAACGCCGCCCGCGAGCCTGAAGTGGTTGACCTGGCGAACTTCCTCAACGCCATGGGCGCCAAGGTTTCCGGCGCTGGCACCGACACCATCACCATCGATGGCGTCGAGCGTCTGGGTTCGGCTTTCTACAAGGTCATGCCTGACCGTATCGAAACCGGCACCTACCTGGTGGCTGCTGCCGTGACCGGTGGTCGCGTCAAGGTCAAGGACACCGATCCGACCATCCTTGAAGCCGTTCTGGAAAAACTCCGTGAAGCCGGCGCAGAAATCACCTGCGGTGAGGACTGGATCGAGCTGAACATGCACGGCAAGCGTCCGAAAGCAGTCAACGTGCGCACTGCGCCGTATCCTGCATTCCCGACTGACATGCAAGCGCAGTTCATTTCGCTCAACGCCATTGCCGAAGGCACTGGTGCGGTGATCGAGACGATCTTCGAAAACCGTTTCATGCACGTGTACGAACTGCACCGCATGGGCGCCAAGATCCAGGTCGAAGGCAACACGGCCATCGTCACCGGTACTGAAGTCCTCAAGGGCGCGCCAGTGATGGCCACCGACCTGCGTGCTTCGGCCAGCCTGGTGATCTCGGCACTGGTTGCTGAAGGCGACACGCTGATCGACCGCATCTACCACATCGACCGTGGTTACGAGTGCATCGAAGAAAAACTGCAGATGCTGGGCGCCAAGATCCGTCGCGTTCCGGGCTGATTGCTGGATTGGGACACAGGGACGTGTCCACTGAGTTTAAGAGTCGAGCCGGTTTCCGGCTCGATGTGTGTCCGGCGCCGATTGCGACCGGACATGAGTACCTTGATAAGGACTGACGTTTCCCATGTTGACCATCGCACTGTCCAAGGGCCGCATCCTTGACGACACCCTGCCGCTTCTCGCCGAAGCGGGCATCGTGCCGACCGAGAATCCGGACAAGAGCCGCAAGCTGATCATCCCCACGACCCAGGACGACGTTCGTCTGCTGATCGTGCGCGCTACCGATGTGCCGACTTATGTCGAGCATGGCGCGGCCGATTTGGGCGTTGCCGGTAAAGACGTGCTGATGGAATACACCGGCCAGGGTCTTTACGAACCACTGGATCTGCAGATTGCCCAGTGCAAACTGATGACCGCCGGCAAGATCGGCGCGCCGGAGCCCAAGGGCCGTCTGCGCGTAGCGACCAAGTTCGTCAACGTTGCCAAGCGCTACTACGCCGAGCAAGGCCGTCAGGTCGACATCATCAAGCTGTACGGCTCGATGGAGCTGGCGCCACTGATCGGTCTGGCTGACAAGATCATCGACGTGGTCGACACCGGCAACACCTTGCGCGCCAACGGCCTGGAACCTCAGGAACTGATCGCCACGATCAGCTCGCGCCTGGTGGTCAACAAGGCTTCGATGAAAATGCAACATGCCCGAATCCAGGCGTTGATCGATACCCTGCGCAACGCAGTGGAATCGCGACACCGCGGCTGATTTACCTGCGCGACCCCAGGTCGCGCCGTCTATCCGCCTCATAGCCAGAATTCTCAGGTGCCTAAGCGGATCGAATGATAGTTTCGGGCGCCTGAGTTTTTTGCCATTCCTATGAGGCTCTCGCTATGACCGCAACGACTGCAATTCGCCGACTCAACGCTGCTGACCCGGATTTCGCGCATCATCTGGATCATCTGCTGAGCTGGGAAAGTGTGTCTGACGATTCGGTCAATCAGCGGGTGCTGGACATCATCAAAGCTGTGCGCGAGCGTGGTGACGCAGCGCTGGTCGAGTTCACCCAGAAATTCGACGGCCTCGAAGTGGCCTCGATGGCTGACCTGATCCTGCCGCGTGAACGTCTCGAGCTGGCCCTGACGCGCATCACCGTGCCACAGCGCGAAGCACTGGAAAAAGCCGCCGCCCGCGTGCGCAGCTACCACGAAAAACAGAAGCAGGATTCGTGGAGCTACACCGAGGCTGACGGCACCGTGCTCGGCCAGAAGGTCACGCCACTGGATCGCGCCGGTCTGTACGTGCCGGGTGGCAAGGCGTCGTACCCGTCGTCGGTGTTGATGAACGCAATTCCGGCCAAGGTCGCCGGTGTGACCGAAGTGGTCATGGTCGTGCCGACCCCGCGCGGTGAAATCAACGAACTGGTGCTGGCGGCCGCTTGCATCGCTGGCGTTGACCGCGTCTTCACCATCGGCGGTGCGCAAGCCGTCGCTGCGTTGGCCTACGGCACCGAAAGCGTGCCGAAAGTCGACAAGGTCGTTGGCCCGGGCAACATCTATGTCGCCACCGCCAAGCGCCACGTGTTCGGTCAGGTCGGCATCGACATGATCGCCGGCCCTTCGGAAATCCTCGTGGTGTGCGACGGCCAGACCGATCCAGACTGGATCGCCATGGACCTGTTCTCGCAAGCCGAGCACGACGAAGATGCGCAGGCGATTCTGGTCAGTCCGGACGCCGAGTTCCTCGACAAGGTTGCCGCCAGCATCGACAAACTGCTGCCGACCATGGATCGCGCGACCATCATCGAAACTTCGATCAATGGCCGTGGTGCACTGATTCACGTGAAGGACATGGCGCAAGCCATCGAAGTCGCCAACCGCATCGCTCCGGAGCACTTGGAATTGTCGGTTGCCGACCCACAGGCCTGGCTGCCGCAGATCCGCCACGCCGGCGCGATCTTCATGGGCCGTCACACATCGGAAGCGCTGGGCGATTACTGCGCAGGCCCGAACCACGTATTGCCGACTTCCGGCACTGCGCGGTTTTCGTCGCCGCTGGGCGTGTATGACTTCCAGAAACGTTCGTCGATCATCTTTTGCTCCGAGGCAGGTGCTTCCGAGCTGGGTAAAACGGCATCGGTACTGGCCCGTGGCGAATCGCTGAGCGCCCACGCGCGCAGCGCCGAGTACCGCATCAAAGACGCAGACTTTCTAAAAGGGCAGGGGAACTGAGCGATGAGCAAATTCTGGAGCCCGTTCGTTAAAGATCTGGTGCCGTACGTGCCGGGCGAACAGCCGAAGCTGACCAAACTGGTCAAGCTCAACACCAACGAAAACCCGTACGGCCCGTCGCCAAAAGCCTTGGCGGCGATGCAGGTCGAACTGAATGACAACCTGCGCCTGTACCCGGACCCGAACAGCGATCTGCTGAAAACTGCGGTCGCCAACTACTACGGCGTGCAGAGCAATCAAGTGTTCCTCGGCAACGGTTCGGACGAAGTGCTCGCGCACATTTTCCACGGTTTGCTGCAACACGATCAGCCGCTGTTGTTCCCGGACATCAGCTACAGCTTCTATCCGGTTTACTGCGGTCTGTACGGCATCGAGTTCGACGCGGTGCCGCTGGACGCGCAGTTCCAGATCGACCCGGCCGACTACGCCAAGCCGAACGGCGGGATCATTTTTCCCAACCCGAACGCACCGACTGGTTGCCTGCTGGCGCTGGAAGCGGTCGAGCAAATCCTCAAGGCCAGCCCTGATTCGGTGGTTGTGGTGGATGAAGCTTACATCGACTTCGGCGGCGAGACGGCGATCAGTCTGGTGGACCGTTATCCGAACCTGCTGGTAACGCAGACCCTTTCCAAATCGCGCTCGCTGGCTGGCTTGCGCGTTGGTCTGGCGGTCGGGCATCCGGATCTGATCGAGGCGCTGGAGCGGATCAAGAACAGCTTCAACTCGTATCCGCTGGATCGTCTGGCGATTGTTGGTGCGGCAGCGGCCTTCGAGGATCGCGAGTATTTCGCCAATACGTGCCGACTGGTGATCGAGAGCCGTGAGTGGGTGATCGCGCAGTTGCAGGCCAAGGGTTTTGAAGTGCTGCCGTCGGCGGCGAACTTCATTTTCGCCCGGCATCCGCAACACGACGCCGCAGGGCTGGCGGCCAAGCTGCGTGAGCAGGGCGTGATCGTGCGGCACTTCAAGCAGGAGCGGATTGCGCAGTTTTTGCGGATTTCGATTGGCACGCCGGAGCAGAATCAGGCGCTGATCGATGGGCTTGGCGACCTCTAAAGGCAAGAGCCCCTCACCCTAGCCCTCTCCCAGAGGGAGAGGGGACTGACCGAGGCGCACTTTATAGATACACCGACTTGAGATATCGAGTCGAACTCTGGTTTGAAGAGCAAACAAATCTGCCCCCTTTCCCCCTCGCCCCCCTGGGGGAGAGGGTTGGGGTGAGGGGGTAATTTTCGGATTCAACAAATATCTCGAGTACACCACTTATTCGTGATGCGGTTCGCCAAGGAATGTCAGCGAACTGAACAACCCACGACTATCCACATCAGCGCTGCCTTTCACTGGCACCTCAACCTGCGCCGCAATCACATTCAACCCTTCATTCCTCACCAACACTTGGGCGCGGCCGTCCTTGTCAGTCTCGGTGCTCAACGTGTTCGGCGCACTGCGATAGTCGCCAATCAACTTCACCCCGGCCGCCGGTTTGCCATCGAGCAACACCCGCACCGGCAATGACTTGCCCGGCCCAACCGTCAGCGGATCAACCTCCGGCAGAATCAGCAACTTGATCTGATCAAGCTTGGGTAACTTCGCCCCCGGCTGATAAATCGCCAGACTGTATTTAAACGTCTCGGTTGCCTCGACAGCGCCCGGCACTTTGCTGCGACCTTCGTTGACCCACTTTTTGTCGGTGGTTTGCGACCACATGCCGTTATTCAGCGCCACGGCCATCACCGCAGGCGCCTTCAAAGGTTTCAAACGCGCGTGATCCGCCAGACGCTCGACGCTGACCGGAATCATCTTGCCGCCCGCGTCATAAGCCCACGCGCCGCTGATTTTCTGTGCCTTGAACGCGTTGTCTTCAGCGCCATGGCCGTAGACCACTTCGATGTTGCCGCGCCGTTGTTCTGTCCACAGGCCATGGGCCGAGACTTCGCCTGCGAACAGCGCAGCGATCAGCACAAAGGTTTTGCCGTATTGCATGGTGACGTCCTTTTACAGGTTGAGTGTCAGGCTGACGGTGAAATTGCGCGGCTCGCCGGGATTGACCCAGTAGTTGCTGTAGGAGCGCTCGTAATACTTTTCGTCGAAGAGGTTGTTCAGGTTCAGACCGACCGTGACGTTATCGCTGGCCTTGTAATGCGCCAGCAGGTCGACGGTGTGATAGGCCGGCAATTGGAAGTCGCTGCCGGATTCACCCGAGCGGTCGCCGACATATGTGAACGCGGCGCCGACATCCGAGCCGCGCAAATGCCCATCCTGAAACTCATAAACCCCGAGCAGGCTGCCGCTGCGCTTGGCCACGCCGAGGATGCGGCTGCCGGTGGGAATTACCGCGTCGCCTTGGGTCACTTCGGCGTCGATCCAGGCAAAGGCGCCGATGATCCGCACGGCTTCGGTGACTTGCCCGGTGACTTGCCAATCGAAACCGCGACTGCGCGCCTTGCCCATCGCGCGGCTGGTGTCGGTGCCAGGGTCGAGGGCGAGGACGTTTTCCTTGTCGATGTGGAAGAAGGCGAGGGTGCTGCTCAGGCGCTCGTCGAACAGTTCGTTCTTGATCCCGACTTCGTAGCCGACGCCTTCTTCTGGGTCGAAGGATTTGCCGGAGGCGTCGAGGCCGTTGTTCGGTTTGAACGAGGTCGAGGCGTTGGCGAACAGGCCGGTGTTCGGCGTCAGTTGGTAGAGCAGGCCGGCGCGCTGGGTGAGGGCAGCGTGACGCTGGTTGCTCGTGGCGTTGCGGCTGTGATCGTCGATGTGCTGATCGAAATGCTCGAAGCGTGCGCCGATCATCCCGCGCAGTTTGTCGGTGAAGACGATCTGATCCTGCAGGTTCAGCGCATGGCTTTCGACGTGTTCGAACGTATCCGTGCCCGAGCGGGCGCCGTTGGGTTTTGGCTGGCCGTAGATCGGTTTGTAGATGTCGATGGCGTAGGGGCCGCCGGCAATGGTGGTGACACGTTCGTTCTTGCGGAAGTTTTCGTACTCGGTGCCGATCAGCAGTTCGTGCTGCCACGGACCGAGGTCGAACAGACCGCGCAGCTCCAGTTGGGTGATGCTGTCATGCCAGTTGGTATCACGCTCGCGATAGCGGCGGTTGACGGTGTGGCCATCGGCGTTCAACGGACGGGATTCAGAGGCGTCGCCCCAGAGTTTGCCTTCCTTGTAGTGACTGGCCAGGCGCAGTTTCCAGCTGTCATTGAGGTGATGTTCGAGCGTGGCCTGCAGCAGATTGTTGTGGTTATCGATGTTGCCGTCGTTGGGTTCGCCGAGGAAGGTCGAGCGCGAGACGCCGCTCCATTTGTTGTTCGGTGCGACGATGCCGCGATCGAAGGTCGAGCTGTGGCGGACGATTTCGCTTTCCACCAGCAACGAGGTGTCCGGGTTCAGTTGCCAACTGATCGAAGGCGCAACGAATACGCGCTGGCTGTCGACGTGGTCGCGGAAGCTGTTGTTGTCTTCGACCGCGAGGTTGATGCGCGAGAGCACATTGCCGTGATCATCCAGCGGCGTGTTGACGTCCAGCGCGGTGCGATAGCGGTCCCAACTGCCGGCGCTGGTTTGCAACGTGGTGAAGGCTTCGGGCTGCGGTTTCTTGGTGACGATGTTCACTGTGCCGCCGGGATCGCCGCGGCCGTACAGACTGGCGGCGGGGCCTTTAAGCACTTCGATGCGCTCGATATTGGCTGCATCCGGCGTGCTCGGATAACCCCGGTTGGCGCTGAAACCGTCCTTGTAGAACTCCGAGGTGGTGAAGCCGCGCACGCTGTATTCGTAAAGGGTCAGGCCGCCGAAGTTGTTCTGCTTCGATACACCGCCGGCAAAATCCAGCGCGCGTTCGACGCTGGTGCTGCCCAGATCCTTGAGCACGCTGGCGGGCACCACGCTGATTGCCTGCGGGATATCGCGGATCGCCGTGTCGGTTTTGGTCGCGCTGGACGAGCGCGTAGCGCGATAGCCTTTGACCGGGCCAGTCGGCGATTCGTAGTCGGAGATGACGCTGATGGCGTCGAGTTCGAGGGGTTTTGATTCTTCGGCGAAGGCTGGATCGACCAGCAAGCCAAGGCTCATACCGAGCAGGGAGGCCTTTGTTCGAGACGACATGTTATGTTGTTCCAATTCTTAGAATTGAAACAATATAACATGCCTTTTGAGAATGTCTTTTATTCGCGCATCTGGCGCGAGAAAAGTTTTACTCTTCTTTTTCTTTCACCGGCGCCGGTGGCGGACGCAGGCCGATTTCAGCCGTGAGCTTCAGCTCTTTGCCGTTGCGCATCACCTGAATGGTCACTTTGTCCGTCGGTTTGATGCGCGCCACCTGGTTCATCGAACGACGACCATCGCCGGCCGGCTCGCCATCAATGCTCAGAATCACATCACCCAATTGCAGGCCAGCTTTCTGCGCCGGGCCATCACGGAAGATCCCCGCAACGACAATCCCCGGACGTCCGGACAGACCAAACGACTCGGCCAGCTCTTGCGTCAGCGGCTGCACTTCAATGCCCAGCCAGCCGCGAATCACCTGACCGTGCTCGATGATCGACTTCATCACTTCCATCGCCAGTTTCACCGGGATCGCAAAGCCAATGCCCTGCGAACCGCCGGACTTGGAGAAGATCGCCGTGTTGATGCCAGTAAGGTTGCCGTTGGCATCGACCAGCGCGCCGCCGGAGTTGCCTGGGTTGATCGCCGCGTCGGTCTGGATGA
Organism: Pseudomonas sp. RIT-PI-r; assembly: GCF_001297015.1. Lineage (GTDB taxonomy): Bacteria > Pseudomonadota > Gammaproteobacteria > Pseudomonadales > Pseudomonadaceae > Aquipseudomonas. The sequence continues at coordinate 62,430 of NZ_LIGE01000012.1, read as the reverse complement.
AGTCTTCGTAGTTATTCAGGCCCAGTTGGTTGCGGCCGGTGGCGCTGATGATACCCATGGTCACCGTCTGGCCGACGCCGAACGGGTTGCCGATGGCCAGCGCGACGTCGCCGATGCGAATGTTGTCGGAGCGGCCGACGGTGATCGCCGGCAGGGTTTTCAGGTCGATCTTCAGAACCGCAAGGTCAGTTTCCGGATCGCTGCCGATGACGCGGGCAAGGGTCTCGCGACCGTCTTTCAGGGCCACGACAATCTGATCAGCGCCGCTGGTCACGTGGTTGTTGGTGAGGATGTAGCCTTCCGGGCTCATGATCACGCCGGAGCCGAGGCTCGATTCCATGCGTTTCTGCTTCGGCGAGTTGTCCCCGAAGAAACGGCGGAACTGCGGATCCTCAAACAACGGATGCGCCGGTTTGTTGATGACTTTGGTGGTGTACAGGTTGACCACCGAGGGCGCCGCGATGGTCACCGCATCGGCATAGGACACCGGGCCCTGCTGCACGCTGGTGGTTTGCGGGGCCTGTTGCAGGTTGACGTCGAGGCTCGGCAGCCCGACCCACTGCGGGTAACGCTGAATAATCAACAGAGCGATAAGCACGCCGGCCAACAGCGGCCAGCCCATAAAACGCAGCGCCTTGAACATTAAGCACGTCCTGGAAGAGTTGCAGGCGGGGTCAGACCGCCCATAATGTCGCGCATTATACGAGGCCGCGCGTGCCTCTGAACGGGATATTTAGGAGTCTTTCATGGCCGTTGCCCTCAGCACCCTCGTCGAAGAAGCCGACCGTTACCTTGGCAGTGCGAAAATTGCCGATTATTGCCCGAATGGATTGCAGGTCGAAGGCCGTCCGCAGGTGATGCGCATTGTCAGCGGCGTCACCGCCAGCCAGGCGTTGCTCGATGCAGCCGTCGAGGCCGAGGCCGATCTGGTGCTGGTGCATCACGGTTATTTCTGGAAGGGCGAAAACCCGTGCATCACCGGCATGAAGCAGCGTCGACTGAAGACCCTGCTCAAGCACGACATCAGTCTGCTCGCGTACCACCTGCCGCTGGATTTGCATCCAGATGTCGGCAATAACGTGCAGCTTGCTCGCCAACTGGACATCACCGTCGAAGGACCACTGGATCCGGATAACCTGAAAATCGTCGGCCTTGTCGGTTCGCTCAAGGAACCGATGACCGCCCGCGATTTCGCCCGCAAGGTGCAGGAAGTCATGGGGCGCGAGCCGCTGCTGATTGAAGGCAATCCGATGATCCGTCGAGTCGGCTGGTGCACTGGCGGCGGCCAAGGCTACATCGATCAAGCCGTCGCCGCAGGCGTCGATCTGTATTTGAGCGGTGAAGCGTCCGAGCAGACTTTCCACAGCGCGCGCGAGAACGACATCAGTTTCATCGCCGCCGGCCACCACGCCACCGAACGCTACGGCGTGCAGGCGCTGGGCGATTACCTGGCAAAACGCTTCGCCGTCGAACACATCTTCATCGACTGCCCCAACCCGATCTGAATCCACCGCATTTCCCCTGTAGGAGTGAGCCTGCTCGCGATAGCTTTGTCACATTCAAGATAGCGGTGACTGACACACCGCTATCGCGAGCAGGCTCACTCCTACAGGGGTGGACGGCCGAACTGGCAGGCATATTCATATACCCTTTCGATCTAGTTGGCGTCCTGATTAGAAGAGGTCGCTGTGCTAGGATTCCTCGCTCGAACACGGCCCGCTGGCCGTTCATAAGAAAGCTTTCGTGAGTAGCCATGGTCGACAAACTGACGCATCTGAAACAGCTGGAGGCGGAAAGCATCCACATCATCCGCGAGGTGGCCGCCGAGTTCGATAACCCGGTGATGCTGTACTCCATCGGTAAAGACTCCGCCGTGATGCTGCACCTGGCACGCAAGGCGTTCTTCCCGGGCAAACTGCCGTTTCCGGTGATGCACGTCGACACCCGCTGGAAATTCCAGGAGATGTACAAGTTCCGCGACAAGATGGTCGAAGAACTGGGCCTGGACCTGATCACCCACATCAACCCCGATGGCGTGGCGCAGAACATCAACCCGTTCACCCACGGCAGCGCCAAGCACACCGACATCATGAAAACCGAGGGCCTGAAGCAGGCGCTCGACAAGCATGGTTTCGACGCAGCCTTCGGCGGTGCCCGTCGCGATGAAGAGAAATCCCGCGCCAAAGAACGCGTGTACTCGTTCCGCGACAGCAAGCACCGCTGGGACCCGAAAAACCAGCGCCCGGAGCTTTGGAACGTCTACAACGGCAAGGTCAACAAGGGCGAATCCATTCGTGTGTTCCCGCTGTCGAACTGGACCGAACTGGACATCTGGCAGTACATCTACCTCGAAGGCATCCCGATTGTGCCGCTGTACTTCGCCGCCGAACGCGAAGTGATCGAGAAGAACGGCACGCTGATCATGATCGACGACGAGCGCATCCTCGAACACCTGTCCGATGAAGACAAAGCGCGCATCGTCAAAAAGAAAGTGCGTTTCCGTACCCTTGGCTGCTACCCGTTGACGGGTGCCGTGGAGTCCGAGGCCGAAAGCCTCACGGACATCATTCAAGAAATGCTCCTGACGCGAACTTCCGAGCGCCAGGGCCGAGTCATCGACCACGATGGCGCAGGCTCAATGGAAGACAAAAAACGTCAAGGCTATTTCTAAGGGGCTGTCATGTCGCACGTATCTGATTTGATCAGCGAGGACATCCTCGCCTACCTGGGCCAGCACGAACGTAAAGAGCTGCTGCGCTTTTTGACTTGCGGTAACGTCGATGACGGCAAGAGCACCCTGATCGGGCGCCTGCTGCACGACTCGAAGATGATCTACGAAGATCACCTCGAAGCGATCACCCGTGACTCGAAGAAAGTCGGCACCACCGGTGACGACATCGACCTGGCGTTGCTGGTCGACGGCCTGCAGGCCGAGCGCGAGCAGGGCATCACCATCGATGTCGCCTATCGCTATTTCTCCACCGCCAAACGCAAATTCATCATCGCCGACACCCCCGGCCATGAGCAGTACACCCGCAACATGGCCACCGGTGCATCAACCTGTGACCTGGCGATCATTCTGGTCGACGCGCGTTACGGCGTGCAGACCCAGACCCGTCGCCACAGCTTCATCGCCTCCCTGTTGGGTATCAAACACATCGTTGTTGCCATCAACAAGATGGACTTGAAGGGCTTCGATGAAGGCGTGTTCGAGTCGATCAAGGCCGACTACCTGAAGTTTGCCGAAGGCTTGAAGATGAAGCCGACCAGCATGCACTTCGTGCCGATGTCAGCCCTCAAAGGCGACAACGTGGTGAACAAGTCCGAGCGCTCGCCTTGGTACAAAGGCCAGTCGCTGATGGAAATTCTCGAGACCGTGGAAGTCGCGGGCGATCGCAACTTCACCGATCTGCGTTTCCCGGTGCAGTACGTCAACCGTCCGAACCTGAACTTTCGTGGTTTCGCCGGCACGCTGGCCAGCGGCATCGTCAAGAAGGGCGACGAAGTCGTGGTGCTGCCGTCGGGCAAGAGCAGCCGCGTGAAATCCATCGTCACCTTCGAAGGTGAACTGGAACACGCCGGTCCAGGTCAGGCGGTGACGCTGACCATGGAAGACGAAATCGACATCTCCCGTGGCGACCTGTTGGTGCATGCCGACAACGTGCCGCCGGTCACCGACAGCTTCGAAGCGATGCTGGTGTGGATGGCTGAAGAGCCGATGCTGCCGGGCAAGAAATACGACATCAAACGCGCCACCAGTTACGTGCCGGGCTCGATTGCCAGCATCGTCAACAAGGTCGACGTCAACACGTTGGAAGAAGGCCCGGCGAGCGCGTTGCAGCTCAACGAAATCGGCAAGGTGAAGATCGCGCTCGACGCGCCGATCGCCCTCGACGGTTACGAAAGCAACCGCACCACCGGCGCGTTCATCATCATCGACCGTTTGACCAATGGCACCGTTGGCGCCGGCATGATCGTCGCCCAGCCGGTGACCCATGGCACTGCCACGCACCACGGCAAACTGGCGCACGTGGCGACGGAAGAACGTGCTCAGCGCTTTGGTCAGCAACCGGCGACCGTGCTGTTCAGCGGCCTGTCGGGCGCGGGCAAGAGCACGCTGGCTTATGCGGTCGAGCGCAAGCTGTTCGATATGGGGCGTGCGGTGTTTGTACTGGATGGTCAGAACCTGCGTCACGACCTCAACAAAGGTCTGCCACAGGATCGCGCCGGGCGTACCGAGAACTGGCGTCGTGCCGCGCACGTGGCGCGTCAGTTCAACGAAGCCGGTCTGCTGACTCTGGCCGCGTTCGTTGCGCCGAGTGCTGAAGGCCGCGAGCAAGCCAAGGATCTGATCGGCAAGGATCGTCTGCTGACGGTCTACGTGCAGGCCTCGCCGGCCGTGTGCGCCGAGCGTGATCCGCAAGGTCTGTATGCCGCCGCTGGCGACAACATCCCGGGCGAATCCTTCCCGTACGACGTGCCGCTGAATGCCGATCTGGTGATCGACACGCAGACACTGAGTCTGGAAGAAAGCGTCAAGCAAGTGCTGGATCTGCTGCGTCAGCGTGGCGCGATCTAAGCAATAAAGCAGCGGCAAGCTTCGAGTTTCAAGCTGCAAGAAAAAGCCCGCCGATGAGTAGTCATCGGCGGGCTTTTTTGTCGCTTTGAGAATGTCAAAAGATCGCAGCCTTCGGCAGCTCCTAGAGGATGTACGTCGATCCAATGCAGGAGCTGCCGAAGGCTGCGATCTTTTCGTGATCGTTCCCACGCTCTGCGTGGGAACGCAGCCCGGGACGCTCCGCGTCCCCTCTAAAGCGGACGCAGAGCGTCCAGTGAGGCATTCCCACGCGGAGCGTGGGAACGATCATACGGAAGGATATTCGCGGTGCATCTGTTCCAGCAGCGCATCCTTGTCCAGCCACAGCTGATTGATCCATCCCTGAAACTGCAAACGATATTCGCCGTCCTGATCGTAGTTCTTGCCAATGAATTGCTGCGGAATCTTCAGCTCTTCAAAGTGCACCACAACATCTCGCACATTACCGCACAGCAAGTCCCAGAACCCCGGACGCCCGGCCGGATAGTGAATGGTCACGTTGACGATCGATTCCAGCTGTTCGCCCATTGCATCCAGCACAAAGGCAATGCCGCCAGCCTTGGGCTTGAGCAGGTATTTGAACGGCGACTGCTGCTGCGCATGTTTGCCTTCGGTAAAGCGCGTGCCCTCGACGAAGTTGAAAATCCCCACCGGGTTATTGCGAAACTTCGCACACGTCTTGCGCGTGGTTTCGAGGTCTTTGCCTTTCTTCTCCGGGTGCTTGGCCAGGTACGCCTTGGAGTAGCGCTTCATGAACGGAAAGCCCAGTGCCCACCACGCCAGACCGATAACCGGCACCCAGATCAGCTCCTGCTTGAGGAAGAATTTCAGCGGCTGAATCCGGCGGTTGAGCACGTATTGCAGCACCAGAATATCGACCCAGCTCTGGTGGTTGCTGGTGATCAGATACGAGTGCTGATAGTCGAGGCCTTGCAGACCGCTGACGTGCCAGCGTGTACGCCGCACCAGGTTCATCCAGCCCTTGTTGTTGCTGATCCACGCTTCGTGGGTGTGGCTCATTAGCCAACCGGCGATGCGTTGAGTCAAGGCGAACGGCAACGCCTTGACCAGCGCCACGCAGAACAGAAACGAGCACAGCAGAATCGTGTTGACTGCCAACAGCAGCGAGGCGATCACGCCGCGCACGGGTGCAGGTAGAAAATCCAGCATTTACACATCCATAGGTCGGTTGGCGGCTTGAATCGCGGTGAGGGCGATGGTGTAGACGATGTCATCGACTTGCGCGCCGCGCGGCAAGTCATTCACTGGTTTGCGCAGGCCTTGCAGCATCGGCCCGAGGCTGACGCAATCGGCGCTGCGTTGCACCGCTTTGTGGGTGGTGTTGCCGGTGTTCAGATCGGGGAAGACGAACACCGTAGCGCGACCGGCGACCTGACTGTTCGGCGCCAATTGCCGGGCGACTTCTGCGTTGGCTGCCGCGTCGTATTGCAGCGGACCGTCGATCAGCAGCGAGTGTTGCTGTTCGTGGGCGAGCAGGGTGGCTTCGCGGACTTTTTCGACTTCTTCGCCGGTCGCCGATTCGCCGCTGGAGTAACTGATCATCGCCACGCGCGGGGTGATGCCGAATGCCGCTGCCGAGTCGGCACTCTGCAGAGCGATCTCGGCCAGTTCGGTCGCGCTCGGGTGCGGGTTCATCACGCAGTCGCCGTAGACCAGCACTTCCTCCGGAAACAGCATAAAGAACACCGACGACACCAACGTGCAGCCCGGTGCGGTCTTGATCAGTTGCAGCGCCGGGCGGATGGTGTTGGCGGTGGTGTTGATCACGCCCGAGACCAGCCCGTCGACTTCATCCAGGGCGAGCATCATGGTGCCGATCACCACGGTGTCTTCCAGTTGCTGCTCGGCCATCGGCGCATTAAGGCTTTTGGTTTTGCGCAGGGCCACCATCGGCTCGACGTAGCGCTCGCGGATCAGATCGGGATCAAGAATCTCCAGCCCAGGCGGCAAGACGATGCCTTGGGCGCGGGCGACGGCTTCGACATCTGCAGGTTTGGCCAACAACACGCAACGGGCAATCCCGCGTTCCTGACAGATCGCCGCCGCTTGCACAGTGAACGGCTCGCTGCCTTCAGGCAGGACGATGCGCTTGTTCGCCGCTTGCGCGCGCTGGATCAATTGATAACGGAACACCGCCGGCGACAGGCGCATTTCCCGTGGCGTGCCGCAGCGCTGATGCAGCCATTTGGCGTCGAGATGGCTGGCGACGAAATCGGTGATGATCTCCGCACGCTCGCGGTCATCAATGGGGATTTCCTTGTTCAAACCGTTGAGCAGGTTGGCCGTGTCGTAAGAGCCAGTGCTCACCGACAACACCGGCAAACCGGCCTGCAACGCGCCACGGCACAGATCCATGATGCGCGGATCCGGCAGCGTGTCGCTGGTCAGCAGCAGGCCGGCCAGCGGCACGCCGTTGATCGCCGCGAGGCTGACGGCGAGGATGATGTCGTCGCGGTCCCCTGGCGTCACCACCAGCACGCCGGGCTTGAGCAGCTCGACGGTGTTGCGCATGGTCCGTGCGCAAATGATGATTTTGGTCATCCGCCGGGCTTCGTAGTCGCCGGCATTGAGCACTTGCGCGCCCATCAGGTCGGCGACGTCGCGGGTGCGTGGTGCGTTGAGTTCGGGTTGGAACGGGATGCAACCGAGCAAGCGGAAATCACCGCTGCGCAGCAACGGCGAATGCTCTTTCAGACGCGTGGCGAAGGCGTCCATGCTCTCGTCGGTTTTGACCTTGTTGAGGATCACGCCGAGGACTTTCGGGTCTTTCGGCCCACCGAACAGTTGCGCCTGCAATTCGACCCGGCCGGACAGTTCGGCGAGCACTTCGTTTTCCGGCGCCGAGACCAGAATCACCTCGGCGTCGAGGCTCTTGGCCAGGTGCAAGTTGACCCGTGCGGCGTAGCTGGCGCTGCGGGTCGGCACCATGCCTTCGACGACCAGCACGTCTTTGCCGATGGCCGCTTGCTGATAGAGGGTGATGATTTCTTCAAGCAGTTCATCGAGCTGACCGTCGCCAAGCATCCGCTCGACGTGGGCCAGGCCCAGCGGTTGCGGCGGTTTCAGGCCGTGAGTGCGCGCTACCAGTTCGGTGGAACGCTCAGGGCCGGTGTCACCCGGATGCGGCTGGGCAATCGGCTTGAAGAAGCCGACTTTGAGGCCTGCGCGCTCAAGCGTGCGCACCAGCCCGAGGCTGATGGAGGTCAGACCCACGCCAAAATCGGTGGGGGCGATAAAAAAAGTTTGCATGCGAATTCTCTAAAGTTGCATGGCAATGGCGGTCGCTTATGTCTGACGACCTACCGAAATTCAGTCGCCAAGGTTATCGCTAACCGAGCCTTGTGCGCACCAACCGCAGGCAAAGGCTTGGCCTATTTTTTCAATACGTTGCGCCGGGTCGAGCACCCAGGCGCGGGATTGCCACGGCGGCTGGTGGCGCAGGTGCTGGGTGTGGCCACAGGAAAGCTCGACCACCCAATGAGCGTCTTCGTCCTGATGGAAGCCTGTGATCGTCGAAACCCGTTTGTCCGGGTTGTGTTCGCTTTCGCGCGATTGCTTCGCTAAACTTGGCCTTTCTATATTCTTCTGCAAAAGGTCTCGCCCCATGCTGATCGCCGCCAATAAGGCTGTCTCCATCGACTATACCCTGACCAACGACGCTGGTGAGGTCATCGACAGCTCCGCCGGCGGCGCTCCGCTGGTCTACCTGCAAGGCGCAGGCAACATCATCCCGGGCCTGGAAAAAGCGCTGGAAGGCAAAACGGTTGGTGACGAACTGGAAGTCGCCGTTGAACCGGAAGACGCTTACGGCGAATACGCCGCCGAGCTGGTCAGCACCCTGAGCCGCAGCATGTTCGAAGGCGTTGACGAGCTGGAAGTCGGCATGCAGTTCCACGCTTCGGCGCCGGACGGCCAGATGCAGATCGTCACCATCCGTGACCTCGACGGCGACGACGTGACCGTCGACGGCAACCACCCGTTGGCCGGTCAGCGTCTGAACTTCAAAGTGAAGATCGTTGACATCCGTGATGCCAGCCAGGAAGAAATCGCTCATGGCCACGTCCATGGCGAAGGTGGCCATCACCACTGATTTTCTGCGCTAAGCTTCGAGTACTGGAGAGGCGCCTGCGGGCGCCTTTTTAGTCCGCGGCTGTCCTTGGTGGCCTCGCCAAGTGGCTGTTTCGAGTAGAACATCGGAATCCTGGAGTTCGTCATGAGTGCTTTTCACGACCTTAAGTTGACAGCCCTGGATGGTCAGGAGCTACCGCTGGCGCCGTTCAAGGGCCAAGTCGTGCTGGTGGTCAACGTCGCCTCCAAGTGCGGCTTGACCCCTCAGTACGCGGCGCTGGAAAACCTCTATCAGCAATTCAAAGGCAAAGGCTTCAGTGTGCTGGGCCTGCCGTGCAACCAGTTTGCCGGCCAGGAACCCGGTTCTGAAAAGGAAATTCAGGATTTCTGCAGCCTTAACTATGGCGTGACGTTTCCGTTGTCGAGCAAGCTCGAAGTCAACGGTCACGAACGGCATCAGCTCTATCGCCTGCTGGCGGGCGAGGGCGCGGAGTTTCCCGGTGACATCACCTGGAATTTCGAAAAGTTTTTGCTCGGCAAGGACGGCCGCGTATTGGCGCGGTTCTCGCCGCGCACGGCGCCGGATGATCCGACCATTGTTCATGCGATTGAAAAAGCGCTGAGCTGAAACAGCAAGATCAAAAGATCGCAGCCTTCGGCAGCTCCTACACGGGACTGACGGGGCTGCGGTCTTTTCGTTTCTGATCCTTAATCACCAAAATCAATAATGCTGTTCAACGGCTTCGACTCTCCATATTATCGCCGTCATAAAGCCTTTTCTGTGGAGCCCTTCGATGCCCGTTCAAGCCTTGTTCAAACCGTTCCACCTCGGTGCCCTCGAACTGCCGACCCGCGTGGTCATGGCGCCGATGACCCGCTCCTTCTCCCCGGGTGGCGTGCCGAATTCGAAAGTCATTGAGTACTACCGCCGTCGCGCAGCCGCCGGTGTCGGCCTGATCATCACCGAAGGCACCACCGTCGGCCACATCGCCTCCAACGGTTACCCGAACGTGCCGCAATTCTTTGGTCAAGCGCCGTTGGCCGGCTGGAAGAAAGTCGTCGACGCTGTTCACGCTGAAGGCGGCAAGATCGTTCCGCAACTCTGGCATGTCGGCAGCGTACGCCGCATCGGCACCGAGCCGGACGCCAGCGTGCCGGCTTACGGTCCGTCGGAAAAACTCAAGGACGGTCAGGTCGTGGTGCACGGCATGACCCAACAGGACATCAAGGACGTAATCGCCGCATTCGCCCAAGCCGCCAAGGACGCACAAAGCATCGGTATGGACGGCGTGGAAATCCACGGTGCCCACGGCTATCTGGTCGACCAGTTCTTCTGGGAAGGCAGCAACCAGCGCACCGACGAATACGGCGGCAGCCTGGCCAATCGTTCACGTTTCGCCATCGAGCTGATTCAAGCGGTGCGTGCAGCAGTCGGCGAAGGTTTCCCGATCATCTTCCGCTTCTCGCAGTGGAAGCAGCAGGATTACACCGCGCGTCTGGTGCAAACCCCAGAAGCACTGGGCGAGTTCCTCAAGCCTTTGTCTGACGCCGGCGTGGATATTTTCCACTGCTCGACGCGGCGTTTCTGGGAGCCGGAGTTCGACGGCTCCGAGCTGAACCTGGCGGGCTGGACCCGCAAGCTGACCGGCAAACCGACCATCACCGTCGGCAGTGTTGGCCTCGATGGCGAGTTCCTGCAATTCATGGTCAACACCGACAAGGTCGCGCAACCGGCCAGTCTGGAGAATCTGCTGGAGCGTCTGAACAAAGAGGAATTCGATCTGGTGGCCGTGGGCCGTGCGTTGCTGGTCGACCCGGACTGGGCGCAAAAAGTTCGCGAAGGGCGTGAGCAGGATATTCTGCCGTTCAGCCGTGAGGCGTTGATGACGCTGGTTTAAGCGGCGTTCTCAATGATCCCTTCGCGAGCAGGCTCACTCCTACAATTGGAAGGCGTTCCCCTGTAGGAGTGAGCCTGCTCGCGATGACGGTCTCCGAGTCGCCTGAACTCAAGGCAATGTCTGCGCATTCGGCACCACTTGCTCCCCCACACAAGCCCCACGCAAGTGCTCCTCAAACTGCTCAATGATCGCCGCCCACCCCTGGCGACTCGCATGCTGCCGCGCATTCAGGCGCACGCAACGCAACGTCTCATCCTCCTCCAGCAACCACGCCGCCGCCTCGCAAAACGCCTGCTCATCACCCGGCATCGCCAACACGCCGTTGTAACCGTGGCGAATGTGCTGCGCCGCCGCAGCCTGATCGTAAGCCACCACGCCCAACCCTGAAGCCAACGCCTCCATCACCACATTGCCGAAGGTTTCCGTCAGGCTTGGAAACACAAACAGATCCCCGGACGCATAGTGCGCCGCCAACGCTTCACCGCGCTGCGCACCGCAGAAAATCGCCTCGGGCAGTTCCTTTTCCAGCGCTAACCGTTGCGGACCGTCGCCAACCACGATCAGTTTCAGATTGCGCTGTGGATAACTGCTGCGCAGGGTGTCGAAACTGCGCTTGAGCAAGCCCAGATTTTTCTCCGGGGCGAGGCGTCCTACGTGAATCACGGCGATATCGCGCTCGCCCAGCCCCCATTGCTCACGCAAGGCATTCAGGCGTTTGCTCGGATGAAACAACTGGCTGTCGACACCACGCGACAACAACGCCAACCGCTCGAAATGCCGCCGCTCCAGCTCCAGGCGTTGGCTGACACTCGGCACCAGCGTCATGGCCGAACGATTGTGAAACCAGCGCAGATAATGCGTGAGCATCCGCGTCAGCAAGCCGAGGCCGTACTGACTGGTGTACTGCTGAAAATTGGTATGGAAACCGCTGACCACCGAAATCCCCAAACGGCGCGCCGCCCGCAGCGCCGACAACCCGAGCGGGCCTTCCGTGGCGATGTACAGCACATCGGGACGCTGGCGCTTCCAGCGCCGCAGCAGTTTATGCATCGACGACTGCCCCCATTGCAGCCCCGGGTACCCCGGCAGTGGCCAGCCCCGACATAACAGGAGCGCATCATCCTCACTGCGCTGCGGATCGCCGGCCTGACGCGGGCGCACCAATTCGACCTGATGCCCACGCGCGCGCAGTCCATCGCACAAGCGGCCAAGCGTATTGGCCACGCCGTTGATTTCCGGTGGGAAGGTTTCGCTGATCAGGGTGATATGTAGAGCTGTCGTCATGACCTCAGTGTCGACTGAGGCCATGTCGTGCTTGTGACGTTCGGATGATGGATTTGTGACGAACCTAGCGCTGGGTCACCAGATTTTCCGCGCCACGCTCACGCACCCAGAACAGTGTCGCGCCTGCAACAGCCGCCGGCATCATCAGAATGTTGACCACCGGAATCAGCAGCACCAGATAGACGATCCCGCCAAAACTCATGCTCTGCCAGCGCTTCTGCCGCAGCCAGGCGAGCATCTCGTTCCAGCCCAGTTTGTGGTTGTCCGCCGGGTAGTCGATGTACTGGATCGCCATCATCCATACGCCGAACAGCAGCCACAGCGGTGCAGCGATGATGTTTACCACCGGGATGAACGAGAGGATGAACAGGCCGATGGCGCGGGGCAGGAAGTAGCCCAGTTTGCGCATTTCCCGGGCGAGGGTGCGCGGGACCATCGCAATCAGTTCACCCCAGCTGAACGCCGGAAAGTCATCGGTGCCGCGCACCACCACTTCGACTTTTTCCGCAAGGAAACCGTTGAACGGCGCGGCGATCACGTTGGCGAGCATGGTGAAGGTGAAGAACACCATCAGCGCCACCAGCACCACGAACAAAGGCCAGAGGATGTAACTGAGGAAACTCAGCCATTCGGGCAGCGACGGCATCAGCGTATCGACCCAGAGGCTGAACTGGTGGCCGGCCAGATAAATCAATCCGACGAACAGCACCAGGTTGATCAGCAGCGGCAACAACACGAACAGGCGCAAGCCTGGGCTCAAGACCAGTTTGAGGCCTTCGCGCAGGTATTGCGGGCCGGACAGAACGGGGGCGGGCATAAGGTGCTCCGAGCAAGGGAAAACGCGCCGACCTTACCGACTTTGCACGGGTGGCGAAAGCGCGGCAGAGCGATCGACATTCACTGTAACAAAGACGTCCATCTCGTCAGTGTGTCGGCATAGAGACCACCTATGAGCTGGATTGTTAAACCGTATTTCCTTAATCTTGCCCCCCTCGATACGCTGCACCCAACTTTTTACAGGACTGTCGAGCTCACGCCTTCCCCAAGGTTATCCACAGTCCTTTTTTATTCCCGCCGGCAGTCCGGCGATCCGGGTCTGTTTTTCGGCCCGGTCAACAGGAGCAGGTCATGTCTGAAGTCCGTCATTCGCGAGTGATTATTCTCGGTTCCGGCCCTGCCGGTTACAGCGCTGCGGTATACGCGGCCCGTGCCAACCTCAAGCCACTGCTGATCACCGGCATGCAGGCTGGCGGTCAACTGACCACCACCACCGAAGTCGACAACTGGCCGGGCGACGTCCACGGTCTGACCGGCCCTGTGCTGATGGAGCGCATGCGTGAACACGCCGAGCGTTTTGAAACCGAGATCGTGTTCGATCACATCAACGCCGTCGACTTCGCCGCCAAGCCTTACACCCTGACCGGCGACAGCGCGACTTACACCTGCGACGCCCTGATCATCGCCACTGGCGCCAGCGCGCGTTATCTGGGCCTGCCATCGGAAGAAGCGTTCATGGGCAAAGGCGTTTCGGCCTGCGCGACCTGCGACGGTTTCTTCTACCGCAACAAGCCAGTTGCAGTGGTCGGCGGCGGCAACACCGCTGTTGAAGAGGCACTGTACCTGGCCAACATCGCTAGCACCGTGACCCTGATCCACCGTCGCGAAACCTTCCGCGCCGAGAAGATCCTGATCGACAAGCTCAACGCTCGCGTCGCTGAAGGCAAGATCATCCTCAAGTTGAACGCCAACCTCGACGAAGTCTTGGGCGACAACATGGGCGTGACCGGCGCGCGTCTGAAGAACAACGACGGCAGCTTCGACGAAATCACCGTCGACGGCGTGTTCATCGCCATCGGCCACACCCCGAACACTTCGCTGTTCGAAGGCCAGTTGACCCTGAAAGACGGTTACCTGGTGGTGCAGGGCGGCCGTGAAGGCAATGCCACTGCGACCAGCGTTGAAGGTATCTTCGCCGCCGGTGACGTGGCTGACCACGTTTACCGCCAGGCGATCACCTCGGCCGGCGCCGGCTGCATGGCGGCACTGGACACCGAGCGTTACCTGGACGGTCTGCAGAACGCTTCGTTCTAAATCGCAGACATAAAAAAACCGGCCATATTGGCCGGTTTTTTTGTGCCCGCAGATTCAGCCACGTGATGATCGTTCCCACGCTCTGCGTGGGAATGCCTCATCTGGACGCTCTGCGTCCGATGGGACGCGGAGCGTCCCCGGCTGCATTCCCACGCGGAGCGTGGGAACGATCACGGTGTAGGAGCTGCCGAAGGCTGCGATCTTTTGATCTTGATCAGCGGCGGGTCAGGGGTTGCGCGGTGAATTTGACGCCGGCCAGACCATGCTTGATCAACGCCCGGATATTGCCGTGATCACTGCCCTCTGGCGTCGCGACCACCGAACGGTAATGCTCACCAAACGCCAACAGCGCTTCTTCATCGCTCAGCCCTTCCAGCAGCGCCAGACCCAAGGTCTTGCACGAGCCTTCGTTCTGCCCGGCGGCGTTTTCCACGCCACCGTTGTTGAACGCTTGCGGCTGGTAGTCGTAACCGGCAGCAATGAAGGCCAGGGTGTCGGCGAAAGCATGATCGCCGCTCTTCAGACTGGCGCGCAGGGTATTCAGATCACTCATGGGTTTTTCCTTTGGCGAACGCTGCTTGTTGTTCAGCGTTGGCTTCTTGCTGATATTGGGCTTTCCATTCGGCGTACGGCATGCCGTAAACCACTTCGCGGGCGTCGTCGAGGCTGACCTCGATCTGGCGCTCGTCGGCTTCGGCCTTGTACCACTTCGACAGGCAGTTGCGGCAGAAGCCGGCGAGGTTCATCAGGTCGATATTCTGCACGTCCTTGCGGCTGTCCAGATGGGCGACCAGCCGGCGAAAGGCGGCGGCTTCGAGTTCGAGGCGTTGTTGATCAGTCATGGGGGTCTCTGCGAGACAGCTTTGAGCGGCAAGCTTCAAGCTGCAAGATTGGATCGGGGTCGGCCGTTAGCTTACCGCTTGAAGCTTGAAGCTTGAAGCTTGAAGCTTGAAGCTTGAAGCTCAGCGGCTTGCCGCGAGCGTTATCGATACCGACTCGGCAAAACGCAGCGCATGCGGCTTGTCGACTTCGACTTCGGCGTACAGCACCGAACCGTTACTCATCACCAGATCGAGCAATTCCTGAGTCAGGCGTTCGAGCAGCGCAAAGCGATTGCCCTCGACGTGGGCGATGATCGCCTTGGTGATGGTGCGGTAGTTCAGCGCGTGATCAATGTCGTTGTCACGCACCGCTTCTTGTGCGGCATACAGGATTGTCACGTTGATCAGTACATCCTGCTTGTTGAGGATTTCGTCCTCGTTGATCCCGATAAAGGTGCGCAAGCGCAGATCCTTGACCCGGATGCGCGCCATTCCCGGTTGAAGTTGTGGCATTTACTTGCTCCGTCCAATCAATTGCAGGAACTCCTGGCGGGTGTTGCTCGACTCGCGGAAGGCGCCGAGCATGACCGAGGTGTTCATCGTCGAATTCTGTTTTTCAACGCCGCGCATCATCATGCACATGTGTCTGGCTTCGATGACCACGGCGACACCGGCGGCATCGGTGACCTGTTGCACCGCATCGGCGATCTGTCGGGTGAGGTTTTCCTGAATCTGCAGGCGCCGGGCAAACATGTCCACCAGCCGCGCGATCTTCGATAACCCCAGCACCTTGCCCGTCGGAATATAAGCCACATGGGCCTTGCCGATGAAGGGCAGCAGGTGATGTTCGCACAAAGAATACAGCTCGATGTCGGCGACGATGATCATCTCGTCGCTGTCCGAGGCAAACAGCGCGCCATTGACGATCTCGTCGACGCTCTGTTCATAACCGTGACACAGGTATCGCATGGCCTTGGCCGCGCGCGCCGGGGTGTCGAGCAGTCCTTCACGGTCGGGATCTTCACCGAGGCCGATGAGGATGTCGCGGTAGTTCTCGGGCAGTGAGCGGGTCATGGAACATCCTCGCGAAGCGGCTTATTTGATGTGCCGTCCGCCGTTGACGGTCAGGGTCGTCCCGGTGACATAGGGGTTGTCGAGCAGGTAGCGCAGGCTCTGATAGATCACTTCACTGCCGGGTTCGATACCCAGCGCGGATTTGGCCAGGGCCTTGGCGCGGTACGCCGCGTCGTCGTCGGGATTGAACAATAGCAGGGCCGGCGCGATGCCGTTGACCTTGATGGCTGGCGCATAACGCGCGGCAAAGGACAGGGTCAGGCTGTCGAGCCCGGCTTTACTGGCGCAATAGCCGATGTGTTTGCTGCTGCCCTTGCGGGTGACGTCGTCGCTGATGTGGATGATGTCGGCGGGCGTCGAGCACTGCAGCAAATCGGCGCAGTGCAGGTTGATCAGGTAGGGGGCAAGCATGTGCAGATTGATCATGCGCGTGAAGGCTTCGGTCTCGCTGCCCGGGGTTTCGGCCAGCCATTCGGAGGCGTTATGCACGATGGCGCGCAGGCTGTCGGTATGGTTTTTCAGTTCAGTGATGAAGGCGAGAATCCCGGCTTCGCTGGAGAAGTCGGCGAACATTCCGAGGGCGCCCAGATCACGCAATGTCTGCACGCCGGGACGTTCAGTGCGGTAGGTGAAGATGACGCGATGACCATCCTCGAGCAAACGCTGCGCACAATGCAGGCCGACTCGCTGGCCGGCGCCGGTGATGAGGATCGGGGCTGCGGAATCTGGCATGAACGGCTCGCATCGCGGAGGGAGCAAAAACTATAACAGCGACACGCCGGAAAAGATCGCAGCCTGCGGCAGCTCCTGCACAGGCCGGCTTACGTTCCCGTAGGAGCTGTCGAGTGCAACGAGGCTGCGATCTTCAATGTTTCTGAGGTGCTGCCGTCACCGGCAGTCGCACCGGCGTGCTGTTCAGCCAGTTCGCCAGCAGGCGCGTCGACAGTGGAATAAAGAAGTAAACCATCAAAGGTGTCAGGCACGCCGTGCTGATCAACACACGCGGCAACAAGCTCATTTCAGCGAGCAGTGGGCCGAGGACAAAGTTGAACAGCAGCGACACCGGAAAGAACGCCAGCCAGATTGCTACCGCCTGCTTCCAGCGAGCAGGACGCTGACCGGCTGCACCGAACCAGCCTTCGATACCGCTGACTCTATGTTCCTTCGGATGCGCAAACAGATCGCTGCCACGATCCAGCCACGCAGTGCGCGAAGCGGAGTGCTCCCAGGCATGCAGGGTCTGTTCATCGACGAAGCGGAAAATAATCTGGAATTCGTTATCGCCGGGCGGCGGAGCGAGCACGCCGGAGCCGAGATAACCGGGAAAGTCGGTGGCCAGCTGTTCGCCTTCGCGCAGCCAGGCAATCAGATCCTGATAGCGGCCATCGGCAACGCGACGCGCAACCATCAACGTGACGGGGGAAGTAGACATTGTGTATCTCCGTATTTCGGTTGCGTCGTTCCGGGTAGGAAGTTCGCCTGACGCAGGCCGGGGTAGAGGCCTGCGCTTTTCAACAAGCAAGGATTATTCCTGATTTTAGCGATTACACCAGCGACATTCGTCGCAGATCTGTACTTGAACGATGAAGGGCGGTCAGGAGTAGAATGGGATCCAATTAACCAGCATGGAAGTTGACCGCACAATGCCCGTCATAACTGACGTACTCCCTGTTTCTCAGGCATCTACGGCGATTGAACGCGAGGATCTGTTCCCCATCCGCGAAGTCTCGCGGTTGACCGGCGTCAACCCGGTTACCTTGCGTGCATGGGAGCGACGCTACGGATTAATCGAGCCAACACGCACCGAAAGTGGGCATCGGCTGTATTCGATGAACGATATCGAGCGCGTTCGCAGCATCGTCGAATGGATCGACCGTGGCGTAGCGGTCAGCAAGATCGGCAGGATTCTCGCCAAGACCGAACCCTTGAAAGCGCTGGCGCACATCATTTCCGACGATCTGGTGCAGGCGGACTATCTGCAATGGCAGCATCAGGTGCAGCGCGCGATCAGTTCGTTCGATGATCAGGAAATGGATCGGGTCTATGGCCAGATATTTTCTTCGTATTCATTGGCCGTGGTCTTTCAGGACATTCTGATGCCGCTCTGGCGAGCATTGTTGCAGCGCCAGGACGCGTTCGGGCAAACCAGCGAATGGCTGTTTTTCGATGGTTTTCTCCGCGCGCGAGTGTTGCAGCGAATCGTCACGTTGCGCGCTTCCCAGCCACGCAGGATCGTCGTCAGCGCCTTGGCCGGTCAGTGCCGCGAACTGGAATTGCTGGTGGCGGCGTTATTTCTGAGTACCAGCGAATCGGGCGTGCGGGTGCTGACCACAGGCCAGCCGTTCGACGAGCTGACACTGATTTGCGAGAAGATCAAACCCGAAGCGCTGGTGCTGTTTTCCAATCATGCGCCCAGCGCGCAATTGCCACGGCGCCTGCATCGGCTGGCGTTGAGTCTCGATTGTCAGCTGTTACTGGCGGGGGATGCAGCCGATCTGGCGCAGGACAGTCTGGCGGCAAGTTCGATTGGCTGTATTGGTAACGAAGGTGCAACCATGCGTCAGCGTCTGACGCAGTTTCTTGCCGGAAAACTGGATACCTGAAAATCAGGTGTGCAGGGCAGGATGGGTCAAGCGATGCTGTTGCAGGATGAACTGACGCAGACGTTCGGTTTCATCGGCATCGGTCTGGTTCAGCTCGTAAGCGTAGAAGCCGTGTTCGGTTTCCCGTTCGAAATTGCCGCGCAATGCAATCCGCTCATACCCCGAAGGGCTGAACCACAAGGCAAAGTGCTTGGGTGGTTTGGTCTTGTTGCGCATTTCCAGCAACACACCTTTGTGCGACACCTCGTGCACCCACATCATGCCTGGCTGGCCTTTGGCATTTTCCAGCGCTACCGGCTCTTCGAGCACCAGCCGCCATGGGCGCACCATCGGGCCGTCTTCGTAAATGCTCGGAACGCCGAGGCGCAAATGCAGCGCATGAAACTCGTCTTCCACCAGGTGCAACGGAAAAGTCATTTGCTGATTTTCGAAGTTGGCCTGAATGGTCACTTGCTCATGAGCCGCGAGACGCGTGAGCAAATCACGAATCTGCGATCCGCCATTGACCAGCAGACTCGACGTCGCATCCCGCACGTTCAGTTGCGGGTTGTGCTGCATGGTCTGGATGAAATCCAGCTCATCCTGAGTGAGGAGGGCGTCGCGCTGCATGGCTAACTCGAAAGGAATAGTTACAAAGTCATTGGTGATTGTAGTTAATGACAATTAGTTCGCTGTTTTGTTTGAACCGTTCGTCGCTTTCAGCTGCGCCAGCTCTGCACGTAGCGCCGCAATCTCTGCCTCGAGCTGTACAACACGCTGCTGAGCTTTGACCTGAACCGTTACGTCTTTCTGCACGCCGACGGTATAAGTCATTCCATCATCAGCATTCACCGTTGAAAGCGACAGTTCATTCCAGAACGGCGTGCCGTCCTTGCGATAGTTGCGCAGGATTTCCCGGCACGTTCCGCCGTCGCGCAGCGTGTTGCGAATCAGCTCAAGACTCTCTTGATCGCGATCTCCTGCCTGCAAAAACCGGCAGTCCTGGTAGAGAATCTCTTCGCTGCTGTAACCGGTGAGACGTTCGAAAGCGGGGTTGACGTAGATCAGAATGTTGTCCTGCTCACCTTCTTTTTCGGCGACCACGATGCCGTCGTTCGACGCATTGATCACCATTTGCAGCAGACTGGCTTTGATCATCTTTGAATCCTTTCAAGAGTTGTCAGTGGCTCGCATTCTAGAAGAACCATCGGCGCTGTCTACTGGCCATTATCGGCAGATGAGATCCAATCGCAGCTTTGCAGTTCAGGCTGCTACTATCGCCGCTCATTTTTTCAGTTTCAGGATCAGATTGATGAAAGTCGCCATCCTCTCCGGTTCGGTCTACGGCACCGCCGAAGAAGTCGCCCGCCACGCCCAGAACCTGTTGAAAGCCGCTGGCTTTGAAACCTTCTACAACTCGCGCGCCAGCCTGACGGACCTTCAAGCGTTCGGTCCCGAAGCGTTGCTCGCCGTGACCTCGACTACTGGCATGGGTGAGTTGCCGGATAACCTGCAACCGTTGTATTCGACCATTCGCGATCAGTTGCCGGCAGCCTGGCGCGGTTTGCCCGGTGCCGTTATTGCGTTGGGCGACGCCAGTTATGGCGACACGTTCTGCGGTGGTGGCGAGCAGATGCGCGAACTGTTCGGCGAGCTGGGCGTGCGTGAGGTGCAGGACATGCTGCGCATTGATGCCAGCGAAAGCGTGACCCCGGAAACCGACGCCGAGCCATGGCTGGCGCAGTTGATCGACGCACTCAAGGGCTGATCGGCCGCTCGCGTAAAAGTGCCAGCCACGCCTGCGCGGCTTTCGACAGATAAGCGCCCTGACGCCAGATAAACGCGATGTCCCAACGCAGATAATCCGGCGCGCGCAAGGTCAGGCGCACCACGCCTGGCCGCACCAGCCCGCGTGCGACCACCCTGGGCAACAGGACCACGCCTTGCCCGGCGGCGACCAGCGCTGCGAGAAAATCCGCCTGCCCGCTGCGCCCGCCTTCCTTCGGCGTGAAGCCCATTTGCTGGCACGCCTGCAGCAAGCGGTCGTTGAGCACGAAGCTGCGTTGATAAAGCAGGAACGGTGTGTCGGCCAGTTCCTCCAGGCCGATCTCGCCGCGCTCGGCCAGTGGGTGATCGACCGGCAGCAACGCATCGAGCTTCTCGTCGCAGAACGGCTGACAGTCAAACTGCGGATCCTTCGGCAACAGACTGCCACCCAATTCCAGTTCACCGTTGAGCACAGCTTGCTCGATATGACGGCTGCCGCCCTCGAGTAACTGCACGCTGATGTTCGGATAGCGCCGGCGGTATTCGGCGAATAGCCCGGCAAACAGGGCATCACTGCCCAACAGCGGCAGACCGAGGCGCAGCTCGCCACGGGCCAGATGACTGAGGTCGTCCAACTCGACCAGCAGCTCATTGCGCAAACGCAGCATGGCTTCGGCGCGTTGCAGCACCACGCTGCCAGCGGCGGTCAGGCGCAGCTGTGAGCCGAGCCGCTCGAGCAGCGGCGTGCCGAGGCTTTGCTCCAATTGCGCGACCTGTTTACTCACCGCTGATTGACTGATGTGCAGGGTTTTCGCCGCTTGGGTAAAACCGCCCTGATGCATGACTTCGACAAAACTGCGCAGCTGTTTGAGTTCCATAAGTCTGATTCCAGTTTGGAATGGCTACGAGTCTAACAATTCGCTTCGGGGATGGCAGGTCGCTTCGTAAAATAGGCTTCTGTAAGGAGCCGACCTCATGAACGCCGCCCGTCTCAAACACTTTTCCCGTCTGTTCGTCGAACTTGCCGTACTGCTCGGGCTCTACCTGCTCGGCTGCCTGATCGCCGCGTGGTTGCCCTGGCCTATTCCTGGCGGGGTGATTGGCATGGCGCTGTTGCTGCTGGCGTTCGCGTTCGGCTGGGTCAAACCGGCAGCGCTGCAATTGGGCGCGGGCCTGTTGATGGCCGAGATGTTGCTGTTTTTCATTCCCGCGTTGATGAGCCTGCTCGATTACGGCACGTTGCTGCGCGATGACGGCTGGCGGATTTTGCTGGTGATCGCCGCCAGCACCTTGATGGTGATGCTGGTGACCGCGTTCACCGTGGAACTGGCCGTGCGCGCGAGGCGTTCCCATGAAGCTTGAATGGATGCCGATGTTCTGGCTCGCCTTCACGTTGTTGGCGTACTTGTTCAGCCGCTGGATTTATCGGCGCACCGGGCGTTATGTGTTGTCGCCGCTGATCCTGGTGCCGGCGTTGCTTCTCGCGCTCGCCGTACCGCTGCACACCGCGTACGCCGAATATTCCAGCAACACTCATTGGCTGATGCTGGTACTGGGCCCGGTGACCGTCGCCTTCGCCGTGCCGATCTGGCAGCAACGACATTTATTGATACGGCACTGGTCGGCGCTGATGCTGGGCATGGTGGCGGGCAGTGCGGCTTCGATTGGCACCTCGTTCGGCTTGGCCAAGGCATTGGCGCTCGACAGTTCGGTGACGCTGTCGCTGGTGCCACGCTCGATCACCACGCCGTTCGCCATGCCGTTGGCACAAAACCTCGGCGGCGTACCAGAATTGACCGCCGTGTTCGTGATGTTCACTGGCGTGTTCGGCGCGATGCTTGGCGGGGTTCTGCTCAAGTGGCTGCCGTTGCGGAGCGCCCTGGCGCGGGGCGCGTTGTTCGGTGTGGGCGCACACGGAGCCGGGGTCAGTCGGGCGCACGAAGTCGGCGGTGAAGAAGGCTCTGTGGCGGGCCTGGTGATGGTCCTCACCGGACTGCTCAATCTGTTCGCCGCGCCTTTGTTGGCGTCGTTGCTTTGACATGGATCCAAGCTGTTTGCATCGCTGACTCGATCAGTCATCAAGCTGGCTGCCAATGCAACTACGCGATTGCCTGCACCTGACTAGACTGCTGTCACGTGCAGAACAATAAGAACGCAGAGGTGCATACAGTGAGCGTAGCCCCCGTCCAATCGTCCCTGAATGTCAAAGACCAGGTCAGTGCCGCGGAATGGCAGACCCGTGTCGATCTCGCCGCTTGTTATCGTCTGGTCGCCGCCCATGGCTGGGACGATCTGATCTTCACGCACATTTCCGCCAAGGTGCCGGGCACCGAAGATTTCCTGATCAATCCGTTCGGCCTGATGTTCCATGAGATCACTGCGTCGAGCCTGGTGAAAGTCGATCAGGCCGGCAACAAGCTCATGGACAGCCCTTACGAGATCAATCCCGCTGGCTACACCATCCATAGTGCTGTGCACGAAGTGCGGCACGATGTGGTTTGCGTGCTGCATACCCACACCGCGTCGGGCGTCGCGGTGTCGGCGCAAAAGCAAGGCGTGTTGCCGATCAGCCAGCAGTCGCTGTTCGTGCTGTCGAGCCTGGCCTGTCACGCCTATGAAGGCGTGGCGCTGAACCACGAAGAAAAGGCGCGCTTGCAGGCCGATCTGGGCGAAAACAATTTCCTGATGCTGCACAACCACGGACTGCTGACCTGTGGCGGCACCATCGCCGACACCTTTCTGATGATGTTCACCTTCCAGCGCGCCTGCGACATCCAGGTGATGGCGCAAACCGGTGGCGCGGAACTCATCGTCATCGAACCGCAGATTCTGGCGGGCGCCAAAGCGATGATCGCCGGCGTCACCAAAAGTGCTCAAGGCATGGGTGGCGCGCTGGCCTGGCCAGCGTTGCTGCGCAAACTCGATAAACAAGACCCGGGGTATAAACTCTAATGCCTCTCGCCGAGATTCCTCTGTGTGTCTGGCGCAAACGCAGCCAGACGTTTGTCTTCCGTGGCCAGCCGATTCGTTACTGGACGACGGGGCAGGGTGAGCCGCTGCTGCTGATCCATGGCTTCCCGACGGCGAGTTGGGATTGGCATTACCTGTGGCAGCCACTGGCTCAGCGCTATCGGATGATCGCCTGTGACATGCTGGGTTTTGGCGACTCGGCGAAACCACTCAATCACACCTACAGCCTGCTGGAACAGGCCGATCTGCAACAGGCATTGCTCGCGCATTTGCAGATCGAGCAACCGGTGCATGTGCTGGCGCACGATTACGGCGACAGCGTTGCGCAAGAACTGCTGGCCCGGCATTACGAAGATCGCATCGAAATCGCCAGTTGCGTATTCCTCAACGGTGGCCTGTTTCCGGAAACCCATCGTCCGGTGCTGATGCAAAAGCTGCTGCTCAGTCCGCTGGGCTGGATGATCGGCCGCGCGTTTACCCGTGATGCCCTGGTGAAAAGCTTTCGCCAGATCTTCGGACCGCAGACTCGGCCCAGTGAAAGCGAGATGGATGATTTCTGGAGCCTGGTCGACAGCAATCGCGGGCCGCGCATCATGCACAAGTTGATCAACTATATTCCCGAGCGCCGCGTTCAGCGCGACCGCTGGGTGGCGGCCATGCAGCGTGGGGAAATTCCGCTGCGGTTGATTGATGGTGAAGTCGACCCGATCTCCGGTGCGCACATGGTCGAGCGCTATCGGGAGTTGATACCTGACGCAGACACCGTGCAGTTACCGGGTATCGGTCACTATCCACAGACCGAAGCGCCGGTGCAGGTGCTCAAGCATTATCTGGAGTTTCGCGAGCGTTTTGTGCAGCCGCCGCGCAAAGTCGCCTGCTCCTGAAGATCAAAAGATCGCAGCCTGCGGCAGCTCCTACATAGATTTGTGTAGGAGCTGCCGCAGGCTGCGATCTTTTGATTTTTAGTACTACCGTGTCTCACTATCCCTCAGCCTTATCGCACACCATTCAGCCCCAACCGTGTTCATTGTGACCAAAAGCCCCGTGCCTGACACTCGGGGTCAATGTTCCATTGGACTGCTGGAGTTGCCCTGATGAATGAGTCTGTGCGTTTCGAAGATAAAGTCGTAATCGTCACCGGAGCCGGTGGTGGCCTCGGACGGGCGCACGCTCTGCTGTTCGCCAAACAAGGCGCGAAAGTGCTGGTCAACGACCTCGGCGGCTCGGCTCAGGGCGAGGGCGCCAATGCCTCCGCCGCCGATCGCGTGGTCGCGGAAATCCGCGAGGCCGGCGGCATCGCCGAGGCCAACCACGACTCCGTCACCGACGGCGACAAACTGGTGCAGAACGCCCTCGATGTGTTCGGCCGTGTTGACGTGGTGGTGAACAACGCCGGCATCTTGCGCGACAAGACCTTCCACAAAATGGATGACGCCGATTGGGATCTGGTTTACCGGGTTCACGTCGAAGGCGCCTACAAAGTCACCCGCGCCGCGTGGCCGCATATGCGCGAGCAAAATTATGGCCGGGTGATCTTCACCGCTTCGACTTCAGGCATCTACGGCAACTTTGGCCAGTCCAACTACGGCATGGCCAAACTTGGTCTCTACGGCCTGACCCGCACCCTGGCCATCGAAGGCCGCAAGAACAACATTCTGGTCAATGCCATCGCGCCAACCGGCGGCACGCGCATGACCGAGGGTTTGATTCCACCGCAAGTGTTCGAGCAACTCAAACCGGAACTGGTCAGCCCGTTGGTGGTGTATCTGGCCAGCGAGCAATGCCAGGAGACTTCCGGGTTGTTCGAGGTCGGCGGTGGCTGGATGGGCAAAGTGCGTTGGGAGCGTAGCCTCGGCGCCGGCTTTGATCCACGAGTCGGGTTCTCGCCGGAAGATGTCGCGGCGCACTGGCAGCAGATTTGCGATTTTGAGGGGGCGGCGCATCCGAAGGACAATATTGAAGCGCTGAAGGAAATGATGGCGAATTTGCAGAAGTATTCGTTGTAAATGGAGAACCAAGCGAGCAGGCCAAGATGCCTGCTCGCTTGGTTGTTATTCTTCAGGTTTGAAGCCTGGTTTTCCGTTGGCAGCGCGCCATTGTTTTATCGCTATCAGCACACCAGTAGGGCTGTCTTCGACACCGTCTTCAGGATAATACAAAATATTTGTCCCATTGGGATGCTGCGATGTATCCACAATGTTATCGACTATCGCGTCGTGTTCTTTTTCTGAGGAGTAATTTCCCTCAAATAATCTGTTGATAAGGCTCGCATATTCCGACTCTGTGTACTCTTCAAGTTTGCTTTTAAGTTTGATCATGGAGTCTCGCCTTTTTTGGAATGTGCATCGATATGCTGCTTTGGTGTTAATAGGGTCAGGTTGGATATATCGTAGACTGAGCCACCCTCATTTATCGGATTGATATGGTGGATTTCAAATTTTCTTCTCTTGCCAATGTGTTCTGCAATGTCTGCACTTGGTGACAGGCCTTTGCTCGCTATTGCCGTTGTATGGATAGCTCGGTCAATTCCCATGGTGGAGGCTTTTGCATATTCATATCCTTTTGAATGTGCGCGATAAGTCGCCGGCAAGTCAGTGCGGCCAATAGTGACGTCCATGTCACCGGCGAGTGTTTGAGGCGTTTCAAGTTACAACAGATTTCAGGTTACAAAATCTGAGAACTTCGTAAGTAAACAGGTTTTGTTTTGGAAGAACTTTTCAGGACTTTCAATTTGTCGGTCATCGTTCTCCTGCGAACAGAGAAACGTCCGACATTGTTCTCGGAAGTTTTTCGCTGAGGGAGGCGTTTAACTTTTCATCAGGCATAAAAAAGGCCGCTGCAAACGCAGCGGCCAAGGTAAGACGTTGGATCAAGGAGCTACAAATCAACGTCAGTGAACACGGGGTTAAGAAACCGAATCCTTCGATTCCTCTGAAATCTGTTGCCAATCGCTTCAGTGACTCAGCGTAGCTGGCTTCGCGCTTTTCGGCGGCTGCCGTGAAAGCGCGTTCAGAATAAGGTCATGAGCGCGTAGGAAAAATACCGATTCCGGACATGCACTGTTGCGGGGCATGCAACAGTCCCGTGACCCGATGTGCGCCATGCGCTGCATTGATGATCCTCCATCCAGCTCACTCATGAGTTGCGCAAAGCCACGGCGCGTGCGGGCATTCATCCTTTCGAGCGACAACGCGAATACCTCCTTGGAGCGCTTATCGACCCGGTTGCCCGGCAGTAGGGTGGGGCCTTCTGTCACTCACCGGGGAAGACGCATGACAAAAACAACAATGCGCGCCATCTTCACACCGCAGGCGCTGGCCGCTGCGGTGGCTCTGGGTTGCTGCGCCCAGGCGCACGCGGTTTCGTTCAATATCGGCGAGATCGAGGGGACGTTCGACTCGTCGCTGTCGGTGGGCGCGAGTTGGGGCCTGCGCGATGCCGACAAGTCGTTGGTCGGCACGGTCAACGGCGGCACCGGGCAATCCTCCACCGGGGATGACGGGCGTTTGAACTTCAAGAAGGGCGAGACCTTCTCGAAAATCTTCAAAGGTATTCACGACCTCGAACTGAAGTACGGCGACACCGGTGTGTTTGTGCGTGGCAAGTATTGGTATGACTTCGAGCTCAAGGACGAAGACCGCGAGTTCAAGCCGATCAGTGACAGTGGCCGCAAGGAGGGCGCCAAGTCGTCCGGTGCGCAGATTCTCGATGCCTTCGTGTATCACAACTACACCATCGCTGACCTGCCGGGCACCGTGCGCGCGGGAAAACAGGTGGTGAGTTGGGGCGAGAGCACGTTCATTGGCAACTCGATCAACAGCATCAACCCGATCGATGTCTCCGCGTTCCGGCGTCCCGGTGCGGAGATCAAGGAAGGCCTGATCCCGGTGAACATGCTGTTCGGCTCGCAGAGCCTGACGGACAAACTCTCGGTTGAAGGTTTCTATCAACTGGAATGGGACCAGACCGTTCTCGACAACTGCGGCACGTTCTTCGGCGTCGATGTGGCTGCGGACGGTTGCAACAACGGTTACACCGTTGGCAACCCGGCGATCGCACCATTGGTGCCGTTGACCACCGCGTTTGGCCAAGGCATTCAGGTGACGCGCGAAGGCGTGGTGATTCCCCGTGGCGGCGACCGCGATGCGCGCGATTCCGGGCAGTGGGGTACGGCATTGCGCTGGCTCGGTGATGACACCGAGTACGGTCTCTATTTCATGAATTACCACAGTCGCACGCCGTCGGTGGGTACCACCACGGCGGGGCTATCGACCCTCTCGGCGTTGCCGGCGATGGTCGGTATCGCCAACGGGCTGGCGCCTGGCAGCGGCTCAGGCCTGGCGCAAAGCGTGATGCTCGGGCGCGGTCAGTACTACCTTGAATACCCGGAAGACATTCGTCTCTACGGCGCGAGCTTCTCGACCACGCTGCCCACCGGCACTGCCTGGACCGGCGAGATCAGCTATCGGCCAAACGCGCCGGTACAGGTCAACACCAATGACCTGACACTGGCACTGCTCAACCCGATTGCCGGTGGCACGGCATCTCCACTGGTAACCGCGCCGGGTGCGGACAACAAGGGCTATCGCCGCAAGGAAGTCACGCAGATCCAGAGCACGCTCACGCACTTCTTCGATCAGGTGCTGGGCGCTGAGCGTCTGACCGTGGTCGGTGAAGCGGCGGTCGTGCATGTCGGCGGTCTGGAGTCGCGCAGCCAGCTGCGTTATGGCCGTGATTCGGTCTACGGCCAGTATGGTTTCGGTGGCGACACCGACGGTTTTGTCACCTCGACTTCGTGGGGCTACCGCGCCCGGGCCATCCTCGACTACGCCAACGTGATCGGCGGCATCAACCTCAAACCCAACCTGTCGTGGTCGCATGACGTCGCCGGCTACGGCCCTAACGGGCTGTTCAACGAAGGGGCGAAAGCGATCAGCGTCGGCGTCGATGCCGACTATCGCAACACCTACACCGCGAGCCTCAGTTACACCGACTTTTTTGGTGGTGACTACAACGTTCTCGAAGACCGTGACTTCGTGGCCCTGAGCTTCGGCGTGAACTTCTGATCTGCCCGAGAAGGATGAAAGCAATGCGCAAAATGATTCTGCAATGTGGTGTCCTCGCCCTGAGTCTGCTGGCGGCCAACGTGATGGCGGCGGTGTCAGCGGATGAGGCGAACAAGCTTGGCACCAGCCTGACCCCGCTCGGCGCCGAGAAGGCCGGTAATGCTGACGGTTCGATTCCGCCATGGACCGGCGGGATTCCGAAGAACGCCGGGACGGTGGACAGCAAGGGTTTTCTCGCCGATCCGTTCGCCAACGAAAAACCGTTGTTCACCATCACCCCGGCCAACGTCGACAAGTACAAGGACAAGCTTTCCGAAGGCCAGGTGGCGATGTTCAAACGCTACCCGCAAACCTACAAGATCCCGGTCTATCCAACTCACCGAACCGTCGCCGCCCCGGCGGACATCTACGAGTCGGCCAAACGCAGTGCGCTGAACGTGACGACGATCAACGATGGTAACGGCCTGGCCAATTTCACTGGCAATCGCTATTACGCCTTCCCGATTCCGAAAAACGGCGTCGAGGTGTTGTGGAACCACATCACTCGTTACCACGGTGGCAACGTCAAACGCATCATCACGCAGGTGACGCCGCAGACAAACGGCAGCTACACGCCTATCCGCTTCGAAGAAGAAATCGCCGTGCCGCAGTTGATGAAGGATCTCGATCCGGACAAAGCGGCCAACGTGCTGACCTTCTTCAAGCAATCGGTGACTGCGCCGGCGCGTCTGGCCGGTAACGTGCTGCTGGTGCATGAGACCCTCGATCAGGTGAAGGAACCGCGCCTGGCGTGGATCTACAACGCCGGTCAGCGCCGGGTGCGCCGCGCGCCGCAGGTGGCGTATGACGGCCCGGGCACCGCAGCGGATGGTCTGCGTACCTCGGACAACTTCGACATGTTTTCCGGTGCCCCGGATCGCTATGACTGGAAACTGGTCGGCAAGAAGGAAATGTACATTCCGTACAACAGCTACAAGCTTGATTCACCGACGCTCAAGTACGACGACATCGTCAAGGCCGGGCACATCAACCAGGACCTGACCCGTTATGAATTGCACCGTGTCTGGGAAGTCATCGGCACGGTGAAGCCGAGCGAGCGGCATATCTATGCCAAGCGCCACATGTACATCGACGAGGACAGCTGGCAGGTGGCACTGGTTGATCACTACGATGGCCGCGGTCAACTGTGGCGGGTCGCCGAAGGGCATGCGCAGTACTACTACGATCACCAGGCTCAGGCTTATACGCTGGAAGCCCTCTACGACATCATTGCCGGCCGCTACATTGCCTTGGGAATGAAGAACGAAGAGAAACACAGCTTCGAATTCGGCTTCGAAGCCAAGGCCGCCGACTACACCCCGTCGGCCCTGCGCGCAGAGGGCGTTCGGTAACGTTTGCGATACACCGGCTGTACAAAAGGCGACCGCACGGTCGCCTTTTTTATGGCTGGCAATCAGCGCGCTGAATACTCGTCAACAAGCTCACTGGAGAGGGCTAGGGTGACCGTACAACGATAAAAAGGCTCACCCGATGACCGCCATGACACCGTGCCTGGATCGCCCCGGATTTCTTCCCCGACTGTCCTCTCACCACCAGGCGCGCGCACGCTTGTGCGAACCATTGCTGGCGTCAGTGGCACGGGTGAGGCTGATCTGCGCGCCAGCCGGCAGCGGCAAGAGTGCACTGCTCACCGAATGCCTGTTGCAGGCGCCCGCACAGTGTTCGGTGCACTGGATAGCGCTGGCGGGCGGCGCGCTCAGTAAGGGGGAATTCTGTCGGCGGTTGACGCAAGCGCTGGGCTTGATCGACACGGATGAAGCCGGCCTGGTTGCTGCCCTGGCTCGCTGGTCGGTATCGACGTGGCTGTTTATCGACGATTATTGCCGTCAGCCGGATCCGGTGCTGGATGCTTTGCTCGATCGATTGTTGGCAGTCAGCAGTCCGGCCTTGATCTGGTGGATCGGCACGCGCCGGCGCCCGCAGTGCAACTGGCCGCGCCTGTTGCTCGACGATGAGCTGTATGAGTGTGAACCCGTGACGCTGGCCTTGAGCCAAAGTGAAATCGCTCAGGTGCTGCACCATTTGCCTGCCGAGCAAGCGCTGAGTGTTGCCGGGCGCATTGTGCAACGTACCGGTGGCTGGTGCGCCGGGGTGCGTATGGCGTTGCTGCAAAAGTGCGATTGGGCGCAGAGCAATCAGCCGCAGCAACGGGTCGACACCTTGCTCGATTACCTGCAACACGAACTGTTCAACAGCCTGTCGCCGGAGCTGGCGGAGGCCTGGCGTGTATTGGCGCATTTACCGCGCTTCAATAATGAACTGTGTGAGCATCTGTTCGGAGCCGGCGAAGGCGCTGATCTCTTGCGCACGTTGCACAGCCTCGGTTGTTTTATCGAACCGTGGCAGGATTCGGCGCAATGGCTGCAGATTTTTCCGCCGCTGACCCGTGTGATTCAGCAGTCACGCTGGCCACAGGGGCGCTCTTGGCATCGGCGCGCGTGCCAGTGGTTTACCGCGCGGGAGGACTGGCGCTCGGCGTTCGAGCAAGCTCTTTTGGCCGAAGAGTTCGAGGTGGCGGTGAGCTTGTTGCAGCACTTCACTTTCGAGCATCTGTTTGACGATCAAACGGTAGTGCTGCTGTTGCGCCTGCACGAGCAGCAAGGCGAAGAATTGACGTTGGGCTCGCCGCAATTGGTCGGATTGATGACGGCGGCGCTGCTGTTCGCCGGCCGTTTTGATCAGGCCGCTGCCAGCATCGAACATATGTCGAGATTCGTTCCGCAACCTTCGGCGCAAAAGCAGCGGCAATGGGTGGCGCGATGGCAGGCGCTGCAAGGTTGGTTGCTACATTTGCAGGGGCGAATGGCGCCTGCGCGTGAGCATTTCCGTCAAGCGCTGGCCGAGTTGGCAAGCGATGCCTGGCCTGCGCGGCTGTTGTGCCTGTCGGGGCAAACCCAGCAAGCCTTGCTTTGTGGCGAACTGGAACTGGCCCAGGGCATAAACCGCGAGGCGTTGTGTCTGGCGCGCGCTCAAGGGTCATTGCTGTTCGAGGGGTTGCTGGAGCTCGATCACGCACAACTGCTGGAGCAGCGCGGTGCGCCGGCCCGCGCCGACAGTTTGTTGGCCGGCATGCAGCAATTGCTTTGTCAGCGTGAACATCGCCCCGTGCCGTTGCTCGGTCGCATCGCGTTGCGGCGTGGCAGACTGGCCCTGTGCATGGGTGAGGAAACACGCGCCGCCGAGCTATTCCAGAGGGGGCTGGAGGACTGCCTGCGCAGTCATGACAAGCGCGTGCTGTATGGTTTTCTGGGGCTGGCCCAACTGGCGGCCAATCAGCAGGATTACGCGCGAGCATTTGTGTACCTGCGCGATGCTGAGCGGTTGATGCAGCAGCGGCAGATTCCGGACACGGTGTATCGCGGCGTCTTGTTGCAGGTCAGCAGCCAATTCTGGTTGCAGCAGGGCAGGGCGGAGCTGGCGCATGAAGCACTGAGCAGGGTATTGCGCCACTTTCAAGGGGCTCAGGCGCGGCAAGCGCCACCGGCGACTCTGGAGCTGATTCCGCGTCTCGAATATCTGTTGCTCACCGCCAGGGCGCAGATGCAGCCTGAGCTGATCGATCTGGTTGAGATCCAGCACGCGTTGATCGGCGCGCAGCAAAAAGGCATGTTGAACCTCGAAGCCGAGTTGCACCTGGTGCTGGCGCAACTCGCCTGGCACAAAGGTGAAGTGTCATTGGCTCAACGAGCGCTGCATCAGGGGCAAGCGTTGGTAGCGCGGTGTCAGTTGCAGCAATCGCTGCTCGAGTGGCGCTTGCGTCATCCTGAAACAACGCTGATCCGCGCAGCCGCCGAGGCCATCGCTGCAACCCCTGCGGTCGGCGCCGAGGCGCTGTTGAGCCGGCGTGAAGTTGAAGTGCTGAAGCTGATTGCCCAAGGCGAGTCCAATCAGAAGATCGCCGAGCAACTGTACATTTCGCTGCATACCGTCAAGACCCATGCGCGCAGGATAAACGCCAAGTTAAGCGTGGAGCGCAGAACGCAAGCGGTGGCAAAGGCTAAAGTGCTCGGGCTGTGTTGATGTGAACAGGGTCGAAGTCAATTAGCCCGCGTCATAGCCCATGCGCCAGCTCACCGCGCGCGTTGCCGCGAGTAAGCGCCGGGCGGCAGGGCCATTTTCGTCAGCGTGAAACAACGAGGTCGGGCCGACAATCGTCAGTACCGCCGCGATCTGGCCGACGGAATTGAACACCGGCGCCGACAACGCATCGACACCGGGCATCAGCAGGCCGTGGACATGATGCAAGCCGCGCGCGCGGATCTGTTCGCACTGCGTCGCGTAGGCTTTGTCATCCTTCAACGGATGATCGGCTACGGCGATCTCCTTTTCGCGCAGTTCATCGGTTTCCCGATGCGGCAGATATGCGCTGAACACCAATCCCGTCGATGAACTGAGTAGCGGCAGCACCGAGCCCAATTGCGTTACAACGGTCACCGCGCGCACCGCCGGTTCGATGTGCACCACGGTTGCGCCCTGATTGCCCCAGACCGCGAGGAAGCAGGTTTCGTTGAGCTCATCGCGCAATTCGGCCAGTGGCAGGGCGGCGACTTTCAGCACGTCCATACTGTTGAGTGCGGCGAGGCCGACGCGCAGCGCTTCACGGCCAAGACCGTAATGGTTGGTAGCGGCGTTCTGCTCGGCAAATCCGGAGGCGATCAAGGCCTGCAGATAGCGATGCACCTTGCTCGCCGGCATCTGCACGTGTTCGGCCAGGCGCGACAACGAAGTCGATGGCGACAACTCGGCCAGGGCCTTGAGTATGTCGGTGCCGACCTCGGCGGAGCGGACTTTCTGTTTGCCATTGCTGTCGCTGGTTTTTTCCATGGTGCGGCCGGGTTCCGATACGAATGGGCGTCTTTATAGCTTGACGCTGGATAGCGAGCAAATTACGTTATGCGTAATCGAATTACGATAATAACAACCCCGGCGTGCCGAAACCTCTGAGCCAGAGCGATGGGCCACTGCCGACTCCCTGTTCAGGAGGCTCCATGAACCTCGATTCAACCGCGCAGGCGCTGGCGTATCAGTCCGGTTTCGGCAACGAATTCAGCTCTGAGGCGTTGCCTGGCGCGCTACCCGTCGGCCAGAACTCCCCGCAAAAAGCCCCGTACGGTCTCTACACCGAATTGTTCTCCGGCACCGCGTTCACCATGACCCGCAGTGAAGCGCGGCGCACCTGGATGTACCGCATTCAGCCGTCGGCCAATCACCCGGCGTTCGTCAAACTGGAACGGCAACTGGCCGGTGGGCCGCTGGGAGAAGTGACGCCCAATCGCCTGCGCTGGAATCCTTTGGAGATCCCGGCCGAGCCGACCGATTTCATTGACGGTCTGGTGAGCATGGCGGCTAACGCCGGTGCGGAAAAACCGGCCGGGATCAGCATCTACAACTACGTTGCCAACCGTTCGATGGAGCGCGTGTTCTTCAACGCTGACGGCGAATTGCTGTTGGTGCCGCAACTCGGCCGTCTGCGCATCGCCACTGAATTGGGCGTGCTGGACGTCGCACCGCTGGAAATCGTCGTGCTGCCACGCGGCCTGAAATTCCGCGTTGAATTGCTCGACCCGCAAGCACGCGGTTACGTCGCCGAAAACCATGGCGCGCCACTGCGCCTGCCGGATCTGGGACCGATCGGCAGCAACGGTCTGGCCAATCCGCGCGACTTCCTGACCCCGGTCGCGGCCTACGAAAACCTCCAGCAACCGACCACGCTGGTGCAGAAATTCCTCGGTCAGTTGTGGGCCACCGAACTCAATCATTCGCCGTTGAACGTGGTCGCCTGGCACGGCAATAACGTGCCGTATAAATACGATCTGCGCCGTTTCAATACGATCGGTACGGTGAGTTTCGATCACCCGGATCCGTCGATCTTCACCGTGCTGACCTCGCCGACCAGCGTGCACGGCCTGGCCAACCTCGACTTCGTGATCTTCCCGCCACGCTGGATGGTCGCCGAAAACACCTTCCGTCCACCCTGGTTCCACCGCAACCTGATGAACGAATTCATGGGGCTGATCCAGGGTGAATACGATGCCAAGGCCGAAGGCTTCGTGCCCGGTGGCGCCTCGCTGCACAGTTGCATGAGCGCGCACGGCCCGGATGGCGAGACCTGCACCAAAGCAATCAACGCCGAACTCAAACCGGCAAAGATCGACAACACCATGGCCTTCATGTTCGAGACCAGCCAGGTGCTGCGCCCAAGCCGCTTCGCCCTCGACTGCCCACAACTGCAATCCACTTACGACGCTTGCTGGGCCACGCTGCCCGCTACGTTCGACCCTACCCGGAGATAACCCATGACGCAGAATTCCATCACTCGCAGTTGGGTCGCTTCGGCCAACGGCCACGCCGATTTCCCGCTGCAGAATCTGCCGCTGGGTGTGTTCAGCCGCGATGGTTCGGCACCGCGCGCTGGGGTGGCGATTGGCGAGCACATCTTCGATCTGCAAGTGGCGCTGGAAGCCGGGCTGTTCGACGGTGCTGCGCGCAGTGCAGTGGAAGCCATGCAGGGCGGACAGCTGAACGCGTTTTTCAATCTCGGTCGCGAGGCGCGTGTTGCCCTGCGTACGCGCCTGCTGGAACTGTTCAGCGAAGGCAGCACGCACCGAGGCAGCATCGAAGCCCAAGGCGCAAAACTGCTGCCATTGGCTGCCGATTGCCAACTGCATCTGCCTGCCCGCATCAGCGATTACACCGACTTCTACGTCGGTATCGAGCACGCGCAAAATGTGGGCAAACTGTTCCGCCCGGACAACCCGCTGCTGCCGAACTACAAGCACGTGCCGATCGGCTATCACGGCCGCGCCTCTACAGTGCGTGCTTCTGGCACCGATGTACGCCGCCCTAAAGGTCAGACCCTGCCGGCGGGAGCGAGCGAGCCGACCTTCGGCCCATGCGCACGCCTGGACTATGAACTGGAACTGGGCATCTGGATCGGTCAGGGCAACGAGATGGGCGACTCGATAGCCATCGGTGATGCCGCTGATCACATCGCCGGTTTCTGCCTGCTCAACGACTGGTCGGCGCGTGATATCCAGGCCTGGGAATACCAGCCGCTGGGGCCGTTCCTGTCGAAGAGTTTCATCACCAGCGTTTCGCCGTGGGTCGTCACTGCCGAAGCGCTGGAACCCTTCCGTACCGCGCAGCCGAAGCGTCCTGAAGGTGATCCGCAACCGTTGCCGTATCTGTTCGACAAGCGTGATCAGGACGGCGGCGCCTTCGACATCGAACTGGAAGTGCTGCTGCTCACCGAAGCCATGCGCGAGCAGAACCTGCCGGCCCATCGCCTGACCCTGAGCAACACCCGTTACATGTACTGGACCGTGGCGCAGATGGTTGCGCATCACAGCGTCAACGGTTGCCAGTTGCAGGCCGGTGACCTGTTCGGCTCGGGCACATTGTCCGGTCCTGAAAACGGTCAGTTCGGCAGCCTGCTGGAAATCACCGAGGGCGGTAAAAAACCGATCGAGCTGGCGTCTGGCGAAGTGCGTAAATTCCTCGAGGACGGTGACGAAATCATCCTTCGCGCACGTTGTGCCCGTGACGGTTTCGCGTCGATCGGCTTCGGTGAGTGCCGCGGCAAAGTGCTCGCGGCGCGCTGACAGGAGCGGCTCATGGATCTCTATACCTACTACCGCTCGACATCGTCTTACCGGGTGCGCATCGCGCTGGCGTTGAAGGGGCTCGACTATCAGGCATTGCCGGTCAACCTGATTGCGCCGGCCGGCGGCGAGCATCGGCAAGCGGCGTATCTGGCGATCAACCCACAGGGCCGCGTGCCGGCCCTGCGTACCGATAGTGGTGAGTTGCTGATTCAATCGCCGGCGATCATCGAGTATCTGGAGGAGCGTTATCCACAGGTGCCGCTATTGCCGGAAGATCTGGTTGCCCGTGCCCAAGTGCGCGGTGTGGCGGCGGTGATCGGTTGCGATGTGCATCCGTTGCACAACGTCAGCGTACTCAATCGCTTGCGCCAGTCGGGGCAGGACGAGCCGCAGGTGGTCGAGTGGATCAGCCACTGGATCGGTCAAGGGTTGGCGACGGTGGAGGAGTTGATTGGCGACGAGGGTTTCTGTTTTGGCGAGTGGCCGTGCGTGGCCGATGTGTACCTGATCCCGCAGTTGTATGCGGCGCAGCGGTTCAATGTTTCGCTGGAGGCTTACCCGAAAATCCGCCGGGTCGCCGCACTTGCGGCTGAACATCCAGCGTTCATCAAGGCCCATCCCGCCAACCAACCAGACACCCCATAACCCTGTAGGAGTGAGCCTGCTCGCGATGAGGGAGTGTCAGTCACTCATGTTCTGACTGAACCACCGCTATCGCGAGCAGGCTCACTCCTACAAGGGAATATCGCTATTCGCATAATCATAAAAACAAAACAGGTACCTTGCGATGCACAACCAGATTGCCAGCTTCCGGACGGCACTCGACGCCCGTCCTGTGTCCCGCTATCAGTGGTTACTGTTGATCCTGCTCGCGCTGTTGCTGGTCACCGACGGCTACGACGCCCAGGTTCTCGGTTACGTGGTACCTGCTTTGGCGCAGGATTGGGGCCTGGAAAAATCGGCGTTCGGCCCGGTATTCAGTGCCAACCTGCTTGGCCTCACCCTTGGTTCACTGGCGGTTACGCCGCTGGCCGATCGCTTTGGCGTGCGACGGATTCTGCTCGCTTGCGTACTGATCTACGCCACGCTGACCGTGCTGATGGTCTTCGCTGATTCGCTCAATACGCTGATGATCGCGCGCTTTATCTGCGGCATCGGCATGGGCGGGGCGATGCCCAGTGCCATGGCGTTGATGTCGGAATACTCGCCACCGCGTTTGCGCACCTTGATGGTGACGCTGGCGGCCTGTGGCTTTTCATTCGGTGGGGCAGCCGGTGGTTTCGTCGCCGCAGGTTTCATCGACCAATTCGGTTGGCAAGCGGTGTTCCTCGCCGGTGGCGTCACGCCGTTGCTGCTGTTTCCGTTTCTGTGGTGGAAGCTGCCGGAGTCGCTGCCACGTCTGCTGCGTGATGCGCCGCCGTATGCGCGACTGCGCAAAGTCACCGCGCGGATGTTGCCGGACTGGCAACCGCCAGTGGCGAGCGTCGAGCAGAACGAACGCGAGCAGGGCAGCAAGCTGACGGTGGTCGAGTTGTTCCGCAGCGGCTACGCGCGACCGACCTTGCTGATCTGGGCGACGTTTTTTGTCAGCCTGATCCTGCTGTATTTCATGATCAGCTGGCTGCCGACGCTGCTGCTGGAAAGTGGCCTGAAACTCAACGAAGCCAATCTGGTGACGTCGATGTTCCTGTTCGCCGGTACCCTGGGCGCGATTTGCATGGCCTGGTTCGCTGACCGCTTGAAGCGCAAGGTGCGTTTGCTGTCGGCGGTGTTGGCAGGTGCAGCGCTGTGCACGATTCTGCTCGGACTCAATCATGACAATCCGCGTTATCTGGTGGCCTGCGTTTTCGCCGCTGGCTTCTGCATCATTGGCGGGCAACTGACGTTGAATGCCTTTGCCAGCAATTTCTATCCGGCGCATGTGCGCGCGACCGGTACCGGTTGGGCGTTGGGCGTGGGGCGTTTTGGTTCAATCCTCGGGCCGCTGTTCGGCAGCCTGCTGCTGGCGATGCACATTCCGGTGGAGCAGATTTTCTTTTTCTGCGCGATTCCGGCGGTGATTGCTGCGCTGCTGATCATTCAGGTGCGTTCGCCCAATGACACATGCCTATCCAATGTGGGAGCGAGCCTGCTCGCGAAGAACGATAACGCGGTTTAACTGAAAGATCGCGCCGTCTGCTTCGCGAGCAAGCTCGCTCCCACAGTGATGTGTGCCGAGCCGATAATTTAGGTCCACACCAAACCTGTGGGAGCGAGCTTGCTCGCGAAGGCGGTGTTTCTCTCAGTACATTCGTTACCTGACACACCGCTATCGCGAGCGTTTTTCAGTGGACGACGGAATTGGGCGGCAGGTGGCCGAGTCGTTCGGTCAGGCGCAGTCGCTGGATCGGATCGTCGCTGAGCAGCAAGGCGTGCTCCAGATCGAAGCGCTCGGCATTCGGGCAGTCGAGCCGCTGATACAGACTGGCACGAGCCAGATAATCGGCGGCGCCAGCGTCACCCAGTTCGAGAACGCGCTCGGCGTCGATCAGCGCAGCAATAAAGTCATCATGGGTCAGGTGCAACTGGCGCAGGTTGCGCGACAGGCGCTGGAGCATCTGCTGCGGTGTGGCGGTCAGCAGATGCTCGGCGTTGAGCTTCATGTTCGGTCCGTACTGGCGCTGCAACAGCTCCCGACAATCATTGGGGTACAGACGCCGGCCGCCACACGGATCGAGCAAGTGATCGGCACCGGGCACCCGCAACAGGAAGTGCCCGGGGAAATTGACCCCGACCAGCGGGATCTCCAGCCCTCGCGCCAACTCCAGAGCAATCAGCGCCAATGCCAGCGGCTGGCCGCGACGAGTCTGCATCACTTTGTGCAACAGCGCCGCCTGCGGGCGCAGCGGCAGGAAGTCGTCTTGGGCAAAGCCCAGATCAGTCATGCGGCGCAACAGGGGCTGCGCCAGTTCACTGACCGGCAGCATCGGCAAGCCGTAACTGACACGTTGTTGCAGGTCTTTGAATTCTTGCAGCAGCGCTTCGGGATCGACCGCTTTTTCGTGCTCGGCCGCCATCCACAGCGCGGCTTCGAACAGCGCGGGCGGTGAACGGTGCAGGCATTCGAAAAAACGTTGACGCGCACTCATCGAAATCTCCGGGGAATGCCTCGTTTTAGCCCGGTCCGTGCCATTCGTCCAGTACCCCCGCTGCGCAGGTTTATGGTTATGCCGCAAAGCCGTGGTCTGCTCAGGCGCTTATTCCGGTGCGCTCCAGCAATTTTCAGGCGCAGGCCTATACTGGCGTTCTACAAGAAGTGATTCGGGAGCCCAACGATGTTTGCGCTCATGCAAAGCACTCGCCTGGAATCGCTGCACCTTAGCGTTGACCCGGTGTCCGGGTTGAAGGCGGTCATTGCCATTCATAACAGTCGCCTCGGGCCAGCCTTGGGCGGATGTCGTTACCTTGCCTACCCCAATGACGAATCGGCTGTCGAGGACGCCATTCGCCTCGCCCAGGGCATGAGCTACAAGGCTGCGCTGGCGGGGCTGGAGCAGGGCGGCGGCGTCGCCGTGATCGTGCGTGCGGCGCATGTGGAGAACCGCGCAGCGCTGTTTGAAGCGTTCGGTCGCTGCATCGATCAGCTCGATGGCCGCTACATCACTGCCATCGACAGCGGCACCTCGGTGGCCGACATGGACTGCATCGCCCAACAGACCCAACACGTCACCAGCACAACCTCGGCCGGCGACCCGGCCCCGCACGCGGCGATGGGTGTATTCACCGGCATTCGCGCGACGGCCATGGCTCGTCTGGGCAGCGATAACCTCGAAGGCTTGCGCGTGGCCATCCAGGGGCTGGGCAACGTCGGTTTCGCCTTGGCCGAACAACTGCATGCGGCGGGCGCCGAACTATTGGTCAGCGACATCGACCACGGTAAGGTGCAGTTGGCGATGGAGCAGCTCAATGCCCACCCGATCGCCAACGATGCGTTGCTCAGTACGCCTTGCGACATTCTTGCGCCGTGCGGTCTGGGCGCAGTTCTGAACAGCCACACCGTCACGCAATTGCGTTGCTCGGCAGTGGCGGGCTCAGCGAACAATCAACTGACGCATCTGGACGTGGCTGATCATCTGGAGCGGCGCGGGATTCTGTATGCGCCGGATTATGTGATCAACGCCGGAGGGTTGATCTATGTTTCGCTGAAGCATCGCGGAGAGGAATTGCCGACGATCACCGCGCATCTGTCGAAGATCAGTTCGCGGTTGACCGAGGTGTTCGCCCATGCGCAGGCGGAGAAGCGTTCGCCGGCGCGGGTGGCGGATGAGTTGGCGGAAAAGGTTTTATATCGCTGAAACGCAAAAGATCGCAGCCTTCGGCAGCTCCTACATTTGGAATATTTATCCCCGTAGGAGCTGCCGAAGGCTGCGATCTTTTGATGTGGCGCTGATTACTTCGGCGCTTTTGCCGCTTTAGCAGGCTTGGCCAGCGCTTCAGCTGCTTCCACCACCTCAGCTTGTTCAGCAGCCTCGGCCGGGGCGTTGAGCAGTTCGGACAGTGCATCCGGCTGGCTCTTGAACGCCCGGGCGAACACATCGCGGTTCTTCGCCATGTAGATCCCGGCTTCCTCCACTTGCTGCTCCGTCAGGGACGGAACGGCTTTTTGCAGCACATCGGCCAGATATTCGGCCAGTTCGAGCATTTTGTCATGACGGTCAGCTTCGGCTTTATCCATGAACAAGCGCTCCAGATCTCGGCTGCTGCGGTATACCACTTCGACGGCCATTCACCACCTCACATGCCTTCACATTAAGTTGTCTTGACGACTACTGTATCCATATACAGCGAAAAGGATAAGCGAATCCCTGCGCCATGGGTAGTGGCTTTTTAATGTAGACCGGATTTCGGGTTTGTCAGGGAGACCGTGTCGCTGCATTCGCGAGCAGGCTCGCTCCCACAAAAGCACAGCGGTGCGACCAAACGCCACGGCGCGGGTTTGGCGGCGGCTCGCCATGATGGCGTGGCCTCTTTTCTGCATGAAAATCGTTACGTGCAGAAAACCGTCACGTCCAACACGCATCATCCGCTCGAATCGGGCTAAGGAACCTCATCGTGAAAATCAACTGGGCCGAGAAACTGCGGCAAAACGTGCATCAACTGGCCGAGTCCCTGGGCAACCTGTTCGTCGAGACCTTCCACTACCTGGCGCTGTTTGCCATCGGTGCGGTGACGGCATACGCGGCGGTGATGGAGTTTCTCGGCATGCTCGAGGAAGGCCACATCAAGATCGATGACATTCTGTTGCTGTTCATCTATCTCGAACTGGGGGCGATGGTCGGGATTTATTTCAAGACCAACCACATGCCGGTGCGCTTCCTGATCTACGTGGCGATCACTGCGCTGACCCGTTTGCTGATCTCCAACGTCTCGCACCACAACCCGCCGGACATGGGCATCATCTACCTGTGCGGCGGGATTCTGCTGCTGGCGCTGGCGATTCTGGTGGTGCGTTACGCTTCGTCACAATTTCCTTCGGTGAAGATCGAGAAACCGCAGCGCACACTGGGTAGCGGTTCCAGCGAGCATCCTGAAGTCGAAAAGGGCGAGCTTTAAAGCCCGGCCGTCGGTCGGGGCTGGCCGATGACGCGTGGCGGTGGCGGGGTCAGCCCGGTGCCGCTGGTCATCGCTTCGAGGATTGCCATGGCGCTGTGACCCTGTTCGATGGCGATGCCGAATTGAATGCTCTGCACCAGGCGCTTGAGGCGCGCAGGATCGTTGCGCTGCTCGGCACTGATCATGCGTTTGGCCACGATGTGACCGCTGTTGGACAGGGTCAGCATGATGCTGCCGTCCAGGCCCTGAATGCTCAGATTGATCTGATAGTCCGGCGCGAAGGCATCGGTAATGATCTGAAAAGGGTTGTCCATGATGCGTCACCGCCTGATTGAACGTGCAGTTGTTGACCGGCCGTGATCGGGTTGGTTCGCCAAACCGGATCACCGGCCATTCCGTGTCCTGTCCTGGTTACTCATGTAGGAGCTGCCGAAGGCTGCGATCTTTTGATCTTCAATGTTTTGATTTCGGTCATGAAGGTCAAAAGATCGCAGCCTCGTTTCACTCGACAGCTCCTACAGGGGGAGTTTGCAAGGGCTGTGCCGGAAAAATTGTCGAACAATGAACATGGGAATAAAAAAGGCGAGCCACATGGCTCGCCTTTTTTTTTATGGCGCGTTTTCAGGGCAGAAACGAGTAGATGATCGCTGACAGTGCAATCAGGCCGATCAGAACCACAAACACGTTGGAAGCCTGGCCGGAATACTGGCGCAAGGCCGGCACGCGGCGGATGGCGTACATCGGCATCAGGAACAACAGGCAGGCAATCACCGGCCCGCCGAGGGTTTCGATCATGCCGAGAATGCTTGGGTTGAACGTTGCCACCGCCCAGCAGCTGAGGATCATGAACAGCGCGGTCGCTCGGTTCAGCCAGCTCGCCGACATCACCCGGCCACGGCTGCGCAGGCTTTTCACGATCATGCCCTGAAAGCCTTCGCTGGCGCCGATGTAGTGACCGAGGAAGGATTTGGTGATCGCCACCAGTGCAATCAGCGGCGCGGCGTAAGCGATGACCGGAGTCTGGAAGTGGTTGGCCAGGTACGACAGGATCGAAATATTCTGCGCCTTCGCCGCTGCCAGATCTGCCGGCGACAACGCCAGCACACAGCTGAAGCAGAAGAACATCACCGTGATGACCATCATGCCGTGAGCCATGGCAAGGATGCCGCTGCTCTTGCGTTCGGCCTGATCGCCGTAACGTTGCTTCTGATCAACGGCGAAGGCGGAAATGATCGGCGAATGGTTGAACGAGAACACCATTACCGGGATCGCCAGCCACATTGTCTTGAGGAACACCGACATCGGCATCGCCTCTTGGGCGCTGGCGAAAAACGCGCCATTCCAGTTCGGGACCAGGCTGACCGCGAGCAGCAGCAAGGCGGCGACGAACGGGTAAACCAGCACGCTCATGGCTTTGACGATGACGCTCTGGCCACAGCGGACAATGGCCATCAGACCCAGAATCAACGCCAGCGAGAGGATCGCCCGAGGCGGCGGGGCGATGTGCAGTTGGTGTTCGAGGAAGCTGCTCAAGGTGTTGGTCAGCGCCACGCTGTACACCAGCAGGATCGGGAAGATCGCGAAGAAATACAGCAACGTGATCAACTTGCCGGCGCCGATGCCGAAGTGTTCTTCGACCACCTCGGTGATGTCCCCGGAGCGCCCGGACAGCACGAAGCGAGTCAGGCCCCTGTGGGCAAAAAACGTCATCGGGAAGGCCAGCACGGCGAGAATCAGCAACGGCCAGAAACCGCCGACACCGGCGTTGATCGGCAGGAACAAGGTGCCAGCACCGATCGCCGTGCCGTACAGGCCAAGCATCCAGGTGGTGTCGAATTTGCTCCAGCCCTTGTGGGTGGTTTCTGTATTGCGTGTGCGGTCTACAGCGGGTTTTTCGGCAGCAGGTGTACGTACATCGGTCATCGGTATCGCCTCGTTATTATTCTTGCTCGGGCTCACGGTTGGCAGACCGTCGAATGCGGTCTGCCGGGGCAGTCAGGGAATGCGCCTCAGCACTCCACCCAGTTCA
The DNA here is from genome assembly GCF_001297015.1 of Pseudomonas sp. RIT-PI-r. Taxonomy (GTDB): domain Bacteria; phylum Pseudomonadota; class Gammaproteobacteria; order Pseudomonadales; family Pseudomonadaceae; genus Aquipseudomonas. The sequence goes on along the minus strand of NZ_LIGE01000012.1, from coordinate 18,906 downwards.
CAGCCAGGCCGCCCCGTGAAGTCTCTTTGTATTTGTCATGCATGTCGGCACCGGTGTCGCGCATGGTGCGGATCACCCGGTCGAGGGAAATGAAGTGGTTGCCGTCGCCGCGCAGGGCCATTTGCGTGGCGTTGATCGCTTTTACGGCGGCGATGGCGTTGCGCTCGATGCAAGGCACTTGCACCAGGCCGCCGACCGGGTCGCAGGTCAGGCCAAGGTTGTGCTCAAGGCCGATTTCGGCGGCGTTTTCCAGTTGCTCCGGGGTGGCGCCGAGCACGTCCGCGAGGCCGGCAGCGGCCATCGCACAGGCCGAACCGACTTCGCCCTGGCAGCCGACTTCAGCGCCGGAAATCGAGGCATTTTTCTTACAGAGAATGCCGACGGCGGCCGCGCCCAAGAAGAAAGCGACGACGTCATCGTCAGACGCATCCGGATTGAATTTCATGTAGTAGTGCAGAACCGCCGGGATGATCCCCGCTGCACCGTTGGTCGGTGCGGTGACCATGCGCCCGCCCGCGGCGTTTTCTTCGTTGACGGCGAGGGCGAACAGGTTGACCCATTCCATCGCCGACAGCGTCGAACTGATCACGTTCGGCTTGCCGATTTCTAACAGGCTGCGATGCAATTTCGCGGCGCGGCGCGGCACATTCAGCCCGCCGGGCAGGATGCCTTCGTGTCGCAAACCCTGTTCGACGCACTCGCGCATCACCGACCAGATGTGCAGCAGGCCCTGACGGATTTCCGCGTCAGTGCGCCACGCACGCTCGTTGGCCATCATCAGTTCGGAGACGCGCAGGTTGTGCTGTTTGCACAGTGCAAGCAGTTCAGCGGCGCTGGAGAAGTCGTACGGCAACGCCACATCACCGGCCGGCGCTACGCCGGACTCCGCTTCGGCCGCTTCGATAATGAAACCGCCGCCGACCGAGTAGTACGTTTGCTCGAACAGCTCGGCCGTTTCGCCAAAGGCTGTCAGCGACATGGCGTTGGGGTGGTAGGGCAGGCTCTCGTCCAGCAGCAGGAGATCGCGCTGCCAGTCGAAGGCAATTTCTCTTTGCCCGGCGAGGGACAGTTGGCCTGTCTCGCGCAATTGCTGGATGCGTGGATCGATGGTCGCCGGATCGATGCTGTCCGGCCACTCACCCATCAGGCCCATGACCGTGGCGCGGTCAGTGGCATGACCGACGCCAGTAGCCGACAGCGAGCCGTATAAGCGGATTTCCACACGACGCACATCGTTCAACAAATGCTGATCAATCAGCGCCTGAGCGAAGGTCGCGGCAGCACGCATCGGGCCGACGGTGTGGGAACTGGACGGGCCGATGCCGACTTTGAATAGATCGAAAACACTGATAGCCATGCTAAACCCTTACAAGCAATGGAGTAGGAATCGCTGCCATTTTTTGTAGGACAAGCGCAATGTCGGCGATACTGCCTACCTCGGTCCTACGTGACTAACGAAACTTCCTAAGTAAGCCTTTAGCAGGACTAAACGATGAGTCGTCAATTGCATGCCCAGACATACGTCTGGCTGCAGGTGTTTTCCTGTGCCGCGCGGCACCTGTCGTTCACCCGCTGTGCGGAAGAGCTGCACATCACGCCGGGAGCGGTCAGCCAGCAGATTCGCCAACTGGAGGAGCGCCTCGGTTTTCGCCTGTTTCACCGGCGTGCGCGCGGCGTGGAATTGAGTGCAGAAGGGCAGCGGTTGGCCATTACCGTCAACGAGGCGTACGGCAGCATTGATGCGGAATTGCGTCGACTGGATGCCGGGATGATCAGCGGAATCTTGCGGGTGCGTTCGATTCCCTCGTTCTTGAGCAAGTGGCTGACGCCGCGTTTGCCACGTCTGCAGCAGCGCTATCCGGACATTCAGCTACGGCTGGTGGCCGAGGACAGCAGCGTGCCGTTGCACGAGGGTGACTTTGATCTGGCTATCGACTTGAACGACGGCAGTTACCCGGGTTTGTTATCCACAGCGTTGCTCGATGAGCAGATTTTCCCGGTGTGCGCGCCGAGCCTGTTGCGTGGACGACCGCCACTGCATGGGCCGGCGGATCTGGTGCATTTTCCGCTGCTGCACGACATCACTGCCTGGCGTGGCAGTTATGAATACGCGGAATGGGAATTTTATTTGAACGCGATCGGCTTCGAGGGCGCCGACGTACGGCGCGGGCACACTTTCAATCGCAATCACCTGACCATCGAAGCGGCGATTGCCGGTATGGGCGTGGCGATTGCCCGGCGCACGTTGCTCAATGATGAGCTGGAACGGGGGACGTTGATTGTGCCGTTCGGCCTGTCGGTGCCCAATCACAAACGCTACGTGTTGCTCTATGCGCCGGGGGCCTTGAGCCATCCTGGCGTGCGTGCGGTGCATGATTGGCTGGTGGAAGAGGCGGGGGTTTTTTGCCGCTTGCACCCCTTGGACGACGGGGCATTGTGGGCAAAATTTGCCGGGTTGCAAAGCGACCCAACTCCCGACCTTAACAGTGCTTTGCTCGGGTGTCCGGCTTTTTTTGCGAATGAATATTTATCTTTTTTTAGGGGTTGAAATGTTCGCCGGTCGGGCCGATTGTTGTAACCAGGAGGTCAGGAAATTCAACTCAAGGCCTCTCACGAGCTAGCTGAAATAAGGGATGAACTATGCAAATCCAAGTCAACAGCGATAACCATGTTCAAGGCAGTAAACGACTGGAGGAGTGGGTACGTACAACCATTGAGAGCACGCTCGACCGTTATGAAGAAGACCTGACCCGTGTCGAAGTCCACCTGAGCGACGAGAACGGTGACAAACCAGGTCCCCATGACTTGCGCTGCCAACTGGAAGCGCGGCCAAAAGGCCATCAACCGATTTCCGTGACCCATAAAGCCGATTCGCTGGAACAGGCAATCGACGGCGCTGCCGAAAAACTCGAGCACGCACTGGAGCACCTGTTCGGCAAACTGCGAGGTAAACCACGCGCCGCTGTAGTGCCATTCACCGGCAAGGCCAATGACAAGCTCTTGGCGGAAGAATTTGATGAGAATGAGCAGGCAGCGATCAACAGTTGATGCGCTGATTTTGTAAGCCACCCAATGAGAACGGGCCTGCGGAAGCAGGCCCGTTTTTGTTTGTGGCGGTTTTTGCGCAGGGCATAAGAGAGCGGCCCCTCACCCCAGCCCTCTCCCTCCGGGAGAGGGGGCCGACCGAGGTGTCTGAAGAGGTACGTTGACCTGAAAGACGGAGTCGATTATGGATTCGGGTGATGTACTTTCAGGTTTATGAATTTCTGAAGCATCCCGCCATCAGTACCCCCTCTCTCCGGGAGAGGGGGCCGACCGAGGTGTCTGAAGAGGTACGTCGACTTGAGAGACCGAGTCGATTATGGATTCGGTCCAATACGTTCAGGTCGATGCATTTCTAAAGCATCCCCCGGTCAGTCCCCTCTCCCTCTGGGAGAGGGTTAGGGTGAGGGCATTTTTCGATTCGCCGCAATTCTTATGATTTGCTCTAGCACATCGTCCATCTGCTGGATCATCTCAAGATTACTGAAGCGCACGACTTCAATGCCCTTTTGGTTCAGATAGCGTGTCCGGCGCTGGTCATGAATCAGTCCCGAGGTTTCATAGTGCTGACCACCGTCCAGTTCAATCGCCAATTTCAGCTCGGCACAGTAAAAGTCCAGCACATAGGGCGGACAGGGAAACTGCCGGCGAAATTTCAGATTGGCGATCTGGCGGGAGCGGAGTTTTTGCCACAGCAGGTGTTCGCAGTCGGTTTGATTGACGCGTAGATGGCGAGCGAATTGGGCGAGGGTAGGGCGAGTTTGCATGCTTCACGATCCTTGTGAAGTTGGTTTGAAGTTTTACTTTAGACCATGATCCGCTGACCCGCTGACCCGCTGACCCGCTGACCCGCTGACCCGCTGACCCGCTGACCCGCTGACCTGCTGACCCTCACCCCAGCCCTCCCGAAACGTCGGACCGCCCGGAGGGAGAGGGGGCCGACCGAGGTGTCTTGCGGGGTACATCGACCTGAAGACCGAGTCGATTATAGATTCGGCAAAGCGGTTTCAGGTCGAGTCGATTATGGATTCGGCACAGCACGTTCAGGTCGGCGTAGCTCGCAAGCATCCCCCAATCAGTCCCCTCTCCCTCTGGGCGGTCCGACGTTTCGGGAGGGCTAGGCGGGCGGCGTTCCGATGAGGGGCTTTTCAATCCTCAGAACGCCACAGAAGTCTGCACATAAACCGTCCGAGGCTCCCCCACATACTTGCCCTTGTTGTTGTCATCAAACGAACGCGTGAAGTACTGCGTGTTGAAGATGTTTTTCACCCCCACCGCGACATTCAGATCCGCTAGCTGCGGCCCGAAGTCATACCCCGCGCGGCTGCTGAACAGCATGTAACCGGGGATCTTGCCGGTGCTGCCGTCGGCGCTTTCTTTCGAAGTGTTGGCGTTGTCGGCGAACTGGTCGCTCTGGAAGCTGCTGTCGAGGTTCAACTTCCACGGCCCTTCGGTGTATCCGACGCCAAGCGTGCCTTTGTGCTTCGAAGAAAACGGCACGCGATTGCCTTTGTTCGGCCCGTCTTCGCGGATGGTCGCGTCAACGTAGGCGTAAGTGGCGTAGACATCGAAACCGGCCAGCGCCGGGCTCAAGTCATCCAGCGCGTAGTTGACGCTGGTCTCGATGCCCTGATGGCGAGTTTCGCCACGGGCGATCACCGAGTCGTTGGTCTGGTTGCTTTCGTACTGATTGTCGAAGTTGATCAGGAATGCGCCAATCTCTGCCCGCAACGCGCCGTTGTCATAGCGCGTGCCGAGCTCCCAGGTGCGGGCCTTTTCCGGTTTCACTTCGCCGCTGCTCACGCGGTTGGGCATCTGGCTGTACTGCACGCTGCCGAACGAACCTTCGGTGTTGGCGTACAGGTTCCAGCTGTCGGTCAGGTGATAGAGCACGTTCAGCGCCGGCAGCGCGGTGTTGTAGTCGCCCTTGTATTTGACGTTGGTCAGGTTGTTGGTCTGCTGCGAGTCGATCATCTCGTAGCGCACGCCCGGGGTGATTGTCCATTTGCCGATGTCGATTCGGTCATCGACGAAGAACGCATTGGCCTCGGTGCCGCCGCGGGTGTCGCGGTCATTGCGGCTGTTGGTGGTCGGGTATTCATTGCTGGCGATCGGCGTGCGGTACCGCAGTTCGTGGCCGGCTTCGTTGATGTAGCGGTAGCCGACGCCGACTTCATGACTGGTCGGACCGAGGTCGAAGCCTTGGGCGAAACGGGTTTCCAGGCCGCGTACCCAATACTCGCGCGGCGACAGCGAAAGGAATGTGCCCTGATCCAGATAACCGCTGCGCAGGGTTTTGGTGAAGAACGTGTTGGCGGTGAACTCGCGGCGATCTTCCTGATAGCGATAGCCAAAGTTGAACAGGGTGCGGCGGCCCCAGAACTGATCTTTGAGGCGCGTCGATTGATAGGGATCGGCGTCGTAATCGGCGACATTCAGGCCGCCGGGCATGTCGGCCTTGCCTTCGTAATACTGGGCCATGGCGTTGAAGCTGTTGGCCTCGTCGAGCTGATATTTACCCTTGAGGATCAGGTCGTCGATCTCGGTGTCGCTGTGTTCGCGCCAGTCACCGCCACGCGTGCCGGAGTACAGCAGGGCGCCGCCGAGACCGTTGGCATTGGTGCCGCCGGCCAGCAGGTTGGCGCTGGTCTTGAAGCCGTCATGGCTCGACGATGGACTGGTTTCGGTCTGGAAGCCGCCCTTGACCGTCGGCTCATCCGGGATGGCGCGTGTCACGAAGTTGACCACGCCGCCGACGTTCTGTGGGCCATAGCGCACAGCGCCGCCGCCGCGTACGACGTCGACGGCATCCATGTTGCCCATGCTGATCGGTGCGAACGACAACTGTGGCTGACCGTAAGGTGCGAACGGTACCGGGATGCCGTCCATCAACACCGTCGAACGTGCAGCCAGACGCGGGTTCAATCCACGAATACCGAAGTTGAGTGCCATGTCGTGGCTGCCGGTGCCGTTGTTTTCCGGGGCGTTGACGCCGGGGATACGGTTGAGCACGTCGCGTGCCTGGGTCGCCCCCTGGCGTTCGAATTCTTCGCGGCGGATCACGTCACGGGCACCAGGATGTTCGAAGACGTTGATCTGCGCCGCGTCGCCGAGCCAGTCACCGACGACTTTCGAGGTGTCCAGCTCCAGCGCCGCATCGCCCGCCGATTGCAGGCTGAAGGCGTTATTGCCCTCGGCGCGTGCTTGCAGGCCGGTGCCCTCGAGCAATGCATTCAAACCTTGCTCGGGTGTGTAGCTGCCTTCCAGGCCACGGCTTTGCACGCCGCTGGTGACTTGCGAGCGAAAAGAAATCAGCACACCCGCTTCTCGGCCAAACTGGTTGAGCGCACTTTCCAGCGACGATGGCGCGATGTGATAAGCCTTGGCATCGGCGGCCAGTGCGGCAGGCATGGCACTGAAACTCAGGCTGGCGCCGAAGACGAGGTTGCGCAGGCTGCGAGCCATTGGCGTGAGGCGGGTGGGGTGCATGTCGGATGATCCTGAGAAGGTTGAATCAAGGGGGCTTTCCTTCTCTGTCACGCCAGATCCGAAAAACGGCTCATTTATTTTTCAATGATCAAAAGATCGCAGCCTTCGGCCGCTCCTACCGGAAATATGCATTCCAAATGTAGGAGCTGCCGAAGGCTGCGATCTCTTGATCTTGCTTTTTAAACCCGCGCTTCGACGGTCACCCAGTAGCGGGTGAAGCGCTTCACTTTCACCGGCAAGCTGATTTCCAGCAGATCGAGAATTCGCTCACTGTCGTCCAGCGGATACGTCCCGGAGATCAGCAGATCGGCGACTGTTTTATCGCAATTGAGCTGCCCGCGACGGTAACGGCCGAGTTCATCAAGGAAGTCGCCGAGGCGCATGTGCGCCGCGACCAGCATGCCGTCGGCCCAGGCGCCGCTGTTGGCATTCAGCGGTTTTGCTGCGCTGACGGATGTCGAGGTGAAACTCGATTCGCGCGCGACCGGCAGCAACATTGGCGCGCGTCCATTGCTGCTCAGTTCGACGCGACCGTCGAACAGCGCGACCTGCGTACGATCGGCAAACTGGCGCACGTTGAGACGTGCACCGTGGGTTTTCAGCGTGCCCTGCGCCGTGCGCACTTCGAAGGATTGCGCGGCAGTCAGGAGGATTTCGCCTTCGAGCAGACGAATCAGGCGTGCTGAAGTGTTCACATCCACCGCACTGGCGGTGTTGAGCTGCAACTGATCGCCAGCACCGAGCGCCACTTTGCGCCGCTGGCCGACCGGACTGCGGTAATCGGCGAGCATTGACGGCAGCGGGTTGTGTTCGCGCACGCTCCAGGTGACGGCTGAGCCGGCGCCAAGAATCAGCAGCAGCTTGAGCGCCTGACGACGGCTACCCGACTTCGGTCCGTTCAGCGCCGCATGCGCCAACGGTGAAGACACACCGCGCAAGCGCTGATTGACCCGTTGAATGTGTTCCCACGCCCGACGATGTTCGCTGTGCGCGTCCAGCCATTGTTGCCAGGCCTGTTGCTGACGCGGGGTGAGTGCGCCTTGCTGCATTTCCATCAGCCAGTGCACGGCCTGTTCGGCCACTTGCGAAGAGAAATCCGGGGCGCGGTTCATAGGGCGAAGTAGCAACGCATCGCCGCTTTGTTCAGATGCCGTTTGACCGTGGCCACGCAAATGCCGAGTTCCGCAGCGATCTGTGGATAGGTCAGGCCATCGACCTGCGCCAGCAGAAAGGCGCGTTTGACCTGACGCGGCAAGCCGTCAAGCAATTGATCCAGCTCCATCAGGGTTTGCAGGATGATCGCTTTGTCTTCTTCCGACGGCGCGACCATCTCCGGCATCTGCGCCAAGGTATCGAGATAAGCGCGTTCGAGGTCTTGCCGGCGGTAATGATTGAACAGAACGCGCTTCGCCAGCGTGGTGAGGAAGGCGCGCGGCTCGTTGATCACCGGTGGCTCGCGGGCGGTCAGCAGCTTGATGAACGTGTCCTGCGCCAGGTCCGCTGCGCTGTCCGGGCAGCCGAGTTTGCGCCGCAGCCAGCCAGTCAGCCAGCTGTGATGAGCCTGATAGAGCGATTCGACGGGGTGGGCGGACGACAACGGTGAACTCCGGGCGCTTTCTTGACGCGGTAGAGAGTACGTTAGAGAACAAGAACTGTTCGCATTGTAGGGGGTGAAGCGCTCAGCCGGCAATCAGATGCTTTTGCATATGAGAATATTTATCATTAATATTGCTCGCCTAGCAGTCCGGCACATCGGCCGGACGTTTTTCGTTTCAGGGTCGAAACATGAAAGGCAAACTCGCCACACTTCCCATGTCCTACCGTCTGGCGGTCACCTCGCGAGTATTGGCGGCGGTGTTCGGCGGCTATCTGGTTGCCGCGCTGGCCAGCGTCACCCTGACGTTGTGGTTGCCGTTGAGCCGCGCCGAAGCGGTGGTCACCGGCATGACCATTTCGTTTCTGGTCTATCTGGTCGCCGTACTGTGGTGTTTCGCATGCCGCACCGCATGGTCGGCGTGGGTCGGTTTGTTGGTGCCGAGCGTGATTCTGGCGACCATTTCCGGTGCTGCACGTGGATTGGGGCTGGCATGAAAGAAGGTTTCCGTCAGGCGATGGCCTGGCTGCACACCTGGACCGGATTGCTGTTCGGCTGGTTGCTGTTTGCGATTTTTCTGACCGGGACGCTGGCCTATTTCAAAGATGAAATCAGCCACTGGATGCAGCCGGAAATCCCGGCGCGCTCGGTGAGTGCCGAGACGAGCCTGACCCTGGCCCAGGATTATCTGCAGCAACATGCCGCTGGCGCCTCACGCTGGCTGATCGATATGCCTGATGCCCGCGATCCCGGGCTGACCGTGCGCTGGCAGCAAGCGCCGGCCAATCCCGGCGAGCGCGGGCGCTTCGAATCGAAAACCCTCGACGCACAAACCGGCACCGAAGTGCAGGGCCGCGCAAGCATGGGCGGCGAGTTTTTCTACCGCTTCCACTTTCAGTTGCAGATGCCTTACCCGTGGGGCCGCTGGCTGGCGACCATCGCTGCGATGGTGATGTTCGTCGCGCTGATCACCGGCATCATCACCCACAAGAAAATCTTCAAGGACTTCTTCACCTTCCGCCCGCGTAAAGGCCAGCGTTCCTGGCTCGACGGGCATAACGCCGTCGGCGTGCTGGTGCTGCCGTTTCACTTGATGATCACTTACAGCAGCCTGGTGATTTTCATGTCGATGGTCATGCCGGCGAGCATCGTCGCGTCTTACGGCAGCGACGTGCGCAAGTTCTACGACGAAGTATTTCCCGCCTCGAAGACTCCCGAGCGGGCCAACGTGAGCGCAACACTCGCGCCGATGGCGCCGCTGTTGGCCAAGGCCAGCGAGCAATGGTCGGGTGGCGCCACCGCACGCCTGTCAGTGAACAATCCGGACGACGCCAATGCCAGCGTGGTGCTGTCACGCGCCAGTGATCGCGTGGTGCATGATTTCGGCAGCGCCGTGACCTTCAACGGCGTCACCGGCGAACGGCTCGGCAGCACACCGGAACAACCGGTGGCGATGGCCGTCGGCGGCGCGTTCTATGGTTTGCACATGGGCCATTTCGCCGGCCCGGTTTTGCGCTGGCTGTACTTCATCTGTGGCCTGGCCGGGACGGCAATGATCGGCACCGGGCTGGTGATCTGGCTCGGCAAGCGTCAACTCAAACACGCCAAGAGCGGTGTGATGCCGTTCGAGTTGCGAATGGTGGAAGTGCTGAACATCGCCAGCATGGCCGGGCTGGTTTCGGCGGTGGCGGTGTTCTTTCTGGCCAATCGTCTGTTGCCGGTGAGCCTTGCCGGACGTGCGGATTGGGAAGTGAATGCGTTCTTCATCGCTTGGGGTTTGAGTGTGGTGCACGCGTTGTGGCGTCCGGGGCGCAAGGCCTGGATTGAACAGCTTGTGCTGGGCGCTGCACTGTTCGTCGCGGTGCCGCTTGTCAATGCGCTGACCACGCCGTGGAACCTTGCTGCAACCCTGATGCAGGGCGATTGGACCTTGGCCGGTTTTGATCTGACGTGCGTCGCAACAGGTCTCTTCCTGGCGTGGGCTGGGTGGAAAATGCAGCGCGCCGCAAACACCGCCAGCGCCAAAAAGCCCCGTCGAGAAAAGGCTGCGCCGATCATCCTTGAGCAAGGGGCGAACTGATGCTTTTGCCTTTGTTGCTCACCTACGCCGGATTCACCGCGTTGTGCCTGTCGATGCCTCGGCACCACGATGAACTACTCGGGCAGAAGCCTTCTGAGCGTCGTCGTCAAGGCCTGAAAATCGGCGGATGGTTGTTGCTGTGCTTGTCGCTCGCGGCAGCGGTGAAGGCCAACGGCTTGAGCTTCGGTCTGGTCGACTGGTTCGCCGTGCTGATGCTCAGTGCGCTGGCCTTGGTGTTGCTGCTGCCGTATCGCCCGCGTTTGGCCTTGGCACTGGCCGGATTGAGCCTGTTGGCCAGTCCGGTCGCAGCCTGGGTGCAATGCTGAGGTGCTGATCGGTCTGCCGCCAGAATCGCGCGACGACGAGCCGCTTGGCGCACGTGCGCATTTTCTCCAGGTTTTTCTGTCCCAGCGTTCGCAAATGGAAGCGCTGGTGAGCCGGCGCGTCGGTTGCCGGGCGACGGCGGCGGATCTGGTGCAGGACCTGTTTCTGCGCTTCTGGCGACGGCCGCTGGTGCAGGTCGAAGAACTCAGCACCTACCTTTTGCGCTGTGCCGGCAACATTGCCATCGACCATCTGCGCAGCGAAGGCACGCGCACACGGGTCAATGAAGGCTGGCAACCGGACGAACCGCACAGCCACGGCAGCGAGCCGCAAGCCGCGCTGGAAGCGGGCAACGATTTGCGCCATGTCGAAGCGGCGTTGCGTGCGTTGCCCGAGCGTACTCGACAGATCTTTTTGCTCAATCGCATCCACGGTCGCAAGTACGCGCAAATCGCCAAAGCCATGGGCCTTTCCCAAAGTGCTGTGGAAAAACATATGATGCGCGCCCTCGAGGCCTGCAAGGCCAGCCTGCGCGAACCCGCGCCACGTCCGCCAGGGAAAGCACCGTGAAGCACACCGATTGCATCCGTCCGACGCCCGCTCAGGAGCAGGCCGCACTGGCCTGGCTGAGCCTGTTGCACGATCGTCCGAGTGCTGGCGATCAATTGACATTCAGCCAATGGCTGCGCGCCGATCCGGCCCACGCCGAGGCATACGCGCAGGCGCAAGTGCTCTGGGAATTGAGCGAAGGTCCGGCGCAGACACTGGCCGCTGAAGAGGCGTTGGCGTTGCAGGGCTATCTCGATGCGATGGCGCGCCCGCGTCGTTCGCCGCTGTTGCGTTGGTCCGCAGCGCTGGCGATGGCGGCGTGTCTGCTGTTGATGGTCAGCCTCGGTACGGGCTGGCAGCCGCAGCGTTGGGTCGAAGATCTCGGCGCGGATTACGTCTCGGCCCCCGGTGAAATTCGTACGGTGACCCTGGCCGATCAATCGCAAGTCACGCTCGATGCCGACAGCGCCATTGCCGTGGATTTCAGTCACGGCGAGCGGCATGTGCAGCTGCGTCGCGGTGCCGGTTTTTTCAGCGTGACGCACACCGGTGATCCGTTTGTGGTCGAGGCCGAGCAGGGCGAGGCGCGGGTGCTCGGTACGCAATTCGAAGTGCGCCTGCAGCCACACGGCGCGCAGGTCACGGTGCTGTCCGGGCGCGTTGGGGTAAAGGCCGATCGTCAAGGCGAACAGCAGATTCTCACGGCCGGGCAGCAGGTGGCTTACGGTGACGGCGCGGCGGAAAAACTTCACGCGACGGACAGTGAGGCGCAACTGGCTTGGCGCCAGGGCTGGCTGACGTATTACAAATCGACGCTGGCCGAGGTGGTTGAAGATCTGCGGCGTTATTACCCGGGGCGGATTGTTGTGCTCAACGACGAGTTGGCGGCGCGCAAGGTCAGTGGCAGTTTTCCGAGCAAGGATCCACAGGCGGTGCTCAGGTCCCTGCAGGGAGTGATGGGGTTTGAGCAGCATCAGGTGTTGGGGCATCTGATTATTTTGCGTTGAGGCGGCTAAAGCCATCGCGAGCAGGCTCACTCCTACAGGGGAACGCATTCCAAATGTAGGAGTGAGCCTGCTCGCGATGGCGCCCGATCGAACACCACAAAAAATAATTTTCAAATGTTGGTGAGGTAAACATCTGCCCCATCCGTGTAGTGACTGAAACTGCGATCCATTCGCATCCGTAGCGGTTCTACACAGGTCATTGAGCAATGAAGTCCAGGGCAAAATCGGGTTCGGTCAAACAGTGGTTGGGCGTGTCGGCGTTGAGTTTTTCGGCATTGGCGTTGTTGCCGACGAGCATGACGCTCGCCGCTGAAGCGGCCAGCAGTCAGACGCAAAAACAGTTCAATTTCGCCTTGGCCGCCAAACCGCTTCCCCAAGCCCTCAGCGACTTCAGTCGTGTCACCGGGCAGAGCGTGGTCTACACCGATGAAGCGCCGTACGGCCTCACTGCACCGGCGGTCAACGGCCAGATGAACGCCGAACAGGCGTTGCAGCGCCTGCTCAGCGGCTCGGGCCTGAGCTTCCGCCGCACCGACAGCCATACCTTGGCGCTGGAACCGAAACCGACTGAAGGCGCGCTGAACCTTGGCGCCACCACCATAACCTCGTTGCGCAACGACTCAATGAGCTATCAGCCACCGGAAACCAGCTCGGTGATGCGTTCCTCGGCCTCGCTGCAGGAAGTCCCGCAGACAGTCAACGTGATTGCGGCACAGGTCATCCGCGATCAGGCCCCGCGCAATCTCGACGATGCGCTGGCCAACGTCAGTGGCATCACTCAAGGCAACACGCTCGGCAGCACGCAAGACTCGGTGATGACGCGCGGCTTCGGTGACAACCGTAACGGTTCGATCATGCGCGACGGCATGCCGATCGTGCAGGGCCGTGGCATGAACGCCACGGTCGAGCGCGTCGAAGTGCTCAAGGGGCCGGCCTCGTTGCTCTATGGCATTCAGGACCCGGGCGGCGTGGTCAACATGGTCAGCAAGAAACCCGAACTGACGCCGTACAACGCGCTGACCTTGCGTGGCTCGACCTACGGCGACGGCAAGAATGGCAGTGGCGGCACCTTCGACAGCACCGGTGCACTGGGCGATACCGGTTTGGCCTATCGCATGGTGCTTGATCATGAAGACGAAGATTACTGGCGCAATTTCGGCACCCATCGCGAAACCCTGATCGCGCCGTCGCTGGCCTGGTTCGGCGAAAGCACCAAGCTGCTGTTCGCTTACGAACACCGTGAATTCCTCACGCCGTTCGACCGTGGCACGCTGATCGATCCGCGCACCAATCATCCGCTGGATATCTCGCGCAACGAGCGTCTGGACGAGCCGTTCAACGACATGGAAGGGCGTTCCGACCTCTACCATTTCGAAGCTGACCACGAACTCAACGACGACTGGAAAGCCCACTTCGGCTACAGCTGGAACCGTGAAACCTACGACGCCAGCCAGGTGCGTGTCACCGCCATCAACACCAAAAACGGCACACTGACCCGCAGCATGGACGGCACCCAAGGCGCGATCAGCACCGACCGTTTCACCACCGCCAGCCTTGAAGGCAAAGTCAACGTGCTGGGCCTGCAGCATGACCTGGTGTTCGGCGTCGACGACGAATATCGCAAGATCTACCGTGCCGACCTGATCCGCCAGAAAAGCCTGAGCACTTTCAGCTACGTCAGTCCGGTGTATGGCCGTGAAGTCGAAGGCACCACCGTCAGTGCCGCCGACAGCGCGCAGACCGATGAACTGCGCAGCGATTCGATCTTCCTGCAGGACTCGATCCACCTCACCGACCAGTGGATTCTGGTCGCTGGCGGGCGCTTTCAGGAGTACGACCAGTACGCAGGCAAAGGCGTGCCGTTCAAGGCCAACACCGACAGCAACGGCCAGAAGTGGGTGCCACGCGCCGGTCTGGTGTATCGCTACACCGACGCCTTGTCGTTCTACGGCAGCTACACCGAATCGTTCAAACCCAACTCGACCATCGCCCCGTTGAGCGGCAGCAGCACCGTGCTCGACGGCAGCATTGCACCGGAAGAAGCCAAGTCATGGGAGCTGGGCGCGCGCCTCGATATGCCGGGACAAATCACCGGCAACATCGCGCTGTTCGACATCAAGAAACGCAACGTGCTGGTGGCCAATTCCGAAGGCCCGACGACGATCTACAGTGCGGCCGGCGAAGTGCGCTCCCGTGGTCTGGAAATGGATCTGACCGGTCAGTTGAGCGAGCACTGGAGCATGATCGGCAGCTACGCCTACACCGATGCCGAAGTCACCGAAGACCCGGACTACAAAGGCAAGCGTTTGCAGAATGTGGCGAAAAATTCCGGTTCATTGTCGGCGGTGTATGACTTCGGCAGCGTGATCGGCGGCGATCAGCTACGCGTCGGCGCTGGCGCTCGTTATGTCGGTGAGCGTGCCGGTAACGCGGTGAATGATTTTGATCTGCCGAGCTACACCGTGGCCGATGCGTTTGCCACTTACGACACCAAGGTTGAAGGGCAGAAGGTCAAGTTTCAGCTCAATGTGAAGAACTTGTTTGATCGCACTTACTACACCTCGGCGGCGAGCCGGTTCTTCGTGTCGATGGGCGATTCGCGGCAGGTTTCGCTGTCCAGCACTTTGGAGTTTTAAGCCAAGATCAAAAACCCCTCATCGGAACGCCGCCCGCCTAACCCTCTCCCCGAGGGAGAGGGGACTGACCGGGGGATATTCCAAAGGTACACCGACTTGAACGTGATGCTTTGAATACATAATCGCTTCGGTGTTTCAGGTCGACGTATAGCGCCAGACACCTCGGTCGGCTCCCTCTCCCTCAGGGAGAGGGCTGGGGTGAGGGGAAAAGGCTTCAACGCAAAAACGCCAGCCGATATTCGCCCGGTGTCCCACCCAACACCTGCTTGAACCGATTAGTGAAATGACTCGCGCTGGCAAACCCGCACGCCAGCGCAATCTCCCCCAACGGCAGCGAAGTGCTGCGCAACAACTCCCGCGCCCGACTCAAGCGCCGCGCCAGCACGTATTGATGCGGTGGCAGGCCGAAGCTCGTACGGAACATCCGCGCAAAGTGGTATTCCGACAACGCACACATCCCGGCCAGTTGTCCGAGGCTGATCGGTTCGGCCAACTGACTGTCGATGAACTCCACCAATTGCCGGCGCTGATGCGGCGCCAGGCCGCCCTTTAGCCGCAAGCCCTGACGAGCACCGACCTGGCTGAGCAGCGTGTGGCTGAGCAGTTCATGGGCGAGGCTGCTGGTCAGCAAACGTTCCGCGGGCTCATCCCAGTTCAACGTCAGCAACTGGCGAAAGCGCTGCGCCTGCTGCGGGTCTTCAAGAAAGGTCTGTTCACGCAATTGCATTTCCCGTGGCTCGCGATCCAGCAGCGTGACGCAACCCAGGGCAAATTGTTCGGCGCTGAAATACAGGTGCGCGAGGCGAATATCGCCGTTGATCACCCAGCCGGACTGGTGATCCGCCGGCAGAATGCACAACTTGTCCGGCCCGCCTTTGTGCCCCGGTTGCCCGCGACGAAAGGTGCCGGTGCCGCCCGCGATATAGCAGGAAAGAGTGTGATGACTCGGCGCCTCGTATTCCTGGGCGTCATGGTGATTGGTCCACAGGGCCGCAGACAAACCGTCACCGAGTTCGGCGCTATGCACGAGACGTGCATTGGGCGAACGGTTAAGTGCCTGAAAGACTTGCAGGGTATCGATGGCGGACATGATCGTTTCTCTCCAACGCCTTGCATCCTACTCCGTAGGCGCCGCCCTGCCAGCCCGGCGGGCGACAAAAGCGCAAGATTGTGCAAGCGCAGTCTGGCAGATGCAGTCGACACTCAA
Organism: Pseudomonas sp. RIT-PI-r; assembly: GCF_001297015.1. Lineage (GTDB taxonomy): Bacteria > Pseudomonadota > Gammaproteobacteria > Pseudomonadales > Pseudomonadaceae > Aquipseudomonas. The sequence goes on along the minus strand of NZ_LIGE01000012.1, from coordinate 2,978 downwards.
GGCCTATCGAGGAGCCTCTGTCATGAATCTTTCGTTGTATCTGCTGACCGTGCTGATCTGGGGCACCACCTGGATTGCCCTGAAATGGCAACTGGGCGTGGTGGCGATTGCGGTGTCGATCGTTTATCGCTTCGGCCTCGCTGCACTGGTGCTGTTTGCATTGCTGCTGCTCAGTCGGCGTCTGCAACCGATGAACCGGCGCGGTCACCTGATCTGTGTCGCGCAGGGGTTGTGCCTGTTCTGCGTGAACTTCATGTGTTTCCTGACGGCCAGTCAGTGGATTCCCAGTGGCCTGGTAGCAGTGGTGTTTTCCACCGCGACATTGTGGAACGCGCTGAATGCGCGGGTGTTCTTCGCTCAGCGTATTGCGCGCAATGTGCTGATGGGCGGTGCGCTGGGGCTGTCTGGCCTCGGCATGTTGTTCTGGCCGGAACTGGCCGGGCATCAGGCTACCCCGCAAACCTTGTTCGGTCTCGGTCTGGCGCTGTGCGGCACGCTGTGTTTCTCGGCGGGCAACATGCTCTCGAGCCTGCAACAGAAGGCCGGCCTCAAGCCGCTGACCACCAATGCCTGGGGCATGGCCTACGGTGCTGCGATGTTATCGCTGTGGTGCCTGGTCAAAGGTATTCCGTTCGACATGGACTGGTCATCACGCTATGTCGGGGCGCTTTTGTATCTGGTGATACCGGGTTCAGTCATCGGCTTCACCGCTTATCTGACGCTGGTCGGGCGCATGGGGCCGGAACGGGCTGCCTATTGCACGGTGCTGTTCCCGGTGGTGGCACTGAACGTTTCTGCGTTTGCTGAAGGTTATCAGTGGACAGCGCCAGCACTGGCCGGCCTGGTACTGGTGATGCTGGGTAACTTATTGGTATTTCGCAAGCCTCGGCCAGCGCAACTTTCAGCGCAGGAAAAGTTAGCCTGATCGCTTTGAAGATCGAGCGCTTATTTATCACTGCTCGATCTTCAGAATGATAAAAATCATTAGCGGGAATATAAAGTCGACTATATGCCTTGCCCAGTCCTTGGCGTTCCAGATTTCCGAGTTGTCCATGTCGAACCATTCGACGCCAACGACTTGCAGGCAGAAGTAGTAAATGAATATTGCGATCAACAAACCGATAACCGCATACTTTTTGGCTTCATGAAAAACCGCTGCCGATTGTTTTATTTTTCGGTAAAGGTGATAAGTTCCCACGAGGCAGAAACTTGTATAGAGCGCCTCCAGCGTTATGATCAGCCAGTAGATCCGGTGGTGCAGCATGGGGGAAGTGATTGCCCGATAGCGTATATTGGGGTTTTTCAGACTGGTGTCCATGCTCAGAACATGGCCGACATACTCATAATTTGAAGCATAGTCGGTAAAGTTGCTGAACATCACCAGAATTCCAAAAAAGCTTATAAGTGCCATGAGGATGACTTTACTATATCGTACTATTTCGTCGGTGCTAAGGCTGTTCAAGGTTAAATCTCTCCATAACTTATTGTCGTGAATTCGATAGTTGAGGAGAGTTTATAACGGTTGTTTCGGGTTTTGGTTCGGGTTCAATTACAAGGTGTGTGTTTCATTGTGTTTTTTAATAAAACGGGCAAGTACTGTCGTACTTGCCCGTTCTGTCATCCGCGCCAGACTTGCGGGTTGACCAGATCCTGCGGGCGTTCGCCGAGCAAGGCGCTGCGCAGGTTGGCGAGGGCACGGTTTGCCATGGCTTCGCGGGTTTCATTCGTGGCCGAGCCGATGTGCGGCAGGGTTACGGCGTTTTTCAACCGGAACAGTGGCGACTCGGCCAGCGGTTCTTTTTCGTAAACGTCCAGACCGGCACCGCGAATGCGGTTGTTTTGCAGGGCTTCGATCAGCGCGGGTTCGTCGACGACCGGGCCACGGGAGATGTTGACGAGGATGGCGCTTGGTTTCATCAAGGCCAATTCGCGGTGGCTGATGAGGTGGCGGGTTTTGTCGCTGAGTGGCACGACCAGGCAGACGAAGTCGGCTTCAGCCAGCAGTTGGTCGAGGCTGCGAAATTGGGCGCCGAGTTGTTGTTCAAGGTCGGTTTTGCGGCTGTTGCCGCTGTAGATGATCGGCATGTTGAAGCCGAGGTGGCCACGGCGGGCGATGGCGGCACCGATGTTGCCCATGCCGATGATGCCGAGAGTTTTGCCGTGCACGTCACAGCCGAACAGCGGGGCGCCGACGCTGGCTTGCCATTGGCCGGCCTTGGTCCAGGCGTCGAGTTCGGCGACGCGGCGGGCGCTGCTCATGATCAGTGCAAAAGCCAGATCAGCGGTGCTTTCGGTGAGGACGTCGGGGGTGTTGGTGAGCATGATGCCGCGTTGGTTGAAGTAGTCGAGGTCGTAATTGTCGTAGCCGACGGAGACGCTGGAGACGGCTTCGAGTTTGGTCGCGGTTTCGAGTTGGGCCTGGCCGAGTTTGCGGCCGACGCCGATGAGGCCGTGGGCGTGGGGCAGGGCTTCGTTGAATTGGGCGTTGATGTCGCCGGTTTTTGGGTTGGGGACGATGACGTCGAACTCTTGTTGCAGGCGTTCGATCATTGGCGGGGTGATGCGGCTGAAGGCCAGGACAGTTTTTTTCATTGGTTTTGGCTCGTTGTCGGGCTTGATGCCAAGCAAGCTAACATTTTTGCCTTGGGGATGTCTTGGCGGCCTTTGGGCCGGCCATGTTCTTGGGGTTTTGGGTGTATATCCGTTTTTTTGGGGGTTGCGACTGGCGGTTTCGCCCTTACGGCGAGTCACCTTTTCCAAACGCCGAAAAGGTAACCGAAAAGGCTTTGCTCCTGCGTTCGGCCCGCTCGCTGGGGCTCGGGGTTCCTTCGCTCCGGGATCGATCCGGGGGGCAGCGCCTACGGTTTGCTTCGCTGCACCTCCTCTCGCTGTGTTTGGCTGCGCCAAACGGTCGCTGCGCTCCCACCCCCGGATCAATCCCTCCACTCAGCCTTCCGACGTCGCCTTACAGATCAAGA
>NZ_LIGE01000005.1 GCF_001297015.1 Pseudomonas sp. RIT-PI-r | reverse complement strand
GGTGGTGATTGAGCAGGGTGGGGAGAGGGTGCGGTTGGGGGTGGAGAGGTTGGCGGAGGGGTTGGTGTTGCCGAGCCTTATTAGGCCCTGATTTGTAGGCACGAAGTCGTTATTTTTGCCGTTTGGTTGGATGCAAGTTCAAATTCCTCTGTAGAAAATCAGAGCGGAAAGCGAAGGACATTCGTGAATGCAATGGGTCAAAAGCGGATCCTCGATAGTGTTCGAGATCGGATAGAAGCAGACGTTCCGCCATGGCGGGGCGTCTAGACATTGCAGGAACACTTGAAGGCCTGCCGCAGCTTGCCGCCAATAGAGAACGTCAGATTTTCTGATGCGCTGGTGTTGCTTTGAAGTGTTGACAGTGATGGCACTCTGATCTAGATTCGGCATCTCTTTACGCGTTCATAGCTAGACGGTTTCCGTCGACAGCTTAGTCAGGCGTTTCGCCAGACTCAATTACATTGCGTTGTTTTATTCCGCAGAGAAGATCTGCGGCCCTACGCTCGCTTCGCTCACTCCGGTCCACAGATCTTCTCTGCGGCTGATTCTTGGTAAAGAGCCCCCTATCGCATGGACCCGCGACAAAGCATTCTTGCAGACGTTGATCTTGAGCAATGCAAGGTTCATTTCTCAAAAAATCCTATCGTTTTACTTTGCGGAGGATTCGTTCCCGAAAAGGAACATGCCGACGCCGACGACCCACCAGTTAGGTCTCTCCGGGACGCAGTGAAACGCAAAGCACTTCAAATGGCTGCATCACCTCATATATTCCGCCCAGAAGAAATCAAGTCTTGGCACGAAGATGGCGTCTTCAGAAACTTGATGGACTTTGAGGCTGATCTGGGGAGCGTTTGTTCATTGGTGGCAATCGCCGTTGAAAGTGAAGGCGCGATTGCTGAATTGGGTGCGTTTTCTCAGCTGCCGGACTTCAATAAAAAACTGATTGTTTTTGTTCCTGAGGAATATGCGGGTGCTAGTTCATTCATTAATTTAGGAATTCTACGCCATATCAAAGAGAAGCATGGGACAGGGGTAAAGGTATACCCTTGGAGTCCAAAGTTTCCAAATGACATATCTGAAGATGTTGTTAGTGATGTTCTTGAGGATATTGCCACTGAAATATTGGAGCTTCAAAAGACTCAGGCATTTAATGTTGATAATAATATTCATCTCATTGTTTTGATTTATGAGCTTCTAAAGCTATTCGTCGCCCTAAAGGAAAAAGAGTTGATTGACTCGATCAAATCTTTAGGCCGAGAAATACATCGGGATGACTTGAGGCGGAAGCTTTTTCTTCTCCAAGAATTTAGACTTGTCAAAAAAATCGAATACAGCGACTCCACGTTTTATGCGTGTGGTGATGATACTTTTCATAGCCTCCGTCTCGTATTGAAATCGGGTATAGCTGTTGATCCTTTGCGCTTACGTGTTGAATGTGTGAACTACTATAAGGTTACGGTGGCCGAACGCAACCGTAACAGAGCTATTGATCGTGCGAAACTGGGAGGTCATAAATGAGCCTGTATGACTTTCGCAAACATATGTCGGAAATTTTGTCTTTGTCCGAGCATGACGTGGGGCGGCTAATTGTAAGAGCACCTTACGCTTATAAAAGATACTTCATCCCCAAAAAATCTGGCGGCATGAGACCTATCGCACAGCCTGCAAAAGAAACTAAGGTAATACAAGCGTTACTTGTCGATGATTGGTTTTCCCAGCTTCCTGTTCACGAATGCGCTGCTGCCTACAGGCAAGGCTCAAGTATTAAAGCAAACGCAGAGCGACACAAGCAGAACGCTTTTATTGTAAAGTTCGATTTTTCCAATTTTTTTGGCTCTATTACCGAGTCGGACTTAGTCAACCACCTTTCCTACGTACTTTGCGGAAAAATATCAGTACAAAGCATTAAAGATATTGCAAGAATAAGTTGTGTGAGAGACAGAGCTACATCTCGACTTGCTCTCAGTATTGGCGCACCTAGCTCTCCAGTTTTGTCTAATTCAATTATGTATTATTTCGACTTGGCAGTCTGGGCTTGGTGCCTCGATCGTAATATAGTTTACTCTCGCTATGCAGATGACCTTACTTTTTCTACGAATGATAAAGGTGCAACATCTGAGGTCCAAAGTTTCATTTTAGAAACTCTTGAGAAAATTCCGTACCCACGTCTTCAAATTAACTCTGAAAAAACAGTATTTGCCTCAAAGAAAAAGCAGCGTCGTATCACCGGGTTGATTATTTCCAATGATAACGAAGTTTCTTTAGGGCGCGATAAGAAAAGATTAATTAGTGCGATGATTCATCGGTATACTCTTCATGAATTAGATGAAAAGTCAACTCTCCATCTTCAAGGGTTGATGGGTTTTGCACAAGATGTAGAACCGTTATTTGTCGCGAAAATGAGAGGCAAGTATACAGGCCAAGTAATATCGAATTTGCTCAGGCAGAGAGGGAAGAAATCTAAGTGATGCCGTTAGCGTACTTGCGATCTTCGAATTTGAAAGAAATCGGATATGATTTGTTTTCTCTATTTGATGAAGGTCTACGGAAACTGTGCATCCAGATGAGCGATTGAAGGTGTAATCGCGTAAACAGTCAATTTCTGATGGTGGTTGGTGGTGGCTACTTTTGATCACGAAGGCCCAGTCGACTGTTCGATATAGGCAGTCGCCGTTGAATTATTCTAGCAAGTTCATAGTAAGCTATTCGTTTATACGGTCTGGGGCTGCGGGTGACAGATAAGCATATCGAAGGAGCATCATTTTGATAGATAAGTTGGTAGAGCTGGTAGTTGAAAAGTTATGGCCCTCCGTTACGGCAACCGCAAAGGATGCGCAGGTACTTTTTCAATCAAATACGTCTTTTCTGAGTTTAATGAAAACCAGGTCAGACATCTGCGAGCGAGCATGGTTCTTCGGTATAGTCGTGGCTATCGGATTCAGTGCTTTGGGGTTGCCCGCCTTAAGATCAGCAGGCGTGAAACCTAGCCTCGAACTCGCCGGCGTCATGACACTGATGAACTGGTTTTTGATAGCGATCTATGGAGTATGTTTTGGCATTGCAGCTCGTATGCTAGGAACAACTCGCCGGATAATGGTGAGCGTTAACACTTTTTTCTTTCTTTCAGCTTGGCTCGTTGTACTTAAACTTTTCGAGATGCCAGCCCTTGGTGCTCGTTTCACTGCGATTGCTCAGAGCTGCACACTAGATGGCTATGAGGCGGCCGTGCACGCGGCAATCCTTGGCAATCAGATGGCCTATAACTCAGATTGGTTTGTTGTCTTTGGCTACATAGGCTTTGCATACTTGATAGTTCGTATGCAGAAGATTCTGCACGATTTTGGATGGTTGCGAGCCATGGTAGCAGCGATAATAGGTATGGTTTTTTTAGGCTTAGTGGCCGGGTACGTTCAAGGCCCAATCATTTCTCAGTTGATTTGCAGCTATGGCCGAGACTTATAGAGTAGACGCCCATGGATCAGTGTGGGAATTAGGAGTAGGTTATTGGTGCTTCTGACAATCTACATGCCCCACCTATTATTAGAAATATGGAGTCTTTTTGTATGAACTTACTTGCGGCGCAGGTATACCATCTTGAGCTGTTGGACGATGGCCTATATCGACTTTTTTCGAATGGGTCGGTATGTACATTCTCAAAACCCGCAAGTACCAAAAAACATCCAAAGCTGTACACGTTGTCAGCCGCCGGTAATCTCCTATACGTAGGAGTTTCATCCCAACCAATGTCTTCGCGCCTCTCTTTTGGTTTTCGGGCTAAAGGTAAAGGTGGCTATCATGGGTATAAGTGGAAAAATTTAAGGCACAGATTGACCCTGAGCATTTGGACAGGCGAATATCAAGGTAATATCGCGACTTTACGAGATCTGGAAACAGTGGAGGCAGAAGTCGCATTTCTATGTAGGCAAAATTCTGGTCAATGGCCAGAGTTTCAACACGAAATTCATTTCTACTCGTCACTTCTCAGGCATAGAGAGGCAGCTCAAGAGATTTACCTTCACGCTATTCAGAATAACTTCTGAAGTAGAGTGAAGGAAGAAGGTAGGCGTTTTAAGTTTTCAAAAAATAAATCAGTTTCCTTTATTTTAAATATTAAATGAATCCAGCCCTGTTTTTCCTAACATATGATTTATAGTGGTCGTATTGATATGTGGCGATAGCAGGTTGAGCTCTCTTTAACTAATTTGTTGTTTTTTAATGCTTCGTTTAACATGCGTAGAAGTGAAAATTGCAGTTCGTGCCTCAAGTCATTATTGCAAGGGCACTGGTCCTCGTTATGTACTTTTTCCCAGTTTTCGATGCTGGCTTTATAATACCATCCTTGATTTAATCCAAATCCTTTAACTATGTTTCCAGGGTGTTCCACAATAAGGCCGGAAATAGAAATGTGGCCATTGTCGCTTTTTGAAATATGTATGCCTTTTTCATAATTGTAAGGCTCTTGATCTTCAATGATTTTAATTAGCCCGTCTATCTCAATTACAAAATCGCCGTGTGATTTAAGCGCTTTGTTTACAAAACTAAGATCAAATTTTTGATTTGTGCTTGCATAGTATGAAAGCTGTGGAAGTTTATAGAATGTAATCGATTTGAGAGGTGTGTCGTCCCCTCTATTATCTGCAATCCAGAAATTTTCGAATAAAGTAATTTCAGCCGGGATGTGTTTTACAAATTTGGCTTCATAGTCAGGGATCTCTAGGCCTCTTTTGAAAGTCGGTATTGGAGAGTCAATTCGCAGCCTTTCCCAAGGTAACTCTAAAAGCGTTTTCAAGATGAAATCCTCTTCCTTCGGAGGAAATACATCTGATACCTTACTAAGACCATGCTTCTCGCAATATGCCCGCAAGATATAACTCGCAACCTCAATGTGCGATACGACTGTCTGAGGCGGGAGGTTGTTTTTTAGATTCCCAGCCAAGCATGCTTGTTGAGCTTCAAAGCGTAGTCTGCCTTCATCGTCTCCCAGTAAAGTTAAATCATGAACTTTCACTCCGAGGCTCTCTAGAGCTAATCGATCAATGATGTAAATATGACCGTCACCATAACCTGCCCTATATTCAGCTTCTTTATGTACAAGCCATACTGGTTCCTCATACAAGTTTTCACCCATGTGAATGCGCTTTTGTTCTACATATTCATTTGCGGCAAACCAACAAGCTATATGGGGGGTCTTAGTTAAGTCAATGTAGAATGACCTCCAGCCATAATGCTGCAAAACAGCTTGCGAGGTTTCAATGTCGATATCAAAGTAGCTGCAGCCAGAAAATGCTCGAATCATCGCCTTCGCATAGTGTGTCCATTTAAACATAATGTCGGGTACACATCCGTGCCTGCTAAATGAGGTCGGAATGCTCACTTGGCCTGCGTCGTTTGTGTAATGCTTCACTTGTCCACGAAATAAATAACCTTCGCCGTATCGAGAAAAGTGTTCCTCAAGAGCGTTCAGGCTATCAATTCTAGTTTTTATCATAAATAACTTTCCTCGGTTTTTCCCTTGAGTTTAACCAGGGTAGTCAAACGGCAACTCAAAGATTTGAAAAGCATAAGTTCTGCGGCTTGCATAATTTATAGCGGCTCCTAGAAAATATTAAAAACTGTTTGCCGTCAGAGTTCACTTATTGCTTGCTCAGGGTTAATATCTTTGCCGCTTGCGTCGCAAAGTGGAAAGATCTTCTTGCATGGTTTGCAATAGTAGCCTTTCCCTGTTTGATAATCGCCGTAACCAGAAATAGGAATTTTGCAATTTGGACAATGGGGGTTTTTTCCATTGTCCCAATAAATTCCGTATTTTAATGAAAGCTCGGATCTTCGATTGAATGCCCAGAAAATTACAACAAAAATTATATTTAGTGCGAGCGAGGCCAATAGCATTGAAATCAATATTGACTTTTGGATTCCTGTATCGATGGCGGGAAGAATTATTGGGGCTATCTGAACCGCAGACCAAATAATTATTGCGCTGGCGGATAATGCAATACCTTCAGCAGTCTTGGAGATAACTGCATCTTTGATTCGCTCTGAAATTCTCATAAAAAATGCCCTTAAGAAAGCTGATGAATTATTTTTGTTGAACAGAGCAATATCAAGAAATATCAATTTTGTTTACAAGTTCTATTCGTGAGAATGCAAGCTTTTGCATTTCTCTACGACGTCGGAAGTCTCTGGAGTCAGATGCAAATTCCACTACTGTTCTTACTATAGCTGCCTGGGGGTTTTTTTCTTTCGTATGCTCATACCACTCACTCCAAGGGGTAATCAAGTGATCAATGGGAGTTTGCTCGTAGGGGTCTCTGGCTGCGGCGATTAGATACCCTACAGCTACAGCCATTGAGTGATCAAAGGCTACAGTTCCGATCGGGCCTCCAAGTATGAATTCGGCCACTTCGTTTGCGCATAAAGCATTTTCCACATATCTGGTATAAAGCTCTTGATTTTCCTGTCGCAGCGTCATCATAGGGATCAACAATGGAATGTCCAAATAATGATCATGGGGTATGCTGCGCAATACTAACTTCAATCTGACGATGAACTGATCAATGTCTCGAAGAGTAAAGTCGAATCGTGTTGCAAGAAACCCTAGTACGTTTGCTCCGTACTCATAGTCGTCTCGCTCTGAGCGCCTAGAGTTAAAATATTCCAGTATGTCTGGCTGTCTAATGCGTGCGTTAATGTATGCGCCAACATCCTGCGTTTGCAGTTTGTAATCTAAGTCGATAAATCTTCTTAAGTAATGAATGCCATCGAATGATGGGCCGTAAACCCCTTGGAAACTTTTGGAGAGCTGATCCCGATTAATCGCAAGAACAAACACTATACGATCTACATCGAATAGATGTTTGATTCGCTCTAGAACCTCAATTGCATAAGTCGGTTTGCATCTATCCAACTCATCAACAAATAAAATTAGGTTCTCTTGCCCCTCTGGCAATGCATCGAGAGCCTTGCGTAACTGATTTTTAAAAGAGTCTAAGGATTTCTTCTTTATATTAAAGCTATCGACTAGGTTGCCAACAATCCCTCCGGAAAACTCGGAAGCGAGTTTTTCGTATTCTTTATCGAGATCTAGCGCGCCGAAAGTCGCGGCTTTGGTGGCAGCTACTGCGGTCGATTTGATAATGCCTGGTGCATATGTTTTTGCTTTTTCCCATGCTGTTCTGACAGCAGTAGAATTACTTTGGTCGCTAAGCCAGCGATCCAATATCGCCAACATTGGCAGTAAAGGATCCTCTGCGAAATCGCTTTCCCAAGCATTTAGGTAAAGGCTCACCTTTTTTTCGTGCGTCAGGTAGTGCTGCCAAAGCCGAAAAAAAGTCGTTTTTCCTCCGCCCCAAGGGGCGTCAATGGCGAAAACCAAAGGTGATTGGGCATTTAGCAAGACCTGCGACAGGTTCTCGATCTCTGCCTGGCGCTTTAGTAAGTCTTCGGGGCAAGGCCAGACGCTCGTATCGAATTGCATCCCTTTGAAGCGTAGCTGAATCGATTTTCTTTGAGATGGAGTTGTGGCGTCTATAGTCAAAAGGTTTTTCTCCTATTTCAACTTTACGTTGACGATGGCCAAATAATCACCCATGCGCCACTAAATCGCCACTTTTTCCATCCTTAAAGGTTGCTGAACGAAATCCTTTCTTGAATGACTGCTAAGTGATGATACCAACCGCTGTAAACACCAATGTTTAAAAAGACATCTCCAAACACTCTCCCAGGCTACACATCCTTGCGCCTTTGCCTACAGCTACGCCAGAATCCGCCGGCTTGTGCGCTTTTGGGTCGGATTCTATTGTGGTCTGGTCGCTGACGAATCAGCGATCGGGTTTGGTAGCCCGGCTTAGACTTGGCGCATAGCGTCACCCGATACAGGCCTTTTTTGGGGCTGTGTATTTATGGTGGTCATGCGCAGGGCGTCTTCGGGCGCGCCGGTTCTCCAAGTCACCGGTCTACCAACCTTCGTATGGCCACCACCCCTTCGTTTGGTAGCGAAAGATGATGGCTCCTTTTCTATGATTTGGAGATTCACTCATGATCAAACCAACACCCAATCCACCCGAAACCGCCTCGGTTTCCCCCTACGAATCCATCGATTCCAAAAAACTCCACGAAGCCGCCGACCGCGCGCTCGACCATTACCTCTGTCCACCCGGTTCCACGCCGCCCCCACGTAAAAACCGTGGAATGTACGCCGTGACTGCGGACAACAAAACCGAAGAACTGCTGGTCGATGCCAGTGCAACACTCGCTTCGGCCAAAACCATCGCCCAGAACGTCTCCAGCCTGTTGCCGGCATCGCAGCGCCATGCGCTGGCGGGAATTGCGCAGTTGATCATGCTCGGGGAGTTGGCGGTAAATAGGGCGCTGGATAATTTGCAATTGCCGGAGTGATGCGGGTGCCGGGATCACCTGGTGATTGATCGGGTGTTCATTCTGGCGCCTTCGCGAGCAGGCTCGCTCCCACAGGGTTTTGTGCTGATTGCAGATGCTGTTTACGACGCTGAAACCTGTGGGAGCAGTTGATTATTACCGTGCCATTTTCGTGTGGTTATTGAGGCGCTTCAGGACATTCGCGGGTCCATCGCGTCACCGTCATGTCATTGAATTGCTCTCCAATGATGTCGACGCGTAGGCAAGCGCCTTTCTTCGCGTAGTACAAGATGCAGCGCGAGCTATCAAAAGAGCAGCTATCCAGTTCGAAAAACTTGCGTGCAGCCAACTCCCGCTCCACGCCACTGTATTCATAGCCGTCGTTGGTATGCATCCGCGTCGGCTTCCAGCCTTGTTTGACTAGCTTGGACTTGGCCGCAGCCAAACGCTCACCGACGACGATGCCTGCTGGCCCGCGATTGTCGTTTGGCGCCTGTGAGTCATCGGCAAACGCTGCGCTGATACCCATGCAATAAACTGCGACAAGTACGAGGGTTGAGGCCTTCATAGGACAGTTCCTCCGCAGATTTGTAGGTCGATAAAAAGTCCGGATACTCGGCGTAAGGTTGCGGAGGATAGCGATGCTTCTTGCCTGGACCTTCGGGAAGCGCCGCCCACTTTGTTGTCGATTTCTGGTTTCAATCCTTTTCAGGGCATTTGAAGTTCCAGGAATAAACTTTCATGTCTTTGACTTCTTCGCCGACAGTTCCTACACCTAAACAATCTCCGTTCTTGATGTAGTTAAAGCTGCAGACACGGACGCCCTCCGTGCAAGACTCGATTTCATTGAAACCTTTTCTTTGGATGACGTTTTCAACCCCGAACTCACCTGAGTAGGACGGATTCGGCTTCCAGCCATTTTCAATCAAAGCTTTTCGGGCTTTCGAAAATGGCATTCCCTCTTTGATAGGAAGGTCCGCTGCGCTAGAAAATAAACTGAAGCAACATAAAAGGTTGATGGCTAATATTTTTAGTTTCATTTAACAGTACCGCCAAAAATCTACCGTCCATGTACATTTGCGTCGCACAGAATGCCTGAGGCAAAAGTTGCGCTCAACATTTCTTACAATCCTTTGATTGACTGTTGGTGAGTGGCTTCTGTCGAGTCGCTCGCAATGCCTTTACGCCCCGACGGGGTTTACGCTTTGTGCGTGGGGGAAATTGCCGGTAATGGGGCAGATTTGTTTGAGTGGGAAGGTGCCGCAGTAAGGTCTCGAAACACCAACGTTTAAAAAGACATCTCCAGACACTCTCTCAGGCTACATACCCTTGCGCCTTTGCCTACAGCTACGCCAGAATCCGCCGGCTTGTGCGCCTTGGGGGCGGGTTCTATGGTGGTGCGGTCGCTGACGAATCAGTGATCGGATTTGACCGTCCGCCCAATATCAAGGCGCGCCAGCGTTCTGCAGGTGTTCAGGCATTATCTGAAATCATGTCGCGGTGGCTGTGCGTGGGACACCTTCGGGTGTGCCGGATTCCTTGATATCCGGTCGGTCAACCCGCGTACAGCTGCCACCCTGTTTGTTTGACCGCGAACGGTGGCGGCTCCAGTCATCAAGGAGCTTTACCATGATCAAACCAACACCCAACCCGCCCGAAACCGCCTCGGTTTCCCCCTACGAATCCATCGATTCCAAAAAACTCCACGAAGCCGCCGACCGCGCGCTCGACCATTACCTCTGTCCACCCGGTTCCACGCCGCCGCCACGAAAAAACCGTGGGATGTATGCCGTCACCGCCGACAACAAAAACGAAGAACTGCTAACCGATGCCAGTGAAACACTCGCTTCGGCCAAAACCATTGCGCAGAACGTCGCCAGTTTGTTGCCAGCGTCGCAGCGTCGGGCGTTGTTGGGGATTGCGCAGTTGATCATGCTCGGGGAGTTGGCGGTGAATCGGGCGTTGGATAATTTGCAATTGCCGGGGTGATGCGGGTGTCGGGATCACCTGGTGATTGATCGGGTGTTCATTCTGGCGCCTTCGCGAGCAGGCTCGCTCCCACCTTTGAGCGTGTTCCAAGGTGGGAGTGCGCTGGCTCTCCAGTCGCGATAAGTTTCGAAACGATGAACATCCTCAGAAATCACAGCAAGGGTTTGCGAAACCGTTTTTACGTACTCTGGGCCGAAAGCAGCCACCTATAGCTTGGCTAAATCCTACTTGCAAACCTTCAATCGCGTTCCATCAGTGCCACTGCTTTCACTGGTGTCAATCTCGCCGTTACGGTCAATATGAATTTCCGTTGTCGGCCACTGGGGAGTAATGCTGATGCAACGGTTCTGGCCCTTTGCATTCCACCAGTCCAGACGCATGAAGAACTCATCGTCAGGAAAGATATGTCCCGCATCACCCGTTGTTTTTCCCGGCAGCAGTTCACCGCGAACGATGGTGTGCTGTGTGTTCAGGACGTAATTAATGTTCTTGGTGCCGTCTTTTGAGTAGTAAACGACAACTCGCGGTATAGCTATGTACCAGCACGCCACAGCACCAATGAGAAATAGCCCTATCCACCGGCCAATATGTCGTGGTCTATTTTCACTTGCAGACATGTATTTGAACCCCTGTACCCCAGTCAGCAATTGGCACGGCCAACACCTTGTCCATGATGATTTGTGCAGTGACACCGCCGTTCGGATATTCCTTGTAGAGTTCCATTCCGAGGATGATCGACACTCTATCAGGCGCATCGTCCCATGCTCGCATCCCTTCGACACCTTCTGTCCTTCGTGGGCCATCAAACCTCTTGGGGTCTTTGAGGAAGCGCCAACTGTCTGATCCTATTTGCTCAACTCCAGCGCCATCCAACTGCACGCTGTCAGAGAGTCCACCGGCTAAGCCGACGTACCCATAATGGATGTTCGACCAGATATCGTAGTAGAAGTCATACGGCCCCTGTTTATGCCAAGGTGCGCCAAATAGTTTGGCCAATTTGGGCTTGTGATCCCAATCCTGACCCTGTCCCACCTTATTCGTCCAGATGGCGAAAGCCTTCGCCTTTTTTCCAAGTGCCATGCTGTAAAACTGGGGGGCCTGCCCTAGGCGTAGGTAGAGCGGAAGCTCCATGAATTTCTTGGTTTCCGCCTCAGGATCGAAGCTGTTTAATTCTTTCATTTCCAAGACTGCTGGGTCATTGATATTGCGGTTCATCTCATCGGCGATGTAATTGGCCAGTTGCTCCATCATGTCAGGGTCTTTGCACGTAGTAGGTGCTTCCGGCACTGTCTTCGCTTCGGGTTTTTCGGCACTGGCTTGCGGATCTACCAAGGCATTCGCCGCCAGAGCTTTCTCTTTCAAATTTGGATCAGCGAGCAAGGTCGCCATCTTTTCATCGTCCACAGTCCCATCTGGGCGGAACGCTCCCAGTGCCATGAAGTTAATGATGGTTGCACCGCCAGCATCGCCCATGACAAAACCACCACCTACATCGCCTGAACCGGTGATGATGGTTCCACCATGGCTGGTAGGACTGCCAAGGTGGGCCATAGGACGGCCATTCACTTGAATCGATGAGAAACCTGTGGTGATTACAGCGCCACACCCACATGTATCACCAACGCGGGCGGAGCCCATAAAGTTGATATTTACGTCGCCACTGGCGGAGGCAATCGGGGTAGTGCCATGGCCGGGCAAAGGGCAGACATGTTTATCACCCAGTCGTGCAGAAGCAATCATGTATCGTCTTTGAATCGTTGCGAGGCGTGCCAGCTTATGGCTGCGGTAGTCTGACTTTACCGGGAAGCTCAAAAAATGGCTGCAAGACAAATCCTAAAAGCCTTGTTGAAAAATCTCCCTTTTCCGTGTCAGTTGTTTTCTATGACTGAGTTGTCTTGCGGGGTACGGCGACCTAGAAGACCTTGGCGATTATGGCTTTGGTTAAGGGCCTTATCGGTTATGGCTTTGGTGATTCTGGAGGCTGCGTGAGTGGACGCGGCCCTCACCCCAGCCCTCTCCCTGAGGGAGAGGGGGCCGACCGAGGTGTCTTGCGGGGTACGTCGACCTGGAAGATTCTGGCGATTATGGTTCGGTGAAGGAACGTAGCGATTATGGCTTTGGTGAAGGGCCTTCGATTTGGCTTTGTGAGCTTGGCGATTTTGGATTCAACGAAAGACGTTCAAGTCGGTGTAACTCTCGAATATCCCCGAATCGGTTCCCTCTACCTCTGGGCGGTCCGACGTTTCGGGAGGGCTAGGGTGAGGGGCTTTCCGTTCGGGACATCAAAGTCTCCAGCCTGGCCAACGGCGGCGCATCCTGGTTGCGGTCGAATACTTGGATGCCGATCTTCAGCAATCGACCATTCTCTGCCGCTGCGATTACCTGTTCGCAGCGCAACAACAACCGCCCCTGATCACACTCAACGGCCTTCATGCCAACCGGCAACCGACCCTCAAGCCGCAACTCCGCCATCCGACTCTGCGCCGCAATCATCGCCACCGACCGATCCCGTAAAACCCCACTACTCTGCGTCATCAACCCCGCCACCCGCACAGCCGCCGACATCGCCACGGCAATAATCGCCAGCGCCACCAGCACTTCAATCAACGTGAAACCCGCTTCCCGCGAACGCGCACACATAAACGGCCCAAAACCAAAACCCAGCCCTCGACGCTAACCCGCGTCCTTGACGGCTTGACGACGAAAACACCCGAGGATTTTCAACATCACTGACATATCTTCTTGCAACACTGCGCGTCGAATCGAATCAAGCCAGGGTATGTCGAGATGGATATCGCACCTTTCAAATCGCTTCAGCAACCGTTGCGCACGCCGCGTGGGCAGCAGGGTTTTACCCTGATCGAGATCATGGTGGTCGTGGTGATTCTGGGGATTTTGGCGGCGATGGTGGTGCCCAAGGTGCTGGACCGGCCGGATCAGGCGCGGGCGACGGCGGCGAAGCAGGACATTGGTGGGTTGATGCAGGCGTTGAAGTTGTATCGCCTCGATCACGGTACTTACCCGAGCATGAACCAGGGCCTGAAGGTGTTGGTGGAGCGGCCGGCGGAGGCGAAGAACAGCAATTGGCGCTCGTATCTGGAGCGCTTGCCGAACGATCCGTGGGGGCGTCCTTATCAATACCTCAACCCCGGCGCGAATGGCGAGATCGACATCTTTTCCCTCGGTGCCGACGGTCAGCCGGACGGCGACGGCGTGAATGCCGATATCGGTTCCTGGCAGTTGTAAGGCCGGCCATGAACAGCCGCTCGCCTGAGGGGGCGAAGCAACAGGGCATGGCGATTATCAGCGCGTTGTTGATTGCGGCCGTGGTGGCGGTGATTGCGGCGGGCATGTTGACGCGCCAGAGCGTGTCGACCCGTGCGCTGGAGGCGGATCAGCAGCGTGTGCAGGGGCGTTGGCTGGTGCTGGGCGGGTTGGAGATCAGCCGTCAGTTGTTGTGGGATGCACGTCAGCGCGATCCGTTGACCCGGCTCGATCAGCCGTGGGCGCAGCGTCTCTCCGCGCAAGGTTTTGAAGGGCGACTGGAGGATGAGCAGGGCAAGTTCAACCTGCGCAATCTGGTGGCCAACGAGCGGGTGGATGAGGCGCAGGTGGCGGCGTTTCAGCGCTTGTGCGAGTTGATCGGGGTCAGTGCCGGGTTGAGTCAGCGCATCAGTCAGCGGGTGATTGCCTCGTACCCGCGACTGCTGAATCCGCAGATGGCCGAGGCGCCGAAAAGTGGTTTCGACAGCGGCCGTGCGACCTCGCCCAATGCCTCGCGCAAACCGCAGAATCCGACAATGCCGATGCTGCGCAGCCTTGAGGATTTGCGCAGTGTCGACGGCGTGAATGAGGCGGTGATGGGCAGGCTGGCGCCGTATCTGACGGTGATCCCCGCGACCACTTGGCTCAACGGCAATACTGCAACCGCGCCGGTGTTGGCCGCGTATGTGCCGGGGCTGTCGCTGGAGCGCGCCAATGCACTGATCGCCGAGCGTGATGCCGGACGCTGGTTTATCAACCGTGGCGATTTTGTTAACCGCTTGCGCATGCCGCAACTGGAGCTGACCAGCGTCAAGGTCGGCATCACCAGTGACTGGTTTCGCCTGCGCGGTGAGGCGCGGCGCGATCAGCGGCGGGTCAGTCTTGAGGCGTTGCTGCATCGCAGCCAGGACCGCTTGCCGCAGGTGATTTGGTCGCGGGTGGGCGTATGAGCCAGTTGAAAGTGGCGTTGCCGCCCTTGGCGGAGCTGGATCTGCACAGTGAATTGCACTGCGCGTGGCTGGATCGTCAGGGCCAGGTCACGCGGGAAGAACGCCACAGTCTGAGCCAGTTGAGCCAGCAGTCGAAACTGCCGCCGCTGGTGTGTTTTCTGCACCCGGCTGACAGCCTGTTGGCGAGTCTCGATTTACCGCCGTTGCCGGCCAACAAGATCGTTGCAGCGGTGCAGTGTGCGGCGCAGGCGTTGATGCTCGGCGACAGCAGCGAGATGCACATCGCGCACAGCGCGCGGGACGAGGCCGGGCAGGTGCAGATCGCTTGGGTGCCTCGGCAGCGCTTGTTGGGTTTTGCTCAGTTGCTGAAAAGTGCTGGGCTGAACCTGCGCGGTCTCTACCCGGCGCCGTTTAGTTTGCCGGTGTTGCCGGGCACCGTTGCTTGCGTGCAGGACGGGCATCTGTTGTTGCGCGATAGCGTGCAAGCGGCGCGGGTGCAGCCGTTGTTTGATGACAGCCTCGACGGTGTGGTGTGGGAACCGGGCATCACTTTGCACTGGATCGGTGAGCAACCGCCGCCGGGTGCCGAATTGCCGATGACCGATGCGCAGCGCTGGACCGGGCCGCTACCGGGTTGGGGGCTGCATGGTGCAGTCCAACAGCAACAAACCGAGCATCGCGGCTGGGGCAGGGCGATCGCCCTGTCAGCGTTGGCCGTGGCCGTTTGGGTGATTGGTTTGAACCTGTATGCCGCTCGCGAGGCCGGGCAGGGTCAGCGGTTGAAAACCCAAATGAATCTGCGGGTAAAACAGGCCTTCCCTGAGTTGCCGGTAATCCTCAATCCGGTGCAGCAGGCGCGTCAGCAATTGGCGGCGCGGCAGAAGGGCGCGGCGGATGATCCGGCGCAGACGTTCAGTCGTCTGGTGTTGCAGGCCGGCAGCGGCATGCCGTCGATGGCCGGCAGTGTCGAGCGGCTGACGTTTGTCGACGGCGCGTTGCAGTTGAGTCTGCTGAGTGAAGCCCGTCGCGGCGGCAATGATCAGGAGTGGCAAAGCACCTTGGCTCAGGCCGGTATCAGTATCACCGCCGATGACGAGGGCTGGACCTTGCGTCCGGCTACTGAAGCCACCCCGAGCGACAGCGATGACAGCGGCGGAGCGGAAGAAGATGAATAAGGCCTCGCTCGCGCTCTATCGCGCCAAGTGGCAACGCTTCAACGCTCAGGTGCAGGCGCGTTGGCAGCCGTTGGCGTTGCGTGAAAAACGCATGGTTGCCGGCATGGCCATTGCGCTGATCGGCCTGCTGCTGTGGGTTGCGCTGATCCAGCCGCCGCTGAAGAAAATCGCCTATTGGCAAACCGAAACGCCAAAGCTGCGCGCGCAGACCGAAGCGCTGGAAGTGCTGTTGCGCGAAGTCAGCGTGCGCCCGGACGGGCAAAGCGTGGCGCAGTCGCTGGAGCAAACCCTGCAGGCCAGTGGTTTGGCGGGACATTACCAACTACAGGAGGCACAGGGCGCCTGGCAGTTGCCCTCCGACGGGGCGCCCGCCGACGCCGTGCTCGACTGGCTGTTGAGCAACCCGGCACAACTTTCTCTGCAAGTGGTCGAGGCCCGTTTGCAACGCGCGGACAACCCCTCGACCGAAGTCACCGCCGGCACTTTGTCAGGCACCGGTCGCATGGATCAGGCGCGGGGCGCTAAGGAAGCTTCATGAAGGGGTCAGGACCCAAACCGGCACGCCGGGCGTTCCCGAAGCGGCTGAGGGCGTGGAGCGCGGGCAGCAACACCAATGCGCCACAAACCCAACCGCCGCTGCTGGTCGACAGTGAACTCGGTCGGCCATTGGCCAATACCCAGCGCAGCGGCGATGCGGTGGCCGATCGCGAACGGGCGCAAGCGCAGGCGCGACCAGCGCCCAAGCAACTGCACAACATCAGCAAAGGCGCACGTACGGGCGCCGTTGCACCGAGCAGCGCGGCGCTGGGCAATCCCCTGGGCGATCAACCGGTGACGCTGAATTTCGTCGATGCCGATATTCAAGCGGTGGTGCGTTCATTGTCGCGTTCCAGCGGCCGGCAGTTTCTGGTCGATCCACGGGTCAAGGGCACTCTGACGTTGGTCTCGGAAGGTCAGGTCCCGGCGAAGCAGGCGTACGACATGCTGCTGGCGTCGTTGCGCATGCAGGGGTTCAGCGTGGTCGATGTCGGCGGCGTGGCGCATGTGGTGCCGGAAGCTGATGCCAAATTGCTTGGCGGGCCGGTTTACAGCGCCGACCAGCCTGCGGGCAACGGCATGCTC
The DNA here is from genome assembly GCF_001297015.1 of Pseudomonas sp. RIT-PI-r. Classification (GTDB taxonomy): domain Bacteria; phylum Pseudomonadota; class Gammaproteobacteria; order Pseudomonadales; family Pseudomonadaceae; genus Aquipseudomonas. Next base: position 72,215 of record NZ_LIGE01000005.1, on the reverse strand, counting down.
ACGCGCACGTTTCGGCTGCAATACGAGAACGCGGTGAACCTGATTCCGGTGCTGCGGCCGATCGTGTCGCCGAACAACCCGATCAACGCGTATCCGGGCAACAACACCATTGTCGTCACCGATTACGCCGATAACCTCAACCGTGTGGCGCAGTTGATTGCCAGCATCGATTCGCCCAGTGCGATCGATACCGATGTGGTGCAGATCCAGAACGGCATCGCTGCCGACATCGCGCCGATGGTCGCCGAGCTGCTGGATGCGCCAGGCAATGATCCGACGCAGAAAATAGCGGTGATCGGTGATCCGCGTTCCAACACCATCATCATTCGTTCTGGCAGCCCGGAGCGTACGGAACTGGCGCGCAATCTGATCTACAAACTGGATAACGCGCAGAGCAATCCGAGCAATCTGCACGTGGTTTATCTGCGTAACGCGCAAGCGGCGAAACTGGCGCAGGCGTTGCGTGGGCTGCTCACTGGCGAGAGCGATAGCGGCACCAGCGACAGTGCGCGTTCGGTGCTCAGTGCGATGGGTGCAAGTACTGGCGGCAGCGCTGGGCAGAACGGCCAGAGCGGTACGCAAACCAGCGGCACAACATCGACCAACAGCAGCGGCAGCACGGGCGGCAGTTACGCTCAGGGCAGCAGTGGCAGCGCAACTGGCAGTGGCGGTGCGCAAAGCAGCGAGCAGAACGTCGCCTTCAGTGCTGGCGGGGTGACCATTCAGGCTGACGCCACCACCAACACCTTGCTGATTTCCGCGCCGGAGCCGGTGTATCGCAACCTGCGCGAAGTCATCGATCTGCTCGACCAACGCCGCGCACAAGTGGTCATCGAAAGCCTGATCGTCGAAGTCGGCGAGGACGATGCCAGTGAGTTCGGCGTGCAATGGCAGACCGGCAATCTCGGTGGCAACGGCGTGATCGGCGGCGCGAATCTGGGTGGTTCGGGGATCAACGTCAACGGCAAGACCAGCATCGATGTGCTGCCGCAAGGCTTGAACCTCGGCTACGTCAACGGCACCGTGGACATTCCCGGGATCGGCAAGATTCTTGACCTCAAAGTGCTGGCCCGGGCGTTGAAGAGCAAGGGCGGCACCAACGTGTTGTCGACGCCAAACCTGCTGACCCTCGATAACGAAGCGGCGAGTATTTTTGTCGGCCAGACCATTCCGTTTGTCAGCGGCAGTTATGTGACTGGCGGTGGCGGCACCAGCAATAACCCGTTCCAGACCGTGACCCGTGAAGAGGTCGGTTTGAAGCTCAATGTGCGCCCGCAGATTTCCGAGGGCGGTACGGTGAAGCTCGATATCTATCAGGAAGTCAGCAGCATTGATGAGCGGGCTTCGGCCAGTGCCAATTCGGCGGGCATCGTCACCAACAAACGTGCAATCGACACCAGTATTTTGCTCGACGACGGCCAGATCATGGTGCTCGGCGGGTTGCTGCAGGACGGCTACAGCCAGAGCAATGACGCGGTGCCTTGGCTGGGCAGTCTGCCGGGAATCGGCGCGCTGTTTCGCAATGAACGCCGGGCGATCACCAAGACCAATCTGATGGTGTTTCTGCGTCCGTACATCATTCGCGACAGCGAAGCGGGGCGCAGCATCACCCTCAACCGTTACGACTTCATGCGCCGCGCCCAGGGCGGTTTGCAGCCTGAGCGCAGCTGGGCGATGCCGGACATGCAGGCGCCGCAGTTGCCGACGGCGGCGCAGGGTGTGCCTGCGGTGTTACCGAGCTCCGGCCCACGCGCAACCATCAAAGCGGTGCCCATCCAATGACTCCCCCATCACCCTTTGATTTGGAAAACGGACCTGTAGGAGCTGCCGAAGGCTGCGATCTGTTGATCCTGCTCTTCGACGGACCCAAACGGCCAAAAATCAAAAGATCGCAGCCTTCGGCAGCTCCTACAGGGATTGGGGAGGGTTTGAGATGAGTGTGTTGCCTTACGCCTGGGCCAAGGCGCAGCGCATTCTTTTGTGCGATGGCGTGCTGACGGTGTGCCCGTCGACGCCGGGCTGGTCGATCAGCGAAGCACGACGGCAGTTTGGCGCGGCCACGATTCAGCGGGTGCGCGATGATGAGCTTGATGGCTTGCTTGCCAGTGCCTATGCGGATACAGGCAGCGCAGCGGCGGTGGTCGGCGCGGCAGAAAACGAAGTCGACCTCGACCGCCTGATGCAGGACATGCCGGAAATCACCGACCTGCTCGACACCCAGGACGGCGCGCCGGTAATCCGCATGATCAACGCACTGCTGACCCAAGCCGCGCGCGATGAAGCCAGCGACATCCACATCGAACCGTTCGAAACCCATTCGGTGGTGCGCTATCGGGTCGACGGCACCCTGCGTGACGTGGTCTCACCGCGCAAGGCGTTGCACGGTGCGCTGGTGTCGCGGATCAAGATCATGGCGCAACTCGACATCGCCGAAAAACGCCTGCCGCAGGACGGTCGCATCGCCTTGCGCGTGGCCGGGCGGCCGATCGATATTCGTGTTTCCACCGTGCCGACCGGGCATGGCGAAAGGGTGGTGATGCGTCTGCTCGACAAACAGGCCGGGCGTCTGCATCTGGAAACGCTGGGCATGGACGCGCAGGTGTTGGCCAAACTTGATCACCTGATTCGCCAGCCCCACGGCATTGTGCTGGTCACCGGCCCCACCGGCAGCGGCAAGACCACCAGCCTTTACGCCGCACTGGCGCGACTCGATGCGAGCACTAGCAACATCCTCACCGTCGAGGATCCGGTGGAATACGACTTGCCGGGGATCAGCCAGATTCAGGTGAATGCCAAGATCGACATGACTTTTGCCTTGGCGCTGCGAGCGATCCTGCGCCAGGACCCGGACATCATCATGATCGGCGAAATCCGCGATCTGGAAACCGCGCAAATCGCCGTGCAGGCTTCGTTGACCGGTCACCTGGTGCTGGCAACCTTGCACACCAACGACGCGGTGTCGGCGGTCAACCGCTTGATCGACATGGGCGTCGAACCGTTTCTGTTGGCGTCTTCAATGCTCGGCGTTTTGGCGCAGCGCTTGGTGCGGCGCCTGTGCAATCACTGCAAGCAAGAAGACCCAACGGCACCGGGCACTTGGCGCCCGGTCGGTTGTGCTGCGTGTAATCAAACCGGTTACAGCGGCCGCACCGGCATTCACGAATTGTTCTGCATCGATGATGACATCCGCACCCTGATCCACCAAGGGGCAGGGGAGCAGGCCTTGCGCGCATCCGCCGCCAAGGCCGGGATGTTCAGCCTGCGTGAGGACGGTGAGCGCTGGATTCGCAGCGGCGCCACCGCCCCTGAAGAAATCCTCCGTGTGACACGGGACGCCTGATGAATCGCTATCGTTTTGAAGCCGCCGATGCCACCGGCAAGATTGAATCCGGGCACCTTGAGGCGGACAGCCAAGGCGCTGCGTTCAGTGTTTTGCGTGGGCGCGGATTGACTGCGCTGTCGGTAAGCAAAGAAAGCAACGTCGCCAGTCACGGCGGCGGTGGACTGTTCAGCGCCAAGCTTTCAGACAACGACTTGGCTTGGGCCACGCGGCAACTGGCGAGTTTGCTCGGCGCCAGTCTGCCACTGGAAGCCGCGCTGAGCGCCACGGTGGAGCAGGCCGAAAAAAAGCACATCGCCCATACGCTCAGTGCCGTGCGTGCGGATGTGCGCAGTGGCATGCGTCTGGCGGAATCGCTGGCGGCGCGGCCACGGGATTTTCCCGAGATTTATCGCGCATTGATTGCGGCGGGCGAGGAATCGGGTGATCTGGCGCAGGTCATGGAACGGCTGGCCGACTACATCGAGGAGCGCAACAACCTGCGCGGCAAGATTCTCACCGCGTTCATCTATCCGGGCGTGGTTGGACTGGTGTCGATCGGCATCGTGATTTTCTTGCTCAGTTATGTGGTACCGCAGGTGGTCAGCGCGTTTTCTCAGGCGCGGCAGGACTTGCCGGGGCTGACGTTGGCGATGCTCAACGCCAGTGATTTCATAAGGGCGTGGGGCTGGTTGTGTGCGGCGATCATCGCAGGCGCGTTCTGGAGCTGGCGCCTGTATCTGCGCAATCCGGCGGCACGTTTGAGTTGGCATCATCGTGTGCTGAAATTGCCGCTGTTCGGGCGCTTCATCCTCGGTCTGAACACCGCGCGTTTTGCCTCGACGTTGGCGATTCTCGGCGGCGCCGGGGTGCCGTTGTTGCGTGCGCTGGAGGCGGCGCGGCAGACGTTGTCCAATGATCGCCTGAGTTTGAGCGTCACTGAGGCCACGGCCAAGGTGCGTGAGGGTGTGAACCTGGCGGCGGCGTTGCGGGTGGAGAATGTGTTTCCGCCGGTGCTGATTCACCTGATTGCCAGCGGCGAGAAAACCGGGTCATTGCCACCGATGCTCGAGCGGGCGGCGCAAACCCTGTCCCGCGATATCGAACGGCGGGCGATGGGCATGACCGCGCTGCTTGAGCCGCTGATGATTGTGGTGATGGGCGGGGTGGTGCTGGTGATTGTGATGGCGGTGTTGTTGCCGATTATTGAGATCAATCAACTGGTCCAGTAGCCGGTTTTGATGGTGTCTGACCTGGCCTCATCGCTGGCAAGCCAGCTCCCACAGGGGGCGGAGTTGTTGATGCGATCTGTGTCACAACAGAAAACCTGTGGGAGCTGGCTTGCCAGCGATGGGGCCAGTCGGGGCAATAAATAATCCAGATTTTTTCCCAGGACTGCGGTATCACCCGACCCTCGATTCCCCCATCCTCGGGTTCTCCTTTCTGTCATCTGCAACCACCCGCCAACGGCTCCAGCCCGATTCCGCCAAACCCCTGATCCAGACCCTTCGCCGGCCCCAACAAACACCCGAGAAAATCCCTTCGGAAACGCCTCACAGCTCCCGAGGTTTTTTCCTTTATCTGTCACCGGAACCTGCGAATTTCTCAGTGCGACTTCACCACGGCCAACGCCAGCGAGGGCCCGGTGAGTCTTCCCAGCGTCATGCAAGCAACCCCGAAAACCTGTGTTCACAAACCAGTTGAAAAGGAGATTCTTCATGTTCAAGCGCACTCTGATCGCCGCCTCCCTGACCGTCGCCGCTCTGGCTTCCGCGCAAGCCATGGCCGTTACCGGTGGTGGTGCAACGCTGCCTGCCGCTCTGTACAAAGGTTCTGCCGACAGCATCCTGCCAGCCAACTTCTCCTACGCCGCCATCGGTAGCGGCGGTGGCAAGACTGCTTTCCTGAAGAACAACCCTGCTGGCTTCGGCACCACCGGCACCGTGCACTTCGCCGGTAGCGACTCGATCCTCAGCGCTTCGGAACTCAGCACCTACACCACCGAATTCGGTGCTTCGTACGGCCCGCTGATCCAACTGCCTTCGGTGGCCACTTCGGTTGCCATCCCGTACAAAAAGGCCGGCCAGACTGCTCTGAACCTGACCAGCGCTCAGCTGTGCGATGCTTTCTCCGGCGCTAAAACCACTTGGGGCGCTCTGCTGGGCACGGCTGACACCACCCCGATCCGCGTGGTTTATCGCAACGTTTCCAGCGGTACTTCGGAAATCCTCAGCCGTCACTTGAACTCGGTCTGCCCGACCCAGTTCGCCACCAACTCCACCTTCACCAATGCTCGTCTGCCAGCCGGTTCGGCACTGCCGTCGAACTGGGTCGGCGTCGCTAACACTTCCGACGTCGCCACTACCGTGAACGCGGTTGACGGTTCGATCGGTTATGTCGGTCCGGACGGTGTTGACGCTACCAGCAACGCTGTTGTGGCTCGCGTCAACGGTGTTCAGCCTACTTCGCTGAACGTGACTCTGGCACTGTCTTCGGTGTCGGCTCCTTCGACTCCAGCCCAGGCTGCCAACCCTGCCAACTGGTCGCCAGTGGTGGCTAACCCGGCATTGGGTTACAAACTCGCTGCCTACACCAACTTCATCTTCGGTCAGTGCTACAAGGACGCAGCCGTGGCCGCTTCCGTGAAGGCCTTCCTGACCACTCACTACAGCATCCCGGGCAACAACACGGCGACTCAGGCGCACAAGTTCGTCGCCGTGCCTGATTCGTGGAAAAACGCTGTAACCGCCAACTTCATCACCAACACGTCGGGCAACAACCTGGACATCAACAACACCACCGTGTGCAACACCATCGGTCGTCCTTTGTAAGTCGGTTGGTTCAGTCAGCGGTATGAATGGCAGCCCCGCGGGGCTGCCATTTTTTTTGCCCTCGTGCGGAGGGCACTTGATAAGGAGGTGGAGTATGTTGAAGCAGCGAATGATGGTCGCGGTGTTATCAGGCGTAGCACTGGTGTCGAGTTCGGCAGGGGCCGTTACCGGGGGCGGCGCAACCATCCCGGCCAAGCTTTACAAAGGGGCATCTGACAGTATTTTTCCTGCCAGTTTCAGCTATGCAGCGACGGGAAGCGGTATTGGTAAATCTGCATTTCTAACCAACAACGCGGCACAATTCGGGACGACCGGGACGGTACATTTTGCGGCGAGCGAGTCGATTCTCACCGCTACTGAAATTGCAACTTACAACGCTTCCCTCGCTTCTGCCTATGGGCCTTTGATACAGATTCCGTCGGTGGTTACCCCGGTGGTCATTGTTTATAAAAAGGCAGGTCAAACCGCTCTGAATCTGACCTCGGCGCAACTGTGCGACGCGATGTCCGGCGCTGCTACCACTTGGGGAGCGCTTCTGGGCACGAGTGACAGCACTCCAATCCGGCTTGTTTACCCCAGCTATTCGAGTGGCGGCACTGAAGTACTCAGTCGTCATTTGAACGCGGTCTGCCCGATCCGGTTTTCGACCAACGCTATTTTCACCAGTGCGCGCATCAATGCGGGTTCCTCGATACCTTCAAACTGGGTAAGTGTCGGCGCGGATGGCGATGTCAATGCGATGGTCAACAGTGTTGATGGTTCCATCGGCTATCTGGGGCCGGATGGTCTGGATGTGAAGAACAATGCCGTAGTCGCTCGGATCAACGGCGTTCTGCCCACACTCGCTGATTCGACTTTGGCACTGGTGCCTGTTTTGCATCCGCCAACCAGAGTTGTTGAACCGTCAGCCTGGGGGCAAGTGATTGCCAAACCCAGCAGCGGTTACTCGATTTCTGCGACGTCCAACCTGATTTTCTCTCAGTGTTACAAGGATGCCGCGGTTGCCAGCGAGATCAAGAGTTTTCTCAGCAAGCACTACAGCTACCCGGGAAATGTGCCTTCCAACCGTGCTCATGGTTTCGTGGGTATGGCGGACAAAATGAGAGAGGCGGTGATCGCCAACTTTGTTACGAATACTTCGGGCGAAAACCTCGATATCAACAACCCGTCCATTTGTAACGGTATCGGTCGACCTCTTTGAAATACGCCTTCGTTGAGCCAATGGCAGCTGCGTTCGCCACTGCCATTTTCGGTTCTGGCACTCAGCCATCGTGCTCGCAATTACTCCCCTAACATGAAGTTTGTGTGACATCCGTTCGGTCGCGGCCCTCGCCAACGGCCTATGTCGTAACAGCAGGTTTTTGCAGGCCTGCGGCAGCTTTGGCCACCCAAGTGTGGCAATCAAAAAAGGATCTCGTAGTGATGCTCGCTCGCCCATCCCGTCGTCGTACCCGTGTTCTGTCCTCCAGGCGTGAAGCTGTGGAGCCGACGCTGTGGCTGCTCAAGCCGTTGGCGCACGCCGTGGCGTTGTGTCTGGTGGCGGGCAGTGCGCAGGCGCAGACGGCGTTCAGTTCGAGCTGGTTTGCTGCCAAGGGCGCAGCGCAGCAAGCCGCGGCGGCGCGTCCGAGCATGGGCGGCTTGCCGGGGATGACACCGCCGCTGGCTCAACAGCAAAAGGCCAATCAGCAGTTGCAGCGTTCGATCCAGACGTTGAACAACACCGTTGCCGCGATTGCCGCGCAACAAGCGGCGCAGGCGGCCGGGCGTGCTGCCGCCTTGGGCACGGTGCAGTTTGTGCCGGACGGTCTGGGTGAGGGCGGTTTGAAAGTCGATAACAGCCTGGCTCAGGGTTGGCAGAACGCCAAGGGCCCACAGCAGACTCAGGCTGACGGCAAGACCACCGTGAAGATCGAGCAGACCGCCGACAAGGCGATCCTCAACTGGGAAACCTTCAACGTCGGGCGCAACACCACGGTCGAATTCGCTCAACAAGCGAACTGGGCCGTGCTCAACCGGGTCAACGACCCGAGTGCGCGCGCCAGTCAGATTCAGGGGCAGATCAAGGGCGCCGGCACGGTGATGCTGGTCAACCGCAACGGCATCGTTTTCAGCGGCAGCAGCCAGGTCAACGTGCGCAACCTGGTGGCGGCGGCGGCCAATATCACCGATATCCAGTTCCGCGACCGTGGGCTGTATTTCGACAGCACCGGCACTCAGCCGACGTTCACCGACGCGGCTGGCAAGGTGTTGGTGGAGCGCGGCGCGTCCATCGAGACGCACAAACCGGCGGTGTCCACCGATGCCGGTGGCTATGCGTTACTGCTGGGCAACGAAGTGCAGAACGACGGCAGCATCAGTACCGCCAAAGGGCAGACGGTGCTGGCTGCTGGTGATCGCTTTTACATTCGCAAAGGCTCGGGCACTGAGGGTAATACCTTTTCGACGACGTTTGGCAGTGAGGTCACGCCGGGCTTCAAGGCCGGGGCCGTTGCCGGCAAAGTCACCAACAACGGGCTGATTCAGTCCGCCACCGGCGACATCACCCTGGCCGGTCATGAAGTGGTGCAGAACGGTGTTTTGCTCGCCAGCACTTCGGTGTCCACGCGCGGCACGATTCATTTGCTCAACCCGAGCACTGACAGCACCGGCAGCGTCACGCTGGGGCAGGGCAGCGCCACGGCAATCATGCTCGACAGCAGCGACCTCACGGCGCTCGACAGTCAACGTGACGCCGCGCTGACCGGCGTCAACGCCAACAACCGCATCCGTGGCGATCAATCGCGCATCGAGATCCAGAGCGGCGGCAGCGTCGAGTTCCAGAACGGCTCGATTACCTTGGCCACCGGCGGCCAGGTCGCGGTCAGTGCGCAACGTCGCAGTCTGGTCCGTGATGGCGCGATGATCGATGTGTCCGGCGCCCTTGGCGTCAAGGTCGCGATGGAAAACAACAACATCAAGATCAACGTGCAGGGCAACGAACAGCGCGACGCGTCGATCAACCGCGAGAAGGGCGCGCTCAACAGCAACGACGTCTGGGTCGATGTCCGCGAATTGGTCTACGTGCCGGCCGGCACCAACGGCTATGCCACGGATCGCTGGTACACGGCGGGTGGCTTGCTGGAAGTGGGCGGCTACCTCGGCACCCAGGGCCACAGCATCGGCGAGTGGATGGCGCAGGGCGGTACGGTGAGTTTCGCCGGTAACGACGTGGTCACCGAGAAGGGGTCGCTGATCAATCTGTCTGGCGGCACGCTGGATGTGCAGAGCGGCGAGATTCGTCAGAGCTGGCTGCGCGGTGCCGACGGCAAACTTTACGAAGTCTCGCGCGCGCCGGGCGATCTGCTCTACACCGGTTTGTACAAAGTCTATGAGGACAACAGCGAACGCTGGGGCCAGACGAGCTATTTCTACAACCCGCTGATCGCGCCGCGCTCACGGTTCGAGTCGGGTTACACCGTCGGCCGCGACGCCGGGCAACTGGTGATCGCCACTGCCAATGCGGTACTCGACGGGCAAATGATCGGCGAGGTGTATCAGGGCGAACGGCAGAATCAGGCGCCGAAACCGGTGCTCGACGGCTATGAACAAAGTCAGACAGCACTGGCGCGGCGAGCGCAATTGATCGTCGGCAGTTACGAGCCGACCTACGTCGCTGCGGCGAGTGGCTTGTTGTATACGCTCAATCCGACGCTGGACCAGGTGCAAATGGGCGGCGAACGTCCGCTTGCCGGCAGTGATCTGGACCTGGCCGGGGCGGTGTCCGATGCACGCAAGGGCAAGTTGTTTCTCGATAACGATCAACTCAATGGTGTGCGCCTCGGTGCGCTCAAAGTGGCGGCTAAGGATCAGGTCGTCGTCGACGGCGCACTGACGGTCGATAACGGTGGCGACATCACCCTGTATGCCCCGGATGTGCAGATCGGCGCTGACCTGACTGCGCGTGGCGGTAGCCTGCGCCTGGGCAACGTGCTCAATCAATTCCTCTCCAGCGATACCGCCGACACTCGGCTCACGGCCAAGGCCGACAAGACGACGCAGGTCAACGTGGCCGACGGTGTGCGACTCGATACGCGTGGCGTGTGGAGCAACTTGCGCACAAACCCGGACGATGGCGCGAACCTCGCGTACTTGAATGGCGGCCTGGTATCGGTCCGCAGCAGTGGCGATATCGATATCGGCGCGGGCAGTCTGCTCGATGTTTCCTCCGGCGGCGCTGTGCTGGCCAACGGCAAGACCCGTGGCGGCAAGGGTGGTGACTTGACGCTGGAATCCAGTGCGATTTCGGCGCCTGGTAAAACCCACCTCGACCTTGCGGGTGAATTGCGTGGCTACGGCGTTACGGGCGGCGGCACGCTGACGGTGCAGGCCAACAAGATCCTCGTTGGCCAGACCGACCAGGCATTGGCCGACAACACCCTGCAACTGTCCGGTGATCTGTTCAGCAAGGGTTTTTCCGCCTACAACCTGATCGGCCTGAGCGGGCTGGATGTTGCCGAAGGCACCGCGATTGACGTCACCCTGCCGGTGTTCCGGTTTGGTGATGCCGCGCCGAATCAGGTCAGTGGTGTCGATCCGCAAACGGCGCTTGAGTTGTGGACGCCGACGTTGTTCCAGGAAAACCCGACCAAGGGCCTGCTGACCCAACGCGCCGGCGCCAGCCTGACGCTGCAGGGCGGCGCCAGCCTGATCGGCTTGATCGATGCCGCCAACAGCCCGTTGACCCTGGGCCACGGTTCGCGCATCAGTGTCGATCCGGGGCAGAGCATCAAGCTGCGCGGGGCGGGGCAGATCACGGTCGAAGGTGAACTGAATGCCTGGGGCGGGACGATTGATATTCGTCAGCAACAGTTTGGCGCGATCAACCCGGGCACCTCCAATCAAGTGGCGGATTCGACTGCGCACAACCGTTCGATCTGGATCGGCGAGCAGGCCGTACTGGATGTCGCCGGACGCGCCAATACGGCCATTGATGTTTTGGGGCGCACCTACGGTCAGGTCGGCAAGGGCGGCAGCATCATCATCGGCGGCGAAATAGACACGAAACTGGCGACGGCCACAGCGGCCGATGCCTATGTCATCGTGCGTCAGGGTGCTCGACTCGATGCGTCCGGCACCGAAGCTGTTGTCGATATCGCCGGTCAGGGGCCGACCCGCGTTGCAACCGATGGCGGGCGCATCAGCCTGAGTGCCTACAACGGCGTGTTCGTGGAGGGCAGCTTGCGTGCGGCGGCCGGAGGTGTCGGCGCTGCCGGTGGGCGTCTGGAGCTGGCGCTTGAGGTCCCGTTGTACTTGGATTCGGCAAGCAATGCGGTGCGCGCGCCGAGGGAAATCATTATCGGCCAAGGCTCTGGGGACCAGAGGCTGTCCGCCAACCTGCGGCCGGGCGATGGCGACGATAGTTTGCGCTACGGCCAGACGCGCCTGAGTGCGGATGAGTTGATGGCCGGCGGTTTCGACAACCTGAGCCTGCTGAGCAACGGCTTGCTGTCGTTTGACGGTGACGTCAATTTGCACATGAACCAGAGCCTCAATCTGTATGCCGGGGCGCTCTCGCTGGCAGAAAATTCCACTGATGCGGCACGTATCGATTTGCGCGCGCCGTACCTGCGCCTGTCCGGTGTCGGTACTTACTTTGAAGCGCCCACCATGACGCGGGCACGGCTGACCCTCAATCCCACGAACCGATTGTCGCAGGCCACGTTCAATGCCTCGGCGAACCTGCTGGATGTCGGCAACGGGCTGTCGTTCGGTACGCAGGGGGCGATCTTGCAACAGCAAGGACCTGCCGTTGCATACAGCCGCCGGGCATTCGGCCTGGTGTCGCGCGACAGCAGCGGGGCCCTGCGTTTCCTCGCGCCCAATGCCCGGGCCGAAAAACCCCGCCTGTGGACCCCGGGAGACTGGAATCCCGGTGCGGCGCAAATCTCCCCCGCCACGGGCGTGCAGGCTGACGTCCGCGCCGGCTATCAGGGCGCCGACCGGGCGAACGAACACACCCTGCGGATCAGCGGTCGCGGCGCGGCACCTGCGGCGGTGCCTTACTCGGTATTCGGCAGTTTGAGCCTGACCGCAGGCACCATCGAGCAGGGCGGGGTGATCCGTGCACCGTTGGGCCTGATTACCCTGGGTGACGATGTTCTGACCGCCACACGTGAGGTGCGCCTGTTGCCGGGCAGCATGACGTCGGTCAGCGCCGCCGGGCTGGTCATGCCTTACGGTGGCACCACCGACGGCATCGACTATCGCTACAACGACAAGTCGGTCATCTTGAATGGCATCACTGGCCAAACCAATGGCGTGGTCGTCAACTCGCAATACATCGATGTACAGGGCGGTGCGACTCTTGATCTGTCCGGTGGCGGTGACCTGCGCGGCGCCGGTTTCGTTTCAGGGCGCGGCGGCTCCACCGATGCCCGTCTCAATCCGTTGGTGCGCAATGCCGCTGACGGCACCTTCAGCTTGCCAGGGCTTGCGAGCAATCCGGTGTACGCCATCGTGCCGGGCAATCAGAGCGTGTATGCGCCGGTGGTGGCAGAGGCCGCTGCGGCAGATCCGCGGGTCGGCCAGCAGATCACCCTTGGCGCCGGCGTGCCCGGTCTGGCAGCCGGTACTTACACCTTGCTGCCCTCCAATTTTGCCCTGTTGCCGGGGGCGTTCCGAGTGGAAGTCAATGGTCAGGCGACGCCGAGCGGGACGACGCCTGCGCTACAACTGCGCAACGGTTCCTGGACCAGCAGCGGGCAGATGTCGATTGCCAATACCGCTTTGCGTGACAGCCTCGCCAGTCAGGTGATCCTGACGTCTGCCGATGTGTTGCGCCGCTACTCGCAATACAACGAAACCAGCTTGACCCAGTTCATCTACAGCGATGCCGCGCGACGGGGCGTGCCGCGTGCGCTGGCGCCCATGGACGGCAAGACGCTGGACTTGCGTCTGAACGCCGGTGGCGAACAAGACATTGCTTTGCAGTTCAACGGGCAGGCGCTGTTCAAGGCCGCCGAGGGTGGCTTTACCGGCACCGCCGTATTGCGCGGGGGCAATGCCGGCGCGAACTTTGAAATCCTTGGTGCAGGGCATGCGCCAACCGCTGACTTCGATGGCGTCTCGGTCTACGCGGACACGCTCAACAACCTCAACGCCGGACGCCTGAGCATCGGAGCGATGCCGAATGTCATGTACGGCAACTCGGCCAACATCATCGGATTCCTTGGCACCAGCAAAGACATTGTTCTGCGTGAAGGGGCGATCCTGTCAGCGCCGGAAGTGCTCTTGCGCACCACGTCGACCCTTGGTGGCATCACGGTCGAGGCGGGGGCGGGGATCAATACACTGGGACGCGGCGATGTGGCCTACGACTCAACGGCCGGCTATTTCTATCAGCCTGACCAATCCAGCCTGTTGCTGGCTTCCAACGGCTGGACTCATGTTCTGGCGCCGAAAGCGGCCAGCGGCATTTCCGGCGGTGGCAGCATCCGCATCGGTGTCTGCACCACGACTGTGTGCAGCAACCCGGCGATCCTTTATTCGGACGGCAGTCTGACGGCCGCCACGGATAATCAATTCGAACTCGACGAAGCGGTGCGTTTCGGCACGCGCCACCTGGCGCTTTCGGTCGGCTCGGTCAACGCCGGCAGCGCCGAAGCACTGGCAGCGGCAGGCAGTCGCGTACCGGCGGGGTTGATGCTCAACCAGAACGTGCTCAATCGACTGCTGCGTGGCGATACGCAGTACGGCGCACCGGCGCTGGAAACCCTGAGCCTGACCACTCGCGATGCTTTCAATTTCTACGGCAACGTGAGCCTCGACACTCTCGATCCGCAGACCGGCCAGAGTAAATTGCAGAACCTGGTGCTGGTCACTCCGGCGATCTATGGCTTGGGCAATGCCAACGATGTGGCGAGCATCCGCACCGCCAATTTGATCTGGAACGGCGCCACGCAAAGCCCTGGCGGCGTGATCACCGCTGGCGCCGGTACGGGCAGCGGCACGCTGGACATTCAGGCGCAACGTATCGAGTTGGGTTACGACTCGATGCCGCAAGCGAGCGGCCTGGATCAGAACAATCGTCTGGCGCTGGGTTTTGCCAACGTCAACCTGACCGCCAGCGACCGCATCACCGCCAACCACAAGGGCAGCCTCGCGGTGTATCAGCAGCAGGGCACTTACGACCCGGTCAAGGGTTACCGCTACAGCGGCGGCAACCTGAATCTGCGTACGCCGTTGCTTACCGGTGAAGCGGCGTCGGTCAGTGTGCTCAAGGCTGGCAACAATCTGACGCTCAGCGGTGGCGGGGCTGCCGGGGGGGCGGACGCGCTGGGTGCCGAGTTGAACCTTGAGGCTCGCAACATCGTGCTCGATAGCCGTATCGCCCTGGCCAGCGGCAAGCTGACGGTCAAGTCCGAAGGCGATTTGACCCTCGGCAATGCTGCGGTGCTGGACATGGCCGGGCGTACGTTGCCGTTCAACGATGTGAACAAGTACAGCTGGGGCGGCGACGTGTCGCTGTACAGCGCCAACGGCAATATCCGGCAGGCGGCGGGCTCGCGGATTGATCTGTCGGCGAAGAATCATCAGGCCGGCAACCTCACGGCCACCGCGCTGGGCGACGCTGCCGGGACAGTCGATTTGCAGGGTGAAATCCTCGGTGGCAGCAGCGGTTATTACGATGCCGGCGGCACGCTGGTGCCTTACAAGGCCGGGAGCGTGGACATCCGCGCGCAAAACCTCGGCGGGGATGCCACGGCGCAGTTTGCCGCGCTCAATCAACGCCTGAACGCCGGACAGGTGTTCGGCAGCCGCAGTTTGCAGCTCAAGCAAGGCAATCTTGTGATCGGCGATGGCCTCAAGGCTGGTGACATCAATGTCTCGGTGGACAACGGTAGCCTGACGGTGGCCGGTCTGATCGACGCCAGTGGCGAGCGCGTCGGCAACATTCGTCTGGCGGCGAAAAACGCTCTGACGCTGGCCGGCAACAGCGTGCTCGACGCCCATGGTCGAGTCCTGCGCGTCGACAGCTACGGCAAGATCATCGATGCGCCGAACCGCGCCACGGTGGAGCTCAATTCCGGCGAGGGCGTGCTCACGCTGGCGTCCGGCGCGCGCATCGACCTGCGTCACGGCACCGATGCGCTGCCCGGTTTCCTCGCCGGTCAACACGACGGAATGCTGCGCGGCACCCTGGAATTGAACGCGCCGCGTCTGGGCAGCAATGACATCGCCATCGACGCCAGCGGTGCGTTGACCATTCAGGGCGCTCGCTCCATTGGCCTCAACGCTACACGCCGCTACACCGATGCCCGCGATGGCGTCGATCAAGCGGTCAGTGGCCGACCGTATCAAGTGATCGATCAGGCCATGCTTGATAGCATCCATGGCGACAGCAACACCTTCATCAATGCGGCGCTGGGCAACAGCGATCTGCTGCAACGCAAACTCGCCGGTCTGAACAACGCTGCCTACGCCGATGCATTCCATTTGCGTCCGGGCGTGGAAATCGCCAGCAAAACCGCCGACGGCGACCTGGTGGTGGAGGGCGATCTGGACTTGTCCGGTTATCGCTACGCCAGCCTCAATCCGCACACGCGCTTGAACCCGGCGGTGTACGGTTCCGGTGAGGCCGGCAACCTGGTGATCCGCGCGGGTGGCAACCTCGATATTTACGGCAGCATCAACGACGGTTTCGCGCCGCCGCCGGAAACTCAGGACGATGCCGGCTGGAAATTGATTGCCGGTGTGCAGCCCTTCGGCGGTGATCTGATCGTGCCGGGCAGCGGTGTTTCGCTGGCTGAGGGGACACAGT
Organism: Pseudomonas sp. RIT-PI-r; assembly: GCF_001297015.1. Lineage (GTDB taxonomy): Bacteria > Pseudomonadota > Gammaproteobacteria > Pseudomonadales > Pseudomonadaceae > Aquipseudomonas. The sequence goes on along the minus strand of NZ_LIGE01000005.1, from coordinate 56,266 downwards.
TCCCGATCGGCGCCACGCTCAATTACGACGTGACAATTCAGGGCGCGGTGCTGGCCAGCGGCACGTTGCTGCCGACTCAGGCAGTATTGGCTGAGGCGTATACCTTTAGCGCCGGCACCGTGTTGGCCGGGGCCATCCATGATGCCAGTGGCAACCTGCTGTACGCGGCGGGGACGTTGCTCAGTGACAGTGTGACGGTGCCGGCGAACAGCCGTTTGGGTGCCGGCATTCGCTTGAACAAAGCGACGAACCTGCAAGCCATGAACTGGCCCAAAGGCGTGCCGTTGCCAGCGGTTTACGATGCCGATCTGAGCAGCACTTCCGGGGTGAAATTGAGTGGATCGCTCGACTTGCTGCGCGGTTCGCTGATTCCGTCGATGACCGACGTGAAACTGGCCGACGGCACTTCACTGATCGAACTGCGTCCGTTTACCGGCGACCAGCAAGGCAAGAATTGGGCGCTGGCGAGCCTGCTGCCTTCGGGCAGTGCGTCGTGGTCGATGCGCGTGGTGGCGGGGGCGGATCTTGGCGCCGCTGACAGTCGTGCGGTGAAGCCGGTATTGACCGATGGCAATCTGCGCCTGGCCGATGCTCATTACGGTGTGACCGTGACGACGGGTACCGGAACAATGGTCTGGGCGCCAGGCAATCCCTACGATCTGCCGGGGTATAACCCTGTGCCCGATGACCAGTTGTTCATGTGCGATTTGATTCCGGGACTTTGTCAGCCGATGGCGCGTTGGGTCTGGGCGCCCGGCAGCGGGTTGGGGGGGGATTACGAGCCGGTGCCTGAAGAGGCGCTGATCCTCTGTGACATCTACCCGAACCTGTGTATCGGCAATAATCCGGGCACAACCGCCAAAGCTCATAGCCAGATGTTCAGCGTCCTGCGTACCGGTACCGGCGATCTCGACCTGATCGCCGCCGGCAACCTGAGCATGGACTCGCCGTTCGGCGTGTATACCGCAGGCACTCAGTCAGCCAACGTTGATCCGCTCTATAACCAGAAACGCGGGCATCTCTCGGACAGCGATTCGGTGCTGGGCACGGCGGGTGCTGACTATGAGAAATGGGTCAACGGTGGCGCGGACAGCTTGTATCAAGCCTGGTATCCGCAGTTGGGTGGCAACCTGACGATCAACGCCGGGGGCTCGGTTTCCGCCGATTCAGTAGGCAAGAAGGCGCTCTCGTCGGGTGGCGGTTTCCGTGAGCAGATTGCCAGCGCGTCAGTGGGTAACTGGCTGTGGCGCCAAGGCACAGGCAATCCGGATGTACCCACCGCCTGGTGGATCAACTTCGGCAGTTATGCCACTCAGTTGATGACAGCCGACGGCAATACCGAACCGTACCTGATCGGCTTCACCGGTTTCGGCACCTTGGGCGGCGGTAATATCAGCCTGCGTGCCGGAGGTGACGCCGGTATGCTCAAACCGTTGGGCGATGCCATCAACTATCCGCGCAGCCAAGGGCTTATCGTTGCCGTGGGTAGCACGGGTCGTATAGCCAGCGATGGCAGTGTGCAGATGACCGGCGGCGGCGATATGGACATTCGCATCGGCGGCGCACTCAACCCATCGCTGCAAGCGCGGGCCGGGGATAACGGGACTCGGCCGCCGAGGCACGATCTGCAAGGGACGCTGATCAATTTACGCGGGGCGGCGCAATTGACGGGCGGGGCACTGGGCGGCATCAATCTGCAATACGGTGCCCTTTCACAGTCGCATGATGTCCGTGAAACCCGACCGCTGGATCCTTTCACCTCGACCACCAGCAACGCGTCCGGTGGTCTGGTGCTGATTCCAGGTGACTCGGGCATGAGCCTCAACACCCGGGGTGATCTGGTGCTGGGCGGCGCGGCCGATCCCGGTCGGGTGCGTCTGTTCAATGCCTCGCCACTGCTCGATAGCAGCGGCAATATGGGTATCGGCGGCATCCTGAGCGGCTTCTCGCTCTGGACCGATCACACCGCCATCGATCTGTTTTCTGCCGGTGGCAATCTCACGCCGAGTACTCAATTGGCGGAGGTCGACAGCAATCTCACCCCGGTGAGCGGCGCCAATACCTCGCCCACCGATGGACGCTTTGTCTATCCGTCGATTCTTCGGGCTGTGGCGGCTCAGGGGTCGATTTATGCCGGTCCATCGGCAACATACGGCGAGGGCAACGCAGCGCCGACTACCGCGTACTCACTGTTGTTGGCACCTTCGACAGCCGGACAACTCGAACTGTTGGCCGGCGATTCCATCTATGCCGGTGGCTATGCGATCAATCAATCCGGCGCTAGCCCACTGGCCATTGCCACGCCTTTCAAACCGGCATTCCAAGCCTTCGCCAGCAGTAGGGTCCAGAAGCCCCTCAACAGCAACTACGCCAGCGACGGTGTTAAGCCTGACGCCAATTCGCGTTATCCGTTGTTCGCTTTTGGTCCAAACAGCTATTCCGGATTGAATGACGTGCAGGGACCCGCAAGGTTTTATGCCTTGACCGGCGATCTGGTGGGGATACGCAGTGGTGAGACGTTGAGATTCGATAACTCGAAACGCACTTGGTACGAAGCCGCAGGCCCGGTCTGGATGGTTGCCGGACGTGACATCGTGGCATCCGGGACCAACCTGGGCCAACCGACAGCCGTGCGGCCCGATGAGATGGGCGTGGGTCGGGAAGTCATCACCTCGACCGGCAACCTGTTCGTTCATAACGACCCGCGAGATGTATCGCGGGTGTCGGCCGGACGCGACATCCTTTACAGCAGCTTCGATATTGCCGGCCCGGGTACGCTGGACATTAATGCCGGGCGCAACATCCTCATGGAAGACCGTGCCAGCATCACCAGCCTGGGTTCGTTGGTGGCCGGGGATCAGCGGCCTGGCGCCAGTGTGGTGCTGCAGGCGGGCACAGGCGCGCAAGGGCCGGAGTACTCACGGGTCATCGCGCGGTACCTGAACCCGCAGAACCTCGCTGGTCCGCCGGCCTCTCTCAACGGCCAGCCGGGCAAAGTGGGCAAGACCTACCTGGACGAGTTGCAGAGCTGGCTGACCCTCGGCTATGGCTTCAGCGGTAATGCCGAACAGGCGCAAGCGTTCTACGCCGCGATGCCGAGCGCCGAACAGGCGATCTTCGCGCGCCAGGTGTACTTCGCTGAACTGCGTGCCGGCGGTCTGGAATACAACGACGTCGATGGCCCGCGCACTGGCAGTTATCTGCGCGGTCGCAACGCGATTGCGGCGCTGTTCCCGAGCACTGATGTGGCCGGCAATCCGATTCGCTACGACGGCGATATCACGCTGTACGGCGGGGCAGGGGTCAAGACCCTGTTCGGCGGCGACATCCAGATGCTCACACCGGGTGGCGGTCAGGTATTCGGCATCGAAGGCGCGGCGCCACCCTCGACGGCGGGGATCATCACTCAGGGTTCGGGCAATATTCAGCTCTATTCGCAGGGCAGCATTTTGCTCGGCCAGAGCCGGATCATGACCACCTTCGGCGGCTCGATTCTCGGCTGGTCCGCCGAGGGCGACATCAACGCCGGTCGCGGCTCGAAAACCACGGTGGTCTACACCCCGCCGAAACGTGTTTACGACACCTGGGGCAACGTCACACTGTCGCCGTCGGTGCCGAGCACCGGCGCCGGTATCGCTACGCTCAACCCGATTGCCGAAGTGAAACCGGGCGACATCGACCTGATCGCGCCGCTGGGCACCATTGATGCCGGCGAGGCGGGGATTCGCGTGTCGGGCAACGTCAACATCGCCGCGCTGACGGTGGTCAACGCCGCGAATATTTCGGTGCAGGGCAAGTCGACCGGCGTACCGGTGGTCTCGGCAGTGAATACCGGCGCGATCACCTCGGCCAGTTCCGCTGCATCCTCGGCCACCCAAGCGGCGGAAGACGTGGCGCGTCAGCAGCAAGCGGCGTCGCGACAGAATCAGGCGTCGGTGTTCACCGTGCAGGTACTGAGCTTCGGCAACGAACAACTCGCGCCGTCGCGCGATGGCGCCAGCCGTGCGCCGGCGCCGGGTTACAACCCGGACAGCCCGGTGCAGGTGTTGGGCGCCGGGGCGCTGGATGAACAGGCAAAACAGCAGTTGACCGAAGAGGAGCGCGGGCAACTGACGCTGTAAAAGACTCTCGTGCAGTACGTTTGGGCGGCCGGTTGGTCGCCCTTTTTTTATCACCTGTAGGAGCTGCCGCAGGCTGCGATGTTTTGATTTTGCTTTTAAAGATCAATATCAAAAGATCGCAGCCTGCGTCAGCTCCTACAGGGAGTTCAGAAGGCGTAGGGAATGCTGACTTTTGCCCAGAGCATTTCGCCTTCCGGGCGGTTCTCGACGTCAAACTCCTTGGCCCAGCGGATCTCCGCGCTGGCGTACTTGAGGAAGGTGAAATGCAGCGCCGGGCCGATGGCGAACACCTTGCCACGCACGCCGTCATCGACGTCCTGCCCGGCGAACTGCACGGTATGGCCGAACTGTTTGTCGTCGGTGGTTTGCTTGAGGTAGTAGCCGTTGATGCCGAGCATCAGATCATCGGTGAGCTTGTAGCTGGCCGAATAATCGAAGTGGAAGATCTGCCCGGATTTGTAGTCAGTGTCCTTGTTCTTCTCGTTGAAGCTGTAGGTGGTCTTCATCGAGACTTCGGTCTTGTCGGTCGGCAGCCAGGTGAAGGAGAACAGCGGTTTGTAGGTGTAGAAATTATTGCTGGTGTTGGCCAGCCGATCGACGCTGTATTCGCCGGTCGGCACGGTGATTTCCAGCGCGGCGCCAAGGGTCAGATTCTTGCCCATGTCCCACAGAATGATCGGTGCAATGGTGGTATCGCCCATGTCTTCGCGGGTGTCGCTCAAGCCGAATACCGAGACTTCCTGCTTCAGCCACGGCTGGGCGATGTAGCCGGCCAGGCGCCCGCCGAAGATACGCACGGGGCTCAAGTAGTCGAGACGCGGAATCACCGCGGTGGACTCGATTTCGACGTTGGGCACCTTGCCGCCGAACGAGCTGATGTTGAGTTTGGTCGCCTTGTAATGGTTGTAGTAGAGGTTGAACGCGACCATGTTCTCCGGAAGGCTGTCGACCTCCAGCGGCAGCATGAAAAAACCGTCGGTGCCGGTGCCGATGTTGTCGACGCCGGCTTCGGTGGCCAGTGCCGGTATCGTCACGGCGCAACCCAGCAAGGAAAGGGCCAGGCGCAGAGGGAATGTCGCGCGGTTCGGGTGCATATCCGTCCTCATTATTATTGTGTTTTGGCGCAACGCCGGCACGCAGTGCGCCCGGCACTCTAGAAATAAGCGCTTGGCGCCCGGCGGGGCAGGGTTTTGGCGGACACTGAGGGGGACTTCTGCGGACAGCTGGCAAACCCTGTGCTAACTTCCTTCGACATAACCGGTAACAAAAATAACAATCAAGCGTGATCCGGAATGTCATCCCCCATGAATGTAAAAGTACAAGACCCTACTTTCGAACTGGCGCTGGTCTCGCCGTTTCTTCTGCAAACCCTCGCCGAAGTCGTGCAGAACAAGGGCATCGATCCCGAAAGCCTGTGCCGTGGCCTGGGTTTTACGCTGGAAGACTTACAGGATCCGACGCAGCGGATTTCCTATCGCCAGGCCGTGGCGATGATTCAACGCGCGCTCAAAGTGCTGCCCAATCAGGGTCTGGGCCTATGGGTGGGCGCACAGAATGTACTCGGCACACTCGGGTTGCTCGGGCATGTGCTGTCGTTGTGCAAAACCCTGCGCGACGCCTTTGCGCTGGGGATTCGCCACCAGCACACCTCGGGCGGGATTGTGGTGTCGAGCGTCGACGTGGTCGGTGCGCAGGTGCATCTGGATGCTGAATGCCGCCTGCCATTCGCCGATGTGCAGGTGTTTGCCGTCGAGGAGTTCTTCGCCAGTCTGCTGGTGTATGGCCGCGCACTGGTTGGCGAGCAGTTCAAAGCGATCGCCGTGGAATTCGTGCATGCCGCGCCGAGTTATCTGAGTGAATACCATCGCTTGCTGGGGCCGCAGGTGCGTTTCGGTTGCCTGCACAACCGCATGCTGATCGATGCGCAGTGGCTTGACGTGAACCTGCCCAATCACCATTCGCTGGCGCTGCGTCAGGCGGTCGCCTTGCTGGAGCTGGAAGCGGCGCAGGTGCATCAGAAGCTTGATCTGATTCAGGCGGTCGAGCGGGCGATTGCCAGGGATTTGACCTCTGGCAGCCATATCGAAAAGATTGCCGGTGACTTGAACATGAGCAGCCGCACCTTGCGCCGGCGTTTGACTGAGCATGCGCTGACGTTCGAGGCGCTGCTGGAGCAGGTGCGACAGGCGCGGACGCTGAGTCTGTTGGCCAATCCGGATATGCCGATTGAGCGGATTACCGAGGAAGTGGGCTACAGCGATGTGCGCAGTTTTCGCCGGGCGTTCAAGCGTTGGACCGGGATGAGCCCGAGTGCCTGGCGTAATGACGCAAACCCTCACCCCAGCCCTCTCCCAGAGGGAGAGGGGGCCGACCGCAGTGTCTTGCGAGTTACATCGACCTGAAGAATTGCGTCGATTATGGACTTGAGAGAGGGGGCCGACCGCAGTGTCTTTCGTCGTACATCGACCTGAAAGATTTTTGTCGATTATGGATTCACCGATACACGTTCAAGTCGGCGTAGCTCTTCAATATCCCCCATTCAGTCCCCTCTCCCCCCGGGAGAGGGCTAGGGTGAGGGGCTTTTGACTTCCATCCAAACCCACACAAACCCTCCGGCCACAGGTAAACTCCCGCGCACTTTCCCAAGGAGTTCACATGAGTTACTACCAGCCGGGCATTCTCGCCACCCCAGTTCCTGCGCAAGCACGTCACCTGTTTTTCGCCCTTGAATCGGCTGAAGCCCTGCCGCAAGCGATCGACAATCTGCTGAATCAGGTGGACGGCAAGTCGGCGGTGGTCGGTTTCGGTGAATCCCTGGCCAAGGCCCTCAACGTACAAATTGAAGGCCTGCGCAGCTTCCCGGCCATGACCGGCGTCGGCGTCGAGAACCCGTCGACCCAGCACACGCTGTGGGTCTGGCTGCACGGCGTCGACCGTGGTGAACTGCTTAACCGTTGCAACGCCCTCGAAGCCGCACTGGCGCCGGCCCTGCGCCTGGTAGAAATGCAGGAAGCCTTCCGCCACAAGGACGGCCACGACCTGACCGGTTACGAAGACGGCACCGAAAACCCGCACGACGAAGCCGCCATCGCCGCCGCCCTGCAAAGCGCCGGCACTGACGGCATGGTCGGCGGCAGCTTCGCCGCGATCCAGCAGTGGCAGCATGACCTCAAGGGTTTCCACAAACTGTCCGCCGACGACAAAGACAACATCATGGGCCGTCGCCTCAGCGACAACGAAGAGATCGACGACGCGCCGGTGTCCGCCCACGTCAAACGCACCGCGCAGGAAAGCTTCGCCCCGGAAGCGTTCGTCGTGCGCCGCTCGATGCCGTGGATCGAAGGAGATCGCGCTGGTTTGATGTTCCTCGCTTTCGGTTTCTCGCTGGATGCCTTCGAGGCGCAACTGCGCCGTATGAGTGGTCTGGAAGACGGCATCACCGATGGCTTGTATCGCATCAGTCGACCGATCACTGGCGGCTACTACTGGTGCCCACCGTTGAAGGACGGTCACCTCGATCTGCGCGCGTTGCGCATCGGCTAAAGGAACAGACATGGACGTGGTGCGCTGGGGCATGATCGGTTGTGGCAGCGTCGCTGAACGCAAGAGCGGGCCGGCCTTTTACAAGGCGCCCGGTTCGGCGCTGGTGGCGGTGATGGGCCGACGGCTTGAAGCGGTCAGCGATTACGCTTTGCGTCATGGCATCGACCGCGTCTACACCGACGTCGATGCGCTGATCAACGATCCCGAGGTCGACGCGGTGTACATCGCCACGCCGCCCGACAGCCATCACGCCTACAGCCTGAAAGTCGCTGCCGCTGGCAAGCATTGCTGCGTCGAAAAACCGATGGCGCTGAATGCCGGACAAAGCCGCGAGATGCAGCAGGTGTTTGCCGAGGCCGGATTGCACTTGTTTGTGTCCTACTACCGCCGCTCGTTGCCGCGCTTTGCGCAAGTGCGGCAGTGGCTGGAGGAGGGACGCATCGGTGAGGTTCGGCACCTGAGCTGGACGTTGACCAAAGCGCCGTCGCCGGCGGATCTGGACGGTCGCGACAACTGGCGTACCGATCCGGCGGTGGCCGGGGGCGGTTACTTCGCTGATCTGGCCAGTCATGGTTTTGACCTGTTCCAGTATCTGCTCGGCGACATTGTTGAAGTCGCCGGATTCACCGCGCGTCAGGCCGGCTTATATGCAGCGGAAGATGCCGTCAGCGCCAGTTGGCGGTTTGCCTCCGGGGCGTTGGGTATGGGGTGCTGGAGTTTTGTCGCGGATCGGCGTGAGGATCGGGTCGAAATCATTGGTAGTCTCGGGCGGATCAGTTTTTCGGTGTTTGATGAGCATCCCGTGCAGTTGCATGCCGATGAAATCATCAGCCTGGAAATCCCGCATCACGAACATATTCAGTGGCATCACGTGCTGGGCATGAATGCTCACATTCGTGGTGGTTCACAATATCCCGCCGTCGCCGAACAAGCGCTCAAGACCGACTGGGTCATGGACCAGATCCTCAAACGCCAGTAGCACACAATTCCCCTGTAGGCCTTCGCCTGCTCGCGATAGCGGTGTGTCACGCACCGGATTCGTATCTGATACACCGCTATCGCGAGCAGGCTCACTCCTACAAGAAGCGATCGTGTGAAGTATCTAAGGTTATGCCCAAACAATATTTCTCAACCTCGTCATAACAACCCTAAGATCACGTCATAACTCGTTATAACAAGTGATCCCGTGATGACCGATAACGTTCTCTCCCTCAGTAGCGTTCCGCTGCACACCCAACTGCGCGATGTCCTCCGTGCGCGAATTCTCGATGGCGAATACCCGCAAGACAGCCAGATGCCTTCCGAAAGCGAACTCGGTGCGCTGTTCAAAGTCAGCCGCATCACCGTGCGTCAGGCGCTCGGCGATCTGCAAAAGGAAGGGCTGATCTTCAAGATCCACGGCAAAGGCACCTTCGTCGCCAAGCCGAAAACCTTTCAAAACGTCAGCAGCCTGCAAGGCCTCGCCGAGTCCATGACCGGCCGTGGCTACGAGGTGATCAACCGCCTGCGCAGTTTCAAATTCATCCCCGCCGACAAGCGTGTCGCCGAACGTTTGCAGGTCGCCGAGGGCGAGATCGTCACGCAAATCAAACGCGTACGGCTGATCAACCGTGAGCCGATCTCGCTGGAAATCACCTACCTGCCCAAAGCCGTCGGCGAGCGCCTGGAGAAGGCTGATCTGGTCACCCGCGACATCTTCCTGATCCTCGAAAATGACTGCGGCATCGCCCTCGGCCACGCCGATCTGGCCATCGACGCGGTGCTCGCCGACAGCGACTTGACCCAGGCGCTGAACGTCGAGGCCGGCTCGCCGATCATGCGCATCGAGCGTCTGACCCACGACGCGCAAGGCCAGCCGCTGGACTTCGAATACCTTTACTACCGTGGCGATGCGTTCCAGTACCGCCTGCGGATCGACCGGCAAAAAGGGGAGCAGGCATGACCCGCAACGTGCTTGAACAGGAATACGACATCGTCGTCATCGGCGGCGGCACTGCCGGGCCGATGGCCGCGATCAAGGCCAAAGAAAACAACCGTGATCTGCGCGTGTTGCTGGTCGACAAGGCCAACGTCAAACGCAGCGGCGCGATCAGCATGGGCATGGACGGTCTGAACAACGCGATCATTCCCGGCCACTCGACGCCTGAGCAGTACACCAAGGAAATCACCATCGCCAACGACGGCATCGTCAATCAGGCCGCCGTTTACGCTTACGCCACTCACAGCTTTGAAACCATCGAACAGCTTGATCGCTGGGGCGTGAAGTTCGAGAAGGACGAAACCGGCGATTACGCGGTTAAAAAAGTCCACCACATGGGCGCCTACGTGCTGCCGATGCCGGAAGGGCACGACATCAAAAAGGTCCTTTATCGCCAGTTGAAACGCGCCCGGGTGAGCATCACCAATCGCCTCGTCTGCACGCGGTTGCTGACTGACGAGGAGGGCGCCGTCAACGGTGTGATGGGCTTCGATTGCCGCACCGCCGACTTCCATGTGATCAAGGCCAAAGCGGTGATCCTCGCCTGCGGTGCTGCCGGACGCCTGGGTTTGCCGTCGTCGGGCTACCTGATGGGCACCTACGAAAACCCGACCAACGCCGGCGACGGCTACGCGATGGCCTATCACGCCGGCGCCGAACTGGCCAACCTCGAATGCTTCCAGATCAACCCGTTGATCAAGGATTACAACGGCCCGGCCTGCGCCTACGTCACCGGCCCGCTGGGCGGCTACACCGCGAACAACAAGGGCGAACGCTTCATCGAGTGCGACTACTGGAGCGGGCAGATGATGTGGGAGTTCCACCAGGAACTGGAGAGCGGCAACGGCCCGGTGTTTCTCAAGCTCGATCACCTGGCCGAAGAAACCATCCAGAACATCGAGGAAATCCTGCACAGCAATGAGCGCCCGAGTCGCGGCCAGTTCCACGCCAATCGCGGCACCGACTACCGCACGCAAATGGTCGAAATGCACATCTCCGAAATCGGTTTTTGCAGCGGCCACTCGGCGTCTGGCGTGTGGGTCAACGAACGCGCCGAGACGTCGGTGAAAGGCTTGTATTCGGCGGGTGACATGGCTGCCGTGCCGCACAACTACATGCTCGGCGCCTTCACCTACGGCTGGTTTGCCGGGAACAACGCCGCCGATTTTGTCGCTGGGCGCGAGTTTTCTGCGCTGGATAACGAGCAGATCGAGAAGGAGAAGGCACGGGTCTATGCACCGCTGGATCGCGAACACGGTCTGCCGCCAGCACAGGTCGAGTACAAGCTGCGGCGCTTCGTCAACGATTACCTGCAGCCGCCGAAAGTGACCAAAAAGATGCAGATCGGTCTACAGCGCTTCAGCGACATCGAACGCGATCTCGATCAGATGAAAGCCAACAACGCCCATGAACTGATGCGCGCCATGGAAACCAGCGTGATCCGCGACTGCGCCGAAATGGCCGCCCGTGCCTCGTTGTTCCGCGCCGAAAGCCGCTGGGGTTTGTACCACTATCGCGTCGACCACCCGCAGCGCAACGATAGCGAATGGTTCTGCCATTGCCATCTGAAGAAGGGCGACGACGGCCAGATGACCAGTTTCAAGAAAGCCGTCGAACCTTACATCATTCCGCTCGATGCTGAAGAAATGCAGGCCTACGACCGCTTGCGGGTCGGCGCTTTCGCCGCTTGATGCACTACTAAAAGAGAGTCCGAACCATGGCCTATCAAGCTCAGGAAGTCTTCTTCCGCTCCAACGCGCCCGTCACCGTGGACGAGGACAAATGCATCGCCGAAAAGGGCTGCACCGTGTGCGTGGATGTCTGCCCGATGGACTTGCTGGCGATCAATCCGGCAACGCAGAAGGCCTACATGGCGTTCGACGAATGCTGGTACTGCATGCCGTGCGAGAAGGATTGCCCGACGGGCGCCGTCAAAGTCGACATTCCCTATTTATTGCGTTGATTGAAAGGGCCTCATCGCTGGCAAGCCAGCTCCCACAGGTTTCTCGGCTGTTTGCAAAATTTAGGTCCCACCGCAAATCCCTGTGGGAGCTGCGGTGCGACGATTCGACTTGCCAGCGATGAGGCCGGCCCAGATACCGCAAAGCCATCCGGAAACACCGGACGCTGGATTCACCGAAAACCCCTCGTTTCCCACCGCGCCCTGATCGCGGCGGAGACGAACTCAAATAAATGATTCGAGGGGAAACAACCATGTTGCGTGCAGCAATCGCCGGTCTGGTACTGGCTTCGTTCACTTTGTCGGCCTCGGCTGAAACCATCCGCATCGCCATCGGCACCCAGGACACCACCATCAATTGCGCCGCTGGCGGCTTGTTGATTCGTGAACTGGGCCTGCTCGACAAATACCTGCCCCACGACGGCCCCTACAAAGACGCGAAGTACGACGTGCAGTGGAAGAACTTCACCAGCGGCGCACCGCTGACCAACGAGATGGTCGCCGGCAAACTCGACTTCGGTGCCATGGCTGATTTCCCCGGCGCATTCAACGGCGTCGCTTTTGAAACCGCCGGCAAGCACAGCCTGTTCATCAGCGTGCTGTCGGGGAGCATCAAGGGCAGCGGCAACGGCATCGTCGTGCCGAGCGCGTCCGGCGTGCAGGCGCTCAGCGAACTCAAAGGCAAGACGATTTCCGTGCCGTTCGCCTCCACCGCCCACGGCATGCTGCTGCGTGCCGTGGCGGCGCAGGGCTGGGATCCGCTCAAGGATGTCAACATCATCGCCCAGCCGCCGGAAGTCGCCGGCTCGGCGTTGCAGGCCGGCAAGATCGACGCCCACGCCGATTTTGTGCCGTTCGCCGAACTGTTCCCGAGCCGGGGTTTCGCCCGCAAGATTTATGACGGTGCTCAGGCGAATGCGCCGACGTTCCACGGTGCGCTGGTGGATCAGGCGTATGCGAAGAAGTACCCGGAAGTCGTCGTCGCTTACCTGCGCGCGAGTATCGAGGCCAATCAGTTGCTGGCGGCGGAGCCGGAGAAATACAGCGAGCTGATCGCCAAAGTGACCGGCGTCGATGCTGAGGTGAACTACCTGTTCCACGGCCCGCTCGGCGTACAGACCCGCGACCTGAGCTGGAAGCCGGAATATCGCCAGGCGGTGGGCACCGCGATTGATACGTTGAAGCTGCTGAAGAAGGCTGATCGCGGGCTTGATCTGAACAACTTCATTGACGACCAATACATCCGTGCGGCGTTCAAGGCGTCGAACCTGGATTACACGGCGCAACTGGCGAACTACGCGCAGACGCCGTTGCAGGCGACGGATGCGGCGACCGGTAAAGCGATTACTGACTTCAGCCATGTCGCGGAAATCTGGGTGCGCGGCGAAGACAAGGTGCGCCAATACGCCTCGGCGCAAGAGGCGTTCACGGCGCTGGCGGCGTTGAAGCAGGAAGGCAAAAACGTCCGTGCGGTTTATGCGCAGGCCAGTGACAGCGGGATCAAGTTGCTGGCTGAGCAGGCGTGGTTTGCCAGTGATGCGAAGGGACGGTTGAGTGCGTTTTTGCTCAAGGGGCAGGCTCAGCAATTTGCCTCGGCGCAGGGTGGCAAGGTTTTTGATTTCACTGATGCCACTACCCAGGCGGTTGCTGCTCGTTAGTTGAAGATCAAGAGCCCCTCACCCTAGCCCTCTCCCAAAGGGAGAGGGGACTGACCGCGGTGTTTGGACTAGCTACGCCGACCTGAAATACCGAGTCGAACTCAGGTTTGAAAGGTATGAAGATCGGCTCCTTCTTGAGCCGAACTCAGGTTTGAAAGGTATGAAGATCGGCTCCTTCTTGAGTCGAACTCAGGTTTGAAAGGTATGAAGATCGGCTCCTTCTTGAGCCGAACTCAGGTTTTGAAAAACGTGAAGATCGGCTCCCTTTCCCCCTCGCCCCCTTGGGGGAGAGGGCTGGGGTGAGGGGGTAGATCTCAGCCATCACACAGCTCCACAACCGGAAACCTGCTCCATGAAAACACCCACCCTACGCTGGACATCAAGAGCCGCCTCACTGCTGCTCTGCCTGCTGTTTTGGCAACTCGCCGCCAGCCATCACTGGAACCTCGGCCTCATCACCTTTGCCAACGTGCCAACCCCTTTGGCCGTGGTAGAAGCAGCGCTGGGCCTCGGCGACTCCGGCAAGCTCCTGCAACACCTGACTGCCAGCCTCAGCCGCGTCTTCGCCGGCTATCTCACTGCGCTCGTCATCGGCATCGCCTTGGGCCTCGCCATCGGTCGCTCAAAATGGGCCGAAGACCTGCTGCTGCCACCGCTGGAAGTCCTGCGCCCAATCCCCGCCGTTGCGTGGATCCCGTTGGCGATCCTGATGTTTCCGTCCTCGGAACTGTCGATGGTCTTCATCACCTTCACCGGTGCACTGTTCCCGATCCTGCTCAACACCGTGCACGGCGTCGAAGGTGTCGATCCACGCCTGATCGCCTCGGCAAAAAGCCTCGGGGCAGGGCGCCGCGCGATTCTGCTGGAAGTGATTTTGCCCGGCGCCGCGCCGAGCATCATCACCGGTCTGGCGATCGGCATGGGTACTTCGTGGTTCTGTCTGGTGACTGCAGAAATGATCTCCGGCCAGTTCGGCATCGGCTATTACACCTGGGAGTCCTACACCATTCAGAACTACGCCGACATCGTCGTCGGCATGCTCCTGATCGGGGTGTTGGGCATGGGCAGCAGTCTGCTGATCAAACGTCTGGGCGGGTTGTTCACGCCCTGGCATCGACCGCGAGGAAAAGCCTGATGAGCGCGATGCAAACTCCGGAAGGGCGGATCGACATCCGCCAATTGTCCATCGTCCTCGGCCAGGGAAGTGAAGCGTTCGAAGCGGTGCGAGAACTCGATTGCCAGATCGAGTCGGGCCAGTTCGTGTGCATTCTCGGCCCCTCCGGTTGCGGCAAATCGACCTTGCTCGGCGCTTTGGCCGGGCATCTGAATGCGCACGCCGGCAGCCTGAAAGTCGATGGCGCGGCAGTGTCCGGCCCGTCGCCGCAGCGCGGCATGGTGTTCCAGCATCACACGCTGTTTCCGTGGCGCACGGTGCGCGACAACGTCGCTTTCGGCCTGAAGATGCGTGGCATCGGCAAAGCCGAGCGTCATCGTGCTGCCGACGACATCCTCAAACTGGTCGGCCTCGAAGGTTTCGCCGAACGCTGGCCTGATCAACTCTCCGGCGGCATGCAGCAACGCGTCGAAATCGCCCGTGTGCTGGTCAATCGCCCGCGCCTGTTACTGATGGACGAGCCATTCGGCGCGCTGGATGCGCTGACCCGTTTGAACATGCAGGAACTGCTGCTGGACATCTGGACGCGCATCCGCACCACCGTGGTGTTCGTCACTCACGACATCGACGAGGCGCTGTTCCTCGCTGACCGCTTGCTGGTGATGAGCGCGCGACCGGGGCGGATCATCGAAGATTTACGCCTCGACTTTACCCGACCGCGCACCAGTGAACTGGTGACCAGTCCTGAATTCTCCCGCCTCAAGCGCCACTGCCTCGACCTGTTGCGCCACGACAACGACCGACCGCTGCCGCGCCTTAATCCGCTTGGCCTGCCTCCCGAAAACCCTTTGCCGCGATTTGCCCTATGACCTCTATTTTTGCTGTGACCGATAACCAAGACATTCTTGCCCTGCAACCACGCCTGACCGCTGACGACGCCGCTGTACGACGTATTGCCCTGATCGATCTGGCAGATCTGGAAGAGCCGGATGGCCTGCTCTGGCTGGTTGATCGCCTGAGGCAAGATCCCGCCCAGGAAGTTCGCGCTGAAGCCGCGCGGTTGCTTGAAGCCTGGGAGGATGAAACGGTTGTACAAGCCTTGTGCGAGGCGCTGACCGATTCGTCATCCGCCGTGCAATCGGCTGCCGCGCAGAGCCTCAGTTTGCTCAAGACTGAAGCGGCGGGGCGGGTGATTCTGCCGTGGACCGATCATGCTGATGTGAGCGTGCGCATTGCCGCGTTCCGTGCTTTGCGCGAGTTGCGTTTCGCTGATGCCGCGCCGGCGGCCGTCGCAGCATTGAACGATGCCGACGCCAACGTGCGCCGCGAAGCTGTTGGCGTGCTCGGTTGGCTCAAGCAACTCGACGCACTGTCTGCCTTGGCGCGATTGGCCAGCGACGATCCGGACACCGAAGTACGCCGCGCCGCCACCGGTGCTCTCGGTTTGGCCTCCAGCGCTGAAGTCCTCCCGGCCCTACGCCAGGCCTTGCAGGACAACGCCTGGCAAGTGCGCGAAGAAGCCGCAACGACACTGGGCAAAGTCGGCCACCGCGACGCCGGCCCGGCGCTGGTCGAAGCGCTGAGCGATGACTACTGGCAAGTACGCCTGCGCGCCACTCGCAGCCTCGGCCGTTTGCAATTTGCCCCGGCGCTGGACGCCCTGATCGACACCCTCGGCCATCGCATCAGCAACCTGCGAAAAGAGGCCGCGCTGGCCTTGGGTGAACTGAATGATCGTGGTGCCGTCGCTGCATTGCAGGCCGCGCAGGACGACGGCGACCCGGAAGTGCGCAAAGCCGTGCGCATTGCCCTGAGTCAGTTGCAATGAACCCGCTGTCAGTCGGTAACTCGCAAAGCGAGCAAACCCTTCGGCTGACTTGGCCTGACGGGCACGAACAACAACTTAACCACGCCGAGCTGCGCCGCCAGTGCCCGTGCTCGCAATGCCGCGCGTTTCGCCTCAAGGGCCTGACGCCGCTGGTCGATGACCGCGTGCGCCTGATCGAACTCAATCCCCAGGGCTACGGCGTGCAACTGGTGTTCAGCGACGGCCACCAGCGCGGCATCTACCCGTGGGCCTATCTGGCAAACCTCAATTCCTGATACACCACAATCTCCTGTAGGAGTGAGCCTGCTCGCGATAGCGGTATGTCATTCAACAATGATGTTGCCTTATCCACCGCTATCGCGAGCAGGCTCACTCCTACAGGGGGATTTCGGTGGGTCAGAAGGATTTGCTGAGGCTGGCGACGACGGTGGCAGTGCAGACGTCTTTGAAACCCCAATTGCTCAGACATTGGGTTTGTGAAAGATCGGTATCGATGTAGCTCAACCCCAGCACCACCCCGGCCAGATTGTGGGTGAGTTTGACCTCCCATTCGCGGTACGACTCTTCAGCGCTGCCCGACGCCGAGTACAAATGCGCATCCTTGAAATCCATATTGCCGTAACGCAGCTTCAGACCTGAATCAAACGGCAACTCGGTTTCATAACCGATGTAGCTGTACAGCGAACTCTGTTTGCTATCGATCCCCGGTGCATCGCTGGAGTAATACGCCGCCAGTTTCACCCCGTAAACCCCGAGAATCCCGTAAACCTCGCTCTGGTTGAACTGGCTTTCCTTGGGGTAGGCGTACTTGATGTAACCCAGATCGAGACTGACATCCTCGGTCGCCTGCCACAGCCAGCCGCCGTAGTAATCGACTTCCTGACGGGTTTTCAGCCCGCCGCCGAAATCGACATTCGAGCTCCACGCGCCGAGGTACAGGCCGCTGCTGTGAGCGAGGGTCAGACCGGCCTGCACCGCCGGGTCGTTTTGCGTTTGCGAGATGCCGCGAGTGCGGTAATCGCTGGCCAGGGTCAGGTCGACCAACAGCGCAAAGTCATCGTTCAAGGGGATCGCTTGGCTGCTCAACGGCAGCGCGCTCAACAAACTCAGGGCGAACAGGGGCAAGGCTTTCATGTGAAGTCCCGATGTTGTGATTATTTTTGGGCAGAAAGAGAACTGCGGGGGGATTCGATTTCGACCACCCTCACAGACCCTGTGGGAGCGAGCCTGCTCGCGAAAGCGGTGGTTCATTCAGCATTGATGGCGACTGATACGCCGCCTTCGCGAGCAGGCTCGCTCCCACAGGGGAACAGTGTTGTTATTGGGTGGCGGTGTAGACCTGACGACCGCCGAACCAGGTTTGCAAAACCTGGGTGTCATGCAGGGCCTTGTTGTCGACGCTGAACACGTCGCGGTCGAGGACGATAAAATCAGCCTGCTTGCCCGGCGTCAGCGAGCCAATCTGCTGCTCCAGGCCAATCGTTCGTGCCGCGTTGACGGTGTAGGCGTAGAACATCGTTTCGCGATCCAGACGTTCATCGGCATTGAGCACGCCCAACGGGCCGACGCGGGTGATCGCCTGGGCCATGGCATTGAACGGATTCGGCGTCGACACCGGCCAGTCACTCGCGCCGGCAATCGTCGCGCCCTGTTTGAGCAGCGAATGCGCCGGGTACTGATAGCGAAAGGCGAGGGCGCTGACGTAGGGCTTGATCATGTCGGTGGTGTAGTCATCGGCACTGGCCCACAGCAGTTGCATTGAGGCGATGACATTGAGCGGTTTGAAGCGGGCGAACTCTTTCGGGTTGACCATTTGCAGGTGAGTGATCGAGTGGGTCACGCCGCTCTGGCGATCCTTGCGCGCCTGAGCGATGCCGTTCAGCGACTCACGCACGGCGCGGTCGCCGATCGCATGGATATGCACCAGCCAGCCGCGCTGATCGATGGCGCTGACCAGTTCGCCGAAATGCTGCGGGTCGATTAGCAGTTCGCCCTGTTTGTGCGAGTTGCTGTACGGATCAATCATCGCCGCGCTCTGCGCCGGGAATTCGATCACGCCATCGGCGAAGATCTTGATCCCGGGCAGCGTCAGGTTGGGGATGCCCTGAAATTGCTGGCGCACCTTGTCCAGCGTATCGAGGTCGGCGGGCACGCTTTTCGGGTTGGCTACCAGCAGCGCCGCGACGTGCACGCTCATGTCGCCGCTTTGCGACAGCGCTTTATAAGCCGGCAGCACGCCGACGGTTTTTTCGGTCGGCTTGAGCGCGAACACTGCTTCGCCCGGTGCGGCGTTGGCGGCCGGGTCCATCCAGGCGGTGATGCCGAGGCTGTTGTTGTAGCGCACCGCTGATTTGGCGGCGTTGAGCATGTCGGCGGGGCTCGGCACCGGCATTTTCGAGGCGACCCGATCCCATCCGGCGTCGACCACAAAACCGTTCGGCTCGCCACTGGCCAGTTTGCCGATGGTGTCTTTTTCCGCATCGGGCAGGGTTTTCAGCAGCGCCGCGTCAATCCCGGCACGCTTGAGCATGACGTTGTTGGCCCATGCCGTGTGGTGGTCGCTGCCGATAAACACCACCGGCACATTGGCCCATTCGCCGCTATTGAAGGTGTTGCCCAAGGCTTCGGCTTGCGCCCAATAAGCCGAACTCATGCCGGCAATGCTCAGCACGTCGCCATGTTTGGCCTTGCCGTCTTCACGCCAGTCGCGCAGGCGTTTTTGCAGTTCGTCGAGGCCGACGACTTCGTCTTCCATGTTCGCCGAGACCATTTCCAGACCGCCGAAAATCGCGTGGGAATGGCTGTCGATCAGGCCGGGCATCAGCGCTTTGCCCTTGAGGTCGATGACTTTTGTGGCGGGTTCGATCAAGGCTTTGATCTGTGCGTCGCTGCCGACTTTCAGCACTTTGCCGTTCTCTACGGCCAGTGCTTGCACCTTGGGTTGCGCGCGGTCGGCGGTGAAAATCTTGCCGTTGAGCAGCACCAGATCGGTGGCGGCCATGGCTTCCATCGAGGCAAAACTTACAGCGGCTGCCAACAGACTCGGGATGAATCTTTTCATTGAAGATTTCCTTGTTATTGCGTCTGATGGCGAGATTAGTGGCTGGCAGCGGCTGACAGAACGCCTCCCGCACGAAAAACGTTTTTGCCTGAATGGAAAAAGCATGGACAAGTTGGGTGCATTGAAAATGTTCGTGGTCACCGCGCAGCTCGGCAGTTTCAGCCGCGCCGCCGAGCAGTTGGGCAAGACCCCGTCGGCGCTGACGAAAGCGGTCAATCACCTGGAAGCGGAGCTGGGCGCACGGCTGTTCGAGCGCAGCACACGGCGGATTTTGCTCACCGAAATCGGCCGGGTGTACCTGGAAACCGCGCGGCTGGTGTTGCAGCGGCTCGATGAGGCCAGCGAGGAAATCGAACAGTTACAACACGGCTTGCGCGGCAGCCTGAAAATCACCGCGCCGCTGGCGTATGGGCGGGCGTTTCTCGATCAGGTGTGTGACGGATTTTTGCAGCAATACCCGCAGATCAGTTTGCAAGTGGATCTGTGCGATGCCTTCGTCAATCTGCTGGAAAGTGGCTACGACCTGGCGCTGCGCGAGGGCCACGATGATTTGCCGGGGTTGATTGCGCGGGTGGTGGGCAGCAATCGCCTGGCCCTGTGTGGCAGCCCGGAGTATCTGGCGCGCAAGGGCTTGCCGGTCAATCCGCAGACCCTTGAACAGCATGAATGGCTGCTCTATCAGCATCCGTTGCTCAGCCGCGAATTCTGGTGGGCCGAGCGCGACGGGCAGCGCTTGAGCCTGGCGCAACCGACGGCGCCGCTGTTGCGCAGCGATAATTACGATTTGTTGCTGGCGAGTGCTCTGGCCGGGCGCGGTTTGCTGCACACGCCGCTGTGGAGCGCCGCGCCGTACATTGCCGACGGGCGATTGGTGCGGGTAATGGCGGATTACGAGATCGACCCGGACACCTTTGGCCCGCACATTCTCGCGGTGTACCCGAGTCATCGACGGGCCACGGCGAAGGTCGTTGCCTTCATCGATTACATCTCAGCATTTCTCGCAGAACGCGGCCTGAGCTAACCCCCCCGCACTGATCGTACTGATC
Organism: Pseudomonas sp. RIT-PI-r; assembly: GCF_001297015.1. GTDB lineage: Bacteria > Pseudomonadota > Gammaproteobacteria > Pseudomonadales > Pseudomonadaceae > Aquipseudomonas. The sequence continues at coordinate 35,957 of NZ_LIGE01000005.1, read as the reverse complement.
GTTCCCACGCTCTGCGTGGGAATGCCTCTAGGGACGCTCTGCGTCCAGTGACGCGGAGCGTCACGGGCTGCATTCCCACGCAGAGCGTGGGAACGATCAGCGTGGGGGGGGCCGACTGGCGGCGCTTGTCAGGAAAAAGCCAAAAGAGTACAAATGTACTCCATGACGAACCTCACTCCCCGCCGTACCGCCATCCTGACCTTCATCCGCGATCGCATCGCCGAACACGGTCAGCCCCCAAGCCTCGCTGAAATCAGCGAGGCTTTTGGTTTTGCCTCGCGCAGCGTGGCGCGCAAGCACGTGCTCGCGCTGACCGAAGCCGGTTTTATCGAGGTCAACCCGAATCAGGCCCGGGGCATTCGTTTGCTCGGGCAACCGCCGCGCCCGGAACTGCTCGACATTCCTGTGCTCGGCCGCGTCGCAGCCGGTGCGCCGATTGGTGCCGATGCCGACATCCATAGCCGCTTGCTGCTCGACCCGGCACTGTTCTCGCGCACACCCGATTACATGCTGCGGGTGCAGGGCGATTCGATGATCGAGGACGGCATTCTCGACGGCGATCTGGTCGGTGTGCGACGCAATCCCGAGGCGCTCAACGGCCAGATCGTCGTGGCGCGGCTCGACGGTGAAGTCACCATCAAACGCTTCGAACGGCTCGGCGATGAAGTGCGGCTGTTGCCGCGCAACCCGGCGTACCAGCCGATTGTCGTGCGCGACGATCAGGACCTGGCCATCGAAGGGGGGTTCTGCGGTCTGGTGAGGCAAGGCTGATGGGCGCCGTCGTTGCGTTGGATACGCTGTTCAATGGCGGCCAGGTCTGGAAGGGCCGGCCTGCGCCACCGGCTGCCAGCCCGCAGCCGACCGGGCATGCGGCGCTGGACGCGGCACTGCCCAGCGGTGGCTGGCCGGAAGCGGCGCTGAGCGAAATCCTCTTGGCCGGCCCCGGTGTTGGCGAGCTGCAACTGGTCTGGCCAACGCTGGCGCGGTTGGCGGCGGCGGGTGAGCGCATTGTGCTGGTGGCGCCGCCGTTCGTGCCGTACCCGCAAGCGTGGGAAAACGCCGGGGTCGATCTGCGCCAGTTGTCGGTGATTCAGGCCTCTGAGCGCGATGCCTTGTGGGCGGCGGAACAGTGCCTGCGTTCGGGCAGTTGCGGCGCCGTACTGTGTTGGCCGCACAAGGCCGATGACCGTGCGTTGCGGCGTTTGCAGGTGGCGGCGGAAACCGGCCAGACCCTGGCATTTGCCTGGCGCCCGTTGAGCGAAGCGGTCAACCCGTCACCGGCGGCGTTGCGCATCGCCATCGACGCCAAACCTGCACAGTTGCGCGTCCTCAAGTGCCGTGGCGGACTCGCGCGTACGGCGCCGATTGCCTTTGCCGTGGGTCATTGAGGTCGCCATGCGCTGGGTCTGCATTCTATTCCCGCAATTGGCGCTGGACGCGGTGCTGCGTCAGCGTCCCGATCCCGATGAGCCGTTGGTGCTGCTCAGCGGCCCGGCCCAGCGCCGGGTGCTGCAAGCGGTCAATCCTGCCGCGCGCAAACTCGGTCTGCGCGCCGGCCAGTCGATGACTGCCGCCCAGGCCATGAGCAAGGGGTTTGCCACCGCTGATTACGAGGCTGCCGAGGTCGAGCACTGGCAGCAGTTTTTGGCCGCATGGGCCTACGGTTTCAGCGCGCAGGTCAGCGTGCATTACCCGCGCACCGTGGTGTTCGAGATCGAATCCAGCCTGGGCCTGTTCGGTTCCTGGGCGCAGTTCGAAGCGCGCCTGCGCAAGGAACTGACGGACTTGGGCTTTCGTCATCGCATCGTCGCCGCGCCGAATCCAGTGGCGGCGCGGGTGCTGGCCAATGCTTACGATGGATTGGTGGTGCCCGACGGCGAAGCCTTGCAGCATCACCTTGGCCAGTTGCCTGTCGACCGCGTCGGCCTGGAACCGAGTGTGGCTACAGCGTTGTCGCGTATGGGCCTGCGTAATCTCAGTCAGGTGCAGAGCTTGCCCCGTCAGGCACTGGCCCGACGTTTCGAAGCGCCGATGCTCAAGCACCTCGACACCCTGTTCGGCGCGCGCCCGTTGGCGCTGGCGTTTTACCTGCCGCCGGATCGTTTCGATGTGCGCATCGAGCTGAATTTCGACGTGCAATCGCATCAGGCGTTGCTGTTCCCGTTACGCCGTTTGACCGGCGATCTGTCGGCGTTCCTCTGCGGGCGTGACAGCGGCGTGCAGCGTTTCGATCTGCATCTGGAGCACGCCGGGTTGCCGGACAGCGTAATCAAGGTTGGCCTGCTCAGCGCCGAACGTGATCCGGCGATGCTGTTCGAACTGGCCCGTGGGCGGCTGGAGCAAGTGCAGGTCGAGGCACCCGTGCGCGGCTTTCGTCTGCGCGCCGAGGACCTGCCGAGCTTCGTCCCGCAGTTTCAGGAGCTGTTCGACGACCGTCCGCAGCAAACCTTGCCGTGGCAGCAGTTGCGCGAACGCTTGCGTGCACGCTTGGGCGATGACGCGGTGCAGGGGCTGCGTTTTCAGGCCGATCATCGGCCCGAGTGCGCATGGCAGAACGGCGTCGACAAACAGCGCTGCACTGCGTTGCCGGGCGTGCACCGTCCGGGCTGGTTGCTCGATGAACCGCAGAGCGTGCCGCAAGGTTCGGCGCGGATTCTCATGGGCCCGGAACGCATCGAGTCGGGCTGGTGGGACGGCGACGATGTGCGCCGCGATTATTACCTGATCCAGAACCGCGCCGGCCAACAGGGTTGGGCTTATCGCGCGGTGGGTGAGGGCGGTCCGTTGTGGCTGCAGGGCTGGTTTGCATGAACGACGGTTATGCCGAACTGCACTGCCTGTCGAACTTCAGTTTCCAGCGCGGTGCCTCCAGTGCGCTGGAACTGTTCCAGCGGGCGAAAAAGCATGGCTATCAGGCGCTGGCGATCACCGATGAATGCACGCTGGCCGGGATTGTGCGGGCGTGGCAAGCGGCGAAATCGGTTGAGCTGCCGCTGATCATCGGCAGTGAAGTGCGCATCGAAAACGGCCCGAAACTGGTGCTGCTGGTGGAGAACCTCGCCGGTTATCAGGCCTTGTGTGGCTTGATCACCCGCGCCCGACGACGCACGCAGAAAGGCCAGTATCAGGTGCTGCGCGAAGATTTCAGCGAGCCGCAACCGGGGCTGCTGGTGTTGTGGGTGCCGGATTCGCTTGAGCAGGTGGAAGAGGGCCGTTGGCTGAAACAGATCTTCGGCGAGCGCCTGTGGCTGGCGGTGCAGTTGCATCGCGGCCAGGACGATCAGCAGCGCTTGGCAAGGTTGTTGAGTCTGGCCGCCGAGTTGCAGATTCCGGCCGTGGCCAGCGGCGATGTGCACATGCACGCCCGAGGCCGACGCGCCTTGCAGGACACCATGACCGCGATCCGCCATCACGTGCCGGTGGCCGAGGCCGGGTTGCGCCTGCACCCCAATGGCGAGCGACATTTGCGCAGTGTCGAGGTGTTGCGCGAGTTGTATCCGCAGGCATTGCTCGACGAATCGGTGAATCTGGCGCGGCGCTGTACTTTCGATCTGGGCGAATTGCGGTATCAATATCCCAAGGAACTGGTGCCCGAGGGATATAGCGCCAGTTCCTGGCTGCGCCATCTGACCGAAGAAGGCATTGCCTGGCGCTGGCCCAAAGGCCCGCAAGCCAAGGTTCTCAAGCAGATCGACGATGAACTGCAACTGATCGCCGAGCTCGGTTATGAAAGCTACTTTCTCACTGTGCACGACGTGGTGCGCTTCGCCCGCGAGCAGCAGATTCTCTGTCAGGGTCGTGGCTCGGCGGCCAACTCGGCGGTGTGTTTTGCCTTGGGCATTACCGAAATCGACCCGGACCGCACCACGTTGCTGTTCGAACGCTTTATGTCCAAGGAGCGCAACGAACCGCCGGACATCGACGTCGACTTCGAACACGAACGCCGCGAAGAAGTCCTGCAATACGTGTTTCGCCGTTACGGTCGTGGTCGCGCGGCGCTGACCGCGGTGGTCAGTACTTACCACGCCGCCGGCGCCGTACGCGACGTGGCCAAGGCCTTGGGCCTGCCGCCGGATCAAATCAACGCACTGGCCGATTGCTGCGGCCACTGGAGCGATGAAACACCGCCGCTGGAACGCTTGCTCGAGGGAGGCTTCGATCCCGAAAGCCCGGTGCTGCGCCGCGTACTGAGCCTGACCGGGCAACTGATCGGCTTCCCCCGACACCTGTCGCAACACCCTGGCGGCTTCGTGATTTCCGAACAGCCGCTGGACACGCTGGTACCGGTCGAGAACGCGGCCATGGCCGAGCGCACGATCATTCAATGGGACAAGGACGACCTCGACGCGGTCGGCCTGCTCAAGGTGGATATCCTTGCCCTCGGCATGCTCAGTGCAATCCGTCGCTGCTTCGACTTGCTGCGTCGTCACCGCAATCTGGATCTGAGCCTGGCGAATATTCCGGCCGAAGACAAACCGACCTACGAGATGATCAGCCGCGCCGACACCATTGGCGTGTTCCAGATCGAGTCCCGCGCACAGATGTCGATGCTGCCACGCCTGAAACCGGCGAAGTTCTACGATTTGGTGATCGAGGTAGCCATCGTCCGCCCGGGGCCGATTCAGGGCGGGATGGTCCATCCGTATCTGCGCCGCCGCAATAAAGAAGAAGAGGAAACCTACCCGTCGCCGGAGCTGGAAGTGGTGCTCAAACGCACTCTCGGCGTACCGCTGTTTCAGGAACAGGTGATGCAGATCGCCATCGTCGCCGCCGATTACAGCCCAGGCGAGGCCGATCAGTTACGCCGCTCCATGGCTGCGTGGAAGCGCCACGGCGGCCTCGAACCGCACAAGGAGCGCCTCGCTGCGGGCATGAAGAAAAATGGCTACACGCCAGAATTCGCCGCGCAGATTTTCGAGCAGATCAAAGGCTTCGGCAGCTACGGCTTCCCCGAATCCCACGCTGCCAGTTTTGCCTTGCTGACGTACGCCAGTTGCTGGCTCAAGTGCCACGAACCGGCGGCGTTCGCTTGCGCGTTGATCAATAGCTGGCCGATGGGTTTCTACAGCCCGGATCAGATTCTCCAAGACGCGCGCCGGCATCAATTGCAGATTCGCCCGGTGGACGTGCGTGCCAGTGACTGGGATTGCAGCCTGGAAACCACCACGGCGGCGCAACCGGCAATTCGCATGGGCTTGCGGATGATCAAGGGCTTTCGCGAGGAGGACGCCCGGCGCATCGAAGCGGCGCGCTCGCGTGGGGCGTTTGCCGATGTCGCCGATCTTGGTGAACGCGCCGCGCTGGACAGCCGGGCGCAGGCGCTGTTGGCGGACTCCGGAGCGCTGCGCGGTTTGGCCGGGCACCGACATCGGGCGCGTTGGGAGGTGGCCGGGGTGCAGAAGCAGCTCGGATTATTTGCCGGGTTGCCCAGCCAGGAAGAACCCGACGTGGTGCTGCCAAAACCCAGCGTCGGCGAGGACCTGCACGCCGATTACGCTACGGTGGGCACCACACTGGGGCCGCATCCACTGGCGCTGTTGCGCGGCGAGTTGAAGGCGCGCCGCTGCCGCAGTTCGCAGGAGTTGCTCGACGTTGAACATGGCAGGCCGGTGAGCATTGCCGGGCTGGTCACCGGGCGCCAACGACCGGGGACTGCCAGCGGCGTGACGTTTGTGACGCTGGAAGATGAGTTCGGCAACGTCAACGTAGTGGTCTGGCGCGACCTGGCCGAGCGCCAACGGCAAGTGCTGGTCGGTTCGCAATTGCTCAGGGTCGATGGCCGCTGGGAGCGCGAAGGCGACGTGCGCCATCTGATCGCCGGCCGCTTGAGCGACCTCAGCCCATTGCTCAACGGCATCCGCGTGCAGAGTCGCGATTTCCATTAGCGCACCGACCCCTTGTCTGATCGTTCCCACGCTCTGCGTGGTAACGCCTCCCGTGACGCTCCGCGTCACAGCGGACGCGGAGCGTCCGTGGCTGCATTCCCACGCAGAGCGTGGGAACGATCAAGTCCGGAACAGCCAATTCATTGGCGTCAAAAATATCTGTTCGCAATGATGGCACTTTGTCATAATGCCGGCCCTTTTCAGCCCCTGTACCGCATTGCCGTGCCGGGACACCCCCGTTTTTCAAAAGGATTACCCAGTGAGAATGATCTCCCGGATGCTGGTTTCAGGCGTGGCAATTGCCGTGCTTGGCACCCTTGCCACCACACTCTCCGGTTGCGCCACGGAAAGCTCCCGCGCGCTGCCGGTGGCCAAGGTTGAAAGCGCTTCGCAGATCTGGACCGGCGTTCGCGTGCCAATGGCGGTGGGCAAGTTCGACAACCGCTCCAGCTACATGCGCGGGATCTTCTCCGACGGTGTCGACCGCCTCGGCGGCCAGGCCAAGACCATCCTGATCACTCACTTGCAGCAGACCAACCGCTTCAGCGTGCTGGATCGCGACAACATGGGCGAAATCCAGCAGGAAGCGGCCATCAAAGGCCAGGCCCAGCGCCTCAAAGGTGCTGATTACGTGGTCACCGGTGACGTCACCGAGTTCGGTCGCAAAGAGACTGGCGATCACCAATTGTTCGGCATTCTCGGCCGCGGCAAGACCCAGGTTGCTTACGCCAAGGTCAACCTGAACATCGTCAACATCAGCACCTCCGAAGTGGTTTATTCGACCCAGGGCGCTGGCGAATACGCCTTGTCCAACCGCGAAATCATCGGCTTCGGCGGCACCGCTGCCTACGATTCGACCCTCAACGGCAAAGTCCTCGATCTGGCCATGCGCGAGGCGATCAATCGTCTGGTCGATGGCATGAACGCCGGTGCCTGGAAACCGGGCAACTGATCGACGCCCATTGCAAGGAGCAATACCCATGAATCTGACTTTGTCGCGCTCGCTGATGGCGCTGACGCTGGCCGCCAGCGCCTTGCTGGCCGGTTGCAGCAGCCCGCAAACCCTGTACCAGTGGGAAGGTTACGAGCCCCAGGTCTACGAATACTTCAAAGGCGAAGAGCCGAAAGAGGCGCAGGCCGAAGCACTGGAACGTGATCTGCAAAAGATCCGCTCCACCGGCAAAGCCGTACCACCGGGCTACCACGCGCACTTGGGCCTGCTCTACCTGAGCATGGGCAAGGACGATCAGATGGTGCAGCAGTTCAACACCGAGAAAACCCTGTTCCCCGAGTCCGGCACGTACATGGATTTTCTGCTTAAAAACGCCAAGGCCGGAGTCGTGCAATGATCTCGCGCACCTTGAAACTGCTGGCCGGTGCGCTGGCCCTGACGCTGCTTGGCGGCTGTGTCGCGCCGAAGACCGTGGACTACTCGGCGTACAAACAGGCGCGGCCCAAGACCATTCTGGTGTTGCCACCGCTGAACACCTCACCGGACGTGAAGGCGTCGTACAGCCTGCTGTCGCAAGTGACGTTCCCGCTGGCCGAAGCCGGTTATTACGTGTTGCCGATCGCGCTGGTGGACGAAACCTTCCGCCAGAACGGCCTGACCACGCCGGATGACATTCATCAGGCACCGCCGCACAAGCTGCAGGAAATCTTCGGTGCGGATGCGGCGCTGTACATCACCGTGAGCGAATACGGCACGCGTTACATGGTGATCAGCAGCGAAACGGCTGTGACCGCGACAGCGAAACTGGTTGACCTGAAAAGCGGCACCACGCTGTGGACCGGAGCGGCGCGGGCGTCGAGCGAAGAGGGTGGCAACAACGGTGGTGGCGGTCTGATCGGCATGCTGATCACGGCGGCGGTGAAGCAGATCATCAACAGCTCCACTGATGCCGGTTATCCGATTGCCGGTGTGGCGAGCAATCGCCTGCTCTCGGCCGGGCATCCGGCGGGGCTGCTGTACGGCCCGCGTTCGCCGAAGTACGGCACGGACTGATTACAAGCCCCACTGAGAACCCCTGTAGGAGTGAGCCTGCTCGCGATAGCGGTGTGTCAGACAAGATCAAAGTGACTGACACACCGCTATCGCGAGCAGGCTCACTCCTACAGGGGGAATGCGTTGTTCTGGTTTATTTCGGCGCGGGCCAAAACCGCTCGCCACCCCCCGGTGCTTCCGTCCACGCTTGCAACGAGCGGGTCGGCAGATCGAAGTAATCACGGGTTCGCGCATAACCATGGCCGCCCATGCGCCCGATCGCATCCAGCCCCAACTGATCGATGTACAGCGTCTTCGGATCGATCAACTCATCGCGCACATGCGCCATCAACACCTCGCCAAAAATGATCTCCCGCGACTGGCCGATGTTCAGCGCCATCATCCGTCGGCACTCCAGCGCGACCGGCGCTTCGCCGATCCTTGGGCATTTCACCGTGGTACCGGCAATCGCCGTCAGCCCCGCAGCGGTCAACTCATCGAAACCCGGCGCGAACGGCACGGCGCAGACGTTCATCGCCTCCACCAATGCATCGCTGACGATGTTCACGGTGAATTCCTGGTTCAACTGGATATTGCGCGTGGTGTCTTTCGGGCTCTGATCGCCGTAGTTTTCCACGCCCAAGGCCAGAATCGGCGGGTCCGCCGACAGCGCATTGAAGAAGCTGAACGGCGCGGCATTGACCCGGCCCTCGCCATCGATGGTGGTGACCAGTGCAATGGGCCGGGGCACGACGCTGCCGATCAGGATCTTGTATTTTTCCCGTGGGCTGAGTTGGCTGAAATCAAAACTGTGCATGGCAAAAACCTCTAGGAAAGTGGATCGATGGCGCTCAACGGCGCCTTGGCGCTGTAGTCATCGGCGAACGGAATGGCTGGCTGGAACAGGGTTTTCCAGTCCGGTCGGCCCACGGCCCGGTCGCTGTGGCTGCGCATGAGTTTTTCGTATTGGCGTTGCGCCTGACGTTGCAGGGCGGGGTAGTCGACGCCGTTGACCTGACCGTCGTGCATCACGCAACGACCGTCGATATAACTGGCGATGCAGTCGTCGCCGCGCCCGGCCAATAACAGGTTCTTCAGGGGATCGAACAACGGCCCCAGATGCAGGCCGCGCAGGCTGAACACAGTAATGTCGGCTTTGGCGCCGGGGGCCAGGCGTCCGAGGTCATCGCGACCCAGCGCCCGCGCACCGCCGAGGGTCGCGGCGTTGTACAGATCGAGGCTGCTGGTCAGCGCTGGGCCGCCCTCCATCAACCGCGCGATGTTCAAGCCGTGACGCATGTTTTCCAGCAGATCCGCCGGCCAGGTGTCAGTGCCCAACGCCAGGTTGATGCCTTTGGCGCGATAGCGTCCGAACGAGTTCAACGCCTCGCCATCGCGGGCAAACACCAAAGGGCAATGCACCAGACTCGTGCCACCGTCGACCACTCGTTGCAGGTCGTCATCGCCAGCGGTGTAGATGCCATGCGGCAACAGGCTGCGCGGTGTGAGCAGGTCCAGCCGTTGTAACCAGCTCAACGGCGAATCACCGCGCAACTGCTCAACCATCGTTACTTCGCCGAGCGCCTGACAGCAGTGCAGGCGCATGGGTGCGTTCAGTTCGCGGCTCAGCGCCGAGGTGCGCTGCAGCAATGCCGGCGTGCAGGTCTGGATGCGATCCGGCAGCAGCGCAGCGCGAATCAAACCGTTGTGCGCACCGTCGAAATCCTTGAAGAAGCGTTCAGCGGTATCCAGTCCGGCCAGCCCGCGATCCTCATCCCAGTGATGGGCGAGGGTGCCGTCAGCCTGCCAGTAACTCATGCCGCTCATGTAGCAGGGGCCGAGGTAAGTGCGCAGACCCAGTTCGCCGGCAACGCCTGCCACGGCGGCAAACTCGTCGTAGGTTTCCGCCCACTGGCGGTAGTACATCGAGGTGATCGGCATCGCCGTGGTGATGCCGTTGCGGATCAGCTGGGTGAAGGCGTAGCGGTATTTGAAAACTTCTTCTTCCGGGCTGTAAGTCTCACGCGGGCCAGCGGCCAGATAGTCTGACGACCACATGCGCCCCATGCTGCGCTCGTCGCCGTTATCCAGGGTCAGCACCGTGGAGTCGAGGTCGCCCAGCGCATCCAGATCGATGAAGCCGGGGCCGATCAACGCATTGCCGTAGTCGATCCACTGATCCACCGTCCCCGCGTAACCACGCCCGACGAACTCGATGTGCGACCCGGCGAACACCACTTCGCCGTCGCGCCACAGCACATGCTGCGTGCCGTCGAAACCGACCACGCAACTGGCGCGCAGACCGATGCGTTTCACAGACGGCTGCTCAGCAAGCGGCCACCTTCGGCGATCAAGACACCGCCGCGATAGACCTGACGCAATGGCCGCGCAACCACCGCTTCGCCAAGGGTTTCAACCGGCATCAACAAGAAGTCAGCACGCTGCCCGAGGGCAAAGCCGTAATCCTCGACGCCCAGCGCCCGCGCACCGTTAACCGTGGCCGCCTCGAACGCCGCCGCCAGTTCATCGTCCTTGCCCAGGTCAAAGCGAAACGCCAGCAGCATCGCCCGTTCGAGCATGTCGCCATTACCCATCGGCGACCACGCATCGCGGATGCCGTCAGAGCCCAGGCAGACATTCACGCCAGTCTCATGCAATGCCAGAAACGGCGGCACGGCGGTGTCGGCCGGCGCCGAACTCATCAGCGAAATCCCCAACACCGCCAACCGCTCGGCAACCGGTTTGACCTGACTCCACGGCAGCATGCCGAGGCAGTAGGCGTGGCTGATCATCACGCGGTTTTGCAGGCTGAAACGCTCGGTGTAATCGGCGATCAGCGCGATCTGCCACAGGCCCAACTCACCTTTGTCATGCAGGTGAATGTCCACGCCTCGGCCAAACTCAGTCGCCAGTTTGAAGATGAAATCCAGTTGTGCGATCGGGTCGTTGTCGATGCCGCACGGGTCGAGCCCACCGACGTTTTCGACGCCCAATGCCATCGCTTCACGCATCAGTTCGGCGGTACCGGGGCGGCTGATCAAACCGGTTTGCGGGAACACCACCAGTTGCAGGTCGATGAGGTCTTTGTAGCGTTCGCGCAACTGCTGCATGGCCTCGACGTGACGCAAGCCGAATTCCGGGTCGATATCGACATGGCAGCGCATGGTCAGCGAGCCGCGAGCGATGCAGTTTTCCAGCAGCGCGCCTGCGCGTTCGGCGATGGGTGCGGTCACTTCACGGAGGATGCGGCGTTCGTTGCTGATGTAATCCTTGAGCGTTGGCCCGGCGCTGTTCGGGCGCCAGGGTTGGCCGTAGAGGGTTTTGTCGAGGTGGACGTGGCTTTCGACCAGCGCGCTGGTGAGCAGTTGATTGTGGCCGTCGATGTCGGTGCCGGCCAGCGGCGTGTTGCTGGCCGGGCGGCGCTGGGCGAATCGGCCGTTTTCGATCAGCAGGTCTTCGGCTTGGGCGCCGTAGGGGCGCACGTTGCGGAGCCAGTGTGGCTGGGTCATTTCTTTACCTCTGGTTCAATGGTGTCTGGGCGGGTCTCATCGCTGGCAAGCCAGCTCCCACAGGTGTCGAGGTGTGCCCACTTTCTATGTGCGACACAGATTCCTGTGGGAGCTGGCTTGCCAGCGATGGCCGCACCTCGATTTCAGATCAGGTGATCAACCCTTGAGCTTCGACCAGATCCGGTCCTGCAGCTCCCTTGCCTTGTTGCTGCACTCCTTTTCAGGCCGCAAACGCGAGGCGTATTCCTCAGGCATGTTGATCGCGTCCATCACCTTCCACTTCGGATCGAGCAACGAATCGCTCTGAATCCCGTTGGCATAAGCAATGGCGTTGGACACGGCGGCGGCGTTCTCAGGCTTCATCATCCAGTCGATAAAAATCTTCGCGTTGCCCGGGTGCGGGGCGCTTTTCGGCACGGCGAAGTTGTCCTGGAACATGGCCAGGCCTTCACGCGGATAGACGTACTTGATCGTGCTCTTCTGCAAGGTCGCCCGCGCTGTAGAACCGTTCCAGTTCTGCATCATGATCACCTCGCCCGAAGCCATGCGGTCGACGGTGTTGTCGGAGCTGTACATCTTCAAAAACGGCTTCTGCTTTTGCAGCAGTTCAAGGATGCGCTTGGCGTCCTGCGGGTTTTCGCTGCACTCATCAACGTTCAGATAATGGCTGGCGGCGTTGATCACGCTGCTCGACGTATCCAGCGCGGCGAGCTGGCCTTGCAGCTCTTTGCGCGGTTCAAAGAACTCTTTCCACGAGTCATCCAGTTTGCCGCCCGGCACCCGCGCGCTGTCGTAAGAGAAGCCGGTGGTGCCCCACAGATACGGCGCCGAGAACTTGCGTCCCGGGTCGAAACTGGGATCGCGAAACGGCCCTTTGACGTACTGGAAGTTGCTCAGGCTCGGCGCATCGATTTCCATCAGCAAGTCCTGCTTGATCAGCGTCTGCATGATCGATTGCGACGGCACGATCACGTCATACGCGGCGCCGCCGGCCTGTAATTTGGCGAGCAGGGTTTCGTTGCTGTCGTAACCGTCCATGGTCACTTTGATGCCGGTTTCTTTTTCGAATTTGGCCAGCAAGTCGACCGGGTAGTAATCGGTCCAGTTGTAGAAAAACAGCTCTTTCGGTTCGGCGGCGTGGGCGCCGAACGCGGCGAAACAACTCAGGGCCAGACCGGACATTGCCAGACGCATGCTTTTGCTTTTCATGAACAGAGCGCTCCAGATTTATTGTTGTTTACCGCGTTGGCCCAACCAGAAGGCCAGCACCACCAGGACAATCGAGATCAGCAGCATCAGCGTTGAGATCGCATTGATTTCCGGGGTAACGCCGGCCTTGATCGCCGAGAAGATGTACACCGGCAACGTCGTCGAACCGGGGCCGGCGACGAAGAAGGTCATGATGAAGTCGTCGAGGCTGACCACGAACGCCAGCACCGCACCGGACAACACCGCCGGCCACAACAGCGGCAAGGTCACGCGGCGGAATACTTGCCAAGGATTGGCGTACAGATCGTTCGCCGCTTCGAGCAGGCTTTTGTCCAGATCGTTGAGCCGCGCACGGATCGGCAGGTAAGCGAAGGGAATGCAGAAGCCGATGTGCGCGACGATCACCGTGAGCAAACCGAGCTTGATGCCCAACGCCATGAACAGCAGCAAGGTCGCCACAGCGGTGACGATCTCCGGCAGGATCAGCGGCAGGTTGATCCCACCCTCGACCATTTTCTGTCCGTAGAACGGTCGGTACGTCGCCAGCGCCGCGAGCAGCGCAATCGCCGTGGCGCAGATCGTGGCAATCGTTGCGACGATGATCGAATTGAGCGCTGCCGTCTGGATCGACGGGTTGGCGAGAATCCGCCCGTACCAGGCAAACGAAAACTCGGTCCACACCGTCGCCGAGCGGTTGGCGTTGAAGCTGTAGGCGATCAACACGAAGATCGGCAGGTACAGATAGGCGAGGATCAGCAGGCTGATTTCGCGGGTTGCCGGGAGTTTTTTCAGGTGCAGGGAAATCATGCTTTCGCCCCCCGATGGATGGTCTTCGCCGCATGGCGGCTGTACAGCGCGTAAAGCACCAGCGACACCAGCAGAATCGCCAGCAACAGGAACGACAGCGAGCTGCCCAGCGGCCAGTTGCGCGCCGTGCCGAACTGTTGCTGGATCAGGTTGCCGATCATCAGGGTCTTGCCGCCGCCGAGAATCGCCGGGGTGATGAAGGCACCGAGGCTCGGCACGAACACCAGCAACGCACCGGCAATCACCCCGGGCATCGACAGCGGCAGGATGATTCGGCGCAATGCGTGCCAGCGATTCGCGCCGAGGTCGTAGGCCGCTTCAACCAGACGCCAGTCGAGTTTTTCCAGGGTCGAATAGATCGGCAGAATCATGAACGGCAGGAAGCTGTAGACCAGACCGACACTCACCGCGAAATCGTTGTAGAGCAGGGTGATGCCGCCGGCGCTGGGGAACAGCGCGTTAAGGCTTTGTGCGACCCAACCGTGTTCGCGCAGGATGATCAGCCACGCGTAGTTGCGGATCAGCAGGTTGGTCCAGAACGGAATGGTGATGAGCAAGACCATCAGGTTGCGTCGGCGCGGGGTCAGGCTCGACATCCACAACGCCACCGGAAAACCGAACAGAAAGCACAACACGGTGGTGCCGCCGGCTTGCAACACCGAGCGCAACAACGCTTGCGCATAGACCCAGTTCAGTTCCAGTTCACCGTCAAAACCTTCCTGGAAAAACAGCTGCACATAGCTTTGCAGTTGCCATTGCGCTTGCCAGTCGACGCCGCCATAGGTGTTGCGCGGCAGCAGGCTGATGTAGCCCATGATTCCCAGCGGAATGGCGATCAGGGCGAGCAGGGTCAACACCACCGGGCTGAGCAACAGCGCGCGGTTGAGGGCAGGGGAAGTGCTGCTGACGCTCATCTCAGGCCTCCATCAACAGGCAGGCATGCGGCGGCAGGTGCACGGCGATGCGTTCGCCGACCGCGCGGCTTTGGTTCAGGCCTTCGTTGTTTTCGCGCAGCATGACTTTGATGTCGTTGTTCAGGCGGCACTGGTAGAGCGTCGCGGTGCCAACGTAGAGCACGGCTTCAATGATCCCGCGCAGGTGATGCGGCTCGCTGGCGTCAACCAATTGCGAGCGCTCAGGGCGGAACGCCAGTTGCACGCCGCTGCCGGCAAAGCTCTGTTGCTGACACGGAATTTCGATGGGCATCCCGTCGGGCACGAACAGTTTTTCGTTGTGTTCACCGTGCTTGAGCTGGCCGGGTAGGAAGTTGATGTCGCCGATAAACTGCGCGACAAAATGATGCTTCGGATGTTCGTAGATATCGGTTGGCGTGCCGATCTGCAGGATCTTGCCGGCCGACATCACGGCGATGCGATCGGACAGGGTCAGCGCTTCTTCCTGATCGTGGGTGACGAAAATGAAGGTGATGCCGGCTTCTTTCTGTACACGCTTGAGTTCGACCTGCATTTCCTTGCGCAGCTTCAGATCGAGTGCCGACAACGGTTCATCCAGCAGCAAGACTTTGGGTTTCGGCGCCAAGGCCCGGGCCAGAGCCACGCGCTGTTGCTGGCCGCCGGACAATTGCGCTGGTTTGCGCCCGGCCAGATGTTCCATTTGCACCAATGCGAGCATCTCGTTGACCCGATCCGGTATCAACTTGCGTTCAAGACCCTGCATCTCGAGCCCGAAGGCGATATTCTGCGCGACACTCATGTGCGGAAACAGCGCGTAGCTCTGGAACACCGTGTTGACCCGACGCTTGAACGGCGGCAAATCATTGACCGGCTCTCCGGCCAGACGAATCTCGCCTTCACTGACATGTTCGAAACCGGCGATGGTGCGCAGCAGGGTGGTTTTGCCGCAGCCCGAGGGGCCGAGCAGGGTGAAGAACTCGTTGTCGGCGATGTTCACCGAGACATTGTCGAGGGCTGGCGCAAGGCCGGGATCGTCGGAGTAGCGTTTAGAGACGTTGCGCACTTCAATTGCTATTGGTTGACCCATAATGGTGCAATCCTCTATTTATTGTATGCAATATTTGAATGCAATTTAGAAATACCCGGATTAATCTGCGTGTGCAACCCCCTTTTTCCATGGCCAGGCATCGCCAGGGGCTGGTTGCCTGACGCTAAAGGAGTGTTCGAATGACCGAGAAGAAACTGGAAACCACGGTCGACCGCGTCTACCAAGGGGTTTACGAGGCGATCAGCAAGCGTTCGTTGCGCCCGGGGATGAAGCTGGGCGAGGCCTCATTGGCCGAATTATTTAATGTCAGCCGCACGTCGGTGCGTGCCGCGCTCAAGCAATTGGAGGCCGATGGGCTGGTCACCACCGAGCCCAACAAGGGTGCATCGGTGTCGCTGCCGAGCAACGAAGAGATCCGTTCACTGTTCGAAACCCGCAGGCTGATCGAGATCGGCATCGTCACTGAACTGTGCCGACGCAAGGACAGCGCGGCGATGCAGGATCTGCGTGAACACTTGTTGCTTGAAGATCAAGCCCATGCGGCGGGCGACCACGAACGGCTGATTCATCTGCTCGGCGAGTTCCACATCAAACTGGCGCGCAGCCTGAACAACCCGGTGTTGCTCGACTGGTTCCAGAAGCTGATTTCCCGCGCTTCGCTGTACGCCGCTGCGCTGGACGACGACAGTCATGAAGTGTGCCGCGACGACGAGCATTTGCGCTTGATCGAATACATCGAGGCGGGCAATCAGAGCGCTGCCATCGAGCTGACCTGCATGCATTTGAACGGCATCGAGAAGGCCATCCTCGACGTCGCCGCGAAGATGAAAACTGGCTACCATCCGCTCAAACACCTGATCGGCGTCTAGGCCCCGGACGGAGATGAAATCGGCTATACCTCTAATGAAACCAATGCGACTGAAGACGCTCGAAACAGACGGGCGTCGTGTCGTTCAGGCGGCGAGGTTTACGGGACAACCAGTACAGGACACTGAGTCAGGCGATGCAGTTTTTATCCGATAGCCATGGTTGTGAAGGCTGGAAAGGCGAAATGGCCGGGCGCATCAGTGCGTTCGACTGGGGCCACACCGAACTTGGCCCGCTGAACAGTTGGCCAGCCAGTCTGTGCAGCGCCGTGCAATTGATGCTGGCGTCGCCGCTGCCGATGGTCATGCTCTGGGGCCGTGCCGGCTACATGATCTACAACGATGCCTATTCGAAATTTGCCGGGGGCCGCCATCCGTATCTGCTAGGCGCGCCGGTCGAGTTGGGCTGGCCGGAAGTCGCCGATTTCAATCGGCATGTGGTCGATACCTGTCTGGCCGGCGGCACCTTGTCGTTTCGCAATAAAGTCTTGGTGCTGTTGCGTGACGGCGTTCCGGAAGATGTCTGGCTCGACCTTTATTACAGCCCTGTAGCCAATGATGACGGCAAGCCGGCCGGGGTGATGGCGATGGTGGTGGAAACCACTGAGTTCGTGATCTCGGAGCGCCTGCGCCAGGAGGCGGAAAACGCCTACCGCGCCGACAACGAGCGGGTACGTCTGGCGTAGAATGCCGGGGCCTTGCTTGGCTCTTTCGTCTGGGACGTGAGAAACAACACGCTATCAGCCGATGAACGTTTCACCCGTACGTTCTCCTATCCGCCGGATCAGGACTTGAGCAATCTCGCTCAGGACATTGCCGAGTCGCGCATTCATCCCGATGACCACGCCTGGGTGCAGGAGCGGGTCGCCCATTGTGTGCAGACCGGTGAGCCGTATAACGCCGAATATCGGGTATTGCGCAGCGATGGCAGTTATCTGTGGGTGCTGGCCAGCGGTGGTTGCGAGTTCGACGAGCAGGGCGAGCCACTGCGCTTCCCAGGCGTGTTGATCGACATTCATGAACGCAAGATCGCCGAAGAATCCCTGCTCAAATTCACCCGCAACCTTGAACAGCGCGTCGGCGAAGAAGTCGAGGCGCGACTGGCGGCCGAAGAGCAATTGCGCCAGTCGCAGAAGCTCGAAGCCATTGGCGGTCTCACCGGTGGCGTTGCTCACGACTTCAACAACTTGCTGCAAGTGATCGCCGGCAATCTGCATTTGCTCGCCCGCCACGAACCGGACAATGCCAACGTGCAGCGCCGCGTCAGTGCCTCGCTGGCGGCGGTCGAGCGCGGCGCCAAGCTGTCCTCGCAATTGCTCGCGTTTGCCCGGCGCCAGCCGTTGTCGCCGGCAGTGTGCAATCCGCGGCAGATCTTCGAAGGTGTCGGCGAATTACTGCAGCGAGCGCTGGGCGAAACCATTCAGATCGATGTGCAACTGCCGCAGCAACCGTGGCATATCAATGTCGACCGCAACCAGTTGGAAAACGCCATTCTCAATCTGGCGATCAACGCCCGCGATGCGATGAAGGGCGAGGGCACCATTGCACTCAGCGCCGCCAACGTGCGCCTCGATCGCGAGTTCTGCGCCGGTAAAGGCATCGTCCCCGGCGAGTTTGTCCGCGTTGCCGTCAGTGACACCGGCGCCGGCATTGCGCCAGGCATTCTCGAGCAAGTGTTCGAACCGTTTTTCACCACCAAGGCCGACGGCCAGGGCACCGGGCTGGGCCTGAGCATGGTGTTCGGTTTCGTCAAACAGAGCGGTGGCCACGTCGAGATCGTCAGTACCGTTGGCGAGGGCACGCGGGTGCAATTGTATTTTCCGCGTAGCTTGCGACCGATCCTTGATGAGTCACCCAATCTGCAAAGGCAGCAGAGTGGTGGCCACGAGACGATTCTGGTGGTCGAAGACAACGACGCGGTGCGCGCCTCGGCGGTCGAGTTGTTGCGTGAGGAGGGTTACCGCGTGTTGACCGCCGGCCACGGCGATGCGGCCATGCAAATGCTCCTCGAAGGTGTCGCGGTCGACCTGATCTTCACCGACGTGGTCATGCCGGGGCTGATCAAAAGCTCCGACCTGTTCGCCTGGGCCAAGGTGCAGACGCCGCCGGTGGCGGTGCTGTTCACTTCCGGGCACACCCGCGACATTATTTCGCGCAATCACCAACTCAGCCCCGACACGCATTTGCTCGGCAAACCGTATAGCCCGGAGGCCATGTTGCAGATGATTCGCGTGGTGCTCGGTAGCTGAGCGTTGAACATTCCTTCACCAAGGCAGGTCGATGACTTCCAAACGTACCTCCAAAGCGCCCGCCGGCATGGTCCGGGTACGTGGCGCGCGTGAACACAACCTGAAGAACGTCGACGTCGACATCCCCCGCGATGCGCTGGTGGTGTTCACCGGGGTGTCCGGTTCGGGCAAGTCGTCACTGGCGTTTTCCACCTTGTATGCCGAAGCCCAGCGCCGCTACTTCGAATCGGTGGCGCCGTATGCGCGGCGGCTGATCGATCAGGTCGGCGTGCCGGACGTCGATTCGATTGAAGGCCTGCCGCCGGCCGTGGCCCTGCAACAGCAACGCGGCACGCCGAGCACGCGCTCGTCGGTGGGCAGCGTTACCACGTTGTCGAGCCTGATCCGCATGCTCTATTCGCGCGCCGGCAGTTATCCGCCGGGGCAGCCGATGTTGTACGCCGAGGACTTTTCGCCGAACACCCCGCAAGGCGCCTGCCCGGAGTGCCATGGCATCGGCCGTGTCTATGAGGTCACCGAGGCGCTGATGGTGCCGGATCCGAACCTGACCATTCGCCAGCGCGCCGTGGCGTCCTGGCCGTTGGCGTGGCAGGGCCAGAACCTGCGCGACATCCTTGTGACCATGGGCATCGACGTCGATATCCCGTGGAAGAAACTGCCGAAAAAGCAGCGCGACTGGATCCTCTTCACCGAGGAAACCCCGACCGTGCCGGTGTACGCCGGGCTGACTCCGGAAGAAACCCGCGTCGCCCTCAAACGCAAGATGGAGCCGAGTTATCAGGGCACTTTCACCGGCGCCCGCCGCTACATCCTGCACACGTTCAGCCATTCGCAAAGTGCGCTGATGAAGAAGCGCGTCTCGCAATTCATGCTCGGCAGCCCTTGCCCGTTGTGCGATGGCAAGCGCCTGAAGCGCGAAGCGTTGTCAGTGACGTTTGCCGGGTACGACATTGGCGAGTTGTCGCAGATGCCGTTGTTGCAAGTGGCCGAGGTTTTGAAACCCGTGGCAGCGCAAAGTTATCTGGAGCACGCCGAGGAAACCGGCGAGACCTTGAGCCACGCGCAAACCCGCGAAGCCCGCCAGCAGCGCGTGGCCCATGGTGCCAGCGGGCATGGCAGTGCGCCGGATGTGCGACACACGCCGAACCTGTCGCTGGAAAAACGCTTGGCGGCGCAGCGCATTGCCGAGGATTTGCTGGAACGGGTCAGCACCCTGACCGATCTGGGCCTCGGTTATCTGGCGCTGGAGCGCAGCACACCAACGCTATCGTCGGGTGAGTTGCAGCGCTTGCGCTTGGCGACGCAGTTGGGCTCGCAATTGTTTGGGGTGATTTACGTGCTCGACGAACCTTCCGCCGGTTTGCACCCGGCCGATGGTGAGGCGCTGTTCGAGGCCTTGCAACGCTTGAAGGCTGACGGTAACACGCTGTTTGTGGTCGAGCATGACCTGGAAACCATGCGCCGCGCTGACTGGCTGATCGATGTCGGCCCGGCGGCGGGGGAAAAGGGCGGGCAGGTGCTGTACAGCGGCCCACCTGCAGGACTGGCCGCGATCGAACAATCGCAGACTCGCGCGTATCTGTTTGCCGAATCGCAACGCCAGACAAGAACGGCGCGCAAACCGACGGCGTGGCTGAAACTCGACGGAATCACCCGCAATAACCTGAACAACCTCAGCGCTGAATTCCCGTTGGGCTGCTTCACCTCGGTGACCGGCGTCTCCGGTTCCGGCAAGTCGAGCCTGGTCAGTCAGGCCTTGCTGGAACTGGTCGGCGCGCAGTTGGGGCGTCCAACAGTGGAAAGCGAACCGGAAGAACTCAGCCTCGAAGACGACGCACCGCAGCTCAGCAGCGGTCAGGTTACGTCTGGGCTGGAGTCGATCAAGCGACTGGTGCAGGTTGATCAGAAGCCCATCGGCCGCACGCCACGTTCCAATCTGGCGACCTACACCGGACTGTTCGACAACGTGCGCAAGCTGTTCGCCGCGACCCCTGAAGCACGTGAGGCGGGCTATGACGCCGGGCAGTTTTCCTTCAACGTCGCCAAGGGCCGTTGCGCCACGTGCGAGGGGGAAGGCTTTGTCAGTGTGGAGTTGTTGTTCATGCCGAGCGTGTATGCGCCATGCCCGACCTGTCACGGCGCGCGCTACAACCCACAAACACTGGCGATCCTGTGGGATGGCTTGAGCATTGCGCAGGTGCTGCAATTGACCGTCGATGAAGCGGTAACGGTGTTTGCCGAGCAACCGGGGATTCGCCGTTCACTGGAAGTGCTGCGTGACATCGGCCTGGGTTATCTGCGTTTGGGTCAGCCGGCCACAGAGCTGTCCGGCGGTGAAGCACAACGCATCAAACTGGCCACCGAGTTGCAGCGCAACCAGCGCGGCGCAACCTTGTATGTGCTGGATGAACCGACCACCGGGCTGCATCCGCGCGATGTTGATCGGCTATTGGAACAGCTGGATACGTTGGTGACGGCGGGGCATACGGTGATCGTGGTCGAGCACGAAATGCGCGTGGTGGCGCAGAGTGACTGGGTGATCGACATCGGGCCGGGGGCGGGGGATCAGGGCGGCAGGATTGTCGTGGCGGGCACGCCGCAGAAGGTTGCGGCGAGCAAGAAGAGCAGGACGGCCCCGTTTTTGGCGCGGGCCTTGAGCCGGTAATTGCGGTGTTCCGGCTGGCCCCACAGGTTTTTGTGGTGTGAACTGGATAACAGAACACACAAGCCCCCTGTGGGAGCGAGCCTGCTCGCGAAAGCGGAGTGTCAGTCACAGATGAAGTCACTGAGCTAACGCCTTCGCGAGCAGGCTCGCTCCCACATTGGATCTGTAATCTACAGAAATATCTGTGGGAGCTTGCTCACGAAAGCATTGGCTCAGGCACCATCGAGCGTGCGGCGGACCTTGTCGAGCAGCTCGCTGATCTGAAACGGCTTGACCAGCATATCCATGCCACTGCCCAGAAACACCTGGCGATTGATCGCCGTTTCCGCATACCCGGTCATGAACAGAATCGGCAGCCCATCACGCCAGCCCCGCGCAACATCCGCCAACTCGCGCCCGCTCATGCGCGGCAGGCCGACATCGGTCAGCAGCAAGTTGATTGATTCATCGTTCTGCAAGCGCTCCAGCGCCGTTTCGATATCCGCCGCCTGGGTGCAGCGATAACCCGCGTCCTCCAGCACTTCGGTGACAAACATGCGCACCGACGGCATGTCTTCGACAATCAGTACATGCTCACCGCTGCCTTGCGGATCGATTACGGCTGGGGGGATGTCGGCGCCGGTCGGGTCGGTGGTGGCCGGCAACATGATCGTCACTTCGGTACCGCGTCGCGCCACGCTGCGGATATGCGCATCGCCGCCCGATTGACGAGCAAACCCATAGATCGTCGACAACCCCAGCCCAGTACCCTGGCCCAACGGTTTGGTGGTGAAAAACGGATCGAAGACCTTGTCGATGACGTTGTGTTCGATCCCGGTACCGTCGTCACGCACCGACAGTGCCACGTAAGCGCCGTCGGCCAGATTCGGGTCGCCATGGGAATAGGCGGCGTAGGTGCTGACCCAGACATTGCCGCCTGTCGGCAGCGCATCGCGGGCGTTGATCACCAGATTCAATACCGCGCTTTCCAGCTGCACCGGGTCGACCAGGGCGATCGCCGGTTTGTTGGTCAGCTCGAGCTTGAGGGTGATGCGTTCACCGATGGTGCGCATCAGCAGTTCTTCCAGCGAACGTACGTGCTCGTTGATGTCCACCGGCCGCGTGTCCAAAGGCTGCTGGCGGGCAAAGGCCAGCAGACGATGGGTGAGCGACGCCGCGCTCATTGCCGAATTCAGCGCCGCTTCGGAATAAAACTGCACTTTGTCCAGACGCTCGTCGGCGACACGTTTCTGGATCAGTTCCAGGCTGGTGATGATCCCGGTCAGCAGGTTGTTGAAGTCATGGGCGATGCCGCCGGTGAGCTTGCCCAGCGCATCCATTTTCTGCACTTGCAGCAATTGCGCCTCGGCCCGCACGCGTTCGGCGGTTTCCTTGACCAGTTGCGTGGTGGTGTCGTCAAGGCGGGCCAGATGCGAGCGTTCGCGATGGCGGTGTTCGGTGACGTCTTCGACGAACACCAGGCTCAGTTCCGGCGTGCGGTACGGTGAAATCTGCCACTCGGTCTCGCGGATCTCACCCTGCACGCGCATGTTCAGCGTGCCTTTCCAGCGCTCGCCATCGACCAGGCGCAAGCGCAGTTCATTGAGGATGGCGCTCTGCTCCTCGGCGAAGCATTCACGCAGGATTTGCGGGTCCTGATTGTCGAGAATCAGTTGCGCGAAGGCATGGTTGCACTCATGCACCTTGAGGCTGGCATCGAGCACCGCGATCGGCGCGGACACATTGACGAAAATCTCGCGGAAGCGCGCCTCGCTTTCGCGCAGGGCATTTTCCGTGTCGCGTACCCGCAGCAGCGTGCGCAGGGTGGCCAGCAGCACGTCGGGATCGACCGGGTGAATCAGGTAGGCATCGGCGCCGGCGTCGAGGCCGGTGATGATGTCGCCGGTCTGGATCGACGCTGCAGACACATGGATCACTGGCAGCAGCGCCGTGCGGCTGTCCGCGCGCAGAATCCGCACGATGTCGAAACCGCTCATGTCCGGCAGATTGACGTCGAGGATCAACGCGTCGAGCGTTTCGCTTTCAATCAGCGCCAGCCCCTCGCTGCCGGTGCCGGCCTCCAGCACCTCATAGCCGTGACGCTCCAGTCGCCGGCGCAAGGCGTAGCGGGTGGCGACGTTGTCGTCGACGATCAACAGGCGGATGTCACGTTTCATCGACGTTCTCCAGAGCGATCGCCAACGGGATGATCACGAAAAAGGTCGAGCCGACCCCCGGCGCACTGTCCATCCCGACTTCACCGCCGAGCAGGGCGGCGAAGCGTTTACACAGCGACAGGCCCAGCCCGGTGCCGCGCAGACGTTTCTGCAACGGCGAGTCGACCTGGGAAAAGTCTTCGAACAATGCGCCATGCAACTCGGCAGCGATACCTATTCCGGTGTCACTGACGGCAAAGCGCACCTTGTCCGCCCCTTCGAGCCGCGCGGAAACCCGCACTTCGCCACGGGTGGTGAACTTCAGCGAGTTGGAAATGAAGTTGCGCAGGATCTGCGCGAGTTTCTTGTCATCGGTGTACAGCCGTGGCAAACCGACCGGCTCTTCGAAGATCAGATCGACCGCCGAGGCGTCGACGATCGGTCGGAACATCCCGCGCAGGGCCGAGAACAGGTCGAACATGTCGAACCAGGCCGGGGAAATGGTGATGCGCCCGGCCTCGATCTTCGCCAGATCAAGCAGGTCATCGACCATGTCGCTGAGTTCGCGCGCCGCCGTGCTGACGAACGCTACCTGTTTGTGCTGTTCCGGGCTGAGCGGGCCGTCGAGTTCGTCGGCGAGCAGGCTGTTGATGCTCAGAATCGAACCCAGCGGCGTGCGGAATTCGTGGCTCATGTACGACAGGAAACGGCTTTTCAGATCCGAAGCCTGGCGCAGTTCCTCCGCCTGTACATCGAGTTCGGCGTACAGCGCCAGCACGCCCTGATTGGTTTCATCGAGTTCTTCGCGCAGCGCAGCGGTTTCGCTCTGCAACTGGGCAATCAGCGTGGCCTGCTCGGCACTGCTCAGAATCGGCGACTCAGCCATGGGCGGCCTCCAGGGCAACGACCAGCACCGTTACATCGTCGCGCCCGCGACAGAAGTCGCGGTGCAGGACGCTGGCTATCACGGCGGGATGGCGGTGCACCAGGCCGGGGTAGTCTTGAAGGTTCCAACGGGACTGCAAGCCGTCGCTGTACATGATCAATAGATGTCCGTTCACGTGAGCATAGTCAAAGGGCCGGGCTTTCCGGTATTGCACGCCAACAATGCCTGGGTGCGAGGGCAGTCCACGGGACTTGTCGGCGTTGATCAGGCTGGCGCCGATGTTGCCCACGCCAGCGAAGGTCAGGCTGTCGCGCCTGCCGTCAAACTGGGTAAACGCGACGGCGCCGCCACGCGTGCCGATCATGTCGCGGTGCAGGTCTTCCATCAGCATGACCGGTTCGGCGAATGGTGTCAGGGCGAAGGTTTTGGCGCCGGCGCGGCCAGCGCGTTCGGCTTCCTCGCCATGGCCGAGGCCGTCGATCACCAGCGCGCAGATGCTGGCGCCTTCATACGCCAGGTGCCAGACATCACCGCACGCCGGATCGTCGTGCAACGAATGCTGACTGACGCCGTAGCGGATATCCGGTTCGCGGTCGTTGCGTGGGTAAAGTCGTGCCAGCAACACCGCGCCACGCGCGTCGGCATAGACATCGAACACCTCGGTCTGCCGCGATACCGCGCCGAGGCCGATCCCCTGAGTGCCGCCCGTAGAGAATCCGTCGGCCATGCAGGCCTCCAGATCAAAGCCTTGAGCGCGATCCACCGCGAGCATCTCGATGCCGAAACCCGTGGGCCGAGGTAATACTCGAAGATGCAGTGCGCCGTGAGTGGCATGTTTGAGCACATTGCTCGCCAGTTCAGTGGCAACCAACGCGACACGCCCGGCATCGCGCTCGTCAAAGCCATGCTGTTCAGCGAGTTGCTGCGCGGTGCGCCGGGCATAACCGATCTGACTGCTGTCTTCGATTGGCAGAACCTGGGTCAACGTCCCCACGATATTCATGTCCATCGGGTGATCGTTATGCGTGTGCCTTTGCCGGGCTCGGTATCGAGTTCGAACTCTTCGACCAGCCGTTTCGCCCCGGTCAGGCCCAGGCCCATGCCGCTGCCGGAGGTCCAGCCGTCGGTCATCGCCAGCTTGATGTCGGCAATGCCCGGGCCTTCGTCGCGGAAGGTCAAGCGCAGACCGACCTTGTGATCTTCATCGAGAATCTGCCAGTCCATGTCGCCGCCACCACCGTAAACCATGGTGTTACGCGCCAGTTCGCTGACCGCTGTGACCATTTTCGTCAGGTCGATCAGGCGCATGCCGCATTCGGTGGCCAGTTTGCGTGCGGTCTGGCGCGCGAGCACGACATCCTGCTCGATGTGGATGGGTTGAGTACCGCTGCTGCGTACGGTCATTGCCGGTCTACTCGTTCCTGCAGCAGTTTCATCCCGCGCTCGACGTTCAATGCCGTGCTGACCCCGGGCAGGGTCAGACCGAGTTCGACCAAGGTGATCGCCACCGCCGGCTGCATGCCGACCAGCATGGTTTCGGCGTCCATGATTTTCGACAGCCCGGAAATCGTGCTGATCATCCGGCCAATGAACGAGTCGACCATGTCCAGCGCCGAGATGTCGATCAGCACGCCCCGCGCCGAGGTCTTGCTGATGCGCTCGGACAAGTCGTCCTGCAGGGTGAGGGCGAGTTGGTCATGCATATCGACCTGAATGGTCACCAGCAGGAACTTGCCCATCTGGAGAATCGGGATACGTTCCATGCTTATACCGTCTTGACGAGGCTGACACCCAGACGAGTCAGGGCCAGTTTCAATGCGTCGGCCAGATTGGCCTTGGTCACCACGCCTTGCAGGTCGAGACCGAGGTGGACGATGGTTTGCGCGATTTGCGGACGCACACCGCTGATGATGCAGTCGGCGCCCATCAGGCGGATCGCGGTCACGGTTTTCAGCAGGTGTTGGGCGACCAGGGTATCGACGGTCGGCACGCCGGTGATGTCGATGATGGCGATTTCCGAACCGGTGTCGACGATGCGTTGCAGCAGCGATTCCATCACCACTTGCGTGCGCTGCGAATCGAGGGTGCCGATCATCGGCAGGGCGAGCACGCCGTCCCACAGCTTGACCACCGGGGTCGACAGTTCCAGCAGTTCTTCCTGTTGACGCTTGATCACCGCCTCGCGGGATTTCTGGAAGGTGCGGATGGTGTGCAGGCCGAAGGCGTCGAGCAGCTCGGAGATTTCCCAGAGCTGTTCGGCGAGCAGCGCCGGTTGTTCTTTGTAGTGGCTCTGCAGCAAGTTAAACAACGGGCCTTTGAGGGCGAAGATGAAACTGGCGGTCTGCTGCGAATCCTGGCCGAGCAGGGCGCGGCTGTGGGAGAGCTTTTCGAGAAACTGGCGGGTGGTCTCCCAACCGGGTGCGGCGATGTTGGTGCCGTTGTCGTTCTCGATGCCACTGACCACCAGTTGCAGGAATTCCGTGGTCTGTTGCTGCAGATCGTGCTCTTTCAGATTACGCGTGGCACCGCTGGCTTGCAGGCCGTTGATCCATTCGCCCAGCAGTTGTGCTTGTTTGTTTTTCATCGCATCGAGTGTGCTGTTCTGCAGTGCTGCCATGTGCCTGTTGCTCCGTCGCGAATTGGGGGGCGATCGTGAAAATGATCGCCGCGAAGTGATCGACATTTGCCGCTCGAAATAGTTGTTCGTTCCTGCACGTATATTTTTGATCTGGCGCAAGTAACGTCCCGGTAACTCTAGTCGGCGTGGCCGCAAGCGGCGATGTTTTGAACGATGGCGCGGGTCAGGCTTCGAATCTTTAACACCCGGCGGATGTGTGTCGGGGGTGTTTGACCAACGAGGTGGCCATGAACGAGCAAACGAAGCAGAGCCAATCTGGCGAACCAATCAATCGCAATGATCCGGCTATCGACCCGCAGGTACCGGGGCAGCCGGCGCCGACGCAGCATCAGGGCGAAAAAGAGCAGGCGCAGAGTGCCGATCCGGCGGTGGATCAGAAAAACCAGCACACGGACAACGACAATGAGTTCAGTCCGGGCTTCGAACCGCAGCCGGATCGGGCGAAGCCGGGGGAGGAGACGGATGCCGATATTGATACCGATGGGGGTTGATGTTCGGCGGATATGACAAGGCCGCATCTTATGGATGCGGCCTTTTTTTCGCTTGAGTCTGGTGGTGTGGCTGAGATCGATCCCCCTCACCCCAGCCCTCTCCCCCAAGGGGGGCGAGGGGGAAAGGGAGCCGATCTCGGTGCCTTTCAAAAGCCAGGTTCGACTCGGGATTTCAGGTCGGTGTAACTCGAACATTCACCCCGCCCGAATCCCTCCCGCTCGCTCAAAGGGAAAGGGAGCCGATCTGGGGCTGTTCAGAGCCTGAGTTCGACTCAAGACTTTCAAGTCGGCGTAACTCGAACATCCGACTCGGTCGGCTCCCTCTCCTTTTGGGAGAGGGCTGGGGTGAGGGTAAGGCTGTTTACTTGCTCGGATGCTTGGCCTGCAATTCCTTGGCGGCGGCGAGGTGTTTTTCCAGCCCCGGCAGCATTTTCTGGGCAAAGGCCTTCAATTCCGTAGCGCCTTTGACCTTGTCATCGGTCACGGTATTGGCTTGTTTCTTGAACAGCTCGATGGTCTCTTCATGCGCCTTCACCTGATTATTGGCGTAAGCGGCGTCGAAGGATTCATCGCGCAGGTCGAGGATTTTTTCCTTGGCCTGTTTGACCAGAGTCGTGGTGTCCGGGACTTCGATGTCATTGGCCTTGGCAATGGTCGCCAGTTCATCGTTGGCTTTGCCGTGATCGGTGATCATCATGTTGGCGAACGCCTTGATGTCCGCCGATTGGCTTTTTTCCAGGGCCAGACGGCTGGTTTCGATTTCGGCGATGCCACCGGCTGCGGCGTTATCGACGAAGTCATTGTCCGTCGCGGCGAAAGCACTGCCCATGCCACTGCTCAGGGCGACAGCCAAAACGAGATGACGCAGGTTGAATCCGTCCATTGGTGTATCTCCACGCAGGTTGTTGTCGGTGTTATCCAATGGAGGCAACGCTGCAGACAAAGGTTTTATCGCATTTGCGACAGGGCGACGAACGGCCACCGCTGGTCTGACAGGTGGTCGACAGAACGGCTCAACCAAGGCCATTCTGATAACGGGCCAGCGCATCGGTCGCGCTGGCTGCCGATCAACTGACGGAGGTGTTCCATGCCGGTTCCCCATGACCTGTTTCAGGACTTGAGTTGCACGAAGGAAGAGATCCAGCAAAAACGCACCCAGGATCCACGACTGGATTCACTGATCAACAAGTATTCCCAAGCCGACGCCGACGTGGTCAAGGCCGAAACGGCCACCTCGGATGCTCCCACCGACGATGCATTAAAAAAACTCAAAGAGAAGCGCCTTAAGGTGAAAGACGAAATCGTCAGCCATTTGCAGGCCCCGTCCTGACTCTCCATTGATCCGCCGACCTGCGGTTGCGGATTGACGGGAACGACAGCCACGACCGGCACCTCGAATGTACAGAGTCTTCAATCCCCGACTCTTTGCGAGGTGCCTTATGAACGATCCGAAATTCCCCAGTGAAGAGCAGGGCGCATTCGACCCGGTTCCTACCCATCCCGAACCCAACAGCCCGGCGCATACCACCGCTAACCCCGAAGAGCCGGATGAGGATTTGCCTGAAGACGAAGATCCGGACAAGTTCGATAAGTCCAGCAACTGACAGACCGTCATCGCTGGCAAGCCAGCTCCCACAGTGAATTGTGTTGACCACAAATGCTGTGGTCAGCAGAGAACCCTGTGGGAGCTGGCTTGCCAGCGATGGCGTCAGTCCGCTCGATACAAATCCAGCAGATTCACTTCAGCGCCGCATCCAACGGCATCCGCGCCATATGCGTGGCCTTCAACGAGCCAAAATACAACCACGACCCATACTCGCGCACCGTGGTAATCGGCGAATAATTGCCGTTGCTGGCATCCTGCAGATTGGCGATCACCTTGCCCTCCAGATCCAGCCCCAGGACAAACCCGCGCTTCTCCACCGGCTTAGGCAAAACTGTCAACGCCCGCACAATCATCTTGCGTACGAAGGGGTGCCCGGCGGTGCCATCGAGCAAGGCATTGCGCGGCGCATACAACGCCACCCAAAAGCGGTTGCTGCCATTGAACGCGAGGTTGTCCGGCAGCCCCGGCAGATTGTCGATGAACAGGTCGTGAGTGCCGGCTTTCGGCCCGGTCAGCCAGTAACGGCTGATGCGATAGGCGCCGGTTTCATTGACCAGTACATAGGCGTCATCCGGACCGAGGGTCACGCCGTTGGCGAATTCCAGCTTATCCAGCAACACGCTGGTTTTACCGCTCTGAAAGTCATAACGCAGCAAACGCCCGTCACCGCCGTGCTCAATGATCGCTTCGCCGTCATGGCCATAGCCCCAACGACTGGAAGCGTCGCTGAAATAGGCGTAATGCCCGGACTGGTCGATGGCGACGTCATCGGTGAAGCCGAACGCCAGACCATTGGCCGCCGTGGTCAAAGGAATCAACTGACCTTGCGCATCAAGGGACAGCAAGCCCTTGACCCCGTCGGCGATCACCAGCAAGCCGTTCGGATGTCGGGCCAAACCGAGCGGACGGCCACCGGTGTCGGCGAGTACTTTGCGTTGCTGGCCGTCGAGGCTGGTGCGCAGCAGTCGGCCGTCGTGCAGTCCGGTGATCAAGAAGTCACTTTCCAGCAGCAAGGCTTCCGGCCCCTCGATGTCGCTCGGCCCGACCTGAGCTGCGGCTTTGAGTTTCTGGTTCTCGGCGTAAATGCCTTCTTTGAGCGATGGCGCTGGCGGCGGCGTCCAGGCCACGGGTTCGACTCTGCTCGGCATCAACAATAAAAAACCGATGACGATGAGCACCAGTAGCAATAGCAGATGTCGCAGCTTCACGCGCTGGCCCTCGCCGATGACAGGTATTGCGCGGCCATGTCACGCAGGGCCAGCATCGACGCGGCAGATTCGCGCTCGATGCGGCGCTTGAGCAGCAAGTGATTGGCGATGCGCATGCCCAAGCCGTCGAAGCGATAATCCAGTGTGCGCACAAATCGCGTGCCGTTACCCTCGGCGCCGCATTCATAGGTCAGCAGCAACGACAAGCCATGATCGCCCTGCGCCCGCGCGCACCAGCGTCGGCCGGGCAGGTACTCAGTCACTTCCCAGCTCAAGTGGCCTTCACGGCCGCCGGCATGAATGTCCTCTTCAAAGCGCGCGCCGGCATGCAGCGGGCCGTGTGGGCCGTCGATCTTCAGCGACGACGGGTGCCACTCCGGCCAGCGCCCGACACTGGCGGCATAGGCGAGCACGGCAATCGGTTCACCGGTGATATCGATCTGGTGCTGCATGCGGGTCATGGGCATTCTCGAATAGCTCAAAGGGGCGGGTTCCGGTTCCCAGTACAGGGTGCCGAACAGGTAGTCCATCAACGGCAGGACGATATTGAAATTGCGCTCCTGCATGCGCTCGCGGCGATGATGCAGTTCGTGCAGGCGGCGCATCTGGCGGATCCACGGCAGGCGCGTCACCGGGTTGTCCGGCGGCAGATGCTCGCAGGCATGAAACACTTCATAGGTCAGATAGCCCAGGACCATGCAACCGCCAAACAGCCCGGCGACGTTGGCGTTGAATTGCGCGAACAACCACCATAACGGCAGGGTGATCAGCAACGTATGAACGACGATCAGCCATGCCGGAAACAGAATCACCCGCCAGTCGCGAGCGCTGTCGTAAGTCATGTGCCCGGGGGTGAAAAAACTGTGATGGTCGCCAGCGTGGCGGGCGTAGAACAGTTTGGCAAAAGCCTTTTTGTGGTGGCCGAGATGGCGGTGCACCGTGTACACGCCGAAGTTGAAGAACAACAGTGTCAGCGGCACCGTCAGCCATTCCAGCCCACTGACCTGTTGCACGCGGCTCCAGAAAGCGCCAATGGCCAATACCCCGAACAGCAGCACGAAAGCGCCGTGCAGCCACGGGTTGTAGAGCGGGTGAATGGCCGCACGGTAGCGGCTGCGAAATGCCTCGGTGGTCTGCCTCACTGCGCTCACCTGTCGGTATCGTTGTTATACCCGGCAGATTAGCCGATCCGGCCGTTTGTGCAGGCCGGACCTTGAGGTCACATGCGCCATGATCCGGTGTAAAGCGGCCGGTTCAGCTCAACGGGTTCCAGCGCTGCGACCAGTCGTCATCGGCCTTGATCACGTCGCGCAGCAGGTCAAAGGCCTGTTGCAGGATCGCCGAGTCACGATCGCGCGAATACACCAGGTAAGTCGGATAGCTGAATTCCGGGGCTTTGGTCACCGCTTCGAGTGCGCCGCTCTCCAGATAGGTACGCACGACGCGGGTGCGGAAATAGCCGCTGCCACCGTGTTCGAGAATGTATTGCAGCGCCAGCGGGCCGAGGTTGAAACTCAACGCGGCTTTGGCTTTTTCTGGCAGGGCGGCGTCGTGCTGACGGCGGAAATCCGGGCCCCAATCGATGTAGACGTAGGGATCCGGGCGCTCGGGCGCACGTACCAGAATCAGTTTTTCCTCCAGCACTTGCTCCACCTGCAGTCCCGGCCAGTATTCCGGCTGATAGACCAGCGCCGCGTCGAGTACGCCGAGTTCGAGCTGGCGCAGGAGGTTTTCGCCGTCGCGGATTTCCATGCGCAGGGCATGCCCGGGGATTTTTTCGCGCAGTTCGGCGGCCCAACTGAGCATCAGCGGATTGCACAGGCTGACTTCGCCACCGATGTGCAGCACGTTGTGATAACCCTCAGGCAACGGCAGATCCCGGCGCGCCGCTTCCCAGGTCTGCACCAGTTGATTGGCGTAGACCACGAAAGCCTCGCCATTGGGCGTCAGTTTCGCCCCGGCGCGATTGCGCACGAACAAGGTGCTGCCCAACTGGCTTTCGAGTTTCTGCACCCGGGCGGTGATCGCCGTTTGCGTGACGAAGAGCTTCTGCGCGGCGGCGGCGAGACTGCCGTGGCGGACGATTTCGAGGAAGGTGCGAGCGAGGTCGATGTCCATGGGCGGGCCAATGCAAAAGGTTCGCGCATTGTAAGTGCAGCCTCGGCGGCGCGTCATCGTCGATAGCATGCACAGGCCTTTGTCGCGCCGCCCCGGCCATCGGGCAGCCGAGGCGTGCCCGGTACGCGTTTCAGGGGTAGAATGCGCGCCTAACCGTGACAGCCTGACTAAAAAAACTATGTCCTTGCCCAAGCATCATCTGGAATTGCTCAGCCCTGCCCGCGATGTCGCCATCGCCCGTGAGGCGATTCTCCACGGCGCCGACGCCGTGTACATCGGCGGCCCGAGCTTCGGCGCGCGCCACAACGCCTGCAACGAAGTCGGTGAAATCGCCGAACTGGTAGAGTTCGCCCGCCGTTACCACGCGCGCATTTTCACCACCATCAACACCATCCTGCACGACAACGAACTGGAGCCGGCGCGCAAGCTGATCCATCAGTTGTACGACGCCGGTGTCGATGCGCTGATCGTGCAGGATCTGGGTGTGATGGAGCTGGACATTCCGCCGATCGAGCTACACGCCTCGACCCAGACTGACATCCGCACCCTTGAGCGAGCGAAATTCCTCGATCAGGCCGGTTTCTCCCAACTGGTGTTGGCCCGTGAGCTGAACCTGCAGGAAATCCGTGCGATTGCCGATGAAACCGATGCTGCCGTCGAGTTCTTCATCCATGGCGCGTTGTGCGTGGCCTTCTCCGGGCAGTGCAATATTTCCCACGCGCAGACCGGGCGCAGCGCCAACCGTGGCGACTGCTCGCAGGCCTGCCGTTTGCCGTACACCCTCAAAGATGAAAAGGGTGGCGTGATCGCCTACGAAAAACACCTGCTGTCGATGAAAGACAACAACCAGAGCGCCAACATCCGCGCGCTGGTCGAAGCCGGTGTGCGTTCGTTCAAGATCGAGGGTCGCTACAAGGACATGGGCTATGTGAAGAACATCACCGCCTATTACCGTCAACGCCTCGACGACGTGCTCGAAGACCGCCCGGATCTGGCCCGCGCCTCCAGCGGCCGCACCGCGCACTTCTTCCTGCCTGACCCGGAAAAAACCTTCCACCGTGGCAGCACCGACTATTTCGTCACTGATCGCAAGATCGACATCGGCGCTTTCGACTCGCCGACCTTCACCGGTCTGCCGGTCGGCATCGTCGAGAAAGTCGCCAAGCGTGACATGCAAGTGGTGACCCACGAGCCGCTGTCCAACGGTGATGGCCTGAACGTATTGGTCAAGCGCGAAGTGGTCGGTTTCCGCGCCAACATCGCCGAGGCCAAAGGCGAGTTCGAGGAAGACGGCGAGAAGCGTTACCGCTACCGCGTCGAGCCGAACGAAATGCCCGAAGGCCTGTACAAGCTGCGACCGAATCACCCGTTGAACCGCAACCTCGACCACAACTGGCAACAGGCGCTGCAAAAGACTTCTTCGGAGCGTCGCGTGGCCCTGAGCTGGGTTGCGCGTCTGCGTGAAGAACAGCTGGAAGTGACCGCCACCAGCGAGGAAGGCATCAGTGCCAGCGTCACCCTCAACGGTCCGTTCGGTGTGGCCAACAAGCCTGAGCAGGCGCTGGAACAGTTGCGCGATCTGCTCGGCCAGCTCGGCACCACGCAGTACCACGCCACCGACATCAAGCTGGATGCGCCAGAGGCGTTCTTCATCCCCAACTCGCAGCTCAAAGCCCTGCGCCGTGAAGTGATCGAGAACCTCACCGCCGCGCGTGTCGCTGCGCACCCGCGTGGCCACCGCAAAGCTGAAACCAGCCCGCCACCGGTGTACCCGGATTCGCACCTGACCTTCCTCGCCAACGTCTATAACCAGAAAGCGCGCGACTTCTACCACCGTCACGGCGTGAAGCTGATCGACGCGGCGTACGAAGCTCACGAAGAGGCGGGTGAAGTGCCGGTGATGATCACCAAGCACTGCCTGCGTTTCTCCTTCAACCTGTGCCCGAAACAGGCCAAGGGCGTGACCGGCGTGCGCACCAAGGTCGCGCCGATGCAGTTGATCCACGGCGATGAAGTACTGACACTGAAATTCGACTGCAAACCGTGCGAGATGCACATCATCGGCAAAATGAAGGGCCACATTCTCAATCTGCCGCAACCGGGCAGCGTGGTCGGCCACATCAGCCCTGAAGACC
Organism: Pseudomonas sp. RIT-PI-r; assembly: GCF_001297015.1. Lineage (GTDB taxonomy): Bacteria > Pseudomonadota > Gammaproteobacteria > Pseudomonadales > Pseudomonadaceae > Aquipseudomonas. The sequence goes on along the minus strand of NZ_LIGE01000005.1, from coordinate 1,604 downwards.
TGATGAAAACCATCCCGCGCGCACCGCACTAAGTGACTGGCAGGCGCGTTGCTGCGGCATCGCGCCTGCCGACGTGCAGCGGGCCGCAGGACTGCCCGAGGCGTGCTGTTTACGCCTTGACCCAGCGCTGCCGGCTCCAGGCGCTCAACGAATCCACTGCCAACACCAGCAACAGCATTGCCAGGATTACCGTGCTGGCTTGCGCCTCCTGAAACAGGCTGAGGCTCACATAGAGCATCTGGCCCAGTCCGCCTGCACCGACAAAACCCAGTACGCTGGCCATGCGGATGTTGTTTTCCCAGCGATAAAGAATGTAGGCGAGCAGTTGTGGCGTAAGGTTCGGCAAGGTGCCGTAACAGAACGCCAGAAGCGGATTGCCGCCTTGCAAGCGGATCGCTTCGGCAGGTTGCGGCGGGGTGTTTTCCAGGGCTTCGGCAAACAGGCGGCCGAGCACGCCCGTGGTGTGCAGGGCGAGGGCGAGGGTGCCGGCGTTCGGCCCAAGCCCGGCAGCGAGCACCATCAGTGCCGCCCAGACCAGTTCCGGAATCGCCCGCAAACCGTTGAGCAACAGCCGCGAAACACTTTGTAGCGGCCAGCCGAAACGCCCGGCGGCGGGCAGGGCGAGGATGATTCCCAGCATCGCCGCGAGCAGGGTGCCGAGGGCCGACATGGCGAGGGTTTCCATCGAGCCGTGAACAATGGCTCGCAGGTAAGCGGTGCTCAAGTCCGGACTGAGAAAGCGCTGCACGTAAGCGCCCATCTGCTTCAGGCTACTGGCGCTGCCAAGCTCAGCGAGATCCAGGCCCAGATAGCTGAACGAGGCAAAGACCGCCGCGACGATAGCGGTGACCAGCAGCAGATTGATCAGGCGGTTCATGCCAGCCCCCAGCGCAACAACCGGCTGAATTGGTCGGCGGCCAGCACCAGTATCAGGAAGGTCAGCAGCATGCTGGCGACTTCTCCGCCGGCAAACATGCGGATCGACAGATCGATCTGCTGACCGAGCCCGCCGGCACCGACAAAACCCATCACCACTGACGCGCGGATCGCGCATTCCCAGCGATAGACCGTGTACGAGAGCAGTTCCGCCGCGACATTGGGCATGACGCCATAGGCAAAACTCGCCAGCCGGCCGCTGCCCGATTGCAGCAAGGCGTGGGCCGGGCGCTGATCGGTGGATTCGAAAATCTCCGCGTAGACCTTGCCGAGCATGCCGCTGTAGGTGATGGCGATGGCCAGCACGCCCGCCGCTGGCCCCAGACCGACCGCGCGGACAAACAACAGTGCCCAGACGATCTCCGGCACGCTACGCAGAAAGATCAGCAAGCCGCGAATCGGCCAGCGTAACAACCGGCCCATGGCGCTCGGCACGCCACCGCGCGAGGCGGCGGACAACGACAGTGCACGACTCGCCAGCAACCCGGCCGGCACCGCCAGCAGCAGCGCCAGGGCCATGCCGGCGGTGGCGATGGCGAGGGTTTGCAACGTGGCTTTGAGCAACAGCTGCAAGAACGCTTGATCGTGCGCGGGCGGCCAGAAGGCCGAAACGAAACGACCCATTTCGCTGCGGCTGTCATCTTGCAGCAGCACGCCCAGATCCAGTT
>NZ_LIGE01000035.1 GCF_001297015.1 Pseudomonas sp. RIT-PI-r | reverse complement strand
GGGGAGGGCTGGGCCCGGGGGTGGGGGCGCAGCGACCGTGTGGCGCGCCCAACCAGAGCGAGAGGAGGTGCAGCGAAGCAAACCGTAGGCGCTGCGCCCGGATCGATCCCGGAGCGAGGGGCCCCGGGGCCCCAGCGAGCGGGCCGTACGTAGGAGCAAGCCTTTTGGGTTACCTTTTCGGCGTTGGGAAAAGGTGACCCGCCGTAAGGGCGGAACCCTGAGTGGCCGTTACCGCAGGAAAGGATATGTACCCAAAACGAAAGACAGCAGCGCATCCAAGATCCATCCCCCTCACCCCAGCCCTCCCGAAACGTCGGACCGCCCCCAAGGGGGCGAGGGGGAAAGGGAGCAGATCTTCGTGCAGTTCAAAATCTCAGCCCGGCTCGGTCAGTTGCTGAGAAACTCGGCTACTTTCTGCGCGGCGCTGGCCAAATGCTGTTCTTGGGTAAACCCGGAAACCTTCAATGGCTTGAGGTCATGATCGCCGGCAGCTAACCACGCCACCTCAATACTCGGTGACAAGGTGTAAGCCTCAACCGCCTCCCGATTGCCAAGCGCATCCCGCTCCCCCTGCACAATCAACGTCCGAGTCTGCAAAGAAGCCAAATGCTCAACCCGAGGCTTCTCCGGCTTCCCCACCGCATAAAACGGATACCCCAGACACACCAACGCATCCGCACCCAATTCGTCAGCCAAAAGACTCGCCATCCGCCCACCCATAGACTTCCCGCCCACGGCCAAAACCCCAGTGACATGACGCCGCACCTCGGCATACACCTCACGCCAACATTCCTGCAGTTTCGCAGCAGGATTCGGCGGCCGCTTCACCCCATCCACCCGCCGCTGCGCCATATACGCAAATTCAAACCGCAACACATTCACCCCAAGCCCGGCAAGGCGCGCAGCCATATCATTCATCCAGTCACTGTCCATCGGCGCCCCGGCACCGTGGGCCAGGATCAACGTCGCCGCAGCCTCACCACTGGCAGCATCCCAAAGCCACCCACGATCCCGCACACACTGCGCCCATTGATCCCCGTCAATACTGGCCTTGTGCTGTTTGTCCATGCTTGCCTCGCTTTTAGTCTGCCTATAACTCCAGACGAAGGATTCGCCGCGTGTTTTGCGCGCGCTCACTTCGGCTGAACCGTGGATGGGGAACCATGAACACTTTTATCAGTACCGCCTACAACTACAAGGTGGTCCGCCAATTCGCCATTATGACGGTGGTGTGGGGCATCGTCGGCATGGGGCTCGGGGTTTTTCTCGCGGCCCAATTGGTCTGGCCCGAACTCAACTTCAATTTGCCCTGGACCAGTTTCGGCCGTCTGCGCCCGCTGCACACCAACGCGGTGATCTTCGCGTTCGGTGGCTGTGCGCTGTTCGCCAGTTCGTTCTACTCGGTGCAACGCACCTGCCAGACCCAATTGTTTGCGCCAAAAATCGCCGCGTTCTGCTTCTGGGGCTGGCAACTGGTGATTCTATTGGCGGCGATCAGCCTGCCACTGGGTTACACCAGCTCCAAGGAATACGCCGAGCTGGAATGGCCGATCGACATCCTGATCACCATCGTCTGGGTCGCCTACGCCGTCGTGTTCTTCGGCACGATCATGCAGCGCAAGACCAAGCATATCTATGTGGGCAACTGGTTCTTCGGCGCGTTCATCATCACCGTGGCGATTCTGCACATCGTCAACAACCTTGAGTTGCCAGTGAGTTTCACCAAGTCCTACTCGGTGTACGCCGGTGCAACCGACGCGATGGTGCAATGGTGGTACGGCCACAACGCCGTAGGTTTTTTCCTCACCGCCGGTTTCCTCGGGATGATGTACTACTTCGTGCCGAAACAGGCCGAACGTCCGGTGTATTCGTATCGCCTGTCGATCGTGCACTTCTGGGCCTTGATCACCCTGTACATCTGGGCCGGCCCGCACCACTTGCACTACACCGCGCTGCCGGACTGGGCACAGTCGCTGGGCATGGTGATGTCGCTGATTCTGCTGGCACCGAGCTGGGGCGGCATGATCAACGGCATGATGACCCTCTCAGGCGCCTGGCATAAGTTGCGCAGCGACCCGATCCTGCGCTTCCTCGTGGTCTCGCTGGCGTTCTACGGCATGTCGACCTTCGAAGGTCCGATGATGGCGATCAAGACCGTCAACGCCCTCTCCCACTACACCGACTGGACCATCGGCCACGTACACGCCGGCGCCCTCGGCTGGGTGGCGATGATTTCCATCGGCGCGCTGTACCACATGATCCCGAAAATCTTCGGCAAGGCGCAGATGCACAGCGTCGGTTTGATCAACGCGCACTTCTGGCTCGCAACCATCGGCACCGTGCTCTACATCGCCTCGATGTGGGTCAACGGCATCGCCCAAGGCCTGATGTGGCGCGCGGTGAACGAGGACGGCACGCTGACCTACTCCTTCGTCGAAACCCTGGTGGCCAGCCACCCAGGCTTCGTCGTGCGGCTGATTGGTGGGGCGATCTTCCTCAGCGGCATGTTCCTGATGGCTTACAACACCTGGCGCACCGTGCGGGCCTCGCAGCCTGCTGACGTCGTCGCTGCCGCGCAGATGGCCTGAGGAGTCGACCATGAAACACGAAACGATTGAAAAGAACGTCGGCCTGTTGATGTTGCTCATGGTGTTTGCCGTGAGCATCGGCGGCCTGACCCAGATCGTCCCGCTGTTCTTCCAGGACGTCACCAACAAACCGGTCGAGGGCATGAAGCCCTACACCGCGCTGCAACTGGAAGGCCGCGACATCTATATCCGCGAAGGCTGCGTCGGTTGCCACTCGCAGATGATCCGCCCTTTCCGCGCCGAAACCGAGCGCTACGGGCACTACTCGGTAGCCGGTGAAAGCGTGTGGGATCACCCGTTTCTCTGGGGGTCGAAACGTACCGGACCGGATCTGGCCCGGGTCGGCGCGCGCTACTCGGATGACTGGCACCGCGCGCACTTGTACAACCCGCGCAACGTCGTACCGGAATCGAAAATGCCGGCCTACCCGTGGCTGGTTACGCAAGCGGTCGACAGCAGCCATACCGAAACCAAGCTCAAAGTCATGCGTACCCTCGGCGTGCCTTACACCGACGACGACATCAGCGGCGCGGTGGCCAGCCTCAAAGGCAAGACCGAAATGGACGCCCTCGTCTCCTACCTGCAAGTGCTCGGCACTGCGATCAAGAGCAAGAGGTGAGCACGATGATCATTGAGATGAGTGCAGGCCTGATTCGCGGTCTCGGCACGGTCGTGGTGTTCGTCGCCTTCGTCGGCCTGACCTTGTGGGTGTTCAACCGCAAGCGCACCCCGGAATTCGCCGAAGCACGTCTGCTACCGTTTGCCGACGAGCCGCAGCCCGAACAAAACCAAGCATCTGAAACAAGGAGTACCCGGCCATGACCACCTTCTGGAGTACGTGGATCTGCGTACTGACCATCGGCAGCCTGATCGGCCTGACGTGGCTGCTGATCGGCACCCGCCGGGGAGAGACCAAAGGCAGCGTCGACCAGACCATGGGCCACAGCTTCGACGGCATCGAGGAGTACGACAACCCGCTGCCGCAGTGGTGGTTCATGCTGTTCGCCGGCACGCTGGTGTTTTCCGTGGGCTATTTAATCCTGTATCCGGGTCTGGGCAACTGGAAAGGCATCCTGCCGGGTTACGAGGATGGCTGGACCGGTGTGCACGAGTGGGAAAAGGAAATGAACAAGGCTGATGCCAGGTTCGGGCCGATCTTCGCCAAGTTCGCCGCCATGCCGGTGGAGGAAGTGGCGAAGGATCCGCAGGCGTTGAAAATGGGTGGCCGCCTGTTCGCTTCCAACTGCTCGGTGTGCCACGGCTCCGACGCCAAGGGCGCGTTCGGTTTCCCTAACCTCGCCGACAGCGACTGGCGCTGGGGCGGCGACGCCGACACCATCAAGACCACCATCATGGGTGGCCGGATGGCGGCGATGCCGGCCTGGGGCGAAGTGCTCGGCGAGGCCGGGGTGAAGAACGTGGCCGCGTATGTGCGTCACGAGCTGGCCGGTCTGCCATTGCCCGCCGACAGCAAGGCCGACCTGCAAGCCGGACAGCAGGCGTTCAGCACCACTTGCGTAGCCTGTCACGGGGCAACCGGCCACGGCACTGAAGCCATGGGCGCGCCGAATCTGACGCACCCGGCCGGGTTTATCTACGGAACCAGCCTGACCCAACTCGAGCAAACCATTCGCCATGGTCGTCAGGGTCATATGCCGGCGCAGAACGAGCTGTTGGGTAACGATAAAGTGCAATTGCTCGCCGCTTATGTGTACAGCCTGTCGCACGGATTGAATACAGAAAAACTGATTACCGAAGACAACAAGAAGTAATCATTGCATACACCTCTGCCGCACCTTTCTCGGTGCGGCAGCATCCTGCCCCTTTGCGACGCATTGTCGCACCCCTTCGCACCCTCTCCTTTCGGTTCCCCGGATTCGGGTCTACGCTTGCTCGATGCGGACTGGCTTGTGCCGGTTCCAGGTCAACGCTGACTGCTGTGTTCTGCGAACCGGCTGACTGATGTGGCCGCAAACGCCGGTAGATACCGGCTGTCGTGCCATTTGCCATCCGTCACCCGAACTGAGCGTTTGAACACACCCCGTTACAAGCGACCTGAACCCCTCGCTTTTTTCGTCCGCTGCGACATTTTGTCCGAGGCCGATTTTGTCCTTACGCGGCGCATGGAAAGGCCGCAGAATCAGCGTTGGAAAGCATTGACCCAGGTCATGGCGCGTTGCAATGACCCCCTGCTCTCTGCATACTTGCGGCCGATTTTAATCCTAATAAAACACCCAAACCGTGGAACCTTAGAATGAGCACAGCAATCAGTCCGACTGCTTATAACTATAAGGTAGTCCGCCAGTTCGCCATCATGACGGTGGTCTGGGGGATCCTTGGCATGGGGCTCGGTGTCTTCATCGCCTCGCAACTGGTCTGGCCGGAATTGAACTTCGGTCTGCCGTGGACGAGCTTTGGACGCCTGCGCCCGTTGCACACAAACCTGGTGATTTTCGCCTTCGGTGGTTGTGCACTGTTTGCCACTTCCTACTATGTCGTGCAGCGAACCTGCCAGACGCGACTGATCTCCGACAGCCTCGCGGCCTTCACCTTCTGGGGCTGGCAAGCGGTGATCGTCGGCGCGATCATTACCTTGCCGCTGGGTTACACCACCACCAAGGAATATGCGGAACTGGAATGGCCGATCGCCATTTTGCTGGCCATTGTCTGGGTCACCTACGGTCTGGTGTTCTTCGGCACCATCACCAAGCGCAAAACCAAGCACATCTATGTGGGTAACTGGTTCTACGGCGCGTTCATCGTCGTCACGGCGATGTTGCACATCGTCAACCACGCTTCCCTGCCGGTGAACCTGTTCAAGTCCTACTCCGCCTACTCGGGCGCGACGGATGCGATGATCCAGTGGTGGTACGGCCACAACGCGGTGGGCTTCTTCCTGACCACCGGTTTCCTCGGGATGATGTATTACTTCGTGCCGAAACAGGCTGAGCGTCCGATCTACTCCTATCGCCTGTCGATCGTGCACTTCTGGGCGCTGATCACCCTGTATATCTGGGCCGGCCCGCACCACTTGCACTACACCGCACTGCCGGATTGGGCACAATCTTTGGGTATGGCGATGTCGATCATTCTGCTGGCGCCAAGCTGGGGCGGCATGATCAACGGCATGATGACCCTGTCGGGCGCCTGGCATAAGTTGCGCACCGACCCGATCCTGCGCTTCCTCGTGGTGTCGCTGGCGTTCTACGGCATGTCGACCTTCGAAGGTCCGATGATGGCGATCAAGACCGTCAACTCGCTCTCGCACTACACCGACTGGACCATCGGCCACGTACACGCCGGCGCTCTCGGCTGGGTAGCGATGATCTCGATCGGCGCGATCTACCACATGATCCCGCGTCTGTTCGGCCGTGCGCAGATGCACAGTGTCGGCCTGATCAACGCGCACTTCTGGCTCGCGACCATCGGCACCGTGCTCTACATCGCGTCGATGTGGGTCAACGGCATCACTCAGGGCCTGATGTGGCGTGCAATCAACGACGACGGCACCCTCACCTACTCGTTCGTTGAAGCGCTGCAGGCCAGCCACCCGGGTTACATCGTTCGTGCCCTGGGCGGCGCTTTCTTCGCCAGCGGCATGTTCCTGATGGCTTACAACGTCTGGCGCACCGTGCGCGCCTCGAACCCGGCTGAAGCCGAAGCCGCTGCCCAGATCGCTGTCGTTGGAGCTCACTGATGAAGCATGAAGCTGTCGAGAAGAATATTGGCCTGCTGGCCTTCTTCATGGTCATCGCCGTCAGCATTGGCGGCCTGACCCAAATCGTTCCGCTGTTTTTCCAGGACGTCACCAACAAGCCGGTCGAAGGCATGAAGCCGCGTTCGGCACTGGAGCTGGAAGGCCGCGACGTTTACATCGCCAACGGCTGTGTCGGCTGCCACTCGCAGATGATCCGTCCGTTCCGTGCTGAAACCGAACGCTACGGCCACTACTCGGTGGCGGGTGAAAGCGTCTGGGATCACCCGTTCCTGTGGGGTTCCAAGCGTACCGGTCCGGATCTGGCCCGGGTCGGTGGTCGTTACTCCGATGACTGGCAGCGTGCGCACTTGTACAACCCGCGCAACGTGGTGCCTGAGTCGAAAATGCCGGCTTACCCGTTCCTCGTGGAAAACAAGCTCGACGGCAAGGAAACCGCCAAGAAAATGGAGGTTTTGCGCACCCTCGGCGTCCCTTACACCGACGAAGACATCGCCGGTGCACAGGATGCCGTGAAGGGCAAAACCGAAATGGACGCGCTGGTGGCCTATCTGCAAGGCCTGGGCACCATCATCAAAAGCAAACGGTGAATTAGATGGATATCGGGATGATTCGTGGCCTGGGCACCGTTGTTGTGATGGTGGCCTTCATCGGTCTGGCGTTGTGGGTGTTCAGCCCCAAGCGCAAGTCGGAGTTTGAAGACGCGACCTTGTTGCCTTTTGCGGATGATCCCGAAGCCATCAAGCACGTCGAGCAAGCTTCTAGGAGTAACAAAGAATGACTACATTCTGGAGTCTGTACGTCACAGTCCTCAGTCTCGGTACGATCTTCGCCCTGACCTGGCTGTTGCTGTCGACCCGCAAGGGCCAGCGCAGCGAACAGACGGACGAGACGGTCGGGCACTCCTTCGACGGGATCGAGGAGTACGACAACCCACTGCCGAAATGGTGGTTCATGCTGTTTGTCGGCACCATCGTTTTCGCCTTGGGTTACCTGGTGCTGTACCCGGGTCTGGGCAACTGGAAAGGCCTGCTGCCGGGTTACAACTACCTCGATAACGACAAGCAGACCGCGTTCGCCAACGGCCAGACCGGCTGGACCGGCGTGCACGAGTGGGAAAAGGAAATGGCCCGTTCGGACGCCAAGTTCGGTCCGATCTTCGCCAAGTTCGCCGCCATGCCGATCGAAGAAGTCGCCAAGGATCCGCAAGCACTGAAAATGGGTGGCCGCCTGTTCGCCTCCAACTGCTCGGTGTGCCACGGTTCCGACGCCAAGGGTGCCTACGGTTTCCCGAACCTGACCGACGCCGACTGGCGCTGGGGCGGCGAGCCGGAAACCATCAAGACCACCATCATGGGCGGTCGTCACGCGGTTATGCCGGCCTGGGCTGAAGTGATTGGCGAGCAAGGCGTGGCCGATGTCGCGGCATTCGTCGTGACCAAACTCGATGGCCGCAAACTGCCGGAAGACACCAAGGCTGACCCGGAAAACGGCGGCAAACTGTTCGCCGCCAACTGCGTGGCCTGCCACGGTCCGGCCGGCAAAGGCACTCCCGCCATGGGCGCGCCTGACCTGACCCACCCGGGTGCATTCATCTACGGCTCGAGCTTCGCGCAACTGCAGCAGACCATCCGTTACGGCCGTCAGGGCCAGATGCCGGCGCAGGAACAACTGCAAGGCAACGACAAGGTGCACCTGCTGGCGGCTTACGTTTACAGCCTGTCCCACGGTGAAAAAGCTCCGGAAGCCGACGCCCGATAAGCCCGGTTTGCGTTGCAACGAAAGCCCTCGCCACTCACCTGGCGGGGGCTTTTTTATAGTCGACTGGTAAAGATCGACTTTACCGGCACCGTTGCCACCGGCGTACGTTTACGCCACTGGTTGCCCTCCACCAGACTCACTTCCAGTTGTTTGCGATCCCTGGAAAAACTGGCAGTCAGGTACGTTTGCCGCGAGGCCCCACCACTGAGGAACATCGGCACGCTGCCGATGTAACTCATGCTGCCGCCATCGGCATGGAAATGGCCGGCGAACATCGCCGTCACCTGGTACTTTTCGATCATCGCGCGAAAGCGCTTTTGCTCATCCCAACTGCCCGCCCAATCATAGGGTTTGTGCATGTTGATAATGATCACCGATCCCTGCATCCGCGCTATCCGCAAATCATTCTCCAGCCAGTCCAGCGACTGCTTGATATCGAACGTGGTTGGATTCAAGGCATGGGAAATCTTCACTTGGTAAGTCGGTTCATTGTTCAGTTGCACCAGATGCACTTCACCAATGCTCTTCGAGTAAGCCAGACTTCCCAGATAATGCTTATTGAGAAATCCTCCGGTAACTGCAAGATCCATCTGATCGACCTTATCAACATGATGATCGCGATAATCGACGATACTGCCCGCTGCGCAACTCTCGCTAAAGCAGTCATTGACATTGTTCTGATAGTCGTGATTACCCAGCCCGTAAAGATAGTCATCAGCAAAATATTTCTGCAGCATCCCCCCCATAAACGAGCGTTGCCAGCCGTGGCCGAACGCGGTCATGTCGCCGTTGATCATCAGCGGTACTGTGCTCTGCCCGCCCATCTCGTTGCGGAACTGTGCAATGCTCGCGAATTGGCTTTCAACCAGCCATTTCGAGCGTTTTTCAAAGTCCGCGCTCGATTCCTCTTCGCCGCTGTCCGATTTTTCCGTCCACGGATATTGGGGGTCCGAGGCAAATACCATGTGCTGTGGAACGCCTTCGTCTGCATGGGCAAAAGAAGCCAGCGATGACAGGCACAGCCCGGCGAGAGTTTTTTTAACATCCTTTATATTCATGAAACTCCATTGTTACCTTGTTCTATAAACATCAATACGCAACTGCCGAAGAACAGCGCAAAAAACTAAGTTATTCGAGAAGCCCGCAACTTTAAAACCTGACAATTAACTGATTATATTTCCAGCACATGGATATCACGCACATAAAGCGGCAAGCAGACGGCCCCGCCAATGTGTATTGGTGGGGCTATTCTGTTGGCGCTTCATACCTTGAGACACTTGTCTGATGGACTCGATTGACCATCGGCGATAGGGTTTTCAGCAGCCCGATGATCCGCATCGGAGTAACTTCAAGGATGAAGCTGCCATGTTGAATGATGACAACACGCAACTACCAGACGAGCAGGACCTCGCTGAAACCGAGCAGTCTTGCGACTCATCGAATCACGCCCTGAGTCCCGCTGTGCTGAGCCTCGGCACGCCGCTGCAACCCGATGCCAACAGCACCACGAAACCGCACAGGAATACCGGCAGTCTCGACAGCCTGGGCGGTGGTCGGCTTCCCTGAGTTTTGAAACGAAGCCTGATTCAAGCCGAGATGGCTTCTACTTCGCGCGAAGCCGTCTCCACACATGCCAGCCATCGCCCGACCAACGGACGTATGAGCCCTGCTCCTTCCAATTGCCGCACTGACGGTGAAGTAGTAACGTTGCTACATCTGCAATCCGAGAGGTCGACCATGATGGCAATCACCACCATCTCCAGCCGTGAGTTCAATCAGGACACCAGCAGCGCCAAGAAGGCTGCACGCCTGGGCCCTGTGATCATTACCGACCGCGGCAAGGCTTCTCACGTCCTGCTGAGCATCGAGGAATATCAGGAACTGAGCGGTACAAACGCAAACATTGTTGATTTGCTAGTCATGCCGGAAGCCGCCGACATCGAATTCGAAACCGAGCGTGCGGTCATCATTCATCGTCCCGTGGATCTATCCTGATGTATTTACTCGACACCAATGTGATATCCGAACTTCGCAAGCCGCAAGCTGATGCCAATGTCGTCAATTGGGCGAAAAGCGTGCTGGCTCCAAGCCTGTATCTTTCGGCCATTACCCTGAAAGAACTGGAAACCGGGGTGCTACGCATGGAACGGCGCGATCCTGCTCAAGGCAAGGTTTTGCGCAGCTGGCTGATGCGCCACGTCATGCCGGCATTCGACGCACGAATCCTGCCGGTGGACGCTGCTGTGGCACTGCGTTGTGCCAGTCTGCATGTACCCGATCAGGCCAATGAAAGCGACGCATTGATTGCAGCCACCGCGCTGGTTCACGGACTCACTGTCGTTACTCGCAATGTCGGTGATTTTCAATCGAGTGGTGTTTCCCTGATAAACCCCTGGGAACAATGAATTAGCGACCACGCCAAAACTGTCCATACTCAACAAGTCAATTGACCTGCATCAGGCTTTGCTACATTCGCTACACCATTCAGGCTTCGCCCCCAACGCGACCAAAGGTCGCACCCTTGAGCCAGAGCGACAGGCGTATCATTGCGCCACTGCAACACCCCATTTTGACCGCGGTTGGCACGTATCGACCGAGGCATTTTTCCACTGCCGTGGGATGCAATGATGAGCAACCAGATTCCGGTACACGACGTCACACCACCGAGCAAAAACGCGAACAACAGCGTCGACCTTTACGCCTCACGAGAAAAAATCTACACCCGCGCTTTCACCGGCCTGTTCCGCAACTTGCGGATGATGGGCGGCGCCGCATTGTTCCTGCTGTATTTCGGTACGGTGTGGCTGAACTGGGGCGGCCACCAGGCCGTGTGGTGGAACTTGCCAGAGCGCAAATTCTTCATCTTCGGTGCAACGTTCTGGCCACAGGATTTCATCCTGCTTTCGGGCCTCTTGATCATCGCTGCGTTCGGCCTGTTCTTCATTACCGTTTATGCCGGCCGCGTCTGGTGCGGGTACACCTGCCCGCAAAGTGTTTGGACATGGATTTTCATGTGGTGCGAAAAGGTCACCGAAGGCGACCGCAACCAGCGCATCAAGCTCGACAAGGCGCCGATGAGCGCCAACAAATTCCTGCGTAAAGCCGCCAAGCACGTGATGTGGCTGCTGATCGGTTTCGTCACCGGCATGACCTTCGTCGGTTACTTCTCGCCGATCCGCGAACTGGTCTTCGAATTCTTCACCGGCCAGGCCGATGGCTGGTCGTATTTCTGGGTCGGCTTCTTCACCCTCGCCACCTACGGCAACGCCGGCTGGTTGCGCGAGCAGGTGTGCATCTACATGTGCCCGTATGCGCGCTTCCAGAGTGTGATGTTCGACAAGGACACGCTGATCGTTTCCTACGATCCGCGTCGCGGCGAAAGCCGTGGCCCGCGCAAGAAAGGTATCGACTACAAGGCCCTGGGCCTCGGTGACTGCATCGATTGCACCATGTGCGTGCAGGTCTGCCCGACCGGCATCGACATCCGCGACGGCCTGCAGATCGAGTGCATCGGTTGCGCCGCGTGCATCGACGCCTGCGACAGCATCATGGACAAGATGGATTACCCGCGCGGCCTGATCAGCTACACCACCGAACACAACCTGTCGGGACAGAAAACCCATAAACTGCGGCCACGCCTGATCGGCTATGCCGTGGTGTTGCTGGCGATGATCAGCCTGCTGGTCACCGCGTTCGTCATGCGTTCGCTGGTCGGTTTCGATGTCAGCAAGGACCGTGTGCTGTACCGCGAAAACGCTGAAGGCCGGATCGAAAACGTTTACAGCCTGAAGATCATGAACAAGGACCAGCGCGATCACACCTATGTGCTGGAAGCCGCCGGGTTGCCGGATCTGCGCCTGCAAGGCAAGCGCGAGATCAAGGTCGCGGCCGGCGACATCGTCAGCATGCCGGTCGAGTTGTCGAGCGCACCGGAACAACTGCCATCGAGCACCAACGAGGTGAAATTCATCCTCAAGGATGCCGATGACGACAGCGTCCACGTTGAAGCCAAGAGCCGATTCATCGGCCCCCAAATCCGTTGAGAGAACTGAACATGCCCGCAGCAAACGCCGCAAGTCCTTGGTACAAGCACCTCTGGCCATGGATCATCATCGGGATTCTGGCCTGTTCGGTGACCCTGACTCTGTCGATGGTGACCATTGCGGTGAACAACCCGGACAATCTGGTCAACGACAACTACTACGAGGCGGGCAAGGGTATCAACCGTTCGCTGGATCGCGAGTTGTTGGCGCAGAATTTGAAGATGCGTGCGGCGGTGCATCTGGATGATGTTACTGGTGAGGTTGATTTGCGCCTGAGCGGCGACAGCCAGCCGAAGACCCTTGAATTGAACCTGATTTCGCCGACACAACCGGAAAAGGATCGCAAGATCGTCCTGACCCGCAGCGAAACCGAAGCAGGCCGCTACATCGGTCAATTGGGCGACAAGGTCGAAGGTCGCCGGTTTGTCGAATTGCTCGGCAGTCAGGATGACCATGTGTGGCGCATGTTCGAAGAAGAGCTAGTGAGCCATGACAAGGATCTGCTGCTGGGTGACGAGCCGCTGCAAGGCGCCGAAGACCTCAAGAAGTAACCCGATACCCCTATGTAGGAGCTGCCGCAGGCTGCGATCTTTTGATCTTGTTTTAAAGTCAAAAGATCGCAGCCTGCGGCAGCTCCTACACGGGGGTGTAGTGAATCAGCAGTATTAGTGAACACTCGATGACCAGCCCACTCCCCTGCTACCACTGCGCCCTGCCCGTTCCGTCTGGCAGCCGCTTCACCGCTGTCGTGCTCGGACAATCCCGCGAGTTCTGCTGCCCGGGCTGTCAGGCTGTGGCCGAAGCCATCGTCGCCGGCGGTCTGGAAAGCTACTACCAACACCGCAGCGAAGCCTCAGCCAACCCCGAAGCATTGCCGGTGCAATTGGTCGATGAACTGGCGCTGTACGATCGCGCCGACGTCCAGCAACCCTTTGTGCGCCACCAAGGGGAGCTGGCCGAAACCACCCTGCTGATGGAAGGCATCAGTTGCGCCGCGTGTGGCTGGCTGATTGAAAAACACCTGCGCACGCTGCCCGCCGTCGCCGAGGCGCGGCTGAACCTGTCCAACCATCGCCTGCACGTGAGCTGGGCCGACGCGCAATTGCCGCTGAGCCAGATCCTCGCCGAACTGCGCCACATCGGTTACGCCGCCCATCCCTATCAGGCTGATCGCGCCAGCGAACAACTGGCCAGCGAAAACCGCCTGGCCCTGCGCCAGCTCGGCGTCGCCGGGCTGCTGTGGTTCCAGGCGATGATGGCGACCATGGCCACCTGGCCGGAATTCAACATCGACCTCAGCCCCGAGCTACACACGATCCTGCGCTGGGTGGCGCTGTTCCTGACCACGCCGATCGTGTTCTACAGCTGCGCGCCGTTCTTCAAAGGCGCGATGCGCGATTTGCGCACACGACACCTGACCATGGATGTCTCGGTGTCGCTGGCGATCGGCAGCGCCTACATCGCCGGGATCTGGACCTCGATCACCGGTGTCGGCGAGTTGTACTTCGACGCAGTGGGCATGTTCGCGCTGTTCCTGCTCGCCGGACGTTACCTGGAACGCCGCGCACGGGAACGCACAGCGGCTGCAACGGCCCAACTGGTCAATCTGTTGCCCGCTTCGTGTCTGCGCCTGGACAACCACGGCCAGAGCGAACGCATTCTGCTCAGCGAATTGCGCCTGAGTGATCAAATCCTCATCCCGCCCGGTTCGATTCTGCCGGCAGACGGCAAGATCATCGATGGCCAATCGAGCATCGACGAATCGCTGCTGACCGGCGAATACCTGCCGCAACCGCGCATGCCCGGTGATGCTGTGACCGCCGGCACGCTGAATGTCGAAGGCGCGCTGACCGTGGAAGTGCAGGCGCTGGGCCAGGACACACGACTGTCGGCTATCGTCCGCCTGCTCGAGCGCGCTCAGGCGGAAAAACCGCGTCTGGCAGAAATTGCCGCCCGCGCCGCGCAATGGTTCCTGCTGCTGTCGCTGATCGCCGCTGCCGCCATCGGCCTGCTGTGGTGGGAGCTGGCTTCTTCGCGCGCGTTCCGGATCGTCCTCGCCATGCTCGTCGCGCCCTGCCCGTGCGCCCTGTCGCTGGCAACGCCGACTGCCCTCACCGCCGCCACCGGCACCCTGCACAAACTCGGCTTACTGCTGACGCGCGGGCATGTGCTGGAAGGCTTGAATCAGATCGACACGGTGATCTTCGACAAGACCGGTACGCTCACTGAAGGCCGGCTGGTACTGCGTTCGATTCGCCCACTCGGCGCGCACGACAGCGACCAATGCCTGAGCCTCGCTGCCGCGTTGGAAAACCGCTCGGAACACCCGATTGCCCGCGCCTTCGGCCGTGCGCCGCTCGCCGCTGAAGACGTCCAGAGTACGCCGGGACTTGGCCTCGAAGGGCTGGTCGGCGAGCAGCGCTTGCGCATCGGTCAGGCCGCGTTTGTCTGTGCTCTCAGCGGCGCCGGTGTGCCGGCCATGCCGAGCGGGGCTGGCCACTGGTTGCGGCCCGGCGACGCTCAAGGCCCGCTGGCGTGGTGCGGCCTCGACGACCGCTTGCGCGACGACGCCCCCGCCCGGCTCGCCGCGTGCAAGGCGCGTGGCTGGCGCACATTGCTGTTGTCCGGCGACAGCTCGCCGATGGTCGCTAGCGTGGCGGCGGAACTGGGTATTGATGAGGCTCGTGGCGGTTTGCGCCCCGACGACAAGCTGCAAGTGCTGCAACAACTGCACAAGGAAGGCCGCAAGGTGCTGATGCTCGGCGACGGCGTCAACGATGTGCCGGTGTTGGCTGCCGCTGATATCAGCGTGGCCATGGGCTCGGCCACGGATCTGGCGAAAACCAGTGCCGATGCCGTGCTGCTGTCCAATCGTCTCGACGCCTTGGTCCAGGCCTTCACCCTCGCGCGGCGAACCCGTCGGGTAATCATCGAGAACCTGCTGTGGGCGGCGCTGTACAATGGCCTCATGTTGCCATTCGCCGCCCTTGGCTGGATCACTCCGGTGTGGGCCGCCGTCGGCATGTCGATCAGTTCGTTGACCGTGGTGCTCAATGCCTTGCGCCTGACTCGCTTGCCGAGCCCGGCGCCAGTCAGCCACCGCTCAGAAACCCGCCCGCTGCCGGCCTGAGCCGCGCGGGCCTGGAGTACAGATGCCAGCTCTCTACGTGATGATCCCGGCCGCACTGCTGATCGTGGCCATCGCCGTGTACATCTTCTTCTGGGCGGTGGACAGCGGTCAGTACGACGATCTCGACGGCCCGGCCCACAGCATCCTGTTCGACGATCAGGATCCGAACCACACTGCTGCGGTGGACGAAGCCAACGCCAGCAAAGCAGACGACAAGGCCCCGCCCGATGCTTGAACTGGTGCCACTGCTGATCTCGGCGCTGATCCTCGGCTTGCTCGGTGGCGGCCATTGCCTGGGCATGTGCGGCGGCTTGATGGGCGCGTTGACCCTGGCGATTCCCAAGGAGCAACGCAGCCGACGTTTCCGCTTGTTGCTGGCGTATAACCTGGGCCGAATCCTCAGTTATGCCACGGCGGGCTTGCTGATCGGGCTGGCGGGGTGGGCGGGGGCGAACAGTCCTGCAGCGTTATTCATGCGTGTATTGGCCGGGTTGTTACTGATCGCCATGGGTTTGTATCTGGCCGGCTGGTGGAGCGGGCTAACGCGCATTGAAAGTCTCGGACGCGGTTTGTGGCGCTACATCCAACCCGTCGCCAACCGTTTGCTGCCGGTGTCGAGTCTGCCCCGCGCGCTGCTGCTTGGCGCGTTGTGGGGCTGGCTGCCGTGCGGGCTGGTTTACAGCACATTGTTGTGGTCGGCGAGTCAGGGCAACGCGCTGGACAGTGCGTTGTTGATGCTTGCGTTTGGGCTCGGCACCTGGCCGGTGCTGCTCGCCACGGGCCTCGCGGCAGAACGCGTCACGGCCATTTTGCGCAAACGCAGCGTGCGCATGGCGGGGGGTTTGCTGGTGATTCTGTTTGGCATCTGGACATTGCCGGGGCCGCATCAGCATTGGTTGATGGGCCATTAAGATCAAAAGATCGCAGCCTTCGGCAGCTCCTACCTTTGGAATGCGTTTCCCTGTAGGAGCTGCCGAAGGCTGCGATCTTTTGATCTTATGCTGTTGATGCAAATCAAGATGCCCCTGCGCGCCCTCCCCTAGACTCGCCACACTGCCAGCCTATCCGGGGGAATGCCCGCATGCTCGACGCCATTCGTTGGGACTCTGATCTGATCCGCCGCTACGACCTGGCGGGGCCGCGCTACACCTCTTATCCGACGGCCGTGCAATTTCACAGTCAGGTCGGCACCTTCGACCTGTTCCATGCCCTGCGTGACAGCCGCAAGGCCCTGCGCCCGTTGTCGCTGTATGTGCATGTGCCGTTCTGCGCGAACATTTGCTACTACTGCGCCTGCAACAAGGTCATCACCAAGGATCGCGGCCGCGCCCTGCCATACCTGCAACGGCTCGAACAGGAAATCCAGCTGATCGCCTGTCACCTCGACCCGACGCAAAAGGTCGAGCAACTGCACTTTGGCGGCGGCACTCCGACTTTTCTCAGCCACGACGAACTGCGCCAGTTGATGGCGCACCTGCGCAAGCATTTCAATTTGCTCGATGACGATTCCGGCGATTACGGCATCGAAATCGACCCGCGCGAAGCCGACTGGTCCACCATGGGCTTGTTGCGCGAGCTCGGCTTCAATCGGGTCAGCATCGGCCTGCAAGACCTCGACCCGACGGTGCAGCGTGCGGTCAATCGCCTGCAAAGCCTGGAAGAAACCCGCGCCGTGATCGACGCCGCGCGCACCCTGCAATTTCGCTCGATCAACATCGACTTGATCTACGGCCTGCCCAAGCAGACCCCGGACAACTTCGCCCGTACCGTGGAAGAGGTGATCAGCCTGCAACCGGACCGGCTCTCGGTGTTCAACTACGCGCACCTGCCGGAGCGCTTCATGCCCCAGCGGCGGATCAATGCCAGTGAATTGCCTGCGCCCGCGCAGAAACTGGAAATGCTCGAGCGCACCATCGAACAGCTCACCGCCGCCGGCTATCGCTACATCGGCATGGATCACTTTGCCCTGCCCGACGACGAACTGGCGATTGCCCAAGAGGAAGAAACCCTGCAACGCAACTTCCAGGGTTACACCACTCACGGCCATTGCGACCTGATCGGCCTGGGCGTTTCAGCGATCAGCCAGATCGGCGACCTGTATTGCCAGAACAGCAGCGACCTCAACGAATACCAGCACACCCTAGCCGCCGCGCAACTGGCAACCAGTCGAGGCCTGGTATGCAATGCCGACGATCGGCTGCGGCGCGCGGTGATTCAGCAACTGATCTGCAATTTCAGCCTCGACTTCGCCGAGATCGAACAGCAATTCAATGTCGATTTTCAGGGATATTTCGGTGCGCTGTGGCCGCAACTGCAAGGCATGGCCAACGACGGCCTGATTGAGCTTGATCGCGAAGGGATCAAGGTGTTGCCGGCCGGGCGCCTGATGGTGCGCTCGGTCTGCATGGTGTTCGACGCCTACCTGGAACAGCAGAACCGACAGCGGTTCTCGCGGGTGATCTAGTTTTTCATCAGCAGCGAACCGACTTTCAGGTTCTGATCTGCCGTGAGGCCCGACTGCCCGACCACTTTCGACAAGGCAAGATTGGCCGTGATCAACCCGGTGTTCAGCGCGGCGATGGCGCCGCGCAGGGTGGCAGTCTTGGTGATCTTTTCTTCGTTGGAAAGACGCTTGTCAGCCATCACCGCTTCGATGAGCGCCTTTTTCTCGGCAATCTCTTTTTGAAATTTACGGATCATCTTCAACAATTGCTGGATGTTCTCAGGCAGACCGCTTTCTTCGATATCGCGATTATCGCCGCCAGCGCCGGCAGATTTTTCGATGGACGCTCCAGACAGCGACACTTTGACACCTTCGACCAAGGTCGGGGTTGCTTCCTCGGTCGAGCCCGCGTCGCGTGCACTGCCCGAAGACGCTTTAAACGTCTCCGGCAATGCCGCAACGTCGCTGCCAGCGGGGCCCAGCGTGCCAATGGCGGCCATCGAATCGTTCCTTGTATGCGTTCTGATACCTGTTTATCGGCGGCTTGCCCTGCGGCTTTATGGCTGTGGGACAAAGTCGCCGTAGACTGGCCTGAATGTCCTCTCGTGGGTTACCCTTACAGCTTATGTGTGTTTTCCCACAAGGATTTAAGAAATGTCCGAGCCAGTCAAACTGCGCGCTCATAACCAGGCCCATTGCAAGGATTGCAGCCTGGCCCCTCTCTGCCTGCCACTTTCTCTGAATCTGGAAGACATGGATGCGCTGGACGAAATCGTTAAACGCGGCCGCCCGCTGAAAAAAGGCGAGTTCCTGTTCCGTCAGGGCGACACGTTCGATTCCGTTTATGCAGTACGCTCCGGCGCCCTGAAAACCTTCAGCCTGAGCGACAGCGGCGAAGAACAACTGACCGGTTTCCACCTGCCGAGCGAACTGGTCGGCCTGTCCGGCATGGACACCGAGAAACACCCGGTGTCGGCCCAGGCGCTGGAAACCACCTCGGTCTGCGAAATCCCCTTCGAACGCCTCGACGAACTGGCCCTGCAATTGCCGCAACTGCGCCGTCAGTTGATGCGTGTGATGAGCCGCGAAATCCGCGACGACCAGCAAATGATGTTGCTGCTGTCGAAGAAAACCGCCGACGAGCGCATCGCCACGTTCCTGGTCAATCTGTCCGCCCGCTTCCGCGCGCGCGGCTTCTCAGCCAATCAGTTCCGCCTGGCAATGTCGCGTAACGAAATCGGCAACTACCTCGGTCTCGCGGTGGAAACCGTGTCCCGGGTGTTCACCCGTTTCCAGCAGAACCAATTGATTGCCGCCGAGGGCAAGGAGATTCACATCCTCGACCCGATCCAGCTCTGCGCGCTGGCCGGTGGCTCGCTCGAAGGTTAATGTCGATCTGCGGTTGAGCGAAGCGTTTCAGCCGCGGGTATACTGCGCCGTTTGCAGCCCTGCCAGGACACCTCGACGATGGTCTTCGACTCCTTCGACATCAAATCGCTTATCCGCCCAGTGATCGACTTCCCGAAACCGGGCGTGATCTTTCGCGACATCACCCCGCTGTTCCAGTCGCCAACCGCCCTGCGCCTGGTGATGGACAGCTTCGCCCACCGCTATGTCGAAGCCGACTTCACCCACATCGGCGCGATGGATGCCCGTGGTTTCCTGATCGGTTCGGTGCTGGCCTATCAGTTGAACAAGCCGCTGGTGTTGTTCCGCAAGCAAGGCAAACTGCCAGCGGACGTGTTGGCCGAAGGTTACGCAACCGAGTACGGTGAAGCGTTTCTGGAAGTGCACGCCGACAGCCTGTGCGAAGGCGACTCGGTGGTGATGTTCGATGACTTGATCGCCACGGGCGGCACGCTGATCGCAGCAGCCAACCTGATTCGCCGCATGGGCGCGCGGGTGCATGAGGCGGCGGCGATTATTGATTTGCCGGAGTTGCAAGGTTCGCAGCGTCTTGAGGACATGGGTATCCCTACCTTCTGCCTGACGCAGTTTGCCTTGACCGATAAGTAAGTAGCGCCCTTCAGGCCGCCATCGCGAGCAGGCTCACTCCTACAATTTGGAATGCGTTCCCCCTGTAGGAGTGAGCCTGCTCGCGATGAGGCCAGTAGCCCCAGCAACCATTCAAAGCCCCATCTGCTTACTGATGATCTCGTTCATCACCTCCCGCGTCCCGCCGCCAATCGACAGAATGCGGTTATCCCGATACAGCCGTTCCACCAGACTCTCACGCATATAACCCAACCCACCCAGAATCTGCACCGCCTCGGTGGTGATCCGGTCCGAAGTGTCCGTGGCAAAGTTCTTCGCCATGGAAATCTCCTTGATCACACTCTGCCCCGCCGCCATCTTCGCCGCTTGCCGGTAAGTGAACTCCCGCGATACCTCCAGTGCAGTCGCCATCTCGGCGAGCCGATGTTTGATCACCTGAAACTTGCCGATCGGTTTGCCAAACGCTTCACGCTCGCGCGCCCATTTCAGGCTCTGTTCCAGCGCAAGCTGTGAGGTCATGTTGGCCATCAGTGCCAGCGCCAGTCGTTCGCTCTGAAAGTTGCCCATGATGCAGGCGAAGCCCATGTTCTCGGCGCCGATCAGATTGCCCACAGGTACACGGCAATCGTCGAAGAACAATTCAGCGGTGTCCGACGCCCACCAGCCCATTTTCTTAAGCTGACGGCCGACGGTGAAACCGGGCGTGCCCTTCTCGATCAACAACAGACTGATACCGCCGAAACCCGGCGCACCGGTACGCACCGCGACGGTGTAGAAATCCGCGCGCACGCCACTGGTGATAAAGGTTTTGCTGCCGCTGACCCGGTAGACATCGCCGTCGCGCACGGCGCGGGTTTGCAGGTTGGCAACGTCAGAGCCACCACCGGGTTCGGTGACTGCCAAGGCGCTGATTTTCTCGCCGCCAAGCACTTGAGGCACAACACGATCCCGCACCTGGGGACGGGCCCATTTGACGATCGGCGGCAAACCGATATCCAGCGAGCCAAGCCCTGCTACCAGCCCGCCTGAGCCACAGCGCATCAGTTCCTCACTGGCGGCAACCTTGGCGAACAGATCGCGTTCATGGCTGCCACCCAGCGCCTCGGGGTAACCGATGCCGAGGATGCCGGCGGCGCCAGCTTTCAGGTACAGCTCACGGGGGAAGCTTGCGGCTTCTTCCCACTGATCGATGTCCGGCAGGATCTCGCGTTCGACGAAACGTCGGACACTGTCGCGGACCAATTGGTGGCTGGGATCGAAGTATTCCTGAAAGGCAAGCATGGGCGAGCTCCACGGAAGGGTTCGCCGAACTTAACCGAGCGCTTGCTTGGTTTACAAGATGCAGAAGATCAAAAGATCGCAGCCTTCGGCAGCTCCTACATTGGAAATACGCGTTTCCCTGTAGGAGCTGCCGAAGGCTGCGATCTTTTGATTTTTATCAGAGAGAAATGGGTTTGCGCCCGGCAAACGAATGCGCCAGCGTGCCGCCATCGACCAGTTCCAGCTCACCGCCCAACGGCACCCCATGGGCAATGCGCGACGCGATCAGGCCTTTGTTCTGCAACAACTGCGCGATGTAATGCGCTGTTGCCTCACCTTCCACGGTCGGGTTGGTTGCGAGAATCACTTCGGTAAACGTCCCCGCTTCTTCAATCCGCGTCATCAACTGCGGAATGCCGATCGCCTCAGGCCCGAGGCCATCGAGCGGCGACAAATGCCCCTTGAGCACAAAGTAGCGCCCACGGAAGCCGGTCTGCTCGACGGCATACACATCCATCGGCCCTTCCACCACGCACAGCAACGTGTCGTCGCGGCGGGTATCGGCGCATTGCGGGCACAGATCGTCTTCGGTCAGCGTGCGGCACTGACGGCAGTGCCCGACGCCTTCCATGGCCTGGCTGAGGGCCTGCGCCAGGCGCAAGCCGCCGCTGCGGTCACGCTCGAGCATCTGCAACGCCATGCGCTGGGCGGTTTTCTGACCCACGCCCGGCAAGGTGCGCAGCGCGTCGATCAGTTGGCGAATCAAAGGGCTGAAGCTCATGGGTAAAAAGTCCGACAAAACAACGAGACGCGGTTTATACCCGCGCCTCTGGCCAGCGTCAAATACTCAGTCCGGTGCAACCCGCACCACCAGTTTGCCGAAGTTGCGCCCTTCCAGCAGACCGATAAACGCCTCGGGCGCCTGCTCCAGACCATCGACCACGTCCTCGCGGAATTTCACCTTGCCGTCGCGCACCCACGGCACCATGTGGCTGATGAACTCCGGCTGACGATCACCGTAGTCGTCGAACACGATAAAGCCCTGAATGCGCACGCGCTTGGTCAACAATGTGCGTTGCAGCATCGGCAGGCGATCCGGGCCTTGCGGCGCCTCGGAGGCGTTGTAACCGGCAATCAGCCCGCACAACGGGATGCGCGCCTTTGGGTTAAGCAGCGGCACTACGGCATCGAATACGTGACCACCGACGTTTTCGTAATAGATGTCGATGCCATCAGGGCAGGCTTTGGCCAGTTGCTCGGCAAAATCGGCAGCCTTGTGATCGATGCAGGCATCGAAACCCAGTTCCTCGACCACGTATTTGCACTTCTCGGCTCCGCCCGCCACGCCGACCGCCCGCAGGCCTTTGATCTTCGCCACTTGACCGACCACTGAGCCCACCGCGCCGGATGCAGCGGCTACGACTAGCGTTTCGCCTTCTTTAGGCTGACCGATGTCCATCAACCCCATGTACGCGGTCATGCCTGGCATGCCCAACACACCCAGGGCCATCGACGGGCTCGGCAGCCCGGCCGGGATCGGAATGATGTTGCGGCCGTCGCTGATGCTGTGGCTCTGCCAGCCGGTGGCGCCAACGACCAGATCACCTTTATGGAATTTCGGATGACGCGAATCCTCGACACGACTGACAGCGCCGCCGGTCATCACTTCGCCGATTTGTACCGGGGCAGCGTAGGACGGTGCATCGCTCATGCGTCCGCGCATGTAGGGATCGAGGGACAGGTACAGGGTTTTCAGCAACACCTCGCCATCCGCAAGATCCGGCAGCGCCTCGCGTTCGAGACGAAAGTTTTCCGGGGTGGGTGCGCCGACCGGGCGCGAGGCGAGGACGAAACGTTGGTTGAGCGTGAGAGGGTCGGACATGTCAGCGTCTCCTGTGAAGTGTGAATTCAGCGGGTATAGGGAGCAGACCGTTGAGGCTTTTGCGCGTTCGATGTTTATTCAGGTGCCGGGGCTGATCGTTCCCATGCTCCGCGTGGGAACGATCAGTCAGAAACAAAAATGCCAGGCGCAAGGCCTGGCATTTGTGTAGCTCATCTGCCGCCGATTGGCGAATCAGAATGGCAGTTTCATACCGGCTGGCAGGTTCATGCCGGCGGTCATGTTGCCCATTTTGTCCTGGCTGTTCTTTTCGATCTTGCGCACAGCGTCGTTGACGGCGGAGGCAATGACCGCTTCCAGCATTTCTTTGTCGTCTTCGCTCATGCCTTCGACCAGGCTTGGGTCGATGCTCACGCTTTTGACGTCGTGACGACCGGTCATCACCACGGTGACCATGTCGCCGCCGGCCTTGCCGGTGACTTCAGCGTTGGCCAGTTCTTCCTGCATCTTGGCCATTTTTTCCTGCATCTGCTGCGCCTGCTTCATCAGGCCGGCCATGCCACCTTTCATCATGGGAATCACCTCAAAAGTACTTGGATCAAAACAGCGCCCGGCCTTCGAGGCCAGGCACCTTCAGTTATTAGCCTTGGGCGACCAAGGCATCGACAGGTTCAATAGTATCGTGTCGCACGACGGCACCGAACTGCTGCACCATCTGCTGGATGAACGGATCACCATGGATCGATTCCTCCGCCTCACGCTGACGGTTGGCACGGCGACGGGACGCGGCCTGAGCCGGGGTTTCCTGCTCGGGCTTGATCAGCTCGATGGTCAGGGTCAACGTGCGACCGTGGAACTGGTTCAACGCATCGTTGAGACGACGCTGTTGCGTGGCGTTGAACAGTGCGCTGTGCGCCGGGTCGAGGTGCATCAGCCAATGGTCGCCATCGACGCCGATCAACGTGCAATTGGCGGCGATGCTGCCGGTCATGCCGGAGATCGGCAATTTCGGGAACAGCTCCAGCCATTGCAATGCCAGACCGGTGGCCGGTGCCGCAGCCGGTTCTGGCTCGGGCTCAGGGGCTGGCTCGGCAGCGTGTTCACTAGCCAGTTCGTCGAGGTAGCTGTAAGCCGAATCCATGTCCGGTTCGATATAGTCCTCGTCGAGCGGCGGCTCGTCGTCCAGGTCCATGCCTGGTGTAGCGGCATCGACGTCGGCGACCGAAGGCTCGGGAATCGGTGCTGCAGCCCATTCTGGGGCCTGCGGAACGACGCTGTCCGGGGTCGGCAACGGCATCGGCGGCAACTCGGGTTGCTCGGCGGCGGTTTCCAGCACCGGTTCGACGGCAGGTTGCTGCGCGGGTTCGGGCTCTGGCTCCGTCTCGGGCTCTACCGGGTCATTCCACGGCAGGTCGACGACGGCTTCGGCAACGACAGGCGCGGGCTCAGGTTCTGGCGCGGCAACAGGAGCAACCGGCGCGGGCTCGGGAGCCGGTGCAGGCGCTGGTACCGCCACGGGTGCCGGAGCTGGAGCCGGCGCAACAGCAGCAGCGACTACCGGCGCAGGTTCAGGCGCGGCAGCCACTGAGTTTGCGGAATCAACTGTGGCCTGGCTGATCCCCACTGGCTTTAGCGGTTGCCTCGGCGCGTCCGCTGTATCAGCGGGCCGGAAGGCGAGCATCCGCAGCAGGACCATCTCGAACCCACCGCGCGGATCCGGCGCCAGCGGCAAATCGCGGCGACCGATCAGGCCCATCTGGTAATAGAACTGCACGTCTTCGGCTGGCAAGGCCTGCGCCAGTGCCAACACGCGATCGCGGTCGCCATGGCCGTTGTCGACACCTTCCGGCAGCGCCTGAGCGATGGCCACACGGTGCAGCACGTTGAGAATTTCCGAGAGCACGCCGTTCCAGTCCGGGCCTTGTTCGGCCAGGTGACGCACGCCTTCGAGTAGCGCTTTGGCGTCCCCCTCGATCAACGAATGCAGGACATCATAGACCTGAC
The DNA here is from genome assembly GCF_001297015.1 of Pseudomonas sp. RIT-PI-r. Lineage (GTDB taxonomy): Bacteria > Pseudomonadota > Gammaproteobacteria > Pseudomonadales > Pseudomonadaceae > Aquipseudomonas. The sequence continues at coordinate 76,973 of NZ_LIGE01000035.1, read as the reverse complement.
CATGATCCAGCGTGCCGAGCATCGCCCGTACGTCGGTAGCGAGCACCTTGCCTTCACCGAAGGCGATCGCCTGATCGGTCAGGCTCATGGCATCCCGCATCGAACCGTCAGCGGCGCGACCGAGCAGCCACAGTGCATCGTCTTCGAACGGCACGTTTTCGGCAGTGAGGACGTGGGTCAAATGCTCGACCACGCGCTCCGGCGTCATGTTCTTCAGCGAGAACTGCAGGCAGCGCGACAAAATCGTTGCCGGAAGTTTCTGCGGATCAGTGGTCGCGAGGATGAACTTGACGTACGGCGGCGGCTCTTCAAGGGTTTTCAGCAGCGCATTGAAGGAATGGCTGGAAAGCATGTGCACTTCGTCGATCAGATAGACCTTGAAGCGCCCACGGCTCGGCGCGTACTGCACGTTGTCGAGCAGCTCGCGGGTGTCTTCGACCTTGGTGCGGCTCGCGGCGTCGATCTCGATCAGGTCGACGAAACGACCTTCGTCGATTTCCCGGCACACCGAGCACTCGCCGCACGGGCTGGAAGTGATACCTGTCTCACAGTTCAGGCATTTGGCAATGATCCGCGCAATCGTGGTTTTACCCACCCCGCGCGTACCGGTGAACAGGTACGCGTGGTGCAGCCGCTGGCTGTCCAAGGCATTGATCAGAGCCTTGAGCACATGGGTCTGGCCGACCATTTCGCGGAACGAGCGCGGACGCCATTTACGTGCAAGAACCTGATAACTCATCGAAAACCGTCGCAGCGAAGGAAGCAGAAGCGGCTAATGCTAGCGGAGCAAGGGCAAAATTGCATCCGGTGTCCTCGTCTAATATGGCTAAGCTGCATCAGCAGAGGCTTTTATCGGCTCAGGAGCGGGAATTACCGGAGCGTTTATGCGGTGGGCTGTGGGGGCGTTGCTGGGAATCAGCCTGAATGTGACGGCAGCGGAAACCCCGTTGCGCTTCGCCATGCCCGACAGCTGGGCCATGCCGATGGTGCAATACGAACGCGGCCGCCCGACTCAGGGCATTCTCTATGATCTGATGCTCAGCCTGGCCACGCAGGTCGGCGTACCGGCCGAGTTTCACGTCCTGCCCCGCGCCCGCGTGCAGACGTCTATGGAGCACGGCGAGATTGATGTGCGCTGCTATGCCGCGCAGTCGTGGCTGCCGAATCAGTCAGGGGATTACATCTGGAGCCTTCCGCTGTTCTTCCAGCGCGATCTGTTGATCAGCCGCAAGGATCAACCCGCCAGCGCCGACCCTGCGCATTTGCCCCGCCAATCCATCGGCACCGTTCTCGGCTACACCTACCCGACCCTGCAACCGTTGTTTGATGCTGATCGACTGCAGCGCGAAGATGCGCGCAACCAAGAACAGGTGCTGGAGAAGCTGATGGCCGGGCGTTATCGCTATGCGGTGAGTAATCAGTGGACGCTGGACTGGTTTAACCAGCGGTTGATGCCGGAGCAGCAACTGCAAGGGGTGGCGGTGCTGCAGGAGCAGAAGGTCGGTTGCTATGTGCGCAATGATCCGAAGGTACCGGTGCAACGGATATTGCGCACGTTGTTGCGGATGAAGATGTCGGGGGAGATTGATGAGATTATCCGGCTCTATACCGGATCCTCTGAAGGCACCCCATAACCCCTGTAGGAGTGAGCCTGCTCGCGATGGCGTCCTGTCTCCCAAAAATGAACTGACTGACACACCGCCATCGCGAGCAGGCTCACTCCTACAAGGAATTTGTGCCGACCTGACAAATCGCAGACACAAAAAAACCGCAGTGGGCGAAACCCATGCAGTTCTGGTTGAAGCGTTCGATTGTTCGTTAAGGTGGTAACCCCACCAGCCACACCCCGGCACACAATGTTCCCGCTGTGGCTGCTGCCTTCCGGCTCTGACCAGGTTCACGGGTAATCGTTGCGGGGGGACCGATGGGGTCACCATAACGACGCTTGCCTGTCGGCGAGCCGCGCCATTGTACCTATCTGAGACGAAGTTACAACCGTTGGTTGTAGATTAAAAATATGAATCGCTTCAAGGACATAAAGATCGTCCGATCGCGGCCCGAGCCTTCGGCAGCTCCTACAGGGCCAGAACCTCGTCCGCCCTGCCGCCCGCCTGCTGGATCACCAGATGAATGAAGTGCAACTTGGCAATCGCCGGTGCCGGCAGCACGAACGGGTAGAAATCCGGCTGGCCCATGCTGCGCGACAATTCGTTGAGCATGCCGGCCAGTTCAATCCAGGCATTGACGAATGACAGAAACGCCGCGCCACCGGGATGCTCAGGGTCGTAGAGCGTGCTGGTCGGAAACGGCTGGTAGTCGAAATCCATTTCCCGCGCGCTCATGCCGAAGCCCAGTGCGGTGTCGACGGCGTCCATCATGTGCAGGTAGTGCGCCCAGGTTTCCGCCCAGTCTTCCCAAGGGTGCATGGTTGCGTAGGCGCTGACGTATTGTTGCGGCCAGTCGAGTGGCGCGCCTTGTTGATAATGGCGACCCAGCGCCTCGGCGTAACTGGCGCGCTCGTCGCCGAATAGATCTCGGAATGAACCGAGCCAGGGGCCGTTGGCGATCAGGCGATCCCAGTAATAATGGCCGACCTCATGGCGAAAATGCCCGAGCAGCGTGCGGTAGGGTTCATGCATCGCCGCCCTCACCTGCTCGCGGTGGGCGTCGTCAGCCTCTTTGATGTCGAGGGTGATCAGGCCGTTGGCGTGGCCGGTCATCGGCGCATTGCCTTCGAGGTCGACACCGATGAAATCGAAGGCCAGACCGGTGTCTTCATCCACGGTTTTCGGGATGACGGTCAGGCCCAGGGTAATCAGTTGCGCGACGAGACGCCGCTTGGCGATTTCGACTTTGCGCCAGCGCTCGGGGTTGTCTGGATCGGACAGGTCGGGGATGGTGCGATTGAGGCTGCAGGCGACGCACAGGCTGTCGTGATCGTTGGCCGGCAGCAGCCAGTTGCACGCAGCAGCGGTGTCGAGGTTGGCGCAACGGCGGAACAATCCCGAGTCGGGATCGGCGTCGAGCGTCCAGGTGCCCTCGTACGGTCCCGGCTGCAGAGAGGTCAGGCGACTTTCTTCGGGTTGATAACCGAGCAAGGCATTACACGCCAGGCACTGGCTGTTGCGAAAGAACAGCGACTGACCGCAGCGGCACGGCCAGACTTTGCTGTTGCGTGAGGATTCGCCCATGAACGGCGCGATGATGCGGGAACTGAGCTGCTCGAAAAAGCGGTGCATGGCGATCTCTCCCTGGGGCTTGCCAAGACTAGATCATTCTCGCGGGTTGATCGTTCCAACGCTCTGCGTGGGAATGCATCCAGTGACGCTCTGCGTCACAACGGACGCGGAGCGTCCGGGGGCGGCATTCCCACGCGGGAGCGTGGGAACGATCACTCAGGCGGAGATACCGTGGGTTTTGAGGAAGGCGATGAAGGTTTCTTCGTCCATCACTTTTACGCCCAGCTCATTGGCCTTGGTCAGTTTGGAGCCAGCGCCGGGCCCTGCGACCACACAATGGGTCTTCGCCGACACCGAACCTGCGACTTTCGCCCCCAGGCTTTCCAGATGCTCCTTGGCGACATCACGGCTCATCAGCTCAACCTTGCCGGTCAGCACCCAAGTCTCCCCGGAAAGCGGCAAGCCCTCGACGACTTTCTTCTCGCTCTGCCAATGCATGCCGAAATCACGCAACTGCTTCTCGGAGGCCTCGGCCAGTTGCCGGTTCTCAGGCAAGGCAAAAAACTCGCGAACAGAATTGGCCTGTTTTTCCGGCAACGCCTGACGCATATCCAGCCAATCGGCGTTCATCACCGCTTCCAGCGAACCAAACTTGTCCGCCAGTTTCTGCGCGCCACCAGGGCCGACCGAAGGAATGTGCAGCTTGTCGAGGAAACCACCCAGCGTGGTGCTGGCGGCAAACTCGGCGCCCAACTCGCCCTGATCCTGAATCTGCAAACCATGACCGAGCAACTCGGTAATCACCTGCTGGTTATGCGCATCTTCGAAGAAACTGTGAATCTCATGCGCCACCTCCAGACCAACGTCCGGCAGGTAAGTCAGCACTTGCGGCAGCGCCTGCTGCACACGCTCCAGTGAACCCAGCGAGCGTGCCAGCACCTTGGCGGTCTCTTCGCCGACATCAGGAATGCCCAGCGCATAAATGAACCGTGCCAGTCCAGGCTTCTTGCTGTCCTCGATGGCCGCCAACAGCTTGTTGCTCGATACCTCGGCAAAACCTTCGAGGTCGACGATGTCGTCGAACTTCAGCGCATACAGATCCGCCGGCGAACTGACCAGACCTTCATCGACCAATTGCTCGACACTTTTGTCGCCAAGGCCTTCAATGTCCATCGCCCGACGCGAGACGAAGTGGATGATCGCCTGCTTCAACTGCGCACCGCAGGCCAGACGCCCGACGCAACGATACACCGCGCCTTCACTGACGGTTTCCTTGCCCTTGCTGCGCTTGATCAGTTGCGTGCGCTCGACGTGGGAGCCACACACCGGGCAGCTCTCGGGAATCTGCACCGCGCGCGCGTTTTCCGGACGCCGATCCATGACCACTTGTACGACTTGCGGAATCACATCACCGGCGCGGCGGATGATCACGGTATCGCCGATCATCAGGCCCAGGCGCGCGACTTCATCCATGTTGTGCAACGTGGCATTGGCCACAGTGACACCGGCAACCTTGACCGGCTTCAGTCGTGCGACTGGCGTGACAGCCCCCGTGCGGCCGACCTGAAATTCGACGTCGAGCAACTCGGTGAGCTCTTCCATCGCCGGGAATTTGTGCGCGATTGCCCAACGCGGCTCACGGGCGCGGAAGCCCAGTTCGCGCTGATCGGCAATGCTGTTGACCTTGAACACCACGCCGTCGATTTCATAGGCCAGATCATTACGTCGCGCGCCGATATCGCGGTAGTAATCCAGGCACTCGTCGATGCCTTTGGCCAATTTCAATTCGTGGCTGATCGGCATGCCCCACTGCTGCAACTGCTTGAGGTTGCCGATGTGGGTGTCGGAAATATCGTGGGAAACCTGACCGATGCCGTAGCAGCAGAATTCCAGCGGACGGTTGGCGGTGATCTTCGAATCGAGCTGACGCAAGCTGCCGGCCGCGGCGTTGCGCGGGTTGGCGAAAGTCTTGCCGCCGACTTCCAGTTGCGAGGCGTTGAGACGCTCGAAACCGGCCTTGGACATGAACACTTCACCGCGCACTTCCAGCGTCGCCGGCCAGCCTTCGCCGTGCAGCTTCAGCGGAATATTGCGCACGGTGCGCACGTTGACGCTGATGTCTTCGCCCGTGGTGCCGTCGCCGCGCGTGGCGCCGCGCACCAATACGCCATCCTGATACAGCAGGCTGACCGCCAGGCCATCAAGTTTCGGTTCGCAGCTGTATTCCACTGCCGCGCCACCGCCGAACAGATCGCCCGCGGGGATATCCAGACCTTCGGTGACGCGGCGATCGAACTCGCGCATGTCGCTTTCTTCGAAGGCGTTGCCGAGGCTGAGCATCGGCACTTCGTGGCGCACCTGGGTGAACGCGGTGAGTGCCACGCTGCCGACACGCTGGGTCGGCGAGTCGCTGCTGATCAGTTCCGGGTTGGCCGCTTCCAGCGCCTTGAGCTCGTGGAACAACCGGTCGTACTCGGCGTCCGGAATGCTCGGCTCGTCGAGAACGTGGTAACGGTAGTTGTGCTGATCGAGTTCAGCGCGCAGCTCGAGAATACGGTTTTTGGCGGCGGTCATGGGTGTTCTCTCATAAAGCAAAAGAGCAGCCGAGGCTGCTCCAGTTTCATCCTTAAAAGATCGCAGCCTCGTTGCACTCGTCAGCTCCTACAGGATCGCGATCCTTTGTAGGAGCTGCCGCAGGCTGCGATCTTTTGATCTGGCCTTAGCGCTTCTGGGTCAGGGCGCGACGTTCGAATTCGACGATGCGCTGACGGTAGTGCTCGATGGTCTGCGCGGTCAGAACACTGCGCTGGTCATCTTTCAATTCACCGTTCAGTTCCTGCGACAGCTTGCGGGCTGCGGCCACCATCACGTCGAAGGCCTGCTTCGGATGACGCGGACCTGGCAAGCCGAGGAAGAAGCTCACCGCCGGGGTGCTGAAATGGTCGATATCGTCCAGATCGAAGATGCCCGGCTTGACCGCATTGGCCATGGAGAACAGTACTTCACCGTTGCCAGCCATGCTTTCGTGACGGTGGAAAATATCCATCTCGCCAAAACGCAGACCGCTTTCCAGGATGTTCTGCAACAGTGCCGGGCCTTTGAAGCCGGCAGCGTCACGGCAGATCACACTGATGACCAATACTTCTTCGGCTTGTGGCTGGTCTTTGTCGACCACCGCCGGCGAAGGCTTGGTGTCTTCAACGAAATCGTCGTCACGGCTGCTGAAGCTCGGGCCGTCGTCCAGATCCAGATCCAGATTCAAGTCGCCCTGCGCCGAACCCTTGCCGCCGCGCTTGCCACGTTTCGAGGCGGTTTCGCGGGGGTCGCCTGCTTCGCGGGCCGGCCTGCTCACCGACGGCAAATCGTGTTCGTCCAGTTGCGGCTCTTTATGCGTATCCAGAACGCGGGCCGGGCCCAACAGCTCAGCGCTGGTGTCCTCGTCCGGCAGGTTGGACAGACTTCGGTCAAGACGGAATTTCAGTTTTCCCTTGCCGCCGCGCATACGGCGCCAGCCATCGAAAAGAATACCGGCTATCACAATGATGCCGATGACGATCAGCCACTCGCGCAGACCGATTTCCATGTAATCCCGTGCCTCTATAAAAAATGCTGAAAAATAAGGGGTTTACATTGTGCAAACCGCTTTAAAACGTGGCGCCAACTCTATGTTCTGACAGGCGTTTTGCCCACGTATACGAAAAATTGACATTAAACTAGCACGACCAAAGACAACTTTACACCGTCTGTCTCATTGGCTTGCACGAATATGTCGATTGGCCAGCAAGTCGAACCCGGTAAAAAAGTCCTACAGCCCTCAATTACCTTTCCGACACCACGCTGGCTCAGGCGTCCACCATCGCCATCGCCTCCTCGACATCCACGGCTACCAGTCGCGAACAACCCGGTTCATGCATCGTCACGCCCATCAACTGCTCGGCCATTTCCATGGCGATCTTGTTGTGGGTGATATAGATGAACTGCACGGTCTGCGACATCTCTTTGACCAAGCGTGCGTAGCGTCCAACGTTAGCGTCATCCAGTGGCGCGTCAACCTCATCGAGCATGCAGAACGGCGCCGGGTTCAACTTGAAGATGGCAAAAACCAGTGCCAGCGCGGTCAGGGCTTTTTCCCCGCCGGAGAGCAAATGGATGGTGCTGTTCTTCTTCCCTGGCGGCTGCGCCATGATCGTTACCCCTGTATCGAGTAGATCTTCGCCCGTCAGTTCCAAATACGCCCGTCCACCACCGAAAACTTTTGGAAAAAGTGCCTGTAAACCGCCATTGATCTGATCAAAGGTATCTTTGAAACGATTACGGGTTTCCTTGTCGATCTTGCGGATGACGTTCTCGAGCGTCTCCAGCGCTTCGACCAGATCGGCGTCCTGAGCATCCAGATAACGTTTACGCTCGGATTGTTGCGTGTATTCGTCGATGGCCGCGAGGTTGATCGCGCCCAAGCGCTGAATCCGCGCATTGATGCGTTCGAGTTCTTCTTCGGCTTCGCGTTCACTGGCCTGCGCGGTTAATGTCGCGAGCACGCCGTTGAGATCGTAGCCGTCTTCGAGCAATTGATCCTGCAAGGCCTTGCGGCGCACGGTCAGGGCTTGCCATTCCATGCGCTGCTGTTCGAGCTGGCCGCGAATCAATTGTGATTGCTGCTCGGCCTGGGTCCGGCGTTTTTCTGCATCGCGCAATTCGCGGTCGGCATCTTCGAGAGCGATCTGCGCAGTCTTGAGTTCTTCGTCGACGGTCATGCGTTTGTCGAGCAGCTCTTCGAGTTTCAGGCGCAGCTCTTCCAGCGGTGCCTCGCCCTCCTCCAGGTTCAGACTCAACTGTTCGCGCTTTTCGGTCAGGCGTTCGGCCTGCATTTCCAGACGTTCGAGGGCCTGACGCGTGGAGTCATGTTGCGCGCGCAACGAGCCAAGACGCACGGCCAATTGATGCGCGTGATCCTTGTGCTGGCGCGCTTCCTGACGCACGCGATCGAGGCGCTCACGCAGGCTGTCACGCTGGGCCAGCAGCAACTCGCGCTGCTCGGTGTCGAGCGCCATGGCATCCAGCGCTTCCTGCAATTGCATGCGCGCTTCGCCGACCTGTTCGTGCTCAAGCTCGCGTTGTTCGCCGAGCTCGACCAGCTCTTCATCGAGACGGGTACGGCGCAATGTCAGCTGCTCGGCCTTGGCTTTACCGGCGGACAGTTGCGCTTTCAACTCGCCCTGCTGACGCGCTTCGTCTTGCAGCAAACGACGCAAATGCTCGCGGCCGTTTTCCTGCTGACGCTGTTGCGCGCGCAGGGTTTGCAGACGGGTTTCCATGGCCTCGACCGTGGCTTCTTTCTCTTCGCGCTCGAGGTGCAGCGCTTCGATTTCCTGGCCCCGGGCGAGCATGCCGCTTTCCGCTTCGCTGGCACGGCGCACACGTAAAAAGTGCCGGCCGACCCAGTAACCGTCGCGACTGATCAGACTCTCACCGGCGCTCAACTGCCCGCGCAAGGCCAAGGCCTGCTCAAGGCTGTCGACCGGTTTGACCTGACCGAGCCACGGCGACAGATCGATCTGCGCATCAACCTTGTCGAGCAAGCTACCCGCGACGCGCACGCCATCGCTGGCCGGGCTGAGCAGGCGCAAATCACCTTGGGTGAAACCGGACAAATCGAAACCGCTGAAATCGTCGACCAGCACCGCTTGCAGGTCAGCGCCGAGCACGGTTTCCACCGCCAGTTCCCAACCGGCCTCGACCTTCAAGCCTTCGGCCAGGCGCGGACGCTCGGCGAGATTGTGCTCCTTCAGCCATTCGGCGGTGCCGGTGCCCGGGTCGAGCGCGGCTTGCTGCAACGCTTCAAGGGACGCCAAGCGACCGTTGAGACGCTGCAAATCACCCTGTGCCTGTTGCTGTGCGGTCAGCGCTTGCTGCAATTCCTGACGCAGTTGTTCGAGTTTTTCGACCTGCGCTTCTTCGCTGGTCTGCAAATCTTCGAGGGTCGCTTCGGACTCGGCGAGCTGCTCGTTGAGTTCCATGATCGCCGCGTCTTCGGGATCAGCCGAGAGCAACGCGCGCTCTTCGCCAAGACGCTTTTGCCGATCAGCCAGACGCTCCATGCTGGTTTCCAGCTGCTGGATGCGCGACTGCTGGACTTCGGCCTGACGGCGCGGCTCGGCGGCGGTCAGGTTGAAGGCGTCCCACTGCTCTTGCCAGCCGTGCATCACGGATTCGGAATCTTCCAGCGCAGCGGCGGCTTCTTCGGCGGCAGCGCTGGTGACTTCCTGCTCGGGGGTGAGCATGTCCAGCTCTTCGCCGAGGGTCAGCAGCAAGGTGCGGTCGTGGCCCAGATGGGATTCAGTTTCCAGACGCGCGCGCTCGGCTTCTTTCAGATCGTCCTGCAACTGACGCAGACGTTGCTGGCCATGCTGGATGCTCTGCTCGACCCGGGCGATATCACCACCGACCGAATAGAAGCGCCCCTGCACCAGATTGAAGCGCTCGGACAGGTCATGGTGACCGTCGCGCAGGCGCTCAATCGCCGCATCGGCATTACGCTGCTCGGCAACCAAGGCTTCGAAACTGATTTCCTGAGTGCCGATGATCGACTCGCGCTGGCCGACCTGATCATTCAGATCCTGCCAGCGCAACGCCGACAGTTGTGCCTTGAGCTGACGCTCCTCGGCTTTGAATTCCTGATACTTCTTCGCTGCTTCGGCCTGGCGGTGCAGGCGTTCGAGTTGCCGCTCCAGCTCTTCGCGCAAGTCAGTCAGACGCGCGAGGTTTTCGTGGGTGCGGCGGATGCGGTTTTCGGGCTCGCGGCGGCGCTCTTTATATTTCGCGATACCGGCGGCTTCTTCGATGAAGTTGCGCAGGTCTTCCGGCTTGGATTCGATCAGCTTGGAGATCATCCCCTGCTCGATGATCGAATAGCTGCGCGGACCGAGACCGGTGCCGAGGAAGATGTCGGTGATGTCGCGACGCCGGCATTTGGTGCCGTTGAGGTAATAGGTGGTCTGGCTGTCGCGGGTGACTTTACGGCGGATGGAAATCTCGGCGTAGGCCGCGTACTCGCCGAGCAGCGTGCCGTCGGAGTTGTCGAAGACCAGCTCGATGCTGGCCTGACTCACCGGTTTGCGGCTGGTCGAGCCGTTGAAGATGACGTCGGTCATCGACTCGCCACGCAGGTTTTTCGCTGAGCTTTCGCCCATCACCCAGCGGACGGCGTCGATGATGTTCGACTTGCCGCAACCGTTCGGCCCGACGACCGCCGCCATGTTACTGGGGAAGTTCACCGTGGTCGGGTCGACAAAGGATTTGAATCCCGCCAGTTTGATGCACTTGAGCCGCACGCTTAGGCGACCGTCAGCGCGGAAACCACCAGATCGCAGCTGCGCTGGGCGTACGCCGTCAGCACGATGCGGATCTGCGGTAAATCACGGGCGAGCACGGCGGCCAGCAGGCGTTCGAACAGTTCGAGGAACTCGCTCATTGAGGCCTTGCGCTGTTCGAGGGCAAGGAAGTACGCGCGGCTCATCGCCGGCTGCAGGTTCTCGACCGTTTCTTGCAGGTACGGATTGTTGGCGAACGGATAGGCGGCGCGCATCACGCTGAAGCTGTCGTCGACAAAGCTGCGGATGTCCTGACGCTCGTAGCTGGCGGTCAGGCGCTGCTGGATCTGCACGAACGGCGCCATGTCCGACTGCACTTGCCAGCCATTGGCCACCGAGTTGCCGAGCAGGATGTACAGCTCGCTCATCAGCGTGCACAGGCTCTGCACCTTGTGCGGCGTCAGTTCGGTGACGTGCGCGCCACGGCGCGGCAGGATCGCGATCAGGTGCCGGCGTTCGAGGATCAGCAAGGCTTCGCGGACCGAGCCGCGGCTGACATTCAGTGCCAGCGTGACCTTCTGTTCCTGGATGCGCTCTCCCGGCTTCATTTCGCCACGAATGATGCGTTCGGCGAGGTGGTGAGCGATTTGCTCGGCGAGGCTGTCCGGCGCCTTGAACGTCATGGTTGTCCTTCAAACTCTATCGATCTGCACAAGCGGCGCAGTGTAGCGCAAATGCGGGCTCATGGCGGAGTGCCCACTCAGCGGTTTTTGGCACGATTCCCGCAAAAAAGCGGGGTGACCAATGAGGGTCAATACTGAATAGACACGTTGTTGATCGACGAAATACACTTTCCTGACCTTTAAGTCAGAAAACCATTGACCGAAAAGTCAGACCTGCTAAATTCGGCTCAAGTCGGTTAACAACAATAATGAGTCTGCGAGGCCTTCCGTGATCCAGTTTTTACTTAACCAGGAACTCCGTAGCGAGCACGCCCTGGACCCGAATCTGACTGTGCTCAACTACCTGCGTGAACACGTTGGTAAATCGGGCACCAAAGAAGGTTGCGCCAGCGGTGACTGCGGCGCCTGCACCGTGGTGGTCGGCGAGTTGCAAACGGATGACGATGGCCGCGAACACATTCGCTATCGCAGCCTCAACTCGTGCCTGACCTTTGTCTCGTCGCTGCACGGCAAACAACTGATCAGCGTCGAAGACCTCAAACACCAGGGCGAATTGCACAGCGTGCAGAAAGCCATGGTCGAGTGCCACGGCTCGCAGTGCGGTTTCTGCACCCCCGGCTTCGTCATGTCGCTGTTCGCCCTGCAAAAGAACAGTGATGCACCGGATCAGGCCAAGGCCCACGAAGCGCTGGCCGGCAACCTCTGCCGCTGCACCGGCTACCGCCCTATTCTGGCCGCTGCCGAGCAATCCTGCTGCGGCAAGCAACCGGATCAGTTCGATGCCCGCGAAGCGGACACCATCGCGCGCCTCAAAGCCATTGCCCCGACCGATATCGGCGAGCTGAACAGCGGCGACAAACGCTGCCTGGTGCCGCTGACCGTTGCTGATCTGGCCGATCTCTACGACGCTTATCCACAAGCGCGCTTGCTGGCTGGCGGCACCGATCTGGCACTGGAAGTTACCCAGTTCCACCGCACCCTGCCGGTGATGATCTACGTCGGCAACGTCGCGGAAATGAAGCGCATCGAAACCTTCGATGACCGCATCGAAATTGGCGCTGCCACCGCCCTCTCCGACTGCTACGAAGCGTTGAACGACGAGTACCCGGACTTCGGCGAATTGCTGCACCGTTTCGCCTCGCTGCAAATCCGCAACCAGGGCACCCTCGGCGGCAACATCGGCAACGCCTCGCCGATCGGTGACTCGCCACCGCTGCTGATCGCCCTCGGCGCGCAGGTGGTGCTGTGCAAAGGCGAAACCCGCCGCACGCTGAACCTGGAAGATTACTTTATCGACTACAAGGTCACGGCCCGTCAGAAAAGTGAGTTCATCGAGAAGATCATCGTTCCACGCGCCAGCGCTGAGCAATTGTTCCGCGCCTACAAAGTCTCCAAGCGTCTGGACGACGACATCTCCGCCGTCTGCGCCGCGTTCAACCTGCGCGTCGAAAACGGCGTGATCACCGATGCGCGCATGGCCTTCGGCGGCATGGCCGCGATCCCGAAACGTGCGGCACATTGTGAAGCCATGCTGGTGGGTCAGCCTTTCAACAACACCGTGGTCGAACGTGCCTGCGCCGCGCTGGCCGAAGATTTCACGCCGCTCTCGGACTTCCGTGCCAGCAAGGAATACCGCCTGCTCAGCGCGCAGAACCTGCTGCGCAAATACTTCATCGAACTGCAAACACCGCACATCGAGACTCGGGTGACCGCTTATGTCTAACCATCACGGCGTAGAAAAAACCCAGGCTGAACTGGCTGAACTGTTCGCCAAGGACCTGACCTCGGGTGTCGGCCGCAGCGTCAAGCACGACAGCGCCGCCAAGCACGTGTCTGGTGAAGCGCAGTACATCGATGATCGCCTGGAATTTCCGAATCAGTTGCACCTGTATGCACGTATGTCGGACCGCGCCCACGCGAAAATCATCAGCATCGACACCTCGCCGTGCTACGCCTTCGAAGGCGTGCGCATCGCCATCACCCACGAAGACGTGCCGGGCCTGAAAGACATCGGCCCGTTGATGCCGGGCGACCCGCTGCTGGCCATCGATGACGTGCAGTTCGTCGGTCAACCGGTGCTCGCCGTCGCTGCGAAAGATCTGGAAACCGCGCGCAAAGCCGCGATGGCCGCGATCATTGAATACGAAGACCTCGAACCTGTGCTGGACGTGGTCGAAGCCCTGCGCAAACGCCACTTCGTGCTCGACAGCCACACCCACCAGCGCGGCGATTCGGTGTCTGCGCTGGCGACCGCTGAACACCGCATTCAAGGCACGCTGCACATTGGCGGTCAGGAACACTTCTATCTGGAGACCCAGATCTCTTCGGTAATGCCGACCGAAGACGGCGGCATGATCGTCTACTGCTCGACGCAGAACCCCACCGAAGTGCAGAAACTGGTCGCCGAAGTGCTCGACGTGTCGATGAACAAAATCGTCGTCGACATGCGTCGCATGGGCGGTGGTTTCGGTGGCAAGGAAACCCAGGCCGCCAGCCCGGCGTGCCTGTGCGCGGTGGTCGCGCACCTCACCGGCCAGCCGACCAAGATGCGCCTGCCGCGCGTCGAAGACATGCTGATGACCGGCAAGCGTCACCCGTTTTACGTCGAATACGACGTCGGCTTCGACAGCACCGGGCGCCTGCACGGGATCAACATGGACCTGGCCGGTAACTGCGGCTGCTCGCCGGACTTGTCCGCCTCCATCGTTGACCGCGCGATGTTCCACTCGGACAACTCGTACTACCTCGGCGATGCGACCATCAACGGTCACCGCTGCAAGACCAACACCGCGTCGAACACCGCTTACCGGGGTTTCGGTGGCCCGCAAGGCATGGTCGCTATCGAAGAAGTGATGGACGCGATAGCCCGTCACCTGCAACTCGACCCGCTCGCGGTGCGCAAGGCCAACTACTACGGCAAGACCGAGCGCAACGTCACCCACTACTACCAGACCGTCGAGCACAATATGCTCGAAGAGATGACCGCCGAACTGGAAGAAAGCAGCCAGTACCACGAGCGTCGCGAAGCGATCCGTCGCTACAACGCCAACAGCCCGATCCTGAAAAAAGGCCTGGCGCTGACCCCGGTGAAATTCGGTATTTCCTTCACCGCGAGTTTCTTGAACCAGGCCGGTGCGCTGATCCACATCTACACCGACGGCAGCATCCACCTGAACCACGGCGGCACGGAAATGGGCCAGGGCCTGAACACCAAAGTCGCGCAGGTCGTGGCCGAAGTGTTCCAGGTCGAAATCGACCGCGTGCAGATCACCGCGACCAACACCGACAAGGTGCCAAACACCTCGCCGACAGCGGCGTCCAGCGGCGCTGACCTGAACGGTAAAGCGGCGCAGAACGCGGCGGAAATCATCAAGAAACGTCTGATCGAATTCGCTGCGCGGCACTACAAAGTCACTGAAGAAGACGTTGAATTCCACAACGGCCACGTGCGGGTTCGCGACCACATCCTGACCTTTGAAGCGCTGATCCAGCAGGCGTATTTCAATCAGGTGTCGCTGTCGAGCACCGGCTTCTACAAGACCCCGAAAATCTACTACGACCGCAGCCAGGCGCGTGGCCGTCCGTTCTACTACTTCGCCTTCGGCGCGGCGTGCTGCGAAGTGATCGTCGACACCCTGACCGGTGAGTACAAAATGCTGCGGACCGACATTCTTCACGATGTCGGCGCCTCGCTGAACCCGTCCATCGACATCGGTCAGGTCGAAGGTGGTTTCATCCAGGGCATGGGCTGGCTGACCATGGAAGAGCTGGTCTGGAACAACAAAGGCAAGCTGATGACCAACGGCCCGGCCAGCTACAAGATCCCGGCGGTGGCGGACATGCCGCTGGACCTGCGGGTGAAACTGGTGGAAAACCGCAAGAACCCCGAAGACACGGTGTTCCATTCCAAGGCTGTCGGTGAACCGCCGTTCATGCTCGGGATTGCCTCGTGGTGTGCGATCAAGGATGCGGTGGCGAGCCTCGGTGATTACAAGCACCAGCCGCAGATTGATGCGCCGGCGACGCCGGAGCGGGTGTTGTGGGGTTGCGAGCAGATGCGGCAGTTGAAGGCGGTGAAAGCCGTCGAAGCTGAAACCGAGTTGGCTCCGCTCTAGAACCGAGGCGCGGCTATCGCGAGCAGGCTCACTCCTACAGGGGAACGCATTCCAAATGTAGGAGTGAGCCTGCTCGCGATGAGGCCCGAACAGACAACGAAGATGTCGAGGTGAACATGTACAACTGGATCGACGCCCTCGCCGACCTGCAGAACCAGGGCGAACCCTGTGTGCTGGTGACGATCATCGAAGAACTCGGCTCGACGCCACGCAACGCCGGCTCGAAAATGGTCATCAGCGCTAACCAGAGCTTCGACACCATTGGTGGCGGGCATCTGGAATACAAAGCCATGCAGATCGCCCGCGACATGCTCGCCAGCGGCAAGCAGGAGACCCATCTGGAGCGCTTCAGCCTCGGCGCCAGCCTCGGCCAGTGCTGCGGCGGCGCCACCGTGTTGCTGTTTGAACCGATGGGCCAGGTGCAGGCGCAAATTGCCGTGTTCGGTGCCGGTCATGTTGGCCGCGCTTTGGTGCCATTGCTCGCCAGCCTGCCCTGCCGGGTGCGCTGGATCGATTCGCGCGATGCCGAATTCCCCGAACAGATCCCCCACGGCGTGCGTAAAATCGTCGCCGAAGAGCCTGTGGATGAAATCGATGACCTGCCCGCCGGCAGTTATTGCATCGTCATGACCCACAACCATCAGCTCGACCTTGAACTCACTGCTGCAATCCTTAAACGCAACGACTTCGCCTACTTCGGCCTGATCGGTTCGAAGACCAAACGCGTGAAGTTCGAACACCGTTTGCGCGATCGCGGTTTCGACAGCAGCGTCGTGCAACGCATGCGCTGCCCGATGGGCATCGGCGAAGTCAAAGGCAAACTGCCTGTGGAAATCGCCATATCCATCGCCGGCGAAATCATCGCCACCTACAACGCCAACTTCGGCCAGCAGACTGCCAGCGCCGAACCGATTGCCAAACTGCTGCCGGTTTCGCGGCGCAGTCAGGCCGCCAAACTCAAAGCCTCAAACTGATTAGAGAACCCTCATGCCTCTGACTCGCAAAGCCTACCGCGCCGCCATCCTGCACAGCATCGCCGACCCCGCCGAAGTCGGGATCGAAGCCTCCTACGAATATTTCGAGGATGGCCTGCTGGTGGTCGATGGCGGCAAGATCAGCGCCCTCGGCCACGCCAGCGACCTGCTGCCGACCCTGCCGGCGGACATCGAAATCGAGCATTACCAAGACGCGTTGATCACCCCGGGCTTCATCGACACGCACATTCACTTTCCGCAAACCGGCATGGTCGGTGCCTACGGCGAGCAACTGCTCGACTGGCTGAACACCTACACCTTCCCGTGCGAAAGCCAGTTCGGCGACAAGGCTCACGCCGACGAAGTCGCTGACATTTTCGTCAAGGAGCTGCTACGCAACGGCACCACCACCGCGCTGGTGTTTGGCAGCGTGCACCCGCAGTCGGTGAACTCGTTCTTTGAAAAAGCCGAGCAGCTCGACCTGCGCATGATCGCCGGCAAGGTGATGATGGATCGCAACGCACCGGATTATCTGACCGATACCGCTGAATCCAGCTACGTCGAGAGCAAGGCGCTGATCGAGCGCTGGCATGGCAAGGGTCGTTTGCACTATGCAGTCACTCCGCGCTTCGCGCCGACAAGTACCCCGGAACAACTGACCCTCGCCGGGCAATTGCTGACCGAGTATCCGGATCTGTACATGCAGACCCACATCAGCGAGAACCTCAAGGAAATCGAGTGGGTCAAGGAGCTGTTCCCGGAGCGCAAGGGCTACCTCGACGTTTACGACCACTACAATCTGCTCGGCGAGCGCTCGGTGTTCGCCCACGGTGTGCACCTGTGCGACGACGAATGCGCACGACTGGCGGAAACCGGTTCGGCGATCTCGTTCTGCCCGACCTCGAACTTCTTCCTCGGCAGCGGCTTGTTCAACTTGCCGATGGCCGAGAAGCACAAGCTGAACGTCGGCCTGGGCACTGACGTTGGCGGCGGCACCAGTTTCTCGCTGCTGCAGACGCTGAACGAAGCGTACAAAGTGATGCAATTGCAAGGTGCGCGACTGAGCCCGTTCAAGTCGTTGTACCTGGCGACTCTGGGTGGCGCACGGGCGCTGCGCCTGGAAGACAAGATCGGCAACCTGCAACCGGGTTCCGACGCCGACTTCCTGGTGCTGGATTACAACGCCACGCCGTTGCTCAGCTATCGCCTGAAACAGGCCAACAACATTGCCGAGTCGTTGTTTGTGTTGATGACGCTGGGCGATGACCGCACGGTGCAGCAAACGTATGCGGCGGGGGTATTGGTGCATCAGCGCTAAGCTTTCCCCGCCCCATGATCGTTCCCACGCTCTGCGTGGGAACGATCAAAGGCATAAAAAATCCCCCGGAGGTATTCACCCCCCGAGGGATTTTTATTGCCTGTCAGATTGCTATCGCTGGCAAGCCAGCTCCCACAGGATTTGTGCTGTAACGCAAATCGGGTGAACCCCACAAAACCCTGTGGGAGCTGGCTTGCCAGCGATTGGAGCAGCTCGGTCTTCTTTAGAGCTTGGCGCTCGGGCGCCCAGGCTTCTTGGTCTGCAACAAATGCGAGAACACCGCATGCAGATCATCCGACGCGCCTTCCTCGTCGAGGTTGAGCTTGCTGTCGATGTGATCCATGTGATGCATCATCAGATTCACCGCCAACTCGCCGTCGCGCTTCTCGATCGCGTCGATCAACTGCGTGTGTTCGTCATACGAACAGTGCGAGCGGTTGCCGCTTTCGTATTGGGCAATGATCAGCGAGGTCTGCGAAACCAGGCTGCGCTGGAAACTCACCAGCGGCGCGTTTTTCGCCGCTTCGGCCAGTTTCAGGTGGAATTCGCCCGACAGACGAATGCCGGCGCCACGATCGCCGCGAGAGAAACTGTCGCGTTCATCGTTGACCATCTGGCGCAGTTCAGCGATCTGCTCGGCGGTGGCGTGCAGCACGGCCAGTTCAGTGATCGCGCGCTCGACCAGACGACGGGCCATGAACACCTGACGCGCTTCTTCAACGCTCGGGCTGGC
The DNA here is from genome assembly GCF_001297015.1 of Pseudomonas sp. RIT-PI-r. Taxonomy (GTDB): domain Bacteria; phylum Pseudomonadota; class Gammaproteobacteria; order Pseudomonadales; family Pseudomonadaceae; genus Aquipseudomonas. The sequence goes on along the minus strand of NZ_LIGE01000035.1, from coordinate 58,661 downwards.
GACGACAGCGCCACGGTTGGGCCGCAACAGCACCACGCCTTCATGGGCCAGACGCGACAGCGCGCGGCGAATGATGGTGCGGCTGACCCCGAAGATTTCCCCCAGCGCTTCTTCGCTCAATTTTGTGCCGGGCGCCAGACGCTGTTCGAGGATGGCCTCGAAGATATGCGCGTAGACAATATCGTCCTGGGTTCCGCTGCGGCCGGCTTTGCCTGCTCGCGGTTGTTTCTTGAGGGGTTGCAACTGTTCGTTCATGGGCACTCGAGTCGGGAGAACTGCGGCGAATAGACCGTGACTGTAATACGGCACAGTAGGTCGCTGGCAAGTATCGCGTAAAAAACAGCGCGATTGTACACAATGAAAGGTGGCAACACGACTGTACGGCAATTTGTGACTTTGGCTGTATTGCAACGATCCGTTACGAATGAGTTTAGGCTTGATCACAGAATCCGCTGCCAGAACACCGCCTCCCCTGTAGGAGCTGCCGAAGGCTGCGATCTTTTGACTTTGATTTTAAGAAGCAAGATCAACAGATCGCAGCCTTCGGCAGCTCCTACAAGGGTTTGCGTCAGGGCGGACATCTTCATTGGTATAAGGAACACCGTTGTCATGAACGACGCCACCCACACTCAACTGCGCCCCTTGGCCGACACTTCGCCTTCAGCCATCGTCGCCGGTTTCATCGCGATGATGACCGGCTACACCAGCTCCCTGGTGCTGATGTTCCAGGCCGGGCAAGCGGCGGGCCTGACCAGCGGGCAGATTTCTTCGTGGATCTGGGCGATTTCAATTGGCATGGCCGTATGTTCGATCGGCCTGTCACTGCGCTACCGGACGCCGATCACCATCGCCTGGTCGACACCCGGCGCGGCGTTGCTGATCACCAGTCTGGGCGGCGTCAGTTACGGCGAAGCCATCGGTGCCTACATCACCTGTGCCGTACTGGTGACGATCTGCGGGCTAACCGGCAGCTTCGAACGGCTGGTGAAAAAGATTCCAGCCTCACTGGCGGCGGCATTGCTGGCAGGGATTCTGTTCAAGATCGGCAGCGAAATCTTCGTCGCCGCGCAGCACCGTACCGGGCTGGTGCTGGGGATGTTCTTCACTTATTTAGTGGTCAAGCGCCTGTCGCCCCGCTATGCGGTGCTCGCCGCGTTGCTGATCGGCACCGCGCTGTCGGGCTTCATGGGTTTGCTGGACTTCAGCGGCTTTCATCTGGAAGTGGCGACGCCGGTGTGGACCACGCCGCACTTCTCACTGGCCGCGACCATCAGCATCGGCATTCCGCTGTTCGTCGTGGCGATGACCTCGCAGAACATGCCCGGCATCGCCGTCCTGCGCGCCGACGGCTACAACGTTCCGGCCTCGCCGTTGATCACCACCACCGGCATCGCCTCGCTGTTACTGGCGCCGTTCGGTTCCCACGGCATCAACCTCGCCGCCATCAGCGCGGCGATTTGCACCGGGCCGCACGCCCATGAAGATCGCAACAAGCGCTACACCGCTGCGGTCTGGTGCGGGGTTTTCTACGGGATTGCCGGTGTGTTCGGCGCCACGTTGGCGGCGTTGTTTGCCGCGTTGCCGAAGGAACTGGTGCTGTCGATTGCGGCGCTGGCGCTGTTTGGTTCGATCATCAATGGTTTGAGCATTGCCATGACCGAGGTGAAGGAGCGTGAGGCGGCGTTGATTACCTTTATGGTCACGGCGTCGGGGTTGACGCTGTTTTCCATCGGGTCGGCGTTTTGGGGGATTGTTGCGGGGGTTTTGACACTGGTGATTTTGAATTGGCGTAAGGCTTAAGGTCAAAAGCCCCTCACCCTAACCCTCTCCCCGGGGGAGAGGGGACTGACCGAGGTGCTTGGAAGAAATACGCCGACGTGGGATACCGAGTCGAACTCAGGTATTGAACAGCTCGCATATCGGCTCCCTCTCCTCGGGGAGAGGGCTGGGGTGAGGGGTAGCCTCACCACAAATCCCAAACCGAACACCCAAACACCAGACGAAAAAAAACGGCGACCCTCAGGTCGCCGTTTTTTTCAGTATCACTTAGCCGCGTTGATCGGCTTTTCCGGATACCAAACGTCCAGCAACGGGCTGACTTCATACTTGGTCAGCTCGGCGCGGGTTTTCAGCCAGGCTTCAACGGCAGCGCGCTGCTCTCCGTTGACCGAGCCACGCTTCTGCAGGCATACCAGACCGAAGTCGTCGCCGCCAACATAACCCAGGCCGTTGGCTTCCATGGCTTCTTTGATGAATGCTTCGAGGAAAGCGTCAATGGCTTCTTCGGACAAGTCTTCTTTGAAGTCCAGGTTCAGTTCGAAACCCAGCTCTTGAAATTCATCAACGCACAGTTTTTTGCGCAGACGCTGGGAACGGTTAGTCGCCATTGGAACAATCCTCTTAAGTAAATACGGCGGGCACTTTACCAGTTTAAGCCGTCGATTGCCCGCCTCTGTAGACACAGCGGCTGACCGCCTGTAAAAAAATCAGCGAATCGCCACCCCGAGGACGGCACAATCGGTTACACCTTGGGGCATAATGCCGACACTTTCGTGACCACTGAGGGCTTTTTCATCCATGTCCTCGTCTTTTTCCCCTCGGCTGTAGGGTTTTATTTCATATGATCAAATCGTTGCGTCCACTGTTTCTCGCCGGCCTCCTTCTGCCTCTGGCCCTGCCTGTTTCTGCTGCCACCATCAACACCTCCCTCACCCCGAACGTCGAAAAAGCCCTCAAGGCGAGCAAATTGCAGCCTAGCGCCCTGTCGCTGGTGTTGGTGCCACTGGACGGTCCGGGCACGCCAACCGTGTTCAACGCCGACGTGTCGGTCAACCCGGCCTCGACCATGAAACTGGTCACCACCTACGCGGCGCTGGAAATGCTCGGCCCCAACCATCAGTGGAAAACCGAGTTCTACACCGATGGCGACCTGAACGGCGGCATCCTCAACGGCAACCTCTACCTCAAAGGTGGCGGCGATCCGAAGCTGAACATGGAAAAACTCTGGCTGCTGATGCGCGACCTGCGCGCCAACGGCGTGACCCAGGTCACCGGGGACCTGATCCTCGATCGCAATTTTTTCGTGCAGCCGGTGTTGCCGGAATTCAACGATGACGGCAACGACGAGAACAAACCGTTCCTGGTCAAACCCGATTCGCTGCTGGTCAACCTCAAGGCCCTGCGCTTTGTTGCCCGCAACGATAACGGCCGGGTGCTGATTTCGGTCGAGCCGCCGATCGCCACTGTACGTATTGAAAACACCGTCAAAGCACTGAACTCCAAGCAATGCACCGGCGGCGTGCGCTACAACCCGGTGCCGCAAGCGGACGGCAGCGTCACCGTGACCGTTGCCGGCCAGTTGGGCGAAGGCTGCAGCTCGCAGACCTACCTGTCTCTGCTTGACCATGCGACCTACACCGCCGGCGCCGTGCGCGCGATCTGGAAAGAACTGGGTGGCAGCATTCAGGGCAAGGATCGTCTGGCCTCGACCCCGGGCAACGCCAAACTGCTCGCGCGTGCTTACTCGCCGGATCTGGCGGAAATCATCCGCGACATCAACAAGTACAGTAACAACACCATGGCCCAGCAGCTGTTCCTCAGCCTGGGGCAGAAATTCCGCAATGACGCCGACGGTGACGACGCCAAGGCCGGGCAACGCGTGGTGCGTCAATGGCTGGCGAAGAAAGGCATCACTGCGCCGCATCTGGTGATGGAGAACGGCTCCGGCCTGTCCCGCGCCGAACGCGTCAGCGCCCGTGAAATGGCGAACATGCTGCAAGCCGCGTGGCACAGCCCTTACGCCGCCGAATACATCAGCTCGCTGCCGATTGCAGGTACCGATGGCACCATGCGCAAGCGTCTGAAAACCACCGCCATGCGCGGTGAGGCGCACGTCAAGACCGGCACTCTGAACACTGTGCGGGCGATTGCCGGTTTCAGCCGTGATGTGAATGGCAATACCTGGGCAGTAGTGGCGATCCTTAACGACAAGGCGCCGTTTGGTGCATCGTCGGTGCTGGATCAGGTGCTGCTGGACCTCTACAAGCAACCGAAACTGGCGCAGACCGCTTCGGTTTTGTAACGCCGTTCAAGCAACAGCACAAAACCCTGTGGGAGCTGGCTTGCCAGCGATTGCGGAATGTCAGCCACTGAATATGCTGACTGAAATGACGCTATCGCTGGCAAGCCAGCTCCCACAGGGGTTGCGGCGTATTGAAGTCAGCTCATCTGCTCGACGCGATCGCGGCCGCGCTGCTTTGCCATATACACACCCGAATCCGCGCGCAACAGCAACGCATCTGCGCCCTCCCCCGGTCGCCAACTGGCGATACCGAAACTCGCCGTGACCACACCAACCACGTCCACCGGCGCGCCGCGCAAGCCTTGCCACAACTCGACCGCGAGCATGTGCGCGTGCTCGCCGTCGATGTCCGGGCACAGCACCATGAACTCTTCGCCGCCCAAACGGCAGAACACATCGGTGCGGCGCAGGCGATGACCGATGCGCTCGCACACCGCTTGCAACACCCGGTCGCCGACGGCGTGGCCGTACTGGTCGTTGATGCGTTTGAAGTGGTCGATGTCGAGCATGATCACCGACAGCTCGCCACCGCCGCGCTCGACCCGGGCCATTTCGGTGGTCAGGCGTTCCTGGAAGTAGCGACGGTTGTGGATCCCGGTCAGGGAGTCGGTGACCGACAGCGCACGCAGTTCTTCTTCCACGCGTTTCAGATCGGAAATGTCCGAGATATAGCCATGCCAAAGCACCCCGCCACCCGGCAGCTCCTCCGGCGTCGCCTCGCCGCGCACCCAGCGCAGGCCACGTTCGGGCAGTTGCACGCGGTATTCCTCGCGCCACGGGCTGAGGCTGTCTGCCGAGGCGCGAATGGAAGAGCGCACGCGGGTGATGTCCTGAGGATGGATGCGCGTGAAGATCGCTTCAGCGTTGAACAACAGCACGTCCGGTTCCAGTTCGTAGATCTCGCGAATGCCGTCGCTGGCATAGATCACGCTGAACCGCCCGTCGAACTCCATTTTGAACTGATAGATACCACCGGGAACGTGCGCACTGAGCTTCTTCAGCAACACATCCCGCGCCGCCAGCACTTCGTGCACGCGTTTGCGCTCGGTGATGTCGATGCAGATCGCCAGATGGCCAACCCACAAACCCTGCTCATCGAGCACCGGTGTGGCCAGCATGTTCACCGGCAGATGGCTGCCATCGCTGCGCACCAGCGTCCACTCGCGCGCCTCGTGACCGCCGACTTCGCCGCCCTCGACGAGCATCGCGTGGCAGGTCGGAATGCTTTTACCGTAGCGCGCGCTCAACTCGGCAGCGCGCGCCGTCAACTCGCGCGGCAGGTGCAGGTTTTCCAGGGTCATATGGCCAACGACGTCGGCACTGCTGTAGCCAAGCATCTGTTCGGCCCCGGGATTGAAGGTGTTGATCACGCCGCGCAGGTCGGTAGCGATGATCGCCACCTGCGTCGCCGCATTCAGCACGCCGCGTAACTGGCCGTGGGTGCCCCGCAGTTCCTGTTCGCTTGCATGCAGTTCCTGGGTGCGCAATTGAACCAGACGCAAGGCCCGTTGACGTTGACTGACCAACACGTAGAGCAAGGCGCTGAGCAGCAAACTGAGCAAGCCACCCAGAATGATCACGCTACCAACCGACGAATGGTTAGCCTGAACGAAGGCGTCGCTCGGCAAGATATCGACCTGATAGTCGTGATCGGCCATGCGTACCAGACGCGTGGCGGACAAGTCGCTCGGCGCCGGCTCGTTGGTCGATTCGAACAACACCTCGTGCTGATCATGGGTCGACATGTCGAGAATGCGCACCGACAGGTAGTCATGGAAGGCATCCGGCAAACCGTCGGCGAGCAGCTGGCGCATGCTGATCACCGCCATCACGTAGCCGAACGATTGGCGCTCGCCATTGCGGCTCACCGGCGCCACCAACAACACGCCACGCGCATAGGACGGCTCGATACTGACCAGATGCATCGGTTGCGATACCGCCAGACTGCCGAGCTTGTCGGCACGTTGCAGGGTGTCGCGGCGCAACGGCTGCGCCAGCAAGTCGTACCCCAGCGGTGAACCAAGCCGGCTTTGCGTCTGGCTGAAGAGCACCGGCACGTATTCATCGCGCACGCCAGCCAGTTGCAGTTCGCCTTGAGGATTCAATTCTCGCAGGGTGAAGTGACTCAAGCCTTCGTCACGCACCCGCTGCTCGAAAGCGGCGCGCTCGGGTCCGCTGACCTTGAGAGCAAACGAGTAGGCCTGGGTACGCATTAGTAAAGGTTGGGTGTAACCGTCGAATTCGGCGCGGGACACCGATTCAGAGTTGGCAAAGAAGCGCCGCAGACCATCGAGGCGCTGTTCCTGATCCTGAAAGCGTTCTTCGATACGACTGTAACGTTCGTTGGCCAGCAGTTGGAAGCGCTGACGCGTTTGTTGCTGAAACTGATTGAGGGTCGCCCAAGCGAGTAACCCCGTGAGAATTGCACCGGCGAGCAATACCAGCATCGCGACCAGCCAGGCCGAGACGTCTTCGCTGATAAAACCCAGAATCTTAGGGCGCACGGGGTGCAACGACATAAAGACAACTCACACTACGCCAGCATTCACGGGAAAACCCCATTGACCGTGTGTGAGTTATAGCTATTAGCCACTAATTTAGCTAGCGCGGGCAGATCCACGGAGCCTTTAAAAATCAAGGCTCTGTGGATCCAACCCGACAAAGCGTCAACGAGCCGTGATTTTCCAGGCGCGGTGGATCTTGGTGTTGCGGGCAAAATCCGGATCAATGGTCTGCGCGCTGATTTCCTCGACCGCGTAGCGCTCGGCGAGGTTTTCTTCCAACTGGAACTTGCGGAAGTTGTTGGAGAAATACAGCACGCCACCGGTTGCCAAACGCGCCATGGCCAGGTCAATCAACTGCACCTGATCACGTTGCACGTCGAAGATGCCTTCCATGCGCTTGGAGTTGGAGAACGTCGGCGGATCGATGAAGATCAGGTCGTACTCGTCACGACTGCTTTCCAGCCACGCCATCACATCGCCCTGCTCCAGACGGTTCTTGTCGGAGAAACCGTTCAGCGACAGGTTGCGGCGCGCCCAGTCGAGGTAAGTTTTCGACAGGTCGACACTGGTAGTGCTGCGCGCGCCGCCCTTGGCCGCATGCACACTGGCGGTCGCGGTGTAGCAGAACAGATTGAGGAAGCGCTTGCCGGCGGCCTCTTTCTGGATGCGCATGCGCATTGGCCGGTGATCGAGGAACAGGCCGGTGTCGAGGTAGTCGGTGAGATTGACCAGCAACTTCACGCCGCCCTCGCTGACTTCATTGAACTTGCCCTGCGCAGCCTGACGCTCGTACTGCTTGGTGCCGCTCTGGCGCTCGCGGCGTTTGACCACCACGCGGCTCTTGTCGACGTTGAGCGCCTGCGGAATCGCTGCCAGCGCATCGAACATGCGCGCCGAGGCTTTTTCCGGGTCAATAGACTTCGGCGCGGCGTATTCCTGCACGTGCACCCAATCGTGGTACAGGTCGATCGCCATCGCATATTCAGGCATGTCGGCATCGTAGACGCGGTAGCAATCGATGCCTTCGCGCTTGACCCACTTACCCATCGCCTTGAGGTTCTTTTGCAGTCGGTTGGCAAACATCTGCCCGCCTTCGCTCAAGCGCGGCTGCTCGATCACCGGTGCCGGGGCTGGCGTCGGTTTGATCGGGTTGCCGTTCTTGTTGAACTTGCGCTCTTGCGGCTCGTCCGGAGTCAGATCGTAAGCCGCTTGCTCGCGCTCGGCCTGACGTTGTTCCGGGGTCCGACGCTCGCCGGTGACGAACTGATCCGGCAGAACCTTGATCAACAGCAGCTTGCACGGCAACGCGCCGTTCCAGAACGAATACTGTTTGTGGCTGCGGATGCCCATGCGCTTGCCCAGATCCGGCGCGCCGGTGAACACCGCCGCTTCCCAGTTCAGGCAGGCCTGACGCAGGCGTTCGCCAAGATTCTGGTAGAGATAGAGCAGGCTGGCTTCGTCGCCGAGACGCTCGCCGTACGGCGGGTTGCAGATCACCAGACCTTTCTGGTTCTGGTCCGGGCGCGGCTCGAAGGTCGCGACTTCGCCCTGATAGATCTTGATCCATTCGCTGAGGCCAGCGCGCTCGACGTTGTTGCGGCCCGGCTGAATCAGTCGCGGGTCGGCTTCGTAACCGCGAATCCACAGCGGTGGCTTGGCCAGACCGGCAGCGGCGCGTTCGACGGCTTCTTCATGGAGTTTTTTCCACAGCGCCGGCACGTGACCGAGCCAGGCCGTGAAACCCCACTGCTCACGACGCAGGTTCGGCGCCATATCGGCGGCGATCATTGCTGCTTCGACGAGGAACGTACCGACACCGCACATCGGGTCAGCCAGCGCGCCGCCTTCAGCGGCAATGCGCGGCCAGCCGGAGCGGATCAGGATCGCCGCTGCGAGGTTTTCCTTCAGCGGCGCCGCGCCCTGCTGCAAACGATAGCCGCGCTGGTGCAGGCTGTGCCCGGAGAGGTCGAGGGAGAGAATTGCTTCGCCACGATCCAGACGCAGGTGAATGCGCAGATCCGGGTTGAGCTTGTCGATCGACGGGCGGTCGCCCTGCGGGGTGCGCAATTTATCGACGATGGCGTCTTTGACTTTCAGCGCACCGAAATGCGTGTTGTCGATGCCCGAGCCATGACCACTGAATTCAACGGCCAGGGTGCCGTCGCTGAGCATGTGATCCTGCCATTCGATGTCGAGCACGCCGTGATAGAGGTCTTCAGCGTCTTTCATCGGGAAACGCTTGAGCACCAACAGCACCCGGTTGGCCAGACGCGACCAGAGGCACAGGCGATAAGCGGTTTCCATGGTCGCCATGCCACGCACGGCGGAAGTGTGCTCGCGCGCTTCTTCAAGGCCAAGCCCGACGGCTTCCTCGATGAGCAGGCCTTCAAGGCCTTTAGGGCAAGTGAGGAAGAGTTCGAAACGGTCGGACATGGTATTTCCAGAGCCTTTGGCTAGTGAATCGGCAACGCATTGCCGATCCGGTTTTCAATCAGGCGCTTTTCTTAAAGAGCGCCCGCGTGGCACGAAGGTGTGCCGTTCCATCCCCGCTGCTCGGGTTAAAAGAGCTTAGATGCCAGGACAGATAAAAAAGTTGATGCAACAAAAAGTCTTAAAACGACCCTTCGTCGAATAGTACCCCAGCGCAAACGTGGGTCATTCACACTAAAGAATTAACCCCATCATCCAGCGCGGGGCCGATCATACCGGGGTTTGCCCAATAAACATTCAATAAATACGCAGTTACTTATCGCTATAGCACCCTTTTCGTTACGTGCTTATGACAAAACGGTCATTCCATCGCTGTGACTCATTGGTTAGAACTGAGCACAGGTTGACGTCGCAACGGCGTCAACACCTTGGCTCGCCACGCCGGCAGCGAGCCGCACCATGGCAGGTTTTTTCTGCCAGACCTCAGTTGAGGTCAACGCGACACAAAACAGTCAACAAGTGAGGGAAACACCCTATGAGAAGACTTAAGCGTGATCCGTTGGAAAGAGCATTTTTGCGCGGATATCAATATGGCGTTGGTGGCAAATCCCGTGAGCTTTGCCCATTTACTCTACCGTCGGTACGTCAAGCCTGGATTAACGGCTGGCGAGAAGGACGCGGCGACAACTGGGACGGTATGACCGGCACTGCGGGAATCCACAGACTCAACGAACTTCACGCCGTCGGCTGACACAGGGCATTTATTCCGACACGACAATCTGAATTTGTAACAAATTAACCACGCACGTCCTTCCCGGACGGCGGGCTACGGCCCAGGGGCTCCTTCGAGGAGCCCTTTTTATTGCATGGTTTTTTGTGCCGAGCGCATAACCTGTAGGAGTGAGCCTGCTCGCGATAGCGGTCTGTCAGTCGCTGATGAAGTGACCGAAAGAAAGCTATCGCGAGCAGGCTCACTCCTACAAGGGAACAGTGGTGTCTATGGATCAGCGCAGAGCGGTGATCGCGTCGACCGATTCGCGAATCAACGCCGGGCCTTTATAGATGAAGCCCGAATAGATCTGCACCAGGCTCGCACCCGCGAGAATTTTCTCCGCAGCATGCTTGCCTTCAGTAATCCCGCCAGCAGCAATGATCGGCAAACGCCCAGCCAACTCACCGGCCAGCACCTTCACGGTATTGGTGCTCTTCTCCCGCACCGGCGCACCCGACAAACCGCCCGCCTCGTCGCCATGCTCCATGCCTTCAACGCCGACACGGCTCAGCGTGGTGTTGGTCGCGATCACCGCGTCCATACCGGTTTCGATCAGCGCCTGTGCTACCTGCGCGGTTTCTTCATCGGTCATGTCCGGGGCAATCTTGATCGCCAGCGGCACATGCTTGCCATGACGCAAGGCGAGTTCGGCACGACGCGTGGCCAGATCGGCGAGCAATTGCTTGAGCGAGTCACCGAACTGCAGGCTGCGCAGGCCCGGCGTGTTCGGCGAACTGACGTTAACCGTCACGTAGCTGGCGTGGGCGTAAACCTTGTCCAGGCAGATCAGGTAGTCGTCAACCGCGCGTTCAACCGGCGTGTCGAAGTTCTTGCCGATGTTGATGCCCAGCACGCCTTTGTATTTCGCTGCTGCCACCCGCGCCAGCAAGTTATCCACACCGAGGTTGTTGAAACCCATGCGGTTGATGATCGCTTCGGCTTCCGGCAGGCGGAAGATCCGCGGCTTCGGGTTGCCCGGCTGCGGACGCGGGGTCACGGTGCCGATTTCGACAAAACCGAAACCCAGTTGTGCGAAGCCATCGATGGCCGCGCCGTTCTTGTCCAGACCGGCCGCCAGCCCCACCGGGTTCGGGAACTCCAGCCCCATGACCGTCACCGGTTTCTTCGCCGGCGCCTTGCACAGCAAGCCGTTGAGGCCCAAACGCCCACCCGCGCCGATCAGATCCAGCGACAGATCGTGGGAGGTTTCCGGGGAAAGTTTGAACAACAGCTGACGGGCCAGGGTGTACATGGGCGGCGATGACTCGGGCGGCGAAAAGAGGCGGCGATTATAGCCGGGCAACGACCCACCGCGCGAGGCGCACGCGCAAATCACTGGCACTGGCATATGCCTTGCACCCTCTTCGCTATCAGCGCGCAGGCCAATGAAGGCAGGCGGGCAAGGACAATGGCGTCGTCCCGGATTTTGCCTGCGCAAAGTCCGTGGCGACGCTTTTTTTCGAGGTGGCGTTGGATGAATGAACCTTCGGTAGGGCCACTGGCCTGGGTCAATGGCAGCGATGCCCCGGAAAAAACTGCGATCAACCTCGGCTTCATGGCGTTGAGCGACTGCGCGTCGGTTGTCGTTGCTGCCACTCAAGGCTTTGCCCAGCCTTACGGACTAACGCTGAACCTGAAGCGCCAGGCTTCATGGGCCAATCTGCGCGACAACCTGGTCAGCGGTGAACTCGACGCGGCGCACAGTCTGTACGGATTGATTTACGCCGTGCATCTGGGCATTGGGGGCGTCGCTCCGACCGACATGGCGGTGCTGATGGGCCTCAATCAAAACGGTCAAAGCATCAATGTGTCCCACAACCTGCAACACCTCGGCGTGACCAGTCCTGAAGCGCTGGACCGCCACGTGCACCAAAGCCGCGCAAAACTGACCTTCGCCCAGACCTTTCCCACCGGCACGCACGCGATGTGGCTGTATTACTGGCTGGCGAGTCAGGGCATTCATCCACTTCAGGATGTCGACAGCGTGGTGGTGCCACCGCCACAAATGGTCGCGCACTTGCAGGCCGGGCGCATTGATGGCTTCTGTGTCGGCGAGCCGTGGGCGGCCAGCGCGGTGCAGCAGGATCTTGGGTTTACCTTGGCGACCAGCCAGACCATCTGGCCCGATCACCCGGAAAAAGTCCTTGGCTGCACCCGCGAATTTGTCGAGCAATACCCCAACACTGCGCGAGCGTTGGTGATGGCGATCCTCGAAGCCAGCCGTTTCATCGAAGAAAGCCCGGAGAACCGCCGCAGCACCGCGCAATTGCTGAGTGCGCCGGAGTATCTCGATGCTCCGCTGGCCTGCATCGAACCACGTTTTCTCGGTGACTATGCCGATGGCCTCGGCAATCGCTGGCAGGATCCGCACGCGCTGCGTTTTCACGGCAATGGCCAAGTGAATCTGCCGTACTTGTCCGATGGCATGTGGTTCATGACCCAGTTCCGCCGCTGGGGCTTGTTGCGTGAAGATCCGGATTACCTCGCCGTCGCCCGCCAGGTTCAGCAGCTTGATCTCTATCGCGAGGCCGCCACGGCGCTCGGCGTTGCCGCGTGGGGCAGCGACATGCGCAGCAGCCAGTTGCTCGACGGCAAGATCTGGGACGGCAGCGATCCCGCTGGTTATGCGCGCAGCTTCAAGTTGCACGCGTTGAGCGACGATGCTCCCCTTCTCGCCCGCCGCTGACAGGAGACCGCGAACATGTTGCGCATTCTGTTGATCAACGACACAGCGAAAAAAGTCGGACGCCTTAAAGCCGCGCTGACCGAGGCCGGTTTCGAAGTAATCGACGAATCCGGGCTGACCATCGACCTGCCCGCGCGCGTCGAAACGGTGCGCCCGGACGTGATCCTGATCGATACCGAGTCACCGAGCCGCGATGTCATGGAGCAAGTGGTACTGGTCAGCCGCGACCAACCTCGGCCAATCGTGATGTTTACCGATGAACATGATCCGGGGGTGATGCGCCAGGCGATCAAGTCCGGGGTCAGCGCGTACATCGTCGAAGGCATTCACGCCCAGCGTTTGCAGCCGATTCTCGATGTCGCGATGGCGCGTTTCGAGAGTGATCAGGCGTTGCGTGCGCAGCTGCACGCGCGTGACCAGCAATTGGCTGAGCGCAAGCGCATTGAGCTGGCCAAAGGGTTGCTGATGAAGATGAAGGACTGCAATGAGGAAGAGGCTTACACCCTGATGCGGCGCCAGGCCATGAGCCGGCAGCAGAAGCTGATTCAGGTGGCGGAGCAGATTATTGCGATGAGTGAGTTGCTTGGCTGAAAGTAATGACCGCTTGAAAAGCCCCTCACCCTAGCCCTCTCCCGGAGGGAGAGGGGACCGACCTAGGTGTCTGGCGTCAAACATCGACCTGAAAGACCGAGTCGATTATGGATTCACAGCAGAAAATCACAGGTCGGCGTACTTCTCGAGCATCCCCCAATCAGTCCCCTCTCCCTCTGGGAGAGGGCTAGGGTGAGGGGCTTTTGATTTTCAGGCTGTTGGCACAAATCTAGCTATGTAAAACGCACAGGTAACCAACGGCGGTTGCCCCACCCACGACAAAGACGTCGCTCACCCGTTCGCCCAACCGGCGCATCAGGTAGCGACGTTTTTGCGTTTTGGCCCCACAGCTCGGGGCCGGTGGTGCGGCCGTGGCGGCGCCCCACCTGCTGTTGCATGACTCCTTTCGAGACTCTTTTCAGCTGAGGTGCGCGATGAATTCAAGCTTCTGGAAATCCGGCCACACCCCGACCCTGTTCGCGGCCTTCCTCTATTTCGACCTGAGTTTCATGGTCTGGTACCTGCTCGGCCCGCTGGCGGTGCAGATCGCCGCCGACCTGCACTTGACCACGCAACAACGTGGCCTCGTCGTCGCTACGCCGATCCTCGCCGGTGCGGTACTGCGCTTCATCATGGGCATGCTCGCCGATCGACTGTCGCCAAAAACCGCCGGTCTGATCGGCCAAGTCATCGTGATTTGCGCTTTGTTCGGTGCCTGGAAAATCGGCATCCACAGTTATGAACAGGCGCTGATCCTCGGTCTGTTCCTCGGCATGGCCGGCGCGTCGTTTGCTGTTGCGCTGCCGCTGGCTTCGCAATGGTATCCGCCACAGCATCAGGGCAAAGCCATGGGCATTGCCGGTGCGGGCAACTCCGGCACCGTGTTCGCCGCGCTACTGGCGCCGGTACTCGCCGCCGCGTTCGGCTGGAGCAATGTCTTCGGTTTCGCCCTGATCCCGCTGATCCTGACGCTGGTGCTGTTCGCCTGGCTGGCGAAGAACGCGCCAGAACGGCCAAAAGCCAAAGCCATGACCGACTACTTCAAAGCCTTGGGCGACCGTGACAGCTGGTGGTTCATGTTTTTCTACAGCGTGACCTTCGGCGGCTTCATCGGCCTGGCCAGCGCCCTGCCCGGCTACTTCAACGATCAATACGGCCTGAGCCCGGTGACTGCCGGTTACTACACCGCCGCCTGCGTGTTCGGCGGCAGTCTGATGCGGCCACTGGGTGGCGCACTGGCTGACCGCTTCGGAGGCATCCGCACGCTGCTGGCGATGTACACCGTTGCCGCCATCTGCATCGCTGCCGTCGGCTTCAACCTGCCAAGTTCCTACGCGGCACTCGCCCTTTTCGTCTGCACCATGCTCGGTTTAGGGGCAGGCAACGGTGCGGTTTTCCAACTGGTGCCACAGCGTTTTCGTCTCGAGATCGGCGTCATGACCGGACTGATCGGCATGGCCGGCGGCATCGGCGGTTTTGCCTTGGCCGCTGGCATGGGCGCGATCAAACAGAGCACCGGCAGCTATCAACTGGCCCTGTGGTTGTTCGCCAGCCTGGGTGTATTGGCGTGGTTTGGCCTGCACGGCGTCAAGCGTCGCTGGAGAACCACCTGGGGTTCGGCGGCGGTGACGGCGGCGCGGGTCTGAAGCATCAATGGCCCTGCAACTGAGTTTTGCCGAAGCCAGCGCCACCGGCCCGCGCGCGGAGAATCAGGACGCTTTGCGCCTGGTCACGCCCGCTCCGGCGTTGGCGGCAAGCAAGGGTTATCTGTTCGCCATCGCCGACGGCGTCAGCCAGTGCGCCGATGGCGGACTGGCTGCGCGCTCGACGTTGCAGGCGCTGGCGCTCGACTACTACGCCACACCGGAAACCTGGAGCGTGGCGCAGGCGCTGGATCGCCTGCTGCTCGCGCAAAATCGCTGGCTGCAGGCCAATGGCGGTGGGCAACCGCTGCTCACCACGGTCAGTGCTCTGGTCATGCGTGGTCGGCGCTTTACCCTCGCCCATGTCGGCGATTGCCGGGTTTATCGCTGGCACGCCGAGCGCTTGCAGCGGATCTCGGAAGATCACGTCTGGGAGCAGCCGGGCATGCAGCATGTGCTCAAACGTGCGCTGGGGCTGGATCAGCATCTGGTGCTGGATTTCCTCGACGGCGAACTGCGTGACGGCGAAAGCTTTGTGCTGCTCAGCGACGGGGTCTGGTCGACGTTGGGCGATACCGCGATTGCGGCGATTCTGCGTGATCAGCCGGATCTGCGCAGCGCAGCGCAGACGCTGGTCAACGCCGCGCATCTGGCGGGGAGCCAGGACAATGCCAGTGCTTTGCTGGTGCGGGTGGATGCTTTGGGTGAGGCCAGTATCGGCGATGCGCTGATTCATTTGCAGCAATGGCCCCTGCCGCCACCGTTGAAACCCGGTCAGTCGTTCGAAGGCTGGCAAGTGCTGGACGTTGTCGCTCAGAGCCAGCAATCGCTGCTGTATCGGGTGCTTGATGGACAAGGTCAGACGTGGCTTCTGAAAACCCTACCCACGCGTTCCGCCGATGATTCCTACGCCGGGCAAGCGCTGTTGTCCGAGGAATGGTTTCTGAAACGCGTAGCCGGTCGCCACTTTCCTGAAGTCCATGCCTGCCAGCAGCGTCAGCATTTGTACTACGTGATGCGGGAATATTCCGGGGCGACGCTGGCACAGCTGTTTCAACAGTCAGGCCCGTTGCCCTTGGCGCAATGGCAGGACCTCGCCGAACGCCTGCTGCGTGCGGTCGGCCTGCTGCATCGGCGGCAGATTCTGCACCGGGATATCAAACCGGAGAATCTGCATTGGGGTGACGACGGTGAATTGCGCCTGCTCGATTTTGGCCTGGCGTATTGCCCGGGGTTGTCCGAAGACGCGCCGTCGACACTGCCAGGCACTCCGAGCTACATCGCCCCGGAAGCGTTCCGCGGTGATCCGCCGAGTGCGCAGCAGGATTTGTATGCGGTCGGTGTGACCCTGTATTTCCTGCTGACCGGGCATTTCCCCTATGGCGAGATCGAAGCGTTTCAGCGGCCGCGATTTGGTGTCGCGGTGAGCGCCAGTCGCTATCGGCCCGATCTGCCGGACTGGCTGGCGCAGAGTCTCGAGCGCGGGGTGGCGGCTGATCCGCAACAACGGTTTGAAACGGCTGAGGAATGGTTGCTGGTGCTGGAACAGGGTGAGCGGCGCAGTTTGAGTGTGCGGCCTCGGCCCTTGCTGGAGCGCGAGCCGCTGAAGGTCTGGCGGACGATGGCATTGGTGGCTTTGCTTGGGAATCTGGTGCTGCTGGTTTTGTTGTTTCATCACTGACACCGCGTCGCGGCCATCGCGAGCAGGCTCACTCCTACCATTTGAAATGCGTTCCCCTGTAGGAGTGAGCCTGCTCGCGATGACGTCAGCCCAATCACCACAAATTTATCTGCCTGAATGCCCCACGAACGAGCAACCCGCTTCGAATCAGTGCACAAAATCCATCCTCAAAATCCCTCGCCCCCAATAAACCCGCCACCGTCCCCACTTGGCACAACCACTGCATTACCCCTCTCAACACACACATAAAGCCCAGCCTTCAACGACGAAGGCTGCGCTTCCCGAGAGAACGGGACCAGGACAAAGGCGTCCTCGCTAGGCAACTAGCGGGACGCCTTTTTTGTTTGCGCAAAATTTCTCGAGCAAGGCCTGACTGCCCACAAGAGGCCAGCCGCAGCTCCCCGGAGAACCTGATGAAAAAACTCAAACTGGTGATGATCGGCAATGGCATGGCCGGGGTCCGCACCCTCGAAGAACTGCTCAAGCTGAGCAACGAGCTGTACGACATCACGGTCTTCGGCGCCGAGCCGCACACCAATTACAACCGCATCCTGCTGTCGCCGGTGCTGGCCGGTGAGCAGACCTTCGAAGAAATCGTGCTCAACGATCTCGACTGGTACCTGCAAAACAACATCAAGTTGTTGCTCAACCGCAAAGTGGTGGAGATCGATCGGGTCAAACGCCGGGTGATCGCCGAGGATGGCACCGAGGCCGAATACGATCGCCTGCTGATCGCCACGGGTTCGACACCGTTCATCCTGCCGATCCCCGGCAACACTCTGCACGGCGTGATCGGCTACCGCGACATCGCCGACACTCAAGCGATGATCGACACCGCGAAAACCCACAAACACGCGGTGGTCATCGGCGGCGGCCTGCTCGGTCTTGAAGCGGCCAACGGCCTGATGCTGCGCGGCATGCACGTCACCGTGGTGCATATCGGCGAATGGTTGCTGGAACGGCAACTGGACAAGACCAGCGGCCAACTGCTGCAAAGCGCCCTCGAATCCCGCGGCCTGCACTTCCGTCTGTGCGAACAGACCCAGGCCTTGCACGACGCCGGCAATGGCCGGGTCGGCTCGGTGCAATTCAAGAACGGCGACATCATCCCCGCTGATCTGGTGGTGATGGCCGCCGGCATTCGTCCTAACACCGAACTCGCTGAGAAGGCCGGCATCCCGTGCAATCGCGGGATTCTGGTCAATGACACGCTGCAAACCTACGATCCGCGCATCTACGCGATCGGCGAGTGCGCCAGCCATCGCGGGATTGCCTACGGTCTCGTCGCGCCGCTGTTCGAACAGGCCAAGGTGTGCGCCAACCACCTCGCCCAATTGGGTTTCGCTCGTTATCAGGGCTCGGTGACGTCGACCAAATTGAAAGTCACCGGCATCGACCTGTTTTCCGCTGGCGACTTCATGGGCGGCGAAGGCACCGAGACCATCACCCTCTCCGACCCGATTGGCGGCGTGTACAAAAAACTGGTGATCAAGGATGACGTGCTGGTCGGCGCCTGTCTGTACGGCGACACGGCAGATGGCGGTTGGTATTTCCGCCAGATTCGTGAGAATCACGCCATCGGCGAGATCCGCGATCACCTCATGTTCGGCGAAAATGCTTTGGGCGACGTAGGACATCAGGGCCAGGACAAAGCCATGGTCATGGCCGACACCGCCGAAGTCTGCGGTTGCAACGGCGTGTGCAAAGGCACCATCGTCAAAGCGATTCAGGAACACGGCCTGTTCAGCGTCGATGAGGTGAAGAAACACACCAAAGCGGCCAGCTCCTGCGGTTCCTGCGCCGGGCTGGTCGAGCAGATCCTGATCAACACCGTCGGCGGCGCAGCGGACGTCAAACCGAAAAGCGAAAAAGCCATCTGCGGTTGCAGCGACCTCAATCACGGCCAGATCCGCCAAGCCATTCGCGAGCAGCATCTGCTGACCATCGCCGGCACCATGAGCTACCTCAACTGGCGCACGCCGAACGGCTGCGCCACCTGCCGCCCTGCCCTCAACTATTACCTGATTTCCACCTGGCCCGGCGAAGCCAAGGACGACCCGCAATCGCGACTGATCAACGAACGCGCGCACGCCAACATCCAGAAGGACGGCACTTACTCGGTGGTGCCCCGGATGTGGGGCGGCGTGACCAATCCTTCGGAACTGCGGCGGATTGCCGACGTGGCCGACAAGTACAACGTGCCGATGGTTAAGGTTACCGGCGGTCAGCGCATCGATTTGCTCGGCATCAAGAAGCAGGACTTGCCCGGCGTCTGGAAAGACCTCGACATGCCGTCCGGGCATGCCTACGGCAAATCCATCCGCACCGTGAAGACCTGCGTCGGCAGCGAATTCTGCCGCTTCGGCACGCAAAACTCGACACAACTGGGCATCGAGCTTGAGCGCGACCTGTTCAACATGTGGTCACCGCACAAAGTGAAACTCGCTGTTTCCGGATGCCCACGCAACTGCTCGGAAGCAGGGATCAAAGACGTAGGAATCATCGGCGTCGACTCCGGCTGGGAGATGTACATCGGTGGCAACGGCGGGATCAAAACCGAGGTCGCCGAATTTTTCGTCAAGCTGAAAACCGCCGAAGAAGTCCGCGAATACAACGGTGCGTTCCTGCAGCTGTATCGCGAAGAGGCCTTCTACCTCGAACGCACCGTGCACTACCTGCAACGGGTCGGCATGGAACACATCAAGAAAGCCGTGCTGGAAGACCCGGAACGCCGCAAAGCCCTGAACGAGCGCCTGCAATTCTCCCTGTCGTTCGAGCAAGACCCTTGGAAAGAACGCTTGGCGCAGCCGCAACTGAAGAAAGAATTCGACGTAATTCCCGTGAAAAATCTGGAGGTGCCAGCATGAACTGGCTGGATATCTGTGCTCTCGAAGAGATCAACGCCCTCGGCTCGCGGATCATTGCCGGACCAAAAGGTGACATTGCGATTTTTCGTACAAGTGACGATGAGGTTTTCGCCCTCGACGACCGCTGCCCGCACAAGGGCGGGCCGTTGTCGCAAGGTTTGATCTACGGCAAACGCGTCGCCTGCCCGCTGCACAACTGGCAGATCGACCTCGAGTCCGGTGAAGCTCAGGCGCCGGACATCGGCTGCGCGCACCATCACCCGGCGCGGGTCGAAAACGGGCGCGTGCAGCTGGCTCTGCGGGACGCCATCTGATGAGCCGCCAGACGACCGCCTCGACCTGCTGTTATTGCGGAGTCGGCTGCGGCGTGCTGATCGAACATGATGGCGAGCGCATCCTCGGCGTCAGCGGCGATCCGGCGCATCCGGCCAACTTCGGCAAACTGTGCAGCAAAGGCTCGACCCTGCACCTGACCGGCGACCTCGCGGCCCGCGCGCTGTACCCGGAATTGCGTCTGGGCAAAGGCCTGGCGCGCAGTCGCACCGATTGGGACACCGCGCTTGAACATGCTGCCAACGTGTTCGCTGAAACCATCGCCGAGCACGGCCCGGACAGCGTGGCGTTCTATATCTCCGGGCAACTGCTGACCGAGGATTACTACGCCTTCAACAAACTCGCGCGAGCGCTGGTCGGCACCAACAACATCGACAGCAATTCACGCCTGTGCATGTCCTCGGCGGTGGTCGGTTACAAGCGCAGCCTTGGCGCTGATGCTCCGCCTTGCAGCTACGAGGACCTGGAGCTCAGCGATTGCGTGATGATCGTCGGCAGTAACATGGCCTACGCCCATCCGGTACTTTTTCGTCGGCTGGAAGAGGCAAAAACCCGACGTCCGCAGATGAAAGTCATCGTTATCGATCCACGGCGCACCGACACCTGCGACCTCGCCGATCTGCATCTGGCGATTCTGCCCGGCACCGACGTCGCTTTATTCCATGGGATTTTGCATCTGCTGTTGTGGGAAGACTGGGTTGATCGCGACTTCATCAAAGCGCACACCGAAGGCTTGGCTGAACTGAAAAATCTGGTGCGCGATTACACCCCGCAAATGGTTTCGCAACTGTGCGGGATCAGCGTCGAGCAATTGCAGCAGTGCGCCGAATGGGTGGGGACTTCACCAAGTTTCCTGTCGCTGTGGTGCATGGGTTTGAACCAGTCCACGGCCGGCAGCGCGAAGAACAGTGCGTTGATCAATCTGCACCTGGCCACCGGGCAAATCGGCCGGCCGGGTGCAGGACCTTTCTCTTTGACGGGTCAGCCAAATGCCATGGGCGGACGCGAAACGGGTAGCTTGTCCAATTTGCTGCCAGGGCATCGCGAGGTGGCCAACCCTGAACACCGCGCCGAAGTCGCGGCTTACTGGGGTGTGGATCGGCTACCGGAGAGTACCGGCCTCAGCGCCATCGAACTGTTCGAGCAGGTGCGCAGCGGCAAGATCAAGGCGTTGTGGATTGCCTGCACCAACCCTGCGCAATCGATGCCGGATCAACATTCGGTACGAGCAGCGCTTGAGGCCTGCCCGTTTGTAGTTCTGCAAGAAGCCTTTCGCACCACTGAAACCGCGGCATTCGCTGATCTGCTGCTACCCGCAGCCAGTTGGGGCGAGAAGGAAGGCTCGGTGACCAATTCCGAGCGGCGCATTTCCCACGTACGCAAAGCGATTCTCCCACCCGGTGAAGCGCGTCCGGATTGGGCGATCACGGTGGATTTCGCACAACGTCTGGAGAAACGTCTGCGTCCCGCCGAATCTAGCCTGTTTACCTTTAACCAACCTGCGCAGTTGTTCGATGAATTCAAAGGGCTGACGCACGGGCGGGATCTGGATATGTCCGGGATCAGTCATGCGCTGATCGACGAGATCGGACCGCAGCAATGGCCCTTCCCTGTCGGCGCGCGGCAAGGAACGCCAAGACTGTACGAGGACGGGATTTTCCCAACCGCCAACGGACGCGCGCAATTCATAGCCGACCCTTATCGCGCCGCCAAAGAACAGCGCGATGCGCGTTTTCCACTGACATTGATCACTGGACGTCTGCGTGATCAATGGCACGGTATGAGCCGCACCGGTACGGCGGCGCAGTTGTTCGGGCATGTCAGCGAAGCGGTGTTGAGCTTGCACCCGGACGAACTGCGCAGGCATCGCTTGCTGCCGGGAGATCTGGTCAACCTTAAAAGTCGTCGTGGCGCAGTGATCGTCGCGGTTGGCAGCGACGACAGCGTGCGTCCGGGACAGGCGTTTCTGCCGATGCACTGGGGTGACCGCTTTCTCAAGGGCGGCGTGAATAGCGTGACCCTGCCGGCCTTCGATCCATTGTCGAAACAACCGGAACTCAAACACAGCGGCGTGCGCCTGGAAGCGGT
The DNA here is from genome assembly GCF_001297015.1 of Pseudomonas sp. RIT-PI-r. Classification (GTDB taxonomy): domain Bacteria; phylum Pseudomonadota; class Gammaproteobacteria; order Pseudomonadales; family Pseudomonadaceae; genus Aquipseudomonas. The sequence goes on along the minus strand of NZ_LIGE01000035.1, from coordinate 36,985 downwards.
GAATCTGCCATGGCAATTGTTCGCACTCATCGAAGGCAATGTTCAACAGCATTTCGAGACCCTACGACCGTTGTGTGAGGCATTTTCCTACGTGAGTCTCAGCCTTGTCGGGCGTGAGCGACCGGCATTGCTGATACGCGCTGCCAGCAGCGAGGCGCCGAATCCGCAATTGCTCGGTGAAATCGACCAGTGTCTGTCGCTGATCGACGGTCCGGTATTGGCCTACGACGACCCGCGCCGGTCAATTGGCAAGCGCGTGCGCATTGAAAACGGGCGGATCACCGCGATTCGCCTGGCCGGCGAAACCCTCGCCCGGCATTGGCTGCAAGGGTTGTGGCTGGGGGGCCGTGCGGACGAACAACTGCGGCGCTGGGTGTTGGCACCGATGAGTACTCCGCCGGGTAGCGCCGGGGCGCAGATCGCTGCGGATAAAACCCTGTGCAACTGCAAGAACGTCAGCCTCAATGCGGTCTGCGCCGGCATTCGCCAAGGGCTGGATCTGCAAGGTTTGAAAAACAATCTGGGCTGCGGCACGCAATGCGGCTCCTGTGTCCCGGAAATAAAACGCTTGCTGGCTGCCGATGTGCAACCAGTCGCCGTCATCTGATGAGGAAAACCCCATGAATGCAAAAGTCTGGCTGGTGGGCGCTGGCCCCGGCGATCCGGAACTGTTGACCCTCAAAGCAGTGCGCGCCTTGCGCGAAGCCGATGTGGTGCTGATCGACGATCTGGTCAACGACGTGGTGCTGGAGCACTGCCCCGGCGCGCGCATTATTGCCGTAGGGAAACGCGGCGGTTGCCGTTCCACTCCGCAGGCGTTTATCCATCGACTGATGCTGCGTTACGCCCGCCAAGGCAAGTGCGTGGTGCGGCTCAAGGGCGGCGATCCGTGCATTTTCGGCCGTGGCGGTGAAGAGGCGCAGTGGCTGCGTCAGCGAGGGGTTGAGGTGGAGCTGGTCAATGGCATCACTGCCGGGCTGGCCGGGGCGACGCAGTGTGATATTCCGCTGACTTTGCGCGGGGTCGCGCGTGGCGTGACGCTGGTGACTGCGCACACCCAGGATGACAGCGAATTGAACTGGCAGGCGCTGGCGCAGGGTGGCACGACGCTGGTGATTTACATGGGCGTGGCAAAACTGGGCGAGATTCGCGACCAGTTGTTGGCGGGCGGGATGGCGGCAGATACGCCGGTGGCGATGATCGAGAATGCTTCACTGCCGCAGCAGCGCGAATGTCGGAGTGATCTGATGGGCATGAGTGATGACGCAGGTGTTTTCGGATTGAGAAGCCCGGCGATTCTGGTGATTGGTGCGGTGGCGGCTGTTGTTGAAGAGCAAAAGATCGCAGCCTGCGGCAACTCCTACAGGACGTATGCAGAATTCATGTAGGAGCTGCTGAAGGCTGCGGTCTTTTAAAGCTTCAAAGCCAAATCGCAGACAAAGAAAAGCCCGGCCTAAGCCGGGCTTTTCTCGGAGCGGCAGCTAATTACTTAGCTTGAGCTTCAACCTGCGCTTCTACGCGACGGTTAACAGCACGGCCAGCTTCAGTTTTGTTGTCAGCAACTGGGCGGGATTCGCCGTAGCCAACAGACTGAACGCGGGACGATTCAACACCGTACTGGTTGGTCAGAACTTGCTTAACGGCGTTTGCACGACGCTCAGACAGTTTCTGGTTGTAAGCGTCAGGACCGACGGAGTCAGTGTGACCTTCAACAGTAGTGGTGGTGGATGGGTACTGCTTCATGAAATCAGCCAGGTTCTTGATGTCGCCGTAGCTGTTGGTTTTAACAACAGACTTGTCGAAATCGAACTTAACGTCCAGCTCAACACGAACAACTTCAGCAACTGCTGGGCAGCCGTCAGCGTCAACAGTTACGTTGGCTGGGGTGTCCGGGCACTTGTCAACGTTGTCGCAAACGCCGTCGTTGTCGCTGTCGGAGCAGACTTCAGCTGGTGCTGGAACTGGAGCAGCAGCAGGCTTGGAGCCGCCACCGAAGTTCACACCGATACCGACGCTAGGAGCCCACTCGGTGTCGCCCTGGTCGATGTTGTATTGAGCTTCAACGCCAGCACGAGCGTAGAAGTTATCGGTGAAGTACAGCTTGGCACCAGCGCCCAGGTTAGCGAAGGTAGAACGGTTACGACCGTTCGAACCGTTCTGGTCGATGCTCTGGTCGGAGAAACCGGCCGAGACGTATGGACGCAGCATGTCGCCTGGGTTGTTGAAGTGGTACAGAGCGTCCAGGGCGGTGTTAGCGCCTTTTACGTTCTTGCCATCGTCGGCACGTACGTTGTGAACTTCATCGTAGCCCAGACGCAGTTCAACGTCGTCGGTCAGGAAGTAACCGATCGAACCGCCGAACAGGTTGCCGTTGTTCTTGAAGTTACGAGCGCTGTCGAATTGTTCTTTCTTTGCGAAGCCTTCGATTTCAACTGCGCCTTGGCCTTGTGCCAGAGCGCCGAACGAAGTGGCGGCAATCAGAGAACCAATGGCCAAGCCCAAGGTGTTTTTCAGTTTCATCCGTTAAATCCCCATCTGGTGATTGTGAAGCAGTCCCGCAAACCGGGGGACAACTCGGCGGCAAGTCTATCAGAACTTGCCTACACGTAAGAGATATTTGCGCTGAACTAAGTTTCAGCAATGCCTGCAAATTTCTCACGCAATTTATCTAGAGCACGTTTGTAACGCATTTTTGTCGCACTCAAACCCATGTGCATGATGTCTGCGATCTCCTGAAACTCCAGCTCTGCGACAAATCGTAGCACCAGAATTTCGCGGTCGATCGGGTTCACATACACCAGCCAGCGATCAAGTCCGCCCTTCTCCTCGGGTTTGGGCGCCTTTTCTTCGGACGCTTCCTCGAGGGGGTCAAGACTCAATGCGTCCATCAAGCGACGCTTTCGCCGTTCCTTCCGATACTGCGTAATACATTCGTTGTACGTGATGCTGTATAGCCATGTCTTGAACTTCGATTTCCCCTCGAAGTTCTTCAGGCCATACAGCACCTTCAACATGACTTCCTGACAGACATCGTCTGCGTCGCGATCGTTCCCAAGATATCTCGCACAGACGTTAAATAATGTTCGCTGGTAACGCCGCATCAGTTCTTCATAGGCGCGCGTCACGTGAAACAGCTCGGTATGCGAGCGCGCGACCAACTCCTCATCAGAGAGCTCGCGGGGGTCGTAGCGCGTAGATAGCGTTTGGGCTTTATTCAAAACAAGTCGTGCCGACAGTCAGGTCAATGTCCACCGCAACCAGCATCAGCTGGCATTTTGCGGCGGCATACATTAGCAGGGTTTGCCGGATTAGCGGCTACTCACATGCTGTTCCAGCAGGATCCGATTGGAGAGAGAGACTAGCTCACCCTCATCGGTCAGCAATGTGGTTTTAACCGTGCCGATCTCTTCGATCTGGCCTTCGACCTCGCCAACACGCACTTGTTGCCCAACCTGATACAACTCACGCACATAGATTCCCGCAAGAATCTGACCGGCAATTTCCCGGCTTCCCAAACCCATGGCCAGCGCAACCGCCAGACCAACGGTAATCAATACAATGACAATCACATGGTTCAGCAGGTCAGTCTTGACCTCGAGCTGACTGATCGCAACCGAGATGCTGATGATGATCACCAGCCCCTGAGCAATACGTCCCAGCCCGGAAGCGTAGTCCAGGCCTACGCCTTCTGCCGCCCCGCGCACCAGCCCGTTGGCCAGTTGCGCGAGCAAAACACCTACCAGCAATACCAGGGCCGCGCCGAATACTTTCGGCAAATACAGCGCCAACATATCCAGCGTAGCTGAAACTCGCTCAAGTCCAAGGGATTCTGCTGCAGAAACCAAAAATATCAGCAGAACGAACCAATAGACGATTTTGCCGATCAAGGTCGAGATCGGCACTTGCAGCCCGGCTCGCGACATCAATTTGGTCAGGCCGGTGCCGCCCATCAGACGATCGAGGCCCAGTTTGGCAAGCAGCTTGGACAGCAAGGTATCGAGCAGCTTGGCCACGACGAAACCCAACAGCAGCACGACCAGCGCGCCGAACAGGTTCGGAATGAAGTTGGCTACTTTGGTCCACAACGCAGTCATTGCAGTGACGAGGCTCTGAGTCCAGAGGTCGAGTTCCATATTCAATCAGCCTTATCAGCAGTGCGAGCGGTAGGTTTACGAAGACGGGAAACCGGCGAAACATGCGCCGATCCATTATTCAGGGCAATCATCAGCGCGGGCAGCCAACGGCCCAGCAGGCTGAACAGATCACCGGCGCCAACCTGGCGGTTGGCGGTTTTGAGTACGCGGCCCAGGCAGGCATCGTCGTCGCGGCTGGACGGCGAAGCGTTGAGCATGTCGCGCAAAGACTGTTCAAACGGATCGTGCATACGCACCTCTCGTGATGTCTGTGAAAGACGCGGGCAGATTTGGTCGGGTCACATGCACCATGTTCAGACCCAGCGCAAACGACGAAATAACCACCACTGACCGAAGGCCAGGGCGAGCACCGTCAAACAGGCGATCAGGAAACCATAAGGGCTGCTGGCGAAGGGAATTCCGCCAACATTTATACCCAGCAAACCGGTGATGAAACTCATCGGTAGAAAGATGCAGGTGATGATGCCGAAACGGTACATCGTGCGATTCATACGCTCGCTCAAACGCCGGTCTTCAGCCTCCAGCACAAGCCCCACACGCTCTCGGGTCAATTCCAGTTCTTCGAGATAGCGGGTCAGGCTGTTGTTCAATTCGTTCCAGTAATCGGCATCGTCATCGACGAACCACGGCATTTTGATCCGCGTCAATTGACCGAAAATATCCCGCTGCGGTGCGAGAAAACGCTTCAGTCCGGCGGCCCTGCGGCGGATGTGCAAAATGGCCCCATGCTCGGGAGTATACCGTTCGTCGGCATCCATCTTTTCTTCTTCTTCATCGGCGATTTCCGAGAGGCAAGTGACCAGATCCTGCACCTTGTTGGTGAGGAACTGCGCCAGATAAAGAATGAGTTCAGAAGCCGTTTTCGGGCCTTTGCCGTCCGCCAATTGCGCCAGCAACTCATCTGTTGCACGCAGAGGACGCAAACGCAAAGAGATGACGCGTTGGGCGGAGGCAAAAATCCGCACCGAGACCATGTCTTCCGGCTCGGCGCCCGGGTTGAGATTGACTCCGCGCAGGAACAGCAGCAGCTCGGAATCCGGCAGCGGCAACAAACGCGGTCGCGTGTTCTCTTCCAGCAGCAAGTCGCAGGTGAATTCGTTGAGCCCGCTGGATTTGCGCAGCCACGTCTGGGTCTGCGGATGACTGCGATCCCAATGCAGCCACAGGCTTTCATGGGCCTGCAGCCGCAAATCGTCGAGCTCAGTCCTGGCTATCGAACGCGCACCGCCTTTTCCGTCCAGCACCAGGGCATGCACCAGCCCCCATTGCGCGTTTTCTTCCTCGAACATCCGCATCCCTTTGTCGACAGGCTTATTCAGGCATCTTCAGCGGGCTCGGCGAGATGATCACGCCGTTGTTGTCCGCATAAATGTACTGGCCCGGGTGGAACGTCACGCCGGCGAAAGTCACCGGGACATTCAGGTCACCGAGGCCGCGTTTTTCGGTTTTCATCGGGTGGCTGGCCAGTGCCTGCACGCCCAGATCGGTTTGCGCGATAACGTCGACGTCACGAATGCAGCCGTAGATCACCAGCCCTTCCCAACCGTTTTTGGCGGCCTTCTCGGCAATCATGTCGCCCAACAGGGCCCTGCGCAGAGAACCGCCGCCATCAACCACCAGCACCTTGCCGTTGCCCTTGAGGTCAGCCTGCTCCTTGACCAGAGAGTTGTCTTCGAAGCATTTGACGGTCACGATTTCGCCGCCGAACGAATCACGGCCGCCGAAATTGCTGAACATCGGTTCCAGCACCTGCACCAGCTCCGGATAGGCATCGCACAGGTCAGGCGTGAGGTAATGGTTCATCGAAAAACTCCTGTAACAAGGAAGACGATCAAGGATGACGCATTCTGTTGAGACGAGATCCGGCGGTCGCTGTTTACCTTAGTCCATCCCATGGTCGCTGAACGAACCTGAACAAACGCTGAAACGTAATAGCTAAACAGCCACCAAAAATGACCAGAACCGCACAATGCGTCATATCTTAGCCGCAAGCCAATCTGAACGAAACGCCCTTTTCAGCGGCGCGACTTCAGACTGCTGCGGCCAGATCCGGCTTATCACCCAGCAACGGTGTCTGCTGATCGCTCAACCAGCGCGCCACCAACGGCCACACTTCAACCTGCGCCGCTTTGCTCACCAGCATTTCAACATGGCCGAAATTGTCGTTGAAGCCCTGATCACGCCCCAGATTGATGAACTGCTTGTGTTCGGCGCCAATCTGTTCGAACAACTTGCGGCAGGCCCAAGTCGGATCCTGATGATCACCCGCCGCGCTCACCGCCAATACCGGCACCTGAACATCAGCCAGCCCTGCCCACCAATCCTTGTCCTTGTCACCAAAACGGCCGAACAAGCCGTACCAGCGCATGCTCTCGATGGCCAGACCGATTGGTTCATCCTCTGGACCGCGCTTGAGGCGAGAGCCAGACAATTGCGCAAAACGCTTGAGAATGAAGCGACCACTCCACTCCACTGGCGGGATTTTCAGCGGCCAGTAAGTACGGCTGACCTGGGTGCCGAAAAACGCCGCCGAAGCTACGGCAGGCTCGCCTAGGTATTCGCCACCGAGCGCAGCCGCCAAGGTGATACCGCCCAGCGAATGGCCGATCCAGTGCGGAATCTGCCCGCTCTGCTCACGCACGAACGCAGCAATCGCCGGCAAGTCGTAACGGGCATAATCGGCGACACGGTTGCGTCGGTATTCCTCGTTGCGCTGCGACAAGCCGTGGCCGCGCATCTCCGGAATCCACACGTCGAAACCCAGTCGCGTCAGATACGCGCCCAGCCCCAGACCTTTCGGTGAAAACCAGAAGCGCCGATTGGAAAAACTGCCGTGCAGCAGAATCACCGGCACGCCGCGTGGCTGCGAGTCATCAGCCATGCCCAAACGGGTCACAGCGATTTCCACGGACCAGTCGGGACTGTTGCCGGGTTTCAGTCGATACACGTCTTCGCTCAGATCACCACGCCGTTCGGCGCTGATCAGGGCGACAGGAAACAGGTTGCTGCTGCTTTGCATAATGCTCTTGCACAAAAAAGGGCGGCATCCGAAGGCGCTCGCCCTACTTCAATCTCAAAGCCCGCCCCTTGTAGGAGTGAGCCTGCTCGCGATTGCGGTGTATCAGCCGACATTTATGGCGGATGTTATGCCGTCTTCGCGAGCAGGCTCGCTCCTACAGGGGAACGGTCCGTTCACATGTTGATCAAGCCGGGGTTTGGCCTTCGGCGAGGAAGAACCAGGTTTCCAGTACAGTGTCCGGGTTCAGCGACACGCTTTCGATGCCCTGTTCCATCAGCCACTTGGCCAGATCCGGGTGGTCGGACGGCCCCTGACCGCAGATACCGATGTACTTGCCGGCCTTGTTGCACGCGGCAATCGCGTTGGCCAAGAGCTTCTTGACTGCCGGATTACGCTCGTCGAACAGGTGCGCGATGATGCCCGAATCGCGATCCAGACCCAATGTCAGCTGAGTCAGGTCGTTGGAGCCGATCGAGAAACCATCGAAGAACTCAAGGAATTCTTCAGCAAGGATCGCGTTGGATGGCAGCTCGCACATCATGATCACGCGCAGACCGTTCTCGCCGCGCTTCAAGCCATTTTCGGCGAGCAGATCGACGACCTGGCTGGCTTCACCGAGGGTACGGACGAACGGCACCATGATTTCAACGTTGGTCAGGCCCATCTCGTTGCGCACACGTTTCAGCGCGCGGCATTCAAGCTCGAAGCAGTCGCGGAACGATTCGCTGATGTAACGCGAAGCGCCACGGAAGCCCAGCATCGGGTTTTCTTCTTCCGGCTCGTAGAGCTTGCCGCCGATCAGGTTGGCGTATTCGTTGGACTTGAAGTCCGACAGACGCACGATGACTTTTTTCGGCGTGAACGCTGCAGCCAGGGTGCTGATGCCTTCCACCAGTTTGTCGACGTAGAAGTCGACCGGGTCGTTGTAACCGGCGATACGCTTGTCGACGCTGTCCTTGATTTCCTGCGGCAGACCGTCGTAGTTCAACAGCGCTTTCGGGTGGACGCCGATCATGCGGTTGATGATGAATTCCAGACGGGCCAGGCCCACACCGGCGTTCGGCAGTTGCGCGAAATCGAAGGCGCGGTCCGGGTTGCCGACGTTCATCATGATCTTGAACGGCAGCTCCGGCATGGCGTCGACGGAGTTCTTCTTGATGTCGAAGCCCAGCTCGCCTTCGAAGATGTAACCGGTGTCGCCCTCGGCGCAGGACACGGTCACGCCCTGACCATCCTTCAGCAGTTGGGTGGCGTTACCGCAACCGACCACTGCCGGGATGCCCAGCTCGCGAGCGATGATCGCCGCGTGGCAGGTACGCCCGCCACGGTTGGTGACGATGGCGCTGGCGCGCTTCATCACCGGTTCCCAGTCCGGGTCGGTCATGTCGGATACGAGCACGTCGCCCGGCTGGACTTTGTCCATTTCGGAGACGTCTTTGATGATGCGCACTTTACCGGCGCCGATGCGCTGGCCGATGGCGCGACCTTCCACCAGCACGGTGCCGGTTTCTTTCAACAGGTAACGTTCCATGACGTTGGCCTGGGTGCGGCTTTTCACGGTTTCCGGACGGGCCTGCACGATGTACAGCTTGCCGTCGTCACCGTCCTTGGCCCACTCGATGTCCATCGGGCAGCCGTAATGCTTTTCGATGATCATCGCTTGCTTGGCCAGCTCGCTGACTTCAGCGTCGCTCAGGCAGAAACGCGCACGGTCAGCCTTTTCAACGTCGATGGTCTTGACCGAACGACCGGCCTTGGCCTCGTCGCCGTAGATCATCTTGATGGCTTTGCTGCCCAGATTGCGACGCAGGATCGCCGGACGACCGGCCTCCAGCGTGCCCTTGTGCACGTAGAACTCATCCGGGTTGACCGCGCCTTGTACAACGGTTTCGCCCAGACCGTAAGCGCCGGTGATGAACACCACGTCACGGAAGCCCGATTCGGTATCGAGGGTGAACATCACGCCGGCAGTGCCGGTTTCCGAACGCACCATGCGCTGCACGCCAGCCGACAGGGCGACCAGTTTGTGGTCGAAGCCCTGGTGCACGCGGTAGGAAATGGCACGGTCGTTGAACAGCGAAGCGAACACCTCTTTGGCGGCGCGGATAACGTTTTCCACACCACGGATGTTCAGGAAGGTTTCCTGCTGACCGGCGAACGAGGCGTCCGGCAAGTCTTCGGCGGTGGCGGAAGAACGCACGGCCACGGCCACGTCAGGGTTGCCGGCCGACAGCGCGGCGAACGCGGTGCGGATTTCGGCATTCAGTTTTTCGGGGAATTCGGCTTCCATGATCCATTGGCGGATCTGTGCGCCGGTCTTGGCCAGGGCGTTGACGTCGTCGACGTCAAGCGCGTCGAGGGCCTGGTGGATCTGGTCGTTCAAGCCGCTCAGTTCGAGGAAGTCGCGATAGGCCTGGGCGGTGGTGGCAAAGCCGCCAGGGACCGACACACCGGCGCCTGCCAGGTTGCTGATCATCTCGCCCAGGGATGCGTTCTTGCCCCCCACATGCTCAACATCGTGTTTGCCGAGCTTATCGAGGGAAACTACGTACTCTACCAAGGTGATCTCTCCACTAACTGTGTTGGAAAAGCTCAGAAACCGGCGGCCCGGGGGAGCCTTGGCCGGTTGTATGGCCTGGACCTGGAAAATAAGTGAGAATGCTGGCCATTGGCGGCCAACAAATCGCGCCTATCATATCCAAGAATGCTCATAAGTGTCCTGTGTTGCATAGGCATGCCGATGTGGCGAGTGACTGTTGTTGCCAGACAAGGCGCCGCGACAAGTCATAGCTGGCTATGGCGAGGAGCGGCAACGTAGTATGGCGACAACAGGCGCCGCCACATCGGCATTCCTATGCAACACAGGACACTCACTTAAGGCCCAAGGTGCAAATGAAACGATCTGCTTTCTTCATCTCCGATGGCACCGGCATTACCGCCGAAACCCTGGGTCAAAGCCTTCTGGCGCAGTTCGAAAACATTACCTTCAGCAAATTCACGCGACCGTACATCGACAGCGTTGAAAAAGCGCGGGCCATGGTACAACAAATCAACAAAGCCGCCGAAACCGACGGCTTTCGCCCAATCATCTTCGATACCATCGTCAATCAGGACATCCGTGAGATTCTCGCAACGTCCAATGGTTTCATGATCGACATTTTCTCGACCTTCCTCGCCCCGCTGGAGCAGGAACTGACCGAGCATTCTTCCTACACCGTCGGCAAGTCCCATTCGATCGGGCACAACTCCAATTACATGGAGCGCATCGAGGCGGTCAACTTTGCCCTCGACAACGACGACGGGGCGCGCACCCACTATTACGACAAAGCCGACCTGATACTAGTGGGCGTGTCGCGATGCGGCAAAACCCCGACGTGTCTGTACATGGCGATGCAGTTCGGCATCCGCGCGGCGAACTATCCGCTGACCGAAGACGACATGGAACGCCTGACCCTGCCGAACGCCCTGCGCGCCCATCAGCACAAGCTGTTCGGCCTGACCATCGATCCCGATCGCCTCACCGCGATCCGCAACGAACGCAAGCCAAACAGCCGTTATTCGAGTTACGCCCAGTGCGAATTCGAAGTGCGTGAAGTAGAGAATCTGTTCCGCCGCGAAAATATTCCCAACATCAACTCCACGCATTTTTCGGTGGAAGAGATTTCGGCGAAGATTCTGGTGGAGAAAGGTGTCGAGCGGCGCTTCAAATAGATTTGCGGTGTCTGTGCGACCGCTATCGCGAGCAGGCTCACTCCTACAGTTGATCTTCAGCGGGCACAGATCATGTGGACGACAGAGATTCATTGTAGGAGTGAGCCTGCTCGCGATGAACGATCACACTGTCTCTGTCAGTGCCTGACTTAAAGCTTCAAAACCTGCAAGCAACAACCGATCATCCCCCACCGAATTACACACACTCACCCGAATGAACTGCGGCACCACTGCATGCCCCACCGCAAACGCCTCAGCGGTAGCGACCAGATAATTGTTCTCCTTCAACTCCGCCGCAATCTGCGACGCCCGCCACAGCTCAGGCACTTGCACCCAGAAATGCGGACTGTAGGGGTGAGTCTTGTAGTCCAAGCCCTGCAGAACAGGCGCCACCAAGGCCTTGCGCCGAGCGATCTCGCTGATCTGCTCGTCCAGCAAACGCTCGGCCATACCGCTTTCAATCCACAGACTGGCGACCTCCATCGATAACGGATTGGCCATCCAGCACGTCGCACGAACGGCTGCACTCAAACGCCCGACCAACGCCTGCGGCGCATGCAGGTAACCGACGCGCAATCCCGCCGAAACAGCCTTGCTCAAACTGCCGATCAACACTGAACGCTCCGGGGCGAAATAACTCAGCGGCAACGGCCGCTGGCGATCCAGCACGGCATGCGCTTCGTCTTCGATGATCAGCAGATTGTGTTGGCGACAGACTTCGGCAATCGCCTCGCGCCGTGGGACGGACATCACCGCCGCCGTAGGATTCTGGATTGTCGGTGTGCAATACAGCGCCGAAACACGATGCTGACGGCAGACATCCTCCAGCGCCGAAGGCAAAAGTCCTTCGTCATCCATCGCCGCGCCAAGCAGTCTTATGCCCAACTGACGGGCGACACTGATCAATCCCGGGTAGGACAAATGCTCGGTGACCAGCGTGTCGCCGGCCTTGAGCAGTCCCATCAACGCGCACAGCAAACCATGTTGACCACCGTTGACGCACAGCACCTGATCGGCGTGCGGCACGAATTCGCCATGGCTGAGCCACACCGCTCCCGCCACGCGATGCCGTGCCATCCCGGCTTCAGCGGTGTACCCGCTCAATTGCCGCAGGACGCCTGGCTCGTTGGCCAGATCCAACAGACTTTGACGCATGAGTTCGGCTTCCTGTCCGGGCATCGGTTGATTTCGACTCATGTCCAGGCAGGTGGATGGCTCATCGCTGACATTGCGAAAGCCTTTGTCCTGCGGCCGATCCATCCCGCGCTGACGCACGTAAGTGCCATCGCCTACACGGGCGACGACCAATCCCACACGTTCCAGCTCACCGTAGGCACGGCTGATCGTACCGATGGTCACGCCGAGGCTGTCGGCCAACAACCGATGCGGTGGCAACTTGCAACCGGCCTCGATAACACCCTCATCGATGGCCTGAGCGACACCTTCGGCGAGGCGTTTGTACTTCACGCCGACGCCATTGCTTAGTCCGTCACGGAGGATTGACACCATGGCAATACTTACTTTGACAGTCATTGTCACCCCGAATAGCGTGTTGAAAACAGGTTCAATCAGAAATAGACCGTTTCCGCGATCAGGTCAATTCCACCGTTCGGAGTACGCCCACATGTCGACTGCCGTCAGCACACCGATGAACATCAGCAAACCCTGGCTCGCCGGACTGCTCACCAGCACCTTGTTTCTGATTGTCTGCCTGAGTTGGGGCACCACATGGTTGGGGATCAAGATTGCCGTGGAAAGCGTGCCGCCGCTGACCGCCGCGGGACTGCGCTTTCTGATCGCGTTTCCGCTGTTCCTCAGCTTCGCGTTGTTGCGCAAGGAACCGCTGTTGTTTCCCCGGCAAAGTCGCTGGTTCTTCGTGTTCGTCACGCTGTCGTATTTCAGCCTGCCTTACTACCTGCTCAACTACGGCGAAATGCACGTCTCGTCCGGCCTGACAGCGCTGCTGTTCAGTTGCATGCCGGTGTTTATCCTGTTGTTTTCCGCGCTGTTTCTGCGCGAGAAAATCTACCCGTCGCAAATGCTCGGCATCGCGATTGGTTTCGGCAGCCTGTTCATGATTATTCGCAGCCAGGGTTTGCATCTGGATCAGGCCGAATGGCTGGGAGTGCTGGCGATTCTCTGTGCCGCCGTGATGCATGCGCTGTGCTACGTGGTGACGAAAAAACACGGCAGTGCGATCAGCGTGATCACCTACAACACGCTGCCCATCGGCATCGCCGGGGCGATGTTATTTATTGTCGGCTTGAGCGTTGAGGCGCCGGTTTTTCAGGACATCACGACGCGCTCATGGGGTGCCCTGCTCTATCTCGGGCTGGTGGCGTCGGTCGGTGGATTCATCGTTTACTTTTTGCTGCTCAAACGCCTGAGCCCGATCATTCTGTCGTTCGTGTTCATCATTTTTCCGGTGTTCGCCGTGATCATCGGCGCCTGGTACGAAGGGCAAACCCTGTCCCGGGAGCTGATGATCTATTCGGCGATCCTGTTGAGCGGGTTTGCCATCACCAAATTGCCCATCGAAAAATGGCGTACGCGGCCCGTGTAGGAACTGCCGAAGGCTGCGATCTTTTGATCTTGTTTTTTACAATCAAAGTCAAAAGATCGCAGCCTGCGGCAGCTCCTACAGGTTTTTCGTCAGATCACAAGTAGGTCGACGAAACGGTTTACCGGGGTGGACTCCAGAAGCGCCTGATCCTTGCACAACGAAAAGATTTCGCCGCTACGCTGGCCGGTGAACCGTGTGGCCAGATTGGCCTTGAACTTGTCCTCCAGCAAAGGAATGCCCTCGACACGGCGCCGGCGATGACCGATCGGGTATTCCACCACGACGTTGTCTGTGCTGCTGCCATCCTTGAAAAACACCTGTACGGCGTTGGCAATCGAGCGTTTGTCGGCTTCGAGGTATTCGCGGGTGAAACGCGGTTCTTCAACGATGACCATTTTCTCGCGCAACACATCGATGATCGGATGCGCCCGGTGGAAATCGTCTTCGTATTGCTCGGCGACCAAATTGCCGAAGGCCAGTGGCACGGCGGTCATGTACTGGATGCAGTGGTCGCGGTCGGCGGCATTGGCCAGCGGCCCGACCTTGGAAATGATGCGAATCGCCGATTCATGAGTGGTGATAACGATGCGGTCGATTTCATGCAGACGGTTGCGCACTTGCGGATGCAGGGTCACCGCCGCTTCGCAAGCCGTTTGCGCGTGGAATTCGGCGGGGAAGCTGATCTTGAACAGGACGTTTTCCATCACGTAACTGCCGAACGCGCGCGAGAAACTGAAGGCGCGTTTATCTTCCGGTTTCAACGCCAGATCGCTGTTGGTATGGCTGAACAACACGTCATAAAAACCCCACTGTTTCGCAGTCAGCACCCCGGGAATGCCCATCTCGCCGCGCATGGCAATGTCAGCCAGACGTACACCGCGACTCGACGCATCTCCCGCCGCCCAGGATTTTCGCGAACCAGCGTTGGGGGCATGACGGTAAGTGCGCAGCGCCTGACCATCGGCAAACGCGTGGGACAACGCCGACAACAGTTGCTCGCGATTGGCGCCCATCAGTTTGGCGGTGACGGCGGTTGAGGCGACTTTCACCAGAATGACGTGATCGAGTCCTACACGATTGAAGGAGTTTTCCAAGGCAATCACGCCTTGAATCTCGTGGGCCATGATCATTGCTTCCAGCACATCGCGAATGGTCAGCGGTGCTTCAGCGTTGGCCACGCGCTTCTGCGACAAGTGATCCGCAACCGCGAGAATGCCGCCGAGGTTGTCTGAGGGATGCCCCCACTCGGCGGCGAGCCAGGTGTCGTTGTAGTCGAGCCAGCGGACGATGCAGCCGATGTCCCACGCGGCTTTGACCGGGTCGAGGCGAAAAGACGTGCCGGGGACTCGTGCGCCAAACGGCACGACGGTGCCTTCGACCATCGGGCCAAGGTGCTTGGTGCATTCAGGGAAACGCAATGCCAGCAGGCCACAGCCCAGCGTGTCCATCAGGCAGTTGCGGGCGGTGTCGAGGGCTTCGGCAGATTCGGTTTTGAAGGTGAGGACATAGTCGGCGATGTCCTGCAGGACACGGTCGTAGTCGGGGCGGTTGTTCAGGTCGACGTTGGCGCTCATTGCGGTTCTCCTGTGCGGAAATGATGAGTGGGGCGGTCTTCCTCAGGGCTTGGCTGGTTTGCTTGATTGCAGGTCTGGGGGGGCCTGCTCTTTTTGTGTTTTTTCAGTGGGAGAGCCCCTCACCCTAGCCCTCTCCCAAGGGAGAGGGAACCGATTGGGGGATGCTGTAGAGGTCCGCCGACGTGAGCGATCTACATTGAATCCATAATCGATTAGATCGATGAACATCCCATACACCTCGGTCGGCGCTCAAAATCCATAATCGCCTCAATCTTTCAGGTCGATGTACAACCCCAGAAACCTCGGTCGGCCCTTAAAATCCATAATCGACTCGATCTTTCAGGTCGATGTACAACCCAGAAACCTCGGTCGGCCCTTAAAATCCATAATCGACTCGATCTTTCAGGTCGATGTACAACCCAAGACACCTCGGTCGGCTCCCTCTCCCTCCGGGAGAGGGCTGGGGTGAGGGTAAAGCTCTTGGATCAGAACGAATCTCCGGGAATGCGCACGTAACCTTCCATCAGCACGCGCGCACTGCGGCTCATGATGGCTTTCTTCACCACCCACTCACCGTTTTCCAGACTGGCTTCAGCGCCAACGCGCAACGTTCCGGACGGATGTCCGAAGCGCACAGCATTGCGTTCAACGCCACCTGCAGCAAGGTTCACCAGCGTGCCGGAAATAGCCGCCGCCGTACCGATCGCCACCGCCGCCGTGCCCATCATCGCGTGGTGCAACTTGCCCATCGACAACGCGCGCACCAGCAAATCCACATCACCGGCGCCAACCGCTTTGCCACTGGACGCCACGTAATCTGCAGGCTTGGCGACAAACGCGACTTTCGGCGTGTGCTGCCGCTTGGCCGCTTCGTCCAGATTGGAGATCAGGCCCATGCGCAGCGCGCCATAAGCCCGAATCTTCTCAAACATCTGCAGCGCTTGCGGATCGCTGTTGATCGCGCTTTGCAACTCGGTCCCGGTGTAACCAATGTCTTCGGCGTTGACGAAAATCGTCGGGATGCCGGCGTTGATCATGGTCGCCTTGAACGTGCCAACGCCCGGCACTTCCAGCTCATCGATCAGGTTGCCGGTAGGAAACATCGCCCCTCCGCCGCCCTCTTCTTCCGCCGCCGGGTCCATGAATTCGACTTGCACTTCAGCGGCCGGAAAGGTCACGCCGTCGAGTTCGAAATCACCGGTTTCCTGCACTTCGCCGTTGGTGATCGGCACGTGGGCAATAATGGTTTTGCCAATGTTGGCCTGCCACACGCGCACCACCGCGACACCGTTGTGCGGAATGCGACTGGCATCGACGAGACCATTGCTGATGGCGAACGAACCGACCGCAGCCGAGAGGTTGCCGCAGTTGCCGCTCCAGTCCACGAACGGCTTGTCGATGGAGACCTGACCAAACAGGTAATCGACGTCGTGATGAGCCTTGGTGCTTTTCGACAGGATCACGGTTTTGCTGGTGCTGGACGTGGCGCCGCCCATGCCATCGATTTGCTTGTCGTACGGGTCGGGGCTGCCGATGACGCGCAGCAATAAAGCGTCGCGAACCGGACCGGGAACCTGCGCCGCTTCGGGCAGATCCTTGAGGCTGAAGAATACGCCTTTGCTGGTACCACCGCGCATGTAGGTGGCGGGAATCTTTATTTGTGGTGCGTGAGCCATGATGCTCCTTAACGAGGGCATGGGGCCTGAAACCCCACGCCCACATCAGTTGATTTAAACGGCAACCGCCGACTCTTCAAGGAAGTCCTGAGCGAAGCGTTGCAACACGCCGCCAGCCTCGTAGATCGACACTTCTTCAGCGGTATCCAGACGGCAAGTCACCGGCACCTCAACGCGCTCGCCATTCTTGCGATGGATCACCAAGGTTAGATCCGCGCGCGGTTTGCGCTCACCGATCACGTCGTAGGTTTCGCTGCCGTCGATGGCCAGGGTGTGACGGTCGGTGCCCGCTTTGAACTCCAGCGGCAACACGCCCATGCCCACCAGGTTGGTGCGGTGAATGCGCTCGAAACCTTCAGCGGCGATCGCCTCGACACCGGCCAGACGCACGCCTTTCGCCGCCCAGTCGCGGGACGATCCCTGACCGTAATCGGCGCCGGCGATGATGATCAGCGGCTGCTTGCGTTCCATGTAGGTTTCGATGGCTTCCCACATGCGCATGACCTTGCCTTCCGGCTCGACACGCGCCAGCGAACCCTGTTTGACCTTGCCGTTTTCCACGACCATTTCGTTGAACAGTTTCGGGTTGGCGAAGGTCGCGCGCTGTGCGGTCAAGTGGTCGCCACGGTGCGTTGCGTACGAGTTGAAGTCCTCTTCCGGCAGGCCCATTTTCGCCAGGTATTCGCCAGCGGCGCTGTCGAGCATGATCGCGTTGGAGGGCGACAGGTGATCGGTGGTGATGTTGTCCGGCAGCACCGCGAGCGGGCGCATGCCCTTCAGCGGACGCGCGCCGGCCAGTGCGCCTTCCCAGTACGGCGGACGGCGGATGTAGGTGCTCATCTCGCGCCAGTCGTACAGCGGCGTGACTTTCGGGCCGGTGTCTTCGTGGACGGCGAACATCGGAATGTAGACCTGACGGAACTGCTCAGGCTTGACCGAAGACTTCACCACGGCGTCGATTTCTTCATCGCTCGGCCAGATATCTTTCAGGCGGATTTCCTTGCCGTCGACCACGCCCAACACATCCTTCTCGATGTCGAAACGGATGGTCCCGGCGATGGCGTACGCCACCACCAGCGGCGGCGACGCGAGGAACGCTTGCTTGGCGTACGGGTGGATGCGGCCGTCGAAATTGCGGTTGCCCGAGAGCACGGCGGTGGCATACAGATCGCGGTCGATGATCTCTTGCTGGATCAGCGGATCGAGTGCGCCGGACATGCCGTTGCAGGTGGTGCAAGCGAAGGCGACAACGCCGAAACCGAGCTGCTCCAGTTCAGTGGTCAGCCCCGCTTCGTCGAGGTACAGCGCCACGGTTTTCGAACCCGGCGCCAGCGAGGATTTCACCCACGGTTTGCGCGTCAGGCCAAGCTTGTTGGCGTTGCGCGCGAGCAGGCCGGCAGCGATGACGTTGCGCGGGTTGCTGGTGTTGGTGCAACTGGTGATGGCGGCGATGATCACCGCGCCGTCAGGCATTTGCCCCGGCACGTCATCCCACTGCCCGGAGATGCCTTTGGCCGCCAGATCCGACACTGCAACGCGAGCGTGCGGGTTGCTCGGGCCGGCCATGTTACGCACCACCGAGGACAGATCGAAAGTCAGGCCACGCTCGTATTGCGCGCCTTTCAGACTATCCGCCCACAGGCCGGTGAGCTTGGCGTACTGCTCGACGAGCTGCACTTGCTGGTCTTCACGACCGGTGAGTTTCAGGTAGTCGATAGTCTGCTGATCGATGTAGAACATCGCTGCGGTGGCGCCGTATTCCGGGGCCATGTTGGAGATGGTCGCACGGTCGCCGAGGGTCAGAGCAGCCGCACCTTCGCCGAAGAACTCCAGCCATGCGCCGACGACTTTCTGTTTGCGCAGGTATTCGGTCAGCGCCAGCACCATGTCGGTGGCGGTGATGCCCGGTTGCAGCTTGCCGGTCAGTTCGACGCCAACGCTTTCCGGCAGACGCATCCACGACGCGCGACCGAGCATCACGCTCTCGGCTTCAAGGCCGCCTACGCCGATGGCGATCACGCCCAACGCATCGACGTGCGGGGTGTGGCTGTCGGTGCCGACGCAGGTGTCGGGGAACGCGACGCCTTCACGCACCTGGATCACCGGCGACATTTTCTCCAGGTTGATCTGGTGCATGATGCCGTTGCCCGGCGGGATCACATCAACGTTCTTGAAGGCCTTTTTGGTCCAGTTGATGAAGTGGAAACGGTCTTCGTTGCGCCGGTCTTCGATGGCGCGGTTTTTCTCGAACGCCTGCTTGTCGAAACCGCCCGCTTCCACCGCCAGCGAATGGTCGACGATCAATTGCGTCGGCACTACCGGGTTGACTTGCGCCGGGTCACCGCCCTGCAAGGCGATCGCGTCGCGCAGGCCAGCGAGGTCGACCAGCGCGGTCTGGCCGAGAATATCGTGGCAGACCACACGCGCCGGGAACCACGGGAAGTCGAGGTCGCGTTTGCGTTCGATCAGTTGCTTGAGAGAGTCGGTGAGCGTGGCCGGGTCGCAGCGACGCACGAGGTTTTCCGCCAGCACGCGGGAGGTGTACGGCAGGGTGTCGTAACTGCCGGGCTGGATCGCTTCGACAGCCGCGCGAGCGTCGAAATAATCCAGAGGACTGCCGGGCAGGGTTTTGCGCAATTCTGTGTTCATCGGGTCAGGACTCGGGTCACGGTGGTTGCAAGGATGATGCCTGGCACCGACTTCGAAATTCACACTGAACCCTGTGGGAGCTGGCTTGCCAGCGATAGCGGTGGGTCAGTCAGCATCATTGTTGGATGTGACGCCGTCATCGCTGGCAAGCCAGCTCCCACAGGGATTTAGGTGAGCTTCGAGATCAGTATTCGGCCCTCACCATTTCAGCGACGTTCGATTGGCACGAACTTGCGCTGTTCAACGCCGACGTACTCGGCGCTTGGACGGATGATGCGGTTGTTGGCGCGTTGTTCGAACACGTGTGCAGCCCAGCCGGTCAGGCGCGAGCAAACGAAGATCGGCGTGAACAGCTTGGTCGGGATGCCCATGAAGTGGTACGCCGAGGCATGGTAGAAATCGGCGTTCGGGAAGAGTTTTTTCTGTTCCCACATGGTCTTGTCGATGGCTTCGGAAACCGGGAACAGCACCTTGTCACCGACTTCGTCAGCCAGCTGTTTCGCCCAGCCTTTGATCACTTCGTTGCGTGGATCGCTGTCCTTATAGATCGCGTGGCCGAAGCCCATGATCTTGTCCTTGCGCTCAAGCATGCCGAGGGTGCCTTTGATCGCCTCTTCCGGCGACGAGAAGCGTTCGATCATTTCCATCGCTGCTTCGTTGGCGCCACCGTGCAGCGGGCCGCGCAGCGAACCGATGGCGGCGGTGACGCAGGAATACAGATCAGACAGGGTCGAGGCGCAAACGCGGGCGGTGAAGGTCGAGGCGTTGAATTCGTGCTCGGCGTAGAGGATCAGCGAGACGTTCATCACTTTGACGTGCAGTTCGCTTGGCTTCTTGTCGTGCAACAGATGCAGGAAGTGGCCACCGATGGATTGTTCATCGGTCACGCAGTTGATGCGTTTGCCGTCGTGGCTGAAGCGATACCAGTAGCACATGATCGCCGGGAACGCGGCGAGCAGGCGGTCGGTCTTGTCGCGCTGTTCGGAGAAGTCTTTCTCCGGCTCAATGTTGCCGAGGAACGAGCAACCGGTGCGCATCACGTCCATCGGGTGGGCGTCGGCGGGGATGCGTTCGAGCACTTCTTTCAGCGCTTGCGGCAGGGCGCGCAGCTTGCTCAGCTTGCCTTGGTATTCGTCGAGTTGCGCCTGGGTTGGCAGTTCGCCGTAGAGCAGCAGGTAGGCGACTTC
Organism: Pseudomonas sp. RIT-PI-r; assembly: GCF_001297015.1. Classification (GTDB taxonomy): domain Bacteria; phylum Pseudomonadota; class Gammaproteobacteria; order Pseudomonadales; family Pseudomonadaceae; genus Aquipseudomonas. The sequence goes on along the minus strand of NZ_LIGE01000035.1, from coordinate 16,452 downwards.
TTCAAATTGCGCATCGGCTGCCAGTTCGCGCACGTCGTAGCCGCGATAGGTCAGCCCGGCACCGGCCTGGCCCACGGTGGACAGTGCGGTTTGCCCGGCAACCTGGCCACGGAGCCCGGCGCCACTGAGTACTTTTGCTTCGGCCATTGTGTTCTCCAATCTTCTTGAATTTGTATGGGGAAACTTGTGGGAGCGAGCCTGCTCGCGAAGGTGGCTGGAACACCTCGGTGCATCAGGGACACCGCGTTATCGTTGGCGTCCTTCGCGAGCAGGCTCGCTCCCACAGGGTTTGATTCAGCCTTTCTTTTGTGCAAACAACGCGTCGAGCTTCTGCTCGAACGTGTGGTAATCGATGCGATCGTAAAGCTCCATGCGAGTCTGCATGGTGTCGATGACATTCTGCTGCGTGCCATCGCGGCGGATGGCGGTGTAGACGTTTTCCGCCGCCTTGTTCATCGCACGGAACGCCGACAGTGGATAGAGCACCAGCGACACATCGGCGCCGGCCAGTTGCTCGGTGGTGTACAGCGGCGTCGCGCCGAACTCGGTGATGTTGGCCAGAATCGGCGCTTTCACGCGGTTGGCGAACAGCTTGTACATCTCCAGTTCGGTGATGGCTTCCGGGAAGATCATGTCGGCGCCGGCCTCGATGCACGCGGCAGCGCGATCGAGTGCCGATTCCAGACCTTCCACCGCCAGCGCATCGGTGCGCGCCATGATCACGAAGCTGTCATCGGTACGCGCATCAACCGCAGCCTTGATGCGATCGACCATTTCCTGCTGGCTGACGATCTCTTTGTTCGGACGGTGGCCACAACGCTTGGCGCCAACCTGATCCTCAATGTGAATCGCCGCCGCGCCAAACTTGATCATCGACTTGACGGTGCGCGCCACGTTGAATGCCGACGAGCCGAAACCGGTGTCCACATCGACCAGCAGCGGCAGATCGCAAACGTCGGTGATACGGCGCACGTCGGTCAGCACGTCATCCAGGCCGGTGATGCCCAAGTCCGGCACGCCGAGCGAGCCTGCGGCCACCCCGCCACCGGATAGGTAGATCGCCTTGAAACCGGCGCGCTTGGCCAGCAGCGCGTGGTTGGCGTTGATCGCGCCGACCACCTGCAATGGATGCTCGCTGGCGACCGCATCGCGGAAACGCTGGCCTGGAGTGCTGTGCTTGGAACTCATGACTCACCTCGTTCAGTGGCTGTCTTATTGTGGGCGCCGTCCTGGTAATGACGGGCGATGTTGCGTTTTGAGGCGCCGATGTGACGGCGCATCAACAATTCCGCGAGTTCGCCGTCACGGTCGGCGATGGCATCGAGAATCCGGTGGTGTTCGGCAAACGCCTGGCGCGGGCGGTTCGGTGTGGTGGAAAACTGGATGCGGTACATGCGCACCAGTTGATACAGCTCGCCGCAGAGCATCTGCGTCAACGTACGGTTGCCGCTGCCCTGGATGATCCGGTAGTGGAAATCGAAATCGCCTTCCTGCTGGTAGTAACCGACGCCAGCCTGAAACGCCGCGTCGCGCTCATGGGTCTCCAGCACGCGGCGCAGTTCGTCGATTTCTTCGACGCTCATGCGCTCGGCCGCCAGACGGCAGGCCATGCCTTCGAGGGATTCGCGGATTTCGTAGAGTTCGAGCAATTCGGCATGGCTGAGCGATACCACCCGTGCGCCGACATGCGGCACCCGCACCAGCAGGCGCTGGCCTTCGAGACGATGGATCGCCTCACGTAACGGCCCGCGGCTGATGCCGTAGGTGCGCGCCAGCTCCGGCTCGGAGATCTTGCTGCCCGGGGCGATCTCGCCTTTGACGATGGCCGCTTGAATGCGCCGGAAGACGTTTTCCGAAAGCGTCTCGGAATCGTCGCCGCTAATGACCGGGGGATCGAGTTGATCCAGCATGATTGTCGACACCTTTAAATCCAATGCGGCAAAAACTAGCCAATTCGCCCGCATCAGTCAAAGGATAAATAGGTATTGTCGACAATCGTCTAATAACCTTAAAAGATCGCAGCCTTCGGCAGCTCCTACAGGGCGCACGCAAATCCAATGTAGGAGCTGCCGAAGGCTGCGATCTTTTGATCTTTTATAGACCGGCCCAAGCGCTGGCGCCATAAACCCACCGTGCTAGAATGCCGCCCGCATTTGCTGGCCATTTGTACGGCTTGTCATAAAAAGCTGATAGGCACACGAAGGGCCTTGCGCAAGTTTTGCCAAGGACCTGAACCGAAAACGGAACGCTGCGCACCAGGATTTATGAGACTCAAGCCCTTCCCCACATTCTTTGCCCTGTTTTGCCTGCCCGGCCTTGCCGCCGCGGGGGAAAAAACCGTGTATGGCCTCAACGAATACGCTTCGCTTGACGGCATCAATCTGGAAGTCGCGGCCAAACTCGACACCGGCGCGAAAACCGCCTCGCTGAGTGCCCGCGACATTAAACGCTTCAAACGCAACGGCGAGTCCTGGGTACGTTTCTACCTGGCCATCGACGCCGCGCATTCGCACCCGATCGAACGGCCACTGGCCCGGGTCAGCAAGATCAAGCGCCGTGCCGGCGACTACGACCCGGAAGAAGGCAAGAAGTACACCGCCCGTCCGGTGATCGAGCTGGATATCTGCATGGGCACGGCAATGCGCAGCATCGAAGTGAACCTGACCGACCGAAGTGCGTTCCAATACCCGCTTTTGATTGGCTCCGAGGCGCTGAAACGCTTCGATGCGCTGGTCGACCCCAGTCTTAAATACGCTGCCGGCAAACCCGCCTGCACCATCGCCGCTCATACCGCCGAGTAATTTCCATGCGTTCTCTAACCTTCCACCTGAAAATCCTGATCACCATTCTGGTGCTGCTGGGCGTTTCGGTTACGGCCTATCAGATTTTCGTACTCGGCATCCCGGTGACCGAAGATGCGACCGACGACTTGTGGAACATCGACGCCAAGGTCGAGTTCGTCGCCAGCACCAAGGATCCGGTGAAGATCCAGATGTTCGTGCCGCCATTGAGCCGCGATTACGTCAGCCTCAACGAAAGCTTTATCTCCAATAACTACGGCGTCGCCGTGAACCGCGTCGACGGCAACCGCAAGGTGACCTGGTCGGCCCGTCGCGCGAAGGGCAACCAGACGCTTTATTACCGTCTGGTGCTGACCAAGCGTTACACCGCGGAAAAAACCAAGATCAAAGGCCCGACCTCCCGCGACAGCAGCGCCATCGAAGGCCCGGAAAAAATCGCCGCCGAAGCCCTGCTCGCGCCGATCCGCCAGCACTCGGCTGACGTCGAAACCTTCATCGGCGAGGCGATCAAACGCGTCAACAACCTCAACGATGACAACGTGAAACTGCTGCTGGCCGGCGATCCGTCGACCGCGCACAAAGCCAAGATCGTCGAACTGCTGCTGTCCATCGCCCACGTGCCGGTGGAAAAAGTCCACACCATCCGCCTCGTCGCCGATCAGCCGCAAATGCCCGAACTGTGGCTGCGCAGCTTCAACGGCAACGACTGGCTGTACTTCAACCCGGAAACCGGCGAGCAAGGCCTGCCGACCGACCGCCTGCTGTGGTGGACCGGCGATGAAAACCTGATCACCGTCGACGGCGGCAAGAAAGCCAACGTGACCTTCAGCCTGAACAACAGCGAGATGAACGCGATTCGTCTGGCCAAGCTGACCGACGAAAACACCGACGCCAACTTCCTCGAATACTCGCTGTACGGCTTGCCGCTGCAGACCCAGCAGACCTTCATGATCATGGTGATGATCCCGATCGGCGTGCTGGTGATCCTGATCCTGCGCAACCTGATTGGCCTGCAGACCCTCGGCACGTTTACCCCGGTACTGATCGCCCTCGCCTTCCGTGAAACGCAACTGGGCTTCGGCATTCTGCTGTTTACCGTGATTACGGCGCTGGGCCTGTCATTACGTTCGTATCTGGAACACCTGAAGTTGCAAATGCTGCCGCGACTGTCGGTGGTGTTGACCTTTGTCGTGGTACTGATCGCGGCTATCAGTCTGTTCAGCCATAAACTCGGTCTGGAGCGCGGCTTGTCCGTGGCACTGTTCCCGATGGTGATTCTGACCATGACCATCGAACGCCTGTCGATCACCTGGGAAGAGCGCGGCGCCAGCCATGCGATGAAAGTCGCGATTGGCACGCTGTTCGCCGCGTCCCTGGCGCACCTGATCATGACCGTGCCTGAACTGGTCTACTTCGTGTTCACCTTCCCGGCGATCCTGTTGATCCTGGTGGGCTTCATGCTGGCAATGGGGCGTTATCGCGGCTACCGCCTGACGGAACTGGTGCGCTTCAAGGCTTTCCTGAAGAAGGCTGACGCCTGATGTTCGGTTTCTGGAAGACCTGGAAGGCCCTGGAGGCGCGGGGCATCATGGGCATCAATCGGCGTAACGCCGACTACGTGCTCAAGTACAACAAGCGCAGTCTGTACCCGATCGTCGATGACAAGATCATCACCAAGGAGCGCGCCATCGCGGCCGGCATTCACGTGCCGGAACTGTATGGCGTGATCTCCACCGAGAAGGAAATCGACAAGCTCGGCGAGATCATCGGCGGGCGCAGCGACTTCGTGATCAAACCGGCCCAGGGCGCCGGCGGTGACGGCATCATCGTTGTCGCCGACCGTTTCGAAGGCCGCTACCGCACGGTATCGGGCAAGATCATTGCCCACGAAGAGCTTGAGCATCACATCTCAAGCATTCTTACCGGTTTGTACTCGCTGGGCGGCCATCGTGATCGGGCGCTGATCGAATACCGGGTAACGCCGGATCAGATTTTCAAAAGCATCAGCTACGAAGGCGTGCCGGACATTCGCATCATAGTGCTGATGGGTTATCCGGTGATGGCGATGTTGCGCCTGCCGACCCGGCAGTCCGGCGGCAAGGCCAACCTGCACCAGGGCGCCATCGGTGTCGGTGTCGATCTGGCGACCGGTCTGACCCTGCGCGGCACCTGGCTGAACAACATCATCACCAAACACCCCGACACCACCAACGCGGTGGACGGCGTGCAACTGCCCTACTGGGACGGTTTCATGAAACTCGCCGCTGGCTGCTATGAGCTGTGCGGGTTGGGTTATATCGGCGTGGACATGGTGCTGGATCAGGAGAAGGGTCCGCTGATTCTAGAGTTGAATGCGCGGCCTGGGTTGAATATTCAGATTGCCAATGATTGTGGGCTGACGTTGCGTACGCATGCGGTTGAAGCGCGGCTGGAAGAGCTGAAGGCGCGTGGGGTGACGGAATCGGTTGAAGAGCGCGTGGCGTTTACCCAGGAAATGTTTGGGCATATTCCTGCTGTGGAAGGCTAAAAGCTGAAAAGCCCCTCACCCTAACCCTCTCCCAGTGGGAGAGGGGACTGACCGAGGTGGATGTTCGAGGTACGCCGACCTGAAAGTCTTGAGTCGAGCTCAAGTTTTGAAAAGCCCCCGATCTGCCCCCTTCCCCCCGCCAGCTTGAGATATCGAGCCGAACCTGGATCTTGAAAAGCATGAAGATCGGCTCCCTTTCCCCCTCGCCCCCTTGGGGGAGAGGGCTGGGGTGAGGGGGTAGGCTTTTGATTTTGATCTGACAGCCGAGAGAGGACTACAATCCCCACCCCGCCTCAACGGCCGATCTGCCTCGCCCATGTTGACCTGTTCCGTACACCCGCTGCCCTACCGCGCCAATCCCGCCGACTACTTCGCGGCCATTCGCAACGCCCCCGGCGCCGTGCTGCTCGACAGTGGCCGCCCAAGCGCTGACCGCGGCCGTTATGACCTGCTCAGCGCCTGGCCGCTGGAACAACTGGCGGTGTTGCCGGACGAGAGCGGCAGCCATTTCCTGCAACGTCTGCGTGACAATCTGAATCGCCTCGGTGAGGCTGATTTACCAGCGGGTTTCGAACTGCCATTCGCTGGCGGCTTGATCGGCTATCTGAGCTATGACTTCGGCCGGCATCTGGAAAACCTGCCGAGCCAGGCTCGCGATGATCTGCAATTACCGGATGCACGTTTTGGCCTGTACAACTGGGCACTGATCAGTGATCACCAGTCGGCCACCAGCCAATTGGTCTTCCACCCGTCGGTGATCGATAGCGAGAAGCAACGGCTGATAGCGCTGCTCACTCAGCCACACACAGACACATTGGTACCGTTCAAACTGAACAATCCGATGACCGCCGACCTCTCGGCCGACGATTACCGTCAGGCCTTCGAACGCATTCAGCATTACATCCAGGCCGGCGACTGCTATCAGGTCAACTTCGCCCAGCGCTTTCGCGCGGCGTGTCAGGGCGATCCGTGGCTGGCTTACTGCAAATTGCGCGAAGCCTGCCCCACGCCGTTCTCCGGCTTCCAGAGCCTGTCCGGTGGCGACGCAGTGCTGAGCCTGTCGCCCGAGCGCTTTGTCAAAGTCAGCCGGCGCCAAGTCGAAACCCGGCCCATCAAAGGCACTCGCCCCCGTGGCCTGACTCCAGCAGAAGATGCCGCCAACGCCGCCGAACTGCTGGCCAGCCCCAAGGATCGCGCAGAAAACCTGATGATCGTCGACCTGCTGCGCAACGACCTCGGGCGCACCTGCCGCATCGGCTCGGTGCGCGTGCCGGAGCTGTTCAGTCTGGAAAGCTATCCGAACGTGCATCACTTGGTCAGCAGCGTCACCGGTGATCTGGCGGACGACCGTGATGCACTGGATCTGATTGCCGGCAGCTTCCCCGGCGGCTCGATCACCGGCGCGCCGAAGATTCGTGCGATGCAGATCATCGATGAGCTGGAGCCGACCCGGCGCGGTTTGTATTGCGGCTCGTTGCTGTATCTGGATGTGCGCGGCGAGATGGACAGTTCTATCGCGATTCGCAGTCTGTTGGTCAAGGATGGGCAGGTGTGTTGCTGGGGCGGTGGCGGGATTGTTGCTGATTCGGACTGGCAGGCGGAGTATCAGGAGTCGATTACTAAAGTCAGAATCCTCCTCGAAACCCTGCAAACCCTCTGAGCAATGATCGTTCCCACGCTCCGCGTGGGAATGCAGCCCGGGGCGCTCCGCGTCCCAAGCGGACGCGGAGCGTCCATTGAGGCATTCCCACGCAGAGCGTGGGAACGATCATCAGGTAGCCAGGCTTACAGGCTGAGGTCGCGGTTGGAGGCCTTTAAGAATTCCTGCTTCAACTCGGCAAAGCTGTGCACCGCCGGAAACTGCGGAAACTCGCGAATCACATTCTCCGGCGCATGAAACAGAATCCCCGCATCCGCCTCGCCCAGCATCGTCGTATCGTTATACGAATCCCCCGCCGCAATCACCCGGTAATACAGGCTCTTGAACGCCAGCACCGACTGGCGCTTCGGATCTTTCTGCCGCAACTGATAGCTGGTCACCCGCCCGCTTTCGTCAGTGATCAGACGATGGCAAAGCAAGGTCGGGAAGCCCAACTGACGCATCAGCGGCTGGGAAAACTCATAAAACGTATCCGACAGAATCACCACTTGAAAGCGCTCACGCAGCCAGTTGACGAACTCCACCGCGCCGTCGAGCGGCTTCAGCGTGGCGATCACTTCCTGAATATCGGACAGCTTCAAGCCGTGCTCGTCGAGGATGCGCAGACGCTGCTTCATCAGCACGTCGTAATCGGGAATGTCCCGGGTGGTGGCCTTGAGGGAGTCGATTCCGGTTTTTTCGGCGAAGGCGATCCAGATTTCCGGCACCAACACTCCTTCAAGATCCAGGCAAGCAATTTCCACAAGACACTCCCGTTTGTATTGATTATTTGAGTCGAGCGAGGCCGAACTCTAGCGGCTCAAATCCACTCGCGCAACGCACAGCGCACCCCGAGCCACGCAGCTTTTTGTTACCATCGGCCCCATATAGAGCGCCCAGCGCCACTGACCTGTAGGAAGCCGCCCTGATGAGTGCAACGTTCGACGTCGTGGAACTCGCCACGACCTATGCCAACAAATCCGCGCAAGACATCCTCAAACTCGCGTTTGCCGAGTTCGGCGATGACTTGTGGATATCTTTCAGCGGCGCCGAGGATGTGGTGCTGGTGGACATGGCCTGGAAGCTCAACAAAAACGTCAAGGTGTTCAGCCTCGACACCGGCCGCTTGCACCCGGAGACCTACCGCTTCATCGAGCAGGTGCGCGAGCACTACAAGATCGATATCGAAATCGTCTCGCCGGACTACACGAAACTGGAACCGTTCGTGAAGGAAAAAGGCCTGTTCAGTTTCTACAAGGACGGCCACGGCGAATGCTGTGGCATCCGCAAGATCGAGCCGCTGCGCCGCAAACTGTCCACCGTCAAAGCCTGGGCTACCGGCCAGCGCCGCGACCAGAGCCCCGGCACCCGCAGCGCCGTGGCGGTGATGGAAATCGACGGCGCGTTCTCCACGCCGGAACGCACCCTGTACAAGTTCAACCCGCTGGCGCAGATGACCAGCGAAGAGATCTGGGGCTACATCCGCATGCTCGAGCTGCCGTACAACAGCCTGCATGAGCGCGGCTTCATCAGCATTGGCTGCGAACCGTGCACCCGCCCTGTTCTGCCGAACCAGCATGAGCGTGAAGGTCGCTGGTGGTGGGAAGAAGCGACGCAGAAAGAATGCGGGCTGCATGCGGGGAATATCATCAGCAAGGCGTAACTCCCTGCCGCGCTGATTTCCCCCTGTAGGAGTGAGCCTGCTCGCGATAGCGTTTTATCAGCCGATGATTTTTTTGGCTGATACACCGCTATCGCGAGCAGGCTCACTCCTACAAAGGTCACTAGCGACTCAATAAATGTGTACACACGAATGTCACCATCGGTGCCATTTATGTGTGCACTTTTTTGTTTCCGCGCCCTGAAAAGTTACATCCCGCCTGAAAATCCCTCGCTCTCGCCTTTCCTGAAAATCCCTCATCAAAAATAAATACCTGTTCAAACGGTCAATTTTTAACCACTTATTTTCAAAGACTTAGCGTGCATCGATAACTTTTCGAAATGAGCACAGCTGCACATAGACCGCTAACTGGCACAAATCTGGCTTTAGTGCATACATGTTTTGTATACAAAACTGCAGAACATACCCACACTTTCGATCCGCAAGCCTGAAGCGCCCTATCCCGTACAGGCTGCAGATGCCCCGTAACCAGTGATGTTTTTCACTGCCGCGACGAAGATTTGTCGAGCCTGACGGCTTATGTACAGTCATCGCGGCCCTGAACATCAGGAGCCTGCCGGAATGCGTACAAGTCTCTCCAATAACATCGCGCTGAATCTGCCCGCCTCTCCCGTTACCCAACCGTTACCCCATGACGGACTCACCGAGCCGTTAAAACTCAGTCCGCGCCTGCACAATAGCGACCTGGCACCGACCAAGGCCGAAGGTCGACGCTGGGGCAAATACAGCATTTTCGCCCTGTGGACGAACGACGTGCACAACATCGCCAACTACTCCTTCGCCATCGGCTTGTACGCGTTGGGCCTGGGTGGCTGGCAGATTCTGTTGTCGCTGGGGATCGGCGCGGCGCTGGTGTATTTCTTCATGAACCTGTCCGGCTACATGGGACAGAAAACCGGCGTGCCGTTTCCGGTCATCAGCCGGATCAGTTTCGGCATTCACGGGGCGCAGATTCCTGCGTTGATCCGGGCGGTTATCGCCATTGCCTGGTTCGGTATTCAGACGTACCTGGCCTCGGTGGTCTTTCGCGTATTGCTCACAGCGGTACACCCCGGTTTCGCCGAATACGACCACAACTCGATTCTTGGCCTGTCGACTTTGGGCTGGGTGTGTTTCGTGGCGATCTGGTTCGTGCAACTGGCGATCCTTGCCTACGGCATGGAAATGGTGCGCCGCTACGAAGCGTTTGCCGGACCGGTGATTCTGCTGACCGTCGCTGCGCTTGCCGCGTGGATGTACTTCCAGGCCAACGCGACCATCGCTTGGTCGACTCGCGAACCGCTGACCGGTGGCGAGATGTGGCGCAACATCTTTGCCGGCGGCGCGTTGTGGCTGGCGATCTACGGCACGTTGATTCTCAACTTCTGCGACTTCGCCCGCTCTTCGCCATGCCGCAAGACCATCAAGGTAGGAAATTTCTGGGGTTTGCCGGTGAATATTCTGGTGTTCGCCGCGATTACTGTCCTGCTCTGCGGTGCACAATTTCAGATCAATGGCCGGATCATCGAGAGCCCGACCGAGATCATCGCCTCGATCCCCAACACGTTCTTCCTGGTGCTCGGTTGCCTGGCGTTTCTGATCGTCACAGTGGCGGTGAACATCATGGCCAACTTCGTCGCTCCGGCCTTCGTCCTCAGCAACCTGGCGCCAAAATACCTGACCTTCCGCCGCGCCGGGCTGATCAGCGCCACCATCGCCGTGTTGATTCTGCCGTGGAATCTCTACAACAGCCCATTGGTGATCGTGTACTTCCTGTCCGGCCTCGGCGCCCTGCTCGGCCCGCTGTACGGCGTAATCATGGTCGACTATTGGCTGATCCGCAAAGGCCGGATCAACGTCCCGCAGCTCTACAGCGAAGATCCCAACGGCGCTTATTACTACAGCCGCGGGATCAATTTCCGTGCGGTGGCGGCGTTTATTCCTGCGGCGCTGATCGCCATCGTCCTCGCGCTGGTTCCCGGTTTCCACAACGTCTCGCCGTTCTCCTGGCTGATCGGTGCGGGGATTGCCGGAATGCTTTACCTGATCATCGCCAAACGCCAGCCGCACTACGCCGACGTCAGTGGCGAATCCATTGCGGTCGACAACGTCTGCCATTAACTCCCTCGCGGCCCGGACTTCGGGCCGCAGAACTGCCCGCTATAAGGATTTCCCCATGCGTATTCTCGTGGTCAACGTCAACACCACCGAATCCATCACCGATGCCATCGCCCGCTCGGCGCAGGCTGTCGCTTCACCGGGTACTGAAATCGTCGGTTTGACGCCGTTCTTTGGCGCCGACTCGATTGAAGGCAATTTCGAAAGCTACCTGGCGGCCATCGCGGTGATGGATCGGGTGATGGCCTACGATCAGCCGTTCGATGCGGTGATTCAGGCCGGTTATGGCGAACATGGCCGTGAAGGTTTGCAGGAATTGCTCAACGTTCCTGTGGTGGATATCACTGATGCGGCGGCGAGTATGGCGATGTTTCTCGGCCACGCGTATTCGGTGGTGACCACGCTGGATCGCACCGTGCCGCTGATCGAGGATCGGTTGAAATTGTCCGGTCTGTGGGATCGCTGCGCTTCAGTGCGTGCCAGTGGTTTGGCCGTTCTGGAGCTGGAACACGAGCCGCAGCGTGCGCTGGAAGCCATCGTGCAACAGGCGGAACTGGCGGTGACGCAGGATAAAGCCGAGGTGATTTGCCTGGGTTGCGGCGGCATGGCCGGGCTGGATGAACAGATTCGTCGACGTACCGGCGTGCCGGTGGTGGACGGCGTGACGGCAGCGGTGACGATTGCGGAATCGCTGGTGCGCTTGCGCTTGTCGACGTCGAAGGTGCGAACGTATGCGACGCCGCGACCGAAGAACATTATTGGCTGGCCGGGGCGGTTTGCCCGCTAGACCGCGTTATCGTTCATCGCGAGCAGGCTCACTCCTACAGGCGGACGCATTCCAATGTAGGAGTGAGCCTGCTCGCGATGGCCACCCCTCGGTCTGATGCCTTGCTCAAATCGTACTGAACCGCCGCGCCAACCCCCGCTCCGCAAACTGCTCAATCACAAAATCCACAAACGCCCGCGTCTTGCCCGGCAACAACTTATGCTCGGCGTAGTAAATCGAAATATTGCCATCATCGACAAACCAGTCCGGCAACACCCGCTGCAATCTCCCCGACTCCAGATACCCCACCGCAAACGGCATGCTCACCAGCGCAATTCCCAAGCCTTGCGCCGCCGTCCTGCAAGCGGCCTCGGAATCACTCATCGTCATCCGTGCCTTGAGCGTCAACGGCCGACAGTTCTGCGGATTGCGCCCGGTCAATTGCCAGGAACGCACACGCCCTGTTTGCGGCGAGCGGATCAGAATGCCGTCGTGATGGCTGAGGTCGTCCGGCTCGGCGATCACGGGATTGGCCTGTAAATAGTCGGTGGACGCGACCAATATCCGATGCGCCGGGCTCAACTTGCGTGCGATCACGCCTTGCGGCAGTTCGAAACCGCCACCGATGGCCGCATCAAAGCCCTGGGCGATCAGATCGACCTGTCGATTATCGAAATGCCAGTCCGGGTTGATCGCCGGATATCGCCGCAAAAACTCTCCGAGCATCGGCACGATGTGCAGACAGCCGAACGCTGCGCCCATGCTCACCTTCAGCGTTCCCGCCGGAAGCCCTTCGACACTGGACAGATTGGCCACGGCATTTTGAATAGTGGTCAGGCTGCCACTGACCTGATTGAGGAAAAGTTGTCCGGCCTCGGTCAGCGTCAGGCTGCGTGTACTACGCTGGAACAGCCGTACGCCAAGCCGCACTTCAAGTTTGGCCACACTCTTGCCGACTGCCGCCGGGGTCAGACTCAAGCGCCGCGCGGCTTCGGCAAAGCTGCCGACCTCGGCACTGCGCACGAAGCATTCGATGCTGCTGAAGGTTTCCATGATCGCCACTATAAACTTCTGGTTTACACAGACTATAGCAATCATGGTCTACACAGTTGTCGATGCCAAGCCGATACTCGCCACCAATACCAAGGCATTCCCGCCTTGAACACTCTGGAGATCGAACATGACCACTCAACACCTCAGCGGTAAAGTCGCTCTGATTCAAGGCGGTTCCCGTGGTATCGGCGCTGCCATCGTCAAACGTCTCGCCGCTGAAGGCGCTGCAGTAGCCTTCACTTACGTCAGCTCCGCCGCGAAAGCTGAAGAGTTGCAAAACAGCATCACCGCCAACGGTGGCAAAGCTCTGGCGATCAAAGCCGACAGCGCCGATGCCGCCGCCATTCGCCACGCCGTCAACGCCACCGTCGAAGCCTTTGGCCGAGTCGATATTCTGGTTAACAACGCTGGCGTACTGGCCGTCGCACCACTGGAAGACTTCAAACTCGAAGACTTCGACCAGACTGTGGCGATCAACATTCGCAGCGTATTCATCGCCTCGCAGGAAGCCGCCAAACACATGGGCGAAGGCGCACGCATCATCAACATCGGCAGCACCAACGCCGACCGCATGCCCTTCGCCGGCGGCGGTGTGTATGCGATGAGTAAATCGGCGCTGGTCGGTTTGACCAAAGGCCTGGCCCGCGATCTTGGCCCTCGCGGCATCACCGTCAACAACGTGCAACCTGGCCCGGTCGACACTGATATGAACCCGGCGCAGGGTGACTTCGCCGAAAGCCTGATCCCGCTGATGGCCGTCGGTCGCTACGGTAAAGCCGAGGAAATCGCCAGCTTCGTCGCTTATCTGGCGGGCCCGGAAGCCGGTTACATCACCGGTGCCAGCCTGACCATCGACGGTGGTTTCGGCGCCTGATTGTTTCCGAATCGCCTGAGCGAAAAACGCCGCCCCTCTTTTTACAGAGGGGCGGCGTTTTTCTGTGTCAGGTGTTCAAGCCCATTCCAGCGCCGGTAATCCGCAGGCACTCGGTGTGAAGGCTTTCAGCGTACGAAGAATCCCGTCAGCGTGTGCGTATTTTTCATCGGCCATGGCCGCATCAGGGATGGCGATGGCAGTCATCCCGGCGGCTTTCGCGGCGGTCACGCCAAACGGCGAATCCTCGAACACCAGACAATCTTCAGGTGCAACGCCCAGACGCCGGGCAGCAGTGAGGAAAATGTCCGGAGCAGGTTTAGCCGCGCCGACTTCCGGGTCGTCCGCCGTAACGATGTAATCAAACAACGCAAACCAGTCGCGGTGCAGCGTGGTTTTCTGGCCAAACGACTGGCGCGACGAACTGGTGCCCACCGCGATGGGAATGTTGTGCGCCTTGAGGTGACGGATCAGTTCCTCGGCACCCGGCATCGCTTGCGCAGTGGGAAAACGCTCACGCATCAATGGCTCGCGGATCACCAGAAATTCTTCGGCGGTGATCGGCAGATCCAGCGCCTGCACCACGTAGTTCGCCAGGTCGTTGGCACCGCGACCGATGATGTTCTGCTTGACGCTCCAGTCGAAGGTGCGCCCGTAACGCTGGGCAATCAGCGAGGTGACCTCGGTGTAAATGCCCTCGGTGTCCAGCAGCAAACCGTCCATATCGAAAATCACGGCCTTGATCGGGCCGAACGCCTTCAGCGGTGCATTCATCATCGGATCCGTTAAAAAAGACATCCCAGGCGCCTGAAGCAGGTCGCTGCTCGGATCTGATTAAAGGGTTCAGCAGCATAACGAGCGCGAAGGACATTGGGCAACGGGCAATCTCCGTTGAACCGATGAACTACTCGCAAGCATTTAGCGAAACATCCTACAGGCATCACCTACTTACCCGACTTCTTTCCTTTTTCATCCCCAGCAAAGTCCCCGCACCTTTTTTGACGTGCGCGAGAGACTGCGAATGCTTGAGACCGATCGGTTACTGGCCCTGAACAACAGCATCGGCCTGCTGGTAGTTGCAGCGCTCAATCCCCGGCATCCGGATTTTGAAAGCCTGATCAGGGAGTTTCGCCTGTGCCTCAACGACTACGAGGCCTGGGCCGAGCAGTTCTGGACCGGGACGGCGCTGGATGCCGAACAAGTGTTCACCGTCGGCAACGACGTACGCCTCAGCGCACCGATCAAGTCTCGTCAACCGATCAGTTCATCGGTGGCGATGTGTCCGGCCAGCGGGCCGTTGACGCTGGTGCACATGTTCGACGCGGCTCGGTTCGTGCCGATCGGCGATACCCCGGTAACACTCGAACCGGTGCTGGCTGAAATCGACGGCGTCCTGACCTTTGGCGAGCCGCTGTACTACACCATCGGTTCGAGCGGCATTCTGCAAGTGGCCGACTGCGATCGGGGCCAGCGTTATCGCATCACCTTCTTTCCCGATGTTTGCGCCGAGCATGTGCGGACGCTGTATGCCTCCTACGAGGCAACGCTCGCCCATCTGGAAGGTTGGCTGCGTGACGAGTGGACTGGGTTTCAGCCGCAGTGGAAGGAGTTTTCCAGCGCCGGATTTCTTGACCGTTATGGTCAGTTGCAGCAGGCAGACTGGCGCGGATTCGAGAATGTCCTGAACGGGGTTTGGGATGACATCAAGCAACTGTTCGCTCTCCTCGCCGACTTGCAGGCCAACAGCGAAAAACTCCTGGACTACCTGAGCCCGGTTGAACTTGCGGCGCTGCTGCAAGCCTCCAGCGAAGCCATCGCCAACGCTTTGCTGATGCTCAGTGATGAGCCGCTGCTGTTCATTCAACTGGCGGCATTTACCAATTGGCTGAAGATGTTGCCACCGCAGTACCTGGCGGAAGTAGTCGCCGAAGTTCGCGTCGAACTGCTGATCAGCTTTCTGTTGATGAGGGTGTGTGGCGGCATCGGTGTGCAGATGCGCTTGAGCAGCAAGGTATTGGCGAAGATCAAGTCGCCGCGGGCACGGGAATGGTTGACGGCTTCGGCGTCGCGGTTGGCGGAGCTGAACCCGGCGTCCGAGCTGAGCGGGCATGCGCGCGTGCTGAAGCCGCTCGCGGTTAACGCGCGTGATGTCGAGTTGAAACCAACGCCAGCCATTGCGTTGAACATTCGCCAGGCTGACTCCATGGTTTTGAAGGTGGCTAATCCCCTGCCTATCGCGCGGGACAAGTCACGCGGCATGGCTCAATTGCAGCGGCATGAGCATCATGATGACTCACCCGATCAAGCAAAAAACCCCAACGGCGACAGCGCCGACTGCGTACCGCTGACCTGCACCAACGGTTGTCCGGTGTCGATGGTCACCGGCGAAGAACTGCTGACCCTGTCCGATGCGGTGCTCGATGGCGTGCTGCCGCTCGAGTTCAGCCGTCTGTATCGCTCGAGCGCCGTCGAGATCGATGTCGGGCTGGGCTTTGGCTGGAGCCATTCGCTGGCGCATCGGCTGGAGTTTTTGGGTGATGAGGTCGTCTGGGTCGATCACGAAAACCGTCGAACGCGGTTCCCGCTGCCGAGCGTCGAGCGACCGGCGATTCACAACAGTTTGTCGCGGGCAGCGATTTTTCTTGGCGATGAACCGGAGGAGTTGATCCTTGCGCTGGCCGGGGACACGGCGCGGTTCTATCACTTTCGCGCGGGTCTGCTGACGGCGATCAGTGATGTTTATGGCAATCGTCTGACGCTGCAGCGCGATCGGTCTGACCGGGTGCAGCGACTGGATAACGGCGCGGGTCGTGCGCTGTTGTTGCGTTATGACCGGGCGCAGTTGGTTGCAGTTGATTACCAGACGTTTCAGCGTGGTGAATGGGCGACTGAACAAAACCTCGTCAGCTACTGCTACGACGCCCGTCAACGCTTGTTGGCCGCGACCAACGCGGTCGGTGACAGCGAGCGTTATGACTACGATGACACCCACGTCATTTTGCAGCGGCAACTGGCTG
>NZ_LIGE01000020.1 GCF_001297015.1 Pseudomonas sp. RIT-PI-r | reverse complement strand
GTGGCGCGTGTGGGATGCGGGCGGCGGGCGCGCACCTCCCCGGGGGGATAGGGGGGCATTCCCCCATTGCCGCGCAGGCCACCATTGAGGCGCGCGCCGGTCTGCACGGTTTTGTAGGCGACTTGCGGGTAGAACTCGTTCCAGCGCTGGTGCGCCCAGCCTTTTCCTGGTGGCCGCCCTTCGGCGGACGAGCCGATATGGCGGTTGAGGTACACCTCGATCTGCGCCTGCCACGGATTGCGGTCGACGACGTTGGCGAACTGGCTGGGGAATGGCGTCAGACCGGGTTGCCGCAGGAACGCATCAAGCGCAGTGCCGGGCGGCGCGCTGCGGGCGATGTTGTTCGGATCTTGGGCCGGTGCCGGGCCGATCGCCGCTGGTGGAAACGGCAGCGGCGCGGCCGGGGTGGTCGGGTCGAGTTTTTCCGGGCCGAACTCTTCGAACAGGGTCAACTGCTGGGTGAACGGCTGCGCGCCATAGAGCGGGCTCGGCTTGCCGTTGGTGGGGTAGTTGAAACTGGTCTGCACGGAGGGTGGCAGGACGTTTTCGATACGCGTTTCAGCGCGATCGCCTTTGACCCCGTCAGGTAGATCGAAGGAGTCTTCGTTGGCCTCCGGCATGGTCAGAATGGCGTTTAGCGCGCCAGCGCGGTCGGCCGGTTCGTCGTAGTAAGCCGAGGGATCGGAGACTTCTGGCTGTCGCTCGTCATCAATGGGACTGGCGCGGACGCCGGCCATGGTGCCGAGGGTCAACATCAGAAAGACGCTCAACGGCGTCAGCAGGAAGGTGTTGCTTGGGTCACGCGTTGTTCTATCCATCACCAGCCGCCTCATCAAGGAAGGGGTGATGGTGTTTTGCAACTAGTGCGCCAAGAAATTATTTCCAGTTGTAACAGGGGCTTGGGGATGCTGTGGGTTTCCCCACTTCCCGGTGACCGGGGCTTGACACCCACTGGTGGGGGAAGTTCATAAGTTTTTGCGGCGTTTATAAACTTGTGTACCAACTGACGCAGGCTGCGATCTTTAAGAGTGATCGTTCCCCCGCTCTGCGTGGGAATGCAGCCCGGGACGCTCTGCGTCCCATTGGAACGCGGAGCGTCCCTTGAGGCATTCCCACGCAGAGCGTGGGAACGATCAAGATCAAAAGATCGCAGCCTTCGGCGGCTCCTACAGGGAATGTGGGGTTCAGGGGACGAGTTGAAAGGCCAGGCGCACGGTGGTGCCCTCGCCTTCGCGGCTGTCGAGGGTCACGCCGCCACCGAAGCGTTCCATGATGCGTTTGACCAGCACCAGGCCGACGCCCAGACCACCGGTTTTGGTGGTGAAAAACGGCCGGAAGGCCATGGTCCGTTGCTCTTCGTTCATGCCTTTACCGGTATCGCTGAGCACCACGCACACACCCCGGTCATCGCTTGGTTCAAGGCTGACGGTCAATGTGCCGCCCTTGTCCATCGCTTCGAGTGCATTGGCCAAAAGGCTGTTGAGGATCTGCGTCAGTTGCACCGGTTGGCTGAGCACCATCGGCGTGTGTTGCGGATGAAACACCACCCTCACCCCGGCCCTGGCGATCTGTTGTTCGAACGCCACCAGGCTTTCGTGCAACGCCGCCACCAGGTTCACCGGTTCCGGATCATCGTTGAGTGGTCGCAGCGATTGCAGCAGTTCGCGCACCCATTTCGACATGCGATCGACCTGACCAATGATGTCGTTGATGTTCTTTTCTGCCGGGCCGGCGTCGAATTCCAGCGCCAGTTCAGCGCTGGAACGAATCGTCGCCAACGGATTGCGCAAACTGTGCGCCACCGCTGAAGACATCTCGCCCAGGGCGACAAAGGTTTCATTGGCGATCAGTTGTTTTTGCTGGGCCGCGAGCAGAATCGCCGCACGCCGCACGATCCAGTACAGGCCCAAATAAATCAGCCCGCCGCCGAGCGCGGTGGCCAGCCAGATCAGCACCATCCCGCGCTCCATGCGCGCGATCAGATCCTTGGGTTCCTTGTAAATCTCGACCATTGCTGTGACGTTCTTGCCCTCGGCGTCGAACAGCGGGATGTAGTTCTCGATGAAGATGTAGTCCGGCGGCGTGATGAATTTCTGTTCTTCGCGGGCCTTGTCGACATCGTGGTAACTGGCAGAAACGGGGATTTTTTCGTTAAAGGCGCGATCGAGGTCTTCATCGGCATGAATGTTGGTGCCAATGAGCGCGGGGTTGGTTGACCAGATCACCTGGCGGTCGGGCGCATAAATATTGGCGAGAATCACGTCCGGCAAGTGTTCGATGTGATCGAGAAACTCGCCCCGAGCATCGGCCCGGGCTTGCGGACTGACCTCGGGAAAGTTCGTGTCCTGACGTGGGTCAAGCAATTCCCCCATGGTCCGCACGTTGGGAATCGACACATGGCGCACCTCGGCCGAGGCGATCGCCTGAATGAACTGTGCGGTGAGCAAGGCATCACGCTGCACGCTTTCATCAATGACAAAACGCGTCGACACCGCGCCAAGCGCAATGGCCACGGTACCAATCACCGCCATGCTGATCAGCGAAAACCAGCGCAGCAGGTTGAACGACTGCTTGCGCGAGCTCAAGCGCAGATTGCCCTCCTCGACCGGTAGCGATTTCGACTGCATGTTCATGGCGGCGACTTCTCTATACGTCCCTATAGGGTTATAGCCCACGGGTGGGGGTTTGCCCGGTTGCGGGGATATCGCCCCGATATACACCTCCCAAACCACCACAAGTCCCTGTAGGAGCTGTCGAGTGAAACGAGGCTGCGATCTTTTGATCCTGTCTTATTAAATCAAGATCAAAAGATCGCAGCCTGCGGCAGCTCCTACAGGGATCTCGGTCGCCCACATATTTTGTTTACACCGAAGAAGCTTGCTCGCGAAGGCGGCAGGTCAGTCGACATTTTCGTCACAGGAAGTCCGCATTCGCGAGCAGGCCCGCTCCCAAATTGGCCTGGTTCGCTCACCTGTTTTGTGTTCACCGAAGAACCCTGTAGGAGTGAGCCTGCTCGCGATCGCGGTGGGTCAGCTGAGATTTTTGGTACAGGGTGACCGCTATCGCGAGCAGGCTAACTCCTACAGGGGGGTTGTGTAAGGCGGACAATGATGGTCATCCCCACCGTCCCCGATTCTGGGGAATGACGCCCTTTCCCCGCGGGCCAAAAACCCCAGCTTCATTCCTGCAAACCCTTCTAATCCGGCCTTCTCCCGCCCATTCACCGCACCTTGGCATGGAAGGTGTACAGGCCCCTTCAACTGACCCATCCCCAAGGGGCAGGTACTTTGATAGAGGGATTAACTCATGCACCCTTTACTGTCCAAAACCGCGACCGTCCTGGTCGTGAGCGCCTTGGCCCAGGGCATTGCCCAGGCCGCTTTGTTTGCTGTTGATCCGGGCCCGTACGCGCCGGCCACCGGTGGTTTCGCCAGTTGGTATCAGGACACCCACGGTCGCACGCTGGATCTGTGCCTGTCCAAAGCACTCAGCTCGCGGGTGCCCAGCGCTCCCGGCGCGCCGTCGTACATGTGCTCGCTGCTGCCAACTCCCGGGGTGTTCGATGACGCCCAGCCGATCGTGTTCCCGAGCAACTTCCCCGATGAAGCGTTCTGGTTCACCGGCGAGACCACCCTTGTCGACGCCGCACGCGGCATTGACCTGACCTACGTCAGCGCCATCGAAGCCGCATTCGCTGCCGAGGAACCGGTCGAGGGCGATCAAGTCAGCTTCGCGCGAATCCGTATTCGCGTCGATGTGCCGACCGCCGGCACCTACGTCATCACCCACCCGTACGGCGTCGACGTGTTCAACATCGACACCCCCGGCCGCCGTGCAATCAACATGACCCGCGACATCGGCATCGGCACGCCGAAAACCTACGACGGCGCGCTCAAGGGTGACATCGGCCCGTTCCTGCGCAGCGTCAACGGCCCCTACACCGAGACCAACCCGCTGACCGGTGCCGCCGAACAATTCGTTGGCGACCCGAACCTCAGCGAGGCGGTCACTGGCAGCCCGTTCAACACCAACTACGTGCGCATCGAAGGCCCGAACGGTCTGGATCTGCGCGCCACCACCTTTGCCGTCTCCGGCAAGTTGTCGACCGTGGTTCGACCCACGCCGATGATCGCGCAGCGCAGCACCTACTCACGCAAGGCCGGCGACAGCGCACCGGTGGCGCAGCAAGACGTTTTCGTCCTTGCACCGCCAGCCCCGGGCACAGCGGCCATCACCAGCAGCACGCCCGTGCTGAACATGACCGAGGCCAACAGCACCGGTAGCTGGTACGCGCAAGCGTCGGCCAACCCGACCTTGCCGACCACGCTGCAGGTGACCGCCGACAACCACCTGGCCATCGCCAGCAGCACGCCGACCACCCTGCCCATGGCCCTGACCGACCTAGTGGTGATCCAGAGCGCTCAATACAGCCTGAGCTCCGGACAACTCACCGTCGTAGCCTCGACCAGCGGCGAACCCTCCCCGCCACTACCCACCGCCACCGCCGGCAGCGGCGCCGCAATCGGTGCACTCGGTGGCGCCAGCGCGGTGAAAACGCTGGCCACCGGGATCTCGCCGATTCCGCCGTCCCGGGTTCGCGTGACGTCGTCCAACGGCGGCAGCGACACCGAAGAAGTGGTCATCGTGCAATGAACGCTCACATGCCCAGATCCGCATCAGGAGGCATCATGAACAAGTGGCCACGCTTTGCGCTCAACGCGCTCGGGCTCGCTCTCTCGCTGACCGGCAGTGCCTATGCGCAACTCGCCGCCGTCGACCCCGGCCCCTACACCTTCGCCACCGGGAAATTCCCGATGTGGTATCAGGACGAAAATCAGCTGTCGATGGAGCTCTGTCAGTCGCGCGCGGCCAGCTCGCGCGTGGCGGCTACCACGCCGCCGGCCTACATGTGCATCCTGCTCGCCGAGCCGGGGATCTACGACGACGCCCAGCCGATGATTTTCCCTGACAACTGGCCGCCGGAAGCCTTCTGGTTCCTGGCCGAAACCGCAATTGCCGACAATCCTGCCGGCTATGGCGTGGATGCTTATGTCGCCGGGATAGAAGCAGCGTTCGCCTCGGAAAATCCTGTGGATGGTGATCAGCAAAGCTTCGCGCGGATTCGCATCCGGGTGAACGTGCCCGTTGCCGGCACCTACACCATCACTCACCCCTATGGCGTGGAAACGGTCAACGTCACCGCCCCCGGTCGGCGAGCGATCAACATCACTCGCGACATCGGCATTGGCGCGCCGGGTAATTTCTCCGGCGCTGTCGGTGGTGCCATCGGCCCGTTCCTGCGCAGCGTCAACGGCCCCTACACCGAAGTGAACCCGGACACCGGTGCCACGGAAACGTTTGTCGGCGACCCGAACCTCAACGAAGCGGTGACGGGCAGCCCGTTCAACACCAACTTCCTGCGGATCACCGGGCCTGCCGGAACCATCCAGTCCAACGTGTTCAGCCTGTCCGGCAAAGTGCTCGACAACCGCCAGCAAACCCAAGTGGAAATCGACCGCGCCACCTACCGCCGCACCGCTGCCGGCGTGCGTGCCGAAGTGTTCGCCAAAGCGGCTAACAGCTCAAGTCTGTGCTTCCGCGAAAGCGTGGCGCTGCTGCCCGGCCCACCGCCGACGCCGTGCCAGACCAGCCTGTTGGGTGACAACAACGGCCTGTTCTTCGGCCACCGATTGGGCACTGGCGCGGTACCTCCGGTAGTCGTCGTGACCGCGACCAACCCCACCGGTACCACGCGTCCGACCGCCGTATCGGCCAAGCTCACCGACGTCGTGAAAGTACAAACCGCGCGCTACAGCTGGGCCAACAAAAGCCTGTTGATCGAAGCGACATCGAGCGATGAAGTGGCGATTCCGGACATGGTTGCCCAAGGCTACGGACGTCTGTCGAAGACCGGCACCCTGCAGCGCATTACCGTTGCCGACCTGACTCAGCCACCGGCCACCGTGACGGTGAAATCCGCCGCCGGCGGCAGTGACACCGAGGCTGTCGTCGTGGTCGGCACTGCGCCGGACACTGGTGAAAACCAGGCGCCAATCAGCAACGCGGACACCGGCAGCACCAGCTTCGGCGTGCCGATCACCCTCAGCCTGTTGACCAACGACAGCGATCCCGATGGCGATAATCCGCTGGGCATCACCGCGTTGACCCAACCGGCAGCCGGCCAAGGCACCGTCGCCCTCAGCGGCACCGCTGCCGTGGTCTACACCCCGCCAGCGGTGGTGAACGCGCCACTGACCACGACCTTTACCTACAAGGCGCAGGACGCCAAAGGCCTGGCTTCGGCCAACCCGGCCACCGTGACGATTACCGTCGCACCGAACCAGGCACCGACCGCCGTCGCTGACGCCGTCGCCACGCTCGGTGTGGCGATCCCGATCAACGTGTTGGCCAACGACACCGACCCGGAAGGCAACGTGCCTCTGGCCGTCGCCAGCCTGACCCAACCCGCCGCTGGTCGCGGCACGGTCAGCAGCAACGGCACGGTGATCACCTACACCCCACCGGCCACCGTGACCACGGCGTTCACCACGACCTTCACCTACATCGCCCGGGACAACTTCGGTGCCCTGTCGACGCCGGCCACGGTCACGGTGCAAGTGTCGCCAAGACCAGCGGCGGAAACGTTCGCCGTCACCGCTTCTACGGTGCAGGCACGCTCCGGCGGGCGCTTCAACTGGGACTTCACCGGTACTTCGTCGGTGACCACCGGCAACACCATCACCGTGCAGGTCACCACCCCGACCGGGCTGGTCACCCTTGGCACCACCACGGTGCCGTTGACCGGACGCTGGCGGCTGACGCTGAACAACACGCTGGTAGTGCCATCGGCCAACCCGACCGCGACGATCCGTTCGTCCCAAGGCACGGTGCGCACAGTCTCGGTGACCACGCTGTAGGCCAGATCCCCAGCCGCTCTCGGGTGGCTGGGGCTAATTTGAAACCGGTTAACGCCTGACAGGATGTGAGCCATGAACACGCCGACCGCCGCCCTGCTTTGCCTGCTTCTGCTGTGCGGCAGTGCGGGTGTGCGCGGCGAAGACCTGATGGACAACGACGACCTGGCCCCGACCAGCAGCGACCTCGGCGAACTGCCCCCACCGGTGGGTCAGCAAGCCCTGATCGACCAGCTTGGCCAGGCCAACGTCGCCCTGCTGCAACAGAACGGTCAGTCGCTGCTCGGGCAGATCGTGCAGTCGGGCAGCAATCAGGAGGCGTACATCCTGCAACAGGGCAGCGACCTGATGGCCCTGATCAACCAGAACGGTTCCGGCAATTCCGCCGCGATCACGCAAAACGGCAGCCATAACCGCGCGCAGATTTCGCAAAACGGCAACAACAACGACGCCAGCATCGAGCAGGCCGGCGCGGGGCTGCAAAGCGCCGTGACCCAGTCGGGCAACGGCATGAGCGTTTCGGTCAAGCAATATCGCTAAGCACTGCAAATCATCGGAGAGTTCAATCATGTTCAAACTGACGCCCCTCACCGCCGCCCTGCTGGTCATGATCAGTGCCCAGGCCATGGCCGACGACAGCCTGTCCACTCAGAGCCAGGCCGGTACCGCCAACATTGCGGATGTGAAACAGACCCAGGCACCGTTCAGCAGCGCCACCCAGACCCAACTGGGCCAGGGCAACGACGCCGCCGCCGTGCAAGACCACGCCACCAGCGTGATCACCCAGGACGCCGTCGGCGACTACAACGCCGGTTACGCCGAACAGCTTTACGAAGACAACGCCACCATCACCCAGCAACAAGTCGGCGCCTTCAACACCGCCCATGCCAGCCAGTCGTTGGGCTTCGGCTCACCGAACAACGCGCTGCAACAGCAGCAAGGCACCGGCAACTTCTCGTTCGTCTATCAGGACTCGCAGAACGGCAGCGAAGGCAAAACCTTGCAGTTCGGCGACAGCAACGAAGCCAACATCGAGCAACTCTATGAAGGCAGCGGCAACAGCGCGGTGATCACCCAGTACGGCACCGCCAACTACGGCACCGCCGAACAAGTGCTGCACAACGGCGGCCAGATCGGCATCAACCAGGCCGGCGAAGGCAACTACGCCTACGGCGACCAACGCAACGGCACCGGCGGCAACATCACCATCAACCAGTTCGGCAACCTCAACGGCACTGAAATCTGGCAAGACTCGCAACTGGCAAGCCAGGCCACCGTCAACCAGTACGGTGACAGCAACGAAACCGTGGTCGACCAGAGCTTTGGCGAAAACAACAGCGCCGCCGTCACCCAGGTCGGCAACAGCAACGCGATCTACGCCGACCAGTTCGAGTCGGTCAACTCGACGCTGGCGCTGTACCAGGTGGGTAACGGCAACGTGCACTTCACCTACCAGAACGGCGACAGCCATGTGCTCAACGCCACTTCGGTAGGCAATGACAACAAGGTTTACGCCAGCAACTGGAAAGGCCCGCAGTCGGGTGGGCAGTTCGGCAGCGGCCAGCGTGCGACGGTTACTCAGGCGGGCAATGGCAACATCGCCAGCTTCACTCAGGATGGCGTCGGCCAAGTGATGACCACGCATCAGACTGGCACGGGCAACAAGACCACGGTCAGCCAGGCTGAGTCGTATAACGAGCTGTACTTTGATCAGAATGGCAGTGACAACATTCTGATCTCCGATCAGCGCGGGACCACCAACCTGGTGCAGGGCTCATCGAACGGCACGGGCAACAGCGCAGAGTTCGATCAGTCCGGTTCGGGCAACCAGGCGTATACCGCACAGTTGTATGGCAGCGACAACATGATCACGGTCAAACAGACCGACACCATGAACGTGGCGTACGTGACCCAGGGCGGTACCGGGAACATTGCCAACGTCGATCAGAGTGGCGTGACGCAAACGGCAAATATTCAGCAGTTCGGCTCGGCCAACCAGGCGACGGTTTTGCAGCAGTAGGGGTTGGGTGTTGGTAGGCCGCGATTCTCTGGTGAGGGGGTCGCGGTTTTTTGTGTCCGCAGGACCGATCAACGACACGTGTTCTTTAACGCTTCGGATCAGCCACGTCCTACAGAAAAAGGAATGTTTTCTGGCGGAACGAACGCTTTAGCGAGCGAGCTTTGCTCCTGCACGGATTCCTTTTTGCCAGTTTGAGTGCGGCAGATGACGCGCGCCGGGGGGCGTGGCGCGGGTCGCCGAGCAGTGCGCGGTGGGACGGGGGCCGCCGGCCTCGCTGATGGTGTAACCCGGCGCGATTTCGGCGGAAATGGCCGGGTCGACCGCAACCTGAATCGAGCGTGTCAGATGAGCGCCCGACGCAAATCGGCGGCGGCCTCGGACAGCACTTGCGCGGCGCGCTCGACCACCGGCGCCATGCTGATGAACCCATGAATCATGCCGTCGCAGCGCTGGTCACGGACGCTCACGCCAGCTTCTCGCAGGCGCCGGGCAAACGCCTCGCCCTGATCGCGCAGCGGATCGAATTCGGCAGTGATCAACGTAGTCGGTGGCATCTGCGCCAGACTTGCGGCGCGTAACGGCGAGGCCAGCGGATCATCGCCCTGCCCGGCCTTTGGCAGATATTGCTGCCAGAACCAGTCCATCATGTTCGCCGTGAGGAAAAACCCTTCGGCAAATTCCGCATAGGATGGACTGTCGTTACGTGCGTCGGTCACCGGATAGAACAAGCACTGGTAGCTGATCTTCGGCTTTTGGTGCTGTGCCGCCAATTGACTGACCGCGAGCGCCATGTTGCCGCCCGCGCTGTCCCCGGCCAAGGCGAGACGACTGCCATCGACACCCAACTCGGCCGCGTGCTTAACCAGCCAGCATGTCGCCTGATAGCAGTCCAGCGGTGCTGCCGGGAACGGATGCTCCGGTGCCAGGCGATAAGCCACCGACACCACCACTGCTTCGGTCTGGCGCGCCAGCGAGCGGCAAATATTGTCGTGGGTATCGAGGTTGCCAACGACGAAACCGCCACCGTGGAAATACACCAACAGCGGTAAATCGTGTTCTTCCGAGGGTCGATACAGTCGCGCATCGAGTTCACCGACCGCGCCGGCAACGCGCAGATTGCGCACCTCGCTCATCGGTTCACCGGGAATGACCGGCTGCATGTTGTCGAAAAACTGCCGGTATTGCGCGGCATCGAGCTGGCCGTAATCGGGTGCTGGCAGCTCGCTGAATTGCTGGAGTATCGGGGCGATCTGTTTATCGATTGGCATGGACGTCTTCCTTAACATCTGACATTTGAAACTGTGGGCTGGATTCTTCGAGGATGCTTTGTACACGAAGCTGCAGTGCCGCTTCAAAGCCCTTGTGCAGTAACCCCCAAAAAGCGCTTCGCGGCGATGGCCGCAGACAACTGCGCCGCCGACTCGGCGGGGGTCATGATTGGGTGAGGGCGGCGCCTTCTATTCGTCTGGCGGAGCGCGCCTGCATAGTCCGATAGGGGGATGCCGCCGGTCTGATGATTCGCACGATCAGCTCTTTGGTTCTTCCAATGCAGTACATGCCCTTGCTCGGAAAACAATCTCATGAACAATAAAATGGCTGTAATCGGGCTGGCTGGCCTGATTTCGATCTGCCCGCTGTTTGCACTTGCCGTGGAAAAAACCAGCGGTTCTTCGGTGCCGCCGACGGCAATTCCGGGAGTGAATCAGGGAGGGTCGGAGTCGAAAGAAGAAAAAGCGAACAAGAAAGGAGAAGAGGCTTCGGGCTCCAATTCCGGGGCTGAAGCGCACGAGACGCAGAAGGATGCCGAGGGTTCGAGTGATTCTGGAGATATGAAAAAATCCGGGCAATGAATTCTCTCTGGCCGTTAACTTGAGCAAACTCGGCAGATGGTGGCGCTGAGCCATGAATGGTAAAGTTCAGGCTCTAAATCAGGGATGGCGCGTCATGATCAAACGAATTTTTGTAGCAGCAACGCTAATGTTCACCAGCCTTGCGGCTAACAGCGCCAATCTGCCCAACGAGCTTTTGGAAGAGTGCAAACGAGTAGAAAACTCGGCCAGAGCAATCATGAATGCCAGACAAGAAGGCGTACCCCGTACAACCGTGCTGGAGATGGCCGACGCCGCCGGAAAAGAAAGTGAATACGTAGGCAGTTTGTACAAAAGTTTGATCGGAAAGGCCTATGAATTCCCGCAGCAACCCGACGCCAAGATGCGACAGGGCTTGGTCGATGAATTTCAGCAGACGTATTACTCGCTTTGCATTGATGCCGCGCAAAAGACCTCGGGCAAAACTACCTGAAGGGTTATGTGGATCAACAGACAGAAAAAACCCGCCGAGGCGGGTTTTTTTTGTGAGTCAGGCGATCAAGTCGGGCCATACTGATTTTGCAGGGCATCCAGTCGCGCCTGTTCGCTCTCACTTAGGCCGCCGGCATCAAAAAGCGCTTTGCCGTCCGGGCCATCCAGCCGGTAGACCTCGACGGTAAAAATGGCTCCAGCCGGCGCTTCAATCTTGCCCCACTTACCGAATTTGTTGGGCAAAAGTTGCCAGGTCGCACTTTCACCAGACTCCAGACCACCACTTATTTCATAATTGAAAGCGTCGACAAACCATGGAACCGCTCGTTCAGGGCTGGCAATGGTGCCCTTGAAGTATGCGCGCGAGACTGGATGCGAAGTGCCATTCTGCACAGTCAACTCAATAACCGGCTGAGCGATCTTGGAGTACTTGTCAGCTTGCTGCTCCAGAAGCCTGGACCTCGATACGGCAAACTTCGCCAGCTCGTTTTTCGCGATTTCGGCAGAAGCAGCCTTGGATTTCAGTTCCTTGATTTCCAATAACGCCTGCTGTTTTTTCTTCTGCTCGGTCGCTGCGCGAATGGTCGCTGCCATCGTATTTACGTCGGCAGCGGTCTTTCCATCCAGGCTTAAACTGTTGCTCTGCTGCACGCCGACCAGCGACGTATTGCCGAGACTCAGATTGCTCAAGGCAATCAGCATCAGGTCTGCCGAGAACTGTTTCTTCTCGTCTGGAGAGAGCTTTTCAGCAACCTTTTTAGAGGACTCCTGCAAGGATGCTTCAGTGGTTGCGTCCAGTTTTGGATCGCCACAACCGGTAAGTAATGCTGCGAACAGCCCGATCAACAACATCCGTTTCATTTGTTTTTCTCCTGATGGCAAAGCGAATTCGGGTAAAGAGCAAAGGTGCTAAAAAAGTCGCTGTTTCGATACTCTATCCATGCTGCTGAACAAGGTGATGATCCCGCATATAGCGGGATAAAGCAGATATTGACCGGGATAGACCATCATCCCGACAGCCCAGCCAACGAGCAGCGCAATACCGCCATTGCGTCGGTGGCGAGGCGTGAATCGTTGCTGAATGCGCGCCTGCAGTTGGCACGAGGATCCTGCTAAATTCAGCATGTTCATACCTTTTGAACAGTTGTGCTGAAGCTGAAGAAGTAGAACGAGATTTTTTCTTCTTCAACATCCCTCAGCTCATATCTGACTCTGTCGAGACCATCGTCGATTCGGCTCACGCTCAGATCCATGAATTGAGTTAGTCCACCGCCGAAGCCTTTCAGGTGCAGTGCGCTGACGTCATGGAATTTTACCGTGACAGCGGCTGTTTCTGGATCGTTGGAGGACGACATGGTTAACGACAGGTCGTACTTGAAATCCTGCATCTCGATGTTGATTGAGATGACACAGTTGTGCGAGAACAGGAGATCGTTCAGGTGGGGAATGCTGTTCATGGTTAGCGAACTCGAAGAGGGATTCATATTCACTTGTTTTCAGTCCGCCAATTACCCAAGCGGCTTTCCCCTACCGGGACACAGATGCCAGTTTTGACCACCTCATCGGGCTCCGGAGTTTCACGATCGCTCAACTCTTGAATGACCACTTGGCAGATACCGAGCGCTGCATGCTTTGTCTGAAACGCAAGATAGGCCTCGTAATCTTTTCCGGCTCGAGGAGTAAAGGATCGTGCAGGTGCATTACACATGACCCCTTGGAAGGAGATTATCGAGATTACCGTTGGCACGCCCGCTGGCAGGACAAGCTCCGAGTATTTCTCTCTATAAGACAAATGCGCGGAGTGCCACGAAGGGCGCATTCCGATGACTTCGTTTTCATACTGCCCGGGCGACATGCCTAGCAGATTCACCTGACCTTTTTTTCGGCTGACCTCTGCATCAGCGTTCGCTTTGTACTCTTCACAAGATTTACCTGGCGTGTAGGAAGCCCGGATATTGGGGTTTGAATAAACCCTGATTCGAGCAGTAGAGGCAGGATCATATTTTTGCTGTTCGGCTTCATTAACGACCGGAACAATCTGGGCGCAACCGGATGCAAAGAGGCATGCCGAAATGATCAGAGCGGCTTTCATCGAATCATCCTTAAACTTTCAAAAAAAGCATGAATCATTGCAGCTGATTTCTGCAGCGCATAATCCACCCACCCTGTACGAATCTGCCTGCGGGATCAACTGCAAAAGCCTTCCGCGAAGATTGTCGTTGACTGCGACGAGGACGATTTCAACTACGGCATTTACGACTGAGCAACGAGCGCCACAACAGCCTGTCGTTAACAGCCCGATCCTCTCTGTGAGAGCACATCGGGCTGTGATCTGAATCCCGCCGCCAAGCGGCGAGCTTCCAAGCAGCGAAGCCCGAGCAATAAACTGGGCTGATGTAGGGATTGGCACCTGCCAGGTCACACCCCGACGTGGACAAAACGGCGACCTATAGCGCCCGCCTGCAACGACTCAAGTGTCGAATCGATGTCTAGGGGACTGGCGTCAAAGCGCGCAAAACGGCAGCGAGATGGTGTCAGCTACGAAGGTAAATGGTAAGTCGATGAACACAAGCGGGCCGAGAAACATCCAAAGGTCGTATTCACCATCAACACCGTCATAGCAGTCATATGAGCTGTTCGGATTGGTAACCGCGCCAAGCCAGGCGCAGCCACTCAACTGTGAAATAGCCAACATCAAAATGAGCTTCCGTAGCACGTAACTTCCTTATCACTTTCCCATTGTGTGATCTGTAGACGTCATCGGGGAAAGTTGGTCACCTGCCCCGACACAACCCGCGCGAACTCTGAGTCGATGGTGACGCCGTTGCTATTGTTGGTGAACTGTAAACCGTGACCGCCCTGCACTGCGAACAGCACCGAGATTGCGCCGCCGGCAATGGTGTTGACGATTGCGAATCGATCGGCGCTGACCAGGAACTGGCTTTGCAGCCCGGCACCGGTGTTTTCGATACCGAGGCCGATAGCTCAGACACTACAAGGAGTGACGTGGGAGGCACGGGCCTGTGCATTGGAGTGCGTCCTGTGATCAGGCCACCCGAGCGCTAGAAACTACACGCAGTTGAGTGGCGGGCGTGATGCCAGAGTGCTTCAATCGAGCCTCACTTAAAAAAGGAGATGTGCAATGGAGTTTCTTAAACCCCTTAGTATCTTTTCGCTGGGTTTTTACTCGGCAATCGGCGTCGCTGCGCTGATTGCGCTGTACTTTCTGTTTTACGGAGCAAGATGCGCAGATTCGTGGATGAAACGTCAGTCGATGCCAACTGATCGCGTGTGGGCCTATGTCGTCATTGCGGCACTTTTGGGTCTGTGCATTGGAAGCTTCGCTCAGGGGTTAACCGAGATCCAAGCCGAATGCGCAGCCTATGGTCAACCTGTTGGTCAGTGCCTCTTCAAGCACCTCAGCCCGTAGGCAACTTACAGCGGCCCGACAGAGAGGGAGTCGATGCCTCCTAGTCGGGTTGCTTGGTTGTCATAAATTGTCTCTTGTATGCCCAAACGTACGGCTTGAAAAGATGTCACTTTGCCTCTATCTAACGGAAACCATAAATGAAAAGGCTTTAATTAAATGACTGAATCGACAAAAAAGCCTGCCGCCCCCGTCACAACCGAAGCAAAAAACTTCAGACAGCCTATCCATCAAAGAATGCATTTTTGAGTCTGCGGCTTACTACAAGACGAAGTCGGAAGGCAGAAGAGTCCTAGTTGTTTCTGCAGCTCTTGAGTTGATAGCCAGAAAAGCGGCCGGGCCGACGCCTACGAACCTCGAGGCTGAGCTGAAACTACTGTCAAAATACGCCGATTACATCCAGGCAGCGACGAAACTTAAGTGACTCATCGGTGCCGCACTTACCTGCGGCACACCTACTCTTCCCCGCCACCCAGCAGCACATCAATCAACTTCTGCTCACCAAGGCGCATTGCACCCAGACACTGCAGGTCGTCGCACTTGGGGCCAAGCCCGAACACCATCACTTCGCCCTCCGACCCAATGAGGGTCAGCGCACCTAAAGTGCATTCCGGATGCATACCGTTATAGAGATCATAATGGCCTGCCCATAGTCCCCTTTGGGCTTGAAATAATGGCTTGTTGCCGGTATTAAGTCCGCGTAAACAACGGTGCAGAACTAAAGGTAGGAAATGGAAAACCTGACAAAATTGCGAGTCGCGCTGACAATCGGAGCACTTGTCGGGTTTGTGCCAATCACCCTCCTCTTCGCAGCTGGCATCGTGGCTTTGTTCATTCCACTCTTTTTCGTCATCCCAGAGCCCCCTCTAGTTCTACTGGGAGGTATAGGCGCATTTATCATCTCGCTGCTTGGGATATGGTCAGCCTGGAAAATTTATGCTCTTGCGATGGCAGCCTCACCAAACGTGCGCAACCCTCGATCACTTGCATTGGCTGCTGTGGTAGCCATGATCTGGGGAATGTTTCTCGCCTACTACCTGCGCGGGCTTCCCGAACTCACGTGCATATTCCTAATGCCTGGAATAGTCTCGACAGCCATGCTCGCCGTTACGTTGAAAAGGCAAAGAGCCTGACGCAGGTGGCACACCGGCTAACGTCTTTCATTTGACGCGACACACGTTTGGCCGTCGCCTTCGAGCGGCGGGTGTGGCCGAAGAAGACCGAAAGGCACTTCTGGGCCACAAGAACGGCAGCATCACCAGTCACCATTCGGGCGCTGAGCTCGGGCATCTGATTGAGGCTGCGAACATGGTATCAGCAACCGATTCACGTGGGCCGGTGCTGACAATTTTGAAGAGGAAGCAAGCGTGAGAAATGGAGAAGTCACGCAAATGTCACGCGCATGAAAAAGGCCAATGCTGCGAACATTGGCCTAAGTCATTGAATTATATGGTCGGGACGGAGTGATTCGAACACTCGACCCCTAGCACCCCATGCTAGTGCGCTACCGGACTGCGCTACGCCCCGACTGATCTTGCAACTCGCTCTTCACCTCGAAGAGCGCTCAAGAATATAGCGCAAGCTTTTGAAAACTGGAAGTATTCAAAAGCAGCTTTTTATTTCTTGAGTACCACCAGCACGTCTTCCAACTCGGCAATCATCTGCCGGATCATCTGCTTGTATTGGGTGGTGTCATCTTTGGCTTCATCGCCGGACAGGCGCAAGCGTGCGCCGCCGATGGTAAAACCTTGATCGTAAAGGAGCGCGCGGATCTGCCGGATCATCAGCACGTCCTGGCGCTGATAATACCGGCGGTTTCCGCGGCGTTTGACGGGGTTGAGTTGAGGAAACTCCTGCTCCCAGTAGCGCAGCACGTGTGGCTTTACGGCACACAGCTCGCTGACTTCACCGATGGTGAAGTAGCGTTTGCCCGGGATAACGGGAAGTTCGTCGTTATGACTTGGTTCCAGCATAAGCCTCAACTCGGGCCTTCAACTTCTGCCCTGGACGAAAGGTGACCACACGGCGAGCCGTGATCGGGATTTCTTCCCCCGTTTTCGGGTTGCGGCCAGGCCGCTGGCGTTTGTCCCGAAGGTCGAAATTGCCGAAACCGGACAATTTGACCTGCTCGTTGTCTTCAAGAGCGTGCCTGATTTCCTCGAAAAACAGTTCTACCAATTCCTTGGCTTCCCGCTTGTTCAGGCCCAGCTCTTCATACAGACGTTCCGCCATCTCAGCTTTCGTCAAAGCCCCCATACGTCACTTCCTTAACGTGGCGTTCAACCTTTGTTCGAGCGAGGTGAGGATATTTTGCGTCGTCGAATTCACCTCATCGTCATTAAGAGTGCGCGATGGATGCTGCCAGGTCAAGCCAACTGCAAGGCTTTTTCTATCAGGATCAATGCCTTTACCCTGATATACGTCAAACAGCCTGAGATCTGTGAGCCATTCGCCTGCATTTTCACGGATTACGTCCAGTACAGCCGAGGCTGCAACGTCTTTGTGCGCGATCAGTGCAAGGTCACGACGCACTTCAGGAAAGCGCGACAACTCGTGGAATTTCGGCATTTTACCGAGCGCCACTTCAGCCAGAACCAGCTCGAAAACGAATACGGGACGATCCAGACCCAAAGCTTTCGACAATTCCGGGTGGATAGCACCGATGAAGCCGACTTCACGCCCTTCTCGCTCGATGCGCGCGGTTTGACCCGGATGCAGCGCTGGGTGTTTGCCCGGTGCGAAGGTGAATGAATCCAGTGCACCGGCAAAGCCCAGCACCGCTTCCACGTCAGCTTTGACGTCGAAGAAGTCGACGGTGTCGCGACCTTGCGCCCAGCCTTCCGGCAGACGGCTACCGCAAACCACACCGGACAGCATCGGCTCTTGCTTCAGGCCTTCGAGCTGACCGACGAAGCGCAGACCGCTTTCGAACAGACGCACGCGATCCTGCTGGCGATTGAGGTTGTGCTGCAGCGCTTTGACCAGACCCGGCCACAGCGACGAGCGCATGGCTGCCATGTCATTGGAGATCGGATTGGCCAGCAACAGCGGCTCAACACCCGGATTGAACAGCTCGAACTGACGTGGATCGATGAAGCTGTAAGTGATCGCTTCCTGATAACCACGCGCGACCAGCAGACGACGCAGTTCCGGCAGATCGCTACGCGCTTCAGCCTTGGCTTGCGGCGCCAGGCGCGCTTGCGGGTAACGAACCGGCAGACGGTTGTAGCCGTACAGACGGGCCAGCTCTTCGATCAGATCGACTTCCAGGCTGATGTCGAAGCGATGGCTTGGTACTTCTACGCGCCACTGACCTTCACCGTCGGCAGTGATACCCAGACCCAGTCCGCCGAGCAAACGCTCGACTTGGGCTGAATCCATTTCCATACCGAGCATCTGGGTAATGCGCTGGGAACGCAGGGTGATCGGTGCGATCGACGGCAGGTGCTGCTCGCTCACGGTCTCGATGATCGGGCCGGCGTCACCACCGGTGATTTCCAGCAGCAGGCCAGTGGCGCGCTCCATGGCTTCACGGGCCAGTTGCCAGTCAACACCACGCTCGTAGCGGTGCGAAGCGTCGGTGTGCAGGCCGTACGAACGAGCCTTGCCCGCCACAGCAATCTGGTCGAAGAACGCACTTTCCAGGAATACATCGCGAGTGGTCGCGGAAACACCGCTGTGCTCGCCACCCATCACACCGGCAATCGCCAGGGCGCGAGTGTGGTCGGCAATCACCAGCGTATCGCTACGCAGGCTGACTTCCTGACCGTCGAGCAGCACCAGCTTCTCGCCCTCTTCCGCCATGCGCACGCGGATGCCGCCATTGATTTCGGCGAGATCGAAAGCGTGCAGAGGCTGCCCCAGTTCCAGCATCACGTAGTTGGTGATGTCGACGGCAGCGTCGATGCTGCGCACGTCGGCACGACGCAGACGTTCAACCATCCACAGCGGCGTAGGCTTGGACAGGTCAACGTTGCGGATAACGCGCCCCAGGTAGCGCGGGCATGCCGCTGGCGCCAACACTTCTACCGAGCGCACTTCGTCGTGCACGGCAGGAATGCTCATGACCACCGGACGAGTGACCGGCGCGTCGTACAGCGCACCGACTTCACGGGCCAGACCGGCCAGGGACAGGCAGTCGCCACGGTTCGGAGTCAGGTCGACTTCGATGCTGGCGTCTTCCAGGTCCAGATACACGCGGAAATCTTTGCCCACCGGCGCATCGGCCGGCAGCTCCATCAGACCGTCGTTGCCTTCGCCAACCTGCAGCTCGGCTTGCGAGCACAGCATGCCGTTGGACTCAACGCCACGCAGCTTGGCTTTCTTGATTTTGAAGTCGCCCGGCAGTTCGGCACCGATCATTGCGAACGGGATCTTCAGGCCCGGACGCACGTTTGGCGCACCGCAGACGACCTGAAAGGTTTCCGCGCCATTGCTGACCTGGCACACGCGCAACTTGTCGGCATCAGGATGTTGCTCGGTGCTCAGCACCTCGCCCACCACCACGCCACTGAAAACACCGGCGGCCGGCGTAACGCTATCGACCTCAAGACCGGCCATCGACAGACGAGCAACCAGCTCGTCGCGATTTACCTGCGGGCTAACCCAGCCACGCAGCCATTGTTCACTGAATTTCATCCTGCTCTCCTAAGAATTCGTTACGACTAGCGAAATTGCGCGAGGAACCGCAAGTCGTTGTCGAAGAACAGACGCAAGTCGTTCACGCCGTAACGGAGCATGGCCAGACGCTCGACGCCCATGCCGAAGGCAAAACCGGAGAACTCTTCCGGATCGATGCCGGACATGCGCAACACGTTCGGGTGAACCATGCCGCAGCCCATCACTTCCAGCCAGCCAGTCTGCTTGCAGACGCGGCAGCCTTTGCCGCTGCACATCACGCATTCCATGTCGACTTCAGCGGATGGCTCGGTGAACGGAAAGTACGAAGGACGGAAACGTACGGCCAGTTCTTTTTCGAAGAACACCCGCAGGAACTCTTCGATGGTGCCTTTGAGATCGGCGAAATTGATGTCGCGATCGACCAGCAGGCCTTCGACCTGGTGGAACATCGGCGAGTGGGTGATATCGGAGTCGCTGCGGTACACACGGCCTGGGCAGACAATGCGGATCGGCGGCTGCTTCGATTCCATGGTGCGGACCTGTACCGGCGAGGTATGGGTGCGCAACAGCATGTTGGCGTTGAAATAGAAGGTATCGTGCATCGACCGGGCCGGATGATGGCCTGGGATGTTGAGCGCTTCAAAGTTGTGATAGTCGTCTTCGACCTCTGGGCCTTCAGCGATGCCGTAGCCGATATGGGTGAAGAACTGTTCAACACGTTCCAGAGTCCGGGTTACCGGATGCAGACCACCGCAGGTCTGGCCACGGCCCGGCAACGTCACGTCAATGGATTCGGCAGACAGTTTGGCAGCCAGTTCGGCTTCTTCAAACAGGGCCATGCGCGCATTGAGTACGCCTGTGACACGTTCCTTGGCAACGTTGATCAGGGCGCCGACTTGCGGACGCTCTTCTGCCGGCAAATTTCCCAGGGTCTTCATCACCTGAGTCAATTCACCTTTTTTGCCAAGGTATTGAACCCGGATTTGCTCCAGGGCATTGATATCTTCAGCGCTTTGCACAGCCTCTAGTGCTTGAGAGACCAGCGCATCCAGGTTTTCCATGTACAGACTCCAGATACAAAATAGGGGAAGAGCTTGAAGGCTCTTCCCCTATTTAAGACGTTTACCACCTGGCCCCACGGAAGTGAGGCCGGGTGATTGTCGGGGGTACTTAAGCCAAGGTGGCTTTAGCTTTCTCGACAATCGCAGCAAACACCGCTTTTTCGTTCACTGCCAGATCAGCCAGAACCTTACGGTCGATCTCGATGGACGCTTTTTTCAGGCCAGCGATGAAACGGCTGTAGGACAGACCGTTAACACGAGCACCAGCGTTGATACGAGCGATCCACAGAGCGCGGAACTGACGTTTTTTCTGACGACGGTCACGGTAGGCGTATTGGCCTGCCTTGATTACCGCTTGCTTGGCAACACGGAATACGCGGGAGCGTGCGCCGTAGTAGCCTTTAGCAAGTTTCAGAATTTTTTTGTGACGCTTACGGGCAATGACGCCACGCTTTACACGAGCCATGAGTTACTTCCTCTATTCTTGACTAAAATTAACGAAGGCGCAGCATGCGCTCGACTTTTGCCACGTCAGACGGATGCAGCAAGCTGCTACCGCGCAGTTGACGCTTACGCTTGGTCGACATTTTAGTCAGGATGTGGCTCTTGAAAGCGTGCTTGTGCTTGATACCGTTAGCAGTTTTCAGAAACCGCTTAGCAGCACCACTTTTGGTTTTCATTTTTGGCATGTTCGGATACTCCGCATTCAGTTGATAAACATAATCAGAAGGCCTGCCGTGCCCTGTTGATTACTTCTTCTTTTTCGGGGCGATGACCATGATCAGCTGGCGTCCTTCCATCTTAGGATGCTGTTCGACCGAACCGTACTCGAGCAGGTCAGCTTCAACCCGCTTGAGGAGTTCCATCCCCAGCTCCTGGTGGGCCATCTCACGGCCGCGGAATCGCAAGGATACCTTGGCCCTGTCCCCATCACTCAGGAAACGTACCAGGTTGCGCAGTTTTACCTGGTAATCCCCTTCCTCCGTCCCTGGACGAAACTTGATTTCTTTTACCTGAATCTGCTTCTGGTTCTTCTTCGCCGCGGCAACCTGCTTCTTCTTTTCGAAGATCGATTTGCCGTAATCCATCACACGGCAAACCGGTGGGATTGCGTCTGCGGAGATTTCCACCAGATCAAGCTTTGCTTCTTCAGCAATACGAAGCGCTTCATCAATCGAGACGATGCCAATCTGCTCGCCATCAGCGCCAATTAACCGAACCTCGCGTGCCGAGATATTCTCGTTGATCGGGGCTTTCGGTGCAGCTCGTTTATCTTGTCTCATTTCACGCTTAATAATAATTACTCCGAATCTGGGCGACCACGCCGGGAAACCGCTTGCGCGAGAAACTCAGCGAACTGGGCGACGGGCATCGAGCCCAGGTCAGCACCTTCACGAGTACGCACAGCGACAGTCTGCATCTCGACTTCCTTATCTCCGATAACCAAGAGATAGGGAACCTTGAGCAAAGTATGCTCGCGGATTTTAAAGCCGATCTTTTCATTTCTCAAGTCGGACTTGGCACGAAATCCGCTTTCGTTGAGAGTTTTTTCAACTTCTGCAACAAAATCTGCCTGTTTATCAGTGATATTCATGATCACCGCCTGCGTTGGCGCGAGCCAGGCAGGGAACGCACCTTCGTAGTGCTCGATCAGGATCCCGACGAAACGCTCGAAGGAACCGAGGATCGCACGGTGCAACATCACTGGGTGTTTGCGGCTGTTGTCTTCAGAGACGTATTCAGCGCCCAAACGGACAGGCAGGTTAAAATCGAGCTGCAAGGTACCACATTGCCAGACGCGACCGAGGCAATCTTTCAGCGAGAATTCGATCTTCGGACCGTAGAACGCACCTTCGCCCGGCTGCAGATCGTACGGCAGGCCCGCAGAATCAAGGGCTGCAGCCAATGCAGCTTCAGCGCGATCCCACAGCTCGTCGGAACCGACGCGTTTTTCCGGACGAGTGGACAGTTTCATCTCGACATCGGTGAAACCGAAGTCACGATAAACGTCCATGGTCAGCTTGATAAATGCAGCGGATTCAGCCTGCATCTGCTCTTCGGTGCAGAAGATGTGGGCGTCGTCCTGAGTGAACGCACGCACACGCATGATGCCGTGCAACGCACCCGACGGCTCGTTACGGTGGCAGGCACCGAACTCGGCCAGACGCATCGGCAACTCGCGGTAGCTCTTCAAGCCCTGGTTGAACACCTGCACGTGGCACGGGCAGTTCATCGGCTTGATGGCGTAGTCGCGGTTTTCCGACTGCGTGGTGAACATGTTGTCGGCGTAGTTGGCCCAGTGCCCGGATTTCTCCCACAGGCTGCGGTCAACGACTTGAGGGGTTTTGATCTCAAGATAGCCGTTGTCACGCTGGATCTTGCGCATGTACTGCTCGAGCACCTGGTACAGAGTCCAGCCGTTCGGATGCCAGAACACCATGCCCGGGGATTCTTCCTGGGTGTGGAACAGGCCCAGACGCTTGCCGATCTTGCGGTGATCGCGCTTTTCAGCTTCTTCGATGCGCTGGATGTAAGCCGCCAGCTGCTTCTTGTCGGCCCAAGCGGTGCCGTAAACGCGCTGCAACTGCTCGTTCTTGGCGTCACCACGCCAGTAGGCGCCCGACAGCTTGGTCAGCTTGAAGGATTTCAGGAAGCGGGTGTTCGGCACGTGCGGACCGCGGCACATGTCGACGTATTCTTCGTGATAGTACAGACCCATGGCCTGCTCGTTCGGCATGTCCTCGACCAGGCGCAGCTTGTAATCTTCGCCGCGGGCCTTGAACACTTCGATCACTTCGGCGCG
This sequence comes from Pseudomonas sp. RIT-PI-r, assembly GCF_001297015.1. Taxonomy (GTDB): domain Bacteria; phylum Pseudomonadota; class Gammaproteobacteria; order Pseudomonadales; family Pseudomonadaceae; genus Aquipseudomonas. The sequence continues at coordinate 82,576 of NZ_LIGE01000020.1, read as the reverse complement.
CGGAGTGACTTTCTTGATCACGTCGTAATCTTTTTCGATCAGCTGCTGCATGCGCTGTTCGATCGCAGCCATGTCGTCCGGAGTGAAAGGACGCTCGAAGGCGATGTCGTAATAGAAGCCTTCGTCGATGACCGGCCCGATGACCATTTTCGCAGTCGGGTACAGCTGCTTGACCGCATGGCCAACCAGGTGAGCGCAAGAGTGGCGAATGATCTCCAGCCCCTCTTCATCCTTTGGCGTAATGATTTGCAGGGTCGCGTCGCTGCTGATGATGTCGCTGGCGTCGACCAGTTGGCCATTGACCTTGCCGGCCAAGGTGGCTTTGGCCAGGCCAGCACCAATGGATGCGGCGACCTCGGCTACGGAAACCGGATGATCGAATGAACGTTGACTGCCGTCGGGAAGAGTAATAGTTGGCATGGCGCCTCCTCTCCTAGTGGTGACCCCTACCAAAGGTCACGTGGGTTGGGATGAGCCAGTACAAGATCCGATCCAGGCCATTCAATGACGAACGCCTGCCTTACAGCGGCAGGAGCCTTGCGGCCAACCGGAAAACCGAACCAGAGTGACTGGGATTCAAATCAGAATATTCGCACGCTGACCGCTGCCGGGACTGAGTGTCATCCGGAGCCTGAGAATGCTTGAGCCCGGCATGCTAGCACAGATGAGCGGTCACTTATGCCTCTGTTTGACCAGAAGGCAAATCGTCCGTTTTTATGCCAGAGTGCTGAACTTGATCGGCCCTTCAGCCCTCAGATAACAAGACACTGACCCACAAGGAGCATCCTCGCATGCGTCTGAACACCTTATTCGCCGTAGTCGCCCCCATTGTTCTACTGCTGCCGCTGAGCGCTCACGCCGATTGGCCGAAGGGCGAGCGTGAGAAATACATGGCCCAGTGCACACAGGCTGCCACTCCACAAATTGGCGCCGCTGCAGCGAAATCCCACTGTGCCTGTGGCGCGGACGCAATCAAGTCTTATCCAGCCAGCGACATTCAGGCACTGATGGACAACAAGGCAACGCCTGATCTGCAACAGAAAGCCTTGGGTCAAATCGCCAAATGCAAGGCGAATACCCCGGCTAAAAAGTGATAAAAAAGGCCTTGATGATCGGCTAAAGGCTGGAAAAAAGCGCCAGAAATGAGCCTTTTCAGACGATTTATGCAGGTTTTACAGGTTTTTTTATTGTCTTTACTTTTCGCTCGAAGCCTTTTAAACCGGGGCCTGCAGCCAAAAAAGGCAGTAAAGAAAACACGACTGATTGGCAAACAGCACGTCCGGGGGGCTACCAAAGCGAACATTTCGACTATGATACCCGGGTGTGCCCAGTTGGCCTGAGCAGCACAGTACTGAAAAATATATGTTTCTTGGAGATACACCATGTCTAATCGCCAAACCGGCACCGTTAAGTGGTTCAACGATGAAAAAGGCTTCGGCTTCATCACTCCTCAAGGTGGCGGTGACGACCTGTTCGTACACTTCAAAGCTATCGAATCCGACGGTTTCAAAAGCCTGAAAGAAGGCCAGACTGTCTCCTTCGTGGCTGAGAAAGGCCAAAAGGGTATGCAAGCTGCACAGGTTCGCCCAGAGTAATTTCTCGGCGCACTAAAAAAACCCCGTCCATGTGACGGGGTTTTTTATGCCTGTAACCTAAGCGTTCTGCGATCAGCCGCAGTTGACGCGAGTGATCACCAGATTGTTGTCGGTGTTCAGGTTAAGGCGATCGGAGCGGTACTCCAGCGTGATCATATCGTTAGGCTTGAGGAAACGAGCATTCTGCGCACCGGCCTTGGCGCGAGCCTGCTCCAGCAACTCAGGTGAAGCCTTCTTGCCAATGGCGAACTGCGCCGCCGTTGCTTCACAGCGGCTGTGACCCGATTCGGTTGCCACTGGATCCTTTGCCGACTCGCTGGAACTCGTACTGCAACCGGCCAACAGGGCTGCGGCCATAAGTGCACCCAGTGTCGCGAACTTCAAAGGCATGAAGCCTCCTTGTATTCAATAAAGTTAAGCTGAGATCGTGCGACCGCCATCGCGGCGTTTGGTTTCACGGCCAAGGCCATCACCCTGCCCCACGATCAGAAAAACGCCGAGTGTGCCTGAGCGTAGCTCGACTCTTCATATATCAATCGTGACTGAATATTAACGGCGCTCAGTAGACATCGATGTAGTCAAAGGGCGGATTGGGCCAGTTATCCTTGAGCGCATTGAAAATCTGCATCACCCAGACTTCATCGCTGGCTGCGACATTTCCGACGTAGCCCGAACCCTTGGCCCACGTCTCAAGACGAAACAGCAGACTATCGATGTCCTGCCCACCGGTCACGCCCGAGGAAATGTAAGCAATACCGCCCTTCGTCACGCGCAGCTGGGTGTGCTCATCATCACTGGCCGAGGCCAGCAACTGACGCACCGCGTCGAGCGTAAGGCCATCAGGGGTATTCAAATCGATCTGCACAACACAGTCCTTGGATCAGCCGGAAAAGACCAAGTGTCGCATAGCCGTGTGCTCATGCCTAAGTCGCAGTGCCAAACGCCCGACAAAATGGTTAACTCGGCACTCAGACCTTTCGACTTTTCGAGCGCTCTCATGACCACCATCAGCATCGACGCCGCCATCAACGCCAAATGGGCAGACGGACACAGTTCTTACAGCCCTGGAACCACTGAAGAACTGGCGCTGATTGGTATCGATCTATTGGTTAAAGAGCTGGGCACAGAAGCGGCACAGCAATTCATCAAGCAGATTTTCGAGCGCTACCCGACCGAACAGGTCGAGCACGAACTCGCAACAAAGGGGTAAAAACCCGCAGGCTGGCACCTGCGGGCGGGTTGCTTACTTCAAGCGTTTCAGGCGCTCGGTGAGCAAGTCGAAGAAGCCCTGGGCGTCGCCATTTTCAACCCAGAATGCATTCTTCGGTGCTTTCAGACCGTCGTACCAGTCAACAATGGTTTGCCCGAACGTCGGCCCTTCACGGCTATCCACCACGACATTCACCGAACGACCGGTGAACAGCTCCGGCTTGAGCAAATACGCCACGACGGTCGCATCATGCACCGGGCCGCCCGAAATACCGTAGTGTTCCATATCGCCCTTGATGTACTCGTTGAGGATGTCGCCGACGATTTTGCCCGCATTGTTGTTGAGCGCGGCAATCTGCTTCAGCCGCGCGTCACTGGTGAGGATCTTGTGCGTCACGTCCAGTGGCAGATAGGTCAGTTTTACGCCGCTCTTGAGCACCACTTCAGCGGCTTGCGGGTCGGCAAACAGGTTGAATTCAGCCACGGGGGTGATGTTGCCACCATTGAAGTGCGCACCACCCATGATCACTACTTCCTTGATGCCCTGAACAATCTCGGGCTCCTGGATCAATGCCAGCGCCAGGTTGGTCTGCGGACCGAGCATGGCGATAGTGATGCTGTGTGGCTTGGCTTTTTTCAGGGTATCGATCAGATAGTTGACCGCATTACCTTCCGCCAGGCCCTTTTTCGGCTCATGCACAGTGACACCCGACAGCCCCTCCTTGCCATGGATGTTCTCGGCATAGATTGGCGTACGCATCAGCGGCTTTGGCGCCCCGGCGTAGACCGGAACGTCCTCGCGCCCTGCCCACTCGCGAGCCAGGCGCGCGTTACGCGATGTCTTGTCGAGACGCACGTTGCCGGCCACTGTGGTCAGTGCACGAATATTCAATTCATCGGGTGAGGCCAGGGCGAACAGCAAGGCGACCACGTCGTCCGCGCCCGGATCGGTGTCGATGATCAGGTCGATTTTTTCCGCCGCCTGAGCGCCGGTCGCAGTTATCACGGACAAAAGCAGCAGACTCCGGATTAATTGATGCAGTTTGTGAGCATAGCGTTGCATGGCGCATTCCTTGTGCAGGTGGACATCGAAAGTTAGAACGTAACCCCGGCGACGAGCACGATGTTGCAGTACGGCTGACATTCGCCTGTACGCACAATCGCCCGCGCCTGGCGGCTGAGAACCTTGAATTGCTCATGACTGAGCAGGTCGCGACGACCCAGTTCGCCCTCGTCATTCAGCGCGTCCAGCGTGGTCAGCGCCGTCGGTTGCTTGTCAAAGATCTCCTTGGCCAGTGCATGGCTTTCCACTTGCATCTCGCTGAGCACGACTTTCAGGGTGCTGACGAAATCGGGAACGCCGTGGGTCAGCGCCAGATCGATCAACTCGACACCGGGAGGCACCGGCAATCCGGCATCACCGATGACGAGCATGTCGCCATGGCCCAAGGATGCGATCAGTCGCGACAGCGCGACGTTGAGCAAAGGAGTCTTTTTCATGCGGGTTTAAAGGCCTGTACGTCGGACATGGTTGGAATGGACGGTTGCGCGCCGGCGCGAGTAACCGACAGTGCTGCGGCGATCTGCCCATAGCGAATGGCCTCGGCTTCGGATTTGCCACCAGCCAGCGCAGCCGCAAAACCACCGACGAAGGTGTCCCCGGCGGCAGTGGTATCGACAGCTTTTACCTTCGGCGCGGGGAAATGCTCAAAGCCCTTGCCACTCGCGAACAGCGAACCTTCAGCACCAAGGGTGATGATGACTTTGCCCGCACCCAAGGCGATCAGATGACTGGCAGCATTTTCCGCTGTTTGCAGCGAGTCGACCGTCAGGCCACTCAACGCGGTCGCTTCGCTCTCGTTGGGAATCAGATAATCGATCGCGGCAAACCAGTCTGCTGGAAGCGGTCGACTGGCCGGCGCCGGATTGAGGATCACGGTCTTGCCCAGCGCGCGCGCGCGCTTGAGTGCGTGACCTACAGTTGCATCAGGGATCTCGAGCTGGCAAATCACCACGTCGGCGGCTTGCAACACCGCATCAAACCGGTCGATCACTGCCGGCGTCATTGCACCGTTGGCGCCCGCGACAATCACAATGGCGTTCTGACTGTTGTCATCGACCACGATCAGCGCTACGCCACTGGAATCTTCGACAGCACTCACCGCCTGACAGTCGACCTGCTCGGCCAGCAACGCGTCACGCAATTGCACACCATAGTCGTCGTTGCCGACGCAGCCGACCATGGCGACCTGCGCGCCCAGTCGTGCAGCCGCCACCGCCTGATTGGCGCCCTTGCCACCGGAAACGGTGGTGAAGGAATGACCGATCAGCGTTTCACCGCCCCGCGGCAGCCGTGGCGCGCGGGTGACCAGATCCATGTTCAGGCTGCCTATTACCACTACATTTGCTGGCATACATCACTACTCGTCAATTCGGTTTCAGCGGTATTCGGTGAACACGCCGGACAACGGCGCGGTCGATTCGCGCAAGACAATACTCGGGGTCACGATCCGCTGATCAGTGCCCCGATCCGGTGTGGCAATCCTTCGCAGCAGCACTTCGGCCGCCATCTCGCCCAATTGCAGGATCGACTGGCCGACGGTGGTCAGTGCCGGATACACGTAACGGCTCATCTGGATATCGTCGAAGCCGATCACCGACAGTTCACTTGGCACCCGCACATTGCGCTCGGCCGCCGCGCGCAGCACACCGATACCAATCATGTCGTTACCGGCAAAAATGGCGCTCGGCGGATTGCTTTCCAGCAGAAGCGCTGCCGCGTTGTAACCGCCGGTGCTGGTGAAATCACTTTCCAGCATGCGCGCCTGCCGCACTTCGATGCCCGCCTCTTGCAGCGCCCGGCAATATCCGGCCTGACGCATTTGCGCCACGCTGGTACTGGCCGGACCGCCGATAGTGGCAATATCGCGGTGGCCCAACTCCAGCAAATGCCGAGTGGCGAGATACGCGCCGTACTCGTGATCGATGCGTACCAGATCCGCGTCTACACCTTCCAGGCCTCGGTCGACAATGACCATCGGCGTCTTCACACCGGCCAGCCCTTGCGCCAGACCGCTATCGCCGCCGGCAGAGGCGACAATCAAACCGTCGATGCGTTTTTCCAGCAGGACGCGTAAATAGCTGCGCTGTTTTTCCGGGTTATCGTCGGAGTTGCAGAGGATCACGCAATAGCCGTTTCGCTCGCAATAATCCTCGATGCCCCGGGCCAGTTCGGCGAAGTACGGGTTGAGACTGTTGGGTACCAGCAAACCGATGGTTGCGGTGGTCTTGGCTTTCAGCGAGCGCGCCACCGCACTCGGCACGTAGTCGAGACTCTTGATCGCCGCCTCGACTTTCAGGCGCACTTCCTGACTGACCGGCCGCGTGTTGTTAACCACATGCGACACGGTCGTGTAGGAGATGCCTGCAAGTGCCGCTACATCCTTGATCGTTGCCATATTTGTATATCAGCCCCGTCGACTGGCGCGTTGACTGCGATAAGTATCAAGCACCACGGCGATCACGATGACCGCACCGGTGATGATGCGCTTGGTCGGTTCGGTCGCCCCAATCTGCGCCAGGCCGGCCGCCAGCACGGAAATGATCAACACGCCGAAGAACGTACTGATCACCGAGCCACGCCCGCCCATCAGGCTGGTTCCGCCAATCACCACGGCAGCGATGACTTGCAGTTCGAGGCCTGAGCCGGCATTCGGGTCGGCGGCCTCAAGACGGGAAATCTGAAACAGCGCAGCGATCCCGGCCAGCAAACCCATCAGGCTGAACACCAGAATCTTGTAAGGTTTCGGATTGATCCCGGCCAGACGCACCGCCTCCTCATTGGTGCCGATGCCGATCAGGTAGCGACCGAACACGGTGCGGGTCAAAACCGCCTGGGCAATGAAAATTACCAGCAAGGCAATGATGAACGACGGCGAGATACCAAACGCAATCGGGTTGGACAGCCAGGCAAATGAATCACCGATGTAAGCCGTGCGCGATCCCGTCATCTGGTACGCCAGGCCCCGGGCCATTTCCAGCACGCCGAGGGAAACGATAAATGAAGGAATTCGCCATGCCACGGTGATCGAACCGGTAACGGTACCAGCCAGTGCCGCCACCGCCATGCCGAGCAACGCCGCCGGCAATACGCTCCAGCCCCAGCCAAGCATGGCGACGCTGACCGTCGAGGCCGCCAGTGCCAGAACCGAACCCACAGACAGATCGATGCCACCAATGATCAGCACGAAGGTCATGCCGACCGCCAGCACCATCAGGTCGGGAATCTGGTTGGCCAGGGTACTGAAGGTGTTATAGGACAGAAAGTGGCTGCTCAAGACCGAGAACAGCGCAACCATCGCCAACAAGGCGCCGGCCAGGCCCAGATAAGTGCCCAGGCCGTAGAAGTTGCCACTACGCTTGCCGGCAGGAGATGCAGTTTTCATGGGAGATCCCTAGGCGCCGCTTCGTTGAGCAACGCATCACGTTTTTGGTAGCCGGCGAACGCGGCAGCAAGCAAATCATCCTGGGTCCAGCTGTCGCGCTCGAAGGTGTCGATCAGGCGCCCGGCCGACAACACGCCGATCCGGTCACAGATCAGCATCAGTTCACGCAGGTCACTGGACACCACCACCAGCGCTTTGCCCTGGCGAGTCAATTCGCCGAGCAGTGCATAAATGTCGAACTTGGCGCCCACGTCGATGCCACGGGTAGGCTCGTCGAACAGCAGCACGGAGCAATCACGTTCCAGCCAACGGCCGATCACCACCTTCTGCTGGTTACCACCGGACAACTCTGAAACCAGTTGGGTCGGGCTCGAGCTGCGAATGCGCATGGCGTCGATCTGACGCTGCGCCAAAGCGATTTCGTCGCCGTTGTTGACGACACCGCCACTGGAAATTTCTGGCATGTTGCCCAGTGCGATGTTGGCGCTGATCGATTGACTGAGCAGCAAGCCTTCGCCCTTGCGGTCTTCAGTGATCAGCGCGATGCCATTGCGCACCGCATCGACCGGCGAACGCACACTGACCACTTTCGCCGGCGAACCGAGGGCGATGGTGCCACTGTCGGCGGTGTCTGCACCAAAGATCAAGCGCAACAACTCTGTGCGCCCAGCCCCGATCAGTCCGGAAATCCCGAAGATCTCGCCCGCGCGCACCTCGAAAGAGACATCGCGCACTTTGTCCGAACGGCTCAGGCCTTTGACCGTCAATGCCGGAGCGCCAATCTTGCGCGGCCCCATGTCAATGTGTTCGCCCAGCTCACGACCGACCATCAGCGTCACCAGCTGCTCGCTGTTGTAGTTGGCCATCGGCTCGACGCACACCAGGTTACCGTCACGCAGCACGGCAATGCGCTGGGCCACGCGCGCCAGTTCTTCGAGACGGTGGGAGATGTAAATGATGGAAACACCGCGTGCCTGAAGACGAGTGATCTGCTCGAAGAGCATTTCGACTTCGCGCGCTGTCAACATCGCGGTCGGTTCATCGAGAATCAGTACATGGCAATCACCGATCAGATTGCGGGCGATTTCGACCATCTGCTGATGGCCGATTCCCAACTCGCCGACCAGAGTATCGGGATCGATCGCGTCAAGACCGACTTGCGCCATGGCTTCGACCGCCGCTTTGCGCAATTGCCTGCGACTGATCCAGCCTCCGTTGCTTGGCAGGTTATCGAGAAACAGGTTCTCCGCCACCGACAGCGTCGGTAACAGGTTGAGCTCTTGCATGACCATGCGCACGCCGAGGTCTTCAGCCTGGGTGCGACTGCCGGGGCGATAGTCCTTGCCTTGGAATTGCATCTGGCCGGTGGTCGGCGTGACCAGGCCACCAATGATCTTCGACAGGGTGCTTTTGCCGGCGCCATTCTCGCCGGTCAGCGCCAGCACTTCACCGCGCATCAGCGTCAAATCGATGCCGGTGAGCACCGGTTGCGCATAGGTCTTACCGATACCGCTGACCGAGAGGACAGCGTTCGGGGCGGAAACTGACATAAAAAACTCTCCATACGCTCGCCCGGACGGGCGAGCGTCGTTGTGTCGCCAGAAGTCTTACTTGGTGACCAGTTCAACCGGTGTTTCGATCACGCCGTTGGTTCCGCTGTCGACCTTCTCGCCCTTGATGATTTTCAGCGCAGTTTCGATACCGAAAACAGCCTGTTTGGCGGCGAACTGATCGGCAGTCGCGAGCACGCGACCGTCTTTGAGCATTGGCTTGATGGCGTTGATATTGTCGTAACCGACAACCTGTACCTGACCCGCCTTGCCGGCGGCACGTACAGCGGAGACGGCGCCGACGGCCATGCTGTCGTTACCGGCCAGCAGCGCCTTGACGTCCGGGTATTCGCTGAGGATCGAAGCGGCAACCTTGTTGCCTTTGTCGATTTCCCAATCACCGGACTGCAGGGAAACGACCTTGATCTGCGCCGCGTCCATCGCGTCCTTGAAGCCAGCGGTACGCTGCTGGGCATTGGTCGTCGTCGACACGCCTTCGATGATGCCGACCTGATCACCGGCCTTGAGCTGTTTCGCCAGATACTCACCGACCAGACGTGCGCCTTTACGGTTATCCGGGCCAACGAATGGCACGCTGATGTTCTTGCTTTTGACGATTTGCGGATCGAGCTGGTTGTCGATGTTGATCACGGTAATACCGGCATCCACGGCCTTCTTGATCACCGGCACCATGGCTTTGGAGTCAGATGGCGCAATAACCAGGGCATTGACCTTCGCCAGAATCATTTGCTCGACGATCCGCGTTTGGCCAGCAGTATCCGTCTCGTCCTTGATCCCGTTGGAGATCAGATCGAAATCGGCGGAATGCTCTTTTTGATAAGCCTTGGCCCCATCTTCCATGGTCAGGAAGAATTCGTTGGCCAGGGACTTCATGACCAGCGCGACCTTGGGCTTTTCAGGGGATTCGGCGAACGCCGAAGAGACAGGGAGCGTGGCAGCGGCGGCGGCCAGCATAGCGACAGCGAGAAGACGTCCAGCAAATGGCAGCTTCATGGGTTCACTCCGATCTTATGATTATTGTGAGCAACGCTTGCGCTGGCGTAAGCTACGTCGCTTTCAGCCGAGAGACAGTGCATCGGGAAAGCCGCGCAAACGTTTGCGTAGACCGGACTATGCGAATCTCGCCGACATTTGTCAACAATCAGAAATCGTCATTTATTGTAGGGCGAATCTGCCGAGTCGCCCCTTCGCCGTTTATGCCGTGGTGCTGACCAGATTACCGCTGGTGGAATCCTTGGTCATTTCCTTGAGCAGTGCTCCCGCGACTTCCATCATCTCGCCACTGGTTTGCGCAATCTGCCCCTGAATGGACATCACCGCCTGCGACTTCGCCTCCGGCGTCGGATAACTCTGAGCCTGCGCCGCCGCCAGACGCTGCTGCTGTTCCTGGAGCTGCTTCTGCAATTCCTGCATTCGCTTCAGCAGCATTTTGACGGTAACGCTCAGGTTATCGCTACTTTCAGCCTTGCTGTCTTCTGGCGCGGCGCCACCGGTTCGGACCTGATTGCCTGGTTCCTTCTCAGTGCCCAATGCCTCAGCGGACGCATCTGTCTGCGCCTCGCTCAAGGCATTGATGGTCGCCGCAGTTTTGCCGCCGATGGTGACGGCGCCGGGGTTTGCCAAACCAATCGTCAGTGACATGTGGACTCCCTACATTTTAGTTTCCTTGAACCACCATCGGCCAGCGCGGGGCTTTCTTTAGCAGAACATTCGAATCCGGCAAGCAAATTCGTTCGACAGGATCGGTAGTCCTTTTCGGTGAACCGAACGCGAAAGCTTCCATTGTTCGGAAACCCGGATAGGCGATTTCCTCTGCTCTTTTCCAAATCATAAAAACTTGATTTAAATCATCAGGTTAAACATTTCTCTAAAGCAAAGTACGGCTGGTACAGATCCTGCTCTTCCCATAGCACTCCAGGCATTCAGATCAGCCCGGGGCGCATCTAGATGAACCTGCATCAGCACCGTCTCACTACTAGAGAGAAAAATAATGAAATCTGCTTTTAACACTTTGGTTCCGGGCGCTTTGGCCCTTCTCCTGCTTTTGCCTACCGCCCTTCAGGCGAAAGAAGTCGAAACCCAGACAAAACTCGCTAACGTGGTGGTACTTGCCACTGGCGGCACCATTGCCGGTGCCGGCGCGAGTGCTGCCAACAGCGCCACCTACCAGGCCGCTAAAGTTGGCATCGAACAATTGATTGCCGGCATTCCCGAGCTGAACAAACTGGCCAATGTGCGCGGCGAACAGGTCATGCAGATTGCTTCGGAAAGCATCACCAACGACAACCTGCTGCAATTGGGCCGCCGTGTTGCGGAACTGGCTGACAGCAAAGACGTCGACGGCATCGTCATCACCCACGGTACCGACACCCTGGAAGAAACCGCCTACTTCCTCAATCTGGTCGAGAAGACTGACAAGCCGATCATCGTCGTTGGCTCGATGCGTCCAGGCACTGCCATGTCGGCAGATGGCATGCTCAACCTGTACAACGCCGTCGCTGTCGCCAGCAGTAAAGATGCACGCGGCAAAGGCGTACTGGTGACCATGAACGATGAAATCCAGTCCGGTCGCGACGTCAGCAAAATGATCAACATCAAAACCGAGGCCTTCAAGAGCGCCTGGGGTCCGTTGGGCATGGTGGTCGAAGGCAAATCCTACTGGTTCCGCTTGCCAGCCAAGCGTCACACCATGGATTCGGAATTCGACATCAAAAACATCAAGAGTCTTCCTGACGTAGAAATCGCTTATTCCTACGGCAACGTGAGCGATACCGCCTACAAGGCTCTCGCGCAGTCCGGCGCCAAGGCGATCATCCACGCCGGTACCGGCAACGGCTCCGTATCCTCTCGCGTAGTTCCGACCCTGCAAGCGCTGCGCAAGGATGGCGTGCAAATCATTCGTTCGTCTCACGTCAACGCTGGCGGCTTCGTTCTGCGCAACGCCGAGCAGCCAGACGACAAATACGACTGGGTTGTCGCGCACGACCTGAACCCGCAGAAAGCCCGCATCCTGGCGATGGTCGCATTGACCAAAACCAATGACAGCAAGGAACTGCAACGGATGTTCTGGGAATACTGATTGACCTTCGCCCGGTCGATTCTCGATCGGGCACTTGGTTCACCACTCTCCTGTCTGGCGAGTGGTGGGCTGCTTACAACCCTTCTGAATTTTTCCCACAAAAAAGTCGACACGACCTACACCAAAATCCGAAAACCGCTGTCAGAGGATTTTCTTGAATTTTAAGCAGTTGCGAAATTGCTTACAGTTAAATACTGTATGCACGTACAGCTTAATAAGGATAACCTCGTGGCCACCTCTCCTGATGCTCCGGATGCTTACGAACGCATGGGTCTGCGCGTTCAGAAAATCATCAACTCCCCCACCGCACAAAAAGCCAAAGCCGCGCTGATCTTCCGTTTGCCGGATGAGCCGATGGATGAGTGGGAGCGCCTGCTCGAGGAAATCGACGAGAACGACAACGTCACCCTCGCCTACCGAGACGATGGCGGCGTGCAGATTTTTTGGGTTGTGCCGAAGGAAGATTGATTCAATGAGTGTCCGCTTTTTCGCTGTACTGTTGTTGTTCGTCGCCATGGGGGCTCAGGCCGGCGCACCCCGCACATTCACCGAAGCCAAGAAGGTCGCCTGGAAGCTGTACGCGCCGCAGTCCACCGAGTTTTACTGCGGATGCAAATACACCGGCAACAAAGTTGATTTGAAGGCTTGCGGTTATATACCGCGCAAAAACGCCAAACGCGCTTCGCGCATCGAGTGGGAGCACATCGTGCCGGCGTGGCAGTTTGGCCATCAGCGTCAATGCTGGCAGGAAGGCGGTCGCAAGAACTGCACACGCTATGACCCGTCCTACCAGAAAGCCGAGGCCGACCTGCACAACCTGGTGCCGAGCATCGGCGAGGTCAATGGCGACCGCAGCAACTTCAGTTACGGCTGGCTACCGGTGCAATCCGGTCAGTACGGCTCGTGTCTGACTCAGGTCGACTTCAAGGCAAAGAAGGTCATGCCGCGCCCTTCGATTCGCGGCATGATCGCCCGCACCTATTTCTACATGAGCAAGCAATATGGCCTGCGCCTGTCGAAACAGGATCGTCAATTGTACGAGGCGTGGGACAAGACCTATCCCGTGCAGGACTGGGAACGCCAGCGTAATCAGAGCGTGGCGTGCGTGATGGGGCGCGGCAATGAATTTGTCGGGCCAGTCAATCTGAAAGCCTGCGGTTAATCCCTCACGCAATACAAAAGGGCCTCGAACGTGATGTTCGAGGCCCTTTTCATGCTTAGCTGCCAGATTTGTTGTAGCGCCAGTAACCCATCAGATTGAGCGCTTCGCGCGGGATGCCGCACTCTTTGATCAGGTATTTGCGCAGACTCATGACCGCCGCACTTTCTCCTGCAATCCAGCCGTAGAAACCTCCGGTTGCGGCGTCGGCGACTTCCCAGAGAATGTCTTTATCAATATCGACATCTGCAAGCTTCACGGCCTGCCCCTCTGAAGAGGTATGCACGGGCAAGGTCGCTTGCCGCACCGCATCGACCATCAGCGCACCGGCGACCTCTGCATTGGCCTCATCACGAATCAACCATTGCACCGATAATCCAGGCCAGTCAGGCACGGCGAGCATGTCTTGCGCACTGTCGACTTCGAAGAACGCTTGGGTTTGCGGGGGCTCGGCGAGGACCGCCATTTCGTCGAGAATGCCCATGGCGGCCGGCAACGCCGTGGAATCGGCGACGAGTAGCAATTGCTTTAGCGCTCGCGGAGGCTTCCATTCGAACCCACCGGCCTGCTGCGCTGAAAAATGTTTGTCAGGGGCAAGAATCTGCATTGAGTCCCCCGGCTGCGCGCGCAAGGCCCATCGCGATGCCGGACCGGTTTCACCGTGCAGAACAAAATCGATATCCACTTCGCCCTGTTCAACTCGCAGGTGGCGAATGGTGTAGGTGCGCATCGCGGGCCGTCGATCGACCAGCATCGACTTGAAGCGCGCGTACCACCCCTCGTCCTGGGCAAGCTTTGACTGTGAACCGTCGGCGGCAGGGAAAAACAGCTTTACCCGTTGATCCGGCGCCCACGTGGCCATTTCGCAAACGGGTGCGCCCACCAGAGTGAGGCGCATCATGTGCGGACTCAATCGGGTTTTACGCTGCAAAGTGACATCGAACAACTTGTAGGGATTGGCGGAGGCCATGGGGAGCTCCTTCTGGATATCTTCGGCGATTCAAAAGGAACGAATCGCGCTTGATGACCTTTAGGCAGCTCCGCCGAATGGAGCGTGTTACGGCGTGATCGGATGCTCGATGATGACCGATTCAATATTCTGTTTTTTGGCTTTCACCAACGCCGCATCCACCTGCACTTTCCGGGCTTCAGCTTCGGCCTGGGAATTGAACGGACCAATCAGAATGCGCGTTTTGCCGCTACCATCCCTGACAACTGTCGGCACGAAAGCGTGTTCGATCAACCAGCCACTCAGATCACTGACCGCCTGAGGCGTTTCGCCACGCACTTCAAGATCCCACTGCGCAACAGATGCTGCGACAGGAGCTGTCGCGGCCACCGTTTGCGACTTTTGCTCGTCCACACTCTTGCCTTCACCACATCCTGCCAATACCAGTGCCGCGACTACCCAAACCAATTTGCGCACAACGCTTCCCTCGGAATTCTCAAAGCGGCGATCTTAACATTCATAAATACTTCGCGAGCCCCGCAAAATGGGCACAAAACAACGAGATTGATGATTGCAGCCTCTGTATAGTTACGCCCTGGGAATTAATGCCGCATCTGCGCGTCAGAAAGAGGCACCCAAACCGTGAGACTTCGCACTAATCTATACGTACCACCGACCTCTGCACTGTCTGAATCAGGTGCCCTACAAAGCAATCAAGGAGAAGACCATGCTGATACTCACCCGCAAAGTCGGTGAAAGCATAAACATCGGTGATGACATCACCATCACCATTCTGGGCGTAAGCGGCCAACAGGTTCGCATCGGCATCAACGCGCCGAAAAACGTTGCAGTGCATCGTGAAGAAATCTACCAGCGTATTCAGGCTGGCCTGACCGCCCCGGACAAGCCACAGACTCCCTGAGTCGCACTGCAGTCAGTAGCCAGTTCGTTTGCTTGCGCGCAATGACTGGCTAAAGATTCACGCGCCGTTTTGCCACCCGCTTCCCAAGCTCCTTGGGCACGGCGCCTGACACATGCACCCGCCGCGTTACCCTCCCGTCCCTTCTGCTGATCGATACTACCGAGCATTCTCAAGGCTGGCTGTCGGACATTTCCGATAGAGCAAAGGGAATTCGCCTTCCTATCCGAACACCACACCACGCGCCATGCCAGTGGCTGCAACCATCATTAGCACCAGCAAGAGCGCTTCGACGTGACTGATGCGTGCGAACAGCTTTGCTCGCCCGGTATCGAGCTCCGCACTCCGCGCCTTGGCGATCCGCCATTTGATCAGCGTGATCATCGGCGCCAGCTCTATCAGCAGAATCAGAACGAACAGCGTCATCTTCAGATGAAACAGCGGTTGATGAAGATAATAGTCAGTGCCTTTTTCATATCCGCCGAAGGCACGCATCCCGCCGGTGATCAACAAGATCAGTGCGCAGATCCCCCAGAAATTGTCGGCCAGCAGAACCCCCCCCGCCTCTCCCGTCCCCGCCGCCAAGCGACTGAACGCCGCCCCTCGCGTCAGTACGGCCCAAAAACCCAAGGCAAATGCCAGCAGATGAACAGCTGCAAGAAACCAATGAACCAGCATCGATACACCCTCATCAGAAAGAGTTGAAAATCGGCCAGTCAGTAGTAGTTGAAAAAACAAGGATTTGCCTGTCGGGTGTCATCAGGCATTCAGGAGAGACCGAGACGAGAAATTCAGCCGGTAGAGGCAAATCGCAGGCAAAAAAAATCCCAAGCAGCTGATGGAAGCTTGGGATTTAAAAATGCATAAACCGTGGTGGTGAACGCGGGGCGGATCTTACTGAATCATCCTGCACCTAACAACTTATTTTTGATAACCGGTCGGTTAAAAATCATCGTAAGTCATTAAATCTCCACATTATTTCAAAGGACGATGGCGACAGACGGTTACTCATTGGCCGCCACAAAGCACAACTTCAGGAGTAGCGACAGCCACATCCGGCCTGCCTGATCATTCGCACGCAAATCAGCAAGGATCCAAACCAGTCAGAGCGCGGAGAAAATCCGCGAAAAACTCGCCGCAAATCAGTCAACCAAAAAGATGTAACAACTGTTAACCACTCTTCGAAATAGTAGGATCATCTGCGTACGAAAGTTACATGGACGGTTCAATTCGATGCACTCCAAACCTATGGACAGGCTCCTCCCCACCAGCGCCCGCTCAACTCCACGCCGCCGCCCGCACCGCCCAGACATTTCATAAAGACGCCACGGATAGCTCGCATCGTCGAAATCAGCGACAGCCTGCCAGCACCCGCCTGACCCCTTGAAAAGGATTTTTCCATCAGTGGCAAACCCGCAGCTCGCGTAACAGATTCCTTCGATCGGTAAAGGCAATTGATCCAATCGTAAATGGCGACATCAAAAATGCAATTCACAAGGCATCTGGCCAGTGGGAAGCTTTACCCATGGGTCCAGGCCAAGCCAACCGCCCGCTAAATGGAAAGCCCTCCGGCCAAAAGTACATGCCCTATGACGACGTCGTGTCGACTTACAGGAAATTTGGCGGGACTGCGAAATGAGAACACATCTGTTCGTATCTTTATTGCTTTGCTTCAGCTGCACCTTTGCCAGCGCAACAGAAATCCCGATAAAAGAAGGCATGCCTTTTTTGTCAGCGAGGAAAGAACTCCTTAAAAAAGGCTGGAAACCAAGTATCTCTAAAGAGATGCAGCCTGTTGGAACGGCTGAGAGTCGAGGCTTGGAATATTGAATGCCAATAATCCCTACAGTCACAACAGCACTCCCGGCGCCCAGATGGACAAGCCCGATACCTTTTGAGCACTCCGCACAAATCGCAGACAACAAAAAAGGGCTCACCTTTCGGTGAGCCCTTCCAGACCGCCCAGCAGAGCGGATTTTGTTTGGTAGGCGCGATTGGACTCGAACCAACGACCCCCACCATGTCAAGGTGGTGCTCTAACCAACTGAGCTACGTGCCTGCTGTGAGGCGGCATTCTACGGAATTCCCGAGGGGTGTCAACACCTTTTTTTCACCTAACCCTATGAATATGCAAAATATTTAATTTCGGGCCGCTGACGAAGATTTTCCGGTGGCTGGCAGAGGTTTTTCAACTCAGGTAGGATCGGTGCACTCGTAAAATATATTAAACAGAGGCTGCCGGATGGCGAACACCCCTTACCCAGAGTCCTATTACGCTGCGTCGGCCAATACCGTACCGCCCCGCCCTGCCTTGCAGGATGATGTGGAGACGGACGTCTGTGTGATCGGCGCCGGGTATACCGGATTGTCGTCTGCCCTGTTTCTGCTGGAGAACGGTTTTCGCGTGACGGTACTGGAAGCAGCCAAGGTCGGTTTCGGCGCTTCCGGGCGTAATGGCGGGCAGATCGTTAACAGTTATAGCCGTGACATCGATGTGATCGAACGCACCGTTGGGCCGAAGCAGGCGCAGTTGCTCGGGCAGATGGCTTTCGAGGGTGGCCGGATCATTCGCGAGCGCGTGGCCAAGTACAACATTCAGTGCGACCTGAAGGACGGCGGCGTATTCGCAGCCATTACCGCCAAGCAGATGGGTCACCTGGAATCGCAGAAGCGTCTTTGGGAGCGCTTCGGTCATACGCAACTGGAACTGCTCGATCAACGCCGCATCCGCGAAGTGGTCGCGTGTGATCAGTACGTCGGCGGCATGCTCGATATGAGCGGCGGCCATATTCATCCGCTGAACCTTGCCCTCGGCGAAGCAGCGGCGGTCGAGTCGCTCGGCGGCACGATCTATGAGCAATCGCCTGCCCTGCGCATTGAGCGTGGCGCCAACCCGGTGGTGCATACGCCGCAAGGCAAGGTCAGGGCCAAGTTCATCATTGTCGCCGGCAACGCTTACCTCGGTAATCTGGTGCCGGAACTGGCGGCCAAATCGATGCCGTGCGGCACTCAGGTGATCACTACCGAGCCACTGGGGGACGAGCTGGCGAAAGCATTGCTGCCGCAGGATTACTGCGTCGAAGACTGCAACTACCTGCTCGACTATTACCGCCTGACTGGCGACAAACGTCTGATCTTCGGCGGCGGCGTTGTTTATGGCGCGCGGGATCCGGCGAACATTGAGGCGATCATCCGCCCGAAGATGCTCAAGGCATTTCCGCAGCTCAAGGATGTGAAGATTGATTACGCCTGGACCGGAAATTTCCTGCTGACCCTCTCACGCTTACCTCAGGTCGGGCGCTTGGGTGACAACATCTATTACTCGCAGGGCTGCAGCGGCCATGGCGTGACGTACACACACCTGGCAGGCAAGGTTCTGGCTGAGGCGTTACGCGGTCAGGCTGAGCGCTTTGATGCGTTTGCCGATCTGCCCCACTACCCGTTCCCCGGCGGCCAATTGCTGCGAACACCGTTTGCGGCGCTGGGTGCCTGGTATTACGGGTTGCGCGACAAATTCGGGATGTAAAAAAGGGCCGCTGAACAGCGGCCCTTTTTATTCAACACTGAACGGTTTCAGAGCTGATCCCGAGCAATCCCGCTACGGATCCGCAGGATATCAGCCAGCACCGCCAGAGCAATTTCCGCCGGCGTCTTGCTGCCGAGGTTAAGCCCGATCGGCGCATGGATCCGCGCCAACTCAGACTCGCCCAGCCCACCGATCCGGCGCAGTCGCTCAAAGCGTTTCTGCGAGGTCTGCAGCGATCCCATTACGCCAATGTAGAACGCTTCGGTGCGCACCGCTTCCATCATCGCCAGATCGTCGATGCGCGGATCGTGGGTCAACGCGACGACCGCCGTATCGCGGTGGCAGCCACCATCGGCGATAAACACCGAAGGCAATTGCCGACGAATCTCCACGCCGTTTAGCACCACGCCTTCAAGCACTTCATCACGCGGATCGCAGAGAATCACTTCAAACCCGAGACCCACGGCGAACTCGGCACACGCCTGCGCCACGCTGGAATAACCGGCGAGCAACAAGCGCTGCGCCGCGCCAACACGAATCCGCACCCGATCAATCTCACGCTCGATACGCGCACCCTGCTCGCGATCTGCGAACAGACTGCGCGCACCGCTGGCCAGATCGACCTCGCGAATCAAGCGACGCTGACCGAGCAGCGCCGACTCCAACTCACGCAGATGCGCCTGCACATCACAGTCGGCGTCAAACTTCTCTACCAGCACATCGAGAATGCCGCCACACGGCAGGCTGACCCGCGAACGCGGATCGTCACCCTCGCCGTAACGCACAACGTTGACCGCATCGACAAACGCACCTTCGGCGACGCGCTCGAGAAAGTCTTCCTCGACGCATCCACCCGACAGCGAGCCGATCCACTGCCCGCCTTCGTTCACCGCCAGCAGCGAACCCGGCGCGCGTGGTGCCGAGCCGTAAGTCGTCAGCACGGTGCAGAGCCAGATACGCTGCCCCGCCACCGACCACTCCAGCGCGCGGCGCACCACTTGTAGATCGAGATGCTGCATGTCAGTGGGCCTTGTGCTCGATGGACGGTGCGTCGGCTTGCAGCTTCTGCACCTCGCTCACTGCCAGCTCGGCAGACTGGCCGCCCCACCCTTGACGCAGGTAGTTGAGCAGATCGGTCAGCTGTTCAGGACTGAGCTTGCCGGCAAAACCCGGCATCGGTTGCATGTGCTCGAAACCGGAAAACTTCTGCTCGCCGATACCATCTTCGATCACGCGCAACAGGTTGCGTGGATCTTCCAGGCGCAACGTGGTGTTGCCGCGCATGGCCACCGCGATGTGCGGTTTGCCTTCACCACCGACCGCATGGCAACCGGCGCAGACATTCAGGTATTCCTGCTGGCCGCGCTGGGCGCTCGGACTGAGTTTTTCCACCGGCACTTCGACAAGCGTTTTGGCTGCCGGCGGTTTGTCGCCGAGCAGGAACGTCGCCATTGCCGCCAGATCCGGATCGCTCAGGCCCTGAGTGCTGTTGTGGAACACCGGGAACATCTCGTTGAACATCGTCCCCTGCGCGCTCATGCCGTGCTTGAGGAACGTGCTCAGATCCTGCTCGTTCCAGCCGCGAGCGGCCAGATCAGTAGCCAGCAGACTCGGCGCCAGATAACCATTAAGGATTCCGCCGGTGAGGCGTTTATCCAGCTGCATCGCACCCGGCAGGCCGCGCGGGGTGTGGCATTCGCCGCAGTGACCGAGCACTTCGACCATGTATTGGCCGCGTTTCCACGCTTCACTTTTGCCTTCGGCCGACTCCAGTTTCAGGTCTTTGCCGTACATCATGTTCCAGCCGATCAGACCCGGACGCACGTTGAACGGAAAGCTCAGACTGGTGACCGGCGCTGCGCGCTCAATCGGCTCGATGGTTTTCAGATACGCATGGATCGCATCCGAATCCGCGCGCGGCATCAGGTGATACGAGGTGTACGGCATCGCCGGATACAGGTTCGCACCGTCGCGACGCTTGCCTTCGGTAAGCGCCGCGAAGAACTCGTCATCGTTATACAAACCGATGCCGTGCTCTTTGCTCGGGGTGATGTTGGTGCCGTAGATCGTGCCGAACGGCGAGACGATCGGCAGACCGCCGGCAAACGGCGCACCACCCGCTGCCGTGTGGCAAGCCATGCAGTCAGCAGCGCGTGCGAGATACTCGCCACGCTTGACCTGATCATCGGCGTGAGCAAACAACACCGGCGCAGCGAGGCCGACCGCCAAGGTCAGGCGGGTCAGTAAAAGCTTCATGCTTAACCCTCCTTGACCAGGCCGAGATCGGTCAGCACGTTGCGGGTAGCGTTGTAGTAACGCACGTACCCGGTGCAACGGCAGACGTGATGGCCGAGGCTGTCCTCGATGACTTGTTCCAGCTGGCTTTTGACAATCGGCTGGCGCTGCAGCTTCTCAACCAGCACGGTCGCGGCGTTGACGAAGCCCGGTGCGCAGTAGCTGCACTGGAAAGCGAACTCATCGACGAAGCGCTGCTGGATCGGGTTCAGCTCAGTCACCTGACCGCCTTCGTCACGCTTGGCGTGGCTCTCGATGGTGCGGACTTTCTTGCCTTCGAAGTAATGCGCGCCGGTAATGCAGGTGCGCACCTCTTCACTGGTGCCGTCGGGATTGTCGACGATCACTACGCAGGCGTGGCAGATGCCCTGGCCGCAGCCCAGACGCGAACCGGTGAGGTTTTTGTATTCGTGCAGATAGTCGATCATCGGCAGGTCATCAGGGATGTCCACGGGGCCGACGGATTGACCATTGAGGGTCAGTTGAAGCGGACGGTTAGCCATTGAGGGCCTCCTTGATGCGCGCAGCAGTGATTGGCAGATCGCGAACACGTTTACCGATGGCATGCGCCACGGCGTTACCGATGGCGCCGACAATCGGGATCATCACCACTTCGGCGATGCCTTTGGACGGATCGCTTGGCGACAGCGCCGGGAGAATTTCCGACGTCTGTTTCCACACAGCAACGTGGCGCGCCATCGGCAGACGGTAACGGTTGAAGTTCCAGTCCCCCTCCCCCGGCCCACCTTCATACAGCGGCATTTCTTCCATCAACGCGTGACCGATGCCCATGGCGATACCGCCTTCCATCTGACCCTTGACCAGCTCTTCGACCAGCACACGACCGCACTCGACCCACGAATGATGGTTAAGCACTTCGACTTCTGCCGAACCCTTGTTGACCTTCAACTCGACCAGCGTCGCCACCGGGCTGTAGTAAGTCACCGCAGCGTTGTTCAGTTGCACGACCGGATAATTGATGTTCTGGCGATCCAGCAAGTGGAAACCGGCAGTGTTCATCAGCGCTTTTTTCGCGTTAGGTGCACCGTCGCCGTACTTCACCGCCAGACCATCGAGCGGCAGACGCTCGCGCACGCCGTCGATGCTGTATTCGGCTTCAGCCCAGCTCCAGCGGTTGAACGCATGAACGGTGGCGCCGGTCACCAGGCCACGCTCGTGAGCGTGTTTGGCCAGCTCTTCGAAGCTCAACGGCTGCATGCCGTTGGCGGTAAGTTTGCCGTCAACCCAATGCGCATCTTCGCGACGTACAACGTAAGGGTTGGCTTGACCGCCGTAAGGACCCTGACGCCAGATTTCCATGGCCGCTGGCCACAAACCGTTGTTGAACAGCACGCGCGCCGCTTCACGGGTGGCATGGCTGAAGTAGTACGCCGAGTTGGTCGCCGACGAGGCCGAGGCCAGCTTGCCGACCCAGCGCGGGTTGCGCAGCAGGTTATCCTGCTCAGTCTGACTCATGATGTAAGGGTTGCCGCTGGTGATCAGCTGCATTTCCTTCCATTCGGTTTCACCGGTCTTCACTTCGTGCGCCGGGCTGCCGAGGAAATCGGCCACGACCAGAGCCTGCGAGGTGGACATGCCGGTGCCGATTTCGATACCGATGTGGCGTAGGGTTATGCGACCCTCGGCAGTGAATTCGATGCTGGCCATCGGCGCTTCAGAACCGGTGCCGAAGTCTTTCTGGCAAATGGCGAAACCGACGCCGTACCAGTTGTCCGGGTCGGCGGCTTCGCGCTGGTTCTTGATCGCGTCGCGGTTTTTCCAGACTTCGTGCACCGAAGCCTTGTCGAGAATTTCATGCAGGCGCAAAGCACCGGCGGGGGTCGCGCCCTGGGTGTTTTTCATGCCCGAACGCAAAGCGTTCTTGCGACGCAGGGCGATGGCATCGACACCGAGGCGATTGGCGATTTCGTCGACCATCATTTCGGTCGCCGCCATGCTCTGCAGGGTTCCGTAACCACGCATCGAACCGGCCTCAACGCCACGCGAGTGGTAGGCGGTGACTTGCAGATCGTTCTGCGGCATGTAGTAGATCGACTGCGCGGCCGTGGCGCCAACCGCGGCTACCGATGGGCTGTAGTTGATCCGGCCGCCACCGTCGACGCTCATTTCAGCGCGGAAAATCTTGAAGCTGTAGTCGTTCTTGTCCACGGCCAATTGGTAGCGGATGTCGAACGGGTGACGCTTGATCCCGCTTTGGAACTGCTCGTAGCGGTCGTTGGCCAAGCGTACTGGCACACCGGCGCCGTACAACGCGGCGAGGGCCGCGTAGTAAACGAAGATGTTGTGGTCTTTGGAACCGTAACCGACGGTGTAACCCGGATGCATGTTGAGGTTGTCGAGGCCGAAGCGCGACGGCGAGATCATCTTCGCAGTTTCGGTCGCTGCCTCCAGCGGGCACTGGGTGGCCACTACGAAATGCAGGGTCTTGGTCTTCGGGTCGTACCAGCCGTTGCCGTTGTCCGGCTCCATTGCAGCCGGCTCGATCGACGGGGTCTTGTAGCGCTCGTCGAATACCAGCCAGTTGTCCGGCGGCGTGTCGATCTCGCTCTTCATGCGGTCAGCGTAGAACAGCCCGCGCTCAGTCAGATTGCCGTGCAGGTTCGGCTGGGAATTCCACACCGGACGACGGTTCTTCAGCATCGGGAACAGGATCGAGTCCTTGAGGCTGGCGAATTCATCTTCGTCTGCCGAGGTCGCGCCGCCAACGCGCACATAGCGGAAGCTGCCGTAGGGGTCGCCTTCGTAGAACGGCACTTTGGCACCGTAACGAATCGCTTTGTCATTGAATTTGAGTTTGTTCTTGGCCTGACGGAAGCGCTCGAAGTCGTTCCAGATCAGGATGGCCACCGGGTGACCGATGAACATTGGCACCTTGCCTTCTGGCAGCAGTGGATCCGGCGCATGTTCTTCCGGGAAGACGATGCCGTCCTTATCCAGGTCAGCGGCGGTGACGATGCGGTCCGGCTGCAAATCGGCGCCGAGCCACGACAGGTCGTAACCGTCGTAAATGCGGTCAGCCTTGATGGTTTTCAGCAACATGGCGTGGCCTTGCTGCTCGGGCCAGCCCGGCATGTCCTTGGAGCGAATGTCGCGAGCAAAGACTTTGCTGCCGCAGACCTTGGACAGCGCATCGTTACGCTGACGCGCTTTGCCGTTGTTGCCGAGCCATTTCTCGGACGGCACGGTTACGCTGTTTTCCATCAAGGCAGCCAGCGCCTGGGTGCTGAGTGGCGTGAGCGTGACGCTCACGCCCGCCACCAGCCCGCCCTGGAGGAACGAGCGCCGGGATATATCACGGTTGGACATGGATCATCCTCTGGGCGGTTATGTGTCCGCCCTTCTGGTTATCTACTGGGAATCTCGAGTCTTGCAGAAGCCCTTCTTGGCTAAACGAAAGGCGTGATGACAGTGCAAAGCTGACCGAAAGGTTAACTTTAAAGGTTTCTGGGCTCGCAGCAAACAACCAGATACAAAAATTTGACTAAAGAATCAAAAAATCAATGCGACGTGAGACCGCAGCAGGCGGGTAGACACTTGTAGGAGTGAGCCTGCTCGCGATGGCGGAGTGTCAGTCACCAGCAGCATGGCTGAACTGACGCTATCGCGAGCAGGCTCACTCCTACAGGGATTTGTGTTGGCTTCGGGATTGGGGCGGGAGGAAAAGAAGGTAATAGCCAAATTCCAGACACAAAAAACCCCGGTCTTTCGACCAGGGTCTTTGCTATCGATTCCGAATCAACCAAGGGTTGCTTTCGGTGCTTCAAGGCGTTCAGTGGTCCTTGGAGCAGATATGGCGCAGCGGACGGGACTCGAACCCGCGACCCCCGGCGTGACAGGCCGGTATTCTAACCGACTGAACTACCGCTGCGTATCGCTTTGAGCTTGCGCTCAAGTAACTCGTTTTGACTGCTAGCTTCGGTGCTTGGCAATCGCGAACCAGACAAGCCTGATTCGTAAAATATGGCGCAGCGGACGGGACTCGAACCCGCGACCCCCGGCGTGACAGGCCGGTATTCTAACCGACTGAACTACCGCTGCGCGTCGGTGCAGGCACTTTCAGCCTACGCTCTTGCTTACGCAAGTCTCTCGGGGAGTGGTGGGTGATGACGGGATCGAACCGCCGACATTCTGCTTGTAAGGCAGACGCTCTCCCAGCTGAGCTAATCACCCGTTTGCATCTCCGAGGCCGCGAAATTTACGCAGGTAGAGAACCTAAGTCAATAGCAGGATTGAAGTTTTTCTAAAAAAGACGAAATTGCTTCCATCCTGCAAGACCGCCTTCCCGAGCAAGCTCGCCCCCACAGGGGATTGCATTCCAAATGTGGGAGCGAGCCTGCTCGCGAAGGCGCCAGTCCATTCAACGCAAACTCAGAAAAAGAACGCGATCTATTCGCTGTAAATCATCTTTTTCGTCATGCCGCCATCGACGACGAATTCCTGCCCGGTGACAAACCCGGCATTCCTCGACAGCAACCACGCAACCATGGCCGCCACGTCTTCGACTGTCCCTACCCTGCCCGCTGGATGCTGAGCATGATCGGCATCGGCCAACGGCTCCGCTCGACGTGCAGAGGGATCACGCGCATCGATCCAGCCCGGGCTGACGGCGTTCACGCGAATCTCCGGCCCCAGGCTGATTGCCAGCGCATGCGTGAGCGCCAATAACCCACCCTTGCTCGCCGCATACGCCTCGGAGTCCGCCTCCGACTGCCGCGCACGGGTCGAGGCCAGATTGACGATCGAACCGTTGTGAGCGCGCAGATAAGGCGCACAGTGCTTGGCCAGCAACATCGGCCCACTGAGGTTTACCGCCAGCACGCGATTCCAGTAAGCCAGATCGAGGCTTTCCAGGGTGATGTTGTGCGGATCGGCGACCGCCGCGTTGCATACCAGCGCGTCGAGACGACCAAACTGCCCCAACACCTCAGCAACACCCAGCGCAACCTGGCCCTCATCGGCAACGTCCATGGCAATGAACCAGGCGTTTTCGCCCAGCACCTTCGCCACTTTCGAACCGCGCGCACGATCCAGATCGGTCAGCACCACTTGCCAGCCTTCGCTGATCAGCCACGCCGCAATCCCCAGACCAATACCGCGCGCGGCACCCGTGACCAACGCGACGCGGCCATGGGTACCCGCTGTCGGCGTCGACAACTCGATCACAGCGCTGCCAGACCGCGCGCCAGATCGGCTTGCAGATCCGCCACGTCTTCGAGACCGACCGCGATGCGGATCAGGCTGTCACGGATGCCCGCTGCTTCACGCTCTTGCGGTGCGAGACGGCCGTGAGAAGTAGTGCTCGGGTGAGTGATGGTGGTTTTACTGTCACCAAGGTTTGCGGTGATCGAAATCAAACGGGTGGCATCGATAAAGCGCCAGGCGCCCTCTTTGCCGCCCTTGACCTCAAAGCTCACCACCGCACCGAAGCCCTTCTGCTGACGCTGAGCCAGTTCGTGCTGCGGATGGCTCTTGAGACCGGCGTAATGGACTTTCTCGATACCGTCCTGCTGCTCCAGCCATTCAGCCAGCTCCTGGGCATTGGCACAATGCGCCTTCATCCGCAGGCCCAAGGTTTCCAGCCCCTTGAGGAAGATCCACGCATTGAATGGACTCAGGGTCGGCCCGGCAGTGCGCAGGAAGCCGACGATTTCTTTCATCTGCTCGCTACGCCCGGCTACCACCCCACCCATGCAACGGCCCTGGCCGTCGATGAACTTGGTCGCCGAGTGCACGACGATGTCCGCCCCCAGTTTCAGCGGCTGTTGCAACGCCGGGGTGCAGAAGCAGTTATCGACCACCAGCATCGCGCCTTTGGCATGAGCGATTTCTGCCAGTGCGGCGATATCAACCAGCTCAGCCAGAGGGTTGGACGGCGACTCAACGAAGAGCAATTTGGTATTCGGCTTGATTGCCGCATCCCAACCCGAAAGCTCGGCCAGTGGCACGTAATCGACTTCCACGCCAAAACGCTTGAAGTACTTCTCGAACAGACTGATGGTCGAGCCGAACACGCTGCGCGAGACCAGCACATGATCGCCAGCACTGCACAGGCTCATCACCACTGCCAGGATCGCAGCCATGCCGGTTGCGGTCGCAACAGCCTGCTCGGCGCTTTCCAGTGCAGCAATGCGCTCTTCGAACGCGCGCACGGTCGGGTTGGTGTAACGCGAGTAGACGTTGCCCGGCACTTCGCCGGCAAACCGCGCGGCCGCATCGGCAGCGGTGCGGAACACGTAGCTGGAGGTGAAGAACATCGGATCACCGTGCTCACCTTCCGGCGTACGGTGCTGACCGGCACGTACGGCCAGGGTATCGAACGCTACGCCTTCAAGGTCGCTGTCCAGCCGACCGGCATCCCATTCCTGACTCATGCTGTCACTCCTTGCGCTGTTCTCGAAAATTGAAAGTCAGATACAAAACCGGCCCCTCAGGGCCGGTAGAAACTCAGTTGTTGTACAGATCGATGATCGCACTGACCGCCTGGGTCTTGATCTTCGAGGAGTCGTTACGCGCCTGCTCGATCTTGTTCAGGTACGCCTCGTCGACATCGCCGGTGACGTACTTGCCGTCGAACACCGCACAATCGAAGTTCTCGATCTTGATCTTGCCGCCACCGACCGCTTCGATCAAGTCAGGCAAGTCCTGATAGATCAACCAGTCAGCGCCGATCAGATCCGCCACGTCCTGCGTCGAACGGTTATGCGCGATCAATTCGTGAGCGCTTGGCATGTCGATGCCATAGACGTTCGGGAAGCGTACCGCCGGAGCAGCCGAGCAGAAGTAGACGTTTTTCGCGCCGGCTTCGCGAGCCATCTGGATGATCTGCTTGCAGGTGGTGCCGCGCACGATCGAGTCGTCGACCAGCATCACGTTCTTGCCGCGGAATTCCAGCTCGATGGCGTTGAGCTTCTGGCGTACCGACTTCTTGCGCGCCGCTTGACCCGGCATGATGAAGGTACGACCGATGTAACGGTTCTTGACGAAACCTTCGCGGAATTTCACGCCCAGGTGATTCGCCAGTTCCAGCGCGGCTGTACGGCTGGTGTCCGGAATCGGGATCACCACGTCGATGTCGTGCTCTGGACGCTCGCGCAGGATTTTCTCGGCGAGCTTCTCACCCATGCGCAGACGGGCCTTGTAGACCGATACGCCGTCGATGATCGAGTCCGGACGCGCCAGGTAGACGTGTTCGAAGATGCACGGGGTCAGGGACGGGTTGGTCGCGCACTGACGGGTGTGCAGCTTGCCGTCTTCAGTGATGTAGACCGCTTCGCCCGGTGCCAGGTCGCGAATCAGGGTGAAACCGAGCACGTCCAGCGAAACGCTTTCCGAGGCGATCATGTACTCGACGCCTTCGTCGGTGTGACGCTGGCCGAACACGATCGGGCGGATGCCGTGCGGGTCGCGGAAACCGACGATGCCGTAACCGGTCACCATCGCCACGACGGCGTAGCCACCGACGCAACGGTTGTGCACGTCAGTCACGGCAGCGAACACGTCTTCTTCGGTCGGCTGCAGCTTGCCACGCTGGGCCAGCTCGTGAGCGAACACGTTGAGCAGCACTTCCGAGTCGGAACTGGTGTTGACGTGACGCAGATCGGATTCGTAGATCTCTTTGGCCAACTGTTCAACGTTGGTCAGGTTACCGTTGTGCGCCAGGGTGATGCCGTAAGGCGAGTTGACGTAAAACGGTTGGGCTTCGGCCGAAGTCGAACTGCCTGCGGTCGGGTAACGGACGTGGCCGATACCCATGTGGCCGACCAGACGCTGCATGTGACGCTGTTGAAACACGTCACGCACCAGGCCATTGTCCTTGCGCAGGAACAACCGGCCATCATGGCTGGTCACGATACCGGCAGCGTCCTGGCCGCGGTGCTGGAGCACGGTTAGCGCGTCATACAGCGCCTGATTGACGTTCGACTTACCGACGATACCGACGATGCCACACATGCGACGCAACCCCTACTTAATGGATCTGAACTGAACAACACTCACTGAGGCGTTTTCGCCGACGGCAAGAGTTGCTCCTTGAACGGAATATCAGCGGGTACGCTGATTCCGCTGGCAAGCCACTGACTGCTCCACCCGAGTATCAGGTTTTTGGACCAGTCGGCGACCAATAGAAACTTTGGTACGAGCTGTGATTCTTTCCACCACCCGTCCTGCTGTACCGGCCCCAGACTCAACAGCCCGACCGCCACGACCACCAGCAACACGCCACGCGCAGCGCCGAAGGCCATGCCGAGGAATCGATCGGTCCCGGACAACCCGGTGACGCGTACCAACTCGCCGATAAGATAATTGATCATTGCGCCCACGATCAGTGTGGCGACAAACATGATGGCACAGCCCGCGATCACGCGAGCCGATGGGGTTTCGATGTATCCGGCGAGGTACTCGGACAGTGAGCCACCGAACATCCAGGCGACGGCTCCTGCGATGATCCAGGTCACCAGCGATAATGCTTCCTTGACGAAGCCGCGGCTCAAACTGATCAAAGCGGAGATGGCGATGATTGCAACGATCGCCCAGTCAACCCAGGTAAATGGCACAGTGCAGCCTACAGACGGATAAGGCGGCGCATTTTAGCAGAGCGCATGCCTCTCGGTAAGCTGCGATTGTCAGTGCATTTCAATCGAGGCGATAGTTTTTAGCCGCGCTCAGGCTGGAAGCGCACAACAAAACCCTTGAGGTTCTGCTGACGCCCCAACAGATCACGCAGACGATCAGCCTCGGCACGCTCGATCAGCGGGCCGACAAACACCCGATTCTTGCCGTCGGCGGAGCGGATGTAAGCGTTATAGCCCTGACTGCGCAGGGTCTTCTGCAGGCTTTCGGCGCTGGCACGACTCGACAGACTGGCCAGTTGCACCGACCAGCTCACCGACAGACCGTTGGCATCGACGCGGCTTTGCGTTGTGTCCGGCCTGGACGAGGACGCAGTGATCGGCTGAGCAGGCGCAGGAATCGGCTTGGCCACCGCCGGAGGCGCAACAGGCTTGGTGATCATAATGGGAGCCGTCGGCGCAGGCGCAACAGGTGCAGCAGGCGCAGTATCTTCTGCGACTTCTTCATCCGTTGGCACTGGCTCTTGCGGCAAGGCTTGCGGCTCAGGCACGGCGACCGCTTCCATTTGCACTTGCGGCATGGCAGGCGCTTGCGGAGCGGCGGGCGCCTCGACAGTCACCTGACGCTGCTCATCCTGACGGGAAAACAGCATCGGCAGGAAGATCACCGCCAGCGCGACCAGCACCAAAGCGCCAACCATGCGCTGCTTGTAAGCTTTATCCAGCAAAGCCATTTGCCGCTTCCTCCGTGGAGCGCCGGGCCAGCCATTCAAGGGCCTCGGCGACACAATAAAATGATCCGAACAACAGAATCTCGTCGTCGCTGGTGGCTACGGCGCACTGCCCTTCCAGCGCGGCGGCAACACTGTCGTAAGACGTGACCGACGCACCAAGGTTCTGCAATGCCGCCTGCAATTCAGCTACCGGGCGAGCTCGCGGCGAATCCAGCGGCGCCACTGCCCAGGGCGCGACACTCGCACTCAATTCGCCGACAACACCATCCAGATCCTTGTCAGCCAGCAGACCAAATACCGCCAAGCGCTTGCCGACTAGCGGCCGCGCGGCCAGACGACGGGCCAGATACTCGGCGGCATGCGGATTGTGACCAACATCCAGCAACACATTCAGGCGCTTGCCGCCCCAATCGAACGAGCGGCGATCAAGGCGCCCGACCACGCGCGTCGCCTGCAGGGCGACGACGATCTGCTGCGTATCCCACGGCAAACCAAGCAGCAGGTACGCCTGCAACGCCAGCGCGGCGTTTTCCATCGGCAGATCGAGCAGCGGCAAGTCATGCAGCTCAACAGCCTGACCTTGCGCATCGGTGCCGCGCCACTGCCAGTGCTGATCGGTGATGCCAAGGTCGAAATCGCGTCCACGCAGGAAGAACGGACAGGCCAGTTCAAGCGCCTTGTCGAGCAGCGGTTGCGGAGGATTCAGATCGCCGCACAAGGCAGGTTTGCCCTGACGGAAGATACCGGCCTTTTCGAAAGCCACGGATTCACGGGTATCACCCAGATAATCGGCGTGATCGACGCCAATGCTGGTGACCAGTGCGATATCGGCATCAACCACGTTGACCGTGTCCAGACGCCCGCCCAGACCGACTTCAAGCACCACCGCATCGAGTCCGGCCTGTTGGAACAGCCAGAACGCCGCGAGAGTGCCCATTTCGAAGTAAGTCAGGGAAGTGTCGCCGCGCCCGGCCTCGACTGCAGCAAAGGCTTCGCACAGCTGCGCGTCAGTGGCTTCGACGCCATTGAGCTGCACCCGCTCGTTGTAACGCAGCAGATGCGGGGAATTGTAGACACCAACGCTCAGGCCCTGCGCGCGCAGCAATGAAGCCACGAATGCGCACGTCGAACCCTTGCCGTTGGTGCCGGTGACCGTAATCACCCGAGGCGCCGGCTGGCCCAGCCCCATCCGGGACGCTACCTGTTGCGAACGCTCCAGGCCCATGTCGATGGCCGATGGATGCAACTGCTCAAGGTAGGCGAGCCACTCGCCAAGGGTGCGCTCGGTCATAGGCCAGCAGGTACCGGCGGAACCACGATCGGCTCGATTGGCGCGGCGACGAATTTCGGCGTCGGCTTGCCAGTCATCTGTGCGAGCAGGTTACCCAGACGTGGGCGCAGCTCCTGACGGTGGACGATCATGTCGATGGCACCGTGTTCCAGCAGGAATTCACTGCGCTGGAAGCCTTCCGGCAGTTTTTCACGCACGGTTTGCTCGATAACGCGCGGACCGGCGAAGCCGATCAGGGCTTTCGGCTCACCGACGATCACGTCGCCGAGCATCGCCAGACTCGCGGAAACACCGCCGTAGACCGGGTCGGTCAACACCGAGATGAACGGAATGCCTTCTTCACGCAGACGCGCCAGTACGGCGGAAGTCTTGGCCATTTGCATCAGCGAGATCAGCGCTTCCTGCATGCGCGCACCGCCGGAAGCGGCGAAGCAGATCATCGGGCAACGGTTTTCCAGGGCGTAGTTGGCAGCGCGGACGAAGCGCTCACCAACGATGGCACCCATCGAACCGCCCATGAAGGCAAATTCGAACGCCGAAACCACTACTGGCATGCCCAGCAAGGTGCCGCTGACGGAGATCAGCGCGTCTTTTTCGCCGGTCTGCTTCTGTGCGGCGGTCAGGCGATCCTTGTACTTCTTGCCGTCGCGAAACTTCAGACGGTCAACCGGCTCCAGATCGGCGCCCAGTTCGTTGCGACCTTCGGCATCGAGGAAGATGTCGATGCGCGCACGTGCGCCGATGCGCATGTGGTGGTTGCACTTGGGGCAAACGTCCAGGGTCTTTTCCAGTTCTGGACGATACAGCACCGCCTCGCAAGACGGGCATTTGTGCCACAGACCTTCAGGGACCGAGCTCTTCTTGACCTCGGAACGCATGATCGAAGGGATCAGTTTGTCTACCAACCAGTTGCTCATGCTTTTTTTCTCCAGTACCGGCGGCCCGAACGCTCTGGTTCGCAGCCCCGCGTATGCCCTTCAGCTAAATTCATGTGTGTGGCGATGGTTGACGGACAGCCACGGTCAGCGCGAAACATGACCTGCGTGCTATCCCCAAACCCTCAGCCGCGCCTGCTTTGTGCAAGTGCATTGATGGACGGCGGCAGACTGCCAGCCGTCACATCAATATGGAGCTTTGCGTGCAGCGTTGATGAATGCGCGAATCTTTGCGTGATCCTTGATGCCTTTGCTCGCCTCTACTCCACCGCTGACGTCTACCGCGTAGGGTTTTACCCGCGCCACGGCGTCGGCGATGTTCTCAGGGGTCAAACCACCGGCAAGAATCAACGGCTTGCTCAAACCTTGCGGAATCAATGACCAGTCGAACGCCTCACCGGTTCCGCCGGGCACGCCTTCGACGTAAGTGTCGAGCAGCACGCCACTGGCACTCGGGTAGGCATCGACAGCCGCCGCGATGTCATCGCCAGCCTTGACCCGCAACGCCTTGATATACGGACGGCGCCAGCCTTCACAGTCTTCAGCGACTTCATCACCATGGAACTGCAACAGATCCAGCGGCACGGCATCGAGGATTTCGCCCAATTCGCAGCGACTGGCATTGACGAACAAACCCACGGTGGTCACGAACGGCGGCAACGCCTTGATGATCGCACGCGCCTGCTGCACGCTCACCGCGCGTGGACTCTTGGCGTAAAACACGAAACCGATCGCATCAGCCCCGGCTTCGACGGCGGCCAACGCATCTTCCATGCGGGTAATCCCGCAGATCTTGCTGCGAACGGCTGGCATGTCGAGAAAAACTCCAAGGCAAAATCCGGGAAAGTCCCGGATGGTAACAAAAGCGTTCGAAGGCGTCAGCCGTCAAGTTCGGAGAAACCCGTAAGGAAATGTGGCCCGATAAAACGCTCGGGCAACGGGAATTCGTCGTGGTACTCGACTTGCACCAGGTACAACCCGTACGGATGCGCGGTCACCCCACCAGAGCGGCGCTCGCGGCTTTCCAGCACTTCCTTCATCCATTCGACTGGACGCTCGCCCGCACCGATGGTCATCAGTACGCCAGCGATGTTGCGCACCATGTGATGCAGGAATGCATTGGCGCGGATGTCGAGCACGATCATCTTGCCGTGACGGGTCACGCGCAGGTGATGCATCTTCTTGATCGGCGACTTAGCCTGACACTGGCCGGCGCGAAACGCACTGAAATCATGGGTGCCGATCAGATACTGCGCGGCCTCGGCCATGCGCTCGACGTCCAGCGGACGGTGGTTCCAGGTGATTTCTTCATTGAGATGCGCCGGGCGAATCTGATCGTTGTAGATCACGTAGCGATAGCGCCGGGCAATGGCCTTGAACCGCGCATGGAAATGCGCCGGCATCACCCGCGCCCAACTGACGCTGATGTCGTGGGGCAGATTGATATTGGCGCCCATGACCCAGGCTTTCAGCGAACGATCAACCGTGGTATCAAAGTGCACCACTTGTCCGCAGGCATGCACGCCGGCGTCGGTGCGCCCGGCGCACTGCAAGGAGACCGGCGAGTTGGCAACTTTCGACAGGGCTTTTTCGAGTTCTTCCTGCACCGTCGCCACACCCGTCAACTGACGCTGCCAGCCACTGTAGCGCGAGCCTTTGTACTCAACGCCCAACGCAACGCGGTAAAAGCCGTCGGGGGCCATTTCGGCGACCGGGTTATCTATGTTTGCCAAGGTGGGACAGCCTGCTGTTTTTACAAAGGCGGGCATTATAAGGCTGTGGTTCAGGGATGCCAGAACTCTCTATTGGCAGTTCTGGCCCTATCGCGAGCAGGCTCACTCCTACAGGGGAACGCATTCCAAATGCAGGAGTGAGCCTGCTCGCGATAGTAATCCTTCAGACACCACTGAATCCGGCACAAACAAAAACGGCAGCCTCAATGGGCTGCCGTTTTGTTTACCGCAGATTGACTACAGGCTCGAGAGCATTTCCTTGGCTTCACCACGCTGTTTCTCGTCACCCTCGGTCAGCACTTCGTTGAGGATGTCGCGTGCACCATCGGCATCACCCATATCGATATAGGCCTGAGCCAGATCGAGCTTGGTCGCGGCCTCGTCGGTGCCGGCAAGGAAGTCGAAATCGTCTTCACCCAGATCACCACCGATTGCCGCATCGGCTTCAGTGAAGGTCGGTTCGGCAACGCTTTGCGACAGACGATCCAGCTCGGCGTTGACGTCATCCAGTTCTGCTGCGAATGCGTCAGGCTCAGCCGCCGGATTGCTGTCCATTTCGTCGGCCAGCGACAGATCGAAATCGGCCGGCAGTTCCAGATCATCCTGCGGCACGTCAGCTACCACCGGCGCCTCGACTGGAGGCAGATCCTTCACGCCTTCGTCCAGATCCAGCAGGAAGTCATCGTCCGCCAGATCAGCCGCAGGAGCCGCCGGCTCGGCACCGAGATCCAGATCCAGATCGAAGTCCGACAGGTCATCCAGATTCTCTTTGATGTCGGTCTGCTGTTGCAGCACCGACTCGAAGCTCAGGTCATCGTCGGACGGGAATTCGTCCAGCTCGACCGGCGCTTCGGGCTCAACCACAGGCGCTGGCTCAACTGGCGTGATGTTGTCGAGATCGTCCAGGCTCAGGTCAAACGCACTGTCCAGGTCATCTTCAACAGGCGCTGGCGCAGGCGCTTCAGGCTCATCCAGCAACAGTTCCTTGACGTACTGTGCATCCAGCTCAGCAGCCACGGCAGCAGCGGCCAGCCCCGAAGCAGCGACGACGGCCATCGCCGGGAAGCGACTCTTCAGTTCTTCGACCTTGGCAAAGTTGTCGCCATTGGCCACCAACTGACGTTCCTGGCCGACGAACGCATCGCGATCGCCCTGCTGACCGTAGACTTCCATCAGTTTCAGACGCAGATCGCTGCGTTGCGGCTCGAGGCTGACGCCCTCCTCCAGCAATGCTGCAGCCTGATTCAGGCGACCGGCATTGATGTGCGATTGCGCCTTGTCGAGCACGTCATCGGAACGCTCGGCGGCCGGCGCCACCAGCGGCGCGGCAATCGGCTCAGCCATCACGATCGGCGCCACTACCGG
Source organism: Pseudomonas sp. RIT-PI-r (assembly GCF_001297015.1). GTDB lineage: Bacteria > Pseudomonadota > Gammaproteobacteria > Pseudomonadales > Pseudomonadaceae > Aquipseudomonas. The sequence goes on along the minus strand of NZ_LIGE01000020.1, from coordinate 47,183 downwards.
AGCCACGACTGGAGCAGGAGCAGGCGCCGGAGTGTTGAGCTTGACGCTCGCCGCTGGCGTTTCCAGACCTTCGAAGCTGCTTTCCGGCAGATCCTGCTCGGCGGAGAACTCTTGTTCTTCGGCCAGCGCACGAGCCATGCGCACATGCTTTTCAGCTTCCTGCTGAGCTTTGCGGCGACGTGCCAACAGCAACAGCAGGAGCAGCAGAACCACCGCACCACCACCGATCAGACCCAACAGGATCGGATTGGTCAGCAGCTCATTGAAGGTTTTTTCATCATCAGCCGCAGGTTTGGTTTCGACAACCGGCTCGACCACTGGCTCAACCGGCGTTTCGGCAGGTGGAGCAATGGCAGATTCTGGCGTCGGCGCTGCTTCTGCAGGAGTAGCCGGCGGTGTGGCAGCCAGCTCAGCAGTGATCGCCGGAACCGGCGCGACTGCGCCATTCGCGGCCGGGGCAGCGCCCGCGCCTTCGGCCTGCAGTTTCGCCAGTTGATTGTTCTTCAGCTCGATGAGCTTTTGCAGCTTGTCCATCTGACTTTGCAGATCGGACATGCGGCTTTTCAGTTCCTCGTTGTCACGACGGGTCGTGTCGAGGTTTTCCTGAGTGACTGCAAGCTTGTTGCTCAAGGCTTGGGCGTCACCTGCCGGGCCTTTGCCGCGCGCCTTGGCACTCTCGGCGGAGACCAGGCTCAGATTGTCCTGGGCGTTCTGTGCTCCAGCGGTATTGCCGCGACCACGGTTGGTCGCATCGAGCTGCTGCTGACCGGTGCCGGGCTTGGCCACATAGCGACGGCCCGTGCGCCAGGCTTCGTTCTGCGCCGCGACCTCGGCAATCGCTTTCGACTGCGGCAATGCAGTGCTTTGCACCGAATCCGGCAGACGTAGCACCTGACCGGTTTTCAGCCGGTTGATGTTGCCACCGATGAACGCATCCGGGTTCAACGCTTGAATGGCCAGCATGGTCTGCTGCACCGAACCACCGTTGCGCGCCTTCGCGGCAATCTCCCACAGGGTATCGCGCGGCGTGGTGGTGTATTGCGTCGGGTGTGTGGCGCCCGTGGTCGGTGCGGCGATGGTCTGCGACGGCGCCGGTTGTGCGGCGGCGTCAGCGGTCTCTGGCGAGAACTTCGATGGATCCAGCAGCACGCTGTAATCGCGCAGCAGACGACCGTTCGGCCACATCACCTGCACGAGGAATTTCACCATCGGTTCCGACAACGGCTTGCTCGACGTTACGCGCAGCACGCTTTTGCCGCTGGCGTTGAGCACCGGAGTGAAAGTCAGGTCATTGAGGAAGGCCTGGCGATCGACGCCGGCCTTGGCGAAATCTTCGGGTGAAGCCAGGCTCGGCACCACTTCGGCAGCAGTGAGATCCTTGACGTCGAGCAGCTCGATTTCAGCCACCAGCGGCTGGTTCAGGGTCGACTTCAGGGTCAGCTCCCCGAGCCCGAGGGCATGCGCCATACCGGAGGACAGCGCCGAGGCGGCCGCTATTGCTAACACCAGTTTGCGAACTTGAACCATAGCCTCATCCTTTGTTTGAACGTTCCTCGGCCAGCGAGAAGATATTGATTGCCGCTGCCGTAAGGCATTGCGCGCGACGACGACAGATGTCGCGCGCGCTCATTTCTTTGATGCCCCGGAAAGTCCCGGAGGGTGACACTTTATCCAGCGCTCCGGGCAAGCATAGCGCTCACCTAGAATCAGTCGACAAATTGTTGCCAAGTATCTTTTACAGCAGGTCTTTTATCAACAATTCAGCCACCTGCACAGCGTTAAGGGCTGCACCTTTGCGTACGTTATCTGACGTCAGCCACAGATTAAGTTCCGCCGGGTCGTCGACTCCGCTGCGCACGCGCCCGACATAGACCACGTCCTGGCCTACCGCGTCACCCACGGCGGTCGGATAATCACCGGCCTCGACCAGCTCGATCCCGGCCGCATCTTCGAGTGCAGCGTTGACTTTTGCCAGGTCGACAGCCGACGTTGACTGCAAGGTCACGCTAAAGCTATCGCCAAAAAACACCGGGGCTTGAACGCAAGTTGCGGAAATCTTTAAAGAAGGCTGTGCCAGCACCTGACGCAACTCGCGCACCAGACGTTTTTCCAGCAGCGTATGGCCCTGTGCGTCAGGCGTGCCGACCTGCGCCAGCAGGTTGAAAGCCATCTGCCGATCGAAGAAGGTTGGCTCCAGCGGGCGCATGTTGAGCAGCTCGGCGGTCTGCCGCGCCAGCTCGGTCACAGCTTCACGACCCTGTGCGGACACGGCGAGATTGGCGGTGACGTTCACGTATTGCAGGTCGATCAGATCGAGCAGCGGCGCCAGCACCACGGCGAGCGAAGTGGCCGATGGGCTTGGGCTGCTGACTTGAAACGGCGCCTTCAAACCGGCGAGCACAGCGGGGTTGGCCTCCGGAACGATTTGCGGCGCCTGATCGGCTGGCAATGCACCGGACAAGTCGATCAGCGAGCAACCGGCAGCATGGGCGCGCGCGGCGTAGCTCAAGGTAATGGCCGGGCCCGCGGCGAAAAACACCAGTTTGACCTTGCTGAAATCGAACTCGTCGACTTCGCGAACGCGTACGTTCTTGTTGCGGAACAGCACCGAGCTGCCGGCAGATTCGCTGCTCGCCAGCAGGTGCAGGTTGCCGACCGGGAAGTCGCGTTCTTCGAGAATCTGTACGAGGGTTTCGCCGACAGTACCGGTGGCGCCGATCACGGCAATATCTAGGGTCTGGGTCATGGTGCGAGCCTCTGGCGAAACGGGGGGAGCGGCACTTTACCGGGTGACTGGCGCACAGGCAATTTCTGTCCGGGATTTGCGGCGCCCCAACCGGCCTCATCGCTGGCAAGCCAGCTCCCACAGGTTTCTGTGTTGTGCATGAATCTTGTGTACAACACTGAACACTGTGGGAGCTGGCTTGCCAGCGATGAGGCCGGTACAAACACCCGAGAAACCACAGGCATAAAAAAACCCGCACCTCTCAAAAGGCACGGGCTCTTTCATTGCTTCAGGCGATCAACGCTCAAGCAAGATACGCAGCATGCGACGCAGCGGTTCGGCCGCGCCCCACAGCAGTTGGTCGCCAACGGTGAAGGCACCGACGAATTGCGAACCCATGTTCAACTTGCGCAGACGACCCACCGGAACATTCAGGGTGCCAGTGACCTTGGTCGGGCTCAGCTCCTGCATGCTTATTTCGCGCTGGTTCGGGACCAGTTTGACCCAAGGGTTGTGTTGGCTGATCAGCCCTTCGATATCGGCGATCGGTACGTCTTTGTTCAGCTTGATGGTCAGCGCCTGGCTGTGGCACCGCATCGCACCGATGCGCACGCAGATGCCGTCGACCGGGATCGGGCTCTTGAAGCGACCGAGGATCTTGTTGGTCTCGGCCTGAGCTTTCCACTCTTCGCGGCTCTGGCCATTCGGCAGCTCTTTGTCGATCCACGGGATCAGGCTGCCGGCCAGCGGTACGCCGAAGTTTTCGGTCGGGTACGCTTCGCTGCGCATGGCATCGGCCACGCGACGGTCGATGTCGAGGATCGCGCTGGCCGGATCGGCCAGTTGATCAGCGACAGCGGCGTGGGTCGCGCCCATTTGCTTGATCAGTTCACGCATGTTCTGCGCGCCGGCACCGGAAGCCGCCTGATAGGTCATGGCGCTCATCCACTCGACCAGACCCGCCTCGAACAGACCGCCCAGGCCCATCAGCATCAGGCTGACGGTGCAGTTGCCGCCGATGTAGTTCTTGGTGCCCGCATCGAGCTGCTGATCGATAACCTTGCGGTTGACCGGATCGAGAATGATGACCGCGTCATCGTTCATGCGCAGGCTCGAGGCCGCATCAATCCAGTAACCCTGCCAGCCGGCTTCGCGCAGCTTCGGGAACACTTCGCTGGTGTAGTCGCCGCCCTGGCAGGTCAGAATCACGTCGAGGGTCTTCAGCTCATCAATGCTGTAAGCATCCTTGAGCGGAGCAATGTCCTTGCCCACGGACGGGCCTTGGCCACCGACGTTGGACGTGGTGAAAAACACCGGCTCGATTAGATCGAAATCCTGCTCTTCCAGCATCCGCTGCATGAGCACGGAACCGACCATCCCGCGCCAACCGATCAGACCTACACGTTTCATCGCAACTACACCTTCTTGAAAAGTGGGCCGCTGCTTTGTATTGAATTTCGCAGCGGGCCCGAGAGATTACAGATTCCGCAGCGCGGCGACTACTGCGTCGCCCATTTCCTGCGTACCGACTTTGCTGCAACCAGCCGAATAGATGTCGCCAGTGCGCAGGCCTTGATCGAGCACAACGCTGACGGCTTTCTCGATGGCATCGGCCGCGTCGTGCAGATTGAAGCTGTAACGCAGCATCATCGACACCGACAGAATGGTCGCCAACGGGTTGGCAATGCCTTTACCGGCGATGTCCGGAGCGGAACCATGGCAAGGCTCGTACATGCCCTTGTTGTTGGAGTCCAGCGAGGCCGAAGGCAGCATGCCAATGGAACCGGTGAGCATCGACGCTTCGTCGGACAGAATGTCGCCGAACATATTGTCGGTGACGATCACGTCGAACTGCTTCGGCGCGCGCACCAGTTGCATGGCGGCGTTGTCGACGTACATGTGGCTCAGTTCGACTTCCGGGTAATCCTTGGCCACTTGCTCGACCACTTCACGCCACAGTTGGCTGGAGGCCAGCACGTTGGCCTTGTCCACCGAGCAGAGCTTCTTGCCGCGAACCATAGCCATGTCGAAACCGACGCGGGCGATGCGGCGGATTTCGCTTTCGCTGTACGGCAGCGTGTCGTAGGACTGACGCTCGCCGTTCTCCAAAGTGCGGGTGCCACGCGGCGCGCCGAAGTAGATGCCGCCGGTCAGCTCACGGACGATGAGGATGTCCAGACCGGCAACGATTTCCGGCTTCAGGCTCGAAGCGTCAGCCAGTTGCGGGTACAGGATCGCCGGACGCAGGTTGCCGAACAGGCCCAGTTGCGCACGGATTTTCAGCAGACCGCGCTCAGGGCGGATATCACGCTCGATGGTGTCCCATTTCGGCCCGCCAACGGCGCCCAGCAGCACGGCGTCGGCAGCGCGGGCACGGTCGAGGGTTTCGTCGGCCAGCGGCACGCCGTGCTTGTCGATGGCGGCGCCACCGATCACGTCATGGCTCAGCTCGAAGCCCAGGCTGTACTTGTCGTTGGCCAGTTCCAGCACCTTGACCGCTTCGGCCATGATTTCCGGACCAATACCGTCACCTGGGAGAATCAGAATCTGCTTGCTCATGCTTTCCTCGTGTCTTCAGTCGGTACGCCATCTCAGGCGCGCCCGGAAAAATTCTTAGCGCTCGGCCATCAGTACGATCACATCGGTACTGAACGAGCCGTCGGCATCAATCTCAAAATATTCGCGCACTTCGTTGCCCATCGACTGCTGCAACTGGCGGATCGCTGCGCGCATCACTTCAGGTGTGCGCATGCGCTCAACCCAGGTGGTGTACTCCAGACGCAGGCGCTGCCGCGTGGTGCTGCGCACATGCAAACCGGCTTCGCTGACCTGACGCAGCCATTCAGCGGCGGAGTAATCGCGCACATGGCTGGTGTCGCGCAGCACTTCGACGCTTTGCAGGTAAGTGTCGAACAACGGACTGCCCGGTGACAACACATCCACGAACGCCGCCACACCGCCCGGCTTCAGCACCCGACGTACTTCGCGCAGGGCCACACCGAGATCGCTCCAGTGATGCGCCGAATAACGGCTGAACACGAAGTCGAACTCGCCATCGGCAAACGGCAGACGCTCGGCGGCGCCATTGACCGTGGCAATGTTGGTGAAACCGCGATCAACGGCAGCGGCGGCGACCACGTCGAGCATTTGCTGCGACAGGTCGTAGGCGACCACTTCCCTGACCAGCGGTGCGACATGAAAACTGACATGACCGGCGCCACAACCCAAGTCCAGCACCCGCGCTTCGCCCTGCCCGGCCAGCTCAGCTTGTAGCAGTGCGAATTCGGTGCCTTGAGCGTGAACGGCGCTGCTCAGGTAGGCGGCGGCCTGTTCACCGAATTGCTTTTGTACGACCTGGGTGTGTTGGGCGGTGCTGGTCATGGTCACATCCTGATATTTGTGTTGTTCGGGCTGCCGTCTTCGCGAGCAGGCTCGCTCCCACAGGGGAATGCATTTCAAGTGTGGGAGCGAGCCTGCTCGCGAAGGGGCCGGCCCTGACTACATCAACCTCGAATCAATCACGCGTCACGGAACAACCACGGCTGGCTAACCCGATGCCTGGCCTCAAACGTCGCAATCGCATCACCGTCCTGCAAGGTCAAACCGATATCGTCGAGACCATTCAACAAGCAATGCTTACGAAACGCATCAATCTCAAAGCTGTACACCTTGCCATCCGGACGGGTCACGGTCTGCGCTTGCAGATCAACTTGCAATTGATAACCCGGCTCAGCCTCAACCTGCTTGAACAACTCATCGACTTCAGCGTCGCTCAAGATGATCGGCAGCAAGCCATTTTTGAAGCTGTTGTTGAAGAAGATGTCGGCGTAGCTCGGCGCGATGATGCTGCGGAAACCGTATTCTTCCAGCGCCCACGGCGCGTGTTCACGGCTGGAGCCGCAACCGAAGTTCTCGCGAGCGAGCAACACGCTGGCGCCTTGATAACGCTCGGCGTTGAGGACGAAGTCCTTGTTCAGCGGGCGCTTGGAGTTGTCCTGATACGGTTGACCAACATCGAGGTAACGCCACTCGTCGAACAGGTTCGGACCGAAACCGGTGCGCTTGATCGACTTCAAAAATTGTTTCGGAATGATTTGGTCGGTGTCGACGTTGGCACGATCCAAAGGCGCGACAAGACCAGTGTGCTGGGTAAAAGCTTTCATGCTGCGCTCCTTTAGATCAATTCACGAACGTCGATGAAACGACCGTTCACCGCAGCCGCAGCCGCCATGGCCGGGCTGACGAGGTGGGTGCGGCCACCGGCGCCCTGACGGCCTTCGAAGTTACGGTTGGAGGTCGAGGCGCAATGTTCGCCGGACTCCAAACGGTCCGGGTTCATCGCCAGGCACATCGAGCAACCCGGCTCACGCCATTCGAAACCGGCTTCGAGGAAGATCTTGTCGAGACCTTCGGCTTCCGCCTGCGCTTTGACCAGACCCGAACCCGGCACCACGATCGCTTGCTTGATGGTCGATGCGACTTTACGGCCCTTGGCGATCACCGCCGCAGCGCGCAAGTCTTCGATCCGCGAGTTGGTGCAGGAACCGATAAACACGCGATCCAGTTGAATGTCGGTGATCGCCTGATTGGCGGTCAAACCCATGTATTTCAAGGCACGGACGATCGAGTCGCGTTTGACCAGATCCATCTCTTTGGCCGGATCCGGCACGTTCTGATCAACGGCCAAAACCATCTCAGGCGAAGTGCCCCAGCTGACTTGCGGCTTGATCTGCGCGGCGTCGAGTTCAACCACGGTGTCGAATTTGGCATCGGCGTCGGAGACCAGGTCTTTCCAGGCTTCGACAGCCATGTCCCATTCCGCGCCTTTCGGGGCAAATGGACGGCCCTTCACGTAATCGACGGTCTTCTGATCCGCTGCCACCAGACCCACGCGGGCGCCGGCTTCGATGGACATGTTGCAGATGGTCATGCGCCCTTCAACGGACAAGTCGCGGATCGCGCTGCCAGCGAACTCGATGGCGTGGCCATTGCCGCCAGCGGTGCCGATCTTGCCGATCACTGCGAGGACGATGTCCTTGGCGGTCACGCCGAACGGCAATTGCCCTTCAACGCGCACCAGCATGTTTTTCATTTTCTTGGCGACCAGGCACTGAGTGGCGAGCACATGCTCGACCTCGGAAGTGCCAATACCGTGAGCCAGAGCGCCGAACGCGCCGTGGGTCGAGGTGTGCGAGTCGCCGCAGACCACGGTCATGCCCGGCAAGGTTGCACCCTGCTCCGGGCTGATCACATGGACGATGCCTTGGCGCACGTCATTCATCTTGAACTCGACGATGCCGTATTCATCGCAGTTGTCGTCGAGGGTCTGAACCTGCAAACGCGAGACCTGATCGGCAATGGCTTCGATGCCGCCCTTGCGCTCTGGAGTCGTCGGTACGTTGTGGTCAGGGGTCGCGATGTTGGCATCGATGCGCCAAGGCTTGCGCCCGGCCAGACGCAGACCTTCAAAGGCTTGCGGCGAGGTCACTTCGTGAATGATGTGACGATCGATATAGATCAGCGCCGAGCCATCGTCGCGCTGCTTGACCAAATGCGAATCCCAGAGCTTGTCGTAGAGCGTTTTGCCGGCCATCAGACGGTTCCTCATCAGCTTGTTTCTATGCCCTGGGCTTATCAATAACCCTTTGGCTTGTGAGGCCGATCGTATGGGGTTAGATTAAATAACTCAAATTCATATTTTTTATGCTTTGGATAACCAACTGGAATACAACCATGGATCTGGCCAACCTCAACGCTTTTATCGCGATTGCCGAGACCGGCAGCTTCTCCAACGCCGGCGAACGGTTGCACCTGACGCAACCGGCGATCAGCAAGCGCATCGCCGGGCTGGAGCAACAATTGAAGGTGCGCCTGTTTGATCGGCTGGGCCGTGAAGTCGGCCTGACCGAGGCTGGCCGCGCCCTGCTGCCGCGGGCCTATCAGATTCTCAACGTGCTCGACGACACCCGCCGCGCACTGACCAACCTGACCGGCGAAGTCAGCGGCCGCCTGACCCTGGCCACCAGTCATCACATCGGCCTGCACCGTTTACCGCCGCTGTTAAGGGAATTCACCCGCCGTTACCCACAGGTCGCGCTGGATATTCAGTTCCTCGATTCGGAAGTGGCCTACGAGGAAATTCTCCATGGCCGCGCAGAACTGGCGGTCATCACCCTCGCGCCGGAGCCTCACGCACTGGTCAAAGCCACGCCCGTCTGGGACGACCCGCTGGATTTTGTGGTCGCCCCAGAGCATTCGCTGATCAATAACGGTGCCGTCAGTCTGGCGGACATTGCCGGTCATCCGGCGGTTTTCCCCGGAGGCAACACCTTCACGCACCACATTGTCCAACGTTTATTCGAGGCTCAGGGCCTGACGCCGAACATCGCCATGAGCACCAACTACCTGGAAACCATCAAGATGATGGTCTCGATTGGCCTGGCCTGGAGCGTTTTGCCGCGCACCATGCTCGACGATCAAGTGGCGAGCATCGTATTGCCGGGCATACAGCTCAGTCGCCAGCTAGGCTATATCTTGCACACCGAACGGACGCTATCGAATGCAGCAAGAGCGTTTATGGCCTTGCTGGACGCACAAATCGATCTGCCAGGGACTTGAGGCCAACTTGTGCTACTCCTATAGAGCCGCTGTCCCTGTGCCTAATGCCACCATCAGCTCAAGGCCTGTTAACGATGCCGAAATCTGTTGACCGAATTCCGCCGATGCCGCGTATTCAGGCCATTGACCCGCGTCATTCCGAGCAGAGCTGGGAGAGTGCGCCACAATTGCTCGCCGCACTCAACGGCGCGCGGCTCGGCGCCTGGTATTGGGACATCGAGCGCGGGCAGATCAGTTGGTCGCGTGGCACCCAGGCATTGTTCGGCTTCGATCCTCGGCAACCGCTGCCCGAAGATCTGGAATACCTCGATCTGCTGCCGCCGGAAGACCGGGCGAAAACCGTCCGCGCCTTCCACGCGGTGATTGCCGGCGCACCGCTGGAACAGGCGATGCACCACCGCATCCGCTGGCCGGACGGCAGCCTGCACTGGCTGGAGATCAGCGGCAGCCTGCTGCCGGATAAACACGGCCGCCCCCGAATGATCGGGGTGATTCGTGAAATCACCCACCAGCGCCAACGCGAACAGGCCCTGAGCAGTTCGGAGAAACGTTTCGCGACACTTTTCCACCTGTGCCCGAACATGGTCCTGCTGACCCGCCAGGAAGACGGTCTGATCAGCGAGGCCAATCAGTATTTTGAAAGCCTGTTCGGCTGGCCGGTACAGAGTGCCATCGGTCGCACCACACTGGAACTGGGCCTGTGGGTGCACCCGGAGCAGCGCGCCGAACTGGTCAAGAAAACCAAGGCCAAGGGCGAACTGATCAGCATGGAGGTGCAGTTTCGCGCCAGCAACGGGCAGATTCATGACGGCATTCTCAGCGCCCAGAAGGTCGAACTCGAAGGCCAGCCGTATCTGCTCAGCACTTTCCTCGACACCACCGAACGCAAAGCCGCCGAACATGCGCTCAAGGACAGTCAGGAACGCCTCGACCTGGCGCTGGACTCGGCACAGCTCGGCACCTGGGACTGGCACATTCCCAGCGGCATGCTCTACGGCTCAGCGCGGGCCGCGCAATTGCACGGGCTGGAGCCAAAACCATTTCACGAATCGTTCGACGAGTTTTTCGAAGGGGTGCCCGGCGAAGAGCGCGACAGCATGCGCGACGCCTACCGCAGCCTGCGCGAAGGCCCGGCGGGCAATTATCAGCTGACCTATCGCGTGCAACTGCCCGACGGCAGCTCGCGCTATCTGGAAAGCCGCGCCCGCCTTTACCGCGACGACAACGGCGCACCGCTGCGCATGGCCGGCACCCTGCTGGACATCACCGATCAGGTCGAGCGCGAACAGCGGCTGGTGGCCTCGGAAGAAAAATTCGCCACGCTGTTTCAGGTCAGCCCCGATCCGATCTGCGTCACCCGCCAGGACAGTGGCGAGTTCATCGAAATCAATAACAGCTTTACCCAAACCTTCGGCTGGAGCGCTGCCGACGTGATTGGCCACACCGCCGAAGAAATCGGCCTGTGGGACGCATCGGCAAAAAGTCTGCAACGCATTGAACGGGTGATTCGCGAACAGGGCTTGAGCAATGTCGCGATCATCGTGCAGCACAAGGACGGCCAATCGCTGACCTGCGTGATTTCCAGCCGGCAGATCAGCGTCGGCGATCAACCCTGCATCGTCACCACCCTGCGCGACATTACCCAGCAGCAGCGCTCGGAAGCGGCGCTGAAAGCCAGTGAAGAGAAATTCGCCAAGGCGTTTCACTCCAGCCCCGACGCCATCACCATTACCGAGCGCGACACCGGACGCTATCTGGAGGTCAACGATGGCTTCTGCAGGCTCACCGGCTATCGCGCCGACGAAGTGGTGGGTAAAACCGTGTATCAGGTCGGCATCTGGGCTGAGGAAAAGCAACGCTCGGCACTCTTGGCCGAACTGCAGATCAAGGGCCGCGTACACCACCAGGAAATGCTCGGGCGCAACAAACGCGGAGAGATGCTGACGGTGGAAGTTTCCGTCGAACCGATCACCCTTAACGAAACCGCCTGTCTGCTATTGACCGCTCGTGATGTCAGCCTGCTGAAAAACGCCGAAGCGCAAATCCGTCATCTGGCTTATCACGACCCGCTGACCAACCTGCCCAACCGCGCCCTGCTGATGGATCGCCTGAGCCAGCAGATCGCCCTGCTCAAGCGTCACAACCTGCGCGGCGCGTTACTGTTTCTCGACCTCGATCACTTCAAACACATCAACGACTCCCTCGGCCACCCGGTCGGCGACACGGTGCTGAAGATCATTACTGCACGGCTCGAAGCCAGCGTACGCATGGAGGATACGGTTGCGCGCCTGGGCGGCGATGAGTTTGTCGTGCTGCTCAGTGGCCTTGAAGGCTCGCGCAACGAAGTCAGCGCACAAGTGCGCAATCTGGCCGATACCCTGCGCGAATTGCTGTCGGAACCGATGTTCCTCGACGGCCAGCGACTGCAAGTGACCCCAAGTATCGGCGTGGCGCTGATCCCCGATCACGGCTCGACGCCGACCGACCTGCTCAAACGCGCCGATATTGCGCTTTATCGGGCCAAGGATTCCGGGCGCAACACCACGCAGATGTACCACAACACCATGCAGAAGGCCGCCAGCGAACGGCTACGCATGGAGACCGACTTGCGCCTGGCGCTGTCGCGCGGTGAATTCAATGTGCACTTCCAGCCGCAGATCGACGCGCGGGATAACTGCATCATCGGCGCCGAAGCCCTGGTGCGCTGGAATCATCCGGAACTCGGCGCACAATCGCCCACAGAGTTCATCAAAGTGCTGGAAGACAGCGGTCTGATTCTCGAAGTCGGGACGTGGATCCTCGACGAAGCCTGCAATGCGTTCAAACAACTGATCGCGCTGAAACTGGTCGACCCGCTCAATTTCAGTCTGTGCGTCAATATCAGCCCGCGACAGTTTCGCCAGAACGACTTTGTCGAGCGCATCGAACACAGCATGACCAGCCATGGCCTGCCGTGCTCGTTGCTGAAACTGGAAATCACCGAAGGCATCGTCATCCAGAACCTGGAAGACACCATCAGCAAAATGCGTCGTCTGAAAAAGCTCGGCGTGAGTTTTGCCATGGACGATTTCGGCACCGGTTATTCGTCGCTGACTTACCTCAAGCGCCTGCCGGTGGACACGCTGAAAATCGACCAGTCGTTTATCCGTGATGCGACCACTGACCCGAACGATGCCGAGATCATTCGCGCGATTGTCGCCATGGCCCGCAGTCTGGAGCTGGAAGTGATTGCCGAGGGCGTGGAAACACCGGAGCAACTGGCATTCCTGCAAGGGCTGGGCTGCCATTTGTATCAGGGTTATTTGCACAGTCGGCCGGTGGCGCTGGAGGATCTGAAAGTGCTGCTGGAATGACGGGCACAAAAAAGGGCGCCAGTGGCGCCCTTTTCATTGCTCGGTCTTATTGCAGAACCGGCTTCTCCACCCCGTTGATCGGAATGCGTTTGGCTTTTGCCTCTTCCGGGATCACTCGCAACAGGTCGATGCTCAACAGACCGTTTTTCAGATCCGCCGCCTTGATCTCGATGTGATCAGCCAAGCGGAAAGACAGCTTGAATGCACGCTGGGCGATGCCTTGGTGCAGGAAGGTCACGCCTTCGTTGGCGTCACGTTTGCCGCCACTGATGGTCAGCACACCTTTCTCGACTTGCAGCTCCAGGTCTTCTTCCTGGAAACCGGCGGCGGCGACGACAATGCGGTACTGGTCATCACCGTGCTTTTCGACGTTGTAAGGTGGGTAGCTGCTGCCTGGCTCGTTGCGCAGGGCGGTTTCGAACAGGTCGTTGAAACGGTCGAAACCTACCGAGGAACGGAACAGTGGCGCGAGGGAAAATGCGGTACTCATGGTGCAAATCTCCTGAAAAAAAATCAGCAAGTTTTCTTGTCTCCGCGACCCGTATTCGGCATCGCGTAACCCTTAAATAGGGACCGCTGAAATGATTTCAAGAGATTATTTGCAGATTTTTTTCAGGCCGCTTCGGCGACTGGCAGACCGAGCAAACGCGAAACATGATCCGGCTCGGTCTCGCGCCGCAGCACGGTAAACAGCTCCGTAGCCTCAGGATAATTGCGCGTCAGCATCGCCAGCCATTGCTTCAAACGGCCCGGCGATTGGCGTGCGGTCATCTGCGCTTTGGCTTGCAGCCAGAAGTCCTGAATCAACGGCATCAGCTCGGCCCAGGTCATTTCGACGACGTCTTCACCCGCGCGCGCAGCAGCGATCTGTTTGGCCAGATCGGGGCGCGAAACCAGTCCGCGACCGAGCATGATGTCTTCCACGCCGCTGATTTCGCGGCAACGGCGCCAGTCTTCGACGCTCCAGATATCGCCGTTGGCGAACACCGGGACCTTGACCACGTCCTGTACACGCGGAATCCATTCCCAATGCGCCGGCGGCTTGTAGCCGTCCATCTTGGTTCGGGCGTGAACCACAATGTGCTCGGCGCCACCTTCAGCCAACGCCGTAGCGCAGACCAGCGAACCGTCCGGGCTGTCGAAACCGAGGCGCATCTTCGCCGTCACGGGGATGTGCGCAGGTACGGCGCGGCGCACGTGCTCGACGATCTGGTTGAGCAGTTCCGGCTCTTTCAGCAGTACGGCGCCGCCTCGGGACTTGTTGACGGTCTTGGCCGGGCAGCCGAAGTTGAGGTCGATCACTTCGGAGCCGAGTTCGCAGGCCAGCGCAGCGTTCTCCGCCAGGCACACCGGATCGGAACCGAGTAACTGCACACGCAATGGCACACCGGATGCGGTGCGGGCGCCGTTGAGCAGCTCCGGGCCGAACTTGTGGAAGTACGCTGGAGTGAGCAACTGGTCGTTGACCCGAATGAATTCGGTCACGCACCAGTCGATGCCACCAACGCGGGTCAGCACGTCGCGGAGGATGTCGTCGACCAACCCCTCCATGGGCGCCAGAGCAATTTGCATGGGAAAACACTACTTGAAGAAAAACGTGCGGCAGTTTACTGGATATCGCACAAATCCGCAGAACAACACATATTCCTTGTAGGAGTGAGCCTGCTCGCGATAGCGGTGTATCAGTCACATATGTTTCGACTGACACACCGCTATCGCGAGCAGGCTCACTCCTACATTAGATTTGCGCAGACTCTGAGAGCAGGATAGCCGGGCCATAACCTTCGATGAACTCTGCCGGCATGCGCTTCGGCTTGCCGGTGGACAGCTCGATACAGACGAAAGTGGTTTGCGCGCGCAACAGCGTGGTGTTGTCGCTCGGGCGCTTGAGCTGGAAATGCCGGGTCATCTTCAGGCGCTGATCCCAATCGACGATCCAGGTCGCCAATTGCAACTCATCGCCTTCATAGGCGGCGGCCAGATAATCGATCTCGTGACGAACCACGGCCATCGCCCGATCCAGCCGCCGATATTCGACCAGATCCAGGCCCAGACGCTGCGAATGGCGCCAGGCGCAACGCTCGAGCCAAGTCACGTACACCGCGTTGTTCGCGTGGCCGAGCCCGTCGATGTCCTCGGCGCCTACTTGCAGATCAATGGTGAACGGCGTTGCCCGATCCCAGCCCATGCCCCACTCCCGGTCAGTTATTCAACCGGGGCAGTGTAACGGAGCTCACGCCGATTGGCGCGTCTGAAGGCTGCGACCGGCCAGCAGTGATAACACCCCATCAATCACCCGAGGGTCGGCCAATACGCGCTGATGACCACCGCCCTCGAGGCGCAGCAAGCGACTGTCGAACCAGGATTCGTGGATCAATTGCGACTCTTTGACCGAGACGAAGTTGTCGTCCTCGGCGTGCACGATCAGGCCGGGCATATCCAGTTGATAGTGCGCGACGTCCAGCGTGGCAGCGCGCATGCCGACATCCTGCTCGACTTGACGAATGAACGCGGAGCGGGCTCGCGGCGGCATACCGACGTATCGGGCAAAACCACGCAGCACACCAAGAATTCGCGCTGGAGCAGCGATGCTGACGAGGGTTTCGGTGCGCAAGCCCAATTGCACGGCGAGCATCGCGCTGGCGCCGCCCATGGAGTGGCCGATGACTGCTTGCAGCGGCGGTAACTCCGCCGCCGCTTCGAGCATCGCCCGAGCGAACAACACCACATTGGCCTCACGCCCCGGCGAACGACCGTGGGCCGGGCCATCAAGCGCGACAACGGTGTAACCGGCATCGACCAGCGCGGTGATCAACGAGGCGAATTGAGTGGGCCGCCCTTCCCAACCATGCATCAGCAGCACGGTCGGACCTTGACCCCAGCGCAGTGCCGACAGACCGAAGCGCAACGTAATCCGCTCGGCATTGGCCAGCATCGGCAGCTCCCATTCGCGCAGTGGCAGCGCGCGCGGCGTCATGAACGCCAGACGCATTTTGCTCGCCACCCGTTTCGGTGCAATCCAGCCCAAGGTGCCATTAACGCCACGAACCCACTTCAACGTGTTCATCGCTCTCTCCTCAGGCGTGTTGCCTTCAGGTCAACGCACCGCCGACTTGGCAGCGCGCAGCAATCGATCGGATAAATCTCCCGGACCCAGCGCTCTTGCGAGTGCCAGACCACCCACCATCAAGGCCATGTCGGCCAGCGCTTTATCGGTGTCCTCAGGGCTGGACGCCAACTGCGCCACCATCAATTCCAGGTGTTCGTTCAGCGCAAGCCGGAACGAGTCCGGCAAACGACCCAGTTCGCCAATGGAAGCCGGAATAGGGCACGCCGCTTCGCTGGAGTCACGATGCTTGCGTGACAGATAGAACGCAGCGACCAGAGCACGGCGTTCTTCACCGGTCAGTTGCGTGTCCATGTCAGCAATCAGGTCGCGGCGGCGACCGAGCAATTGCTTGAACGCTTCCAGCATCATCGCGTCCTTGCTTTCGAAGTGCGCATAGAAGCCGCCGACGGTCAGGCCGGCTGCACCCATCACTTCGCCCACGCTAGGGTCTGCCGGGCCACGCTGAATCAGTGCGGAGCTGGCAGCCTTGAGGATGCGTTCGCGGGTTTGAGCTTTTTTATCGTTCATCGTTGCCTCCGAATATTACGACTAGAATATTATTCGCATAATAATATTCTGCAAGTCAAGGATATGACCGCTGGTCTGAAGCACAGTGTAAGGAAAAAGGAGAATTGGCCAAACGCCAGACAAACAAAAGGGCCATTCAATAATTGAATGACCCTTATAAAATCCCGCAGAGCGGGTAATCGTGGCGTCCCCTAGGGGACTCGAACCCCTGTTACCGCCGTGAAAGGGCGGTGTCCTAGGCCACTAGACGAAGGGGACACAAACCTTCTATACAACTGATCAGTGCTGAGAGCTGATCGATTCAAGGCCGGTGTGGCCAGACCTTGAACCTGTAAAATTGGTGGAGCTTAGCGGGATCGAACCGCTGACCTCCTGCATGCCATGCAGGCGCTCTCCCAGCTGAGCTAAAGCCCCGGATTTTTCGCCTCGCGGCGGAGTGACATCTTGCAACATCACTTCTGTAAAACTGGCGTCCCCTAGGGGACTCGAACCCCTGTTACCGCCGTGAAAGGGCGGTGTCCTAGGCCACTAGACGAAGGGGACGCAAACCCTTCTATACAACAGATCAACGCTGAGTGTTGATCGCTTCGGAGCCGGTGTGGCCAGGCTTCGAAGTGTAAATTGGTGGAGCTAAACGGGATCGAACCGTTGACCTCCTGCATGCCATGCAGGCGCTCTCCCAGCTGAGCTATAGCCCCTCATCGTTGATGTCATCGCTGAGGACGGGGCGAATCTTAAGGGCGTATCGAAAGCCTGTCAAACTTATTTTTGAAATTTTTCAAAGTTTTTCGTCGGCATAACAATCACTTACCGCCCTCCTCCCGAAAATCCGGGACTTGGGATAAAGCATGCCCCTGTAGGAGCGGCCGCAGGCTGCGATCTTTTGATCTGGTTTTTAAAAGCCAAAATCAAAAGATCGCTGCCTTCGGCAGCTCCTACAGGGGGGTTAAGCTATCAGGCGATAGCGCCCAGCAGCTTTTCCCACTCTTTGTTTTCTTTCTTCGACACGCCGCCCAGCAGGTCGATCGCCTGACGCAGACGGAATCGGGTCAGATCCGGGCCAATGATTTCCATGGCATCGAGCACCGATACCGAACTCGCCTGCCCGGTGATCGCAGCAAACATCAGCGGCATCGCATCGCGCAACTTCAACTCAAGGGATTCGACCACGGCCTGAATCGTTGCGGTGATGTTGTCCTTCTCCCACTGACGCAGGCTTTCCAGCTTCCACAGGATCAACTGCATCAACTGCCGAACCTGATCACCGGAAAGCTTTTTCGATTCGAACAGCTTGGCATCCGGGTTAACACCACCGGCGAAGAAGAACCCGCCCAGCGGTGCAACCTGGCTGAAGGTTTCAACGCGACCCTGAACCAGCGGCGCGATCTTCATCATGTATTGCGGGTTCAACGCCCAGGTCTGCAAGCGGCTGGCGAATTCTTCCACCGGCAGATCACGCAGCCATTGGCCGTTGAGCCACGACAGCTTCTCGATGTCGAAGATCGGCCCGCCAAGGGACACACGCTTGAGGTCGAAGTTGTCGACCATTTCCTGCAGCGAGAACTTCTCGCGCTCGTCCGGCATCGACCAGCCCATGCGGCCGAGGTAATTGAGCATCGCCTCAGGCATGAAACCCATGCGCTCGTAGAACGTCACCGACGTCGGGTTCTTGCGCTTGGACAGCTTGCTCTTGTCCGGGTTACGCAGCAGCGGCATGTAGCACAGCTCTGGTTGCTCCCAGCCGAAATATTCGTAGAGCAGAATCAGTTTCGGCGCCGATGGCAGCCACTCTTCACCACGCAGGACGTGGGTGATGCCCATCAGGTGATCGTCGACGACGTTGGCGAGGAAGTACGTCGGCAGGCCGTCGGTCTTCATCAACACTTGCATGTCCATGCGATCCCACGGGATCTCGACGTCGCCACGGAGCATGTCCGGCACCACGCAAACGCCTTCGCTCGGGACTTTCATGCGGATCACGTGGGGTTCGCCGGCAGCCAGACGAGCCGCGACTTCCTCTTTCGACAGCAGCAGCGCGCGGCCGTCGTAGCGTGGAGTTTCGCCGCGGGCCATTTGCTCGGCGCGCATCTGATCGAGCTCTTCAGCGGTGCAGAAGCAGGGGAACGCGTGGCCCATGTCGACCAGTTGCTGGCAGTACTTCTGGTAGATGTCGCCGCGCTCGCTCTGCCGGTAAGGACCGTGCGGGCCGCCAACGTCCGGGCCTTCGCTCCAGTCGATACCCAGCCAGCGCAGGGCGTCGAAGATCTGCTGTTCGGACTCGCGGGTCGAACGCAACTGGTCGGTGTCTTCGATCCGCAGGATGAACTCACCGCCGTGCTGCTTGGCAAAGCAGTAGTTGAACAATGCGATGTAAGCGGTACCTACGTGGGGGTCCCCGGTAGGCGATGGCGCGATGCGAGTGCGGACGGTGGTCATGGCATGTCTCGAAAAGAATGAAAAGCAAAACAATCAAGCGGCGAATGGTAACAGGCGACACCCGCCCCGCTCCAGCGGGCAGGGCATTTAAGCCAAGTTTGCGTCTGTAAGGCCCGTAAGCCGTGATGAATGGCGGAATATCAGCAGATGGCATTTACCGTTTATCGGCTGTATGCCAGATTCGCCGGCTGATAACTTTCCTTACAATTCCTCGACTACAGTTTGCCCATGCCTGCTCAACTCAAGCGTCGCCTGTTGATTTTCCTGCTGCTCGTCCTGCTGATTGCCGGGGGCTTCTTCGCCCATTGGTTTTTCAAGGGACGCTTTTATGAAAGCACCGACAACGCCTATGTCCAGGGCGAAATCACCCGTGTGTCGAGCCAACTGAGCGCGCGCATCGATGAAGTGCTGGTGCAGGACAATCAGCACGTCGAAAAAGGCCAGTTGCTGGTGCGCCTCGAACCGAATGATTTCCGCCTCGCTATTGATCGTGCCAACGCCGCCCTCGCCACCCGCGAAGCCGAACGCCTGCAAGCGCAAAGCAAACTGACCCAGCAATCGAGCCTGATCGCCGCCAGCGACGCGCAAGTGGCAACCACACAGGCGACGCTCGGGCGTTCGCAGATGGACTTGTCGCGTGCCGAAACCCTGCGCAAACCCGGTTATGTTTCCGAAGAACGGGTGACCACCCTCTCCGCCGACACACACATTGCTCGCTCGCAAGTGGCCAAGGCGCAGGCCGATGCACAGGGCCAGCGCCAGCAGGTCAACGCCTTGAACGCGGAAATCAAACGCCTCGACGCGCAGATCGCCAACGCCCGCGCCGATCTCGCGCAAGCCGAACTCAACCTGACCCGCAGCGAAATCCACGCACCAATCAGCGGTCTGGTCGGCCAGCGCGCCGCCCGTAACGGCCAGGTGGTGCAGGCCGGCGCTTATCTGCTGTCGATCGTTCCGGACGAAGACATCTGGGTGCAGGCCAACTTCAAGGAAACCCAGATCGGCCACATGCAACCCGGCCAGAAAGCCGAGCTGACCTTTGATGCGTATGGCGACACGCCGATCGAAGCGCGGGTCGACAGTCTGTTCGCCGCGTCCGGCGCGCAGTTCAGCCTGCTGCCCCCGGACAACGCCACCGGCAACTTCACCAAAGTCGTGCAACGGATTCCGGTGAAACTGACCTTCAAGGCCGATAACGCGCTACACGGCAAGATCCGCCCGGGCATGTCCGTCACCGCCACCGTGAATATCAAAGACGCCCCAGAAGATGGCCGGTGATTCATTGATCCGCCCGGTCGGCGAACCGACCCGGCGCGACTGGATTGCAGTGATGAGCGTAATGCTCGGCGCCTTTATGGCGGTGCTGGACATCCAGATCACCAACTCGTCGCTGAAAGATATTCAGGGCGCGCTGTCGGCGACCCTGGAAGAAGGTTCGTGGATTTCCACCTCCTATCTGGTCGCGGAAATCATCATGATTCCGCTGACCGCGTGGCTGGTGCAGTTGCTCTCGGCGCGGCGCCTGGCGGTGTGGGTGTCGCTGGGCTTTCTGGTGTCCTCGCTGCTGTGCTCGATGGCCTGGAGCCTGGAGAGCATGATCGTTTTTCGTGCCATGCAGGGTTTCACTGGTGGCGCGCTGATCCCGCTGGCGTTCACCCTGACGCTGATCAAACTCCCCGAACACCACCGTGCCAAAGGCATGGCGATGTTCGCCATGACCGCCACGTTCGCGCCGTCGATCGGCCCGACGCTGGGCGGCTGGCTCACGGAAAACTGGGGCTGGGAATACATCTTCTACATCAACATCCCGCCGGGCCTGATCATGATCGCCGGCCTGATGTACGGACTGGAGAAGAAAGAAGCGCACTGGGAATTGCTGAAAAGCACTGACTACACCGGCATCCTCACGCTGGGCATCGGCCTCGGGTGCTTGCAGGTTTTTCTCGAAGAAGGTCATCGCAAGGACTGGCTGGAATCGAGCCTGATCGTGACGCTGGGCAGCATTGCGCTGGTGAGCTTGATCACTTTTGTGATCGTGCAGATCTCCAAACCGAATCCGCTGATCAACCTTGGCATTCTGCGCAATCGCAATTTTGGGTTGTCGAGTATTTCCAGCCTGGGCATGGGCGTCGGGTTGTACGGTTCGATTTATTTGTTGCCGCTGTATCTGGCGCAGATCCAGAACTACAACGCCCTGCAGATCGGCGAAGTGATCATGTGGATGGGCGTGCCGCAGCTGTTTCTGATTCCGCTGGTGCCGAAGCTGATGAAGATTGTCTCGCCGAAATGGCTGTGCACGCTTGGCTTCGGGTTGTTCGGCTTGGCGAGCTTTTCTTCCGGAGTGCTCAACCCGGACTTTGCCGGAGCGCAATTCAATCAGATCCAGATCATTCGGGCGCTGGGGCAGCCATTGATCATGGTGACGATTTCGCTGATCGCCACCGCGTACATCCTGCCGCAGGACGCGGGGTCGGCGTCGAGTCTGTTCAATATCCTGCGCAACCTTGGCGGTGCGATTGGCATTGCCTTGCTGGCGACATTGCTGGATGCACGCACCAAGACTTACTTCGATTATTTGCGCGAGGCGGTGGTGCCGACAAATCCGCAGGTGGCGGAGCGACTGGCGTCGATGACGGATCGGTTTGGCAGTGACACGGCGGCGTTGGGCAAGCTGAGTGAGATCGTCCATCAACAGGCGGCGATCATGGCTTACAACGATGCGTTTCATTTTGTCGGGATTGCGTTGGGGGTCAGTATGTTGGCGATTCTACTGACCAAAAAGCTCCCGGCGGGGCTAAAGGCCGGCGAATCTCACTGACTTTCGCGGCGTCTGTACCGATCCCATCGCTGGCAAGCCAGCTCCCACAGGTTTCTTTGGTGCTCACAAAATTTGTGTACACCATCAATCCCTGTGGGAGCTGGCTTGCCAGCGATGAGGCCCTGCCAGGCAATGAAGATCAAACAGCCAAAAGCCGCTCACGCAGTTTGGCAATCTCATCACGCATCTGCGCCGCCGCTTCAAACTCCAGATCCCGCGCCAACTGGTACATCTTCTCTTCCAGCGCACGAATACGTTTGGTGATCTCGCTCGGCGAACGCAGTTCGGCTTCGTACTTGGCGTTCTCTTCGGCGGCCTTGGCCATGCCTTTGCGTTTCTTGCTGCGCGAACCCGGCACGGTGGCGCCTTCCATGATATCGGCGACGTCCTTGATCACACCGCGCGGGGTGATGCCGTTTTCCAGGTTGAAGGCAATCTGCTTGTCGCGACGACGCTCGGTCTCGCCAATCGCCCGCTCCATCGAACCGGTCATGCGATCGGCGTAAAGAATCGCCCGGCCATTGAGGTTGCGCGCCGCACGGCCGATGGTCTGGATCAGCGAGCGCTCGGAACGCAGGAAGCCTTCCTTGTCGGCGTCGAGAATCGCCACCAGCGACACTTCCGGCATGTCCAGGCCTTCACGCAGCAAGTTGATCCCGACCAGCACGTCAAAAGTGCCGAGGCGCAGGTCGCGAATAATCTCGACGCGCTCGACCGTATCGATGTCCGAGTGCAGATAACGCACGCGCACGCCGTGATCGGCGAGGTAATCGGTAAGGTCTTCGGCCATGCGTTTGGTCAGCGTGGTGACCAGCACCCGCTCTTCGACCGCCACGCGTTTGCTGATTTCCGAGAGCAGATCGTCGACCTGCGTCAACGCCGGACGCACTTCAACCTGCGGGTCGACCAGACCGGTCGGCCGCACCACTTGCTCGACCACGCGCCCGGCATGTTCGGCTTCGTAGTTGCCCGGTGTCGCCGAGACGAAAATGGTCTGCGGGCTGACCCCTTCCCACTCGTCGAAACGCATTGGCCGGTTATCCAGCGCAGAAGGCAAACGGAAGCCGTATTCGACCAGGGTTTCTTTGCGCGAACGGTCGCCCTTATACATCGCGCCGACCTGCGGCACGCTGACGTGGGATTCGTCGATCACCAGCAAGGCATCGGCCGGCAGGTAATCGTAGAGCGTCGGCGGCGCCGCACCGGCCGGACGTCCGGACAGGTAGCGCGAGTAGTTTTCGATGCCGTTGCAGTAGCCCAGTTCGAGGATCATTTCCAGGTCGAAACGGGTGCGCTGCTCAAGGCGCTGCGCTTCCACCAATTTGTTGTTGCTGCGCAGGTATTCCAGCCGCTCCTGCAATTCGACTTTGATGTGTTCGATGGCGTCGAGCAGGGTTTCCCGTGGCGTCACATAGTGACTCTTCGGATAGAACGTGAAACGCGGCATCTTGCGGATGACTTCGCCGGTCAGCGGATCGAATGCGGAAATGCTTTCGACCTCGTCATCGAACAGCTCGATGCGGATCGCTTCCAGATCGGATTCTGCCGGGTAAATGTCGATCACATCGCCGCGCACGCGGAAGGTCGCGCGGGCAAAATCCATGTCGTTGCGGGTGTATTGCAGGTCGGCCAGACGGCGCAGCAGTGCGCGCTGATCGAGTTTGTCGCCGCGATCGACGTGCAGCACCATCTTCAAATAGGTTTCCGGGCTACCGAGACCGTAGATGCACGACACCGTGGTGACGATGATCGCGTCCTTGCGCTCCAGCAACGCTTTGGTCGCGGACAGACGCATCTGCTCGATGTGGTCGTTGATCGACGCATCCTTCTCGATGAAGGTGTCGGAGGACGGCACGTAGGCTTCGGGTTGGTAGTAGTCGTAGTAGGAAACGAAATATTCAACGGCGTTGTTGGGGAAAAACGCCTTGAACTCGCCATACAACTGCGCAGCCAGGGTTTTGTTCGGCGCCAGCACCAGCGTCGGGCGCTGAATCTGCGAGATGACATTGGCGATGCTGAAGGTCTTGCCCGAGCCGGTCACACCGAGCAGCGTCTGGTGCGCCAGCCCGGCTTCGATGCCCTCCACCAATTGGCGGATGGCTTCCGGCTGATCGCCGGCGGGCTCAAAGCGGGTGACGAGCTGGAATTCGGACATATACACCTCTGGGATCGCGGCGTTCCGCGCAAAGCGGAGCACTACGGGGACAACCGCAAACGACCGGTGTCGCGCAAGAAAAAACCTGGATTGTGCTCAATGTGGTGGCGATTGCCCGCTCTTTCAAGGCAAACGTCCTACATCCGCTAAAGACTCTGACACGCGCAGTCGACTAACGGTCAAGAAATAATCGGAAAAACTTACCCTAAAAGCCGAATCGCCTGTCGCCATTGCTCAGTAATGGCCTCTATACTAGCTCCCCGTTTGTGCACCGCTCTAGTGCATTCGGCTGGAGCGCCACACGTCCCTCCACTATCCATTCAGAGCCGCCGTAATAATGAGCCTGTTCTCCGCTGTCGAAATGGCACCCCGCGATCCAATCCTGGGCCTCAACGAAGCATTCAACGCCGATACCCGGACCACCAAGGTCAACCTGGGCGTTGGCGTGTACTGCAACGAAGAGGGGCGAATTCCACTGCTGCGCGCTGTAATCGAAGCCGAGACGATTCGCGTCGCTCAACACGCTTCGCGCGGTTACCTGCCGATCGATGGCATCGCTGCCTACGACCAGGCCGTGCAAAAGCTGCTGTTCGGCAACGACTCGCCGCTGATCAGCGCCGGTCGCGTCATCACCACTCAGGCCGTCGGCGGGACCGGCGCACTGAAAATCGGTGCCGACTTCCTCAAGCAATTGCTGCCGAACGCCGTTGTGGCGATCAGCGACCCGAGCTGGGAAAACCACCGCGCGCTGTTCGAAACCGCTGGTTTCCCGGTGCAGAACTACCGCTACTACGACGCAGCCACCCACGACGTCAACCGTGCCGGCATGCTCGACGACCTTAACGCCCTGCCGAACGGCTCGATCGTTATCCTCCACGCCTGCTGCCACAACCCGACTGGCGTCGACCTGACCCCGGCGGACTGGAACAACGTCCTGGAAATGGTCAAAGCCAAAGGTCACGTGCCGTTCCTCGACATGGCTTACCAGGGTTTTGGCGACGGTATCGACGAAGACGCCGCAGCCGTGCGTCTGTTCGCTGAGTCCGGTCTGACTTTCTTTGTATCGAGCTCGTTCTCCAAGTCGTTCTCGCTGTACGGCGAGCGCGTTGGCGCCCTGTCGATCATCAGCGAATCGAAAGAAGAAAGCGCGCGCGTGCTGTCGCAAGTCAAACGCGTGATCCGCACCAACTACTCCAACCCGCCAACCCACGGCGCAAGCATCGTTGCTGCGGTGTTGAACAGCCCGGAACTGCGCGCGCAGTGGGAAGCCGAGCTGGCCGAAATGCGTCTGCGCATTCGCGGCATGCGCGAGCAGATGGTTGCCCTGCTGGCGGAAAAAGCGCCGGGCCGCGACTTTAGTTTCGTCGGTCGTCAGCGCGGCATGTTCTCCTACTCGGGCCTGACCACTGAACAAGTGCATCGCCTGCGTAACGAGTTCGGCATCTACGCACTGGACACCGGCCGCATCTGCGTGGCTGCGCTGAACCAGAGCAACATCAAGGCTGTGACAGATGCGATCGTTCAGGTCATCTGATAACGCTGCGTGATGAAAAACGGGAAGCCTTGGGGCTTCCCGTTTTTATTTGTCCGAAGGAATGCCACATTCCCTCTAAACTGCACACAAATCAAAACTGTAGGAGCGAGCCTGCTCGCGATAGCGTCTTGTCGCCCGAAGCATCACTGTCTGACGCACCGCTATCGCGAGCAGGCTCACTCCTACAGGGATTTGAGTACACCTTGGAATTCTGTGAGAAGCCAAATGAAAAACGACAACCTGCGCGCCGACCGTGACGATCTGGATGATTTCATCCCGCGCGCCTCGGCCAAGCGCGAAAAAAGCCTGGTGCTGCAAGTCGCGGCCGGGGTGTTTCTCGGCGGCCTGGCCCTGTGGCTGGTGCAACTCGCAGCTACTGCGGCCTACGCCAAACTGATGCTGGGCACAATTACCTTTGGCAGTTAAGCCAGTTCAGTCGCACGCTGAGTCGCGGCATCGTCATAGGCGACGTACAGCGATTCGGCGATCTGGCTTTTGATCGCTTTGGTGCTTTCCAGACCGAGGACAAAACCTTCAGCCTTGCCCCCGGCACGATTCAGTTCTTCAGCGGTGCTGGCCTGAGTAATCGCGTCGAAGAGTTTTTCGGCATGTGGACCGACACCCTTGGGCAGGCTGATTTGCGCGATGCTCATGCGAACACCTCGCTGTTGCGGGACAAATGGTTCATGACGCGGACCTTTTTCGGCGAATGGCCGGCAGCGCGTGTGACCACTTCCGGGCGGTCATGGTAGACCTCTACTACGGTTCTGGTAACCGCCAATCGCTGACAAACCACCGTCCGTCCCGAGAATTCACTCGTTTTTGCAACCGGCGCTTGACTTCTCTTTTTGAATCAGTAACATACGCACCAATTCCGCAATAGCTCAGTTGGTAGAGCAAATGACTGTTAATCATTGGGTCCCTGGTTCGAGTCCAGGTTGTGGAGCCAAATAGCAAAGCCCCTGAATCGAAAGATTCAGGGGCTTTTTTGTGGGCGCTCGAAAAGATCAAAAGATCGCAGCCTTCGGCAGCTCCTACACAGGTCTCGTATTCCGCCCATTTTGCGGATGAACGCTGAACCTGTAGGAGCTGCCGAAGGCTGCGATCTTTTGATCTTCAAACAAAAAGGGCCGATCTGATTAACAGATCGGCCCTTTTCCATTCAGCTACAGCGGTCAGACATGCTCACTGCTTTTCACCTGCACCTTCGGCGCGCCGTGCCCATGGTCGTGATCATCCGGCTCGATCACTGGCACTTCCTTGCCATCGCAGTCATGCAGTTTGCCGTCGCTGAAGTAGTCGCCTTCGCGCAGCGCATCCAGATCGCGATAACGCAAGGTGCGCTCTTCCGCCGCCGCAAACACCGACTGCTGATCCGAGTTACCGGTGGTGAAGTGGTTGAACGCCAGGTTGAGCAGGATCGCCATGATCGCCGACGAGCTGATGCCCGAGTGGAAAATGGTCGCGAACCAGCTCGGGAAGTGATCGTAGAAGTTCGGCGCAGCAATCGGGATCATGCCGAAACCGATCGAGGTGGCAACGATGATCAGGTTGACGTTGTTGCGATAATCAACCTTCGACAGCGTACGAATGCCACTCGCCGCCACCGTGCCGAACAGCACGATACCCGCGCCGCCGAGAACTGACGTCGGCACTGCGGCAATGACCCGGCCCATGAACGGCAGCAGGCCAAGAACCACCAGGAACACACCGCCAGTGGCGACCACGAAACGGCTCTTGATCCCGGTCACCGCCACCAGCCCGACGTTCTGAGCGAAGGCACTTTGGGTGAACGAACCGAAGATCGGCGCAAACATGCTCGACAGCATGTCCGCCCGCAGGCCATTGCCCAGACGTTTGGAATCGACCTTGGTGCCGATGATTTCACCGACCGCCAGAATGTCCGCCGACGTTTCCACCAAGGTCACCATGACCACGATGCACATCGACAGGATTGCGGCGAAGTGGAAGGTCGGCATACCGAAGTGGAATGGTGTCGGGAAGCCGAACATCGGCCCGGTGGTGACGCTGGAGAAGTCCGCCATACCGAGGAACACCGCCAGCACCGTACCGATCACCATGGCCAACAGGATCGACAGACGCGAGATGGTCGAGCTGCCGACCTTGCTCAGCAGCAGCACCAGCACCAGCGTGACCGCCGCCAGTCCGATGTTCTGCATACTGCCGAAGTCCGGCGCGTGGCTGTTGCCGCCCATGGCCCAGCGTGCAGCCACCGGCATCAGCGTCAGGCCGATGGTGGTGATGACGATACCGGTAACCAATGGCGGGAAGAACTTGGTAATGCGCGAGAACACCGGCGTGATCAGCAGCCCGATCAAGGACGCGGCAATCACCGCGCCCAGCACCGACTGAAAACCGCCCTCCCCGCCGCTGCTGACGATCGCGACCATGGTCGCCACGCCAGAGAACGATACGCCCTGAACCAGCGGCAACTGACAGCCAAAAAACGGCAGGCCCAGGGGTTGCAGCAGCGTCGCCAGCCCCCCCGCAAACAATGAAGCAGCAATCAGCAAACCAATATCCGCCGGCGACAGGCCGGCCGCCTGGCCGATGATCAGTGGCACCGCAACGATACCGCCGTACATGGTCAGAACATGTTGCAGGCCGTAAGCCATATTCGCGCCGACCCCGAGATTTTCGTCCTCGGGCCGTTGGTGTGAAACATGGGGCGTTTTCATGGTGGGGGGTTCCCTGGTTTTTGTTATGCGCACACTGTATTCAATACTCGTGACAAATGTCCATAGAGTTGTATACAACTTATCAGTCACATAATGGATAGGTAGCCATCCAACCTTCTATCCCGCCGCTTGCATCCCCCACAAATCCGGCAACACATCCCTACCGGCGTCTGCGCCAACCCCCACTAAGGCTGAACTGTTCATGGCGACCGACGGTACGGTCGCGTCGTTTTTTATACATATAAAGTATGCATAATGAAGTCATTGGACATTCAGTACGACAAAAGCAAGAACGCGGCCAACAAGCTCGAGCACAAAGGCGTCAGCCTCGCCGAGAACGAACCGGTCTTTCACGACGAACGAGCACTGACGATCGAGGACAACGACCACGACAAACAGCGCTGGATCACTATTGGCCTCAACGGCAAAGGGCGCTTGTTGGTCGTTGCGTACAGTTACCGAGACGCGAATGTCGTACGAATCATTTCTGCCCGTGTCGCCACACCGAGCGAACGTAGCGCCTATTTTCAGGAGGCTTGACCGATGAAAGATGAATATGACTTCTCCCAAGGCAAACGCGGCGCACTGGCGCCCGCCAAGGGCAAAACCCGTATCACCATCATGCTCGACGATGCTGTCATCGAGGCGGCGCGCAACGTCGCGGAAAACGAGGGTTTCGGTTATCAGACGGTGATCAACAACACGCTGCGCCAGGCGTTGCTCGAGGGTGCCACACAGCCGGCCGATGATCCGGCCCTTTCCGGGCAGTTCAAACAGGGCATTACCGCCGCCGACCTCAAGAGTCTCGAGAAAAAGCTGTCGGCAGCCGTCGGGGAAATCCGTCGCGTACTGGAGCCGGATGCAAAACCCTGATTGTCAGACAGGCACGAGCATTCGCGCCAGCGACTGGCGTACATGCGGCTGATCCGGCACGCGCAGACCGAACGCCTGTTGCAGCACGTCGATGAGTTCATCGACGTCGGATATTTCGCGCCGCTCACTGTCAGCGCCCATGCGATGCAGGGCGAAACTGCCGTTGTTCAAGGTTTTACGCCAGCCGTCGCCAGTACGCGCAGCCATCAGGCGCGTGGCGAAAGGAGATTGCGGGTGGGTCGAGACGTACCAGTTGCCGATGGTGTAATCAATGTCTTCCTGGCGCTGCAGATCGAACAGGTACATCGACCGCCACTCGCCGGCGACCTTGGCGCGCAGCATGTAGCCATCGGCCTGTTTTTCGATGCGATAAGGTTCGTGAGGGGTGACCTGCTCAGCTTCGGAATCCAGCAACAGCGGTGCGGTCGGCACCATGCCGCCAAACCCGACGTCGGTGATGTAACGCACATCATCGATGGTCACCAGACTCAATCGGTGGGTGCGCGCAGTCCAGGTGCCTTCAGGCTGGTTCATGACCACTCGACCACTGATCGCACGAGCATCGAAACCCAATTCGAGCAACAGGGCATAAAACAGGTGATTGAGTTCGTAGCAGTAACCGCCACGCCCCTGATGCAGGACCTTCTGTTCAATGGACGGCAAATCAATCAGTACCGGCGCGCCAGTAATGGTCGAGAGGTTTTCGAAGGTAAAGGCGCCGGTATGACGCCATTGCAATTCACGCAGCGTCGCCAGTGTCGGCGCCGGCGGCGCAGCGAAACCCAGGCGTTGCAGATACAGTTTCACATCGTTCAGGCGTGGCTCACTCATTGCTCGATCCTTATGCATGGGGCCGCAGGTCACTGCGTTGATGGTCGCCATGTATACGGGATCGGGCAGCTGTTTCGATAATTGATTTCGCCAATCGTCCGCTAGCGCCTTTTGCGCGAGCCGATACGAATCCACGTCGGCGCATGGTCGCTGGCATGCGGCTCGTTGCGTACCCAGGCGTCTACCCCGGCCTCATGCAAATACGGACTGAGCGCCGGGTTGAGCAGCAGGTGATCAATGCGCAAACCGGAGTTGGTTTGCCAGTGCTGACGAAAATAATCCCAGAAGGTGTATAGACGATCTTCGGGATACAGATGGCGTAGCGAGTCGGTCCAGCCCTGATCCAGCAACCGCTGATAACACGCACGGCTTTCGGGTTGCAGCAACGCATCCTTGAGCCAGGAACGGGTGTTGTAGATGTCCATGTCGGTGGGTACAACATTGTAGTCACCGGCCAGCACCACCGGATGATCGCTGCCTTGCAGGTCTTCCGCGTAGCTGATCAGTCGTTCGAACCAGGCCAGTTTGTAATCGAATTTCGGTCCCGGTTGCGGATTGCCATTGGGCAAATAAAGGCAGCCAACCAATACCCCGTGCACCGCCGCTTCCAGGTACCGGCTGTGCTTGTCATCAGGGTCGCCGGGCAGCCCGCGCCGACTCTCCAGCGGTTGCGCATCGCGGGCGAGAATCGCCACCCCGTTCCACGCCGCCTGCCCTTGCCAGATCGCGCCGTAACCGGCCGCTTCCAGTTCAGCGGCGGGAAACGCACTGTCGAGCGACTTGAGCTCTTGCAGACAAGCAATGTCGGGCTGCTCGCGCTTTAGCCACTCCAGCAGGTTCGGCAATCGAGCGCGCAAGCCGTTGACGTTGTAAGTGGCGATCCGCAGATTTTTCATTGGCTGAGGCTCCTGCCCATGGTCTGTAGAAAATCTGACTCCGCGTCACTCGCGCCGGTTGCATCGGATCGGCACGTTGCGGCGTAATAGGCCATCCACCCGCACCGCCGAGAACCGAATCCATGCAAACTACGCTGCAAGGCCAGCGCATCGTTCTGCGCCCGCTTCAGTATGCCGACGCCGACGCCCTGCTCCACGCCGCCGCTGACGGCGAGTTGTGGAACCTCACCGTCACCGTCGTGCCGTCGCCGGGCACCGTCGACAGCTACCTGAAAAAAGCCCTGGATGGCCGCGACGCCGGCACGGTCATGCCGTTTGTCATTGTCTTGAAGGACAGCGGCGAAGTCATCGGCTCAACGCGGTTCTGGAAGATCGACCCGCTCAATCGCAAGCTGGAAATCGGCAGCAGCTGGATCGCCGAACGCTGGCAGAAATCCTTCGTCAATACCGAAGCCAAATACCTGATGCTGCGTCACGCCTTCGAAGTGCTCGACTGCGTGCGCGTGCAGTTCACCACCGATGAAAACAATCAGAAATCACGTCAGGCGATCCTGCGTCTGGGCGCACAACAGGAAGGCGTCGTCCGCCATGAACGGATCATGCCGGATGGACGCAAGCGCAACTCCGTAAGGTTCAGCATCATCGATGACGAGTGGCTACAGGTTCGCCAGCGCCTTGAGCAGAAGTTGGCGGCGTACGACTGAGGCGACCGCTCGTCACCCGACAGGCACCAAGTGCGACGCGCCTCAGACCAATGTCAGGTAACCGGCCCTATTCTGGAGACCCACCATGACTACCCGCACACTGACGTCACTCGTGCTTGCCGGCCTGCTGGCAAGCACTTCCGCCGCAGTCTTCGCCGCCAACGATGGCGCGGATGCCACCGGCACCAAATCCGGTGCCACCAGCGGCTCGAACATGCCCCCCAACAGCACGCCTGGCGCCCCTTCAAGCAGCACTGGCAATGGCAATGACGGGGCCAGGACTGGCACCGGCACCGGCACCAACGGTGGCGCCAGCGGCTCGGGTTCAGGTGCCGGGGGTGGCACCGGTGCAGCGGGCGGCGGCACCGGCGGCGCAGGGGGTGGTACTGGCAGCTGAACGAACAAGAGCAGGCCATGGTGAGCGCCATGGCTTGTCTGATTGCGCGCCGATCAACGATCCGAGCGCATCAGCTCCCCGATCACGGTTTCCATCGACAACACGGCGGCGCGATTTCGTCCGGCATTTTTCGCTTGGTACAGTGCAGCATCGGCGCGCTGGATAAACACTTCGGGGCTGTCATTGCCCAGAGGGATAAAGGAGTAGCAACCGAGGCTCACCGTGAGATACCCCGAAGGCGAGCCGCTGTGAGTGATGCGTTTGTCCATCACGCTACGCCGGATCTGCCCGGCAATGGCCAGTGCGCCATTGATGTGGGGGCCCGGTAGCAGCGCGGCAAACCCCCCACCGCCATAACGTACGGCCAGATCAGCCTTGCGCTGACAGCAACTCTTCACCACCTGCGCCACCTGGGTCAGGCAATGATCCCCTGCGACGTGGCCATAGGCGTCGTTGTAGCGCTTGAAAAAATCAATATCGAGCATGATCAGGCTGACCGGGCTCGACTGCCGTGCGCCGCGGGCAAATTCGATGTCCAGCGAACGCTCGAACAGCCGCCGGTTGGCCAACCCGGTGAGGCTGTCATGGGTGGCAATCTGTTCCAGCGTACGTTGTGCCTTGCGCAGGTTTTTCTCGATTCGTTCGCCGTCACGCACCTGGTGGATGAACACCCAGCCGAACAGACCGACCCCCAGAATCACCAACGCGATGATCACACTGGACTGGAACGCGCGCGCGTGCCAACCCTTGAGAATCGTGTCGCGCGACGTCGCCGCCGCCACCACCAACGGATACGACGCCAGTTGCCGGTAACCATATAAACGCACGACGCCGTCGACCACCGAGTTGATCATCGCCGTACCGGCCGAAGCCTCGGGCAACAACGACTGATAAATCCTGCCCTGCGCCAGCGAAGAACCGATCAAACCCTCATCGAAAGGTCGACGCGCCAACAGTGTGCCGTCAGTCAGACCGAGAAACATGATGCCGTTGTTATCCAGGCTGAAGCTTTCGAAGAACCGGTCGAAGTAGGACATTTTGATCCCGGCCAGCAACACGCCCTGGAAGTTGCCGGCGCGGTCGTTGATGCGTTTCGAAATCGGGATGATCCATTCGCCGTTCTCGCGACTGCGAATCGCCGGGCCGATGTGCGCCAGCGTCGAGGTATTCTGCTGATGAAATTTGAAGTACTCGCGATCCGCAACACCAGCGTCGCGCGGCAGATCGGTAAACGAGGTGATCGCCCACTGCCCCTCGCGATCGAACAGGAATATGCCATGCAACTGATCCAGTTGCTGCACGCGCCGGGCAAAGGTTTTCTGCAAACGCGCCTTCTGGCCGGAACCGTACCCATCGTCCTCGATCCAGTCGGCCAGGCTGGTCAGCACCAGATCAGCGGCCAGAAAGGTGTCCTCGGCCTGTTGCGCCATGGCCCGGGTCAGATTGCCCGAAACCATTTCAGCCATTTCCAGATCCTGCCGGCGCGACTGCTCGAGCTGCAGGTACAGCAAACCGAACAGGCACAGACATACCGCAACGATAAACAGCGCCGCCGCTTTGCGCAGCGGCAGACGCTTGAGCGTGCCGGAGGCTTGTTGCGGATCGTGAATGGGGATAGGCAAAAACGTGTCCTGGGCAGGTACGACAGGGGCAAACGCCCGAAACCCTTGTGTTGATGAGCGTAGCCCACCGGGACATACCGGGCAAACGCCCTGATCCCGCCCAGTAGTATCGGCGCGCAGCGAGTTTGGATGATCGCTGTTCGCCGATTTATTTTCGATTGTTCTTTACGGTTAGTCCGTTGTGAAGTGCCAGGCGGCGCAGTGCACCGTGCAGTGAAGCGCTGGCTAGCGACCTCGATCTGGAAATCCTGCGCATCGGCATGCCGGAAGACTTCGATGCCCGCCGCATGGCGCTGATCCTTGCCGGCTTCACCCGCAACCACCCGCACGCGTCTGGAAACCATCAGCGGCATGAGCCTGAGCTGCGCCAGCGGCTCGATGCTGGCGACATCGACATCGCCCTGATCAAACGCGAACCGGACAGCGGCCCGGCATGGGCAACCTGGCCGGAACGGCTGGTATGGGTCAAAGGCGTGGATTTCGATTCGTCCAGTGGCGTGCTGCAGCTGGCGCTGTTTCCTCAAGGCTGCCTGTATCGGCAGCGGGCGATTCGTGAGCTCAATGTTGCGCAAGGGCCGTGGCGGGTGGCGTTGATCAGCCGTGAGGGGGTCTTGAACGGGTTACAGCACGGCTTGGTGGAGTTTTTGCGTGGGGAGTTGGGTGTGGATGCAAATGGGCAAGTCTGATGGCGCGTCTGGCTTCACTGCCAACTTTGGAGAAATTGCAGCCTGGTTATTATTCGATATAGCTGTTGGAAATAGTGGACTCATGAGTAAAAAAACTAAATGAACCCGCGAACCTGTTACTTCTTACAGTAGAGGCTTACGAAAAATACGCCGACCCTAGGACGCTCAAGACCCGCTCAGAATTCGCTTAAAGCACAGCAATCTCTGACACGGGTCAGAATCGGTTTCGAGGGAATAACCATGCAAACGACAAGACTTGCCTACTGCGCACTCGCCCTGCTATTTACACTCGATAGCCCACAAATTCTTGCGGCACACGACCAGGAATGCCAAGGGGCTTGGGCCCAGTCAAAAGCCTATAGAAGCTGCACCGGCGATGACTGGACCACTCAAAGTCCTGAAGGTGTTTGCAATTTGAAACAGACCTGCCAAAAGATTAAAAAAACCGACCCACTAACAGGTAACAGCCCGGCGAGTTCCACGTATCAGAAACAGTCTGTCAGCTTTCCACTGAACGATGTATCGAAGTTGAATAACTGCGACGGCATTCTAAAAATCACGCCCTGCTAATGATAAGAACGAGGTGAGCACCAATAGCCCACCGCGTTGAAAAACCATATCGTCTTGAGTTATTAATCGATCAGCGCGACGGCGGCACCCGAATATCTCCCGCCCGGCACTGGGTTTTCACGCCCTTGCCACACGCGCCGAACTGTAGATCCTTACCCATGCACACGCGCACTTCCGACAGTTCCGGGCCGCTGCAAATCACCGCGATCCCATCGGCCGGAATTCCCGGGTTGGCCTTGCGGAACAGATCGGCGATTTCCTGGGCTTCGAAGTAATAGGAACTGCTGAACGGTTGCAGTTCGTCCGGGATTTTCACCGCCGCCACGGCTTTGTCCGCTTCATCCAGATAGCCCATCGCGCCGAGACCGCTGCACGTGCCGTGCTTGGACCATTCGTGGTCGAGCAGTTTCTTGGTCGGGAACAGCGTCAGGCCCTGGCTGGTTTGCGCCGCATTCAACGTCGTCAGCGGTGGGCAGGATTCCGGCCAGCCGCCCTTGGCGTATTGCGGCCACAAACCGTGAAGCACAAAGCCGTAGCCTTTGCCCGTGCACTGCGAGTCATCTTTGTGCGTCAAACAAAAGGTCGGCGACCAGGACAACGCCAGCAGGTAGTAGTCGAACACCCCCGCCACCGATTCCGTCTGCGCCTTGCTCGGCTGTGATTGCCGCGCCGAACTCAAGCCGATGCTACCGGCCGTCAGCGCGATCACCGCGAAAATTGTAAACAGCTTTTTCATCTACCCGCTCCTTGGGACGCCTGCGTCCGTGGTTTTCGATCCTGGCCAGACTGGGCCAGCGCTGATTTCGCCATGTTTGTGTTGCAAGCGCATGACGCAAGGCAAGGCCGTACGCCGTTGAAAGGTCTACGATTAACAGGCAGACATCAAACCAAGGGATCCGAAATGAGTAAAGCAGACGAACTCGCCGCCAAACTCAAGCAAACCCGGCACACCCACGCGGATGCCGCGCTGGAGATCGATTGCTGGCCGGCGCAGGTGTACGACTTGTACCACCGCATTGAAGCCTGGTTACAGCCAGTCACCGAGGTCGGGTTGAAGATTCGACGCAATCCTACCCACGTTTGCGAAACGTCTCCCGATGGTGAATCCCACGATTACGCCATCGACCAACTGGTGATCGAAGCCAATCATCAAAGCCTGACATTCGATCCCATTGCGCGGTTTACCGAGGATGGCGCCGGGCGAGTGCAGATCATCCCGTCAGCCACGGACACCTACCTGCTGCGTACCGTGGATGAACACGGTGAAAGCCATTGGTGGGTGCAGTCGATTGAAACAGGCCAACAGTTGGACGCCATCGCCCTGACCGAAAACAATCTGTTGCTGGCGGTGCAGGAAGGCCTCGGCCTGTAGAGCAAATGATCAAACTGTCAAAACTGTAATCCCCGCCTCAGCCAACTGAAAGCTGGCGCTGGTTAGCCTCCCCGTCATGAGTCAAACGGGGATTTCCAGCGCATGCCTTCCAACCCATCACGACGCACCTTCGTCAAAGGTCTCGCCGCCGGTAGCTTGCTCGGCGGCCTCGGTCTTTGGCGCACGCCGGTCTGGGCGCTCGACGCGCCAGGCCAGGTGAATGAACTGAGCGGCAGCGACTTCGAACTGTTCATCGGCGAAACCCCGGTCAACTTCACCGGCCGCCCTCGCACGGCGATGACCATCAACGGCAGCCTGCCCGGCCCATTGCTGCGCTGGCGCGAAGGCGACACCGTGACGCTGCGGGTGCGCAACCGGCTCAGCGCCAGCACCTCGATCCACTGGCACGGCATTCTGCTGCCGGCGAACATGGACGGCGTGCCGGGCTTGAGCTTTCACGGCATCGAACCGGGCGGCGTGTACGTCTACCAATTCAAGCTTCGGCAGAACGGCACCTACTGGTATCACAGCCATTCCGGCTTGCAGGAACAGGCCGGCGTCTACGGCCCGCTGGTGATCGACGCCCGGGGGCCTGAGCCGTTCCAGTACGACCGCGAGTTCGTGGTGATGCTCAGCGACTGGAGCGACGAAGACCCGACCAGCCTGATGAAGACCCTGAAAAAGCAGTCCGACTACTACAACTTCGACAAACGCACCGTCGACGACTTCATCAGTGACGTCAGCGAGAAAGGCTGGGGCGCCACCATTGCCGATCGCAAGATGTGGGCAGAAATGAACATGAACCCCACCGACATTGCCGACATCAGTGGCGCCACCTACACCTTCCTCATGAATGGCCACGCACCGGACAACAACTGGACCGGCCTGTTTCGCCCCGGTGAAAAGCTGCGCCTGCGCCTGATCAACGGCTCGGCGATGACCTACTTCGACGTGCGCATTCCCGGGCTGAAAATGACCGTGGTTGCGGCTGACGGCCTGCACGTCAAACCGCTCAGCGTCGATGAACTGCGCATCGCCGTGGCCGAGACTTACGACGTGATCGTCGAGCCTGACGCCGAGGTCTACACCCTGTTCGCGCAAGCCATGGATCGCAGCGGTTATGCCCGCGGCACCCTCGCCACTCGCGCCGGGTTATCTGCGTCCGTACCGGTACTCGACCCGCGCCCACTGGTGACCATGGACGACATGGGCATGGGTGGCATGGATCACGGTTCGATGGACATGAGCGCCATGGATCACTCGGCGATGGGCCCGATGCAAGCCCATCCCGACAGCGAAAAAGACAATCCGCTGGTGGACATGCAAGCCATGAGCACCGCGCCAAAACTCGACGACCCGGGCCTCGGTCTGCGCAACAACGGCCGTCGCGTGCTGAGCTACGCCGACCTGCGCAGCACTTTCGAAGACCCGGATGGCCGCGACCCGAGCCGCACCATCGAACTGCACCTGACCGGTCACATGGAGAAATTCGCCTGGTCGTTCAACGGCATCAAATTCTCCGACGCCGAACCTTTGCGCCTGAAGTACGGCGAGCGCATCCGCCTGGTGCTGGTCAACGACACGATGATGACCCACCCGATTCACCTGCACGGCATGTGGAGCGATCTGGAAGACGAAAACGGCAATTTCCAGGTGCGCAAACACACCATCGACATGCCGCCCGGCACGCGCCGCAGTTACCGCGTGACCGCCGACGCACTCGGCCGCTGGGCTTATCACTGCCATCTGCTTTATCACATGGAAATGGGCATGTTCCGTGAAGTGCGGGTGGAAGCATGAAGGGGCCGTTGATGACTCGATTCACTGCGTTTTCCTTGCTGCTGATCGGCAGTTCGGCGATGGCTGTCGGCGACATGCCGGGCATGGATCACAGCCAGATGTCCGGCATGGATCACCCGGCCATGCAAAGCATCGACGACGGCATGATGCAGCCCGCCGCGCCGACCGAAAGCCGCACGCCGATCCCGAAGTTGACCGACGCCGATCGCGCCGCCGTATTCACCAGCCCCGGCGGTCATCAAGTCCACGACAGCACGATCCACACGTACTTCCTCGCCGACAAACTCGAATGGCAGGACGCCGATGACGGCAGCGCTTTGGCCTGGGATCTGTCCGGCTGGATCGGGGGCGACATTGATCGGCTGTGGCTGCGCTCAGAGGGCGAACGCAGCAATGGCAAAACCGAAGATGCCGAGCTTCAGGCGCTGTGGGGCCATGCGATTTCGCCGTGGTGGGACGTGGTCAGCGGCGTGCGTCAGGACTTCAAACCCGGCGCGCCGCAGACTTGGGCCGCGTTCGGTTTGCAGGGCATGGCGCTGTACAACTTCGAAGCCGAGGCCACCGCTTTTATCGGTGAAGGGGGTCAGAGCGCCGTCCGGTTGGAGGGTGACTACGACATCCTGCTGACCAATCGGCTGATCCTGCAGCCCACCGCCGAGCTCAATGTCTACGGTAAAAACGATCCACAACGCCGCATCGGTTCCGGCCTTGCCAACTCTGAAGCCGGCCTGCGTTTGCGCTATGAAATGCGCCGCGAATTTGCGCCGTACATCGGCGTGACGTGGAACCGCACCTACGGCAACAGCGCCGATTACGCCCGTGAAGAAGGCGAGGATCGCAGCGAAGCGCGAGTCGTGCTCGGCGTGCGGCTGTGGTTCTGAATTCCCTTAGAAAACACCCCAGAGGTCTTGCATGCGCACCTTGAAAATCACCCTCGTACTCACCAGCGCCTTGCTCCTGAGCAACCTCGCCCAGGCCCACCCGAAACTGCTCTCGTCGACCCCGGCCGAAGGGGCCGACGGCGCCGCACCCGGCAAGATCGAACTGCATTTTTCCGAGAGCCTGCTGACGCAATTCTCCGGCGCCAAACTGGTGATGACCGAAATGCCCGGCATGGCCCATTCGCCGATGCCGATGAAAGCCAAAGTCAGCGCCGGCAGCGACCCGAAAAGCATGCTGATCACCCCGCTCTCGCCGTTGCCCGCCGGCACTTATCAAGTCCAATGGCGCGCGGTGTCTAGCGACACGCACCCGATCACCGGCAACGTCACGTTCAAAGTGAAGTGAGCGATGGGCGAACTGATCAACATCATCCTGCGGTTTGCGTTGTATGTGGATTTGCTGCTGGTGTTCGGGCTGGCGTTGTTTGCGCTGTACAGCGCTGAGACGCTGCTGCGGTTGCGGCCAATGCTGCGCGGGATGGCATTGATCGGGGCGTTGTTGTCAGTGGCAGGATTGGTGCTGATGACCAGTACCATGAGCGGCGAAACCGCGCTCGCGGCGCTGTGGCCGCCTGTGCAAATGATGGTGTTGGAAACGGATGTCGGGCTGGCGTGGGCCGTGCGGATGACTGCATTGATCGTCGTGGTGATTCGGCCGGGTTTGTGGCTTGCATCGTTTGCCGGCGCAATCGCCCTCGCCTCTCTGGCCTGGAGCGGGCATGGGGCGATGGACGAGGGCGCGCTGCGCTTCTGGCATTTTCTCAGCGACATTCTGCACCTGCTGGCGGCGGGTGCGTGGCTGGGGGCGATGCTGGCGCTGGTGTTGATAGCGCAGGGGCTGGTTGATGAAGCGCGCATTCGTTCGCTGGCGTTTGCGGTTCGGCGCTTTGAGTGGGTCGGCGCAGCGATTGTGCTGACGCTGTCGATCACCGGCGTGGTGAATTACTTGTTCATCATCGGCCCGAGGCTGGATGAAGTGTTACTCGGCACGTACGGGATGCTGCTGGCGATCAAGGTTTTACTGTTTGCCGCAATGTTGGTGTTGGCGGCGTTGAACCGCTTTCATCTCGGGCCGGCATTGGCGCAAGCGTTACGCGATGGGCAGCATGTCGTCGCGGTCAATGCGCTTAGACGAAGCGTTGTCGTTGAACTGGCAATCGCATTGCTGATCGTGGCACTGGTGGCGTGGCTAGGCACATTAAGTCCGGACGCGGGATGACACCCGGGAAAGCCTTTCACTACACTGGGCCACCTTCCTTTTCAGAAGCCCATTTGCAATGACAATTCTAAAAAGCACGATGATCTTCTGCGGCCTGCTGACCCTGGCCGCCGGCGCTCACGCAGAGCAAAACCCTGCACACCTCGACAGCATCCAGCAACAGGGTGAACTGCGCGTCTGCACCACGGGCGACTACAAGCCCTACACCTTCAAACGCCCCGACGGCGACTTCGAAGGCATCGACATCGCCATGGCGCGCTCGCTGGCCGACAGCCTCGGCGTCAAAGTGCAATGGGTGCAAACCACCTGGAAAACCCTGATGCCGGACATGCAGGCCGGCAAGTGCGACATCGGCATGGGCGGCATTTCGGTGACGCTGGAGCGGCAGAAAAAAGCCTACTTCAGCAACACCCTCGACACCGACGGCAAGATCCCGCTGGTACGCTGCGCCGATGTCAGCAAGTACCAGACTGTCGAGCAAATCAACCAGCCGAACGTGCGCCTGGTCGAACCCGCCGGCGGCACCAACGAAGCCTTCGTCCACGCTTTCCTGCCGAAAGCGCAACTGGCCCTGCACGACAACGTGACGATCTTCCAGCAACTGCTCGACAACAAAGCCGACGTGATGATCACCGACGCCTCGGAAGCGCTGTACCAGCAGAAACTCAAACCGGGTTTGTGCGCGGTCAATCCGCATCAGTACATGCAATATGGCGAGAAGGCTTATCTGCTGCCGCGCGATGACATCAGTTGGAAACTGTACGTCGATCAGTGGCTGCACTTGAGCAAAGTCACCGGCAAGTATCAGCAAACGCTAAGCGAATGGATTGCCGTGCCTGCCGCGCAGTAATCCTCAATCGTCATGCAACATGCCGGAGCTATATTGATTGAGACTGCTGCCGATACTGTTGCCACCAAACTTCAACGTATTGGCGTTGCGCCCCTCCGGCGACTGACAATCGCCGGAGAAACAACGGGTGGTGGTCAAACCACCCGCGCCCGAACAGGCACTCAACACCGATACCGTTGCAGCGATCAACAGCACTTTGACGACATTAAGGCGCATGGCACGATTCCCCTCGGGATGAACAGCGACGGTCTTGTGCCAACATCCTAGGCCCGCGCCGCAATCGGCAAGATGAAACTTTGCTGATCGACAGCGCCGGTTCAGAATCGCTTACCCGCCGAAAAGGACATCCCCATGCAATTCTTGCCCCTCACCGACGCCAGCCCTGCTGTCCAGGCCCACGTCCGCACCCTGCGCAATCAGCCGGACGTGCGCAAATTCATGTACACGTCGCACGAAATCTCCGAGCAGGAACATGCGAACTGGCTGAACTCGTTAAAGGGCAATCCACGCCAGCAAGTGTTTGTGGTGATCAAGGATGAGCAGGCGGTGGGGGTTGTGTCGTTGAATGCGATCAATGTTTTGCACAAGAGCGCGGATTGGGCGTTTTATCTGGACGTGGGGTTGCAGGGTAAGGGCCTGGGCAGTGTCATTGAATTCTGGATGCTTGATTACGCGTTTGGCGTGGCGGGGCTGGAGAAGCTGAATTGTGAAGTGCTGGCGATGAATTCGGCGGTGGTGAAGATGCATCAGAAGTTCGGGTTTGAGGTTGAGGGGGTTAGGCGGCAGAACGTGGTGAAGGATGGGGTTCGGATCGACGTTGTTCTGCTGGGCATCACCAAAGACGAATGGCAGAACAAGCGTCCTGCCTTACAAAGCGTGATTGCCCGACTAGAGAGCAGCGCTGTCGGCAGCCCTTAAACACCAGGAGGATATCTTCTCACTCACACAGCACCTGAATGAAAGTCAGAAAATGGTAGAACCGGCGCCGCGAATAATCGACCCAGCCAAACGTGAATGGGCATCAGCAACTGAACAGCAGCGATTCGACGTCCATTGGGCGCTGTCAGATGCGTTTGTCGACAATGAGGTCAACTACGCATTTATCGCGCGCGAAACCGAAGACTACGACCCACAAGAGATAAAGCGAATCCTCTACGAAGAGGTCGCACCTGTTTGCCATACGAATCTTGAAACCGTGATTCCAATGATCTGGTCTGCCTTCAACTCGGAGCAGTTGAAGGCAGACATAGCAGAGACTTTGAAAGCCCGGGAAAACAGCCGCTTTCGACGGCAGATAGACAAACTGCTGATACGTTGGCTGACGTTTCGATACAAATACATCTGGAAAGAGATCTCCAGGCATTACCGAAAGTGACCGACCCCATCGCTAGCCAATAGTTGACGACCGCCGCAGCCTCAAGGCCATACCAAAAACCGTTTTTGATGGACGCTTGGACTTGCGCTCAAGGACAGGTCACCAGCCACCGCAACTCGCCCTTCAGGATGGGACTCATCAATGAAAGACTGTGCCAATCCTCGATCGATCTTCTGAAAACCAGATTCCGGTGACCTTACCGACAATGTCCTCAACGGCGACCTGCCCCATGAAGCGGCTGTCGTTGCTGCTATCGCGGTTATCGCCGAGCAAATACACGTGGTCTTTCTCGATCACCGTCTGCGGCGTTTGCTGATAACGAGGATCCTTCACGCGCTCTGGCGGCGCAAAGAACAACCCCATGTTTTCACCATTGCGAATGACCTTACCGTCAACGATCGACAAGGTATCGCCACCCACTGCGGCGACACGTTTGACCGCCTCCGTGCCGTTGTAGCGATAAACCACAATGTCTCCAACCTGCGGCGCGTCGATACGCATTTTGGTGACGATATAGTCCCCGATCGAGAGGGTCGGAACCATCGAGCCAGACGGAATGAAGTAAGTCTTGAACCCCAGAATCGGCCCTCTCAACGGCCCCAGCAGAACAAGCGAAACGATGATCAGCGTCACTACGTAAAACACATGGAAACGGGTGCTGGGACTGTCCACCGAACTGCCTTCTTTACGCGCCAACATCGCCGCCGCCGTGGCCGATCCCAGTTTGACCAGCACGACAAAAATGCCGAAGACATACAAACCGATTGGCGTCGTCGTTACTCCGCACACGCCAAGCAAAACCACACCGACATAGAGCAGCGCGGCAACCCGCACCGCCCATTTAACGCGACCGACATAAACCAGACCCCAGCCGGCCACCAGGCACGACATCACGAACGCTAGCAGCGGATTTTTACGAGTATTCATAAACTCTCATCGACGAGGTTGAAAGCAATCAGTGCTTCCGTGGGATTGCGGCGTTTTTAAACGCGGAGTGCGCGAAATGCTACTGAATGGCCATCATTCTGTCCATTTGGGTAAATGGGGTAACTCCCGCGCCTGACCCTCATGGCGACGGACTGACCGCCGTCGCCACAAAGGTCAGGATTTACGCCTTCAACTCGACGTTATCCAACGCCTGATTCACCGCCAACTCACCTAGCATCACCACCTGTGCAATGCCCAGCGCGGTTTTGCGGTGCGCAGGGTCGAGTGCTGCGGCGAAGTTGTTGAGCATTTCGGAGGCTGAACTCAGCGTCTCACTGGCATTGGCCAGCAGGGATTCCGAGTCGTACTTGGGATTGGCGAGGTACATGCGCTCGGGCTCGTTGACGCTGGCCATGATGTGGTCGGCGGGAAGGAGGTAGTGATCGAGGGCGCGTTCGGCGGCTTCGTGGAGTTTTTTGGAGTTGAGGGATTCGTAGGGGGATGCGGGATCGGTTTCTGGTGGATTGGGTGTTGGTTTGAACATGGTGTAACTCCTGACGGATAAACGAAAAGGAGCCATCACTCTCGCTACCAAACGAAGGGTGGAGGCCATACGCAGGTTGGTAGACCGGTCGTCAGGAACCCCGGCGCATCCGAAGACGCCCCGCGCATGACCACCATAAAACGAAGACGAGAAACGCCCTCGCAAGACAGTAGTCTTGTGCTTCTGACGGAGACGGGCTACCAAACCCGATCACTGATTTTCAGTGACGTAGGGACGATAGAACCTGCGGGCTAGAGGCACAAGCCGGGGGATTCTGTCTTAGGTGTAGGGGGAGGCGCAAGGGAGTGTAGGCTTAGGACTGCAGCAACAGGCTTCATTTAAACAGACACGTTTTTTCTGTTTGGAAAGGCTTTACGGGAAGGTTGATCGATCCAAATACAGTCAACAG
This sequence comes from Pseudomonas sp. RIT-PI-r, assembly GCF_001297015.1. Taxonomy (GTDB): domain Bacteria; phylum Pseudomonadota; class Gammaproteobacteria; order Pseudomonadales; family Pseudomonadaceae; genus Aquipseudomonas. The sequence continues at coordinate 3,192 of NZ_LIGE01000020.1, read as the reverse complement.
CACAGAGAGCACTGCGTTCCTTTTTTACGCGGTGTCCGTCGCTCCGATGATGGACTGGACTGCATAAGCAAGTTTTCCGTGGCTTGCAGATCATGTCGTGTGTAATAGCTGTGCAATCGCACGCACACCATCGCTACATCTCTTCTCCACCTCCCATCCGGCTGGACTGATGCTGACTGGACAGACCGATCACTAGACTCCAGCAATCCTGGCACTACCGACTGGCACTACCCATTCATATACGGGCCGAGCATGCCCATGAGCCTGGCCATCATCGTGATATGAGATAAGCTGAGTACACCAAAATGCCGGAGGGCCAAGGACGTGTTAGAGAGAGAAAGGGAAGAGAAACAGCCACTGATGGATGTGGCGACTCTGGATGACTTCGAGCATATCGATCCGTCCTCGATCTTGGCGCTCAGTAACTCCGTACACTTTCATACCCTGGAGCGTACTTTTCTGAAGGCTTCTCAGGAGGCGGAGGCTCGTGAGGATGGGGCAGCAGTTAGGGCCTACAAAGTTCTGGCGGTAATTTGCAGCTATCACTTTAATCCTGATAGACCGGATACGTTCACATCCCAGCTTATAATGGATGGGCAGCGAACCCTGATCCCTAGTGATTTTGTAGGTGAGCAGCAAGATGTTCTGGTGGATATAGTTGAAAAGTTTGACCACCCCTTGCTACGAGCCAGAATTGCGGACAGCTGCTGGTATATGAACAGAAAACTGCACGAGGTGGCGATGCTGGCCGCTGAGTCCTATCTAGTGGCAGTACAAGATTTTTTCGACAAGAAACTCCTCCATGAATATGAGTCCGACTTCAAAGTACCAGCAAAAATCACCAACCTGATTGAGAGAGCATTTTCAATATACGCCTCAACAGGCAAGAAAAATGAGGTACCGCAGATAGCCAAGGACACATTATCTCTAGCTCACGAAACAGCAAAAGAGAACAGCAATTTAATAGCATTTTACGAATTATCGCTAATCCTACAAAGCTATCGCCTGACTGACTGGAGTGTAATAGCAAGCGAAGCTGAATCCTTAGCATTAGCGAACAGCACTACACAATATGCCGAAGCAGTAAAAAAAATCTGGGGACTTGCAGCCCAGGCTTATACCAATCTTGGTGATAAAGAGTCCGCAAAGCAATGCAAAGTTTCTGCAATTGATCAAACCTTGCGAATGAGAGACAGCGTTAGTCAATCGTCAGCAAAAGCGTATTGGACTAAATTAGCAATCGGCGAATACCGCTCCATCAAAGGAATGGCTGAAGAAATTGTAAAGCTGAAAGCTGAGCTACAGATTCTCGAAGAAGAGTCCTTAGATGACCTAGCCGAATTCAGCATGCCACTTGATCTCTCAGACATACGGAAGCTCACTCAGGAAAAGTTTGAGAGCCTCGAAGTTCACGAAATGCTATTCCGACTCGCGCTAATAGATAAACCGCCCCAAAAGATAGCGCTACATAAAAGCTGCCTATCCAGAAGAGACCGTTACTTCTTTTCTTCAATGGCAGGTAAAACTTTCGCTGATTCGCAAGGAAAGATCATTGCCAACTCTCCGTCAGCACCGTTGGGAGCTCCTCCACCGGAGACCTGGTTCGATCATGAAAGCCTCGTAGATATCAGCTTTAACTGTCATGTTGCCTCAGAAGGAAACATCAGGGCCGCATGCCAGGCCATGTGTCGCCATCAGCAAATAGACGAACGACATTTGATACCTGTAGTTTCACAAAGTGCTTTTGTCCCATATGGCCACGAGCTCGTATTTGCGCTAGGGTTTGCTCGCCTTATTCAAGGGGATATGGTCTCAGCTGCTCACTTACTCATTCCACAACTTGAGAACTCACTGCGTTTCATTTTAGCGAATGACGGATCTAACACAGCAAAGCTCAACATTGATCTGACACAGGAAGATCAATCTCTCAGCCAGCTATATTCCAACCAAAGAAAGGCTTTGGAGGCCAGGCTGGGCGTCGACATCACATACATGCTCCACCTTCTTTTCAACCTAAAAGGAGGCCCCATGCTAAGGCATGAAATGGCACATGGCAAACTGTCTGCAAGCGATTGCTACAACCCTTCATGTGTCTATGCATGTTGGTTGATGTATCACATTACTTGCCTACCACTGCTGAGTCGTTGGAGTTCGCATGTTGCCCCGGCAATCCTAGAACTCGCACATTGACAATGTATGAGCGATTTGAACAATGGGGACAGATTTATTTATCGTCTAAAAAACAAACAAATCTATCCCTTTCTACTGTTAGCGAGGCGTGTTAAACGCCAAAGTATCAAACTCAGAAAGATTCGACCGGTTTTTTGGTCTGCTCAACAAGCTTGTTCTCGTCAAGCTTCGGGAAAGAAAACTTGATCATGATGACCGATTCCTCACCCTCGCCCGTGACAATCAGGTCAGCCCCCCTGACATTCGCAGGCGCGGCTGCCATCAAACCAGAAACGCTAGGTGTCCCTTTGATCGAGGCGGCGCCCTCGATAAACGAATAGGTCAGATTATTGGCGTTTAGAGCGACACTTTCGTAGTTGGTGAGTTTAGCGGTGTACTCATCCTTGCTTTTAGCTTTAGCCGCCAGATCGACAAGATCCAGCATCGACTTGCCGTCAGCCAGTGCGACCAGACCGAACGACTTGGCCAGCGCACCGATAGCACGCCCGAACAGCTCGCGCTCATAGGGCGCGAACAGTGAAACCATAATCAGCTTGTCACTGCTGAAAACCAGGCCAGCAGTGAATTTCTGATCAATGAAATCGACGTCATCAATACACCGAGCGGGCGCGCCCACCTCTTCCGAGCAATCATAGTAACCGCCAGCCTCGGTGTATTTCGTGATCGGCGTGTCGTAGCCGTAGCTCTTGAACAGATTTTCAGCTGCAACGGCACTCTGTATAGCGCCAACGAGGCCGCCCAGGCAAAGCACTAACGCATGGATTTTTTTCGACATGGATTCCGTTCCTGCAAGGATGTGGATATTGATAGCCACATGCTATCAATCCTCGATTGGATTTGTCTCGCTCAATCCAATGCAGGTTGAGCAAGCTCAGCAGGTCCAGAAGTAGGACGCTGTAAACCCACTCTGCCATTCCTGCCCCCAAGCCCCGTCCTCCCATTCCTGATAAACTCCCCAACCTCCCAGCCACACCGATTCCGTACCCCTAATGTCCCCTATTC
>NZ_LIGE01000023.1 GCF_001297015.1 Pseudomonas sp. RIT-PI-r | reverse complement strand
TATTTTCAGAAGTTTTCGAAGAATTCTTCAACAACTTCAACCACTTGCGCTTCAGATCTCTCTGCAGCGGGAGGCGAATTCTACAGCGTTACACGCTGCTGTCAACACCTCTTTTTCAACTTCCTTTCTGGCTTCGATGAACTGAAGCAACCTGCTGCCGAAACCTACATAACTCATTGAATCTCAAGGAGTTTTCCGTTTCGACTGCGCCGGAAGTGGGGCGAATTATAGACGTCTGGGATCTGCCGTCAACCGTTAATTTCGCTTTTCTTTCAATCACTTGCAGATTGGTTAAATAACGACCAAATGCACCTATATATAGGAAGCAAACGTGATCTCTTCTATATAGAAGGGATCTTTAGAGCACCCCAGCCGCCTTCAACTCTGCCACCGCACCCGCGCCCAAGCCCAGCACACCCTGCAGAACCTCCAGCGTATGCTCACCCAACAAAGGCGGGGCACGACGGTACTCAACCGGTGTCTGCGACATACGGATAGGACTGGCCACCTGCGGCACCATCCCCGCGAGTGCGTGCGGCAGCTCTATCGCCAGACCACGCGCCTTCACCTGCGGATCCTCGAATACCTGCGACAGATCATTGATCGGCCCACAAGGCACACCCGCCTGCTCCAACTCGGCAACCCATTCGGCAGTCGTCTTGAACACCGTCGCCTGGCGAATCAGCGGGATCAACACCGCCCGGTTCGCGACGCGCAGTTTATTAGTAGCAAACCGTGGATCGTCAGCCCACTGCGACTGCCCCGCCACTTCGGCAAACTTTCGGAACTGCCCGTCATTACCCACGGTAAGAATGAAATCACCATCAGCCGTAGGAAAGTCCTGATAAGGCACGATATTCGGATGCGCATTACCCAGACGCTTAGGCGCATTGCCCGTGGTCAGATAATTCATCGCCTGGTTAGCCAGACACGCAACCTGCACATCCAGCAACGCCATATCGATGTGCTGACCACCACCGTCGTGATCGCGATGAGCCAACGCCGCAAGAATCGCGACAGTCGAATAAAGCCCCGTGAGGATATCCGTCAGTGCCACACCGACCTTCACAGGCCCGGCACCTTCATCACCCTCGGGACGACCGGTCAGACTCATCAGCCCGCCCAGCCCCTGAATCATGAAGTCATAGCCAGCGCGCTTGGCATAAGGCCCGGTCTGGCCGAACCCGGTAATCGAGCAATAGATCAAGTTCGGATTGATCGCCTTCAGCGACTCATAGTCCAGCCCATAAGCCGCCAGACCACCGACCTTGAAGTTCTCGATAAGGATGTCCGACTTGGCCGCCAACTCGCGCACCAGCTTCTGCCCCTCAGGACGGGTGAAGTCGATGGTCACCGATTGCTTGTTGCGGTTGGCCGACAGGTAATAAGCCGCTTCCGAGGTATTCTCGCCATAAGCGTCTTTAAGGAAGGGCGGCCCCCAGGCGCGAGTGTCGTCACCATTGCCCGGACGCTCGACCTTGATCACCTCGGCGCCAAGGTCGGCGAGGATCTGCCCGGCCCACGGCCCGGCCAACACGCGCGATAAATCCAGTACCCGCAGATGCGACAGCGCGCCCATGGTCGCTCTCCTATTAATAGAACGCCTGCAGACCGGTTTGCGCACGCCCAAGGATCAGTGCGTGAACGTCATGAGTACCTTCATAGGTATTCACCACTTCCAGGTTGACCAGGTGACGGGCCACGCCGAATTCGTCGGAGATACCGTTGCCGCCGAGCATGTCGCGCGCCATGCGGGCGATGTCCAGCGACTTGCCGCAGGAGTTGCGCTTCATGATCGAAGTGATTTCGACCGCAGCAGTACCTTCGTCCTTCATGCGACCCAGGCGCAGGCAGCCTTGCAGGGCCAGCGTGATCTCGGTTTGCATGTCGGCCAGTTTCTTCTGGATCAACTGAGTAGCGGCCAATGGGCGACCGAACTGTTGGCGATCCAGCGTGTACTGGCGAGCGGTGTGCCAGCAGAACTCGGCAGCGCCCAGTGCGCCCCAGGAAATGCCGTAGCGCGCAGAGTTGAGGCAGGTGAACGGACCTTTCAGACCGCGCACGTCCGGGAAGATGTTCTCTTCCGGTACAAACACGTTGTCCATGACGATCTCACCAGTGATCGAAGCACGCAGGCCTACTTTGCCGTGAATCGCCGGAGCGCTCAGGCCTTTCCAGCCCTTCTCCAGGACGAAACCACGGATGTCGCCGGCATCGTCTTTGGCCCAGACCACGAACACATCGGCGATCGGGCTGTTGGTGATCCACATCTTTGCGCCGGTCAGGCTATAACCGCCATCTACTTTACGAGCACGGGTAATCATCGCACCTGGGTCGGAGCCATGGTTTGGCTCGGTCAGGCCGAAGCAGCCGATCCATTCACCGGACGCCAGTTTCGGCAGGTATTTCTGTTTCTGTGCTTCGGTGCCGAATTCGTTGATCGGCACCATCACCAGCGACGACTGCACGCTCATCATCGAGCGATAGCCAGAGTCGACGCGCTCCACTTCGCGAGCAATCAGGCCGTAGCTGACATAGTTGAGGCCGCTGCCACCGTACTGCTCAGGGATGGTCGCACCCAACAGGCCGACTTCGCCCATTTCGCGGAAGATCGCCGGGTCAGTCTTCTCATGACGGAAGGCTTCAAGAACACGCGGTGCGAGACTCTGTTGAGCGAACTGCTCGGCGGTGTCGCGAATCATGCGCTCTTCTTCAGTGAGCTGTTGATCCAGCAGCAAGGGATCGATCCAGTTGAAGCTAGCTTTACCGCCCATGAGTATGTCCTCGCAAATCGGCTGAATTAACGTGGCATTGATCCTAGGCGTGGTTCGCCGTCGCGGCAAACGAGGATTTCGCATTCTGTTGTGCTAATTTCTCACTCCGAAACGTCGCGAAATGCCTTTTATGCGGCGCATTAGTGAGGTTGACGTACATGCGCAGGAAGATCCCCAGCACCACCGCCCTGATCAGCTTTGAAGCCGCTGCACGCCACGAGAGCTTTACCCGGGCTGCCGAAGAACTTTCCCTCACCCAGGGCGCCATTTGCCGACAGATCGCCAGCCTAGAGGAGTTCCTCAGCGTGGAACTGTTCCGACGCTCGCGACGCGGGGTGAAGCTGACCGAAGCAGGACTTTCCTACAGTCGTCGGGTCGCCACGCAACTGGACGCAGTGGAGCGCGACACGTTGTCGGTGATGGGCCAGCAAGGCACCAATGTGATCGAGTTGGCGGTGGTGCCAACCTTCGGTACGCAATGGCTGCTGCCGCGCCTCAAGGATTTCCAGCTCAAGCACCCGGAAGTCACGGTCAACCTGACCAACCGCACCCGCCCGTTTCTCTTCGCGGATACCGAATTCGATGCCGCGATCTACTTCGGCGATGCCGACTGGTCAGGTACCGAATCCCATAGGCTGATGGGCGAAAATCCGATGCCGGTGTGCAGCCCCGCCCTACTCGGCAACAAGACGCTTCTGACCGCCGACGAGATTGCCGAACTACCGCTGCTGCAACAGACCACCCGCCCTTACGCCTGGCGCCAGTGGTTCAACTCGCGACACCTGAATATCCCCCGCGACATGACAGGTCCGCGCTACGAGCTATTCTCCATGCTCGCCCAAGCGGCCATGCACGACATGGGCATCGCGCTGATTCCACCGTTCTTGATTCAGCGTGAATTGGCAGAGAAACGCCTGGTGATTGCCAACCCGCAGGCACTCTCCAGCATCAAGGCCTATTACCTGATGATTCCCGAACGAAAGGTCGAATCAGCGTCGTTAAAAGCATTTCGTGATTGGCTGGTAACTCAGGCACAGAGCTACAGCCTAGAAGGATAAAGGCTTACAGCGATAACTAACCCCGTAGTCAGGAAAATCAAAGCCCTACAGATATAAGTAATTGTCGCAATTCGACAGACTGTATCCGAAAGTCGTACAGACGTCCCACAAGCGCCTGACGACGTGGCTTTGAGCCTTCATGGGCGACGCATTGCTGCCTATTCACGCCACCGATGAGAAATTTTTCCATATTCGACCAGAATCCTTACAAGGCACGGCCTGCAAGGGATTCAGCTGGCCATCTGCGACATTCGGTCACGGCATGACTTGTAGTTAATTTTCCGTCACCCGTCATAATCCCTTGAAGGGCATAAAGTTCGCCTGCAAAATGCCGCGCCCCGCCCTGATTTGGCGGGATCGTGCTGATCGGCCGCCCCAGTCGCACCATCCGTAGTGCATGGGTTTACTCAATAAGATCACGCAGGAGATTTGACGTGCACATTGGTGTTCCTCTCGAAACCCAGACCGGTGAAACACGGGTTGCTGCAACCCCGGAAACCATTAAAAAGCTGATCAGCCAAGGTCATAAGGTCACTGTGCAAACCGGCGCCGGCGTTAACGCCAGTGTGGTCGACAGTGCCTATGAAGCGGCAGGCGCAACCATTGGCAGTGCCAATGACGCGTTTGCCGCCGAGCTGATTCTCAAAGTGGTCGCGCCAAGCGATGCCGAACTGACGCTGATCAAGCGCGGTACGGTGTTGGTGGGCATGCTCAACCCGTTCAACAACGAAACCATCGCGAAGATGGCCGAGTGCGGCATTACCGCGTTCGCCCTCGAAGCGGCGCCGCGCACCTCGCGCGCGCAGAGTCTCGATGTGTTGTCGTCGCAGGCGAACATTGCCGGCTATAAGGCTGTGTTGCTGGCCGCTCACCACTACCCACGCTTCATGCCGATGCTGATGACCGCTGCGGGCACCGTGAAAGCGGCGCGCGTGCTGATTCTCGGCGCCGGTGTGGCCGGGTTGCAGGCGATTGCCACGGCGAAACGTCTGGGTGCGGTAATCGAAGCGTCCGACGTGCGTCCGGCAGTGAAAGAGCAGATCGAATCCCTCGGCGCCAAGTTCGTCGACGTGCCTTACGAGACCGATGAAGAGCGCGAATGCGCCGTCGGTGTCGGCGGTTACGCGCGGCCAATGCCAGCGAGCTGGATGCAGCGTCAGGCCCAGGCTGTGCACGAACGCGCCAAGCAAGCCGACATCGTCATCACCACCGCGCTGATTCCGGGCCGCAAGGCGCCGACGCTGTTGAGCGCGGACACCGTGGCGCAGATGAAACCGGGTTCGGTGGTCATCGACCTCGCGGCAGCTCAGGGTGGCAACTGCCCGCTGACCGTGGCCGATCAGGTCGTGGTCGAGAATGGCGTGACCATTTGCGGCCCGACCAACCTGGCCGGCGAAGTCGCTGCAGACGCCTCGGCACTGTACGCACGCAACCTGCTGGACTTCCTCAAGCTGGTGTTCACCAAAGAAGGCCAGTTCGACGTCAACCTCGAAGACGACATCGTCGCCGCGTGCCTGATGTGCCGCGACGGCCAAGTCATCCGCAAAAACGCCTAAGCAGGGATTCAGACGATGGAAGAGCTTATCTCCCCCGGTATCTACAACCTGATCATCTTCGTGCTGGCGATTTATGTCGGTTACCACGTGGTCTGGAACGTTACGCCTGCGCTGCACACGCCATTGATGGCGGTCACCAACGCCATCTCGGCGATCGTGATCGTCGGCGCCATGCTCGCTGCTGCACTGACTGTCACGCCGCTGGGCAAAACCATGGGTACCCTCGCGGTGGCATTGGCGGCGGTCAACGTGTTTGGTGGCTTCCTGGTCACCCGCCGCATGCTTGAGATGTTCAAGAAGAAAGCCCCGAAAGTAAAAGAAGAGGCGCCGAAGTAATGAGCATGAATCTCGTCACGACGCTCTACCTGATCGCGTCGATCTGCTTTATCCAGGCCCTCAAAGGCCTGTCGCACCCGACTACTTCGCGGCGCGGCAACCTGTTCGGCATGCTCGGCATGGCGTTGGCGATCCTCACCACCGTCGGCCTCATCTATAAGCTCGGCGCTGAACTTGCAACCGCCGGTATCGGTTACGTCATCGTTGGCCTGCTGGTCGGCGGCACCGCCGGTTCGATCATGGCCAAACGCGTTGAAATGACCAAGATGCCGGAACTGGTCGCCTTCATGCACAGCATGATCGGCCTCGCGGCTGTGTTCATCGCGATCGCTGCGGTGGTTGAGCCGCAATCGCTGGGCATCGTTAAACAGCTGGGCGACTCGATTCCGACGGGCAACCGTCTGGAGCTGTTCCTCGGCGCCGCCATCGGTGCAATCACCTTCTCCGGTTCGGTGATTGCCTTCGGCAAGCTGTCGGGCAAGTACAAGTTCCGCCTGTTCCAAGGCGCACCGGTACAGTTCGCCGGTCAGCACAAACTGAACGCGGTGCTGGGTCTGGCTACGCTGGCACTCGGCCTGACCTTCATGTTCACCGGCAACCTCACCGCGTTCGCGCTGATGCTGGCGCTGGCATTCGTAATGGGCGTGCTGATCATCATCCCGATTGGCGGTGCAGACATGCCGGTCGTGGTGTCGATGCTCAACAGCTATTCGGGCTGGGCGGCGGCAGGTATCGGCTTCTCGCTGAACAACTCGATGCTGATCATTGCAGGCTCCTTGGTGGGTTCGAGCGGTGCGATCCTCTCGTACATCATGTGCAAGGCGATGAACCGTTCCTTCTTTAATGTACTGCTCGGCGGTTTCGGCAACACGGCCGATGCAGGCCCTGCCGGTGCGAAAGAAGCCCGTCCGGTGAAATCCGGTTCGGCTGACGACGCGACTTTCCTGCTGACCAACGCCGACACCGTGATCATCGTCCCGGGTTACGGCTTGGCAGTAGCGCGTGCACAGCATGCGCTGAAGGAATTGACCGAGAAGCTGACCCACCGTGGCGTGACCGTGAAGTATGCGATCCACCCGGTTGCCGGTCGTATGCCAGGCCACATGAACGTTCTGCTCGCCGAGGCCGAAGTGCCTTACGACCAGGTGTTCGAGATGGAAGACATCAACTCCGAGTTCGGCCAGGCCGACGTGGTGCTGGTGCTCGGCGCGAACGACGTGGTCAACCCGGCCGCGAAGAACGATCCGAAGTCGCCGATTGCCGGCATGCCGATTCTCGAAGCGTTCAAGGCCAAGACCATCATCGTCAACAAGCGCTCGATGGCCAGCGGCTATGCCGGTCTGGACAACGAACTGTTCTATCTGGACAAGACCATGATGGTCTTCGGCGACGCTAAAAAAGTCATCGAAGACATGGTCAAAGCGGTCGAATAATTCCCCGCTGCAGCACCGAACGCCCCGACTCGTCGGGGCGTTTTTGTTTGCGCAAACAGTCGGACAATATGCCGCGTTGTTGCAGATCCAGTAACGGTGTTTTACTTGAAACCCGCTGAATAGACGCCTCGTTTGCGACCTTGGTAGCGGGACAGGCGCCCGTCAAATTCACTAGACTGCGCATCCTGCTACTCGCTTCCCGAGATAATAATCCATGTACCGTGACCGTATTCGCCTGCCTTCGTTGTTGGACAAAGTGATGAGCGCCGCCGACGCAGCCGCTCTGATTGAGGACGGCATGACCGTCGGCATGAGCGGTTTCACCCGTGCCGGCGAAGCCAAGGCCGTCCCTCACGCACTGGCCGAGCGCGCCAAGGTCACGCCGCTGAAGATCAGCCTGATGACCGGCGCCAGCCTGGGCAACGACCTCGACAAGCAACTGACCGAAGCCGGTGTTCTGTCGCGGCGCATGCCGTTCCAGGTCGACAGCACCCTGCGCAAGGCGATCAACGCCGGCCAGGTGATGTTCATCGACCAGCATCTTTCGGAAACCGTTGAGCAACTGCGCAACCAGCAACTGAAGCTACCGGACATCGCCGTCATCGAAGCCGTGGCCATCACCGAACAGGGCCATATCGTGCCGACCACCTCGGTGGGCAACTCGGCGAGCTTCGCGATTTTCGCCAAGCAGGTAATCGTCGAGATCAACCTGGCGCACAACGCCAACCTCGAAGGTCTGCACGATATCTATATCCCGACGTACCGCCCGACGCGCACGCCGATCCCACTGGTAAAAGTCGACGACCGCATTGGCAGCACAGCAATTCCGATTCCGCCGGAGAAGATTGTCGCCATCGTTATTACCCAACAGTCGGATTCGCCGTCCACCGTGTCCACGCCGGACGTGGATACCAACGCCATCGCCGAGCACCTGATCACCTTCTTCAAGCAGGAAGTCGACGCCGGGCGCATGACCAATAAGCTCGGCCCGCTGCAGGCCGGGATCGGCAACATTGCCAACGCGGTGATGTGCGGCCTGATTGATTCACCGTTCGAAGACCTGACCATGTACTCCGAGGTGCTGCAGGACTCGACCTTCGACCTGATCGACGCCGGCAAGCTGAGCTTCGCGTCGGGCAGCTCGATCACGTTGTCGGAGCGACGCAACAGCGACGTGTTCGGCAATCTGGAGAAGTACAAGGACAAACTGGTGCTGCGTCCGCAGGAAATCTCCAACCACCCGGAAGTAGTGCGCCGTCTGGGCATTATCGGGATCAACACGGCGCTGGAGTTCGACATCTACGGCAACGTCAACTCGACCCACGTTTGCGGCACACGGATGATGAACGGCATTGGCGGTTCCGGCGACTTCGCGCGCAACGCGCATCTGGCGGTGTTCGTGACCAAATCGATCGCCAAGGGCGGCGCGATTTCCAGCGTGGTGCCGATGGTCAGCCACGTTGACCACACCGAGCATGACGTCGACATTCTGGTGACCGAAGTCGGTCTGGCCGACTTGCGTGGCCTGGCGCCACGGGAACGTGCGCGGGTCATTATTGATAACTGCGTGCACCCAGACTTCCGTCAGGCACTGAATGACTACTTCACGGCGGCCTGCGCAATCGGTGGTCACACCCCGCACATCCTGCGTGAAGCCTTGAGCTGGCACATGAATCTGGAAGAAACCGGACGCATGCTCGCTGTGTAATTCACACAGATAAACCGCTGATGCAAACACAGTTTGCATCAGCGGACTCTCGCAAACCTCCCGCATGACAAAAACTGTACTGCTGTACTGGTCATTTCCTACAGCATTTACCTACTTCACCTAGCAAATAACGCAAAAATGCACCACTTGAGTGCGGATAGGTACAGTTTGCTCTATTTCGACCCGTACACCCCGTATAAACAGTTAACTGGTCACTCACAATACAGTTGAACTGTATCTAGAGAGACTATGCAAACGAGAGGATCATGGGCACCAGTCAAACCACTACCTGATCCCGCCACAAGCGGAAGGATGTCAACCATGGAACGTACACTCAGTTCCGAGCTGTTCTTCGAAGACAAAGCTGTAAACACCCAGGCTTCCCTGCCTCTGCGCGTTATCGCCAACCTGATGTTGTGGCAGCGCCGCATCTCCAGCCGCCACCAGTTGGCCCGTCTGGATTCGCGTCTGCTGGCTGACGCCGGTATCAGCGAAGCACAACGCTACGAAGAGCTGAGCAAGCCGTTCTGGCGCTAAGTAGCGTCGCTGGCTCTGGTCGTTAGACCCACCGCCAGCAACCCGAATTGAACAAACGAAACCCGTCGTGGAAAACCACGACGGGTTTTGTCGTTTTAGGCTCATAAAAAGCTTAACCAGTACAGTTCATACAATTCTAAATTAGACCATTACAATTTTAGGAGCTGCCGAAGACTGCGATCTTTCGATCCTGAAAATCCAAAGCAAAAGATCGCAGCCTTCGGCAGCTCCTACGATTTTTCGTCTGGAAGCTGGTTTGGCGAACGGATCTGCGCCTAATATCCACACAGAACGTGGCGAATGATGCGCAACAGGCGTCTGACTCCTCAGATACCGAGCCACCTTTCAATACGGTTTATCCACAGGAGTTAACCTATGTCCCGTCTTCGTCTGCTCAGCGCTGCCGCCCTGCTGGCCGTGGCTGCCAACGCCAGCGCCACCAGCTTCATCGTCACCACCGACGCCGTGGTTGGCGCACTAAAATCATCGTCCGACGCCACTTCCGACGTCACTTCGTCCTTCCGTGACGACAAAATCGTTCTCGCTGCCCGTGACGACGCGGCCAGCTTCGTCGCCAGCCAGGGCGAGATCCGCGGCGTGAAACTGGAAAGCGCGCTGGACCACATCCGCCACCAGGCGCCACAGCTGCAAGCGACCGATGCACAGCTCGCTCAGGCCATCCTGACGATCTAAGCGATTGCGGTATCTCGGGGCACGTGCGGACGTGTCCCGATGCTTTGGCGCTGGCTCTGGCCCGGGCATTGCGCTAGCCTTTGGGCTCGCCAACCGTAATCGAGTCCAATGCGCTTTCTTCCAAATCTGCTGATCCCTTCCGTATTGTTCACCGCCTGCTGGGCGACGTCGGTCGATGCCTTTGATGCTTTTAATGCATCAACACAAGGCACCGTCGTCAGTGGTTACGCCACCAGCATGGTGTCTTCTGCCCCTTTCGACCGTAAACTGCTGCTCGCGGCCCATGATGATGCCGCCGCATTCGTGGCCACTGATGGCGAATGGCGAGGCGCACGGCTGGAATCAGCGCTGCATTACCTGCGCAAAACCCGGCCAAAACTTCATGTCAGCGACCTTGAACTGGCAGAGGCAATTCTCGTCCAATAGCTATCCCTGTCCTTTCGGAGTCGTTCCATGCGTAGCCCGCTGATTGCTGCCGCCCTTGGCCTGTTTTTGTTGGCCGACGTGGCTCAGGCGCACACCCTGGTAGCCACCAGTAACATCATCGTTCGTGCCTCCCAGCGCACCATCGATTTCACCTCCGATACCACCACGTCGATCCGCGACTCGAAAATCATCCGCGAAGCCCACGATGACGCCGCCAGTTTCGTCGCCACCAACGGTGATATCCGTGGCGCGCACCTGGAAGCCGCGCTCAACACCTTGCGCACGCGCGTGCCGGAAGCGCGCGATGCCAGCGATCAGGTGCTCGCCGAAGCCATCCTCGCACTGTGAGGTCACTCGGCGCCTGGCTGCTGGCCGGGGCGTTGTTGCTGCTTGGCAACAGCGCCCACGCCGGCCTGCAATTGCGGCTCAAGACCGAGGGGCTGAGCCCCGCCCAACAACAGGCCAGCCAAGCGCTGATCGATGAGGCCATGCAGAAATTGCCGCCGAGCTTTATCGAGCGGCTGGATCGACGCATCGATGTCGGCTGGACCGACGACATGCCCGCCAATGCCTACGGCCAGGCCACGCTGGTTTCCGAACTGGATCTGAATCGCAAACTGCTGGCGGGCCTCACCGACGGTAGCGCGGCCAAAGAAAAAACCAATCGCCCCCACGGCACTGTGCGTCAGGAATTACTCGCCACGGTGCTGCACGAAATCACCCACATTTATGACCGCGCGCGCCTGTGGCCGAGTGCCGAGCGCACGCTGATCCAGCGCTGCACCCGACGTTTCAACAGCGCCGGGTTGATCGGCATTCCCGACGAGTGTCGCGGCCAGAATGGCCGGCGCTTCACCCTCAGCGATGACCCGCGCCTGCTCGACCTCGCCGGCTGGCAGCAATACGTCGGCCGGCGCGGTGAGCGCGAACAGCACAACCGGCAGATCGCGCGCAGCCCCGATCTGTACGAGATCTCCAGCCCGAAGGAGTTCGTCGCGGTCAACATGGAGTATTTCCTCCTCGACCCGAGCTACGCCTGCCGTCGCCCGGCGCTTTATCGCTATTACCAGCAACACTTCGGCTGGGCGCCAACTGCCAAGGACACTTGCAGCAAGACCTTCGCGTTTCTCAATGCCGGTAACGATTTTGCCAAGCAACCGTTAGGGCAAGTCGATCCGGAACGGGTCTACGCCGTCGACTACCTGCTGGCCGAGGCCAATCAGAACTGGGTCAGCCGCTGGGGCCACAGCATGTTGCGTCTGGTGATCTGTGCACCGGGCCGACCACGCGGGCCGGACTGCCGGCTCGATCTCGATCAGCATCTGGTGCTGTCGTACCGCGCCTTTGTCGGTGATGTGCAGTTGTCGAGCTGGGACGGGCTGGTCGGCAAATACCCGTCGCGGCTGTTCGTGCTGCCATTGGCGCAGGTCATCGACGAATACACCAAGACCGAATTGCGCAGCCTCGCCTCCGTACCGATCAACCTGTCGCGGGACGAGATTGAAGGCGTGGTCGAACACGCGGCCGAAATGCACTGGAGCTACGACGGCAACTACTTCTTCCTCTCCAACAACTGCGCGGTAGAAGGTCTGAAACTGTTGCGCAGCGGCAGTGACAACAGCCAGTTCGTCGGGTTGGACAGCATCATGCCCAACGGCTTGCTGGAAGTGATGAAGGGCCGTGGTCTGGCGGACACCAGTGTGCTGGATGACCCGAAAGAAGCGCTGCGTCTGGGTTATCGTTTCGACTCGTTCCGCGATCGCTATCAGGCGATGTTCGATGTGTTGAAGAAGCAGTTGCCGATCAAGCAGACCACCGTCGAGGAATGGCTTTCGCTGACTGCCGAAGAACGCCGCGAGTGGTTCGAGCGGGCAGACTTGCGCACCAGCGCCGCGTTGTTGTTGCTGGAGCAGGCCAGTTACCGCCGCCAGTTGCTACTGGCGCAGGACGAGGTCAAACAGCGTTATCTCGGCGCGCGGGAGCTGGAGAACGGTGGCATGGACAAGGCCAACGCAACGTTGCAGGAAATTCTCGCCAACAGCGGCTTCCTCAGTCGCCCGGCGGAGTTGCTCGATAGCCGTGGTTACGGCTTGCCGCAGCCGAGCGAATTCAAGCGGCTGGAGGATGAAAGCAGTCAGCGGCAGAAGAAACTGCTGGTGCTGTCTGGTGATCTGGACGCGGAGGTGCGCAAGTTGCTGGAGCCGAAGCGCGCTGCGGAGATTGCGGCGAGTGAGGAGAACGTGAAGCAGATTGGCGCGCATTTGCGCAAATTGCACAAGGCCTCTGGGGGCCTGGAACTGCCCTGAAGCAAAAGATCGCAGCCTGCGGCAGCTCCTACACAATCCCATGTAGGAGCTGCCGCAGGCTGCGATCTTTTGACTAACTAAGGATTAATACAAAACCCCATCGAGAATCTCGTAAACGATCCCGGTACCCACTGCGATCAGCACGATATCGCCGCCAGCCCGACGCCATTCGTAGCCCGGATACACCGGCAAACGACCCAACGCGCGACCGTCCAGACGTTCACCGTAATACCCATGCGGCAACGGTCGCCCACGCTCCAGATGAATCCCCGGAGGCGGCGGTGCACCCCGTACAAAGTAGCCATGATTGTCACGAATGGTCTGGCGCACCGGGCCGAAGTCGCGCGGCGGCGGGCCACCACGGTGATCGTTCTGCGGGCCACGGTGATCGTCACCGTGATTGTCGCCACGGTTATCGTAATGGCCCTGCTGCGGGCCGCCGTGGTCGTGATCATCGCGCGGGTCGGCACTGGCCAGCAGCGGCGTCGCGCTGATCATCAGCACGCCCAGTCCGGCAATCAGACGTTTCGGCATTTTCATCGGGTCTTTCCTCACGGCACAAACGGCAAAAAGGGCTGCAGAACGATGTTCTGAAGCCCTCAGTCTTGCTCATTTAGTCTGTGCTTTGAGGTGCTAATTCCTCTGTATCAGGAACTTTACCTTCAACTGACGCGGGCCTTACGCACACCTTCGGACAGTGCCGAGCACAGGCTCAACACACCGTCGATGGCTTGCGCTGGCGTGGTCGCGTTGGCGATGTGATCGATCAACGCCGAACCCACCACAACACCATCAGCCAGACGCGCGATGGCCGCCGCTTGCTCCGGGGTTCGGATACCGAAACCGATGCTGATCGGCAGATCGGTATGACGACGCAGACGAGTGACCGCCTCTTCAACATGCTCCAGCGTCGCCGCGCCGGCACCGGTCACACCGGCTACCGACACGTAGTAAACAAAACCTGAGCTGCCATTGAGCACTTTCGGCAGACGCGCGTCGTCAGTGGTCGGCGTGGTCAGACGAATAAAGTCGAGACCTGCAGCCTGCGCCGGGTCGCAGAGTTCTGCGTTGTGCTCAGGCGGCATGTCGACCACGATCAGGCCATCGACGCCGGCCTCTTTCGCGTCAGCGATGAAGCGCTCAACGCCATACATATGAATCGGGTTGAAGTAACCCATCAGCACCAGCGGCGTGTCGCTGTTGCCTTCACGGAACTCGCGAACCATTTGCAGGGTTTTCACCAGGTTCTGCTTGGCGCCCAAGGCACGGATGTTCGCCAGTTGAATCGCCGGGCCGTCGGCCATCGGGTCGGTGAACGGCATGCCCAGCTCGATCACGTCGGCGCCAGCACCCGGCAAGCCTTTGAGAATCGCCAGCGAAGTGTCGTAGTCCGGATCACCGGCGGTGACGAAGGTCACCAGCGCGGCGCGGTTCTGTTCCTTGAGGTCGGCAAAACGGGTTTGCAGGCGGCTCATCAGTGTTTCTCCTGCTTAGACTGTTCCATGTGATGCATGACGGTCTGCATGTCTTTGTCGCCACGGCCCGACAGGTTGACCACCATCAGGTGATCCTTCGGCAGCTTCGGCGCACGTTTGAATACTTCAGCCAAGGCGTGAGCGCTTTCCAGTGCTGGAATGATCCCTTCCAGGCGGCAGCATTTGTGGAACGCATCCAACGCTTCGTCGTCGGTCACCGAGGTGTACTGAACGCGACCGATGTCATGCAACCACGCGTGTTCCGGGCCGATGCCTGGATAGTCGAGGCCGGCGGAAATCGAGTGGGCGTCGATGATCTGGCCATCGTCGTCCTGCAGCAGGAAAGTACGGTTGCCGTGCAACACGCCCGGAACGCCGCCGTTGAGGCTCGCCGCGTGCTTGCCGGTTTCAATGCCGTAACCGGCCGCTTCAACGCCGATGATCTCGACGCTCTTATCGTCGAGGAACGGATGGTACAGGCCCATCGCGTTGGAACCGCCACCGATGCACGCCACCAGGCTGTCCGGCAGACGACCTTCCTGCGCTTGCAACTGGTCGCGGGTTTCCTTGCCGATGACGGCCTGGAAGTCGCGCACCATCGCAGGGTACGGGTGCGGGCCGGCCACGGTGCCGATCAGGTAGAAGGTGCTGTCGACGTTGGTCACCCAGTCACGCAGGGCTTCGTTCATCGCGTCTTTCAGGGTGCCGGTGCCGGCCACCACCGGAATCACTTCAGCGCCGAGCAGCTTCATGCGGAACACGTTGGCCTGCTGACGTTCGATATCAGTGGTGCCCATGTAGATCACGCAATCCAGACCGAAACGTGCTGCAACTGTGGCAGTCGCCACGCCGTGCATGCCGGCGCCAGTCTCGGCGATGATGCGTTTTTTGCCCATGCGCCGCGCCAGCAGGATCTGGCCGATGCAGTTGTTGATCTTGTGCGCGCCAGTGTGGTTCAGCTCTTCGCGCTTGAGATAAATCTTCGCGCCGCCGCAGAATTCGGTCAGGCGTTCGGCGAAGTACAGCGGGCTCGGACGTCCGACATAGTCGCGCTGGAAGTAGGCCAATTCTTCTTTGAATGCCGGATCTTCCTTGGCCGCTTCGTATTCGCGAGCCAGATCGAGGATCAACGGCATCAGGGTTTCCGCCACGTAGCGGCCACCGAACGAGCCGAACAGGCCGTTATCGTCCGGGCCGTTACGCAGATCAGAGGTGTTCGAAGTCTGGGTCATGAGTTGCTCCAGGTGAATTCGGGTCAAAAGACAATGACGACCACTCTACCCCTGACCTTCCAGGCTGAAAACCGATAAGATCGCCACAACCTGTCAGGAAAACTCACAGATACCATGAGCCATGACCTTCCTCCGCTGAACGCCTTGCGTGCGTTCGAAGCCACCGCCCGGCTGAACAGTGTCAGTCAGGCCGCCGAGCAACTGCACGTCACCCATGGCGCAGTCAGTCGTCAGCTCAAGGTGCTGGAAGAGCACTTGGGTGTCAGTCTCTTCGTCAAGGACGGGCGCGGCCTGAAACTCACAGATGCCGGCCTGCGTTTACGCGATGCCAGCGGTGAGGCTTTTGATCGCTTGCGCAGTGTTTGTGCTGAACTCACGCAGAACACCGCCGATGCACCGTTCGTCCTGGGTTGCTCCGGAAGTCTGCTGGCACGCTGGTTCATTCCGCGCTTGGGGCGCTTGAATGCCGATCTTCCAGACTTGCGCCTGCACCTGTCAGCCGGCGAAGGCGATCTCGATCCACGACGTCCCGGTCTGGACGCTTTGCTGCTGTTCGCCGAGCCGCCATGGCCGGCAGATATGCAAGTTTACGAATTGGCCGCAGAACGCATCGGCCCGGTGATGAGCCCGCTGTTCAGTGGCTATCAACGCCTGCAAACCGCACCAGCCTCGGCGCTGCTCGATGAACCGCTGCTGCACACGACCTCTCGTCCACAGGCGTGGCCGAGTTGGGCGCAACAAAACCACCTCGATGCCAAAGCATTGAAGTCGGGACAGGGTTTCGAGCATTTGTATTATTTGCTGGAGGCAGCGGTCGCGGGTCTTGGTGTGGCAATCGCGCCGGAACCATTGGTGATGGAAGATTTGAAGGCCGGTCGCCTGGTTGCGCCCTGGGGCTTTTGTGAAACCCCGGCGCAACTGGCGTTGTGGCTACCCAAGCGCGCCGCTGACGGGCGCGCCCGGCAACTGGCGCAATGGCTCAAGAACGAGCTGCGCCAGAGCGATCACTCGCCGCGCTTGAACAGCAAGTAAGCGGCGAGCAAGCCGATCGCACCAACCGCCACACCGGCAGTCGTCCACGGATGTTCCTGGGCGTAGTCGCGGGTGGCGATCCCGGTCTCGCGGGTTTTCACTTTGACTTCTTCATAGGCGTCGCTGAGCAGGTGACGCGAATGTTTCAGCGCGCTTTCAGCATTGCTTTTCAGCGCCTTGAGGGTCTTGCGCGACTCGTCCGAAGCGTCGTCCTTCAGGCTTTCCAACGACTTGAGCAGACTCTCGATCTCGGCTTCCATGCTTTGCAACGAGGCTTTACGTAAAGAGGTGTTGGCCATGGTGGCTCTCCTGCATTGGTGATGAGTGGCGTGTGTTGGTTGGGACTTCAGCGGTTTGAGAAAGTGCAGAAATTCTGAACTTCGTCCGCGCAGGGGCGCCGAAATCCACAGTGCAGATTCACTGCTAGTCTCAAATCCACACGCCAAGGAGATCGCCATGAGTGACCATCACACGTACAAGAAAGTCGAGCTGGTCGGTTCGTCCGCCAGCAGCATCGAAGACGCCATCAACAACGCGCTGGCCGAAGCCAACAAGAGCATCAAGCATCTTGAGTGGTTTGAAGTAGTCGACACCCGTGGCCACATCAAGGACGGCAAGGCTGCGCACTTTCAGGTGACGCTGAAAGTCGGCTTCCGCATTGCCAGCAGCTGAGTTTGGTCTAGTCTTCTGAACTTGCGCGCTGGCCGAGTGCCATAGGAATGGCAAAGCGCTACAGGGTGAGTGCATCGGGTGGATGACCTGATGCCCGCCTCTTTCAATCCGACCAGGGAGTGCGACCGATGAAGAAGTTCATGTTGGCAGTAGGTTTGTTGAGCCTTGCGGGTGGTGCGTTTGCTGCCGGTAAGCCATGTGAAGAGCTGAAAAGCGAGATTGCGGCGAAGCTGGATGCCAAGGGCGTTTCCGGGTATTCGCTGGAGATTGTCGACAAGGGCGCAGCGGCTGGCGGCGACGTCGTTGGCACCTGCGAAGGTGGCACCAAGGAAATCGTCTACCAGCGCGGTTGATCGCGCCTGAAATGCAAAAGCCGACGTGAAGGCGTCGGCTTTTTTGTGTCTGAAAGATTTGTGGTGTGTTTGAGATTGATCCCCCTCACCCCAGCCCTCTCCCCCAAGGGGGCGAGGGGGAGAGGGGGCAGATCGTGGGTTGTATCAGAACCTGAGTACGACTGGATATCTCAGGTCGGCGTATCTCGATTATTCAACCCGGTCAGTCCCCTCTCCCTCTGGGAGAGGGCTAGGGTGGGGGTGCCTTTCAGCCCTTCATAACCTGCGCCAACAATTCGTACGAATGCACACGATCAGCGTGTTCGTAGAGATCACTGGTGAAAATCAGCTCATCCGCTTGAGTCTGTTCCACCAACACCTCCAGCTTCGCGCGGATTTTCGCTGGGCTACCGACCATCGCCAGCCCAAGGAAATCCCCCACCGCCTCACGCTCATGCGGCAACCACAAGCCTTCCATGGTTTTCACTGGCGGACGCTGCACCAGGCTCTGCCCACGCATCAACGCCAGAATGCGCTGATACACCGACGTCGCCAGATAATCGGCATGTTCATCGGTATCCGCTGCCACCAACGGCACACCGAGCATCACGTACGGCTTGTCGAGCACCGCCGACGGCTTGAAGTGATTGCGGTAGACGCGGATCGCCTCGTGCATGAAACGCGGGGCGAAATGCGAGGCAAAGGCGTAGGGCAAACCGCGTTCACCGGCCAACTGCGCACTGAACAGACTGGAACCGAGCAACCAGATCGGCACATTGGTGCCCGTGCCCGGCATCGCGATCACACGCTGATCCGGGGTACGCGGGCCGAGGAAGCGCACCAGTTCGGCGACGTCTTCGGGAAAATCATCAGCGCTGCCGGAGCGTTCGCGGCGCAGCGCACGAGCGGTCATCTGATCGGATCCCGGCGCGCGGCCAAGACCCAGATCAATCCGCCCCGGATACAAACTTTCCAGCGTACCGAACTGCTCGGCAATCACCAGCGGCGCATGGTTAGGCAACATAACGCCACCGGAGCCGACACGAATGGTCGACGTGCCGCCCGCCAGATAACCCAGCAAAACCGAGGTCGCGGAACTGGCAATGCCGTCCATGTTGTGGTGTTCAGCCACCCAGAACCGCGTGTAGCCAAATTTTTCGACGTGCTGCGCCAGGTCCAGCGAGTTGCGTAGCGACTGCGCCGGGCTGCCATTTTCGCGCACCGGCACCAGATCGAGGGTAGAAAATTTTACGTCGGACAGTTGCTTCATAAACCTGCGTCTCCGAGTGAGGCGGCAGGTTTTTCTTAGCGAACGAAACCCTGCCGAATCCATAAGCGTGTTTCATGCAATGAGGGCATATACCCGAGTTTCAATAGCAGCGAAGATATTTCCTACTAAAAAAGTCAACGATTCAGACGGGCTGAACTTTGTTCCGACGTCTATCCTCAGAAGCCTTGCAAGCAAAAACCACGACGACGCGGCGTTTCCGCGTCAGATCTTGAGGAGGCAGACATGGCTATCGTGAAGAAAGCATCCGCACATTGGGCAGGCGATCTGAAAACCGGCATCGGCTCGATCTCCACCGAAACCGGTGTCCTCAGAGAAGCACCCTACGGCTTCAAGGCGCGCTTCGAAGGCGGCAAGGGCACCAACCCGGAAGAACTGATCGGCGCTGCGCATGCCGGTTGTTTCTCCATGGCGTTTTCGATGATTTTGGGCGATGCGGGCCTGAAGGCCGACAGCATCGATACCAATGCGGAAGTGACCCTCGACCAAGTGGATGGCGGGTTCGCTATCACGGCGGTGAAGCTGATCCTCAAGGCGAAAATCCCGGGGGCGACGCAGGCGCAGTTTGAAGAGCTGAGCAACAAGGCCAAGGAAGGGTGCCCGGTATCCAAAGTGCTGAATGCGAAGATTACGCTTGAGGCTTCGCTGGTCAGTTGATTTTGGGTTGACCGGTCTGGCGCTATCGCGAGCAGGCTCACTCCTACAGTTGATCTCCAGCGGACACAATTATTGTGAGCGACCAGGATTCCCTGTAGGAGTGAGCCTGCTCGCGATAGCAATCTGCAGATCTCCCAAGATTTAAACCTTCAGAACAACTTGTGAGCGAAGTCAGAACCCTCGCGGTAAAAGTATGGTCGAATCAATGACAGCAGCTTCAGCGCACGCCCGTGCGCGCTGCCTCAGGGAGCTTCACTCATGAAACGTATCGGCTTGGCGATTCTCTGCAGTGCACTGGCCACCTCGGTTTTTGCCGCACCCAAAGACTGCGAAGAACTCAAGAAAGAGATCGAAGTCAAGATCCAGGCTAAAGCAGTGCCGTCCTACACACTGGAAATCGTCAGCAAGGAAGAAGCAGCAAAGCATGACATCGCCATGGTGGTCGGTTCATGTGAGAACGGCACCAAAGCTATCATCTACCAGAAGAACGATAGCTGAGGCGCTTCAGTTGATGCAGTTGTATTGGCGATCTTCAGCAACGATCTCGCGTCTGGCGTTATAAAGCCGGGCACTCGGGGTGAACGCCAGCGAACGCCCCTCCAGCAGGTAACGTTGCCCCGCCTCGAAATGGTCGTAGCGTATGTACAGGTAACACAGGCGCTCTACCGGCCCGGTCATCAATGCGCCGCCCCCGCCAAACACTTCAAAGTCGAAGCGCACGCGCAGCTCGTGACTGCCGGGGGTGACCTGAAAGTAGCGCCCGTCATTCAGCCGTTGATTGTCGAGACGCTCAGCCATCAGTAATTTGCCGCCCGGCGTCGGCGTCGAAAAGTCGACCCAGGCCATTTGCGGATCGACCGGGGGCAGCGGCGTCTGGCAACCGGTCAAAAGGCTGGCAACGATCAATGAAAGCAATTTGCGCATGATGAATACCCACTGGCCCGGACACTCAGCATAGCGCCGTTCAGGTGCGTTGACAGCCTGCCGGCGTGCCCTGGCCTACCACTTTTCGCTGCTCGTCATAAAGCTTGGCCCAAGGTCGGAATCCGATACTGCCGGCCTGCAACTGGTAACGCTGGCCCGCGTTGAAATCCTTGAATTTCACACTCAACTGGCAATCGCGCCACAGCGGTTCGGCATCGGGACCGATATTGGTCGCCTCTACCGGAAATTGATAACGCACCTTCAGCTCATGGCTACCGGGCTGCACTTCGAAGTAGCGTTTGTCGGTGGTCGCCCGGGTATCGACTTGCAGCGCTTGCAGCGCCGTATCCTGTTGCCGGGCATCGAGATCGATCCAGGCTTGCGAAGGGTCGGGTTCGGGCATTCCGAAATTGGCACAACCGGCCAGCGTCAGCAGGCCCCCTGACAGCATCAACATGCGCATAGCGGTGCTCCTTTAGGCGGGATAGTCTTGCGAGCAGACTCTCCGGGGGATTTCTTATTTTGAGCAGGCCGTTTCCAAGCCTTGGGTTACTTGATCGCGTTTTTCGGGTTTTGTTTCCGGGTGTGATGTTTTTGTTGCTCAACGGTTGCGCCAGCGTCAGCTATTACAGCCAGTTGGCCAGCGGCCAGCTGCAATTGCTGCGGGCGCGCGAGCCGGTGGAAAAAATCATTGCCGACCCGAGCCGCGAAGCGAAATTACGCACGCACCTGGCCCAGTCACAAAAGGCCCGGGCGTTCGCCAGCGAGCATCTGCACCTGCCGGACAACCAGAGCTATCGCCTGTATGCCGACATTGGCCGACCGTTTGTGGTGTGGAATGTGTTCGCCACTCAGGAGTTTTCCCTGACGCCGCAGAACCATTGTTTCCCGATTGCCGGCTGCGTGGCTTATCGGGGTTACTACAGCCAGAGCGCGGCCCGCGGTGAGGCGGCGATCCAGCGCTTGCAAGGCATGGACGTGTCGATTGGCGGTGTTGAGGCCTATTCGACGCTCGGCTGGTTCAACGATCCCATTCTTAATTCAATGATGGGCTGGGGTGATGAACGCCTGGCCACGCTGATCTTTCACGAGCTGGCTCATCAATGCTTTTATGTGAAGGACGACACCGAGTTCAACGAGTCCTTCGCCACGTTTGTCGAGCAGGAAGGCACCCGGCAGTGGCGGGCGTTTCGCGGGTTGCCAGCGGACACTGACTCACGGTTGAAGCAGCGGGATCAGTTCATCGAGTTGGTGCTGGATGTGCGGTCTCGGTTGGAAAAATTGTATGCACAGCCGCTGTCGACCGAACAGATGCGCGAACGCAAGGCGGCGGAGTTCGAACAGTTTCGCCGGGATTATCGGAAAATGAGCGACAGTCAGTGGGATGGAGACAAGCGTTATGACGCCTGGGTGAACGCGCCGTTGAACAATGCGCGGTTGTTGCCGTTTGGGTTGTATGACCAGTGGGTGCCGGCGTTTGCGGCGTTGTTCAGGCAGGTTGGGGGGGATTGGCTGAGGTTTTATGCGCAGGTTGAGCGGTTGGGTGGGTTACCGGGGGCTGAGCGAAAGGCGGCTTTGAAAATGTTGGCAGATCCAAACAGTTGAGTTGATTGGGAGTAAGTCATCGCGAGCAGGCTCACTCCTACAGGGGAATGCGTTCCAAATGTAGAAGTGAGCCTGCTCGCGATAGTAATCTAATCAGCGCTGCAAAAAGGCCTGATGCAACTGATCCAGTGTCTCGAAGTGATAAGCCGGTGCTTCGGCATTCAACTCTTCAAAACTGCCAAACCCATAACCGACCGCCGCCGCATCCAGACCGTTGCTGCGCGCCCCGATCAAGTCATGCTTGCGATCGCCAATCATCAGCGTATTCGCAGGATCCAGCCCTTCCTCTTTCAGCAGATGGGCAATCAGCTCGACCTTGTTGGTCCGCGTGCCATCCAGTTCGCTGCCGTAAATCACCTTGAAGTGCCGGGCGAAATCAAAATGCCGGGCGATCTCGCGGGCGAATTCCCACGGCTTCGATGTCGCGATGTACAGCTGCCGACCTTGCCCGCTCAGGGTTTCCAGCAACGGCGTGACACCCTCAAACACGCGGTTCTCGTACAGGCCGGTGACCTTAAAGCGTTCACGATAGAAATTCACCGCCTGCCACGCCTTGGCTTCATCGAAATCGTAGAACTGCATGAACGCCTGCAACAGTGGCGGGCCGATGAAGTGTTCGAGCTTGGTCAGGTCCGGTTCATCGATGCCGAGTTTGGCCAAGGCAAACTGAATGGAACGGGTGATGCCCTCACGCGGGTCGGTCAGGGTGCCATCGAGGTCGAACAGTACGGTTTGGTAATGCATGAGTATTCCTGAGCAGTCGCAAATTCGATTCAGAGTGTGTCGTAGCCTTCGGCTAGATGCAGGTCCTTGAGCTTTACGTAGTTGGCCGCGCTGTAAGTGAAGAACGCGTTTTCCTTGTCGGTCAGCGGACGGACCTGTTTCACCGGGCTACCCACATAGAGGAAGCCGCTTTCCAGGCGTTTGCCCGGTGGCACAAGGCTGCCAGCGCCGATGATCACATCGTCCTCGACCACCGCGCCGTCCATGACGATGCTGCCCATGCCGATCAATACGCGGCTACCGACGCTGCAGCCGTGGAGCATGACTTTGTGGGCGATGGTCACGTCATCGCCGATCAGCAGCGGGAAGCCGTCGGGGTTGAACGGGCCGGCGTGGGTGATGTGCAACACGCAGCCGTCCTGCACGCTGGTGCGCGCACCGATGCGGATGCGGTGCATGTCACCACGGATCACGGTCAGCGGCCAGACGGAGCTGTCTTCGCCGATTTCGACGTCGCCGATCACCACTGCCGAGCCGTCGACAAACGCGCCTTTACTCAACTGCGGGGTGTGATTCTGGTACTTGCGAAGGGACACGATAATTTCTCTCTCTGTCGCCGATAGCTGCGGTGAATGCCGATTGTAATTAAGATGGGGCAATGTTTCCCCAGCCAAGGTGCCAACCGTGAGCGTGAACAACCCTCTGCTGCAGTCCTACGACCTGCCACCGTTCTCCACGATCCGTGCCGAACACGTCCTGCCCGCCATCGAAACGATCCTGGCCGACAACCGCGCCGCCATTGCCGAAATCCTCAAGACTCAGGTTCAGAACCCTACCTGGGCCGGTCTGGTTCTGGCGATGGACGAACTCAATGACCGCCTCGGTGCTGCCTGGAGCCCGGTCAGCCACCTCAATGCCGTGTGCAACAGCGCTGAATTGCGTGAAGCCTACGAGTCGTGCCTGCCAGCCCTGAGCGCCTACTCCACCGAAATGGGCCAGAACCGCGAGCTGTTCCAGGCTTATGAAGCACTGGCCAACAGCCCGCAAGCCACCGGTTTCGACGTGGCGCAGAAGACTATTCTGGAACACGCCCTACGTGACTTCCGTCTGTCGGGTATCGACCTGCCGGAAGCCGAACAGAAACGCTACGCCGAAGTGCAAAGCAAACTGTCCGAGCTGGGCAGCCGCTTCTCCAATCAACTGCTCGATGCCACGCAGGCATGGACCAAGCACGTCAGCGACGAAGCCGCGCTCGCCGGCCTGACCG
Organism: Pseudomonas sp. RIT-PI-r; assembly: GCF_001297015.1. GTDB lineage: Bacteria > Pseudomonadota > Gammaproteobacteria > Pseudomonadales > Pseudomonadaceae > Aquipseudomonas. The sequence goes on along the minus strand of NZ_LIGE01000023.1, from coordinate 459,057 downwards.
ACTCGGCCAAGGCGCAAATGGCTGCCGCCGCGCAAGCCAAAGGCCTCGACGGCTGGCTGATCACTCTGGAATTCCCGAGCTACTACGCGGTGATGACCTACGCGCAAGACCGTGCGCTACGTGAAGAAGTCTATGCCGCCTACTGCACCCGCGCCTCGGATCAAGGCCCGAACGCCGGTCAGAACGATAACGGCCCGGTGATGGAAGAGATCCTCGATCTGCGTCAGGAACTGGCCAAGTTGCTGGGTTTCGCCAGTTTCTCCGAGCTGAGCCTGGCCACCAAAATGGCCGAATCCAGCGATCAGGTGCTGAGCTTCCTGCGTGATCTGGCCAAGCGCAGCAAACCGTTTGCCGCACAGGATCTGCAACAGCTGCGCGCCTACGCCGCCGAACAGGGCTGCGCCGACCTGCAAAGCTGGGACAGCGGTTTCTACGGTGAAAAACTCCGTGAGCAACGCTACAGCGTCGCCCAGGAAACCCTGCGCGCCTACTTCCCGATCGATAAAGTCCTGGGCGGTCTGTTCGCCATCGTTCAGCGCCTGTACGGCATCGAAATCGCCGAACAGAAAGGCTTCGACACCTGGCATCCGGACGTTCGCCTGTTCGAGATCAAGGAAAACGGCCAGCACGTCGGCCGCTTCTTCTTCGACCTCTACGCCCGCGCTAACAAGCGTGGCGGTGCGTGGATGGACGGCGCCCGCGACCGTCGTCGCACCGTCGACGGCGTGCTGCAAAGCCCGGTGGCCAATCTGGTGTGCAACTTCACCCCGGCCGACAGCGGCAAGCCTGCGCTGCTGACCCACGACGAAGTGACCACGCTGTTCCACGAATTCGGCCATGGCCTGCATCACTTGCTGACCCGTGTTGATCACGCCGGTGTTTCCGGCATCAACGGCGTGGCGTGGGATGCGGTCGAGCTGCCAAGCCAGTTTATGGAAAACTGGTGCTGGGAGCCGGAAGGCCTCGCGCTGATTTCCGGTCATTACGAAAGCGGCGAACCGCTGCCGCAGGACCTGCTGGAAAAAATGCTCGCGGCGAAAAACTTCCAGTCCGGCCTGATGATGGTTCGTCAGCTGGAATTCTCGCTGTTCGACTTCGAACTGCACGCCACCCACGGTGACGGCCGCAGCGTGCTGCAAGTGCTCGAAGGCGTGCGTGACGAGGTGTCGGTGATGCGTCCGCCGGCCTACAACCGCTTCCCCAACAGCTTCGCGCACATCTTCGCCGGCGGTTACGCGGCGGGTTACTACAGCTACAAGTGGGCTGAAGTGCTCTCGGCAGATGCTTTTTCGAAGTTCGAAGAAGACGGCGTGCTCAACGCTGAAACCGGTCGTGCTTTCCGCGAGGCGATTCTGGCGCGCGGTGGTTCGCAGGCACCGATGGTGCTGTTCGTCGACTTCCGTGGCCGTGAGCCGTCGATTGACGCACTGTTGCGCCACAGCGGCCTGAGTGAGGACGCGGCAGCATGAGTGACGGGCCTGTGATTACCAAGAAACGCTTTATCGCCGGGGCTGTATGCCCGGCGTGCAGCGAGCCGGACAAGTTGATGATGTGGAACGAAGACAGCGTGCCGCACCGTGAATGTGTCGCTTGCGGTTACTCCGACACGCTCAATGAGCAAGGGCTTTCGGTGCCCAAAGAGTTGGGCACGCGGGTCAACACCAGCGCTATCAGCAAACCTGCGACGGACAAGACCGTACAAGCGGTGCAGTTCTTTCCGAATCCGAAGCTCAAGAAGAAGACTGAAGACTGAGTCGCGACATGACCTCCCACAGCGCAAAGCCGTGGGAGGTTGGATTCACTTCAGATTGACTGACTGAAACCAGCTCTTCATCGAGCAAGTGGCGAACGCGCTGGTGCTGCAATCACCATTGGCCAGCGCCGTGCGCAGCTTGTCGACATCGGCCTGCATCACGTAGCGCACGCTGTCGCGAAAGTGCCCACTCTCACCAAAGCCACCTTGGGTCATCTCGCTCAAGGCGTCTTCTTTGCTCCAGCCCTGCACTACCACGCGATACATCGCCGCCATCAGGCCAGTGCGATCGGAGCCGTGCTTGCAATGCATCAGTACTGGGCCACTGGCTTCGGCAGCCTGAATGGCACGTAGCGTCTTCAGCACATCGGCGTCATCGACGTGGTTGGTGCGATACGGCAGTTGCAGTTGATTGATGCCAGGCTCCGACAGCCAGTCGCTATCCGCTTCCGGCAGGAAATTTATCACCGTGGCGACCTTGAGATTTTTCAGCAACGGCACCGCGCCGCCATCGGGCAAGGCGCTGCGATAGAGCGTCGGTGAGATTTGGAACAGGTTGTATTGCACTTCGACCGGTTGCGCCCAATCAGCGGGCCGGGCTGTCGCTGGCGTCGCAGCCTGGGCCGGCAGCCAGGACAACAGCGCTAGAAACGATAAACACAAGGCAGGGAAAAAACGCACTCGGGACATGCTGGGGTGACCGTGTCGGGATTCATCGATGAGGGGAAACGCAGCTTCGGCGTTGCGCGGTCAAAGCCCTGTGAGGCGGCTGTCAAAGAAACGTGAATCCGCACGCTTTCGACCATTGCAGTTAAGAAAACCGGTCTTTTTTCCGCTGAATCGGTTTATCCGGAAGCTTAGCCTGCTACCATTTGTCACATCATGTTGCAGACGCGTCCCCTTTTTCCGGGCCAGACCGGATCCGTCTCGACGAAAAATCCTCAAGCCGTTCGCAGAAACGGCTGTCCCCTAATGCCTGATGAGGTGCACCCCCATGTCTGATGAAGATCGAGACAACCCGCGGCGTGAGTTTTTACGCAAATCCCTGACCCTGATTCCGGTGGTCACCCTGGCCGGCACCAGCCTGGGCAGCAGTGTGCTGCAAGCGGCGCCCGAAGCCGCGCCTGCTGCACCGGCCGCGCAACCGGCTCGCACCGACGCCGGTGTTTACCAGCCGAACTATTTCACGGCTGAGGAATGGGCATTCATCAATGCCGCCGTCGCGCAATTGATCCCCAACGATGCCCAGGGCCCGGGAGCGCTAGAGGCCGGTGTGCCGGAATACATCGACCGTCAGATGAATACGCCGTACGCCGCCGGTGCCCTGTGGTACATGCAAGGCCCGTTCAATGCCGACGCCGCTCCGGAAATGGGCTGGCAGAGCAAACTGGTACCCAAAGAGATCTACCGCCTCGGCATCGCCGCCACGGATCAGTGGGCAAAATCCCTCAACGGTAAAGTATTTGCTGAGCAAGACAGCGCTACCCGAGACGATTTGCTCAAGCAACTCGAAGCCGGAAAAGCGCAATTCGACGCCGTTCCAGCGAAGATTTTCTTCAATCTGTTGCTGCAAAACACCAAGGAAGGGTTCTTCTGCGACCCGATCCACGGTGGCAACAAAGGCATGGTCGGCTGGACCATGATCGGCTTCCCCGGCGCCCGCGCCGATTTCATGGATTGGGTGGAACGCAACGAGCAATACCCCTTCCCGGCAGTTTCGATTCGCGGCGAGAGGGCGTAAGCATGGCAACGGTAATGAAGAAAGTAGACGCGGTCATCGTCGGTTTCGGCTGGACCGGCGCGATCATGGCCAAGGAGCTGACCGAAGCGGGTCTCAACGTGCTGGCGCTGGAGCGTGGGCCGATGCAGGACACCTACCCCGACGGCAACTATCCGCAGGTGATCGACGAACTCACCTACAGCGTGCGCAAAAAACTCTTTCAAGACATCTCGAAAGAAACCGTCACCATCCGTCATAGCGTCAACGACATTGCTCTGCCGAACCGCCAGTTGGGTGCGTTCCTGCCGGGTAATGGTGTGGGCGGCGCCGGTCTGCACTGGTCGGGCGTGCACTTTCGCGTAGATCCGATCGAGTTGCGCATGCGCAGCCACTACGAAGAGCGCTACGGCAAAAGCTTTATCCCCAAAGACATGACCATCCAGGACTTCGGCGTCAGTTATGAAGAACTGGAGCCGTTCTTCGATTTCGCCGAGAAAGTCTTCGGCACCTCCGGCCAGGCCTGGACCGTGAAGGGCCAACTGGTCGGTCAGGGCAAGGGCGGCAACCCGTACGCGCCGGATCGCTCCAACCCGTTCCCGCTGGAAGCGCAGAAGAACACCGTGTCCGCACAGCTGTTCGGCAAAGCGGCTACAGAAGTCGGTTACAAACCCTACAACCTGCCGTCCGCGAATACGTCAGGGCCGTACACCAATCCTTACGGCGCGCAAATGGGCCCGTGCAACTTCTGCGGTTTCTGCAGCGGCTATGTCTGCTACATGTATTCCAAAGCCTCGCCGAACGTGAACATTCTGCCGGCGCTCAAGCCGCTGCCGAATTTCGAGCTGCGGCCTAACTCGCACGTGCTGCGCGTCAACCTCGACAGCACGAAATCCAAAGCCACCGGCGTGACCTACATCGACGGTCAGGGTCGCGAGATCGAACAACCGGCGGATCTGGTGATCCTCGGCGCGTTCCAGTTGCACAACGTGCGTCTGATGCTGCTCTCAGGGATTGGCAAGCCGTACGACCCGATCACTGGCGAAGGCGTGGTCGGGCGTAACTTCGCCTACCAGAACATGGCGACCATCAAGGCGTTCTTCGACAAGGACACCCACACCAACAACTTCATCGGCGCCGGCGGCAACGGCGTGGCGCTGGACGACTTCAACGCCGACAACTTCGACCACGGTCCCCACGGCTTCGTCGGCGGCTCGCCGATGTGGGTCAACCAGGCTGGCAGCCGGCCGATTGCCGGTACCTCGAACCCGCCGGGCACTCCCGCGTGGGGCAGTGACTGGAAACGCGCCACCGCCGATTACTACACCCACCAGGTGTCGATGGACGCTCACGGCGCGCATCAGTCCTACCGAGGCAACTACCTCGACCTCGATCCGGTGTACCGCGACGCCTACGGCTTGCCGTTGCTGCGAATGACCTTCGACTGGCAGGAAAACGACATCAAGATGAACCGCTTCATGGTCGAGAAAATGGGCAAGGTCGCCGAAGCGATGAGCCCGAAAGCCATTGCCGTGATCGGCAAGAAAGTCGGCGACCACTTCAACACCGCGTCCTACCAGACCACCCACCTCAACGGCGGCGCGATCATGGGTACCGATCCGAAGAAGAGCGCGCTGAACCGTTATCTGCAGAGCTGGGACGTGCACAACGTCTTCGTGCCCGGCGCCTCGGCGTTCCCGCAAGGCCTGGGTTACAACCCGACGGGCCTGGTTGCCGCACTGACCTACTGGTCGGCGAAAGCGATCCGCGAGCAATACCTGAAAAACCCCGGCCCGCTGGTGCAGGCTTAAGGAGCGATGACCATGAAGAATCTCGTTATCGCGACTTTGGCGCTGCTCGGTAGCGCCGCACTCCATGCGGCTGAAATTGATCACGCCTTGATCAAACAGGGCGAGTACCTCGCCCGCGCCGGTGACTGCGTAGCCTGCCACACCGCCAAGGACGGCAAGCCGTTCGCCGGTGGCCTGCCGATGGAAACCCCGATCGGCACGATCTACTCGACCAACATCACCCCGGATAAAACCGGTATTGGTGGATACAGCTTCGAGGATTTCGATCAGGCCGTGCGCCATGGTGTCGCCAGGAACGGCAGTACGTTGTACCCGGCGATGCCGTATCCGTCCTACGCACGCGTCAGCGAAACCGACATGCAGGCGCTGTACGCGTATTTCATGCACGGCGTTGAACCGGTCGCGCAGGAGAACAAGGCCAGTGACATTCCGTGGCCGTTGAGCATGCGCTGGCCGCTGATGGGCTGGCGCTGGATGTTTGCGCCGAAGGTCGAGGACTATAAAGCGACGAGTGCCGACCCGGTGATCGACCGTGGCGCCTATCTGGTCGAAGGCCTCGGCCACTGCGGTGCCTGCCACACGCCACGCGCGCTGACCATGCAGGAAAAATCCCTCAGCGCTGCCGATGGCAGCAACTTCCTCGCCGGCAGTGCGCCGCTGGAAGGCTGGATCGCCAAGAGCTTGCGCGGCGATCACAAGGACGGCCTCGGCAGCTGGAGCGAGGAGCAACTGGTGCAATTCCTCAAGACCGGACGCAGCGATCGCAGCGCGGTGTTCGGCGGCATGAGCGATGTGGTCACCCACAGCATGCAATACATGACCGACGCCGACCTGACGGCGATTGCCCGCTACCTCAAGTCACTGCCGGCCACCGATCCGAACGATCAGCCGCATCAGTACGACGAGACAGCGGCGAAAGCCCTGTGGAACGGCGATGACAGTCAGCGCGGTGCTTCGGTATACATCGACAACTGCGCCGCGTGCCACCGCACCGATGGCCACGGTTACACCCGGGTATTCCCTGCGCTGGCCGGTAATCCGGTGCTGCAATCGGAAGACCCGACATCGCTGATCCACATCGTGCTCAAGGGCGGTACGTTGCCGGCGACGCACACGGCACCGTCGACCTTCACCATGCCCGGTTTCGCCTGGCGCCTGTCGGATCAGGAAGTGGCGGATGTGGTGAGCTTTATCCGTGGCAGTTGGGGCAACAAGGGCGCGCCGGTGACTGCCGCCGATGTCGCCGAACTGCGCAAGGAGGACATGAAACATACCTCCAATGATGATCTCGGTCAGGTAACAGAACACAACTGACCAGTCGCCCAACGGCACTAGCCAGATGCGCAACGCCCCGATACTGTGTGCATATACAGTATCGGGGCGTTTTTTCATGTCTACTGCATTACCACCTCGCGGTCGCGGCACCGCGACCAATCCGCACAACCGCTTCGCGCCGAACCGCTCGGTAGCCGAGGACGATGGCTGGTATCAGGAAGTGCCCGAGACTCAGAACACCGAGGTGATGATCGAAACCGCGAAAACCATCATCACCCGCAACACTTCGCCGGATTTACCCTTCGATCGTTCGATCAATCCCTATCGCGGCTGCGAGCATGGCTGCATCTACTGCTATGCGCGGCCCAGTCACGCCTATTGGGACATGTCGCCGGGGCTGGATTTCGAAACCCGGCTGATCGCCAAGACCAATGCCGCTCAGGTATTGGAAGAACAACTGAGCAAACGCGGTTATCAATGTGCGCCGATCAATCTCGGCTCCAACACCGATCCGTATCAGCCGATCGAGCGCGAACACAAGATCACCCGCCAGACCCTCGAAGTGCTGCTGCGCTACAGGCATCCGGTGACCATCGTCACCAAGGGCTCGCTGATTCTGCGCGACCTCGACCTGCTGACCGAGTTGGCCGAACAACGACTGGTGGCAGTGATGATCAGCCTGACCACGCTGGACGACGAACTTAAACGTATCCTCGAACCGCGAGCGGCAGCCCCCAAGGCGCGGTTGCGCGCTATCAGGGTCATGCGCGAAGCGGGGATTCCGGTCGGTGTGCTGTGTTCGCCGATGATTCCGATGATCAACGACAGCGAAATCGAAAACCTGCTCACCGAGGCCCACGCCGCAGGGGCGCAAAGTGCGGCCTACATGATGCTGCGTCTGCCGCTGGAGGTGGCGCCGCTGTTCGAAGAGTGGCTGGCCGCGCACTACCCGCAACGGGCGGCGCATGTGCTGAGCCTGATCCGCCAGAGCCGCGGCGGCGAGCTCTACGACAGCCGTTTTGGCGCACGCATGCGCGGTGAAGGACCGTTCGCCGATCTGTTGGCTCAGAGGTTTTCGAAGGTAATTAAACGTCTTGGTTTAAATCACCGCGAAGGCTACAACCTCGATTGCACTGCCTTCTGTCCGCCGGGTCGCCAGATGTCGTTGATTTAGCGACAATTGGCCTATGGTTGAGGGGTTGGAATCCTTCCGCCGAAAACACCCAGTCACGTTTTTGTGACCTGGAACACACGTTCTAGAGCGTTTGATTCAGTTTGAGTTAAGTTTCGGCGGCTACCTTGTTCATCGAGTGACTGACGGGTCGGGATGACCCGGATAGTTTTAAACAGCCACTGGCTTCATACCGGAATACCGGGGAAGACTCCCTGAATCCGCCTAAGAGGATGAATCATGAGTGACAAGGATAAACAGCCGTTGGCTGTGTCGGCGCAAACCCCTGAAGCGGAATCCGCCGATGCAGCGCTGCGACAGATCGTAGACGGCTTTTTGCATTTTCATCATGAGGTTTTTCCGCAGCAGGAAGAACTCTTCAAGAAACTCGCCACGGCCCAGGCGCCAAAAGCGATGTTCATCACCTGCGCCGACTCGCGCATCGTCCCCGAGCTGATCACCCAGAGCTCGCCGGGCGATCTGTTCGTGACCCGTAACGTGGGCAATGTTGTCCCGCCATACGGCCAGATGAACGGCGGCGTTTCCACCGCGATCGAATACGCGGTGCTGGCCCTCGGTGTGCAGCACATCATCATCTGCGGCCACTCCGATTGCGGTGCCATGCGTGCTGTGCTCAATCCGGACAGCCTGGAAAAGATGCCGACGGTCAAAGCCTGGCTGCGCCACGCTGAAGTCGCGAAAACCATGGTGCATGACAACTGTCACTGTGCCGACGAAAAAGAAAGCATGCCGATCCTCACCGAGGAAAACGTCATCGCCCAGTTGCAGCACTTGCGTACCCATCCTTCGGTAGCCTCGCGCATGGCGAACGGTCATCTGTTCATCCATGGCTGGGTCTACAACATCGAAACCAGCGAAATCAAAGCTTACGACGCGGATCAGGGACGCTTCCTGCCGCTCGACGGCAGCCATCCGATTCCGGTGGCGACGCCCAAAGCGCGCTTCTAAATCCTCCTAAACATCTGTGTGGTTTGACGCCGGTCGCTGATTCAGCGACCCGGCCTTGCCATGCCTGAAGAAAACTTCGGGAGAATCGCCATGCGTGCGGCTCAATTGAAAGCGGTGTTGCCACGGGAGCTGCTCGCTTCAGTGGTTGTGTTTCTGGTCGCCCTGCCGCTGTGCATGGGTATTGCGATTGCCTCAGGGTTACCGCCGGCCAAGGGTTTGATCACCGGGATCATCGGTGGTCTGGTGGTCGGTTGGCTCGCGGGTTCGCCGTTGCAAGTCAGTGGCCCGGCGGCAGGTCTGGCGGTGTTGGTGTTCGAGCTGGTGCGCCAGCACGGCATCGAGATGCTCGGGCCGATTCTGCTGCTCGCCGGTTTTCTGCAACTGGTCGCCGGGCGCTTGAAGCTCGGGTGCTGGTTTCGGGTTACGGCGCCAGCGGTGGTGTACGGTATGCTCGCCGGGATCGGCGTGTTGATCGTGCTCTCACAGGTGCATGTGATGCTCGATGCATCGCCGAAACCTTCCGGGCTGGATAACCTTGCGGCGTTCCCGGCGGCAGTCACGCAAGCTTTGCCGTCGTTCGGCTGGCAGGCCGGATTGCTCGGGCTGTCGACGATTGCGGTGATGTGGCTGTGGGAAAAATTTCGCCCGCATGCGCTGCGGTTCATTCCGGGTGCGCTGCTCGGTGTCGGTCTGGCGACCGCGGCGAGTCTGCTGCTGGCCTTGCAGGTCAAACGCGTCGAGGTGCCGGCGAATCTGGCGGAAGCCATCGATTGGCTGAGACCTGCGGACCTGCTCAGTCTGGCCGACCCGACGTTGCTGATCGCCGCGTTCGCCGTGGCGTTTATCGCCAGCGCCGAAACGCTGTTGTCCGCCGCTGCGGTGGATCGCATGCACAGCGGCGTGCGTTCGGATTTCGACCGAGAACTGTCGGCGCAAGGTGTCGGCAATATGCTCTGCGGTCTGGTCGGCGCGCTGCCGATGACCGGGGTCATCGTGCGCAGTTCGGCCAACGTTCAGGCCGGTGCGACCACGCGTTACTCGACGATCTTCCATGGCCTGTGGCTGCTGGCGTTCGTGCTGTTGCTGTCGAGCGTGCTGCAAAGCATTCCGGTGGCGAGTCTGGCGGGGGTGCTGGTGTACACCGGTTTCAAACTGGTCGACCTGAAAGCCTTTCGCGGTCTGGGCCGATATGGACGGATGCCGATGTTCACCTACGCGGCGACGGCGTTGGCAATTATCTTCACTGACCTGCTGACCGGTGTGCTGCTCGGTTTCGGTCTGACCCTGTTGAAACTGGCGTTCAAGGCTTCGCGGTTGAAGATCAGCCTGATCGATCTGCCGCAGGACGGTGAGATGGAATTGCGCCTGGTCGGTGCGGCGACCTTCCTCAAGGTTCCGGCGCTGACGCAGGTGCTGGGCAGTATTCCAGTGGGCACCACGGTGCATGTGCCGCTCAATAACCTGAGCTACATCGACCATTCGTGTCTGGAGTTGCTGGAAGAATGGGGCCGGGCGAATGCGGCGAAGGGCTCGAAGCTGTTGATCGAGTCGCGGGGGTTGAAGCGCAGGCTTGAAGGCAGGGTGCGGACCAATACCGGAATCGGTGCTGCCGGCTAAATCTCCGGGTTGAACTCAAACCCTGTAGGAACTGCCGCAGGCTGCGATCTTTTGATGTTGTTTTTAACAATCAAGATCAAAAGATCGCAGCCTGCGGCAGCTCCTACATTGGATTGTGTGTAACTCAGGCAGCAGGCTGATCCAGCTCCAGCCCCACGCCCAGGCGGCGGCTCATGCACGGCCAGCGTTTCCACGCGGCGCCGGTGTCCGGGCTGCTGAGTTTTTCGCGGTAGATTTCTACCGATTCCAAGGCAAAACTCTCGTCGTTGAGCATCTCGTCGATGGCGTGATGCACCGCTTCGTCCAGCTGGTTGGCAAATTCCTCACCGATCAATTGGTGAGCAATCAAGTTGGCGACCGTCATGTCCAGGGGGATCAGTGGCTGGCCGAAATGCTTGATGTACAGGTCGTTGACCTCTTCGACAAAACGGTGCGCCAGATAGGCTTCGTCGAGCAGGCTGTCCAGGCCAACGTGCCCGGCCATGATGGCTGGCGGCTGGAGGAAATACTGCTCGGCGATTTTCAACACCGGTTTGATCTGCGATTCGATTCCCGCTTCCCTGGCGACTTCATTGGCTGCATCCAGCAGGTCTGGCACTTCATCGATGTAGGCGGCGACAAAACGCGTCAGCACACCATTGGCGTCGGCTTCCGGTAACTGGATCGACGGGTGTAGATGCGGCAGCTTGCTTTCCAGCTGACGGGTCAGCAGGCCAGTGTCTTTCTCGTGTTGTTGGGCTGTTTGGATCTGCTCGCGCAATGCGGCGGTGTTCATGAAAACTCCAGGAAACAAGGCAATGAAATAGGGAAGACATAAGTTAGCTGGCTTACGAAAAATGCTAAGACGCATTTGTCATAATTATTTCATCCTTGATGCAACTGCGTTATATCGATTTGCCACCACTCGTCTGCATCCTTCTCCATTCGTGCCCTCGAATGCAAGCACCCGCTGTTTCAGATCATTTACGTGCGCACATTGCAATTTCCCGTCGCTGTCTATACTCGCCAGTGAATGGAGTTAGCTGATGACGCCCGACTGCACCCGCAGCAAGGCCCGGCGATTCAAGTTCGTAGTCTGATGCAGCCGCTCCCTTGCCGCAGGCGAAAGCCGGCGGGATAACAAGAACGATAAGGGGAACCCGCAATGATGCGACATCCACACGTCTGGATGGGCCTCCTGTTGTGGTCGATTTTCAGCCAGGCCAACGCCGCCTGGACTGTGAATATGGCGCCTGGAGCGACTGAAATCAGTCACGCAGTATTCGACCTGCACATGACCATTTTCTGGATCTGTGTGGTGATCGGGGTAATCGTCTTCGGCGCCATGTTCTGGTCGATGATGGTGCACCGCCGTTCTACCGGGCAGGTCGCCGCAAAATTCCACGAAAGCACCGGCGTCGAAATCATGTGGACCGTCGTGCCGCTGCTGATTCTGGTGGCCATGGCCGTTCCCGCCACCGCGACGCTGATCAAGATGTACGACACCAGTGAGCCGGACATCGATATCCAGGTCACCGGTTATCAGTGGAAGTGGCACTACAAATACCTGGGCCAGGACGTCGAGTTCTTCAGCAACCTGGCCACTCCCGCCGAGCAGATCCACAACAAGGAAGCCAAGGGCGAGCACTACTTGCTTGAGGTCGACAAGCCATTGGTGCTGCCGACCGGGGCCAAGGTGCGCTTCCTCGTGACCTCCGCCGACGTTATCCACTCCTGGTGGGTGCCGGCGTTTGCGGTCAAACGCGATGCGATCCCGGGGTTCGTCAATGAGGCCTGGACGCGTGTCGACAAGCCCGGGCTTTACCGTGGCCAGTGCGCCGAACTGTGTGGCAAGGATCACGGTTTCATGCCGATCGTGGTCGAGGTCAAAGAGAAGGCCGACTACGACAAGTGGCTGGCCGAGCGCAAAGCCGAGGCCGCGCAGCTTAAAGAGCTGACCAGCAAGGATTGGACCCTCGACGAACTCAAGGAGCGCGGCGACAAGGTTTATCACACCACCTGCGTTGCCTGTCACCAGGCCGAAGGCCAAGGCCTGCCGCCGATGTTCCCGGCGCTCAAGGGCTCGAAAATTGCCACCGGCCCGATCAAGGATCACTTGAGCATTGTCTTCCACGGCAAACCCGGCACCGCCATGGCGGCGTTCGGCAAACAGCTGTCGGAAGTCGATATCGCAGCGGTCGTGACCTACGAACGTAACGCCTGGGGCAACAACAAGGGCGACATGGTCACGCCAAAAGAAGTGCTGGAGCTGAAACAGGCGGAAAGCAAATGAGCCGGTCTATCGCGTACCTCGTGAACCGGCCGGGGCAGCGCGCCCCGGCCCGCCCCGCCCACTCACGTAAAGGAGACCGGCCATGAGCGCTGTCATCGATGACCACGGTCACGCCGACCACGCCCACGGCCCCGCCAAAGGCCTGATGCGCTGGGTGCTGACCACCAACCACAAGGACATCGGCACGCTGTACCTGTGGTTTGCGTTTTTGATGTTCCTGCTTGGCGGCTCGTTCGCCATGGTGATCCGCGCCGAGTTGTTCCAGCCCGGTTTGCAGATCGTCGAACCGGCGTTCTTCAACCAGATGACCACCATGCACGGTCTGGTGATGGTCTTCGGTGCAGTGATGCCGGCATTCGTCGGCCTCGCCAACTGGATGATCCCGTTGATGGTCGGCGCGCCGGACATGGCCCTGCCCCGGATGAACAACTTCAGCTTCTGGCTGCTGCCGGCGGCGTTTCTGCTGCTGGTGTCGACCCTGTTCACCCCCGGTGGCGGGCCGAATTTCGGCTGGACCTTCTACGCGCCGCTGTCGACGACCTATGCGCCGGAAAGCGTGACCTTCTTCATCTTCGCCATCCACCTGATGGGGATCAGTTCGATCATGGGCGCGATCAACGTGATCGCGACCATCCTCAACCTGCGCGCCCCCGGCATGACCCTGATGAAAATGCCGCTGTTCGTCTGGACCTGGCTGATCACCGCGTTCCTGCTGATCGCGGTGATGCCGGTGCTGGCCGGGTGCGTGACGATGATGCTGATGGACATCCACTTCGGCACCAGTTTCTTCAGTGCTGCCGGTGGCGGTGACCCGGTGCTGTTCCAGCATGTGTTCTGGTTTTTCGGGCACCCTGAGGTGTACATCATGATCCTGCCGGCGTTCGGCGCGGTCAGCCAGATCATCCCGACCTTCGCGCGCAAACCGCTGTTCGGCTACACCTCGATGGTCTACGCCACGGCGAGCATCGCGTTCCTGTCGTTCATCGTCTGGGCGCACCACATGTTCGTGGTCGGCATTCCGCTGGTCGGCGAGCTGTTCTTCATGTACGCGACGATGCTCATCGCGGTGCCGACCGGGGTCAAGGTGTTCAACTGGGCCAGCACCATGTGGCAAGGCTCGATGACCTTCGAGACACCGATGCTGTTTGCCGTGGCGTTCGTGATCCTGTTTTCCATCGGTGGTTTTTCCGGATTGATGTTGGCCATCGCCCCGGCGGACTTCCAGTATCAGGACACCTACTTTGTGGTCGCGCACTTCCACTATGTGCTGGTGCCGGGGGCGATCTTCGGCATCTTCGCCTCGGCGTATTACTGGCTGCCGAAATGGACCGGGCACATGTACGACGAAACCCTCGGCAAGCTGCATTTCTGGCTGTCGTTCGTCGGCATGAACCTGACCTTCTTCCCGATGCACTTCGTGGGACTGGCGGGGATGCCGCGACGGATTCCGGACTACAACCTGCAGTTCGCCGACTTCAACATGGTTTCGTCGATTGGCGCGTTCATGTTCGGCGCGACGCAGATCTTCTTCCTGTTCATCGTGATCAAGACCATTCGGGGTGGCGAGCCTGCACCGGCCAAGCCTTGGGATGGTGCGGAAGGTCTGGAGTGGAGCGTGCCGTCGCCGGCGCCGTATCACACCTTCACCACACCGCCGGAAGTGAAATGAAACGCCTGACTTTTGTAGGAGTGAGCCTGCTCGCGATGGCGGTGTGTCAGGCACACCGCGGTGGACCCATCGCGAGCAGGCTCACTCCTACAGGGTTTAGTGGGGAGGCATGAACCATGGCTGACTCGATCTCGATGAAAAAACTCGTCACCCGCCTGCTCGGGGTCGTGGTAGCGATGTTTGTGTTCGGTTTTGCCCTGGTGCCGATCTACGACGTGATGTGCAAAGCCTTCGGCATCAACGGCAAGACCGGTGGGCAGTACGAGGGTGAGCAAGTGGTCGATACTTCGCGCCAGGTACGCGTGCAGTTTCTGTCGACCAACACCGCCGATATGCCGTGGGACTTCTACCCCAAGCATGACGAACTCACCGCCAACCCCGGCGCCGTCAACGAGATGATCTTCATCGCACGAAATCCCACCGACAAACCGATGAGTGCGCAAGCCGTGCCGAGCATCGCGCCGAGCAACGCCGCGGCGTATTTCCACAAGACCGAATGTTTCTGCTTTACCCAGCAGGTGCTGCAGCCCGGTCAGCAGATCGAGATGCCGGTGCGCTTCATTGTTGACCGCGACATGCCCAAGGATGTGAAGCACCTGACGCTGTCCTACACGCTGTTCGATATCACCGCCCGACATCCGCCGGTGGCTGTAAACACTGGCGGTTGAGCGTGCCCGATAAGGAGAACAATAAATGGCAACTCATGAGCATTATTTCGTTCCGGCCCAGAGCAAATGGCCGATCATTGCCACGGTCGGGATGTTCGTCACCGTGTACGGCCTCGCGACTTGGTTCAACGATCTGAAGGCTGCACGCCCGGAATCCCACGGCCCGCTGATCTTTTTCGTCGGTGGCCTGCTGGTGGCATACATGCTGTTCGGCTGGTTCGGCACGGTGATCAAGGAAAGCCGCGCGGGACTTTACAGCGCACAACTGGATCGCTCGTTTCGCTGGGGCATGAGCTGGTTCATCTTCTCCGAGGTGATGTTCTTCGTCGCCTTCTTCGGTGCGCTGTTTTACGTGCGACACATTTCCGGCCCGGCGCTCGGCGGCGAAGGGCCGAAAGGCATCGCCCACATGCTCTGGCCGAACTTCCAGTTCACTTGGCCACTGCTGCACACACCGGACCCGAAACTGTTTCCGCCGCCCAAAGAAGTGATCAGCCCGTGGGGCCTGCCGCTGATCAACACGATTCTGCTGGTCAGCTCCAGCGTGACCATCACCATCGCCCACCATGCGCTGAAGAAAGGCCATCGCGGTGCGCTGAAAATCTGGCTGGCGATCACCGTGCTGCTCGGCTGCGCGTTTCTCGGTTTCCAGGCTGAGGAGTACATCCACGCCTATCACGAACTGGGCCTGACCCTCGGTTCGGGCATTTATGGCGCGACGTTCTTCATGCTCACCGGTTTCCACGGCGCCCACGTGACCATCGGCACAATCATTCTGTTTGTGATGCTGATGCGGATCATGAAGGGTCACTTCGATAACGAGCACCAGTTCGGCTTCGAAGCGGCGAGCTGGTATTGGCACTTCGTCGACGTGGTGTGGATCGGCCTCTTTATCTTCGTTTACGTACTCTGAGGATCAGCATTACCAAGGCGCATGCGACACCAGTTGGCCGCTGTAAAAACCCCAGGCGATCAGGCCGACGGTGGCAGCGGCCAATGCCACCCGAACACTCAAGGCGATGACCAGGCGATTCGAGCTGCTGTCGTCCTTGACCAGGAAAAACAGGCCGCTGAACAGGCTGATCACCGTGGCAATCAGCATCAGGACGATCGCTGTTTTGAGCATGGGAAGAACTCCGGGGGACAGGCGATGCAGTTGAGTATAGCGAGCGCAACGACTGACTTTGTGGCGCAGCCATGAAGCGCTTTCGCCCGGGCGTGATTCCGACCGTGGTGGTGGCGTTGTTGCTGCCGCTGCTGGTGTCGCTGGGCTTCTGGCAACTGAGCCGGGGCGCCGAGAAAACCGCCCTGCTCGCCAGTTACGCCGAACGCCGCGCGGCCGAACCGATGGCCAGCGGCGAGTTGCTGAGCAGCGCCGATCCGGCCTATCGCCGTGTGCATCTGCAAGGCCAGTTCGATGCCGCGCACAGTTTGCTGCTGGATAACCGCCAACGTAACGGCAAGGTCGGTGTCGAGTTGCTGCAACCGTTTCAGGATCAACGCAGCGGTTTGTGGCTGCTGGTCAATCGCGGCTGGTTGCCGTGGCCGGATCGCCGCGTGCCGCCGCAATTTTCCACACCGGCAGAGGCCCTGAATGTCGATGCCTGGGTCTACGTCGCTCCCGGCGCGACTTTCCAGTTGCACGCCGACCCGGTCAGCAGTACTTGGCCGCAAACCATCACCGCCGTCGACCCGGCCAAGCTGTGGAAAACCCTGGAACGCGACGGCTTCGCCTACGAACTACGCGCCGAGCCCGGCCCGGCCAGCTACGAGGCCGATTGGCCGGTGGTTGCCATGGGCCCGGAAAAACACCTCGGTTATGCCGTGCAGTGGTTCGCCATGGCCACCGCCCTGCTCGGTCTCTATATCTATTTGGGCTTGCACAACGCAAAGGAGAAACACCATGGGAACGGCCATGAATCCACCCAGCATGTCTGAGGCGAAACCTGCTGCCAGCCGCCGTCGCGGGCGCATTCAGTTGTTGCTGATTGTGCTCGGCGTGGTCGGCCCGATGCTGCTCGCCACCGGCATGTACAAATTGCAGTTCTGGGTGCCCGAAGGTCGCAGCTATCACGGCGAACTGATCGGCAACGGCCAGACCCGCGCCGACCTCGGCGTACAAGCCGATGATGCACGCTGGCAGATGCTGGGCACTGCGCCGAAGGATTGCGCGGTGGATTGCCAGCAACTGGTGTATCTGGCGCGGCAGATCCAGATCGGTCTTGGTCGCGAGGCCGGGCGCGCCAGCCATGCCCTCGCCGTGGCGCAACCGGTGAGCGCCGATTACGAGGCCAAGCTGACCCGTGAATATCCACAGCTGCAACGCTATCCGCTGGATGCGGGTGTGTTCAGCAAAACCACGGGCGACAAAGCCACGCCGCAGCTGTGGATCATCGACCCGCACGGCAACCTCGTGCTGCGCTACGAGCCGAATGTGAAAGGCAAGGATCTGCTCAACGACCTGCGGCATCTGCTGAAACTGTCGAACATCGGATAAGGGCATCGTCATGGCCAAACCTGGATTTCGCCTCGCGCTGTTTGCCACCCTGCTGGCACTGATTGTGGTGCTGCTCGGCGCCTACACGCGCCTGACCCACGCCGGCCTCGGCTGTCCGGACTGGCCGGGCTGCTACGGCTTTATCAGCGTGCCGAAAAGCGAAGCGCAACTGGCCCATGCCGAACTGCATTACCCCGACTCGCCGGTGGAGGCGCACAAGGGCTGGAACGAGATGATCCACCGCTACTTCGCCGGCACCCTCGGCCTGCTGATTTCGATTCTGGCCGGGCGCGCGTGGGTCAACCGTCGTCATCCGGGGCAGCCGTTGAAGCTGCCGCTATTTCTGCTGGCGGTGGTGTTCGCGCAAGCGGCGTTCGGCATGTGGACGGTGACGCTCAAGCTCTGGCCACAAGTGGTCACCGGACATTTGCTCGGCGGTTTTGCGACGTTGAGCCTGTTGTTTTTGCTGACGTTGCGATTGTCCGGTGTTCTGCCGGCGCTGACCGTGCCCAAGCGTTTGCAGTATTGGGCAACGGCGGGATTATTGTTGGTGATCGGCCAGATCGCGCTGGGTGGCTGGGTCAGTTCCAACTATGCGGCAGTGGCGTGCATCGATTTTCCGACCTGCCACGGGCAATGGCTGCCGCCGGCGGATTTCGCCAATGGCTTTCACCTGACCCAACACATCGGCCCGAATTATCTCGGCGGGCAACTCGACAGTGATGCGCGCACGGCGATTCACCTGACTCATCGTATTGGCGCTTTGCTGGTGACGTTGGTTTTGCTTGGCTTGGCTTGGCAACTAAAAGTGGTCGGCATGACGCGGCTGGCCGGGCTGGTATTGATCGCCCTCACCGCACAAATCACCCTCGGCATCAGCAATGTCTTGTTCCATCTGCCGCTGCCAGTGGCGGTCGCGCATAACGCTGGCGGTGCCCCGCTATTGCTGACCATGGTGCTGGTCAACTATCACGCGCGCACCAGTCTGGTCCGAGTCAAACAACCGGTGCTCGCACGCTGGCGCCTGAGCCCGCGCAAACACTCTGCCGCGCCCATCACAATAAAAGGAGAAACGCCGTGGCGATTCTGATTGGCGAACGTCCCGCCCAAGCGCTGTGGCGTGATTATCTGGAACTGACCAAACCGAAAGTCGTGGTGCTGATGCTGATCACCTCGCTGGTCGGCATGTTCCTCGCGACCCGCGCCGGGGTGCCGTGGACGGTGCTGGTGTTCGGCAATCTGGGGATTGCCCTGTGTGCCGGCGGTGCGGCGGCGGTCAATCATGTGGTCGATCGGCGCATCGATGCGGTGATGGCGCGTACGCATAAACGGCCGCTGGCTGAAGGACGGGTTTCGCCGGCGGCGGCGCTGACTTTTGCGCTGGTGCTGGCGCTGCTCGGTCAGGCCTTGTTGCTGACATTCACCAATCCGCTGACGGCGTGGCTGACGCTGGCTTCGCTGCTCGGATACGCAGTGATCTACACCGGATTTCTCAAACGCGCGACGCCGCAAAACATCGTTATCGGTGGCCTCGCCGGTGCTGCGCCACCGCTGCTGGGCTGGACGGCTGCAACTGGCCACGTCAGCGCCGAACCGTTGCTGCTGGTGCTGATCATCTTCGCCTGGACGCCGCCGCACTTCTGGGCGCTGGCGATCCATCGCAAAGAGGAATACGCCAAGGCCGACATCCCGATGCTGCCGGTTACCCACGGCGAGCACTACACCAAAGTGCATATTCTGCTTTATACCTTCGCGCTGCTGGCGGTGAGCCTGCTGCCGTACGTGATCCACATGAGCGGCATGCTCTACCTGATTTGCGCCCTCGCCCTCGGCGCAAGGTTTCTGCAATGGGCCGTGGTGCTGTACCGTGGCACTCGGCCGCACGCGGCGATCAACACCTTCAAGTACTCTATTTGGTACTTGTTTCTGCTGTTCATCGCCCTGCTCGTAGACCACTACTTACTGTTGAACCTATGACTCGAACCCAGAAAACCGTCTTCATCCTCGTCGCCGTGATCGCGCTGATCCTGGGACTTACCGTCAACAAAGTGCTGAGCGGCAAGGGCCAGGGCGACCCGACTGCGCTGATCGATGCCGGCATCATTCTGCTGCCGCAGAGCCGTAATTTGCCGGACGTGACGATGACCGATCAGGACGGCAAACCGGTGGCGATCAATGAGTTGAAGGGTAAGTGGAGTCTGTTGTTCTTCGGCTACACCTTCTGCCCGGACATCTGCCCGACCACATTGGCGCAGTTGCGGCAGATCAAGAGTGAGTTGCCAAAAGACGCTGTGGACAAGTTGCAGATCGTGCTGGTCAGCGTTGACCCGAACCGCGATAACCCGAAGCAGTTGAAGCAGTATCTGGGCTACTTTGATCCACAGTTTGTTGGCCTGACACCGACCTCGATTGAAGAGCTGCAGAAGGTGGCGAATGCGGTGAGTATTCCGTTTATTCCGGCGGATACCAGTAAGCCGAATTACACCGTGGATCACAGCGGCAACCTCGCGGTGATTGGCCCGGATGGCACCCAGCGTGGGTTTATTCGGGCACCGTTGAACAACGCCAAATTGGTGGCGCAACTCCCGGTCATGCTTAACCGCAAGTAATCTTTTAAACGCAAAAGCCCCTCACCCTAGCCCTCTCCCAGAGGGAGAGGGGACTGATTGGGGGATATTGGGGAGCCACACCGAATTGAACGTCCTGCATTGAATCTATAATCGCCAAGACCTTTCAGGTCGATGTGCTGTGCTGAATCCATAATCGACTGGATCTTTCAGGTCGATGTAGAACGCAAGACACCTCGGTCGGCCCCCTCTCCCTCCGGGAGAGGGCTGGGGTGAGGGGTCGCTTCACAACAGCTCCAAAGCCAAGCATCAGACAAAAAAAGGGGCGCATATAAATGCGCCCCTTTTTCATTGCAGCAACCCGAATCAGAACGCCGGCAATACCGCGCCTTTGTACTTCTCGGTGATGAATTGCTTCACTTCCGGGCTGTGCAGCGCAGCAGCGAGTTTCTTCATCGCATCGCTGTCCTTGTTGTCCGGGCGGGACACGAGGATGTTCACGTACGGCGAGTCGTTGCCTTCGATCACCAGCGCATCCTTGGACGGATCGAGCTTGGCTTCCAGCGCGTAGTTGGTGTTGATCAGCGCCAGATCAACCTGGGTCAGCACGCGCGGGATGGTCGCGGCTTCCAGTTCACGGATCTTCAGGTCTTTCGGGTTCTGCGCGATGTCTTTGACGGTCGACAGGATGTTGGTCGGATCCTTCAGCGTGATCACGCCAGCCTTGGCCAGCAGCAACAGCGCACGGCCGCCGTTGGTGGCGTCGTTCGGGATCACCACGTTGGCACCGCTTGGCAGATCCTTCAGATCCTTGAGCTTGCTCGAGTAAGCGCCCAGCGGCTCCAGGTGCACACCGGCCACGGCAACCAGACTGGTGCCCTTGGCCTTGTTGAACTCATCGAGGTACGGCTGGTGCTGGAAGAAGTTGGCGTCCAGACGCTTTTCGGCGACCTGTACGTTCGGCTGAATATAGTCGGTGAAGACCTTGACCTTCAGATCCACGCCTTCTTTGGCCAGCGCCGGCTTCACGAACTCGAGGATTTCCGCGTGCGGCACCGGAGTGGCAGCCACGGTCAGGGTTTCGGCGTGGGCCGAGAATGCCGCAACGGCAGCGAAAGCAGCGATCAGTTTTTTCATTCAGCTAACTCCTTATGAGGCGCCCGTCTGGCGCCTGCCAGCGAATGGCCGGCTCATCTCTTGATTACAAAACCGCTTATTTGCGCGAGAAATGCACGACCAGTCGATCACCGACCATCTGCAGCACTTGCACCAGAATCAACAGCAACACCACGGTGACGATCATCACGTCAGTCTGGAAACGCTGGTAACCGAAACGGATGGCCAGGTCACCCAGACCACCGGCGCCGACCACACCGGCCATTGCCGTATAGGACACCAGTGTAATCGCCGTCACCGTAATCGCCGCGAAAATGCCCGGACGGGCTTCCGGCAACAAAGCGTTCATGATGATCTGCCGCGTGGTCGCGCCCATCGACTGGGTCGCTTCGATGATGCCGCGATCGACTTCACGCAGCGCGGTTTCCACCAGACGCGCGAAGAACGGTGTGGCACCGACGACCAACGGCGGAATCGCACCGGCCACGCCCAGCGACGTGCCGGTGATCAGCACGGTGAACGGGATCATCACGATCAACAGAATAATGAACGGCAGCGAACGCAGGATGTTCACCGCCAACGACATGAACGCGTAGAGGCCACGGTTTTCCAGCAACTGGCGCGGGCTGCAGAGGAACAGCAGCACGCCCAGCGGCAGGCCGAGCAGCACGGTGAACAGCAGCGAACCGCCAAGCATCAGCATGGTGTCGCCGGTGGCCAGCCAGATTTCGTACCAATCGATATTGGTGAAGAAACTGATCAGGTCTTCCATTAGCGCAATACCTCCATGTGAACGTCAGCGGCGGTGAAGCGGGCGAAAGCCGCTTCCATGTCGCCACCGGTGACGGCGAGGGTCAATTGCCCGTACGGAATGTCTTTGATGCGGTCGATACGACCGGCAAGGATGCTGTAGTCGACGCCGGTTTCCCGGGCGACGGTACCGAGCAGCGGCGCGTAGGTCGCTTCGCCCTGGAAGGTCAGACGCACAATGCGCCCCGGCACGTGAGCGAAGTCATCACGCTGTTCACTCTCGTCGATCTGCTCGCTTTCCTGAACAAAGCGCTTGGTGGTCGGGTGCTTGGGATGCAGGAACACATCAGCCACCGAACCTTGCTCGACGATCACGCCGGCATCCATCACCGCCACTTGATCGCAGACGCGACGGATCACATCCATCTCGTGAGTGATCAGGACGATGGTCAGCTTCAGTTCGCGGTTGATCTCGGCCAGCAATTGCAGAACCGATGCGGTGGTCTGCGGGTCGAGGGCACTGGTGGCCTCGTCGCACAGCAGAATCTTCGGCTTGGTTGCCAGGGCGCGGGCAATGCCGACGCGCTGCTTCTGGCCACCGGACAATTGCGCCGGGTACTTCTTGGCGTGGTCAGACAGACCGACCCGCGCCAGCAACTCGGCAACACGCTTGTCGATGTCGCTGCCCGACAGTTCGCCAGCCAGGGTCAGCGGCAACGCTACGTTGTCGGCCACGGTTTTGGAGGCGAGCAGGTTGAAGTGCTGGAAGATCATCCCGACTTGCTGACGGAAACGGCGCAGGCCGTTGGCGTCCAGCGCGGTGACTTCTTCGCCGTCGACGATGATCTTGCCGCCGCTGGAGTCTTCCAGGCGATTGATCAGACGCAGCAGGGTACTTTTGCCCGCGCCGGAATGGCCGATCAGGCCGAACACCTGCCCGTTCTCGATAGAGAGACTGGTCGGGTGCAGCGCGGGAATATCCTTACCGGCGACGCGGTAAGTCTTGTGGACGTTTTGAAACTCGATCACGTAGCGAACCTTGTGGGGCGCGTTAGAAAAGGATCAGCGGTTAGCCGGGCGCGCATTTTAGCCTGTCCGTATAGAGGTTCTTAGCATTTATTTCGCAATTAACCTTCGATTTGGCAATAACAAGATCAAAGGTCATAAAAAAGGAACGTCCAAAGCAGCCCATCAGTCACTAAGTAAGCGACTTGAAAACCCTGGGTGCCGTGCCCGGGAACCACTCAAGAGTCCCCGGCAAGCATCGGGGTCAACCGAGGAGTTTACGACTGATGAGCAAGAAGCCTACGTCCGACAAAAGCCAGATGGCCGGAACCGACACGCCGGATCGCGCCAACACCAACGCCAAACTCGACAGCCTCGAGAAGTTTCGCTCCGACGCCACCGGCCAGGCCCTGCGTACCAACCAAGGCGTGAAGATCGCCGACAACCAGAACACCCTCAAGGCCGGCCCGCGCGGACCGTCGTTGCTGGAAGACTTCATCATGCGGGAAAAGATCACGCATTTTGACCATGAACGCATCCCGGAGCGCATCGTCCACGCGCGCGGCACTGGCGCCCATGGTTTCTTTCAGGCCTACGAGAACCATTCGACGCTGACCAAGGCCGGCTTCCTACAGGACCCAGGGAAAAAGACCCCGGTGTTCGCGCGCTTTTCCACGGTGCAGGGGCCGCGCGGTTCCGGTGACACCGTACGAGACGTGCGCGGTTTCGCCGTGAAGTTCTTTACCGATGAAGGCAACTTCGATCTGGTCGGCAACAATATGCCGGTGTTTTTCATTCAGGACGCAATCAAGTTTCCCGACTTCGTCCACGCGGTGAAACCCGAGCCGCACAATGAAATCCCTACCGGCGGTTCGGCCCACGATACCTTCTGGGACTTCGTTTCGCTGGTACCGGAATCGGCGCACATGGTCATCTGGGCGATGTCCGACCGGGCGATCCCGAAAAGCCTGCGCAGCATGCAGGGCTTCGGCGTGCACACCTTCCGGTTGATCAACGCTGAAGGCAAATCACGCTTCGTCAAATTCCATTGGCGCCCTACCGCCGGCACTTGCTCGCTGGTCTGGGACGAAGCGCAGAAGCTCGCCGGTAAAGACACCGACTACCACCGTCGCGACCTCTGGGAAGCGATCGAGATGGGCGACTACCCGGAATGGGAGTTGGGCGTGCAGGTCATCGAGGAAGAAAACGAGCATGACTTCGATTTCGACATCCTCGATCCGACCAAACTGATCCCAGAAGAAATCGTGCCGATCACGCCGCTGGGCAAAATGACCTTGAACCGTAACCCGGACAATTTCTTTGCCGAGACCGAGCAGGTTGCGTTCTGCCCTGGCCACATCGTGCCGGGCATCGACTTCTCCAACGACCCGCTGCTGCAAGGTCGGCTGTTTTCCTACACCGACACGCAAATCAGCCGACTCGGTGGGCCGAACTTTCATGAGCTGCCGATCAACCGCCCGGTGGCGCCGTTCCATAACGGTCAGCGCGATGCGCAGCACCGCACGGTGATCGACAAGGGCCGCGCCTCTTACGAGCCGAACTCGATTGATGGCGGCTGGCCAAAAGAAACGCCGCCGGCCGCGCAGGACGGTGGGTTCGAGAGTTATCCGGAACGCATCGATGCGAACAAGATCCGCCAGCGCAGCGAGTCGTTCAGCGATCACTTTTCCCAGGCGACGCTGTTCTTCAACAGCATGAGCGACCACGAGAAAGAGCACATCATTGCCGCCTACAGCTTCGAGCTGGGCAAGGTTGAGCGCGAATTCATCCGTGCGCGGGAAGTGAACGAGATTCTGGCCAACATCGATCTGGAACTGGCCAAGCGTGTGGCGGCCAATCTGGGTCTGCCTGCACCTGCCAAAGGCACGGTGGATGCGCGCAAGGTGTCGTTCGATCACTCGCCAGCACTGAGTCAGGCGAACCTGCTGCCGGAAAACATCAAAACGCGAAAAGTGGCGATTCTTGCTGCTAACGGTGTCGATGGCGCGGCGATTGATGCGATGAAGAAAGCATTGGCGGCTGAAGGTGCGCACGCCAAGTTGCTGGGGCCGACTTCGGCGCCGGTGAAAACGGCGGACGGCAAAAGCCTGCCCGTGGACGCTTCGATGGAAGGCATGCCGTCGGTGATCTTTGACGCGGTGTTTGTGCCGGGTGGCGCGGCGTCGGTCAAGGCGTTGAGCGGCGACGGCGTGGCATTGCACTACGTGCTGGAGGCTTACAAGCACTTGAAGGCAATTGCGTTGCAGGGCGAAGCCAAGCAGTTGCTGGATGTGTTGAAGCTGGAGAAAGATGCCGGGCTGCTGGAGGGCAAGGATGTGGGTGCGTTGACCAAACCGTTCTTTGCGGCGATCGGGCAGCATCGGGTTTGGGATCGCGAGCCTAAGGCCAAAGCCATTCCGGCTTAAAAAGCAAAAGATCGCAGCCTTCGGCAGCTCCTACAGGGAATGACTGTGTAGGAGCTGCCGCAGGCTGCGATCTTTCTACTGCTTACGCGGGCTAAGAACCATCTGCGCCGGTACGGTGCGCACAATCTGCTTCTCGATCTTCAGCTCAAAATCCGGGTTCAATTTCTTGACCCGTTTTGTCAGCAACGTCGACAACCATGGATAGTCATTCGTCCGTGGTGCCTGAATGGTCACCCCACACTCGTAATTCACCACGTCAGCGGCGATCGCATCCAGTTGCCGGCGAAGTTTGCGGCTATCGGTGATATTCAGCGCCACCGTGGTGCTCTCGGCGGTCGGATCGATCACCTTGGCTTTCGGCTTGGCTTCGGCGGCCAGCAGTGCAGCTTCAGCCTTCTCCAGCTCAGCCTTGCGCGCTTCAGTGATGGCGCCATTCACGCCACCGGTCAGCGCCGGTGCTTTCGGCATCAACGCACGGGCACGGCTCAACGCTGTGGCGGCGGCATTCACATCCCCCTTCTGCAGCACGATCTGGCTGCGACGCAGATACGCCTCGGCCAATTGCCGCTGGTATTGCTCAAGGGATGCGTCGTTTGGGGTTTCTTTCTGCAAAGCAGCCAATTGGTCTTCGGCAGTGGCCAGTTCGCTGCTGGCCAGGTTTTGCTCCAGCTGTGCGATGGCCGTAGCCCGCGCATCGGGGACTTCAGCCACCGGCGGCGTGCTTTGGCAGGCGCCCAGTAGCACTGAAAATGCGACAAGGAGCAGATAACGGGAGGCGAACGGCTTCATTCCTGCGACTCTCTAATTGCGCAAAAAGCGGCCAAGTCTACACCCCACGACGGGGCAGAACAAAACTCAACAGAAACAGTGCGGCCGCCGTCACAACGATTGACGGCCCGGCTGGGGTGTCCTTGAACCACGACAGCGCCAGCCCGCCACATACGGCGAGCATGCCCAGCAAGCTCGCGCCGAGTGCCATCTGCTCCGGCGAACGGGCGTGACGCTGTGCCGCAGCCGCCGGGATGATCAACAGCGACGTAATCAGCAACACACCGACTATTTTCATCGCCACCGCGATCACCACTGCGATCAACAGCATCAGCGCCATGCGCAGGCCCGCAACCGGCAGGCCTTCGACCTTGGCCAGTTCTTCGTGCACGGTAATCGCCAGCAATGGCCGCCACAGTGTCACCAGCAACACCAGCACCGCCGCACTGCCACCGAGGATCCACGCCAGATCAGTCGGGCTGATCGCCAGCAGGTCGCCGAACAGATAGGCCATCAGGTCGATCCGCACTTCATGCATGAAGCTTAGTACCACCAGGCCAAGAGAGAGCGTGCTCGGTGCGAGAATTCCCAACAGCGTGTCAGACGCCAGCGGTTGACGCTGTTGAAGGGTTACCAGCAGCACCGCCAGCAGCAGGCAGCCAACGGTCACCGCAACGGTCGGGCTGACATCCAGCAGAAAGCCCAGCGCCACACCGAGCAACGCGGCGTGGGACAGGGTGTCGCCGAAATAGGCCATGCGCCGCCAGACCACAAACGAACCGAGCGGACCGGCCACCAGTGCCAGCGCCAGACCTGCAAGCAGGGCATACAACAGAAAATCAGCCATGCTTGCAGTTGTCTCCATGAACGTGAGGTTGGCCAACAACTGGCCCTTTGACTACCGAACCGTGCAGGTCGTGAGCGTGGTCGTGATGGTGGTGATAGATCGCCAGGCTCTGCGCGTTCTTGCCGAACAGCTCGACGAACGCCGGATCGCCGCTGACCTGCTCGGGATGCCCGGAGCAGCAGACATGACGGTTGAGGCAGACCACCTGATCGGTGGTGCTCATCACCAGATGCAAATCGTGGGACACCATCAGCACGCCGCAGCCGTGGCGGTCGCGCAGACGGGTGATCAGGCTGTAAAGCTCGGCCTGGCCGGCAACATCAACACCCTGCACCGGCTCGTCGAGCACCAGCAATTCAGGCTCGCGCAGCAAGGCCCGAGCGAGCAGCACACGCTGCATTTCACCACCGGAAACGCTTTGCACCGGGCTGTCGATGACGTGTTCGGCACCCACTTCTTTCAATGCGGCCAAGGCACGCGGACGATCAACGCCCGGCACCAGCCGCAGAAAGCGCAGTACCGACAACGGCAACGTCGGATCAACGTGGAGTTTTTGCGGCATGTAGCCAACGCGCAGTTTCGGCTTGCGCCAAACGCTGCCGCTGTCCGGTTTCAACAGGCCAAGCACGGCGCGCACCAAGGTGGTCTTGCCGGCACCGTTGGGGCCGATCAGGGTGACGATCTGCCCCGGTTCGACGCTCAGCTCGATGTTGTCCAGCACAGCCTGCCCGGCAAACGTGACGGCGACCTGTTCCAGACGAATCAGCGCATTGCTCATCAAGCCCCCTGGCAACCGGAGCACAGGCCGACGACTTCGACGGTCTGCGCTTCGACGATGAAGCCAACGTCTTTGGCGCTGTTGATGATCGCGTCGCTGATCACTTTTTGCTCAAGTTCGATGGCGGCGTGGCAATCGCGGCAGATCAGGAACTGGCCCTGATGCGCGTGCTCCGGGTGCACGCAGCCAACGAAGGCGTTGAGCGAGGAGATGCGGTGCACCAGGCCGTTTTCCAGGAGGAAATCCAGCGCGCGATACACGGTTGGCGGCGCGGCGCGGCGGCCGTCCTGCTCGCTGAGTACCGCGAGAATGTCGTAGGCGCCCAGCGGCTTGTGGCTCTGCCACACCAGTTCCAGTACCCGGCGGCGCAACGCGGTCAGGCGCAAGCCCTTCTGGGCGCACAAGGTATCGGCCTCGGACAAAGCGCTGTGCACGCAATGTGAGTGGTCGTGGGGACGGCTGGCAATCGGTGTAATAGGCATGGGCGGCGACGAGTTTTGATAGAGACGTTATTATGTTACCCGTTCTCGCCTCCTTGAGTGGTCATCGTGTCCCGACTTTTTTCTGTTTTTGTGGCTTTTGTCGCCAGTTTTCTGCTGATCGGTTCGGCTCAGGCCGAGGTCAAAGTGCTCACCAGCATCAAACCGTTGCAGCTGATTGCAGCGGCGGTGCAGGACGGTGTGGCGATTCCCGAAGTGCTGCTGCCACCGGGTGCTTCGCCGCACAATTACGCCCTGCGCCCATCCGACGTACGGAAGGTGCAATCGGTCGATCTGCTCTACTGGATCGGCCCGGACATGGAAGGTTTCCTGCCGCGCGTGCTGAACGGTCGTACGCTGCCGAGCGTCGCGGTGCAGGACCTGCCCGGGATGAAACTGCGTCGTTTTGCTGAGGACAGCCATTCCCACGCCGAAGACGCCGACGAGCATGATCACGATCACCGCCCGGGTACGCTGGATGCGCATTTGTGGTTGTCGCCGGTGAACGCACGGGTGATTGCCGACAAGATGGCGGCAGACTTGAGCGCTGCCGACCCGGCCAACGCCGAGCGTTATCAGAGCAATGCCAAGGCGTTTGACGCGCGTCTGGATGCGTTGGATCAGCGTTTGAAGCAGCGTCTGGCCAGCGTTGAAGGCAAGCCGTACTTCGTCTTCCACGAGGCGTTTGATTACTTTGAAGAGGCTTATGGCCTGAAGCACACCGGCGTATTCAGCGTGGCTGCCGAAGTGCAGCCGGGCGCGCAGCATGTTGCAGCGATGCGCAAGCGCTTGCAGGAAGTCGGCAAGACCTGTGTGTTCAGTGAGCCGCCGTTGCGCCCGCGCTTGGCCGAGACTTTGGTGGCCGGGCTGCCGGTGAAACTAGCTGAGCTGGATGCGTTGGGCGGGTACACCCCGGCGACGGCTCAGGGTTATGAGCAGGTGTTGGAGAAGTTGGGTAACGATCTGGCCGGGTGCCTGGAATCTCTGTAAACCCATAGAAAAAGATCGCAGCCTTCGGCAGCTCCTACAGGTAATCCCATGTAGGAGCTGCCGAAGGCTGCGATCTTTTGATCTTAAAGCGCGAAAGGCAAAGGTGTATTGACCTGCTGCCGCTGCGCCAAGCGCTGTTCAAACTCCTGCGGATCGTGAATCAACACGTCCTGCCCGGCAAACTGCTCCGCCGCGATCAACCGCGACAGCCAGAACCGCACACACGCCACGCGCAGCATGGTCGGCCACAACTCAGCCTCCGACGCCGTGAACGGGCGCAACGCCGCATAGGCGCCGAGAAACGCGCGGGCTCGCGGTCCATCGATCAAACCGTCCTCGTCCGAACACCAGTCATTCAAGGCAATCGCCACGTCATAGAGCATCGGCCCCGAGCAAGCGTTGTAGAAGTCGATCAGCCCGGTCAGGTGCGTGCCTTCGAACATCGCGTTATCGCGAAACAGGTCGGCATGAATATTCGCCCGCGGCAGCGCGAGGATCTTCTCTTTGCGCTCGGTGATTTCATCCAGCGCCTTTTGTAGCAGCACACGCGGTTCATCACTCAGGTGCGAGAGAAACTCCGTGCCCTCCTCCAGCATCCAGTCCAGACCACGATCGGTCTTGCGCTTGATCATGCGCTCGCCCTGGGTCGCCAGGTGCAGATGCGCCTGCAATTCGCCGACCTGCGCGCAATGCTGAGCATTGGCGACTTTGATGTGCTTGCCGGACAGGCGCGGTTGCAGCAGCGCCGGTTTGCCTTTCAGCTCACGCAACGCCACACCGTCGGTGGTGCGCAGTGCGTACGGCACCGGCAGATCGGCTTCGTGGAGCACGTCGAGCAGGTCGATGAAGAACGGCATCTCCTGCACCGGACCGCGCTCGACCAGGGTCAGGACGAACTCGCCTTGCTCCAGGCTGATAAAGAAGTTGGTGTTTTCGCTGCCGGCGGCGATCCCCTGGAAATCAAGCAGACGGCCAAGCCCGTAAGGGGCGAGAAAGGTTTCCAGCTCGGGCCGAGCCAGGGGAGTGAACACAGACATGTTTTAACTGCCAGTACGGGCGCCGCCAATTGCGGCGCCGAGTGAATTAAAAATCTACTTCCATTCGAAAATCTTCCACGACGGAATCAGCATATCCGGCTGATCCGAGCGGATGAAGTTTGCATCCGTCCCGTCTGCACGCACCAGAAAGTAGGGTGGTGCGCCCTTCGGCGTGACTTTGATCGCGTACAGGAACCCGTTTTGACGATACTCCTGAATCGTCTTGTCGCCTTCCGTGCGAATGGTGACTTCAGGATCTCCCGACGGCGCATCATCCGCCGCCATCGCGGCCAACGGCGAGGCAGCAATCAGACCGACCAGCAGCAAGCGATTTAACGTACGCATGATAACCTTGTCCCTTTGTCGTCAACGGTCCCGCTATTCTAGCGCCGGACCCGCCGAAAAGGTTGATCCTGCTCATGAGCCAAGCCCCCCTCGTCCTGGTGGACGGTTCGTCTTACCTGTACCGCGCGTTTCACGCGCTGCCACCACTGACCACCTCCAAAGGCCTGCCGACCGGTGCGGTCAAAGGCGTGCTGAACATGCTCAAGAGTCTGCGCAAGCAGTACCCGGACAGCCCGTTCGCCGTGGTGTTCGACGCCAAGGGCGGGACATTTCGCGATGAAATGTACGCCGAATACAAAGCCAACCGCCCAAGCATGCCCGACGACATGCGCGTGCAGATCGAGCCGCTGCACCAGAGCGTGATCGCCCTCGGTTTCCCGCTGCTGTGCGTGGAAGGCGTCGAGGCTGACGATGTCATCGGCACCCTCGCCCGCAGCAGCGCGGCGGCGGATCGCCCGGTGGTGATCTCCACCGGCGACAAGGACATGGCGCAACTGGTCGATGGCCACATTACCTTGGTCAATACCATGTCCGGTAGTTCGATGGACGTGGAAGGCGTGAAGGAGAAATTCGGCGTCGCACCGGAGCAGATCATCGATTATCTGGCGCTGATGGGCGATTCGTCCGACAACATTCCCGGCGTTCCGGGCATTGGCCCGAAAACCGCGTCCGGCCTGTTGGTCGGGGTCAACGGCGGCCTCACCGAGCTGTACGCCAATCTCGACATCGTCCCGACCCTGCCGATTCGCGGCGCGAAAACCCTGCCGGCCAAGCTTGAAGAACACAAGGAGATGGCGTTCCTCTCCTATCAACTGGCGACCATCAAGGTCGACGTGCCGCTGGACGTCGAACTCGACGATCTGCAGATGGGCGCGGAAGACCCGGCCAAGCTCTACGAGCTGTACACGCTGCTCGAATTCAAAAGCTGGATCAATGATCTGGATCGCGACGCCAAACGTCTCGAATTGAGCGCAGCCAGCGAGCCTGCGCCGGCCGCCGATCTGTTCAGCGCGCCAGCAGAGGAAGCGCCCGCCGCGCCTGCTGAAGCCGCGTACGAAACCATCCTCGATCAGGCACGTTTCGACGTCTGGCTGGAAAAACTCAACAACGCCAAACTGTTCGCCTTCGATACTGAAACCACCGGCATCGACGCGCAGCAGGCGCAACTGGTCGGCCTGTCGTTCGCCGTGCAGGCCAACGAAGCCGCGTACATTCCGCTGACCCACTCTTACATCGGCGTGCCGGAACAGCTGGATCGCGACACCGTACTGCGCGCACTCAAGCCGATTCTGGAAGACCCGAGCAAGCTCAAGGTCGGCCAGCACGCCAAGTTCGACATGAACATCCTCGCCAACTGCGCCATCGGCGGCGATCAGAACAACGGCATCACCGTGCGCGGTATCGCCTTCGACACGATGCTTGAGTCCTACGTGCTCAACTCCACCGCCACCCGTCACGACATGGACAGCCTCGCGCAGAAGTACCTGGATCACACCACCGTGAGCTTCCAGGACATCGCCGGCAAAGGCGCCAAGCAACTGACCTTCGACCAGATCGCGCTGGAACAGGCCGGCCCGTACGCCGCCGAAGATGCCGACATCACTCTGCGTCTGCACCAGACTTTGTTCGAAAAGCTCAGCGCCATCCCGAGTCTGGCCAGCGTGCTGACCGACATCGAGATTCCGCTGGTGCCGGTTCTCGCGCGCATCGAACGCCAAGGCGCGTTTGTCGACGCAGCCCTGCTCGGTGTGCAGAGTATTGAGCTGGGCGACAAGATGGTCGCGCTGGAGCGCGAAGCCTTCGAGATCGCCGGGGAAGAATTCAACCTTGGCTCGCCGAAGCAACTGGGCGTGATTCTCTACGAAAAACTCGGCCTGCCGGTACTGAAGAAGACCGCCAAGGGTCAACCGTCCACCGCTGAAGAAGTGCTGGCGAAACTCGCTGAAGACGATCACCGCTTGCCGAAGGTGCTGATGGAGCACCGTTCGATGAGCAAACTGAAGAGCACTTACACCGATCGCCTGCCGGAGCAGATCAACCCGCGCACCGGGCGGATCCACACTTCGTATCACCAGGCTGTGGCGTCGACCGGGCGTTTGTCCTCCAGTGATCCGAACCTGCAGAACATCCCGGTGCGCACCGCTGAAGGTCGACGCATCCGTCAGGCGTTCGTCGCGCCAAAGGGCTATAAATTGCTGGCGGCGGACTATTCGCAGATCGAGCTGCGGATCATGGCGCACCTGTCCAAGGACGAAGGCCTGATGAATGCCTTCCGCAACAATCTCGACGTGCACACCGCGACCGCTGCTGAAGTGTTCAAGGTTGAGCTCAACGAAGTGAGCTCGGACCAGCGCCGTGGCGCCAAGGCGATCAACTTCGGTCTGATTTACGGCATGGGCGCGCAGAAGCTCGGCAAGGACATCGGCGTCGACACCAAGACGGCCAAGGCTTACATCGATACCTACTTCGCCCGCTATCCAGGCGTTCGCGAGTACATGGATCGCACCCGCGCGCAGGCGGCGGATCAGGGTTATGTCGAGACGTTCTTCGGTCGTCGTCTGTACCTGCCGGAGATCAATTCGAACAAGCCGCAGGAACGCGCTGCCGCCGAACGCACAGCGATCAACGCGCCGATGCAGGGCACGGCTGCCGACATCATCAAGAAAGCCATGGTCGCGGTGGATAACTGGCTGGCGACTTCAGGGCTGGACGCCAGAGTCATTCTGCAGGTGCACGATGAACTGGTGCTGGAGGTTCGTGAGGATTTGGTCGAACAGGTCAGCGCCGAGATTCGCGTGCACATGAGCGAGGCGGCGAAACTGGATGTGCCGCTGCTGGTCGAAGTGGGGGTGGGCAACAATTGGGATGAGGCTCACTGAGCCTTTTGAACACGGTTTGCCGCGACCTGATGTCGCGGCAACGCCGGTAAAACCTGCTTATTTCGAAAAGCGCTTGGGATTATTCCAAAGCTTTTTGAAAAAAATCTGAACTAATCTGGAAGTACACCACTCAGAGATACTGAATGGCTGGTGAAGCCCTTCGATGCTCCTATGTTGTGTTAAGTGTTGGCAGATATCTGAACCCCGCCCTAGCGGTTCGGAACTTAAACCCCGGAATTTCTCCCTCCCCAATGAAATCCGGGGCTTTTTTTGCCTGAAAATTGGCTGTGGCACGCTCAGATTGCGTTGAAAGCACAGCTAAAAATGCTCATTTAGGTACCCTAAAGTCGAGCGCGACCCCGGCCGCTTTTCAGTGTGCTTTCGCCTTGCCTGAGCGCACCACAGCCAATTTTCTAATCCCTGTTTACTCAGCCGCCTCGGCGCCTTTGTCTGCCAGTTCCATCCAGCCGGCCAGTACAGTGTAGGCCTCTTCCAGGCCCATGCGTTTTGGTGCCGAGAACAGCTGGATGGTGACTTGATCGCCCCAGCCCTTGCGAATTTCCGACTGCACTTTGAGCAAGGTGTTCTTGGCTGCGCCGTAGGTCAGTTTGTCGGCCTTGGTCAGCAGGATGTGCATTGGCATGCCGGCCGCAACGGCCCAGTCGAGCATCAACAGGTCGAAGTCGGTCATTGGATGACGGATGTCCATCATCAGAATCAAACCCTTCAAACTCTCGCGGCCACCGAGGTACGCCTCAAGGTGACGCTGCCAGTGCATCTTCAGCGGGATCGGTACTTTTGCGTAACCGTAGCCCGGCAGGTCGACCAGACGGCGATCTTCGTCTAGCTTGAAGAAGTTCAACAGCTGTGTGCGACCCGGGGTTTTCGAGGTGCGCGCCAGGCTGGCGTGAGTCAGGGTGTTCAGTGCGCTGGATTTACCGGCGTTGGAACGACCGGCAAATGCCACTTCGAAGCCTTCGTCGTCGGGGCATTGATCGACTTTGGCGGCACTGAGCATGAACGTGGACTGTTGGCACAGGCCGAGGATGGGATTCTTGAGTTGCATGGGATTTCCGATGTGGGCGGCGCCGGGATTGGGCGCGGAACGCGGTGTCGCTTCCGTTTCAGTGACGCCAGTATATAATGCCGCAGATTTTGTGTGTGCTTTGTCCCAGCGTAGGATGAAGTTCACGAGAGCGACAGACCTTGATTGCGCATTAGAACGCAGAACGCTCTCAACCCTGAAAAGGTCGTTTTATGACGAAATGGCTGCTGGCTGCCGGAGTCTTGATGCCGCTTTACAGCGCACAGGCTACACAGGATCCGGAAGCTGTGTACAACCGTGTTTGTGGTGCCTGTCATTCCGGCCAACTACCCATGGCGCCCGAAAGAGGCGATCAGGAAGCTTGGACGCCGAGGTTGGCGAAAGGTATGGAGACGCTGGTGCAACACGTGACCCAGGGTTTCAAGGCGATGCCGCCGCGTGGTTTGTGCATGGACTGCAGTGCCGAGGATTACCAAGCCATCATCCTTTGGATGAGCGAGTAAACCCGGTCCATAACTTAACCCTTAGCCGTAGTTGGATTAGCTGATGAACAAATTGATCGTGAGTCTGCTGTTGACCGTGGGAATCTCAGGCTTCGCCCATGCTGCCGGTGATGCCGCAGCAGGCCAGGCAAAAGCCGCCGTTTGCGGAGCCTGCCATGGCCCGGACGGCAACAGCATGGCGCCAAACTTTCCGAAACTGGCCGGTCAAGGTGAACGCTACCTGACCAAGCAATTGCACGACATCAAGTCGGGCAAGCGCACTGTTCTGGAAATGACCGGCCTGCTGACCAACCTGAGCGATCAGGACCTGGCCGACATCGCTGCCTATTTCGCCAGCCAGCAAGGCAGCGTCGGCGCCGCCGATCCGAAGATCGTCGCTCGCGGTGAAGCCCTGTTCCGTGGCGGCAACCTGGAAAAAGGCCTGCCAGCCTGCACCGGCTGCCATTCGCCGAATGGCGCTGGCAACGCCGCCGCCGGCTTCCCGCACCTCGGTGGCCAACACGCTCAATACATCGCCAAGCAACTGACCGACTTCCGCAAGGAAGATCCGGCGGCCGGACGCAGCAACGACGGCGACGCGATGACCATGCGCACCATCGCCCGCAAGCTGAGCGACGAAGACATCGCCGCGGTCTCCAGCTACATTCAGGGCCTGCACTAAGGCCAGCGAAGGCCAGCGGATCGAGGTCTGCAGGGGGTGGACATCTCCTGCGATGTTAACGCTCGATTAATCCGTCACAGCAAGTATAAAAAGGGTGGCTTTGGCCGCCCTTTTTTGTGGCCGCTGCCGTTACACTACAGAACTCATGCCCGCCAGGATCTGTCTGAAAACAGGTCGCGCGAGGCGACCCAAATTGTCCAGGAGTAAAGCATGCGTAATCTGATCATCAGCGCCGCCCTCGTCGCTGCCAGCCTGTTCGGCGTGACCGCTCAAGCCGCCGAAGCCCCAGCCGCCCCTTACGTCGAGCTGGCCAACCCGGTACCGGTTGCAGAGCCTGGCAAGATCGAAGTGGTCGAGCTGTTCTGGTACGGCTGCCCGCACTGCTACGCCTTTGAACCGGTGATCAACCCATGGGTTGAGAAGCTGCCATCCGACGTCAACTTCGTGCGTATCCCGGCGATGTTCGGCGGCCCGTGGGATGCTCACGGTCAAATGTTCCTGACCCTCGAAGCCATGGGTGTCGAGCACAAGGTTCACGCCGCGGTTTTCGAAGCAATCCAGAAACAACACAAGAAGCTGACCGACAAGAACGACATGGCTGACTTCCTCGCCACCCAGGGCGTGGACAAGGACAAGTTCCTTGCCACCTTCGACTCGTTCGCCATCAAAGGTCAGATCGTAAAGGCTCGCGAACTGGCCAAGAAGTATGAAATCACTGGCGTGCCAACCATGATCGTCAACGGTAAATACCGCTTCGACATCGGCTCTGCCGGTGGTGCCGAGCAAGCGCTGCAACTGGCCGACCAACTGGTCGCCAAAGAGCGAGCGGCAACCAAGGCTGCAGCCAACTAAGCGCCGCCACCGCCATGCGCCGCTGGAAGTCCGAACGCATCGTTGGCCTGCATGATCCGCAGGTCAACGAGCATCACCTGGAGTCCACGGGCCTGCCCGCAGACCAGCGACTGCGTCTGCTCAGTTTCAATATCCAGGTCGGCATCAGCACCGAGCGCTATCGGCATTACCTGACCCGTAGCTGGCAGCACCTGCTGCCGCACAACGGCCGCTCAGGCAATCTGCAAAAGATCGGCGACCTGCTCGGCGACTTCGATCTGGTCGCCCTGCAGGAAGCCGATGGCGGCAGCCTGCGTTCAGGCTACGTCAACCAGGTCGAACATCTGGCCCAACTCGGCGCCTTCCCCTACTGGTATCAACAACTCAATCGCAACCTCGGTCGACTGGCCCAGCACAGCAATGGCGTGCTCAGTCGCCTGAAACCGTCGGCGATTGAAGATCATCCGCTGCCCGGCCCGAAAGGTCGCGGCGCGATTCTGCTGCGTTTCGGCGAAGGTCCGGAA
This sequence comes from Pseudomonas sp. RIT-PI-r, assembly GCF_001297015.1. GTDB lineage: Bacteria > Pseudomonadota > Gammaproteobacteria > Pseudomonadales > Pseudomonadaceae > Aquipseudomonas. The sequence goes on along the minus strand of NZ_LIGE01000023.1, from coordinate 422,087 downwards.
GCGCTGGTGGTAGTGATGATGCACCTGGCCCTCGGCGCGCGCACGCGCAGCCTGCAACTGGCCTATATTCGTGAGCTGATCGGTGGCTATAAACACCAAGTGTTGATGGGTGACATGAACACCCACGCCAGCGATCTGCTACAACACTCTCCGTTACGCGATCTCGGCTTGCTGGCTCCGCAGGTGGAAGCGACTTTCCCCAGCTGGCGCCCGCAGCGTTGCCTTGATCATATTCTGCTCAGCCCGACCCTGACCCTGGAAAGAGTTCAAGTGCTGGCACAACCCATTTCCGATCACCTGCCGGTCGCGGTAGAGATTCGTCTGCCGGGTTCGCTCACGGCCGATGCATTGCCCGCGATGAGTCCTGCCCCTCGCGGAACCCTTGAATGAGCGACGAAGCCCAGCGCTGGAAAGAGAAGTACCTCAAAAGCATCGAACAGCAGGACAAACTCGAACGCCGCTGGGCCGCCAGGCTCGACTTGCTTCGACGTGGTCTGGTGCGCAGCACGCTGGCTGCCGAGGGCACCGACAAGGTCGTTGATCAGTGCATGAAAGAGATGCGCGATGTGGTGCGCACCGACGACATGGACGCAGGCCTCGCCGCCCTGCTGCCGCGCCTGGAAAAAGCCGTGCTCGATTCCGAGCAGCGCCGTGAAACCCGCATTGATCAAGTCAGCACCGCGCTGACCTCGCTGGTCACCCAGTTGCAGGCGTTGCCACTGCCGCGTGAAGTCGCCCAGCCGCTGAAGAAATTCGCCAAACAACTGGATGGTCGCGTCGGTTCCGCGCGGGAAATGCCATTGCTGCTGAGTGAGCTCAGCGGCTTGCAAAGCAGGGCATTGAGTCAGCTGGAAACGCCAGCCGAACCGGGACGTCCGGGATTGTTGCAGCGTTTGTTTGGGGCTCGTGACAGTGAAGAAGCGCCAGCTCCGAGCGCAGAAACGCCCGCGCAGGCGCAGGCGCAAGTAACGCGTGAAGTGCCAGCGCCTGCCGCGTCAGAAACCGGGCCAGAACCAGTGCCCGTGCCCGAGCAAGCTGCCGCAGTTTCGGAGCCGGTCATCACCGCTCCCATAATCAAACCACCCGCACCTGCGATCGAGGCCCGCTCGCCGCTCTCGGAGCCGCTGCCAGAAGCTGACGTGGTTGCATTTGAACCACCTCCCCTCGTCAGCGAAGAAGTGGCTGATACGGCTGTAGCGCCGTCCGTCGAGGCCAAAGCCGAAACCGTCATCGCGCCAAGTGCCGCCCCGACGCCGGCAATGGCCACCAGCTTCAACCCGGACGAATTGATCCACCCCGGCGACCCGACACCGCTGATCCTCGACAGCCTGCCCCTGCCTGAACCAATGGCGCAGGCCCTCGCAGCTATCGATCCGGAGCATTCCGAGCAAGACATTCTCTTCGCCCTGCCGGACTCCCCAGAGCCGTCGTACAGCTCCGTGGCCAAACACATCGAAGACACCCTGATCGGTCTGCTCGACGACCTGACCCTGCCCGAGCGCCACCGCCCGCAAGCCGAAGCGATGCGTGAGCGCCTCAAGCACGGCTTGAACTGGTATGAACTGATCCCGATCCTCGACGATCTCGCGACGTTGATGCTGGCGATCACTGACAGCGGTCAGCATGAATTCGAAGCCTATTTGCAACAGCTCAACGAACGCCTCGAAGCGTTCCAGAGCAATCTGCAAGCCGCCAGTGAAGGTCACGCCGATAACAGCTCGGCAGCGCGGGCCATGGACACTCAGATCCGCGAGCAGGTCGACGGTTTGCAGACCAGCGTGCAGGAAGCTGCGGATCTGGAAGACCTCAAGCACGTGCTGGAGAACCATCTCGAAGGCCTGCTCGGCACCATGGATCAGCACCAGAAGCAGCGCGACGCCCGCGAGCAGGAAGTCGCCACGCGGCTCAAAAGCCTGTCCGAGCGCGTAGCGCATATGGAACAGGAAGCCCAAGGTTTCCGCGAACATCTTGAAGTACAAAGACAGAAAGCCTTGATCGATCCGCTCACCGGCCTGCCCAATCGCGCCGCGTGGAGTGAACGCCTCGAGCACGAAATCCAGCAGTGGCAACAACACGGCAACACCCTGAGCCTGGCCATGCTCGACCTCGATCACTTCAAACGGATCAACGACAACTACGGCCATCTGGCCGGCGACAAGGTGCTGAAAATCATCGCCACCGTGCTGCGCAAGCGCCTGCGCGGCTCGGACTTCATCGCCCGTTTCGGCGGGGAGGAATTCGTTCTACTGATGCCAGCCACACCACCTGCAGTTGGCGCCAAACTGCTGGAGACCCTGCGCGCCGCGATCGAAGCGTGCCCGTTCCACTTTAAAGGCGAGCGAGTGACGATTACCCTTTCCATGGGATTGGCGACATTCCGAGCGGGAGAACATAGCGATCTGGTGCTGAAAAGAGCCGATCAGGCGCTATACCGGGCGAAAAACGCCGGACGCAACCGGGTCGAGCTGGGCTGAGCAAATTGTTCCATTTTGTTTAATTGCGCCCGCTGACCGTTGAGACGCAAGGCAGTACGTTACACTGTTGCATTATTGTCTTGCGTGTATTGCCCTCTGCCATGAAATTCTTTGCCCTTCTCGCTTCGCTGCTTGTCCTGGCCGGTTGCGCCAGCGGCCCGCGTTACGACACCAGCCACCCTTCGGCCAACCATGACAGTCGCATTCAGTTCGTGATCGTCCACTACACGTCGACGTCGCTGGAACGCTCGTTGCAACTGCTGACCCACGGCGAAGTCAGCAGCCACTACCTGATCGGCGACGACAAGGGCGGCACCATCTACAAGCTGATGGACGAAAACCAGCGCGCCTGGCACGCCGGTGAAAGCCAATGGCAGGGCCGCACCTGGCTCAACTCCAGTTCGATCGGTATCGAAATCGTCAATCCGGGCTTCAAGGACACGCCGACCGGGCGCCTGTGGTATCCGTACAGCGAAGCGCAAATTCAATCGCTGATCGTCCTGCTCAAGGACATCAGCAAGCGCAACGGCATCAGCCCGCGTCACATCATCGGTCACAGCGACATCGCCCCGCTGCGCAAACTCGATCCGGGCCCATTGTTCCCATGGAAGCGCCTCGCCGCTGAAGGCTTGGGCGTGTGGCCGAATGAAATGGCGGTCGCGCGCCAGCAAATGCTGTTCAACAGCGCCGAACTGCCGAGCATCAGCTGGTTCCAGGCGCAATTGGCGCATCTGGGCTACGACACCCCGCAGACCGGCGAACTCGACGTTGCGACACGCCACGTCCTCGCAGCCTTCCAGATGCACTTCCGCCCTTCGCGCTTCGACGGCACACCGGACGCGCAAACCGCAGCACTGCTGCTGGTCCTTAATCAGACAAAATAATGACGCCCGCCCGACGGTCAGGGCGAAATCGCAATCAGCAGCTATAACTCATTGGTAATTCTTCGGATATTCCATGATGGCTGCTACCCGAGAGACGCTGCGTAGCTGGTTCTTTCGCCCTTGGTTTTTGGCGATGATCGCGGCTGTCCTCAGTGCCAGCCTGTTGATCGCCGGCGGTTTGTTTGTCGCAATGCGTCAGGTCGAGCAACGTGAAAGCCAGGAAATGAATGCCCAAGGCGAACGATTCCTGGCCCGCCTCGAACAATTGTTCGGTCAACTGCGCGAAAGTCTCGACGACCTCGAAGCCCAACCTCTGCGCAGTTGTGACGACGAAATGATCGCTACCCTGCAGCAAGTCACCTTCAACTATCGCTTCGTTTATGAAGCCGCTTATATGGACGCCTCGCGGATCTGCTCCAACCGTCCGCGCCAGGAAGGTCTGTCCGTTGTTCGTGCGCCGGATATCAAAGGCCCGACCTACAGCTATTGGCTTAACACCACCACCGAACCCGATGAAAACCGTGCAGCGCTGATGTTGGGGCGCGGTAATTTTCGCGTCGCTACCTCCCGGGGGCACCTGACCGATATGGTCGATCTGTCGCCCGGCAGCAGTCTGTTGGTGGTGCTGGACCATGGCACTCGAGCCATTCCGGTACTGGGCAAAGAACAGGTCTGGCCACCCACAGAGCAATGGCCGCCGAAAAGCCGCGACGCCTTGCAGGTGACGCACACGCGGCTGATCTATCGCATGCCCACCGACAACCCCGAATATCAGTTGGTATTGATCACACCGCGTACCGGCATGCACATCCCCGCTGTCTGGTGGTGGATGATCCCGGTCTGCCTGGTGGCCGGCGCCATTGTCGGTTTTCTGGTGTTTCTGTTGGCGCGTCAGCGCCAATCGCTGGATGCCGAATTGCACGGCGCCATCCGCCGTGGCGAGCTGCAGGTGCTCTACCAACCGATCTTCGACCTCGACAGCCGTAACTGCGTCGGCGCCGAAGCCTTGCTGCGCTGGCGTCGCCCAGATGGCACGCTGACCAGCCCCGACCTGTTCATCCCGATGGCGGAGAACACCGGGCAGATCCGCCAGATGACCGATTTCGTCCTCCAGCGCCTGCTGGAGCAGTTGGGCCAGTTGCTTCGGGCCAACCCGCAACTGTATATCTCGGTGAATCTTGCGGCTTGCGACGTCATGGTGCCGCGCATCGGGCAAGTCATGGCGCGGCTACTGACGTTGCACCGGGTGGCCGCGCGGCAAATCGCCTTCGAAGTCACCGAACGTGGTCTGATTGATGTGGTGGTGGCGCGGGAAAACCTGCAAGCCCTGCGCGATGTCGGCCATCAGGTGCTGATCGATGACTTCGGCACCGGCTATTGCAGCCTCGCCTACCTGCAAACCCTGCCGGTGGATTGCCTGAAAATCGACAAGGCCTTTATTGATGCGCTCGGCCACGATGCGGCGAGCAGCGGCGTCGCCCCGCACATCATTCACATGGCGCAGGCGTTGGACTTGAAGGTGATTGCCGAAGGCATCGAGCTGGAGTCGCAAGCCGAATTGCTCAGCAGTGAAGGCGTCAAGTTCGGGCAAGGCTGGCTGTTCGCCCATGCCCTGAGCGCGGTGCAGTTCATTGAGCTGATCACCCGAGGGCGGCGCCTCACCGGGCGACGCATGGACGACGAAGCCTAAACTGTCAGCGCCATATAGAACTGCGTGCCCTGCCCCGGCCGCGAGTAAACGCCCATCCGCCCGCCGTGTAGCTGGACGATTTCCTTGCACAGCGCCAGGCCAAGACCGGCGCCGCCCTTCTTGCGTCCGACCTGCACGAACGGCTCGAAGATGCGCCCCTGCTGGCCGTAGGCAATACCTTCGCCATTATCTTCAACACTGATGATCACCCGCTCGCCATGGCGTCGCGCCTGCAACCGTATCTGGCCGTCGCGGGCGGTGTGGCGCAGGGCGTTGTCGATCAGGTTGTCGAGGACGCGGTCGAGTTGGGCCTGATCGGCTTGCAACCGGGGCAATGGCCCCTGCACTTCGACATTCAGTGCGATGCCTTTGCCCAGCGCAAAATCTGCAAAGCGAAGTCGCGCCTGTTCCAGCAGATCTTCGATGGAACACGGCGCCAACGTCAGTTTCTGCAGACCGTTCTGATAACGCGAGAAGTTGAGCAGGTCATTGATCAACTGCATCAGGCGCTGCATTTCTTCGTTCACGGTGTCGAGCAGGTCCGCCTCGCGCGACTCCGCTGGAAACTTCGCCCGTTCACGGAACAGGCCGAACGCCATATGCATGCCGGTGACCGGCGTGCGCAGCTCGTGAGAGGCGCGCAGGACGAACTCGCTGCGCACCCGCTCGAAAGCGCGCTGCTCGGTGACGTCGTGCAAGACCATCACTGCGCCGAGAATGTGGCCCTGGGTGTGACTGACCGGCGTCAGGCTGTAGGTCAGCAGGCGCGATTCGCCGTCGACCTCGATACTCAAATCCTCCGGCGCACGCTCCAGAGAGCCGCCGCGCAGCACCAGTTGCAACTGCGCGTCCAGTTCCGGGCGCCCCAGCGCCGTCCCCAGTCCTTGGCCGAGACGGTCATCTTCCCAGCCCAATTGGCGCTGAGCGACTGGGTTGAGGTGTTCCAGATGTCCTTGGCGGTCAATCATCAACAAGCCGTCATCGATACTGTCGAGTACCGCCTGCAAGCGTTGCTGACCGGCAAGCAATTCGTCGACGTTGGTTGCCTGATGCTCACGCAGCGCTTCGGCCATCAGCCCGAAACGCTTGGTCAACTGATTCATTTCCATTGCCGAAGAGATCGGCAGGGTCACTTCAAAATTGCCTTGGCCAATATTGTCCGCCGCTTGCGCCAGCGCTTCGATCGGCGCGCCAAATCGCCGGGCGATACCGTGAGCAGTGACAAATCCGATGATCAACACAGCCAGTCCCACCAGCCCGAGCAGGCCCGCGACGAGGAGCGCCCGGTCGCGGGCGGCGTGTTGTACCGCGTTGATGTTATCGAGGGCATGTTTGTGTTCAGCGATCAGGCCGTTGCGCAAGGTGTTGAAGCGCTCCCGGAAGTCGGCGCTGCTGCCCATTGAACTGGCCGGGTCATGCGACAAATCGAAGGCTTGCAGAAAGCGGAGGTAATCCGCTTTGGCCTGACTGAAACCGTACTGTCGACCATCGCCCTCCTGTTCTTGAGCGATGCCTTCGTCGAGCAATTGGAAGTAATGCTGTTTCGACGCTTCGAAAGCGACCGGGTCAGGTTTTTCCGCCAGCATGATGATCAATTGATCACCCAGCGTCTGTCGCAACTTGAGGCCCAGATCGAGGGTGACGAAGTTACTGCGCACCAATGCCTCTTGAGTGCCGGCCATCTGCATCACACTGACCAGCCCGAGCAGCAGCCCGAGAAGGGCCACGGTGATCAGCGCGGAAATGCTCAAGAACAAGCGGGTCCGCAACTTCATCGCCAGTTTCATCGCCCGGCACTCACAGGTTGTACTGCTTGCGCTTGCGATACAGGGTCGAGGCGTCGATACCCAGGGTTTTTGCCGCTTGATCCAGCGTGCCGGCAGTGGCGAGAACCGCGCCGATATGGGCTTTCTCCAATTCGTCGAGACTCAATGCCGCACCGACTCTTGGCGCATTGTTGGCCGGTTGCTCGGCCATGCCCAAGTGGGTGATCTCGACGCGTTCTTGCGGGCAGATGATGCTCGCCCGCTCAACCACGTTGCGTAACTCACGAATGTTGCCTGGCCAGCGGTAACCGAGCAGCGCCTCGCGAGCCTCGTCGCTGAAACCCCGCGCCGGACGTGCGTACTCTTTGACGAAACGGGCGAGGAAGCGGTCGGCCAGCGTGAGAATGTCCTCGGCGCGCTCGCGCAGGGGCGGCAGGTGAAGGGTGATCACGTTGAGGCGATAGAGCAGGTCTTCACGGAAGCGGCCGTCACGCACCATGTCTTCCAGATTGAGGTTGGTTGCAGCAAGGATGCGCACATCGGCGCGGCGGGTGACCGGATCCCCTACCCGCTCGTATTCCTTGTCCTGAATGAAACGCAGCAACTTGGGTTGCAATGTCAGGGGAAAATCGCCGATCTCGTCGAGAAACAGCGTACCGCCGTCGGCCTGATTGACTCGACCCAGCGTACTTTCGCTAGCGCCGGTGAACGCGCCACGGCTGTGACCGAACAGCTCGCTTTCCATCAATTCCGCCGTCAACGACGGGCAATTGATGGTTACGCAGGATTTTTTCTCGCGCTTGCTCCAGCCGTGAATCGCTCGGGCCAGCTCACCTTTACCGGTGCCGGACTCGCCAAGGATAAGAATGTTGGCATCGGTGCTCGCGACCTGGCGGGCCGTCTCCAGTACGACTTTCATCGCCGGGCTGTGCGAGTCGAGACCGTCTTTCGGCTTGCGGATCTCGCCTTCAAGGGCTTCGAGGCGCGCCGACAGTTGGCGCACTTCAAGTTGTTTGGCGGTGGCCAGACGCAACTGATCCGGGCTGCACGGCTTGACCAGATAATCGGCGGCGCCGGCCTGAATCGCATCAACGGCCGTATCGACAGCTGAATGCGCGGTGACGATCACTACGCGCATCCATGGCGCCTGAATGCGCATTTGCGCCAGTACGTCGAGACCGTTGTCCTCGCCCAAGCGCAAATCCAGGAAACACAGGTCAAAGACCTGACGCTGCAGCAGGGCATCGGCCTGAGCCGCGCTGTTCGCTGTGGCGACCGTATAGCCCTCGTCTTCGAGGCAATAACGGAACGTACGCAGGATGGCGGATTCGTCGTCCACCAGCAGAATGCGGCCTTGATGCTCAGTGGCAGATTCCATTTTTCCTACGCTCCATAGTGATTGGTCTTGGGTTAGTCCCGGAAAAATCGGGCAAGTTGCATGGTTGATTCTGAACGATGCCAGCCATAGGAGGGTAGCTCTCTCCTGCCGTTACGGCCAATACATTGATTTTGTTGGTTATTTAAACAGTCACCGGTTTGCAGGGCATTACCTGCGTCCTTTTCTGACATCTGCGCCCTGCTCTCAATTCCATAAGAATGAATTCTCCTACGAAAAAATCGTGCATTGCGCACGATGCCAGATGAGCCATCGTGCAGGATGCGTCGCGAACGCTTTTCCTCACACTTGTAACATATTGATTTTATTGATTTTTTTTCAAACAAAAAACTGGCATGCAGGCTGCAATATCTCTTACAGCCCGGGCAGACATGAACTGCCCCAACCGAATAAGAGTGAGGAACCCAGGATGACTCGCCCACGTGCCGCCCAAGTGCGTATCTCGCCACTGCATATCCAGCAAGGTCTGTTTGGCGTATTGGCGCTGTTGATCACCCTGATCGCCTGTCAGCAATACCTGAGCTGGGAAAACAGCCAGAAGGTTGAGCCGCTGATTTCGATCCAGCACAACACGCAAACGCACTTCAGTGCCGTCAGCAGCAGTCAGGCCGAGAGCGCCTCGATGCGCATGATGGATGTCGATCAAGCGCAGCCACTGGATCAAATGCCACGCGAAGAGCGTTGGGTTTTCTGACCAATTGAATGAATTCGGGCGCTACGCGCCGGGACACGCAACACCCCTAAATAGAGAAGTAAGGAGAATCACCATGTTGAGCTGGGCAATTACATTCTTGATCATTGCCATCATCGCTGCAGTACTGGGCTTCGGTGGTATCGCGGGCACCGCCACGGGTATCGCCAAGATTCTCTTTGTCGTGTTCCTGGTGATGTTCATCGCTTCCTTCTTCTTTGGCCGTCGCGGCCGAGGTTAACGATGACTGTTTTAAAGACACTGGCAGCCGCCCTGCTTCTGGGCGGTAGTGCCATGGCGATGGCGGCCAACGATGGCCAGGCGCGGGTCAACGAACTGTTGAGTTCCGACCCGCAGTATCGGCAAACCTGGGAAGGCGTGGTGAAGAAGGAAGAGCGCCTGCCGGAATGGGTGATGAACCTGTCCGGCACGCCTGACCAACAGATGAATGCCGTGACTGAAGATGGCGACCAGTATCTGGTTGGCCCGCTCTGCGAATCTGCAGACAAGTGCCTGAACCACCGCTTGATCGTCGCCTTCAGTTTCGACAAGAAAGACGCATACGCCATGCTCGTCGATGTCCCCGAAGGACTGCCGGCCGACAAGTCGCCCACGCGACATGCCACCTACCGCTTCCTCGGCAAACCCGACCAGGGCATGCAGGATCTTCTGATGGAAACCCTCAAGAAAGATCCGAACTGGTACTGATCTGAACATGAAGGCAGCAGCCCTGCTGCCTTCCATTGCGCCCACCTGAGGAAGGCCGGCGCATGACCAAGGGGCCGGGACGTTCTGACTGTTGCAGGGTCGGAGTGACCTACGGGTACAGGGAGTGCCTGCGCAAGGGCCGGGTCAGGGCAATTAAAAAGCTGCGCCGCAGGTTCGCCGATCCAGCATCGATCGACGGACTTGCGCTGAGCTTTCAATCGAGCAAAACATTGATCCAGAGCGTCCAGCTCATCCTTTTTATCGCTGACACTGCGCGCAAAAACATTACGCGGTGTTTCATGGCGACCGTATATCGACAAAGAGTCCACTTAAACAGTGGGACTTCTAGTCTTCCTACGTAGGCTTTTTCCTAACGTTTTTGATGAATTTTCCTTGCTCAAAAAACAACCAACCTCCGCTGTGATGGCCGGTTCACGGCACTTATGCCGGCCGAAATGTCACAATCGAACCGGTTGGGACGCCAGTTTCAATTAAAAAAGCTCATGCCGATTCGGCATAGGGTAGGCGTTTACGGCATTAGACGTCGCAACCTTGCATCGGAATAGTTGCGCCTTTTTTCGCCTGCCGAAGAGCCGTAAACACGCGCTTCGGGGCACCTTATACGGAGGCAGATGCACAGACTTTTCCGCTAAAAAGCGTTCCAGTTCCTGCATGTGCCTGAGTCAAACGCAAGTAAGGGTAAAGATAATGAAGAAGGCAAAAATTAGCCTCGCCTGGCAGATCCTCATCGGTCTGGTTCTGGGTATTGCAATCGGTGCGTTGCTCAACCACTTCAGTGCCGAGAAGGCCTGGTGGATCAGCAACGTCCTGCAACCAGCAGGCGATATCTTTATCCGTCTGATCAAGATGATCGTGATCCCGATCGTCATCTCGTCCCTGATCGTCGGCATCGCCGGCGTCGGCGACGCGAAGAAGCTTGGGCGCATCGGCCTGAAGACGATCATCTATTTCGAAATCGTCACCACCATCGCCATCGTTGTCGGCCTGTTGCTGGCCAACCTGTTCCATCCGGGTGCCGGCATCGACATGAGCACCCTCGGCACAGTGGACATCTCCAAGTACCAGGCCACTGCCGCCGAAGTACAGCATGAACACGCGTTCATCGAGACCATCCTCAACCTGATCCCGTCGAACATCTTCGCGGCCATGGCCCGCGGCGAAATGCTGCCGATCATCTTCTTCTCCGTGCTGTTCGGTCTCGGTCTGTCGAGCCTGCAGTCGGACCTGCGCGAGCCGCTGGTGAAGATGTTCCAGGGCGTCTCGGAAAGCATGTTCAAAGTCACCCACATGATCATGAACTACGCCCCGATCGGCGTATTCGCACTGATCGCGGTGACCGTGGCCAACTTCGGTTTCGCTTCCCTGCTGCCGCTGGCCAAACTGGTGATCCTGGTTTACTTCGCCATCGCCTTCTTCGCCTTCGTAGTGCTGGGCCTGATCGCCAAGATGTTCGGTTTCTCGGTGTTCAAGCTGATGCGCATCTTCAAGGATGAGCTGGTGCTGGCCTACTCCACCGCTTCTTCGGAAACCGTGCTGCCGCGCGTGATCGAGAAGATGGAAGCCTACGGCGCACCGAAAGCGATCTGCAGCTTCGTGGTGCCGACCGGTTACTCGTTCAACCTCGACGGTTCGACCCTGTATCAGTCGATCGCGGCAATCTTCATCGCGCAGCTGTACGGCATCGACCTGTCGATCAGCCAACAACTGCTGCTGGTGCTGACCCTGATGGTCACCTCCAAAGGCATCGCCGGCGTACCGGGCGTTTCCTTCGTGGTGCTGCTGGCCACCCTGGGCAGCGTCGGTATCCCGCTGGAAGGTCTGGCCTTCATCGCCGGTGTCGACCGCGTCATGGACATGGCCCGTACCGCACTGAACGTGATCGGTAACGCCCTGGCTGTACTGGTTATCTCGCGCTGGGAAGGCATGTACGACGATGCCAAGGGCGAGCGCTACTGGAACTCCCTGCCGCACTGGCGCAGCAAGGAAAAACTGCCAGCGGGCGAAATCTCCAAGAACTGACACAAAACCCTGTAGGAGTGAGCCTGCTCGCGATGGCGGTGTACCAAACAACAGAGATGTTGAATGTGCCGCCCTCATCGCGAGCAGGCTCACTCCTACAGAGGACCGAGTCAGCCATACGAACCCCGGAGAAATCCGGGGTTTGTCGTTTCTGGCGACCCCGCTATCATTCGCGGCATTCTTCGGGGGATTTGACTGATGCTTAATGGCCTGTGGCTTGGCTTCTTTATCGTCGCAGCCGTGTCGGCGCTGGCGCAGTGGCTGATCGGCGGCAACGCCGGGATCTTCGCGGCGATGGTGGAAAGCATTTTCGCCATGGCCAAGCTTTCGGTCGAAGTCATGGTGCTGCTGTTCGGCACCCTCACCCTGTGGCTGGGCTTTCTGCGCATTGCCGAAAAAGCCGGGATCGTAGAGTGGTTGGCGAAAGTCCTCGGCCCGCTGTTTCTGCGGCTGATGCCGGAAGTCCCGGCCGGTCACCCTGCCCTCGGCCTGATCACGTTGAACTTCGCTGCCAACGGTCTGGGCCTCGACAACGCGGCCACGCCCATCGGCCTGAAAGCCATGAAGGCGCTGCAGGAGCTCAATCCCAGTGCCACCATCGCCAGTAACGCGCAAATCCTCTTCCTGGTGCTCAACGCCTCCTCCCTGACCCTGCTGCCGGTGACGATCTTCATGTACCGCGCCCAGCAAGGCGCGCCGGACCCGACACTGGTGTTTCTGCCGATCCTGCTGGCGACCAGTTGCTCGACGATTGTCGGCTTCCTCTCGGTGGCGTTCATGCAGCGTCTGCGGATCTGGGATCCGGTGGTGTTGGCGTATCTGATTCCCGGCGCGCTGATTCTCGGCGGCTTCATGGCGCTGCTGGGCACCCTTTCGGCGACGGCTTTGGCGGGACTGTCGTCGATCCTCGGCAATCTCACGCTGTTTGGGTTGATCATGCTGTTCTTGCTGATCGGCGCGTTAAAGAAAGTGAAGGTCTACGAGGCGTTCGTTGAAGGCGCCAAAGAAGGCTTCGATGTCGCAAAGAATCTGCTGCCGTATCTGGTGGCGATGCTCTGCGCGGTGGGCGTGTTGCGCGCCTCCGGTGCGCTGGACTTCGGGCTCGACGGCATTCGTCATCTGGTCGAGTGGGCCGGTTGGGACACGCGGTTTGTCGATGCGTTGCCGACGGCGATGGTCAAACCGTTCTCCGGCAGCGCAGCGCGGGCGATGTTGATCGAGACGATGAAGACCTCAGGGGTCGACAGCTTCCCGGCGCTGGTCGCGGCGACTATTCAGGGCAGTACCGAGACCACGTTCTATGTGCTGGCGGTGTATTTCGGCGCGGTGGGGATTCAGCGCGCGCGGCATGCGGTGGGGTGTGCGTTGTTGGCGGAGTTTGCCGGGGTCGTTGGTGCCATTTTCGTCTGCTACTGGTTCTTCGGCTAACCACAATTCCAAACTGTAGGAGTGAGCCTGCTCGCGATAGCGGTGTATCAGTCACCGTTGATGGCTATTGATACACCGCTATCGCGAGCAGGCTCACTCCTACAGGGGTTGTGTGTTGGGCTTAGGGTTTTGGGGGCGCGAGTTTCTGGCCCTGGTCGACGGCCCAAGCCACGACTTTGGCGGTCAAGCGATCACTGGCCTGGCCGAACCCGGCAACCACCGCCGGCACCTGCACATCACTCAGCGGCTGGCGCTCTTCAAACCGGCGACTGGCCAGAATGCGCTGGTCATAGCCGCGCACCAATAACGCATCAACCCGCAACACAACGCTGGCCTGCGCGCCCTGATACTCGGTCTGAAACGCCTGCAAATTCCCGCCCAATTCCAGATCCGCCGCAAAGTTGCTGTCATCGGTACTGAGCAACGTCACTCGGCCATCACGCGCAAAGCCGTCGAGCAAGCGATTGCGCACCAGCACCGGCGCCGGATCACTCCAGCGCGAGCCCTTGTAGCTGCTGATCACATCGCCCTGCGGAATCACCGCAATCGTCGGCCGGTTCAAAGCCTCACTGGCCTGCAACTTGTTCAGTCGCAGCGACCAGTGCTGCGTTGCTGCCGAACTGGCCGAGGCGGGCGCCTGTGCGGCCGGCAAGCGATACACGTCCGACGGCTCGGCCTGGGGCAGAATCGAACACGCGCTGATCAGCGAAATGCCAGCAGCGAAAAGGGCGAGGCGAGTCAGCTTCATGGCGTGAATTCCTTGTTCTTGTCGCGGCCCAGCAGGTAGCCGCTGGGGTTGGCCTCAAGGCGTTGCGAGATGGCGCGCAGCGAGGTCAGCGTCTCGCGCAATTCGCGGATCGCCGGGGCCAGGCCGTTGAGGCCCTGCATGCCATTGTCGAGGGAGTTTTCGTTTTTGTTGAGCAGGGTGCTGATCGTCGCGGTGCTTTGCTCCAGCGACTTCATCGCCTGCTCGGCGCTGCCCAGTGCTTGCTTGCCTTGATCGTTGATCAGGCCGTTGGCGTTGCGCATCAGCAGCGAAGTTTGTTCGAGCATGCTGCCGGCCTGCTTGCCGACCGTCGCCAATTGCTGCATGGCCTGTTTGATGTCGCCGCGTTGATCGTTGATGGTGCCGGTGGTTTGCTCCAGATGCGCGAGGGTTTTGCTCACACGTTCGACGTTTTCCGGGGAGAACATCTGATTGGCGTTATGCAGCAGCGCGCTGATGCCGGTCATCAAATCGTTGCTGTCATTGAGCAGGCGCGAGATAGGCGAGGGCGAAGCGACGATCAGCGGCAGCTTGCCGTCATGACCACTCAGTTTCGGGCTCTGCGGCGTGCCACCGCTGAGCTGGATGATCGACGTGCCAGTGATCCCGGCCAGCGCCAGTTTCGCCTGGGTGTCTTCCTTGACCGGGGTGTCACCGGCCAGACGAATCCGCGCCAGCACCCGCCGTGGGTCTTTCGGATCAAGGCGCAGGCTGATCACATCGCCGACCTTGATCCCGCTGTATTGCACCGAACTGCCCTTGGACAGACCGCTGACGGCCTCGTTGAAGACGACTTCATAATCCTTGAACTCGGTGTCGACGCTGGACTTGGCCAGGAACAGACCGAAGAGCAGGGCGCCTGCCACCACAATCACGGTGAACAGGCCGATCAATACATGATGCGCTCGGGTTTCCATGTCAGACCTCGTTGAGCAATTTGGCGGCGTCCAGCGCCGAGCGGCCGCGCGGGCCGTGGAAGTATTCGTGGATCCACGCGTCGTCGGTTTCCGAGACGACGTCGATGGGACCGGCGACCAGCACTTTCTTCTGCGCCAGCACCGCCACACGGTCGGTGATGGTGTAGAGCGTGTCGAGGTCGTGGGTCACCAGAAACACACTGAGGCCGAGGGCATCGCGCAGGGTCAGGATCAATTGATCGAACTGCGCCGCGCCAATCGGATCGAGGCCGGCGGTGGGTTCGTCAAGGAACAGAATGTCCGGATCCAGCGCCAGGGCCCGGGCCAGCGCGGCGCGCTTGATCATGC
The DNA here is from genome assembly GCF_001297015.1 of Pseudomonas sp. RIT-PI-r. Classification (GTDB taxonomy): domain Bacteria; phylum Pseudomonadota; class Gammaproteobacteria; order Pseudomonadales; family Pseudomonadaceae; genus Aquipseudomonas. Next base: position 406,979 of record NZ_LIGE01000023.1, on the reverse strand, counting down.
CGCCGGACAGCGACGCCGGGTATTTGTCCGCCGCTGACAACGGCAGCCCGGCCAGCGCCAGCTTCACCGCGGCCAAGTGTTCGGCGTCGTTGCGGCTGAGGCCGGCGTGTTCGATGAGGGGCAGGGCGACGTTCTCGGTCACCGTCAGCGACGAGAACAGTGCGCCTTTCTGGAACAGCACGCCAAAGCGGCGTTCGACCAGCGAGCGCTCATGCTCGGACAGGCTCGGCAGGTTTTTGCCGAACACTTTGACCATACCTTCGCTGGGCCGGCGCAAACCGACAATGCTGCGCAGCAGCACCGATTTGCCGCTGCCGGAACCACCGACCACGGCGAGAATTTCGCCTTTGTACAAATCCAGATCGAGGTTCTCGTGCACGCTCTGGCTGCCGAAGCGATTGCACAGGCCACGAACCTCGATCACCGCCTCCGAGGGCGCGCGGGGTAGACGACTCACCAGCCCATCTCCATGAAGAACAGCGCGGCCACCGCATCGAGCACGATCACCACGAAAATCGACTGCACCACGGCCGACGTGGTGTGGGCGCCGACCGACTCCGCACTGCCGCTGACCTTGAAGCCTTCCAGGCAACCAATCGCGGCAATGATGAAGGCGAAGATCGGCGCCTTCACCAAGCCGACCAGAAAGTGCTGCACGCCGATGTCCGACTGCAACAGCGTCAGGAACATCGCCGGCGAGATATCCAGCGACACCGCGCAAACCACGCCGCCACCAATGATCCCGCAGAGCATCGCCAGAAACGTCAGCATCGGCAGCGCCACCAGCATCGCCAGCACACGCGGCACCACCAGCAACTCCATCGGGTCGAGGCCGAGGGTGCGGATCGCGTCGATTTCTTCGTTGGCCTTCATCGAACCGATCTGCGCGGTGAAGGCACTGGCGGTGCGCCCGGCCATCAGGATCGCCGTGAGCAGCACGCCGAATTCGCGCAGGAACGAGAAGCCCACCAGGTCCACGGTAAAAATCGTCGCGCCGAAACTGGCCAGCACCGTCGCGCCGAGAAACGCCACCACCGCGCCCACCAGAAAGGTCAGTAACGCCACGATGGGGGCGGCGTCGAGGCCGGTCTGTTCGATGTGCGCGATCATCGGCGTGATGCGCCAGCGCTTGGGCCGGAACAGGTTGCGAGCGATGGTTTCCAGAATCAGGCCGACGAAGCCGAGCAACTGCAGGGTGTCTTGCCAGATGGTATCGACGGCGCGACCGATGCGCGTGAGCAACTGCACGCTGACGCTGATTTCCGGCTCCTTGATCGGCACGCAGAAATCGCTCATCGAGCAGTACACGGTTTGCAGCAGCGCACGGTCGGCGGTGGAAATCGTGCAATCAGGATGCTCGGCAGATTTACCGAGACGTTCGGAGCCGAGCAGTTCGACCAGCAACGACGCGCCAGCAGTGTCGAGGGCGCCGAGGCTGTTGAGGTCAATTTGAGTATTGGTGTCGTACTGGCCGCGAAGCTTCTCGCTCAGGGTCTTGAGCTCGGCGTAATGGGCAAGCGTCCAGTCCCCCGTGACCCGCAAGCGGGCAGGGCTGATCGTCGTGTCCAGTTGGGCATTACCGCTGATCGAGCTGCTGGTCATAAGCTCCGTGCTTGTTCGGCCTTTATGCGAACTAACGTAATAGCACGAACCGGACTACTTTTCTTTGATCGCTGTGCTGTCGGTGATTTCGAAGCGCAGCACGCCGATCACCTGGCCATCCTCGGTCAGCACTCGTACCTGCCATTTACCCGCCGGGTTGCCGGGGAAATTCTGCTTGTGCGTCCACGCCCGGTAGCCTTCCTTGCGCCCGCCGTGGATATCGAGCGGAATGCGGTCGACCTCTTTGCCGTTGAACTGCCAAACGTGATAAATCCGCTCATCGAGCCCGCGTGGCGCGTTGATCGCGGTGTAGGCGTAGAGGCCATCGCCACGAATCTGCTCGGCGCTGACCGTGTCGAGACTGGCGCCGGGCGTGCGATCCTGCATTTGCGTGCTGATTGCGACGTCGGTCATCCACAACGTCGCCGGTGGCACCCACGAACGCAGCGCCCAGCCGACGCCACCAATGCCGACGGTGATGCACAGAATCGCCAGCGCGTTGCGCAGCGTGCGGATCGGGAAGATCGACGCCAGACTCGGGAACGACAACAGCACGGCAATGCCCAGCGCCCACTTGAAGCTCTGCGCGGTGGTCAGGTGCATGATCACCGGCAACGCGGTAAGCAGGGCGGCGAACAGGGTCAGCGTGTGCAACGCGAGAAACGCCCAGCGCCGGGGCGCCAGCCATTTGTAATAGAGCGGATCGACGATGGAAATCAGTGCCGCGACGCTGAGCAGGCCGGTGAAGAACAACTGACCGCTGTTCCAGGTCGTGGTGATGAAGAAGAACGGCAGAACGAAAAACAGGCTTTCCTGATGGATCATCTGCGTCGCGTAACGCAGCAGCGGCTGGGGAATCTCGCGTTTGAACACGCGGGTGAAGAGGCCGGTGAGGGTGTTTTCCAACATCAGCCAGATCCAGCTGAGCAGCATGATCACGGTGATCCAGCTCGCCAGCCCTTGCTGACGGTCGACCATGATGAAACTGCCGACCCCGGAGATGAAACCGCCGAGCGCAATGACCCCGGGATAGCGCTTCATCAGTTCGAGAATGCGCTGGATCAGGAGCTGTATTTTCGGCATTTGGGCGGTTCACAACTGGATAGGAAAAAACCTCGACAGAGTAGCGCCCGCCGGGCGCTGTGGCGAGGCTGCCGGTCACTTAAAACCAACGCATTCCCTTGTAGGAGTGAGCCTGCTCGCGATAGCGGTGTATCAGCCGAAGAAATGGTGACTGAAGGACCGCTATCGCGAGCAGGCTCACTCCTACAGGGTTAGTGTTCGGCCGGCCGGCGGCGGTGGTGCAAGCGCCAGCCGATCAGGATGAGCAGCAACACACCGATACCCCCCGCGCTCAACCACAACACCTGATCATCACTGATCAACGGCTTCTCGATCCGCAAATACCCCGGCTGCAACAGCAACTCGCGCATGGCCTTGTTCGCTGCTTCCAGGGTCACTCCTTGCAGCTCACGCGCCGGGTTGGCAAAACGGCCGTCCTGGTAATCACCGAGGGCGCTCCAGTAATAATCCGCCAGCGCGCTGTTGCCCTGGACCGCCCAGGCCTGATGGGCGATGGAAGCCTGTTTGATCCGCGCAAAGGTGTCCGGATCGAGGCCGTTTTTCAGCAGATCGGCCTTGAGGTCTTCCAGCACCTGGATCGCCTCGTCGACGTCATCGCGATCCAGATCGGCGTTCAGACTCATGAAGCCGACGCCGCCAAACACTTCGCGCTCGGCCCAGGGCCCGTAGGACAAACCGTGATTGAGGCGAATCTGTCGATACAGCGCCCAGTCGAGGTAATCCTTGAGGATGTCGAAGGTCTGGTCGTATTGATCATCGATCACCGGTTCCGGCACCAGCCAGTGCAGCTTGGCGCTGTCGCCGATGAAACCACGGGTGAGGGTGCGTTCATGGGCGGCGCTGGTGCGGATGTCCGGCAGTGGCCGATGTTCGCTCGGGTCGACCGCTTCGAGGGCGCCCCAGGTGCGTTCCAGATAGGCCGGCAGCAGTTTGTCGAGCTCACCGACGACGATCAGGGTCATGTTGTTCGGCGCGTACCAGGCCTTGCGCACCTTCTCCAGTTGCTCCTGGGTCAGGTGGCCGACCTCGGCGCGTTGCGGACATTTCAAGCCAAGTTCGACGGCGAGCTGATTGCTCGCGGTGTGGCCGAGATCCTGGCGGTCAAGAAAGCGCTGCAGACGCGTGTAATGGCCGCCGTCCTCACGCTCGACTACACGTTTGGCGGCGTTGATCGCGTTGTCGTCGATGCGTGTTTGCGTAAGCAGATCGAGGAGCAGGTCGAGGACCTTGCGCTGGTTTTTCGCCGGGGCTTCGATGACGAAGGTGGTATCGGCGTTACTGGTAAAGGCATTCCAGTCGCCGCCCAACGCTTGCATGCGTTCCTCTAAACCGCCTTCGCCAGTGGCGTCGATGCCGCTGAACAGCAGATGTTCGAGCAGGTGCGGCAGCTCTTTGTCATCGCAATCGAAATCGTCGAGGCCAACGCCGACCACCAAGCGGATCGCCACATGCCCACGCTCGGTGCCGGGTTTGAGCAGCAACTGCAAACCGTTGGGCAGCGCATAGCCTTCGACCTGAAAGCGATCCAGGGCAAAGGCGGGCAGGGAACCGAGCAACAGACAGGCGAACAACAGGCAACGCATAACAGGCTTCCATACGGCTGATTTGGAGATCCGTGTCGTCAGTCAGGGCCCCATCGCGAGCAGGCTCACTCCTACATTTGGAATGCGTCCCCCTGTAGGAGTGAGCCTGCTCGCGATAGCGGCCTGAAGGCTGAATCAAAGTAACTGACTAAACCCAGCCGTAAAACGTTCAAGGCGAATGCGTAATGTCGGCAATATCGTCCGCCGGCAGCGCGCCGGTGTCCGCCGTTTCCAGCACCACATAGGCACTGCCGCAAAACAGCGAATTGAGCCGCTTCATGTCGGCAATCAACTCCAGATGCAGCGAACTGGTCTCGATACTCTGCACGATCTTGCGTTGCAAACGGCTGACATGCGCATGGGCCAGACGCCGCTCCTGTGCGCGAAAACGGCGTTTCTCACGCAGCAACTGCCGAGCGCTTTCCCGGTCGCCGCTCAGGAATACGGATAGACCTAAACGCAGATTGGAAATCAATTGCTGCTGCAGTCCGGCCAGATCCTCCAGGCCTTCCTCGGAAAACGAGCGGCGCTGCGAGGTTTTCTGCTGCTGGATCTTGCGCAGCATGCGTTCGATCAGGTCTGCGGCCAATTTGAGGTTGATCGCCAGCTCGATGATCTCGGCCCAGCGCCGACTGTCCTGCTCGCCGAGATCCTCGCGGGGCATCTGCGCAAGATACAGTTTGATCGCGCTATACAGCGCTTCGACGTCGTCGGTCAGCCGACGTATTTCCTGAGTGACGGCGGTCTGCTTGCCACGCAACACATCGAGGGTCGCGTCGAGCATGTTTTCCAGCAGATCGCCCATGCGCAGGGTTTCCCGTGCGGCGTTGGCCAGTGCCAGACTCGGCGTGACCAGCGCGGTGGCGTCGAGATGCCGTGGCTTGGCGGTGCCATTGGCCTCCGGGCGCTCCGGCAGCAGCCACGCACACAGCCGCGCCATCGGCCCAACGCTTGGCAGCAGAATCAGGCAGCGTGCAGTGTTGTAGAGCAGGTGGAAGCCGATGACCATTTCCTGCGGGCTGAAATCGAGGCTGTCGATCCAGTGCACCAGCGGGTCGAGCACCGGAATGATCAGCAGCAGGCCGATCAGTTTGTACAACAGACTGCCCAGCGCCACTTGCCGGCCGGCAGCGTTCTGCATGCTGGTACTCATGAACGCAAGAATGCCGCTGCCGATGTTGGCGCCAATCACCAGACCGATCGCCACCGGCAGGCTGATCACACTGGCGCCGGCGAGGGTCGCGGTGAGCAGCACGGCGGCGAGGCTGGAGTAGGAAATCATCGCGAACAACGCGCCGACCAAGGCATCGAGGAGGATGTCGCCGGTCAGCGAGGCGAAAATCACCTTCACCCCTTGTGCGTGGGTGATCGGCGCAGCGGCCTCGACGATCAATTGCAGCGCGAGAATGATCAGCCCGAGCCCGATGGAGACCCGGCCCATCTGCCCGAGCCGCGTCTGTTTGCGCGACAGAAAGAAAATCACCCCAAGGAAAATCAGTAGCGGCGACAGCCACGACAAGTCAAACGTCAGCACCCGCGCCATCAGCGCGGTACCAACGTCGGCGCCGAGCATGGTCGCCAGCGCCGGGGTCAGCGCCATCAGGCCCTGGCCGACGAAGGAAGTGACAAGCATGGCCGTGGCGTTGCTGCTCTGCACCATCGCGGTGACGACGATGCCGGCAACGAACGCGAGCCAGCGCTTGGACATGTTCTGGCCGATCACATGGCGCAGATTGGTGCCGTAAACCCGCAGGATGCCGGTTCGAACGATGTGCGTGCCCCAGATCAGCAAGGCCACGGCGGAAAGCAGATTGAGCAGGGTGAGCATGCAAACCCCCTGTAATAGCAGCGCCCCAGAGGGGCAAGTGGACGGTACCGCGCGGTTTCTACGTTTTTGATACTTAAGCTGTAGTTGGCTAACGGACTGGGCGCCAGCATTGCACAGCTAAAGTGTGGATTGAAACAAAAGTGTCATGAAAAGCACTTCATCCACCCCCTTCCACAATCACCACAAATCCCTGTTGGAGCTGGCTTGCCAGCGATGAGGGCGGCACTGCCGACATTGATGCTGCCTGACACGCCGCCATCGCTGGCAAGCCAGCTCCCACAGGGTTTGCGGGTGTGGCTGAATCAATCACTGAAATGGTCTTTACTGAGCCCGATGTCGATCAGATACTTGGCCGTTTCCACATTCCGCTCATCACAACGCGCATAGCACTTGATGTGCATCAACAGGCTGTATTTGTGCGGAACCAGCAGAATGACCCCATCCGCCTGATCAAAAAGCTTCGCTTGTAGCTGTCGCTTTTCATCATCGCTTTGCACTTTGATCCAATCATTTCCCTCAACGGGTTCAGGAATCCATTTGGCGTCCCTGAACCTCGCTTGCAGCTCACTCAAAAGTTTCACCGTCTGGTCGAAGGGAAGTGTTTCAACCATTGGAGACGTTGTTATGCCGTCTACTTTCTCTTTGGTGTAGCCCACCGCCCCGTAGATGGTTTTGGGCAAAGTGAAGCCATGTTCAGGGTCATCAAAAGTGATCACGACCGGGCTGCCAATCCAGGTCGAGTCGACCTTGGGCGGGTCACTTGGGTACACGGCTGTTTTCCGCTCAACAGGAAAACTGGAGTCTTTGACGACTTCGGCATAGGGCTTGCCGATGCGAACGACCAGAAAATCCAGCGGATAGTGGAAAGACGTCAGGCATACATACAGCATGAAAAACGCTGCTCTGCGCCAGTATCGACTGCGCCACTTGTACCGATTACTCATGCTCCGCTTCGATCCCGACCCACACTGATATCAATCAGATATTTCGCAGTCGTCGGATCTTGCTTGTCACAGCTTGCGTAGCACTTGATCAAGAGCAGCAAGCTGTACTTTCCCGGTACGTACAAATCAATGCCAACAGCTTGATCAAAGAGTTTCGCCCGTAGCCGCTCACGTTCCGGAATGGAGTCAAGATTGAACCAGTCGTTTTTTTCCAAAGGCTCAAGCTTCCATCCTCGCGATTTGAGGTTGCTCTGAGTAACAACTAATCGATCCAGAGCTTCTGCGAACGGCAAAGTTTCTATCATCGGCGAGGTCGTCAGTGTCGAGACTCTCTGGCTTGCATACGTCACAGCGCCGAATACAGTCGGGGGAAGTTTGAAGCCATTAACAGGATCATCAAACTCAATGATGGTCGGGCTGCTAATCCATGTAGAGCCTGGGCGCGCGGGATCCTTCGGGTCATTAGGATCGCCAGGATAGATCGCCGTTTTATCTTCGACCGGGAAAGTTGAATCCTTAATGACCCGTTCGTAGGGTTTTCCGATATGAACGGATAGGGTCTTGGGACTCCAGCGGGAGTACATTAAGACCCCTGTGACCAGAAGAACGGAAAAAAACAGTATCAAAAGCCGTTGATTCGAATGAGTCACTGGTGCACACCCTTTCCACTAGCGATATCACTGATGGAGCTTTGCAACTGACTTTTTGTTGTCGGATTTTTCAACAAATTATTGAACTGTGCGGCAGCACGCAGAACGAATTTCATCCTTTGATCCTTGTCCGCCAAATTGGCTAACGGATTGCTGCTAAATGTGACGCTTCGGCTGTCGGGCGCTTTGCACTGACTCGCCAAAGTGAGTTGTATCCCCTCTGGTACGCCTGAAAGCAGTCCCGTGACGACAGAAACTATGTCTGAAGCGTGAGTACCACGGATGAGAGAGGCGAAATGCACGTCTTCATACATTGCAGGTTGCAGAATATTGATTTGCTCATGAGCGGCCATGGAGTTAACGCTGTCGGCGATGTTTCCTGCATCAATGGCTTCAAACGTATCAAAGATCTCCTTGTGAGCGACGCCGAATCGAACGGTTTTACCGATGGGCCACATTACATCGTTGGCAATTTCTGGCCGGCTCCTCAGGCATTTCTCCATTTCCTTGTATCCACGCACCATAAAAAAACGGTGCAAGGGATAAACGTCCAGAAATAAAGCCGTGTTGCCCAACGCAAGCATCTCGTAAACGTAGTCCAGTTGCTGTTGAACCAGCGATCTGGAGCTGTCGCCCAAGGTAATGTCGGTAGTAGGAACCGGATTCTCTGATGTGGCCTTATCGACTTCGGCCTGAACCTTGGGGTCGGTGCGGCTGAACTTGAATCCAAACCCCTCATAAAGAGTCTCCGCAGGCGCTTCACGCAACTTTCGATGAGCCTCTTTTTCAGCGGCAATGCCTTTTTGCAAACTGGCAGCATGTAACAGTCCACACCCCACCTGCTTCGAAGCAAACGCCGCCAGCCCCGCCCACTGAAAGCGGTTATCCGCCAGCCACAGCTGCGCGTACGCGGCATTGATTTTGCGGTTGCGGGCTTGGGGGTCGGCGATGAGGACGCCGCCGGGGGCGACCCAGTCTTCGGCTTCTTTCTGGAAGCGGCGCCACAGGCAGTTGCAGGTCAGTAGCGGGACTTCGACGCGGGTTTTCGGGTTGGGGCCGGCGGTGTTGGTTTCGCGTTTGCAGGTGGGCAGCTCGCAGGTGCTGTCCCAGAGCTTTTTCATGTCCAGGTCGTCTGGAGCGATGCATTGTCCGGTCATGGTTCTTCCTTGAAAGTCAGGCTGTCCAGCGCACGATGGCCAGGTCCGGCTGGCGCGTGGCGACGCTTTGGGTCATGCCTTTTTCGTTGGTCTGGCCTTTGACGATGCGGCCTTCGGCGGTTTCGATTTCGTAGCCTTGTGCGGCGATGGGTTCGCCGTTGCCGGCGCTGACGGCTTTAAATTCAATCAGCGGCTGGCCAACGATCGGCAGCGGCGGAATGAACGGCGCAGGCGTGTGCGAGCTGCCGATGATGACGTCACCGGAGCCGCCGACCACGACGCCGCCATGGCTGGCGGTGCTGTCGAGGGTCATGGCGTTTTTGCCATTGATGAACACCGTCGCGGAGAACGCGCCATTGAGGGCTTGGCCGCAGGTGCAGGTGTCGCCGAGGCGGGCGGCGGCGAGGCCGTTGAAGAAGACGTCGCCGGAGCCGCTGGCAATCGGGTTGGTGCCGTGACCGGGAATGGGGCAGGTGGTCGGGTCGGTGACGCGCGCGGCGGGTTTTCCAGACATGAACACTCCTTGTTTGTCGTTTGAGGCGAGCGGGGAAGCTAACGAGCGGAGCGGGGGGGCGTCAACCTTTGAATCCCGTTTCAAAGGGTTGCGATGTGCCACTGTGGGGGCTGAAAACCCTGTGGGAGCTGGCTTGCCAGCGATGAGGGCGGCATTGCCGACATTGATGTTGCCTGACACGCCGCTATCGCTGGCAAGCCAGCTCCCACAGGTTTTGTGGTGATGTCGTGGAGGGTGTTAAACGCGGATTTTGCTGGGTGTTTAAGCACACGCGGTGTTACGTCAGAAAGGCTACAAAACCTTGCGCCGTTGCCTACGGCTACGCCAGAATCCGCCGGCTTGTGCGCCTTGGGGCGGGGTTCTATCGTTGGCTGGCCACTGCTTATCAGTGGTCGGGTTTAGTAGCTCGCTGATACCACGTCGCACAAATCTCCATGAGTCAGGCTTTCGCTCCTGCACTTTTATGGTGGCTGTGCGCAGGGCGCCTTCGGGTGCGCCGATTTCGTGGCTCATCGGTCTACTAACCTGCGCATAGCTGCCTCCACTTTGTTTAGTAGCGGATTGGTTGCAGCCTCACTCTTCAAAGAGGTTAGAGCCAATGACAAAGATCACACCAGATCCCCCGGACACCGATCCAGCACCGCACGACCCCATCACCGAAGCACAGCGCATGAAAGAAGCCGCCAACCGCGCTCTCGATTTCTATCTCTGCCCCGGCCTCAAACAAGACCCCGCCGCAACGCGCAGGCCCAGCAACATCTTCCTCATCGATCCCGCCGTGGATAACGAAACCCTGTTGGTGCATGCCTGCGAATCGCTGGCGTCGGCGAGCATCATGGCCAGTGATCTGGCGGGGTTTATCGACGGGCCGCAGCGCAGTTCGTTGCTGGGGATTGCGCAGGTGATCATGTTGGGTGAGTTGGCGGTGAATCGGGTGCTCGACAACCTCGTTCCCCCTGCCTGAACGCAGAAACAAATGTAGGAGTGAGCCTGCTCGCGATAGGGCCGTCAGCTTCAACATTGATGTTGACTGACAGACCGCTATCGCGAGCAGGCTCACTCCTACAAGGGATGTTGCGTAATTCAGGCCTACCGGATTATTGGCCCGGGATATCCTTGCGCAGTTTCACCGGGTCTTGCTGCTGTTTCTTCTTGGCCATTGCGCCGCGCAGTTTGATGTTGATCGCCTCAACCGCCAGCGAGAACGCCATGGCGAAGTAGACGTAGCCTTTCGGCACATGCACGTCGAACGACTCGGCAATCAGCACGGTACCGACCACCAGCAGGAACGACAGCGCGAGCATCTTCAGCGACGGGTGCTTATCGATGAACTCGCTGATCTTGCCCGAGGCCAGCATCATCACCAGCACGGCCACGACAATCGCCGCGACCATCACCGGCACGTGGGAAACCATGCCGACAGCGGTGATCACCGAATCCAGCGAGAAGACGATGTCGATGATCGCGATCTGAATGATGGTGTAGAGGAAGTTGCCGCCCTTGCCGCCAGGCGTGTCGTCGCTTTCGTCTTCGCCTTCCAGCGCGTGGTACATCTCTTGTGAGCTCTTCCACAGCAGGAACAGACCACCGAAGAACAGGATCAGGTCGCGGCCGGAAATGCCTTGGCCGAACACTTCGAACAGGTCGGCGGTGAGGCGCATGACCCAGGTGATCGACAGCAGCAACAGGATGCGGGTGATCATGGCCAGGCCAAGACCGAAGATCCGGGTGCGCTGCTGCATGTGTTTAGGCATGCGGCTGACCAGGATCGAAATCATGATGATGTTATCGATGCCGAGGACGATTTCCAGGGCGGTCAGGGTGAAGAAGGCAACCCAGATTTCGGGGTTGGTCAGCCATTCCATGTGTATTCCTTTGAGCGATTGTTAAACCGAAAAAGGTCCGGGCTTCAAACCGCGAAGCCAGGACCCGAAACGGTGAGTCTTGGGCTTATAGAGTGCTGAACACCGGGAAAGTCCCCAACAGCAGTGCAGCAATCAGAATGCAGATGCACACCAGGATCGCCCATTTCAGGGTGAAACGCTGGTGGTCACCGAAATCAATGCCGGCCAGGGCCACCAACAAGTAGGTAGATGGCACCAACGGGCTCAGCAAGTGGACGGGCTGACCGACGATCGAGGCACGGGCCATTTCCACTGCGGTGATCCCATAGTGGCTGGCGGCTTCGGCCAACACCGGCAACACGCCATAGTAGAACGCGTCGTTGGACATGAAGAAGGTGAACGGCATGCTCACCAGCGCCGTGATCACGGCCAGGTACGGGCCGAGGAAATCCGGAATCACCGCCAACAGGCTTTTCGACATCGCATCGACCATGCCGGTGCCCGACAGGATACCGGTGAAAATACCCGCCGCAAAGATCAGCCCGACCACTGCCAGCACGCTGCCGGCGTGAGCCGCGACGCGATCCTTCTGCATCTGCAGGCAAGGGTAGTTGACGATCATGGCGATACTGAACGCGACCATGAACAGCACCGGCAACGGCAGCAGGCCGGCGATCAGGGTGCACATCAGGCCGAAGGTCAGGGCGCCGTTGAACCAGATCAACTTCGGACGGCGGGCATCCGGGAATTGCGAGACGCTGATTTCGCTGTGATCGATATCATCGCCAACCAGATGCAGCTCACCGAGGCGCGCACGCTCACGTTTGCCGTAGAAGTAGGCAATCAGCAGAATCGCCACGACACCGGCAGCCATGGCCGGAATCATCGGTACGAAAATGTCCGACGGGTCGACATGCAGCGCACTCGCGGCACGGGCGGTCGGGCCGCCCCACGGGGTCATGTTCATCACGCCGCCGGCGAGAATGATCAGGCCGGCCATGATCCGCGGGCTCATGCCGATGCGGCTGTACAACGGCAGCATCGCCGCTACGCAGATCATGTAGGTGGTCGCGCCGTCACCGTCGAGGGAAACCACGAGCGCCAGGACGGCGGTGCCGACCGACACCTTCAGCGGGTCGCCCTTGACCAGTTTGAGGATCTTGCGCACGGCCGGGTCGAACAGGCCGGAGTCGATCATCAACGCGAAGTAGAGAATGGCAAACATCAGCATCACGCCGGTCGGCGCCAGTTTGGTGATGCCTTCGAGCATCATCGGGCCGATCTTCGGGGCGAAACCACCGAACAGGGCGAAGACGATCGGGATGATGATCAGCGCGATCAGCGCGGACAGGCGCTTGGTCATGATCAGGAACATGAACGTGATGACCATGGCGAAGCCAAGGAAAGTCAGCATGGGAATACTCCAGGCGTAGCGCGGCTAGTTGAGTGAGCGGATCGGGCGGGATCAGCGCAGAACGGGAAGCACAAGGCGTACGGGCGGAGTCAGAGCGAGGAGGCGGGCTACAGAGGACATCAGAATCACCATTGTTGTTGTTAATTGGGCCATTCGTGCGAGGCATCACACGCATTGGCCAACCGGTCTGTTGCCGGAAGTGAGGCGATCCTAATCGCGGAAGCTTTCAGCTACCTTTCGCTGGAGAAAGCTTTGAATGAACGGTCAACCGGCCGTCGGATGCGAACTAGAGTCAATGATTACGGGCGGGAGGACTTTGAACATGAGCCAATTGCACAGCGGTGGCTGCCATTGCGGACACATTCGTTATCAGTTCAACGGGCCGTTGCACGACATCGCCCACTGCCATTGCTCGATTTGCCGCAAGGTCAGCGGCGGGATTGTCACGACGTGGATCACCGTTCCCGCAGCGAACTTTCAATGGTTGGCCGGGACGCCGTCGCGTTATGACTCGTCGCAGAGTTGCGCGCGGTTCTTCTGTCCGAACTGCGGCGCGCAACTGGCACTGATCACGTTGCTCAGCCCCGAAAGTATCGACGTGACCATCGCCACCCTTGATCACCCTGAGCTGGCAACCGCCGAACGGCATATCTGGACGGACAGCCAGTTGCCATGGCTGCACCTGGACGAGCATCTGCCGGGCGAAGCCGAAGAAACGCTCTGATCAAAAAACAGACAAGTTCAGCGGCCGCATCGCGCCCATCCAGATCGCATGTTCGGTGTGGTCGAGCAAATCGTCACCGGTGTCCGGGTGCAGAAACACCACCAGGCCTTGACGATTGAGCGCCAGCCACGGCAGCACATCGCCGATCAGCTCAGGGCCGAAGGCCAATTGGCAGCTCCAGTCCGGGTGCGGGCCGACCGGGCGTTCGTGGACGCGGCCCATTTTCAAGGGGAACAACTGCGCGGCTTGTTCACACAACGCGCGCGCCTGATCGATGGAGTTGGCGTCGAAATAGACGTGGGCGTGGTAGCCCTTGATCGCTTGCATCTGAAACCCTCGGAAATCGGTTCGAACCCTCGGCGTTGCCCGTATGTCACACGCCATACAAGGGATAACAAAAGAGATCAGTCATGAAAAATGCCGAAACCCCGGCGGTAAAAGTGGTGCTCTATGGTGCCATGAGTAGCCTGGGCGGTGCGTTGATGGCTGAGTTGCTGCGCCGCCAGCATGAAGTCATCGCCATTCTCGACGATTTGACCGCACTCGCGCCGCGTCCGGGTCTGCGCACTAAAAGTGGTGATCTGTTCGATGTCGAGCGGGTCAATCAAAGCGTAGCGGGAAGCTCGGCGGTGATTTGCCTGCTGGACGCGCCGGGGTTGCCGTTCAGCAGCGATCACGTCGAACGTTCCATCGTGCTCGGCCCGGTTGAACAGGTGCTGGCGGTCGATGCGCTGGTCGATGGTCTGCAATTGGCCAATGTGTCGCGGTTGTTTCTGGTGGGCGATTTTGCCGTGCTCGACGAGCCGGATCTGGATGACCGCTTGCAACGTCACGCCGCTGAGGAAATCCGCGAAGCACTGCAAAGCAGTCCGCTGCAGTGGACGTTGGTCAATGCGCCGCATGGCGTGGCCGGGCTGACAATTGAGCATTTCAGCCAGGTCGGCGGCAACCTGGAGCCGGGGCTGGCCGAACCGCTGGAGCGATTGAATCGCGTGGCGGTGGGGATTGCCGATGAGCTGCGGTTGAATCTGCATGTGGGCCAGCATGTGAATTTTGTCGCGGCTTCAGATTCGTAAAAGATCGCAGCCTGCGGCGGCTCCTACATGAGATCGGTGTAGGAGCTGCCGCAGGCTGCGATCTTTTGATCCTCAAACCGCAATCGAAGGCAGCGCCAGCCCACTCAAGGACTCCGCGCTGCTCGCCTGTTCCGCCATCAACCAATCGACAAACTGCTGAATCAACGCACCGCGGCGTTTGCGTTGCGGCAGCACTACGTAATAACCGAGGCGCGACAGGGTCGTTTCGGCTATGGGTCGACACAGCAAACCCTGACTCAGCAAGTTATCCACAAGGTGCCGCCAACCGATCGCCACGCCTTGGCCGCCAATCGCCGCTTGAATCAACAGCGTGTAATTGTCGAAGCGCAATTGCCCCGGCGCTGGCGGCGTGGTGATGCCCAATTCGCGGAACAGACCGCTCCAGTCGAACCAGTTGCTGCTGTTTTCTCCGCGCAAATGCAACAGCGGCAAATCCAGCAGCGCGTGAGCGGGCAGGGGCGCCGGACGCTCCTTGAGCAATTGCGGGCTGCACACCGGGAACACTTCTTCGCTGAACAGCCAATGGCTTTCACCCTGTTTAAAACGTCCATCGCCAAACAGGATCGCCACGTCGATATCCGTGCGCAGCATATTGTGATTTCGCTCACTGGTGACAAGGCTGACATCGACGTGGGGGTTGGCCTCATGGAAGCGATGCAAGCGCGGCATCAGCCAATACGCGGCGAAGGCAAAGTCGGTGGCGACTTGCAGCACCTCGTGTTGCTGTTGAGCGCTGATCGCGCTCAATCCTGCGTCGATATTCTGCAAACCGAGGGCTACCTGCTCGAACAGGATCGCGCCGACTTCGGTCAGTTCTATGCCGCGATAGATGCGATCAAACAAGCGCGTGCCCAGTTGTTCTTCCAAACGTTTGATCTGTTGACTGATAGCCGGCTGGGTGGTGCCGAGTTCAACCGACGCGGCGGTAAAACTGCGATGTCGCGCCGCCGCCTCGAAAGCACGTAACAGGTCGAGGGACAGATCACCCAAGGCTTCATACATAAGCGGTGCTTATCCTAGTCATTGCCCGGCGCGGGCTTTACCCGATACAGCATGGACTCCATGCTCGATCGCAGCAATGTCGCATAAATATTCACTATGGAATGCCGCGATCACATGAAGCGCAAGAATATTCTTTTCATCATGGCCGATCAGATGGCCGCGCCAATGTTGCCGTTCTACGGCCCTTCGCCGATCAAACTACCGAATCTTTCCCGCCTCGCCGCCCAAGGCGTGGTGTTCGATGCCGCTTATTGCAACAGCCCTTTGTGCGCGCCGTCGCGGTTTACTCTCGTCAGCGGCCAGTTGCCGAGCAAGATCGGCGCCTATGACAACGCTGCCGATTTCCCTGCCGATGTGCCGACCTACGCCCATTACCTGCGCCGTCTCGGCTACCGCACCGCACTGTCGGGCAAGATGCATTTCTGCGGCCCCGATCAGTTGCACGGCTACGAAGAACGCCTGACCAGCGACATCTATCCGGCCGATTACGGCTGGGCAGTGAACTGGGATGAACCGGACGTAAGGCCGAGCTGGTATCACAACATGTCGTCGGTATTGCAGGCCGGGCCATGCGTGCGCACCAACCAACTCGATTTCGATGAAGAAGTGGTGTTCAAGGCCCAGCAATACTTGTTCGATCACATCCGCGAGGATGGCGATCAGCCGTTCTGCCTGACCGTGTCGATGACTCACCCGCACGACCCGTACACCATTCCCAAAGCATTCTGGGATTTGTACGACGATGCCGATATCCCGTTGCCTCCAACCCCGGATCAACACGAACTCGATCCGCACTCACAACGTCTGCTCAAGGTTTATGACCTGTGGGATAAGCCGCTGCCTGTGGATAAGATTCGCGATGCGCGTCGGGCGTACTTCGGGGCGTGCAGCTATATCGACGCCAATGTCGGCAAACTTCTGCAAACCCTCGAAGAAACCGGGCTGATCGAGGACACCATCATTGTGTTCTCCGGGGACCACGGCGACATGCTTGGCGAGAAAGGCCTCTGGTACAAAATGCACTGGTACGAAATGGCCGCCCGCGTGCCGCTGTTGATCAGTGCGCCGGGCCAGTTCGAGGCAGGCCGGGTCAGCGCTGCCGTGTCGACTGCAGACCTGCTGCCGACCTTCGTTGAACTGGCGGGCGGCACGCTTGAACCGGGTCTGCCGCTGGATGGCCGCTCCTTGGTCTCGCACTTGCAAGGGCAGGGCGGTCATGACGAAGTGTTTGGCGAATACATGGCCGAAGGCACAATCAGCCCGTTGATGATGATCCGTCGCGGCGCCTACAAATTTATCTACAGTGAAAGCGACCCTTGCCTACTCTTCGATGTAAGCAACGACCCGCGCGAACTGGAAGAACTCAGCCAATCGCCACAACATCGCCAGCTGTTCGACGATTTTCTCGCCGAAGCGCGGGCCAAGTGGGACATTCCGGCGATCCACCGGGAAGTGCTGGCCAGCCAGCGCCGCCGCCGATTTGTTGCCGACGCGTTAACCATCGGCAAGCTGAAGAGCTGGGATCACCAGCCGCTGGTGGACGCCAGTCAGCAATACATGCGCAACCACATCGACCTCGATGATCTGGAACGCAAAGCACGTTATCCACAACCCTGCCAAAACCAATAATGTTAAGGGGAAGTCCATGCGTAAGTTATCCACAGTAGTGACGGTTGGCCTGCTCGCCCTGAGCAGCGCCTCGGCATTCGCCGAGCAGAGCTGCGACACGGTGAAAATGGCCGATCCGGGTTGGAGCGACATTGCCGCGACCAACGCGATCACCGGGTTTCTGCTGGACGGCATGGGCTACAAGGCCAAAGTCGACACCCTCGCGGTGCCAATCACCTTTGGCGGGTTGAAGGATGGCCAGGTGGATGTGTTCCTCGGCAACTGGATGCCGGCGCAGCAGGGTTTCTACGACAAGTTCGTCGCCACCGGTGACGTCACGCAATTGGCGAAGAACCTCGACGGCACCGAGTTCACCCTCGCCGTGCCGGACTACGTGTGGGATGCGGGTGTGCATAACTTTGCCGACCTGAACAAATACGCGGACAAGTTCGAGCGCAAAATTTACGGCATCGGTTCGGGCGCGCCGGCGAATATCTCGCTGCAGGAAATAATCAAGAAGAATGACTTCGACATGGGTCAGTGGAAGCTCATCGAATCCAGTGAACAGGCGATGCTGGCGGAAGTGTCGCGAGCGGTGAAGAAGCAGAAATTCGTCACCTTCCTCGGCTGGACCCCGCACCCGATGAACGTGCAGTTGAAAATGCATTACCTCAAGGGTGGCGAGAAGTACTTTGGCGACACCGGCAGCGTGTTTACGTTGACGCGCAAGGGCTACGCCGAGGCGTGTCCGAATGTGGGTAAATTGCTGACCAATCTGTCGTTCACTCAGGAAATGGAGAACAGCATCATGGCTGAGGTGGTGAACAAGAAAGTCAGCAATGCCGAGGCGGCGAAGGCGTGGATCAAGGCGAATCCGGCGGTGTTGGACAAGTGGCTGGACGGGGTGAAGACGGCTGACGGGAAGGATGCGTTGGCGGCGGTCAAGGCGAAGCTTTGATCGTGGAGTTGCTGGAATTGTTCACGGCTTGAGATTTATTCCCCCTCACCCCAGCCCTCTCCCCCAGAGGGGGCGAGGGGAAAGGGAGCCGATCGTTGTTGGATTCTAAACTTACGCTCAACTCCGAAATTGCAGGTCGGTGCATCTCCACCAAACACCTCGGTCAGTCCCCTCTCCCTCCGGGCGGTCCGACGTTTCGGGAGGGCTAGGGTGAGGGCCCTTTCCCTGTCACCCTGATAACCTTGAACAAACCCCCACCCGCGAGGCCCCATGGCCTTCCCCAGCCGCCACTCTCTCTTCCCCTTCCTCACCTGGCTACCGCGACAGACCCGCGCCAGCGTCGGACGGGATCTGATCGTCGGCCTCAGCGGTGCGATTCTCGCGTTACCCCAGTCGATTGCCTACGCGCTGATCGCCGGCCTGCCACCTGAATACGGTCTCTACGCTGCGATCATCCCGGTGTTGATCGCTTGTCTGTGGGGCTCATCGTGGCATTTGATCTGTGGTCCGACCGCAGCGATTTCGATTGTGCTGTACGCCAGCGTCAGCCCTTTAGCGGTGCCGGCGTCGCAGGACTACATCACCCTGATCCTGCTGCTGACTTTCCTCGCCGGAGTTTTCCAGTGGTTGCTCGGTTTGCTGCGCTTCGGCGCGCTGGTGAATTTCGTCTCGCACTCGGTGGTGCTGGGGTTCACCCTCGGCGCGGCGGTGGTGATTGCCATCGGGCAATTGCCGAACCTGCTGGGGCTGGAACTGCCGGCGCAGGCTACGGCGCTAGCGAGTCTGATGGATCTGCTGCAACACTTCCGGTCTGTGGATAAACCGTCGCTGCTGCTCGGTGTGGCGACAGTGGTCGTCGGTGTGGTGTTGAAACAATTGCTGCCGCGCTGGCCGACGCTGTTGATAACCCTCGTATTGGCCAGCCTGCTGGTATGGCTGTGGCCGGCGATGTTCGGCCACGTGCATTTGGTCAGCGCATTCGTTGGGCGGTTGCCACCGTTCAGTGGGTTGCCGCTGGATCTGGATTTGATTCTGCGGTTGCTACCGAGCGCCGTGGCGGTGGGCATGCTCGGACTGGTCACCAGCCTGTCGATTGCCCGCTCGATTTCGGCGCGGTCGCAACAGTTGCTTGATGCCAATCAGGAAGTCCGCGCGCAGGGTCTATCGAATATTGTCGGCGCGTTCTTTTCCGGGTCGTTGTCGGCGGGATCGTTTACCCGTTCGGGCTTGAGCTACGAGGCGGGCGCCTGCTCGCCGCTGGCCGGGATCTTTTCGGCGATCTGGGTGGCGTTGTTTGCGATTTTCGGCGCGGGGCTGATTTCGCATATTCCGATTCCCGCCATGGCCGGAAGTATTCTGTTGATCGCCTGGGGGCTGGTCGATCATCGCGGCATTCGCTCATTGCTGCGAGTCAGTCGGGCCGAGTTCGTGGTCATGGCCCTGACGTGCCTCGCGACCTTGCTGCTGGAACTGCAAACGGCGATTTATGCCGGCGTGCTGGCCTCACTGTTTTTCTACCTCAAGCGCACTTCGCAACCGCGTGTGCAGCATTGGCGCGACGGTGAGGACGATGTTTTACGCGTCGGCGGCTCGATCTTTTTCGGCGCCAGCCATTATCTGCAGGTGAGATTGCAACGCATGCACGGCGCGCGGGTGGTGATCGAGGCGCAGCAGATCAACTTCATCGACTATTCGGGGGTGGAGATGCTGCATCAGGAGGCGCGGCGGTTGTTGAGTCAGAATCGCAGTTTGACGCTGCGCGGGGCGCGGCCGCAGGTGGTGGAAGAGTTGCGCAAGCTGGAAGGGCCGGAGAAATGTCCGATCCGGTTTGAGGATTGATCCAACAATAACAGCATACCCCTGTAGGAGTGAGCCTGCTCGCGATAGCGGAGTGTCAGATACACATGTTTCAACTGATACTCCGCTATCGCGAGCAGGCTCACTCCTACAAGGATTACTGGGCCAGTTGGCGGCGGAGTTCGGCCAGCACTGGCGCCGTGTCGGGTCGGACGCCCCGCCACAAAAAGAACGCCTCAGCGGCCTGCTCCGCCAACATCCCCAACCCATCCATCACCAACGCCGCACCCTGCTCGCTGGCCCAGCGGCAAAACGCCGTCGGCTCTTTGCCGTACATCATGTCGTAGCACAGGGTCTTGCCCGGCTCGATCAAGCTAGGCGCAATCGGCGGTACATCACCGGTGAGGCTCGCCGACGTGGCATTGATGATCACGTCCACCGGCTCGCGCAACCAGTCGAAACCACTGGCCGACACCGGCCCCAGATCGCAGAACAACTCGGCCAGCAGCTCAGCCTTGTCCACCGTGCGATTGGCAATGATCACCGACGCCGGCTTCTCCGCCAGCAACGGCTCCAGCGCCCCACGCACTGCACCGCCAGCACCCAGCAACAGGATGCGTTTGCCGGTCAGGCTGAACCCGGCATTCACCGTCAGATCACGCACCAGTCCGGCGCCGTCGGTGTTGTCGCCGAGCAGCGAGCCGTCGGCCAGTTTGCTCAGGGTGTTCACCGCGCCGGCCCGTTGCGCGCGAGCCGTCAGGCTGTTGGCCAGACGGTAAGCATCTTCCTTGAACGGCACGGTGACGTTGGCGCCGCGACCTTCCTGGAAAAACGCCGTGGCGCAGGCGGAGAAGTCGTCGAGCGGCGCCAGCAGCGTGCTGTAGTCGAGACTCTGGCCGGTCTGTTCAGCGAACAGCTTGTGAATCATCGGCGATTTGCTGTGGCCAATCGGGTTACCGAAAACGACGTAACGATCCATCAGCAATCCTCAGGCCTCGGCCAGCCAGTCGCGATCTTGCAGGAAATATTCGGTCA
The DNA here is from genome assembly GCF_001297015.1 of Pseudomonas sp. RIT-PI-r. Taxonomy (GTDB): domain Bacteria; phylum Pseudomonadota; class Gammaproteobacteria; order Pseudomonadales; family Pseudomonadaceae; genus Aquipseudomonas. The sequence goes on along the minus strand of NZ_LIGE01000023.1, from coordinate 386,139 downwards.
GGCGCGCTTCTTCGCTGCCCGGCTCAGCCTTCCAGTCATAGCCCCACCGCACTTGCGGCGGCAGCGACATCAGAATCGATTCGGTACGCCCGCCCGATTGCAGACCAAACAGCGTGCCGCGGTCGTAGACCAGGTTGAATTCGACGTAGCGGCCACGGCGAAATTCCTGGAATTCACGCTGTTGAGCGCTGAACGCATCGTTTTTGCGCCGTTGCACGATCGGCAGATAAGCGTCGATGTAGGCGTCACCGATGGCGCGCATGAAAGCGAAGCTGGTATCGAAGTCCCACTCGTTCAGGTCATCGAAAAACAGACCGCCGATGCCGCGCGGTTCGTGGCGATGCTTGATGTGGAAGTAGGTGTCGCACCAGGCTTTGTAGCGCGGGTAGACGTCCGCGCCGAACGGCGCGCAGGCCTGTTCGGCGACGCGGTGCCAGTGGATGCAGTCTGCTTCGTTGCCGTAATACGGGGTCAGGTCGAAGCCGCCGCCGAACCACCAGACCGGCTCTTCACCTTCCTTCTCGGCGATGAAAAAGCGCACGTTGGCGTGGGACGTCGGCACATGCGGGTTGTGTGGGTGAATCACCAGCGACACGCCGAGGGCTTCAAAACCGCGACCGGCCAATTCCGGGCGATGGGCGCTCGCGGACGGTGGCAGACCGCTGCCGAAGACGTGGGAGAAGTTGACGCCGCCCTTTTCGATCAGCGTGCCGTTCTCGATCACGCGGGTGCGACCGCCACCGCCAGCGGGCCGGGTCCAGGCGTCTTCGACGAAGCGCGTGCCGCCGTCTTCGAGTTCGAGTGCGGCGCAGATGCGGTCTTGCAGGTCGAGCAGATAGGCCTTTACGGCGTCGGTGCGGGTCGTCATGGCTTCACCTTGAATCGGGCGGCGCCCCGCGGGCGGGCGACGCAAATGGGCGCGTAGCATACCACCGCAGACTAACGCGCCGCAGTTGACGAAGATCAAGCATGGGAGTTGGATAGGGGGCTCACGAAAGACCCAAGGAGAGCAGGCAGATGGCAAAGCGTATCCAGTTCCGCGCCCACGGCGGCCCCGAAGTGCTCGAATATGTTGACTACGAACCCGCTACCCCCGGCCCGAATCAGGTGCGTGTGGCCAACAAGGCCATCGGCCTGAACTTCATTGATACCTATTACCGCAGCGGCCTTTACGCGCCGCCAGCCTTGCCGTCCGGCCTGGGTGCTGAAGGTGCGGGCCTCGTCGATGCCGTGGGCAGCGACGTCACCCGGTTCAAAGTCGGTGATCGCGTCGCCTATGGCAGCGGCCCATTGGGCGCTTACAGCGAGTTGCATGTTTTGCCCCAAGACAATCTGGTGCACCTGCCCGACGAAATCAGTTTCGAAACGGCTGCCGGGGTCATGCTCAAAGGCCTGACCGTGCAATATCTGCTGCGCCAGACCTATGAGCTCAAGGGTGGCGAAACCATTCTGTTCCATGCCGCTGCCGGGGGTGTCGGTTCACTGGCCTGCCAATGGGCCAAGGCACTGGGCGTGAAGCTGATCGGCACCGTAAGTTCCAAAGAGAAAGCCGAACTGGCCAAGGCCAACGGGGCGTGGGCGACGATCGATTACAGCCACGAAAACGTTGCGCAGCGCGTGCTGGAATTGACCGATGGCAAGAAAGTCCCGGTGGTCTATGACGGTGTTGGCAAGGACACTTGGCTGACTTCCCTCGACAGCGTTTCGCCGCGCGGCCTGGTGGTGAGCTTCGGCAATGCCTCCGGTGCGGTGGACGGCGTGAACCTGGGTATTCTGGCCGCCAAGGGTTCGCTCTACGTGACCCGGCCGACCCTGGCGACTTATGCCAACAATGCCGAGAATCTGCAGCGGATGGCCGATGAATTGTTCGAGATGATCATCAGCGGCAAGTTGAAGGTGGACATCAGCCAGCGTTACCCACTGGCTGATGCGGCGAAGGCGCAAACCGAATTGTCGGCACGGCGCACCACCGGCTCCACCGTCCTGCTGCCCTGACACGTAGCCAGCCAACGAAGCCCCCGGACGAGTCGTCATGACTCGCCCGAGGCGCCTCGCAACTCAACGAAGAACGGCGTTTTGCCGGCCACGGTGGTTTCAAAATCACCCCGAGCCAGACGCCGCACCTGCAAGCCCAGCACACCTGGCAGTCCGAGCAATGCGCTCGCTTGCGCCTCGTTGCGCAAAGCCCCTTCGATAATGCGTTCTGCACCGGCCGGCAATCGCTCCTGCGCGATGAGCAGCCACATGTGCGCGCCGTCGGCCTGTCGATCGATTTGCACCTGCACATCCGAAGCATGCAGTTCGGGCAACGCCTCTGCGAGCACGCTCAGAACCTGTTTCTGAGTGATGAGCGCACCGCCCAGCTTGATCGAGCTCTCGACTCGCCCCTCCAGCTCCAGTATTGGCAGAGCGCTGCCACAGGCACAGTTCGATTGCCTGCCCAGGAGTCCGCCACGGTCGCCAATGCGGTACCGCAGCAACGGCACCTGATCGGGCAGCAAAGGGGTCAGCAGAAACTCGCCGGTTTCACCGTCGGCCAGCGCTCGCAGGCTGACGGGATCAACCACTTCCAGCAGCATCGCATCCGCGTGCAGATGGTAGAAACCATGTTCGAGGTGCGCACACTGGAAGCCGATCGGCCCGGTCTCCGTCGAGCTATAGCCCAACGACCGTATGCTCAAGGCCGGCCAGTCCCGGGCCAGTTGGTCACGCAGGGGCTGACGGCAGGGTTCGCCAATGTAGTAGAGCCATCTCAGACTGCTCAACTGCGCCTTATCGACATCGGCATGATTGAACAGTGCCGCCGCAAAAGAGGGGGTGCAGATCAGTGCATCGGCCGCTTGTGACTGAATCAACCCGGCTATGCGCTGAACGCCCATCAGTGCGCCTGCAGGCAGCAGGCGCGCGCCGATGTGCTGGACGATGGCCGCCGCGTATTGAAAGGCACCCTGCATTTCACCGGGCGTGAGGCAATTAATGACGACACGGGGATGCTCATCGGTCGCAGCGAACATCCGCGCCCCAAGGGGCACGATGCTTTCGTTGAATGCCCAGGAATGGGTAATGTGCTTGCGGTTACCGGTGCTGCCACCCGAGGTCAGGGTCAGCCCGCCACCCGGTGCACGGTGTGACGCTGCGCCGAGTTGGGTAAACAGCAAGCCACCCTGTTCGTCCTCCACAGCCAGGATCGGAAGCCGATGCAGATCCTCTGCGGTCTGTACGTGCCGAATCTGCGGATACAACGTGCAGAACCATGGCAGGGATCGCGCATGGGCCAACTTTCTCGTGAAGGCTTCTGTCGCTGCCGCGTGAATGGCCTTCGAACTGGCCTGCCTCATAGGATCACTGCGCATGCCGCGGCTCTCCCTGACGAATGCCCAGTTCGGCGAACCTGTCGTTGACGACACTGGCCAGATGTTCCAACTGGGCGTGGCTGTGATTCGCACTGATGGCCAGCCGCAGTATGGCTTCACCCTTGGCTACCACCGGAAACAAGGCAGTGGTGACCGCGATGGCGTGCCGACGCAGGTGCAACGCCAGGTTGATGGCGTCACGCTCGGCGCCGACCCGGACAAAACGTATGGGTGAAGCAATCTGGTGATTGCCCAGCACCGGCCCGAGCAGGTCATCAATTACCGCCACATTTCGCCATAGCGAGGCCTGCAACCGGCCTAGTTGTGCAGAAAGATGAATATTGGCCGAGGCGACGGCCGCGCCGACACCGCCCATGGACAGGGGCCCACCGAAGGTATAAGTCGAGGCATGGCGCCGAATCAGCTCGGCATCCGCCGCGGTCAGCACAGTGATCGCACCGCCGGTTGCACCGAAGGCCTTGGACAACGACGACAGCAGGATCAAACGAGCGCGCAACGGCTCAGTGGCAGCAACAAGGGCATAGCCGCCTCCGGCCTCGCCATGGATCGACGTGCCGTGAGCGTCATCCGCATAGAGGTAACCCTCAAAGCGCTCAGCCAGTTGCAGCAATCGATTAACGGGATAGAGCCCGCGCATCGAGCCAATGCTGTCAGTCAGGATGATGGGCGTATTGCCTGCAGCGACAGCGATGGAGCAGGCGTCTTCGACTTGCTGAAGATCACTGCAATCGCAGCGCTGGACCGGGCCGAACTGCCACAGGATGCCTTGCAGCACTTGCATCGAGGCATGGGCGGCGCGGTCAACGATCCAGCCTGGGCCGCGCCGCAAGGGATACGATGGCAACTCGCCGGAGCCCAGCAGTGGCAGACAACCCAGATGAGCACTGCCCACCGAGTTGAACGTCACCGTATGCCCCTGGAATATGCGGTTCAACTGCTCATCGAGTTCACGCATCGGCGGCAGCAGCGCTCGGGTCCGGGCGGCCGCGAACTGCACACCGAAAGACTCGACGGCTTGCACTGCGCCTTGAATCAGACGGGGATCGCTCTCCAGGCCCAGATAGGAGCATGAAAGAAACTCGGTCAACTGTTCGCCATTGCCCAACTCTATGACCTTGCCCTCGCGCTTCACCAGCTGCAGGCCATTGAGCCCGGCATCGAACAGTTGCTGCTGATCGTCACGCGCCTGACGAACGCGGTTCTTGACCCAATTGACGGTCGGATGAGGTGTATTCATCGAGATACCTGCACAGATGAGGTATGGCGGTACACCTGTACTCGCCAGAGTTGGGTTTTTTCGCGTGCGATGGCGTCCTGATATTGCATGGTAACGTCGCAGAAGCCTTTGCTATCGGGCCTGACCACATGCAGATGGCCGCGAATGACCGTCAGCGCATGCGTGCTCAAGGCAGGCTGGATTCGCTGCAGGACACGGCTGCTGTCGGCTGGGGGCAAGAATGAAGTCACGTCGGAAAGCGAGACAAAATCGACATCCCTGCACCTGGCAACGCAGTCGAAAATATCCCCCTGCACCACGCTCAACTCGCACACCTGAAGTGCCTTGCGAGCCTGTCGGAAAACCTGCGGATCACACTCAAGCGGCAAGCCTTGCGGATATCGCAGTTCACCGAAAAACAGCATTTGCAGGAAAAAGCTTTCGCGCACGACCTGCGTGGTAAACAAGGTATGGAAAATACCCAGATACACCTCGCGGGAACTGACACCCAGGTTGTTGCGAGGAAATGCCCCGCGGTACAGCAGCGAATTCAGCACCGCTGCATTTCCCAACAAGGCGACCACAGCCTTCCAGCGTTTGAGAGGGAAATGGCTTGAGTAATACGCCGCTTGCTCGCCCAGGTCGTCGCACTGGAAAATCGCTCGGCCGGCCTTACCGGTGAACAGTCCGTTGATCTTTGCCAATCGCTGCAGGGTCTGCTCGAAGGCCCCCATGTAAACCGGTGCCTGCCAATGACGGGAATGAAACAGGTCCGCCAGCCAGTGACGATCCGCCGAGGGCAGGTCCAGTTGCTGAAAAATGGACTTGCGCCTTATCGCCGAGGTCCCCGATCGGTAACCCATGAAGTCCATGAATGAATCGTGATCGGTCTGCGCCAGCAAGGCAAAACGCAAGCGGGTAAAGGCCAGTTGTGGCGCACTGATATCCACGCAAGTCATGCGGGCCGGACTGCGGGCCAGCAACGGCAGAACGCGACCACCACAACCGGCAACGCCCGCCACGTGCCGGGCATGCTCGGGCAGAATGGAGTACTCGAGCGCCGTGTCTTCATCCCCCAGCGCGTAGTTCAATCGCTTGAAGTATTCAGCCATCACAACCTCCACGTACCCATCCCGGGAACGCACTTGAGGGCATCATGATTTATCCAGGGCATGAAGGAATTCATACCGCGGCGCGCGGCCGTTTTGCCAGGCCTCATACTGCTTGTAAACCGCCTCAAGCATGTTGCCGGTCAGGCGCAGACTGGTTTCCATCACGGTGGCAATGGCATCCCAGTCAGCCTGGTGCTTGCAGGTGCGTTGCAGGATCAATTTGATCTCGTTGAAATGCTCGACATCGATATCTGAGTGAGCAATGAAGAACGTCAGCTGTGCTGGCTTCAGAGCCAGTGTTTCACTCAGTTTGTCGATCAGCGGAGTAATGAAGTGATAGGCGTTTTCCGCCCAGTAACTGTATCCAAGCCGCTGTAACGGATTACCGGTAAAAGAAATCCAGTACAAATACGCAATCAGTACCTCAGTTTCAGGAAGTGCCGGCGGTATATCAAAGCTTTCATTTTTCAAACCCAGACTCATAACATCATGCAGAGCCATCTTTTCATGACCGACTTCTTGCGCCGCATGTTCAAAACAGAACTTTGCATACACCGGATTATCGGCATGCCGCACGCCGACAAGGCCCTGGTTTCGTGCATTGTGCGCGGTGTAATGAAACGTCTCGATCATATAGATTGCATATAATGCTTTGGAGACACTGGCTTCGCGGATGGCCTTGACCAGCCGGGAATTATCCAGAATATCGGCCCAAGCCTTTTCAATTCGTTGATCAAGCACAATCAACTGTTGTTCAAAACTGACGGACGCATTCATTGTGAGTCTCCGGGTAATTGGCGTTAATGGGGCAGGGCTGTTGAAGCGCGGTAAGGATTTGCCGCCATTCGGCAGACAACAGCCAGTAATCACCACGAGCGCGTTGTTCGATATGCACTGAGCTTGAGGTGAGCGGCGTCAGGCCGAAACGCTGGAACAGACGTCGTTGAGGTGGTCTGCACAAAGCGGTAACGCCTTGATACCCGTGATCGATCGCCCATTCGGTGGCGGCAGCCAGCAGCGCATTGATCGGTACCGGCCGGTGTTGCTGCGAATGGGTAATCAGGCGACTGAACTCGACATGACGCGCCAGCGCCACGGTCGGCGAGACATACTGATGGGCCAGCGATGCCCATTCGAACGGCGAGGGGGTCACTCTTAATACCGCCGTCAGTTGATCGCGCTGGTACAACAGAAAATGCGTGCTGCGCGATGAAATCGCCAGCTTCGTTTCAAGTGCCCTGGCTCTGGAAGTCAGCATGTAATGCTTTAACCGCAGACGAAACTGGCGGCCGATGAATCGTTCAAACTCGCTGATGTCTGCTCCCGTATCGAGAATAGCGATTCGATAATCAGCATGTTGCTTGTTCAGCGTTTCCTGAAGCCCCTGCAGATAGTCCTTGAGTTGCAAATTCGTAGTGTCCATTCCTTCTCCGCAGACGTTAACTTATCGAAGTTTCCTGAGCGCATTGAAATAATGGATGCTTTTGGAAATATCGCCACTGCGCGACTTCTGATAATGACGTGGGAAAAGTTACTGAAACTTCTTGTTTATAGATTTTATCTGACACACGAAGAACCAATATAAACAACGGATTGTTTAACTTGCGCGACAGATTCAGGGATAAATCGCAGGCGGACGAAAAACTCCTCGTCTATGCAGTCGAGGAGTTCGCAAGCCCATCAGGTAGAAATCGGGTCAGTCGGGACGAATGACCTTACCGGTTGCAAGATCACGTATGACGCTAGGGTTTTTCCGTCCGCCGAGGCTACCGCCCAGCACCAGATCAACCTGCCCACGGAAATATTGCTCAACCCGTAAACGCGTACGCGCCGCCGGGCGTCCCTGTGGGTTGGCCGAGGTTGAAATCAACGGCCCGACCATCGAACACAAGTCGCGCACCTGCGGGTGATCGCTGACGCGCAGCGCTACGGTGTCGTGCATGCCGGTGACCCATTCCGGCAACAAGCCCTGATGCGGCACCAGCCAGGTGTTCGGCCCCGGCCAGGTGCTGGCCATGCGGTCGATCCACTCTTGCGGGAAGTCCTCGAACAGGAAGTCGAACTGGCGAATGTTGTCGGCGACCAGAATCAGGCCTTTGACCACCGAACGATTCTTGATCGCCAGCAGCCGATCCACCGCTTCTTCATTCCACGGGTCGCAACCCAGCCCCCAGACGGCTTCGGTTGGATAGGCAATCACCGCCCCGGCGCGAATCTCTCGTGCGGCTTGTTGCACACGCCAACTGTTGACCATGAAAAAACTCTCCGCAAACAGGTTTCGCGCAGTTTACCGATCTTCCTTGTAAAACCTAGCTCGTCCTGGCCAACCAGCGACCGTTTTCGCACACGGCGCGACCATCCATTTCCAGTTCGGTGAGCGCCGCCAGCACTTTGGGTAGCCCCCAGCCGCTGCTGCCGGCCAAGGCTTCGCTGGTGTGCGGCGCGGCGTGGAGCAGGGCGAGCAAGGGGTGATCGGCTTTTGGTGTGTCTGTGGACAACGGTAAATGCTGCCAGCCACGCAACGCTTCGAGGATGTGCTCGATGGTTTCCACCAACACCGCGCCGTCACGGATCAACTGGTGGCAGCCTCGCGCGCCGGGGTGATGGATGGAGCCTGGAATCGCATACACCTCGCGTCCCTGTTCCGCCGCCAGGCGCGCGGTAATCAATGAACCACTGGCGACGCTGGCCTCGACTACCAGCACGCCGAGGGACAAACCGCTGATGATCCGGTTACGCCGTGGGAAGTTGCTCGGCGTCGGCCCGGCGTCCAGCGGAAACTCTGAAACCACCGCGCTGCCCGAGGCGATCATCGCGTCTGCCAAGCGCCGATTGCGCTGTGGATAAAAGTTTTCCAGCCCGGTGCCCAGCACACCGATGGTCAACCCGCCGACATCCAACGCGGCTTGATGCGCGGCGGCATCAATGCCCAGCGCCAAACCACTGTTAATCACAAAACCCGCTCCGGCGAGGCTGCGGGAAAACGCGGTCGCCGTGTCCATTCCCGGACGCGAGGCGCGGCGGCTACCGACCATCGCCAATTGCGGATTTTCCAGAATCAGCGGATCGCCAGCGACAAACAGCAACGGCGGCGGATCGGGAATCTGCGCCAGCAGTGCCGGGTAATCCGCCTGATCCCACATCAACAAATGATGCCCCGGGCGCTCTAGCCAGCGCATTGCGTGGCTGGCACCGTCACGCACGTCAGGGCAACGCCGCGCGTCGGCACTCGACGCCGGCATGCCCAGGGAACGCCAGGCGCTGGCCGGGGCGCTGATGGCTTTCGACGCCGAGCCAAAGGCTTCGAGCAATTTGCTAAAACGCTTGGGGCCGATTTCCGGCAAGCGGTGCAGGCGCAGGCGCGCTTCCAGTTCCGCTGGGGAAACTGGTGTGCAGGCAGACATCATCATGGATCATCCTTGATCGTTATAAGCCCCGAACCATTCGGAACAAGCTGTGGATAACTCTGTTGGTAACTTGTGAAGCCTGCTTACGGATTTCGCACCTTGTCGAGCACCGCCAGCGAGCGCGATGCGTTGAGCACGAGGCCGTAACTGAGCTTGTCGTAGGTGCGGAATACCATCAGCAAACCGGCGCGTTCATCGGGAATTTTCAGCGGCTGGCCAGTGATACGGTCGCGCACGGTTTCGCCGGTTTTCATCACCACCAGCACGTTGCCTTCAGCCAGACCGTCGCGCTTGCCCTTGTTCAGGGTGACCACATCCATCACGCCGATCTGGGTGACGCCACGCGGCACGTCGATGATTACGCCGTTGATCTTGCTGGTCGGTGCGCTGGGCATGAAGGTCGAGTTGATCGAACGCTCTTCGCCGCTGAACAAGCGGTCACCGAGGCGCACTTCCTGGGTGGTACGTTGCAGCGCCAGGGTGGCGACGTCACCCTCGGTGGCAACAATTTCACCGCCTCCAATGTCGTCGGCGTTGATCCCGAGAAACTCCTTGGTCTCAGGATCGGTGTAGACCTTGCCCTGACGGAAGATCCCGTAGACCGGTTGATTCGGGTCGAAATGGCCGCGGGCGAAAATGCGGTCGCCGGTGCCGCTGAGCACACGTTCGGCATCGCCAGCGACAATGTATGGCGCCTTATCAAAGTCTTCAGCCTTGTCGACGATGCGGTTGCTCAGCAGAAAACTGTTGATGGATTTCAGCGGAATGCTCGGAATCGCCTCGGCCATAGGGCTGGTGCGGATTCGTGGCGAGAGCTTGATGGTCCCGCGCGACTCGCCGCGATTCAGGGTCAGACGCGGCTGGCCGTCGACATAACTGAGCGTCAGCGTGTCGCCGGGATAGATCAGGTTGGGGTTTTCGATTTGCGGATTGGCCCGCCACAGCTGTGGCCACTGCCAGGGCTCGCGCAGGTATTTGCCGGATATGTCCCAGAGTGTGTCCCCCGAAACCACCGTGTATTGCTGTGGAAAACCTTCCCTGAGTTGCACTTGCCCTTGCGCCACGCCAGCCGAAGCCAACAGCAGCAGGGCGAGTAGTGTTTTCCTCATGCAGTGAATCCCTTTATCATGTGCATTCGCGTGAACCGTCAGAGCCCCCGTGGCTCGCTTGTGCAAAATGCACAAGCTACGCTTCACAACGGTAGCCTGCATCTTCGGACCTGCCAGGCCATCGCCCGACTTTACTCAACGTGTGCAGCAATCAAAGCCTATGGCCATTTTAAACATCCTCGAATTCCCGGACCCGCGTCTGCGCACTATCGCCAAGCCTGTGGCTGTAGTGGACGACGAAGTGCGTCAGTTGGTCGATGACATGTTTGAAACAATGTATGAAGCGCCGGGCATCGGCCTTGCCGCGACCCAGGTCAACGTGCACAAACGTATCGTCGTGATGGACCTTTCCGAAGACCGCACCGAACCCCGGGTGTTCATCAACCCCGAGTTCGAATCGCTGACCGAAGAAATGGACCAATACCAGGAAGGCTGCCTGTCGGTACCGGGTTTCTACGAAAACGTCGACCGCCCGCAGAAGGTCAAAATCAAGGCGCTGGACCGCGACGGCAAGCCCTATGAGCTGATCGCCGAAGGCCTGCTCGCGGTGTGCATCCAGCACGAATGCGACCACCTCAACGGCAAATTGTTCGTCGATTACCTGTCCACGCTCAAACGCGACCGGATCAAGAAGAAACTGGAAAAGCAGCACCGCCAGAACGCTTGATGCCCCTCCTTCAAAGGCTTGCTGCGGCAAGCCTTTTTCTTTTTATGAGACGCCCTTCATGACTGAGCCACTGCGCATCGTTTTTGCCGGCACCCCGGAATTCGCTGCCGAACACCTCAAGGCCCTGCTGAACAGCCCCTACGAGATCGTTGCGGTTTACACCCAACCGGATCGTCCGGCCGGTCGCGGGCAAAAACTGATGCCGAGCCCGGTCAAACAGCTCGCGCTGGAAAATAATATCCAGGTGTTGCAGCCGCCGACTTTGCGCAACACCGACGCTCAAGCCGAGTTGGCCGCACTGAAACCGGATTTGCTGGTCGTGGTTGCCTACGGCCTGATCCTGCCGCAAGTGGTGCTGGATATTCCGCGCCTGGGTTGCATCAACAGTCACGCATCCTTGTTGCCACGCTGGCGCGGTGCGGCGCCGATCCAGCGCGCCGTGGAACATGGTGATGCCGAAAGCGGTGTGACCGTGATGCGCATGGAAGCCGGCCTCGACACCGGGCCGATGCTGCTCAAGGTCGTCACGCCGATCACCGGTGAAGACACTGGCGGCACGCTGCACGACCGCCTCGCCGAAATGGGCCCGCCAGCCGTGGTGCAAGCGATTGCCGGTCTGGCTGCCGGCACGCTGGAAGGCGAAGTGCAGAACGATGAACTCGCCACCTACGCGCACAAACTGAACAAAGACGAAGCACGCATCGACTGGAGCCGTCCGGCGGTTGAGCTGGAGCGACTGGTACGCGCCTTCAACCCATGGCCGATCACCCACAGCACCCTTAACGGTGAAGCACTGAAAGTGCTGGCGGCGACACTCGCCGACGGCAAAGGCGCACCGGGTGAAATCCTCAGCGCCAGCAAGGACGGTTTGGTCGTCGCCTGCGGCGAACAAGCCCTGTGCCTGACCCGTCTGCAATTGCCCGGCGGCAAGGCGCTGAACTTCAGCGACCTGTTCAACAGCCGTCGCGAGAAATTCGCCGTCGGCACCGTGCTCGGCGTTGCGGTGGACGCGCAATGAATCCGCGTCTGGCCGCCGCCAAGGCACTCGCCGCCGTCCTCAGCGGCAAAGCCTCACTGAACAGCTCTCTGCCGACGCAACTGGACAAGGTCGAGGATCGCGATCGCGGTTTCACTCAGGATCTGGCGTTCGGCACTGCGCGCTGGCAGCCACGCCTGTCGGCGCTGGCGGAAAAACTCCTGCAGAAGCCGTTCAAAACGGCCGACGCCGATGTCGAGGCGCTGCTGCTGGTCGGGCTCTACCAATTGCTCTACCCCCGCGTGCCGGCCCACGCCGCCATCGGCGAAACCGTCGGTTGCGCCGACAAGCTGAAAAAGCCGTGGGCCAAAGGCCTGCTCAATGCCGTGTTGCGCAATGCCCAGCGCGAAAGCGAAACGATTTTCGCCGAGCTGGAACGTGACCCGGTGGTGCGCACCGCTCACCCGCGCTGGCTGCAAAAATCCCTGAAGGCGTTCTGGCCGGAGCAGTGGGAAGCCATCTGCGAAGCAAACAACGCGCATCCGCCGATGATCCTGCGGGTCAACCGTCGCCATCACAACCGCGACGCCTACCTCGGTCTGCTGACTGAAGCCGGCATTGCTGCAACGCCATGCGTGTACAGCCGCGACGGCATCATCCTCGAAGCCGCCGCCGACGTGCGCAGCCTGCCGGGTTTCGCTGAAGGCTGGATCAGCGTGCAGGACGAAGCGGCGCAACTGGCCGCCGACCTGCTCGATCTGGCGCCGGGCCAACGCGTACTCGACGCCTGCTGCGCGCCCGGCGGCAAGACCTGCCACATCCTCGAAGCCGAACCGGCACTGGCCGGCGTAGTCGCGGTGGATCTGGAAGCCAAGCGTCTGGTGCGGGTCAAAGAGAACCTTGAGCGCTTGGGTCTGGATGCCGAACTGATCGCCGCCGACGGTCGCGACACCGAGAAATGGTGGGACGGCAAACCCTTCCAGCGCATCCTGCTCGACGCACCGTGCTCGGCCACCGGCGTGATCCGCCGTCATCCAGACATCAAGCTGACCCGTCAGCCGGACGACATCGTCGCCCTCGCGCAACTGCAAGGCGAACTGCTCGACGCCATGTGGAAAACCCTCGAGGTCGGCGGCATCCTGCTGTACGCCACCTGCTCGACCCTGCCGACCGAGAACACCGAAGTCATCGCCGCGTTCCTTGAGCGCACCCCCGGTGCCCGCGAGCTGGATCTGGCCACCAGCGCCGGGATCAAACAGCCCCATGGTCGCCAATTGCTGGCCCAGCAGGGCGGGCATGACGGGTTCTACTACGCCAAGCTGATCAAGATCGCTGCCGCGCGCGGCTAAACGGATTCAACGGAGTGACTGGATGAAAATCATCATCCTCGGTGCGGGACAGGTCGGCGGTTCGCTGGCCGAGCATTTGGCCAGTGAAGCCAACGACATTACGGTGGTCGACACCGACGGCGAACGCCTGCGCGACCTCGGCGACCGCCTCGATATTCGTACCGTGCAGGGCCGTGGCTCGCTGCCCTCGGTGTTGCGTCAGGCCGGTGCCGACGACGCCGACATGCTGGTCGCGGTGACCAACAGCGACGAAACCAACATGGTCGCCTGCCAGGTCGCCCACACACTGTTCCACACCCCGACCAAGATCGCCCGAGTGCGCGAAGCGTCCTACCTCAATCGCGAGGAACAGCTGTTCCAGAACGAAGCGATTCCGGTCGATGTGCTGATCAGCCCCGAGCAAGTGGTGACCAATTACATCAAACGCCTGATTCAGCATCCCGGTGCGTTGCAGGTGATCGACTTCGCTGAAGGCGCGGCGCAACTGGTGGCGGTGCGCGCTTATTACGGCGGGCCGTTGGTGGGTCAGCAACTGCGCCAATTGCGCGAACACATGCCGAATGTCGAAACCCGCGTGGCAGCGATTTTCCGCCGTGACCGGCCGATCCTGCCGCAGGGCGACACAGTGATCGAAGCCGATGACGAAGTCTTTTTCATCGCTGCCCGTGAGAATATTCGCGCGGTGATGAGCGAAATGCGCCGTCTCGACGAAACCTACAAACGCATCGTCATCGCTGGCGGCGGGCAGATCGGTGAACGTCTGGCCGAGGCCATCGAAAGCCGTTATCAGGTGAAGATCATCGAGATGAATCCGGCGCGCTGCCGTTATCTCTCCGACACCCTCGACAGCACCGTGGTGTTGCAGGGCAGCGCGTCTGATCGCGACCTGCTGCTGGAAGAGAACATCGCCGACGCCGACATCTTCCTTGCGCTGACCAACGACGACGAAGCCAACATCATGTCGTCGCTGCTGGCGAAACGGCTGGGGGCGAAGAAGGTCATGACCATCATCAACAACCCGGCGTATGTCGACCTGATTCAGGGCGGCGACATCGACATCGCCATCAGCCCGCAACTAGCGACCATCGGCACGCTGCTGGCCCACGTCCGTCGTGGCGATATCGTCAGCGTGCACTCACTGCGTCGCGGTGCGGCGGAAGCCATCGAGGCGATTGCCCACGGTGATGCGAAGTCGAGCAAGGTCATCGGCAAGCCTATCGAAAAGATCGGCCTGCCGCCGGGCACCACGATTGGCGCGGTGATCCGCAATGAACAAGTGATCATCGCCCACGACGACACGGTGATCGAGGCGGGCGACCATGTGATTCTGTTCCTCGTGGATAAAAAGCATATTCGCGATGTGGAAAAGCTGTTTCATGTCGGGTTGAGCTTCTTCTGATCCGGATTTTTGGGTGATCAGACTGGCGCCATCGCGAGCAGGCTCACTCCTACATTTGGAATGCGTTCCCCTGTAGGAGTGAGCCTGCTCGCGATGGGGATATCCCTAAGCAAGACTCATCCTGACACACCTCCTTCAAGGAATCTCCCATGCTCGAATCCCTGGAAAAAATGCTCGCCAAGGGTGTGGATAACTCCCTGCTGCGCTTCGGCCTGGGCAAGGGCTGTCTGGATCTCGGCGAAAACGCCAAGGCTGCCGAGCATTTCCAGCGCTGTGTCGGTTTTGATCCGAAGTATTCGGCGGCATGGAAACTATTGGGCAAGGCGCATCTGGCGCTGGGCGATCACGCCGCCGCGCGGCAAGCCTGGGAACAAGGTCTGGAAGCGGCCCGCGCCCATGGCGACAAGCAGGCCGAAAAGGAAATGACGGTGTTTCTAAAGAAACTGGATCGTCAGGCGCAGTGAATCAAAGGTAACGAAGACCAATACCGTCGGCATCCACTGTCACCACTTCCATGCGCACCCGCGGCGCGCCTGTGGGCAACCCCTGCACCTGGCCGTAAACCACTGCACCTTTGGGCAAAGAAGCCAAAACCGGATGCTGCACAAACACCCCGGTGGGCGACAGGTTGCGCGTCTGCCCGAGGCATTCGCCAAAGCTGTCGTGGGTGATCTTGATGCGGAAGGATTTGCGGTGTTCGGACATCTTGTTGCGCCCTTTGATGAACGGTTCTGTGGATAACCTCAAGCTGGATCAAAAGATCGCAGCCTTCGGCAGCTCCTACAAGTTATCCACAGAGTGTGCCAACTTCGTTAATACCAGCGCTCTTCGCCGGGTGGACGTTTCTTGAAGCGCTTCATGCTCCACATGTACTGGCTCGGATACGCCGCCACATAACGCTCGACCACTTTGCTCATCGCTGCGCAGGATTCGGCAGTATCGGTGCTGTACATGGCTTCGGGCGCCGCTTCGAGGATCACTTTGTAGCCAGAACCGTCGGGCAGGCGCAGCGCATGCAGGAACACGCCGACGGCTTTGCCACCAGCGAGCATGTTCGGCACGAATTTGCTGGTCAGCGCTTGAGTCGCGAAGAACGGCACGAAGATCCCGGCGGATTCGGCCGGTTCCGGGTCAGCGGGAATGCCCACTGCACCACCTTTGCGCACTTCCTTGATGACACTGAGGATGCCTTCCTTGGTGGAAGCAGCGACTTTGTTGCCGAGTTGCACGCGCTGTTTGCGCAGCAATTCATCCACCGCCTTGAGCTTGGGCGGACGGTAGAAAATGATTGGTTTGCACTGGCTGCAATAGAAGTGATTGAGCACTTCCCAGTTACCCAGGTGACTGGTGATGCCGACCACGCCTTTGCCCGAGGCCAATGCATCCTTGAGGATGTCGAGGCCCTCGACTTCGCGCACCAGATCGATCGAACGCTGCGCCGGCCAGATCCACGCGCAGGCGCTTTCGGTCAGCGACTTGCCGATGTCTTTCAAGCTCTGCCCGACCAGACGTTCACGTTCGGCAGGGTCCATCTGTGGAAAACATTTGGCGAGGTTGATCCGCACCACGTCGCGGGAGCGGTTGGGGGTTTTCCACATGATCCAGCCGATCGCCGAACCCACGGCCTGCACGGCCCGCCATGGCAGCAGGGCAAACAGCCGCAGAGCGCCTACCAGCAAGGCGCCTTTAAACTTTTCCACAGGTCACTCCTGATCTTGTGCGGTGCGCGAGGCGGCCATTCTAACCGCCGTTGACGAGCTGCGCGTAGCGGTCGCAGTCCTGAGTGTGGTCCATGACCATGCCCGAAGCCTGCATCAATGCGTAGCAAATGGTCGGGCCGACGAACGTGAACCCGGCCTTTTTCAGGCCTTTGCTCATCGCCAGCGCTTCGGGGGTGATCGCCGGGACTTCGCTGCGATCCTTGAAATGATTGATGATCGGTTGGTCGTTAACAAACGACCAGAGGAACCCGACCGGATCCTCCAGCGCCAGCCAGGCCTGGGCATTACGGCGGGCGGCATTGAGTTTGAGGCGGTTGCGGATGATCCCCGGATCAAGCATCAATTCGTCGATTTCGGCGTCGCTCATCTGCGCCACACGCTGCACGTCGAAGCCGAACAACACCTCGCGATAACGCTCGCGTTTGCGCAACACGGTGATCCACGACAGCCCGGCCTGGAACCCTTCGAGCAAAAGCAACTCGAACAAACCCTGCGCATCGCGTAGCGGCGTGCCCCACTCCTGGTCGTGATAAGCCATGTACAGCGGATCTTCGGTACACCAAAAGCAGCGTGGCATAAGGCTCCAGGGGGCGTGCGCAGCAATGAATCGGGTATACTCCCGCTCTTTAAATCGCAGCCCAAGAAACAGGTGAATTTCGTGAGCCAGCCTACGCCAGCCGTGCGTACCTTCCAAGACTTGATCCTCGCGCTCCAGCAATACTGGGCCGAGCAAGGTTGCGTGGTACTTCAGCCCTACGATATGGAAGTAGGCGCCGGCACTTTCCACACCGCGACCTTCCTGCGCGCCATCGGCCCGGAAACCTGGAACGCCGCTTACGTGCAGCCAAGCCGCCGTCCGACTGACGGCCGTTACGGCGAAAACCCGAACCGTCTGCAGCACTACTATCAGTTCCAGGTCGTCCTGAAGCCGAACCCGGACAACTTCCAGGAACTGTACCTGGGCTCGCTCAAGCATGTCGGCCTGGACCCACTGGTTCACGACATTCGCTTCGTCGAAGACAACTGGGAATCGCCGACCCTCGGCGCCTGGGGTCTGGGCTGGGAAGTCTGGCTGAACGGTATGGAAGTGACCCAGTTCACTTACTTCCAGCAGGCTGGCGGCATCGAGTGCTACCCGGTAACGGGCGAGATCACTTACGGTCTCGAGCGTTTGGCCATGTATCTGCAAGGCGTGGATTCGGTCTACGACCTGGTCTGGGCTGACGGCCCGATGGGCAAAGTGACCTACGGCGACGTGTTCCACCAGAACGAAGTGGAACAGTCCACTTACAACTTCGAACACGCCAACGTCGACAAACTGTTCGAACTGTTCGACTTCTATGAAAGCGAAGCCAAGCGCCTGATCGAACTCGACCAGCCGCTGCCGTTGCCGAGCTACGAAATGGTCCTGAAGGCGTCGCACACCTTCAACCTGCTGGATGCGCGCCGGGCGATCTCAGTGACCGCGCGTCAGCAATACATTCTGCGCGTACGCACCCTGGCGCGTTCCGTTGCGCAAGCCTACCTGCTGGCACGCGCCAAGCTGGGCTTCCCGATGGCGACCCCGGACCTGCGTGACGAAGTACTGGCCAAGCTGGAGGCTGCACAATGAGTGCGCAAGATTTTCTGGTTGAACTGGGCACCGAAGAACTCCCGCCAAAAGCCCTGAACACCTTGGCTGAGGCGTTCCTCGCCGGTATCGACAAGGGCCTGCAAGCCGCAGGCCTGAGCTACGAGACTAAAACCGTCTACGCCGCGCCGCGTCGTCTGGCTGTGCTGATCACCGCGCTGGCCACTCAACAGCCGGATCGCAGCATCAACCTCGACGGCCCGCCACGTCAGGCGGCGTTCGACGCTGACGGCAACCCGACGCAGGCAGCCCTGGGTTTCGCCAAGAAATGCGGCGTCGATCTGAGCGAGATCGACCAGAGCGGCCCGAAACTGCGTTACAGCCAGAGCATCGCCGGCAAGCCGACCGCGAGCCTGCTGCCGACCATCGTCGAAGATTCGCTGAACGACCTGCCGATCCCGAAACGCATGCGTTGGGGTGCGCGCAAGGAAGAGTTCGTGCGTCCGACCCAGTGGCTGGTGATGCTGCTCGGTGACCAGGTCATCGATTGCACAATCCTCGCGCAGAAGGCTGGCCGTGACTCCCGTGGTCACCGTTTCCACCACCCGCAAAGCGTGCGCATCGGTTCGCCGTCGAGCTACCTCGCCGACCTGCGTGCCGCTTACGTGCTGGCCGACGCCAACGAGCGTCGCGAAATCATCAGCAAGCGCACCGAAGAGCTGGCCACCCGTCAGGAAGGCACGGCAATCGTTCCGCCAGCGCTGCTCGACGAAGTGACCGCGCTGGTTGAATGGCCGGTGCCGCTGGTGTGCTCGTTCGAGGAACGCTTCCTCGACGTGCCGCAGGAAGCGCTGATCACCACCATGCAGGACAACCAGAAGTATTTCTGCCTGCTGGATGCCGACGGCAAGTTGCTGCCACGTTTCATCACTGTGGCCAACATCGAAAGCAAAGACCCGCAGCAGATCATCGCCGGTAACGAGAAAGTGGTTCGCCCACGTCTGACCGACGCCGAGTTCTTCTTCAAGCAAGACAAGAAGCAGAAGCTCGAAGCTTTCAATGATCGCCTGAAGAACGTGGTGTTCCAGGAAAAACTCGGCAGCGTCTACGACAAGGCCGAGCGCGTTTCCAAGCTCGCTGCGTACATCGCCGCACGCATCGGTGGCAACGCCTCTTGGGCTGCTCGCGCAGGCCTGCTGTCGAAGTGCGACCTGGCGACTGAAATGGTCGGCGAGTTCCCGGAGATGCAAGGTGTCGCCGGTTACTACTACGCCCTCAATGACGGCGAGCCGGAAGACGTCGCGCTGGCGCTCAACGAGCAGTACATGCCTCGCGGTGCCGGTGCTGAACTGCCAGCGACCCTGACCGGTGCAGCCGTTGCTATCGCTGACAAGCTCGACACCCTGGTCGGTATCTTCGGTATCGGCATGCTGCCAACCGGCAGCAAAGACCCGTATGCCCTGCGCCGCGCGGCACTCGGCGTGCTGCGTATCCTGATCGAGAAAAAACTCGATCTGGACCTGAACGACGCAGTGGCTTTCGCCGTGGCCGCATTCGGTGCCAAGGTCAAGGCTGCCGGTCTCAACGAGTCCGTGCTGGAATTCATCTTCGATCGTCTGCGTGCGCGTTACGAAGACGAAGGCGTCGAAGTCGCCACTTACCTGTCGGTTCGTGCCCTGAAGCCGGGTTCGGCGCTGGACTTCGATCAGCGTGTGCAAGCGGTGCAGGCCTTCCGCAAACTGCCGGAAGCGGCAGCGCTGGCGGCGGTGAACAAGCGAGTATCGAACCTGTTGAGCAAAGTCGAAGGCGCGGTGCCGACCGAGGTGCAAGCCAAGTATTTCGACAACGCCAACGAGTTCTCGCTGTACTCGGCGATCCAGCAAGCGGATCAGGCGGTGCAGCCAATGGCCGCGGCGCGTCAGTACAACGAATCGCTGGCACGCCTGGCTGCACTGCGTGAGCCAGTCGATGCGTTCTTCGACGCGGTAATGGTCAATGCCGACGACGCCAATGTGCGGGCCAACCGTTACGCGCTGCTGGCGCGTCTGCGTGGCCTGTTCCTCGGCGTTGCCGACATTTCGCTGCTGGGTTGAGGGACTGCTGTTGAAACTGCTGATTCTCGATCGGGACGGAGTGATCAATTACGACTCCGACGCTTACATCAAGTCAGTGGCGGAGTGGATTCCGTTGCCCGGCTCGATCGAAGCGATTGCGCAGTTGAGCAAGGCCGGCTGGACGGTGGCGGTCGCCACCAACCAGTCGGGCATTGCGCGCGGCTATTACGACCTCGCCACCCTCGATGCCATGCACGCGCGCATGCGCGAACTGGTAGCGGAGCAGGGCGGTGAAGTCGGGCTGATCGTGTATTGCCCGCATGGTCCGGACGAAGGCTGCGATTGCCGCAAGCCGAAACCGGGAATGTTGAAAACCATCGCAGCGCATTACAACGTCGAGCTGGCCAACGTCTGGTTCGTCGGCGACAGCCTTGGTGACCTGGAGGCCGCCAAAGCCGTCGATTCACAGCCAGTTTTGGTAAAGACCGGAAAAGGCGCAAAGACTCAGGGCAAAACCCTGCCGGTTGGCACTCTGATTTTTGACGATCTGGCGGCGATTGCCGCAGAACTTATCCACAACTAGAGTACTTCTGAAGTTCCTGACCAGGGATTGATCGGGAGTGCGCTTGAACACTCGGGCATTGCCCCGTAACGGTAAACGTCACTATGTCGATACTGCGGGCCATCAGAATTTTTCTCTTTTACCTGCTGCTGGGCACCACCTCCCTGCTGTGGTGCAGCTTGAGTTTTTTTATCGCGCCGTTTTTGCCGTTCAAGGCGCGTTATCGTTTTATCAACGTGTACTGGTGCCGTTGCGCCTTGTGGTTGACCAAGGTGTTTCTCGGTATACGTTACGAAATCAAAGGCGCGGAAAACGTGCCTGACCGGCCCTGCGTGATTCAATCGAACCACCAGAGCACCTGGGAGACGTTCTTTCTCTCTGCTTATTTCTCGCCGTTGAGCCAAGTGCTCAAACGCGAACTGCTGTACGTGCCGTTCTTCGGCTGGGCGATGGCCATGCTGCGGCCGATCGCGATTGATCGCGACAACCCGAAAGCGGCTTTGAAACAAGTCGCGGCCAAGGGTGACGAGTTGCTCAAGGACAACGTTTGGGTGCTGATCTTTCCGGAAGGCACACGCGTGCCGTTTGGCACTGTCGGCAAGTTCTCCCGCAGTGGCAGCGCTTTGGCGGTGAATGCGGCGCTTCCGGTACTGCCGATTGCACACAATGCCGGCAAGTTCTGGCCGAAAGTCGGCTGGGGCAAGAAGTCCGGGGTGATCACCGTGGTCATCGGCGAACCGATGTACGCCGAGGGGACAGGCCCGCGCGCCATCGCCGAGCTGAACGACCGAGTGCAAGCCTGGAATGAGAAAACTCAGCGCGAGATGGGCTCGCTGCCACCGGCCCCACAAGCGCCGGCCTCAAATGATCAGATCGCTGTCTGAGATTTTGTGGATAACCTGTGTACGGTTTTGTTGAAACCGCTTGAATATTGGTAATAAGTGATTGATTTACTTATATATTTCTCAAGCTCATAAAACACCATAAAACGTGCATAAGTTTTTCGGATGTAAAAAAACCGGCGGATATAGCCGGTTTTTTTGTGCCTGTTCATTCTGGGATCAGCGGTAATTCGAGCAGGAACGTGGTGCCTTGATCGACCACGCTGTGACATTCGATTTTACCGCCATGGTGGTCGACCACCGCTTTGACCATCGACAAGCCGAGGCCCACGCCGTCGATGCCCTGCGCGGAAGAAAAACGTCGGTATTGGCTGAACAGGTCGGGCAATTCGTCGGCGGCAATGCCCTTGCCTTGATCGATCAATTCACAGTGCAACCATTCCTCGCGGCAACTGACGCGCAGGGTGATAGTGGTATCTGCCGGGCTGTACTTGATCGCGTTTTCCAGCAGGTTGAACAGGGCGCGGGTCAGCAAGCCTTGGTCAGCATTGATCAGGCGCTCCTGGGATTGCTCGTCCATGTCATGCGACAGCTCGATGCGTTTTTGCTGGGCAATGGGCAACGCCTGATCCAACACGTCCAGCACCAGCATCGCGAACAGCGTCGGTTGAAATTGGTAAGTCTCGGATTCGGCCCGCGCCAGCAGAACAAACCCATCGGTCAGATCCAGCGCGCGGCGTACCTGCCGTTCGATCTGTTCGAACAGCGGTGCGTCGGCGCCGGCCTGATGCCGATGCACATCGAGCAAAGCGAGGATCGCCGAGTGCGGTGCACGCAAATCATGAGAGAGAAAGCGCAGCAACACGCTGCGTTGCTCCTCGGCCGCACGTTCAGCGCTGAGGTCGGTCAGGCTCAACAGCCAGCCAATCGGCGTGTCACCGTCCACCGGCAGCAGCGCAGCACGTTCCAGACGCAGACTGCGCTCCTTGTAATCGCGAAACTCCAATAGCGGCAGGGCCGACAGTGGCGGGCGCTGCTCTGTGGATAATTCCGGATAGCCGAGACGGGCGAGTTGACCAAGCACATCGTCGCCCACCAGAGGATCATCGAACAGCGCGCGAGCCTTGCGGTTACCCAGCAGGATCTGGCCTTTGGGGTCACTGATCAGCGTGGCGACAGGCAGGTACTCCAGACCATCGGCGATGAAACGCCGAGTATCACGGGTACGGCTCATGGCCTGCTCGAGCGCCATGATCTGGCCCTGCAAGCGATCAGCGCCGGTGAATTGCGAGCGACGGCGTTCGGGGAACACCTTCGG
This sequence comes from Pseudomonas sp. RIT-PI-r, assembly GCF_001297015.1. GTDB lineage: Bacteria > Pseudomonadota > Gammaproteobacteria > Pseudomonadales > Pseudomonadaceae > Aquipseudomonas. The sequence continues at coordinate 363,463 of NZ_LIGE01000023.1, read as the reverse complement.
TTCGCTGTCGAGCCGTGCCAGCTCCCAACCGAAATAGGTCAGCACCACACTCAAGCGCCGCCAGTTCCAGATCAGATAACCGAACAACATGCCCAGCACCGCCGGCGTCGGCGACCACCATTGGCGCATCTCCGCCAGCCCGGCACTGACCAGCAGCGCGCAGGCCATGCCGATCAACGTAATCCACAGCGCCCAGCGCGGGCGCCAGAGCAGCAGCCCGAGAATCCCGGCAACCAGCACCACCGACAACAAAGCGCCCGCTGCCGGCGTCGCATCGTGCAAGCTGATCTGCGCGCGATAAGACAGCAGTGCAGTCAGCGGCAACAGCACTAGACTTATCCACAACCATTCGCGAACCAACTGTCGAAACAGTCGCTGCACCTGACTCGGCTCACGGCTTTCGCGCCGGCGCTGATTGTTCATGGGGAAAAAGGGCAGGGCAGGGTGAATGCTTTCATAGGTCACAGGTCTGAGACGTAGACTCGAAGAATCATAGCGGACGTCGACCAACGGCGGGCCGCTTACTTTCAAGGTGATGACCAAGCGACTATGGTTGACGCCCAACTGCCCATGCAACAAGGAACCACCGCGTATGCGCGTTGCGATACTGGACGACGAAGCCGCCGAACTGCGCCGGGTCGAGCAAACCCTGCAGCAAATGGCCGATGCCGGCGAACAGCCGTGGTCACTGCACAGCTTCGAGCGTGGCGAAGACTTGTTGCGACAGCTACGCCGGGAAACCTTCGACCTGCTGATCCTCGACTGGCAACTGCCCGACCTCACCGGCCTGGCCCTGCTGCGCTGGACTCGCGAGCATATGGAAGCGCCACCGGCAGCGATCATGCTTACCAGCCGTGATGGCGAGAGCGATATCGTTCAGGCGTTGAATGCGGGGGCGGATGATTATGTGAGCAAGCCGTTTCGACCGAATGAGTTGAAGGCGCGGGTGGCTGCGGTGCTGCGCCGGCACAGCCAGCAGCGGACAGCGGCGACGGAAGTGCTGAGCTTTAACGATTTGACGTTTGATGACGCTGAACTGACCGTCACTCGTGAGGGAAAGCCTATTGTCATGACCGAACGCGAGTATCGGCTGGCGCGGTGTCTGTTCAGCAACCTGGGGCGGCCGTTGTCACGGGACTATCTGTACGAGCGGTTTTGGCCGCATGAGGAGATGGCTTCTTCACGGCCGCTGGATACGCATATCTATCGTCTGCGCAACAAGCTCGGGCTAACGGCGGATCGGGGTTGGCAGTTGTTGACGATTTATGGGTATGGGTATCGGTTGGAGAGTGTGTCTGCAGCATCCGAGTAAAAGATCAAAAGATCGCAGCCTACGGCAGCTCCTACACCTATCTCCGTAGGAGCTGCCGCAGGCTGCGATCTTTTGATCCGCCAATAAAAAGGCCAACGCAATGCGTTGGCCTTTTTTGTTTGACGCAAACCGGGATCAGAAATCCAGGTTCGAAACCGCCAACGCATTGCTCTCGATAAAGTCACGGCGAGGTTCGACCGCATCACCCATCAGGGTGTTGAAGATCTGATCTGCGCCAATGGCGTCTTCGATGGTGACTTTCAGCATGCGGCGCACGCTTGGGTCCATGGTGGTTTCCCACAGTTGATCCGGGTTCATTTCGCCCAGACCCTTGTATCGCTGAATGGTGTGACGCTTGGTGCTTTCAGCCATCAGCCAGTCCAGTGCTTCCTTGAACTCGGTGACCGCTTTCTTGCGCTCGCCACGCTGGATGTAAGCGCCTTCGTCGAGCAGGGTGCTCAGTTGAGCGCCAAGGGTGACGACGGTTTTGTAGTCGTTGCTGCCGAAGAAGTCGCGGTTGAAGGTGACGTAGTTCGACAGGCCGTGGGAGATCAGTTCGACCTCTGGCAGCCACACACCACGTTCACGATCTTCACGCAGGCTGGCCTTGTAGACCAGACCGGACTTCTCGACGGTGCGCAGACGCGCTTCGTACTGGGCCAGCCACTCTTGCATCGCTGCGTGGTCGCCGAGCTTTTCCAGGCTCACGGCCGGCAGGTAGATGAAGTGCTCAGTCAGTTCCTGTGGGTACAGGCGCGACAGACGCTTGAGGGTCTTCATCACCATGCGGAAGTCGTTCACCAGACGCTCGAGCGCTTCACCGGAAATACCCGGGGCTTCTTCGTTCAGGTGCAGGCTCGCATCTTCCAGGGCCGACTGCGTCATGTACTCTTCCATGGCGTCGTCGTCTTTGATGTATTGCTCTTGCTTGCCTTTCTTGACCTTGTACAGCGGCGGCTGAGCGATGTAGATGTAGCCTCGCTCGATCAGCTCCGGCAACTGACGGAAGAAGAAGGTCAGCAGCAGGGTACGGATGTGCGAACCGTCGACGTCAGCATCGGTCATGATGATGATGTTGTGATAACGCAGCTTGTCGATGTTGTACTCGTCGCGACCGATACCGCAGCCCAGCGCGGTGATCAAGGTGCCCACTTCCTGGGAAGAGATCATCTTGTCGAATCGGGCTTTCTCGACGTTGAGGATCTTGCCCTTCAACGGCAGGATCGCCTGGGTCTTGCGGTTACGTCCCTGCTTGGCAGAGCCGCCCGCGGAGTCACCTTCCACCAGGTACAGTTCGGAGAGTGCCGGGTCTTTTTCCTGGCAGTCAGCGAGCTTGCCCGGCAGGCCGGCGATGTCCAGCGCGCCTTTGCGGCGGGTCATCTCACGGGCCTTGCGCGCAGCTTCACGAGCACGCGCGGCGTCGATCATCTTGCCGACGACCAGCTTGGCTTCGTTCGGGTTTTCCAGGAGGAAGTCGGAGAAGTACTTGCCCATTTCCTGTTCGACCGCGGTCTTCACTTCGGAAGAGACCAGCTTGTCTTTGGTCTGCGAGCTGAACTTAGGATCCGGCACTTTCACCGAGATGATCGCGGTCAGGCCTTCACGGGCATCGTCACCGGTGGTGGCGACTTTGTGCTTCTTCGCCAGACCTTCCTGCTCGATGTAGTTGTTCAGGTTACGCGTCAGTGCCGAACGGAAGCCCACCAGGTGAGTACCGCCGTCGCGCTGCGGAATATTGTTGGTGAAGCACAACAGGTTCTCGTTGAAGCTGTCGTTCCACTGCAGGGCGATTTCCACGCCGATGCCGTCTTCACGCTGGATGTTGAAGTGGAACACCTGGTTGACCGCAGTCTTGTTGGTGTTCAGGTATTCAACGAACGCACGCAGGCCGCCTTCGTACTTGAACAGCTCTTCCTTGCCGCTGCGCTCATCCTTGAGGACGATGCCGACACCGGAGTTGAGGAAGGACAGCTCACGAATGCGCTTGGCCAGGATGTCCCAGCTGAAGTGAATGTTCTTGAAGGTTTCGCTGGAAGCCTTGAAGTGGATCTGGGTACCGGTGGTTTCGCTGTCGCCAACGATGGCCATCGGTGCCTGAGGTACGCCGTGGACGTAGGTCTGTTCCCAGATCTTGCCGCTGCGGCGAACAGTCAGTACCAGCTCTTCGGACAGGGCGTTCACTACCGACACACCTACACCGTGCAGACCGCCGGATACTTTGTAGGAGTTGTCGTCGAACTTACCGCCAGCGTGGAGGACGGTCATGATGACCTCGGCGGCGGAAACGCCTTCCTCTTTATGCACGTCTACCGGGATGCCACGGCCGTTGTCTTTAACGGTGATGGACTCATCCGGGTGGATGATGATGCTGATGTCGTCGCAGTGGCCGGCGAGGGCTTCGTCGATCGAGTTGTCGACCACCTCGAACACCATGTGGTGCAGACCGCTGCCATCGTCGGTGTCACCAATGTACATACCGGGACGTTTGCGTACGGCATCCAGGCCTTTCAGCACTTTAATGCTCGTTGAGTCGTACGTATTTTCTTCGCTCAATGCCTTCACTCCCGATGGTCGTGGGTCTGGGTGATACGGCCCTGTTCCACGTGGAACAGAGCGACTGGCGTTTCCGTCTGCCAGCCTTCCCTCAATAATTCGTGATCTACACAGGTGATGAACACCTGGCAGCGTAAGTCTTCCAGCAAGCGGCACAGCGCGCGACGGTGGCCCTCGTCCAGCTCGGACGGCAGATCATCCACCAGATAAATACACTGACCGCGGCGGGCCTGGCTGACCAGATGCCCTTGGGCAATCCGCAGTGCACAGACCACCAACTTCTGCTGACCCCGGGACAAAATGTCCGCGGCGTTGTGTGCGCCCAATCTAAGACGCAAATCAGCCCGTTGCGGTCCGGCCTGGGTATGACCCATTTGCTGGTCCCGTTGCACGGAACCAGCCAATACGGCGCTCAATTCCCGGTCTTTGTCCCAGCCTCGGTAATAGCTGAGCGTCAAACCTTCGAGCTCAACCAGTTCGCTCAAGGTTTGTTCAAAGACTGGTTTCAAGGCTTTGATGTAAGCGCGGCGGTATTCATCGATTTCAGCGCTGGCCTGGCACAGTTCCCTGTCCCAAACCGCTTGCGAAACGGCGTCAAGTGTACCATGCCGCAGCCATGAGTTTCTCTGGCGCAAGGCCTTCTGCAAACGCTGCCAGGTGGCCATGAACCGTGGCTCGACGTGGAACACGCCCCAGTCGAGAAACTGCCGGCGAATCTTCGGCGCGCCTTCGAGCAGACGGAAGCTGTCGGGGTTGATCAACTGCAGCGGCAGGATCTCCGCCAGTTGCGCAGCGCTGCGGGCGTTCTGGCCGTCGATGCGGATCTGGAACTCGCCCTGGCGATCACGGGAAATGCCCAACGCGCTGTGCCCACCCTCGGCCAATTCGACCTGACCGAACACGGTACAAGCGAGCTGTTCGTACTGGATGACCGGCAAAAGCCGCGTGCTACGAAACGAACGGGCAAGCCCCAGCAGATGAATGGCTTCCAGAACACTGGTTTTGCCGCTGCCGTTGGCGCCGTAAAGAATGTTGATGCGGGGGGAGGGGGAGAAGGTCACCGGGTGCAGGTTGCGCACCGCGGTGACCGAAACACGACTTAAGGACATCCAGGGTCAGCTGATTACAGACGCATCGGCATGACAACGTAAGCCGAATCGTCGTTGTCGGACTCTTGCACCAGCGCACTGCTGTTGGAGTCGGACAGGATCAGGCGAACCTGCTCGGTGGTCATCACGCCCAGCACGTCGAGCAGGTAGCTCACGTTGAAGCCGATTTCCAGGGAGCCGCCGTTGTATTCAACGCCCACTTCTTCTTCCGCTTCTTCCTGCTCCGGGTTGTTGGCCTGGATCTTCAACTGACCGCTGGCCAGTTGCAGACGGATACCACGGTACTTCTCGTTGGACAGAATCGCGGTACGGCTGAACGCTTCGCGCAGCGCCTGGCGATCGCCGAGTACCAGTTTGTCGCCACCCTTAGGCAGCACGCGCTCGTAGTCCGGGAATTTGCCGTCGACCAGTTTCGAGGTGAAGGTGAATTCGCCGGTGGTCGCGCGGATGTGGTGCTGACCCAGCACGATGCTGACATTGCCGTCCGGCTCGGTGAGCAGACGCGCCAGTTCCAGAATACCTTTGCGCGGCACGATCACCTGGTGGCGATCCGGCTGGCCGATATCAGCTTTCATCGAGCACATGGCCAGACGGTGACCGTCGGTGGCCACGGCGCGAATGATGCCTTCGGACACTTCCAGCAGCATGCCGTTGAGGTAGTAGCGCACGTCCTGCTGAGCCATGGCGAAGCTGGTGCGTTCGATCAAACGACGCAGTTTGCTCTGCTCAAGGCTGCAGGTCAGCGAACCCGGGCCTTCTTCAACCGTCGGGAAATCGTTGGCCGGCAAGGTCGACAGGGTGAAACGGCTACGGCCGGCTTTTACCACCAGCTTCTGCTCGTCGACCTTGATGTCGATCAGCGCATCGTTGGGCAGGCTTTTGCAGATGTCCATCAGCTTGCGCGCAGGCACGGTGATGGAGCCTGTTTCAGCCGGCTCTTCAAGTTGCACACGACCGACCAGCTCGACCTCAAGGTCGGTACCGGTCAGCGACAGTTGCTGGCCTTCGACTACCAACAGCACGTTGGACAGTACCGGCAAGGTCTGTCGACGCTCGACGACGCCTGCGACCAGTTGCAGGGGTTTCAACAGGGCTTCGCGTTGAATGGTGAAATGCATGGTCTAGTCCCTTGCCTTAATAAGCTGCGCTGGTGTTCATCAAGTGGTCAGTGTACGCAGCAGGTTCTTGTAGTCCTCGCGGATGTCCGCGTCGGATTCCTTAAGTTCGTTGATCTTGCGGCAGGCGTGCAACACGGTGGTGTGATCGCGGCCGCCAAACACATCGCCGATTTCCGGCAGGCTGTGGTTGGTCAGTTCCTTGGACAACGCCATGGCTACCTGACGCGGACGAGCGACCGAGCGCGAACGGCGCTTGGACAACAAGTCGGAAATCTTGATCTTGTAGTACTCGGCGACAGTGCGCTGAATGTTATCCACAGAGACCAATTTATCCTGCAACGCCAACAGGTCTTTCAGGGATTCGCGGATCAACTCGATGGTGATGTCGCGGCCCATGAAGTGCGAGTGAGCGATCACACGCTTCAGTGCGCCTTCCAGCTCACGGACGTTGGAGCGAATACGCTGGGCAATGAAGAACGCGGCATCGTGCGGTAACTCGACTTTGGCCTGGTCGGCCTTCTTCATCAAGATCGCGACTCGGGTTTCCAGTTCCGGCGGCTCGACGGCTACCGTCAGGCCCCAGCCGAAGCGGGATTTGAGGCGCTCTTCAAGGCCTTCGATTTCTTTCGGATAGCGGTCACTGGTGAGAATGACCTGCTGGCCACCTTCAAGCAGGGCGTTGAAGGTGTGGAAAAACTCTTCCTGCGAACGCTCTTTACGGGCGAAGAACTGAATGTCGTCGATCAGCAAAGCATCCACCGAACGGTAGAAACGCTTGAACTCGTTGATCGCGTTCAGCTGCAGCGCCTTGACCATGTCGGCCACGAAACGCTCGGAATGCAGGTACACGACCTTGGCATTCGGGTTCTTCTTTAATAGATGGTTACCCACCGCGTGCATCAAGTGAGTTTTACCCAGGCCAACGCCACCATAAAGGAACAGTGGGTTGTAGCCGTGCTTCGGGTTATCCGCCACTTGCCAGGCCGCCGCTCGGGCGAGCTGGTTGGACTTACCTTCGACGAAGTTTTCGAAAGTGAAGGTGCGGTTCAGGTAACTGGTGTGCTTGAGCGCACCTTCGACCTGCACGGTGCGCTGTTCGGCGCGGACCGGGGCTTGCTGCGAAGCGGCACCGGACATCGGATCGAAACTGTCGCGAGACGGTTCATCGCTGACTTCAGGGCTTTTCTGCGTCGAACGCTTGGCTGCCGGCGCTGGCGTCTGCGTGGGTGCCGGCGTATTCACAGGCGTGGCATTTGCCTGGGCCTGCTGGGAAACCTGCGCGGCTGCAAGCGGCGCGTTCGGTGCGGCACGCGGAGCGGAACTGCGTTTGCTGCCTATTAACAAGGAAAGCGCAGGCGCCATGCCGTTGCCATGCTCATCCAGCAGTTCAAGGACGCGACCGAGGTACTTTTCGTTGACCCAGTCCAGCACAAAACGGTTCGGTGCGTAGACGCGCAACTCGTCGCCTTCGGCTTCGACCTGTAGTGGACGGATCCAGGTGTTGAATTGTTGGGCAGGCAGCTCCTCGCGCAAAAGCTCCACGCATTGCTGCCAAAGTTCCACTGACACGGATATCCCCTAAGTTGAAAGCCGGTGAGGCAAAAACAAGCGGCCATTGTAGCGGCGAGCCGTCCACTTATCCACATGCAGGTTGCCCGGTGACCATGATTTATCAATGCGTAAACCGTTAACAAAGCGACCAACGGTGTGTGAATAAGCTCTGTGGATAACCGCCTCTAAGGGCACTGGACAACTGGGGGTTGAACTCGGTGGATAACTCGCCTGTGGATAACAGCCCATTCCACGCACAGGTTATCCGATGGCGCAGCACAGGCTGAACACGGTTTTCCACTGTAGTTGTCATTCTCTGTACATCAGGTAAAACATGGCCTGGTGTCACTTATCCACAGAAGAAGGCGTGCCTAGCTTTTATAAGCTTTACAGAAAAGCTTTAAATAATTCCCTTCTTTATTTTTATGTATGGCGAGCTGGTGATCAGGCAAAGAACACCTCGAGATCTATTTATAAGGAAACGCTGGTTGGAAATTGACCTGAAGGCTTGCTTTCTCTAGAATCCCCGGTCTCTTAAAACGGGGGCCATTCCGGCCCGTTGTGGACGAACCAGGTAACACGACAATGAAACGTACTTTCCAACCAAGCACTATCAAACGCGCCCGTACTCACGGTTTCCGTGCTCGCATGGCTACCAAGAACGGCCGTGCAGTCCTGTCGCGTCGCCGCGCCAAAGGTCGTGCGCGTCTGGCAGTTTGATAATCCGGTACTGGAGGTGAGTCAGGACTTCAGTCGGGAAAAGCGTCTGCTTACCCCCCGGCATTTCAAGGCAGTCTTTGACTCCCCTACCGGCAAGGTTCCGGGGAAAAATCTCCTGCTCCTTGCACGCAACAACGATCTTGATCACCCCCGTCTCGGGCTGGTTATCGGGAAAAAGAGCGTAAAGCTCTCCGTTGAGCGCAATCGCCTCAAACGTTTGATGCGCGAATCGTTCCGTCTGCACCAGGAATCACTGGTCGGCTGGGATATCGTAATCGTCGCGCGCAAAGGTCTGGGCGATGTAGAAAACCCCGAATTGATTCAGCATTTCGGCAAGCTCTGGAAGCGTCTGGCACGCAGCAAGCCAGTTCCAGAAGTCAAAACCGAAACTGTAGGGGTAGACAGTACCGATGCGTAAACTGGCCCTCGTTCCGATCCAGTTTTATCGCTATGCCATTAGTCCTTTGATGGCCAGCCACTGTCGTTTCTACCCCAGTTGTTCCTGCTACGCGTATGAAGCCATCGAAAATCATGGCCTTCTGCGCGGTGGCTGGCTGACCTTTCGTCGTTTAGGTCGCTGTCATCCGTGGAATCCCGGTGGTTATGACCCGGTTCCACCTATCCCTACCTCCCGTTCTTCTTCGATGGCCGAGTAATCATGGATATCAAACGCACGATCCTGATCGTCGCCCTGGCAATCGTGGCCTACGTTATGGTCCTTAAATGGAACCAGGACTACGGTCAGGCTGCCTTGCCGACTCAGAATGTTGCTTCCAGTACGACTACATCCGGTTTGCCGGACACCGCCACTGGCAATAATGCTGCCGCCAGTGACGATATTCCGCGCGCCGCTAGCGATACCAGCGCACCAGCCGAAACGCCGGTAGCCGCCAGCAAGGATCTGATCCAGATCAAAACCGACGTGCTCGATCTCGCGATCGATCCACAAGGTGGCGATGTTGCTCAACTGACTTTGCCTTTGTATCCACGTCGTCAGGATCGTCCTGATGTTCCGTTCCAGCTGTTCGATAACGGCGGCGAACGTGTTTATCTGGCCCAAAGCGGTCTGATCGGCACCAATGGCCCGGACGCAAATCCGGCCGGTCGCCCGGTCTACTCCTCGGAGAAGAAGACTTATCAACTGGCTGACGGTCAGGACCAATTGGTCGTAGACCTGAAGTTCAGCAAGGACGGCGTCAATTACATCAAGCGTTTCACCCTGAAACGCGGCCTGTATGACGTAGCTGTTTCCTACATTGTGGATAACCAGAGCGCTCAGCCCTGGAACGGCGCAATGTTTGCTCAATTGAAGCGTGATAACAGCGCTGATCCTTCGTCCACTACTGCTACTGGCACCGCGACTTACCTGGGCGCCGCCCTGTGGACAAGTTCGGAGCCGTACAAGAAAGTGTCCATGAAGGACATGGACAAGGCACAACTGAAAGAAACCGTCACCGGTGGTTGGGTAGCCTGGCTGCAACACTACTTCGTGACCGCGTGGATTCCGGCCAAGGGCGAAAACAATATCGTCCAGACCCGTAAAGACAGCAAAGGCAACTACATCATCGGTTACACCGGTCCTACATTGACCGCTGCACCGGGTGCCAAAGTTGAAACCAGCGCTGTGCTGTACGCCGGTCCGAAAAGCCAGGCTGTGCTGAAAGAGTTGTCCCCAGGTCTGGAACTGACCGTCGACTACGGCATTCTGTGGTTCATTGCCCAGCCAATCTTCTGGCTGCTGCAACACATCCACGCCATTGTCGGTAACTGGGGCTGGTCGATCATCTTCCTGACCATGCTGATCAAGGGTCTTTTCTTCCCTCTGTCGGCCGCCAGCTACAAATCGATGGCGCGCATGCGTGCCGTTGCGCCGAAACTGGCTGCTCTGAAAGAGCAACATGGCGATGACCGGCAGAAAATGTCGCAAGCCATGATGGAGCTGTACAAGAAAGAGAAGATCAATCCGCTGGGTGGTTGCTTGCCAATCCTCGTGCAGATGCCGGTTTTCCTTTCGCTGTACTGGGTGCTGCTGGAAAGCGTGGAAATGCGCCAGGCGCCGTTCATGCTGTGGATCACGGACCTGTCGATCAAGGATCCGTTCTTCATTCTGCCGATCATCATGGGCGCAACCATGTTTATCCAGCAGCAGCTGAACCCGACTCCTCCGGATCCGATGCAGGCGAAGGTCATGAAAATGATGCCAATCATCTTCACCTTCTTCTTCCTGTGGTTCCCGGCTGGTCTGGTGCTGTACTGGGTTGTGAACAACTGCCTGTCCATCACCCAACAGTGGTACATCACGCGTAAGATCGAACGGGCTACCAAAGCAGCCGCTTGATTTACACTGTGGATAACCACTCAAAACGCCCCCTAGTGGGGCGTTTTGCTATCTGTCATTTTTGTCTGGATTCCGGTTAATGAGCGTACCTCGTGAAACCATCGCCGCTGTCGCCACCGCTCAAGGTCGCGGTGGTGTCGGCATCGTCCGTATTTCCGGGCCGCTGGCCAGCGTGGCGGCGAAAGCCATCAGCGGCCGCGAATTGAAACCGCGTTACGCCCATTACGGTCCGTTTTTCAGTGACGACCAGCAAGTGCTGGACGAAGGCCTGGCACTGTATTTCCCGGGGCCAAACTCGTTCACCGGCGAAGATGTGCTGGAGCTACAGGGCCACGGCGGCCCGATCGTTCTGGATATGTTGCTCAAGCGCTGCCTGGAGTTGGGTTGCCGTTTGGCCCGTCCGGGTGAATTCAGTGAGCGTGCCTTCCTTAACGACAAACTCGACTTGGCCCAGGCTGAGGCAATTGCCGATTTGATCGAGGCCAGTTCTGCACAGGCGGCGCGCAATGCCCTGCGCTCCTTGCAGGGCGCATTTTCCCAGCGTGTGCATAACTTGACCGAACAACTGATCGGCCTGCGCATCTACGTCGAAGCCGCTATCGACTTCCCGGAAGAAGAAATCGACTTCCTCGCCGATGGCCATGTGCTGAACATGCTCGACAAAGTCCGCGATGAATTATCCACAGTACTGCGCGAAGCCGGGCAGGGCGCGTTGTTGCGCGATGGCATGACCGTGGTGATTGCCGGTAGGCCGAATGCTGGCAAGTCGAGCTTGTTGAATGCGTTGGCTGGACGTGAAGCGGCCATCGTGACCGAGATTGCCGGCACCACGCGGGATATCCTGCGCGAACATATCCACATCGACGGCATGCCGCTGCACGTTGTCGATACGGCGGGGCTGCGGGATACCGATGATCATGTGGAAAAGATCGGTGTCGAGCGCGCTTTGAAAGCCATTGGCGAAGCTGATCGGGTGTTGCTGGTGGTCGACGCCACTGCGCCGGAAGCGCTGGATCCGTTTGCCCTGTGGCCGGAATTCCTCGAAACCCGACCGGACCCTGCGAAAGTCACTCTGATCCGCAACAAAGCCGATCTGACCGGGGAAAAGATCACCTTGGAAACCAGCGAAGACGGCCACGTGACGATCAGTTTGAGCGCAAAATCGGCCGGTGAAGGACTGGACTTGCTGCGCGACCATCTCAAGGCTTGCATGGGTTATGAGCAAACCTCGGAAAGCAGCTTCAGTGCACGCCGGCGCCATCTGGAGGCTCTACGTCACGCCAGCGCCGCGCTGGAACACGGTCGCGCCCAACTGACATTGGCGGGTGCCGGTGAATTGCTTGCCGAAGATTTGCGTCAGGCCCAGCATTCTCTAGGGGAAATCACCGGAGCCTTCAGCTCTGATGATCTGCTGGGAAGGATCTTTTCCAGTTTCTGTATCGGCAAATGAAAAAAGGGGGCTGTGGACAATTTATCCACAGCCCCTATTTCGTTTACCAGTTGTACGAGACCGTACCGAGCAGGGTGCGGTCTTCACCCCAATAGCAACGGCCAGCATCGTTGCATCCCGACACATATTCCTTATCGAACAGGTTCTTCGCGTTCAAGTCGACGCTCCAGTGCGTGTCGATCTGATAACCAATCGCCGCATCCACCAACGTGACATCGCCGGCATCGAGCTTGCCGTAGAGAGACGGCGAGGTGTAAGCGAACGCACTGTCGAAGTAACGCACACCGCCACCCACGTACAGGCCTTTCAAGTCGCCATCGTGAAAGCGGTATTTCGCCCAGACCGAGGCCTGATTGCGCGGCACGCCGGTCATTTGATGGCCTTTGACCAACGAGGTGGCGGCATCCTTGGTGATACGCGCGTCGGTGTAGGTGTAGGCCGCAGTGACATTGAGGTTTTGGGTCAGATTGCTGTTGAGCTCAAGTTCCACGCCTTTGGAACGGCTTTCGCCCACTTGGCGGTAGCTCGACGTGGTGGCGTCAAAGTAGGTGTCGTCTTTTTTACGCAGGTCATACACCGATGCAGTGAATGCGCTGTCCCAGCCGATCGGTTCGTACTTCAGGCCGACTTCGTATTGGCTGCTGGTGATCGGGTCGAGCGGCGCGCCGGCATTGGAAATCTGCTGCACCGGGACGAACGAAGTGGAATAGCTGACATACGGCGTCATGCCATTGTCGAACTGATACATCACCCCACCCTGATAGGTGAACTTCTTGTCCTCGGAACTGATATTGCTCGACTGGGCGACCTTGTCGCGGAAATCGCTGTCGACCCAGTCCTGACGGCCACCCAGCAGGAACAGCCAGTGGTCATACTTGCTCTGGATCTGTGCATAAACGCCTTTCATCTGTTGCTCGAGCAAGGTGTTTTGCACCGCAATCGGCGTGGTCGGATCACGCAGGTAAACCGGGTTATACACATCGATCGGCCCGACGATGCCGGCATTCCAGTCCTGGTTGAACGACGTGCGGTCGTAGCTGGCGCCGAACAACACGGTGTTTTCCAGACCACCGACCTGGAATTTGCCTTCCAGTTGGTTATCCAGCGAATACACCATCGATTTGTTGAAGCGATCGTACGCGGTCATGTTCAGGCGCGTGCCGAACCCGCCGTTATTGAGGTTACCCGGCCAGGTTTCGTGACGGGTGATGCGCGACTGCATGTAGCGCGAGTTCTGCCGGAACTGCCAGTCGTCGTTGAACGAGTGACTGAATTCGTAACCGGTGCTCCAGGTTTCCCGTTCGAAAGTGTTCCAGTCCGGATCGCCGAGCAGGGTGCCTTTGGATAATTTGCCGTTGGGGTTTGTCAGCAACGTCCCGGCGGCGGGTAGGCCAAGTTCCATGTTGGTGTGATCCTTCTGGTAGTTGGCCAGCAGAGTCAGCGTGTTGAAATCATCGAAATTCAGGGTCAGGGATGGCGCGATGTAGATCCGGTCGTCCGGGACATGATCGGTCTGGGTGTCCGACTTGCGCCCTAGCATCACCACGCGCCCGAGAACATCGCCGCTGTCATTGAGTGGTCCGGAGACATCGACGCCGATCTGCCGGCGGTTGTTCGAGCCATAACCCAATTGCACTTCGCCATGGGGGGCGGCAGTCGGACGTTTGCTCACCAGATTGACCAGACCGCCCGGAGCGTTTTCCCCATACAGCAGAGAAGACGGGCCACGGAAGATCTCGACGCGCTCCAGTCCGTAAGGCTCGGTGCTGGTGTCATAACGATTGCCCTGAACGCGTAGTCCATCGCGCAATAGACCGTAGCCGTAATCGGTGGCGTTGAAACCGCGAATGTAGAACAGATCCCCGGCCAGGCTGTCGCCGGCGGCAAAGGGTGGCGCGAAGATTCCCGGCACGTAGCCGAGCACTTCGGTGAGCGTCTGAGATTTCTGATCCTTCATGCGTTGGGCGGTGACGACTGACACTGAGCGCGGCGTTTCCGACAACGGCGTACTGGTTTTCGTACCGATCCGACTGTTCTGCGCCTTGTAGCCGATATCGGCGGCGTAATCGAGGTTCATCGGGTTGGCCAACTGCCCGTTGATGTTGGTCGGGGCCAGTTCCAGTGAGTCGCCATTCGGTAGCGCCTGCAGAATATAACTGCCCGGTGCCTGCGGTACGGCTTGCAAACCCGAGCCCTGCAGCAGTTGAGCGAATCCCTGATCGACAGTGAAATTGCCGTTGAGCCCGGCGCTGCGCAAGCGGCTGGTCTGTTGCGGCGAGAACGACAGAATCACGTTGGCGGCGGAGGCGAACTGGCTCAGCGCATTGTCCAGCGGACCGGCAGCAATGGCGTAACGCTGGGCTGTTGTCGCAGCGAAGGCGCTTTGGCTCAGTACCAGGCAGGAAGCAGCACTGGTCATCAGTAAGCTATAGGCAATGCAGTGGTAGGCAAAACGCTGACGAAACGTGGGAAGACGCATGTGTGGATAAGCCCTGAAGGTGGCAAAGAGCCGCGTTTATCGCGATTACCTGTAAGGCCGGGTCAGGGCAAAAAAAGATAACCCTGTTGTCGATTTATTTTCCCCAGGTGAAATTCCGTTCAAACGTTGTGGCTGATCGAGACCCAGTAACGAGTGAAATAGCGCACGTTGATCGGTAGTGACGCCTGAAGATTCGCCAGGACTGCGTCGGTTGAATTGAGGCGGAATGTCCCGGATACCCGCAACTCCCGGGCACGCGCGTCGCAATGCAAAACGCCGCTGCGATAACGGCCCAATTCTTCGATAACATCGCCCAAGCGTGCATCGAGAACGATCAGTTGGCCGTTGATCCACGCCACTTCGGAGGATTTGAAGGGGTGAATGAGCCCTATGTGCTGACGATCAAAATCCGCGCCTTCGCCTGCCTGCAGGATTTTTGCGGTCGTTGAAGTATCACCGGGCTGAACACTGACCCGATCTCCCAGCACTCCAACACGAGTTGAGCCAGATAACAGGTGAACGGAGAAACGCGTGCCCAGCGCTTGAATCCGGCCATCCCGGGTTTCGACGAAAAAGGGCCGTTGATCGCCAAGCTTGCCGGTTTGAATGAGGATCTCGCCGGAGCGCAGGCGAATCAGCCGCTGCGCCGGGTCGAAAGACACATCAATGGCAGTGTCGGTGTTGAGTTGAATCTGGCTGCCATCCGCCAATGTGATATTACGACGCTGGCCAACGCCGGTTTTATAGTCCGCCCAGACATTCCCCAAGGAAGTGTGTTGCTGAACATTCCAGCCCACGAACCCCGTGCCCGCCGCAAGCAGCAATAACTTCAGCACCTGGCGGCGTTGCTGGCCGTTATTCAGCGCGCGACGTTTCAGATCCTGTGGCAGCGTGCCGAGGTGGCGCTGCAATTGTTCCATCTGGTTCCACGCCGCCAGATGCGCCGGGTCGCTATCTATCCACAGCTGCCAGGCCTTCTGTTCGGCGAGCGTCGGCGGATCTGCCTGAAACTGCACGTACCAACTGGCGGCTGCTTCGAATATCTGGCGATTGGGGGCGATGGCCATCAACGTTGCGCCATGATCAGGGCACATTCCGTCAGGGCGCGGATCATGTGCTTCTTCACTGTCGTCAGCGAAACCTTTAACTGCAGGGCAATCTGTTGATAAGTCAGGCCATCTATCTGCGACAGCATGAAGATGTGTTGGGTCCTGGCACCGAGCCCGGCCAAGGCTTTATCCACAGCAACCAGGGTTTCGATGATCAGCGCCTTGTCTTCCTCGCTGATGGCGGTGGCTTCCGGTCGAGCCGCCAGAGTCTGCAAATAGGCGACTTCGATGGCGTGTCTTCTATAACGATCAATGACCATACCGCGTGCAATGGTCGCTAGATAATCCCGTGGCTCGCGTATTTGTGCAGCATTGCGCGCCGCCAGAATCCGCACAAACGTGTCATGCGCGACGTCGGCGGCATCGCAGGCGTCATGCAGTTTTCCCTTGAGCCAACCGTATAGCCACGAATGGTGTTGCTCGTAGATTTGCTCGATCGCAGCAGTGTGGGCGGTTAGGGACATGGGAAAATAGGCGAGTTAATGATAATGCCTATTATTAGCCTCTGTTACGTTCTCTCACAATAGCCCTCGCACTTCCCTCCATCGGCTTCTTTGTCGTCAGCGAACCCTCGTTGGCGATTTTTTTTGCGTCTGGAAAACGCCGTTTTATCGATTTTCTGGGGATTAAGCCCTGTGAATAACTGCCACTAAGGGCAGTTGATAACAGGGCCTGAAAACTGGATATAAACCCCTCTGTGGATAACCACCCCTTTCATCCACAGGCTTAAACCGGTTATCCAAGGACCTCATTGGCACATGAACACAGGGTTTTGAATCTCTGTACATATTGAATATAAAGGGCTGTAGGGATCTATCCACAGAAAGGTGGTTCAGTAGAAATAAACATAAAAACAAAGGTTTTATAAATTTCTCTCTTTTTTATTCTTTTAACCTCGAGTTCTCCACAGCTGGTTAAATTTTGTGCAAAGGGTTCTTTAGGAAGGGCGAAGTCCCTATACTTGTCGACCAGGTCCGAAAACCTGATCTCAAACTATTCCTGAATTACCTACTTAAGCAGGCACGAGGTGCGTGGTGGATTTCCCTTCCCGTTTTGAAGTGATCGTCATCGGCGGCGGTCATGCCGGTACCGAGGCAGCACTGGCCTCAGCACGTATGGGGGCAAAAACCCTGTTGCTGACGCATAACGTGGAAACCCTCGGTGCCATGAGTTGCAACCCGGCCATCGGTGGCATTGGCAAAAGCCATCTGGTCAAGGAAATCGACGCCCTCGGCGGCGCGATGGCCATGGCTACCGATAAGGGCGGCATCCAGTTTCGCGTGTTGAATAGCCGCAAAGGCCCAGCGGTACGGGCGACCCGTGCGCAAGCTGACCGGATTCTGTACAAAGCTGCTGTCCGCGAAATTCTGGAAAACCAGCCGAACCTGTGGATATTTCAACAGGCTGCTGACGACCTGATCGTCGAGCAGGAACAAGTCCGTGGTGTTGTCACGCAAATGGGTCTGCGGTTCTTCGCCGATTCCGTGGTGTTGACCACCGGTACGTTCCTCGGTGGACTTATCCACATCGGTTTGCAGAATTTTTCCGGCGGCCGTGCCGGTGATCCGCCGTCAATCGCCCTGGCTCACCGTCTGCGTGAAATGCCACTGCGTGTCGGTCGCCTGAAAACCGGTACACCACCACGTATCGACGGCAAGTCTGTGGATTTCTCGGTGATGACCGAGCAACCAGGCGATACGCCGATCCCGGTGATGTCGTTCATGGGCAACAAAGAACAGCATCCACGCCAGGTCAGTTGCTGGATTACTCACACGAACGCCCGCACCCACGAAATCATCGCGGCGAACCTAGACCGTTCGCCGATGTATTCCGCTGCCGGTGAAATCGAAGGCATCGGCCCGCGCTATTGCCCATCGATCGAAGACAAGATCCACCGCTTTGCCGACAAAGAAAGCCATCAGGTGTTTATCGAACCGGAAGGTTTGACCACCCATGAGCTATACCCGAACGGGATATCCACAAGCTTGCCGTTCGACGTGCAATTGCAGATCGTGCAATCGATCCGTGGCATGGAAAACGCGCACATCGTGCGTCCGGGTTATGCGATCGAGTACGACTACTTCGATCCGCGCGACCTGAAGTACAGCCTCGAGACCAAAGTCATCGGCGGTCTGTTCTTTGCCGGACAAATCAACGGCACCACCGGTTACGAAGAAGCCGGGGCCCAAGGTTTGCTCGCTGGTGCGAACGCGGCACTGCGTGCCAAGGGCAAAGAAGCCTGGTGCCCGCGTCGCGATGAAGCGTACATCGGTGTATTGGTCGACGACCTGATCACCCTCGGTACCCAAGAGCCGTACCGCATGTTCACGTCCCGTGCCGAATACCGCCTGATCCTGCGCGAGGACAACGCCGACCTGCGTTTGACCGAAAAAGGTCGCGAGCTCGGTCTGGTCGATGACGCGCGCTGGGCAGCCTTCTGCAAGAAACGCGAAAGCATCGAACTCGAAGAGCAGCGCCTGAAAAGCACTTGGGTTCGCCCGAACACGCAGCAGGGCGATGCGATTGCCGAGAAATTCGGCACACCGCTGACCCACGAATACAACTTGCTCAACCTCTTGAGCCGTCCGGAAATCGACTACGCTGGTCTGGTCGAGGTGACCGGCAATGGCGCCGAAGACCCACAGGTCGCCGAGCAGGTTGAAATCAAGACCAAATACGCCGGTTACATCGACCGTCAACAGGACGAAATCGCCCGTCTGCGCGCCAGTGAAGACACGAAATTGCCTGTGGATATCGATTACACCAACATTTCCGGTCTCTCCAAGGAGATCCAGAGCAAGCTCGGCGCGACTCGACCAGAGACGCTAGGCCAGGCTTCGCGGATCCCGGGTGTGACCCCGGCAGCGATTTCGCTGTTGATGATTCATTTGAAAAAACGCGGCGCGGGCCGTCAGTTGGAGCAAAGCGCTTGAGTTCTAAGGTCACTTCGCAACACGCCGAAGAGTTATCCACAGGAGCCCGCGAGCTCGGTGTCAATCTCACTGAAACCCAGCACGAGTTGCTGCTGGGTTATCTGGCCCTGTTGATCAAATGGAACCAGGCCTACAACCTGACAGCCGTGCGCGATCCGGACGAAATGGTGTCGCGGCACTTGCTCGATAGTCTCAGCGTGATGTCGTTCATCGAAAACGGTCGCTGGCTCGACGTCGGCAGCGGCGGCGGCATGCCCGGGATCCCGTTGGCGATCCTGTATCCGGATTCGCAAGTGACCTGTCTGGACAGCAACGGCAAGAAAACCCGCTTCCTCACCCAGGTCAAACTCGAACTGAAACTGGATAACCTGCAAGTTATCCACAGTCGTGTCGAAGCCTTCCAGCCTGCGCAGCCGTTCAACGGGATCATTTCCCGGGCGTTCAGCAGCATGGAAAACTTCACCAACTGGACTCGCCACTTGGGCGACGCCGATACACGCTGGCTGGCAATGAAGGGCGTTCATCCGGCCGATGAGCTGGTAGCATTGCCGGCAGACTTCAAACTCGATAGCGAACACGCCCTGGCCGTACCCGGTTGCCAAGGCCAACGCCATCTGCTGATACTGCGCCGCACGGCATGATTGGGAACACAAGCAAGAATGGCTAAGGTATTCGCGATAGCGAACCAAAAGGGTGGTGTGGGCAAGACCACCACCTGCATCAACCTCGCAGCATCCCTGGTCGCGACCAAGCGCCGGGTGCTGTTGATCGATCTCGATCCACAGGGCAACGCCACCATGGGTAGCGGTGTGGATAAACACGGCCTGGAAAACTCGGTCTACGACCTGCTGATCGGCGAATGCGATCTGGCCCAGGCCATGCACTATTCCGAGCACGGCGGTTACCAACTGCTGCCGGCCAACCGCGACCTGACGGCTGCGGAAGTAGTGCTGCTGGAAATGCAGATGAAGGAAAGCCGTCTGCGCAGCGCGCTGGCGCCGATCCGTGAAAATTACGATTACATTCTGATCGACTGCCCGCCGTCGCTGTCGATGCTCACGCTGAACGCACTGGTCGCCGCTGACGGGGTAATCATCCCCATGCAGTGCGAGTACTTTGCGCTCGAAGGCTTGAGTGACCTTGTGGATAACATCAAGCGCATCGCTGAACTGCTGAACCCTAACCTGAAAGTCGAAGGTCTGTTGCGGACGATGTACGACCCGCGTCTGAGCCTGATGAACGACGTTTCGGCGCAGCTCAAGGAACACTTTGGCGAGCAGCTCTACGACACGGTGATCCCGCGCAACATCCGTCTGGCTGAAGCGCCGAGCTATGGCATGCCGGCGCTGGCCTACGACAAGCAATCGCGTGGCGCCCTGGCTTATCTGGCCCTGGCCGGCGAGATGGTTCGTCGTCAGCGCAAAAACTCACGCATCGCCGCCGCTCAGGCAAATTAAGGAATCCCCATGGCCGTCAAGAAACGAGGTCTCGGACGTGGACTGGATGCACTGCTGAGTGGTCCGACCGTCAGCGCGCTGGAAGAACAAGCGGCGCAAGCTGACACCCGTGAATTGCAGCACTTGCCACTGGACCTGCTGCAGCGTGGCAAATATCAACCGCGCCGGGACATGGATCCGCAGGCGCTGGAAGAACTGGCAGCGTCGATCAAGGCTCAAGGCGTAATGCAGCCGATCGTGGTACGCCCGATTGGCGGTGGTCGCTTTGAAATCATCGCCGGTGAACGCCGCTGGCGCGCGAGTCAGCAAGCCGGGCAGGAAACCATCCCTGCCATGGTTCGTGATGTCCCGGATGAAACCGCAATCGCCATCGCGCTGATCGAGAACATCCAGCGCGAAGACCTCAACCCGATCGAAGAAGCTGTGGCCCTGCAGCGTTTGCAGCAGGAATTCCAGCTCACTCAGCAACAGGTTGCCGAGGCTGTGGGTAAGTCCCGAGTTACTGTGGCTAACCTGTTGCGTCTGATTGCACTGCCTGAAGTCATCAAAACCATGCTCTCCCACGGCGACCTGGAAATGGGCCATGCCCGTGCTTTGCTCGGTCTGCCGGACAATCAACAGGTGGAAGGGGCGCGACATGTTGTCGCACGCGGCCTTACCGTGCGCCAAACTGAGGCACTGGTTCGTCAATGGTTGAGTGGCAAACCGGAGCCTGTGGAAGCGACCAAACCCGACCCGGATATCGCCCGTCTCGAACAGCGTCTGGCCGAGCGCCTAGGCTCTGCGGTGCAGATTCGCCACGGCAAGAAGGGAAAGGGTCAGTTGGTGATCGGTTACAACTCCCTCGATGAGCTTCAAGGTGTGCTCGCACACATCCGCTGAAACATTTCCTCATGTAGCGCGCAGTCGGAAATCACTACCTGACAGTTGAATAGGGGCAGAACCGCCCCTATACTCTGCGCGCATTTTGTCGGCACAAATTATGCCAAGTTATTGAATTCTGGCAGCCGACCATTGGAGAGCAATAGTGATGGAAACCCGCAAGCCAAACCGCCTGCCGTTCCATCGCCTGGCGGTTTTTCCGGTGTTAATGGCTCAATTTGTCATTTTGCTGATTGCCGCTTTGGCGCTCTGGCAATGGCACGGAGTCGTTGCCGGATACTCGGGACTTTGCGGAGGCCTGATAGCCTTGCTGCCCAATGTTTATTTCGCTCACAAGGCATTTCGGTTTTCCGGCGCCCGAGCAGCCCAGTCCATCGTCCGGTCATTTTATGCCGGCGAGGCAGGCAAACTGATTTTGACGGCAGTGCTCTTTGCACTGGTGTTTGCAGGTGTGAAGCCACTGGCGCCGATAGCTGTATTCGGCGTGTTCGTGCTGACTCAGTCGGTCAGCTGGTTCGCTCCCCTGCTGATGAGAACAAGACTTTCGAGACCTTAGGGCGTTTGAGGCAACCATGGCAGAAACAACCGCTTCGGGCTATATCCAGCACCACTTGCAGAACCTGACCTTCGGTCAGCTACCTAACGGCGGCTGGGGCTTTGCCCACACCGCAGCAGAAGCCAAGGAAATGGGCTTCTGGGCTTTCCACGTCGATACTCTCGGCTGGTCGGTCGCGTTGGGTCTGATCTTCGTTTTTCTTTTCCGCATGGCGGCAAAGAAAGCGACTTCGGGTCAGCCGGGTGCTTTGCAGAACTTCGTTGAAGTATTGGTCGAATTCGTCGATGGCAGCGTGAAAGACAGCTTCCATGGCCGTAGCCCGGTGATTGCACCGCTGGCACTGACCATCTTCGTCTGGGTGTTCCTGATGAACGCCGTCGACCTGATCCCGGTCGACTGGATTCCTCAGCTGGCCATCCTGATCACCGGTGATCACCACATCCCGTTCCGCGCCGTGTCGACCACCGACCCGAACGCGACCCTGGGCATGGCGTTGTCGGTTTTCGCACTGATCATTTTCTACAGCATCAAGGTCAAGGGCATCGGCGGCTTCATCGGCGAACTGACCCTGCACCCGTTCGGCAGCAAGAACATCTTCGTTCAAGCCCTGCTGATCCCGGTGAACTTCCTGCTGGAATTCGTGACCCTGATCGCCAAGCCGATCTCTCTGGCTCTGCGTCTGTTCGGCAACATGTATGCCGGTGAGCTGGTGTTCATTCTGATCGCTGTGATGTTCGGCAGCGGTCTGCTCTGGCTGAGCGGCCTGGGCGTTGTTCTGCAGTGGGCGTGGGCTGTGTTCCACATCCTGATCATCACGCTGCAGGCGTTCATCTTCATGATGCTGACCATCGTCTACCTGTCGATGGCGCACGAAGAAAACCATTAAGGCCAGTCTCGACTAGTCTGATGTCCTTCCCGGTCAAACGGGAAGGGGCTCTTCACAGGGCACCTGAAACGATTTGTTTTACCGCTTTAATCTAAAAAACCTAAACCATACGACGTAAAAGTCGGGAGGAAAGATGGAAACTGTAGTTGGTCTAACCGCTATCGCTGTTGCACTGTTGATCGGCCTGGGCGCACTGGGTACCGCAATTGGTTTCGGCCTGCTGGGCGGCAAGTTCCTGGAAGGCGCAGCGCGTCAGCCAGAAATGGTTCCAATGCTGCAAGTTAAAATGTTCATCGTTGCCGGTCTGCTCGACGCCGTAACCATGATCGGTGTTGGTATCGCGCTGTTCTTCACCTTCGCGAACCCGTTCGTTGGTCAGATCGCTGGCTAATTACTCGGATATTCCGGGTAATTTGGTGTGATGGACAACGTAACTGCGAGGTGTTGGCGTGAACATTAATGCGACCCTGATTGGCCAGTCCGTTGCGTTCCTGATTTTTGTACTGTTCTGCATGAAGTATGTATGGCCTCCGGTCATCGCTGCTCTGCACGAACGTCAAAAGAAGATCGCTGATGGTCTGGACGCTGCCAGCCGTGCAGCTCGCGACCTGGAGTTGGCCCAAGAAAAAGCGGGTCAGCAACTGCGCGAAGCGAAAGCTCAGGCAGCTGAAATCATCGAGCAAGCCAAGAAACGCGGTAACCAGATTGTCGAAGAGGCCGTTGAAAAGGCCCGTGTCGACGCTGACCGTGTGAAGGTTCAGGCTCAAGCCGAGATCGAACAGGAACTGAACAGTGTCAAAGACAAGCTGCGTGCCCAAGTGGGCTTGCTGGCTGTCGGCGGCGCCGAGAAGATCCTGGGTGCCACAATCGATCAAAACGCGCACGCAGAGCTGGTTAACCAACTGGCTGCTGAAATCTAAGCGAGGGCGATCATGGCAGAACTGACCACGTTGGCCCGACCTTACGCTAAGGCGGCCTTCGAGCACGCTCAGGCCCACCAGCAACTGGCCAATTGGTCAGCCATGCTCGGCCTGGCTGCAGCGGTGTCACAAGATGACACCATGCAGCGCGTGCTCAAGGCCCCGCGACTGACGAGCGCAGAAAAGGCCGCCACGTTTATTGACGTGTGCGGCGACAAGTTTGATGCCAAGGCACAGAACTTCATCAATGTCGTTGCCGAAAACGACCGTCTCCCGCTTCTGCCGGAGATTGCCGCTCTTTTCGACCTGTACAAGGCCGAACAAGAGAAGTCGGTAGACGTTGAAGTGACCAGTGCTTTTGCATTGAACCAAGAACAGCAAGACAAACTCGCCAAGGTTCTCAGTGCACGACTCAACCGGGAAGTGCGCCTGCAAGTTGCGGAGGATGCTGCCCTTATAGGTGGTGTCGTCATCCGCGCCGGCGACCTGGTTATCGATGGCTCGATTCGCGGCAAAATCGCGAAACTTGCCGAAGCATTGAAATCTTGAGTTTGAAGGGGCAGCAGAGCAATGCAGCAACTCAATCCTTCCGAAATAAGTGAAATTATCAAGGGCCGCATCGACAAGCTCGATGTGACCTCCCAAGCCCGTAACGAAGGCACTGTCGTCAGCGTATCTGACGGCATCGTGCGGATTCACGGTCTGGCCGACGTAATGTACGGCGAGATGATCGAGTTTCCGGGCGGCGTCTACGGTATGGCCCTCAACCTGGAGCAAGACTCCGTAGGTGCCGTTGTACTGGGCGCTTACCAGTCTCTGGCTGAAGGCATGAGCGCCAAGTGCACCGGCCGCATCCTCGAAGTTCCGGTTGGTAAGGAACTGCTGGGTCGCGTAGTCGACGCACTGGGTAACCCTGTTGACGGCAAAGGTCCACTGGGCAACACCGAGACCGACGCGGTCGAGAAAGTTGCTCCGGGCGTGATCTGGCGTAAGTCGGTAGACCAGCCTGTACAGACTGGCTACAAGGCTGTCGATGCCATGATCCCTGTCGGCCGTGGCCAGCGTGAGCTGATCATCGGTGACCGTCAGATCGGTAAAACCGCTCTGGCGATCGACGCGATCATCAACCAGAAAGACAGCGGCATTTTCTGCGTCTACGTAGCTATTGGTCAGAAACAATCGACCATCGCCAACGTGGTTCGCAAGCTGGAAGAAAACGGCGCCCTGGCCAACACGATCATCGTGGCTGCCAGTGCTTCGGAATCTCCTGCGCTGCAATTCCTGGCACCGTACTCCGGTTGCACCATGGGTGAATTCTTCCGCGACCGCGGTGAAGACGCGCTGATCGTTTATGACGATCTGTCCAAGCAAGCAGTGGCTTACCGCCAGATTTCCCTGCTGCTGCGCCGTCCACCAGGCCGTGAAGCTTACCCAGGCGACGTGTTCTATCTCCACTCCCGTCTGCTGGAGCGCGCATCCCGCGTTTCGGAAGAATACGTAGAGAAGTTCACCAACGGCGCAGTGACCGGCAAAACCGGTTCCCTGACCGCACTGCCGATCATCGAAACCCAGGCTGGCGACGTTTCCGCGTTCGTTCCGACCAACGTGATTTCGATCACCGACGGTCAGATCTTCCTGGAATCGGCCATGTTCAACTCGGGCATCCGCCCTGCAGTGAACGCCGGTGTTTCGGTATCCCGTGTGGGTGGTGCCGCTCAGACCAAGATCATCAAGAAGCTGTCCGGTGGTATCCGTACCGCTCTGGCTCAGTACCGTGAACTGGCGGCATTCGCCCAGTTCGCTTCTGACCTGGACGAAGCGACCCGTAAGCAACTTGAGCATGGTCAGCGCGTTACCGAGCTGATGAAGCAGAAGCAATACGCACCAATGTCGATCGCTGACATGGCGCTGTCGCTGTATGCCGCTGAGCGTGGGTTCCTGACTGACATTGAAATCGCCAAGATCGGCAGCTTCGAACAAGCGCTGATTGCTTTCTTCAACCGCGATCACGCCGATTTGATGGCCAAGATCAACGTTAAAGGTGACTTCAATGACGAAATCGACGCTGGCATGAAAGCCGGTATCGAGAAGTTCAAGGCCACCCAAACCTGGTAAGCCGCAGCGGGAGCCGCGAGGCTCCCGCTTGCTAACCTGATAGGTGTTACATGGCAGGCGCAAAAGAGATTCGCAGTAAGATTGCGAGCATCAAAAGCACGCAAAAGATTACCAGCGCCATGGAAAAAGTGGCGGTCAGCAAAATGCGCAAGGCACAAATGCGCATGGCTGCTAGCCGTCCTTATGCGGAGCGTATCCGCCAGGTTATTGGGCATCTGGCCAACGCCAACCCGGAATACCGCCACCCGTTCATGATCGATCGCGAAATCAAGCGCGTTGGTTATGTTGTGGTGAGCAGTGACCGTGGTCTGTGCGGCGGCTTGAATACCAACCTGTTCAAGGCCCTGGTCAAGGACATGGCGGTAAACCGCGAAAACGGCGTCGAGATTGATCTGTGTGTCGTGGGTAGCAAGGGTGCGGCCTTTTTCCGCAACTTCGGCGGTAACGTCGTTGCAGCTATCAGCCACCTGGGTGAAGAGCCGTCGATCAATGACTTGATCGGCAGCGTCAAGGTGATGCTGGATGCCTACCTGGACGGCCGTATTGACCGCCTGTCCGTGGTGTCCAACAAGTTCATCAACACCATGACGCAACAGCCTACCGTGGAGCAATTGATTCCACTGGTGGCCACCCCGGATCAGGATCTCAAGCACCACTGGGACTATCTCTACGAACCGGATGCCAAAGAGCTGCTTGACGGCTTGATGGTCCGCTACGTTGAGTCGCAGGTCTACCAGGCGGTGGTCGAGAACAACGCGGCTGAACAAGCTGCGCGGATGATCGCGATGAAGAACGCTACCGACAACGCCGGTGATTTGATCAGCGATTTGCAGCTGATCTACAACAAGGCGCGTCAGGCTGCGATCACCCAAGAGATCTCGGAAATCGTCGGCGGCGCTGCCGCGGTTTAACGGTTCAAATATTCAGAGGATCCAGCTATGAGTAGCGGACGTATCGTTCAAATCATCGGCGCCGTTATCGACGTGGAATTTCCACGCGACAGCGTACCGAGCATCTACAACGCTTTGAAAGTCAAAAGCGATGCCGGCACCACTCTGGAAGTTCAGCAGCAGCTGGGCGACGGCGTGGTTCGTACCATTGCGATGGGTTCCACCGAGGGCTTGAAGCGCGGTCTGGAAGTTACCGACTCTGGCGCAGCCATCTCCGTACCGGTCGGTAAAGCGACCCTGGGCCGGATCATGGACGTCCTCGGTAACCCGATCGACGAAGCTGGCCCGATCGACACCGAAGAGCGTTGGGGCATTCACCGTCCAGCGCCTTCGTTCGCTGAACAGGCAGGCGGCAACGACCTGCTGGAAACCGGCATCAAGGTTATCGACCTGGTTTGCCCGTTTGCCAAAGGCGGTAAAGTCGGTCTGTTCGGTGGTGCCGGTGTAGGCAAAACCGTAAACATGATGGAACTGATCCGTAACATCGCCATCGAGCACAGCGGTTATTCCGTGTTCGCCGGTGTGGGTGAGCGTACTCGTGAGGGTAACGACTTCTACCACGAGATGAAGGATTCCAACGTTCTGGACAAAGTGGCACTGGTTTACGGTCAGATGAACGAGCCGCCGGGTAACCGTCTGCGCGTAGCACTGACCGGCCTGACCATGGCCGAGAAGTTCCGTGACGAAGGTAACGACGTTCTGCTGTTCGTCGACAACATCTATCGTTACACCCTGGCCGGTACTGAAGTATCCGCACTGCTGGGCCGTATGCCTTCGGCAGTAGGTTACCAGCCGACCCTGGCTGAAGAGATGGGCGTTCTGCAAGAACGTATCACTTCGACCAAGGAAGGTTCGATCACTTCGATCCAAGCGGTATACGTACCTGCGGATGACTTGACCGACCCGTCGCCAGCGACCACCTTCGCCCACTTGGACGCCACCGTCGTTCTGTCCCGTGACATCGCTTCCCTGGGTATCTACCCAGCGGTAGATCCACTGGATTCGACTTCGCGCCAGCTGGACCCGAACGTAATCGGCCAGGACCACTACGACACCGCTCGCGGCGTTCAGTACGTTCTGCAACGTTACAAAGAGCTGAAGGACATCATCGCGATCCTGGGTATGGACGAGCTGTCGGAAGCCGACAAGCAGTTGGTAAACCGTGCTCGTAAGATCCAGCGCTTCTTGTCGCAGCCGTTCTTCGTGGCTGAAGTCTTCACCGGTGCTTCGGGTAAATACGTTTCCCTGAAAGACACCATTGCTGGCTTCAAAGGCATCCTCAACGGTGACTACGACCACCTGCCAGAACAAGCGTTCTACATGGTTGGCGGCATCGAAGAAGCGATCGAGAAAGCCAAGAAACTGTAATCCCGGCGCCCGGCAACGGGCGCTCATTTAGGTTGAGGCAATCAGATGGCTATGACAGTCCATTGCGATATCGTCAGCGCGGAAGGGGAAATCTTTTCCGGCCTGGTCGAGATGGTGATTGCGCACGGTGCACTGGGTGATCTTGGTATCGCTCTGGGTCACGCGCCGCTGATCACTAATCTGAAGCCAGGTCCGATCCGCCTGATCAAGCAAGGCGGGGAAGCCGAGGTGTTCTACATCTCCGGTGGTTTCCTCGAGGTTCAGCCGAACATGGTCAAGGTGCTTGCCGATACCGTGCAACGTGCCGCCGACCTGGATGAAGCTCAGGCTCAAGCAGCTCTCAAGGCTGCCGAGGCTGCTCTGCACGAGAAGAGCGCAGATTTCGACTACGGAGCTGCGTCCGCACGTCTGGCCGAGGCTGCAGCTCAGCTGCGCACCGTCCAGCAGATCCGCAAGAAGTTTGGCGGTTAATCCGTCAGCCGCTTGTTGTGCGATTGATAAAAAAGGGTAGCCTCGGCTACCCTTTTTTCTTTTCCGAATTCCCGAAACCCGGTCGCAGTTGCTGACCACCCAGGATTGGTAGCCAGTCATGTCTCTTGAAATCGTTATCCTCGCGGCCGGTCAAGGCACTCGTATGCGTTCGGCCCTGCCGAAGGTGCTGCACCCGATTGCCGGCGACTCCATGCTGGGTCATGTTATCCACAGCGCCCGCCAACTGGATCCGCAACGTATTCATGTCGTCATCGGCCATGGTGCCGATGTGGTGCGTGAGCGTCTGGCCGCTGATGACCTGAATTTCGTCCTGCAGGACAAGCAGCTCGGCACCGGTCACGCCACCGCTCAGGCTGTTCCGTTCATTACCGCCGACACGGTGTTGATCCTTTACGGTGACGTACCGCTGATCGAAGTCGAAACCCTGCAACGTCTGCTCAAACAAGTGGTGCCCGGGCAAATGGGCTTGCTCACCGTTGAGCTGGATGACCCGACCGGCTATGGCCGCATTGTTCGCGATGCCGATGGCAAGGTCACGGCCATCGTTGAGCATAAAGATGCCAGCGAAGCACAGCGCGCTATCACCGAAGGCAACACCGGCATTCTCGCCGTCCCGGCCAATCATCTGGCCGACTGGATGAGCCGCCTGTCGAACAATAACGCTCAGGGCGAGTACTACCTGACTGACGTGATTGAAATGGCAGTCAACGATGGTCTGGTCGTAGCTACCGAGCAACCGCACGATGCGATGGAAGTGCAGGGCGCCAACGATCGCAAGCAGCTATCCGAACTGGAGCGTCATTACCAGTTGCGCGCCGGCCGCCGTTTGATGGCACAAGGCGTAACCCTGCGTGATCCGGCGCGCTTCGATGTGCGTGGTGAAGTGACCGTCGGTCGCGACGTGCTGATCGACATCAACGTGATCCTCGAAGGCAAGGTGGTTATCGAAGACGATGTGGTGATCGGCCCGAACTGCGTGATCAAGGACAGTACCCTGCGCAAAGGCGTGGTGATCAAGGCCAACAGTCATATTGAAGGCGCTGTTCTGGGCGAGGGCAGCGATGCCGGTCCGTTCGCGCGTCTGCGTCCGGGCACCGTGCTCGAAGCGCGCGCGCATGTGGGTAACTTTGTCGAGTTGAAGAACGCGCACATGGGCGAGGGCGCCAAGGCCGGTCATTTGACCTATTTGGGCGACGCCGAAATCGGTGCACGCACCAACATCGGCGCCGGCACCATCACCTGTAACTACGATGGCGCCAACAAGTGGAAAACCGTGTTGGGTGCGGACGTGTTCATCGGCTCGAACAACTCGTTGGTCGCTCCTGTGGATATCTCCAACGGTGCAACCACGGCAGCGGGTTCAACCATTACGCAGAATGTGGATAACGCCCAACTCGCGGTTGGTCGCGCGCGGCAGAAGAATATCGATGGCTGGAAGCGGCCGGAGAAGATCAAGAAGAGCTGAGTTATCCACAGTTTCTTTTAGCGACGAAATTCAATGTGGGAGCGAGCTTGCTCGCGAATGCGGTAGATCATTCAACATTGATGTTGGCTGACACGATGCCTTCGCCAGCAAGCTCGCTCCCACATTTTTGTTTGCGTCGTGTTCAAAAAAGTCTGACTTCCGCTTGACGATTTTGGGCCGATAGGTTTTGATTGCTTCCGTTATCTTTCGAATCGAAACTTAGGTCGCCATGTCGAAACGCAACACGCCACAACGCCGTCACAACATTCTCGCCTTGCTCAACGAGCAGGGCGAAGTCAGTGTGGATGAACTGGCCAAGCGCTTCGAAACCTCCGAAGTTACGATTCGCAAGGATCTTGCTGCGCTTGAAAGCCATGGCCTGCTGCTGCGCCGCTACGGTGGGGCGATCACCATGCCGCAGGAACTGGTCGCGGAAACTGCGCAGAGCGTTTCCAAATACAAACAGGCGATTGCCCGCGCGGCGGTGAAACGCATCCGCGAACACGCGCGGATCATCATCGACAGCGGCAGTACCACCGCTGCAATGATCCCGGAACTTGGCCAACAGCCAGGCTTGGTGGTGATGACCAACTCCCTGCACGTCGCCAACGCCCTGAGCGAACTCGAGCACGAACCGGTGCTGTTGATGACCGGCGGCACCTGGGATCCACATTCGGAATCCTTTCAGGGCCAGGTCGCCGAGCAAGTACTACGCTCTTACGACTTCGACCAGTTGTTCATCGGCGCCGATGGCATCGATCTGGTACGCGGCACCACGACCTTCAATGAGCTGCTCGGTTTGAGCCGGGTCATGGCTGACGTGGCGCGGGAAGTCATTGTCATGGTCGAGGCCGACAAGATCGGTCGCAAGATTCCCAACCTGGAGCTGCCATGGAGCAGTGTCCATACCCTAATTACCGATGATCGCCTGCCCGATGACGCACGCGATCAGATACAAGCCCGCGGTATCAACGTGATTTGCGCGGCTGTCAGTCAGGAGAAATAAGCATGTGTGGAATTGTCGGCGCAGTTGCAGAACGTAACATCACGGCCATCCTGCTCGAAGGCCTCAAGCGTCTCGAATATCGCGGCTACGACAGTGCCGGTGTCGCGGTCTTCACCAACGACGAAACCCTTGAGCGCATGCGCCGCCCGGGCAAGGTCAGCGAGCTCGAAGCCGCGTTGGCCGAGCACCCGCTGGTGGGTCGTCTCGGTATTGCCCACACCCGTTGGGCCACCCACGGCGCACCCTGTGAGCGTAACGCCCATCCGCATTTCTCCGGCGAGATCGCTGTGGTGCACAACGGCATCATCGAAAACCACGAAGCCCTGCGTGAGCAACTGAAAACGCTGGGTTACGTGTTCACCTCGGACACTGACACCGAGGTCATCGCTCACCTGCTCAACCACAAACTCAAGGATCAGCCAGATCTGAGCGTTGCGCTTAAAGCGACCGTCAAGGAATTGCACGGTGCTTACGGTCTGGCCGTGATCAACGCCAAGCAGCCGGATCGTCTGGTCGCCGCCCGCAGTGGCAGCCCGCTGGTCATCGGTCTGGGTCTGGGCGAGAACTTCCTCGCTTCCGACCAACTGGCCCTGCGTCAGGTGACCGACCGCTTCATGTACCTGGAAGAAGGCGATATCGCCGAAATTCGCCGCGACAACGTGCAGATCTGGGATGTCGATGGCAAAGCCGTCGAGCGCCAGACCGTGCAGTACACCGACGGTGCCGAAGCCGCCGATAAAGGCGAGTTCCGTCACTACATGCTCAAGGAAATCCACGAGCAACCGGCGGTTGTACAGCGCACCCTCGAAGGTCGCCTGAGCAACGATCAAGTATTGGTTCAAGCCTTCGGCCCACAAGCCGCCGAGCTGTTCGCCAAGGTCCGTAACGTACAGATCGTCGCCTGTGGCACCAGTTATCACGCCGGCATGGTTGCCCGTTACTGGCTGGAAGAACTGGCCGGCATTCCGTGCCAGGTCGAAGTCGCCAGCGAATTCCGCTACCGCAAAGTCGTGGTGCAGCCGGACACCTTGTTCGTGACCATTTCGCAGTCCGGTGAAACCGCCGACACCCTCGCTGCCCTGCGCAACGCCAAGGAGCTGGGGTTCCTCGCCAGCCTGGCGATCTGCAACGTCGGCATCAGCTCGCTGGTACGGGAATCGGACCTGACCCTGTTAACCCAGGCCGGCCGCGAAATTGGCGTGGCCTCGACCAAAGCGTTCACCACGCAACTGGTCGGTCTGTTGCTGCTGACTCTGTCGTTGGGCCAAGTGCGCGGCACTCTGGCCGACGGTGTTGAAGCGCGTCTGGTCGAAGAACTGCGTCGCCTGCCAACCCGCCTCGGCGAGGCCCTGGCCATGGACGGCACTGTGGAAAAAATCGCCGAACTGTTCGCCGAGAAGAACCACACCTTGTTCCTCGGTCGCGGTGCGCAATTCCCGGTAGCGATGGAAGGCGCCTTGAAACTCAAGGAAATCTCCTACATCCACGCTGAAGCCTACCCGGCCGGCGAACTGAAACACGGCCCGCTAGCACTGGTGGATAACGACATGCCGGTGGTTACCGTTGCACCGAACAACGAATTGCTGGAAAAACTCAAATCCAACCTGCAGGAAGTCCGTGCCCGTGGCGGCGAACTGATCGTGTTTGCTGACGAGAAAGCCGGGATGACCAACGGCGAAGGCACCCACGTGGTGCAGATGCCGCACATTCACGACATCCTCTCGCCGATCCTTTACACGATTCCGCTGCAGTTGCTGTCGTACTACGTGGCTGTGCTCAAGGGCACGGACGTCGATCAGCCGCGTAACCTGGCGAAGTCGGTGACGGTGGAATAAGTTATCCACAATTGAATTAAACGCAAAAGATCGCAGCCTGCGGCAGCTCCTACACGGGAATCGTATTTCACCTGTAGGAGCTGCCTCAGGCTGCGATCTTTTGATTTTTGATGTGAGGGTCGACCCCATGGACCGTTTTCAGGAAATGCACATCTTCACCAACGTCGCCCAAGAGCAAGGCTTCTCCGCCGCCGCTCGGCGTTTGGGCTTGTCGGCAGCCAGCGTCACCCGGGCGGTGGCGGCGTTAGAGTTGCGCATCGGCACGCAGTTGCTGATCCGGACCACGCGCAGCGTGCATTTGAGCGAAGCGGGGCAGCGTTATCTGGAGGATTGTCGCAGGATCCTCGCTGAGGTACAGGAAGCCGAGGATTCGGCTGCGGGCAGTCATGCGCAGCCGCGTGGACAGTTGACGGTGACGGCGCCGGTGTTGTTCGGTGATTTATTTGTGACGCCGGTGATGGCGGGTTATCTGGCGCAGTACCCGGATGTCACGATCAATGCAGTGCTGGTTGATCGCATCGTCAACATGGTTGAAGAGGGCATTGATGTGGCGGTGCGCATCGGTGACCTGCCGGACAGTAATCAGCACGCGATTCGGGTTGGCGAGGTTCGACGGGTCATCTGCGGTTCGCCGAAATATTTCGCCGAGCGCGGTCGGCCGGTTCATCCCCTGGAACTGGCGGGAGCGCCGGTGGTGGCCACCTCCGCGATTGGCCAGCAACGCAGTTGGCCGTTTCTCGACGCGGGCGAACCGCTCAACGTGCGACCTGAGCCGCGGCTGATCGTGACCGCCAATCAGGCAGCGATTACCGCCGCTTGTATGGGCCTTGGTTTGACCCGCGTGTTGTCCTATCAAGTAGCGAGCAAGATTGCCTCCGGTGAACTGGAAATCGTCCTCGCTGGATTCGAACTGCCGCCACTGCCGATCCATGTGGTGTATCAGGGGGGGCGCAAGGCCCCGGCGCGGATCCGCAGTTTCGTTGATTTCACGGTAACGGCTCTGCGCGAACATCCCGCGTTGAAAAATGCGGCGTTATTGCATGAGATGAAATAATCGATTGCGTTTGCTGGTGATTCTGTTCTTTTCGAAGTGGGTAGATGATGGCCTGCATCGGCGCTCTCATCCCCGCAGCGGCGCCCCTGTTCAGCGGAGTCGACCATGCAAGCGATCAAACTCTACAACTTCCCGCGTTCCGGCCACGCTCATCGCGTCGAGTTGATGCTGTCCCTGCTGCAATTGCCGACCGAGCTGATCTTCGTCGATCTGGCCAAGGGTGAGCACAAGCAGCCCGCGTATCTGGCGATCAACAGTTTTGGTCAGGTACCGGCAATCGATGACGGCGGCGTGGTGCTGGCCGATTCCAATGCGATTCTGGTGTACCTGGCGCAAAAATACGGCCACGGTCGTTGGCTGCCAACCGACCCGGTCGGCGCCGCACGGGTGCAGCGCTGGTTGTCCGCCGCCGCCGGGCCGATTGCTTTTGGACCCGCTGCAGCGCGATTGGTCACAGTGTTTGGCGCGCAACTGAATGCCGAAGAGGCGATCACCCGAGCGCACAACCTGCTCAAGGTGATGGACGTCGAATTGGGCAGAACCGCGTTTCTGGCCGGCGACGAACCGACCATTGCCGACGTCTCCGCCTACAGTTACATCGCCCACGCGCCGGAAGGCAACGTGTCGTTGGCTGACTACGGCAACGTTCGCGCCTGGCTGGCCCGGGTCGAAGCCTTGCCCGGTTTTGTTGGCATGCCTCGCACTGTCGCCGGGCTGCAAACCACTGCCTGATTTTCGCAATCCACACTGCGCCGCCGGTGCAGGGGAGAGGTCGTGATGGAACGTTCACCGTGGCACGCTGGCGAGCAACAGTTACAGGCCCATGTCGGCGTCGCCGAACGTATGGAAGCTTTCGGGCGTAAGGTTATTCGCACCTGGATGCCGGACCAGCACCGTGAGTTCTATCAGCAATTGCCCTTCCTGCTGTACGGCGCCGTTGATGCCGATGGGCGGCCCTGGGCCAGTGTGCTCGAAGGCGCACCGGGGTTTGCCCATTCGCCGGATCCTGAGCATCTGCACTTCGCCAGTCAGGTCGCGGCGGATGACCCGGCGCAATTGCGCAATGGCGAGCCGATCGGTTTGCTCGGCATTGAGTTGCACACCCGCCGGCGCAATCGCCTCAATGGCCATGTTGGCAAGCTGAGCGCGCAGGGTTTTCAGGTGAGCGTGGATCAGGCCTTTGGCAATTGCCCGCAATATATCCAATTGCGGCAGTTTCAGCGGGTGCCGCTGACGGATCCGCAGACTCGTCCGGCTGAGCACCTGAACGCGCTCGATGACGCGGCCACGGCGCTGATCAGCGGGGCCGACACGTTCTTTGTCGCCA
The DNA here is from genome assembly GCF_001297015.1 of Pseudomonas sp. RIT-PI-r. Taxonomy (GTDB): domain Bacteria; phylum Pseudomonadota; class Gammaproteobacteria; order Pseudomonadales; family Pseudomonadaceae; genus Aquipseudomonas. Next base: position 328,478 of record NZ_LIGE01000023.1, on the reverse strand, counting down.
GCTATGTAGATACCGCCGGCGAGCGTGCGGTGGATGTTTCACACCGGGGCGGCCAGGCCGGTTTCGTACGGGTGGACGGCAATCGTCTGACCATCCCCGACTTCGCCGGCAATCTGCACTTCAACACCCTCGGCAATCTGCTGCTCAATCCCAAGGCTGGTCTGTTGTTCATCGACTTTGCCACAGGCGATGTGCTGCAACTCAGCGGGCGAACCGAGATCCTTCTGGAAGACCCGCAGATCGAAGCGTTTCAAGGGGCTGAGCGCCTGTGGACTTTCGAGGTGGAAAAACTGGTGCGGCGCCCCGCAGCGTTGGCGTTGCGCTGGCGCTTCGACGGCATGTCGCCGACCAGTCTGTTGACTGGCAACTGGGCCGAGGCGGACGCGCGGTTGCAGGCGCAGGCACTGGGCAACCAATGGCGACCACTGCGCGTGGCGAGGATTGAAGCAGAAAGCCGCAGCATCCGTTCCATCTATCTCGAGCCCACCGATGGTGCCGGTTTGCCGGTGTTTCTCGCCGGCCAGCATTTGCCGCTGCGCTTCACGATCGATGGTGAGGTGCATATCCGCACTTACAGCCTGTCGAGCGCGCCATCGGATGGTTTCTACCGGATCAGCGTCAAGCGCGAAGGCCTGATTTCGTCGCACCTGCATGAGCAGATTCGCGTTGGCGATGTGCTGGAAGCGCGGGCGCCGCAAGGACATTTCACCGTGGCACCGCTGGAGCACCGACCTTTGGTGCTGTTGGCGGCCGGCGTGGGAATCACGCCGTTGCTGTCGATGCTGCGCGAGGTGGTGTACCAAGGCTTACGCACGCGGGGAATTCGTCCGACGCTATTGCTGCAGAGTTCGCGCAATCTGGCGGATCAGCCGTTTCGCAAGGAACTGGATCGTTTGCTTGAAACGGCTGGCGACTCCGTGCGAATCCTGCGTTTGCTCAGCCAGCCGGAAGCCGAGCTACGAGAGGGCGAGGATTTTGATCTGCCGGGCCGAATTGACGGCACGGTGCTGAGGAACCTGCTGGATGCCGAGGATTTCGACCAGCTCGATTTTGTTCTCTGCGGCCCTGGTGGTTTTACCCAAGGACTGTACGACATCCTGCGCGAACTGGATGTGCGTGATGCGCAGATTCATGCGGAAACCTTTGGCCCTTCGACGCTTAAACGTCAGGCCGACCCGGACGCCATCGTCATCGAGCAACCGCCCGCCGCCACCACGTCGGTGCCGGTGGTGTTCGAGCGCTCGGCGAAAGAGGCGCGCTGGCAGCCGGACGGCGGCAGTTTGCTGGAGCTGGCGGAAAGTCGTGGACTACGTCCGGAGTTCAGTTGCCGGGGAGGGTCGTGCGGCACCTGCAAGACCCGACTGGTCAGCGGTGCGGTGAATTATCCACAGCCGCCAGCGGATATTCCGCAAGCCGGGCATGTGCTGATCTGTTGCGCGGTGCCGGCGCAGAGTAGCCAACCATTGGTTTTGGATCTGTAACCGAAAACAACCTTGTGGGAGCGAGCCTGCTCGCGAATGCAGTCTGTCAGCAACGATGATGTTGGCTGACCCGACGCTTTCGCGAGCAGGCTCGCTCCCACATTGGCAATGTGGTTGGGTCTGAAATCAGGCGTAGGACAGGGATTTTTCTTCCAGCAACTCCTGATACAACTCCATCCACTTGCGGCCCATTTCGTCAGCTGTGAATAACTGCCGATATCGAGCCTCAGCCTTCACGCCCATCGCCGCAGCGCGCACCGGATCGTCCCACAGGGTGCGCATCGCCTCGCGAAACGCCTGTGGATTACTCGGCGGCACGACCAGACCGGTTTCGTTGTGGATATTGATGTAACTGGTGCCGGTGCCGATTTCGCTGGAGATCATCGGTTTGCCGTACATCGCGCCCTCAAGCAGCGAAATACCGAAGGCTTCGGAACGCAGGTGCGAAGGGAAGACAATCGCATAGCTCAGTTGCAACAGCGCGACTTTGTCTTCATCGCCCAAACGCCCGAGGAAATGGATGTTGCGCAGCCCCAGCGCTGTTGCCTGGGCATGCAGTTCCAGCTCGAGCGGTCCGGCGCCAACGATCACCACCGGGTAATCCACGTCCTTCAAGGCATCGAGCAGAATATGCAGGCCCTTGTAATAACGCATCACCCCGACAAACAGGAAAAACTTATCCCCAAGCTGCTGCCGCCAACGGTTCATGCGCTCAGTATCGGCCTGTGGATAACCTGCCTTGTTCAAGCCATACGGAATTACCCGGGTCTTGTCTTGAAATTGCTGCAGCACATCGCTGGTGTGCAGGTAGTTGGGCGATGCCGCGACAATGCGGTCGGCGCTGGCGAGGAAGCGGTTCATCAGCGGACGATAGAGTTTGAGCAGGTGCTTCTGGCGAATGATGTCCGAGTGGTAGGTAACCACGCTCGGTTTGTCCATGGCGCTGGCGAAATGCACCAGATCCATGAACGGCCAGGGAAAGTGGTAGTTGACCACGTCGGCTTCGGCGGCCATCTCGCGAAACTGCTTGAACACGCTCCAGGAAAATCCGGTGGAGGCGAACTGAATATCCAGTTTGGCGCGGTGCACTTCGTGGTGACCGAGTTGCACCACAGGCGGGGTCGGGTCGGCGCTGAGGGTCAGGACCTGGCCGTCGATGCCATGTTTGGCGCCGCTCTCGCACAGTTGGTAGATCACTTGTTCGATGCCGCCGACCGAGTCAGGCAGGTAAGTCTTGAAGAAATGAAGTACGCGCATTCAACCTCCCATGGCCTGGCGGTAGGCACTGGCCGTGGCCTGTGCACAACGCTCCCAGGAAAAAAGCCGTGCCTGCTGCAATCCGGCTTCTCGGCATGCCTGCCAATGTGCTTGATCGTCGATCAGTCGGCTCATTGCGTCACGCAAGCCGTCTGCATCGTCAGCTTCAATATAGTTGCCCGCTGGCCCCGCCACTTCCGGCATGGCTGAAGAGCGGGTAATGACCACTGGCGTGCCGCTGGCCATCGCCTCCAGTACCGGCAGGCCAAAACCTTCATACAACGAGGGGAAAATCAGCGCCCGGGCCCCGGCCAGCAGTTGTGCCACCTGTTCGTCCGGCAGGTAACCGAGCAGGCATACATGCCCGCTCGCCAAGGCCAGGCGCAACGGTTCGCTGAACTGTTCGCGCTCCCAGCCCGCCATGCCGACGATCAGCAACGGAAAGCGCTGGCGCACGGCGTCTGGCAGCAAGGCGTGCGCGCGCAGGGCCAAGCCGAGGTTTTTGCGCGGTTCGAGGGTGCCGACACACAGAAAGTACTCACGGTACTCAACGGCATGCGCCTTGAGTACCGCGTCGATGGTCTGCGGTTCACGCGGACGGAAGCGCTCCGCCACGCCCAGCGGCGCCACGACAAAGCGCTCGGCGGGCAAACCGAACCAGGCTTGCGCCTCGTCGGCAATGGCCTGCGAGTCGGTCAGGATCAGCCGCGCCTGCTCTACACCGGCGGCCAGGCGCCGCTCGATTTCCTTGAGCCGCGCCGGCGGCTGGGTGTCGGGGAAATGCAGATGTGTCAGGTCGTGCAGGGTGATTACGGTCGGGCCATTGAAGGCCAGCGGCCACAGACTCGGCTCGTGATAAAGATCGATGTCCTGGGCACAGCCTTGGTCGAAACGTTTCTGCTCCAGCCAGCGCCGTGCCTGATAAGCCCCGGGAATCTGCCGCAGCAACGGGGTCAGGCGCGAATAACCGGGCATGGCCGCTTCCGGCAGCGCCGAACTCCAGCCCCAGCCGTGGAACAGCATGACCTCGACATCGGTCTCGCTGCGCAACGCGTTGACCAGTTCGGCGACGTAGTGGCCGATGCCGGTGCGCGGTGCCTGCAGAATCCGTGCGTTAAGGGCAATGCGCATGCTGCCTCGCTTGCGCCGCTGGCGCTTCAAGGACATGGCGCACACTGCGTTCGGCCAATTGCTCGCTGGCCTCGCGCCAATCGATCCAGGCCCAGTCAGCCACATCGCGGGCGGCGGGGAACTGGTCGCTGCTTTCGAAAGCGCTGATCAGATCAGCAAGGCTTTGTGGGTCTAGCAGATCGAAATACGCCATGAACTCGCCGCCGATCTCGCGGAACACCGCGATGTCGCTGCCCATCGCCGGCAGACCGCGCTGCATGGCTTCGACCAGTGGCAAGCCGAAGCCCTCGACGAACGACGGAAACACCAGCGCACTGGCATGGGCATAGGCATGTTCGAGGCTGGTGTCGCTCAGATCATTGAACATGAACAAGCGTTGATTCAGCTCGGGATGCTTGCGCACGCGCTCAAGCAAGGCGTCGCACTTCCAGCCGATGCGCCCGGCGATGCACAACCGGGCGTTCGAGCCGGCGGCCCAGGCGCGTTCAAAGGCGTCGAGCAGATAACCGTGATTCTTGCGCGGTTCGATGGTGCTGACCATCAGGAACACCGGCTCGGATGTCGCGAATATTTTGCTCAGGCGGGGCTCGACCGTTTCTTCGCTGCTGCGCAGGTCGAGTTCGGAGCCGAGATGAAAGAAGTCGAACCAGCGCTTGTCAGCCTGTGCGGGACCGATGCGGCGCTGCAGTTCCTCGCGCACCTGATCACGCACCGTGGCGGAGATCGCCATGTAACCGTCAGCGGTGTGGCTGATCCAGTCGAACCATTCGCTGAAAACCTGCACCAGCCGTGTGTCGTAGAACTGCGGATGGGTCAGCGGAATCAGGTCGTAGATCACCGCGATCATGCCGACGCCGTCGCGTTTGAGTTGTTCGGCGTGGGCAAAAAAATCCGAGTGCCAGGACGAATCCAGCAGCACCAGTTGATCGCCGGGCTGATGTTGCAGCGGCGAGCAGCGTTTGAGCAGTTGCGTGTGGTTGATGGCGCCAATCAAGCGCAGCGGTAAACCGAATACGCCGAACGACGTCAGGCGATAGGCGACATACAACACACGCCGCACCGATTTCGCGCTGCACTGGCTGTCGAGGCGCTGGTGCCATTGCCAGAAGCGATGCGCCAGGCGTTGCAGGCGTTCGCCGAACGTCGCCAGGGCGTTGAACACCGGGGTGTTCAACGGTGCCAGCCGCTGCACGCGATAGAGTTGGCCATTGAGCAGGATCACCGGCATGCATTCGACGCCGTCGGCACTCGCAGGCAATTGCTTGATGACGTTGCGCACCACGCGCTGGATGCCCGAGTTGACCTTCGGGTGCTTGAACACGTGCGTGCATTCCACCAGCAAGCGGGTCATGACGTGCGCTCGACAGGCGTGGCTTCGGTTTGCCGAGTGATCGTGGTCTGGGCGTTGAGCCAGGAGCAGCCGACGAAATCTTCGTGGCGATTGTTGATCACGTGGAACACCAGGCCGTAGTCGCGCCACTCGAAGTTGCGATCCAGGTGCGAGTCCAGACGCGACAGGCTCAGCGACACCGAATAGTTGCCTTTGCCCAGGCCCATGATGAAGGCGAAGCGATAGGTAAAGCGTTCGCCGGCGCGCAGATCGGTGAGGGCTTTGCCCTGTCGGTGGGTATTGATGCCATACATCATCTGCCCCAAGCGATCCTTGAGGATAAAGCCCAGCACCAGGCGCTCGATGTCCTTGCGCACTTCAACCTGGACTTCCAGCACCACCGCTTGCCCGACTTCGGCGGCGTCGATGCTGCGCTCGTTTTCGTCGAGCATGCGCACGCCGAGGATCGCCGCCTCACCGGTGCCAGAGACGGTCTGCACTTCACCCCCGGCGAGCATTTCCTGGCGCACGACCTGGCCTTCGCGTTCGGCCATCAGGGCGTTGTAATAATCGAGCACGGCTTCGGGTTTGCCGTACATGGCCATGCGTCCGTCCTTGAGCAGGATCGCCGAATCGCAGATCGACTGAATCGCCGAGCGGTCGTGCGACACGATCAACAGGGTGGTGCCAGCCTTGCGGAAGCTGCGGATGCGCTCGAAGCTCTTGTGCTGGAAGTAGGCATCGCCCACCGACAACGCTTCGTCGACGATCAGAATATCCGGGCGCCGGGCGGTGGCCACACTGAACGCCAGGCGCATCTGCATGCCGCTGGAATAGGTGCGCACCGGGTGATCGATGGCTTCACCGATTTCGGCGAAGTGTTCGATCTCGGGCATCAGCGCTTCGATTTCTTCGAGCTGCATGCCCAGCAACTGCCCGGCCATGATTGCGTTCTGGCGTCCGGTGAAGTCGGTGTGAAAACCCATGCCCAGCTCCAGCAGCGCCGCAACCCGACCTTGGAGTTCGATCGTGCCGCCAGTGGGCTGGGTGGTGCCGGTGATCATCTTCAGCAAGGTGCTTTTGCCGGCCCCGTTGGCGCCGACGATGCCCACCGCTTCACCGGGAGCGATCTCGAATTCGACATCGCGCAGCACCCAGTGCTGGTGATGACGAATGGGCGAAAAGGGAATCAACCACTCGGCCAGGCGGGCCCAGCGGTTCGGGTATTGTTTATAGGCCTTGCTCAGGCCGGTGACACGAATATGTCCCATCAGAGTTCATCCACCATTTCGCCGACGCGTTGACGAAACAGGCGCAGCCCGATCAGACAGAAAACGCTGCCGGTGACGAAGATCGGCAGCAGCGAACCCCAGACCGGCCACTGACCATAGAGGAACAGGTTCTGATAACTGCTGAACAGGTTGGTCAATGGATTGAGTTGCAACAGGCGTTGTACCCATTCCGGCAGGATCGTGATCGGGTAAACGATCGGCGTCAGCCAGAACCAGAACTGCAGGCAGATCGCAAAGAGCTGGCCGACATCGCGGAAGAATACATTCAGCACACCGAGGATCATGCCCAATCCGGCGCAAAACATCATTTGCAGCGCCACCAGCGGCAGCAACGCCAGCAAGACCATGCCCGGCCAGCGTCCCGTTACCAGCAGGAAGCCCAGAAACAGCGCGATGATGATCGTGAAGTTGATCCCGGAGTTGATCAGCACGATCACCGGCAGACAAATCCGCGGGAAGCTGATTTTCTTCAGCAGATTCGCGTTATCGAGAAACATCGTCTGGCTGCGCAAGGTGATTTCGGAGAACAGTCCCCAGGCCAGCAGGCCGGCGCAAAGGTAAACGCTGTAGGCCATGCTGTCGTCCACACCCGGCAGGCGCGCGCGCATGATGTGCGAGAAAATCACCGTGTACACGACAATCATCGACAGCGGATTGAAGATCGGCCACAGGGCGCCGAACAGCGAATTGCGGTAACGCGCTTGAAACTCTCGTTGCACGCTACCGAGGATGAAGCCACGGTAGCTGCGCAACGAGCGATACAGGGAAAGCAGCATTCAAACCGTCCTGCCGTAATGGTCTTCGAAGCGGACGATGTCGTCCTCTCCCAGGTATTCGCCGCTTTGCACTTCGATGATCACCAGATCGATCACGCCGGGGTTTTCCAGGCGATGCTTGTGGCCGGCGGCAATGAACGTCGATTCGTTCTTCGCCACCAGGTGCGTGCCGGTGCCGTTGTTGGTGACCTTGGCCATGCCTTCGACCACCACCCAGTGTTCGTTGCGGTGATGGTGCATTTGCAGGGACAGCTTGCCGCCGGGTTTGACCACGATGCGTTTGATCTTGAAGCGCGGGCCTTCTTCCAGAACGGTGTAGGTGCCCCACGGTCGGCTGACCGTACGATGCAAGCGATAGGCTTCGTGGGATTTGTCCTTGAGTTGCTTGGCCACCCGGCGCACATCCTGGGCGCGGTCGGCGTGGGCCACCAGCACGGCGTCGGCGGTGTCGACCACGATCAGGTTATCCACTCCCACCGTGGCCACCAGACGACCTTCGCTCTGGACGAAGTTGTTGTGACTGTCGATGAAGATCGCTTCGCCGCTGGCGCGGTTGTTGTCGGCATCGGCCGGCACCAGCGCCGCGACGGCGCCCCAGGAACCGATGTCGCTCCAGTCGAAACCGGCGGGCACCACGACGACTTTTTCCGAGCGCTCCATCAAGGCGTAATCGATGGAGATGTCGGTGATTTCGGCGAACAGCGCCGGCGACAGTTCCTGTTGCAGGCAGCCGACCGTTTCCACCGCAGCGCTGGCTTGCATACAGGCGCGGGTCTGCTCCAGCAGTTCGGGCGCGTGTAATTGCAGTTCGGCAATCACGGTCGCGGTGGTGAAGCAGAACATGCCCGAATTCCACAGAAAGTTGCCGCTCTCCAGATAATGCGTGGCGGTCTGCAGATCGGGTTTCTCGACGAAGCGCTGCACTTTCGCTGCGCCTTTGGCGTCCAGCGGTGCGCCGGTCTCGATGTAGCCGAAGCCAGTTTCCGGTGCGGTCGGGATCACCCCGAAGGTCACCAGGTAACCGTCCTTGGCCAGATTGACTGCGTGCTCGACCGCGGTTTTCAGTGCGTCCTGATTGACGATCAAATGGTCGGCGGGCATCACCACCATGATCGCGTCATCACCGTGCAGCGCTTGCAACGAAAGCGCCGCGGCGGCGATGGCCGGGGCGGTGTTGCGCCCGGTCGGCTCCAGCAGGAAGTGTCCGCGATGGCGCGACACGTGGGCGGCGCAATAGTGATCCTTGCTCTGGAAGTAATATTCGCGGTTGGTCACCGTGACAATGTCGCCCCGGCCGTCCAGCAACGCGGCGGCACGCTGGTAGGTCTTGCCGAGCAGCGACTCACCGTCGGGCAGGGTCATGAACGGCTTGGGATGGCCCTCGCGGGACACCGGCCACAAACGGGTGCCGGCACCGCCGGACAGAATCACGGGGATCAGCATGGCCTACTCCTTGGCGACGCGTTTCATGTCCGCATCCATCATCATGCGGATCAAGGTATCCAGGTCGGTTTTCGGCTTCCAGCCCAGCACGCGTTGTGCCTTGGCCGGATTGCCGAGCAGCACTTCGACTTCGGCCGGGCGGAAAAACGCCGGGTCGATCTTCACGTAGTCGCGGTAGTTCAGGCCGACGTGATCAAAGGCGATGCGACACATTTCGCGCACCGTGGTGGTGACACCGGTAGCGACGACAAAATCGTCAGGCTTGTCCTGCTGCAGCATCAGCCACATGGCCTCGACGTAATCGCCGGCAAAGCCCCAGTCGCGCTTGGCGTCGATGTTGCCCAAGGCCAGTTCGTGCTGTTTGCCCTGCTTGATGCGGGCGGCGGCGTCGGTGACCTTGCGGGTGACGAATTCGATGCCGCGCAGTGGCGATTCGTGGTTGAAAAGAATGCCGCTGCTGGCGTGCAGGTTGAAGCTTTCGCGGTAGTTGACGGTGATCCAGTGGCCGTACAGCTTGGCCACGCCATAGGGGCTGCGCGGATAGAACGGCGTGTTCTCGTCCTGTTGCTCGGCCTGGATCAGGCCAAACATTTCGCTGGTCGAGGCCTGATAGAAGCGTGTGTGCGGGCTGAACTGACGGATCGCTTCGAGCAGATGGGTAACCCCCAGACCGTCGACGATGCCGGTGGTCACCGGTTGATCCCAGGAAGCTGCGACGAAACTTTGCGCGGCGAGGTTATACACCTCGGCCGGCGCCGACTTGATGACCGCGCGCTGCACCGAGCAGGCATCGGCCATGTCACCGTCGAGGTAGACGATGTCGGCTTCGACGCCCATCTCGCGCAGGCGCCAGCGCGAATCGCTGCTGCGCCGTGCGACCAGACCATGAACCTTGTAGCCCTTGTCGAGCAGCAACTTGGCCAGATACGCGCCGTCCTGGCCGGTGATCCCTGTGATCAGTGCACTTTTTGTCATTCTTGTCGTACTCGCATCTCCCAGTCGGACAGGATCGCCCGCAGGGATTGTTGTGTGGTGATTTCTGGCGCCCATCCTGTGGTTTTCGCCAGTCTTGCGTGGCTGCCGCAAACGCGGCGCTGATCGGCGCGACGCATGCGCGCTGGATCCTGAACCAGTTGCATCTCGACCTCGGCCAGATCGCCCAGCTGTTCGATCAGGCTGCGGATGCTTTGCTCGCGCCCCGAGCAAATGTTGTAGACCTGCCCCGGCGTGCCTTTTTCCAGCAGCGCGAAGTACGCCGACACGACATCGCCAACATCGAGGAAGTCGCGTGTCACGTCGATGTCGCCGACTTCCAGTTGCGGCGCTTGCAGACCTTGCTTGATCCGGCTGATCTGGCGGGCAGCGCTGGCAATGACAAAACTGTCTTTCTGCCCGGTACCGATGTGATTGAACGGCCGCGCGACCAGCACTGGCCAGCCTTCGCTCAGGCCCCATTGCAGGCTGAGAAACTCCGCGGACAGTTTGCTCACCGCGTAAGGGTTGCGCGGGCAGGGCGGTTGTTGTTCGGTGATCGGCAAGGCGTTTTCGCCGACCTGACCGTAGACATCGCCGGAGCTGACGTACAGGAAGGTGCCCTGAAAGCCGCGAGCTTTGAGCGCCTGCAGCAGATTGAGGGTGCCGAGCAGATTGATTTCGAGGGTGCCCGCCGGGTCACGAAAGGCTTGCGGGACAAATGTTTGCCCGGCCAGATGAATGACGGCGTCGGGCAGTTGCGGCCACAGGTCGATGAGGCTGTCCGGATCTGTCAGGTCGTAGGGCGCAGCGGCAGGCAGCAGCTCCCACGACGAATCAGGCAATGCCAGACGAGACTGAATATGTTGTCCCACGAATCCACTGAGACCCGTGACGAACAGACGCTTTTTCAAACAGCGACCCCTTGGTCTTGAACTTGCGCCACTTTCCCACAGGCTTTAAGGGGATGTCTGTCAGACCGGTAGAAAAACCGATGGGACGACGGGCGAAGTCATTGTTGTAGTTGTTTGGTTGCCAATCTGTGCCAATTGCGCGGCAATTTCAACAGGTCCAACCGTGACCGGTCAGTTCTCGTCAGCGTAGCCCGATTTATTCTCGCCGGATGGTTCACGAATCCTCAACGGATGTGTTTAGAATGCCCCTCGTCGCGACAATCCCGGGGTTGATTCCGGGGTCGTGATGCAGGGTGAAACCGACCACTAAAACAAGAACGAAGACGTGCTCCATGACCTAGGGCGAGAGCGGCACTGCCGACTTGATCCGAGGCTTGGCCGTCATAGCATGAAGGTGCCAGGACGGCAGTTTCATCGTGGGATGCCATGAATTTCATTCTCTACTCGGACATTAACGACAGCTCCATCAGCCAAAGCCTGGGGCGTCCGGAATACAGCTATTACTTCGTGCTCAAGGCGTATCGTCCGGTGCTGGAAAGCCTTGGGCGCGTGCATGTGGTGGCATCCACCGCCGAAGTCGATACGCTCTATCAACAACTGCTCGCCGCCGGCGAAGACAGTGTCTTCCTGTCGTTCACCCCGCCGCAGAAAACCCCGGTCGATCTGCAGTGCCCGACGATTTGCGTGGTGGCGTGGGAGTTCGATTCGATCCCCAATGAGCAGTGGGACAACGATCCGCGTCAGGACTGGACGCAGATGCTTGCGCGCCAAGGCCGGGTGATCACCCTGTCCAGCCACACCGCGCGCGCCATTCGCCGGGCCATGGGCGAAGACTTTCCGGTGTTGGTGCTACCGACGCCGCTGTGGGAAAACTTCGCGGCAATCCGTCGGCAGCATGTGCCTGTGCCGGTCAATCCGGGCGCCACGCTGGCCATCAAGGGCTGCATTTTCGATACACGCACGCTGGGCCTGTCAGCCGATGCGCTGATCCCGACGCCGCTGACCGCTGAAGAAGAGGCCGCGCTGGCCGCCGAACTCGAAGCCGCGCGCCCGCCACCGCTGACGTTCAAGCGACGTCTGGTGATTGCCCGGCATTACCTGCGCCTGTGGGCGCTGGACCTGGGCCGTGAGCAGGCAGAGCCGGTACCGCGAGTAAAGTTTCTGCAAAACTGGTACTGGGAAGGCCTTCGCGATCTGTTTCCAGACAATCTTCACGGCTGGCTCGAACAACGTCTGCCGGCCATTTGCGGTCCACAACCGCTGCCAATCATCGAGCCGTCACCGCTGGATCTGCCGGACACCACGTCGGTGGTCGAAACCCGGGTCGACGGTGTGGTCTACGTCACCGTGTTCAATCCCAAGGATGGCCGCAAGAACTGGCACCAACTGATCACCGCGTTCTGCTGGGCGTTTCGTGAAACGCCCGATGCGACACTGGTGCTGAAAATCACCCAGAACGATCTGGCGTCCTACTACAGCGAATTGATGACCTTGCTCGCGCAACTCACGCCGTTCGCCTGCCGTGTGGTGGTCATGCACGGTTACCTCGACGATGCGCAGTACGCCGGGCTCTACCAGGCCGCGAGTTTCTACGTGAATGCTTCGCGCTGTGAAGGGTTGTGTCTGCCGTTGATGGAATTCATGTCCAGCGGCAAACCGGTGATCGCACCGGATCACACGGCGATGGAGGATTACATCGATGATGCGGTGGCGTTCGTGGTCGGCTCCAGCGAGGAGCTGACCATCTGGCCGCAGGACACGCGGATCATTTACCGCACCCTGCGTTACCGCCCGGACTGGGGTTCGCTGAAAAACGCCTACGAGCAGAGCTACCGGGTGGCCAAGGCACAGCCGCAGGATTACCAGCGGATGTCGGCCGCCGCCGTACAGCGAATGCACGATTACTGCGCCTTTGCCCCGGTGCAAAAGCGCATGGCGGATTTTTTCGGGCTGGCACCGAACACTACAGACGCCGCGCCAGTGACGGACAACGCCTCATGCTGATCATCATTCATTCGGAAACCAACCAGCACACCATCGTGCAGAATCTCGGGCGTTCAGAGTACAGCTATTACTTCGTGCTCAAGGAATACCGGCCGGTGCTCGAACGCCTCGGGCGGGTGGTGGAGGTCGTTGATCCACAGCGCGAGGTCGATGCGCTGTACCTGGAATGCCTGAGCCGGGGCGAGCCTTGTGTGTTCCTGTCGTTCTCGCCACCGCATCGCACTCCGGTGCATCTGGCGTGTCCGACGTTGCCGGTGTTTGCCTGGGAATTCAGCACCATCCCTAACGAAGCGTTTGCCGGTGAACCGCGCAATGACTGGCGTGCCGTGCTGCGCGCCTGTGGCGCGGCGATCACCCATTCCAGCTACACGGTCAACGCGGTGCGTGAGGCGATGGACGCCGACTACCCGATCGTCGCCGTACCTGCGCCGGTGTGGGATCGCTTCGCCGCACGGGGGGCGCAGTTGCAGGGGCAAGTGCCGAGCGAGTCGTTTCGCCTGAAGATCAAGGGGCTGGTTGCTGACAGTCGGACCCTCGACCTGAATGCATTCGGACCCAAGCATTTACGCCGTGGCAAAGGTATCGATTTCGCCGCGCCGATCACCGAACAGGAGCTGCTGCTCGACGGCGTGGTGTACACCTCGGTGTTCAACCCCGGCGATGGGCGCAAGAACTGGGAAGACATGCTCAGTGCTTTCTGCGTGAGTTTTCGCGATGTCGAAGACGCCACGCTGGTGCTCAAGCTCACCCATCACGATGCCGAAGAAGCCCTCGGCGACATCCTCCATCACTTGTACAAGAACCAGTCCTATCGCTGCCGCATCGTGCTGATCTACGGCTATCTCGCCGACCCCGATTACGAGCGCCTGGTGCAAGCGACCCGCTACGTGGTGAACACCTCCTATGGCGAAGGCCAGTGCCTGCCGTTGATGGAGTTCATGTCCTGCGGCAAACCGGCGGTGGCGCCACGTACTACGGCGATGATCGATTACCTGAGCGCCGATAATGCGTTCCTGATCGAATCCACCGACGAACTCACAGCCTGGCCGCACGACCCGCGCAAAGCCTTCCGTACCTTGCGTTATGTGACCAACTGGGCGTCGTTGTGCCAGGCCTATCAGGCCAGTTACGAGGTGGCGAAAAATCTCCCGGCGCGTTATGCACAGATGTCGGCGCAAGCGGTCAGCAGCCTGCAAGGATTCTGCAGTCAGGCGGTGGCCGAGCAGCGTTTGCAGGCGTTCTTCGCGCAGATGTTCGAACTCAACGCGACCCTCGTGGAAACCCCGCGAGCATGAACAGCAAGAGGATCATGGACATCGAAGTCCTGCGCGCCATTGCGGTGCTGGGCGTGCTGTTCCATCACCTGCAGGGCAGCCTGTTCACCGATCCGGTGCCCTTGCTGGAAAAAATCCACGGCTGGGCGCAGCCGTGGTGGGGCGTCGATCTGTTTTTCGCCATCTCCGGGTTTATCATTGCCCGCAGCCTGATTCCGGCGCTGCAAGGTTGCACTACGCGCCAGGAGTATTGGCAACAGACGCGCAATTTCTGGCTGCGCCGGGCCTTTCGTCTGTTGCCGTCCGCCTGGTTATGGCTGGCGCTGATGTTGCTGGCGTGCCTGTTCGTCAATCGTTCCGGGGCGTTCGGTACGCTGTCCGCCAACCTGCAAGCGACACTGGCGGGGGTCTTTCAGTACGCCAACTTCCGCTTTTCCGACAGCTTCTTTCACTACGAATATGGCAGCAGTTTCGTCTATTGGAGTCTGTCGCTGGAGGAGCAGTTTTACCTGCTGTTCCCGCTGCTGATCGTGCTGTGCCGCAAGCATCTGGTCTGGGCTTTGCTGGCGCTGGTCGCGGTGCAGTTGTTCACCGTGCGCACGCCGCTGTTGATGGTGGTGCGCACCGATGCACTGGCGCTCGGCGTCTTGCTTGCCATGTGGAGCGCGCAGCCGAGCTATCAGCGCTGGCAACCGACGTTCTTGCGTCGACCGTGGGCCGGGATTTCGGCGTTGATCGTGATTGGAGCGTTGTTGAGCTTCATGGCCACTGACCGTTTCACCTTCGCTAACTACCGCATCGGTTCGATCGCTGTCCTCAGCGCGCTGTTGGTATGGATCGCGTCATACAACCGCGATTATCTGATGCCCGTCGCTGGCGTTCAGCGTGTACTGGCCTGGATTGGCAGTCGTTCCTACGGCATCTACCTGATCCATATTCCGGCCTATCAACTGGTACGCGAACTGATCTTCCGCCTGCAAACCGCCGGTCTGCCGAGCCCGGCCGGGCACCCGATCATCACGCTGTTGCTGGCGTTCGGTCTGATCGTGCTGCTCAGTGAACTGAATTACCGCTTCATCGAAATGCCCATGCGCAATCGCGGCGCCGCGCTGGTCAAACGCCTCGGTACTTCGCGAACCGCCGTCCCATCCTCTGGAGCCACCTCATGCTGAGCCTTTTGAAGAAACTCACGGCGGGCACGCCTGCACCGGCCCCCGCGCAGCCTGTCGCGACTGCCGAGAAGACCGATCCGTACATGCTCGGCCTGCACGATGCGATGCTCAGCGGCTGGTTCAATCAGGAAACCGGCGAGCTGTTCAAAGGCTTCCCGGTGACTGCCGATGACACGCTGCTCGACGTCGGCTGTGGCGACGGCGGCAACGTGCATTTCTGCGGCATGCGCGGGGCGAAGATCATCATCGCTGACATCGATGCAGCCAAGGTCGAAGCGACCCGCCAGCGGCTCAGTGACACGCCGGCGCGGGATGTCGAATGCCATGTCACCGACTGTAATCCGCTGCCGATTGCCGATGCCACAGCCACGCGTGTGGTCTCCACCGAGGTCATCGAGCACGTCGACGATCCGGCGCAGTTTCTCGCGGAGCTGGTGCGCGTGGGCAAACCCGGTGCGCTGTATTTACTGAGCGTGCCGCACCCAAGTTCCGAAGACCTGCAGAAAGACATCGCCGCCGCCGAGTATTTCCAGAAACCCAACCACATTCGCATCATCAGCGAAGAGCAGTTCAAGGCGATGGTCAGCGAGGCGGGGCTGGAGATCATCAGCCACAGCCAATACGGTTTTTACTGGTCGATGTGGATGTTGCTGTTCTGGGAAGCCAAGGTCGATTTCAGCAACCCGGATCATCCTTTGCTCAATCACTGGGCCGACACCTGGCAAGCGGTGCTGAACTCGCCGCGTGGCGCGCAGATCAAGCAGGCGCTGGATGCGGTGGTTGCGAAAAGCCAGGTGATCATCGCGCGTAAACCTGCGACAGCTCTGTAGGAGCTGCGGCACGCTGCGATCTTTTGGTCTTGATTCTATAAACAAGATCAAACGATCGCAGCCTCGTTTCACTCGACAGCTCCTACGGGGTTTTTGTGTAACCTTGCAGCCTGGTGGTGTCAGGGGTTGGGAAGGTATGCGCTTTATTGTCGGGCTGCTTTTGGGATTGTTGCTTTCGGGTTGCGAGCAGCACGACGCGCCACCCCTCGACCAACAACTCTACATCTGGCAACGCCAATGGATGCCGGCCCATGAGGCCGCATTGCGCGACAGCCATGCTGACTTCTCGACACTGCGCGTGCTCGCGCTGCAAGCCTTCCCGAATGCCGGATGGAGCAGGGCGCTGATAGACGCACCGCTATTGAAAGCCGATGGCCGTCCGCTGATTGCGGTGATCCGTCTCGACGGCCAGCTCAAGTCGCTGGATCAGGATCAACTCACCACGCACATCCTTCAACTGCTCGCCGATTGGCAGGCCCTGGGTCTGACGCTGAGTGGCGTCGAAATCGATCACGATGCCGGTAACGCCCGTTTGCCGGATTACGCCGAATTCCTCAAACATCTGCGCTCGGCATTGCCGACGACCCTGCCACTGAGCATCACTGCACTGCCGGCCTGGCTCGACAGTGCGCAACTGCCTGCACTTCTGCAAACCGTCGACAGCAGCGTGCTGCAAGTCCACGCCGTCAGCGATCCGCGCCGGGGCCTGTTTGATCCTGATCAGGCGTTGAAGTGGGCCAAGGCCTGGGCGCGAATCACCGATAAACCGTTTTATCTCGCGCTGCCGGCCTACGGTGTGGCGCTGTTGCCGGATGACGGGGGGGCGCCGCTGGTGGAAAGCGAAGTGCAGCTCGAGCGCGGTGGCGAGCGTCGGGAGCTGCTCGCCGATCCCCTGCAATTGCGGCAACTGGGCAAGACCTTGCGAAACGAGCCGCCAGCGCATCTGGCCGGGTTGATCTGGTTTCGCCTGCCGCTGGCCAATGATCGTCGCGCCTGGAGCCTGACCACGTTGCGCGCCGTGGCACGGGGCGAACAATTGGTCAGCCGGCTCGGCGTGACATTCAGCGAACACAACGGTCTCTACGACATCAAACTCGACAACCCCGGTAACCTCGACAGTGCCTGGCCGGCGAAAATAACGTTGAAGGCGAAAAGCTGTGAAGGCGCCGATGCGCTCGCCGGTTATGCATTGCAACAAGGCCCGGATCTGCTTACCTTCACCCGCCTGCGCGACGGCCGCTTGCCAGCGGGCGGACAACGCGCCATCGGTTGGGCGCGCTGTGCACATATTGATCAAGGAGGTTCGCATGTTGACCCGTAACTGGCCCCGCCATCTGCTCTGTCTGAGCCTCTGCGTGCCGCTGGGGTCGGCGCTGGCCTGCGGCCCCGACTTCCCGATGCGCCTGCTCGACAATCGCGGGCAAACCCTGGCCGATCTGCCGGAGGGCAACTTCAATTTCGAACTCAGTCGCCTCGGCAAAGCCATTGCCGGGCTGAAGAACGTTACGGCTGCGACGCACAATCCCAACGATATGTACGGCGAAGAAAACGAAGCTGCCGAGGCGCGGGAGAAAGCCGAACAGCTGGGTTTGAGCGCCGAGCAGCAAGTGCTGGTCAAGCAACTGCGCGGGCTGACCGATGCGCATCAGGTCGAGGTGCAGGGCGCGAGCCTGCCGGCGGAAATCCGTTTGTACGTGGCCGGCGCAGTCGCGTTTGCCACGGGCAATCATCAACTCGCCGTCGAATATTTCAACAAGCTGCTGGCGCTGCCGGCTGATCAGCGTCCGCTTCGCAGCACCTGGGCTGCGTATTCTCTCGGGCGTACGTTGTTCGCCATGAGCAGCGAGGCCGGAGATAAGGTGGTTGCGCTGGAGCGATCGCGTGATGCGTTCCGTCAGGCCCGGCAACTGAGCATCGACGGTTTCAGCGATCCGCTGGAATTGGGCGTCGCCAGTCTCGGCGAAGAAGCGCGGGTGGTGCGCGCTGCGGGCGACTGGAACGGCGCCATCGAATTGTATGAAGCGCAGAATCTGCACGGTTCCGCCGTGGGTTACACCTCGCTCAAGCAATTGATGAATGAACTGGCGGAATTGCCCGAGGCCGAACTGGCCGAATTGCTTCAGCACAAATCGGTGCAGCAACTGGTCACGGCGTCCTTGGTCAGTCGCCAGGGCTGGTCGTTTGGCGACGAACCGCCGAACGAAAAGAAACTGGTGAAGCTGCTGCAAAACAGCACCCGTGGCAGCCTGGAAAATGCTGATCGTCTGGCGGCGATGAGTTATCAACAGGGCGATTACGTGGGCGCCAAGGCCTTCCTCGAAAACGCCGGCGACGGCGGACTCGCGTGGTGGCTGCGAGCGAAACTGGCGGTGCGTGACGGCGATAAAAATGGCGCTGCTGCTGCCTACTCGAAAGCCGCGCAAGCCTTCCCGCAGAAAGAAGATTGGGGTTATCGCCGCACTCCGGACTGGGCCTACGAGAGCCTGCAGCCGAAATGCCGGGTCGAAGGTGAAAGCGCGATTCTCGCCCTGCAGCGCGGCGAATACCTGCAAGCGTTCGTGCAGCTGTATCGCAGCAACAGCACTTACTGGTTCGATGCAGCGACGGTGGCCGAGCGCGTGTTGACCGTCGATGAGCTGAAAAAATACGTCGACGATAACGTGCCGGCGCCACCTGCGCTGACTCAGCAGGAGCGCGATAACTACGTGCCGTTGCCCGTCGCTGCCAGCTTGCGCAATTTGCTCGGTCGGCGCTTGCTGCGCGAAGGGCATTACGCCGATGCGGTCGGCTATTTCGATAATCCAGACCTGCAAAACAAGGCTCGGCTTTACGGTCAGCAACGCTTGAAAGCCGACTCGGCGTGGTGGCCGACCAAACGCGCCGGTGCGCTGTATAACGCGGCGTGGACGGCGCGGGAGTGGGGCATGGACATTCTCGGTTACGAGATGGCGCCGGACTACGCCACGTTTGGTGGCAACTATTCACTGGAAGGCGCCGAGCTGAAAGTCGGCCCGCTGGTTTCTGAGTCCGAAGTAAAACGTCAGCAGGCCAGCGAAGCGAAACCGGATCAGCGTTATCACTATCGTTTTGTCACCACCGAACTCGCCAGTCGCGCCGCCGACAATCTGCCGCACACCAGTCAGGCGTTTGCCGCCGTGCTGTGCAACGCAGCGGGCTGGAACAGCAGCCTGGAAGATCAAAGTGCGCTGTATCAGCGTTACGTCAAGGAAGGCCCGTTCGTGCCGTGGGCGGTGGATTTCGGTAATCAATGCCCGTATCCGGATTTCGAAAACGCCGATAAGCGCTACGTCACCCAGGTCACCGATGCCGCGCGCTCCTCGCTACGGCCGTACAAGTGGCCAGTGCAGATCGGCGCGATGGTGTTGGTCAGCGCTGCTACGTTGCTATTGATCACGCGTCGCCAGCGCAAGGCCCGTAAAGGCTAAGCCTGCTGGACGAAGGTCAGGCGCACCGCAAAGCCGATCAACAGGCTGCCGAACAGCCATTGTTGAACCCGTTGCGCCGTTGGACTGTGTTGCAGCCAACGGCCCAGCGCTGCACCGGTCAAGGCGTAAGCGCAATCGAACAACAGACCGATGCCGACCAGCAGAGCGCCGAGCATGGCAAACTGGCTCAGCACCGGTGCGCCGTTGGCGACGATGAACTGTGGCAGCAGCACCGAGCAGAACAGCAGGGCTTTGGGGTTGAGAAGGTTGGTCAGCAAACCGCGACGGATCGCTTCGCGCCATTGGTCATGGGTATCGGCGACATCGGCTGTGGTCAGGTCCGGCAACAGTGTGCTGCGCAGGCATTGAATGCCGATCCACAGCAGGTACGCCGCCCCTGCCAGCCGCACCACTTCGAACGTCCACGGCGCTGCTTTGAACAACGCCGCCAACCCCAACGCCGCTAACGCCACATGACAACCCCGGGCAACCGCCAGCCCTATCGCGGTGGCCAATGCCGCACCGCGGCCCTGACGCGCACCGGTTTGCAGGAGCAGGATCATGTCTGGGCCGGGCAGCAGAAAAACCACCGCCAATGCCAGGAAAAACAGCCAGAGACTCGCCACGGGTCAGTCCTTTCGTTGTCGATTCGGTAGGGCCAGTCTAGGGCTGAAGGGTAGGGCAGGTGCTTGCGTAGTCGGCTTCAAAAGCTGTTGGATTTGGCATAACCTGCTGGTTTTCCGCACGATACTATCGAGATCTGCCAACCATGAAACTGGACGCCTTCGACCGCAAAATCCTCGCCGCCCTGCAACGGGACGGGCGCCTGAGCAACGTCGAACTGGCGGATGAAATCGGCTTGTCGGCTTCACCGTGTTTGCGCCGGGTGCGGATGCTGGAAGAGGCGGGGGTGATTCGCGGCTATCAGGCCAATCTGGATCGTGACGAAGTCGGTTTGGGGCTGACGGTGTTTGTCGGGGTCAAGGTCGAGCGCCACAACGATGAACAGGCCGAGGCTTTTTACGCAGCGGTGACGGCATTGCCGGAGGTGATTTCAGCGTTTCTGGTGTCGGGTGAATCGGATTTTCTGCTGCAAGTGGTGGTGCCGGATTTGCGCGCGTATGACCGCTTTCTCAGTGGCTGCCTGTTGAAGTTGCCGGGGGTGAGCGACATTCGCAGCAACTTTGCGATTCATACGGTGAAGACGCCGGGGGCGTTGCCGCTCGGACATCTTCCGGCCTGACAAGCAAAGATCGCAGCCTTCGGCAGCTCCTACAGGGGGGCGCATTCCATGTAGGAGCCGCCGAAGGCTGCAATCTTTTGATTTTCTACATCTGCGTCGCCATCCCCTCGACATTCATCGCCGCCTGGCGCAACGCTTCCGAGCGTGTCGGATGCGGGTGGCACGTCAGCGCAATGTCCTCCGCCGACGCACTGAACTCCATCGCCACACAATATTCGCCAATCATTTCACTCACGCTCGGTCCCACAAGATGCACGCCGAGTACTTCATCCGTGCGCTCGTCGGCGAGGACTTTGGCAAAGCCCTCGGTTTCATGGTTGATCTTCGCCCGGCTGTTGGCGGTGAACGGAAACTTGCCGACCTTATACGCGCGGCCCTCGGCCTTGAGCTGCTCTTCGGTTTTACCAACGCTGGCCAATTCCGGTTTGGTATAGATGACGTTGGGGATCAGGTCGTAATTGACCTCGCCGGCCTTGCCGTGGATCTGCTCGACGCAGGCCATCGCTTCATCTTCCGCCTTGTGCGCAAGCATTGGCCCGGACGTCACATCGCCGATCACCCAGACGCCAGCGGCTTCGGTGCGATGCTGTTTGTTGGCAAGCATCCCGCGCTTGTCGGTGCTCAAGCCAACGTTCTCCAGGCCCAAGCCTTGGGTGTACGGGCGACGACCGATGGCCACCAGCACGTAATCCGCTTCGATCAGTTCAGCAGTTCCGCCTGCTGCGGGCTCGACGCTGAGCTGCACGCCGTTGGCCGAAGCTGTTGCGCTGGTGACTTTCGAACTCAACCTGAAGGCGATGCCCTGTTTGCTCAGCGAGCGTTGCAGGGTTTTGCCTGCCTCGCCATCGACGCCGGGGCAGATGCGGTCAAGGTATTCGACCACGGTCACCTGCGCGCCGAGGCGGCGCCATACCGAACCCAACTCCAGGCCGATCACGCCGGCACCGATCACCACCAGATGCTTGGGCACCTCACTCAGCGACAGCGCGCCGGTGGAGTCGAGGATGCGTTGGTTGTCGATCTCGACGCCGGGCAGAGGAGTGGGCTCGGAGCCAGTGGCGATGATGATGTCTTTGGCGGTCAGCTCGACTTTGCTGCCTTGAGCGTCAGTGACCGTGACTTTGCCCGGCCCATCGATGTGGCCCCAGCCCTTGATCCAGTCGACCTTGTTCTTGCGAAAGAGAAACTCGATGCCTTTGGTCAGGCCGCTCACGCTCTCGTCTTTCTGTTTCATCATTTGCGCGAGGTTCAGCGTCGGTTTGACCTCGATGCCGAGGTTGGCGAACTCTGCACCCATGGCCGCGTCGTACAGCTCTGACGCATGCAACAGGGCTTTGGACGGCATGCAACCGACGTTCAGGCAGGTGCCGCCGAGGGTCGCCCGGCCTTCCACGCAGGCGGCCTTGAGGCCCAACTGGCCGGCGCGAATCGCCGCGTTATAACCACCGGGACCGCCGCCCAGAATCACTACGTCATAGTTGCTCATGCGCTTGCTCCTGATTGATGGATGCGGATCGCTAAAAGTAGCTGTCGATAAAAATTACGAACGTAATATGTGCGCTCCCGGACATTTCGGTCAAGGCTTCAGGCAAGCGACAGGTTGCGCGTCTTTGAATACGCGTAATTGTGTACGAATATTTCACGCTTTTCGTTATATCGTAACGCTATGCACAGCGAGCTAAAGACATTGGGGTGATATGCAAGTTGATCTGGAGGTAGAAGGCACGCAAGTGACCGGACTGCCGCGCTTTCAGCAGGCGGCCACGCAGGGCAGACGACTACGGCGCTGGGCGTTTGCCCTTGGTGGATTGGCCGGGGCGGGCTGGATGTTGGCGTTTTTTGTCGGGTTGTTTGCGCCGCAATCATTGTGGCTGCCGCTGTTGGTCAATCAGAGCGCGGCGTTGCTGGTGCTGGTCGCCGGGCTGCAATCGGCGTGGTGGGTGACGCAGTGGCGTGCGCGGGTGATAAATCCTGTCGGGCTGACACCGATTGGCGAAGATCAACAGTCTGCGCCTGAAGGTTGGTACGAGCGGCTCTTGGATCATCTCAGTCAGCGCAGTTTGCACGTGCTCGGCCAGATCGGTGCTGCGACGCTGTGGTTGGGCGGTTGGGCCGTACTGGTGTCGCTGAGTATTGAACAGGTGTGGAACCTGTCATTGCCTGCCGCTGCGGTTGGATTGTCCGCCACGGTGGGGGCGGCGCTGGCATTACTGCTGGCGTTCGGCTTACTGGTGCTGGAGCGCCAACTCGCTCAGGAAAATCCTGCGCAATGGCCGGAATCGGGTGCATTGGCGCAACTGACGCGCGTGGCGATCATCAGTCTGGTGCTCGGCGCGTTGTGTTTGTTGTTCGCCGGTGAGAACGCCGTGTGGCCGGTTCGTGTCGCTGGTTTGATGGGTATCTTGCCGGGACTGGTAGCGATCGAGCTGCTATTGCGCGCCGTTCTTTCTATCTTCAGTCCGCGCCGCGAACAGCTTGAACCGACCCTGCTGGCGCGCAGTTTTGTTGCCGATATGCTGCGCTGGCCGCCACAACCTTTGCTCGCGTTGCAGCATGAATTGCACAACCGCTTTGGCATCGATTTGCGGCAGATCTGGGCGTTCAGTTACATGCGCCGAGCATTTTTGCCGGTGCTGGCGTTTGTCGCAGCGGTGGGCTGGTTGCTCACCGGCATCCATGAAATCCCCCTGCAGGGTCGCGGCATTTATGAGCGATTCGGCAAACCGGTGCAGGTGTTCGGCCCCGGGTTGCATACGGGTTTGCCGTGGCCGCTGGGCCGCGTGTTGATCGTCGAAACCGGCGTGGTGCATGACCTGGCAACCAGCGTCGGCGAAAATCCAGTCCCGCCACAAGTCGATCCTGCTGAAGGCCCGGCGCCGTTCACCGCTAATCGCTTGTGGGATGCCAGTCACGTCAATGACAAGTCGCAAGTCATCGCCAGCAGCCGTGGCGATCAGCAGAGCTTTCAGATCGTCAACATGGACGTGCGCTTCGTCTATCGCATCGGCCTGACTGATCAGGCGGCGCTGGCCGCAACCTACAACAGTGCCGATGTACCAACACTAATCCGCAGCACCGCCAGCCGGATTCTGGTGCACGACTTTGCCTCGCGCACGCTCGACGGTTTGCTCGGTGAAGACCGGGTAGGGTTGGGCGAGGAGATTGGTCGTGCGGTGCAACGTGATCTGCAGCAACTCAACAGTGGCGTGGAAATACTCGCCACGGTCGTCGAAGCCATTCACCCGCCGGCCGGTGCCGCCAATGCTTATCACGCGGTGCAGGCGGCGCAGATCGGCGCGCAGGCGGTGATCTCCCGCGAGCGGGGCGCAGCGGCCGAAGCCAGTAATCAGGCGCAATTGCAGGCCAGCCTCGCTCGCGATCAGGCCAGCGCCAATGCCCGCGAAACCAGTGCCACGGCGCAGGCGGCGGATCTGAAATTCAGCGCCGAACAAAAAGCCTACGCCAGTGCCGGTCAGGCCTTCGTGCTGGAGCAATACCTCGGTCAGCTCAGCCAAGGCCTAAGCAAAGCCAAATTGCTGGTACTCGATCATCGTCTCGGCGGCAGCAGCAATGCGCCGACCATCGACCTGCGGACCTTCACGCTGCCGGCTGACCCGACGCCCGCGCGCACCACCGCTCAACCAGGAGTCGCCCATTGAGCCAGTCGCATCCACACGAATCGCATGATCACAGCGGCCACGATCATGGCCACGGCGGACATCATCACCATCATGGGCACCATCACCACGGCGCGCCGGAGGAGGCGGGGCCTTTCCCGTGGCGGCGCATGGGCTGGGCGGTGTTGCTGGTGGCGTTCGCCATCGCAGCGGCGAGCCTGGTGCAAGTGCGTTCCGGCGAGGCGACGGTCATTACCCGCTTCGGTAATCCGTCGCGGGTCCTGCTTGATCCGGGTTTGAGCTGGCGCTGGCCGGCGCCGTTCGAGGCGGCGATCCCGGTCGATTTGCGTCTGCGTACGACGTCCAGCGGCTTGCAGGATGTCGGCACCCGCGACGGTTTGCGCATCATCGTTCAGGCTTACGTGGCGTGGCAGGTGCAGGGGGATCCGGACAACGTGCAGCGTTTTATGCGCGCGGTGCAGAACCAGCCTGACGAAGCGGCACGGCAGATTCGCACCTTTGTCGGCTCGGCACTGGAAACCACGGCGAGCAGTTTCGATTTGGCGAATCTGGTCAATACCGATGCCAGCCAGGTGCGCATCGCTGATTTCGAAGCGCAGTTGCGCCAACAGATCGATCAGCAATTGCTCGCGACCTATGGCGTACGTGTTGTGCAAGTCGGTATCGAACGGTTGACCTTGCCGTCAGTGACGCTCACAGCCACGGTCGATCGCATGCGCGCCGAGCGTGAAACCATCGCCACCGAACGCACGGCGATCGGCAAACGTGAGGCGGCACAAATCCGCTCCGCAGCCGAACGCGATGCGCGAATTGTGCAAGCCGATGCCACGGTGAAAGCTGCCGAAATCGAAGCGCAATCTCGCGTTGAAGCCGCGCAGATTTACGGCCGTGCCTACGCCAGTTCTCCGCAGCTGTACAACTTGCTGCGCTCGCTGGACACCCTCGGCACCATTGTCACGCCAGACACCAAACTAATTCTGCGCACCGACGCCGCGCCATTCCGCGTGCTGGTCGACGGCCCGCCGACACTCGACAGCAAACCCGGATCGCAGCCATGAGTGAAGAAGTTCCACGTGGAACACATGCGCTGAACAGTCCGTGGATTCAGGCTGGTCGTTTAGCGTTTTTTGCCCTGTACGCAGTGACGGTGCTGGCCGCGCTCGCGTGGGCATTCTCCAATGTGCGGCAGATCGACCCGCAAAATCGCGCCTTGGTTTTGCACTTTGGCGCACTCGATCGCGTGCAAAACGCCGGTCTGCTGTTGGCGTGGCCGCAGCCCTTTGAACAGGTGGTTTTGCTCCCAGCAGCGGATCGAGTGATAGAACGCCGAGTGGAAAACCTGTTGCGCAGCGATGAGGCGCTGAAGGCTGATCGCGTCGCTTCGTTCGCCACACCGTTGAGCGATGCGCTGGCCGGATCTGGTTATTTATTGACCGGTGATGCCGGCGTGGTGCAACTGGATGTGCGGGTCTTTTACAAAGTCACCGACCCTTACGACTTCGTCTTGCAGGCCGATCATGTGCTGCCAGCACTGGATCGATTGGTCACCCGCAGCACCGTGGCACTGACGGCGGCACGGGATCTGGACACCATTCTGGTCGCTCGCCCGGAATTGATCGGCGCAGATAATCAAGCGGCGGAACGCCGTGAAAGGTTGCGCGGTGATCTGGTGCAAGGCATCAACAAACGCCTCGCCGAGTTGAAGGCGAGCGGGCAGGGCATCGGCATCGAAGTGGCGCGGGTCGATGTGCAATCGAGTCTGCCTGACCCTGCCGTAAGCGCGTTCAACGCAGTGTTGACCGCCAGCCAGCAAGCCGACAAAGCCGTGGCCAACGCGCGCACCGACGCCGAGAAACTCACTCAGACGGCGAATGAACAAGCCGACCGCACGCTGCAGGTGGCTCACGCGCAAGCCGGTGAACGCTTGGCCAAAGCCTCGGCTGATACGGCCACGGTGTCGAGTCTGGCCGGCAGCACCGATGCGCAAATGCTCCTGCGCCTTTATCGCGAGCGCATGCCGAAGATTCTCGGCCAGGCCGGATCAGTGACCACGGTCGATCCGAAAGACGATTCCCGTTTGATCATTCAGGGAGCCAGTCAATGACTGCGACCACCGCCGCACCGAGCCTGTTGTCCTCGGCCGAACAACGCCGCGCCGCTCGGCAACTGACACTCGCCATGCTTGCGTTGGGCCTGTTGGGTCTGGGTTTGATCTGGCGTTGGCTGGTGCCGGAGCAAACCGGTGTCAGCCAATTGCTGCTGGGTTTTGCTTCTTTATTAGTCGCCGTGCCGGTAATGCGCTCGGCGTGGTACAGCCTGCGCTATCCGAGCCTGCACGGCATCACCGACCAACTGATTGCCTTGGCCATGCTTGGTGCCTGGGCGACCGGCGATCTGCTGACGGCGGCGTTGTTGCCGATCATCATGATCTTCGGCCACGTGCTGGAGGAGCGCAGCGTCATCGGTTCGCAGGAGGCGATTCATGCGCTCGGCCAACTGACGCGCAGCCACGCGCGCAGAGTTCAGGCGGATGGTTCGATCATCGAAGTAGACAACGGCACACTGAAGTCCGGCGATTGCGTCGAGGTGCGCGCAGGTGATCGGGTGCCGGCAGATGGGCGGGTGTTGTCCGGTCAGGCGAGTCTCGACACGGCTTCGATTACCGGCGAATCAGTGCCCGTCGAGGCGAGCGTCGGCATGACGGTGTTCGGCGGTGCGATCAACCTTGATGGCCTGCTGCGCATCGAAGTGACCCGCACGGGTGATGAATCGACCCTGGGCAAAGTCATCGCGCTGATGCAAAACGCCGAACGCTCGAAACCGCCGATCACCCGTTTGCTCGAACGTTATGCCGGTAGCTACATGGTGCTGGTGTTGCTGCTCGCTGCGGTGACCTGGTTCGTCACCAACGACGCACAAGCGATGCTCGCGGTGTTGGTCGCGGCGTGCCCGTGTGCGCTGGTGTTGTCGGCACCGGCCACGGCGATTGCCGGTGTGGCGGTCGCGGCGCGGCATGGGATTCTGATCCGCAGCTCGGCGTTTCTTGAGGAACTGGCTGACCTCACGTCGCTGGTGGTCGACAAGACTGGCACGCTGACTTACGGCACTTTGCGCCTGCAATCGATCAACAGTGCTCAAGCGGACAACGCTACCGTGATGGCGCTGGCCGCCAGCCTCGGCGCGGCCAGCAGTCATCCGGTCAGTCGCGCATTGGTCGGGTTGGTCAGCCCGGAGCACTGTGTGCCTTTAGCCGACATTCACGAGCGCCAGGGCCTCGGTGTCGTTGCCATGACCGGGCAGGGCGAAGCGGCGCTCGGGCGACCGGAACTGTTCGCGCAACTTGGCGTCACCACCACCACGGTGCCCGAACACGACGGGCCGATTGCCGGACTGGCCCTGAACGGTGAGTTCCTGGCCTGGCTGCTGCTGGCCGATAGCGTCAAACCGGAAGCCCGCTTTGCCCTTGCTGAGTTGCGTGAACTGGGGCTGGGTCGACAACTGTTGCTGACGGGGGATCGGCACAGCGTGGCTCAGTCGCTGGCACGGGACGTCGGTTTGCACGAGATCGAAGCGCAAGCCTTGCCGGAAGACAAACTCAATCGGGTGCTCAAGGAAATCGACAACGGCTTCCGGCCGATGGTGGTCGGTGACGGCATCAATGACTCGCTGGCGTTAAAGGCAGGCGTGGTCGGCGTGGCAATGGGCGCGGGCGGGGCGGACATCGCACTGGCCTCGGCGGACATTGTGCTGATCGGCAGCGACCTGCGCCGCCTCGGCACCTGCGTACGCCTCAGCCGTCAATGCCGGAGGACGCTGCAGGTCAACGTCATCATCGGTCTGGGCTGGACGCTGGTGATCGTCGTGTTTGCGGCATTTGGCTGGCTCGGTGCTGCCGGGGCGATGATCGCTGCGTTGTTGCATAACCTCAGTACGTTGCTGGTACTCGGCAACGCCGGGCGATTGCTGCGTTTTCAGGAGCCGCTGCTCAAGCTCAAGGAGGAAATCGTTTGAACTCTTCGACCCCTACGCTGCATTGGCTGAACTGTGCGCCGCGTTAGCAGTCATTTAGGGTGAGGGCGCGCCGCTGCAAGCTGTTAGCGGGTTGAAACAGTAGTTTCAGGAAGGCTTGCTGGAGCGTCTGCAACGATAGTTTTGGCTAATCAAATCGATAGCCTGCTATTTTTCCAGGATGGTCTAGCCTCAGATCTGACGGTCTGAAACAAGGGGGATTTTCCATGCTCGCGCAACTTCCACCGGCCTTACAGAATCTGCAGCTGCCGCTTCGCCTGCGACTCTGGGACGGCCATGAGTTCAATCTGGGGCCGACGCCCAGCGTCACCATCGTGGTCAAGGACCCGCAGATGGTCACCCAGTTCACCCACCCAAGCCTTGATGCGCTGGGAGCGGCATTCGTCGAAGGCAAGCTTGAACTGGAGGGCTCGATCAGCGAAGTCATCCGGGTCTGCGACGAATTGAGTAATGCATTGCTCGGCGACGATGACGACAATCAGCCGGTGCGGGCCTTGCACGACAAGGAAACCGACGCCAAAGCCATTTCCTACCACTACGACCTGTCCAACGCGTTCTACCAGCTCTGGCTGGACAGCGACATGGCGTATTCCTGCGCGTATTTCGAAACGGGCAGCGAATCCCTCGAGCAGGCGCAACAAGCCAAATTCCGTCATTTATGCCGCAAGCTGCGTTTGCAGCCGGGCGAATACCTGTTGGATGTCGGTTGCGGTTGGGGCGGGCTGGCGCGGTATGCCGCGCGAGAGTTCGGGGCGAAAGTCTTCGGCATCACCCTGAGCAAGGAACAACTGGAACTGGCGCGCGAGCGAGTCAAAGCCGAGGGCCTGGAAGACCAGATCGAACTGCAACTGCTCGACTATCGTGATCTGCCCCAAGACGGGCGCTTCGACAAGGTGGTTAGCGTCGGCATGTTCGAACACGTCGGTCACGCCAATCTGGCCGAGTACTGCAAGACCCTGTTCGGCGCGGTGAAGGAGGGCGGGCTGGTGATGAACCACGGCATCACCGCCAAGCACACCGATGGCCGTCCGGTGGGACGCGGTGCCGGGGAATTCATCGAGAAGTATGTGTTCCCCAACGGCGAGTTGCCGCACCTGTCGATGATTTCAGCGGAGATCAGCGAAGCGGGGCTGGAGATTGTCGACGTCGAAAGTCTGCGCCTGCACTACGCGCGCACGCTGGATCACTGGAGCGAGCGGCTGGAGGACAACCTTGAAGCCGCGGGCAAACTGGTGCCGGATCAGGCCCTGCGCATCTGGCGTTTGTATCTGGCTGGTTGCGCCTACGCGTTTGCGCGCGGCTGGATCAATCTGCACCAGATCCTCGCGGTCAAGGCGCACGCGGATGGCAGCCATGAACTGCCATGGACACGGGACGACATCTATAACCCATAAGCGGCTTCCCTCTCCGTGTGGGAGAGGGGGTTCAGAGAATCGGTGAAATCAGCCGGGCGATCCGCATGCCGAGTTGTTGCAGGCGGTGGATCTCCCGGCTTTCTTCTTTGGCGATTTCGTAGGACTGCTCGAAATCCTGATTGAGCATCTGTTCCACGCTGGCAGCAAAGTCGCTGTCGACCGTCAGCAGCATCACTTCGAAGTTCAGGCGGAACGAGCGGTTATCCAGATTTGCGCTGCCGATGGCGCTGATTTCGCTGTCGATCAACACCACTTTCTGATGCAGGAACCCAGGTTCATAGCGGAACACGCGCACGCCTGCACGCACCGCTTCAAAGGCATAAAGGCTGGAGGCGGCATAGACGATGCGGTGATCGGGGCGCGACGGCAGCAGCAACCGCACATCGACGCCGCGCAGTACCGCCAGTCTCAGCGCGGCGAACACCGCTTCATCGGGGATGAAATACGGGCTGGTGATCCACACCCGTTCGGTCGCCGCATGGATCGCCTCGACGAAGAACAGCGAGCAGGTTTCGTAGGCGTCTGCCGGGCCGCTGGCAAGCAGTTGGCAGAGCACGCCGTCGTCAGGGTATTCATCAGGCAGGATCAGCGGCGGCAGGGTGCGTGCGGCCCAGAACCAGTCTTCGGCGAACGACTCCTGCATGCACGCCACCACCGGGCCACGGACTTTGACGTGGGTATCGCGCCACGGAGCCAGCGGTGGTTTCTCGCCCAGGTATTCGTCGCCGACGTTATGCCCGCCGACAAATCCCACCACGCCATCGACCACGACGATTTTGCGGTGATTACGGAAATTGACCTGAAAGCGATTGAGCCAGCCGCTGCGTGTAGCGAAGGCTTTCACTTCGACGCCGCCATCGCGCAGTGTCTGCACATAACTATGGGGCAGGGCGTGGCTGCCGATGCCGTCGTAGAGCAAGTGAATCGAGACGCCTGCGGCGGCTTTCTTCAGCAGCAAATCGCGCAGGCGTTGGCCAAGTCGATCGTCGTGGATGATGAAAAACTGGATCAGCACGGCTTCTTTCGCCTGATCGATCGCCTGAAAAATCGCATCGAACGTGGCGGTGCCGTTCACCAATAGCTGCACTTCATTG
The DNA here is from genome assembly GCF_001297015.1 of Pseudomonas sp. RIT-PI-r. Lineage (GTDB taxonomy): Bacteria > Pseudomonadota > Gammaproteobacteria > Pseudomonadales > Pseudomonadaceae > Aquipseudomonas. Next base: position 297,737 of record NZ_LIGE01000023.1, on the reverse strand, counting down.
TTGGCCAGGCACGGCATACGCCCCAGTTTGGGCATTGCGCGTAACGAGGCGTAGGCACTGGAGGCGCGCGCGGTGAGGGCTTCTTCCACCCATGGGCGCCAGTTCAGTTCGGAGATCGCCTGACGCATCTGTTCGTTGGCCTGGCGCCGCGCCTTGATATAACCATCGAAGGTACTGCGACCGAACACCAGATACGGAATTAGCGTGAGGTAGGGAATGAAGATCAGCGACAATGCCCAGGCGATCGAGCCTTGAGCTGTGCGCACGGTGAGCACCGCATGAACGGCGGCGATCAAGCCGAGGGTGTGTATCAGGGCGATCAGATAACCGAAAATGTGCGGTCCAAAATAATCCATGGGGCAGCCTTGCTCCGGAAGATTCAATGCTTAACAGACCATGTTCTGTCGCGAATGTCGCTATTTAATTGGTGCATGAACCGAAGCAACCGGCCGACGTCTAACGGCCACTACTGATCAGGAGTTTTTCGATGAACGTTCGTCTGCTGGGTTTGGCGCTGGGCCTGGGTTTGGCATTGCCGGTGGTTGCGCAGGCGCAGATGCTGCAGCCGGGGCTGTGGGAAATGACATCGAGCAACGTCAAGGTCGATGACCAGCCGATGGATGTGCAATCGATCCTCGGTCAGCTGCAAGGGCAGATGACCCCGCAACAGCGCGCGGCGCTGGAGAAGAACGGGATCAATATCGGCGGCAAAGGTATTCGCGCGTGTCTGACGCCCGAACAGGTGGCGACCAACGATATCCCGCTGGCCGATCCGCAATCGGGCTGCAAACAGCAGATCACCGACCGCACCGGCAACCAGTGGAAATTCCGCTTCAGTTGCCCGAAAGCGCAGGGCACCGGGGTGGCGACGTTCCTCAGTGATCGCGAGTTCACCACCGTGGCCAACGGCACGTTCAACGCGATCGGGATCAATCAGAAGGGCAGCCTGGAAACCCGTGCTGTCTGGCTGGGCCAGGATTGCGGCGCCGTTAAACCCCGCGCCTAAAACATCCCCTGTAGGAGCTGCGGCACGCTGCGATCCTTTGATCTTGATGGTAAAAACAAGATCAAAAGATCGCAGCCTCGTTGCACTCGTCAGCTCCTACAGGGTTTTTGAATCAGCGCATAAATCTTAGCGCCAGCCCGCGACACCCCTCGTTCACCCGACCCTCCCGCCAGGCAATCTGCCCCGACACAATTGTCACACTCACCCGATGCCGAAAGCTGCGCCCGGCAAACGGCGTCCATCCGCACTGCGACAGAATCGGTTGCCGATCAACTTTCATTGTCTGCGGCTCGACCAACACCAGATCCGCCCAATACCCTTCGCGCAAATAACCCCGATCCGGAATTGCAAACAGATCCGCGACGCGATGGCTGGTCTTTGCCACCAGCGTCGTGATTGGCAGAACACCGTCTGCGACCAGCTCCATTAATGCCGGCAAAGCATGCTGCACCAGTGGCAACCCAGAAGGCGCCTGCGAATAAGGGCGCTGCTTTTCTTCCCGGGTATGCGGCGCGTGATCGCTGCCGATGACATCCAGCCGGTTGCTGTTCAATGCTTCACGCAGGGCATCGCGATCAGCTTGGCTCTTGATCGCCGGATTGCATTTGATCAGGTTGCCGAGGCTTGGATAGTCGCGATCATCGAACAGCAAATGGTGCAGGCAGACTTCAGCGGTAATGCGTTTTTGCGCCAACGGTTTGTCCTCGAACAATGCCAATTCGCGCTCAGTGGTGAGGTGCAATACATGCAGGCGCGTGCCGTGACGTTTGGCGAGTTCCACCGCCAATGAAGAGGAGCGATAACACGCCTCGGCATTGCGGATCATCGGGTGAGCGGCGGGCGGGATGCGCTCACCGAACAGCTCGCGCAGATTGGCGGCGTTGGCGTCGATGCTCGGTGTGTGTTCGCAGTGAGCCAACAGAATGGTCGGCACCCCGGCAAACAGTCGCTCAAGGATCTGCGGATCATCTACCAGCATGTTGCCGGTCGAGGCGCCCATGAACACTTTCACGCCGGCCACTTCGCACGGATTGAGTGCGGCTACCGTGTCGAGGTTGTCTCGACTTACGCCAAAGTGAAAGCCGTAATTGGCCACTGAGTTGATCGCCGCCCGGCGCTTTTTATCCGCCAATGCTTCGAGGGTGAGAGTGGCCGGGTTTGTGTTGGGCATGTCCATGAAACTGGTAATGCCGCCGACAACTGCCGCGCGCGACTCGGTGTGAATGCTGCCCTTGGCCGGAGCACCCGGCTCACGAAAATGCACCTGGTCATCAATCATCCCCGGCAGCAGCCATTGGCCTTTCGCGTCGATTTCCACCGTGGCGTTTTCGCCTTCGATACTGCGCGCGATCTTGACGATGCGCCCGTTGCTGACCAATAGATCAGCGTCGAATTCGCACCCTTCGTTGATCAGCCTGGCGTTGCGAATCAGTACGCTGCTCATGGTTCAGAACTCGTTCTGCAAGGCTTTGTAGCCACGCACCAGATCGACATTGGTGCGCGCCACGTCTTCGGAAAACTCCGAGGCGCTGACGCTCACTGGCGGGAATTGCGAGAGGTCGGTGTTCGGGCCGATACGGGTGGTGGAGGGCACGTAAAACGCGTCGGGCAAATCCCTGCCATCGACCACCGAGTTGTGCCGCACTACACAGCCGTCACCGACCACGCAGTTGAACAACACGCTGTTGAAACCGATGAACACGCGATCGCCGACCACGCACGGGCCATGCACGATCGAGCGGTGCGCGATGGATGTGAATTCGCCGATGGTGACTGCCGCGCCGGATTTGGAGTGAATCACCACGCCGTCCTGGATGTTCGAATTGGCGCCAACGGTGATCGGCTCCATTTCACCCGTGGCGTCCACTTCGTCTGCGCGAATGACTGCGTAGGGGCCGACGAAGACGTTCTCGCCAATCACCACTTTGCCGCAGATGATTGCGGTTTTATCGACGTAGGCCGACTCGGCAATTTGCGGTAAATCGCCTGAAGGATTCTTGCGGATCATGGTCGGCTCAGCGCGTCGTATAGGGTGTCGAGGTTGTATTCGAACAGGCCAGTGAAAGTACTGGCCGGACCATTCGTGGCGAGGGCATCCGAGTACAGCGTACCGCCGATGTGTGCGCCGCTTTCATCGGCAATCTGTTTGAGCAGACGCGCATCCTTGATGTTTTCCATGAACACCGCTTTGACCTTGGCCTGGCGAATCTGCGTGATCAGCGCAGCGACTTCGGCGGCCGAGGGTTCGCGCTCGGTGGACAAACCTTGGGGCGCCATGAAGTCAATGCCATAGGCCTGACCGAGGTAACCAAACGCATCATGGCTGGTGACGATCTTGCGGTTGCCCGGTGGCAACGAACCGAGTTTGGTTTTGGCTTCGGCGAGCAAGGCGTAGATCTGCTTCAGATAGGCTTTGCTGTTACGTTCGTAGTCGGCCTTGTTCGCCGGGTCGGCAGCGGTCAGTGCCTTGGTGATGTTGGCGACGTACAACTCGGCATTCGCCAGGTTGTGCCAGGCGTGCGGGTCGGGAACGGTTTCGCCGTCCTCATCCAGTGATCGGGGAATCACGCCATGGCTGGCACTGATGACGGTGGCTTTGGTCTCGGTGCTGGTCACCAGTCGATCCAGCCAGGGCTCGAAACCGAGACCGTTCTTGATGATCAATTTTGCGCCAAGCAACGCTTTGGCATCGTCCGGTGTCGGCTCGTAGGTGTGAGCGTCAGCGTCCGGGCCGACCATGTTGGTGATCTGAATATGCTCACCGCCGACTTGATGCACCATGTCGGCGAGGATGCTGAAGCTGGTCACCACCGGTAATTTTTCCGCCGCCGACAATGACATCGACAGCATCAAGCTGAACAACACGAGTAGAGCGCGCATCGGGAAACACCTCATTGGGATGTGAGCAAAGGCGGGCGGCGTAACAAACCGTGAACCGGCCCGAACACCACCGACAGCAGATAACCCACGCCCGCGACCAGCACGATGGCCGGGCCGCTTGGCAGCGAGTAATAGAACGACAGCAGCAAGCCGAACCAGACCGAGAGAGAACCGATGACCGTGGAAATCGCGATCAGCATCGGCAGACGACGGCTCCAGAATCGCGAAGCGGCAGCGGGGAGCATCATCAGTCCAACCACCATCAGCGCGCCGATGGCCTGGAAACCGATCACCAGATTGAGCACCACCAAAGTCAGGAATACGCCGTGGGCAATTGGGCCGAGGCGGCTGACGGTTCGCAGGAACAGCGGGTCGAGAGTGTCCAGTAACAGTGGTTTGTAGATCAGCGTCATGGCGATCAGACTGAATCCCGAAACCCACAACATGCCGGTGAGCGTCGGGCCGTCGACAGCCAATGCCGAGCCAAATAGCAGATGGAGAAGGTCGAGGCGTTTGCCGGCGATACCCAGAATCAGCACGCCGCTGGCGAGGGAGATCGGGTAGATCGCAGCGAGGCTCGCGTCTTCGCGCAGACCGGTGCGGCGGGTAATCCAGGCAGCAAGACCAGCCATGCTCAGGCCGGCGCCGAGACCGCCGAATGTCAATGCGGGGAGACTCAGACCAGCAAACCAGAATCCCAATGCGGCGCCCGGGAGGATGCCGTGGGCCACTGCGTCTCCAATCAGGCTCATCCGTCGCAGGATTAAAAACACACCCAATGGCGCCGTGCTGCAGGCCAATACCAAACCACCCAGCAGGGCGCGGCGCATGAACACGAACTCGTTGAACGGTTGCCATAAGTGGACGGCGGCGAGCATCAGGCGACCTTTGTGTGTGAGGTTTGCTGGATCAATTCAACGCTGGCGCCGTACACGCATTCGCGGTTTTTGATCAGCAAGGTTTGTGGAATGTGTTGGCGCACGGCAGCGAGGTCGTGGCAGACGACGACGAGTGTTCGGCCTTCGTTGTGCCAGGCGTGGAGGTGTTGCCAGAGCAGTTGCTGGCCAAGTTCGTCGAGGGCGGCGTGGGGTTCGTCAAGAAGCAGGACGGGGGCGTCGGTCAGACTCAAGCGAGCGAGCAGGGCGCGTTGTAACTCGCCGCCTGAGAGGGCCATGAGTGGGCGTCGTTCGAGACCGCTCAGGTGCCAATTATCCAGTGCGTTTTTGAGGCGTTGTGCGCGCAGTTGAGTTGAGAGTCGGCGTCCCCAGAAACCGGCAGCGATCAACTCTTCAAGGCTGATGGGGAATTGGCGGTCGAGATGCTGTTGCTGGGGGAGGAATGACAATCCGCTTTGGCGTGGAACACTCAGACTGACTCTGCCCGCCAAAGGCTTTTGCAGCCCTGCAATGACTTTCAAAAGACTGCTCTTGCCGCAGCCGTTGGCGCCGATGATGGCCGTGAGGCTGCCGCTTTCTAACTCAAGATTCAGGGTGGCAGTGAGCGGTTGGCCCGGGGCGCCCCAGCTCAGGGATTGGCAGCGGATCATGCTTGCTCACGCTGCCAATGGCTTTCGGCGACGGCGTCGTGGGCGTGCAGACTTTCGGCGTGGATAACTCGCAGGTGGAATTGATTCACTCCGGGTGTGCGGCGAAGTGCGAGATTTAACCGTCGGGCGGCATCTTCGCAGAACATCAGGTTTTGCCCGTTGGCGAGGGCGAAGGCTTGCTCATCCGCACGTTTCACGGCGGTTTGAACGGCGGTGCCGAGTGCCGCTTCGGCGTCATTGATGATTACGCTCAGTGGTAACTCGTCGACGAACTCGTCGAGGTGTAGATGCAGCTCAGCGGTGCTGCGTTGGCTGTGAGGCGTAGCGACGATGCCTTGAGTGGAGCCGAGCCAAGCCAGAACGTCCGCATGTTGAAGGTCTTTGTTGGCGAAGTCGTCGATGAATTGTTGCTGGATCAACTGTCGCGCCAAGGCAGCGGAGCAGGGGCAAGTTGAGGAATAGCGCACTTCGATTTTGAGTTCCACGTGGAACATCTTGTTTTTCAGGCTGGCCGAAATGGTCGTGGGGTAGGACTTCCAACCCGACAATGGACTGATCAATGCAGGTCTTTTGAGCAGCAGATCGGTGTGAATATTCAGATAGGCACAGTTGGATAGATCTTCATGGCTGTCCAGAAAACGCTTGAGGACCTGGTGCAGTAGAGCAGGGGAAAGGCTCTGTTGTTCAAGCGCTTCCAATGCCAGATAAAGTCGCGACATATGAATGCCCCGTGCCTCACCGTTATCAAGACTAACCCCCGCATCAGCCTTGGCAGTCAAACGTTGTCCTTCCAACAAAACAGGCAATGCAATGCCATGCATGCCCACCCATTCGAGTGGTAGGGCTTGGCGAGCGGACTGCGCGGCGATATCCGGGAGTGTCAGCGAATTCATGTTCGGGACCATCGTGTTGATTGAATTGGATGTTACATTATAACAATTCAGACCACGATGCCTTTTTCATGAACAGGCTTTCATATGCACAGACGTCATTTGCTCAACCTGATTTTGGCCAGCGCGGCTTTTACTCTTCCCTTCAGTGCTTGCGCCACGCAAATTCGCAGCGCACGACTTTGGCGCTCAGATAAAAAGCTACGACTGGTCTTCGATTTGACTGGGCCCGTGCACTACAAAATCTTCACCCTCAGTGCTCCAGAGCGGCTGATCATTGATGTGTCAGGTGCAAGCTTGAACGGTGATTTCAGTCACTTGGCGCTTAATGGCACAGTCATTCGTTCAATTCGATCCGGGCCTTTTGGTCAAGGAGATACGCGGATTGTGCTCGACCTGAGCGATCCGGTACTGCTGAACAGCTTCCTTTTGGCGCCGCAGGATGGCCAAAGTCATCGTTTGGTTCTGGATCTGGTCAGCGAAAAATCCGCACCGACTGCGCCAATGGTTCCACGTGAAACACCCAAAATCGGCATTCATCCGAAGCGCGACATCATCGTTGTCGTCGACCCAGGGCATGGCGGAAAGGATCCTGGCGCAGTCGGCGCCAAGGGCGAACGAGAAAAGGATGTGGTGCTTGCCATCGCTCAGCTACTCGCCAAGCGCCTGAAAAAAGAGAAAGGATTCGACGTGAAACTGGTGCGCAATGACGATTTTTTTGTCCCTTTGCGCAAGCGTGTGGAGATTGCCCGTCAGCACAAGGCGGACATGTTCATCTCGGTGCATGCCGACGCGGCGCCACGGCTGACGGCTTCGGGAGCCTCGGTGTATTGCCTGTCTGAAGGTGGCGCGACATCGGCCACGGCGCGTTTTATGGCCCAACGAGAAAACGGCGCGGATCTGCTCGGTGCTACCAGTCTGCTCAATCTCAAGGATAAGGATCCGATGCTTGCCGGGGTGATCCTCGATATGTCGATGAACGCGACAATTGCTGCGAGTTTGCAGCTTGGTAACACGGTATTGGGAAGTCTGGCTGGCATCACCACCCTGCACCAGAAACGCGTGGAACAAGCTGGATTTGCAGTGTTGAAGTCGCCAGACGTACCGTCGATTCTGGTGGAAACCGGCTTCATTTCCAACGTGCGCGACAGTCAGCGACTAGTTACTGCTCGACATCAACAAGCCGTGGCAAACGGCTTATTCGAAGGTCTGCAGCGGTATTTCGAAAAAAATCCACCGATCGACAGCTATCTGGCTTGGCAGCAGGAGCAGCAGATGGCGCGGGTCTAGCATCCGGTCAGGCGGCTACAAGTGAACTTCGCGCTGCCGCCGCCCGAGCTGGAAAAGCGGTTAATGGTTGTCCAGCCCACGCGTCGGGTATAGCCAACCCAGGCTTCACCGTCCGAAGCGATGCCCGTGAAAAACGTCAGTTGACCGAAACGGCTGTTGGTTTGTGCCCAATAACGCTGAGCATTCTTTTCAAATCCACGCAGGTAAAGGGTGGTGCCGACGGTGTTGACGCTGTATGCATTGCCATCGGCATCCACACACGCGAGCAGGTTGGCGCTGCGGGTGCAGGTCGCGAGTGGCGGTAGCTGCGCCCATGCGTTGCCGAACATCAACATGCCGAGGCCCAGCAGGGAGCATTTCAGCGCAGTTTTCATCACGATTTCCGAGGTGGAGTTGGCTCAGCCTCCTGCGGTTTGTCGCTCAGGACAAGGGAAGGGCTGGTTTATTTATACTGTTATACTATAACATAAAACTTAACCAAGCCTGAGCGGGCCGATTTTCAGCGTTTTCCTTCAGCGAAGCCTCGTGAGAAGCGCATAAACGCCAAGCGCTAGTAAAAGCGCCAATCGGCTGCCCTTTCAAGAGGATTATCCAATGTCAGCCGAATTGCCTGTGACCGTACTTTCAGGATTTTTGGGTGCCGGAAAAAGTACACTTTTGAATTACGTACTACGTAATCGCCAACGTCTTCGCGTAGCGGTCATCGTTAATGATATGAGTGAGATCAACATCGATAGCCGCGAAGTCCAGCGCGATGTCAGCTTGAACCGCGCAGAAGAAAAAATCGTCGAAATGAGCAACGGCTGTATCTGCTGTACGTTACGTGAGGACTTACTCGAAGAAGTCAGCAAACTCGCCCGTGAAGGTCGTTTCGACTATTTGCTCATCGAATCCACCGGGATTTCCGAACCGCTGCCCGTTGCAGAAACCTTTACCTTCCGCGATGAACACGGCCAAAGCCTCTCTGACATCGCACGTCTCGACACCATGGTTACTGTAGTCGACGGTGTGAACTTCCTGCCGGACTACCAGGCGGCGGAAAGCCTGGCCTCCCGAGGCGAGATGCTTGGCGAGGAAGACGAGCGCTCCATCACCGACCTGTTGATCGAACAGATCGAGTTCGCCGACGTGCTGTTGATCAGCAAGATCGACCTGATCAGCCAGCCCGAGCGTGAAGAGTTGATCGCCATCCTCAAACGCCTCAACGCTCAAGCCGAAATCATTCCGATGGTGATGGGCGAGGTGCCGCTGGAGAAGATCCTCAATACCGGTCGTTTCAACTTCGAGAAAGCCGCGCAAGCACCGGGCTGGCTGCAGGAGTTGCGCGGTGAGCACGTACCGGAAACCGACGAATACGGCATCGCCTCGACGGCCTACCGTGCGCGCCGCCCGTTTCATCCGCAACGTTTCTTCAACTTCATCGATCGCCCATGGCTGAACGGCAAGCTGCTGCGCTCCAAAGGTTTCTTCTGGCTGGCGAGCAAACCTAGCGACGCTGGTAGCTGGTCGCAGGCCGGCGGCTTGATGCGCCACGGTTTTGCAGGGCGCTGGTGGCGTTTCGTGCCGAAGATCCAGTGGCCTCAGGATCAGGAAAGCACTGCTGCGATCATGGAGAACTGGACGCCGAGCGTAGGAGACTGCCGTCAGGAGCTGATTTTCATCGGGCAAAACATCGATTTCCTACAGCTCTCCGACGAACTGGATGACTGCCTGCTCACCGATGAAGAAATGGCGCTCGGCGTAGAGGGTTGGCGATTGCTGGTGGATCCGTTCGGCCCTTGGCATGAAGAGGCTGCCTGATGCTAGCCCTCAAACTGCTGCAAAACCGCACGCGTTATCAGCACCAAGGGCCGACGCCAAAGACGTTGACGCGAATTCTGGACGACGACACCAACCTTGCCGTGTGGCAGCGGCAACTGCCGTTGCACATCAGCGAATTCGCTCAGTTATTGCTGTCGCTCAACGAACCCTTGGCGGAATCGTTATGCCTGGAGTTGGTGAGCGAGGACGCCGAACCGGACCTGACCGGGTTGGCTTCAGGCTTCCGTGATCTGGAAGGCTATGAAGGCTTTATTGCCGACCTGAAATGGCTGGTCAGCGCCTTTGCCTGTTTGCTGGGAGCCAAGCGGATCGGCCTGCGCCTGCGGGTGCTCGATAAAGCCATGTGTCCGCGTTTCCATGTCGATCACGTGCCCGTTCGGCTGATCACCACGTACGCCGGCGTCGGCAGCCAATGGCTCAAGGAAGGCGTGATGGATCGCCAGCAACTGGGGCAGACCAACGCTGAGCCCCACGCGCAAATTCAGCAACTCGGCAGTGGCGATGTCGCGCTGTTGAAAGGCGAAAAATGGCACGGAAATGAGGGTTTCGGTCTGATCCACCGTTCGCCACAACCGGCCGCGGGCCAACGTCGTTTGATACTGACCCTCGACTGGCTTGGCTAGCGTCTCAAGGCTTGAGCCACGAACCCTGACTCTGGCCTTCACAATACGGCTGCAAATACGCCGCATCGGTGGCGACGCCGTAGTAGTGGATGTCCTGGCGATAAGGCATATTGGCGACTTGCGCGTTGCTGCACACGCCAAACGCACCGCTGGGGCACTTATCGACGTATTGCACCTCGACTTTCTGCCCGGCCAGCGTTGGCTGGCAGAAGCCGTCGTTGAACAGTTTCTGCGGAATATTGCGGTTCTGCTGACAGACTTTGACGTCGAGCCGCTCGCCCTGACTGTGCACCACGCAAGCCTGTGCCCACGCTTCACTCGACAGCAGCGTCAACAGCAACGACCATCCCATCCAACGCATCTTCGAATCTCCCAAGAAAGCTCCCGGCCATGTTGCAGAACATTCCTACCCATGTCATTGCTGGCCCTTTGGGCGCCGGCAAGACCAGCCTGATTCGCCAGCTCATGGCCCAGCGGCCAGAAGGTGAGCGCTGGGCGGTGCTGATCAATGAATTCGGCCAGATCGGCCTCGACGCCGCGCTGCTGACCAGTGACGCCGATGGTATCGCACTGGGCGAAGTGGCCGGGGGCTGCTTGTGTTGCGTCAATGGCGCGCCGTTTCAGATCGGCCTTGGGCGTTTGCTGCGCAAGGCGAGACCCGATCGGCTGTTCATCGAACCGTCCGGGCTGGGGCACCCGGCGCAGTTGCTCAAACAGTTGAGTGAGGCGCCATGGCTGGGTGTACTGGCAGTGCAGCCGTGTGTCCTGGTGCTGGATGCTCAGGCGCTTCAGGCGGGGAAAGCGCTGCCGGCAGCACAGCGGGAAGCCTTGGAAACCGCTGGCCTGATGTTGTTGAACAAGGCTGAAAATCTTGATGACACGACCCGGGCAAAAATCGCCAGCCAGTTGCCGGCAGTTCCGCTGATCTGGACGCAACAGGCGCAGCTATCGCTCAGCGAACTGCCGGGCCTCGCCGCAAAAGCGGTCAGCGGTGTGGATAACCTGGCCGTGCCCAGGGGCTTAGGACAAATGCCCGCTGTCTGGAGCGATCCGACGTTGCCGATCTGCCTGAGTCAGGCGCAGGAGGGTGGCTGGAGCATTGGTTGGCGTTGGCATCCGGAGCAGATATTCGACAAGCAACGCATTGCTGACTGGCTGACCAGCCTCAATTGGCAGCGGGCGAAACTGGTTATCCACAGCGCGAAGGGCTGGGTGTCTGCGAATGCCCTGGATAATGCCGAGTTGAGTTGGCAGGCGAGCGAATGGCGAAAGGATTCGCGGATTGAGCTTATCTTCGTCGATCCGCAAAACATCGATGAGCTGCAGCCGGGTTTGTCGGGGTGTCGGGAAAGTTAGAGCAAAAGATCGCAGCCTGCGATCTTTTGATCCTTCAAGGCTTCCACTTGGTATGTTCCTGCCGCCACTGACTCAGCTCAATGACTTCGGCGCGCGGCTTGTGCACTTCAACCACCGGCGGCGTATCGTCAAACGGAGCCGGGTAGGGCGCCAGTTCGATCTGCGCACTGTGCGCGCCAAACTGGGTGATGGTGCCGTTATGTCGGGTTTCGCCGGTCACGGTGAATTCGAAGTTGTACACCCGCGCCAGTCGCCGGCGGCCATTGGCGTCCTTGATGAAACCGATCTTCTTCAGTGCAACGTTGCCGTCGAGTAACTCCACGCGCACGTTCAGACAATGCTGTTTGACCCGCTCCAGCGCCCGCTCGCGCAAGCCGTGGTTGTGCCATAGCCACGCGCCGGCAGCGGCGAACAGCATCAACACAAAGATGTTTTCGAGGGTCAGCATCAACATCAAACTCCAAAAGATAACGTCAGCTTAACTGCGTCGCCGGTCTGTCGTACAGGCTGCGTTTCGTCGCATACTGCGCGGCTTGAATTTCAATCGTTTTACGGAATGCCCCGAATGAAACGTACGCCTCATCTGCTCGCCATTCAGTCCCACGTCGTGTTCGGCCACGCCGGCAACAGCGCGGCGGTTTTTCCGATGCAGCGGGTCGGGGTCAATGTCTGGCCGCTCAATACCGTGCAGTTTTCCAACCACACCCAATACGGCCAGTGGGCTGGCGAAGTTCTGGCACCGCAGCAGATTCCCGAACTGGTCGAAGGCATCGCGGCAATTGGCGAGCTGGGCAACTGCGATGCGGTGCTGTCCGGTTACCTCGGCAGCGCGGCGCAGGGCCGGGCGATTCTCAGTGGCGTGCAGCGCATCAAGTCGGTCAATCCCAAAGCACTTTATCTGTGCGATCCGGTGATGGGCCATCCGGAGAAAGGCTGCAGCGTACCGACCGAAGTCAGTGATTTCCTGCTGGAAGAAGCGGCGGCCGTGGCGGACATCATGTGCCCGAACCAGTTGGAGCTGGACAGCTTCTCCGGGCGCAAACCGCAGTCGCTGTTCGATTGCCTGGCGATGGCGCGGGCGCTGCTGGCGCGTGGGCCGAAAGCGGTGCTGGTCAAGCATCTGGATTACCCGGGTAAACCGGCAGATGGTTTCGAGATGTTGTTGGTAACGGCTGAAGGCAGCTGGCATCTGCGCCGTCCGCTGCTGGCTTTTCCGCGTCAGCCGGTGGGTGTGGGCGATCTGACCTCTGGCCTGTTCCTGGCGCGGGTGCTGCTGGGCGACAGTTTGGTGGCGGCGTTCGAATTCACGGCGGCGGCGGTGCACGAGGTGTTGCTGGAGACTCAGGCCTGTGCCAGTTATGAGCTGCAGCTGGTGCGAGCGCAGGATCGGATTGCGCATCCGCGGGTGAAGTTCGAAGCTACTGCAATCAGTTTGTAATACCGCGTTGAATCCAATCGCGAGCAGGCTCACTCCTACAGGGAAACGCATTCCAATGTAGGAGTGAGCCTGCTCGCGATAGCGATTTCTTAACGCTACAATTCTCAGGCGTCGCCCTTGATCTCCTGATACCGCTTCTCCAGCTCCTGACGAATCTGCCGACGCTGCTGCGCCTGCATATAACGACGCTTGTCTTCGCTGTTCTGCGGTTGCAGCGGCGGCACGGGGGCCGGCTTGCGCTGGTCATCCACCGCGACCATGGTGAAGAAGCAGCTGTTGGTGTGGCGCACCGAGCGCTCACGGATGTTCTCGGTCACCACTTTGATGCCGACTTCCATCGACGTGTTGCCGGTGTAGTTGACCGAAGCGAGGAAGGTCACCAGTTCGCCGACATGAATCGGCTCGCGGAAAATCACCTGATCCACCGACAGGGTCACCACATAGCGGCCGGCGTAACGGCTCGCACAGGCGTAGGCCACTTCGTCGAGGTATTTGAGCAGGGTGCCGCCGTGGACATTGCCAGAGAAGTTGGCCATGTCGGGGGTCATCAGTACCGTCATCGACAGCTGGGCGTTTCCGGGTTCCATAACGTTCTCACGGATCAAGGCTGATTTCTGGAAGCACCTCTACGGGTGCCTGGTCGCTTTTCGAAAGCACCGTTATCGGGACGCCGGGCGACTGGCCGCCGTCACGCCGGAATCGATCTGTTTCCATATATTGCACCGCCTTCCAGGCGGAAGTCGCGGTGTTAACCTGCAAAAGCCCCTCTCAAGGGCAATTCCCACACGAAAAGCGGATTTTTACTTCGCTCGCTCAGACTTTTCTGACGTCTGACTGCGAGCCTCGTCATTCAAGGAGCCCACGCCATGCATGCCATCAGTTTTATTCAGGATCTGGCAGTGATCATGTTGGTCGCGGGTGTGGTGACCGTGTTGTTCCACCGCTTCAAACAGCCGGTGGTGCTTGGCTATATCGTCGCCGGTTTCATTATCGGTCCGCACACGCCGCCGTTCGGCCTGATCCACGACGAAGAAACCATCAAGACCCTCGCCGAGCTGGGGGTGATTTTCCTGATGTTCTGTCTGGGGCTGGAGTTCAGCCTGCGCAAGCTGTTCAAGGTCGGCGCGACGGCGTTTATCGCGGCGTTCCTCGAGATCGTCCTGATGATCTGGATCGGCTACGAAATAGGCCGTTGGTTCGACTGGAACACCATGGACTCGCTGTTCCTCGGCGCGATTCTGGCGATTTCCTCGACCACCATCATCGTCAAGGCACTCAATGACCTGAAGATGAAGAACGAGCGTTTTGCGCAGCTGATTTTCGGCGTGCTGATCGTCGAAGACATCCTCGGCATCGGCATCATCGCGCTGCTCTCAAGCATCGCCGTCAGCGGTACGGTCAGCTCCGGCGAGGTGTTCTCCACGGTCGGCAAGCTGTCGCTGTTCATGATCGTTGCGTTGGTCATCGGCATCCTGCTGGTGCCGCGTCTGCTGGCTTACGTGGCCAAATTCGAAAGCAACGAGATGTTGCTGATCACTGTGCTGGGCCTGTGTTTCGGCTTTTGCCTGCTGGTGGTCAAGCTTGAATACAGCATGGTGCTCGGCGCGTTCCTGATCGGTGCAATCATGGCCGAGTCGCGGCAACTGCTGAAGATCGAACGTCTGATCGAGCCGGTTCGCGACTTGTTCAGCGCGATCTTCTTCGTTGCCATCGGCCTGATGCTCGACCCGATGATTCTGCTCGAATACGCGTGGCCGATCGCGGTGATCACCGTCGCCGTGGTACTCGGCAAGATGTTGTCCTGCGGCCTTGGGGCGTTTATCGCCGGCAATGACGGACGTACCTCACTGCGCGTCGGGATGGGACTGTCACAGATTGGCGAATTTTCCTTCATCATCGCCGCGCTGGGCATGACTTTGCAGGTCACCAGTAACTTCCTTTATCCCGTGGCCGTGGCGGTTTCGGTAATTACCACGCTGCTGACGCCGTACCTGATCCGTGCGGCAGATCCGCTGTCGATCAAGCTGTCGGCGGCAGTGCCCAAGCCTCTCGGTCGAGTCCTCGGCATGTACGGCGAATGGCTGCGCAGCATCCAGCCGCAAGGTGAGGGCGCGATGCTGGCGTCGATTATCCGCAAGATCCTGCTGCAGGTCGGGGTGAATCTGGCGCTGGTGATTGCGATCTTCTTCGCCGGGGCGTATTTCGCCGAGCGCATTTCACTGTGGCTGCAGGACTGGATCAGCGATCCGAGCTGGCAGAAGGCGTTGATCTGGGGCGGAGCGTTGCTGCTGTCGTTGCCGTTTTTGATAGCGGCGTATCGCAAGCTCAAGGCGCTGTCGATGCTTCTGGCAGAGATGGGCGTAAAGCCGGAGATGGCGGGGCGGCACACGCAGCGAGTGCGCCGGGTGATCTCCGAGGTGATCCCGATTCTCTCGCTGCTGGTGATTTTCCTGCTGTTGGCAGCCCTGTCGGCCAGTATCTTGCCGACCAACAAGTTGCTGATGCTGATCGCCGTGGTGGCGGCCGCCGTGGCGGCGCTGCTCTGGCGCTGGTTCATCCGCGTGCACACGCGGATGCAGGTAGCGCTGCTGGAAACCCTCGACAACCACAAGGAGTCGTCGGGGCATTGACCCGCCGGGGCGTTTGGCCGATCAGCTTTCCAGCCAGACGTCCCGCGCCCAGTGCCATACCGATTCCCAGGATTCTTCGGTTATCAGCTCTTCTTCGCCGGACCACAGCACCACGGTGCCGTCTTCTTCGACGCAGTAGTAGTTTTCACCGTCCTGGCAGATCGGGATCAGGTCACGCGGTACGCCGATGTCCCACGCATTGGCCGCAACGTCCGGCAGATAGGTGTGCGATTGCGGGTCGGTGACGGTCACCGGCTCCAGGCTGCCGTACACCACGTCGCTGACGGTCAGCAAAAACTCTTTGAAGACGAAGGGAATGTTGATGAAGAGTTCTTCTTCGACTTCCACCAATTGGTCTTCGTCAGGCAGTTCCAAAGGAACCGGCACGGGTTCGTTGGCTTCACGCAGTTGTTCGATGATTTCTTCCACGTCCGGGATCCTCTTGCTTGAATGGCGCGGTTTATATGGGCCGGTTTATACAGTAGCTCGCTATAGATGCAACCGCGAAATAGAAAACCCCAGCCGAAGCTGGGGTTTTTTATGACAGCAAGTAAAGCGTGCGAGGGGATCAGCCGTTCTGGCGGATACCGGCGACCAGCCAAGGCTGGTTCTCGCCCTGCGGACGTTCCATGTTCCAGCTTTCGCTGAACACTTCGCCCTGGTCGAAGCGCGAAGACTTCGACACACCGTTGAAGGTCAGGGTGGCGATGGTCTTGTCGGCACGGTCATCCACGCCATCCAGTTGCACCTGGAGGTTGTCGATGTAGGTCGACTGGAACGCGTCGCCCAGATCCGCACGCTCACGCTTGAGGAACTCGAGCATTTGCGGGGTCACGAACTCGGCGATCTTGTCCATCTCGTTGGCGTCCCAGTGCTGCTGCAGCGACTGGAAGTGGCTACGCGCAGCTTCTAGGAAGCTCTGCTCGTTGAACCAGGCCGGCGCGTTGATCACCGGACGAGCGGCAGCAGGCGCAGCCGAACCGCCGAAGATCGAACCCATGGCAGCAGGCTTCTGCTCGAACACTTCACGCTGCATCGGCGCGCCGGCCGGAGCGAATTGCTCCTGCTGCTTGCGTCGACGTGCGGCGATGAAGCGGAAGATCACGAACGCGATCACAGCCATGATCAGGATGTCGAAGATCTGCATCCCCTGGAAGCCGCCGCCCATGAACATGGATGCGAGCAGGCCACCCGCAGCGATACCGGCCAGAGGGCCGAGCCATTTCGAAGCACCGCCGGCCTTGGCTGCAGCGCCTGCGGCACCGGCAGCACCCGCCGTTGCAGCGGCGCCGCCCACGCCTGGAGAAGAAGGAGCCATCTGGCTGGTCTGGTGCGTCGGCGCAGCGCCGGCGCTTTTGCCACCACCAAAGCGCTTGGCGTTGGCGTCGAGGCTCATCGTCAGGCCGATGCACAACGCCATGGCGATGCTAAGAAAACGTTTCATAAAGGGAATTCCCGTTTGTGGAGACACGCGCGCCATGTTGCACAGCTGAAGTGTTACTGGCTAGCGAGAGAGTGTTTCGGGCTTTTGCCTGACAGGTTGCGTTCAGCTTCGCGAGGCAATCAGCCTATGTACTTTTGTCTGTAGGAAAAGGGGATTGGTTCAGCGGGATTATTGGCTCAGAGCACCGAACCCTGTGGGAGCGAGCCTGCTCGCGAAAGCCCCATCGCGGTCTGGCAGATCAACCGCGGTGACTTCATTCGCGAGCAGGCTCGCTCCCACAGAAAAGCTGAATCGGCGTCAGATCGCTTCCAGCTTGGCATAACCCAGCATCAGCCACTTGCTGCCTTCGCTGAAGTTCACCTGCACGCGTGCCTGCGCACCGGCACCTTCGAAGTTGAGAATCACGCCATCACCAAAGATCGAATGGCGTACCGCCTGACCAAGACTGAAACCCGTTTCCGGAATTTCGCTGCCGCTGAACAGGTTGCTGCCGCTCATCGACTGGTTACCGCCGAACGGACGGCTGACGCTGTTCGACAAACGCACTTCCTGAATCAGGCCTTTCGGTACCTCGCGTACGAAACGCGAGACCTTGTTGTAGGTTTCGCTGCCATAAAGGCGACGGGTTTCCGCATAGGTCATCACCAGATTCTGCATCGCCCGGGTGATGCCGACGTAAGCCAGACGGCGTTCTTCCTCAAGACGCCCCGGTTCTTCCAGGCTCATCTTGTGCGGGAACAGGCCTTCTTCCATGCCCACAAGGAACACGTAAGGGAATTCCAGGCCTTTGGCGCTGTGCAGGGTCATCAGCTGAATGCTGTCTTCGTGCTCGTCGGCCTGAGTGTCACCAGCCTCCAGCGAAGCGTGGCCGAGGAACGCCGCCAGTGGCGTCAGCTCTTCGTCTTCTTCGGTGTTCTCGAAGTTGCGCGCGGCGCTGACCAGTTCCTCAAGGTTTTCCACCCGGGCCTGGCCTTTCTCGCCTTTTTCCGCTTCATGGTAGGCAATGAGGCCCGACTGCTCGATGACGGTTTGCGTCATCAAATGCAGCGGCATTTCCATGCACTTGGCGGCGAGGTTTTCGATCAGTTCGATAAACGCACCCAACGCACCGGCCGCGCGACCGGTCAGGCCTTTGTTGGCGACCAGTTGACGCATCGCTTCCCACATCGACACATCGCTGTGGCGGGCGTGATCGCGGATCGCTTCGACAGTTTTCTCGCCGATGCCACGGGCCGGCACGTTGATCACCCGTTCCAGCGCTGCATCGTTGCCGCGACCTTCGAGCAAACGCAGGTAGGCCATGGCGTTCTTGATTTCCGCACGCTCGAAGAAGCGCTGACCACCATAGATTCGATACGGAATACGCTCACGCAGCAACGCTTCTTCCAGAACGCGTGATTGGGCGTTGGATCGGTACAGGATCGCGATATCGCTGCGCGCCAAGCCGGTTTTCAGCGCGCTTTCGATGGTTTCGACAACGTAGCGTGCTTCGTCGTGTTCGTTGAACGCGGCGTACAGATTGATTGCTTCGCCGTCGCCGCCGTCGGTCCACAGCTCTTTACCGAGGCGGCCGGTGTTGTTGGCAATCAGGGCGTTGGCAGCCTTGAGGATGCCAGCGGTGGAGCGGTAATTCTGCTCCAGACGAATGGTCACCGAGTCGGCGAAGTCGGAAGAATACTGATGAATGTTTTCGATCTTCGCGCCACGCCAGCCGTAAATCGACTGGTCGTCGTCGCCGACCACCATCAGACTGTCGCCGCCCTTGCCGAGCAGGCGCAACCAGGCGTACTGCACGGCGTTGGTGTCCTGGAACTCGTCCACCAGAATATGGCGGAAGCGCTTCTGGTAGTGCGCCAACAGGCCCGGATGGTCGCGCCACAAGTCGAGGGCGCGCAGCAGCAGTTCGGAGAAATCGATCACGCCGGCACGCAGACACGCTGCCTCGTAGGCTTCGTAAATGCCGCGCATGGTCGCCAGGTACAAATCACCGCTGGCCTGAATGTGTTGTGGACGCAGGCCTTCGTCTTTCTGGCCGTTGATGAACCACTGTGCCTGACGGGCTGGCCAGCGTTGCTCGTCCAGGCCCAGTTCGCGGATCACCCGCTTGACCAGCCGTTGCTGATCGTCGCTGTCGAGAATCTGGAAAGTCTGGCTCAGGCCCGCTTCCTGCCAGTGCGCCCGCAGCAAGCGGTGCGCGAGGCCGTGGAAGGTGCCGACCCACATGCCAGCCGGGTTGATGCCCAGCAACTGCTCGATGCGGTGACGCATCTCGGCAGCGGCCTTGTTGGTGAAGGTCACCGACAGGATGGAGTGGGGCGAGGCGTTTTCGACCTGGATCAACCAGGCGATACGGTGCACCAGCACTCGGGTTTTACCGGAGCCAGCACCGGCCAGGACCAACTGACGGCCAACGGGGGCCGCTACGGCCTGGCGTTGGGCATCGTTGAGGGAGTTCAGCAGAAGGGAGAGATCATCGCGCATCGGGGCATTCTAGGGTGCGCCGCAGGCCCGGGCAAACCGAGCTTTGCATTAGCCGATGAAACTCCTGTCGATGACGACCGGTCGGTCACTGCCTACAGGCATCGGCCCGCCGAGCTCCAAGGGTTTCGCAGGTGGTAAAGGGCGGAAAAGTTTCGCTGAAATTATGATCAGGAGCAGTTTGGCAACGGGATCGGCTTGTGTATGCTCCGTCCACGTTTCGGGCGCACGCCCTCCTTATAAGAACAAGAACGTTGCCCATGACCCTCAGCGCCGAACTGTCGGGCCCCTCTGTGGAACCCCGGGTTATCCGCAAGCACTATGCCGTCGAAATCGCGGTCGAGCGCACGCGCCTGCTGTATCAGGGCTCGTTGTTGCCCACTCTGTTCATGTTGATCAATGGTCTGGTCTGCGCCGCTTTGCTCTGGAGCCCGCAGCGCTACTTCGTGGTCAGCGTCTGGCTGGTGTGGTTGCTTTCGCTGGTGGCGTTGCGGGTGATTCAGGTGGCGGCATTCGACTCGGCAATCCCTGACCGGCAGGCACAACCGATCTGGCGGCGGATGTTTCTGCTGGGTTCGACCATGACCGGCCTGACCCTGGCCGGTGCCGGCATCGCCTTGGTGCCGGCCGACAACTTCATCCAACAGGCTTGGGTGTTCGGCCTGATTGGCGCCGCAACCCTGTCGGCCAGCGTTGCCTACGCGGTGAGCCTGCCAGCGTTTCTCTCCTTTACCTTGCCCTGTCTGTTGCCGGCGATCGGCTACCTGTTCTGGGGTGGCGACGAACAGGCACGCGGTTGGGGCTGGCTCGGCTTGATCCTGCTCGGCTCGCTGAGCGTGGTCGCATGGCAGGTCAATCGGCTGATCGATCGCGGTTTACTGCGACGTTTCCAGAACCAGCACCTGATCGAACACTTGCAGCAGACCCAGTCACGCAGCGAGCAACTCAACCAGGAACTCGCCAGGGAAATCGAACATCGACGCTGTGCCGAGGGCAAGCTGCGTGAAGCTCAGGTAGAGCTCGAAGACCGCGTCGCCCAGCGCAGCCGTGAACTGGACGCAGCCAATCAGGCCCTGAGTAAAAGCGAAGCGCGGCTGGCGCTGGCGTTGAAGGCCAGTGAGTTGGGGCTGTGGGACTGGAACCTGCAAACCGACGAAGTCCACCACACGCAGATTCAGGAACTGTTCGGCCTCGCTCCGGAATACGTCACGGCGCTGTTGCGCGACCTCAAGCCACGTCTGCATCCCGACGATGTCCCGACGCTGAAATACGCGCTGATAGAACATTTGAAAGGGCGTACCGAGGACTATCAGATCGAATACCGTGTGCGTCACAGCGATGGCCATTGGGTGTGGATCGAAGACCGTGGCCGTGCGGTTGAGCGCAGCGACAGCGGTCGAGTGATCCGCATGGTTGGTACCCGGCGCGACATCAGCGCCAACAAAAGCCTGGAAGAACAGCAGCGCCTGGCGGCGACGGTGTTCGAGGCGGCCAGCGAAGGCATCGTGATCCTCGATCCGAACTATGCGCTGATCGCGATCAACCAGGCCTTCAGTCGTGTCACCGGTTATGACATCGAAGACATGCTCGGGCGCAACGTCGTCGAATTGCCGTGCAGTCGCGATGCCCGCCGCCATTACGTGGCAATCCGTCATGCCTTGGAGCAGCACGGCAGTTGGCAGGGCGAGTTGGTGGAAACGCGCAAGAACGGCGAACTGTATCCGCAATTGCTGCAGTTGAACGCGGTGCGTGACGGTCGGGGAAATGTCAGTCATATCGTTGGCTTCTTCGCCGATCTGTCGGCACGACGCGAATCCGAAGAGCGCATGCGCTATCTGACCCATTACGACGAACTCACCGGTCTGGCCAACCGCTCACTGTTCCGCGAACGCTTGCATGAAGCGCATCAGCGTTCGCGTCAGGGCCGTCGCAGTCTGGCGCTGCTGCACATCAATCTGGATCGCTTCAAACTGCTCAACGACAGCCTCGGCCATGAGATTGCCGACCAGTTGCTGCAGAAAATGGCGCGACGGCTGGTCAACGCTTTACCGGAAGCCGACACCATTGCCCGATTGTCCGGTGATGAGTTTGCGGTGCTGTTCGATGCCTACGGCAACCTGTCGAGTCTGGCCCGGGTCGCCACGCGGTTGTCGAGCAAGTTGCGCCTGCCACTGACGGTCGAAGGGCATGAGTTGGTGGTCAGCGCCTCAATGGGCATCAGCATGCTGCCGGACAATGCCCGAGAAATTTCCGCGCTGGTCAGCCAGTCGAACATGGCCATGCAACACGCCAAACACTTGGGCGGTAACAACTTCCAGTTTTACACCGACAGCTTGCAGGCCAGCACCCTTGAGCGCTTGCAGCTGGAAAATCAGTTGCGCAAAGCCATCGAGGAAAAGCAGCTGAAGGTGTTCTATCAGCCCAAACTGTGTCTGGAATCGGGACGGCTGAATGCCGCCGAAGCGCTGGTGCGTTGGGATCATCCGACCATGGGCCGAGTACCACCGGGAGATTTCATCGGGCTGGCCGAGGAAACCGGACTGATCGGGCCGATCGGCGAGTTTGTCCTGCGCCAGGCGTGTTGGCAGGCGTGCGAATGGCAACGTCAGGGGCTTGCGCCGATCCGCGTTTCGGTGAATCTGTCGGTGCATCAGCTGCGTCAGGGCAAACTGGTCAGTCTGGTGCGCCAGGTGTTGGAGGAAACCGGGCTGGCGCCGCACTACCTTGAGCTGGAACTGACCGAAAGCCAGTTGCTCGACAGCGTTGAACACATCATCGCCACTTTCCAGCAGTTGCGTGATCTGGGGGTGAAACTGGCCATCGACGACTTCGGCACCGGCTATTCGTCGCTGAGTTACCTCAAGCGCATTCCGGTGGATTACGTGAAGATCGATCAGGCGTTCATTCGTGGATTGGGCGAGGGCAGCGAGGATGCGGCGATTACCCGGGCGATCATCGCCATGGCCCATGGCTTGTCGCTGAAGGTGGTGGCGGAAGGTGTCGAGCGCCAGGATCAGCTGGAGTTTTTACGCGTCGAGCGTTGCGATGAAGTACAAGGCTATCTGATCAGCCGTCCGGTGGAGGCTGCCGCGCTGGCCGGGCTTTTGCGCGAGCAGGAAAAACCGTTTTAAGGGCTACATGCAGCTCATCGCGCCTGATATGGGGACATGGAGTTACGCATTGAGCAGGCAAAAAGCCAATTCATGTAGTATAACTACAAGCGTGCTACATCCTTGCCCATAAGAAGAGTCCAGCCCCTTGAATCTGCTGCAACACATTGCCCAGTCACGTCACCTGTTACGCAAGTCGGAGCTCAAGGTCGCCGACCACGTGCTGCTTGACCCTGCGGCGGTGATGCACAGTTCCATGGCCGATCTGGCCCACAGCGTCGGCATCAGTGAGCCGACCATTGTGCGCTTCTGTCGCGCCATCGGTTGCTCCGGCTTCCAGGATCTGAAACTCAAACTGGCGCAAAGCCTGGCCGCCGGTGCCAGCTTCGGCCAGTTCGCGATCCACGAAGACGACTCGGTCGCCGACTACAGCCTGAAGATTTTCGACACCACGTTGCACACGCTGATGGAAGTTCGCGAGAAGCTCGATCCGATTGAGTTGCAGCGCGCGGTGACGCTGATGTCGCAGGCGCAGCGGGTCGAGTTCTACGGCTTTGGTGCTTCCGGCGCAGTAGCGGCGGACGCGCAGCACAAGTTTTTCCGATTGCTGCTGACCGCAGCGGCGTATTCCGATCCGCACATGCAGGCGATGTCGGCGGTAACCCTGAAGCCGACCGATGTGGCGATTTGTATTTCGCAGTCCGGGCGTTCCAAGGATTTGCTGATCACCGCCAACCTTGTTCGTGAGAGCGGTGCGTCGCTGATCACCCTGTGCCCGAGCCAGACGCCGTTGGCCGAATTGTCGACCGTCAATCTGGCGATCGATGTGCATGAAGACACCGAAATCTATACGCCGCTGACTTCGCGTATCGCCCACCTGGTGGTGATCGATGTGCTGGCGATGGGCGTGGCCATGGCGCGCGGGCCGAGCCTGGTCAATCACCTCAAGAGCGTCAAGCGCAGTCTGCGCAGCCTGCGCTTGTCGCCAAAAGCCGCCAAAGCCCTGGATGATTAAGATCAAAAGATCGCAGCCTTCGGCAGCTCCTACACGGATCAATGTAGGAGCTGCCGGAGGCTGCGATCTTTTGCTTTTTTGACGGCAGCTTTCATCAAACCGTCATCCCTCCCGCCTATCGTGAAACTCCCGTAATCGCCTTGGGAGACTCGAAATGGCTCAGCCTTACGAAGAACGCAACAGCGCCGCGAAAACCCGTCGTCAGCAGGAAGACCAGCGCCGCATGGAATTTCGCCGCGCTATCGAAGATCGCTTCGAGCTGCGCCAGCTTCAAGCTGAAATCGGCGACTTTCCCGACATCACTCACTGGCAGGCAGCACCCGCAGCTTCCCGTCGAAGCGCTCAACCAGCGCGCTGATCTGCACGCGTTCGCTGCGGATGAACGCCAGGAAGGCGTGCGCCACCGGTGACAAGCGTTTGGCTTTCGCTTGCACCAGGCACCAGCTACGCAGCAGCGGCAGTTCCTCGACCGGCAACTCGACGAGTCCGCCGGTCGCCAGCTCCAGGTTCAGGGCGTGGCGCGTCAACAGCGCCAGGCCCAGACCCGCCTGCACGCATTCGCGCTGTGCTTCGGCCGAAGCGACTTCCTGAGTCTGAGTGAAGTGCACGCGCTTCTCTTTGAAATACTCTTCGCAGGCCAGGCGTGTGCCCGAGCCGGGTTCGCGGATCAGCAGCGTGTAAGGCTCAAGGTCCTGCAAGCGCAGCGGGCCCATGTGCGCCAACGGGTGATCCGGGCGCGCCACGGCAACAATCGGATTGTTGAGAAACGGCAGAAATTCCAGGCCCATGTCCTGGGGCACCATCGACATGATTACCAAGTCATCGCGGTTATCGGAAAGTCGGCGGATCACTTGGCCACGGTTGACCACGGTCAGTTGCAGATTCACTTCCGGATGCTGGCGTTTGAACGCGGCGAACAGGTGCGGGACGAAATATTTGGCGCTGGACTCCACCGCCAGTTTCAGCTGACCTTGCAGCGATCCCTGCATGTCCGAGAGCTGCATATCGAGGTTTTCCAGGCGCCCGAAAATGTCCCGGCTGGCGCGCTGAAGTGCTTCAGCGGCTTCGGTCATGTAGAGTTTTTTGCCGACATAATCGAATAATGGCTGGCCGATCAGCTCTTCCAGCTGACGAATCTGCAGGCTCACGGCAGGTTGCGTGAGGGACATTTCCTCGGCTGCGCGGCTGTAAGAGCGTAAATCACACACTTCATTGAAGATCTGCAATTGACGCAATGTCATACGCATCAAGGACTTACGCATTTTTTATCGGCTCTGACGGCTGGCGAATGTTTCAACTATAAGTCTTTACTTATGCATGACCCAATTTTTATTCATTTTTGTTAATCCCTCATGAGCGCTAGTGTGGACCTGCGACTAAATTGAAACATTTGGTCACGCGTCGACCTGGGTCTAGCAGGTCGTGGTGCCACCGGCTCAAGGGAACCTCCAAGTGATAACAAAGATCCTGATCGCCAACCGTGGTGAGATTGCCGTACGAATCGTGCGAGCCTGCGCCGAAATGGGCATTCGCTCGGTTGCGATTTTTTCCGACGCCGACCGCCATGCCTTGCATGTGAAGCGTGCGGACGAGGCCCACAGCATCGGTGCCGAGCCACTGGCCGGTTACCTGAACCCGCGCAAGCTGGTGAACCTGGCGGTTGAAACCGGCTGTGATGCACTGCACCCGGGTTACGGTTTCCTCTCGGAGAACGCCGAACTGGCAGACATCTGCGCTGAACGCGGAATCAAATTCATCGGCCCGTCGGCAGAAGTCATTCGCCGCATGGGCGACAAGACCGAAGCGCGCCGCAGCATGATCAAGGCCGGTGTGCCGGTCACGCCGGGCACCGAAGGCAATGTCGCCGACATCGAAGAAGCCTTGGCCGAGGGCGACCGCATTGGTTACCCGGTCATGCTCAAAGCCACCTCCGGTGGTGGCGGGCGCGGCATCCGTCGCTGCAACAGTCGCGAAGAGCTCGAACAGAATTTCCCTCGGGTGATTTCCGAAGCGACCAAGGCCTTCGGTTCTGCCGAAGTGTTCCTGGAAAAATGCATCGTTAACCCCAAGCACATCGAAGCGCAGATTCTCGGCGACAGCTTCGGCAACGTCGTGCACCTGTTCGAGCGCGACTGCTCGATCCAGCGTCGCAACCAGAAGCTCATCGAAATCGCCCCGAGCCCGCAACTGACTCCAGAACAGCGTGCCTACATCGGCGACCTGTCGGTGCGTGCGGCCAAGGCGGTGGGTTACGAGAACGCCGGTACCGTGGAGTTCCTGCTCGCCGAGGGCGAGGTGTACTTCATGGAGATGAACACCCGGGTGCAGGTGGAACACACCATCACCGAAGAAATCACCGGGATCGACATCGTCCGCGAGCAGATCCGCATCGCCTCCGGCCTGCCGCTGTCGGTGAAGCAGGAAGACATTCAGCACCGGGGTTTCGCGTTGCAGTTCCGCATCAACGCCGAAGACCCGAAGAACAACTTTCTGCCGAGCTTCGGCAAGATCACCCGTTATTACGCCCCCGGTGGCCCGGGCGTGCGCACCGACACGGCAATCTACACCGGCTACACCATTCCGCCGTTCTACGACTCGATGTGCCTGAAACTGGTGGTCTGGGCGCTGACCTGGGAAGAGGCGATGGACCGTGGCCTGCGCGCGCTGGACGACATGCGTCTGCAAGGCGTGAAGACCACCGCCGCGTATTACCAGGAAATCCTGCGCAACCCGGAATTCCGTAGCGGCCAGTTCAATACCAGCTTCGTTGAAAGCCACCCGGAACTGACCAACTACTCGATCAAGCGCAAACCCGAAGAGCTGGCCCTGGCCATCGCCGCCGCCATCGCCGCCCACGCAGGCCTGTGAGGAATACAACAATGTCCAAGAAGATCTTCGTAACCGATACCATCCTGCGCGACGCTCACCAATCGCTGCTCGCCACCCGCATGCGCACCGAAGACATGCTGCCGATCTGCGACAAGCTCGACAAAGTCGGCTACTGGTCGCTGGAATGCTGGGGCGGCGCGACGTTCGACGCCTGTGTTCGCTTTCTGAAAGAAGACCCGTGGGAGCGTCTGCGCCAACTGCGCGCGGCGCTGCCTAACACCCGCCTGCAAATGCTCCTGCGCGGGCAGAACCTGCTCGGCTACCGCCACTACAGCGACGACGTGGTCAAAGCCTTCGTCGCCAAGGCTGCGGTGAATGGCATCGACGTGTTCCGTATCTTCGACGCGATGAACGACGTGCGTAACCTGCGCGTGGCCATCGAAGCGGTGAAAGCGGCTGGCAAACATGCCCAAGGCACCATCGCCTACACCACCAGCCCGGTGCACACCATCGATGCGTTCGTGGCGCAAGCCAAGCAGATGGAAGCCATGGGGTGCGACTCGGTGGCGATCAAGGACATGGCCGGTCTGCTGACCCCTTACGCTACCGGTGAACTGGTTCGCGCGTTGAAAGCCGAGCAATCGCTGCCGGTGTTCATCCACTCCCACGATACGGCTGGTCTGGCGACCATGTGCCAGCTCAAGGCTATCGAAAACGGCGCCGACCATATCGACACCGCGATCTCCAGCTTCGCTTCGGGCACCAGCCACCCGGGCACCGAGTCGATGGTCGCCGCGCTCAAGGGCACCGAGTACGACACCGGTCTGAACCTCGAACTGCTGCAAGAGATCGGCCTGTACTTCTACGCCGTGCGCAAGAAGTACCACCAGTTTGAAAGCGAATTCACCGCCGTCGATACCCGTGTGCAAGTCAACCAGGTGCCGGGCGGGATGATTTCCAACCTTGCCAACCAGTTGAAAGAGCAGGGCGCCCTCAATCGCATGGGCGAAGTGCTGGCGGAAATCCCGCGCGTGCGTGAAGACCTCGGCTTCCCGCCGCTGGTGACCCCGACTTCGCAGATCGTCGGCACCCAGGCGTTCTTCAACGTCTTGGCCGGCGAGCGTTACAAGACCATCACCAACGAAGTGAAGCTGTACCTGCAGGGCGGCTACGGCAAGGCGCCGGGCGTGGTCAACGAGAAACTGCGTCGCCAAGCGATCGGCAGCGAAGAAGTCATCGATGTGCGTCCGGCCGACCTGCTCAAGCCGGAAATGACCAAGCTGCGTGCCGATATCGGCGCATTGGCCAAGTCGGAAGAAGACGTGCTGACCTTCGCCATGTTCCCGGACATCGGCCGCAAGTTCCTCGAAGAGCGTGCCGCCGGCACCCTCACGCCGGAAGTGCTGCTGCCGATCCCGGAGGCTGGCAGCGTTGCGTCGGCGGGGGGCGAAGGCGTGCCGACCGAGTTCGTCATCGACGTGCACGGTGAAACCTACCGCGTCGACATCACCGGTGTCGGCGTCAAGGCCGAAGGCAAGCGTCACTTCTACCTGTCCATCGACGGCATGCCGGAAGAAGTGGTGTTCGAACCGCTCAACGAATTCGTCGGCGGTGGCAGCAGCAAGCGCAAGCAAGCTTCGGCACCGGGCCATGTCAGCACCACCATGCCCGGCAACATCGTCGATGTGCTGGTCAAGGAGGGCGACACCGTCAAGGCCGGTCAGGCTGTGCTGATCACCGAAGCGATGAAAATGGAAACCGAAGTCCAGGCGGCGATTGCCGGCAAGGTCACCGCGATTCATGTGGCCAAGGGCGATCGAGTCAATCCGGGCGAAATTCTGATCGAGATCGAAGGCTGAGATAACGGCCGCGATCCAACGCTTTAAACCTCGGGGGGGCATGTGCTCCCCTTTTTTTTGCCTGGATTTTTGCCCTATGGGAGCTGCCGCAGGCTGTGATCTCTTGATCTAGGTTTTTATTAATCCAAAACAACATCAAAAAATCGCAGTCTTCGGCAGCTCCTACAGTGAGCGTTGTGTCTGTTAGAACGCCATGCGCCATTGGCCCATCACGCCGTGAGAGCGGCTCTCGGTGCCGAAGTCACCGGTCACGCCCACGCCGAGGGTGTGGTTGGACGATAGGCCAAGATCCAATCCTGCGTCCACGGCCAGACTGTTGCGATCCAGTTCCGCCCCCGTCACCGCGAAGCGCTTGCCACCTTTGACCAGTTGCTGACTCGTGTCACTCTCGAGCTCGCCGTACAGGTGTTTCCAGCCCGCACTGAATCTTGGGGTCAGGCTCATGCCGTTATTCAACTGGCCGGTTTTCGCTGCGCGAAAGCCCAGCGTGGTGCTGAGGTTGTCCCGGGTTTGCCCGAATACTTTCAGTGCCGCATCGCCACCTTTTTCCGTGTAGCTGTCGCGTTGATAGCGTTGATACCCAAGACTGGCGAAGGGTTCGAAGGTCAGGTTCTGGCGACCGATGTTGAAACCGATTTCGGCAAAGGCTTGTTGGGTATTCGCGTCGTAGCTGCCCTTGAGGCGGTCACTGAAGCCGTTGAATGCGACCCGGCGTTTGCTGCTGCCGTCGTGGCTGCCATAGGTGGCGCCGAAGCGCAGTGCCAGCGGCCCGTCCTGACGTACGGCGTAGGCCCCGAGGTGCCAGCTGTCGAGGTCGCCGTCGTATTGACGGGCGTCGAGGCGGGTCTGGGATTTTCCGCCAAGCAAGCCGAAGTGCCATTGCTCGTTCAGACGCCAGTCGGCGCCCATCACCAAACCTTGGGTGGCGTGTTTCAAGGTGCTGTCGAACTCGCGGTCGACACTGCCGCCATGCCCGAGCGCCTGAATCCACACCCGCCCGCCTTGCGCACCTTTGCTGGCCTGGCGTGGTGAGTTGCCGTAGTTGTAAGCGGCGCCGCTGCGGTTATCCAATTGGCGCATGGCCGACAGCATGCTCGCGCTCACCGGGGTGACGCTGCTCAATGTGGCTTTGGCGAGGTTGGCATTGCTGCCGGCGGCGAGTTGTTCGAGGGCCAAACCGGACGTTGCGTGGTTGGCGTCGAGCAGGGCAGTGATCGCGGCGTTTGAGGGCGTGGCAGGAAGAGTGGGTTTTTCCAGTTGGGCAGGTGCCTGAGGATTCTGACCTGGTTGAGGTTCTGACAATGGTGAATGTTTTTGCTCGATGCTGTTGAGGAGCGCCTGACCCGTTTGGCTCATCTGCGCTTCTGTAAGCGATACACGGTCCGGCGTTGGCGTTGGCGTGCCGGGTGGTGGAGGGCTGGCCGGTGTCGTTTTCTGATCGATCGCCTCCACCACTGTGGGAGCTGCCGATGTATCGGTGGCAGGTTTTGGCGTTCTCTTGCGAGGCTTTTTGGGTGTGTCTTCAATAATGCTTTCGACGACCTGAGTATCTTGCTGTTGTGCGATGGAAATTTCGGTCCATGCCATGGTTAGTGCAATTGCCAATGCAAGATGGTGAGGGCGGAATGTATGTTGAGCGAACATCGAGTCGAGCCTCTTTAGACAGAAGACTCGACTCTAGGAGCCTGGCAAAAAAAACGATGTCAGCTACTTCCCGCAGCTCCGCGGGCAGCTTCGGATGGTTTTGTAGAAATCTCCCACCAGAAACGCAAGGGATGTTTTTACATGGTTTGCTCGGTGACTTTTCTTACAACCAACCAAGACAGCGCCGACTATTCATCATCAGAAACTCATCTGCCAATTACCAATCAAGCCGTGGTTACGGCTGTCGCTGCCAATCTCGCCGCTGTACCCGACCCCCAGCGTATGCCGCGCGGAAATGCCCACATCCAGTCCAGCCTCGAGCACCAGACTGTCCCGATCCAGCGAGCTGCCATCGACACTGAACGCCGTGCCACCGACCACAAACGCCTGTCGCGTCGAACTGCTGACATCGCCATAGGTGTGTTTCCATCCGGCGGCCATGCGCGGCGTCACGCTCATACCATTGTCGAGGCTGCTCAGGCGCGCCAGTCGCAGGCCGAAGGTGCTGCTGAAGTTGTCTTGCGTCTGACTGTCGACCTGCAGGGCGGCGGCGCCTCCCTTTTCCTGGTAGCTGTCGCGGTGGTAGCGCTGGTAGCCGAGGCTGGCGAAGGGCTCGGCGCTGAAGCGGCCGCTGCCCATGGCGTAACCCAGTTCGGCGAAGGCTTGCTGGCTGTCGGCGTCGTAATCGCCTTTCGGTCGGTCGCTGAAACCATTGAAGGCGATGGTCCGTTTGCTTTCACCTTGATGGCCGCTGTACGCCGCGCCCAGACGCAGGGAAATCGGGCCGTTCTGATGCAGTGCGTAAACACCGGCATGCCAGCTCTCGACGTTGCCATCGACGCCGGTCGCGTCGAGCTCGGTTTTCGAATAACCGCCGAGCACGCCCAGACGCCATGCCGAATCCAGTGCCCAGTCAGCACCGAGCACACTGCCCTTGGTGCGTTGTTCGAGACCGCTGCTGCCGTGTTCGCCATCGAGCTTGCCGTAGCCGCCGATGCCTTGCAGCCAGAGGCGACCGCGCGCATTCGGGTCGTTCAGGTTGCGCGCTTCCGAGGGCACGCCATTGGCTGCCAACACGGGCGTCTCGCGTTGATCGAGACCGACCAGCAAACCCGGACTGCCGCCCATTTGTTGCATGGCCGAGAGCATGCTGCTGCCGACCTGGCTACTGGCGCCGAGGGTGGCGCTGGTCAGGCTGGCGTTGCTGGCGCCGGCCAGTTGCTCGATGGCCGCGCCGGCGCTGCTTTGAGTGGTGTTGAGCAACGCGTTGTACAGCGCATTGTTTTTACCCATGGAGGCGAGGCTGTTGGCGGCGTTGCTGCCGTTGCCGGTGACCGCGAATTGATTGAAGGCGACGTCGTTGCGGGTGTATGTCAGATCAACCTGGGTCGGCGTGTAGGCAAGCGTCGGCGTGAGAAACGCGTAATCGCTGGTGACCTTGCCGAACGTGCCGTTGACCTGCGCGGCCTGCAACACGGTGTATTGGCTCTGCCACGGATAAGTACCGGCGCCGGGATTTACCGCGAGAGTCGCACCGTTCAGATTGGCGATGCCGCCGACCTGCAGCGGCGCGCTGCTGCCATCGGCATTGACGCCGTAGGCGAGCGTGGACGCGCTGCCCATGTTCAAGTCGTGAATGATGGTCGCGCGGCCAAGGCCGGTATCGGTGCGCAAGGTGCCGTTGACGTTGAGGCTGCCCACCGAACCGCCACCGGCATACACGCCGCCCGCGTCGATGGTCAGGCTGCCGGCAATACCACCCTGGTTGATCAGTGTCGCGCCGTTGCGCACCGTGCCGCCGTCGCTGAAATCACCACTGCCTGTGAGTGTCCACGCGCCTTGCTTGACCTCCAGCCATTCGAAGTTGCGACTGGCGCCGAAACTGCCGCCGGCCGCGTCGTCCATCACCACGCGGTCGTAACCGCTGCCGCCATCGACCATGCCGACGAAACGGCTGCCATTGCGCAAAGTCAGGCTGTCGTTGCCGCCGCCCAGGTCCAGCGCCAGGCCGTTGCTGCCTCTGATGGTGCCGCCGTTGATCACGTTGTCGGCAAATTCGCCGACCAGCTTCACGCCGAAACCGTTGAGGCCTTGAATGGTGCCGAAGTTCTCCAGAGTGGTCGCCGCCAGTCCCGAGCCGCCACTGCCATCGTCAACCAGAATGGCGCTGTCGGCACCGCTGATCAGCGCGCCGCTGGTGTTGAGAATGTAACCGCCGCCCAGCGCGATACCTTCGCTGCCGTTGGCGAAACCGCCCTTGTCCACACCGCCTGCACCGATGCCCTGAATGGTCCCGTAGTTTTCAATGTGGGCGATCTTGTCGATGTCCACGCCATCGCCGTCACCGTTCGCTTGCAAGCCTGAGTAAGCGCCAGTGATGGTGCCGTGGTTGATCACGGTGCCATCGCCGTCGGAACCGAACCCGGAACCATTGCGGCCAGTGATTTCCCCGTAGTTGACCAGCGTCGCGCCGAGATCGGTAGTGATGCCGTGACGGCCACCGGAAATCACTCCGTAATTGGTCACGCTGACACCGCTGGCGGAGTCGATATCAATGCCGTCGAACTTCTCGTCGGCATTGTGCGAATCGCCGGTGGAAATCTCGCCGTAGTTGGAAATGCTCGCGTTGGCGCCGGTCTTCATGCCGTCACTGGCGTCGCCGCGAATCAGCCCGCCG
Organism: Pseudomonas sp. RIT-PI-r; assembly: GCF_001297015.1. Lineage (GTDB taxonomy): Bacteria > Pseudomonadota > Gammaproteobacteria > Pseudomonadales > Pseudomonadaceae > Aquipseudomonas. The sequence continues at coordinate 265,201 of NZ_LIGE01000023.1, read as the reverse complement.
GCGCGGTTGATAATCGTGGTCTTCACGCCGTCACTGCGCAGCGCATCGAGGTCCAGCCCCTGGCCGGTGGTCGAACGAATGATGCCGCTGTTGTCGATCAACAGGCTGCCGCTGACGAAGTTGCTGTCGATGCGCAAGGCGTCGTTGGCGCCGAGAATCTGCCCGCCACTGCGGTTGTAGATTGTGTAGTTGCGCGCCTGGGTCAGGTCGCCGCTGCTGTCGATGGCCCGGCCGCCGGTGGAAACGATTTTGCCGGCGTTATCGATCACCACACCCGCATCGCTGGTCTTGTCTTTCAGGCTCACGGCCTTGCCGCTGTTGGTGATACTGCCCGGCGCCGAAATCGTTAGCGTGTCGCTGCCACCCAGTGCTTGCGCTGCCGTGGTGGCGGTGTCGATCTGCACGGTTTTGCCGTGGGCTGCTGTGGCGGTGACCAACAGGGCAATGGCGAGGGACAGACGCTGGGGCGGGAACGGCATGGGTCGACGGCCTTTTTGTTATAAGCGGGCCGTCCTGTATAGCGAAGGGTTTTTACAGAATGATGTCGGTGGTTGATCTGCATTGTTTTGCATCTTCAGCGCTGAAACATATTAATTTCTGCATTTTGTTGCAGTTTTTTTGCCTGTTCCTCTCATCAGGTGCAGTAAGTTTTGATTCAAACGCCGAAGCACTCACATCAATGAATCCCCACGCCATTAATGTTTATTGAGCCTTTTGCGGCGCTCGAAGATTGGAGAGGAAAATGGTAATGACAGTTCTCGAACGCATGGCGCTCATCGAAAGCATTCAAGAGGCGCTAGCCGACGGGACATTGGAAATCAGCGAAGCCGTCCGCCGTTTACGAGTGGAGGTGACAGGGCTGCATCAAATCCAATTCGCTAAGATGTGCAAAATTTCGGTCCGCACGTTGATACACATAGAGCACGCTGAGGGTAATCAGACGTTGAGGTCGTTGGACTCGATATTCCGATTGTTTGGGATGAAAATGGGCGTGGTGCGGGTACGCCGAGAGCCCCATTAAAACCCGAAGCCGCCCGCAATGCGCCAATCGCCCTAGCTCCGCCGCTCGTAAGCCTTGCCGTAGTGGCGCTCCATGCGTGCCTGAATCAATTCCAGTCCAATCGACATCAGCCAGTAGATGATCGCCGCCGTCGTCAGCATTTCGATATAGCGGTAGCTTGAGCGCCCGTATGACTGCGCGAGAAACATCACTTCCCAGACGCCCATCACCGAAATCAGCGACGAGTCCTTGAGCATCGAAATGAACTGGTTGGTCGTGGGCGGGATGATCGTGCGCATGGCTTGCGGCAGGGTGATGCGCCAGAAAATCACCGTCTCGCGCATCCCCAATGCCAGCGATGCTTCGCGTTGGCCGTAGTCGACCCCGAGGATGCCGGCGCGAAAGATTTCACTGAGATAGGCGCCGTAGTTCAATGACAAGGCGATTATGCCGGCGACGATGGCGCCGGGCACGATGCCCAATTGCGGCAAACCCAGGTAGATGAGCAAGATCTGGATGAGCAGTGGCGTACCGCGAAAGAACGAGGTGTAAAAACTGGCGATGCCGAATGCCACCGCGCTTTTCGACAGGCGTGCCAATGCCGTGATGAAGCCGAGCAGGGACGAGGCAACAATCGAGCACAGACACAGGAAAAGCGTCAGCGCCGCACCCTGCAGAAAGCCGTTGGGCGCCAGATGCAAGCCGACCAGATTGGGCAGCTTGTCGAGGATGATCGAGAACTTCAGGTCGAAGCTCAGGAAGAACCCGGCGAACAGGCAGACCAACGCTGCCCAGGTCAGGTACAGCCGCGTACGAAAACCAAACAAGCGTTGCAGGCGTGATTCAGCCACCGGTTGCGGCGGCTGTGGCGGTGTCGGGAAAGAAGTCATTGGCTGATATCAGCGCCGATCCATTTTTGCGACAGCTTGCTCAGGGTGCCGTCCTGTTTCAGTTGCGCGAAGACTTCACGCACCTTGGCGTCCCATTGCGCATCGCCCTTTTCGATGGCCACCGAGTTCGGCTCCGAATACAGCGGCGCGCCGGCCAGTTTGAAGCGCTTGTCTTCGTTCAGGCGTGGCTGCGCGGTGACGAGGTTAGTGAGGATGGCATCCAGGCGCACGCCGGCGCCCAGGCCCAGATCCTGGAAGGCGACGTTGTCAGTATCGTACGGAGCGATCTGCACATCGTCGAACGGGTACTGCAACTGCGTGTCTTCAGCGCCTTCGATGACCAGGTTCTTGTTCAGATAGCTTTCGTAACTGGACGCGCTGGTGAGGCCGACTTTTTTGCCACTCAAATCCTTGGCAGCGTGGATCCGCTCATCCTTGGCATTGACCACGATCACTGCCGGCGAAGCGTAGTACTCGACCGGGAAGTCGAATACCTCGGCGCGGGCCTTGCTCGGCGTCATCGAGCAGATGCAGATGTCGTAGCGTCCGCTCCAGCGGCCGGCCGCAATGACGTCCCAGGACGGCGTTTCCAGTCGCAGCTTGACACCTAACTTGTCAGCCACGGCTTTGGCGACATCCACGTCGAAGCCATCCAGTTGATTCTGGTCATTGAGAAACGAGAACGGTGGATAGCTTTCCATCAGCACCCCGACCAGTTCTTTCTTTTGCTCGATACGGTCCAGCGTCGTGCCACCAAAGGCTTGCGTGGAGGCGGCCAGAATCGTCAGGCCCAGGGCCAGTAGCGGTTGAAATTTCACAGTCGATCCCTGGGTAAAAAAGAGGTTGTTTTTAACGGAATGGTGCGTATTAAATAGTTATAAGAACGACTCTGATAGTGAGTTATTTTCATAAGCATATGAGTGAAAAGCATATGGGCGCAGGCAGCACGATTATTCTCGATGGCGGCATGGGCCGTGAGTTGCAGCGCGCCGGAGCGCCATTTCGTCAGCCGGAGTGGTCGGCGCTGGCATTGAGCGAAGCACCGCAAGCGGTCGAGGCGGTACACGCGGCTTACATCGCCAGTGGCGCCAATGTGATTACCACCAACAGTTATGCCGTGGTGCCGTTCCATATTGGTGAAGAGCGTTTCGCCGCTGAAGGGCAGGCGCTGGCAGCGTTGGCCGGTGAGCTGGCGCGGCGTGCGGTGCAGACATCGGGAAAGTCCGTGCGGGTGGCCGGCTCATTGCCGCCGCTGTTTGGCTCCTATCGTCCGGATCTGTTCAACGCCGACCGAGTGAACGAGTTGCTGGCGCCCTTGGTCAATGGCCTGGCACCGCATGTTGATCTGTGGCTGGCGGAAACCCAGAGTTCGATCATCGAGGCGCGAGCCATTCATGCGGGGTTGCCGAAGGATGGCAAACCGTTCTGGTTGTCGTTCACTTTGAAGGATGAAGACACCGATGAAGTGCCGCGCCTGCGCTCTGGTGAGCCGGTCGCCGAAGCGGCGGCGGTGGCGACTGAGTTGGGCGTCGAGACGTTGTTGTTCAATTGCAGTCAGCCGGAAGTGATTGGCGCAGCGATCGACGCGGCACGTGAAACCTTCGAGCGTCTGGGGGTGAACATTCATATTGGCGCTTACGCCAATGCATTTCCGCCGCAGCCCAAAGAGGCCACTGCCAATGACGGACTCGATCCGTTGCGCGAAGACCTCGATCCACCGGGTTACTTGCACTGGGCGATTGATTGGCAACAGCGCGGTGCCAGCCATTTGGGCGGTTGCTGCGGGATCGGGCCGGAACATATTGCGGTGCTCGCACAAAAGCTGGGCTGAAAACAGATCAAAAGATCTCAGCCTGCGGCAGCTCCTACAGGGTGAACGTCAATCCCGTGTAGGAGCTGCCGCAGGCTCGGGCCGCGTTCGGACGATCTTTTGCTTTCAGATAATCAGGAACGGCACTCAACCAAGCCTTTCACCTGCCCGTCGGGTGTCTGATTTTCGTCGGACAACCACTGCTCGAACCCTGCCGCAATCGCCGGCCACTCGCCATCCAGAATCGAGTACCACGCGGTATCGCGGTTCTGGCCCTTGACCACCATGTGCTGGCGGAACACCCCCTCAAAGCTGAAACCCAAGCGCTCGGCGGCGTACTTGGAGCGGGCGTTGCCGTTGTTGCATTTCCATTCGAGGCGGCGGTAGCCAAGATCGAAGGAGTGCTTGGCCAGCAGGTAAACCGCCTCCGTGCTTTTCGGCGAGCGCTGCATCGGCGCGCCGAAGGTGACGTGGCCGATCTCGATGCGACCTTGGGCCGGGACGATCGACATCAGGCTGAGGATGCCTTGCACCTGAGCGCTGGCGCGGTCGATGACAGCGAAAAAATACGGGTCGCTGGCAGCCGCGTGGTTGTTGAGCCAAGTGTTGAAAACGTTGCGTTCCGGGAAGGGGCCATAGGGCAAATAATCCCACAGCTTCGGATCGGCACCGGGGCCTTCGAGTGCGGCGAACAGCTCGTCGGCGTGACGCGCCGGGTCGAGTCGTTCCAGACGGATGAAGCGTCCTTCAAGCAGGGGGGCGGTGGGGGCGGGGACGCCTTTCCAGTCGGCCGGTGAAATGCTCATGCGTGCGTCTCCTTAAATGGCTTTGCGAAACTGGATGAAACCCGGGCGTTCGGCGATACGCTCGTAGAGCTGGATCGCGGTAGCGTTGGTTTCGTGGGTCAGCCAGTGCACTTTGCCGCAGCCGTCAGCCTTGGCGGTGGCGTAAACATGTTCGATCAGCAGACGGCCTACGCCGGTGCCTCGAGTTTCTGGAGCGACCAGCAAATCTTGCAGGTAGCAGGAGTTTTCGATGCTCCAGTTCGAGCGATGATAGATGTAATGCACCATGCCCACGGCTTTGCCATCGGCCCAGGCCAATGCCGCGTGGGTCGGTTCGCTCGGGTCGAGAAAGCGTTGCCAGGTGCTGTCGGTGACCGCGTCCGGCAGTTCGGTGTTGTAGAACCGCAGGTAGGCCTGCCACAGCGGCAACCAAGCGGCGCGGTCGGCGGCGCTGACCTGGCGAATCTCGATCTGACTCATGGTGATTTCCTTAGCGCATCAAGCGGGCGAGGGTTTGGTCGTTGATTTCGGGGCTGGCAGCGAGGCCTTCGCGCACGCCGGCAATGTCCTCGGCGCTGCGGTTCTGGCTGAGTTTGCGCTTGCCCTCGAGACGGTCGATAGGAATCGCGAATCCGACAATGGCTTTGAGCATGCCGTCGATGTAATCGGCAGGCGCGTCGTCGACTGACCACGGCTGGGCGCGGCCGGCCTCGTGACGGTCGGTGAGGGTGCTGACGATGTCGAGCAGACGCCCGCCATCGCTGAAGGTTTCGGCGTGGCCATAAGCATGCACGGCGATGTAGTTCCAGGTCGGCACGACTTTGCCGTGTTCGGCTTTGCTCGGGTAAAAGCCCGGGCTGATGTAGGCGTCGGCGCCAGCAAAAATCAGCATGGCTTCGGCGCCGTCGCGCAGGTCTTTCCACTGTGGGTTGGCGCGGGCCAGGTGCCCGTACAACGTGCCGTACTCGCCTTGCTTGCAATGCAGCAGCACCGGCACATGGCTGGCTTGCAGACCGTTTTCGCCGTGGGTGACCAGAATCGCGAGGCGAGTGGCGAGGATCAGTTCGTGCAGTTGGGACAGTTCTTCGATGGCAAAGGCGCGTGGCGTGTACATGGACAGATTTTCCTTGGCGAATGCCTGCATCCTAGGCAGGCTATTGGTCTGTTGTAAGAGCCATTGATGACCAATTTCATAGGTCCATTGCCATGCCTGAGCAAACTGCCCTTTCGATGCCATTCAATCCGGCCGGAATCGAGCTCGATCGCCGTCAGGGCTTGAGTCGTCAGCTCTATCAGGCTTTGCGCCTGCGCGTGCTGGATGGACGTCTGGTCAGCGGTACGCGTTTGCCGGCCAGTCGCGATCTGGCGAAGGCATTGGCCATCTCTCGCAATAGCGTGGTGCGCGCCTACGATCAGTTGTATGCCGAGGGGTTCATCGAGGGGCGAGTAGGGGACGGCACTTACGTTGCGCAATTACCCCAAGCGCCAAGCTCGACGGAAAAACTATCCACAAAAGTATCCACAGGGTTTTCAACAGGCTTACCCACAGCCTTATCCACAAATTGGCTGGATTTACCTGTTTTTTCATCCAGTAAAGTTATCCACAGCGATACGTTCGCACGTATAGAAAAGAACCATTTGGCCCTGCCTCCGAGTGGTCCGCCACGTGCTTTTCGCGTCGGTGTGCCCGCGTTTGATCTGTTTCCTTTTGAGGTATGGGCCAAGCTCAACGCGGCTTTCTGGCGTAAACCGGATTTACAGCAACTGTGTTACGGCGATCCGGCAGGCGATGCGCGATTGCGCGGCATGATCGCCGCCTATTTGCGTAGTTCGCGCGGCATGCAGTGTTCTGCTGAGCAAATTCTGATCACCAGTGGTGCGCAACAGGGCATTAGCCTTTGTGCACAGCTGCTGGTGCAACCCGGCGATGTGGTCGGGATCGAAAATCCGGGGTACCGGGCCGCCGGTCACGCCTTTGCGGTAGCGGGCGGTCGCTTGCATGGCGTGCCGGTGGATGAAGAGGGCATCAATTGTCGCGCATTGGCTGAAGTTGCCGATTGTCGGCTGGCCTATGTCACCCCCTCCCACCAGTACCCGACCGGAGTTGTGATGAGCCTGGCGCGCAGGCTGGAGCTGCTCGCCTGGGCTGAGCGCAGCCAAGGCTGGATCATCGAAGACGACTACGACGGCGAGTATCGTTACAGCGGCGCACCACTGGCCCCGCTGGCGGCGCTGGATCGTCAGGGCCGTGTGATTTACGTCGGGACATTCGGCAAGGTGGCATTTCCGGCATTGCGCCTGGGGTATCTGGTGTTGCCGGTTGGGCTGGTCGAAGCTTTCGCCAGGCGGCGAGCGGTGGATGTGCGCCATTCCGAGGTGAGCACTCAGGCGGTGATGGCTGAATTCATGGCCGCTGGGCACTTTCAACGGCACATCCGGCGCATGCGTCGTGCTGCCCTGAGCCGGCGCGACTGCTTGCTGGCGCATTGGCCGGGAGATATTGCCGACGTTGGCAGCTTGCCGGCGGTAGCCGCAGGCTTGCACCTGACGGTACCGGTGGCGAACGTCGCCCGCGAAGGTGAGTTGATTGCCCTGGCCGAACAAGTGGGTGTCGAGGTCAATGGCCTGAGTAGCTATTGGTTACCCGACTCACCTCGGCCGGCGCAGCAGTGCGCCGGGTTGGTACTGGGCTTCGCCGCGGTGCCGGAGCCGCAAATTGAAGCGGCTCTGGCACGCTTGCGCAGTGTCTGGTGTGAGTGACCGCATCAGGGTTTTACGCTTCGGCGGGGCCCGCCTGTTGAGGATGAAGAAACAGATCCCGTACCGCTGGAGTGACGATCCGGCGCAGCAGATTATCCACCGCATCGAAGTGCTCCAGCTCCTGGCGTGATTTGCTCGGCAGATTTTGCAGATAACTGTCGGCAAACTTCAGGTGCGCGGCAGTGAAGTGCTCATCCGGATCAGCCAGTTTGTCGTAATGGAAGTGTGCGACCCAAAGGGTTTTGTTCTGGCGGCTGATATCGAGGATCCGATATTCCTGAAAAAAATCTTTGCGTTGTTTCGTGCGAATGCGGCCACGCTCGTCTTTGACGATCTGCACCAGATTGTGCTCGTGTAACCACTGCAGATAGCTTTCTCGCGGCCTGCGGCCGGTAAGCATACTGCCGTAGATACTGATGCCTTCGCCGCGCAAACGTGTCGCGGCCGTGCGCAGTTCGCTAGCCAAAGTTGCAATCGGAAAATCGGCACTTCTGCGCGCAAATATTTCATCGACACTCACCGCCGCCTGATCGAGGCGAGTGGCCTGTTGATCGAACAGATCTTTCATGTCTGCCGGAATTCGCGAGGGTCGTTGCGCATCGATGCGCAGGCGTTTGATGAACGCTTCGAGTCCGGCGATCATCGACATGGCGTTGTCCACCAGCGGTTCGTCGCCCAGAGCCGTTACAGGTAACATGCGCCTGGCCGGAGCGCGCACGATAGGCATTTGCTCGACTACCGGCGCGGGTTCTGGAGCAGCCCTGCGAGGTTCGATGACCTGTGGCCGTGCCCGGTTGACCCGCCCGACCGCGCGCGAAGCCGCGGGGGTCGGTTCGAGTCTGGCCATCGCCGCAAGCGGAAGCTCTTCAGGTTCCGGCAATGCCTTGAGCAGGGCCTCACGTGCCATCTCATGAAACCCTTCCACCAACTGCTGAACCCGCAGGAAGCGTTCGGTTTGCAGTTGCGCGGCGGAGCTGTCGAACACTTCTTGCAGGCGCCGTTTGGCATCGGCCAGACGGTCGACCAGCGCACTGAGCCTCACGACCGCCACGGCTTGTGTCTCGGCAGGTTGTGCCCTGTTGCGGCGCTCGGCCAAACCATGCCCGGCGTCGGCGGCGCCCTCGAAAATCGGCACAATCAGTTGCCGTAGCGGATCCAGAGTGCTGTCCGGTGCATCGCGCAATGACAGCTCGATGGACATACCGATTTCATTGGCGTGCAGATCTCGACGCGAGAATGAAGGCAGCAGCCTCCTGAGGTCACCCGCGACGTTCTGGGTTGCACCGGAGTGATGGTTGAGCCTTTCGAGCGAAGCGTGCAGTTGATCGAGGCGTTCGACCATTTCGTCGCTCACGGCAATGGCGTTGCGCCCCGCGGTCATCTGGGTCTGGCGTGAACGGGTTTGCGCTGGCTCTGCCGGGTTGATCTGTGGCAAGACGATTTTTGCGTATTCGCGCAGCTTCATGCGCATCCAGCCGCTGAGGAAGCGATGCTGTTCGACGGTCATGCGCATCAGTTGCGATTGATAAAACCCCCCGGCACCGCCGGCTTCACGCCACTGCTCCAGTGTCGCCAGCGCCCCGGTGTAGGAGCTGGCGAGCTCATCGGCCTTGGTGATGTAGAGCGTGATTTCAGCCTCGGACAGCGGTGCTTGCTCGTCAGCTTCGTTCAGGGGCTCCAAGGCTTCGCTCAGGTCGGCCTTGCGTCCGGCTTCCTGTTCGATGAACCGATGCAGTACCTGCCACGTGTCAGCCTTGCGCTTGGCCTTTTCGCGGCGTAACGCCTCGATCCTCCCGGTCGGACCACCGCCGCGCAAGCGCAACCTCAGTTCCCAGTGCCAGCGAGCAGCTTGCGTGTCGAAACGGATGCTCAAACCCGGATGAGCAGGGTCGGCGGGATCAAGGGCGAATACAGGCTCGTCGACTTGTGCGCTGACTTGAAACCAGCGCTCGCCAACCTGGGCATAGAGCTTGCCTTCGGATGCATAGAGATGATCGGCGTTGGGACGCGCTCCTTCGGGGAGGGAGGGTTTGGTCACCTTCATATGATCGATGGTTTTCAAAAAGGCGCTTTGCGAGTCGATGCGCGTCAGTTTCGCCGGCGCCAACAGGGAAAGATGAGCCTCGGGCAGTGGAGTCGTGATGGGCGTGTTGTCATGCGTAATCTTCGGTTCCTTGCGTAGCAGCGGCGCAGGAGGGGGCAATTCTGTGCCCGACGCATGCTTGAGCGCTGTTTTTTCACTCCGCGGGCTGGAAAGCCGAAGCCGGCGAACAGCGATGCGTTGCCCAAGCAGAATGCCCAGCGTCAGCAGAACATCACCGATCGATGACCATTGAGCAGACGTATCACCCTGCTCGTGGGCATCCTGCGCCTGCTGGATCTGGGCGATGGTTTGCCAGACCCAGACAGCGGTGCCTGCCGGGCCGCTGAGAAAATTGGCAGCGACGCTAAAAATCGCCCAACTGCTGTCTGCCAGGATCGCCCAGCGGCGCTCGGCATTGGAGGTAGACTGGCGATCGGCAAGATCAGCCAGCGCCTGGCTGTGGCTGGTGAACAGGGTTGTGTAAATGTCAGCGCTCAGCGGCGTGTCCGCGAGGTTTACGGCGGCCGTCAGATCGAGGTGGATGAAGGGTTCGAAAGCCAGCTCGGTAATGGTCCACGGCGAGGGCAGGCCGCTCGAAAAAACGTATTGGGCGTAGTCGAAACTCAAGGATCGGTTGGGCAGCCAGGCCAGTACCGAGTCGCGCAGTTCGCCGGGTTGGTAGAGCGCATACAGCATGTTCTGCGCAGAGGGGAATTGCCGCAACGGTTGTTCCAGCAGTGGCCGATAAAGCAGGCAAGGGCCGTCCTTACCCGCAGGTGGGCCGATGATATACATGTTCGCGACGGTGTCGGGGGTGCTGCCCAAACGAAAGCGCGGCATGAACGCCAAGGGGCGGATCTGCACGGGCCAGTCAGCGACGGCGCTGTTATCGGCAATCGATTTGACCAACTGGCGAACCTGGCGGTAACCCCGCTCGTCGACATCGCCCTGGCGCTTGAGTTTGCATTCCAGCGCCAGCAGCGGCAGCAGCAGTGGTAACTGCCGGCAGTAGCGGGTCTGGTAAAGACGCGACTGTGGCGCATCGTCGATCAAACTGGTTTTGATCAGTTTCGGATAATTTTCGCCGATGTTGACCTTGTCTGCCAGACGCACCAGCAGATCCACGGTCAGCCAGCCCGGTGTGGGCGTCGCATCAGCGTAGGCGATCTTGGCGAGGTAGGGCCGGATGTTATGCAGAGCGAATTCGCCAAGTGTCTGCACGCGAGTGCTGAAGGGATCGGGCAGGGTCAATCCGCCGGCCTCAAAGCTCTGGGTGACGGTGATCCGTACTTGATCCGGACGCAGTAGTGCTGTTTCTTTGGCGGGCCTGGCGGCAGTAATGGCTTCGCGCATCTGCTGTTGGGCATAGTCGGCGATAAGTGCAATCTTGTTGACGTCGAATGCATCGCTGTCGGCGTCTCTGAGCCTGCCCAATTCCGTCAGGTATCCGCTGTAGGTCTGGATATCGTCCAGTGATCCGGCAATCAGCCAGTCGGGGATGGCCTCGTCGAGAAGTCCAACGCGTCCATCGCCGGCTATCTCCTCACGGCTACTGTGCTCTTGAGGCGAAATGAACCTGATCAGCGGCGAGCGGCTCATCGGGTCAAGTGCGTCGATCGAATCGATCTGGCAGCTCACCAGTGCCCGAACCAAGGCATCAAAGATATTGCCATCGGGTTCATACAGTCGCCATTTCAAGGTCTGACCGCTCAGCTCCATGTCGATTCGCTCAGGCAGGGTGGCGCCCAGCTCCGCCAGCGAGCTGAACGATTCAAAGCCTTCATCGATGGTGTACATCGTGACCAGCTCCCGGCTGCCCAGCTTCGCCGTCAACACCAGCGCGCCGGCGACCATCAGATGCCGGGTCCGATTGGCCTCCGCGAGTTCGAAGGCGAGGTCGAGATCGATCAGGCTGGCACGCACATCAGACAGGCCTGCGTGGGTTGTTGCGCGCGAGGCTTTTTCCGGAAATGCCGAGACATGGCGTGCCAGGCTGCATTCGTTGGTATCCCAGCCTTTGATCGACTGCACATCAAGGGTTTCTTTCAGGGTGTCAGCCAGCTGTTGCCAGCGCGGTATTTCTTCTTCGGTGGCGTTCCAGTAATCCAACTGGTTTTGGGCGAAAGCAAGAAACAATGCCGGCGCATTTTCGTTGAGCATTTCACTGATCGCATCCATACCGACGGGTAAATGGACCGGGTCTTCCATCTCGGGCGCCAACGTCAGAAAGTGTTCACCTTCTATGTAGTTGGCAGTCTCGCCGGTAAACGCCAAGCGCGCCAATACGTGGGGCAGGGATTCGAATCGGCTGCTGTGACTGAGCATTTTCTGCCCTTGCTGGTGCCAGACAGGAGTCATTAACATGATGTCGTCCGGAGCGACCTGCAATTGCGCAAAGTTTTTCTTCAGGGCTTTGCGCAGCATCTCTACAGCAGCCTCTTGCAAGGTCGGTCCACCGCTGGTCTGTTCCACCAGTCGGCTTTTTTTGAGCAGCGGCGGGGCGATGATCGTTCGGGTAGATTCACTCATTGGGTAGACACCGGTTAGAAGGTGGACGGTGCGGCAAATGCCGCCTGCCACGGACATTAGCGAGGCGTCCAACAGCACGGGTGGTAGATATATATAGGATGAAAAAAAAGCCCGCACATGGCGGGCAATTGATCCGGTTGAGTGATCAGGAAAAGAACAATGAAGCGGCCTGGGCATGGCTTATGACGCTGCGGTGGATGGCGATCAGTTCCTGATTACTGCGGCCCTCACGCTCGACATAGGCACCGCCCAGCCGACGCTGCTCGACGGTTTTCAAATGCGCGGCGGTGAATGACGGCAACGGGTCGTCAAGGTTTGCGTAGTGGAAATGGGCGTACCACAGGACTTTACCGCCCTGCTTGTCGAGAATCGGGTATTCGAGCAGATAGTCTTTGCGTGGGCCTTTGAGCCGGCGGCGTTCGGTGGATCGAGTAATCGTCACTTCTTGCTTGCTGTACAACCATTCGACTCGCGCCGCAGTCGGTGGCTGCTGTTTGGTAAGTTCAATCCTTGCGGTTCGACCCCTGGCATAAAGGGCTGTGGCTTCGCTTTCGAGTTGCTGACGCACTTCGGTAGCGGAAGCGGTTTTGCTTTCGACGTGATTGCCAGAGGTGAGTGCTTTGTCGATCTTGTCCATGGCATCGCGCAGGCGCGTGGCGTGCAGATAATAGATCTCCTCTATCTCCGTGGGATTGCGTTGCGCCCGTGCCATGTGTGACTGGGTGCGCTGCCTGAAGGCTGGCAGTTCGTCGAGCAATTCCCTGGCGCTCTGCAGGCTCTTCGAAAGCCCGGGGCCTGGCCTTGGCAATCCGACCGGTTTGGCAGGTACTCTCTCGACCCAGTTGCCCGGGGTTTTTTCGTGAAAAGTGGCAATCACTTTACCGGTCAATGGCGCCACCACATCGACCAGATCGCCGTCCTGCCCGCCGTCACTGCGCCTTGGCTGACCGACCAGTGTGCCTTTGTAGCGGGTCTTGATGATTTTACGCGCGGGGGGCTGTGACGATTTCGATGGTCCGGCGACCGGCTCCACCAAACGTTGCTCGCGCAACAGATTGGACAGGTGCTGTACGGCATTCTGATGGAATTCGCCGACGTGGCGCTTCACTTGCTCCAGTCGTTCGCTGATCACGTACTGTGGATATTCACTGACCAGATCGCCGAACCTCTGATCGATGACGTCGAACTGTTCCACCAGATTGTTCATCGCCTCAACGCGCTCACCGAGCTGATTGAAACTTTCTTCGGCGCTCAGGTCGATTACGCTCTGAATGTTCAGAGAGGCATCCTCGACGAGGCTTTCCAGGGCGGCACGTGCACCCTCGCGAAACTCTCCCGCTTCGGCCGACAGACACAGTTCCTGGCCCAACGTGATTTGCAGCATCTTCAAATCTTCCAGCGAGAAACTGGGCAGCCTGGCTTTGTACTGACGGGCGACATCGACGGCTTCTTTGCCGAGCAGGTTCAACTCGGCGAAACGGCTGTGGGCAAATTCTATTTTGTCGATGATGCCCTGCGTCAGCTCAGCCATCTTTGCGAAAGGTTCGGAGCGGTCTGCAGCAGCCTCGCTGGCGTCCTCGTCAAGCAGCACCAGTGTCTGCGCAAGGCTTTCGCGAAATGCCGTGTAGGTCTCGTCGATCCAGCCTTGCATGAGGAACAATTGCAGGGAAAGGCGTTCGAGCATTGCGCTGCGGTAGTTGGGTATCGCCTCAAGCAGATTCAGCGCTTTCAGGCTGTCGATGTTAGCGCTGTATTCCTTTGCTTGAGCGTCGAGCGTATCGAGAAACGTCTGCCGGGCACTTTCAGCATTTTGTTCGGTGGCCTCCAGCATGGCGCGTCGAACGTTGACCAACTCGCTGCGCTTGCCAGCCAGGCCGGCGTCGAATACAGCAATGTCGCGTTTTTTCTGCTCTAACTTCTTCGCATTATGTTTCAACAATTTTTGGCGTTGACTGTTGAGGCCGCCGGCGCGCAGGCGCAGGCGTAAATCGACAAACCATTGCCCACGCGCATTGGCGAGCAACAGCGGACCGGTGCGCATGGGTTGCTGGCGCGTGTCGATGATCTGCACATCTTCATTGTCATTGAGACCGACTTCGAACCAGCGTTCGCCGACCTTGGCGTACCACTTTTGCCCGGCGCTGCGAAGATGGCGGTACGGGCCTTCGGTCGCGGCTGTTGCCAGTGGTTCCGGTCGGTTCACCTTCAGGCTGTCGAGTACCGTGCCCAGGTTCGAAGACGATTGTTCCAGGGCTCCGAGCACGTGCAGCGACAGCTCGTGATTGCCCGGCAGTTCAGCGCCACTGATGTCCGCAAGACGATTGAAGCGAATGCTCGCGGGCGCTGCGGGTTTGCTGGCTGGAGGGGTTTTCTCGGGGAGAACGCCGGATGGCGCTCGCTGCGGTTGCTTGCGTGTCGCCGCTCGATGCGCGAGCGCCATGCCCAGCGACAGCAGGATGTCGGTCAGCGCGGTCCAGGGCACGGGTTGCTGCTGGTTTTGTGCATCGGTGACCTCTTGCAGGTCGTCCATTATTTGCCAGATCCACGCCGCAGTACCGACGCTACGCCCCAGAAACGGCAGCGCCGCATTGAACAGTGCCCAGCCACCGCGCTTGAGTGTGGCCCAGCGGGCTTCGACATTCGACACCGACACGCGATCGGCCAAAGTGATCAGTGCCTCGGCGTTGGTTTTGAACAGGCTTGCCAATACTTCCGGCTCGATCACCTGGCCAGACATAGTCACGTTTGCACGGTCATCTGCCGAGCCTGGATCGATCAACAGTTGCGGAATGGTCCACACCGAAGGCAGGGTTCCGGGAAAAACGTATTGCGAATAATCGAAGCGTACCTTGTCCGGCAACCAGGCCAGTACCGACTGGCGCAGTGTGGTCGAATGCTTGATCGCATACAGCAGATTTGTCCTTGACGGGTATTGCAGCAGCGGTACATCGAACAGCGGACGATAGAGCAGACAGGGCCCCTTGTCCGCATCGCGTGGGCCGATCACGAACATGTTGAGCACTTCGTCTGCGCTATCGCTGGCCTTATCACTTTTGACGAACGCCAGCGGGCGCACGACGATATCCTCGCCATCGACACGCCTGTCCGTTGGTTCCACAGCCAGCGCCGCCACGACGTAGCGATAACCTTGTTCATCGATACCTGCTTCGCCGCGGATCTTGTGTTGCAGCGCCAGCAACGACAATTCAACGGGCAATTGACGACTGTAGAGCTGCTGCAGGCGTGCAGCCTGGGTTTTGTCTTCGACCAGGCGCTGCTCGAGCAACTGCGGATAGGTCTTGCCGATATCGACCGACGTGACCAGGTTTTTCAGGTAGGTGGCGGTCATCCATGTCGGCACCGGTGTCGAACTGTTGCGGTAGCGCACCGACAGGTCGCCCAGTGGCAGGCCGGCGAGATTCTG
This sequence comes from Pseudomonas sp. RIT-PI-r, assembly GCF_001297015.1. Lineage (GTDB taxonomy): Bacteria > Pseudomonadota > Gammaproteobacteria > Pseudomonadales > Pseudomonadaceae > Aquipseudomonas. The sequence continues at coordinate 249,920 of NZ_LIGE01000023.1, read as the reverse complement.
CAGCGCCAGATCAACCAGGGACAAGGTCAGGGTCTGCGGTTGCTCCGGTGCGACAAACGTGCCCCAGACCACAACGCTGGTATCGGTTATTTCCACGTCTTGCAGCTTGAAGTCCTGGGTCGGTGTGCGATCGATCGCCTTTTTCAGCTTGTCGAGGGTAAAGGCCTGGATATCGGGGATTTCGCTCTGAAAACTCTTGCCCGAATTCTGCTGCTGCACGGCCACCAGATCCAGCAGGTGCCGGCTATACCGGGTCTGGTCTGCGGGCGAGGCATTGTCCAGCCAGGACGGCAGGGCGTGTTCGGTGTGGGTGAAGCGACGGGACAGGTTTGACTCGGCGGCCGGGCTGGCACCGCTGCCCAGATGGGCGAGAGCAATCGAGTCATTTCGACTTTTGAAAAAGTCGACCTCGCCGATCGCCTGGGCTTCCAGCGCAATCAGCGCGCAGGCTTGCTGATCGAAAAAATTGCCTGTTGGCTCGAATAGCCGCCATTGCACTTGAAGCGCATCGGCGCCGGGCTGCAGAGGCCACTGCAAGGACTTTTCCAGGTCGGTGAAGCTGTCGAAGCACTGGAATCCCTGAGGAACCGAATGCGTGAGGATGATGGTCCGTTCGCCTTTGCTGCCGAGCAGAACAGCCGTGTCGAGGACATTGAGATGGCTACGGTCGGTGGTATCGCCCAGATCAAGATCGATCAGACAGGTACGAGTCTGATAGGTGTCCTCGAGCGCTCGTTCGGTTTTGTCCGGGTTCTTGAAAACGCCTAGCGCCATTGCCCGTTGATCGGCATCCCAACCGTTGTCGGCGCTGACGTTCCAGACCTGCTGCAAGGTCTCTGAAAGTTGGTGCCAGCGCGGTACGGAAGGGCTGATGGTTTCGTTCCAGTAGTCGATCTGCTGTTCTTCCAGCGCCGTGAGCAGCAGCGGGGCGAGTTCGTTGAGCAAGGCGCCAACCGCTTCGATGTCTACGGGTAACTGGACACAAGGCATGACGTCCGGTTGTTCGGTAAGAAAATGTTCGCCGTCAATGAGCGTGATCGCGGTGCCAGACAGGGCCAGCCGTACCAGTGCATCGGTGAGCGACTCGAAATGGTAAGGCCCCGCGACGATTTGCCGGCCATCGGAGTGCCAGGACGGCGTGGCAACAATGGCCAATGTCGGATCGATGACCTGTTGCGGGTATAACTTTACTAGGGCAGGAAGCAAGGCGTTCGCTGCCACTTCACTGAGCGACGGGCCACTCACCAGTTGGCTGAGTACATCGATGGCGCTGGGCGCCGGTTTCTCTGACATGACCATATCCTTGGCTGACGTTTGCGGCCGCTGCGATGCGCAGCGCCGGACGACAGCACGTTAGGTCAGTGGCCGTGGCGGCAGGTGGTACATAGTTATCGCAGGCAAAAAAAGACCCGCAGGTGCGCGGGTCTTTTCTGGCAGAGCTCTCAAGTCCCTGATTTGATTTTGGTCCAGGCCCGGGTGCGTGCCCGCTCGGCATCACGGGGCAACGGTTGCAGGGTGTACAGCGTGCCCATCGCCGCATCCGTCGGGTACAGGTTGGGATTGTTGCGGATCGCCGGGTCGACAAGTTCCGTGGCGTCCTTGTTCGGATTCGGATAACCGACAAAGTCGCTGACCGGTGCAATCACCGCTGGCTGCAGGAGGTAGTTGATGAAGGTGTAGGCGTCCTCGGTGTTCTTCGCGCCCTTGGGAATCGCGAGCATGTCGAACCAGATCGGAGCACCTTCCTTGGGCAGGCGCATATCGACCACCACACCGTTCTTGGCTTCCCTGGCGCGGTTGGCGGCTTGCGAGAAGCTGCCGGAATAGCCGACTGCCACGCAGATGTCGCCGTTGGCGATATCGGCCATGTACTTGGACGAATGGAAATAAGTCACGTACGGACGGATCTTCATCAACAGCGCTTCAGCCTTGGCGTAATCCGCCGGCTTCTTGCTGTTCGGATCGAGACCCAAGTGTTGCAGGGCCAGCGGCAGAATCTCCGACGGCGAGTCGAGCAGGGCGACACCGCACTGCTTGAGTTTGCTGATGTTCTCTTCCTTGAAGATCAGGTCCCAACTGTCCACCGGCGCATTGTCGCCCAGCGCCGCCTTGACCTTCGCCGGATTGAAACCGATCAGGATGGTGCCGTACATGTACGGCACGGCGAATTTGTTGCCCGCATCGTTGGCTTCGATCAGCTTCATCAGTTTCGGATCGAGGTGGTTCCAGTTCGGCAGCTTGCTGCGATCCAGCGGCTGGAATACCCCGGCCTCGATCTGCTTGGCGAGAAACACGTTGGACGGTACCACCACGTCGTAGCCGGAGTTGCCGGTGAGCAGCTTGGCCTCCAGCGCTTCGTTGGTGTCGAAGATGTCGTAGACCAGTTTGGTCTGGGTGTTCTGCGCTTTGAAGTCTTCGAGTGCCTTGGGCGTGATGTAGTCGAACCAGTTGTAGACGCGCAACGTGCGTTCTTCAGCGTGGGCGGCCGTGCTCAGGAGTGCGGCGCACAGGGCTGGCGCGATGAGGTGTGTGAGGGTTTTCATTGCTCAAAACCTTCCAGCACGTTTACCGCGTTGATGCCGATTTCTTCCACAGCGTAACCGCCTTCCATGACGAACAGGGTCGGTTTGCCGAGGGCGGCAATACGCTTGCCCATCGCCAGATAATCCGGGCTGTCGAGTTTGAATTGCGAGATTGGATCGTCCTTGAAGGTGTCGACGCCGAGCGACACGACAATGATGTCGGCGCCGTAGCGGTCGATCTCCTCGCAGGCTTGATCCAGCGCTGCGCTCCACACGTCCCAGCCAGAACCGGCCGGCAGCGGGTAGTTGAAATTGAAGCCTTCACCGGCGCCTTCTCCGCGTTCGTCGTCATAGCCGAGGAAGAACGGGAATTCCGCTTCCGGGTGACCGTGGATCGAGGTGAACAGCACGTCGCTGCGCTCGTAGAAAATCGACTGCGTGCCGTTACCGTGGTGATAGTCGACGTCGAGGATCGCGACCTTTTTGTGGCCCTGATCGAGGAACGCTTGTGCGGCGATGGCGGCGTTGTTGAGGTAGCAATAACCACCCATCAAGTCGCTGGCGGCGTGGTGTCCCGGTGGACGGCACAGGGCGAAAGCGCTGCGTGCGCCGCGCTGGATTTCCGCCTGGGCGGTGAGGGCCACTTGCGCCGCGCTGTAGGCCGCTTGCCAGGTGCCGGCGGTGATCGGTGCGCCGCCATCGAAGCTGTAATAGCCGAGCTGGCCATGCAGGCTGGTCGGTTTGATTGCGCGAAGGGTTCGTGCCGGCCAGGTGTAGGGCAGCAGATCACCGTCGGTGTTGAATTCGGTCCAGCGATCCCATGCCCCCTTGAAGAAGTCGAGATAGTCGCGGCTGTGGATGCGCGCGATGGGCTCCAGTCCGAAGTCCTTCGGCGCCTCGACCGCGCCGAGGTTCTGGTTTTGTACGCGCTGCAAGACGTGGTCGGCGCGCGACGGCATTTCGAAGCACGGTTTGAGCTGGCCATCGATGAGTTCGCAGCGGCCATGGTGCAGGTGGTGATCGTCTGAGTAGATCGTCAGCATTTGTTGTTCTCCGCAGGGCTGATTCGGTTGCCCCCAGTGTTGCGGCGCACAGCGAATCGGAGAACGGCAGGAAAGGCCAAAATGGGATCGATATGGCCAAAAATACTGACCACAATTCGCCCCCTGAGGATCAAAAGATCGCAGCCTTCGGCAGCTCCTGCACCGATCCCTGTAGGAGCTGCCGAAGGCTGCGATCTTTTGACTTTCAAGCCCTGAATTGGCTGGGGGCGACACCGCTCCAGCGCACGAAGGCGTGGCGAAAACTCGCGGTTTCGCTGAAGCCAAGGGTTTCGGCGATACGGTAAATCGGCAGTTGATCCTCACACAGCATCTGCTTGGCCCGTTCAAAGCGCAGTTCATCGAGCAGTTCCTGGTAACTGCTGCCCATGTCCTTGAGGTGACGGCGCAACGTGCGCGGCGAACAGTTCATCTGCTGCGCCAGACCCTCCAGGCCCGGCGCAGCGTTCAACTGCGCACTGAGTAACCGACGGATGCGTCCGAGCCAGGCCTGACGCCCGGTGAACTCCAGATTCTGCTTGCGGCAGCGCTCTTCCATGGCCTGGTGAGTGATGGCATCGGCCAGCGGCAACGGCTGATCGAGCCAGCGTCGGTCGAAGGCGAACGCGTTGTCCTTGGTCGCGAAGTGCAGAGGGCTGTCGAAGTGTTCGGCATAGCTGTCGCGGTAATCGGGGGCGGTGTGTTCGAATCGTGTGGCCAGTAGCGGCAGGGGATGACCAAGCAAATCGTCGCAAATCACTTTCAGTGAGACCAGACAGAACTCGGCATTGAACACCGCCATCGCCGGGCTCTCGCGATAATCCGCCGCGACGAACCAGACGCGCTCGCCATCGTCTTCCAGGCTCAGTTCGAAAAGTGTTCCCAGCAACGCCGGATATCGGATCGCCAGGCGCAAAGCGTCACCGAAGGTGGCACAGGTCAGCAGCGCGTAACCGAGAATGCCGTAGCAGGAAACGTGCATGCGCCGGCCCAGTTCAAGGCCGATATCGTGCTTGAGCGCGACCGCATTGGCGCAGACCTGCATCTCCTGATTGGTGGTGATGCGTGTGTCGGCCCGGTGCAAATCTGCCGCACTGATGCCGCTGCCGGCCAGTAGCGCGTCGCTCGACAAGCCTTCGGCCTTGAAGGTGTTGAGTATCAGCGAAACGGCGTTGAGAGTCGTGAGGTGGGAGTGCAGCATGGGGGCCTCCGTTCGGGTTTGCAGGAAGCGAGCAAGTAGCGTGCCGCGCGAGACGCCCGCTTGTTGGCAGGCGTTCGCAAGGCTGGTCGGGCTACTCAGTCGCTGTTGAAAAACAACGTTTGCGCCTTATCCAGGCCGATCATGCTGCGATAGTAGGCCAGTCGCTGTGCACCGTTCAGTCCGCGAATACTATTGGCTTCCTGCCCCAGTTGCTGCTCCTGCGGTGTCTTGAGGCGCGCATAAAGGAACGCTTTGTTTGGCACCCATGCGGTGGAATAAAGGAAATGTGCATACCAGAGCACTTTGCGCGTAGTCCGGTCGGTGATGGTGTATTCGTCCAGATAGAGTGTCTTGCTACCCTTGAGACGCCGCCGGCTGACGGTCTTCGCGATAGTGATCGCGTTGTTTTCCTGCAGTCGGAGAACAGCCGCTGGCGTGGGTGGTTGCTCCTTGGTCATTTTCAGCAAGGCCGTGCTGGCCTGTTGGTAAAGATCTGCGACGGCATCGCTGAGCTTTTTATTGATAACTGCAGCCGAACGCTGGGTGCTCTCGGTGGCGTTGCTGTCCGTCAGTGCCTGCTCAATGGCGCTGCTGATGTGTTCCAGTTGCAGGGCCTGTTGATGAAACAGAAACTCGACGCCGACTGGCGAGCGCCCTGGCTGTTTGATGAGCTCATTCATGCGCGTAGTAAACGCTGCCAGCGTATCGAGCAAGGTTTGCCCGTTATTCAGACTGGTTTCAAGTACCGGGTTCGGGATCTTGGGTGACTCGCTGCTCAAACGTTCAACCCAGGTTCCCGGTGGCTTCTGATGGAATGTGGCGATCACCTTGTTGGTGAGAGGCGACTTGATGTCGACCAGATCGGTTTCCAGCCCCTGTTCAGTCAGGCGTGGCTCGCCGATCAGCACGCCGTTATAGCGTGTGTGGATAAACTTCTTCTTCGGCCGTGGCGGTTGTGGGTGTGGTACCGGCTGAGTTCTCAAGGTGTCCCGCTCTTCAAGCACCAGCACCAGATTGCGTTGGGCGTGGCGGTTGAACTGGTCGAGTTGGCCGCGCAACCTTGCAAAGGGCGCTTCGAGCACTTGTTCGGCGTAGGTGGTATGCAAGTCGGCAAGGCGTTCATCGAGTACGTTGAATTGCTCGATGAGGTCGTTGAGGCTGTCGATACGCTCGTCGAGCCGTGCGACGCTGCGCTCCCCCAGTGTGTCGCGCAAGGCCTGCACGGCAATGTCGGCGGTGTCGACGATATGGTCGAGGTTACGCCAGGCATCGGCGGCGCTGTTCACTGAGTGCTCGGCCAGGCACGTGTTGCGCGCCAGCGTCACCTGCAATGCTTTGAGGTCGTCGATCGAATACGCAGGAAGTGTTCTGCGCGTGTGTTGCATCAGGCGCAAGCCATCCCTTTTGAATGTTTTCAGTTCTTGCATCCGCGCTTGGATGTTCTCGAGTCGCGCAATCATGTCCTGATTGAGCACGACCATCTGTTGCGCTTCGGCAATTTGCCGATCTTCGCGGACTTCGGCCTGACGCTCGAGATGATCGAGGATGCTGCGCAATTTGGGTGTGAACACGGTCAGTGCTTCACGAATACCGGCATGCGTGAGTTCAAGTTGAGCCTTGAGGTAGCCGAGAGATCTTTGCTGATAGTCGGCTGTTGGCGAAAACACATGCAATGCCCGGAGATCACTCAAGGCCTGGCCATAGGCGGCTCGTTGTGTTTCCAGCGTCTTGAGAAATTGCTCGCGCTGAGCCGCCGCCGTTTCGGTGGTGGCCGTACTCATCGTCTGATGGGCTTGTTCCAGTTCTTGTTGCGCAGTTGCCTTGCGATTTTCGAAGGCTGTCAGACGGGTGCGCAGTTTGTCTGCCTGCCGTTGCCCTTCCGCCTCAGCCGCCCGCGTCAGGCTTGTTGAACCGCCGCCAAGCAAGCGTAAACGGGTATCGACGAACCAGTCTCCGCGCAGATTGCTGATAAGCGCCGGACCTGAGCGTGCGGCTGTTTGCGCATCGATGATGATCACGGTGCCGTTATCGTCTACGGTGACTTCGTACCAGTCCTTGCCTACGGGTGCGTAGTATTTTTTACCCTGGCGATAGAGATGAAGATAGAGACCTGCTTCCGTACTGGCGGCCCCCAGTCCTTGTGGACGCTCGATCTTGAAGTGGTTCAGCACCACGCTCAGGCTTGTCGGTTTGTGATTCACCGCTCCGCTGATGTTCAGTGTTTGCTGCAAGTCTGTCACTTCGTGAGGGGCGCCCTTGGCGAGTTGCTTGAGGGTGCGGGTCGGCACTGAAGGCAGCGGATCTATTGTCGGTTTTGAAGTGGCTGGTTCCTGGCGGGGTCGTGGGTTTTTTGGACTGCGGGCGGCGATATGCAGAGTGATCGCCATGGCCAGATTGAGCATCGTATCGGTGAGCGCTGCCCATTGCGCGGGTTTGTCGTCTTGCTCATGGGCCTCTTTCAGTGCCTGCAATTGATCCATGATTTGCCAGATCCACGTGGCAGCGCCGGCGACGCGCCCGAGAAACGGCAGGATGCCGTTGAACAGTATCCAGCCCGCCCGCTTGAAGCTGGCCCAGCGATTTTCGCTGTTGGATACCGACTGGCGGTCGGCAAGCGTGACCATTGCCTGCGCGTTGGCTTTGAACAGCGCGTTGGGGAGGTCGCCGTCGAGCTTTGTCGAGCTCAAACCGATCGGTCCGCTCATGACAGTGAACTTGCTGGAATCGATCAGAAACTCGGTGACCGTCCAGGGCGACGGCAAGGTGCCGGGGAAAACATAGTTGGCGTAGTCGCTACGGGCGTTGTCCGGCAACCAGGCCAGCACCGAGTCGCGCAGGCTGAACGATTGCTGGATGGCGTAAAGCAAATTGCTGGTTGACGGATATTGGCTCAGGGGTTGGTCGAGCATCGGGCGGTACAACAGGCATGGCCCGGCGCTAGGATCCTCGGGGCCGATCACGAACATGTTGGCGACCTCGTCCTTGCTGCCGTCAGTCCTGCGTTTGGGGATAAAGGCCAGCGGACGCATGACGATGGTCTGGTTCTCGACTAGACGTTTTTTACTGTCGGGTTCCAGCACGGCCATGACGTAACGGTATCCACGCGCATCAATGCCCGCCTCACTGCGGATCTTGCACTGCAGGGCCAGCAACGGTAGCTGGATGCGCAAGTGTCGGGCAAACAGAGCCTGCCGGGCTGCCGACGCCGGCGTGCTGTCGAGCAGTTGTTTTTTGATCAGGGCCGGGTAAGTCGTACCGATGTCCGCGCGGGTGACGAGACCTTCCAGATAATCCACGGTCAGCCATGCAGGCAGTGTCTTGCCACGCGTTGAAACAAGGGTCTTGTCGCCCAGAGGAGGAACCGCGATCAGATTCTGCAATGCCAGATCGACGACGCTGAAGTTGTAGGTGTCGATCTTTCCCGGAACGGTGAACGTGCCCCAGATCACCGGACTTTTTACCTGCAACTGGAGTGACTCCAGCGCCGTTTCCAGTTCCGGTGCGGTGCGCAATTGTTCCGCGTGCTCGAGCAGGGTTTTTGCATGCAGGGCATTCAGTTCGGCCAGCGCGTATTCGCTGATCGGCAGGATGCCATCCAGATAGGACTTTCCCGTGTTTTGACTGTTAAGCGCGGCCAGATCTTTCAGGTGGCGAGAGTAGTTGTTCAGGTCCGGCAGGGAAGCGTCATTCAGCCAGTCGGGAAGGGCGTCTCTGAACCAGTCCAGGCCCGGGCTTTTGTTCTTCGCGGACTCATGCACTTCAGGTGTCGACGTGGATAACGGTTTCTCGCCCTGAGTCGGAACACTGTCGGAGAAGTCCAGTGAACCGATCACATCGATTTGAACGGAGACCAACGCACAGGCCTGGTAGTCGAAAATGCTGCAAGGGGGTTCGAGCAACCGCCATTGCACATCTCGGTAGGTTTCGGCGGCACTGATATGCTCGGGCAAGGTTGCTCCGAGCTTTTCCAGAGAGTCGAATTTCTGGTAACCGTTAAGTAATGAATGGGCAAGGATGACCGTCTCGGTCTTCTGTTTGCCGATCAACACGACCATCGAAACTTCGTTCAGATGCTTGACGTTGTCGCCATCGATCAGGTTGATGGCGATCAGGTATGCGTTGAGCTGGTAGAGATCGTCGGGTTTTCTGTCGACTTGCGCCGGTGTTTGATAAAGCGCGCGTGCCATCGCGCAGTCAGCATCACTCCAGCCTTTTATCTGATTGACGTTCCAGAGCTTGCGCAGGGTGTCGGACAACGCCTGCCAGCGTGGCCCGGAGCTGTCGCCGGTGCTGTTCCAGAACGCCAGCTGCTGTTCCTGGAAGGCCGTGAGCATTATCGGCGCCAGCAAATTGAGCAGGTTGGCGATTTCGTCGATTCGCACTGGCAAATGTACCGCAGGTTCGCTGATCGGTTGTTGCGCAAGGAAGTGCTCGCCTTCGATATACAGGGCCGGGATGCCGTGCACGACCTGGTTGGCGAGAATTTCAGTGAGTGCCTGATAAGCCGTAGGTCCGGCCACTATCTGGTCGTCGTTCAGCGCCCAGGCCGGGCTGCCGACCATTGTGCTGCCGGGATCCAGATCCAGCGCGGGATACATTTCGCGCAAATGCTGGCGCAGCAGGACGGCCGCGACATCGCGCAAGTTGGGTCCGACACTGAGTTGAGTGATCAGCGTTTCAATAGGGTTGGCGTCGCTGACGGCTTGTGGAGTGGAGCTTGAGCTGGATGAAATCATCGTGCATCCCTGCATTGGTGATGGAGCTTCCCGAGGCCAGGCCTCGGGGTTGCTTCATGCTAGGGGGGCACAATCGAGCGATGGTGGTAGATATATATGCTGTGCGGTTTTAATCCTGATAGTCGGAGCGATCAGCTCAGTTCGCCACACAGGTCGAGTTCGATCAGGCGACGTATTTCGGCGTTTTCCAGGCCGGCGCCGAGCAAACCATGCAATTTGCCGAACGCCGCTTCACGGGTCATGCCGCCGCCCGACAGCACGCCGACGCTACGCAGCCGACTGCCGGCTTCATACACATCCAGCTCGACGCCGCCTTCATGGCACTGCGTCACCGCCACCACCACCACGCCGTTGTCGCGCGCGCGGCCGAGGCTGGCGAGAAATTCGGCGTTATCACTCGGTCCGGTGCCACTGCCGTAGCACTCCAGCACCAGACCTTGAATGCCGCTGTCGAGCAGGCCATCGACAACCTCGGCGCCTATGCCCGGGAACAGTGGCAGCACGCCAACCTTGGCCAGCTGTTTCGGCTGGTTGTAGTTCAATGACGCAGGAATCGAGGTGGCTTTCACGCCGCCGCCCTGACGCTCCAGCCGCTTGAACGGATGACGGCCAAAGCTGCGCACTTTCGCGCAACGGGTCGGGTCCAGCAGTTCACCATGGAAGTACAGATGCACGCGTGGCGCCAGGCCTTGGCCGAGCGCGACCAGTGCGCCGCCGAGGTTTTCCCAGGCATCACTATCGGTCACGCCAGCCGGCAGCATGGAGCCGGTGAAGCACACACGGGCGTGCAGGCCGAGCAACTGGAAGCTCATCGCTGCGGCGCTGTAGGCCAGGGTGTCGGTGCCGTGCAGGATCAGCACGCTGTCGCAGCCTTGCACGTCAACGGCATCGACCACTGCTTCACGCAGTTGCTGCCAGTAGGCCGGAGTCATGTTGGCGCTGTCGATCAGCGGCGACATCTCACGGAAGCGCCACTGCGGCACGACGAGTTCAGGCTGGCTGTGCAGGTAGTCGCGCATCCGCGCCTCGAAACCGGACGCCGGGGCCAGACCGTTGGCGCTGGCCTGCATGCCGATGGTGCCACCGGTGTAGAGCACCATGACGTGTTGGGCGGCGGGATAAGTCGAAGGGTTCATAGGATTCTCCGAAACGATGAGTTCCTGTAGGAGTGAGCCTGCTCGCGATAGCGGTCTTTCAGCCAACATAAATGTTGAATGATGAACCGCTATCGCGAGCAGGCTCACTCCTACAGGTTATTGCATCACAATAACTGACGGGCGCAGGGGATGCGCCCGTCATTTACCTGTCAGCGTTGCGCTGCAGGCACGCCTTGCGGCTCGGCATCGGTCTGGCCGGCAGCGGCAGACGGGTTGGTCGGCCAGGCCTTCAGGTCCAGATCCAGATCGGCAAATTTGCTCGAGTCGAACACCGGCTGTTTGACGCCGGCGCGGCGCTGCGCGTCGTAGTCGCGCATCACGCGCATGCCGACCTTGAACAGCATGGCCAGGGCCACCAGGTTGACGAAGGCCAGGCAGGTCATGGTGATGTCGGCGAAGGCGAACACGGTCGACAGGTCCTGCATCGAACCCCATACCACCAGCGCCAGCACCAGACCGCGGAAAATCATCAGCGCAGCGCGATTGCGGGTAAGGAACTGCAGGCTGTTTTCGCCCAGGTAGTAGTTGTAGAGGATGCAGGTAAAGACGAACAGCGACAGCGCGACGCTGACGAACATACGGCCCCAGTCACCAACCACAGCGGCCAGCGAGTTCTGGGTGAGGACGATGCCGTCACCTTCGAAGCCCGGGGTGTAGAAGCCCGACAACAGGATCAGCAGCGCGGTGCAGGTGCAGATCACGAAGGTATCGAGGAACACGCTGAAGGCCTGAACCACGCCTTGCGCGCCCGGGTGCTTCACAGCGGCCACGGCGGCGACGTTCGGCGCACTGCCCAGACCCGCTTCGTTGGCGAACACGCCACGCTTCACGCCCATGACGATGGCGCTGCCGAGCAGGCCACCAAAGGCCGGGTCGAGGCCGAAGGCGCTCTTGAAGATGGTTTCCAGCATGGCCGGCACGTGTTCGATCTGAGTACCGATCACGTACAAGGTCACGCCGATATAGGCCAGGGTCTTGACCGGTACCAGCAGGTCGGACACCGAGGCGATACGCTTGATGCCGCCGATGAAGGTGATGGCCAGCAGCACTGCCAGAACGATACCGGTGTGTTGTGGGTTGAACTCAAAGGCGTTCTGCAGCGAGTGGGTCACGGTGTAGGACTGCAGGCCAATGAAGGCGAAGCCGTAGGTGACCAGCAGCAGGACGGAGAACACTACAGCCATGCCTTTGAGCTTCAGGCCGTGCTGGATGTAGTAGGCCGGGCCGCCACGGTACAAGCCGTCGCCATCGGCGCGCTTGTAGACTTGGGCCAGGGTGCACTCAAAGAAGCTGCTGGACATGCCGACCAGAGCGGTCACCCACATCCAGAACACTGCACCTGGACCACCGAGGGTCACGGCGATGCCGACACCGGCGATGTTGCCTGCACCGACACGGCCGGCAAGGCTGAGCATCAGGGCCTGGAACGAGCTGAGTTGCCCGGCGCTGCCTTTGAGGCTGTCGCGGAACACCGCGAACATGTGGAAGAAATGACGCAATTGAACGAAACGCGAGCGAATCGTGAAGTAGCTACCGAGCCCGACAATGAGCACGATCAGTACTTTCCCTGAGAGGAAGTCGTTAATGACTTCGAGCATGGATTTTTCCTCGCTGTTTATTGTGTAAGCAAATGCTGGATGGAAGAAACATCGTGTTACACCGGTGTGCGCGCGGCACGACGGGTGAGGCGAAGGTTTCGTCCCGGTCCATTTCGCGGGTTTGTTATTAGTTCGGGTTTCGCATGGGTTATGGCCTCGTTACCGACGACCGCTCACGCGAAGAGGGGCGGCACTATACCGATCAGTGGCGCGCCCGTCTGCACGGTAGTGGTGCAAGCGACGAAACGAGGGTGCTGCAAGATCAAAAGATCGCAGCCTTCGGCAGCTCCTACAGGTTTACGTCATCCATGTAGGAGCTGCCGAAGGCTGCGATCTTGGCGGTATCAAATACACAAAACATTTAACGTCCTGCCCGCAAAGAAGTTAAAAAAAAGGGCTTGGGGACTAAATCCCCAAGCCCTCAAAAGGTGAGAGGTGTCTAGTCCCTCGACCTGGTGAGCGGTGCTACAAGTAACGTGTCGGTTCAGCCTTTGAGCGGAACCAGACGCGGAGCAATCATGTTTTCCGGGCGCAGGATGTCGGCGAGCATGGCTTCGTCGAGCAGACCCTCTTCGCGCACCAGTTCCAGCACGCCGCGGCCGCTTTCAAGGGCGAGGCCGGCGATACGGGTGGCGTTTTTGTAGCCGATGTACGGGTTCAGTGCGGTGACCAGACCGATCGAGTGCTCGACCAGTTCGCGGCAGCGCGCTTCGTTGGCGGTGATGCCGACGATGCAGTGCTCGCGCAGCATGTCCATGGCGCGTTGCAGCAGGCGGATCGAGTCGAAGATCTTGAAAGCGATCAGCGGTTCCATCACGTTCAGCTGCAGTTGGCCGCCTTCGGCTGCCATGGTCAGCGCCAGATCGTTACCGATCACTTGGAACGCTACTTGGTTAACGGCTTCCGGGATGACCGGGTTGACCTTGCCAGGCATGATCGAGCTGCCTGGCTGACGCGCTGGCAGGTTGATTTCGTTGATGCCGGTGCGTGGGCCGCTGGACAGCAGGCGCAAGTCGTTGCAGATCTTCGACAGCTTCACCGCAGTACGCTTGAGCATGCCGGAGAACAGCACGAAGGCGCCCATGTCGGAAGTCGCTTCGATCAGGTCGGCGGCTGGAACCAGCGGTTGACCGCTGATCAGGGCCAGACGCTGTACCGCCAGCGCTTGATAACGCGGGTCGGCGTTGATGCCGGTACCGATCGCGGTGCCGCCCAGGTTCACTTCAGTCAGCAGTTCAGGAGCCAGCGTCTTCAGACGGGCCAAGTCTTCGCCCATGGTGGTGGCGAAGGCACGGAATTCCTGGCCGAGGGTCATCGGCACGGCGTCTTGCAGCTGGGTACGGCCCATTTTCAGGACGTGATCGAATTCTTTGCCCTTGGCCGCGAATGCCTGAATCAGGCTGTCGAGACTGGCCAGCAAGGTGTCGTGACCGAGCAACAGACCCAGGCGGATTGCCGTTGGGTAAGCGTCGTTGGTCGACTGCGCCATGTTGACGTCGTCGTTCGGGTGCAAGTACTGGTACTCGCCTTTCTGGTGACCCATTGCTTCGAGCGCAATGTTGGCGATCACTTCGTTGGCGTTCATGTTGGTGGAAGTACCGGCGCCACCTTGAATCATGTCGACCACGAACTCTTCGTGGAAATCACCGCGGATCAATCGGGCACAGGCTTCGCTGATGGCAGCGTGCTTGGCTTCGCTCAGGTGACCCAACTCGCGGTTGGCGTCAGCAGCGGCCTGTTTGACCATTGCCAGGCCGACAACCAGTTTCGGGTAATGCGAAATCGGAACGCCCGAGAGGCGGAAGTTGTTCACCGCTCGCAGGGTCTGGATGCCGTAATACGCTTGAGCCGGTACTTCGAGGGCGCCAAGCAGGTCGTTTTCTGTGCGGAAAGATGCAGCGGAGGACATGATAGAAATCATCTCGATATGGACCCGGTCTGTGCCGGAACGCTGCGAATGCTAGGCTTGTGGGAAATTTTGGGCCAATGCTGTTAAGCACTGCCCTATGCACATTCGGCATAATGCCCGTGTGACGCCGCGTGTGCGGCAGACGTGTGACCTGTTTTGGTGCGTGTCCGGGAGGACGTGATGAATCTGGAAAGCAAATGGCTCGAGGACTTCAGTGCTCTGGCCGCCACCCGCAGCTTCTCGCAGGCAGCCGAACGGCGCTTCGTGACTCAGCCGGCGTTCAGTCGGCGGATCCGCAGTCTGGAAGCCGCATTGGGGCTGACCCTGGTCAACCGCTCGCGCACGCCGATCGAGCTGACGGCGGCGGGGCAGCTGTTTCTGGTGACCGCACGCACCGTGGTCGAACAGCTCGGTGAAGTGCTGCGTCATTTGCATCATCTGGAAGGCGGGCAGGGCGAAGTGATGCAAGTCGCTGCCGCTCACTCGCTGGCGCTGGGTTTCTTCCCGCGCTGGATCGCGCAACTGCGTAATGAAGGCTTGAACATCGCCACTCGGCTGGTCGCAACTAACGTGGGTGACGCGGTGCATGCGTTGCGTGAAGGCGGCTGCGATCTGATGCTGGCGTTCTATGACCCGGACGCGGCGATGCAGATGGACCCGGAGATTTTCCCCTCGCTGCATTTGGGCCAGACCGAGATGCTGCCGGTGTGTGCGGCGGATGCGGAGGGCAAGCCGCTGTTCGATCTGGAAGGAGAAGCGAGCGTGCCGTTGCTGGCTTATAGCGCCGGGGCGTTTCTCGGGCGTTCGGTGAATGGCTTGCTGCGTCAGCGTCAGTTGCGCTTCACCACTATTTACGAAACCGCGATGGCTGACAGCTTGAAGAGCATGGCGCTGGAAGGACTCGGCATTGCCTGGGTGCCGCAACTGAGCGTGCGGGCCGAGCTGGCGCGTGGCGAACTGGTGGTCTGCGGCGGCCCGCAATGGCATGTGCCGCTGGAGATTCGCCTCTACCGCTGCGCCTTGGTACGCAAAGCCAACGTGCGATTGTTGTGGCGCAAGCTTGAAGGCGGCGCCGCGCAAGCTTCCTGACCCTACGCGGACCCCTTGTAGGAGTGAGCCTGCTCGCGATAGCGTCTGCACATTCAACGATGATGTGACTGACACACCGCCATCGCGAGCAGGCTCACTCCTACAGGGATTTGTGGTGTTGCGGCGCTGACCTTCAGGTCAATAAAACCGGGCCTTTCGCTCATTTGACAGATGGTCGTTTCGGGGGCTGTTTATTGCTTTCTTTGCGGTATACTGCGCGGCCTTCGGCCGGCACGTCCGGCCATTTTTCGTACAATCAAGCCACGCAACCTGCGTGGCTTGTTGTTTTATGACGCGCCTGCGGGCGCTCCAGAGAGAAGAGGCGCGACGATGAGTGCACTGGTTGGCGTGATCATGGGCTCCAAGTCCGATTGGTCCACCCTTAGCCACACCGCCGATATGCTGGAAAAGCTCGGCATCCCGTACGAGGTCAAGGTGGTCTCTGCCCATCGCACCCCGGATCTGCTGTTCCAGTACGCCGAAGAGGCTGAAGGCCGCGGCATCGAGGTGATTATCGCCGGTGCCGGTGGCGCAGCCCACTTGCCAGGCATGTGTGCGGCCAAGACCCACCTGCCGGTGCTGGGCGTGCCAGTGCAGTCGGCCATGCTCTCGGGCGTCGACTCGCTGCTGTCGATCGTGCAGATGCCAGCGGGCATTCCGGTCGCCACCCTGGCCATCGGCAAGGCCGGTGCGATCAACGCCGCGCTGCTCTCGGCGAGCATCCTCGGCGCCAAGCATCCACAGTTCCACGCGGTACTGAAAACCTTCCGTGCCGAGCAGACAGACAGCGTCCTGGACAATCCAGACCCACGTATTGCCTGAGGTTGTTGAGATGAAGATCGGTGTAATCGGTGGCGGCCAGTTGGGTCGCATGTTGGCCCTGGCGGGCACTCCGCTGGGCATGAACTTCGCTTTCCTCGACCCTGCGCCGGACGCCTGTGCGGCCGCGCTGGGCGAACACCTGCGGGCCGATTACGGCGATCAGGATCATCTGCGCCAACTGGCCGATGAAGTCGATCTGGTGACCTTCGAGTTCGAAAGCGTCCCGGCCGAAACCGTGGCATTCCTCTCGCAGTTTGTGCCGGTTTATCCGAGCGCCGAAGCCCTGCGCATCGCTCGTGATCGCTGGTTCGAAAAGAGCATGTTCAAGGACCTGGGCATCCCGACGCCGGCCTTCGCCGACATTCAATCGCAAGCCGATCTGGATGCTGCCGTGGCTTCGATCGGTCTGCCGGCCGTGCTGAAAACCCGTACCCTGGGTTATGACGGCAAGGGCCAGAAAGTCCTGCGCAAGCCGGAAGACGTGGTAGGTACTTTCGCCGAACTGGGCAGCGTGTCCTGCCTGCTGGAAGGCTTTGTGCCGTTCACCGGTGAGGTCTCGCTGATCGCCGTGCGTGCCCGCGATGGCGAAACCAGGTTCTATCCGTTGGTACACAACACCCACGACAGCGGCATCCTCAAGCTGTCGGTGGCCAGCACCGATCACCCGTTGCAGGCGTTGGCCGAAGACTACTCGAGCCGGGTGCTCAAGCAACTCGACTACGTCGGCGTCATGGCGTTCGAGTTCTTTGAAGTCGACGGTGGCCTCAAGGCCAACGAAATCGCCCCACGTGTGCACAACTCCGGGCACTGGACCACCGAAGGCGCCGAGTGCAGCCAGTTCGAAAACCACCTGCGCGCCGTTGCCGGCCTGCCGTTGGGTTCGACGGCCAAGGTTGGCGAGAGCGCAATGCTCAACTTCATCGGCGTCGTTCCGCCGGTTGAGAAGGTCATCGCCATCGACGATTGCCACCTGCATCACTACGGCAAAGCCTTCAAGGCCGGGCGCAAGGTCGGTCACGCCAATCTGCGCTGCGCCGACATGGCCACGCTGCAGGCTCAGATCGTCAAGGTCGAAGCGCTGATCGCCGAGTAAAACAGTTTCATGTGGCAGCGGCGGAACCATTCAGGGGCCGCCGTTCTCTCATGGCAGGATGCCAAAGTCTGACTAGGCTTCGCATATCTATCTTTGAGAGGGAATTGCCATGGGAATTATCGGAACCATCTTTATCGGCTTGATCGTCGGCCTGCTGGCACGGTTCCTGAAACCGGGCGATGACAGCATGGGCTGGATCATGACCATCCTGCTCGGTATCGGCGGTTCGCTGGCGGCCACTTACGGCGGCCAGGCTCTGGGCATCTACCACGCGGGCGAGGGCGCAGGTTTCATCGGCGCACTGGTTGGCGCAATCGTGTTGCTGGTGATCTACGGCCTGATCAAAAAGAACTGATCCAAAGCGACAAAGCCCTCTCTGCCAAAGTGGCCGGGAGGGCTAGAATGCTCGGCGATTCACTGTTCCTTCCTTTCTATACCGAGCACTTTCATGCGCCGTCTTCTGTTGACTCTCCTCTTCCTGGGCAGCGGTTTGGCCCACGCCGGCGAACTGCCGGAAACCGACTGGCTCGAACTGATGCCCAAGTCGGACCAAAAGGCCCTCGAGGCCATGCCTGAAATCGACCACAACTCCCCGGAAGCCACCGGCACCTTCACCGAGAAGGGCGGGATGAAACAGGCCAAAGGTCTGCCGGCGGTGATGTATTCGACCAAAACCGTGGCGTCGATGAACGACAAACACATCCGCATTGGTGGTTATCCGGTGCCGCTGGAGTCCGACGCCAAGGGCCGCAGCACGCTGTTCTTCCTCGTGCCGTACCCGGGCGCGTGCATCCACGTGCCGCCACCGCCGCCAAATCAACTGGTGCTGGTGCGGTATCCGAAGGGTTTGAAACTGGACGATATCTACACGCCGCTGTGGGTGACCGGCACGCTGAAAGTCGAGAAGGTCAGCAATGACCTGGCGGACGCGGCGTATGCGCTGGAAGCGGACAAAGTGCGGGTGGTGCAGGAGTCTGATCTCTAAAGCAAAAGATCGCAGCCTGCGGCAGCTCCTACAGGGAAATGCATTCCAATGTAGGAGCTGCCGCAGGCTGCGATCTTTTGATCTTAAAGCGCTTTGCTGTCGACGCTAACACCCATGGTATGGCTCGCCCCTGGTGCGAGCGTGACGATGTCATCCATCACGTTCGCCGTCTCGATGCACAACATGCGCTGCCAGCCATCGTTGTCCATGTCGGCCAATGCCGCCGCGCGATCGATCCACGGGTTCCAGATCACCGCCGTGCGTGAGCCGGTAGCCGTCAGCACAATGCGTCGTTCCCACGTTGGATCGACAATGCTCAGCTGTGGCGGCGCATCGAGGTAGATGCGGTCGGTCTCACCGGCAAAATGCAGATCGCCTTGCTGACTGTTGGTTTTCCAGTCATCCAGCGTTTCGATGTAATTCAAACCATCGACACCGTCGACGTGCACATGGCGCACATCACTGACCGCGAAATAAGTGTGCAGCGCCTGACTCAGGCTGACGGTTTCACTGCCGCGGTTGTGGCTGGTGAGGCTGAAGCTCAGTTGCTCGGACAAATGCAGGGTCAGGGTCAGATCGACCTGATGCGGCCAGCCCGGCAGGCCACCCTCGGGGTAGGGCAGTTTGAACTCGACCTTGATGCCGTCAGCCTCTGATTCGATGCCGCCCAGTTGCCAATCCATCGCCCGCACCAGACCGTGCGCGGGCGCCGGTTGCGCACCGGTGTACATGGCCTGCACGCTCTGCGGGTTGCGTTCGAACTTGCCGAACCACGGCCAGCACACCGGCACACCGGCGCGAATGCTTTTGCCAGTCTTGAAGTCGGCCTTGTCGTTGAGCCAGATGATCGGTGGTTGCCCATCGATCTGATAACTGAGGATGTGCGCGCCTTGCTGGGCCACCAGCACTTCGGCCTGACCGTGGCGGATGCGCCAGCAGTTCAGTTCATCCAGTTTCACCGCTTCAACGTTGGGCGTGTTCATGGGACAGCTCTCGATCAGACACTTGGGACGATTATCGACCGTAAAACGGCCGCCAGGTTTAACGCGCGCGTGGCGGAACCGAGCGAGTGCGGCCGCTGCCGTCGATGGCGACGAAGACAAACACGGCTTCGGTCACTTTACGCCACTCGCTGGACAGCGGGTCGTCGCTCCACACTTCGACCATCATCTGGATCGAGCTGCGGCCGATTTCCAGGGTCTGGGTATAAAAGGACAATTGCGCGCCGACTGCCACAGGCACAAGGAACGCCATGCGGTCGATGGCCACGGTGGCGACGCGGCCACCGGCGACACGGCTGGCCATTGCGGTGCCGGCCAAATCCATCTGCGCTACCAGCCAGCCGCCGAAAATATCGCCAAAGCCGTTGGTTTCGCGCGGGAGTGCGGTGATTTGCAAGGCCAGGTCGCCTTGCGGGATCGGATCTTCTTGTTCGAGCTCTATCATGCCGGGGGTGCCTCTGACCCGTGACTCTTGTTGGTATTGCTGGTGGTAGCCGTCTTCAGGAAAAACGATTCAGCACCGAACATACTACGTTCGTCACGTTTTCCATAAGGCGCCTGAAGGAGAAACTCTGCGAAACCGGCTAATCCCGAGCAAAGGCCGGGCCAACGACGTTTTCGCACAGCAACCCCTTACAAACCGGAGCAGGTTGCGAGTATATCGGTCGGTAGACTCCGCGACGACCGTCCGGTTCTCATTTCGACCGTCAAATACGCGCCTCTATGTGCTTTTTCGAACAATTTGCTATGGTGCCGAACCTGCCCAAGCCACCGCCAGCGTTGTTGTGGCGGCAGATCCGACTATAAGAGAAGCCCTTGCCATGACCACAGCGCCTTCGAGCCTCGCGCAGCCCGAGCAACCCGCACGACCGTTGACCCGCAATGACTACAAGACTCTGTCGCTGTCTGCCCTCGGTGGCGCGCTGGAGTTCTACGATTTCATCATCTTCGTTTTCTTCGCCACCGTGGTCGGCAAGCTGTTCTTCCCGGCCGACATGCCCGAGTGGCTGCGCCTGATGCAGACCTTCGGCATCTTTGCCGCCGGCTATCTGGCTCGGCCGCTGGGCGGCATCGTCATGGCGCACTTCGGCGATCTGCTGGGGCGCAAGAAGATGTTCACTCTGAGCATTTTCATGATGGCCGTGCCGACCCTGATCATGGGTCTGCTGCCAACGTATGCACAGATCGGCATGTGGGCGCCGATCCTTCTTCTATTGATGCGCGTAATTCAAGGCGCGGCGATTGGCGGTGAAGTGCCGGGCGCCTGGGTCTTCGTTTCCGAACACGTACCGCAAAAACACATGGGCTACGCCTGCGGCACGCTCACCAGTGGCCTGACCGCCGGTATTCTGCTCGGCTCGCTGGTGGCCACGGCAATCAACAGCATTTATACGCCGGCGGAAGTTTCTGATTACGCCTGGCGGATTCCATTTCTGCTGGGCGGCGTATTCGGCCTGTTCTCGGTCTACCTGCGCCGCTGGTTGCACGAAACCCCTGTGTTCGCCGAGTTGCAACTGCGTAAAGCCTTGGCAGAAGAAGTGCCACTGCGCGCCGTGCTGCGTGATCATCGCGGGGCGATTGCGATCTCGATGCTGCTCACCTGGCTGCTTTCCGCTGGCATCGTCGTGGTCATTCTGATGACCCCGACCGTGCTGCAAACGGTCTATCACTTCACGCCGACCGAGTCGCTGCAGTCAAACAGTCTGGCGATCGTCTTTCTGAGCATCGGCTGCGTCATTTCCGGCGCACTGGCGGATCGCTTTGGTGCCGGCCGCGTATTTGTGTTCGGTTGCCTGGGGTTGCTGATCAGCTCCTGGACCTTCTATCACAGCCTCGCCGATCACCCGAACTGGCTGTTCCCGCTGTACGCATTGACCGGTTTTCTGGTCGGCACCATTGGTGCGGTGCCATATGTGATGGTTAAGGCCTTCCCGCCGGTGGTGCGCTTCAGCGGGTTGTCGTTCTCGTACAACGTGGCTTACGCGATCTTCGGCGGGTTGACGCCGATGGTGGTCAGTCTGTTGCTGAAAGAAAGCGCGATGGGGCCTGCCTACTATGTAGCGGTGCTGTGCGCGATGGGGATTCTGGTCGGGGCGTGGCTGTGGAAGAAGGGGCGCTGATCCAGGATTCTGCATCAGATGTTCTGACGCCATCGCGAGCAGGCTCACTCCTACATTTGGAACGCATTTCAAGTGTAGGAGTGAGCCTGCTCGCGATGGGGGCAACACGAATCATCCTGCAAAAACCCGAATAATGGCCTTTCATCCAATTGTCATATTTCAGCCATAGAGTGTTCACACGGCCTGCTGATACTTGGCCCCGACTTAACACACCCTATCTGCTAGGAGTAAGGCATGAAACTGAAGCGTTTGATGGCGGCAATGACTTTTGTCGCTGCTGGCGTTGCGACTGCCAACGCGGTTGCCGCTGTTGACCCTGCTATCCCGAGCTACACCAAGACCACTGGTGTGTCGGGCAACCTGTCCAGCGTCGGCTCCGATACCCTGGCCAACCTCATGACCCTCTGGGCTGAGAACTACAAAAAAGAATACCCGAACGTCAACATCCAGATTCAGGCCGCTGGCTCCGCCACTGCGCCACCTGCGCTGACTGAAGGCACCTCCAACCTGGGCCCGATGAGCCGCAAGATGAAGGACACCGAACTGGCGGCCTTCGAGCAGAAGTACGGCTACAAGCCAACCGCTATCCCGGTTGCCGTGGATGCCCTGGCTGTATTCGTGCACAAGGACAACCCGATCCAGCACCTGACCATGGAACAGGTTGACGCGATCTTCTCGTCGACCCGTCTGTGCGGCGCCAAAGCCGATGTGAAAACCTGGGGCGAACTGGGTGTGACCGGCGACCTGGCCAACAAGCCGGTTCAGCTGTTCGGCCGTAACTCGGTATCCGGCACCTACGGCTACTTCAAAGAAGAAGCCCTGTGCAAAGGCGACTACAAACCGAACGTCAACGAACAACCAGGTTCCGCTTCGGTCGTGCAGTCGATCAGCTCTTCGCTGAACGGCATCGGTTACTCGGGTATCGGTTACAAGACCGCCAGCGTGAAAACCGTGCCATTGGCCAAGAAAGGCAGCACTGACTTCATCGAAGACACCGAAGAAAACGCCCTGAACGGCAAGTACCCGCTGTCGCGCTTCCTCTACGTTTACGTCAACAAAGCCCCGAACAAGCCTCTGGCTCCGCTGGAAGCCGAGTTCGTGAAACTGGTGCTGTCGAAACAGGGCCAGGAAGTTGTGGTGAAAGACGGTTACATCCCACTGCCAGCCAAGGTTGCTGCAAAAGCACTGGCTGACCTGGGTCTGCAGGAAGGCGGCGCTGTCGCAAAGAAGTAACAAATTGAGTCCAGGGTGAACCCCACCGGACTCAGGTAAAAGGCCGGATCTGCACGCAGGCCGGCCTTTTCCACACCTCAAATTTTTGATCCTCTGCCAGTCCCGCTGGCGGTGGATTTGCTGCGTCACTGCATTGTCATCTTTCTGTCATACAGGATCGCTAGGGTGAGCGCATGAATGATCTGGCCAATTCCCAAATGACTACTAATCCTCCCAAGCGCATTGATTTCAATACGCCTGAGCTGCAACGCAAGCGCCGCATTCGCGCGCTCAAGGATCGCTTCACTCGCTGGTACGTCCTCGTTGGCGGTCTCGCGGTGCTGGCAGCCATTACCCTGATCTTTTTCTTCCTCGCCTACGTGGTTGCGCCGCTGTTCCAGGGTGCCGACCTGACCGCGAAAGACTCGATCACCCCGGCCTGGATGCAGGACGCCGGCAAGCCGCTGATGATTTCGCTCGAAGAGCAGAATCAGGTGGCCATGCGTGTTTCCGACAAAGGTCAGGCATTGTTCTTTGATATCGACAGTGGCGCTGAACTGAAGCGCGTCGATCTGCCGGTACCCGTCGGCGCCACCGTGACCTCCATTGGTGAAGACCAGCCGGGCCATCCGCTGGTGGCCGTGGGCCTGTCCAACGGCCAGGCGCTGGTGTTCCGTCACACCTATAAAGTCAGCTACCCCGATGGCAAGAAAACCATCAGCCCGGCCATCGAATACCCGTACGGCGAGGCACCAATCGCGCTGAACGAAGCCGGCGGCGCGCTTGAGCATGTCAGCCTCAACGCCTCCGACACGACCCTGATGCTGGTCGGCTCGACCGGCTCGCAACTCAATGTGCTGTCGCTGACCAGCGAAGAAAACATGATGACCGGCGAAGTCACCAACGAGCAGAAGCGTATCGATCTGCCGCAGATGACCGAGCCGGTGAAAAACATCTTCGTCGACCCGCGCCAACAGTGGCTGTACGTGGTCAACGGTCGCGCTCAGGCTGACGTGTTCAGCCTGCGCGACAAGAGCCTCAATGGTCGCTACAAACTGCTGGAAAACGCTGATGCCGAAGTCACTGCGACCGCGCAACTGGTCGGTGGTATTTCGCTGATCGTCGGCGACTCCAAGGGTGGTCTGGCGCAGTGGTTCATGGCCCGCGACACCGACGGTGAGTTGCGCCTGAAGCAGATCCGCACCTTCCAGATGGGCAGCACGCCGATTGTTGAAATCTCCGCCGAAGAACGTCGCAAAGGCTTCCTCGCGCTGGATGCCAGCGGCAAGCTCGGCGTGTTCCACAGCACCGCGCACCGCACCTTGCTCGTCGATCAGGTGGTCGAAGGCCAAGGCCTGTTCGGTCTGTCGCCACGCGCCAACCGCGTGATCGTCGAAGCCGACGGCAAGCTGCAACCGTTGCTGCTCGACAACCCGCACCCGGAAGTATCGTGGAGCGCGCTGTGGAGCAAGGTCTGGTACGAGAACTACGACGAACCTAAATACGTCTGGCAATCGACGGCGGCCAATACCGATTTCGAACCGAAACTGAGCCTCTCGCCACTGACCTTCGGCACCCTGAAAGCCGCGTTCTACGCGATGCTGCTGGCCGCGCCACTGGCCGTCGCTGCTGCGATCTACACCGCGTACTTCATGGCCCCAGGCATGCGCCGCAAGGTCAAACCGGTGATCGAGTTGATGGAAGCGATGCCGACGGTGATCCTCGGCTTCTTCGCTGGCTTGTTCCTCGCGCCGTATGTCGAAGGGCATCTGCCGGGCATCTTCAGTCTTTTGATGTTGCTGCCGATCGGCATTCTGGTCGCTGGTTTCACCTTCAGCCGTCTGCCTGAATCGATCCGCCTGAAAGTCCCGGATGGCTGGGAAAGTGCGCTG
This sequence comes from Pseudomonas sp. RIT-PI-r, assembly GCF_001297015.1. Lineage (GTDB taxonomy): Bacteria > Pseudomonadota > Gammaproteobacteria > Pseudomonadales > Pseudomonadaceae > Aquipseudomonas. The sequence goes on along the minus strand of NZ_LIGE01000023.1, from coordinate 225,543 downwards.
CTGATTCCAGTGATTCTGTTTGTGGGCTGGCTGTCGCTGTACATGAGCCCGTTCATGGAGAACTGGTTCTTTGGCGGTGACATGCGCATGTGGATCTCCCACGACCTGGGCATCACCTACGACCAGCGCAACGCCTTGGTGGTAGGTCTGGCCATGGGCTTTGCGGTGATCCCGAACATCTACTCGATTGCTGAAGACGCCGTGTTCAGTGTGCCGCGCGGCCTGACCCTCGGCTCGCTGGCCCTCGGTGCCACACCGTGGCAGACCATGACCCGCGTGGTGATCCTGACCGCCAGTCCGGGGATCTTCTCGGCGCTGATGATCGGCATGGGCCGTGCGGTCGGCGAAACCATGATCGTGCTGATGGCCACCGGTAACACCCCGGTCATGGAAATGAACCTGTTCGAAGGCTTGCGTACCCTGGCCGCCAACGTCGCGGTGGAAATGCCCGAGTCGGAAGTCGGCGGCAGCCACTATCGCGTGCTGTTCCTCTCGGCGCTGGTGTTGCTGTTGTTCACCTTCGTCATGAACACCCTGGCAGAACTGATTCGTCAGCGTCTGCGCAAGAAATACTCGTCGCTTTAAGCAAAGGTAGAAGTCTGTGAAACAGAACTCCCTGAAAGGATGGTTCAAGAGCGGCGCCCCGGGCGTCTGGATCAGCGGTGGCGCGGTGTCCATCGCGGTCATCATGACCATTGGCCTGTTGGCCGTGATTGCCGTGCGCGGTCTGGGTCACTTCTGGCCGGCGGACCTGGTCCATGCCAATTACGACGTACCGGGCCAGGCCAATCACCTGGTCATCGGTGAAGTGGTACAGAAAGAAGAAGTGCCCCGTGCCCGTCTGAAGAGCGCCGGTTTGCCGGTGCCGGATGAAGGCCCGGAATTCATGACCCGCGAGCTGATCAAGGTCGGCAACCGTGACCTGAACGGCAACGACTTCACCTGGATTGTCGGCGAGTGGCTGACCAACCAGACCACGCCGCCCGAGTTGATGGCGATCGAGCGTCGCGAGTGGGGCAACTTCTACGGCTACCTGGTCAACGTCAAACAGGACGGCAAGGTCATCGCCGAGGGCGAAGCTGCATGGCCTGAGCTGCAGGCGCGGATCAACCGGGTGAACGGTCTGGCGGCACAACTGAAGTCGCTGGAAAAAACCGACATCGGTGCGATCAACGCAGGGCTGGAACGCATCCGTCTGCACGGTCGCAAACTGGAACTGGAAGGCAAGCTCGACGCCACCGCGCAAGCGGACATGGAATCCGAGCGCGCCGAACTGAATGCGCGTTATCAGGACATCGAAGCACGTCTGGCCGATCTGCATGCGCAGTTCAACCGCGATGCCTTGACCGCTCGCGATGCCAACGGCAAAGAGATTGAAATCGGTCTGGGCAAAGTGGTTCACGCCTACCAGCCAAACGCGATGAGCACCTTTACCAAAGTCGGTTTCTACTTCAGCAAGATCTGGGAATTCCTTTCGGACGACCCGCGTGAAGCGAACACCGAAGGCGGTATTTTCCCGGCGATCTTCGGCACCGTGATGATGACGTTGATCATGGCGATGATCGTCACCCCGTTCGGCGTGCTGGCGGCGGTGTACCTGCGCGAATACGCCAAGCAGAACACCCTGACGCGGATCATCCGTATCGCGGTGAACAACCTCGCCGGCGTACCGGCGATCGTTTACGGCGTGTTCGGTCTGGGCTTCTTCGTTTACGTACTCGGTGGTTCAGTCGACCGCTTGTTCTTCCCGGAAGCACTGCCAGCGCCGACCTTCGGTACCCCGGGTCTGCTTTGGGCCTCGTTGACCCTGGCGCTGCTGGCGGTGCCGGTGGTGATTGTGGCGACCGAGGAAGGTCTGGCGCGTATCCCGCGTACCGTACGTGAAGGCTCGTTGGCCCTCGGCGCGACCAAGGCTGAAACCTTGTGGAAGATCGTCATCCCGATGGCCAGCCCGGCAATGATGACCGGCATGATCCTCGCCGTGGCTCGCGCCGCCGGTGAAGTGGCGCCGCTGATGCTGGTGGGTGTGGTGAAACTGGCGCCGTCGCTGCCGGTGGACGGCAACTACCCGTACCTGCACCTGGACCAGAAGATCATGCACCTGGGCTTCCACATCTATGACGTCGGCTTCCAGAGCCCGAACGTCGAAGCGGCGCGTCCGCTGGTGTACGCCACCGCGCTGTTGCTGGTGTTGGTGATCGCCACGTTGAACCTTTCGGCGGTGTATATCCGTAACCACCTGCGTGAAAAATACAAAGCTTTGGACAGTTAACACAAACCCTGTGGGAGCTGGCTTGCCAGCGATGCAGGCGACGCGGTGTTTCAGTTACACCGCGGTGATGCCATCGCTGGCAAGCCAGCTCCCACAAGGGCCGCGACAAACACTGAATTTGCGTTACGCGCTGGCTAGGCCAGCGGTTCAACAAACCGAATTTGTTAGCACAGGGAGCCTCCCATGCAGCACGAAACACATACCCACGGCATCAACATGTCTGCCCTGGGCCGCGACAAGCAGAGCCTGAACCTCGAACAGGAAACCGTGGCCATCGAAGTACCCGGCCTGAGCCTGTACTACGGCGAGAAACAAGCGCTGTTCGACGTCAGCATGAACATCCCGAAACAGCGCGTAACCGCCTTCATCGGTCCGTCCGGCTGCGGCAAGTCGACCTTGCTGCGCACCTTCAACCGCATGAACGACCTGGTTGACGGCTGCCGCGTCGAAGGCGCGATCAACCTGTACGGCAACAACATCTATCGCAAGGGCGAAGACGTGGCTGAGCTGCGTCGTCGCGTCGGCATGGTGTTTCAGAAGCCCAACCCGTTCCCGAAAACCATCTACGAAAACGTCGTCTACGGTCTGCGCATCCAAGGCATCAACAAGAAGCGCATCCTCGACGAAGCGGTCGAGTGGGCGTTGAAAGGTGCGGCGCTGTGGGACGAAGTCAAAGATCGCCTGCATGAGTCGGCTCTCGGCCTGTCCGGTGGTCAGCAACAGCGTCTGGTCATCGCCCGCACCATCGCGGTTGAGCCGGAAGTGCTGCTGCTCGATGAGCCGTGCTCGGCCCTCGACCCGATCTCGACGCTGAAAGTCGAAGAGCTGATCTACGAGCTGAAGTCCAAGTTCACCATTGTCATCGTGACCCACAACATGCAACAGGCCGCGCGGGTGTCCGACTACACGGCGTTCATGTACATGGGCAAACTGGTGGAATTCGGCGACACCGATACCCTGTTCACCAATCCGGCGAAGAAGCAGACCGAAGACTACATCACCGGTCGTTATGGCTGACAGTTGCGGGTTATTCACAGAATTGACGCTGCGGCCCACCGCACCTTACCGGACGCTCCAAGGACGCCAACATGATTAGTAAAGAAGGCCTTACCCATCACATCTCCGCGCAGTTCAACGCTGAGCTTGAGGAAGTGCGCAGCCACCTCCTGGCCATGGGCGGGCTGGTCGAGAAGCAGGTCAACGACGCGGTGACCGCGCTGATCGAAGCTGACTCCGGCCTGGCTCAGCAGGTGCGCGAGATCGATGACCAGATCAACCAGATGGAACGCAACATCGACGAAGAATGCCTGCGCATTCTGGCCCGTCGTCAGCCTGCGGCGTCCGACCTGCGTTTGATCATCAGCATTTCCAAGTCGGTGATCGACCTTGAGCGCATCGGTGACGAGGCGACCAAAATCGCTCGTCGTGCGATTCAGCTGTGCGAAGAGGGCGAAGCGCCGCGCGGTTACGTCGAGGTTCGCCACATTGGCGACCAGGTGCGCAACATGGTTCGCGATGCACTGGACGCGTTTGCCCGTTTCGACGCCGATCTGGCGTTGTCGGTGGCGCAATACGACAAGATCATCGACCGCGAATACAAGACCGCCCTGCGCGAGCTGGCGACCTACATGATGGAAGACCCGCGCTCTATCTCGCGGGTCTTGAGCATCATCTGGGTGCTGCGTTCGCTGGAGCGTATCGGCGACCACGCGCGCAATATCTCCGAATTGGTCATTTACCTGGTGCGCGGCACCGACGTGCGCCACATGGGCCTCAAGCGCATGAAGGAAGAAGTTGAAGGCACAAGCGGCGAAACCGCTAATGTTCCGGGCAATGCTGACGATAAGTAAGATTGCCTGAGAAAAGCGCCCGGCCCTTTGGCCGGGCGTTTTTGTTTGTGCTTTTCATGGGCAGATTCGAATTAAAAAGCAGCACCCGCGAACGAAAAGTCCCGGCGTGACTGAAGAGTTGTGGCAATGTGCCATCAGCCAGCGTTATGCTTGCCGGGATTTTAATAGGGGTGTTGGATGAGCAAGATCAGTGTGTTGGTCGTGGACGATGCTTCGTTCATTCGTGACCTGGTGAAAAAGTGCCTGCGTAATTACTTCCCGGGGATCCGCACCGAGGACGCCGTCAACGGTAAAAAGGCCCAGGCCATGCTGGCCAGGGAAGCCTTCGACCTGGTCCTGTGCGACTGGGAAATGCCGGAAATGTCCGGTCTCGAACTGCTGACCTGGTGCCGCGAGCAAGACAACCTCAAGACCATGCCATTCGTCATGGTGACCAGCCGTGGCGACAAGGAAAACGTCGTGCAGGCGATTCAGGCCGGCGTTTCCGGCTACGTCAGCAAGCCGTTCACCAACGAGCAACTGCTGACCAAGGTCAAACAGGCGCTGAACAAGGTCGGCAAGCTCGACACCCTGATGAACAGTGCGCCGACCAAAATGAACTCGGCGTTCGGCAACGATTCGCTGAGCGCATTGACTGGCGGCAAGCCTGCCGTGGTCGGTGGTGCGCCAGCGGCCGCAGCGGTCAACCCGTTTGCCAAGCCTGTCGCTGCCGCTCCTGCGCCCGCCGCTGCGCCATCGCGTGGTCTGCTCAATAGCCCACCGGTCAAGGCGCCAGTCGCCGCGTCGGCGCCGGCCAGTGGCCGTGGTCAAGGTCAGTTGCGTCTGCCAAGCGGTACTCAGCAATGCGTGATCAAAGCGCTGAGCATCAAGGAAGCGTTGCTGGTGGTGAAACGCACCGAGACCCTGCCGCAGATCCTCGATAGCGCTGTGCTCGATCTGGAGCAGGGCGACAACGCCGAGATTGCCCGCCTCAATGGCTACCTGCACGCCGTCGTCGCGTTTGAGCCGAAACCGGACAGCGACTGGCTGCAACTGACCTTCCGTTTCGTCGATCAGGACGCGCAGAAGCTCGACTACATCTCCCGCCTGATCGCTCGCGGCACCGCGCAGAAGCACTTCGTTCCGGGCGCGTAATCGGCGTCTGTGAAAAGATCGCAGCCTTCGGCAGCTCCTACATTGGAATGCATTTTCCCTGTAGGAGCTGCCGAAGGCTGCGATCTTTTGCTTTGTGCGCTGGGCAAATTGAAACATCTGTCGACTAGCCTGGTCTGCTTCACCTGCTAGGCTCATTTCCAGGCCTTCCTTTCGACAGACTCTCGCCCATGCTCGCGCGCCTGCTGTTTTTCTGTGGTCTTTTCATGGCCTCCACCTCGGCTGTGGCCATGACCATTTACAAATCCACCGATGCCAACGGCGTGGTCTCGTACAGTGACCGGCCGAGCAAAGGCTCGCAGGTGTTCGTTTTTCAGGACCGCATGGTCGAGCGCCTCGAGCGGCAGGTCTATCTCGACATCAAAAAACAGAAGGGCACTGACGTGGTGTTCGTGCGCAACGATCTGTATGCACCGGTCGAGGTGGCGCTGGCGTTTACCGGGATGAGTAACGTCCGCGGCGCGCCGGCACAAACCATCCGCCGGGTGCTTCCCGCGCGCAGCAATACGCGTCTGGCCCTGCTGACGGCGATTAGCGGTGGCAAACCGTTGGTGTATACGCCGCAGTTCCATTATTCCCTCGGCGACCCCACAGGCACCGCGCAGGGCTATCGCTACCCACTGCCATGGCGTGGCGGACCGTTTCGTCTGAGTCAGGGCGCCAACGGCCAGTACAGCCACTATGGGCCGAAGAACAAGTATGCGATGGACATCGCCATGCCGGTGGGCACGCCGATCATTGCCGCGCGGGCGGGGGTGGTGGTGAAAACCGAAAACGCGCAGAGCGGGCGCGGCAATGATGCCTCCGGCAATTTCGTGCGGGTGCTGCACGACGACGGCACCATGGGCGTGTACCTGCACCTCAAGCAAGGCTCGGTGAGCGTGCGCGAAGGGCAACGGGTAGCGGTGGGCAGTCCGTTGGCGCTGTCCGGTAATACCGGCAACAGCAGCGGCCCGCACCTGCACTTTGTCGTGCAGCGCAATACTGGCGAGGGGCTGGTGTCGATTCCGTATCAGTTCAACCAGCCGCTGGGGGCCTTGCCCAACTTTGCGCTGGGCAAGCAGTAAACAGCAAAAGATCGCAGCCTTCGGCAGCTCCTACATTGGAATGCGATCCCCTGTAGGAGCTGCCGAAGGCTGCGATCTTTTAACAGGCAATGCGGTCACCCGCATTGCACTCAATCCAGCATCAACACCTTCGCCAGCACAATCTTCGGCCCTTTCATCTTCTTGATGATGATGCGCAGACCTTCGACTTCCAGCACTTCTTCCTCTTCCGGCACCCGTTTCAGGGTTTCGTAGATCAGTCCGGCAAGGGTTTCCGCTTCAATGTGGTCAAGGTCGATGCCCAGCAGGCGTTCCACCTTGAACAGCGGCGTATCACCGCGAACCAAAAGCTTGCCCGGCTGATAGGCGAGGATCCCGCGCTCAGCCTTGCGGTGTTCGTCCTGAATGTCGCCGACCAGCACCTCCAGCACGTCTTCCATGGTCAGGTAGCCGATGATGTTGCCGTCAGCCTCCTCGACCACGGCGAAGTGCGAGCCGCCCTTGCGGAACTGCTCCAGCAACTGCGACAGCGGCATATGCCGCGACACGCGCTCCAGCGGACGGGTCAGCTCGGCCAGGTTGAACGACTCGGGAATGTGGTCCAGTGCCGCCAGTTCCAGCAGCAGATCCTTGATGTGCAGCAGGCCGACGAACTCCTGGCGCTCGCTGTCGTACACCGGATAACGGCTGAACTTGTGGCGACGGAACATCGCCAGGATTTCTTTCAGCGGCGCGTTGAATTCGAGGGTGATCAGGTCTTCGCGGGAGTTGGCCCAGTCGACCACTTCCAGCTCGCCCATCTCGACTGCCGAGGCCAATACGCGCATGCCCTGATCGCTCGGATCCTGGCCACGGCTGGAGTGCAGGATCAGTTTCAGTTCTTCGCGGCTGTAATGGTGTTCGTGGTGCGGGCCGGGTTCGCCTTGGCCGGCGATGCGCAGAATCGCGTTGGCGCTGGCATTGAGCAGGTAGATCGCCGGGTACATCGCCCAGTAGAACAGATACAGCGGCACCGCCGTCCACAGCGACAGCAGCTCGGGTTTGCGGATCGCCCAGGATTTCGGGGCCAGTTCGCCGACCACGATGTGCAGGTAGGAAATGATGAAGAACGCAGTGAAGAACGATACGCCCTTGATGATCTCTGGCGACTGCACGCCGACCGCACTCAGCAGCGGCTCGAGAATGTGCGCAAACGCCGGCTCACCGACCCAGCCGAGGCCGAGGGAGGCAAGAGTAATACCGAGTTGACACGCCGAGAGGTACGCATCGAGCTGACTGTGCACGGTGCGCAGGATATGTCCGCGCCAGCCGTTCTGATCAGCGATGGCCTCGACCCGGGTCGAGCGCAGTTTGACCATGGCGAATTCCGCCGCAACGAAGAAGCCGTTGAGCAAAACCAGGATCAGAGCAAAAAGAATCATGCCGAAATCGGCGAATATTGTTGCGAGGGACAAGCCAGGGGAAGGGTCCATGATGGAGTTTTGCGGGTTCCGTGTGATTCAAAAGAGAGAAAAGTCGCGCCTGAAAGGCAGGCACAAGTCAGCCAATGTAGCGGCTGACCTGGCGATTGCCTAGTGCGACATTACTCAGCGGTGCTGATCGCCCGTGCGCTGGCCACTTGCGCCGGGGCGAAATGGCAGGTGAAGGTGCTGCCATGACCGGGCACGCTGCTGATCTCCATGCGCGCGCGGTGGCGCAGTAACACGTGTTTGACGATGGCCAGGCCAAGGCCGGTGCCGCCGGTGTTGGAGTTGCGGCTGGAGTCGACGCGGTAGAAGCGTTCGGTCAGGCGCGGCAGATGTTTGCTGTCGATGCCGATCCCGGAATCCTGCACGCTCAGGTGTGCGCCCTGATCGTCGCCCCACCAGCGAATGCGGATGTTGCCCTCGGCCGGGGTGTACTTCACGGCGTTGAACACCAGATTGGAAAACGCGCTGCGCAATTCCGCCTCGCTACCCTTGAGCAGGAGGCCGGCGTCGGCTTCGAGGGTGATGCGTTGATTCTTCGAGCCGGACAATTGCTGCGCATCGCTTTTGATCGATTGCAGCAAGGTGTCGACCTGCACGGGTTGGTTGTCCGACGGGTAATCGGTGGCTTCCAGTTTCGCCAGCAACAACAAATCGTTGAGCAGCGTCTGCATGCGCCCGCCCTGTTGTTGCATTTGCTGCAGGGCGCGGCTCCAGCGCGGATTCACTTCCTCGACGTTGTCGAGCAGGGTTTCCAGATAGCCGCAGATCACCGTTAGCGGTGTGCGCAATTCGTGGGAGACGTTGGCGATGAAGTCTTTGCGCATCTGCTCCAGCTGATGGATGCGCGTAACGTCGCGCACCAGCATCAAGTGCTCGTTGTTGCCGTAGCGGGTCAGGTACAGCTGAATGCGTACGCGATCATTGGTCGGCGAGGGGATTTCCAGCGGTTCGGCGTAGCTGTCCTGCTCGAAATATTCCTTGAAGCGCGGATGCCGCACCAGGTTGGTTACCGGTTGACCACTGTCTTGCGGGGTCTTGAGGCCGAGCAGGGTTTCAGCAGCGCGGTTCCACCATTCCAGGTTGCCGTCGCTGTCGAGCATGATCACCGCGTCTTTCAGCGCTGCGGTGGACTCCTGCACCCGGTCGATCACCGCCTGCAGGCGCCCGCGCACGCGTTGGTCGCGGCGTTGCAGGTGGTAGATGCTGTCGAACACTTCGCCCCACAGGCCATAGCCGTCGGGCGGTGCTTCATCGGGTTGGTGCTGACGCAGCCACTCGTGCAGCCGCAGCAATTGCTTGAGCGTCCAGCCCAGATAAATCCCCAGTCCCGCCGCGAGGCTCCAGCCGTAATAGCCGGTGATCAGGCCGATCACCAGGCAAGCGGTGACCAGCAACAGCATGTGGCGAATCAGGGTGCCATGCCAGTTTTGATTCACGGAGCGTCCTTACGCAGCTTCGAGTTTCAAGCCGCAAGCTTCAAGCTAAAGCGGATCGGCTTTTACTTGCCGCTTATAGCTAGAAGCTTGCAGCTGCTTTTTTATGCCTTGGTGGAAAACCGGTAGCCGGTACCGCGCACGGTTTGTACCAGATTTTCGTAGGCGTCGCCGAGGGCCTTGCGCAGGCGGCGGATGTGCACGTCGACGGTGCGCTCTTCAACGTAGACGTTGCCGCCCCAGACCTGATCGAGCAACTGGCCACGGGTGTAGGCGCGTTCCTGGTGGGTCATGAAGAATTGCAGCAGACGGTATTCGGTCGGGCCCATCTCGGCGGGTTTGCCGTCGATGGTCACGCGGTGGCTGATCGGGTCGAGCAGCAGGCCGCCGACTTCGATCGGCGCTTCGCCGTCGGTCGGACCGGCGCGGCGCAGCACCGCTTTGAGACGGGCAACCAGTTCACGCGGGGAAAACGGTTTGGTGATGTAGTCGTCGGCGCCGACTTCCAGACCCTGGATCTTGTTGTCCTCTTCGCCCTTGGCGGTGAGCATGATGATCGGGATGTCCCCGGTCAGCTCATCGCGTTTCAAGCGGCGGGCCAGTTCGATGCCGGAGGTGCCGGGCAGCATCCAGTCGAGCAGGATCAGGTCCGGCTTGCGGTCGACGATGATGGCGTGTGCCTGCTGCGAGTTCTCTGCCTCGAGGCAGTCATAGCCGGCCATTTCCAACGCAACGGCGATCATTTCGCGAATGGGCGCTTCGTCGTCGACGATCAGAATGCTCCTGCCAACCATGCCTTAATCCTCTTGTCATTTAACTGTCTTGCGCCGCATTAGATAACGGAATTATTGCAGTCGTGTGACAGTATTTTAGTCCGGCGGCGATTGGACGAATCCTGAACTAAGCTCTTAGTCCGAATCCTGACAACCACAAAAGAAGGTTTCCATGACTCAAATGACTGTTTCTTTCAAAGCCTTGTTGATGGCTGCTGCGCTTACTCTGCCTGGATTTGCACTGGCCGCGGATCCCGCGATGGAGAAGGACGGCATGTACACCGATCACAAGGGCATGACCCTGTATACCTTCGCCAAGGACTCCGCCGGAAAATCCGCTTGTAACGACAAATGCGCTGCGAATTGGCCGCCGTTGAAGGCTGAGGCCGGCGATAAGTCGATGGGCGACTGGACGGTGATCAAGCGTGACGACGGCTCAATGCAATGGGCTTACCAAGGCATGCCGCTGTACACCTTCGTGATGGACAAGAAAGCCGGTGACATGACCGGTGACGGCAAAATGGACGGCGCGTGGAAAGTCGCCAAAGCCAAATAAACGCGGTCCCCCTGTAGGAGTGAGCCTGCTCGCGATAGCGGTGTGTCAGTCAGCATTTTCGTTTCTGACACACCGCTATCGCGAGCAGGCTCACTCCTACTTTGATTTGCGCTTAGCGCAACGCGTAATCCAGCACGATCCCGACGAATATCGCCAACCCGGCCCAATGGTTGTGCAAGAACGCCTTGAAGCAGCGCATCCGGTCGCGATCACGGGTGTACCAGAACTCCCACGCATAACACCCGGCAGCCACCAGCAAGCCGAGATGGAACCAGACGCCCAACTCGAACTTCGACCCCGCCAGCAACAGACAGCCCAGCGACAGCGCCTGCAAACTCAGGATGATCACCCGATCCGCTTCGCCAAACAGAATCGCCGTCGATTTCACGCCGATCTTCAAATCGTCATCGCGATCAGTCATCGCGTAATAGGTGTCGTAACCCACCGTCCACAGCAGGTTGGCGATCCACAGCAGCCACGCCGCCGCCGGCAGCTCGCCGGTTTCGGCGGTGAACGCCATTGGCATGCCCCAGGAGAACGCCGCGCCCAGCACCACTTGCGGGTAATAGGTGTAGCGCTTCATGAACGGATAAGTGAACGCCAGCGCCAGACCGCCCAGCGACAGCCAGATGGTCGGTGCGTTGGTGCACAGCACCAGCAGAAAACTCACACCCATCAACAGCGCGAAGAACACCAAGGCTTCTTTCGAACTGATTCTGCCCGCAGCTAAAGGCCGTTGTGCGGTGCGTTTGACGTGGCCGTCGACCTTGCGATCCGCCCAGTCATTGATCACGCAGCCACCGGCGCGGGTCAGCACCACGCCGAGGACGAAAATCACCACGTTGGCCAACGACGGCGAGCCTTTGCCGGCAATCCACAACGCCCACAGCGTCGGCCACAGCAGCAGATAGATGCCGATCGGCTTGTCCATGCGCGTCAACTGAATGAAATCCCACGCGCGCGGGTTCAAGCGGTTCAGGGACTTGAGCAGGCTTTGATACATCAGCAGTTCTCCGGATGGGCGCCGGCGGCGCTCCACAGGCTCGGCAGAAAGATTTCCGCCACCAGTACGCTCAGCGCGCCACGGTCGAACCGGGAGCGACGTCCCCATAAACCGGGCGCTTTGGCGGCCTGCGGCAACCATTCTTCAGGGTAGTGGCAAACTTCGAGGGCGCGGCGCTGGAACGCCTGATCACAAAACAGCAGTTCGCCCAGCGAGCGACTGCCCAGTTCGTCCATGTGCAAACCGTCGCCCTGCAGAGCGGCGCGCGAGGCCACGCTACGGGCGAAGACCCAGGCTTCGCCGTGGCCGCGCAAATACACTTCGCGCACCCAGCCCTCGCTGCCTTCGGCCAGATCCAGCGCAGCGCATTCGTCGGCGCGCAGGGTGTCCCAGCCCTCGAACAATGGCGTGACGCTGAAGCCATCGTTGGACAAACGCGTGAGTCGGCGGGTCAGGGAGCCTTCGTCGAACAACCAGTCCAGCGTCAGCGAATCGGGGAGAGGCGTCAGTCGGTTTTGAGTCAGCCAGAGCGGGGCCGGGCCGGAATTTGTCTGTTGCACAATGAGTCATTATTGGCCGCAAATGAGGCGCCGAGCTTACCATGGCGGGCAGCGACATTGATTGATCCGGGGTGCCATTGCGCCGAACAGGCTTGCATCTGCCCGGCTCCATCAGTACAAAACGCCCTGAGCCGGATGGCAGCGCAACACCCATCGACTATCCGCGCCGGCAATAAGCCTGAACCCTGAGGAAGTACCTGAATGAAAAAGTGGCAATGTGTGGTCTGCGGCCTGATCTACAACGAAGCCGACGGCTGGCCGGATGACGGCATTGCGCCGGGCACCCTGTGGCAGGACGTGCCGGAAGACTGGCTGTGCCCGGACTGCGGCGTCGGCAAGATGGACTTTGAAATGATCGAAATCAACTAAGCAAAACAAGGGAGTAAGGCATGAGCGCGCCTGTCGTAATCATTGGCACCGGGCTTGCGGGCTACAACCTGGCCCGCGAGTTTCGCAAGCTTGATAGCGAAACCCCGCTGCTGCTGATCACTGCCGATGACGGCCGCTCTTACTCCAAACCGATGCTCTCTACCGGTTTCGGCAAGAACAAGGACGCCGATGGTCTGAGCATGGCCGAGCCGGGCGCCATGGCCGAGCAGTTGAAGGCCGAGGTGCGCACTCATACGCGCATCAGCGGCATCGACGCTGGCCATAAACGCCTATGGATCGGCGAAGAAGCGGTTTATTACCGTGATCTGATCCTCGCCTGGGGCGCAGAAACCGTGCGCGTGCCGATTGAAGGCGATGGCAGCGATCTGGTGTTCCCGATCAATGACCTCGAAGACTATGCGCGTTTCCGTGCCGCTGCGGCGGGCAAGCGCCGGGTGCTGCTGCTGGGCGCCGGCCTGATCGGCTGTGAATTCGCCAACGACCTGATCCTCGGTGGCTACGACGTGCAACTGGTTGCACCGTGCGAACAAGTCATGCCGACTCTGCTGCACCCAGCGGCTGCGGCAGCGTTGCAGGCAGGGTTGGAAAGCATTGGTGCGAAATTCCATCTTGGCCCGGTGCTGACCCACCTGCAAAAAGTCGCTGACGGTCTGGAAGCGCATCTGTCCGACGGTCAAGTCATCCCGTGCGACGTGGTGGTGTCGGCGATCGGCCTGCGTCCACGCATCGATCTGGCGGCAGCCGCCGGCGTACAGGTCAACCGTGGTGTCGTCGTCGATCGTCACCTGAAGACTTCTCACGCCAATATCTACGCCCTGGGTGACTGCGCGGAAGTCGACGGGCTGAATCTGTTGTACGTGATGCCCCTCATGAGCTGTGCGCGAGCGCTGGCACAAACCCTGGCTGGAAACCCTGCGGCGGTAAGCTACGGCCCGATGCCGATTACTGTGAAAACCCCGGTTTGTCCCTTGGTGGTTTCGCCACCGCCACGCGGTAGCGAAGGTGTTTGGACAATCGAAGGGCAGGGCACCGACATCAAGGCGCTGTGCCACAGCGCCGACGGTCAGTTGCTTGGCTACGTGCTGACCGGCGCCGCGGTGATGGAAAAACTCGCCCTGAACAAACAGCTTCCGGCCTTGCTGGCGTAAATACCGGTCGTTCTGTCGGAATCACCCCGCTTTTGCCCCTACAAAGGTCGCGGGGAGACTGGCGCCGCCGGTATCCGCGTGCCATTCTCACTCCCGTCTGCCGCAGAGTAGAGCCTGCGGCGCCTTGGGCGCTGTTCCAACGAGAACAGCACGGACATAACAACAAAAAACCGTCAAAGGGGCTTCACTAATGCGTAAACCAGAACTCGCCGCTGCAATCGCTGAAAAAGCAGATCTGACCAAAGAACAGGCCAACCGCGTACTCAACGCCGTTCTCGAAGAAATCACCGGCGCTCTGCACCGCAAGGACAGCGTGACGCTGGTCGGCTTCGGCACCTTCCTGCAACGCCACCGCGGCGCCCGCACCGGCAAAAACCCGCAAACCGGCGAACCGGTGAAAATCAAGGCCAGCAACACCGTTGCGTTCAAGCCAGGCAAGTCGTTGAAAGACAGCGTTAATCCATAATTGCGGCGGATCCCCTGAATAGCGGGGGAACACCGTAATAAAAAATGGGCACACCGATTGCGGTCGGGTGCCCATTTTTTGTGGCTGCAAGCCAGGTTATTGGCGGCGGAAGCAGGCTTTGCCGTTGCCAAAATCCACTGCCAGGCAATTTGGCTCAACGGCCAATTGCAGATCTTTGAACAACACAGAAAGATCGCCGTTGGCAGGGTCAGGATAGGCTTGCCAGTCCAGCGTCGCCCATCTAGTTTTCGGCATGACGGTGAACCACTCGATTTCATCAGGAGAATTTTGTGTATGTAAGCCGATTTTCGCCAATGCGTTGTTTGGGGAAAACGGCACTGTCAGCGTGTTTTGCTGCGAGTCTGTCCAAACCTCCTTCAACGTCGAACCGTCTTCGAATTGCCAATGAACTTCCACTGGATGGATCGCAGGTGGTGAGACCGGATCGAAGTGATAAAACGTCAACCAATAGTTATGGTCAACTCGTTCTCGCTCTTCTGGAGTCAGATATTGGCTGGTGGTCGCCAGATCAAATCCGATTGGTTGTTCGAACGTTAAGGGCTGGTTTTTTCGTTTCTTCCAGCCAATGTTGAAGGCTCGGCTGTCCCCCGCGACATCGAACCATTGATAAGCTCCACGATTAGGATCTGTGCCAAAGCCAATTTTTTTCAGCGTTCTCTGGTGATCGTAAGGAAACCAGAGGTCTGTTTGTTGATTCGAGTTCAAGAGCAATTGACCCGGTGGGCCTGAATTGAACTCAAGACTGACCATCACGGGCTTCAGGGGCGGCGGCGGAGGCTGGTGATCGTACCGTAGCTCTAAAACGTAGCTCTCTTTAGCCAACTCATTTTTTTCTCTGTCGGCATATTCCTTGAGTTCGACCAGAGTTCTCTCGCGTGAAAGATTGTAGGAAAGCTTCTTTGCTGGCTGGGCAGCAGGCTCTTGCTCCAGCATGAGAGTGTTTTCCTCGACATACCAGTTTCCCTTGGCGACACCGCCAGCCGATCCGTAGGCGATACCAGCAGAAAAAGTGCCGTCCTTACGCAACAGCAACTCGGCGGCCATTTCCATGGCACCAGACAGGTAGTAATGACCGTCCAGTGGCGAGGTGTCTGCGGATGCGTGGGTAACGGGAAGCCACATCAGCGCTGCGAACAACAGCGGTTTCAATTCCATGAGGTAATGCTCCTTACCAGCTCCCGAAGGGAATGCCGAATTTTTCGATGTAGGCTTTAGATTCAGGTGATAGAGACAGTGCGTACCGCCCCTCGTTTTTTCCTTGATACGGGCCTACCTTCATTACACTCCCTTCGACCCGAGTAATCTCGACAGACTCGAGGCAAGCGGCCCCTAGCCAGACCTTTGCAATACCGCCGGGTGCCAAGCCAATACCCATGTTATCGCGGTAGTCCGTGATCCATTTTCCATCAGCCCTGCAGAAAGCTTTTTCCGGCTTTCGCATGATTTCCCGAGCCGATTCGGAAATGGTGATGTAAGCCTCATAGGTTTGAGGTTCGGCCAGGGATTGCCATCGTACGTAGATCAAGCGGGGCAGGTCGGCGCCGGTGATATCCCGTCCTGCGCCACTTCCGGGGTTTTCTGGCCACCCTGCGGGCGTGCCTTTGTTATCAGCGGGAGCTCTTACCGAAGCAATCCCGGCTCCGGCACGTCGGAATACTCGCTCTCGAATATCCACCACATCGGCGGTTTCAATCCAGACCTCCATGTAGTCCGGTGCTCCAAAGCCAAGGAACCATGGATGCTTGTCCGCAGCTTGGGAGACGTCTAGTCCGCAGCCGGCCAATAATATGCCTAGAAGGAAGTACATTGTTTTCCTGATAGGTCGAGTGAAGTCATTCATGGGGGTGCACCACTCGTTGGTTGTTCTTGGTTGGTCGGTTGATGAAAACAATATTCAAGTCGCTGCTGTTCAAGCCCTTGGCCGCATTCCAGTGAGCAGAGAGATGTATATAGCGGCTACGTAACAATGACCTTTCTTTGATAGTCAGGCCTTCGACGGGAGACTCGCCCAAGGCGTAGGACTGGAGCTTCCTGTGAATGGGGACCAACTCTTCGGGCAGATTCAGATTCGGCGTATCTGGGATGACCTTGAACGGCACATTTGCTCTGACCGCAAGCTCACGCATGATGCGCAGATACACCAGCGACAGCTCGCTATGTACTGGCCGCTCAATGCTGGTCGCCGCGTAAACCCGCTTTTGAGGATCCGGGCTTGATCTACCATTTGCTGTTGATTGAGTAACGGCTCTTTCCCAAAAATCCACGCGCAAATGACTGCCCGGGAGGTCCTCATCGATGACGCCTTTTGCAAACCAGGCAAATGCTTCTTTCTCGGCAGCAACATAGGCTGCACTGCGGGTCGCGTCCTTGTCTCGGCTGATAGTGCTGGTGATCGGGTTGCTCAGCAGAAGTTTTTCCTTGGCTCTGGGCAAGTAGCCGCCGCCCAGATCCGAGTGAGCGCCGGGCAAAACCAGATCGATGTCGCCCAGGCTGTTGAGTGCAAAGTTCTCGCGATATTCATCGCGCGCAACCAGATGGACTACTTTGTTGGCGCAACCATCAGGCAGCTTTAAATCGAGTCCGGAGTTTCTGCTGTTAGCGCCGGTAAAATCGAACAGCCATGGGTTGGCGATTGCTGCAACGGTGTCAAACAGACCAATGAAATTGATGCTGATGCTCGATTGCGGACGCCAGTCAAAGGTGCTTGAGAGTGCCGGAGAACCTGCTGGAAGCGCATCTGCGAGAATACTGCGCTCGCCTTTGAGAACCTCATTTGCAAAGTGTCGAGCCGCGGCGGCACCACGACTGAAGCCGAAAATATCGAACTCGATCTTTTCTATAAGTAGATTGGGATTCTTACCGATCAGTGAGCGCACTTGACCGATAATTTTTTCAGGGCTCTGCTCCACACGAGCTGATACGCCAGTCTCTCCTCGGCCTGTCGCTTGTGCGTAAAGTGAGTCACCTGCGTCAGCTGTTGTGCCAATACCTTCGATGTACACGCGCAAAGAGGCGTTTCTCGTTTTCTCCGACAGTGTTTCGAAGGAATGATCCGTATACAGCTCATACAGCCGCACAATATTGCTCGCATCATTTCCATAACTGTTGTCCGGCGAACTCCCGTTTCCGTCGTAACCGTAGGTGGCGCAGTGCTGCTGGATCTCTGCAGCCGCTTCCGCGAGATTGGCGTCTGCGGCGTAGCACGCGGCGACCGTCTCGCTGTTGTCCTTGTTATTCCCGGTGCCATCGAAAAACACGCCGATACGCAGAGTAATTCCCCCCGGCGTCTCATCGTCCAGGTCGACTTCTTCCTCCTCTTCCTCGAGCTCTTCCTCTGCACGCGCGTTTACCGCTGGCGCAACGCGTAATGCGCTATCCAGTCCAGGCAGCAGCAGATGGGGGGCTTCACTGTCGTGTGGCTTGCGGCCCGTTTCGATTTCCGTGCTGCTGAAAATGCCGCCCGCATCGATCACTAGGTGATGGCCGCCGGCTTTCAGCGTGATGCTGGCGCCGGCATCCAGCACCACACTGGCGCCGGCCTTCAGGTGCACTTGCTGGCCGGCCTCGATGTCGAGAGACTTTCCAGCCTGGGTGTAACTGCTGCCATTGATGGTTTCGCGGCGTTCGTTGCCCACTTCCAGTTGAAGGCTATTGCCGATTTTCTGTGCCATGTCGCGTTGCGCGCGCAGGTAGATCAGTTCCTGTCCGGCGCGATCTTCAATCGACAGTTCATTGTAGCCGCCATTGCGCGGCGAGCTTTCGCTGCGCAAGACGGTTCTGGTTTTGTGGTCGGGTAAAGAGTAGGGCGGCGTGGTAACTCTGTTGGCCACACACCCGGTGATCAGCGGTTTGTCCGGGTCACCCTCCAAAAAGGACACCACGACTTCCATGCCGACCCGCGGAATGGTCACGGCTCCAAAATGATCTCCGGCCCAACTGCTCGCCACGCGTACCCAGCAACTGCTGCGCTCACTGTTGAGTTCTTTGCGATCCCAGGGAAGTTCGATCTTCACGCGACCTAACTCATCGCAGTAAATCTCTTCGTCTTCGGGGCCGGTGACCCGTGCGGTCTGGATCACCAGCGGGCGGCGTGGTGCAGGCAGCGGTGGCCGGAAAACCACCTCAGCGGGAATCACGCTAAAGCGATTTCGGTAGCCTTGGGTGAAACCATCGGCGGTTTTGACGTCGCTGGGGCCGAACTCCTCAAGCACTTGTGGCTGTCGGCCTTCATGGCTGACGCTGAGCAAAAGCCACAGGTCGTTGCACTTTTTACGCGGGTGTCCGGTCAGCTCAAACAGGTGGCCACAACGCAGATTCGTCTGATCGCTTTCGCCGTCGCCCAGTTCGTAATCGCTACGGTGGCGCTCGAGTGCCTGCCGAGCAATTTGCTTGCCGCGCCTTTCGTTCTCGATCAGCAGCGGATAAAAGTAGTCCTCCAGCGTTGGAGTGAATCCGGCGGTGAAGCTGCTTTCAAGCAACAGGCTCGGGCGTTTCAGGTCGTAGTCACGACGGGTGACGGTGCTCGTGCGCGTACTGTTGCGCACCCAGAATCGGCTGATAACCTGATGCTCGGCCACCATGCCGGATTTCTGCAGATATGGCAGCGCGGCCAACTTGGGGAGAAACACCCGGTCATCGGTGAACACCAGCAAATGGCCGTCCGCCGAATGCTGGTGATGCCAGGCGATCCCGTCTTCAGCGCACAGCCTCTGGATAAATTCAAAGTCGCTTTCCGCGTACTGAGTGCAATAGTCGCGTGGCGGGTTCGGGGTGACATGAAAAGTGAACGCATCACCTTGAATACCGTGCTTTTGGAGCACCTGCGCGATGATCTGCGGCACCGTACGCTGCTGGAAAATCCTCTGGTCATGACTGAACTGCAAATAATGCAAGGCAGGCACTAGCTTCAGCTCATAGTGGGTCAGGCGTTTTCCGCTTTCACCGACCCGCACATCTTCAATGCGCCCATGAATACCTTCGTTGTTGAACCCGAATTGCAGAAATGCTGGCTGACTGAGCAGGCCTTCCAGATCGATATTCGCTTGTTCACTGATCAGTTCGACCCGGATGGCGTACAGGCAGCTGATGGCTTCATCACCATCAAATGCGAGCACCTTGAAGTCGTGGCGAACTCCGGGAATCTGCAGGGTAAAAGGCGCGCAACTGCCCGTGCTGAACATACGCTTGTCCTTAAGCAAAATGAGTCGATGCGCGGTGTTTGATCGTCCCTGATCGCCACGCGTAAAAAATTTGCCAAGGCACGCTAGCTGCGGGGGAAATAAATTGATGTAAGAACCGTCTCTGACATTTGTCAGAGTCTTCCGGGTTGTAAGGTGTTGTATGAATTGAAGGAAATGACTTAGGAGGGAGAGTTCGATAACTATTGAATTAGCACGAATGTGCAGTGTTTCCGGCCTGCTGAAAGTTTCACAAAGTAATTTGCCATCAAATTGATGGCACTTTTCCCATATGTCATTGTCTTCGCCGAATTGTTCAAAGAAGCCGATGAATTTTAGGAAGAGTCCTACTTCTATTTTTTTCAAGAGTTGTCATGCTTGCCGCCGTGTATTGGGGTGGGCAAGCGGCAAGATGCCTTTTCGGAGGAACAGAGCCCTCTAGCTCAAGGTTTTGGCGGGGGATAGGAAAATGCGGCGAATATAAATGACTCTCAGGGATTCCCTTGCGACATATAGGGCAATCTCCTACAGGCCCCAATGAACACTTCGTCTTGTTGTTTAATCAGATGCTTGCTAGTGGCCATCATTGTGATTACGATGCGCCCACTTGAAAGAGCACATCTCAATTGGATGAGTCGCTGCACCGCTCTTCGATACTGTCCCGCGCCGCGGTTATTCCAACAGGCGCCTGACTGTAATCCTTAATAAAGGCCATGGATGTCCTACTCAAGCAAACTTTCCGCCCATTACCTCGAACTCGCTAAAGTCTCTGTTTCCAAAGAGAATTTCGCGGGCGAAGACGTTCGTTTCTCGAGCGAATTCGAGGCCCTGGAAAGCGAGCTGGCCAAAGCCTCGTCGATGCACGAAAGCGGGCAGATCGACTGGCTGAAAATTCGCGAAAACAGCGAAAATCTGTTGCGTACCCAATCCAAGGATTTGCGTGTCGGCGCCTGGCTGACATGGTCGCTGTACCAGCGCGAATCCTTCCCCGGACTGCTCGCCGGCCTCGGGTTGCTGCACCATCTGTCGGAAAACAACTGGGCCGACGTTCACCCGCTCAAAGCCCGTACCCGTGCCGCCGCCATTGGCTGGCTGGTGCCGCGCCTTGAGCAGGTCATCACTGAAAACATCGCGATCAAGGAACAGTTGCCGATGTTCCGGCAGCTCTCCGAGCACCTGTCCGGTCTCGAAGCGGCGTGTGCTGAGCACTTGGGCGATGATTCGCCGCTGTTGCTGCCGATCTCCCGTCGCCTGAAAACCATGATCCAGCGCGCGGCCGACAATCAGCCGGCCCCCGGTGTGGTCGGTGCGGCAGTGGCGCAGGTCAAACAGGCTGCGAGCCAGTTGCTCACCCCCGGCGCACCGATCGACAACGAACGAGACGCCCATAAAGCTCTGCGCGCCCAGCAGGAAAGCGCTCGGCCGTTGTGCGCATGGTGGCTCAAACAGAAAGCCACCGACCTGCGCGCCCTGCGTCTGAACCGCACGCTGCTGTGGATGACCATCGACGCGGTGCCCGAGCGCAACGCTGAGCAGATCACCGTGCTGCGCGGCCTGCCGCTGGAAAAACTCAAGCTCTACCAGGACCGTTTCGATCAGGGTAAATACGCCGACCTGCTGGTGGAACTGGAGGCGAGCCTGGCGAAGGCGCCGTTCTGGTTCGATGGCCAGAGGATGGTCTGGGAATGTCTCCAGAACCTCAACGCCGAGTTGGCAATGCGCGAAGTGGAGATCCACTTCGCGCTTTTGATTCAGCGTCTGCCCGGCATTGTCGAGTTGCGCTTCCATGACGGCGCGCCGTTTGCCGATCCGTCCACCCGGGCGTGGATCGCCGCCAACGTCATGCCGCACCTGCAAAGCGCGAGTGCGCCGCGCAAGGTCGAAAGCGAAAACGTCGAAACCCAGCCGGCCTGGGAAAAAGCCCTCGAAGAAGTCTTGCCGCTGCTGCGCAAGGAAGGCCTGAAGCCTGCCGTGCAGACGCTCAAGCAGGGTTTGCAATCCGCTCACGGTGGCCGCGAACGCTTCTTCTGGCAGTTCGCGCTCGCCCGACTGTGCTTCATGGCCAAGAAATACGAACTGGCCAAGAACCAGCTGGAAACCCTCGATCAGACATTACAGGACTCAGGCCTGCACGCCTGGGAGCCCGATCTTGCATTGGAAGTGCTGCACCTGCTGCACAGTTGCTGCGAGTTGTTGCCGCAGAACCATGCCGTACGTGAACGCAAGGAAGAGATTTATCGCAGGCTGTGCCACCTCGATCTCGAAGTGGTACTCGAATAGGCCCCAGGGCCACAACCGCAAGGAGAAAAGCCATGGCCAAAGAAGGCTCGGTAGCCCCCAAGGAACGCATCAACGTCACCTTCAAACCCGCCACCGGCGGTGCTCAGGAAGAGATTGAACTGCCGCTGAAGCTGCTGGCAATCGGTGACTACACCCACCGCAAGGACGATCGCAAAATCGAAGATCGCAAGCCGATCAGCATCGACAAGATGACCTTCGACGAAGTGTTGGCCAAGCAAGAACTGGGTCTGACGCTGAGCGTGCCGAACCGTCTGCAGGAAGATGGCGAGGCCGACGAGCTGGCTGTGCAACTGCGCGTCAATTCGATGAAGGACTTCAACCCGGCCAGCCTGGTCGAGCAAGTGCCTGAGCTGAAAAAACTGATGGAACTGCGCGATGCGCTGGTGGCCCTCAAAGGCCCGCTGGGTAACGCACCTGCGTTCCGTAAAGCCATCGAAGGCGTGCTCGCCGACGACGAATCCCGCGGTCGCGTACTCGGTGAGCTGGGCCTGAACGCCGCAGCCCCGGACGCCTGAGACTCCAGCCAAGGAAGCCAACACAATGAGCACTAGCGCAGCACAAGAGAAGAGCGCCGCCAGCGGCGAATACAGCATTCTCGACAGCATCATCGCCGAAACCCGTCTGACTCCGGACGACGAAGCCTACGATATCGCCAAGCGCGGTGTGTCGGCGTTCATCGAAGAACTGCTCAAGCCGCAGAACAACGGTGAGCCGGTCAAGAAGGCCATGGTTGACCGCATGATCGCCGAGATCGATGCCAAGCTCAGCCGTCAGATGGACGAAATCCTGCACCACCCGGACTTCCAGGCGCTGGAATCCTCGTGGCGTGGTCTGCAGTTGCTGGTCGACCGCACCAACTTCCGCGAAAACATCAAAATCGAAATCCTCAACGTCTCGAAAGAAGACCTGCTGGACGATTTCGAAGATTCGCCGGAAGTCATGCAGTCGGGCCTGTACAAGCACATCTACACCGCTGAATACGGCCAGTTCGGTGGTCAGCCTGTGGGCGCGATCATCGCTAACTACTACATGTCGCCAAGCTCGCCAGACGTCAAGCTGATGCAGTACGTGGCCAGCGTTTCGTGCATGTCGCACGCGCCGTTCATTGCTGCGGCCGGCCCGAAATTCTTCGGCCTGGAAAGCTTCACCGGCCTGCCGGATCTGAAAGATCTGAAAGACCACTTCGAAGGCCCGCAATTCGCCAAATGGCAGAGCTTCCGTACCTCGGAAGACTCCCGCTACGTTGGCCTGACCGTGCCACGTTTCCTGCTGCGTAACCCGTACGATCCGGAAGAAAACCCGGTGAAATCGTTCGTGTACAAGGAAACCGTTGCCAACAGCCACGAGCACTACCTGTGGGGCAACACCGCTTACGCATTCGGTACCAAGCTGACCGACAGCTTCGCCAAATTCCGCTGGTGCCCGAACATCATCGGCCCACAGAGCGGTGGCGCGGTTGAAGATCTGCCGTTGCACCACTTCGAAAGCATGGGCGAAATCGAAACCAAGATTCCTACCGAAGTACTGGTTTCCGACCGTCGTGAATACGAACTGGCCGAGGAAGGCTTCATCTCCCTGACCATGCGTAAAGGCTCCGACAACGCGGCGTTCTTCTCCGCCAGCTCGGTGCAGAAGCCGAAGTTCTTCGGCATCAGTGCAGAAGGCAAGGCCGCAGAGCTGAACTACAAGCTCGGCACCCAACTGCCGTACATGATGATCGTCAACCGCCTGGCTCACTACTTGAAAGTGCTGCAGCGCGAGCAACTCGGTTCGTGGAAAGAGCGTACCGACCTCGAGCTGGAACTGAACAAGTGGATCCGTCAGTACGTTGCCGACCAGGAAAACCCGAGCGCCGAAGTCCGTGGCCGTCGTCCGCTGCGCGCTGCGCAAGTGATCGTCAGCGACGTTGAAGGCGAGCCGGGCTGGTACCGCGTGAGCTTGAACGTGCGTCCGCACTTCAAGTACATGGGGGCCGATTTCACCCTGTCGCTGGTTGGCAAGCTGGACAAAGAGTAAGAGCGACTCATGGACGGATACGGCAGTCTTTTCGAACGCCTCAATGGCGATGCGGAACAGCGCAAGGGCAGAAGCCTCGAAGCTTCAGCCATGGCGTCTGTGGCTGCCCATCTGGCCAAAATGCTCAGCACCCGGGCCGGCAGCGTGCAAACGCTGTCCGACTACGGGTTGCCCGATCTCAATGACATGCGCCTGAGCCTGCACGACTCCCTGAGTCAGGCCCGTCTGGCCATCGAAAACTTCATCGAAGCCTACGAGCCACGCCTGAGCAACGTGCGTGTCATTTCCCTGCCGCGTGACCACGATCAACTGCGCCTGGCCTTCAGTATCGAAGGCCTGCTGGAAGTTGAAGGGTTCAAGCGTCAGGTCAGTTTTTCCGCGCGCCTGGATGGCAGCGGACAAGTGAAGGTCACCTAAGGAGATCCCCGATGTCTGGCAAACCTGCAGCACGCGTATCCGACCCCACCGCTTGCCCACTTCCTGGCCACGGTACCAACCCGATCGCCGCCGGTTCCGGCGACGTGTTCTTCGACGGCCTCGCGGCCGCCCGTGAAGGTGATGCCTCTGCGTGTGGTGGTGCGATGGTCGGCGATCTGGCCACGACGGTAAAAATCAACGGCAAGTCTGCTGTCACTGTTGATTCTGTGGGCTCCCACGGCAACAAGGTTACGGCTGGATCTTCGACGGTAATTATCGGGAATTCGCACTCTCCGGCGCCGTTTGTGCCGCCAGTTCCTTTGGAGATATTTGGATTCAATGTCCGCGTCCAACTAATGGACCCAGTATCTGGTCAGCCACTTAAAAATATGGCTTATACAGCCACTCTCGAAGATGGTTCGGAAATCCATGGTGTAACTGATGATGCGGGTTTTTCCAAGTCGTTAGGAACTAAGGGGAGCGTGCAGAACATCGAAATTTCAGCTAAGCCAAATTGGCTGGTCAGGGGAGAGTGAGATGCCTCAAGCTGTAAAAGTAGCAACTTTTGCGACGACACCCGCCAAGGATAAAACGCCGGTTCAAATTTATCTGGTGAGTGATCACGACTTCGTAATTCCAGTCGTATTTCCAGACTACAAGATTCATGTCGAAATGCTAGGGCTCAGTGGCGAGGTTCCGAATCTAGGGCATGCTGGTGTTTTGATTGTCAACGGTAAAACTGGAAAGACGATGTATGGAGAATATGGACGGTATCAAGGGGAGGAGGGCCCCCCTGGCGTCGTCAGGGTTCGCGCGGTGCCTGACGTTACGATTAAGGCAGGCGCGATTACTGAGCAGTCACTGAAGAAAACCTTGAGAAAAATGGCCGTAGCATTTGGACAGTCCGGCAATGTATCTGGGGTGGTGCTCCGCGGAGCTGCATATTCTGACGCCGAAACTTGGCTGAACAATAAATTGAAGGAAAACAAGGCTCTGGATAGGAAGCCCTACAACCTGACAGACCATAACTGCATGACCTTCGTTGCCGATTTAGTCGACAGTCTCAATCTCGGTGCACCGAGCAGACCTTATTTTGCCGTCATTCCTAAAGATTATATGGAAGATTTTCAGGCGGTTAAACCGGATCTGAATTACGTGTACAGCACTGACGCTCTGGAGATAAAAGATTGATTTGGGTGAAGCGTTTTCTAATGTTCATGGGTGCGCTTTCTTTTTTGGCATTATTTGTTGGAATATATTTTATGGATTTTTCAAAAGATAAGCCGCGTCTGTTGAGCGAGTACCCGAACGCTCATTGGCGCGGTGGAGCCGATGGCGGACAGTTTATAGAAATCACAAAGCCCGAACGGCCTTATTATTTTATCCAGATCCGAAATGATGATGGGTCATTATGGGATGAAGGCTGGCTGAAGTTTGGAGATGAGAATAGCGAGCCATTCACTGCTGACAATGTTCTGTTTTTTGAGGGTGAGGGCGCTATTTTTATTCAAGAGCGAAAAGTTCTTAGTTCCGATAAAGCGAAAGCGAAGTAACGACCTCCCATGAGTTCGCAAATCCGGGGGCCAAAAGCGTTTGCCTATCGCGATGGACAGCGTCCTGCCTTAGGTGTGTGCAAGTGATCACTCCGAGCCTGCACAGATTTCTGGTGGCCGCGCTCTGCGGACCGATGGTCTTGCTCGTGGTTCTAACGATCGTTGATTGGTTTGCGGGGTACTCGCAGGTCTCCAACTGGAAGCAGTTCCTGATGATCTACGTCCTTGGGTTCGGCATTCCGGCGTACTTCGTTTTTGCCACATGGGCAACGCGAGCGCTCAGCAAAGTAACTGAGCAAGAGATTCTGAAGAAGGTCTTGTGGGCGCCACTGATGTTCATCCCGTTTTATGCGACACCCTGGATTATCGGCGGGCTGGTTCTGTTGCTTTTGGGGGAGCTTTCCGGATTACCGATGATGTTCGCTTGGCTCGCTTTTTTACCGTACCTGCTCGTCGCAGGTTATTTCGTGTCCGGGCTGACAGTCGCGCTCTACAGGATATTTTTTTGATGAGTTCCACTACCAGGCAGGTAACCCGTGTCCTTTAACCACTACTACCAAAGCGAACTCACCGCACTGCGCCAACTCGGTCGCCGTTTCGCCGAGCGTAGTCCGGCGTTGGCACCGTATCTGGGGCAGGCCGGGCGGGATCCGGACGTGGAGCGGTTGCTCGAAGGCTTTGCGTTTCTGACTGGGCGTCTGCGCCAGAAGCTTGATGACGAGTTGCCGGAGCTCAGCCATTCGCTGATGCAATTGCTGTGGCCGAACTACATGCGCCCGCTGCCGGCGTTCAGCATTTTGCAGTTCGATCCGCTCAAGCGATCCGGGCCGGCGTTGCGGGTCGAGCGCGATACGCCGATTGAAAGCAAGCCGATCGAAGACGTGCGTTGCCGCTTCCGCACCTGCTACCCGACCGAAGTGTTGCCACTGGATCTGGCTGCGCTGAACTACTCGGTGAAGGGCGACGGCTCGCTGCTCAGCCTGCGTCTGGAAATGAGTGCCGACGGACACCTCGGTGAGCTGGAACTGAGCAAGCTGCGTTTGCACTTTGCCGGTGAGCGCTACATCAGCCAGATGCTCTACCTGAGCCTGCTGCGCAACCTCGAAGGCATCGAACTGATCCCGCTCGACGGTGCCGGCAAACCGATTGATGGCGTTAGCGGCAAGCCGATGGCGTTCAAAATTCCGGGTGATCGGGTCAAACCGGTGGGCTTTGCCGAAGAAGAAGCGTTGATCCCGTATCCGCTCAACACCTTCCGTGGCTATCGCTATCTCCAGGAATACTTCGCCTTCCAGGACAAGTTCCTGTTCGTCGACGTCAACGGTCTGGACATCCTCAATGCGCTGCCGGAAGACACGCTGAAGCAGATGCGCGGCCTTGAATTGCGCTTCGATATCCGCAAGAGCGGCATCATGCGCATGCGCCCGACGCTGGATAACGTGAAGCTGTTTTGCACGCCGATTGCCAACCTGTTCGCCCACGACGCGCTGCCGATCCGCCTCGACGGCAAGCAGGACGAATACCTGTTACTGCCGGCGGAATTCGATCTGGAAAACTGCGGCGTGTTCTCGGTGGAAACCGTGACTGGTTGGAAGCCCGGCGGCCTCGGTTATCAGGAATACGTGCCGTTCGAATCCTTCGAGCACGACCCGAGTTTCGACGTGCCCAACAGCCGTCCGCACTACAGCATTCGCCAGCGTTCTTCGCTGTTGCACGATGGCCTCGACACATACCTGAGCTTCGGCATCCGCCACACCGAAGCCCACGAAACCCTGTCGATCGAGCTGATCTGCACCAACCAGAACCTGCCGCGCAAGCTCAAGCTTGGCGACATCTGCATGGCCTGCGAAGAGACGCCGGAGTTCTTGAGTTTCCGCAACATTACCCCGGCCACGTCGAGCTTCGCGCCACCGCTGAACCGTGACTTCCTGTGGAAGCTGATCAGCAACATGTCGCTTAACTATCTGTCGCTGGCCGACGTCAATGCGTTGAAGGTGATTCTCGAAACCTACGACTTGCCGCGTTACTACGACCAGCACGCGGAGAAGGTCAGCAAACGCCTGCTCGGCGGCCTCAAGCACATCAAGCATCACCACGTCGACCGCTTGCACCGTGGCTTGCCGGTGCGTGGTTTGCGCACCGAACTGACCATCGACCCGGAAGGGTATATCGGCGAAGGCGACCTGTTCGTTTTCGCTTCGGTTCTTAACGAGTTTTTCGCGCTTTACGCCAGTCTCAATTCATTCCATGAGCTGCGCGTAAAAAGCACACAGGGAGAGGTGTACCAATGGACACCACGTATGGGCCTGCAGCCCCTGCTTTAAGCGGGCTGACCAAGGTAATACGCGAGTACTCGCTGTTTCAGGCCGTGCTGCTGGTGATCGACCGGCTGCGCGAAGCACACCCGCATCTGAGCGAAGACGATCTGTACGATCAGGTCGAGTTTCAGGCCAACCCGAGCCTGGGCTTTCCGCGCAGCGACGTCGATCGCGTCGAGTTCTTCGAAGAACACGGGCAGATGCGCGCGCGCATGCGTTTCAACCTGATCGGCCTGGTCGGTTCCGGCTCGCCGCTGCCGGCGTTCTACGGTGAACAAGCCCTGGGCGACAGCGAGGACGGCAACCCGACGCGCAATTTCCTCGACTTGTTCCACCATCGCCTGCAACGGCTGATGCTGCCGATCTGGCGCAAGTATCGCTATCGTGCGAGCTTCCAGAGCGGCGCGCTCGACCCGTTCTCGGCGCAGCTGTTTGCGCTGATCGGCCTGGGCGGCGACGAGATTCGCAAGGCCAAGGAACTCAACTGGAAACGCCTGCTGCCGTACCTCGGCTTGCTCAGCTTGCGGGCGCACTCGGCGGCGCTGATCGAAGCCGTGCTGCGTTACTACTTCAAGCACGAAGACCTGGTCATCGAGCAGTGCATCGAGCGCCGAGTGGAAATTCTCGAAGAGCAGCGCAATCGATTGGGCCGTGCCAACAGCCTGCTCGGTGAAGACCTGGTGCTCGGCGAACACGTGCGCGACCGCAGCGGCAAATTCCGCATTCACATCACCGAACTCGACTGGCAGCGATTCCATGAATTCCTGCCGATCGGTTTCGGTTACCAGCCGCTCTGCGCGCTGGTGCGGTTCACCTTGCGTGACCCGCTCGATTACGACATCCGCCTGGTTCTGCGCCAGGAAGAAATCCGCGAACTGCGCATCGGTGAGCAGAACGCCTGTCGCCTCGGTTGGACCAGCTGGCTGGGCCGCGAAAAAGCGGACGGCGTGGTGACCCTGGGCAGCAAAATTCATTAAGGACGTGAGCCATGATCAACGTAGACCTGCAACAACTCATCCAGGCGCTGGACGCCGAAACCCGTCGTGATCTGGAACGTTCCGCCGAGCGTTGCGTGGCCCGTGGCGGCAGCAAGATCCTCGTCGAAGATTTGATGCTCGGCCTGCTCGAGCGCCCGAATGGCTTGTTGTCGCGCGCACTGCAGGATGCAGACGTCGACGCCGGTGAACTCAGCGCCGCGCTGCAATCGCGCGTCGAACACAGCGCTTCGCGTAACCCGGTGTTCGCCCCGGAACTGGTGCAGTGGCTGCAAGACGCGCTGCTGGTGGCCAACCTCGAACTGGGCCAGACCCAGGTCGAAGACGCCGCGCTGATCCTTGCGCTGCTGCGCAATCCGATGCGCTACGCCGGCAGCCGCTATCAGCCGCTGCTCGCCAAGCTGAACATTGATCGCCTGAAGGAGTTTGCCCTGTCGCAAAAAGAGCAACCGGCGGCCAATGGCAAACCGGCCGCACAGGGCGAATCGCTGCTGCAGCGTTTCACCCACAACCTGACGCAACAGGCCCGCGACGGCAAACTCGACCCGGTGCTGTGCCGTGACGGCGCGATCCGGCAGATGGTCGACATCCTCGCCCGTCGCCGCAAGAACAACCCGATTGTGGTCGGTGAAGCTGGCGTGGGTAAAACCGCCATCGTCGAAGGTCTGGCGTCGCGCATCGCCGCCGGTGAAGTGCCGCAAGTGCTCAAAGGCGTTGAGCTGCTGTCGCTGGACATGGGCTTGCTGCAGGCCGGCGCCAGCGTCAAAGGTGAGTTCGAACGTCGCCTCAAAGGCGTGATCGACGAAGTCAAAGCCTCGCCGAAACCGATCATTCTGTTCATCGACGAAGCCCACACCCTGATCGGCGCGGGCGGCAATGCCGGCGGTTCCGATGCGGCCAACTTGTTGAAGCCGGCACTGGCCCGTGGCGAACTGCGCACCATCGCCGCGACCACCTGGGCTGAGTACAAGAAATACTTCGAGAAAGACCCGGCGCTGGCCCGTCGTTTCCAGCCGGTGCAACTGCACGAACCGACCGTCAGCGAAGCGGTGACCATCCTCCGTGGTCTGGCCCAGGTTTACGAGAAGAGCCACGGCATCTACCTGCGTGATGATGCGGTGGTTTCGGCGGCGGAATTGTCCGCACGTTATCTGGCTGGCCGGCAACTGCCGGACAAAGCTGTCGACGTTCTCGACACCGCTTGCGCTCGCGTACGCATCAGCCTCGCCGCCGCGCCGGAAAGCCTCGCGCGCCTGCGTGGCGAACTGGCTGAAGGTGGCCGTCAGCGTCAGGCCCGGCGCCGCGATGCCGAAGCCGGTCTGCTGATCGACCACGAGGCGCTGGATGCACTGGAAGCACGTCTCGACGAAGCCGAAGACGAAATGGTTGCGCTGGAAACCCTGTGGACTGAGCAGAAGCAACTGGCCGAGCGCCTGCTGGATCTGCGTCAGCAACTGGCCAAGGCTCGCGAAGCTGCGGCGGTCGAGCCAGTGGTCACCGTTGAAGAAGACGCCGAAGGCACCGTGATCGAAACCGTTGCCGCCGAAGTCGAAGAAGGCCAAAGCGTCGAAGCGCTCGAGGCGCAGCTCAACGAAACCCACAGCGCCCTGACTGCCGCTCAGGTCAAAGAGCGTCTGGTCAGTTTCGAAGTGTGCCCGCGTCTGGTTGCCGAAGTGATCAGCGCCTGGACCGGCGTGCCATTGGCGCAACTGGCCCGCGAACACAACGCCAAAGTCGCCAGTTTTGCCACCGACCTGCGCACGCGCATTCGCGGTCAGGAACAAGCCGTACACGCACTGGATCGCTCGATGCGCGCCACCGCTGCCGGCCTGAACAAACCTGATGCGCCAGTCGGCGTGTTCCTGCTGGTCGGCCCGAGCGGCGTGGGTAAAACCGAAACCGCACTGGCCCTGGCTGACTTGCTGTACGGCGGTGATCGTTTCATCACCACCATCAACATGTCCGAATTCCAGGAGAAGCACACCGTTTCCCGCCTGATCGGCGCGCCACCGGGCTACGTCGGTTACGGCGAGGGCGGCATGCTCACCGAAGCCGTGCGCCAGAAACCGTATTCGGTGGTGTTGCTCGATGAAGTCGAAAAGGCTGATCCGGACGTGCTCAACCTGTTCTACCAGATCTTCGACAAAGGCGTGGCCAACGACGGTGAAGGTCGCGAGATCGACTTCCGCAACACGTTGATCCTGATGACCTCGAACCTCGGTAGCGACAAGATCAGCGATCTCTGCGAGAACGGCGCACGCCCAACCGCTGAAGTCCTCGAAGAAACCATTCGCCCGGTCCTTAGCAAACACTTCAAACCGGCGCTGCTGGCGCGAATGAAAGTGGTGCCGTACTACCCGGTCGGCGGCCCGGTGCTGCGCGAACTGATCGAGATCAAACTCGGTCGTCTCGGCGAGCGCCTCAACCGTCGTCAGCTGGATTTCAGCTGGTGTCAGAACCTCGTCGATCACCTGTCCGAGCGTTGCACGCAAAGCGACAGCGGCGCGCGTCTGATCGACCATCTGCTCGATCAACACGTGCTGCCGCTGGTGGCGGATCGTTTGCTCGACGCCATGGCCACCGGCGAAAGCCTCAAGCGTGTACATGCCACGCTCGATGGTGAAGCCAGCGTGACGTGCGAGTTCGCCTGAGGTGGGTGTGATGTTCACTCAGGTCCCGCAGCCACTGGTCTATGCCGAAGCGTTGCTGGCGCAGTTCGCCAGTCTGTCGCGGGCGGCGGACGGTGCTGCGTTGCTGGGTGACTTTGTGCGCGGTCTGGCCGAGCTGAGCGGTTGCGAATTGACGCAGCTGTATTTGCTCGACGCCACCCACACCTGCCTGGGGATGAACGCCGAATGCCTCGACGGCGCCCTGCAACCGCGTGAAGCGGCGAGCCTGCCGGCGGATTACAACGGTGAACAACTGCTGCAGTTCGCCCTGTGCCAGAACCGCGTGGTGTGCCTCGACGACTTGAGCGGCAGCTTGCACGAAACCAGTTTTCTGCCGGCAGCGGCTTCGCCGTGGCAGTCGTTGCTGTGCGTGCCGCTGGTCAACCAGCACAAGGCAGTCGAAGGTCTGCTGCTGTGTGCCAGTCGTCGTCGCACCAACCTGCAAGGCTTTGCCGATTCCCTCGGCCAGCTCGGCTCGTTCGTGCTTGGCCAATTGCATTTGTTGCAACGCCTGCGTCAGCCGCTGGCGGAAACGGCCACGGTGGCGCGCAGCGTACCTAGCATCAGTGGCTACGGCTTGATCGGTAAAAGCGCGGCGATGCGCCAGACCCATTCGCTGATCAGCAAAGTGCTGCACAGCCCGTACACCGTGTTGCTGCGCGGTGAAACCGGCACTGGCAAGGAAGTCGTCGCCCGGGCGATTCACGATTGCGGCCCGCGTCGGTCTCAGGCGTTCATAGTGCAGAACTGCGCAGCGGTCCCGGAAAACCTGCTGGAAAGCGAGCTGTTCGGCTATCGCAAAGGTGCCTTCACCGGCGCCGACCGCGACCGTGCGGGTCTGTTTGATGCGGCCAATGGTGGCACGCTGTTGCTCGATGAAATCGGCGACATGCCGCTGTCGTTGCAAGCGAAGATTTTGCGCGTGTTGCAGGAAGGCGAGATCCGTCCGCTGGGTTCCAACGACACGCACAAGATCGACGTACGCATCATCGCTGCCACTCACCGCGATCTGTCGACTTTGGTCAGCGAAGGCAAATTCCGCGAGGACTTGTACTACCGCCTCGCGCAATTCCCGATCGAGTTGCCGGCGCTGCGTCAGCGCGAAGGCGACATCCTCGAACTGGCCCAGCATTTCGCCGACAAGACCTGCACGTATTTGCAGCGTGATCCGGTGCGCTGGTCGGATGCAGCGCTGGAGCATCTGGGCGGTTACACCTTCCCCGGCAACGTCCGCGAACTCAAGGCGTTGGTCGAACGTGCGGTGTTGCTGTGCGAAGGCGGCGAGTTGCTCGCCGAGCATTTTTCCCTGCGCCTGGAACCGATGCTGGAAGACAACAGCCACCTGAATCTGCGCGAACGCCTGGAGCAGGTCGAGCGCACCTTGCTGCTCGATTGCCTGCGCAAAAACGACGGCAACCAGACCCTCGCGGCCCGCGAACTGGGCTTGCCCCGGCGCACGCTGCTGTACCGGCTCGGTCGTCTGAACATCAATCTGGGGGATTTCGATGGCTAGGCAAACGCTCATCGATTTCACCTCAAAAATCAATTTCAGCGCCGCCCGCGAGGGTCGGCGCTTTGTGCTTTGTCTACACCTGGAGACCCTCTGATGTCTGTTCGTCACTGGCACGCTGTCCTGCTGACCCTCGTCGTTCTATGCGGCCTTGGCGGCTGTAGCGGCAATTACAAATTCAACGACAACGACTATCGCCCGTTGGGTGATCCGCAAGCGGTCAATCGCGGCAAGTGACCGCAAGGAGCATCAAACATGGAATTGGTTTTCGAAATGCTGAACACCAAGCAGTTCGTGCCCACCGAGTTGTGCCAGAAGACCTTTAAACAGGCCGGCGGCGTGATCGGGCGGGGCGAGGACTGCGACTGGATCATCCCTGACCGCAAGCGTCACCTGTCCAATCACCACGCGATTGTCAGCTACCGCGAAGGCACGTTCTTTCTGACCGACACCAGCAGCAACGGTGTGCAGGACGGTGACAGCGGCGCACGCCTGCACAAAGGCGAACCGGTGCGTATCGAGCACGGCAGCACCTACGTGCTCGGTGACTTCGAGATACGTGCACGTCTGGTACGCGACCCGGCGACTTTCGACGGTGAAGCCGGGCGTCCGCGCGCCGCGGGCAGCATCATCCCGGACGACGCGTTTCTCGATCTCGACCCGCTCAATGCCCTCGAACAGCAAGAGCGCGTGTACTCGGAAATCGACGAACTGCTGGCGCCGAACACCAAGCCGGAAGACTCCCGTCAACGCGCCGACTACGCGCGCATCGACATGGAAAGCCTGATGGTGCCGGAGCTGATCGCCGCGCCCGCCGAACCTGAGCCCGCTCCGGCACCGAAAGCCGTCGAGCGTCAAAGCGAAGGTTTCTGGGAGCACTTCGGTGCGGCGCTGGGTGTGGACGTCAAAGGCCTCAGCCACGACGAGCGCGAAGCCCTGGCCTTGAATGCTGCACGCTTGCTGCGCCAAAGCATCGGCGGTTTGCAGCAGAGCCTGCGCACCCGTTCGGAGCTGAAAAACGAACTGCGTCTGGCCCAGACCACCGTGCAAGGCACCAACAAGAATCCGCTGAAATTCGCCGTCGATCCGAGTGAAGCGCTGCAGATTCTGTTGCAGCCAAGCAAGCCCGGACATCTGCCGGCCGAGCAGGCGATCTCCCGTGCCTTCCGCGATCTGCAGGCGCATCAGGTTGCACTGCTGACCGCCAGCCGCGCCGCCGTGCGCGGCACCCTGGAGCACTTTTCGCCGGAGCAACTGACCCTGCGTTTCGAGCGCGACAGCAAGCCATTGATCGCCACGTCTGGCGGGCGCTGGAGAGCGTTCGGCCGTTATCACCAGGCGCTGCGTCAGGACGATGACTGGAGCGAGCGTCTGCTGGCCCGCGACTTCGCCCAGGCCTACGAAGAACAGATCCGCCTGATCTCCACCCTCCACACCGACCACCAAGGATGATGCGCATGTCTCGCCGCTCGACCGCTTTTTTCAAGACGCTGACTGCGCTCACCGTGCTGGTGTTGCTCGCCGGTTGCTCGTCGCTGTCGCCGTACTCGAAAGTAACCAAGATCAACCTGAAACTGACCGGCAGCGATCAGTTGAACCTCGACCTCAACGGCCGCCCATCGCCGGTGGTGGTGCGTCTGTTCGAGCTCAAGCACCCGGTGACCTTCGAGAACGCTGACTTCTTCAGCCTCTACGAGCGCGCCAAGGAATCCCTCAACCCGGATCTGGTGGCCAGTGAAGAACTCGAACTGCGCCCGGGCGAAACCGTGGAACTGAAACTCAAGGTGGAAGAGGGCAGCCTTTATGTCGGCGTTCTTGCCGCTTACCGCGACTTGCCGGAAACCCAATGGCGCCACACGGTGCAGATCACTCCGTTGGAAGTTACCGAAGTCGATCTGACTCTGGACCAGTCCGGCATCCGTAACACCAATCAAGTGCTCGCCAAGGCGGATGACTGACCATGAATACCCATAAAGTCATTTGGCAGGAAGGCATGCTGCTGCGTCCGCAGCACTTCCAGCACAACGATCGCTACTACGATCACCAGATGAAAACCCGCACGCAATTGCTGGGTGGCTACACCTGGGGTTTCCTCAATCTGGAGATCGACTTGCAGTTCCTCAACATGGGCAAACTGGTGATCAGTGAAGCCTCGGGGATTCTGCCGGACGGCAGCCTGTTCGAACTCGGTGGCAACACCGAGCCGCTGGCGCTGGACGTGCCACCGAACACCGGCAACACGCCGATCTATCTGGCGCTGCCGCTGGTCACCGGCAACCACATCGAGTCGC
Source organism: Pseudomonas sp. RIT-PI-r (assembly GCF_001297015.1). GTDB lineage: Bacteria > Pseudomonadota > Gammaproteobacteria > Pseudomonadales > Pseudomonadaceae > Aquipseudomonas. The sequence continues at coordinate 190,157 of NZ_LIGE01000023.1, read as the reverse complement.
GCCGTCCGGAGCAGTCCGACGTGCTCGCGCGTTACACCGCGTACGACGCCGAAGTGGCCGACTCCAACGCCGGCGACGATTCTGCCAGCCAGGTCAGCTGCGGTCGTCCGGACTTCAAACTGTTGCTCGGCGAGCAGCAGAGCGATCAGGCCTACGTGAAGCTGAAGATCTGCGACGTGCTCGACACCACGCCCGACGGCGTGATCAGCCTCGATCCGGATTTCGTCCCGACCTACATTCAGGCCCACGCCTCCAGCTATCTGCTGTCGTGCCTGAAAGAAGTCATCAGCATGCTCAGCCACCGGGGCGACACCATTGCCGAACGGATTCGCTCCAACGGCAAGGTTGGCGGCGCGGAAGTCGGCGACTTCATGATGCTGCAACTGATCAACCGCACCGAACTGCTGCTGCGCCACTACCTCGGGCTGGAGCAGGTGCACCCGGAAGAGTTGTACCGCACGCTGCTGACCATGCTCGGCGATCTGGCGACCTTCTCCGGCGAGAGCAAACGTCCGCGTCTGGACAGCCGCTACTCCCACGCCGATCAGGGCGGCAGCTTCCGCAAACTGATGGAAGCGATTCGTCAGGTACTGTCGATGGTGCTCGAACAGCACGCCATCGAACTGATCCTGCAAGCGCGTCAGTACGGCATCATCGTGTCGCCGTTGCACGACCACAAACTGCTCGGCTCGGCCTCGTTCGTGCTGGCAGCGAGTGCCAACTGCGACTCCGAAGAACTGCGCCATCGCTTGCCGGCGCACCTCAAGGTCGGCCCGGTGGAGCGTATCCGCCAACTGGTCAACCTGCACTTGCCGGGGATCAAGGTCAAACCGTTGCCGGTGGCCCCACGGCAGATCGCGTTCCATTCGAACAAAACCTATTTCATCCTCGAACTCAGTTCCGAAGACCTGGCACAACTCGAGCGCTCCGGCGGTTTCGCGTTCCACGTGTCCGGCGAATTTGCCGAGCTTGAACTGAAATTCTGGGCCATCAGGAACTGACCGACATGATCAAGGAAACGGATTACAACCAGGACGACAAAACCGTCCTGCTCGATCGTCAAGGCCACGGACCGGCGTCGAGTCCGCTGACCGACTTCGCCGCGCCACCGCGCTTCGAGCAACTGGAAGAACGCATGATCTACGCCGCGCGCCTGCGTCCGGCGGAAGCGTTCAACATCAGCCTCAATTCGCTGGTGGCAGCCTCGTCCGAGTTGCTTTCGGAAGTGGTGCGCCTCAAGCACAGTGAAACCCGTGAAGATCTCTACGCGCTCAACGAGCGCCTGACCGCCGGGCTCAAGCTGTTTGAAGTGCGCGCCCTGCACAACGGCGCCGAAAGCAGCCAGGTGATGGCCGCGCGTTACGTGCTCTGCACCGTGGTCGACGAAGCCGTCGTGACCACACCGTGGGGCAACGAAAGCGAGTGGTCGCAGATGAGCCTGCTGAGCAGCTTCCACAACGAAACCTTCGGTGGCGAGAAGTTCTTCCAGTTGCTCGATCGACTGTCGAAGAACCCGGTCAAGCACTTGCCGATGCTCGAATTGATGTATTTGTGCCTGTCTCTCGGTTTCGAAGGCAAGTACCGCGTGCAGGCACGCGGCATGCTCGAACTCGAAGGCATCCGCGACGCTCTGTACCGGCAAATCCGTCAGTTGCGTGGCGACGTGCCGCGTGAGTTGTCGCCGCACTGGGAAGGCCTCGACGATCAGCGCCGCAACCTGGTGCGCATCGTGCCGGCCTGGATGGTGGTGTTGTTCACTGTCGTCTGCCTGGTGGTGATGTATTCGGGTTTCGCCTGGGTCTTGGGCGAGCAGCGCGACACCGTTCTGCAACCTTATCAGCCGCTTGATCCAGCCGCGGTCCAACCGCAGTCGCAGCCGTAAACAGGGACGTGTGATGAAAAAGTTTTTCAAGAAAGTCGGCGCCTTCCTGCGCCAGACCTGGGTCTGGACCCTGCTGCTGGTGCTGTTCGTGGCGCTGCTGGTGTGGTTCGTCGGCCCGTTGTTGGCGGTCGATGATTACAAGTTCTGGGAAGGTTCGACCGCCCGCTTGCTGACCATTGCCGTGCTGTTCCTGATCTGGGGCCTGACCATGGTCTTCGTCAGCTGGCGCGCGGGTATCCGCAAGAAAGCCGACGAAGAAAGCGAAGACGGCCAGGATCGCATCCGCCGCGAAGAGCTGATCGACGACGAGCAGAAAGAGTTGAAGGCGCGCTTCAAAGACGCGCTGAAAACCCTGAAGACCTCGAGCCTGTATCGCGGCCGCAGCGAACGCTGGCGCAGCGACTTGCCGTGGTATCTGCTGATCGGTCCGCAAGCCTCGGGCAAGACCAGCCTGCTGGACTTTTCCGGTCTGGAATTCCCGATCAACAAGATCGACCGCAAGCTGACCCGCGACACCCTCGGCACCCGTCATTGCGACTGGTATTTCGCCGACCACGGTGTGCTGATCGACACCGCCGGGCGTTACACCACGCAACCGGATGTGGAAGTCGACGGCAGTGCCTGGACGACCTTGCTGGAGCTGCTGCGCAAACGTCGTCGCGGCCGTCCGCTGAACGGCGTGCTGGTGACCATTCCGGTGGAAACCCTGCTCGGCGGCAGTGAGCAGGACATCGATACCCTGGCACGCCAAGTGCGTGGTCGTCTGCAGGATGTGCATCAGAAATTGCACGTCGATGTGCCGGTGTATCTGGTCCTGAGCAAGGCTGACAAGCTGCTCGGCTTCGACGAGTTCTTCGATCAACTGACCCGCGAAGAAAGCGATCAAGTGCTCGGAACCAGTTTCCGCAAGGATCAGGTCGGCACCGACGTGGCTGTGCTGCGCAACGAGTTCGAAGAACTGCTGCGTCGCCTCAACAGCCAAGTGATCATGCGCATGCACTCCGAGCGCGACACGCAGCGCCGTGGCCGCATCCTCGACTTCCCGCATCAACTGGGACTGATCGGCGAGCGCCTGTGCCTGTTCGTCGACATGGCGTTCACCGGCAACCGCTATCAGCGTGCCACGCAACTGCGTGGGTTCTACCTGACCAGCGCGCCGCACCTGACCCAGGAAATGGACTCGACCACCGCCGGCATCGGCGCCAGCCTCGGCATGAACGCCGGTGTGCTGCCGACCCTGCGCAGCGGTCGTTCGCGTTTCATCCATCACTTGCTCAGCCGGGTGATTTTCCCCGAGGCCGATCTGGCCGGTCTGGACAAGCGCGAACGCAGCCGCATTCATTGGGGCCAGCGGGCGCTGTACGTCGGCGCACTGGCGGCATTGGCGCTGTTCGGCATGCTCTGGGCGGGCGGTTTCTCGGCCAACTACGAGCGTCTGGAAAACCTGCGCAATCTGGCACAGAACTGGACACAGCAGCGCAGCGCCTTGACGCCGCGTGATGACGCCATGGGCGTGCTGAAAACCCTCGACACCAGCTACGCCGCAACGCAGGCGTTCCCGAAGAAGGGCGACGTTTCCTATCACGAACGTGGTGGTCTGTATCAAGGCGAAGACGTCAATCCAGTGGTCAAAGAGGCTTACGAGCGCGAGCTTGAAAAGCAACTGTTGCCACGGGTAGCGACCATGCTCGAAGGGCAGATCCGCGCCAACATGAAGGATCGCGAAAAGCTGCTCAACAGCCTGCGCGCGTACCTGATGTTGAACATGAAAGACCGTCGCGATGCCGTCTGGCTCAAGGACTGGGTTGCCACTGACTGGTCGCAGCGCTACACCGGCAACACTGCGGTGCAAAACGGTCTGAATGCGCACCTCGAACGCCTGCTGAAGCAGCCGTTTATCTACCCGCTGAACGACCAGTTGGTCACGCAGGCGCGTCAGGTATTGCGCAGCGAGTCGCTGGCCACCGTGGTTTACCGCATGCTCCGCGAGCAGGCGCGCAACCTGCCGGAATACCGTTTCAGCCAACACCTCGGCCCGCAAGGTTCGCTGTTTATCGGCACCGAATACGTGATCCCGGGTTTCTACACACAGTCCGGTTATCAGCAGTATTTCTCGGTACAGGGCGCAACGCTGGTCACCGATATCCTGCGTGACAACTGGGTGCTGGGCGAAGGCGCCGGCATCAGCGACATGGACTTGCGTCGCCTGATGGTCGAGCTGGAGCAACTGTACTTCCGCGACTACGCCAACTACTGGAGCGAAGCCGTTGGCCAGGTGGCACTGCCGCCGATCAGCGACGCCGGTGAAGGCGCCGAGCAACTGGCAGGCCTGACCTCGGCCAACTCGCCGGTGCTGGCGCTGTTGACCGAAGTACGCGAGAACACCCGCTTCGAGGCAGCCGCTGATCCTGTGGATGAAGCCGGTGATGCCGCTGATGCGTTGGCAGGGCAGAAAGGCAAACTGGGTAAAGTCGGCAAACTGGCGTCGGCCGTGGCGGACAAGGCTTCGGCCCTGAGCGTTGCGAAGAGCCTGCCGGACACCGCGAAGAAGTCGCTACAGCGTCGCTTCGAACCGCTGCATCGCCTGCTTGATGACAACAACGGCCCGGGCGCTGACCTGACGCCAGCGTTCAACGCGCTCAACGACCTGCAACTGCAACTGTCCGGCCTGGCCCGTTCCAGCACGCCGGAACAAGCCGCGTTCGAACTGGCGAAAACCCGCATGAGCGGCCAGCGTGATGCGCTGACCAACCTGCGCGCCGCTTCCGGTCGCCTGCCGCGTCCACTGAGCGTGTGGTTCAACGTGCTGGCCGAAGACTCGTGGCGCCTGGTGCTCAACGATGCTTACCAATACCTGAACGGTCGGTATCAGAACGAGCTGTACAGCGTGTATGGCAAAACCATCAGCAAGCGTTATCCGTTCAGCGCCAGCAGCACCAGCGATGTGGCGATCAGCGACTTCCGCGAGTTCTTCAAGGCTCAAGGCATCGTTGACCGCTTCTTCGACAGCTACATGCGTCCGTTCGTCAGCGGCGATCCGGGCAACTACCGCATGCGCAGCGTCGACGGTCACAGCCTGCCGGTGTCCAAGGTCTACCTCGATCAGATGGCGGCAGCGCTGACGATTCGTCAGAGCTTCTTCTCGATCAACCCGGCCGAACCGACCGTGCAGTTCAAACTGGAGCCGTACACGCTCGATCCGGCGGTCAGCCGTTCCGAGTTCAAGTTCGGCGACAAGACCATGGAATACCGCCACGGCCCGATCCTGCCAATGACCTTCAAATGGCCGACCGATGCTGAAGACGGTCGCACCAGTCTGGTCATGGACAAGATGGCCGGGCGCCCGATCGGTATCGAGAAGAACTCTGGCCCATGGTCGCTGTTCCGTCTGTTCGATCTGATGCAGACCGAGTACCTGACCGGTCGCGACGTGCTGGTGCTGAAAGCGGACGTGGGTGGCCTGCGCGCCAACTACCTGCTGAGCAGCCAGCGCACGCCGAACCCGTTCGACATGGGCGTGCTGCGCACCTTCCGTATGCCGGTGCAGCTCTGATGCTGGTGGCCAGTGCCTGGCGCAGCGCGGCGCGTACCGACCCGGGCAAGGTGCGGGCGCGCAACGAAGATGCCTTCCTCGACTCGCCACAGCAGGGGCTGTGGGTGGTCGCGGACGGCATGGGCGGTCATCAGGGTGGCGACATCGCCAGCCAGTTGATCGTCGCCAGCCTGGCTGAGCTGCCGCAACACGAGGACTTCGACGAACGCCTCAAAGCCATCCGCCAGTGCCTGCACTGGCTGAACCGGCGTTTGGGGCAGGAGTTGACGGTCACCGCCGGGCGTCACGACAGCATCATGGGCAGCACCGTCGTGGCGCTGCTGGTGGAAGGCAATCGCGCGGCCTGCATCTGGGCCGGCGACAGCCGTTGCTACATGTGGCGTGGGCAGCGGCTGTATCAGCTGTCCAAAGACCATTCGCTGCAACAGCAACTGATCGACGAACAGCAAATGAGCGTCGAACAAGCGGCGGCACACCCGGCGGCTCAGGCCTTGACCCGAGCCGTCGGCGCTGCCGAACAACTGACCCTGGATGTCCTCGAACTTGAGGTCTATCCGGGCGATGCTTTTTTGCTCTGCAGCGATGGTTTGTATCAGGGCCTGAGCAGCGATGCCCTCGGCACCGCCCTCAGCCTCAGCGCGCCGCACGTGGCGCTGGAACGTTTGTTCGACGGCGCCCTGCGTGGCGCCGCGCGCGACAACCTGACAGCCGTGGTGATCCGCCAATGACCAAGATCGAATCACCCATCGATGACTTGTTGATGAGCGAAGAGCAGGCCAACAACCTGACCTACTTCGCCTTCGCCAAGGAAAACAAAGCAGAGCCTTTGCTGGCGCCGACCAAGGCCAGCATCGGTGCACTGCCGGATGTACTCGCCGGTCGCTACCACCTCGAGCGTCTGCTCGGGGCCGGTGGCATGGGCGCCGTTTACCGGGCGCGGGATCTGCTGCACGAACAGTTCGGCGATCCCGACCCTTACATAGCGCTGAAAATCCTCAGCGAAGAATTTGCCGAATCGCCGGACGCCAGTGCCTTGCTCTACAGCGAGTTCGCCCTGACCCGACGCCTGCGCCACGACAATGTCGTGCGTGCGCACACCTTTGAAGTCGACACCGACTGCCAGCGGGCCTTCATCACCATGGAATACATGCGTGGCCTGACCCTGGACAAACTGCTTTGCGAGCGGCCCCTCGGCCTGCCGTGGCAAGAACTGCGCGACATCGTCCTGCCGCTGCTCGACACGCTGGCCTACGCCCACGGTCGCGGCGTGCTGCACGGTGACATGAAGCCGAGCAACGTCATGCTCAGCGAAGACGGCTTGCGCCTCTTTGACTTCGGTTTGGGCCAGGCAGAGGAGGGCGTGATGCCCGGCCTGCCGCACCTGAGCCGCGAACGTTTCAACGCCTGGACCCCGGGCTACGCCGCCCCCGAACTGCTTGAGGGCCAACCGTTGTCGGCCAGCGCGGACGTGTACGGCGTGGCCTGCGTGATCTACGAACTGGCTGGCGGCAAACACCCGTTCCGCCGCTTGCCCTCGACCCAGGCTCGCGACGAGCACCTGGAGCGCGAGTTGCACGCGCCGGCGAACTTACCGAAACACTGTTGGCCAGCGCTGCAAACCGCGCTGAGCTTCGACCCGGCAGCACGCACCATCACTGCCCAACAATTGCGTGACGCCTTGGGCGCCACTTCGTCCTGGCTGCAACGTCTGCGACTTCGGGCGTAACGGATGACATTCGAACAGGGAGCACTTTATGTTCAACCCAGCTAACGAAACCCACTTCAGCCTCAAGGTCGAAGACTACGTCGGCGACCTGCAAGTGCTGTCGTTCACCGGCACCGAAGGCATCAGCCAGCCGTTTCGTTTCGACCTGGAACTGGTCAGCGAAAACCCTGATCTGGACCTGGAAAAGCTCCTGCACAAGCAGGCCTTTCTGGCGTTCGATCCGCAGGGTAGTGGCATTCACGGGCAGATCTACCGCGTCGCCCAAGGCGATGCCGGCAAGCGCCTGACCCGCTACAAAGTGTCGATGGTGCCGCAACTGCAATACCTGCATCACCGCACCAACCAACGCATCTATCAGCAGATGTCGGCGCCGAAAATCATCGCGCTGATCCTCGATGAACACGGGATCAAGGGCAACGCCTACAGCTTCCAGCTCAGCCAACCGTGTCCGGATCGCGACTACTGCGTGCAGTACGACGAAACTGACCTGCACTTCGTCCAGCGCCTGTGCGAAGAGGAAGGTATTCACTACCACTTCCAGCACAGCGACAAAGGACACTTGCTGGTGTTCGGCGATGATCAGACCGTGTTCCCCGACCTCGGCCAGCCAACGGCCTACGTGCAGGGCAGCGGCATGGTTGCCGAAGAACCGGTGATCAAAGGTTTCAGACTGCGCCTGGAAACCCGCACCAGCCGCACCACGCGCCGCGACTACGACTTTGAAAAACCGCGCCTGCAAATGGAAGCGGCGTACAGACCCGACGTCGCTGCCGACAGCGAAGACAGCGAACCGGATCTCGAAGACTACGACTACCCGGGCCGCTTCATCGACCGCGCCCGTGGCAAGTTCCTCAGCCAACGCGCCCTCGAACGCCACCGCGCCGACTACCGTCAGGCCGAAGGTCGCGGCGACCAGACCAAACTGGTCAGCGGGCACTTCATGGCCATGTCCGACCACCCGCGCAGCGAGTGGAACGACCTGTGGCTGCTCACCGAAATCTTCCACGAAGGCAAACAGCCGCAAGTCCTCGAAGAAGGTGTGACCAGCGACACCACCGACAACAAGGACGACTTCCACCAGGGCTACCGCAACACCTTCCTCGCCACCCCGTGGGACGTGTTCTACCGTCCGGCCCTCGAACACCCGAAACCGCGCGTGCTCGGCAGCCAGACCGCCATGGTCACCGGCCCCAAAGGTGAAGAAATCCACTGCGACCAGTACGGCCGCATCAAAGTGCAATTCCACTGGGACCGCGAAGGCCAGGCCGACGACAAAACCAGCTGCTGGCTGCGCGTCTCCAGCTCCTGGGCCGGCGACCGCTACGGCGCCATCAGCATCCCGCGCATCGGTATGGAAGTCCTCGTCACCTTCCTCGAAGGCGATCCCGACCAGCCGCTGGTGACCGGTTGCCTGTACCACAAGGAAAACCCGGTGCCGTACGCACTGCCGGCGAACAAGACTCGTAGCGTGTTCAAAACCCTCAGCTCCCCGGGCGGCGGCGGTTACAACGAACTGCGCATTGAAGACAAGAAAGGTGCAGAGCAGATCTACATCCATGCCCAGCGCGATTGGGATGAAAACGTAGAGCACGATCAGAAGATTCGGGTCGGCAATGAACGTCACGACACGGTGGTGAAGAACACTTACACCGAGCTCAAGGCCGAGGAACACCGCACCACGATTGCCGACCGAAAGATTGAAGCGAAGCTGGATGATCACCTGACGATTGGGCAGAACCAGCATGTGAAGCTGGGCACGGCGCAGCTCACCAGCGTGGGGAAAGAGATTCACCTCAAGGCTGGGGACAAGATTGTTATTGAGGCGGGGACGGAGCTGACCATTCTTGGGGGTGGGAGCTTTATCAAGCTTGATGGCGGTGGGGTGACGGTGGTTGGGCCGGTGATCAAGATCAATGCTGGCGGCTCGGCTGGGTCGGGTACTGGCATTGGCATCAAGCCGCCGATATTGCCGGGTGCTGCCGACAAGGACATCGCCGGCGCCGTACCGCCACAGGCGCTGCCGAACGCACCGCTGCCGCCACCACCGGTGTGCAAGGAATGTCTGGCCCGGGCCAAACGTAACGCTCAAGCCCTGGCCGCACGATAAAGGACGACTTCATGAACACAAGCAATGCGCGCTGGCTCGACGAGTTATGGGTCAACGCCCAACAACTCAAACAGCAGCACCTCGACGTGCTGGTCGACGCCACCAGCCTCGACTACCCGCTGCTGCAACAGCTCGCCGAACAGCCCGACGCGGCAAAACTGGCCAAGCTGTTTGAAAACACCCCCGAGGTCGCCATCGCCGACTTCGGCCCGTTGCTGCTGCGCGTCGACATCGGCCAACGCGACTGGTTGAAAACCTTCATCAACGGCGTCGACTGCAATAAACATGTCGTCGTCGTATTCAGCCCATGGCAATTCGAAGCGCTCGCCGATCACCTGCGCGGCTTCCTTCAAGCCCAATGGAACCAAGGCCGTTCCGAAGGCGTGTTGCGCTACTACGACCCGCGCATGTTGCTGCCGGTAACCGAAACCCTGACCCCGGTACAAAGCAACGCCTTCCACGCCGCCGTCATCTCCTGGCACTGGCTCGACCGCGACCAACAAGCGCAAAGCCTGCCCGGCAACTACGTCCGCCACGCCCAAATACCCGCCGCCGGCCCGGTGATGTTCGATCACCCACAAGTGGCCAACCTGCTCGCGTGGACAGAAGCGGATGCCTACCGGGTCGATCGCTGCGCAGTGCCCCAGAACTATGGCTTGAGTCGTAACGAGAGTTTGATCCGGCACTTGTATCGCAGCCAGTTGGCGGCGAATCAGAAGGGTTTGAAAGAGCCGGAGGAGCGCGAGCCGTTTATTGAACAGTGGTTGGTGGAGAACTCATCGTTTGTGATCGATGAGCCGCCGAAGGCGTTGATTTGATGAATGCGATTGCGCGTGGGTCGGTGCGGGGGGCGATGTCTTCCGGGGCGGCCTGTGGGGGGGTTTTGCTGGGGGTATTGGCGTTGAGTGGGTGTCGTGGTGGGCCGGAGATGGTGAGTGCTCCGGTCAAAGGCTTCAACCATACATCCGCAGAGATTATGAGGTTCACCATCAATGATGCTGGTGGGCCACGAATCCCGCCGAATCAGGGCGGTGGAAATGAAGTGTGCTGCAGCATACTTCCCTTGAAGTGGACGCCCGGACTCCAAGCCAGAATCGAATGGGACAAAGACCCAGATCCGTATGGAGAGGTTCAGCGGGATAAGTTTGGTCAAATTGATAAAGTCGCGTACGCGAACCACTCCGTTAATTTTTCGCATCATTCGGCGATTATTGAAATTCCTGAATATTCCGAGAATGTTTGCGCGCTGCAGGTCCACTTTCTTCCTTGTGATGAAGTAAGGGTGTCTACTTCTTGCCTTTCCCCGAGTCGCCCAAACTATCCTGACAAAGCGTATTTTCAAATTAAGGAAACGGGTACATGTCCGACTTCTTGAGTATCTCTGAGACTTTCCTAGGGCTGCTACGTGGTCTCAGATTTTCACTGTGCGTAATTTTTTTAGGTCTGTGTGGTTGTCACTCAGGGCCTGAAATGGTGAGTGCATCTGTTACTGGCTATAACCACACGCCTGCAGAAATTATGCGATTCAGTATCAATGGCGCTGGCGGCCCCAGGACTCCACCAAATAGTGGCGGGGGCGCTGAAGTTTGCTGCGGTTTACTGCCTGTCCAGTGGAACCCCATGCTGAGTGCGGAAATCGAGTGGGATAAAGATCCAGAACCTTACGGAAACGTGGAACGTGATCTGTTCGGTCAAATAACAAAGGAGTCCAGGATTCGTCATGCTCTTGGTTACTCGCATCATACTGCGAAAGTTGGAATTCCTAAGTACGCTGAAGAGGTGTGCGCATTGCAAGTGCATTTCCTACCGTGCGATCGAGTGAGGGTTTCTACTACTTGTTTTCTTCCAGAGCATCCGAGTTATCCCGATAAAGCCTATTTCGAAGTCAAGGAGACGGATAAATGTCCCGTTTCTTGAACATCTTAGAGAGCTGTCTTGGAGCTTTGCGAGGTATTAGATTCTTACTGTCAATGAGTTTGCTAAGTTTGTGCGGTTGCCATACAGCTCCGGAGATGGTGTCAACGCCTGTAACAGGTTTCAACCATACATCAGCTGCTATCAATCGATTCAGTGTAAACGGAGCCGGGGGGCACCCTGTTTCAGCATTTCAAGGTGGTGCAACTCAAGTCTGTTGCGGCGTGCTTCCTGCTCAATGGTATCCAGGCCTTCGAGCCACCATCGAGTGGGAGAAGGATCCTAATCCACGAGAATTGATAAAACGCGATAAATATGGACAGTTTGATAAGGAGGACTATCAGCGGCATGCTGCCCATTACTCTCATCATGAGGCGACAGTTGAAATACCAAAATATGGTATCGATTTCTGTGCGATACAGGTTCATTTTTTGCCTTGTGATCAGGTGAGTGTTTCTACAACCTGTTTTACACCTAAGCACCCAAACTATCCCGATCAAGGGTATTTCGGCATCAAGGAGACGATGAAATGTCCTCACCTTTAAGGCAATATATTTTGTTTTTTTCTGCAAGATACCCGAATAACATGGAGGCGATTAAGGTATGTTAATTTTAGATGTTGTATTTAAAAGAATGCGTTTAAGTGCTGGTTCGAAGCGAAAGAATGTTGTTCAAGGGATATGTTCTAAGACTAAAAAGTTTAGCGCCAAAATGATATGGCGATCATTGGTTGTCGCGTGCAGCATGCTAGCGGTTGTCGCCTGCAATGCTGGTCCTGAGGTGGTGTCTGCACCGGTTACTGGCTATAACCATACCTCCGCACAAATAACTCGCTTTAGTATTAATGGAGCGGGTGGTCCCAGCATTCCGCCAAATTCTGGCGGAGGAGCTGAAGTCTGCTGTGGCGTGCTGCCTGTTCAGTGGAATCCGAAAGTAAGAGCAGTCATTGAGTGGGAAAAAGATCCGAACCCCGACGGTCCGATCGAGCGGGACCAGTATGGACAAATAAAAAAAGAGGCACTAGCTCGGCATAGAGCTGGCTACTCTCATCATACTGAAACGGTTGAAATTCCGAAGTATGCAGAGAAGCTTTGTGCGTTGCAGGTTCATTTTTTACCGTGTGATCAGGTGAAAGTGTCCACGACTTGTTTTGCGCCGTCACATCCAAATTATCCAGACAAGGCGTACTTTAAAGTTAAGGAGCCAGCAACATGTTCGAATCACTAATGGGGCCGGATGCCCCTTCGCCAGATAGTGCTTTAGTCGCTCCGGCATTTCCTCTTTCCCGTCGAATGCCAAATGAACCAGGCCAAGTGACGAAGAATATACAACTGCAAAAAAAAGACGAACGCGCTTTCGGTAATCAGCAACGTAAACTTGCTCAGGAAAAGGGGGAGGCCAATAGTGGTGCGCCCTGCTGTAAGACGCTACATATAACATTCGCTTTCGACGGTACCAATAATAACGATCAAGCGGACGGCTCATCCACTCCCAATTCTCGAAGTAATGTCGCGCGCCTTTTTCATGCGAGCTTGGGGGCAGACGATGATCTGGTAGAGAATGGATTTTTCAAGTATTACTGTCCAGGTGTTGGTACTGTATTTCCAGATGTAGAAGAATTCGTGCCAGATAATAGCGGGCTAGTGGGTGCGAGCGGCGGTGAGAATCGTATTAACTGGGCACTTACCCGACTGATTGATGCGTTGCAGTTTACTCTGGATAAAGAAAGACTACCTATTGAAAAAACAAAAGGCATGCTGAAGGACATGGCGACGAATGGTTATAAAAACACATTCGGTTTGGGCCTGTTCGAAAGCGGAGAACAAAAACGCGAAGCAATATTGCGGAAAGAAATTCAGGGACTTGAGGAGAAGCTGAAAAAACGTGAGGACTCTGGAGAAAAGCCGCATATCTTGGCTATGCGCCTGTATGTTTATGGATTTTCTCGAGGCGCTGCAGAGGCCCGTACTTTTGTTAATTGGTTACAGACACTCGTTCGTTGCGAAAGTGAAAGTGGTGGAGCTGAGTACCGTTTTGCGGGACTTCCAATATCGATAAACTTCCTTGGTGTTTTTGACACAGTAGCTGCGGTTGGGCTTGCCGATAGCGTTCCATTTGCAGCGGGACATATGGACTGGGCTGACGGCACGATGCGTCTTCCTGATGAGGCAACATCCTCATGTGCAAGCACAGCCCTGCCTGATGACTGTTCTTATCTAAAACGTTGTGTTCATTTGGTTTCTGGTCACGAGCAGCGGGCTAGCTTTCCGCTAGATTCAATACGTCGCCGCCCGAAATCAGCAGATGGTAGTCGTGATAAAAGCAAAGCTTCAAGTTATCGACCAGGCACAGTTGAGTATATTTACCCAGGGGTCCATTCCGATGTAGGGGGTGGGTATGCGCCAAATGATCAGGGCAAGGCAACTGCTGGATCAGATCATGTCTTATCGCAAATCTCTTTGCAGCACATGTACGCTGAAGCGTTCATGGCCGGCGCACCATTGACGGTTCCAGAAACAGTGCTGCAGGAGGGCGTTCATGACAAATGGAGAAAGTTACCCAAAGAACTTGAGGGCGATTTTTTAATCTCCGATACGCTAATCAAGCGCTTCAACGCATGGCAGGCTCAAGGCCAAAGCGGTCCGTTGGAAGAGATGATGAAGCGTGAGCACGCGCTGATCACTGGTTGGCGAATTGATCGATATGCTGGTGGTGTGGAGAAACAGTCATTCTTCAAAAATGCTGCTCCAGATATGCCACAGGCTCAGATTGATGCTTGGGAAGCTCTGGAAAAACGCCACGTCGCAGAAACTTCTGCGCCTATATTGGGCAAGCCGACACCAATCTACACAGCAGAACAGGAAAAAGAGCATCAGCAGAATATTCAAATTGTCGGTGAGGAAAAGTATAAAAACGCTCGCTGGGAAAAGGTGTTTGAACCACCGCTAGATCATCGACAGTTGCTAGGTGCCGCAGCGGAGTTCCGTCATGATTATCGAAGAGAATGGGGCTTGGTCGGTGATGGTCATACTGACGTCGCCGTAATCGATATGTTGCTTGGCGGCACGGTGTACCTGATTAACGAAGAGGATGAAGCAGAGGAATATGCATACCTCTATAAAGAGGGTACGGCTCGCTATGAAAAAATGTTCAGCTCACCGAACAAGCCTAGAGCGGGTCAGGAAGATCTTGTAGCGCTCTTTGACGATCAGGTTCACGACTCTCGTGCTTGGTTTATGAACACATCCGGAATCGTACCCCGCGAGCCATTTACTGACTACTTCCGCATCCGGCTGGTGCATTTTGATAACGAGTCGAACAAACAACTGTCTCTGCTGGCTACTGCGGGCAGGGTGATTGGGCTCGGTATTGCTGTCGCGAGTGTGGGTTTGAGTATCAAGAAAAAAGACCCTCGCATGCTGTTGGGGCTGTTCCTGCCGTCGCTCGCGCTTCCAGTGCTGAGCGGCAAAGTGGGTGTAGCTATGTCGGAGCTACCAGAAATCAGCGCATTCGATCCGCTTACAGGGATTGCACTGCCAATGCTCAATAGCGTCGACTCGATACGTGCGTTCACGAAAGAACCAGGTGACATGGTTGCAAAAGTCGCAGCCTTGCCTCCGCTAAAACCGTTGAGCGAAGCCACTGCCAACACGCCTGCGCTACAGAAAATCCTGGTTGCCCATCAAGCGGTTGAAGCAGCCGAAGCTGCTCGTAAGAAGGACTTCGGTTCATTGGCCGGTATGGTGGCAAAAGCCGCTAATGATGAAGACAAGCCCGGTGGCTGGATGGACTTGGTGGCCGAACAGGCCAGCAATTTGAAGTCGTCTGAGAAGAAGGTGTAATTGCGAAAGCATAGAGGGCGGCTTGATATGAGCCGCCCTCTTTGGTTAGCAAAAAAGCATTTCGAATGCCGCTGGTTTCACGACTTTTGAAATGACCATTGGCTTTCCGAGAGTCGATGGAAAGGGGACTTAACGTCCCCTTTTTTTTATCCAAAATTCCCGCTACGACTTAGCCGTCACGCTCCGCACTTCGATGTGGTCGAGTGTTCCTTCCACCATCAATCGCACTCCATCCGCCATTCTGCTCAGGGCCAGTGCAACCGAGCGGCGTGAGCCGTGGAGGTCGTCGGCTAGGTCGCAGGCGATGACGCTGATGGACAGGAGGTCTTCGGAGGCGTTGGCCATGAGGGCTTCGGCGTCGGTGCCGGGGGAGAGGCTGAAGAGGCCGGTTTCGCGTTTGGGGTGTGGTTCGATGGGCGGTTTGAAGTGGTGGTCGAGGGCGCGTTCGGCGGCTTCGTGGAATTTCTTTGATTCCAGGGATTCGTAGGGCGATATGTCTGGGGATTCGGGGGGATTGGGTGTTGGTTTGATCATGGTGCAGCTTCCTGAAGTTATGAGGCCGACACCAATCGCTATGCACTTCGAATAGGTGGCAGCTGTGCGTTGGTGTGCAAGACCGGTTCAGGAACCCGGCAGACCCTAAGGTCTCCGACGCACAGCCGCCATAACGATTCGCGAGCATAGGAAAAGGCTCGGCGAAATGCCATCAAGGAATGTGCACCTGAACCGGACTTGCACGTCCGAGTCACCGATTTTGCGGCGACACACAGAGGCTATCGACGATCCGCGAACCTGCTTAGTTCATGGGTATCCCGGCGCTTTGCAGGAAATTTCCCATTGGGTTGCAGGGTTTAAGATCAAAAGATCGCAGCCTTCGGCAGCTCCTACAGGGATTTGTTTCAACAGGTGTAGGAAGGGCGATCAGTAGGCGAGCGCTGAATCGTGACTTGGCGGTCATCGTGCGGGAAATGGTCTGCATCCTCTTCCAATAGAGTCAGATACTGGCGTTATCGTCCGAATCCCTTACACTGCCCCGGCCGTTCATTTTCCTTTTGAGGCTGTGCGCATGAAATTTCGTTTTCTTCTGTGGATGATGGGTTTGTTGATGGGTAAGGCCAGCCGGACAAATCCTGCGTTCCAGCAGCAGTTGGGTGACAAGGATCTGGTGTTTCAGCTACAGACGCTGGATGGGAAAGTGGCGCGGCATTTCGTGGTGAAGAATCAGCGCATTACCAGCAAGTCTGGGGTGGTGGCGGAGCCGGCGTTTGCGATTGCGTTTAAAGATGCCGGTTATGGCTTTGCGACGATGCAGGCGAAGAACAAGCAGTTGGCGTTTATGCAGGGGATTCAGGACAAGTCGATCCAGCTCAAGGGCAATCCGGCGCTGGTGATGTGGTTTCAGGGGTTGATGAAGTATTTGGTGCCGAGGAAGGCTAAGCCTAAGGCTTGATGCGGTCAGTTGGACCGTGGTGGATTCATCGCGAGCAGGCTCACTCCTACAGGGATTACCTAAATCTTGTAGGAGTGAGCCTGCTCGCGATTGCGTTTAGGCCTGGCTGAACTGCGAGGCCAGTTCGCGCAGGAGGACTTCGGCTTCGAGGACTTTGCTGACGACGTCGTTGGCTTTGTCGCGAGTCAGGCCGACGCGTTCGAGCAGGGCATCCGGAATATCTTCATCCGGGCCGGAGCCGATGCCGCGGCTACGCAGCAGGCGTACGGCCAGGCAGACGAGGTTCGGGTATTCGGCGTAGGCGCCGTCGTAGCTTGGGTCGTGCTGGAAGCGCAGGGCGGTGGCCAACTCGTCGGGCATGTCCCAGTAGCGCATCAGCCATGAGCCGATCTGTTCACGGCTGATACCGAGCAGGTGTTGCTCGATGTAGCTGTGGCACAGGTGCGGGTTGACCTCCAGGTGGCGGCAGATCAGCGAGAAGTGCGGCGGGAACACGTGGGCCAGCAGCAGGTAACCGAAGTTGTGCAGCAGACCGGCCAGATACGTCAGGCCGGCTTCCGGGCGCTGGGCGCGCGGCATGGCGCGGGTCAGGCCTTCGATGACGGCGGCGGTGTAGATCGATTGCTGCCAGTACGGCGTGGTGTGTTGCGGGTGGTCTTTGGGCAGGCTCAGGGTCTTGCCGAGGGCCAGGCCCAGCGCCAGATTGATCACCAGATCGAAACCCAGCACGCGGACGATTGCGTCTTCCACCGAACGAATCTTGCCCGGCGAGGCGTAGTACGGCGATGCCGCCCAGCTCACCACTTGCGCGGCCAGCGCCGGGTCGGTTTCAACCACGCCAGTGATGTCGTCGATGGTGGCGTTGGGGTCGACGCGCAGTTTGATGATTTTTTGTGCGGTTTCGGCCAGCGGTGGAATCTCGATGGTCGCTTCCAGACGCTGCTGAATCCGGCGTGCAGTGAACGCTTGTACGGCCTGGGTGATTTCCTCGCGGTCATCGTCCGGGCGGTCGAGGTTCGGGCGAATGCTGCTCAGTGCTTCGCCGAAGTTGGCGGCGCTGGCCTTGGTCAGCATGGTCTTGAAGTCTTCGCTGGCGATCTCCAGCAGCAGGCCCGGCTCACCGGAGTTGATCAGCAACTTCGGCTCACGCAGCAGGCTTTCTTCATACAGGCACGGCGAACTGGTCAGCGCCGGCAGGCCCGGCAGCAGGCTCAGGCTGTGTTTGCCGAGCATCTTTTCCAGGCGTTCGGTCGACACGGCGGTGAGGCGCCGGCCCGTCAGTTCGGCGAGGCGATTGAGGTCGAGCAATTGGCTCTGCGGAAACAGCACCATCAGCGCGCCGACGGCGTCGTCCAGCAACACGGCTTGTACCTTGCGCGAAGCATTGAGGCCGTGGTGGTCGAGCACTTCTTCGTAGGCGATGCCCAGCTTGCCTAGCAGCAGCCGAATGACAGACGGCGCGTGCGGGGATTCGGGGGCGAGAGCGGCTTCGGTCATGATCTGTATCCGTTTTTGAAACAATGGCAGGAGTATAACCAGCTTGGTCAGAACGATCTGTCAGAAACTGCGACGGTGCTCACACTTGGCCGTATTGCTGCCCGTGACGCAACCAGCGATCGAGTAATGGGCTGACGTGGGTTGGCCAGCGTTCCAGCAGGGCTTGCGCGGCGTCGCGGACGGCGGGCAGCAGGTCGGCGTCGCGCATCAGGTCGGCAACCTTGAATTGCAGCAGGCCGGTCTGGCGGGTACCGAGCATTTCGCCGGGGCCGCGCAGTTCGAGGTCTTTTTCGGCGATGACGAAGCCGTCGTTGGTCTCGCGCATGATGCCCAGGCGCTGGCGACCGATCTGCGACAGCGGCGGATGGTAGAGCAGCACGCAATGGCTGGCGGCGCTGCCCCGACCCACACGTCCACGCAATTGGTGCAGTTGCGCAAGGCCGAGGCGTTCGGGGTTTTCGATGATCATCAGGCTGGCGTTGGGCACGTCGACGCCGACTTCGATCACTGTGGTGGCGACCAGCAGTTGCAGGTTGCCAGCCTTGAATTCGGCCATGACGGCGGCCTTCTCGACGGGCTTCATGCGCCCGTGGATCAGGCCGACTTTCAGCTCGCCGAGGGCAAGAGTGAGGTCTTCAAACGTGGTCTCGGCGGCCTGACAGGTCAGCTCCTCCGACTCTTCAATCAGTGTGCACACCCAATAGGCCTGACGACCTTCGGCGCAGGCACCGCGCACGCGTTCGATGACTTCGACGCGGCGGGTGTCGGTGACCAGCACGGTGTTGACCGGGGTTCGACCGGGCGGCAGTTCGTCGAGGATCGAGGTGTCGAGGTCGGCGTAGGCGCTCATCGCCAGCGTCCGTGGGATCGGCGTGGCGGTCATGATCAGTTGGGGCGGGCACATGCGCCCGCCGACGCCTTTCTGCCGCAGCGCCAGACGCTGTTGCACGCCGAAGCGGTGCTGTTCGTCGATGATCACCAGCGCGAGGGTCTTGAACTGCACTTCGTCCTGGAACAGCGCGTGGGTGCCGACCACCATCGGCGTGCCGCTGGCGATCTGTTCCAGCGCGGCGACGCGGTTCTTGCCCTTGAGCTTGCCGGCCAGCCACGCGACTTCAATGCCCAACGGTTCGAGCCAGCGCTTGAAGGTGATGAAGTGCTGTTCGGCGAGGATCTCGGTCGGCGCCATCAATGCGACTTGATAGCCAGCCTCCAGCGCTTGCAATGCAGCGAGGGCGGCGACCACGGTTTTACCGGCGCCCACGTCGCCCTGAATCAGCCGCAGCATCGGTTCGTGCTGACTGAGGTCGTAGGCGATTTCGTTACCGACGCGCTGTTGCGCGCCGGTCGGGTTGAAGCCGAGGTTGGCCAGATACTTCGGCGGCAGCTTTTTCGCTTTCGGCATCGCCGGCGCGCGCAGTGAACGCATGCTTTCGCGCAGACGCTGTTGCGACAGTTGATGGGTCAGCAGTTCTTCAAACGCGAGGCGATGCTGGGCCCAGTGATGACCGAGGGCGAGTTCGTCGACGTCGGCATCGGCGGGGGGGGGGGGCAGATAGCGGAGCGCAGCGGCCAGCGGCGCCAGTTGGTAGTCGCGCGCCAGTTCGGTCGGTAGCCAGTCAGGCAGGGTGTCTGGCTTGAGCATGGTCAGCGTCTGCAGGCACAACTGGCGCAGACGCGCTTGGGTCAGGCCTTCGGTCAGCGGGTAGACCGGGGTCAGGGTTTCATCGACCGGCGGCGGTTCGTCGCCAGTGATGGCGCGGTATTCCGGGTGGTAGATCTCCAGCCCTGACGCGCCGGGCCGGGCTTCGCCGTAGCAGCGCACCCGCGTGCCGCGCTTGAGGCCTTCTTTCTGCGCGTTGCTGAAATGATAGAAGCGCAGACTGAGACCGCCGGTGCCGTCCTGCAAACGCACGACGAGGCTGCGGCGGCGGCCCATGACCACGTCGGCGCCGCTGACGGTGCCTTCGACCACGGCGTCCTGCCCCGGTCGCAAGGCGCCGATCGGCACCACGCGGGTGCGATCCTGATAACGCAGCGGCAGGTGGAACAGCACGTCCTGAAGATTCTCCAGACCGACCTTGGCCAGTTTCTCGGCCATGGCTTCGCCGACACCCTTGAGTGCCGTCACCGACACTTGCGACAGCTCCGTCATGACGCTCGCTTAACCGGCCGTAACCGGTGCCGCTGGCTTGGCCACCGAACACAGGCGAATGGAGTCGGCGAGGATCTCGATGGCTTTCGGCCGTGGGAAGCTCGCGCGCCAGGCGATGGCCACGGTGCGGAACGGCACCGGTGGCGACAGCGGCCGCACTTCGATCACGCCGGGGGCGTAGTGATGGCTGTCGACCGCCGACAACGGCAGGATCGAAATGCCCAGACCGGACGCAACCATGTGGCGAATGGTTTCCAGCGAGCTGGATTCGACCGTGGTGTGCTTGGCGCCGTCGTTGCCCTTGGTCAGGGTCGGGCAGGCTTCCAGCACTTGATCGCGGAAGCAGTGGCCTTCACCGAGCAGCAGCAGGCTCTTGTCGTTGAGCAGGCCGGCGTCGATGGTTTCTTTTTGCGTCCACGGGTGCTGGGCCGGCATGAGCACGTAGAACGGCTCGTCGTACAGCGGCAGGGTCAGCACGTCGGCTTCGTTGAACGGCAGGGCGATGATGATCGCGTCGAGTTCGCCGTTGCGCAGTTTGTCGCGCAGCACGTGGGTGAAGTTTTCTTCGATGTACAACGGCATCTGCGGGGCGACCCGGTGCAGTTGTGGAATCAGGTGCGGGAACAGGTACGGGCCGACGGTGTAGATCGCGCCGACTTTCAGCGGTGCGGTCAGCTGGTTCTTGCCGGCTTGGGCCAGTTCGCGGATGCCTTGCGCTTGCTCGAGGACTTTCTGCGCCTGGGCGACGATGCCTTCGCCGACCGGGGTCAGGCGCACGGCGCTTTTGCTGCGCTCGAAAATCAGCACACCGAGTTCGTCTTCAAGCTTTTTCACGCCCACCGAAAGGGTCGGCTGGCTGACGTGGCAACGTTCGGCGGCGTGGCCGAAATGCTGCTCTTGGGCGAGGGTAACGATGTAGCGTAATTCTGTGAGGGTCATAGCAAGCGTCCATGAAGATGCGGGCCAAGCATACCGGCTGCAATCGATAGACGCACGTTATCAGACTGAGCGCTCAATGCGACTACTGCAAAAAGCAAAAGATCGCAGCCTTCGGCAGCTCCTACAGGGAAATGCATTCCAATGTAGGAGCTGCCGAAGGCTGCGATCTTTTGATCTTGCTACTTAGCGGCGGCGTTCCAGCGAGTAAACAAACGGCGCCACAATTTCGATCGAGCCATTGTTCAACATGTCGGCCGGCGGCTTGGGCAGCGGTTGGGCGCGGCGGATCATTTCCAGGGTGGCCCGGTCCAGATCGGCGTTGCCGGAGCGGCCCACCAGTTCGAACGACAACACGTTACCTTCGGCATCCACCACGAAGCGCAAGCGGTTCAAGCCTTCCTTGCCACGCATCTGTGCACTTTGCGGGTACTTTTTGTACTTCGCCAAATGCGCAAGCAGGGTGCCTTGCCAACTGGCCTTGGCAGCCATCTGAGCAGGCGACGGACCCGGCGCAGGCTGGGCGGATTTCTCCGTCGGCGCCTGAGTCGGTTGCGTGTCGGCCGGTTTCTCCTCGGAAGGTTTTTCCTTCGGTGGATCGGGCAGCTTCTTCTCGATCGGCTTCGGCGGTTTAGGCTTTGGCTTCGGTTTGGGTTTCGGCACCGCGATTTCTGCCTTCGGTGCTTCAGCCAGTTTCGGAATCGGCAGCTCTTCAACCGGAGCCGGTGGTTGCGGCGGTGTGACGACTTTCGGCGGTGCAGGCGGTGGCGGGGCCGGAACCGGTGCCAGTTCGACCATCATTGCCTGCGGCGGCAATTCGATGGGCGGACGGGCGGTCCAGTTCAGCGCCAGCGCGATGGCCAGCGCGTGAACGCCCAGCACCACGGCCAGGCTACCGCTGTAACGCGTCAGCTTATGGCGCGTCGTGATCATTTCTTGGCTGCCGTCTCAAGTCCGACCAGGCCGACCTTCAGGTAACCGGCGCTGCGCAGCTTGTCCATCACGCTCATGAGGTCGCCGTAATCCACGCCTTTATCGGCCTGGAAGAAGATGGTGGTGTCTTTCTTGCCCTGAGTCTTGGCGTCGAGGAAGGCGCCGAGGGTTTCCGGCGTCACTTCGTCTTCGCCGATGTACAGGCGTTGGTCAGCTTTGACGCTGAGGAACACCGGTTTCTCTGGCCGCGGCGCCGGTTTGGCGGTCGAGGCAGGCAGGTCGACTTTGATGTCCACGGTGGCCAACGGAGCAGCCACCATGAAGATGATCAACAGCACCAGCATCACGTCGATGAAAGGCGTGACGTTGATTTCGTGGTTCTCGGCCAGATCGTCGTCTGCGCCTTCTTTCAAATGCAGGCCCATGGCCGATTACCCCACTTTGACCATGTGCGGCTGCGAGCTGCGCTCAGGCTGGTGGTCGAGGTCGCGGCTGACCAGCAGCAGCACTTCTGCCGATGCGTCGGAAACCTGCGCCTTGTAACCGGCGATGGAGCGGGCGAACACGTTGTAGATCACCACGGCTGGAATCGCGGCAACCAGGCCCAGCGCGGTGGCCAACAGTGCTTCTGCAATGCCCGGTGCCACAACGGCGAGGTTGGTGGTCTGGGTTTTGGCGATGCCGATGAAGGAGTTCATGATGCCCCATACGGTGCCGAACAGACCGACGAACGGCGCGGTAGAACCGATGGTGGCGAGGACGCCGGTGCCGCTGCTCATGTTGCGACCGCAGGCTGCTACGAGGCGCTCGAGCCGGAAGCTCACGCGTTCCTTGATGCCTTCTTTCTCGCGGCTGTTGACCGACAGGCGCATCTCTTCGAGCGCGTCGTGCACCAGCAAGTTGGCGAGGGTGCCTTCCTTGCCGGCCGTGGCGCTGGCTTCTTTAAGGGTGGTGGCTTTTTTCAGGGCGGCGATTTCACCACGCAGACGACGCTTGGCGCCCATCAGCTCGAAGCCTTTGGCAATCCAGATGGTCCAGGTGATGATGGAAGCGATGGCCAGACCGATCATCACGATTTTCACGATGATGTCTGCGTTCTGGTACATGCCCCACGGCGACAGGTCGTGGGCCATGCCCAGGCTGTTGTTGTCTTCCATCTCCTGCGGATCAAACTGCTTGGCCGCCTCGCCGAACTTGGCCAGAGACTCTTGAACTTCTGGCGGCAGTGAGGAGGTGTCGACGCTACCATCAGGGTTTCTTGGCACATCCTGTGTGGTATTTGCAGCTGGCTGGGACGGTGCAGTTGCATCGGCGAACGCGGCAGTCGGTGCCAGCATCAGACTGAGCAGCAGAGCCGCCACCGCGCTCCAGGCGCGAGGTCGTTTGGTTGGCGAAGCGGGGATTTGATTACGTGTCATGCTGGCCGGACCTGAGATAGAAAAACGTTTAGTGCTCTTCCAGGCCTCGTAAGGCCGAGAACAAAAGTGGCCTGCATTATTGCAAGTAATTCTTGTTAACAAAAGTAATAGAGTATCTTTTTTTCCTGCATTGCTAGCCGCTCGTCCTTTGCCGGCGCTAGTCTATGCCTTTGCGATGGGAGTTTTTTGATGTCCGCGCCTTCTGTTTTGATTGCCGGTTGTGGTGATGTCGGCAGTCGTCTGGCCAAGCAATTGCTGGCGGCTGGCTGGGAAGTTCATGGCTTGCGCCGGGACGTTTCGAAACTGCCTGACGGTGTCATCGGCGTTGCCGGTGACCTGTTCAACGAAGACTGCCCTGCGACCTGGCCAGTAGGGGCGGTGGATTATCTGGTGTATTGCGCAGCGGCAACTGATCACGATGAGGCCGGTTATCGCGCCGCTTACGTGCAGGGTTTGCAGAATGTGCTGAGCTGGCTGGATGACTACGGGCAAGTCCCCGAGCGCCTGGTGTTCGTTTCCAGCAGCAGCGTGTACGGGCAGCAGGGCGGCGAGTGGGTTGACGAGACATCGGCAACAATCGCCGCCGGTTATTCAGGACGACTGATGCTGGAAGCGGAGCAAGTTGCCCTCAATAGCGGTATCCCGGCGAGCATCCTGCGTCTGACCGGCATTTACGGCCCGGGCCGCGAATGGCTGCTGACTCAAGTGCGTCGTGGTTATCGCGTGGAGGTTGAACCGCCGCTCTATGGCAACCGGATTCATGCCGATGACGCGGCCGGGTTGCTGGCGTTTCTGCTGGAGAAGGATCGTCAGGGCCTGAAGCTGGATGATTTCTATATCGGTGTCGACGACGCGCCGGCACCGTTGGCGGAGGTGGTCGGTTGGCTGCGTGAGTATCTGGGTGTGACCGAGTGGGCGGATGACGCCAGCGTTCGGCGCACGGGCAGCAAGCGCTGCAGCAATGCGCGGGTGAAGGCATTGGGCTGGAGGCCAACTTACCCAAGCTATCGCGAAGGTTATGCCGCGATCCTTGAAGGTAAATGCTGACTTCCTGACAACACAAAACAACTGTAGGAGTGAGCCTGCTCGCGATGGGGCCATAACATTCAACACTTGTGCTGACTGTTACACCGTTATCGCGAGCAGGCTCACTCCTACAGGGGATGTCTGCGGTTTCAGAGGTGGATTACTGCTTCTCGAGCAACCACTTGCGCTCACCGGCTGTGAACTGTGGTTGTTCATCCGCCAACGCGGCATTCACTGCCTGGAGAATTTCCAGCTCTTTGCCCTTGCGCACAAAGATCCAGTTATTGCCCTGACCGTTCTGTTGCAGCCACATGCTGTCGTTGCCATTGCTCATCGACGCGCAGTCGCCCGCCAGGCACAAAGCATAACGGTCGGCTCCCGGCAAACCGGAGACTTGGCCATCCGCCTGGAATTGCACGGTGCTGCCTTCACCCTGACCGCTGGTGATTTTCCAGTCACCGCCCAGATACGCCGAATACAGCGCACGTTCGAAACTGGCACCGATCGGTGCGCCTTCCGGCACCGCAATCTGTGCACGGTCGAAAACTTGCTCGGGTTCGTTCTCGCCGGCGGCTTGCTGCAGTTGCCCGCCGTCGCGTTTCAGCTCACTGGCGGAGCTGCCATAGAAGTCGACTTTCCAGGCGCCGGATTTCTCACCCAGCAGCCGTCCTTCGACGTTCTCAAAACCGTTGGTGTAGCGGGCCTGACTGGCCTTGGTGTTGACGTCCCACTCAAGGTTCGGGCCGTAAGCCTGAAGCGCTTCGCGCAGGGGGCCGCCCTTGGCTGCGGCATCGATCGCCACCTGGTTGATCCAGGTGCCGCTGATGTCACGGTCGGCAGGGTTGCTGGCGCAGCCGCCGAGGAAAATGGCGAGCAGCGGGAAAGCTAGCGCTTTGCGCATGGTGGAATCCTTTCAAAACCTTTTCTTGCAGCAGTCGGCGCGGCTTTGGAGGCCGCGCCGTGCGCATCACTCGATGACCAGAATGGCATCCATTTCAACCTGCGAACCCTTTGGCAGGGCAGCCACGCCGATGGCGGCGCGGGCCGGGTATGGCTGGTCGAAGTACTTGCCCATGATCTCGTTGACCTTGGCGAAGTGGCTCAGGTCGGTGAGGAAGATGTTCAGTTTGACGATGTCCTTGAACGAACCGCCAGCAGCTTCAGCCACGGCTTTGAGGTTCTCGAACACCTGGACGGTCTGCGCTTCGAAGCCTTCAACCAGTTCCATGGTTTTTGGGTCCAGAGGAATCTGACCCGACATGTACACGGTGTTGCCTGCCTTGATCGCCTGGGAGTAAGTGCCGATGGCGGCCGGGGCCTTGTCGCTGGTGATAACAGTCTTGGTCATGTATGACTCCTTGTAATGGTTGAGTTATGCACGCATGCGGGTGATACGGATCACCCCGGTCAAGGCGCGCAGCTTCTTGATCACGCGGGCCAGGTGCACACGGTCGTGGACGCTGACCACCAACTGGACAACGCTGATGCGACCATCGCGTTCATCCATGCTGATTTTCTCGATATTGCCGTCGGCTGCGTTGACGCTGCTGGCGAGCAGGGCGATCAGGCCGCGCTGGTGTTCCAGCTCGACACGCAGTTCGACGTTGAATTCGCCGGTGACATCCTTGGCCCACGAGAGCTGGATGCATTTTTCCGGGTTGTGCCTGATTTCGCTGATGTTGCGGCAGTTGTCCAGGTGCACGACCATGCCTTTGCCCGCGGACAGGTGCCCGACAATCGGGTCGCCCGGGATCGGCGTGCAGCACTTGGCGTAGCTGAGCACCAGGCCTTCGGTGCCGCGAATCGCCAGCGGGCCTTCCGGGCTTGGCAACTGCTCGCCTTCGCCGAGCAGGCGGCGGGCGACGACATAGGCCATGCGGTTGCCCAGGCCAATGTCTTCGAGCAGGTCTTCGATCAATTCGAGGCGGTATTCGGTGAGCATCGCCTTGACGCGTTCGGTCGGGATCTTCTCCAGCGAACTGTCGAAACCGTTGAGCACCTTGTTCAGCAGGCGTTCGCCGAGGCTGATGGATTCGGAGCGACGCTGCAGTTTCAGCGCATGGCGAATGTGTGTACGTGCCTTGCCGGTGACCACAAAGTTGAGCCACGCCGGATTCGGTCGGGCGCCGGGAGCGCTGACGATCTCGACCGTGGAGCCGCTTTGCAGCGGTTCGGACAGCGGTGCGAGACGACGGTTGATCCGGCAGGCAATGCAGCTGTTGCCGACGTCGGTGTGTACCGCGTAAGCAAAGTCGACTGCCGTGGAGCCTTT
Organism: Pseudomonas sp. RIT-PI-r; assembly: GCF_001297015.1. Classification (GTDB taxonomy): domain Bacteria; phylum Pseudomonadota; class Gammaproteobacteria; order Pseudomonadales; family Pseudomonadaceae; genus Aquipseudomonas. Next base: position 163,446 of record NZ_LIGE01000023.1, on the reverse strand, counting down.
CGGCAGCTCCATGATCCGGCCTTTGGGCGTGAACACGTAGACCTCGTCCGGGAACAGGTCGATCTTCACACTTTCGATGAATTCCAGCGAGTTGCCGGCACGTTGCTGCATTTCCAGCACGCCTTTGACCCATTGGCGGGCGCGGGCGTGGGTGCCTTTCGGCTGCTCGTCACCGCTGGACTTGTACAGCCAATGGGCAGCGATGCCGTTGTTGGCCATCTCTTCCATTTCGCGGGTACGGATCTGGATCTCGATCGGTACGCCGTGCATGCCGAACAGCGTGGTGTGCAGCGACTGATAGCCGTTGGCCTTGGGGATCGCGATGTAATCCTTGAAGCGCCCCGGTAACGGTTTGTACAAATTATGTACAGCGCCCAGCACGCGGTAGCAGGTATCGACCTTGTCGACGATGATCCGGAACGCGTAGACGTCCATGATCTCGTTGAAGGCCCGACGCTTGCCGCGCATTTTCTTGTAGATGCCGTAGAGGTGTTTCTGCCGACCGCTGACTTCGCCCTGGATGCCGTCGATGGCAAGGCAATGGCCAAGGGATTCTTCGATCTTGTTGACGATTTCCTTGCGGTTGCCCCGGGCGCGTTTGACCGCCTGGTAGATCCGCGCGGAACGCATCGGGTGCATGGCCTTGAAGCCGAGGTCTTCGAATTCAATGCGGATCGCATGCATGCCCAGCCGGTTGGCAATGGGCGCGTAGATTTCGAGGGTTTCCTTGGCGATCCGCCGGCGTTTTTCGCCGGACAGCACTTCCAGCGTGCGCATGTTGTGCAGGCGGTCGGCGAGCTTGACCAGGATCACGCGAATGTCGCGCGCCATGGCCATGGCCATTTTCTGGAAGTTTTCGGCTTGGGCTTCGGCCTTGGTCTCGAAATTCATCTGGGTCAGTTTGCTGACCCCGTCGACCAGTTCAGCCACGGTTTCACCGAACTGCGCTTGCAGCGCTTCCTTGGCGATACCGGTGTCTTCGATCACGTCATGCAGCATCGCGGCCATCAGGCTCTGATGATCCATGTGCATGTCGGCAAGAATATTGGCCACGGCAAGAGGATGCGTGACATACGCCTCGCCGCTGCGACGGCGTTGACCGTCATGGGCTTGTTCGGCGTAGAAATACGCTCGGCGGACCAGGTTGACCTGGTCATTGCCGAGGTAGGTCGATAAGCGATCGGCGAGGGCGTCTATGCTCGGCATGATAATTCCTGCCGCAAGCTGTGATCCCGCGCCGTGCTACGTCGACCAGGCATAGGCTTAGACGGCCTCGTTGGACTCGTCCTCGAACGCTGCGAACAGCGGCTCGTCCTGGACGATTTCCTGCTCGGCGATGAACTCGTAGCTCATCAGGCCTTCAGCGATTTCACGCAGCGCTACAACGGTAGGCTTGTCGTTTTCCCACTGAACCAGTGGCTCTTTGCCGCCGGTGGCCAGTTGACGGGCACGTTTGGTAGAGAGCATGACCAGCTCAAAACGGTTTTCCACGTGGTTCAGGCAGTCTTCAACGGTTACGCGGGCCATGGTATTCCTCGGAGCGAATGCAATATGCGCGCTGCCCGGTTGGGCGAGCGGACTCAACAGTTTAAAAAATCACCAGCGATTAGGGAAGCGCTGATTTTTTAACCAGGCTCTTCAACGCGCTGCAAGTGCCAATGTAAAGCGCTTGCAGGCGTTTTGGGAAGTGCTGATTAACCAAGCAATTCGGCCAGCAATTTGCCGTGAAGCTGCTGCTGGCGCTTCTGAATGAGCTGATTGGCGCGGAAAATTGCCTTCAGATCATCCAGCGCGTGAGCGAAATCGTCGTTGATGATCAGGTAGTCATAGTCGACGTAGTGGCTCATTTCGCTGACCGCTTCACGCATGCGGCCGTCGATGATCTCGTCGCTGTCCTGGCCACGGTTGGTCAGGCGCGAATGCAGCGCTTGCAGCGAGGGCGGCAGAATGAAGATCGAACGCGCCTGCGGCATCAGCTTGCGCACTTGCTCGGCGCCTTGCCAGTCGATTTCCAGAATCAGGTCGTGGCCGGCATCGAGGGTTTGCTGCAGGTGGCTTTGCGAGGTGCCGTAGAGGTTGCCGAAAACTTCGGCGCGCTCAAGAAAATCGCCGTGTTCGCCCATCTTCACAAACGCTTCGCGCGTCACGAAGTGGTAGTTCACGCCGTCGACTTCGCCCGGGCGCATGGCGCGCGTGGTGTGCGAAACCGAAACGCGGATCTCCGCGTTGGCGTCGGTCAAAGCCTTGACCAGACTGCTCTTGCCCGCGCCCGAGGGGGCGGAAATGATGTACAGGGTGCCGGTGCTGTGGGTCATGTCGGGGTTGCCTTACTCAATATTCTGCACTTGTTCGCGCATCTGCTCGATCAACACCTTGAGGTTGACGGCGGCTTGGGTGCTGCGCGGATCGAAGGCCTTGGAGCCCAGTGTGTTGGCTTCGCGGTTGAGCTCCTGCATCAGGAAGTCGAGGCGACGCCCGGCGGCTCCGCCGGACTTGAGCACGCGGCGGACTTCGATGATGTGGGTGCTCAGGCGATCCAGTTCTTCAGCCACGTCGCTCTTTTGCGCGAGCATGACCATTTCCTGCTCCAGACGCTGCGGATCCAGCTCGGCTTTCATGTCGGTGAAACGGTCGAGGACTTTCTGGCGCTGGGTTGCAAGCATTTGCGGCACCAGCTCACGCAGGGTCACGACGTCTTCTTCGATAGAGGTCAGACGCTCGTTGATCAAACGTGCCAACTCCGCGCCTTCGCGCTCGCGGCCAGCCTTCAGCTCTTTCAGACCTTGATTGAACAGCGCCAGCGCCTCGGCGTTCAACGCCTGTGGATCCGTCGCATCACCGACCAGCACGCCGGGCCAGGCCAGCACTTCCAGCGGGTTCAGTGCTGCCGGGTTCTTGATCAGGCCGGCGATGGTTTCGGCGGCGGCGACCAGTTGCGCGGCGCGTTCGCGATCAACTTGCAGCGCCTTGCCGGTGCTTTCTTCAGTGAAGCGCAACGTGCACTCCAGTTTTCCCCGCGACAGGCCCTGACGCAGTGCTTCGCGCACTGCGCCTTCGAGGTCGCGAAACGATTCCGGCAGACGCAGGTGCGGTTCCAGATAGCGGCTGTTGACCGAGCGCAGTTCCCAGCTCAGGGTGCCCTGGGCGCCGGCTTTCTCGACGCGGGCGAAGGCGGTCATGCTGTGCACCATGGCGGTAACCTCGCAATGCAGATCGGCGCGAAACCAGGGTTCCGCAAGCGCGATATCAATGAATTCATGCCGACTGGCAGCAAAGGCGCAGGATTGTAGCGCAGTGCGGCGAATGCGCCCAAACACACGGTGTGACAAAGGGCTGCAGCCCGTCGGTAATGCGTGTTTCAGGTGGCTCGGTCGGCAGTCGGCATTTTTAACAAGTGCCCAGTTGCGGTGCGCCGCTCTATAATGCTCGGCAGTTTTCCGTCCCCCGTACAGGTATTCCCTATGAAACGTCCAAGTGGTCGCGCTGCCGATCAGCTCCGCTCGATCCGCATTACCCGCAACTACACCAAACACGCCGAGGGATCTGTACTGGTCGAATTCGGTGATACCAAAGTCATCTGCACCGTCAGCGTGGAAAACGGCGTGCCGCGTTTCCTCAAAGGTCAGGGTCAGGGTTGGTTGACTGCCGAGTACGGCATGCTGCCGCGCGCCACCGGCGAGCGTAACCAGCGCGAAGCCAGCCGTGGCAAGCAGGGCGGTCGCACCCTGGAAATCCAGCGTCTGATCGGCCGCTCGTTGCGCGCGGCGCTGGACATGTCCAAGCTGGGCGACGTCACGCTGTACGTCGACTGCGACGTGATCCAGGCTGACGGCGGTACTCGCACCGCGTCGATCACCGGCGCCATGGTTGCGCTGGTCGATGCGCTGAAAGTGATCAAGAAGCGTGGCGGCCTGAAAGGCGGTGATCCGCTCAAACAAATGATCGGCGCAGTGTCCGTCGGCATGTATCAGGGCGAAGCGGTACTGGATCTGGACTATCTTGAAGACTCCGCTGCCGAGACCGACCTCAACGTCGTGATGACCAGCACCGGTGGTTTCATCGAAGTGCAGGGCACCGCCGAAGGCGCACCGTTCCAGCCTGAAGACCTCAACGCCATGCTGGAACTGGCCAAGCAAGGCATGAACGAAATCTTCGAACTGCAAAAATCCGCACTGGCTGACTGAACCGATTCATAACCGCAAGGAGTTCGCGATGAGTGATGAACAAGAGCTGCTGCCCAAGCCGAGCCACGAGGTTCGCCAATGGGCGATGTTTTGTCACTTGTCCGCCTTGCTGGGGATCTGGATTCCGTTCGGCACGTTGATCGGGCCGCTGATCCTGTGGCAGATGAAGCGCGAGACGGACCCGTTCATCGATGCGCAGGGCAAGGAAGCGCTGAATTTTCAGATCACTGTGGCGATTGCTTCGGCGATTTGTTTCCTGCTGATGGTGCTGATTATTGGCTTCTTCCTGTTTGGCCTGTTGGCCATTGGCGCGCTGATCTTGACGATCATTGCCGGTGTGAAGGCTAACGAAGGGTTTCCGTATCGTTATCCGTTTACCTGGCGGTTGGTCAAATAGATAACTTGATCGCCGTTCGCAATGATTAAAAAAATGCCCTGAAATGTCAGGGCATTTTTATTTCTACAACTAATATTTCCGACTTTTGTATGTAGGATTTTTCTGGTGGCGATGACTGGTAGTTTGGGTTATCTATAAACTCCAAAGTTACATATTTAGTCACAACTGCAGGCCCCAGTGCTTGCCAAGGCCCTTGGCAACGGCTTTTGACGGTTGTTAAAGTTGCCAGGCGTTATATTTCTCCTGAAATATTTCGACATGTTCAAGCCATCGAAGGTTCTTGAATTTCATAGTAATCGGTGTTGAGACAATCAGCCGGTTCATGAGGCGTGTCCAGGTAAAAAGTTCGCCTCTGAATAATTAGCCAAAATGATCCCAATGATTCAGCTTGATTTTTACGGAACGCTAGTGGCCGCCTCCATGGTACTTCTGCTGGGGCGCGGACTCGTTACACGTGTTGGTTTCATGCGTAGTTACAATATTCCTGAGCCGGTAGCGGGTGGCCTGTTGGTTGCCTTGATTTTATTGCTGCTACGAACATTCGATATTGAAGTGCGCTTCGATACTTCCCTTCAAACGCCTTTGATGCTGGCTTTTTTCGCCCCCATCGGTTTGAGTGCGGACTTTGCCAGCCTGAAGAAAGGCGGGCGCATCGTGGGGATATTCCTGCTGGCAGTCACCGGGCTGTTGGTGGTGCAGAATGCGATGGGTATCGGCTTGGCCACCCTGCTTGGGCTCGACCCTTTGATGGGGCTGTTGACAGGCTCGATTACCCTGGCGGGCGGTCACGGTACCGGTGCGGCATGGGGGACGGTGTTCAGCGAGAAGTACGGTCTGGCTTCCGCCTCCGAGCTGGCAATGGCCTCCGCGACGTTCGGTCTGGTGCTGGGTGGGTTGATCGGAGGACCAGTTGCTCGTTTACTGATCAAGCGCGTGACAGTGCCCGGCTGCAATCAACAGGAAGCGCCGCGCCTGCCAAAAGGTTTTGAGCAGCCGAATAAAGAACGCTCGATCACACCCTTTTCGTTCATCGAAACGTTGGCGTTGATTGCCATCAGCCTGTTGGCTGGCAATCTGTTGAATGGCCTGCTGCAGGGAACCGCATTCGAGCTGCCGACGTTCGTCTGTGTGCTGTTCGTCGGTGTGGTGCTGCGCAACGGCCTTTCAGCACTTGGCCTGTATCAGGTGTTCGAGCGTGAAGTCTCGGTGCTCGGTAACGTTAGTCTTTCGTTGTTTTTGGCGATTGCCCTGATGTCACTGAAATTGTGGGATCTGGCAGCCCTGGCCTTGCCGATTTTCATCATTCTGGCGGTGCAGGCACTGGTCATGGCGCTCTTCGCGATCCTCGTGACGTTCCGGGTGATGGGCAGCAACTACGATGCCGCCGTTCTGGCCGCTGGACATTGCGGTTTCGGCCTCGGGGCCACACCAACCGCGATTGCCAACATGCAGGCAGTGACGCAGCGCTACGGCCCCTCGCAGATTGCCTTTTTGGTGGTGCCGATGGTGGGCGCGTTCTTCATCGACATCATCAATGTCATTGTGATCAAGCTGTATCTGGCCCTGCCATTCTTCGCGGCGGTCTGAGTTCGGATTCGTTTCGAGCAGCCGTACAAAAAAATGCCCGTATCTTGCGATACGGGCATTTTTTATCTGCGAATCGACACCTAGATGGTCAGCGTCCAGTCGTAGTCGACGATCAGCGGCGCATGTTGCGAAAACCGTGGCTGACGCGGCAGGCGTGCACTGCGCACGGAGCGCCGCAAGCCCGGGGTCAGGATCTGGTAGTCGAAGCGCCAGCCCAGATTGAGCATCTCGGCCTGCTCGTTGTCCGGCCACCAGCTGTACTGGTCGCCTTCACGGCTGACTTCGCGCAAGGCATCGACGTAGCCCATGTTGCCGACAATCTCGTCCATCCAGGCGCGCTCTGGCGCCAGGAAGCCCGGTGATTGCTGGCTGTCGCGCCAGTTCTTGATGTCGAGCTTCTGCTGCGCAACATACAGCGAGCCACAATAAATGTACTCGCGACGTTTGCGTCGCTGTTTGTCCAGGTATTTGCCGAAGTCGTCCATGAGCTTGAACTTCTGGTTCAAGTCCTCATCGCCGTTCATCCCCGAAGGAAACAGCAAGGTGGCAATACTGACTTTGTCGAAATCTGCTTGCAGGTAGCGCCCGTAGCGGTCGGCCGTCTCGAAACCGAGACCGCTGATGACAGCCTTCGGTTGCAACCGCGAATACAAAGCCACGCCACCTTGGGCAGGGACTTCAGCATCGCAGGCATAAAGGAAGTAGCCATCCAGTTGGAAGGCTGGGTCATCCAGTTCAAAGGCGGAGGCACGGGTGTCCTGCAGGCAGATGACGTCGGCATTCTGAGCTTGCAGCCAACTGAGCAAACCGCGCTCGACTGCCGCCTGAATACCATTGACGTTCACACTGATGATCCGCATAAATGGCCCCAAAAATCGCGTGCGTGTATGATACACGGCGTCAAGCTAATTAGCTAAATCCGTGGTATTTGGGGTTTTTTTCATGCAAGCGTATCAGCGCGATTTCATTCGTTTTGCCATCGATCGCGGCGTTTTGCGCTTCGGTGAGTTCACCCTGAAGTCCGGGCGCACCAGTCCTTACTTCTTCAACGCCGGCCTGTTCAACTCGGGTTCGGCCCTGGCGCAGCTGGGGCGTTTCTACGCTGCAGCCATTGCCGAGAGCGGCATTCCTTTCGACGTTCTGTTTGGCCCGGCCTACAAAGGCATCCCGTTGGCAGCGACCACAGCTGTGGCGCTGGCCGAGCATCACGACCGTGACCTGCCATGGTGCTTCAACCGTAAGGAAGCCAAGGCTCACGGCGAAGGTGGCAGCCTGGTCGGCGCGCCGCTGACCGGCGATGTGTTGATCATCGACGACGTGATCACCGCAGGCACCGCGATCCGTGAAGTGATGCAGATCATCGCTTCCCAGGACGGCGCCAAGGCCGCTGGAGTGCTGATTGCCCTGAACCGTCAGGAGCGTGGCAACGGTGAGTTGTCGGCGATCCAGGAAGTCGAGCGTGACTTCGGTATCCCGGTGATCAGCATTGTTTCGCTGAATCAGGTGCTGGAATTCCTCGCCGATGATCCGCAGCTCAAGCAGCACTTGCCGGCGGTGGAAGCGTACCGCGCCCAGTTCGGCGTCTGATACGACATCATTCTGTAGGAGCTGCCGAAGGCTGCGATCTTTTGATCTTAAAAAACAAAATCAAAAGATCGCAGCCTTCGGCAGCTCCTACAGGGGATTCGACTTAACGCAGGTTTCGCCATTTTCTGATCAGTTTCACGGTTAATCCCGCATTGATCAGCGCAAATGCCAGCAGCGCCAGTACCACCATCACGTACAACGTCCGATCCACATCAAAATCCCACAGATCCAGTTTGCTGCTGCGGACAATGCCTACAGCGGCCGGTAGATTGACGTAAAACAACGCCACAAACGCGCACGTCAGCGGCAGCGCCCGCGAATAAAACGCCGTCCGTACTTTCCCTCGACTGCGTTTTCGGTTCAGCGGCCCCGACTGGTATTCATCCAGCGCCAAAGCTTCGCTGAGCGCTGGCCACGCCAGATTGAACAGGAAGGTGGTCAGGGTCAGCAGCAAACCACTGACCGCGACGATGTCATTGAACGGCATTGAGCCCCAGCGTCGTGCAGAGTAAGGCGTGGCTATCCTCGCTGATCTCGAACTGCCCGGCGCTGCCCTTACGTTTGGTGATGGGTTTGAAAGTGGGCTCGTTCTGAGTGATAAGCATGTTCAGCTCATCGCGAATCACATCCGAACTGATGACCACCAAAAACACGGTTTGCGCGCGTTCGGCCGTCTCGATCACCGCACGCATGCTGTGTTGCAGGATGTCGTCGAGCTGGTTACGAAAGCGTGACACGGTGTTTTTCAACAGGGTTTTGCTTTGGCTTTGGGTTAGCTGAAAGATCGTCGAGATCTGCGATTCGGTCGGCAATGTTTGCCCGAAGTAGCTCTGAATCAGGTAGAGCAGACGATCCTGCTTGGCCTCGTCAGCCCGGCTGGGCATGCCGCCTTCGACCAGCATTTTCAGGTATTCGGTCAGGCTGGCCTTGGCAATGCGCTGCAAGGCGTGGGTGATTTCAGCGTCGCCAATGCGCAAGGTTTTCTTGACCGGTTCCTTTTGTTCCAGCTCGAAAGCAGCGGCATCAATCGTGAACGAGATCTGCATGGCTCAGGCGCTCCGAGTTATTTTTCGCTGGTTTGCGGGTATGGATCCTGTGGCGCATCGCCTTGGCCGCTGAGGACTTTCCAGCCCTTGAGCGGGTGCGAGGCTTCCGTGAAGTCGGGGCAGGGCGGCATCGATTTTTGCGAAGGGCCTGAATACTCTCGGCCGCAGTCCACGCAGGCGTAGGTGCCAGCCGAAATGTCACTGCCGTAAGGAACGCTATCTTTTTGCATGGGTAAATCTCCGGTGGATGAAGGGAAGATCCTAGGGAGATTTGTTAGGAGGGGATGTCGGACGTTTCGCTGAGTTGTGTCGGACGTGTCTTGCGCGCACAAAAAAGATCGCAGACTTCGTCAGCTCCTACAGAAATTTCATACAAACGAAATTCGCTTATGTAGGAGCTGCCGCAGGCTGCGATCTTTTGCTTTCAGCAATTACCGATCAAGGACGCTTGCGATTACTAATCAACGTACCCACACCAGTGTCAGTGAAGATTTCCAGCAGGATCGCGTTTGGCACGCGACCGTCGATGATCAGCGAGCTGCCCACGCCGCCCTGAACTGCTTCCAGCGCGCAACGGATTTTCGGCAGCATGCCGCCGTAGATCGTGCCGTCGGCGATCAGGTCGTCGACTTGCTGGGTGCTCAGGCCGGTCAACACAGTGCCCGACTTGTCCATCAGGCCGGCGATGTTGGTCAACAGCATCAGCTTTTCGGCTTTCAGCGCTTCGGCAACTTTGCCTGCCACCAGGTCGGCGTTGATGTTGTACGACTCGCCGTTGGCGCCGACGCCGATCGGCGCGATCACCGGGATGAAATCACCTTTGACCAACAGGTTGAGCAAGTCGGTGTTGATCCCGATGACTTCGCCAACGTGGCCGATGTCGATGATTTCCGGCTGGGTCATCTCCGGGGTCTGGCGGGTGACGGTGAGCTTCTTCGCACGAATCAGCTCGGCGTCTTTACCGGTCAGGCCGATGGCGCTGCCGCCGTGGCGGTTGATCAGGTTGACGATGCTTTTGTTGACCTGGCCGCCCAACACCATTTCCACCACGTCCATGGTCGCCGCGTCGGTGACGCGCATGCCATCGACGAAGTGGCTCTCGATCGACAGGCGCTTGAGCAGATCACCGATCTGCGGGCCGCCACCGTGCACGACCACCGGGTTGATGCCCACGGCTTTCATCAGCACGATGTCGCGGGCGAAGCCGGTTTTCAGCTCCTCGCTTTCCATCGCGTTGCCGCCGTATTTGATCACCAGGGTCTTGCCGACATAACGTCGGATGTAAGGCAGCGCTTCGGACAGGACCTTGGCAGTGTTGGCGGCGGCATCGCGTTCGAGGGTCATTCAGGGCTCCGGGTGGATCAGAACGGTAGTTGGAGATCAGGTGCAACGCGTTTCAGTTGGGCGTGGAACACATCCTTGATACGTTGCAATTCAGCCTCGTCATCGGCCTCGAAGCGCAGCACCAGCACCGGTGTGGTGTTGGAGGCGCGCACCAGGCCCCAGCCTTTGGCGTAATCGACTCGCACACCGTCAATGGTGGTCAGGTCAGCGCCTGGACCCCACTGTGCGTCGTGCAGTGCATCAATGATGCTGAATTTGCTCTCTTCGGTCACATGGATATTGATTTCCGGCGTAGAAATATCGTTCGGGAAGGTCGCAAACAGCTCTTCCGCAGTGGATTTTTCCTTGCTGAGGATCTCCAGCAGCCGTGCAGCGCTGTAGATACCGTCGTCGAAACCGAACCAGCGCTCCTTGAAGAAGATGTGTCCGCTCATTTCGCCGGCCAAGAGCGCACCGGATTGTTTCATTTTCTTTTTGATCAACGAATGACCGGTCTTCCACATTAGCGGCCGACCACCGTATTCCTTGATCAGCGGCACCAGACGACGGGTGCATTTGACGTCGAAGATGATTTCCGCGTCCGGGTTGCGCGCCACCACGTCACGGGCGAACAGCATCAGCAGGCGATCGGGGTAGACGATGCTGCCGGTGTTGGTCACCACGCCGACACGGTCGCCGTCGCCGTCGAAGGCCAGGCCGATGTCGGCGTTGGTTTCCTTGACCTTGGCGATCAGGTCGACGAGGTTCTCAGGCTTGCCCGGATCCGGGTGGTGATTCGGGAAGTTGCCATCGACTTCGCAGAACAGCGGGATGACTTCGCAGTTCAGCGCTTCGATCAGTTGCGGGGCGATCACGCCGGCCGCGCCGTTGCCGCAGTCGACCACGACTTTCATGCGCCGGGCCAGTTTGATGTCCTGGACGATTTCGGTGTTGTAGCGGTCGAGGATTTCGACCTGGGTGACGCTGCCCGCGCCGCTGCTCAGGTTGTTGGTCTTGAGGCGCTCGTGCAGGGCCTGAATCTGTTCGTTGGCGAGGGTGTCGCCGGCGATGACGATCTTGAAGCCGTTGTAGTTCGACGGGTTGTGGCTGCCGGTGAGCATCACCCCGGACTTGCCGGCCAACACGTTGGCGGCGTAGTACAGCGCCGGTGTCGGCACCAGGCCCACATCACTGACGTGGCAGCCACTCTCGGCGATACCGCGGATCAGCTCTGCCACCAGCTCGGGGCCGGACAGGCGGCCATCGCGACCGACGGACACATTTGGCTCGCCTTGGGCGAGGCTCTGCGAACCGATGGCGCGGCCGATCCAGTAAGCGGTTTCGGCATTGAGGAATTCCGGCACGGTGCCGCGAATGTCATAAGCGCGGAAAATGCTGTCGGGCAGCTTCGGGGCAATCTTGGCTGGGGTGCTCATCTACGGAAATGCTCCATCTCGAAAGTGGCGGGACAGACCGACGAATCGTTCGACGGCAGGCTCAAACTGAAGGGTATGACGGCGTTTTCCACAGAGAGTTCGTGGTATGAAAGGGCCATGACGCCTCGGCTGGCGTGGCTTTCGGCCGGCAAAACCTTGATTTACGGCGGTAAACCTTTCAGCCGATCTGCCTGAAATTTCCCCCTGTAGGAGCTGCCGCAGGCTGCGATCTTTGGTCTTGATCGTAGAAAACCAAATCAAAAGATCGCAGCCTTCGGCAGCTCCTACAGACGATGACGCCGGTTATTTGGTGCCGGTGTGGCCGAAACCACCGGTGCCGCGTTCGGTTTCGACGAACTCTTCAACCATTTCGAAGTGCGCCTGCACCACCGGTACCAGCACCAGTTGCGCCAGACGTTCGCCGACGGTCATGGTGAAATCGGTCTGGCCACGGTTCCAGCACGACACCATCAGCGGGCCCTGGTAATCGGAGTCGATCAGACCGACGAGGTTGCCCAGCACGATGCCGTGCTTATGGCCCATGCCCGAGCGCGGCAGGATCAGCGCGGCGAGGTTCGGGTCGCCGATGTAAACCGACAGCCCGGTGGGGATCAGCACGGTTTCACCCGGTTTGATCACGATGTCCTGTTCCAGCATGGCGCGCAGGTCGAGGCCGGCGGAGCCCGGAGTGGCGTATTGCGGCAGCGGGAATTCGGTGCCGATGCGTGGGTCGAGGATCTTGGCTTGCAAAGCGTGCATGTAAATTAAACCTGGTTCAGACGTTCGGCGATAAAAGTGACCAGTTGGCGAGCGATCTTGCTCTTGCTGGTCTGGGCGAAAACCGTGGCATGCAGCTCACGGTCAATCACGCTGCAGGCGTTTTCTTCGCTGTTGAAACCGATGCTCGGGTTGGCGACGTCGTTGGCGACGATCAAATCGAGATTCTTGTCCTTCAGCTTGCGTGCAGCGTAGTCGAGCAGGTGTTCGGTCTCGGCGGCAAAGCCGACACTGAACGGACGGTCGGGACGGGTCGCGATGGTGGCCAGGATGTCTGGGTTACGCACCATTTGCAGGACGAAGCCGTCACCGCTCGTAGGATCTTTCTTGAGTTTTTGCGGGGCGACGACTTCCGGGCGGTAGTCCGCAACGGCTGCCGAGGCGATAAACACGTCGCACGGGATCGCCGATTCACACGCCGCGAGCATGTCGCGGGCGCTGACCACGTCGATGCGCGTGACGCGGTCCGGGGTCGGCAGGTGCACCGGGCCGCTGATCAAGGTCACACGGGCGCCGGCTTCAACCGCTGCTTCGGCGAGGGCAAAGCCCATTTTCCCGGAGCTGTGGTTGGTGATGTAGCGCACCGGGTCGATGTTTTCCTGGGTCGGGCCGGCGGTGATCACCACGTGTTTGCCGGTCAGTGCCTGACGCTGGAAGCAGTCTGCCGCGCATTGCGCCAGATCGGTGGCTTCCATCATGCGGCCCATGCCGACGTCGCCACAGGCCTGACTGCCCGAGGCCGGACCGAAGGTCTTCAGGCCACGGCTTTGCAGGAGTTGCAGGTTGGCCTGGGTCGCCGGATCGCGCCACATCGCCTGATTCATTGCCGGCGCGACAGCGACCACAGCGTCGGTGGCCAGCACCAGGGTGGTCAGCAAGTCGTTGGCGATGCCTTGCGCCAGACGCGCGAGCAGGTCGGCGGTGGCCGGGGCGATCAGCACCAGATCGGCCCACTTGGCCAGCTCGATGTGGCCCATCGCGGCTTCGGCGGCCGGGTCGAGCAAGTCGAGGTGAACCGGGTGGCCGGACAGCGCCTGCATGGTCAGCGGGGTGATGAATTCGGCGCCGCCGTGGGTCATGACCACACGCACTTCGGCGCCCTGGTCGATCAGGCGACGAACCAGATCGGCGCTCTTGTAGGCCGCGATGCCGCCGCCGACGCCCAGAACGATGCGTTTCCGATACAGCCGCTGCATAGGTCTGCCTTTCATTTCGTTGATGACTGCGGTGCGATGCCCCCTCCCCAGGGTTGAATCGACCACAAAAAAGATGGGCTACGATATCACAGCGACCGCTACGGAACAGCGGCGCCCACAGACAGGGAATGTGTATGAGTATTCGCGATTGGCCTGCGGCGGAACGGCCGCGGGAAAGGTTATTGGAGCATGGGGCAGCGAGCCTCTCGGACGCTGAGTTATTGGCCATTTTTCTGCGCACCGGACTGCCCGGATTAAGTGCTGTGGATCTGGCGCGCAATCTGCTGACTCAATTCGGCAGCCTGCGTTTACTGCTTGAGGCCGATCAGGACGCATTCAGCAAGCAATTGGGGCTTGGGCCTGCGAAGTTTGCACAGCTGCAAGCGGCTCAAGAGATGAACAGGCGGCATCTGGCTGAGAAATCACGGCAAAAACCAGCCCTGGAAAACCCTCAGGTCGTTCGCGATTATCTGAAAGCGATGCTGCGTCACGAACCGCATGAGGTGTTTGGTTGCCTGTTTCTCGACTCCAAACATCAAGTGCTCACGTTCGAGACACTGTTTCGCGGCTCCATCGACAACACCAGCGTGCATCCCCGTGAGGTTGTGAAGCGATGTTTGGCCAATAACGCGGCGGCATTGATCCTCTGCCACAACCATCCGTCGGGCAACACTGACCCAAGTCAGGCGGATCGGCTGCTGACCAAGCGCTTGCAAAAAACGCTGGAGATGATTGATGTGCGCGTGCTCGATCACTTCATCATCGGCGATGGTGAGCCGCTGTCGATGGCGGAGTGTGGCTGGATGTAACTCTCAGGAACAAACGCTAAACCACTGTGGGAGTGAGCCTGCTCGCGATAGCAATTTTCCAGTCACCGAATGGGTTGACTGAAATGACGCCATCGCGAGCAGGCTCACTCCTACAGGTTATGTGTAAGGCAGGTTATTTCAGGTTGACCTTGGAGTAGTCCTGCCTTCCAAACGGGCTCACCGAGTAACCCTGTACGTCTTTACGCGTCAGTGCGTAAGCCGTCGGATGCGCCAGCGGCAACCACAACGCCTGCTGCTGAATCTGCGTCTGCGCCTGTTCATACAGTTTGGTCCGTACGCCTTGCTCGCTGGTGGTCTTGCCAGCGCTGATCAGCTTGTCCAGATCGGCATTGCAGTAGCGCGCAAAGTTGGTGCCCGATTTGACCGCTGCGCAGGAAAACTGCGGCGTGAGGAAGTTGTCCGGGTCGCCGTTGTCGCCGGCCCAGCCCATGAACAGCAAATCATGCTCGCCGGCCTTGGCGCGACGAATCAGCTCGCCCCACTCGATCACGCGGATTTCCGCCTGAATGCCGATTTCCGCCAGATCCGACTGCAGCATCTGCGCGCCCAGGCTCGGGTTTGGGTTGAGCAGGCTGCCCGACGGGCGCGTCCAGATGGTGGTCTGGAAACCGTCCTTCAACCCGGCCTTGGCCAGCAATGCCTTGGCTTTGGCGACATCGTGCGGGTAACCCGGCAGGTTCTTCGCGTAACTCCAGGTGTTCGGCGGGTAAGGGCCGTTGGCGGCTTCGGCGGTGTCTTCAAACACGGCTTTGATGTAGTTGGCCTTGTCGAAGGCGAGGTTGATCGCCTGACGCACTTCGGGTTTGTCCAGCGGCGGATGCTGGCTGTTGATGCCGACGAATGCGGTCATGAACGCGTCAGTCTTTTCGACTTTCAGCGTCGGTTCTTTCAGCGCGGCCTGTACGTCGAGTGGCTTCGGTGACAGGGCGATCTGGCATTCATTGCGCCGCAGCTTTTGCAGGCGCACGTTGGCGTCCGGGGTGATGGCGAAGATCAACGGATCCACCGAAGGTTTGCCGCCGAAGTAGTCCGGATTGGCCTTGTAACGAATCGCTGCGTCTTTCTGGAAACGGGTGAACACGAACGGACCAGTGCCGATAGGCTGGCTGTTGAGCTTGTCGGTCGCGCCGGCCTTCATCAGTTTGTCGGCGTATTCGGCGGAATAGATCGAGGCGAAGCCCATGCTCAGTGTGGCGAGGAACGTCGAATCCGGATGATCAAGGGTGAAGCGCACGGTCAGCGGATCGAGTGCGTCGATCTTCTTGATCAGCGCCGGCAACTGCATCGACTGTGCGTGCGGGAAACCGCTCTGGGCGACTTTGTGCCACGGGTTGGCCGGGTCGAGCATGCGGTCGAAGCTGAATTTGACGTCTTCGGCGGTCAGCTCGCGGCTCGGCTTGAAGTAATCGGTCGTGTGAAATTTCACCTGCGGGTGCAGCTTGAACAGGTAAGTCAGGCCATCGGTGCTGACTTCCCAGCTATCGGCCAGGCTTGGTACGACTTTGCCGCTGGCGGTGTCGAAGTCCACCAGACGGTTCATCAGCACGTCGGCCGAGGCGTTGGTGGTGGTCAGCGAGTTGTATTGCACCACGTCGAACCCTTCCGGGCTGGCCTCGGTGCAGACGCTCAGCGCGGCGGCTTGGGCCAGGGGGCTCAGCAGGAGCGGGGCGAGCAACAGGGGTAGGGCAGCGAGGCGCATGGTCGGTTTCCTTTTACAGATCGAAGGCCCATCTGCAAGTGCAGTCTGGAAAAGGCCTACCCTAGAGGGCTGGATTACAAATGACTATCCCCTTTTTGCATTTTAAGGGCACAGTGATGGCCGTTTTTCAGACCGCGGTGCTTCGCAAAAAGTCTGAAACGCCTGCTTGGGCGACTTTCTGCGACGAGTGGTAAAAATCGATGCCGGCCTTTATCCAAAGCGTTCGCAGACCGAAAAAGCGCCTTTTTACCGATTGATTTCACACCGAATGTTGTTGCACCCCGGTCTTTCTGGTATAAAGCAGCGCTCTTTTCTAGGGGCCCGGTTCCTTCACTGTAGGTGTAGCCGGTAAGACCTCTAAAGAAACGCGGCGCCTGGCGCCAAATGACTGAGAGATTAAGCGGCCAACCCATGCCGGGTTGGGCATGTGGTTTTAGAGGGCTGAGGCATGTCGAGAGTATGTCAAGTTACCGGTAAGGGTCCGGTGACTGGGAATAACATTTCCCACGCAAACAACAAAACCCGTCGTCGTTTCCTGCCGAACCTGCAGCATCACCGCTTCTGGGTTGAAGAAGAGAAACGTTTTGTGCGTCTGCGCGTATCTGCCAAAGGCATGCGTATCATCGACAAGCGTGGCATCACTGTCGTGCTCGCCGAACTTCGCCGCGATGGCAAGATTTAAGGGAGCTAATCATGCGTGAATTGATTCGTTTGATCTCGAGCGCCGGTACTGGTCACTTCTACACTACCGACAAGAACAAGCGTACTACCCCGGACAAAATCGAGATCAAGAAATATGATCCGGTTGTTCGCAAGCACGTGATCTACAAGGAAGGCAAAATCAAGTAATTGATTTTTCCTGACTTACGAAAAAGGCCCGTATCTCACGATACGGGCCTTTTTTGTTGCCTCGGATTTGGGGTTTCCTGTTCTGGCCCCTTCGCGAGCAGGCTCACTCCTACATTGGAATGCGGTCACCTGTAGGAGTGAGCCTGCTCGCGATAGGGCCGAATCAGCCAGCGAAAATCCTCAAGCCTTCTGTTCAAAGATCACATAGACCTTGCGGCAAGCCTCCAGCACTTCCCAAGTGCCACGAAACCCCGCCGGAATCACAAACCGGTCGCCAACGCGCAACGTCTTGGCATTGCCCTCACCATCACGCAGCACCGAAACCCCCTGCAAAATCTCGCAGTATTCGTGCTCGGTGTAATTCACCGTCCACTGCCCAACCGCGCCTTCCCACACGCCAACGCCCATCTGCCCACAAGGGCTGTCGTATTGATGGAACACGGCCTGTTCAGGGTCACCCTTGAGCACTTTGGCCGGGTCCGGGCGATAGCGTTCGGCTTCGCTGCTGGTCAGGCTGATGTCGACGACGTTCTGGATGTTCATTGTTGTTATCCCCTGTGAATACGGCGCGATTGGCTGGAAAGGGCCAAAGTCTATGTTGATTAAAATCAACACCGCAAGGCCGTATGGCCACCTTATGTCAAATATATTGAAACAACCCCGGCCGCTGGTTTAGGGTGGCGGGTGCCTCTGGCCGAAAAACCGGCTGGACGGGCAGAATTCCTGAGGACGCTGGCGAAGATCGCGCGGCGCTCGTATTCAACAAGCGGAGGACACTCGAAATGACCACCCTGACTCGTGCCGACTGGGAACAACGCGCCCGCGACCTGAAAATCGAAGGCCGCGCCTACCTCAATGGCGAATACACCGACGCCGTCTCCGGCGAGACCTTCGAGTGCATCAGCCCGGTCGATGGCCGTCTGCTCGGCAAAATTGCCAGCTGTGACGCCGCCGACGCCCAGCGCGCCGTGGAAAACGCCCGCGCCACTTTTAATTCCGGCGTGTGGTCGCGCCTGGCGCCGACCAAACGCAAAGCCACCATGATCCGTTTTGCCGGCCTGCTGAAGCAGCACGCCGAAGAACTGGCCCTGCTCGAAACCCTCGACATGGGCAAGCCCATCAGCGACTCACTGTACATCGACGTTCCGGGCGCGGCGCAGGCGCTGAGCTGGAGCGGTGAAGCGATCGACAAGATCTATGACGAAGTCGCCGCTACGCCGCACGACCAACTGGGTCTGGTAACCCGCGAGCCGGTAGGCGTGGTCGGCGCCATCGTGCCGTGGAACTTTCCGCTGATGATGGCCTGCTGGAAACTCGGCCCGGCGCTGTCGACCGGTAACTCGGTGATTCTCAAGCCATCGGAAAAATCCCCGCTGACCGCCATCCGCATCGCTGCACTGGCGGTTGAAGCTGGCATTCCGAAGGGCGTGCTCAATGTGCTGCCGGGCTACGGCCACACCGTTGGCAAGGCGCTGGCTCTGCATAACGATGTCGACACGCTGGTGTTCACCGGTTCGACCAAGATCGCCAAGCAACTGATGATCTACTCCGGCGAATCGAACATGAAGCGCGTCTGGCTCGAAGCCGGTGGCAAGAGCCCGAACATCGTCTTTGCCGATGCGCCGGATCTGCAAGCTGCCGCTGAATCCGCCGCCAGCGCCATCGCCTTCAACCAGGGCGAAGTCTGCACCGCCGGTTCGCGTCTGCTGGTCGAGCGTTCGATCAAGGACACATTCCTGCCGATGGTGATCGAGGCGCTGAAAACCTGGAAACCGGGCAATCCGCTGGATCCGGCGACCAATGTGGGCGCGCTGGTCGATACCCAGCAGATGAACACCGTGCTGTCGTACATCGAATCCGGTCACACCGATGGCGCCAAACTGGTGGCCGGCGGCAAGCGCATCCTTCAGGAAACTGGTGGTACGTATGTTGAACCGACGATTTTCGACGGTGTGAGCAACGCGATGAAGATCGCTCAGGAAGAGATCTTCGGTCCGGTACTGTCGGTGATCGCTTTCGATACCGCCGAGGAAGCCATCCAAATCGCCAACGACACGCCCTACGGCTTGGCGGCAGCAGTCTGGACGCAGGACATCTCCAAGGCGCACCTGACCGCCAAGGCACTGCGCGCCGGCAGCGTATGGGTCAACCAGTACGACGGCGGTGACATGACCGCACCGTTTGGTGGTTTCAAGCAGTCGGGCAACGGTCGCGACAAGTCGCTGCACGCGTTCGACAAGTACACCGAGCTGAAGGCGACGTGGATCAAGCTGTAAGCCGTTAGGAGGGTCTGTTCGCAAGAGCAGATCCTCCAAACGAGGCAGATCCCTGTGGGAGCGAGCCTGCTCGCGAAAGCGGTGTATCAGTCAGCCCATGTGCTGAATGTGCAGCCGCATTCGCGAGCAGGCTCGCTCCCACATTTGTTTGATGTGGCCTCTAAAAATAATTATCCACAGGAGCGTGGAGCATGCGGTGGGCGACGTATTTCGCCGTGTTGGCGTCTGTCTTGAGTGTCGGTCTGGCCCTGGGGGTCAGCATGCCGTTGGTGTCGTTGCGCCTGGAAGGCTGGGGTTACGGTTCCTTCGCCATCGGTGTAATGGCAGCGATGCCGGCGATTGGCGTGTTGTTGGGCGCGAAGATTTCCAGCCATCTGGCGGCACGCTTTGGCACGGCCAACCTGATGCGCCTGTGCCTGTGGGCCGGGGCGCTATCGATCGGCCTGCTGGCGCTGTTGCCAAGTTACCCGATCTGGCTGGTATTGCGCCTGATGATCGGGGTGATCCTCACCATCGTGTTCATCCTCGGCGAGAGCTGGATCAATCAACTGGTGGTTGAACATTGGCGCGGGCGACTGGTGGCGCTGTATGGCAGCAGTTATGCATTGAGCCAGCTCTGCGGCCCGCTTTTGTTGGGCGCGCTTGGCACCGAACATGATTATGGCTTTTGGGTCGGTGTCGGTTTGCTGCTGGTTTCACCGTTGCTGTTACTCGGTCGCAGCGGCGCGCCGAGCAGTGAGGCAAGCAGCGTGACGTTCCGCGACCTGTGGGGCTTCGCCCGCGAGCTGCCAGCGATTGCCTGGGCGGTGTCGTTGTTTGCCGCGTTCGAAGCGATGATCCTGACGTTGCTGCCGGTGTATTGCCTGCAACAGGGCTTCACTGCCGAAATCGCCTTGGCGATGGTCAGTACCGTGGTGGTCGGCGATGCGCTGCTGCAATTGCCGATTGGTGCGTTGGCCGATTATCTGTCGCGGCGCACGCTGTTTGCCGGCTGTGCGGTGGTGCTGATGCTGTCGAGTCTGGCGATTCCGCTGTTACTCGATACATTGCTGATCTGGCCGCTGTGGGTGTTGTTCGGCGCCAGTGCTGGTGGTTTGTTCACCTTGTCGTTGATTCTGATTGGCGAACGTTATCGCGACGATGCGTTGGTGCGGGCGAATGCGCATATCGCGCAGCTCTGGGGCGTCGGTTGTCTGATCGGGCCGCTGGCGGCGGGGGCGGGCAGTCAGTGGATCAACGGGCATGCGCTGCCGCTGTTGATGGCGATAGGGGCGTTTGGGTTGGTGATATTGCTGTTGCGCCAAGGGGCATTCGGCCCGGTGACAGAACCTGCGTAGATCAAAAGATCGCAGCCTTCGGCAGCTCCTACAGGGGAATGCATTTCAAACTGTAGGAGCTGCCGAAGGCTGCGATCTTTTGCTTTTTAAAGCATGCGCTCCAGGCCGACCGTGGTGCTGAACCACGCATTAAACCGTCGCCACCAACTCCCCGGCTCCTTGGTTAGCGTATGCATCTGGCCGTTGTCTTCGGTAACCCAGACAATCTGACCATCCTGCAATTTCGCCTCATAACTCAGCGCTGGCGCCATACCCTGCAAGGCCAGTTCGCGAACATGTTCGGCCAGCTCAGGGCTGTCGACCAACACGCCGACTTCGGTGTTCCACAATACCGAGCGGGGATCAAAGTTGAACGAGCCAATGAACGATTTCTGCCGATCGAAGATCATCGCCTTGCTATGCAAACTGGAATCCGAGCCGCGAAACGACTTGCTGTAAAACACATGCGGCCCGCTGCCATAGTTATCCCCAGGCTGGCGTCGCAGTTCATACAGTTTCACACCGTGCTCCAGCAACGCTTTGCGATACGGCGCATAGCCGCCGTGCACCGCTGGCACGTCAGTGGCTTCCAGCGAATTGGTCAGCAGACTCACGGTAACGCCGGCATCGGCGCGTCCCGTCAGATACACCAACCCTGGCTGGCCTGGTACGAAGTACGCCGAGATCATGATCAGTTCTTTGCTGACACCCCTAAGCTCCGGCGCCAGTTGCGTGGTCAGCAGCAACTGCGGATCCGGCTCGCCTTTGGCCAGCACCTTGCTTGGCGCATCCCACAGCGCCTGGTTCCACGCCCAGATCAGCTCCTTGCGCCAGATGTCCATGCGCGGCTCGGTGGTGAAGGTCATCAACTGCTGATACAGCGCGTGATTCTGTTTGCGCGTTTCTTCCAGGGATTCTTCCAAACGCGTGCGGGTGTTCTGCAGATCTTTGGCGGTTGGTTTGCTGGAGAGGAATTCGTCGATCGGTTTGCTCAGGGCGCTGTTCCAGTATTGATCGAAGCTGTGTCCGAGCTGCTCGGCAACCGGGCCGACGCTGAGCATGTCGATGTCGGTGAAATTCAGATTCGGCTCGGCATCGAAATACTCATCACCCAGATTGCGCCCGCCGACGATGGCTGCGCTGTTGTCCGCCAGCCACAACTTGTTATGCATGCGTCGATGTTGCAGCGACAGGTTGAACAAACGTCCAGCCGCGCGCGTGACGCCGGTGCTGCGCCCCAGATGCAGCGGATTGAACAGTCTGATCTGAATCTGCGGATGCGCCGCCAGCGTGGCGATGATCTGGTCCAGGCCGTCGCTGGTGGTGTCGTCGAGCAAGATGCGCACACGCACGCCGCGGTCGGCGGCCTTGAGCAATTCGTCCACCAGCATCCGCGTGCTGATGCCGTCGTGAACGATGTAGTACTGCAAATCGAGGCTGACCTGCGCATGGCGGATCAACTCGGCGCGGGCGGTGAAGGATTCGGTGCTGTTGGATAGCAGGCGGAAACCGGAGCGGCCCTGATAGGGCGCCGCCTGGGCCTGGATCGAGCGGCCAAAACTGGAGCCGGACGCCGGCAAGGCCTCGCTCGGCTCGCGCGGCACATCGAGGCTGGCGCAGCCGCTGAGGAACGAGGTGAATAACAGCAAAGCGAGTAGGGGCTGTCTGAAGCTCACGTAGGATCGTTCCGGTTGGCGGCTGAGGTCGGCATATGGACGCTGGTCTCTGGAAAAAGGTCAGTCGGCTTCGGCGAGCAGTTGAATGGCCATCGCACCGACCTTGCGCACGGCTTCTTCGATCTGCGCTGTCGGTTTCGCAGCGTAGTTCATCCGCAAGCAATTGCGGTACTTGCCCGAAGCGGAAAAGATACTGCCGACGGCAATCTGTACGCCTTGATCATGCAGCGCACGATTCAGTTTCAAGGTATCGAAGCCCTCCGGCAATTCGACCCACAGCATGAAGCTGCCTTGCGGGCGGCTGGCGCGCGTGCCCGCCGGGAAATAGCGCGTGACCCAATCGATCATCATGTCGCGATTGCGCTGGTATTGCGTGCGCATCCGTCGCAAATGCGGTTCGAAATGGCCGGACTTGAGAAATTCGGCAATGGCGATCTGCGGTTGCGGGGCGGTGGATCCGGTGCTGATGTATTTCATGTGCAGCACACGCTCCAGATAACGGCCCGGTGCAACCCAGCCAATCCGCAGCCCTGGCGCCAGGGTCTTGGAAAACGAACTGCACAGCAGCACGCGGCCATCTTCGTCGAAGGATTTGATCGTGCGCGGACGCGGGTAGGTGTAGGCCAGTTCGCCATACACATCGTCTTCGATGATCGCCACGTCGAAGCGTTGAGCGAGGTTGAGCAGGGCGCGTTTACGCGACTCCGGCATGATGTAGCCGAGCGGGTTATTGCAGTTCGGGGTGAGCTGGATGACCTTGATCGGCCATTGCTCCAGCGCCAGTTCCAGCGCTTCGAGGCTGATGCCGGTGAGCGGGTCGGTGGGGATTTCCAGGGCTTTCATGCCCAGACCTTTGAGCGTTTGCATGGCCCCGTGGAAGCTCGGCGAATCGACCGCGACGATGTCGCCCGGCTCGCAGATCGCGTGGATGCTGGTGGACAGCGCTTCGTGGCACCCGGTGGTGACCACCAGATCGCTGGGACTCAACTGGCAGCCGGAATCGAGCATCAATCGGGCGATCTGTTCACGCAGTTCGAGGGTGCCGTGGATGTTGTCGTAATACAGGCCGGGCATGTCCTGGCGGCGGCTGATCCGCGCCAGCCCGCGCAACAGCGGTTTCATCGTCGGCGAGCTGATGTCGGGCATGCCGCGCCCCAGTTGCACGACGTCCTTGCGCGGCACCGCGCGAATCAGCTCCAGCACCTGATCCCACTGCGAGATTTCCACCGGACGCTGCGCCGGACGGCCGACGGCGGGCAGTTCCGGCAACTCGCGCCCGACCGGGACGAAATAGCCGGACTTGGGTTTCGGCGTGGCCAGGCCGCTGTCTTCGAGCATGCGATAAGCCTGCTGCACCGTGCTCAGGCTGACACCATGTTCTACGCTCAAGGCGCGCACCGATGGCAACCGGTCACCTGGACGATAGAAGCCTTGTTCGATGCGCGTGCCGAGCAGTTCGGCGAGGTTCACATACAGGGTCATGGCACTGCCTCGATGCAGTTGATTCGTTAAACCAGTACAGATGCGTCACAAATCGACAATTCAGACTCGGAAGCAGCAAATCTGTATGGAGTTAATACAGGTGTGTTGAATCTGTAATGCTTTTGCCGACCCGCGCATCATGGAATCTCTGGCTACCCAAGTAAACAGGAGCGACAAAAATGAACGGCTTGAGCGATGTGCGGCTGACGTTACACAGCCAGGAACTGGCGGCAGGGCAGAAGGATCGTGCGCGCAATGAGATCATGCGCAACGCTCCCTCCGGCCTGAGTCGCTGGGGTCTGTTGTGGCATCGTCTGCACACGCGCAAGGCATTGCTGGCGCTGACGACGGATCAGCTCAAGGACATCGGGCTGACGCGTGAGCAGGCGCTGGAGGAGGGGTTGAAGCCGTTCTGGCGGATCTGAGATCTGTAGGGTCTTTTCGGGCCTCATCGCGAGCAGGCTCACTCCTACAGGGGAACGCATTTCAACTGTAGGAGTGAGCCTGCTCGCGATAGGGCCTTCAATTCACTGCAAAGACATCAGACCAACTCTTTGAGGCGATGCCACAACATCCCCAACGCCAACAATGGCGAACGCAAATGCCTGCCGCCCGGGAAGGTGATGTGCGGCACCCTGGCAAACAGGTCAAACCCGCCGCTGTGCTGCCCGCTGATCGCCTCGGCGAGCAACTTGCCCGCCAAGTGCGTGGCATTCACCCCGTGGCCTGAATAGGCCTGGGCGTAATACACGTTCGGCTGGTCCGTGAGCCGGCCGATCTGCGGCAAACGGTTGGCGCCGATGCCGATCATCCCGCCCCACTGATAATCGATCTTCACGCCAGCGAGTTGCGGGAACACTTCGAGCATCTTCGGCTGCATGTATGCGGCGATATCTTTCGGATCACGTCCCGAGTAATGGCAGGCGCCACCAAAAAGCAAACGACGATCCGCCGAGAGCCGGTAGTAATCCAGCGCGACACGCTGGTCGCAGACCGCCATGTTCTGCGGCAGCAGGTTGTGCGCCTTTTCTTCGCTCAACGGTTCGGTGGCGATGATGTAGCTGCCGGCCGGCAGGACCTTGCCGCTGAGTTGCGGGTTCAGATCATTGAGATACGCGTTGCAGCCGAGCACGAGGGTCCTGGCGCGCACCGAACCCTGGGCTGTATGGACTTTGACTTCGGGGCCGTAATCGATACGCGTCACTGCCGAGTGTTCAAACAGTTTGACGCCCAATTGCTGCGCCGCCGCTGCTTCGCCCAACGCGAGATTCAGCGGATGCAGATGTCCTGAACCCATATCTATCAAACCACCGACATAGCGCTTGGAGCCGACCACCGTGTGCATTTCGTGGGCTTGCAGCAAACGGGTTTCGTAGCGATAACCGAGGCTGCGCAACTCTTCGGCGTCTTCGGCAAAACCCTCAAGGTCAGCGGGTTTGTTGGCAAGGTCGCAGTAGCCCCAGGTCAGGTCGCAGGCAATCTGAAAACGTTCGACACGCTGACGAACGATTTCCACCGCTTCCAGGCCCATCAGTTTCATCTCGCGTACGCCGTCGCTGCCGATGACATTGGCGAACTGATCGAGACCATGGCCGACCCCGCGAATCAACTGTCCGCCATTACGTCCGCTGGCGCCCCAGCCGATTTTATGCGCCTCCAGTAGCACCACGCTGAGGCCGCGTTCGGCCAGTTCCAGTGCCGTATTCAACCCGGAAAAACCGCCGCCGACCACGCAGACGTCGGCCACTACCTCGCCTTGCAGCAGCGGATGATCGGGCTGCGGCAGGCTGCTGGCGGCGTAGTAGGAGGCAACGTGGGGTTGGCTCGCGGAGGTGAAGGCGCGGGCAGTCATGGGCGTCATCCAACGGCTAAGGTGTCGAGAAAATTTGACGGAGCATAAGCCGCACGCCCGAACGTGGGCAACACTGGTCGGCCTGCGGTGTCTGGATCAGGGCTTTTGCGGCACAATTGCCGTCTATTTCAACTTGGTCACCGCTTCGATGAGCTGCAACAGCCAGAAAATCCGCACCTTGCGCCAGCAGATCCCCTCATTCGAGTGCGTGCCCGGCTGCCACGACTGCTGCGGCCCGGTGACCACCTCGCCGGAAGAAATGGCCCGCCTGCCGCGCAAGACCCGCGCCGAGCAGGATGCGGCGATGGAAGAGTTGAACTGTGTGCATCTGGGCCCGAATGGCTGCACGGTGTATGAAGAGCGGCCGTTGATTTGCCGGTTGTTCGGTACGACCAAAACCTTGCCTTGCCCGAATGAGCGGCGGCCGGTGGAGCTGATTCATCCACGGGTGGAGAAGCAGATTTTCGAGTACATGGCGGCGAATCGGCAGGTGTTGGTTTGAAGGGTTCACTCGGGACCGAGTCGACGCCATCGCGAGCAGGCTCACTCCTACAAGGGTACGCATTCCAAATGTAGGAGTGAGCCTGCTCGCGATAGGGCCGGGGTCAGGCCCGGCAATCTTCAGTCTGGAATGGGAAGGCTCAGGCTCTCTTTCACTTCTTCCATGACGATATAACTCTTCGACTCCCGCACATGCGGCAGCTTCAGCAGAATGTCGCCCAGCAGCTTGCGGTACGAGGCCATCTCGGAAATCCGCGCCTTCACCAGATAGTCGAAATCCCCTGACACCAAATGACATTCCAGCACGTGCGGCAACTTCAGCACCGCGCGGCGGAACTCCTCGAAGGTGTCGCCGGATTTGTAGTCGAGGCTGATCTCGACGAACACCAGCAAGCTACCCTTCAAGTGCTGCGGATTCAGCCGGGCGTTGTAGCCCATGATGATCCCTTCGCGCTCCAGACGCCGCACGCGCTCGGTGCACGGCGTGGTCGAGAGCCCGACCTTTTCGCCCAGTTCGGTAAAGGAAATCCGCCCGTCCGCCTGCAGGATCCGCAAGATGTTGCGGTCGATCTTGTCCAGCTCACGTTTGGTCTGAGTGTTGGTACGCATAGGGGATGCGCCTCCGTGAAAAGGGTTTTTGCCGAGAATTGTCGCCAAATATAGGCGCTTATATAGTGAAAAGCACTGGCATTTCTTTTTTACACTGCGCGCATCATTGCTCTAACAACAGACGTGCGCGGCCCCGCCGCGATGAGGGAAACAAAAATGCGCGTAATGGTCTTGGGTAGCGGCGTCATCGGTACCGCCAGTGCTTACTATCTGGCCCGTGCCGGGTTTGAAGTGGTGGTAGTCGACCGGCAGCCCGCTGCGGCCATGGAGACCAGTTTCGCCAACGCCGGCCAGGTCTCGCCGGGCTATGCCTCGCCGTGGGCTGCGCCGGGCGTACCGCTGAAGGCGATCAAGTGGCTGCTGCAACGTCACGCCCCTCTCGCGATCAAGGCCACTGCCGACATCGACCAGTACCTGTGGATGGCGCAGATGCTGCGCAACTGCACCGCCAATCGTTACGCGGTAAACAAGGAGCGCATGGTGCGTCTGTCCGAGTACAGCCGCGACTGCCTCGACGAACTGCGCGCTGAAACCGGCATCGCCTATGAAGGCCGCAGCCTCGGCACAACTCAGCTGTTCCGCACTCAGGCGCAGCTTGATGGCGCCGCCAAAGACATCGCCGTGCTGAAAGAGTCCGGTGTGCCGTTTGAAGTCCTCGATCGCGCCGGCATTGCCCGCGTTGAGCCGGCACTGGCGGGCGTTACTGACATCCTCGCCGGTGCCCTGCGCCTGCCGAACGACCAGACTGGCGACTGCCAGATGTTCACCACGCGTCTCGCCGAAATGGCGGTGAAACTCGGTGTGGAATTCCGCTTTGGCCAGGACATTCAGAAACTCGACTACGCCGGTGATCGCATCAACGGTGTGTGGATCGACGGCAAGCTGGAAACCGCTGACCGCTACGTGCTGGCGCTCGGCAGCTACTCGCCACAACTGCTCAAGCCGCTGGGCATCAAGGCTCCGGTGTATCCGCTCAAGGGTTACTCGCTGACCGTGCCGATCACCAACCCGGCGATGGCCCCGACCTCGACTATTCTCGACGAGACCTACAAGGTCGCGATCACCCGTTTCGACAACCGCATCCGCGTTGGCGGCATGGCCGAGATCGCCGGTTTTGACCTGTCGCTGAACCCGCGTCGACGTGAAACCCTGGAGATGATCGTCAACGACCTTTATCCTCAGGGCGGTAATCTGGCCGAGGCGAGTTTCTGGACCGGCCTGCGTCCGACCACCCCGGACGGCACGCCGATCGTCGGCGCCACGCCGTTCAAGAACCTGTTCCTCAACACCGGTCACGGCACCCTCGGTTGGACCATGGCGTGCGGTTCCGGTCGTTTGCTGGCCGACCTGATGGCGAAGAAAAAGCCACAGATCAGCGCCGAAGGCCTCGATATTTCCCGTTACGGCAACAAAATTCAGGAGTCCGCAAAACATGTCAATCCAGCGCCAGCTCACCAATGAGCGCATGAGTCAGATCGTCAGCCACAACGGCACCGTGTATCTGGCGGGGCAGGTCGGCGACGACTTCGACGCCGGGATTGAACAGCAGACCCGCGACGTACTGGCCAACATCGAGCGTTTGCTTGATCTGGCCGGCACCGACAAGCAACACCTGTTGTCGGCGACGATCTACCTGAACGGCATCGATGAGCACTTCGCCGGGATGAACTCGGTGTGGGATCAGTGGCTGCCAAAAGGCGCTGCCCCGGCCCGTGCCACCGTCGAAGCGAAAATGGCCAAGCCGAGCATTCTGGTAGAAATTTCTATCGTCGCCGCACTGCCGTAACCGTTGTAAAGATCCCTCTCCCGGCGCTGTTGGCGGTTCACGTCGTCAGTCGGCGCCGGTTTTTCTTCCCATGACCGCCTAGAAGTCTGCCGCCATGCGTCCTGCCCGTGCCCTGATCGACCTAGAAGCCCTGCGCCACAACTACCGAATTGCCCGCGAAGTCACCGGCGCCAGGGCGCTCGCGGTGATCAAGGCCGATGCCTACGGGCATGGCGCGGTGCGTTGCGCACAGGCGCTGGAAGCCGAGGCCGATGGTTTCGCGGTGGCCTGCATCGAGGAAGCGCTGGAGCTGCGCGCGGCCGGCATCAAGGCCCCGGTGTTGTTGCTCGAAGGCATCTTCGAAGCCGATGAGCTGGCGTTGATCGTCGAGCATGATTTGTGGACCGTGGTGCATTCGCTGTGGCAGCTCGAAGCAATTGAGCAGGCGACGCTGAGCAAGCCGATCACCGTGTGGTTGAAGCTCGATTCGGGCATGCACCGTGTTGGCCTGCATCCGAAGGATTATCCGGCGGCTTATCAGCGTCTGCTGGCCAGTGGCAAAGTGGCGAAAATCGTCTTGATGAGCCACTTCGCCCGCGCCGATGAACTGCACGCACAGAGCAGCGCCGAACAGGTCGCGGTGTTTGAGACGGCGCGTCAGGGCCTGGCGGCGGAAGTCAGCTTGCGCAACTCGCCGGCCGTGCTCGGTTGGCCGCAGATTCACAGCGACTGGGTGCGCCCGGGCATCATGCTGTACGGCGCGACCCCGTTCGAAGAAGCCAACGCCGTTGCCGATCGTCTGCAACCGGTGATGACCCTGGAGTCGAAAGTCATCTGCGTGCGTGAGCTGCCGGCCGGCGAACCGGTGGGTTACGGCGCCAAGTTCATCACCGACAAACCAATGCGCATCGGCGTGGTCGCCATGGGTTACGCCGACGGCTACCCGCGTCAGGCGCCGACCGGCACGCCGGTATTAGTGGCGGGCAAACGCAGTCGCATTCTCGGTCGCGTGTCGATGGACATGCTCTGCATCGACCTGACGGATGTGCCGGAAGCCGACCTCGGTTCCACCGTCGAGCTGTGGGGCAAAAACATTCTCGCCAGCGAAGTGGCGCAGTGGGCCGACACGATTCCGTACCAGATCTTCTGCAACCTGCGTCGGGTGCCAAGGCTCTATTCCGAGGGTTAAGGCTGCTGCGGGGGTCAAGTGTTGTAAATACTGAACGCTGTCGCCATGATAACGCTCAATATTCTTACAACATCAGGAGGCTCGCGCCTTGGACGTCGGTGAACGACTGCAATCGATCCGCAAGCTCAAAGGGCTTTCCCAGCGTGAACTCGCCAAACGCGCGGGCGTCACCAACAGCACCATTTCGATGATCGAAAAGAACAGCGTCAGTCCTTCGATCAGTTCGCTGAGAAAGGTACTGGGCGGCATTCCCATGTCCATGGTCGAGTTCTTTTCCGAAGAAATTCTGCAAGAAGTCCCGACCCAGATCGTCTACAAGGCCAACGAGCTGATCGACATTTCCGACGGCGCCGTGACCATGAAACTGGTCGGCCGCGCGCACCCCAGTCGCGCCATCGCCTTCCTCAATGAAATCTATCCGCCGGGCGCAGATACCGGCGAGGAAATGCTCACCCATGAAGGCGAGGAAACCGGGATTCTGGTGGAAGGTCGTCTGGAACTGGTGGTGGGTCTGGAAACTTTTATTCTCGAAGCCGGCGACAGCTACTACTTTGAAAGTACCAAGCCGCATCGTTTTCGTAATCCGTTCGACGCGCCTGCGCGACTAATCAGCGCAGCCACGCCGGCGAATTTTTAACAAAGAGGTGCCAAGCCATGATGGCAAAGGCATCCGAACAGTTTTTCTACCGTGCGGTATAACCCCTTCGACTATGGGGTTGTTTCAGTGTGGCGGGCTACCCGCTATACTTGCGCCCGCCTGCGAACCGTGGCCGCAGGCGTGAATAGCCACCATTGAGGGTGAACGCGTGAATCTAATTATGAAAATGCTGGCTGCACCAGCAACCGTACTGGCCCTCTGGGCTGTCAGCGCTCAAGCTGCGACGAATGACGACATTGCCAAACGCCTAGAGCCGGTCGGCCAGGTGTGTGTCCAAGGGCAGGAATGCAAAGGGATGGAAGTGGCTGCGACTGCCGGCGGCGGTGATGCCAAGACTCCAGACTCAATCATTGCCAAACATTGCAACGCTTGCCATGGTTCTGGCCTGTTGGGCGCGCCGAAAATCGGTGACACCGCCGCCTGGAAGGAGCGCGCCGATCACCAGGGCGGCCTCGACGGCATCCTGGCCAAGGCCATCACCGGCATCAACGCCATGCCGCCAAAAGGCACCTGTGCCGATTGCACCGATGCTGACCTGAAGGGCGCGATCGAGAAGATGTCCGGTCTGAAATAAGCCGCGCTTCTGATGAAAAAAACCGTCTTCGGACGGTTTTTTTGTGCCTGCGATTCAAGAGCCCCTCATCGGAACGCCGCCCGCCCAGCCCTCTCCCGGAGGGAGAGGGGGCCGACCGCGGTGTCTGGCGTTATACATCGACCTGAAAGACCTTAGCGATTATGGATTCAGCACATCACTTTCACGTCGGCGTATCTTCACAGCAACCCCCAATCAGTCCCCTCTACCTCTGGGAGAGGGTTAGGGTGAGGGCAATCTGAAGCTGTTCTTTGCAGCAAACTCAAGGCAAGCTCGGTCTACCCCTATTCACGGAACGGGCAGGAGGCTTCAGATGGTGCAGTTGTGTTCGATCGAACAAGCAGTGGACGACGTGCTGGCGCGCTTGCCGGCGCATATCCACATGGGCATGCCGCTTGGCCTGGGCAAACCCAATCACTTCGTCAACGCGCTGTACCGGCGGATCAAAGGCCTGCCCGAGCGGCAGCTGACGATCTACACCGCGCTGTGTCTTGGCCGCCCTGCACTGGGCGACGGTTTGCAAAAGCGCTTCATCGAACCCTTCGTCGAACGTGTCTTCGGTGACTACCCGGAATTCGATTTCCTCGCCGACCTGCACCGCGACAGCCTGCCCGCGAACATCCGCATCGAACAATTCTTCATGCAACCCGGCAGCCTGCTCAACAGCGCGCCGGCTCAGCAGGATTACGTCAGCAGCAATTACAGTCATGCCGCCCGTGACATCAACGCTGCCGGGCTGAACCTGGTGGCGCAGTTGCTCGCCAGCAGCAGCGAACATCCGGATCGACTGAGCCTGAGCTGCAACCCGGACATCACCCTCGACCTGTTGCCGATGATCGCCAAGCGCCGCGACGCGGGCGAGACCATTCTGCTGGTTGGCCAGGTGCACACCGATCTGCCCTACATGCCCGGCGATGCCGAGGTCGACATCGACACCTTCGACCTGCTGATCGATGCAAAGGACAGCAGCACGCTGTTTTCTACGCCGAACATGCCGGTGGGCTTTCAGGATCATTTCATTGGTGTGCACGCCAGTACGCTGGTGCGCGACGGCGGCACGTTGCAGATTGGTATCGGTTCGATGGGCGATGCGCTGACCGCCGCGCTGCTCGCACGTCAGGCGGATAACGTCGGTTATCAGGCGTTGCTCGATGACATCAACCTTAGCCAATGGGCGCAACTGATCCACCGTGAGGGCGGCACCGGCCCGTTCGCCAAAGGCCTGTACGGTTGCAGCGAAATGTTCGTCAATGGCCTGCTGGTGCTGGCGGATGCCGGGATCATTCGGCGCAAGGTTTATCCCGATGTGCCGACCCAGGAACAGGCCAACGCCGGCACCCTCGACGAGGCCGCGCAGATTGACGGCATCTCGGTGCACGGCGGGTTCTTTCTCGGCCCGCGCAGTTTCTACGAGCGCCTGCGCGAGCTGCCGCAGAGCAAGCGCCTCGAATTCAACATGACCCGCATCAGCTACATCAACGAGCTGTATGGGCAGGAAGAACTCAAGCGCTTGCAACGCCTCGATGCGCGGTTCATCAACACCGTGTTCACCATGACTCTGCTCGGCGCCGGTGTGGCGGATCAACTGGAAGACGGACGAGTGCTCAGCGGTGTCGGCGGGCAGTACAACTTCGTGGCGCAGGGGCATGCGCTGCACGATGCCCGTTCGATTCTGATTCTGCGCAGCTGGCGCGAGTCGGGTGGCGATGTCAGTTCCAACATCGTTTGGGAGTACGGCCACTGCACGATCCCACGGCATCTGCGCGATATCGTCGTGACCGAATACGGCATTGCCGATCTGCGCGGCAAATCCGACGCCGTGGTGATCGAGTCGCTGCTGAACATCAGCGACTCACGCTTCCAGCAGGGACTTATCGAACAAGCGCAAAAAGTCGGCAAGCTGCCGAAGGATTTCCGCCTCGACCCACGCTTCGCCGACAACACGCCGCAGCGTTTGCAGGCGATTGCCGCGCGGCATCCGAACCTGTTTCCGGAGTACCCGCTGGGCTGTGATTTCACCGCGATTGAACGGGATTTGCTGCGGGCGCTGAACTGGCTGAAGAGCAAATTCAAACTCACCGAGATCCTCGAACTGGGCAAGGCTGCCCTCGATGCACCAGAGGCATCGCTATATCCCGAGCACCTTGAGCGCATGCAACTGACAAACCCGGAAGGCCTGAAAGAAGACCTGTTCCAACGCCTGCTCCTCACAGGTTTGAAGGCCACCGCGCAGTAACTGCCCACCGCAAAACCCACTGTGGGAGCGAGCCTGCTCGCGAAAGCGGTGTATCAGTCAATCAAGATGTCGACTGACCCTAAGCATTCGCGAGCAGGCTCGCTCCCACAGGGGTATTGCGGTGTGGCTTATTCGATGAAGGTGACCACGCCACCCGTCAGCGATTTCACCCGGGCCAGCGATTCAACGCGATAGCCCTGCGAATCCAGTTCGGCGCGGCCGCCCTGGAACGACTTCTCGATGACGATGCCCAGACCGGCAACGGTCGCGCCGGCTTGCTTGATGATCGAGATCAGCGCCTGCGATGCCTTACCGTTGGCCAAAAAGTCGTCGATGATCAGCACGCGGTCGCTGCTGGTCAGGTGGCGCGGCGAGATGGCCACGGTGCTTTCGGTCTTTTTGGTGAACGAGTAAACGGTCGCCGACAGCAGGTTTTCAGTCAGGGTCAGGGACTGTTGCTTGCGGGCGAAGATCACCGGCACGCCGAGGTTCAGACCGGTCATGATCGCCGGAGCGATGCCCGAGGCTTCGATGGTGACGATCTTGGTGATGCCCGAATCCTTGAACAGCGAGGCGAATTCGTCGCCGATCAGCTTCATCAGGGCCGGGTCGATCTGGTGGTTCAGGAAGGCGTCGACCTTCAGGACCTGGTCGGAAAGCACGATGCCTTGTTCGCGGATTTTCTGCTGCAATGCTTCCATGAAGCTGTCCTCTTTTGGCGCTTTGTGCGCCGAAGGTCTAGTAAAAAAAGTGGTCAATTCTAGCGCTTTAACATCGCGCGTATATCAGCCAATGCGCTGTTGCCGCGCACGACTTTGACTTCGGTCGGTGTGTCGTCGTTGCCTTCCCAGGCCAGATCGTCCGGCGGCAGCTCATCGAGGAAGCGGCTCGGCGCGCAGTCGATGATCTCGCCGTACTGCTTGCGCTTGGCGGCGAAGGTGAAGGCCAGGGTCTGGCGCGCGCGGGTGATGCCCACATAGGCCAGGCGGCGTTCTTCTTCGATGGTGTCGGCTTCGATGCTGGAGCGGTGGGGGAGAATTTCCTCTTCCATGCCCATGATGAACACGTAAGGAAATTCCAGACCCTTGGACGCATGCAGCGTCATCATCTGCACGCCTTCGGCACCGTCTTCCTCTTCCTGCTGACGTTCGAGCATGTCGCGCAGGACCAGTTTGCCGATGGCGTCCTCGACGGTCATTTCGCCTTCTTCGTCCTTCTCGAGGGTGTTTTTCAACGCCTCGATCAGGAACCAGACGTTGCTCATCCGATAGTCGGCAGCCTTGTCGCTGGAGCTGTTGGTACGCAGCCAGTTCTCATAGTCGATGTCCATGACCATGCTGCGCAGCGCCGAGATCGGGTCTTCGCCGGCGCATTGCTCGCGGACCTTGTCCATGAAGCGCTTGAAGCGCGACAGACGATCGGTGAAGCGGCTGTCCAGATGCTCGCCGAGACCGATTTCGTCGGTGGCGGCGTACATCGAGATCTTGCGTTCGGTGGCGTAGTTGCCGAGTTTTTCCAAAGTGGTCGAGCCGATTTCCCGGCGCGGCACGTTGATCACCCGCAGGAAGGCATTGTCGTCATCCGGGTTGACGATCAGGCGGAAGTAGGCCATCAGGTCTTTCACTTCCTGGCGGCCGAAGAAGCTGTTACCGCCGCTCAAGCGGTACGGCACCTGGTGATGCTGCAACTTCAGCTCGATCAGCTTGGCCTGATAGTTACCGCGATAGAGAATCGCAAAATCGCTGTACGGGCGGTCGGTGCGCAAGTGCAGGCTGAGGATTTCCATGGCCACGCGCTCGGCTTCGGCGTCCTCGTTGCGGCAGCGGATCACGCGGATCTCGTCGCCGTGGCCCATCTCGCTCCACAGCTGCTTTTCGAATTCGTGCGGGTTGTTCGAGATCAGCACGTTGGCGCAGCGCAGGATGCGACTGGTCGAGCGATAGTTCTGTTCGAGCATCACCACTTTCAAGGACGGATAGTCGTCCTTGAGCAACATCAGGTTTTCCGGCCGCGCGCCACGCCAGGCGTAGATCGACTGGTCGTCGTCGCCTACCACGGTGAACTGGTTGCGCTTGCCGATGAGCATTTTTACCAGCAGATACTGGCTGGCGTTGGTGTCCTGGTATTCGTCGACCAGCAGGTAACGCACCTTGTTCTGCCACTTTTCGAGAATGTCGGCATGTTCCTCGAAGAGTTTTACCGGCAGCAGGATCAGGTCGTCGAAGTCCACCGCGTTGAACGCTTTCAGCGTGCGCTGATAGTGGGTGTAGACGATGGCGGCATTCTGTTCCTTGGGATTACGCGCGTTATCCAGCGCCTGAGGCGGCAGGATCAGGTCGTTTTTCCAGGCGCCGATCATGTTCTTGATCTCGTCGACGCCGTCTTCGCCCGCGTATTCCTTCTGCATGATGTCGGTCATCAGCGCTTTTACATCGGTCTCGTCAAAGATCGAGAAACCGGGTTTGTAGCCCAGCCGCGCGTGTTCCTTGCGGATGATGTTCAGACCGAGGTTGTGGAAGGTGCAGACCGTCAGCCCACGCCCTTCGCCGGCCCGCAGCAAGGTGCCGACCCGCTCTTTCATCTCGCGCGCGGCCTTGTTGGTAAAGGTCATGGCGACGATGTACTGGGCGCGGATGCCGCAGTTCTGGATCAGGTGCGCGATTTTGCGCGTGATCACGCTGGTCTTGCCGGAGCCAGCACCGGCGAGCACCAATAGAGGGCCGCCGACGTAGTTCACGGCTTCTTGCTGCCGGGGATTGAGTCGGGACATACGAAAATTCGGGAGTCGTTGACGAAATGGGCCGGCATTTTAACAGGCTCAGAGATTTGTGCTGCTCTGTCCGACTTGTGACGTACCACGCGATTCAAATTTGCCGGTTTTGTTACTTTCGCGGAGGATGCGCGGTGATTTTGCGGCTAATGTACTCATTCGTGACACAAAATAACGTTTCGATAACCGTTGTCATTTGGTCATTGGTCATAGCAACGGCATAATGCCCCCGCCCACATCATTGCAGAGTCTAGGGAGCTAGCTTGTCTACGCCTGTCGAACCCTTGCGTTTGCTGCTACTGGCCGAAGAGCCAGCGTGGACAGCGTTATTGCGTGAGTGTCTGGCTCCAATGGGCAGCGCGGCGGTGCTGATCAGCGCCCCGAGCTGGGAGTCGGTCAGCAGTTTGTTCGAAGACAACCGCCACGCGGTGTTGTTGACGATTCCGGCGTTGCAACCGGCACCCGGTCGTTGCAGCCTGCCGACGGTATTGCTGCTGGAACACGAACCGGACACCGCGCCGGTTGGCGTCAGTGACTGGCTGGTGTTCGACGCCCTTGACGCCGGCATGCTGCGCCGTTGCCTGCGCCATGTGCGCGAACGCGGCGTTCTCGAAAACACCCTGCAGCGCCTCGCCGAACAGGATCCGCTGACCGGCATCGCCAACCGACAGGGTTTTCAGACCTTGCTTGCGGCGCGCCTCGCGGAAAACGACGGTCGTGGCCTGGCCCTCGGCCATCTCGATCTCGACAACTTCCGCCATGCCAATGACGCCCTTGGCCATCAGGCCGGCGATCGCTTGATCCTGCAAGTGGTCGCACGGTTGAAAAGTCAGCTGGAGGCCGGCGATCAACTGGCGCGGCTGGGCAGTGACGAATTCGCCCTGTTGATTGATACCCGCCGCGCGCCGCAACGCGCCGAGTGGATGGCCGAACGCATTACCGAAGCGCTCGCCGAACCGTATTGGGTCGATGGCGAAAGCCTGCTGATCGGCTCCAGCCTCGGCATCGCCCATGCTCGCGCACAGGCCGGGGCCGACCCGCTGATGTGGCATGCGCACATCGCCATGCAGCAGGCCAAGAGCACGCAGGGCTGCACCTTTCATATCTTCAACGAACGCATCAACCGCAATGCACGGAGCATGGCCGACCTCGAAAGCGAGCTGCGCCGGGCGTTGCGTCGCGATGAACTGGAGCTGCATTACCAGCCACGGTTGAATCTTGAGGACGGCCAGATTGTCGGCCTCGAGGCCTTGGTGCGCTGGCGTCATGGCGAGCGTGGCTTGCTGCCGCCCAGCGAATTCGTGCCGTTGGCCGAACAGAGCGGGCTGATTGTGCCGTTGGGTTACTGGGTGATTTCCCGGGCCCTGCGTGATATGCAGGCGCTGCGCGAACGCGGATTGCCGGCGCTGCACATGGCGATCAACCTGTCGTTCCGGCAGTTTCAGGACAGCCAGTTGTTGCCGACCCTCAGCCGCTTGATCGCTGAACGCGGTGTTGAAGCGCAGTGGCTGGAATTCGAACTGACCGAAACCGCGGTGATGCGCCGCAGCGATCTGGTCAAGCAGACCATGGATGCTTTGGGCCGCCTCGGTGTGCGTTTTTCGCTGGATGATTTCGGCACCGGGTTTTCCTCGTTCGTGCACCTCAACAGCTTGCCGATCACCTTGCTGAAGATCGACAAGAGCTTTGTCGGCGGCATGGAGCAGCGCGAGGAGAACCGCAAACTGGTGCACGCGATGATCAATCTCGCGCACAACCTGCATCTGGAAGTGGTGGCGGAGGGGGTCGAGACGCCGGAACAGCTGGAACTGCTGCGCGGCTTTGGTTGCGATCAGGTGCAGGGTTATCTGATCAGCCGGCCGTTGCCGCTGGCGGAACTGGTTGAATATCTGACCTTCGGCTCAAGCCAGCAGTCAGCCCTGGAAATCGTCAGTTGAACGCATAACCCTGTAGGAGTGAGCCTGCTCGCGATAGCGGTATGTCAGATAATCATGCACTGACTGATACAGCGCTATCGCGAGCAGGCTCACTCCTACAAGGGATCTCAGTCAGTCTGGGCGACTGTGTAAGGGCTCGAGGGCGCAGGCTCCAGCCGAATCATCCGCTTCATCTTCCACTCGAACGCCAGCGTCAAACTCACCGCCGCGCACGCCAGACCCAGCGCCAATCCCCACCAGACACCCGTCGGCCCCCAGTTCAAATGGAACGCCATCCACCACGCCGCCGGCGCACCAATCAGCCAATAGCAAGCGAGCCCGACCAGAAACGTGGTCTTCGCATCCTTGAGTCCACGAATGCAGCCCATCGCGATCGTCTGCGTGCCATCAAACAACTCGAACCATGCCGCCACTGCCAACAGGCTCACCGCCAGACGAATCACCTCGGCAAACGCCGGATCATTGTGATCGAGGAACAACCCGACCAACTGATTCGGCAGCAGCCAGAACACCATCGCAAACCCCAGCATCACCACGGCGCCGAAGACGATCCCGACCCGTCCGGACATCCGCGCATCGCTCAATTGCCCGGCGCCGTAATGCTGGCCGACACGCATGGTGATCGCATACGACATGCCCGCCGGCACCATGAACGCCACCGAAACGATTTGCAGAGCAATCTGGTGCGCGCCCAATTGCGTGCTGCCCATGGTGCCCATGCACAACGCCGCAAATGCGAACAAACCGACTTCCACCGCGTAGGTGCCGCCGATTGGCAGGCCGAGGCGCCACAGCTCTTTCAGGTACTGCCGGTTCGGCCGTGACAGGCCCGCGCGCAGCGGATAAGCGTCATACGCCGGGTGCCGGCGGATGTGCCACGCCAACGCGAGTGCCATGCAATTGGCGACGATCGCCGTGACCAGTCCGATGCCCGTCAGACCCATTTTCGGCAGACCGAACATGCCGGTGATCAGCGCGTAATTGAGCAGGAAGTTGGCCACCGTGCCGGCCAGGCTGATAACCATCACCGGCGTCGCCCGGCCAATCGCACTGGTGAAGCCGCGCAAAGCCATGAAACTCAGATAGCCAGGCAGGGCAAAGGGCAGGGCGATGAGGAATTGCCCGGCGGCGTTGACGTTGGTTTCGGTCTGGCCGAACAGCAGCAACACCGGTTTCAGGTTCCACAGCAGTAACCCGGCGCCCAACGCCATCAGCCACGCCAGCCACAAACCGGCTTGGGTCAGCCGCGCTGCACCAATGATGTCGCCGGCGCCCTTGCGAATCGCCACCAGCGTGCCGACAGCCGCAATCACGCCAATGCAGAAAATCGACACAAATGAATAGCTCGCCGCACCGAGACCGCCACCGGCCAACGCTTCCGGGCTGAGGCGCGCCATCATCAGGGTGTCAGTCAGCACCATCAGCATGTGCGCCAACTGTGAAGCGATCAACGGCCCTGCCAGCCGCAGAATGGCCCAGAGTTCGGTACGCACAGGATGCTGCATGGTCATCACCAGTCGATTTCAGAGGGAGCAGGAGAGCGTCGATTCTCGGCGTTTGGCATTTATTGCACAAAGGGATAAAAAGGATGAGTCGCATGAGTAATACTCATCCTGAGTAGAAACTGTCCATTTCGCTGTATCCCGCTGCAGGAGCCTTGTGCATGTCCCGTCGACTTCCTCCGTTGTATGCCCTGCGTGCATTCGAAGCCGCCGCGCGGCACAGCTCGTTCACGCGTGCGGCCGAGGAGTTGTCGATCACCCAGAGTGCGGTGAGTCGGCACATTCGCACGCTCGAAGATCACTTTGCCTGCAAGCTGTTTCACCGCAGCGGTCGCCATTTGCAGCTCACCGAGTCGGCCCGTTTGCTGTTGCCGGGCATCCGTGAAGGCTTCGCAGCCCTGGAGCGGGCCTGTAATACCTTGCGCGCTGAAGATGACATCCTGCGCATGAAAGCGCCGTCGACCCTGACCATGCGTTGGTTGCTGGCGCGACTCAGTCGTTTCCGCCACCTGCAACCAGGCAACGAAGTGCAACTGACCAGCGCCTGGATGGATGTCGATTCGGTGGACTTCAACGATGAGCCGTTCGATTGCGCGGTGCTGCTGAGTGACGGGCATTTTCCACCCGACTGGGAGGCCAGCCTGTTATTTCCTGAAGAGCTGATCCCGGTGGGTGCGCCGAACCTGCTCAATGATCAGCCGTGGGATCTGGCCCGGCTGGCGTCCACCGAATTGCTCCATCCGACCCCGGATCGTCGTGACTGGCGCAGTTGGCTGGAGCACATGGGGCTGTCCGATCAGGTTTCACTCAAGGGCGGCCAGGTGTTCGATACCCTCGAGCTGGGCATGATCGCAGCGGCGCGCGGCTACGGTGTGTCGATGGGCGATCTGTTGATGGTTGCCGAGGATGTCGCGCAAGGACGCCTGAGTCTGCCGTGGCCGACGGCGGTCGCCAGCGGACTGAATTATTACCTGGTGTGGCCAAAGACCCGTCCGGGAGGTGAACGTTTGCGCCGTCTAAGCGACTTCCTGCAAGGCGAAGTCCGCGCCATGGAGCTGCCGGCGGTTACGCGCTTGAGCTGAAACGTTCGAGCCGCCACAATGCCGGCCTTACGCCATACCCTCGCAATGCGCTCAAGTATTCGGCTTTGCCGCCGACTACGAGCAGATGGAACCGTCGTGCCGGTTTCATGAGGTCACCCCCATTATTAAAAAATTTCCGAGCATTGGCTGCGATCAGGGAGGATCCGGTAGCTCGGCCAGGAGCTGTCCATGTCTCAACCTCGCGCTCGGATCGCCTCGCAGCTGGGCCTCGCGCTCGCTGTGATACTGGCGATAGTCATCAGTGGCAGTACGGTGTTCGCCCTGCGTTCGCTGGACTCGGCCAACCTCGCCACCCGTGAAGAACATCTGGCCAGTGAGGCGCGGCTGCTGGCCGACCAACTGAGCACCTTCCACGGCACGCTGCGTGAAAGCACCCAGCGCTTGAGCGGGTTGTTCGAGAAGCGCTTCAGCGCGGGCTTGAGCATTCACCCAAGTGAGCCGGTGACAGTCGCCGGCACGCAGACCCCGGGCCTGCATCTGGGCAGCGAAGTGCTGAACAACAACTTCAAGGAAGTCGACGAGTTCAAGCAGATGACGGCCGGTGTCGCCACGCTGTTCGTACGCAGTGGTGAAGACTTTGTGCGGGTCAGCACCTCGCTGACCAAACAGGATGGCACCCGCGCCATCGGCACCTTGCTTGACCACGCTCACCCGGCGTACGCGAAGTTGATGGCGGGGCAGAGCTATGTTGGCCGTGCGTTGCTGTTCGATCGTTCCTACATGACCCAATACACCCCGGTGCGCGACGGCAGCGGCAAGGTGATTGCGGTGCTGTTCGTTGGTTTCGATTACACCGACGCGCAGAACGCCCAGTTCGACAACCTCAAGCGTTTCCGCATCGGGCAGACCGGTTCGCTGGCGCTGCTCGATGAGCAGAGCAAATGGCTGGTTGCACCGGCAGGTGTACAGGCGCTTGATCAAGCGATTCCAGTGATCAAGGATCTGGCGAAATCGCCGGGCAAAGGTCAGTTCTGGGGTGACAAGTCCGAGGATTTCTACAGTGTAGCGGTGCCGTTCGACGGTGGCCCGTGGTCGGTGGTGGCGAGCATGCCGAAAGCCGAGATTCGCGCGGTGACCTGGAGCGTCGGTACGCAACTGGCCATTGGCAGCTTGCTGGCGATGTTGCTGGCGGTCGGTTCGGTGGTCTGGTTGCTGCGCAGCAAGCTGGCGCCACTGAGCGATCTGGTACGTCAGGCCGAAGCCTTGGGTGCCGGTGATCTGAGCGTGCGCCTGAACGTGTCGAGCAATGACGAGATCGGTCAGCTGTCCCGCGCGTTCAACCAGATGAGCCAAGCCTTGTCGACGATGGTCGAGCACATCCGTCGCTCGTCGGAAGAGGTCAACAGCCGTGCTCAAGCCTTGTCCGGTTTGTCCGGCGGTGCCTACGAAGGCATGGAGCAGCAGTCTGGCGAAATCACCAGCATGGCCGGTGCGGTGGAAGAGTTCAGCGCGACCTCGCTGAACATTGCCGACAACATGGGCGCGACCCAGCGTCTGGCGCAGGAAAACGCCCAGCAGACGCAGATTGGCCGCAGCTCGATGGAAGAGGCATCGTCCTCGCTGGAGCAAATCGCTGGCGCGCTGAACAGCACCGCCACGGTGATCAACACCCTCGGCCAGCGGTCGCAGGAAATCGGCGGTATCGTCGGGGTTATCACCTCGATTGCCGAGCAGACCAACCTGCTGGCGCTCAACGCTGCGATTGAAGCGGCACGTGCCGGTGAACAAGGTCGCGGCTTCGCTGTGGTGGCCGATGAAGTGCGCAGCCTGGCTTCGCGTACCCGTCAGGCGACCGATGAAATTTCCAGCATGATTCACAGCATCCAGCAGGAAACCGGCAACGCGATCAGCACCATGGAGCAGGGCAATGTGCTGATGCAGGAAGGTCTGTCGCGTAACGCCAATGTTGCCTCGGCGCTGGCACGCATCGATGAGCAGAGCCGCTCGGCGGGTCAGCAGTTTGCCGCGATCACTACGGCGACCCAGGAACAGAGCAGCACCGCGACGTTGCTCAGCAGCAACTTGCAGAGCATTGCCTTGGCGAACAGTGAGCAGCGTGAGGTGGTGTCGAACCTTGCAGTCACCGCCAAAGAGCTGGAGAAGTTGGCGGCGGATCTGCGTTCCGAGGTTGATCGTTTCCGTTGATGCGCCGATGCCCTTGTAGGAGCTGACGAGTGCAACGAGGCTGCGATCTTTTGATTCTGAAAAGCAAGATCAAAAGATCGCAGCGTGCCGCAGCTCCTACACGCTGTCAGTTACATTTGGCGTTGCTCGAAACTTCCTTGCTCGCCAGTTTCAACTGCTTGGCCAGTTCGGCCGCGTTGGTGCTTGAGTAAACCCGGCCTCCGGTGTTTTTCGCAATGCACTGCGAAGGTCCGCCAGCGCCGATGTTCACCACGTTGACTCGCAACCGCGGCTGCTCTTGGGCAATGCGTCGGGACACTGCGCAGACGTCTTTCTGGCAACCGTCCTCACCGTCGACAAACATTACGATCACCGCGTCATTGTTACGCCCGTCCACGGTGCTCGCCGCTTTGGCCAGGCTATCGGCCAACGGTGTGCCTTCGTTGGGCACCAGGCCGCGGATCCCGTTGATCAGGCGCTGACGATCGCCGAATTTGAACACCCCTTGGTCCGGCGTGCTTTCGCAAC
The DNA here is from genome assembly GCF_001297015.1 of Pseudomonas sp. RIT-PI-r. Classification (GTDB taxonomy): domain Bacteria; phylum Pseudomonadota; class Gammaproteobacteria; order Pseudomonadales; family Pseudomonadaceae; genus Aquipseudomonas. Next base: position 120,419 of record NZ_LIGE01000023.1, on the reverse strand, counting down.
CGGCGAAGGTGATCAGGCGCGTATCGATCTTCGGATCCAGCGCGTTGATCATTCCTGCCAGCGAATCCTGAGCCACATTCATGCGGCTCGGCTTCTCGAAGATTTGCAGGGTCCGGTTGGGGTCCATGTACTTGTTGAGATTGTTGCCAAAAAACCAGTCTTCGTCAGCCTTCACCGCTTTGATGTTGAGCTCCATCGACCCTGATGTATCGAGAACCACGACGAATTGCGGGACCACCGCATTCGGTGCTTTTTTACGGCAGGCGAAGTTGTCCAGTGTCGGTGGCGGCGGGGCGACTACCACCGGTTTTGGCGGCGCAACGGGTGCGGGTTCAGGTACCGGAACAGGTTCCGGCTCGGGTTCTGGTTCTGGAACAGGTTCCGGCTCCACGACAGGCTCGGGCACCGGCTCTACCGGTTGTTCCACGGGCGCCACGATCGGTGCTGCCGGTGGCACCGCGACGACGACCGGTTCACGGTGCAGGAACCACCACAGCCACAACGCCAGTAGCAGCAACAACAGCGCCAGTAAGGCAGCGGCGATCCACCAGCCACGGCGCGAAGGTGGCACTACCGGCGCCAACGGCACGGGCGGCACCACCGGCGGCACGATCGGACGCGGCGGTCGCTGGTTCCAGCGCACCACCAGCGGCTCACCGTTGAGGCTGTAGAGCTTGTCCAGCTCCGGGCTGCCGAGCAGGCTGCGCAGATCATCCGCGACACTTGGCTGCCCGCGTTTTTGCAATTCGTCGGCCAGTTGTTCGAGGGCGGTCTGGCGCACCTCATAGGTTTGCAGCAAGCGTCGCTGCGCGTCCTCATTGAGCTCGGCATAGGGCGTGGGCTGGCCACCCAGTTCGGTCCACCATTCCAGCACCTCGCCACTGCCCATCCGGGGGATGGCGAACAGGCTCGCGGTGGTCGGCGGAAAGTGTTTTTGAATGAGGGCGACTTTGGCCTGCAGCGCACTCATCCCCTCCGGTGTGGCGTGCGCATCCCTGATGACCCGCTGCATGACGACGATTCCTGAAAAAGCTGCAGGCCGGCGACGGCAGGCCTGCGGGGTGAACAGTTACTCTTCGTAACCGAGACTGAACTGCAACTGATTGACCTTCTTCTGCAACGTTTTCAGCTGTTCCTGCTTGGCTGCCAGCGCCGCCGGTGAAGCCTTGGCGGTTGGCGCTGCCTGCGAGGCCTTGAGCTGCTGCTCGAGATCGGCAATCTGCTTCTGCACCGAGCCTTCATTACCGCGTCGGCCCTTGAGCGAAGTCAGCAACTTGCCCAGTGACTGGTTGAGCTCAGCCTGGGATTTCTGCTGGCTGGCCAGATCGAGTTTGGTGTTCAGTTGCTGGGCCTGGATGTTCTGGTAGACCTGGCGGAACATCGCGTTCTGCTGACGCGACTCGGTCAGCGCCTGCTCCTTCTGCTTGACCTGATCGCTGTAACCACCGGAGTAGTCACAGTTCATCTTGGTCAGCATGCTGCTGTCGCGATTGGTCGCATCGCATTCGCCCGGCTTGGTGGCGCAACCGCCCAACGCCAGGATGGCGGTCAGGACCGCCAGCTGTTTTAGCGTCATGTGCTTAGCCCAGAGTGATCGCGGAGCGCTGGCTGTAGAGACCGTCGACTTCCTTCTGCAGGGCCGCGACTTTCTCGTTCATTTTCAGGATGTTCACGTCCACCTGCTTCATCTCGGCGCTGGCACCCTGAGCACGTTCGGCGTCAGCCACTTTGGTGTACTCGGTGACCTTGGTGCGCATGTTGCCGAGGTCTTTGCGCAGACGCGCGATGTTCTGATCGATCTCGGCGATTTGCGCCTGGGCCTTGGTCTTGTCGACCTTCTTGCTGGCGATGTCTTTCTTGATCTGGGCGATGCGTGCCTGATCGTCGTTGATCACCTGTTGCGCGGTCGCGGTACGGGCAACCACATTTTGCGTGTCCTGCTCGACATCGCTGTTCATCTTCGCCAGACGAGTCGTGGTGTCGGAGTATTCGCTGCGACGCTGATCCAGATAGTAGTTGGCGCCCATGGCCACGCCACACGCGGTGATACCGGCGGCGATGGCGCAAACAGCCTTGTTGCTGCTGTTGGACAGCGCGCAACCGAGGATACCGACGCCAGCACCCACGGCACAGGCCTGGTAACCGGACTTGCTGAAGAACTGCGCGTCACTGCCTTGGGTCAGACGTGGGTCAGCACCGTCGCTGCCACCGAGCATCGAGCTGCCAGTATTGGCGCAACCGGTCAGCAGCAGGCTGCCGGTGACAACGAAAGCGATTTGTAGCTTGAAGCGAGTCCAGAGGCTGCGCGACATGGTGAAGCTCCTTGATGACAGTGTTGTGGTGCGTTGTTATTGGGATACGGTTTTGCAGCTGCTGAGCCAGGCGTCGGTGTCGATCTTCTGCTTTTGCAGGAAGGTCTTCTGATTGGCCCAGTGCGTGCGCAAATAAGGTTTGAGGTCTTGCAGCTGTTTGTTGCGGGTGATGATTTCTTCCATCACCGGCACCTGTGCTTCAAGCAGCGGCTGGCCATACAACGTCGCCGATTCCACCAGGCTGCTGGCGTAGTAACGGCTGAGTTTGTGCAGGCGATCCTTCTGCTCGTCGAGCTTGCCCTTGCGCATGTCGCAACTGGCGTCCTTGTCGGCGGACTCGCAGTTGAGCTTGTAGTTTTTCTGCAGGAAATCCACGTACTGGCCGTCATCGAGCATCTTGGTGCAGAGGAACGCGCCGAGGTTGAGGCTGGCGCGAATTGCCTGATCGCGGGTTTCTTCCTGCTGCTGATTGCTCGCACGCAACTGGTTTTCCAGGGCCTGGAGTTTTTCCTTGAGCGCCTTGTCTTCGACGCCCGAGGCCAGATTATTCAGAGATTGCACCGTGCCTTTATCGGCCGATTCGGTTTCCTTGCTGCCGGTGCCGAGCTTCTTCCAGCTGCTTTCGATACTGGCGACGCGTTCACGCGATGTGAGGGTCGGTGAGACCATCACCAGACGCAGACCGGAGGTTTTGTTCTTCACCTGGCCCTCGGCGTTGTAGTACGGCTGTTCCTTGCGCAGCGCAGTGCGCAGGTCGGCCTGCGCGGTCAGGTAGTTACCGCCGCGCACTACATAACCGCCAGCCTGGCCGTGCTGGCGGTCGAGTTTGTTCAGGCGAAACGGCTCGAACATCATCTCGTCGACGTTGCCGAGCATGTCGTGCAAGCCCAGAGGGTTGGGTTTTTGCAGGCCGGTCAGTTGCAGTTTGCCGTTGGACGACTGCGCGCCGGCGAACCACTCATAGGCGTTGATGCCTTCGGGCATCGGATAGTGCGTGTCGCGGAATTCCGCAGCGCCGACTTCCAGTCCGCCACGGGCGGCGAACTCCCACTCGACCTCGGTCGGCAAGCGCAGAAAGCCCAGCACGCCGTCTTCTTTCGGCAACTTGTCGGCGGCGTTCTTGCGCAGCCACAGGTTGTACTTGTCGGCGGCATCGATGGCTTGCACCCAGCTCACGGCGACTTGCGGCAGGCGCATTTTGGTCGCGGCGGTGGGGCAGGGTTCTTCGGGCAGCGCGGCGTATTGCAGCTGACTCATCTCGTACTTGGCCATCAGGTAGTAACGGGATTTATCGCTCTTGCCGCCGGTAAAACTGCCGGCGATGAAGGTCGGCCGAGTCTGTTCGACATAGCCGTACTCGGCGCCGTCCTGACCGATGTTGATCGGGTAGTCATCGAGCGGCCCGGCGACCGGAATGAACACCTTGCGAAACACCATCGAGCCCTCGCACGGCATCGGCAGGACGACGTCGCTGGCCTCGGGCATCGGGTTGTAATACTTCTCTTCCCAGCCCGCCGCCGAGGCGTCGAGCAGGTAGCCCAGGCTCAGGGGCAACAGCAAGCCAAAACGTTTATAGCTCACGCAGACTCTCCGCAGGTTGGATGCTGATGGCTCGCACGGCGCCGATCACGGCCACCAGTGCAGCGACCAGAAAGGTCAGAAGCAGGGCAGCGAGGCCATGCCAGAAAGTGATGTGGCAAACGAACGTGCCGGTGGCCTGACTGCTGCCGAGCAAGTAGTCGAACAAATGGCTGCCGATGGCGTAAAACCCCAACCCGCCGAGATAACCGGCGAGGCTCAGCAGCAGCGCCTGGGTGATCACGAAGCCGCCGACTGCCGCCCGGTTGAAACCCAGCAGGCGCAGTACCGCGAGGCTTTTGCGCTTGCGGTCGATGTTGGCGAGAAAGGCCCCGACCATCGACGCGACGCAGCCGATCAGCGCCGCCAAAGCAATCACGCCGAAGATCAAACCCAGTACATGGTTGATCGCTTTGACGTTGTCGATATCGGCCAGTCGGCTCGAGGTTTCGATGTGCTGTTCGTTGAGCCAGCGCTCCAGCGGTGCGACCTGATCGATGTCACGCGCATACACGCGGGCCCGGGCATACAGCGGTTGCAGATTGCCTTGCGGCTTGCCGGTGGCGATGCCGAACGCCGCGACCTGATAGCCGTCGCGAAAGCGTTCGAGATCCAGCAGCAGCGGCGGCGCGACAAAACCGGCGGCGCGACCGAAGCGTGCGCCATCCAGCACGGCGAGGACGCTCAAGCTGATTTCGCCGCGCTCGTTGACGCCTTCCAGCCGACGCAGCACCCGCAGTTGCACACGGTCACCAGCCTTGGCCTGCAAGCGTTGTGCGGCGCGGGCGCTGAGAATCACTTGATTGCCGAGCGGGTTGAATTGCGGCAGGTTCAGTTGCGGGTCGCCGGGTTCGGTGGCGATGATTTCCGCGCCTTCGACAAACTTTTGCAGGCCGACAAACAAGTCCGCCTGAGTATTCAGCGAGCGCGTCTGGCCGAGGGCAAATCCGGTTTCCGGACGCTGGCGCAGGCGCTCGATCCAGGCACTGTCGTAGTTGCCATTGCTGAGCATCTTCACTTCAAGATTGCGCGGGTCACGCAGTAATTCATCCTGCAACTGGCTGACCACGCCGTGCTTGAGCCCGAACAACAGCAACAGCGGCGCAATCACCGCCACCAGCGAGGCGGCGATGCACAGCGACACCTTGCGGTCGTGCCAGAGGTCTTGCAGGGCCAGTGTGGTCAGCAAGCGCAGGCGCTCAGTCCATCGGTTCAAACAGTGTCTCTCCCTGACGGCTGATGGCGCCGAGCCGTGGCAAACCGAAATCCTTGAGCAACGCCCAATCATGGGAAACCACCAGGGCGCTCAAGCCCATGCTCGAGACCAGGCTCAGCAACAATTCGAACAAGCGTCGGGCGCTGTGCGGATCGAGAGCGGCGGTCGGCTCGTCCGCCAACAGCAGCAGCGGTTCATGGGCAATCGCGCGCACGCAGGCGACTCGCTGACGTTCACCGATCGACAAAGCGTGTGGCTTCTTATCCAGCAAACCCTGCAGGCGCAGCACCTCGACCGCGTGGTCGATGTGGGCGCTTTGTGCCCGCATCCCCAGCAAGCGACGTGGCAGGCTGATGTTGTCGCGCACACTCAGGAACGGCAGCAAGCCGCCACTTTGCAAAATGAAGCCCAAATCCCGCGAACGCACCGCCGCCAGTCCGGGCTGATCATCGCTGGCCAGCAGGCGGGCAATGTCCTGCGCCGGTTGTGTGGCCGACGTTGTTTTGCCCAGGCGAAAGCGTTCGAGCTCGACCGGCGCGAGCAACAGGCCGATGGCTTCGAGCAGCGTGCTTTTGCCGCTGCCACTCTCGCCGGTGATGGCGAGGATTTCCCCGGCACCGACCTGCAATTGCGGCAGACGCACGTGATGCGCCAGTGCGCCCGCACCGCGGCGCACCAGCAGGTTCTTGATATCGAGCATCAGCGTCTCGTCAGGGCATCATTTCCAGAGGCACGGGATACACGTTATCCCGCGCATCGCTGTCCTTGGCCAATGCCACCCAACGGTCGACGTCAGCGTTGTAGCGCTGGTAGTGGCGCAGTTTGGTGTTGAGCGTGCGGATGAATTTCTCTTGCGCCAGACCGTCCCAGCTCTTCCAGGTCTCTTCGTCGAGGTTCAACACTTCGCTCTGGTACGGCAGGTCTTCGAGGTACTCGCCGAGCACACCCATGTCCGCCAGTTTGGCATTGCCATTCTGTTTGAGCTGATTGGGGTCGGCGCCCATGGTCGCGGCAACCGAGCGCAGGCGATCGAACATTTCCGTCGGCGAAATCAGGCCTTCGTTGGCCGCGTCGAGGATCTGCTTCATCACATCGCTCAAGTCGCTGAGCTGGGATTTGGTCAGTAGCACGCGCACGTCGGTGGTCGGGATGTTCTGCTTGATCAGGTCGCGGTCGGTGATCCACGCCTTGAATACCGGCGGGGCCTTGCTGTTGGTCTTCTCGCCCAGATACGCCAGTTGCATGGCGTGGCCGATCAGGGCCGCATCGTCGAGCATCTTCTTCTCGGCCGGATCCTGCTTGGCGTTCGCCGCGCTGCCGATGGCATCTTCGCCCATGTAGGCGGCTTTTACCTGTGAGGTGATGGCGGCGGCGAGGGTGTCGACCTTGCGCCCGAACTCCTGAATGTCGCCAGCGTTGACCGGGTAGTAAAGCGAGGTGCTGGTGCCCGGGTACGTCGACAGGTTCTGGTACTGCGCTTCGGCTTTGGCGTGGTCTTTGATCCCCGCCGGCGTTTTCAGGTGCAGGGTGTAAATCGCCACGCCCGGATTGGTGGCTTCGAGGCGGACCTGGGCAGCGCTCAAACCGGTTTTCGACAGTTTGTCGTCGCCTTCGATGGCGCCGGCATCGGTGATCAGTACCACGTAACGCGCGCCGAACTGGCTCCAGTCGACCTTGTCGATACTGTGCATCACACCGGCGTAGGCATCTTCGTCGAAACTGCTGCTGGAAACCTTGGCCTGCTTGAGGTCGGCGACCTTGGCGAGGAAGTCCGCGCTGTCCTTCACCTTGGTCGGGTCGGCATACATCTTCGTGGTGTATTCCAGGCCCGGCACCGCATCGGTGCTGGAGCGGAAAGCAACGAGGCCGAACTTCACTTGTTTGCCGAGGTTCTGCGATTCGATCTGCTGATAGACCTTGCGGATCGCCTCACGGGTGCGGTCGATGTACGGGTCCATGGAAATCGTCGAGTCGATGACAAACACCACCGCCGCACTGAATTCCTTCAGTTGGCTGGTGGCCTTGTCTTCGGCTTCCTTGCCGCCGGACGCGCCGCCAGCAGCGACACCTTTGGTGTCTTTTGCCTCGGCTTTGCTGACCGATGCGACATTGAGCAGGCGCGTGCGGAAACCCGCTTCGGTCATGACTTCTTCGCCGCTGAGCACCGGCAGCAGGTAGAACTGCTTTTGCAGGTCGACGAAGTATTCAGGTTCTTCGGCCAGCACGCCGGGGGCCTGCTGGCCTTTCTTCAGCGTGGCCCGCAGTGGGGCGACTTTGCTCACCGGATCCGGCGCATCAAGGATACCTTCGACCGTGGCGCGTTCTTTGAAAAACAGCAGTCGGTCGCGGTTGGCCGGGTTGGTGAAGGCCAGGGTCAGCTGCATTTTCCAGTCAGTGGTGCAACTGGCGGGCAGCCAGCCGATGGTTTTGCCGTAACTGTCGGGGCCGACTTTCAGCCACTCGGCGTTGCTCGCCTGGGCGCGCTCGTAGACGTAGAAACGGCTGAACACCGGTTGCTCGTTGCCGGCCGCACCGCCCGCCGTCGGGCTGATCTTGCAGCCCGGGGTGGTGAGCACACGCTGGAACAGGGTTTTTTTGCCGGCCTGAATCAACGGTTTGTCATCGGCCTGGGCCAGCGAGCCGATGCACAGTGCGAGCAGCGCGGCACCGCTGAGCAGGAAACGATTCATGGAGGTGCGCATCACTTCTGCAACTCCTCGAAACGCTGCTTGGCTTCGGCATTATTCGGATCTTGCGTCAGGATCGTTTCGTACCAGTAAGCAGCGGTGGCGTTGTCCGCTGTAGGGAAGCAATCGCTGGCTTTCAGGTACTTCGGATCGTATTCGTGGGCGTAAGCGTTGGCGATCAGAGCGTCACCGGCCTGGGCGCGGTTGGCGTACAGGCGCTGGGCGACACCGCAGTGTTTGCCGGCCTTGGCCTGGTTGATGATCTCCAGCAGCTTGGCGCTGTCGGGGGCAGCCTTGATGCAGGTCTGGACGAACGTCAGCTCGGGCAGGCTGTTCATGCTTTCCAGGGTGCAGGCCGCGGCATCGGCACTCGCCGGCGGCGTCGTGGCGACCGCCGGAGCGGCAGGTTCCGGGGCACGTTTCATCAGCCAGAAACCGACGGCTGCGGCGATCAGCAGCAACAGCACGATGAGCAGACCGATCAAACCTTTGTTGCTCTTCTTTACCGGTGCTGGCGGCGGGGTGTAGAGAGGCTCAGGGGTAATCGGCTCAGGTTCAACGGGCGCCTCGAGGTCAGGCAGTACCAGCTCAGGCAACTCGGGAATCTCGGGTTCCGGAGCTTTCGGCGTACTCAGTTGCGCAGCGCCGTAAGTCGAGCGGGTTTCACCGCCGGCGGTGGAAGGCAATAGCCCGACGCCCGGTCGAACCACGCCAACGTCGGTATGCCCCGGCCCCTGCTCGCGCAGTTCAATGCGAAATTGCGAATTGGCGCCACCTTCCAGCAACGGGTCGACGACTTCCGGGCCAACCTGGGCTTCCAGCGCTTCACCGCTGGCGGCAACGTCGAAACGCGCCACCTGAAACCAGAACGGGTTGTTGCTCCAGACTTGTCCTTCCTGGAGATAGAAACTGTCCTGGTTACGCTGAATGGAAAACTCCAGCTGTTGCTCGGCGCCTGTCCATTTTTTTACGGTCAGGCAGGCACGGCCAGGGGCATTGGGCTCTAACGCGAGCAGGTCGACACGAATTGGCATTGCTTATCTCGCTGCGAAAGCGGTGAGCACTTGGCCCAGCCGTTCGTTCTGTTCAGGGGTGATTTCGCGACCGGCACCATGGCCGGCGTTGTCCAGCGTGATGTAGGCCAGGCCCGAGAGCCAGTCGCCGAGAAACAGCTGCGCCTGATTCGACGGCTGTGCCGGCAGCACCGGAACTTGTCCCGGGCCGATGTCGGTATAGAACGAAAACAGCGGCGCCTTGGCACCGGCCCGACTGTTCGGGCGCTCGCTCACAGGTTTCTGGATGTAGCCAAACCAGGAAACGAAATCGCGCAGCACGCGCTGCACTTCCAGTACCTGGCGCTCGACCAGTTGATCGCGTCGCGCGCCGCTTTGCGCGCGTTTGAGTACGGCGCGGCTGAGTTGGCCCGGCAAATCATGGCGGTAGCCGGCGGTGATCAATTCATCGACCACGGCCTCGAGCAGCGCTTTTTCCAGACCCAGCAGGTTGAGCAGACTTTGCCGGGTGGTGAGTTCGCGCAAATGGGCGATCCAGGCTTTGAACGCCGCTTTGGCAAAGCGGTGTTCATTGCTTTGCAGTTCCGGCGCGGCGCTGCTGGTTTTGCTGCTAACGGGCACACTGTCCTGCCCGAGGTCGCCGCCGAAGTCGAAATCGAAACCGGCGTCGTTGCCGTACAGGCTCTGGCTCGGCGGGGTGCTGACCGGCTCATCGCTGGCGGTCGGCTCTTCGTCAGTTTCGTAGACGCCGCTGAGGTACAGGTCGCGCACTTCTTCGCTGCTCATGTCGAGCTGATCGATCAACTCGCCGAGCACCGCCGGGCGTCGACCCAGACCGGACAGAATCATCTGCGCCTGGACTTTCTTGGCCGCCGCCGCGCCGTCGCCGTCGGCGTGATACCAAGTGCTGAGGCCGTGAGTGGTCAGGCCTTCAAGGCATTGGTCGAGCTGCTCACGGATGCGTTGCAGCTTGAATTCAATATTGGCCACTTTGGTGAAACTGTTGCTGAAATAACTGATACCACCGTCATCATCTTTGAGCATTTCCGTCCAGGCTTCGGCCGGATTGGCGACGTGTTTGCACACCAGCGCGTTGCTGGCGAAGCTGCTGCCCAGCGCTTCGACGCGGCTTTGATAGTTACTGTTGAGGCCGGCTTCGGCACCGCTGGCGTCCTGCACGATAAACGCCGCGTCCATCCGCGGTTTGCGCACCAGGAAGGTGTTCTGGAACGGCGTGCCAGCCCAGTCGTTCATCCAGTTGAGGCTGCCGAAGCGCTCGAGCATGGTCAGTTTGACCATGCCGTTCCAGCTCTCGTCGTATTGATCGGCGGTCAGGCTCAGCGAGTTGGTCACCCGCAGGTCGAGCATGGTCAGTGCCCAGATCAGTCCGGTCGCGCGTTTGCTGCGCTCAGCGGCATCGGCGCCCTGAGTCTTTTCGATCCAGCGTGTCAGCACCGGGCCGACGTCGTTGACGTCACTCTGCTTGGTCGAGCCGGTGCAGACCACCAGCGCGTTCATTTCCTGATTGTCGGTGTAGCGTTCGAACAGGTAGGCGACCTTGCCGCGCAGAATCAACTGCGAAACCGAGTTGTCCTTGGTCGCCGATTCCGGGTCGCTGGAGTCGGCAATCTCGTGGAGTTTCTTGCGTCCGCGATAACCGGGGAAGTCGAGCAGGTCGACTTGATTGACGATGTCGTCCGCCGGCGGCTCGATCAGGCCGAAGGTCATCTCGGCGGTCAACGCCGCCAGCTGCGCGACCGGAATGCCCTGACTGTTTTGCAGGCGTCCGCCGACTTGTGGGCGCACGTCGACCGGCAAATCCGCCGGGCTGCCGAAGCGCTCGAGAATGTCGACGTTCATGATGCTGTCGCGCTGGCTGTAGGTGTCGTTCTCGAACGTCACCAAGGCTTTCAGCGGCGCGAACACGGTCTCGGGCAGGCCGAGCTTGTGCAGCGCGCCGGACAGTTGTTGATACACGCGGGTCAGCTCGCGTTGCTCGCCCCAGAGAATGGCGAACAGCTCGGCACGCTCCTGATAATTCAGGCGTGGCGCCAGTTGCAGGGCTTTCGGCCAGTACAGGTGTTCGAGTTTTTTCACCGAATTGCGGAAGTTGTCCCGCAGGTAATCCCACAGCGATACCAGATCGTCGGCGTTGACGCCCGGTTGCAGCGGCCCGTTTTCGCGGCCTTCGAAAGGTTTCAGGACGCGCTGGATGCGTTCTTCGTCGATCTCGTAGGAAATCCGCTCAAGGTCGAAGTCCTTGAACCAGGAGTTGGCAAGAATCTTCGCCAGCTCGATTTCCTTGAACAGCGTCAGCTCCACCGGGAACTGTGGGTCCTGGCTCGGTGTGGCGCGACGACTGAAGCGCGTCACCAGACCGGTCGCTTCCTTGCCGCCACCGACCGGGTTGATGTGGCGGATGAAGTCCAGGCGCTGGCCACCGTAGTCGGTCTCCAGTTTGCCGTTCTGACCCGCCGCCAACGCTGAAATCAGGTAGGACTTGCCGGCCTGGGACAAACCGAAAAAGCCGATGGTCATCGGCGTGCAGGCCACGCGACCGAGGCTGTGGGCCAGGTTGCGGGCGCGATGCAGGCGGATGTTCAGGTTGTCGGCTTCGCTGTCCAGACGTGGCGCGTTGCCGCGCGTCTGGTCAATCCAGTCCAGTGCCTGACCGGCACCTTCGTAAACCGCAGCCCATTGGGCAGAGAGCTGGCGTTGCTCGGGGGTCAGGTCGTTCATTTGCGTTTCACACTTCCACTGTCGAGCCAGTACTTGGTCTCGCTCAGGCCGGCGTCGAGCATGGTGTTGAGTTCCAGCTCGAGGTCGCTGCGCGGGTTGAAGCTGACGTTGCTACTGTTGGATTCGATGGCCCGCACCGAGAGGCGGTCGCTGACCAGATCCTGTTTTTTCGTGTATTGGTCGGCGCTCTTCACCTCGAAGCGCACCTTGAGCAGCGGCGCGCTACCGTTTTCACCGATCGCACGGGAGAACTTCTCTCGCCCCGTCTTGGTGAAACGCAAGGTGTACAACGGCGAGGCCGACCAGCGATCAGCCGCCAATTGGCGGAAGCCCAGACGCAGATCGCCACGCATTTCCAGCTGTGGCGTGTCGGCGTCATCGCCCGCGCCGATTTCCGGCAACTTGATCTTGTAGTCTTCTGACTGGATGTCGCGGTACAGCACGTCGGCATCCTTGATCACATTGTTCAGGTCGATCACGCCAATGTGCTTGACCGTCGAGTACGGTTTCAGCGCCGAAGAGCGGAAGTAGAAGTTCGGCACGCTGTGGTTGGCGCACAGCAGGCAGAGCATGGCGCCGACCGATGCGGTACTTTTCGGGTCGTCGATGCGGCCGTTCTTGTGGAACGGGTACCAGCCGCCGGTGCGGTAATTCTGCAGGGCCAGAATGCGCCCCGGAGGCAGCGGCAAGACCTTGCGGATAAACGCCTGAATGCCCGGCAGGCGCGATGGCCGGCCCGTCAGCAGCAAGACGTCGCACGGGTACTGGGCGACCACTTCACACAGTGCACCGAGGATCTTGGTGATGTTGATCTGATCGTTGAGGAACGCGGCGTGCAGCTTTTGCAGATCGAAGCTGATCTGCGCTTCGTACAGATCGAAATTGCTCTGCCCGCCAACATCGCGGCGCACGGCGGCATTCACGTATTCGAGCACGGTCTGGCTGATCGCATGATCGCCGAGCAACTGCCGATAGCTCTGCGGCGTGACTTCCTGCGGGACTTGCGGATCGTAGTGTTCGTAGGCCTTGAGCAACGCCAGGCCGAGGGGCGAGAACACTTGCAGGTTCAGTTGCTGGCGCAGGATCACGTCCTGCGCGCTGACCGATTCGTCGCCACACAGCCGTGACATCAACGAGTCCGGCGCTTTCACCCCGGCGTTCTGCAGGGCTTTTTCGAAGCTCGGCAGAATGAAGTCCTGAATCACGTCGAGCAGAATGTCGTCACCGGCCACTTTGAAACCGTCGCGAAAACGCTGCTCGGGCACGATGTGCACGTTGCTGCCGCTGCCGGTATTGCCGGCGCGGTCGAGGCGGTAATCGGTGATGACCAGGTCGGTGGTGCCGCCGCCGATATCGATGGTCGCCAGCGTGATGCGCTCGCGGTCGGTCTTGTCAGGCCGGGCGATGGTGTCGAAGAACTCCTCCGGGTGACCAGCGAAGTTCTCGTTGACCTCGGTGTACAGGTAGACCAACTGGCCGCAGGACGCTTCGTCCCATTCGACGCGAATGCTCGGGATCGGCGTGCGCGGGCTGACGCCTTCTTTTTCGTGTGGATCCTCTTCGCCGGCGTGCCAGCCGAGGCTTTTCCACACCAGGCCGATGGCCTGCAACATCCGCTCGTTGAGAATGCTGCGCTCGGCTTGGGGCATCCCCGGTGGCACGGTCAGGGTGATGCTGTTGAGCTGACGCGGCGAGCGAGTGTGGCCCTGACGCGAGCGCTGGGCCGGGCTGTTGATTTGCGACAGCGCCTGCGCCAGCACTTCGGCGAGCATGAAGGTCATCAGCGAACTGCGCGAATAACGCGGCATGAACACCGGCAAACGGTCATCTTCGTCGAGGCTGTAAAGCGCTTCGCCGGTTTCGTTGATCAGGTGTGAAAACGGCGCGGCAGTGGCGTAGGGCTCGTTGTCGGTCTTGACGTACGAGCAGTTGAAACGCCAGCCCGGCGCGTAAGCCTTTTCGTCCCACAGATAACGTTTCGGACTCGACAGGCCCGTCGAGCCTTCGGTGCCGCGGCGGCGGCTGGCCAGACGTCCGGCCTCGTTACCGACGCGGGCGATCGTCGCCCACTGGAATGCGTCGTGCCGACCACTTTTGACCGAGCAATGGTCCTTGCCGAAGTTCGCCTGGGCGAATTCGACACGGCTTTCGAACGGCTGGTTGTAGGTGTGTTCCGGGGTGATCAGGTCGCGCAGTTCCAGCACGTAGTTGTGCTTGAGCCCAGAGCCGGCCTGACCGTGGTTTTCGATGAGGATGCCGCAGGTGCGCGAGTTGCCGACGTCGAGTACCAGATCGACCAGGATCGGCTGACCGTTGCTGTCGTTGGCGACCACTTTGAGCTCTGGAATATCGACTTTCGGCCGCGCCGTCGACTGCATCGCGGTTGACGGCTTGCCCAGCAGGCTCAGCACGTTGAGGTAATGCGCCAGGTGATGGTTGGCGCGAATGTCGATGTCGAGTTCTTCACGCGAGCGATGGCTGTTGCCCTCGTTGAACAGCTCGAGCAACCATTCGTTGACCCACGGCTGAGCGAGGAACCAGCGGGTCTCACTGGCCTTGGTCGCCAGTTTGAAAGACACGCCGGAGCTGATGTCTTCTTCGTTTGGCGCAAGGTAGGCGGTGCCGTCACGCTTGGGCATCACGCGGCTGTCGAAGGCCATGGTCAGGCGATGGGTATTGCCGTCGATGTCGGGCGAGTCGAGTTTGACCAGGCGCATGCGCGACCAGTTGCTCGGACCTTCGTCAAAGCGGTGCGGCGGCATGAAGCGGAAAAACGGGATCGGCAGCCAGACGCCGTTGAGCAGGTCGAGGCTGCTTTTCATGTCGAGGCTGAACGCCGGTTTGGCCTTCTCGATCTTTTCCGGTTCGGGCTCGTAGAAGTAGAAGTCTTTCTCTTCGTTGTACATCACCCGGCACACCAGCCCGCTGATCATCTGAGCGAACTCGCCCGCCGGTTCCTTGCGAGGGTCCAGGCGCAGGGCGAAATCCATGAACTGGATGCCGGTGTCGCTGACGAGCGTGACGGTGTCTTCGAACTGGGTGACTTCAGGCAACATTTCGCGTTATTCCGTGCTTATTCGCCCATCTGCCGCATGGACATGGGGAATTGATCTTTGCCATAACCGCCAGTGCAATCGGCGACCGTAGTCGCTCCCTTGCGGCAGTTGACCTTGGGCATGTCGTAGGTGCTGCCATCGCCGCAAACGGCCTGGCCCTGACTGTCGATGGCGAGGCTGCCGCCCTTCATGGAGGCGGCGACCGGGCCGCTGCATTTCGAGCCATCGGCCTGATGCACCGTCACTTCGCCCTTGCCGTCCTTGAACTGGTATTCCAGGCGCAGCGGTTTGCCGGTGCGGCGGTCTTGAATGCCAGCGCCGGCGCGGTATTGGCCATCGAGGAAATTGGCGGCGCCGTCAGCGGCGTCGGGCGGAATGCTCAGGGCCGGGCCTGCTTTGGCTGCGGCGGCTTTGTCAGCCTCTGCCTGTGTTGGGGCAGGTGGCGCAGTCGGGTTTTGCGCAGCATTGGCAGGCGTTTCGGCCGCCGGATCCTGGCTCACGCCTGCGTTCTCTGCGGCTGGTTCGTTGCCGTCGAGCGCCGGGACTTCTGCCCCTTGTGTGCCCTCTGTACCGAGCACGGCTGCGCCGGTGTCGATGCTCGCGGCAGTGCCGTTCACCGGGACGCCATTGAGCGTGGTCGCGGTGCCGACGGGCAGTGGTTCAACCTGTCTTTCTACGGGCACGACGCCCTCGGGCAGCAAGTCGACGGCCACCAGTGGAATCGGCACGCAGCCACGCAAACCGAGCAACAGCCACAACAGCAGCAACAGTAACGGCAGCAGCAACAGCCACCACCACCAGCGTCGCCACCATGGGCGCGTCACGACCGGAACCACCGGCGTGATCGGGGCCGCTACCGGCGCTGGCGTTTCGGGAGGCAAGGTGAAAACTGGCGGAACCTGATAGAGGCAGTGCAGCGGATCACGGTTGCGATCGGCGCCGGCGTGCTCGAAACCCCAGAAGGTCAGCACGGGTTTGCCTTGCACCAGATAAACGAAGTTTTCGTCGGGGAAATGGATGACGCGCTTGAGCAACTTGCCGAACACGGCTTTGTCGCCTTGCTGCGGCTCGTCCGAGTCAGTGCCGAGGAAACGCTGGCTCAATTCTTCGAGGGCAGTTTTCAAGGCTTCAAGTTGGCGACGGGCAGGCGCGCGCTCTTCTTCGGTCGCGCTGCTCCACGGGATCACATCACCGTCGAGGCCGCTGTACCAGTCGATCTGGTTGCCGAGTTCATCGCTCTGAGGAATGGCCAGGTGATCGACCAGGTCGGGATTCTTGCGGCGAATTGCTTCGCGCAACTGCAGCGCCGCCCGGTAAACCGGTTGGCCTGTTTCGCCCAAGGCAGTGAATGAACCGCTCTTACCGCTGCGTAGTAGTGCCCCGCGCATCCATACTCCATATGTTCCGTTGCGCAATGACAGGCGGAACTGCCTGTGCCTTGCTCCTGCATTTAGCTGGCGACCTTAATGTCATTATGATGTCGCCGTCAATCAGCCGATAGGCCAAAACCGAACGAGGCTAGCTGAAGAATGCCAACCTCGCTCGGGATTATTTTACCAGTGACGGAAGGGCGGCATGGATAAGGGTTTTTTACGCTTGCTGAAACGATTCATCAGCGCTATAAAAAACCTACAAATCCAATAAAAGGCACGCTCATGACTTCGCTCAAACTCGCTGTTGCCCTCGCTACGATGGCGGCGGCTTCCCAGGCCATGGCTTGGGATTACGTCCTGCTCGACACCGACAAGCCCGCGCAAAACTGGTCCATTACCAGCGAGCAACTGGGCGTCAAAACCGACAAAGCCTTCTCCGTGACCCTGCGCACCCTGCACGGCGGTCGACAGGAGGGTGTAAGCATTGTCGACATCGATAACGGCACGATGAAGCTCTCGGTGGTGCCGACCCGCGGCATGAATGTCTTGCAGGCCACGGTCGGCGCTGTGCGCATGGGCTGGGATTCGCCGGTCAAGGACG
This sequence comes from Pseudomonas sp. RIT-PI-r, assembly GCF_001297015.1. GTDB lineage: Bacteria > Pseudomonadota > Gammaproteobacteria > Pseudomonadales > Pseudomonadaceae > Aquipseudomonas. Next base: position 103,844 of record NZ_LIGE01000023.1, on the reverse strand, counting down.
TGGTCAATCCGGCCTTTATCGAGCTCAATGGCCGTGGCGGTCTGGGTTGGCTGGAAGGCTTCAACGAGCTGGTGACCCGCTGTGGTTACGAATGGGTCGGCCATCCGGGCATGGACAACGGTGAGCTGCTGACCCTGCACGGTCGCGCCGCGAACATCCCGGCCAGCAAGGTCACCCTGCACATCGACGAAAAACCGCCGTACGCCATCAGCCTGCGTGGCGAGCTGAAAGAGCAGGCGTTCAAGAAGGTCGATTTCTCTGTAGTGACCGAACTGGTCACGGTGCCGGGCAGCACAGCGTTCGCGCTGAACGATTCGCTGACCAACAATGGCGACTATCCGAAGGAATATCAGGCGCTGTATCACAGTAACTTCAGTACGCCGTTTCTTGAGCAAGGCGCCCGGTTTGCGGCACCGGTCAAACAGGTCTCGCCATTTAACGACAAGGCCAAGGCCGAATTGGCCGACTGGCAGACGTATCGCGGGCCAACCAAGGATTACGACGAGACGGTTTACAACGTCGTGCCCTACGCGGATGCCAAGGGTCAGACCCTCACCGTTTTGCATAACAAGGCGGGTAGCCTGGGTGTTTCTGTTGGCTTCAATACTCAACAGCTGCCGGTGTTTTCCTTGTGGAAAAACACCGATACCCAAGGGCAGGGCTACGTCACGGGTCTTGAACCAGGGACCAGTTTTTCCTACAACCGTCGTTATCAGCGGCCGTTGAGTTTGGTGCCGACTATCGCACCCAAAGAACACAAACAGTTCCAGATCAGCTACAGCCTGCTCGCGGACAAAGGTGCTGTGGATAACGCTTTGAAGCGTGTGACCGAAATTCAGGCCGGACGCGACACCGAAGTGCGGCAGATGCCGCTGGTTGATCTGACCGAGCATTAAGGTGTCGCTGGCCGGTATTGCAGCGCTTCGGCCAAGTGTTCGCGTTTGATTGCATCGACTTGCTCAAGGTCTGCCAGTGTCCGGGCGACCTTGAGCAGGCGATGGGCCGAGCGTAGGGATAGCGTTAAACGCTCACAGGCCGACTCCAACCAGGCTTCGTCGGCTGTGGATAACTTGCAGTACTGCTTCAAACCCGGCAGATCGAGAAACGCATTGGCACAGCCTTGGCGCTTTTGCTGGCGCTCCCGCGCCTCGGCCACCAATGCGGCAGCGCTGGCGCTGTCCTCGCCGGGCTTAATCGCTGGGTTCAATGCCGTTGCCTCCCGCGCCACCGTCAGATGCAAATCAATCCGGTCCAGTAACGGTCCAGACAGCTTGTTGCGATAGCGCTGCACCATGTCCGGTGTGCACGAGCATTTGCCGCTCGGCTCGCCCAGATATCCACAGGGGCAGGGGTTCATCGCTGCGACCAGTTGAAAGCGCGCGGGAAAACGCACGCGATCCTTGGCCCGGGCGATCACGATGAATCCCGACTCCAAAGGCTCCCTTAAAACCTCCAGAACCTTGCGATCAAACTCCGGCAATTCATCGAGAAACAGCACACCATGGTGGGCGAGGGTGATTTCGCCGGGTTGTGGTTTCGAGCTGCCACCAACGAGTGCCGGCCCTGATGCCGAGTGGTGCGGTTGACGGAAGGGGCGCTGCGGCCAATGGGTCAGCGGGGCGCCACTGGCGACTGACTGAATCGCCGCCACCTCCAGTGCTTCACTCTCGGCCAGCGGCGGCAACAGCCCCGGCAGGCGACTCGCCAACAATGTCTTACCCGTCCCCGGCGGCCCGCTGAACAACAAGTTATGGGCACCCGCAGCAGCAATCAGCAACGCTCGTTTGGCCGCTACTTGCCCTTGCACTTCATTCAAGTCGGGATAAGGCTTGCTGGCGTGCATCAATCCATCGGATACATAGGGCTCAACCGGCGTATGCCCATTGAAATGCGCCACCGCCTCGAGCAGATGATCCACCGCAAACACCTTCAACCCCGAAGCCAGGCAGGCCTCCTCGGCATTCGCTCGCGGCACCACCAGCGCACGCCCCGCCTTGCGCGCCGCCAATGCTGCCGGTAGCACCCCGCGCACCGGCCGCACTGCTCCGGACAATGCCAACTCTCCCAGACATTCCACATCATCCAGCGTCAGACACGGCACCTGCACACTCGCCGACAGAACTCCCAAGGCAATCGCCAGATCAAACCGCCCGCCATCCTTGGGCAGATCCGCCGGCGCCAGATTCAAAGTGCTCCGCCGCGCCGGAAACTGCAGCCCGGAATTGATGATCGCGCTGCGCACCCGATCCTTGCTCTCCTTCACCGCTGCCTCGGGCAGGCCGACCATGGTCAGCGACGGCAGACCGTTGGCCAGATGGACTTCGACGGTGACAGCGGGGGCTTCCACGCCAATCTGGGCGCGACTGTGGACGATGGAGAGGGACATGGTCGTTCCTTGAGCTGAATCGGGGAGCCGCTTCCTGCGGGTTTTTGAAGGGTAGTCTGGGGAGAGGGCGTTGGTCGGACAGTTTTAAGGGCAAACTTTCACTGGATGTTGCCGGAGGCGGACATTTGAGCTGGCTAGCTCATGGTCGGCGTAGGCACTCCGCAAATAGTTCGGTGCTTTCACATGGATGCTTCGCAGTGGCCTCCGTGAGGTAAACGTGGATTATGGGTCATGCCCCATAAAAATCGAGACGAAAAAAAACCGCCTTGAGAAGGCGGTTTTTTATATGCAGGCTTCGGTGAGGCCAAGGCCTGCGCATCCTTTGCGGACACACTCGTGTTTCCCGAGATTATGCATATTTGACCGGTGGCGCAAGCATCATTGAAATTTCAGCCAATCAATCGATTAAAAGATTCGAGGACCGACATCGGTTTGCCGGTACATGATAACGACTTGATACAACTTGTTTAAATGCCACGGCCGGACAGCGAATACCATTCGCCGTGACGATGCCCACTCATCGAGTGTTCGCAAAGTGTGGCCGGGAGCGTAAAAAATTCATGTTCCTCGACACGGTTTGAGACCCGTGCCGGTGCTGATCTTGGGGAGCCCACACCCGGCCGCCTTGGCGGACACACTCGTGTGTAGTCCCGAAGGTGTTCGTACGCCGGAAAGTGCATCGGAGGTTTGGCCCCACGCAAGGAGGGCCAAAGTATGTCTAAGTTTCTTAAACATATGTGGCGCCTCGTCAGTATCGCGTTATGGGCTTTTCGCCTGTACGAGATTCTGCGAGACCGTTGGAATAATTCGTTGTAAGGATTGATCTGACGGAAACCGCTCCTGCCTCGGCAGGAGCGGTTTTATTGGCCTTTCGACATACATACTTCGAATGTTTGCCAAGAACGGGAAGGTCGTGCCGACCTTCAATCGCTAGCAGGCTAGCTCCCACAGGGAATTGCGGGGTTATTCGGCTGGCGGCGTCAGCTTCGCTTCCATCTCGGCAACCTTGGCTTCAAGGCTCTCGAGGCGTGCGCGAGTGCGCGCCAACACAACCATCTGGCTATCAAACTCTTCACGGCTGACCAGGTCGAGTTTGCTGAAGGCGCTTTGCAGCAGCATCTTGAACTGGCTTTCGATTTCGGCTTTCGGCAGAGGGGTGTCGCCGCTGAAGAGGCGGGAGGCGGGGCCGCTCAGGGCGGCGAGGAAGGCTTTGGGCGCGAGCATGTTGGATGTCCTGGGAACAATGGCCGGCAGTGTATCACGCAGTGTCTATAGTCAATCTCGCGGTCAGGGATGCACGCTTTTCGCGCAGGCGGACGGACGGCGACGCACCGTTGTTGTGCGTATCCGGATAGCGTTTTGCACGGGACGGCTTGCAGCAGCGGCCAAGGGCTTGAAATCAGGGGATTTTGGCGAGATGGCAAGGTTTCTGCTTAGTCACCTTCGACCCATGCACTGATGCAGTCGCTGTGACGAATGCAGTGCGGCAGACGGAGCGGGGAGTTTCGTCGGCAGCGGTTAGCTGGCGTCAGTCGGGCAGGTACGGCCGACGATGCGTTACAAAGCCAGGCACTGCGCTTAGACTTGAGTCGGGTTTGTTTTCCTGGGGCAAGTCCACCAATTCGGGAGAGAGTTTCATGAAGCTAGTCACTGCCATCATCAAGCCGTTCAAGTTGGACGACGTGCGCGAGTCGCTGTCCGAAATCGGCGTGCAGGGCATTACCGTTACTGAAGTCAAAGGCTTCGGCCGGCAGAAGGGTCACACCGAGCTGTATCGCGGCGCGGAATATGTGGTCGATTTTCTGCCCAAGGTGAAAATCGACGTGGCCATCGACGACAAGGATCTGGATCGGGTTATCGAGGCGATAACCAAAGCGGCCAACACCGGCAAGATCGGTGACGGCAAGATCTTCGTGGTCAATCTGGAACAGGCGATTCGCATCCGTACCGGCGAAACCGATACCGACGCGATTTAAACGCCGCCACAAACCCCAACGCCCCAGGAGAAAACAATATGACTCTGCGTAAATTCGCAGGGCTAGGAGCCCTGTTGTCTATCGTAATGCCAAGCCTTGCAATGGCGGCAGACGAAGTGGCGGCCCCGGTCCTCAATTCCGGCGACACTGCCTGGATGCTCACCTCGACGGCACTTGTGCTGTTCATGACCATCCCCGGCCTGGCGCTGTTCTACGGCGGCATGGTTCGCTCGAAAAACATTCTTTCCGTGATGATGCAGTGCTTCGCCATTACCGGTCTGATCAGCATCCTGTGGGTCATTTATGGCTACAGCATTGCGTTCGACACCACCGGTATGGAGCAGGGCGTCGTCAATTTCAACTCGTTCTTCGGCGGCATGGGCAAGGCGTTCCTCGCCGGTGTCACGCCTTCGAGCCTGACTGGTCCTGCGGCGTTGTTCCCTGAGGCGGTGTTCATCACCTTCCAGATGACCTTCGCGATCATCACCCCGGCGCTGATCGTCGGTGCGTTCGCCGAGCGGATGAAGTTCTCCGCGATGCTGATCTTTATGGCTATCTGGTTCACCCTGGTATATGCACCGATCGCGCACATGGTCTGGTCCGGCAACGGCGGCCTGATGTGGGACTGGGGCGTGCTCGACTTCGCGGGCGGCACCGTGGTGCACATCAACGCTGGTGTGGCCGGCCTGATTGCCTGCCTGGTGTTGGGCAAGCGTAAAGGCTTCCCGACCACCCCGATGGCTCCGCACAACCTCGGTTACACCCTGATGGGCGCGGCGATGCTGTGGGTCGGCTGGTTCGGCTTCAACGCCGGTTCCGCAGCGGCGGCCAACGGCACCGCCGGCATGGCGATGCTGGTCACTCAAATCGCTACCGCTGCGGCCGCGCTGGGCTGGATGTTTGCCGAGTGGGTCACCCACGGCAAGCCAAGCGCACTGGGCATCGCCTCGGGTGTGGTTGCCGGTCTGGTGGCGATCACTCCGGCAGCCGGCACCGTGGGCCCGATGGGCGCACTGGTGATCGGTCTGGCCGCAGGTGTGGTGTGCTTCTTCTGCGCCACCACCCTGAAACGCAAACTCGGTTATGACGATTCCCTGGACGCGTTCGGCGTGCACGGTATCGGCGGTATCCTCGGTGCGATTCTGACCGGTGTGTTTGCAGCTCCCGCTCAGGGTGGCTTCGGCACCGTTACCGATATCGGTGCGCAAGTGTGGATTCAGGTCAAAGGCGTGGGCTTCACGGTGATCTACACCGCGATCGTCACCTTCATCATCCTCAAAGTCCTGGACGCCGTGATGGGTCTGCGTGTGACCGAGGAAGAAGAGTCGGTCGGTCTCGATCTGGCACAACACAACGAACGCGGCTACAACCTGTAAGTACGCGCATCAAAAAAACTTGCCCGGTTCGCCGGGCATTTTTTTGTCTGGAATTTGTCATTGAGAGAGAAGCTGAAAGGATTTTTCGTACGCCTTTAGTCGTGTTTACGACGGCGGTTTTTCACCGGCCAATGGCTTACATCATTGAGCGAATATTAGGGCCTTTGTTTTTTCCCAGAGCGCGCTAGAATGCGCCCCGAACGTGCGGAGAACTGTATGTGGCAACAGACTCTGATAACCCTGCGGGCACGGCCCCGGGGCTTTCATCTGGTAACGGACGAGTTACTCGCGGGGCTGCCTGAACTCAGGGAGTGCCGGGTCGGTCTGTTGCATTTGTGGCTGCAGCATACCTCGGCGTCGTTGACCATCAACGAGAACGCCGATCCGGCGGTCCGTCGCGACTTCGAACGATTTTTCAATCGTCTGATCCCACAAGGAACAGACGGCTATGAGCATAACGACGAAGGCCTGGACGACCTCCCGGCGCACTTCAAGGCCAGCGTGCTTGGTTGCCAGGTCAGTCTGCCGGTTTCGGCAGGCCGTCTGGCACTGGGGACCTGGCAAGGCGTTTATCTGGGCGAGCACCGTGATCATGGCGGTGCTCGAAAAGTCCTCGCCACCTTGCACGGTGATGGGGCGTAAACCGTTGGTCATCAATGGTTACTGATTTTTTAACGGCGACTTTCGACAGTTGCCAAAGCTGGTCTATAACTAATCTGCTTTTCGCAAGTCATGAGGTAGAACATGAGCGACGATGATCTGGAAAACGACGACCTCGAAGTAGGCGACGAAGACGAGGCCGAGGAAGGCCTGGAAGCGGCAGCGGAAGACGTTGCCGATGACGATGGCGGCGACGATACGCCGGCCCCGGCTGCCAAAGGCAAAGCCAAGGCTGCGGTGTCGGTAGACGAGTTGCCGAGCATTGAAGCCAAGAACAAGGAGCGCGACGCCCTGGCCAAGGCCATGGAAGAATTCCTGTCTCGCGGCGGCAAGGTTCAGGAAGTGGAGGCCAATGTGGTCGCCGATCCTCCGAAGAAGCCGGACAACAAGTACGGTAGCCGCCCTATCTGAGGCGTGCCGCTTGCTTGCTGAAAAAGCCCGCCGTCGCTGCGGGCTTTTTCATGCCTGGATAAACATTTGAAGACGAGGCAGACCCTGTGGGAGCTGGCTTGCCAGCGATGGCGGCCTGTCAGACAACATTGATGTTGAATGTGCTGGCCTCATCGCTGGCAAGCCAGCTCCCACAGGGGATGAGGTGAATTTAGGGTCAGTGCTGGGCATTCCAGCGCGCGAGTACGGCTGGCAAGTCAGTCAGGCTACGGATTTCAGCATCCGGCAAGCGCTCCGCTTCCCAGACCTTGCCCGCCGGGTTAAACCAGATCGCCCGCAACCCCGCCTGCTGCGCCCCGGCAATGTCATCACCCGGATGATCGCCGATATGCACAGCGGTTTCGGCTGTAGCGCCCCCGCGCTGCAAGGCCTCGTGGAACAACCGCGCATCCGGCTTGGCGATGCCGATATCTTCCGCACACAGCGCAAACTTGAAGTAATCCGCCAGGCCCAATCGCCGCACATCGGCATTGCCATTGGTGACTACGCCAAGCGCGTAATCATTGGCGAGAATTTCCAGCACTGGCTCGACTTCAGGAAAAACTTCGATCTGATGCCGCGCATGCAGAAACACTTCAAAACCCTTGTCTGCCAGGTCGGTGGCTTCGTCATGGGCGTACCCAGCGTCTTCCATCGCATGAAACAACACCCGCCGACGCAGCGCGCTGATCCGATGTTTCAGCCCCGGCTCATTGGCCAGCACTTGCTCACGAATCGCCCACAAATGCTCCACCGGCACCGCGCCGAGATTCGGCGCATGTTCGCTCAGCCATTCGCGCAATACCGCTTCGGCGCTGACGATCACTGGCGCGGTGTCCCAGAGGGTGTCGTCGAGGTCGAAGGTGATCAACTGGATACTCATGAATCGTCGCCTTTCATGCGTTTGGCCCGTGGATGGGCGCTGTCGTAGACCGCCGCCAAGTGCTGGAAGTCCAGGTGGGTGTAGATCTGCGTGGTCTTGATGTCCGAGTGGCCGAGCAATTCCTGCACGGCGCGCAGATCTTGCGAGGACTCCAGCAAATGGCTGGCGAAGGAGTGCCGCAGCATGTGCGGGTGCAGGTTTTGCCCCAGTTCACGCTCACCGGCCAGTTTGACCCGCACCTGAATCGCTCGTGGACCGAGGCGTCGACCTTGCTGGCTGACGAATACAGCGTCGTCCGCCGGATTGGTCATGGCCCGCAATGGCAGCCATTGTGCGAGCGCTTCGCGGGCCTTTTTGCCCACCGGTAGCAGTCGGGTCTTGCTGCCCTTGCCGAGGACTTGAACCATGCCATCGGCGAGGTCGAGCTGATCGAGATTGAGCCCGGTCAGTTCGGAAAGGCGCAGGCCGGAGGAGTAGAACAATTCCAGAATCGCCTGATCGCGCCGTGCGAGAAAATCATCTTCGACCGCACCTTCAAGCAACTGCAGCGCACGGTCGGTATCGAGGGTTTTCGGCAGGCGGCGCTCGCCTTTCGGCGGCGCCAGACCGGTCGCCGGATCATGGTCGCAAAGTCCTTCGCGATTCAGATAGTGATAGAGCCCGCGCACCGCCGAAAGCAATCGGGCGAGACTGCGCGAAGACTGGCCCTGCGCATGCAAGCGGGCTATCAGGCTGCGCAAACGCTGAATATCCAGCGCTGCCCAGCTGCCGATGTTCTGTTTGATGCACCAGCCGAGGACTTTATCGAGGTCGCGGCGGTAGGCCGACAGTGTGTGCGGCGACACCTGCCGCTCACTGCGCAGATGTTCGCAGTAAGCGTCCAGTTGTCGTTCCATGTTCAGCGTACCGAGCGCAGGGAGCTGTTGACCCGTGGCAGCACGCGGCCCATGACTTCGGCGATGTAGCTCAAGAACAGCGTGCCGACCGAACTCTTGTAGTGCTGCGGATCACGGCTGGCGATTGCCAGAATGCCATGGATACCCTGATGGCTGACCGCAACGACGGCAGTGGAACCGATCTGCTTGCGCTGTTCTTCGCCGAAGAGGAAATCCAGCTCGTGCTCGCGCAGGGTGCCGCTGACGCTTTTGCCTTCGGTGAGCAGACCGCCGATAGCGACTTGGGCGTCGGCGTGGGTCACCCAACGACCGACCGGCGCCGGGTTGTCCCCGAGCAGGATCAGGCTGACAAAAGGCACCTGAAAGTCCTGGCGCAGACTGTCTTCGACGCTGATCACCACGTCTTCGAGGCTGCTGGCATCCATCAAGGAAAGAATGAGGCGACGGGTCTTGTCGAACAGGCGATCGTTGTCGCGGGCGACGTCCATCAACTGCGAGAGGCGATGACGCATCTCGATGTTGCGGTCGCGCAGAATGGTCATCTGCCGCTCAACCAACGAAACGGTATCGCCACGCTGGTGCGGAATGCGCAGTGCAGGCAGCAGTTCTTCGTGCTCGACGAAGAAGTCCGGATGCGCCTCGAGGTATGCGGCAACCGCTGCCGCCTCCAGGCTCTCGGACGCTGATTCGTCGGACTGTCGGGCGGGTACCTGAGGCTTATCGGTCATGGTTTCTGCTCACTCAAAGACGTACTTGTCCTTCGTATACACGCACTGCCGGACCGGTCATCAGCACCGGTTGGCCAGGGCCCGCCCATTCAATGGACAGACGCCCGCCTGGCAGGTCGATCAATAGTGGCGAATCCATCCACCCCTGGCTGATCGCAGCGACAGCCGCTGCACACGCGCCGGTGCCGCAGGCCTGGGTTTCCCCGGCGCCACGTTCCCAGACGCGCAGTTGCGCGCGGTTGCGGTCGATGACCTGGAGAAAACCAACATTCACTCGCGCGGGGAAGCGCGGATGGTGTTCGATTTTCGGCCCCAGTTCATGCACCGGTGCGCTGTTGATGTCCTGCACGCGCAGCACTGCGTGAGGGTTGCCCATCGACACGGCGGCCAGTTCGACCGTGGTGCCGTCGACTTCCAGCTGGTAGCTGATGGCTTGCGCTGGCGCGTCGAACGGAATATCCGCTGGCACCAGACGCGGGGCGCCCATGTTCACGCCGATCTGGCCGTCGTTACGCACGTCCAGTTCGATGATGCCGCCCTTGGTCTCGACGCGGATCTGCCGTTTCGCGGTCAGACGCTTGTCGAGCACGAAGCGCGCAAAGCAGCGCGCGCCGTTGCCGCACTGCTCAACTTCCGAGCCGTCGGAGTTGAAAATCCGGTAACGGAAATCCACGTCCGGGTTGCTCGGCGCCTCGACGATCAGCAGCTGGTCGAAACCGATGCCGGTGTGGCGGTCGCCCCATTGCTTGGCGTGCTTTGGCTGAATATGCGCGTGCTGGCTGACCAGGTCGAGAACCATGAAGTCATTGCCCAAGCCGTGCATTTTAGTAAAACGCAGCAGCATGGGTTACTCCGGCAGCAGGCTTTCGCCGGCAAACAGCTCGGCCACGGTTTCGCGGCGGCGCACTTCAAAAACCTGATCGCCATCTACCAGCACTTCGGCGGCGCGGCCGCGAGTGTTGTAGTTGGAGCTCATCACAAAACCGTAGGCACCGGCCGAATGCACGGCCAGCAGATCGCCTTCGGCCAAGGCCAATTCGCGATCCTTGGCGAGGAAGTCCCCGGTTTCGCAGATCGGGCCAACGATGTCGTATTTGCGCGCAGCGGTGTCACGCGGTTTGACCGCCGTAACGTCCATCCACGCCTGATACAGCGCCGGGCGGATCAGGTCGTTCATCGCTGCGTCGACGATGGCGAAGTCTTTGTGTTCGGTGTGCTTGAGGTACTCGACCTGAGTCAGCAGCACGCCGGCGTTGGCAACGATGAAACGGCCTGGCTCGAACACCAGCGCCAGATCACGACCGTTCAGACGCTCGCGCACGGCTTTGATGTAATCGGCAGCCAATGGCGGCTCTTCATCGCGATAACGCACGCCCAAACCACCACCGAGATCGATGTGGCGCAGGTGAATGCCGCAATCGCCGAGACGATCGACCAGATCCAGCAGACGGTCGAGGGCATCGAGGAACGGTGGCAGCGTGGTCAGTTGCGAACCGATGTGGCAGTCGACGCCAACCACTTCCAGGTTCGGCAGATGCGCGGCACGCACGTACACGTCTTCGGCGTCAGCAATGGCGATGCCGAACTTGTTCTCTTTGAGACCGGTGGAAATGTACGGGTGGGTGCCGGCATCGACGTCCGGGTTCACCCGCAGCGATACCGGGGCGCGAACGCCCAGCTCGGCGGCGACCACTTGCAGGCGTTCCAGCTCGTCGGTGGATTCGACGTTGAAGCAGTGCACGCCGACTTCCAGTGCGCGACGCATGTCGTCACGGGTCTTGCCGACACCGGAGAAGACGATCTTGTCAGCGCTGCCGCCAGCAGCCAGTACGCGCTCCAACTCGCCACGGGAAACGATGTCGAAACCGGCGCCGAGACGGGCCAGGACATTCAGCACGCCGAGGTTGGAGTTGGCTTTGACCGCAAAGCAGACCAGGTGCGGCATGCCGGCCAAGGCATCGGCGTAAGCCAGATACTGGGCTTCGATGTGTGCGCGCGAGTAAACATAAGTAGGCGTGCCGAAGCGATCGGCAATGGCGGACAGCGCCACACCTTCCGCGAACAGTTCCCCGCCACGGTAGTTAAAAGCGTCCATGGCGATCCCTTATTGGTAAACGTCGTGCTTGTGTGCTTTGGACGGTTGCTTCTGCGAAGACTGGGCTTGCTCGGCCGGGTCCTGATCGTCATCCGGCAGGTACAGCGGGCCTTTTTGACCACAGGCCGAAACGAGGCAGGCAACCGCGACGAGCGCAGCAAGGGAAGAGATCAGGCGCTTCATGGCGAAATCCTTGAAAATGCGTTAATTGCGCCGGAGTATACCGGCCACCCGGCAGCTTGCCTATGCGAGGGGGTTCCCGTCCGGCGGGGCTTGCCCAAAGCTGCCCGAACCGCCGCAATCTCCTGTAGGAGTGAGCCTGCTCCTGATAGCGGAGTGTCAGATACATATATGTTGACTGACACACCGCTATCGCGAGCAGCCTCACTCCTACAAGGGTTGGGTGTCAGGCGTGGGGCAGGGTGCTTGGTCGTTAATCTTTGCAATCGGCCGGCAGCGTCCGTATCTTTCGGCGCTTGAGCCTGATCAGACATTTTTTGAGGTTGCCGCAATGAGTTTGTCCGAAGCCCGTTTCCACGATCTGGTCGATGAAACCCAGGAAAAACTGGAAGACATCTTTGATGAAAGCGACCTGGATATCGACATGGAGAACTCGGCCGGTGTGCTCACCGTCAAGTTCGAAAACGGCTCGCAGCTGATCTTCAGCCGTCAGGAGCCGCTGCGTCAGCTGTGGCTGGCGGCGGTGTCCGGTGGTTTCCACTTCGACTACGACGAAGAAAGCGAGCGCTGGATGTGCGACAAGAGCGAAGAGCAACTGGGCGAAATGCTCGAGCGCATCGTCAAGCAACAGGCCGGCGCCGAATTCGATTTCGAAGGTCTGTGATTCCGTGACTGATACCGCTCCCGTTCGTCCACCGAAGCCGCTTTACAGCAATGTCAGCGCGGCAGTGCCTTCGCCGTGCAGCGGCGTGTGCCGACTGGACGAGCAAAAGGTCTGCCTCGGCTGCTTCCGCCATGTCGAAGACATACGCGAATGGCGCTCGGCGGACGACGAGCGCCGCCGGGTCATCTGCGCTCAGGCCGCAGACCGACGCGACTCCTCAATGTAGGAGCTGCCGAAGGCTGCGATCTTTTGATCTTTAATCTTTAGAAGCAAAGATCGCAGCCTGCGGCAGCTCCTACAGGGGTGGCCGGGTGGATGACTTGTATATTTTTTGAGCTGTGATAGTGTCCGAACACGCCTCAACCCATCGAGGCCTGGTGAAAACCCCGTCTTTTTTGGCGGGGTTTTGCTTTTTTTGTGTGCAGAAGAAAGGAGTCTGCCCGGATCATGACCGCACCTTCCATCACCCTTACCCGTCTGGACGTGCAACGTCTGGAGCGCCTGATCGACAACCTGAACGAGAAAGACCAGGCTGCGCCGGGCGTGATTGCGCTGCAAACCGAGCTGGACCGCGCCGATACCGTGGTCGGCCACGATGAAGTGCCCGCTGATGTCGTGACCATGAATTCCCGTGTGCATTGCCGCGAAGAAGGCAGTGGCAAGGATTACCACCTGACGCTGGTCTACCCCAAGGATGCCAACGCCGATGAAGGCAAGATCTCCATTCTGGCGCCCGTCGGCAGCGCACTGCTGGGCCTGAAAGTCGGTCAGCACATCGACTGGCCGGCTCCAGGTGGCAAGACCCTCAAGCTGACCCTGCTCGAAGTCGAGTCGCAGCCGGCCAACGGTGGCGCCTTCCCCGAGTAACCCCGCCTCAGACCTGTTCGAGCGCCTCGTTCAGGGCGCGCTCCAGGTCAGCCTTGTAGCGCAGATACAGATTGCTTGAGCTCTGCCCATCACCGAGCAGGCCCGAAAGGTCGAGGTCGGTGATGTAGCAGCGATAGCGTTCGCTTTCGCGGCGCTGCTCGACGATCTCCCGGGCGACCACGCTGAACAGCTGGTCGCCATGCTCCAGCTCGCTGAATTCCCGTTGATTGCAATACAAAGTGACCTGCACTTCGCCCGGTGTGGCTTTGCCGACGATCGCCTGCACGTCGTAGAACGGCTTGTTCACGGGCGTCTGCGGTGCTGGTCGCACTTCCACTCGTCGTGCGCGCCCTTGGCCGGAAGGCAATAACTGGTAATACAAAGTGTCGAGGCGCACCTCCGCGCTGCCATCCATCGGTAGCACCGCTTCGCGGCGGAACAGGATCGATTGCAGGAAACGCTGCAGCGGCACCAGCAGACTCTGCTCGTCGTGGTACGGCAAATGCTGCTGCCACAGCGCGTTGAATTCATCCAGCACGTACAGCTCGGCCTGCTGCTCGGTGATCCGGTAGAACACCTGAATGCATTCCGGCTGGCCCATCGGCAGGATCAGCGCGAGGTCGTGTTCTTCCAGCGCCATCGGGTCCAGATGCAGCGGGCTGTAGCGCGGCTGCTCTTCACCGAGGTAATCCAGCAACGCCGGCAGGGTGGCGAGGGCGACATGGTTGACCTGGCCCGGCACCAACTCCAAAACGTGATAGTGCTGCTGCACCTGAATCAAATAGCGGTGGTTCAAATCACTGAGCAGCAGGTTTTGCGCGGTGTCGACGATTTCCTCGACGCGGCGGGCGATGAATTGCGCGCGGTTGTGGCAGAAGCAGCGCACTTTCAGCGAGGGCTGCAACGGTCCGCGTGGCAGATTGTTGAGGTAGTCGCGCAGGCAGTCGAGCAAAGCGTGAGGCCCGTCGAAACGGTTGACCAACACCTCGTTCCAGCTGTTGAGCGTGACCTGATCGAGCGTCAGCACGAGGTTTTCGCGCACACCGGCGTAGCTCAATGAGTCAGTGCGCTCGGTGGTCATCAGGATATTCAGGTCGCGGTGATGCTTGAGCGGGTCGACGCCGACGTTGACCAGCATCAGCACTTCACTCGGCACGGCGGCCCGCAGCAACGGCTCTTCGGCCACGGTGGCCAAGGGCAGGGCGATGCACTGCTGCAGGCTGCCGAGCAGGTTGAACAGCTCGAACTCGCTCAGGTCGCTGTTGCCGGGATGCAGAGCCAGTCGCGTGCTGCTGTCGATCACGCCGTTGCGGTGGCACCAGGTCAGCAGTTCGAGCAGCTCGCGACTGCGCTTGATCGGTGCGAAGTGTTCCCACTCCAGCGCGGTCAGGCTGCCGTTGTAGAGGCCCCACTGAGTTTGCCCCGGTTCCTTTTTATTGCGCGACTGCACCAGGGTCAAAGTATCTTCAGCCAGATCCGGGGCGATACCGGGATTGATGAACTCGACCTTGTCGGCCTTGCGTTCGAACGCAGCGTAGAGACGGCGACCGAGGACGTTGAGATCGCGCTTGTTGATCAGGCTGACAGTCTGCTCGGTACGGGCGAACTGGGTCAGGAAGCGGTAGCTGTAATTCAGTTCGTTGACCAGCGCGCGGCGCTCGGCGCTGACTTGACGGACTTTCCACTGGCTGCGGCTATCGAGCAGGGCGAGTTGGCGCTGATCCCAATGCCATTCACTGGCCAGCCTTTCCAGCAATGAACGCTGCCAGCTTTGGGTGCGGCTGTTGCCGGTGAGCTTGCGGTTGACCTTCAGGTACAGCGCGCGGCGCACCAGTTCCAGACGTTCCGGCTCATTGCGCGCAGTCAGATATTCCTCGATGCGCCGGTACACGACCATGTACGGGTCCAGCTCGTCGAGATCGAGCTGATTGGCGAACACAGCTTTCTTGAAGCGCAGGCTCAGGCACTGCACGCGCGGGTGTTCGCTGGCGTAGACCTCGGTCAGCAGCAGTTTGAGTACCGATTTGTAGGGTGACTCGATGCCCTTGAACAATTGCCACAGGCCGGCGCCAATGAACTCGCCCGGCGGAATCGTCGCCAAGTGGCCGAGGTCGAGGGTTTCGTCGGCCCGAATAAAACGCTTCGACAGCAACGTGTGGGTGTATTGGTCGTAGGCGGTTTCTTCGTAGACCGGCACCAGCCACCAGATCGGCGTGCGCCCGGCCAGCCAGATCGCCGTGCGGTAGAACTCGTCCAGTAGCAGATAGTGCTGAGTGGTTCCGCAGTTTTCCGAGCTGAGCTGGGTGTCGCGTTCGCCTTTGACGAAGCGCACCGGGTCGATGAGAAAGAAATGCGCTTCGGCACCTTGGCTGGCCGCCCAGATTTCGAGCAACTGACATTTTTTGCTCAGTTCGGCGAGTTCGTTTTCGCCTAGGTCTGGCGCGTGGCAAACCCACACGTCCATGTCGCTTTGATCGGCCTGCGCCAGCGTGCCAAGGCTGCCCATCAGGAAAAGGCCATGAATCGGTCGCGGCGGATTGCTGCCATGGCGCGGCTTGTAGGAAAACGAACGGGTCAGGCGCTGAGCTTCGACAAGCGCATCGGCGTCCGGCTCGTAATTGGACACTCCGGCCGGTGTACTGCCCGAGACATAACCCGGCAGCAGCGGATGGTTGACGTGGAAGAACAGCGGCAACAGCGTCAACACGCTCTGTTGGCGTGTCGACAGGCCTTCAAGGGCGCGGCCGAGGCGGCCTTCATTGAGTTTGAGAAAGCGTGCGCGCAGCTGGCTGAGGACCTTGCGGTCGATACCTTCGTCCAGGTCAGGGCGGATTTCGTGGGTGCGCGTCATGTCAGCTCAAACCGGCTCGCAGGCTCGGACGTAGAGGGTCTCGGAATGTCAGGCAGTTTAGCCTTAGCGCAGCGGGACTTTTAAGCTGAATTTGTTTTTGACGTCAGATTTCTATCGCGAGCGACCGGGCAGGCCCGCGGAAATCCCGTGGCAGGAGTTCCCGTGGGCAAAGTCGGGGAGGATCAGGCGGTTTCCTGCTCTCTCAGAATGGTCAGCACGGTTTGCACATTTTGTGCGGCGTCGCGACCGAGGCTGGTCAGATAACCGCCATCGGGCTGATCGGTCAGGTCTTTTTCAAAGAGGCGTTTGGCGGCAGAAATATGTTTCGGGGCAGCGGTCTGATGAATTTTCAAACCTTCCTGGGAACTGTCCAGGGGAAAGAGTGCGAGGACTTCCAGTTCGGCAACCAACTCAGGGGTAAGCGACATAAGGACTCCAGACTTTCTAGGAATTGGACGACAGCGCCCCTAAGGTGAACCCGCTTTTGCGGCATGTCCAGTGCTCAGATCAGGGATTTTGTCTTGAGGCGGATTCCAGTGTAGTCGGGGCCCGGGAGTTGGCTGGATGGATACGTTACAAACATTGTAGAGTGAGCCTGCTCGCGATAGCGGAGTGCCTGTCAGCATAGTCTTCACTGACAGGACGCTATCGCGAGCAGGCTCACTCCTACAGGATCGGGGCTTACTGCTTTTCTGGCGGTAATTCCGGCAATGCACGCAACGCCGCTTCGTACCATTCGGTATCAAATGCACGGTCTTCATCAAGCATCGCGTCAATCTCGTAGGCCAGCACATGCGCCATCAGATTGAGGATCTCTTCGCGCTCCACACCCACCAGTGTCAGCTTGTTGAAAGTCGCTTTGGCTGCTGGTGGGTTGTCGCTTTCGATCTGGTTCTCGATGGCTTCGATCAAAGTAGCCTCGGTGAACTCTTCTTCGTCGTTGTCGATGTCTGTCGGCTCGCTCATGGCAGGCTCCTCATGGAAAGGCGCCAGTTTACCCGCATTCAGCGGCGTGATGCTGCTGGCGGGATTTGCCCCGGCGATCTATAAACAGGCACTGCCCACCCCGCACGGCCTGGAGGCTATGTGATGCTCAAGCTCTACGGATTCTCAGTCAGCAACTACTACAACATGGTCAAACTGGCGCTGCTGGAAAAAGGCCTGCCGTTCGAAGAGGTCACGTTCTACCCGACACCGACCCCGGAATCACTGGCCATCAGCCCGCGCGGCAAAGTACCGGTGCTGGGCGTGGACGCCGGTTTCATTAACGAGACCGCGATCATTCTCGAATACCTCGAACAGACCCAGAAAGGCACGCCGCTGCTGCCGAGCGATCCGTTCGAGCGCGCGCAGGTGCTGGCGATCGCCAAGGAAATCGAGCTGTACATCGAGTTGCCGGGGCGTGCCTGTTATGGCGAAGCATTTTTCGGCATCAGCCTGCCGGAGGCGATCAAGGAAAAGACCAAGACTGAATTGCAGCTGGGTTTTGCGGCGCTGGGCCGGCACGGCAAATTCGCCCCGTACGTGGCGGGCGACAGCCTGAGCATTGCCGATTTGTACTTCCTCTACAGCGTACCGCTGGCCTGTGCGGTCGGGCAGAAGCTGTTCGGGATTGATTTGCTGGCAGAGATGCCGCAGGCGAAAGCATTGCTGGAGAAGCTTGAGCAGAATCCGCATGTGCAGAAGATTGCGGCGGACAAGGAAGCGGCGATGCCGGCGTTTTTGGCGATGATCGCTGCCAAGAAGTGAGGTTTGTAGTGAGTTGAAGGCAGCTATCGCGAGCAGGCTCACTCCTGCAGGGGAACGCATTCCAATGTAGGAGTGAGCCTGCTCGCGATGCTTTTGGCTTTTGGCTGTTAGCGGCTAGCGATCAGGGCCTGACCGCGCACCACAGCCGCTTTGACCTGCGCCGGCGCAGTGCCGCCGATATGGTCACGGGCATTCACCGAGCCTTCCAGGGTCAGCACGGCAAACACGTCCTGCTCGATCTGGTCGCTGAACTGGCGCAGTTCTTCCAGGCTCATCTCGGCCAGATCCTTGCCAGTGTCCACGCCGTATTTCACGGCGTGGCCAACGATCTCGTGGCAATCACGGAACGGCAAGCCACGACGCACCAGATAGTCCGCCAGATCGGTCGCGGTGGAGAAACCACGTAGCGCTGCTTCACGCATGATCGCGTGCTTCGGTTTGATCGCCGGAATCATGTCGGCGAAGGCCCGCAGCGAGTCGCGCAGCGTATCGGCAGCGTCGAACAGCGGCTCTTTGTCTTCCTGGTTGTCCTTGTTGTAGGCCAGCGGTTGGCCCTTCATCAAGGTCAGCAGGCCCATCAGTGCGCCGAACACACGGCCGGTCTTGCCGCGCACCAGCTCTGGCACGTCAGGGTTTTTCTTTTGCGGCATGATCGAGCTGCCGGTGCAGAAACGGTCCGGCCGATCGCTGAACTGGAATTGCGCGCTGGTCCACAGCACCAGCTCTTCGGAGAAACGCGACAAGTGCATCATCGCGATGCTCGCGGCCGAGCAGAATTCGATGGCGAAGTCGCGATCGGAAACGTTGTCCAGCGAGTTGCCGCCCACAGCATCGAAACCCAGCAGTTGCGCGGTGTATTCGCGGTCGATCGGGTAGGTGGTGCCGGCCAGCGCAGCACTGCCCAGTGGCATGCGGTTGGTGCGCTTGCGGCAGTCGACCAGACGCTCGTAGTCGCGGCTGAGCATTTCGAACCAGGCCAGCATGTGGTGCCCGAAGGTCACTGGCTGCGCGGTCTGCAAGTGGGTGAAGCCGGGCATGATGCTCGCGGCTTCGCGCTCGGCTTGTTCCAGCAGGCCTTTTTGCAGGCGGGTGATTTCGGCGAGGATCAGGTCGATTTCGTCGCGCAGCCACAGGCGGATGTCGGTGGCCACCTGATCGTTACGGCTGCGCCCGGTGTGCAGCTTCTTGCCGGTGACGCCGATGCGATCGGTCAGGCGCGCCTCGATGTTCATGTGCACGTCTTCGAGATCGATGCGCCAGTCGAACTGGCCGGCCTCGATTTCGCCCTGAATGGTCTTCAGGCCATCAATGATGCTGTCGCGCTCGGCATCGGTCAGCACGCCGACCTTGGCCAGCATGGTGGCGTGGGCGATCGAGCCCATGATGTCGTGGCGATACAGGCGCTGGTCGAAAGTGACGGAGGCGGTGAAGCGGGCGACGAAGGCGTCGACGGGTTCACTGAAGCGGCCGCCCCAGGACTGATTGGTCTTGTCAGTGCTCATGAATTCGCTCGTATCGGCTTGAAGAAAAAAGGCGTGAAACGCTGGCGCGGATAATAACAGGGTTGCCCGGACTGTCGCTGACACCGGTCGATACGTTTTTTTCTCATTGGCTCGGCCATAGTCGGCGCTGCCCCCGGCGGATTTGCGCAAGGATATTTTTCGATTGAGCAATGTCGTTCCGACGAGCGTCTACAGTAGGACATAAGGGTCGGCGTGACTGCGGATCGCGCAAAGGTCTGACCGCCGACTATAAGAAGAGGGGGTGGGTGCAATTGTCCTTCGGCAATCCCCGTGAAAAACGCGAGAAACGGCGGGCTTCGAGCGGTACGAACCGGACACTGGCAAATATTGCTGGCCGACGTACGGCACTTTTTGGCGCTCGGGCTAGTCTTAGCGTGGATCGCGGTGACGGACGTCACTTCACCTGTCTACGCTATCCTTGTGCGAGACTCACGCAGGAATCCAGCGCAATATGAATGTCCTGATCGTTGATGACGAACCACTGGCTCGCGAGCGCCTCAGCCGAATGGTGAGCGAGCTCGAGGGTTATACAGTTCTGGAGCCCAGCGCCACGAATGGCGAGGAGGCGTTGGCACTGATCGACAGCCACAAGCCGGATATCGTGCTGCTCGATATCCGCATGCCAGGCCTCGATGGCCTGCAGGTTGCTGCCCGTCTGTGCGAACGAGAAACGCCGCCCGCCGTGGTGTTTTGCACCAGCCCCGATGAATTTGCCGTGGAAGCCCTGCAGGCCAGCGCCGTGGGCTATGTGGTGAAACCCGTGCGAACCGAACATCTGCATGACGCCCTGAAACGGGCTGAACGTCCCAACCGGGCGCAACTCTCGGCCCTGACCCGTCCCGCTGCCGAAAGCGGCACCGGCCCGCGCAGCCACATCAGCGCCCGCACCCGCAAAGGTATCGAACTGATCCCGCTGGATCAGGTGGTCTATTTCATTGCGGACCATAAATACGTGACCTTGCGCCACGAGGCCGGTGAAGTGCTGCTGGACGAACCGCTGAAGGCGCTGGAAGACGAGTTCGGCGAGCGCTTTGTGCGTATCCACCGCAACGCCCTGGTCGCCCGCGACCGCATCGAACGTCTGCAACGTACGCCGCTGGGGCATTTCCAGTTGTTCCTCAAAGGGCTCAATGGCGATGCGCTGATCGTTAGCCGTCGGCATGTCGCCGGTGTGCGCAAAATGATGCAGGGCCTGTAGCCCGGTATTTTCCGGTGCTTCGAACTTCTTTTCACCGGGCATTGCAGGCCAGGGAGGCCGCGCCGACTCTGATTCAAGTCAAAGTGGATTTGGCTGAGCTGTTATTATCCGCCGTATCTATTCAGTACGGATTGATCCATGTCCTCTCGCGAAATCCGCATCGCCACCCGTAAAAGTGCGCTGGCCCTCTGGCAGGCCGAATACGTCAAAGCCCGTCTGGAAGCGGCCCACCCGGGCCTGTTGGTGACGCTGGTGCCCATGGTCAGTCGCGGCGACAAGCTGCTCGATTCGCCATTGTCGAAGATCGGCGGCAAGGGCCTGTTCGTCAAGGAACTGGAAACCGCACTGCTGGAAAACCAAGCCGACATCGCCGTGCATTCGATGAAAGACGTGCCGATGGACTTCCCGGAAGGCCTCGGTCTGTTCTGCATCTGCGAACGTGAAGACCCGCGCGATGCCTTCGTTTCCAATACCTATGCCAGCCTCGACGCGTTGCCTGCCGGCGCCATCGTCGGTACCTCGAGCCTGCGTCGTCAGGCGCAATTGCTGACGCGCCGCCCGGATCTTGAGATCCGCTTCCTGCGCGGCAACGTCAACACCCGTCTGGCCAAGCTCGATGCCGGTGAGTACGACGCGATCATCCTTGCGGCGGCCGGCCTGATCCGTCTCGGTTTTGAAGATCGCATCACCTCGGCGATCAGCGTCGATGACAGCCTGCCGGCCGGTGGTCAGGGCGCGGTCGGCATCGAATGCCGCAGTGCCGACACTGAAATCCACGCCTTGCTCGCGCCGCTGCACCACGCCGATACCACGTCGCGCGTCACCGCCGAGCGTGCCCTCAACAAACATTTGAATGGCGGCTGCCAAGTGCCGATCGCCTGCTACGCCGTGCTCGAAGGCGAGCAGTTGTGGTTGCGCGGTCTGGTCGGTGAGCCGAGCGGTGGCAAGCTGCTCAGCGCAGAAGCCCGGGCACCACGCGCCGAGGCCGAAGCGCTCGGTGTGCAGGTTGCCGAAGACCTGTTGCGCCAGGGTGCTGCCGATATTCTCAAAGCGGTCTACGGCGAGGCAGGTCACGAGTGACCGGTTGGCGCCTGCTGCTGACGCGCCCTGCGGAGGACTGTGCGGCGCTGGCGCAGACGTTGGCCGAGCAGGGGATTTTCAGTAGCTGTTTGCCGCTTCTGGACATTGTTCCGCTGCCGGTCTCTGCGAAAATCCGTCAGGCGATTGCGCGGTTGCCGGGTTGCAAAGCGGTAGTCGTGGTCAGCAAACCGGCGGCTCGCATTGCGCTGGATCTGCTCGGTAATTCGTCTTCGCTGGCGATGCCGTGGTTCAGCGTCGGCGCGGCAACTGCGCAGATTCTTAGCGATCATGGTCTGGACGCGAACTTCCCGGCCGCCGGCGATGACAGCGAAGCATTGCTGCAATTACCGCGTCTGCGTGAGGCCGTCAGTCAGCCCGGTGCGCAGGTATTGATCCTGCGCGGCGAGGGCGGTCGCGAGCTACTCGCCGAGCGCCTGCGTGCGCTTGGTGCTAGTGTCGAGTATCTGGAATTGTATCGACGTGACCTGCCAGCCTATCCGCCGCAGGAGCTGTCGCGGCGGATTGAAGCGGAACGCTTGAACGGGCTGGTGGTCAGCAGTGGACAGGGTTTCGAGCACTTGCAGCAGATGGCCGGCGATGCCTGGTCGAGCATTGCGCAGTTGCCGTTGTTTGTTCCAAGCCCAAGGGTCGCCGAGCTGGCACGTGCCGCCGGGGCTCAAACAGTTGTGGATTGCCGCGGCGCGAGTGCCGCGGCTTTGCTGACGGCGCTGCGGGAACGTCCCCAGCCCGTTTTCTAATGCAAAGGATGGATACGTGAGCGAAACAGCCTTGCCTAAAGATGATGTCCAGCCTGTGATCGACGCCCAGGTTGAAACCCCACCGCCGGCCACAGAGCCGCGCCGAGGCAATGGACTGGCCATCGTCGCCCTGTTGCTCGGCGCTGCCGGCGTCGCGATCGGGGGCTGGGGTGTCTGGCAGGGGCGCCACCTGCAGACCAACACGCAACAGCAGTCCGGTGAAGTGCAGGCATTGAACGATCAGGCGCAGAGCCTGAAGCTCAATGAACAGCGTCTGACCGAGCGCCTCGCGCAGTTGCCGGGCGCCGATGAACTTGCCGAGCGCCAGCGTCTGGTGACGCAGCTTCAGGGTGATCAGCAGCGCCTCAATCAGCGTCTGGAAACAGTGCTGGGGGCCAGCCGCAAGGACTGGCGTCTGGCCGAGGCCGAGCACTTGTTGCGTCTGGCCAGCCTGCGTCTTTCGGCATTGCAGGACATCAGCAGCGCACAGGCCTTGGTGCAAGGCGCGGATGAAATCCTTCGTGAACAGAATGACCCCGGCTCGTTTGCCGCTCGCGAGCAAGTGGCGAAAACCCTCGTCGCTTTGCGCAGCACGGCACAACCGGATCGCACCGGTCTGTTCCTGCGCCTCGGCGCGTTGCGCGATCAGGTCATCGACCTCACCGAGCTGGCGCCGGAGTACAAGGATCGTGGTGAATCGCTGCTGGGCCTGACCGCCGATGGCGATGGCGCCAGTCGCTGGGCGCAATGGTGGGATCAGGTTTCGCGCTACATCCGCATCGATTTCAACGCTGACAAGAATGTGCGACCGCTGCTGGCCGGGCAGAGCCTGAGTCAGGTGCGCCTGGCCTTGAGCCTGGCGCTTGAGCAGGCGCAGTGGGCAGCCCTGAATGGTCAGGCGCCGGTCTACACCCAGGCGCTGGCCGAGGCGCGGGATGTGCTCAAAGGCAATTTCAATCCGGACAACCCGCAAAGCAAAGTGATGCTGGAGCAGGTCGCCGAGCTGAGCAAGGAACCGGTCACGGTCAATACCCCGGATCTGGCTGGCACCCTGAGTGCGGTGCAGGCATATCTGGAGCGACGTAACGTCAATGCTGAAGAGTCGGTGAAACCGTTCGCCAAACCTGCCGCCAACACCGCGCAGGAGGCCACGCCATGAAACGCCTGTATGTAATCGTGTTTCTGGTGATCGCGGCGACGGCGGCGTTGGGTTT
Source organism: Pseudomonas sp. RIT-PI-r (assembly GCF_001297015.1). Lineage (GTDB taxonomy): Bacteria > Pseudomonadota > Gammaproteobacteria > Pseudomonadales > Pseudomonadaceae > Aquipseudomonas. The sequence continues at coordinate 80,331 of NZ_LIGE01000023.1, read as the reverse complement.
TGCCGTGGCGCAGCATTCCGGTTACGTGTTGATCGCTTACCAGAGCTTGCGCTATGAAGCGAGCTTGTGGGCGACACTCGCGGTGATCGCGGTGTTGTGGCTGCTGATCTGGGGCATCAAGGCGCTGGTCGAACTGGTCATGACCTCCAGCGGCGTGGTCAATCCATGGTCGCGGCGCAATCGCAGTCGTCGCGTGCAGGTGGCCATCGAGCACGGTCAACTGGATCTGGCGGAAGGCCGTTGGGCCAGCGCGCAGCGGCATTTGTCTCGCGCAGCTGAAGCCGAGCGCCAACCGCTTTTGTACTACCTTGGCGCTGCACGTGCGGCCAACGAGCAGGGTAATTACGAAGAGTGCGATCACTTGCTGGAGCGTGCACTGGAACGTCAGCCGCAAGCCGAGTTGGCGATTGCCTTGAGTCATGCGCAGTTGCAGACCGATCGCGGTGATACCGATGGTGCGCTGGTCACGCTGCAGGCGATGCATGAGCGCCACCCGCGCAATGCGCAGACGTTGCGTCAGTTGCAGCGCTTGCATCAACAGCGCGGTGAGTGGTCGTCGGTGATCCGTCTGTTGCCGGAGCTGCGCAAGGATAAAGTCCTGCCGCCAGCAGAACTGACTGAACTGGAGCGTCGTGCCTGGGGTGAGAACCTTTCGCTGGCGGCGCATCGCGAGGAGGACGGGACGGTAGGGCTGCAGTCGCTCAAGCGCGCATGGGAACAGCTCACCTCGGCGCAGCGTCAGGAGCCGCCGCTGGTGTTGGCGTATGCGGAACAGCTACGTCAGCTGGGCGCTCAGGTCGAAGCGGAGGAAGTGCTGCGAACCGCTATCAAGCGCAGGTACGACAGTCATCTGGCGCGTCTTTATGGTCTGGTGCGCGGCAGCGATCCGGCGCGCCAGTTGCAAACGGCGGAAGGCTGGCTCAAGGAACACCCGGCCGATCCAAGCCTGCTGTTGACCCTGGGACGTCTGTGCCTGCAAACCAGTTTGTGGGGCAAGGCTCGGGACTATCTGGAAAGCAGCCTGCGCGTACAGCGTAATCCCGAAGCCTGTGCAGAGCTGGCACGCCTGCTTGCACAGCTCGGCGATACCGAACGCAGTAATCAACTGTTTCAAGAGGGCCTTGGCCTGCTCGATGAGCGTCTTCTGGCCGCGCCATTGCCGGTTCCGGTTCATGCATGAAATAACAGGGGGAGGGGCGTGCTCCCTCCTGCACCGGATGACAGAAAAATCCTCGCCAAGACGCGTCCCAGGCAAAGTCCTACAGCGTCCTACATCAATTCCTCTCTTGCCTGTCGGGATTTCCCTACACCTCTGGTGAAGTGTCGGCAGCTGCCTGCCTTGAAAGGCCGACGCGCTTTCCTCTACCGTAACTGCCTGTCTCTACTGTTACGGAAAAGCCATGTCGTTGGCCTGCTCACGCTCCTTGTTTTTCATTGCTTTCACTGCGGGGGCTGTCGCCCTGGGAGCTTCCTATTACCTTGAATACGCGGTTGGGCTGGTGCCGTGCAGCCTGTGCCTGGTTCAGCGACTGTGCATGACACTGCTGACCGTCTGCTGTGGTCTGGCGGCGGTACATGGACCGCGACGTGCCGGTCTCTCGCTCTACTGGGTGTTTGCGCTTTGCGCGAGCCTCGGAGGTACGGCGGCGGCCTGGCGGCAGGTGTTGATGCAGAGCGATTCGGTGCTACAACTGGTCGAATGTTCGCCTGCTCCCGAGACATTCTTCAGCAACATGCCCTGGTTGTGCGCGGTCCTGCGCATGGTGAGCGGCACCGCCGATTGTGTGGAAATTTCCTGGACGCTGTTCGACCTGAGCATCCCTGAATGGAGTCTGCTGTTTTTTGTGGCAATGTCGATTCTGGCGTTTTACCAACTGATACGACTGGTCTGGAACGCTCTGCAACAACCGCTCAGCGGCGAAGCGTCGCACCGCAGGCCGATCAGGGATTAAACACTTGTATGAACTTTATCTCCTGCGTACCTTGAAGCCATAGGCGTGCGGGCATAATCTGGCCCGCACGTGTCATTGGATTTATGTTGCTCGATGACGCTCTGCCCGGCCGACCCCCAAGCCAACATCAAAAGAGGGGCGCGGGTGTAGAGCAGCATGACCCACAAGGGAAGAGAGATCGCCATGCTCGAAAGTTGTCAGAATGCTCAGGAACGCTGGGGTGGAGTTCATCTGCTGATCGACCGCTGGTTGCAGGAGCGTGAAGATCTGATCGGTGCCTACGACAAGCTCGGTGCGCAGCCTGAGTCGCTGTCCGAGAGCCGCAAGCCTTTGCAGGAATTCTGCGGCGTGCTGGTCGATTACGTCTCGGCAGGGCACTTCGAAATCTACGAACAGCTGACTGGCGAAGCCAAGGCGTTCAACGACAAGCGCGGCCTTGAACTTGCCGATACGATCTATCCGCGTATCGATGTCATCACCGAGAAGCTGCTCGCGTTCAACGATCTGTGCGATGAAGGCAAATGCGTTGCCGAGAAATTCAAAGAGCTCGGTGGCCTGCTGCACGAGCGCTTCGAACTCGAAGATTGTTTGATTGAAGTGCTGCACACAGCACACAAGGAAGAAGATCCGGTTCAGGCCTGATCCCGAACGCTGATAAAAAAAACGGTGCGCCCGAAAGCGCACCGTTTTTTATTGCCTGATCAACTCGTCGCGCCGCGCAATTCCACCTCGAACACCAGCGGCGTGAAAGGCGCGATCAGGTCACCGGCACCGTCGGCGCCATAGGCCTGATCCGAAGGAATCACCAAGCGCCATTTCGCCCCCACCGGCATGTTTTGCAATGCAGTGCGCCAACCGGCAATCACGCTGTCGAGGTTGAACCATTGCGGCTGGGTGTTTTGATCGAACACCGTGCCATCAGGCAGGCGACCTGTATACAACACCTGCACTTTTCCATCCGGGCCGGCCTTGGCCCCGGTGCCTGGTGCCAGCTCGGTCAGCAGGATGCCGTCAGCCAATTCCTTCACACCCGGTTTGGCTTTTTCGGTGGTGAGAAAACGCTGTTCGTTTTCCATCGCGGCGTCGCTCGAAGGTTGCGAAGAACGCTCGGCATTCTGCGACTCGTGATCGGCGAGGATCTGTTCGATGCGAGCTTCGCTCAGTGCCAGTGGCTTGCCCTGATAGGCTTGCTGCAAGCCTTCGATCAATGCCTGAATCTGCAATTGTGGCACTTCCTGACGCAACCGTTCGCCCAGGCTTGCACCGAGGCTGTAGGCCAGATCATGAGCGTCATTCGCGGTGGTTTTTTCGTCGGCGTGGGCTGCCGAAAAAACCATGCAGAGGGATAAAAAAAGGTAGCGCGACATGGGCACTCTCCGTCCTGAGATGCGGTGGATTATGCCAGCGCGAACGTCTGCAACGGTGAACTGCTTTTGCCTTCGCGCAGAACATTTTCACTTCGGTGCAACGCAACGCAATCGATACTGTCAAGATGCCCTAGCGGCGGTAACTGCAGAGGTCTAGTATGAGCCGCACTCACGTCAGCCAGGAGGTAAACCATGTCGGCCACCAAGAAGCCTGTAAATACTCCGTTGCACTTACTCCAACAACTCTCGGGCAGCTTGCTCGAGCATTTGGAAAACGCTTGCTCGCAAGCCTTGGCTGATGCTGAAAAACTGCTCGCCAAACTGGAAAAGCAACGCGGCAAGGCGCAGGAAAAACTGCACAAATCCCGCACCAAATTGCAGGACGCAGCTGCTGCCGGTAAAGCCAAGGCACAGACCAAAGCCAAGGGCGCAGTGAAAGAACTCGAAGACCTGCTCGATGCCTTGAAAGATCGTCAGTCCGACACCCGCAGCTACATCCTGCAACTCAAGCGCGATGCCCAGGAAAGCCTGAAACTGGCGCAGGGCGTGGGCCGCGTTCAAGAAGCCGTGGGCAAAGTATTGTCGACTCGCTCGGCCAAACCAGCAGCGGCACCGGCGAAGAAAGCCGCGGCCAAACCTGCTGCAGCCAAAGCTCCAGCGAAAACTGCGGCGGCCAAGCCTGCTGCAAAAGCTGCTGCTAAAACCGCTGCCAAGCCCGCTGCAAAAGTACCGGTGAAAGCCGCTGCAAAACCAGCTGTTAAAGCGGCTGCAAAACCTGCAGCGAAGAAACCTGCTGCGGCGAGCGCTGCAAAACCAGCAGCTAAAACCACAGCGGCAAAACCTGCTGCGCGCACTGCCGCTGCCAAGCCGGCTACCCGTGCCGCCGCTGCTAAACCAGCTGCGAAGCCAGCCGCAGCCAAAGCTGCTCCAGCGAAAACCGCCGCTAAACCAGCTGCCAAAGCGGTTGCAAAACCTGCTGCTAAAACCGCTGCCGCTAAACCAGCTGCAGCCAAACCTGCTGCAAAAGCGCCAGCCAAAGCTGCTGCAAAACCGGCTGCAAAACCAGCCGTGAAAGCTGCCGCCAAACCGGCAGCCAAGCCAGCCGCTAAACCGGCCGCTGCTGCCAAACCAGCGACTGCTGCTGCCAAGCCTGCTGCTGCGAAACCAGCCGCCAAGCCAGCTGCAAAACCAGCCGTTAAAAAGCCAGCCGCTGCCAAACCAGCTGCCGCCAAACCGGCTACCGCGCCTGCCGCCAAGCCTGCCGCACCGACAACCTCGGCTGCGCCATCGGCACCTGCTCCAGCCGCGACTACCTCGACCCCTTCGACTGCGCCATCGCCAGCCGCTGCGTCGAGCGTCAGCAATAACCCGACCAGCGCTTCCTAAGTGCCGGTCGCCGCGACGCGCAGCACTTGCAGCGCGTCGCGGTTCGGGTTGGCTGCAGTGCCGGCCAAGCCTTCAAGCCAGGTGATCGAACCTGCGTCGTTTCGCGTCCATTCCTGCGCCACACCTTCAAGCCGTGACAGCAATGCTCGCTCAGCTTCCAGCTCGAGTGACTTGATCTGCTCGCGCATGCCTTTCACCACCGCATCATCCGCCGCACGCGATTTCCATTGCATGCGCAGTGTTCGCAGCGGCTGCACCACATCGATATCCCACGGTTCGGTCAGCGCCTGAAGCTGGCGAACGCGTTGTTCATCGCAAGTCACTGCGCGCTGCTCCAGCCATAAACCGCACAGCAGCAGGCACACATTGGCGCCCGCCGTTTGCAGTTGCAGGCAGGCGTCTTCCACGCCCGGTCGGGCGTAGGTGGCAAGGGAAAAGCTCCACAGGTCAGAGGACATCGTGCTACTCGCGCCAGTTGTGAGCGAAGCTGGTAGACTCCGCCGCCATTATGATCCGACTTCAGAACCTGACTTTACAGCGTGGCCCGCAACGTCTGCTAGAAGACGCCGAGCTGACCCTGCACGCCGGCCACAAAGCCGGCCTCATCGGTGCCAACGGCGCCGGCAAATCGAGCCTGTTCGCCTTGATTCGGGGTGAACTGCACCCGGACTCGGGTGATTGCTTCCTGCCGGCTGACTGGCGCATCGCTCACATGCGCCAGGAAATCGAGACGCTCGAGCGTCTTGCCGTCGACTATGTGCTCGATGGCGACCTGCGTCTACGCGAGGTGCAACGTGACCTCGCCGCTGCCGAAGCGGCGCACGACGGTGCCGCTCAGGCCCGCCTGCACTCGGAACTCGACAGTGCCGACGGTTACACCGCCGATGCGCGGGCGCGCAAGTTGCTCGCCGGCCTGGGTTTCACCAACGAACAGATGGATCGTCAGGTCGGGGATTTCTCCGGTGGCTGGCGCATGCGTCTGAACCTGGCGCAAGCGCTGATGTGCCCGTCGGATCTGTTGCTGCTCGACGAGCCGACCAACCACTTGGACCTCGACGCGATCATCTGGCTCGAAGAGTGGCTGAAAAGCTACCCGGGCACCTTGCTGCTGATCTCCCACGACCGCGACTTCCTTGACGAAGTCGTCGATCACGTGGCGCATGTCGATCAGCGCAAAATCACCCTCTATCGCGGCGGCTATACCGCGTTCGAACGCGCCCGAGCCGAGCGTCTGGCCCAACAGCAACAGGCCTACGAGAAGCAGCAGGCGCAACGTGCGCACATGGAAAGCTACATCGCCCGCTTCAAGGCGCAAGCGACCAAGGCCCGTCAGGCGCAGAGCCGGATCAAGGCCCTGGAGCGGATGGAAGAACTGTCGGCCGCCCACGTCGACTCGCCGTTCGACTTCGTCTTCCGCGAGTCGACCAAGATCTCCAGCCCGCTGATCGACCTGTCCGATGCGCGTCTGGGTTACGGCGACAAAACCATCCTGGAGAAGGTCAAGCTGCAACTGACCCCGGGTGCGCGGATCGGCCTGCTCGGCCCGAACGGCGCGGGTAAATCGACCCTGATCAAGAACCTTGCCGGCGAGCTGTCTCCGCTGGGCGGGCGCCTGACCCGTGGCGAGAACACCGTGGTCGGTTACTTCGCTCAGCATCAGCTCGATTCGCTGGACGCCAAGGCCAGCCCGTTGCTGCATTTGCAGCGTCTGGCGCCGACCGAGCGCGAGCAGACCCTGCGCGACTTCCTCGGTGGTTTCGATTTCCGTGGCGCACGCATCGACGAACCGGTGCTGAATTTCTCCGGTGGCGAAAAGGCCCGACTGGCCTTGGCGCTGATCGCCTGGGAACGGCCGAACCTGCTGCTGCTCGACGAACCGACCAACCACCTCGACCTGGAAATGCGCCTGGCGCTGACCATGGCATTGCAGGAATTCAGCGGCGCAGTGTTGGTGGTGTCTCACGATCGGCACTTGCTCAAGAGCACCACCGACAATTTCTACCTGGTCGCTGACGGCAAGGTCGAGGAGTTCGATGGCGACCTCGAAGACTACGCACGCTGGCTGGTGGAATACCGTCAGCGCAATGCCCCTGTCAGTAATACTCCGGTGAACCCGGACAAGACCGACAAGAAGGCCCAGCGTCAGGCCGCTGCGGCGTTGCGTCAGCAACTGGCGCCGCACAAGCGCGAGGCCGACAAGCTCGAAGCCGAACTGGGCAAGCTCCACGAGAAGCTTGCCAAGGTCGATGCCAGCCTCGGCGACAGCGACATCTACGAGCCGGCGCGCAAGAACGAGTTGCGTGATCTGCTGGCCGAACAGGCCAAGCTGAAGGTTCGCGAAGGCGAGCTGGAAGAAGCGTGGATGGAAGCCCTCGAGGTGCTGGAAAGCATGCAGGCGGAGCTGGAGGCGCTGTCCTGATGGAAGCGTTCAAGCTGCCGCTGCCGGCGGTGTGGGTCGAGCCGATCTGGTTTACGGTGCAGATTCTGCTGATCCTGCTGGCCGGCTATCTCACCCAGCGCTTTGTCGCCAAAGGCCTGACCCGACTGGGTGAGCGCTATCCGTTCCCGCCGCAATTGCTGATGCCGCTGCGTGGAGTGCTGCGCTGGCTGATCATGGGCAGTGCGCTGATCTTCGTCCTGGAGCGCCTCGGCGTCTCGGCCACGGTGTTGTGGACGGCGTTGTCGGGTTTCGTCGCGGTGGCGGCGGTCGCGTTCTTCGCGATGTGGAGTGTGCTGTCGAATTTGCTCTGCGCGATTCTGATCTTCACGGTCGGGCCGTTTCGCCTGGGCGATATCGTTGAGTTGGTGGACACCACCGACAAGCCGGGCGTGAAGGGGCGAGTGGTGGCGATCAATCTGCTCTACACCACGTTGATCGAGGCGGAAGAGTTGGGGACTGGCAGCGCGATGGTGCAGGTGCCGAACAGCTTGTTCTTCCAGCGCTCGGTGCGGCGTTGGCGCGGGACGGATGTGTTTCCTTCCAGCGGGTTTGAGAAGTAAGTCTTAAAGCAAGATCAAAAGATCGTCCGATCGCGGCCCGAGCCTGCGGCAGCTCCTACAAGGATCGCATTCCCATGTAGGAGCTGCCGCAGGCTGCGATTTTTTGCTTTTAGGCCCAATCCGCATTAGCTTGAGCGTCTGTCACGATTCAGATGTGAGGTGTGCGATGGAGCTTCAAACATGGCTGGCGTTTTTTGCCGCCTGCTGGGTGATCAGCCTTTCCCCGGGTGCTGGCGCCATTGCGTCGATGTCCAGCGGTCTGCAATACGGGTTCTGGCGCGGCTACTGGAATGCGCTCGGTCTGCAAATCGGTCTGGCTGTACAGATTGCGATTGTCGGCGCCGGCGTTGGCGCGATCCTCACCGCTTCGGCCACGGCCTTCCACGCGATCAAATGGTTCGGCGTCGCCTACCTGGTGTATCTGGCCATCAAGCAATGGCGCGCGCTGCCCATGGACATGAGCGATGACGCGGCGGTGCGGCCGATCGGCAAGCCGCTGGCGCTGGTGTTCCGTGGCTTTCTGGTCAACATCAGCAACCCCAAGGCGTTGGTGTTCATGCTCGCGGTGCTGCCGCAGTTCATCAACCCGCATGCACCGCTGTTGATTCAGTACGTGGTGATCGGCGTGACCATGGTCTGTGTCGACCTGATTGTGATGGCCGGTTACACCGGTCTGGCGTCGAAGGTCTTGCGTCTGTTGCGCACACCGCAGCAGCAGAAACGCATGAACCGCACGTTTGCCGGGCTGTTCATCGGCGCGGCGGCGTTTATGGCGACGTTGCGCAAAGCCGCCGCGTAAACCCCACAGGCACAAAAAAGGCGACCTCCCGAGGTCGCCTTTTTATTGCCTGCGAGTTACTCAGCGCAAAATCACCGGCGCCGTATCTGGCGGCAGGTTGTTGCGCTGAGCCGGCTCGCGCGATGGTTCGTAACTGCCACCGCCGAGCTGCTGGCTCAATTGCCCGGCGACATCCTCACCCAAGGCCTTGGACACGTCACGGACTACCCGTGGACGGTTCAGCGACACATGGATGTCCCGGCTGTTCACCAGTTTGGTGTCCTGCGCTTCACCCATCGCGGTGAAGGCCGAGATGATTTCGTAGGTCTTGGTATTGATCAGGCTGAAGTCCGCGACCAGTGTCAGGGCCAGTACCGCCGAATAGCTGTCGGTGTTCGCCAGCTCGTTCATGTCCTGAGTGAAGTCGATGTCGGACACCGTGCCGAAGAGCACATAGTCGGCGCCCTTGTAGCTGCCAGCCTTGATCCGCTTGATCACGTCGTAGACATCGCCCTTGGACGACGCCGTGTACGGCTTGCCTTGGATCAACTGGAACATGCCGGTACGGAGGATTTCGCCTTTGATGTCGCCGGTGAACCGGCGCAATTCGGTCTGCTGGATGTAGCTGTTGGGCGTCTCGTATTCTTCATAGCTGGACGAGCCGCTGGCGCCGTAATAACTCTCCTGGTGATTGCTCTGCGCCGAGATGGTGTGAATGTATTGCTCCACGCGTTCTTCGTACGCCAGGTCGGCAACAGCAACTTTCGGGGCCGCCTGCACGCTGAACGCGCAAGCCAGGGCCAACAGGCCAATCCATGTGCGCATCGATCAACGCTCCGTGGTTTTGCGGATTTCTTTTTCGTCCATCCATTCGGCCAGACCGCTTTCGACATCGATCAGTTGCAGGCTGAATTTGTAGAAGACGTCCTTGTAATCGCTGCTGCGCTTGACGATCGAGCTGATCGAACCTTCAAGCCGGTATTTGGCGGCGATCATGTTGCCAGTCTTGGCCACGGTGCTCTTCTTGTACAGGCCGCTCTGGTTTTGCAGCTTGAGCTGATCGATCTGGCTTTGCATCGCGGTGTTGTCGCTGGCGAAGCGGGCCACCCCGGATTTCATCAACTGAGTCTTGATGCTGGTGGTTATTTCGCGGGTGTCGATGTATTCGCTGGTCTTGTTCATCACGTCGTAGACCTGAACCACCGGACGGCCCTGCAGAACCCCGGACTGGGCCAGCGAGCGAGTCATCGACTCGGCGATCATCTGCAGGTCGGTGGAGCCGAACTCGTTGGTGACGGTTTCAACCGCTCTGGGGTCGCCGTAACTGATATTGCTGCTGCCCAGGGTTGGCGAGTTGTCGACACAACCGGAGACCAGCAAGGCGAAAACGGCGAGGCAGGAGACGCGTGCAAACATGGGAGTGCTCTCTGGAACGAAATAGGGCGTCGGGTTCAAGGCGTCTGGAGTTCCAGACGAAAGTCCACGGCTTTCGGGGTGGGAGCGATGCTCTGGAGGAAGCTGTTCTGTCCGCCGTAGATCAACTGGGGTTTCCAGACTTCATCGTCGGCGACTGGAAAGCCTTCAGCACTGAGCCAGGCGAAACGGTAATAGAAGGTCTTGTTGCGCTTGTCGGTGTTGTTCAATTGCACGCCAACGGTCATGAAGCCGTTTTCCCGGGCGACGCGCATGTTACCGACCGCAATGTTCTTCAGCTCGCCCATCGCCACCACTTTGCTCGCCGCGCTGCCCGGGGCCGGGGGTGACGGTGGAGGCGTTGCGCAACCGCTGGTCAGCAAGGCGAAGGCCGCCACCGCGATGAGTTTGAAGCGCATGCAAAGACTCCGTTCTTGAGGTTGTCCGAGGCGGGTGACGGGGCACACGCCGATGCTCGGCAGATTGACGGTCTGCCCGATTTTCTTCAAGCGCCAACGCACGACTTGAGTCATTTCCCTTTCAGGTCCGACACCGCCGCTGTCGGCGGTACGTAAGCCGTGCCGATGATAAATAACCGGTCGCCGAATGCCCGCAGGTTGATGACCTGGTGATCACGATCAATGCGAACGGTCAGCGTACCGGCAGCATTGGGCGCATTGATGGTGTGGTTGCCCTTTTTCAGGCGCAGTCGCGCTACCAGGGTCTTATCGGGCAGGGTGCGCCAGGTGCGGGTATCCGCCTCTTCGAATAAATCTTTTTCGGTCACGACCAGTGAGGCCTTGGTGGGGTTTTGGGTGTTGTAAGAAGCTTGGCCGACGGCCGCCATATTGGCGCGGAACCGCGCCGATTCAATGATATCGGGCATGTCATCACGCAAGGTGCGCGTCGCCATGTCGGTAACGCTGTTGATGAGGCTCAAGGGGCGTTTGCGCGCATCGACCTTGATCGAGTCGAAAGACGGCGTGACCGTGTCCGGCACCATCACCGGAAAGGAAATCGGTGCCTCGATGACCAGGGTTTCATTGAGCTGCACTGGAATCAGTACTTTGACCGAGGCGCGGGCAGGGGCCAGGCCACTTTGCACCACGATCAACACGTCGCTTTCGTCAGCCTGCGCCGGCGGTTTGTCGAGATTGCGCAATGCTTGCTCGAGAAAAGGTACGTTGGGGCGCAGTTCGATGGCTTGCCGATAGCCCGGTGCAGCCAGATCACGCTCGCCCAAGGCCTCATAGGTGAAACCGGCCAGATAATGGCTGAACGCACTCTGGTAACCGTTTTTCAATTCGATGACCGACGGCGCATCAAGGGTGGTCACCGGGTAGCCCCGCAGGTCCTTGTAATGCACCTTGATGCCCTGTGCCTTGGCTAGCTCTTCGGCTTCGTCGTACTGGTGCTCGCGCGCTCGGGCGATCAGTGCTTCGCGCTCGTGGGTTTTCTTGATGTCGGTCCGGGCGCCTTCGAAGTCGTTGACGGACAATTGGTTGAGGGCCATTTGCGTGGTCAGCATGACCTTTTCGTAGTCATAACCGTCGTAGCGCTGCAGTTTGTCATTGACCAACATGACGCCCATTTCCCGGCCTAATTGACCGAGGAATTTCATCGGTGCGGAAGGCACGGCGTCTTCGCGCTGGGCAATCATCTGGTCAGCACTGCGCCAGGCCATCTGGCTCTCGGGCAGCAAGCTGCCGAGGCTGAGGACCGCGCCTTTTTCGAAGTAATAGAGCAGATCCTTGGATTCCCACGGGTTGTTCCACTCGATCAGGTACAGCGCGGCATCGACATTGCCCATCATCAGTTGATCGGTGGTTTGCTGCATTTCCAGGTCGTAATTGCGGTAAGCGGCGCATCCGTTGAGTTGCGCAACGATGCTGAGCAGCACAGTCAACAGCAGGCAGTGACGCATGACGGTGGCTTCTTCCTTGGGCGCAAAGGGGCTGATGTGGCGCATTATAAGGATCAGTGGTGGCAATGTGCTTGGCTGTTTTGCACAGCTTCTGCGCGGCCTGTCAGGTGCCAGGCCAGCACTGGTTGAGCTAGGCTTGCGCCCCCGCTGCTCAATTCAAACCGGTGCCCTGATGAATCAACTGCTGGCCATGCGTGCGTTCCGTTGCATCGTCGAGTGTCACGGTTTCAGCGCCGCTGCCGAACGGCTCGACACCACGCACTCGACCATCTCCCGGCAGTTGCAGCAGTTGGAAGCTGAACTCGGCACGCGGCTGATCAATCGCAACACCCGACGCTTCAGCCTGACCACCGCGGGCCAGCAGTATTACGCCGCGTGCGTGGACATTCTCGAGCGCCTCGATCAGGCCGCCGTCGCCGTGGCGCAAGCCCATGAAAGCCCCAGCGGCGTTTTGCGTATCAGCGCACCCATGGTCATCGGTACGCTGGAACTGGCCAACTGGTTGCCGGCGTTTCAGCAGCGCTATCCCGAAATTGAAGTCGATTTGTCCTGCGATGACCGTTTTGTCGATCTGATTGCCGAGGGCTTCGATGTGGCCCTGCGCATTTGCGGGGCGCTGGAGGATTCATCGCTGGTGGCGCGATTGCTGACGGTGTCGCCGATGCTGCTGGTGGCTTCGCCGGCCTACGTGGCTCGGCATGGTTTGGTGCGACAGATACGCGAATTGGCGGAACATCAGATGCTGGGATTCACTGCTGGAAGCGATTGGTTGCTGACTGATTCCCATGGCGCAACCACACCAGTCAATCCCCAAGGTCGCTTCAAAACCGATTCGATCAGCTCGCTGCACGCCGCCGCACTGGCTGGCGTCGGTATTGCCGCGTTCACCCGGGCTACGGTGCAGGACGACTTGTTGAGCGGACGTCTGGTGCACATCCTGCCGGATTGCAGCCTCGGCCAGCGGCACTATTACGCGCTGTATCCCCACGCCCGCCACGTTGCGCTCAAGGTAAAGGTTTTCGTCGAATTCATGGCTGAGCATTACCGCAATCTCACGGCACCTTTACGCTGAATGCCGACAAAGCTTGAGGGAAACGCCTGCGAAGTGAACAATATGTAACTTCGCATTTCCATTTGAGAACTGTTCATGATTGCCTCGTCCCGATTCCTGGCCTGGCTGGTGTTCCCGCTGTGCGCGCTGAGCAGCTTCAACCTGCTGGCCGATACCGTGGAAGGCGCTCCGCAAGCGCTGCACCTGCTTGATTACATCAGCGCGGATTACCCGCCGACGGTCGAGGCTGGAACAGTCGTCGATGATGCCGAATACCGTGAGCAACTGGAGTTCACCCAAGCGCTGCAAAGCCTGATCGCGGGCATGCCGGGCAATCCTGAAAAAGCCGCGCTGGAACAGGGCGTGAGTGTCTTGCACGCTGCCATCACCGCCAAGCAGGACGGTGCGCAAGTCGCCCGTCAGGCGCGGCAACTGGGCGCGCAACTGGCGGTGGCGTATGAAGTCAGCCAAGCGCCGATCATCACTCCGGATCCCACCCGTGGCGCGCCGCTCTATGCGCAGAATTGCTCGGTGTGCCACGGCGCCAGCGGTGTCGGCGACGGCCCGGCAGGCCTGGGCATGACGCCGGCGCCGGCCAATCTGCGTGACGCTGCGCGGATGGACCATCTGAGCCTTTATGCGATCTACAACACCCTCGGCCAAGGTGTCGAAGGCACTGACATGCCGGCGTTTGCCGACCAGCTCGATGATCGTCAGCGTTGGGATCTGGCCACCTACATCGCGGGCTTCAGCGCCGAGGCTGCGGCCGCCAAATCCGAGAAGACCTACAACATCGCCGATCTGGCCCGCCAGACCCCAGCCGAAGTGCTGGCCGCCGAAGGTATGCCCGCCGCCGCGACCTTTCGTGCACAACGGGCGCAACCGCCGCAGGTCAAGCGTGGCCCGGCGCAGTTGCTCGACTACACCGCAGCGACACTGGACAAGAGCCTTGCCGCCTACCGCGCCGGCGAGCACGATCAGGCCTACGACCTGTCGGTGGCGGCGTATCTGGAAGGCTTCGAACTGGTCGAGAGTTCGCTGGATAACGTCGATGCCAACGTGCGCAAGGACACTGAGAAGTCGTTGATGGCGTACCGGCAGTCATTGCAGGACGGTTTGCCCGTCGAGCAGGCCGAGCAGCGTCTGGACGCGGCCAAGGCCAAGCTGAAAGAGTCCGCCGGCCTGTTGGGCAGCGATGGCTTGAGCTGGTCGCTCAGCTACATCTCCGGTCTGCTGATTTTGCTGCGCGAAGGCCTGGAAGCGATTCTGGTGCTGGCGGCTATCCTTGCCTTCCTGCGCAATACCGGTCAGCAATCGGCGGTGCGCAGTGTCAACGTCGGTTGGGGTTTGGCGCTGTTGGCCGGCCTCGGCACCTGGGCGTTGGCAGCGTATGTCATCGATGTCAGCGGCTCGCAGCGTGAGCTGCTGGAAGGCGCGACGGCGCTGTTCGCCAGTGTGATGGTGCTGTGGCTTGGCGTGTGGATGCACGACCGTCGCCATGCAGCGGCTTGGCAGGATTACATCAAGAGCAGTCTGGTCGGCGGTGGCGGACGCTTCGGCTTTGCGATTCTGGCGTTCTTCTCGGTGTACCGCGAGTTGTTCGAGGTGATCCTGTTCTACGAAACCCTGTGGCTGCAGGCCGGCCCGGCCGGGCATGACGCGGTGCTCGCCGGTGGCGCGACGGCGCTGGTGCTGCTGGTCGGACTGGCGTGGGTGATCCTGCGTGGCTCGGCGAAACTGCCGCTGACGCTGTTCTTCAGCATCAACGCGGCGTTGCTGTGCGCATTGTCGGTGGGGTTCGCCGGGCATGGCGTGAAGGCGTTGCAGGAGGCCGGGATCTTCGGCACGCGGCCAGTGGCGTTCTTTGAGTTTGACTGGCTGGGGATTCATGCCGATGCGTATTCGTTGACGGCGCAGGCCGTGGCGATTGTGGCGATTGTTGTGTTGTATGGGCGTAGTTGGGTGGCTGAGAAGCGGCGGGTAGCCGCTTAACAGCATTCGCTGCGCTCACATTCGCGAGCAAGTCGAATCGTCGCACCGTCACTCCCACAGGGTTTGCGCGTAACCTGTGGGAGTGACGGTGCTCACATTCGACTTGCTCGCGAATTTTTTGGAGTAAAAAAATGCGTGTATGGATCGATGCCGACGCTTGCCCTCGGGCGGCGAAGGATCTGGTGGTGAAGTTCGCCCTCAAGCGCCAGTTCGAAGTGGTAATGGTGGCCGGGCAGCCGCAGATCAAGCCGGGGCTGGCCATCGTCAAGCTGATCGTGGTGCCGAGCGGGCCGGATGCGGCGGACGATTATCTGGTCGAACACGCGGTGCCGGGGGAACTGGTGATCTGCAGCGATATCCCGCTGGCCGATCGGCTGGTGAAGAAGGGCGTGGCGGCGCTCGACCCGCGCGGCAAGGAGTTCGATGCGCAGAACATGGGTGAACGGCTGGCAGTGCGCAACCTGTTCACCGACCTGCGTGAGCAAGGCCAGATGAGCGGCGGCCCCGCGCCGTTTGGCGACCGCGAAAAGCAGGCGTTTGCCAATGCGCTGGACCGGATCCTCACGCGCCTGGCCCGCAACACCTGAGCCCCACACAAATCCCTTGTAGGAGTGAGCCTGCTCGCGATAGCGGTCGATCATTCAACAGATATGTTGCCTGACACACCGCCATCGCGAGCAGGCTCACTCCTACAATAGACCGTGTCAGGCGTCATTTTCGTGGGTCAGCTCTAATACTCGGTCGACCAGTTTGTTGATCCCCGAAGCAGCCTCGCTGATGTTCTGCGCCAGCATGTAAGCCGGGGTCGTCACCAGTTTGCGCGCCTTGTCTTCAATGATCTCGGTCACCGCGCAATCTTCGTGGGTCGCGCCCATCTTGTTCATCGCCGTGGCGGTGTCGGCATCGTTGCCGATGGTGCAGGTCACGCCCGGGCCGTAGATCTTCGCGGCCAATGCCGGCGAGATGCACATCAGGCCCACTGGTTTGCCTGCTTCGGCGAATGCCTCCGCCAGCGCCAGCACTTCAGGCTGCACGCTGCAGCCAGCGCCTTCGACGGCAAAGTTGGACAGGTTTTTCGCCGCACCAAAGCCGCCGGGCACGATCAGTGCGTCGAAGTCGTCAACGTCGGCCTCGCGGATGTCCTTGATGTTGCCACGGGCAATCCGCGCCGATTCCACCAGCACATTGCGCGACTCGGGCATTTCTTCGCCGGTCAGGTGGTTGATCACATGCAATTGCGCGATGTTCGGGGCGAAGCACTGCACCTGGGCGCCGCGTTGGTCGAGGCGCAGCAGGGTGATGACGCTCTCATGGATCTCGGCGCCGTCGTATACGCCACTGCCGGACAGGATCACTGCAACTTTTTTGCTCATGGTTTTCTCTCCAGATTCATGGCGCTAAATGTCCACTAAATTGTCGCGCGTTGCCATAGGGTTAATGGGCGGCTACACCTAGGATCAGTCCTCAAGACTTCATTCAGGGCGCGTCATGGACTTCATTCTGTATGCGGTGCCGTTTTTCCTCGTGTTGATCGCGGTTGAACTGATTGCCGACCGCTGGCGCGGGGTCAGCAACTATCGCCTGGCGGACGCGGTGAACAGCATCAGCACCGGTGTGTTGTCGACCACCACCGGGTTGCTGACCAAAGGTGTCGGGCTGCTCACGTACGCGTTTGCCCTGGAACATCTGGCCTGGCTCAGGCTGCCGACGGACCGCTTCTGGGTCTGGGTGTTTGCGTTCGTCCTCTACGACTTCTGCTATTACTGGCTGCACCGCATGGGGCATGAGCGCAACATCCTCTGGGCCGCGCATTCGGTGCATCACCAGAGCGAGGAGTACAACCTCTCCACCGCGTTGCGCCAGACCAGCACCGGGTTTCTGCTCGGCTGGGTTTTCTACCTGCCGATGGCGTTGCTTGGCGTGCCGCTGCTGGTGTTTGTCAGCGTCGCGGCGCTCAACCTGCTGTATCAATTCTGGGTGCACACCAGGCACATTCCCAAGCTCGGCTGGTTCGAGTGGTGCTTCGTTACGCCATCCAATCATCGGGCTCACCATGCACAGAACGCTCTCTACATGGATCGCAACTACGGCGGGGTGTTCATTCTTTGGGACCGGTTGTTCGGCACGTTTCAGGAAGAGGACGATAACGAACCGGTGATTTTCGGTGTGACCACGCCATTGGCGAGCTGGAATCCGCTGTGGGCCAACCTGCAGTTTTATGCGCAATTGTGGGATGACGCACGCCGGGCCGAGCGCCCGTGGGACAAGCTGCGGATCTGGTTCATGCGCACCGGTTGGCGGCCGGCGGACGTGGCGGCGAAGTACCCGATGAGCAAGCCGGATCTGGCTCGATTCCGCAAATTCGACGTGCCGCTCGAGCGGCGCCTGCAGTGGTATGTGGCGCTGCAGTTTTGCGTCTACATCGCGCTGGGCAGTTATCTGATGAACCTGGAGCGTAGCCTGCCGACGGCCGCGCTGTTACTCGGCTGGGGCGCGGTGGCTTTCGGGGTGTTTGCGTTGGGCGTGGCCCTGGAGAATCGCCCGTGGGCGCTGAAGGTCGAACTGTTGCGGCTGGGGTTGAACGTGCCGCTGCTGTGGCTGGCGCCGCTGGTCGGGCTTTGGCCGGCCAGCCCGCTGATGGGGGCGGGCCTGCTCGGTTACAGCCTGCTCAGTGTTGGCGGGCTGTACGTGAGTCGCCAGTGCGTTATTCGGCTGGCGTCTTAGGGTCGGCGGTTTTTGCCTGTTCGGCTTGCTGCAGTTGCAAGGCTTTTGCTGCTTGCTCGTCGGCGTAAACCTGTTTCGCCAGACGGGCATTCTTGAAGCGCCGACGCAGCCACAGGCCGACGCCCAGCACCAGCAACGCACCGAGCACCCACAGCTCATATTTTTTGATACTGCCGAGCATGCCTTCCAGCACCGCGCCGAAGTGGTAAGCCGCAGCGGCCAGCGCGGTGGCCCAGATCGCCGCGCCAATGCCGTTCAGCAGCAGGTAACGTCCCGGCGGATAACCCGACAGGCCGATCGCCACCGGCATCACCGTGCGCAGGCCATAGACGAAGCGGAAGCTCAGCACCCAGATATCCGGATGCCTGCGAATGTGTTCCAGCGCGCGGTCGCCCATCATCTGCCAGCGTGGTTTGCGCGCGAGCAATTTGCGCCCGTGCTTGCGCCCCATGAAGTACCACAGCTGATCGCCGGCATAGCTGCCGAAGAACGCCACGACCACCACAATATTGATGTCCATGTATCCACGGAACGCGAGGAAGCCTGCGAGCACCAGAATGGTTTCGCCTTCGAAGAACGTGCCGAGAAACAAGGCAAAGTAGCCAAAGTCATGCAGAAATTGTTGGAGCATTGTCTGGGTGCTGGCGAAATGAACGCGCAGCCTAACCCTTCGGACACATTCATGAAAGTGTCCAAATGTGTCTCGACGTGAACAATTCCTACACTGAGAATGGAATGCGGCTACATGTCGCGGACCTCACACAACTGTCATCTGTTCGTCATAATGGCCGTCTATAACTGTCACGCTCGCCCGTTTGCGCGGGCTCAGGAGTCTGCCGTGAGCTTTACCCCAGCCAACCGTCTGTTCCCTGCAACGCGCCTGCGTCGTAATCGCCGTGATGATTTTTCGCGTCGGCTGGTCCGGGAAAATGTGCTGACGGTCGACGATCTGATCCTGCCGGTATTCGTGCTCGACGGTGAAAACCGCCGCGAAGCCGTGGCCTCGATGCCCGGGGTAGAGCGCTTGAGCATCGATTTGCTGCTCGAAGAAGCCGCCAAGTGGGTCGAGCTGGGGATTCCGGCGCTGGCATTGTTCCCGGTAACTCCTGCCGAATTGAAATCCCTCGACGCTGCCGAAGCGTGGAACCCCGAAGGCATTGCCCAGCGCGCTACCCGCGCCCTGCGTGAGCGCTTTCCGGAGCTGGGGGTGATCACCGACGTTGCGCTCGATCCGTTCACCACCCACGGTCAGGACGGCATCCTCGACGACGAAGGCTACGTGCAGAACGACATCACCGTTGATGCACTGGTCCGTCAGGCCTTGTCCCATGCTGAAGCCGGCGCCCAGGTCGTCGCGCCGTCGGACATGATGGACGGTCGCATCCAGGCCATTCGCGAAGCGCTGGAAATCGCTGGCCACGTCAACGTGCGGATCATGGCTTATTCGGCCAAGTACGCCAGCGCCTACTACGGGCCGTTCCGCGATGCCGTGGGTTCGGCCTCTAACCTCGGCAAGGCCAACAAAGCCTCTTATCAGATGGATCCGGCCAACAGCGACGAAGCGTTGCACGAAGTCGGTGCGGACTTGTCT
This sequence comes from Pseudomonas sp. RIT-PI-r, assembly GCF_001297015.1. GTDB lineage: Bacteria > Pseudomonadota > Gammaproteobacteria > Pseudomonadales > Pseudomonadaceae > Aquipseudomonas. The sequence continues at coordinate 61,153 of NZ_LIGE01000023.1, read as the reverse complement.
GAAGGCGCGGACATGGTCATGGTCAAACCCGGCATGCCGTATCTGGATATTCTTTTCCGGGTAAAAGATGCCTTCAAAGTGCCGACCTTCGTCTATCAGGTCAGTGGCGAATACGCCATGCACATGGCAGCGATCCAGAATGGCTGGTTGAGCGAAGCGGTGATTCTCGAATCACTGACCGCCTTTAAACGTGCCGGTGCAGATGGCATCCTGACTTACTTTGCCGTTCGTGCCGCTCAATTGTTACGAGAGCAGAAATAGCCCTCCCAGGAACATTCCATGAATACCGAAGGACTCACTGAAGTTGCCGTAAAAGAAGCTCAACCGGTGGTCGAGCAAATCACTGAAACCCCGCCGGAACTGGAGCCAGCGCCATCCGCGCCGGTGGCCGAAACCGCTGTGGCGGTGCCGGCGATTGCCATTCCCGGTCTGGATGACAGCAGCCTGTATATCCACCGTGAGCTTTCGCAATTGCAGTTCAACATCCGCGTGCTGGAACAAGCACTGGACGAGTCCTATCCATTGCTGGAGCGGCTGAAATTCCTGCTGATTTTCTCCAGCAACCTGGATGAATTCTTCGAAATTCGCGTGGCCGGCCTGAAAAAACAGATCACCTTCGCCCGTGAACAGGCCGGTGCCGATGGCCTGCAACCGCATCAAGCACTGGCGCGGATCAGCGAGCTGGTCCACGGCCACGTTGACCGCCAGTACGCAATCCTCAATGACATTCTGCTGCCGGAGCTGGAAAAACATCAGGTGCGCTTCATCCGTCGCCGTAACTGGACGGTCAAACTCAAGACCTGGGTACGCCGCTATTTCCGCGACGAGATTGCGCCGATCATCACCCCGATCGGCCTCGACCCGACGCACCCGTTCCCGTTGCTGGTGAACAAGAGCCTGAACTTCATCGTCGAGCTGGAAGGCATCGACGCCTTCGGTCGCGATTCCGGTCTGGCGATCATCCCGGCACCGCGCCTGCTGCCACGGATCATCAAGGTGCCGGAAGAAGTCGGCGGCCCGGGCGACAACTATGTGTTCCTGTCGTCGATGATCCACGCTCACGCCGATGACCTGTTCCAGGGCATGAAGGTGAAGGGCTGCTACCAGTTCCGTCTGACCCGAAACGCCGATCTGGCGCTCGACTCCGAAGATGTCGAAGACCTGGCCCGCGCGCTGCGTGGCGAGTTGTTCTCGCGTCGCTACGGTGATGCGGTGCGTCTGGAAGTCGCTGACACTTGCCCGAAACATCTCTCGGACTACTTGCTCAAACAGTTCAACCTGAGCGAGAGCGAGCTGTATCAGGTCAACGGCCCGGTCAACCTGACGCGGCTGTTCAGCATCACCGGCCTGGACAGCCACCCGGAGCTGCAATACACGCCGTTCACCCCGCAGATTCCGAAACTGCTGCAGAACAGCGAAAACATCTTCAGTGTGGTCAGCAAGCAGGACATCCTCTTGCTGCACCCCTTCGAGTCGTTCACCCCGGTGGTCGACCTGCTGCGCCAAGCCGCAAAAGACCCGCACGTTCTCGCTGTGCGCCAGACCCTGTACCGCTCCGGCGCCAACTCCGAGATCGTCGATGCGCTGGTGGATGCCGCGCGTAACGGCAAGGAAGTGACGGCGGTCATCGAGCTGCGCGCGCGGTTCGACGAAGAATCCAACCTGCAACTGGCCAGCCGTCTGCAGGCGGCCGGTGCGGTGGTGATCTACGGCGTGGTCGGCTTCAAGACCCACGCCAAGATGATGCTGATCCTGCGTCGCGAGGCCGGCGAGATCGTCCGCTACGCGCACCTCGGCACCGGTAACTACCACGCCGGTAACGCCAAGCTGTACACCGACTACAGTTTGCTGACCTCTGACGATGCCTTGTGCGAAGACGTCGGCAAACTGTTCAGCCAGTTGATCGGCATGGGCAAGACCCTGCGCATGAAAAAGCTGCTGCATGCGCCGTTTACCCTGAAAAAGGGCATGCTCGACATGATTGCCCGCGAGACCCAGTTCGCCGTCGAAGGCAAACCGGCGCACATCATCGCCAAGTTCAACTCGCTGACCGATCCGAAGATCATCCGCGCGCTGTACAAGGCCAGCCAGTCCGGTGTGCGCATCGATCTGGTGGTGCGCGGCATGTGCTGTCTGCGCCCGGGGATTGCCGGGGTTTCGCACAACATTCATGTGCGCTCGATCATTGGTCGCTTCCTGGAACACACCCGCGTGTTCTATTTCCTCAATGGCGGTGAAGAGCAGATGTTCCTCTCCAGCGCCGACTGGATGGAACGCAACCTCGACAAGCGCGTCGAGACTTGCTTCCCGGTCGAAGGCAAGAAACTGCTGACCCGCGTGAAGAAAGAGCTGGAGCTGTACCTGACCGACAACACCCACAGCTGGAGCCTGCAATCGGATGGCCGTTACATCCGCAACACGCCAACCGGCAACCAGAACCCGCGCAGCGCGCAGGCGACGTTGCTGGAACGCTTGGGTAGCCCGATCTTGCCGGTGAGCAGTTGAGGCCTTGAAGTCAAAAGCCCCTCACCCTAACCCTCTCCCAGAGGGAGAGGGGACTGACCGAGGTGTCTTGCGCTATACGCCGACCTGAGAAATCGAGACGAACTCAGGTTTGAACAGCCCTCAAATCAGCTCCCTCTACCTCGGGAGTGGGCTGGGGTGAGGGGGCAGGCCCGCCCCCCATCTCAAACAAACCCAATAAAAAAGGCGATCCCCATGGATCGCCTTTTTTGTACCTGTCATCCACACACCTGTAGGAGCTGCCGAAGGCTGCGATCTTTTGATCTTGATCCTGTAGAAACAAGATCAAAAGATCGCAGCCTGCGGCAGCTCCTACAGGGCGGATTTGCGGTGTATCAGTGGACGGTGAGGACGATGCCCACCCGTGTCAGCCAATCCGCTTCGAGACCGAAATCCGCCTGAGTCAGCTGATTCTCATCCAGCCAGTTCTCCGGGAATTCCACATCCAGGTTGTTGCCCTTCGCGCGCAACACCACCTGCGGCATCGCCTGCGTGCCACGAATGTGGTGGAACAGGATCGCAAAGCGCAGCAGCACGCACAGGCGAATCAGCTTGTCACCGTCATCACCGAAGTCGGCAAACTTGTCCTTGGGAATGTTGCGGCGATGGCCGCGCACCAATAGCGCGAGCATCTGTTGGTCTTCGCGGGAGAAGCCGGCGAGGTCGGAGTGCTCGATCAGGTAAGCGCCGTGCTTGTGGTAATGATAGTGGGCAATGTCGAGGCCGACTTCGTGCACTTTCGCTGCCCAGCCGAGGAGTTCGCGCCAGATACCGTCATCCAGTTCCCAGTCCGCCGCGACCTGATCAAACGCGTGCAAGGCTTTGCGCTCGACTCGCGCCGCCTGTTCCAGATCGACGTGGTAGCGCTCCATCAGCGAGGTCAGGGTGCGTTCGCGCACGTCTTCGTGATGATGGCGGCCGAGCAGATCGTAAAGTACGCCTTCACGGAGCGCGCCGTCGCAGTGATCCATGCGTTGCAGCTCGAGGGCATCGAAAATGGCTTCGAGAATCGCCAGGCCCGCCGGGAAAATGGTCCGGCGATCCGGTTTGATGCCTTCGAAATCGATCTTGTCGACATCACCGAGCTTGAACAGGCGACGCTTGAGCCAGGCCAGACCTTCGGCGTTCACTTCGCCAGTGCCATGGCCGCCGGCCTTCAGCGCCAGGCCGATCGCGCGGATGGTGCCCGAGGAGCCGATGGCTTCATCCCAGGTCAGCCGGTGCAGGGCGTGTTCGATGCTCATGATCTCCAGCCGCGCCGCCGTGTACGCCTGGGCATAGCGGGCCGGGGTGATCTTGCCGTCCTTGAAATAGCGCTGGGTGAAGCTGACGCAGCCCATTTGCAGGCTTTCGCGCAGCAGCGGCTCGAAGCGCTGGCCGATGATGAATTCGGTACTGCCGCCGCCGATGTCGGCCACCAGGCGTTTGCCCGGAGTGTCGGCGAGGGTGTGCGAGACGCCGAGGTAGATCAGGCGCGCCTCTTCACGGCCGGAGATGACTTCCACCGGGTGGCCGAGGATTTCTTCGGCGCGGTGGATGAATTCGAGGCGGTTGCGCGCTTCCCGCAAGGCGTTGGTGCCAACGATACGCACGGCGCCCAGCGGCATACCGTTGATCAGTTGGGCAAAGCGCTTGAGGCAATCGAGCCCGCGCTGCATCGATTCTTCGTTGAGCTTGCGCTCATCGTCGATGCCGGCGGCCAGCTGAACCTTCTCGCCGAGGCGCTCGAGAATGCGGATTTCGCCGTTCTGGGCCTTGGCCACGACCATGTGAAAGCTGTTGGAGCCCAGGTCGATTGCGGCGATCAGGGACAGATTCTTGGCTTGGGATTGCGGCATGGTCAGGGGGTCTCGGTCGATAACCTCGACATCGTGCCACGATCAAACGCTGGCGCCAACGCGCATGGTTCAAACCGTTGATTCAGCGCAGAAAGTCTTGAGGCCGCAGCCTGATCGTTCCCACGCTCTGCGTGGGAATGCCTCACCGGACGCTCTGCGTCCGCTTTTGGGACGCGGAGCGTCCCTGGCTGCATTCCCACGCGGAGCGTGGGAACGATCAGGATGAGGCAGATTCAGGCTGTCGCTTCGACGGTGCTAATAAAGTTCGCCAGCTCCGCCGTCTGCGGGTTGGCAAACAACACTTTCGGATCCCCCACCTCATGCACCTTGCCATGATGCATGAACACCAATTTGTCTCCCACCTCGCGGGCAAAGCGCATTTCGTGGGTGACCATGATCAGCGTCATGCCTTCCCTGGCCAATTGCCGAACCACGCTAAGCACTTCATTGACCAGTTCCGGGTCGAGCGCCGAGGTGATCTCGTCGCACAGCAAAACCTTCGGCGACATCGCCAGTGCCCGGGCAATCGCCACGCGCTGTTGCTGGCCGCCGGACAGCCGATCCGGGAAGGCATCGAATTTCTCGCCCAGACCGACCCGCTCCAGCATCTCGAGAGCCAGTTCCGCCGCTTTGGCCTTCGGCACTTTCTGCACCACTTGCGGCGCGAGCATGACGTTTTCACCCACGGTCAGGTGCGGGAACAGGTTGAACTGCTGAAAGACCATGCCGACCTTCTGCCGCAAGCTGCGCAGGTCGGCGCGGGCGGCGTCGAGGTATTCGCCATCGACTTCGATCACGCCGTCGTTGATTGACTCCAGGCCATTGAGGGTGCGCAGCAGGGTGGATTTGCCCGAGCCGCTGCGGCCGATGATCGCCACCACCTGGCCTTCCTCGACGCTGAGGTCGATGCCTTTTAGCACGTGGTGATCGCCGTAGTATTTATGCAGGGCGGAAATTCTAAGCAGAGGCATGCAGTCTCCTTTCCAGGTAGCGCGCACTGAGGGACAAGGGGTAGCAGAGCAGGAAGTAGCCGAGGGCGACGAGGCCGTAGACCATGAACGGTTCAAACGTAGCGTTGGCGAGCATGCCGCCGGTCTTGGTCAGCTCGGTGAAGCCGATGATCGAGGTCACGGCGGTGCCTTTGACCACTTGCACCGAGAAACCCACGGTCGGCGCCACGGCAATGCGCAGCGCTTGCGGCAGGATCACGTAGCGCAGTTGCTCCAAAGGATTGAGTGCCAGGCTCGCCGATGCCTCCCACTGGCCATTGGAGATCGACTCGACGCAACCGCGCCAGATCTCCGCCAGATAGGCACTGGTGAACAAGGTCAGGGCAATCGCTGCGGCCATCCACGGCGAAATTTCGATCCCGGCCAACGCCACGCCGAAGAACACCAGAAACAGTTGCATCAGCAGCGGCGTGCCTTGGAACAGTTCGATCCAGGTGCGGGCAATGCTGCTCGGCACAGGGCTTTTCGAAATGCGCATGATCAGGATCAGCAACCCGACGATCCCGCCGCCGATAAACGCCACCAGTGACAATGCCAGCGTCCATTGCAGGCCGGTGAGCAGGTTGCGCAGGATGTCCCAGAAGGTGAAATCGCTCATGTGCGGCTCCCGCTTCGACTGATGTAGCGGCGACCGATCCAGTTGAGCAACTGGCGGATCAGCAGTGCCATGCACAGGTAGATCAGTGTGGTCAGCGCGTAGGTTTCAAAGGCGCGGAAGTTGCGCGACTGAATGAAGTTGGCAGCGAAGCTGAGTTCTTCGGTGGCGATCTGCGAGCACACCGCCGAGCCGAGCATGACGATGATGATCTGACTACTCAGCGCCGGCCAGACCTTGCCCAGTGCCGGCAGCAGAACCACATGACGGAACGCCTCGAAGCGCGTCATCGCCAGCGCCGCTGCGGCTTCCAGCTGTCCGCGGGGGATTGCTTGAATACCCGCACGGATGATCTCGGTCGAATAGGCGCCAAGGTTGATCACCATCGCCAGCACCGCCGCTTGCCACTCGGAAATCTGCACGCCCAGCGACGGCAGGCCGAAGAAGATGAAGAACAACTGCACCAGAAACGGCGTGTTGCGGATCAACTCGACGTAGACGCCGAAAATTGCCGAGAACGGGCGGATGTTCCACGCCCGCACCAACGCCCCGACAATCCCGACGCCCACCCCAAGCAACGCGCCAATGGCCGTCAGCTCAAGGGTAAACAGCGCCCCGCGCAGCAACAGGTCGGTGTTTTCCACCACCGGCATGAAATCGAACTGATAAGCCATGAAGGTCTCCCGCGCAGTCGATCAGAGATCGGCCGGCAGCGGCTCTTTCAGCCAGGTCTGTGAATTCTTTTCCAGTGCGCCGTCAGCCTTGGCGGTGGTCAGAATGTCGTTGACCTTGGCCAGCAGCGCCGTTTCGTTCTTGTTGACGCCGACGTAGACCGGCGAATCCTTGAGCTTCACTTTCAGCGCCGGCACACGTTTCGGGTTCTTTTCGCTGATCGCGACCATGACCACGTTGCCGCTGGCGATCAGGTCGACTTGGCCGGCGAGGTAGGCGGCAATGGTCGAGTTGTTGTCTTCGAAGCGTTTGATGGTCACGCCTTCGGGGGCGACTTTGCTCAGTTCGATGTCCTCGATGGCGCCACGGGTGACGCTGATGGTCTTGCCCTTGAGGTCGTCGAGGCTGGTAATGGCGGCGTCTGGTGGGCCGAATACCGCAAGGTAGAACGGGGCGTAGGCGCGGGAGAAGTCGATGACTTTTTCGCGCTCAGGGTTTTTGCCGAGGCTGGAAATCACCAGGTCGACCTTGCCGGTGGTCAGGAACGGGATTCGGTTGGTGCTGTTGACCGGGGTCAGTTCAAGTTTGACCTTGAGCTGGTCGGCCAGCAGTTTCGCCGTGTCGATGTCCAGACCGCGGGGCTTCATGTCCGGACCGACCGAGCCGAATGGCGGGAAGTCCTGCGGCACGGCGACTTTCAGCGTGCCGCGTTTGACCACGTCGTCGAGGCCGTCGGCGTGGGCGGGGATCTGGCTAAGCAACAGGCTGGAAAACAGGGCGGCGAGGAGGGCGCGGTAACGCAGGGTCATGGCAAATCTCCGGATCGGCGGGAAGTGATTTCTGCGTTGGGACAGAGCATGCGCCGTGCCAATAGCCGATTTTCATCCCGGCAGGCCGCAGATTCAGCGGCTTTCTTCGGTCTTACTGGTCTGAACAGTCAGGTTGTTTTTCGCACTGCTATCGCGCATCGGTACGCAACACCGAACCCTGCTGGGGCACGACTTGCCGGACTCGGCGAATAGCTTTACAACTAGCCGCACATTGGCTCGGTGCGTCTGAAAAACCATGAACTCGATTTCCCGTGCAGTACCCGAAGTGGCGCTGCAAGCGATCCGCAAACTGATCAGCGAACAGGGCTTCGGCGCGGGCGATGCCTTGCCGTCGCAACGGGATCTGGCGCTGCAATTGGGCGTCAGCCGGGCGTCGTTGCGTGAAGCGCTATCGTCGCTGAGTGCGCTGGGCGTGGTCAGTATCCAGCCGGGCAAAGGCGTGTTCGTGCAGTCGCCAGTGGAGTTGTCGCGCGGCGATAGCGCGCCGGGGTGGTCGTTTGCGGCGCAGGCATCGCCGCTGGACATCTTTCAATTACGCTATGCGCTGGAAGGGTTTGCCGCAGGACTGGCTGCGGTGACCTTGAGCACGTTCGATCTGGATGCGCTGGAAGACAATGTCGCGGCCATGCGCGAGCAATTGAAGGCTGGCGACTTTGAGGCTGCGGCGAAACTCGACTTCGAGTTCCACCGACGGATCCTGCTGGCCAGCGGCAATCAAGCGATGCTGAGCATCCTCACGGCCAGCGCCGAGATGTTCCTGGAAAGCCAGAAACTACCGTTCATCCGTGCCGAACGCGCCATGGAAACCTGGCAGGAACACCGCAAGATCCTCCGCGCCCTCGCGCGCCGGGCGTCGGGTGCTGCGCAGAAAGCCATGCAGGAACACGTGCGCAACGCGGCCCTGCGCACTGGAATCTCCTTCATTGCCCCCGCCACGGCGTGACTTGAGCTATACCCAGACTCATCGAGTGCCATAGCAAGACTCAATCAACTGCGGCTTCCTGAACAGGGGAAGGGCGGCTATGATGGGCCACGTTTTTTTGCTTACAACCTGGAGAATTCCATGAGCAGCGATCTTATCAAACACGTCACCGACGCTAGCTTCGACGTTGACGTCCTCAAGGCCGAAGGCGCTGTCCTGGTCGATTACTGGGCTGAATGGTGCGGTCCTTGCAAAATGATCGCTCCGGTTCTGGACGAGATTGCCGAGACTTACAAAGGCAAGCTGACCGTTGCCAAACTGAACATCGACGAGAACCAGGAAACCCCGGCCAAGCATGGCGTACGTGGTATCCCGACCTTGATGCTGTTCAAGAACGGTGATGTCGCTGCGACCAAAGTCGGCGCCCTGTCGAAGTCGCAACTGGCTGCTTTCCTCGACGCCAACATCTAAGCGTCGCTGTAAAGTGCCCGAAAAAAAGCCTCGCAAATTGCGGGGCTTTTTGCGTATTCAGGGCTAGACGCTCTGAAACTCAGGTGGTACATTCGGCCCCGCACTGGTTTCTCCACTGCCCCCTGCTAGCCGTCGCCGACGCACTCCTTTTCGAATAAGTACGCGATCCTGTCGCCTTCTCCGCGGCGCGGCCTCATTAAGCCAAAAGCTTAATTTCCCCCCTCCATAAATGATTACGTCATTCCTATATGAATCTGACTGAACTCAAGCAAAAGCCGATTACCGAACTGCTCGAATTGGCCGAACAGATGGGCATAGAAAATATGGCCCGTTCGCGCAAGCAGGACGTGATTTTCTCCCTGCTGAAAAAGCACGCGAAAAGCGGCGAGGAAATCTCCGGTGATGGCGTGCTGGAGATTCTCCAGGACGGCTTCGGCTTCCTGCGCTCCGCTGACGCTTCCTACCTGGCTGGCCCGGACGACATCTACGTCTCGCCAAGCCAGATCCGCCGCTTCAACTTGCGCACCGGTGACACCATCGTTGGCAAGATCCGCCCTCCGAAGGAAGGCGAGCGGTATTTCGCCCTGCTCAAGGTCGACACGATCAACTTCGATCGTCCCGAGAACGCGAAAAACAAGATTCTTTTCGAGAACCTGACTCCGCTGTTCCCGACCGTACGCATGAAGATGGAAGCCGGTAACGGTTCCACCGAAGACTTGACCGGTCGTGTGATCGATCTGTGCGCTCCGATCGGCAAAGGTCAGCGCGGTCTGATCGTTGCACCGCCGAAAGCCGGTAAGACGATCATGCTGCAGAACATCGCGGCGAACATCGCACGTAACAACCCTGAAGTTCACCTGATCGTGCTGCTGATCGACGAGCGTCCGGAAGAAGTGACCGAAATGCAGCGCACCGTGCGCGGCGAAGTGGTTGCCTCGACTTTCGACGAGCCGCCGACCCGTCACGTGCAAGTGGCCGAAATGGTGATCGAGAAGGCCAAGCGCCTGGTCGAACACAAGAAAGACGTGGTGATCCTGCTCGACTCCATCACCCGTCTGGCCCGTGCCTACAACACCGTGATCCCGAGCTCCGGCAAGGTACTGACCGGTGGTGTCGATGCTCACGCTCTCGAGAAGCCAAAGCGTTTCTTCGGTGCGGCACGTAACATCGAAGAAGGCGGCTCGCTGACCATTATCGCCACCGCGCTGGTTGAAACCGGCTCGAAGATGGACGAAGTGATCTACGAAGAGTTCAAGGGTACAGGCAACATGGAACTGCCTCTGGATCGCAAGATCGCCGAGAAGCGCGTGTTCCCGGCCATCAACATCAACCGCTCCGGCACCCGCCGCGAAGAGTTGCTGACGGCTGACGACGAGCTGCAGCGCATGTGGATTCTGCGCAAGCTGCTGCACCCGATGGACGAAGTTGCTGCCATCGAGTTCCTGGTCGACAAGCTGAAAACGACCAAGACCAACGACGAGTTCTTCCTGTCGATGAAGCGCAAGTAACATCGCAGGCTGAGCCGGTAAAAATGGCGTCCCCACGGGGGCGCCATTTTTTTGCGTGGATTTTGTCCGGGCAATGGGACGTTAGCGATCTGGTAAGGTCTGTGCCTTGCAGAATGGGCAACAGCGTACGTGACCGTTTCCAGACAAGAGAATCAGGCTGTACAAATAATAACCAATTGATTGGCATTAAAGATTTATGAGCACACTCGCTTATCGAAGGGATATCGACGGCTTGCGGGCAGTCGCGGTCATCGCCGTGGTGCTGTTCCACTTTGGCGTCCCGGGGTTTACCGGCGGTTTTGTCGGCGTGGACGTATTCTTCGTGATTTCCGGCTACCTCATCACCTCGATCATCTGGAACCAGCGTCAGGCTGGGCGTTTCAGCTTTGTCGAATTCTGGGCACGCCGTGCGCGGCGGATTCTGCCAGCGCTGTTTGCGATGATCATTGCGGTGCTGGCGGTGGGCTGGTTCCTGATGGCGCCCAAGGATTACGAAGAGCTGGGGCGCTCGGTGCGCTATCAAGTGCTGTTCGTCTCGAACATCCTGTTCATGCGTCAGGACGGCTATTTCGACGTTGCCTCTGATCTCAAACCGATGTTGCACACTTGGTCGCTGGCGGTTGAAGAGCAGTTCTACATTATCTTCCCGCTGTTGCTGACCTTGCTGTCGAGCCGCTTGAAACACTGGCGGCTGGCGCTGTTTGGCGTACTGCTGGTGTCCTTCGGCCTGAGCGTCTGGGCGGTCAGTCACCATCCTGAGAAAGCTTTCTTTCTGCTGCCGATGCGCGCTTGGGAACTGTTGGCCGGGGCCATGCTGGCGGTCGCGCCGAAGCACGCCTGGTGCCTGAAACCAATGGCCGCGCAATGGCTGAGCCTGCTCGGCATGGGCCTGATCCTGCTGGCGGTGTTCGGCTACGACAATGCCACGCCATTCCCGGGTGCGGCGGCGCTGCTGCCGGTACTCGGCGTGGTGCTGCTGATTTTTGCCAACGGTCATCGCGAGACGGTGGTTGGTCAATTTCTGAGCAGCAAAGTGATGGTCGGTTTCGGCCTGATCTCCTATTCCTGGTACTTGTGGCACTGGCCGGTGTTCGTATTCTCCAGCTACGCCAGTATCGAAGAGACCAGTGCGCTGGACAGCGCCGGCCTGATCCTGCTGACGCTGGTGCTGGGTTACCTGTCGTGGAAATTCATCGAAACGCCGTTCCGCGAGCGTCGGTTGCTCGCCGGTCGTCGGCCGATTCTGCTCGCCGGTGCTCTGGGTGTGCTGGTGCTGGCGCTGGCCGGACAAACCCTGCGCTGGACCGATGGCTTGCCGTGGCGCCTGTCTGATCAGGCCCTGCAATACGCCCGAGGTCACGATTGGCGGCCGGAGTTGATGGCCTGTCTGGCGGACGACAAGACGCCCGACGACAAGTTGTTCTGTCATTTTGGCGTTGCCAATCTGCCTGCGCAGGCGATGGTCTGGGGCGACAGTCATGCGACGGCGCTGATTCCGGTGTTCGACGACGGTGCGAAGGCTCACGATGTCAGCGTGATTCTCGCCAGTTCCCCCGGCTGCATTCCGGTGGAGGGTCTGGAGCATGGTCCGGTGTGTGCGCATTTCAACCGCCGCATCGAGCAGGCGCTGAAAGAGAAAACCGTCAGCGATGTGGTGCTGGTCGCGCGCTGGAGTCTGTACATCTATGGTGACGCCAATGGCGACCTGGGCCACGTCTTGAGAACTCCCGACGGTCGTTACGATCGTGCGGCGGCCGAGCAGCGTCTGGCCGATGGCCTGCGTGCGCGGGTTGCACAATTACGTGCCAGCGGACATCGCGTCTGGCTGGTCAAAGAGGCGCCGTTACAGCCGTTCAGCCCGCCGTATCGCCTGACGCGACTGGCGATGCTGGATCGTTCGGTCGAGGGCGTTGGCCAACAGGTTGCCGTCCACCACGAACGTCAGGTGTTCATCAGTCAGTTGTTCGCTGAGTTGGGCAAAGACCCGGCGGTGCATGTGGTCGACCCGGCACCACGGCTGTGTGATGAGCGCGGTCTGTGTCACGCCGAACTCGAGGGCTACTCGCTGTACACCGACGACAATCACCTCTCGGAGGTTGGCGCGCGGCTGGTAGCACCGATCATGGAACCGTTGTTCATCAACCTGCAGAGCCGGGAAAACCCCGGCAAGGCCTGGACGAATGCAGCCAAGTAAGCAGCGACAGGCTGCCACAGGGCTGCAGAGCAGGTAGGATGTACGCCTATTTTGAGGGTGCCATCGTCAATGAAATTCAAGGATCTTCGGGATTTCGTGCAGCAGCTTGAGCAGCGCGGAGAGTTGAAACGCATCCAGATTCCCGTCTCGCCGGTGCTGGAGATGACTGAGGTGTGTGACCGCACGCTGCGGGCCAAGGGCCCGGCGCTGCTGTTCGAGAAGCCAACCGGCTACGACATTCCGGTGCTCGGCAACCTGTTCGGCACGCCTGAACGGGTGGCCATGGGCATGGGCGCCGAGTCGGTCAGCGAGTTGCGCGAAATCGGCAAGCTGCTGGCGTTCCTCAAGGAACCCGAGCCGCCGAAGGGCTTGAAAGATGCGTGGTCGAAGCTACCGATCTTCCGCAAGATCATCTCGATGGCGCCGAAAGTCGTTAAAGATGCGGTGTGCCAGGAAGTGGTCATCGAGGGCGACGACGTCGACCTGGCGATGCTGCCGGTACAGACCTGCTGGCCTGGCGACGTCGGTCCGCTGATCACTTGGGGCCTGACCGTCACCAAAGGCCCGAACAAGGAACGCCAGAACCTCGGTATCTACCGTCAGCAAGTGATCGGCCGCAACAAGGTGATCATGCGCTGGCTCAGCCACCGTGGCGGCGCGCTGGACTATCGCGAATGGTGCGAGAAGCATCCGGGGCAGCCGTTCCCGGTGTCCGTGGCCCTCGGCGCGGATCCGGCGACCATTCTCGGCGCCGTGACGCCGGTGCCGGACAGCCTCTCCGAATACGCTTTCGCCGGCCTGTTGCGCGGTAATCGCACCGAACTGGTCAAGTGCCGTGGCAACGACCTGCAAGTGCCGGCCACTGCCGAGATCATCCTCGAAGGCGTGATCCATCCCGGCGAAATGGCTGACGAAGGCCCGTACGGCGACCACACTGGCTACTACAACGAAGTCGACAGCTTCCCGGTGTTCACCGTCGAACGCATCACCCACCGGATCAAGCCGATCTACCACAGCACCTACACCGGCCGTCCGCCAGATGAACCGGCGATTCTCGGTGTAGCGCTGAACGAAGTGTTCGTGCCGATCCTGCAGAAGCAGTTCCCGGAGATCACTGACTTCTACCTGCCGCCGGAAGGCTGCTCGTACCGCATGGCCATCGTGACCATGAAGAAGTCGTATCCGGGGCATGCCAAGCGCGTGATGCTCGGTGTCTGGTCGTTTTTGCGACAGTTCATGTACACCAAGTTCGTTATCGTCACCGACGACGATATCAATGCCCGCGACTGGAACGACGTGATCTGGGCCATCACCACGCGCATGGACCCCAAGCGCGACACGGTGATGATCGATAACACGCCGATCGACTACCTCGACTTCGCCTCGCCGATTTCTGGCCTGGGTTCGAAAATGGGCCTCGATGCTACCCACAAGTGGCCGGGTGAAACCACTCGCGAGTGGGGCCGTGTGATCGTCAAGGACGACGCCGTCACCCAACGGATCGATGCCATCTGGAATCAGTTAGGAATAGATTGATGCGTGTAACCCTGCAGCCCTCCGGAGCAGTGCTCGAGATACAGCCCGGTGAGCGGATTCTCGATGGTGCGCGGCGCCTGGGCTACGAATGCCCGCAAAGCTGCCGCAACGGCAATTGTCACGTGTGTGCGGCGCTGCTGGTTGAAGGGCGCGTCGAACAGGCCGGCAAGGTGCATGACCACGGCGAGTTCTACACTTGCATAGCCGAGCCGCTGGAAGACTGCATCCTGCTGTGGGATGGCGTGCTCGCGCTGGGAGAACTGCCAGTGCGCAGCCTGTCGTGTCAGGTCATTGAATGCCGGGACGTCGGTGGCGATACCTGGCGCGTGCGCCTGCGTGCGCCGGCGGGCAAGCCACCGCGTTATCACGCTGGACAATACTTGATGATCGAACGCGAGAGCGGCGAAAAGTCGGCGTTCTCCATGGCCTCGGCACCGCACGGCGGGCGTGATCTGGAAATCCACGTGTTGGCGCGCGAAGCCAGTGCACTGAGCCTGATTGAACAGCTGCAACGCAACGCCATGGTGCGTGTCGAGCTGCCGTTCGGCGACACCCATCTGGCCGAGTTGCCTGACGGGCCGCTGGTACTGGTTGCCGCTGGCACCGGGATGGGGCAGATTCACGCGCTGATCGAACACTGCCGCGCCAATGGCTTCAAGCATCCCGTGCATCTGTACTGGGGCGTGCGCCGTCCGGAAGACTTCTATGAAATCGAACATTGGGACGAATGGCTGAAGTTGCCCAACCTGTTCCTGCACAAGATCGTCAGCGATCAATGCAGCTGGGAAGGGCGCTGCGGCATGTTGCACGAGGCGGTCTGTGAAGACTTCCCCGATCTGAAACCCTTGCACGTCTACGCCAGCGGCTCGCCGGCGATGGTCTACGGCACGCTGGACGCATTGGTTGAGGCGGGGATGGACGCTCATCAAATGCGCGCCGATGTATTTGCCTACGCGCCGCGCTCTTGAGCCGCGCTCTTGAGCCGTTATAACTCTCTATATAGCCGATCGGTATTTATGTAATTGCATAAATACCGCTAGGTTATATATCAATCAGGCAATCAATTAAGAACTGTGCCATGGCACTTAAATTGCCTTAAAACATATGTGCCTTATTGTTACAGCGGTGCGTTCTATTAAGTAATTCTTTACCCGCGGGGAGCTGAACGCTATTCGCCATGAGCGCCATTGAAAACGCTTTTCTGAATTTGAATTACCCTCCGCGGCTCGATCTTGGGCCGCAGCTGACGCACGAACAACTTCTCGCTTCCATGCAATCGACCATGGCGCGCCACAAGGGCGGGCCGGTGTGGCTGTTCGCCTATGGTTCGTTGATCTGGCGGCCTGAGTGTTCGGCGGTGGAGCGCGTGCGCGGACGTGTGCACGGCTACCATCGCGGCTTGTATCTGTGGTCGCACGAGCACCGGGGTACCCCGGAAATGCCGGGGCTGGTGTTTGGTCTGGATCGCGGCGGTTCGTGCAGTGGCTTCGCTTATCGCTTGCCGGAAGACAATCTCGACGCTGCGCTGTACGCGCTGTGGAAACGCGAGATGCCGGTGCCATCCTATCGGCCACACTGGCTCAACTGCCGTCTCGCCGATGGTAGCCAGGTGCAGGCCTTGGGATTTGTGTTGGAGCGACACCTGCCCAGCTATGCCGGCAACTTGCCGGATCACGTGCTGAGCCAGGTGTTCGAAAGCGCCAGCGGGCGTTACGGCACCACTCGCGATTATGTCGAGCAGACCGCACACGCCCTGCGCAGCCACGCCATGCCAGACCGCAATCTGGAGGCGCGGCTCAAGCGCTGTAAATCATCAAGCGATCAAGCGACCGCTTCACGACTCTGACTCGCGACATTCTTGTGTCGCAGGGTCGGGGCCAGGAAGGCCATCGCCAGCAGGCAAGCGCCCACCAGTAGCACGAAACCACCGTCCCAGCCGAAATGGTCCACGGTGTAGCCCATCGCCGCACTGGCCGCGACCGAACCCCCCAGATAACCGAACAGACCGGTGAAACCCGCAGCAGTGCCAGCGGCTTTCTTCGGTGCCAGCTCCAGCGCTTGCAAGCCGATCAACATCACCGGGCCGTAGATCAGG
Organism: Pseudomonas sp. RIT-PI-r; assembly: GCF_001297015.1. Taxonomy (GTDB): domain Bacteria; phylum Pseudomonadota; class Gammaproteobacteria; order Pseudomonadales; family Pseudomonadaceae; genus Aquipseudomonas. Next base: position 44,959 of record NZ_LIGE01000023.1, on the reverse strand, counting down.
AAGCCGATCGACAGCAGGGCGATCATGTCGACCATCGGGTTGCCGGCCGGATTCAGCCAGTAAACCAGCGTCGCAACGGTCACCAGCGCCATGAACACCATGCCGGTCAGGCCACGGTTGCCACGGAAGATCTTGTCCGACATCCAGCCGCACAGCAGCGTGCCCGGAATACCCGCCCACTCGTAGAAGAAATAGGCCCACGAGGTTTTATCCACGGTGAAACCCTTGGCTTCCTTCAGGTAGGTCGGCGCCCAGTCCAGCACGCCGTAGCGCAGCAGATAAACGAAAACGTTGGCCAGCGCGATGTACCAGAGCATTTTGTTGCGCAGCACGTATTTGACGAAGATTTCCTTGGCGCTGAATTCGTCTTCGTGGCTGGAATCGTAGCCTTCCGGGTAATCGTTCTTGTACTTCTCGATCGGCGGCAGGCCAACCGATTGTGGGGTGTCGCGCATGGTGATGAACGCAAATACCGCTACGCCCAGCGCCACGGCTGCCGGTACGTAGAAGGCGGCGTGCCAGTCGTTGAACAGGCCCATGCCAATCAGGAACAACGGGCCGATCAGGCCGCCGCCGACGTTGTGCGCCACGTTCCACACGGACACCACGCCGCCCCGTTCCTTCTGCGACCACCAGTGCACCATGGTCCGCCCACTTGGCGGCCAACCCATGCCTTGGGCCCAGCCGTTGATGAACAGCAGGATGAACATCATGGTCACGCTGGACGTCGCCCAAGGCGCGAAACCGAACACGAACATTACCCCCGCCGAGACCAGCAGGCCGAACGGCAGAAAGAAGCGCGGATTGGAACGGTCGGACACCAGGCCCATGAGGAATTTCGACAAGCCATACGCGATGGCGATGGCCGACATCGCCAGACCCAGATCACCGCGGCTGTAGCCTTCGTCGATCAGGTACGGCATGGCCAGGGAGAAGTTTTTGCGCAGCAGGTAGTAACCCGCGTAACCGATGAAAATACCGGCGAAGATCTGCCAGCGCAGGCGTCGGTACGTGCTGTCTATTTTTTCTTCAGGCAATGGAGCCTGATGTGCGGCAGGACGAAAGAAAGCAAACATTCAAGAGCTCCAGATTTCTTGTTTTGACTGCGGATGCGAATGTTACAGTTTCGTTACCGAAAATAGCACCGGTTCGCATCGAGCAAATAGCGGAAAATGTTGGAAGTCGCGCGTTCTTTTACGAACCTGTCGCTCAGCTGTAAGAACGCGGCGTTTTTGTAGTGGTCGAGGCGTTGTGTCTTAGACTCGCGATCAATCCACCGACTGATCGCGCAGAGATAAATGATGGCCCCGATGATTCGCAGGTTATTGCCCCGATTGCTGATGGTGGTCGCCGTTACCGTTTCGGTTCTGGCGCTGAGTTTTGCTCAGGGATCTGGCGGATCGGGGCTGCGCAATGTCACCGTGCTGATCGTCCGTCATGCGGAAAAACCGGACGTGGGCCGAGAGCTCAATGCCCAAGGTCAACAGCGCGCTGCCGCCTACGCCGACTATTTCACTGCGCTGAAACTGCGCGACGAAACACTGACCCCGCAACGCCTGATCGCCACCGCTGACAGCGCGCAAAGCATCCGTCCCCGTCAGACGCTGATGCCGCTGGCGCAACGCCTGCAACTGCCCATCGAACAGCCATTCGCCAATAACGACGTCGACAAACTGGTCAGCCTGCTACGCAAGGACAATCAGGCGAAAACCGTGCTGATCGCCTGGCACCATGGCCATATCAACAAACTCATAGCCGCATTCGGCGGCAACGGCCCGGCACTGATCGGCCAGCCGAAATGGCCGGTGGATGTTTATGACTGGCTGATTGTTTTGCACTTCGACGACAAGGGGCAGTTGATTGAGTCGCGTAGTGAGAAGGTGCAGGAGCAACTGATGCCGGGCGATGTTGCGGGGTCGCCCGGCAATTGAAGCGTTTTGGTCTTTTGATTAGCGAACCTGGACCACAACCTTACCCACAGCCTTGCGCTGCCCAAGATCATTGATCGCCTGCGCCGCATCGCTCAATGGATAGACCTGCGACACCAGCGGTTTCAACTTGCCCTCGGCGAACCAGCCGAACAACTGCTGGAAGTTCGCCGCGTTGTCCTGCGGCTGGCGCTGGGCGAAGGAGCCCCAGAACACGCCGAGCACTGCCGCGCCCTTGAGCAGAGCAAGGTTGACCGGCAGTTCCGGGATGCGCCCGCTGGCGAAGCCGACCACCAGCAGGCGACCATTCCAGGCAATGGCGCGGATGGCCTGGTCGAACAGATCACCGCCGACCGGATCGTAAATCACGTCGGCACCCTGGCCGTCGGTGAGGCGTTTGATTTCGTCCTTGAGGTTCGATTCGCTGTAGTTGATCAGCTCATCGGCGCCGGCAGCTTTGGCTATGGCGAGTTTTTCCGCGCTGCTGGCGGCGGCAATCACGCGGGCGCCCATGGCTTTGCCGATCTCCACCGCCGCCAAGCCGACGCCGCCGGATGCGCCGAGCACCAGCAAGGTTTCGCCCGGTTGCAGGTTGGCGCGCTGCTTGAGCGCGTGCATCGAAGTGCCGTAGGTCATGCTGAAGGCGGCGGCAGTGTTGAAGTCCATCGACGGCGGAATCGGCAGCACGTTATAGCCCGGCACCGCGACCTGTTCGGCAAAGCTGCCCCAACCGGTCAGGGCCATGACGCGGTCGCCGACCTTGAGGTGGCTGACCTTTTCCCCGACTTCGCGCACCACGCCAGCCGCTTCGCCACCTGGCGAGAACGGGAAGGGCGGTTTGAACTGGTACTTGCCCTCGATGATCAGCGTGTCCGGGAAGTTGACCCCGGCGGCGTGCACGTCCAGCAGGATTTCGTTCTTCTTCGGGGCGGGGCTGGCGACCTCTTCCAGCACCAGCGATTCGGCAGGGCCGAAGGCTTTGCACAGCACGGCTTTCATCAGGGCTATTCCTTTGGGAGTGATGGCCGATAAGTGTAGGTGTGTCAGTCAACGGGTCAACGAGCATGCCCGGCCCTGATAGTCAGCCATAAGCTTGTGCTTGCGCGGCGGGTCGTTATGCTAGGCCGCAAACCGGAAAAGGAGCGAATTGTGAAAGCGTGGATCATGTTGTTGCTGGCCCTGTCTCTGCCTGTGGCAGCGCTGGCCGAAGAAGCCAAAGAAGGTGAAGCGCCAAAGGTGAGCTATATCACCCTGAGCCCGCCGTTCGTGGGTAATTACGGGCTCGATGGCACGCCGAAGCTCAAGGTTTACAAGGCTGACGTGGCCTTGCGCGTGACCGGCGAAGAGGCGAGCAAACTGGTCAAGGCCAACGAACCGTTGATCCGCAATCAACTGGTGGCGCTGTTCACGCAGCAGACCACCGAGGCGATGGGCAGCATCGAAGGTAAAGAGAAGCTGCGTCAGGAAGCGCTGAAGCAGACCCAGCAAGTGATGAATGACGAGACCGGCAAACCGGTGGTTGAAGATCTGTTGTTCAATAACCTGATCATTCAATAAGCATTAAAGTCAAAAGATCGCAGCCTTCGGCAGCTCCTACATTGGAATGCGGTTCCCTGTAGGAGCTGCCGAAGGCTGCGATCTTTTTGCGCGTCAGCGCAGGGCAATCACCGCCGCCCACTGCTCGGGTGTGACCGGCATCACCGACAACCGCGACCCCTTCTGCACTAACGGCATCTGCGCCAGCGCCGTCTGCTGCTTCAGATAATCCAGCTTCAACACCCGCGCAAACGTCTCGACGTGTTCAACGTCAATCGCACTCCAGGCATTTTTCTCCGGGGTAGCCTTGGGATCGAAGTAATGACTCTCCGGCTCCAGTGCGGTGGGATCCGGGTACGCCGCTTCGACTATTTTGCCAATCCCGGCAATTCCCGGCTCCGGGCAGCTGGAATGGTAGAAAAAGAACTCATCGCCCACCGCCATCGCCCGCAGGAAATTGCGCGCCTGATAGTTGCGAACCCCGTCCCAGCGCGCTTTGCCGAGCTTTTCCAGACCTTTGATCGAAAGTTCGTCGGGTTCGGATTTCATCAGCCAATAGGCCATGTCGTGTGCTCCTGAAACGGTCATTGGGCAGGTTGTCGGGCAATTTTATGACAAACCGACGGTCGGTTGACGTCAGCGTTTGCGCAGAGGTTCACGTTGTCGCAAAATGCCGGCCTTTAAAGCTTGACGCTGCTGCACGGCCTACGAACGGAAACCGCTGCTGTCATCGTGATGATGTGCCTTGAGGGGGGCAATCGATGAAACGCAAACCGGATCTACTATGGACTTTGGTAATTTTGTTTGGCCTGGGCGTCGTGACTACCGGTTACGCGCAGAGCCTTTGGTCGAACAAGGCCGACGCGCCGATTGAAATCGCGCAACAGGTGCAACAGTCGACCGCGTTCAAGCGCTGAAACTGCATTCTCGACGCCGCTGTTCTGCGCGGCGTCCTATCCCGCGAAATACCACGCCTTGTCGCTGACCGTGCCTTGTAACGGTACATCCCAGCTTGCCTGCGCCAAGCGTTCGACTTTCTGGCATTCATGGGCCAGACCCAGCAGCGTCGGCTTGCGCCAGCTTTTGCGCCGCGCCAGATACGCCAGGCTGCGATCATAGAAACCGCCGCCCATCCCCAGTCGCCCGCCGACATCGTCAAAACCCACCAGTGGCAACAACACCAGATCCAGCGCCCAGACCTTGCGTTGCTGCGCCAGATTGGCCCGTGGCTCGAGAATCCGGAAGCGGTTGGGTTGGAGTTTCTCGCCGGGGCGGATGCGCTGAAAGACCATTTTGGTACGCGGCCAGGCGCTGAGCACCGGCAGATAGGTGGCCTTGCCCCGACGCTGCGCTTCACGCAGCAGCAGGCGCGGATCGATTTCACCGTCGGTGGGCAGATACAGAGAGATATGTTTGGCCCGGCGAAAATGCGGGTCTTGCGCCAGTTGCCGATACAGGCCTTTGGCGGCCTGGCGTTGTTCGCTTTTGCTCAGTGCGCGGCGTGCCTTGCGCAGCAGGCGGCGGAGTTGCGGGCGGGGCAGCAGCGCGGGTTCGGTCATGGTTCGGCTTCGGCAGGTTGGACGAAAACGTACGCATAAAAAATCCGATGGCGGTTTTCACCGACATCGGATTCGAATCAGGCTCCCCGGATGAACCGCTGTCAACTTAGCCCTTGAACCCGAAAGTTCAAGGTGGAAGATGCAGTAGACTTTAAGGCTTTCCGTCTAGCGGACATGCACACCAGCCCAACGTGCAACTTCCAGGGTAGTGCGAATCGGCTCAGGGACATCGTCAACTGGCAAGCACCCCAGGGAGTGCCGCGAGTATACCGCAAGCGGCCAGTCGAATCAGCCCTTGGTGGTGTTCTGATCGTCGGCGAGCACCAGATCGACACGATCAAGCAAGTCGCGCACCTGTTCACGGGTCGAACCGCTGGCCTGGATGTCCGGGCGCTCTTCTTTGTGCAAGAGGTCGTGGGTGATGTTCAGCGCGGCCATCACGGCGATACGGTCGGCGCCGATGACTTTGCCGCTGCTGCGGATCTCGCGCATCTTGCCATCCAGGTAGCGCGCGGCACTGACCAGATTGCTGCGTTCTTCCTGCGGGCAGATGATCGAATACTCTTTATCGAGGATCTGCACGGTGACGCTATTGCTTGAACTCATGAGTCTTGCTCCAGGGCCTTGAGGCGCGAAATCATCGATTCGACCTTACGCCGGGCGATTTCGTTTTTTTCAATGAGGTGAGCGCGTTCCTCGCGCCAGGTTTTTTCCTGAGCTAGTAAGAGTGCGTTTTGACTCTTTAGTTGCTCGACTCGACCAATCAGCAGTTCGAGTCTGGCCATCAGCGCTTGCAGGTCGGTGTCTTCCATTGTGTCCACTGAGTTGGAGTCTGTCTGATGGGATAGCTGGCGGACAGCCTTTAATAGTCTTGGCGAGTCTGTCGATGTAGGATACAAGGCCTTCATTCTAGACATAGCGCCGTCTGGCGCCTAGCTGCCCATGACCATTGCGAATTCCCCGTACCAAGCCTTTGCCACCCTGCTGACCTCCAGCGGCCACAACGTCTCGCCTGCCGAACTGCATGGCGTACTGCTCGGACGCAGCTGCGCCGGTGCCGGCTTCGATAACGAAGGCTGGTTGATCGACGCCGCCGAACTGCTCGAAGGCGATATCCAGGACAACGTCCGCAACGCCCTGATCGGCCTGCAAGAGATGGTCAAAGGCGAGCTGACCGGCGACGACGTTACCGTCGTTCTGCTGCTGCCGACCGATGACGCACCGCTGGCCGACCGCGCCGCTGCACTGGGCGAGTGGTGCCAGGGCTTCCTCAGCGGTTTCGGCCTGAACTGCCGCGACAGCAGCATGCTCAGCACTGAAGCCACCGAAGTGTTGCAGGATCTGGCCGCCATTTCCCAGGTGCAAGACGCCCTCGAGGAATCCGAAGACGGCGAGACCGACTACATGGAAGTCATGGAGTACCTGCGCGTCGCGCCGTTGCTGCTGTTCTCGGAAACCAAGAAAGCCGACGTGCCGCCAGCCGCCAAGCCGTCGCTGCATTAATCGCGTGCCAGGGAAAGCCATCTGCCCATGACCCATATCCCCAAAGCGGAATACAGCCGTCGCCGCAAGGCCCTGATGGCGCAGATGGAACCCAACAGCATCGCGATCCTGCCGGCCGCCGCGGTGGCGATACGCAACCGCGACGTCGAGCACGTCTACCGTCAGGACAGCGACTTTCAGTACCTCAGCGGGTTTCCCGAGCCGCAAGCCGTCATCGTCTTGATGCCCGGCCGCGAGCATGGTGAATACGTGCTGTTCTGCCGTGAACGCAACGCCGAACGCGAATTGTGGGACGGCTTGCGCGCAGGACAAGAGGGTGCGATCCGCGACTTCGGCGCCGACGACGCCTTCCCGATCACCGACATCGACGACATTCTCCCGGGCCTGATCGAAGGCCGCGACCGGGTGTATTCGGCGATGGGCAGCAACCCCGAATTCGACCGGCATCTGATGGACTGGATCAACGTGATCCGCTCCAAGGCGCACCTCGGTGCCCAGCCGCCGAACGAATTCGTTGCGCTGGATCATCTGCTGCACGACATGCGCCTGTATAAATCGGCGGCAGAAGTGAAGGTGATGCGCGAAGCCGCACGGATCTCGGCGCAGGCGCATATTCGCGCTATGCAGGCCAGTCGGGCCGGGCTCTACGAGTACAGCCTCGAAGCCGAGCTCGATTACGAATTCCGCAAGGGCGGGGCGAAAATGCCGGCCTACGGTTCGATCGTCGCCGCCGGGCGCAACAGCTGCATCCTGCATTACCAGCAGAATGACGCGCTGCTCAAGGATGGCGATCTGGTGCTGATCGACGCCGGTTGCGAAATCGACTGCTACGCCAGCGACATCACCCGCACTTGGCCGGTCAACGGCAAGTTTTCGCCTGAGCAGAAAGCGATCTACGAATTGGTGCTGGCCTCGCAAGAAGCCGCGTTCGCCGAAATCGCCCCGAACAAGCACTGGAATCAGGCGCACGAGGCTACTGTCCGGGTGATCACCTCAGGGCTGGTGAAACTCGGTTTGTTGCAGGGCGAGGTCGACGAGTTGATCGCCAGCGAAGCCTACAAAGCCTTTTACATGCACCGCGCCGGCCACTGGCTGGGCATGGATGTTCACGACGTCGGCGAGTACAAGGTCGGCGGCGAATGGCGCGTGCTGGAAGTCGGCATGGCGCTGACGGTGGAGCCGGGCATCTACATCGCCCCGGACAATCAAAACGTCGCGAAGAAATGGCGCGGCATTGGCGTGCGTATCGAGGACGACGTGGTGGTGACCAAGACAGGCTGTGAAATCCTCACCACCGGCGTACCGAAAACCGTCGCCGACATCGAAGCGCTGATGGCACAAGCAAGGACACACGCGGCATGAGTCGAGTCAATCTGGCAATCATCGGTGGCGGTCTGGTCGGCGCCAGTCTGGCGTTGGCCTTGCAGGCCGGGGCCAAGGCGCGCGGCTGGAAAATCGTGCTGATCGAGCCGTTCGCCCCCGGTGACAGTTGGCAGCCGAGCTACGACGCACGTTCGTCGGCGCTGTCCTTCGGCTCGCGACAGATTTATCAACGGTTGGGCGTGTGGCAGGAAATCTCCCGCCGTGCCGAACCGATCAAACAGATTCACGTCTCCGACCGTGGCCGCTTCTCCACCGCGCGTTTGTCGGCGATGGAAGAGGGCGTGCCGGCGCTCGGTTATGTGGTGGAAAACGCTTGGCTCGGCCATTGCTTGTGGCAGCACGTCGATAAAGACGTGATCAGTTGGCGCTGCCCGGCGGAAGTCACGCGCATGGAACCGTTGCCCGACGGCTATCGCCTGACCCTCAACGATGAAACCACCCTCGAATGCGACCTTGCAGTGCTCGCCGATGGCGGTCGCTCCGGATTGCGCGAGCAGTTGGGCATCAACGTGCGCCAGCGTCCTTACAACCAGAGCGCGCTGATCGCCAACATCACCCCGAGCGAAGCGCACAACGGCATGGCTTTCGAGCGTTTCACCGACGAAGGGCCGATGGCGCTGTTGCCGCTGCCGGAAAACCGCTGCGCCTTGGTCTGGACCCGTTTGGGCATGGACGCGCAGCGTTTGGCTGACTTGAGCGAGCGTGATTTCCTCAGCGAATTGCAGGGCGTGTTCGGTTACCGCCTCGGCGCGCTGAAACAGGTTGGTGCGCGGCATTTGTATCCATTGACGCTGGTCGAGGCCGAAGAACAAGTGCGTTCGCATCTGGCCGTGCTCGGTAATGCCGCGCATAGCCTGCACCCGATAGCGGGGCAGGGTTTCAACCTGTCGCTACGTGACGCCGATGCCTTGGCCGCTGCGCTGCTGGCCAGCGACAAACCGCTGGGCGACTTCGCCACGTTGCAGGCGTATCGCGAGCGTCAGCGTCTTGATCAGGACCTTACCGTCGGTTTTTCCGATCAGGTCACGCGCCTGTTCGGCAGCACGCAGCCGCTGGTTTCGCTGGGCCGTAATATCGGCTTGCTCGGTCTCGACCTGTTGCCGCCGGCCAAGCGCTGGTTTGCGCGTCAGGCCATGGGTTTGGGAACGCGTCCGGATGCTTAAGTGGTTGACCGCCAAATTTGGCAAGGCGCGACTGATGCGCTGGGTCATGACGTTCTACCCGCCGTACCTTGGCGCCGGTGTACGCGTCCGGCACATCAGCGATGACTTCCGCGACGTTCAAGTGTCGATGGGCCTCGGCTGGTACAACCGCAACTACGTCGGCACCCAGTTCGGCGGCAGCCTGTATTCGATGGTCGATCCGTTCTTCATGCTGATGCTCATGGAAAACCTTGGCTCGAAATACATCGTCTGGGACAAGGCCGCCGACATCGATTTCATTGCGCCGGGCAAAGGCCCGGTGTTCGCCCGCTTCAATATCGACGAGACCTTGCTCGACGAGGTGCCCCGGCGGGCCGCCAGGGGCGAGAAATCCCTGCCGCAGTTGCAGGTCGACATCCATGACGGCGCCGGCAATCTGGGGGCGCGGGTCGGTAAACCCCTTTACGTGCGGCTCAAGCCGCAAGCGAGACAGGCTTAAAGCATGGACATGCGCGCAGATCTGCTGATTGTCGGAGCCGGAATGGTCGGCAGCGCCCTGGCGTTGGCGTTGCAGGACAGCGGGCTGGAAGTCCTGCTGCTCGACGGCAGCCCGCTGAGCGTCAAACCGTTCGACGCCGAAGCTGCTTTTGAACCGCGGGTTAGCGCCCTGTCAGCGGCCAGCCAGCGGATTCTCGAACGCCTCGGCGTGTGGGATGGCATCGCCGCTCGGCGCAGCAGCCCGTACACCGACATGCATGTGTGGGACGGCAGCGGCACCGGGCAGATTCATTTTTCGGCGAGCAGCGTGCATGCCGAAGTGCTTGGCCACATCGTCGAAAACCGCGTGGTGCAGGACGCCTTGCTTGACCGTTTGCACGATTGCGATCTGGGCATGCTCGCCAATGCGCGGCTGGAACAGATGCGCCGTTCGGGCGATGACTGGCTGCTGACGCTGGCCGATGGTCGTCAGCTGCGCGCACCGCTGGTGATTGCCGCTGACGGCGCCAACTCGGCCGTGCGACGCCTGACTGGCGTGGCGACGCGTGAGTGGGATTACCTGCATCACGCCATCGTTACCAGTGTGCGTAGCAGCAAGCCGCATCAGATGACCGCGTGGCAGCGCTTCACCGATCACGGGCCATTGGCGTTTCTGCCGCTGGAGCGTGACGGGCAGCAGGATTGGTGTTCGATCGTCTGGTCCACCACACCGAGTGAAGCCGAGCGTTTGATGGTGCTGGAGGAAGCGGATTTCTGCCGTGAGCTGGAGCGCGCCTTTGAGGGGCGTCTCGGCGAAGTCATCAGCGCTGATCCGCGCTTGTGCGTGCCGCTGCGTCAGCGTCATGCCAAACGTTATGTGGCTGAAGGCCTGGCGTTGATCGGCGATGCGGCGCACACCATTCACCCGTTGGCAGGGCAAGGTGTGAACCTTGGTTTCCTTGATGCGGCGGTGCTGGCCGAAGTGCTGTTGCAAGCGGCAGAGCGCGGTGAGCGTTTGGCCGATGTGAAGGTGCTGAGCCGTTACGAGCGTCGGCGCATGCCGCACAACCTCGCGCTGATGGCGGCGATGGAAGGGTTTGAGCGGCTGTTTCAGGCGGATCCGTTGCCGGTGCGCTGGTTGCGCAATGCCGGGTTGAAGCTGGTGGAGCAGATGCCGGAGGCGAAGGCGCTGTTTGTGCGTGAAGCCCTCGGGTTGACCGGGGATCTTCCGGCCCTCGCCAAACCTTGATCATTTCGTTGCTGCTGATGGCCTCATCGCGAGCAGGCTCACTCCTACAGGGGAGCGCATTTCAAATGTAGGAGTGAGGCTGCTCGCGATGGCGCCTGTCCAGGCACCACAATTTTCAAACTGTGCAACATCTGGTAACTCCTTCAAAAAGAGTTCGATTGAGGTGGTAAATGTGAGTCCTTATCATTTGGCCCACATTTCCCGACCGAGAGACCACTCCCATGTTGGCACCCAAGCGTCTTCTGACCGCAATGGCCCTGACCCTGATCGGCAGTACAACGGCCCAGGCCGCTGATGAGGTGGTGGTTTACTCGTCGCGCATCGATGAGCTGATCAAACCGGTGTTCGATGCCTACACCGCCAAGACCGGGGTGAAGATCAAGTTCATCACCGACAAGGAAGCGCCGCTGATGCAGCGCATCAAAGCCGAAGGTGAAAGCGCCACCGCCGACCTGCTGCTCACCGTGGATGCCGGCAACCTCTGGCAGGCCGAGCAAATGGGCATCCTCCAGCCGTTCACCTCGAAAACCATCGACGCCAACATTCCTCTGCAATATCGCTCATCCAGCCATGCGTGGACCGGCCTGAGCCTGCGCGCGCGGACCATCGCTTACTCCACCGAACGCGTGAAGCCGGGCGAACTGACCACCTACGAAGCGCTGGCCGACAAGAACTGGGAAGGGCGCCTGTGTCTGCGCACGGCGAAGAAGGTCTACAACCAGTCGCTGACCGCGACCATGATCGAAGTCCATGGCGCCGAGAAGACCGAAAAAATCCTCAAGGGCTGGGTCAACAACCTGTCCACTGATGTGTTCTCCGATGACGTCGCTGTGCTCGAAGCGATCAATGCCGGGCAGTGCGACGTCGGCATCGTCAACACTTACTACTACGGTCGCCTGCACAAGCAGAAGCCGGAGCTGCCGGTGAAACTGTTCTGGCCGAACCAGGCCGATCGCGGTGTGCACGTGAACCTGTCGGGCATCGGCCTGACCAAGCATGCGCCGCACCCGGAAGCGGCCAAGGCGCTGGTTGAATGGATGACCACGCCTGAGGCGCAGAAGATTTTTGCTGACGTGAACCAGGAGTTCCCGGCCAACCCGGCGGTGGCGCCTTCGGAAGAAGTGGCGGCGTGGGGCAAGTTTGTTGCCGATACGTTGCCGGTTGAAGTGGCGGGCAAGCGTCAGGCTGAAGCGATCCGGATGATGGATCGGGCGGGTTGGAACTGACTCGGCGTTTATACTGCGCCACGCGACACTGATCGTTCCCACGCTCTGCGTGGGAATGCATCCATCGACGCTCTGCGTCGTGCCGCCGACAGCGTGACGCAGAGCGTCACAGGATGTGTGCCCACGCAGAGCGTGGGCACAATCATTTGAACGAGACTGTTTCCTTGGCCCACCCCGCCCAACGCCGCTGGTACCCCATCGTCTTCGCCATTGCCGCGCTGGTGCTGTTGCCGCTGAGCGTTCTGCTGCTGTCCTGGCAGACCATCGACCAACAAATCTGGTCGCACCTGTGGCAAACCCAGATGCCGCGTCTGCTCGGCAACACGCTGACTCTGGTACTCGGCGTCGGCGTCGGCGTGACGCTGCTCGGCGTCAGCCTGGCCTGGCTCACCAGCCTCTGCGAATTCCCCGGGCGGCGCTGGCTCGACTGGGCGCTGATGCTGCCCTTCGCCATTCCCGCGTATGTGCTGGCCTTTGTCTTCGTCGGTCTGCTGGATTTCGCCGGCCCGGTGCAAACCCTGCTCAGGGAATGGTTCGGCACTGGCTTGCGCCTGCCACGGGTGCGCTCCACTGGCGGGGTGATTATCGTGCTGGTGCTGGTTTTCTATCCCTACGTCTACTTGCTGGCGCGTACTGCGTTTCTTGCGCAAGGCAAAGGCTTGATGGAAGCCGCACGGGTGCTCGGTCAATCGCCGTGGCAAGCCTTCTGGCGCGTAGCGTTGCCGATGGCACGCCCGGCCATTGGCGCCGGTGTGGCGCTGGCGCTGATGGAAACACTCGCTGATTTCGGTGCGGTGTCGGTGTTCAACTTCGACACCTTCACCACCGCGATCTACAAAACCTGGTACGGCTTCTTCAGCCTGTCGAGCGCGGCGCAACTGGCCAGTCTGTTGCTGCTGGTGGTGATGCTGGTGCTGTATGGCGAACGTCGTGCGCGCGGCGCCAACCGGGCGAGCAACGAGCGGCCTCGGGTGAAAGCGCTGTATCACCTACGCGGATTCAAGGCGCTCGCAGCGATGAGCTGGTGCGGGCTGGTCTTCGCCTGCGCCTTCGTGATTCCGATGCTGCAACTGATTGTCTGGTTCTGGCAGCGTGGACGTTTCGACCTGGATGAGCGCTATGCCGGGCTGATCCTGCACACCCTCTATCTGGGTGGCATGGCGGCGTTGATTACCGTCAGCGTCGCGTTGTTGCTGGCCTTCGCCCGGCGACTGGCGCCTACGCCGGCGATCGACTCCGGCGTAGGCCTGGCCAATCTCGGTTACGCCCTGCCGGGCTCGGTGCTGGCGGTTTCGATCATGCTCGCCTTCAGTTATCTGGATCGCGAACTGGTCATCCCGCTTTCCGGCTGGCTCGGTGGCAGCGGAAAACCGTTACTGCTGGGCAGTCTGGCGGCGTTGCTGATGGCGTATCTGGTGCGCTTTATCGCGGTCGCATACGGCCCGCTGGAAAATAGTCTGGCGCGTATACGGCCATCTTTGCCTGAAGCAGCACGTAGCCTCGGTGTCAGTGGGCCGCGACTGTTTTTCAAAGTGTATCTGCCACTGTTGTTGCCCGGCACGTTAAGCGCGGCGTTGCTGGTGTTCGTCGATGTGCTCAAGGAAATGCCCGCGACCCTGCTGATGCGCCCGTTTGGCTGGGATACGCTGGCGGTGCGGATCTTTGAAATGACCAGCGAAGGCGAATGGGCGCGGGCTTCGTTGCCGGCGCTGACCCTGGTTCTGGTTGGCTTGTTGCCGGTCATCGGCCTGATCCGCCGCTCGGCGCACCGAAACACTTAGTCGTCAGTCCTCAATCATGCGGCTACAATGCGCGGCATTCGGTGCGGTTCGTCTGACAGACCGGTTCGCTGGGATCGGCTGAGAGCCTTGTATATCAAGGCTTTCATCCCGTGCAGCGGCTGTCCGCACCCTCGCCACGCCCGGAAGGAGAAACCCATGGGACAGCGTACGCCTCTGTATGACCTGCATCTCGCCCTCGGCGCGAAGATGGTCGATTTTGGCGGTTGGGACATGCCACTGCATTACGGCTCGCAGGTCGAGGAGCACCACGAAGTGCGCCGCGATTGCGGGGTATTCGATGTATCCCACATGACCGTGATCGATGTCACCGGCTCCCAGGCCAAAACCTGGCTGCAGCATTTGCTGGCCAACGATGTCGACCGCCTGCACCGCCCCGGGCGTGCGTTGTACAGCACCATGCTCAATGAGCGCGGCGGCATCGTCGATGACATGATCGTCTACCGCCTCGACGACGCTTATCGTCTGGTGTTCAACGCCTCCACCCGCGATCAGGATCTGGCATGGATGAACGCGCAGCGCGGCGATTACGACGTGCAACTGCACGAGCGCTCCGAGCTGGCGATGCTCGCCATTCAAGGCCCGCAGGCCCGGCACAAGATTGCCGAACTGGTGACCCAGTCTCGCGCCACGCTGATCCAGCACCTCAAACCCTTCGAAGGCTACACCGACGGCGACTGGTTCATCGCCCGTACCGGCTACACCGGTGAGGATGGCCTGGAAATCTGTCTGCCCGCCAGTCAGGCGCCGGGGTTCTTCAACGACCTGGTCGGCGCCGGCATTTCGCCGATCGGCCTCGGTGCCCGCGACACCCTGCGGGTGGAAGCCGGGATGAACCTTTACGGTCAGGACATTCATCAAGACGTCTCGCCGCTGGCCTCGAACATGGCCTGGAGCATTGCCTGGGAACCGGCCTCGCGCCAGTTCATTGGCCGCGCTGCCGTTGAGGCGGAAAAAGCCGCCGGGGTTGCGCACAAACTGGTTGGTCTGGTGCTGGAAGAGCGCGGTGTTTTGCGCGCCCATCAGGTGGTTCGCATCGCCGATGTTGGCGAAGGGGAGATCACCAGTGGTAGTTTCTCTCCTACGCTAAGCAAATCGATTGCCCTGGCGCGTGTTCCAATGGCTACTGCCGACCGCGCCGAAGTGGAAATCCGTGGCAAGTGGTACCCGGTACGGGTGGTCAAACCGACCTTCGTACGCCATGGCAAAACTTTGATCTAACCTTTTTCCGGCGGGCATGACCGCTGACCCAATTCCCGAGGACACCGAAGATGAGCAATATCCCCGCTGAACTGCGTTTTGCCGAAAGTCATGAATGGGCACGTCTGGAAGCCGATGGCACCGTCACCGTGGGCATCAGCGATCACGCGCAGGAAGCGCTGGGCGACGTGGTGTTCGTCGAGCTGACCGAAGTCGGCAAAGTCTTCGCCGCTGAAGATCAAGCCGGTGTGGTTGAATCGGTGAAAGCCGCGTCCGACATCTATTCGCCGATCAGCGGTGAAGTCATCGCGGTCAACGAAGAGCTGGGTGGCTCCCCGGAACTGCTGAACTCCGACCCGTACGGCGCGTGGATCTTCAAGCTCAAGCCAAGCGACAAGGCCGAGCTGGACAAGCTGCTGGATGCTGCCGCTTACAAGGCTGCCATCGGCGAGTAAGCATTAAGCAACACCGCAAAGCCCCGACCCGTCGGGGCTTTTTCATGCACGATGCAATCCCCTGTAGGAGTGAGCCTGCTCGCGATAGCGGTGGGTCAGTCAGCCTTAAGGTGTCTGAAGGAACGCTATCGCGAGCAGGCTCACTCCACAGGGGTATGCGGTGCACTGAAAATGGGTTGCCACATCGGCTGCTATGCTGGTTTGACCGTGTTGCATTGACGCCGAGCGCCAGCCAAGAGAGAGCCCGTCATGTCCCAGTTGCCGTCCCTGAGCCAGTTACGCGACCCTGATGCCTTCCTGCGCCGCCACCTCGGCCCCGATGCCGCCGAGCAACAAGCGATGCTCGACAGTCTCGGCCTCGGCAGCCGCGTCGAACTGATCGAACAGACCGTGCCGCCGGGCATTCGCTTCAATCGCGCACTGGATTTGCCACCGGCGCTGGATGAACAAGCCGCACTGGCCAAGCTGCGTGGTTACGCCGAGCAGAATCAGGTCTGGACCAGCCTGATCGGCATGGGCTACCACGGCACCCTCACCCCGACCGTTATCCTGCGCAATGTGCTGGAAAATCCCGGCTGGTACACCGCGTACACACCCTATCAACCGGAAATCGCCCAGGGCCGGCTCGAAGCGCTGCTGAATTTTCAGCAACTGACCATCGACCTCACAGGTCTGGAGTTGGCCAACGCCTCGCTGCTCGATGAAGCCACGGCAGCGGCGGAAGCGATGGCGCTGGCCAAGCGTGTGGCGAAGTCGAAGAGCAATCTGTTTTTCGTCGATGAGAACTGTCATCCGCAAACCATTTCCGTGGTGCAGACCCGCGCGGAAGGTTTCGGCTTCGAGCTGATTATCGACGCTGTGGATAACTTGAAACAGCATCAGGTGTTCGGTGCGTTGTTGCAGTATCCCGACACTCACGGCGAGATCCGCGATCTGCGGCCGTTGATCGATCACTTGCATGCGCAGCAGGCGCTGGCCTGTGTCGCGACCGATTTATTGAGTTTGCTGTTGCTGACACCACCGGGCGAACTGGGCGCCGATGTAGTGTTCGGTTCGTCCCAGCGCTTTGGCGTGCCGATGGGCTACGGCGGCCCGCATGCGGCGTTCTTCGCCAGCCGTGAGGAATACAAACGGGCGATTCCCGGGCGGATCATCGGCGTGTCGAAGGACGCCCGGGGCAATGTGGCGCTGCGCATGGCCCTGCAAACCCGCGAGCAACATATCCGCCGCGAGAAGGCCAATTCGAACATCTGCACGGCGCAGGTGCTGCTGGCCAATATCGCCAGTTTCTACGCGGTATACCACGGGCCGGAAGGTCTGAAACGCATCGCTCAGCGGGTGCACCGGCTCACCTGTATTCTGGCGGCGGGACTTGAGCGAAAAGGCATCAACCGGTTCAATGCGCAGTTTTTCGACACGCTGACGCTGGACGTCGGCGGTGCGCAAACGGCGGTCATCGAAAGCGCTCAAGCTGCCCAGATCAATCTGAGAGTACTCGGGCGCGGTCGAGTGGGGCTGAGTCTCGATGAGACGTGCGATGAGAGCACCGTGGCCAAGCTGTTCGATGTGCTGCTCGGTGCCGATCATGGATTGAACGTCGACGAACTTGATGCTGAAGCGCTTGTTTCCGGCATCCCCGACAGCCTCCAGCGCAAAACACCCTACCTGCGCCATCCGGTCTTCAACGCCCATCACAGCGAAACCGAGATGCTGCGCTACCTCAAACAACTGGAAAACAAGGATCTGGCACTCAATCAGTCGATGATCCCGCTGGGCTCCTGCACCATGAAACTCAACGCCACCAGCGAAATGATCCCGATCACCTGGCCGCAATTCGCCAACCTGCATCCGTTCGTGCCGCGCGAGCAAGCCGTCGGCTACACGCTGATGATCGAAGAGCTGGAGCGCTGGTTGTGCGCGATCACCGGATTCGATGCGATCTGCATGCAGCCCAATTCCGGTGCGCAGGGCGAATACGCCGGACTGCTGGCGATTCGCAAATACCACGAGAGCCGCCAGCAGGGCGGGCGCGATGTGTGCCTGATTCCGTCGTCGGCCCACGGCACCAACCCGGCCTCGGCGCAAATGGTCGGGTTACGGGTGGTGATCGTCGAGTGCGACGAGGCCGGCAACGTTGATCTTGATGACTTGAAAGCCAAGGCAGCGGAGGCCGGGGCAAAACTGTCGTGCCTGATGGCAACCTATCCGTCGACCCACGGCGTGTACGAGGAGGGCATCAGCGAAATCTGCGACGTTATCCACCAGCATGGCGGTCAGGTGTACATGGACGGCGCCAACCTCAACGCGCAGGTCGGGTTGGCGCGGCCGGCGGACATTGGCGCTGACGTGTCGCACATGAATTTGCACAAGACCTTCTGCATTCCCCATGGTGGTGGCGGCCCGGGCATGGGGCCGATCGGTATTCGCGCGCATCTGGCGCCTTTCGTGGCCAATCACCCGGTGGTGCCGATTGACGGGCCACAAGCGCAGAACACGGCGGTCAGTGCGGCGCCGTGGGGCAGTGCGAGCATTCTGCCGATCAGCTGGATGTACATCGCCATGATGGGGCCGCAATTGGCTGACGCCAGCGAGGTGGCGATTCTCGCGGCGAATTACCTGGCGCAGCATTTATCCGGTGCGTTCCCGGTGCTGTACACCGGGCGCAACGGCCGGGTCGCGCATGAATGCATTCTCGATTTGCGGCCATTGAAGGCGCTGACCGGAATCAGTGAGGAGGACGTCGCCAAGCGCTTGATGGATTACGGTTTCCATGCGCCGACCATGTCCTTCCCGGTGCCGGGGACGTTGATGGTCGAACCGACCGAGAGCGAATCGAAGGCTGAACTGGACCGGTTTATCGGCGCCATGTTGAGCATTCGTGCAGAAATCACCGAAGTGCAGAACGGCAATTGGCCGGCCGAAGACAACCCGCTGAAACGCGCGCCGCATACCTTGGCGGATGTCACCGGCGTGTGGGAGCGGCCCTACAGCATCGAGCAAGGCATCACCCCGGATGCGCACACCAAGGCGCACAAGTATTGGCCGGCGGTGAATCGGGTCGATAACGTTTACGGTGACCGCAACCTGTTTTGCGCCTGCGTCCCGGTGGACGATTACCGCTGATACTCAGGTTTACACAGTTCCCCTGTAGGAGTGAGCCTGCTCGCGATAGCGGTGTATCAGGCAAATTCTCCGGTGACTGATTCACCGCTATCGCGAGCAGGCTCACTCCTACAAGGGATTGTGGTGAATCTGAAATCCGGGCAAAAAAATGCCGCTCATATGAGCGGCATTTGTGCTTCGGCGAAAGGCTTACTCGGAAGCCACGGCGTTCTTCGCCAGAATCGCATTGGCCAATTCCATATCCGTCGCCTGCAGGCCCGGATTGTCGGCGCGGACTTTCTGCATCGCTGCTTCCAGATACGGCCCACGAATGCCGCCGTCACTGGCGACGAAACTGCCGGCGTCGTCCTGGGCAGCGATGATCAGCTTGTGATCCTTGAAGGTCAGGTAGGTCGAACCGGTGGTGGCACCGGACGAGATGACGTTACGCCAAAAGCTGTCCGCCATGGCCGAACCAACGGGAAGGGACAGCAAGGCCAGTGTGGCGACAGCAAGTTTGAGACGCATGATGAGATGACTCCTGGGGGTTAACTGTGGCGTTGGATTGCCAATCCCCCGATCCAGTTCCGTGACGAGCTATTTCAGCTCACTCTGCGGCGTCACCCGCAGCACCTCCTCAACCGTCGTCAGCCCAGCCGCGACTTTCTGCGCACCGGACAGGCGCAGGCTGCGCATGCCTTCCTTGAACGCCTGGCGGCGGATTGCCGTGAGATCGGTGTCCGGGGTGATGAACGCCTTGAGGCTGTCGCTCAGTTGCATGATTTCATAGACCCCGGCGCGGCCGTGATAGCCGGTGTCGCGGCATTCGAGGCAGCCTATGGCGCGTTGCGCATTGCTCGGCAGCGGTGCCTGCCAAGGGCGGGTCAAGGTTTGCCAGTCTGGCTCTTCGAGATTCAACGGTGCCTTGCAGTACGGACACAGGGTGCGCACCAGACGCTGAGCCATGACCCCGAGCACGGTGGCCTTGATCAGGTAATGCGGTACGCCGAGTTCGAGCAGGCGACTGATCGCACTGGGGGCGTCGTTGGTGTGCAAAGTCGACAGCACCAAGTGCCCGGTGAGCGCGGCCTGAATGGCCATTTCGGCGGTTTCGAGGTCGCGGATCTCGCCGATCATGATGATGTCCGGGTCTTGCCGCATCAACGCACGCACGCCGGCGGCGAAGCTCAGGTCGATGTTGTGCTGCACCTGCATCTGGTTGAACGCCGGCTCGACCATTTCGATCGGGTCTTCGATCGTGCAGAGGTTCACTTCTGGCGTCGCCAGTTTTTTCAGCGTGGTGTACAGCGTGGTGGTTTTACCCGAACCGGTTGGCCCGGTGACCAGAATGAT
Source organism: Pseudomonas sp. RIT-PI-r (assembly GCF_001297015.1). Classification (GTDB taxonomy): domain Bacteria; phylum Pseudomonadota; class Gammaproteobacteria; order Pseudomonadales; family Pseudomonadaceae; genus Aquipseudomonas. The sequence goes on along the minus strand of NZ_LIGE01000023.1, from coordinate 25,047 downwards.
GCCGTTGGGCTGACGGGTCATGTCCTGCCAGCGCCGCAGGTCATCGGCGCTGAAACCCAGTTGGTCGAAATCCTTGAGCAGCACGTCCGGATCGAAAATCCGCATGACCATTTTTTCGCCGAACGCAGTGGGCAACGTCGACAGGCGCAGCTCGACTTCGCCGCCGTCTGGAGTCTTGGTTTTGACCCGGCCGTCCTGGGGTTTGCGCTTCTCGGCGACATTCATTCGGCCGAGGCTTTTCAGGCGACTGACAATCGCCATGGTCACCTGCGGCGGGAATTGATAAACGTTGTGCAGCACGCCGTCGATACGAAACCGCACCGTGCCTTGCTCGCGCCGTGGTTCGATGTGGATATCGCTGGCGCGTTGCTGGAAGGCGTACTGGAACAGCCAGTCGACGATATTGACGATGTGCGCGTCGTTGGCATCTGGCTCCTGATCGCTGGCGCCGAGGTTAAGCAGTTGTTCGAAGTTGCCGAGGTTGCCGCCCTGGGCGTCGGCACTGCTGGCGCCGCTGACCGATTTTGCCAGGCGGAAAAACTCGACGCTGAAACGCTGGATATCCGCCGGGTTGGCCACAACCCGTTTGATCGGCAGTTTCAACACGTGAGTCAGATCGGCTTCCCAAGCGGTGACGTAGGGCTGGGCACTGGCCACGGTCACCGAATCGCGGTCAACCGCTATCGCGAGAATCCTGTGCCGTTGCGCGAAGGCGTAAGACATCAGCGGGGTGATTGCGGCGACGTTGATTTTCAACGGGTCGATACGCAAATACGGCTGGCCGGCCTGCTGCGCCAGCCACAGGGTCAGGCTTTCCAGGTCGAGGTGTTTGCCCGGACGGCTGAGGTCGTCGAGCTGCTGGCTGGCGATGAATTCCAGCGGGTGCATCTGGCCATGGGCGGCGTGGCGGCGGCGAGCATTCAGCGCCTGCTCTGCAGCGTCCTGGCCGATAAAGCCTTGGGCGACCAGTTCACGCAACACATCATTGAGTTCCAGCCAGCGGTCCTGAGTGGCGAGTTGAACGGACATGCGGGCTTCCTTTTGAGCGACAGTGCGCAAAAGGATAGTCGCGGCCCCGCTGACCGTTGGGCCACTACCCGACGAAGGCGTTGCCGGATTTGTCAGCCAGCGGCTTGCGCAGGGGCGTCCCAAGCGCTGTCGGCGTTTTGCAGGTTCACCGAGCAAACACTGATCAGGTTACGAAGTTTTTCCGCGATCACTTGTGCGCGATGCCAGCTCAAACCGCCCATGACCAGGTCGATCGACATCACGTCGTCCATCCGCTGCACGTTGACCTGCTCGGGTGTAAGGAATTGCAAGGCGAACAGATTGAGCACGCGCACCAGCAGATCCGGCTCAGCCTCGGCGAGGATTTGATACTGCGCCAGGCAATGGGCGTTGCTGACGTTCCAGACGTCGGCGCGGGTGGGCGTGGTGGTGACGGCTTCGAGGTGCGGCATGAGGAGTCTCCAAAATCTCTGGAGGAATTTTTACATTAGGTGCGGGGTATTTCTTGGCTATGATCGGCGTTATTGGCGAATGATCGACTGGATCAATTCGCAGAATATTCCATTAGAGGTTTTTATATGCACAGCGAGCTGGACAGCTACGACCGCAAGATTCTCGCCTTGCTGCAAGAGGACGCTTCGCTGTCCAGCGCACAGATCGCCGAGCAGGTGGGCCTGTCGCAATCGCCGTGCTGGCGGCGGATTCAGCGGATGAAGGAGGAGGGGATCATTCGCGTTCAGGTGACCTTGCTTGATCGCAAGAAGATTGGCCTCAACACGCAGATCTTTGCCGAGATCAAACTCAACGCGCATGGGCGTTCGAACTTCACCGAGTTCACCGAAGCGATTCGCGGGTTTCCGGAGGTGCTGGAGTGTTACGTGCTGATGGGCGCGGTGGATTTTTTGTTGCGGATTGTCGCGGCGGACATTGAGGCGTATGAACGGTTCTTCTTCGAGAAACTGTCGCTGGTGCCGGGGATTCAGGAAGTGAATTCGATTGTGGCGCTGTCGGAGATCAAATCCACCACCAGTCTCCCGGTCTGACCCTGATCGTTCCCACGCTCCGCGTGGGAATGCCTCAATGGACGCTCTGCGTCCGCTTTGGGACGCGGAGCGTCCCGGGCTGCATTCCCACGCAGAGCATGGGAACGATCATCACAGAGGTGTTACATGCGCAGGAGCATTTTCCACGCGCGATTCTGGTAAACCGCAATCGCCTGCTGCTTGCGTGCGTCGAGCAGTTCGTCAGTGATCGTCGGCTCGTTGGCCAGTTGCGCCAGCTTGTTCAGTTCACCGTACAGACGATCCATTTCCGGGATCTCCAGCACGTTACGGGCGTGATGCAGCCAGACCTGAATGCGCTCGATACGCGGCAGTTGTTCGGCCAGATCTTCCGGCTGCTGCTGATAACGCTGCAACTGCAGGGCCGTCGCTTCTTCGCCCAAGGTGCGCGGGAGCCAGCTGTGCAACTGCGCGCCGCCCTGACGGTTGCCACGCACGTTGCGCTCGGCGGTCCAGGTGCGAGCCAGCAACCAGCGCGAAGTGTTCAGCGAGAACAGGCCCCAGCGCGGGTCTTCGAGTTCTTCGAGGAACTGCTCTGGGGCAGCTTTGCGCACGTCTTCGTCTTCGATACCGGCCTGTACCAGCGGGCGCCAGTCTTCCAGCAACGCATCCAGAGCAACGCGCAAGTCGTGGGTCGACTGACGCGGTGCGGCCTGGCCGAGGCTGCTGAGCAGGGCGCGCATTTCCGCGAGATTCTCGACCCAGTCGAGCAACAGGCGCCAGTGACCATTGAAACGATACTGTTCCGCCAGACGCTGACTGCTGCCGAGCAAGTGCCAGCTCAGTGCGGCGAAGGCGTCGTCGAGCTGGGTTTCTGCGGTCAACTCCGGCGCCGGCAGGCTCAGCGAGTAGCTGTTGGCGTCGTACAGACGATAGCCGCGCTCAGCCTTGCTGATGTCGCACGGCATCAGTGCCAGGGTTTCAGCCAGTTCAGCGGCGAGCTCCAGCAGCGCGGCGGGCTCGCCTTCGCGCAATTCCAGTTCCAGCTCGCAGATTTCTTCTTTCTGCTTGCCGACCACAACGTGACCGAGGTCCAGCGCGGCTTCGATGACCACTTTCGTCTTGCCACGGCCCCAGGCGATTTCGGCGCGTTCGCGGACGAAATCGGTGGTGAAGATCGGCTTCAGGGTTTTCTTGTCCAGCTCGGCCAGCGACTCGGGCCAGCATTCGCCGTCGAGTTTCTTCACGTCGAGCTTGGCTTTCGGCAACTTCCAGTCGTATTCGTTACGCTCGGACAGACCGGCGACGCTCTGGCCACGGGTCTTGAGGGTCTGAATCACTTCGTCACCGTCCTTGCGCAGGCGCAGGGCGACTTTCGCCTGGGCCAGATCGCGCTCGGGCGTGTCGAAGTACTGGTTCATCAACTCACGGCGTTCCCAGCCACTTTTGTTGCGTTTCTTCAGTAACGGGTGCTCGCGCAGGGCGGCGAGGGTTTCGCGGCTGACGCGGAGTTTGATTTCGGTTTCTTTCTGCATGGCCGGAAAATCCAGGATCGGGAGCGCAGCCGGGGGAATATGTGGCTGCCAAGGCCGTGCAGTGTACAGGACTGATTCGTCCTACGCCCTGCGGCGGTTTATTCCTGACGCCGGATGGTTCTATGATGGACTTCAAATCGGGAGTTGGAGTCAGCGATGCCTTTGCCGTCCATGCAAGACCAGTTCGCGGCGCTGATCGCCGCGCCGTCGGTCAGCTGTACCCAACCGAACCTAGATCAATCCAATCGGGCGGTGATCGATTTGCTCGCCGGTTGGCTGGGCGATCTGGGTTTCAGCTGCGATATCCAGCAGGTCAGCCCCGGCAAATTCAACCTGCTTGCCAGTTTCGGCAGCGGCCCCGGCGGGCTGGTGCTGGCCGGGCACAGCGACACGGTGCCGTACGACGATGCGTTGTGGCAGACCGACCCGCTGAAGCTCACCGAAGTCGATGGCCGCTGGGTCGGCCTGGGCAGTTGCGACATGAAAGGCTTTTTCGCGCTGATCATCGAAGCGGTGTTGCCGCTGCTCGATCAACCGTTCAAGCAACCGCTGTTGATCCTCGCCACCTGCGATGAAGAAAGCTCGATGTCCGGCGCCCGCGCGCTGGCCGAGGCCGGGCGTCCGCTGGGCCGTGCGGCGGTGATCGGCGAGCCGACCGGGCTCAAGCCGATCCGCATGCACAAAGGCATCATGATGGAGCGCATCGACATTCTCGGGCAGAGCGGCCATTCGTCGGATCCGCGCCTGGGTCATAGCGCCCTCGAAGCGATGCACGATGCGATTGGCGAACTGCGCGGCCTGCGCCTGCTGTGGCAGCGTGAATTCAACAATCCGCAGTTCAGCGTGCCGCAACCGACGATGAACTTCGGTTGCATCCATGGCGGTGACAACCCGAACCGCATCTGCGGCCAGTGCTCGCTGGAATTCGACCTGCGGCCGTTGCCGGGGATGGACCCGAAAGTCCTGCGCGCGGAGATTCTGCGCAAGCTCAACCCGGTGGCCGAGCGGCATCAGGTGAAAATCGACTACAAACCATTGTTCCCGGAAGTGCCGCCGTTCGAGCAAGCCGAAGACGCTGAACTGGTGCGCATCGCCGAAAAGCTCACCGGTCACAGCGCCGAAGCAGTAGCGTTTGGCACCGAAGCGCCCTATCTTCAGCGCCTTGGCTGCGAAACCATCGTGCTCGGCCCCGGCGACATCGCCTGCGCGCATCAGCCCGGCGAATACCTTGAAATGTCACGTTTGCAGCCTACCGTGCATCTATTACGGCAACTGATTGAACATTACTGCCTGAAGAATTGAACGCATCCCTTGTAGGAGCTGCCGAAGGCTGCGATCTTTTGCTTTTGTTTCAGAAGATCAAAAGATCGTCCGATCGCGGCCCGAGCCTGCGGCAGCTCCTACAGGGGCAAGTCGTTAAATTAGTGGGAATCCAACCCGTATTCATGAGGAGAGCGCGCGTGTCGCCAAGCCTGTTCCGACGATAACCATCAGCCCGCTGTGAGTTTTCCGTTTCGCCCCTTTTTAGGCTGCTATTTATTACAGGCCCAGGTTCATGCCCGAATACGTCAATTGGCTTCGCCACGCATCTCCTTACATCAATGCCCACCGCGACTGCACCTTCGTCGTCATGCTGCCCGGCGACGGCGTCGAACATCCGAATTTCGGCAACATCGTCCACGACATCGTCCTGCTGCACAGCCTTGGCGTGCGTTTGGTGCTGGTGCACGGTTCGCGCCCGCAGATCGAAACCCGCCTCGCTGCTCGTGGCCTGACCCCGCATTACCACCACGGCATGCGCATCACCGATGCCGCTACGCTGGAATGTGTGATCGATGCGGTTGGTCAGCTGCGCATCGCCATCGAAGCGCGGCTGTCGATGGACATGGCCTCGTCGCCGATGCAGGGCTCGCGTCTGCGCGTGGCCAGCGGCAACCTCGTCACGGCGCGGCCGATCGGCGTGCTGGAAGGCGTCGACTATCACCACACCGGCGAAGTGCGCCGGGTCGACCGCAAAGGCATCAACCGTTTGCTCGACGAGCGCTCGATCGTGCTGCTGTCGCCGTTGGGCTACTCGCCGACCGGTGAGATCTTCAACCTGGCCTGCGAAGACGTCGCCACCCGCGCTGCCATCGATCTGGGCGCCGACAAGCTGCTGCTGTTCGGCGCCGACCTCGGCCTGATCGACGAGAACGGCAAACTGGTGCGCGAACTGCGTCCGCAACAAGTGCCGGCGCATTTGCAGCGCTTGGGCAGCAACTATCAGGCGGAATTGCTCGATGCTGCAGCCGAAGCTTGCCGTGGCGGCGTGGCGCGCAGCCATATCGTCAGTTACGCCGAAGACGGCGCGCTGCTGACCGAGCTGTTCACCCGTGACGGTGGCGGTACGTTGGTGGCGCAAGAACAATTCGAATTGGTCCGCGAGGCGGCGATTGAAGACGTCGGCGGCTTGCTCGACCTGATCAGCCCGCTGGAAGAGCAGGGGATTCTGGTGCGTCGTTCGCGCGAAGTGCTGGAGCGCGAGATCGAGCAGTTCAGCGTGGTCGAGCGTGAAGGCATGATCATCGCCTGCGCGGCGCTGTATCAGATTGCCGATTCCGATGCCGGTGAGCTGGCATGCCTGGCGGTGAATCCGGAGTATCGCCATGGCGGTCGCGGCGATGAACTGCTGGAACGCATCGAAACCCGTGCACGGGCGCAGGGCTTGAAAACCTTGTTCGTGCTCACCACGCGTACTGCGCACTGGTTCCGCGAGCGTGGGTTCGAGCCAAGCAGTGTCGAGCGCCTGCCAGCGGCGCGGGCGTCGCTGTACAACTATCAGCGTAACTCGAAGATCTTCGAAAAAACCCTCTAACCGAGTTGGTCCATTCGATCGTTCCCACGCTCTGCGTGGGAATGCCTCAACGGACGCTCCGCGTTCGGCTTTTGATGGGACGCGGAGCGTCCCGGGCTGCATTCCCACGCAGAGCGCGGGAACGATCAATTACTCGGTGATGAACTTCGCGCTTACGTACGGTGAGTAGTCCGGCAGCACCGTTTCAACCTTGCCCTGTTCCTTCAAAAACTTTGCCGTTTCGCCAATCGCCTTCGCCGTGCCGCCGTCCAGCAGCGCCGTGGTTTGTTGTGCGTTGGCATCCGGGAATGCGGAACCGGCAAGCAATTCCGGCACGTCGGCGGCATTGGCACCGGTCAGTTTGGCGATTTTCTGTACAGGCACCGAGTCAGCCGTCCAGCTGTCTTTGTGCGCCGCGTAATCAGCAAACGAGTCCAGCGTGACCTTGGCAAACTTTGCTACAACCTCTGGATGCTTCTCGGCAAAATCCTTGCGAGCCACCCAGACTTCGAAGGTCGGCGCGCCCCACTGACCGACCTGCGCCGCATCGGTCAGGGTCTTGCCGGTCTTGCGAATTTCACCCAGCGCTGGCGACCAGACAAATGCCCCGTCAATATCGCCGCGCTTCCACGCTGCGGCGATCTCTGCGGGTTGCAGGTTCACCACTTTGACTTTCGAAGCGTCCAGACCCCAATGCTTCAGGGCACCGAGCAGGCTGTAATGGGAGGTGGAAACGAACGGTGTGGCGATGGTCTTGCCGACCAGATCCTGCGGGGTATTGATGCCGCTGCCATTGCGCACCACCAGTGCTTCGGCGGCGTTGATCTGCGCCGAAACAATGAACGCCACGATCGGCAGATTACGCGAGGCCGCCGCCGCCAACGGGCTGGAACCGAGATTGCCGATCTGCACGTCGCCCGAAGCAATGGCTGTCACAACTTCCGGGCCGCTGTTGAAACGACGCCAGTCGATCTTCTCGCCAATGGTTTTCTCGTAGACACCGTCAGCCTGCGGGACTTTGCTCGGGTCGATACCGGTTTGGTAGCCAATGGTGAGGTTGGCTGCCTGTGCGGAAAAAGAAAATATCGCCGATACACAAACTGTAACAAATTGACTCGATAGTGCGCGTTTGGCCATGATGGCGTCGCCTTTTGGATAGGGTTTGACGTGATTTGAATACGCCAAAGCTAATCGATCTAAAAAAAGGCTAACAAATACCATTTAGGAATGAGCTTAGTAGCCGATATCCTGTATCCCGCTGCAGGTGGCCATTAATGGGCCATATACTCGAATGGTATTAAAAAGAATTAAATAATTCTTTTTTTGGTTAACGGGAAATCAGTAATCTGCAGGGACCAAATCACTGCGATTAGACCTTGGTCGTAGACATACATAGTTACGATTGACTTGTCGGTCACGGTCTGGCGCTAATCGCGCATCTTAGGATCCAGGGCAATAGACCCGGGACCAGGAACACAAAAATTAGAAACGAGAGGAGCTTTACATGAACAAGTCCACCTTGGCCCTGGCTGTGGCCGTAGGGGTTTTGGCGCAGCAGGCAGGCGCCGCCGGTTTCATCGAAGACAGCAAGGCAACTCTGGGGCTGCGTAACTTCTACATCAACACCGACAACCGCGACGGCACTGGCCCGAACAAGAACGAAGAGTGGGGCCAAGGCTTCGATCTGCGTTTCATCTCCGGCTACACCCAAGGCACCGTCGGCTTCGGTATCGACGCCATCGGCCTGCTGGGCGTGCGTCTGGATTCGGGCGGCGGCACCAACGGCAACAGCGGTACCGCTTACGGCGGCACTGTGTTCCCGAGCGAATCCAACGGTAAAGCCGTGGACAACTTCTCCAGCCTGGGTCTGACTGCCAAAGCCAAGATCTCCCAGACTGAACTGAAGCTCGGCACTCTGCAGCCGAAGAACCCGGTAATCGTCACCAACGACGGTCGTCTGCTGCCACAAACCTGGCAGGGTGGCCAGATCACTTCCGGCGAAATCAAGGACCTGACTCTGGTCGGCGGTCAGATCGAAGCTGTGAAAGGTCGTAACTCCAGCAACAACGAAAACCTGTCCATCAGCGGTGCAAACACCCGTGGTACCGGTTTCCGTGACAGCAACAAGTTCATCTACGCCGGTGGTGACTACAAGATCACCAAAGACCTGACTGCCCAGTACTACTACGGCAACCTGGAAGACTTCTACAAGCAGCACTTCCTGGGTCTGGTTCACAACTGGGCAATCGGCCCGGGCGTACTGAAATCCGATTTCCGTTACTTCAACAGCTCCGATGACGGCAAAAACGGTACCGATCCAGCCTACTACAGCACCGGTAACTACACCGGCGTGCGTAACGGTCGCGGTGAAGTCGACAACAACCTGTACAGCGGCCTGTTCCTGTACACCGTTGAAGGCCACACCTTCGGTGGCGGTTACCAGGTTTCCAATGGCAGCAGCGACTTCCCTTGGCTGAACCAGGGCGACGGTTCGTCGAACTACACCATCACCGACATGCAGATCCAGAAGTTCGGTCGTGCCGGCGAAAAAACCTGGCAGGCTCGCTACTCGTATGACTTCGCTAAAGTTGGCGTACCTGGCCTGACCGCCGGTGTGGTTTACCTCAAAGGCGATTCGATCGATACCGTTGGCACCAACGGTCGTGAGAACGGTTCGAACAGCTCCGAGTGGGAACGCGACTTCACCATCGGTTACGTCGTACCGGAAGGTCCGTTCAAGAACGTCGGTCTGATGTGGAAAAACGCTGTATGGCGCACCGATCTGCCGAGCACCCGTTCGCAGGACGAAAACCGCCTGATCGTCAGCTACTCGATCCCGCTGCTGTAATAGCGCGTCTCGATTCGTTGATGTAAAAAAAGCCCCGTCCGGCATCGCGCCGGACGGGGCTTTTGCGTTTTCGAGTCAGGCTCACCCCCGTAAGCCCTCCCCGAAATTCCCCTCTTTACAGCAACTCAAGGCCTTCTCGAACCTTGCGGCCGATGTTCGTCGGGATGCCGCCGGGCGTCCAGTGAACAGATGTTTAATATTCATTTATGATCTAGATATCTATTTATTTATTCTTTTTCATGATGGCAAATCCCGAGCTACAGTTGAGTTCTCCAATACCTCATCAGGAGCAGCACCATGAGCCTCAGACTCGGCGACATCGCCCCCGACTTCGAACAGGATTCCAGCGCCGGCAAGATTCGTTTTCACGAGTGGCTGGGCGATAGCTGGGGCGTGCTGTTCTCCCACCCGGCAGACTTCACCCCGGTGTGCACCACCGAGCTGGGCTTCACCGCCAAACTCAAAGATGAATTCTCCAAGCGCGGCGTCAAAGCCATCGCCTTGTCGGTCGACCCGGTGGATTCACACCACAAGTGGATCGAAGACATCAACGAAACCCAGAACACCATCGTCAACTTCCCGATCCTGGCCGATGCCGATCGCAAGGTTTCGGATCTGTATGACCTGATCCACCCGAACGCCAATGACACGCTGACCGTGCGTTCGCTGTTCGTCATCGATCCGAACAAGAAGGTTCGCCTGACCATTACTTACCCGGCGAGCACCGGGCGCAACTTCCACGAGATCTTGCGGGTGATCGATTCGCTGCAGCTCACCGACAACTACAAGGTTGCCACGCCGGCCAACTGGCAGGACGGTGAAGAGGTGGTGATTGTGCCTTCGCTCAAGGATGAAGATGAGATCAAGCAGCGCTTTCCGAAGGGCTATCGCGCGGTGAAGCCGTACCTGCGCCTGACGCCACAGCCGAACAAGTGAAATCTGCGGTGTAGCCACCACCGCTTTCGCGAGCAGGCTCACTCCTACAGGGGAGCGGATTCCAAATGTAGGAGTGAGCCTGCTCGCGAAGGCGTTAGTCCAGTCAACACGGAACCACGATGCAGGGGATTTCAGGCCGTTTCGACGGCCTTTTTTTTCGCCCGCAGTTTGTTGAAATACATATCTCCAAAACGAATAACCAAATGAATAAATATGATTTATGGATATATAAATCAGCTGGTAAGGTCACTCCCATCGAAGCGAGATCGCAACCCGCGAATCGCCTGTAACGCTTAAGGAATTGTCTCAATGCTGGTCGTCTCACTCGGTGGCAGTCCCAGCCTGCGCTCCCGTTCCGGGGTGCTGCTGGAACGCTCGCAACGCTGGTTGCAGGCGCAAGGCGTGGAAGTGGTGAGTTATCAGATTCGGGATTTCCCGGCCGAAGATCTGCTCCACGCCCGCTTCGACAGCCCGAAGGTGCTCGACCTGCTGCAACAGATTGAAAACGCCGACGGCCTGTTGATCGCCACACCGGTTTACAAAGCGTCGTTCTCCGGCGCATTGAAAACGCTGCTGGATCTGCTGCCCGAGCGCGCCCTGAATCACAAGATTGTCTTGCCGATGGCCACCGGCGGCAGCATCGCCCACATGCTGGTGGTCGATTACGCCCTCAAGCCTGTGCTGTCGGCGTTGAAAGCCCAGGAAATGCTCCAGGGGATTTTCGCCGAGGACAGCCAGATTGCGTACGGCGAAGGCAGTGCCGCAGCACAACTGGCACCAGCGCTGGAGCAGCGTCTGCATGAAGCGCTGGACCAGTTTGTCGGCGCCATGGCCCGCCGGCCGAAACCGCTGGAACCGGGTCTGTTGAACGAACGTTTGTTGAGTGCTCGCTGGAGCATTTAAGCCTCACCCGCATTTGATGTACTTCACCTTACTCAGCCGCTAACGGTTAAGCAGGTGCAGCCAAAACCCAACAGCAAAAAGGAGAGCGCTATGCGCACTGTATTTTTGCGTCGTGGTCTGGTCGCTCTGTTTGCTGCGGCTGTCACCTTCGGCGCCATCACTCAAGCTCAAGCCGAGACCCTTCGGATCGGTTACCAGAAGTACGGCACGCTGGTGCTGCTCAAAGCCAAGGGCACTTTGGAAAAACGTCTGGCCGCTCAAGGCGTCGACGTGCAATGGACTGAATTCCCCGGCGGCCCGCAACTGCTTGAAGGCCTGAACGTCGGCTCCATCGACTTCGGTGTTACCGGCGAAACCCCGCCGGTGTTCGCTCAGGCTGCTGGCGCCGATCTGCTTTACGTCGCCTACGAACCGCCAGCGCCAAACAGCGAAGCGATCCTTGTGCCGAAAGACTCGCCGATCAAATCGGTAGCCGATCTCAAAGGCAAGAAAGTCGCCCTGAACAAAGGCTCCAACGTCCACTACCTGCTGGTGCGTGCGCTGGAAGACGCCGGACTCAAATACAGCGACATCCAAACCGTATTCCTGCCGCCGGCCGACGCCCGCGCTGCGTTCGAACGTGGCAGCGTCGACGCCTGGGTTATCTGGGATCCGTACCAGGCCGCCGCCGAGAAACAACTGCAAGCGCACACCCTGCGCGACGGCAAAGGCATCGTCGACAACCATCAGTTCTATCTCGCGACCAAGCCTTACGCAGAGAAAAATCCTCAGGTGATCAAGACTCTCGTGGAAGAAGTGCGTGCGGTCGGCGAGTGGTCGAAAGCCAATCCTGAAGACGTGACCCAGCAAGTCGCGCCACTGCTCGGCCTGCCGGCGGACATCACCCTGACCTCGGTGAAACGCCAGGGCTACGGCGCGCTGTTCCTGACCCCGGAAGTGGTCGCCGCGCAGCAGAAAATCGCTGACACGTTCTTCCAGCTCAAGCTGATTCCCAAGCCGCTGAGCATCAAGGATGTGATCTGGACACCACCGGCCGCTGTGGCCCAAAGCTCGGCCACCCAAGCCCAGTAACTCGAATTCCTAAGGAGACCACTCCATGAGCCTCAATATCTTCTGGTTCCTGCCTACCCACGGCGACGGCCATTACCTTGGCACCGCCGAAGGCGCTCGCGCCGTCGACCACGGTTATCTGCAACAGGTCGCGCAAGCGGCGGATCGTCTGGGGTTCGGCGGCGTGCTGATTCCGACCGGCCGTTCCTGTGACGACTCGTGGCTGGTGGCCGCGGCGCTGATCCCGGGGCCCCAGCGCCCGAAATTCCTCGTTGCCCTGCGCCCCGGGATCATTTCCCCGACGGTGGCAGCGCGGCAGGCAGCCACGCTGGATCGTCTGTCTGGCGGGCGTGCGCTGTTCAACCTGGTGACTGGCGGTGACCCGGAAGAATTGGCCGGTGACGGTTTGTTTCTCAGCCACGAAGAGCGTTATCAGGCCTCGGTGGAATTCCCCCGCCTCTGGCGTCGTGTGCTCGAAGGCGAACCCGTCGATTACGCCGGTCGGCCCATCGGGGGGAGGGGCGCGAAATTGCTCTATCCGCCGATCCAGCAGCCGCGTCCGCCGTTGTACTTCGGTGGTTCCTCGGAAGCGGCGCAAGATCTGGCCGCCGAACAAGTGGAAATGGTCCTGACCTGGGGCGAGCCGCCAGCCGCGGTGGCCGAGAAGATTGCCCAAGTGCGCGCCAAAGCCGCCAAGCTCGGCCGCACCGTGCGCTTCGGTATTCGACTGCACGTGATCGTTCGCGAAACCAACGCTGAAGCGTGGCAAGCGGCGGATCGGCTGATCTCGCACCTGGACGACGACACCATCGCCCGCGCTCAAGCCTCGCTGGCGCGTTTCGATTCGGTCGGCCAGCAACGTATGGCCGCGCTGCACGGTGGCAGCCGCGACAACCTCGAAGTCAGCCCGAACCTGTGGGCCGGTGTTGGCCTGGTACGCGGTGGTGCCGGTACGGCGCTGGTTGGCGATGGCCCGACCGTGGCAGCGCGCGTGAAGGAATACGCCGATCTTGGCATCGACACCTTCATCTTCTCTGGTTATCCACACCTCGAAGAGTCGTATCGCGTCGCCGAACTGCTGTTCCCGCACCTCGACATCGAGCGTCCGGAACTGCCGAAAAGCGCCGGTTATGTCAGCCCGTTCGGCGAGATGGTTGCCAACGACATTCTTCCCAAAGCCGCGTCGCAGAGCTGAGGCGCGCCATGAAGAAAATCATCCACAGCCTCGCGCCTTGGGCGTTGCCGGTGTTGTTGCTGGCGGTGTGGCAGTTGTCGGTGTCGGCGGGTTGGTTGTCGACACGGATTCTGCCGGCACCGGTGGCGGTGATCGAAGCCGGCGTGAGCCTGGTGCGCAGCGGTGAAATCTGGACGCACTTGGCGATCAGCGGCTGGCGCGCGGCACTCGGTTTCACCATCGGCGGCAGCATCGGTCTGGTCCTGGGTTTCATCACCGGCCTGTCGAAATGGGGCGAACGCCTGCTCGACAGCTCGGTGCAGATGATCCGCAACGTGCCGCACCTGGCGCTGATTCCGTTGGTGATCCTGTGGTTCGGCATCGACGAGTCGGCGAAGATTTTTCTGGTGGCGTTGGGCACGCTGTTCCCGATCTACCTCAACACCTATCACGGCATCCGCAACGTCGATCCGGCGTTGGTGGAGATGGCGCGCAGTTATGGCCTCTCCGGTTTCAGCCTGTTCTGGCAAGTGATTTTGCCGGGCGCGCTGCCTTCGATTCTGGTCGGCGTGCGTTTTGCCCTGGGCTTTATGTGGTTGACGCTGATCGTCGCTGAAACCATTTCCGCCAGCTCCGGCATCGGCTATCTGGCGATGAACGCCCGGGAGTTTTTGCAGACCGACGTGGTGGTGCTGGCGATCCTGCTTTACGCGGTGCTCGGCAAACTCGCCGACCTTGCGGCCCGTGGACTTGAACGTGTGTGGCTGCGCTGGCACCCGGCGTATCAGGTTGCCAAAGGAGGTGCAGCATGACCGCTCAACAACCTCCACGCCTGCTGCGCGGGATACCGCTGGCCGTGCGCAACCTGCAGAAAACCTTCGGCGCGCGGCAAGTGCTGCGTGACATCGATCTGCACATTCCGGCGGGGCAATTCGTCGCTGTGGTCGGGCGCAGTGGTTGCGGCAAAAGTACTTTGCTGCGCTTGCTCGCCGGCCTCGATCAACCGACTGGCGGCGACTTGCTGGCCGGTTCTGCGCCGCTCAGCGATGCGCGGGAAGACACCCGATTGATGTTCCAGGAAGCGCGTCTGCTGCCGTGGAAGAAGATCATTGACAACGTCGGCCTCGGCCTTAAAGGCAACTGGCGTCCGAAAGCTCTCGAAGCACTGGACGCGGTGGGGCTGGCAGATCGCGCCAATGAGTGGCCGGCGGCGTTGTCCGGCGGGCAGAAGCAACGCGTCGCACTGGCACGCGCGCTGATCCATCAACCGCGCCTGCTGTTGCTCGACGAACCGCTCGGCGCACTGGACGCGCTGACGCGCATTGAAATGCAGCAACTGATCGAACGTCTCTGGCAGCAACACGGCTTCACCGTGCTGCTGGTGACCCACGACGTCAGCGAAGCGGTGGCGATTGCCGACCGGGTGATTCTGATCGAGGACGGCGAAGTCGGCCTTGATCTGCATGTGGAACTGCCGCGCCCACGGGTACGTGGTTCGCATCGTCTTGCAGCGCTGGAAACCGAAGTGCTTAACCGTGTTCTTTCCCTGCCCGGCGAACCGCCGGCGCCGGAACCTGTTTCACCACTGCCTACGCAACTGCGTTGGGCTCAATAACTCAAGCAAACGACAGGAATCATTGCCATGACTATCAAAGCCATCAACGTCCGTAACCAGTTCAAAGGCTCGATCAAGGAAATCGTCCTCGGTGACGTGCTGTCGGAAATCGACGTGCAGACCGCTTCGGGCATCGTCACTTCGGTGATCACCACCCGCTCGGTCAAAGAGCTTGAACTGGTGGTCGGCAGCGAAGTGATCGCCTTTGTGAAGTCCACCGAGGTGTCGATCGCCAAGTTGTAAGCCGGTGAGTAAAAAACAACCCCGGAGGGCGTGAGCCCTCCGGGGTTTTTTGTGATCGTTCCCATGCTCCGCGTGGGAATGCCTCTTGGGACGCTCCGCGTCCAGTGACGCGGAGCGTCACGGGCTGCATTCCCACGCAGAGCGTGGGAACGATCATGGCTCAGCGCTTGGGTAGATACGGCGGCAGATACAGCCCAATGTAGGCATCAAACACCCGCATCCCTTCCTCGGCCATGCGCGGCGTGATCTGCCCGTGCTGCTGCACCGAACGCGCATAAACCCGGTCACCCAGCTCCATCGCCAAGGCAAACACATCGACATCCTCCGGCAGCCTCGGCAACTCGAAGTGATGATCGAACAGCTTGTGCATCAGGTCGCCCAGCTCAATGTCATGCTGGCGGTCAGCCTGGGTCACCTCGGTCAAACCGTGTTGCGCGAGGATCAACTGCCGCGCGGCGGCGTCTTCATCGTAGATCTCCAGCATGCGCTGTTCGACCAGTCGCGACAGATCGCGCCAGTCACGCAGGGCCTCATGATCGATCGGTGCTTGCAGGCAAGCGCGGAACGCGGCGTGTACATCCGCCGTCAGTGCTTCGAGCAACGCAGGGACGCTGGCGAAGAAGTGGTACACGGAGGAGGGCGGGATCTGCGCACGCTCGGCGACGCTATAGATCGACAGACTGGCCACGCCCTCGGCGGCCAGCAGCGTGCGTGCGGCGTCGAGTAGCGAAGCGATGCGCGCCTGGCTGCGGGCACGGGGTTTGCGGACGGGGGCGGGACGCGTCATGGAAGTCTCCTGCGGGGCAGCGGGCATTGTACGAGCCGGGTCGTGTGTTGTCTTGTCGGCCGCCATCGCTGGCAAGCCAGCTCCCACAGTGATCTTCAGTGAACCGGGATTTATGTGCGCAGAAAATCCCTGTGGGAGCTGGCTTGCCAGCGATCCGCCGCAGGCGGCCATAAAAAAACGCCGTTGGCTGAATCAGCCAACGGCGTTTTTCCTGAAGCTGCAATCCGCTTAAACGGTATGCAGATACCAGTTGTACTCAAGGTCGGAGATGGAGTGTTCAAACTCCTCCAGCTCGCTTTCCTTGCAGGCGACGAAGATATCGATGTACTTCGGATCGATGTACTTGGCCATCACCTCGCTGTCGTCCAGCTCGCGCAAAGCATCGCGCAGGTTGTTCGGCAGGCTTTGCTCGTTCTGCTCGTAGCTGTTGCCTTCGACAGGCGCGCCCGGCTCGATCTTGTTGGTCAGACCGTGGTGCACGCCGGCCAGTACCGAAGCCATCAGCAGGTACGGGTTGGCATCGGCACCGGCCACGCGGTGTTCGATACGCACGGCATCGGACGAGCCGGTCGGTACGCGAATCGCCACGGTGCGGTTGTCCAGGCCCCAGCACGGCGAGTTCGGCACGTAGAACTGTGCGCCGAAACGACGGTAGGAGTTAACGTTCGGGCAGAGGAAAGCCATCTGCGCGGGCAGGGTCTCGAGCACACCGCCGATCGCGTGACGCAGCGCGGCGTTCTGCTCGGGATCCTCGCTGGCAAAAATGTTTTTGCCTTCTTTATCCAGAATCGAAATGTGTACGTGCAGACCATTACCTGCCTGGCCCGGGTACGGCTTGGCCATGAAGGTGGTGTCCATCTCATGGTCGTAAGCGATGTTCTTGATCAGGCGCTTGAGCAGTACCGCGTAGTCGCACGCCTTGATCGGGTCAGCGACGTGGTGCAGGTTCACTTCGAACTGCGCCGGGGCACTTTCCTTGACGATGGCGTCGGCCGGGATGCCTTGCTCTTTCGCGCCTTCCAGAATGTCCTGGAGGCAGTCGACGTATTCGTCGAGGTCGTCGATGAGATAGACCTGAGTCGAGTGCGGGCGTTTACCGGAGATTGGCGAGCGTGGCGGCTGCGGACGGCCGTTCACGTTTTCCTGGTCGATCAGGTAGAACTCAAGTTCGAAGGCCGCGCAGATGGTCAAGCCCAGCTCGTCAAACTTTGCAACAACTTGACGGAGCACTTCGCGCGGATCGGCGAAGAATGGGTCGCCTTCGAGTTCGTGCATGGTCATCAACAGTTGCGCGGTCGGGCGCTTCTGCCATGGCTCGTTGCACAGGGTATCGGGGATGGGATAGCAGATACGATCGGCATCGCCGATGTCCAGGCCCAGGCCGGTGCTTTCCACCGTTGAACCGTTGATATCCAGAGCAAATAGAGAGGCCGGCAGGTTGATGCCTTTCTCGTAAACCTTGTGGAGGCTGGTGCGTTCAATGCGCTTGCCGCGCACCACACCATTCATATCCGCAATCAGAAGGTCAACGTACAGAACCTCAGGATGTTCCTTAAGGAACGCGTTCGCTTCGTTAAGCTGAACGGCACGCGGGGGTACCGACATGATGCAACACCTTTGTTGTTAAAAATATCAATCATTGATCTTTTCTGGTTTCAGTCAACCCGAACGGCCTGCCGAAGTCAAGCGAGGCCTTTTTTGCCCTAAAAAAGCGCTGCGAGGGCATTTATGGGGCACTTTCGGGCGTTTTTTTGTCCTTGGAAGACTGTGCACCCGCGGGCTTGAGCAGGCCGTGTTGTATTTTTTACGGGGGTGTTGTGTAAAAAAATGAACAAGGCTAAGCTCCGATCAAACCCATAACAGCAATAATACCGGGGTGCTTCATGTCTCGCCTGCCGTTAATCGGCATCACCGACTGCTCGCAACAGTCCGGTCTGCATGCTTATCACATCAGTGGCGACAAATCCGTCCGTAGCGCAGCCAGCATGGCTTGCCAGTTGCCGACGATGTTCCCGTCCATGGCCGTTCAAGCGCCAGCGTCCGATATTCTGGACGTACGGGAAAGCATCCTGTTTATGGCGTCCCCTTCCAATATAGATCGCTTTAACCCTCAAAGCCTGTGCCGATTGCCCAGCCGTGCTCGTGATTCTGCACGCCTTGAGTGTGCACAGGAAATGCAACGCCAGCGTAAAGGGCAGGTAAGCTCCTCTTTCATTGTCTATGCGCGGTGCCAGGCGTAAGCCGGTACTGCGCGAGCAAGCCCCCCTTTAACGCGACGCTCAAAGCGTCAAACTTTGCCTGACATCCTGTCAGGAGACTCAGCCCAGAGGCATTTATGAGTAACAACCTCGACCAGCTCACCGATTGGTTGAAAGACCACAAGATCACAGAAGTCGAATGCATGATCGCCGACTTGACCGGTATCACCCGGGGCAAGATTTCGCCGACCAACAAGTTCATCGCCGAAAAAGGCATGCGCCTGCCCGAGAGCGTGCTGTTGCAGACCGTGACCGGCGACTACGTCGAAGACGACATCTATTACGAACTGCTCGACCCGGCCGACATCGACATGATCTGCCGCCCCGACCAGAACGCCGTGTACATGGTGCCGTGGGCCATCGAGCCAACCGCGCAAGTGATCCACGACACCTACGACAAGCAAGGCAACCCGATCGAGCTGTCGCCGCGCAACGTCCTCAAGAAAGTCCTCAAACTCTATGCCGACAAAGGCTGGCAGCCGATCGTGGCGCCGGAAATGGAGTTTTACCTGACCAAGCGCAGCGACGACCCTGACTATCCGTTGCAGCCGCCGATTGGCCGCTCGGGCCGTCCGGAAATCGGTCGTCAGTCGTTCTCGATTGAAGCGGCGAACGAATTCGATCCGCTGTTCGAAGACGTCTACGACTGGTGCGAACTGCAGGAACTGGACCTCGACACGCTGATCCACGAAGACGGCACGGCGCAGATGGAAATCAACTTCCGTCACGGCGATGCACTGTCGCTGGCCGACCAGATTCTGGTGTTCAAACGCACCATGCGCGAAGCCGCGCTCAAGCACGACGTGGCCGCGACCTTTATGGCCAAGCCGATGACCGGCGAGCCGGGCAGTGCGATGCACTTGCACCAGAGCATCATCGACATCGAGACCGGCAAAAACGTTTTCTCTAATGAAGACGGCACCATGAGCCAGCTGTTCCTGCACCACATCGGTGGCCTGCAGAAGCTGATTCCTGAGCTGTTGCCGTTGTTCGCGCCGAACGTCAACTCGTTCCGCCGCTTCCTGCCGGACACCTCGGCACCGGTGAACGTCGAGTGGGGCGAAGAAAACCGCACCGTGGGCCTGCGTGTACCGGATGCCGGCCCGCAGAACCGCCGTGTCGAGAACCGCCTGCCGGGCGCTGACGCCAACCCCTACCTGGCGATCGCCGCGAGCCTGCTCTGCGGTTACATCGGCATGGTCGAAGGCCTCAACCCGAGCGCGCCAGTGGTGGGTCGTGGTTATGAACGCCGCAACCTGCGCCTGCCGTTGACCATCGAAGATGCGCTGGAGCGCATGGAAAACAGCGCGACCATCGAGAAGTACCTGGGCAAAACCTTCATCACTGGCTACGTCGCGGTAAAACGGGCCGAGCATGAAAACTTCAAGCGCGTGATCAGTTCCTGGGAGCGTGAGTACCTGCTCTTCGCCGTCTGATACGCCAGGCGCGGCCCTCAAAAAGCCGCGCCTTCACCGATAACAAGGAGAATTGGCATGACCAGCAACAACCCGCAAACCCGCGAGTGGCAAGCACTCAGCAATGATCACCACCTGGCCCCGTTCAGCGACTTCAAGCAGCTGAAAGAGAAAGGCCCGCGGATCATCACCAACGCCAAGGGCGTTTACCTGTGGGACAGCGAAGGCAACAAGATCCTCGACGGCATGGCCGGTCTGTGGTGTGTGGCCATCGGTTATGGTCGCGATGAGCTGGCCGACGCGGCCGCCAAACAGATGCGCGAACTGCCGTACTACAACCTGTTCTTCCAGACCGCGCACCCGCCGGCGCTGGAACTGGCCAAGTCGATTGCCGACGTCGCGCCAGAAGGCATGAACCACGTGTTCTTCACCGGTTCCGGCTCCGAAGGCAACGACACCATGCTGCGCATGGTTCGCCACTACTGGGCGATCAAGGGCCAGCCGAACAAAAAAGTCATCATCAGCCGCAAGAACGGTTATCACGGTTCGACCGTGGCCGGCGCGAGCCTCGGTGGCATGACGTATATGCACGAACAAGGCGACTTGCCGATCCCGGGCATCGTCCACATCGCGCAGCCGTACTGGTTCGCTGAAGGCGGCGACATGTCCCCGGAAGAATTCGGCATCTGGGCAGCCAATCAGCTGGAAGAAAAGATTCTCGAAGTCGGCGTGGACAACGTCGGTGCCTTTATTGCCGAGCCGATCCAGGGCGCCGGCGGCGTGATCATTCCGCCAGACACCTACTGGCCGCGCATCAAGGAAATCCTCGCCAAGTACGACATCCTGTTCGTCGCGGACGAAGTGATCTGCGGTTTCGGCCGTACCGGTGAGTGGTTCGGTAGCGATTTCTACGACCTCAAACCCGACATGATGACCATCGCCAAAGGCCTGACCTCCGGTTACATCCCGATGGGTGGCCTGATCGTGCGCGACACCGTTGTTGCGGTGCTCAACGAGGGCGGCGATTTCAACCACGGCTTCACCTACTCCGGTCACCCGGTGGCTGCAGCGGGGGGTCTGGAAAACATCCGCATTCTGCGCGACGAAAAAATTATCGAGAACGCGCACAACGAAACGGCACCGTATTTGCAGAAACGTCTGCGGGAACTGAACGATCACCCGTTGGTGGGTGAAGTTCGCGGGGTCGGTCTGTTGGGCGCGATCGAGCTGGTGCAGGACAAGGCCACGCGCAAGCGTTACGAAGGCAAGGGCGTCGGCATGATCTGCCGCCAGTTCTGCTTCGACAACGGCCTGATCATGCGCGCTGTGGGCGACACCATGATCATCGCGCCGCCGCTGGTGATCAGCAAAGCGGAGATCGATGAGCTGGTTACAAAGGCACGCAAATGCCTGGATCTGACCCTCAGTGCGTTGCAGGGCTAAGTGCTAGGCTCTGAGCGAGGGAGCTGCGGCGCTCTCGCTCAAAGCTGTCAGAAAGGCTGGTCTTTTCTTGAAAGACCGCCCCGGATCTTGCCAGACTAGCCGCGGTTCCAGTTGCCCGGGTTCGGCCGCTGAACAAAGTGGTTCAAAAAAAGAAAATTTGGAGCATTACGCATGAAGGCATTAGGCAAAAAGCTTGCTGGCAAGACACTTCTCGCGCTGTCCGTGGCGGGCATGATGGCGGGTGCGGTTCAGGCGGACGACAAGGTGTTGCACGTCTACAACTGGTCGGACTACATCGCTCCGGACACCGTGGCCAAGTTCGAGAAAGAGTCGGGCATCAAAGTCGTCTACGACGTTTTCGACAGCAACGAAACCCTCGAAGCCAAACTGCTGGCGGGCAAATCCGGGTATGACGTGGTGGTGCCTTCCAACAACTTCCTGGCCAAGCAGATCAAGGCTGGCGTGTATCAGGAACTGGACAAGTCCAAGTTGCCGAACTGGAAGAACCTCGACGAAGACCTGCTCAAAGCGGTTGGCGATGCCAGCGACCAAGGCAACAAACACGCCTTCCCGTACATGTGGGGCTCGATCGGCATTGGCTACAACCCGGAGAAGGTCAAGGCTGCACTGGGCATCGACAAGATCGATTCCTGGGACATCGTGTTCAAACCCGAGAATATCGAAAAACTCAAAAGCTGCGGCGTGAGCTTCCTCGACGCTCCGACCGAAATGATTCCGGCGGCCTTGCACTACCTGGGCAAGCCGACCAACAGCAAGGACAAGGCTGATCTGAAAGCCGCCGAAGACCTGTTCCTCAAGGTTCGCCCATCGGTTGCGTATTTCCACTCGTCCAAATACATCTCCGATCTGGCCAACGGCAACATCTGCGTCGCCGTCGGTTATTCGGGTGACCTGGAACAGTCCAAGACCCGCGCCAAGGAGGCCGGTGACAAGGTCAAACTGGCTTACACCATTCCGAAGGAAGGTGCCGGTACGTTCTATGACATGGTCGCCATTCCCAAGGATGCCGAAAACGTCGAAGCCGCTTACAAGTTCATGAACTATCTGCTGCAGCCGGAAGTGATGGCCGAGATCACCAACGCCGTACGTTTCCCGAACGGCAACAAGGCGGCAACGCCATTGGTGGACAAAGACATCACCAGCGATCCGAGCATTTACCCTTCGGCGGAAGTGAAGAAACAGCTGTATGCGATCAGCGATCAGGATGCAGCGACCTTGCGTCTGATCACTCGCAGTTGGACCAAGATCAAATCCGGCAAATAAGCCGTTTGAAGCCGCAACCGCTGGCCATCGTCTCCGTGACGATGGCCAGCGGGACAATTAAATGACAGAAAGTTTTGCTGGAACGGTTTTTCGAGGGTAAGTTGCGCGCCGGTTTTGTTGCCGGGCAGCCATGGCTGTCATGCAGCGCGGGGCAACTTGGGCCCAACTAATTTAGAGGACCTCCACTTGCCTATTTTTTCTTCTTTGCGCAAAGCCCTGCTGGCCACTGCCGGCCTGACGATTGCTGTCGGAGCCCAGGCCGCCGGTACGGTGCATATTTATAACTGGTCCGATTACATCGGCGAGACGACCCTGGCGGACTTCCAGAAAGCCACCGGAATCAAACCGGTCTATGACGTCTTTGATTCCAATGAAACCCTTGAAGGCAAGTTGCTGGCCGGGCGTACCGGTTACGACGTGGTCGTGCCGTCGAACCACTTCCTCGGCAAGCAGATCAAGGCGGGCGCGTTCCAGAAGCTCGACCGCTCGCAGCTGCCCAATTATTCCAATCTCGACCCGGCGCTGCTCAAGCGTCTGGAGCAGAACGATCCGGGCAATCTGTACGCCGTGCCGTACCTGTGGGGAACCAACGGCATCGGTTACAACGTCGATAAAGTGAAGGCCGTTTTGGGTGTCGACAAGATCGATTCGTGGGGCGTTTTGTTCGAGCCCGAGAACATCAAGAAGCTGCAAAGCTGTGGCGTGGCATTCCTCGATTCAGCGGATGAGATGATGCCGACCGTGCTCAACTATCTGGGCCTGAATGCCAACAGCACCAACCCCGAGGACTACGAAAAGGCCACTGACAAGTTGCTCGCGGTGCGTCCTTACGTGACCTACTTCCATTCCTCGAAATACATCGGTGATCTGGCCAACGGCGACATCTGCGTAGCCATCGGTTTCTCCGGCGATATCTTCCAGGCGAAGAACCGCGCAGCCGAAGCCAAGAAGGGCGTGAACATTGCCTACACGGTGCCGAAAGAGGGCGGCGCATTGTGGTTCGACATGCTGGCGATTCCGAAGGATTCGTCGAACGTGAAGGAGGCCCACGCCTTCATCAACTATCTGCTGAAACCTGAGGTGATCGCTCAGGTCAGTGATTACGTCGGTTATGCCAACCCCAACCCGGGTTCGGACAAGTTGATGGAACAATCCATCCGCACCGATGCGTCGGTGTATCCGCCGCAGGCCGTTATCGACAAGGCTTATGTGTCGACCGAGTTGCCACCGAACATTCAGCGCCTGATGACCCGCAGCTGGACCAAGGTCAAGTCGGGGATGTAAGGCACACACTATCCTGGGTTCGCCTTGCGGGGCGGACTGCATTGTTTTTATCTGGGAGTTTCGTAAATGGCAGTTGCCTCCGGCGCCTATAAGAAAGCCCTCGAGGGCGACCAGACACCGAAACAGGTGTTGGTCAAGATCGACCGGGTCACGAAGAAGTTCGACGAGACGATTGCCGTGGACGATGTGTCCCTGGAAATCAAGAAAGGCGAGATTTTCGCCTTGCTCGGCGGTTCGGGATCGGGCAAATCCACTCTGCTGCGGATGCTGGCAGGGTTCGAACGGCCCACGGAGGGGCGCATTTTCCTCGACGGCGTCGACATCACCGACATGCCGCCGTACGAACGACCGATCAACATGATGTTCCAGTCGTACGCCTTGTTCCCGCACATGACCGTGGCGCAGAACATCGCCTTCGGCCTCAAGCAGGACAAGATTCCGGCGTTTGAAGTCGATGCGCGAGTGGCCGAAATGCTCAAGCTGGTGCAGATGAGCCAGTACGCCAAGCGCAAGCCGCATCAACTGTCCGGTGGTCAGCGTCAGCGTGTGGCACTGGCGCGTTCGCTGGCCAAGCGGCCGAAGCTGCTGCTGCTCGACGAACCGATGGGCGCACTCGACAAGAAACTGCGTTCGCAGATGCAGCTGGAACTGGTGGAAATCATCGAGCGCGTGGGGGTGACCTGCGTGATGGTGACCCACGACCAGGAAGAGGCCATGACCATGGCCGAGCGCATCGCGATCATGCACCTGGGCTGGATCGCCCAGATCGGCAGCCCGATCGACATCTACGAAACCCCGACCAGCCGTCTGGTCTGCGAATTCATCGGCAACGTCAACATCTTCGAAGGCGAAGTGATCGACGACGCCGAAGGCCACGCGACCATCACCTGCAAGGACCTCGACCGGCAGATCTACGTCGGCCACGGCATCAGCACCTCGGTGCAGGACAAGTCCGTAACCTACGCGATCCGTCCGGAGAAGCTGCTGGTCACCGCCGACCAACCGACCTGCGAATACAACTGGTCGAGCGGCAAGGTCCACGACATCGCCTACCTCGGCGGTCACTCGGTGTTCTACGTCGAATTGCCGAGCGGCAAACTGGTGCAGTCGTTCGTTGCCAATGCCGAGCGCCGTGGCGCGCGTCCGACCTGGGGTGATCAGGTTTACGTGTGGTGGGAAGACGACAGCGGCGTGGTACTTCGCTCATGAACATGCGCAAATTCAAACGCCGCATCAACCGAATAATCCCCAATGGCCGCCAACTGGTCATCGGGGTCCCGTTCATCTGGCTGTTCCTGTTCTTCATGCTGCCGTTCTTCATCGTCCTGAAGATCAGCTTCGCCGAAGCCGACGTGGCCATCCCGCCGTACACCGAGATCTGCCCGCACCGCGAGCAGCAGTCGCAGCGGCTGCCGCAACTTGGCCACCGC
>NZ_LIGE01000049.1 GCF_001297015.1 Pseudomonas sp. RIT-PI-r | reverse complement strand
CATGACTGGGGTGAAGTCGTAACAAGGTAGCCGTAGGGGAACCTGCGGCTGGATCACCTCCTTAATCGACGACATCAGCTGCTCCATAAGTTCCCACACGAATTGCTTGATTCATTGAAGAAGACGATAGAAGCAGCTTTAAGCTCCAAGCTGATAGCTCCAAGCTAACAGTTACGCGCTCGAAATTGGGTCTGTAGCTCAGTTGGTTAGAGCGCACCCCTGATAAGGGTGAGGTCGGCAGTTCGAATCTGCCCAGACCCACCAATTTTGTTATGGGGCCATAGCTCAGCTGGGAGAGCGCCTGCCTTGCACGCAGGAGGTCAACGGTTCGATCCCGTTTGGCTCCACCATATAACTGCTTCTGAAAGCTTAGAAATGAGTATTCCATTGAGAATATTGATTTCTAGTCTTTTGATTAGATCGTTCTTTAAAAATTTGGGTATGTGATAGAAAGATAGACTGAACGTTACTTTCACTGGTAACGGATCAGGCTAAGGTAAAATTTGTGAGTTCTCTTAATTGAGAAATTCGAATTTTCGGCGAATGTCGTCTTCACAGTATAACCAGATTGCTTGGGGTTATATGGTCAAGTGAAGAAGCGCATACGGTGGATGCCTTGGCAGTCAGAGGCGATGAAAGACGTGGT
>NZ_LIGE01000046.1 GCF_001297015.1 Pseudomonas sp. RIT-PI-r | reverse complement strand
CAAAGATGTATTTGTATGAGCTAGAGAGATTGATCCGCACAAAGAAAGATAAACGAGTCAAATAATTAACAATTTGTTCCCAGTGGGCGAGCTGGCCCCCCCGCTGCAAGCAGGGCGATTGGGGAGAGTGAAGGAAGAGATTTGGGGGGGTGGAGGGGGGGGGGGGTGGGGGGGGCGAACAGTGCGTAGCGGTGTCGATCCTGTGATTCTCGATCGACACCGCTACCGAAGGGATGATTCAGTCTAGATCTGCAGCCTGGTGGCGCTCGGCAACCTGACTCTCTTCATCGCCCCACGTGCGGTTGACGCGCATGCCGCGGACGACCGCAGGCCGCTGGGCGATGTTTTCGGCCCAGCGTTGGACATGGGTGTATTCCTGCGCGGAGAGAAATTCCGCCGCCGAATACACCGTGTTGCGTACCAGTTGGCCATACCACGACCACACCGCGATATCGGCGATGGTGTAGCTGTCGCCCGCCAGATAAGCGCTTTCGCCGAGACGCCGATCTAGCACATCCAGCTGACGCTTGGTCTCCATGGTGAAGCGGTTGATCGGATACTCAAGCTTCTCCGGCGCGTAGGCATAGAAATGTCCGAAGCCGCCGCCCAGATAAGGCGCCGCGCCCATTTGCCAGAACAGCCAGTTCATGGTTTCGGTGCGTCCGGGCAAATCCCTGGGCAGCAAGGCGCCGAATTTTTCCGCCAGATACAGCAGGATCGAACCGGACTCGAAGACGCGGATCGGTGGCTCGACGCTGCGATCGAGCAATGCCGGAATCTTCGAATTCGGATTGATCCCGACGAAGCCGCTGGAGAACTGATCGCCTTCGTTGATGCGGATCAGCCAGGCATCGTATTCGGCACCGCTGTGACCGAGCGCGAGCAACTCTTCGAGCATAATGGTGACCTTCACGCCATTCGGTGTGGCCAGCGAATAAAGCTGCAACGGGTGCTTGCCGACCGGCAGGTTTTTTTCATGCGTTGGCCCGGCAGTCGGGCGGTTGATGCTGGCGAACTGGCCGCCGGACGGTGCGTCGTTTTTCCAGACCTTGGGCGGAACGTAGGGCGCTTTGCTCATGTAACTGACCTCATCGTTGGCTGGCTGAGAATAGACAGACACCCTAAGGAAAATTCAGCGCCCGTGCCAGGCTTACTTCGTGCTGTTTGCGTGACCGATATCCCCACAAAAAATATCCACGTTGCCATCGGTTGCGGCGGTGCGTACGACTACCGAATATTCGCCGGCAAGCAATGTCGACAATGCTACCGGCGCACTTCTGGAAAATGCCCAGCCGCGCACGGGCTGGCGTTCAGTGCTGACTTTATCGTTCATCGCGTAGGCCACCGGCCCCGGTTGTGCGCAACTGCCTTGATTGACGAAGGCATACAGGCGCAGGGGCAGCGAGGCGCCATTCGGTGCGCCGCTGATGAAGAAACTGAAGCCGGTTTGCTTGCCGCCCCAGTCAGCGAGGGTGACGTTGCCGATCTGCCCGCTGTTCTGGCGGGTGGCGGTGAGCGTCACGTTCGCGCCGGGGCTTGCGGAAGTGGCGCAGCCGGACAGGCTTGCTGCAAGCATCAATAGGCTGAGCGATTTTGCGGGTTTCATTGCCGAGCTCCTGTGCTGAAGAGTTTGCAACGATTCAGTTAAGCAGATTGCCCTGAAGGCTCATGCTCTGGCCCCTTCGCTGGCGAGCAGGCGAGATGAGTGCTGGATGTGCCGGCCCCATCGCGAGCAGGCTCACTCCTACAGGGATTTTTTGGGTTGCCGGAGCATTCGCACCGCCGTTGGACAGTGTAGGAGTGAGCCTGCTCGCGATGAGGCCGGTGGGGTTACCGGCAAGCTGTGCTGGCGTCGGCCGACTCAGCGCTCATCGGCCAACGCGTCTGCAGGTGCCCAGTCAGATAATCGACAAATGCCCGAACCTTTGGCGTCATCGCCGTGCGTTCCTGTACGCAGGCGTAAATTTCCATCGGTTCAACAACCGCGCTGTGCTGATGTTCAAACAGCGGCACCAGTCGACCACTCTCGATAAAGGGCGCCGCGACGAATTCTGCCAGCCGGGTAATGCCTGCACCGTTGGCTGCCATCAGCGCCAGCGCGTCGATGTCATCGCTGATCGCAGTTGCCTTGATGTCGGCATCGTAACGTTCTCCGTCGCGGATAAAGCTCCAGCGCAGAAATCGCCCATCCAGCGGATAACGGAACGCCAGGCAAGCGTGATGTCGCAGATCGTCCGGTGATTGCGGCCAACCGGCGCGCTGCAAATAGGCAGGCGAGGCGCACATGATGAAAGGCAGGGAGACGATCTTGCGCGCAACGATGCCGTCCTCCAGTTGCGGCTTGATCCGCAGGCTCAGATCGATGCCGTTCTGGATATGGCTGATCTTGCCATTGGTGGTCGACAGTTCAACGATCAGGCGCGGATGCAGCGCGGCGAAACCCGCGAGCAGCGGCGCCAGCACATGCCGGCCGAACGCTGAGGTCGAGGCGATGCTCAGGCGACCTTGCAGTTCGGTTTCGTGGCTGCTGATCAAGCTTCGCGCCGACTCCAGATCGGCGGCGATACGCTTGACCCTGTCGTAATACACCGCGCCGTTTTCGGTCAGCGCCATGCTGCGCGTGGTGCGTTGCAGCAAACGCACGCCGAGATGTGCTTCCAGTCGATTGAGGGTCTGGCTCACCGCTGCCGCGCTGACACCCAATGCCTTGGCAGCGCTGACGATGGAACCCGATTCGACCACTTTGATAAAACTGGCAATCGCCGCTAACAGATTCATCCATGGCCCGCACAGAGGATTGATTCGTAAGTTGTGCTTTATAAAGTACCTGCGATTGGCCGTCTAGTTGCGGGGAAACGCCTTTGCTAAGGTGCCGGCTCCCTGCCAATGGATGGAACACCCATATGAATCAAAGCACTCGTTCCGACGCGGTTTACCCGAGGCGTCGCAGGCTTTCGTCGCGCGCCACGCCGTACGTATTTGCGTTGTACATGGCAACGATCATGGCGTTTCTGATGTCGCTGGTGATCACCGCCGCCAACTCCGGGATTGATAACGACTACCTGAATAATGCGTTGCACGCCTACAAACTGGCGATGCCAGTGGCGTTCCTGTGCATTCTCGTCGTACGGCCCATCGTGATCAAACTGGTGGCGTTGACGGTGCATCCGCACCATTAGTGTTGCTCGAGCCAATATTGCACCAGCGCACCTTGCGATCCTTACCGGATCCTGCTCGGGAAACGGCGGATGATCGATACGTTGCTGTTGCTCGTGGCTCGGTCTCTCACGGCAGATATCGGCGTGCTACTGCGGTGGATACGCGCCAACGAGCAGAAAGCCTGCGACCTGAACCGGTGCAAATCAATCGAAACTTCGTCGCCGGCCCGACTGTCCAGACCCTTACATCTGCCGACGGGTATTACGTGGGCGAAGGCTCCATGCACCGGTGACAAGCGAGGATCGAAATGACGACGACAGTGGGAGATTTTCTGGTTGAGCGGCTCAGCCAATGGGGTGTCACGCGGATTTTTGGATATCCGGGCGACGGCATCAATGGTGTCTTCGGCGCGCTCAGCCGGGCTCAGGGAAAAATCGAATTTGTTCAGGCGCGGCATGAAGAAATGGCGGCGTTCATGGCCTCGGCGCATGCCAAGTTCACTGGTGAGCTGGGTGTGTGCATCGCCACTTCCGGCCCCGGCGCCTCGCACCTGATCACCGGGCTCTACGACGCGCGGATGGATCACATGCCGGTGCTGGCAATTGTCGGCCAGCAGGCGCGTACCGCGCTCGGCAGTCACTATCAGCAAGAACTTGATCTGCTATCGATGTTCAAGGATGTCGCTGGCGCATTCGTGCAGCAGGCGTCGGCGCCTGCGCAAGTCCGCCATCTGCTTGACCGCGCCGTGCGCACGGCCATTGGCGAGCGACGTGTCACGGCAATCATCCTGCCCAATGACTTGCAGGATCTGCCCTATGAAGCACCGGCCCGGGCGCACGGCACCGCACATTCCGGGATAGGCTATAGCAAGCCGAAAGTTCTGCCTTACGACGTGGATCTGCAGCGCGCAGCGCAGGTGTTGAATGCCGGCGACAAGGTCGCGATTCTGGTCGGTGCCGGTGCGTTGCAGGCGACCGATGAAGTGATTGCGGTGGCGGAAAAACTCGGCGCCGGGGTGGCCAAGGCTTTGCTGGGTAAAGCTGCGTTGCCGGACGATCTGCCGTGGGTCACCGGCAGCATCGGCCTGTTAGGTACCGAGCCCAGCTACAAACTGATGACTGAGTGCGACACCTTGTTGATGGTCGGCTCGGGTTTCCCCTATTCCGAATTTCTGCCCAAGGAAGGCCAGGCTCGCGGCGTGCAGATCGACTTGCAGCCGGACATGCTCAGCTTGCGTTATCCGATGGAGGTCAATCTGGTCGGCGATGCCGCCGAAACCCTCGCCGCGCTGTTGCCACTGCTGGAACAAAAGACCTCAAACAAATGGCGCAAGAAAGTCGAAAGCTGGCGCGGCAGTTGGGAGAAAACCCTGGAAAAACGCGCGATGGCCAAAGCCAGTCCGATCAACCCGCAGCGGGTGGTGTACGAACTGTCTCCGCGCCTGCCCGATCAAGCGATCATCACCAGCGACTCTGGCTCCTGCGCCAACTGGTATGCACGGGATCTGAAGATCCGGCGGGGCATGCAATGTTCGTTGTCCGGTGGCCTGGCGTCGATGGGCGCTGCGGTGCCCTATGCGATTGCCGCCAAGTTCGCCCATCCCGAGCGCTCAGTGATTGCTCTGGTGGGTGACGGCGCGATGCAGATGAACAACATGGCCGAGCTGATCACGGTCGCCAAGTACTGGCGACAGTGGGCGAGTCCCCAATGGATCTGCGCGGTGTTCAACAACGAAGATCTCAATCAGGTGACCTGGGAGCAGCGGGTGATGGAAGGGGATCCGAAGTTCGAAGCGTCGCAGAGTATTCCCGATGTGCCGTATCACTTGTTCGCGATTTCCATTGGCCTCAAAGGCATTTTTGTCGATCGCGAAGAAGACGTCGCCGCTGCGTGGGAGCAGGCGCTGGCATCGGATGTACCGGTGCTGATCGAGTTCAAGACCGACCCGAACGTGCCGCCGCTGCCGCCGCATATCAAGCTTGAACAGGCGAAGAAGTTCGCCACGACCTTGCTCAAGGGCGACCCTGACGAGGCGGGCGTCATCCTGCAAACTGCCAAACAAGTGCTCAGCTCGGTCCTGCCCGGCAAAAAATAACCGGCTAAATCCCCTGTAGGAGCTGCCGAAGGCTGCGATCTTTTGATCTTTGTTTTTAAGATCAAGATCAAAAGATCGCAGCCTTCGGCAGCTCCAGTACGGGGGAATGGAGGTGTGATGATTTTTGTGGGTTGTGCGGGGTGGAGTCTTGGGCGCGAATATTGGCCGGAATTTCCCGCTGAGGGTACGCACTTGCAGCGCTATGCCGCACGTCTCAATAGCGTGGAAATCAACAGCTCGTTCTACCGTCCGCATCGTCGCCAGACCTATGAGCGTTGGGCAGACTCAGTGCCGGACGGGTTTGCTTTTTCAGTGAAGATACCCAAGCTCATCAGCCATGAATTGCGCCTGGCAGGTAGCGCAGCAGCACTCGATGAATTCCTCGAACAGTGCGGCGGACTGGGCGATCGCCTCGGTTGTTTATTGGTGCAGTTGCCGCCTTCGCTGGCGTTTGATGCCGCCATCGCCGAGGCATTTTTCATGGCTTTGCGGGAGCGGTTCGGCGGGGCCGTGGTGCTGGAACCCCGGCATCAATCGTGGTGCGAGGCCGAGCGGTTGTTGCTCGATTACCGGATTGCCCAGGCAGCAGTCGATCCGTCGCGCCTCAGCAGTGACGCTGCGCCAAGAGGTTGGGCGGGCGTCAGATATTGGCGCTTGCATGGCTCACCGCGCATTTACCACAGCCGCTACGATTCAGCGTTTCTGCAACGATACGCACAAGCAGTGCAGATCGCGGCGGCCGAGGGCGCCGCGACGTGGTGCATCTTCGACAACACCGCCAGCGGCGCGGCGCTAGGCAACGCGTTGGGACTGGCGGTATTGACGTCGCGTTGAATCAGACCGTCAGGTGCTCAGCGAGAGTTGCCAATCTCTGCTGCATCTTAACGCTGGAGAAACGCCAGCAGGTCTTCATTCAATGCTTGTGCGTGCGTCACCGCAAACCCGTGCGGCGCGCCGGCGTAGACCTTCAGTTCGGCGTCCTTGATCGAAGCGGCGGCCAGTTTGCCGGTGGTTTCGAACGGCACGATCTGATCGCCGTCGCCATGGATCACCAGCGTCGGTACATCGATCTTGGCCATGTCGGCGCGGAAGTCGGTTTCCGAGAATGCCGTCACGCAGTCGACGGTGCCTTTGAGTGAGGCCAGCAGCGCGATGTTCAGGGTTTGCGTGAGGACGCCGTCGGAGACTTTCTGGCCCTGATTGGTGCCATAGAAAGGCGCGGCGAAATCCGCGATGAACTGCGCACGATCCTGCAGCAGGCCGGCCTTGATGCCGTCGAACACCGACGTGTCGACGCCTTGCGGGAAGTCGGCTTTCTTGCCGAACAATGGCGTGACTGCACCCAGCAACACCAACCCGGCGACACGCTCGCTGCCATGCCGGGCGATGTAGCGGCTGACGTCGCCGCCACCCATGGAAAACCCGACCAGGGTGACATCGCGCAGATCCAGATGGTTGATCAGTTGCGCGATGTCATCGGCAAACGTGTCGTAGTCGTAGCCGGTCCATGGTTGATCGGAACGGCCAAAACCACGGCGGTCGAACGCAATGGTGCGGTAGCCGCGACTGCTCAGGTATTCCATCTGGTATTCCCACATGTCGGCATCCAGCGGCCAGCCGTGGCTGAACAGCACGGGCTTGCCGCTGCCCCAATCCTTGAAATAGATCTCGGTGCCGTCTTGAGTGGTGAATGTGCTCATGCAAACTCCTTGGGTCGGGGGAGGGACGTGTCGATGCCGAATTGGCCATGTTTACTATCCGCGCAAAGTTCGTTTGCCACTTGTACGCAGGTGCTGGGTTGCAGCGCTGAGGGTTGTATGATGCAACCCTGAGCCACAAGGCCGCCCACCGATCTGCTGGAGAACATTTACGTGAAGCGCAAAAGCCTGCAAGGCAACGCCTGCCCGGTCGCCCGGACACTCGACCTGATCGGTGACTGGTGGTCGCTGTTGATCATTCGCGATGCGCTGGAAGGCATTCGCCGTTTCAGCGATTTTCAGAAGAGCCTCGATATTGCGAAAAACATCCTCAGCGCTCGGCTCAAGGCGCTGGTTGAGCAGGGGATTCTGCAAACGGTGCCGGCCGCTGATGGTGGCGCCTATAAGGAGTACGCGCTGACTGAGCGCGGCAAGGCCTTGCAGACGGTGATCGTTGCGTTGTCGCAGTGGGGCGGGGAATTCATGTACGCGCCGGGTGAGTCGGGCTCGGTGATGGTCGATGCGCAGCATCGTCAGCCGATTCGCAAGCTGGAACTGCTGGCTGAGGATGGGCGAAAGTTGCAGGCGGATGAAGTCGCAACGCGCCTTGGTGTGGCGCACTGAGGCGCTTCGGCGATCTTCCTGTACAGTTCGTGAACTAGAAAATCCGGGAGCAGCAAATTGATCGACAGAAAAACCGGCCAGCGAATTCTGGTTCACATCGATGAGCTCTACGGCCCCTATATCCGTGTCTCAACCTTTGAAGACGGCGGTGCGCTGGAAGACCTGCTGGACGAAAAATTCTTCGTCCTCTACTGGAAGGGCACTCACGACGATCTGAAGGATGCGGGAGGCAACGAGTACTTTTTTGGCGGTGCTGCCGACCCGGTGAAACTGCAAGCGATCCTGGATTCAATCGACTTCGACTGAAAAAAAACCGACTTGCTCGGGGCCTTTTCATCTACGAGCGGAATGCTTTTCAAACAGTGAAGTAATACATCGGTCTTTGAGGGGGATTTTCTCAGCCGCTGCTTGATAACCTGGAGTTGAATCGATGAAAGTTTATCAGGGTGATATATCCAAAGAGTCGTTGAACCTGTTTGTTTCGGGTGTTGGCTCTGGGGAGTTCTTTTCATATGCAGGGAACTTGGTTTCATTGGAGCAAGCGATTGCTGTTTTAGGTGTGCTTTCTCCTGATTTTATCGAGGTGGAAGGCCACGTCTTCTGGCTGCCTGACGCTCAGCAATACGATCCGCAAAAAATTCAATTGAAGGGTTTGGTCGAGTCTGAATCTGGTGTAATGGAACAAAGTACATCGCGTAGAGACGTTGAGCGATACAGAAATGTTTTTTCAATAAGTCAGTTTTTTTCAAAGTGGGAAGATGCGCCGGGCCGACCCATATTCAGGGTTGGCCTGTCGGAAGAAGATTATCGTCTTTGTCGTTTGTTTGCCGAGCAGATCAGTAGATATTGGAGGCGCGCGTTATCAGATTCCTTCCCAGAGAAGGTATTCCAGTTTGAAATTGCTGATGATCTTCTCGATGAATATGGGGTTTGTCTGACTTTCTGGCAGACATAGTTGACGGGGCAGGGGAACCACGTTTAGAGAATACTCTTCTGTGACTATGAGGGGCTTACGGGTATTCGTTAGCGCATCAATGGCGAAAGCGGAACGGCCAGCTTCCTGCAGGCAGGCGTTTGCTGCCGAAAGTGTCGTTTGTTCCGGGTGGTGAGTTTGTGGTGGATTGTTCAGGTATTTTGAGTCGATTGCTGGGACCGACAACGCCAAAGACAAATTGCGACTCCTGTCTCAGGCGCACAACCCGGTTCTGTCTGAGCTTGCGGCCAGGCACATGGGTCGCAGCGACTGGCCATGAAGCTGGCACGCTTTTTCGTAAATGGCGAGTTCCCCCGAAAAAACTCAGTGGGCTTCTTGAACGTTTTTCGCCATTACCTGTTGCGGATTTACAAACAAACCAGCGCCTTTGAACTGTTTTATTATGATCCGCCGTGAGGGAGGGAAATTCTGATGCCGTGCGAGCAGTGTGGCGCAAAGCGGGTTGCCTTCAAGGCTGGCCGCACTCAGGGCGTACAGTGTGTCCAGTGTGGCGCATCGGTGGTAACCAGCCATTTTTCGACTATAGAAATTGATGAGACTCAGTATGAGCTGCGCTGTCGTGGGGACTATCGAGATCAGGCGCATGTCAGAGCGGTAGCTGCAGCGACCGGTGACAACTTTTTAGTGGCAAGAAATCTGCTCCAGCAGGACCGTCCTCTGCTGATGGTCGGTCAGGCGCAGGAGGTTTTGAAGGTTCGAAATAGTCTTCTGGCTGTTGGAATGGCTTGCGAAATCTGCCCCGAATTTCGTTGGGAATAAGGGAGTCAGGCCTGAAAAAAACGCCCCGAGTCTATCGGGGCGTTTTTCATTCACCGAACACTGAATCCCAAGTGCTTAGCGAAACGCCGGCACCACATGCTTGATAAACAACTCCAGCGACTTCTTTTTCTCTTCGTGCGGCAAGCTGTTGTCGCACCAGAAGCTGAACTCATCCACGCCCAGTTCCTGGTAATACTTGATGCGCGGAATGATCTCTTCCGGCGTGCCGATCATGGCGGTCTTGTGCAGGCTCTCCAGTTCAAACTCCGGACGCCCGGCAAACTTCTCTTCCGGGCTTGGGTCGAGGAAGCCGTTGACCGGCGTTGCCTTATTGCCGAACCAGGCATCGAACGTGCGATAGAAACGCGAGATCGCTTTGGCGCCGACTTGCCAGCCGTCCGGGTCGTCGGCGGTGTGCACGTGGGTGTGGCGCAGGACCATCAGTTGCGGGCGCGGTACGTCCGGGTTGTTGTCCAGGGCAGTCTGGAATTTGTTCTTCAGGTCGAGGACTTCCTCGTCGCCCTTCATCAATGGCGTAACCATCACATTGCAACCGTTGGCCACGGCGAAGTTGTGCGAATCCGGGTCGCGGGCGGCGATCCACATTGGCGGATTGGGCTTTTGAATCGGCTTCGGCACGCTGGTCGAGGTCGGGAATTTCCAGATGTCGCCGTCGTGGGCGTAGTCGCCTTGCCACAGGGCACGGACCACCGGAACCATCTCGCGCAGTGCCTGGCCGCCGGATGAGGCGGGCATGCCGCCAGCCATGCGATCAAACTCAACTTGATAGGCGCCACGCGCCAGTCCGACTTCCATGCGCCCGTTGCTGATGACGTCGAGCAAGGCGCATTCACCGGCCACCCGCAACGGGTGCCAGAACGGCGCGATGATGGTGCCGGCGCCGAGGTGAATGGTGGTGGTTTTCGCCGCGAGGTAGGCCAGCAGCGGCATCGGGCTCGGCGAGATGGTGTATTCCATGGCGTGGTGTTCGCCAATCCACACGGTACTGAAACCGCCGGCCTCGGCCATCAGGGTCAGTTCGGTCAGGTCTTCGAACAGTTGGCGGTGGCTGACGCTTTCGTCCCAGCGCTCCATGTGTACGAACAGGGAAAATTTCATGACGCTACCTCGGATCTCTTGTTGATGGCCGGTCGTTTGCGGGCCTGTGTCACTGGCGTGAGCGATGAACGCTCGCAAGTCTTCTCACCATTCAAGCACGCCTTCGAGGACGGCTGGTCGGTTGATTGAATATTGGTATACCATAATACGGAATATCCGCAAAATATTTCTGACCGACACTTCGAACAAGGAAGGCGCAACAGATGAACATCAAACAAAAACTGACCCTGGCGTTCGCGGTGATCGCCAGTCTGCCGGTGTTGCTGGTGGCCGTGCTGATCATCCTCAATGTCCGCGATGGGGCGCGGGACAACTTCATCGATAGCACCGGGAGGGAGGTGCGTCAGGTCGAGAACGCCATGCAGCTGTTCTTCGAAGGCATCAGCCAGAACGTTGCCTATCTGGCTGAGCATCCGCAATTGCAGGGAATTGATGGCAGCCTTAAACGCTACCTGAGCAGTGACGCCGCGCAGATCCCGATGGGGCCGCAGGATCAGCAAGTGTTCACGCTGTTCGCCGGACTGGCCAAGGCCCATCCGGCTTACACCTATCTCTCGCTGGGCACCGAGCAGGGCGGTTATCTGTTCTGGCCGGGTGATCCTAAACTGGCCAATTACGATCCGCGCACGCGGCCCTGGTACCAAACCGCGATGGCCAATCCCGGCAAGACGCTGCGCACCGATGCCTATTACTGGGCGGCGGATGATGTGGTGTTGGTGAGCACCGTGCGCAGCTTCAACAATCAGTTGGGCAGCGACGCCGGCGTTGTGAACATCGATGTGTCGCTCAAGCAACTGACTGATCTGGTCAAGCAGATCCGCCTCGGCGACAGCGGTTATCTGATGCTGATGGAGGCCAACAATACGGTGTTGGTCGACCCGAGCGACCCGGCGCACAACTTCAAGCAACTCACCGACCTGGGCGATGGCTACAAACAACTGGCCGAGGCGGGTAAAGGTCTGGTGGAAGTGGAACTGGCCGGCGAGCGCTACATGGCGCTGGTCTGGCCGTCAGAGGCGCTGGGCTGGCGCTTCGTCGGTGTGGTCAAGGCCAGCGAAGTCATGGCCGGTGCCACGCGGCTGACGTGGATCATCGGCGCCATCGCTGTGGTGTGCGCGCTACTGTTCGCCATGGCCGGTGCCTGGTTTGCCGGGTTGATGGTCAAGCCTATTCGTGGCGTGGCCAGTGGTCTGGAAGGCATTGCACAGGGCGAAGGCGATCTGACCGCGCGACTGGATGTGCGCGGGCAGGATGAAACCGCGCAACTGGCTGGCTGGTTCAACCAGTTTCTCGAAGCGATCCGCACCTTGATCCAGCGCATCGGTCAGGCGGCCGGGCAGATTCACAGCAGCTCCGCCAGCGCCACCGAGGTCTCGGCGGAAATGGCGGACGTCGCCTCACGGCAACGCGAGGCGGTGGACATGGTTTCCACGGCGTTTCATGAAATGGTCGCCACCTCCAACGAAGTCGCGCGCTCGTGCAGCCAAGCGGCAGATTCGGCCGACAACGGCCAGCGCCAGGCTCACGCCGGGCAACAGCAGATCGACGCAGCGGTGAACAACGTCGGGCGTCTGAGTCAGGAGATTGGCCATAGCGCTGAGTCGATGCAGCAATTGGAGCAGGACAGTAACGACATTCAGTCGATCCTCGGCACCATCCGCTCGATTGCCGAGCAGACCAATCTGCTGGCACTGAACGCGGCGATCGAAGCGGCGCGGGCAGGGGAGCAAGGTCGTGGATTTGCCGTGGTCGCCGATGAAGTGCGCGCACTGGCCAAACGCACCGCAGACTCCACTGGCGAGATCGACGCGTTGCTCGGCAATCTGGCGCGGCGCACCCATCAGATGGGCAAGCAGATGCACGCCAGCCTTGAGGTGTCGCAGGACACCGTGGTGTCGATCAACGAAGCGCGGGCGAGTTTTGGCTTGATTCGTGAGTCGGTGGACGTGATCCGCGACATGAACACGCAGATCGCCACGGCGGCGGAAGAACAGCATCAGGTGGCCGAGGATATCAATCGGCATATCAGCCAGATTCATGGAGATGCGCAGTTGGTGGCGAGTCTGGCCGATTCGACGCGGCAGGATGCGCAGAATCTGACGGCGTTGTCGCAGACGTTGAATCAGTTGGTGAGCCGGTTCCGCCCCTGACCCCGCCAGCCCAAACACCACAAAACCCTGTGGGAGTGAGCCTGCTCGCGATAGCGTTATGTCAGTCGACCTTTAGTTAACTGACACACCGCTATCGCGAGCAGGCTCACTCCTACAGTTGATTTATGTTGATCTGGCGTTCTGGATCAAGCCACCGCAGGCAACGCACCCATCTTCCCGTGGCAATACACCAGCGGTGCGGACACTTGTTCCGGCACGATCAGATTCTTCACCGCACCAACCATGATCGCGTGGTCGCCCCCTTCATATTCGCGCCACAACTCGCACTCGATCACGGCCGTCGCATTGGCCAGGATCGGGTTGCCCAGTTCGCTCAGCGTCCACTCGATACCCTGCGCCTTGTCCTTGCCTTTACGCGCGAAGGCGTAGGCCTCGCTCTGTTGCCCACCGGACAGCACGTGAATGGCGAAGCGTTTGTTCTTGATCAAAACCGGGTAGGAATCGGAGCTGTAGTTGGGGCAGAACAGCACCAGTGCCGGGTCCATCGACAGCGAACTGAAGGCGCTGGCCGTCAGGCCGACGATCTGGCCGTCGTCGTCCAGCGTGGTGATGACAGTGACGCCGGACGGGAACGAGCCCATGACTTGTTTGTAGATGGCAGCATCGATCATTGGGTGGTCCTCGGGTGTTTTGACACGGTTTTTATATGTTTATAGGTCTGATGGTATACCGTAATACATTCTTTGCAAGGGATTTTCAGGTGAACCGATAAACGTGCTGCTTTCGTCGGAAAGCCAATGTTTACGGGGCTTTTATCTAGCCAGAGGCAGGCAGTATCAGCGAGGATAGCAGTGCAGATCGCGTGCAAATCAGCGGATCAGTCTTGTGCAAAGTTTGGAATACCATAATATGGTCGGCATCTGAGGGGCGGCCATAGAGTCCCCCCGGTTTGGCTTCATACAACGATAAGAACAGACAAACTCGAGTTCATGCATATGTCCCAGATGTCCCGGCAAGATCCGTTGATCGAGAACCATACGGTCGACTACGTCCCACTCGCGGAACGCCACGGGAAGGCCCGCGACCTGTTCACCCTTTGGTTCAGCACCAACATTGCGCCACTGCCCATCGTCACCGGCGCCATGGTGGTTCAGGTGTTCCATCTCGATTTGTTCTGGGGGCTGCTGGCGATTGCGCTGGGGCACATGATCGGCGGCGTGGTGATTGCGCTGGCGTCGGCCCAGGGCCCGCGCATGGGCATTCCGCAGATGGTCCAGAGTCGCGGCCAGTTCGGCCGTTATGGTGCGCTGCTGATCGTGTTTTTCGCGGCGATCATCTATATCGGCTTCTTCATTTCCAATATCGTGCTGGCCGGCAAATCCATCGTCGGCATCGCGCCCTCGGTGCCGGCGCCGCTGAGCATTCTGATCGGTGCGTTGGCGGCCACGGCCATCGGTGTGATCGGCTACAACTTCATCCATACGCTGAACCGTATCGGCACCTGGGTCATGGGCAGCGCGTTGCTGGCCGGTTTTATCTACATCTTCGCCCATGACTTGCCTGCGGACTTCTTCACTCGCGGCAGCTTCAACCTGTCCGGCTGGCTGGCGACCGTGTCGCTGGGGATCATCTGGCAGATCAGCTTCTCGCCGTACGTCTCTGACTATTCGCGTTACCTGCCAGCCGACATCGGCATCGCCAAGCCGTTCTGGGCGACCTATCTGGGCGCGACGCTCGGCACCATTCTGTCGTTCACCTTCGGCGCGGTGGCTGTGCTGGCGACGCCGCAAGGCACTGAAGCGATGGTCGCGGTCAAGCAGTCCACCGGTTGGCTGGGGCCGATTCTGATGGTGTTGTTCCTGCTCAACATCATCAGCCACAACGCGCTGAATCTGTACGGCGCGGTGTTGTCGATCATCACCTCGATCCAGACTTTCGCCA
The DNA here is from genome assembly GCF_001297015.1 of Pseudomonas sp. RIT-PI-r. GTDB lineage: Bacteria > Pseudomonadota > Gammaproteobacteria > Pseudomonadales > Pseudomonadaceae > Aquipseudomonas. The sequence goes on along the minus strand of NZ_LIGE01000046.1, from coordinate 95,229 downwards.
GCCAATGGACGCCGAGCATCAAGGTGCGCGTGGTGCTGTCGAGTGGGGTGCTGGCGGGCTGCTGTGTGGTGGCGCTCGGGGCTTCGGCGGATTTCATTTCCGAGTTCATCGGCCTGATTCTGGCGTTGCTGCTGGTGCTGGTGCCGTGGGCCTCGATCAACCTGATCGACTTCTACCTGATCAAGCGCGGCTGCTACGACATCACTTCGATCTTCCGCGCCGATGGCGGCATTTACGGGCGTTTCAATCTGCACGCGATCATCGCCTATTTCATCGGCATCATCGTGCAACTGCCGTTCGCCAACACCTCGCTGTACGTCGGGCCTTACGCCAACCTGGTCGACGGCGCCGATCTGTCATGGCTGGTCGGTCTGGTGGTCACTGTTCCGCTGTATTACTGCCTGGCGACGCGCGGCCAGACTCAGCAGAGCAGGGCAGCGAAACTGGGTTACACCGATTGACGCATTCAACGTAAACAACAATGCCCGGCCAAGTGCCGGGCATTGTTTTTTCAGTATCCGGGCGGTCATTCATATTGGCCATATCGATCCCCTTTTGGCCGATCAACCACTGTGAACCAACTACGCTGTCAGCAAGAATCAAAACCATAATTAAACGCTGGACTGTTTTTGCCCTTGGCTACCTTTCAAGCCGCTGCCGTGTACAGAACATAAAAACCATCGAACTCACGCCGCATTTTGGGGAAACAACCATGGTCACGATGAAACGCATTCTGGGTGCCACCGTGTGTGGGCTGACGCTGTTGGCCAGCGCCGTCCAGGCTGAGCAGCGCGAACTGCGGGTGTACAACTGGGCGGATTACATCCTGCCCTCCGTGCCCAAGGATTTCGCGGCAAAAAGCGGCATCAAAGTGACCTGGGACACCTTCGATACCAACGAATCCCTGGAAGCCAAACTGCTCACCGGCAACTCCGGTTACGACCTCGTCGTGCCGTCGAACCAGTTCCTCGAAACGCAAATCAAGGCTGGCGTGTTCCAGAAACTCGACAAGTCGAAACTGCCGAACTGGAGCCACCAGGATCCCGAGTTGTTGAAACTGCTCGGCAAGAACGATCCGGGCAACCAGTACGGCGTGCCTTACATGGTCGGCACGGTGCTGATCGGCTTCAACCCGGCCAAGGTCAAGGCAGCATTGGGTGACAACGCGCCGGTGGACAGTTGGGATCTGGTGTTCAAACCCGAGAACATGGAAAAGCTCAAATCCTGCGGTGTAGCGATGCTTGATTCGCCGACCGAAATTCTGCCGTTGGCTCTGCATTACCTCGGCCTCGACCCGAACAGCCAAAACCCCGCCGACTATGAAAAAGCCAAAGAGCTGATGCTCAAGGTTCGGCCCTACGTCACCTATTTCAACTCGGCCAAATACATGACCGACATCGCCAACGGCGACATTTGCGTGGCCATCGGTTACTCGGGCAGTTTCTATCAGTTCGGCAACCGTGCCAAAGAGGCGAACAATGGCGTGGTGGTCGACTGGCGCTTGCCGAAGGAAGGCGCGCCGATCTGGTTCGACACCTTCGCGATTCCGAAGAGCGCGAAGAACGTCGAAGAAGCCCACGAATTCCTCAACACCTTGCTCGATCCGAAAGTGATTGCACCGATCAGCGACTTCCTCGGTTACCCGAATGCGAACAAGGATTCGATGCCGCTGATCAACAAGGAAATCACTGGCAACCCGAACCTGACACCGACCCCCGAAGCTCTGAAAAACCTCTACGTCGTCCAGCCATTGCCGCAGAAAATCGAACGCGTACGCACCCGCGTCTGGACCAACATCAAATCTGATAAATAATCTCCGTCCAGACGAAGTTCCCCGGTAGGAGCTGCCGCAGGCTGCGATCTTTTGATCTTGTTTTTAATCATCAAAGTCAAAAGATCGCAGCCTGCGGCAGCTCCTACAGGGGTTCGGTTTGGTTTTGTTTTCGGGTGGTGACCAGGCTCAGCAGCACCGACCCGAAAATCACCGCACCCACCACCGCCAGCGACCACTCCACCGGCATATGCACCCATGGCATCAGCACCATCTTGCCGCCGATAAATACCAGCACAATCGCCAGTCCATACTTGAGCAAATGAAAGCGGTCAGCCATGTCCGCCAGCAGGAAGTACAGTGCGCGTAATCCCATGATCGCGAAGATGTTCGAGGTGAACACGATGAACGGATCGGTGGTGACGGCGAAGATTGCCGGGATGCTGTCGACCGCGAACATCAGGTCGCTGGCTTCGATCAGCACCAGCACCAGAAACATCGGCGTTGCCCAGCGTACGCCGTTCTGCAGGACGAAGAATCGTTCGCCATGGAAGCCGCTGGTAATGCGCAGATGCCCGCGTACCCAGCGCAGCAACGGATTGTTGTCGAGATCAGGTTGCTGCTCGGCAAACGCCAGCATCTTGATCCCGGTGATGATCAGGAACACCCCGAAGGCGTACAGCAACCATTCGAACTGCGACACCAGCCACACACCAGCGAAGATCATCACCGCGCGCATCACGATCGCCCCGAGCACACCGTACAGCAGCACGCGACGTTGCAACTCGGGGGGCACGGCGAAGTAGCTGAAGATCATGACGAAGACGAACATGTTGTCGATCGACAGCGACTGCTCGATCAAATAGCCGGTGAGGAATTCGAGGGTTTTCTGCCGGGCGATCTCGCCGCCGAACTCGCCGTGCAGATACCACCAGAGCAAACCGGCGAAACTCAGGGCGAGCAGGCACCAGGCAATGACCCAGGACAAGGCTTCGCGCACGGACACCCGATGTGCCTTGCGCCCGCCGAAGACAAACAGGTCCAATGCCAGCATGGCGAGAACGAAAACGATGAAGGCGCCCCACATCCACGGTTCGCCGATATTGATGTTCGTGGCTGGCATGGCACGCTCCCTGTCTTATTGGTTTAGAGTCAGACGGGGTGATGCTAGCGACGACGTTGCGGCAAAGAAAACTCGTTTATTTCTGCTTAACAGTTCGTAAAAAACGAAGTGTCGGGCTACAGCAGTGTCCCCAACCTTTTTCGTCCATCTCTTACAGAGCGGCAATTTCAGCGATGAGCAATGACCCTTTGGAACCTCAAGCCGTCGGCAGTCCGATCACCAGCAGCGCGATTTTCATTGTCGCCACGCTCAATGCAGGCGCCGACGCCGTGCAGACAGTGAAGGACTGGTGCGGTGATGTTGCCGGGCTGGTGCGATCGGTCGGCAAGCGCGTACCGGCGGGCAACCTGACGTGCGTCTGCGGGTTTTCGTCGAATGCCTGGGATCGTTTGTTCGGCAGCCCGCGGCCGGCGTCATTGCACGCGTTTCGTGAGTTCGGCGTAGAAGGGCGGCAGGCACCGGCCACGCCGGGTGACCTGTTGCTGCACATCCGCGCCGATCAAATGGACCTGTGTTTTGAGCTGGCCACCCAGATCATGGCCGTGCTCGGCGATGCGGTGACCGTGGTCGACGAGGTTCAGGGTTTCCGCTATTTCGACATGCGCAGCATCATCGGTTTTGTCGACGGCACGGAGAATCCGGTCGGGCGCAAAGCGTTGAATTTCACCATCGTCGGCGATGAGGATGCGGACTTCAGCGGCGGCAGTTACGTGCTGGTGCAGAAATATCTGCACAACATGACGGCGTGGAACGGCTTGAGTGTCGAGGCCCAGGAGCGAGTGATCGGTCGCACGAAACTGTCGGATATCGAATTGGGGGAAGACGTCAAACCGAGCAATTCCCACAGTGCGCTGACCACGATCACTAACGCTGCGGGCGAGGAAGTGAAGATCCTGCGCGACAACATGCCATTCGGTCGGCCAGGAGCGGGGGAGTTTGGCACGTTCTTCATCGGTTATGCGCGTTCGCCCGAACCGATGGAGCAGATGCTGGAAAACATGTTCGTCGGCAAACCGCCGGGCAATTACGACAAGTTGCTGGATTTCAGCACCGCCGTCACCGGTGGCCTGTATTTCGTGCCGTCGGCCGATTTGCTTGAAGCGTTAGCGGATTAATAACGGCAAACGGGGTCGGGACTGAAAAGTCCCGACCCCGTTTTGTTTCAGGACAGCGGCGGCGTGCGCGGCGGCACCAGACGTTTGGAGCCCGTCGATTCAAACGCCGAGGCCAGACGCAGCAGCGTCGAGTCGTCGTAGGCGCGACCGGCAAAGGTCAAACCGGCCGGCATGCCGATGTCGGCCATGACGCCCATTGGCACCGTTACCGTTGGCACGCCAAGGTGGCGAATCGCGAGGTTGCCGTTGGCGACCCAGACCCCGTTGCTCCAGGCGATGTCCGCTGATTGCGGATTGACATCGGCATCCGCCGGGCCGACGTCGGCCACCGTCGGGAACAGCACCGCGTCGAGTTTCAGCGCATCCATCCAGTCTTCAAGATCGAGCTTGCGGGTCTTTTCCAGACCGCGCAGACCGTCCGGCAACGTTGAAATCTGATCCCACGGTGTGATGCCACGCTCGGCCATGCGCACGTATTCGTCCATGCCGGCCGCCAGATCGCCTTCGCGGTTAGGCAGAGTGCCCGGGTCGTGGGGGAAGATTTTCGGCCCATCGACATCGACCAGACGATTGAGCTTCGGGTCGCCGTTGGCGCGCAGGAAGTCGTCAAAAGCCCAAGCCGACAGATCCCACAGTTCGTGGTGCAAAAACTCTTTGGAGACGATGCCGCGATTGAACACGGTCGGCGCGCCCGGGCGGTCGCCTTCGCAGTTGGACACCAGCGGAAAATCGACTTCGATGACTTCGGCACCGGCCGCTTCCAGCGCAGCGCGCGCCTGTTTCCACAGGTCGATCATCGACTCGCGGGTGTTGATGCGTTGCCCGGTCGGGCCGCCAATGCCGGGTTCTGCGCTGGTGCCGGCCTCAGGGTCGGCGTTGATGTACATCTTCGGCACGCCCAGACGTTTGCCCGCCAGTGCGTCGGCCTTAACCGCCAGTTCGGCATAGGCAGCAGGGCGCACGGACATCACGCTCGGGATCGGCACCCACGGCTGCAGGCGCCAAAGATCACCACGGCTGTCGGTGTCTTCGGCGACCACGACGTCGAGCACTTCGAGCAAGTCGGCCATGGTGCGCGCGTACGGCACGACGACGTCCATGGTTGGGGTCAGCGGCCAGTTGCCGCGCACCGAAATCACCCCGCGCGACGGCGTGTAGGCGCACAAACCGTTGTTCGACGCCGGGCCGCGCCCGCTCGACCAGGTTTCTTCAGCCAGACCGAACGCGGCGAAACTGGACGCTGTCGCGGTGCCGGCACCGTTGGACGAGCCGGAGGCGAATGGCGCCGTCAGGTAATCAGCGTTATACGGACTTTCGGCGCGGCCATAGACACCGCGCTGCATGCCGCCATTGGCCATCGGCGGCATGTTGGTCTTGCCCAGGCAGATCGCTCCGGCCGCGCGCAGACGTTCGATGGTGAACGCATCGCGATGGGCGACAAGATCGACAAATGCCGGGCTTCCGGACGCTGCCGTCAGGCCTTTGACCAAGTAGCTGTCCTTGGCGGGGTACGGAATGCCGTCGAGCGGGCCGAGGGTTTCGCCCTTGGCGCGGCGCTCGTCGGCAGCCTGCGCTTCTTGCAGCGCATCGGGGTTGCGCACCACCACGGCGTTGAGCGCGGTGGCGGTGTCAGCACCGTCGTAGGCATCGATTCGCGCCAGATAAGCCTGCACCAACTCGACCGAAGTGGTCTGGCCGGAGACCAGCGCAGCGCGCAATTGGGCAATGGAAACTTCAGTGACTTCGATCATGTCATTACCGCCGTCAGGTTCTCAAAAAGGTTTTTATTGTGGAACGTGCGAAAGATTTTCGATGGGTGTAACTCTACCCTGAACGTTCAGCAAAGGCATGTGCAAGTTCGATAATTATCGGGTTATTCAGCGGAAAAATTCCCCCGGTGTCTCTCCAAACTGCTGACGGAAGGCTGAAATGAATGCCGAAGTCGAGTCATATCCGCACGCCAACGCCACGTCGGTGACGCGCTCGCCACGTTCCAGGGGTGTCAGCGCACCGAGCAGGCGCAAGCGTTGACGCCAGGCACGAAAGGTCAGGCCGGTGTCGCGCAGAAACAGACGGGTGAGGGTTTTCTCGGTGACGCCGAATTTTTCGCTCCAGTGGCTGAGCGTGGTCTGCTGTTCCGGATGTTGCTCCAGGCTCTGATAGATCTGCTTCAGGCGGGCGTCTTGTGGCAGCGGCAGCATCAGGTCGATCTGCGGTGCTTCGGCCAACTGGTCGAGGATCACCTGCGCGAGTCGCCCGTGCGCACCGCTCTGGTCATATTCCACCGGCACCTGACTGAAGGCGCGGATCAGCTCCCTGAGCAAATCGCTGACGCCCAGCACATGGCAACGCTCGATCGCCCAACCGGCGACGCTGCAATCGATGTACAGGCTGCGCATCTCGGTGTGCGGCGAACTGAACACCCGATGCGGCACACCGGCGGGAATCCACACTGCGCGCTCGGGTGGCGCGACGAAGCGCCCGGCGCTGGTCTGCACTTCGAGTACGCCCTGGATCGCGTAGGACAATTGCACCCACGGGTGACTGTGGCGGCGGGTCAGCGCACGATTTGGCAGCGATTCGGTGCGTCCGTACAGCGGACGCGGCAAGCTGGGAAGTCCGGGAATACTGCGTCTGACGCTTTTGTCGTGTCCTTTTGGCGGCATCTGGAGGATCTTCGGCGTTAGTCGGTAATTTGCAGTCACGTTAAAGTCGCTGTTACGTACTGGCAACCCCCGGATGAGTAAACCATGACGCGCCCACGATTCCTCCCCGACAACTTCACCCTGACATTGATCGCCGTCGTGCTGCTCGCCAGTTTCCTGCCGGCCAGCGGTCAGGTCGCGGTCGGCTTCGGCTGGCTGACCAACATCGCCATCGCGCTGCTGTTTTTCCTGCACGGCGCCAAGCTGTCCCGCGAATCGATAATCGCCGGCGCCGGTCACTGGCGACTGCATTTGCTGGTGTTCGGCCTGACCTTCGTGCTGTTCCCGATTCTGGGTCTGGCGCTCAAGCCGCTGCTGTCGCCGTTGATCGGCGACAAACTGTACATGGGCATGCTTTACCTCTGCGCATTGCCGGCCACGGTACAATCGGCGATTGCCTTCACTTCGTTGGCGCGAGGTAACATTCCGGCAGCAATTTGCAGCGCGGCGGCCTCGAGCCTGTTCGGGATTTTCCTCACGCCGTTGCTGGTGACACTGCTGCTTGATGTGCACGGTGACGGTGGTTCGACGCTGGATGCGATCCTGAAGATCAGCGTGCAATTGCTCCTGCCATTCATTGCCGGGCAGATCGCCCGCCGCTGGATCTGCGCGTGGGTCGGGCGCAACAAGAACTGGCTGAAGTTCGTCGACCAGGGTTCGATTCTGCTGGTGGTGTACGGTGCGTTCAGCGAGGCGGTCAACGAAGGTATCTGGCATCAGATTCCGCTGGTCGAGTTGTTGGGGCTGGTGGTGGTCTGCTGCATTCTTTTGGCGCTGGTGCTGCTGGCGTCGACGATGCTCGGCAAGGCGTTCGGCTTCAGCCAGGAAGACCGCATCACCATTCTGTTCTGCGGCTCGAAAAAGAGCCTGGCCACCGGTGTGCCGATGGCGCAGGTGTTGTTTGCCGGCAGCACCATCGGCGTGCTGATCCTGCCGCTGATGCTGTTCCATCAGATTCAGTTGATGGTCTGTGCGGTGCTGGCGCAGCGCTACGCCAAGCGCCCGGAATCGGTGCCCGAGCTGATGGCGCAAGTCGACCCATAACACACCGCCCCGTGTAGGAGCTGCCGAAGGCTGCGATCTATTGATCTCGTCTTTTAAAAAACAAAGTCAAAAGATCGTCCGAACGCGGCCCGAGCCTTCGGCAGCTCCTACAAAGTGCCCGTGTATTTCACCGCCGCTGCGGCCCGTGAGGGCACGTTCAGCGTGCGCAGCAAGGAAGACACATGAATGCGCACCGTGAACGGTGAGATATCCAGTTCGCGGGCGATTTCCTTGTTGGTCTTGCCTTGGGCAATCAAGCGCAACACGTCCTGTTGACGAGGCGTGAGAGCGGCGCCGGTTTCCAGCGGCAGCAGGCCCGACGGCGCAAATTTCACCAGTACTTCACCTTCACGAATCGCCAGAATCGCTTGGCCGATTTCATCGGGGGCAATGTTCTTGCCGATGAAACCGTCGATCCCGACGGCCATGACTTCGCTGATCAACGACTCATCATCGACCATCGACACCACGATCAACGTGGTGCGCGGCAGGCGCCGACGCAGTTCGCCGAGCTGGCTGACACAGGTGAGGCCGGGGAAACGCAGGTCGAGAATCAAGGTGTCCGGCTCATCTCCCAGAGGCAGCAGCGCCAGCACCGCGTCGAGATCACCGGCTTCGTCGATAACGGCTGCGGGCAGCAAACGCTGCACCGTGCGCAGCATCGCCTCGCGAAACAACGGGTGATCGTCGGCTATGATAATTCGGCATGTCATGGCGTGACCCTCCCTGGGTCAGGCGTTGCTCAAGGCCTGCACATTAGCACCGAGCGCAAGGGTTGCCTGTAGGTTCCTGCTGATTCTGACGATTGCCGCACAAGGACGTTTAACCATGAAGTTCGAGAAAAACACCGAACTCGACCAGGCCAACCTGCGCATCATCATCGCCGGTATCGCCGTGGTTTATATGCTGGCACTGGGTTTGTTGCCGGGCCAGCGCTTCGATACTTATCTGCCGGTGGTCACCTACATCACTGTATTTCTGCTGGCCTCGATCGGCTTGCGTCAGGCGATTGCGCGCTGGCCGGGGCATTATCCGGCGCGACGGATTTTCGCCATGGTCCACGATTACACCGGCACCTGCTTTGGTCTGGTGGTCGGTGGCGAGGCGGCATTGCCGCTGTATGCGGTGATCATCTGGGTCAACCTCGGCAATGGCATGCGCTATGGCTCGCGCTATCTGGCGATTGCCACGGCATTGGCCTTGCTGGCATTGCTGTGTGTTTATCGCCTGACCCCGGTATGGCAGGCGCAGCCGTTCATGGTGTTGATGCTGATGATCACCAGCACGGTGATCCCGTTCTATGCGCATCTGCTGCTGGAGCGCACACGTAAAGCCTCCGAAGAAGCCGTCGCGGCGAATCTGGAAAAGTCGCGGTTTCTCGCCCAGGCCAGTCATGATCTGCGCCAACCGATTCATTCCATCGGTCTGTTTACCGCGTGTCTGCGTGAGTCGCGATTGGGTGAGGAGGAGCGGCGTCTGGTCGACAATATTGACCGTTCGCTGCTCAACGTCTCGCAGTTGTTTCGTTCGATCCTTGACCTGTACACCCTCGATAACGGTCGGGTGCTGCCCAAACTGCAGGCTTTCAATTTAGGGCAATGGTTGGCGGAGCTGATTCGCCAGAACGCTGAAGCAGCGCGTTGGGCCGGAGTGGAGTTGCGTTTGCGCCCCTGTGAGTATTGGGTGCAAACCGATCCGGCGTTGCTGGCGACCATGGTGCAGAACGTGCTTTCCAACTGTTTCAAATATGGCGCGCATCGGCCGGTGCTGATCGGCGTGCGCCGGCGCGGAGCGGGGCTGGCCATCGTGATTTATGACCGCGGCAACGGTATCGCCGAAGAACATCTGGCCAAGGTGTTCGAAGAGTTTTATCGGGTGCGCCAAGTGCGCGACAAAGACGTCGAAGGCGTGGGGTTGGGGTTGTCGATCGTCAAGCGTTTGGGTGAGTTGATCGGTGTGAACGTGGCCCTGCGCTCGCGGCTCGGGCGGGGAACCGCGGTGACTTTGTACGGCTTGCCGATCACTGCGCCGCCGCGGGTAACGGTCAATCGTGATGAAGCACGTCAGGTCGGTTTGCTGACCGGGTTGAAGGTGTGTCTGGTGGAGGATGATCGTAACGTGCTACTGGCGACTTCAGCGTTGCTGGAGCGTTGGGGCTGTGTGGTTGAGGCCGAGTTGACGGCTCAGGATCTGGTCACCGACTGCGACATCATCGTCGCCGACTATGACCTCGGCACTCATGCCACCGGCATCGAATGTATCGACGACGTACGCAGGCAGCGTGGTTGGGCGGTGCCGGCGATGATCATCACCGGGCACGACGTCGAGAAAATCCAGGCGGCCCTGCACGACCGCGACATCGCCATCCTGTCCAAACCGGTGCGCCCGGCCGAACTGCGCGCGACCCTACGAGCCCTGCGCGATCGCCGACCGCAAATCCAACCCCTGTAGGAGCTGCGGCACGCTGCGATCTTTTTGATCTTCATTTTCAGGATGAGGATCAAAAGATCGCAGCCTCGTTGCACTCGACAGCTCCTACAAGTTAATGCGTGCTCAGCGTTTGCACAGGTAATCCTGGGTGATGGTGGTCTGCAGGCAGTTGTATTGCCCCATGGTGCGGCAGATGTTTTTCTCCGAGCCGGTGACCTCGGCATTTTTGTAGCCCCAGGTCTTGCAGCGTTGCGCGGCGACGGTCAGGCCTTGTTCGGCGCTGGTCTGGCCGCTTTCGAACTGGCCCAGCTCATAGGAAACCTGGACGACGCCATCGTTTTTGCTGCCGCCGGTGGCTTCCCATTGTTTCGGCGTGGCGCAGCCAGTGAGGAACAGGGCGCTGAGGGTGAGTGTTGCGATCAGGGTTTTCATGGTGTTTCTTCCTTGGTGTTGTTCTGATTTCCAGGCACAACGATCCCGCACGCTGCATACAGGCAACGTTGGGGAACATCGGGGGTTGCGGGGGAATATAACGCCAGGCGACAGGGCGGTCGATTAGCACAAATGTGCTAGTGCGGAGTGCAACAGACGGCTCGCTGGAGCCGCCCGTTGGGCCGCGGGAAGATTACTGGGGACTGTTGAACTGGTCGGAATAGCTGCCCGTCATCAACGCGGAGGCGACGCGATCAGAGCCAACGCCGACACGAGAATAGGCAAACCGGTTGACGCCGGTACGATCGGCGCCATCTGAAGCAAGAGCGCCAGCACCGACATGATCGGCACCGTCGGAAGCGACCGCCCCGGCCCCGACATGATCGGCGCCATCGGAAGCCACTGCCCCGGCCCCGCCATGATCGGCACCACCGGAAGCCACGGCCCCGGCCCCGACATGATCGGCCCCGTCGGAAGCTACTGCCCCGGCCCCGACATGATCGGCACCGTCGGAAGCCACTGCACCGGCCCCGACATGATCGGCGCCATCGGAAGCGACCGCCCCGGCCCCGACATGATCAGCACCGTCGGAAGCCACTGCACCGGCCCCGACATGATCGGCGCCATCGGAAGCTACTGCCCCCGCACCAACATGGTCGGAACCGTCAGAGGCTACGGCTGGAGCGCCAACATGATCCGCACCATCCGAAGCCACTGCCTGCGGCTGTCCCGCCCAGGCACCGGGCATCACTACAGCGGCCGTGACAGCAATTACCACGCCTGACAAAAACCTGTATTTCATGATTTTCTCCACGTCCCGGCAGCCGCTCGGCGAAAACGCTTCGTGCGCCGCACAGGCGCTTGCGCGTCGACTCATCGGCTCGGGTCAGTCTGGTTGGCGGAAGGCACGGGCGCACCGTCAGGCGCACGGGTGTCGACGTAATCAGTATCGAACTGATCCAGTATAGATCGCCGTCTGGACGCGGTAGGGCGGGGGGATCGACGGGCGTTAGGTGTTTCTTTTCCTTCACCCGACGGGCAAAGTTGAATTCAGTCTAAAAACAGAGAAACAAGCCGGCGAGCCTTTGCTAATCTCAAAGATGTAGGCGAAGACGCAGACTGATGCGCAATCGGATAGCAAGGGGGCGTGGGGCGCGCTCCGAAAGGTACACGGTTAGAAAGATCTCCGCGCTGAGATCCAGCCCTTATGCCGTGTGAAGCAGCCGAGGCCGTACCTTTTCAATTTGGCCCGGTACTGTGGGAAGCCCGATAAACCTTGTAAGCCAGAGACCAGCACTGGCCGCCTACTCGAACACCAAAGCCCGCTTCGTGCGGGCTTTGTCGTTCCTGCAAGGTCAGATCGATTGCAGCGCCTGCGCCAGATCGGCGCGCAGATCTTCGACGTCTTCAACGCCCACCGACAGACGCACCAGACCATCGCCAATCCCCAGTTTCGCCCGGGTATCAGCCGGAATGGTCGCGTGGGTCATGATCGCCGGATGCTCGATCAGGCTCTCCACGCCGCCGAGACTTTCCGCCAAGGCGAAGATCTTCACGTTCTCAAGGAAGCGCCGCGCGCCCGCCAGATCACTGTTCAGGTCCACCGAGATCATCCCGCCGAAACCACGCATCTGGCGCTTGGCCAACTCATGCTGTGGATGCGAGGCCAGCCCCGGATAGTAGACGCGTTTGACCTGCGGCTGCTGCTCCAGCCACTGCGCCAGCTCCAGTGCGTTGCTGCAATGACGCTCCATGCGCAACGCCAGGGTTTTCACCCCGCGCAAGGTCAGGAACGCATCGAACGGCCCGGCAATCGCACCGACCGCGTTCTGCAAGAAGCCCAGCTTCTCGGCCAGTTCAGCATTCTGCCCAACCACGGCGATACCGCCGATCACATCGGAGTGGCCGTTCAAATACTTGGTGGTCGAGTGCAGCACGATGTCGAAACCCAACTCCAGCGGCCGCTGGATATACGGGCTGGCAAAGGTGTTGTCGGCCACGCTGATGATCCCGCGTGCACGGCAGATACGGGCGATAGCGGCGAGGTCCGACAGGCTCAGCAGCGGGTTGGTCGGTGACTCGACAATCACCAGGCGTGTGTCGTCCTGCAGCGCCGCTTCGAACGCCGCCAGGTCAGTCAGATCGACGTAGCTGAAACGGTGTCCGGCACTGCGCTGACGGACCTTGTCGAACAGGCGGAACGTACCGCCGTACAAGTCATTGCCGGAGATGACGTGCGAACCGGCATCGATCAGTTCGAGCACCGTGGAAATCGTTGCCAGCCCGGAAGCAAAGGCAAACGCCTGGGTGCCGCCTTCCAGGTCCGCCACGCAGCGTTCCAAGGCAAAACGCGTCGGGTTGTGCGAGCGGCCGTAATCGAAACCCTTGTGCACGCCGGGGCTGTCTTGCAGGTAGGTGGAGTTGGCGTAGATCGGCGGCATCAGCGCGCCGGTGGTCGGATCCGGCGCCTGCCCGGCATGGATCACCCGGGTCGCGAAGCCTTGGGATTTATCGTCGTGCTGACTCATGCGAGGGATCTCCGTAATTGGTTGAGCATGTCGGTGCGGGTGATCAGGCCATGGAAGCCTGATGTATCGGCAATGATGGCGACGAGGCCACGGCTGAGCACCGATTCCAGTTCAGCGAGGCTGGCGCCGGGCGCGAGGGTCTGCAGCTTGTCGGTCATCACGCTGGACACCGATTGGCTGAAGCGGGCCGCATCTTCGTGTACCGGCAACAGGATGTCGGATTCGTCAATCACGCCGACCAGTTGCTTGCCTTCGACCAGTACCGGCAATTGCGAAACATCCGCCAGACGCATGCGCTGGAACGCGGTCAGCAGGGTGTCGTCGGGGCCGACGCTGATCACGCGGCCGTCCTCGAAACGCCGGGCGATCAGGTCGCGCAAATCGCCGTAGCCCTTGCGCTGCAGCAGGCCTTGATCGGTCATCCACTGATCGTTGTAGACCTTCGACAGATAGCGCGTGCCGGTGTCGCAGACAAAACTCACCACACGTTTCGGCTCGGTCTGTTCGCGGCAATAACGCAACGCCGCAGCGAGCAGGGTGCCGGTCGACGAGCCACCGAGAATGCCTTCAGCCTTGAGCAACTGGCGGGCGTGATCGAAGCTTTCCTCATCGCTGATGGAGTAGGCGTGGCGCACGCTGGAGAGGTCAGTGATCGACGGAATGAAATCTTCACCGATGCCTTCCCCCGCCCAGGAGCCGGGCGTCGGCAGGGAGCCGTCGCGACTGTATTGCGCCATCACCGAACCGACCGGGTCGGCCAGGACCATTTCCAGATCCGGTTGCACACGTTTGAAGAAACGGCTCAGGCCCGTCAGCGTGCCCGCCGAACCGACACCGACGACGATGGCGTCCAGATCATGTTCGGTCTGCGCCCAGATCTCCGGCGCGGTGCTGCACTCGTGGGCCAGCGGGTTGGCCGGGTTGTTGAACTGGTCGGCGAAGAATGCGCCGGGAATGTCTTTCGCCAAACGGGCGGCAACGTCCTGGTAATACTCGGGATGGCCCTTGCCGACATCGGAACGGGTGATGTGCACTTCGGCGCCCATGGCCTTCAAGTGCAGGACTTTCTCGGTAGACATTTTGTCCGGTACCACCAGCACCACGCGGTAGCCTTTGGCGCGGCCAACCAGTGCCAGACCCAGGCCGGTGTTGCCGGCGGTGGCTTCGACAATCGTGCCGCCGGGCTGCAGGCGACCATCGCGCTCAGCGGCGTCGATCATGGCCAGACCGATGCGATCCTTGATCGAACCACCGGGGTTCTGCGACTCGAGTTTGAGAAACAGCGTGCAAGGCCCGGTGTCGAAGCGGGTGACTTGAACCAGTGGAGTATTGCCGATCAGCCCAAGTACGGCAGGACGTGATTCCTTTGACATTTCTTCACCTCTTTGTGGTGTTGATCGCGTTCCGTTCGCGGGGAAAAGACTCGCGTGCAACATAGGCTCAGACATCGGCTGTCGCAACCTTTAGTCGGTCGCCAATTCAGCCATTTCGATCTAACGATAGATCGAAATCAAAGACCTGCCGGGGTGCTTTCGGGTGCGTTTATACGGAGGCGTCATCGAGTTTTCAAAGGGCGTCTTCATGGCGACGAACAGCTTGAATTGCCGAGAAATTTCCTGCCGCAAAAACTGTTCAGCCGTCGGGCGCTCGCTCAGCTCTGGAGTGCTTTCAGGCGTCTGGCTGCGATCATTTGATCATGAGGGAAACTTGTGTTGATCAAGATTAAATTGAGTTTGTCTCACTAACGACCGATGCCGACAATGGCCACCATCAACAAGACATTGGAGTTGTTTGTTATGGCACTGGCCCATTCCCTTGGATTTCCGCGCATCGGTCGCGACCGCGAACTGAAGAAAGCGCAAGAGGCGTTCTGGAAAGGAGAACTGAACGAGGCCGGCCTGCGTGAAGTGGGTCGCGAACTGCGCAAGGCCCATTGGGACTTGCAGAAAAACGCCGGCATCGAGTTGCTGCCGGTTGGTGATTTCGCCTGGTACGACCAGGTGCTGACCCACTCGCTGATGTTCGGTGTGATCCCTGAGCGCTTCCGTCCGCACGACGGCAAAACCAACCTGCACACCCTGTTCGGCATGGCCCGAGGCGTCAGCGACAGTTGCTGCGGCGGGGCACACGCTCAGGAAATGACCAAGTGGTTCGACACCAACTATCACTACCTGGTCCCTGAATTCAGCGCGGATCAACAGTTTCAGTTGGGTTGGGATCAACTCTTTGAAGAAGTCGAAGAAGCTCGCGCACTGGGTCACAATGTCAAACCGGTGATCATCGGCCCGCTGACTTATTTGTGGCTGGGCAAGGCCAAGGGCGCCGAGTTCGACAAGCTGGAACTGCTTGATCGCCTGCTGCCGCTGTACGGGCAGATTTTCGCGCGTCTCGCCGCTCAAGGCGTGGAGTGGGTGCAGATCGACGAGCCGATTCTGGTGCTCGATCTGCCGCAAGAATGGAAGAACGCTTTCGAGCGTGCCTACAACCAGATCCAGCGCGATCCGCTGAAGAAGCTGCTGGCGACTTACTTCGGTGGCCTGGAAGAAAACCTTGGCCTGGCCGCCAACCTGCCGGTCGACGGTTTGCACATTGATCTGGTGCGCGCACCGGAGCAATACCCGACCATTCTTGATCGCTTGCCGGCTTATAAAGTGTTGTCCCTGGGCGTGGTCAATGGCCGTAACGTCTGGCGCTGCGATCTGGAAAGTGCCTTGGCGACTTTGCAGCACGCACATGAGCGTCTGGGTGATCGCCTGTGGGTTGCGCCGTCCTGTTCGCTATTGCACAGCCCGGTGGATCTCGGTCGTGAGGACAAACTCGATGCCGAGCTGAAAAGCTGGCTGGCCTTTGCCGTACAGAAGTGCGAAGAAGTGGCTGTGCTGGCTCAGGCTGTCAACCAGCCCGAAGCGCCGCAAGTCCTGCGTGCACTGACCGAGAGCCGTTCGGTGCAGGCCGCCCGCGCGGCGTCGCCACGTATTCACAAGCCTGCCGTTCAGGCTCGGGTGGCGGCAATCACCGCCAAGGACAGCCAGCGTCAATCACTGTTTGCCAAGCGCATTGCCAAGCAGCGCGCTGGCCTGGATCTGCCGCTGTTCCCGACCACGACCATCGGTTCGTTCCCGCAAACCGGCTCGATCCGCCTGGCGCGCCAATCGTTCAAGCAAGGCAAACTGACCCTGGCCGAATACACCGAAGCCATGCACAGCGAAATTCGCCATGCGGTGGAAATCCAGGAGCGTTTGGGCCTCGATGTGCTGGTGCACGGTGAAGCCGAGCGCAACGACATGGTCGAATATTTCGCCGAACAACTGGACGGCTATGCGTTCACCCGTTTCGGCTGGGTACAAAGTTACGGTTCGCGCTGCGTGAAACCGGCGGTGATTTTCGGCGACCTCAGTCGTCCGAAAGCCATGACGGTCGAGTGGATCCGCTACGCCCAGGGTCTGACTGACAAGGTCATGAAAGGCATGCTGACCGGCCCGGTGACCATGCTGATGTGGTCGTTCCCCCGTGAAGACGTGAGCCGCGAAGTGCAGGCCCGGCAACTGGCGCTGGCGATCCGCGACGAAGTGGTCGATCTGGAAGCTGCCGGCATCAAGATCGTGCAGATCGACGAAGCGGCGTTTCGTGAAGGCCTGCCGTTGCGTCGGGCGCAGTGGCAGCATTATCTGGACTGGGCGACGGA
The DNA here is from genome assembly GCF_001297015.1 of Pseudomonas sp. RIT-PI-r. Lineage (GTDB taxonomy): Bacteria > Pseudomonadota > Gammaproteobacteria > Pseudomonadales > Pseudomonadaceae > Aquipseudomonas. The sequence goes on along the minus strand of NZ_LIGE01000046.1, from coordinate 78,396 downwards.
AGTATTCCGCCTGTGCGCCTCGGGTGTGCGCGACGAAACCCAGATCCATACGCACATGTGCTACAGCGAATTCAACGATGTGATCGAGTCGATTGCGGCAATGGATGCCGACGTGATCACCATTGAAACCTCGCGCTCGGACATGGAATTGCTGGATGCGTTCGAAGCCTTCGCTTACCCGAACGAAATTGGCCCGGGCGTCTATGACATCCACTCACCACGCATTCCGGACGCTTCGGAAATGGCCAACCTGTTGCGCAAGGCCGCCAAGCGCATTCCTGCCGAGCGGCTGTGGGTCAACCCGGATTGCGGTTTGAAAACCCGTGGCTGGCCGGAGACCGAAGCGGCGCTGGTGCACATGGTCACCGCCGCCCGCCAGTTGCGCAAAGAGCTGGCGTAACCCTCACCCGGCATGAAACACAACACCTGTGGGAGCGAGCCTGCTCGCGAAAGCGTCTTGTCAGTCAACATCAATGTTGGATGATCTGCCGCCATCGCGAGCAGGCTCGCTCCCACAGGGTTTTGTGCAAGTCATGAGATTGGATGGCTTCGCGGGACATGTTGTTGCTACCGTAGTCAGCCGCAGTCCAGGTGTTTGCCGCTACATGATTGATCAACCCGTTATCCAGGCTGTTTCCGACGCCGACATTCCTGAAGTTCTTGATTTTGTACTAAAGGCCCGTGCCGAGCTTTTCCCCAAGCTCAGCGCGACGGGCATGCCTGATGATCTGGCGCGGTTCACCGAGGTTTATCTGCGTGGGGCAGGGCGCTTTCTGATCGCTCGCCACGAAGGGCAGATCGTTGCCTCCATCGGCTATCTCGCCTATGACCGGCGCTTCCCGCACTTGCTCTATCCGGACGTTAAAGTGATGGAAATCGTCCGTCTGTTTGTCTTGCCATCGCAGCGCCGCTCAGGGCTGGCCGGCGCGCTGTATCGATCACTCAAGGAACTGGCACTCGCCGACGGAGTTGAGGTGATCTACCTGCACACCCATCCGTTTCTGCCGGGGGCCATCGCGTTCTGGCAACGGCAGGGTTTCGGGATTATTGACGTCGACGCTGACCCGGTCTGGCAGACCACGCACATGCACGCCGTCATGAGTGGAATCGAAGAATCTGCGCCCCATCAAACGGGTCCGTCAAATAGTGCGCCCTGACCCCGAACGTCTCCTTTAAGCGCTGCGGTGTCAGCACCGCCAACGGTTCGCCCAACGCCACCAGTCGCCCGCGCTCCAGCACCGCCAGACGATCGCATTTCAACGCCTGATTAAGATCGTGCAGAGCGATCAGCGTGGTCACCGGCAACGCCTGCACCACGTTGAGAATGGTCAGTTGATGCTGAATGTCGAGGTGGTTGGCCGGTTCGTCCAGCAACAGGATTTGCGGTCGCTGCGCCAGTGCCCGAGCGATGTGCACCCGTTGTCGCTCGCCGCCGGACAGACTGCGCCAGAGACGGGTGCGCAGGTGCATCGCGTCAACGTCAGTCAACGCCTGCTCAACGATGGCGTCGTCCACCTGCGACCACGGTTGCAGCGCCGACAACCAAGGCGTGCGTCCCAGCGCCACCGCATCGAAGACGCGGATGCCGTCATCGGTGTCGGCCTGTTGTTCGACCACCGCAAGCTTTTGCGCAATGCTGCGCCGGGCCATTTTGCTCAAGCGCTGACCTTCAAGCAGGACCACGCCAGCGCTCGGTTCACGCAGCCCGGCCAGCAACTTCAACAGGGTGGATTTGCCCGAGCCATTCGGCCCGACGATGCCCAGCGTTTCGCCGCGCTGAACCTCAAGGCTGACACCGTTGAGTAACTCGGCGCCGCGCACCTTGAAGGTCAACCCGGAGCAACTCAGAACACTGCTCATCGCGCTGATCTCCGACCCACCAGAATCAGGGCAAACACCGGCGCGCCCACCAAGGCGGTAATCACCCCGACGGGAATCACCTGACCCTTGATCAAGGTGCGCGACAACACGTCAGCGGCAATCAGAAACACCGCGCCACCCAACGCACTGGCCGGCAGCAGGCGCGCATGCCCGGTGCCGAGCAACAGTCGCGCGGCGTGGGGAATCACCAGCCCGACAAAACCGATCGAGCCGACGATCGACACCATCACCGCCGTCACCAGCGCCGCACAACCAATCAGCAAAATCTGTACGCGCCGCACCGGTATACCCAGGGACGCAGCGGAATCGGCGCCAAAGGTAAACGCATCCAGCGCCCGCCGATGCCACAGACACACGACCAATCCCGCCACGGCCACCGGCACCGCCAGCCACACCGATGGCCAGCGCACGCCGCCAAGATTACCCAGCAGCCAGAACATGATCCCGCGTGCCTGTTCGGAACTGGCCGAGCGAGTGATCAGAAATGCCGTCAGTGCATTGAACAGCTGCGAACCGGCGATCCCTGCGAGAATGATTTGCCCGGTGCCACTGGCCGAGCCGCTGACCCGCGCCAGCACAATTACCAGCACGAACGCCGTGACTGCACCGGCGAAGGCACCGACTGACAAGGAGATGATACCGGCGCCAACACCGAGTAACGCCACCATCACCGCACCGGTCGAAGCGCCGGCAGAAATCCCCAGCAGATAGGGATCGGCCAGCGGGTTGCGCAACAGCGACTGCAAAATCACCCCGCACGTCGCCAGTCCGGCACCGCATGCGGCCGCGACCAGTGCGCGGGTCAGGCGATAGTTCCAGACGATGCCTTCGTCGATAGGATCCAGCGCGTACCCGGCGCCCCACAATTTGTTCGCCAGCACTTGCACGACCACGCCCGGTTCAATCGAGGTTTCACCGATGGCCACGCCAGCGACCACTGCCATCAACAGTGTCGCCAGGGCCAGCAGCGTGCGGATCAGGCTGGCACTCATTGCGACAGGTCATAGCCGTTGATGGCCGTGGCCAGTTGCTCGATGCCGTCGAACATGCGCAGGCTGGCCTGCATGGCCATGGCGTCGAGAATGATGATGCGGTTGTGTTTCACCGCGTCCATGTTGCGCGTCACCGGGTCGCTGCGCAGGAAGGCAAGTTTCTTTTCATAGTCGTCGGCGGGAAAGCGTCGACGATCCATGCGCGCGATGACCAGGAAGGTCGGGTTGGCCTTGGCGATGGTTTCCCAGCCAACCGTTGGCCACTCTTCATCGGACTCCACCACGTTGCGCACGCCGAGGGTGCTGAGCATGAAATCGGGAATGCCTTTGTGCCCGGCCACAAACGGCTCGATGTCCATTTCGGCGCTGGAGAACCAGACCAGTGCGCTGGCGTCCTTGAGCTGTTTGCCCTGGGCGGTGGCGATGGATTTGGCGAGGCTGGCCTTGAGCTGATCATTGAGCTGCTGCCCGCGATCCTGCACATCAAAGATTTGCGCCAGTTGGCTCACGCTTTTGTAAATCGTATCGATGCGAAACGGTGCCAGCCGCGTGCCGTCGGCGCCAACGAGGTTGTCCTTGGCTTCGCAATCGGAGGGCAGCAGGTACGTCGGAATCTTCAATTCATGAAACTGCTCGCGGGTGCCGACCGCGCCTTGCGGGCCGACCATCCATTCCAGCTCCACGGCGACCAGTTCCGGGCGCTTGCCGATGACCGCTTCAAAACTCGGTTCGTTATCGGCCAGACGCTCGATCTTGTCGTCCTGCGGCTTGTACTTGGCCAGCACATTGTTGAACCACAGCGAGGTGCCGACGACTTTGTCGCCCAGGCCCATGGCGTAGAGCATTTCCGTGCCGGCCTGGCCGATGGTCACGGTGCGCGTCGGTGCGTGTTGGAAGGTGAGGGTGCTGCCGCAGTTCTCGACCGTCAGCGGATACACCGTCGGGGCCGCCTGCGCCAAGGCGCCAAGGGTCAGGCCGGTGATGAGGGTGGCGATGCGGGGCAGCAGCATGGGGCAGTCTCCGAGGGAACCGTACGGGGAGCGGGAGAGTACGGTCGGGAAACACACCATCGAGCGCGGTCAGGAAAACAGCGCAAGGCCGGTCATCAAACAAAGACGCGCACGGCACGATGTCCTTCCCGGACACCCCGCCGGTTAGTAGTCACTGTGCCGGCAGGTCTCCTGACTGATGCGTCATCGCCTGGCTCCGGCCTTCCCGGGATTCACCCAGTGGCAGTCGTGGAGCAGGCTCGGCACCTACAGTTGCGGGGGCAGTTCCGATCAGTGCTGAGCAAGCACCTCGGATTCCCTATTATTCCCGTTCGGGAACCGGCGGCGGCATGGTAGTCGATCGAGCCGCTGAAGGGGAGACGAATCTGCCGTGGCGAGGATTAGTGTTGGCTCATCAAACCGTGCAGCACGCCTAAACGCAGGCCCGGTTCGGAGGGCACCATCTGCGCAATGCCGAACACTTTGAAGGCCGCCAGCATCAACACCAGCCCACCAGGCAGAATGCTTTGGCGATGGGGTTGCAGGCCGGCGAGCTTGAGCTGTTGCACGTTGTTCACTTTCAACAAAAGCAGCGACAGGCGCAGCAGCCCGCCGTAGGTGATGCCGTCCTGGCCGAAGTCGTTGAGACGATTGGCCTTGAGCACTTTGGCGAGCATGCGTGCGGTGCCGGAGGAACCGATGGTCTGCTGCCAGCCCTGAGCACGGTAGCGTCGTGCAACTCTTTCAAACTGCAGGATGGCGAAGCGTTCGGCTGCCTGTAGCGCGCCGGCGGACAGATCACCGCCGCGAAAGAACCGCGTGCTCAGCGTGCCGCTGCCGATGGCGATGCTTTCGGTGAGCAACGGCTGTGAACCCTGGCCGAGGATCAGCTCGGTGGAGCCGCCACCGATGTCGACCACCAGGCGCATGTCTGCGGCGCTCGGCAAGGCGTGAGTCACGCCGGCATAGACCAGCCGCGCCTCTTCATGGCCGCAAATGACATCGATGGGAAAGCCCAGATGCCGTTCGGCACTGGCCAGAAACAGTTGCGCGTTATCGGCCTCGCGTACGGCGCTGGTCGCCACCGCACGAACCCGGCCGGCCTCGAAACCGCGCAGTTTTTTACCGAACCGCGCCAACGCCTGCCAGCCACGATCCAGTGCCAACGCATCCAGCACACCGCCGTCAAAACCTTCGGCAAGCCGCACCGGTTCGCGCAAGGTTTTCACTTCCTGAATCTGCAAGCCCTTTCGGCTGCGCACCGACTGGCCGATCATCAGGCGAAAGGCATTCGAACCCAGGTCGATGGCGGCAAACAGCGAGGCGTCGTCTTTCATGGGAATCCTTGCAGAGCATCCGTCGCGAGGCTCAAGACGGTTTGCGAGGATTCTGCCGTGATCTTGATGACATCCTGATGACGGGGTGGGGGCGGTTCAATGAATGTGCGGCTGTCATGACACTGTCATTATCCGGCGTCTATGCTGAGGCCAATACATCGCGTGTTCTTAAAGTTTTTGCTGCCGAATTTGGCAGCTTTTTTTTGCCCGCGATTTGGCAATGCCGCGAACTGATCGTTCCCACGCTCCGCGTGGTAATGCCTCTAGGGACGCTCCGCGTCCAGTGACGCGGAGCGTCACGGGCTGCATTCCCACGCGGAGCGTGGGAACGATCAGGGGTAAGGGGGATGCGTCAGCAGGCTTGCGGGGTTTCGCCGCGCGCCAGGCGTGCGTTGATGTCGTCGATGACCTCAGGCAGTTCGGCGATGGTTTCGATCAGGTAGTGCGGACGTGAAGGCGCGAACATCTTGCCGATCCGCGCACGTTCCTCTGCCAGTCGATCCGACGGCAACGCCTTGTATTGCTCATAGGTCAGGCCCAGTGCGTTGCCGGAACAGGTCAACGCCACCGTCCACATACCGGCGGCGCGCCCTTCGAGAATCCCCGGCCAGGTGTCGTCGACCTTGACGCAAGCTGCCACGTCATCGATGCCCAAGGCAATCACGTTAGCCAATGCCTGCGCCGGATATGGCCGGCCATTCGGCACCTCATCGGTGGCGACGACATGATCAGCGACGTAGCCATTTTCCCGCGCCAGTTCGACGACCTTGGCCATCACCACCGCCGGATAACCGGAGCACGAGCCGATTTTCAAACCTTTGTTGCGCAACGCCGCAATGGCTTCGAGTGCGCCCGGGATCAACGCCGAATGCAGGGCGATTTTCTCGATTTGCAACGGCATGAAGCGCTCGTAGATCGCCGTCACATCGTCATCGCTCGGCAAGCGGTCGAACGCCGCACGATAACGCTCGGCAATCTGCGGCAGGTTGCACAGGGTGCGGATGTGATCCCACTTGCCCATGCCCATCGGCCCGCGCGCTTCTTCCAGCGACACGGCGACGCCGAACTCGGCAAAGGCCTCGACGAATATCTGCGTCGGTGCAAACGAGCCGAAATCGACAACGGTGCCGGCCCAGTCGAGGATCGCGGCTTGCAGGTGAGTCGGTTGTTGGTACTGCATGGTCAATCTCCGTTTTCAGGTAAGCGTGGGCCGTCCCTCGGTGATGAGGTAGGCGGTTCAAGGGTCAGTGCTGATCAGGTCAGCGGTGGATTCGCATCAAACAGTTCGGCAATTACTGGCCGGTTCCTGCGGATACCGAGGCAGCACAGGTGGTATTCGATAAAGAACGGGTGGCCGACAAAGGTGATCGGAGTGGTGCCGGGTGTTTCGGCGTACTCGACGGCCGAGACAAACCCGATGCCGATGCCCTTGACGATGGCGTGCACGATGGCTTCGCGGCTGTTGAGTTGCATGACGCAATTGAGCTCGATGTCGAGGCGCTTGCAGCTTTCTTCCACCAGTTGGCGGGTGCGCGCACTTTGCTCGCGCATCACCCATTTTTCGCGGCTGATTTCGTTGATGTGTACCTGCGCCTGACTGGCCCACGGATGGTCATCGCGCACCACAGCGATGATCGGATAACGGTGATACAGCCGCGTATGGAAGCGCTCATCGAATTCCGAAAGCGCCAGAATCGCCACGTCGATATCGAAGTTGAACAGCCGCGCCAGGGTGTCCTTTTCCGAAGAAAACGAGGTTTCCAGTTCGATATCCGGGTGGCGCTGCATCAGCTCATACGTCAGGTTCATCGCAATCGGCGGCGACACTGCGCCGAGGCGCAACATGCCGGTCTTGCGCTGCTTGAAACTCTGCAACAGCTGCACGGCCTCATCCTCCTGACCGAACAGGCCTTGGGTGATGGCGTAGAGCTTGTGTCCGGCTGCACTCATCTCGATGTAGCGTCCACGCCGATGGAACAGCTCGACCGAGAAGGTGTTTTCCAGCGCGTTGACCTGCTCGCTGACGGTCGGCTGACCGACGCTGAGAAACTCGGCAGCAAGGGTAAAACTGCCGGTCTTGGCCACCGCATGGAACGAACGCAACCACTTGTGATACTGGTACATGCAAGCCCCGTCAGCGTCGAATGAACAAGGCCACTGCCGCGCTGCACAGGCAGGCGCTGGTGACCACTATGAAGATGAGAGACGTGTTTGCCGTGGTGTCAAGCAGACGCCCGATCAGTGGCTCGGCCAATCCGGCGAACAGGTAGGACGAAAAATTCATGATCCCGGTCGCCGTACCGGCGCGTTTGGCACCGACCAGATCCGGGCACAGTGCCCAGAAACTCGACGCCGGGCCATAAACGAAGAAGCCACAAAGGAACAACGCCACCAGGCCGATCACGCTGTGCGGCGGCAGGCTCCACATCCACAGGCTGGTCGCGGCGCCGAGGAACATGTAGAGCATGATCGCCAGATACCGCTTGGAGCCGAACAACTTGTCCGACACCCAGCCGTTGCTCAGTGCACCGACTGCCATGCCGACGGGGAGGGCGACGGTGATCCATTTCGGATCGATCATGCCGTCACCGCTTTTCCAGTCAGCGCCGAGAAAGTGCACCGGTACCCAAACGATCAAGCCGTAGCGCGCCGCGTTTTGAAAGCCCAGTGACAGCGCGGCGATCAGCAAACGAGGATTCTTCAACACGGCTTTATAGCGTTGTGCCGAGGTCTCCACTTCGCCATGCGCGGCTTCCTGATGTTTGTCGTCGGCGTTGGCCACGCCAGTATCACCTACCGGTTCGAAGCCTAGATCCTGCGGCCGTTCACGGGCAACCAGATAGAAAATGATCCCGCCGGCGAGCATCAGCAGCACCGGCAAACGGAAGATCCAGCGCCATTCCAGTTGCAGCACTTCGAGCACGACGATAGAGGTGACGTACGACAGAATCGACGCGCAACCGGCGGCGAAAGTGTAGAAGCCATAGACCTTGCCGCGCTCGCCCGCCGCCCACCAATTCGCAATCAACCGACCGCCCGGCGCCCAGCCCAAGGCCTGAAAGTAGCCGTTGACGCCCCACGGCAGGATCAGACTGGTGAAACCGCCGGCAAAACTGGTCACCCAGTTCGCCGCGCAGGACAGCACTGCGCCGAGGGTCATGATGCGCCGGCCACCGAACTTGTCGGCGAGGTTGCCGTTGATCGCCTGACCAATCGCGTAGGCCCACAGCATTGCAGCAGACGCCCATCCGAGGGTCTCCTTGCTCAAACCGAACTCGGCCTGAATCCCCGGAATGGCAAAACCGAAGGTCTGCCGCCCGGTGTAGAAAAACAGGTAACAGAACATCGCCGCCAGCAGCATGCGCCACTGCGCGACCCGGAACGAGGCAGAACGGACGGCGAGACCAGGCATTGTTTCGGCACGATTCATGATCTTTTCCTTATTGTTGTGGGTTCCCGCCGTTTGTCGTCGGCGGGTGCACTCTTTTTTGGTGCGGCAGGAAATCACCGCGGCGTTGTACGCCGCCGGCTGTGCTTGGGTCGTTCAGGTTGCGGGCGAGGTCAGGCGGCTTGTGAACCGATGAAGTTCTTGCCGCGCGCGCCCTGCATCGCGAGGTGGATGATGTCTTCGGCGTCCTTGGCCGAGACGCCGTAATCGGCAAACTCGGTCTTTACCCCGAGGCTGTGCAGGAACTCGCGCAATTGCTGTTGCGCAGTGAGCAGATCTTCGCCGAATACCCGTTGCAGGATGCGGTCACGTGTTGCGTCATGACCCCAAGCCAAGCCGAGCACCAACGGCAGGGTGAAAGAGCAGGCGATGCCGTGGGGCAAGCCGTGGCGCAAGGTCATCTCATAGGAAATCGAATGCGCCAGCGCGGTTTTGGTGTTGGAAAACGCCAGCCCGGCCTTGAGTGCGGCCAGTGCCATGCGCGTGCGCAACTCTTGGCTCGACAGGTCTTTGTGCAAACGGGGCAGGCATTCGAGAATGTCCTCAATCGCAGAAATGGCGAAGGTGTCGGAGACCGGGTTGGCGTTGACGTTCCAGATCGCTTCCAGCGCGTGGGACAACGCATCGAGACCGGTGGAAACGGTGACACTGGCCGGTACGGTGAGCATCAATTGCGGATCAATAATCGCCACGCGCGGCCAGGTGCAATCCAGGTGCAGCGAGTATTTCTTCTGGCTGGCGCTGTCCCAGATCGTCGCCCACGGCGTGACTTCGCTGCCGGTGCCGGCGGTGGTCGGCGCGGCGATCAACTGTTTGCAGCGTGCCGGGGTGAACGGTTTGCCGGCCGCCAGCAGCGCCAACAGTTCATCGAAATGCCCGGATTCGGTGCCGACGATCAACGCTTTGGCGGTGTCGATGGCGCTGCCGCCACCCACGGCGAGTACCACGTCACAGTCGCCGGCGTGCTGCCAGAAATGCTCGTAAGTGCTGCGCAGATGGCCGACGTCGGGGTTGGGCTGGACGTCTTCGACAATGTAGATCAGACGTTCGCCGAGCAAGCGTTGCAAACGGTCCACCAAGCCCAGCCCTCGGGCTTCAGGGAAGGTTACGAGGGCGACGCGCTGTTGCTCGGTGATGGCGGCGAGGTCTTGCAGGCTGCCCCAGCCGAAGCGGGTATCGACGGGGTTCTGAAAACGGGCAGTCATGGTGGATCCTTCTTGTTGTTGTCGTGTGGCCACATACTCGATGGCGGTCGACAACGGTACAAATCGATAAATCGCAGGTTTGAATCGGCTCAGCCGATAGCCGCCTTGCGCTAGTGCGCCGAACCGCTCTGGATCGCCGCGCGCAGGCGACTGGAGATGGCGTCGGCGACGATCACCATGAAGGTGATAACGATGATGCAGGTCGCGGTTTCCTGATATTTGAACAACTTCAGACTGCTCACCAGTTCGAAACCCAAGCCACCAGCGCCGACCATGCCGAGCACCGTGGCCGAGCGCAGATTGACCTCGAAGCGATAGAGAATCACGGCAATCCACGCCGTGATGACCTGTGGCAGGACGCCAAACACGATGACCTGCAACGGTCGCGCCCCGGTCGCTTGCAGCGCTTCAATCGGGCCTTGGTCGATCTCTTCGATGCTCTCGGCGAAGAACTTGCCGAGCATGCCCAGGCCATGCAGCGCCAGCGCCAGTACGCCGGGAAACGGGCCGAGGCCGACCGCCGAGACAAAGATCAGCGCGAGGATCAGTTCGTTGATGCTGCGGGTGAAATTCAGCGCCTGACGGGTGGTGTGAAACAGCCAGCGATTGCGGCTCAGATTGCGCGCGGCGAGAAACGACAGCGGAATCGCCAGCAACACGCCGAGCAGGGTGCCCCAGATGGCGATTTGCAGGGTTTCCACTGCCGGCGCCAGCAGTCGCGGGAGGATGCTCAGGTCCGGCGGAAAGGTACGCGAGAGAAAGTCGCCGATCTGCGGCAACCCGGCGGCCAGTTCACCGAGGCTCAGTTGCGCACCTTGCGCGCTCCAGTTCAGCGTCCACAGCACGATCAGGACGACGGCACCGGTGGTCAGCCATCTGCGCGGGCCACGCGGACGATCGCCGACCCACTGATAGTTTTGCGATTGCATGTTCAGGCCCTCGAGGCAGCGCGGTAGGACAGGGTGGGCGTCGGGATGTCAGCGGAGAACTCTGTGGATTGCCCCGGATAGATTCGCGCCAGATCCGCTTCGGTCATGCTCGACGCTTGGCCATCGAACACCAGACTGCCGTGAGCGAGGCCGACCACGCGGTCGCCAAACTCGCGGGCGTATTCGACCTGATGCAGATTGCACAGCACGGTGATGCCCAGTTCGCGGGTGGCATCGCGCAGGTACTGCAACACCAGGCGCGCGGTTTTCGGATCGAGGCTGGCGATCGGCTCATCGGCCAGAATCACCTGCGGCCGCTGCGCCAAGGCGCGGGCAATGCCGACGCGCTGCTTCTGCCCGCCGGACAGCGAATCGGTGCGCTCACCAGCCTTGTGCGCCAGTTCGACGCGCTCCAGGCATTGCATTGCCAGCGCCACATCGTCACGGCGAAACAGTTGCAGAATCGAGGCGAGGGTGCCGACGGAACCGAGGCGCCCGGTCAGCACATTCTTCAATACGCTCAGGCGCGGCACGACGTTGTGGTGCTGAAAAATCATCGCCACTTCACGGCGCAAAACGCTGGTGTCGGGGCAGGCGAGGGCATCAATGCCTGCCACGTTCAACGTGCCGCTGTCGGCCTGCGCCAAGCGATTGATGCAACGCAGCAAAGTCGATTTGCCGGCGCCCGACTGACCGAGCACCACGACGAATTCGCCCGCAGCGACGTCAAGGTCAATGCCGCGCAACACCGGGTTGCTGCCGTAATGCTTGGTCAATTGACGGATGCTGATCATTTCATGCTCCGCAAATCGAGATCGAGCACCTTGGCGGTTTCGCGTACCACGTCATAGGACGCGTCGGTGGTGGGCTGGAAGCCATTGAGCACCCCCTGATCACCCCACGGCACGTCCTTGATCGAGGCCAGCGCGTCGGCGACTTTCTTCTTCAGTTGCGGATCGAGCGCCTTGCGCCAGACCATCGGCGATTCGGGAATCGGCTTGGAACTCCAGACAATTTCGAAGTCATCCTGCTTGACCACGCCTTTGGCCACGGCGCTGGCGAAGATGCGGTCAGCCACGGCGGCGGCGTCTACTTTCTTGTTCTCGACCGCGAGGATACTGGCGTCGTGGGAACCGGAGAAAATCACCCGTTTGAACAGCGTGTCCGGGGCGAACCCTGCCTGCTCCAATCCTGCTTTCGGGAACAGATGACCGGATGCCGAACTCGGGTCGACGAACGCGAATGTATGGCCCTTGAGGTCGGCCAGCGAATGAATGCCGCTGTCCTTGCGTGCCAGAATCACGCTTTTGTAAGCGCTCTGGCCGGTCTTCTTGGTCACCGCCACCGAGAACGCTTCGACGTCCGCCACCGAGGTCGCCAGCACGTAGGAGAACGGCCCGAGGTAGGCGACGTCGAGTTTGCCCGAGCGCAGCGCTTCGATGATGCCGTTGTAGTCGGTGGCCACGAACGGCACCACCGGCATGCCGATTTTGGTTTGCAGATCGTCGAGCACTTGTTTGCTCGATTCGATCATCGCTTGGGAGTCTTCCGAAGGGATCAGGCCAATGGTCAGTTTGTCCTTGGCCCAGACCTGGCTGGCACTCAAGGCAAGTACGGCAAGGCTGGCGGCACGCAGAAACTGGTTAATTGTTTTCATGGCATTCCACGGTGTGGTTGGGAGTTGCCACAGGCTAGGTCTGTCACGTGACAGTCATTCAATCAATTCAATATGGGAAACGGCAGTTAACTATTGATGGAGTCTATGGATGTCGAGCGCTAAGTTGCGGGCCTTTCTGGCCGTCGCCCGCCACGGCAGTTTCAGTGCCGGGGCGCGGGCGTCAGGCTTGAGCCAACCGACCCTGACCACTCAGGTGCAGGCCTTGGAACGTCAGCACAATGTTGAGCTTTTCCACCGGCGTGGGCGGCGGATCGAGTTGTCGGATGTGGGTCGGCAACTGCTGCCTATCGCTCAGCGCATCGCCCTGCTGGAACTGGAAGCGCATAACCTGATGCGTGATTCCGGGCGGCTCGACAGCGGCCAGCTCAAGGTCGGTGCGGTGGGGCCGTTTCATGTGATCGAGATGGTCGACAGTTATTTGCAACAGCATCCGAATATCGACGTGTCGATCCGCGTCGGCAACTCGGCGCAAGTGTTGTCGGATCTGGAAAATTACGTGACAGATATCGCCGTGTTGGCTGGGCGTCAGGATGATCCGGCGTTGAGTTCAGTGCGTTATGCGCGGCACGCAATCATCTTGTTTGCGCACCATGAGCATCCGCTGGCCAATCGTGGCAGCGTGCGGCTGGAGGAACTGGAAGGGCAGCGTTTGCTGCAACGCGAACCCGGCTCGACCACGCGGCTGGTGCTGGAGCAGGCGCTGAATGCGGCGCAGGTCAAACCGCGCATCGCCATGGAAATCGGCAGTCGTGAGGCGTTGCGGGAAGCGGTGGTGCGTGGGTTGGGGTTGGGGGTGGTGTCGGAAGCGGAGTTTATTGCTGACCCCAAAATACGCACGATCAGAATCGAAGGCGAGGAGCTGTTTACGGAAACGTATTTGTATTGTCTGGCCGAGCGGCGTTCCAGTCGGCTCATCTCATCGTTTTTCGACGCGGCGCTGGGTTGATTTGCAATTTCGCATAAGGCTTGGCTAATATACGTTCCATATATATATCGTATCGGATTCATATATGGGCATCGTAAAGATTTCAGAGGACATGCACGAGAACCTGCGTATCTCCAGCAACGCCCTCAGCCGCTCGATCAACGCGCAGGCCGAGCACTGGATGCGCATCGGCATGCTCGCCGAACTGCATCCCAACCTCGACCACAGCGCCATTTGCCGCTTGCTGATCCGCGCCGAACAGAACGGCGGGCTGGATCTGCAACAACTGACTCAGGAAGCCGTCAGCGCATGAGAAACCAGATCAAGATCAACACCCCGGCCGACATCGCGCAATCTCGCGCTGCCGGCAAACTCGCCGCTGAAGTGCTGGCGATGCTAGTGCCACACGTCAAGGCCGGCGTTACCACTGATCAGCTCGATCAACTGTGCAACGACTACATCGTCAATGTGCAAAAAGCAGTGCCGGCCAACGTCGGTTATCACGGCTTTCCGAAAACCGTCTGCGCCTCGGTCAATGATGTGGTCTGTCACGGCATTCCGTCGGGCACACCGCTGAAGGATGGCGATATCGTCAATCTCGATATCGCGGTGATCAAGGACGGCTGGTTCGGCGACACCAGCCGCATGTACGTGGTCGGTGAGGCAACACCCGAGGCGCAGCATCTGATCAAGACTACCTATGACGCCATGTGCGCGGGGATTCGCGTGGTCAAGCCGGGCGCCACCTTGGGCGATATCGGCCACGCGATCCAGACGTTGGCGGAGAAGGAAGGCTTCAGCGTCGTGCGTGAGTATTGCGGGCACGGGATCGGCAAGGTCTATCACGATGAACCGCAAATCCTGCATTACGGCTTTCCCAATCAAGGCATGAAGTTGAAGGCGGGGATGATTTTTACCGTGGAGCCGATGCTCAATGCCGGCAAGCGCCATGTGAAGAACATGCCCGATGGCTGGACGGTGCTGACCAAGGATGGCTCGTTGTCAGCGCAGTGGGAGCATATGGTGGCGGTGACGGAGACGGGCTTCGAAATCCTCACCGCCTGGCCCGACGACATCGAAGGCTATTCCCCGATCACCTAAACACCATAAACCCTCTGTGGGAGCTCGCTCGCGAAGACGCCGTGTCAGTCAACATCAACATTGAATGACACAGCGCATTCGCGAGCAGGCTCGCTCCCACAGTTGGAATGCACTCCTGTAGGAGCTGTCGAGTGAAACGAGGCTGCGATCTGTTGATCTTGTTTTTAACAGCAAGATCAACAGATCGCAGCCTGCGGCAGCTCCTACAAGTTATGTGGTGCGTGCAGGGACGCTTTGCAGCCAATCAAGCACCTCATCCCACAACGGCTGTGCGCTTTCACGGAAGTAACCCATGTGCCCGTACGGTTTGCTGCCCAGTTGCGGCTGCAGATCCAGCAATGTCAGCGGCGCATTCACCATGGCTTTGACAAACGCATCGCGCGAACGCGGCGGCGCCCACGGATCATCGACCGACGTGGCGAAAACGCATGGCGTTGTGACCTCGGCGTAGAGCGCATGCAGATGGCTCATCTGGTGGTCGTCGAAGTAGTAGTGGGGGAATTTGCACCAGCGTTTCCAGTCGTTGTAAACGCCCAGCGGCAAATCATCGCCCATGCCTAGCATGCTCCAGGCCATGTAGCCTTTGCGGGCGACAATCACCGGCAGCACAAACGTCCACATCAGACGGATTTTCCAGGCCTCGGTTCGGGACATCCAGCCGCTCCACCCCGCGCCACTGCCCAGGGTGTAGCAAGCTGTCAGGGCGGGGTGATTGGGCAACAGACCAATCGCGTGACCACCAAACGAATGGCCGACCCAATACAACGGCAAAGCTTCCTGGCTTAGCAGATCCACTGCCGCCGCCAGATCCTGATAAGCCCAATCCAGATAAGACATCTCAAAGCCTTTGAGGGAAGCCGGCTTCGATTCACCGATGCCCCGGTAATCGAGGGTCAGGACATTGAAGCCCTGACGCGCTGCATGCTCGGCAAAGCGCCGATAAAAACGCTGTTGCACCCCGGTGGCGCCGGCCATGATCAGGTTGCCTTTGACCGCGCCCGGCGCGCTGTAGCGCTTGGCTGACAACGGATAACCATCGCGGGCAATGAGGGCGATGTCCTGTCTCTGGATCGATTCGGTGAAGGCTGCGGCCATGGTGTTCATGAAATTGTTCCGAGTGAGTTGAGCAAAGCCTTCAGCGACCTTTGAACTGCGGTTCGCGCTTTTGCATCATCGCCATGACGCCTTCGCGGACATCCTCGGTTTTGATCAGGGCCAGCAGTTGTTCATCAAGCTTCGACAGTGCCACATCGTCTCCCTGATCCTGCGCCAGAAACGCCGATTGCAGCGTCGCCTGAATCGCCAGAGGCGCAGCCTTGGCAATGCATTCGGCGTATTCGATGGCGCGTGCCAGAGTCTGGCCGGGTGCGACCACTTCGGTCAGCAGGCGCATGTGCAGGGCGGCAGTGGCATCGAACTCTTCCCCCGTGAGCATGTAGCGCATGGCGGCGGTCCAGCCCGCTGCGCGGGTGAAGCGCACGGTGGAACCGCCGGCGGGTGAGATCCCGCGCAACACTTCCAGATGAGCGAAACGGGCATTGGTGGCGGCAATGCTGATGTCGGCGTTGAGCATCAATTCGATGCCCGCCGTCCAGCAAATGCCTTCAATGGCAACCACCACCGGTTTACGCCTGCGCGGTTTGGAAACGCCCCATGGGTCGATGCCTTCTTCAGGATACTTGAAGGCGCCTGACACCAGTTTTGGCGTCAGTTCCATCAAGTCCAGACCCGCAGTGAAGTGCTCGCCATGGGCGAACAGCACGGCGCAGCGCAGTTCGTCATTGCGCTCATACTCGCCGATGGCCAATGCCAGGTCCGTCAGCATTGCACTGTCGAATGCGTTGCGTTTGCCGGCGCGATCCAGACCGATCAAAAACAACTGACCGCGTTGTTCGCGGGTGACTCGGCCGGGGCCACTGTTGGCTTCGTTCATCTCTGCTCTCCCTGATTTTTTGTCGGCGGCCAGTTACTGACCATCCGTTCGGTAAATAGAAACTAAACGAACAGTTGGTAACCGTCAAATTGAGAAGGGCAGGCTTATGTCATAGAATCACCGCCAGTTATCCGGATCAGGAAATACTCGTGCGACCGTTGAAAATCCCCCGTGAAGAGCTGCTTCTGCGGTGCGCCAATACCTTCAAGCGCCTTGGCTATCATGGCACCACCATGGACGTGCTTGCGTCCGCTTGCGGCTTTACCAAGGCTTCGTTCTATCACCACTATCCGAACAAGGAGGCCTTGCTGCGTGACGTGCTCGACTGGACGCATCAGGTCATCAACCAGACCTTGTTTGCCGTGGCCTTCGACGAAAAACTCACGCCACAAGAACGCCTGAGCAAAATGGGCCGCAAGGCTGCGCGGCTGTTTCAGGATGACTCGATTGGTTGCCTGATGGGCGTGGTGGCGGTCGATGCGGCGTACGGTAAAAGTGAATTGCTGGAGCCGATTCGCGGTTTTTTCGATGCATGGGCCAAGGCGTTTGCGCATTTGCTGGAAGGCGAAGTCGATGAGGGACAAGCCTTGCTGACCGCTCGACAATGGGTGGCGGATTACGAGGGGGCGATTCTGCTGGCGCGGGTCTATGGTGACGCGGCTTACATTGATGCGGTGACGCGTCGGGCGCTGGAACATTTGAGTGCCTGTCAGGCACCGACATAAGGCTTACCCGCTGGGTGTTGTGTCCTCGACAGTTGTCAGTCACGACACACACTGATTTCTTATCCAATCAGGGAGCAACACGATGAGTGTAATCACCCCGGCCGTGATGGCCGATCTCGCGCCCGACGGCGTGCTGCATGCCGCCATCAACTTCGGTAACCCGGTGCTGGCGCAGCGCAGAGCAGATGGTGCGCCGCAAGGGGTTTCGGTGGCTTTGGCGATCGCGCTGGCTGCCGAGCTGGGTGTGGAACTGGAGATGCGCACCTTTGATGCGGCGGGCAAGGGTTTCGCGGCGCTGGAGGAGGGCCTATGGAATCTGGCATTCCTCGCCATCGAGCCGGTGCGTGAGGCGCAGATTGCGTTCAGCGAGCCGTACGTGATCATTGAAGGGACTTATCTGGTCGAGGCGCAGGCCCCGTATCGCAACGTCGAGGACCTCGATCAGCCAGGATTGCGACTGGCCGTTGGCAAAGGCGCAGCCTACGACCTGTTCCTCAGTCGCACGCTGCAGCACGCACAATTGGAGCGTGCCGAAACCTCGGCGGGTGCCGTTGACCTGTTTATCGAGCAACACCTGGATGCCGCCGCCGGTGTCCGTCAGCCATTGCAGAAAGTCGCGGATGCCGACGCGCGTTACCGCGTGCTGGACGGCGCGTTCACGGCGATTCGCCAGGCCATGGCGGTGCCCCGTGGGCGGGAGGCAGGCGCAGCGTATGTGCGGGCGTTCGTCGAGCGCAAGAAGGCTGAAGGGTTTGTCGCTGCAGCGCTGGCCGAGAGTGGGCAGGGCGATGTGACGGTCGCGCCTTGAGAGCAAAAAAAAGAGCCACCGCAGCCCTGAGGGGCAAACACGGTTCAATTGTAGGAGTGAGCCTGCTCGCGAAAGCCTCTATGCGAGCAAGCCCGCTCCCACAATTGCAATGCATTCCTGTAGGAGCTGTCGAGTGAAACG
The DNA here is from genome assembly GCF_001297015.1 of Pseudomonas sp. RIT-PI-r. Taxonomy (GTDB): domain Bacteria; phylum Pseudomonadota; class Gammaproteobacteria; order Pseudomonadales; family Pseudomonadaceae; genus Aquipseudomonas. The sequence goes on along the minus strand of NZ_LIGE01000046.1, from coordinate 60,304 downwards.
AGGCTGCGATCTGTTGATCTTGTTTTTAACGGCAAGATCAAAAAATCGCAGCCTGCGGCAGCTCCTAGAGGGGATTTCAGTGGGAGCCGGCGGCTTTGTTGAGGTCGCTTTCGGTCCATTCGGTGTAGACGCAAGCATCAGCGGTGGCCCAGCGCACTTGCACCGGATCGCCAGCCTTGAGCGGCATGCCGGCGGCTGACAGTGCTTTAACCGTCATTGAGGTGCCGCCCGAGGTGACTACGCTGCACGTCTGGCTCTCACCCAGAAACAACACTTCCACAACCTTCGCTGATACCTCATTCCAACCCGACGGCAGCGGTTCGCTGATTGCTTGCGCCACGCTCAACGCCAGTGCCTTTTCCGGCCGCACCATCAGCAAAACATCCTGATCGGTGTGCAACCCAGCGGTCAGGCGAATCGACAATGACTGTCCTTCAAACGAAGCCGCCGCATTGCCTTGCGCCTTGAGTTTGAGGAAGTTCGAGTTGCCCAGAAACGACGCCACAAACGCATTCGGCGGATTCTGATAAAGGTCGTAACCGCTGCCCAATCCCACAATCTTGCCGTGACTGAAAATCGCGATGCGTTGCGACAAGCGCATGGCTTCTTCCTGGTCGTGGGTCACGTAAACAATGGTGATGCCCAGACGGCGATGCAGTTGGCGCAGTTCGTCTTGCAAATCCTCGCGCAGTTTTTTATCCAGCGCACCGAGCGGTTCGTCCATCAGCAAAATGCGTGGTTCGTAGACCAAGGCGCGGGCGATGGCGACACGTTGTTGCTGGCCGCCAGACAGTTGCGAAGGGCGGCGATGGGCGAATTGCTCAAGCTGCACCAGTTTCAGCATCGCATCGACGCGCTTTTCACGTTCGGCGGCCGCTAGTTTGCGGATCGCCAACGGGAACGCGATGTTGTCGCGCACCGACAGATGCGGGAACAACGAATAGCGCTGGAACACCATGCCGATGTCACGCTTGTGCGGCGGCACATTCACCAGCGACTGACCGTTGACGAGGATCTCGCCGCTGCTCGGCGTTTCAAACCCGGCGAGCATCGACAACGTCGTACTTTTGCCCGAGCCGCTGGAGCCGAGGAAGGTGAGGAATTCACCGTCCTTGATGTCCAGCGAGATGTTGTCGACGGCGGCAAAGTCGCCGTAGTGTTTGTTCAGGTTGCGCAGGCTGACCAGGGGTTTGTCGTTCTGCTGGGAAGCGTCTTTGATCACGGCACTCATGTCGTACTCCTGGGCGCTCAGGCGCTGATTTCGTTGCGCCGGCGCAATGCGGCGGCGATCACCATGACTAGAACAGACAAGCCGATCAGCAACGTCGAAGCGACGGCGATCACCGGTGTCAGGTCCTGGCGCAGGGTGGTCCACATTTTCACGGGAAGGGTTTGCAGGGTCGGGCTGGCCATCATCACGCTGAGCACCACTTCGTCCCACGAAACGAGGAAGGCGAAGAGCGCGCCGGCGACCATGCCCGGACGGATCGCCGGGAACGTCACCTTGAACACCGCTTGCAGGCGTGAGGCACCGCAAATCACCGCCGCGTCCTCAATCGACTGATCGAACAGCTTCAGCGAGTTGATGATCGAGATGATGGTGAACGGCAGCGCGACGATCACATGGCTGACCACGAAAGCGAACATGGTCCCGGTGTAACCGAGCTTGAGGAACAGCGCGTACACCGCCACGGCGATGATCACCAGCGGCACGATCATCGGCAGGGTGAACAGACCGTAGAGCATTTCCCGGCCGGGAAAACGTCCGCGCACCAGCGCAAACGCCGTCGGCAAACCGAGAGCCACGGCGCAGATCGTGGTCAGTACAGCGACCTTGAGGCTGGCCGCTGCAGCGTTCATCCAGTCGGGATTGGAGAAGAACTGGCCGTACCATTTCAGCGTCCAGCCCGGCGGCGGAAACACCAGCCACTGCGAAGAGCCGAACGACAGCAGCACGATAAACACGATCGGCAACAGCAGGAACAGACCGATCAGCCCGGTGGTGGCATACAAGCCGAAGCGCATGCGCCGGCTCATCGCATTGGGGGTCAGGAGCATGTCGGCTTACCTCGCGTTACTGGCGCCAACCGGGGATTCCGGCTGAAGCTTCAGGTAGAAGTAGAACAGCACCAAAGTGATCGCGATCAGCAACGCGGCGCCGGCACTGGCCAGGCCCCAGTTGAGGAACGATTGCACCTGCTGAATGATGAACTCCGGCAGCATCATGTTCTGCGCCCCGCCGAGCAGCGCCGGGGTGACGTAGTAACCGAGCGACATGACGAACACCATCAAGCCACCGGAGGCCAGACCCGGCCGACACAGCGGCAGGAACACCCGGAAGAAGTTGGTCCACGGACTGGCGCCACAGATCGAACCGGCCTGCAGAATCATCGGGTCAATGGCCTGCATGGTTGCCTGCAACGGCAGGACGATGAACGGGATCATGATGTAGCTCATGCCGATCACTACGCCGGTGAGGTTGTGCACCATCTCCAGCGGCTGATCGATGATGCCCATCGCCATCAAGGCCTTGTTGATCACGCCCGACGCTTGCAGCAAAACCAGCCATGAATAGGTGCGGGCGAGCAGGCTGGTCCACATCGACAGCAGCACGATGTTGAGGATCCAGCGCCCCCAGCCGCGCGGCACCAGGGTGATCGCCCAGGCCAGCGGAAAGCCCAGCAGCAAGCTGAACAGTGTCACCAGCCCGGCCACCGAAAAGGTGTTGAGCAGCACTCGCGCATAAGCAGAGTTGGCGAAAAGTTGTTCATAGTTGCCGAGGCCCGGGGTCGGTTCGAGCACGCCGCGCAACAGCAGGCCAATCAACGGCGCGAGAAAGAACAGGCCGATGAACAGCAGCGCTGGTACGAGGTTGCCGGCGCCGCGCCAGCGTTGTTTGAGGGACGGGGCTTGCTGCATCGCAACCGCCTGGGTTCCGTGGGCCGAGCCGGCAGCGCTGGTCGCGCTCCCGGTGGCAGTGGAGGGACGGGACGCGGTGGCCGCCATTTTCATTTGACCAGCCATTCGTTCCACCGTGTCGCGATGGCCTGGCCGTTTTTGGCCCAGTACGCGAAATCTAGAGTGATCTGATCCTTAGCGTAGGCAGTCGGCAGGTTGGGGGCCAGCGTCGAATCCAGACGCTCCACACTGTCGAGGTTGACCGGGGCGTAGGCGGTCAGGTTGGAGAAGTCGGCCTGGCCCTTGGCGCTGCTGGCGGCGGCGAGAAACTTCATCGCCGCGTCCTTGTTTTTCGAGCCTTTTGGAATCACCAGAATGTCGGCCATGACCAGGTTCTGTTTCCAGCTCACACCGACCGGTGCGCCGTCTTCTTGCAGGGCATGAATGCGGCCGTTCCAGAACTGGCCCATGCTCGCTTCACCGGACGCCAGCAGTTGCTGCGACTGCGCGCCGCCGCCCCACCAGACGATGTCTTTCTTGATGGTGTCGAGTTTCTTGAAGGCGCGATCCAGATCCAGCGGGTAGAGCTTGTCGGCGGCCACGCCGTCGGCCAGCAGCGCCAATTCGAGCACGCCGGGGCTTGGCCATTTGTACAGGGCGCGTTTGCCGGGCCAGGTTTTGGTGTCGAACAGGGCGCTCCAGTCCTGCGGTTTGTTGGCGCCGAGTTTGCCCTCGTTGTAGCCGAGGACGAAGGAGAAGAAGAACGAGCCGACACCGTGATCGCTAACGAATCGCGGGTCGATCTTGTCGCGCTGGATGACTTTGAAATCGAGGGGTTCGAGCAGGCCTTCAGCGGCGGCGCGCAGGGCAAAGTCGGCTTCGACATCGACCACGTCCCACTGAACGTTGCCGCTCTCGACCATGGCTTTCAGTTTGCCGTAGTCGGTCGGGCCATCCTGCACGACGGTGATGCCGCTGGCCTTGCTGAACGGATCGGCCCAGGCCTGTTTCTGCGCGTCCTGGGTGCTTCCGCCCCAGCTGACGAAGTTCACGCTTTCGGCAGCCATTGCAGCCTGGCCGGTGACGCTGAGCAGTCCCGCAAAAAAGATCGCGGTTGCAGCTTTGTTCAACACCATGTTCACGCCCTCATTGTTGTGTTTTTGAGCGGGCTTGCGTTGTTGCCCGCCTATCGGGAGCAGTAGATGGACGTTCGTTGGAGTGTCCGGTCTATGGAATATCATATTATGGTATTCCAAACTTTGTGCAAGCACTTTGCCTTACCGGTTATCTGGCGGCTGTCCTTTTTCGTGGTTCGAAGAAATGGATCTGAAATGCAAACCCCCTGTAGGAGTGAGCCTGCTCGCGATAGCGGTGTGACATTCAGCAATAATGTTGACTGACACACCGCTATCGCGAGCAGGCTCACTCCTACATTTGGATTTGTGTTCGTCGTGGGTTATTCGGTGAAGGGGATGCTCTCGACCACTTCCAGGTCATACCCGGTCAACCCGGCGTATTTGAGTGGCGGCCCAAGATGCCGCAGCTTACCCACCCCCAGATTCTGCAAAATCTGCGCCCCAGTCCCCACCTCCGAATAAATCCGCGATTGCGAACGGCTGAACTGCCGCGGCGGCTGGGTCAATTGCGGCACGCGCTCCAGCAACGCCTGCGAAGACTCATGATTGGCCAGCACCACAACAACCCCATGCCCCTCAGCCGCGACCCGTTGCAACGCCGCCCACAGCGTCCAGTTGCTCGGCCCGCTGTACTCGGCGCCGACCAGATCACGCAGCGGATCGATCACGTGCACGCGCACCAGCGTCGGCTCTTCACGGCGCAGATCGCCCATGACCATCGCCATGTGCACGCCGCCCTCGATGCGATCCTCAAAGGTGATCAAGCGGAACGTGCCATGCACCGTCGGCAGCTCGCGTTCGCCAATCCGCTCGATGGTGTGTTCGGTGCTCAGCCGATAATGGATGAGGTCGGCGATGGTGCCGATCTTGATCCCGTGCTTGCACGCAAACACCTCCAGATCCGGGCGACGGGCCATGGTGCCGTCGTCGTTCATCACCTCGACAATCACCGAGGCCGGGGTAAAACCGGCCAAACGCGCCAGATCGCAACCCGCTTCGGTATGCCCAGCACGCGTCAGCACGCCACCTTCCTTGGCGCGTAGCGGAAAGATATGGCCCGGCTGCACCAGGTCTTCAGCGCGAGCATTTGGCGCGACGGCGGCGGCCACGGTGCAGGCGCGATCAGCCGCCGAGATGCCGGTGGTCACGCCAACCGCCGCTTCAATCGACACGGTGAACGCGGTGCTGAACACGCTGCCATTGGCCGGCACCATTTGCTCCAGGCCCAGACGCTGGCAGTGGGCGTCGGTGAGCGTCAGGCAAATCAGCCCGCGCGCTTCACGGGCCATGAAGCTGATCGCCTCAGGCGTGCAACGGTCGGCGGCCAGCAACAGGTCTCCTTCGTTTTCGCGGTCTTCGTCATCGACCAGCAAAACCATTTTGCCGAGGCGATAATCTTCGATGATTTCTTCAATGCTGTTGAAGGCCATGCTGGACTCTCAGGGTTCGTTGGAAATATATTGGTATACCATAATACAAAATCAACAAAGAGGTCACTATGAAGGCGTACTGGATTGCTCATGTGGATATAGCCGATGCCGATCACTACGGCCAATACACCCAGCGCGCGCCGGCGGCGTTCGCCGAATTTGGCGCAAAGTTTCTGGCAAGAGGCGGGCGCAGCGAGGCGATGGAAGGGCGCGAGACGCCGCAACGCAGCGTGGTGATTGAATTCGACAGTTATGAGCAGGCGGTGGCGTGCTATCGCTCGGCGGCGTATCAGGAAGCGAAAAGTTATCGCGAGGAATGGGCGAGGGCGGAGATCATCATCGTCGAAGGTATCGCCCCAGCTTAAGCAACACCACAAACCCCGCGTATTGATCGTTCCCACGCTCCGCGTGGGAATGCAGCCCGGGACGCTCCGCGTCCCTTTCAACGCCGAACGCGGAGCGTCCGAAGAGGCATTCCCACGCGGAGCGTGGGAACGATCAGATCGTGATCAGCGGATAAAGTGGATCTTGCCGCTGTCGTCATTGCCCATGTAAATCCCATACACCCCAGCCTGGCGCTCTTCGATATAGCGCTCAAGAATCTGCCGGATCGCCGGGTAATAGATCTGTTCCCACGGAATGTCTTCAGGCGCGAAGAACTTGTAATCCATGGTCTCAGGCCCGTACTGCCCGGTAATCTCCAGCGCGAGGGCCCGAAAGATGATGTACACCTCGCTGATCTTCGGCACGCTGAAAATCGAGTACGGCGAGACGATTTCCGCCCGCACGCCGCTTTCTTCCCAGACTTCGCGGATCGCCGCTTGCTCGGTGGGCTCGCCGCTTTCCATGAAGCCGGCCGGCAGCGTCCAAGTGCCCGGGCGCGGGGGAATCGCCCGTTGGCACAAGAGGTATTTGCCGTCCTGCTCGATGATGCAGCCGGCGATGATCTTCGGGTTTACATAGTGGATGTAGCCGCAACCGCGGCACATCAGGCGCTCGTGCGTATCGCCCGGCGGTATCTGCTGACCGAGGTCAGGGCCACCGCATTTCGGGCAAAAGCTCGGGCTGAACATGTCATTGACCTATGCGTGGTTCTTTCAGCGCGATCGGCAGGGTGATCGCGGGCGTAGCGCCGGTTTCTTCCTGTTTGCGCTTGAGATAGTCGAGGGCCACGGCAGCCGCTGCGCGAACGTGATCGACACAGGCCTGATGCGCCGCCAGCGGATCGCCGCTCTTGATCGCCGCGACCATTTTTTCCATTTCCTGATTGCTCGCGCCGCGACGGTTTTCCTGGGACACCGAGGTCGCGCGCAAGTAGCTGATGCGCGCCTGCAACTGACGCAACTGAGTGGCCGCAACATGGTTGCCCGAGCCTTCGAGCAGCACATCGTAGAAGCCTTGCACCGAGTCGATGACCTGTTGCAACTCGCCGTCCTTCAACGCTTTGCGATTGTCGTCGAGGGCTTTTTCCAGGGCTTTGATGTCCTTGGCCTTGGCGCGCAGGGTGAACAGCTGCACGATCAAACCTTCGAGCACGCAGCGCAATTCGTAGATATCGACGGCGTCGGCCAATGTGATGATGGCGACACGCGGACCTTTGGCATCGGCGAACTCGACCAGTCCTTCGGATTCCAGGTGACGCAAGGCTTCACGCACGGAGGTGCGGCTGACGCCCAGGCGATCGCACAGATCGCGCTCGACCAGACGATCACCGGGCATGAGCTGAAAATTCATGATCGCGCTACGCAGTTTGTCCAGCACGATTTCGCGCAGGGTAACGGGGTTGCGATTGACCTTGAAGCTGTCGTCGAGGGGCTGGCGTTTCATGGGGTCCGCTCTTTAAGTTGGCTGTCCATGCCAGACGGGCATCTAAACAGCCGAGGGGTTAACTGAGGCTTCGGCGTCGGCTTCGGCAAAGGCTTCACGGGCCAGCCGGAAACTGTCCACGGCTGCCGGAACGCCGCAATAAATGCCGACCTGAAGCAGAATTTCGCGTATTTGCTCACGACTCAGGCCGTTACGCAAGGCGCCGCGTACATGCAGTTTCAGTTCGTGCGGGCGGTTGAGCGCCGAGATCATCGCCAGGTTGATCATGCTGCGCTCCTTGAGCGACAGGCCTTCGCGTCCCCAGACGTGGCCCCAACAGTATTCGGTGACCATTTCCTGCAGGGGGCGGGTGAAGTCGTCGGCGTTATCGATTGAGCGCTGCACGTAGGTTTCACCGAGTACCTGAGTGCGGATTTTCAGGCCTTTTTCGTACTTTTCGTTACTCATAAATCCTCCAGTCACCACAAATCCCTTGTAGGAGTGAGCCTGCTCGCGATAGCGGTGGATCAGTCGACATCAATGTTGAATGTCAGTCCGCCAATCGCGAGCAGGCTCACTCCTACAGGGGGTGGTGTGAATCCGTCAGGCCAGTGTCGGCAACGGCCCGAGCTTGCCTTTGTGGTAAATCATCGGCGTCACCGGTTGCGCGGGCAGGATCAGGTTCTTCACCGCGCCAACGATAATCGCGTGATCACCACCATCGTATTCCCGCCACAACTCGCACTCGATGATCGCCGTCGCCTTGGCCAGAATCGGGTTACCGAGCTCGCTCAGATGCCACTCGATGTCCTTGGCCTTGTCCTTGCCCTTACCGGCGAAGGCGTAGGCCTCGGCAGTCTGGTCAGCTGACAGCAAATGGATCGCGAACTTCTTGCTGTCGCGCAACACCGGATACGTGTCGGAAGCATAGTTGGGACAGAACAACACCAGCGCCGGGTCAATCGATAGCGCGCTGAAGGCGCTGGCGGTGATGCCGACAATGCCGCCTTCCGGGTCAACGGTAGTAACCACCGTGACGCCGGACGGGAACGAGCTCATGACGTCTTTGTAAATGCCGGGTTCGATCATTTCGCAGGACTCCTAGCGCATCACAAACGGATCAGGCATCGGTGCCTGAGAGAGGTTGATCCACACCGTTTTCAGTTCGGTGTAGGCCAGCACCGAATCGATGCCGCTTTCGCGTCCATAGCCACTGTTCTTGAAGCCGCCGATCGGTGCCATCGCTGACACCGCGCGGTAAGTGTTGACCCAGATAATCCCCGAGCGCACATCGCGAGCGAGGCGATGGGCGCGACCGAGATCGCGGGTCCAGATGCCGGCCGCCAGGCCGAACTGCGAGTCGTTGGCAATCGCCAGCGCTTCGGCTTCATCCTTGAAACGAATCACCGAAGCCACCGGGCCGAAGACTTCTTCCTGCATGATCTTCATCGAATTGCGGTCGCATTCGAACAGCGTTGGCTCGTAGAACCAGCCTTCGCCGAGATCCGTTGGGCGCTTGCCGCCGGTACGCAAACGCGCGCCCTCGGCGATAGCATCGGCAACCAGACCTTCGACCACCGCCAGTTGCTGCGCGGTGGCCATCGGGCCCATTTCGCTGTTGTCTTCCTGCGGATTACCGATGCGAATGCGCTGGGCGCGCTCGACCAGTCGGTTGACGAATTCGTCGTAGATTTCATCCTGCACCAGCAAGCGCGAACCGGACACGCAACTCTGCCCGGAGGCGGCATAGATCCCGGCAATCGCGCCGTTGATCGCGCTGTCCAGATCGGCGTCGGCGAAGATGATGTTCGGCGACTTGCCGCCCAGTTCCAGCGACAGCTTGGCGAAGTTCTCCGCGCTGCTGCGCACCACATGCCGCGCCGTCGCCGCGCCGCCGGTGAAGGCGATCTTGCGAATCAGCGGATGGCGGGTGAGGGCGGCGCCAGTGCTCGGGCCGTAACCGGTGACGACGTTGACCACACCCGGCGGAATCCCCGCTTCGAGGGCCAGCCGCGCCAGCTCAAGTATGGTTGCCGAGGCGTGTTCGGACGGCTTGATCACAATCGTGTTGCCGGCGGCCAGGGCCGGGGCGAGTTTGATCGCGGTCAGGTACAGCGGGCTGTTCCACGGAATGATCGCCGCGACCACACCCATCGCTTCGTGCACGGTATAGGCGAACAGATCAGGCTTATCCAGTGGCAGCGTGCCGCCTTCGAGCTTGTCGGCAAGGCCGGCGGTGTAGTGGAAAAACTCCGGCAGATAACTGACCTGGCCACGGGTCTCGCGGATCAGCTTGCCGTTGTCGCGGCTTTCCAGCTGCGCCAGTTGTTCCTTGTTCTCTGCGATCAAATCACCGAGACGGCGCAGTAACTTGCCGCGTGCGGTGGCGGTCAGGCCGCGCCACGCCGGGCTGTCGAAAGCAGTCTGTGCCGATTGCACGGCGCGTTCGACGTCCGCCTCATCGGCGTCAGGCAGTTCGGCCCAGGCTTGCGCCGTGGCCGGATTGAGGCTTTCGAAGGTTTTCCCGGAGAGGGCGTCGACCCATTCTCCGCCGATGCACATCTGGAAGCGTGCGAGTGTCATGCAACGATCCCCTTTATATGGTTTTGTCGGGAGTGTGCGAATTGGAGAAATTCCAGCAGCGTCTGATTGACCAGACGCGGCGACTCTACGGGCATCATATGCCGTTGCTCGGGCAGCACGGCAACCTTCGCACCGGGGATGCGTCGGGCCAGTTGCTCGGCCATTTCCGGGGTCGAACCGGGGTCGAGTTCGCCCGTGGCGATCAGCGTCGGCGCCTGAATGCTGCCCAGGTCGTCGGCGCGGTACATGTCTTGGGTGGCGAACAATTCGTAGGTGGTCAGGTAACCCTGCGGATCATTATTGGCAAGGGTCTGGCGCAATGCGGCGATCTGCGCCGGATTGGCCGCCTGATACTCGCGGCTGAACCAGCGTGACAGCGCCGCTTCGGCATTGGCGTCCGGGCCGTGTTCGGCCGCTTGCGCGGTACGAGCGATGACACCGGCACGCTGTTCTTCACTGCGGTTGAACACGCTGTTCAACACCACCAGGCTTTGCAGGCGCTGCGGGTAATGCAGGGCAAAGGCCCGCGCGACCAGACCGCCCATGGAGAAACCGATCACTGCGGCCTGTGGCAAATTCAGGTGATCGAGCAGCTCCAGCAACTGATCGGCGTAACCGAGCAGGTTGGTGCCGCTGGCCGGTCGCGGGCTGGCGCCATGGCCGAGCATGTCGTAGGCGATCACTTGATATTGGCTGGACAGGCCGACAATCTGCCCGCCCCACATTTCTTTGTTCAGGCCCACGCCGTGGATCAAAACCACGGGCTGGCCTTGGCCGGTCGCCAGGTAACTGGTGCCAGCCGGGGTGAGTTCAGCGGTGAGCCGAATCATGGAGCGCTCCTGCAATGCCTTTTTATTGTGGTTACTGGGCTTTTTCGGCGGCCAGTTCTTCCAGATCGATGTAGCGGTTGCCGATGCGCGGGTGCAGGCGACCACCGTCGGCGCAACCCAGCACGACGACGATTTCGTCGGCACGCGGCGCGTCTTCGATCTGCATTTCCAGAGTGATGTAGTGCGAACGCTGGCCTTCGTCGTCCTTGTGCATCATCGGGATCTGGATCGAAGTGCCCGGACCGCCGCGCTTGTTGGTGAAGCTCAGGTAGCTCTTGGCGTTGACGGCTTCGCGGTAGTGGTTGCCGAAGCGCAGGGTGTGGATCACGGCGGAGGCGTGTTCGATCTCGCCATCAGCACCGACCACAGCCGCTTTGCCGTAAGCCTCGATCTTCTCGGCGCCGCCGATGATGCCGACCAGGCGTTCAACCATCAGTGCACCGAGGTCGGAGCAATTGGCGCGGATCTGCGGCTTGAGGTCTTCGACGAAACCGTTGCCCACCCAAGGGTTTTTCATCACCACGGCGAGGCCGACCATGGTCACCGGCTTGTCAGTGGCTTTGCCGCCTTCGATGAAGGTTTCTTCGACATAGCTGACGATCTTGCGAATTTCGAAACTCATGAGCTGCTCCGTTGAGGGATTGAGAGTGTCTGTGCGTCTGATGGTATACCATAATACCGATCGTGCAAGTCCCCGTAGAGAATTTATGGATCAATGGATGGGCGAGGTGTGAAACGACCACGGCGGGTGGCCTCTGGCTGTAGAGAGAGGCTGCGGGGAACCTGAAAATCTGATCGAACATCACCGCCGACCGTGAGATAAAGTCGGCATTTTTTCAGGAAAGGGTGTTCACGGAAGATGCTTGTTTACATTTCAACCTATTTGATTGCCGCTCTGATTCTCGAAGTAATCAGGCGCAACATGAAGGCTCCGCTGTTTATCCGAACAAGGCTCAAACATTTTCCGTGGAAGCTCAACTACAGCCTTGGTTGGTGGGGAACTGATGAATACCTGGCTGCCGTGACTGCTGGATCCTTCCTGTTGCTGATCGTCTTCACCTTTTGGGTAGCCTTCGGTAGTTCAATCAGCAAACTGGTCGGATGGGGGTTATGGGCGATTATCTCTATCAGCTCGTCAGTTTTATTCATCAGATATTTCAAACTGATTCCCAAACTTCTGGCCAATATCTGGTGGCTCACCTTGTTGACTGCGTTGATAGCTATCGGTATCGGGCAATATTCGAGCATTTTGGCTGATAACTTTATTGTCAGTTACACCCGAACCGATGCTGGACAGTTCCCTGCCGCACAGAAAGCTATAGGAGTGGTGATATCGGTATTTTTATGGACATTTTTTGCATCCCTGATACTTGGTATTCTGGCCTTTGGCGCGTTCGTGATTTTGAACATTTTGGCGCAGAGCTCTGTTGATCCGCTGAAGCATTTACGTTTACCTCCTCAGTTTGGAAGAGGATACAAACCGGGCCGTAGCGAAATAAGATTCAGGAGTTTGCGCATGATCGTACTGGGCGGGCCTTTTTTTACGTTCTTGAGCCTTCTATATATGTGGGAGTTTCCGCTCACGCATGCGGATGAGGGGCTGCAAGAAACACTAGTGTTCTCCTCATTCCATCTTCATCCCCGAGACTGCGCCATTCCCGGCATGCCACAAGGCGCCAGAGCGGCATTGATCAGCGAAAAACAAGCGGTTATCGCCATTCCTGAGGCCAAGGGTTATGTCTTCGAGACCATGCCCTGCGATGTCCAGTCAACGCGGGTTCTCGAAGAAGAGGCTGCCAAAAGACTGAAGCAGGATGACTACTTTTGACGGTTGTTGCCAAACCCGAGTTCTCGGCGCGTCATTACCTCGGCGAATGACCGGACATTCACCCTGAACCTTGATCCCGCGCGGTTAACAAAAGATAACGTGGCGCCGATTGTCAGACGTTTCGAAAGCCCGATAGGATGAGCCAGCTTCCGAAGTGGCTCTGGATTGCGGGTTTCAGGACTATGCTCCTGAGCAGCCATCAGCGGAGCACACTTGCGGCGCCCTTGAAGGCCAGATGGCCTAACAATAATAAATAGGGGAAGGTCTATGAGTCGTTGCCGCCCGCCGGCGTTACGCAACACCGCGTTGCTGGCCACAGCACTCTCGATGCTGGGCCTGGCCACGTTATCGGCACCGTTGATGGCCGCCGAGGCGCCTGCCGACGTGGTCTATGCCACCGAATCCAGCAAAGCGGCGAAAAGCCTGATTCTCGATGTCGTCCACGCCGGTGCGCGTCTGGTCGCGGTCGGGGATCGCGGGCACATTCTCTATTCCGATGACCAGGGCAAGACCTGGACCCAGGCCAAGGTGCCGAGCCGGCAACTGCTGACCGCGGTGTATTTCGTCGATGACAAGCACGGCTGGGCGGTCGGTCACGACGCACAAATCCTCGCCAGCGCAGACGGCGGTCTGACCTGGACCAAACAATTCGAAGACCTCAAACGTGAATCGCCGCTGCTCGACGTCTGGTTCAAGGACGTCAACAGCGGCCTCGCCGTGGGCGCGTACGGCGCGCTGCTGGAAACCACCGATGGCGGCAAGAACTGGGAAGACGTCAGCGACCGCCTCGACAACGAAGATCAATTCCACCTCAACGCCATCGCGGCGGTGAAGGATGCCGGTCTGTTTATCGTCGGCGAGTCGGGCAGCATGTTCCGCTCCGCCGACGACGGCCAGACCTGGGAAAAACTCGAAGGCCCGTACGAAGGCTCGCTGTTCGGCGTGATCGGCACGGCACAACCGCAGACCTTGCTGGCTTACGGCTTGCGCGGCAATCTTTATCGCTCCACGGATTTTGGCAGCAACTGGGAGCAGGTCGAGCTGAAAGCCGCGCGCGGTGCGCTGGAGTTCGGCCTGTCCGGCGCGACCCTGCTTGAAGACGGTTCGATCGTCATCGTCGGCAACGGCGGTTCAGTGATCAGCAGCAGCGACAACGGCGAAACGTTCAGCGTGTTCAACCGCCCGGATCGCATCTCGCTGTCTTCCGTCACTGCTGCCGGCGACGGCAACCTGATTCTGACCGGGCAGGGTGGCGTTCACACCACACAGCCAAACGGCGCCGAAGTTAATAACAAGAAGGCGGGGCTATGACTTCCTTGATCACTCCTCAGCAGGACAAGGCGACGTTTCTTGAGCGCCTGATCTTCAACAACCGCCCGGCCGTGATCCTGATCTGTCTGGTGGTGAGCATTTTCCTGTTCTGGCAGGCCACGCTGATTCGGCCGTCGACCAGTTTCGAAAAAATGATCCCGCTCAAGCATCCGTTCATCGAGAAGATGATGGAGCACCGCAACGATCTGGCCAACCTCGGTAACACCGTGCGCATTTCGGTGGAAGCCAAGGACGGTGACATCTTCTCCAAGGAGTACATGGAGACCCTGCGCCAGATCAACGACGAGGTGTTCTACATCTCCGGCGTTGACCGTTCCGGCCTGAAGTCGCTGTGGAGTCCGAGCGTGCGCTGGACCGAAGTGACCGAAGAGGGTTTTGCCGGCGGTGAAGTGATCCCGCAGAGCTACAACGGCTCGCAGGACAGCCTCGACCTTCTGCGCAACAACGTGCTCAAGTCCGGCCAGGTCGGGCGGCTGGTGGCCAACGACTTCAAGTCGAGCATCGTCGACATCCCGCTGCTGGAGTCCTACCCGGACCCGGAAGACCAGGGCAAGTTGCTCGCGCTGGACTATCGCAAGTTCTCCCACGAACTCGAAGACAAGATCCGCAACAAGTTCGAAGCGCAGAACCCTAACGTCAAAATCCACATCGTCGGTTTCGCCAAGAAGGTCGGCGACCTGATCGACGGTCTGGTGATGGTGGTGCTGTTCTTCGGCATCGCCTTCGTCATCACCCTGATCCTGCTGCTGTGGTTCACCAACTGCGTGCGCAGCACCATTGCGGTGTTGAGTACGACGCTGGTGGCGGTGGTCTGGCAGCTCGGCTTGATGCACTTCTTCGGTTTCGGGCTCGATCCGTATTCGATGCTGGTGCCGTTCCTGATCTTCGCCATCGGTATTTCCCACGGCGTGCAGAAGATCAACGGTATCGCCCTGCAATCCAGCGAGGCCGACAACGCATTGACCGCTGCGCGGCGCACCTTCCGGCAACTGTTCCTGCCGGGGATGATCGCGATTCTCGCCGACGCGGTGGGCTTCATCACGCTGCTGATCATCGACATCGGCGTGATCCGTGAACTGGCCATCGGCGCGTCGATCGGCGTGGCGGTGATCGTGTTTACCAACCTGATCCTGCTGCCGGTGGCGATTTCCTATGTCGGCATCAGCAAGCGCGCGATCGCCAAGAGCAAGAAGGATGCTAATCGCGAACACCCGTTCTGGCGCCTGCTGTCGAACTTCGCCAACCCGAAAGTTGCACGCATCTCGGTGCTGCTGGCGCTGATCGCCTTTGGTGGCGGTCTCTGGTACAGCCAGAACCTGAAAATCGGTGACCTCGACCAGGGCGCACCGGAACTGCGTCCGGACTCGCGCTACAACAAGGACAACAATTTCATCATCAGCAATTACTCCACCAGCTCTGACGTATTGGTGGTAATGGTCAAGACCAAGGCTGAAGGTTGCTCGCGTTATGAAGCCATGGCGCCGATCGATCAGTTGATGTGGAAGATGCAGAACACCGAGGGCGTGCAGTCGGCGATCTCGCTGGTGACCGTGTCCAAGCAGATGATCAAGGGCATGAACGAGGGCAACCTGAAATGGGAAACGCTGTCGCGCAACCCGGACGTGCTGAACAACTCGATTGCCCGTGCTGACGGTCTGTACAACAACAGTTGCTCGCTGGCGCCGGTGCTGGTGTTCCTCAACGATCACAAGGCAGAAACCCTCGATCGGGCAGTTCACGCGGTGCAGGAATTCGCCAAGGACAACAACAAGGACGGTCTGGAATTCATCCTCGCGGCCGGTAACGCCGGGATCGAAGCGGCCACCAACGAAGTCATCAAACAGGCTGAGCTGACCATCCTGATTCTGGTGTACATCTGCGTGGCGGTGATGTGCATGATCACCTTCCGTTCGTGGGCGGCGACCCTGTGCATCGTCCTGCCGCTGGTACTGACCTCGGTACTCGGCAACGCACTGATGGCGTTCATGGGCATCGGCGTGAAGGTTGCGACCTTGCCGGTGGTGGCGTTGGGTGTGGGCATCGGTGTCGACTACGGCATCTACATCTACAGCCGTCTGGAGAGTTTCCTGCGCGCGGGGTTGCCGTTGCAGGAAGCCTATTACCAGACGCTGAAGTCCACCGGTAAAGCCGTGCTGTTCACCGGCCTGTGCCTGGCGATTGGCGTGTGCACCTGGATCTTCTCGGCGATCAAGTTCCAGGCTGACATGGGCCTGATGCTGACCTTCATGTTGCTGTGGAACATGTTCGGTGCGCTGTGGCTGCTGCCGGCACTGGCGAAGTTCCTGATCAAGCCGGAGAAACTGGCGGGGCAGAAGGGTAACTCGCTGTTTGCGCATTGATCTGAAGGGCTGAAACGACAAAGCCGCAACCTTTGGGTTGCGGCTTTTTTTGTGGCTGAAGATCAAGAGCCCCTCACCCTAACCCTCTCCCCGAGGGAGAGGGGACTGACCGAGGTGTGCGGCTTGATCCATCGACCTGAGATACCGAGTTGATTATGGCTTTAAAGCAAATCATTCGACTTGAGATACCGAGTCGATTATGGATTCACAGCAAATCGTTCGACTGGAGATGTCGAGTCGGTTATGGATTCACAGCAAATCGTTCGACTGGAGATGTCGAGTCGGTTATGGATTCACTACAAATCGTTCAAGTCGGCGTAAATCTCGAATATCCCCCGGTCGGTCCCCTCTACCTCTGGGCGGTCCGACGTTTCGGGAGGGCTAGGGTGAGGGCAAGCAGTCTCAAGCCTTAAGTGAGTTCAGCGCCAAGCACAACACTCAAAGCACTACGCGCATCATCCAGCTGCACCAACGTCGCATGCCGAGCACCCAGGGCATCACGATTTTCAATGGCGGTCAAAATCGCCTTATGCCTCGGCAATGCAAGCTCATGCAGATTCGGCCGCTGATTCGAATGCTTCAACGCCTCGGCAATCGCCACCGACAACATGTTGCACAGATTCGCCAGCAAATCATTGTGCGTCGCATCGGCAATCCGGCTATGGAAATCCAGATCCGGCTGCAACAGCGCCTCCGGCGTCGGCGCCGCTTCCATGCGCTGATAGGCCTCACCAATCGCGGCAATATCCGCCTCTGTCGCATGTTGAGCGGCGAGGGCGGCAGCAGCGGGTTCAATAATGCTGCGCACACTGGTCAGCACATTGAAGAACTCATTCTGCGGGCTGCTTTGCATCAGCCAGTGCAGCACGTCCGGGTCGAGCATGTGCCATTCGCGGCGCGCCTTGACCACCGTGCCGACGCGCGGTTTGGAATACACCAGACCCTTGGCCACCAACACCCGCGTGGCTTCGCGCAAGACCGGCCGGCTAACCGCGTACTCCTCGCAGAGCAAGGCTTCGGCGGGCAGTTTGTCGTCGGGCAAAAAGCGTCCGGAGACGATCTGCATGCCCAGTTCCTGGACGATGCGCGAGTGCATGCTTTTGCGGTCGGAGGGTTTGCGGTAATCCATGGGGAACGGCGCGATCCTGAGCGATGGAGATGCCGCGCATCATAGCAGGCGTGCGGCATTCTTGAGGCTGATGCATAGCAAATGTAGGAGTGAGCCTGCTCGCGATTGCGGTGTGTCAGTTACCAGAGTTATCAACTGACAGATTGCTATCGCGAGCAGGCTCACTCCTACAGGGGGCGGTGGGCTTAGTGAGAATGGCGTGGGACTTCAGCTCCTCGGCAACCGACCAGGAAATCAAAGTCACAACCCTGATCCGCCTGCAGCACATGATCGATGTACAGCTGACGATAGCCACCCACCAGCAACTGCTGCGGTGGCTGCAGATCGGCCATGCGCGCGGCCAGTTCGGCATCCGGAATATCCAGATGCAAACGCCCGGTGGCGCAATCCAGCTCGATCCAGTCGCCTTCCTTCACCGTGGCCAAAGGTCCGCCAGCCGCCGCTTCCGGCGCCACGTGCAACACCACTGTGCCGTACGCCGTGCCGCTCATCCGCGCATCGGAAATGCGCACCATGTCGGTCACACCCTGCGCCAGCAACTTGGCCGGCAAGCCCATGTTGCCGACTTCAGCCATGCCCGGATAACCCTTCGGCCCGCAGTTCTTCATCACCAGAATCGAATCTTTATCGACATCCAGCTCCGGATCGTTGATCCGCGCCTTGTACATGTCGAAGTTCTCGAACACCACCGCGCGCCCACGATGCTGCATCAATTCCGGCGTCGCGGCGGACGGCTTGAGCACCGCACCCAGTGGCGCCAGATTGCCGCGCAACACACAGATGCCACCGTCGGCGCGAATCGGATTGTCGAGGGTGCGGATCACCTCGTCTTCGCCATAAATCGGCGCATCCTTGGTGTTCTCGCCGATGGACTTGCCGTTGACCGTCAGCGCATTCGGGTTGGGAATCAGATTGGCTTCACCGAGACGACGCAGCACCGCTGGCAAACCACCGGCGTAATAGAACTCTTCCATCAGGAAACGCCCGGACGGTTGCAGGTCGACGATGGTTGGCATGCCGCGACCGATGCGCGTCCAATCGTCCAGATCCAACTCGACGCCAATGCGCCCGGCGATGGCTTTCAAGTGAATCACCGCGTTGGTCGAACCACCGATGGCGGCGTTCACGCGGATAGCGTTTTCGAAGGCTTCCTTGGTCAGGATCTTCGACAGTTTCAGATCTTCGCGAACCATCTCCACCGCGCGCATGCCGGACATGTGTGCCAGCACATAACGCCGCGCGTCCACCGCTGGAATTGCTGCGTTGTGCGGCAGCGAAGTGCCGAGTGCTTCCGCCATGCAGGCCATGGTCGATGCGGTGCCCATGGTGTTGCAAGTGCCTGCCGAACGCGACATGCCGCCCTCGGCCGCGAGGAAATCGTCGATGGTGATGGTGCCAGCCTTGACCTGTTCGCTGAGCTGCCAGACCACAGTGCCGGAGCCGATGTCCTTGCCCTTGTGCTTGCCGTTGAGCATCGGCCCGCCGGTGACGACGATGGCCGGCACGTCGCAACTGGCCGCGCCCATCAGCAGCGCCGGGGTGGTTTTGTCGCACCCGGTCAACAGCACCACGCCGTCAATCGGGTTACCGCGAATCGCTTCTTCAACGTCCATGCTCGCCAGGTTGCGGGTAAGCATGGCGGTCGGGCGCAGGTTCGATTCGCCGTTGGAGAACACCGGGAATTCCACTGGAAAACCACCGGCCTCGATCACCCCGCGTTTGACGTGCTCCGCGATCTGGCGGAAGTGCGCGTTGCACGGGGTCAGTTCCGACCAGGTGTTGCAGATGCCGATGATCGGCTTGCCATGGAACTGGTGGTCGGCGATGCCCTGATTCTTCATCCAGCTGCGGTACATGAAGCCGTTCTTGTCGGCCGTGCCAAACCATTGGGCGGAGCGCAGGGTGGGTTTCTTATCAGACATGATCGATTCTCTTATTGTATGACTATAGTGTTCCAGCTACGGCCTAATCTAAGCGCAAAATCCTGCGTTTGGAAGTGTTGTTGGTGAATTAGTATTACTATATAGTCGTTTTTGACGGAGGGATGGCCCTGACGGTTTTCCGTGAGAGGCGTCCCCCGAGGTTCTATAAAAACAACAATCGGAGACCGATCTCATGAGCCAGGAACTGCGGCTGATACGGCGCATAACGCTGAAACTGATTCCCTTCCTGATCCTGCTGTACCTGATCGCCTATGTGGATCGCTCCGCCGTCGGCTTCGCCAAGCTGCACATGGGCGCCGACATCGGCATCGGCGATGCGGCTTACGGCCTCGGCGCCGGGCTGTTCTTCATTGGCTACTTCCTCCTCGAAATTCCCAGCAACCTGATGCTCGAACGCTTCGGCGCACGACGCTGGTTCGCGCGGATCATGATCACCTGGGGCGCCATCACTATCGGCATGGCCTTCGTCCAAGGCCCGCACAGTTTCTACGTGATGCGCTTTCTGCTCGGCGCGGCCGAGGCGGGGTTCTTCCCCGGCGTTCTCTACTACATCACCCAATGGTTCCCGGTGCGCCATCGCGGCAAGATCCTTGGGCTGTTCATCCTCTCGCAACCGATTGCGATGATGATCACAGGTCCCGTTTCCGGCGGTTTGCTTGGCATGGACGGCGTTCTCGGTCTGCATGGCTGGCAGTGGCTGTTCATTGTCATTGGCACCCCGGCGATCCTGCTGACCTGGCCGGTGCTGCGCTGGTTGCCGGACGGCCCACAGCAAGTGAAATGGATGGATCAGGCCGAGAAAGACTGGCTCACCGGCGAGCTGAAAAAAGATCTGCAGGAATACGGCCAGACCCGTCACGGCAATCCGCTGCATGCGCTGAAAGACAAACGTGTGTTGCTGCTGGCGCTGTTTTACCTGCCGGTGACGTTGAGCATTTATGGCTTGGGTTTGTGGTTGCCGACGCTGATCAAGCAATTCGGTGGCAGCGATCTGGTCACCGGTTTCGTCTCGTCGGTGCCGTACATCTTCGGGATCATCGGTTTGCTCATCGTGCCGCGCAGTTCTGACCGCTTGAATGATCGCTACGGGCACCTCGCCGTGCTTTATGTGCTGGGCGCGATTGGCCTGTTCATGAGCGCCTGGCTGTCGTTGCCGGTGGCGCAACTGGCGGCATTGTGCCTGGTGGCGTTCGCGCTGTTTTCCTGCACGGCGGTGTTCTGGACCTTGCCGGGGCGGTTCTTTGCTGGCGCGAGTGCGGCGGCGGGGATTGCCTTGATCAACTCGGTGGGGAATCTGGGTGGGTACATCGGGCCGTTTGTGATTGGCGCGTTGAAGGAATACACCGGCAATCTGGCGTCAGGGCTGTACTTCCTCTCGGGGGTGATGGTGTTCGGCTTGATCCTGACCGGCATCGTCTACCGTGTACTGGAACGCAAACACGTCCTGCCGGTTGACCAATTTGCCGCCAGCGCCCGCGGCGCCACCCGAACCTGAAACCCAACCACCAATCACCACTAAACCTGTGGGAGCTGGCTTGCCAGCGATGACGGCGGCACATCCAACATCAATGTGTCAGACAGATTGCCATCGCTGGCAAGCCAGCTCCCACAGGGTTTTGCAGTGTTTCGAAGTTTTGTAGACAGGAGAGGACATATGCATCTGGTTCAATTCGAATTAAGCAACCGCGAACGCCGCGTCGGCGTGGTCGACAACGGTCTGGTGCGCGAAGTGCAGGACGCCCGCACAGTGCGCGATCTGGCACTCGCCGCCATCGAGGCCGGCAACACCCTTGAGCAGCAAGTGCAAACCCTCGGCCTCGGCATCAGCCATGACTACGCCGAACTGCTGTCGCAACTGCGCATCCTGCCGCCACTCGATCACCCGGATCCGGCGCACATGTTGATCAGCGGCACCGGCCTGACCCATCTGGGCAGCGCCTCGGCGCGGGACAAAATGCATCAGCAGGGCGGCGACGAAGCGACGATGACTGACACCATGCGTATCTTCAAATGGGGCGTGGAGGGCGGCAAACCGGCGGCGGGGCAGGCCGGTGTGCAACCAGAATGGTTCTACAAGGGCGACGGCAGCATTGTTGTCCGTCCAGGCCAGCCGTTCCCAGTACCGCCGTTTGCCGAAGACGCCGGCGAGGAGCCGGAAATGGCCGGCCTGTACCTCATCGGCAACGACGGCAAGCCCTATCGACTGGGCTTTGCGGTTGGCAACGAGTTCTCCGACCACGTCATGGAACGCAAGAATTACCTGTACCTCGCACACTCGAAACTGCGCAGTTGCAGCTATGGGCCGGAACTTCGCACAGGTGAATTGCCTCAACATCTGGCAGGCAGCAGCCGCATCCTGCGTGACGGCGAAGTGCTTTGGCAGAACGAGTTTCTCAGCGGCGAGGCGAACATGTGCCACAGCCTCGCCAACCTCGAATACCACCACTTCAAGTACAGCCAGTTCCTCCGTCCCGGTGACGTACACATTCACTTCTTCGGCACCGCGACCCTGTCGTTCGCCGATGGCATCCGCACCCAACCGGGTGACGTGTTTGAAATCAGCCAGGCCGAATTCGGTGCGCCGCTGGTCAATGGCATCGTCCCGGTCCCAGCGGCTTATGAACCGGACAGCATCGGCACCCTTTAAGGAGATCCCATGACTCAGATTCTCGGTCACAACTACATCGGCGGTCAGCGCAGCGCCGCTGGCAACGTCAAACTGCAATCGGTCGACGCCACGACGGGCGAACAGCTGCCACACGATTTCATCCAGGCCACGGCTGAAGAAGTCGACGCCGCTGCCAAAGCTGCCGCTGCCGCATACCCGGCCTATCGCAGCCTCAGCGCCGAACGTCGCGCGCAGTTTCTCGATGCGATTGCCGATGAGCTGGATGCCCTCGGCGATGACTTCGTTGCCGTGGTATGCCGCGAAACCGCATTGCCGGCCGGACGGATTCAAGGCGAGCGCGGGCGTACCAGCGGGCAGATGCGTCTGTTCGCCAAAGTGCTGCGCCGGGGCGATTTCTACGGGGCGCGGATTGATCAGGCGCTGCCGGATCGGCAGCCATTGCCACGCCCGGATCTGCGCCAATACCGCATCGGCCTCGGCCCGGTGGCGGTGTTCGGCGCAAGCAACTTTCCGCTGGCTTTTTCCACCGCTGGCGGCGATACCGCTTCGGCGCTGGCCGCCGGTTGCCCGGTAGTGTTCAAGGCTCACAGCGGTCACATGGCCACGGCTGAACTGGTCGCCGATGCACTGATCCGCGCCGCTGAAAAAACCGCCATGCCGGCGGGCGTGTTCAACATGATTTACGGTGGTGGCGTCGGTGAGTGGCTGGTCAAGCATCCGGCGATTCAGGCAGTCGGCTTCACCGGTTCGCTCAAGGGCGGTCGGGCACTGTGCGACATGGCCGCTGCGCGCCCGCAACCGATTCCGGTGTTTGCAGAGATGTCGAGCATCAACCCGGTGATCATCCTGCCGCAGGCCCTTGCCGAGCGTTCGGAAACCGTCGCCCGCGACCTGACCGCTTCGGTGGTGCAGGGCTGCGGTCAGTTCTGTACCAATCCGGGTCTGGTGATCGGCATTCGTTCGCCAGAGTTCAGCGCGTTCGTGCAGCAGGTTGCGGGTCTGATCGGTGATCAACCGGCACAAACCATGCTCAACGCCGGCACTCTCGGCAGCTACGGCAAAGGCTTGCAGAAGCTGTTGGCACACGCCGGTATTGAACATCTTGCGGGTAATCCACAGCAGGGCAATCAGGCGCAGCCACAGTTGTTCAAGGCCGACGTCAGTCTGCTGATCAATGGCGATGAAGTGCTGCAGGAAGAAGTGTTCGGCCCGACCACGGTGATTGTCGAAGTGGCGGATCAGGCGCAACTCAGTGCGGCATTGCATGGCCTGCACGGGCAACTCACTGCGACTATTATTGGTGAGCTGGCGGACTTCGAGCGCTTCGCAGAACTGACACCGCTGCTGGAACAGAAGGTCGGGCGGATCCTGCTCAACGGCTATCCGACCGGTGTCGAGGTGTGCGATTCGATGGTCCATGGCGGGCCGTATCCGGCGACATCCGACGCACGCGGCACCTCGGTCGGTACGCTGGCCATCGACCGCTTTCTGCGCCCGGTGTGCTTCCAGAATTACCCGGACAGCTTGCTGCCCGAGCCGCTGAAAAATGCCAACCCGCTGCGCATCCAGCGCCTGGTCGACGGCAAACCTAGCCGCGAAGCCCTCTGACACCCCCCAATCCCCTGTAGGAGTGAGCCTGCTCGCGATAGTGGTTTCGCATTCAACATATCTGTTGGATGACACACCGCCATCGCGAGCAGGCTCACTCCTACAAGGGGCAGGTACGACAATGAGCTATCATTGGCCCTTTCCCCCCTTAGAAAGACTGTTTGCCATGACTGCCCAAACCCTTCTCAACGCCCTCGAACACTGCGGTATGGTCGAAATCGACGGCCTGCATGCCTTCGAATTCGCCCTCGACGAGGACGATAACCTGCACATCGAATGCATCGATGGCCGAGCGGCCAAGCATTGGGAGTTCACCCCGGCTCAGGTTGCAGCGGCAACGTTTGATGACTCCCTGCAAAGCTGGCTGATCGTCGGTTATTTCAATGAAACCAAAGCGGTCGGCGAACACCGCCTGGTCTGCCACGGCGATGTAGTCAGCAGCAGCGACGATGAGGATGACACTGATGAAAATGCGTAAATTCTGGCCGCTGCTGATGGCCGGCAGCGTCGGTGCCATGGGCCTGTCCACGGCCTCCGCAGAAAGCTTCCAATTGCTGGTCGGTTCCTACACCGCCGGCACCAGCCAGGGCATCTATCGAATGAACTTCGACAGCGCTACGGGCCAGATCGACGCGAAACCGCTGCAAGTGGTCAAAAGTGAAAACCCGTCCTGGCTGACCCTGTCCAAAGACCAGCAGCGCCTGTTTGTGGTCAACGAGAACGGCCCGGGCCAGGAAGACCCGGTCGGTCGCGTCAGCAGCTATTCGATCGATCCGAAAACCCACACGCTGACCCTGATCAATCAAGTGCAAAGCCTGGGCAACGAGCCGACCCATTCAAGCCTCAGCGCTGACGCCAGCCACTTGTTCGTCAGCAATTATTCAGTGATGGAAGATCCGGGTGGAACGCTGGCGGTATTGCCGGTCGGTGCCGACGGCAAACTCAAACCTGTCGTGCAGATGAGCGCGCACCCGGCCAGCCGGATCAATCTTGAGCGCCAGGCCTCCAACCACGTGCACTCGACGGTTTCTTCGCCTGACGGCCGCTACGTATTCTCCAACGATCTGGGCGCGGACAAGGTTTTCGTCTACCTGTTCGATCCGAAGGCCAACCCGGACTTGCCGCTGACGCCGGCGATGACCGCCGCAGTGCCCTTGCCGGCCGGCA
This sequence comes from Pseudomonas sp. RIT-PI-r, assembly GCF_001297015.1. Classification (GTDB taxonomy): domain Bacteria; phylum Pseudomonadota; class Gammaproteobacteria; order Pseudomonadales; family Pseudomonadaceae; genus Aquipseudomonas. The sequence goes on along the minus strand of NZ_LIGE01000046.1, from coordinate 35,625 downwards.
GCGGCCCGCGTCATCTGCTGTTCAGTGCTGACGGCAAGCACGCCTGGCTGACCATGGAAATGAGCGCGCAGGTCGCGGTGTTCGACTACCACGACGGCGTACTGACGCAAACCCAACTGGTCGATCTGGCCACCGGTCAGCCGACATCGGACAAGGCCGGGGCGGCATTGCACACGTCTGCCGATGGCAAGTTCCTCTACGTCAGCAACCGTGGCACCGCCAATCAGCTGGTGGTGTTCAGCATCGATCCGGCGACCGCGCAGCTCAAAGAGCTGCAAAAGCGTTCGGTTGAGGGTGATCACCCGCGTGAGTTCAGCCTCGATCCAAGTGGCAAATTCCTGCTGATCGCCAACCAGAAGAGCAACCAGATTGTCGTCGTCGAGCGCGATGCCAAGACCGGTCTGCTCGGTAAAACCGTGCAGAAACTGCCGATGGACGCGCCGAGCGACCTGAAGTTTTTGCTGCGACAATAAGCCACAGGCCCCGGTTTACGGGGCCTGTCTGCTTGTATTAATTGCACTGATATCGGCTAACGTTACAAAGCATTTCAGGCAATCAACCCTCGAGCGTTAAGTTTGCTTCACGGCCCAACCGGGCAAGCAAGCCAACCGAACACGAGGGTTACCGCCATGAACTTCAATCTCTTCTCCGTGATTGCCGCTTCCGCCATCTCTGCCACCGTGGTACTGCCAGCCGGTGCCAACGTTGAAATCGCCAGCAAAAAATCCCACACCCAGAGCTACACCCAGAAATACCTGCAACAAAGCGCCAACTTCTACGCCGCACTGGATCACAAAGCCCAGCACTGAACGCCTGCACCGAACTCCCCTGTAGGAGCTGCCGAAGGCTGCGATCTTGATCTTGCCCTGATCGTTCCCACGCTTTGCGTGGGAATGCCTCTAGGGACGCTCTGCGTCCAGTGACGCGGAGCGTCACGGGCTACATTCCCACGCAGAGCGTGGGAACGATCGGCAAAAGCAAAATCAAAAGATCGCAGCCTTCGGCAGCTCCTACGCGTTTGCGTGTGTTTTTCGCAGCACGATAGGGTTCTTCAAACACGCAGATAGACTGGCTAAATAATCAACGAAGCTGATGTTCACTATGGCAAACCCTGAGTGGTTAGCGCGGCTTATTTGATTGATTCTGTGGGCATCGAAACATGCCCACGGGAGAACACCATGGCCAGCGCAATCATCACTTCAGCCAAACGCGGCGCCTACCTGGCCATCGGTCTGTACCTGGCCGTGGTGCTGGTCGTCAGCATCGCCTCGCAGATGGAACACACGTTCGACGCACCGATCGACGTCGCCCACCCCGGCATCCAGTTCGAAGTCCGCTCGCAGAGCGTGATGGTCGACCGGGCCGAACTCGCGGGAGTCGGCGGCGCATGAAGGGCTACAGACTTTGGGTAGTTGCCGGTTTGGCGTTCTTCACCAACGGCGCTTCATTATTGGGTATCGGCCAAGGCTCGGTAGGCGCACTGGCCCGGGCCATAGAGGCCAACCACAACATCGCGCACAACATTGAACGGGCGAATACGCTGGGGCTGATGGCGGGGAATCCACCGGTAAAGGCTTCGGCCGATTTTCTCGGGCCATTCGAAGTGGATTGCATGGCACTCGGCATGTGCAACGCGCTGGCGTAAAGCGCTTGACTGATCGTTCCCACGCTCCGCGTGGGAATGCAGCCCCGGACGCTCCGCGTCCGATTGGAACGCAGGGCGTCCCTTGAGGTATTCCCACGCAGAGCGTGGGAACGATCAACGCAGGAAGGTAAGGGTTATTTCTTCATGATCGAGGTGAAGAGGTCGGATTCGAGGAAACGCTGCAACCAGGCTTGTAAGCGAACATAAGGCGTCTGGGCAAACCACTCACGATCGACATGCGCAAACTGCCGAACAAACGGCAGCAGGGCGATATCCGCCAGGCTCGGATGATCCGCCAGCAAATAATCGCGATCCTGCAGCAACCCCTCCAACCGCTGCAAATACACCGCGCCCTCAGCCCGATAAAACTCCATCGGTTGCTCCGGATAACGCTCGGCATACTTGTAGCGATTCAAATCAACCTTGAACCCCTGATCATTCGCCTCGATCAACTCGGCAATTCGCGAATCGCCATCAAGCAACCAGTCCTGCGGATCATTCTGCGCCAGTGCCCAGTGCATGATCTCCAGACTCTCATCGATCACCCGCCCACCGGCATCCAGCACCGGCACCGTACCTTTGGGCGAGATCGCCAGCATCTCCGCCGGTTTGGCCTTGAGGCTGACTTCAACGATGTCCACCGGCACGCCCGAATAGCGCAGGGCCATCCGCGCCCGCATCGCATACGGGCAGCGGCGGAAGGAATACAACGTGTTCATTTCACCTCCAGTGTGCTCAAACCGTTGCCCTGACGCTGCACCTGAATCTGCACGGGAATCCGTTCGTGCATTTCCTGCACGTGGGAAATCACTGCGACTTTTCGACCCTGGGCCTGCAAGCCATCGAGCGCATCCATCGCCAGTTGCAACGACTCCGGATCGAGGCTGCCGAAGCCTTCATCGATAAACAGCGATTCGATTTTCAGCGTGCTCGAGGCCATCGATGCCAAGCCCAAGGCCAGCGCCAGCGACACCAGAAAGGTTTCGCCGCCGGACAACGAATGCACCGAGCGCAGTTCGTCACCCATTTCCGTGTCCATCACCAGCAGGCCAAGCATGCTGCCGCCGCGCTTGAGACGATAGCGTTTGACCAGTTGGCGCAGTTGCACGTTGGCGTGATGCACCAACAGGTCGAGGTTGTAGGCCTGGGCAATCTTGCGGAAAGTGTCGCCAGTCGCCGAACCGATCAAGGCACTCAGCCGCGCCCAGCGTTGATACTCGGCGTAGGCGTCGGCGATTTGCTGGGCCAGCGCCTGATTGGCGTTCTGCCGACGTTGATCCTCGACTTGCTCGGCGCGCAGTTCGGCGCACTGCTGTTCGCTGACAGTGAATTGGTTTTGCAGGTCAGCCAGAGCTGTAGCGAGTTGTTCGGCGTCGAGATTGCCGTTGCTTTGTGCCTGATGGTCGAGCAGTAACCGCTCACGCTCCTGCAACAGGACCGTGGCCTGCTCAATGGCTTTTTCGTTCTGTTGCAAGCGTTGACGCAGTTCGCCGAGTTGCGTGTCATCGACCCGCAGCAAGTCTTCGAGGCCTCCGTCATCCAGCTCGGGGTGACGCGCACGCCAGTCGGCAATCTTGCTCGCCAGATCCTGTTCTTCGCTTTCCAGCGCCTGCAAGCGTTCTTGCTGCGCCTTGAGTTCAGCGGCGATCTGCACAAGTTGCGTGCGCACGCTTTGCAGCTCCTGCGCGGTGTTGGCTTCTGCGTTGCGTGCCTGTTCCACCCGCTGCTCAAGCTGCTGCTGCCACTGTTCGGCGCTGCTGTGCTCGCCAAGCAATTGCGTGAGTTTCTGCTGGCAGATTTGCTGCTGATCGGCCAACGCGGTGAACTGCTGCTGCGCCGTCTGCGCTTGCACGACTCGGGTCTGCTGACGATCCTGTTCTTTTTCCAGGGTCTGCTGGCGTTGTTGCTGCTCGCTCAACTCTTCCTTTTGCTGATCGACTTGCGCCAGGCGCTCGGCGATCTGCCGGTCGAGCTGCATGAAGGTAGCCGCCGGCTCCTGGCGCAGGGCTTCAAGGGTGTCGGCCGGGAGCAGGGTGGCGAATGCCGTCAGTTCTTCGTCAAGGCGCTGGTGGTCGCTGCTCAGTTCGCGTTGCTGGTTGCTCAGCTGTTGCGCGGCCTGCTGATGCGCCGTTTCGGCCTGACGCAATTGCTGGGTCAGACGCGCGGCATCCTGTTGCAGGGTGAGCAGGGCGCTCTGGCGTTGTTCGTCCTGAGCGATGCTCTGGTTCAGTTGCTCATGTTGCCGGCTCACCCAGGCATCGCGCTTGTCGGCGTCCTGATTGAACAACTGCGCGGCCAGCGGATGCGCGTCGAGGCTTGGCGCGAGTGCTTGCTGCTGAGTCGTCAGTTGTTCCTGCTGTTGCAGCAGCTCTTTCTGCTGAGCAATGACCGCCCCCACGTCGGCCCGCAATTCGCTGAGTTTTTCCTTGAGCTGATCGACCACTTGCTGCGCGTTGGCCTGTTCGCTTTCATCATGACGACCAAGGCTTTGCAGCAGTGCTTCCGGCTGGTGATACGGATGCTCATTGCTGCCACACACCGGGCACGGCTGATCATCCTGCAACTGCGCGCGCAACTCTTCGACACTGGCACTGCGCGCCAGCCGCTGGCGCTCGAGCAGCTCGCGGGTGACGTTGAGGGTTTGTTCGGCGACGGTCAGTTCGGCTTTGCTTTTCACCCCGTCCTGGGTCAGGCGTTCGCGCTCCTGCTGGGCGCTGAGCTGACGCTGTTGCAGTTCGCTGCTGCGCTTGTCCAGATCCTGTTGCGTGGCCCACAGGCGTGACAAGTCTTCAAAGGCGCGCAGTTGTTTGCGGTTGTCCTGCAGCAGCGTGCCGAGGAGGCCGATCTGTTCGGCGACGGCGTCGGGTTCGGCGCCGGCTTCCTTGAACAACACTTCCAGTTGCTGTTTCTGCGTGGTCAATGTATCGGCGCTACGGGCGGCGTTATCTTCCAGGCTCGCCAGCTCGGCCTGACCCTTGTTCAGGCGATTGCCGATCAGCATCAGTTGTTGCAGACGATCACGGTAGGCATTCCACGCGTCGCTCAACGGCGCCAGATGGGCACTTTGCTCAAGCTCAGCGGCGATGCGTTGCAGACGTTCGCCGACCTGAGTCTGTTTTTCCTGCAAAACCTGTATGGTTTTCTGGCCTTCGGTGCAGCCGGTTTTTGCACTGTCTCGGGCTTCAGCGGCAGCCGCCACATCCTTGCTCAGGCGGGCGAGGGTGCTTTGCTCTTCAAAGGCCTGACGCAACAGCGGCGCGTTCTCCCCTTGCCGTTGCTGCGCTTGGCTCAGAGTGACTTTTGCCGCTTCGAGGGCTTGTTCAAGTTGCGTCTGGCGCTCAGTCAGTTCTGTGTGTTGCTGCGTGTGCGCGGCTATTTGCGCAGCCAGTGGCGTCAGCAGCGCATCGAGCTCGGTTTTACGCGCGAACTGGTGCCGCTGCGGGCCGAGCTGTTCGAGTCGTGTCAGTTTCACCCGCTCGCCGGCCAGACTTTCCGATTGCTGCCGTGCACTGTGCAGTTGCTCGGTGGCGGCCTGTTGCGCGTCCTGCAATACGCGCAAATCCTTGAGCCAGCCGTGCTGTTGCTCAAGTTGTTTGAGCTGCGCCTGCTGCAACTTCAGTTGTTGCTGCGCGGCGTTGAAGCGCTCATCCAGTTCCGCTCGCGCCTCGGGTGGCAACGGGGTGACGCCGGTGGCTTGATCCTGCAGTAGCTTGTGTGCTTCGCGAGCCTCTTTGGTCTTGTCGAAGGCGCGACGGCCGAGGCGGGTATACAGCGCGGTGTCGGTGAGTTTCTCCAGCAGTTCGCTGCGATCGTTGTCGTCCGCTTTGAGGAACGCGCTGAACTCGCTCTGCGCCAGCAGCACGGCGCGGGTGAACTGTTCGAAGTTCAGGCCCAGTGCCGCTTCCAGCTGGGTTTTGTATTCGCCTTTCTGGCTGGCGAGCAGTTGATCCTGATCGATGTCGCGCAGGCTCTGACGACTGGCTTGCAGCTTGCCGCCTGCCTTCTCACGCGCACGATTGGCTTCCCAGCGCGCCCGATAGCGTCGGCCATCGACACCGACAAAATCCACTTCGGCATAACCTTCGCCGGTGCCGCGACGCAGCAAAGTGCGCGGGTCACCGGTGGCGATTTCGCCGTCGGCATCGGGGACTTTGGCGTCACGCCCGGTGTTGTTCAGGCGCGGCACGGCACCGAACAGCGCCAGACACAAAGCATCGAGCAGGGTACTTTTGCCGGCGCCGGTCGGGCCGGTAATCGCAAACAGCCCAGCGCTGGCCAACGGTTCAGCGGTGAAATCGATTTCGAACGGACCGGCCAGCGAGGCGAGGTTCTTCAAGCGAATGGCGAGAATCTTCATGGCTGCTCGCCCTCCAGTTGTACGTCTTGCAGCAGTTCGGCGAAGTCCTTCAGCGTTTGCTCATCGACCTCGTTGCCGTAGTTGTCGAGCCAGGCGCGGCTGAACAGTTCCTGCGGCGTCAGTTGGTCGAGTTCGATCAGTGTGGTGCCTTCCTCCTCGCCGTCAGCGCCACGTTTACCGGCGTATTCGGCGGCAATGCGCACCAGCCGCACGGCTTTGCCTTGCAGGGCATTTTCCACTTGATGGCGCAGGTCTGGCTGCGGCTCGTCGAGGATCACCCGCACTTCCAGCCACGGCTGACGCTGGGTTTCGGCAAGCAGATCGATGTTCGGCAGGTCTGCCAGTTGCAGCAGGATCTCGGCCAGCGGTGCCGGGCCGATACGTTGCAGATTGACCGAACGCGGGATCAGTTTCGGTTCGACGCTGACCAGCGTTTCGCCATCGAGGCTGATATCGAGAATCTGATGCTGATAGCCGATCTCAGAGAACGACAACGGAATCGGCGAACCGCTGTAGCGAATGCGTTCTTCACCGTTGACCTTCTGCGGCTTGTGCAAATGGCCGAGGGCGACATAGCTGATGCTTGGCCCGAAGAGACTGGCGGGCAGGGCTTCGGCATTACCGATGATCAGACTGCGCTCGGAGTCTTCCGATACCGAGCCGCCGGCCATGTGCGCGTGGCTGATGGCAATCAGCGCCTGGCCGGGTTTGCGCTTGGCGTTGGCCGCTTCGATCAGCCATTCGTGCACCTGACCGATGCCACGCAAATAGTTGTCGCCCAAATGCGCGCCCGTCACTTCCGCCGGGCGCAGGAACGGCAGCGCCAGGCACCACGCGGCAATCTCGCCTTGTGCATTGGGCAGCGGCAGCAGTAGACGTTCGGCATCGAGCTGGCCATCGTCCAGCCACAACACCCGGCCCGGCGCATGGGTGCGCAAACGGCGCATCAACGGCGCGGGCAGTTCGATCCGCGAGCCGGAATCGTGGTTGCCGGCGATCATCACGATGGTCAGCAACGGCTGCTGCTCGTGGGCGCTGACGATGAAATCGTAAAGGCGTTCCTGGGCTTTGACCGGCGGATTGACCGTGTCAAAGATGTCCCCGGCAATCAGCAGCACATCCGGCTGCGCCAATTGCAATTGGCGCAGCAGCCATTCGAGGAAGCACGCATGCTCGAAATCGCGCTCCTGGCCGTGCAGGTTTTGCCCAAGGTGCCAGTCGGAGGTGTGGAACAGACGCAAGGTGGACTCCGCTACAGAATGAGTTGATGGCCACGGATGGAGCGCGCGGCGAAAAGGGGAGAGTTTACAGATTATTGCGCTGGGAGGGCTTGTCCGGGAGGAGGACGCGCGTATCACGTCGATTTCAAAAAATTGACGCCCTGATATCCGCTGCCTACCATCGAGCCACTATATTGACATCGTTTTCGCTGGTGCGAATCGCCGCTGGTTGAACCGGAGTAGAAGAGAAATGCGTGTTGAAAGCTTGTTCAATCAGGCCAGAGGGATGGTCAAAGGGCTTTATTCTCACGCGATGGATGAGCTCGGGTTTCGTCCCGAGCAAGCATTTGCCTATGCTCAGGACGAGCTGGAGCGCCTGATGCGCAAAGACGCACCTGGCCCCAATGCAATCCTGCAGACGGCGATTTATATGGAAGGTCTCCGGCGAGGCCTGAAGTTATCGAAAGACAGCCCCTACGCGGTTGATATGTTGGGTATTTTGATCGATACGTACGGGCAGTGCAGCGTTGAGAGTCTGGCCGAAGCCGGGGCCGATGACGAAGAACTGAAAGCCATTCGGTCGGACATGGACACCGTGCGCAATGTGTTTCTTTCTCAAGAGCTACGGTGAGTCAAAAGACAGCGCTTGAACAGAAAAAGCGTTGGCTAATGCTATGTGACGCTACTGTGATTGGGGAGTGGTAATGAAAGTTGGCGCTTGTGTTGACTTGCAAGGGTGGCTGGTAATTATAAATCATAGATTGTTCCTCGTTCCGGAGAACTACTGCGAAAACTATGCGGAGGGTGATCGCTACGAGATTTCAAGGCCGGAGATAATATTTGCAGTTGCAGAGCTGGTTCTTCCACTCGGTGGAGGGAAGAGCTTTATATTTCACAGGTCGAAATTGTCGGGAATCGTGGTAAGCGACTCTCCGATCAAAATAAATCCCGTGTCTCTGTCTGTTGAGGAGAGAGGGCGTGGATATATTTGCATAGATGTTGCAGCTGCTTCTCTAGATAGATACAGAGAGCGATATGAGGATTTTTGTGAAAAGGGGCGTTCGGTTAATTCAAATGACTGGTTGGATTATTTATAAGAATGTAATCGTCTGTCCTCTGGAAATGACAGGTAGACTTTAAACCTGCGCATCAATCTGCGTGCCGCCGATTGCCTTTGGTCTTTTTTGATCTTTAGCAAAATCAAAAGATCGCAGCCTTCGGCAGCTCCTACACATAACTCCTGTAGGAGCTGCCGAAGGCTGCGATCTTTTGATCTTTTACTTCGGATAAAGCGGTGGCAGGCCACTGTCGCCCACTGGGTCGTGTACGCGCTCAGCGGTCGGAATCGTGCGGATCGCTCGCCACAAATCTTCACCTTGCCAATGCTGGCCGGTTTCGCTGTAAAGCGCGCCGTTGAGCCCGTCGAGGGCGTCCGACAAGGGCACAAACCGCGCCGCCATGTCCGCCAGGGTTTCCGGCTGTTGACGCGCCCACGCATCCAGCGCCTGCCGCGTTGCTTGCGGATCGTTGGCCTGGCTCGCGCGCTTGATGTCATCCATCAAGGTGCGCGGGCTCGGGCCGGTTTGGGCGGCGCGATGTACCGCCGGTTGCCAGCGCGCGCGCCACCAGAGGCCGAAGCCGAGCAGGGTGGTGCAGGCGAGAATCAGCGTGCTGAGCTTCCACCACCACAACACATCGTTATCGACGACACTCGGTTGCAGCGTACCGGCCGGCGTATCGACCTGCAGGCTCGGGTTGTTCGCCACTTGCAGGGTGCGTGCGGGCAAGCTGCTGTGTTCCAGGTGATCTTCGAAGGTGTTCCACCACACCACGTCGACCGTCGGCAGGTCGATTGCGCCGCTACGGCTGGGCACCAGCGCTTCGCGTTCTTCGCGCGTGCCGACCAGGCCGCGGTCGGTGCTTTGATTGCTCAGCACCGGTTGATCGGGGTAGCGGCGCAAACCGTTGACGTCGGTGGCGGGCAGCACTGGCAGTTGCGAACTGGCGAGACCTTCGACTTTCAGGGTCAGGCTGCGGGTCAGCGAGTCGCCCACCTGCGTGTGCTCCGGTTCCGGATTCCAGCTTTCGCTCAACGTCAGACTGCGCGCGGGCAGCCATGGCGCGTCGACGGGGTAGGTCAGGGGTTTGGGTTTGACCGTCAACGGGATGTCGGCGGAACTGACACGCATCAGTTTGCCCGGCTTCGGCCCTTGTGCGCTGACGTCCGGGGACGGTTGAGGATCGACCAGCGTGGCGCTGAACGTTTGCGGGGCAATGGTCAGCAAGCCGCTGTGCTGCGGGTAGATCGCATAACGCATTTCGATCACGCCGTGGCGCACACCGTTGATGTCTTTCTCGTACGTTCGCGTATCGCCCAGTTGCTCGATGCGCGCATCGGTGATCTGCAACGGGGTCAGGCTGCTGTCGTCGTACAGCGACACTGAATGGTAGATGCGCAACGTCAGGATCGCCTGGGCCTGCACATAGACGCTGGACTGATCGAGACTGGCTTCGATGAACACCGGATCGAGGCCGTTGTTGTCTTCGCGGGTAGCGCTTTCAACCACTTGCACGGTGATTGGCTGGCTCTGCACATCGCCCATCTGCAACGGCGGAATCACCACGCTGCCGTTCTCTTTCGGCAACAGCGTGATGATCCAGCGGGTGGTCGCGCGGTTGTCGCCATTGAGCGTGTTCAACTGGTTGACCTGGCGCGTGCCACGCACTTCGAACAGCGGCTCCAGAGGGGTCAGGTCAGGTTTGCCGAACTGGGTGACGTCGCTGGTTTCGAGCGTGAGTTCGACCGTCTCGCCGGAGTTCAGGCGACTGCGATCCACGCTGGCGGTCAACTCGGTCGCCTGGGCGGTGGCCGTGCAGATCAGCAAGGGCAGCAAGAGAGCGGTGAAACGGGTCATCGAGTGTTTTCCTGATCCTGATGTTGTTGCTGTTCGTACCAGAATTTGCGTCGCAACAGTTCGCCCGGGTCATCCGGGATCTTGCCCAGCCATTGCTCCAGTGCCTGGCGTTGTTCGCCTTCGAGGTTGTCCTCGGTGGGGCGCAGGGTGGGCACGGTGTCGGTTTCTTCTTCCTCGTCGCTGCCCGGAATCTCATTGGGGCCCGGTTGCGGCGGCGTGGTCGGCGGTGGTTCGCTGGCCGGTTCGGCGGGCTGCGTGTCGCCCTGGGTTTCGCTTTTCACCGCAGGCGGCGGCGCGGTAGCGGGTGGCGGTTCATCGCCGGGCAGACTTTGCTCGGTCGGTTTCTGTTCCGGCTCAACGGGCGGCGGGGTGTTTTTCTGCTTCAGCAGGTTCTCCACCAGTGCCTTGTTGGTCTGTGCCGGGCGCAGATCCGGTTGCAGTTCCAGCGCCTGCTCGTACGCATCGATGGCTGCTTCCAGCTCACCGCTTTTCGCCAAGGCGTTGCCACGATTGTAGTGGGCGCGGGCGTCGCTGCCCTCGGCAAAGCGCTGGGCGGCGCCACTGTAGTCGCCAGCCTCGTACAACGCCACCCCTTGCCACTGATGATCGTCGAAATGCTGCGCGGCTTCGGCCGGGCGCTTTTGCTTGAGCAAATGCAGGCCCTGTTGGTCCGGGCGCAGCCACAAATCTTCGAAGTCGAAAGCGTAGCTCGGCTGTGGCAGGCACAGCAGCAACGGCAGGCAGAACAACCAGCCGCGACGCCCGGCGCACGCAGCGAGCAACAATAGTGGCAGCAGCAGCCAGTAACCCTGATCGGCCCAAGTGTCCAGGCGCACGGTCTGGCCATCGTCTCGCAAGCTGCGCGGGCCATTGAGCAGGCCGAGGGCGCCGAGGTCGGCTTCGTCCAGTCGTGCCGGGTGGTAGTCGCCGCCGACACTGTTGAGGAAGGCGCTCAGGCCGGGGCTGTCGAGCTGCGGCACACGGATTGCGCCTTGCTCGTCTTTAAGGAAGCTGCCGTCCTCTTGAGCAATCGGCGCACCTTCAGCAGTGCCGACGCCAAGCATCAACAATTGTGCGGATTCACCACTGAGCGCACGACGAATGCCTTGGCGTTCCTGTTCATCAAGTGACGAGCCGATCAACAGAATCCGCCCCTGACCCAGTGCGCCTTGCTTCAACAAGGCCAGCGCTTTGCTCACCGCCAGATCGGCGCGATGACCGCTCTGCGGCATCAGCGATGGCTTGAGCGCATCAAGCAGGTTGCGACTGGTGGCCAGGTCATCCGACAACGGCACCAGCGTGTGCGCGCTGCCGGCGTAAACGACGATGGCGGTCTGCGCATCGCTGCGCGCCTGCAACAGGTCGAACAGCTTGCGCCGCGCCTGTTCCAGTCGTGTCGGCGGCGAATCGGTGGCGAGCATTTCCGGGGTCAGTTCGAGCACCACCACTAAAGGGTCGGCAGGTTTCTGGCTGGTCTGTTCGACACGCTCCCAACTCGGCCCGAGCAGCGCCAGAACGGTCAGCAACCACGCCGCGCCGAGGGCGATCCACGGCAGTTTGCTGTCACGTCCGTTGCCGCCGCTGAGCAAAGTGGCGTGGAATGCCGGCGGCAGAATCATCTGCCAGCGCCCGGCGCGTTTCTGCCGGTGCCAGAGCTGCCAGATCAACCAGCCGAGCAGCGGCAGCAGCAACAGCCACCAAGGACGGAACCAGTGCGGCCAGAGCGCGATCATCGGCGCCTCCGCAGACGCAGGCGCTTGAGACGCTCGCGCCAGTCAGGCAGCGGGCTTTGCAGATACAGCTCCTTGCTGAACAGGCGTTGCAGCGGGTTATCCGGCCACAATTCGCGGGCGACCAGCAGCAGGCTCAACCACAGCGCCAGTGCCAGAGGCCAGTGATACAACGCCTGAGCCGGGCGTGCCTGAGTCGGTTGCTGGGTCACCGGTTCGAGCTGGTCGAGGGTGTCCTTGATCGCTTGCAGTTCTTTGCCGTCGTGCGCACGGAAGTATTGGCCACCGGTGACTTCGGCGATGGCCTTGAGCGCCGGTTCGTCGAGGTCCAGGCTCGGATTGACGCCGAGCAGACCGGTCGAACCGCTGTCTTCCGGATTGGCGCCGATGCCGATTGGATAGATTTTCACGCCTTCGCTGGCGGCTAATCTGGCTGCGGTCAATGGATCGATTTCACCGCCATTGTTGGCGCCGTCAGTCACCAGAATCAGCACGCGGCTTTGCGCCGGGCGCATGCGCAGGCGTTTCAGGGCCAGACCGATGGCATCGCCGATGGCGGTGTTCTTGCCGGCAATGCCGATCCGCGCTTCGTCGAGCCAGACGCGCACGGTGTGGCGGTCGAAGGTCAATGGCGCTTGCAGGTACGCTTGACTGCCGAACAGGATCAAACCGACGCGGTCGCCGTCGCGGCTTTCAAGGAAATCGCCGAGCAGATGTTGCACCAGGGTCAGGCGACTGACTTCTTCGTCCTGCCACTGCATATCGGGGAAATCCATGGAGCCGGACACGTCCACCGCCACCAGCAGATCGCGGCCACTGGCGGCAATCGGCAACGGCTCGCCGAGCCATTGCGGGCGAGCGGCGGCAGTCAGCAGCAACAGCCACAGCAGCATGAACGGCGCCTGTTGACGCCACGCCGGCAGATTCGCCCGGGCGCGACGGCGGGCGAGGCCTGCGCGGTCGGACAGAAAGCTGACTTGCGGCGCCGGTTCGCCGCTGTCGGCCACCGGCAGCACAAGGCGCATCAACCACGGCAGCGGCAACAGCGCAAAGATCCACGGCCAGGCGAACTCAAACATGTTTGCGAATCCACGTGTCGACGGCTTGGGTCAGGCCGGCGATGGCCTTGTCGTCGAGTTTGCATTCCGGTTTGTACGCGCCTTCGACCAGCACCATCCAGCGCGTCAGGCCCGCCGCCGGGCAGCGGTTATCGAGGAATGCCAGCCATTTACGCCCGTTGAGGGTGTGGCTCTGGCTGTACGGGTAGTGGTTGCGGCACAGGCGTTTGAGCAGGCCATTGAGTTGTTGCAACCAGGCACCGGCCGGGGCGCCGTCGTAGGGCTTGGGCATTTGCGCGAGTTCGGCGAGGGCGGCGATGCGCACCGGGTCGAGCGGCTGTTCGGCGCGTACGATCGGGCGTTTCTTCATGGGAATGAAACGGCGCAGGCGCCTTACGGCGAAACCCAGCAGCGGCAGCAACAGAAGCAGCAGCCACCAACCCGGCGCCGGTGGCCAGAAGGCAATCGGGGGCGGCGAGATCAGCGGGTGCAGTTGTTCGAGGCCGTTCATCGACCTTTCCCCGGACGCTGCGGATTGAGGAACGCGCGCATCTGCTCGACCATTTCACTTTGCGTGCTCAGCGGCATCAGCAACACCCGCAACTTTTGCGCGAGCAGTTCCCAGCGGGCGATGCGTGCTTCGGCTTGGGCGCGATAAGTCTGGCGCAGGTCGAAATTCAGCGTGTCGAGTTCCAGTTGTGCGCCGCGCTCGGCAAACCTCAGCAGGCCGGCAGCGGGGAGGGCATGATCCAGCGGATCAGAGATGGGCAGCATCAGCAGATCGCAATGGCGCGCCAGCAGGCTCAGCTGTTGCTCGGCGCTGTCGGACAACGCGCGTTCATCGCAGATCACGATGGCCAGGCTGCCGGGGCGCAGCACTTCGCGGGCGCGGCGCAGGGCTACGCCAAAGGCATCGCGATCCGGCTCACGCTCGGTGTGCAGCGACTGATTGACCTTCACCAGACGGTTGAGCAGTTGCAGCAGGCTTTGCTTGCTGCGTCGTGGCTTGATTTCGTAATGCTCGTTGTCACCGAATACCAGTCCGCCGACCCGATCGTTGTGGCCCAGCGCGGCCCAGCCGATCAGCGCCGCCGCTTGCGCCGCCAGTACCGATTTGAACATCAGCCCGGAACCGAAAAACAGCCGCGTGCTTTGCTCGACCATGATGAAAATCGGCCGTTCGCGTTCTTCATGGAAAAGTTTGGTGTGCGGCTCTTGCGTGCGCGCCGTCACGCGCCAGTCGATGGTGCGCACGTCGTCGCCGGCCTGATAGACCCGCACCTGATCGAAGTCGACGCCGCGACCACGGAATTTCGAGTGATGCAGGCCGATCAGCGGGCTGCGCTGACTCGGCGTGGAAAACAATTGCACTTCGCGCACCCGATGACGCATCTCGATCAGCTCGGCGAGGCTGACGCGGATGCCCGGTTCGGACGGCAAAGGGGCGTTCATGGGGGTCAAGCGACGGCTACGACGTCGAGAATCCGCTGCACCACCCGATCCTGATCGATGCCGGCGGCTTCGGCTTCAAACGACAGAATGATGCGGTGGCGCAACACGTCGAACAGCACCGCTTGAATGTCTTCCGGGCTGACGAAGTCGCGACCGGCCAGCCAGGCGTGGGCACGGGCGCAGCGGTCGAGGGCGATGGAACCGCGCGGGCTGGCGCCATAGGCGATCCACTCGGCCATTTCCGGGTCGAACTTGGCCGGCGTACGGGTGGCCATGACCAGTTGCACGAGGTATTCCTCCACGGCATCGGCCATGTACAGACCAAGGATTTCCTTGCGCGCGGCAAAGATTGCCTGCTGGCTCACGCGGCGTTCAGGCTTGGTTTCGCCGTTCAGCGCTTCGCCACGGGCCTGCTGGAGGATGCGGCGTTCGACGGCAGCGTCCGGGAAACCGATTTTCACGTGCATCAGGAAACGGTCGAGCTGGGCTTCCGGCAGCGGGTAGGTGCCTTCCTGTTCGATCGGGTTTTGCGTGGCCATCACCAGAAACAGTGGCGACAGTTCATAGGTGCTGCGACCGACACTGACCTGACGCTCGGCCATGGCTTCGAGCAGCGCCGATTGCACCTTGGCCGGCGCACGGTTGATTTCGTCCGCCAGCACCAGGTTGTGGAAGATCGGCCCTTGCTGGAACACGAAACTGCCGGTTTCCGGGCGATAGATCTCGGTGCCGGTGATGTCGGCCGGCAGCAGGTCAGGGGTGAACTGAATGCGATGGAACTGGGCTTCGATGCCCTCGGCGAGTTCTTTGATCGCTTTGGTCTTGGCCAGACCCGGCGCGCCCTCGACCAGCATATGGCCGTCGGCGAGCAGGGCGATGAGCAAACGCTCGATGAGTTTTTCCTGGCCGAGAATCTGCGTTGAAAGAAAGGTTCGCAGCGCCAGCAGCGCTTCACGATGTTCCATCGGTGACTGTTCCTGGAAAGGGGTGGCCACAGGCGTTCGGATAACGCCGGGGCTGGGGGCGTTACTTTAATCCATCGCAGGGGGTGGCGACTAACGGCATTTTGTAGAAAAGGGCAAAAGATCGCAGCCTGCGGCAGCTCCTACAGGTGATTGCATTCCAATGTAGGAGCTGCCGCAGGCTGCGATCTTTTGGCTGTCTGTGAAGGCCTCATCGCTGGCAAGCCAGCTCCCACAGGTATCGGCGGTGTGCATGCGATTTGTGCAACACATCAATCACTGTGGGAGCTGGCTTGCCAGCGATGAGGCCAGAACGGACGCCATCAAATCTCGTTAATGAAGGTACCCGTCCCATCAAGGATGTTCGTCAAGGTCTCGACCACCTCATCCATATCCACCATATCCGGGTTAAAGCTGATCTCCAGCACATCATCCCCATTCAACGCATCAGCATCCGCCGCCGCGATCTCGATCTTCAGCAGCGTCGAAGTCAATGTGACTTTCACCCCGTCGAGCGTCGAAGGCTCGCCATCCAGGGTGATTTCCAGCTCATCCTCATCCGGATAACGGCTCATCAGGAACATGTCGCCCTTGTCGCTGTGGCAGCAGAGCATGGCCATGTTGTCTTCTTCGTCATCGCACGGGTTGACGATCAGTAGGGCGGTGGTCATTTGCATGGTCAATTCCTGCCTCGAGGGGCGTGTTGGTCGCTAATGGGCGCGATTCTGCCAGTCCTCGGGAATTTCTGCATGTGAGAGTGTCAGAGGATGTGTCGTGAACGCGACGTGGGTCAATGGTCATTTCTGGCACGCATGTACCGTAAAAACGGGCATTCAGACCAGCGTTTTGCGCCATGAGTGCTAGTGTTTACCGGTGTCAAACCCTCGGTTTACGTGCCAATGACCGAATATGTCGCAGCACCGCAAGCAGACACATTGTCGCACCCTTTAAGCTGCGCAACGGATGAGCACCCGTAAAGGCATTGTCGGCGACGCTGACAGTCGCTTTTGCAGATGCTCATTCAATGGAAGGTGAATGTGACCTCAGTGTCCCGTCCAGCTTCACCCACCTGTCCCCCTGTTTCCTCTGCCCGAGAATCAGGAACAGGGCGACACAAGCCCCGAAAGGGGTGTTGCACGCGACGCTTTCCATCAATAACAAGCTTAAGCGGAGTACCACAGATGGCGTTCTTCACCGCAGCCAGCAAAGCCGACTTCCAGCACCAACTGCAAGCGGCACTGGCGCAGCACATCAGTGAACAGGCACTGCCACAAGTGGCGCTGTTCGCTGAACAATTCTTCGGCATCATTTCCCTGGACGAGCTGACTCAACGTCGCCTCTCCGACCTCGCTGGCTGTACTCTTTCTGCGTGGCGCCTGCTTGAGCGCTTCGATCACGCGCAACCGCAAGTGCGCGTCTACAACCCCGATTACGAGCGTCATGGCTGGCAGTCGACCCACACCGCGGTCGAAGTCCTGCACCATGACCTGCCATTCCTCGTCGACTCGGTCCGTACCGAACTGAACCGTCGCGGCTACAGCATCCACACCCTGCAAACCACCGTGCTTAGCGTGCGTCGTGGCAGCAAGGGCGAGTTGCTGGAAATCCTGCCGAAGGGCAGCACCGGCGAAGGCGTTCTGCACGAATCGCTGATGTACCTGGAAATCGACCGCTGCGCCAACGCGGCCGAACTGAATGTGCTGAGCAAAGAGCTGGAACAGGTTCTCGGTGAAGTCCGCGTCGCGGTCGCCGATTTCGAGCCAATGAAAGCCAAGGTGCAGGAAATCCTCACCAAGCTCGACAACAGCGCGTTCGCCGTCGATGCCGACGAAAAGAACGAAATCAAGAGCTTCCTGGAATGGCTGGTGGGCAACCACTTCACCTTCCTCGGCTACGAAGAATTCGTGGTCACCGATCAGGCCGATGGTGGCCATATCGAGTACGACCAGAACTCCTTCCTCGGCCTGACCAAACTGCTGCGCACCGGCCTGACCTACGAAGACCTGCGCATCGAAGACTACGCTGTTGCCTACCTGCGCGAACCGACCCTGCTGTCGTTCGCCAAGGCTGCGCACCCGAGCCGTGTTCACCGTCCGGCGTACCCGGACTACGTATCGATCCGTGAAATCGACGCCGACGGCAAAGTCATCAAGGAACACCGCTTCATGGGCCTGTACACCTCCTCGGTGTATGGCGAGAGCGTGCGGGTCATCCCGTTCATCCGCCGCAAGGTCGAAGAAATCGAAACCCGCTCCGGCTTCCAGTCCAAGGCTCACCTGGGCAAGGAACTGGCGCAGGTGCTTGAAGTATTGCCGCGTGATGACCTGTTCCAGACCCCGGTCGACGAACTGTTCACCACCGTGATGTCGATCGTGCAGATCCAGGAACGCAACAAGATCCGCGTGTTCCTGCGCAAAGATCCGTACGGTCGTTTCTGCTACTGCCTGGCCTACGTGCCGCGCGACATCTACTCCACCGAAGTTCGCCAGAAGATCCAGCAAGTATTGATGGAGCGTCTGAAGGCTTCCGATTGCGAGTTCTGGACGTTCTTCTCCGAGTCCGTGCTGGCGCGCGTGCAGTTGATCCTGCGTGTCGACCCGAAAAACCGTCTCGACATCGACCCGGTGCTGCTGGAAAAAGAAGTCGTGCAAGCCTGCCGCAGCTGGCAGGACGACTACGCCGCACTGACCGTCGAAAGCTTCGGCGAAGCCCACGGCACCAACGTGCTGGCTGACTTCCCGAAAGGCTTCCCGGCCGGCTACCGCGAGCGTTTCGCAGCGCATTCGGCCGTGGTCGACATGCAGCACCTGCTGAGCCTCAACGAAAAAAATCCGCTGGTGATGAGCTTCTATCAGCCGCTCGGTCAGGTCTCCGGCCAGCGCGAGCTGCATTGCAAGCTGTATCACGCCGACACGCCGCTGGCACTGTCCGACGTCTTGCCGATTCTGGAAAACCTCGGTCTGCGCGTACTGGGTGAATTCCCGTACCGTCTGCGTCACACCAATGGCCGCGAGTTCTGGATTCACGACTTCGCGTTCACTGCCGCTGAAGGCCTGGACCTCGACATCCAGCAACTCAACGACACCCTGCAGGACGCCTTCGTCCACATCGTTCGGGGCGACGCCGAAAACGATGCGTTCAACCGACTGGTACTGACCGCCGGCCTGCCTTGGCGCGACGTGGCGCTGCTGCGTGCTTACGCGCGTTACCTGAAGCAGATTCGTCTGGGCTTCGATCTGGGTTACATCGCCAGCACCCTGAACAACCACACCGACATCGCTCGCGAGCTGACCCGGTTGTTCAAGACGCGCTTCTATCTGGCGCGCAAACTCAGCGACGACGATCTGGAAGACAAGCAACTGCGTCTGGAACAAGCGATTCTGACCGCACTGGACGATGTCCAGGTGCTCAACGAAGACCGCATCCTGCGTCGTTACCTCGACCTGATCAAAGCCACCCTGCGGACCAACTTCTACCAGACTGACGCCAACGGCCAGAACAAGTCGTACTTCAGCTTCAAGTTCAACCCGCACGCGATCCCTGAACTGCCGAAGCCAGTGCCGAAGTTCGAAATCTTCGTTTACTCGCCACGCGTTGAAGGCGTGCACCTGCGCTTCGGTAACGTCGCGCGTGGTGGTCTGCGTTGGTCCGACCGTGAAGAAGACTTCCGTACCGAAGTCCTCGGGTTGGTGAAAGCTCAACAAGTGAAGAACTCGGTCATCGTGCCAGTCGGCGCGAAGGGCGGCTTCCTGCCGCGTCGCCTGCCACTGGGCGGCAGCCGTGACGAGATCGCGGCCGAGGGCATCGCCTGCTACCGCATCTTCATTTCCGGTCTGTTGGACATTACCGACAACCTGAAAGACGGCGCACTGGTGCCGCCATTGAACGTGGTTCGCCACGACGATGACGACCCGTACTTGGTGGTCGCAGCGGACAAGGGCACTGCAACCTTCTCCGACATCGCCAACGGCATCGCCATCGACTACGGCTTCTGGCTGGGTGACGCGTTTGCGTCCGGTGGTTCGGCCGGTTACGACCACAAGAAAATGGGCATTACCGCCAAAGGCGCGTGGGTTGGCGTACAACGTCACTTCCGCGAGCGCGGCATCAATGTTCAGGAAGACAGCATCACTGTTGTCGGCGTCGGCGACATGGCCGGTGACGTGTTCGGTAACGGCCTGTTGATGTCCGACAAGCTGCAACTGGTCGCTGCCTTCAACCACATGCACATCTTCATCGACCCGAACCCGAATCCGGCGACCAGCTTCGTCGAGCGTCAGCGCATGTTCGACCTGCCGCGTTCGGCCTGGACCGACTACGACACCAGCATCATGTCCGAAGGTGGCGGTATCTTCTCGCGCAGCGCGAAGAGCATCGCGATCTCCCCGCAGATGCAGGAACGCTTCGACATCAAGGCTGACAAGCTGACCCCGACCGAACTGCTGAATGCCTTGCTCAAGGCGCCAGTGGATTTGTTGTGGAACGGCGGTATCGGTACTTACGTCAAGGCCAGCACCGAAAGCCACGCCGATGTCGGCGACAAGGCCAACGACGCACTGCGCGTGAACGGTAACGAGCTGCGCTGCAAAGTCGTGGGCGAGGGCGGTAACCTCGGCATGACCCAACTGGGTCGTGTGGAATTTGGTCTGAATGGCGGCGGTTCCAACACCGACTTCATCGACAACGCCGGTGGCGTGGACTGCTCCGACCACGAAGTGAACATCAAGATCCTGCTGAACGAAGTGGTTCAGGCCGGTGACATGACCGACAAGCAACGCAACCAGTTGCTGGCGAGCATGACCGACGAAGTCGGCAATCTGGTGCTGGGCAACAACTACAAGCAGACTCAGGCCCTGTCCCTGGCGGCGCGCCGCGCTTATGCGCGCATCGCTGAGTACAAGCGTCTGATGGGCGATCTGGAAGGCCGTGGCAAGCTGGACCGTGCCATCGAGTTCCTGCCGACCGAAGAGCAACTGGCCGAGCGTATTGCTGAAGGCCACGGTCTGACCCGTCCTGAGCTGTCGGTACTGATCTCCTACAGCAAGATTGACCTCAAAGAGCAGCTGTTGGGCTCGTTGGTGCCGGACGACGATTACCTGACCCGCGACATGGAAACGGCGTTCCCGCCGTCTCTGGTCAGCAAGTTCTCCGAAGCCATGCGTCGTCACCGTCTGAAGCGCGAGATCGTCAGCACCCAGATCGCCAACGACCTGGTCAACCACATGGGCATCACCTTCGTTCAGCGACTCAAAGAGTCGACCGGCATGAGCCCGGCGAACGTGGCCGGTGCTTACGTGATCGTGCGCGACATCTTCCACCTCCCGCACTGGTTCCGTCAGATCGAAGCGCTGGACTACCAAGTCAGCGCTGACGTGCAGCTGGAGCTGATGGACGAGCTGATGCGTCTGGGTCGCCGCGCCACGCGCTGGTTCCTGCGTGCCCGCCGCAACGAGCAGAACGCTGCCCGTGATACCGCGCACTTCGGTCCACACCTGAAAGAGCTGGGTCTGAAGCTCGACGAACTGCTGAGCGGCGAAATCCGTGAAAACTGGCAGGCGCGTTATCAGGCGTACGTCGAGGCCGGTGTACCGGAATTGCTGGCGCGTATGGTCGCGGGCACCTCGCACCTGTACACCCTGCTGCCGATCATCGAAGCGTCCGACGTGACTGGCCAGGATCCGGCCGAAGTGGCCAAGGCTTACTTCGCCGTGGGCAGTGCGCTGGACATCACCTGGTACCTGCAACAGATCAGCGCGCTGCCGGTTGAAAACAACTGGCAAGCCCTGGCCCGTGAAGCGTTCCGTGACGATGTCGACTGGCAGCAACGTGCAATCACCATCTCCGTCCTGCAACAGGGCGACGGCACGCTGGACGTGGAAGCACGTCTGGCGCTGTGGATGGAACAGCACGAAAGCATGATCTCGCGCTGGCGCGCCATGCTGGTGGAAATCCGTGCTGCGAGCGGCACGGACTACGCCATGTATGCAGTGGCCAACCGTGAACTGCTGGACCTGGCGTTGAGCGGGCAGGCGGTCGTGCCTGCTGTGGCTGCGAATGCTGAGCTTGAACTGGCGTAAGTAGTGGCTGAATGAAAAAGCCCCGGTGTCGTGAGATGCCGGGGCTTTTTTATGTCTTAGGGTTTTTTGCTGGCTGTTATGGCGTCATCGCGAGCAGGCTCACTCCTACAGGGGGAGCGCATTCCAACTGTAGGAGTGAGCCTGCTCGCGATGGCGTTCTTTATATCAATACAACTTCTGACCTTGTTTACTATCCAGCATCGACACTTTATCCGCAGGCCTTGCGACCAAATTGTTGAGCGACTGGTCAAACTTCTGCAGCGCCCGAACTTGCACATCCTGCTGCTGATTAATATCGGCAACTATCTCTTCTGACCGCTTGAAGTCCGCCCATACTGGCGTCAACTCTCGCGCCTCTGAACCTTTCGCCGTACCAATGTAGTTCAACCGTGCATCATAGAAATCGGCACTGACATCGGCTTTGATGTCGGAACTGCGCGAGGTGATCAACTGGCTATGGGTATCGACGATCGCCACCACATCCGGCTTGGCCGCACGCAGGCTTTGCATGTCCGGATACACCGTCACTGAGCCAAACTGGCGTTGCAGGGAGGCGTTGACCCAGTCCACCGCCATGTCCGGTTTTGAGCTGGCGACATAGGCGTCGTGGATCGGCTGCACCAGCAGGCTCTGGCCGAAACCGGTGCCGGCGTTGGCCTGGTAGTCGCGCAGGTATTCTCGGTTGGTCTGGGTGCTTGGGCTGTAGACCACGCCCAACGACACGCCGGGACCGCTTTTTACCTGGGTGGCGCTGCTGCGGCCGGTGGGATGAGGGAGCAAGGTGTCGAGCGAGGAAACTGCTTTCGGCGCGGTGGGGACTGAACAGGCTGACAGAGCTAAAACCGATATTGCCAGTACACTGGTGAGCGCAAGTTTCATGGTGTTTCTCCCGTGAAACAACATCAGTCGGAAAGTTTGGAAATGCCGTCGGCGACGACAGTTAATTCAGACTAAACCCGCCAACCTGACAATTTGCTGAGTTAAAACGTGTTAGATAGTTTCATTTGCTGTAACCCGGCGCGGTTAATTGCGCCGGGAAATAAAAAGGCGCGAAACGATGATTTGCGCCTTTTTATTTATGGCTGGTTAAACAGCCATCAGTTTTTCAGCGGGATCAGCACTTGCTCATCCGGGGCCAGGACCATGAACACCAGCAACTTCGCCGGCTTGCTTTGGCTGGCATTTTTTGACACCAGATGCTCGGAGCCGGCCGGTTCGTACCAGAACTGGCCCTTTTTGTAGGTGATCGCCTGTTCGCCCTTCACCTGGGAAATCACTTCGCCTTCCAGCACATAAGCCATCGCCGTGCCATCGTGTTTATGGGCGATGGAGGACTGGCCGGGTTTGTAGTCGACCTCGATCATCATGGCTTTTTTGCCGGGGGCGTTTTTCAGCATCTGGTCTTGGAGGACGGTGACTTTTTCCGAGGGATCGTGAGCGAAGGCGGCCGAGGTGCAAAGGCTGAAGGCGAGGGCGGCGGCGAAGCAGGGCAGGGCTTTCATGGCGGGTTACCTGTGATGATTGGGGGTGCAATCACAGTAGTCCGCAGGGTGGCGCATTCAAACGGCCAATATTCAGGAAGATCAGGTGACCAATCGGCGGTTATTCAGCGTGTTTGAGTACGCCATCGCTGGCAAGCCAGCTCCCACAGGTTTTGTGTCGTTCATTAAATTATCGAACGACGCTGAACCCTGTGGGAGCTGGCTTGCCAGCGATAGCGTCAGATCAGACGATAGGGAAACTGTTGAAATCCACGCTATTGGCCAACCGGCTATCGATCAGGTCAATAAACCCCTGCGCCTCGGGCCGGTTGAAATGCGCCTGCATCGCCGCTTCCGACTGCCAGCGGGCACTGACCGTCCAGCGGTGGCTGTCCTCGGGGCAGCGGTCGACCAGGTAGGAATCGCAGCCCGGCGTCTCGCGCAGGGTTTCGACGATCTTCTGCAGTTGCCTGCCCAGCTCATCCGAGCGGCCGGCCGCAGCCTGCACCTGGACCGTATTGATCACTTCGTTGGACATTGCTCACACTCCTGAATCAGGCCGGACGAATCCTGCTCATTGAGGGATAACGCCTGTGCAGGATAGGCCTGCCGTCGTGAATCACCAATAACCAATCGGCAGTAAATGCGTTATACCAAAGGCTCATGACAGCTGTTCGAGGATGTCACGCAGGCGATCCAGAGCGATATCGATGTCCAGCGTTTCGATGGCGCCGAAGCCGAAATACAGGCCGTTCTTCGCCGGTTGCTGATGATAGAAACCGTTGATCGAGTACAGCCCGACTTCGACCTTTTTCGCCAGTTCGATCACCAGCGGCAAGTCGATCGGCACCTTGCAGAACACCGCCATATGAAACCCGGCGCTGGCCGGCACCGCCTCAAGCCATGGCGACAAATCATCCGCCATGCGCGCCAGAATCCGCTCACGGCGCTGCGCATAAATCGCATGACAGCGGCGGATATGCTTGAGCAGACAGCCCTCGGCGATGAACTTGGCCAGCGCCCATTGCGGCAGGGTCGAGGCGTGCAGATCGGTGAGCTGCTTGGCGCGGATCACCGCCTCGAGAATCGCCGGCGGCAGGATCGCATAACCCAGGCGCAACTCCGGCAGCAGGGTTTTCGAGAACGTGCCGACGTAGGCGACGATGCCGCGCTGATCGAGGTTGTACAGCGAATCGGTCGGCCGGCCTTCGTAGCGAAACTCGCTGTCATAGTCGTCCTCAATGATAATCGCGCCCAACTCATGAGCGCGGGCCAGCAAGGCTTCACGGCGCGCCTGACTCATCGGCATGCCCAGCGGAAACTGATGCGACGGCGTGACATAGATGAGGCGCGTGCCATCGGGGATGTGCTCGACCTGAATGCCCTCGGCATCCACCGGAATCCCGACCACCTCGGCGCCATGGGTGCCGAACAACAGGCGTGCCGGCGGATAACCCGGATCCTCCATCGCCACCCGACTGCCGGGGCTGATCAGCACGCGGGTGATCAGGTCCAGCGCCTGTTGCGCGCCGTTGCACACGACGATGTCTTCGTCCTGACAGTTGATCCCCCGGGAAAACGCGATGTGCCGGGCAATCGCATTGCGCAGCGCCGGCAGGCCTTCGGCGACGCTGTAGAAACCCTTGGACTGACTCATCTGGCGCATCGCATGGGCGACGCAGCGGCGCCAGTCATCCTGCGGAAACTGGCCCTGGCTGGTGGCGCCGCCGATAAAGTCGTAACGCAACGAGCCTTCCAGCGTCGGGTGACGGAGAAACACCGGCAGATTGCGCCAGCTCTCGATCACCTCGGCACTGGCCAGTTCGGTGTGACTTTGTTTGCGCTGGACCTGCGCCGGGCGCGCGTTGACGTAAGTGCCTTTGCCGATCACCCCGGTGAGGAAGTTTTCGTAGGTCAGTTGCGCGTAGGTGTCGGAAATGGTCTTGCGCGAGATGCCCAGTTGCTCGGCGAGCAGGCGGCTGGGTGGCAATTGCGTGCCAGCGGCCAGACGCCCGGATTCGATGGCGCCGCGCAACTGCTGATACAACTGACCGGCAAGATCCTTGCGGCCGTTGATCACGACGTGAAGTTCCATACCGACGAGGCTCCCGAGGCTAATTGGCGTGCGCGCCAGATTACCGTTGTTACGTGATCGGCAATAGTTGCCTACCCGAAAAACCCAAAATTGGCCTAGATCCCTGTAGGAGTGAGCCTGCTCGCGATGACGGTGGCACATCCGACATCAATGTTGCCTGACACACCGCTATCGCGAGCAGGCTCACTCCTACAGGGATTTGTGTTTGGCGGGGATTCAGTGGTGTAGCGGTTTTCCGTGCAATTGGGGCTGTAATGCGCCGCTGCCGGGGTTTACGGTGAACTCATTATTCCGTCTACCGAGACCCGCCCATGTCCCCGCGCCTGGATTACTACAACGCTTCGCCCAAGGCGATGAAAGCGATGATTGCCATGGAGGCGCTGACCGCCAACCTCAGTATCGAGCAGCCGCTGCTGCAACTGATCCGCATCCGCGCCTCACAGCTCAACGGCTGCGCCTTTTGCACCGACATGCACTCGGTGGATGCGCGACGGGCCGGGGAGAGTGATCGGCGTTTGTATGCGATTGCGGTGTGGCGCGATAGCAATTTCTTCAACCCGCGCGAGCGTGCGGCGTTGGCTTGGGCCGAGGCGGTGACGTTGTTGGCGGAAAGCCGTGTGCCCGATGAGGTGTATCAGCAGGCGCGCGAGCAATTCAGCGAAGGGGAGCTGGTCGACCTGACCATGGCCGTCACCACCATCAACAGCTGGAACCGCCTCGCGGTGAGCTTTCGCCAAACGCCAAGCGATTGAGCCCCCGATGATCGTTCCCACGCTCTGCGTGGGAATGCCTCAACGGACGCTCTGCGTTCGGCTCTGGATGGGACGCAGAGCGTCCCGGGCTGCATTCCCACGCGGAGCGTAGGAACGATCGGTAAGCGACTGAAGACCACAGGATCGTTCCCACGCTCTGCGTGGGAATGCCTCAGCGGACGCTCTGCGTTCGGCTCTGGATGGGACGCGGAGCGTCCCGGGCTGTATTCCCACGCGGAGCGTGGGAACGATCGGTGGCGTGTCATTGCGGTGGGCGTTGCGGTTTCACTGAGGTGCCAAAGGTATTGCCCATCCGCGTACTGGTCGCCGCCGGCGTCGCGAGGCCAACCTGATTCGGCGGCCGCTTGTTCAACGGCACATTCAGCGCCTCTTGATTCTTCTCCGCCGCCGCAGCGCCTTCCGGGTTATTGCCCATCTGCTGGCTCAGACAATCGTAATTCGGTGCCTTGTAGCCGCCGACCGTCACTTCCACACAGCCCAGCGGCTGTTCGGCATAAGCGCTCGACAGCGCCATCAACAACAGCCCGCCAAGGCTTAATCGCCACAGTGTGTTCATGCTCGCCTCCTGGCCGGCCCGATGGGGCCGCGCTATGGCTTGAGTCTAGTGCAAGCCGTGCGCAATTCCCGTGATGGTTTTTTTGCACCGCCCGTCACACCAGATTCATAAACAGCCCTCAGGATGACGATTTCCAAGGATTCGTCAGCCGTGCAGCGAGGCAATTCCACGGACGGTTTTCAGCGTTCAACGAGGCTTGTGCGCCGGATGTGTCTGGGGTGGCTGCTTGGCTGTGCGGCGGGCCATGCCATGGCCGATGCGGTGCCGGCGGACCTGCGGATGACGCTGCACATTCCGGCACAGGATCTGGCCCGCGCGCTGGATCAGTACAGCCACGCCACGGGCGTTGCGGTGCTGGTCGACAGTCAGTTGAGTCGCGGTCGTCGCTCGCTGGCGGTGGATGGTGAATACACCGCCGCCGATGCCCTGCGTCGATTGCTCGGCGGCAGCGGTTTGATGGCGCGGTATGCCCGCGACGATGCGTTTACGTTGCAAGTGGCGCAGGTCGAAGACGTACCGGCACCATCGCAAAAACAGACGCCGGAAAGCGTCGCGGTCAACCGCAGTTACGCCACGGCCGTGCAAGCGGCGATCGAGCGCAATCTGTGCCGCTCGCCGCTGACCCGGCCGGGCAGTTATCGCGCGGTGTTGCAGGTCTGGGTCGGCCGCGACGGCTTGGTGCAGCACAACCGGTTGGTCACTTCGACCGGTGATGTACGGCGCGACAACGCGCTGGTGGAAAGCTTTCGCAACCTCAAAATCGACCGGCCGACGCCCAGCGCCTTGCGTCAGCCGGTCACGTTGCTGTTGTTACCGGAGTCGTCAGGAAAACGCATGGAATGCACCAAATGGGAAGGAGTTTCCGGGGGATGAAAGACACCGGACAAGGTTCGATGGTCCAACTGTTCCTGACGTCCTACGAGGACTTTCGGGTGCGCCTGCGCAGGCGTCTCGGTTCGGAAGATCTGGCCAACGACGTGCTGCACGAAACCTATCTGCGCGTCGATCGCATGGAGACGCCGCCGAACGTCCTGCGGCCGAATGCCTACCTCTATCGCATGGCCCTGAACATCGCCGCCGACCGCCGTCAGGCCGACGCGCGCCTGCTCACCGGCGAGGAAGTCGAAGAGCTGCTGCAAATCGGCGACGAAGCCCTCGATCCCGCGCGAGTAGTCGGTGGGCAGAAGGAAATCCAGTCGCTGCTCAGTGCGTTGTACGAGCTGCCCGCACGGCGCCGGAAGATCTTCATCGCGGCGCGTCTGGAGGAGGCGCCGCATCTGGAAATCTCGCAGCGCTTCGGCATTTCCACGCGCATGGTCGAGAAGGAAATCAAAGCCGCGTTGGGCTTCTGCGCCGCGAAACTGGAAAGAAAAGTGTTTCAGCGGTTCGGTCGCGGGGCCGGAAAACCGTCTTCTGAATAGTGCCCGATCAATTCGTTGAGAATCTGCGCGTTTGAACATCTTTCGACTGACACCTGCCGAGCCATCGGCGGCCGACCATCTGCACAGCGAAGCCCGCGACTGGCTGGTCCTGCTGACCTCCGGCCGCGCTACCGTGGCCGACGCCCGAGCCCTGCGCGAATGGTGCGCCCGGAGTGCCGAGCATGCCCGCGCGTTCGAAGAGGCCAAGGTGTTGTGGCACAACTTGCAACCCGCCGCGCAAGGCATACAAGCACCGCGTGGGTTTGGCCGTCGTGCTTTTCTCGGTGGGGCGATTGCTGCGTCGGCGGGGTTTTTGCTGGTGCGCGGGACGATTCCTGGTGGTTTTGAAGGGCTGGGTGCTGACTACATCACTGAAGTTGGCCAGCAGCGTCGTTTCGAACCGGTGCAGGGTGTGAGCCTGGAGCTGAATACTCAGACGCGGATTAATCAGCGTGCAGTGTCTGAGGGTGTGCAGGGTTTTGAGCTGGTCAGTGGTGAAGTTGAAGTGCAGACCGCGCGGTTGCCGTTGGCGATGCAGGCTGGGGGAGGGTGGTTGCGGGCCAGTCAGGGGCGGTTCAACTTGCGCAACACTGATCAGCAAGTCTGTGTGACTTGCCTTGATGGTGCGGTTGAAGTGGATGTTGAGGGGCGTAGTCTGCGTCTTGAACCGGGGCAGCAGGTGACTTACGACGCGCGGCAGGTTGGCAGTGTGCAGAGTGTCGACACGGCGGCGGTGATGAATTGGCGTCAGCAAGTGTTGGTGTTTAACGGCGCTACGCTGAGCCAGATGATTGATGAGATCAATCGGTATCGGCCGGGGATGTTGTTGCTGCTTAATCGTGAGCTTGGGCAGCGGCGGGTGCAGGCGCGCTTTAGCCTTGATCAACTTGCTGGCGTTGCATTGCTGATTCGGGATGCTTATGGCGTTAAGTGCACTGAGTTGCCGGGTGGCGTCGTTGTTTTGAGTTAGTGGGGTTGATTGGGTACATATCCGTTGCTGCGGTAACGGCGGCTTAGGGTTCCGCCCTTACGGCGGGTCACTTTTGACAAACGCCTCAAAAGTAACCAAAAACGCTTGCTCCTACGTCCGGCCCGCTCGCTAAAGCTCGGGGTTCCTTCGCTCCGGGATCCATCCGGGCGCATCGCCTACGGTTTGCTTCGCTGCACCTCCTCTCGATGCATTTGGCTGCGCCAAACGGTCGCTGCGCTCCCACCCCCGGATGAATCCCTCCACTCAGCCTTCCGACGTCGCCCGTGGATCAAGATCAAGAGCTGCAGCCGAGCTAACGCTCATCCTGTCGAGTGGGGCGGCTTTGCCGCTTGGGTTGTACGCACATTAAAACGGTGGGAGCGAGCTTGCTCGCGAAGGGGCCTGCCAGCCAACCTATCCCCAACTGACTCCACCCATTCCCACTGTGGGAGCGAGCCTGCTCGCGAAGGCGGCCTGCCAACCAACCAATCCCCCACTGACCTCACCCAATCCCTGTAGGAGCGAGCCTGCTCGCGATGACGGCCTAACAGCTAACCAATCCCCAACTGCCTGCCCCGAATACCTGCGGGAGCTGGCTTGCCAGCGATGGCGGCCAGCCAGCCCATCTCTCTTGGGGGCTGTCGTCATTCAGCGTGATGGACGCGGCCTTCGATAATCTGGTCAGGAGGACAGGTTAGCCCGAAACAGATCTACCAGCTCTCGAAGACCTGGCGGCATTTGTCGACGTCCAGGGTAGTAAATATAAAATGCGGGTTCGATGGGAGCCCAGTCCGGGAGCACAATTTGTAGCTCGCCGCGAGCGAGGTAAGCACTGACACGTTCGTCGAGGCAGTAGGTGATGCCTCGATCGGCTAGTGCCATCTCAATTCCGAAAGTGGTTTCGTTCACGCATAGCTGTCCAGGAACATCGATGGCCTGATGGTCGCCATCCTTTTCAAAATCCCACCGGTAGATGACACCGTTACCCGTTCGAATCTGGATGCAGTTGTGGTTCTTCAAGTCCTCGGGAATCACGATACGAGCATTAGCGTTCAGGTATCTAGGCGAGGCCACCGCTACCCATCGCAACTCTTCGCTAAGTCGCACGGCAATGTAGTCTTCGGGAATCGTGTTGCCGAAACGGATGCCGGCGTCGAAGCCTGCCGAAACGATGTCCACCATCCTGTCGTCAACTGCGACTTCTACTGAGACCTCAGGATAGGCCTCCAGAAATAACGGAAGAAACTTCGTGAACAGTAGGCGTGCGCCGTCAGCCAAGACGTTGAGCCGAAGTCGGCCGGAAGGTCTGTCTCTGTGGCGATCCAGCGCTGCCAGAGCGCCGCTTATCTCGGTAAAACCCACGGTCAATCGCTTTGCAAGCGCGGCTCCTGCGTCGGTTGGAGACACCGTCCTGCTCGTCCGATTCAGCAGCCGAACGCCGAGCCGACTTTCCAGATTGCGGATGGCATGACTCAGCGCTGAGGTCGTGATACCGAGTTCGACCGCCGCATGGGTAAAGCTTCGCATCCTTTCAACGGCGAGAAAGGAATTCAGATCGGCGAGGTCTGCACGAGAAAGCCGTGCGGTAGGCAGTACAGGCATGACGTGTCCATGGTTGAGCTGAATTCAAAGGCTGATGCAATCTCGCTAATCAATTGCGCGATTCATCTCGGTTACTATTAATTTCACTCAACGATCGCTTCGTCAACCCTAAGGGTGGTGTCCGTACTGTGTTCCATATCTACCTGACCGTTGCTTACCTCTATGTTCTTTGGCGCTTCATCGTCCCGCTACCTGTCGGTCGTGGTTGGCGTGCGCTGTTGGCGGTAGGGCTGCTCATCATTTCGAAGTACCACCTTATTCTCATCGCCGTTTACGGAACGATGTTTTCCCCTGAGGTGCCTCGTGCAGCGGTCTTGGTTGCAGGCTGGCTGTTCTGTGCGTTTGTACTGGTGATGGTGCTGACGCTGGTCACCGATTTGATCTGTGCAGCCCTTGCGATCAGGCGCACGGTGGTTATGAAAGACGTGTTTGATGGACGACTCCGTTCCGCAATCGCACTAGCAGCGCTGCTGCTTTCAGCCGTGGGTGTTTATCAAGCAGTGCAGGTGCCTGGCGTTCATCGCGTTGAAGTAACGGTGCAGCACCTGCCTCGATCACTGGATGGCTTACGGATCGTCCAGTTGACTGACTTGCACATCAGCCGCCTATTCCAGGCTGATTGGGTTGAAGGAGTCGTGTCTCGCGCCAATGCACTGAATGCCGATGCCATTCTGATCACCGGTGATCTCATAGACGGCACCGTCGAAGCTCGTAAGAACGACGTCGCACCGCTGAGCAAGCTCACTGCTCCACTGGGTGTAATTGCCATTCCTGGCAACCACGAATACTACTTCGACGCAGACCAATGGATCGCGGAGTTCAAGCGTTTGGGCATGCAGGTTCTGGTGAATGAGCACGTCATCCTGCGTAAAGGCGCAGACCAGTTAATCGTCGCAGGCGTAACTGACGAGGCTGCTCCAGCTTATGGCCATAAAGGCCCGGACTTGGCTGAAGCCCTCGCCGGCGCTCCAAAAGATGTGCCCACGATTCTTCTAAAACATCGCCCCCAAGGTGCACCGGATTCGGCGGCTGCTAGCGTCGGTTTGCAACTGTCCGGACACACCCATGGGGGCATGATCACCGGCTTGGACTTGGTAGCCGGATATGCCAATCAGGGTTTTATCTCCGGCCATTATGACGTCGGCAAGATGAGGCTTTACGTCAGCAATGGCACTGCCTTGTGGAACGGTTTTCCAATCCGCCTCGGTGTGCCCGCCGAAATTACTGAGATTGTCCTGCGGGCCAGTCCGACGCTTAACGAACATCCAGTCAGGAGAACATTCTTGTGAATCATCCAGCCATTCGTAGCGGTGCCGTTGCGGTCATTACCGGGGCTGCAGTTGGCATTGGTTACGCCATTGCGCGGCGGGTTGCCAGCGAGGGAATGAACGTCGTTCTTTTTGATCGCGATGCGTCTGCATTGGACGTTGCGATCAAGACATTACGCAATCAATTTCCTGACGTGAACCTGCTGGTGATCAAGGGCGATGTCACGTCCGAAAGCGATCTTCACCATCTCTACGAAAGGTCATGTGAATTCGGTGAAGTATCCCTACTGGTGAATAACGCAGCCATCAACACGGGGGCGGGGCCATGGGAAGGCCTGGCCCAATGGCGAATGTTGATGGAAATCAATTTCTGGAGTGTGTTGACGCTACAGCAGCTTTTCGTAGATACGATGTTTTCCCAAAGCGGCGCAGCCGCCATCGTCAACCTTGGCTCGAAGGAAGGCATCACTACTCGTCCTGGAAACGCGGCGTACTCG
The DNA here is from genome assembly GCF_001297015.1 of Pseudomonas sp. RIT-PI-r. Classification (GTDB taxonomy): domain Bacteria; phylum Pseudomonadota; class Gammaproteobacteria; order Pseudomonadales; family Pseudomonadaceae; genus Aquipseudomonas. Next base: position 3,546 of record NZ_LIGE01000046.1, on the reverse strand, counting down.
CTTTCAAAAGCTGCGGTCAAAGTCCTTACCGAGCAGTTAGCCCATGAGCTACGCGAGAAGGTGGGTGACCGTGTAACCGCTCACCTTCTGATACCTGGATACACGTTCACACCTATGAATTTCCCAGGTATGACCCGTGATACGCAAAAGCCGGACAGTCCATGGACAGCCGATCAAGTCGCAGATCGCATGGTCGAGAAAATGGCTGAGGGCGACTTCTATATTTTCTGTGAAGACAACGAAGCCAGCTGGGAACTGGATCAGCGCCGCATGCAGTGGGCAGCAGATGACATGATCCAGAACCGTCCAGCGCTTTCTCGCTGGCACGAAGATTACGCAGATGAATTCACCGATTACATCGCGGATATCGTCCACAAGTAGGCCGGCGACTACGACCCGGTAAGCCCATTCTTGGCACCTCATCCAGACAGGTGCCACTGCGTTGCATTTTTAAAGCGTGCCTTCGGTATCGCTTCATCGGAGGCATTGTTCATGACCAGTCAATCCAGTATCGATACGAGCACTTCACAGTCCCGTCCGGCCATTGACGTCCCACACGGCACAGGCACGGCCATCGCCATACTTGGCCTCGGCGGCCTATTCATCGGTACGGGTGAGTTTGCGTCCATGAGTTTGCTTCCCGGTCTGGCGTCGAGCACGCACGTTTCCATACCGGTTGCAGGCGGTTACATCACGGCCTACGCCCTTGGCGTTGTGGTCGGCGCGCCGCTCATTGCAATCCTCGCCGCACGCTGCCCTCGCAAGGCTCTATTGATCGCATTACTTGCGCTTTTTGCGATTGGATATGGGGCAAGCGCCGTCGCCTGGAATCATGCAACTTTGCTAGGTGCGCGTTTCCTGGCCGGTCTGCCGCATGGCGCTTACTACGGTGTCGCCTGCCTGGTTGCCGCGACCATGGTCGCTGAAAATCGAAAAGCTCAAGCTGCCGGCTATGTTATGGCGGGATTGGCGGCGGCCAATGTCGTAGGTGTTCCAACTGCCACGTGGATCGGTCAGCTCTTCGGATGGCGGGGCGCGTTTGCGCTGCTCGCTGCGGGTGGAGTCATTGCCATCGTTCTGTTTTGGATATTTATCCCGACCATCCCCCGCGACGAGTCTGCGAGTCCGAAATCCGAACTCGCTGGTCTCAAAAAGCCTCAGCTTTGGCTAACGCTGGCTACAGCTTCAATCGGTTTCGGCGGGATGTTTTCGGTGTATAGCTACATTACCCCGACCTTGACTGAAGTGACTGGTTTTACATCCGGCCAGGTGCCAATGGTCTTGGCGGTCTGGGGCATAGGCATGATTGTTGGCAACCTGATTGGCGGCTGGCTGGCTGACCGCGCGCTGGTTCCTGCGATCTTCTACATCATGATCTGGAACGCGGTGTTCCTGGCGAGCTTCTCCGTTTTCGCATCCTCTGGGATCGGCACTCTGGCTGTACTGTTTTTAATCGGATGCGGCTTCGCACTGGTACCCGCACTCCAGGTACGTCTGATGAATGTTGCCGGTGAAGCTCAAACACTTGCCGCGGCCCTCAACCACAGCGCATTCAACATATCCAACGCGGTCGGTGCCTCGCTTGGTGGCCTCGCCATTGCCGGCGGACTCGGCTGGGCATCAACGGGCTGGGTTGGCGCAGGCCTGGCCGTTCTCGGCATCATGTTTTTCGCTGTTTCGATTGGTGTTGAAAAGCGTTCCATGGCGACCAGCGCTGCAACATCGTCAACGTGAAGGCCGGATCTTATGCGGTGAGTCCATTGCGTCGAGCCATCGTCCGAACAGGAGATTGATTCACGGTAAAGCCACAGATGACCATTCAACTATCTGACGCACAGCGAACTGGTTTACCAGCGATGGCGGCCTGACAGCCGGGCAGTTTGTCCTGATGAGCACAGATCTCGTTGAAGTTGCCGTAGGCGGAACGGCTCAATTAAGTGGGCCAATCACCTGCCGATATTTCTCCACCCCCTGTGGCGTCTGCCGAGTCAACCGAATCTCCAGCCCTTGTGGATCCTCCTGCCGGTTGCCGCTCAGTTGTCGCCAGCCTTTATCGATTTCCCAAACGCGTACTTGCGCATCGCTGACTTCGTTCAACACCGCCACCCCAGCCGTTGGCGCGGGCAGTGGATATTGACTGCGCGCCGGGGCCACCGCGCGGTACAAAGTGTCGCCCTTGACCCACCACCGCACCCGCTGCAACGCCCCCGGCTGATCCGCCGCACTCCGAATAATGTCCAGCCGAAAACCCTTACTGTCGCTACTGCGCACAGTCAAAGCGGGCGGGGCGCTCGGCGGCTCATCATCCACGCCAACCTTCTTCGGCTCCGTCAACTCAATCCCCGCCCGCATCTCCACATCCCGCTGCAACTGATTCAGCACCCGCAACAAACCGTCACTCTGCTCACTGCTCGCCTGCAAATGACTGTCCGCCCGCGTCACACTGTCCAGCCCCCGCCAGGCAATCAGACTCACCACCGCCATCAACAAAATCGCGACCATCACCTCAATCAACGTAAACCCTTGCTGGCGCTTCATTGCAGGCTGATCCTTCCACTGCCATCACGCAGCACACTCAAGCGATTCAAGCCATCCGACAACGTCAATTGCAGCGGCGGATTGATCCACTCAGCGTTCAGCACGACCCTCTGTTTCGGCTCCACCCGCACCTCCATCTTCGGACTCTGCCAGGCACGCGGCCGCAACTGCGGATCCTGCGCGAAATGATCAAACCCCTTGCCACTGTCACTGCGTCGACTAAAGCGAAACCCCTTGGCATCACTCACCCACACAATCGGCCGGCCATCCGCCCGGGCCTCGGCCTGCGCGACCTGCAGCAACTGCGCCACACGCTCGGCATCCTTGCGCAGCAACTGCAACGGATCGGGCTTGATACTCAAGCTGATCGCCGCACTGGCGATGCCGATGATCACCAGCACCACCATCAACTCGATCAGCGTAAAACCCTCTTGCCTGTTCATCGCGCGCGCTCCTTTGCGTCCTGCGCCATCGTGCACGGCCAACATGTAAGGCGTGTGAAATAAAACGGAGAGAATTGCCGCGTAGGCTGACAGCAGGGATAAAAAGGAGATTCAACCCATGACCTTCACCGCACGCATTTCCCCACCCCATATGGTCCAGGCCCTCGCAGTGCTCGCCGCGCTGGTCGGCGTGGCGACATGGTCGTCGCTGCTCCTGACCTCCGCCGAATCCCACACCCCAGCAGCGGCCCCGCAGTTGCTGGCCGCTCGCAGTGATAGCCCGGCGTTGCAGTGGTTTTCCAATCAAACGGCGCCGATGGATATCAAGGTGAGCGGGGTGATGGCGGGGAGTCGGGGGGCGGTGGCTATATTGCGGGAGGCGTGGAGGCGGCCGGGGGAGGGGTTGCTGGGCACCGCCCCGCGGTAGGTGAGGAAGGGCATCACCGCGGGGATGGCCAGGAGGAAGAAACGGGGCGGAAAACCCGCGGCAAAAGACCGGGGGAAAACCGCGGTTCTGTGGAAGGAGCGGGTTGAGCAGGTCAACCGCCACAAGGTCACCTGGAAA
>NZ_LIGE01000048.1 GCF_001297015.1 Pseudomonas sp. RIT-PI-r | reverse complement strand
GCGAAAACAACATCGACCAGCAGAGCTGGCCGATGCTTGTAACGATCAGCCGTAATTAAACGACTGGAGCACGCCAGTCATCGGAACCCGAAGTACCGGATACTTCGTGGGTCCAGGTGATTTTACGGTAGGTGAACTGCACTTCTTCCAGGTGGGTGAAGTGCGAGTTGCCTGGATCCTGGCAGTTGTGCATTTTGTTGTTGATGGCGACGATGATCGCGTCTTCCAGTTTGGTGGTGTAGTAGTGCTCTTGAGTACCTTGAGCAGAAGTACGGTACCACTGGATAACGATTTCGCTCATGCGCTCGCCGGAAGTCAGTGCTGCTTGCAGCAGTGGCGAAGCCTTGTCGTAGACCTTGGTGATCACAACTGGCTTGTGCACGCGCTGACCGGTTGGCTGACCGGATTGCGGGTCACGCGGGATGATCACGTCGTGGGTGAAAGCCTGAACCATAACCTGGTCTTCGTGGCCTTCCTGGTAGGTGTTGCCTACGGAGTCAGCGGTGAATGCGCCTGCAGTGATCAGGCCTTGTTTTTCGCCGGTAACCGACATGTACGCTGGTGTTGCCATGGGGTGCTCTCCTTGCGGAATAATTTAAGGTGCCCGGGAGGCGAAATCGCCCGGTGGGTGGCTGACTGTTATCAAGGAGCGTGCCAACAAATGCGCCGCCCTT
>NZ_LIGE01000042.1 GCF_001297015.1 Pseudomonas sp. RIT-PI-r | reverse complement strand
CCGGCGCAGCCTATGGCGGCATCGCCATCCCGCGCATCGGCATGGAAGTCCTCGTCACCTTCCTCGAAGGCGATCCCGATCAGCCACTCGTAACCGGCTGCCTGTACCACAAGGAAAACGTCGTCCCCTACGACCTGCCAGCGAACAAAACCCGCAGCACCTTCAAGACCCTGAGTTCACCGGGCGGCAAGGGCTACAACGAGTTCCGCATCGAAGACAAGAAAGGCGTCGAGCAGATCTACATCCACGCCCAGCGCGATTGGGATGAAAACATCGAGCACGATCAAAAGATTCGTGTCGGCAACGAACGGCATGACACCGTTGAAGCCAATACGCTGAGCGAGTTCAAGGTTGAAGAGCATCGGATTACCCATCTCGATCGCAAGACGGAAACGCGGGTCGATGACCACCTGACGGTGGGTGTCACCCGGCACCTGAAGGTCGGCACGGCGCAGTTTGTCGAAGCCGGAACCGAAATTCATTATCACGCCGGCGCCAAGGTTGTGGTCGAAGGTGGCATGGAGCTTACCGCCAAGGCTGGCGGCAGTTTTGTGAAGGTTGATGCCGGCGGAGTGACCATCAGCGGTGCCGAGGTGAAAACCAACTCCGGTGGCTCGCCGGGCTCGGGGAGTGGAATCGCGATCAAACTGCCAATCGCTTTGACCCCCGCCGATGCCGATGCTGCCGGCAAACGCCTCACCGCGGCACCGATCAACACGCCGACGCCTGCGGAGCTGCTCGCAGCACCTTCATCCGGCGCCGCGCCCGCTGCAGCGACGGCTGCAGAAACCCGACTGATCCAACAGAATATGCAGGCACAAACACTGGTAGCGGCCGCCAAAAGCGGCGTGCCCTTTTGCGAGATCTGCAACCGATGAGCCAGTTTCGTCCCAGTCTCAACGAATGGTTGACTGCCGAGTTCTGGCCGCAGGGCACGCAGCCTGACGCGCCGAAGGTCTACGCCTTGCTGGACGGTGCCCGCGACCCACACATCGAATCGCTGGTGCGCAGCAGCGGCGCGGAATTTTCCTGCCTGTACGCGGGCGAACTTGCCCCGAGTCTGTCGGCCGCAGCACCTTATCTGCTGCAGCTCGACCCGCAACAGCCGTATACATGGCGACTGTTCGAGGAAGGCTGGGGGCAGAGTTGGGGCAGCTTCGTCATTGCCCCCGCGCACGTGTCGCTGGACGACCTGCGCAGCCACTTTCGCACGCTGCTGCGGGTGACCGATCCGGATGGCAACCTTCTGGTGTTTCGATTCTACGACCCCAGAGTCCTGCGCGTTTACCTGCCGACCTGCACAGCGCAAGAGCGCGCCGCGATGTTCGGCCCGGCGAGCAAGCTCATTGCCGAAACCAGTACGGGGAATTCCTTGATTGTTTACCCGGCAGACCCCGCAGGCGGGCCAGCGGCGCGAGTCAGTGGCTGGCCGTCGGCCGATGCAGTTAGCCAATACGGTCTCGCCCCCTAGCGGTAAAATAACCATCACGGAGTGGCTGATTGAAACGTCTCGCCTGTCTACTGTTCCCCCTGCTCGCCGCCTGCAGCGCCGGCCCGCTGATGTATCCCGAATCAACAGCAGGTCGCCCGACGCTCCTTTATCCGACCTGCCCTGGACCGCAGACGGCGATGCGTTTCACAACCACATCAAACGAGCTGAACTGGGTTTTCCTGCTGGTTCACGTCTCATTGCCGGGAGGCGAGACCTCGCCGCCGGGGGCGACCGTGGCCGAAACCGAAGTACGACTTTCCACTCAACTGTATATGGAACATTCGCCTAAACGTGCGTTACACAGCCAAGGACAATCCGAGACAGCAGACAAAGTGCCGCTGTGGATCACCGCCTCATCGCCGATGGCAACCGTGCAGTTGGCCAACGGAAAAACCTATCAAGTGAGTATCGAACGTCTGAAAACCGGCTTCGATCCGCGCGCCCCTGAAGTACGCGATGTTCAGCACCCCGGAAGCCCATTAGGCAAAGGGGATATGGGCGACTTCATCCTGACCTTGCCCGAGCTCTACCTGAACGGTGAGAAGATCAATACCGCGCCGATCCATTTCAAGAAACGTGAAGAGCGCTATTTCCCGATATTCAACTGTTGAAGGCTCAGACCGGAGAAATGGTCGCGAGCAAGCCGATCAGAATGGTCAGTGTCAGAAATCCACCCAGAAAAAACGCCATTTTGTTCATGTTGCTCTCCTCAATGCTGAGCTTGCGGTGCACCGGACGCTTCGGGATGAAGGATTGCCGCGAGTGACCGGACTACGGGGTTATTTTGAGCCGATGACTGCGCCGGTTACAGAGGCAGATTGCACTGAAAAATGCATATCAGATGCACATCTGATCCTGTCGCAGCTGACGAGTGAAACGAGGCTGCGATCTTTTGATCTTGAAAAACAAAATTCAAAGATCGCAGCCTCGTTTCACTCGACAGCTCCTACATAGGCTTTTCATAGGGTGATATTCAGGTTGCCATGAGAAGGTTGCCCTGGCCGCGCTTTGCTCTAGAGTCTTGGTCACCGCGAGAACAACTAGAAAAAACCGGAGTGAACATGACCGACCTGCAGCTGCAACCCAACGTCGCCGAATCCCTGAACCGCTGGCACCAGATGATCCGCACCGGCGACCTCAAAGCCCTGCCCGAACTGCTTGACCCCAACGCGGTATTCCGCTCACCCATGGCCCACACGCCTTACCCCGGCGCGCAAGTGGTGTCGATGATCCTCAACACCGTGTTCAACGTGTTTGAAGACTTCAAATACCACCGTGAACTGGTAACGGCCGATGGTCTGAACGTGGTTCTGGAATTCAGCGCCAAGGTTGGGACAAAGGAGCTCAAAGGCATCGACATGATTCGCTTTGATGAGAATGGCAAGATTGTCGAGTTTGAAGTGATGGTGCGGCCATTGAGCGGGTTGCAGGCCCTCGGCGAAGAAATGGGGCGGCGCCTTGGTGCATACCTGGCAAAAGCAAAACCCTGACCGCCGAATAACCTGTGCAGGAGCTGCCGAACCGGCCCGAGCCTTCGGCAGCTCCTACAGGGGTAGATACAAAGCGTGCCCACAAAAAAAGCCCACTATTACTTATCTAAGATTCTTTTCATTCGCGATTAGCCTAAATGGAAAAGATATAAAAACCTGTCAGATTTTACAGGTTCACGTAACAACCAAGAAGACTAGCCTTGGCTCCGAGGTCGAGAAGTTTGCCTAAAGCGTGAGCTTTCAGCGGGCTGCTTATTCAAATAGTCAGGGAGATTCAGAAATGGCAATAAATTACTTTTACGGCGATGGACTCACTCCAAGCGAGAAACGACCCGTCGAAGAATCAGGCGGAACCACCAACCGATTCGTGGAAAAACCAGTTAAACAGGAACACAAATTCACCTGTATTTGCGATCTTTGCAAAAAACACAGAGGAGATAGAACAGGAACGGCGGCGATCTATTCACAGTGGTACGTTACAGATCCTGTCTACCCATAGAAAACAATGAAACCTTCCAATTTCATGATGTTCAAGATCCAGTCCGCTCCACATGACAAGCTCTTAACCGTCGAACGGATAATGATGGATATCCAACCCACTCCAATCCGTTCCAGGTCATTCAGCTATCGGGTCCACAAAAAAGCCCACTGACCGTCGCCGGTTCAGTGGGCTTTGTGTGTCAGGCGTCTAGTTACAGAGCCATGTCACGTGCAGCGTTTTCCTTCGGTGCTTCAGCTTTTTCAGCTGCAGGTGCGGCCGGAGCAGCTACCTGACCGATCACTGGAGGTGTCGGCAGTTCGAGGATCTTGGCGGTGTAAGCCCACTCTGCAGCCACTTTGGCTGGATCGCTGTTCAGCTGGGTGCCGTAGCTTGGAACGATCTGGTGCAGTTTGGCTTGCCATTCCGGGCTGGCCACTTTGTCTTTGAAGACTTTCTGCAGCACGCTCAGCATGATCGGTGCAGCGGTCGACGCGCCTGGCGATGCGCCCAGCAGGCCGGCGATGGAGCCGTCTTGTGCAGCGACGATTTCGGTGCCCAGTTTCAGCACGCCGCCAGCGGCTTCATCACGCTTGATGATTTGCACGCGTTGGCCGGCTTGCCACAGGCGCCAGTCTTCGGCTTTGGCGTTCGGGAAGTATTCCTTCAGCGCGTTCATGCGGTCTTCATCCGACAGCATCAGTTGACCGGCCAGGTACTCGACCAGCGGGTATTCCTTGATGCCGACCTTGGTCATTGGCCAGATGTTGTGGGTGGTGGTGCTGGTCAGCAGGTCCAGGTACGAACCTTCCTTGAGGAACTTGGTGCTGAAGGTCGCGAATGGGCCAAACAGGATGACGCGCTTGCCGTCCAGAACACGGGTGTCCAGGTGCGGAACCGACATCGGTGGCGAGCCAACCGAAGCTTTACCGTAGGCCTTGGCCAAGTGCTGTTCAGCGATGGCCGGGTTATCGGTCACCAGGAACGAGCCACCTACCGGGAAGCCACCGTATTCCTTGGCTTCAGGAATGCCCGACTTCTGCAGCAGGTGCAGTGCACCGCCGCCCGCGCCGATGAACACGAACTTGGCATCGGTTTCGGTTTTGGTGCCGTCTTTCAGGTTTTTGTAGCTGACGCGCCAAGTGCCATCGGCGTTCTTGGTGATGTCCTGCACTTCGCTCGACAGTTTCAGATCGAAGTTAGGCTTGGTCTGCAGATGGGCAGCGAACTGGCGGGTGATTTCGCCGAAGTTCATGTCGGTACCCAGCGGGCTCCAGGTGGCCGCGATTTTCTGGTTCGGGTCACGCCCTTCCATCATCAGCGGAACCCACTTCTTGATCACAGCCGGGTCTTCGGAGTACTGCATGCCGGCGAACAGCGGGCTCGCTTGCAGGGCTTCGTAGCGCTTTTTCAGGAACTTGATGTTGTCATCGCCCCACACGAAGCTCATGTGCGGCGTGGTGTTGATGAACGAGCGAGGGTTCTTCAGAACGCCTTGCTGAACCTGCCAGGCCCAGAACTGACGGGACACCTGGAACGCTTCGTTGATCTCGACGGCTTTCGGGATCGTTACGTTGCCTTTGTCGTCTTCCGGGGTGTAGTTCAGCTCGGCCAGAGCCGAGTGACCGGTACCGGCGTTGTTCCAGCCGTTGGAGCTTTCGAGGGCGACGCCGTCAAGGCGCTCGACCATTTCCATCGACCAGCTTGGCTCCAGCTCATTGATCCACACACCGAGGGTGGTGCTCATGATGCCGCCGCCGATCAGCAGAACGTCGACTTTCTTTGCTTCGTCAGCATTGGCGGATGTCATCCCCATCGCCAAAGCCAGACCCAGCAGGGCTGTGTTCACTTTTTTAAACATCTGTTGCACCTATGATAAAACGCCTTCCGCCCGCCGCTGTTATCTGCATGCGATCCGCTTTGATGACGCTCAGGCTAGCGTCGCGGATTCCGGCACACTTCAATTTTGACGGGTGGGCACACAAGGCCGACATCCTGCATCGACCTCAGTTAATGTCCCTTCTGAACTGACTTCTTATCATTATTGGCTTCAGCTGCTTGAGCGACAGGGATTCCGTCAGCCCGCCCGAAGGCAAGCAAACCGAATTAGGTCAAACCAAGTTGGCGCGAAGAATATCACGTCAGGGCAAACCCGCGCGTCTGTTCCCGACTTGAGAGTCTTTTTCCGCTCAGGACACTATCGGCCGACGAAGGCTGAACATGACCCCTGAAGATTGAAGGGTTGGGAGGAAGTGCCCAACGCCAGGATATCTGCTAAGTTGTACGATGACTGACAAATAAAACAACTCAGTCATAACCCATAACAACAAGGAAACAACTTCCATGACCAAAACCCGACTCCTCATCGGTTTTCTCTGCGCCTTCAACGGCTACGCCATGGCCGCCTCTGCCCCGGCAGAAAAAGATGTCGCCCAAGCGGTCGATCATCTGACCCAGGCGATGCTGCACAAAGACATCGCCGAACTGAACGCGCTTACCGCGCCCAACCTGACTTATGGGCATTCGAGCGGCAAGATTCAGGACAAGAAGGCATTCATTGCTGACATCGAAACCGGCAAGAGCGCGTTCAAGACCCTGGAAATGCAGAATCAAACCATCACCCTATCCGGCGATACCGCGCTGGTGCGTCACCACTTTTCCGCGCAGGCGTTGAAGGGCACTGAGGTGATACCGACCGAGATCGAGAACTTTCAGATCTGGCAGAAGCAGGATGGCAAGTGGTTGCTGGTGGGGCGGCAGGCGTTCAAGTTTTGAGGCCAGTGATCTAGCCTGAATGGATGTTGATTGTGCCGGCCTCTTCGCGGGCAAGCCCGCTCCCACAGGGTTCGATGTTGTGAATGCAATTGTGTTTACACCACCGCCCACTGTGGGAGCTGGCTTGCCAGCGATGAGGCCTGTTCAGACACCGAAACCGCATTTGACCCAACGGCTATCACAACCGAAACCGATCCACCGATTGCGCCAACTGCCCCGCCAGGCTCGACAGCTCATCGGTGGTATTCGCCGTTTGCCCGATCACCCGGCTGTTGCCCTCGGACATCCCCGCGATCATTTCCACCTGATGGGCAATCTCGTTACTGGCCTGGCTCTGCTCGCCAATCGTGCGGGTGATGTCGTTGACCAGTTGTGTCGTGCTCAACGTCGCCTCGAGGATTTCGCGGATGGCGCGCTCGACATCAGCCGTCACCGCCATGCCCTTGTCGACCTGTGCAACACCTGCCTCCATGCTGCTGACCGCCTCGCGGGTGCTGTGCTGAATGCGTGCGACCATCGCGGCGATTTCCTGGGTCGAGGCGCTGGTGCGCGCCGCCAGACTGCGCACTTCGTCCGCGACCACCGCAAAGCCCCTGCCCTGCTCGCCGGCACGAGCCGCTTCAATGGCGGCATTGAGCGCCAGCAGATTGGTCTGGTCGGCAATGCTCTTGATCACCTGAATGATGTTGAAAATGCCTTCGGATTCCTGATCCAGTGTGCGGATGACCTGTGCCGACTGTTGCGCCGAGCGCGCGATATCGTCCATGTCGCTGACCACTTGATGAATCACCCCACCGCCCTCTTTCGCCAGGGTTTCGGCTTGATTGGCCATGCTCAGGGCTCGTTCGGCGTGACGGGTGATTTCCTCGATGCTCGCGGTCATCTGGCTGGCGGCGGCGGCCATGGTGCCGGCGGCGACACTTTGTTGCTGGCTGCTGTCGGCAACCTGATGGCAGCCCTGACTGAGTCGTGCGCTCATGCCGCTGACGCCGTGAGCGTTGCGTCGCACCACGTCGATCATGTTGCGCAGATCGCGCTGCATGGTCGCCAAGGTGCGAATCAGCGCACTCGCTTCATCCTTGCCGGACGGCTCGGCGATGGGTTCGCCGAGGTTGCCGTGAGCGATGCTGTCGGCGATGCGGCTGGCGGTTTTCAGTGGCCCCATGATGCTGCGTATCACCCAGCGTCCCTCCACCAATAGCAGCAGCAGACCGGCAAGCAACACCACACCAAGCGCAATATTGGCATTGCGGATGGCGGCTTCGGTACCTGCGCTGGTCTGCCGGGTATTGGTTTCGATCAGTTCACTTAACGCAGCCATCTGCTCTTCAAGTTGGCCGAATGCGGTATTGAACGAACCGAGTTCCTGTTGCGCGGTATCCGGATTATCCAGCGCCAGGCCGACAATCCGCTCGCCCGCATTGATGTAGATGTCGAGACTCGGTTTTATCTGCTCCAGCGCTGTACGCAATGCAGCATTGATCGGCAATTTGAGGTTCTCATCGAGCACTTCGCGAAAGTGCCCCGCGTGCTCGTCAATCGACTCGCGCACCTCGGTCGCCGTGCTGGTGCTTTTGCCCAGCCCGACCAACATGGCCGAATAGACATCGGCGCGCAGGGCGTCATGCATCATGTCGGCTTCCATGTGGTTGCGCAGCGCGCTCATGCTGACCGCGTTGTCGCTGACCGCTGCAGCCATCCGCTGGTTGCCGACGTAACTGACCAGACTCACGATCACTGCCGTCAGCAGACTTGTCACAATCAGCAACACTAAACGCAGTTTGATCGACACCGGGGTTTCCTCCTTGGCCATGCCTGCAAACGCCTGTCAGACCTTCAGTTAAGCCTATTTGCGCAGGTCTGCCGTGCCAGAGCGTGTCAGCAGGTGTCGGCATGAGGGCCAAATGTCGCAAAACTTTCGCATTGAGCGGCAAGTCTCACTTTGCAACGCAGGCGTACAACGCCTTCATCGCCGGTTAATGCCGGCAGGCTATTGAGTCCGCCGTTCTGAACACTCATGCAGCAAAGGGAGACGCCTATGAAACGCGTATTGTGGTTGGGTCTGCTTGGCACTTTGGCCATCGGCAGCGCACAGGCGGCGACGGAAAAAGTCGCCATCAATCTGGTCAGCGCCGACGGTGCGCCGCAAGCGATCGGCTCGGTCACCATCAGCGAAACCGCGTATGGCCTGTTGTTCACCCCGGATCTGAAGTCCCTGCCGGCCGGCATCCATGGCTTCCACGTCCATGAGAACGGCAGTTGCGAAGCCGCGATGAAGGATGGCGTGAAAGGCGCTGCACTGGCCGCTGGCGGGCATTTCGATCCACAGAAAACCGGCAAGCATCTCGGCCCTTACGCCGACGGCCATCTGGGCGACTTGCCAGCGGTTTACGTGACCGCTGACGGCATCGCCAACTACCCGGTACTGGCGCCGCGCCTGAAAAAGATCGCCGAGATCAAGGGCCATGCGCTGATGATCCATGCCGGTGGCGACAACCACGCTGACATGCCCAAACCGCTGGGCGGTGGCGGTGATCGCATGGCCTGCGGGGTGATCTGAGCCGTCGCCGTCTGAAGGCCGGGCAACCCGTAATCGCGTTGCCCGCGTCTGTTTTGCAATAACGCAGACTTTCCAGCCCCACGGAACTCCCGCCCGCCGCGCCCCTCTCACATTATGTAGTCCTTCCCTTTTTGCTTCGCGCTTGTGGAGGAACACCGTCATGCGCAAGTTAGTGCTCGTTTCTTCTTTACTCCTATGCCTGCCCGTTGGATCCGCTCTGGCCAAAGTCGACGCCGGAGATGTTGCCACCTCGGCCGGTGTCTCCGCGTCGCTGTACTCGACCTTCAAGGATCACAAAATGGTGATTCCGGCCCGTGACGACTTGTCTGCATTTGTCGCCAGTGGCGGGGCCATTCGTGGGGTTTATCTTGAGTCGGTGCTGCAACAGGTTCGCCAGGACAATCCTGGCCTGAACGCCAGTGATGAAGATCTCGCCAACGCGATTCTGGTGCATTACGAAGGCCTGAATCAGTAGCTGTCACGGATGAAGCAGCCGATGGACGGCCGCTGACGGCGCATAGGCAAAACTGTCCGACGGCCTCTATGATGGAGGCCATGACGACTTCCGCGCCTTTGCGCTCACCCTGCCCGCCCGGCGCCTGCATTTGCGGGCGCGATCCGTTGCTGGAGACACCCGGCGCGGATTTGCGCATCCTGCGCCTGACCCGCGAGGAGGAGAAAGTCCTGCTGGCGCGGCTGGAAAAACTCAAAGACCTTGCCGATCTCGAACACCTGCAACAACGCATGTATGAGCAACTGGGATTGCGCGTCGAAGTCGCTCCTGGTTTCAACGAAGTGCGCACCATGCGCGGCATTGCCATTCAGATCCAAGAGTTGCCGGGCCTGTGCCGCAAGACGCGCGCGGCCATCCCCACCGCCATTCGTCGGGGCTTGGAAAACCATCCCGAAATCGCCTTCGAACTGCTCAACGCCCACGACTTGCTGCGCAACACCTGATCACTTTTTCAGCCCGACCCGTTTGCGCATCTCGGCGGTGATGCTCTGCCGGGTTTTCTTCATCTCGGCCCATGGCGCGTCGCCGACCTCCGCCAGACGCTCGTGAACGTTATGCACGTTCCATTGATTTGCGCCCTTGATCTCGGCGACTTCCTCGCGAAACAGCGGCACCGACACCGGCAGACCTTCGCGGGTACGCGCGGCGTAAGCGCAGATGGTGGTGGCGCCCAGACCGTTGCGCAGGTAATCGATGAAGATCCGCCCGACACGGTTCTTTGGCCCGGACACCGCCGAAAAGCGGTCTGGCAACAGCTTGGCCATGTGGCTGACGATGGCGTGGCTGAAGTCCTTGACCTCATCCCAGCCGAGTTTGCGGGTCAATGGCACCACCAGATGAATGCCCTTGCCGCCACTGGTTTTAAGGAACGCTTTCAATCCCAGTTCATCGAGCACAGTCAGCGTCAGCGCTGTCGCTTCGACCATGCTTTTCCACGGCAGCGCCGGATCCGGGTCGAGGTCGAGGACGAAGCGGTCAGGCTTGTCCAGATCGACGGTGGTGGCGTTCCAGGTGTGCAGCTCGACGGTGCTCATCTGCACCGCGCCAATCAGCGCTTCGGCGTTGTTGATCAGCATCACCGGTTGTCCGGTGACGTCCTTGTCCAGCGTAGCGATACCGGGGATCGCCAAGCGTTCGGCGTTCTTCTGGAAGAACAACTCGCCGGCGATGCCGTCTGGCGCGCGCACCAGTGCCACCGGGCGCTCCTTGAGTTGCGGCAGGATCCATTCGGCGACGCTGGCGTAATACTCGGCGAGTTGCATTTTGGTGGTGCCACTGACCGCGTCGATCACGCGATCCGGGTGGGTGATGCGCACCTTGCCGCTGGCCAGTCCGAGCTGCGATGGCGCGCTCTCGGCATTGCTCGCCGGGGCTTTTTTCGTGGTTTTTTTCGCGGCGGGTGTCTTCTCTGCAGTCTTCACCGGTTTCGCTCGCTCCTCAGTGATGTCCCTGGCCGGCTTGTCATCGCGCAGACCATGGAACACGGCGTGGCGCACCGAACCGTCCTTGGTCATTTCGGCAAACGCGACTTCCGCCAGCAGTTTCGGCTTGAGCCAGTGCACGCCTTTGACCTCGAAACCGCTGGGCGGATTGACCACAGCGGCTTGCTTCACCTGCAAGGGTTTGAGTTGCGCCAGAATGCTTTTCAACGTCGACTCGTTGAAACCAGTGCCGACCTTGCCGGCATAGCGCAACTCTCCGCTGTCGCGATCATGCAGCCCCAGCAACAAGGCGCCGAACGCACTGCGCGAACCTTTCGGATCGGTGTAACCGACGATCACGAACTCCTGGCGATGCTTGCATTTGAGCTTGATCCAGTCGCCGCTGCGTCGCGACACATACGGCGAGCCAAGGCGTTTGCCGATCAGGCCTTCCATCTGCATCTGACAGGCACTGTTGAGCAACGCGTCCGGCGTTTCGTCAAAGGCTTCGGAGAAGCGCAACAACGGTTGCTCATGGCTGCCAAGCACCGTGGCCAATGCGGCGCGACGTTCCTCGACCGGCACTTCACGCAGGTCGACCCCGTTGAGATACGGCAGATCAAACAGGTAGTAGAGGATGTTGCCGCTGCGCCCGGCCTCGAAAGCATTTTGCAGGGCCTGAAAATCCGGCACGCCTTGTTCATTGGCGACGACCATCTCGCCGTCAAGCCACGCTGACTCCAATCCCAGCGCGGCCAGCGCCTCAGCCTGTTGCGGCAGTTTGTGCGTCCAGTCGTGACCGTTGCGGGTAAACAGCTGCACCTGATCATGGTCAATGCGCGCCATGATCCGGTAGCCGTCGAATTTGATTTCGTAGCTCCACTGCCCTTCGGGCGCGCTATCGACCAAGGTGGCCAGCTCCGGCTTGATTTGTGCTGGCAGTTTGGCCTTGTGTGCGCCAGTGAGCTTGCCGCTCGCAGGTTTGCGGGTTTTCGCCGCAGGCTTGTTTAGCGGTTTGCTTTGCTCGGCGGCCAGTTTGGGTTTGCCGACGATGGTGCGCTCGCTCAGCACACTGTCCGGTTCGGCCACCAGCACGTCGTAATCATCCTGCGGGCGCGCGGCGCCGTCCTGATGCTTGATCAGAAACCATTGCTCTTTCTTGCCCGGCATGTGCGTGCGCACCAGGTTCCAGATGCCGCCGAGCTTCTCGCCCTGCAGCTCAAACTTGAGCTTGCCCTTGGCGTAGGCCTTGTGCGGATCTTCCTGCGGTATCCACACGCCACGATCCCAGACGATCACATCGCCCGCACCGTAATGCCCTTCGGGAATACTGCCCTCGAACGTCGCGTAATCCAGCGGATGATCCTCGACATGCACCGCCAGCCGCTTGACCTTGGGGTCGAGTGACGGCCCCTTCGGCACCGCCCAGCTTTTCAAGGCGCCATCGAGTTCCAGGCGAAAGTCGTAATGCAGGTGCGAAGCGTCGTGCTTCTGGATGCAGAACTGCAAGGCGTGCTCGGTGGCGGATTTGCGCCCCGAACGTTTGACGGCCGCCGGTTCTGATGTCGCCGAAAAGTCGCGCATGCGGTTGTAGTCGTCGAGGTTCCTGTTCATCGCGTGCCTGCCTTTTTTCAGCCGATTCGGGTCACCGTCAGCGCCACCACGGCGATTCGGTCTACCCGTTGATAACCGGGGTTGAGCAGTTCTTCGCCGAAGACATCCGGATCGAGTTCGCGGTACGTCCAGCCGAAGCGCTTCTCGTCCAGTCGAGGCAGCACGGTGTCGAGAAATGGATCGCGACCATCGACCATCGCCACACCGGTGTAGAGCAACAGCGAGCCGCCGGGTGCCAGTCGATTCAACGCCTGCTCGACAATGCGCAGCGACAGCCCCGCCCCCAGCGTCCCGCCACCGTGACGATAAGCGCGCTCTGCCGGATCGGCCATGTACGGTGGGTTGGCAACAATCAGATCGAACTCGCCCTCGGCACCCTGCAGAAGGTCACTGGCGTGCACTTCGACGTTGGCAACCTCCGCCAGTGCGGCGTTGATCGAAGTCAGGCGCAGCGCTGCGGGGTTGATGTCCAGCGCCAGCACTTGCGCCTCGCGACGGGCACGGCCGATCAGAATCGCGCCGACGCCCGCGCCACAACCGATGTCCACCGCGCGATGGATGGGCGCGAAGTTCTGTTGCAAGTGAGCGTGAATCAATTGCGCGAAACGATAGGTGTCCGGGCCGAAAAATACCGCGTCGGCCGCGTCGGTGGGGAACGCCGAATGCACGAACAGCAGATCATCCAGACTCGACCAGCGCACCCGGCTCTTGAGCTGACCGTCGTACGCATCAATCACTTGAGCGTCTTGCAGTTGCCGCTGTTCATCGGCCGACAACAACCCCGGCGCGAACGGCCGCGACCAGCCAAAAACGTCGCGCAAAGAGTCGGCCATCTGGCCCTCGTCACGCTGATTGACCCGCTGATGGGTCAACGGCGTCGGCGTAACAAACCGATAGCCGTCTGCCAACAAGCGCCGGCCCAGTTGCAGCAGCACAAGATCGTTGGGGCAGAGTTGCTCTTCCTGATTCATCGGTGATGTCCTTACGGCAGGCGGGATTTGAGTTCGATAAAACGGCGGGGAGCGAGGGGTCCGCCCGGTGCGCATGGCGCGCCCGGGCCAGCCCCGGGGTCAGAATCGCGGTCTGCGCCAGGTCGGCCTGACCTTGCAGCGCCGCGTTGAGCGCCTGTACGTCGGGATCTTGTTCAAGCCCTTCGATGGTCGCTGCGGCCTGACTGTGCCGTCGAACGGGTTTGGATTTATCCGAAGAGGTCCAGTCACCCGCAATCCAGTCGTGGACCAGTTGTTTCTCGTAGGCGTTGAATACGCCAAACATCGCCGCACCGTCGCCCGCGATCAGTTGCCAAAAGCGACTGGCCTGCGGGTCTTCGT
Source organism: Pseudomonas sp. RIT-PI-r (assembly GCF_001297015.1). Lineage (GTDB taxonomy): Bacteria > Pseudomonadota > Gammaproteobacteria > Pseudomonadales > Pseudomonadaceae > Aquipseudomonas. The sequence continues at coordinate 98,824 of NZ_LIGE01000042.1, read as the reverse complement.
GGCGTTTGATCCAGCCTTTGTTCTGCAACGCCTGCAGGAATCCGGGCAATTGCTCCGGTGCAGCCAGCCACTGATTGACGGTCTGCCCTTCGAAACGGCAGTAATCGGAATGCATATGCTGGGCGAACGGACATTTGCGCTCGAGCATCGCCAGCAACTCGTGCTCAAGGTCGAACCCTTCAATGATCGCGCGACTGCCCTGCCCCAGATCGTTGAGCCGATAGCCCAGCGCGACCCGGCGCAGAAATTCGCCGCGATCGGCCTCAAGCGGCAGTAGATCGAGCGCTGCCTGCACGGCTTTTTGCGCATGGCCGGTACTGGCATTGTCGATGGTCACATGCAGGGTGAAATAGTACGGATCGATCCCCAGTTCACTGAGTTCGTAACTGCTGATCAACAGGTGCAACGGCAGTTGTTCGTAGCCGAGGTTGTAGCCGATCACCTCGGGCAGGTAATCCGCGCCACAGACACCGAGAGCCAGTTGTATTGCGCCTTGCAGGTAGCGTTGATCATCGATGGCACTGCTGTCCTGCAAGTCGTGTTCAGCGAGCAGTTTGCGGTAGATCACCACATGATTCTGCGCCGGATTGCCATCGCCCAGTTCTTCCAGAAAAGTGCGCAGCAAGCCTTGGAAACGCGGGTCCCGCCAGCGCGGCAACAGGCCAGAAAGCCAGGCACCATCAACCAGTTTGGTCGGTGCCACCGCTTGCAGGAAATACAGCGCCTGCGCCTTGCCACGGAAAAATTGCCGTGGCCCACCGGCCTTGCGCTGTTGCAGATAGTCTGAGTATTGGCTGGCAACGTCGGCGCAATGTTCGGCTACCCAGGCATGCCAGGTCGTGGGGTCTTCGGGCAGGGAATCGGAAAGCTGCGCGGCGTGTTGCAGTTGCTCCTGCAGGAACGCCTGTGCGAGGTCTTGGGGATTATCATCACGCAACAACGCGTCATATATCTGGCGGACGTTCCCGCCGCCGTTCATCACGTGCGGTTTATCGGTCGCGGTGTGCAAGCGTGTCAGGACAGTCATGGCAAATATTCCCGGTCGGTTGGCAGGACGCTGTTGCACGCGCCTCTACAGCAGCAGAGAGGCAGCGCCTGCGAAAAATTCAATCGACGTGAAAATTGCCCGGACGGACGGCCACCTGCGCGATCCTCGCACCCATTGAATTCCTCTGTAGGAGCTGCCAAAGGCTCCTACAGGGTTACATCGTGCAATGGGTTGAGTTCGCGTAACGGTTAGGGATTGCTAACGTTCAGGGACGATGTTTTGGGGAGGGCAAAGGAATGCCTACTGCTGCAAAGGCGTGTGGATTACGCAAAGGACGTTATAGCGAGGCTGGACGTATTTATCTGCTCACCGCCGCCGTTCACGAACGTCAGTCAGTATTTTCGGATTGGTGTTTGGGAAGACTGCTGGTAGAGCAAATGCGTGCAGCCAGTGACGAGGGAATGGTTCAGTCGCTGGCGTGGGTGGTGATGCCGGATCATCTGCATTGGCTGATCGAATTGAAACAAGGTTCATTGGCAGCGCTCATGTGCCGCGTCAAATCGCGCAGTTGTCGTTCGATCAATCTCAAGCGCGGCAGTCAGGGACGGTTATGGCAACGCGGTTACTACGACCGGGCGTTGCGTCGCGATGAAGATCTTAAAGCGGCGGCCCGATATATCGTTATGAACCCGATACGCGCCGGATTGGTTCGGCGTGTGGGGGACTACCCGTTATGGGATGCCATCTGGTTTTGAAGATCAAAAGATCGCAGCCTTCAGCAGCTCCTACATGGAATGATGTACACCCTGTAGGAGCTGCCGAAGGCTGCGATCTTTTGATGTTGCTTTCAGGCCTGGCCCTTGGCTTGCTGCTCGAGATGCACCTGCAAATCCGGGTCGATCTGCAAGGCGGCTGCCAGTTCATCCAGATAGCTGCGCTCGGCGTCCTGTTGGTCGTCCACCAGCATCACGCTGGCGAGGTACATTTCGGCGGCGACAGCCGGGTCACCGTTTGCCGACTGCGCCACCTCGTTTGCGTCCAGCGGTTTGCTGACTTCGGCGTCGAGCCATTGCTGCAATTGCGGATCATCGGTGTGCTTGCCGATTTCTCTGCTGATCAGGTCTTTTTCGGATTTATCGATACGCCCGTCAGCCTTGGCCGCCGCGATCAATGCGCGCAACACCGCGTGGCTGTGCTCCTCGACTTCCGGGCCGGCAAGCAAATTCGCCGTTTGCGGGATCTGTTGCGGGGCCGCGCTGGCCTGGCTGCGTTGCCAGGCCTGATACGCCTGAAAGGCCATCATTCCCAGCGATGCCAGCGCCGCATAGTTGGTGCCGCCGGAGCGGCTTTGCGTGCCGCCACCGCCACCCAGCGCCCCACCCAAGGCGCCGCCAAGACCACCACCGGCACCGCCGCCGAGCAAACCACCGAGCAAGCCGCCCAAGCCGCCAAGTCCACCGGCAGATCCGCCGCCGCTGGCCGCGCCTGAGCCGCCACCGAGCAGGCCGCCCAACAACTCGCCTAAACCGTCTGACCCGCCAGCCGGGTTTGCAGATTGTTGTCCCGCCGAGGCCTGGCCTCGCAGCAGTTTTTCAAGCAAATCGCTGGTGTTCATGACGTCATCCTCAGGCAAGGGCAGTGACTGCGTCTGGCAACGATAGACCCCTTAAGCCATTGCGCCAGCACCGTTTGGCTGAGACTCAAAGCGCCAACGGATTTCGCCCGCGTTTTTTTTCGCCGGGCAGCTAAGATTCAAGGATGGTGAACCTTATCCCGGCCAGACCGGTCGATAGCTGCAACCCCGACCCGGTTTGCCGGCGCCCTTGTTGCCCAAGGGTGATACCCGGCCTGCTTCATTTTTTTGGAGAACGCCCCTGTGATATCGACCGTACACATCGCCAGGCTCAAAGCATGGGGCGCCCATGGTTTTACCGCGACTGGCGTGGTCACTGCCTTTCTGGCCACTCTCGCCCTGTTGGAAAACCAGCCGACCCACTGCCTGATGTGGCTGGGCGTGGCGCTGATCGTTGATGGCCTCGACGGCGCACTGGCGCGAAAGGTCAACGTGCAATCGGTGCTGCCGAGTTTCGACGGTTCGATCCTCGATCTGGTGATCGATTACCTGACATACGTGTTCATCCCGGCGCTGTTCATCTATCGCTACATTCCGCTGCCCGATTACACCTTGCTGCTGACCGTGTCGCTGATTCTGGTGTCGTCGCTGTTCTGCTTCTGCAACGTCAATATGAAGAGCAAGGACAACTACTTTGTCGGGTTTCCTGCTGCGTGGAATGTGGTCGCGCTGTGCCTGTACATCATCGGACCGGGGCCGTGGATCACTTTTCTGACGGTGATTGGCCTGGCATTGCTAACGGTGACACGGATGAAATTCCTGCATCCATTCCGTGTACGCCGGTTCATGCCGATCAACATTGCAGTGACGGCGATCTGGCTGCTGTGCAGTCTGTCGCTGGTGCTCAACCACCCGATGATCAACCCGTTGGTGATGGGGCTGTGGTTGCTGATGTCGGCGTACTTTCTGGGGATCTGCATCTGGCGCACGGCGCTGGAGTGGTTTGAGCGGCCGCAGGTGAAATAGACTCCAGAACCCAACACACATCCAATGTAGGAGTGAGCCTGCTCGCGATAGCGGTCTGTCAGCTGAATATTTTTTTACTGAACGACCGCTATCGCGAGCAGGCTCACTCCTACACGGATCGCAATAGATTCGAAAACCGGGTGTAACTCAGCGTTTAGTGATCACCACCTCCAGATACTCACTTGGCACCACCAACGAACCCTCCCCCGCCCGATTCAAACGGTTGAGCAAATCCGCCAGATCACTTTCCAGCGCCTGTCCGCTTTCCGGCGGCAGTGCCGCGAAGGCCTTGTGCACCGGCCCGTACCAATGGCGGAAAATATCGATGAAATGCGCGGCCGAACGATAGCGAAAATTGAACTCGCGGCGCATCACGCGCACCAGAAAATCACGATCATCGAAGTGCTTGTGCAACCACGCATCCGAGCCCCAGTTCGATGGCGGTTGCGCGCCAGCGGGCGGAGGCAGGTGGCGGCCGAGGATTTTGAACATCTGGCCGACGAAGCCTTCCGGGGTCCAGTTGGCCAGACCGATCCGACCGCCTCGGCGACAGACGCGTCCCAACTCGGCAGCAGCCTTGTTCTGATCCGGCGCAAACATCACGCCAAAGGTCGACAGCACGGCGTCGTAGCTCTCATCGGCAAACGGCAATGCCTCGGCGTCAGCAACTTGAAACGTCACGTCGAGATGCTCAGCGCGGGCACGATCCTGGCCGCGTTCCAGCAGCGCTGCGACGTAATCTGTCGAGGTGACCAGGCAACCGCGCCGCGCCGCCGCCAGCGTTGCATTACCGTTGCCGGCAGCGACGTCCAGCACCTCCTCATCGCAACGCAGGTCGCAGGCTTCGGCGAGGTTTTCGCCGACGATTTGCAACGTCGTGCCAATCACGGCGTAGTCGCCACTGGCCCAGGCGACTTTCTGGCGTTCCTTCAGGGCAGTCAGATCAATCGGGGTACTCATAAGAGTGAACTCCGCTGCGGGTGGGATCGGTGATCATTCGGCCGTCGTCGGATCGATGACCGTCACCACACGCGCCACACTGTTGGCCGGAAAACCACCGAGCCTGGCGTGTTCGCGTACCTGCTCTTCATCAGGTGCGATGTACACGCAATAGATCTTGTCAGCGGTGACGTAACTTTGCAGCCACTGCACTTGCGGGCCGAGTTCGCGCAATACATCACAGGACGTTTTCGACACGGCTTTGAGTTCTGCTTCCGACAGCTTCCCGGCCCCTGGAATCTCGCGTTCAATCACGAATTTAGGCATGGCAACCTCGCGCTCTTGTTATGGGGCAAGGCCGGCAGTGACCCTGCTCAAGCACTATCGCGCCGAGACCGCACGGCGTCCCCGCCAATCGTCTGGCAACCCCCGAAAACAGTGGGTTCGCCGATGAATGGTGAGAATCTGTAAAACCTCTGGAACACCTTGAGGATTGCCAAGGTTGGGGGGATTGGTTTCTGATGCTCCCTCGCTTCTGGAACGGACTCGACTGATGTCACTGAAACTCGATTGGCTCGCGCATCACATGCACCACAGCGACCGTTATGCTCAATGGATCCACCAACAATTCCCTTACGAATACGTCGACCACCCGCTGGCCGAGTGGCAACGTGAGTTCGCCGAAGGCCAAGGCAATGGTGACTGGTCCTGCCTGATCGCCATGCACGGTGAACACCTTGTCGGCGGCGCCGCGCTGGCACGCGATGACCTCGCCCTGCGTCCTGATCTCGGCCCATGGCTGGCCTGCGTCTTCGTCAGTCCTGAAGCGCGCGGACAAGGTCTGGCGGAACGTTTGATTGAAGGGGTTTGTCAGGAGGCGAAAGACTGCGGATTTGCGCGTCTGTACCTGCACACGCAAAACAAGCAGGACTACTACGCCAAACGCGGCTGGCAGGTGCTGGAACGTTTTCACGCCTGGGACAACGAACAATGGCTCATGGTGCGCGACCTCTGAGCCATTGGTTTCACTGATCAGGCCGCAGGCGCCTTCGCCTCTTGCAGCAACTGCTGGATCATCTGCTCCTGCCCTTCGTAGCGACCTTCGCCGAAGTGGCTGTAACGCACCTGCCCCTTGGCGTCGATCAGGTAATGCGCCGGCCAGTACTGATTGTCGAAGTTGCGCCAGATCGCATAGTTGTTGTCGATGGCCACCGGGTAGGTGATGCCGAGTTTTTTCACCTGATCTCTGACGTTGTCGATGATCCGCTCATAGCCGTATTCCGGGGTGTGGACACCGATCACCACGAGACCGTCTTTTTCGTATTTCTTTGCCCAGTCTTTGACGTACGGCAGGGTGTGCTGGCAGTTGATGCAGTCGTAGGTCCAGAAGTCCACCAGCACCACTTTGCCGCGCAGAGATTCAGCGTTCAGCTCGGGCGAGTTCAGCCATTGCACCGCGCCGGAAAGTGACGGCATCGCCCCTTTGCCCTCCTCCATCGGCGAGTCCGCACGGACTTTGCTGACAAAGTAGTCGACCACTCTCGGCACGTTTTCCAGCACGCTTTTCTCGACGCTGACCACGCCTTGGGAGGACGTGGTCGCCAGCAAGGTTTTATCGAAGCCGCTGGCAATGACCGCCGCCGTCGCGAGTACCGCAACACCGGCACCGCGGCGCAACCAACCGGTGAACGGTATCGACAGTTTCAGCCGATTGACCAGACCGCGCCCGGCAAAAATCAAGGTCCCCAGCGACAACGCACTGCCGACACCATAGGCCAGCAGCAACAGGCTGGTCTGCGCGTTGGCGCCTTGCAGCATGGCACCGGTGAGGATCACGCCGAGAATCGGCCCGGCGCACGGTGCCCACAGCAGCCCCGTGGCCACGCCGAGCATGATCGAGCTCAACGGCCCGGCCTTTTTCCGGGTGTCCGGGTCGAGGCGATTGCCGAGCATCACCAAGGGGCGCGTCAGCCAGTCGCCGACGCGTGCCGAGATCAGCGACAGGGCGAATACGCTCATCACGATCAGTGCGACGTAGCGCCCGCTGTTGCTGGCCTGGATTACCCATTCGCTGCTGACCACAGCGAGGCTGGAGATCAGCGCGAAGGTCAGGGCCATGCCGCCGAGGGTCAGCAGAATCGAGGCGCGGCTGCGTTGCGCACCGGCAAACAGAAACGGCACCACCGGCAGGATGCAGGGGCTGAGCACGGTCAGCAGACCGCCGAGGAATGCGATGAGGTACATAGTGAGTCACCCTTGATCAATGAATGTAACAAGCCATTCAAACGTTCTGGCTTTCCAGCCAATGGCTCTGCGGCGTACGGCTGGCGCCGTTCTCGGCAAACATCTGGCCCTGCGGCGTGCGGCTGGCGCCGTCGGCTGCAAACATCTGGCCCTGTGGCGTGCGGCTGGCGCCGTCGGCTGCGATCAGGCCGTCGCTGCCCTGCTTGGCCACCGGCGTCAGCTGGAAGCAGGTGCCGCTGTGGCAGCTATGCTGTTCAACCGCAGCGTTGGCATGGGTGACGACGCCGGCCAGGGAGAAGGCGATGGCGGTCAAAAAACGCGATACGTTGTTCATGGCTGTTTCCTTCTATAAAGAGTGATGGCTTAGTTGTCGTTGTTGCAGCCGTCGGCGAATTTGCTGTAATCGAGCACGCGGGTCTGACCGGCCGAATCGAGGTAGGTCATGCGCGCCTCGACGATGCCGCAAGTCACCGAGTTGTCCTGTTTCAGCGAGAGCACTTTGTGGATATCCAGGTGGGTGCCGTAGGTGTAGGTTTGCGCGGTGACATCGGCTTCGGCGCGGGCCGACAGCGTGCAAATGTTCAGCGCAGCAAACAGGCAGGCGGCGATGACGGACTTGTTGTTCATGGCGTGTTCCTCAAGGCTTCAGTGGGTTTGAGCCGAGGCGATCTGTGTGTGCCTCGATGGAGCCTATTTGAGGCTCGCGAGGTATCGCGTCTGTGTCAGGAAAAGCCGCGTTTCAATCGCTGTGTATCCCTGCCATAGGGAGATACACAGCGATACAAAACCCTGGAAGAACCGCGTTTTTGCGTGCTCATGTATCCGTTGTCACGGCAGATACACTGCAATACAAAGGCAGGCAGGCGAGCCGCGCGAGGCTCGATAGACTGCACGGCATTCCCCTTTGATATAGAGGCTCGAACCCGATGGAACATGTCGATCACATTCTCATCGTCGACGACGACCGCGAGATCCGTGAACTGGTTGGTAACTATCTGAAGAAAAACGGCCTGCGCACCACGGTGGTCGCCGATGGCCGGCAGATGCGCAGTTTTCTCGAAGCCAACACCGTCGACCTGATCGTGCTCGATATCATGATGCCCGGCGACGATGGCCTGCAGCTGTGCCGCGAGCTGCGCGTCGGCAAACACAAGGCCACGCCAGTGTTGATGCTGACCGCGCGCAACGATGAAACCGACCGCATCATCGGCCTGGAAATGGGCGCCGACGATTACCTGACCAAACCGTTCGCCGCCCGCGAATTGCTTGCGCGGATCAACGCCGTGCTGCGCCGCACGCGCATGCTGCCGCCCAATCTGGTGGTCACCGAAGCCGGTCGTCTACTGGCTTTCGGCCGTTGGCAGCTGGACACCTCGGCGCGCCATCTGCTCGACAAGGACGGCACCATGGTCGCGCTGAGTGGCGCCGAATACCGTTTGCTGCGGGTATTTCTCGATCACCCGCAACGGGTGCTCAGCCGCGATCAGTTGCTCAATTTGACCCAGGGCCGTGATGCCGATCTGTTCGACCGCTCGATCGATTTGCTGGTCAGCCGTTTGCGCCAGCGTCTGCTCGATGATGCGCGCGAACCGGCCTATATCAAGACCGTGCGCAGCGAAGGTTATGTGTTCTCGCTGCCGGTCGAGATCCTCGGTGCCCCGGCATGAAGCTGAACCTGCACTGGCCGCGCACCCTCGCCTCGCGCCTGTCGCTGATTTTCCTGATCGGCTTGCTGCTGGCCCAGGCATTGTCGTTCGGCGCGCAGTATTACGAGCGTTACCAGAGCGCGAAGAACACCATGCTCGGCAACCTCGAAACCGACGTTTCGACCTCGATCGCCATCCTCGATCGCTTGCCCGCCGAAGAGCGTCCTGGCTGGCTCGAGCGTCTGGCGCGAAAAAATTATGGTTACCTGTTGAGCGAAGGCGAACCGGGCACGCCGATCAAGGCCGGGGATGTGCCGGTGGCCGTTACCTCGATCACCGAGGCCATCGGTGAGCGCTACCCGTTGACCTTCAGCGATATTCCCGGGCCGAAGAAACACTTTCAGGGCCACCTGCGACTGAGCGATGGCAGCCCGGTGACCATCGATGTACGCCCGGCGATGGCCCCGTTGTCGCCGTGGTTGCCGGTGGTCTTGCTCGGCCAACTGGCGCTGATGATCGCCTGTACCTGGCTGGCAGTGCGCATTGCGATCCGCCCGCTGACCCGCCTGGCCAACGCCGTGGAAACCCTCGACCCCAACGCCCACCCGGTCCACCTCGACGAAAAAGGCCCGACCGAAGTGGTCTACGCCGCCCGTGCGTTCAACGCGATGCAGGCGCGCATCGCTGCTTACCTCAAAGAACGCATGCAACTGCTGGCGGCGATTTCCCATGACCTGCAAACGCCGATCACGCGGATGAAACTGCGCGCCGAGTTCATGGACGACTCAGCGGAAAAAGACAAACTGTGCAATGACCTCGGCGAGATGGAGCATCTGGTGCGCGAAGGCGTGGCCTATGCCCGCAGCATTCATGGCTCGACCGAAGAAAGTCGGCGCACCAACCTGGATTCGTTCCTGGAAAGTCTGGTGTTCGACTATCAGGACATGGGCAAGGATGTGCAGCTAGTGGGCAAGAGCGAAGTGGTGGTCGACACCCGTCCGCATGCGCTGCGTCGGGTGTTGGTCAATCTCACCGACAACGCGCTGAAATTCGCCGGCAGCGCCGAAGTCTGGGTCGAAGCGAACAAGGGCAGCCTGGCGATTACCGTCATGGATCGCGGCCCGGGCATCGCCGAAACGCAACTGGCAAAAGTGATGGAACCGTTCTATCGCGTGGAAAACTCGCGTAATCGCGACACTGGTGGCACCGGCCTCGGCTTGGCCATTGCCCAGCAACTGGCCATGGCGCTGGGTGGTTCGCTGACCTTGAGTAATCGCGAGGGTGGCGGCTTGTGCGCTGAACTCAAGCTCCCTCTCCATTCTTGATATCTACAAATAAACCTGCTCACGAAGGCGTCCTGTCAGTCGATGTTCAAGTTGACTGACAGATCGCTTTCGCGAGCAGGCTCGCTCCCACAGGGTGCGGCGCGGTTCAAGTGTTCAAGATACCAGACCGATCACCTGGTCCTCATGCATCTGCTGCAACAACGCCAGCCCACTGTCCATGAACGAAGCGCTCGCCGACTGTCCGGCCTCCTGCGCCAGAGCTTGCAACTGTTCACGTCCCGTCAACGGCGCAAACTCGCTGATGCGCTGTAGCAACCGCCAGGCCAGCGGGCTCAATTCGGAAAACTTCACACTCCAGTCTGCCGTGCGCCGCACCAGCAACAGCGTCGGTTGCGCCGGTGGCGTGGCGGGTTGATTATTCGGCTCGAGTTGATGGACAGGCCAGACATACGCCAACGGCCAGGCCAACGCCGAGAGCTGCAGCGGGAGTTCCAGCAACAGCACCGGATCTGTCCATGACAGCACCTCAGCATCAGATTGCTGCAAGACCATCTCGACCCATTCGTAATGCGCCAGCTCCAGCAGGAACGCCGGCCACTGCCCCTCTCGCAACACCTGCGGTTGCGTCGCGAGATAGTCGAGAAACGTTTCGGCAATCTCGCCAAACTTCGGCGTCTGCGCCCGCCAGTCCCGCAAAAAACCGCGCACCAGCAAGCCCCAGCGTTGCTCACCGATGATGCGAATCAACACTGCAAACGTGCCGCTCAACAGTTGCGATACGTTGTTGAACACCAGATCGCGATAGACGTTAACCCGCGCCGCGTTCATGTCGACCGGCGGCGTTTGACGGTCGGGATCGCGCAAGTATCGGGTCAGCGCCTGTTGTTGCTGCAAGAGGTTATCCATGGTTGGCCTCCCGGGATTGCAGGTGGCGGATGATCTGCAGCTCTGCGACCAGTTCGGCGAATGCCGGAAAGTTGAAGTCTCGCTCCAGCAAGGTCGGCTGCGTGCCGAAGTGCCTGTAGGCCTCGGCCAGCAACGTCCACACCACGGGTTTCACCGAAGCCCCGTGTGTGTCGATTTTCAGCGAATCGGACTCGTCGAAGTGCCCGGCGACGTGCATACCCACGACCCTGCCCGGCTCGATCCCGGCGAGAAATGTCAGCGGATCGAAACCGTGATTGATCGAGTTGACGTAGACGTTGTTGACGTCCAGCAGCAGGTCGCAATCGGCCTCGCGCAGCACGGCATTGGTGAAGGTCACTTCATCCATGTCCTGACGCGGAGCCGCGTAGTAAGAGACGTTTTCCACGGCCAGACGCCGGCCGAGAACGTCCTGAGCCTGGCGAATCCGCGCCGCGACGTGGTGCACCGCCTCTTCGGTGAACGGCAATGGCAGCAAGTCGTAAAGATGCCCGTCATCGCTGCAATAACTCAGGTGTTCGCTGTACAGCGGCACGTGGTAATGATCGAGAAACACGCGCACTTCCTGAAGAAACCCGCTATCCAGCGGTGCCGAGCCGCCAAGCGACAGCGACAAGCCGTGACAGGACAACGGGTAACGCTCGGCCAACTCGCGTAAAGCCGCTCCGTGGGCACCGCCAACACCGATCCAGTTTTCCGGGGCGACTTCTAGAAAGTCGAAATCACCTGCGCTGGCGGCTTGCAGATCCTTGAGCAGGCCACGGCGCAGACCGAGTCCGACGCGCGAGGGCATTGATGATTTGGAGTTTGGCATGGACACCTCTGATGATGGCTGACCCATACAGTTGAAACGGTGGCTGTATCAGCGCTGTGTGCAGTCTCGGCAACTTTTGCCACGCCGTGTATCAACAGGTAATTGGGATACACGCCAATACAAGAAGCCAATTTCCAATTACCCAATCGCGATAAGAAAACAGCTTTTTACACCTGTCAGAGTTGACAGTATCGAACTTTCAAAATGCTTCTTAGACTCGAGAAACAACCTCAAAACCAAGAAGAGCGTTTATGTCTCGACAGCCGAATGCAACAGCAGGAACCATGACCGCGAAGAGTGTTGACGAGCCTGATTTCGTTGCCGATTCTCGGTTCGAGATCAGTCGCTTGCCAAATCATTGGCAAATATCGGCTGCTGACGCGTCAGAACAGGGTAATCGAGCGTTGTATATACACGTGCCGGCCAGCCTGCCTGATACTGGTATAGAAAAAACCTACCCGCTTAATGGGGATGACGGGGCGGAAAACGCTTGGATTCGTTATATTTCAGGTGACTTTATGGTGTCTTCGAGCACCGGTTCTCTGACGCTCCGATATTACGGCGACCAAGAGAAAATGGTGGGAACCTTTGATTTCGAAGGCGGGTTTGGCGGCAAGCGATTTCGGCTGACCGATGGTCACTTTGAAATGACCGGGTTAAAGGAACCGGGCGTTCACAGCACAAACTCGCTTACCGCAGACGTGACCGGTGCTTTTCCGGTGACGTACTCGACACAGACCCATCAGGTCGCTTTCTTACCGGACACTCAACAACTCGAACTATATGCCTCTGAACTGATCTGGAGCACTCTTGCGCCCCGTGTACACGCGCTCATACTGCGTCTTCCTGAGGGTACTAAAAAAGGTAGTTATAAAATCGGCAAATTTGGCGATCCGATTTATGCGTCCTACAACGTCCTCGCCGCCGACGGTAATCTTTTCCCATCCATTGAAGGAGACATTGAGTTGCTCGCAGACGCTTCTGTTGATCATCTGGAAGCTAATCTGCGCTTTACTGCGATCGCTGCAGGAGTCCCCGATAAAACATTGCAAATAGCCGATGGAAAAGTCATTTACAAGCGTATACCGGCCAAGTAACTGCGTTACGCCCTGAGGCACTTACTGATCACCCACAATCAGAGCAATCTGCGCGGGCAAAATGCTCCTCGAATTGCCCAGCAAGACTAGACTCTTAATTACCCTGTTCCCACAACAGGGCAACCGGGGCGATGGCACGCAGGACGCGGCTTTCGCTCGAATCCAAGACGACCACACCCCAGAGGTGTATGCCTGGGATAAGCAAGACCTCTGGATCGTGATCCAGGCACAGGAGCACCATCATGGACGAACTCAAACTTAACGAATTCATGGGCAAACTGGTCAATGACATGGGCGGTGCGGCAATGCTGGCCAATGTCATTGTCGGTGAGGAACTGGGACTCTATCGGGCCATGGCCGACAGTCAGCCGATCAGCCCCGAAGCCCTCGCGGTAAAAACCACCTGCAATCCACGGCTGGTGCGCGAATGGCTCAGTGCACATGCCGCGTCCGGCTACATGGAACACCGTGACGGCCAGTTTCGCCTGCCGGAAGAACAGGCACTGGCGCTCGCCGTGGAAGATTCACCGGTGTACATCGCCGGCGGATTAGGCGTGGTGGCGTCGTTTTTCCATGACAAGGACAAACTGGTCAAAGCCATGCGCGGCAATGGCGCCCTGCCCTGGGGTGATCACCATCCGTGCATGTTCACCGGCACCGAGCGGTTTTTCCGCCCAGGCTACAAGGGGCATCTGATCGCTGAGTGGCTGCCGGCGCTGGACGGTGTCGTGGGCAAACTCGAAAGCGGTGCCAACGTCGCCGACATTGGCTGCGGCCATGGCGCCTCGACGGTGATCATGGCGCAGGCGTTTCCCAACTCGCGCTTCGTGGGCTTCGACTACCACGCGCCGTCGATCACCGTCGCCACTCAGCGCGCTGAAGAAGGTGGCGTCAGCAACCGGGCGAAGTTTTTCCAGGGCACGGCGAAAAGCTATCCCGGTGATGACTATGACCTGATCTGCTATTTCGATTGCCTGCACGACATGGGCGACCCGGTCGGTGCCGCGCGGCATGCCTTCGAATCGTTGAAGGACGACGGCACAGTGTTGCTGGTCGAGCCATTCGCCAACGATACGCTGGACGACAACATCAACCCGGTCGGACGACTGTTTTATGCGGCATCGACGTTTATCTGCACGCCGAATTCGCTGTCCCAGGAAGTCGGATTGGGCCTCGGTGCGCAGGCCGGGGAAGTGCGCTTGCGCAAAGTGTTCAACGAGGCCGGTTTCAAACAATTCCGCCGTGCGACGCAAACACCGTTCAATCTGATACTGGAGGCGCGCAAGTAACGCTGCATAACCCTGTGGTTCTGCAAAAAACCTGTGGCGAGGGGGTTGCCCCCTCGCCACAGGGTCAGTGCTAATCTGCATGGCATCCCGCCGCCCCCGGAGTGCTGACCATGCTCGACAGCCCGACCCGCAAACACCTCGACACGTTGCAACAGGCGATGGCCGATGGCGATTTTCTGGTGCTGACCGGCGCTGGCATCAGTACGCCGTCGGGCATACCGGATTACCGCGACAGCGACGGTGTGCGTCGTGGCCGGCAACCGATGATGTATCAGGAATTCCTCGCCTGCGCCGAATCGCGTCGCCGCTACTGGGCGCGGGCGATGCTCGGTTGGCCACGGGTGCGTCAGGCGCAACCGAATGCGGCGCACGAAGCGCTGGCCGGTTTGCAGCGACATGGCTTGCTCCACGCCTTGATCACGCAGAATGTCGACACCTTGCACGATCAGGCCGGCAGCCATGACGTGATCGAATTGCATGGCAGCCTGCATCGGGTGGTGTGCCTGGATTGCGGTCAGCGCAGTGAGCGCGATTCGATTCAACGTTTGATGGAAATGCACAACCCGTATCTGGCAGGTGTCGATGCGGTGCTGGCGCCGGATGGCGATACGTTGCTCGATCCGGCGTTTGAAGGACGTTTTCAGGTGCCGCGCTGCCCGCATTGTGCAGGGGAACGGATGAAACCGGATGTGGTGTTTTTCGGCGAGAACGTCGCGCAGCCCACCGCCGCCCGAGCGATGGCCGCCGCCGAGAATGCGGCGGGTATGTTGGTGGTGGGTTCGTCGTTGATGGCATATTCCGCATTTCGCCTGTGCCGGGTGATTGCCGATCGCGGCAAACCGTTGATCGCGATCAACCTCGGCAAGACCCGTGCGGATGACCTGCTCGACCTTAAGATCGAAGCCTCCTGCGAACAACTTTTGCCGTTGCTCGCCCACCACCTGAATGCCCCCCTGTGAGCTGCCGCAGGCTGCGATCTTTTGATCTTGAACAACAACATCAAAAGATCGCAGCCTGCGGCAGCTCCTACTCGGAGGGGTGTGTTTCAGGCGTAGTGTTCCTGTTGGAGGATATCGAACAGTGCTTGCGCCGCTGCCGAGAGTTCATTGCCCGGTTCGGTCAGCACGCCGATGGCCCGTTCCACCGAGTCGTTGAGTGTCAGGCAGTGCGCGCCGAGTTCCAGCATCTGTTCGGCGCACAACGCTGGCACCGCGCTGACACCGAGTCCGCTGGCAACCATTCTGCCGACCGTTGCCAGTTGATGACTTTCAAACTCCACCGGCAACTTCTTTCCGCGCGCCTGCAAGTGCTCCTCCAGCATCACCCGCACCGTCGACGGCCGTTGCAAGGTAATGAACGGTTCCTGCAACAAGGTCTGCCAGTCAATCTCAGCGCGCTGCGCCAATGGTGAATCCTTTGGCACCACTGCGACGAAGCGATCCATGTACAACGGCGTAAATGTCATCGAAGTGTTCTGCATCGGCTCGAACGCTACGCCCAGTTCAACCTGACGGTCGCGGACCATTTCCAGCACCTGTTCATTGATGACGTCGTTGACCGTAACGTTGACGTTTGGATAACGCGCGCGAAACGTTTTCAGAATCGGCGGCAACAGGTTGCCGGCAAATGACGGCATCGCCGCCAGCGTCACGCGTCCGCGTTGCAGGCTGAAGCGCTGGCGCATTTCGTCTTCGGTGTTGTCCCAGTCGGCGATCAGCCGTCGCGCCAGCGGCAACAGCGATTCGCCTTCCGGGGTCAGCGCAACGTTGCGCGTGTTGCGGCTGAACAGGCGCCCGCCCAGGCCCTCCTCCAACGCCTTGATCGTCAGACTCAACGCCGATTGCGACAGGTGCAGACGCTCGCAGGCCACGGCGAAACTCAGGCTTTGAGCCACAGCGAGAAAGGCGCGAATCTGTTTGATGGTCATACTCAAACCTCAGGATCGTCGTTGATGATCGTTCCCACGCTCTGCGTGGGAATGCAGCCCGTGACGCTCCGCGTCACTGGACGCGGAGCGTCCCTATAGGCATTCCCACGCAGAGCGTGGGAACGATCAAGCGTTAAGCGGCAAGCCATAACGCGATTATTGAGCTTTATCAATCAATCAACCTTAAAAATCAACTTAACAAATATATCCTCCAGCGAGACACTCCAATCATTCGGCTAGCCAGCCGCCCGCAAATAATAAAAGAGGTGCATATGGCAGGTTTCGACAAGCGCGTGAGTTCCTATGAGGAAGCCCTGGCCGGGCTTGAGGACGGCATGACCGTCATCGCCGGCGGATTCGGTCTGTGCGGCATTCCGGAAAATCTGATCGCCGAGATCAAACGCAAAGGCACCCGCGACCTCACCGTCGTCTCCAACAACTGCGGCGTCGACGGTTTCGGCCTCGGCGTGCTGCTCACCGATCGTCAGATCAGCAAAGTCATCGCCTCCTACGTCGGCGAAAACAAGCTGTTCGAAGAGCAACTGCTCAAGGGCGACATCGAAGTCATCCTGACCCCGCAAGGCACCCTCGCCGAGAAAATGCGCGCGGGCGGCGCCGGCATTCCGGCCTTCTTCACCGCCACCGGCGTCGGCACCCCGGTCGCCGAAGGCAAGGAAGTGCGTGAATTCAAGGGTCGCAAGTACCTGATGGAAGAATCCATCACCGGCGACTTCGCCATCGTCAAAGGCTGGAAAGCCGACCACTTCGGCAACGTCGTCTACCGCCACACCGCGCAAAACTTCAACCCGCTGGCCGCCACCGCCGGCAAGATCACTGTGGTTGAAGTCGAAGAAATCGTCGAACCCGGCGAACTCGACCCCTCGCAGATCCACACCCCGGGCATCTACGTCGATCGGGTCATTTGCGGCACGTTCGAAAAACGCATCGAACAGCGCACCATCCGCAAATAATTCAGGCTGACGGAGAATAACAACATGGCACTTACCCGCGAACAAATGGCTCAGCGCGTCGCCCGCGAAATGCAGGACGGCTTTTATGTGAACCTTGGCATCGGCATTCCGACCCTGGTCGCCAACTACATTCCCGAAGGCATGGAAGTCATGCTGCAATCGGAAAACGGCCTGCTCGGCATGGGCCCGTTTCCGACTGAAGAGACCATCGACGCCGACATGATCAACGCCGGCAAACAGACTGTGACCGCGCGCATCGGCGCGTCGATTTTCAACTCCGCCGAATCCTTCGCGATGATCCGCGGTGGTCATGTCGACCTGACGGTGCTCGGCGCGTTCGAAGTCGACGTCGAGGGCAACATCGCTTCGTGGATGATCCCCGGCAAACTGGTCAAGGGCATGGGCGGCGCGATGGATCTGGTGGCTGGCGCCGACAACATCATCGTGATCATGACCCACGCATCCAAGGACGGTGAGTCCAAGCTGCTCGCCAAATGCAGCCTGCCGCTGACCGGCGCCGGTTGCATCAAGCGCGTGCTGACCGACCTCGCCTACCTGGAAATCGAAAATGGCGCTTTTGTCCTCAAGGAACGCGCACCTGGCGTCAGCGTCGAGGAAATCGTCGCCAAAACCGCTGGTAAACTGATCGTCCCGGATCACGTACCGGAAATGCAGTTCGCTGCCGAGTGAGGAATTCGAAAATGCAAGACGTCGTAATTGTTGCCGCCACGCGCACAGCGATCGGCAGTTTCCAGGGTTCCCTGGCCAGCGTGTCCGCTGTTGATCTGGGCGCGGCGGTGATCCGCCAGTTGCTCGAGCAGACCGGTCTGGACGGTGCGCAGGTTGATGAAGTGATCATGGGCCAGGTGTTGACCGCCGGTGCCGGCCAGAACCCGGCACGTCAGTCGGCAATCAAGGCTGGCCTGCCACACGCGGTGCCCGCGATGACCCTGAACAAGGTCTGCGGTTCAGGCCTCAAGGCTCTGCACCTGGGCGCACAGGCAATCCGTTGCGGCGATGCCGACGTGATCATCGCCGGCGGTCAGGAAAACATGAGCCTGTCCAACTATGTGATGCCGGGCGCACGCACCGGTCTGCGCATGGGCCACGCGCAAATCGTCGACACCATGATCAGCGATGGCCTGTGGGATGCGTTCAACGATTACCACATGGGCATTACCGCCGAGAATCTGGCCGACAAGTACGAGATCAGTCGCGAACAGCAGGACGCTTTTGCTGCCGCTTCCCAGCAGAAAGCCGCCGCTGCCATTGAGGCCGGTCGCTTTGTCGATGAAATTACGCCGATCCTGATCCCGCAGCGCAAAGGCGATCCGGTCGCGTTCAAGGTCGACGAGCAGCCACGTGGCGACACGACGGCGCAATCGCTGGCGAAACTGCGTGCAGCGTTCAAGAAGGACGGCAGCGTCCCCGCTGGCAACGCTTCGTCGCTGAACGACGGCGCCGCCGCAGTCATCCTGATGAGCGCAGAAAAAGCCAAAGCCTTGGGTTTGCCAGTGCTGGCGAAAATCGCCGCTTACGCCAACGCCGGCGTTGACCCGGCGATCATGGGCATCGGCCCGGTGTCGGCCACCCGCCGCTGCCTCGACAAGGCTGGCTGGAACATCGACCAGCTCGACCTGATCGAAGCCAACGAAGCCTTCGCTGCACAATCGCTGGCGGTGGCCAAGGATCTGCAATGGGATCTGGACAAGGTCAACGTCAATGGCGGCGCCATCGCCCTCGGTCACCCGATCGGTGCATCGGGTTGCCGCGTACTGGTGACCCTGCTGCATGAAATGATCAAGCGAGATGCGAAAAAGGGTCTAGCGACTCTGTGCATTGGCGGCGGTCAGGGTGTGGCGCTGGCGCTGGAACGCGTTTAAATATCGAGTTCAACGGCAGACGGCGGATCCACGACATCCGCTGGTTGCTGGCAACAAAAACCCGGTGCAGCTTGCGTTGCACCGGGTGTTTTTTGTCTGTTCGAAATATTTGTTGAATGTTTTGACGCCATCGCGAGCAGGCTCACTCCTACAAGGGATTTGTGAACCCGATCCTGTAGGAGTGAGCCTGCTCGCGATGGGGCCAGCCCAGACACCGCAAAAACTCAGCCAGCCCATTGCAAAATCAACCAGGCATTCGCCCCGCTGATCACCACAAACAACCCCCACGCCAACACCCGCGTCGGCCAGCGATTCACGAACGGCCCCATCAGCTTGTGGTCATTGGTCATGCGAATCAGCGGGTACAACGCAAACGGCAGCTGCAAACTCAACACCCCCTGGCTCAGCACCAGCAACTTGCCCACCGCGTTATCGCCCATCAGCCACACGCCGATGAACGCCGGAATCAGCGCCAGCCCACGGGTGATCAGGCGCCGCTGCCAGCACGGAATCCGCAGGTTGAGATAACCCTCCATGATCACCTGGCCGGCGATGGTGCCGGTGAAGGTTGAACTCTGCCCCGAAGCGAGCAACGCCACGCCGAACAGCACGCTGGCCAATGCCCCGCCGACCAGCGGATCAAGCAAGTGATAGGCGTCCTGGATATCGACTACGTCGGTATGCCCCGACTGATGAAACGCCGCTGCCGCGAGAATCAGGATCGCCGCGTTGACCAGCAGCGCCAACGCCAGCGAACCGATGGTGTCGATGCGCGCGAGTTTCACCGCGTCCTGCTTGCTGGCCAGATCCTTGCCGATCATGCGCGTCTGCACAATCGAGGTGTGCAGGTAGAGGTTATGCGGCATCACCGTCGCGCCGAGAATGCCGATGGCCAGGTACAACGGCGCAGCATCGCTGATCGCCGACAACGAGGGTTTGAAGCCGCTGAACACGTCCGGCCAATACGGCTTGATCAGCACCAGTTCAACGAAGAAACACACGCCGATGGTGGCGACCAGCACCAGCATGATTGCCTCCAGTCGGCGGAAGCCCCGGTTCTGCAGAGCCAGCACCAGTAACGTGTCGAACGCCGTCAGGGCAATGCCGAAGGTCAGCGAGCAACCGAGCAACAAGTGAAACGCCAGCGCACAGCCGAGTACTTCGGCAAGGTCGGTGGCGATGATCGAGATCTCCGCCAACACCCACTGCAAACGTGCGGTCGGCGTGCTGTAGCGCTCGCGCGACAGTTGCGCCAGATCGCGCCCAGTGGCGATGCCCAGGCGCGAACACAGGCATTGCACGACCATGCCCGCCAGACTCGCCAGCAACACCACGAACAACAGGCTGTAGCCAAATCGCGAACCGGCCTCGATGGCGGTTGCCCAGTTGCCCGGGTCCATGTAGCCGATCGACACCAGCAATCCTGGGCCGGCGAAACGCAGCACGCGTTTGAAGAACGAGGCATTCGGATCCACCGCGACGCTGCCGGCCACTTCCGGCGGGCAAAACGGCGCGGTGGCGATTTTGGGCAAACTGAATTTCACGCACACATCCTGAAACAAGTCGGAAAGATGCAGCTTAGACGTTTCAGTTGCTGCCTTGAAGCGCAAAAGAATCTATCGACTGACACCCAACAACTGCTCACGCAACTCGGGACTGCGCGTACGCGGATCCAGCCAGATATCGAAGAACGCCCGGGCAAACTGCGGATCATCGATTTCATGCTGCAACTGCTGACCGACAAAAAACCGCGCACCCTGACCTGGCAGATACACCCCGGTAATCCGCGTGCCGGCCTGCACATCAATGAACGATTGCTGCATCTGGATCTGCCAGCCGGCCAATTGCACGGGGCTGACATTGGCGCCGCCCAAACGCCTGATTTCGTCGACGCTGGCCTTGACCAGATCCTCGCGGGAGATGCTGCGGCGGTAGATCAGCTCCAGGGCAAACGGCTGACCGTCAGCCAAAGGCCGGGCGGCGCTCCACAATCGCGCGTTGTACACATCGAATCCGAATACGCTGAAATCGCCGGTGCCGATGATCTGCGCACCTGGCACCGCGTCTTGCCAGTTGGCCCAGGTCGGTGTCAGCAACAGCGCCCACAAACCGATGCCGCAACAACCTCGTAACACTTTTGGCGCTCTGTTCATGGCGGTATCGACTCCTGCAAGCTCTGATAGTCAGAGCATAGTCGGCTATTGCAACGCGGATGTTGTATACAAAATACGCACACATTTGCAGCAATCTCTGATCGGCAGTGCTAACGTGGCCGTCACCACCTGACGGAGCCCCCTGCGTGCTGATCCTCAAACTGCTGTTGATTCCCGGTTTTCTGCTGCTGATTTCCCTCGCGGGCAAGCGTTGGGGGCCAAGCGTGGCCGGTTGGCTGTCCGGGTTGCCGGTGGTGGTCGGGCCGATTCTGTTTTTCCTCGCCATTGAGCAGGGGCCGGCGTTTGCCGCTCACTCAGCGGTGGCGGCGTTATCGGCGATGTTCGCGATGATTGCCTTCTGCATCACCTATGCGCAGGTCGCACAGCGCGCGAACTGGCCGTGGGCGCTGACGATTTCGCTGGCGGTCTGGGGCGTACTGGCGTTGCTGTTGTCGCTCGTTCCCGCGTCGTTGCCGTTCTCTGTGGCGGCGGCCGCGATTGCTCTGCTTTCGTCGCCTTACCTGTTTCCTAAGGTACAGCCAGTGCTCAACGGCCCGGCGCCGAAGTCGGACAAACTGATCTGGCGGATGATCGCCGGCGCCGCGCTGACGCTGGTGGTGACGATGCTGGCCAGTACCGTCGGCGAGCGCTGGAGCGGTCTGCTCGCGGTGTTCCCGGTGCTCGGCAGCGTGATGGCGGTGTTTTCCCAGCAAACCCGTGGCCCGGCGTTTACTGCCGTGCTGTTACGGGCAACCGCGACGGGGATGTATTCGTTTTCGGCGTTCTGCCTGGTGGCGGCATTGACCTTGCCCACCCTGGGACTGAGCGGATTCGCGGTCGGCGTGGCGGTCTCCGTGGCCATGCTCGGCGTGACCCGCCAATTGCTGGTCCGGCCGGTGGCGAAACAGCAGCAGGCACAGTAACCCTGACGAACCGCGCTGGAGTGACAGCACGCTGCGTGGGATGATCGCCCACCTAGCGCGTCCATCCCTCGGAGATTCGAATGTCATTGTTGAGCAAGAAAGCCGTCATCATGTTGCTGGCGGCCGTCGCCGGTCTCGGCGCCATCAACGCTCAGGCGGCCAAAGCCAAGGAAAAAGCCACGACCGAGCAAGTCTCGCTGCTCGGCGGCAAGTTCACTTTCACTCTGCCTAAAGGCTTCGTGGCTGATCCGTTACCGGCCAGCCCCGGCGGCGCCACCGGCACGATGTACACCAACGAGTCCACCAAAACCGTGGTCATCGCCGCCGAAAACCAGATTCCTGAAGGCCAGAACGTCAAGGACAATGACGGCGAATTTCTCGACGGCAGCGTCTCGAGCTTCATCGAAGACCAACGCAAAGCCTTGCCGGATTTCAACAAGCTCACGGAGAAAAGTCTGACCCAGAAAGGCACCGGCCTCGGTTTGCGTCAAGTCGACAGCACCGCCACCCAAGGCGGCGGCCAGACCCTCAACACCACGCTGCTGGCCGGCTCCGGCACGAAAATGGCGCTGGTTCAGGTGATCTCACGCGCCAGCGACAAGAAAGGTCACGATGCCCTGGTAAAAACCATCCTCAAGGATTGAGCTGCTGCAACCAGCCATTCAAATCCCGCAGCTCGGCCGCAGTGATGCTGTGGCCGACACCTGGATAGGCATGGAATTGCGGTGTGTAAGCCAGCTTCTCCAGCAACGCCTTGGCCTCGGTACCGTCGTGGTACGGCACGCGATCATCGGCGGTACCATGGCCGATGAAGATGTTCAGCGGCAGCGGTTGTTGCTCGGCCTTGAGCTGGGCTTTCAACACCGGCAACAAACGCCCGCTCAACGCCGCGATGCCGCCCACGGCCAGCGGCGGTCGCAGCCCCACTTCGTAGGTCATCATCGCGCCCTGGCTGAAGCCGATCAGGTACACCTTGTCCGGCCTGGCGTGATATTTCTTCGCGGCTTGCGCAATGAAGTCGCGCAGCTTCTGCCCGCTGGCCTTTAAATCATCCGTCTCACCGTTGTAAGCGCCCTCACCCTTCTTGCGAAACCACTGATAGCGATCCTCGCCCAACGACAGCGGCGCCTGCACCGACAAGTAGTTGTACTGCGCCGGGAGCTGGAACTTCATCCCGATCAGATCCGCTTCGTTACTGCCGTAGCCGTGCAGGAAAATCACCAACGGACGCGGCTCCGCGTCCGGATGAACCTGCTCGAGGTACTTCAATGGGAGATCGGATTGCAGCGTGGTTTGCGCCTGGACGGCGCTGGACACCAGCAGCGTCAGTAGAGCGAACACCTTCAACATAAGCCTTCCTTCACAGAATGCAGGGATTGGGGGGGAGCCTAACATTCCGGGGTGGAGATCCAAATGTTTGGGGAAGTTGGGGTCGTCATTGCTGGCGGGCCAGCACCCACCGAGAAAGGTATACATGCGAGGGATTGGTTGGCTGTCACACCGCCTTTCGCGAGCAAGCTTTGCTCCTACAAACGCAAGACCAAAAGATCGCAGCCTCCGGCAGCTCCTACATGAAATTCGCGGCGCAGCCGCCCCACTCGCAGGATGAGCGCAAGCTCGGCTGCAGCTCTTGATCTTGATCCACGAGCGACGTCGGCAGGCTGAGCGCAGGGATTGATCCGGGGGTGGGAGCGCAGCGACCGTTTGGCGCAGCCAAACACAGCGAGAGGAGGTGCAGCGCAGCAAACCGTAGGCGCTGCGCCCGGATCGATCCCGGAGCGAAGGAACCCCGAGCCTTAGCGAGCGGGCCGAACGTAGGAGCAAGCGTTTTTTTGCTTACTTTTTTTTGGCGCTTGTAAAAACAGTGAGTCGCCGTAAGGGCGAAACCCTAAGCAGCCGTTGCCGCAGGAATGGATATGTACTCAGCCAGCCAGAAAATCATCGCCAGCAGGCTGGCTCCCACAATTGGAACTGGGTACATCCGCCAGAGATTGGTCGGCTATAAGGCCGCCATCGCTGGCAAGCCAGCTCCCACAAGGATTCTGGTACATCCGCAATAGCAACTGTGTCTGAGAGATAGCTATCGCGAGCAGGCTCACTCCTACAGGTTTAAACCGGTTTCGACCGAGAGAGCCTGGTCGGCTATCAGGCCGCCAAGCTCAACAGCAAAAACCTCACTCAGCATCCGGATCAATCTTGTTCTGGGTCAAATACCGATTCAACACATCATCCTGCCCAGGCACAGAACTGTCCCCCGCCACCTGCCACAAATGCCGCTCAATCCCCTGCGCCACCATATGCCCCACCGCCGCCTCAATCGCCGACAGAACACAAAGCTGCGCCGGCTCGTTCGTGGTGTACCCAACCTCAGCCTCAAGCAACTTCTTGAACTCGATGAACTTGAAAATCCCCGCGCTGCGCGCCACCGAATAAATCGTCTTGCTGGTCATCACATTCGCCAGCACCTGCCCACTGCGCACATCCACCGCACGCAAGTTGACGGTCACCTGATCCACCCGATACTCACGCTGCAAATCAATCCCCAGATACCGCGCCCCTTCCCCACCGCTGCGCACATTGGTGTCATAGGCGATGATCCCGCCTTCGAGCATCATGTTCGCCGCCTGCAACGGTGGCAGCTCACCCTGAATGTTCACCGGCGTATTCGGCTTCTTCTGCGAGGCGCGAATGATCTTGCGTTCGGTCAACAGGTTCTGCAGCCCTTCCCGTTCCAGCACGACAAACCAGCCACTGGCCTGCATCGCGTCCATCAGCATCGACGCCGCGCCTTGGGTCACGCTGGTGGAAAACGAACTCGCCGGCGTCGGCTTGTACTGCCCGGTCTGGTCACGGAAGCCGTATACCACCGCCATCAACCGGCCCTTGGGTCGCGGCATCTTCAGCAAGTCGTAATAAGTCGAAGCCCTGGGGGTCAGGGTCGGGGTTTCGGTGTCCTGCTCGGCCGACATCGGCTCACGCAGACTGCACCCTTGTAATGTCGCCAACAGCAGCCCTAACGCGATGATCTTTTTCATGTCCGTTCTCCCCGGAACCGTCAGCCCGTCATGGGTTGAGGCCGTTCACCTGAATTTCCGAAACCTCACCGCTCGCTCGATCGGTCACTTCAATGCTCAGTGCCCCGGAGTCGTCGATGACGTTGACGATAAAAGAGTCGGTGGACAGGCTCCCCGTGTTGCCGGTGGAGATGTTGTCCAGCAACTGCCCTAGCAGCCGCGATTGCAATTGACTGGTGAAGCGCTCCAGTGCCGATGTCCCGGCCACCGCCGAACGGCTCTGGATGTCCGGATCGTCGTGATCGTTTTGCGCCTGAGCGTTGTTGAGCAACCAGGTGCCGTTGAGCGGGTTGCCGCCGAACGACGGATTGACCGGTGTGTAGACCAGTTCAGTGGCCTGGACAGCGGCAGCGCTGGCGAGCCCGATCAACAACCCCGAGATCCAGAATCCGCTGCGCCGTGAGAACGTTGTGCTGTTCATAGTTCGTCCTTCTCAAGGTCGGTGGTGTCCTGCAACAGAGCCTCCAGCTTGCGCTGGACAACCTGGCGTCGAACCCAGTCGGCGGCCGCGTAGGCCTCGTCCTTCAGTTCCACGGTATTCGGCGGCAGGAAGCGCCGATAAACCAGGCGTTGCTGATATTCCACGGTCACCAGGCTGCCCCAACGCGCGTCGGGCCGCTCGCGCACCACCAGGTTGAAATCCATCGGGCTGGTGTCGCGCAGGCGTTCACTGAACGAGTAGTAAAAGTCGTGACCAATGTGCGAGATCGTGTCATCGACGATGAAGCCCATCATTTCGTCTTCTTCACCGCCATGGGCGCAGCACGCCGCCACGGTGAGAATCAGCGCGCACCACCAGTGGCGAGTCATGGCTGCAACGCCTGGGGCAAATTCGACTGGCCTTTGGCCGGGCCCCCGCTACTAGTGCCAGTGCCGTCGAGAAAGGCTTTTTCTGCCACGAACTGCCAGTCCGAATAACGCTGCATGCCGTCGAAATCCGACCACTGCGTCGGGAAGTCCGCCTGCTTCAACGGCAGCTCGGTCGAGGGACTGTTGAGGCCGGTGATGCGGCCATCGAAACCGCGTTGCAGTGCCCACTCGCCCTGACCGATCGGGTCTGGATAGAGCTGCCGCAGATGATGTTTCGCCTCTGGAAAGCGCTGATCTTCAAGCAGGTCTGCCAACTCTTTCGGGTACTGAGCCAGCCCCGGCGAACTGCGGTAGTAGCTGCGCAGCGCCTGGGCGTATTGGGTGCCGACCCAGAGCAATTGGCGCTCACGGTCGCGGCGCGAAGCGGTCGACCACAACTCGCCGGCACTGGCCAGGCCCATGCCCATCACCGCAATCAGGAACAGCACGCCCAGATAGGTGAAACCACCCTGCTGCGCGCGGTTACCACTCGGAATACTGGCTGCCATCACGCGCCCTCCCGGTAGCACCGCTTTTGATGTCGGCCACGCCGCCCGCCACACCGTCCGGTGGCGCGATCAGCACCCACTGGTCTTTGCGCTCGGTGATCGGATCGAGTGGCGCGTTGCGCAGGTAACGTTGTTCGATCAGTTGTTCGATGGAATCCGGATAACGGCCGGTGTCGCCGTAGAAGTGATCCAGCGCCTCGCGCATCGCCGACAGGCTCTGGCGCAAGGTGGTTTCCTTCGACGCATCAAGGCTGTTGAAGTAGCGCGGCAGTGCGATGGTCATCAGCGTGGCGATGATCGCCATCACCACCATCAGCTCCAGCAAGGTAAAACCTTTTTCCCGGCGCATGAGGTTCACCACTCGCGGTAGGCGATGCCGTTGAGGCCCTTGCCCCGGGCGTGGGAATAGACGTCGAAAACGTCCTCGCCATCGCGCGGGTTCTGAGCCGAACTGTTGTAGGCGCGCACGCCCCAACCCCCTTCGTCATCACGTTTGGCCGGCACCAGCGGATCGCGCGGGATGCGGCGTAAAAAGTAGAACTTGGCGCCCTTCGCACTGCGCACATCGCGCACGCCTTCGACCAGCACTTGCAGGTTCGGCGGGTAGCCGCTGCTGTTCAGCGACTTCTCGATGTAACCGGCATCGAACGCACGTTTGTAGGCGTCGATGCCATCGCGAATCTGGTACAGCGCGTTGCGCAATTCCTGCTCCTTGCCACGCCGCACCAGGGTCTCGGTCAGCGGCGCGGCCATGCTCGCCAACAGACCGATCAGGGCCAGCGTCACCACGACTTCGATCAGGCTGAAACCGCGTTGGCAGGCGTTCATGATCAAGGCTTCTCGACGGTGACGCGGGTGGTGGCCACGGCCGATTCACCGACTGCACGCGGCTGCGCGGCGGGCGCCGGCATCACGTAGCTCTGCGAACGATCCGGTGCCTGGATGTGCATGCTGGTTTCGGTGCCGGTGGAGAACTCCATGTCCGACGGGCTCTGATACGGCAGGTTGCGCACGATCCGTGGCGTGATCGACAGCACCAGTTCCGATTTGCCGACGGTGTCCTTGTTGCTGCCGAACAGCCGGCCAATGCCAGGAATATCGCCGAGGCCCGGAATCTTGTTGCCGGTGGCGCCGTGGTCGTTGCGCATCAGGCCTGCGAGGATCTGCGTTTCGCCGTCGTGCAGGCGCAGCGAGGTTTGCGCGTTGCGGGTGTCGACTTGCACCGGAATCGTGCCCTGACGGGTCGGTTCCAGCGGCGTGGCGTTACTCACTTCGAGAGCAATCTTGATTGCCACTTCGTTGTTCAGGTGCACGGTTGGTTGCACTTCGAGCTTCAGACCGACGTCCAGATAAGTGACGCTCTCAGTGATCACCGGGCCTTGCGTCGACGGCACCGAAGTGGCGCTGATGATCGGTACGCGCTGACCGATGTGGATGCGTGCCTGCTCGCGGTTGCTCACACGAATCACCGGGCTGGCCAAGGTGTTGATGTCATTGTCCTGAGCGTTGATCTTGGCTTGCGGCGACGGCGAGATCGAAATCCGGCTGGAGTTGATGCCTTTCAGTTGATCAAGCAGGGTCACCGCCGAACCGTCGCTGTTGACCACGCCGAAGGTGTTCGGCCATTGCAGGCCAAGGTCGAGGATGCGCTGGGTGGCGACTTCCATCACTTCAACTTCAAGCACCACTTCCGGGTTGGACTGGTCTTGCGATTGCAGGAGTTTCTCGGCCATACGCACGGCGTCTTCGGTGTCGCGCATGGTCAGGGTGTTGAGGCGTTCGTCGACGAACACGTCGCGGGTCTTGAGCATGGTCTTGACCATGTTCAGCGCGGTGTTGGCGTCGATGCTGGTCAGGTAGAACGTGCGCATCACCAGTTCCTGGTAATCCTTCACTTTCTGCGGTGAGTCCGGGTAGATCAGCAAAGTGTTTTCGTTCACCACTTTCTGGTGCAGCTGGTTCTGTTGCAGCAGCAGGGTCACGGCGTCTTCGATGCGCACGTCACGCACGAAGATCGTCGCTTTCATGTCCGGGCGCAGGTCTTTGTCGAAGATGAAGTTCAGTCCGGCGACCTGCGACAGCACTTCGAAAATGGTCTTCAGGTTGGCGTCGCGAAACTCCAGGGTCACTGGCCGATCAAGCTTGGTGCGCAGTTGCGGATAGGCAATCACGTTGCGGCTCTGCACCAGACGGATATTGCCTTGCAGCTCCAGCGCGCCTTCGTTGTTGGGGTCGAGTTCGAGGATCTGTTTGACCTGGCGATCAGCGCCGTAGATGTCGCCACGACGCAGGTCGCCACGGGCCAATTCGAGTTTTTCGTCCATGCTGCGCAGGTAGTCGAGTTGGCGCAAGGCATCCTGAGCGCGGCGGTTGTTCGGCTCGATGGTCAGCGCGCGGTTGTAGGCCACCCGCGCCGAAGCGAAGTCGCGGCGCGAACGGTCGGTATCACCGGTCGTCAGCAACGCCGTGATCGCCTTGGCCCGACCGCTGTTGAGCAGCAAGTGCAGCTCGGTGTCCCGTGGGTTTTCGCGCAGGCCTTCTTCGATTCGGGCCAGCCCCGCCTCGTACTGACCCTGTTCAATCAGGTCGGCGGCTTCCTTGTTGGCCACTTGTGCAGAACTGCACGCGGCCAGCCCGGCACACAGGCCCAGGCTCATCAGCAAACGGCAACGGTTCATTGCGTACTCCCCACAGACAGGGTCTGCGACAAATGCAAGGGCAGGTAGACCAGACTCAGTTCCACATCGGAAATGCCGGTGATCTTCCAGGTGTCGTCGATCACATCCCCGTTGCGCACGACGTAGATCTTTTCGCCGTTCTGCAAAAACACTTGCAGGTCGCTGCGGTCATGCAGCCTGCCGACGAACTGAAACGGCACCGGTGGCAGGCTCGGGGCTTGCACCACTGTTGCTGGATTGATGGCCATTTCGGTGACCGTGGCCAGAATTGGCGCGGCCTTCCAGGATTTGGCCGCGAACAGGTCACCGGCCGGGCTCAGGTCCTTGATCGACGCATCCTTGGCCTTGGCGGTGCTGGCCGGCAGCGCGCCCCGGGTTTTCCCCGGCGTGGCGACGGCGACTTCATTCGAACCAGCGTCTTCGCTCGGCGAGAAATACTCCGGCAACCACGCCAGCGCGGCCGCTACGCCGAAGAACGCCAACCACCCTGTCACGCGCTTGGTATTCATCACGACCTCGACAGGTAAAGGGTCATACGGATCCGGCCATTGAGGTCGGTGTCGCCAATCTTCTTGCGTTGCAACTCGAGGTCTTCCACCACCACCGCTGGCAACTGACCGAGCAAGGCGTGCAGAAATCGGCGCAGTTGCGGGTAGCTGCCGCGCACTGGCAACAGGATCTGATAACGCGCCAGATGGGTTTTCGGATCGACGCCGAGTGCATATTCGCCGCGTGCCAGAGTGATGTGCTCCTGGGCTGCGAGAGCGTAGATGCGGTCGATGGCGACGGTGGCTTGCGGCTGCGCCGGCAGTTTGTTGCGGAAATCGTCGAGCTGACGTTGTGGCACTACGGGCGGCGCGATGCTGCCGTCTTCAACCTTGGCCAGGTATGCGGTGGCTTCCTGAGTCTGTTGGCTGAGGTGCTGCAACGATTGCCAGCCCGGCAACAAACCACCGAGTGCCCAAGCGGTTGCGACCAGCAGCAATGCCAGCCCGGCGAGGCCCGGAACGCCGAGGCCTTGCAGGTATTCGTGGACGATCAGTCTAGGGATTCGCATCGCCAATCTCCCAAGTCGCCGACAGGTTGAATTGCACCGGTTGTTCCGGCGATTTGACGACGATTTCGTGGCTGAGCAGCGACACGTCGGACAGTTCGTCGCTGGCTTCCAGACGTTTGTGGAAGTCGAGCATCGCTTGCAGATCCCGCGCTTCGGCGCTGATGCGCACCTGGCCTTTGCGCGCATCCGGGGTCAGGGTCAGCAGCGCGACGTCATCGCGCGGCATCGCTTCGAGCATGGCGAACAGGCGTTCCCACGGGCGGCGCAGTTGCTGCGAGACCTTGCGCATTTCGGCGAGGTTTGCCGCTTGCTCGCGGGTTTCCGCCGGGCTCAGGGTGGACTTGGCGCCGCTGTCACCGTTGAGCTGACGCTGGGTGGTTTGCAGGTGGCCTTGTTGCTGTTCGGTGTGCGCGTCGAGGTGCTGTTGCACGCCGAAGCACAGCAGCGCCAGCAGCACGCCGGCGCCGAACAGGCTCCAACCCAATGGGCCGGAACGTGGCCGTGGCTGAAAGTCGAGATTGAGCGCGCGCATGTCAGGCCACCGCCCGGGACATGACGTACAAGCCGTCACGCACGTTCATCGAGGCGTCTTCCAGGGTGCGCAGTTGCACACCCGCCACGTCCGGATGCGCATCGAGGCGCGCTGGTGCATGCAGATAAACGTTGAACGCGCGTTCGCTGGTCGAGGCTTGCAGCTGGCGTTCGCGACCGATCAGGGCATTCAACGCGGCATCGCTGTCGCTGCCACCGACCGAGCGCACACCGGCCCAGCGCCTTTCCCTCACCAGCAACAACACGCTGCGTTGCGGCTCGGCGACGACGAACAGAAAGTCGCCGGCATCCAGACTTTTGTCGAAGCGGTTGAACGCCGCCATCAGGTACGGTTGCACCGAGCGCAGGCGCAAACCGCGAGCGCTGACCAGTGTGCGCAAGCGTTCGAGCAAGTCTTGCGGCAAGGCGCTGGCAATGCGGTCGTAACCGGCAGGTTCGGCGGACAGCACCAGACTCCACGGCTGGGTCGGCGCGCCAAACAGGTCTTCGAAACACAGTTGGGCAAAGCCGCGCAGTTCCTCAGGGCTGCTGATCTGCGCGCTCCACGGCACCAGGCAGAAGCGGCTGAAGTGCCCGGAGATGACCACGCTCAATTCGGCCCCGGCGCGGGCGTGTTCACCGAGCAGGCGGTCGAGGGTGTCCAGCGCCACCGCGTAGCTCTGGAAGCCTTCGTCGATGTAACCGACGCTGCCCAGCCACAGGGTCTCGCTGCCACGCCGCTGACCGAGGCCAACACCGCTGGCGCCGAGCACGGCGACAAAACGCTCACGCGATAAAAGTGACACGATTGATCTCCTCCAGCGTGGTGCGACCTTGTTCCACCAGCTCCAGCGCCGACTCGCGCAACAGGCGCAAACCACGGGCGCAGGCCAGGGCTTTGATTTGGGTGATCGGTTGGCGCTCGACGATCATCTGACGCAGTTCGTCGTCGAGGTGCAGCAACTCGGCAATCGCCGTGCGCCCGCGATAACCGCTGCCCCGGCAGTGGCCGCAGCCTTTGCCGTGGACGAAGTGGTAGTGATCGACTTTCTGCGGATCGAGGCCCGAGGCGCGCAGTTCTTCATCGCTCGGGTTGACCGGCGCGCTGCAACTGGCGCACACCAAACGAATCAAGCGCTGGGCGAGAATCGCGTTGAGCGCCGAGACCAGGCTGTAGGGGTCGATTTCCATTTGGGTGAAGCGGCCGATCACGTCGAAAACGTTGTTGGCGTGGATGGTGGTGAACACCAGGTGACCGGTGAGCGCCGATTGCACGGCGATCTGTGCGGTGTCCGGGTCGCGGATTTCGCCGACCATGATTTTGTCCGGGTCGTGGCGCAGGATCGAGCGCAAGCCGCGGGCGAAGGTCAGGCCTTTTTTCTCGTTGACCGGGATTTGCAGCACCCCCGGCAACTGATATTCGACTGGGTCTTCGATGGTGATGATCTTGTCCACGCCGTGGTTGATCTCGGTGATCATCGCGTACAGCGTGGTGGTCTTGCCGCTGCCGGTCGGGCCCGTCACCAGGACCATGCCGTAGGGCTCGGCGGCGAGGCGGCGCAACTGGCGCAGGGTTTCGTCTTCAAAGCCCAGCGCCTGCAATTGCACACCGCAGACCTTGTCGGCCAGATCCTGTTTGTCGAGCACCCGCAGCACCGCGTCTTCGCCGAAGATGCTCGGCATGATCGACACGCGGAAGTCGATCTGCCGGCCACTGATGCCGATCTTGAAGCGACCGTCCTGCGGCACGCGTTTTTCGCCGATGTCCAGTTCAGCCATGACCTTGACCCGCGAGATCACCTGCTCGGAGAACTCCGCACCTTGGACTTTGCTGATGTTGTTGAGCACGCCGTCGATGCGATATTTGATCACCAGACCGTTGCCGGTGGTGCCGAGGTGGATGTCGCTGGCATGCATTTTCAGCGCGTCGTAGAGGGTCGAGTTGACCAGTTTCACCACGCTGCTGGCGTCTTCGCTGATGCTGGTCAGCGACAGGCTTTGCAGGGTGTCGATTTCGTTGTGGGTGTCGCCCTGGGCGTTGAGCGATTCGACGGCGTGGAAGCTTTCTTCGTGGCGGGCCAGATAGGCCTTGAGATCATCGGCGTGCACCAGATGCAGCGGCGCGCCGTGCAGGCAATCGTCGATCCAGGCCAGCCGCGCCGGGTCGAAGGGGTCGGCAAACACGCCGATGACTTCGTCGTTGTGGCGCAGCAGGATGAATTCACGTTTCAGGCATTGTGCGAGGGTGACGCGGTCGAACACCGGCGTCGCGGCAAACAGGCTGTCGGTGTCGAGCACCGGGTAATGCAGGGTCGCGCCGAGGGTGTGAATGAACGGCATCGGCGCCAGTTCACAGAGGACGCCGAGGGCTTCGAGAACACGTTCGCCGGAAGTGGCGGCCCGCGCCCGGGCCTGGGCAAGCTGTTCACTGGAAAAGCGTTCTGGCGCGCTTTCGGCCAACAGCGGTTCGACGACAACGGACAGACGTTCCATGGCTTGCTCTCCAACCGGGGCTTAGAGCCCTGTCGGCGCGGCAAACCTCGGCGGCAAGTGCCGGAACGTCTGTTCGCGCCATTACTCCCCGGTGAGCATTTGATCGTCGTCCGGCGCCATGGGTCGCGACTGCCGTCGCCGATCCGCCAACACCCAACTGCCATCGTACAACTGCAACGGGAAGCTCTCGGTCCTGCTCTGGCGTCGTTCGACGAAACCCTCGGAAGGGTTTGCACCGGGTTTCGCTTCGCGCTTGAAGCCCAGAAGGTCGCAGACAGCTCGGGCCAGTTCCGCCAAAGGAAACGGTTTGAACAGGATGTGGCTGACCCCCAGTTGCCGCGCCCGCTCACAGACTTCAGCGGTCGGGTGACCCGTTATCAGCACAAAATGGCACGTCCTGTTCTGGCGGACCGCGTCGAGCACCTCAAAGCCTTCCATATCGGGCAAGCGGTAATCGAACACCAGCACGTCGGGGGCAAAGGTTTCGGCCAGGCCGATCGCCGTCGCTCCGTCATGCGCAATCCGGACGTCCAGCCCCTGCGCCGACAGATAATCCTGTAGGTTCTGTGCAAGCAGCTGTTCGTCTTCGACAACCAGTACTTTGTTAACCAAGGTCGACTCCTTGAAACAGCAGGTCCGATGACCCCGCCCTGAGAGTGCGCCTTACCATCGGTAACGCACACTTCATGCCAGGCTGAGTGCCGGTAATTTTACGTCTTCATGTCCTTGAAATTAATGACAATGCCCGCTCGTCCCGGTACCCCGTTCCCCAGAAACGGGGAAGCACCTGAATGGGCATCGAAGCCATTCCCCACTATTGGGGGGGAACCTTCAGTCGTCGTCAATTCGTTCGATCCTGTTCTGCACCCGTAATTGCGCGAGCACTTGGCGACGAGCCTGGGTCTGTTGCTGTCGGGCGAGCTGTGCCCTGACTTTATCCAGCCCCTGCGAATCTGGGACATCGGCGGCCTCCAAGTGGTTCTGCAAATAAATCACATGCCAGCCGAACGGTGAACGCACGGGTTGGCTGGCGAATGTCGCCCCGCTGATGATCGAGGCGCGCATTTGCAACAAGCGTAGACGCGCTGCCGCGACTGTGGCTGCATCCGCTTGTGCGGGCACACGGATTATCAGGTGCCGGGGTTGCAAGGTATTGGCGCGGATCAGCTCGGCGAATGTCTGCTGCGCCGCCAGTTCGCGGCGGGTGTATTCGGTGAAAGACGCCTCGTCGAAACCGGCGTCCTGCAAGCGCCGGACGAATTTATCCGTGCCGCCGATAGCGCTGCGGGTTTGCTCGACTTGCGCAAGCACCGCTTGCTCGTCGATCTGCACCCCGCGTTTTTGCGACTCCTGCCACAGCAGTTCCTTGTCGATCAGCGTTTGCAGCGCCGCCTGGCGCAGCTGTTTGTAGGCCTTGGGATTGCGAATGCTCGCCACCGCGCGGCCCTGATCCTCAAGGTATTCGACGAAGAAGCGTTCAAAACGAAACCCGGAGATTTCTTCGCCATTGACCCGCGCCACGGCCGGTTCGTTATTGGCCCACGTCAACGGGAGCCAACAGGTCAGCAACAAGATCAGCATTCTGAGCTTCATGATCGGGCCCTCCGTTCAGGGGCTGGCAACAATCGGTTTATAGGGCGCGACCAGATAGAAGCGCTGATCGGGCAAATCCACGGTGACCACATGGGCGCCGCTCAAGCCCAAGCGGCGACCGGGGCCAAAGCTGAGGCGCGGGGTCAGGCCGGTGTCGAAGTCGTGCAGGCCTTCCAGCGCCGTCACCAGTTTTTCGCGGCTGGCGTCGCGGCCGGCCTGTTTCATGCCCTCGCTGAGCAGCAACATCGAGGCGTAGGCGCCGACTTGCAGCACCGCGTGTTGGGCGCCGAGACCCTGACCTTCGCGCAACAGCGTCAGGGCCATGCGCCCGGTCTGGGTCCAGTCGCTGGGCACGAACGGATAGGCGAGAAACACGCGCCGCGAGAACCCCTCCGGCACTTGCAGCAACTCACCAGCAACCTGGCTCGAAGCGGCGAACAGGTATGGCACCTGCCCGGCGTCTTGCAGGCGTGTGGCCAGACGCCCGAAACCACCACCAGTGCCCAGATAAAACACCGAACGCGAACCCAGTGGCAAAGCCTCTGCTGCCGGGTCGTAGGCTTGCAGAAGGACTTTCTGCCAGCCGTGATCCTGCAAGTATTCAGCGAGCGTGGTCGCCGCTTGCGCTTGCAACGGGTCATCGGGATAAGCAATCAGCGTCGGCCCTTGCAGCACGCGCAGGCTGGCCGTGGCGTAATCGGCCAGGGCGATCAGTTGCTCGCGCACGCCCGGCAACGGCTCGAAAATCTGCGGGCTGGCCTGCATCGAGCCGAGCGACGACAAGGCGCCAATCAGCGGTACGCCGGACTGTTCCAAGCGGCTCGCCAGTTCGCCGTCGAGGGCCGGCGCCAGCGGTGCTACCAACGCAAAAACCTGTTCCTGCTCGATCAACCGCTGCAATGCTTGCTCGGCACTGGCGCGATCCGGGCCGGGATCAACCACGGTCAGACGCAACTGCCGTCCATGAATGCCTCCGGCGTGATTGATCCGCGCCACGCTGCCGTTAAGTATTGCTGCGATGGTCATGCCCTCTTCCGCCAGCGGGCCCTGACTGGGCAACAACGTGCCCAGGTGCAGGGTCTCGGCATCGAGGCCGGGGTCGCGTTCGTCGGCCAGGCGTTTGAGGTACGCGGTGAGGTTGCGCTGATCCTTCATCGACAGCACAAAGCGCGGCATGCTCGGGTCGAGGCGATTGTCACCAGGGTCGCGGCCCTGCTCGATGACGGTGGCCAGACTGCTCTCGGTGTACGCCGGATAGCTGCGACCGTTGACCTGTCGCTGGTCGTAAGTGCTGGTCAGTCGCGCCCAGTTCAGCGGCGGCGGACGTACCCCGCCTTCGGGCCGACCGAGGCCATCGGCGCCGTGGCAATTGGCGCACGGCAAGCTGGTCGCTGGCAGTAACACGTCCGCCGCACCGACCCGCGCCATGATCGCTTCGCCGCTGGCGGAAAGGCCTTGGCGGTACAGGCGCTTGCCCGCCGCCTCTTCCGCAGTCAGCGGCGCAGCGCTCGCGCCAAGGCTGACGCCAGCGAGCAGGATCAGGGCGAGTACGCCGCGCAGGTTCATGGCGCGGGCTCAGCGGCCGGCCACGGGCATTGTCAGCAACTGCAAGCGCTGGGCAATGGCGGCAGCCGGGGCGTCGGGGCGGATTTTGCTCCAGCGTTTATTGGCGACATCGCCGACGATCAACTGCGTGGAGTGCTGCTCGGGCGTCGGCACGATCTGGCCGATACGGCTCAGCACCAGGTCCATCTGCGCTTTGTCGCCAGTAAGAAAAAGCCAATGAGGGTCATCGGAACCCTGCTTCAAGGTGTAAGCCTTGAGCACCGCCGGCGTGTCGCGCAGCGGGTCACTGGTAAGGGAAATGAAGGTAATGTCCTGCGCCTTGTCACCGAGCAGCTCGCGGACTTCCTTGAGCTTTTGGGTGATCAGCGGACAGGCATCGTTGCAACTGGTGAAGATCACGTTGAGCAGAACGATGCGGTTTTGCAGCGCGTCGCTGTAGAAGCGCAGGGTCTCGCCGTTCTGATCCTGCAACGGCGTGTCGGTGAACCAGGTGTTCGCGTCGTGGGTGCCTTTGGCCGGGGCGGCGGCCACAGCGGCTTGCGGCTCAGAGACGTGGCCTTCGTGGGCAAACGCCACGGTGCTGAAGATCCAGAAACATACGGTCAGGGAGATCCAGTCGAGCAGTCTCATGGCTGTTGCTCCATGGCGATGGCGGTGTGTTTGGCGTGGGTGCGCAGGCCACTGAGTTTCTCGACTTCCTTGGCCAGCAGCGCCGGGTCAGTGAAGCCGTAGTAGCGCATCCAGTGGCGGCTGTCGCCGTCGCCGACGAGGATCAGCGGTTGATGACTTTTCAGGTCGCCACTGAAACTGCCAAGGCCCTTGAGAGTTTCATTGATCGACTGCGGCGAGCCGGTCAGCCAGCTCCAGCCCGGCCCGCGCTGAAACGCGCGCGCATAATCCTGCAAGCGTTTCGGGTCGTCGCGTTGCGGGTCGATGCTGATCGAGACCAATTGCACTTCATCGCCGACGCGCGCGCCGAGCTGTTTCTGCACCTTGCCCATGATCGACGAGACCACCGGGCACACCGTGGTGCAACTGGTGTAGATAAAGCTCATGACGACGATTTTGCCCTGCACCAGGTCTTGTTCCAGGCGCACGGTTTTACCGTTTTGATCGAGCAGCGGCACGTTGGCGAATTTCACCTGGGCGTGTTCCTGAGTGCTGCTGGCCGGGGCTTTGTGTCCGGCGTGTTCGTCGGCCGAATGAGCGTGGACTTGTTGAATGCCGAGGCTCAACAGGCACAGGGTCAGCAGGCCAGTGGATGCAAATCGCTTCATGTCGAAACTCCTCTTCAACGGGCCTGGCCGGGGGCTACCCGAACACTGGCAAAGGTCTTGTCATCGAAACCGGCACCCAGCGAGGCCGCACGCACATGCAGGTACCAGGCGCCGCTGCGGTCGAGGCTGATCGGCGCTTCGTATACGCCGTCAGCGACTTCCAGCGCCGCCACTTCACGCGGGTGCGAGGTGGGTGCGAGGTAGTAGCGCAGTTGCACGTCTTTGACGCCGCTGCGCTGGGTCTTGTCTTTGCCTTGAACGATGCGAAAACGCACGACGTAGGGGTCGTTGAGCGCAACGGCCGTCTTGTCGAGAAGGAACTCGACCTTCGGCTGGCCGAGGTGTTTTTGCTGTTGTCCGTCGCTATCAATCTGCGCGGTGAAGCAGTGAATGATGTTCGGTTGATTGAGCAGGAACGCCACGTCGAAACGCCCCGCCGCCGGCAGTTTCACCCGCGCGCTGTACAGCCCCGGCGAAACCTCGCGCAGGCTGCGGTCGATGACCATGGCGGCGCGGGCGATCTGGCCACGGTTGGGGTAACCGGACATCGGCGCGTTCATGCCTTCGGCGTAAAAATAGGTGGTGTTGTCGACCGGGTTGACCACGAACACTGCGTTGTCGTCACGTGATACCGCGAGGCTTGAGGCCAGGGGCAGATCGCCGGCCAGGCGCGGCGCTTGCGGGCCGGCTTCGAAGCCCTGGCTGATCGGCTGGCGACCTTCGCCGAGGGACGACAGGTTGATCATGGTGACTTTTGGCGAGGCGAGTCCGCGAATGTAGGCGTAGGCCTGGGTGAACACCACTTGGTAGGGTTCGGCGCTGACGTCCAGATCATGGATCGCTGTGTTGGTCGCAGCGTCAATGACGCTGGCGCGGTTTTCCACGGTGTTCAGTACCACGCCAAAGCGGCCATCGGCGCTGAAGCCCATCGGGCCGAGGCCTTGTTGCAGTTTGATCACCCGGCGAATGGCATGGGTGCTGGCGTCGATCACGGTCACGTTGCCGTCCTTGCCATCGGCCACGTAGACCGCGCCGGACAGCGCAGAATAGGCGACTGACAATGGGTGGGAGCCGGTTTTGATCTGCTGGACGATGTTCAGAGTGGCAATGTCGATCACGCTGACGGTGCCGTCGTCGCGGTTGCTGACGAAGGCGAAGCGGCTGTCTTTGCTGAAGGTGATTTCGTGGTGGCCGCGACCGGTCTGTAAATGTTTGAGGGATTTGAGGCTTTGGGCGTCGATCACTGTGACGCCGGAGTCTTCGGTTTTGCTCGCGTTGTTGCCGACCCAGAGCAGGCGTTCATCGGGTTGCAGGGCCACGCGCACCGGTTGGCTGCCGGCCTTGACCGAATCGAGAACCTTGAATTGTTCGCTGTCGATGACGGCCACTTCGCCCGCTGTCGGCATCGAGACGAACACGCGTTTGTTGTCTTTGGGGGTGACCCAGTCCATCGGCGGTTGCTTGAGTTCGATCCGCGCGAGGGTGCTAGTGATGCCGCCCACTGACACCGACGGATCGACCACGGCGATGCTCGCGTCGCGGTTCATCACCAGCAGGAAATAGCTGTTCAGATCCAACAATGGCCGCGCGCCGATGTTGGACTTGAGGAACACGCCGACCCGGGCTTTGCAGCTCTGGTCACGGCCCTGGGCTTGATCGGCGGCGAGGGTCTGCGGATCGACCCAGGCACCCGGTGCCACGCCGGACAACGGCTGGCCGGAGGCGCTGTCAGTGACGTGGAACTGCACATCGGCGAATTCGCCTTCGCGCAGTTTGCCGTCGGCGGCCAGCGGCTTGAGGTTGAAATCCACCGCCACGCCGTCGCGGTTCAGCGTCTGCCCGCTGCCGGTTTGCGCCAAGGCAATTTCACTCAGCGACAGCACCGCCCCAGCCATGGCCAGCGAGCAAATACCGATGATGTTGATGATCCTGTTCATACCACCCTCCCCAAACGCTACCTGACAAAACACCGACCCTGTAGGAGTGAGCCTGCTCGCGATAGCGTCATCTGCCTCACCATCCGAAACCGAGTAGCCCCAATCGCGAGCAGGCTCACTCCTACAGGGGATTTGCATCCACCGGGACATTACCGTTCCGCTACTGCCCCTGCGGCGCCGGTTCCGGTTCGTTGGTTACGCGCAGCAGTCCCCATAATCCGGAGGTGTTGCCGTAGGCCCCGTAGTCGCGGAACAGGTAATCCCCCGGGATCGCATTGCTGCCGCCGGCGCTGGGGATCATGAAGCTGAAGTGCGCGGCCGGCAGGATGCTTTCGTGGGCGCCGATGTACATCGACATCGGGTTGTAGCCGAAGCGCACCGAGCCCACGCCCGGCGAGCCCATCGGATAACCACCGACATCGCTCTTCTCGGCCTGGAACGGGTTCACCGACCAGACGTGCCCGTCGAGCTGGAACGTGGTGCCACGACTGCCACCGCTCGGCATCAAAATATGCGTACGCAACGGCTGCCCCGGTTTGGCGTAGAGCACCGGGGTCTGCGGATCGCCACCGACCAGCGCATTGCTGTAAGCCATGTGCGCATTGACCATGTCGCCGTAACCCGCGCCATCGGCATGACCAAACGGTGCATCCGGGGCGAGGCCGAAGCGGTACCACAGCGGTTCGGTCTTGTAGTTGATCGCCATGCTCGAGTTGTCCTGCGGATCGGTCGGCACGCCGAAGCCCTCAGCGGCAATCCCTTCCACCGGCCGACCATTAGCCCAACGGGTGTTCAACGCCTTGTGCCAGACCATCGCAAAGTCGCGGTAGCTGGTTTGCCCCGGCGCCGTAACCGTAGCGTTGACCTTGCGTGCATCGTCAACCCAGGTCGCGCCGATCGGCAGGATACTCATCGCCCCGCCAAGACCTTTTTGCGGCTGCTTGATCACGTCCGCCGGGGTGATGTTCAAGCCGCCGAACTCGACTGCGGTGGCGTTGATGTTGTCGACGCTGCGACCCAGTTGAGTCACCGGTTTGCCTTCACGCTCCAGGTGCCCGGCGTAGTACTGATAAGTACGGGTCGGGTACGCGCCGTTGCTGCCGACACGCGGTGGCACGGTCTGGATCGGGTTGGCACCGACGTTGGCGCCGTCGGATTTGGTGATGTCATACGCCAGCAACTGCGCGTGCAGACCGACGTGGCTGGACGGCCGCATCAGGTTGTTGCTGAAGGTGGTCGAACCCAGACCGCTGTTGCGATCACGCTTGACCATGCCCTGCATCACGGCAGTCTGGGTCAGGTCAGGCATCACGCTCGGTAGACGGTTTTCCAGAGTGATGTTGATGCAATCCCCCGCTGCCGCACGCAGCACCAGCGGTTCGACCGGGATGCCGGGTTTGAGCTTGCCGCTGACCGGATCGAGATCGGATTTACGCACATAGAGGATCGCGGTCGGGTCATGCAGCGGCCCGCTCTGCCCGCCGATGGTGATGGTTTCGCCATCCTCCGGATCGGTCACGGTGACCTGCGGAATGCTCACCGTGCGCGAGTTCAGCACCAGGGTGCCACCCGCCGGATTCAGCGGCCCGCCGACATGCTGGCCAAGCCCTTCGGGATCGCCGATGGTCAGCCCCAGCGTATTGCCGAGGATGTCATTGGCCAGCGCCGCGACCACTTCATAGTTGCGCTGCACAGTGGGCCGAGTGCCAATGCCGTTAGGGTTGGCGCCATAGCGCGGGCAACTGCCCTCGAACGCTACGGTGTTGCGCATGCCCGCCGGGCTCGGGTTGTTCGGGATGGCGAACAGGTCGCTGCGTTTGGCGGTGTAGTTGCGCATCACGCCCCAGATACCGCTCCAGTAGCCTTCGATCGAAGCGTCCATCGAGTACAGATAGTCGCCCGTGGTCGCCGCCGAACTGGACAGCATCGACACCGGCGCAATAAAGCCCATCTGCTCGGAGATGCCGATCATCTGCGACGCACGCCAGCCGGAGTTGGAGCTGTTGCCGAAACCGGAACCGCTCTGCAGCCATTTCACACCGTGCAGGGTGACGTTGTGCTCTTCTTCATGGCCGCCAGCATGCACCCGCAGCCGCACGTTGTCGCCGGTGTAAGTGCGCAGCATCGGTGTGAACGGATCGCCCGGTTCGGCGCCGCCCTTGTTGATGTGCGGCGGGAACAGCGGGGTGCCGCCGGGCGGGACGGCCGCCGCGGGGTGCCGCTTCGGCGCCAGGGTCATCGCCGGGCTCGCCCGGCCGGTGCGGCCGTGCCTGGCGGACGCCAGGCCGCCGCCGAGGCCGTCGGCCTGCATGCCGCGCTTGCCGTCCGGGCCGACCTTGTTCGGGTCATACACACGCAGGGCCAGCGGTTCGTTGCGATAGTTGACGACGAACATGCCCGGATCATCCACCGAAATCGCCTGTGGACATGGCCGGCTCGGGCAGCCCGGCACCTGACCGCCCTGCACTTCCAGTACACCTTCAAGCAGGTTGCTGGCGTTGTTACGCACTGGCGGGGTGATTGCGTAGCGGGAGCTGTCGGCGGGGGCCGGGGACGCCCGCGCATTCGGCCCACCGTTAGGCCCGGCCCCGACATAGACGCCAGCTTCATAGGCGTGCTGGAAGTCGCTGTATTCGAGGAAAAACTCGCGGAAGCTGTCGTTCTTGCCGTCGCCATCGAGGTCGCCGGTATTGATCACCGCTTGCCACGACGTCGGCCCACCGTCTTGACGCGCGCCGCTATAGAGAGGCTCGCCGGTTTCGGCGTGGAACCAGGTGGAACCGGCCGGCTCGGCGAGCACAGTCGCGTACAGACCGATCTGTTGATGCGTCGATGGGCCTAAGTGGTCGTGGGTGAAGATCGTGCCGAGGCCGCGATCGACGCCTTTTGCATTGACCACCGGATCAACGAACCAGCGCTGCATCGCCGTGCGCGCACCGACCCAATCGGCGCGCCCGTATTGGCCGAAGAACGGATGGTTCTTGGCTTTCGGGCAGGCCTGAGTGCCGTCGCGCGGGTCGGTACCAGCGCACTGGTTGAACTCGCGGATCGCGTGAATGCGTTCCTGCACGGCGCCCGGCGAGAGCACGCCGTCCTCGTAGTTCCAGCCGTTGGACGAGCCGTCCGCCGAGGTCAGATCCCACTTCGGCAGGTGAATGTGCTGGCCGATCACATCGGTCGGCGTGCGCACCTGATAGTCGTCCATCTCATAGGTGGCCGGCACCAGGTTGGTTTGCTGGTATTGCACGCAATCGAAAGTGTTCATGCGCATCACCAGCGGCTCTGGTGGACGCTGCTTGGTGATCACCGGCCAGGCGTCTTCCCACAGCGCCAGAATGCGCGCCTGCGGAAAGTGATAACCGACCTTGTTGTACACCGCGTCGAACTGGATGTTCGCGGCTTTGTAGATCCGTGGGCGGTCGGCGGTGAAGCTTGAGGCGCCAACAAAGGACATGCCGTCGATGCGCTCACCGCTGGCGAACTCACCGCTGCCAGCGCTGGCGGTCAGGCGTTTTTGCCGATCGTCCATGCACGGTTCGTAGTACGGCGCGCCCGCCATCGGCAAAGCGCCATTGGTGCGGAACGCTTTGGCGACCACTTGATTGCCGGGCAGCAAGGCATAACTTGGGTGATCTTTTTTCGCGTGGAAAGCCATCGCCGCCTGTTCGACTTCGGTGCCTTCTTCCGGCAGGTAAATCGGTTTGGCGCGGGTGACTTCCTTGGAGAAATCCAGCGAAGTGGTCACGGTGTGCGCCTCGCCACCGGCCGCGACGCCGTCGAGTGCATGACGCTGCAAGCCGCCATCCCAACCGCCAGACTGCGCCGGGTCAAGGTTGGCCCACAGCGCTTTGCCGCTGGCCTTCAAAGACTGCGCGGTGGCGGCGTCGAGCATGTCCAGCGGCGGGGTTGGCGGACGTTGGCCGACCGAACTTTCCATGCCGCCGATCCAGAACGGATAGCCAGGGTTTTTCAGGCTGCCGCCAGCGTTGCGGTTGGCTTCGCTGCGACCAACCAGCGCCGGCGAGCCGATGGCTTGACCGCCGGCGTTGCCGCCATGGTGTTCGCCGTCGTCGTCGCCCTCTTCTTCGTCATCGTCGTCATTGCCGGCGATCAGGGTTTCGCCGATTTTCGGCACCACCACGACTTTGCCCGGCATTGGCGCCATGGCTTTGCCCGGCAGCGGCACAATCGCCGGAATCGGTGTACCGGCAACGATTTCGCCGTCAGGCAAGGCGCGCGCGCCGGCCGCCGGTTTGCCGCTGCGCAAGGCAAACGGTTCGCTGTGGTAACCGTCGGCGCCTTGCTGCGAAACGTCGAGTCGAGTGCCTTCTTCGAACACATCGTGCACCCGCCACATGGCCCACATGCCTTGGGCGAAGTGCGGATAGAAATGGCAGTGATAGATCGCATCGCCGGCCACGCGGTTGCGGTTGCCCGAACCACCGTTGGCGATTTCATAGGTGTAACCGGCACCCGGGCCGATGCCCTGGGCGTCGACGTAATCGGAGTTGTCGTCGTTGGGGTTGAACAGCCACTGATGGCCGTGCAGGTGGAAGATGTGCTGCTCATGACCGTTGTGGGTATTGCGGAATTTGACGAAGTCACCGATGTAGCTGTGGTTGACGTTCGACGGCTCGGACGGATACAGGGCCATGGTGGCTTTCACGCCGATCTGATCGGCGCGCGGTATCTGGCCGGGGCCGATGTTTTCAAGTCCGGTGTTAGCCGGCACATCCACCAGCATCGCCACATCGCCGACTGTGTGCGAGCTGAGGAAGAATTCTTCATAAGCGCAC
Organism: Pseudomonas sp. RIT-PI-r; assembly: GCF_001297015.1. Lineage (GTDB taxonomy): Bacteria > Pseudomonadota > Gammaproteobacteria > Pseudomonadales > Pseudomonadaceae > Aquipseudomonas. The sequence goes on along the minus strand of NZ_LIGE01000042.1, from coordinate 54,781 downwards.
GACAGGCAATCGTGCATCGGCCCCACGCCCAAGCGGTTGGCGACCACTTCGGCGCCCATGCCGCCGGAGCCATAGTTGATCATGAACGAGTCGCGGGTCGGCTCCAGCACATGGGCCATCACCGGGTCGGCCCAGTACGCGGGGAACGCTTGGGTGGCGGCGGTTTCGTCCTGGAACTGCGAGGCAAAATCGCGGAACGCTTCGAGGCGGTTGGGGATCGCCGGGTTGCGTTTGCCCACCGATTCCAGCGGATAGGTGCTGGACGGAAAACTGCCGTCGGCGTTGCTGCCCATGACAATCGCATCGCTTTCGCTGGAGATGATTTCATTGCCATCGACCATGCCGATGATCGGCGTACCGGCCTTGCCTTCGCGCAACCAAGGTTCGCGTTGCGGGTAGCGCGCCTGGTAATCAACGATCGGTTGGCCAGTGGGTGCACGGCCGGTGGTGGCCAGGCGCATTTCTTCTTCGGTGAGGGTATTGCGATAGGTGCGACCGCCCTTGGGCAACACGACGACCTGGCCGAACAGACCATTGGCGACGTTGCCGGCCGCGCCCTCGCCGCCAAACGTCGCGCCACGGCTGCTGACGGCAAACGCGCCTTCACGTTCGGCGTACAAGGTGTAAGAACGACTCGCGCCCGGTGGCACCAACGTATTGGCGTTCCGCCCGGTGAACGAGGAAATGTCATCGATGCTGTTCACCGCTTGCAGGCCGTTGACCTGGAAACCGACGTGACGATCCGCCACCTGCTCATCGACTTTGAAGTCTTCGGCGCCGTTGGCGTTTTCCGCGCCCTCTTCTTCGCCCTCGTTCTCAAAGTGCTTGTTCGGGTTGGCCTGATAGTCGAGCAGGTTCTGCAGATTGATCGTCAGGCAATCGCCGGCAGCCACGCGCAGCACCAGCGGCCGTGGACGCTTGTCCGGGCGCAGCGAGACTTTGCCCGGCACCGCGGCGCCGCCGTAAGCCAGCGACTGCTCATGCTCATCCACCACGTCGCGACGCAGGGCGAACATCATGCCGTTGATGTTCTGCGCACCGAGGCGGTTGAACATCAGCGGTTGATCGAAGGCGACAACGTTGGCCACCAGGTTGCGCTCGCAACGCACGGCCGCGCCGGCCAGCTCGACGCTGAGCATCGAGGCCAGAATCAGCAGCCAGTTAATCAGGGACGGAGCGTGAGGGAAGCCAGCCATGATCAGGAACCTCGTAGTGGGTGCTCGTGGGAACACTTCTCGACAAATGCCTCGGAGCAATCCGCGTGCCACAAAAAATTGCTTTAATGTTCAGTCAGTTACCGCGACCACTTGAGAATCCGGGGAATATTCCCCACCCCTATTCCCCACTTTTCGGGTCTATCCGGTTTGCCCCGAAAGTGGGGAAACCGGGTTGGGGTTACAACGGCGCGTCCATCGCCAACCCTTGCAAACGCCGGTACTGACGCAACACATTCGGTACATAACGCTGGGTTTCGGCGAACGGCGGAATTACCCGGCCACGGCTGAGCACCGCGTCGGGACCTGCGTTGTAAGCCGCTACGGCGAGGGCGATGTCGTTGTCGAACAGGGTCATCAGGCGCTTGAGGTATTTGGCCCCGCCCTGGATGTTGGCCTTGGGGTCGTAGACGTCGGTCACCCCCAACTCCCGTGCGGTGTCGGGCATCAATTGCATGAGCCCGCCGGCGCCTTTGGGCGACGTGGCACCGGGGTTGTAATGGGACTCGGCGTTGATCACCGCGTGCAGCAATGCTTCAGGCAACTGGTTGACTTTGGCGGCTGCCGAAACCAGTTCCGCGTAGGGCTGGTTGGCGATCATTTGCGGCTGTTGATCGAGGCTGACCACAGTGGCTTCAGCTTCGCGGATCACCCGTTCGTAGGTGCGTCCGGGCCGGTGCACGTTGGACAGTACATAGCTGCCCTTGGCGTCCACCGAGATGAACACATCGGCCTGCGCGGCGCCGCTGAGCAGCACACATCCGAGCAATCCGCTGGCAAGGAATTTCATGTCGGGCCTCCCCGGATCGACCCCGATAAATTGGGGGAAATGCCCCAATGGCCGATCACGTTTGAGCCATACGCAAGCACTGTGCCGACTCTTGAGATGCCCGGTTCACAAGGGCTTCAGCCAATCAGGTGATTTTCAGTGGGGGCTGAGCATGGCAATTGCATAAGCCCTTCTGGCGACACGGCTACCACTCACGGGAGGTCATCATGAAGCTGCAATTTCGTCCGCGTGGCCAACGCGGTTTTACCCTGCTCGAATTGCTCGTGGTGCTGGTGGTGCTCGGCCTGTTGGCCGGGATCGTCGCGCCGAAATACTTCGCCCAACTCGGCCGCTCGGAAGTGAAAGTGGCCAAGGCGCAGATCGAAGGGCTGAGCAAGGCACTGGACATCTATCGACTGGAAGTCGGCCATTACCCGTCCACCGAACAGGGCTTGCAAGCCTTGGTCACCGCCCCGAGCGACGAGGCGAAATGGACCGGCCCGTACCTGCAGAAAAAGCTGCCGCAGGATCCGTGGGGACGTAATTACGCCTACCGCTATCCCGGCGAAAACAGCGAGTACGACTTGCTGTCGATGGGCAAGGACGGCCAGCCCGGCGGCGAAGGCGAAAACGCTGAAGTGACCAACTGGCAGTGAGCGGAGCGCGGCCCATGCGATTTCATTTGAAAGCGGTCGGCAAGGCTGGCGTGGTGTCCTTGAGCGTCGAAGCGCCTGGTGACAGCGAAGCGCGGCGGATCGCCGAGGATCAGGGTCTGCGCGTGCTCAGCTCGCACGCCGACAAGCATTGGCGCTCGCTGAAACTGCGCCAGCGCGAGACCTTCAACCTGGTGTTGTTCAGTCAGGAACTGACCACTTTGCTCAATGCCGGCCTGCCGTTGATCGATGCGCTGGAAAGCCTCGCCGAAAAAGAAACCGCCCCCGCCGCCCGCAAAACCTTGAGCGAACTGGTACGCCTGCTGTACGAGGGCAAATCGTTTTCGCAGGCGCTGGGCCAGTTGTCGGCGGTGTTCCCGCCGTTGTACGTGGCGCTGGTGCAGTCCAGCGAAAAGACCGGCGCGGTCGGCGATGCGCTGGGGCGCTACGTCAGCTATCGCCAGCGCATGGACGAGGTGCGGCAGAAGATCATCAGCGCCTCGATCTACCCGATGCTGTTGCTGGTGGTCGGCGGTGGCGTGGTGTTGTTCTTGATGGGTTATGTGGTGCCGCGCTTCAGCCTGGTGTTTGAAGGCTTGGGCAATAACCTGCCGTGGCTGTCGCAGGTGTTGATGAGCAGCGGCATGTTTCTGCATGCGCATCAGGCTGAGTTTTTCGGTGCGCTGGCAGCGATTGTCATCGCCCTCGCCGTGCTGCAAAAGCAACCGGCGTTTCGCCGTGGGCTGGATCGGCTGGTGGAGAAACTGCCTGCGGTGCATCAACGGATTTTCATGTATGAACTGGCGCGGTTTTATCGTTCGCTGGGGATTCTGCTGCAAGGCGGGATTCCACTGGTGACCGCCATGGCCATGGTGCGTGGCTTGCTCACCGTGGCTTCACGCGTGCGCCTGGACCAGGCCTGCGAGCGGGTGCGCGAGGGGCAATCGTTGTCTACCGCGCTGGAACTCAATCACCTGGTGACGCCGGTGTCCCTGCGCCTGCTGCGCGCCGGTGAACAGTCGGGCAACCTCGGGCAGATGATGGAGCGCAGCGCCGACTTCTATGACGAGGAAATCAGCCGCTGGCTGGAGTGGTTCGTGAAGTTGTTCGAACCGCTGTTGATGACGTTTATCGGCCTGCTGATCGGGGTCATCGTGATCCTGATGTACATCCCGATTTTCGAACTGGCTTCGAGTATTCACTGACTCCGGGAACGGGTCCGGGCCCTGTAACAAGGCACTTTTACGTTCCCAACAAGACCACAAAGACGGAGAACGATATGCACCTTAAAAAGCTCGTGCTCGCAATGGCCATCGGCGCAGTTCTGTCGGCGTCTACGATACTGATTCCGGATAGCTTGTCCGGGGTTTCCAGTGCTTATGCCAAGGATGGCGGGAGTGGTGGTGGAGGAAGTGGTGGTGGCGGTGGCGGCAGTCACGGGGGAAATGGCGGTGGCAGCGGTGGAAATGGTGGAAGCGGAAGCGGTGGCGGTGGCAGTCACGGAGGAGGCGGTAATAGCGGCAGCGGTGGCGGCGGGAACAGTGGCCACAGCGGCAGCGACCACGGCTCGGGACACTCGGGCGACAGCGGCTCATCCGGTCGCAGCGGCACGCACGCCGAAGCGGGGGATGACCACGGGGTCCACCGCGCGGGCGAAGTCGGTGATGATCGTGGCGTGCATGCTGCAGGCGAAGTCGGCGATGATCGTGGCGTACATGTCGGCGGCGAGCCGGGCGATGACAAGCGCGCCAACTGATCCATCCTGAAAACACCACACCCCCTGTGGGAGCTGGCTTGCCAGCGATGAGGCCGGGTCAGACAAAATTGTATTGCCTGACACACCGCCATCGCTGGCAAGCCAGCTCCCACAGGGTTTTGTGGCGTACACAGATTCCGCAAACAACCACCATCAATTGTAGGAGTGAGCCTGCTCGCGATAGCGGTTATTCAGACACTGAAACTGTGACAGACGAAACGCTATCGCGAGCAGGCTCACTCCTACAGTTTTGATTTGCGTACGGCTCAGAGGGCGACGTGGCTCTCGTTCAGGCGTTCACGCAAAAACTCGACCAACGCCTGCACCGGTCTGGAGGCTTGGCGGTGTTGCGGGTAAACGGCTGAAAGTGTCAGCGGTTCCGGGCGCAAATCATCCAGCACCGGCACCAACCGGCCGTCTTTCAACGCCGCGCCGACAATGAACGTCGGCAGATAAGTAATGCCCATCCCCTGCACCGCCGCATCCCTGAGCAACTCGCCGTTGTTCACGCGCATGCGTCCGGTGACATTGACCAACAACGGCTTGCCCTGCCCCGCGTTGAAGCGCCACTGCACCGAACGACTATGCCCGTACGGCAAACAGTCATGGCTATGCAGGTCTTCCGGCTCGAGGGGCGTGCCACGTTCAGCCAGATACGCCGGGCTGGCGCAGTACACCCGTTCGATCGAAGCGATGCGCCGAGCAATTAGCGTCGAGTCTTCGAGCACGCCAATGCGCAACGCCAAGTCGTAGCCCTCGCCGAGCAAATCCACCGGCCGATCACTAAGATCGACCTCCACCGTGACCTCGCGATAGCGCTGCAAAAACATCGGCAGCAGGCAACCCAGATGCGCCACGGCAAACGACAGCGGCGCACTCAAGCGGATCGTTCCGCGCGGCTCGGCAGTCTGCCCGGCGATGCCCTGCTCCACTTGCTCGACTTCGCCCAACAGCCGCAGCGCCGATTCGTAATAGCTCTGCCCCAGTGGCGTGACGTCCAGACGCCGCGTCGAGCGGTTCAACAACCGCACGCCAAGGCGTTCTTCCAGTTGCATCAAGCGTCGGCTGACGAACTGCTTGGACAGGCCCAGTTGATCGGCCGCTGAGGTAAAGCTGCCGGAGTCCATGACCTGGCAAAAAATACGCATGTCTTCGAACGGGTTCATTGTCACTCTCTGGTGGACAGTTAAACGCTTTATAGCCGCTTTTTCACTTTCAAGCAGCTCATTAATCTGTGCTCACGGTGTTGCTGAGGCCTGAAGCCCAGCGCCACAGCAGCCCGCAACTCAGGCAAAAAATCAAAATTATTCAAAAGGATTTCCACCATGAACATCGTCAAGAAAACCCTCACCGCTTCCCTCCTCGCCCTTTCCGTCAGCAGCGCTTTTGCCGCCGGCAGCCCTGGCGTGGAACACAACACCCAGGCATTCCTCGATGCGCTCGCCGCTGGCGGTGGTGGCCCGCTGGAGCAACTGAGCCCGAAAGACGCCCGTGCGGTACTGACCGGCGCGCAGGCTTCGGTGAAGGTGGACTTGTCCGGCGTTGAAGTCAGCGACAAAGCGATCAAGGTCGATGGCCAGACCATCAACCTGAAAGTGGTGCGGCCGGCCAAGGTCAAAGGCGAGTTGCCGGTGTTCATGTTCTTCCACGGTGGCGGCTGGGTGCTCGGTGATTATCCGACGCATCAGCGCTTGATTCGTGATCTGGTGGTGGGCTCGGGCGCTGTCGCGGTGTACGTCGATTACACGCCGTCGCCGGAAGCGCAGTACCCGACCGCGATCAATCAGGCTTACGCCGCGACCAAATGGGTGGCTGAGCACGGCAAGGACATCGGTGTCGACGGCAAGCGCTTGGCGGTAGCGGGCAACAGCGTCGGCGGCAACATGGCGGCGGTCGTGGCGTTGATGGCCAAGGAACAGAAAACCCCGGCGCTGCGCTTCCAGTTGCTGATGTGGCCAGTGACCAACGCGCAGTTCGATGACGGTTCGTACCAGCAATTCGCCGAGGGTCACTTCCTCACCAAAGGCATGATGCAGTGGTTCTGGGACAACTACACCACCAACCCGGCCGAGCGTGCGCAGATCCATGCCTCGCCGCTGAACGCCAGCGCCGAACAGCTCAAAGGCTTGCCTGCCGCCCTGGTGCAGACCGCTGGATTCGACGTGTTGCGTGATGAAGGCGAAGGCTATGCGCGGCACCTCGATGCGGCCGGCGTGGCGGTGACCTCGGTACGTTACAACGGGATGATTCATGACTTCGGCCTGCTCAATCCGCTGAGCCAGATTCCTGAGGTGAAAGCGGCCGTGCGTCAGGCGGCGGCTGAGTTGAAAACCCACTTGCAGCCTTAACGGCAGAAGATCGCAGCCTTCGGCAGCTCCTACATGGGAATACGTTCTCCTGTAGGAGCTGCCGCAGGCTGCGATCTTTTTATTGGCAGACACTGCGGAGCTTCGGTCATGACCCTTTTCTACACTCACCTGCTGTCCTGGAGCGCCGCCCTGCTGCTGCTCGACGCGGTACTTTGGCACTTCTCGCCCTTCACCCATCGCGCCCCGCGAGTGGGTGTGCGGCTGGTGCTGTTTCTGGCGTTCACGGCGCTGGTAATCAACGCCGGCGTCAGTCCGTTGCAAGCGCCGGTGTTCGTCGATGACCGGGTCGCACAACTGGGCGCGACGGCACTGGGGATTCTCTGGTGGCTGTACGCTGCGCGGGTGCTGACCGAAGTCATCGGCCTGGCGCTGATGCGTCGTATCGGCCACAGCGGTCGCTTGCTGCAAGATGTGATCGGCGCGTTGGTGTTTCTGATCGCCACGGTCGCGGCGGCGGGTTACGTGCTGGAGCTGCCGGTGAAAGGCTTGCTGGCGACCTCCGGTGTGGTCGCCATCGTTGTCGGTCTGGCCCTGCAAAGCACCTTGGCCGATGTGTTTTCCGGGATCGTGCTCAACACCACCAAGCCTTATCAGGTGGACGATCTGGTGATGATCGACGGCGTCGAAGGCAAGGTCTTCGACATCGACTGGCGCGCCACGCACTTGCTGACCAGCGCCGGAACCATGGCCGTGGTGCCGAACTCGGTGGCGGCCAAGGCGAAAATCGTCAACCTCAGTCGCCCGAACAACATGCATGGCGTGTCGATCAGCATCAAAGTGCCAAACCACATTCGTCCGCGCCGGGTGCTCGATGCGCTCGACCGCACCTTGCAGGGCAGCAGCAGTTTGCTCCTTAGCCCGGCGCCAAAGGCCGTATTGAAAGAGGCCGGCGAAACCATGTCGGAATACGTGGCCAGCGGTTTCATTGCTGAGCTGGGCAAGAAAAGCGAGGTGCGTAATCAGTTGTTCGACCTCGCCCACCGGCACCTTGAAGCCGCAGGCATTTCCCGGCATCCCGACGGTGTGATCGAACCCTCGACCCGCGCCCGTGCGCTGCTCGATGAAGTGAAAATCTTCCGTTCGCTGAATAGCGAGGAGCGTGATCGGCTCGCCGAGTCGATGGTCGCGCAGCAATACACGGCGGGCCAGGTGGTGCTGGATCTCGACGAAGTGCCGGACAGTCTGTTTGTGATTGCCACTGGCGTGGTCAGCGCGACCGTGCCGGACGGCGACAGCAAAATCGAGGCCGGGCGCATGGGGCCGAGTGAGGTCATGGGTGAACAGAGCATTCTGGCGGATACGCCGTCGCAGGCGACGTTCACGGCGCTGACGTCGAGCATCATTTATCGTCTCGACAAGAACCTGACTCGTGAGTGCATGGAAAAGCGCACGGAGGTGGGTCGGGCGTTGAATAAATTGCAGGCGGTGCGTCAACAGAACAGTCGCCTCGCGTTGATGGCCAAACCGGTGGCGGTGAGGAAAGGCGGGTTTCTGGGTTGGTTGCAAAAGCGTTGATGCGAGGATTTTAAGATCAAGAGCCTACCCCCTCACCCCAACCCTCCCGAAACGTCGGACCGCCCCCAAGGGGGCGAGGGGGAAAGGGAGCAGACCGCATGCAATCCAGAACCTGAGTTCGGCTCGGTATTGCACGTCGGCGTACCTTGAAAGAACCCCTCGGTCAGTCCCCTCTCCCTCCGGGAGAGGGTTAGGCGGGCGGCGTTCCGATGAGGGGCTCTTCAAGATCAGCCGATTACTTGGCAGTGAACTTGGTATAGCTGTTGATCAAATTACGATAGTTCGGCAGACGCTCCGACAGCAAATGCGCCAGACCTTCCATGTCGTTGCGCCAGTCACCCTGCAGCTCGCACGCCACCGAGAACCAGTTCAGCAGGTGTGCACCCGCCGCCGACATCCGCGCCCACGCCGCTTGTTGCACGGTAGTGTTGAAGGTGCCCGACGAGTCGGTCACCACAAACACTTCGTAGCCTTCAGCAATCGCCGACAGGGTCGGGAATGCCACACAAACGTCAGTCACCACACCGGCAATGATCAGTTGTTTGCGACCGGTGGCCTTGATCGCCTTGACGAAGTCTTCGTTGTCCCAGGCATTGATCTGGCCCGGACGCTGAATGAACGGCGCATCCGGAAACTGCTCGCGCAGCTCAGGCACGATCGGGCCGTTCGGGCCGGCGTCGAAACTGGTGGTCAGAATGGTCGGCAGCTTGAAGAACTTGGCGATGTCGCCCAGCGCCAGCACGTTGTTCTTGAATTCGTTCGGGGTGAAATCCTGGACCAGCGAAATCAGGCCGGTCTGGTGATCGACCAGCAGTACAACCGCGTCATCTTTGTTCAGACGTGTGTAAGGAACGCTCATGGGAAAACTCCTGGATGGACGGATGGATGAAGCGTGAAGCGCCGACCGGATGGCCGGCGCTTCAGGGGAAATCAGAAAGCGAAGCAGGAACAGCCGAACGCGCCCCAGAAACCGGCGAAGTCGCTGACCGGCGCATTCGACATCCGCGCCTTTTCATGGCTGTGGGTGTGCACGGCGCACGGGCCGCTGCACTGGTGAACCTGCGCCTGCAACGGCGAATTCGGCCGCCAGTGGCCCGGAACCTTCACCACCGGCGACCAGTCCGGCAGCACCGGAATCGAACGCGGGCCGAGGTCTTCGAAGTCGCCAGCCGCGTAGACAATCTTGCCGCCGACCACGGTCATGACCGACTCGATCCACTTGATCGCTTCTTCTTCGACATGGAAGAAGTCCGCGCTCAGCGCCGCCAGATCCGCCAGTTGCCCGACCTTGATCTGGCCTTTCTTGCCCTGCTCCGAGGAGAACCAGGCGCTGCCGTGGGTGAACAGTTCCAGCGCGGTGGTGCGCGGCAGACCTTCTTCATACAGCGCCAGACCGCCGACGGTACGACCGCTGACCATCCAGTACAGCGAGGTCCACGGGTTGTAGCTCGACACCCGCGTCGCATCGGTGCCCGCACCGACCGGAACACCTTCGGCGAGCATGCGTTTGATCGGCGGAGTCGCTTCGGCGGCTTGCTTGCCGTAGCGGTCGACAAAGTACTCGCCCTGGAACGCCATGCGATCCTGAATCGCGATGCCGCCGCCCAACGCTTTCACGCGCTCGATGTTTTGCGGGGTGATGGTTTCAGCGTGGTCGAAAAACCAAGGCAAACCGTTGAACGGAATGTCGCGGTTGACCTTCTCGAACACGTCGAGCATGCGGCTGATCGATTCGTTGTAAGTGGCGTGCAAACGGAACGGCCAGCGCTGTTCGACCAAATGGCGCACCACCGGCTCCAGCTCCTCTTCCATGGTCTGCGGCAGATCCGGGCGCGGTTCGAGGAAGTCTTCAAAGTCCGCCGCCGAGAACACCAGCATCTCGCCGGCGCCGTTGTGGCGCAGGAAGTCGTCGCCCTGATGCAACTTGACGCTGCCAGTCCAGTTCTGGAAGTCGCTCAGTTCTTCTTTCGGCTTTTGGGTGAACAGGTTGTAGGCGATGCGCACGGTCAACTGGTCGTCTTTGGCCAACTGCTCGATCACCTGATAATCGTCCGGGTAGTTCTGGAAACCACCGCCGGCATCGATTGCACTGGTCAGGCCAAGGCGATTGAGTTCGCGCATGAACTGGCGGGGCGAGGTGCCCAGCGATTCCAGCGGCAGCTTCGGCCCTTTGGCCAGCGTCGAGTACAAGATCATTGCGTTCGGCCGTGCGACCAGCATGCCAGTCGGGTTGCCGTTGCTGTCGCGGACGATCTCGCCACCCGGCGGGTTCGGCGTGTCGCGGGTGTAACCGGCGACGCGCAGCGCGGCGCGGTTGAGCAACGCACGGTCATACAGGTGCAGGATGAACACCGGGGGGTCCGGCGCGGCCTGGTTGATTTCTTCCAGGGTCGGCATGCGTTTTTCGGCGAACTGGAACTCGTTCCAGCCCCCGACCACACGCACCCATTGCGGCGTCGGTGTGCGGTCGGCCTGATCCTTGAGCATGCGCAACGCATCGGCCAGCGACGGCACGCCTTCCCAACGCAGTTCGAGGTTGTAGTTCAAACCGCCACGGATCAGGTGCAAGTGCGAGTCGTTGAGGCCGGGGATGACACAGCGGCCATGCATATCGACCACTTGCGTGTTCGGCCCACGCAGGGCCATGGCTTGATTATCGTTGCCAACAACCACGAAACGGCCGTCGGTGATCGCCACGGCACTGGCCAGTGGTTTGGTGCGGTCGACGGTGTGAAATTGGCCATTGAACAGAATCAGATCGGCGCTCATCGCAGTTCCTCAAGCAAAGTGAAAAGGAGCAAACCCCGCGCGCTCAGCGTGGCGAGGTTTCTTGGGAATCGAGGTGTTCATGGGCCTGGCTGGCTTCGAGCCACGGCGTAAACAAACGGGTGACCGGTGGCATCACCACGTACACCACCGAGAGGACGATGGTCAGGGTGATCAGGAACGTGGCGACCACGTAGTTGGAAAGAATCGGATGCAGCGCCAGCAGCGGTCCCCAGATCAGCGGTACGAGCAAGGTGTGCGGCAGAATCACCAGCAGCGTGACCACGGCCTGCTTCCAGCGCGGTGGCGGTGACGCGGCATCGGCGAGCGGGGTAAACCAGAATTCATTGACCGGCGCGACTTCGGTCTGATCGCCATCAGCCAGCATTGGCGCGGCTTCGGCGACCAGCGCCTGACGCTGCGGTGATTCCAGCCAGCCTTGCATCGCTTCGGTGGAACTGAAGCGCAGCACGCAGGTGTAAAAGTCGAGACGGCCGCGCTTGCCGCGCACCACATCAACGCCCAGATGCCCTTCGCGTTGCCCCGCAACACGGACGATATTGCGCAGCCAGGCCTCGTATGCCGACTCGAAACCGGCCTTGACCCGGTGTTTGATGATCAACGTGACCGTCTCATCGGCCCCCGGTACTTGTGGATTGAGGACTTCAGGCATAACGCAACACTCCGGGCAAACGAACAGAAATCGCCAGCCGTCCCGGCCCGGCGATCAACACAGTGGTAAACAGGATCAACAGCAACCAGCCGAACTGCCCCTCGGCCACACTCCATTGCGGATGCACGACCAGCAGCGCCACCAGCAGCACAAAGAGAATAGGCACGCAGGCCAATCGCGCCAGTAATCCGGCGACGATCAGTAACGGACAGACGACTTCGGCGAAGATCGCCAGGATCAACGTGAGGTGGGCACCGAGGTGGAACGGGTCTTCGATCAGTTGCAGCTGTGCGGTGAAGTCCAGCAGCTTGGGCAAGCCGTGAACCCACAGCAGAAACAGCCCGCCGCTGGCCCGCAGGAACAGCAGACCGAGGTCGCGCGCCCGTTCATTCTGTTGCGAAGTGTTCATGACCTCACGCCCTTGAATTCTTATCGAACGCAATGATGCCGAGGCCGGGAGGGGAAAACTTGAATGTACGTGCTCTCTTTAAAGTGAAAGCCTCAACCGGTACAGGCGCTGCCGAAAGCTGCAGCAACGCCTGTATCGTCAGCGGTCTGATGGCTAAACGAGGTAATAGGAAAGCTGGCGGAACAGTTGATCCTGAACCGCATCACTATTCCCTCCGCCCCCCGGGAGTCCGGCGGTCACCACTCTGCCGTCAGCCGTCAGGAAGGCGAATGCCTGGGCGTTACCGGTAATCGCCCTGACGCTTGTCAATTGACTGGCAACTGAACGGACATCGCCCCCCCAAACCGGATTGCCGAAAGCATCGGCTGTGCCGTCGGCATACAACACCGCATAGGCACCATTGGTACTGGCGATCTGCATGATGTCGTCCCGCCGCGCCACGGTGTCCGGAACCCTGCCGCCTTGGTCCTGATCGCCCCATGTATCGATCCTGTTGCTGTCCAGGCGTAACGCAAAACCATAGCCGCCGCCAATGAGTTCGATGACGTTGGTGTAGGCGGAAATTCGCGACGGCACCAGGCCACCTGCGGCCGGATTACCCCACGCGGCAACTCGCCCGCTGGACAGCCGCACCGCGAACGAAGACCCGGAGCTGGTCACTTCGACAATATTGGTGAGTCGGGCAATGTCGGCGGGCACCTCCCCTCCAGAACGCCCCTCCCCCCAACCCATTACCGTGCCATTGGCTCTGAGCGCCACGCAGGCGTTGTGGTTGCAGGTGACTGCGACGATGTCGCGCAGCGCGGCGATCTCTGCGGGCAAGGCGCCACCAAAACGCGCATCGCCCCAGGCGACAATTTGCCCACTGGCGAGCAACGCCACGAATGCCGAGACCGTCGCAAAAACGCTGACGACAGTGCTGAGCCGCGCGATGGCCGCCGGTACTGCCCCGCCAAAGCGGGCGTCGCCCCATGCCTGCACTTGACCGTTGGCGCGAATGACCGCGAAGCCATAGCCGCCGGGTGTGACGTTGATGACGTCGGTCAAGCGCGAAACTTCGGCGGACACCACACCACCGAAACCGGCGTCTCCCCAGCCGACGACAGAACCATTAGCGCGCAATGCCGCAATAGCCCGTGCACCACCGAACACCTCAGTGATATCGCGCAGTGCAGCAATGGCAGGCGGCAGAATTCCCCCGTAGCCGCGATCGCCCCATGCCACCAGACTGTCGGAATCCCTCAGGGCGACAAGCACCCCATGTTCTTCGCGAGGCGTAGCGGGATCACCCCACCCGTTGCCGAAGATATTGGCACGTTGCAACACCACCTGATATCCAGCGCTGCCAACCCGAAGCAAACGCCGGGGTTGGACATCATCGAAACGCTGACCTCGAAACTGCCGGCTATCGCCTTCGTACTGCCACACTGTTTCCATCGGCTGGAGACTGACCGGATCAAGCGCCGACAGAATCCGCGAACTGCCTTTATTCGACCAGTACCTGACCGTGGTCCCGCGTGAGCCAATGACCAGAGGCACAACGAGACTCGGTGCTTCACTGATGAAAACCGACAACGATGGCGATTCGAATATCCGGCCATTGCGCAGTAACAAGAAATGAAGCTTGACCGGTTTACCCCTGTTCGCTGCGATGAAGGCCAGATCCAGAGGAAAGTTGGCCCGGCTGTTGGCGTTCAGAGGCTTCGCTTCAAACACTGGCGATCCTGCGCCGGGAGCGCCTTCGACAATCAGCCGAACCGTATCGCCCGGCTGAAACCCAAGAACTTCAACCTGCCCGTTCGCCCCTTGAAGGTTGGCAGGATCCGTTGGATCGAGCACGCCGTTGACAGACTTCTGCAATCGCGGCGGTTGCAGCTCCGGCAAGCCTTCGCCCACCACCCGTGCCGTAGCGGTGCTGGAAATGCCGAGCAGCACACCGTTACGCAATACCTGATAAAACCCACTTACCGCATCACCGGAAATCACTTGGTCATTGGCCACTTGCAAGATGACGGGCTTGAGCTGTCCGAAATCGTCGGCTTCGATTTTGCCGTCAACCACTACGTCCGGCTGACCTGCGACCTGGGAGCGATAGGTTGCCCGAATGATGTCGTCTGAGCGCAGACGGATGTCGACGGTGCGTACAATCAACAGCAGCGGGTTTTTACCGAGTTTCTCCCGGTCAATGATTTCCGAGACATCGCCGCTGTCCGCCTGGCTCTCCCGAAAGATCAGGGGCGCGAACCGGGTACCCTCCAGATTTTCGTCGACGATCTGCGAAGCCGACCAGAGCGCATCGGGATCGACGGTGTTACCAAGTTGATCGGTGACGGTAAAAGCGAACTCCAATGTCTGGTCCGGCCGCTTGGCGCTGTCGAGAAAGGCCCGGGTCACGGGGAAACAAACGGTGATGGGAACGGCCGATCCCGGATTGGGCGGCGGTAGCGCCTCAGTCGGCTTGACGGTGTAATTCAGAAGGCTAGCGTTGCACTTCAAGGTAATCACGTCGTAAGCCCGGCAATACGGATAACTGACGCAAACCTGAGCACTGGTAAAGTCAGCTCCAACGCCTTCGAGAATGGCATCGGGCAACACCAAGTGCAGTTCGCTATGGCCTTCGACTGTGGGCTGGGTGTCCTTGAGTCCTGGGCGAATCTTGTTGTACAGCGCGGTCAGATTCGGCGAGGTGGCGATGTTCTGACTACCGCGCACGATATTGAAGAACACCCGATTGACCAGGTCGAAAGACAGCCGTCCATTCGGAATGCGCAGAAAAATGACTGCATTGACGTCAGAGATGATTTGACTGTCCAGCAATGCCGACTCACCCTCGCGAAACAGTTGAATGACGTCGCCTGGATTTATCGATCCACTGGCAATCGGGTCAACGCGGACCGTTGCCCCGAGCCCGTCGGCGACCTGATCGGATATTTTCAACGGTATGCCAACGTCTGCGCCCACCACCGAGTGGTCGGCCTCAGGGATGTCGGGTGGAAAAAGTGCCAACACGCTGGTGTCGCTGGATCGGGACGTACTCATGTGCCAGGTTCCTGTGCAGTGAGGTATGGACAGGTCCTAGCAGATCGCGAATCAGGGCATTGCGCACCTGACAGTTCTGACAGTTGTGTGCCAATTCAAGACGAACGGTATCGTCTGGAAAGACAAATCTCCCCGGCTCATCACACAGTAGAACGGACAGGTTTCGAATTGGCTAAGGCACAGCCCGAATGGTGTACTCACGCGTTTGAAAGATCGCTGCCGTATCGAGGTTCGCAACCTGATCCAGATTGACCCTGAAGCGAATGACCAGCTTGCTGCCTTCCTTCAGCAGTCGCAGATAGCTGGCCGAGACCACAGGCCTGATGCTGCCATTGGTAACCCAGGCTCGATGCACCAAGTTCGTCGTCCCTACCCACATCTGCAGGTTGTGCGTCCCGGTGTCTCTCTGTCCTTCCAGATCAAGCCAGATACGTTGATTCACAGAAATGTGCGGCCAGACACCAAACAACAGATTTGCGCCGGATTGAACGTCTTTCAGATCGAGAATATCGCTGCCGTTGGCCTGAGTGATCAGTGGCGCCGTGAGTCGATCGCGGGCAATCGGCAAAACGTTGAGGCGCAGAGGTTGCGAAGTCACCGGGGCAGAAGCGCCTCGGGTATAGGTGAAGGTCACCTCCATTATTTTTCCGATGCTGAATGCCACCAGCGACACCGGCAAATTGATCTTCAAAGGTCTTGTAGTGCCCGCGGCAATCGGCGTGGAGGTATGTGAACCCACAGCGGGGGTACCGTCAGCGGCCTTCACCGTGACAGAAACCATATCGGTGGGTTGCTGGTCGTAATCCAGCACTGCAGTCAGGGAAGCGGTGGCATTCAGCGGGTCGAGATTGACGCTATCGGCAGACTCCTGAATGGACAGCTCACCACGTTGAACCTGCTTGACGGTGATCGTCCATAGGTCGGAGATCTCTCCATCGCCATACAAAGCCTGCGCCTTGAACGGGTGCGGACCGACACTCAGAGGAGACAAGGGAAGCTGCCAAATACCGGAATCGGCGCGAACCATGCCCTTGGAGTCACTCCCGTCAAAAACCTCCACTTGTTCGCCGGCCGTCGCGCTGCCGCTGATTGTTACGCCGGTATCGGTCGTCTCGCCGCCATTGGCAATGTCTTGGCCGGCGGCATCTTTAACCGAGAGGATGGCGGGTTTTCCCGGAGTGGGAGGCGCATTGGTTTTGACAATGTAGTGGCGCGGTGCGAAGCGGATTGCATCAGCCTCGACCAGATTACCATCGAACGAAACACTGAACTCGACCGTCAGCACACTACCATCCTTGAGTCCCTTAAGCGGATCAGCGGGGAAGTTTTGCCTGAAAAAGCCAAAGCGGAAGAAGTCCAGGTCGACCATGTTGTCGGGAGCAAACCAGTAACGTTGTTCAAATACGCTGCCGTTGGCGTTGGTGCCTTTGAGCCAGGCCCAGAAAAAAAGACCTCGCCTGATCAGCAGCCACGCATTGATTCTCAACGCAAACAGGCTCAGGTCGTGCACAAACAGCAGCTGTCCCTCACCGGCGTGTTCTGCCTGCTCAATAAAGGGCCTGGGCAGATCACTCTGTGCCAACGGCAACACGTACAGAATCAGCGGTTGAGACGTGACTGGCGCGGCGTTGCCGCGAATGATGTCGTAGGTCAGCGTGACCGTCCTGCTTTGGTTGATAGACACCAACGAAGACAAAAACTTCTGCTCTACCGGGCGTCTGTCGCCCACTTCCGAAAAGCCCGAGGTGTATGAGCCCTCGGCGGGAGTACCCGGTGCGCCCTGCCATTTGACACTGATTCTGTCGGTGGACTCGAGGACAGCTTCCACGACGATCGTCAGCGAAAACCTGGCATGCGCCGGATTCAAGAGGGCGGGAGCCGAGCTCTCCCGAACGAAAGGTGGTGGCAAGTCGTCAGTGGTGATCGTGGCCAATGGACGGTTCATCATTCACTCCTTGCATGATTGATATGGCCCCAAAGGACACCACCTCATCACACATTGGAATGTGCATTGGCGCTACTGTCAGAAGTTACAGGTCAAGGCATGTTCCCGACGAACGGCCCAGGTTGATCCAGGGACTATGCACAGCCTCATTTCTGCTCGATATCCAGCGCAGCCGACATGAACTGACTGATCCGCGATCTGAGCCATTTCTCCGCCGGATCATTGTCATGCACCCCGCTCCACGCCATCGACAACTGTGCCGCATCGATCGGGAACGGCGGGTCTTCGGCGCGCAACGCACAACCCTCGACCAAAGCGCAGGCGGCGTAATCCGGCACGGTGGCGATCATCTCGGTGCCGGCAAGCAAGGCACGCAAGCCACTGAATTGCGGCACTCCCAGCACAACGCGGCGCGAGCGGCCGACCTTGGCCAGGTCGACGTCGATATTGCCGCTCAAATCACCGGAGAACGACACCATCGCATGCGGGCGCTGGCAGTATTCGTCGAGGGTCAGCGGCCCCGGACGATCATCACCACGGAGGACTTTGCAGGGAATGTCGCGCAGCTTCTTGCGCTTGGCGTTGGCCGGCAGATCGGTGGTGTAGCTGACGCCAACGGAAATTTCGCCGGACGCCAGCAATGCCGGCATCAACAGGTAATTGGCGCGACGGACGACCACGACAATGCCCGGCGCTTCCTCCTGAAGCTGGCGCAGCAATGGCGGAAACAGGCCGAATTCAGCGTCATCCGACAAGCCGATGCGAAACACCTCACAGCTGGTTGTCGGGTCGAATTCCTTGGCCCGGCTGACCGCACCGGAAATCACGTCCATCGCCGGCTGCAGCTCCTTGAGGATGGCCAGCGCACGTGCTGTCGGCTCCATGCCGCGACCGTTGCGCAGCAGCAACGGATCATCGAACAGATCACGCAAACGCCCGAGCGCCGCACTGACCGCCGGCTGGCCCATGAACAGTTTTTCGGCGACGCGGGTCAGGTTCTTCTCGAACATCAGTGCTTCGAAGATCACCAGCAGGTTCATGTCGACGCGGCGCAGATCGTTACGGTTCATGGGCACGGATTCCTTATAGCCAACCAGACGCAAGTGCTGCGCACTTTACGCGATCCGCGGCCCTGTGAACGTGGGGCCTGAGCGAAATTAACAACGATTAACTCGTCACTGGCCACGCCCCGTCCAACAATGAGTCCCTCTGCGCAGCGTTGATTTTTGACCTGTGGGAGCGCGCTGCCCGCGCCTTCCCCACCGACACGGACCTTGGCCATGGCTTATTTGCAGCAAACCGTCGCCCTCGCCCCTGCCTGCGAACCGCGCAAAAGCGCCATTGGTGGACTCAGTCCACAACGCGAACGACAGGTCAAACAACTGATTCTCGAACGCCTGGGCGAAAGCCTTGAGGTGACCGAACTGGCCCGCGCCTGTTCGCTGTCACGCAGCCATTTCTCCCGCGCCTTCAAGTGCAGCACCGGGGTATCGCCGCAAGACTGGATCCGTACCCAGCGCATCGCCCGCGCCAAGCTGCTGATCCAGCACACCGACCTGAGCCTGACGCAGATCAGTCTGGAATGCGGCTTCTGTGATCAGGCGCATTTCTGCCATATGTTCACCCGCAGCGAAGGCATCAACCCGTTTGCCTGGCGCTGTCAGGCCATGCGTGAACCGAAGACCCGCCGTCCACAACCTGCCCTGTTTTGACGTTCGCTTCTGCGCCAGCCGTTGCGCTGACGCCAAAACCTGAGGATTATGCCGGGACACCCCGGATCAGAAGGCCTGCGCGCGCGCCCGGCCCTGATTCGTCTTGTCCGCCGCATCACCGCAGGAGCGAGCTGTTGAGTCTTTCCCCGAATCAGGCCATCGGTTTCGGCCCCTATCGGATTGATCCTGTTCAACGCTTGGTGCTCGAAGGCGACCAACCCTTGCGCTTGGGCCGCCGGGCGATGGACATTCTGTTGACGTTGCTCGCGCATGCCGGAGAGGTTCTGAGCAAGCAGCAGTTGATGGCGGCGGTGTGGCCGGACAGTGTGGTCGAAGACATCAACCTGCGTGTGCACATGGCGGCGCTGCGCAAAGCCCTTGGCGATGGGCAGGCCGGCCAGCGCTACATCATTACCGTGGCCCAGCGCGGCTACAGTTTCGTCGCACCGATTCTTTCGCAATCCATTGAGCCACGCTCAGCCGACATTACCACCCGGCACAACCTGCCGCTGCGCCGCACGCGAATGATCGGGCGCCAGGCGCTGGTCGACAGCCTGATGACGCACCTGCCACGCCAGCGTTGTATCACCCTCGTCGGTCCCGGCGGGATCGGCAAAACCACCGTCGCCCTGCGCGTCGCCGAGCAACTGATAGAGCGGTATCGTGACGGCGTTCGACTGGTGGATCTGGCGCCGCTCAACGATCCTCGACTGATCTGCTCGCACGTGGCCGCCCTGCTCGATCTGACACTGAACGAGAGTGATCCGCTGGCGTGTCTGGTCGATGGTTTGAGTCAACGCCAGATGCTGCTGGTGCTCGACAACTGCGAACATTTGATTGATGCCGTTGCCACACTCAGCGAGAGCGTGATGCGCGGGGCGCCGAAGGTGCACATTCTCGCCACCAGCCGTGAGAGCCTGCGGGCAGAAGGCGAATATGTGCAGCGTCTGGATTCCCTCGATTATCCATTGATGGCGACCGTGCTGGATCACCAGCAAACGCTCGCGTTCTCAGCCCCGCAACTGTTCGTCGAACGCGCCACGGCGGCGCAGGAAAACTTCGTATTAGTCGATGCCCAGTTGCCCTTGGTGATTGAAATCTGCCATCGGCTGGACGGTATTCCCCTGGCGCTGGAATTGGCCGCGGCGCAGGTCGCCGAATTGGGATTGGCGGGGTTGCTGAGCCAGGTGCAGGGGCGGCTGCCGCCCTTGGCACCGGGTAATCAGAGCAGCCTGGAGCGCCATCTGACCCTGCGCGCCACGCTGGACTGGAGCTTCAATTTGCTCAACCGCTGTGAGCAGACTGGCCTGCGTCGCTTGAGCGTGTTTCGCGGCGGTTTCACTCTGGAATCTGCGGCGGCAGTGATCGTTGGCCCGCAGATCGAACCCGGTGCGGTGTTTGCCTCGATCACGCAGTTGGCCGCCAAATCACTGCTCAGTGTCGAGGTCGGTGATGAAGAGGTCTTCTACCGTCTGCTCGACACCACCCGCCGCTATGCCCTGGAAAAACTCGAACAGGCTGCCGAACTGACTGAAACCCGTGAACGCCATGCCGAACGTTGTCTGGCGTTGATGCATCTGGCGCAGGCGGACTGGGAAAACACCCCGACCACATTGTGGATCGAACGCTACGCCCGAGGTCTGGAAGATTTGCGCGCAGCACTGGGCTGGTGTTTGAACGATGAAGGACCGGACGATCTGGGGATTCGCCTGACGGCAGCGTCGGCGCCGCTCTGGCAGGAGCTGTCGCTGCTCAAGGAGTACGGTGGCTACGTGCGCCAGGCGTTGAATTTGCTTGAAGGTATTCAGCCACCCTGCCCGCATCTGAACATTGCGCTGCAACTGGCCCTCGGTAGCGCTTGCTATCACACGTGGGGCGGCACGCCGGAAACCATCGCCGCGTTCGTCAAGGCTGACGCACTGGCGCAGGAGCATGGCGATGTCGCCGCACAGTTGCGTGCGGTGTCCGGGCACATGGCGGTCAACCTCAGTTGCGGGCATTACCGCAAGGCTCTGGTACAGAGCGAACAGTTCGACCGGCTCGGCACTCACGGTGATCCGTTGTTGTCCCTGAGCACACACCGGTTGCGGGTGCTGGCGTTGCATTACGCTGGCGACCAGCCGCAGGCCCGGGAGCACGCCGAACAGGTGATCGAGCGCATGGCCCACAGCGGCCACCTTAATCGGTTCACCCACGGCTTTGGCGTGCAATATGACCAGAGCGTTGCCTCGCTGACGGTGCTGGCGCGGGTGCTGTGGCTGCAAGGCTTCCCCGAGCAAGCCTGGAAAACCGCGCGACAGGCGCTCGACATCGCCGTGCAGATCAACCACGGCACGTCGATCTGTTACACCCTGGCCTTGGCCACGTGCCTGATCGCTCATTACAACGGTGACCAGCAGAACGCCCGCGCACTGTTGCAGTTGCTGCTCGAACAATCGCAGAAGCATTCGGTACTGCTGTTCCATACGTGGGCGCGGCATTACGCGCAGGTGATCGATGCCGAAAACGCTGCGCCGGTGCAGGCACAAGACAGTGGCTTGATCCGGGAAATCATGGTCACGCTGGATGACCGGTTTGTCGACGAGGCGCTGGTCGAGCGAGCGCGCAGCGGCGAAGCGGGTTGGAGCACGGCGGAGATTTTGCGGGCGCGGGCGGATCGGCTGTTGGCTGCGGATCGGGACAGTCTGCCAGCCCCCCATCGGTGGCAAGCCAGCTCCCACAGGTTTGCGGGGTGTTCTGAAGATTTGGATTCAACTGCAAATCATTGTGGGAGCTGGCTTGCCAGCGATGACGTCAGTTCAGCTAGCGATAACCTTGAGACAGCAGAGAAAATCCTCCTCCAAGCCCTGTCCATCGCCCGCTCCCAAGGCGCACGGGCCTGGGAGTTGCGCAGTGCCACCTCACTGGCGCAACTGTGGCAGCGGCAACACCGCTATCGCGAAGCGCTGGAACTGCTGACGCCGATCTATCAACGCTTCACCGAAGGCTACGCCACCCCGGACTTGCACAAAGTGCGCAGCCTGCTGGATGAATTAAACCGCCAACTGAATCTCTGAAGCGCGGCTTTTGTAGCGCGCATGGCGCTGCTCGATGTCGGCCCGCTGTGCCTGTGAAAGCCATTGCTCGCGGGCGTAACTGCGCGTGGTGTTGAGCATCCGGTAGCGCGCTATTCCACTGCCCCGCTCGACACAGAGCAACGACTTGGCGACCAGTTGCGCAACCACGGCCACCAGCACCTGCGCCGGCAGATTCGTACAGGTGACAACGACCAATGCGTCATCCAGCGTGAAGGCTTTCGGGAACACCGAAAGCCGTTGCAAGGCCAATTGCTCGGCGTCGTTCAGGCCTTGATATCCCCAGTCCAGCGCAGCCTTGAGCGTTCGATGACGCGGCACGGCGGTGCGCCGACCATGACTGAGTAACTGCAGGCAATTGCCCAGTTGCGCCTGCAGCCCGACCAGTGCCAGCGCATCGATCTGCGTCACCGCCAGTTCAATTGCCAAAGGCAATCCATCGAGTCGACGGCAGATATCGCAGACCGCTTTGAGATCCTGTTCACGCAGCATGAATCCCTGCTGACGGGTGCGCGCACGGCTGACAAACAACTGCACCGCCGAGTAACTCATCGCCTCCTCGACACTGATCAACTCGGACGATTTGGGCACCGTGAGCGGCCGCAACGGCTGCAGCGTTTCCAGGTTGACCCGCAACGCCTCGCGGCTGGTTGCCAGTACCGACAGGCGCGGTGCGGCGTCGAGCAAGTGTTGCACCAGCGCCTGACAGCGTTCACGCAGGTGCTCGCAGTTATCCAGCACCAACAAGGCATGGCGCTGCGTGAGTGTGGCGAAGTCGGTTTCAAGCGTGTCGAGCACGGCTTCGAGCAGTGGCGTGCTGTTGTCGAACGACGCCAGGTCGCCCCGCCATACGCCATCACAAAAATGCTCGAGCAACAGTTCGGCCACGCGCAGCGCCACGGTGGTTTTGCCCACGCCCGCCGCGCCCGTGATTGTCATCATCCGGCACAGCGGCATTTGCCGCACCAGGCTGCCAACCAGCGCATCACGGCCGGTGACCGGTGTCAGTCTGGCGGGCAGGTTGTGTTGCGGCGCTTGCAAGTGCTCGAAAACCAATTGCGCCGTGCTGTCGTAATGCACCGGCGCAATGAAGCTGTAACCGCATTGCGGGACATTGACGATGTAGCGCTGACCGTTCTCGCCGTCGCGCAATGCGCGGCGCAGCGCAGCGATGTGCACACGCAAGTTGATCTCTTCGACCACCGACGTCGGCCAGACCAGAGCGATCAACTGCTCTTTGCTGACCACTCGCCCGGCGCGTTCGACCAGCACTTGCAGAATGTCCAGCGCGCGACCACCCATGCGCAATTGCCGATCCCCGTCGAGGATCAGCCGCTGGCGCAAATGAAACGCGTAAGGGCCGAAACGCAGCACCGACGCCGGGTTCAAATCGTAATGGCTGTTCATGCCAAGTATCTTGGCAGCCTCAGGTGACGGTACAACCACCACGCAGGGCGCAGCACGGACATCCGGGTGCGCCAGACGGACAGAACCGCTCTAGCTGAACTGTTCGCGGTACTGTGCGGGGGTCAGACCGAGCTTTTCGGCGAACAGCGAGCGCATATGCCGCACGCTGCCAAAGCCACTTTTATAGGCCACGGTTTTCAGCGGCAGATCACTGGTTTCGAGCAAGTTTCGCGCACAATCGATACGCGCACTTTGCAGGAACTCCATCGGGGTCATGTTGACGTCACGGGCGAACACTCGTGCGAAGTGACGCGCGCTCATGTTCGCCAGACTCGCCATGCGCTCGACGGTGAACGCTTCGTCCAGGTGTTCCAGAACATGGTTCTGCACCCGCGTGACGGGCGTTTCCTGCGGGGCCACGGCAGCCATCAACGGGCTGAACTGCGCCTGACCGCCCTGACGTTTCATCACCACCAGCAGCACTTTGGCCACGTCCTGGGCGAGTTTTTTGCCGTGGTCCCGGGTAATCACGGCCAGTGCCAGGTCAATCCCGGCGGTGACCCCGCCGGACGTGATCAGATTACGATCCTCGACAAAAATCTGATCGGTCGCGACGCTGGCCTTGGGGAAACCTTTGATCAAACGCTCGGTGTAGTTCCAGTGGGTGGTGACGCGATAGCCGTCAAGCAATCCGGCATGCCCCAGCACAAACGCACCGGTGCAGATTGAGCCATAACAGGCGGCACGCTGCACCGCGCCTGGCAGCCAGGCGCACAACCCCGCAAATCTTTCGTTGTAGGCGCCGGGGCCGCCCGGCACCAGCAGCAAGTCATAGTGATCACTGGCGTCATCAATGTGCCGATCGGCCT
This sequence comes from Pseudomonas sp. RIT-PI-r, assembly GCF_001297015.1. Taxonomy (GTDB): domain Bacteria; phylum Pseudomonadota; class Gammaproteobacteria; order Pseudomonadales; family Pseudomonadaceae; genus Aquipseudomonas. The sequence goes on along the minus strand of NZ_LIGE01000042.1, from coordinate 30,611 downwards.
GCACCCGTACGCCATTGGAGGCGCGCAATGGCCCGTGCTCGGTGCCAAGGGTAATCAGTTGATAGTGCGACTCGGCTTGCAAGTAACGGTTGGCCACCGAAAACACTTCCATCGGCCCGGCCATGTCGAGCAGAAGAAAGTCTGGAAACAGCACCATTGCCACGGTTTTCATGGGAACCATCACTGTGATCAAAAAAAGATAAACGTGTCAGACAGGCCGAACATTATGGCCAAGTGCGACGATACCGGGGCAAGAAATTCCGTGAACGGCGCCGCAAAACTGTCAACCTGATCAGGACAGTCTTTCAATTTCCATCTACTTATTGTGCAGAGAGGTAAACAGTAACCTTCTCCTCACTCGGACGAATTCACGTCCCGCAAGGAGATTTCATCATGCTGACTCTTCGCAAAGCCTCCGATCGTGGCCTCGCCAATCATGGCTGGTTGAAGTCGTTCCACACCTTTTCTTTCGCCAGCTACCGCGACCCGCGTGAGCAGGGTTTCTCCGACCTGCTGGTGATCAACGATGATCGCGTGGCGGCCGGCAAAGGTTTTGGCCAGCACCCGCACCGCGACATGGAGATCTTTTCCTACGTGCTCGAAGGGGCGCTGGAACACAAGGATACTTTGGGCACCGGTTCCGTCATCCGCCCTGGCGACGTGCAACTGATGAGCGCCGGCAGTGGCGTGGCGCACAGCGAGTTCAACCACTCGGCGAGCAAGCCTGTGCATTTCCTGCAAATCTGGATCGTGCCGGAAGTCAGCGGCGCCAGACCGCGTTACCAGCAGGAGCATTTCAGCGCGCAGAAAAAACGCGGTCGTCTGCAACTGATCATCTCGCCGGAAGGCAGTCACGGATCGCTGAAAGTTCGTCAGGATGCACGGGTTTACGCAGGGCTGTTCGACGGCCAGGAAAGCGCCACCCTGGAACTGCCGGCCAACCGCTACGCCTACGTGCATGTGGCACGCGGTAGTGTCGAACTGAACGGCGTGCAATTGCGCGAAGGTGACGGCGTGCGGGTTCGTGAAGAACAGGCACTGACCTTGAGCAATGGCGTGGATGCCGAAGTGCTGGTGTTTGACTTGCGGCCCCAGGAGTTGCCGCAGATGCCATGAGGCAGTTTATTAACGCCCACAAAAAACGGCCTTCACTGAAGGCCGTTTTTTTATTGCGCCGATTCAGGCAATGAAAACTCGAAGGGATTCGGTACGCTGAACTCCTTGCCCGCCTGAATCGCTGCCAGCGTCGTTTGCATCGCGACATACATGTTGGCCTGGTTGGCATAGTAGGCACCGACAACGATCGCCACGATGCCAACCAACTGCACGGCAGTGGCCGCCCAGACATTGGCCTTTACCGTAGCGCCTTGCCTGACAGATTCCTCTGTCCTCCTGGCAATTTCTCGCATTTCCATCGAAAGCAAATCGTAGCGTTTATCTCGTTCGAGTTGACACTTGTCCCGCTCAGCCTGAGCGACGAGAAACGCATCAATTCTTGCCGACACTTCACGCACCCGGGTATCGATTTTTGTCGACAGTTCATTCACCCGAGTATCGATTTTTGTCGACACCTCGCTGATGCGGGCATCCATCCGTGCCTCGATGGTCTCGATCCTGGCATTGAACTCTTCGCGTCTGATGTCATTCATGGCTTGGCTATTCCGACTTTCGCTCGACGTGTCACACACTGGATTTTGAAGCACTTCCCTGACGTTCAATTCGACACCTTTCGGGTTACCGAGACCTTCCGTGGCCATTGACGTCAACGATAGAGCTCTCCCCGCAGACTCACAAGCCAGCGGATTCTGACCCGGACGTAGGCCGTTTCGTCAGGCCTTGTAGCTCTGCCAAAACCGCCCTGGAACCTATTCGTTCTCCAGTGCAAACGCCTCGACTATCTGCTCGATCACCGCCCGCACCCGCGCGGTATGACGCAGATCCGCATGGGTCACCAGCCACACCTCATAGGGCTCTGGCCGGGTACGCTCTGGCCAGACTCTGACCAGACCGTCGCGCTCGCCCATGTAGACCGGGATTTCTCCAACGCCCAGGCCTGCTGCAATCGAGCGGCGTACCAGCAGACTTGAACTGAGACTGGCGACGATCCGCCCGCGATTCATCGGTTCAGAGACCAGGGTCAGGTCCTTTTTATTCGCCAGATACGGTTGATAGACCACCAGATCATGGCCTTCAAATGCCGTGCCCGGCTCCGGTGCGCCGTTGCTGTCGACATACGCCTGAGCTGCGAAAAGTCCTACGGGCCAACGGGCAATTCGCCGGGCGATCAAATCCGGGTTGTCCGGTCGCGTATTGCGCACCGCGATATCCGCCTCGCGCTTGGCCAGACTGAGAATTTGCGTAGAGGCGTCGAGTTGCACCTGCACCTGGGGATGCAGTTCATGCAGGCGGGCCATGGCCGGTATCAGGAAATCGATGGCCAGCGAATCGGTGGTACTGACCCGCACACTGCCTGTCAGTCGATCATCGAGCCCCTGGATCTGCCGCTCCAGTTCCAGTGCTGAATGCTCCATTTTCTCGACATTCCTCAGCGCCGCCTCGCCTACCGCCGTCAAGGCGTAGCCGTCGGAGGTACGCAGGAACAATGTCGCGCCAAGGGACTTTTCCAGTGCGCTGAGGCGCCGCCCGACCGTCGCCTGATCCACATTCAGGACACGCGCGGCCCCGCGCAATGTCGACGCGCGGCAAACCGCGAGAAACACCCGAGCATCATCCCAATTCACCCTGCCTCCCCTTGATGCAATTTCGCATCACAACAATGGAAATTCGCTGCATAAACGCAGCAACGATAGCCGATATGCTGGGCGCCATAAACCTTCTTCGGAAACGTCAATATCATGCGCACTCAAACTTCCGGCGCTCTCTGGCTGCCGATCTTCGCTGGGCTCTGCGCCAGCCTGGTCAGCATTGGACTGGCACGCTTTGCCTACACACCGCTGATTCCCGCGCTGATTCAGGCGCAATGGTTTTCTGCCAACGATGTGGTGTATCTCGGCGCAGCCAATCTGATTGGCTACTTGATCGGCGCCCTGCTCGGCCGCCCGATGGCGCGTCATCTCGGCAATAAAAACGCCCTGCGCCTGATGATGCTGGTGGTCACGGCGGCATTCTTCGCCTGTGCGTTTCCATTGTCAGTGAGCTGGTTTTTCGGCTGGCGCTTGCTGTCGGGCATCGCCGGGGGCGCAATCATGGTGCTGGTCGCGGCGACGGTTCTGCCACATGTTCCACCGGCTCGCAAGGGCTTGGCCAGTGGCGCGATATTCCTCGGCATCGGCCTCGGCATTGCCGGCTCGGGGACGATTGTGCCGCCACTGCTGAACCTCGGTTTGCAAGCCACATGGCTGGGGCTCGGTGCCATCGCGCTGTTGCTGACAGCGGTGAGCTGGTTTGGCTGGCCCGCTGATCTGCCGGCGCCGATTGTTGCGCAAAACACCGTGATTGCACCGACACCTGCCGGCGTTTATGTATTGTTCGCGCAGTACGCCTTTATGGCCGCGGGACTGGTGCCAGCCATGGTCTTTCTAGTGGATTACGTGGCCCGCGGCCTCGGTGCCGGCGCGCACGTCGGCGCGCTGGTGTGGGTGATGTACGGTTTGGGCGCGATTGTCGGCCCGGTGAGTTATGGTTTTCTGGCCGACAAGCTCGGCGCGCGGTTGAGCATTCGCCTGGTGCTGGTGATTCAGGCGATTACCCTCGGGCTGTTGGCGGTTTCCCAATCATTCCTGGCGTTGGCGTTGCTCGCGGTGATTCTCGGCTCATTCCCGCCGGGCATCGTGCCGCTGGCGTTGGCGCGGGTGCACGAACTGGTGCCGGAGCACGCTCGCCAGCAAATCGCCTGGAGCCGCGCCACGGTGTCGTTTGCCACTTTCCAGGCGCTGGCCGGGTTTGCCTATTCGGCGCTGTTCAACGCCAATGGCGGCCACCACGCGATGCTGTTCATGATCGCCTGCGGTGCGATTGGCGTGGCGTTGCTGTTGGAACAGGCCATGAACGTTTGGGCCCGCATAACCCAACGCGGGAGCGAGCCTGTTCGCGAAAGCGCTTTATCTGACAACCCTGCACTGACTGTCCCGGCGCCTTCGCGAGCAACCTCGCTCCCACAGGGTTATCGGGATTGACCTGAATTTATCGAGGGATGCACGACTCCCATCTACACGCACTTTTATCAGGAGGAAGCACTATGTCCTTACCCCACGAAATGACCCGCATCGAAATCACCGAACCCGGTGGCCCCGACGTCTTGCAAGCCAAACGCGTGCCGCTCCCGGACGTCGCCGAAGGTGAAGTGTTGATCCGCGTGCACGCCGCCGGGATCAATCGCCCGGATGCACTGCAACGCGCCGGTAAATACCCGATGAAACCGGGCATGAACCCGATCCCCGGCCTGGAAGTTGCCGGGGTGGTTGTGGCCCTTGGCGCCGGCGTCAGCCCGTTCGCCGTCGGTGACCGCGTCTGCGCGCTGACCAATGGTGGCGGCTACGCCGAGTACGCCGCTGTGCCGGCCGGGCAAACGCTGCCGATTCCCGAGGGGCTCGACTGGGTGCAAGCCGCCGCGATCCCGGAGACGTTTTTCACCGTGTGGGCCAATCTGTTCGGTCTCGGTGGCGCCAGCAAAGGTCAGCGCGCGTTGATCCATGGTGGCACCAGCGGCATCGGCACCACCGCCCTGATGCTCTGCCGCGAATTCGGTATCGAAGCCTTCGCCACCGCTGGCAGCCCTGAGAAATGCGCGGCGATCAGCACGCTCGGTGGCCAGCCGATCAACTATCGCGAAGTAGAGTTCGCCAAAGTGATCGCCGAGAAAACCGCTGGTCAAGGCGTGAATGTGATTCTCGACATCATGGGCGGTTCCTACCTCAACGATAACGTCAGTGCCCTGGCGATGGACGGCCGGCTGGTGATGCTCGGTTTCCTCGGCGGCGCGAAGGCCAACGACTTTGATCTGTTGGCGATGATGGCCAAACGTGCGGTGATTACCGGCTCGCTGCTGCGCGCGCGCAATGCTGCGGAAAAAGCGGCGATTGCCAGTGAACTGCACAAGCACGTGTGGCCAGCGCTGGCCGCCGGACGCTGCCTGCCACTCATCGACAAGGTCTATCCGCTCGCCGACGCCGCCCAGGCCCACGCGCACATGGAGGCCGGTGACCATATCGGCAAGATCGTGCTGCAGGTCTGCTGAGTTGTTGCAGCATTTTGTAATCGTTGCGCAGGTACGGTGGTCGAAAATGTCACGCCGCAGGCCAAGGCATCTGGTAAAAAGCGTTCTTTGTCCGACCTTTGGTGAAACGTTTAATGTTCCTCGCCTTCATGACCCGTCTGCGTCGCCGCCGCCTGGCGTTCGCCTGCATGGCTGCGCTGATTATCGGCGTGCCGACGAGTTGTGCCGTGCTCGAACACACCGAGCGCACGCTGCTGTTTCGCATTGAACCGGGCACGGCCGGCTGGTATCGCGGCCTGCCCGGCAGCGTTCAGGAACTCGATCTGCAACCGAAGAGTTTCAAGGCCGGACAAAACATCCATGCCTGGTGGTGGCCGGCGGAAAAACCCAATGCCCCGGCCATCCTGTATCTGCATGGCGTACGCTGGAATCTCACCGGACAGCTGTTCCGCATCGAACAACTGCGCGCGGCGGGCTATTCGGTGCTGGCCATCGACTACCGTGGCTTCGGCCAGAGCAAGGGTGATCTGCCATCCGAAAGCAGCGTTTACGAAGATGCGCGGGTGGCGTGGGAACGCTTCAAGCTGCTGCAACCTGATCCCAGCAAACGGCTGATCTATGGCCACTCACTCGGCGGCGCTGTCGCGATCGATCTGGCTGCAGAACTCGGCAAGGATGCTGCGCGTAAAAACGTCCCACTGCCGGTGCGGGGGCTGGTGATCGAGTCGACCTTCACATCCCTGGCCGATGTTGCGGCCGCAGTGGCCAATACGTCCTTGCCGGTGCGCTGGTTGCTGTCGCAAAAATTCGATTCGATCGACAAAATCGCCGACATCCATATGCCTTTACTGGTGGTGCATGGTCTGGCTGATGCGTTCGTGCCGCCGCGCTTCAGCGAACAGTTGTTCAACGCCGCCCGGCAACCCAAACGCCTGTTGCTGGTGCCGGGCGCCACGCACAACAACAGCATGGCCCTCGGCGGGCAGAATTACCGCAAGGCGCTCGACAGCTTGATGCAGAGCAAAACCGCCCCTCGGGTGGCCGGGCCTGCGAGCGTGCGCAGCTCGCGGGACACCTAGCGGTACCCGCGCGCCTGCAAATCGAACAGTTGCGCGTAATGCCCGGCAGTGGCAATCAGCTCATCGTGGCCACCCTGCTCGAGAATCCGCCCTTGTTGCAGCACGATGATGTGATCGGCATTGCGCACACTGGAAAAACGGTGGGAGATCAGCAAGGTCATGCGCCCTTCGCTGTGCTGGCTGAAATGCTCGAACACCGCCGCTTCCGCCGCCGGGTCGAGAGCCGAAGTCGGTTCATCGAGGATCAGAAGGTCTGCATCACGGCGCATGTACGCGCGGGACAAGGCAATCTTCTGCCACTGCCCTCCGGACAGTTCCTGACCACCGGCAAACCAGCGTCCCAATTGCGTGGCGTAACCCTTGTCGAGCCCTTCGATAAAAGGTGCCGCCATGCCTTGGGTAGCAGCCTCCTGCCACCGCTGCTGGTCGCTGAACGCCAGGGTATCGCCGACGCCGATGTTTTCGCCGACAGTGAACTGGTAGCGGATGTAATCCTGAAAAATCACGCCAATGCGCCGACGTAACGCGGTTTCCTGCCATTCCTGCAAATCGCTGCCGTCGAGCAGAATGCGCCCTTGATCGGGGTGGTAAAGCCGGGTCAGCAGCTTGATCAGCGTAGTCTTGCCAGAACCGTTTTCCCCGACCAACGCCATGCTCTGGCCTGGCAACAGTTGCAGGTCAATGTTTTCCAATGCCGGCCGACTGGCTCCGGGATAACGGAAACCGACGTTTTCGAAACGCAAGCCATCCCCTGGGCGGACGCCGACCGTCAGGTGACCGGTATCGACCTGCACCGGTTCGGCCAGGTATTCATACAGACTGGTCAGGTAGAGGCCGTCCTCGTAGAGACCGCTGATCGCACTCAGACTGCTGCTCACCGCGCTTTGGCCTTGCTTGAACAGCACCAGATACATGGTCATCTGGCCGAGACTGATCTGGCCATGCACGGCATCGGTCACCACCCAGGCGTAGGCCAGGTAAAACGCTGCGGTTCCGAGCAGGCCAAGGCCGAAACCCCAACCATCACGCCGCAACGTCAGGCGTCGATCTTCGGCATACAGCCTGGCGAACGTGTCGCGGTAGCGTTGCAGCAACAACGGGGCAAAGCCGAACAGCTTGACCTCTTTGATATAGGTCTCGTGAGATAACAAGGTTTCGATGTAGCTCTGCTGCCGGCTCTCCGGCGCTCGGCGGGTGAACAGGCGAAAGGCGTCACCGGAAAAATGCGCCTCGGCAAAAAATACCGGCAATGCACCGACCACCAGCAACACCAGCGCCCACGGCGAAAAATGCACCAACAGCACACCGAAGCTGATCAGCATGATCAGGTTCTGAGTCAAGCCCAGCGACTTCATGACCAGCGCCAGTGGCCGGGTCGAAGCCTCGCGACGCACACGCACCAGTTTGTCGTAAAACTCGGAGTTTTCGAACTGCACCAGTGACAGGGTCTGCGCTTTCTGCAAAATCAGCGTATTGACCTTCTGTCCCAGTTGCACCCGCAACAGCGACTGCTGCACCGAGAGCGCCCGCTGGGTGCCGGATAACAACGCCAACACCCCGGCTTCCAACAACACATAACGCAACACGGGCCACAGCGGCGCACTGCCCTGTTGCGCGTGCAACTGCATCGCCGCAACCACGGCATCGACGATCCGCTGCCCCAACCATGCGGCCAGTGCCGGCAGCAGCCCGGCAACCAGCGTTGCCAGTACCAGCCCGAGAAACAAGCCTCGCGATGTCCCCCAGACCAGCCGCATGGCCCGCTGCGCCTGATCGAACAAGGACGTGATACGCGTTAGATCAGGCATGCGGTAATGGACTCTGCAGGTGATAAAGATGGCTCATGGTACTCCAGCGCCAACACTGAATTTCACACGACAAGGGTTCCTCGCTGGTGTTTCAACGCTGCGCCAGTTCGTGCCTGACGCACTGCTCGTAGTAAGTCTGCTTGACCGCCGCAGGCTTGAGCTTTGAAGTGCTGTTGTAGGTCTGCTCGGTGATGCCCATCGCCGTCATGCGCATCCATGGCTGCTGAAACCTGCGCACCTGCAACTGCTTGCGCGCGCCATACAGGGAGATGCCCGACAGCTTGGATTGCTGTGCGCCGGCGGCGATATCGGAACCCCAGATGCAGGCAAACCGGTGACTCTTGCTTAACTCTTTTGCCTGGACGCCCGAGGCAAGAACAGCCAGGGAAAGCGTTGCAACGGTTATGACAATCGTCCGCATATAGCCAACCTAACCTTTTGAAAAAAGGCGATTTTGCCGATGAAGATGCGCCTCGGGGGCCAGCAATTTGCCGCTTTTCAGTGGTTTTTTTACTGGCCGAATGCCTCAGCTGTCCTACACCGCCGCCGGCCGGCGAGATAACGCGCGAGGGGGAACGATCAAGGGGCGTCATCTGCCGGTAACCAGCCGGCAAACGCGCCAGGCGACGATCAGTCGTTTGTCAGCTTGCCAGTGCGAAATGGCACCCGTCCCGCCACCTTCGCCTGCCAGATCCCGGGTTCGGTATAGCGCCCGCGATCAATCGCGAACAATACACCACTGGTCCCCGCGTACACGGTGGTCAGACGATCCTGCAACGGATCAACCACTTCAAACAAGGCATCGCCCTTTTCCACCCATTCGCCGGCGCGGCGCAGAAAGCTCACCACGCCGTGGTGCGGCGCGAACAGGTATTCGGTGCCTTCGAACGGCATGCCTTCGCAGCATTCGCTCGGCGCCGCCGGCCATTCTCCGCTGATGAAACCCTGCTCGGCGAGAAAACCGAGAATAGCCTCGCAATTGGCCTGAGCCTGATCGACCCGGGTGTCGCCCATGCTTCCCAGCTCCAGCGTGGTGGCGAGGTTCGCTGGCGGAATCGCCGCAGCGGGGAAGGCTTGCGCCAGACGCAGCCAAGGCGTCGAACAGGATTCATCGAACGAGCTGCCGCCGGAATCCTCACACAGCAACGCCACGCCAGCCTGCAGACGGGCCGCCAGAGATTGCCACTGCGGCCAATGTTGCGGCAGCGCATAAAGATGGATCGCAGCGTCGAAATCACAATGCAGATCGAGGGTGATATCGGCGTCGCAGGCGTGGCGCAGCAGCAGTCGATGCAGGGCTTCCAGTTGCGAGGCGGGAGCCGGCAGTTGATCGAACACCTGACCCATGGCCTGGCGAATCAGGACGACATTGGTCTCGGCATCGGCACCCAACTGCGCGCCGATCAAAGCGGCGACCGGCGCACTGAGTTCGACGAACGCGCGGTTGAAGTTCTTGCCGCTGCCCATTTCGAAACGGCCCATGTGATTGCCTTGCAGATGCTGGTCCATGCCGATCGGGTTGGCCACCGGCACCAGCTCGATCACACCGTGCAGGCGGCCCTGCTGTTCGAGGTCGTTAAGGCGTTGCTTGAGTTCCCATGCGGTGCGCATGCCTGGCAGCTCATCGGCGTGCAGGCTGGCCTGGATATACACCTTGCGGTCGCCGGCGCCGTAACGGAATACGCTGAGAGAGCGTTCGCTGCCCAAATGGCTCCAGGGTAGAACATGGTCGATACGTTGCATGAGAAAACTCCGCTATCTCTGTAGGAGCTGCCGCAGGCTCCTGCGTTGGAAGGTGTGGGGCAGGATAAATCATGGGCATAAAAAAAGTGGCCTCCGCCTACACGGGGCCACTTTTTGACGGCGTATTAATGGCCGTACACGTCAAAGTCGAAGTACTTGTCCTGCACTTGCTTGTACTTGCCGTTCGCGCGGATTTCAGTGATGGCCTGGTTGAATTGCTCGGCCAGCGCGGTATCGCCCTTGCGCACCGCGATGCCGGCGCCGCCACCGAAGTATTTGGCGTCCTCGTAGGTCGGGCCGACGAATTCAAAACCTTTGCCAGCTTCGGTTTTCAGGAAACCGTCGCTGAGGTTGACCGAGTCGGCCAGCATCGCATCGATACGCCCGGAAACCATGTCGAGGTTGGCTTCCTGCTGCGAGCCGTAACGCACCAGGTCGATCCCGGCCGGAACCAGCACTTCAGTGGCGTAACGGTCGTGAGTACTGGCGCGCAGCACACCGACTTTCTTGCCCTTGAGCTCGGTCAGCGGGTCTTTCACGCCCGAGCCTGCCTTCATCACGAAACGCGCCGGGGTGTGGTAGTACTTGATGGTGAAATCAACGTTCTTCTTGCGATCGTCGGTGATGGTCATCGAGGACAGGATCGCGTCGATTTTCTTCACTTTCAGCGCCGGGATCAGACCGTCGAATTCCTGCTCGACCCAAGTACATTTGACTTTCATCTGCTCACACAGCGCATCGCCGATATCGACATCGAAACCGGTCAGTTTGCCGTCAGGGGTTTTCATCGAGAATGGCGGATAACCGGCTTCGATACCGATGCGGATCGGCTTGGCGTCTTCGGCCACAGCGGTCAGAGACAACATCGACAGTGCCAGGGCACCGAACATCACTAGCTTTTTCATTTATAACTCCTGTGTGCGGAGGCTTTTATTGGCAGCTTCGATTCAGCGTTCGGTCATGGCCTTTTAACGGCAAATACCGAAGTGGCCGGCAGTCTATGGCGGCGCGCACAGGGTAAATTGTGTTTAAGCGACAAATACTTACAAAAATTCGGCGCGACCATTGACCGGGGTCAACGGCTGCTCTGTCGTGGTGCAAAGGCTGTAGGACAAGCCCTATACGGGGGCTTGCGAAGGCTGCGATCTGGTGTTTTTTTTGAAAACAACGGCAAAAGATCGCAGCCTGCGGCAGCTCCTACAGGTGATCAGCAGGCGCAGTTGATGGGGGTGTTTGCAGTTTTGGGCACGTTGAGTTCGAAGCCTTCATCCAGCCAACCGGTAATGCCGCCGATCATCTCTTTGACTGGATAACCCAGCGCCGCCAGTTTCACTGCAGCCTTGTTGGCGCCGTTGCAGTGCGGGCCCGCGCAATAGACCACGAACAGCGCGCTCTTCGGGTAGCTGGCTAAACCTTCTGCCGTCAGCAACCGTCCGGGAATATTGATCGCGCCCGGTACATGGCCGCGTTCAAACGCCAGTGGTCCGCGCACGTCCACCAACACAAAATCGACCTCGCCGGCCTGCTGGCTGCCGAACACGTCGGAACAATCGGTTTCGAAGGTCAGACGATTGCTGAAATGCATCAGTGCAATCGCCGAAGGGGCGGCAGGAATTTCGCGAACCAGGCTCGGCATGGGGTGTTGCTCCTACGTATCGATGGGAATGAACAGACTTTATCGAGACGACGCGAATCGCTACAGTGGCGCACAAGACACTCATCGGGAGTTTTCCGCCAAATGCCTGCCTCTCCAGGACTGGTTGCGATTCTGGCCTACGACGGCCTCTGCACGTTCGAGTTCGGCATTGCCGTGGAGATCTTCGGTCTGGCTCGGCCGGAGTTCGAATTCCCGTGGTACGAACACGTGATTGCCGCGGTCGATCAAGGCCCGATGCGCGCCATGGGTGGCATTCAAGTACTGGCCGATGGCGGCCTGGAACTGCTCGCCACCGCACGCACCATCATCATTCCAGGTTGGCGCGACCGCAATGCCGAGGTGCCGCAAGCGTTGCTCGATGCTCTGCGCCAGGCTCACGGCCGGGGTGCGCGACTGTTGTCGATCTGTTCCGGGGTGTTTGTGCTGGCCGCCAGCGGTCTGCTCGACGGCCATGCGGCAACCACGCATTGGCGCTACGCGGCGGAACTGGCACAAGGCTTCCCGATGATTGCTGTTGACGCCGATGTGCTTTACGTCGACTCGGGACAGCTGATCACGTCGGCGGGCAGTGCCGCCGGAATCGATGCCTGCCTGCACCTGGTGGCCCGTGACTTTGGCACTCAGGTTGCCAATACGGTGGCGCGGCGGCTGGTGATGTCGCCGCAGCGCACCGGCGGTCAGGCGCAATTCATTCCGACGCCGGTCAGCCCGACGCCGCGCAACGATTTGTCACGGGTCATGCAATGGGCGCGCGAACGCCTGCATGAACCACTGGAGGTGCGCGAACTGGCCAGCGAAGCGGCGATGAGCGAGCGGACGTTCTTGCGGCGTTTCACCGAAGCCTGCGGGCAGTCGCCCAAGGCGTGGCTACAGCATGAACGACTGGCGCGGGCGCGGGAGTTGCTGGAGAGCACGACGGACAACACCGAACAGGTTGCGCAGCGTTGCGGGTATCGCTCGGTGGAGAGTTTTCGGGTGGCGTTTCGCGGCGTGGTGGGCGTGCCGCCGTCGGTGTATCGGGAGCGGTTCGGGCGTGGCGCCCTTGTCAGGTCTTGAGGTGATCTGGTGGGCCTCATCACCGGCAAGCCAGCGATGAGGCCAGCGAAAATCTAGGACTTGCGCAACAGATAGGTATCCATGATCCAGCCATGCTCCGCCCGTGCAGCCTTGCGCACCCGCTCGATCTCATCGGCGACATCGCCAAGTTTGCCGCTGATCAGGATCTCATCCGCCGTGCCCAGATACGCGCCCCAGTAAATCGCAGTTTGCGGGTCGGCCACGTGGTGGTAGGAATCCTCGGCATCAAGCATCACCACCAGGCTGTCGGCATCACTCACCTGCCCCGCCGCCAGACGCCGGCCCGTGGTGATCTCGACGGAGCGGCCAATACTGTTCAACGGCACTTTATGCCGCGCCGCCAGCGCCTGAACGCTGGTGATGCCGGGGATGACCTCAAACTCGAACTGACAACGACCCGAATCCAGAATCGCCTGAAGGATACGCAGGGTGCTGTCGTACAGCGCCGGGTCGCCCCACACCAGAAAACCGCCGCACTGGCCGTCAGACAATTCTTCATTGATCAGCCGCTCGAAGGTCGCTTGCTTGGCGCCGTTCAGTTCATCGACGCTCGCGTTGTAGTCGACATCGCCGCGCTCGCGCTCCGGGCTCGCGGCTTCGGCGAAACGGTAGGCGGGATCGCTGATGTAGCGTTCACAGATCTCGCGGCGCAGATCGATCAGTTTGTCCTTGCTCTGGCCTTTATCCAGCAGAAAGAACACATCGACCCGATTCAGCGCTTTGACCGCCTGCATCGTGATGTAGTCCGGATTACCGGCACCGATGCCGATCACCAGCAGTTGTTTCATTAGCATGCTCCTTCGATGTCGATGCCCGGCAAGCGTAGCCGCCAGATCCCGTTGAAGCGCAACTCGATGACTGACAGCGGTTCGACGTCGATTGCATTGAACGCCGCGCCTTGCATCACCTGCATCAGCACGGCACGCACGATGTACGGGTGGGTGATCGCCACCACATGCCCCGGCGTCGTTTGCAAACTTTGCAGCCATGCCGCGACTCGCGTGGCCAGATCCGTCACTGATTCGCCGCCGGGGGGCGCTGCATGCGGATCTGTCAGCCACGCTTGCAAAGCCTGCGCTTGCGTCGTTTGCAGGTCCTTGATTGATCGCCCGTGCCAATTTCCCCAGTCGCAATCGCGCAATGCCTCGTCAACCCGAGCATCCGCCCCGAACCAGGCGGCTGTCTGCCGGGTGCGCAGTTCGGGGCCGCAGAGCAAACGTCGCGCCGCATTGAAGCGAGCAGCCATTGTGCCAAGCGGCAGAGCAACATCTTCAACGGGCTCGTTCGTAGGAAAACACGCCAATTTCTGTGCGACGGTTCGTGCGTGGCAAATCAGTGTCAAGCGGGTGGTCTGCACGATGGGCTCACTCTGCCGAGGATCAGAAACATCAACGGCGTAGAGCCGGATTGAAGGCAATTGTGCCGTAAACCAACGGTTGCCGGGGGGATCGATACGTTTCCGGGCGAACTCTGGATGTTAGAAAAGCGGCGATATCTGACATAGCTATGGGCAATGGACTACAACACCTGTCGACTTCCGTGTAGCCCTTATGACGCGGGCATCCTGCGCCATTTTGGAGCCTTTTAAACACGACGAAAAATTCGCTAGACATGTAGCGTGAGTTACATAAATACTGTTTTAACGGATTATGAAGCGAATTCGACACCCCCCATCCAGCAGGAGCCCGGATGCCCCCTCTCAGAGACCTGATCACCGATCCCGGCCTGGAACTCACGCCATCGGAGCGCAAAGTCGTTCGCGCCTTGCTCGATCAGTATCCGCGCAATGGTCTTGGACCGATGGCGCGCCTGGCCGAGCATGCCGGCGTCAGCGATCCGACCATTGTGCGTCTGGTGAAAAAACTCGGTTTCGGCGGTTATGCCGAATTCCAGGACGCCCTGCTCAGCGACATGGACCATCGCCTGCGCTCGCCGCGCACGCTGTTGCAACCGCGCGCGCAGCAAAACAAAGACGACGCCTGGGCTCATTACCTCGCTGACAGCCATCGCCTGCTGGTCGACACGCAATCGCTGACCCAGCCCGAAGACGTGCGAATCCTCACCGACTGGCTGCTCGATGCCCGGCATCAGGTGTACTGCTTCGGTGGCCGCTTCAGCAGCCTGATGGCGACTTACCTGCTCAATCATTTGCGTCTGCTGCGCCCCGGCTGCTTTGCCCTGGAAGACAATGCACTGTTGCCCGACCGCCTGTTCGATCTGCAGCGCCAGGACGTCGTTCTGGTATTCGATTACCGCCGCTATCAGACCCAGGCACTGCGTGTCGCCACAGCGGCAAAAAACAACAATGCCCGCGTGGTCCTGTTCACCGACATTTATGCCTCACCACTGCGCGAAATGGCCGACCTGATCATTAGCGCTCCGGTCGAATCGGCCTCGCCGTTCGACACCATGGTCCCGGCGCTGGCACAGGTCGAAGCGCTGATTGCCTGCCTGACCCTGCGCAGCCCGGATCTGGCCGATCGCCTCGAGGGCATCGATGCCCTGCGCAACGACTTCGCCACTCACCTGCTGGAGGAAAAATAAGGATGTTCAGCCTTCCCCACCGCTCGCCGCGGGACTTGCCGTTTGTCACCGACCACACTGCATTGCTGTTGGTGGACATGCAGCGCGCCTGGCTCGAACCGCAGTTCGATCCGCACCTCAGTGAGCCGGACGCCGAGTATTTCCTCAACCGCGCACGTACGCAGGTGGTGCCCAACCAGCAACGGTTGCTCAGCGCCTTTCGCGAGGCCAGGCAAAATGTGCTGCACACTCTGATCGAAAGCCTGACGGCCGACGGTCGCGATCGCTCGCTGGACCATAAACTTTCGGACATGCACCTGCCCAAGGGCAGTCCGCAGGCACAAGTGATCGGCGAACTGACCCCGGGCGACAACGAAATCGTCTTGCCGAAAACCTCGTCCGGCGTGTTCAACTCGACCGCCATCGACTACGTGCTGCGCAACCTTCAAACCCGTCACCTGATCATCGCCGGTATCGTCACCGACCAGTGCGTCGACATGGCCGTGCGCGACGCTGCCGATCGTGGTTATCTGGTGACTCTGGTCGAAGACGCCTGTGCCACTTACAGCGCCGAACGTCATCACGCCTGCCTCAATGCGATCAAGGGTTATTGCTGGATCACCGACACCAATACCGTGCTCGGCCGTTTGCGGGAGATGCAGCCGTGACTTCGCGCCTGGCGGCTGTGCCGATGACCACCATCGTCACCACTGACCTGATCGGTATCACTCGGGGGCGCTCGTTTCCCACCGATGAACTTGAGCATTATCAGGCGGCCGGTTGTGGCTGGGTGCCGGCCAACAGCGCGTTGACCCCGCAAGACATCATTGCCTCGACCAATCCGTGGGGCGCTTATGGCGATCTGCGCCTGATTCCGGATCTGGCCAGCCGCGTCACCGTCGCCAACGGTCCGGATGCCGACGCACCGGCGCTGGACTTCATCCACGGTGATATTCGTGAAACCGATGGCCGGCCGTGGGGCGCCTGTCCACGCACGCTGCTGCGCGATGAAGTCGAACGCTATCGCGACGAACTGGGTTTACAGGTCAACGCCGCGTTCGAACACGAATTCAACCTGCACGCAGGTGTTGCCGAGCACCTGGCGTTTTCGCTGCAGGCTCAGCGCCAAGGCGCAGCGTTCGGCGGCTGGTTGCTCAGCGCTCTGCGCGCCGGCGGTGTCGAACCGGAAATGTTCCTCCCCGAATACGGCAAGCACCAATACGAAATCACCTGCCGGCCGACCCTCGGCGTAGCCGCTGCCGACCGTGCGGTCAACGTGCGCGAAATCACCCGCGAGATCGCCCGACAGATGGGGCTCGAACTCAGTTTCGCGCCGAAGACCGCCGCCGATGCCGTGTGCAACGGCGTGCACTTGCACGTCAGCCTGCTCGATCCGGGCGGGCAGCCGATGCTTTACGACGCTGGCACCAGCAATGGCCTGTCGAGCCTCGGCCAGCACTGGGCTGCCGGGGTCCTCCATTACTTGCCGGCGCTGTGCGCGTTCACTGCGCCAACGCCAGTGTCGTACGAGCGCTTGCAGCCGCACCACTGGAGCGCGTCATACGCGTGCCTGGGTCAACAGAACCGTGAGGCGGCGCTGCGCATCTGCCCGACGGTGACCCTGGGCGGCAAATCGGTGGCGACGCAGTTCAACCTTGAGTTCCGCGCCATGGATGCCACGGCCTCGCCGCATCTGGCCATGGCCGCACTGCTGATCGCCGGACGCCTAGGCATCGAACAGCGCCTGGCTCTTAACGCCATCACCGATGAAGTTCCCGATTCACTCAACGACGAGCAACGCAAGGCTCGGGGCATTGTCGCCCTGCCCGCCTCGCTGGCCCAGGCACTGGATTGCCTGCGCAACAGTGGCGCCTTCAACGAATGCCTGCCCAAGCCGTTGCTCGATACCTATCACGCCCTTAAAACCGAGGAACTGGCGCTGACGGAACAGCTCTCGCCCGCTGACCTGTGTGAGCACTATGCACGCCTGTACTGAATCCGCCGAGCTTGGGTTGTACACCCGACCGGTCTACCACCTGAGCCGCGAGGATTCGACGAATCCGTTGATTCTCGTGTGCGACCACGCCAGTCGCTACATCCCCGAAGCCCTCGACAATCTGGGCCTTGATGATACCGCCGCTGGTGAACACATCGCCTGGGACATCGGCGCGCTGCAACTGGCCGAACAGTTGGCGGAAAAACTCGGCGCAACATTGTTGAGCGCCAATTATTCGCGACTGCTGATCGACCTGAACCGCCCACGGCATGCGCCCGACAGCATTCCGGCGCAGAGCGAGATCTATCAGATACCGGGCAACCGCGAGCTGGATGAAGCCACTCGCGAGTACCGCCGTCAGACGCTGTTCAAGCCGTTCCATGCGCGCTTGCAGACTCTGATCGACGAACGCCTCGCCAAAGGTCAAGCGGTGCGCGTAGTAGGGATTCACAGTTTCACCCCGGTGTATTACGGCCAGCCGCGAACACTGGAGATCGGCGTGCTGTTCGTTCATGCGAAGGCGTACGCGCAACGGCTGCTCAACGGTCTCGACGAACATTCGTTGCAAGTGGCCGGCAATCAGCCGTACAAGATCGACCCGCTGGGCGACATGACGGTACCGGTGCACGGCGACGCCCGAGGCCTGGACTCGGTGCTGGTCGAGGTACGCAACGATTTGCTGCGTAGCCCGCAAGCGGTATCGCTCTGGGCCGGATACCTTGCGCCATTGCTGTAATCACTGCCGTATCGAATGCTGACGCTGTAAACGATGGACCGACATAACAACTAAAACAACCGATTGGCTGACAAGGAGTTGCGCTTCATGGAAATTGAAGAATTCGGCTACAAGCAAGAGTTGAAACGTAGCCTGACGCTCACCGATCTGGTGGTGTACGGGATGATCTTCATGATCCCCATCGCCCCGTTCGGTGTGTATGGCTACGTCAATGCCGAGGCACCGGGAATGGTGCCGCTGGCGTACATCATTGGCATGATGGCAATGCTGTTTACCGCGTTGAGCTACGGCAGCATGGCCCGCGCCTTTCCGATTGCCGGCTCGGTGTATTCCTACGCACAGCGCGGCCTGAATCAACACGTCGGTTTCATCGCCGGCTGGCTGATGCTGCTCGATTACCTGCTGATTCCGCCGTTGCTTTATGTGTACGCAGCCATGGCGCTCAACCATTTGTATCCGGACATTCCGAAGGTCGGCTTCATTCTGGCGTTCCTGGTCAGCGCCACGTTCGTCAACCTGCGCGGCATCACCTTCACCGCACGGATGAACATCATCTTCCTGCTCGCGCAACTGGTGGTACTGGGGATCTTCCTGTTCTATGCCTGGAACGCCCTGCACAACGGCGGGGGTAACGGCGAGCTGACCCTGGCGCCGCTGTATCACCCGGAAACGTTCAACTTCGCCCTGCTGATGCAAGCGGTGTCGATTGCGGTGCTGTCGTTCCTCGGCTTCGATGCGATCTCGACGCTCGCTGAAGAAATCAAGGGTGATCCGGGCAAGAGCGTCGGCAAAGCGGCGTTGATCACTCTGGTGGTCATGGGCGTGATTTTCGTTGCGCAAACCTGGATTGCCAGCGATCTGGCAGCCGGTATGGGCTTCAAATCCGCTGACACTGCGTTCTATGAAATCGCCGAAATCGCCGCCGGCAGTTGGCTGGCGACTCTGACGGCTGTCGCGACTGCACTCGCCTGGGGTGTGGCCGTGGCGATCACTTCGCAAGCCGCGGTCTCGCGTCTGCTGTTCGGCATGGCCCGCGACGGCAAACTGCCGAAAATGCTGGCCAAGGTGCACCCGAAACACAACACGCCGTACCTGAGCATTTATCTGGTGGCGGTGCTGTCACTGGTGATCTGCTACCTGTTCATCAACTCGGTCGACACCCTGACGTCCCTGGTCAACTTCGGCGCACTCAGCGGTTTCATGCTGCTGCACCTGACCGTGATCAACTACTACTGGCGTCGGCAAAAGTCCGGTCAGGTTGTGCGTCACCTGATCTGCCCGGTCATTGGCTTCATCATCGTTGCGGCCATCATGTACAACATGGGCGTCGATGCGCAGAAACTCGGCCTGATCTGGATCGTTCTGGGCCTGGTGTACCTGTTCTTTCTCAACAAGCTCGGCGCCAGTACCGCGTTGCCTGACCCGAGCAATGGCTGACAAGAAAAAGAGCGGCGTCTGACAACAAATCAGGCGACCGCCGATTTAACGCGTGGAAACCGACAGTGATAGTCAGGTTCGTGAATTCGCCGAACCCTTTGATACAGGAGTGCATCCATGCTGGTCTTACGCCCAGTCGAGCCAACCGACCTGCCGCAATTGCAACAACTGGCCCGCGACAGCATGGTCGGAGTGACCTCGCTGCCGGATGACAGCGAGCGCCTGTGCGACAAAATCGCCGCGTCCTGCGCCTCGTTCGACAGCGCGGCACGGACGCAGGGGCCGGAAAACTATTTTTTCGTGCTGCAAGATTGCAACACGCAGCGTCTGGTCGGTTGCTCGGAAATTCTTGCCAAGGCAGGTTTTAAAGAGCCGTTCTACAGCCTGCGCAATCGCCATTTCACCAGTGCCTCGCGCGAGCTGAACATCGAACACGGTGTGCCGGCATTGTCGCTGTGCCATGACCTCAACGACCATACGCTGCTGCGCGGTTTTCACATCGACAAAGCGCTGGTCCGCACGCCGTTCTCGGAATTGCTTTCGCGGGCGCGCCTGTTGTTCATTGCCGCCCATGCGCCCTGTTTTGCCGAAGCGGTGATTACCGAAATCGTCGGGTACAGCGATGAACACGGCCATTCACCTTTCTGGGATGCGCTGGGCAAGCACTTCTTCGACCTGCCGTACGTTGAGGCCGAGCGCCTGTGCGGGTTGCAGAGCCGCTCATTCCTCGCCGAACTGATGCCGCAATACCCGATTTACGTACCAATGCTGCCGCAGGCGGCGCAGGAGTGTATCGGGCGCATTCACCCGGATGGGCAAGAGGCGTTCGACATCCTTGAGCGCGAAGGTTTTGAAACCAACAGCTACATCGACCTGTTCGATGCTGGCCCGACCCTGTATGCGCGCACCGCGAATATCCGTTCGATTGCCCGCAGCCAGACGGCCCCGGTGCAGCAGTTGCCAGAAATCGATGCGCGTGGCCGCTATCTGTTGAGCAACGACGCGTGGCGTGGCTACCGGGCCATCGTTGCCGAACTGGATTACCAACCCGATCAACCGCTGTCCCTCACTCCTGCAATGTGTGCGGCGCTGAACGTAACCGATGGCAGCCAGATACGGCTGATTGCCCTTTGAACCGCGCCCGGTTCCGCAGCCAACGAGCGTGCCCGAACAGGCGCGCAGAAGGAGTTACAGCATGATTGTTCGCCCGGTCAACGTCAGCGACCTGCCTGCATTGATGACACTGGTTCAACAAGCCGGCCCGGGATTCACCACCCTGCCGGCCAACGAAGATCGCCTGGCCCACCGCGTGCGCTGGGCGCAACGAGCGTTCGCCGAGCAAGTGGAGCGCGCCGATGCCGATTATCTGTTCGTCCTCGAAGACGACGATACGCGCGTGGTTGGCGTCAGCGCGTTGGCCGGCGCGGTTGGCTTGCGCGAACCCTGGTACAACTATCGGGTCGGACTGACGGTGAGTTCGGCGCCGGATCTGGGTATTCAACGGCAGATCCCGACGTTGTTCCTCAATAACGAACTGACCGGGCAATCGGAACTGTGCTCATTGTTCTTGCGCCACGATCAACGCACCGGCAGCAACGGCCGTCTGCTGTCACTCGGGCGCTTGCTGTTCGCCGCCGAGTTCCCGTACCTGTTTGGCGAGAAGATGATCGCCGAACTGCGTGGCAGTGCCGATGAAAAAGGTTGTTCGCCATTTTGGGACAGCCTCGGCCGGCACTTTTTCCAGATGGACTTCAGCCACGCCGATCATCTGTCAGGGCTGGGCAACAAGGCGTTCATCGCCGAATTGATGCCGCGTCAGCCCCTCTACACCTGCCTGCTCACCGCACAGGCACAGGCCGCCATCGGGCAGGCGCATCCGAATACCGAGCCGGCACTGAAAATCCTTCAGGCCGAAGGCTTTGCCCACAAAGGTTATATCGACATTTTTGATGGCGGCCCGGTCATTGAAGCGCCGCTGCGCAACATCCGTACCGTGCGTGACAGCCTCGAACTGACCCTGAGCCTCGGCACCCCGGACGACCTGGCGCCGCTGTGGCTGCTTCACAACCGTCGCCTGGAAAACTGCCGCATCACCGTCGCCCGCGCCCGTCGAGCCGGCCGCAGCCTGGCGATCGCCCGCATGACAGCCCAACGTCGGCACCTCCAGCCGGGCAATTCGGGGCGCGCGGTGATGCTCCCCAACCAACAGCGACAGGCGGTGGCGGCCCGTCCCGCCCCCCCCCCTCAATCCATGCAGTCAAGCTGTTACCTGCCCCCTCCATACGGCCAAATTTCGCCCGATCAGATTAATCCTTTCAGCAAAGCGCTCATCGGCAAACGTCAGCCTTGCAAATTCGTCATGATCCTTGACCCATTCGCGTGATAGCCTTTTCATTCTTCGGCGTTGACACATTTGCTCAAGCCTTTCCATTCCTTTGTATTGGTGGAACTCGTATGACCAGGCTTTCTCATCAAGATTTGCGCCGTAGTTTCCGTCAGCTGCTGGCCTCCGACACCTGCTATCACACCGCTTCGGTGTTCGACCCGATGTCCGCCCGCATTGCCGCTGACCTGGGTTTTGAAGTGGGAATTCTGGGCGGTTCCGTCGCTTCGTTGCAGGTGCTGGGCGCACCGGACTTTGCCTTGATCACCCTGAGCGAGTTCGCCGAACAGGCCACCCGCATCGGCCGCGTCGCCCAACTGCCGGTGATCGCCGACGCCGACCACGGTTACGGCAACGCCCTCAATGTGATGCGTACCATCGTCGAACTGGAACGCGCCGGCGTCGCCGCCCTGACCATCGAAGACACCTTGCTGCCTGCCCAGTTCGGGCGCAAATCCACCGACCTGATCACCGTCGCCGAAGGTGTCGGCAAGATCCGCGCAGCGCTGGAAGCCCGGGTCGATACGGAAATGGCGATCATTGCCCGGACCAACGCCGGCATTCTGCCGAACCAGGAAATCATCAGCCGCACTCGCCAGTATCAGGCGGCCGGGGCTGACGGCATCTGCATGGTCGGGATTCAGGATTTTGATCAGTTGGAACAAATCGCCGAACACCTGACCGTACCGTTGATGCTGGTGACCTACGGCAACCCGGCGTTGCGCGATGACAAACGTCTGGCCGAACTCGGTGTACGCGTGACCATTGATGGCCATGGCGCTTATTTTGCGGCGATCAAAGCGACGTACGATAGCCTGCGCGAACAGCGGCAGATTTTTACCCAGGCTTCGGACCTGAGCGCGACCGAGTTGACGCACACCTATACCCAACCGGAGGAATACATTCTCTGGGCCAAGGAATACATGAGCGTCAAGGAGTGATGGATTGGCCGGGCTGACGCCATCGCGAGCAGGCTCACTCCTACAATTGATCAGTGCTGAACACAAATACTGTGTGCACTGAAGATCTACTGTAGGAGTGAGCCTGCTCGCGATAGCAACAGCCGCTACACCGCTAAACCGGCGTCTTGTAAGCCTCTTCCCGCTGCACCGCCCGCGCCTGAATCACATTCAGAATCGCACAGCCCTCGCGCATCAACAGATGCACCGCGCTGGTCACCCGCGTCAGATCACAATCGGAAATGCCCTTGAGGTTGAGACTGGCGAAGGTGTCGGCCAGATCGCGCACGACCACAAACCGGTGCATCGCACAGGCGGCCATGTCGCTGAGTTCTGAGTGGGTATTGAGGAAGAGCACCGGGGATTCGGCGTCGTAGGTGTCGATGGGGAGGAAGCGGGGCATTACTTGATCACACATTGGTATAACTCCTGTAATGAGAGAGCTACCACCAGTCGCGGCCAAACGAGGAAGGTGGCAGCCGTACGCGGGTTGGCCGACCGGATACAGGAACCGGCACACCCGAAGGTGTCCCACGCACAGCCGCCATAACACAACATCACAGACAAACATCGACTGAATATGTTGGGCAGACTGTACGTCTCTGTATCGACCGGCCAAGGTCGTTCGCGGTGTTTTTCCGCGAGCCCGAACTATAGGGGTCGATACCGAAATGCGGCAACAGGGTACGTTGTAGGAAACGTCTTGGAAAGTTGTACGCCGTCCGCGACTTCCACTTTTCCCACAAAAGCCCCTCACCCTAGCCCTCTCCCGGAGGGAGAGGGAACCGATTGGGGGATGCTCGGGATCTACGCCGACGTGAGAGATCGCGTTGAATGCAAGTTTGAATTCAACTTGATCTGCCGGTTGCCACATGGACCACAAACAACGCGGTCAGTCCCCTCTCCCTCTGGGAGAGGGTTAGGGTGAGGGCAAATGCACCTGACACCCCTCCCGCATCAGTCACACCACAAACCCACTCACATCGGCTTGGCCAACTCCATAATCATCCGCGACAACAAATAAATCCGCGGTGCCACGCTCGCCACTTCAGCGTATTCCTCCGGCGTATGAATATTGCCGCCCACAATCCCGAAGCCATCCAGCGTCGGCGTGCCAACCCCGGCGGACAAACTCGCATCCGCCGCGCCCCCACTGCCCTCCTCGGTCAACTTGCGGCCAATCTCGCCGTAGATCCCCTGAGCCATGGCCATCAGGCGATCCGACTCGGGCGTCTGCGGCATCGGCGGCAAGCCGCGCTGCAACGAAGTCTTCACTTCCGTCTCAGCAATCAATTTGTCCTGCGAGACCCGCGCCAGATCCTTCTCGATCCGGTCAAACTCCTCCGGCACCGCCGCGCGCACGTCAGCCTTGGCCGTGGCTTGATCGGGAATCACATTGGTGCGGTCGCCGGCCTTGAGCACGGTGAAATTGATCGTGGTTTTTTTCGCCTCGTCGCCGAGTTTGCCCAGTTGCAGAATCTGATGCGCCGCCTCCATCGCGGCGTTGCGCCCCAACTCCGGCGCAACGCCCGCGTGTGCGGCTTTACCCTTGACCTCGACCAGCGCCGTCGCGCTGCCCTTGCGCCACACCACCAAACCATCGGCCGGGCGCCCCGGCTCCAGATTGAGCGTCACGTCGTGCTGTTTGGCGGTTTCCTTGATCAGGTCGGTGGCGACGTCCGAGCCGGTTTCTTCACTGGCGTCGAGCAGGAAGGTGATTTGCGCGTAGTCCTTGAAGTCGAGGTTTTTCAGGACTTTCAGCGCATAGATCCCGGCGACGATGCCGCCCTTGTCATCCATCACCCCCGGCCCGTAAGCACGACCATCCTTGATGTGAAACGGCCGCTCGGCCGCCGAACCTTCCTTGAACACCGTGTCCATGTGCGCCATCAGCAGGATTTTCGCCTTGCCGGTGCCTTTGAACGTCGCGAGTACATGGTTGGATTTTTCCGGCGTGTTGGGCACCAGTTCGATGGTGGCGCCGAGTTTTTTCAACTCATCGATAGCAATGTCGCTGACTTGCTTGAGGCCGGGCTCATAGCCAGAACCGGAGTCGATATTGACCAGCCGTTCCAGCAGCTTCAGGGCTTCTGGCTGGTATTGTTCGGCATCGGCGAGCACTTGTTTGTGCGGTTCGGCGAGGGCATGAGCAGCGGAGAAAGCGAGAGACAGGCCGAGGCTGGCGGCCAGCAGGGAGCGAGAAAATGAGCACGTCATGAAGCGATCCTTGTTTCGCGTCGGGGGGATTTAACCGTACCCGACATCGGCGCGCGGCTCTACACCGAATGCGACCTCCTCCAGATCGACACCGAACAAATTTGTAGGAGTGAGCCTGCTCGCGATAGCACTCTGTCAGTGACATTGATGGTGACTGACACAATGCTATCGCGAGCAGGCTCACTCCTACAGGGGATTTTGGTCAGGGCTCAAACCGAATCCAACAACGTCCGCCGGGGCTTGCCATCGCAATTGCAGATCACCCGGTTGCGCCCGCTCGCCTTGGCCTCGTACAACGCCTGATCGGCATCATTGAGCCAGCGTGTCGCGTCGGCATGCGCCGGATCGTACGCCGCCAGGCCAATACTCAAACTGACCTTCAACGCCGGATTCTGCTCATAACCCAGAATCGCGAAACGCTCGCGCAATGCCTCCATGGCCTGCGCGGCGTTGAACAGTGGCAGATCCGGCAAAATCACACAGAACTCATCACCACCGTAGCGCCCCGCCACATCGGTGGCCCGCAGGTTCTGCTTGAGCAACTTGCTCAACTGGCGCAACACGATGTCGCCGGCAACATGGCCGTAGGTGTCGTTGATCGCCTTGAAGTGATCGATGTCGATCAACGCAATCGCTGCGCCCTGCTTCTGCCGCTTGCAACGCTGAAAAGCGATCTCCAGTTGATCCTTCCAGGCGCCGTGATTGAGCAACCCGGTCAGGCTGTCAGTGCGGCTCAGGGCAAGCAATTCGCGTTTATGCCGACCGAGGGTGTAGGCCTGGCGAAAGCAGATCCAGCCCAGCGCCAACGGGTACAGCAGCAGTAACGGGAAACAGGCGTACATTTGTGCAGGCGTGGTTTGCGGAATGAATGCCGGAGCAAACACCACCAGCCCGACGCCGACCCCGAGCAACTGCGCCGCAGAGCCTGCCAATAGAAAGCGTGAACCACCGATTGCGACGTTGTTCATCGCCATCATTGAAATGGTCGTGGCAGTGGGCAGCGGATTGAAATGCATGGCGGCAAGCCAAAAGCCGCCGAAAAAGGCATCGATCAACAGATTGCGGTGTTCAGCGTGGTAAGGAACCCGGGCGCGGCGTGCCCATTGAAACGCCAGATGCGGCCAGACCAGGCCGTTGAAGAACATCAGCGCCCAGACCCACAGCGGCGGATCGAGCGAGTACATCGCCACGCTCACGCACACGAGCCCGAGAATCAACCCGAGGATGCGCGATGTATAAAGCCTCCTGGCCAATGAAAGTCCCTTTCCTCCGGTATTTCCCATAAGGACCTCGATCACGCACACCGCAGGACGGATGTGCTGGAAGTCTAACAGGGCGACGTTAAATAGCCATCACCGGCCAGCGGGCTGAATAGAGCGACATCAGGGCCGCACGCAGTGCAAATATTTGGCTATACATGAAAGGAGCAAAATGGAAAAACAACTATAAGAAGGAGGCCCATGCACACCTATCACGTGTTGATCATCGGCAGCGGTTTTGGCGGTCAATGTGCTGCGGTCAACCTGCTCAAGGCCGGGATCGACGATTTTCGCCTTCTGGAGCGGCGGGACTTTTTTGGCGGCACCTGGTGCCAGAACACCTACCCCGGCGCGGCGGTGGACGTGCCGTCGCCGCTGTATTCGCTGTCGTTCGCGCCGTACCGCTGGTCGCAGATGTTCGCCGGGCAGGCCGAACTGCACCGCTATACCGAGCATGTCATCGAGCAATTCGGGCTGCGCGAACGTGTGGAGCTGCAAGCCAATGTCGAGCGTATCGAATGGGACGACACGGAAAAACGCTGGAACGTGCACACCGCCAGCAAAGGCACCTTTTATGCGCAGTTCCTGATCAATGCCACTGGGCCATTGAGCCAACCGGTCATCCCGCACTTTCCCGGCCAGGATCGCTTTCAAGGCAAGACTTTTCATACAAACAATTGGGATCACAGCTACGACTACCGCGGTAAACGTGTGGCGATTGTCGGCAGCGGCGCCAGTGCCGTGCAGGTGATTCCGGCGATTGCGCCGCAAGTCGATCACCTACACGTGTTTCAGCGCACGCCACACTGGGTGCTGCCCCGCGCCGATCGTCAGTTCGGGCCGCTGCAACGCTGGCTGCTCGGCCTGAAACCCGCCTACAAACTGTTGCGCTGGCTGATTTACTGGCAATTCGAAACCCGGGTCATCGCGTTCAAATACTCGAAAGCGGCGATTCACATGGTCCAGCAGCACGCCCTGCGCTTTCTAAAACGCCAGGTGCCGGACCCGGTGCTGCAAGAAAAACTCACCCCGGACTTCACCATTGGCTGCAAACGGGTGCTGGTTTCCAGCACCTATTACCCGGCGCTGAGTCGCGCCAACGTCACATTGCATACCCGCGAGCAAGGCATCGCTTCCATTGACGAAACCGGAATCAACACCGAGGACGGTCAGCACATCGATGTTGATCTGATCGTCTGGTCGACCGGTTACGACGCCACCGACGGGGTGATTTCCTACCCGGTCAGCGGAAAAAACGCCGTGCAACTCAGAGAGGTCTGGGCGCAATACCCGCGCGCATATCTCGGCACCAGCCTGCCGGACTTCCCCAACCTGTTTATCGTCACCGGGCCCAACACCGGCATCGGCCACACCTCGGCGCTGTTCATCATCGAGTCGCAGATGAACTACATCCTCGACTGCATTCGCACCGTGCAGGCGAAGGGTTTGCGCAGCATCGAAGTGCGCCGTGATGCGGAACGTACCTACACTGAGATGATTCATCGGGAGATGGAGCGCACGGTATGGAAGTCCGGCGGTTGCCACAGTTGGTATCAAAGCAAGAGCGGTCATGTGATCGCGATGTTTCCCGGCTTCAGTTTCAGCTATCACCGCTTGACCCGAGCGCTGAAACCGGCCGACCACATTCTGTCCTGAACACGTAAAAGGAAGACGTCGATGCTTTTGCTGTTTGTCGCCCTCGCGGTTTTCGTGGCCTGGAGCTGGTTGAGTTATCCGGCGGTCGGTCATTGGCTGTACGACCTGAACATGGCCATCGAGGCCAAGTTGTACAAATTGCACAAGATCGAAGTGCCGATCGCCGAGATGACCGTCTCGACCTGGCAAGGAGGGCCGTACGAAGCAGCCAGCGCGATTCTGATGCTGCATGGCTACAGCGCCGACAAGAACCTGTGGCTGCGCTTTTCCCGGCACTTTGTGCGCCAGTATCGGGTGATCATCCCGGACCTCGCCGGCCACGGTGAAACCGGCTTCAAGGCTGGCGGCGGCTACGACATTCCGTTGCAGGCCAAGCGCATGATTCAACTCCTCGACGTCTGCGGCGTGGAGAAGGTGCATGTCATCGGCAATTCGATGGGCGGCTACATCGCCGCGTGGCTGGCAGCGACCTACCCGGAGCGAATTGCCTCGGTGGCATTGATCGACCCGGCCGGAGTTACGGCACCCGAAGCCAGCGACATGGAACGCCATCTGGCACGCGGACATAACCCCTTCCTGATCAACTCCCGTGAGGAATTCCGGCGTTTTTATGCGATGACCATGTCGTCGCCGCCGTGGGTGCCCGGCCTGGTGCTGGACGCGATCGCGCAGCGCTACGAACAACAACGCGATGATCTCGAGGAGATCTTCCGCGATTTTCGCGCCAGCCCGCCGATGGAGCCGAAACTGGTCGACATCAAATGCCCGGCGCTCTTGCTTTGGGGGCGCAAGGACCGGTTGATCGACGTCAGCAGCGTGCCGATCTGGAGCAAAGGCATCGCCAATCTGCAGGTGGAAGTCTGGGAAGGCGTGGGCCACATGCCGATGGTCGAACATCCGGCAAGCACTGCGCGCTTGTATCGGCAGTTTCTCGGGCAACAGGCACACTGACAGAATGCGGGATCAGTCATTGGCAGAATGAAGTTCGTAGGATTCTTCGTTTGCCGACGTCGGCGAAGGCTGCGATCTTTTCCAGCATCCTTTACGTGACCGTGGCAGGAATTTTTTTCATGACCGTGCAGCCTTTCGTCAGCCCCGATCTGATCCGCCAGCGCTTCTCCAAAGCGATGTCCGACATGTACCGCGAAGAAGTGCCGCTGTACGGCGCACTGCTGGAACTGGTCGAGCAGACCAACCGCGACGTGCTCGAACGCGATCCGCCGATCGCCGCACAACTGCACAGCACCGGGGAAATCGAACGGCTGGGCATGGAACGCCATGGGGCGATTCGCGTCGGCACCGCCAGCGAATTGGCCACCCTCGCCCGCCTGTTTGCAGTGATGGGCATGCAACCGGTGGGTTACTACGACCTGACGCCAGCGGGTGTGCCGGTGCATTCCACGGCATTTCGCGCGGTACATGAGGACGCGCTGCAGATCAGCCCGTTTCGAGTGTTTACCTCGTTGCTGCGTCTTGAATTGATTGAAGACCCCGAACTGCGCGCCTTTGCCGAATCGGTGTTGGCCAAGCGAACGATCTTCACCCCTGCCGCCCTGCAACTGATCGAACGCGCCGAAACGGTCGGAGGCTTGAACACTGACGAGTCTGAGGAGTTTGTCCTACAGGCACTGGAGACCTTTCGCTGGCATCACAGCGCAACGGTCACCGCTGCGCAGTACCAGACGCTGAGCGCCCAGCACCGCTTGATCGCCGACGTGGTCGCCTTCAAAGGCCCGCACATCAATCACCTGACACCGCGCACCCTCGACATCGACATCGTTCAAGCACAGATGCCGGCCCATGGCATTACGCCGAAAGCAGTCATCGAAGGCCCGCCGCGCCGGCAGTGTCCGATCCTGTTGCGCCAGACCAGCTTCAAGGCGCTGGACGAGCCCGTCGCCTTCACCGACCAGAACAAATCCCGTGGCAGCCACAGCGCGCGCTTCGGCGAAATCGAACAACGCGGCGCGGCGCTGACGCCCAAGGGCCGTGCGCTGTATGACCGTTTGCTGAATGCCGCGCGAGATGAGCTGGGAGACTTCCCTAACGAGGGCAACGCCGCACGCTACAACGCGCTGATGACCCGGCACTTTGGCGAGTTCCCTGACAGCGTCGAAGGCATGCGTGAGCAAGGGCTGGCGTATTTTCGCTATTTCGCTACGGAAAAAGGACTCGCGACAGGTAGTCTCGCGCAGACCTCGCTGGAGGATTTGCTCCGCGATGGCCATGTGAAAGCGGAGCCACTGGTGTACGAAGATTTCCTGCCGGTCAGCGCGGCGGGGATTTTTCAGTCGAACCTCGGCGATGCTGCGCAGACGCATTATGGCGAGCACTCCAATCGGCAGGCCTTCGAGCGGGCGTTGGGGCGAACGACCATTGATGAGTTGGGGTTGTATGCAGCGACGCAGCAGCGTTCGATTGATGAGTGTCTGACCCAATTTGCGCGTTAAAAAATCAAAAGATCGCAGCCTGCGGCAGCTCCTACAGGAAAAATACATTCCAAATGTAGGAGCTGCCGAAGGCTGCGATCTTTTGATCTAAAAGTTTTAATCAGCCGCCTCGACCCAAATGATGGCGCGTAGCCACCGTGCGCAAGAAGTTGCGCACTTGTTTTGTAAAAAAGCCTGATAAAACCGCTGAAAGCCACGTCGCACAAGGTCTGCAGCCAAGTGCGCAAGAAGTTGCGCAGTACTGCGCAACTTCTTGCGCACTTTCGCCTTGATCCCTCCGTTTTTTTCGCCACTCCGCCCGTAAAAAACCGCCATCACCCCGGCCCGCAAGGGCGGCGCATTTGTTGGCACGCTCCTTGATAACAGTCAGCCACCCACCGGGCGATTTCGCCTCCCGGGCACCTTAAATTATTCCGCAAGGAGAGCACCCCATGGCAACACCAGCGTACATGTCG
>NZ_LIGE01000038.1 GCF_001297015.1 Pseudomonas sp. RIT-PI-r | reverse complement strand
GAATTTCTTGACGACCATAGAGCGTTGGAACCACCTGATCCCATCCCGAACTCAGCAGTGAAACGATGCATCGCCGATGGTAGTGTGGGGTTTCCCCATGTGAGAGTAGGTCATCGTCAAGATTAAATTCCGAAACCCCAATTGCGAAAGCAGTTGGGGTTTTGTTTTGCTCGTTAGAAAAGCGCTTGCTTGATTTCTATGCAACGGCGCGGGGCATGGCTATTATTCGGGCCTCATTGTGAGGCGAGACCTGCATGCTGACGTTGTTGAATCTTCTGAAGGATGGGCGTTTCCATTCTGGTCAGGATCTGGGCGAGGCCCTGGGAATAAGTCGAAGTGCAGTATGGAAGCAGCTTCAGCATCTAGAGGCTGAGCTGGGTTTGTCTATCCATAAAGTCCGGGGGCGGGGCTATCAACTGGCATCGCCATTAATGCTGCTCGACTCTCTAAAGATATCGACAATGGCACCGGATTGGCCGGTGACCGTTCTGGATTCGGTCGACTCGACTAATGCCGAAGCATTGCGTTCTATTGGTCAAGGCAGTCTGGCGCCGTTTTTGGTGCTTGCAGAGCGGCAAGTTTCTGGCCGCGGCCGCAGAGGTCGTAAGTGGGTCAGTCCGTTTGCTGAAAATCTATATTACAGCCTTGTCCTTCGAATCGATGGTGGAATGCGCCAGCTCGAAGGGTTGAGTCTTGTTGTAGGGTTGGCTGTAATGCAGGCGCTGCGAAGATTTGGCGTGGTAAATGCCGGTTTGAAATGGCCCAATGATGTTCTGGTGGGTAACAAGAAAATTGCCGGCATTCTGCTTGAGCTCGTTGGCGACCCCGCCGATGTCTGTCATGTGGTGCTGGGTATCGGTATCAATGTGAATATGCAGGTTGCTGATGAGGTTGATCAGCAGTGGACATCTATCCGACTTGAGTCCGGCAGTAGCTGCGATCGTAATGCTTTGGTGGCTGAGCTGAGTAATCAGTTGGACGCCTACATTCGGTGTCATCAGGTGAGTGGTTTTTCAGTCCTTCGGGCGGAATGGGAGGCGAATCACTTGTGGCAGGAGCGATCGGTATCGTTGATTGCCGGTGCCAGCCACATAGATGGTGTGGTGCTCGGAATTGATAATCAAGGTGCTCTGCGCTTGAGGGTGAACGGCGTGGAAAAAGTATTTAGTGGTGGTGAGCTCAGCCTGAGGTTGCGTGATGATTCTTGAGCTCGACTGCGGAAACAGCTTTATAAAATGGCGCGTGCTGAATGCCACGGTCGGCGGCCTGGTCTCGGAAGGGGTCGTCGACTCGGATTTGGCGCTGCTTGAGAGTTTGCGGGCGTTTGACCGGCTTTGTCTGCGTAAATGTCGACTGGTCAGTGTAAGGACCAGTGAAGAAACCGGCGCTCTGATCGAAATTATTGAGCGGGAATTCGGTATTTCGGTGGTGTGCGCGAAATCTGCTCGCGAAATGTCAGGCGTTAGAAATGGTTACGAAGACTATGAGCGCCTTGGGCTTGATCGATGGCTGGCGATGCTGGGTGGGTTTCATCTGTCTTCGGGAAGTGCTTGCCTGGTACTGGATTTCGGTACGGCGGTAACTGCTGATTTTATCGCGGCTGATGGCGAGCATCTGGGCGGCTTTATTTGTCCTGGAATGCCGCTGATGCGAAACCAGTTGCGTACTCATACCCGAAAGATTCGTTATGGGGATTTGGCTGCCGAACGGGCGCTGTCCAGTAACGCGCCGGGGCGGACTACCGTTGAGGCGGTAGAGCGTGGGTGTTCATTGATGTTGCGAGGCTTCGTATTGACGCAGCTGGAAATGGCGCGCTCCTATTGGGGGGCTGACTTCGCTGTCTTTATAACCGGTGGTGATGCTGATCTGGTTGCAGGTGTTGTTCCTGAGGCCAGAAACGTTCCGGACCTGGTGTTTGTGGGGCTGGCTATGGCTTGTCCTTTGTCCTGAGGTTTGTATGCGTTGGTTGTTCCTCCTGCTTCTGGTTCTCAATGTTTTCTATTATGTCTGGCATCAGCAGGAGGCGCCCTTGCGGGCAAAGGATGTGACGCCTCTTAGTTTGTATCGGGGTTCGCAGCAGGATATTCGCCTACTGAGTGAAACGACCGGTGATGTACGGGAGGTGCAGGGGGCGCGGCGCCAAGAGTGTCTCTTTCTCGGGGGCTTTACTCGACAGGAGTCGATCTCAGCTCTTCAGCAGCGTTTGGCTGAAATGGGGGTTAATGGGCAGTCCTCGTCGAAGGGGGCTTTGGGGGCGGGTTATTGGCTGTCTGTTGCGCCTGAGAGCCAGCGTTTGTTGGGGAGTGTGCAATTGCAAAACCTTTCCAAGGAATTCAATGAGTTAAAACATAAAATAATGCTGTGTGAGGGGGTTGCACCTGCCGAATAGTTTGCATAGAATGGCGCCCGCTCCACAGTGAAGACCCAGACGGGGTTTCAAAGTGAAGCGGTGTCAATGCAGCTAAGCTCAGGTTTTTAAATGAGAAAATGCTTGACAGGGGCTTGGCATGATATAGAATGCCGGCCTGATTAGGAGGGGTTCCCGAGCGGCCAAAGGGATCAGACTGTAAATCTGACGTCTACGACTTCGAAGGTTCGAATCCTTCTCCCTCCACCAGATTTAAGCGTGAGCTGCAGGCTCCGCGGGTATAGTTTAGTGGTAGAACCTCAGCCTTCCAAGCTGATGATGCGGGTTCGATTCCCGCTACCCGCTCCAAGTTTGCAGGTTGTGCAAAGTGTTTCGCTCTTGTAGCTCAGTTGGTAGAGCACACCCTTGGTAAGGGTGAGGTCAGCGGTTCAAATCCGCTCAAGAGCTCCATATAACAAGGCAGATATGAAAATATCTGCCTTTGTTTTAATGGCTAATGTTGTTTGCTCAATTCTTCTGTTAAGGGTGATATCGATGGCTAAGGAAAAATTTGATCGTTCCCTGCCGCACGTCAACGTTGGGACCATTGGTCACGTTGACCACGGTAAAACCACTTTGACTGCTGCTCTGACTCGCGTTTGCTCCGAGGTTTTCGGTTCGGCAATCGTTGACTTCGACAAGATCGACAGCGCTCCGGAAGAAAAAGCACGCGGCATTACCATCAATACCGCACACGTTGAGTACAACTCGAAGATCCGTCACTACGCTCACGTTGACTGCCCAGGTCACGCTGACTATGTGAAGAACATGATCACCGGTGCTGCTCAAATGGACGGCGCTATTCTGGTTTGCTCGGCCGCTGATGGTCCGATGCCACAAACCCGTGAGCACATCCTGCTGTCCCGTCAGGTTGGCGTACCGTACATCGTGGTTTTCCTGAACAAGGCTGACCTGGTAGACGACGCTGAGCTGCTGGAACTGGTTGAGATGGAAGTTCGCGACCTGCTGTCCACCTACGACTTCCCGGGCGATGATACTCCAATCATTATCGGTTCGGCTCGTATGGCTCTGGAAGGCAAAGACGACAACGAGATGGGCACCACTGCCGTCAAGAAGCTGGTTGAAACTCTGGACAGCTACATCCCAGAACCAGTACGTCTGACCGACAAGCCGTTCCTGATGCCAATCGAAGACGTATTCTCGATCTCTGGTCGCGGTACTGTTGTGACTGGTCGTATCGAGCGCGGTATCGTTCGCGTTCAGGATCCTCTGGAAATCGTTGGTCTGCGTGACACCACCGTGACTACTTGCACTGGTGTTGAAATGTTCCGCAAGCTGCTCGACGAAGGTCGTGCTGGCGAGAACTGCGGCGTACTGCTGCGTGGCACCAAGCGTGACGACGTTGAGCGTGGTCAGGTTCTGGTTAAGCCGGGTACCGTTAAGCCGCACACCAAGTTCACCGCAGAAGTTTACGTTCTGAGCAAGGAAGAAGGCGGTCGTCATACTCCGTTCTTCAAAGGCTACCGTCCACAGTTCTACTTCCGTACTACTGACGTGACTGGTAACTGCGAGCTGCCAGAAGGCGTTGAAATGGTAATGCCAGGTGACAACATTCAGATGACTGTTACCCTGATCAAAACCATCGCGATGGAAGATGGTCTGCGTTTCGCTATCCGTGAAGGCGGTCGTACCGTCGGCGCTGGCGTCGTAGCTAAAATCATCGAGTAAGTTGTTGTAATGTCTTTTTCGGGCCGGCATAATGGTCGGCCTGATTTTGTTTTAGGTCAGTAGCTCAATTGGCAGAGCGACGGTCTCCAAAACCGTAGGTTGGGGGTTCGATTCCCTCCTGACCTGCCAGATTCACTTCGTGTGTCTGGCTTTCTTTTCACAGGATCTTCATAGATGACTCCTAAAGCTGAAGCTCAAGGCTCTCGCTTCGATCTGCTCAAGTGGCTTGTAGTAGTCGCTTTGGTGGTTGTTGGCGTTGTTGGCAATCAGTATTACTCTGCTTCGCCGATCCTGTACCGTGTACTCGCATTGCTTGTCATTGCTGCTGTAGCTGCCTTTGTAGGCTTGCAAACGGCGAAGGGCAAGTCTTTCTTTGTACTGGTTAAGGAAGCTCGCACCGAAATTCGTAAAGTCGTGTGGCCAACTCGCCAAGAAACCACGCAGACCACCCTTATCGTGGTGGCTGTTGTTCTGGTTATGGCGTTGCTGTTGTGGGGTCTTGATTCCCTGCTCGGCTGGCTTGTTTCCTTGATTGTCGGCTAAGGGTGTCCCGTGGCTAAGCGTTGGTACGTTGTGCATGCTTACTCGGGTTACGAGAAGCATGTAATGCGCTCGCTCGTCGAGCGCGTAAAGCTGGCTGGCATGGAAGATGGCTTCGGCGAGATTCTGGTTCCCACTGAAGAAGTGGTTGAAATGCGTAATGGCCAGAAACGCAAAAGCGAACGAAAGTTCTTTCCAGGCTATGTGCTGGTTCAGATGGATATGAATGAGGGTACTTGGCACTTGGTCAAGGATACCCCTCGGGTGATGGGTTTTATCGGCGGTACTGCTGATAAGCCTGCGCCAATCACCGATAAAGAGGCGGAAGCAATTCTGCGTCGTGTTGCTGATGGTAGCGACAAGCCTAAGCCGAAGACTCTCTTCGAGCCAGGTGAAACGGTGCGAGTCAATGATGGCCCATTTGCTGATTTCAATGGCGTCGTTGAAGAAGTTAACTACGAAAAGAGCCGGATCCAAGTGGCAGTGCTCATTTTCGGTCGCTCTACCCCGGTAGAGTTGGAGTTCAGTCAGGTCGAAAAGGTCTAACTGGACAAGCATCCCAACCCCGCAGCCCTAGGCTGTGGGGTTTTGTCGTCACTGGGATAAACGCGCAAGTAACCGGGGAGCCTTTCGAGGCGTTCGAACCCGTAATTGGAGTGCCTCATGGCCAAGAAAATTACCGCTTACATCAAGCTGCAAGTGAAGGCCGCTCAGGCTAACCCAAGCCCACCTGTTGGTCCTGCTCTGGGTCAGCACGGCGTGAACATCATGGAATTCTGCAAGGCTTTCAACGCCCGTACTCAGGGTCTTGAAGCAGGTCTGCCGACTCCAGTGATCATCACTGTCTACAGCGACCGTAGCTTCACTTTTGAAACCAAATCCACCCCTGCTTCGGTTCTGCTGAAGAAGGCGGCCGGTCTGACCAGCGGTTCCGCTCGTCCGAACACCGTTAAGGTTGGCACTGTTACCCGTGCTCAGCTGGAAGAAATCGCGAAAACCAAAAACGCGGATCTGACTGCAGCTGATATGGATGCAGCCGTGCGTACTATCGCCGGTTCTGCTCGTAGCATGGGCCTTAACGTGGAGGGTGTGTAATGGCTAAGCTGACCAAGCGTCAAAAGGCTATCGCCGGCAAAATCGAAGCAGGCAAGGCCTACAATATTGTAGACGCTGCTGCCCTGCTGGCTGAGCTGTCGACTGTCAAGTTCAGCGAGTCGTTCGACGTTGCTGTAAATCTGGGTGTAGACCCGCGTAAGTCCGACCAGGTTGTTCGTAGCGCTACTGTGCTGCCGCACGGCACTGGCAAGACTGTTCGCGTTGCTGTGTTCACCCAGGGTCCGGCTGCTGAAGCCGCTCTGGCTGCCGGCGCTGATCGCGTAGGTATGGACGACCTGGCTGCCGAAATGAAAGGCGGCGACCTGAACTATGACGTAGTGATCGCATCCCCGGATGCCATGCGCGTTGTAGGTCAACTGGGTCAGATCCTCGGCCCACGTGGTCTGATGCCTAACCCTAAGGTTGGTACCGTAACTCCAGACGTAGCTACCGCGGTTAAAAACGCTAAAGCTGGTCAGGTTCGTTATCGCACCGACAAAAACGGCATCATTCACACTTCCGTTGGCAAGATGGGCTTCGACGCCGTCAAACTGAAGGAAAACGTTGAAGCCCTGATCGCTGATCTGAAGCGTATCAAGCCAGCTTCCTCGAAAGGTATTTACGTCAAGCGCGTTACCCTGAGCACCACTATGGGCCCAGGTCTGGTTATCGACCAGAGCTCGCTGGACGCGTAAGACAAAGGTTGGCGCGATTTTTTTCGCGCCAATTGAAAGATTGGGGTCCCTGCCTGGCGGGGGCTATCCAAGACCGTAGGCGACGCAAGTCTTAAACCATCAGCCTACGCAGATGGTGCTCCCGGTTCCTTACCGAATCAGACACCAAAACGACATTCGGTTCCGATCGAATGAAACGGTAACAAGCAGGAGTTAAACCCGTGGCAATTAATCTCGAAGACAAGAAGGCCATCGTCGCTGAAGTCAACGAGGCTGCCAAAGTCGCTCTGTCCGCTGTCGTGGTTGATGCACGTGGCGTAACAGTAGGCGCAATGACCGGACTCCGTAAAGAGGCTCGTGAAGCTGGCGTTTACGTACGTGTTGTACGTAACACCCTGCTCAAGCGCGCTGTTGCTGACACTGAATACAGTGTTCTCAACGACGTGTTCACCGGCCCGACCTTGATCGCATTCTCCAACGAACACCCGGGCGCTGCTGCTCGTCTGTTCAAAGAGTTCGCTAAAGGTCAGGACAAGTTCGAGATCAAGGCAGCTGCGTTCGAGGGCAAGTTCCTCGCAGCTAATCAGATCGACGTTCTGGCAAGCCTGCCGACCCGTGACGAAGCAATTTCCCAGCTGATGAGCGTGATTCAAGGCGCTACCAGCAAATTGGCTCGTACTCTGGCGGCACTTCGCGACCAGAAAGAAGCTGCTGCAGCCTGAGGCTGAGCGTTTCCTCTCTCGCGTATTTTTGTTTATTTCGATGGCCTCCAGGCTATCCCCCAATTCAGGAAATAAGTCATGTCTCTGACTAACGAACAAATCATCGACGCAATCGGCGAAAAATCGGTTCTGGAAATCGTTGAGCTGATCAAGGCAATGGAAGAGAAGTTCGGCGTATCCGCTGCCGCTGCTTCGGCTGGTCCAGCTGCTGCTGCCGCTGTTGTTGAAGAGCAAACCGAGTTCAACGTTGTTCTGCTGGAAGCCGGCGAGAAGAAGGTTAACGTGATCAAGGCAGTTCGTGAACTGACCGGTCTGGGCCTGAAAGAAGCCAAAGAGAAAGTAGACGGCGCTCCTCAGGTTGTAGCTGAAGGCGTTTCGAAAGAAGCTGCTGAAGACGCCAAGAAGAAGCTGGAAGAAGCAGGCGCTAAAGTCGAGCTGAAATAAGTATCGACTTTGCTCCTCCAGCCCGAGCGTCAAGCGACAGGCTGATGGCTGGTGGCTCTTGCCACCGGCCTTTTTCCGTTATTGGCAGCCGACTGGGTCGGTGCTGATAAAGGCGCTGTAACCACCCGATGCGGTGGCGCAAACCATGGGGTTTGCACGATTTTCTGGCTGCTCCCGTCGGGAGGGGCCAAACAAGCAGGTGACCAAGCTGGGGAACGCTGATGGCTTACTCATATACTGAGAAAAAACGTATCCGCAAGGACTTTAGCAAGTTGCCGGACGTCATGGATGTGCCTTACCTCCTGGCCATCCAGCTGGATTCGTATCGTGAATTCTTGCAAGCGGGAGCGACTAAAGATCAGTTCCGCGACGTGGGCCTGCATGCGGCCTTCAAATCCGTTTTCCCGATCATCAGCTACTCCGGCAATGCTGCGCTGGAGTACGTCGGTTATCGCTTGGGCGAACCGGCATTTGATGTCAAAGAATGCGTATTGCGCGGTGTAACTTTCGCCGTACCTTTGCGGGTAAAAGTGCGCCTGATCATTTTCGACAAAGAATCGTCGAACAAAGCGATCAAGGACATCAAAGAGCAAGAAGTCTACATGGGTGAAATCCCCCTGATGACTGAGAACGGTACCTTCGTAATCAACGGTACCGAGCGTGTAATCGTTTCCCAGCTGCACCGTTCCCCGGGCGTGTTCTTTGACCACGACCGCGGCAAGACGCATAGCTCCGGCAAACTGCTGTACTCCGCGCGCATCATTCCTTACCGCGGTTCGTGGCTGGACTTCGAGTTCGACCCGAAAGACTGCGTGTTCGTGCGTATCGACCGTCGTCGCAAGCTGC
Source organism: Pseudomonas sp. RIT-PI-r (assembly GCF_001297015.1). GTDB lineage: Bacteria > Pseudomonadota > Gammaproteobacteria > Pseudomonadales > Pseudomonadaceae > Aquipseudomonas. Next base: position 106,410 of record NZ_LIGE01000038.1, on the reverse strand, counting down.
CGGCATCGGTACTGCTGCGCGCGCTCGGCTACACCACTGAAGAAGTGCTGGACGCTTTCTACACCACCAACGTTTTCCACCTGAGCGGCGAAACCCTCAGCCTGGAACTGATTGCTTCGCGTCTGCGTGGTGAAATTGCGGTTCTGGACATTCAGGACGAGAAGGGCAAGGTCATTGTTGAAGCGGGCCGCCGTATTACCGCGCGCCACATCAACCAGATCGAAAAAGCCGGTATCAAGACTCTGGAAGTACCTCTGGACTACGTCCTGGGCCGTACTACCGCCAAGGTCATCGTGCACCCGGCTACCGGCGAAATCCTGGCAGAGTGCAACACCGAGCTGAACACCGAGGTCCTGGCAAAAATTGCCAAGTCCGGCGTTGTTCGCATCGAAACTCTGTACACCAACGACATCGACTGCGGTCCGTTCGTTTCCGACACGCTGAAGATCGACTCCACCAGCAACCAATTGGAAGCGCTGGTCGAGATCTATCGCATGATGCGTCCAGGCGAGCCGCCAACCAAGGACGCTGCCGAAACCCTGTTCAACAACCTGTTCTTCAGCCCTGAGCGCTATGACCTGTCTGCGGTCGGCCGGATGAAGTTCAACCGTCGTATCGGTCGTACCGAGATCGAAGGTTCGGGCGTGCTGTGCAAGGAAGACATCGTCGCGGTACTGAAGACTCTGGTCGACATCCGTAACGGTAAAGGCATCGTCGATGACATCGACCACTTGGGTAACCGTCGTGTTCGCTGCGTAGGCGAAATGGCCGAGAACCAGTTCCGCGTTGGCCTGGTACGTGTTGAGCGTGCGGTCAAAGAGCGTCTGTCGATGGCTGAAAGCGAAGGCCTGATGCCGCAAGACCTGATCAACGCCAAGCCAGTGGCTGCGGCGGTGAAAGAGTTCTTCGGTTCCAGTCAGCTCTCGCAGTTCATGGACCAGAACAACCCGCTGTCCGAGATCACCCACAAGCGTCGTGTTTCTGCACTCGGCCCTGGCGGTTTGACTCGTGAGCGCGCAGGCTTTGAAGTTCGTGACGTACACCCGACTCACTACGGTCGCGTATGCCCGATTGAAACGCCGGAAGGTCCGAACATCGGCCTGATCAACTCCCTGGCTGCGTACGCTCGCACCAACCAGTACGGCTTCCTGGAAAGCCCGTACCGCGTGGTGAAAGAGGGTGTGGTCACCGACGAGATCGTGTTCCTGTCCGCCATTGAAGAAGCCGATCACGTGATCGCGCAGGCTTCGGCGACCATGAATGACCAGAAAGTCCTGATCGACGAACTGGTAGCCGTACGTCACCTGAACGAATTCACCGTCAAGGCGCCTGAAGAAGTCACCCTGATGGACGTTTCGCCGAAGCAGGTAGTTTCGGTTGCGGCGTCGCTGATTCCGTTCCTCGAGCACGACGACGCCAACCGTGCGTTGATGGGTTCGAACATGCAGCGTCAAGCTGTACCGACCCTGCGTGCTGACAAGCCGCTGGTAGGTACCGGCATGGAGCGTAACGTAGCCCGTGACTCCGGCGTTTGCGTCGTGGCTCGTCGTGGCGGCGTGATCGACTCCGTCGACGCCAGCCGTATCGTGGTTCGTGTTGCTGATGACGAAGTTGAAACCGGCGAAGCTGGTGTCGACATCTACAACCTGACCAAATACACCCGCTCGAACCAGAACACCTGCATCAACCAGCGTCCGCTGGTGAGCAAGGGTGATCGCGTTCAGCGTAGTGACATCATGGCCGACGGCCCGTCCACCGACATGGGTGAACTGGCGCTGGGTCAGAACATGCGCATCGCGTTCATGGCATGGAACGGCTTCAACTTCGAAGACTCCATCTGCCTGTCCGAGCGTGTGGTTCAGGAAGACCGTTTCACCACGATCCACATTCAGGAACTGACCTGTGTGGCGCGTGACACCAAGCTTGGGCCTGAAGAGATCACTGCAGACATCCCGAACGTGGGTGAAGCTGCACTGAACAAACTGGACGAAGCCGGTATCGTTTACGTAGGTGCTGAAGTCGGCGCAGGCGACATCCTGGTCGGTAAGGTCACTCCGAAAGGCGAGACCCAACTGACTCCGGAAGAAAAACTGCTGCGCGCAATCTTCGGTGAAAAAGCCAGCGACGTTAAAGACACCTCCCTGCGTGTACCTACCGGTACCAAAGGTACTGTCATCGACGTACAGGTCTTCACCCGCGACGGCGTTGAGCGTGATGCTCGTGCACTGTCGATCGAGAAGTCCCAGCTGGACGAGATCCGCAAGGATCTGAACGAAGAGTTCCGTATCGTTGAAGGCGCTACTTTCGAACGTCTGCGCTCTGCTCTGGTAGGCCACAAGGCTGAAGGCGGCGCTGGTCTGAAGAAAGGTCAGGACATCACCGACGAAGTTCTCGACGGTCTTGAGCATGGTCAGTGGTTCAAACTGCGCATGGCTGAAGATGCTCTGAACGAGCAGCTCGAGAAGGCTCAGGCCTATATCGTTGATCGTCGCCGTCTGCTGGACGACAAGTTCGAAGACAAGAAGCGCAAACTGCAGCAGGGCGATGACCTGGCTCCAGGCGTGCTGAAAATCGTCAAGGTTTACCTGGCAATCCGTCGTCGCATCCAGCCGGGCGACAAGATGGCCGGTCGTCACGGTAACAAAGGTGTGGTCTCCGTGATCATGCCGGTTGAAGACATGCCGCACGATGCCAATGGCACCCCGGTCGACGTCGTTCTCAACCCACTGGGCGTACCTTCGCGTATGAACGTTGGTCAGATCCTTGAAACCCACCTGGGCCTCGCGGCCAAAGGTCTGGGCGAGAAGATCAACCGGATGGTCGAAGAGCAGCGTAAAGTTGCTGAGCTGCGCACCTTCCTGGACGAGATCTACAACCAGATCGGCGGTCGCAACGAAGATCTGGACAGCTTCTCCGATCAGGAAATCCTGGATCTGGCGAAGAACCTGCGTGGCGGTGTTCCAATGGCCACCCCAGTGTTCGACGGCGCCAAGGAAAGCGAAATCAAGGCCATGCTGAAACTGGCAGACCTGCCGGAAAGCGGCCAGATGCAGCTGACTGACGGCCGTACCGGCAACAAGTTCGAGCGTCCAGTTACCGTTGGCTACATGTACATGCTGAAGCTGAACCACTTGGTAGACGACAAGATGCACGCGCGTTCTACCGGTTCGTACAGCCTGGTTACCCAGCAGCCGCTGGGTGGTAAGGCGCAGTTCGGTGGTCAGCGTTTCGGGGAGATGGAGGTCTGGGCACTGGAAGCATACGGTGCTGCTTACACTCTGCAAGAAATGCTCACAGTGAAGTCGGACGATGTGAACGGCCGTACCAAGATGTACAAAAACATCGTGGATGGCGATCACCGTATGGAGCCGGGCATGCCCGAGTCCTTCAACGTGTTGATCAAGGAAATTCGTTCCCTCGGCATCGATATCGATCTGGAAACCGAATAACACGTGACGCGAATCGAGAGCGGGGCAGGATTGCCCGCTCTCTGCTCCGCCAGGAGGAAAGGCCTTGAAAGACCTACTGAATTTGCTGAAAAACCAGGGTCAAGTCGAAGAGTTCGACGCCATCCGTATCGGATTGGCCTCGCCTGAGATGATCCGCTCATGGTCGTTCGGTGAAGTTAAAAAGCCGGAAACCATCAACTACCGTACGTTCAAACCTGAGCGTGACGGCCTGTTCTGCGCCAAGATCTTTGGCCCGGTAAAGGATTACGAGTGCCTGTGCGGTAAGTACAAGCGCTTGAAGCACCGTGGTGTGATCTGCGAGAAGTGCGGCGTTGAAGTTGCACTGGCCAAGGTTCGTCGTGAGCGCATGGCGCACATCGAACTGGCTTCGCCAGTTGCCCACATCTGGTTCCTGAAATCGCTGCCGTCCCGTATCGGCTTGCTGATGGACATGACCCTGCGTGATATCGAACGCGTTCTCTACTTCGAGAGCTATGTCGTTATCGATCCAGGCATGACCACCCTTGAAAAAGGTCAGCTGCTGAACGACGAGCAGTACTTCGAAGCGCTGGAAGAGTTCGGTGACGACTTCGACGCCCGCATGGGTGCTGAAGCTGTCCGTGAACTGCTGCACGCTATCGACCTGGAACACGAGATTGGCCGTCTGCGCGAAGAAATTCCGCAAACCAACTCGGAAACCAAGATCAAGAAGCTGTCCAAGCGTCTGAAGTTGATGGAAGCCTTCCAGGGTTCCGGCAACCTGCCAGAGTGGATGGTGCTGACCGTTCTGCCTGTTCTGCCGCCAGATCTGCGTCCACTGGTCCCGCTGGACGGCGGTCGTTTTGCGACTTCCGACCTCAACGATCTGTATCGTCGAGTGATCAACCGTAACAACCGTTTGAAGCGCCTGCTGGATCTGTCCGCTCCGGACATCATCGTGCGCAACGAAAAGCGTATGTTGCAGGAAGCTGTCGATGCTCTGCTCGACAACGGTCGTCGTGGCCGCGCTATCACCGGTTCGAACAAGCGTCCTCTGAAATCCCTGGCCGACATGATCAAGGGTAAGCAAGGCCGTTTCCGTCAGAACTTGCTCGGTAAGCGTGTTGACTACTCCGGTCGTTCGGTAATTACCGTAGGCCCGACCCTGCGTCTGCACCAGTGCGGTCTGCCGAAGAAGATGGCTCTCGAGCTGTTCAAACCGTTCATTTTCGGCAAGCTGGAAATGCGTGGTCTCGCGACCACCATCAAAGCGGCCAAGAAAATGGTCGAGCGCGAACTGCCAGAGGTTTGGGACGTTCTCGCTGAAGTGATTCGCGAACACCCGGTTCTTCTCAACCGTGCACCGACCCTTCACCGTCTGGGTATCCAGGCGTTTGAACCGGTACTGATCGAAGGTAAGGCTATCCAGCTGCACCCGCTGGTCTGCGCCGCGTACAACGCCGACTTCGACGGCGACCAAATGGCCGTGCACGTACCGCTGACACTGGAAGCCCAGTTGGAAGCGCGCGCGTTGATGATGTCGACCAACAACATTCTGTCGCCAGCCAACGGTGAGCCAATCATCGTTCCGTCGCAGGACGTTGTATTGGGTCTGTACTACATGACTCGTGAAGCGATCAACGCCAAAGGCGAAGGTCGTGTGTTCGCGGATCTGCAGGAAGTTGACCGTGTGTTCCGTGCCGGCGAAGCCGCACTGCACGCCAAGGTTAAGGTTCGTATCAACGAAACCGTCAACGACCGTGACGGCAACAGCGTGAGCGGTACCCGTATCGTCGACACCACTGTCGGCCGTGCGCTGCTGTTCCAGGTTGTGCCAAAAGGTCTGTCGTACGACGTCGTCAACCTGCCGATGAAGAAAAAGGCGATCTCCAAGCTGATCAACCAGTGCTACCGCGTGGTTGGTTTGAAAGAGACCGTGATCTTCGCTGACCAGTTGATGTACACCGGTTTCGCTTACTCGACCATCTCCGGCGTTTCCATCGGTGTTAACGACTTCGTTATCCCGGACGAGAAAGCCCGCATCATCGGTGCTGCCACCGACGAAGTGAAAGAGATCGAGAGCCAGTACGCCTCCGGCCTGGTAACCCAGGGCGAGAAGTACAACAAAGTAATCGACCTTTGGTCGAAAGCGAACGACGAAGTTTCCAAGGCAATGATGGCCAACCTCTCGAAAGAGAAGGTTATCGACCGTCACGGCGTTGAAGTCGACCAAGAGTCGTTCAACTCGATGTACATGATGGCCGACTCGGGTGCGCGGGGTTCCGCAGCACAGATTCGTCAGCTGGCCGGTATGCGTGGTCTGATGGCCAAGCCGGACGGCTCCATCATTGAAACGCCGATTACTGCGAACTTCCGTGAAGGTTTGAGCGTACTTCAGTACTTCATCTCCACTCACGGTGCTCGTAAAGGTCTGGCGGATACCGCGTTGAAAACTGCGAACTCCGGTTACCTGACTCGTCGTCTGGTAGACGTGGCGCAGGATCTGGTTGTAACCGAGATCGATTGCGGCACCGAACACGGTCTGCTGATGACTCCGCACATTGAAGGCGGTGACGTTGTAGAGCCGTTGGGTGAGCGCGTATTGGGTCGTGTTATTGCCCGTGACGTATTCAAGCCAGGCACCGAGGACGTTATCGTTCCGGCCGGTACTCTGGTAGACGAGAAGTGGGTTGAATTCATCGAGCTGAACAGCATCGACGAAGTGATCGTGCGTTCGCCGATCAGCTGCGAAACCCGCTATGGCATTTGCGCCAAGTGCTACGGTCGTGACTTGGCTCGTGGTCACCAGGTGAACATCGGTGAAGCGGTCGGCGTTATCGCTGCCCAGTCCATCGGTGAGCCTGGTACCCAGCTGACGATGCGTACGTTCCACATCGGTGGTGCGGCAAGCCGTACTTCCGCAGCCGACAGCGTTCAGGTGAAGAATGGCGGTACCGTCCGTCTGCACAACCTGAAACACGTTGAGCGAGTGGATGGTCACTTGGTGGCTGTGTCCCGTTCCGGTGAGCTGGCCATCGCTGATGACTTCGGTCGTGAGCGCGAGCGTTACAAGCTGCCGTACGGTGCTGTGATTTCGGTTAAAGAGGGTGACAAGGTCGACGCTGGCGCAATCGTGGCCAAGTGGGATCCGCACACTCACCCGATCGTTACCGAAATGAAAGGTACCGTGACCTACGTGGGCATGGAAGAAGGCATCACGATCAAGCGTCAGACTGACGAATTGACCGGTATGACCAACATTGAAGTACTCGACGCGAAAGATCGTCCAGCTGCGGGCAAGGAAATCCGTCCAGCAGTGAAGATGGTCGACGACAACGGCAAGGATCTGTTGCTGCCAGGCACTGACGTTATCGCTCAGTACTTCCTGCCAGCCAACGCCCTGGTCGGTGTTGCGGACGGTGCGAAGATCGCGATCGGTGATGTTATCGCGCGTATCCCGCAAGAAACTTCGAAGACCCGCGACATCACCGGTGGTCTGCCGCGTGTTGCCGACTTGTTCGAAGCTCGTCGTCCGAAAGAAGCGTCGATTCTGGCTGAAGTCAGCGGCACCATCGCGTTCGGTAAAGAAACCAAAGGCAAGCGCCGTCTGGTTATTACCCCGAACGATGGTAGCGATCCGTATGAAGAGCTGATTCCGAAGTGGCGTCACCTGAACGTGTTCGAGGGTGAGCAGGTCAACCGCGGCGAAGTTATCTCCGACGGCCCGAGCGATCCGCACGACATCCTGCGTTTGCTGGGTGTGAGCGCGCTGGCCAAGTACATCGTCAACGAGATCCAGGACGTTTACCGTCTGCAAGGCGTGAAGATCAACGACAAGCACATCGAGACCATCCTGCGTCAGATGTTGCGTAAAGTTGAAATCGCTGAATCCGGCGATTCCAGTTTCATCAAGGGCGACCAGATGGAACTGACTCACGTACTGGTAGAGAACGAGCGTCTGGGCGGCGAAGACAAGTTCGTCTCCAAGTACACTCGCGTTCTGCTGGGTATCACCAAGGCGTCGTTGTCCACCGAATCGTTCATCTCGGCGGCTTCCTTCCAGGAAACCACCCGCGTACTGACCGAAGCGGCAGTCACCGGCAAGCGCGATTACCTGCGCGGCCTGAAAGAAAACGTTGTCGTGGGTCGTCTGATCCCGGCAGGTACCGGCCTGGCATATCACAGCGAGCGCAAGCGTCGTCGTGAAGCAGACAAGCCGTTGCGCGTAAGCGCCAGTGAAGTGGAAGCTGCACTGACCGAAGCGCTGAACTCGAGCGGTAACTGAGTTCTGCGATAAATGAGCGTAAGGCCCTGATCGCTCCGTTCATCGAATCGAGACAATTTGTCGAGGTTCGGGGGGCGGGGAGGTCGGGGCCTTGCCTTGACTGGGGACAAGATCCTCTTTAGACTCTTGATCCCCTAAATTTGGCGGGAATTCGTTCCTGCCATTTTGCTTTTCTTGCAAGACAATAGCGTCGCAAGACAACAGTGGAGCTAGTAGATGGCAACTATCAACCAGCTGGTACGTCAGCCGCGTAAGCGTATCGTCGAGAAATCCGACGTGCCTGCGCTGCAGAACTGCCCGCAACGTCGTGGCGTGTGCACCCGTGTGTACACCACTACGCCGAAAAAACCTAACTCGGCACTGCGTAAAGTATGCCGTGTGCGCCTGACCAACGGTTTCGAGGTTTCCTCGTACATCGGTGGTGAAGGTCACAACCTGCAAGAGCACAGCGTGGTACTGATTCGTGGCGGTCGTGTAAAAGACTTGCCAGGTGTTCGTTACCACACCGTTCGCGGCTCCTTGGATACTTCCGGCGTTAAAGGTCGTAACCAGGGTCGTTCGAAGTACGGTACCAAGCGTCCGAAGTAATCGGCCGTTTTGCAGATTTTCATTTTATTGAGTCGATAAGAGTAAGGTCGGGCACGCATCCATTGGATCTGTCCCGAGCTAACCTGAAGACCGCTTGAGGGCTTATCATGCCAAGACGTCGCGTAGCAGCAAAGCGTGAGATTCTGGACGATCCGAAATACGGAAGCCAGATCCTCGCCAAATTCATGAACCACGTTATGGAAAGCGGCAAGAAAGCCGTTGCCGAGCGTATCGTTTATGGTGCCCTGGAAACCGTTGCGACCCGTAAGGCTGGCACCGATCCCCTGGAACTCTTCGAAAAAGCACTCGACGCCATCGCTCCGCTGGTCGAAGTGAAGTCGCGCCGCGTTGGTGGTGCTACTTACCAGGTTCCGGTCGAGGTTCGTCCTTCCCGTCGTAACGCTCTGGCAATGCGCTGGTTGGTAGACTTCGCACGTAAGCGTGGCGAGAAGTCTATGGCTCTGCGTTTGGCTGGCGAACTGCTGGATGCTGCTGAAGGTAAAGGTGCTGCTGTTAAGAAGCGTGAAGACGTGCACCGTATGGCTGAAGCTAACAAAGCTTTCTCGCACTACCGCTTCTAATTTTAGCTTCACTAATTTTGCGAGGGCTTTATGGCTCGTACTACTCCGATTAGCCGCTACCGTAACATCGGTATCGTCGCTCACGTGGATGCTGGCAAAACCACCACCACCGAGCGCGTCCTTTTTTACACCGGCAAAAGTCACAAAATGGGCGAGGTGCATGATGGCGCCGCGACCACAGACTGGATGGTGCAGGAGCAGGAGCGTGGTATTACCATTACTTCTGCTGCTATCACCGCCTTCTGGAAAGGTTCCGAGAAGCAGTACAAGGACGAGCATCGCTTTAACGTAATCGATACCCCGGGCCACGTTGACTTCACTATTGAAGTTGAGCGTTCCCTGCGCGTACTCGACGGCGCTGTCGTTGTGTTCTGCGGTACTTCGGGTGTTGAGCCTCAGTCGGAAACCGTATGGCGTCAAGCCAACAAATACGGCGTTCCACGTCTTGTTTATGTAAACAAGATGGACCGTGCTGGTGCCAACTTCCTGCGCGTGATCGGCCAGATCAAGCAACGTCTGGGTCACACTCCGGTGCCGATCCAGTTGGCTATCGGTTCCGAAGACAACTTCCAGGGTCAGATCGATCTGATCAACATGGAAGCTGTGTACTGGAACGATGCTGACAAAGGTATGGTGCCTGTTCGCAAGCCTATCCCTGCAGAACTGCAGGAGCTGGCTGACGAGTGGCGTAACAACATGGTTGAGGCTGCTGCCGAAGCCAGTGAAGAGCTGATGAACAAGTACCTCGAAGGTGAAGAACTCACCAACGTGGAAATCAAGGCTGCTCTGCGTCAGCGTACTATCGCTGGTGAGATCGTCTTGGCTGTTTGCGGTTCCTCCTTCAAGAACAAGGGTGTTCCCTTGGTTCTCGACGCCGTTATCGACTACCTGCCTGCTCCAACCGACATTCCTGCTATCAAGGGTACCAACCCTGATAACGAGGAAGAAGAGATGGAGCGTCATGCAGACGACAATGAGCCGTTCTCGGCTCTGGCGTTCAAGATCGCTACCGACCCATTCGTGGGTACTTTGACTTTCGTCCGCGTTTACTCGGGCGTGTTGGCCTCCGGCGACGGCGTGATCAACTCGGTTAAAGGCAAGAAAGAGCGCGTGGGTCGTATGGTGCAAATGCACGCAAACGCCCGTGAAGAGATCAAGGAAGTACGCGCTGGCGACATCGCGGCCCTGATCGGCATGAAGGACGTCACCACTGGTGAAACCCTCTGCAACGCTGACAAGCCAATCATCCTGGTTCGCATGGACTTCCCGGAGCCGGTTATTTCGGTTGCCGTAGAGCCTAAGACCAAGGATGACCAGGAAAAAATGGGTATCGCACTGGGCAAGCTGGCCCAGGAAGACCCGTCTTTCCGCGTTAAAACTGATGAAGAGACTGGTCAAACGATCATCTCCGGCATGGGCGAGCTGCACCTGGACATCCTGGTTGACCGGATGCGCCGTGAGTTCAACGTCGAAGCCAACATCGGCAAGCCTCAGGTTTCGTATCGTGAGCGCATCACGAAGAACTGTGAAATCGAAGGCAAGTTCGTTCGTCAGTCCGGCGGTCGTGGTCAGTTCGGTCACTGCTGGATCCGTTTTGCTCCTGCTGACGAAGGTCAGGAAGGTCTGCAATTCGTGAACGAAGTAGTAGGTGGTGTGGTTCCTAAGGAATACATCCCGGCTATCCAGAAGGGTATCGAAGAGCAGATGAAGAACGGCGTAGTTGCCGGCTATCCGCTGATCGGCCTGAAGGCTACCGTGTTCGATGGTTCTTACCACGACGTCGACTCCAACGAGATGGCGTTTAAAGTGGCTGCATCCATGGCGACCAAGCAACTGGCCCAGAAGGGCGGTGGTGAGTTGCTTGAGCCGATCATGGCTGTAGAGGTTGTTACGCCTGAAGACTATATGGGTGATGTGATGGGCGACCTTAACCGTCGTCGCGGCATGATCCAGGGTATGGAAGACACAGTGTCCGGCAAGGTTATCCGTGCCGAGGTTCCACTGGGTGAGATGTTCGGTTATGCGACCGACGTTCGTTCCATGTCTCAGGGTCGCGCAAGCTACTCTATGGAATTCAAAAAATACGATACGGCTCCGTCGCACATCGTCGAATCCGTAACCAAAAAACAAGGCTGATTCAGCCCCTTTAGGCTAGGAGTTAATTGTCGTGGCTAAAGAAAAATTTGATCGTTCCCTACCGCACGTCAACGTTGGCACCATCGGTCACGTTGACCACGGTAAAACCACTCTGACTGCTGCTCTGACTCGCGTTTGCTCCGAAGTTTTCGGTTCGGCAATCGTTGACTTCGACAAGATCGACAGCGCACCGGAAGAGAAAGCTCGCGGTATCACCATCAACACCGCACACGTTGAGTACAACTCGAAGATCCGTCACTACGCTCACGTTGACTGCCCAGGTCACGCTGACTATGTGAAGAACATGATCACCGGTGCTGCTCAAATGGACGGCGCTATTCTGGTTTGCTCGGCCGCTGATGGTCCGATGCCACAAACCCGTGAGCACATCCTGCTGTCCCGTCAGGTTGGCGTTCCGTACATCGTGGTTTTCCTGAACAAGGCTGACCTGGTAGACGACGCTGAGCTGCTGGAACTGGTTGAGATGGAAGTTCGCGACCTGCTGTCCACCTACGACTTCCCGGGCGATGACACTCCAATCATCATCGGTTCGGCTCGTATGGCTCTGGAAGGCAAAGACGACAACGAGATGGGCACCACTGCCGTCAAGAAGCTGGTTGAAACTCTGGACAGCTACATCCCAGAACCAGTACGTCTGACCGACAAGCCGTTCCTGATGCCAATCGAAGACGTATTCTCGATCTCTGGTCGCGGTACTGTTGTGACTGGTCGTATCGAGCGCGGTATCGTTCGTGTTCAGGATCCTCTGGAAATCGTTGGTCTGCGTGACACCACCGTGACTACTTGCACCGGTGTTGAAATGTTCCGCAAGCTGCTCGACGAAGGTCGTGCTGGCGAGAACTGCGGCGTACTGCTGCGTGGCACCAAGCGTGACGACGTTGAGCGTGGTCAGGTTCTGGTTAAGCCGGGTACCGTTAAGCCGCACACCAAGTTCACCGCAGAAGTTTACGTTCTGAGCAAGGAAGAAGGCGGTCGTCATACTCCGTTCTTCAAAGGCTACCGTCCACAGTTCTACTTCCGTACTACTGACGTGACTGGTAACTGCGAGCTGCCAGAAGGCGTTGAAATGGTAATGCCAGGTGATAACATTCAGATGACTGTTACCCTGATCAAAACCATCGCGATGGAAGATGGTCTGCGTTTCGCTATCCGTGAAGGCGGTCGTACCGTCGGCGCTGGCGTCGTAGCCAAAATCATCGAGTAATCTCTTTTATAGAGTTTGCTTGTTGACTTGAGAAAGCCCCCGCTCAGCGGGGGCTTTTTTATTGGGTTGACACCTATCTGGGGCGTCTATAGAATTGCGCCTCCTTTTAACGGGCGTATTGCGCTCGGTGGGAATAGCAGCCGGAGTCTGAAATCCAATGCAAAATCAGCAAATCCGTATCAGGTTGAAGGCTTTTGACCATCGCCTGATCGACCAATCAACCCAGGAAATCGTGGAAACCGCGAAACGTACTGGTGCTCAAGTGCGTGGTCCAATTCCACTGCCTACCCGTAAAGAGCGGTTCACCGTTCTGGTTTCTCCGCACGTCAACAAAGACGCGCGCGACCAGTACGAAATCCGCACTCATAAGCGCGTTCTGGACATCGTCCAGCCAACGGATAAAACCGTTGATGCTCTTATGAAGCTTGATCTTGCGGCCGGTGTGGAAGTGCAGATCAGCCTCGGCTAAGACTCGGTCTTAGTCGTGTAACGCTCTGAAATGGGCGGCCATAGCGGGTGAAAGCCCCGTACACTCATGAGGTTTACAACATGACTATTGGTGTAGTCGGTCGTAAATGCGGTATGACCCGTATTTTCACCGAAGAAGGTGTCTCCATTCCGGTCACGGTCATTGAGATCGAACCGAATCGCGTCACCCAGTTCAAAACTGAAGAGACCGATGGCTATCGTGCAGTGCAAGTCACTGTCGGCGAGCGTCGTGCTTCGCGTGTAACAGCAGCTCAGGCTGGCCACTTCGCTAAAGCGAACGTTGCCGCTGGTCGCACCACCATGGAATTCCGTCTTGAAGAAGGCGAGTACCAGGCTGGCGATCTGATCAACGCTGAAATCTTCGCCGCTGGTCAACTGGTTGATGTAACCGGTCAGTCCAAGGGTAAGGGCTTTCAGGGTACGATCAAGCGTTGGAATTTCCGCGGGCAAGATAACACCCACGGTAACTCCGTATCCCACCGCGTCCCAGGCTCTATCGGCCAGTGCCAGACTCCTGGTCGTGTATTCAAGGGCAAAAAAATGTCCGGTCATATGGGCGCTGAGCGCGTGACCGTGCAGTCCCTGGAAGTAGTGCGCGTGGACGCTGAACGCAATCTGTTGTTGGTCAAGGGTGCTGTTCCTGGCGCTACTGGCGGCAACCTGGTTGTACGTCCAGCAGCCAAGGCTCGCGGTTAAGGGGAAGCTGACATGCAATTAAATGTAAATGACGCTCAAGCGATCGAAGTTTCCGAACTGACATTTGGCGGCGAATTCAACGAGACGCTGGTTCACCAAGCAGTCGTGGCCTACATGGCCGGCGGCCGTCAAGGTACCAAGCAGCAAAAGACCCGTTCCGACGTTCGTGGTGGCGGTAAGCGCCCATGGCGTCAGAAAGGTACTGGCCGTGCTCGTGCCGGTACTATCCGTAGCCCAATCTGGCGTGGCGGCGGTACCACTTTTGCAGCACGTCCACAGGATCACTCCCAGAAGCTGAACAAGAAGATGTATCGCGCAGCGATGCGTTCCATTCTTGCTGAGCTGGTGCGTACTGATCGTCTGGTCGTGGTTCAGGATTTCGCTGTTGAAACTCCGAAAACCAAAGATCTGCTGGGCAAGCTGAACAACATGAGCCTGACCGACGTTTTGATCGTGTCGGACGCTGTTGATCAGAACCTGTACCTGGCTGCTCGTAACCTGCCGCACGTTGATGTACGTGACGTTCAAGGTTCCGATCCAGTTAGTCTGATCGCATACGACAAGGTGTTGATCACCGTGTCGGCCGTGAAGAAATTCGAGGAGCTGCTGGGATGAACCAGGAACGCGTATTTAAAGTTCTGCTTGGCCCGCACGTTTCCGAGAAGGCTACGGTTCTGGCAGACAAGAAAGGCCAGTTCGTTTTCAAGGTTGCTACTGATGCAACCAAGCTGGAAATCAAGAAGGCCGTCGAAAGCCTGTTCAGCGTGAAAGTAGAGCGCGTCACTACCCTGAACGTTCTGGGTAAGAGCAAGCGCACTGCTCGCGGTCTGGGCAAGCGTAATGACTGGAAGAAGGCAGTTATCTCCCTTCAGCCAGGCCAAGATCTCGATTTCAGCAGCAGTGCTGAGTAAGGAAGGGGTGCATCATGGCAATCGTTAAATGCAAACCGACTTCCCCTGGCCGCCGTTTTGTGGTCAAGGTGGTCAACCAGGAGCTGCATAAAGGCGCTCCTCACGCACCGCTGCTCGAGAAAAAATCGAAGACTGGTGGTCGTAACAACAATGGCCGTATTACCACGCGTCACATCGGTGGTGGTCATAAGCAGCATTATCGTATGGTCGATTTCCGTCGCAACGACAAAGATGGCATCGTCGCCACTGTCGAGCGTATCGAATACGATCCAAACCGTACTGCTCACATCGCACTGCTCTGCTACGCAGACGGCGAGCGCCGCTACATCATCGCCCCTAAAGGCGTGAGTGCTGGCGACCAGCTGATCGCAGGCGCTCTGGCTCCAATCAAGCCAGGCAACGCTCTGCAACTGCGCAACATTCCAGTCGGTTCTACCGTACACGGCATCGAACTGAAGCCAGGTAAAGGCGCACAGATCGCTCGTTCCGCTGGTGCTTCGGCTCAGTTGATCGCTCGTGAAGGCGTGTACGTTACCCTGCGTCTGCGTTCCGGTGAAATGCGTAAAGTCCTGGCTGAATGCCGTGCGACCCTGGGCGAAGTCTCGAACTCCGAGCACAGCCTGCGTTCGCTGGGTAAAGCTGGTGCCAAGCGCTGGCGTGGCGTTCGCCCAACCGTTCGTGGTGTTGCCATGAACCCGGTTGACCACCCACATGGTGGTGGTGAAGGTCGTACCTCTGGTGGTCGTCATCCGGTATCGCCATGGGGCTTCCCGACTAAGGGCGCGAAGACTCGTGGTAATAAGCGTACCGACAAAATGATCGTCCGTCGTCGCAAGTAAATAGAGGGATACGACAGTGCCACGTTCTCTGAAAAAAGGTCCTTTTATTGATCTTCACCTACTGAAGAAGATCGAAGTGGCGGCGGAAAAGAACGATCGCAAACCAATTAAGACTTGGTCGCGTCGTTCGATGATCCTGCCACAAATGGTCGGTCTGACCATCGCAGTACACAACGGTCGTCAGCACGTCCCGGTTCTCGTTAACGAAGACATGGTCGGCCACAAACTGGGCGAGTTCGCCGGTACCCGCAACTATCGCGGGCACGTGGCTGACAAGAAAGCCAAGCGTTAAGGGGTAAGGAAATGGAAGTAGCCGCTAAGTTGTCGGGCGCTCGAATCTCCGCCCAGAAAGCCCGCTTGGTCGCCGACCAGATCCGCGGGAAGAAGGTGGGCGAAGCGCTCAACTTGTTGGCTTTCAGCAGTAAGAAAGCCGCCGAGATCATGAAGAAAGTGCTGGAGTCGGCCGTAGCCAACGCCGAGCATAACGAAGGCGCAGACGTTGATGACCTTAAGGTCAGCACCGTTTTCGTCAACGAAGGGCGTTCGCTGAAGCGCATCATGCCACGTGCCAAAGGCCGTGCTGATCGCATCGTCAAGCGGTCTTGCCATATCACTGTCAAGGTTGCTGACAAGTAACGGAGTCGAAGAGATGGGTCAGAAAGTACATCCCATTGGCATTCGCCTGGGAATCGTCAAGGAGCACACCTCCGTCTGGTACGCAGACGGTCGGACTTATGCGGACTACTTGTTCGCAGATCTGAAAGTGCGTGAGTATCTCCAAGACAAACTAAAAAGCGCGTCCGTAAGCCGTATCGATATCCATCGTCCGGCCCAAACTGCACGTATCACCATCCACACCGCTCGTCCAGGTATCGTTATCGGGAAGAAAGGTGAAGATGTTGAGAAACTGCGTCAGGACCTGACCAAGCAAATGGGTGTGCCTGTGCACATCAATATCGAAGAGATCCGCAAGCCGGAACTCGACGGTATGCTGGTTGCGCAGAGCGTAGCTCAGCAGCTGGAGCGTCGTGTAATGTTCCGTCGCGCTATGAAGCGCGCCGTTCAGAACGCCATGCGCATTGGTGCCAAAGGCATCAAAATCCAAGTGAGCGGTCGTCTCGGCGGTGCTGAAATCGCACGTACTGAATGGTATCGCGAAGGTCGTGTGCCATTGCACACCCTGCGTGCCGACATCGACTATGCCAACTACGAAGCTCACACCACTTACGGTGTGATCGGTGTAAAGGTTTGGATCTTCAAAGGCGAAGTAATTGGTGGTCGCCAAGAAGAGCTGAAACCACAAGCACCAGCGCCTCGTAAAAAAGCTGCTAAGTAAGGGGTACGCCAAATGTTGCAACCTAAGCGTACGAAGTTCCGCAAGCAGATGACAGGCCACAACCGTGGTCTGGCTCAGCGCGGTAGCAAAGTCAGCTTCGGCGAGTTCGCGCTGAAGTCTGTAGCTCGTGGTCGTCTCACCGCTCGTCAGATCGAGTCAGCGCGTCGTGCTCTGACCCGTCACGTTAAACGTGGCGGCAAGATCTGGATCCGTGTATTCCCGGACAAGCCTATTTCCAAGAAGCCACTCGAAGTTCGGATGGGTAAAGGTAAGGGTAGTGTGGAGTACTGGGTTGCCCAGATTCAGCCAGGTAAAGTCCTGTATGAAATCGAGGGTGTTTCTGAAGAGCTGGCGCGTGAGGCTTTTGCCCTGGCTGCTGCAAAGCTGCCGCTCGCCACCGCCTTTGTTAAACGGACGGTGATGTGATGAAAGCGAATGAACTTCGTGAAAAATCCGCACAGCAGCTGAACGAGCAACTGCTCGGCTTGCTGCGCGACCAGTTCAATCTGCGTATGCAGAAAGCAACTGGCCAGTTGGGGCAGTCTCATCTGCTCTCGCAAGTTAAGCGTGACATCGCTCGCGTGAAGACTGTGCTCAACCAGCAGGCAGGTAAGTGATCATGGCTGAAGCCGAAAAAACTGTCCGTACGCTGACTGGCCGTGTTGTCAGCGACAAGATGGACAAAACCATCACCGTACTGATCGAGCGTCGCGTAAAGCACCCGATCTACGGTAAATACGTTAAGCGTTCGACTAAGCTGCACGCGCACGACGAAACCAATCAGTGCCACATCGGCGACAAAGTCACTATTCGTGAAACTCGTCCTTTGGCCAAGACCAAGTCTTGGGCGCTGGTTGATGTTCTCGAACGCGCTGTGGAAGTCTAAGGACTAGGGGTCGGAGAAATTATATGATTCAGACTCAATCCATGCTCGATGTGGCCGATAACAGCGGCGCTCGCCGTGTTATGTGCATCAAGGTGCTGGGTGGCTCCCATCGTCGTTACGCTGGTATCGGTGACATCATCAAAGTTACCGTGAAGGAAGCAATTCCTCGCGGTAAAGTGAAAAAAGGCCAAGTGATGACTGCTGTTGTAGTCCGCACTCGTCACGGCGTACGTCGTGCTGATGGCTCCATTATCCGCTTTGATGGCAACGCTGCTGTTCTTCTGAACAACAAGCAAGAGCCGATCGGCACCCGTATCTTTGGGCCAGTGACCCGTGAGCTTCGTACTGAGAAGTTCATGAAGATCGTCTCGCTCGCCCCAGAAGTGCTGTAAGGAGATCCGACATGCAAAAGATTCGTCGTGACGACGAGATCATCGTGATCGCCGGCAAAGACAAAGGTAAGCGCGGTAAGGTGCTTAAGGTTCTCGCCAATAACCGTCTGGTTATTGGCGGTCTGAACCTGGTTAAGCGTCATACCAAGCCTAACCCGATGTCGGGCGTACAAGGCGGTATCGTCGAAAAAGAAGCTCCACTGGACGCTTCTAACGTCGCCATTTTCAACGGCGAAACCAACAAGGCTGACCGCGTTGGTTTCAAAGTAGAAGACGGCAAGAAAATTCGTGTCTTCAAGTCGACCCAAAAAGCGGTTGATGCTTGAACACTGCTAGGTAGAAGACCATGGCACGACTAAAAGAGATTTACTGGAAGGAAATCGCACCGAAACTTAAGGAAGAACTTAAGCTTTCGAACGTGATGGAAGTTCCACGCGTTACAAAAATCACCCTGAACATGGGTCTGGGCGAAGCTGTCGGTGACAAAAAAGTCATCGAGCATGCTGTTGCTGACCTGGAAAAGATCACCGGCCAAAAAGTCGTTGTGACCTACGCTCGTAAATCCATCGCTGGCTTCAAAGTCCGTGAAGGATGGCCGATCGGCGTCAAGGTGACTCTGCGCCGTGAGCGTATGTATGAGTTCCTGGATCGTCTGCTGTCGATCTCCCTGCCTCGGGTTCGCGACTTCCGCGGCCTGAATGCCAAGTCCTTCGATGGTCGTGGTAACTACAGCATGGGCGTGAAAGAGCAGATCATTTTCCCGGAAATCGACTACGACAAGATCGATGCTCTCCGCGGTCTGGACATTACCCTGACCACCACTGCCAAGAACGATGATGAAGGCCGCGCTCTGCTGCGTGCTTTCAAATTCCCGTTCCGCAACTGATTGGAGTAGGAAAATGGCCAAGAAGAGCATGAAAAACCGTGAGCTGAAACGTCAGCTCACCGTTGCCAAGTACGCCACCAAGCGTGCAGCGCTGAAAGCTATCATCGTCGATCTGAACGCAAGTCCAGAAGCGCGTTGGGAAGCTACCGTAGCTCTGCAGAAGCAACCACGTGACGCAAGTGCTTCGCGCATGCGTAACCGTTGCCGCCTGACTGGTCGTCCGCACGGCGTTTACCGCAAGTTCGGCCTTGGCCGTAACAAGCTGCGTGAAGCTGCAATGCGTGGTGACGTACCAGGTCTGGTTAAAGCCAGCTGGTAATTGCTGTCAAAGTCTCGATGTTCGGGTTCGCAAGAACCTGACCATCGGTGGCCTTGAATCTGAATCAAGCCCCTTTTGGGGCTTGATTCATTTCTGGGGTGTGTCTAGAATGACCGGCTCGCCTGAGCCCGTGTTTTTCATGCCCGGAAGTTCTCGGCGACAAGTAGTAGCCGCAAGGCTAATTTTTCTGTATTAGGAGCGTCTAGCCCATGAGTATGCAGGACCCGTTAGCGGACATGCTAACTCGAATCCGTAATGCCCAGATGGCTGAAAAGTCTGTCGTAAGCATGCCGTCTTCCACGTTGAAGGCTGCTGTAGCAAAAGTCCTGAAGGACGAAGGTTACATCGCGGATTTTCAGATCACCACCGACGCTAAGCCGTCGCTGTCCATCTCGCTGAAGTACTTCGAAGGCCGTCCGGTTATCGAAGAAGTGAAGCGCGTTAGTCGTCCAGGCCTGCGTCAGTACAAGTCCGTTGAAGATCTGCCGAAAGTTCGTGGCGGTCTTGGCGTGTCTATCGTCTCCACCAACAAAGGTGTGATGACGGATCGTGCTGCGCGCGCTGCCGGTGTCGGCGGCGAAGTTCTTTGCACTGTGTTCTAAGGGGGGATAAGCATGTCTCGCGTCGCTAAGAACCCCGTTAAGCTGCCAGCCGGTGTCGAAGTAAAATTCGCAGGCCAACAGCTTTCGGTGAAGGGTGCCAAGGGCACTCTTGAACTGAACATCCATTCGTCCGTTGAGATTGTTGAAGAAGCTGGTGAGCTGCGTTTCGCTGCTCGCAATGGCGATCAACAAACTCGCGCAATGGCCGGTACCACGCGTGCGTTGGTAAACAACATGGTCCAAGGCGTAAGCCAAGGCTTCGAGCGCAAGCTCCAGCTGGTCGGTGTTGGTTACAAAGCGCAAGCAAAAGGCACGGTTCTGAACCTTGCCCTTGGCTTCTCGCACCCAGTGGATTACGAACTGCCGGAAGGCATCACCGCTGAGACCCCTAGCCAGACCGATATCCTGATCAAGGGCATCGACAAGCAGCTGGTAGGTCAAGTGGCCGCTGAGATCCGCGACTTCCGTCCACCAGAGCCGTACAAAGGCAAAGGTGTGCGCTACGCGGACGAAGTCGTCCGTCGTAAAGAAGCCAAGAAGAAGTAGGGCATAGCAAATGACCGACAAAAAAGTTACTCGACTGCGTCGCGCTCGCAAAGCACGCCTGAAAATGCACGAACTCGAAGTCGTGCGTCTCTGCGTGTTCCGCTCGTCGCAGCACATCTACGCCCAGGTCATCTCGGCCGACGGCAACAAAGTCCTGGCAAGTGCCTCGACTTTGGATAAAGAACTGCGTGATGGCGCCACTGGCAACATCGACGCGGCCACAAAGGTTGGCCAGCTGGTCGCTACGCGTGCTAAGGCCGCTGGCGTCTCGCAAGTGGCTTTCGACCGCTCTGGCTTCAAGTACCACGGCCGCGTTAAAGCGCTGGCTGATGCTGCTCGTGAAGCTGGGCTGGAGTTCTAAGTTATGTCAAATAACGACCAAAAGCGCGACGAAGGCTACATTGAGAAGCTGGTTCAAGTTAACCGCGTAGCCAAAACCGTTAAAGGCGGCCGTATCTTCACTTTCACCGCGTTGACCGTGGTTGGTGATGGTAAGGGGCGTGTTGGCTTCGGCCGTGGCAAGTCACGTGAAGTGCCTGCTGCGATCCAGAAGGCAATGGAAGCTGCTCGCCGTAACATGATTCAAGTTGACCTGAACGGCACCACCCTGCAGTACGCAATGAAGTCCGGTCACGGCGCTTCGAAGGTGTACATGCAGCCTGCTTCTGAAGGTACCGGTATCATCGCTGGCGGCGCTATGCGTGCTGTCCTCGAAGTTGCTGGCGTTCAGAACGTTCTGGCCAAGTGCTACGGCTCGACTAACCCGGTAAACGTGGTTCACGCCACTTTCAAGGGTCTGAAGGCTATGCAATCTCCTGAGTCCATCGCTGCCAAGCGTGGTCTGACTGTCAAGGAGATCTTCTGATCATGGCTACCGTTAAAGTAACGCTGATCAAAAGCATGACCGGCCGCATCCCTAACCACAAATTGTGCGTTAAGGGTCTGGGTCTGCGTCGCATCGGTCACACTGTAGAAGTCCAGGATACTCCCGAGAATCGCGGGATGATCAATAAGGCTTACTACATGCTGCGTGTCGAGGGTTAATCGATGAAACTCAATGATCTGAGTCCAGCGCCGGGTTCCCGTCGCGAAAAGCATCGTCCGGGCCGTGGTATCGGTAGCGGTTTGGGT
Organism: Pseudomonas sp. RIT-PI-r; assembly: GCF_001297015.1. Taxonomy (GTDB): domain Bacteria; phylum Pseudomonadota; class Gammaproteobacteria; order Pseudomonadales; family Pseudomonadaceae; genus Aquipseudomonas. The sequence continues at coordinate 85,134 of NZ_LIGE01000038.1, read as the reverse complement.
AAGACTGGTGGCCGTGGTCACAAAGGTCAGACCTCCCGCTCCGGTGGCACCATCGCTCCAGGCTTTGAAGGCGGTCAACAGCCGCTGCATCGTCGCCTGCCGAAGTTCGGTTTCGTTTCCCTGAAAGCCATGGACCGCGCAGAAGTGCGTCTGTCCGAGCTGGCTAAAGTGGAAGGCGACATCGTCACCGTGCAGTCCCTGAAAGATGCCAACGTGATCAACGTCAACGTACAGCGTGTGAAAATCATGCTGTCCGGTGAAGTGGCTCGCGCTGTCACTATCGGCAAGGGAATCGGCGCCACCAAAGGTGCGCGTGCGGCTATCGAAGCAGCTGGCGGCAAGTTCGAGGAATAAATGGCTAAGCAAGGTGCTCTCTCTGCGCTCGGCAAAGGCGGTATGTCTGAACTCTGGGCTCGTCTGCGTTTTCTGTTCCTGGCGATTATCGTCTACCGAATAGGCGCACACATCCCGGTTCCAGGTATCAACCCGGACCGACTCGCAGACCTGTTTCGACAGAATGAGGGGACCATTCTTAGCTTGTTCAACATGTTCTCCGGCGGTGCGCTGGAACGGATGAGCATCTTTGCGTTGGGGATCATGCCGTACATTTCGGCATCGATCATCATGCAACTGATGACCGCCGTCAGCCCGCAGCTGGAGCAGTTGAAGAAGGAAGGTGAAGCTGGCCGTCGCAAGATCAGCCAGTACACCCGCTACGGCACCGTCGTCCTCGCTCTCGTTCAGGCTATTGGCATGTCCATTGGCCTGGCGGGGCAGGGCGTTGCGTTCACTGGTGACTTTGGCTTCCATTTCGTCGCGGTATCCACTTTTGTGGCTGGTGCGATGTTCATGATGTGGCTGGGTGAGCAGATTACTGAGCGTGGTGTAGGTAACGGTATCTCGATGTTGATTTTTTCGGGTATCGTCGCCGGTCTTCCGAGAGCAATCGGGCAGTCTTTCGAGTCTGCGCGTCAGGGTGATATCAACATCTTCGCCTTGGTTGCCATCGGTTTGCTGGCAGTAGCGATTATCGGTTTTGTGGTGTTCATTGAGCGTGGTCAGCGTCGTATCGCTGTTCACTACGCCAAGCGTCAGCAGGGCCGCAAGGTTTTTGCTGCGCAGACAAGCCACTTGCCGCTGAAAGTGAACATGGCTGGTGTTATTCCGGCTATTTTCGCGAGCAGCATTTTGCTGTTCCCGGCTTCGCTGGGTGCCTGGTTCGGTCAGTCTGAAGGTATGGGCTGGTTGCAGGACATCTCGCAGTCGATCGCTCCTGGTCAGCCGTTGAATATTCTGCTGTTTAGTGCAGGGATTATTTTCTTCTGCTTCTTCTATACGGCGTTGATGTTCAATCCGAAAGACGTAGCGGAAAACCTGAAGAAGTCCGGTGCCTTTATTCCGGGCATCCGTCCAGGTGAGCAGTCTGCGCGCTACATTGATGGCGTTCTGACCCGCTTGACCATGTTCGGTGCTCTATACATGACGGCCGTATGCCTGTTGCCCCAGTTCCTGGTGGTTGCAGCAAACGTTCCGTTCTACCTTGGCGGGACCTCGTTGCTGATCGTGGTCGTGGTTGTGATGGACTTCATGTCCCAAGTACAATCGCACCTCGTTTCGCACCAGTACGAATCCCTGATGAAGAAAGCCAACCTGAAGGGTTACGGCAGCGGCATGTTGCGCTGAGTACCCATAAGGTTCGAGGAGTTGGTGATGAAAGTTCGTGCATCGGTGAAAAAGCTGTGCCGTAACTGCAAGATTATTCGCCGCGAAGGTGTTGTTCGAGTAATTTGCAGCGCGGAACCGCGTCACAAACAGCGCCAAGGCTGAGTGTGATCCGCTTGAAGCCCGGCAGCTAGTGCGCTGCCGGGTTGATTATTTGTTATTACAGCGATATTATCTCGCGCCCTATTTCTTGGCTTCCGGGGCGTAGGTAGCTGTCAATTGGAGTCCCACTGAATGGCCCGTATTGCAGGCGTTAACATTCCAGATAACAAGCACACTGTTATCTCGCTGACCTACATCTATGGTGTTGGTCGCACTACTGCGCAGAAAATTTGCGCAGAGACTGGGGTAAACCCAGCCGCAAAGATCAAAGATCTGAGCGACGAGCAGATTGAGCAATTGCGTGGCGAAGTGGCGAAGTTCACCACTGAAGGTGACCTGCGTCGCGAAATCAACATGAAAATCAAGCGTTTGATGGACCTCGGTTGCTACCGTGGTCTGCGTCATCGTCGTGGTCTTCCAGTACGCGGTCAGCGTACCAAGACTAACGCGCGTACCCGTAAAGGTCCGCGTAAGCCGATCCGCAAGTAATCGCCCACGCGAATCGACAGGAAATTAATCATGGCAAAACCTGCTGCTCGTCCTCGTAAAAAAGTTAAAAAGACAGTGGTTGATGGCATCGCCCACATCCATGCTTCTTTTAACAACACCATCGTGACCATCACCGACCGTCAAGGTAACGCGCTTTCTTGGGCTACCTCCGGTGGTTCGGGTTTCCGCGGTTCCCGCAAGTCCACTCCGTTTGCTGCTCAAGTAGCTGCTGAACGTGCTGGTCAAGCTGCGCTGGAATATGGCCTGAAAAACCTCGACGTTAACGTCAAAGGTCCAGGTCCAGGTCGTGAGTCCGCTGTCCGTGCATTGAACGGCTGTGGCTATAAGATCGCCAGCATCACCGACGTGACGCCAATCCCGCACAACGGGTGCCGTCCGCCGAAGAAGCGCCGCGTGTAATCCAGGAGATTGTAAAGAATGGCTCGTTACATTGGTCCAAAATGCAAACTCGCTCGTCGCGAAGGCACCGATCTCTTCCTGAAGAGCGGCGTGCGCGCGATCGAATCGAAGTGCAACATTGAAGCAGCACCTGGTATCCACGGCCAACGCCGCGGTCGCCAGTCCGACTACGGCACCCAACTGCGTGAAAAGCAGAAGGTCCGTCGTATCTACGGCGTTCTCGAGCGTCAGTTCAGCGGCTACTACAAAGAAGCTGCTGGCAAGAAAGGTGCAACCGGTGAAAACCTGCTGCAACTGCTCGAATGCCGTCTGGACAACGTTGTATACCGTATGGGCTTTGGTTCGACTCGTGCCGAATCCCGCCAGCTGGTATCGCACAAGTCGATCAGCGTTAACGGTCAGACCGTAAACGTTCCGTCGTATCAGGTTCGTGCTGGTGACGTGGTTGCAGTTCGCGAGAAAGCAAAAAACCAACTTCGCATTGTCCAAGCTCTCGATCTGTGTGCCCAACGTGGCCGCGTAGAATGGGTAGAAGTAGACACTGAGAAGAAGTCGGGCGTTTTCAAGAACGTTCCTGCTCGCAGTGATCTGTCCGCCGACATCAACGAAAGCCTGATTGTCGAGCTCTACTCCAAGTAAGGGCTAGAAAATAGGTGCATCCATGCAGATTTCGGTAAATGAGTTCCTGACACCCCGCCATATTGATGTGCAGGTTGTCAGTCCAACCCGCGCCAAGATCACTCTCGAGCCTCTCGAGCGTGGTTTTGGCCACACCCTGGGCAACGCGCTGCGCCGCATCCTGTTGTCCTCAATGCCCGGCTGCGCAGTAGTCGAGGCCGAGATTGACGGTGTGCTCCACGAGTACAGCGCCATCGAAGGTGTACAGGAAGACGTAATTGAAATCCTGTTGAACCTTAAAGGTCTGGCCATCAAGCTGCACGGTCGTGACGAAGTTACGCTGACCTTGTCGAAGAAGGGTTCGGGGGTGGTTACCGCTGCCGATATTCAGCTGGATCATGATGTCGAGATCGTTAATCCCGATCACGTAATCGCTAACCTGGCGTCTAACGGCGCCCTGAACATGAAGCTCACCGTAGCTCGTGGTCGTGGTTATGAACCAGCCGACTCGCGTCAGAGCGATGAAGACGAAAGCCGCAGCATCGGTCGCTTGCAGCTTGACTCTTCGTTCAGCCCGGTTCGCCGTATCGCATACGTGGTGGAAAACGCCCGTGTCGAGCAGCGTACTAACCTGGACAAGCTGGTTATTGATCTGGAAACCAACGGTACTCTGGATCCTGAAGAGGCTATTCGCCGCGCTGCAACCATTCTGCAACAGCAGTTGGCTGCGTTCGTCGACCTCAAAGGTGACAGTGAGCCAGTGGTTGTCGAGCAGGAAGACGAGATCGATCCGATCCTGCTTCGCCCGGTTGACGATCTGGAACTGACTGTACGTTCGGCTAACTGCCTTAAGGCGGAAAACATCTACTACATCGGTGACCTGATTCAGCGTACCGAAGTAGAGCTGTTGAAGACTCCGAACCTGGGCAAGAAATCCTTGACTGAAATCAAGGACGTTCTGGCCTCCCGCGGTCTGTCCCTCGGCATGCGCCTCGACAACTGGCCGCCTGCAAGTCTTAAGAAGGACGACAAGGCGACTGCCTGATCGTCGTAATCACCGAACGTAGTGTTTGGTAAGGAATGAACCATGCGTCATCGTAAAAGTGGTCGTCACCTGAGCCGCACCAGCTCGCACCGCAAGGCCATGTTTCAAAACATGGCGGTGTCGCTGTTCGAGCACGAGCTGATCAAAACTACTCTGCCAAAAGCCAAAGAACTGCGTCGCGTTGCTGAGCCGCTGATCACTCTGGCCAAGACAGACAGCCTGGCTAACCGCCGTCTGGCTTTCGACCGTACTCGTTCGAAAGCTATCGTTGGTAAGCTCTTCAACGACCTGGGCAAGCGTTACGCTACCCGTGAGGGTGGCTACCTGCGCATCCTCAAGTGCGGTTTCCGCGCTGGCGACAACGCGCCTATGGCGTACGTCGAGTTGGTTGATCGTGCTACTGCTGGCGAAGCTGTATCCGCCGAGTAAGACGTCAGTCTGAAACAAAGAACCGGGCCTAGTGCCCGGTTTTTTGTGCCTGCAAGAAAATGCGCTTTACGTACAAGCTTCTGACACAGGTCAGCTGGCACTATGGCTTGGGAATCATAATTAGTAATTTTCTATCGATAAGCACAAGTTAATGAATTTGTGGCTGTCACATTGATGATCAATACTTCCCAGCAAGCCGATTAGCCGGCAGTTTCAAGACTGACAGAGGAAGAAGACCGTATGAGCCAGATCAAAACGCTTACGACCGCCAGTGGCGCACCTGTCGCTGACAACCAGAATTCTCGTTCCGCCGGCCCCCGTGGCCCGCTGCTGCTCGACGACTTTCATCTGATCGAGAAGCTCGCTCACTTCAACCGTGAAAACATTCCGGAGCGTCGCGTGCACGCTAAAGGCTCGGGCGCCTACGGGACATTCACCGTGACCCGTGACATCACCGAGTACACCAGCGCCAAATTGTTTGCCGCGGTCGGTAAACAAACCCCGACGTTTCTGCGCTTTTCTACCGTGGGTGGCGAGCGTGGTTCGGCCGATACCGAACGTGATCCGCGCGGTTTTGCTCTGAAGTTTTATACCGAAGAAGGTAATTGGGACATCGTTGGCAACAACACGCCCGTGTTCTTCATTCGCGATCCACTGAAATTCCCTGACTTTATCCATACGCAAAAACGCCTGCCGCAAAGCAACCTGAAAAGCGCGCAGATGATGTGGGACTTCTGGTCACATTCGCCTGAAGCGCTGCATCAAGTGACCATTCTGTTCTCCGATCGCGGTATTCCTGACGGCTACCGTCACATGCACGGCTTCGGCAGCCACACTTACAGCCTTGTCAGCGCAAAAGGTGAGCGTCACTGGGTGAAGTGGCACTACAAAACCAAGCAAGGCATCAAGAATCTTTCGCCCTCCGACGCTGCACGCCTGGCGGGTACTGATCCGGACTACGCCCAGCGCGATCTGTTCGAGGCGATCGAGCGCGGTGACTTCCCGAAATGGCGCGTGTGCATTCAGATCATGACCGAAGCGCAAGCGGCGGCGCACTGCGAGAACCCGTTCGACGTGACCAAAACCTGGTCGCAGAAAGAATTCCCGTTGATCGAAGTCGGTGAGTTGGAACTGAACCGCAACCCGCTCAACTATTTCGCTGAAGTCGAGCAGGCAGCTTTTGGCCCGAGCAATATGGTGCCAGGCGTTGGTCTGTCGCCGGATCGCATGCTGCAAGGTCGCGTCTTCGCTTACGCCGACGCCCATCGCTACCGTGTTGGTACCAATCACCAGCAATTGCCGGTGAACGCGCCACGCAGCCCGGTCAACACCTATCAGCGTGATGGCTCGATGGCGTTCGGCAACAACGGCGGCGCAGCGCCCAACTACGAGCCGAACAGCTACATCGAATCGCCCAAACAAGCTCCGCATTATGCTGAGCCTGCGCTGGCCTTGAGCGGCGCGGCTGATCGTTACGATCACCGCGAAGACACCGATTACTACAGCCATGCCGGTGCGCTGTTCCGCTTGATGAGCGACGATCAGAAGGCGCTGCTGGTGAATAACATCGCCGGCGCCATGGCTGGCGTTTCGAGCGATGTGATTGACCGTCAGTTGCAGCATTTCTACAAAGCCGATCCGGCGTATGGAGAAGCAATCGCAAAGCTGCTCAACGTACAGCTTAACGAAGTCTAAACGAGAAGCAGAACCGCCCTCATTTGGGCGGTTTTTGCGTTATTTAGGCTGCTTTTCTAAGAATATCTTCGCTTTTATTGCGTGTGACGGGTGACCTTCCAGTCAGGTTGGTTCAAACTACAGACTTTCAAGTAGGGAGATGTAGGGCGATGCAAGGCCACCCAGACGTAATCGATTACCTCAACACGTTGCTGACCGGCGAACTGGCCGCGCGTGATCAATATTTCGTTCATTCGCGGATGTATGAGGACTGGGGGTTCACCAAACTCTACGAGCGAATCAACCACGAGATGGAAGAAGAAGCAGGTCACGCTGATGCATTGATGCGTCGGATTCTGATGCTCGAAGGCACCCCGCGCATGCGCCCGGATGATCTGGATGTCGGCAGCACGGTGCCAGAGATGCTTGAAGCAGATCTGCGCCTGGAGTACAAAGTCCGCGCGGCGCTGTGCAAAGGCATCGAACTCTGCGAGCAGCACAAAGACTATGTCAGCCGCGAGATTTTGCGGGTTCAGCTCAACGACACTGAAGAAGATCACACCTACTGGCTGGAAAAGCAGTTGGGTCTGATCAAGCTGATCGGTCTCGAGAACTATCTGCAGTCCCACACTTCCTGATTGCAGAAGATACAAAAAAGCCCCTGTCACTGTTGAAGTGACAGGGGCTTTTTCATGGCTGACGTTTAAGCCCGATCGCGGATCAGCAGCGGTTTAAGGTAATGGCCGGTGTGAGATTGCTTCATGTCGGCGACTTCCTCTGGCGTACCTGTGGCAATGATTTGCCCACCCTTTGAACCGCCCTCAGGGCCGAGATCCACCAGCCAGTCGGCGGTCTTGATCACGTCGAGGTTGTGTTCGATCACCACCACGGTGTTGCCGTGGTCGCGCAGGCGATGCAATACATCGAGCAATTGCTGGATATCCGCAAAATGCAGGCCGGTGGTCGGCTCATCGAGGATGTACAGGGTCTTGCCGGTGTCACGCTTGGACAGTTCACGAGACAACTTGACCCGCTGTGCTTCACCACCGGACAACGTCGTCGCCGACTGCCCGAGCTTGATGTACGACAGGCCGACGTCCATCAACGTTTGCAGCTTGCGCGCCAGCGCCGGCACCGCGTCGAAGAACACCCGGGCTTCCTCGATGGTCATTTCGAGGGTTTCGTGGATGCTCTTGCCCTTGTATTTGATTTCAAGGGTTTCGCGGTTGTAACGCTTGCTCTTGCACACGTCGCACGGCACGTAGATGTCCGGCAGGAAGTGCATCTCGACTTTGATCAGGCCATCGCCCTGACACGCTTCGCAACGGCCACCCTTGACGTTGAACGAGAAACGCCCCGGGCCGTAGCCGCGGGAGCGTGATTCAGGTACGCCAGCGAACAGCTCGCGGATGGGGGTGAACAGACCGGTATATGTCGCAGGGTTGGAACGCGGTGTACGACCGATAGGGCTCTGGTCAATGTCGACGACTTTGTCGAGATGTTCCAGGCCTTTGATGCTGTCGTGTGCTGCCGCTTCCAGTGTCGTCGCGCCATTGAGTGCGGTGGCGCTCAGCGGGAACAGCGTATTGTTGATCAGCGTCGATTTGCCCGAGCCGGACACGCCGGTCACGCATGTGAGCAAGCCAATCGGGATTTCCAGATCGACATTGCGCAGGTTGTTGCCGCGTGCGCCCTTGAGCGACAGCGTCAGCTTCTTGTTGCGCGGCGTGCGTTTGGCCGGCACTTCAATCTTCACCCGACCTGACAGGTATTTACCGGTCAGGGAGTCCGGGTGTGCCATGACTTCGGCCGGCGTACCTTCGGCAACGATCTGCCCGCCGTGCACACCGGCACCCGGGCCGATATCCACCACGTAGTCGGCCAGGCGAATCGCGTCCTCGTCGTGCTCGACCACAATCACCGTGTTGCCGATATCGCGAAGGTGCTTGAGCGTGCCGAGCAACCGGTCGTTGTCACGTTGGTGCAAGCCAATGGACGGCTCGTCGAGGATGTACAAGACACCGACAAGACCCGCACCGATCTGGCTGGCCAGACGAATCCGCTGCGCCTCGCCACCGGACAGCGTGTCAGCGCTGCGATCCAGCGACAGGTAATCCAGACCAACGTTGACCAGGAACTGCAGACGCTCGCGGATTTCCTTGAGGATCTTGTCGGCAATTTCACCGCGACGACCAGTCATCTTCAGCTCGCCGAAGTAAACGCAGGCATCGCCGATCGGCAGGTTGGTTACCGCAGGCAGGGTCTTCTCGCCTACCCATACATGTCGCGCTTCACGACGCAAACGCGTACCACGGCAATCCGGGCACGACTGAGTGCTGAGGAACTTGGCCAACTCTTCACGCACGCTCGCCGATTCGGTTTCGCGGTAGCGACGCTCCAGGTTCGGCACAATGCCTTCGAACGGGTGCGAGCGTTTGACGATATCGCCACGGTCGTTCAAATACTTGAAGTCGACATTCTGTGAACCGCTGCCGTGCAGGATCTGTTTCTGCTGCTCGGCGGTCAGTTCATTGAACGGCTTTTCCAGGCTGAACTTGTAGTGCGATGCCAGCGAGCCGAGCATCTGGAAGTAATAGACGTTGCGCCTGTCCCAGCCACGTATCGCGCCCTCGGCCAGGGTCAGCTCGCCGTTGACCAGACGTTTGATGTCGAAGAACTGCTTCACGCCCAGGCCATCGCACGTCGGGCAGGCGCCGGCCGGGTTGTTGAAGGAAAACAGTTTGGGTTCCAGCTCGCTGATCGCGTGGCCGCAAATCGGGCAGGCGAAGCGCGCGGAAAAGATCATTTCTTCGCCCGGCTCATCGTCCATCGGTGCGACCAGGGCGATGCCGTCCGCCAGTTTCAGCGCGGTCTCGAAAGACTCGGCCAGACGCTGCTGCAGATCGGCGCGCACTTTGAAGCGGTCGACGATCACGTCAATCGAGTGCTTCTTCTGTTTATCCAGTTTTGGCAGCTCGTCGAGCTCGCAGATGCGGCCATTGACCCGGGCGCGGACGAAACCTTGCGCGCGCAGCTCTTCGAAAACCGACAGGTGTTCGCCTTTACGCTCGCGGATCACCGGGGCCAGCAACATCAGTTTGCTGCCTTCGGGCTGCGCCAGCACCAGGTCGACCATCTGGCTGACGGTCTGCGCCTCCAGTGGAATGTCGTGATCCGGGCAGCGCGGCGTGCCGACGCGAGCATAGAGCAGGCGCAGGTAGTCGTAGATTTCGGTGATGGTGCCGACCGTGGAGCGCGGGTTGTGCGAGGTCGACTTCTGTTCGATGGAGATTGCCGGCGACAGGCCTTCGATGGTGTCGACGTCGGGCTTTTCCATCATCGACAGGAACTGGCGGGCATAGGCCGACAGCGATTCGACATAGCGGCGCTGACCTTCGGCGTACAGTGTGTCGAAAGCCAGGGACGACTTGCCGGATCCGGACAGGCCGGTGATGACGATCAGTTTGTCCCGTGGCAGGGTCAGGTCGATGTTCTTCAGGTTGTGGGTACGGGCCCCACGTATCAGGATCTTGTCCAAAGTGGCCTCGCTCGGCGGGCGTCGAAAACGTAGGAGTATACGGGCAAATACTGGATGGATGCACACTATCAAACGAAGGGTTATTTGCCCTGGATGAAGAGAGTTTCATCTATACGCGTCAAAGCGTCGCGATCTACCCCGTCTTTCGATGGGACTGGTAGAATCGCCGCCGGTTCACACGAGGTTTTTCCATGCACGATCCCCACAGCGAACGCATGAGTGGCAGCGAGACCCGCGCGGCGAGCGGTCTGGCCCTGGTGTTCGCCTTCCGTATGCTGGGCATGTTCATGGTGTTGCCGGTGCTGGCGACCTACGGCATGGATCTGGCGGGAGCGACCCCGGCCCTGATCGGCTTGGCCATCGGCGCCTACGGCCTGACCCAGGCAATTTTCCAGATTCCGTTCGGGGTTATTTCCGACCGCATCGGCCGTCGTCCGGTGATTTACCTCGGGCTGATCGTCTTCGCTCTGGGCAGTGTTCTGGCTTCACAGGCTGATTCTATCTGGGGCGTGATCGCCGGACGGATCCTGCAAGGTGCCGGCGCCATTTCCGCGGCGGTGATGGCTCTGCTTTCCGACCTTACCCGCGAGCAGCACCGCACCAAAGCCATGGCGATGATCGGCATGACCATTGGCCTGTCGTTCGCCGTGGCCATGGTCGTCGGACCATTGCTGACCCGCGCGTTTGGTCTATCGGGGTTGTTCCTTGCCACCGGTGGCATGGCGCTGGTGGGCATCGTCATTGTGATGTTCATGGTGCCGAAATCGACCGGTCCGCTGACTCACCGTGAATCTGGTGTAGCGCGTCAGGCCTTGATGCCGACGCTCAAGCACCCCGACCTGCTGCGCCTCGATTTAGGTATCTTTGTGTTGCACGCGATGCTGATGTCGAGCTTCGTCGCGCTGCCTCTGGCACTGGTGGAAAAAGCCGGTTTGCCCAAGGAACAGCACTGGTGGGTCTATCTCACCGCGCTGCTGATTTCGTTCTTCGCCATGATCCCGTTCATCATCTATGGCGAGAAGAAACGCAAAATGAAACGAGTTTTGCTCGGCGCCGTGACGACGCTGATGCTGACTGAGCTATTCTTCTGGCAGTTCGGCGACAGCCTGCGGGCTCTGGTGATCGGTACGGTGGTGTTCTTCACCGCGTTCAATCTGCTGGAGGCCTCATTGCCGTCGCTGATCAGCAAGGTTTCACCGGCAGGCGGGAAGGGCACGGCCATGGGCGTGTATTCCACCAGCCAGTTCCTCGGTTCGGCACTCGGCGGGATACTCGGCGGCTGGCTGTTTCAGCATGGCGGTCTGTCGGTTGTGTTCCTTGGATGCGCGGGTCTGGCTGCCATCTGGCTGGCCTTTGCTGTTACCATGCGTGAACCTCCCTACGTGACGAGCCTGCGCTTGCCGTTGTCGCCCGAAGCGATCCGCGAAGCGGGTCTGGTCGAGCGCCTCAAGGCCCTCGTAGGGGTAACCGATGCAGTGATAGTTGCTGACGAAGCGGCTGTTTACATCAAACTGGACAAAGAATTAGTGGATCGCGACACCCTCGAACGCCTGGTGAATAACCCGGCCGAGGCTGCTTGCGGCGCTTAGGAGAACGTTATGGCCCGTGGGGTTAACAAAGTCATATTGGTCGGCACTTGCGGCCAGGATCCCGAAGTTCGCTACCTGCCTAACGGTAACGCCGTGACCAACCTGAGTCTGGCAACCAGCGAACAGTGGACCGACAAGCAAACCGGTCAGAAGGTCGAGAAGACCGAGTGGCACCGTGTTTCGATGTTCGGCAAAGTCGCCGAAATCGCCGGCGAATACCTGCGTAAAGGTTCGCAGGTCTACATCGAAGGCAAGCTGCAGACCCGCGAGTGGGAAAAAGACGGTATCAAGCGTTACACCACCGAAATCGTGGTCGACATGCAAGGCACCATGCAACTGCTCGGCGGCCGTCCACAACAGGGCGACCAACAAGGTGGCGGCAACAACTATCAGCAGTCGGCTCCGGCTCCGCGCCAGCAGGCTCCGCGTCCTCAGCAGTCGGCTCCACAACAGCGTTCGGCCCCGGCTCCACAGCAGGCCGCACCGCAACCGGCTCCGGATTTCGACAGCTTCGATGACGATATTCCGTTCTGACGAATACTGCGTCTGACACGAAAAAAGCCCGGCACTCCTTCAAGGATGCCGGGCTTTTTGCTATTTGCGCTTTTACCAGTGCCAGCTATCTTGATCGTGCGAGGGTATGCGCGCGGTGTTGAGAGGCTGTGATAGCCCTCAGCATCCAACCAGTGGTTTGGGAGATGTTCGAGTGCAAGGAAGCGTGGCGCTTACTAACGCTGTATTCGCATGTGCTCGGCAAAATCGCTGGGCAGACTGCATTGCTGAATACGAACAAAACCTCTCGTCGACTGCGCCGGATGCAATCACGCTGCACAATTTGGCATTGGCCAGCTGGCAGCTGGCGCGTCATGCACAAGCACGAAGATATTGGCAACATGCCAGCAGGCTGGCACCGACGAATTCGCTGTACTCCGACATGTTGTCACGGCTGGACGCCTGGGTGCGTGCCTGCGAAGGTCCTCTTGCGCCAGCAACTCTCATAGCAGCAGACATCATCGCCACACCTTTCGGTCCGCACCACAGCCAGCATGCATTTACCGCTATCAAGGCTGATCCGCAAGGTAGTCATTGCGCCGGATACCCTTGTTTTGGTTCATCTGCAGAGCTGCGTGCCTGGATAAACTGGTTGCGACATTCCCTGGATGTTTCGGTGTATGCACTGGTAAACCCGGAACAATGTGGTTTTCTGGGTTTCATTACCTTGGGAAGGGACGGCCATTTTTCATACTGGATCAGTCTCCGATATCGCGGCAACGGATATGCCGGCCAAGCTTTAGACCTCATCCAGCAGTTGGCTTTCGCACGTCAACTGGATTGCCTTCATAGCAGCGTCCTCGCTACAAATCACGTATCCCGGCGGGCACTTGATTCGGCCGGATTTTACTGCGGCGGTTCGGGCTGCAGTCAGTCGCTTGTCTACTCAAAATCAATGAGGCGGACGCTATGACGCACTTGGTGCGACGGTCTCAACTGGAGGCGTTCGAGCTTCAGGCTAACGCACAGTATGTCTCGACGATGGTGGTGCATTTACGCATCTATTTTCCAGAACGCTATGCGGCTGACGACGACGTGATGTTGTCTGAAAAGGTACGTGCGTCGTTACGTAAGGCAAACGACTTTGGCCTGTACTCTCAGCGTGACTGCTGTCGTTTCGTGAGTCTGGCCGCGATCTATGGCAGAGATTTTCCTGATGAGCCTGCATCGCGCTGGGTTCGTGAAGTATTGACAGACGAATTGGGTGGAAGCCCCAGTGCGCGAATGGGGCGAGCGCTGGAGTTGGCGCTCTACCGCGAAGACGTTGAGCGCAGGAATCGCGAGTCAAGAGGACAATTCGACAGCGATACTCAGCCTTGGCAGCCTTCGGCTACGCACATGGATGATGAGTCGATCTGGGACCGCGATCTGCTGCAGCGACCTCATACAGGACAAGGGACATGACGCAAATCAGTTCACTGGCGAATGCAGATGGCGCTGCAATGGCGTTGCCGCAGACTCATTCAAATAGTATTGCCGTTTCTTGTGCGGCCAGATCAAACCTCCGTCAAGCCATTGAAGTACAGGTGGTTGGCGAAGATGGTGCTCCGCTCGAAGGCGTTGCTGTCGAGTTGAAGAAAGGTGCTACGCAAGTGATGACATCCCGTACGCGGCTCGACGGTGTTGCTCGCTTTGAGCCTCTCGATCACGGCAGCTATGAGATCGGGTTGACCGAACTGGACGCCGGTGCCTGGGAGCCGGCCGGAACGAGCGCTTTGATCATGAGCACGGTGACCGCCAGCGAGCCGGATTGGCGGCCACTTGCACCAACGAGTCACCCAGCGTTCACGCATTCCGCCATTCAAGGGGAATGTATCGCCAGACTGGCCCATCGGTTCGGTTTTTTCCCCGCAACGATATGGGGGCACAAGCGCAACCTGGACCTTGCGGATAAACGACGGGATCAGAACGTGCTGTATCGGGGCGATGAAATCTATATCCCCGAAAAACAATCGAAACGGATCGATGGGATTGTCGGGCGGCGCTATGTCTTGAAGCGCAAAGGCATTCCCGAAGTGTTGCGCCTTCGCTTCTTGCGCAATGGCAGGGCTCGCGTAGATGAACCCTATCAATTGGCGCTGACATCAGCCGATGGTGCTGCATATGTCGATCGTTGCGGCGTCATCGATCGCGACGGTTACATCCTCGCGTTTGTTTCTCCGGCGATCACGTTGGCCAAGGTGACGCTGGGGCAGGGGGCTCTTGCCGAGGTGCATCGTTTTCGGGTCAGTCATCTCAATCCAATTGACACGGTCAGCGGGGTGAAGGGGCGGCTGCAGTCGTTGGGTTATTACACTGGAACCATCGATGAAATGATCGACGAGGCGTTGCATTCAGCGGTGGCAGCCTTCCAGACCGATAACCGAATCACGGCCGATGGAGACGCAACGGAGAAAGCATTCGTATCTGCGCTGAAGAGGGTCTACGGATCATGATGACGAAAGAGCAACAGCGCGCCTATGACAATGAGGAAGAGGAGCACAAGCAAGCACCCTTGGGTATGAATGGAGCGACGATCGACGACAGGCGCTGCCCCCTGTGCGAAGTCGTTCACTCCACGGTGGATGTGTTGGCCGAAGAAGGCGATGCAGAACGCCTCAACCGATTGAAGGGTGCCTGCTCACCGAAGGTGACGGCTGCTGCCTTGTATACGCTTTACAATCTTGCCGACAAGGTTCTTACCTCCGACACCGCCTGCATGAGGGCTGCCGAGCATGCCGCGCGGTTTATGTTGACGCAGGGTGCCCAGTGGATATTGCCCGAAGTCAATTTACGTGCGAGGCGCAATGTTGCCTCCTCCGCGGAGGAAAGCGCCAGTTCCAGTGCGCCCAAACCTTCAGCATCGACGTCGGCCGTGCAACACCGGCCCCTTACCGAAATGCCGGCGACGACGGTACAGACAATCAGGGAGACCCCAGCAGAGTCATTGACCAAAGAGCCTTTAGTGCAGGCTTTCAGTTGCCACCTTAATGATCACCTTCATAATGAATTCGCGGCATTGAACGCTTTGGGTTGTATTTCGAGCGCCAACCTGGAAAAGCTTCGAAAGGAGGCGGCTGAAAAGCTGCCCTATTCGGATGATCTGCTTCAGTGCCTCAAGCGTTTCCCTTTGTCATTAACCCACTACGCTGAATTTTCGCGTGTACATGAACAACCCAAGGGAAAGCAAACTAAAAAAACTGCGCAGGGGCCGCAGACTCATACGTTGTCGTTATACAGCCGAACCTTTCTCGATCAATTCTCAGACGAGTTGGGTATCAAAGATTATCCGAAGGGTAATACTCCCAGCATGGCTTTCAAGAATATCGGTCACACCGACTATGTTTTTCTCGCCATTGAGCCCCGCGAAAACGACGCAGTCACCCGTCCTAAAAAAGTCGGGTCGCGTTTCGGCAATGTCTGCCATTTAGTCGATTTTGCTCAGTTGCCCTTTGCGTCTATCCTCACTTTGGGGGATCTGGATACTTGCAATGCAAAGATTGGCTCGAATCGTCTGACACTTGGTAGCGACCCAATGACCGCAGCAGGCTTGGGTTTTGGTGCTATTCCTGTGAAGAACTTGGTGGCGCACTGCGAAACAAAGACGGTTGCAGGAGGCTCAACCATACAGGTCAGAAAGTTTGATACGCGCTCTGAGCAGATGTTTCTGCGAGACGACATAAAAGAAGCTCTGGCATTGAGGGTATTGATTGATTGTGCAACGTACGGTTTCCTCAACTACGGGCAACCCGAAACGCCCCTAACCGCCGCTGACTACAATTGTCTGATCAACGGTTTGTATGTGCCTCAGATAATGGTGCCCCGCGCGTTCTGCACGGAGAAAGCCTACATTTTCGAATGATCGAGCGGTGTATTTCGTCGCTTGGTCATCGCAGATGTATTGTCAGTCAAGAATCAGGTGCGGCAGGAAGCGGCTCGAATCCTTGGTGATCAAACTGTTGTCTTCCCGCACACCAATCCCCGCCGCCTGATCGCCAATCACCCATGAGCCGATCAGCGTGTAGCTGTCGCCAAACTTCGGCAGCGGCGCAAACTTCTGCAGGATAAACGGCGCGTCGGTGTACGGTCCGTCCTCTTTGACGATCAGACCGTCAGCCGTCTGCAGTTCAATGTTGGCGCCCTCGCGGGAAAAGTACGGCTTGCGTACCCAGCCCTTTGGCACTGCACTGGCCGGATCTGGATCAAGATGCGCCGCCAGCAGATTCGGATGCCCCTTGTGCATTTCCCACAGTAACGGCAACACGCCTTTGTTCGACAGGATCGCCTTCCATGCCGGTTCGAAAAACTGCGTGTCGCACTCGGCAATCGCCGCGCCGAACGGTTCGTGGAAGATGAACTCCCAGGCATGCAGCTTGAACAGATGCGGGATCCATCGATCTTGCAGATCAACAAAGCGACCTTCAGCCGTAAGGCCGATGTCTTCAATGTCGATGTGTCGCGATTCGATACCGACTTTTTCGGCGATCAAGCGCAGGTAATCCGTGGTGCCTTTGTCCTCGACCGAGTCTTTCATCGACGCAAAGTAAAACGGCCGCTTCAGTTGCAACTCGGCAAAGGCCTGGTGCAGTTTGGTGTCGATGCTGTTGAATTGGTCGGCATGGCGCGGCAGCGTGCCGCGTTCGATGCATTGCTCAAGCCAACCCCACTGGAACGCCGCCGCCTCGTAGAGGCTGGTCGGCGTGTCGTAGTTGAGCTCCAGCAGTTTCGCCGGGCCGTTACCGCTGTAGGAAAAGTCCATGCGCCCGTACAGATGCGGATGACCTTCCAGCCAAGAGGTGCGGATCATGTCGTAGTACGACGCCGGGATGCTCAAGCGGTCGAGCAACTCTTCGCTGCGCACGACGCGGTCGACCAGGTCCATGCACATCTCGTGCAGTTCGGTGGTCGGATCCTCGAGATCGTTTTCGATCTGCGCCAGCGAGAACTGGTAGTAGGCGCTTTCGTCCCAGTACGGTTCGTCGTCGATGGTATGGAACATGAAGCCGAGGCTCTCGGCGGTGTGTTTCCAGTCGGGGCGCTCGGCGCAGTGGATCTTTTTCATGATCAGCTGCTCGAACGGCCGGAACTGCTGCCCCAGCCACCCCACCCGCTGCGGGCACTGGACTGGCTGCCGAAACCGCCACGGGAAGTCGAGGAGGCGACGTTCACCGGTTTGCTCTTGCTGCTCTCATAGTCAGGCTGGCTGCGTGTGACCGGAGCAGATTCGACTTTGCGGTACTGCGTCGAGGTGTTGTAGGTCTGGCGTGTGTCGCGATCACGATAAACCGTGCGATTGGAGTTGTTACTCATCGCGTTGCCGATCAGCCATCCCGTGAGCAGGCCGCTGGTCGAGCTAGCGGAAGAATGAGTCGTGGCCTGTGCGGCTTGTGCGGCGTTGACGTCACCGGCGGGCATCTGCGCATCGGCAATCGCATCGAGATTCTGCGGCGCTTCAGCGTTCTGGCTGATTTTGAAGCCACCCAGTTTCGGCACGAATTTGCCGGACGAATTTTTCTGGCACCAGTCGGCGGCAAAGTCTGCGTCGCACTCGGCCTTGTCATCGTACGCCGGGGCGATACGACGGTGCTCGGTCAGGGCGGCGACGTAGGCGTTCGAGCAGACATCGGCGGCGACTTCGGCATCGACACACTGCTCGACACTCTGGAAGCTGCGTGGCTGATCGACTGCTACCGCTTCGCCGGAGATGGCCAGGGCCACCGAGGCGGCGAGGGACAACTGAACGTATTTACTGCGTTTCATCGAGGGCTTCCTGCCGGTCAGTTGGACGGTGTCATGCAGGCGGCATTGAGCATGCCGACGCTGATCGCCACCGCAGCGACATAAATGCCGGAAGCCACTTCACCGTTGGCGATGCGCTGGGACGTGCCTTTGAGGACCAAGCCTGTGGCGAGAAATGCCAGCAGTTGTACAACGGCCGCAATCACCGCCCAAAGCACGAAGTCGACGACATTGACCGAGAAGGCGATCACGTTACTGGCCGGAATCGCAAAACCGATGATCGCGCCGGACAGCGCAATCGCCGCGGCGCTGTTGCCGGAACGGATCAGCTCGAATTCCTTGTGCGGGGTGATGCGTGTGTAGACGAATTGAAACAGCATGAACAGCAGCACGGCGCCGATCAGGTAAACGACGAAACCGACCAGTGCGGTCTTGTTCAGGGAAACGGCCAGCACTTCCAGCATGAAAAACTTCCTTTTTAAATGGTGCTCAAATCAGTCGTGTACAGCGAGATACCCAGAGAGGTGCTCAAGCTGACGGTGCCTTCTTCGTCCTGTTCGACGGAGAACAGCAGCAATTCGCGGCGATCGGTCAGGCCAGTGTCGCGGGCGTAAAGCATCGAGTGGTGTTCGATGGTGTAGCTTTCGTCCGGGTTGACCACTTGCTCGGTCATCGGTACGAGTTCGGTCTGACCTTGCTCGGTGCCCCATTCGCGGGTGAACCCGACACCGTCGTGGGTGTAAGCCGGAAGGCCGATCGGGCTGCTTGGACCCGCCAGGCGCTGCAGTTCGGCGTCACTGTTGACGGTCACGTAACTGAGGTAGTTGAACAGGGTGACCGATTCGATCTGGTCGTCGCCGGTGACGTGGATCTGCAGCCAGAAATCCTCGTCGTTCATGTAATAGCGGTGCAGTTTGTTGGACTGGCCGAGGTCGACCCAACCATGGCTCCAGATCGCCTGATCAAAGGGCACGCGCACGGTGGTCGAACCGTCGAGCAACAGCGCCAGCGTCGTATCGAACCTGACGGCCTTGCCCTGCGCCATGCCGAGTGGGCCACTGGCAACGGTCGGTGTTGGCGCAGCGGTCTGCCAGTTGCTGGTGCCCAGCAAGTCTTTAAACCATCCCATGGGTACGTTCCTTGAAGCGGGTGGAAGTGTTCGTTGGCGAAAAAGCGTGGCTAGTGTACCGGGCTGCGCGATCAACAACACGCCACAAAACAAGTAGGAGTGAGCCTGCTCGCGATTGCGCCGGTTCAGACAACACTGAGGTTGAATGTTCCGGCCTCATCGCGAGCAGGCTCACTCCTACAAGGGTTTTCCGCAGTGATTACTGAGCGGACTTTTGCTTCAGGCGCTCAAGAATCGCATTGGCGCTGCCTTCGTTCGGCGTGATGCCGGCGTCGCGCAGTTTGCGATCCAGGTCGTTGCCGGTCGAGGCGTCGGCCAGTTCATCAGCTGCACTCAGCTCGGCGGCGCGTTGCTGCTGCTTGGCCTGCAGGCGATTCAGAGTGCCGACGGCGGTTTCCAGTTTGCCATTGGCGCCGCCGCTGGCAATCGATGCGCTGACCTGGGCTTTCTGCACGCTTTCACGGGCCTTGGCCATGTCCACTTGCTGGCGCAGGCTCTTGATCCGCGCCTCGGCCTTGCTGATGTCTTTGCGCATGTTTTCGGCGTAGGTGCCGAATTCGTCGCTCTGTTTTTTCTCGGCGTCGAGGTCGTTGGTCAGGGTCGAAATCGCTTCGGCCACTTCCAGCGCGAGGTCTTCACGGCCGGCGTTCAGCGCCGAGACGGCTTTGGCTTCCAGATCCTTGATCTTGGCGTCGTACTCGCTTACGCGGTCGGCGGCCAGTTTGTGTTTGGCCATGATGGTGACCAGTTCACGGCGGGCGTTCGACAGTGCGGTATCGGCGTCGCGGATTTCCTGGTCGAGGATGCGCAGGGCCTGTTGGTCGACGATTGCTTCGCCGACTTCATTGGCGCCGCCGCGCAGTGCGGTGAACAACTTGCTCCAGATGGACTGAGTCATTGGATATTCCCTGTTGATTACTTGAAGAAGTGTTCGAAGGCTTCACTCGCGCGCTGCACGTTGTCGACCAGGGTTTTCACCTCGGTGACGACGTTGGTCAGGCTCGAGTCGGCGCTGAGGGCGCCAAACATGTTGTAAACGGTCTGCCCGTTCGGCATCGACTCGATACCGATCGAGGACAGCGGGAACATTTCCCGGCTGCGCAACACGGCGTCGTTGAAAGTCGCTACGTTCGAGATCGAGTCGATGTCCACCAGCACGGTGTCGACGATGATCTGCTGGCCGGCCAGGGCGATGTGAATCGGCAGACCGCCGAATTCATTCATTTCCAGCTTGATGCTGGGTTCGGAGCTCTGGATCAGCGACAGCGTGATCTCTTGCGAAGCTACCTCGTCCAGGGCCTTGAGGGCGTTGAAGAGGCTATCAATGGTCCAGTTGTTGCCTGCGCTCATGTAATTCTCCGACATGAAAGAGCCAGCCAGAATCGGTTGGCGTAGCTGTTGCTCCATTTGCTTGAGCAAGCTTCGGTTTTCGGGAAGCACCCAAGTTTCGTGTTTCACATAACCGGCAGCGGCCAGGCCTGCGCGCATCTGCTTCATATAGAAGCTCGACGGTTTTTTCGCCGACGGTTTCGCGCGCTCTCCCTTCGGGTTTTCTGATTTCGATGTGGGGGAACGGCTTTTCATGGCAATGGCTCGGTTATGAACATCTCACGCGTGAGCCACACTACAACCAAATCAAAGTGCCATCAATGGCTCACGCGTGAGATTTTTATGACAGACGAAAAAAGGCCCGCTGGAAGGCGGGCCCGGATAGTTTGCAAGGTATGACTCAGTGAGGTTTCGCGAGGAATTCGTCGGTGGACACCACGCTGGCATAGGCAAAACCCAAGGCTGACATGAACGCTGCATGAACATGCGCCGCCGGCACGGTGAGGCCGTTGAACTCCAGGTCGCGGCTGGCGCAGGCGTCGTGAATCACCGTAACGCTGTAGCCCAGATCCGCCGCTGCACGCGTGATACCGTCGACGCACATGTGGCTCATGCTGCCGACCACCACCAGTTCCTTGATGCCTTTCTCGTTGAGGATCGCTTGTAGTTCGGTTTCGCGGAATGAATTGACGAAGTGTTTGAGCACGACAGGTTCATCGGCGCGGTTGAGCACTTTGGGATGCAGCTTGGCGCCTTCAGAACCCGGGGTGAAAAACGGTGCGTCGGGGGAGGTGAATTCGTGGCGGATATGCACCACCGAATCGCCTGACTCACGAAACGCTGCGATCAGCCGCGCGGCGTTGTCGGCGGCGGCATCAGCACCGGCCAGCGGCCACTTGCCTTGGGGGAAGTAGTCGTTCTGGATATCGACTACGATGAGCGCTTGCTTGGCCATGGGTGTGTCCTCGATGGATTGGCTGGAAGTGGCTTCAGTATTGACGCTGACCAGCGAATCGAGGATTGGCCGCACCGACAATAAGCAGGGGAAAACTGACAATGGGCGTAGAAAGGGCCGCTGTCGCTGAACTGGGCATATTGATTTACCCCGGTGCGCAGATGGCGGCGGTGCATGGCCTGACCGATCTGTTCGCGGTGGCCAACCGGATTGCCGCCGAGTATCAGGCTGCGCAACTGCCATTGTTGCGAATGAGTCATTGGCAGGTCGAGGGCGATCAGCCGCCAACGCGCACTTACGACAGTCATGCGGGTGACGACAGCGCTTTGCTGGCGGTGCTGATTCCGCCATCGATCGGCGGGTTCTCGGCGGCGCAGGCACCGGCTAGCCTGATGCAATGGTTACGCGCTCAGCATGCCAACGGGGCGACGCTGGGCGGGGTTTGCGTAGGCTCGCTGCTGTTGGCTGAAAGCGGTCTGCTCGACGGCCGTAGCGCCACTACGCACTGGACGTCGGCCAAGGCTTTTGCCGAGCGTTATCCGAAGATCAAACTCAAGGCTGATACGCCCATTGTCGATGACGGGGATCTGATCACCACCGCTGGATTGATGGCGTGGTCAGAATTGGGCTTGCGTCTGGTTGATCGTCTGCTTGGGCCGAGCATCGCCACCGCCACTGCGCGATTTCTGGTGATCGAGCACAGCGACAGCGCGAGCGAGTGCGGTAGTAATTTCGCACCGATTCTGAGCCATGGTGACGCGCCGATACTCAAGGTTCAACATTGGCTGCAAAGCACTGGCGCGACGGATGTTTCGCTGACGACAATGGCCGAGCGGGCGGGGCTGGAGGAGCGCACATTCCTGCGCCGTTTTCGCGCGGCGACGGGGTTGAAGCCGACCGAGTATTGTCAGCACTTGCGGGTGGGCAAGGCGCGGGAAATGCTCGAGTTCTCCAATGGCACCATCGATCACATTGCCTGGACGGTCGGGTATCAGGATCCCGGAGCGTTTCGCGCGATCTTCAAGAAAATCACCGGGCTGGCGCCGAGTGATTATCGGGCGCGGTTTGGCGTAAGCCCAATTCCGAAGGCAACGAACATCTAATGTAGGAGTGAGCCTGCTCGCGATAGCAATCTGTCAGAAAACCGTGAGGTGACTGACCCACCGCTATCGCGAGCAGGCTCACTCCTACAAGAGACCGCACAAGGTTCGGGATCGTGCAATTTGCCGGGGATTTGTGGGTGGTCGTGCAGATTGAAACAGGCGCGGTGCCAGCACGATTCTGCCAAGTTTATGATTCAAAAAAGAATTTTGCGCAGCGATGGTTGGCCTGATCTCTGCACCCTCCACCGCTACAGTCATCGAACCGATGGAAGGGGGACGCATGACCCCGACACCCCGCAAAAAAATCGTCGTCGCCCACTCGGTGCGTGCCGACGCGCCGCAGCATGAAGTGCAAACCAACAAGGCGCTGGCCCGCTGGCTGGCGCAGATTCTCGGGTTGAAATTCGGTGGCAGTTACGACCCGGAAAAACATCGCGGCCGTGATCTGTATCTGCTGCCCACGCAAACCATCGTCGGCGCTGCCCAGGCCCAGGCGCTGGGCATCAAGGGCCCGGAGGATCTGTGGGGCGGCTTTGTCGAACATGACTTCATTTGCACCAAAGCCATCAGCCACGGTCTGCGCAGCCATTTGGCCACAGCGCCACAAGGCTGGTCGCCGCTGTTCAGCGAACGCACGCGCAATGTGGTCCTCGACGGTCTCAGCGTGTTTGCTCTGGAAGATGCACGGCCCGCTGCCGAGCACTTGTTGTACAGCGGGCCGATTCGTCTGAAGCCGATTCACGCCTGCGCCGGTCGCGGTCAGGAAGTTATAAAGAGTCTGGACGCCTTCGACGAAGTCCTCGCCCGTCCCGACATTGAAAAATACTTCAGTGAGGGCGTAGTGCTGGAGCAGGACTTGAGCGACGTGGTCACTCACAGCGTCGGCCAGTCATTCATCGGCGACAAAGTGTTGAGTTATTGTGGTGATCAATACCTGACCAAAGACGCCCACGATGAAGAGGTTTATGGCGGCTCGAACCTGCTGGTGGTGCAGGGTGGCTATGACGATCTGCTGGCGCTGGATTTACCGGACGATGTGCGCCTGGCCATCGAACAGGCGCAGATTTTCGACAGTGCCGCCGACGAAGCCTACCCACGTTTCTATGCCTCGCGCCGCAACTACGACATCGCCCAAGGGCTGGACAACAACGGCAAAACCCGCAGCGGTGTACTCGAACAATCCTGGCGCATGGGTGGCGCCAGCAGCGCTGAGGTCGCCGCGCTGCAAAGCTTCGTCAACGACCCGGGGATGCGCGCGATTCGCGTGTCTTCGGTGGAAACCTACATTGATCAACCGCTGCCGGCGAATGCCATCGAGGTGTATCGCGGCCCGGCCGAAAACAGTGAATTTCTCCTCAAATACGTAACGGTCAAATCCTATGACGGCTAGAAGCGAAAGCATTCAAATCGACATTGATGATGAACAGATGAGCGGGACCTTTCTCAGTCCCAAATCGAAAGTCCCGGGGGTGTTGTTTGTCCACGGTTGGGGCGGTAGCCAGGAGCGCGATCTGGAGCGGGCCAAAGGTATCGCCGGTCTCGGTTGTGTATGTCTGACGTTCGACTTGCGCGGGCATACCGGCGGCACCGGAATTCCGCTGACCCGCGTCACCCGCGAAGACAACTTGCGCGATCTGCTCGCGGCGTACGACCGCTTGCTGGCGCATCCGGCGCTCGATACCTCGGCAATCGCCGTGGTCGGCACCAGTTATGGCGGTTACCTGGCATCGATCCTTACGTCATTGCGCCCGGTGCG
Source organism: Pseudomonas sp. RIT-PI-r (assembly GCF_001297015.1). GTDB lineage: Bacteria > Pseudomonadota > Gammaproteobacteria > Pseudomonadales > Pseudomonadaceae > Aquipseudomonas. The sequence goes on along the minus strand of NZ_LIGE01000038.1, from coordinate 60,966 downwards.
CTGGCTGGCGTTGCGCGTGCCAGCGCTGTATCGCGATGAGCAATGGCACACGCCCAAACGTGAGCTGGACAAGGCCGATTTGCGTGATTATCGAAGCACGCTGGTGCGCGCCGACAGCAACCGTGCGCTGCATGCGTGTTCGCAGTTCACCGGGGATGTGTTGCTGGTGGAGTCGGAAACCGATGACTACGTGCCCCACGCGGCGATCATGAGTTACCGCGCGGCATGCCAGCAGACCCATTCACTGACGCACCGGATTATCGACGGCGCCGATCATGCGCTGAGCGAGCCGGTGTCGCAGCAGGCGTATACCTCGATTCTGGTGGACTGGATTACCGAGATGGTCGTGGGCGAGCGGTTGAGCATTATCCAATCCTGAAGATCAAAAGATCGCAGCCTGCAGCAGCTCCTACAGGGAGAATGCATTCCAACTGTAGGAGCTGCCGCAGGCTGCGATCTCTTGATCTTAATGCCTCGGTTTCTTCTCTATCCGCAGCGCCTTCGCTTTGGCCTCCACCACCAGATACATCACCACCGTAATCAACAACGGCAATAGAAAATAAATCGCCCGATACGCCAGCAACCCCGCCACCAGACTGCCGCGCGAAGCCTCGTGTTGCAGCAGCGCCACAAACACCGCCTCCAGCACCCCAAGCCCCGCCGGAATATGGGTAATGACCCCGGCAATCGCGCTGATCAGCAACACCCCCAGCACCAACGGGTAGTCGAGCTTGCTCGGCAGCAAGGTGAAAATCACCGCCGCCATCAACGACCAGTTCAATGCGCCCAGCAACAGTTGCAATACCGCCATGCGCAGCGACGGCAGATTGATCTCCACACCGCGAATCGACCATTCGCGGCGCTTGGAAAACTGGCACGCCGCAAGATAGCCCGCGCTGATCAGCAGCAGTAAAACGCCGATGCCTTGCAGCGCGGTGCTGCTGACTTTCCACCCCGGCGGCATGCTCACCAGACCGCTGCTGAACACCACGCCGGCAATGGTCATGTAGCCAAACCAATTGGTCGCCAGGCTCAGGCCGAGGATCTTGGCGATGTTGCTTTTGCTCACCCCAAGGCGCGAGTAGAGCCGATAACGCATGGCAATGCCGCCGACCCACGCGCTCAGGTTCAAATTGAATGCGTAGCTGATGATCCCCACCGGCAGGATCTGTTTCCAGGTCAGATCCTGGCGAATGTAGGTGCGCCCGATCAGGTCGAAACTGGCGTACACCAGAAAGCTCAACAACGTCAGGCTGGCCGCGATGATCAGCGTGCGCACTTTGAAGTCGGCGAGGGTCTGCAGCACTTCGGCCCATTCGATGCGCGTGGCGAACATCGTCAGCAACACGATCAGTGCGAGAAAAAACAGCAGCGTCAGCGGGCGTTTCCAGCGACTCCATTTCGAGTGCGTCGCAGGCGTCGAATGCTGGGCGGAATGCACCTCGGAATGGCTCATGAGCGGTCACCTCGAAACGGCTTGAGCCTTGGTTTGTGCGCCGGCAGCCAACCGGCCATTGCCGGGAAGTGCCGCAGAAAGTGGAACACCAGAAACCCCACGGTCATGTGCCAGATCCGCCCGCGTGGCGACTTGCTCGCATCCATGGCCTTGCAGTGATTCTGGCTGAGGTCTTCGAGGCGCTCGAACAAGTGCTGATTGAAGGCGCGGTCGCGAATCAGCACGTTGGCTTCCAGGTTCAGCGACAAGCTCAGCGGGTCGAGGTTGCTCGAACCGACGGTGCTCCATTCGTCATCGACAAGCGCGACTTTGCCGTGCAGCGGGCGCGCACAATATTCGTCAATCTGCACTCCGGCCTTGAGCAAATAATCGTAGGTCATGCGCGCCGCGAGTTTGGCCACCAGCATGTCTGGCTGCCCTTGCAGAATCAGTCGCACCTCGACACCACGTCGCGCCGCATTGCGGATTTCCCGCAGCAAGCGGTAACCGGGGAAGAAATACGCGTTGGCGATCACCACGCGGCGTTTGGCGCGGCGCAGCACTTGCAGATAAACGTCTTCGATATCGGTGCTGTGCTGGTCGTTGTCGCGGAACACCAGACGTACCTGACCGTCATGGTCGTCGAAAGCCATTTCGGCGCGGCGCTGGCGGCGGCGCTGCCACCAGAACCGCGCGCGGCCCGGGCGACCACTTTGCAGCAGGGCGAAATGGTGGATGTCGGCGACCGCCGGGCCCTGAACTTCCACCGAGTAATCCTGCTTGGCTTCGGGGCCGAAATCGGCCAGGTGATCGCCGGAAAAATTGATTCCACCGATGAACGCGACCATGCCATCGACCACGACGATTTTACGATGCAGACGGCGAAACCAATTGGTGCGGATGCCCAGCCGTTTGGGGGCCGGATCGAAGATCTGCAAATGCACGCCGGCCGCACTCAGCGCGGTGAGATAGCCGGTGGTCAGCTCGCCGCAGCCAAAGCCGTCGAGGCTGACGGTGGTGCGCACGCCGCGCTTCGCCGCATCAATCAGAATCTCCTGCAGTTCGGCGCCGACCTTGTCTTCGAAAACGATGAAGGTCTCCAGGAGGATTTCACTTTTCGCCGCGCGCATGGCCTCGAACACGCGAGGAAAATATTCCTCACCGTTTTCCAGCAGCTGCACATGATTGTTGCCCTGCCAGCGATATTCGACATCGACTTGGCCGGGCTCGCGTATCGGCGGGGTGATAGCTATCGGTTCCACGGCGGATTTCTCCAGCGGCGCGCTGTTCATAGTTCGATCTCCACCGATAACGGTGCGTGGTCGGAAAGGTGGGACCAGGGCCGGTTGGCAAGGACTTTCGGCTGACTGGCTTTAAGGTTGCGCACGTAGATGCGGTCGAGGCGCAGGGTCGGCAAACGTGCGGGGAAACTGCGTGCCGGTTTGCCGTGATGCTCGGCGAAGACTTCGCGCAAGCCACAAGGTGTGAGCAGCGCATCGGCGCGTTGGCGCCAGTCGTTGAAGTCGCCAGCGACGATCACTGGCGCGTCGTCCGGTAACTCGGCGAGGCGTTCGCCGAGCAGCTTCAATTGGGCGTTGCGATGACTTTCACGCAGGCCCAGATGCACGCAGATCGCATGGATCTCGGCGCCGTCGCCGGGCAGGCGCAGCACGCAATGCAGCAGACCACGGTTCTCGTGGCCGCTGATCGACACGTCGAGGTTGTCGTGGCGGATGATCTGGAATTTTGACAGCAAGGCATTGCCGTGATCGCCCTCCGGGTACACCGCGTTGCGCCCGTAAGCGAACTGCGGCCAGAGGCTGTCGGCAAGGAATTCGTACTGCGGCATCGTCGGCCAGTTGCTGTAGCGCTTGGGATGGTGCTCGTGGGTGCCGTGAACTTCCTGTAAAAACACCACGTCGGCGGCAACGCTGCGCACCGCTTCGCGCAATTCCGGGAGGATGAAGCGTCGGTTTAGCGCGGTGAAGCCCTTGTGGGTGTTGACCGTCAGCACGGTGAACGTACGTACCGAAGGCGCGACCACCGAGCCTTCATCAGTGAAACCGACCGGTTCCGGAATACTCATGCCAGCACTCCTTGCGCAGCGGGTTCGCCGGGGGCGGTGGCGAGGTCTTTGTCCAGCTCGAAACGCTGCAGCAGATCACGGGCGTCGTAGGGCGCGCGGACTTTGATGTCGTTGTCGAAATAGCAGAATACTTCGCGGGATTTGCGTGGGCGCGGCTTCAGGCGTGGCGCAATCAAATGCGCATCTTTCGGTTGTTCGCCGTGATGCCAGGCGTCGATGCGCTCGGCCCAGCGTTTGAGGGCCGGCGCGGTGTAGCCGCTGGCGTAAAGCTCTTCGGCACCGTGCAGGCGCAGGTAGACGAAGTCGCTGGTGAGGTCTTCGCGGTAGGGCCATTTGTTTGCGGTGTCGGCGATGACCAGGGCGGTGTTGTAGCGCTTCAGCAACCGCACGAAATCGGGATCAAGGAAGCTGTCATTGCGGATCTCTACGGCATGGCGCAGCGGCTTTTTGCGCCAGGCTTTCATGCTCGCGTGACCGTGCAGGTGCGAGTCATGTTGATGGGCGAGGGCTGCGGCCGCTTCGGTGTCGTGGGGCAATAGCGCGAGGAAATGCTCAAAGCGCTCAGGCTCGAATTTGAAGTTTGGCGGGAATTGCCAAAGGATCGGCCCGAGTTTCTCCTTGAGTTCCAGAATCCCCGAGGCAAAGAAATTCGCCAGCGGTTTCTCGATGTCACGCAAGCGGCGGATGTGGGTGATGAAGCGCGGCGCCTTGACGCTGAAGACGAAGTCGTCAGGCGTTTCGGCGTACCACTGTGCATAACGTTCGGGTCGTTGCAGGGCGTAGAACGATCCATTGATTTCGATGCTGTTGACCGCCCGCGACGCAAATTGCAATTCGCGCTTTTGCGCCAGTCCCTTGGGGTAAAAGTCCCCGCGCCACGGTGCGTAGCGCCAGCCGGAAATACCGATGTGAATCGTCGCCATGCCGCCCTCCCGTCGAAAGTCCTCGTGTTGCCGGTATCTTTTGATGACTGCGGGCGGGCCGGGAAAGTTTCGATGGCGTTACGGACGGTCACGTCCAAGGCGAAGATCAAAAGCGCTCCCCCTCACCCCAACCCTCTCCCCCAAGGGGGCGAGGGGGAAGGGAGCAGATCTTCAGGGTTTTCAGGGTTTGAGTTCGACTCCGGATTTGTTGATCGTTCCCACGCTCCGCGTGGGAACGCCTCAATGGACGCTCCGCGTCCGCTTTTGGGGCGCAGAGCGTCCCTAGTCGCATTCCCACGCAGAGCGTGGGAATGATCGGGGTTCGCGGTGGTGCTCTGTGAGGGTGCTCTTGAACTTGCTGGGCAATTACCGATCAGTTCCTTACAGGTTCAGCCACGGGAGATCGGAGTTTTGAGCAAGTTCAGGATCGCCATTCTGCTGGGAGCACTGCTATTTCTAGGCACCAACGAACTGGAGGCCGCCGCACTGCCGGGCGTTCCCGCCGCCACCGAGGAGGCGGCCAAACCTGAACCGATTGTGCAGGGCGGTCTGCTCGGTGCGATCAGTTCGAGCATCGACGACGTCCAGGACAAACTCGATCTCAACGAACACCTGGTCGACGCCTGGCGCCTGCGCGCCGATCGCGCCGCCGATGAAGTCGACAAACTGGTCAATCAACCGTCGAACCGCTCGGGCTGGAGCGTCGCCGGGGATTTCCTTAGTCTCTCTGGAACTTGGCTCGGCAGTTTTGCGCTGCTCACCGTACTCGGCAGTTTGTTGGCCAACCGTATGCGTGGAGGTCGCTGGTTGCGCACCCGTCAGCGCAGTCAGGATCTGATCGGCTACTTGTTGCCGTACACCGTGCCGGCGCTGATCTGCCTGCCGCTGACGCTTTACGTCAGCCACTTTCTGCCAGCTTCGGTCGGACGTGCGCTGGCGCTGTGTCTGGCCTACGCCACCAGCAGCGGCATCTTTTCCACGTCGATGTTGTTGTGCGTGGTGGTGATGTTCAATGTCGGGCACAAACGGCCCGCTGCACGCATCATCCGCAATTATTGTCCGCGACCATTGTTCCTGATCGGCTTCCTCGCCGCCCTCAGCGATGCGCTGACCAGCCCGCAAATCGCCCGTCAACTGGGCGGCAATATCACCAGCAGCGTTGCCGTGTTTACCGGCCTGATCGCCTCGGTGATTTTCGGACTGTTGGTGATTCGTCTGCGCCGTCCAGTGGCCCATCTGATCCGCAACCGCTCGCTGGCTCAACGTTTGAAACAGCCCTCCTTGCAGGAGTCACTGCGGATTTTTTCCGGGCTGTGGTATTGGCCGATTGTGTTGATGGTGCTGGTCTCGGCGGTGAATCTGATCGGCATCGGCGAGGACAATCAAAAAGCCCTGCGCTGCGCGTTGTTCACCACGGTGCTGCTGATCGGCACGGTGTTTCTCAGCACGATTCTGCAGCACTTGTTCAAGTCACGAAAAGCCGAGGCGATCCAGCGCAGCAGCGCCTATAAGGAACGCTTCCTGAGCCTGTTGCATGCCTTGCTGCGGATCGTCATCGCGATTGCCTTCATCGATATTCTCGGACGGATCTGGGGCGTGTCGCTGCTTGATTTCGCCCAGAGCAGCACGGTCGGGCGAGCGATCAGTAATGCGCTGAGTAGCATTGGTCTGATCTTCCTGGTGACCTGGCTGTTGTGGGTGGTGCTCGACACGGCGATTCAGGAAGCACTGAAGCCACCAGTCAGCAAGCGCGGCGCTCGCCAGCCAAGTACGCGGGTGAAAACCATCCTGCCGCTGCTGCGCAACGCGATCAAAATCATCCTCGTGGTGATCTGTGCGATCACCACCATGGCCAATCTGGGGATCAACGTTGCGCCACTGCTGGCCGGGGCCGGGGTGGTCGGTCTGGCCATCGGTTTCGGTTCGCAGCAACTGGTGCAGGACGTGATCACCGGGTTGTTCATCATCATCGAAGACACCTTGTCGATTGGCGATTGGGTGGTGCTCGATTCGGGCCATGCCGGCACGGTCGAAGGGCTGACCATTCGTACCCTGCGTCTGCGTGACGGTAAAGGTTTTGTGCACTCGGTACCGTTCGGCCAGATCAAGGCTGTGACCAACCAATCGCGGCAGTTTGCCTTTGCGTTTTTTTCTGTGCAGTTCACTTACGACACGGATGTGGACAAGGCCATCGAGCTGATTCGTGAGACCGGCGATTCGATCCGCGAAGACCCGTTCCTCAAGTACAACCTGCAAGGGCCGCTGGATGTGTTTGGCGTGGACAGGATGGATTTGAACGGCGTGGTGCTCACGGCGCAATTCCGCACCGTGTCGGGTGGGCAGTATGCGGTGAGCCGGGCGTTCAATCAGCGTTTGAAGAAGCTTGTGGATAACACCGAGACGGTGCATTTCGCGCAGACTTATCCACAGCAGGTTTTGTTGCCGAAGCGTTCGCAGGGGAGTGAGGTGGTGGTGAGCGAGGTGCCACATGAATCGAGGACTTAATATCGGGTTTTGTGTTGGTAATACTGGCGTCATCGCGAGCAGGCTCACTCCTACCTTTGGAATGCGTTCCCCTGTAGGAGTGAGCCTGCTCGCGATAGCACCAGAACAGCCGACATCAATGCCGGATCAATTTGCTGCGCACCTGCTCCATCGCGATCTGATCCAGCTCCAGCCAAAATTGCGGCTTACCGGCAATCTCCGCGGCCACCGGCAAACCATCCCGATACACCAACCGATTACTCACCAGCGCCGGCACTTTCACCCCCGCTAACAACGTCCCGGCGAGGTTCAGCGGATCAGCCCCGCACACCGCAACCAGACTGCCGTCCTGTGGCCGCCGACGTACTTCGCGTAAAAGTGGAATCGCCTCCGGCAAGGCAAACTGTTCCCCCGCCAAGCCACTGACAAACCGTCCACCACGAATCTCGCCGCGCGCTTCCAGTCGATGAAACGTGCGCAGCAATTCCCGCCAACTTGGCAACCAATCCGCCTCACGCTCCAGCAAGCGCCAGAACACCACGCCATAGCGGCGCAGCAAGGTCATGGCGACATGTTCCAGGGTTTCGCTGTTATCCACAGCTGCCCCGCGCCGCAGCAAGGCCCAGCGCCCGGCATCATCCATGCCGCCTACAAACGCGCCGCGCCCGCGACGACTGCTGCGCTGCTGGCGTTTGCTCGCCGGGGTGATCAGCGCACGCAGGCCAGCGAAACTGTCGGCATTCACCAGCCCGGCGCCGACCAGTTCCTGCAGAGCGATTTCCAGCTCGGTGCGCAGCAGATGCGCCTCATGAATCAACTCATCGAAAAACAGCGCGCCGTGCTGACTCAACGCTTCAAAGACCTTCTGGGTTTTCGGCGACAGTTCGCTCACGGGCGTCTGTTCGGCCAGCGCACTCCACAAGCCAACCTGACTGCGCGGCAGCAACACGATGGGCGTACTGCGCAACGCCGTGCCGCTGATTTTTTGCCGGGCACTGAGGCGCGTCCACACCAGTTTGCCGTTGCGGCACAGCTCATCCAGCCAGCTCGGCGAATAGTCCTTGAGCCGCGCCGGCAGAATGTCGCTGTCCCACGCCGAAGCTGCCGCTGCGTAGCCTTCGAACTGGCTGACAATCGCCGGCAACACCGCGCCGCCCTGGCCCCGCGTCGAAGGCGAGAGATGCTGCCAGTCGAACAGAAATCGCATGAAATCCTGCAAAGCCACCGGTTCGATTTCCCGGCGCAGACGCTTGACCGTGTAGCGATGAATACGCGCGAGCAGGTGACGTTCGCACCATTCTTCGATGTTCAGTTTCGGCGTGAATTGACCGCGCAGGACATAGCCTTCGCGCTCCAGTTGAGCGAGGGCTTGGTTGACTTGAGTGGTTGGCAGCCCCAGCGGTTCGGCGATAGCGGTTAACGGCAACGGGCCGAAAGCACCGAGCCGTGCGCGGATCACTTCGACCAATGCCTCATCGTACGTCCAGGTTTCATCGAATCCCGGCAAGGCCTCCAGCCCGGGTTGCAATTTAGCCTGTGGATAAAGTGCTTGCAGGCAGGTCAGGCGCTCGCGGGCCAGCCATAAACAATGCTCGGAATCGATTTGCAAACGGCAGGCGCGGCCGCTGCTGGCCAAGGTTTCCAGCCATTTGCGCCAGCCTTCGTTCGCTTGCACCTCATCCTCGCTGATGCACGCCAGACTCATCAGCGCCTCATGCATTTCATCCACAGCGTTCGGCGTCGGCCAGGCTTCTTCGCGCACGGCGTTTATCGCGTCTGCATCCAGCGCACCGAGATCATCAGTCGATTGCGGATCGCTCCAGCGGCGGTTGATCACCGCTTGAGTGCGACGTTCTTCCAGCGGTGCATCGTCGAGAAAAGCGTACGGCCGAGCACTGAGAATTTCCGCCGCGAGCGGTGAGGGCGCTGGCAGATCGCGGCTGATCAAACGCACCTCGCCACGCTCCATGCGCCGCAGCAGATTGAGCCAGCCTTCGCTGTCCATCGCCTCGTGCAGGCAGTCGTCGAGGGTTTGCTCGATCAATGGATGCTCGGGGATTTCGCGTTCGCCGGCGAGGTTTTCCAGGCAGGCGATCTGATCGGGAAACACGCTGGCAATCAGGTCTTCGCTTTTCATCCGCTGCAACTGCGGCGCGACTTTGCGCCCGCCGGTAAAACGCGGCAATGCCAGCGCCACACCGGCGTTCCAGCGCCAACGCACGCCGAACAGCGGCGCATCGAGCACCGCTTGAATGAGGATCTGCTCGGCGCTGTTGCTGTGCAGGTAGCGCCAGATCTCATCGAGTTCAAAGCTGTGGCTGGTGGACAGCGACAGGACGATCGCGTCTTCACTGGCAGCGGCCTGCAATTCGAAGTTGAAGGTGCGGCAGAAGCGCTTGCGCAGGGCCAAACCCCAAGCGCGGTTGACGCGACTGCCGAACGGCGAATGAATGATCAGTTGCGTGCCGCCGGACTCGTCGAAAAACCGTTCCATCAGCAAAGTATCTTGCGAGGGCAGGGCGCCGAGGGTCTGCCTGGCGCGGGCGAGGTATTCGACCAGTTGCTCGGCGCTGGCGCGGTTGAGACCGAGGGTCTGTGTCAGCCAGTCGAGCGCTGGTTGCAAGTCTCCGGGGCAGGCGCCGAGCAGTTCGTCGAGTTGCGCTTGCAGGCGTGCCACGGCGAACGACAGTTCATCGCTGCGCCCCGGCGCTTCGCCGAGCCAGAAGGGAATGGTCGGCGGCTGGCCGTGGGCATCCTCGACTCGAACCTTGCCGGTTTCCACACGGAGGATGCGGTAGGAGGTATTGCCGAGCTGGAACACATCGCCGGCAATGCTCTCCACGGCGAAGTCTTCGTTGACGCTGCCGATGTTCAGGCCTTGCGGCTCAAGCATCACGCTGTAATCGGCGTTATCGGGGATGGTGCCGCCGCTGGTCACGGCAGCGAGTTTCGCGCCACGGCGGCCTCGCAAGGTGCGGCTGACGGCGTCGCGATGCAGATAAGCGCTGCGGATGCCCTGACGACCGTTGTAGCCTTCGGCGAGCATGCTCAACAGGGCTTGATAGTGTTTTTCGTCGAGATCGCGGTAGGGCGAGGCTTGGCGGAACATCGCCAGCAAATCGTCTTCTGGCCATTCCTGACAACTGACTTCGGCGATGATCTGCTGCGCGAGCACATCCAGCGGCGCGACAGGAATGTGCAGGGTATCGAGTTCGCCACGGCGCACGCAGTCGAGCAGGGCGGCGCATTCGATCAGGTCGTCGCGGGTGGTGGCGAACAGCCGACCTTTGGGCGTGCCACCCACCTGGTGACCGGAACGGCCGACGCGTTGCAGAAACCCGGCGATGGAGCGCGGCGAAGCGATCTGACAGACCAGATCGACTTCACCGATATCGATACCCAGTTCCAGCGAGGCGGTGGCGATCAACACCTGCAACTCGCCACGCTTGAGGCGTTGCTCGGCGTCGAGGCGAAACTCCTTGGCCAGACTGCCGTGGTGCGCCGCTACCGCATGCTTGCCGAGGCGTTCGCTGAGGTGTCGGCTCAGGCGTTCGGCCAGGCGCCGGGTGTTGACGAAAATCAGCGTGGTGCGATGCTCGCGGGCCAGTTCGGCGAGGCGGTCGTAGACCAGCTCCCAAACGTCGTTGGCCATGACTGCCGACAACGGCACGGGCGGGACTTCGATGCCAAGATCCCGGGGGCGGGCGTGACCAATGTCGATGATTTCGCAGGGGCGACCATGACCGACCAGAAATTGCGCCACGGCTTCAACCGGTTTTTGCGTGGCAGACAGGCCGATGCGGGTCAGCGGTTCGGCGCACAAGGCCTCAAGGCGTTCAAGGCTCAGGGCCAAGTGACTGCCGCGTTTGCCGGCGGCCATCGCGTGGATTTCGTCGATGATAACTGTGCGCGTGGTGCCGAGCATTTTTCGCCCGGAGTCGGAACCGAGCAGCACGTACAGCGATTCCGGGGTGGTCACCAAAATGTGCGGCGCGTTTTTGCGCATGGCCGCGCGTTCTTTTTGCGGGGTGTCACCGGTGCGCACGGCGGTGGTGATGTGTACTTGCGGCAGGTTCATCTGCCGCAACTGTTCGGTGATCCCGGCCAGCGGGTTTTGCAGGTTGATGCGGATGTCGTTGGACAGCGCTTTCAGCGGGGAGACATAAACGACGAGCGTTTCATCGGGCAGGCTGTCGGGGTTTGCCAGGCCTCGGTGGACGAGGTCGTCGAGCACGACGAGGAACGCGGTCAGGGTTTTTCCCGAGCCGGTGGGTGCGGCGATCAGTGTCGAGCGGCGCTGGCGGATCAACGGCCATGCGCGGGCCTGGGCGGCGGTGACCGTCGGGAAGGTCTTGCGGAACCAGGCGCTGACGGCGGGGTGAAAGCCTGCCAGGGCCGCGTCCGTGGGGATGGGCAGATTCATGGCTAAGTTATGCGGGCGCAGGGGGGAAGATGCAAGTACCGTTCGGGCCTCATCGCGAGCAGGCTCACTCCTACAGGGGAATGCATTTCAATTGTAGGAGTGAGCCTGCTCGCGATGGCGCCAGTCGAAGCGCTACAAATATCCGGGATGTACACTTTACGGATGACGGTTGCGCACTAAACCCGCAAAATGCAACGATTCCGGCAATTATCGGCGACGGTTCCACAAGATCTGTCGCTAAAGCCATCGTTCCAACCAGACTGGGCCTGCTGACTCTATGCGAATGCGCCTTATGTTACTGGGCGGCGGAAATGCCCTTGGGCAGGCGCTGATTCGCCTCGGTGCAGAGGAAGACATCGGTTTCCTCGCCCCCCGCCCGCCCGAAAACGGCTGGGATGCCGCGAGCCTGACCCAATTGCTCGACGACACCCGTCCCGATGCGTTGATCAACCTCGCCTACTATTTCGACTGGTTCCAGGCGGAAACCGTCAGCGAAAGCCGTATGGCCGGACAGGAACGTGCAATCGAACGTCTGGCCGAACTGTGCCAGCACCACAACATTGTCCTCGTGCAGCCCTCCAGCTATCGGGTGTTCGACGGCTCGCGTGCGACTGCTTACAGCGAAAAAGACGAACCGGTGCCGCTCGGTCTGCGCGGTCAGGCCTTGTGGCGTATCGAACAGAGCGTTCGCGCGACGTGCCCGCAGCACGTGTTGCTGCGTTTCGGCTGGCTGCTCGATGACAGCGCCGACGGCACCCTCGGGCGTTTCCTCGCCCGCGCCGAGCATCCGGAAGAATTGCTCCTGGCCGATGACCGCCGCGGTAATCCGACCCCGGTCGACGACGCTGCGCGGGTAATCATTTCGGTGCTCAAGCAACTCGATTGCGCCGCGCCGCTGTGGGGCACTTATCACTACGCCGGCCACGAAGCGACCACCCCGCTGGCGCTGGGCCAGGCGATTCTGACCGAAGCGCGCAGCCTGCACGCCCTGGCCATCGAAGCGCCGACCGCACAGGCTCACGCCGCGCGCCCGGACGCAGCCGAAGAGCCGCAACACGCAGTGCTGGCCTGCAAGAAAATTCTGCACACTTTCGGGATCAAGCCGCGCGCCTGGCGTGCTGCGCTCCCGGCTTTACTGGATAGGTTTTATCGCCATGGCTGAAGGCCCTGTTTTAATCACCGGCGGCGCCGGTTTCATCGGCTCGCACCTGACCGACGCCTTGCTTGCCAAGGGCCATTCGGTGCGCATTCTCGATGACCTGTCGACTGGCAAACGCGCCAACCTGCCGCTGGACAATCCCAAGGTCGAGCTGATTGTTGGCGATGTCGCCGACGCCGCACTGGTTGCGCAAGCGATGCAGGGTTGCAGCGCTGTGGCGCACTTGGCCGCCGTGGCCTCGGTACAGGCCTCGGTGGATGATCCGGTAAAAACCCACCAGAGCAATTTCATCGGCACGCTGAATGTCTGCGAAGCGATGCGCCAGACCGGGGTCAAACGCGTGCTGTACGCCTCCAGCGCGGCGGTGTATGGCAACAACGGTGAAGGCCAGTCGATCGACGAAGACACGCCGAAAGCGCCGCTGACGCCGTATGCCTCGGACAAACTGGCCGGTGAGCACTACTTCGATTTCTATCGTCGCCAGCATGGTCTGGAACCGGCGATCTTCCGTTTCTTCAACATCTTCGGCCCACGTCAGGATCCGTCCTCGCCGTACTCCGGAGTGATCAGTATTTTCAGCGAGCGCGCACAAAAAGGCCTGCCGATCACCGTGTTTGGTGACGGCGAGCAGACGCGGGATTTCCTCTACGTCGAGGATCTGGTCGATGTGCTGGTACAGGCGATTGAAAAGCCTGAAGTGGACGTCGGTGCGGTGAACGTCGGCTGGAATCAGTCGATGAGCCTCAAGCAGATGCTCGAAGCCCTGCAAGCGGTGGTCGGTGAATTGCCGCCCATCAGTTATGGGCCGGCGCGTTCCGGCGATATCCGTCACTCGCGGGCGGACAACGCTCGCTTGCTGGAGCGCTTCAAGCTGCCAGAGCAGACGCCGATGAGTGTGGGTTTGGCGCGGTTGCTCGGTCGCTACTGAAAAGCCCCCTCACCCTAACCCTCTCCCTGAGGGAGAGGGGACTGATCGAGGTGTACTTTCGAGTTACGCCGACGTGAAATACCGAGTCGAACTCAGGTTTTGAAGACACAACAAATCGGCTCCCTTTTCCCTCTGTCATAGGGAGAGGGTGCTCACCGAGGCGTTCGGATGAGATACACCGAACTGAGGTATCGAGTCGAACTCGGATTTGAAAAGCACACAAATCGGCTCCCTTTCCCCCTCTCCCTGAGGGAGAGGGCTGGGGTGAGGGGGAGATCCAACTCACGCCACAGGTTTCCAGCAGACATGAAAAAGGCGCCCTTTGACAGGCGCCTTTTTCACGGCCGGAATTTGTCGCCATTCCTGTGGCGAGGGGATGTTATCCCCCGATCAACTGCGTACGGTCGCCGTCAGTTCTAAGCCTGCTCACCACCAAGCCTCATTCACCACCACGTGAACGTTCGGTAAAAATCAGCTTAGAACTTATAGCCCAGACCGACCATGTAGATGAACGGATCGACATCGACGTTCACCCTTGCGCGGGTGCCCGGAGCGACGGCGTTGTTTTCCACAGTGGCGCGGGTATCGATGTCGATGTAGCGCACTTGGGCGTTGAGCATGATGTTGTCGGTCAGCATGTAATCCGCACCGACCTGCCAGGCCAGACCCCAGGAGTTTTTCGCCTTGAAGTTGCTGAAGCCTGCAGTCTGCGCTTCGCTGCCGACGTGCTCGTCATAGATCCAGGTGTAGTTGATACCGCCGCCAACGTAAGGCTGGAAGGCCGACTTCGAATCCAGCGGGTAGTAGACGACGCTGAGGGTCGGCGGCAAGTGCTTCAGTGTGCCGAGCTTGCCGTTCGCGGCTGGGAGGGCAGTGCCCTTGAGCTTGACGTCATGCTCGAACGGCGTGGCCGCAAGCAATTCGAGGCCGACGTGATCGGTGAGCATGTAGGCGAAGTTCAGACCCAGTTGGGTATCGCTGCTCATGGTCGCCTTGCCGCCGAGATTGGTGCCACTCAACGGACCCTGATCGACCTTGACGCTGGAGCTGTCAGCCTTCGGGTTGACGGTGATTGCACCGGCGCGGATGAGGATGTCACCGGCCTCGTGGGCGTGGGCGAGCGGGGCTGCGAGCGCGAGGGCAAACAGCGAAGCACTGAGCAAGGACTTGTTCATGGGGGCTCCAAAGGACGTTTAAAATTTCTGATGTCCTATGGTACGAAGCCAACTGATACGGTCTTTTGACGCAGCTCAATGAAACAGTGAAGGGGGCGGGTTTCTGTGGAACCTTTGCCGACCCCATCGCGAGCAAGCTCGCTCCCACCCTGGAATGTGATCACCTGTGGGAGCGAGCCTGCTCGCGAAGACGATGGATCAATCAACACAAAACCGCCGGATTCACTCCGGCAGCTCATACACATAAATCTTGTCCGCATCCATCTGATACCCGGCATCCGCCAGTTCGCTGCTCGACGCCTTGACCTGCAACGGCCCTTCGACCCAGTACGGCTGATACAGCTCATCAAGCTTCACGCCCAACTCGCTTTTGACATGCACGATCTGGTTCGACGGTGGTGGCGGCACGTGGATGCAGGCGCCGAAATACGGCACCAGCAAAAAGTCCGTGGTGCGTCCTTCTTCGTTGACTTCCAGTGGCACGATGTAGCCCGGCAAACGAATGGTCTGCCCGTCGAGTGACTGCACCACCGGCGCATTCGGCAGATCCTGCTTCGCCGCTGGCGCGGACTCGGCAGACAACGCATCGCCCATCTTCGACAGGTCGTGCAGCGGCGTCATGTTCGGTACTTCCGGCGCGGCGTCCGGCGGAATCATTTCCGACCACGTCAGGTCTTTCGGCGCCGCTGCCCACACGGGCAGGGCGACCAGCAACAGCAGCGCAAGTGCAGCGCGGGGCATGGTGAACATCCTCATAAACGGATCGACAGGCCATCGGCCAAGGATTGGCGATAAGCGCGCCAGGCCGGCACGCTGCCCATCAGCAGCGCGGCCGCCAGAATGCCACCGAGCAGCGTCCATTCATACTCGCTCGGCCACGCCAGCGGCAGATACAAACCGTAATTGGCCTGCACGTAACCCTGCGCGGCGGCGATGCCGATGTACAGCAACGCCAGACCTGCGATGACGCCGGTCAGTGCCAGCGCGAACGCCTCCAGCACCAGCAGGCTCGCGATGTGCCACGGCCGCGCTCCGACCGAGCGCAGAATCGCCATCTCGCGGCGACGTTCGTTGAGGCTGGTGAGAATCGCCGTGAGCATGCCGATCAATCCGGTCAGCACGACGAACAACGACACCACGAACAACGCTTTTTCAGCGGTGCTCATCAGGCTCCACAACTCCTGCAACGCCACCCCCGGCAGGATCGCCAGCATCGGTTCGCCACGGAATTCATTGATTTCGCGTTGCAGTGCAAACGTGGAAATCTTGCTGTTGAGGCCGAGCATGAACGCGGTGATCGCTTGCGGCGTCAGGTCCATGTTGCGCGCCTGATCTGCGCTGATCCGCCCGTTGCCTCGGGCCGGCACGCCGTTGTGCCAGTCGATGTGAATCGCCTCCATGCCACCGAGACTGATGTGCAGTGTGCGGTCGACCGGGGTGCCGGTGCGCTTGAGGATGCCGACCACGGTGAACGGTTTGTCATCGTGCTTGACCAGACTGATCGCCGCCACGCCGTGGGCCAGCACCAGTTTGTCGCCGAGTTTGTAATGCAGCGCATCGGCCACTTCCGCGCCGAGCACCACTTCAAACGGATCGGTGGCAAACGCGCGACCGTCGGCGAGTGCCAGATGTTGCTGGCGACCGTACTGGTAATGCTCGAAATAGGCTTCGGTGGTGCCCATCACCCGGTAGCCGCGATGGGAATCGCCGAGGGACATCGGGATCGCCCACTTCACTTTCGGGTTGTTGGCAAAGTGTTCGAAGCTGTCCCAGCGGATGTTGTTGGTGGCGTTGCCGATGCGGAACACCGAGTACAGCAACAGGTTTACCGAACCGGAGCGAGCGCCGACGATCAGGTCGGTGCCGCTGATGGTGCTGGCGAAACTGGCTTTGGCCTCGGTGCGCACCCGTTCTACGGCGAGCAGCAGGCAGACCGACAGAGCGATGGCGAATGCCGTGAGCAAAGCGGTGAAGCGGCGGTTGGCCAGGCGGCCATGGCCAGACGAAACAGATACATCTCAGACCTCGGCCGACGTGGCGGCGCGATTGAGTTCGGCCAGGGACAGATGACGGGCGAACAGCGGCGCCAGGCTCTGGTCGTGGCTGACGAACAACAGGCTGGAACCGGCTTCGCGGCATTCGGCGAACAATAGGCGAATGAAGTTTTCCCGGGCGTCGTAGTCAAGGGCCGAGGTCGGTTCGTCGGCGATAACCAGCTCAGGCTGACCGATCAAGGCGCGGGCAGCGGCGACGCGTTGTTGTTGGCCGATGGACAGCGAGTCAGCGCGACGGCTGAGTAGGCTTTCATCCTTCAGGCCCAAGTGGGCGAGGAGGGTGGCAGCGGCTTGGTCGACGCTGCCGTGGCGCTGTTTCGCCCGTTGCGCGCGCAGTTTCGAGAAGTGACACGGCAACTCGACATTCTCGCGTACCGAGAGAAACGGCAGCAGGTTGAACTGCTGGAAGATGTAGCCGGTGTGATCGACGCGGAAGGTGTCGCGGGCGCCGGCGGAGAGTTCGGTGAGTTCCTGGCCGAGCAGGCGAATGCTGCCGCGACCGGGCTTCTGCACGCCGCCGAGCAGGCCGAGCAGGGTGGTCTTGCCGCTGCCGCTGGGGCCTTTGAGGAAAAGGGTTTCGCCGGCTTCCAGACGAAACGCCGGGATGTCCAGCAACGGCGGGTGGCCGGGCCAGTTGAAGCCCAGGTCGGACAGTTCGATGAGTGCTTGGGTCATGGCACCAGTTTCAAAGTTGTAGACAGAACCCCTGTAGGAGCTGCCGAAGGCTGCGATCTTTTGATCTTGGCTTTTACAATCAAAAGATCGCAGCCTCGTTTCACTCGACAGCTCCTACAGGAGATTTACGGAGTGATCAGAATTTCAGCGCGGCAGCCTTGGCCGTCACTTCGGTACCTTGCTGGCCGTTCGTGCTGATCAGTTGTACCTGAATTTTCTGCGTGGCCGGGAAGGTCTTGAAGACGTTCGCCAGATCCAGGGTCTTCAACGCACCTGGTGTGGTACAGCTGAATTGGTAATGCGCATGGATTTCGCTGTGGTCGTGGTGATGCTCGTGGCCGTCCTTGTCCGCTTCATCGTCGTCATGGTCGTCGGCATCCGGCTTGTCACCGAACAGCGGGCTCTCCAGTTCCTGACTGATCACTTTGCAGCCGGCAGCAGACGGCAGGCTGAACAGGGCCAGCGGCTTTTCCAGCTGCGCACGGGCGGCAGCGACTTTGGCCTTGTCGGCATCCGTGGTGGCGGCGTGTTCGAAACCGACGAGGTTCATTGCCGGGCTTTCCAGCTCAAGCTCCAGGGTCTGCCCATCGAGCGCGGCGTTCAGTCGACCAACACCATGTTCATGCGCGCCAAGGCTGCCGTGTTCATGATCGTGATCGTGGTCATGCTCATCAGCCGCATGGGCGATGGCCAGCGGCAACAGGGCAAACGGCAAAGCGAGCAGCAGACGACGCATGATGGTCTCCGGGAAGTAAAGTGAAGAGTTTGTTATGTAATCTTATAACGAAAGTCCGCAGAGTTTGCCCGTGCGCTTGGCGTTGCACAAGTCCCGTGGGAGCATGCAGGTCATAAATGTGCGGGAGCGAACTCAATGTTGCGGATACGCGGAACCGTCGGCGACGTGCCGGTGGACTTGATGGTGGAACTGGATGACAACGACTGGGCCAGGCTCGGTTCGGCGCTGAATGCGCAGGCACCGATCACCCAACCTGAGGTCGCCGCGTCGGCGCCAGCGGCGAAACCGCTGAATCAGGACGACGCGTTGTGGCAGGTGGCCAAGGATCTGTTGCGCAAGGCCGGGCAACTCAGCGGGCCGGATCTGCTTGATCAGCTTGAAGGACTGACGGGCAGCGCGGCGGCGGGCAAGCGCTTGCTGGTACGCCTGCGCCACAGTTCGGACGTGAAAGTGGTGAGCGGCGGGGGTACGCCGCTCTACAGCTGGATCGAGTGAACCGCAAAAGATCGCAGCCTGCGGCAGCTCCTGCAAGGGTGTACACGATCCCAATGTAGGAGCTGCCGCAGGCTGCGATCTTTTGATCTTAATAAAGCGCAGCAAACATCTTGCGGCGGTACACCGTCACCAGCGGATGATCATTGCCCAGCAACTCGAACACCTGCAGCAAGGTTTTGTGCGGCAGACCTTCGCCATAGTTGCGGTTGCGGATGAACAGCTTCAGTAGTGCATCCAGCGCCGCTTCGTACTGCTGACGCGCCAGTTGCTGGATCGCCAGTTGATACACCGCTTCATCGTCCTGTGGATCTTTCGCCAGCCGCGCTTTCAGGTCGGCGGCATCCGGCAGATCACGCGCCAGGCCAAGGAATTTGATCTGCGCCTTGGCGCCGGCCAGTGCGGCTTTGTGCTCATCACTCTTGACCGCATCCAGCACGGCCTGCGCTTCGCCCAGTTCGCCGCGCTCAGTCAGGCAACGGGCATAGAGAATCAGCGCCTTGGCATTGGTGTTGTCTTCATTGAGCATGACCACCAGCGCCGCTTCGGCATCGGCGTAACGACCGTCATCGAACAACGCCTGAGCCTGCTCGAACGGATCGGCTGCGGCCGGTGGTGGCATCTGCACATGTGGCTCAAGCAGGGCGCGCACGGCGGATTCCGGTTGTGCACCGGCAAAACCGTCGACCGGTTGACCGTCCTTGAACAGCACTACGGTCGGCAGGCTGCGAATGCCGAAACGGGCGACGATGTCCTGCTCGATGTCGCAGTTGACCTTGGCCAGCAGCAACTCGCCCTGATAGCTCTCGGCGATGCCCTGCAACATCGGCATCAACGCCTTGCACGGCGCACACCACTCGGCCCAGAAATCCACCAGCACCGGTTTGTTGAAAGAAGCCTCGATCACCGACTGGTCGAAATCGGCCGTCGTGGCGTCGAAGATGTACGGCGTTTGCTCACTCATGGGGGATCTCGTCAAAGCGTTAATGAACGCACTATAAGCGGTGGCGCAAAAGATCGCAGCCTTCGGCAGCTCCTACAGGTTCAGTGTCCGCCCGCAATATGGACGACAAAACCGATCACTGTAGGAGCTGCCGAAGGCTGCGATCTTTTAACGATTTCAATCACGCCGCGCGTGGTACAGGCTGACATGCCGAAATTCCTCAGGCTCCGCCAGATCCGGCAACGTCATCGCCTCAAGCATTTCAATGCGCTCATACAACGGATGCCGAAAATCCCGAACCCGAGAATCCGCCACCAACGCCTCTCGCCCACGGCTTAAAAACGCATCGAGTAACGGCAGATTCGCCCGGTCGTACAACACGTCAGCCACCAGAATCAGATCGAACCGGTCGGCCTCGGCAAAGAAATCCGTCGAATAACTCATCTCGACATTATTCAGCGCGGCATTCGCCCGGCACGCGGAAATAGCCAGCGGATCGAGATCGCAGGCTACCACCTCCAGCGCCCCGGCCTTAACCGCCGCGATCCCGGCAATCCCGGAACCCGCGCCGAAATCCAGCACACGCTTGCCGCGCACCCACTCGGGGAACTCCGCCAGATAACGCGCCACCGCCAGACCGCTGGCCCAGCAGAAACCCCAATAGGGTGGCTCGTGCAGAATTCGCTGGATTTCGTCCTGACTGAATTGGCGATCCATGTTGTCGCCATCGATCAGCCACAGCTGCAATTCGGTGTCCGGCAACGCACAGACCTTGAGTCTGGCGTCGCCGAGCAGTTCACCTAACGCCTGTTGCAGGTCGAGCGGTGCCGTCATGGTGCTTTGACAAATTGCAGTTGGCCCAGCGCCTGAGTGGTCGGCTGGGTGATGGTTTGCGATGGCAGATGCAGGATCAACTGGCCGGACTGGCTGGCGCGACCGCGCAACTCAACCCGCGCACCGGCCGGGAAGGCGTCCGGGTTGAAACGCAGGCGGAACGGTAGAACCTGGTTGTTGCCGATCAGGCTGGAACTGGCGAGCAATTGTTGCGGGCGATCCTTTGCATCGATCACCAGCAACGCCAGCTCGACTTCGGCACCGGCCGGCACGCCCTGAAGGGTGCCACTCAATTCGCGTTGATAGGCGGGCAGCGGGCCAAGTTCGGCGGCCTCTTTGGCTTTTTTCTGCGCCTGTTGCGGCGCGGGGCCTGGCGTCGGCGGCTGAGGCTTGGGTGCATCGCTGCCACAGGCCACCAGCAGGCTGAAAAGACTGAGCAAAACGAGCGGACGTAACGGCATTGGATGCTCCGGCAAAATGAAATCCATGGATCAAACGATCATGCCGTTCTGTATACCGCAAAGCCTATGGCTTGTCTTGCCACCGGGATGCGCTACCATGGCCCTCCCTTTTTTTGTTGCCAGCCACCATGCACTGTCCCTTCTGCGGTGCCAACGACACCAAGGTCATCGACTCGCGTCTGGTCGCCGAGGGCGAACAGGTGCGCCGCCGGCGTGAATGCCTGGCCTGCGGCGAACGTTTCACGACGTTCGAGACGGCCGAACTGGTGTTGCCGCGCCTGATCAAAACCGACGGCAGCCGCCAACCGTTCGACGAAGAAAAACTCCGTGCCGGCATGCAACGCGCCCTGGAGAAACGTCCGGTGAGCGTCGAGCGCCTCGAATCCTCTCTGGTTCACATCAAGCACAAGCTGCGCGCCACCGGCGAGCGCGAGGTCAAATCCCTCGTGGTCGGCGAACTGGTCATGGCCGAGCTGCAAAAGCTTGATGAAGTCGCCTACATCCGTTTCGCTTCGGTGTACAAGCGCTTCCAGGACCTCAACGAATTCCGCGAAGAAATCGACCGCCTCGCCCGCGAACCGGTGAAAGAATGACCGCCGCCGCCGAGCAGGCCATCCTCGACGCCCACTTCATGGCGCGTGCGCTGGAACTGGCGCGCAAAGGTCACTACACCACCCATCCCAATCCTCGGGTGGGTTGTGTGGTGGTGCGCGACGGGCAGATTGTCGGCGAAGGCTGGCATGAACGTGCCGGCGAACCGCACGCTGAAGTCCATGCGTTGCGCGCCGCCGGTGAGCTAGCCCGAGGCGCGACCGCTTATGTGACCCTCGAACCGTGCAGCCACCATGGCCGCACGCCGCCGTGCGCCGATGCGCTGGTGAATGCTGGCGTAGGCCGCGTGGTCGCAGCGATGCGTGACCCTAATCCGCAGGTTGCCGGACGTGGATTGCAGCGCCTGGCCGATGCCGGTATCGCCACTGAAAGCGGTGTACTGGAAGCTGAAGCGCGCAAGCTCAATCAAGGTTTTCTGAAACGCATGGAACACGGCTTGCCGTTCGTGCGGGTCAAGTTGGCCATGAGCCTCGACGGTCGTACAGCGATGGAAAACGGCGAGAGCCAATGGATCACCGGCCCGGCCGCACGTTCAGCCGTACAGCGTCTGCGCGCTGAGGCCGCCGTGGTGCTGACCGGTGCCGACACGGTACTGGCCGATGGCGCGCGTTTGACTGTGCGGGCCGATGAATTGGGTCTGGATGCCGAACAAACCGCATTGGCCATGAGCCGTCCGCCGCTACGCGTATTGATCGACGGCCGCCTACGGGTGCCGCTGGATGCGCCGTTCTTCAAGGCCGGCCCGGCGTTGGTCGCCACCTGTGTCGCGATCGAAGAGCAATACGCTCACGGTCCCGAGTGCCTGATCGTGCCGGGTGAGGACGGGCAGGTCGATTTGCATCAATTGCTGATCGAACTGGCCGGTCGCGGCGTCAACGAAGTGCTGGTCGAGGCGGGCCCACGTCTGGCCGGCGCCTTTGCTCAGCTGGGTCTGGTCGATGAGTTCGTGATCTTCATCGCCGGCAAGTTTCTCGGTTCCACGGCGCGTCCATTGCTGGACTGGCCGCTGGCCCATATGAAGGATGCGCCGGAGCTGAAAATCACTGAAATTCGCGCGGTGGGCGATGACTGGCGAGTCACTGCCAACCCTGTCCTTTCGGCGAGCGTATAATTCCCGGCCATCGCGTTAGCGCTGGCTCAGTTCTCAAGGAGAACCCCATGTTTACCGGCATCATCGAATCCATCGGCAGTATCCGCGCATTGACCCCAAAGGGCGGTGATGTGCGGGTCCACGTCGCCACCGGCAAGCTCGACCTGAGCGACGTCAAACTCGGCGACAGCATCGCGGTCAACGGCGTCTGCCTGACTGCCGTTGAACTGCCAGGCGACGGCTTTGCCGCCGACGTCAGCCGTGAAACCCTCGACTGCACCGCCATGAATGACCTGAAAAGCGGCAGCCCGGTCAATCTGGAAAAAGCCCTGACCCCGACCACCCGTCTCGGCGGGCACCTGGTCAGCGGTCACGTCGACGGCGTCGGCGAAATCGTCTCGCGCAGTGACAATGCCCGCGCCGTGGAATTTCGCATCCGCGCGCCGAAAGACCTGGCCAAGTACATCGCCCACAAAGGCTCGATCACTGTCGACGGCACCAGCCTGACCGTGAACGCCGTCGATGGCGCCGAATTCATGCTGACGATCATTCCGCACACCCTGAGCGAAACCATCATGGCGTCGTACACGCCAGGTCGCCGGGTGAACCTGGAAGTCGATTTGCTGGCACGTTATCTGGAGCGTCTGCTTTTGGGCGACAAGGCCGCAGAGTCGACATCCGGCGGCACGATCACTGAAAGCTTTCTGGCCCAAAACGGCTACCTCAAATCCTGAAGCTCTAAATTCGAAAGAAGGGGGGTGCCTTGTGGCGCTCAATAGCATCGAAGAACTGGTTGAAGACATCCGCCAAGGCAAGATGGTCATCCTCATGGATGACGAAGACCGCGAGAACGAAGGCGACCTGATCATGGCCGCCGAGTGCTGCCAGGCCGAACACATCAACTTCATGGCCAAGCACGCCCGTGGCCTGATCTGCATGCCGATGAGCCGCGAGCGCTGCGAACTGTTGAAGCTGCCGCTGATGGCGCCGCGCAATGGTTCCGGTTTCGGCACCAAATTCACCGTTTCGATCGAAGCGGCCGAAGGCGTGACCACCGGCATCTCCGCCGCTGACCGTGCGCGCACCGTGCAAGCGGCGGCGGCCAAAGACGCCAAGGCTGAAGACATCGTCAGCCCGGGCCACATCTTCCCGCTGATGGCGCAGGCCGGCGGCACCCTCGCGCGCGCGGGCCACACCGAAGCCGCTTGCGACCTCGCACGCATGGCCGGTTTCGAGCCGAGCGGAGTGATCTGCGAAGTGATGAACGACGACGGCACCATGTCCCGTCGCGCCGAACTGGAAGCTTTCGCGGCTGAGCACAACATCAAGATCGGCACCATTGCCGACCTGATTCACTACCGGATGATCCACGAACGTACCGTTCAGCGGATTGCCGAGCAGCCGCTGGACAGCGAACTGGGCCAATTCAACCTGGTGACCTATCGTGATTCCGTGGAAGGCGACGTGCACATGGCGCTGACCCTGGGCACTGTTTGCGCCGAAGAGCCAACGCTGGTTCGCGTGCACAACATGGACCCGCTGCGTGACTTGCTGATGGTCAAGCAGCCGGGCCGCTGGAGCCTGCGCGCCGCCATGGCGGCGGTTGCCGAGGCGGGCAGCGGTGTAGTGTTGTTGCTCGGTCACCCGCTCGATGGCGACGTGTTGCTGGCGCATATCCGTGAAACCGGTGATCAGCCGGCACCGAAAAAACCGACCACCTACAGCATCGTCGGTGCCGGTTCGCAGATCCTGCGAGACCTCGGTGTACGCAAAATGCGCTTGATGTCTGCGCCAATGAAATTTAATGCGATATCCGGTTTCGATCTGGAAGTTGTAGAATACGTGCCCTCCGAATAATGACCGGTTGTTTCCGGACTCCGATTCGCGGCAAATAAATCACTGAGGGACGCGTAGCAGACGCGTCCCGGCTCTTTAAGAGAACTGACGAATGACCCTGAAGACCATCGAAGGTACCTTCATCGCCCCTAAAGGCCGCTACGCTTTGGTAGTGGGCCGTTTCAACAGCTTCGTGGTTGAAAGCCTGGTCAGCGGTGCAGTTGATGCCCTGGTTCGCCACGGCGTGAGCGAAAGCGACATCACCATCATCCGCGCACCTGGCGCCTTCGAAATCCCGCTGGTAGCGCAGAAAGTCGCCCAGAAAGGTGAATTCGCAGCCATCATCGCCCTCGGCGCGGTCATTCGTGGCGGTACTCCGCACTTCGAATACGTGGCAGGCGAGTGCACCAAGGGTCTGGCCCAGGTGTCCATGGAGTTCGGCGTGCCGGTCGCTTTCGGCGTCCTGACCGTTGATTCCATCGAGCAAGCCATCGAACGTTCCGGCACCAAGGCCGGTAACAAAGGTGCCGAAGCTGCCCTGTCCGCTCTGGAAATGGTCAGCCTGCTGGCGCAGTTGGAGGCCAAGTGATTAGCGACGAAAGCGATCGTTTCAACCCGCGCGAGCCGCGTCCAACCGACGCCGGCAAGCCTTCGAAAAGTGAAAAGCGCCGCGCTGCCCGTCAGTTGGCGACTCAAGCGTTGTACCAGCGCCACATGGCCAGTACTTCGCTGAACGAAATCGAAGCGCAGTTCCGCGTCGATAACGATTTCACCTTCGCCGATGCCAGCTACTTCCACGACATCCTGCACGGTGTTCCGGCCAGTCTGACCGAGATCGACACTGCGCTGGCGCCGTGCCTGGACCTGACCATCGAAGAGCTCGACCCGGTTGAACTGTGCGTACTGCGCCTGTCGACCTGGGAACTGCTCAAGCGCGTTGACGTGCCGTACCGCGTTGTGATCAACGAAGGTATCGAGCTGGCGAAAGTCTACGGTTCGACCGACGGTCACAAGTTCGTCAACGGCGTGCTCGACAAGCTGGCGCCGCGCCTGCGTGAAGCTGAAGTGAAGGCGTTCAAGCGCTGAAACGCGCTTGAAACCTCAATGGGCGAATTCGAGCTGATCCGCAATTTCTTCGCCGCCGCGCCTTGTGCGCAGGGCGGCGAAGGCGTTGCTCTGGGGATCGGCGATGACTGCGCCTTGCTCGCTGTTCCCCCCGGGGAACAGTTGGCGATTTCCACCGATACGCTGGTGGCCGGTGTGCATTTCGCCGACCCCTGCGATCCGTTTCTGCTCGGTCAGCGCTCGCTGGCCGTCGCGGTCAGCGATCTGGCCGCCATGGGCGCCACGCCCGTTGCCTTTACCCTTGCCCTGACTGTGCCGACGGTGACTGCCGATTGGTTGCAAGCCTATGCCCACGGTTTGAACCGCATGGCGCAGAACTGCGGCGTTGCGTTGGTGGGCGGCGATACCACGCGCGGGCCGTTGAGCCTGACGGTGACCGTGTTTGGTCGCGTGCCTGCGGGCCTGGCGTTGACCCGTAGCGGTGCGCAGCCGGGTGACTTGCTATGTGTCGGCGGTGAGCTGGGCAATGCCGCTGGCGCACTGCCGCTGGTGCTGGGGCAGCGTGACGCCGAAGCGCCTATCGCCCAACCGCTGCTCGATCATTACTGGTCGCCGCAGCCGCAACTCGCCCTCGGTCAGGCCCTGCGCGGCAAAGCCACGTCGGCGCTGGATATCTCCGATGGCCTGCTCGCCGATTGCGGTCATATCGCGCTGGCATCACAGGTGCGGCTTGAGATTGAACGCGAGCGCGTACCGCTGTCGGATGCATTAGTGGCGTTTCTCGGTCAGCGCGGCGCCGAGCGTGCCGCGCTGAGCGGCGGCGATGATTACGTGCTGGCCTTCACCCTGCCGTCCGTCGAGTTGCCTGCGTTGTTGGCCAATGGCTGGCCGATCCATGTGATCGGTCGTGTGTCAGAAGGTCAGGGCGTGATTCTGCTGGATCGCGAAGGGCACGACATCACCCCGCAAATCCGGGGCTATCAACATTTTCAGGAGACACCGTGACAGATCACCCGAAACAGGTTCCGGCCGAATTCGTTCCGCCGTCGGTCTGGCGCAATCCCTGGCATTTCCTCGCGTTCGGCTTTGGCTCCGGCACCTTGCCGAAAGCGCCGGGCACGTGGGGCTCGTTAGTTGCGCTACCCTTTATTCCGTTGTGGCAGATGTTGCCCGATTGGGGTTACTGGTTGATGCTCGGGATCACCATGCTGTTCGGCTTCTGGCTGTGCGGCAAGGTCGCCGACGATCTGCGGGTACACGACCACGAAGGCATCGTCTGGGACGAAATGGTCGGGATGTGGATCACCCTCTGGCTGGTGCCGGAAGGCTGGTACTGGTTGCTCGCGGGTTTTCTGGTGTTCCGTTTCTTCGACATTCTCAAACCATGGCCAATTCGCTGGATCGACCGGCATGTGCATGGCGGCGTCGGCATCATGCTCGACGACGTGCTGGCCGGCGTATTTGCCTGGCTGGCGATGCAGGGGCTGGTGTGGGTTTTCGCCTGATTCCAAGGGATGTCAGGGGTAAGTGAGGAGACTAGGGATGGCTCGACGCTGGTTGGCGGTGATGTTTTTTGCTTTGCTGGGCACGGTGGCCAGTGCGCAGGAAGCTGTGCCGACGCCTGCGGTCATCCATCTGGCCAGCGAAGACTGGGAAGACTACACCGCCGCCGACGGCCATGGCCTCGGTTGGGACGTGTTGCGCAAGGTGTTCGAACCGGCCGGCGTGAAGCTGGACATTCGCACGGTGCCGTACACCCGTTCGATCGGTCTGGTGCAGTTGAAGGAAGTCGATGCGCTGGTCGGCTCCTATCGCGACGAAGCCGAGCAAGTCCTGTATCCGCGCTGGAATTTTGATTCCGACCACATTTACGCACTGGGTCTGGCGAGCAACCCATCGCCGACTCAGGCGACGCTGGGCAAGTATCGCCTGGCCTGGGTGCGTGGCTATCGTTACGAAAACTACCTGCCGAACATCAAGCGTTACAACCAGATCGAACGTCGTACCGGCATTCTGTCGATGCTCAAGCAGGGGCGGGCGGATTACTACATTGATGCGTTGACCGAGATTGAAGCCGTGGTGAAAACCGCAGCCGATCCAGCACAGTATCGCTATTCACACCTGGCCGAGCTGCCGCTGTTTCTCGGCTTTGCCGACACTCCGCAGGCGCGAGCGCTGATGGCTCTGTATGACCAGCGTATGGAGCAGTTGGTGAAGAGCGGCGAGTTGAAGCCGATCTTCGAGAAGTGGCAGCAGCCGTATCCGTTCACTACCGGCGCGACGAATCCCCTGTAGGAGCTGCGGCACGCTGCGATCTTTTGATCTTGATCCTAAAAGCCGGATCAAAAGATCGCAGCCTCGTTTCACTCGACAGCTCCTACAAGGATCCATGTCGACCGGGTTGTTATCAAACTTTTTGATCGTTATCCCCGATAATTCAGCCTAAGCGTCTGCAGGAACCTGCTGTTACAATGCCCGCCTGCGAATTTTCAGACTCTTTAGATCAGGAGCACACCGGTGCCTGTCGTCTTTGTCGCCGCTTCCAAGCTGCCAACACCTTTTGCGCAATTCACCATGCACGGTTTTCTCGATGAAGCCACCGGCCGCGAGCACGTCGTGCTGAGCCTGGGTGAAATTGCCGACGGTGCCCCGGTACTCGGCCGGTTGCACTCCGAATGCCTGACGGGCGATGCCTTGTTCAGCCAGCGTTGTGACTGCGGCTCGCAACTCGAAGGCGCGCTCAAGGCGATCGCTCGCGAGGGCCGTGGCGTGTTGCTGTACCTGCGCCAGGAAGGTCGTGGCATCGGTCTGCTGAACAAGATTCGCGCTTATGAATTGCAGGACGGCGGCGCCGACACCGTTGAAGCCAACGAGCGTCTGGGCTTTGCCGCCGACCAGCGCGACTACGCCATGTGCCTGCCGATGCTTGAGCATCTGGGCGTGAAATCCCTGCGCCTGATGACCAACAACCCGCGCAAGGTCAAAGCCTTGACCGACATGGGCATCACCGTGGCGGAGCGCGTGCCGTTGCACACTGGCCACAACCCGCACAACAAACTGTACCTGGCGACCAAGGCCAGCAAGCTCGACCACATGATGGGCAACGAGCACCAGGGCGAGGTTGATCGCGCGTGACCCGTGGTCAGGTGCGGCGCCGATTGTCGGTCGATTGGTGGAAATACCTGGCGCTGGCGCTGGTGCCGCTGTTCGTGCTCAACGCACTGTTTGGTCAGGGCAAAGGAATTCTGCCAGTACTGGCGATGCCGTTCTTTATCGCCGGTGTGGCATCGATGTTTGTCAGCCTGAAGTTTTTCGGCCGTTACAAACATGCGCTGATCGCCACGCAAAAAGCCCTCGATACCCCGGATGAACCGGCCGCGTGGATTGCCCTCGCTGCGCGTCGTCGGGCGGCTTTTCTGGCGGCAGCCTTGCCGGCGTGGATCGGCGCACTGGCGGTGTTCGTCGGTCTCGAAGCAGTACCGCTGATGCTGCTGGCGCTGTCCACGGCAGTGCTGTTCTATCTCTACCGTATCCCGCGTCAGCTCGGCTGATGCGCCGTCTCTGGCTGGCGCTTCTGCTGCTGGCCGTCTCGGCTCCGGTTCTGGCCGGCCTGCGGGTGGTCAGCCTCGCACCGTCGCTTTCTGAAATTGTTGTCGAGCTTGATTCGGCTGATCTGTTGGTCGGTGTGCTGGATGCCGGTGAGCGTCCGACCGAGATTGCCAGCGTGCCGTCGGTTGGGCGCTATGGGCAACTCGACATGGAACAGTTGCTGAGCTTAAAGCCTGATTTGCTGTTGCTCTGGCCCGGCAGCGTCGGCCCGGCGCAGCGTGATCAGCTCAAGCGTCTGGGCATCCCGACCTTCGTTGCCGAACCGCATTCCCTCGAACAACTCGCCGCGCAGATCGAAGCCATTGCCGCGCAATTGGGGCGACCGGAGCGTGGGGTGAAACGGGCTTCGGAGTTGCGCAAACAACTCGCAGAGCTGCGCCAGCGCTATCGCCGGGACGTGCCGTTGCGGGTGTTTTATCAGGTGTGGGACAAGCCGCTGTACACCGTCGGTGGCGGGCAGATCATCAGTGATGCGCTTGAGGTGTGCGGCGCGCGCAATGCTTTCGGCGATCTGAGTCTGCCGGCGCCACAGGTGAGTATCGAGGCGGTGTTGCAGCGTGATCCGGAGGTGATTCTGGCGGGGGATCAGGCGCAGTTGAATGCGTGGAAGGCCTGGCCGCAAGTGGCAGCGGTGAAACAGGGGAAATTACTGTTGGTCACCGATAAAGGCCTTGAACGCCCCAGCGGTCAGATGATCGACGCCACCGCCAAGCTCTGCCAGTTGATCGCGCCGAACAGGTGATTCTGTAGGAGCTGCCGAAGGCTGCGATCTTTTGACTTTGTTGTTTGACTGAGTCGGAAACGCCGAAGATCAAGATCAAAAGATCGCAGCCTTCGGCAGCTCCTACAGGGGGCTCAGTTGATTTCGGGAGTCCAGGTCACCCCGAACATCCACACCCGACCTTCCTCGCGATAACCGTACTGGCTGCCGTCATAGCTGTAATTCGCCCGGCTGTAACCCTTGTCCAACAGGTTGTCGACCTTCAGATCCAGCTTGATCTCGCGATTCAACGCCCAACTGCTGCGCAAGCCGAACAGCGCATAGCCACCCAGCGCCTGCGTATTGTCCTTGTCGTCATAACTGCTGCTGACCGCCTGCCAACTGGCGCCGAGGCTGACTTGGTCAAACTGTCGATCCAGATCCCAACTCAACGTGCGCCGCGCACGCCGGGCCAAGGTGTGTCCGCTATCGCGGTCGCGCGGGTCGATGATCGCCACGCCCAGATTGCTCTGCCAGTCGAACAGCTCCTGCTTCAGCGCCGCTTCAAAGCCGTTGATTCGTGCTGAAGCGACATTTTCCGGACGTGAATTGCTGCCGAAGATAATTGCGTCTTCCAGATCCGTTCGGTAAATCGAGGCTTCGAGACGGCTGCTGTCGGTCAACTGGCTACGCCATTGCAGCTCGTAGCTTTTCGAGGTTTCCGGCTTCAGATCAGGGTTGCTGAAATCCGGGTAGTACAGGTCGTTGAAAGTCGGTGCACGAAAGCCTTCGCTGTAGCTGAGCAGCAGATCGTTGTCCGGATTCAGTGGCAGGGTGAACGTGCCACTCCAGGTGTTCTGGCTGCCAAACTGCTGGTTGTCGTCGTGACGCAGACCGAGTTCAGTGGAGAAACTGTCGGCCTGATAACGATGCTGGATAAATGCCGCCCGGTTCCAGCGGCTGTCCTCATCGAATGCGGTGCTGCTGTTGACTCGATCTTCGTACCAGTCGCCGCCGAGGATCAGGCTGTTGCGCGGGTCCAGAGTCAGGTCGTTCTGCCAGTTCACCGAGTCGCGGTAGGTGTTGAACACCGTGCGCTCGTCGCTGAGTTTGTCGAAGGTCTTCTCGCGGTTTTCGGTGTGGCCGAACTCGACGCGGGTTTTCCAGGTTTCGTTGACCCGCGCGTCGACGTAACTGCTGACGCTGCTGACGTTGAAATCGCTGTAGGGCTGCTGCTGCACCGAATCGAACGTGGTCGTGTCGAAGCGGCCGAAGGGGTTGTCGAACTCGCTCTTGCCTCGGTTATCCAGCAGATTGGCACCAATTTCGATGTCATCGGTCAGCGCATGGCTGAGGCTCAGGCTGACGGACTTATTGCGGTAAGCATCGTGATCGCTGTCGCTTGGGTACGACTCATGGGTACGGTCGATCCCGGCGGTTTCATCCAGGCTCGCACCAAGATTGAAGCGGGTTTTATCGTCGCCCCCGGATAGCCCAAGGCTGCGTTCCCAGGTCTGGTTGCTGCCAAAACCGACGTGCATCCGCGGCTGCAAACCCTGTTCGCTGCCACGGCGGGTGAAGATCTGAATCACCCCGCCAATCGCATCGCTGCCGTAAATCACCGAACGCGAACCGCGCAGCACTTCCACGCGCTCGATTTGTGCGATGTTCAGGTGCTGCAGATTGCTGTCGCCCGAGGTGGAGTTGCCGATGCGCTGGCCATCGACCAAAACCAGACTTTGCGCCGATTGCGTGCCGCGAATGTAGATCCCCGGCAGACTGCCGCGCCCGCCGGTCTGCGCCACTTGCACGCCCGGCACGCGCCGCAGCAAGTCCGGCACGTCGCTCGGTTGCAGACGATCGATGTCTTCGCGAGTGAATACCGTGTTGGCGGCGCTGCTGTCGTTGCGCGCTTCGATCTGACGGTTGGCGGAGATCAGCATATCCGGCAGTTTCAGTGCCTGATCACGCTCGAATGTGTCGGCGAGGGCGTTGGCCGATGGCAGCAGAAAGAAGGGCAGGGCGAGGCGCGAGAGGTTCATCGGGCGTCCGTTGTCATTGTTGATATACACAAAACAAATGTGGGAGCGAGCCTGCTCGCGAATGCGGTGTATCAGTCAGCAATGATTTGACTGACAGTCCGCCTTCGCGAGCAGGCTCGCTCCCACAGGGGTATTGCGTTTACTTGTCGAGCAGGGTCAGACGCTCACGAATCGACGCTTCGATCCCGGCCTCATCCAGCCCGCATTCGGCCAGCATCTGCGCCGGTTTCGCGTGCTCGACGTAAACATCCGGCAAGCCCAGATGCAACATCGACTTGAGGATGTTCTCCCGTGCCAGGAACTCGCTGACCGCGCCGCCGGCGCCGCCCATGATTGCGTTCTCTTCGATGGTCACCAGCAACTCGTGGCTGCCGGCAATCTCGCGTACCAGCGCTTCATCCAGTGGCTTGACGAAACGCATGTCGACCACCGTGGCATCCAGCTTCTCGGCGACTTTCAGCGCCTCGGCCAGTTGCACACCGAACACCAGCAAAGCCACTTTGCTGCCCTGACGGCGGACGATGCCCTTGCCGATTTCGATCGGCTCGAGATCTTTCTCGATGGCGGCATTCGGGCCGCTGCCGCGTGGATAACGCACTGCCGCCGGGCCGTTGTACAGGTGGCCGGTGGTGAGCATCTTGCGCAGCTCGTTTTCATCGCTCGGAGTCATGATGACCATGCCCGGGATGCAACGCAGGTACGACAGATCGAAACTGCCAGCGTGGGTCGGACCGTCTTCGCCGACCAGACCGGCACGGTCGATGGCGAACAGCACGTCGAGGTTTTGCACCGCAACGTCATGCACCAGTTGATCGTAACCACGCTGCAGGAACGTCGAGTAGATCGCCACCACCGGTTTCGCGCCTTCGCAGGCCATGCCGGCAGCGAATGTCACCGCGTGTTGCTCGGCAATTGCCACGTCGAAGTAGCGCAGCGGGAAGCGTTCGCTGAACGCCACCAGATCCGAGCCTTCCTTCATCGCCGGGGTGATCCCGACCAGACGTGGATCGGCGGCGGCCATGTCGCACAGCCACTCGCCAAACACTGCTGAATACTTTGGCCCGCTGGCCTGCTTCGGCGCGGCGGCCGGAGCGTCCAGTGGTTCGAGTTTGGTGATGGCGTGGTAACCGATCGGGTCGACTTCCGCCGGGGCGAAGCCTTTGCCTTTCTTGGTGACGATGTGCAGGAACTGCGGGCCTTTCAGATCGCGCATGTTGCGCAGCGTGGCGATCAGCGTTGGCAGGTCGTGGCCGTCGATTGGGCCGATGTAGTTCCAGCCCAGCTCTTCGAACAGGGTGCCGGGAACCAGCATGCCTTTGGCGTATTCTTCGGTACGACGGGCGATTTCCCAGGCGCCGGGCAGGCGCGACAGGACTTTCTTGCTGCCTTCACGCATGCTCGCGTAAGTGCGGCTGGAAAGGATCTTCGCCAGATAATTCGACAGACCGCCGACATTGCGCGAGATCGACATGTCATTGTCGTTGAGGATCACCAGCATGTTGGCGTTCACTTCCGGCGCATGGTTCAGCGCCTCGAAGGCCATGCCGGCGGTCAACGCACCGTCGCCGATCACCGCAATCGCCTTGCGATCACTGTCCTGCAGGCGGGCGGCAATGGCCATGCCCAGCGCTGCGCTGATCGAGGTGCTGGAGTGGCCGACGCCAAAAGTGTCGTACTCGCTCTCGGCGCGACGCGGGAACGCGGCAATGCCGTCCTTCTGACGCAGGCTGCCCATGCGCTCGCGGCGACCGGTGAGGATCTTGTGCGGATAGGCCTGATGACCGACGTCCCACAGCAGACGGTCGTCCGGTGTGTCGAAGACGTAATGCAACGCGATGGTCAGCTCGATCACGCCCAGGCCGGCACCGAAATGCCCACCGGTCTGACCGACCGTGTAGAGCAGTTCCAGGCGCAACTCATCGGCCAGGGTTTCCAGCTCGGCTTCGCCTAACCGGCGCAGGCCGTCCGGCGTATTCGCGCGGTCGAGCAGGGGCGTGGTCGGGCGCTTGCGGGGAATCTCATGAAACGTCGTGGGCATCAGGCGAATCGTTATAGGTATAGAAGATGCGGCAGTTTACCTGATGCATCGCCCCCTGCCCACGCGTTGGTTTTTTTTGGCGGATTCGCCGTCAGCTGCGGCGCTCGACGATATACCGGGCCAGCTCGCGCAAAGGCTCGGCTGCCGCGTCAAACGGTCGCAGGGCGTGCAGGGCCTGATCACGCAGTTCCAGCGCGTAGGCTTTGGCGGCGTCGAGGCCGAGCAGCGCCGGGTAAGTTGGTTTGTCACGAGCGATGTCGGCGCCCTGGCGTTTGCCGAGGGTTTCGGTATCGCTTTCGACGTCGAGGATGTCGTCCTGCACCTGAAAGGCCAGGCCGATGGCCTGTGCATACGACTGCAGGGCCTTGAGTTCATCCTGCTCGGCACGGCCGCTGGCCAGAGCGCCGAGTTTGACGCTGACTTCGATCAGCGCGCCGGTCTTGTGCCGGTGCATCTGTTCGAGGGCTTGCTGATCGAGTTTCAAACCGACCGAACCAAGGTCGATGGCTTGACCGCCGACCATGCCTGCCGGGCCGGCGGCGTTAGCCAGCGCGGTGACCATTTGCAAGCGAATGTCGCTGCTGCAATCGCTCAAGCGCGGGTCAAGCAGGGCACTGAAGGCCAGGCTCTGCAAACCGTCACCGGCGAGAATCGCGCAGGCTTCGTCGAATTTCTTGTGCGTGGTGGGCTGGCCGCGACGCAGATCGTCGTCGTCCATCGCCGGCAAATCATCGTGAACCAGCGAATAAGCGTGGATCAGCTCGACCGCGCAAGCCGCGCCGTTGGCTTGCTCAGCCTTGCCACCGAGCGCTTCGCACGCGGCGTAGGCCAGCAGCGGGCGCACGCGTTTGCCGCCGTTCATCACGCTGTAGCGCATGGCTTCGTAAAGCCGCGCCAGCTCCGGCAACGGCGCATTGAACAGGGTTTCCAGCGCTGCGTTAACCCGGGTCTGGCTGGTCGCCGTGTACGCCGCAATCATTCTGGCTGTTCCGCGTCGAAGGGTTCCTCGGCGAGTTCGCCATCGCGCTCCAGCAGCACTTGCACCTTCTGCTCGGCTTGCGCCAGCGCTGCCTGGCAATCACGGGTCAGACCGATGCCCTGCTCGAAAGCGGTCAGCGAGTCTTCCAGCGACAATTCACCGTTCTCCAGACGCTCGACCAGTGTTTGCAGGTCGGCGAGGGACTGTTCGAAATCCAGTGCAGCTTTTTTGCGGGCCATGGCGGCGATTTCCGGTTGACGTTAAACCGGCGCGACACTAGCAGATAGGGGGTTTATGGGCAAATGAGCGGGCCGCCTCCCAAGGACAGAAATGGCACTGTGGTGAGTGAGATTAATGTTTGGCTCTGTCGGGATAGTTGATCTGGTAGCGCGTACTACGACCGCCCCCCGGCAAGCGTTGCAGGCAACCTTTGTCCAGCAACTCCACAAGATGTCGGGTTGCCGTGGCCTTCGACACTTTCGCCACCGCTTGATATTGCCCGGCACTGATGCCGTGCTCAAAGCCCCGCTCGCCGCCGTCGAGCAGGCGATTGAGTACCTTGATCTGCTCCGCTGAAAGTTCGGACTCGCGATGCGCCTGCCAGAAACGCGACTTGCCCAGCACGCTTTCAATTCGAGTGATGGCTTGTTGCAGACTGCTTAGCAACGTTTGCAGGAACCATGTGAGCCATTCAGTGATATCCAGTGTGGCTTTCTGGCTCGATTCCAGAATCCGGTAGTAGCCGGAACGATCATCCAGAATGCTCGCCGACATGGCGTAGAAACGGATGGCTTGCGCTTCGCCCTGTGCCAGCGCCAGATCAGTGATGGTACGGGTCAGGCGACCGTTGCCATCGTCGAACGGATGCAAGGTGACGAACCAGAAATGGGCGATGCCCGCGCGAAGCATCGGGTCCAGTGCTGTCTGATGCTGGCTGGCCTCGAACCATTGGAGAAATTGGTCGAGCTGCTGCTCAAGACCTTGGCGAGGTGGCGCCTCGAAATGAACCGTTGGACGATCAATGCGACCCGATACCACCTGCATAGGCTCGTCACCGCGTAGTGCACCCACATGCATGCGGCGTGCAGTAAGGTCAGCCTCTTGATCGGGAAACAGCCATTGGTGCCATTCCAGAAGGCGTTCCAGCGTCAACGGTTCGGCAAATCGACGGGTGACATCCAGCATAAGCTGCGCCAGACCTTCACTGCGTTGGCTGACGTTATCGCCGTCGATCAACTCCAGGCCCAAACGTCGCGCCAAGGATGACCGCACGGAGCCGACATTCAGTTGCTCACCTTCGATGGCCGAGGACGTCACGATATTCTGCAAAAGGGCGTCCAGTTCGGTCTGAGCCCCCAAAGAGTCACCTACCGAACCGGCCATACCCATCAACTGACCTTGCGCCTGCACACACTCGCGCAACAACGGTGTCAGGCGTTCTGCCTGCCAGTTGAAGTCGGGCCAATCGGGCTGCTGCCAGATCCAGTGAGTTGCCATTCGTTGTCTGCCTTGAGTCCGTGAGCCGAATAGAAAAGCTATTCGGCTCATTTTGTGAGCCGAATATGACGGCTATTCGGCTCACCGTCCACCGGATTGGCGTGATTCCTACAGTAAAAGCACATGTATCCGATTGTTAAAAAACCGCCGAATCGCTAATCTTCGCGCCTTCTACGACCCCATAGTCACGGGTCTTTCAGACGAAACGCAGTTTCACCGCTGTGAAGTACCGAGGATCGGGTGCAAGGTTTCGTTCAGGCATGGCAGGAGGCTTACATGCGTTCATTTCTTTGGCTGTTGATCGGGTTGTCCTGCGCGCCCGCGTTGCTGGCTGCGCCGAGTGCCGAGTTGTCGGAACCGGTGGGTGGCTGGCGCTATCACGGCCTGCTCGATCGCACGGAAAACCCGCAAGTCGCCTACCCGACGCCGCCGATCGATCGCGGCGTCCAGCGCAATCGCACGATGATCCAGGGCCAGCTCAAAGCCATCGGCCACATGCGCCCGCCGCACAGCCTCGCCGTGAACGGCAATCCACTGAATCTGTACACCGACGACCAGGGCCGTTTTGCCCGGCCGTACGCGTTCGGCGCCGGCTCCAACAGCGTCGAGGTGATCAGCGCCGAAGGCCAGTCGCTCAAACGCGTGCAATTTTATGAAGCAAATAACTTGCGCACGCCGGCGCGAATTCGTCTTGTCTTGGGCTGGGACGATCCGAAAGCCGAACTCGATCTGCACATTGTCACGCCCGACGGTCAGCATGCCTTCTGGGCGCGGCCGGCGCTGAGCAATGGCGGCGGTCTCGACCCGGATGGCGTCGATGGTCCCGGCCCGGAAATGTTCACCATGACCGCGCCGCTGCATGGTACTTATCTGGTTTACGTCAACTATTGGGGCAACTTCGGCAACGGCGGCTATAACTTCGAGGAGACCAGCAACCAGAACGAGGTGATCACCTCGCAGATCACGCTGGTGCTTAATGAAAACACCGTCGACGAAAAACGCGAAACGTTCATCGTGCCCCTGCGGGCGATCGGTGATCTGCTGCTGGTCAAGACTTTCAACTATTAAGCATCCCGTCACGGATGAAACTGGGTTTGTGAAGATGAGCGATAACACTGTTACTTCGGCTGCCGACACGCCGGCGGCCAAACCTTCGCGACGCTGGCCGCTGTTGCTGGCCGGGTTGTGCCTGGTGGCCGGGGTGGCGGGTGGTTTTGGCTGGCTGCTGCTCAAGCCCAAGGCACCGCCGGCGGAATTGGCCAGTGACAAGCTTGGCCTGAGCCGTCCGGATGCGTTGCTGGAAACCCGCTCGCTAAGCCAGTTGCCCAAGGACTTGCTGACCGTGCCGTTTCTCAAAGCCACGCTCACCGAAGATTTCGTCTTCTATTACGAAACCCACGCCGACCGCCTCGGGCTGATCGGCAGCCTGCGCCGGATCATCTACGAGCATGACCTGAAACTGCAGGACAGCTTGATCGAAGAACTTTTCGATCAGCCGGCCGACGTCGCGTTGTGGCGTGGCGCGGATGGTCGCTTGAAGGATTTCCTGCTGGTGATGGACCGTGGCGGTCTGGCGAAACTGCTTGAGCCATTGGCAAAGGTTGCGCTGGATGACACGCAGCTAAGTCAGATGGGCGAGCTCAAGGTCGGCGGCGACACTGTGCCGCTGTACCAACTGACCTATAACGCCAGCAAAGCCCTGTTGTTCGCCTCTCGCGGCGACAAACTGGTGGTGCTGTCCAATCCGGCCAAGTATTACGACCCGGAAAGCGGCGTCTCCGAAGAGTCGGGCCACGTCTCGCCACAAGCGCTGGCGGCGTTGCTCAACGGCGAAAAACTGTTCCCTGAGGCGTTCGGTCTGCCGGCTAAAACCCCGGAAATCAAGCAGCGCCTGTCGGTCAACTCCAGCGTTCTCGCGATGGGCTATCAGCGTTTCATCCCGAACTTCGCCGGGCTGCGTTTCGACATGGACGACAAGGGCTGGCACAGCTACCTGGCCATGGACGAACTGGAAAACCAGCCGGACTTCGATTTCAAACCGGTCTGGCAGGCGATGCCGCTCGGTGCCAGTGCCTGCGTGACCTTGCCGGTCGCGGCCGAACCGCAAAAACCATTGCTGGTGAAGCTCGGCGCTGAAGAAGCTGTGGCGCAAACCCTCACCGAACACGTGGCCGGCGCGGCGGGCCTGTGCTGGTACGCCGATTCGCGTTTGTACACGCCGTTGCTGGTGGCCAGTCTGAAAGACGAGGACAGCAGCAAACTTGATGGCGATCTCGGCAAGCTGTTCGGTTCGATGGTTGGTGCGTTCGAGGCCAATGTCGACGAAAACGTGTTCCCGGTGGTCGAGAAGCAAGAAGGCCAGAACCACGTCTGGCAGCGTCAGGTCAGTTCCAATTTCGGACCCTACGCGGCGAAGACTGCGGAAAATCCGGACGCGATTTCCGGCAAGGCATTCATGAAAGTCAGCCTCGCTCGCCACGGTTCGACGCTGCTGTTTTCCCTCGATGACAAACTCGTCGACAAGGCCCTCGGCACCCTCGACAAACGCTTTCCGCCAATGGCCGACGTGCTGCCCAAAGATGTGCTGATGCCGATCTACTTCGGCCCGGATTCGATGGCGCAACTGATGCAGCAGGAAACCCTAGACAGCCTGCCGCAGGACATGGAACCGGTGTTCTATAACGCCGCGCAAACTTACCTGATCCCGAAACTGCGCACCCTTGGCGGCTACGGCAAATATGCCCTGACCTTGCCTGAAGGCAGCGAGCCTGACGGTCACTGGCAATGGTTGCCGCTGGAATGGAAAGCGCTGTGACGGCACTGATCCGCAGCCTCGGCCTGCTCGCGCTGTTACTCAGCGCGGGCGCCCGAGCCGTTGAAGCACCTGCACTGGATCCGGCGCAATCCCAGGTGTTTCGCGCCTGGTTCGTGCGCATCGCCCAGGAGCAATTGAGCCAGGGGCCGAGCCCGCGCTGGTATCAGCAGGACTGCGCCGGGCTGGTGCGTTTTGCCGCCAACGAAGCACTGAAAGTCCATGACGACAAATGGCTGCGCAGCAATGGCCTGTCCAATCGTTATCTGCCGCCGGAACTGGCGCTCAGCGACGAGCAGCGCAAGCTCGCCCAGCAATGGCAGCAGGGCGGCGGCAAGGTCGGGCCGTACGTCAACGCGATCAAACTGATTCAGTTCAACAGCCACTTGGTCAGCCGCGACGTGTCGCAGGCGCGGCCCGGGGACTTGATGTTTTTCGATCAGGGTGACGACCAGCACCTGATGATCTGGATGGGCCGCTACATCGCCTATCACACCGGCAGCACCACCCCGACTGACAACGGCATGCGTTCGGCAAGCCTGCAGCAACTCATGACATGGAAGGACACCCGATGGATACCCGACGCAGCCAACCCCAACTTCATCGGCGTCTATCGACTGAACTTTCTCTCCCAATGACCGGTGCCCGCATGTTGCGTATCTGCTCGCGAATTCCTTTGCTGTTGGCGCTGTTGCTGCCACTGGCCAACGCCAATGCCGAAGATTCGGTCGAGCCGAGCAACTACATGCCGGTCTCGGGTGAGAGCTTTTTCCTCTTGGCCGACAGCAGTTTCGCTGCCGATGAACAGGCGATGGTGCGCCTCGAAGCGCCGGGCCGAGACTATCGCCGTTTCCGCATGGAACCGTACGGCGGCGCCGACATTCGTGTGTACCGCATCGACAAGCCGCTGGATTTCCTCAAGCGCCAGAAGAACCTGCATCGCGTGGTCAGCGACGGCCAGTTCAAGGGCGAGGGCCTGTCCAACACCCTCGCGTACCTGTGGGACAACTGGTACCGCAAATCCCGTCGGGTGATGCAACGCGCGTTCTCCTATGAGTCGCGCAAACAGGTCACCGAAGAAGTGCCGGAACTGAAGATGGGCGACGCCATCGCCGCGCCGACACCGTACGACGCGCAACCGCAGTTTGCGTTGATTCCAGGTCTGCCGGTGGTTAGCCAGTTCCGTTATCCGTTGTGGCAGGCCAAGCCGATTCAGCCGCCAGCCGGGGTCAATCTCGCGGGCTCTTCCAGCGATTTCGTCAGCGTCGCGCCGGGTAACGTTTATATCCCCTTGGGTAATCTGAAACCGGGTCTGTATCTGGTCGAAGCGCTGATCGGCAAGTACCGCGCGACCACCATGGTGTTCGTCTCCAACACTGTCGCAGTGAGCAAGATTGCCGGTGATGAACTGCTGGTCTGGGCTGCGCGCAAACACGAAGGCAGTTCGGTGCCGAAGGTCAATGTGCTATGGACCGATGGCCTCGGCGTGATGAGCAGCGGTGCCACTGATGCCGATGGCTTGCTGCGCCTGAAACACGTCAGCCCGGAGCGTTCGTTCGTCATCGGCGAGGATGAAGAGGGCGGCGTATTCGTCTCGGAAAACTTCTATTACGACAGCGAAATCTACGACACCAAACTTTATGCCTTCACCGATCGGCCGCTGTATCGCCCGGGCGATTGGGTGTCGCTGAAAATCGTTGGTCGCGAATTCAAGAATGCGCGGGATTCGGTGCTGCCAGGTGCGGCAGATGTCACGGTCAGCGTGCTCGATGCCACCGGCACCGAGCTGCAACACCTTGACCTGAAACTCGATTCGAAGGCTGGCACTCAGGGCCGTTTCCAGTTGCCGGACAACGCGGTAGCGGGCGGTTACGAGATCCGCTTCAACTACAAGGATCAGGCTTACAGCAGCGCCTTCCGTGTCGCCGAGTACATCAAGCCGCACTTCGAGATTTCGCTGAACCTGGCCAAGCAGGATTACCGCACCGGCGAGCCGGTCAAAGGCAGTCTGGTGTTGCTATACCCCGACGGCAAACCGGTGGCCAACGCCAAACTGAGCCTGAGCCTGCGCGCCCAGCAACTGTCGATGGTCGACAACGAGCTGCAATACCTCGGGCAATTCCCGGTGGAGTTGACCAGCACCGAACTGACTACCGACAGCAAAGGCAGCGCGGCCCTTGATCTGCCGGCCGCCGACAAGCCGAGCCGCTACATGCTCACCGTGTTCGCCAGCGATGGCGCGGCCTATCGGGTCAAGACCACCAAGGAAATCCTCATCGACCGTGGCGCCGCAAGCTTCCGTCTGAATGCACCGCAACGCTTCAGCGCGGTCGGCGACAAGGTTGCGTTCAGCTACGCCAACGAAGGCGGCACCGAGCAAAGCAAAGCGGTGACGCCGAGCACCTATGGCTGGGTGCGCCTGGAAGACCAGAGCACCGGTGAAGGCAAACTGGCGGCGACGGATAAAGGCTTCAGCCTCGCTTTCGAGCGTCCGGGCACCTACAACCTGACCTTGAAAGATCAACACGGCCGCGTCCTCGGGGCAACCGGGCATTCGGTCACCGGCGATGGCGTCAAGGCAGTACCGGGCACCGTGGAAATCGTCCTCGATAAACCTGAGTACAAGGCCGGCGATGAAGCGCTGGCGCTGATCACTTTCCCGGAACCGGTCAGTGATGCATTGCTCTCGCTGGAACGTGACAAGGTCGAAGCCACGGCGCTGCTGGCCAAGGGCGGCGACTGGTTGAAGCTAGAAAAACTCAGCGACACCCAATACCGCGCACGCATCCCGGTGAAGGATAACTTCGCGCCAAATCTGACCTTCTCCGTGCTCTACACCAAGGGCGGTCAGTACAGCTTCCAGAACGCCGGGATCAAAGTGATCGCGCCGCAAATCGACGTGGCGATCAGCACCGACAAAGCGGTGTATCTGCCGGGCGATACCGTCACGGTTGACCTGACCACGCAGTTTGCCGGCAAAGCAGTGCCGGCGCATCTGACCGTCAGCGTCGTCGACGAAATGGTTTATGCGCTGCAACCGGAAGTCGCGCCGACCATCGACCAGTTCTTCTATCACCCGCGCCGCAACAACGTGCGCACCAGCGCCAGTCTGTCGTTCATCAGCTACGACGTCGCGTTGCCGGGCAGCCCAGGCGCACCGGGCAAAGCCAACCGCAGCGAGCGCGGGGTGAAAGTACTGGAGCGACCGCGTCGTGAAGACGTCGATACTGCGGCGTGGCAGCCAGAGTTGTTGACCGGAGCCGACGGCAAAACCCGCTTCACCTTCAAGATGCCGGACTCGCTGACCCGCTGGCGCATCACCGCCCGCGCGATCGCCGATGATGGGCAGGTCGGGCAGAAGAAGCAGTTCGTGCGTTCGGAAAAACCGCTGTACCTGAAGTGGAGCGGGCCGAGCAAATTCCGTAAGGGCGATCAGCCGCAACTCGGTGTGTTCGCGTTCAGTCAGGCCGAGAAACCGGTCAAGGCTGAACTCGTGACCCACTACGCTGGCGCTGAACAACGTGTCCCGGTGACCCTCAACAACGGCATCAATTACCTGCCGCTGCCAGCATTCGCCTTGGCTTCCGGCGAGTGGACGGCGGAGTTGGTGCAGGATGGCAAAACTGCCGACTCCCTCGCCGTGCGCCTGAGTGCGACCGGTGACGGCTGGCAAGTGACGCAGACGCAAAGCCTTGATGTCGCCAGCGGCGACACTGCGCTGAGTCTGCCGGCGGATGCCACGGATATTCGTCTGCGTCTGGATGACAGTCCGCAAGCGCTGTTCCGTTCGGCACTCGATGATCTGCTCAGCTATCCGTATGGCGGCGTCGAGCAAACCGCCAGCCGTTTGCTGCCGTTGAGCATCGCCTATCCATCACTGGCGTCGAATCCGCAGATCCGTGATCGCTTGCGTCTGATCATGCAGAACAGCCGTCTGCGTCTGGTGCAAATGGCCGGGCCGTCGGCGAGCTTCACCTGG
Source organism: Pseudomonas sp. RIT-PI-r (assembly GCF_001297015.1). Classification (GTDB taxonomy): domain Bacteria; phylum Pseudomonadota; class Gammaproteobacteria; order Pseudomonadales; family Pseudomonadaceae; genus Aquipseudomonas. Next base: position 17,899 of record NZ_LIGE01000038.1, on the reverse strand, counting down.
TGGGGTTACGACGGTGAGCCGGATGCGTTCCTCACCGCTTACGCCTATTACGCCGACTTTAACGCCAGCCAAGTGCTGGAACTGACCTTGCCGCCGGAGCACTGGCAGCGCGTGCTGGAGGTGTATGCCAAGCAGGCGCCGAACACGCCGTTGCTGCAGCGGGCGCTGATTCTGTCGTTCGCCAAGCAGATGCATTTGCCGGTGAACACACTGCTTAGCGGTTTGATGGACGATCTGGCCAAGGTCGGTGAAGGCAATGCGCAAACCATGCTCGACGATGGCGAAGACAGTCTGGTGATGAGCGATCCAGACTCGGCGCTCGGTCTGGCAGCGGCGCGAGTGTTGACCGCAGCGCTGGCCTCGCAGTCGAAAGTGGCCTTGCCAGATGCATTCAATCGTCAGTTGGCTGCTGCGCAACAACGTTTGGCGGTCAGCTCGCAGCCATTTGCCGAAGCGCTGAATCTTTCGCTGCAAGCGTTCGATCAAGCGCGTGCGCAAGCGTTGCTGCAACGTCTGCTGCCACAGCAATCCACCCTTGAACGTGCGCTGGCGCTGACCTGGCTGCAACGCAGCATCGCCCAGGCTTCGCCGACCATCGCATTGACGCCGGGTGAAGGCTGGAAGAAAAACTACGGTGCAACCGGTGAGATGTATTGGACGTGGCAGGGCGCGACGCCGGTCCCGAGCGTATTGACGGTGTCCGGCACGCAAGAGCGTCCGCTGCGCGCGGCGCTGAGCTTCCAGACCCAGCAACCAGCGGTCGATCCAATGGCCGTGACCATCACCCGTCGCCTGTCGCGACTGGTGCCGGGCGATGAAGCGTTCACCTTCAAACTGGAGCCGGTCGGCACCAAGCCGCTGTCCAGCGACAGCCTGTATCTGGACGAAGTGATCCTCACCAGCAAAGCGCCGAAACCGCTGCGCTACGGCATGCTCGAAGTGCCGCTGCCACCGGGCGCCGATGTCGAGCGCACCACGTGGGGCATCAAGTTGCAGGGCAAGGACGGCACCGAGCCGACTGCGCTGGAGAAGGCGCGTTTCGAACCGGGACAACTGGCTTACGCGGTGCCGGTCGATGCGTTGAGCGGCGAGTTGCGCCTGCGCCATCTGGTGCGCTTCTCGCAGAAGGGCCAGTTCAATCTGCCGCCGGTGCGTTTCAAGCAGGTTTACGCGCCGCAACATCAGGCCCAGGAAGCGAAAGCCGCCCTCGGTCAGCTCACGGTCAACTGACATGAGCCGGCCGCTGCTGTGGCTGCTGATGTGTGTGATGCCTGCGCTGGCGACGGCGCAGGATGAACCGTTGCGCGTGGCGTACAAGGGCGAGTTGTTGTCGCTGAATCAGACACAACTGATCGCTCGTGAACCGTTGCCGTCATCGCTGGATACGCCGCTGGGCAGCCTGTGGAAGCTGTTTGTCTTCGCGTGGCTGGTGGACACCGGCGCACGGGAGCCGGCATATGAATGTCGCGGACAGTCGAAGGAAGAGGTTTATTGCTGCTCGGCGGGCGGCAGGATCGAGCGTGATCAGGCGCTGGTGAAATCCTGCGGGTTGTATTTCGAGCCTGCACGATTGGGCATTACGGCGACGGATTGGCGGACCTATTGGCAGGCGCGGCAGGCGCCGTCGTGGTTGCTGGATTTGCCGTCGGTGCAACCGGCTCAACGGGTTTCCGTGGTTGAACTGCTGAAGGTCCTGGCCTCGTTGCCGGCACAGGATCAGGCGCGGCGGGTGTTGCTCGATGTGGTGCTGAATGCGGCGGACGGCAATGTCGTCGGTGAACTGGGCGGGCGCCTGCGGGTGAAGACCTGGAGCTGGCTCGGCGATCAGGACCCGCAATCGCGGCAGGGTGGTTTCGCCGGTTGGACGGCGGACGGCTCGCCGCTCTGGGCTGGCGGGCGTGGCACCAGTCAGATGGTCTTGCGCCATTACGGCCAGGCATTGGCGACCGTGTTGCCGGCGGCCTGGCCCACGGAGGCGGGGCGTTGTGTCGAAGTCAGCCTGTTTTCGAAGTACCCAGTTTCGAAGGTCTTAGCGGGTGATCGCCGCGCGACATCCGGCCCGTTGCAGGGCGACTATCGCGTCGAATTCGCCAACGGCAACGCGCTGGATATCCACAGCGACGGCGAACTGTTTCTGCTCAACGACAAACTCGTCGCAAGGCTTGATCGCGAAGAATACGTCGCCCGCGTGCTGGAACGTGAAGCCAAACCTGAACCCGCCGAAGCCGCCAAGGCGTTGGCCGTAGCGATCCGCACGTACCTGCTGCAAAACGCTACACGTAACGGCGATTGCCTGAGTATCGATGACAGCAGCAACCGCCAACGCGTCGCACCGCGCCCGGCCTCGGCCGAATCCCGCAACATCGCCGCATGGACGGCGGACCTGGTTTTGGCCGGCAGTACGGTCACCTATCACTCCGACCAGCCCGGCCCGGACAAACTCGCCTGGCAACAAGCTGTCGAGCAAGCCAATGCCGGACAGCGTTACGACGCCATTCTGCTGCACGCCTATCCGCGTGCCAGCCTCAGCCGTTGGGACAACCCGGTTGCTTCCTGCGAAGCGCTGCCCGCCGCGCAAGACTGGCTGCAAAAACAACGTCGCGGCTGGCGTCCGACACTGGAAAGCGAAACCGGCTACAACGAAGTCAGCACCTTCGCCGTGTGCAAACTCGCCTTCGGCCGGCCCTTCGTTGATCGCGAACGCCAACGTATTTACGTGCGTGGCGTACTGACCCTGCAGGATCGCCTCGACCTGACCCACGAATATCTGCATCTGGCCTTTGAAGCACATCCCAACGGCCAGGATGAAACCTACATCGAAGGGCTCGCCCGTCACCTTTTGCTGGAATAGACCATGACACTCCGTTATCCACAGGTCTTGCTGCTGCTCTGCACATTGACCGCGCTATCGCCGGCCATCGCCGCCGACAGCGTCAAACTCGACACCCCGGTCGGCGGCTGGCGCAGCGGTGCGCCCGAAGGCGAGGGCGAAAGCTTCCGCCAGACCGTCAACTACCCGGCCTCGTCGGTCAATACCCCGGTGGGCCAAGCCAACACCGCACGCATCAGCGGCGAGATCAAAGCTGCGCGGAAGGACAACGAACCCGGTCGCCTGATCGTCAACGGCGTGAGCATGCCGCTGAAAATCGACGACAGCGGCCGCTTTGACCGCCCGTTCTCCTTCCCCAACGGCAGCAACAGCGTCGAAGTGCGCAGTCCCGACGGCCAGCAACGTCATCGCACGCAATTTCTCAACACCAGCGGCGGCGCCACCCCGGCAAAACTGCGCGTACTGCTGGCGTGGGACAGCGATGGCACCGACCTCGACCTGCACCTCGTCACCCCTGACGGCGCGCACATCTGGTACGGCAACCGCACCGCACCTAACGGCGCCGCGCTCGACGTCGACGTCACCACCGGCTACGGCCCGGAAATCTTCGCCATGCCGGCACCGATCAAGGGCCAGTATCTGGTGTATGTGAATTACTACGGCGGTGGCTATCGCGGGGATGACGAGGGTGGAGATGAACCGGTGCAGCCGCTGACCACGGCGCAAGTGACGGTGATTACTGAAGAAGGCACGCCGAGCGAGAAGATGGAGACGTTTGTGGTGCCGATGCGGGCGGTGGGGGAGTTGACGTTGGTGAAGTCGTTCAGTTATCCGTGAATCAACGGATCAGTCAGGAAAAACACCGCACAGCGCATTCCCTTCGTAACCGTGAACGATCGGCCCCAGCACCATGAGTGGGCCACAGGCGTAGAGCGGGGATGGCACTGATTGTCGGGTGTTGAGCAGAACGGTCTCCCTCCCGAACTCGTCACTGCCGAAGGATTGCTCGGAGTACGAGTGGCAAACCGGCAGCTTCAACGGCACCGGAATCACCAGCGCCCAGACAGTGATTCCGCACCATTCGCGGGTGGGCGTCGATGTTGCTGTTCGGGTGATTTGTGGGGTGATTGAGCGGTAACTTTGCGCTCGGTAGGCGTCGGTTTTCAGTGTGACTTTTTCTGGCAGGGAGATGCCTACTCCGACACACCCGGTCAAGCAGAGGCACAGGGTGGTTGCGGCAACGGATTTCAGCTGTGAGTTCAGCCTGCGGAGATTCAATGTCTAACTTCCTTGTGGAGCGTTTCTCGGATTTACAGCCCGGCCAACTGCGTCGGACGGCTACTTCAAAAGGGTTTTTACGCCAGACCCAGATACAACGAGCGCAACGTTTGAACCCGGTTGCGGCCCTGATGCTTGGCGCCGTACAGCGCCTGATCCGCCTCCGAAAGCAGACGCGACAGGTCGTAACCCGATTCACGGGTGGTGACCACGCCGATACTGACGCTGAGCAGCCCCGGTTCCAGAATGGAGAGTCCGGCGAAGGCGTGACGGATTCGCTCGGCAGTCTCCAGCGCAGTCGGCTCATCGCATGCGCAGAGCAGACAGGCAAACTCCTCGCCACCGATGCGCCCGAATACATCCTCTTTGCGCACGCTTTCCATCAGGACTTCGCTGAACGCGATCAACGCTTGATCGCCGACAGGATGGCCGTAGGTGTCGTTCAAACGCTTGAAGTGATCCAGATCGCAAAGGAGCAACGCCGCCGGTTCGGCCCGCTGCTGACAGCCGTCCAGCAAGTGACTGCCGTGCTGCATGAACGCGCGACGATTGCCGATGCCGGTCAACGGATCGCTGAGCGCCGCGGCCTTGAGCTTGAGTTCGGCGCGTTCCTTGACCATCGCCAAGGTGATGTAGGCAATGCCGATGACATACAACATCGACTCGAAGAGCATGAATGAGAAAAACGGCACGCCTTCGCCACTGCCCAGCAACGCCTTGGTCACCGGCAGCCCGTCATCGGTCGCGCTGCGCACCGCATAGAAAATGGTGTGCAAAACGGTCAGCACCAACGCCGGCATGAAAGCGACGTCCAGGCTGTGACGGTTGCGCCAGAGTTCCAATGTCGTCAGCACGCCATACCCGAATGCCAGGAGAGAGTAGATCAGTACTCGATTCGCCATCGAGTCGTAAAAGGCGGGTATCAGGCACAACAGCAGCCAGACCACAGAACCCGCCAAAATGCCTGGCAGGTAAGGTTGGCGACCCGTCAGCGTGCGCATGGCCGTCCAGTTCATCGCGGCGCTGAGCAACAGAACAATGTTGCCGAAGATGATCGGAACGAAATCCACCCCGCGATCCCGCCAACTCACCAGCACCACGCCCAGCGCACCCAACAGCATCATGCTGCCGAGGTAGGCCAGCGGCGGCTCGCGGGTTTCGCGATACCAGGCGTGCAGCGTCAACAGCCCCATCAAAAAGAAGACGAAGACGGAAACGACCAGCAGGGTCGGGATATGCAGGGCCATTCCATGGATTCCCGTGAGGCTCAATACCGGAATCCGGCCGGGGGCGGGAATGCGGGTAAAAACAGAGGGGTTGGGTGTTGGGCAGGATTTAGCACTGAGGGGGTTAGGGTTGGCAAGTGTTGAGTCAAGCTCGCCAAGGTAAACGTGTTTTTTTGCAGGCATTAAAAAGCCGGCTTGTGGCCGGCTTCTCGGGGACTGGCTTGGCCTATTTTTGGTAAGCCTTGCCAGCCTTCAAAACGTACATCCGGATCTGCGTCCGGCTGTGGGACTTGGTCAGACGTTGGTCTGCCGCGTCGGGCGCTCTCTGAGCCGCGGGGCGGGTCGATGCGCAAATGTGGGGCGCAGGATACTGAGTTTTGCTTGGGATTCCCAGCCTGAAGTGCGGGTTAGAGCGACTTCTGCGCCACAAATCCGGAATTTGTACCGTTTGTCCGGGCCTCTTCGCGAGCAGGCTCGCTCCCACAGGGTTCAGTGCAGACTCGAAAAAAACGCATCAGGTCAAAGAAACGGCACCACCGGCCGGCGCTTGCTCACCGTCGACCACCAGAACACCCAGCCCAATATATGAATCCTTTGCTCCTCGATCTGCGCTGGGCGGAACACTTCGTCCGGGTATTCGGCGCTGTTGTGGCTGCGCAGTCGCAAGCCGTTGCCGGGCATGCGGTGCAGGTATTTGATGCGCAGCATGCCGTCGTGTTCGATGGCGTAGATTTCGCCGTCGACGACCTGAGTCAGGCCGCGGTCGATGGCGACAATGGAGCCGTCTTCGATGCGCTCGGCCATGCTGTTGCCGATCATTTGCGCGCAGATGGCGTCTGAGTGTCTGACTTCCAATTGATCGAGCTGGGCGCGGAGCAGGCGGATGGATTGATCCGGGTCCTGAATGACATGGGTTTTTCCGGAGCCGTTGCTAAGCGGGGTTTCCTTGAAGAACACCAGGTCGATGTCGTTGGGGTCGATTACGGTGTAGACGCCGCAGATGGCGTGGGCGTCGAAGGTGTCGCCGTTGCTGGCGGGTGCATTGAGGCTTGGCGACTCTTTGCTGCCTTCACCGGTTTTCAGCCATTCACTGTTGACGGACAGCAGGCGTGAGACTTCTTCCATGCGATACGCCGGGACGCCCCGGGTGTACCAGTTGTGGACATTTTGGGCTTCCGTGCCCCAGAACTTTGCGAAACCCGTGGTGGTGATGTTCGCTGCTTCCAGGAGTGCCTTGAATCTTGGACCGCTAGTGTTCTTTCTCATAAACACAGAGTCTACGGCCGTGCCAGAGCGGTTTGAATAAACCTGGCGTTCAAAAGCGGGGTGAATTTTGCGACGGGATGTAAGGCATTCTTGTAGGAAATTAAACAGGTTAAAACTGCGTCGTTCAGATTTTAAACGAGCCGTTTAACGTGCATGTTCTCGCGCACAAAAAACCCCGGATCAACCGGGGTTTTCTTCAAGCATCACGCGTAGCGCAGGTGCTTAGCCTTTGTAGGCGGCAACCGACTTGGTGATCGCTTCGCGGGCGGCGTCTGCACCGGCCCAGCCTTCGATCTTGACCCATTTGCCTTTTTCGAGATCTTTGTAGTTCGCGAAGAAGTGCTCGATCTGCTGGATCAGCAGTGGCGGCAGGTCGGTGTATTCCTTCACGTCGACGTACAGCTGGGACAGCTTGTCGTGTGGCACTGCGATGACTTTGGCATCGCCGCCGCCGTCGTCGGTCATGTTCAGGATACCGACCGGACGTGCGCGGATCACCGAGCCTGGCGCGACCGGGTAAGGGGTCACAACCAGCACGTCGAGGGGATCACCGTCGTCAGCCAAAGTGTTCGGGATGTAACCGTAGTTGGCCGGGTAGAACATTGGGGTGGCCATGAAACGGTCAACGAACAGGCAATCGCTGTCTTTGTCGATTTCGTATTTGATCGGCGCGTGGTTGGCCGGGATCTCGATCGCGACGTAGATGTCGTTCGGCAGGTCTTTGCCAGCCGGAATCTTGCTGTAGCTCATTGGGCGTTGCCCCCGTAGTTGACCAAAAACACTTGGCCGGATTGACCAAAAAGTGGCGGCGATTATAGGCATATTCTGCCGTCGACGCCATGTACCGAAAGTCGTGCAGAGCTTAGTCGTGCGCCTGATAGACCGGGTCTGTGGCCTGAAGTTGCCGCAACCGGCTCAACGGGTCCTGCCGGTAGAAAAGCTGCAACTGCGCATACACCTGTGGATAAGCCTCGTGCAGCAGATCCGGGGCGCTGAAGAAATACTCGCTGGTGACCGCAAAGAATTCCGCCGGGTTCTCGGCAGCGTAGGGATCAATGGCGGTTTCGGCGTCGGGGTTGCGATCGAGCTGGCGGTTGAGGTCGTCGTAGGCCTGTTGCATGACCTCGGCCCAGTCGCTCACGCGCATGTCGGCATGCAGCGGCGGCAGGCCGTTGGCGTCGCCGTTGAGCATGTCGAGTTTGTGCGCCAGTTCGTGGATCACCAGGTTGTAGCCTTCCCAGCCACCACTGGCCATGACGCCGGGCCAGGCGAGAATGATCGGGCCCTGTTGCCAGGCTTCGCCGCTGTGTTCGCCGTCCCACTCGTGCTCGACACCGCTGGCATCGCGGTGGCGCTGCGGGCTGAGGAAGTCATCGGGATAGAGGACGATTTCGTGGAAACCCTGATACCAGTTCAAATCACCGAGATTGAGCAGCGGCAATTGCGCCTGGGCTGCAAGCAACAGGCGTTGCTCCTGGTGCAGCTCGACGCCGGGCAGGGCGCTGAGGTGTTTTTCTTCGAGGAACAGCACGCAGGCTTCGCGCAGCCACTGGTCTTGCGCGGCAGTGATGCCGTCGAGAAAGCTCAGGTGATGGCGCACCCGTTGCCACATGTCGTCGGCAATCGGGTGTTTCGCCAGGATGCGCCGGCGACGCCAGGCGCTCAGCGACCACATTGCTTAGTGCGATTCGGCTTTGCTGCCGCCGAAACGGCCGCGAACCACGCCAAGGATCATTGGCACCAGCGATAGCAGAATGATTGCCACGACCAGCAACGACAGGTTTTTCTTGATGAACGGTACATTGCCGAAGAAGTAGCCCAGCGTCACCAGACCGCCAACCCAGAGGATGGTGCCGAGCACGCTGAAGCCGAAAAAGCGTGGGTACGGCATCCGCGCCACACCGGCGACGAACGGCGCAAAGGTACGGATGATCGGCAGAAAGCGCGCCAGGGTCACGGTCTTGCCGCCGTGCTTGTCATAGAAATCGTGGGTTTTTTGCAGGTAGTCGCGACGGAAGATTTTCGAGTTGGGATTGCTGAACAGTTTTTCTCCCGCCGTTCGTCCGATCACGTAGTTGGTACTGTCTCCCATGATCGCTGCCAGCATCAGCAAACCGCCCAGTAGCACGGGGTCCATACCACCGCCCGCCGCCACGGCGCCGGCAATGAACAACAGCGAATCGCCAGGCAGGAACGGCATCACCACCAGACCGGTTTCACAGAAGATCACCAGAAACAGGATGGCGTAGATCCATGGCCCATAGTTGTTCACCAGCAAATCGAGGTACACGTCGAGATGCAGGATAAGGTCGAGCGGGTTGAAATCCATGGGGGCACCTGTTTGACGGCCGGACTCGGCAGGCCTGTGCGGATGACTTCGTGTAAGCCTACAAGCGGGTGTAGTTTTTCTTACAAGCCGGAAAGATCGGGATTATACGGTCTGAAGGATGAAAAGCGCGTTGGTTTTGTAGCGAGGGATGTCGAGGTGTGAACAATTGTCAGGGACGCGTTTTGCGTTTCTGAGGGAGCGGGCTCCCTCATCACAGGTTGTATCCGCGATCAGAGTTCGTCGCTGATCGGCAGCACATAGTTCTTGAACTCGGTGTCTTCCTTGAACCCGATGGATTCGTAGGTTTTCTGCGCCACTTCGTTGTTGCTGCTGGTGGAGACGCGCATGCGCACGGCCTGGGTTTCCTTGGCCATTTTCTTCGCAGTGCGGATCAGGTTGTCGGCGACCAGTTGGCGGCGCGCGTCTTCGGCGACATAGATGTCATTGAGGATCCACACGCGTTTGAGCGATAACGATGAAAAACTTGGGTAGAGCTGGCAGAAGCCCATCAGCTTCTTGTCGTCATCATCGGCCAGCGCCAGATAGATCACCGATTCCTTGCGCCGCAGGCGTTTTTCGAGGAAGGCGCGGGAGGAGTCCGGATAAGGCAGGGAACCGTAGAACTCGCGATACTTGACGAACAACGGAGTTAACAAATCCAGATGTTCGAGGGTCGCTTGAATAATCCGCATGATAGGTCTCGTCTTCAAGTGGCTGTCTTCAACTGCTCTGACGGCGATGGGAAACCCGGGCGGCCGTGCATCGATCCTGCCTGAAACCGGCGCAGAAACGCAATGCGGAAACGGTTCAGGTTGAGGGCGGATCGAGTAGGAAATTGCCTTTCATGTCTACACCGGCGTCCGATTCCAGCGTCTGAACCTGAGCTTCGTCCTTCAGGTTGACCCCCGACAACTGCCGCCGACAGGCCTCACGCATCAGATACAACAAGCGATGCGCCGCCATGCCGTAGCTCAAGCCTTCGAGCCGCACGTTGGAGATGCAATTGCGGTAGGCATCGGTCAGTCCGACTTTTGGATTGTAGGTGAAATATAAACCGAGGCTGTCCGGCGAGCTGAGGCCTGGACGCTCGCCGATCAGCATCACCAGCATTTTTGCGCCGAGCAACTGGCCGATTTCATCGCCGACCGCGACGCGGCCCTGTTCCACCAGCACGACGGGCGCGATTGACCAGCCATCGCCGCCCATCTGTTCTTCCAGTTGCGTGATAAATGGCAAGGTATGCCGGTGAACCGCCAGCGCCGACAAGCCGTCAGCCACGACAATCGCCAGATCGACGCCGCCCGGATGCGCGGCCGCGTAATCACGCAAGTGCTGGGCCGAGTCATCGCTCAGTTTGCGCCCCAGATCCGGGCGTTGCAGATAGCTGTTGCGGTCCACAGCGGCGCTGTGCAGCAGCAGGCTCTCACGCCCGCGCTCAGTCAGTTGCGCGCTGAGCCCGGCGTGATCGAATGGCAAGTGCACAGCATCGCGCGCTTGGGCGTGGGCGAACTGGAAATCCAGTTGCGCGCTGGTCGGCAGGCTGGTGCCAGTGCGGCCCAGAGCGATGCGCGCGGGCGTCAGGCGGCGCAGTTCCAGCCAAGGGTTTTGTGGGTCCACGGGCGGTTTATCCATACGACTCATCCCAGTTGCGCCAGAGCCTGGCGGAAGGCCGGCGGCAAGTTGTTACCGAAGCGAACCTTGCCATCCGCTTGCGTGAAAATACCCATGTTCGCCAGCCATTGCTCGAACTCCGGCGCCGGTTTCAGGCCCAGGGTCTGGCGCGCGTAGAGTGCGTCGTGGAACGACGTGGTCTGGTAGTTGAGCATGATGTCGTCGGAGCCGGGGATGCCCATGATGAAGTTGATCCCGGCAACACCCAAGAGGGTCAGCAGGGTGTCCATGTCGTCCTGATCGGCTTCGGCGTGGTTGGTGTAGCAGATGTCGCAGCCCATCGGCACGCCGAGCAACTTGCCGCAAAAATGGTCTTCGAGGCCGGCGCGGATGATCTGTTTGCCGTTGTAGAGGTATTCCGGGCCGATAAATCCTACGACGGTGTTGACCAGGAACGGTTTGAAATGTCGCGCCACGGCGTAGGCTCGGGTTTCGCAGGTCTGTTGGTCGACGCCGTGGTGGGCGTTGGCCGACAGTGCACTGCCCTGACCAGTTTCGAAATACATCAGATTCTGCCCAAGCGTGCCGCGATTCAGGCTCAGGCCAGCGTCGTAGCCTTCCTGCAATACGTTGAGGTTGATGCCGAAACTGGCGTTGGCGGCTTCGGTGCCGGCAATCGACTGGAACACCAGATCCAGCGGCACGCCACGGTTGATCGCCTCGATGGAGGTGGTGACGTGCGTCAGCACGCAGGCCTGGGTCGGGATGTCGTAGCGCTGGATGATTGCGTCGAGCATCTCCAGCATGGCGCAGATCGAGGCGATGCTGTCGGTGGCCGGGTTGATGCCGATCATCGCGTCGCCATTGCCGTAGAGCAGGCCGTCGAGAATGCTTGCGGCAATGCCGGACGGCTCGTCGGTTGGATGATTGGGTTGCAGGCGCGTCGACAGACGCCCGCGCAGGCCGAGGGTGCCGCGAAACTTCGTCACCACGCGAATCTTTTGCGCCACCAGCACCAGATCCTGCACGCGCATGATCTTCGACACGGCGGCGACCATTTCCGGGGTCAGGCCGGGGGCGAGGGCGCGCAGGCTGGTTTCGTCGGCGGCGTCGCTGAGCAGCCAGTCGCGGAAACCACCGACAGTGAGGTGGCTGACTACGGCAAAGGCTTGTTTATCGTGAGTGTCGATGATCAGCCGGGTGACCTCATCGGACTCGTAGGGAATCAGCGCTTCCTGCAGGAAGTGCGTGAGCGGGATGTCGGCCAGCGCCATTTGCGCAGCCACCCGCTCGCCGTCGTTGAGCGCCGCGACGCCGGCGAGGAAGTCGCCGGAGCGCGCCGGGCTGGCCTTGGCCATGACGTCCTTGAGGCTGTCGAAACGATAGGTCTGGGCGCCGACCGTGTGGGCGAAACTGGCCATACACAATTCTCCGTGACGGCGCAGACCGAGCCTGCGCCGGGATTCTCAGCACTCAGTGCAAGGCTTGCTCAGCCTTCTGGATCGCCGCGAATTCTTCTTCCGGCGTGCCTGCTACCAAGTGATGTCGACTGTAGAACGCAAAGTAAGCAATTAACACTCCATAGATGACGGCGGCACCGATTACCACCCGTGGATCGACCAGGAAGCCCGCCACCACGGCAATGCACGCCAGCACCAAGGCCACGCCGGAGGTGAAGATGCCGCCCGGTGTGCGGTACGGCCGGTCCATTTTGGGGCGGCGAATCCGCAAAGTGATGTGCGCGGCCATCATCAGCACGTAGGAAATGGTTGCGCCGAACACCGCCACTAGAATAAGCAGATCGCCCTGACCGGTCAGCGACAGGCCGAAACCGATGATGCCGGGAATCACCAGCGCCAGGACCGGTGCCTTGCTCTTATTGGTTTCGGACAGTTTGCGTGGCAGGTAGCCGGCCCGCGACAGCGCGAAAATCTGTCGCGAGTAGGCATAAATGATCGAGAAGAAACTCGCGATCAAGCCGGCAAGGCCCACGAGATTGACGAAACTGCCCATCCAGGTCGAGCCGCCATAAGCCTTGGTCAACGCTTCGACCAACGGGTTGCCAGAGGTCAGCAGCGAGTTGGCGCCTGCACCGCCAGGGCCGACGATCAGAATCAACAGGGCAAACATGAGCAGCACCAACATGGCGCCGATCAGACCGCGCGGCAGGTCACGCTTGGGGTTCTTGGTTTCTTCTGCTGCCAGCGGCACACCTTCAACGGCAAGAAAGAACCAGATCGCATAGGGGATCGCTGCCCAGACGCCGACATAGCCGAATGGCAGAAACGGACTGGCGCCCGCTGCGGCGGTGACCGGAATGTCGAGCAGGTTGGCGACGTCGAAGTGCGGAACCATCGCCACCAGAAATACCCCCAGCGCCAGCGCGGCAATGGCCGTAATGACGAACATCAGCTTGAGCGCCTCGCCGACGCCGAAAATGTGGATGGCAATGAAAATGATGTAGAAGGCCAGATAGATCATCCAGCCGCCGATGCCGAATAGCGACTCGCAGTAAGCGCCGATAAACACCGCGATGGCCGCTGGGGCAATGGCGTACTCGATGAGGATCGCGGTGCCGGTGAGAAACCCGCCCCACGGCCCGAAAGCACTGCGCGCAAAACCGTAGCCACCGCCGGCGGTGGGGATCATCGAAGACAACTCGGCCAGAGAAAAGCACATGCACAGGTACATGGTGGCCATCAGCAGCGTCGCCAGAAACATACCGCCCCAGCCGCCTTGTGCGAGACCGAAGTTCCAGCCGGCGTAGTCACCGGAAATGACATAGGCAACGCCCAGACCCACCAGCAGAACCCAGCCGGCGGCGCCTTTTTTCAGTTCGCGTTGTTGAAAGTAATCCGATCCGACTTTTTCGAAGTCGACAGAAGCGCCGGACGCCGGAGCGCCAGCCGGGGATTCGCTAGGCATAGGGTTCACCATTTTTATTGTTGTATTGGCCCGGGTGCTCCGTCAGGAAACATCGGGTTGAATGGCACGCCGCTTTCGCGAGCAGGCTCGCTCCCACACTGGAGTTGTGTCGAGTCGAACATTGCAGGTGCACGCAGTTCCCTGTGGGAGCGAGCCTGCTCGCGAAAGCTATCTGAGGGGCGATGCAGAAACGACTGCTTCGCCCCCCATCCGCTTAGAAGAAGCCCAACGGATTGATGTCGTAGCTCACCAGCAGGTTTTTCGTCTGCTGGTAGTGATCGAGCATCATCTTGTGCGTCTCACGGCCAACGCCGGACTTCTTGTAACCACCAAACGCGGCATGCGCCGGATACAGGTGGTAGCAGTTGGTCCACACGCGCCCGGCCTTGATCGCCCGGCCCATGCGGTAGGCGCGGTTGATGTCGCGGGTCCACAGGCCGGCGCCGAGGCCGAATTCGGTGTCGTTGGCAATCGCCAGGGCTTCGGCTTCGTCCTTGAAGGTGGTGATGCTCACCACCGGGCCGAAGATTTCTTCCTGGAACACGCGCATCTTGTTGGTGCCCTTGAGCAGGGTCGGCTGGATGTAATAGCCGGTCGACAGGTTGCCCTCGAGTTTTTCTACCTTGCCGCCAGTCAGCAGCTCGGCGCCTTCGCCCTTGGCGATTTCCAGATACGAAAGAATCTTGTCGAATTGCTGCTCGGACGCCTGCGCGCCGACCATGGTGTCGGTGTCCAGCGGATCGCCGCGTTTGATTTGCAGGACCTTCTTCATGACGACGGCCATGAACTCGTCGTAGATCGATTCCTGCACCAATGCGCGGGAAGGGCAGGTGCAGACTTCGCCCTGGTTGAAGAACGCCAGCACCAGACCTTCAGCGGCCTTTTCGATAAAGGTCGGTTCGGCCTGCATGATGTCTTCGAAGAAGATGTTCGGCGACTTGCCGCCCAGTTCCACGGTGGACGGAATGATGTTCTCGGCGGCGCATTTCATGATGTGCGAGCCGACCGGGGTCGAGCCAGTGAAGGCGATTTTAGCGATGCGTTTGCTGGTGGCCAGGGCTTCGCCGGCTTCTTTGCCGTAACCCTGAACAATGTTCAGCACGCCCGGTGGCAGCAGATCGCCGATCAGTTCGACCAGCACGGAAATACCCAGCGGAGTCTGCTCGGCAGGCTTGAGCACCACGCAGTTACCCGCTGCCAGGGCTGGCGCCAGTTTCCACGCGGCCATCAGGATCGGGAAGTTCCACGGGATGATCTGACCGACCACGCCCAGTGGTTCGTGAATGTGATAGGCCACGGTGTTGCCGTCGATTTCGGCAGCGCTGCCTTCCTGGGCACGGATGCACCCGGCGTAGTAGCGGAAGTGGTCGGCGGCGAGCGGGATGTCAGCGTTGAGGGTTTCGCGGATGGCTTTGCCGTTGTCCCAGGTTTCGGTGATCGCCAGCAGTTCGAGGTTCTGTTCGATGCGGTCGGCGATTTTCAGCAGGATCAGCGAGCGCGCCTGCACGGAGGTCGCGCCCCACGCGTCGGCTGCGGCGTGGGCGGCGTCCAGTGCCTTATCGATGTCTTCGGCAGTTGAACGCGGGAATTCGGCAATCGGTTGGCCATTCACTGGCGAGGTGTTGGTGAAGTACTGACCTTTGACAGGCGCGACGAACTCGCCGCCGATGTAGTTACCGTACTTGGCTTTGAACGAAACTTTGGCGCCTTCAGTACCGGGGTGAGCGTAACGCATGATGATGTTCTCCTTGGCTTTGTACTTATTAGAGAAACGCGCAAGTGCGCTTGCTATAAGCGTAGAGCAAAGGTCGGGCCACTGCCGTGCAGGTCAGGCAAATCAAGGGCTTGGCAGATTTTTGTCGGACGAGTGGATTGTGTCTGTGACGGTTTCGGTACAGGTGGGGTGACAGTTTGTACCGTTTCTGGCACAGCCGGTGACCGGGCAGTCTTGCCAGCATTGCAATGGTGCTTGAGCTGGAGGATGCTCAGCCAACAGCAACCCCTGTAGGAGCTGCCGCGGGCTGCGATCTTTTGATCTTGATCTTCAAAAATACAAGATCAAAAGATCGCAGCCTTCGGCAGCTCCTACACGGGGAATATGGAGAACAATAAGAAATGCACGACAACCATTTGAGTCGCCATGCTCAGCAGGTCCTCACCGTCAGTCAGGGCAAGCGGCACCTGCACGGGCCCGGCGCCGATCCGTCGATTGCGCGCTCCTGGCTTCGCTGCCTTGAGGACTATCACCTCGACCCGGCGCTGAGCATGGCGCCGACCGTGCTCGAACATGGCCGGGTACTGGAAAGCCGCGAACGTCTGCAACAGGTTCTGCAGATCGCCGGCAACGAAATGAGCAGCCTGCATCAACAGCTCTCCGGCGCCGGCCACGCGGTGCTGCTGACCGACGCGCGCGGGGTGATCCTCAACTGCGTCACCGCACCCGCCGAGCGCAAGATCTTCGAGCGCGCCGGTTTGTGGCTCGGCGCTGACTGGAGCGAGGCCTGCGAAGGCACCAATGGCATCGGCACTTGTCTGGTCGAGCGTCAGGCGCTGACGATTCATCAGGATGAACACTTTCGCGGCCGTCATACCGGCCTGACCTGTTCGGCGAGCCCGGTGTTCGACCCACACGGTGAATTGCTCGCGGTCCTCGACGTGTCCTCGGCCCGCCACGACGTCTCGCGGCAGAGCCAGTTCCACACCATGGCGCTGGTCAATCTGTCGGCGAAGATGATCGAGAGCTGCTACTTCCTGCGCTGTTTCGATAACCAATGGCTGCTGCGTTTCCACTTGCAGGCCGAGTCGGTCGGGCTGTTCAGCGAAGGCTTGCTGGCGTTTGACGGGGAGGGGCGGATCAGTGCGGTCAATCAGAGTGCACTGAACCTGCTCGGGCATATTCGCGGAGGATTGCTCGGTAAACCGGTCGAAGCGTTCTTCGATTGCTCGCTGGATGAACTGCTCGGTCGCGCCAGCGCCAATGCCAGCGCCAGTTGGCCGCTGCACACCCGCGACGGCCGGCATCTGTTCGCGGTGTTGCGCGGTGAGTCGCGTAAACCGACGCCGCTCATGCAGGCGGCAAAACCAATAGCAGCGCCACGACTGTCCGGGATCTGTCTGGGAGACGCCGCGCTGCAAGCCGATTTCCGCAAAGCCCTGCGGGTGTTCGAACGGGACGTGCCGCTATTGGTCAATGGCGAAACCGGCTCGGGCAAAGAAGCGTTCGCCAAGGCTGTGCATCAGGCCAGCCAGCGCTCGAGCAAAGCCTTCGTCGCTCTCAATTGCGCGGCCATTCCTGAAAGCCTGATCGAGAGCGAATTATTCGGCTATCGCGGTGGCAGTTTTACTGGCGCACGCAAGGACGGCATGCGCGGCAAGTTGCAGCAGGCCGATGGCGGCACTTTGTTCCTTGATGAAATCGGTGACATGCCGCTGGCCTTGCAGACACGGTTGTTGCGGGTGCTGGAGGATCGACAAGTGGTGCCGATCGGTGGCGAACCGGAAGCGGTCAACGTGCGGATCATCAGCGCTACCCACCGCAATCTGCTGGAGCGGGTCGCCGATGGCAGCTTCCGCGAAGATCTGTATTACCGGCTCAACGGGCTGGAAGTGGCACTGCCTGCGCTACGCGCGCGCAGTGATAAATCGCAATTGCTGGATTTTTTGCTGGCTGAAGAGGCGGGCGGCGATACGATCATGATCGACGAGGCGGCGCGTCAGGCGTTGCTGGCATTCAACTGGCCGGGCAATGTGCGGCAGTTGCGCAATGTGCTGCGTACATTGGCGGCGTTGTGTGATGAAGGGCGGATCGGGATTGAGGATTTGCCGGTGATGATTCGGCAGGGGAGTCCGGCAGTACGAGCGGTGGATGAATCCGATCATCCGCTGGAAGATGCCGAGCGGTCGGCTCTGCTCAATGTGCTGGAGCAAACTCGCTGGCACATGACCCATACGGCGCAGCAACTGGGGGTCAGCCGCAACACTCTTTACAGGAAGCTGCGTAAGCATGGGATCGAGCGGCGAGTCAGTTAGAAGGCCCCTCACCCTAGCCCTCTCCCAAAGGGAGAGGGGACTGACCGCGGTGTTCTGCCAATTTACGCCGACCTGAAATATCGAGCCGAACCCAGGATTTGAAAGCAACCGAGATCGGCTCCCTCTCCCGACGAAAAATGGACTGGTCGAGTCAGATCTACTGATCTACGCCGACCTGAAATATCGAGCCGAACTCAGGATTTGAAAGCAACCGAGATCGGCTCCCTCTCCCGTCGAAAAGTGGACTGGCCGAGTCAGATCTACTGATCTAGGCCGATCTGAAATATCGAGCCGAACCCAGGATTTGAAAGCAACCGAGATCGGCTCCCTCTCCCGACGAAAAATGGACTGGTCGAGTCAGATCTACTGATCTACGCCGACCTGAAATATCGAGCCGAACTCAGG
>NZ_LIGE01000024.1 GCF_001297015.1 Pseudomonas sp. RIT-PI-r | reverse complement strand
CCCCCTGACCCCAGCCCTCTCCCCCCAAGGGGGGCGAGGGGGAAAGGGAGCCGATCTCCATGTCATTCAAAACCTGAGTTCGACTCGGTATCTCCGGTCACGGGGAGGCTTTCAAGACCTGAGCTCACCCGGCATCTCCGGTTATCGGAAGGCTTTCAAAACCTGAGTTCGACTCGGTATCTCACGTCGGTGTACCTCTCCCAAACAACTCGGTCAGTCCCCTCTCCCTCTGGGCGGTCCGACGTTTCGGGAGGGTTAGGGTGAGGGGCCTCTAAAGGTTCACCGCCGAGGCAACTCGATCACCACCTTCAAGCCGCCCCACTCACTCTCTCCCAACACCAGCAACCCGCCCCAGGTCTCGACAATATCGCGGACAATCCCCAGCCCCAGGCCATGCCCGTGGGTTTGCTCATCCAGCCGCGTGCCCCGGCTGAACACCTCAGTGCGCTGTTCTTCAGGAATCCCCGGGCCGTCATCTTCCACGCTCAAGGCAAAGCCGTCCGTACGCTCGATCACGCTCAGGCGCACTTCGGCATCCGCCCACTTGCAAGCGTTGTCCAACAGATTGCCGAGCAACTCGAGCAAATCCTCACGATCCCACGGCAGCTGCTGCCCTGCCGGCGCGACATAACTCAACGCCAGATGCTCGCCATGAATCATGTTCAGCGTGGCCAGCAATCCCGGCAACTCCGCATCACAATCAAACAACGCACCGGGCAGCGCATCACCGGACAATCGTGCCCGATTGAGCTCGCGATTGAGCCGCTGCTGCACCTGTTCCAGTTGTTCCTTGAGCAGCTTGCGCAGTTCAGGATGGGCATCGAGTTTTTCGCTGGAGGCCAGGCTCAACAGCACCGCCAACGGCGTTTTCAGCGCATGCCCAAGATTGCCCAAGGCATTGCGTGAACGCTTGAGGCTGTCTTCGGTGTGCGCGAGCAAATGGTTGATCTGCGCCACCAACGGCTCCAGTTCCACCGGCACCTGATCGTCCAGCTGTGAACGCTGACCCTGCTGTAATTGCGCGATCTGTTCGCGAGCCTTCTCCAGTGGGCGCAAGGCGCGCCGCACGGTCAATCGCTGCAAGAACAGAATCAACAACAATGCCGCCAGACCGAGCCCTAGGCCGATCTGACGCATACGCTGGAAGCTCTCGTTGACCGGCGTGTAATCCTGCGCGACGCTGATCGAGATCGACTGACCCAGTCGCCGATAGTCCGAACGCAGCACCAGCAACTGCTGTCCGTCCGGCCCCAACTGCAGATTGCTGTGCAGCCCGGGATGATCCAGCAGCGGCAGGTCCTGATCCCACAACGAGCGCGAACGCCAATGACTGTCGGCAAAATCGATGCGGAAGTAATGCCCGGAAAACGGTCGCTGATAAGCCGGTGACAAATGTCGTTCATCCAGTTGCAAACCGTTCGGGCCACGCACCAGTGCCACCAGCAGACTTTCGCTGTCGTTGCGCAGACCGGCTTCGAGGTAGCGCTGCAAACCGACCTCGAACAGCCACAGACTGGTTTGCGCCAGCACCACGCCGACGATCACCATCACGCTGATCAAGCCCAGGCTCAAGCGGCGCTGGATTGACCTCACGAAGCTTGCCCGCCGAACAGGTAACCCTGGCCGCGACGGGTTTCGATCACGCTTTTGCCGAGCTTGCGGCGCAGGTGATTGACATGCACTTCGAGAACGTTGGAGTCACGTTCGGTTTCACCGTCATAGAGGTGTTCGGCGAGATGGCTTTTGGAAAGGATCTGCTCAGGGTGCAGCATGAAATAGCGCAGCAGGCGGAATTCGGCAGCGGTCAGCTGGATGTCGGCACCATCGCGAATGACGCACTGGCGGCCCTCGTCCAGATGCAACCCGGCAGACTTCAGCGTCGGTTGATTGGCCTGGCCCTTGGAACGGCGCAACAGCGACTGAATGCGCAAGTACAACTCTTCAGGATGGAACGGTTTGGTCAGGTAATCATCGGCACCGGCCTTCAGCCCTTCGATGCGCTCGGCCCAGGAGTCGCGTGCGGTGAGGATCAGCACCGGGATCGCCAAACCGTTGGCACGCCATTGGGCCAGCACTTCAAGCCCCGGCACGCCGGGCAGGCCGAGGTCGAGAATGATCAGGTCATACGGCTCGCTGCTGCCCTGATACAACGCATCACGACCGTCCGCCAGCCAATCCACCGCATAGCCTTGGCGTTGCAGGCCGGCGAGCAGTTCGTCAGCCAGCGGTACGTGGTCTTCCACCAATAGCAAACGCATCGATCAATCTTCCTTGTCTTTCACAAGTTCGCCGGTAGCGGCCTTCAGGTGCAGCTCGCGGGCCACGCCTTCGGCAGTCAGCAATTCAACTTCATAAATATAGATATCGTGTTTTTCTTCCAGCTCGACTTCCAGCAGCTTCGCGCCGGGATAGCGATCCATCGCCTGCTGCAGCACCTGCTCCAGCGGCAGGATCACGCCCTGCTTGCGCAGATTGAGGGCTTCGTCCGGACCGAGGTCGCGGGCCATCGCCGTCGAGCAAAACAACACCAGCACCCACGCCGTGCGGCGGGTGGCGCGAACATTAACCTTCATTACGTATCCTGATGATCCTTGAGAACCTGCCCGGTCACCGCGTCTAATTCCAGATCCCATTCCAGCCCCTGCGGGTCACGTACCTCGATCTGGTAGATGTACTTGCCGTACTGTTCTTCCAGCTCGGTATCGGTGATCGTCGAGCCCGGATGTTTGCTCAGCGCGGTGGCATTGAGCTTCTCGAAGGAGACGATAGTACCAGCGTCGCGCAGACGCAGGGCCTCATCAGGGCCGAGATCGCGGGCGTGAACGGTGCTGGCAGTGAAGCCGATGATCGCGGCAATGGACAGGGCAGTCAGGGTTTTCATGGTGTCTCCGTATTTTTTATGTGCAGCTTTACGGTGGGCACCTTAGCGATTTGAACTTAACTGAAACTGAATTGCCATCATTGCTCCAGCTCAACATATATCCCCATGTAGGAGTGAGCCTGCTCGCGATAGCGGTGTGTCAGTTAGCACTTATTTGACTGATAAACCGCTATCGCGAGCAGGCTCACTCCTACAAGGTTTTGTAACATGTGCTTATAATTGTTCGCTTGCTAACGATTGAGACCGGTATGACCGCCATCCACATCAAATTCCCCGCCCTCACCCTCAAGGCCGGCCCGCGTGCCATGGCGCGGATTCGGGCGCAGGGCCTGAACGCTGCCGATGTCGGCACCCTGCCCGGCGCCGCTGGTGGGCCGAAGGCTTTGGGCATTCAGGGACTGGATCTGGCATTGTTCGGTGAATGGCTGCCGGGCGCGCCGCGCGAGCGTTCGCTGATCGGTGCCTCGGTCGGCTCCTGGCGTTTTGCGAGTGCCTGCCTGCCGAATGCCGCAGAGGGTATCCGCCGTCTCGGCCAGCTGTACGCCGAGCAGAATTTCAATAAAGGCGTGACCATGGCCGAGATCAGCCAGAGCTCACAGCGCATGCTCAATGACCTGCTCGATGGCCGCGACGAGAGCATCCTCAGCAACGCCGATTACCGTCTGAACATCATGGTGGTGAAAAGTCAGGGTCGCTTGGCCGATGACCATCGCGGTCGCCTCGGGTTGGCGCTAGGCTCGGTGATTGCCGACAACCTGCGCGGTCGCGCACGGCTGTCGCGGCACTTCGAACGGCTGATCATCCACGACCCGCGCTTGGCGCCGCCGGTCAACGCACTCAACGATTTCCCGTCGCGTTTCGTCACGCTCAATGCCGGTAACTTGCGCCAGGCCCTGCTGGCCTCGGGTTCGATTCCGATGGTCATGGAAGGCGTGCGTGATCTGCCGGGCGCCGGTGTGGGAACCTTCCGCGACGGTGGCTTGCTCGACTACCACCTCGACTTGCCCTACAGCGGCGACGGCATCGTGCTCTATCCGCACTTCACCGACCGGGTGATTCCCGGCTGGTTCGACAAGACCCTGCCGTGGCGCAAGGCCTCGGTGGAGCGCCTGCAGGACGTGCTGTTGCTCGCGCCATCAAAGGAATATCTGGCGCGCCTGCCCTACGGCAAACTGCCTGACCGCAACGACTTCAAACGCTTTATGGGGGATGCGCCGAGCCGGCAGAAATACTGGCACGCGGCGATGGACGAGAGCCGGCGCCTGGGCGATGAGTTCCTCGAACTGACTGCCAATGGTCGCCTCGCCGAGCGCTTGCTGACCCTTTAGTCAGCACGGCCAAAGACAAGCTGGTAAACTCGCCGCCTGCCCGAATCGCTGCGGCGAACGCCATCTGAACAGAGCCGAAATTACCGTGGAAATCTTCAAAGAGTTTACCTTCGAATCCGCCCACCGCCTGCCGCACGTCCCGGACGGCCACAAGTGCGGACGTCTGCACGGTCACTCGTTCAAAGTGGCGATTCACCTCAGCGGCGACCTCGATCCGCACACTGGCTGGATCCGTGACTTCTCGGAAATCAAGGCGATCTTCAAGCCGCTGTACGAGCGTCTGGATCACAACTACCTGAACGACATTCCTGGTCTGGAAAACCCGACCAGTGAAGTGCTGGCCAAATTCATCTGGAATGAAATGAAGCCATTACTGCCGGAACTAAGCGCGATCCGTATTCACGAAACGTGCACCAGCGGTTGCATCTATCGCGGTGAATAACCTGACGTAGATCTCCCTCGTAGGAGCTGCCGAAGGCTGCGATCTTTTGATCCTGTTTCTTAAAAGCAAAATCAAAAGATCGCAGCCTTCGGAAGCTCCTACAGGGGGATTGGTGTTTTGTCTGGGAAATAGAGAACAGCCTTCACGGCTGTTTTTTTACGCCTATGCTTTTTGGCTCCCACCCGCCAAGAGGACAGGCCCATGACAGACTGGCTGCTGGATCAGGTCTTTGACTTCAACGGCCAACAGATACGCTACGCCATACGCGGCGACGGCCCGCCGCTGGTGTTCGTGCATGGCACGCCGTTTTCGTCATACGTGTGGCATCGGATCGCGCCGCACTTTTTCGCCACGCATCGCGTGCATTACTTCGACCTGCTGGGCTATGGACGCTCCGAGCAACCCGACGCCGATGTCTCCCTCGGCGTGCAAAACCAACTGTTGGCGCAGTTGCTCGACCACTGGAATATTCAAAACCCCGACGTCGTCGCCCACGACTTCGGCGGTGCCACCGTGCTGCGTGCGCATCTGCTCAACAACAAGGATTACCGCAGCCTGACGCTGATCGATCCGGTGGCATTGTCGCCGTGGGGTTCACCGTTCGTGCAGCATGTGCGTCAGCATGAAGCGGCGTTCAGCGGCCTGCCCGATTACATCCAGCGCGCCATCGTGCCGACTTATATTCGCGGGGCGATCCACCGGGATATTCCTGATGACGAACTCGCGCCCTACGTGCGGCCGTGGCTCGGTGATCCGGGGCAAGCGGCGTTCTATCGGCAGATTGCGCAAATGGACGAGCGCTATACCCGTGAGGCCGAAAGTTTGTACCCGACGATTCGCTGCCCGGTGCAGATTCTCTGGGGCGAAGAAGACCAGTGGATTCCCATCGAGCGTGGCCGCGCATTGCACCAAATGATCCCCGGCTCGCAATTCCACGCCATCGCCAACGCCGGCCATCTCGTTCAGGAAGATGCCCCCGAAGCCATCGTTGCCGCCCTGATGCGCTTCCTCTGACAGGCCCCAAATGCCCCTGACACCGATCGTTCCCACGCTCTGCGTGGGAATGCCTCAACGGACGCTCCGCGTTCGGCTTTGGAGTGGGACGCGGAGCGTCCCGGGCTGCATTCCCACGCAGAGCGTGGGAACGATCTAAAAGATCGCAGCCTTCGGCAGCTCCTACATTGGGCTTTAGTGTGTTCAGGTGCACTGTTTTCGCGCCGACTGGCGTGTCTCGTCTATACATAACCCGCGCCATCCGGCATTTGGCACGACCACTGCAACCCTCCCCCGCGTCTCCTCTATTCCAGCAAGGACCGCCCCATGACGCAGCACGCTCCCGGCAACGATTACCCCCTCAGCGAAGTCCCCATGCATGCGCGCAAAGGCCTGGCCTCCACGGCGATGGTGTTACTGGGCTTCACGTTTTTCACCGCGACCATGTTTGCCGGCGGCAAGCTCGGCGTGGCGTTTGGTTTCGCCGAGATGATGGCGGTGATCATCGTCGGCAACCTGCTGCTGGGTCTTTACGCGGCAGGCCTCGGCTACATCGCCTTCAAGAGCGGCCTCAACTCGGTACTGATGGGGCGCTTCTGCTTCGGCGAAGTCGGCAGCAAACTCAGCGACCTGATTCTCGGATTCACCCAGATCGGTTGGTACGCCTGGGGCACCGCGACCGCCGCAGTGGTGCTTGGCAAATATTTCGATCTTAACGAAGGCACGGTACTCGGCTTGATGGTGCTGTTCGGTCTGGTGTTCTGTGCCACCGCGTACGTCGGTTATCGCGGGCTGGAGATTCTTTCGTACATCGCGGTGCCGGCGATGATGTTGCTGCTGATGCTGTCGATGTGGGTGGCGACGGTGAAAGTCGGTGGTTTCGAGGGTTTGCTCAGCGTCGTGCCAAGCGGTTCGCTGGACTGGTCAACCGCGATCACCCTGGTGTTCGGCACCTTCGTCAGCGGCGCCACGCAAGCAACCAACTGGACACGTTTTTCGCGCTCGGCAAAAGTCGCGGTGCTGGCCAGCCTGATCGGTTTTTTCATCGGCAATGGCCTGATGGTGCTGATCGGCGCCTACGGCGCCATCGTCTATCAACAACCGGACGTGGTTGAAGTGCTGCTGTTGCAAGGTTTCGCCATGGCCGCGATGGCCATGTTGCTGCTGAACATCTGGAGCACCCAGGACAACACCATCTACAACTTCGCCGTCGCCGGTTGCAACCTGCTGCGCACTGGCCGGCGCAAGACCGTGACCCTCGCCGGCGCAGTGATCGGCACCCTGCTCGCCTTGCTGGGCATGTACGACATGCTGGTGCCGTATCTGATTCTGCTCGGCACGGTGATTCCGCCGATTGGCGGGGTGATCATGGCGGACTTTTTCTACCGCTGGCGCGGGCGCTATCCGCGCTTGGCCGACGCACGGTTGCCGGCGTTCAACTGGCCGGGGCTCGGGGCCTACGGGGTCGGTACCGTTGCCGCATTCAACTCGCCGTGGGTCGCGCCGCTGGTAGGGATCGCTGCTGCCGCGCTAACGTATGTCATCGTCACCGGCGTGCTCGGCGCTCGTAGCGCGGCCGCGCCACTACAAGACTTATAAAAAAGGATTCGCCTGATGCATATCATCAACGCCCGACTGCGCAACCAGGAAGGTTTGCACCAATTGCACCTTGAAGACGGCCTGATCCGCAGCATCGCCCGGCAGACCGAAGCGCCGACGCTGGGCCCGGAAGACCTCGACGCCGGCGGCAATCTGGTGGTGCCGCCCTTCGTCGAGCCGCACATTCACCTCGACGCCACCCTCACCGCTGGCGAGCCGCGCTGGAACATGAGCGGCACGCTGTTCGAAGGCATCGAATGCTGGGGCGAGCGCAAGGTCACCATCACCGAAGAAGACACCAAGACCCGCGCCAAGAAAACCATTCAGACCTTGGCAGCGCACGGCATTCAGCACGTGCGCACCCACGTCGACGTCACTGATCCGCAACTCACCGCACTGAAAGCCATGCTCGAAGTACGCGAGGAAAGCCGTCACCTGATCGACCTGCAAATCGTCGCGTTCCCGCAGGAAGGCATCGAGTCGTTCCGCAATGGCCGCGAGCTGATGGAAGAATCGATTCGTATGGGCGCGGACGTGGTTGGCGGCATTCCGCATTTTGAGTACACCCGCGATCAGGGCGTCAGTTCGGTGAAGTTTTTGATGGATCTGGCCGAGCGCACCGGTTGCCTGGTCGACGTGCATTGCGACGAGACCGACGATCCGCATTCACGCTTTCTCGAAGTGCTCGCCGAAGAAGCGCGCAGCCGCGACATGGGCGCGCTGGTCACCGCCAGCCACACCACGGCGATGGGTTCTTACGACAACGCCTATTGCGCCAAACTGTTCCGCTTGCTCGGGCATTCCGGGATCAGTTTTGTCTCCTGCCCGACCGAAAGCATTCACCTGCAAGGGCGCTTCGACAACTTCCCGAAACGCCGTGGCGTCACCCGTGTGAACGAGTTGCTCGAAGCCGGGATGAACGTGTGTTTCGGCCAGGATTCCATCGTCGATCCGTGGTATCCGCTGGGCAACGGCAACATCCTGCGCGTGCTCGAGGCCGGGCTGCACATCTGTCACATGCTCGGCTATCGCAATCTGCAAAGTGCGCTGGATCTGGTCACCGACAACAGCGCCAAAGCCATGCATCTGGGCGAACGTTACGGGCTGGAACAGGGGCGCCCGGCGAACTTGCTGATTCTGTCGGCGGACAGCGATTACGAGGTGATCCGTAGTCAGGGCTTGCCGCTGTATTCGATTCGCGCAGGCAAAGTGCTGATGAAACGGCAGATGCCGGTGGTGGAGTTCGTCTAAGGTGAAGAAACCGGCGTCGCAATGACGCCGGCACCCCCCTGCGATGGATGCTCCTTCATGCTGAAGTTCGTGCGTAGTTGATCAGCCGCCATCCTCATTTTCTTGAGGATTACCCCATGAACAACCAACCCTCGCCCATGGCCTCGCTGTACCACGAAGGCCGACAGACCTTTACCGAACTTGTACCCGATGGCGGCGCTCGCCTCGATGCACTGTTTCACACCGTGCCCGCGCTGGGTGAATTGGCGGTTGGCGTGGTCTACGGGCATTTGCACGCCCGTCCGGGCCTCGACCCGCGCTTGAGGGAAGCGGTTTCGTTTGCCGCAATCGTTGCGTCAGGCATGGTCGGCCCGCCATTGAGTGTGCACCTCAAGACAGGACTGGCTTCGGGGTTGGCGCCCGGTGAAATGACCGAAGTGCTGTTGCAAGCCTCGGCATTCGCGGGGTTTCCTCGGGCGGTGAGTGCGGCGGAACAACTCAATCGGCTGTTCGACGAGGCCGGGCTGGCATCACCGCCTGCACCGACGCCACGAGCTTTGCTGCGGTTGACGGTGCAGGGTGATCAGGTGGGGTCGGTGACGTTGTTCAAGGCTCACTGACGAGGTGAATTTGCGGGCCCCATCGCTGGCAAGCCAGGCTTCCACAGGGTTTTGGGGTGAACACATGATTCGTGTCCACCTATGAACCCTTGCAGGAGTGAGCCTGCTCGCGATTGCGGTGAGTCAGGCAGCATATGATTTGAAGGGTAGCCCGCTTTCGCGAGCAGGCTCACTCCTACAGTGGATTATTGGCATACCGAGTTTTTGTGTTCAGCACAAAACCCTGTGGGAGCCTGGCTTGCCAGCGATGGCGGTTTCGAATTCAGCCGATCAACCGCGCCGTACCAAACAACCTGACACGCACCCGCTCGCCATCAATTTCTTCCAGCAGAATCGGTGCCGTGCCACCGGGCATGACCACCTGCACTTCTCCTGCTTCGACCCAACCCAGCCGCCATGCCGCAGACGCTCCCGCACTGGCGCTGGGGCCTGATGATGCGGTCGGCCCCTCGCCACGTTCGAAGACGCGCGCGATGATTCGCTGCGCAGACTCACGAACAGCCCATTGCAGATTGACGCCCGCCGGACATGGTTCGCCAGCGCCGGTCGGCATGGCGTAGGCGATTTGCGTCAGACCTTCGTTCAGCGGTGATTCACGCATCTGATCATTGCTCGGCAACGCCGCACCGTCACCAAGCAGTGTCACGCAATGCGGATTGCCGATGCGCACAAACTGGCTGTGTTCCCAGCCGGGATCAAGTGCCGCCAACGGCTGAACCCTGCTGACTTCTCGTCCACTGAAATCGACACTTTCAACGTTCTGCGCACCCACCGCACGCGGCCCGAAATCCGCTTGCCCGAGATCGAGCCAGAAACCTTGCACACCTTCAACTTCGGCAGGTTTCACCGAGGTTGCCACCGCCTCACCTTTGTCGTGATGAACGCGCAACAACGCGCCCGCCTCCGGCAGCAATCCTTGTTCGCTCAGTGCCTGAGAGAAAATCGTCAGACCGTTGCCACTGCGCTCGGCAAGGGTGCCGTCGGTGTTGACGATCAGTACATCGAACGGCGGTGAGGTCTGGAACGGGCCGATCAGCAGGCCGTCGCTGCGGTGGGATTTGCTGTTGGCTGGGCGCTGGCCCTCGGGCCAGTCGCAGCAGAGCTTGATGGCCGCTGCGCTCCAGGACCGACCGGAAGACGCACATTCGGCAACTTTTGCAGGCAGATCAATGCCCGCCTGACGCAGTGCTGCGGCCGAAACCACGCCGTAGATATTGCCCCGTGCATCGTAGAACTGTGTCATCACCCTTTATCCCTGTTGCAGAAGAAACTCACTGTAAACCGCCATCTAATGTAGGAGTGAGCCTGCTCGCGATAGCGGTGTGTCAGACAAAAAATATCGACTGACACTACGCTATCGCGAGCAGGCTCACTCCTACAGGGTACGATGTTGTCTGTGCTTCCTCGAATGACGAGCGATCGAACCTCGTCGCCGAATCACTGTCCTTCGGGGACGCGAAGTTTTTTGCCAAGGATCGATATGACCAGCCTCAACGCCCAAGCCACCTTCGTCCCCGGACGCCTGCAACAGATGTCCACGCGCATCGCCTTTTTCATCGCCGGGCTCGGCATTGCCGCGTGGGCGCCGCTGGTGCCGTATGCCAAGGCCCGCGCCGGGCTTGATGAGGGCACGTTGGGCTTGTTGCTGTTATGCCTCGGTGTCGGTTCGATTCTGGCCATGCCCTTGGCGGGGATTCTGGCTACGCGCTTCGGCTGTCGACGCGTTGCAACTGGCGGCACCCTGCTCATCTGCGCAGCGCTGCCGTTACTGGCCACGGTGTCGTCGATACCGGCATTGATCGCCACGCTGTTCATGTTCGGCGCAGGCCTGGGCACGGTGGACTCGACGGTGAACCTGCAAGCGGTGATCGTCGAGCGCGCCAGCGGCAAGAACATGATGTCGGGCTTTCACGGCTTGTTCAGCCTCGGCGGGATCGTCGGCGCGGCGGGCGTCAGCGCCCTGCTCGGCCTGGGTTTGACGCCGCTTGCGGCGATGCTGGTGGTGGTCGTGGTGCTGATCGCCGCGCTGTTCAAGTGCGTGCCGCACATGCTGCCTTACGGCAGTGAAAGCTCCGGACCGGCATTCGCCATTCCCCACGGCATCGTGCTGTTTATCGGCGGGATGTGCTTTATCGTCTTTCTGACCGAAGGCGCGGCGCTGGACTGGAGCGCGGTGTTTCTGGCGCAGGAACGCGGGATCGACACGGCGTACGCGGGATTGGGTTATGCGGCGTTTGCATTGACCATGACGGCCGGACGTTTGATGGGTGACCGGATTGTGCGGATTGTCGGGGCAACGCGGATCATCTTGTTTGGTGGTCTGTTGGCGGCGGCCGGTTTGTTTCTGGCGACGTTTGCACCGAGCTGGGAAGCGGCGTTGGTCGGTTACGCGCTGGTCGGCGCTGGCTGCTCGAACATCGTGCCGGTGCTGTACACGGCGGTGGGCAAGCAGACGGTAATGCCAGAGAGCATCGCGGTGCCGGCCATTACTACGCTGGGCTATGCGGGGATTCTGGCGGGGCCGGCGGTGATCGGCTTTGTCGCCCATGCCAGCAGTTTGAGTTTTGCCTTTGGTTTGATGGCGGTGCTGCTAGTTGCAGTAGCCATCGGCGGTAAAGTCCTTAAAGTCTAAAAGCTTCGCGAGCAGGCTCGCTCCCACAGGTTTCAGTGATCCATGTGGGAGCGAGCCTGCTCGCGAAGAAGACGCCGCGCTTTATCAAAACCCAACGCTGGCCTGCACAAAAAACGTCCTTGGCGCGCCGACATACATCCCCGAGTTGTTATCGCTGGAGCGGGTGAAGTACTGCTTGTCGAAGATATTCTTCACCCCGGCGCCGAGCTTCAGATTCGACACCTGCGGCCCGAAGTCATAACCCCCGCGTACGTTCCAGGTCACGTAACCCGGAATGTCGCCGTACTGCCCATCCGCCGTACCCTCGGTGATGTAGTTGCCATTGAAGCTGCCATCGGCATTCACTCCCGTGCCGGGCGAACGCTGTTTCGACTGGGCGAAACCGTCGAGGTTGTAGGTCCAGCGGTCAATGTCGTAACGCAAACCGACGGTTGCCACCTGGCGCGAATAGAACGGCAGATCACGGCCCTTGAAGCCCGCAATCTCGCCTTCATAAGTCGCACGGGTGTAAGTCAGACCGGCATTGGCGGTCAGACCGTCAAGACGCGGATCGAGCGCAGCCATGTCGTAATGCACCGAGGCTTCGATGCCCTGGTGTTTGGTCGCGCCGAGGTTGGTCCAGCCGACGTCGTTGCTGATGTATTGCAGTTCGTCATCGAAGTCGATGTAGAACAGCGTCACTTCACCGCCCCACACGTCATCGTTGTAGCGCGTGCCGATTTCGTAGGTCTTGGCCTTTTCCGGCTCCAGGCCGTTGGCAGTGTTGTCCCCCGATCCGCCCTGACCCAGCTGGAAATACTGCAGGCTGCCAAACGAGGTTTCATAGTTGGCAAACAGTTTCCATGCGTCCGACAGGTGATACATCACGCTCAGCGCCGGCAGCGGTTCGTTGCTTTCGATACTGCGATTTTTCTCCGGCACGCGTTTGCCGGCGGTATCGAGCACGGCGCGATCGTGCCAGTCGGTGCTGATGTGTTCGAAGCGAATGCCCGGCGTGATCGTCCAGTTGCCGACATCGATTTTGTTGTCGACGTAGACCGAGTTGGCCTCGGTGCCGCCGGTGCGATCCTGGAATACGTGACCGTCGGACGTCGGCGTCACCACCGGCTGGTTGTTGACCAGCGCCAGACGACTCGACTGCTCGTGCATCGCCTCTTTCAGGTAGCGATAACCGACGCTGACTTCCTGCGTGGTCGGGCCGACATCGAAGACGCGCGATACCCGTGGCTCGATGCCCAGCGTGTAGTACGAACGCGGATAGGAACTGAGGGTTTTCTGATCGCGTGCAGCGATGGTGCTGCCGCGAAAACTGTCGGTGTAGTACGTCAGAATCTCCGCCTGAGTGCGCTCATCGATCTGCCGGATCCATTTGAACGACACGTCCTTGCGTCGACCGCTGAACTGGTCGTAGTCACGCACCGAATCGTAGGGTTTATCGTCGTACTGCTTTTGCGTCAGGCCGCCGGGCATGTCGGCGCTGGCGTCGTAGTAGTGGAAGTTGAGGCTGAAATCGTCCTGATCGGTTGGCGCCCAGTGGGTCTTGAGCAGCACGTCGTCGATGTCGTTGCCGTTGTTGCGCTCGCGGTAACCGTTGCCGTTGACGCCCGAGTACAACAACGCCACGCCCATGCCGTTGTCCGCAGTGCCGCCGAGGAACGCGCTGTCGATGTGTTTCCAGCCACCGTACTGCGTGGTCTCCAGGGTGGTGCCGATTTCACCGGTGGCTTTTTCCGGAATCGCACGGGTCACGAAGTTGATCACGCCACCGACGTTTTGCGGCCCATAACGCACGGAACCGGCGCCGCGCACGACGTCGATGCTGTCGAGGTTGCCCGAGGAGATCGGCGCCATCGACAATTGCGGTTGGCCATACGGTGCGAACGCGGCAGGTACACCGTCGATCAGCACGGTGGAGCGTGGCGACAGACGCGACGTCAGACCGCGCACGCCGACGTTGAGGGAAATATCACTGCCGCCAGTGCCGTTGGAGTCCTGCACCTGCACGCCCGGCACACGCTTGAGCACGTCGCTGACGTTCATTGCGCCTTGCTCGACCATCGCTTCGCGGCGAATCACCGTACGCGCGCCAGGGTGATTCTGCACCACAGCGGCGTTGGCATCACCGAGCCAGTCACCAACCACCTTGATGTCGGTCACACCCAGCTCCAGCGGGCCATTGCTGGCGGCGGAAGTTGCCGCGGGCGACAAGGTCACCGAACCTTCGTTGATCTGATAATCCAGCCCACTGCCTTGCAGCAACTGGCGCAGCGCCTGCTCCGGCGAGATGTCGCCCTCGACCGCCGGGGCCTGTTTGCCGGCAACCAGATCAGGACTGAAAAACACTTGCAGCGAGGTTTGCTGGCCCAGCTCACTCAAGGCCTGGCCCAGCGGCTGGGCGCGGATATGAATCGCTTCACCGGCAAACGCCAGCGGCATCGCAGCATTGACCGCCAGCGCGAGGGCCAGCGGTAACCAAGGGGATTTTTTGTTGTTGGCAGTGGTGTTTTTCACGTCGAACGTAGTCCTGTGGATCGCAAGAGTGTGCGGCTGTTAATGCAAACCAGTTGCAGTTGAACAGGAAGACGATGAACTCGAAAAAAACCTGAATTTTATTTTGAAATTATTTCCTGACTGCCATCGGCATGCGTGCGAACAGCCACTGGCAAGATGTTCGGCAGGGCTTTGAGCAAGGCGTCGGTGTTGTCGGATTTGAACACGCTGGTCAGGCGCAGGCTGGCGACCGCAGGGTTGCTGACGGTCAACGGTTGCTCGCGATAACGCGACACTTCTGCCGCGACTTCGCTGAGGCTGGCGTCGTTGAACACCAGTTTGCCGCTGCGCCACGCGGTCAGTTCGGCCGGGTTGACCGCATAGGCTGCCGCGACGTTGCCTTGCGCATCGATAAAGCTGCCGAGGCCGGCGGTCAGGCTGATGAATTGGTTGTCCGGAGCATTGCGCCCCTGCACTTTCACCGTGCCCTGCTCCACCGTCACGCGGGTTTGCGTGACGTCGCGACGAACATCGAAACGTGTGCCGGTAACGGTGACTTTGCCGCTGCCAGCCTCAACCACAAACGGTCGCGACGTGTCATGCTCGACGCTGAACATCGCCTCGCCTTCGCTCAGTTCGATCACCCGGCGATCCTTTTCATAGCGCACCTGCAAGCGGCTGCGACTGTTCATATCGATCAGCGAACCGTCCGGCAGCGCCACATGCTTGCGCTCGCCCAACGCCGTGGTGAACTCGGCGCTGTACCCCTGCGGGTGATTCAATCCGCTGAACAAGCCGAGCCCGAGCGCTACCGCCAGCACACTGGCGGCCACGGCATAACGCATCAATGGGTGGCGTTCGCGGCGACTCGGCGGCGCCTCGACCAGCGCTTTCAGGCGTGGCGCCGGCAGCAAATCAGCGGCCGTCCACAGCCCCTGCAACAACTGAAACTCGTCACGGTGTTGCGGATGTTCATTGAGCCAGGCGTCAAAGCGCTGCTGCTCGTCGACATCAACGGTCGGCTCCTGCAAACGCACAAACCAGCGCGCCGCGTCATCACGCACCGTTGTTTGCCCGCACGCGCAATCACCAGTCTCCATCATGGAATGTCCTGTCCGGCCGAGAATATAAAGACACACAGCCCCCTGCAGGAGCTGCCGAAGGCTGCGATCTTTTCAACGGCACACCCCATCACGACTGCAACCCGTCCAGTCGATCACGCAGATGCCGCAGGGTGCGGATCATATACTTTTCGACCATGTTCTTGGACAGGCCCAGGCGTTCGGCAATTTCCGCCTGGGTCAGGCCTTCGATCTTCTGCCAGACAAAAATCTTCCGGCAATTGACCGGCAACTCGCAAAGCGCGCGCTCGATGGAATCGGCCAGCTGGATCGCATGCATGTAATGCTCCGGGTCGCCGGACGACGACGCACTGTGATCGAGCGCCTCCGACTCCATGGCGCCGCGCCGATCCTCACGCCGATAACCATCGACGGCGATATTGCGCGCGGTCTGATGCAAATACGCCCGTGGTTGCTGCACCGCCGCCGAATCCGACTCAAGCACCCGCACAAAGGTGTCGTGCGCCAGATCCTCGGCCTGCGCGCGATTGCGCAGGCGACGAGTCCAGGTGCCGATCAACTCTTCGTAATGCTCGAAAAAGCCGGGTCTGCGGGGACGCATGGGGGTATGGGTGGTGTGCTGAGGAAAGGGGCGTGAATAGTAATGCTTCCTATTAAGGCGAAGCAATGGATTCCTCTGCCCACTGATCTAGCAATGGCCGCCGGTTACCCTTCAGCTGAAAATAACGATTACGTTACCGCGTCAACTGCCTCCCGGATTACGGTCCGCAGATGCCACCTGCATCTGTTCATCAAGAGCGATCATCACTAATCCGTTATGGGTCGCTACAACCATGCAGGCCATTGCGGTGAAGCGGATTCCCCGAATCGGTGAGTTGATACTGATTTGAAACAGGGCATTCAATTCGCCATCCCAGAATCGGACTACACCGTCCTCCCCCCCTGATGCTAAAAGTGGCGATGGGCTGGCATCGCAGAATGCCAAGGCCTGAATGCGCCCATTGAGGTGAGTGCCTGATTGGCACGCCAGACGTTCGCCGCTTGGGTAATGCCACAAGGCAATTCGACCTGAATCAGTACCGGCAGCGATCAACTCACCATCCATGCTTTGCGCCAGAGAAAGCACTGCGGCTATGCCGCTACCTGGTATGCGCCAAGTATCAAACAGTGAAAGCCTGGGCATTTCAGCGGGTGGAACCGGATGCTGCGCGACCATGATCTGCGAATACTTGCTGGCGAAAACAATTCGCGCGGCATCATCGCCAGCAAGACAAACCAGTCCCATGATGGGCTTGTCTTCTTCGCCGTAACTGAGCTGATAGTTCCACTTGGCTCCAAACTCATTGCGAAGAGTATTGATCTCCAGTTTTGAACGCAGACTCCAGATGCGAACGGCGTTCACGTTGGCTTCACATACCGAAGCCACAACCATCGGTTCGTCGTCGATCCAGACGACTTGCACCTGAGTTACATCATCGCCTGCCTGAATGACCGCCGAGAATTCTAGTTGACCTCCTGCCGGAACCAGACAGATAGCCCCCCGAATGGCGACGACCAGCAGCAGTTTTCCTTCATCCACATAACCGGTAATTGCGTGGATTCGTTGATTCGGAATGATTCCACACGTCCAGGTCAGGTTGCCGCTCGTCTCATCGATCGCCACGACCTCTCCGGCGTCGGTACCGCAGTAAATCGAGTTGGACACGATAGGGTCCATGAACATGCATTTGACGTGGCCTGGAAAAAATTGTCCTTCCTGCAGAGCGCGCGCCGGCGATTGCACGTCCCCAAAGCTCCACATATTGACTGAGCCCGCGTTACTACTCAGATAAAAATGACTTGTGCCCAAGTTGAAGCTGTCGGTACGGAACTGCTCCGTCCAGTAGCCATCGATGCGCGTGACCGATGTCAACGTTGAGGAGATTTCGACAGGATTGGCTACTTCAATGATCTGGCTTTCAATTGTTCCGTCCTCAGCCAGCAGATAAAGAATTTTTGAAGCTTGTGACTCACACAGCCAAGCCCCTCGTTTATCATCCGGAGCGCAATAGACAAGAATGATTTCTTCAGACCGGACTTGCCAAATTCGAGGTGGTCGGAAAAAATCGTTGGTTATCGCATACGTAGCACCATCCACCATGCGCAGGCGGATAGATGAAATACATTCGCTTTCGATCGTGGCAGGTATTTGCCACAGAAACTCCAGATCAAGCTTCCACATTTTCAGGGTTCTGGCACATCGCACGCCATCGAAGAAACTATCGCCTGCTGACAGAATTCGAAGACCGTCGGACGTAAAAACAATCGCCACAGCCAGAATCCGGGCGCGTGAAGCAGCGACTCTGTGATGAATCAGGCCGAGGTCAGTCAAATCCCAGACTCGTAGATCACCTTCTAGCTCAACTCTGTCATCTAAGCTGGTACGTGCAAGCTTTCGCTCATGAGCACTTACACACAGAAAGCGATCGCCTTGCTGGCATACCGTCAACGCAGTGATGCGACCGTTCTGCTCAGAGAAAGGGACATAAATATCGCGCTTGGTTCGAAGATTCGTTGTCGCCAGCCAACCCTCCCCCCCACTCGCAACCAATACTTCACCGCTTGGCGTTGCGATGATTGCCAAGTGTGAAATCCAGCTGCCCACAATGGGCTGCCAAGCCGCCAACTGCCTGCCATTGTCGAGCTGAAAGACTTCAATCAATCCATCCTCGCGCCCGACCAGTGCCACCTGAGTACGGCCATCCCACTGACCAAGACTCAATGCGGTCACTCGTGAATCTCGCGAAACCAGCACGCTGTTGCCTTCAGGCGAATTCCAGGTCGCCCAGAGTGGCATCCACCGAGAACGCTCCTCGCCCGGCAAGGGGACTGACTCTTCAATCCCGTTCTGCAGGGATGTCAGTGCGAGGTAGGATCGACGCTCTGCTTCGGGCAACTCCCGCAAAGCTCCAAAGGCTCGCAAATAGGCCTGAACCATTGGCTGAGCGAGAGACGACTGAGGGTTGAGATAACGGCGCAAGATAGCCGGATCGCTGGCCACCAGAAATGCCGGTTCGTCGAGGAGCGCCTGTAACATGCCCGCCTTGACTGCAAAGCTTGCGGCATGACGTTTCAGATAAGGGTGAGCACGCAGCCAGTCATGACGCCCCTCGGAATTTGCAGGTACACAGGCCAGCAATGCTTGCCACAAGTGGCGTGACAGGGCCGGGGCCTGGCCATCACTTTCGAGCAGATGCTCTGCCAACTGCTCATGGTAAAGCCGATAAACCGACCGATCGCTCTCCATGGACTCCACAATAAAGGGCGCCGCAAATTTGCGCACGGCAATGATATCCGCATCGGTGATCGCCTGACCGCTCAAGGCACTGGCCGCTGAACGCCATAAATCAGCCCACGGTAAGCCTTCACCTTCGGCAAACGCCAAAGCCAGCAAAACCGCGCGGGCGGTGGCGATATTCAGCCCGTCCTTACCCTCTTCCAAGGGGGCCAGGTACTGATTGAATGCGTCAGCCAACTCGGTTGATAGATGATCCATCCAGTCAGGGCGACTCGTGTCGACCATTTTGCCCATCTTGAACAGCCTGAGTGCGACGGTATGTGCCACCAGAAATACGTTCTTCGCTCGCTGGGCCACAGCCTCGGCAACCTTTCGAGCGATTTCGGGATGCTTGCGATAGGGCGTAAAGCGCCGTGGTTCTTCGCTGGCTAACAGCCGTCGCTCGACGTACAACACCACCTCGCCGGGCTCCGTATGCAGCGAATGTTCGAGATTGACTTCCACAGTATCTGGCCCAAACCCCTCAAAACGCTGTTGCAATGAAGTAGCGTCGGGACGAGTTCCCACTAACAGAAAGACATGCTTGAATGCCGCCAATGGCAACAACAGCTGCTGCAAAATAGTCTGGCTGTCGGCTGCTTCATCCAGAGCATCAATGACAATCACCGTTTTTCTGCCGCATTTTTCCAGTGATTCAAGCACCGATGGCAAGTCACGATCCGACAGATCCAGCTTGTCCGCGATCTCGCTCAATACCTCGCTCAACAGTTTGTGCCGGGCATGTATGGCGATATCGACGATGCCTTCAGGTATTACGTCAGCAGCGTCCAATGAAGATCCATCAACTGCAATCACCTGATCGCGAAAACGCGGCTCGGACTGCGAAACGATGCGCCCCAACAATGCTGATTTGCCTGTTCCCGGGCCACCGGTCACTACCAGAGCGCGCCCATGAGTATCGACCTGTGCGAGCCATTCTCCTATTTGTCGCAGCGCGCGATGACGACCGGTGAAATAGCTCCCGACCCACCCACCTTCGACCCCTCCGGCTTTGGGTAACCAATGTTCATCAAACACTCGCTGGCTGGCCAGATCCAGGCCTGGGCCGATATGAGGGCGGTACTGGGGATTAGGGAACAACAGGCAACGACCTTTCAGGCTTGCACCCGCCAATTGAGCTTCCTGCTTGGGAA
This sequence comes from Pseudomonas sp. RIT-PI-r, assembly GCF_001297015.1. Classification (GTDB taxonomy): domain Bacteria; phylum Pseudomonadota; class Gammaproteobacteria; order Pseudomonadales; family Pseudomonadaceae; genus Aquipseudomonas. Next base: position 97,097 of record NZ_LIGE01000024.1, on the reverse strand, counting down.
AGCGTTCGGCGAGATATTCTCTGATCGCCTCCATCACTTCATCCATGGCCAGGTAGCGCTGCGTAGCACCGCCGAACTGACCATCGGGATTAGCCAACGCTTTAGCCAACGCCTCGCTCAAGGCACCCTCATCCGCCTCATCTCGCGATCGCGTGGCCGCGATTACATAGGCCGGACTCAAGGAGGGCTGCTGCCTGATCAGATCGGCCGCTATTCTGAGAAAATCACCAGCTCCCGTGCCGGCATAACAGACATCAAGGATCAAGAGAACCTGCGCTGCTCTGGTCTTGATCAGAATCTGTGCCAGATCGACAACTTTTACCGCCAGCCCTGGGTGATCCTCTGCCGCCTGCTGTGACTCACGGGACAATAAATAGAGTTGGTTGTCACTTTCACCGTGGCCCGTGTAGTAGAGCACCAGCAAATCGTTTTCAGTGCAGTCTGCACAAGCTTGGAAAATAAGATCCTGCAGTTCTCGGGGATCCATATCAAGTTCTGCCGGAACGACCTCATAGTGCAATGCACCGAAGGCCGACTTGATTGTTTCAACCTCGTCCGGAACCCGAGACAGCGTTGCATGGTTATCGAATTGACTAGTGCCAGTGGCAAGCAAACGACGTCGATAACTGTCAGATAGCGGCTGCGATGGCATCTCCCACCTCCCGGGTCGTGAGGTAGCGGCTCGCATCGTGGACTTTCATACCATTGGCGACGCTTACATCGACAATTCGCGGCATGAACAAGGGCTCAAGTTTTTTCGTCAAGGCCACTACATCACCGCTGTCTGAAATATTGGTCCAGTGCTGTACGTTGCCTGGCCATGCACCAAGCTCACGTTGCGGTGCGGGTTGCAGGGCATCGAAAATCAGATTACGGATGCCCAGTGGCGAACCCAATGTAATCAAGTGCTGGACGGGCCACTGAGGGTTTGCGCATAAAGCCTCGTAGGCAACCACTGAGCCCAAAGAATGGGCAACAATCACCCGCGTATCGTCATTCATCCACTTTTCAATGCTGTCACGAGCGGCCTGACGGATTGAATCTTCATGGAAGTATCGATAGACCTGCTTCAAATCACTGATCATCATTTTCTCCAACTGACCGGAAAAAAATTTTGATCGTGTCAACGCATTGAGACCGCGCTGGACGAACGTCACCAGACCCGCTTTGGTAGTCTCGTCAGGTGCGCGAACAGCGGGATCAATTCTAGCCGCCTCCTCCCACCATGCCTTGAGCAGTTGCGCCTCCCAGGCATCGACATCCTTGGCGCCGTAGGGCGGTATCGCACCTTTACCCTTTGGCCGAAACAAGTCCCCGTAGAAGGCACATTTGAAGGTCACCTCGTCAGGCAACTCTCGTCCGGCACGCGCGAGACCATCCTTGATCGCCGGAAGCCACTGCTCACCCAATGAATGTTCACCACTGAACTGATGCCCGATGCCGTGCACACCAATGATCGTTGCCATTGTTCACCCATTACCTTTTGACACTTGGCACTCAGAGTCCTGAAGCCATCCATGGAAACCCGAAGCGCGACTAGTGGCCATTGGGCATTAACAACATCTTACCGACTTTACTCGCGCCCGGTCATTTACGCAGGCCTTCGCGGCTTTGATATTTTCCTCGTCCTACCGGCCGCAGTTCATCAACCCCATCACTGCCCCCTCGCCCTGGTTTAGATCCCACACGTGAAGAACGTACCGGCTTTGGCAGTTTGTGGTCACTGATCTGTTCGACCAATGCATGGTCGTTGCGCACAACCGCTAGTGCCAGATCCACGGTTTCACAACGTCTGCCGGCATCGCGGCAATCGGTTGATTGAAGAGCGGTAAGGTACCAGCGGTGGCGTGGAGCTGTCCGCCTATCACTCGTGCATTTACGAGGAGCCAGACGCGAAACGACGGCCCCCGCCGTTGTACTTCGAGCAAAAAAACAGGAACGAGCCTGCTCGCAAAAGCGCCATATCAGTCAGGCATTTCGCTGACTGAACTGACGCCTTCGCGAGCAGGCTCGCTCCTACAGGGTTTTGCGCTGGGGATCAGCCTTTTTCGTCGATGCCCGCTTGCAGGGTCTGGCTGTCCAGATGACCGCTGAGGGTAACCGGCCCGATTTTCAGATTGCCGTTTTCAAGGGAGACCTTCGGTGCGTTTTCCTCGGTTTTATGCGGCAGGTCGAGACCGGCTTTGACGCCGTAGTCACGGTTGCTCAAGTCGCTGCTGCTGACCTTCGAAGCGCCGAGATCGACTTTGGCTTCTGACGAGGTGATCCGCGCGCCGGTCAATTGCGTGGCGCCGCCGACGGCAAGGTTGACCCCTTGGCTGGCGCTGATGCCGGAAGCCTGCGCAACACTGTCCTTGTGCGCATATTCGCCCTGCGCTTTCAGCGTTGGCTTGTAGTCGGTGCCGGCAAGTTTCCCTTTGTCATCGGCTGGGGTTTTCTTCGCGGTCAGGCCCAGATCGACATCGACCTTGGCCTGGGTTTGCGAGTCCTGACGGCTCTCGACGGTCAGATCACCGGCGACCTTGCCGCTGACATGGTTCGCGTCGATGCGCGCGCCCGCCAGTTGTGCGTCACCCGCACTGTTCAACAGCACTGTGTCAGCCTTGATCTGGCTGTTCTGCTGCGTGGTGCCTTGCTGATAATCGACAGCGACCTTGGCCCCGGCATTAAAACCGTGATCGCTGCTGGCCTTTTCGTCGGCAGCGGTGGGCGTGCTTTTGCTCAGATTGCCGCCGGCGTTCAGCGCGACGTTCCAGTTGTTGCGGTTATCGGTGGACTGCGCCGACTCCTGCACGTAACCGCCCTTCTGCGCGTCGATGCTGACGTTTGGCGCGCTGACTTGCGTGCCTTGCAGGTGCACCGAATCGCCGCTCAAGGCGATTGCGCGCTGACTGTTGAGCTGACCACCGGTCAGGGTCTGCGCGTTCTCATTGACTCGACCGATGTTGAAGTTGGCGCTCAGATTTGCGCCCTGATCACTGCTCTTCTCGCTGCTGCTCTTGCTGCCGCCGCCCTTCAGTCCACCGCCGAGATTGCTGCCGGAAGCGATGTGGGTATCGCTGGCTGCTTGCAGATCGAGTTTGCCTTCGGCGTGCAAATCGATGGCGCCGCTGCTGTCGATTTTCGTGCCTTGCTGGACCTGATTGCCAGCGCTGCTCAACTGCACGCCGTTGCCGCTGATGCTTGCCACGTGCGCCTGAGTGTCAGTAGTTTGCTTGCCGCTGTGATCGAGTTGGAAGCCGGCGCCGAGATCGACGTTGGTACCGTCAGTGCCCGGCAAGGTGCCGACCGTCAACGAGCCATTGCCGCGCAGGTTGCTGTCGCTGCTGTGCTGGCGATCATTGGCCAGGTTCAGCGCCAGATCACCACCGCTGTGGATGTTCACGCCCCCCTCTCCGCCATCGAAACGGCTGCCGGCGAATTGTGCATCGCCAGCGGTTTTGATGTTCACGCCCTGACTGCCGGCATAACCGCCGACCACCGCAGTGGAACTGTCTTTGCTCGAAGTGCGACTGCCACCCGCGCCACTGCCGGCGACGTTCACGTCTTCACCGGTCTTGGTGTAGACGCGTACATCGACCTTGGCATCCACGGCGTTATCAGTGCTGCTGTGGGTGTTGCTGACAGCATCGGCGACCAGTGTGTCGGCGCTGATGTTCACTGTGCCGGCACTGGCGTTGTACTGGCTGCCTTGGTCATGCAATGTGCCGGCGACTTTCACTTCGACGTTGCCGCCATCAAAACGGCTGACCACGGCGTTGTTGGTCTGCTCGGTTTTAGTCGCGCTGCCATGACCGATCGCGACGTCGATACCGACATTCGGCTGACCGAGATTGGCCAAAGCATCCTTGTCCGGCACCTTGCCGTTCAAGACCTCTTTGACCACACCGGCAATCGGTCGGGCGATGTCTTTGTACTCGACATTGGCGCCGATGTCCGCCGACCAGTTGCTCTCGGCGTGGGTGCTGCTGTCGCTGTTGCTGGCCGCGCGGTTGTCGACTGCATTGGCGACAACCTGCAGACCGTTGCCTGCCTGCAGTTGTGCACCTTCGGTGGCGAGTTTTTCGGCATTGATGCTCAGGCCACCGCTGCTCTGCAGGTCAGTGGTTTGCGCCGTGCTTTTGCCGGTCGAGTCTTGCACGCTGCTGTGGGCGAAATCGACGCCACTGCCCGCGCGATCAAGACCGCCGGTGTAGTAGAAACCGCCGCCGGTGCTGGATGTGTCAGAGCTGGTTTTGTGGCTGTCCTGTTCGGCCAGCAACGAGACGTTCTTGCCACTCAGCGTGGTATCACCCGCCGTGGATTTCACCTGTGCGCCTTTGAGCGTGACGTCACCGCCCGCCTTCACCTGCACGCTGCCACCGCTGAGGCTGGAGGCTTGCTGAGTGACGTCGGTGCTGGTCACTGTCTGCTGTTTGGCTTCGTAGTGAACGCCGGCACGATATTGCTCTGGCGTCTGCTCTTTGGCGTAGGCATCAAAGCCACGCGTTTCAGTGATCGCACTGCTGTCGTGAGTGTTTTGTGCGGAATGCACATTGACATTCCCCGCCGCGTCGGCCGTTAACGCACCGCCTGCCTTGACCGTCGAGCCTGCCACTGCAAGGTCTTTGGCGCTCTTGAGTTTGAGGTTGCTGTCGGACACCAGTTCGCTGCGCACCGTGGTGCTGTCATTGCTGTTCTGCCGCGACTCGTCTTTGCTGATACCGAAGAACTTGCTGTCTTTGTCGTGATTGTTGCTGTGGCGGGTGTCCTGTACGCCATCGATCACCAGCGAACCCTTGTCGCTGATCACACTGGCGTCGCTGCCGCCGCGCACTTGACTGCCGCTGATGCGCACGTCGTCAGCCTTGACGATCAGCTTGCCGGCGGCGTTGATTTTGCTGCCCTGATGCTGGTTCTGTCCCTTGTCGGCATCGCCGGTCTTGCCGAAGAAACCGCCACCGACCAGGTCACCGGAATAGCCAGTGTCGCTGCTGCGATCAGTCCGCGTGGCAGTGGTGATTTCGACTTGTTTGCCGGCCAGTTGCAGGTCGCCGCTACTGGTCAGTTCAGCGCCTTCGGAGCGCAACAATGCGGCAGTTTGCAGGGCGATATTGCCGGCCTTCAACTGGCTGGTGATATTGCGCTGTTCTTCGCTGCTGTTGTTCCAGTCGGCTTTCCACAGATGCTTGCGATGGTTGCCCTGATCGGTCTGGGTATGGCTTTCGGTGGCGGCGCTCAGGCGCAGATCGCCGCCACTTTGCACACTGAGATTTTTCGCCGCTTCGACCTTGGCGGCTTTCAGTTCGGTGTCTTTGCCGGACGACAGTCTGGCGTCGCGGCTGGCAGCGATCTGACTGCCATGCTGGCGGGTTTCGCTATCGGTCTGGGTGCGGTCGTAGGTTTCCCAGGTGATGCCGATGGTGCTGTTGTTCCAGCTTTCACGCTTTTCCTGAAGCTTGCGGCTTTCGACCGTGGTCAGGGTGAGGTTGCGTCTGGCCTCGGCAATCACGTCACGGCCGCTGACGTCGGTGGCGGCCAGGGTCAGGTCTTTGCCGCTGTGCAGGCCGACATCGCCGTGACTGCTACGGATACCGGCGCGGGTGACATCGAGGCTGTTGGCCAGCGCTTCACCGCTGACCGTGAGGTCGCCGGCAGAACGAATCTGCACGCCATCGCGTCCGGCGACCTGCACCGCACCTACGCGCACGCCGGCACCTTCGGCGGTGCTGACGATATTGATCCGTCCGGCCTGCATGGCGCCGAACAGGCTGGCGTCGATGCGTCCGTCGGCAGTGTTGCCCGCCGGGTCTACGGTTTTCACTTGGCCACTGGCGTAATCGACCTGATTGCGTCCGACCGTGAGGTTGAGGCTATCGCGAGCACTAATCGCGCCCTGGCTGTCGATACGCGGGGCAATCAGGTTGATCGAGCCCTCAGCGTTACGCAGGCCGCCGCCCTGAATCTGCAACTGACCGCTGGCGTCGCGGGTGTTCAGGCTTTGCAGTTTGCCGTCGATCAGCTCCGGACGACCGACCACCAGGTTGGCGTTCGGCGTGTTGATGAAACTGCCGCCATTGACCGAGATGCCGTTAGGGTTGGCCAGCACGTAATCGGCGGCACGGCCGAAGATCTCCTGCGCGCCGTTGATCGCGGACGGATTACGGCTGATCACTTCGTTGAGGATCACGCTCGCCGCTTGCCCCTGCAGTTGCGGGTTGGCCGCCAGTTGCCCGGCCAGCTGCGATTGCCCGGCCTGCAAGGCGTTGTTCAGCACAAGGCCCTGACGGTCGACGTTGTAGTCGAGGAACTGGTTATGCGACAGGCCCGAACCGTTGGGCGCGACGATGTTGACGATGGGCACACCGCCCTGGGTTTGCAATTGCGCGGTGCCGCCCGGTCCCGGCGCGACCACGACGCCGCCGGCGATCGCGTTCGGCAGGTGCACGGCGAAGAACAGGCTGGCGATTGCCCAGCGCAATTTGCCCCGAGGCGAAAGATGAAATGCAAAGGTGTGTGCTGGCATAAAAACGTCTCCATGTGAGTACGGCATCACGTCGCGCGTTTTAATCTTGGCCGTGGCTGACGCGCTCAGTTCCGACGGCTGTTGGTTCACTGCGTTATCGATTCAGGTCGCGGTCATATCTGCACCCCGACACGCATCAGCCAGGTTTGCGGCTCGTGCTGCAGACCGTCGGGGGTGTTGAGGGCACGTTGGTAATCGACGTCCACTTGCAGGTTTTTCCAGCCCAGATTCAGACCGAGGCTGGCGCCACTGAGGCGTTGCCCGTGGGCGCCGTGATCGGCTTTGATCCAGCCGTTGTCGAGGCCCATTCGCGGGGTGATCTGTATTGGCCATTCGCTGCGCAGCGGCAGGCGCAGGGTGTTGCGCCAGATCGTACCGCTGGCACCCGAGGCACTGCTGACGCGATAACCGCGCACTGCCGAATCGTCGGTGCCGAGCAACTGTTCGATGGCCGGTAGCGGGTCCGGGCTGTACTGCACGTTAAGCTGGCTCTGCCACTGCCACGCCTGCGCGCCGCACTGACCATTGCGCCATTGACTGAGGCTGGCGCGGTACTTGCGAAACTGTGCCTTGGGCAGGTTATTGACCGATTGCCGGGAGTCGTCATCGGCACCGAACCAGCGCAAACCCTGGGCGTAGTTGATGTCGAGGTTCCACACCGCGCGGTCGAGCCAGAACAGATTGAGTCCGGCTTCGGCCACGGTCAGGGTCGGACTCTGAATGCCCAACCGGATGTTTTCCAGATAGCTGTCGACATCCTTGTGTGCCAATTGCAGGTTGGCGCTGAGCTGGCGACTCTGGTCGCGCCACAACACGCGGTCCGCACGCAGGCTGACCTGATCGGTGATGCCGCGGCTGTGAAAGGTCACGCTGGGCAACTTGAACGGCGCGCGATATTCGGCGTGGCTGGCGAACGCGCTGTAGGTCCAGTAACCGTAAGGAATCGCGTAATACAGGCTGGCATTGCGACTGTAGCGGTCGCCCCGATTGAGTGTGTCGCTGGCGCTGAGGCTCAATAAATCGTTGAGCTCCAGCGGGCTGTCGAGGCTCAGGCTGACGGCGTCGCGGTCACGTCCGGTGCTGGCGCTGCCGAGGTTGTCGATACCGGCATTCAAGGCCCAGCGTGACGGCGCAGCGCTGCGCGAGCGCAGGATGATCCGCGAGGCGCCGGGCTCACTGCCAGGGGCGATGTCGGCGGTGAGGTCTACCGAGCGCAGCCGATTCAATTGATCGAGGCCCTGCTCCAGATCGCGAAGGTTCAGCGGTTCGCCGAGCATGTTCGGGAACGCACCGCCAAGGGACACAGGCAAACTCTGATCGGCCAGCTCGATGGACTCGATGTAGCCTTCGTCAACACGAATATCCAGTGATTGCCCCGCCACCGGTGCGCTGAGCAGATACGGGCGGCTGGCGATGTAGCCCTTTTCCACGTAGATCGCAGTGATCGTCGCGAGCAGATGATTGATCTGCCTGACGCCCATGCACGGCGCCAGCAACGGTTGGATGCGTGCATTGAGTTTGTCGCTGTCGATCAGCGTGACGCCACCGATGCGCGTGCCGCTCAACGGCCAGCAACGTTCATCAGGGGTAACGGTTGGTGCGAGCGCAGGGGTCGCTGGCGCCGACCCGAAAGCTCCGCGCTCCAGTTGACGTTTGCGTTGTTCCAGTTGCAGTTGTTGCAGATCGCGCTGTTGCTGTTGTTGCTGGCGCAACACTTCCTGGCCCGGCGCGACAGGTTCGGCAGCTTCAAGCGAGGAGGCACAGACACTCAACACAAAGGCCGACAACAGCGGGCAACGCGTGGAACAACGACGAAAAACAGCGCGAAACGAAAACGGCACGCAACTTCCTTGCGATCATCAAATGGCGTAATGCCACCCTATCAATAATCGTGATAGTCGGAGCCCTCCTACACAAATGCAAGACGCTTCCTACAGCGCTTACACTTCTTAAACAATTGCTTTGCCTGGCTTTATCGTCAGCAGCAACACCACGGCGCTACCCGCTATCAGGGTTTCCCCGAGGGTTTGAGCGACGCCTGCGAGCAGCAATCCGACGCCGATCAGCAGGTAATTGTGTCTGCTGCCGCCGTCGCGGGCGGCGTGGATTGCGCCGGGTGTCAGCCATCGCGCGGTGATGCAGCAGTGTGTCGATTACCGCTCCATCTACTGATCCCCGAACTGAGCGCCACGCTGCCGCAACAAATCTGCGTTCAAAGCCATGACTGGCAGTACACCGGGCCACTGGCTCAAGTGAGCAACTGACGATCGGCGTCAGAAATCATTTGCGACTAAATATTACCTGCGTCATATTACAACCGTAATAACGACCCGATGATCAGGTAATCCGCCATGACCAGCATGCCCACCCTCGAACCTGTTGTGGTTAAGACCAGACCGCCCCTGCTTAAACGCTTGCTGCTGCCGGGCGGCGGATTGCTCGCGCTGATCTTCGCCGGGGTCTACGTCGTGCATTGGTGGGGCGCCGGGCGTTTTCTCGAAGAAACCGACGATGCCTACATTGGTGGCGATGTCACGGTGATCGGGCCGAAAGTCGCCGGTTACATCGACGAAGTGCTGGTCAGCGACAACCAGCACGTCAAGGCTGGCGACGTGCTGATTCGTCTCGACGCCCGCGACTATCGCGCCAACCTCGCCAAAGCCGAAGGTGCCGTCGCCGCCGAAGAAGCGCTGCTGGCCAACCTCGACGCCACCGAACAACTGCAACAAGCGGTGATCGGCCAGGCCCGCGCCGGCATCGACGCCGCCGGCGCGGAAACCGCGCGCTCGCGGGATGACAACGCGCGCTACAAGCGCTTGGTGACCACCAATGCTGTGTCCGTGGAAAGCGCACAACGTGCCGACGCCACCTTCAAAACCGCGCAAGCCCTGAGCGCCCGCGCCCAGGCCGAACTGCTCGCCGCGCAACGCCAACTCGCGGTGATCGACACCCAGAAACAACAGGCCCGCGCCGCCCTTCAACAAGCCCGCGCCGAACGTGATCTGGCGCAACTGAATCTCGGCTACACCGAACTGCGCGCGCCGGTCGATGGGGTGATCGGCAACCGCCGCGCGCGGGTTGGCGCCTACGCGCAGGCCGGTTCGCAGCAACTGTCGGTGGTCCCGTCCAGCGGGTTGTGGGTCGATGCCAATTTCAAGGAAGACCAACTGGCGCGGATGAGGCCAGGGCAACGCGTGAGCATCCGCGCCGACGTGCTGTCGGGTCAGGAATTCCACGGTCGTCTCGACAGCCTCGCCCCTGCCACCGGTTCGCAATTCAGTGTGCTGCCGCCGGAAAACGCTACCGGTAACTTCACCAAAATCGTCCAGCGTGTACCGGTGCGAATCCTCCTTGATCCGGCTGATGGCGTCCTCGGGCACTTGCGTCCAGGCCTGTCCGTCACCGCTGAAGTCGACACCCGCGCGCAACCGGAAACCAGCGCCGTGGCCGTTGCGCGATGAGCACCGCCCTCACCGCCTCTGCGCAACCGTTCAACGCGGCGGACATGGCGACCGCGACCAAAGTGTTCGCCTTCGCGACCATGTGCATCGGCATGTTTATCGCGCTGCTGGATATCCAGATCGTCTCGGCGTCGCTGCGCGATATCGGCGGTGGGCTGTCCGCCGGCACCGACGAAACTGCGTGGGTGCAGACCAGCTACCTGATTGCCGAAATCATCGTGATTCCCTTATCGGGCTGGCTGTCGCGGGTGTTCTCGACGCGCTGGCTGTTCTGCGCTTCGGCGGTCGGTTTCACTCTTGCCAGCCTGCTCTGCGGCATCGCCTGGAACATCCAGAGCATGATCGCCTTCCGTGCCCTGCAAGGTTTTCTCGGCGGTTCGATGATTCCGCTGGTGTTCACCACGGCGTTCTTTTTCTTCACCGGCAAACAACGGGTGATTGCTGCGGCGACCATTGGCGCAGTCGCTTCGCTGGCGCCAACCTTGGGACCGGTGATCGGCGGCTGGATCACTGATATTTCCTCGTGGCACTGGCTGTTCTATATCAACCTGGTACCGGGGATTTTCGTTGCTGTGGCAGTGCCGATGCTGGTGAAAATCGACCAGCCGGAACTGTCGCTGCTCAAGGGCGCGGATTATTTGAGCATGGTGTTTCTCGCGCTGTTTCTCGGCTGTCTGGAATACACCCTCGAAGAAGGCCCGCGCTGGAACTGGTTCAGCGACCAGACCATTCTCACCACGGCGTGGATCAGCGGCCTCGCGGGATTGGCCTTCATCGGCCGCACCTTGCACGTGGCCAATCCGATCGTCGATCTGCGCGCCTTGAAGGATCGCAATTTCGCCCTCGGCTGCTTCTTTTCATTCGTTACCGGCATCGGCCTGTTCGCGACGATTTACCTGACGCCGCTGTTTCTCGGCCGGGTGCGCGGCTACAGCGCACTGGACATTGGTCTGGCGGTTTTCTCCACTGGCGTGTTCCAGATCATGGCGATTCCGCTGTATGCCTTTCTGGCCAATCGCATGGACCTGCGCTGGATCATGATGATCGGTCTGGGTTTGTTCGCAGTGTCGATGTGGGAGTTCAGCCCGATCACCCACGACTGGGGTGCCGGCGAGTTGATGCTGCCGCAAGCGTTGCGCGGGATTGCCCAGCAACTGGCAGTGCCGCCGGCGGTGGCGCTGACCTTGGGGGGATTGGCACCGGCACGGTTGAAGCATGCGTCGGGGTTGTTCAACCTGATGCGCAATCTGGGCGGGGCGATTGGTATTGCGGCGTGCGCGACCATTCTCAATGACCGCACCAACCTGCACTTCACCCGCTTGGCCGAACATTTGAACAGCAGCAATGAGGCGCTGAATCAATGGCTGGCGCAGGTCGGTGGCAACCTCGCGACACTGGGCCAGAGCGGTGACGTCGGCGTCACCGCCAGCCTGCACCAGTTATGGCTGTTGACCTACCGCGAGGCGCAAACGCAGACCTACGGTGACACTTTCCTGATGATCATGGTGTGCTTCGTCATCGCCACGGCGATGGTGCCCTTGATGCGCAAGGTGCAGCCACCGACCGCGCCAAGTGCGGATGCCCACTGACCCACCTTCCCCCTGTAGGAGCTGCCGCAGGCTGCGATCTTTTGATCTGTTTTTTCAGAAGCAAGATCAAAAGATCGCAGCCTTCGGCAGCTCTTACGGGGTTATGCGTTGAGGCTTAAGCCTGTGGGGTTTTGCGAAAGCCTACGGCCAGGCGGTTCCAGCTGTTGATGGTGCTGATCGCGACGGTCAGGTCGACCATTTCTTTCGGCGAGAATTGCGCGGCGACCACTTCGTAATCTTCATCCGGGGCGTGGGTCAGGCTCAGTTGCGTCAGCGACTCGGTCCACAGCAGCGCGGCACGTTCGCGCTCGCTGAAAAACGGCGCTTCACGCCATGCGGTGACCGCAAACAGACGACGCGGCGTTTCACCGCCCTTGATCGCATCGGCCGTGTGCATGTCGATGCAGAACGCGCAGCCATTGATCTGCGAAGCGCGCAACTTGACCAGTTCGACCAGGGTCTTTTCCAGCGGCAGCTTCGCGACCGCGGTTTCCAGGGCAATCATCGCTTTCAGGGCGTCTGGGGAGGCGGTGTAGAAATCGGTACGAGCTTTCATGGCGGTATTCCGGGGAATGTGAATGTGTGGCCTAAAGTAGTCCCGCAACGCCGCCGGACAAATAGCCAATCTCCCGGAAGACGAGTAGACCACCCACTTGCCCGGTTCCCGCAAGGCGCTCAGACCTTATTGCGCAGCCATTGCAAAAAACCCTTCCTGGCGACCACCGCCGGTGCGTCCGCCGTCAAGGCCTGGGCCTTGTGCAAACGGTAATCGAGCAAGGCTTTCATCGCATCGTTGATGTCGTGACGAGCATCCAGACACGGTTTCAGGTAAGTCTTTTCGATACGGTACAACGCACAGAAGGTTTTTGCGGCAAACGTCGCCGGCACGGAAGTGTCGGAGAGAATGCCCGCCTCCCCGATGACCTCGCCGGGCCCCATGCGCCCGGACTCGAACGGCGCACCGTGACGAATCAAGGTCACCGTGACCACGCCGGATTCGATGATGAACAAATGATCGCTGACCTCGCCCGCCTCAAGAATCGTCTCGCCGGCGCGAAAGGTTTTCAGCGTCATGTTCTGGCTGAAGGTGTCTTTCTCTTCCTGACGCAACGTCGAGAAAATCGGCGAACTGTCGAGCAGCGCGCGCGGCCGCGACAGGTTGCTGGGCGCATTGCTTTCATCGCTCGACAGCAGATTGAACCCGGACGCCTGCAAGTGCCGGTAAGCCAGGTCGAACAGCTGATTGCGCACCACGCGTTTCTCGCCCATCGAGGCGACAAACCCGCTGATCTCGTATTCCGCACCGCTATTGCTGGAGTTTTTCAGCGCCACGCTCGGCGCAGGTGTGTCGAGCAATTGCCGACAACCCTGCATCGCCCGCTCCAGCGCATCGATCACCGAATTGGGCCGGGCATGCGGACTGACCTGCACACTGACCGAGACGCCAAACATATTGCTCGGCCGACTGAAGTTGATGATCTTGGCCTTGGCCGCAAGCGAGTTGGGAATCACCGCCATGCTGCCCTGGCTGGTTTGCAGACGCGTAGCGCGCCAGTCGATGTCGGTGACCCGACCTTCGGTACCGTCGATGGAAATCCAGTCATCGAGTTGATAAGGCTTGGTGGTGTTGAGGACGATGCCGGAGAACACATCGCTCAACGTACTCTGCAAAGCCAGACCGACAATGATCGCCAACGCGCCAGACGTCGCCAGCACGCCTTTGACCGGCAGATCCAGCACATAGGCCAGCGCGGCAATGATCGCGATGAGGAAAATCACCGCGCCGAGCAAGTCCTGCAACAGCCGCCCGGTATGACCGACTCGCTGCATCATCACCGCGCCGATCAACACCGTCAGGGTGCGCGCGCCGAACAGCCACCAGCCAATCTGCAACCCCGTCGCCGCCAAGTGCAACGGCACGTTGTCGGCCCACGGCGCCGGCTCCATCGGGTTGAGGCCTTCGTTGAACAACAGCACGCTGAACAGCGTGAAAATCAGCACCCGCACCAGCAGTTTCCACTCGCTGCCATGGGAGGAGATCAGGCGCCACAGGCCCAGATCGAGGAGGATCAGGATCAACGCGCAGAACAACGGATGTTCGGTCAGCAGAGACAGCATCAAACAACTCCGACGGGGGCCAATCGCGAGAAGATCGCACAGATTGAGCAAGTGTAGGAGCAATTGATTTCAGAGCATGAATGCCCGCGCCAAAACACCACAAAACGAAATGTGGGAGCGAGCCTGCTCGCGAATGCGGTCGATCAGTCAAAGGTGCATCGACTGACATGACGCCTTCGCGAGCAGGCTCGCTCCCACAGGGGACTGCGGTGTGGCCCGGGGTTATTTACCGTTAGTCAGGGTGCTGTAACTGGTCATCAGGTTGCGGTAGTCGGGGATGTGGTTGGAGAACAGCGTGCCCAGCCCTTCGATGTCGTTGCGCCAGTCGCGGTGCAGCTCGCAGGCCAGACCGAACCAGGTCATCAATTGCGCACCGGCCGTGGACATGCGGCTCCACGCCGATTCACGGGTCAGTTCGTTGAACGTACCGGATGCGTCAGTCACCACGAATACATCGAAGCCTTCTTCCAGCGCCGACAACGCAGGGAATGCCACGCAGACTTCGGTGACCACGCCGGCAATGATCAGCTGCTTCTTGCCGGTCGCCTTGATCGCCTTGACGAAATCTTCGTTATCCCAAGCGTTGATCTGCCCTGGGCGAGCGATATACGGCGCATCCGGGAACAGCGCTTTCAGCTCAGGCACCAGCGGGCCATTGGGGCCGGTTTCAAAACTGGTGGTGAGGATCGTCGGCAGCTTGAAGTACTTGGCCAGATCGGCCAGCGCCAGCACGTTGTTCTTGAACTTGTCCGGGTCGATATCGCGCACCAGCGACAGTAGCCCGGCCTGATGGTCGACCAGCAGCACCGCAGCGTTGTTCTTGTCCAGACGTTTGTATTGAGTGGTCATTGCAGTAATCCTCGCGGGTTGAAGAGGCCGGCCGGTGGTCGGCCTCAGGAGACTCGATCAGCGCTGGGAATCCAGCACTTCGTGTTCGTTCGCGACTTGCTGAGCCTTGAGGTAGCTCTCGATCAGCAATTGATAATGCGGCATGGCCTGGGCGTAGACGGCCGCCCACTGCTCGGCATCGGGACGGTTCCACGAGCCTTGCAGCTCGGAAAGCGTAGCCATGATGTCGATCGGCACCACCCCGGCCTGGGCCAAACGGGCGACGGTCAGATCAGTGGCCAGTTTCGAGTGATTACCGGACGCATCGACAACGGCGAACACCTTGTAGCCTTCATGCACGGCAGCGATGGACGGGAATGCCAGGCAAACGCTGGTCAACGTGCCGGCGATCACCAGGGTTTTCTTGCCGGTAGCTTTGACCGCCGCATGAAACTCAGGATTGTCCCAGGCATTGATTTCGCCTTTGCGCGCCACGTATTGCGCATGCGGCGCCGCTTCGTGAATCTCCGGAATCAGCGGCCCGTTCGGCCCTTGCGGCACGGAGGCCGTGGTGATGACCGGCATTTTCAGCAGGGTCGCGGCCTTGGCCAGCGCGATGGCATTGGCGCGCAGTTGCGGCACGTCCATGTCCTTGACGATCTGGAACAGACCGCTCTGGTGATCGATCAGCAGCATCGCTGCGTCGCTGGCATCAATGGTCGGTTTCTGGCCGTCGAAGTTCGCGGCATTGACTGTATTCATGTGCGTGTCCTCTTTTCTTTAGGCAACAGCCATCCCTGGCCTTCGAGCCGGCCTACGCGTCCTGTGTAGAGCGGAGTGGTTGTGCGTTAAGCGTGCATCTGGCCGAAGCGGCCGGACTGGAAGTCGGCGAAGGCCTGGTGAATTTCCTGCTCGGTGTTCATCACGAACGGGCCGTGGCCGACGATCGGTTCGTCGATCGGCTCGCCGCTGAGCAGCAACACCACCGCGTCCTGGCTGGCCTCGAGGGTCAGTTGATGACCGTCACGCTCGAACAGCGCCAACTGCCCTTCGCGCACCGCTTCCACACCGTTGACCTGCACCGAGCCTTTCAATACCACCAGCGCGGTGTTGCGGCCTTCGTGCAACTCCAGCGTCAGCAACTTGCCGGCGTTCAGGCGCAGATCCCATACGTCGATTGGCGTAAAGGTGCGCGACGGGCCGGTGTGGCCGTCGAACTCACCGGCGATCAGACGCAGGCGGCCGGCGTTGTCCTTGAGCGCGATGCTCGGGATGTCGCTGTCGAGAATTGTCTGGTAGCCCGGCGCAGCCATTTTGTCCTTGGCCGGCAGGTTGACCCACAACTGCACCATTTCCAGTTTGCCGCCGGTTTTGGCGAAATTTTCCGAATGAAACTCCTCGTGGAGGATCCCGGAAGCGGCGGTCATCCATTGCACATCGCCCGGGCCGATGACGCCGCCACTGCCGGTCGAATCGCGGTGCTGCACTTCGCCTTCATACACGATAGTCACGGTTTCGAAACCACGGTGCGGATGCTGACCAACGCCACGCCGTTCGGTGGTCGCGGTGAAATCGGCGGGACCTGCGTGATCGAGCAGCAGGAACGGGCTGATGTGTTTGCCCAGGTTGTCGTAGGAAAACAGCGTGCGAACCGGGAAACCATCGCCGACCCAATGGCCGCGCGGGCTGGTGTAGATACCGATGATGTTTTTCATGGTTGTCTCCAATGGGGGTGAGTGATGCGATGGATTAAGCTTAAATCCATGACCATTAATGCACTAGACTGCAAAAATCGGCCTTAGCGTTCTATCTGGAGAACGATGGTGGAAGACCTCAACACTCTCTATTACTTCACTCAAGTGGTCGAACACCACGGTTTCGCCGCTGCCGGGCGCGCGCTGGACATGCCCAAATCAAAACTCAGCCGGCGCATTGCCGAGTTGGAAGAACGCCTCGGCGTGCGCCTGCTGCACCGCACCAGCCGTCATTGCTCATTGACCGAGATCGGCCAGGCCTATTACCAGCGTTGCCTGGCCATGCGCATCGAAGCCGAGAGCGCCGCCGAGCTGATCGAACGCAACCGCTCCGAGCCGCAAGGGCTGGTGCGCCTGAGTTGCCCGACGGCGCTGCTCAACTCGTGGGTCGGGCCGATGCTCACGCGCTACATGCTCAAGTACCCGCTGGTGGAGTTGTTCATCGAAAGCACCAATCGCCGGGTCGACTTGCTTCATGAAGGGTTCGACATCGCGCTGCGCGTGCGTTTTCCGCCGCTGGAAAACACCGACATGGTCATGAAGGTGCTGGGCAACAGCACGCAATCGGTGGTCGGTAGCCCACAGTTTGTCGAACGCCTGTCGTCACCGCCCTCGCCCGCTGACCTCAATGGTTTGCCGAGCCTGCACTGGGGCGCAGCGCAGCGTGAATATCAGTGGGAGTTGCTGGGGCCGAATGACAACACGGCGCTGATTCGCCATACGCCACGGCTGGTCACCGATGATTTGATCGCGTTGCGTCAGGCGGTAATTGCCGGGGTTGGCGTGGCGCATTTGCCGAGCGTAGTCGTGCGAGAGGACATTGCCGCCGGGCGCGTCGTGGAGTTGGTTCCGGGCTGGGCACCGAAATGCGGGGTGGTGCATGCGATCTTTCCGTCGCGGCGCGGGTTGTTGCCGTCGGTGCGTACGCTGATTGATTTTCTCGGCGAGGAATTTGCGCACAGTGACATTGCCTGAATCGGTGGTGCGCCCTTCGCTGGCAAGCCAGCTCCCACAGGTTTCGGGGGTGTACACATCATTCATTCACATGCACAAATCTCTGTGGGAGCTGGCTTGCCAGCGATGGGGCCAGCCCAGACAACCCAAACGTCCCTTATGATTCATGACTTGCGGTCAACAGTGCTTTGCCCCACCAGCGGTTTTTCTCAACGATGCAGACGCGGATACTCCTGCCCATTCCCACTGCAACCCTTGGAGTCCTGCATGTCTGTTCCCGCTTTCGGCCTTGGTACGTTTCGTCTGCAAGGCCAGGTCGTCATTGACTCAGTGAGCACTGCCCTCGAACTCGGCTACCGGGTCATCGACACCGCGCAAATCTACGAAAACGAAGCCGATGTCGGCGAGGCCATCGCCGCCAGCGGCATCCCGCGTGAAGAGCTGTTCCTCACCAGCAAGATCTGGGTCGCCAACTTCGCCAAGGATCGCTTGATCGACAGCCTCAAGGACAGCCTGCAGAAATTGCAGACCGACTACCTCGACCTGACCTTGATTCACTGGCCGTCGCCGGAAAATCAGGTGCCGGTGGAAGAATTCATGGGCGCGCTGCTGGAGGCCAAGCGCCTGGGCCTGACCCGGCAGATCGGTGTGTCCAACTTCACCATCGATTTGATGAAGCAGGCGATTGCTGCGGTCGGTGCAGAAAACATCGCGACCAACCAGATCGAACTGCATCCGTACCTGCAGAACCGCAAAGTAGTTGAGTTCGCTCAGCGCCAGGGCATCCAAACCACGTCGTACATGACCCTCGCCTACGGTGAAGTGCTGAAAGACCCGCTGATCCAGCAGATCGCCGAACGTCTGCACGCCACCCCGGCGCAAGTGACCCTGGCGTGGGCGATGCAATCGGGTTACGCGGTGATTCCGTCGTCGACCAAACGCGCCAACCTGCAAAGCAACCTTGCCGCCACGGCGCTGACCTTGAGCGATACCGACATGGCGCTGATTGCCACGCTGGATCGCGGCCATCGCCTGACCAGCCCGAAAGGCATTGCGCCTACCTGGGATTGACTCGGCACCCGTCAGCTTTGCAGGCGTTGCGCGAGGCCGGCCATGGCCTCGCGCAACGCATCGCTCGACGTATCCAAAGGCGCCGCGTGCGCTTCGCGGCACGCCTGTTCAAGCTCGATACACGCCGCCACCACCCGCGCGGCCCCGACCATCTGCGCCCCACCCTTGATGTGATGAGCCAGTTCGCGAAGCCCTGCGCGATTCTGCTCTTGCTGCAACAGATCCAGACGTTGCAGATCGAGGTGCAAGCTGTTCAGCACCTCCTTGCGTAAATGCTCGATCAAGCCACGATCATTCCCGGCCATTTGCTCCAGGGTGCTCAGATCGATCTCCGCCAATGCTGGCGCCGCGCTGGAGGCCGCCGCGATGTCGCAATGACTGGCCGCCATCAATGCCTGCGCCAGATCGTGCAAGCGGATCGGTTTGAACAGGCACTCGTCCATGCCGGCCTTCAGGCAGCGCGTCCTTTCCTCGGCCTGCGCGTTGGCGGTAAAACCAAGAATCAGGCAAGGCTTGCGCCCGGCAATCGCTTCTTCTTCACGAATGGCCTGCGCCAGTTGATAACCGTTACGCCTCGGCATATTGCAATCGGTGATCACCACATCGAACGCTCGCGTACGCCAGCGCTCAAGACCTTCATCACCGTTTTCGGTGTCGACCGTGCGATGGCCGAGTTCACTCAACTGCCAGCACAGCAGCAGACGGTTCACCGGGTGATCGTCCACCACCAGCACACTCAGAGAACACGCAGCAGAAACGACGGCTTGCGGGGGTGCCGGGGTCTGAGCGAGGGCGGCCAACAGCGGCAGTTCAAGACTGACTTCGACTTGCGTTCCCTCGCCCGGCGCACTGTCGAGCCGCAGCGTGCCGCCCATCATTTCGCAGAGGCTGCGACTGATGACCAGGCCCAGCCCGGAACCGCTGCGTGCCGACTGCGAGTGATTGCTCGCCTGCACGAACGGGCTGAACAAGCGCCGCCGATCGTCGTGGCTGATCCCGACCCCGCTGTCCTCGATCCGCACTTTCACGGCCAGTGTTTCTGTTACCGCTGCGCTCACCACCAGCCGCAGACTGACCTCGCCTTCTTCAGTGAACTTGATCGCATTGCTCAGCAGATTCGACAGCACTTGCTTGAACCGCGTCGGATCAATCAGCACATCAACGTTGCTGCGGGGATCCAGTTCGATGTGCCACAGCAAGCGCTTCTGCCGCGCCAGCCCTTCAAACACCCGACACACTGACCCCACCAGTTCGCGCAGGTTGGCGCGTTCGGGCGCGAGGGACAAGTGCCCGGACTCGATCCGTGCGATGTCGAGAATGTCGCCGATCAAGGCCAGCAATTGTTGCCCGGCATTGGACGCTACCTGAATCGCCAAGCGATCGGTCACGCCTTCTTCTGCGCGCTTGAGGGCCAGTTCGAGCATGCCGATCAAGGCATTCATCGGTGTGCGGATTTCGTGGCTCATGGTCGCCAGAAAGGTAGTTTTCGCCCGATTCGCATCGTCTGCTGCGTCCTTGGCTTCCTGCAATTGCTGCAACCATTGCTGGCGTCGGCGGATCTGCTGGCGCTGAAAAACGATCCAGGCCAGCGCGAGTGCCAGCAAGACCGCCGCACCGGCGAACCCCAGGAGAATCTCGCGGCGATGTTGTAACCAGTAACTGCCATCCACCACCACATCGTGGCTCCAGCGTTCAACCAGTTCGTCCATCTGTTGCGGGGCGATGCTCAACAGCGCCTTGTTCAGGATCGAATGCAGTGCCGGCATTTGCGGGGATGTCGCCAGCGCAATGCGCGCCGGTTGGTCACCGACCGTGCCGGTGATGCGCAGACGTTCGCGGTAATGGCGCGCGATCAGAAAGCGCGCCACCAACAGCGAGCTCACCGTGGCGTCGACTTGACCTTTGGCAATCAATGCCATGCCCTCCGCGGGACTTTTGACCTCGACCAGACGCAGATGCGGCACGCGGCCCAATAGATAACTGCGCAAAGGATGGCCGCGATAAATGGCCAGCCGTTTGCCGGCCAGGTCATCAAGATTGAGTGGCCCCTGAACAGTGATCGCACTGACCAGCACAAACGGATTGTTCAGGTAGGCGCGGGTAAATTGCAGTTCGATTTCACGCTCGCTGCTCGGCGTCACCACCGGCAACACATCCAGCTCCCCGGCCTTGAGCTGTTCGATCTGACGATCCAGCGATGCCCCGCGCACGATCTCGAAGTTCAACCCGCTGCGCTGGCTGATCAAACTCAGCAACTGCGCGGACAACCCGCTGAAGCGGCCGTCGGCATCAAAAAACGTCAGCGGCGCAAAATCGTCGATGGCACCGACCCTCACCCGTGGATGCTGGTCCAGCCAGGCCTGCTCACTGGCACTGAGTTGCACCCGTGATTGTTCAGCCATCTCGGCAAGGCCAACGCTCCAGCGCTGCTCGATGCGTTGGCGATGCTCCATGGGAATGGCGGCCAGCACCTTGTCGACGATGCGCTTGAGGCGTACATCGCTGCGCAACAAGGCAAAAGCGAACGAATTGGCGTCCAGCCCCGACGGGCCGGCTAATTGCAGGTCGTTGCGATAATTGGTGTTGATCAGATAGTTGGCACTGATGAAGTCGCCCAGATACACATCATCCGCGCCGAAGGCCACCGCACCGAGCGCATCCATTGCCGAAGGGTAACGCTGCACACTGGCATAGGGATAAAACCCCTGCACATTCGCCAGCGGCAAATAGTCCTCGACCATGGCCACGCGCTTGCCGGCAAGATCTGCCGGCAGCTTTTCATCGAGGCGAGTCACCAGCATCGGTTGATCTTCGGCGTAAGCGCGGGACAGGATGAAATCCGGGTCGGCGGCTTCAAAATTGTTCGAGGTTCCCAGCAGATCGAGGTCACCACGCTTGAGTGCCGCCATCACCGCATCGCGGTTGGCAAAGCGCCGGACTTCAATGCGTATGCCGAGCAACTGCGCCAACAGATCAGCGTAATCGGCGGTGAGCCCTTCGAGTTCCTGTTGATTGCGGGTGATCTCGAACGGTGGGTAATCCGGACCGGAAATACCCATGCGCAGCACCGGGTGCTGACGCAGCCACTGGCGGTCCTGCTTGTCCAGTCGCAGCTGGACGTTTGCCAGGCCGGTACGGGTCAATACCTGCAGCACCTGCGGCGCGTCACCCGCCCAACTACTGGCGATCAGGCTCAACCACAGGCAGACAATCCAGCATCCGTGCCTCATGTGCGCTTGCTCAGATCACATGATTGCGCTTGGCGAACTCGCGCAAGAGCACCAATGAGTACACCCCTAGTTTTTTCATCAGACGGGTTTTATAGGTGCTGACGGTTTTGTGGCTCAGGTGCATGTCCGCGGCAATCGCCTTGTTCGATTTGCCCCGCGCCAGTTGCTCGAAAATGCTCAGTTCACGATCGGAAAGCTGATCG
Source organism: Pseudomonas sp. RIT-PI-r (assembly GCF_001297015.1). Taxonomy (GTDB): domain Bacteria; phylum Pseudomonadota; class Gammaproteobacteria; order Pseudomonadales; family Pseudomonadaceae; genus Aquipseudomonas. Next base: position 75,384 of record NZ_LIGE01000024.1, on the reverse strand, counting down.
ACCATCTGCTTTTCCGTAGTCTGCACCGCGTTCAACACACTGAGGTTTTCCGGCATCGAGGAAAAATAGGTGTAGCCCGACATCAGCGCCTGAATGGCTTTGTGCAGATGGTGCAACTGATTGGTTTTGGTCACATAGCCCATGGCCCCGGCACGCAGACAGCGCTCCTGATAAAACAGAGGGTCGTGAGAACTGAAGATCAGAACCCGGCAACGAGGATCATTGGCCTTGATGCGTGCCAGCACCTCCAGCCCGTCGAGTGCCGGTAAACGCAGGTCGAGTATCACCAGTTGCGGCTTGTGTTCACGAAAGAGCGACAGCACCTCGTTGCCGCTGGACGCCTCGTATATCTGCTTGAATCCTTCGGCTTGCAATACGATCCGGATGGCGGCGCACACCACTGGATGATCGTCGACGATCAGCGCTGACTTCATGGCCACTCCCAGTACAAAGTCTGACGAACAGGCCACCGATTGGGGCTGCTCCGGACTCAGTGGCTGCGCAGGGACTGTTACACGTAACGGCGCGCAAATCACCTGTCAGATCTGACAGGTGCAGGAAGTGCTTTTCTATGCATGCGCAGCGCTCTGCACCAACGGATTTACCCTGGGGGCTGATAACGTCTGTGCCCGTGCCGGAGCGTCGACCAGCGCCATCAACTGCTCGATCAACTGTTTTGATGGCAGTGACAAATGGCTGATCTGTACATTTTCCTGAGCGAAGCCGGAAGCCAGCTGCAACGGCGCCGTTTGCTCGTTGTAGATCAACGCCTGACGAACCTGCGGGTTATCGAGGAAAAAACCCAGCAGATCCAGTGAGCCTGCAGCGAGTTCGGCGTTGATGACCACCACATCGAAGGGCTCGCAACCGTAGTCCACCAGAGTCAGCAGCTCGGTAAGGTTCTGCACCGGAGCAATGCGGTAATAATTGAGGCCATTGAACAGTCGCTCGATTTTCATCCGGTGAAAATGCTGAGGGTCTGCGATCAGAATGCGCAGGGCTTTATTGATCATGATCGATCTCCCGGGGTCACGGTTTCTGGGTGCGGCAAGACTACGCAAGCTGCGTGGCGGGTTCTGTAGGAATAATCCGAAAAAAAAGGTTACTCATCCGAGTCATGCCCATCACTGTGCTGTCGCCAGGTCAGCGATCAAAGGGCCGAGTGTCTGCCGATCCGGTATACGGATCAGGGTCAAATAGCGTCGATCAGCGCTGTATATCGCCTGCGCGCCTGCCTCGCCGCGACGTTTGTCGTAAATAACGGCATGACGAATCTGCAGGTTGCATTGAAAAAAACGCAAAGGATCGTCTCCACCTACCGCTATCAGCTCAGCGTTGATGATCAGCAGGTCATAGTGCTCAAACGGATCGGACGAGTAATGCGTCGTACCCAGCAGCTCACGAAACGAATACACCGACGCGTACCCGCGATAGCCGAGTTCGTCGAGGCATTTGCCGATTCGCACATGCAGCGACCGTTGCTCGTCGGCAATAAGGATTCGCCAGCGTTTGTAGGACATTGTCTTTCACAGCCCAGGAAAATCACGCTCATCACGTGAATGACAAGGCTAAGCAAAAGGAGCCGTGACGCCTGTAGGACGAATCTTAAAAATGAATGGAGAACAGCCGAGAGCAAGCAAAAAAGCCAAACCCGGTATGACCGGATGTGGCGGTGCTACTGAAAGGACGAGCGCGGGTCATTCGGTGGGACTCGGACTCCAGAACGCCTGCACCACCCGCGCCGACGTGGAAATTCGCGCAACCAGTGCGTCGAGTTCATCACCATCGACCGACGTCGTCGCCAGCGTCGCTTCAATCTCGATTTCATCGGCGCCAAACGCATGCACATCAACATCACTGGCCGGGTAGTTGCTGCGCTCCAGTTCGGCTTCGAGCAAGGCGAACACGGCGGTTTGCTGTGAGCGTCGGGCGATGACATAGACGATGTTGGTGACTTCCGCCGAGACCACGTCCAGTGGCTGACGGTTGATGTTGTTGACGATCGGCCGCAGCAAAGTGTTGGCGGCGAGGATGAACAGCGTGCCGAGCACGGCTTCGGCAAGCAGATCGGCACCGGCACAGGCGCCCACCGCCGCCGAAGTCCACAGGGTCGCGGCGGTATTGAGACCGCGCACGTTGCCCTCTTCGCGCATGATCACCCCGGCGCCGAGAAAACCGATGCCGGAGACCACGTAGGCAACCACGCGCCCCGCGCCCTCCGCGCCGGCGCGACGGGTGGCCATGTCGACGAAAATCGCCGCGCCGACGGCGACCAGCACATTGGTGCGCAGACCGGCGGTGCGTTGCCGGTACTGGCGCTCGAAGCCGATCAGACCACCGAGGATGAACGCGGCGCTGAGGCTGACGAGGGTGTCGAGCAGCGAATCGAGGTTGAGGTTGTTGATGGCTTGCATGATGAAATCCTTGAGAACACAAATTCCCCCTGTGGGAGCGAGCCTGCTCGCGAAAGCGGAGTGTCAGCCACTACAGCTGTGGCTGAAAAAACGCCTTCGCGAGCAGGCTCGCTCCCACAGGGGAACGGTGTTGGCCGTGCGGTTATTGCCAGCCGAACCGGCGGATGTAGAAGCCTTTCACCGCCTGGGTCAGCGCCATGTACGCCAGCAGGATCACCGGCAGGAACACGAAGTACAGCGACGGCAGCGCCTGCAATTTGAAGTAGTGCGCCAGCGGCCCCATCGGCAGGAAGATGCCGACCGCCATGATGATCCCGGTCATCACCAGCAGCGGCATCGCTGCACGGCTTTGCAGGAACGGAATCTTCGGCGTGCGGATCATGTGCACGATCAGCGTCTGGGTCAGCAACCCGACCACGAACCAGCCGGACTGAAACAGGGTCTGGTGATCCGGGGTATTGGCATCGAATACGTACCACATCAAGGCGAACGTGGTGATGTCAAAGATCGAACTGATCGGGCCGAAGAACAGCATGAAGCGCCCGACGTCGCCCGGCTGCCAGCGTTGTGGTTTTTTCAGCATCTCCTCATCGACGTTATCGAACGGAATGGCGATCTGCGAAATGTCGTAGAGCAGGTTCTGCACCAGCAGGTGCATCGGCAGCATCGGCAGGAACGGAATGAACGCACTGGCGACCAGCACCGAGAACACGTTGCCGAAGTTGGAGCTGGCGGTCATCTTGATGTACTTGAGCATGTTGGCGAAGGTGCGCCGCCCTTCGAGCACGCCCTCCTCCAGCACCATCAGGCTCTTTTCGAGGAGGATGATGTCCGCCGCTTCCTTGGCGATGTCCACCGCGCTGTCCACGGAAATGCCGATGTCGGCGGTGCGCAGTGCGGGTGCGTCGTTGATGCCGTCACCCATGAACCCGACTACGTGACCGTTGCCTTTGAGGATGCGCACGATGCGTTCCTTGTGCGACGGCGTCAGTTTGGCGAAGACGTTGGTGGTCTCTACGGCCACGGCCAGTTCGGCATCGCTCATGCGTTCAACGTCGTTACCCAGGAGCAAGCCCTGCTGAGCGAGACCGACTTCGCGGCAGATCTTTGCGGTTACCAGCTCGTTGTCGCCGGTCAGCACTTTCACTGCCACGCCATGTTCGGCCAGGGCCTTGAGCGCTGGCGCGGTGCTTTCCTTCGGTGGATCGAGGAACGCCACGTAACCGATCAGCGTCAGTTCCTGTTCATCCGCCAGGCTGTAAATTTCGCGACCTGCGGGCATCGAGCGGGCGGCCACCGCCACCACGCGCAAGCCTTCAGCGTTGAATGCTGCGGTGACCTGACGAATCCGGGTCAGCAATTCATCGCTCAAGGCTTCATCGACCTCGCCATGACGTACGCGGCTGCACACCGCCAAGACTTCTTCCACGGCACCTTTGCAGATCAGTTGATGTGGCTGGCCACGCCCTTCGACCACCACCGACATGCGCCGACGATTGAAGTCGAACGGGATCTCGTCGACCTTGCGAAATGCCGTGCCGACTTTCAGTTCACGGTGGACTTCCACGTGTTCCAGTACAGCGACATCGAGCAGGTTTTTCAGGCCGGTCTGGTAGTAGCTGTTGAGGTAAGCCATTTCCAGCACGTCGTCGGAATCGGCGCCCCAGACATCGACATTGCGCGCCAGGAAGATCTTGTCCTGGGTCAGCGTGCCGGTCTTGTCGGTGCACAGCACGTCCATGGCGCCGAAGTTCTGGATTGCGTCGAGACGTTTGACGATGACTTTTTTGCGCGACAGAAACACCGCGCCTTTGGCCAGCGTCGAGGTGACGATCATCGGCAGCATTTCCGGGGTCAGGCCGACGGCAACCGACAACGCGAACAGCAGCGCTTCGGTCCAGTCACCCTTGGTGAAACCATTGATGAACAGCACCAGCGGCGCCATGACGAACATGAAACGGATCAACAGCCAGCTGACTTTGTTGACACCTTGCTGGAACGAAGTCACTGCGCGATCGGTTGCGCCAACCCGCTGCGCCAACGCGCCAAAATAGGTGCTGTTGCCGGTGGTGAGAATCACCGCCACCGCCGTACCCGACACGACGTTGGTGCCCATGAACAGGATGTTGTCCAGCTCCAGCGGATTGCGTGTATCGCGATCAGCCTGACGCGAAAACTTCTCTACCGGCATCGATTCTCCGGTCATCGCCGCTTGGCTGACGAACAGATCCTTGGCGCTGAGCACCCGGCAATCGGCAGGAATCATGTCACCGGCCGAGAGCACGATCAGATCGCCCGGCACCAATTGCTTGATCGGCAATTCGCTGCGCGGCGCGTCACGGCGCATCACCGTGGCGGTGTTGCTGACCATGGCTTTCAGCGCATCGGCGGCCTGGTTGGATTTGCTTTCCTGCCAGAAGCGCAGCAGCGTCGACAGCACCACCATGGAGAAAATCACCACGGCGGCCTTGAGGTCTTCGGTCAGCCACGAGACCACTGCCAACAGGGTCAGCAGCAGGTTGAACGGGTTCTTGTAGCAGTGCCACAGGTGAATCCACCAAGGCAGCGGCTGCTCGTGCTCGACTTCGTTGAGGCCGTATTGCGCACGCAGCGCATCGACTTCGAAATCGGTAAGCCCATCGGAGTGGGTGCCGAGTGACGACAGTAAACCAGCGGTGTCGCAATGCGCGGCATCGACCAGGGTGTTGGCCAGAGTGGGTGGGACTTCACGGCTGACCGTGGTGTCGTTGATCGATTCCAGCAGCGCCAGACGACGGAAATGCCGGGCGATGTGGCGGGTCCGCAGAAAACCTGCGAAGAATTCCTTGAGCGTAAGTTTCATGGCTGTTGCCCCTATGGTCAGCCGGGAAACCGTCAAGCAGGTACGGCCGCGCCTCGTGCGCCGGAAAAACCGGCACGGCAAGGCCTGGCGCGCCGGTCAGAAAAGACAGGCGTGTCGATAGGGCTGCGATCACGACAATAAAGTCGCAATCACGCTCTGTTCAGCGTCGATGAGAAGGAACGTCCAGACATGGCCCAGGACGGGTCATGCACGGGATGCCGCTGCTCGCTTTACGGCGAGACAACGGCAGAGAAAGGCTGCGCGTTATCTTGCCGAGAATCTGCCGGTTACCGAGACCGGCCGACAACTGTCACTCGAACAAGTACCCACTGTGGGTCTCCGCTATTGATGAAAACGCGCGAAGCTTACGCCCCGATGATTGGAGAGTAAACCCGCAAAAGGCCGTGTGTCGGGGAATGTGGGGGATGTTCAGGAAGGGTTCAGGATGATCGTTCCCACGCTCTGCGTGGGAATGCAGCCCAGGACGCTCCGCGTCCCTATCGAAGGCCGAACGCGGAGCGTCCGTAGAGGCATTCCCACGCAGAGCGTGGGAACGATCTGGTTCAGGCGCAGCAGATTCAGCTGGCCGTCGCCAACAGCAGATCCGCCATCGAACGATGCCCACGATGCTTGCCATGCTCATACAAAGAACCGGCAATCTCGTCCGCGCGGATCGGCAACACCGACAGCAACGTGTCGCTCAGACCATGGCTGGCCTGGCAGAAGCCCTGCATGTAGATGCCGGCCTTGCAGCGCTCGTCGGTGATCAGTTTGTAGTTGCGATCAACCTCGAAGTCGCCCAGGTACTCTTCCAGCGGTGCCAGCAGTTTGCGGTGCATCTGCCGCTCGTAGCCGGTGGCCAGAACCACAGCGTCGTAATTGCGCACGGTGACTTCGCCGGTGGCGTTGTTGCGCACGGCCAACGCGATACCGTTTTCGGTAGCGGTAGCGCTCTCGACGGTGGTCAGCGTGCGGAACGCGTGACGGGCAATCCCGGAAACCTTCTGACGATAGAAGATGCCGTAGATGCGCTCGATCAGGTCGATGTCGACCACCGAATAGTTGGTGTTGTGGTACTCGTTGACCAAGCGCTCACGCTCGGCGCTGTTCTGCTGGAACACCAGGTCGGTGAATTCCGGCGAGAACACTTCGTTGACGAACGGGCTGTCGTCCGCAGGCTTCAACGCCGAGCCGCGCAGGATCATGTCGACCTGCACCGACGGGAACGAATCGTTCAGATCGATAAAGGCTTCGGCCGCGCTCTGCCCACCACCGATGATCGCAATGCTCATCGGCTGGTTGTTCACGCACGGCTGCTTGGCCATCTGCGACAGATACTGCGAGTGGTGGAACACGCGAGTGTCGCCCTTCAGCGCCTTGAACGCCTCGGGAATACGCGGCGTGCCGCCGGCGCTGACCACCACCGAGCGGGTCGTGCGCACATGTTGCAGGCCGTCGCTGCCACGGGAAATAACCCGCAATGCTTCAACCTGATGGTTGTGCAGCACCGGCTCGATGGTCAGCACTTCTTCGCCGTAACGGCTCTGCTCGGTGAACTGCCCGGCGACCCAGCGCAGGTAATCGTTGTACTCCATGCGGCATGGGTAAAAGGTGCCGAGGTTGATGAAGTCGACCAGACGCCCGTGGTACTTGAGGTAATTGACGAACGAATACGGGCTGGTCGGATTACGCAGGGTCACCAGATCCTTGAGGAAGGAAATCTGCAACTCGCTTTGCGTCGACAGGGTATTGCCGTGCCAGCTGTAGTTGGCCTGCTTGTCGAGGAACAGCACATCCAGCTCACCCTGGATCGGGCCGCGCTCTTGCAGAGCGATGGCCAGCGCCAGGTTCGAAGGGCCGAAACCGACGCCGATCAGGTCGTGAACGATGGGCGATGCAATTGCCTGTGTCATTTCCAGTGTCCTCTGGATGAACCCCTCAACCGTGGGGATAAAGCCTGGGTGACCTGACCGGCCCGGAGCAGGACAGCAGATCGTCTGTTGAGTAGGAACGAGGACGGTGAAAAGAAATTTACTGAGGAGGGATCAATGGGCGTCCCATTGTTTGATGCGCACCCGGCAATGTTTCATGGCATTGACGATGTGCTTTTCCACCAGCGCTTTGGAAATGCCCAGGCTTGCGGCGATTTCGTTGTGGGACAGGCCTTCGATCTTGCGCAGCAGAAAGCTTTCGCGGCACAGCGGCGATAATTCGGCCAGCGCGCGCTGGAGCATCTCCAGGCGTTGACCGTGATCGAGGGTGCCATGGGGCGACGGGCTGAAATAGCGCTCTTCGTTGTCGAGCACTTCCAGCGATTCGACCTGGCGCGAGGCATTGCGACGATGGTCGTCGATGACCAGATTCAATGCCGTTCGATAAAGAAACGCCCGGGGCTGCTCGATCGGCGTGTCGCTGGAGCGCTCGAGTACGCGTAAATAGGCGTCATGCACCACATCCTCGGCAACCTGGCGGTTGCCCAGCTTGGCGTTCAGGAAACACACCAGCTCGCGATAGTAGTTTTCCAACATGACTCCCGGCCGCAGCAGTGCGGTTTCGATCCTTGAGCCACACCCGCCACCGTCAAAACGACAGTGGCACGATGCTGGCAATTTCAGATGCGTAATTTATAGTAATTCTCATATAGATTTAAAGCGCTGTTTCGATTTGCCCGACAAATTGTTAGCTTCTATACCTGTTACCGCGTTTTTCAGCACTTAAATTACCCAACGCGTCCCTCGTTTAAAAAACAGTTCCCCGTATCTGTCGCCTCCTGCGCCAGCGTTCGGTCTTGGCCCGTGTGTGGTGCCGGCTGGATGACGGGTCGATTTCCACTGGCCGGAACCCTGCATGAAACGTCCCCGCCCCGCCCGACGCGCCCTGCTCGTAGCCCTTTGTCTGATTCCCGTTGTCGCCGTAGCCGCCTGGCAGATATTGCCCCCTGGCCGGGACAAGTTCGCCACCGTGCAAGTCAGTCGCGGCGACATTGAAAGCAGCGTCACCGCGCTGGGCACGTTGCAGCCACGGCGCTACGTGGATGTCGGTGCGCAGGCTTCCGGGCAGATCCGCAAAATCCACGTGGAAGTCGGCGACGTGGTCAAGCAAGGACAATTGCTGGTCGAGATCGATCCATCGACGCAAAAGGCCAAACTCGACGCCAGCCAGTTCTCCATCGAGAACCTCAAGGCGCAGTTGCAAGAACAACAGTCGCAGCACGAATTGGCGCGACAGAAGTACCAACGCCAGCAGAACCTCGCGGCCGGTGGCGCCACCCGCGAAGAAGACGTGCAGACCGCGCGCGCCGAACTCAAGGCCACCCAGGCGCGGATCGATATGTTCCGTGCGCAGATCCGTCAGGCCGAGGCCAGTCTGCGCAGTGACCAGGCCGAACTCGGTTACACGCGCATCTATGCGCCGATGGAAGGCACGGTGGTTGCACTCGATGCCCGCGAAGGCCAGACCCTCAATGCCCAGCAACAGACGCCGCTGATTCTGCGTATCGCCAAACTGTCGCCAATGACGGTCTGGGCTGAGGTCTCCGAGGCGGACATCGGCCATGTCAAACCGGGCATGACCGCGTACTTCACCACGCTCAGCGGTGGTAATCGGCGCTGGAGCAGCACCGTACGACAAATTCTGCCGGTGCCCCCCAAACCGCTGGATCAAACCAGTCAGGGCGGCGGCAGCCCGGCCAGTTCGAGTAAAAGCGGCAGCGCGCGCGTGGTGCTGTACACCGTGCTGCTGGACGTCGATAACGCCGACAACGCCTTGATGGCAGAGATGACCACGCAAGTGTTCTTCGTTGCCGACCAGGCAAAAAACGTTCTCACGGCACCGGTCGCTGCCCTGCAAGGCAGCGCGGTGGCCAATCGGCAGACCGCGCAGGTCATCGCCGCCAATGGCCAGATTCAGTCCCGCGAAGTACGCACCGGCATCAGCGACCGTCTCAAAGTGCAGATTATCGAGGGCTTGAACGAAGGCGATCACTTGCTGATCGGCCCGGCCGACGGCAGCGGAGGTTGAATGCAAACGCCTCTGATCGACCTGCAGGACATCCGCAAATCCTACGGCGGCGGTGACGCTCCCGAAGTTCACGTGTTGCGCGGCATCGACCTGTCGATTCACGCCGGCGAGTTCGTGGCGATTGTCGGCGCGTCCGGTTCCGGTAAATCGACACTGATGAACATTCTCGGCTGCCTCGACCGGCCGACGTCCGGCGAATACCGCTTCGCCGGGGAAAACGTCGCCGGCCTCGACAGCGATGAACTGGCCTGGCTGCGGCGCGAAGCCTTCGGTTTCGTGTTCCAGGGCTATCACCTGATTCCGTCCGGCTCGGCCCAGGAGAACGTCGAGATGCCGGCCATCTACGCCGGCACACCCGCCGCCGAACGCCATGCGCGCGCCGCCGCCCTGCTCGACCGTCTCGGCCTGGCCGCGCGCACCGGCAACCGCCCCCATCAGCTGTCCGGCGGCCAGCAACAACGCGTGTCGATTGCTCGCGCACTGATGAATGGCGGTCACATCATTCTGGCCGACGAACCGACCGGCGCCCTCGACAGCCACAGCGGCAAAGAAGTCATGGCGCTGCTCGATGAACTGGCGAGCCAGGGCCACGTGGTCATTCTCATCACCCACGACCGCGAAGTGGCGGCGCGGGCCAAGCGCATTATCGAAATCAGCGATGGCTTGATCATCAGCGATAGCGCCAGAAACAACCCCGACGCCCAGCACAGTGCCAATCCCGGCGCCCTGCAAGCGGTGGATCTGCGCAAGCGCTTGAGCGAAGGCGCCGAAGCTACCGGCGCCTGGAAAGGTGAACTGGTCGATGCCCTGCACGCCGCTTGGCGAGTGATGTGGATCAACCGCTTCCGCACCGCGCTGACCCTGCTCGGCATCATCATCGGCGTCGCCTCGGTGGTGGTGATGCTCGCCGTCGGCGAGGGCAGCAAGCGTCAGGTCATGGCGCAAATGGGCGCGTTCGGCTCGAACATCATTTATCTCAGCGGCTCGGCGCCCAACCCGCGAACGCCACCGGGCATCATCACCCTCGACGATGTGCACGCTCTGGCGAGCCTGCCGCAAGTGCAGCGGATCATGCCGGTCAATGGCGCCGAAGCCGGCGTGCGCTTCGGCAATGCCGATCACCTCAGTTACGTCGGCGGCAATGACACCAATTTCCCGGCGATCTTCAACTGGCCGGTGGTACAGGGCAGTTACTTCACTGAGGCCGACGAACAGAACGCAGCCGCCGTTGCGGTGATCGGGCACAAGGTGCGGACCAAACTCCTCAAGGACATACCCAATCCGATCGGCCAGTACATCCTGATCGAGAACGTACCGTTTCAGGTGGTCGGGGTGCTCGCGGAAAAAGGTGCCAGCTCCGGCGACTCCGACAGCGACAACCGCATCGCCGTGCCCTACTCCGCTGCCAGCGTCAGGCTGTTCGGCACGCGCAATCCCGAGTACGTGGCCATCGCTGCCGCCGACGCACGCAAGGTCAAGGACACCGAACATGCCATCGAACAATTGATGTTGAACCTGCACAACGGCAAAAAGGATTTCGAACTGACCAACAACGCCGCGATGATCCAGGCCGAAGCGCGCACACAAAACACCCTGTCGCTGATGCTCGGCTCGATTGCGGCGATCTCGTTGCTGGTCGGCGGCATCGGCGTGATGAACATCATGCTCATGACCGTCCGCGAACGCACCCGCGAGATCGGTATCCGCATGGCCACCGGCGCCCGTCAGCGCGACATCCTGCGCCAGTTTCTCACTGAAGCGGTGATGCTCTCGGTGGTCGGCGGCATCGCCGGCATCGCCCTGGCGCTGATCATTGGCGGCGTGCTGATTCTCAGTGAGGTCGCGGTAGCGTTCTCGTTGATGGCGGTACTCGGCGCTTTTGGTTGCGCCCTGGTCACCGGTGTTGTCTTCGGCTTCATGCCGGCCCGCAAAGCTGCCCGACTCGACCCGGTCACGGCCCTTACCAGTGAATGATCGCTCTATGAAACCGCGCCTCAGCCTGTTGACCGCCTGCCTGATACTCAGCGCTTGCGGCAGTTCCGCACAACGTCCGGACAGCGGCATTGTCCCGCCTGTTGCGTGGCAATCGCCACACGACACCCGCGCCGAACGCGACACCCTGCGCTGGTGGACGCGCTTCGCCAGCCCGCAGCTCAATCAACTGATCGAACAGGCTCAGGTCGGCAGTTATGATCTGGCCGCAGCCATCGCTCGCGTGCGTCAGGCGCGCGCTGCCACCGTCATTGCCAGTGGCTCGCAATTGCCGGAAATACAAGGCACCGGCAACGCCAATCGGCAGAAGCTGTTGCGTGGCGAAGGTTACCGTCAACTGGATGCCGACAGCAGCAACAAGGCTGTGGACTACTTCGATGTCGGCCTCAACGCCAGTTACGAAATCGACTTCTGGGGCGGCAAGCGCGCATCGCGCGACAGTGCACAGTTCAGCCTGCAAGCCAGCGAGTTCGATCGCGCCACCGTCGAATTGACCTTGCTCAGCGGCGTCGCCAACAGTTACACCCAGGTGCTGTCGCTGCAGGAGCAGAGTCGCATTGCCGAGCTGAACCTGGCCAATGCGCAAAGCGTTCTGCAACTGGTGCAGACGCGCTACAACGCCGGCTCGGCCACCGCGCTGGAGCTGGCCCAGCAGAAAAGCCTGGTGGCCGCACAACAACGCCAACTGCCGACCGTCCGGCAACAAGCCCAAGATGCGCGAATCGCGCTGGCGGCGCTGCTCGGGCGTCCAGTGCAAGACCTGCCGACCGGTCATGAGTCCTTCGATCAATTGCAATGGCCGCAGATTGCTGCCGGCCTGCCCAGCGAACTGCTGACCCGCCGCCCGGACATTGCCCGCGCCGAGGCGCAACTGGCGGCAGCCCAGGCGGACGTCACCGTGGCTCGCGCGGCGATGCTGCCAAAAATCACCCTGAGCGCGAGCATCGGCTCCGGCGCCAATCAGGCGGGTGACCTGTGGCGCAGTCCGTTCTATAACCTCACCGGCGGGCTGATCGCACCGATCTTCAACAATGGCCGTTTGGGCGCCGAACGCGACAAAGCCACGGCTCGTCAGCAGGAGCTGCTGGAAACCTATCGAGGCGCGATCATCAACGGTTTCGCCGACGTCGAAAAAGCCCTCAACAGCATCCGCGGCCTCGATGAACAACGGCAGTGGCAGAGCGAAGAGCTGAACCAGGCGCAAACCGCCTTCAACATCGCCCAGAGCCGCTATCAGGCCGGCGCCGAGGACTTGCTGACCGTATTGGAAACCCAGCGCACGCTGTATGCGGCGCAGGACCAGAACGTGCAACTGCGGCTGTCGCGAATGCAGGCGAGCATTGCCTTGTACAAGGCCTTGGGCGGCGGGTGGCAGGCACTGTAATCGCGCAGCCCGGCCAAGCGCTTTCGCGAGCAGGCTCGCTCCCACAAGAGAGCGCATTTCAACTGGTGGGATGCGGCCAACCTGTGGGAGCGAGCCTGCTCGCGAAGAAGTTGACGCGGTAATCAGGCCTGAGTCTGTTTGGCCTTCAGATTGCGCGCATACCACGGTCGTTGCGGCACGCGGCGGAACAGCCCGGCGAGTTTTTCCTCGTCGTTGAGGAAGGTGATGCGCAGCGCCAGCTTCATGGTTTCCGGGTCCATCTCCACGGTCTTGCCCGCCTGCAACCCCGGCGTGGTGCTGCAACCATGGGTGACCGGACCCAGCCAGGGGTCATCGACTTCGTTCCAGCGTCCCGGTGCAAACCACTGCACACCATTGACCACCTTGCGCGTGACCTCCCCCGGATGGAAACGCTCGTGAGCGCGAAACCAGTCTTCAATACGATCATCGATCCAGCCATGGAAGTGCCAGAACGACGGGTTGACGTGGGATGAAAACGGGTCGCCAAGGAAGTCATTTTCCGGGCCATACCAACGTGCAGCGAAGTCGGCAGGATCACGCGCAAAAGGCACGGGCTGACCGTTGGACGGATCGCGCGGCACAGACGCCCAGCGCATGTGCAGCCAGTCGTGCAGGCCCAATTCAACCTCGGAACCGAACTGACCGAGGGTGAGTCTAGCCAGGTACACCGGATCACGGTATTGCGACTCCCAGACCTGGAAGTTGCTTTCGTAGGTCTCGGCCGTCTTGAGATCGCTGACCCACTTGCTGTATTCATCATCACCGTCGGCCAGCCACGGAGGCGGCAGCGCCGTGCCGTCATGATTGTCGAAGTAACGGGCGAAACCCGGGCGATCACGGATCAATTCCGGCTGTGGCAGCGGAAAGTATTGCCACGATGGCAGGTCCTGCATCGAGCGCGCCGTGCCGAGCATGTGCCGGTGCATAAAGAAGAAATCGACGCCGGAACCATTGCGGTCCTTGCGCGGCCCACGAGCATCGCGCTCCTTGTCGCGCGGCCCCGGTTGCCAGCCGATGCCGCGCAAGGCTTCGCGCTTGTCCTCTGGCAAGGTGTGCCACTTGTCCCGCGTCGCATGCCACAACTGGTGGAACAGCCGGTGCTCGGGGGAAATCAGCCAGGCCAGCAGCGTCGGATTCAGTGGCGTACGTTCACGCGCTTCGGGAAACAGTCGCTTGACCGCTACGAAGCCGTTGTCCTGTGCGGGCAAGGCCAGAGGGCGATCCAGGCGCAAGGCTTTACCGCTGAGGGTGCCTTTGCCGGCGTTGCCGAAATCGGCCCAGACCTCGTCGAGGATCATCTCCAGCTCATAGTTGATCTGGCCTTGCGCACCGATCAGCCGCCAGGTCAACTTCGCGGCGTCGGCACCGGCGAGATCGCCAAGAATTCGGTAACGAGGTGTTTCACCGGAGCGCAAACGCTCCGGGGTATCAAGAAAACCACAGACGCCACGGCCTTTCTGGCCGATGTCGAGGAACACTTGCAGGCCCTTGGCCGGAAGCCCTTCAAGGCCTGCGTCACGGCCTTCGAAGCGAATATCCCAGACGCCCCGCAAGGCACTGGCCAAGCGTTGTCCGGCGAGGTCGGCGACGTCGAAAGACGCTTCACCCGGAGTGATCGTCGGATCCGGCTTCGTCCATTCACGATGCCCAAACCAAGCCGCAGGCACCGCAGCGCCAGTCAGCGCCAGACCTGCCATGAACCATCGTCGAGAAATCTTCATTGCCCTACCTGTGTCAGCCATGAAGCAGGCTTTATCCAAGCTAGAACGTTTGTTGCGCGGGTAAATTTATGTGGGTTTGAAAAGATCGCAGCCTTCGGCAGTTCCTACATCGAATGTATATCCCTGCAGGAGCTGCCGAAGGCTGCGATCTTTTAACCTGGCAAGCTAAATTCCACGGCCATCCACTCGTTCTTCCCAGATAGCAAAGGCTTTGCGCCTGCACCTCGATGGCGAACCCGACTGAGATGGCAATGACAAAACCACGTTCGAAAAAGGCTCTATTCATCGGCCTGCCCTTAGCCCTGGCGATCAGTGCCGGTGCAGGCTTTGCCGCCTGGCATCACTGGTTCAAGGACGACCTTGGCTATGACGCCAAGGTTGTGAAACAGGCAGATGAACTGCACGAACGCATGCTCTCCTTCGACAGCCATGTCAGCCTGATGCAGAACTTCGGCACCGACGGTCACGAGGCCGACAAGGATGGCTCCGGCCAGTTCGACCTGGCCAAGGCCAGTCGCGGTCGTTTATCTGGCGCGGCGCTGACCATTTTCGGCTGGCCGGAAATGTGGAACGGCCCCGATGCCCCGCACAAACCTACCGCGGGCTTCATTGATGAAGCACGCAACCAGCAAGAGATCCGCTACAAGATCATTTCCGGCATGGTGCGCGACTTCCCCAATCAGGTCGCAATCGCCTACACCCCGGACGATATGCGCCGCCTGCACGGAGAAGGCAAGTTCGCGATTTTCATCAGCATGCTTAACGCCTATCCACTGGGCCATGACTTGAATCTGCTGGACCTGTGGACGGCGCGTGGCATGCGCATGTTCGGTTTCAGCTATATCGGCAACAACGACTGGGCGGACTCATCGCGCCCGTTGCCATTTCTCAATGATTCTCCGGACGCCCTCGATGGCCTCTCCGATCTGGGCAAGCAGGCGGTCAAGCGCCTCAATGATCTGGGCGTAATCATCGACGTATCACAAATGTCGACCAAAGCCCTCGAACAAGTCGCACAGCTGAGCCGTACGCCACTGATTGCCTCGCACTCGGCGCCGCGCGCGATGGTCGACATCCCACGCAACCTCAGCGACAAAGAGATGCAGTTGATCAAGAACAGCGGCGGTGTAGTGCAAATCGTCGCGTTCTCCCAGTACCTGCGGCCGCTGACCCAGAAGACCCAGGATCGCCTCAACGAACTGCGCAAGGAATTCGACCTGCCGCCCCTGCCAAACCTGGCGATGGCGCTGATGCCGGGCGACCCGATCATTGCGGCCTGGTCCGAAACGAAATTCGGCCTGTACGCCAGCCGTCTGTATGCGATCCTCGAAGACGAACCGAAGGCCAGCCTCAAGGATTTCGGCGACGCCATCGAATACGCCGTGCGCAAGATCGGCATCGACCATGTCGGCATCAGCTCCGACTTCAATGAGGGCGGCGGCGTCAAAGGTTTCGAGAACGTCGGCGAGATCCGCAATGTCACCGCTGAACTGCTGTCGCGCGGTTACTCCGAAGCCGACATCGGCAAACTCTGGGGCGGCAACTTCCTGCGCGTCTGGGATCAGGTCGAAAAAGCCGAGAAACCGGCGCTGGCCAACGCGCAGGGAACGACGCAGCCATGAGCAATCGTCGTGATTTTCTGAAACAGGCCGGACTGCTCGCCGCTGCGCTGCCACTGGGTGCCAGCCTGCCGAACATCGCCAGCGCTGCCGCCCCGGCTGCGCCCGCTGCGCCAATGCCGCGCAGCAAGTGGACGCAGTTGCAGCAACTGTTCAATCAGGATCCGGACTACCTGCACTTTTCCAACTTCCTGATCACCTCGCACCCGAAACCGGTGCGCGAAGCGATCGAACGGCATCGCGCCGCCCTCGACAAAAATCCCGGCCTGGCCATGGATTGGGACCTCGGCGTGATCGAGCAGCGCGAGGAAAACGTCCGCGTCTGGGCCGGCCAATACCTGCAGGTAAACGCTAAACAGATCGCCCTGACCGGCAGCACCACTGAAGGTCTGACGATGATTTACGGCGGTGTGCATGTGCGCCCCGATCAGGAAATCCTCACCACCGCCCACGAACACTACGCCACCCACACCATCCTCGCCTTGCGCAAGGAACGTGAAGGCACGCAGGTGCGCAAGATCCGTCTGTTCAAGGATCCGCAGACCGCGACCAAAGCCGAAATCCTCGCCGCCATCGACACGGCCATCCGCCCGGAAACCCGTGTGCTGGGCATGTGCTGGGTGCATTCGGGCAGCGGTGTGAAGCTGCCGATCGGTGACATCGGCGCCATCGTCGACAAACACAACCGTGGCCGCAGCGATGCCGACCGGATCATTTATGTGGTCGACGGCGTGCACGGCTTCGGCGTCGACAACCTGAGCTTCGCGCAGATGAACTGCGATTTCTTCATTGCCGGCACCCACAAGTGGATGTTTGGCCCGCGCGGCACCGGCATCGTCTGCAGCCGTTTCGAGGAGGTCAAATACGTGACGCCGATCACCCCGACCTTCTCCGAGGCCACCGCGTTTTCCACCACCATGACGCCCGGTGGCTACCACTCTTTCGAGTATCGCTGGGCGCTGGACGAAGCCTTCAAGCTGCATCTGCAATTGGGCAAGGCCGAGGTCGAAGCGCGCATCCACGCGCTCAACAGCTACCTGAAGAAACGCCTGCTGGAACACCCGCAAATCGAACTCGTCACGCCGCTGAGCACGCAACTGTCGGCCGGTTTTACCTTCTTTCGGGTCAAGGGCCAGGACTGCGACAAAGTCGCCGCGTACCTGATGCAAAACCGGGTGGTCGCCGACGCCGTGAACCGCGACGTGGGCCCGGTGATTCGTACTGCACCGGGCCTGCTCAACGACGAAGCGCAAATCGATCGCTTGATGGCGCTATTGGCCAAACAGCTGTAGGCGCCCCGCTCCCACGTTTCCTTTCAACCTGTTATCGAGAGTCATGATGAACAGTAGTGAACCGCGTAATTTTTCCTTGAAGGCCTTACCCGCACTGGGCCTCGCCGCGTTGCTCGGTTGTGCCTTGCCGGGGCTGGCGCAAGCGGCCGAACCGCTCAAACCGGGCAAAGTCTTCAAGGACTGCAAGGACTGCCCGGAAATGGTCGTGCTGCCCACCGGCACCTTCACCATGGGCACCCCGGAGGACGAAGTCGGCCGCGAGCCGGACGAAGGTCCGATGCACCCGGTGACCTTTGCCCAACCCTTGGCCATCAGTCGTTTCCAGGTGCTCAAAGGGCAATGGGACGCCTACCTCGCCGACACCGGCTATCAGATGCCCGACGGCGACAAACGCCCGGGCCGCGCGTGCAAGGCCGGTATTCCCGACTACGCGGGCAGCGATCCGAAAAAGCAGTACACCGACAAGCATCCGGCGGTGTGCATGGACTTTCCCGAGGCCGAGGCCTATGTAGCCTGGCTGTCGAAGAAAACCGGTAAATCGTATCGACTGGTCAGCGAATCGCTGCGTGAATACGCCGCCCGTGCCGGCAGCGCCGGACCTTTCCCGTTCCCCTTCGATGAAGGCAAGGAATACAGCATCGCCAAACACGCCAATACCTATGGCGCCGCCGACGGCTACAACTTCACCGCGCCGGCGGGCAAGTTTCCGGCGAACGCCTTCGGCGTCTACGACATGCACGGCAACATCTATGAATGGACCGCCGACTGCTACAACGAAAACTATGTCGGCGCGCCGAGTGACGGCAGTGCCTGGCTGACCGGTGACTGCAAGATCCGCCGCATCCGCGGCAACGACTGGGGTGAAGCACCGGTGTTCTCGCGCTCGGGTAATCGCAACGCCACCTACAGCGATACGCGCGGCGACTGGATCGGTTTTCGCGTCGCGCGCGATCTCTAAGGACAGCGGTAACGACAGCCGCCATGGCGGCGCGGGCCGCTCGCTCGTCGCTTCAGCCTCGATAAACCCGTGGTCGGCTAAATCGCCGCCCACGGGTTTCGTCTTTTAACCAGCCCAATCCTTGAAACGATGCCGTTAGCGGCACTAGAAGCGGAAACCTCCATGACCACAAAATCGCGCGGAGCCATCAGTGAAGTCCTCGGCCTGCTCAAGCCTTACCGGGTCGTCGTGGCGCTGTCGATCCTGCTCGGCATGCTTGGTGGCGTCAGCGTCACCGCACTGCTGGCGACCATCAACAAAGCCCTGAACGGCAGCGGCGTTCCGTCAGCGACAGTGCTGCTGACGTTTGCCGGCCTCTGCGCGTTTGCCTTGTTGACTTCGATTCTGTCGGACATCGGCACCAACCATGTTGGCCAGCACATCATCGCCGGCCTGCGCAAATCACTCGGCGAAAAAGTCCTGCTGGCACCTATCGAGCAGATCGAACGGTTTCGCAGTCATCGCCTGATTCCGGTGCTGACCCATGACGTCGACACCGTGAGTGATTTCGCGTTTTCCTTTGCGCCGCTGGCGATCGCTTTCACCGTCACCCTCGGTTGCCTGAGTTACCTAGCCTACCTGTCCCTGCCGATGTTTGCCCTGCTGTTGATCGCGATCGTGATCGGCACCGTCGTGCAATACATTGCCCGGGCCAAAGGCATCAAAGGTTTCGAAGCGGCGCGAGAAGCCGAGGACGAACTGCAAAAGCACTACAGCGCGATCGCCGCGGGTGCCAAGGAATTGCGTATTCATCGCCCGCGCCGCCAACGCATGTTCAGCCAGCGCATCGAGGGCACGGCGGATTACATCTGTAACACACACATCCGTTCGATCAACACGTTCGTGGTGGCGAAAACCTTTGGCTCGATGCTGTTTTTCGTGGTGATCGGTCTGGCCCTCGCGCTGCAATCGTTCTGGCTCGGTACCGACAAAGCCGTGCTCAGCGGTTTCGTGCTGGTGCTGCTGTACATGAAAGGCCCACTGGAATATCTGGTCACCACGTTGCCGGTGGTCAGTCGCGCGAACATTGCCTTCAAACGCATTGCCGAACTGGCCGAGCAGTTTTCCTCGCCGGAACCGCACTTGCTCCTGCGCGAGTCGACGCCCGCGAGCAAGACCGCAGTGCAACAGTTGCAAATGCACAACGTGCACTACGCCTTCCCGCCGGTTCAGGGCAGCGCAGCGTTTGAGCTGGGTCCGGTCAATCTGAACATCGCGCAGGGTGACATCGTGTTCATCGTCGGCGAGAACGGCGGCGGCAAAACCACCCTGATCAAATTGTTGCTGGGCCTGTATGCGCCGCAACGCGGGGAAGTCCTGCTCAATGGCCAGGTGGTCGATGCCCAGGCGCGCGATGACTATCGCCAACTGTTCACCACGATCTTCGCCGACTACTACCTGTTCGATGAACTGGTACAGGGCGACAAACAAGTGCCGGCCGACACCAGCCGCTATCTGGAACGCCTGGAGATTGCGCACAAGGTGAGCATCAATGACGGTGTTTTCAGTACCACCGATCTGTCCACCGGCCAGCGCAAACGCCTGGCGCTGATCAACGCCTGGCTGGAAGAGCGTCCGGTGCTGGTGTTCGACGAATGGGCTGCCGATCAGGACCCGGCCTTCCGGCGCATCTTCTACACCGAGCTGCTGCCGGAGCTGAAACAGATGGGCAAGACCATCATCGTGATCTCCCACGACGACCGCTACTTCGACGTCGCCGATCAACTGGTGAGGATGGAGGGAGGCCGAGTGGTCACCCACAAAAAGCCCCTCGAGACTGCTTGATCGATTGCACCTTTGCAGCCGGCCGGACGCCCGTCCTGCCGGCCTTCAATCCGAATGTCTATCGCCGTGGACCCGACTGTCGGCAACGCCGTCAGCGCTCACGGTGCTGCCAACCACGAGAGCCCGATGAACGACTTACTCGATGATGAGGTACTGGCGCTGCTGATGGCAGATGCCGGCGAGCAATCCCAAGGCATCATTGCCCGTCCCCACCCGGCCCCGGCCCCCCTCTCCTTCGCGCAACAGCGACTGTGGTTCGTACAACAGCTGACACCTGACAGTGCCGCCTACAACTTGCCACGCGCCGTGCGCCTCAGCGGTGCCTTGCAAGCACAGCATCTGGAAATGGCGCTGAATAAAGTCATCGAACGCCACGATGTCCTGCGCAGTGCGATCGTCGAGATCGACGGGGTAGCCATGCAGGTGGTCGATGCACACGCAACGCTGCAGTTGGGCTTCGATGATCTGCGTGGGCTGAGCGCTGAAGCGCGCGAACAGCAGATTGACCTGCGCACTGCCGAAGAGGCCGCCAAGCCCTTCGACCTGAAGCAGGCGCCGCTGATGCGCGCCACATTGCTGCAGGTGGCCGACACGGAACACTTGCTGCTGCTCAACATGCACCATATCGCCTCGGACGCCTGGTCCAACGCGATTCTGATGCAGGACCTGACCCGCGCCTACGCGCAAGCGGCAATGGGCATGAGCGCGCCACTGCCGCGCCCGGCCATCCAGTACGCCGACTATGCCGACTGGCAGCGTGGCGACTATCTGCACAGCCCGGCCTGCAAGACCAGCGCCGAATACTGGCAGAATTATCTGGGCCGGACGTTGCCGCCGCTGGATCTGCCGGTGGACTTTGCGCGCAACGACCAGCACAGCCATGCGGCCGGCAAACACGACTTCAGCCTGCCCGCCACCTTGGCGCAAGCACTCAATCGCTTCTGCCAGCAGCACGGTTTGACTCCCTTTGTGGTCGCGTTGGGTGCCTGGCAATTGCTCCTTAGCCGCTACAGTGGCCAGGACGATTTCACCGTCGGCGTGCCCAATGCCACACGCAACCGCAGTGAAATTCAGGATCTGGTCGGATTCTTTGTCAGCACCCAGGTCTATCGCGTGCGGATTGACCCGCAGTTGGCTTGCAAGGACTTTCTGCTACGTCTGCGCCGCGAATCGCTGGCCGCGCTCGACCATGCCGACTATCCGCTGGAGTTGAGCTTCGACGACCTGCAACTGCAAAGCAGTCAGCAGATCAATCCGTTGTTCCAGGTGCTGTTCAACTGGCGCACGGACGGCGGCGCCTCGGTGCCGCTGAATCTGGGCGAATTGACCCTGGACTTTGTCGATGCCGGCAGCGGCCAGGCGAAATTCGACCTGTCGCTGGACGTCAGTTATTCCCTGAACCGCATCGATGCCAACATCGAATTCAGCCGCGACCTGTACCGCCCCGCCACCATCGAGCGGTTGGCCGGGCATTGGCAGAATCTGTTGCGCGCCATCACCGCAAATCCCGATATTGCCCTGAGCGAACTGCCGCTGCTGAGCGACACCGAGTGCCGTCAGCAACGCGAACAATGGAACCCAGCCGTTGCGCCATTGCCGAGCGCAGGCGTGCATCAGCTCTTTGAACGCCAGGCACTGGCCACGCCGCATGCCCTCGCGCTGATTTGCGATGACGTGCGCCTGAGCTATGCCCAACTCAACTCGGCAGCCAATGGCCTGGCGCAGACCCTGCTCGGCTACGGCGTGGGCCCGGAAGTGCGGGTGGGCATCGCGGTCGAGCGTTCGGCGCGGATGATCGTCAGCCTGCTGGCGGTGCTCAAGGCCGGCGGCGTGTACGTGCCTCTCGACCCCGAATACCCGCAGGAACGCCTGACCTGGATGATCGAAGACAGCGGCTTGAGCGTGCTGCTCAGCCAGCGCTCTTTGCTCCAGCGCCTGCCTTCGGTCGACGCGGTGAGCGTACTGTGCGTCGATGAACTCGACCTCGCCGACAGCGCGCACTGTGACAATCCGCCCTGCCGTACCCATGGCCATAACCTGGCGTATGTGATGTTCACCTCAGGTTCCACCGGCCGACCAAAAGGTGTGGGGATTACCCAGGCGGCTTTGACCCGACACGCGCAAGTCGCCCTGCAATTCCTCGGCCTGACACCCGCCGATCGTTCGCTGCAATTTGCCACGTTCAACTTCGATGCCTTCGTCGAACAGCTCTACCCGGCGCTGATCTGCGGCGCGTCGGTGGTACTGCGCGGGCCGGACATCTGGGACAGCGAAACCTGGTACCGGCAGTTGCTCGACAAGCAATTCACGGTCAGCGACCTGACCACCACGTACTGGAACATGCTGGCGAGGGATTTTGCCGCTGCCGGTGTCCGTGACTACGGCCCGCTGCGCCAGGTGATCGTGGGCGGCGAAGCCATGCCACCGGAAGGCGTGGCGGCGTGGGGCAAGGCGGGACTTGGCCATGTGCGCCTGCTCAACACCTATGGCCCTACGGAAACCACGGTCAGTGCCACGGTGCTCGATTGCACGGATTACGTCACCGGGCAAATGCCACTGCCGAAAACCATGCCGATCGGCCGTCCCTTGGCTGGACGCGCCATTTATCTGCTGGACAGCGGTGGTCAACCAGTCCCGGTGGGCGTCGTCGGCGAGCTGGTGATTGCTGGCGATCTATTGGCCCGTGGCTATTTCCAGCGCCCGGAACTGACCGCCGAACGCTTCATGCCTGATCCGTTCAGCACGCAGGGCGGGCGCCTGTACCGCACAGGTGATCTGGCACGTTATCGCGCCGATGGCGTCATCGAATATGTCGGCCGACTCGATCATCAAGTGAAGATTCGCGGCTTCCGTATCGAACTCGGTGAAATCGAATCCTGCCTGCTGCAAATCCCGGCTGTTCGCGAAGCCCTGGTCCTTGCTCGCGAAGGATTGGCCGGGATGCAGTTGATCGGTTATGTCGTGCCGAGCGCCAGTGATTTGTCGAGTGAGCAGCACGATCAACTGCGCGCAGCCCTCAAGGCTGAACTGAAAAGCCGTCTGCCCGGCTACATGGTGCCGAGCCATCTGCTGGTGCTGGAAGCCATGCCCGTCAGCCCGACAGGCAAACTTGATCGCAAGGCGTTGCCGCTGCCTGACATCAGTCAATCGGAGACCCGCTTCAAGGCCCCGGAAACTGCATTGGAGCAAGCGCTGGCCGAACTCTGGCAGGAAACCCTGCACGTTGACCGGGTCGGCCTCGACGACAACTTCTTCGAACTGGGCGGGCATTCGATTCTGGCCATCCAGTTTATTGCCGCACTCAATGCGCGCCTGGGGATCAAACTCGCTTTGCAGCAAATGCTCGCCCACGCCACCGTCGAAACCCTTGCGCAATTCATTGCCACGCAACATCAGCAGCAAGCCCAGTGCGTGGTGGAGCTCTCGGCCTCGGCCACCAGCGCCCCGCCGCTGTTCTGCCTGCATCCCAGCGGCGGCATCGTGTTCTGCTACCAACCGTTGGCCAAACGCCTGAGCAAACACGCGCGCACTTTCGGCGTGATGCACACAGGCTTCGCCGATAAACACGCCCACGCCCAGACCTGGGCGCAGATGATCGCCGACTACACCCGGCAGATTATCGACAAGCAGGCGGACGGCCCGTATCGCTTGATGGGCTGGTCGCTCGGCGGCTCCATCGCCATGGACATTGCTGCGGAACTGGAGCGTCAGGGACGTAACGTAAGCTTCCTCGGTCTGGTCGATACCACCTTGCCGGACAGCCTGTTGCCGGCCGATCTGCCGCGCAAACCACTGGAAGAAGAAAATCCCGAGTACTTCAGCGCACAGAATGAGCTGGCGACGGCTGTGGAAATGTTCAGTCTGATGTTCGCTCATCTGCACGAAGCGGCGGCACGCTTCCTCGCCGAGAATCCGCAGACCGATCTGAAGGCTTTCTACCAGTGGGCCAGCCAACAGGCTGCCACCAGCGAACAGGAAATGGTGGCGACACTGGACGCCATCAAACAGGAAATCATGAATGCCCAGGCGTTCGAGATCCATGATCGGCTGGTGAAATCCTACGACGCCTTCACGCTGCCAACGCTAAAGGTCGAGGCCAGTTGCTGGTGGTCGCTGTCGCACAAGACTTTGGAACAGGTGTTGCACTCGGAACAGGTGCTGCGTGAACACACCGTCAGCGGACGACTGCAAGGCTCGGTGCATTCAACCCTGCCCCACCGCAGCATGATTTACGGTGAGTCGTTGCTGGAGTCCTTCGAATCGGTGTTCCTGACGTGCGAGGCGGCACTGAAAAACTGATTTTCATCCTGACAAACAAAAACGCAGAAGCGCTGGCTTCTGCGTTTTTTTTGCGTGACTTGACGCATAACCTGCGGGATTCAGCTGCAGACGGTATGCAAAAAAAAACGGCCCACGCCCTCTGTAGAGGAGCGTGGGCCGCTTCGGTGGAGGGCCTTCAGTGCATCAGAACTGAGGGGTCCACTTCACGGAGAACATCACGTTACGCGGATCACCGAAGTTGTTGTTGCCGTCGAGCTGGTTGTAACCGGCCGCAATGTACTTCTTGTCGAACAGGTTGTTGGCGTTCATCGCCAGGCCGACCTCAGGTGTCAGCTGGTAGCCGACGCGGGCGTTCCATACGGTGTAACCCGCAACATCGTAGGTGCCTTCGTAACCCAGCGTATGGCTCTGGGTCACGAAGCCCAGGCCGGTGCTGACGCGATTCCACTCACCCGGCAACTGGTAGTTGGCCCACATGCGCAGCATGTGTTTTGGCGTCCAGGTGCTGAACACGCGACCTTCGTTGCTAGGATCTTTGATGTACTTGGTGGTGTTGTAGGTGTAGCCGGCAAACAGTTGCAGGTCTTGCACCACTTCGCCGCTGATCTCGGCGTCGATACCCTGGCTGCGCACTTTGCCCGAAGCGGTCGAGCAGTACGAACCATCGCACTCGAAACCACCGGCAATGTCGTTGATCGCACGGTTTTCCTGGTCGTAGCGGAAGAGTGCCAACGAGGTGTTGACCCGGCCGTCCATCAACTCGCCCTTGAGACCGATTTCGTAGTTGCTGCCGATAACCGGTTTGAGCACGGTGCCGTTGACATCGCGGTTGGTCTGCGGCTGGAACACGTCGGTGTAGCTGGCATAAACCGCCCACTCGCGGCTCAGGTCATAGACGATACCAGCGTAAGGCGTGACTTCCCCGGTTTCAGTCGCGGTACTTGGGTCGTTCTTGGTGATGCCGCCGAAGGAAGATTGCGCCTTGGATTTGTAGCTGAAGTCATACCAGCTGACACGGGAGCCCAGCACCAGGGTCAGATCGTCGACCGGTTTGACACGCCAGGTGCCGTACACACCTTTCTGACGAACGTCATACTTGCTCAGCGTGCCACGACCGTTGGCAGCGATCAGGCTGTCATAGCTGATGTCGGTACGGTCCTTGTTCAGGTTGAAGATCGTGTCGCTGCTGTTGCTGAAAGTACGGGCGAGCTGGTCGTCCGTTTCGAGCTGGGAAAAGTTACCGCCCAACATCACTTCCTGCTGCATCGACAGGGCTTCGAACTTGCCATTCAGGTTCATGTCGATGCCGACCTTGGTGGAGTCGAAATCGGTCAGGAAGTTAGCGTACTGCACGCCGCTGCCATCCGCTTCCAGACCATCGCCGGCACTTTGCACGCGCTGGTTCTTCGCCTTGTTGCTCTCGGTCATGCGCACGGCACCGACCTTGAATGCCCAGTCTTCGTTGAAGCGATGTTCAAGATCGGCGTACAGCGTGGTGACGTCGATGTCCGAACTGTTCCAGCGCGCGCCGGTGTAGGTGGAGCGTGAGACGTCCGGCATCTTGCCGTCAGCATATCGCGGCAGACCACGGATCATCGGACGCGAATCACCGTCGGAACGGCTGACGGCCAGGCCCAGGGTGGTGTCTTCGCTCAGGTCGAAGTCCAGCGAGCCGTACAGCGACAGGGTGCGACTCCATTCAGAGTCGATGAAAGAATTGCTCTGGTCCTGATCGGCTACCAGACGACCACGGATGGTGCCGGCCTGGTTCAGCGGGCCGCCTGCGTCGACTTGCAGACCGTAGTGATCCCACGAGCCAGCCTTGCCGGTCACGCTTACAGTCGGTGCCGCCTGACCGCGCTTGCGCACCAGGTTGATTGCGCCACCCGGGCTGCCAGTGCCTTGCAGCAACCCGGAGGCACCGCGCAGGATTTCCAGGCGGTCGAAAAAGACCAGATCCTGGGTCGCCCAGTTACCCAGCGAATAGGTGTTACGCGGGATCGGCACGCCGTCGTACTGCCAGTCGTCGATCTGGAAACCGCGCGAGGAAATGATCAAACCCTTGCCGACCCCCTGCAGACCCACGACACCAGTGGTCTGGTTGAGCGCGTCCTTGAGGTCAACCAGGTCCTGGTCGTCCATTTGCTTGCGGGTCATCACCGTGACCGACTGCGGAATTTCCTTGAGGGTGTGGGTGCCCTTGCCGATGGTGACGGCGTTGGAGGTGTACGAGTTGCTACCTTCGGTGGTCGCACCGACCTGTTGCGCGCTGATGTTGGTCGCGCCCAGTTCCAGGCCCTGGGTGTTGCTGCCACGTACCAGCATCAGCGTGTTGCCTTCGATGCTGTAGCGCACCCCAGTGCCTCTGAGCAATTCGGCGATGGCCGCCTGCGGGCTCATCTTGCCACTGACCGCGTGGCTTCTGAGCCCGGTCATGTCGTCAGCGTTATAGATCACTTGCTGGTTGGTCTGTTGGCCGAAGGCTTGCAGCGCTTGCGGCAACGATTGCGCCGCAATGTTGATGCTGACGTCTTCCGCCATCACCTGGGCGCTGATTGGCAACACACAGACCAGCCCCAGACCGGTCAGCACCCGACGCGAACGAAGGCCGCGGGACATGACGAGTGCCTTGAACAGAGGTTTCAACTCATGAATTGCTGACATCGTGCTCTCTATTATTGGTAAAAGTGAAAGTCCATTGGGCCGACGGGCCCGCCGCTGCCTGCACTCGAGAACCGCACACTGTCGATGGCCCCTTGGGCAACATGACAGTGCGTGGCCGACCGGCCCCTCCCCGGGCACGATCATCTGGCGAAACAACGGCGAAATTTTTTCTGCTGAACAGATCCGGTGCGAGGCTGCCCTGCCAACCGACTTTGTCCACATACCTTAGTAAGACGCAGCACCTCCAGAAAACCGGAATGAGTTTATTTATCATTAGCGCAAAAATTTAAAAAAAAGGCCGACGCTGTTGGGCGACGGCCTTGTGTTTCTTGCTATTTCAGCTTGTCTGCGCAGCCTTGGCGGCTTGCAGCTGCCGCGCTTGTTCAGCCAGTCGAGCCTTTTCCTCGGGGCTCATTGCATCCATGCGCAGACGCACCTGAGCCATTTTTTCCAACTGCCCCGGCGTGCTTTCGACCGCCCGCAACGCCAGCGCCAACGACGCCACGGTCGGATGATCGAAGACCAGCCCGGGATGCACTTCGCATTGCAGCAACTTGCGAATACCGGCCACCAGTTTGATCACCAGCAACGAATGGCCACCGGCGGCAAAGAAGTCACGGTCTATGCCCAGACGCTCCAGCCCCAGCAGTTGCGCCATGCGCCCAGCGAGCAATTGCTCCAACGCATCGCGCGGCGCCTCACCTTCGTCATTGGCGGCAGTGCCGGCCAACTGTTGCAGCGCTTTACGATCAATCTTGCCATTGGCCAAACGCGGAAACCGTTCGATCAGTTGCAAATGCTGCGGCACCATCACGGCGGGCAAGCGCGTGCTCAACTCGGCACGAGCGCTGTCAAGCAGCCCCGCCGGAGCGCCTTGCTGCGCCACGATAAATGCCAACAGGCCTTGCTCGGCCGACGCCGCAGGCAGCACCAGCGCTTCGGCAACCGCTGGCAAGCGCAGCAGCTCGGCTTCGATTTCCGCCAGCTCGATACGGAACCCGCGCACCTTGACCTGCTGATCACGTCGACCCTGCAGCTGGATTGCACCATCGGCGCGGTAACAGGCCAGGTCGCCGCTGCGATACAAACGCTGCGCAGGATCGAACGGGCTCTGAATGAACGTCTGCGCATCGGCCTCGGCGTTCAAATAGCCACGGCATATTTGCGCCCCGCCCAGATACAACTCACCCAGCACACCCACCGGCGCCAGCCGCAGGTCAGCGTCCAGCACAAACACCTGGTTGTTGCCGAGCACCTGGCTCAACGCCGAACAATCGCCGCCCGAGCCGTCAAGGGTCAGCGGATGAATCATCACGCCGACCGTGGCTTCAGTCGGGCCGTAATGGTTGAACACCCGGCAATCACTGCGCAGCCGCACAATGCGCTCGATCAGCGTCGGCGCAATCGGCTCGCCGCCCAGCACCAGCGTGTGCGGCAAGGTTGCCTGCTCATTGTCGAGCAGCGCGGCAAGGTGCGAGGGGACGATTTTCAGGCCGTCGATCTGACGCTGCTGCAGGTACTCGGCGAACAACGCGCCGTCCTGCATTTGCGCATCGCTGGCGACATGCAGCGTTGCACCATTGAACAACGCACCGAACAACGTGGTGTTGCCCAGATCTGCCGCGACGGTGGAACTGAAGCCGATGTTTTTGCACTGCTCCAGGCCCAGCGCCTGACTGGCCTGCGCGACATAATTGAGCAAGTGCCGATGCTCGATCACCACGCCTTTTGGCACACCGGTAGAGCCGGAGGTAAACAGCACATAAGCGATATCGCTACCCTCGGTCGACAGCCGCGGCAATACCGCGTGCGACGTGCCGAGGTCGGCCAGGGTCAGCGCGGTGTGCGGCTGATCCTGCCAGGCCGTCACGTGCGCTGCATCGGTCAACAACAGCGCTGCGTTGGCCTGTTCCAGCATCAACGCCTGACGCGCCTGTGGCCATTGCACATCCAGCGGCAGATACGCCGCGCCGATGCGCCAGCTCGCCAACATCGCGATGACCAGGTCCGCCGAGCGAGGCAGCGCCAGCGCGACGATCGAGCCTTTGCCCACGCCTTTGTTGCTCAGGCCCTGAGCCACGGTTTCTGCACGATCCAGCAACTGGCCATAGCTCAATTGCTGCTCAGCATCGGTCAAGGCGATTGCGTCTGGCGTATACGTCGCCAAGTCAGCCATACGCTGTGGCAGGTAACGGGTGTCGACCAGCGCCCGCGGCGGCGGGTTGATCGCCAGCAGGCGCTGTTCGGCGGCGTGACTGAGCAGATTGAGTTGGCCAAGCGCTGTGTGCGGCGCCTCGACAATCGCGCTCAACAGTGCGCCGAACTGATCCCGTACGGCCTCGGCTGCCGCTGGCGAATAGCGCGAAGCGGCGTACTGCAGACCAGCGCCGGCAAGACGCTGGTTTTCGTCCAGCTGCACCTGCAACAACAACTCGAAAGTATCCGGTTGCACCTGTACGGCTTCAGCCCGGGTCCAGCGCAAACCGCTGCTGTTGGTGGCAACGCCGATCTGGCCAAGGCTGAAGCCGTAAGCCGGGCGCGCGGCGTCGGGCGCCAGTTCCGGCGTCCAGTATTCCTGCCAGGTACGATGTTCTTCGACACGCGCGGCCAACTGTCCCAGCCAGTCACTGAAGCGCGCGCTGCCAGGCAATTCCAGCGACAGCGGCAAGGTTTTCTCGAACACCCCAACGGCGTTGGCGAAATACTCGTAGTCGCCACGGCTGTCATGGCGCAGACCGACCAGCGCTTGATCGAGACCGCTCAAACGCCCGAGCAACAGCCACCACGCGCCTTGCAGCAACGTCGCCACAGGCTGACCGAGCTGCTCGGCCAGCGCTTGCAGAGCATCACGCTGCGCCGACTGCAGATTCAGCGCTACGCACGTATCGGCAGCACTCGCTTCGAGGCTGGCGCTGCGAGCGGCCAGCCAAGGCGTTGCGATGTCCGTCTGCACACCTTGCAGGTGTTGCTGCCAGTACGCTCGAGCGGTGGCGGCATCTTCATCGAGCACCACTTCGCTGCGCCATTCCAGATACTGGGCGAATTCCCCCGACTCCTCGTCTTCGGTTGGCTGAACCCCGGCGTACGCCTGTTGCACTTGTTGCAGCACAAGGTTCAACGATGGCGCGTCGGCGCTGTAGCGAGCAATGCCCAGCACCAGTTGCCATTGCTGTGACGCCAGTCGATAAAGCACCGCCTGGACACTGGCAGATTCGCCGACGACAAAGGCGCGTTCCAGCGATTCGCTGATTTGCGCCTGAACGTCCCCGGCGCGTTGCTCGGCAGCATGGATCGTCAGCGGGAAGCGTTCGATGCCGGTCGCCGCCTGACGCAAACCGTGGAAACCGGCAGCCTTGCCCAGCCGCGCCAACAGCATCGGCTGCTGTGTCAGCACGCTATCGAACGCGGCCTGCAAACGTTGCGGGTCGAGATCACCGTCAATGACAACGCTGAGCCAGCGCATGGCCTCGCCACAGGTGGCGGTGTTCGACAGGCGCTCAAGCAGCGCCTGTTGCTCAGGTGTCAGGGCGAAACCCGGATCCTGTACGTCCATCATGACTTCGCTCATGCTCCGCTTTCCTCAGTATTCATTGCCACCTGAGCGGCGGCTGTCGGGCGCTCCAGGCTGCCGTGGTCATACATGTCACCCATCGCCACGACAATCTTGCGCGGACCTTCGAACGGATCACGGGCATGCGCCACCAGCATGTTATCGAGCAGGATCGCGTCGCCCTTCTGCCAGTCGAACCGCACGGCGCACTCTTCATACAGCTCACCGATGCGTTGCATCACGTCGTCTTCGATCGGCGAACCGTCGCCGTAGTACACGTGACGCGGCATGCGTTCGGCGCCGAACATCGACAACAGGTCTTCACGCACATCCGGTTCCAGCCAGTAGATGTGGTGCAGTTGCACCTGATTGAAGAACGACTTGGCCCCGGTGATCGGGTGACGAATGATCGCCGGTCCCGGTGTGCGGGTTTGCAGTTCGTTGTTGTCGAGCCAGCGCCACTCGATACCGCCGGCGCGGCAGCGGGCTTCGACTTCGGCACGGTCTTCGGTCTTGAAGAAGTGCTGCCACGACACGTCGAGGTTGTCGGTGAAGGTGCGCACATACAGCAAGCCTTTGGACTCGAACTTGTCACGCAGGTCCGCCGGCAGTTTTTCGTACATCAAGCGGCAATCCACCACCGGCGTCGCACCACCGACCGGCGCCGCTTGCTCGCAATAGAACATCTGCTTGCGCGGCCAGCGATCCTGGTGCGAGCTCTCGTTGTGGAACAGGATCATCTTGCGTTCCGGGTACGGCGTGGAGCGATAAGTGTTCTTGCCGCCCTCCTTCTTCGGCAGATCGCCGTATTGACCGTACAGGCCTGGCTGGATCGCTTCGGCGAACGCCTCAAAGCCCTGAATGCCGTCGAGCTCGAAACCACGGAAGAGAATGCCGGCGTGGGTCGCCAGTTTTTCTTCGATCAGCGGGCGGTTGTGCTTGATCCACTCGATCAAATCCAGCTGCGGCTCGTTCGGTTCCATCAACAGCGGGAACGGCTGCGGCGCGGCGATCAGCGATTCGCGGATCGGCGCCGGGCGAACCTTGGCCACCGGCGCGGCGCCACGCTTGAGGAACTTGCCCAGTTTGTCGGCCTTGGGTCCGGGGGCAGCGGGTTTGGCGGCCACTGCTAAATTGTCGACTGGCATGCTGATAGCTCCCAATTGAATGTCCTGATCAGCGACGATCTGTTCCAACAGGGCTATCCAGGCCTGCACCAGGTACTGAATGCGCTCGTGTCCGAACAAGGTTGTGGCGAATTGCCAATTACCCAGCAATTGCCCTTCTTCTTCGTCAACGAACAATGCCATGTCGAATTTAGAATGGCTCTGCAGCGCCGCCAGCGGCTCGACGCTCAAACCGCCCATGGATTGGGTACGGCCCGGCAGGTTGTTCATCACGAACAACACCTGCACCAACGGGTTCATGCCCTTGTGGCGCGGCACGCCACAGGATTCGACGATCATGTCCAGCGGCAGGTCCTGATGCTCCAGCGCGCCGAGCAGGGTGTCCTGCGTGCGGGCGAGGAATGCCGAGAACGCCTTGTCGGCCGAGAAGCGTGAACGCAGCGGCAAGACGTTGACGAAGAAGCCGATCAGTTGTTCCAGCTGCGCCTGCTCGCGTCCAGCGACGTCGGCGCCGACCAACACGTCGTCGCCGCCGCTGAATTGATGCAACAACACCTGGAACGACGCCAGCAGCGTACTGTACAGCGTCACCCCGGCGTCATTGGCAACCTTGCGCAAGGCCTGACTCAAATCCTTCGGCAGATGGAACTGCACGGCATCACCGTCGTACGACGCCACCGGCCCTCGCGGGGTGTCCAGCGGCAGGTTGAGCTGCCCGCTGTAACCACTGAGCATCTCTCTCCAGTAATCCGCCTGCTGGCCAAGAATCCCTTGGCGTTCCAGCTCCTGTTGCCACAGGGCAAAGTCCGAGTACTGCACCTCCAGCGCCGGCAACGACGCGGCAGCACCGGCCTTGCTCAGCTCATAGAGCTGCACCAGTTCGTTGATCAATACGCCCATCGACCAACCGTCAGAAATGATGTGATGCATGGAGAACAGCAGCACATGCTCGGTCGGTGACAGATGCAGAATGCGCCCGCGCCACAATGGCGCCTGCTCCAGATCGATCGGCGTTCGCGCGTTATCCAGCGCAGCCTGCGCGACCTGTTCTTCCTGGGCACTGCGCGACAGACCGGACAAATCGAGCAACGGGAAGTCGACATCGACCGTCTCGGCAATCAGCGCAATCGGATCACCTTCGTCATCCTGCGAGTACGCGGTGCGCAGCACTTCATGACGGCGCACCACTTCGGCAAAACTGCTCATGAAGCGCTCGACCGACAGCTCACCGCGCAAGCGCAGGGCCAGCGGCATGCCGTAGGCCGAACTGCCGCCGGACAATTGCTCGGCGACCCACAAACGCCGTTGCACCAGCGACAGCGGTGCCGTCGATTTGCTGCCCCAGGCCTTCAGTGGAACGGCCTGACTGGCCGCCCCGCCAAGGGCCGGTGTCTGTTCTTCGGCCATCCAGGTGGCCAGATCCTTGAGGCGCGGATAGTTGAACAGGTCCCGCAGGCTCAACGTGCCGCCGGTCAAATGGCGCAAACGCGAAACTGCCTGAGTGGCCAGCAGCGAGTGCCCGCCCAGTTCGAAGAAATGATCCTCGCGGCTGACCTGATCGAGTTCCAGGACGTTTTGCCAGATGGCTGCGATCTGCTGTTCCAGTTCACCGACGGGGGCAACGAAGTCACCCGCCGCGACAAACGCGTCGATGCTCGGCAAGGCTTTGCGGTCGACCTTGCCATTCGGCGTCAGCGGCAGGCTGGCGAGGAACAGCACGTGCGCCGGAATCATGTAGTCCGGCAAGTGCACCTTGAGTCGCGTCTTCAGCGCTTCGCGCAGCACCGCTTGCGCGGCTGCATCGGCGCTGGCCACGGTCGCGTCATCGACCACCACATACGCCACCAGTTGATGGCTGGAGGCGATCGGTTGCGCCACCACCAGCGCCTGGCTGACGTTGTCGATCTGCAACAGACGCGCTTCGATTTCGCCCAGCTCGATACGGAAACCGCGCACCTTCACCTGATGATCGATACGCCCGACGTATTGCAACGTGCCGTCGCCCAGATAACGGGTCAGGTCGCCGGTGCGGTACATACGCTCGCCATTGCCGGCGAAAGGGTTAGGCACGAATTTCTCTGCGGTCATCGCCGCCCGGCCCAGATAGCCACGGCTGAGACCGGCACCGGCCAGGTACAACTCCGCCGACACACCCTGTGGTGCCGGTTGCAGATCGCCGCCCAGCACATAACTGGCGGTGCGGATCATCGGTCGACCGATGTTCGCCGTGCCGCCAGCCTCTCGACGGGTCCAGGTGGAGTAAACGGTATCTTCCGACGGGCCGTACAAGTCGAAGATATCGGCGATGGTCGCCTGTTGATACAGGGTGTCCACCAGGTTCTGCTTCAGCGCTTCGCCGCACAGGTTGATGATGCGTACGCTGGCCGGAATATCGCCGGCGTCCTGCAAGGCATTGATTGCCGACGGCACGGTATTGATCAGGCGCACCTGATCGCGCGCCGGCAAGTTCGGCAACTCCAGCGCGTTGCGCGCGATGATCAACGAACCGCCATTGGCCAGGGTGACAAACAGCTCCCACACCGACAGGTCGAAACACACCGACGTCGAAGCGAGCACACCTTGAATGTCCTCGCGGCTGTAGAGGCGCTTCGACCAGTCGCTCAGCGCCATGATGTTGGCATGGCTGATCGATACGCCTTTGGGCTTGCCGGTGGAACCAGAGGTGTAAATCACGTAGGCAAGATTGTTCACACTCACGTCGGTGACAGGCGCGACCGTGCTGTAGGCCGAGAGATCCAGTTGATCCAACAGCAACACTTGCATGTCGCTGGCGAGCGACAGGGTGGCCGCCACATCGGTCTCGGTCAGCAGCACGCGGGCGCGGCTGTCTTCAAGCATGTAGGCGACCCGATCCGCCGGGTAATCCGGGTCCAGCGGCACGTAGGTACCACCAGCCTTGAGGACCGCGAGCAATGCCACCAGCAGGTTGTCAGAGCGCTGCATCGCCACACCGACGCGCACTTCGGCGGCGACGCCAGTGCTGATCAAACGGCGCGCCAGGCGATTGGCCCGGGCATCGATATCGCCATAGGTGAAGGATTGCTGGCCGAACGTCACGGCGCGCGCGTTCGGCTGGGCAGCGACCTGACGCTCGATGGCCTGGTGAATGCAAATCGGCTCAAGGTCAGCGGTTGCCTGCGGATTCCAGTCACGCAGGATGCGCTGCTCATCGTCTGCTTCAAGCAGGTTCCATTCGCCCAGACAGCCATCGACACTGGCGCGCATGCCGCTCAACAGTTGCTGCAACTGCGTTGCCAGTTTGACCACGGTGCCGGCGGCAAAACTTGTCTGTTGATAGCTGAAGTGCACGGTCAATTGCTGATCGAGGTTGACCATCAACGTCAGCGGATAGTTGGTCTGCTCATAACGGTCGACTTCGCCAAAGCGCAGATCCGCTGATTCGGCTTGTTGCAAGGCTTCGGCAATCGGGTAGTTCTCGAACACCAGAATGTTGTCGAACAACGCCTCACCGCTCTGCCCCGCCCAACGCTGAATGTCGAACAGCGGCGTGTGCTCTTGTTCGCGCAGCAACAGGTTCTGTGCTTGCACTTGCTGCAGCCATTGCGGCAACGACTGTTCGGCACGTGGGCTGGCGATGATCGGCAAGGTGTTGATGAACAGACCGATCTGGCCTTCGACGCCGTTCAACTGCGCCGGTCGCCCCGATACCGTGGCGCCGAACGTGACCGTGTCCTGCCCGGTGTAGCGCTGCAACAGCAACAACCACGCGGCTTGCACCAACGTGTTGACCGTGACTTTTTGTGCCCGGGCAAAACTGTTGAGTTCAGCGGTCGCGTGAGTGTCGAGGGTCAGCAGGTATTCACCCTGACCGCTGACGCTTGCATCAACGAGGTGCGGCACGGCATCGGCCAGATACGTCGGTGTCTCGAAGTCGGCCAGTTGGCCCTTCCAGAAGTTTTCCGTGACCTGCGCATCCTGCTGCGCCAACCACTGGATGTAATCGCGATAACGTCCCGCCCCCATCGCCGGCGCGTGGCCGTGATAGCGCTGCAATACATCGCCGAGCAACTGCGAGTTGCTCCAGCCGTCCATCAGAATGTGGTGCGAGGTGTAAATCAGATGGAAGCGCTCAGCCGCCACCTGCACCACGACCAGACGCAGTAACGGTGCCGCGTGCAGATCAAACCCTTGCTGGCGTTGTTCAAGTTCCAAGGCTTTCAGCGCTTGCGCCTGGTCGCTGCGATCACGCCAGTCGAGCACGCTGAACGGCACTTGCAAGCCTTTGTGCACCACTTGCAGGGCATTGGGCAGGTCACCTTCCCAGACAAAACCGCTGCGCAGCACTTCGTGGCTGTCCATCGCCGCTTGCCAGGCATCGCGGAAACGCTCGACCTGCAAGCCATCGACGGCCACACACATCTGGTTGATGTAGTCGCCGGACTGTTGCGCGTAGAGGGTGTGGAACAACATGCCCTGCTGCATCGGCGACAACGGATAGATGTCGTCAATCTGCTGTGGGCGGGTTGGCAAGCCGTCGAGCTGTGCCTGGGTCAGCCCGGCCAGCGGGAAGTCCGAAGGCGTCAGCCCAGCGACGCCCGGGGTCAGGCAATGGCCGATCAAAGTGGCCAGCTCCTCGGCGTAATCCGCCGCCAGTGCTTCGATCACAGCACTGTCGAAACGCTCGCTGCTGAAGGTCCAGCCTACGCGCAATTCGCCGCCGTACACCTGACCGTTGAGGGTCAGCCAATTGCCCATTGGCGCGTCCGGGCTCTGGTCGAGACCGGCATTGTCCGGCGCCGGTGCAAACAGCGCGCCGTCATCGCCCTCGAAACTGCCGTCGAACTGACCGAGGTAGTTGAAGGTGATGCGCGGGGTCGGCAATTCACGCAGGCTCTGTTGTGCCTGAGCATCGCCAAGATGACGCAGTGCACCGAAACCGATGCCTTTATTGGGGATCGAGCGCAGTTGTTCCTTGATCTGCTTGATCGAATCGCCCGCGCCTTCGGCCGGGGTCAGGCGCACCGGGAACAGGCTGGTGAACCAGCCCACGGTGCGGGTCAGGTCAACACCGTCGAACAGCTCTTCACGCCCATGACCTTCGAGCTGAATCAGCGTTGAAGGCTGCCCGCTCCAGCGGCCAATGACCCGCGCCAACGCCGTCAGCAGCAAGTCGTTGACCTGGGTGCGATACGCCGCCGGGGCTTCTTGCAGCAACTGTCGGGTCAGCTCGCTGCCGAGACGGGTCTGCACAGTGTGCGCCAGACGATTGTGCTGACCGGCATCGGCACGCTTGCACGGCAGATCGGTGCTGACATCGCTCAGGCAGGCCTGCCAGTAAGCCAGTTCCTGTTGCAACGCCGCGCTGTTGGCGTAGCGCTGCAAGTGCTCGCTCCAGTCCTTGAAGGCGCTGGTTTTCGCCGGCAGCTTCAGTGGCTGACCGTCGAGCAATTGCTGATAGGCGTTTTGCAGGTCTTCCAGCAGAATCCGCCACGACACGCCGTCCACCACCAAGTGATGAATGACCAACTGCAAACGCTGGGTGCCATCGGCCAGATTCGCCAGCACCGCACGCAACAGCGGCCCGTTCTGCAAATCGAGGCTGCGCTGCGCGCGGTTGCCCAAGGCCTCCAGTGCGTCGGCATCGGCGACGGCTTCCTGCCACAGCAGGTTTTGCGGTTGATCTTCAACCGCGCGGTGCTCGGCCTGCCACACGCCGTTGTGCTGGGTGAAACTCAGGCGCAAGGCATCGTGATGGGCAACCAGCGCACGCAACACTTGCTCGACTTTTTCCGCGTCCAGCGGCTGGCGCGGCTTGAGCAGCACCGATTGGTTCCAGTGATGACGCTCAGGGATTTCATCGTCGAAGAACTGCTGCTGGATCGGCAACAGCAACGCTGCGCCGGTGACCGCTTGTTGGTCGATGCTCGTATCGTCATCGCCCAACTGCGCGACCAGCGCCAGACGTTGAATGGTCTGGTGCTGGAACAGGTCTTTCGGGTTCAAGCGAATACCGGCCTGTCGCGCGCGGCTGACCACCTGAATCGAGATGATCGAATCGCCGCCCAGTTCGAAGAAGT
The DNA here is from genome assembly GCF_001297015.1 of Pseudomonas sp. RIT-PI-r. Taxonomy (GTDB): domain Bacteria; phylum Pseudomonadota; class Gammaproteobacteria; order Pseudomonadales; family Pseudomonadaceae; genus Aquipseudomonas. The sequence goes on along the minus strand of NZ_LIGE01000024.1, from coordinate 37,616 downwards.
TGTCGTTGAGGCCCACTTGCGGCAGCTTCAGCACGTCTTGCCAGATCTCGGCCAGACGCTGCTCCATGACGCTTTGTGGCGCCTGATACGCCTGCTGCGCCTGCCTGGCGTCCGGGGACGGCAAGGCACTGCGGTTGAGTTTGCCGTTGGCGGTCAGCGGCAATTGCTCAAGCAATAGCAGGTGCGCCGGGATCATGTGATCCGGCAGGTTTTCCTTGAGTTCGGCACGCACGCGGTCGCGCCACTGCGCCTGTTCAGCAGAGCTTGCGTCGAGCAACGTGGCATCGCTCGGCACCAGCCAAGCAACCAGTTGCTGACCGCTGAGGCCCGGCTGCGCCAGCACCACCGCCTGACGCACGGCAGCCTGTTCGAGCAGTTGCGCTTCGATCTCACCGAGTTCGATACGGAAACCGCGAATCTTCACCTGATGGTCGATCCGCCCGATGTATTCGATCACGCCGTCAGCGCGATAACGCGCCAGGTCGCCGGTGCGATACAGACGACCACCGTCAGCGGCAAACGGATCGGGAATAAACCGCAACGACGTCAGATCGGCACGGTTCAGATAACCGCGCGCCAGACCGGCGCGACCGACGTACAGCTCACCGATACAACCCTTGGCCACCGGGTTCAGATCGCCGTCGAGCAAGTACCACGACAGGTCGGCAATCGGCTCGCCGATCGGGCTGCTGGCGTCACGCTGCAAATCGGCCATCGACAACGGCCGGTACGTCACGTGCACGGTGGTTTCGGTGATGCCGTACATGTTGATCAGTTGCGGCGTTTGATCGCCGAAACGCTCGAACCATGGACGCAGGCTTTTCACTTCCAGCGCCTCACCGCCGAACACCACGTAACGCAGCGCCAGTTGTTGCGCGGCGTGTTCCGGGGCGCAGGCGACCTGCATCAGTTGCTTGAACGCCGAGGGTGTCTGGTTGAGCACGGTGATGCCTTCGCGACACAGCAAAGCGAAGAAATCTTCCGGCGCACGGCTGACCTCGTAAGGCACCACCACCAGTTTGCCGCCGTACAGCAGCGCGCCGAAAATCTCCCACACGGAGAAGTCGAACGCGTAGGAATGGAACAGGCTCCAGACATCCCGCGCGCCGAAATCGAACCACGCCGCAGTGGCTTCGAACAGGCGCAGCACGTTGCGGTGCGCGAGCAAGGTGCCCTTTGGCTGACCGGTCGAACCGGAGGTGTAGATCACATACGCGAGGTTGTCCGCGCTCATCTGCACCTGCGGGTTGCAGTCGCTGTAGCCTTCGAGATCTTCACGATCCTGGTCGAGCATCAGACTGCGCACCGAGTCCGGTACGGGCAGTCGGCCGAGCAGATGGCTTTGGCTCAACAGCAGGCCGATGCCGCTGTCGCCGATCATGTAGCTCAGACGCTCTTCCGGGTAGCTTGGGTCGAGCGGCACATACGCACCGCCAGCCTTGAGAATCGCCAGCAAGCCGACCAGCATGTCGAGGCTGCGCTCCACCGCCAGACCCACGCGCACGTCCGGGCCGACGCCGCTGGCGATCAGCTTGTGCGCTAACTGGTTGGCCCGGCTGTTGAGTTCACCGTAGCTCAAGGACTGTTCTGCATACGTCACGGCCACCGCTTGCGGTGCGCGGGCGGCCTGGGCTTCGATCAAGTGATGCAGGCACTGCTCGTTAGGGAAATCGGCCACGGCCGGGTTCCATTGCAGCAGGGTTGCTGCGCGTTCGGCGGCGTCGTGCAGCGGCAGCTCAGCGATACGCTGGCCGCTGTCGGTGACGATGCCTTGCAGCAGATTCGTCCAGTGTTGCGACAGGCGCTCGATGGTCTCGACGTCGAACAGGTCGGTGGCGTAAGTCAGCTCGGCCCAGACGTTGTCGGTCGATTCAAAGGTGTTCAGGGTCAAATCGAACTGCGCGGTGTTCGACGCCCACGGCAAGCCTTCGATCTGCAGTTGCGGCAGGCGTGTCGCGCCCTGCGCCTGACGCGCCTGGCTCTGGTGGTTGTGCATCACCTGGAACAGCGGGCTGTGGCTGAGGCTGCGTTCCGGTTGCAGTGCGTCGACCAGTTGCTCGAACGGCAGATCCTGATGGGCCTGAGCGCCGAGCACGGTGTTCTTCACTTGTTGCAACAGGCTGCGGAAAGTCTGCTGACTGTCGAACTCGGCCTTCAGCACCTGGGTGTTGACGAAGAAGCCGATCAGCCCTTCCGTCTCGACCCGGTTGCGGTTGGCCACCGGCACGCCGACGCGGATGTCGGCCTGACCGCTGTAGCGGTGCAGCAAGGTCTGGAACGAGGCCAGCAACAACGCGAACAGGGTGACGTTCTCACGTTGCGCGACTTGCTTGAGGGCAGTGGCCAGTTCGAGGCTCAGGGGGATGTCGCGACGCGCGCCGCGATAGCTTTGCTCGGCAGGGCGCGGACGGTCAGTCGGCAGCTCCAGCAACGGCTGATCGCCATCGCCGAGTTGCGCGGTCCAGTAATTCAACTGACGCTCGCGCTCACCGGCGTCCATCCACTGTTTCTGCCACACGGCGTAGTCGGCGTATTGCACCGGCAACGCCGGCAATGGCGCGGTCTGGCCCTGGCTGTACGCGGCGTACAACGCCACCAGTTCATCGACCATGATGTTCATCGACCAACCGTCGGAGACGATATGGTGCAAGGTGATCACCAGCGCGTGATCATCGGCGGCCAGACGCAGCAGTTTCACCCGCAGCAGCGGGCCTTGCTGCAGGTTGAACAGGTGCAGGGTTTCTGCGGCGACCAGCGCTTGCAGCGCCGCGTCGTCGAGCCCCGCCACGTCCTGCACTTGCAGATCCAGCGTGCCATGCGCCTGAATCACTTGCAGGGTCTGGCCCTGCTGTTCGACGAAGCAGGTGCGCAAGGATTCGTGGCGCTCGATCAATGCATTGAAGCTTTGCTGCAATGCCGGCAGATTCAGCTCACCGCGCAGACGCAGCGCAGCCGGGACGTGATAGGCCGTGCTGGTCGGCTCCAGTTGCCAAAGGAACCACTGACGTTCCTGCGCATAGGAAAGTGCCATCGGTTGCGTACGCGGCAGCGCGACAATCGCCGGTTCCTGCGTCGCCTGATCGACACCCAGGGCGGCGACGAAGTCTTCCAGAACGCTGTGTTCGAACAGCGTACGCAGCGGCACCTGAACGTTCAGCGTCTGACGCACTCGCGAGACCACTTGCGTTACCAGCAAGGAATGGCCGCCGAGTTCGAAGAAGTTGTCGCTGAGACCGACACGCTCAAGCTTGAGCACCGCTTGCCAGATCTCGGCGACGCTGTGTTGAGTCGCGGTTTGCGGCGCGATATAGGTCGATTGCAACTGGCTGGCATCGGGTGCCGGCAAGGCTTTGCGGTCGACTTTGCCGTTGGGGGTCAGCGGCAGTTGCGCGAGGAACAGCAGGTGCGCCGGCACCATGTATTCCGGCAGTTCGGCCTTGAGGCTGGCTTTCAATTCAGCGCGCAGTTCGACTTCGTCAACAGTGCTGGCGGACGGCACCACATAGCCGACCAGTTGCGGTCCGGTCGGGCCGTCCTGAGCGACCACCACGGTCTCGCGCACGCTGTCGAGCGCGAGCAAACGCGCTTCGATCTCGCCAAGCTCGATTCGGAAACCACGGATTTTGACTTGATGATCGATGCGCCCGATGTACTCGATCACGCCTTCTGCGCGATAACGGGTCAGGTCGCCGGTGCGGTACAGACGCGCACCGTTTGCCGAAAACGGATCCGGCACAAAACGTTCGGCGGTCAGGCTCGGGCGCTGAAAGTAACCACGGGCCAGACCGTCACCGCCGATCAGCAATTCCCCCGGCGCACCGAGCGGATTGAGCTCAAGGTCACTGCCGAGAATGTACAGTGCGGTGTTGTCGATCGGGGTGCCGAGGAATGGACGGCTGTGGTCCGCGCTCAGTGCGTGTTGCGCCGACCAGATCGTGGTTTCGGTCGGGCCATACAGGTTCCACACGCTCGGCGTCAGCACCAGCATGCGCTGGGCCAGTTCTTGCGGCAGCGCTTCACCGCCACAGAGGAACGTGCGGCCCTTGAGAATCAATGCGTGTTCGTTGTCGAGCAGCATGCGCCAGGTCGATGGCGTTGCTTGCAGGACGCTCACGGCATGACGCTCGATCAGTTCGAGCACCGCTTGCGGGTCTTGATGCACGTCCTTGCCAGTCAGCACCACACAGGCGCCGGCGAGCAGCGGGCCATAGATTTCCAAGCCGAAAATATCGAAGGAGAACGTGGTCAGCGACAGCATGCGATCCGCAGCGACAATCCCCGGCTGCTTGATCATGCTCGCGACAAAGTTGCTCAACGCCGCGTGGCGTACCATCACGCCTTTCGGTTTGCCGGTGGAGCCGGAGGTGTAGATCGTGTACGCCAGATGCTCGCCGTTGACGGCCACGTCCGGCGCGGTCTGTGGATAAGCCGCAAGCCAGTCACCTGGCTGATCGAGCAACAGGGTTTGCACACCCGCCGGGATCGGCAGCTGCGCCTGCAAATGCGCCTGTGTCAGCAGCAAATGCAGGCCGCTGTCCTCGATCATGTAAGCCAGACGATCCTCGGGATACGCCGGGTCCAGCGGCACATAAGCGCCGCCGGCCTTGAGGATCGCCAACAGGCCGACGATCATCTCAACGCTGCGCTCGACCGCGATGCCGACCAGTTGATCCGGGCCGACGCCGGCCTCGATCAGGTGATGCGCCAGTTGGTTGGCCCGGGCATCCAGTTCGCCATACGTCAGTACGTCGTCGCCGATGATCAGTGCCGTGGCCTGCGGGTTTTGCTGCGCCTGCAAGGCAAAGTCCTGCTGCACGCATTCGCCCTGCGCGCTGTGATCCGCCACGCGGAACCAGTCCTGCAACAGAACGCCGTGCTCGGCACTTTCCAGCAAGGGCAACTCGCCAACCCGTTGAGTCGGTGCGGCCACAATTCCTTGCAACAGGTTTTGCCAATGACGCGCCAGACGCTCGACCGTTTCCGGCTTGAACAGATCGGTGGCGTAGGTCAGCTCGGCGGCGAAACCGTCATTCGATTCGTAAGTATTGAGGGTCAGGTCGAATTGCGCGGTGCGTCCTTCCCACTGCACATCTTCGACGCTCAGTTGCGGCAATTGCACCGCGCCACGCCCCTGATCACGGCTGGTCTGGTGGTTGAACATCACCTGGAACACCGGGCTGTGGCTCAGGCTGCGCTCCGGTTGCAGCGCTTCGATCAACTGCTCGAACGGCAGATCCTGATGTGCCTGGGCGGCCATCGCCGCCTGCTTGACCTGGGCCAGCAATTGGTTGAACGGCAGTTGCCCATGCACTTCGGCATTCAAGACTTGAGTGTTGACGAAGAAGCCGATCAGGCCCTCGGTCTCGACCCGGTTACGGTTGGCCGTGGGCACGCCGACACGAATCTGCGCCTGGCCGCTGTAGCGATGCAGCAACGCCTGAAACGACGCCAGCAACAGCATGAACAGGCTCGCGCCTTCGCGCTGGGCCAGTTGCTTGAGCGCATCGCCGAGGGCCGCCGGCAGGTCCAGTTGCAGGCGTGCACCGCGCAAACTTTGCACTGCCGGACGCGGGAAATCGATCGGCAGTTCCAGCACCGGCTGCTCGCCGTCCAGTGTCTTGATCCAGTAAGCCAGTTGTCGCTCACGCTCGCCCGCTTCCAGCCAATGGCGCTGCCAGATCGCATAGTCGGCGTATTGCACCTCCAGTTCCGGCAGGCTCAACGGCTGCCCGGCGCTGTCGGCGGCGTAATGCTGGATCAGCTCGTTGACCAGCACTTTGATCGACCAGCCATCGGCGATGATGTGGTGCTGGATCAACACCAGCACATGATCGTCATCAGCGACCTTGAGCAATGCCACGCGCAGCAGCGGACCCTGTTGCAGATTGAACGGGCGCGCGGTTTCGCTTTCGACAAACGCCTTGATCGCCGCCTCTTCGCCAGCGCTGTCGAGGCCTGCCGGCAGCGGTGTCAGGGTGATGCTCAGTGGCAATTGCGGGTGAATCACTTGGCAGAAGGTTTCGCCGTGCTCGGCAAACGTGGTGCGCAAACTTTCGTGGCGCGCGGCCACGGCATTGAAGCTGCGTTCCAGCGCCGCCACGTCCAGCTGGCCCTTGAGGCGCAAGGCGCTGGGGATGTGATACGCGGTGCTGTGCGGATCCATTTGCCAGAGGAACAGTTGGCGTTCCTGAGCGTACGACAGAGGAATCGCTGCAAACCCGGAGCGTGTTTCCGGGATCGGCAGGTTGGCCGGAGAGACGCCCTCTTCGAGCATCTTTTCCAGGTACAGCTTACGTTTGTCCAGCGGCAGAGTGATAAAGCGCTTGGCTATCCTCAAAGCAACACTCTTGTCCATCAGACTTCCTCCATATCGTCAAGCAGGGCTTCCAGCTTGCTCAGTTTCTGTTCGTTGATTGCCCCGCCTCCTGTATCGAGTCGAGCGACAAAGTCGCTCAGGACGGGGTGCTGGAATAACAGTTGCGGGGTCAGCGTCAGGCCCAGTTCGAGGGCGATGCGCGACACCACGTTGACCGCCAGCAGCGAGTGCCCGCCCAGTTCGAAGAAGTGATCGTTCAGACCAATGCGTTCAACCTCGAGCACTTGCTGCCAGATCGCCGCGACCTGCTGCTCAAGCTCACTCTGCGGCGCGACGTACGCGGCCTGCATCTGGCTGGCATCCACCGCAGGCAGGGCCTTGCGGTCGAGTTTGCCGTTGGGGGTCAGTGGCAACTGCTCAAGGAACAGCAGGTGCGCGGGAATCATGTAGTCAGGTAACGAAGACTTGAGGCCAGTCTTTAGTCCGTCGCGCAGTTGCCGCTGCGCTTCGCCGTCATGCATGTCCAGCTGCGGGGCGACCACATAGGCCACCAGTTGCGCACCGGTTTCGCTTTCGATGGCCAGCACCGCTGCTTCGCTGACGTCCGGTTGCGCGAGCAATCGCGCCTCGATTTCCCCCAGTTCGATGCGGAATCCACGAATTTTCACCTGATGGTCGATCCGGCCCATGTACTCCAGTTCGCCCTCTTCGCGTTCACGAATCAGGTCGCCGGTGCGGTACATGCGCTCGCCATTGCCGACGAACGGGTTCGGTACAAAGCGCTCGGCGGTCATCGCCGCACGCCCCAGATAACCGCGGGTGATGCCGGCGCCGGACAGGTACAGCTCGGCCGAAATCCCTTGCGGCACCGCTTGCAGATCGGCGTCGAGCAAATGGCTGGCGCTGTGATCGAGCGCACGACCGATGCGCGGCTGACCGCCGGCGATACGGCGGGTCCAGGTCGAATAGGTGGTGTCTTCCGACGGGCCGTAAAGGTCGTAGACGTGCTCGACTGTCAGCTGCTGATACAACGCGTCGACCAGCCCTTGTTTGAGCGGCTCACCCGCGAGGTTGATGATGCGCACGCTCGCGGGAATCTGCCCGGCGCGTTGCAGCGCAGCGATCGCCGACGGCACGGTGTTGATCAAGCGAACCTGATCGCGAGCTGGCAGGGTCGGTAGTTCCAGTGCATTGCGCGCGATGATCAGCGATCCGCCATTGGCCAGCGTGACGAACAGCTCCCACACCGACAGGTCGAAGCACACCGAAGTCGAGGCCAGCACGCCTTGAATATCGTCACGGCTGTAGACCTTGGCCGACCAGTCGATCAGCGCCATGACGTTGCGATGGGCGATGGCCACGCCTTTCGGTTTGCCGGTGGAACCGGAGGTGTAGATCACGTAGGCGAGGTTGTCCGGCTGCACCGACGTTTGCGGGGCGACACCTGAATAACCGGTCAGCGAAACCTGATCCATCAGCAGCACTTGGGTATCGCCCGGCACGCTCAGCGTCGCAGCGACCGCTTGCTCGGTGAGCAACACCCGCGCACGGCTGTCCTCGAGCATGTAGGCAACGCGATCAGCCGGGTAATCCGGATCCAGCGGCACATACGCGCCGCCGGATTTGAGCACTGCCAGCAAGGCAATCAGCAGCTGCTCGGAACGCGGCATCGCCACACCCACGCGCACTTCCGGGCCGACACCCAACTCGATCAGCTTGTGCGCCAGACGGTTGGCTTGCGCATCGAGTTCGGCGTAGGTCAGTCGCGTATCGGCGAAGGTCACCGCCAGCGCATCCGGCGTGGCCGCCACTTGGCGGGCAATGCCTTGATGAATGCACAGTTCGGTGACGAAGTCGGGCTCGACGTTCGTGACGCTGTCGATCAGGCTCAAGTCGCTCAACGAGCCTTCACCCGCTTCGACCATCTGCCCGAGCAGACGCTGCAGGCTTTCACCCAACTGCGTGACACTCGCCGCCGCAAAACTGTCGCGCTGATAGCTGAAATGCACCGACAGTTGCGCACCCATGCTCACCAGCAGCGTCAGCGGATAGTTGGTCTGTTCCTGATTGACCACCGCACCGAAACGCAATCCCTGCGGCGCGCCCCGTTCAAGCGCTTCGCCAATCGGATAGTTCTCGAACACCATCAGGCTGTCGAACAGTGCGTCACCGCCCTGCCCGGCCCAGCGCTGAATGTCCGCCAGCGGCGTGTGTTCGAACTCGCGCGAAGCGAGGTTCTGCGCCTGCACGGCTTGCAGCCAACTGGCCAGACTCTGCTGCGTTTGCGGCGCGGCCACCACAGGCAAGGTGTTGATGAACAGACCGATCTGTTCTTCGGCTCCCGGCAGATCCGCCGGACGCCCGGCCACGGTCGCACCGAACGCCACACAGTCTTTGCCGGTGTAACGCTGCAACAGCAACAGCCACGCGGCTTGCACCAACGTGTTGACGGTGACTTTCGAGGCCCGGGCAAATTCACCCAGACGCACGCTCAGGTCAGCGTCCAGCACTTGGTAATGGTCGCCATAACCGACACTTGGCAAAGCGTCGACTGGCCGCGCGATGGCGTTGGCCAGACGCGTCGGCTCTTGCAGGTGTTCCAGCGTTGCCAGCCAGTAATTCTCGGCAGCCGCCGCATCCTGACGCTGCAACCAGCCGATGTAATCGCGATAGCGACCCGCCGGACGCGGCACCGCTTCGCCGCGATAATGCTGCAGCACTTCGCCAAGCAACTGCGCGCTGCTCCAGCCATCCATCAGGATGTGATGGTTGGTGTAGATCAGGTGATGACGATCAGTCGCCGTGCGCACCAGCACCAGACGCAGCAGCGGCGCACAGGTCAGGTCCAGGCCCAGTGCGCGCTCCTCGTCAGCGAGGGTTTGCAGCGCCGTGTCGAGATCGGTCTTGCCGTGCCAGTCGAGCATACTGAACGGCACCTCGACCTGGCGTTGCACCACTTGCACCGGCTGCGGCAGGTCACCCTGCCAGAAGAACCCGGTACGCAGAATGTCGTGGGCATCCACCACCGCTTGCCACGCAGCGTGGAAGCGCTGCGGGTCGACGCCATCGACGTCCAGACGCATCTGGTTGATGTAGTCGCCATTGCCATGTTCGAGCAAGGTGTGGAACAGCATGCCCTGCTGCATGGGCGACAGCGGGTAGATGTCATCGATGCCTTGCGGCTCCAGCACCAGCGCATCCAGTTGCGCTTGCGACAGGTGCGCCAGCGGGAAGTCCGACGGCGTCACGCCACGGTTGCCGCTGTCGCAGCAATGGCCGATCAGCGCGGTCAGTTCCTGCATGTAGTCATCGGCCAGGCGCTGGATGGTCGCGGCGTTGAACATGGCGCCGCTGTAGGTCCAGCTCAGGTCCAGCTCGCCGCCGAAGACTTTGCCGTTCAGCGCCAGCGGATTGCCCAGCGGCCCTTGCATATTGACTTCGGCACCGCCGGCTTCGCTGGTCGGTACAAACAAGGCCTCGTCGGCCCCGTCGAAGCTGCCGTCGAACTGGCCCAGATAGTTGAAAGTCAGGCGCGGTGTCGGCAAGGCCTGCAGGGTTTCGCGCGCCTGTTCATCACCCAGATGCGCCAGCGCACCGAAGCCGATGCCTTTGTGCGGAATGGCCCGCAGTTGCTCCTTGACTTGCTTGAGCGATGCGCCCAACTCGGCGACCGGCGACAGACGCGCCGGGAACACACTGGTGAACCAACCGACCGTGCGGGTCAGGTCGATGTTGTCGAAGAGATCTTCACGACCGTGGCCCTCGAGCAAGACCAGCGCGTTATCAGCACCGGTCCAGCGCACCATCACTCGCGCCAGTGCGGTCAGGAGCAGATCGTTGACCTGTGTGCGATAGGCCTGTGGCGCATCCTGCAAGAGTTGACGGGTCAGGGCTTTGTCCAGTTTGCTGCGGATCGTCAGCGCCTGATCGTGTTGCTGCCCGCCGTGCGGATGATCATAAGGCAAGGCAGCCGAGGCGCCCTGCAACTGCTGCTGCCAGAAGCCCAGTTCGGTTTGCAGCGCCGGACTTGCCGCATAGTCCTGCAACGCTGCTGCCCAAGCTTTGACTGCGCTGGTCTTGGCCGGCAATTGCACGGGGTTACCCGCGAGAATCTGCCGATAAGCGTTTTGCAGGTCTTCGAACAGGATCCGCCACGACACGCCATCGACCACCAGGTGATGAACGATCAGCAACAGGCGTTGCGTACCGTCAGCCAGATTCGCCAACACCGCGCGAATCAGCGAGCCACCGCTCAGTTGCAGGCTGCGTTGCGCCTTGTCGCCCAGCGCTTCCAGAGCTGCAAGGTCAGCGACCTCGACTTGCCACAGAATGGTCTCACCCGCTTGCGTTACCACATCACGGTATTGCGCGGCCCAACCATCAGCCTGCTCGACAAAGTCCAGACGCAAGCTGTCGTGATGCAGCACCAAGGCATCGAGTGCTTGCTCCAGCAATTGCGCATCCAGCGCCCGTGTCGGCTTGAGCATCACCGACTGGTTCCAGTGATGACGATCGGGAATCGCCTGCGCGAAGAACTCCTGATGGATCGGCAACAGCGCTGTGCTACCGGCGACCGGTTGCTGATCGATCAATTGCAACGCTTCACCGGTCTGCGCGACCACGGCCAGCGCTGCGATAGTCTGGTGCTGGAACAGGTCTTTCGGTGTAAAGCGAATCCCGGCCTGCCGCGCACGGCTGACCACTTGAATCGAGATGATCGAATCGCCGCCCAGCTCGAAGAAGTTGTCGCTGATACCGACCTGCTCAAGCTTGAGCACGTCTTGCCAGATCGCCGCCAGTTGCTGTTCCAGCGGCGTGTGCGGTGCAAGGTAAGCCTGCTGCAGCTGGCTGACGTCCGGTTTCGGCAGGTTCTTGCGATCGAGTTTGCCGTTCGGCGTCAGCGGCATGCGCTCCAGACGCAAGACATACGCCGGCACCATGTGCCCCGGCAACGTCGCCTTGAGTTGCGCACGCAGATCGTCGGTGAAGTCGGCATGGCTGGAATCGCCCACCACATACGCCACCAGACGCTTGCCACTGCCGGCGCTGCCTTCCTGCGCGACGACCACCGCTTCACGCACGCCGTCGAGGGCTTGCAGAGCCGCTTCGACTTCGCCCAACTCGATACGGAAACCGCGAATTTTCACCTGATTGTCAATGCGATCCAGATAGTCGAACGTGCCATCGAGACGCTGACGCACCAGGTCGCCTGTGCGATAAAGCAAGCCGCCGGTGGTGCTGAACGGGTCCGCGACGAAGCGCTCGGCAGTCAGCCCCGGACGGTTCAGATAACCCCGCGCCAGCCCCGTGCCACCGAGGTACAACTCACCGGCCATGCCTTGCGGCAGCAGGTTCAGATCGGCGTCGAGCACGTAGGCGCTGCGGTCACCGATACGGCTGCCGATTGGTGCGTACGCGGCGCCACACGGCACTTCGCGACCGGCCTTCCAGATCAGTGGAGTGACCACGGTTTCGGTCGGACCGTAGCCGTTGATGATGTAGTCCGGATCGAGCGCGCGTTTGACCCGCTCAAAACTCGCGTTCGGCACTGCGTCACCGCCGAAGCAATAGATACGCACCTTCGGCGGATTGCCGACGCGCTCGGCGTGTTCGGCCAGTTGTTGCAGGTACACCGGCGGGAATGCGACGACGGTCACGCCGTGTTCGATCATCGCGTTGTAGGTCTGCTCCGGCGTCCACAGCGTGTCGTCGCGAATCAGCAGCGACGCACCGTGAGTCAGGCTGGTCAGCCAGCGTTCGTGGGCACCATCGAAGGCGAACGACATGAAGTGGAATTCGCAGTCACTGTCGCGCATTTCATAGCGCTGACCGATGGCCTGGCAATGCATGGCCAACGGACCGTGGGCGACGCTGACGCCTTTCGGGTTGCCGGTGGAACCGGAGGTATAAATCACGTAGGCGAGGTTGTGCGGATCGAGTTGCACCTGCGGTGCCTTGATCGGCAACTCGCGCAAATCGAGACGATCCAGTTCCAGCAGCGGCACCGACTCATCGACCGGCAATTGCGCCGACACCGACGAGTCGCTGATCAGCAGCGCCAGCCCGGAATCTTCGATCAGATAGGCCAGGCGTTCGCGCGGATAGCTGGTGTCCAGCGGCACATAAGCACCGCCAGCCTTGAGCACCGCCAGCAGCGCGACGATCACCGACTCACTGCGCGGCAGCGCTACACCGACGCGGGTTTCTGCGCCGACGCCGCGGGCGATCAGTGCGTGCGCCAGTTGATTGGCACGCTGGTCGATCTCGCCGTAGCTGAAATGCTCACCGTTGAAGATCACCGCCGTGCGCTGCGGATTTTGCGCAGCCAACGCGGCAATACGCTGATGTACGCCGATGTCCACCGGGTACGGCTGCGGATGGTTTTCGGCTTGCTGGCGGGCCTGCTCTTGAGCATCGGCCAAGGCGATTTCACCGAGGTTGCGTTCGGCGGACACGGCGAACTGCTCAAGCAATTGCAACAGGTGCGCACTGATACCGGCGATGACATCGCTGGCGAACTGGCCGCGATCAAAGCTGTAGTGCAACGCCAACTGCTGACCGAGGGTGACCGCCACGCTCAGCGCGTAATGGGTTTGTTCGAGATTGCCGACATCACCGAATGTCAGCCCTTGCCCGGCCTGACTCAGCGCCTGGGCAATCGGGTAGTTTTCGAACACCAGAATATTGTCGAACAGTGCTTCACCGCCCTGCCCGGCCCAACGCTGGATGTCCGCCAGCGGCGTGTGTTCGAAGTCGCGCAAGCTGAGGTTTTGCGCCTGTACCGCTTGCAGCCAGCTGCCAACGCTTTGATCCGGACGCGGCGCGCCGATCACCGGCAAGGTGTTGATGAACAGACCGACCTGCTGCTCGATGCCCGGCAGATCCGCCGGACGCCCGGCCACCGTCGCACCGAACGCCACGGCTTCGTGACCGGTGTAGCGTTGCAGCAACAGCAACCATGCCGCTTGCACCAAGGTGTTGACGGTGACTTTTTGCTGGCGGGCAAAGGTTTCCAGCGCCTGGGTGCGCTGTACGTCCAGTGTCAGGTAGTGATCGCCGTGGCCGCTCTGCTTCTCGCCAGCGGTGGCTGCCCGGGCCAGTCGCGTCGGCTCTTGCAGCGCGGCCAATTGACCGCTCCAGAAATCCTCACTCAATTGGCCGTCCTGACGTTGCAGCCAGGCGATGTAGTCGCGATAACGCCCGCCGCCAGTCACCGGCGTGCGACCGCTGTAGCGCTGCAAGACTTCACCGAGCAACTGCGAGTTGCTCCAGCCGTCCATGAGGATGTGGTGATGGGTGTAAATCAAATGCCATTGTTCGGCGCCGGTCTGCACCAGCTGCAGTTGCAGCAGTGGCGCGCAGCTCAGATCAAAACCTTGCTGACGTTCGGCGTCGGCCAACGCCGCGAGCGCTGCGGGCTGATCGTCGCGGTCGCGCCAGTCAAGAATGCTGAACGGCAGTTGCACCCGCTTGTGGACGATCTGCAGCGGCTGCGCCAGCTCACCCTGCCAGACGAACCCGCTGCGCAGAATGTCCTGCGCATCGACGGTGGCCTGCCACGCAGCGCGGAACCGCTCGGGATCGAGACCCTGGACGTCGACGCGCAACTGGTTGATGTACTCACCCGCCGCTTGCTCGTAAAGGGTGTGGAACAGCAAGCCCTGTTGCATCGGCGACAGCGGATAAACATCATCGAGTTGACCTGCCGGCACCGGCAGCGCATCCAGTTGTGCCTGGGTCACGCGCGCCAGCGGGAAGTCCGATGGCGTCGCTTGTGCGGCTTGCAACGTGCAGCAATGCTCGATCAGCGCGTGCAGTTCAATGGCGTACTGATCCACCAGTTTCTGCACGGTCGCACCGTCGAACATCTCGCGGCTGAAACCCCAGCTCATCGACAGTTCACCGCCATAGACCTGACCTTCCACGGTCAGCCAATTGGCCAGAGGCGCGGCCGGATCCTGCGCGACACCGCTGGTTTCGGCGGACGGCACGAACAACGCGGCTTCGTCGAACTGGCGGTCGAACTGACCGAGGTAGTTAAAGGTAATCCGTGGCGGAGCCAACTGCGCCAATTCGGCGCGCACCGATGGCGCCGCCAGATAACGCAGCACGCCGTAGCCCAGGCCCTTGTCCGGCACGGCGCGCAGTTGCTCTTTGATCGACTTGATCGAACCGTCGAGATCGTCGGCAGCGGTCAGCTTGACCGCGAACAGACTGGTGAACCAACCCACGGTGCGGGTCAGGTCAATGTCATCGAAGAGGTCTTCGCGACCATGCCCCTCTAGCTCGATCAGTGTGCCGGGCTGGCGGGTCCAGCGACTGATGGTGCGCGCCAGTACGGTCAACAACAGATCATTGACTTGCGTGCGATACGCCGCCGGCGCCTGTTGCAGCAACTGACGGGTACGCTCGGCGTCGAGGCGCCATTCGATTTTCTCGCCATGCAGGTTTTGCAGGCTGCCGTCCGGTCGCTCGCACGGTAGATCCTGTGCGCCCTGATGCTGGTTTTTCCAGTAATCCAGTTGTTCATCGAAGCGTGCAGCGGCGCTTTCCAGACGCGCGGTCCAGCTCTGGAAGGCATTGGTCTTGGCCGGCAACTGAATGCCTCCGCCCGCCGAGCGCTGCTCGTAAGCCTGTTGCAAATCTTCCAGCAGCACGCGCCAGGAAACGCCGTCCACTGCCAAGTGGTGAATGATCAACGCCAGGCGCTGAGAGCCATCAGCCATCGTCACCAGCAGTGCGCGCAGCAGAGGCCCCTTCTGCAGGTCGAGGCTGCGTTGGGCTGCGTTGCACAACGCCTGCAACTGTTCCGCCGACTCGGCATCACGCAACCACAGGTCAGCGCTGCCCACCAGCGGGCCATGGCTCTGCTGCCAGCCGTCTGCGCTTTCGACAAAGCGCAGGCGCAAGGCGTCGTGATGATTGATCACCTGCGTCAGCGCGGCCTCAAGCCACTGCGCATTCAAGCTGTCGCGTGGGGTCAGCAGCAGCGACTGGTTCCAGTGATCACGCAGCGGCATCGCGCGACTGAAGAAATGCTGCTGGATCGGCCCGAGCACGGCGTCACCGGTCACCGGGCCTTGATCCACCGAGGTCTGATTATCCAGCGTGGCGACCAGCGCAAGGCTGCGCACGGTTTGGTACTGAAACAGGTCGCGCGGGCTGAGACGAATCCCGGCCTGTCGCGCACGGCTGACCACTTGAATCGAAATGATCGAATCGCCGCCCAGTTCGAAAAAGTTGTCTTCCAGACCGACGCGCTCAAGGCCGAGCACGTCTTCCCAGATCGCCGCCAGCGCTTTTTGCAGCGCATCCTGCGGCGCGACGAACGCTTGCTGCGGCGCGGCATCCGGTTGCGGCAAGGCTTTGCGATCGAGCTTGCCGTTGGCGGTGACCGGCAGTTTGGTCAGCGTCATCAGGTAGGTCGGCACCATGAATTCCGGCAGGCTGCCGAGCAGCCACGCCTTGACGTCCTGCTGCCACTGCTCGTCCGGCTGAGCCTGTTCCAGCACCAGATACGCGACCAGATGTTTGCCACCCTGCACCAGCACCACCGCTTCGCGCACCAGCGGATGCTGCATCAGGCGGGTTTCGATTTCGCCCAATTCGATGCGCAGACCGCGCAGTTTCACTTGATGGTCGAGACGACCGAGGTATTCGATCACCCCGTCGGCGCGCTGACGCACCCGGTCACCGGTGCGGTACAGGCGCGCGCCGTCGTGGAACGGGCATGGCACAAAACGCTCGGCGGTCAGCGCCGGGCGCTGGTGATAACTGCGCGCCAGACCGGCGCCGCCCAAGTACAGTTCGCCGGCCACGCCACTCGGCACCGGCAACAGTTCGGCATCGAGGACGTGGGTGCGCAGGTTGGCGATCGGCCGGCCGATGGGCACGCTGTCGGCGCCTTCGTCAACGCAGGTCCAGTGGGTCACATCGATCGCCGCTTCGGTCGGGCCGTAGAGGTTGTAGAGGCCGGCGTTCGGCAGTTTGGCGAAGACTTGCAGTTGCGCGTCCAGCGGCAATGCTTCACCGCTGCAGACGATGCGCTTGAGGCCCACGCAGCTTTCGACACCGGCCTCATGAATGAACGCCTGCAACATCGACGGCACAAAGTGCAACGTACTGATGCCGTGGCGGTTGATGATGTCGATCAGTTGCAGCGGATCGCGGTGCGCACCTGGCGCGGCAACCACCAGACGCGCACCGGTCAGCAGCGGCCAGAAAAACTCCCAGACCGACACGTCGAAACTGAACGGGGTCTTCTGCAACACCGAATCGCTGGCGTCGATCGCGTACGCTTCCTGCATCCAGCACAAGCGGTTGACCAGCGCCGCGTGGCTGTTGCCGGCGCCTTTCGGTTTGCCGGTGGAACCCGAGGTGTAAATCACATAGGCCAGGTTCAGCGGATCGATGCTGACGTTCGGACGGCTGTCGCTGTAGCGGTCGAGCAGGCCCGGCTGATCCAGCGTGATGACCTGCACGCCGTCAGTCGGCAGCGACGCCAGTAGCGCCTCCTGCGTCAGCAACAAGGTAATGCCGCTGTCCTCGATCATGTACGCCAGACGCTCCTGCGGGTACTCCGGATCCAGTGGCACATAAGCGCCGCCAGCCTTGAGAGTCGCCAGCAGCGCGACAACCATTTCCACCGAACGCAGAGCACAAACGCCGACCAGACTGTCGGCCCGCACGCCTTGTTCAGCCAGCAAATGCGCGAGGCGGTTGGCCCGCGCATCCAGTTCGGCGTAGCTCAGCGTCTGCTCACCGAACAGCAGCGCAGGCGCATTCGGCGTGCGCGCAACCTGCGCTTCGATCAGTTGGTGTATCGGGGTTTGCGTCGGATAAACCGCGTGAACGTTGTTCCAGTCATGCACCAGCGTGTGCTGCTCATCGGCCTCCAGCAGCGGCAGTTCGCCGATGCGTTGCGACGGATCGGCGACCATGGCCTTGAGCAAGCGCAACCAATGGCGCGCCATGCGCTCGATGGTGGCCGGCTCGAACAAGTCGCTGGCGTACGTCAGCGCCGCATGCAGCTTGCCGCCCTTCTCGTAGGTATCGAGGGTCAGGTCGAACTGGGTGGTACGGCTCTGCCAGTCAAGACTATTCAGCAGTAGACCGGAGGCAGTGCTGATGCTGGCGATGTCCGCCACTTGCGGCTGGTGGTTGTACATCACCTGGAACAGCGGCGTGTGGCTGAGGCTGCGTTCCAGCTTCAGCGCTTCGACCAGTTGCTCGAACGGCAGATCCTGATGCGCCTGAGCACCGAGCGCGGTGTCCTTGACGGACCGCAGCAGATCGTCAATGCGGGTCTGCCCGTCCAGTTGGGTACGCAGCACTTGAGTGTTGACGAAGAAGCCGATCAGCCCTTCGATTTCGCCACGGTTGCGGTTGGCAATCGGCACGCCGACACGGATGTCGGTCTGGCCGGTGTAGCGATGCAGCAGCGCGTTGAAAGCACCGAGCAAGAGCATGAACAACGTGACTTGATGCTGCTGCGCGGTGTTGCGCAGTTGCTCGGCCAGTTGTTCATCGACAGCGAATTCATAGCGAGTGCCGCGATAGCTCGGCATCGCCGGACGCGAATGATCCAGCGGCAGCTCCAGCACCGGGTGTTCGTCACCCAGTTGCGCCTGCCAGTAATCGAGTTGGCGCGCCTGTTCGCCCGCTTCGAGCCAGCGGCGTTGCCACAAGGCGTAGTCGCTGTACTGGATCGGCAGCGCGGCCAGTTGCGGTGGCTGACCGGCATCGAACGCGTCGTAGCAACGGATGAATTCGTCGATCAGCACGTTCATCGACCAGCCATCGGAAACGATGTGGTGCAGGGTCAACAGCAGCACATGCTCCTGATCGGCGAGCTTGAGCAACGTCACCCGCAGCAGCGGACCCGCGGCCAGGTCGAATGGCAACACCGACTGTTGTTCGGCGGCCTGCACCACAGCCTGCTCACGCTCGCTGGCCGGCAGTGCGCTGAAGTCTTCATGACGGATCACCAACGGCGCGCTGGCCGGCACTTGCGACAGACTGTCCTCGGCCTGGCGCTGGAACACCGTACGCAGGGTTTCGTGGCGCTCGACCAGGCTGGCGAAGGCTTGCTCCAGCGCCGCCACGTTCAAACGGCCATTGAGCCGTACCGCGCCTGGCAGGTTATAGGCGCCACCTTGGGGATCCAGCTGCCAGAGAAACCACATGCGTTGCTGTGCGTAAGACAGCGCCTGCCGATCCTCGGCCTCGACGCCGGTCGGAATCGGAAACCGGGAAAAATCCACCCCTTCCCTCTGCAGGGCAGCGAGGAACATCTGGCGCTTTTCCAGGGGCAACCCGATAAACCGGCGAGCGAGTTTCAAGGAGTCTTCAGCATTCATTTCTTAGCATCCGGATCAGTAGGCAGGAAGCACAAAGGCACGTCGTCCCTATAAAACGAATGCAGACCGGAAAAATTAGCGAATGAGAAGAACTGGCAGGCGGGAGGCAGAGCGGGGATTTCTCGGGCACGACAAATCAAAGGTGGGAGCGAGCCTGCTCGCGAAAGCGGTATGTCAGGCAATGAAAATGCTGACTGTTGCGACGCTTTCGCGAGCAGGCTCGCTCCCACAGGTTATAAGGTGTTCAGGCAGTCGCGGCCATGGCGTGGCGGCGATGATGCACATCGAGCTGATCCTTGATCACCTTCAATACCTTCGCTTCATGCTCATGAATAAAGAAGTGCCCGCCGGCGAGCATGTCCACCGAAAAACTGCCGCGGGTTTCCTTGCTCCAGCCGATCAATTGCTCGGTGGTGGCGCGATCTGCCTTGCCGCCGAGCACATGCACCGGGCAGTTGAGCAGCGGTCGCGCCAGCGGCTCGAACTTGCCGCACAACAGGAAATCCGCGCGCAGGATCGGCAAGGTCAAGCTCATCAGCTCTGCGTTGGCCAGCACTTCCTCGCTGGTGCCATTGAGCGTGCGCAGTTGTTCGATCAACTCGGCGTCGGTCTTGGGGTCGGCAAAGCCGCGATCGTAATCGGCACGCATCGTCGGCGCCGCGGTTCCCGAAGCGAACATCGCTACCGGCTCGGGACAGCCCAGTGCGCGCAGGGCGTGCGCCATTTCGCAGGCCAGCAACGCGCCAAGGCTGTGGCCGAACAGTGCATAAGGGACTTTGAGTGTCGGGCGCAGCTCCTTGGCCAGTTGCATCGCCAATGCACGCATGTCGGTATGCAGTGGCTCGCCGAAACGTGCGCCACGTCCCGGCAGCTCAACCGGTTGCAACTGCAACCACTGCGGCAGTTTCGGCCGCCAGCGGCTGTAGACCATGGCACTGGCGCCGGAATACGGCAGGCACAGCAGGGTCAGCTTGGTCACCACGCTTTCCTCGAAAAATTCACTTGTAGAGAGAAACGGATCCCGTGGCGGCTAAATTAGTCTTCGACCGGTAAATTCCCCCCGCAGGCGCTCGTTAACTGTTCAGGCCAAAACCAATAACGAGGATTCACCGTGGACCTGCAGAGCATCCTGGGCAAGCTGTTCGCCAATGCCGGTGCCGTCGGCATCGAAGGCGTTTTTCAATTCGTGTTTGGTCCGCAGCAGGCCTACTGGTCCGAGGTCAAGGCCAGCAGCCGCACCGAGCCCGGACACCACGCCAGCCCGGACGTGACCATTGAAGTCGCCGAGCGCGATTTCCTCGGGATCATGAGCGGCATGGCCAACGTCGAAGAGCTGTTCGCCAGCGGGCGCCTGAAAATCGGCGGCAACATGGGCCTGGCAACGATGCTGCCGCAGATTATCGAACATGCGATGCACGGTGGCGCCGTGGCGGAAAAAGTCGACATGAACAAGCGCTACCCGACTCCGCCGCGCTTCAGCGAAAAACTCACTGCCAGCCTGCCGACCCAAAGCAGCGTCGAACGCCTTGCCCGCAGTGATCTGTCGGTCGCCGAATTCAACAGCCGCTACTTGCCCAATGGCATTCCGGTGGTGATCAGCAATGCGCTGCACGACTGGCCACTGTTCAACCTCAGCCGCGAAGAATCGCTGGTGCATTTCGCCGAGCTGCAAGGCATCACCCGCCATGGCGATTACGTGAAGAAAACCTTCTCCACCGAACGTGATTTTCGCTCCACGTCGATGGCCGACTTCATCGCCTCGCTGGACCAACCGGCGGTCAAGGGTGCAGATGGCGAACCACCCGCCTACATGGGCAACAACATCCTGCCGGCGCAGTTGATGCAGCAGATCAAGTACCCGCCCTACTTCGACACCTCGCTGTTTATTCCGCCGCGAATCTGGATCGGGCCGAAAGGCACGTTGACGCCGTTGCATCGTGACGACACCGACAACCTCTTCGCGCAGGTTTGGGGGCAGAAGACCTTCACCCTCGCCGCGCCGCATCACCGTGAAGCGCTGGGCACCTGGTCGACGGCGCCCAAGGGTGGGCTGGATGGCTGTGATTTCAACCCAGACGCCCCGGACTACGAGCGTTTTCCAGCCGCCCGCGACGTGACATTTCTGCGGGTAACGCTGGAGGCTGGGGATTTGCTGTTTTTGCCGGAGGGCTGGTTCCATCAGGTGGAATCGGTGTCGACATCACTGTCGGTGAATTTCTGGGTGAATTCGGGACGGGGCTGGTAAACAGTTGCCACCTCTACTTTGTAGGAGCTGTCGAGTGAAACGAGGCTGCGATCTTTTGACTTTAACGATCAAGATCAAAAGATCGCAGCGTGCCGCGACCCCTACTTGAGATGGCGGTAACTCTGGATTGCCGAGCCAAGCACCACGGCCCCCGCCACAATCGCCAGCCAGAAACCGCTGCGCGCACCGAAGGCGTCCACCAGCCAACCGGAGCCGGCGGCCCCGACAGCCACGCCGATACTCAAACCGGTCACCAACCAGGTCAACCCTTCGGTGAGCTTGGCTGCTGGCACGATGCGTTCAATCAACGCCATCGCCACAATCAGCGTCGGCGAGAAGAACAGCCCGGCAACGAACACGGCCAGCGACAAGCCAAAAATATTGCTCGCCAGCAACAGCGGCAATGTCGTCACCGCCGTCGCCACGCCGCCGTACAGGAACAACTGCGGCAATGGCAATTTCGAGCGCATCGCACCGAAGGCGATGCCGGCCAGGCACGAACCGATCGCGTACACCGACAGCACGATGCTCGCGGCCGCCGGCTGCCCTTGCTGTTGGGCAAACGCAACGCTGACTACATCAATCACGCCGACAATAACGCCCATGGCGACCATCAGCGCCAGCAGTAATTGAACGTCGGTCGAACCAATGATCGAGCCCTGATCTTCGGACGAGTGCGGATGCACCGCCGGCTCGGTGCTGCGCTGGGCGACAAACGCCGTCACGCCGATCGCCAGCGCCAGCAGCGCCGCCAGCGGTCCCGCCTCGGGAAACACCGCCACGCACAACCCCACCGACAATGGCGGGCCGACGATAAAGCACACTTCATCCAGCACCGACTCCAGCGCATAGGCCGTCTGCAATTGCGGCTGACCGCGATAGATCTCGGTCCAGCGCGCACGCACCATTGCCGACATGCTCGGCATGCACCCGGCCAGCGCGGCGAAGATGAACAGCGTCCAGTTTGGCGCTTGCAACCGCGTGCACAGCAGCAACATCAGCAGTGCGCCGCCGCCGATCAATGCCGACACCGGGAGAATTTTCCCCTGCCCGAAGCGGTCCACCAGTCGCGACACCTGCGGCGCGCAAAACGCCGTGGCCAGAGCAAACGTCGCCGCCACACCACCGGCCAACGCATAGCCGCCCTTCAACTGCGAGAGCATGGTGATCACGCCGATACCGGTCATGGAGATCGGCATGCGCGCGATCATCCCGGCCAGGACAAAATTGCGTGCGCCGGGGGCGGTGAATAATTCGCGGTAGGGGTTTGCCATGGGTGCTGCCTCATCAGGGGCCGCCAAGTTGCCATAAGGCTTGCAGGTCGCAAAGCGCACAATTGTTGGTGGAATGTGAAGGTGCTCGACTACGGCCTGCGGTTCGACTCATGCGCTGACGACCGATGCCTGATACAGCCGAAATGGCCGTCAACCTCTCGAATCACAACGACCATTTGTCGAAAACCTGGCAGACCTGTCAGATCTGACAGGTGCCTTGTTCCGCCACACAAGTTTTCATTAATCCGTCGCTCAACTGCGCAGCGCTCCTGATGAACAGGCAACGTGCATGGGAACTATCTGGCAGCAAACATACTCGGGAGCCATGCCATGGATGAACAGCTCATTCTCGTCTCACCCAAGGATCGCCAGACCGGCGTGGCCGCAAAAATGCAAGTGCATCACCAGGGCCTGCGCCATCGGGCGTTTTCCATTCTGCTGTTCGATCCGCAGGGCCGGCTGCTGATGCAGCAACGCGCGCTGGGCAAATATCATTCCGGCGGGTTATGGACCAACACCTGCTGCGGGCATCCTCGCGCGGGCGAACGGACGGCAGTCGCTGTCAACCGTCGACTGCAGGAAGAAATGGGCATGACCTGCAAGCTGCACAAAGTCGCCTCGATGCTCTACCACGAGCAAGTGTCCGATCAACTGATCGAGCATGAGTTCGATCATGTGTTTGCCGGTATCAGTCAGACCGATCCGGTGGCCAATCCTGATGAAGCCGTAAGCTGGGAGTGGCTGGCGCTACCGCAAATCGCGGAGCGCATCGAGCAGACGCCCAACGTCTTCACGGTCTGGTTTCGGCGGATGTTCGAGCAGTTCGGGATAGAGGGGGTGCGAGGCTGGTTCGAGGCAGTGCGCGCGCGCACCGCTTCACCATCATCGCCGCCGCGAAACGTTGTTCGTATGGATTCGCCCTGGGCCATCCCACCGTTGTACTGCCCTGCTCCCTTTCGGGTCGATGCTGCGCTGGCCGAGGCAGTGGATGAACAGCTCATGCCATGGATCGAGCAGGTCGGGATCTTTCCGGGCCAACTCGAAAAAGTCCGCGCGATGGGCTTTGGGCGCTTCGCCATGCTGTGTCATACCGACACGGAGGATCCGGACCGTGTGTTGCTGGCAGCGCAATGTGTTGCCGCGCTGTTCGCCGTCGATGATTACTACTGTGATGATGAAAGAACCGGGGCTGAACCCAAACTGGTCGGCCCGCGCCTGTCCGTCGCGCTGGCCGCGCTGGAACCGGTTTATTTGAGCGAACGGTTTCGCCCTGGTCTGGCACAGGCTTTGTGTGGCGATCCGGTATTGGTCGCACTGCAGGCCTATCTGGCGCGGGTGGAGGCCTTCGCGAGACCTGCACAGGTCGCACGCGTACGCCATGAAATCATCGCCATGTTCGTAACCATGACAGCCGAAGCCGCCTGGCGCATCGAAGGCCTCACGCCGGCGCTCTGGGAGTACCTCGCCCACCGCCAGGTCAACAGTTTCCTCCCATGCCTGTCGCTCGTCGACATTGTCGGTGACTATGAATTGCCCGCCAATGTCTACAGCGCACCGCAAGTGCGGCGGGTGACGACACTGGCTGCCAGCGCCACGATCATTGCCAACGACCTGTTTTCGGCGTTGAAGGAACAGCAGGCCGGCATTGGTGATTTCAATTTACCGTTGCTGCTGATGCGTGAGCAGCAATGCTCGCCGCAACAGGCCATGGCGCAAAGCGCCGCTATCCATGACGAGATCATGCATCTGTATGAAGCCGCAGAGCTGGCCGTCTTGCCGGGCGCATCGCCGCTGCTCAAACGCTATTTGCGAGGAATCAAGAGCTGGCTGGCGGGCAATGTCGAATGGCATCGCACCAGTGGCCGTTATCAGGTGTGAAGGTGTCGAACTTTTCATGATTACGGATGAACTCTCGTCGCCGCCTGTCAGTCAGCTAGATAAGTCCTCGACTCAAGGCGCGACCCTGCATGCAAATCTCCCTCACCGGACAAGTAGCCCTGATCACCGGCGCCAGCTCCGGCATCGGCCACGCTGCCGCCAAAGCCCTCGCCGCTGCCGGCGCCGCAGTGGTCATCAACTACAACCGTCAGGCCGAACCGGCCGAAGCACTGGCCCGGCAGATCATTGCCGAGGGCGGTCAGGCGCTGGCCATCGGTGCCGACGTGTCAAAAGAAAACGAGGTTGAACGGTTATTTGCCGAAACCGTCGAGGCCTTCGGCTCGCTGGACATTCTGGTGGCCAACTCGGGCATGCAAAAAGACGCTGCCGCCGTGGACATGACCCTCGACGACTGGAACGCAGTGATCAGCGTCAACCTCACCGGGCAGTTCCTCTGCGCTCGCGCCGCCCTGCGCATCTTCAATCGCCAGGGCATTCGCGAAGGCGTGTCGCGCGCGGCCGGCAAGCTCATCCACATGAGTTCGGTGCACCAGCGCATTCCTTGGGCCGGGCACGTCAATTACGCGGCGTCCAAGGGCGGCGTCGATCAGTTGATGCAAACCCTCGCCCAGGAAGTCAGCCATCAACGCATTCGCGTCAACGGCATCGCGCCGGGGGCGATTCGCACGGCAATCAACAAAGACGCGACCGAAGGCGCTGCCGGCGACAAGCTGCTGGAGCTGATCCCCTACGGACGCATCGGCGACGCGGAAGACATCGCCAACGCCGTGGTCTTTCTCGCCTCGGATGCCTCCGATTACATCGTCGGCACCACCCTGTTCATCGACGGCGGCATGAGCCTCTATCCGGAGTTTCGCGGCAATGGCTGAGCATCACCTGGAACGACAAAGTCCGATCGATGCCCACGGCATCATCGGTGACATGCGCAGTGCAGCGCTGATCAATGATCGCGGTAGCGTGGATTTCTTCTGCTGGCCGGAGTTCGACAGCCCGTCGATTTTCTGTTCGTTGCTGGACAGCCCCGACGCGGGGATTTTTCAGTTGGCGCCGGACTTGCCCGATGCGCGCCGCGAGCAGATTTACCTGCCCGACACCAATGTGCTGCAAACCCGCTGGCTGAGTGAGCGTGCGGTGGTCGAAGTCACCGATCTGTTGCCAGTGGCGGACAACGAGGACGATTTGCCGCTGCTGATGCGCCGGGTTCGCGTAGTCAGCGGTGAGGCGACCTTCCACGTGCGTTGCGCGGTGCGCCATGACTACGCGCGCTCCGACACCCGTGCGCGGATGGACCAGCAAGCGGTGATTTTCAGTGCCGATGGGCAGCCATCGATGCGTCTGACTTCGGATCAGCCGTTGCACATCGAAACCGACGCAGCGGTTGCCTCATTTACCCTGAAACAGGATCAGACTGCTGCGTTCATGCTGGGTGGCGAAGACGATCCGCGTTTCGCGGCAGGTGCCGCGCAACTGTGCATGGAACGCACATTGAAGTTCTGGCGCGACTGGCTCGGTCAGTCAATCTATCGCGGACGCTGGCGCGAAATGGTCAACCGTTCGGCCCTTGCGTTGAAACTGCTCACATCGCGCAAACACGGCGCCATTCTCGCCGCCGCCACCTTCGGCCTGCCGGAAACGCCGGGGGGCGAACGCAACTGGGATTATCGCTACACATGGATCCGCGATGCCTCGTTCACGGTGTACGCGTTCATGCGCCTGGGTTTTGTCGGCGAAGCCAACGCTTATATGGGCTGGTTGCGCGGGCGGGTCAGCGACTGCTGTGGCCAACCGATGAAGCTGAACATTCTCTACGCCATCGATGGCCGTCAGGAATTACCGGAAACCGAACTTGATCACCTCTCGGGGCACGGCGGAGCAAAACCGGTGCGCATCGGCAACGGCGCTTACGATCAGATCCAACTCGATATCTTTGGCGAGCTGATGGACGCGGTGTATCTGGTCAACAAATACGGCGACGCAATTTCCCACGAAGGCTGGAAACACGTGCGCGAAGTGGTCGATCAAGTCTGTGAGACGTGGCAGACCAAAGATGTAGGCATCTGGGAAATGCGCGGTGAACAGCACCACTTTCTGCACTCGCGGCTGATGTGCTGGGTAGCGCTGGATCGGGCCATCCGACTGGCCTCGAAACGCTCGCTGCCGGCACCGTTTGCGCAGTGGGACCAGACCCGACAGGCGATCTACGCCGACATCTGGGACAACTTCTGGAATGAAGAGCGCGGGCATTTCGTGCAGTACAAGGGTGGCACGGCGCTGGATGGCTCGATGTTGCTGATGCCGCTGGTGCGCTTCGTCAGCGCCAAGGATCCGCGCTGGCTGTCGACGCTTGAGGCGATTGAAAAACATCTGGTGCGCGACGGCATGGTGTATCGCTATCGCAACGACGACAGCAATATCGATGGCCTGGCCGGCACCGAAGGCGCCTTCGCTGCGTGCTCATTCTGGTACGTCGAATGCCTCGCCCGCGCCGGCCAAGTGGAAAAAGCGCATCTGGAGTTTGAGCAACTGCTGCGTTACGCCAACCCGCTGGGCTTGTACGCCGAGGAATTCGACAGCCATGGCCGGCATTTGGGCAATACACCGCAAGCGCTGACGCATCTGGCGTTGATCAGCGCGGCGAGTTTTCTGGATCGTCGGTTGAGTGGGGAAAAGAGTGAGTGGCAGCCGTAATGTTCGCCAGTGGTTGTAGGAAATAGTCCACAAAACGAAGACCTTGTAGGACCCCTGTGGCGAGGGGATTTATCCCCGATGGGCTGCAAAGCAGCCCCAAAACCCTCCAACCCATTCCCCCAGAAGTACCGGGTTTTCTCACTTCGGGGCTGCTGCGCAGCCTATCGGGGATAAATCCCCTCGCCACAAATTCGCATGGCAATGGACTACAGGTGATCAACATCCTCCGCGTCCACCCTCCCCCGAACCTCGCAGTCACACCCGGAAATACCCTGTTGCCAGCTGTTACATCCCCCCCTACCATCCACCGCAACGGGCACAGCGGAGCTGTCCAATAAAACCCGAATTCAAGGAACCAGAATGTCCCAGCACGTCCAGCGCACAATCGACACGCCCCTTCGCAGCGGCCTGACCCGCAGCCAACTCTGGGAAGCCGCGGACAAAGGCCTGATCAAATGCTGGGAAATCGGCCGCCAACGCGCCACCCGCTTCCCCGACCTCGCCCAACGCTGCCTCGCCGACGAACTGCCAGTGCTCGGCTGGAAAGGTGGCGTGAGCCGCAGCCTGAAGAAAACCGAAAAATATGGCTCGTTGAAGTATCTGGCGCAGTGGCAAGGCTTGCGCGGCGAGGATCTGGATATTGATATGAGCGAAGAACGTTCGTTGACCTGTTCGCGGACGAAGATGCGGGTGACGTTTACTCCGGATCGGACGAAGTATTTCAATCAGGTGGCGGAAGCCGAGGCTTAAGGAGAAGCAGCGATGGTCGATTTGCATCAGGAATTTCATAACAGCCGTTTCTTTCACGAAGCGCGGATTGACAGGCGTTCGGCCGACGCACTGGCAGGGGTCGCTGCCGGGCTAGCCGCTGATGGCAAGATCAATCAGCAGGAAGCCGAGTTTCTCAAGACCTGGATCGAAACCCACTTGGTTCACTTGGGGGATCCGGTGGTAAATATTCTCTACAAGCGTCTTGGGGGCATGCTTAGCGACGGTGTACTGGATGCCGATGAATCGGTGGAATTGCTGGAGATTCTTCATCAGTTCGCCGGCCTGCCAGTGGGCGCAGCACAAACCTTCAGCGTGCCCAACAGCCTGCCGCTCGATAGTCCAGCCCCATCCCTGGACTGTGCCAATCGTGTTTTTCTGTTTACCGGTGTTATGGCTTACGGGCCGCGCAAAGCGTGTGAATCGCTGATCGTAGAACGCGGCGGAATGATTGGTGCAGGTGTCAGCAAGAAAATCCACTATCTAGTGATCGGCAGCATCGGCAATGAACAGTGGCTGCACAGCAGCTATGGTACGAAGATCAAAAAAGCCGTTGAGCTGAGAGACAGCGGCGTGCCGATCGCCATCATCAGTGAAGATCATTGGCAGAAGGTGTTGTTCGGATAACAGGAGCCCGGTATGAGTGGAAAAGCGATTCTGTTCTGCAAAACCGCTAGCCTGACCATTGCCTATGAGGCGCATGGCCCGGAAACCGGTGCGCCGGTGATCCTCCTTCACGGCTTCCCCTATTCCCCTCGCGCTTACGACAAAATCGCGCCGCTCCTCGCCGCTCAGGGTTACCGAGTCGTCGTTCCGTACCTGCGCGGTTACGGGCAGACTCGCTTCAACGATGCACAAACACTGCGCTCAGGCCAGCAAGCCGCACTCGCCCAGGATTTGCTGAATTTGATGGATGCACTCTCCATCGAACAAGCCACGCTCTGCGGGTATGACTGGGGTGGTCGCGCGGCATGTATCGTCGCGGCGTTATTTGCGGAACGAGTGCGCGGCTTGGTGACCGGTGATGGCTACAACCTGCAGGACATCCCCAACTCGATTCGACCGCTGGATCCCGAGACCGAACATCGGCTCTGGTATCAGTATTACTTCCACACGCCACGTGGCGTTGAGGGCCTGAAGCACAATCGTCGGGAGTTTTGTGAGCTGCTCTGGAGGCTTTGGTCTCCGACCTGGTCGCACACCGCCAAGCGTTTCCCCCTGACTGCGCCTGTCTTCGACAACCCCGATTTCGTTGACGTGGTGATCCACTCCTATCGCCACCGCTTCATGTACGTCGCGGGAGATCCGGCGTTTGAGTTGATGGAAGATTTGCTGACTCGGCAACCGACCATTAGCGTGCCGACCATTTCTTTGTGCGGTGCCGACGACGGTGTCGGCCCTGCACCACAAGAGGATGAAGACGCAGAGCATTTCACCGGCTTCTATGAGCGGCGTGTGTTGCCCGATGTCGGCCATAACATTCCCGAGGAAGCCCCTGAACAAACCCTCAAGGCATTACTGGATCTGTTGCAGCACTGACCGAAAACCGCTCGCGATAAGCCTGCGGCGTTACGCCAATTGCCCGCAGAAAACTACGACGCAACGTCTCTTCACTGCCAAACCCGCAATTGGCCGCGATGCGTTTGACCGGCAGACCAGTGTCACTGAGCAATCGCCGGGCGGTTTCGACGCGGATCATTTCGATGGCCCGCGCCGGGGTCTGGCCGGTGTCGGCGCGGTAATGGCGGACGAAACTGCGTTCACTCATGCCGGCCTGCTCGGCAAGGGTCGGGACGCCGAGGTCGCAGGTGAGGTTCTCGGCGATCCACGCGTGCAACTCATCAAAACGATTGCCCTGATTCTGCAACGACAAGGTCACGCTGAACTGCGATTGCCCGCCGGGGCGCTTGAGGAACACCACCAGATGGCGGGCGACATCCAATGCGATGTCGCTGCCCAGATCTTCTTCGACCATTGCCAAAGCCAAGTCGATGCCAGCGGTGACACCCGCCGAGGTCCACACCGGGCCGTCGTTGATGAAAATCGGATTCGCCTCAACGTGCAGATTGGGGTGTTGCTGCGCCAGTTGTTCGCAGCGGGTCCAGTGGGTGACCACGCGACGACCGTCGAGCCAGCCACTGGCGGCCAGCAAAAAAGCGCCTGTGCACACCGAGGCCACGCGTCGGCATTTCGCGGCATGTGCGCGCACCCAATCCACCAGCGGCACATCTTCAGCGGCGGGATAAATGCCCCAGCCGCCGGCGATGATCAGCGTGTCACTGGCCGCGTCCGGTAAAGGCTCAGCCAACACCGCCAGACCCGCCGATGACATCACCGCCCCGCCGCCGCTGGCAATCACGCTCGGCGAATAGGGTATCGGCAAACCGCGTTGACGAGCGATGTCGTTGGCCGAGGCGAACACCTGCAACGGCCCGGTGACGTCGAGGATCTGCATGTTGGCAAACGCGAGTACGTGGATGGCTTTGGGCATTTGGCGTAATTCGTGGGGTGATTGGCGTATGCGCCAGAACCTACGCGCCTACAGTGAAGCCGTCCACCCCTTTTCATGGAGCAAGAACGATGACGTTGCAGATCGGTTTTCTGTTGTTTCCGCAGGTTCAGCAACTCGACCTGACCGGCCCTTATGACGTGCTTGCCTCGTTGCCGGACGTACAGGTGCATCTGATCTGGAAGGATCTGATGCCGGTCACCGCCAGCACCGGTCTGCTGTTGAAACCGACCATCACGTTCGAGGATTGCCCGTGTCTGGATGTGATCTGCATTCCCGGTGGCGGCGGTGTCGGGCCGTTGATGGAAGACGCGCAGACGCTGGACTTCATCAAACGCCAGGCCCTTCAGGCGAAATATGTGACCTCAGTGTGCACCGGCTCGTTGGTCCTCGGCGCGGCGGGCCTGCTGCAAGGCAAACGCGCGACCACGCATTGGGCGTATCACGATCTGCTGCCGACGCTGGGTGCGATTGCGGTGAAAGATCGGGTGGTGCGTGACGGCAATCTGTTTACCGGTGGCGGGATTACCGCGGGGATCGATTTTGCCTTGGTATTGGCTGAAGAGTTGGTGGGTGCCGACGCGGCGCAACTGATCCAGTTGCAATTGGAATATGCCCCGGCACCGCCGTTCAATTCCGGCAGCCCGGAGACTGCGCCGGGTGCGGTTGTCGATGAGGCCCGTTTGCGTGCAGCGCCATCGCTGAAGCTACGTACGGAAATTACCGAGCGCGCTGCCGCCAAACTCAACTTGCACTGATTCCCAGGCAAACACAAAACCCTGTGGGAGCTGGCTTGCCAGCGATAGCGGTGGACCAGTCGATGAAGATGTCGGCTGAACAGGCCTCATCGCTGGCAAGCCAGCTCCCACAGGTAAAGGGGTTGACCATAGGTTTGTGTGCTGCCCCGGTTTCCCCCTTCACCTTCACTTGTCCCCGCGCCCCCACCCGTGTAGAAAGCCCCTCCAAACATTCTGCACAGGGACTTTCGATGAAGGCTTTGCCATGGCTCTATCTGGCGCTTCTCAGCTTCGGTTATGGATGGGCGCTGAGCTACGGCCACCTCGGCTGGCTCGCTTTGATTTCCGTGGGGCTGCTGGTGTTCGCCGGTTTTGCCGTGCGCCAGCAACAGGTGCCGGTCGCGCGTTTTCTTGGTCATGGGCTGTTCATCGTGTTGGCCGTGGCGTTGGCGCTGCACTGGTTACCGGGTTTCGCCAACGGTCGGGCTATCGATCCGCAGCGCTTCACCGACAACGCCGTGCCGTTCTCGATGTACCTGAATCTGGATAAACCGCTGATTGGTTTCTGGTTGCTGCTGGTGTGCCCGTGGATTGTCGGGCGCCGTTCGTTGCGCCTGAGCGTCTACGCCACCGCCCTCGCCCTGACGCTGAGCGCGGTTCTGGCCCTCGGCGGCGCGCTGTTGCTGGGTGTGATTGCCTGGGCGCCGAAGTGGCCGGATCAGGCGTGGCTGTGGGTGCTCAATAATCTGCTGCTGGTGACCTTGGTCGAAGAAGCGCTGTTTCGCGGCTATATACAGGGCGGCCTCAGCCAGCGCTTCAAACACCTGCCGTACGGCGACAACCTCGCCCTGCTGCTGGCCTCGCTGCTGTTTGGTCTGGTGCATGCCGGCGCGGGCTGGAGCTGGGTGTTGCTGGCAGGGCTGGCGGGGGTCGGCTATGGTCTGGCCTATCGTTTTGGCGGACTCGGCGCGGCGATCGTCACGCATTTCGGCCTGAACCTGCTGCATTTCGGCCTGTTCACCTATCCGATGCTCGCCGGCTGAAGCAAGCGCCGTTTTGCGACGCTGTGCTGATTATTGAAAAAAATTTTCAATAATCAGCTGTCACCGCCGACAACCTTTCAAAGCCTTGCGGATTGAAAAACCATGCGTAATAACCAGCCCATTACACAACGCGAACGGACTTTTCCGGCTCAGCAGCGGTTGATTTCCACAACCGACGCCAAGGGCGTGATCACCTACTGCAACGACGCTTTCGTCGAAATCAGCGGGTTTTCGCGTGAGGAACTGATCCGTGCGCCGCATAACCTGGTCCGTCACCCTGACGTGCCGGCGGCGGTGTTTTCGCACATGTGGGGCACACTGAAACAAGGCTTGCCATGGATGGGCATTGTCAAGAATCGCTGCAAGACCGGTGACCATTACTGGGTTAACGCCTATGTCACACCGGTGTTCGACGGCAATCAGGTGGTCGGTTACGAGTCGGTGCGGATCAAACCCACCGCCGAACAGATCCGCCGTGCCGAAGCGCTCTACCAACGCATCAACCAAGGCAAGTCGGCGATCCCTTCCAGCGATAAATGGCTACCGGTGCTGCAAGACTGGCTGCCGTTCATTCTGGTCAGCCAGTTGAGCTTCGTGATCGGCGCGACCCTGAACTCGCAGTGGGGCTTCGCTCTCGCCGCCGGTCTGTCGGTGCCGCTGGGCCTGATGGGCCTGCAATGGCAGCAACGCGGGCTCAAGCGCCTGCTGCGTCTGGCCGAGCAGACCACCTCTGACCCGCTGATCGCGCAGATGTACACCGACAGCCGTGGCGCCCAGGCGCGTCTGGAAATGTCGATCCTCAGCCAGGAAGCCCGCCTGAAAACCTGCCTGACTCGTCTGCAGGACACCGCCGAACACCTGACCGATCAGGCCAAGCAGTCCGACGCCCTGGCGCACAACAGCTCCACTGGTCTGGAACGTCAGCGCGTGGAAACCGAACAGGTCGCCACCGCCGTCAACCAGATGGCCGCGACCACGCAAGAAGTGGCGAGCCACGTCCAGCGCACTGCTGACGCCACTCAGGAAGCCAATCGCCTGACCGGTCGCGGCCGTGACATCGCCGGGGAAACCCGCGAAGCCATTCAGCGTCTGTCCGTGGTCGTGGGGGAAACCGGCCTGACCGTGACCCAACTGGCCAAGGACAGCGACGAAATCGGCGGCGTGGTTGATGTGATCAAAGGCATCGCCGACCAGACCAACCTGCTCGCGCTCAACGCCGCCATCGAAGCTGCACGTGCTGGCGAGATGGGCCGTGGCTTCGCGGTAGTAGCTGACGAAGTGCGTCAACTGGCGCAACGCACCAGCGAATCGACCGGGCAGATTCATGCCCTGATCGCCAAGTTGCAGCAGACCGCGTCCAGCGCCGTGCAAACCATGGAAGCCGGCCATCGCCAAGCGGAAGAAGGTGTGGCGCGGGTGCTGGAAGCGGATCAGGCACTGGTCGGCATCAGCGAAGCGGTGGCCAACATCACCGACATGACCACGCAGATTGCGGCGGCGACGGAAGAGCAAAGTGCGGTGGCTGAAGAGATCAGCCGCAACATCAGCAATATTTCGGAGTTGGCGGATCAGACGTCGGAGCAGGCGCATAACTCGGCGTTGCTGAGTGAAGAGCTGACGAAGACGGCTAACACGCAATATTCGTTGGTGGAGCGGTTTAACCGCTAACAGCAAAAAATCGCAGCCTGCGGCAGCTCCTACAGATAATCGGTGTAGGAGCTGCCGCAGGCTGCGATCTTTTTGAATTCTCCTGCAAGGTTTTCGGTATCAGATTGCCGTTCGGGCGCAGGATCACCGAAGACACAATCCCCCCCGGGTAATCATTTAGCCGTTGCTTGAACGCGGGGGTGGTCAGGTCGGGTGTGGACGGATTGCTCTTTTTCGCCAACGGCCCCGTGCCTTTGATATCCGGCCCGTGGCACAGCGCGCATCGCTGGGAATCTCTCGCAATAGAGCGCGAGACGTCAGCGTGTGGGGCTGTGTGTGTCCAGCGAATTTTCCGATGCGCGCTTCCACGTGCTGGCGGCAGCGGCATTCAGGCGCCGGAACTCGATCGCCGCGATAGTGGCACATTAATAGCCATCACCCCTTCAGAATTCCTGCATGCGGACGACAACCTCCGCAAGTCCGTTTCTTGTTGTGAGTCCTTCATGAAGAAGATCGCTGTCCTGATGTTCGCCGTTCTGTTCCTGGCCGGATGCGCCAACCAGAAATTCAAGCCCGAATACCGTACCCAAATCCACACCGTGAAAATCCTTGCGGTGTCATGGAAACCCCGGGAAATGAGCTATATGGGCCGCGAACAAGCATGGGGCGCCGCCATTGGCGCGGGCGTCGGCACCGGCGTAGGTCTGGCGGCGGGCGCTGGCAAAATCGGTACGGCGGCACTCGGCGGTGCCGGTTTTGCTGCTGGTTTGAAGGCCGGCGACTTGGCCTCCATGTCGACCGTCGATGCGATCCTGTACAACATGGAAACCGCCAACATCAACCTCGGCGACTTGGTGAAAACGAGCTTCGAAGAAAAACTCGCCGCCAGCGGCCGCTTCAAAATCGTCGGCGACAACGAACCGGCGGACGCGCAGATTGAACTGACCGTATTCAACTGGGGCTTCGCCCTGACCCAGGGCTTCAGCAGCGTGGTTTACCCGACCATCGCGGTCAACGGCGTGATGAAGCGCGGCGACGAGTTGATCTGGCAGCGCAACGAGCCGATCACCGCGTTTAACGGCGCCAACACCTACGGTTATGAGCCGCTGCGCTATCGCACTGAACCGGAACTGGTACGCACCGCGTTGACCGGTGTTTCGCAGATTGTCGGCGACTATCTGGTCAAGGATTTGAACGAGTAAGGGTGATGGCGCTGCGCTGAGCCCAAGCAGAGCTATATGAATCGTAATGCCTCTTTCAATCGATCCCCCGGAGAGTTCCGTGCAGCGCATCATTCTTTGCATCAGCACATTGCTGCTGGCCGCTTGCGTCACCCAGCCCAAAAATACCGACCGCCAGGCAGTGTTGCTGGCCCAGCCGTTGACGCCCAACAGCCTGATGCGTGAAGGCGACGTCATCAACTTTCAGGTGATCGAGCCGCGCGATCCGCAATCCGTGGTGGTACAGCGCTTCCAGTACTCTGCGGCCTGCAGCACGGCGCAGATCAACGAAGTGTATTCATTCCTGTTGATGCGCCACATTTATCCGGGCAATCCGCGTCACTATGCGCCGGCGAGGGCGTTGCCCGAGCGTTACCACGCCACACTGCTGAACAACCGCGATTTCCTCCAGGCATGCAAAAACCTGCCTGTAGCCGATTGGCGCAAAGTGGCGGAAGACGACACAGGTCGCTGGTTGCTGGTCGATAAAAACAACCTGCAAAACAAGGCCGGGCACGTCGATGTATGGATGGCCTACGACGAGCCGAAAACCCGCCTCAACCTGGTCAATAGCGCACCGTTCACCCAAACTCGCGAGCACTACACGTTCGATTGCGCCACACGCAATTCCAAGCTGCTGGCCCGCTATTTCCTCAACGCCGACAACCAGGTCACCGACGGCAAAATCGACATGTTCCCCGAGACCAAAGTAATCACGGCGTCCGAGGCGGACAAGTCAAAGATGTTTGAACTGGTGTGCAACGCACCAACGTCCATCGCCAGCCTGCCGGCGCTGACCCGACGCAGCAAAGCGGCGGTAGATGCCAACGCTATCCCCGACATCAGCCCGAACGTGCTGAAAAGCATCGAACAGCTGCACCTGCCGAAACCACTCAAGACCCTGACTTACCTGGACCTCGCCGGGACCGCCAGCAATAGCAAAAAGAGCTGGCCGGAACGCACCGAATACTTCATTTCCACCGACCCGGTCAGCCAACAACTGAGCATTGACCATAAGAGCGAAAACCTCGTCGGCCATCAAATCAGCTGGCGCGGCCTGCTCACCCTGTCCGGTCGGGAACAGGCCAAACTGTCCCGCAACACCCTTGTGATCGACAATTTGAGTTTCCGAGGTGATTGGCAGCAAATGCGCGTCGGCAGCCAACTGGGCTACACCCGCCAAGGCAGCATCAACAGCAACCTGATCGGCTCGCTGGGGGAAGAACCGGTTACCGTGGATTGCACCGTCGACAGCGAGTCACCCGCCAAACTGCTGAACCCGGCGTTGAGTGGTAACGCCAAAGCGATCAGTTGCCGTGATCAGCGCAAGAGCTTGAAGCCCGTGCCGATGGATCATTATTACTATCTGGTGGATTACGGTTTTTTCTATCACGCCAGTACGGATAAAGGCGACGGGATTGCGGTGGATATGCACGTGCAAAGCGTGAAGTAGGCGGCGACTGGTGCCTCATCGCGAGCAGGCTCACTCCTACAGGGGATCGTTGTCGGGCTCACAATCTGTGATCACCACAGATCCAATGTAGGAGCGAGCCTGCTCGCGATGAGGCCATAACAGCCGGCGAAATTACTGAGGCAACTTCAGCTTATCCAACAGTCGATTGACCAACAGTTCGTTGAGCATGATCACCTGTTGCAGCGCCAGCAGCGGCTTGCGTTCCGGGCCGCCGATTGAGTTGGCGATGTTACCGGCCATGGCGTGGGCGTATGAAAGCGACTCGCTAGCCTCGACCAGGAGGGTTTCGTCATCCAGCGTGGGGTCGACGAGATAGACCGGGCGAAACTTGGGCGAGTTTGGCGGGGCCGCCAGGGCTTCTGGTCTGAGGTAGTGGTCGAGGGCGCGATCGATTGCTTCTTTTGTCTTTTGAGACTCAAGCGCTGGGTCGTGAGGGATTGGGTCGGTGCCCGGAGGGTTTGGCGTGGCTTTGAACATAAATATCTAATTCCTGAACAAGGGCCGCGACCGTTCTCTACTAAAAGAAGGGTGGCGGCTGTGCGCAGGTTAGTAGACCGGAGGAATTAGCAAGACCGGCGCGCTCGAAAGCGCCCTGAGCACAGCCACCATTGAGTGCAGGCAAATGCGCCTGACTTAATGGGACCTATGCACTTACTAAAACCATACGGGCTACTAAACCCGACCACTGATGGGCAGTGGCAGGCAAACGATATAGCCCGCGCTATGGTCGTGTAAGCCGGCGGATTCTGGCGTACGCGTAGGTAACGGCGCAAGGTGTTGTAGGCCCGATGGCGTAACGGCTCGTGTACTTTAAACGCGCTCGCGGAATCATGTTTACGCACAGGAACTGCTGGGTAGTGAGGGCTTCCAGTTTTTTATCGTGTCAGCGAAATAGCCCCTCACCCTAGCCCTCTCCCAGAGGGAGAGGGGACTGACCGAGGTGTTTGGGCAAGGTACGCCGACGTGCGATACCGCGTTGAACTCCAGCGCTGAAAAGCACACAAATCGGCTCTTCTCCTTCCCAGAGAGAGGTGACTGACCGAGGTGTTTGGGCAAGGTACGCCGACGTGCGATACCGAGTCGAACTCAGATTCTGAAAGGCCCACAAATCGGCGCCCTCTCCCTCGGGAGCGGGCTGGGCGGGCGGCGTTCCGATGAGGGGCAAGAGCACCACAAAACAAAAGCCGAACACCCGCTCTTCACCACTCAATAGGCCGAGTGTCAGCTCGCCTGCTCTTGATCTTGATCCACGGGCGACGTCGGAAGGCTGAGTGGAGGGATTGATCCGGGCGTGGGAGCGCAGCGACCGTTTGGCGCAGCCAAACACAGCGAGAGGAGGTGCAGCGAAGCAAACCGTAGGCGCTGCGCCCGGATCGATCCCGGAGCGAAGGGACCCCGAGCCCCAGCGAGCGGGCCGTACGTAGGAGCAAGCCTTTT
>NZ_LIGE01000043.1 GCF_001297015.1 Pseudomonas sp. RIT-PI-r | reverse complement strand
AGAGCGTTGGAACCACCTGATCCCATCCCGAACTCAGCAGTGAAACGATGCATCGCCGATGGTAGTGTGGGGTTTCCCCATGTGAGAGTAGGTCATCGTCAAGATTAAATTCCGAAACCCCAATTGCGAAAGCAGTTGGGGTTTTGTTTTGCCCGCGAAAAAGTTTTTGAACGCTTTCCATGACTATCCCAGCCGTCGCACGAGCAGCCATAGGGGGAAATCGTAATGAAGTGACCGGGCTGTTTTTGGTATGGTGCAGCTCGTTTTTTAACGGACTGATGTCATGCCCACGGATCGGCACTCATTTATGTCAAAGAGTTGCTGTAGAAATGCCTGAACCAATTCCGATCAAGGATCACGAAAAAGAAACGCGTCTGGTCAACAAACGATTGATCGCCTGCGCCTTGTTCGTCTTCGCCGTCAGCTGTGCCCTGGTGGTGCGGCTGTATATCCTGCAAGTGGTGGAATTCGACTACCACTCGACCATCTCCGAAAACAACCGTGTTCATGTCCTGCCGATTCCGCCAACACGTGGTCTGATCTACGACCGCAATGGCGTGTTGTTGGCTGATAACCGCCCCAGTTACAACTTGACCTTCACGCGTGAACGAGCGACTGACGTCAACCATGAGCTGGACGAGGTTATCAATCTCCTGCATTTACCTGCGGAAGACCGTACAGTCTTCGATAAGGCGATGAAGCAGTCTCGCCATCCGTTCACGCCGGTAACGCTGTTTTACGAGCTGACGGAAGAGCAGATTGCCGTCCTCGCGGTCAACGAGTTCCGCTTGCCGGGTTTCGATGTCGAACCCCAATTCGTGCGCCACTATCCGCTTGGAGCACATTTCGCTCACTCGATCGGCTACGTTGGCCGGATTAACGAAAAAGAATCCAAAAGCCTCGACTCGGTTGAATACCGCGGCACGCAATCCATCGGTAAAACCGGTATCGAACGTTTCTATGAGGCGCAACTGCACGGTCACGTCGGTTACGAGGAGGTCGAGACCAACGCCCAAGGTCGCGTATTGCGCGTGCTCAAACACACCGATCCGGTACCCGGCAAGAACATCGTCCTGAGCCTCGACGTCAAACTGCAGGAAGCGGCGGAGGCAGCACTCGGTGATCGTCGCGGCTCGGTAGTCGCGCTCGATCCGTCTACAGGCGAAGTGTTGGCGATGGTCAGCAACCCGAGTTTTGATCCGAACCTGTTCGTCACCGGCATCAGCTCCAAAGAGTACTCGGCGCTGCGCGACTCGATTGATCGGCCGCTGTTCAACCGCGTGCTGCGCGGCCTCTACGCGCCGGGCTCGACGATCAAGCCGGAAGTTGCGATTGCTGGTCTCGATGCCGGTGTGGTAACACCGCAGACCCGCGTCTTCGACCCGGGCTACTACCAACTGCCGGACTTCGA
The DNA here is from genome assembly GCF_001297015.1 of Pseudomonas sp. RIT-PI-r. GTDB lineage: Bacteria > Pseudomonadota > Gammaproteobacteria > Pseudomonadales > Pseudomonadaceae > Aquipseudomonas. The sequence continues at coordinate 117,671 of NZ_LIGE01000043.1, read as the reverse complement.
TCACAAGTACCGCAACTGGAACCACAGTGGTGACGGCTGGGTAGATATGGACGCGGCGATCATGCGATCCAACGACACTTACTTCTATGATCTCGCGCACAAGCTCGGCATCGATCGCCTGCACGACTACATGGCGATGTTCGGCCTCGGTGAAAAAGTGTCGCTGGACATGTTCGAAGAATCGCCTGGCCTGATGCCATCTCAGGCGTGGAAGCGTGCGACGCGTCGACAAGCATGGTTCCCGGGCGAAACCGTGATCCTCGGTATCGGTCAGGGCTACATGCAGGTCACGCCATTGCAACTGGCCCAAGCTACTGCGCTGATCGCCAACAAAGGCGTGTGGAACCGTCCGCACCTGGCCAAGACGGTCGATGGCATAGCACCGGTCGATGAAAATCCAATGCCGAACATCCTGCTCAAGGATCCACGTGATTGGGAGCAGGTCAATCATGGTATGCAGATGGTGATGCACGACGCTCGTGGTATTGCCCGTGCAGCAGCGGCGGGTGCGCAATACCGCATCGCTGGCAAGAGCGGCACTGCGCAAGTGGTGGCGATCAAGCAGGGCGAGCGCTACAACCGTGAGAAAACCCTGGAACGCCACCGTGACAACGCCTTGTTCGTCGGTTTCGCCCCGGCGGAGCATCCGAAGATCGCCATTTCGGTGATGATCGAAAACGGCGAGGCCGGTGGCCGTGTTGCAGGCCCGGTGGTGCGGCAGATCATGGACGCCTGGTTACTCGATCAGGACGGCCATCTCAAGCCGCAATACGCGGCGCCGACCAAAGCGCCGGGTGACCCGCACGTTTAATCGTCAACAGCTTCACAGTACCGGCTCGTGCAAGCTCCGCCGGTGCTGTGAAATGCCTATTTGCAACGATAACCTTCGGGCATCGTGACGGTATAGTTGCGCTGCACACGGTCCTCGAAGTTCAGGTTCTGCAAGCCTTGCTCCACCAGAAAGTCTTCGACCTTGGTTGCCTGGCAGTCTTCGTTATAGGACGAAGCGCGGAGCAGGTAGACCGGTCGCTTACTGACTTCATCGCGTGCGGTGGCAATAAAGGTACTGAGCGTGGTGTAACCGGTGCGCTCCGAGGTACCTATCGGGCCATAGGTTGTGTTTGGTGTACTCGTGCAATTGAGTCGATCGTCTTTTTTCTTGCTGTTCTTGCACACGGTAGAGGTGCTGGTCGGCACCTGCCCGTAATCGGTAGCGGTATAACGGTAGGTCACTTGTCGGCTACCAATGTCGAGGCTGATGGTCATTTTTATCGGCGCGTGGTTCTTCGGCAGACTGACATCGGTGTAAACCTGCTGGTAGCCCATGTCTTTCAGTGCATTCACCATGTCGCGCAGATAGTAGCGGGCGTTAAGCGCGTTTTCGTCGCTGCCGCCGGCAGACGTCACGAGCACGGTCGCCTTTCGGTCAAAATGATAATCCGGATCAGGTGTCGCATTCAGCGCTACGTCCATTTGAGTGGCGCAGCCGCTGATCACCGCTGTCAGTAAAAACAGCGCGCAGAATAAAAAGCGGGTCATGAAAAAGCAGCCTTGTACTAAGGATTGAATAAGAGTTAAACGATGGAGACTGGCGACAATTAATTGCGCTGGTGCGCAAGGATCAGTCTTTCTGGAATTCCAGCAGATCACCTGGCTGGCAATCGAGTGCTGCACTGAGTTTGTCCAGAGTGGCCATCTTCACGCCCTTGACCTTGCCATTCTTCAGTAATGACAAGTTGGCCGCGGTGATGCCCAGCAGGCTGGCTAGCTCTTTCGAGCGAATTTTTTGCGTGGCCATGACAACGTCAAGGCGGACGATAATTTTATTCCGGTAATTTGTGGCGGCTGTTCTGACGCCTTCGCGAGCAAGCCCGCTCCCAGATGTTGAAATGCATTCCAATGTGGGAGCGGGCTTGCTCGCGAAGAGGCCCTTAAAAATCGCCGCAAAACTCAGGCCCCCGGCACCGGGCAACTCATGTCACCTTCCTCACACTTCAAATACTCCTTCAGCGCCTCAACCCGCACTTTTGTTACCCCAGTCAGGCAATTGCTGTAAATCAACGGATAAACACTCCCGCCCGTCACTCCTGATGCTGAAAACTTGCACTCCGCATCACGAAACCCGACCCACGCCCGCTGTGCACTGACCAACAGTTTTTTGCCATCAGGGTTGTCCTTCAACCGCTCGGTAATCTGCTGATAAACCGCATTCAACTCTTTATCCGCCGCTTTGAAATCCTGCCCGGCGCACTGGTTCATCGTCGCCTGATCGCTGGCGTTGGCGCAGTCGACGGCGGCGTGGGCGAGGGAGGGGAATAGTAATGGCGTCAGGGCCAGCAACCGGCGTGGGGACATTTTGTGATCTCACTCTTGGTATCAGGATTGCCATGCATTGTAGCGATCAGGTTCAACTACCGCTGTAACCGCGCAGGCGCATGCAGTCATTGGTCAGGTCGATCTGTTTCTCAGCCACCACAATGCCATCACCCACCCCGGCACCGACTGCCGCTGACATGCTTTTGTCCGACGGTGCGCTGCTGTAACTGGCGGTTGCCGATTTGGCCTGATATTGGCACTCGGCTTTATCGTGATCGATGGTCGCCTGGGTCGCACCGGGTTTGCTCCAGTGATCGACAGATGTCACGCAAGCAGACAGCGTCAGCAGGGCTGTCCACAGAAAGAGGTGCGTCAGCCGCATGTGGGGTTTTCCTGTATCCGATGAATTGACCCTTGAGTCTAGACGCAACTCCGTGTGGCACCCGTGACCAAATAGCTCCTTGATACAACTTCACATTGGACATGTGGTCATACAAGCCTAGTGTTCAGAACAGGAGGTGACGTATGAAACCAGTACCCAATAGTTTCGAACGCAAAATCACGCTCAAAGCGACGCGTTCTCATGTCTGGCGTGCATTGGTCGATGCCGAGGCGTTTGGCCAGTGGTTTGGTGTGGCGCTGGAGGGCAGGCGGTTCATTGCCGGTGAATGGACACAAGGGCAGGTCACGTATCCGGGTTATGAACATGTGTTGTGGAATGTGCTGATCGAGCGGGTCGAGCCGCAGCAGTTGTTTTCGTTTCGCTGGCATCCGTATGCGGTGAATCCGAAGATCGACTATTCCCAAGAGCCGACCACGCTGGTCAAGTTCGAGTTGCAGGATTACGAGGACGGCACACTGCTAAAGGTTTCCGAGTCGGGTTTTGCGCATATCCCCGATGTGCGCCAGAAAGAGGCGTATTTCATGGACAGTCGTGGCTGGGAGGAGCAGTTGAGCCGGCTCGAACAATTTCTCGCCGAAAGTGCCAAGGCTCGCGAGCGCGACGGTGGCTGATATTTTCGAACCCTGGCTGACGCGGTGGTCTTTAGTGACGGACGGCGCGCCGATCATCACGCCCGGCAGCCGACTGCTGCCGGTACGCCTTGGCGCCACGCCAGCCATGCTTAAAGTGGCAATGGATAATGACGAAAAGCACGGCAACCGGTTGATGACCTGGTGGGACGGTGACGGTGCTGCGCAAGTCTTGGCGCATCATGAAGATGGCCTGCTGATGGAGCGTGCCATGGGCCGGCGCTCGCTGATGCACATGGCAATGCATGGCGAGGACGACGAGGCGAGCCGGATTTTGTGTTCGGCGCTGGCGCGATTGCATGCACCCCGTCCGATGCGATCGCCGCCACTGGTCGAACTGGGGCCATGGTTCGCTTCGTTGCGAATCGCTGCTGTCCAACATGGCGGCCTCTACGACCTGAGCCTGCAAACCGCCGAAGCCTTGTTCGCCGCTCCACAGGACGTGGTGGTGCTGCACGGCGACATGCATCACGACAATGTTCTGGATTTCGAATCGCGTGGCTGGTTGGCGATTGATCCAAAGCGGGTCAGGGGCGAACGCGGCTTTGACTACGCCAACCTGATTTGCAACCCGGATCTGCCGACGGCCACCGATCCCCAGCGCTTTCGCCGGCAACTGGAGGTAATTGTCGAGGCTGCCGGGCTTGATCGTCGAAGGCTGCTGCAATGGGTGCTGGCGTTCGCCGGGTTGTCGGCAGCGTGGTTTCTGGAGGATGACGCATTGGAGCAGGCCTCGGGGCAGCTGAAAGTCGCGCAGATCGCGGCGTCCATGCTCGATGCCTGACACGTCTAGGGGTTTTCGGAAGGGCTGCTATGGCGAATGTCTTACACGCGCTGGTAGCTTTTACGACTATTGCCGATTGGATCCACTGCGTAACCTACACACATCAACTGAGACACAGGGAGTGTTTCAGGATCACGGATGATCGACCATATGCAAGGATCGCTGCCGACAGGGAGTCGATAATGGTCTTGGGAAAAACCCGCTTCGGCGGGTTTTTTTTCGCCCCCAGAAAAGCACAATCCCCCTGCAGGAACTGCCGCAGGCTGCGATCTTTTGATCTTGTTTTTTTAAACCAAGATCTGGATCAAAAGATCGCAGCCTGCGGCAGCTCCTACATGGGGCATGCGTTACGAGGCGATCAACTGGCGCAGGACGTAATGCAAAATCCCGCCTGACTTGAAGTACTCCACCTCATTCAACGTATCGATCCGGCACAGCACATCGATTTTCTCCTGACCCCCGTCCTCACGGGTGATCACCAGCGGCAGATTCATCCGCGGTGTCAGCTCGACGCCGGTCAGGCCCTGGATCTCAAAGGTCTCCTTGCCCGTCAGGTTGAGACTCTTGCGGTTCTGATCGAGCTTGAACTGCAATGGCAGCACGCCCATGCCCACCAGGTTGGAGCGGTGGATTCGCTCGAAGCTTTCGGCGATCACCGCTTTCACCCCGAGTAGATTGGTGCCCTTGGCCGCCCAGTCACGACTGGAACCGGTGCCGTATTCTTGGCCGGCAATCACCACCAGTGGCGTGCCCGAGGCCTGATACTTCATCGCCGCATCGTAGATCGCCAGTTTCTCACCGGTAGGAATGTAGATCGTATTGCCACCTTCCTCGCCGCCGAGCATTTCATTGCGGATACGGATGTTGGCGAAGGTGCCGCGCATCATCACTTCATGGTTGCCACGGCGTGAGCCGTAGGAGTTGAAGTCCCGCGGCTCGACACCTTTTTCACGCAGATAACGCCCGGCCGGGCTGTCGGCCTTGATGTTACCGGCAGGGGAGATGTGGTCGGTCGTCACCGAGTCACCCAGCAGGGCCAATACCCGCGCACCTTTGACGTCCTTGATTGCCGGCAGCGGGCCGGAAATATCGTCAAAGAATGGCGGATGCTGAATGTAGGTCGAATCGTCCTGCCACACGTATGTCGCCGCTTGCGGCACCTCGATGGCCTGCCACTGTTCATCGCCGGCAAACACTTTGGCGTATTCCTTGTGGAACATTGCCGTGTTGACCTGACTGACCGCATCGGCGATCTCTTTGCTCGAGGGCCAGATATCGCGCAGATACACCGGATTGCCCTGTTTGTCCTCGCCCAGCGGTTCGCTGCTGATATCGCTGCGCACGCTGCCAGCCAAGGCATACGCGACTACCAGCGGTGGCGAGGCCAGCCAGTTGGTTTTCACCAACGGGTGGACGCGGCCCTCGAAGTTACGGTTGCCGGAGAGTACCGACGCGACGGTGAGATCGGCTTTCTGGATGGCCTTCTCGATTGGTTCGGGCAGCGGTCCCGAGTTGCCGATGCAAGTGGTGCAGCCATAGCCGACCAGTGAAAAACCGAGCTGGTCGAGGTATTGCGTCAATCCCGCAGCCATGTAGTAATCGGTAACCACTTTCGACCCCGGTGCCAGCGAACTCTTCACCCACGGCTTACGCGTCAGGCCTTTCTCAACGGCTTTTTTCGCCAGCAGGCCAGCAGCCATCATCACGCTCGGGTTGGAGGTGTTGGTGCATGAAGTGATCGCAGCAATGACCACCGCGCCGTTTTTCAGGCGATAGGTGTGGCCTTCGTATTCGTAATCGGTTTCACCGACCAGATCGGCGTTGCCCACTGCCACGCCGCCACCGCCCTCGCTTTCCAGGCGGCCTTCTTCCTTGCTGGTGGGTTTGAATTGCAGATCGATGAAATCGCTGAAGGCTTGCGGTACGTTCGGCAGCGAGACGCGATCCTGCGGACGTTTCGGCCCGGCCAGACTCGCTTCGACGCTGCCCATGTCCAGCGCCAGGCTGTCGGTGAATACCGGTTCCTGAGCGGGCAGACGCCACAGGCCTTGAGCCTTGGTGTACGCCTCGACCAGTTTCACCACTTCTGGCGGGCGCCCGGACAGACGCAGGTATTCCAGTGTCACGTCGTCGACCGGGAAGAAACCGCACGTCGCGCCGTATTCCGGGGCCATGTTGGCGATGGTTGCGCGGTCAGCCAGTGGCAGGTCGGCGAGGCCGTCACCGTAGAACTCGACAAATTTGCCCACCACACCTTTCTTGCGCAGCATCTGCGTGACGGTCAGTACCAGGTCGGTGGCGGTGATGCCTTCCTTGAGTTTGCCGGTGAGTTTGAAACCGATCACCTCGGGAATCAGCATCGACACCGGTTGCCCGAGCATCGCCGCTTCCGCCTCGATCCCGCCAACGCCCCAGCCGAGCACGCCGAGGCCGTTGATCATGGTGGTGTGGGAATCGGTGCCGACCAGCGTGTCGGGGAATGCGTAAGTACGGCCGTCTTCATCCTTGGTCCACACCGTTCGGCCGAGGTATTCAAGGTTGACCTGATGGCAGATGCCAGTTCCCGGCGGCACCACGCTGAAGTTGTCGAAAGCGCTCTGGCCCCAACGCAGGAACGCATAACGTTCGCCGTTGCGCTGCATTTCAATGTCGACGTTCTGCTCGAAAGCGCTCGGCGTGGCGAATTTGTCGACCATCACCGAGTGGTCGATCACCAGATCCACCGGTGACAGCGGGTTGATTCGCTGCGGATCGCCACCGGCCTTGGCCATCGCTGCACGCATGGCGGCAAGGTCAACCACGGCGGGAACGCCGGTAAAGTCTTGCATCAATACCCGGGCCGGGCGGTATTGAATCTCGCGGTCGGAGCGGCGCTCCTTGAGCCACGCGGCAATCGCCTTGAGGTCAGCGCCGGTGACGGTTTTTTCATCTTCCCAGCGCAGCAGGTTTTCCAGCAGGACTTTCAGCGACATTGGCAGCTTGTCGAGATCGCCCAGGCTTTTGGCGGCGTCCGGCAAACTGAAGTAATGGTAGGTCTTGTCGTCGATTTGCAGTGTTTTAAGGGTCTTCAGACTATCGAGGGACGGCATTACGATCACTCCTTTGAATCCGCACGGCTACGGATTGAGGGGACGGGCAGAGCTATCAACGTAGCCCTGTTTTCATTAGCTGGCTAATAACTGGACTCTATGGGCAAGTCCAAGGTTCCGACATCGGCTATCATGCGCCGGTTTTCGTGACAGGCTTTGCTGCAACGCAAGGTCTGGACATCGCGCAGGGGCCGAATGATCGCCCGCTGCCCAGGAGTAAGAATGAACACCCTATTCATGCATTGCCGGCCAGGCTTCGAAGGCGAAGTCTGTTCGGAGATTTCCGACCTCGCCGCCCAACTCAACGTGGCTGGCTACGCCAAGGCCAAAGCGGCCACCGCGTGCGCCGAGTTTGTCTGCACCGAAGAAGACGGCGCCGAGCGCCTGATGCGCGGTCAGCGTTTTGCCGAACTGATCTTCCCGCGCCAATGGGCGCGCGGCGTCTTCATCGATCTGCCGGAAACCGATCGCATCAGCGTGATCCTCGCGCACATGGCCGAGTTCCCGGTGTGCGGCAGCCTGTGGCTGGAGGTCGTCGACACCAATGACGGCAAGGAACTGTCGAACTTCTGCAAGAAATTCGAAGGCCCGCTGCGCAAGGCACTGACCGCCGCCGGCAAACTGGTGGAGGACGCGAACAAGCCGCGTCTGCTGCTGACCTTCAAGAGCGGTCGCGAAGTGTTTCTGGGTATGGCCGATGCCGGCAACTCAGCGATGTGGCCGATGGGCATTCCGCGCCTGAAGTTCCCCCGTGAAGCGCCGAGCCGTTCGACGCTGAAGCTGGAAGAAGCGTGGCACCACTTCATCCCGCGTGATCAGTGGGAAGATCGCCTGCACAGCGACATGACCGGCGTCGACCTTGGCGCCGCACCGGGCGGCTGGACCTGGCAACTGGTCAACCGCGGCATGCTGGTGACCGCCATCGACAACGGCCCGATGGCTGAAAGCCTGATGGACACCGGTCTGGTGCAGCATTTGATGGCCGACGGTTTCACCTTCAAGCCCAAGCAACCGGTGGACTGGATGGTCTGCGACATCGTCGAGAAACCGGCGCGCAACGCGGCGATGCTCGAAGAGTGGATCGGCGAGGGCCATTGCCGCGAGGCGGTGGTCAATCTGAAGTTGCCGATGAAGCAGCGGTATGCCGAAGTGAAGCGTTTGCTTGAGCGCATCGCCGATGGCTTCAAAGCGCGCGGGATCAAGGTCGATATCGGCTGCAAGCAGCTGTATCACGACCGCGAGGAAGTGACCTGCCACTTGCGCCGTCACGACATCAAAAAAACCAAATCCCGCTAAAACACCGCAATACCCTGTGTAGGAGCTGCCGAAGGCTGCGATCTCTTGATCTTAAAAAGCAAAGATCGCAGCCTTCGGCAGCTCCTGCACAGGGTGTGGATTAAAGCTATAGATGACCGAACACCCGGCAGTGCGCGACAATGCCGGCCAGTTTCAGGAGTGAATCATGAGTGAAATGATCGATACCCCGGTCGACGGCACCCTCGACGCCACCGGCCTTAATTGCCCGGAACCGGTGATGATGCTGCACCAACACATCCGTGATCTGGTACCCGGCGGCCTGCTCAAGGTGATCGCCACCGACCCGTCGACCAAACGCGACATCCCCAAGTTTTGCGTGTTTCTCGACCATGAGTTGGTGAGCCAACACGAAGAGGCTGGTACTTACCTGTACTGGATTCGCAAGAAACACGCCTGAGCCCCAGGCGAGCGCAAAACCAAATGTGGGAGCGAGCCTGCTCGCGAAAGCGGTATCTCAGTCACTATTGATGGCGACTGATACACCGCATTCGCCAGCAGGCTGGCTCCCACATTTTTTGTCCCGGTTTAAAGGGTTTAGCCCGCCGAGCGACTGATCCGAATACGTTTGCGCGCGCTGCGCGTCAGACGGATCGACAGCATCAACGCCGCACAGCTCAGGCCAACGATCAGACCCTGCCACAAACCGCTCGGGCCGCGTGGTTCACCGAGCCAATCGGTCAGACCGAGGGCGTAGCCCACTGGCAAACCAATGCCCCAATAGGCGAACAGGGTCAGGATCATCGTCACTCGCGTGTCCTGATAACCGCGCAGCGCGCCGGCAGCGGTGACCTGGATCGCGTCGGAAAACTGGAACAGCGCCGAGTACACAATCAGCATCGCCGCAATGTGAATCACCGTCGGGTCAGCGGTGTAGATCGCCGCAATCGGTTCGCGCAGCAACAGCATCATGCTCGCCGACAGGCAGGCGTAGGCCAGCGCGGTGCCCATACCGACGCCAGCGGCAAAGCGTGCCTCGCGTGGTTCTTCGCGGCCCAGCGCCTGACCGACGCGCACGGTAACGGCCATGCCCAGCGAATACGGAATCATGAACACCAGTGAGCTGACGTTCAGCGCAATCTGGTGCCCGGCGACCACGGTGGCACCGAGGCTGCCGATCAACAGCGCAATCACCGCGAAAATGCTCGACTCGGCAAACACCGCGATACCGATCGGCAGACCAATTGCCAGCAGTCGTTTGATCACTGCCCATTGTGGCCAGTCGAAACGGCTGAAAATTTCGCTGGAACGGTAGGCCGGCGCCCAGCGCTCATACCCGGCCAGCCCCAATGCCATCACCCACATCACAATCGCCGTGGCCCAGCCGCAACCAACACCGCCCATCGCTGGGACGCCGAAGTGGCCATAAATGAAGATGTAGTTCAGCGGAATGTTCAGTGCCAGGCCGCACAGACCCAACACCATGGCCGGGCGGGTACGGCCAATGCCGTCACTGGTGCAGCGCAGGACATGATAGAACGCCACGGCCGGCAGACCGCTGGCGATGCCGTGCAGGTATTGCATGCACGGGCCGATCAGCTCCGGGTCGACCTTCATCAAGTGCAACACCGGCTCGGCGGCCACCAGCATCGCCGTCGCGATCAGCCCGACCACCAGCGCCAGCCACAGCGCCTGACGCACTAGCGGGCCGATTTCGCTGTGGCTGCCAGCGCCAAAACGCTGGGCGACTTTCGGCGTGGTTGCCAGCAATGTTCCGGTCATCAGCAGAAACACCGGCACCCAGATCGAGTTGCCCAACGCCACCGCCGCCAGATCTTTTGGCCCGACACGGCCTGCCATCACTGCATCGACGAAGCCCATGGCCGTGGTCGCCAGTTGCGCGATGATGATCGGCAGCGCCAGGGCGAGCAGGTTCTTGAACTCCAGGCGAATCCGCGCTGGGCGGGTGAGGGAGGTGGCGACAGGTTGGTCAGTTACGGAATTCACAGGCAAAGCGTCCACAGAGGTTGATGCGCAAGGCGCCGCATTCTACGCCGCTGACGCCTTGGTCAGGAAAAATCCTCTGTTGCGCATTTGTAACCTCTAGGAGCTGCCGCAGGCTGCGATCTTTTGACGTTGTTTTTTTAGATCAACAGCAAAAGATCGCAGCCTGCGGCAGCTCCTGCCGTTAAACTGGTTATCCGCCCAAGGAGCCCGCCATGCTGATTGTTGCCGACGAAAATATCCCGCTGCTCGACGCTTTTTTTGCCGGTTTCGGCGAGATTCGCCGCGTGCCTGGCCGCTCGATTGACCGTGCCTCGGTCGAACAGGCCGATGTGTTGCTGGTGCGTTCGGTAACCAACGTCAATCGTGCGCTGCTTGAGGGCAGCAAGGTGCGTTTTGTCGGCACCTGCACCATTGGCACCGATCACCTGGATCTGGATTACTTCAACGAGGCGGGCATCGTCTGGTCGAGCGCACCCGGTTGCAACGCCCGCGGCGTGGTCGATTACGTGCTGGGCAGTTTGATGACGCTGGCTGAAATCGAAGGCGTCGATCTGACGCGACGCACCTACGGCGTTATCGGCGCCGGTGAAGTGGGCGGTCGACTGATCCAGGTCTTGAAGGGCCTGGGCTGGAATGTGAAAGTCTGCGATCCGCCGCGTCAGGCTGCCGAGGGCGGTGATTACGTCAGCCTTGAAGAGGTGATCGAACAGTGCGATGTGATCAGTCTGCACACACCGCTGACCCGTAGCGGTGATGGCGCGACCTGGCATCTGTTTGATCAGCAACGTTTACAGCAACTCAAACCGGGCGCCTGGCTGATCAACGCGGCCCGTGGTCCGGTGGTGGATAACGTGGCCCTGCGCGAAGTGTTGTTGGAGCGTGAAGACCTGCAGGCCGTTCTGGATGTCTGGGAGGCCGAACCCGAAGTCGATGTGGCCCTGGCCGAACTCTGTGTACTGGCCACACCGCACATCGCCGGTTACAGCCTCGATGGCAAACAGCGCGGCACGGCGCAGATCTATCAGGCGTACTGTGAATTTATCGGTCAGCCCGCGAGCATCCAGCTCAGTGACCTGCTACCGGCACCGTGGTTGTCGGAAGTTTCCCTGCACGCCGAGAGCGATCCGGCCTGGGCGCTTGCGATGTTGTGCCGTGGCGTGTACGACCCGCGCCGCGATGATGCGGATTTTCGCCGCAGCCTTGTAGGTAATGTCGGCGAGCAGCGTGCGGCGTTTGATGTGTTGCGCAAGCAGTATCCGGTGCGGCGCGAGATTGAAGGGCTGAAGGTGCGGATTGAGGGGCATTCGCCGGCGTTGGCGAAGATCGTGGCGGCGCTGGGGGCGGTGGCCGTCTAGAAACCGGGTCGGCCCTTTCGCGAGCAGGCTCGCTCCCACAGGAGATCTTCAGAGGTCCATGTGGGAGCGAGCCTGCTCGCGAAGGCCGCGCTACAAATACCTGATCTGCAGACAGAAAAAACCCGGCCAAAGGGGCCGGGTCAGGAAGACGGTGGCTATATCACTCTTGTTCGGCAGGCTTGACCAATCGCTTCTCCAGTTCGCGGCAGGCGTCCTGGATCATGTCTTCAGTGATCGGTACTTCGCGCCCATCCTTATCGATAATCGAGCAACCCAGAGTCTGGCCGGGTTTGGTGCGGATCACTTCAATCTTGTCATCGCTGCTGTGTTGCAAGGACATGGCCTGTCTCCTCATCAGGTTGTACGCCTAAGTTAAAACCGCCACGTGACCGGGCTGTGACAACTCCCTGCGGTCTGTCGATGGTGGCAACTCCACTCCAACAGAAATGACCGCTCGTCTCAACCCGGCCATTAGACCAATAGCAACTATGGCCTAGTCTTTGGGGGCATATTTAACCTGACTCATTGTGATTTACAGAGTTCCGCCCCAAGAAGGTTTAGGCTAGCCCTTTCATCAACACGGATGTGTACCTGAATGACCCCGAAGCTTTCTTCCAGGCACCGGCGCGCCCTGCGTCTGACCAGCCGATTTCTGGCCCCTTACCGCTGGCAGGTCATCGGTGCGCTGCTGGCGTTGATCGTCACTGCTGCCGTCACGTTGTCGATGGGGCAGGGGATCAAATTGTTGGTCGACCGCGGCTTCATGACCCAGTCGCCGCATCAGCTCAACCAGAGTATCGGCATCTTCATGTTGATGGTGCTGGGCCTGGCGGTCGGCACGTTCGCGCGGTTTTACTGGGTGTCGTGGATCGGCGAGCGTTGCGTGGCCGATATTCGCCGCGAGGTGTTCAACCATCTGGTTTATCTGCACCCCGGCTTCTATGAGAACAACCGCAGTTCGGAGATCCAGTCGCGGCTGACCGCCGACACGACACTCCTGCAATCGGTGATCGGCTCATCGCTGTCGATGTTCCTGCGCAACCTGCTGATGGTCATCGGCGGTGTCATCCTGTTGTTCGTGACCAACGCGAAACTCACCAGCATCGTGGTGATTGCCTTACCGTTCGTGGTTGCGCCGATCCTGATTTTCGGCCGACGCGTGCGCAATCTGTCGCGTTTGAGCCAGGACCGGGTCGCCGATATCGGCAGCTATGTGTCGGAAACCCTTGGCCAGATCAAAACCGTGCAGGCCTACAACCACCAGGTCCAGGATGAGCGCCGTTTTGCGACAACGGTCGAGGACGCTTTCGACACGGCGCGCAAACGCATCTTCCAGCGCTCGTGGATGATCACCATGGTGATCGTGCTGGTGCTCGGCGCGGTGGCGGTGATGTTGTGGGTCGGCGGCATGGACGTGATCGCCGGACGCATCACCGGTGGCGAACTGGCGGCGTTTGTCTTTTACAGCCTGATTGTCGGCAGTGCCATTGGCACCTTGAGCGAGGTGATTGGCGAACTGCAGCGAGCAGCAGGGGCCGCTGAGCGCATCGCGGAACTGCTCGGTTCGGAAAACATCATCCAGCCACCCACCACCGGGCTGGTGACCTTGCCGCAGCGCGTGCGAGGCGAACTGCAATTGCAGGACGTGCGCTTTTCCTACCCCTCGCGTCCTGAAAGCTACGCGGTCAATGGCTTGAATCTGACCATTCGGGCTGGTGAGACACTGGCACTGGTCGGGCCGTCCGGCGCCGGTAAGTCCACGGTATATGACTTGCTGTTGCGTTTTTACGACCCGCTGGAGGGGCAGATCCTCATTGATGGTGTGCCGTTGACCCGTCTTGATCCGCTGGATTTGCGCCGCCATTTCGCTTTGGTGTCACAGTCGCCGGCGCTGTTTTTCGGCAGCGTTGAAGAGAATATTCGTTACGGTAACCCCGGGGCGACGCTGGCGCAGGTCAAGGAAGCCGCAAAGATTGCTCACGCCCACGATTTTATCGAAAACATGCCCAACGGTTACCAGACCCATCTCGGCGATGGTGGTCTCGGTCTTTCCGGTGGTCAGCGTCAGCGTCTGGCGATTGCCCGGGCGTTGCTGGTCGACGCACCGATCCTGCTGCTGGACGAAGCCACCAGCGCCCTCGATGCACAGAGCGAACACCTGATTCAGGAAGCGCTGCCGAGTCTGATGCAGAATCGCACTACCCTGGTGATCGCGCATCGACTGGCCACGGTGAAAAACGCTGACCGGATTGCGGTGATGGATCAGGGCAAACTTGTGGCCATTGGTACTCATCAGGAGTTGATTGCCAGCAATCCGCTGTATGCACGGTTGGCGGCGTTGCAGTTCAATGATGGAAAAGTCACGGCTGATCAACTCTGATGGGTATTGCTTGCATCGGGGGATGATCGGTCTATAGGCACCTGTAGGAGCTGCCGCAGGCTGCGATCTTTTGATCTAAAAATGCCCGCATGAAAATGCGGGCATTTTTATAAGCAGGATCAAAAGATCGCAGCCTGCGGCAGCTCCTACAGGTCATTGATCATCGAAGTAGCGTTCGTGCCAATCCACCAGCGGCTGTGGCGAGTTGAGTTTCTGGCCGTAGATCACCGAGTACGACAGTACGTTCTGCACGTACTGGCGGGTTTCGTCGAACGGGATACTTTCCACCCAGACGTCGAAACTCAGGTGATCGGCGCCACGCAGCCATTGGCGTACGCGACCGGGGCCTGCGTTGTAGGCAGCGGAGGCGAGGACGCGGTTGCCGTTGAACTGGCTGTGCACCTGGCTCAGGTAAGCGGCGCCGAGCTGGATGTTTTTGTCCGGATCGAGCACTTGCTGCGGCGAGGCCAGCGGGATGCTGAACTTGCGCGCGGTTTCCTTGGCGGTGCCGGGCATCAGCTGCATCAGGCCGCTGGCGCCGACGCCGGAGCGCGCGTCGTCCATGAAGGCGCTTTCCTGGCGGGTGATGGCAAACACCCAGCTCGAGTGCAGGCCGCGTACCTTGGCTTCACGCACGAGGGTGTCGCGGTGGGCCATCGGGAAACGAATATCCAGATCGTCCCAGTACTGCGCCTGACTGATGGTGCGGATCGCCGGGAAGTACCATTTCAGGTCATAAGCGAGTTTTGCCTGGGCAACCATCTCATCGCGGTTGAAATGGCGGCTGACGTGATACCACTCGCGGCGACCGTCGACGATCTGCCCGCGAGCATGGAATTCCAGCGCACGGCGGACGCCCGGGGTGTTGCGCACCTTGTTGATCAGCGCCTGGCTGAGCATCAATGGCTTGTTGTTCAGCGAGTACGGCGATTGCGAGCGGTCAGCGGCGAGGAAACCGTAGAAATCACGCTCGCGCGCGAGGTTTTTGTACAGGGTTTGCGCCTCGGGGTTCTGTGGCTGCGCCAGTTCCAGACTGCGCGCCTGCCAATAGCGCCAGCGGTTGGTGGTGGCGAGGTCTTGCGGCAGACGCTTGGTCAGTTGATAGGCGTCGTCCCAGCGAGCCAGACGCAACAGCAGGCGCAGGCGCCATTCGGAAACCGTGTTGTCACGCAGCTCGGGGTCATACTTGGTCATCACGTCCAGCGCGCGACTGTCGAAACGCCGGGCCAGGGTCAGGCCGATTTCCCGAGCGATCGCGACTTTCTCATCGCGGGAGAAATGCATGCTGCTGGCGTATCCGTCCAGCATTGCCATGGCCTTGTCCGGATCCTGACGGGCGAGGCGGCGCAGGCCGAGGCTGACCACGTCGGACATCGGTTCGTCGGCCGGGGTAAAGCGCGATGGCTGATTGAGCAGCTCCGGTTTTTGCGCCACATCAACCAACAAGCGACCGCGCGGGGCGAGGGTGGTCAGACCGTTGACCAGGCTGTTTGCCAGAGGATAGTTGCGCGCCTGAGCAGCGAGCTTGGTGCGCTCCCAGCGCTTCTGTTCAGTCAGTTGGCCATCAGCGGCCCAAATGCCGAACAACGCGTCACACGCGGCGGGTTGCGATTTACCGGTCAGCCAGAGCTTTTCGGCATTGGCATAACCTTCGGCTTTCTTGTCGTGGGTGATCTGGTATTGCGCGTTGAGGCAGTCCAGTTCGGTGAAGTTGAGTTTCGGATCGTAGTATTTGACGAAGGTTGCCCAGTCGCCACGGTCGGCGAGCCAGCGCAACCAGCGCAACTTCATCCAGTTGGCCTGGGGCAGGTCACCGTGCTCGGCGAGGAATTTTTCGATCTCCGCGTTGCTTGCGGTTTTCAGGCGCGCGGTCAGTTCGTCGTAGGCCAGGTACGGTTCCAGCGGATAATCGGCCAGCGCCTGACTGTAACGGAAATACGGGCCAGTATCGCCTTTGGCCAGCGCACGCTTGGCTTCATCGTAATACTGGCGTTGGGTGGACAGGTCCACCGCCTGGGCGGATTGAACGGCAGCGGCGGTAAGTAGCAAACAGGACAAAACACTGAAAAGGCGACTGCGCATGAGACATCCGGGCAGAGAAATCATGACAAGTGCCGACACGAATCAGCACTGAATTATCTGTAGCTTAGCCTTTTGCCAGCAAGCGGCGAAAGCTTTGCCGGCCTCGCAGCACAAGTTCGCAACAATTGTTGTGCAGAGTGCTTCGACAGACAAATTGCCGGCCTGCTGAAGCCCTAACTCAGGTAGAATGCGCGCCCGGTTTTTGGAGAAGCTCATGACCCTGCTCAAATTCAGCGATGTGTCCCTTGCGTTCGGCGCTATGCCGTTGTTGGACAAGGTGTCCTGGCAGATCGCCCGTGGTGAGCGGGTGTGCATCATCGGCCGCAACGGCACTGGCAAGTCCAGCATGATGAAACTGGTCAAGGGCGACCAGAAGCCCGATGACGGCTCGGTGTGGCGTGCCCCCGGTCTGAAAATCGGCGAATTGCCGCAAGAATTGCCAGTGGCCGACGATCGGACGGTGTTCGACGTGGTCGCTGAAGGCCTTGATGGCGTGGGCGCGTTGCTCGCCGAGTACCATCACCTCGCGCAGAACTGCGTCACTGAAGAAGACCTGAACAAGCTGATGCACGTTCAGCAAGATCTCGAGGCCCGTGATGGCTGGCGTTTGCAGACTCTGGTCGAAAGCACCTTGAGCCGCTTGCAACTGCCGGCCGACAAGACCCTCGCCCAGTTGTCCGGCGGCTGGCGTCGGCGCGTGCTGCTGGCGCAGGCGCTGGTGTCCGAACCGGATCTGCTGCTGCTCGACGAACCGACCAACCACCTGGACATCGGTGCGATTGCCTGGCTCGAAGAAGCACTGAAAGATTTCCAGGGCGCCGTGCTGTTCATCACGCACGACCGTTCCTTCCTGCAAAACCTCGCGACGCGCATTCTCGAACTGGATCGCGGCGGCCTGATCGACTGGAACGGCGACTACGCCAGCTTCCTCGTGCACAAAGAAGCCGCGCTGGCCGCTGAAGAAACCGCCAACGCGCTGTTCGACAAGAAACTGGCCCAGGAAGAAGTCTGGATCCGCCAGGGCATCAAGGCCCGTCGCACCCGTAACGAAGGTCGCGTCCGCGCCCTGAAAGCGTTGCGCGTCGAGCGTAGCGAGCGTCGTGAGCGCACTGGCAAGGCCAACATTCAGCTGGACACTGCCGACAAGTCGGGCAAGCAGGTGATGGTGCTCGAGAACGTGAGTTTCGCTCACCCGGGCGGCCCGTTCCTGATCAAGGATTTCTCGATGGTACTGACGCGCGGCGACCGGATTGGTCTGCTCGGCGCCAACGGTACCGGCAAGACCACCCTGCTGAAACTGATGCTCAGCGGTCTGCAACCGACCAGCGGCAAAGTGGAGGAGGGCACACGGATCGACGTGGCGTATTTCGACCAGTTGCGTCATCAGCTGGATCTGGAAAAAACCGTGATCGACAACGTCGCCGAAGGTCGCGACTTCATCGATATCGACGGTCAGAGCCGCCACGTTCTCAGCTACCTCGGTGACTTCCTGTTCAGCCCGCAGCGTGCCCGCACGCCGGTCAAGGCGCTGTCGGGTGGTGAGCGTGCACGTCTGTTGCTGGCCAAACTGTTCAGCAAACCGGCGAATCTGCTGGTGCTCGACGAACCGACCAACGACCTCGACGTGGAAACGCTGGAACTGCTCGAAGAAGTGCTGCTGACCTTCAACGGTACCGTGCTGATGGTCAGCCACGACCGGGCATTCCTCGACAACGTGGTGACCAGCACGCTGGTCTTCGAAGGCGAAGGCAAGGTGCGTGAGTACGTCGGTGGTTATCAGGACTGGATCCGTCAGGGCGGCTCGCCGCGTCTGCTGGGCGTGACTGAAAGCAAGTCGGGCAAGGCTGATCTGAATTCGGCGGTGGTCACTGCCGAGCCAGCAGTCGTTGCAGCGCCTGCCGCCGCAGCCCCGGCCGCAAAGAAGAAGTTGAGCTACAAGCTGCAACGCGAGCTGGAAGCGTTGCCGGGCGATATCGACGCCAAGGAACAGCAGATCGCTGCCGTGGAAGCTGAAATGGCTGACGCAGGTTTCTATCAGCGTCCTGCAGCTGATACGGCCAAGGTGATTGCTTCGCTGGAGCAGTTACAGGTTGAGCTGGATGCGTTGGTGGAGCGTTGGGCCGAGCTGGATGCCTGATTGATCCTGATGTGAAAAAGCCCGGCGTTCAGTGATGAACGCCGGGCTTTTCATATGTAAACGCAGCTCCCTTGTAGGAGTGAGCCTGCTCGCGATAGCGGTTTGGCATTCAACGGATTCGTCGACTGTCAGAACGCTATCGCGAGCAGGCTCACTCCTACATGGAACGGTGTTTCAACGTTTGACCAGGTGTACTGCCAATACATCGCATGGCGCGCCGTGCAGCACGTCGTTGGCGGTCGAGCCGAGCAGCAAGGCCAGGCCGTGACGACCATGACTGCCGACCACGATCAGATCGCACGCTTGTTCCTTGGCGAAATGATGGATTTCCTGGCGTGGCTGGCCATAAGTCAGGTGGCAGTTGGCGCCTTCGAGTTCGGAGTACTTGAGCTTCAAACGCTCCAGGCGCTCCTTGGCCTGATCAAACTGCTGTTGTTGCAGTTGTGACAGATCCATCGGCACGTCGCCGCCGAACGCCATGGCCATCGGTTCGACAATATGCACCAGCGACAGCTTGGCGCCATTGCTCACGGAAAGCTCGCGGGCGCGGTGGATCACAGGGTCGCACTCTTCGGTCAGATCTACAGCGACCAGGATGTGGTGGTAGGGCATGAGGTGCTCCTCGTGAGGTTTCAATATTGTTAAGTATGGCTGGTTTCAAGCGCATTGGTTCCAAAGTGACACAATGCGCTCACCGAGAATTGGGAATAGAGATATGACGGTCTGGTTAGTGGTGTCAATCCTGCTGGTGGTTTTAAGTCCGCTGGCGTGGTTGCGTCCATCGCGCGCGCAAAGCGGTCGAATCGCCCTGCGTATGGAGGCGCGGCGCATCGGCCTGGCCATGCAGCTGGCGCCTCAGGAATGGCCGCACTGGCTGGCGCAAGAGCCACCGAATCCTTGTGCGCAGTATCATCGGCCACGTCGGAGCAAGCAGCCTGTCTGCTGGACTTACTGGCAGAAATCGCCGGGTGTATGGGTCAATCAGTGGCAGGAAGTCTGCGAGGATCAAACGCTGCTCAATCATTTCGAAAAGTTGCCGGGCAATGTTTTCAAAGTCGAGGCGGACAAGCAGATGATCGCTCTGTATTGGGGCGAGAAGGGCGAAGCCACGGTTTTGCAGGATATCGACGCCACTCTGAAAGCGCTGGCATGACGCGCGGACTTTTCGCACTGCAACGGTGTGAAACGTCCGGCAGACGCGCAATAAAAAGCCCGACATGATTCATCGGGCGGGGTTGGCCAGGCAGGCCGGAAACTCTTTTCACGTTGACTCGGTCAGCGACATCTCCGTCTAGTCACTCCAGCGTAGCCCTTTAAACAATAGCTGCGGCGAATTAGGGCGACTTTTCTAACTATTGATTCTATGAATGACTTCACATGCAGATGCGTGTTGCGGGTCTTCGTCTTACAGAAATGACCGCAAAGTCGCTTTTCAACCCGTATTTTGGGCGATTGACAATTGTCGGAAATTCCGTGAAGGTGACGTACCCAAATCAAACGGGCGTATGAATTGAGCGTTTGTCTTACAGACTGCTCCTACAGAATCCCGACTATCGCGTTGGCGGGTGTGCCGGGTGGATTGGCGTTAGCATCGACGAAAAAGCGTCCTGCCGAGCCATTCGCCTGCGTCCGACGTGTACTGTTCAGCTTCCATATCGTGGAGATCAGTTGATGATTTACGAAGGTAAAGCCATCACGGTTAAAGCTCTTGAAAGTGGCATCGTCGAATTGAAATTCGACCTCAAGGGTGAGTCCGTCAACAAGTTCAACCGTCTAACCCTGAACGAACTGCGTCAGGCCGTAGACACCATCAAGGCAGATGCTTCGATCAAGGGCGTGATCGTCAGCAGTGGCAAGGACGTGTTCATCGTCGGCGCCGACATCACCGAATTTGTCGAGAACTTCAAGCTGCCGGATGCCGAGCTGGTTGCTGGCAATCTCGAAGCCAACAAGATCTTCAGCGATTTCGAAGACCTCAATGTTCCGACTGTAGCGGCCATCAATGGCATCGCTTTGGGCGGCGGTCTGGAAATGTGCCTGGCGGCTGACTATCGCGTCATGTCGACCAAAGCCAAGATCGGTCTGCCGGAAGTCAAACTGGGCATCTACCCAGGCTTCGGCGGTACGGTGCGCCTGCCGCGTCTGATCGGTGTCGACAACGCCATCGAATGGATTGCCGCCGGCAAGGAAAACCGCCCTGAAGACGCTCTGAAAGTCAGCGCCGTCGACGCCGTGGTTGCTCCAGAGAAACTGCAGGAAGCTGCCCTCGAACTGATCAAGCGCGCCATCTCCGGCGAGTTTGACTTCAAGGCCAAGCGTCAGCCAAAACTTGAAAAACTCAAGCTGAACGCCATTGAACAAATGATGGCTTTCGAAACCGCCAAAGGTTTCGTGGCAGGGCAAGCTGGCCCGAACTACCCGGCACCGGTTGAAGCGATCAAGACCATCCAGAAAGCCGCGAACTTCGGTCGTGACAAGGCGCTGGAAGTCGAAGCCGCCGGTTTCGTCAAACTGGCCAAGACCTCTGCCGCGCAGAGCTTGATCGGTCTGTTCCTGAACGATCAGGAGCTGAAGAAAAAGGCCAAGGCTTATGACGAAATCGCCAAAGACGTGAAGCAGGCCGCTGTACTCGGCGCCGGCATCATGGGTGGCGGTATCGCTTATCAGTCGGCCTCCAAAGGCACGCCGATCCTGATGAAGGACATCAACGAGCACGGTATCGAGCAGGGGCTGGCCGAAGCCGCCAAACTGCTGGTTGGCCGCGTTGATAAAGGCCGCATGACCGCGGCGAAAATGGCTGAAGTGCTCAACGCCATTCGTCCGACCCTGTCCTACGGCGACTTCGGTCACGTCGATCTGGTGGTCGAAGCTGTGGTCGAGAACCCGAAGGTCAAGCAAGCCGTACTGGCTGAAGTCGAAGGTCAGGTCAAAGAGGACACCATCCTCGCGTCCAACACCTCGACAATTTCTATCAGTTTGCTGGCCAAGGCCCTCAAGCGTCCGGAAAACTTCGTCGGTATGCACTTCTTCAACCCGGTGCACATGATGCCGCTGGTTGAAGTGATCCGTGGCGAGAAGTCGAGTGAGCTGGCGGTTGCCACCACCGTGGCCTACGCCAAGAAAATGGGCAAGAACCCGATCGTCGTCAACGACTGCCCGGGCTTCCTGGTCAACCGCGTCCTGTTCCCGTACTTCGGCGGTTTCGCCAAGCTGGTCAGCGCCGGTGTCGACTTCGTCCGTATCGACAAGGTCATGGAAAAATTCGGCTGGCCGATGGGCCCGGCATACCTGATGGACGTGGTCGGTATCGACACCGGTCACCATGGTCGTGACGTAATGGCTGAAGGCTTCCCGGATCGCATGAAGGATGACCGTCGTTCGGCCATCGACGTGCTGTACGAAGCCAAGCGCCTGGGTCAGAAGAACGGCAAGGGCTTCTACGCCTACGAGGCCGACAAGAAAGGCAAGCAGAAGAAAGTTGCCGATCCGTCGGTACTGGAAGTGCTCAAGCCGATCGTTTACGAGCAGCGCGAAGTCACTGACGAAGACATCATCAACTGGATGATGATCCCGCTGTGCCTGGAAACCGTGCGTTGCCTGGAAGACGGCATTGTTGAAACTGCCGCCGAAGCCGACATGGGTCTGGTCTACGGTATCGGTTTCCCTCCATTCCGTGGCGGTGCGCTGCGCTACATCGACTCGATCGGTGTTGCCGAGTTCGTTGCCCTGGCTGACCAGTACGCTGATTTGGGCGCGCTGTACCACCCGACCGCGAAACTGCGTGAAATGGCCAAAACCGGCCAACGGTTCTTCGGTTAAGCGTCCCAACTTTTGAGCGAGAGTGAAATTTTATGAGCTTGAATCCAAGAGACGTCGTGATTGTCGACTTCGGTCGTACTCCGATGGGCCGCTCCAAGGGCGGCATGCACCGCAACACCCGCGCCGAAGACATGTCGGCGCACCTGATCAGCAAATTGCTGGAGCGCAACGCCAAGGTCGATCCTGCTGAAGTCGAGGACGTGATCTGGGGCTGCGTCAACCAGACCCTGGAGCAGGGCTGGAACATCGCGCGCATGGCGTCGCTGATGACCCAGATCCCGCACACCTCGGCCGGTCAGACCGTCAGCCGTCTGTGTGGCTCGTCGATGAGTGCTTTGCACACTGCTGCGCAAGCGATCATGACCGGCAACGGTGACGTGTTCGTGGTTGGCGGCGTCGAGCATATGGGTCACGTGAGCATGATGCACGGTGTCGATCCGAACCCGCACATGTCGCTGTACGCGGCAAAAGCCTCGGGCATGATGGGCCTGACCGCTGAAATGCTCGGCAAAATGCACGGCATCACTCGCGAGCAGCAAGATGCTTTCGGCGTGCGTTCCCACCAGTTGGCCCACAAGGCTACTGTGGAAGGCAAGTTCAAAGACGAAATCATCCCGATGCAGGGCTACGACGAGAACGGTTTCCTGAAACTGTTCGACTACGACGAAACCATTCGTCCGGAAACCACCCTGGAAAGTCTGGCGGCCCTCAAGCCTGCCTTCAATCCAAAGGGCGGCACCGTGACTGCCGGTACTTCGTCGCAGATCACCGATGGTGCTTCGTGCATGATCGTGATGTCGGCGCAACGTGCACAGGATCTGGGTATCCAGCCAATGGCGGTTATCCGTTCGATGGCAGTGGCGGGTGTGGATCCGGCAATCATGGGCTATGGTCCAGTTCCGGCGACACAAAAAGCGCTGAAACGCGCGGGTCTTGGCATCAACGATATCGACTTCTTCGAGCTCAACGAAGCTTTCGCCGCACAGGCCCTGCCAGTGCTGAAAGATCTGAAAGTGCTCGACAAGATGAACGAGAAGGTTAACCTGCACGGCGGCGCGATCGCCCTGGGTCACCCGTTCGGTTGCTCCGGTGCCCGTATTTCCGGCACCTTGCTGAACGTGATGAAGCAGAATAGCGGCACCTTCGGGGTGGCCACTATGTGCATTGGTCTTGGCCAAGGCATCTCCACCGTCTTCGAACGCGTCTAAGCGTCTCGTTGATGGAAGCCGGGGCCAAGTGCCCCGGTTTTTGTTTTTGTGGATTTATTTTGTTTTTATTTTGAAAAAATTTGAGTGAGCGCCAACACATGCCGATACAACCTGGGCTCTACCAACATTACAAAGGTCCGCAGTACCGCGTATTCAGTGTGGCGCGGCATTCAGAGACCGAAGAAGAAGTGGTGTTTTACCAAGCCCTGTATGGGGAATACGGCTTTTGGGTGCGCCCTCTGAGCATGTTCCTCGAGTCAGTCGAGGTTGACGGCGAGCAGGTGCCACGCTTTGCTTTGGTGCAAGCCGAGCCAAGCCTTTTTTCCAAGGCATAAGGCGAGTGCGCACAGAACCCTGTGCTTGACCTCACCTTGTATCAACTATATATAGCGGTGCCGCGTCAGGCGCCAACCGCCTTTCACTTCTAGAATTCAGGAATTTTCTGATCCATGGGCAAATCGCTGGTCATTGTGGAATCCCCGGCTAAGGCCAAGACCATCAACAAGTATCTGGGTAACCAATACGTGGTGAAGTCGAGTATCGGCCATATCCGAGACCTGCCCACCAGCGGTTCGGCTAGCGCCAGCAAAGAGCCAGCCGCCAAGCGCGGCAAGGCTGCTGCGGGCGAAGGTCCGGTGCTCTCGCCGAAAGAGAAAGCGCGCAAGCAACTGGTCTCGCGTATGGGTGTCGATCCCGATCATGGCTGGAAAGCCAAGTACGAGATCCTCCCGGGCAAAGAGAAGGTCATCGAAGAGCTGCGCCGGCTCGCCAAAGATGCTGACACCATCTATCTCGCAACCGACTTGGATCGCGAGGGGGAAGCCATTGCCTGGCACCTGCGCGAAGCCATCGGTGGTGACGACAGCCGTTACAAGCGCGTGGTGTTCAACGAGATCACCAAGAAGGCGATTCAGGAAGCGTTCTCCAAGCCGGGCGAGCTGGACATTGATCGTGTCAACGCTCAACAGGCACGTCGTTTCCTTGACCGCGTTGTCGGTTACATGGTCTCGCCGCTGCTTTGGGCGAAGATTGCCCGTGGCCTGTCCGCCGGTCGCGTGCAATCGGTAGCCGTAAAGCTGGTCGTTGAGCGTGAGCGCGAAATTCGTGCGTTCAACCCGGAAGAGTACTGGGAAGTGCATGCCGATCTCGGCACCGCCAAAGGCTCGACCGTGCGTTTCGAAGTGGCTCGCGAAAAAGGCGAAGCCTTCAAGCCGCTCAACGAAGCCCAGGCCACGGCCGCGCTGGAGAAGCTCAAGGCTTCCAGCTACAGCATCGTCAAACGCGAAGACAAGCCGACCAGCAGCAAGCCTTCGGCTCCGTTCATCACCTCGACTCTGCAACAGGCTGCAAGTAACCGCCTGGGCTTCGGTGTGAAGAAAACCATGATGATGGCCCAGCGTCTGTACGAAGCCGGCTACATCACCTATATGCGTACCGACTCGACCAACCTCTCGGCCGATGCCGTGACGATGGCGCGTGCCTATATCGAAGACGAGTTCGGCAAGAAGTACCTGCCGGAAACGCCGAACGTCTACAGCAGCAAGGAAGGCGCACAAGAGGCTCACGAAGCGATTCGTCCTTCTGACGCCAACACTATTCCAAGTAAGCTGGCGGGCATGGAGCGTGACGCTGAACGGCTCTACGAGCTGATCTGGCGCCAGTTCCTCGCTTGCCAGATGCTGCCGGCGCAATACCTGTCCACCACTGTCAGCGTCGGTGCTGGCGATTTCGAGCTGCGTGCCAAAGGCCGTATCCTCAAGTTCGACGGTTACACCCGCGTCATGCCGCAGATTGCCAAGCCGGGCGATGACGACGTTCTGCCTGATATGGCGCAGGGCGACGTGATGAAGCTGATCAAGCTCGATCCGTCCCAGCACTTCACCAAACCGCCGGCCCGTTACTCGGAAGCCAGCCTGGTGAAAGAAATGGAAAAACGCGGTATTGGTCGTCCTTCGACTTATGCAGCGATCATTTCGACCATTCAGGATCGCGGTTACGTGACCCTGCATAACCGTCGTTTCTATTCGGAAAAGATGGGCGATATCGTTACCGAGCGTCTCTCTGAAAGCTTCTCGAACCTGATGGACTACGGCTTCACCGCCGGCATGGAAGAGAATCTCGATGATGTGGCGCAGGGCGAGCGCGACTGGAAAAGCGTGCTGGACGAGTTCTACGGCGACTTCAAAAAGAAACTCGAAGTTGCGGAGAATCCGGACAACGGCATGCGTGCCAACCAGCCGGTGATGACTGACATTCCGTGCACCACCTGTGGTCGTCCGATGCAGATTCGTACCGCATCGACCGGCGTGTTCCTTGGTTGCTCGGGTTACAGCCTGCCACCGAAAGAGCGCTGCAAGGCCACCGTCAACCTGGTGCCGGGCGATGAAATCGCTGCGGACGACGAAGGTGAATCGGAATCTTTGGTACTGCGTGGCAAGCATCGTTGCCCGATCTGTAGCACGGCGATGGACGCTTACCTGCTCGACGAGAAGCGCAAGCTGCACATCTGCGGTAACAACCCGGATTGCGCGGGCTACGAAATCGAAGAGGGCAGCTATCGCATCAAGGGCTATGAAGGTCCGAGTCTGGAGTGCGATAAGTGCGGCAGTGAGATGCAACTCAAGACCGGTCGTTTCGGCAAGTTTTTCGGTTGCACCAATCCGACCTGCAAGAACACTCGCAAGCTGCTGAAGAGTGGTGACGCAGCGCCGCCGAAGATGGATCCGGTGAAGATGCCCGAGCTGAAATGCGAAAAGGTCAACGACACCTACATCCTGCGCGACGGAGCATCTGGTTTGTTCCTCGCGGCCAGTCAGTTCCCGAAAAACCGCGAGACACGTGCTCCGTTGGTGATCGAGATTCTGCCGCACAAGGACGAGATTGATCCGAAGTATCACTTCCTGTGCGAAGCACCGCAGAAGGATCCTGATGGTCTGCCTGCGGTCATCCGCTACAGCCGCAAGACCAAGGAGCAATACGTGCAGACCGAAGTCGATGGCAAACCTACCGGTTGGAAGGCTTATTACGACGGCGGCAAGTGGACGGTTGAAGACAAGCGTACGAAGGCCAAAGCTGAGTAAGCATTAGCCTGATACTGAAAGGCCGCATGAACACCCTCGGGTTTTCATGCGGCCTTTTTGTTTTGTGCTTGCGGTGGGATCGACTGATCCATGACACTGTGCGGCCTGTGTGAAGCAATTATTTCGTAGTGGAGACTGCCTTCATGGCCCACGAACTCTATACCCGTACCAACCAGAAGATCTATTTTGCCGGCCTGTCGCTGGAAGCTTTGGCTCGCGCAGAAGAGGGGCGGGCGATGAATTCTCTGGCGCTGATTCAGGCCGGGCGCGAATCCGCGTTGTTTCACCTCTACGGCGCCTTGTTGGGTCTTTGCCATGAAATTGCCGGTTTCTACCGCCTGCCACAAGCCAATGCGCCACGCGCAGAGTTGCTGCTGACGCGCGAAGTGCTGGAGTCGATCGCAATCCCGGAGCTGGCGGAAATGATCGAGTTGGCAGGCAACTCGGAAACGTGGCTGGCAAAACTGCTGGCGGCGCATTCGGCGATGTTTCAACCGCCTCGCGTGCCCCATAAGCCAAAAGGCGATGTAACTCAGCCATTGATTCAGGCCGTTAACCTTGACGAAGAAGAGGCGCCTGAAGAGTTGAGCCGAGAGGAGTTGGAAAGCTGGCGGCAAAACCTTAAAGGCTTGGCTCTCCGGTTTCGCGAAGGCTTGAACGAGTGTTGATGGGGATTGACTCGGTGGCAATCTGAAACATGCTGCTGGTCAAGATCCCGAGCGAAGCCTGAATGATGTCTATATAATCCCTGCCTTTCGTGGAGAACAGACCTATATGCCAACGTCCTTTCTAGAAATTGTCGAGTTACCAGACGGCCGAATCGAACTGCGCAGGGCTGAGGACGAAGGTTCTCTGGTGACTCTGGATTTCTCCGAGGATGCCAAAACCTTCCTGCAGGGCCAGCACGTGGAAATCGCCAAGGCGATGTTGAGCGTCGGCGTGCAGATGGCAGGTCGAATGATTGAAGGCGAATTTGATAAGGACGAGGGGCCGCGGGTTCTTCATTGATCCCTGCCTGTTTTCAGTTTTTTGTCATTGTCGCTTCAGATCGGCTTCTCTGTCCCTGGAGAAGCCCTGCGCTTCACTCAGCGCTTTTTACCAGCTAATCAACCCAAGCGAATATTCAGGCTTTGAGCGTCGCCCGTACGTGCAGCGTTGATCAGTTGTTGGCGTGAACTGCTGTTCAACGGGTTGAGCCAGGTTACCACTGTGTGGCTGCGGCCCAGGCGCAACGCTTCGCATGCCAGTTGCTGTGCGCTCTGAGTGCCTCGCGGTTGCAGCAGTAGAATACGCTCACGATTCAGGCCGGCATCCCGCAACCAGGTTTGCGTGAGACTCGCCGGTGGCGCAATCAGCGTCAGCCAGCGTGCGTCCTGATCTTCGCTCAACTCGCGGAGGATCGGGGCAAGCAGGTTCAGGCAGTTTCCGGCCGCACCGCGCAGTGACAGCTCACTGAATACTTCAGGTTCGGCATTCCACGGACGTTCGACCACTTCTTTCAGGGTCGGCGCCATCGGTTGCGCCAGAAACGCTTCGAATAAAGGCAGTTGTGTTTGCTGAGGTGTGTGTGGGAACTGCATAAAGCCTCCTTTAGCGGCGGATGACGCCGACACTCAAGCCTTCGATCACCAGTTCCTGATCTTTCAGGTCGACTTCGATAGGGGCGAATTCGGGGTTTTCAGCAATCAGCCAGACCTTGCTGCCTTCACGCTTGAAGCGTTTGACGGTCACTTCATCGCCGATGCGTGCAACGACGACCTGGCCGTTGCGTACTTCGCGGGTGGTGTGCACCGCCAGCAAATCGCCGTCGAAAATGCCTATGTCCTTCATGCTCATACCGTGAACGCGCAGCAGATAGTCGGCGCGCGGATGAAAGAAGGCTGGATTGATGTTGCAGGATTCTTCGATGTGCTGTTGGGCGAGGATGGGCGCACCGGCGGCGACCCGGCCAATGATTGGCAGGGTGGAGTCGTCAGCCTTGGCTTCGAAGCCCGGAATACGAATGCCCCGCGAGGCGCCTGGGGTCATCTCGATCGCACCTTTGCGGGCCAGGGCCTTGAGGTGTTCTTCAGCAGCATTGGGCGATTTGAAACCCAGTTCCTGAGCGATTTCCGCACGGGTTGGCGGGTAGCCATTGTCTTCGAGGCAACGTTTGATAAAGGCCAGAATCTCGGCTTGGCGTGGCGTCAGCTTTAGCATATTGATCGCTCTGTCTTTTTATACAGTGACTGGGATTATATACAGTGAAGCGGTCTTGGCAATGCCCGTTTTTTTGCAGGCCGCCGGACGGTCGGCAGCCTTGCTTACTAATGCGCGCGTCTTGTGTGGTTAAATAGCTGACCGACCATTCCCAAAACGAACCGGGAGGCTTGACAAGGCACAGGCTGAAACGTATGTTTCAAACAAGTGTTTGTCAGGCGGAGTAGCCATGGCCCAGTCGGAAACCGTTGAACGCATTCTTGATGCTGCCGAGCAGTTGTTCGCGGAGAAAGGTTTCGCTGAAACCTCATTGCGTTTGATCACCAGCAAGGCTGGCGTCAACCTGGCAGCGGTTAACTATCACTTCGGCTCGAAGAAGGCGCTGATTCAGGCGGTTTTTTCGCGCTTCCTCGGGCCGTTCTGTATCAGCCTCGATAAAGAGCTGGAGCGTCGTCAGGCCAAGCCTGAAAACAAGCCGACGCTTGAAGAACTGTTGGAGATCCTCGTCGAGCAAGCCCTTGTGGTTCAGCCGCGCAGCGGCAATGACCTGTCGATCTTCATGCGTTTGCTCGGTCTCGCGTTCAGCCAGAGCCAAGGCCACTTGCGCCGTTATCTGGAAGACATGTACGGCAAGGTATTCCGTCGCTACATGTTGCTCGTCAACGAAGCTGCGCCGCGCATCCCGCCGATCGAGCTGTTCTGGCGCGTGCACTTCATGCTCGGCGCCGCGGCATTCAGCATGTCCGGCATCAAGGCGCTGCGTGCGATTGCCGAGACCGATTTCGGCGTCAATACCTCCATCGAACAAGTCATGCGCCTGATGGTGCCGTTCCTCGCCGCTGGCATGCGCGCTGAAACCGGCGTCACCGATACGGCGATGGCCACTGCGCAACTGCGTCCGCGCAGCAAATCAACGCCGGTCGCCGCCAAGGTTTAACCGCGCACGGGTGGGCGCGCGAGCCTGTATCCGCTAAGCTAGCCGCCCATGCCGACTCTCGTTCTGAACCCGATCTTCACAGATATCGCCGACCTGCCGGGCAATGCCCCCGGTGGCGATTTCGTGCGGATCGGGTTTTTCGTTTTCAAGGAATCTCTATGACTGCTGGCCTGCAAGGCTCGTTGATGGTGGACGTCGCCGGTACCTGGCTGACGGCTGAAGATCGCCAATTGTTGCGTCAGCCCGAAGTGGGCGGTCTGATCATCTTTGCGCGCAACATTGAGCATCCACGCCAGGTGCGTGAGCTCAGCGCCGCGATCCGCGCGATTCGCCCGGATTTGCTGTTGGCCGTGGATCAGGAGGGCGGTCGTGTGCAACGCCTGCGTCAGGGCTTCGTACGCCTGCCAGCGATGCGCGCCATTGCCGACAATCCGAATGCCGAGTACCTCGCTGAGCAGTGCGGCTGGATCATGGCTACCGAAGTGCTGGCCGTCGGCCTGGACCTGAGTTTCGCCCCTGTGCTCGATCTGGATTACCAGCGCAGCGCCGTCGTCGGCACGCGTTCTTTCGAGGGTGATCCGGAGCGCGCAGCGTTGCTCGCTGGCGCGTTTATTCGCGGTATGAACAGCGCGGGCATGGCGGCCACCGGCAAGCACTTTCCCGGTCATGGCTGGGCCGAAGCCGATTCCCACGTTGCGATCCCGAATGACGAGCGCAGCCTCGACGAAATTCGCGCCAACGACCTCGTGCCCTTCGCCAGACTCAGCAGGCAACTGGCTGCGATCATGCCGGCGCACGTTATCTATCCGCAGGTTGATTCGCAGCCCGCCGGTTTCTCCCGGCGCTGGTTGCAGGACATTCTGCGCGGCGAGTTGCAGTTCGACGGCGTGATCTTCAGCGACGACCTGTCGATGGCGGGCGCCCATGTGGTCGGCGACGCCGCCAGCCGTATCGAAGCCGCGCTGACTGCTGGCTGCGACATGGGTCTGGTGTGCAACGACCGCGCCGCTGCCGAACTGGCTTTGAGCGCTGCTCAGCGCATGAAGGTCAAGCCTTCCGAGCGCATCGCTCGCATGCGTGGTCAGGCATTCGCCAGCACCGATTACCGCCAGGATCCGCGTTGGCTCACCGCCATCGGCGCGCTCAAAGACGCTCAACTGATCGATTAAGGATTTTTCGCTATGACGGTTTACGCAATCATCGGCGGCACTGGCCTGACCCAGCTCGAAGGCTTGACCATTCGCCAATCGCTGGCGGTGGACACGCCCTACGGCGCGCCGTCGGCCGACGTGCAGATTGGCGAGTACGCCGGCAAGGAAGTGTTGTTCCTCGCCCGTCACGGTCACCCGCATCGCTTCCCGCCGCACAAGGTCAACTACCGCGCCAATCTGTGGGCGTTGAAACAGGCTGGCGCCGAAGCGATCATCGCGGTGAATGCCGTGGGCGGTATTCATTCGGCCATGGGTACCGGGCATTTCTGCGTGCCGCACCAGATCGTCGACTACACCAGCGGCCGTGAGCACACTTTTTTCGCCGATGATCTGGAGCATGTCACCCACATCGACTTCAGCTTTCCTTACAGCGAACCGTTGCGCCAGCAATTGATTGCTGCGGTGGCCGCTGAAGGCTGCGAGTACAGCGATCAAGGCGTGTATGCCTGCACCCAGGGCCCGCGTCTGGAAACCGTGGCGGAGATCGTGCGTCTTGAGCGTGATGGCTGCGACATCGTCGGCATGACCGGTATGCCGGAAGCGGCGCTGGCGCGTGAGCTGGATCTGGATTACGCCTGTCTGGCGCTGGTAGTGAACCCGGCGGCGGGCAAGACCACGGAAGTGATCACCATGGCCGAAATCGAGCAGGCATTGCATGACGGGATGGGTAAGGTGAAATCGGCGTTGGCGCGGGTGCTCAAGGGCTGCAGCTGACCGAGACCGAGTTGGCCCCATCGCTGGCAAGCCAGCTCCACAGGTATCGAGTTGAATCACAGTTTTGTGTGCGACTCATAAGCCTGTGGGAACTGGCTTGCCAGCGAAAGCTATCTAACAGGCGACGCAGGTCTCAACGCTTGTCGGACTTATCCGGCAACGGTGCAAACAACGCTTCAATATCATCACTCTGCAACTTCCAGTCCCCGGCCTTGCGCCCATCCAGCACGCCCGCCGCCAAGTCGGACTTTTCCTTCTGCAGGTGCTGAATCTTCTCTTCCACCGTGCCCCGCGCGATCATCTTGTAGACGAATACCGGTTTCTCTTGACCGATCCGATAAGCACGGTCGGTTGCCTGATTTTCCGTCGCCGGGTTCCACCACGGATCGTAGTGAATCACCGTATCCGCCTCGGTCAGGTTCAAGCCGACACCGCCAGCCTTCAGGCTGATCAGAAAAATCTGCCGCTTGCCGCTCTGGAATTCCTTCACCGGTGTACGCCGATCGCGGGTCTGGCCGGTCAACAACGCGTAGGAAACGTTACGTTTTTTCAGCTCGTCTTCGATCAATGACAGCATCGAGGTGAACTGCGAAAACAGCAGAATCCGCCGGCCTTCCTCGAACAACTCCTCAAGCATTTCCATCAAACTGTCGAGCTTGCCCGAGGTGCTGCCGCGAGCGGGCAGGGTGGCGCCGTTGACCAGGCGCAAATCACAGCAAACCTGACGCAGCTTCAACAGCGCCTCAAGAATGATGATCTGGCTGCGTGCCACGCCTTTGCGGGTGATCTCGTCGCGGACTTTCTTGTCCATCGCCAGGCGCATGGTTTCGTACACATCGCGTTGCGCTTCGTTGAGATCGACCCAGTGGATGATCTCGGTTTTCGGCGGCAACTCGGTGGCCACCTGTTCCTTGGTGCGGCGCAGTAGAAACGGTTTTATTCGACCGTTAAGGTGCTGAAGTCTGACCTCGCTGCCGCGCTTTTCAATCGGTACACGGTAATCGGCGTTGAAGCTTTTTACGTCGCCGAGCCAGCCTGGCAGCAGGAAGTGAAACAGCGACCACAGTTCACCCAAGTGGTTTTCCAGCGGGGTACCACTCAGGCATAAACGCTGACGCGCGTTCAGCTCGCGCGCGGCTTGAGCGGCTTTGCTGTTCGGATTCTTGATGTACTGCGCCTCATCCAGCACCAATACGTGCAGCGGCTGCTTGGCCAGACGTTCGACGTCCTTGGGCAGCAGCGCGTAGGTGGTGAGGATCAGGTCGAAATCGGCCAGATTATCGAAATGTTTTTTACGAGTGGCGCCGTACAGCGCGACCACTTTCAGCTGCGGGGTGAAGTGCGCCGCCTCATCCAGCCAGTTCGGAATCAGGCTGGTTGGCATCACCACCATGCACGGTCGATCGAGGCGCCCGG
The DNA here is from genome assembly GCF_001297015.1 of Pseudomonas sp. RIT-PI-r. Classification (GTDB taxonomy): domain Bacteria; phylum Pseudomonadota; class Gammaproteobacteria; order Pseudomonadales; family Pseudomonadaceae; genus Aquipseudomonas. Next base: position 84,651 of record NZ_LIGE01000043.1, on the reverse strand, counting down.
CGTTTTTCTCGCTGAGAATATGCGCAAGCGTCTGTAGGGTTTTACCCAGACCCATGTCATCCGCAAGGATCCCGCCAACCTCCAGTTGCCGCAACGATTGCATCCAGCTCAAGCCTTCGAGCTGATAAGGACGCAGCGTCGCATTCAGGCCCTCTGGAGCTTGCGCGCTGAAATCACGAATGTCGCGCAGGCGTTGAGCAAACGTACGAATCTGCTCGCCACCCTCCCAGAGGAGCGGAATGCCTTCCAGCGAGTTCAGGCGTGTGGCGTCGGCCTTGCTCAGGCGCAAAGTGGTTTCGCCCGGTTCCTGCAAATAGAACTCGCCTAGGGTCATCAGCACCGGTTTCAACCGCCCCAGCGGCAACGCCACTTGCAGCGGCCCGTGCTCGCTGTTGCGTTGCGGAATATTGACCAGAATCAGCTCGTCATCGCGACGGCGCGCCAGGCGTTCCGGATTGAGGATTTCCGCGTGCGAGCGCATCAGATTGAGCAGGATCGGCAGCAGGCTCAGACGTTCACCATTGACGATGATCCCCAGCTCCAGATCGAACCAGTCACGCTCCGGCGCCTGCTCGACCGTGGCGTACCAGTCATCCACAGCGGTCAGGTCGAAGCCGAACTCTTCGTCGATCTGCAGCTCCCAACCTTGGCTGCGTAGTTTTGGCAGATCGTTGAGGGTAAACGTCAGCCAGGCGCTGTCATTGACCATCTCGTACAGCTCGCCCGCGCTTTCCGGCAGCGCTTTGCTCTGCCGCGTGGCGATACGAAAGCCGAGGATTCTTAACTGTTCGCGGTAGGACTGTTCGACGTCCGGGTGGCGTTTTATCCGCAGTGTCTGGGTTTCCTGGCGGATCAGGATGTCGCTGTTCTTCTGCCCGCTGACGTACTCATCCAGATAGCTGAACGACAACGCCGCGCGGTGCTGAATATAACGCTGCATCTTGCCGTTGCGCGGTTCGAAGGCGCTGAACTCGACGCTGGCCAGCCACAGGCGCGGCAAGGGTTGCACGTTGTCGACCAGCACTTGCGGTGGCGCTTTCGGGCCACGGTTTTCCAGCACGGCTTGGAGCTTCTCCAGTAATTCGGCGTCTTTGGCCGCGGCAGGGTAATCGAGGGTTTCCTGCACTTTCAGCAGGACAGCAGCGCAGTGTTTGCAGTTGCTGCGAACCGGGCAGGTACAGCCGGCATCGACCAGCAGCAAAGTGCCTTTGGCTGACTCGCGAAGATGAATCGTCTGACGGTAAACGTTACCGCCAGAGCCTTCGCAACTGGCGGTGATCGTTGCATCGCCGACCTGGGCGATGCGTACCCGGTTTTCCAGGGCGTAGCGGCGGCCACGCTCCAGGCTCTGTTCCTTGAATCGGCTGACCCAGGAGGGCGCCAACGGTTTACTCAGCGGCGGGTTCATAAGGACTTCGATCAGTCCGGAATCGCTTCAGGCGCTTCCCGTGGCGCAGGTGCGGTCAGGGAAGTGATCTTGATCAGCAGCGCCAGATGGCCGTTATCGAGATAGTTGAGTTGGCCGTTCTTGGTGTGGCTGTCCTGTTTCAGGCGCTCACTGGCGGTGACCAGGCCGTTGGTGTTGATCTTGTTGACCCAGAAATCGGCCGCGACGTCGGTGAAACGCCCGAGCTTCATCTCCAGCGTGCCCTCGATCGGGAACTGGCCGTACTGCTCCTGACCGTCGCTGACCGCGACTTTCGATGGCGCTTCACCGAGGGTTTGCTGCCAGGCTTTGTGCATCAGCACGCTGTAGTCGCCGCTGGCGGTGAGTTTTGTGACAACGTCATTCAACGCCGGCGTGCGCTGGCTGTCATCGGCCAAGCGCTGGGCGCCGGCGGCCCAGTCTTCCGGGGCGGCACGGCTGACAATTGCCGGTACAGCGTTCTGGCGAACCAGAATCATCTCGACCTGATACAGGTCATCGGCAAACGCCGTAGGCGCTACCAAGGTGAGTAGCAAAGTCAGCGAGCGAAACAGGCGCATGCGGCGTCCTTCAAACAGTTTTCGGGAGGAGGCGCTCAAACAGCGCCTCTACAGTATTAAAGCGCTCTTCCGGGCGTTCCATCGGCACCTGGAACTTGAACATCGTGGCGCCTTCGAATTTGTAGCGTTTTGGCTGGCTCTGGATCAGTTTGATCAGGGTCATCGGGTCCACTGGCGTCTGTGCTTCGAACTCGATGCGCCCACCTTGCGGCCCGCCATCGACCTTCTTGATGCCCAGTTGCTCAGCCTGCAATTTCAGCGCAGTGATACGCACCAGATTTTTCGTCGGTTCCGGCAGCAGACCGAAACGGTCGATCATCTCGACTTGCAGATCCTTCAGGCCTTCCTCGTCGGTGGCCGAAGCAATGCGCTTGTACAGAATCAGACGCGCGTGAACATCCGGCAGATAGTCTTCCGGAATCAGCGCCGGCACTCGCAGGTTGACCTCCGGGCCACCGCCCAGCGGTTGATCGAGGTTCGGTTGCTCGCCTTTGCGGATCGACTTCACCGCGCGTTCGAGCATCTCCATGTACAGCGTGAAGCCCACGGCCTGAATCTGCCCGCTCTGACCATCGCCGAGCAGTTCACCGGCGCCACGGATTTCCAGGTCGTTGGTCGCCAGCACGAAACCGGCGCCGAGATCCTGAGTGTTGGCAATCGCTTCCAGACGCTTTTCCGCATCCGAAGTGATTTGCTGGCGCGGCGGCGTCAGCAGGTAGGCGTACGCCTGGTGGTGGCTGCGACCGACACGACCGCGCAACTGGAGCAGTTGCGCCAGACCGAACTTGTCGGCGCGCTCGATGATGATGGTGTTGGCGCTTGGCACGTCGATACCGGTCTCGATGATGGTCGAGGCGATCAGCACGTTGAAGCGCTTGTGATAGAAGTCGCTCATCACCTGTTCGAGTTCGCGTTCGCGCATCTGCCCGTGACCGATGCCGATACGCGCTTCCGGCACCAGTTCGGCGAGATCGGCGGCGCATTTTTCAATGGTTTTCACATCGTTGTGCAGGTAGTAAACCTGACCGCCACGCAGCAGTTCGCGGAGCAGGGCCTCTTTGACCGTGCTCTTGTTCTGCTCCATGACGAAGGTGCGCACCGACAGGCGTCGCGCCGGCGGCGTGGCGATGATCGACAGATCGCGCATGCCCGACACCGCCATGTTCAGCGTGCGCGGAATCGGTGTGGCGGTCAGCGTAAGAATGTCGACTTCACTGCGCAGGGCCTTGAGCTGTTCTTTCTGACGCACACCGAAGCGGTGTTCTTCGTCGATAATCACCAGTCCGAGGTTTTTGATTTTTACATCGTCGGACAGCAGCTTGTGCGTGCCGATGACAATATCGATCTTGCCTTCCGCCAGATCGGCGATCGCCGCATTGACTTCCTTGGCCGACTTGAAGCGGCTCATCACTTCCACAGTCACCGGCCAGTCGGCGAAGCGGTCGCGGAAGCTGTTGTAGTGCTGCTGGGCGAGCAGGGTGGTCGGCACCAGAATCGCCACCTGGCGACCGCCGTGCACAGCGATGAACGCTGCGCGCATGGCCACTTCGGTCTTGCCGAAACCGACGTCGCCACAGACCAGTCGATCCATTGGCTTCGGCGCGAGCATGTCTTCGCGCACGGCTTCGATGGTCGATTGCTGGTCCGGGGTTTCTTCGAACGGGAAGCCAGCGCTGAATGTGGCGTAATCGGCTTTCGGGTCGGCAAATGCGTAGCCTTCGCGAGCGGCGCGGCGGGCATAGATGTCGAGCAATTCAGCAGCAACATCGCGCACCTGTTCGGCGGCTTTGCGTTTGGCTTTCTGCCAAACCTCGGAGCCGAGGCGGTGCAGCGGGGCCAGCGCATCGTCGCTGCCGGTGTAACGGGCGATCAGATGCAGGTTGGCCACCGGCACGTAGAGCTTGGCGTTCTCGGCATATTCCAGGGTGAGGAATTCGGCAGCCTGATTGTCGATTTCCAGAATCGTCAGGCCCAGATAGCGGCCGACACCGTGGTCGATGTGCACCACCGGCGCGCCTTCGCGCAGCTCGGTGAGGTTTTTGATCACTGCATCGTTGTTGCCGTCGGCACGCTTCTCGCGGCGGCGACGCTGCATGACGCGTTGGCCGAACAGCGGACTTTCCGCGACCAGTGCCAGCGCCGGATCGTCGAGCATCAGGCCTTCGTCGAGCGGGGCGATGGTGATCGCCAGGCGATCCTTGCTCGCGACGAAGTCCGGCCAGCTGTCGACGGTTTTCGGTCGCAGCTTCAGACGCTCCAGCAACTCCAGCAGCACTTCGCGACGGCCGGCGGATTCGGCGGTGAACAGCACGCGACCGGGGAATTCATCGAGGAAGGCAGAAAGCGCGGCCAGCGGTTGCGTGGCTTTGGCTTCAATCGCCAGATTCGGCAGTGCTTGTGCAGGAAAGCGCTCACGACCGACGCCGCTTTCCACGTCTTGCTGGCTGGCGACCACGCGTGGCCAGCTCTTCAGGCGCGCGAAGCAGTCTTCCACCGGCAGGAACAATTCGGCGGGTGGCAATAAAGGACGCGATGGATCGACGCGGCGCTCTTCATAACGATTGCGCACGTCGTTCCAGAAATTCTCCGCTGCTTGCTCGATACCCGGCAACGAGAACACCTGGGTGTCCTGCGGCAAATAATCGAACAGCGTCGAGGTTTCGTCGAAGAACAGCGGCAGGTAGTACTCGATACCGGCCGGAGTGATGCCGCTGCTCAGATCCTGAAAGATCGGGCAGCGCCGGAAGTCGACGTCGAAACGCTCGCGAAAGCGCGCCTTGAAGCGGGTGACCGCATCTTTCTGCAGCGGAAACTCACGAGCCGGCAGCAGCTTGACCGAATCGACCTTGTCGATGGAGCGCTGGTTTTCCGGATCGAAGGTGCGCAGGGTTTCGATTTCGTCGTCGAACAGGTCGATGCGATAGGGCAGTTTGCTGCCCATCGGGAACAGGTCGATCAGCGCGCCGCGTACGGTGAATTCGCCGTGTTCGTACACCGTGTCGACGTAGCGATAGCCGCTGGCTTCAAGCCGCGAGCGCATCTGTTCGACATCGAGTTTCTGCCCGACATCCAGTACCAGACTGCTGCCGAGCAAAAACTTGGTCGGCGCCAGGCGGTGCAACGCCGTGGTGATCGGCACCACCAGCACGCCATGTTCCAGCTCGGGCAGCCTATATAAGCTGGCGATGCGCTGGGAAATGATGTCCTGGTGCGGCGAGAACAGGTCGTACGGCAGGGTTTCCCAGTCGGGGAAATGCAGAACGGGCAAATCCGGGGCGAAGAAACTCAGCTCCTGTTCCAGTCGTTCAGCACTCTGGCTGTCGGCGGTCAGTAGCAGGGTGAAGCGCTTGGCAGCGCTGGCAGCCTCGGCAATCGCCAGGCTGAGGGCAGCACCGGGCAAATTGCCCCAATGCTGTTTACCTGCCTCGGCAGGGAGTTGCGGTAGACGCAGAACGGGCACGGAAGGTTGAGCTCCAGGCTTTGCGACAAAGTCGGTAATTGTAGCGGCGTCCGGTGCCGCCTGTCAGTTGCAGACTACGTCTATCTTCGCTGTTTTGGCGAAATGTAGTGGTAACCATAAAAACGAGCACTTTTTTAGTGGTTATGTAGTGCCGAAATTGGCTCGTGTTACGGAGGGTTACAGACATCGTCTAACAGTCGACGAAAAATTGACTGCGCTGGAAGCCGCGTATTTACTGGGCTGGCGCGAGGCGTTATTTTTTTGAAAGGAATTTTGTTACCGATTTCGCGACAAGCGCGCATTGCTGAATGAGGTTGTCGGCGGCATAATGTAGCCCCTTTTTTCTGCCCCTACATGTGGAAGGTTACCGTGACTCAGAAGCCCGACCAGTGTCTTGGTGAATGGATCGACCGTGAAGCACTCGCAGAAGCGATGATTCCGCTAATCGGTCAGCTCTACCGCAATAACAACGTGGTGAGCTCGATCTATGGCCGCAGCCTGATCAACCAGTCTGTCATCGCGATTCTCAAAGCTCACCGCTTTGCTCGCCACCGTTCTTCCGACGACAGCGAACTCTCCGTCCACGAAACATTCCCACTGCTCAAAGCCATGAGCGAGCTCAAGCTCGGCGCGGCTTCGGTAGATCTGGGCAAGTTGGCGTTCAAATTCCGTAACGAAGGCAATGGCCGCAGCGCCGAGCAATTCGTTCGTGAAGAAATGGCTGACGTGGTTGGCCAGCAAAACGCTTCCGCACGTAAAGGCACCGACGTTGTGCTGTACGGCTTCGGTCGTATCGGCCGTCTGCTGGCGCGCATCCTGATCGAGAAAACCGGTGGTGGCGACGGTCTGCGTCTGCGTGCCATCGTCGTGCGCAAAGGCGCCGAAAACGACCTGACCAAACGCGCCAGCCTGCTGCGTCGCGATTCGGTACACGGTTCGTTCAACGGCACCATTACCATCGACGAAGAAAACAACACCATCACCGCCAACGGTAACCTGATCCAGGTGATCTACGCGAAGAACCCGACTGAAGTGGATTACACCCAGTACGGCATCAAAGACGCGCTGCTGGTGGACAACACCGGTGTATGGCGTGACGCCGATGGCCTCGGTCAGCACCTGGCGTGCCCGGGTATCGACCGCGTTGTTCTGACCGCGCCTGGCAAAGGCAAGCTGAAGAACATCGTGCACGGTATCAACCACGGTGAAATCACCGCTGAAGACAAGATCGTGTCCGCCGCTTCCTGCACCACCAACGCCATCGTGCCGGTGCTGAAGGCTGTGAATGACAAGTTCGGCATCATCAACGGTCACGTCGAAACCGTTCACTCGTACACCAACGACCAGAACCTGATCGACAACTTCCACAAGGGCGATCGCCGTGGCCGTAGCGCTGCGCTGAACATGGTCATCACCGAAACCGGTGCTGCCACCGCTGCTGCCAAGGCCCTGCCTGAGCTGGCCGGCAAGCTGACCGGTAACGCGATCCGTGTGCCGACGCCGAACGTGTCGATGGCCATTCTCAACCTCAACCTCGAGAAAGCCGCCACCCGTGAAGAGATGAACGAGTACCTGCGCTACATGGCGCTGCACTCCGATCTGCACAAGCAAATCGACTTCGTCAATTCGCAGGAAGTGGTTTCGACCGACTTCGTTGGCTCGCGCCACGCCGGTGTAGTCGACGCTGAAGCGACCATCGTTCAGGACAACCGCGTTGTTCTGTACGTCTGGTACGACAACGAGTTCGGTTACAGCTGCCAGGTGGTTCGCGTGATGGAAGACATGGCTGATGTAAATCCGCCAGCATTCCCGCGCTAAGCGATAGCTGCACATGAAAACGCCCCGACTTTGGTCGGGGCGTTTTTGTTTGTGGGCCTTTTAGAAGTGTGTTGTCAGTACCGGCCTCATCGCGAGCAGGCTCACTCCTACATGGGGATTTGTGAACGACACAGATCCAATGTAGGAGTGAGCCTGCTCGCGATAGCTATTTAACGAGCGCCGCCGGGTATGGCCGCTTGCGCAGTGCGCAACTCATGCTTGTTGCCCCGGAACAACACCAATGTCGCCAACAGCCCCAACACCGCCGCACCACTCAGCCAGATCCCCGGTGCTGCCTTGTTATCCAGCACATGAATCAGATACGTACACGCCGCCGGGGTAAAACCGCCAAACGTCGCCGTCGCCAAGCTGTAGGCCAGCGAAAACCCGGTAGTACGCACTTCCACCGGCATGATCTCGGTCAGCGCCACCACCATCGCGCCGTTGTACGAGCCGTACAGGAACGACAACCACAGTTCGACAATCAGCAAATGACTGAAGCTCGGATTTGCCACCAACCACGACAGCGCAGGATAGGCGGTAAGAATCGCCAGAATCGTCGCCGCAAGCAGTAGGGGCTTTCTCCCGATTTTATCGGACACCGCACCCATCACCGGCAACCAGAAAAAGTTCGACAGGCCGATGCACACCGTCACCAGCAGCGCATCGAGATCCGACAGATGCAGCTCTGCCTTGCCGAAGGTCGGGGTGTAAGCGGTGATCAGATAGAAGGACACGGTGGTCATCACCACCAGCGCCATGCCGGCGATGACGATGCCAAAGTTCTGACCGATCGAGCGGACAATTTCCCGCAGGGTAGGGCGATGTTTCCGCGCCTGGAATTCCGGGGTTTCTTCCAGTGAGCGACGAATGACAAAGATCACCGGCACAATCATGCAGCCGATCAGGAACGGCACGCGCCAGCCCCAATCACCCATTTGTTCCGGGCTTAGCCAGTGATTGAGGCCGACGCCGAGCAGGCCGGCGAAGACGACCGCCGCTTGCTGGCTCGCGGATTGCCAACTGACGAAAAAGCCCTTGCGACCCGGGGTGGCAATTTCTGCCAGATACACCGACACGCCGCCGAGTTCGACGCCCGCCGAGAAACCTTGCAGCAGTCGGCCGAACAGAACGAGCAAAGGTGCGGCGACACCGAGGGTGGCATAACCCGGAACGCAGGCAATCAGCACCGTACCGGCAGCCATCAACGCCAGCGTGATGATCAAGCCTTGGCGACGGCCATGACGGTCAATGTAGGCGCCGAGGAAAATCGCCCCCAGTGGACGCATCAGGAAGCCAGCGCCAAAAGTCGCCAGTGAAAGCATCAGCGAGGCGAAGGCACTGTCGGTGGGAAAGAACGTTTTAGCGATGGCTGTGGCATAAAAGCCGTAGACCATAAAGTCGAACATTTCGAGGAAATTGCCGCTGACAACGCGAAAGATCGCTTTGCCTTTGCCCGTGGTGGAGGACATGGTCAGGTCTCACTATTGGATTTTGTATAAAGATGTTGCAGATCCTTTAATTCATAATGGCCGTCGCGGTTTTACGGAGAGATGAATAATTGTTCACTGGACGGTTGCTTGGGCTCGTGATTCTTGCGGGCATATTGGCTGGCTGCGGCAATGGCGATTCCACGGAAGGTTTCGGTGGGCCGACCATGGGCAGCACGTACTCGATCAAGTACGTGCGCCACGCCGGCATGCCTGACGCGACGCAGGTTCGCCGTGAAGTGGAGAGCATCCTTGGCGAAGTCGATCGGCAGTTATCGACTTATCGCAATGATTCGGACATTGAGCGCTTCAACGCTTTGCCCGCGAACAGCTGTCAGAAAATGCCTGCCTCGGTGCTGGAATTGGTCCTTGTGGGCGAGCAACTGTCAGCGCAAAGCGAAGGTTCCTACGATCTCACCGTGGAGCCGCTGATGAATCTCTGGGGCTTCGGCCCGCAAGGGCGCGAAGAGAAAGTCCCTGACGCCGAGGCACTGGCTGAGGTGATGTCGCGCATTGGTCATCAGCACTTGCACGCCAATGGCGATCAGTTGTGCAAAGACGCCGCCGTCGAAGTCGATTTCAACAGCATTGCTGCCGGTTATGCCGTCGACACTATCGCGGCGAGGCTCGACGCCATGGGCATTCAAGACTACTTGGCCGAAGCCACCGGTGAATTGAAGGCCAAAGGCAGAAAACTCGACGGCTCACCCTGGCGCATCGCTCTGGAAGAACCCCGTGATGATCAACAGGTCGCCGAACGCGTCATTAATGTCGATGGCTACGGCGTCTCCACGTCCGGCGACTATCGCAATTATTTCCTGCAGGATGGCCGGCGTTATTCCCACACCTTTGATGCACGCAGCGGTGCACCCGTCCTACACGACCTGGCGTCAGTCACAGTGATTCATCCTTCAGCGTTGATGGCCGATGGACTATCGACGCTGTTGCTGATTCTTGGCCCGGAAAGGGCGTGGGACTATGCCGAAAAACATGACATTGGTGCATTCTTTGTCATTCGTGCCGATACAGGTTTTGTCGTCCGCACCAACAAGGCTTTCGAACGCCTCAGCGGCGAAAAAACTGACTGAGAACAATACGAAAGCTGGCGTTGTAGTGCAGGCAAAAGTAGCCTACGACGCGACCAAGGGTTAATGTGCGCGGCGTTGACGCTTCTATAGACTGTGTCCGGGTTCTTGATTGACCCCCAATTGTTCCTTCGCGCCGCTGTTCGGCGTGATTTAGCCGTAGGTGCTGCTGGCACCGCGGCCTGTTCTGAGGAGTACGCATGGCTGTCTACAACTACGACGTGGTGGTGCTGGGTTCCGGCCCGGCGGGAGAAGGCGCGGCAATGAACGCCGCCAAAGCAGGGCGCAAGGTCGCGATGGTCGACAGCCGTCGCCAGGTCGGCGGCAACTGCACCCACCTCGGTACCATCCCGTCCAAGGCACTGCGTCACTCGGTGCGGCAGATCATGCAGTTCAACACCAATCCGATGTTCCGGGCGATCGGCGAGCCACGCTGGTTCTCCTTCCCGGACGTGTTGAAAAGCGCCGAGAAGGTCATTTCCAAACAAGTTGCTTCGCGCACCGGGTACTACGCCCGTAACCGCGTCGACGTGTTCTTCGGTACCGGCAGCTTCGCTGACGAGCAAACCATCGAAGTGGTCTGCGCCAACGGCGTGGTCGAAAAACTGGTGGCCAAGCACATCATCATCGCCACCGGTTCGCGTCCTTATCGCCCGGCGGACATCGATTTCCACCACCCGCGTATCTACGATAGCGACACCATCCTCAGCCTCGGCCACACCCCGCGCAAACTGATCGTTTACGGCGCCGGCGTGATCGGTTGCGAGTATGCGTCGATCTTCAGTGGTCTGGGTGTATTGGTTGAGCTGGTCGATAACCGTGGCCAGTTGCTGAGCTTCCTCGACTCGGAAATCTCCCAGGCGTTGAGCTACCACTTCAGCAACAACAACATCACTGTGCGCCACAACGAAGATTACGATCGCGTTGAAGGTGTCGATAACGGCGTAATCCTGCACCTGAAGTCGGGCAAGAAGATCAAGGCCGACGCCTTGCTCTGGTGCAACGGCCGTACCGGTAACACCGATCAATTGGGTCTGGAAAACATCGGCGTCAAGGTCAACAGCCGTGGCCAGATCGAAGTCGACGAGGCTTACCGCACCTGCGTACCGAACATCTATGGTGCCGGTGACGTGATCGGCTGGCCGAGCCTGGCCAGTGCTGCCCACGACCAGGGCCGTTCGGCCGCTGGCAGCATCGTTGATAACGGTAGCTGGCGTTTCGTGAATGACGTGCCGACCGGCATCTACACGATTCCGGAGATCAGTTCGATCGGCAAGAACGAGCAGGAACTGACCCAGGCCAAAGTGCCCTACGAAGTCGGCAAGGCGTTCTTCAAGAGCATGGCGCGTGCGCAGATCGCCGGCGAGCCGCAAGGCATGCTGAAGATCCTGTTCCACCGTGAAACCCTGGAAGTGCTGGGCGTTCACTGCTTCGGTTATCAGGCGTCGGAGATCGTCCACATCGGTCAGGCGATCATGAACCAGCCGGGCGAGCTGAACACGCTGAAGTACTTCGTCAACACCACGTTCAACTACCCGACCATGGCCGAAGCCTATCGGGTAGCAGCGTACGACGGCCTCAACCGGCTTTTTTGACGGGCTCCGGCCGGTGGCCTGAGCCGGCCGGGGAGACCGAATTCAGCAATTCTCGAGGGTGGCAGTGGCCAAACCGGGAAAGTCTGTAATCAGGCTGTCAACGCCGAAGTCGGCGAGCCTGCGCATCAGCGCAGGTTCGTTGACGGTCCACACCGACACGTGCAGCCCCTGACGCTGCGCCTTCTGCAGGCGTTCCGGCGTACACAGCGTCCAGTTCAACGCGAGAATCTCACAGCCATAACTGGCCGCGACCTTCAACGGATCGAGCCAGGCGTATTCGGCGACCAACCCCCGCGACACATCCGGCACCAGATCCAGCGCCGCTTTCAGCACTTCCCGCGAACTCGAAGTGATGGTCACCTTGTCGAGCAGGCCGTGGCGTTGGGCCATTTCACGAATCGCCAGCACCGTGGTTGCGGCGCGAGTACGCGATGCGCTTTTCACTTCGAGCTGCCAGTGCTCGAAATCACACTGCTCGAACAACTCTTCCAGCGTCGGAATCGGGCACGGCTTGATCCAGCCCGGGCCACCCTTGCGCGCGTCGTACGTCACCAGTTCGGCGGCGGTGTGCTCGACGACCTTGCCACGGCGGTCCGTGGTGCGTTTGAGGGTCGGGTCGTGGATGACCATCAACTCGCCGTCCTTGGACAGGTGCAGATCGAGTTCGCAACGGCGCACGCCGTGCTTGAGACATTCCTGAAAGCTGCTCAGGGTGTTTTCCGGTGCTTCGCCCTTGGCGCCGCGGTGGCCGTAGATGAGGGTCACGGTTCTTCCTTAAATTAAATGCCTGATTCGTTCTGTTCGCGGGCCAGACGTCGTTCCTGGGCCTGCTTCTGCAAGATATAGCGGGCGAGCAACTGGCGCTGGGCATCGGTCAAGTGTTCGAACTCGGTGCCGACGTCATAACCCTCGCCCTTGCGGTCGCAATGGGTGACACGGGCGCGCAGCAACAGGCCCAGCGCTTGCGGCATCAGCACCAGTTTCACCGACAGGTGTGCACCGGCGGCAATCGGCGTCGGGTACTGAAAGTCGATTCCACCCTCGGAGATGATCACCGGTTGCGGCTCGCCGATATGGCCGAGCACGGTCAGGGCGACCACCTGACTGAGCAGGTCAATGCGCTTGTTCTGCGATTTCAGGAAGGCCGCGATGGCCCGATCGCGCTCGCTGATCTGGCGCAACAGGTGCTGCGACTCGAATTCGCTCAGGTGCAGTTCGCTGAGCAGGTTGAACAGTGGGGAAGCATCCTGCAACACTTCCTGGCCTGCGGCTTCGGGAGCGGACAGGGGCCGAATTTCCAGTGCGATCGTGTCCTCGATACGGTAGTATTCGCGGCGATCTTCTTCATCTAATGCCGACAGGGCGAACCCATGGTAGCGGCGGTGGTGTGAGTGAAAGGCTGGTACCCCCCCCCCGCCACAAGGACGTTCCTTTTCCCTCCGAACAAGCCCCGACATGTTCAGACCTCTCTTCGTATTTATCGGCACGCGTTATACCCGTGCAAAGCGTCGCAATCATTTTGTGTCATTCATTTCCCTGACTTCGATGATCGGGCTCGCCCTTGGCGTGGTCGTGATGATCGTCGTGCTGTCGGTGATGAATGGCTTCGATCATGAGATGCGCACCCGCGTGCTGGGCATGGTGCCCCACGCGACCATTGAATCCACTGAACCGATCAACGATTGGCAAAGCCTGGCCACCAAGGTCAAGCAGAACCCGCAGGTGACGGCGGTTGCGCCGTTCACCCAGATGCAGGGCCTGCTGACCAATAACGGTCAGGTGTCCAAGGTGTTGCTCAATGCCATCGACCCGGCGCTGGAGCGCAACGTGTCGATCATCGACAACTTCATGAAGCAGGGCAAACTCGACGATCTGACGCCGGGCAGCTTCGGCATCGTCATCGGCGACAAGGCGGCGACCAAGCTCGGCGTCGGCATTGGTGACAAGGTCACCTTCGTCGCACCGGAGGTCAGCCTGACCCCGGCCGGCATGTTCCCGCGCATGAAGCGCTTCACCGTTGTCGGCATTTTCCATGTCGGCGCTGGCGAACTCGATGGCTATCTGGGCGTCACCAACCTGCAGGATCTGGCGAAGATGCACCGCTGGAAGCCTGATCAGGTACAGGGCATCCGCCTGAAGTTCGACGACCTGTTCCAGGCACCGCGCGTAGCATGGAACATCGCCCAGCAACTCGGCGAAGACCATTACTACGCCCGCGACTGGACGCGCACCCACGGCAATCTGTATCAGGCGATCCGCATGGAAAAGGCCATGATCGGCCTGCTGTTGTTGCTGATCGTTGCCGTGGCTGCGTTCAACATCATTTCCACGCTGGTGATGGTGGTCAACGACAAGAAGGGCGACATCGCCATCCTGCGCACCTTGGGCGCGACGCCGGGCACGATCATGCGCACGTTCATGGTGCAAGGCACGGTGATCGGTGTGGTCGGCACGGCGATTGGTGCGGTAGTCGGCATTTTTGCGGCGCTTAATGTCAGCGCTGCGATCTCGGCACTGGAAGGCCTGATCGGCCACAAATTCCTTAATGCTGACGTGTATTTCATTGATTATCTTCCGTCGCAGGTGCAGAGCCAGGATGTGATCATGGTCTGCGCTGCTGCGTTGGTCCTGAGTTTCCTCGCCACCCTGTATCCAGCCTGGCGTGCCGCGCGCACCCAGCCGGCGGAGGCGCTACGTTATGAGTGAGTCGGGCATGAGTGAACAAGCAATCCTGAGCTGCCGCAACCTGGGCAAATCCTATGAAGAAGGCCCGGAATCGGTAGAAGTACTGGCCGGCCTGCAACTGGAGCTGCACCCTGGCGAGCGTGTGGCGATCGTCGGCACCTCGGGTTCGGGCAAAAGTACTTTGCTCAACCTGCTCGGCGGCCTCGATACGCCAACCAAGGGCAGCGTCTGGCTCGACGGTGAAGAACTGTCGGCGCTGAGCGAGAAGAAGCGTGGCCTGCTGCGCAACCGTGCACTCGGTTTCGTTTACCAGTTCCACCACTTGCTGCCGGAATTCACCGCGCTGGAAAACGTCTGCATGCCGCTGCTGATCGGCAAGACGCCGATCCCGGAAGCCCGTCAGCGCGCCACGGCATTGCTGGAACGCGTCGGCCTCGGCCATCGTCTGGAGCACAAACCGGCGGAACTGTCCGGTGGCGAGCGTCAACGTGTGGCGATTGCCCGCGCCTTGGTCAACAAGCCAGGCCTGGTGATGCTCGACGAGCCAACCGGCAACCTCGACTCCCACACCGCCCAGGGCATTCAGGATTTGATGCTGGAACTCAGCACCTCGATGCGCACCGCGTTTCTGGTAGTGACTCACGACATGAACCTGGCCCGCCAGATGGATCGCGTATTGCACCTGCAAGAAGGTTGCCTCACGCCTATCTGATTGGCTGAAACCCGGCGCCTGCAAAGGTGTCGGGTCTTTTATTTTTATACGGTGCCCCAGCGAATGTTCAGACCGTTATCGATCTTTATCGGCACGCGCTATACCCGCGCCAAGCGCCGCAATCGCTTCGTTTCGTTCATTTCGATGACCTCGATGATCGGCCTCGCCCTTGGCGTGCTGGCGATGATCGTGGTGTTGTCGGTAATGAACGGCTTCCAGCGCGAAATGAGTTCGCGCATCCTCGGCATGGTGCCGCACGCAACCATCGTTGGCGTCAAGCCGATCGATGACTGGCAGCCGGTGGCCGCCGCCGCGATGAAAAATCCAGAAGTGACCGCCGCCGTGCCGTTCACCGAGATGGAAGGCATGCTCTCTTACAAGGGCTTGATGCAGCCGATCCAGATCAGCGGCGTCGATCCGGCGCAGGAAGGCAAGGTCTCGATCGTTGCCCAGCACATTGTGCAGGGGCGTCTTGATGCGTTGAAGCCAGGCGAGTTCGGCGTAGTGATTGGTGAAATCACCGCGCGACGTTTCCGCCTCAACGTCGGCGACAAAATCACCCTGATCGTCCCGGAAGTCAGTACCGCACCGGGCGGCATCACCCCGCGCATGCAGCGCCTGAACGTGGTCGGCGTGTTCAAGGTGGGTGCTGAACTGGACGGCTCGATGGGCCTGATCCACGTGGCAGATGCCGCGACCATGCAGCATTGGCAGCCGAATCAGGTGCAGAGTGTGCGTCTGGCGGTCAAAGACCTGTACGCGGCGCCGAAAGTCTCCTCGGACATCGCCGCCGGTCTGGGCGCCGATTTCAAGGCTGACGACTGGACCCACACCCAGGGCAGTCTGTTCAGCGCGATGAAAATGGAAAAAACCATGATCGGCCTGCTGTTGCTGATGATCGTCGCGGTGGCGGCGTTCAACATCATCGCGACCCTGATCATGGTAGTGAACGACAAGGGCGCTGACATCGCGATCCTGCGTACCATCGGTGCCACGCCTCGGCAGATCATGGCGATCTTCATGGTCCAGGGCACGGTGATCGGTATTGTCGGCACGATCATTGGCGGCGTGTTGGGCGTGATCGCCGCGCTGAATGTCAGTCAGATCGTGGGCTGGATCGAGCGCGTGAGCGGCCAGCATATTTTCAGCTCGGACGTGTATTTCGTCAGCAATCTGCCGTCGGAATTGCAGGGTGGGGATGTGCTGTTGATTTGCTCGGCGGGCTTTATCCTGAGCTTTTTGGCGACGGTGTATCCGGCCTGGCGGGCGGCGAAGATCGAGCCGGCTCACGCCCTGAGATACTCTTAAGCAGACAGGCCGCTTTCGCGAGCAGGCTCGCTCCCACAGGGGATTTGTGAACGACGCAGATCCAATGTGGGAGCGAGCCTGCTCGCGAAGGGGGCGGAACTGTTGGCCTCAATCTCCCTTGGGCAACTCAATCACAAACCGCGTCCATCCCGCCTCCGATTCGCAATGAATCTGCCCACCATGGGCGCGGATGATGGATTGAGTAATCGCCAACCCCAACCCCGCATGCTCACTGCTGCCTTCCTGCCGCGCCGGATCAGCCCGATAAAAGCGGTCGAACAAGCGTGGTAGCAACTGCGCTGAAATCCCCTCGCCACTGTTTTCGACTGAAATACGCACAGCGCTCGCTTGATCAACGATCCGCAAACTCACGTAGCCCTCAGCGGGGGTAAAGCGCAGCGCGTTATCCAGCAAATTCGACAAGGCCCGGCGCAACATGCTGCGATCACCCTCGATCCGCGCATGGCCCTCGCGCGTCAGCTTGACCCCGGCGTCCTCCGCCAGCGGCGCAAAAAACTCCAAAAGCACATCCGTTTCATCCGCCAGCTCCAGCGGTTCACGCTTGGGCATCAGCAAACCGTGATCGGCCTTGGCCAGGTACAACATGTCGTTGACCAGTTGCGCCATCCATTGCAGCTCTTCGAGGTTGCTGTGCAGGGCTTCGCGATAATCTTCGATCGGCCGTGGGCGGGTGAGGGTGACCTGAGTGTGAGTCAGCAGGTTCGACAGCGGCGTGCGCAGTTCATGGGCGATGTCGGCAGAAAACGCCGAGAGCCGCTGAAACGAGTCGTCGAGGCGTGCGAGCATGGCGTTGAAGCTGTGGGCCATTTCCGCAAGCTCGGGCGGCATTTGCGCTTCTGGCAGTCGGGCGTTGAGCGATTGTGCGGAAATCCCACGGGCAACCGCGCTCATACGCCGCAATGGCCGCAAGCCGCTGCGTGCGGCCCAGGCACCGAGCAAAGCGGTGGCCAGCGCTGACAGCCCGACCGTCAGCCAGATCAGATGCTGCATGCGTTGCAGGAAATGCTGGTGATGGGTGATGTCCAGCAGCAAGGTCAATCGCGGCGAGTCGGTTTGGTCGGGGTAGAGCGGGGCGTTGAGCACGCGATAGTCGGTGCCGGCATGACTCACGGTTGACAGGCCTGATTGTGGCGGCAAATCCTTGGGGATCTGCGAACTGTCATACCAGCGTTGGCCGTCAGTGCCGGTGATGCGCAGTGACAGATCGGCCTGACGACTCAGCTCATCCGCCAGTCGCGCTTCACGCTGAGCAGGCTGAAGATCCTGCAGCGCGCGGCGCAGGCCGATCAGCTTGCCGTCCAGTTGTTGCTGGTCGAGTTCAATGAAGTGCGCTTCGCTGGCGCGGTTGAACAGCACCCCGGCGAACAGTGAAACCACAGCGGTGCAAGCGGCGAACAACAAGGCCAGGCGCGAGCTCAATGACAGCCGACGCATCAGGCGCCACGCTCTTCGAGCACGTAACCCATGCCGCGCACGGTGTGGATCAGTTTGTTGGGGAATTCGTCGTCGATCTTCAGGCGCAAACGGCGGATCGCCACTTCAATGACATTGGTGTCGCTGTCGAAATTCATGTCCCAGACTTGCGAGGCGATCAGCGATTTCGGCAGCACTTCTCCCTGGCGACGCAGGAGCATTTCCAATAACGCAAATTCTTTGGCGGTCAGGTCGATGCGTTGGCCGGAGCGTTCGACGCGGCGGCGGATCAGATCCAGGCGCAGATCGGCCAGTTGCAGACTGGTTTCCTGGGTTGTAGCGCTGCCGCGACGCAACAGACTGCGCACCCGCGCCAGCAGTTCCGAGAAGGCGAAAGGCTTGACCAGATAGTCGTCGGCACCGAGTTCGAGGCCATGAACCCTGTCTTCCACGGCGTCTTTGGCCGTGAGAAAAAGTACCGGCGTATCCAGCCCGGCGCTGCGCACCGCTTGCAGAATCTGCCATCCGCTGCGACCGGGCAGCATCACGTCGAGGATCAGCAGCGCGTAATCACCGCTCAGCGCCAGTTGCTGACCGCTGTTGCCGTCGGCCACCAGTTCCGTATTGAACCCGGCCTCGGTCAGGCCTTGGCGCAGGTATTGGCCGGTTTTCGCTTGGTCTTCGACGATCAACAGTTTCATGGGCGACTCGGGTTTGTTCGGGGGTGTAGAAACGAAAGCTTTATACCGTGAGCGCAGGCGACAAACGCCAACCTGACAAAGTTGTAATCTGCCTGTCAGGTAGATGCCAGCGCAGGCCGGCTAAAGTTTCCCATAAGCTGAACCTTATCTTGTTGGAGAACGACCATGTTTTTACGCCAATCCTTGACGTTGGCTGCCTGTCTGTTGGCGCTGAGCTCGCCAGTGTGGGCCGCGCCAGCGCACACCTACGATTTCGGCCAGCCAGCGCCTGCCGCCCAAGCCACACGCAGCATTGAAGTGGTGCTAAACGATATGTCCTTCGATCCCAAGGCCATTCAGATCAAGGCCGGTGAGACCGTTCGTTTTGTCTTGGTGAATAAAGGCCAGTTGTTGCACGAATTCAACCTCGGTGACGCGGCGATGCACGCCAAACACCAGCAGGAAATGTTGCAGATGCAGCAAAGCGGCATGCTTACGCCTACCGGCATGAAGGAAATGTCCCACGATATGGCCGGCATGGATCACGCAGCGATGGGCCATGGCATGAAGCACGATGATCCGAACAGCGTGTTGGTCGAGCCAGGTAAAACCGCCGAGCTGACCTGGACCTTCAGTAAGGCCACCAGTCTGGAATTTGCCTGCAATATTCCCGGGCATTATCAGGCGGGTATGGTCGGCAAACTGACGGTCAGTCAGTAAGCACTCAAAGGCGCGGGCAAAGGCTGGTAGAATCCGCTGATTATTCAGTCAGGTTTCCGCCATGCATCCCGCAGCCGAACATTCGCCGCTGGGCAAATCCAGCGAATACATCGCCACTTACACGCCGTCCCTGCTGTTCCCGATTCCGCGCACCGCGAAATGGGCCGAGCTGGGCCTGACCGCCGAAACCCTGCCGTATAAAGGTGTGGATTTCTGGAACTGCTTCGAGTTGTCGTGGCTGCTGCCGTCGGGTAAACCGGTGGTGGCGATCGGCGAATTCAGCATCCCGGCGGATTCGCCGAATATCATCGAGTCGAAGTCGTTCAAGTTGTATCTGAACTCGCTGAACCAGACGGCGTTTGCCGACGTGGTGTCCTTGGAAGCGACCCTGATCAAGGATTTGTCGGCCGCCGCCGGCAAACCGGTGGGGGTGCGCGTTCGCAGCCTGAAGGACGTTGAAGCGGAAGGCGTTGTGGCGTTGCCGGGCGTATGCATCGACGATCTGGATATCAGCGTCAGCAACTATGAACATCCGCGCCCGGAATTGCTGCGTTGCGATGATTCGCGGATTGTCGAGGAGACGGTGTATAGCCATCTGCTCAAATCCAACTGCCCGGTCACCAGTCAGCCGGACTGGGGCAGCGTTGTGGTGGAGTACCGCGGCTCGGCGCTGGATCATGCGAGTCTGCTCGAATACATCGTCAGCTTCCGCCAGCACTCGGACTTCCATGAGCAGTGTGTGGAGCGGATTTTCCTCGATCTGCAGCGGTTGCTGAAACCTGAGAAGCTCACGGTATTTGCCCGTTACGTGCGTCGCGGCGGTCTGGATATCAACCCGTATCGCAGCACCGAAAGCGTACAGCTGCCGAACCACCGGCTCGTGCGTCAATAAAGATCAACTGTAGGAGTGAGCCTGCTCGCGATAGCGGTGTGTCAGCAGACGATGATGTTAACTGACACACCGCTATCGCGAGCAGGCTCACTCCTACAGGGGAATGCATTGCCAAAGTTGAAATGAAAAAGCCCTGCCAGTGATGGCAGGGCTTTTTGCGTTTCGGGGGGAGTCAGATCCCCATGCTGCCCAGCGCGTTGACGATGTTGCGCAAGGTGCCGGCAATGGCCGGGTGTTCGAGTTCAAAGCGATCAACCGCCAGATTGACGCCGTCAGCGATGCTGGCGTCTTGTGTGGCAGTCTCCAGTTGAATTTCGGATTCAATCTGCGCCATCAGCGCATGCAAATCCTCACGCTCGGCTTCCGACAGTGGCGGATTCTGCTCCAGCTGCTCGCGCAGGGTATCGAGCTGTTTTTGCAGTTCTTGGGCGGGCATGGTGTTTTCCTTTTATCGATAGGCACTGGCATTGACCGCAGCCGCGCGCCAAAGGTCTATGGCTGACCTTTAGATTAATCCACTCCCGGCAAACCTGCATGATCCCGATCAGGGCTTTTCGCCTTTGAACCGGCGCAAGCTGATATCCGCCAGGCAAGTGTCGAGTTCGCCCAGATGATCGATCACCGAATGCACGCCCAGCCCGAAGAGTTGCACGGTGGCCTTGCCACGCAGGTGTTCGCGTTCTTTCTGGGTCAAGGCTTGCCATTCACCTGGCGCCAGGCCACACAGCGAGCCGCAGGAGGCCAGGCCGATGGTCCACAGCCCGGCATTCAGGCCAGCCTGCAACAGCCGCGGCTCACCGCTGACCAATACGCAGCCGTCCAGACTGGCGACGTTCAACTCCATCAGGGCTTGCCAGCAGGCATTCGGCGCAGGCCACGGATTGAGTGTTGCCGAATGTTGCGCAGGTTTGATCGACGCCGGCAGTGAGGCCGACAACGATTGGGCGAGGGCAGGGGGCAGTTCATCCAGCCAGGCGCAGGGAATCTGCTGGCGCTGCAAACTGTGCAGACTGTCGAGCGCGCCCGGTGTCGCCTCGGCATGCTCGGGCCGGGCGACGGTATTTAGACGAGCGCGAGCACCGAAATCCACCAGACAACCGCTGAGTCCAAACAGTACGGCGGTCAGGCTGGACGCAGTGAGGGGCAAGGTTTCGGCGTGAGTCATGGCAGCGTCCCTGAAATACCGATAAGGCTAGTCATTGCAGGTGACAGTAGCGTGACGGCTATGTGAAGCGCGGCGTGGGAAGCGTCCTACAACTTTGCACAATTGGCCGACTGTCCAAACCGGCGTTTACGCTTATACTAGCGACCTTAATGCCCGGGCCCCGATGTCCGCGACAGTACAAATCCAAGGAGTTTTTCTATGCGCTGGAGCTATCCGCTCGCTCAGCTAAGTGTATGTGCCGGCCTGTTGCTGGCGCCGTTCGCCACTCAGGCGGCAACAGAAGAAGACCCTTGGGAAAGCGTCAACCGCCCGATTTTCCAGTTCAACGACTTCGTTGACACTTACGCGCTGAAGCCTCTTGCGCAGGGTTACGAGTTCGTTACTCCGCAGTTTCTGGAAGACGGCATTCACAACATGTTCCGCAACGTTGGTGACGTCACCAACCTGGCGAACAACGTTTTGCAGGGTAAACCGGCTGCTGCTGGCGTCGACACCGCACGTCTGATCTTCAACACCACCTTCGGTCTGCTCGGCTTCTTCGACGTCGGCACCAAGATGGGCCTGAATCGCAGCGACGAAGACTTCGGCCAGACTCTGGGCTACTGGGGTGTGGGCAGCGGTCCGTACGTGATGCTGCCGCTGATGGGCCCGAGCACTCTGCGTGATGCGCCGTCGAAATACGTCGACAGCTACACCGGCATGTACCGCTACATCGACCACGTACCTACGCGTAACTCGATCTTCGGTCTGAACATCGTCGACACCCGCGCCAGCCTGCTGTCGAGCGAGAAGCTGATCAGCGGCGACAAGTACACCTTCATCCGCAATGCTTACCTGCAGAACCGCGAGTTCAAGGTGAAGGATGGCCAGGTCGAAGACGATTTTTAATCTCGACCGGTAAAAAGAAAGGCGACCTTCGGGTCGCCTTTTTTGTGTGTAGCTATTTCATCTTTACAATGATCAGGCCGAGCTTCTGGCCGCCGCCGTCCTGTGCCCGGACCCAGACCACTTCGGTGTCAGCTTCAAGGCCGCTGAGTGCCGCGTGATCGGAGTCGATGCGTACGCTCAATCGGTCGCCGACCGCAAAGAGCTGCGGCGCTTCGACCTGCATGCCGCTGCTGGAGAGGTCGATGCAAACGCCTGAAACTTCATCTCCTTCATGAATCAACACGACATCGGCATCGACCCGCATGCGGATGAAATCGCGCTTTTCGCTGTAGTCCCGACTGGTTTGACTCATAGGTTCGTCCTTCCATTGGGTTACGGTTTGAGCTGTTCTTATAACTCTCGGTGATTTGACAAGTAAAGTCGTCAAGCGACCATCGGCGCATGCTTGAAACGCTCTGCGGATGGGAGTACCGTCTGCGCCTTAGAAGGGCACCTCTGGTGCAACCGCGTTCAAGGCCTATGCCCGAAAGCGGTGCAGCAGAGAGGCTAGAAAGCGAATCCAGTAGTCAGTGCAGGGCCATTAAGCTCCGCCAACTACGCCAACCTAATTCTGGCGCCGTTTGCCCACATGCCAAAAACCAGTGCCACGCTGCTGATAATCGATGATGACGAAGTAGTGCGCGCGAGCCTCGCGGCCTATTTGGAAGACAGTGGTTTCAGCGTCCTGCAGGCCAGCAACGGCCAACAGGGTCTTCAGGTATTCGAGCAAGACACGCCCGACCTGGTCATCTGCGATCTGCGCATGCCGCAGATGGGCGGTCTCGAACTCATCCGTCAGGTCACCGAGCTCTCACCGCAAACGCCGGTGATTGTGGTCTCGGGTGCCGGCGTGATGAACGACGCGGTCGAGGCCCTGCGCCTGGGCGCGGCGGATTACCTGATCAAGCCTCTCGAAGATCTGGCTGTGCTCGAGCACTCTGTGCGCCGGGCCCTGGATCGTGCGCGCCTGCTGCTGGAAAACCAGCGCTACCGCGAGAAGCTGGAAAAGGCCAACCGCGAGCTTGAGGCCAGCCTGAACCTGCTCCAGGAAGACCAGAACGCCGGTCGCCAGGTGCAGATGAACATGCTGCCGGAAAGTCCGTGGAGCATCGACGAGTTCAAGTTTGCCCACCAGATCATCCCGTCGTTGTACCTGTCGGGTGATTTTGTCGACTACTTCCGTGTCGACGAGCGCCGGGTCGCATTCTACCTGGCGGATGTATCCGGGCATGGCGCCTCTTCAGCCTTCGTCACCGTGCTGCTGAAGTTCATGACCACGCGCTTGCTGTTCGAATCCAAGCGCAACGGCACATTGCCGGAATTCAAGCCTTCGGAAGTCCTTGGTCATATCAACCGGGGGCTGATCAGTTGTAAGCTGGGTAAACACGTCACAATGGTCGGTGGAGTCATCGACGAGGAGACCGGTTTGTTGACCTATAGCATCGGCGGCCATCTGCCGTTGCCTGTGTTGTACACGCCTGACAGTGTTCGTTATCTGGAAGGACGTGGTCTGCCGGTGGGGCTCTTCAATGAAGCCACCTACGAAGATCACGTGCTTGAGCTGCCGCCGACGTTCAGCCTGACGCTGATGTCCGATGGCATTCTGGATCTTTTGCCAGAACCTACGCTCAAAGAAAAAGAAGCCGCTTTGCCTCAACGGGTGAAGTCGGCGGGCGGCAGCCTGGATGGTCTGCGGCAAGTGTTTGGATTGGCCACGCTAGGGGAGATGCCGGATGATATCGCCCTGTTGGTGTTGAGCAGGAATCTTTAATGAGTACCGGTAGAATCCAGTTCGCCGAGCAGGACGGCACCTTCGTCCTGAAGTTCGTCGGTGAAGTTCGCCTGACCCTGTGTTCGGCGTTGGATGCGACTATTGAGAAAATCTTCACCGCGCTGAATTTCAACGCGATCGTGATCGATTTGACCGAAACCCGCAGCATCGACAGCACGACATTGGGCCTGCTGGCCAAACTGTCGATCCTGTCGCGGCAGAAGGTCGGGCTGTTGCCGACCGTCGTCACCACCCACGATGACATCACTCGTCTGCTGCAATCGATGGGATTCGAGCAGGTGTTCAACATCGTCAATCACCCGGTGCCATGCCCGGAGTGTCTGGACGACCTGCCGGATCAGGACCAGTCGGAAGAAGTGGTGCGGATCAAGGTGCTCGAAGCGCACAAGATCCTCATGGGCCTGAACGATTCCAATCGTGAGGCGTTCCATGACCTGGTGAATGCCCTCGAAAGACATTAATGGCCTGAAATGGGGTAGGGACTGCTGGCCCTATCGCGAGCAGGCTCACTCCTACAGGGTTCTTCATTCAACACACAATCGCAATCACTCCACAGATCCCCTGTAGGAGTGAGCCTGCTCGCGATAGCTTCGGCAAGAACGCCGAATATTTCCAGCAGCCACTAAAAAGGGCGAACCCTCACAGGTTCGCCCTTTTTGCATTTCACCAACTCAAATCACAGCTTGGCCTGCAACAGCGCCTCAAGCTTCTCCTGGTCGCGAGCGAACTGACGAATGCCCTCAGCCAGCTTCTCGGTGGCCATCGCGTCTTCGTTGGACAACCAGCGGAATTGCGCCTCGTTGAGGCTCAGACGCGCTTCACCGGCATGTCCCGGCGCCAGTTTGCGTTCCAGCTTGCCGGTATCGGCTGCCAGCTTGTCGATCAGGTCCGGGCTGATGGTCAGGCGGTCGCAACCGGCCAGTTGCTCGATCTGGTTGAGGTTGCGGAAGCTCGCGCCCATGACCACAGTCTTGTAGTCATTGGCTTTGTAGTAGTTGTAGATGCGCGTCACCGACTGCACGCCCGGGTCATCGGCGCCGGTGTAGTCGTTGCCGTTGGCCTTCTTGTACCAGTCATAGATGCGGCCCACGAACGGCGAAATCAGGAACACGCCGGCATCGGCGCATGCAGCGGCCTGGGCGAAGGAGAACAGCAGGGTCAGGTTGGTCTGGATGCCTTCCTTCTCCAGCACTTCGGCGGCGCGGATGCCTTCCCAGGTGGAGGCGATCTTGATCAGTACGCGATCACGGCCAATGCCGGCCTTGTCGTACAGCTCGATCAGGCGATGCGCGCGTTTCAGCACGGCATCCTTGTCGAACGACAGGCGCGCATCCACTTCAGTGGAGATACGGCCCGGAATCACTTTGAGAATTTCCTGACCTACCGCGACGCCGAAACGGTCGCTGGCCAGGCCGACATCGCCCTTGCAGTCGCTGACGCAAGCATTCAGCAGCTCGGCATAGGCCGGAATCGCCGCGGCTTTGAGTAGCAGGGAAGGGTTGGTGGTGGCGTCTACCGGCTTGACCCGGGAGATCGCTTCGAAGTCGCCAGTGTCGGCAACAACGGTGGTGAACTGTTTGAGTTGTTCCAGCTTGGAAGTCATGGGTGTGCTCTATCCTATGGGTCTGATGACATTACCCGAGCGTTGGCGGTCACTCAAGGGCGTGTGCGTGTATCGATGGCCCCTGCGGCAACAACCTGAAAACAATTGTTTGAAAGGCGGGGCGCGCTATCGATGAATACGATGCCAAAACGACCAACAGGTTCAAAGCAACCGACCTGCGTACAGATCGGTTGCACAAGCGCTATTGGGCGTTCAGCAGGGTTTCGACCGACATTCGCGCCGGTTTGGGTTGCCCATCGGACGTCAGCAGGCCGAAGTTCTTCTCGCGTTCATTGCTGCCCGAAGCGCTGTTCTTCCATTCATAGATGGACGTCAGCGGGATGTTGAGTTTTTTAACATCGCCGATAAACGCGTTGATCTTGCTCGCCTGACCTTCGGCACCGCCATTGGACGCGAGTGCCGAGATGCCCCATTCACTGATGACCCCCGGCAGATGAAAGTTCTGCTGAATGAATGCCTGCGCATTGCTGATCTGCGTGGCCGTCATGCCATACGGGTGATAGGACACGGCATTCAGGCATTTCGGGTATTCGCTGACGATACGGCTCAGTGCCACGGTGGAGGCCGAACCTGCGCTGGGTGGCCGGGCGAAGCCGTAACCGACCACCGGCGTCGATGACGGTTGTCCTTGCAGCGTCTTGCACACCGCGCTCATGAACGGCACAAACGTGGTGTCGAACTTGCCCGTCGGCCAATAGGTTTCCAGATCGGGTTCATTCCATAGTTCGATCGCCACCAGTTGCGCGCTGTACGACTGTTGCAACCCTGTCACTGCTTTGGCAAAGCCTTCACCGGCCGTCGCCAGATCGGCAGCAGACCCGGCGGGCAACGGTTTGATGGCGCGAACCGTCAGCAGAACCGGCAGGCCCGCCGACCTGGCCGCGGCAAAAGCGTCACTGACTTGTTGCTGATAAGCCTTGGCCGTCAGGCTGTCGCTCCACACACCGAAGCGTACAAAGCCGAAGCCAGCCGTTTTGATCTGTGCAGCATCGGCGGCGGAGAAGTTCTGAATCTTCACCTGAACGCCGATGTTCTTCGCAGGGAGATTGGGGAACGTTTCACTGGCGTGAAGTTGAGTCGTTGCACCCAGTGTCATCAGCGCCAGCGCGCCGAGTCGTTTGAGATGTGCTGATTTCATGTCTGCTCTCCCGAAGAGAAGTGACAACTACGAATATTGATCTCGTTACCCCGTTTTCGAACAAGATGATGGCACTTAGTGCGCGAATGTTATTTTTTGTCGGAAATCAAACAGCCGAAAATCACAGTTATTTTTAGTCCGCTAATTGTGGTTGGGGTGCTTTTAAACGCTGTGGTACTTAATGCTTCGGTACTAACAGGGCGAATCTATTTCTGAGTGCAGGAAGTTCTTGAGGGTTCACTCAAATGCTCTCTGGATGTTGGCCGTTTGACATTACACAGGAAAGTAAAACCTTGTTCAGAAAGATCCTAGTCGTCTGCGTTGGCAATATATGCAGAAGTCCGACGGCAGAGCTGTTATTGCGCAATGCGTTGGCCTCCTCGGCGATTACCGTGACGTCCGCAGGCCTTGCCGCACGGGTCGGCGAAGGTGTCGAGGCGTCGGCCCGGCAGGTCCTCGAAGATCACGGGCACAGTGCCGAAACGTTCAAGGCGCGGCAACTCACAGCCGACATCGTCAATGAATCGGATTTGATTCTGGTGATGGAAAAGCAGCATGTAAATCAAGTGCTGAACATTGCCTCTCACGCCAGAGGCAAAGTGTTTCTGCTCGGCAAGTGGCAGAGCGAGCGCGAAATACAAGATCCGTATCGTCAAGGCAAGGCCGCTTTTATTCATGCCCATGCATTGATTGAAGATGCTGTCAGCTCATGGGCACAACGCCTCGCGCGTTGATGAATATTCTTCAGATCAATGAATGGTAAGAACAGACTTATGCAGTTACCGTCCGTAATCGGCACCCGCGACAATGATCAAGACAGTATTGATCTGCTCGGTATATTCGGCAGTTTGATCGACCAGAAATGGTTGATCGGCGCACTGACCGGAGCCTTTATGGTCACCGGTGTGGCCTACGCGGTGTTGGCCACGCCCGTGTACCTGGCGAACGCGCTGGTGCAGGTCGAACCGAAAAAGAACGACATGCTCGGTTTCTCCGACCTCAACAGCATGCTCGGTGGGCAATCGCCGTCGGTGACCGAAATCGGCATCATCAAATCCCGCGCGGTGATCGGCAAAACCGTCGACGACCTGCGCTTGGACATCGATGTCACCCCCAACACCTTCCCGATGATTGGCGGTTTTCTCGCCCGGCGTTATCGCGGTGAAACCGAGACCAGCGTCGCCGCGCCGCGTTTCGGCTTGAACAGTTACGCCTGGGGCGGTGAGCGTCTGGAGTTTGCCCGACTGAACCTGCCGAAAGAACTGCTGGGCAAGAAACTCACCCTGATCGCGGGTGAACAGAAGCACTTCCAGTTGCTCGATGACAACGACAACCTGCTGGTCGACGGCGTCGCCGGTGAAGCCTTCGCACAAGACGGCATAGAAGGGCAGATCACCCAATTGCAGGCCAACCCCGGCACCCGTTTCGAAGTGGTGCGCAACCCACGGATCGTGACCATTCAGGGTTATCAGGACGCGCTGGATATCTCCGAGCAGGGCAAGGAATCGGGGATTATCAAACTGGCGCTGGCCAGCAGCGACGCCGCTGAAGCGGTGAAGATTCTCAACAAGATCGCCGCACTTTATGTCGATCAGAACGTGCGTCGCACCTCGGCGGAAGCGGCGCAGAGTCTGGCCTTCCTGCGAAGCCAGTTGCCGCAGGTCAAACGTGATCTGGCCAAGGCCAGCGATGCGCTGAACGCCTACCAGACCCACGGCAAAACCGTGAACATCTCCCTGGAAACCCAGTCGGTACTCGGTCAGTCGGTGGCGCTGGAAACACGGATTTCCGAGCTGAAAATGCAGCAGGCGGAGATGGATCGCAAGTTCACCAAACAGCACCCGGCCTATCGCGCGTTGATGAGCCAGATCGGCGAACTGACCCAGCAACAGAAGTCGCTGGAAGGCAAGGTCGGCGATCTGCCCGCTACACAACAGGAATTGCTCAACCTGACCCGCGATGTCGAAGTCGCCTCGCAGATCTACACGCAGTTGCTGAACAAATCCCAGGAGCTGGACATCGTCCGCGCCGGCGCCGTGGGTAATGTGCGTTTGGTCGATGCGGCGGATGTCGACCTCACCAGTCCGGTCAAACCGAAGAAGGCTTTGATCGTGCTGATCGCCACCTTCCTCGGTGCCTTCGTCGGCGTGGCGCTGGTGCTCCTGCGCAAATCCCTGAGCCGTGGCCTTGAAGGCCCGGAAGCCATCGAACAACTCGGCTTGCCGGTGTATGCGTCGATTCCGTACAGCGCCTTGCAGGATGAAGAAGACAACAAAAAAGGTCGCGCCCGCGACGGCGTCGATAAGCCGGCGTACTTGCTGGCCCTGCGTAATCCCACGGATCTGTCGATCGAATCGATCCGCAGCCTGCGCACCTGCCTGCATTTCGCCGGGCTCGATTCGACCAACAACCGCATCATGATTTCCGGGCCGAGCCCGCAAGTCGGCAAGACCTTCGTCTCGTCCAACCTCGCCGCGGTCATGGCGTTGAGCGGTCAGCGCGTGGTGCTGATCGATGCCGACATGCGCAAAGGCCACCTGCATAAAACCCTCAACACGCCGATCACCAACGGCTTGTCCGACCTGCTGGTCAAGCGCTGCAGCATCGATCAGGCGATCAACAAAGTCGAAATCGACAACCTGCACTTCATCAGTCGCGGCCAGGTGCCGCCGAATCCTTCCGAGCTGTTGATGCACGCCAATTTCCGCGATTTGCTCGCCGAACTGAGTGAGCGCTACGACCTGGTGATCATCGATACGCCGCCGCTGTTGGCGGTGACCGATGCGGCCATCGTTGGCCGTGAAGCCGGGATCAGCCTGATCGTCACGCGCTTCGGGGTGAACCCGGCCAAGGAGATCGAACTGACCATTCGCCGCTTCGCGCAGAACGGCATCGAGTTGAAAGGCGCGGTGTTCAACGGCGTCGAGAAGCGTGCGGCCAGCTACTACGGCAACGGCGGTTACGGCTATTACAACTACGAATACGCGTCCGACAAATCCTGACTGTCAGCGACTGTTTTTTCCTGTTTGAAGTGGGTGATTTGTGAAGAAAATACTGCACGTGGCAGAGACGATCAAAGGTGGCGTCGCGACCGTTATCCGTACGATTTCGGCTTCACCGGAAGGCGATGCGGCGAACTACGAACTGGTGTATCTGGTGCCGGAGGATCAGGCCAAAGAGTTGCACGGCATTGGCGCGCAACAGATCCGCACCTTCCCTCGCACCGGGCGCAACGTGCCGTCGTTGCTGCGTTTCGCCTGGCGCCTGACGCAGGTGATGCTCAAGGAAAAACCCGATGTGGTGCATTTGCACAGCACCTTTTCCGGGGTCATCGGCCGTTGCGTGTGCGTGCTGTTGCGACCGTGGCGCAAGCCGAAAATCGTTTACTGCCCGCATGCGTTTTCGTTCTTGATGGAAAGCTCGCCGATCAAGCAGAAAGTCTATGCGTGGATCGAGCGGGTGCTACAGAAAGTCACCGACGTGATCATTTGCGTCAGCCAGTACGAGCTCGACAAAGCCGCGCGTTTTGGCATTGAGCGCAAGCGCATGAAGCTCATCTATAACGGCATTCATCACCGCGATGACGCGCCGAAGGCTGACAGCCCTGCGCCGATTCATCTGCTGTTCGTCGGTCGCCTCGATTATCAGAAAGGCTTCGACGTGCTGCTCAAGGCCTACGCCAAGGTCCAGCGCAGCGACATGAAGCTGACCGTGGTCGGCAGCGCCGTCAACGAGGACGCGGTCGAGTGCCCGCCAATGGACGGCGTCGAGTACCTGCCGTGGGTCACCCCGAGCGAAGTGCAGGCGCTGTATCAACAATCCGATGCGTTGATCGTGCCGAGTCGTTGGGAAGGGTTTGCCATGGTGCCGCTGGAAGGCATGGCCATGGGCTTGCCGGTGATTGCCAGCAACTGCACCTCGCTGCCCGAGTTGGTCACCAATGAGGTGTCCGGCTACGTCTTCCCGTCCGGTGATCACCAGGCGCTGGCCGACGTGCTGAAAAAAATCCAGAAGCCGCGCCTGCTCGACCTCGGCAACGAAGGGCGCAGCATCGTCCGCGAGCGTTTCAGCGCTGCGTTGATGATTCGCCAGACCTACGACCTGTATCGCGCTCCCACTTTTTAAGTAGAACTCAAGCATATGAACGTAACGATTTTGCATGGCTACAGTGCGTCCAACTCCGGTGACGGCCTGCTCGTCGATCTGGCCATCGCCCTGGTGCAGCGCAACTTTGGCGAAGACACCGCGATCAGTGTGGTGGCTTCCGACCCGGACTCTTTCAGCTACTTGCCGCACCCGCGTTTCGATGCGCCGGTGATGGCGGCCAAGGGCCTTGGGCGGGTCAAACAAGCGGTGTTTCTCAACCAGTCCTACGCCGGGCTGGCGGATCTGTTGAAAAAAACCGATCTGATCGTCGGCGTCGGTGGCGGCTATATGCGCTCGAAAAGTGCCTTCGAACACGTCAAGTTGAAACTCGGCCACGCCAAACAACTGGAAACCGCGATCCTCAGCAAAGTGCCGTCGGTGTACTTGCCGCAAAGCATCGGCCCGTTCCATGGCGAGAGCAGCAAGATTGTCGAGCACTACGCCAGCGCTGATGCGGTGTTCGTGCGCGACAACCGTTCCTCGGCGATTTTCGACGCCTGCGAAAACGTCTATCGCGCACCGGATCTGGCGGTGCAGTCGCTGGCGAGCAAGATCCTCCTGCAGCCAAAATTCACCCGCTGCGCCGCTTCGCCGGCCACGGTCTGCGTGGTGCTGCGCAAGCCGCCGGAGTGGAGCAAAGACAAGAAAGTCGCTTACGTTGCCAACCTGAAGTTGCTGCTGCAGCGCCTGAAGCAAAAAAGCAAAGTGGTCTGCGCGGTGCAGAGCGCGGTGCGCGGCAACGATGACGGCGCGTTCTATCGCGAGTTGGGCATCACTGAAGACCTGCTGTCGTTGAAGGCGACGATTGCCAAGTATCAACCGGACCTGGTGATTTCCGTGCGCTTGCACGGCGCCATCGAATCGCTGCTCTCCGGCGTGCCGGCGTACCACATCAGCTACGAGCGCAAAGGCTTTGGCGCCTATCAGGACATGGGCGTCGAGGACTGGGTGATCAATGGCGGCGACATCGATGTCGATAAGATCATCGACACGGTATATGCGCCCAACGCGCTGTCGAATTTCGGCAAACGCCTGACCGACACCTGCCGGGAAATCGAAGCGAAAACCGTGGCCATGGACGAGATCATCAAGGGTGTCGTTCGATGATATTTCGGCTGCTGCTTCGCGGCGGAGCGTTAGGCGCGAAGTTTTTGCTGGTGTTGGCGATCACCCATTACCTCGGTTATGAGGCGCTGGGCTTTTACGGCGTGGTGGTCGCGGCCTCGTTGATCGCCTCGAAGTTCTACAGCGTCGGTTTCAGTTCCGAGATCAATCGGCTGATCAGCGTCGGCGGCAGTTCGCGCCGGGTGGTCGACAAAGTCCTGCTGCTGTATCTGGCGGTGGGATTGCTGCTGTCGGTGGTGACAGTGCTGATTTATTCACTGTTCCAGCAGGTTGCAGCGACGGCCATGCTGATTCTCTGCGTGACTTTGGTGTTGCTCACTGAGCACCTGTCGTTCGAGATCAACTCGTTCGTGTTTTCCGCGCAGAAAGCTACCGCCGGCGCGCTGCTGTTTTTCATCAAGACCGGCCTGTGGGCGGTGCTGGCGGTGGGCGGGATGATGCTCGGCTGGGTGTCGGGCATCGCCAGCGTGTTGTGGCTGTGGGTCGCCGCCAATGTGCTGGTGATCATTGCCGGTTACCTGATTGTGGTGAACGTGCACAAGGGCCGCGAAAGCGGCACGTTGGCGACGGGCACTGTGTGGAAGGCCGGCTTACCGTTCTACCTCGGCACCGGGCTGATCGCGTTGAGTCAGTACGCCGAGCGCTTTCTGATCATCGACCTGGAACCCTACGCCAGCCTCGGTAAATACGTGTACGCATGGTCGGCGGCGAACACCTTGCAAGCGTTGTCGTACGCGGTGGTGGCGGTGGTCGGGATTCCGGTGCTGGCCAAGCGTTTTCAAGCTGATCAGCAGGCGTTCACGGTCAAGCAGTTGTTCGTCAACAAGTGGGTGATGCGCTCGCTGGTGGTGTCGGCGGCGGTGGCGGTGGCGATCTATCTGTTCTTCAACGTCGTGCTCGATTACGTCGCCACCAGCGTGCCGCGTCCGGACAACGCCATTCTCGGTGTGCTGATTTTTTCCTTCGCCTTGCGCGCGATTGGCGACATTGTCTGGGGCGGTCTGATTGCTTCGAAAAACAGCCGGGTGTCACTGGCTAGCGCGGCCATTTGTTTGTTGATTTCGGTGCCGGTCAGCTATCTGTTGATCAAGCACTATTCGATTTATGGCGCGGCGTGGGGCAACGTCTTCGCGATCATCGTGCAGCTCGTGGTGATTGCCGTGCTGACCCGCGCAACCGCTGCGAAAAAGGCTGCGTTGTCATGGGCCTGAAACTGCCGTGCATCGAGTTTCGTGGCAAGCGACTCGATTCGTATGTGTCGTTCCTGATCCTCTTCACCGGGCTGTTTCTGTCGGTGGCGATGCCGCTGCTGATCCCCCGTGATCCGGGCCCGGATGCGATGACCTTGTGGTCGTCTTACGCCCGTGCCGACAACTGCAATTTCTGGAACCCGTTCTCGCCGGATCGCTCGTCCTACGAGTGTTCGGCGTTCCTGCTGCGGCCCACCGGGATCAACCTGACCAATGCCTGGGCCTACGGCATGTTCTGCAACTTTTTCCTCACGGCGATTCCGGTGGTGGTGTTTCGGCGCATGCCGTTGGCGATCTTCGGCACCTTGTGTCTGTGGGGGATTGTGCGTTCGTTTTTCCTGGAGAACCTGACCAAGGAAATCATCGTGTCGGTGGCGGTGTTGAGCATTTTGCTCAGCTCGCTGACGCGCAAATATCGCGGCGGCTTTTTCCTCTCGGCGGTGATCTACGGCGTGCTGATCCGGCCTTACTGGATTCTGTTTTCGCTGTCGTGGATCGGTGTCTGCGTGATGAAAAAGTATGTGTCGCGCACGACGTTCTTTCTGATGCTGTTCCTGTTTTACCTGGCCGTGGCCATGGCGATCCAGGTCGCTTTGGGGTTTCCGGTGTCGTCGATTCGCGCCAGCAACAACGAACTGCGCACGGCGGGCGAGGAGGGCTCCAAATCCTTGATCGTCTCGTGGCTTACCGGTAGCGACTTCGTTTCGCAGGCGCTGGACTCGATGATCATCTTCTTCCGCTTGTCGTTCCCGGTGGAGCTGATTCTGCTGTCCGGCCCCGGTCAGGTGATCTTCGTGGCGTTAATGATCATGACCGCGTTGCTGCTGTTCAAAGTCATCACCTCGACCGACTACAAAGGCGCGCCGATCCAGACCAAGCCCAAGGAACTGATCGCGATTCCGCTGGCGTTTCTGCTGGTGCAAGGGCTGTTCGAACCGGACTTCGGCTCTTTTGCCCGGCACTTCTCGATGGTGGTGCCGGTGTTGTTCGTCGGTCTGGGCTTGATGCTGCGGGCGAACAAACCGGTGCAGGTTGAATCAAGAATTCTGAATTGAGGCGGGTGCTTTATGTCGAGCAAGAAAAAGTCCCTGGAGATTGAAACCCTGCGTGGCCTGGCGTGCCTGCTGCTGGTGCTCTATCACGTCATCGGGCCGTTGGGCGGTGGGTTGAAGATCGATATCGGCTCGCCGTTCCGGGTGATCGCCGATTCGATGGTGTATGTGCGCATGCCGCTGTTCACCTTTATCTCCGGGTACATCTATTCCATTTATAAAATTCGCGGCAATGACTTTTCCGCGTTCTTCAGCGGCAAGGTACGTCGCTTGATCGTGCCGCTGTTTTGCGTCGGTGTGCCGTTCTCGGTGCTGCAAGCGGTGGGGCCGGGGGTGAACAAGGACGTAAGCGTGCTCGACGCGTTGTTGTCGTTCTGGGTGCCGATCAACCACTTCTGGTTCTTGCAGGCGGTGTTCATCATTTTCATGTTCGTCGGGCTGCTGGAGTGGCGCGGGATGTTGCGTTCGGCGATGCGGTTGTATGGGTTGTTTGCGTTCGCGGCTGTGTTGTTTCTGCTGCCGCCGTTCAAGTTCGATGCGTTCGGGATCAACGGCGCGATTTATCTGTTGCCGTTTTTTGTCGCGGGGATGATTGGTCAAGAGAACGTCGATGCGCTGAAGCAGCGCTTCAAGGTGATCGGGCCGTTGGTATTTGTGCTGATCTCGTTGACGTTGCTGTACGTGGCGGCGATTGATCGCGAGTTGATTGTTGATCGCCGTAGCCTGATCGGATTGACCGTGGGTTGCGTGTCTTGCATCGCGTTGCTGTCGAGTGATGTGCGCTCGAAAGCGCTGACGTGGCTGGGTGGTTATTCCTATGCGATCTTCCTGTTTCATGTGCTGTTCGCGGCGACGTCGCGGTTCGTGCTGGGGCGGTTGGGGGTGAAGGATGAGAGCTTGCTGGTGCTGGGCGGCTTGAGTTGTGGCTTGCTTGGGCCGGTGGTGTTGTCGATGGTTTTCAGTCGGTTCAATTTCACCTCGGTGTTGTTTCTTGGTGAGCGGGCGGCGAAGAAGAAACCGTTGGTGCCCGTTACCCCGGTGGTGCAAACCCAAAGCAGCTAAGAGCTTCGCGAGCAGGCTCGCTCCCACACTGGTTCCGTGTCGTACACAAGATCTCTTGTAGGAGCTGCGGCACGCTGCGATCTTTTGATCTTGTTTTTGAAGCGCAGGATCAAAAGATCGCAGCCTCGTTTCACTCGACAGCTCCTACAGTTGATCTGTGTACATCCCGGTATTCAGTGGGCCATTCCAGACTGAAGGAAATTTTGCATGTTGGCAGTAGATGACGCACAACCCGTCGCAGCGTCGGTGGTTCAGGTGGGCGATGCCCGTGAGCGTTTTGCGCAGTGGCGCGAAGGCAAGGCCGGCAACGTGTTGTCGGTCTCGGTGATTGGCGACAGCTACAGCGCCGGGCAGGATTTCTATCTGAACAAACTGGTGCAGCGCGTGGCCGGGGAGGTCGGTTTTGCCGGGCCCGGTTATGTCGGCTTCAATCACGGCGCGGCGCTGGGCGGCACGCATTTCAAATACACCCGCAGCAGTGAAAAGTATTTTGCCGGTGACTGGAAAGTGTCAGACCTGGGCCAGGCGAGTCCGGACAGTCGCACGGTGACAGGCCGACCCGGTGCATGGTTGCAAGTGGATGCGACTGCGACGCCGCGCATCGATACTGCTGTCACTCAGGCGAAATTGCTTTATCTGGGCAACGGCGAATCCAGCGAGATCCGCTACCGCTGGGCGCCCGGGCAAGACTGGCAACCGTTGAAGCTTGAGGGTTCGGGCGTTCAGGAAGTGCCACTGACAGGCCTCTCGGCGGCGAAAGACTGGTCCTTCAAACTGGAAGTTGTGAGGGGCTCGCCGACGTTGTTCGGCTTATGGATGAGCAACGATCAGAAAGGCGTTCGGGTTTCGAAACTCGCGGCCTCCGGTGCGGCCTCTGCGGACTTCTATCACCAGGACCCGCAGTGGCAGGTGCAGTGGAAAGCCGCGGTATCGAAGATTCCTGCGGATGTTTATCTGATCATGCTCGGTGGCAACGATCAGGGCTTCGGCGTGAAGCCGGCGCAGTACCTGCAGAACGTTCAGGGTCTGGTGGGCATGCTGCGCGAGATTCAACCGGCGGCAAGCATCAACCTGATCATGCGCCAGGACACCACGCGCTCCAGCGCTTACCCGATGTCGGCGTATGCGCAGGTGCTGGAGCCGTGGGCACGCGAGCAGCATCTGGGGTATGCCAATCTTCAGTGTGCGTTTGGCTCTGACGTCAAACGTTACGCGGCGGCGATGATTGGCCCGGACAAGATTCACCCGGTGCCGGCCACGGGCGGGAAGGTGATTGCCGATTACTTTTATGGCTGGATCACTGGCGCCAAGGACCGTTGCGACGCCTCCCCTAAATAACACGAAAACCCCAGAGCGGTGATCGTTCCCACGCTCCGCGTGGGAATGCCACCCGGGACGCTCCGCGTCCCCTCGCTGTGTGACGCAGAGCGTCACTGGATGCATTCCCACGCAGAGCGTGGGAACGATAAGGTGAGGGGAGTTATTCGAAGGCGTCGACTTGCTCGAGCAACTCGGCAATCTTCTGCGGCATCAACCGCGTATCGCACCGGGTCTCAACATTGATGATGATCGCCGGGTCGTTGCAGCAAATCCGCACGCGAAAACGCCAGTCACCAAAGATCACCTTTAGCCCATCACGGTCATCCATTTCCAGCGCCTGCTCGCCATACAGCTTTTTCAAATGCGCGAGCAGCGGATACGGATCGCGCAGCGGCCGGCGGATATCCCCGGAGGCGGGAAACACGCCAATCCGCTCCACCAGCAGAATCGTGCCCAGCCAGGTTTCGTTGGCGCTGGGCAACGGCTGATGGCGGGACAACCAGCTCATCACCCCGAGGTTACCCACCTCGCGTTCAATCTCTACGGAATGTTGTGCAATGTTCATGGTGGCCTCGTTGGGTGGGGGGAGCCGTCTCAGCGGCCCTTGAGATAGACGTTTTCGTAGCAGAAGTTGGTCGCCTGCAAATAACCTTCTGCGTCGCCGCAGTCGAAGCGCAGGCCTTTGAACTTGTAGGCCAGCACGCAACCGTTCTGCGCCTGTTTCATCAGCGCATCGGTGATCTGGATTTCGCCGCCCTTGCCCGGTTGGGTGTCGGCGATCAGGTCGAAAATATCCGGCGTGAGGATGTAGCGACCGATGATCGCCAGGTTCGACGGCGCGTCTTGCGGTGCCGGTTTTTCCACCATGTTGTTGACCCGGTAGATGCCGTCGGAAATCAGCTCGCCGGCGATCACCCCGTACTTGTGCGTCTGGTCAGCCGGGACTTCCTGGATGGCGACGATTGAGCAGCGGAATTTCTTGTACAGCTGGATCATCTGCGTGAGTACGCCGTCACCTTCCAGGTTCAGGCACAGGTCATCGGCCAGCACCACAGCAAACGGCTCGTCGCCGATCAGCGGCCGACCGCTGAGAATCGCGTGGCCCAGGCCCTTCATTTCCACCTGACGGGTGTAGGAGAAGGTGCAGGTGTCGATCAGTTCACGGGTGCCGGCAAGGAACTTCTCTTTCTCGGTGCCGCGAATCTGGTGTTCGAGTTCGTAGCTGATATCGAAATGGTCTTCCAGTGCACGCTTGCCGCGACCGGTGACGATGGCCATGTGTTGCAGACCGGCGTCCCGCGCTTCCTCAACGGCATATTCGATCAACGGCTTGTTGACGATCGGCAGCATCTCTTTCGGCATGGCTTTAGTGGCCGGCAAGAAACGCGTGCCATAGCCGGCAGCGGGGAACAAACATTTACGAATCATAAAAGTATCCTGGACAGTCATGGAACACAGGCGACGGATGCGCGCACTAATAGAGGGCGTGCAAGTTTCAATAATTATTGAACGAGTGATTTAATACCTGAGTCAGGTTATTCATGGCAATGTGCAGAGGTGTTAAAACATGGTAATGTTATGAGATGTCGGTTAGTGCGCTATTAGTTATTTTTAGTCGGTAAGTGTTGATAGTGGTTAGTGCGCAGGGAGTG
This sequence comes from Pseudomonas sp. RIT-PI-r, assembly GCF_001297015.1. GTDB lineage: Bacteria > Pseudomonadota > Gammaproteobacteria > Pseudomonadales > Pseudomonadaceae > Aquipseudomonas. The sequence continues at coordinate 46,533 of NZ_LIGE01000043.1, read as the reverse complement.
CTAATAAGTACCCGGCAATACAGTTTGACCTGCAAAAATATTTATTGCCAGTCGTTGAACTAAATTTGTTTGAGGTTGTTGTCGCCTTATTTGTGTGGATTACGACACATATCCCATGCAAGAGGCTTGACACACCACGGGGCACTTATCCACAGACGGACCGCGCTATGAAGATTCTGGTAACGGGTGGCACCGGTTATATCGGCTCGCACACCACACTCGCGCTGCTTGAAGCAGGTTATGAAGTTGTTGTGCTGGATAATCTCTGCAACAGCAGCGAAGCGGCCCTGCACGCCATTGAAGGCATCTGCGGCAAGAGTGCCTGGATGATCCGCGGCGATGTCTGTGACCGGGCACTGCTTGACCGGATTTTCCGCGAGCACACCATCGACGCCGTGTTGCATTTCGCCGGGCTGAAGGCGGTCGGCGAGAGCGTGCGCAAGCCGCTTGATTACTACGAGACCAATGTCGGTGGCAGTATTAATCTGTGCCAGGCGATGGCGGCGGCGGGGGTGTTTCGCCTGGTGTTCAGTTCGTCGGCCACGGTGTATGGCGAGCCGGAACAGATGCCGATTCGTGAGGATTTCCCCATGGGTACACCGACCAATCCCTACGGCCAGTCCAAGTTGATCGTCGAGAATGTCCTGCGCGATCTGGCTCAGGCCGAGCCGCGCTGGAGCATCGCGCTGCTGCGTTACTTCAACCCGATCGGCGCGCACGACAGCGGCCACATGGGCGAAGACCCCAATGGCATCCCCAATAATCTGGTGCCTTACATCAGTCAGGTCGCGGTCGGCAGCCTGCCGGAGTTGTCGATCTTCGGTAATGATTACCCAACCATCGACGGCACTGGCGTGCGAGATTACATCCACGTGGTCGATCTGGCGGATGGGCACTTGAAGGCGTTGCAGTCGATCTCGGATCGCAGCGGCATTCATACCTGGAACCTCGGCACTGGCGATGGTTACAGCGTGCTGCAAGTGCTGCAGGCTTTTGAACAGGCGTGCGGGCAAGCGGTGCCGTATCGCATGATGCCACGTCGCAGCGGTGATATCGCCGAGAGTTGGGCCGACGCTTCCAAGGCTGAAAAAGAGTTGGGCTGGAAAGCCACGCGCAACTTGCAGGACATGGTCGCCGATACATGGCGCTGGCAATCGAATCATCCCAAAGGCTACTTGCGATGATGGCCATTTAGTTCGATGTTATTTTCAGTCAGGTTGTTAGATAACGTCGGGAAATTACACTGGCAATGCCTTTTGCAAGTCCGTAGATATAAACCTGCCGTTCGACTTTTATCAGTTGGGTAAGACTGTGAAAGAACGACGGATCATGTTCGCGTTTTTTGCGGACTTGAACGCTACCAACTCTGACTCAGACCGGTTTTTTAACAGGTCGAATGTTAGAAAGGAGTTGTTATGAAGAAAGTGATGGCAGTTGCCCTGTTGACGATGTTGAGCAACTGGGCTGCCGCAGCTGAAGCACCGCTGACGGCGGTAACCAATGTAGGTGGCAATGTGGCGGCTTCTCAAGCGCCGGCAGCCAGTACTGCAATGGTTGCCAGTGCAGTAGCGGCGTCCAACAGCGGTGGCAGTGCCAACGGCGGTACTACCGGTACCACAGGTACCACCGGTACAACCGGCACGCATAACTAACAGGAACATTTGTTAGTGCAGTACAAGGTCGCCCGACGCAAGTCGGGTGACTTTCTTTTTGGATTCGCCCTTGAATAGCGTAGTGCCATTATGACTCGTAGTGTTTATCTTTTAATGTTGGCAAGTCTCGCTTTGCAAGGTTGCATGTTTTCCCCCGGTCAATACCTGAGCACCAGTGACATCACCCGTCAGGGCGCCAGCGAAAGCAGCCGGGTCGAGCTGATTCCGATCACCCCCAAGCTGATTGCCATGAACCGCGCCACGCAAAAGCGTGAGTCGCTGCCAGCGGAGCTGTTGGCGACCCCGGCCGAGTACCGCATCGGCAACAACGATGTCCTGTACATCACGGTGTGGGACCACCCGGAGCTGACGGCCCCGTCCGGCGCGCAACAACAGATTGATGCCAACGGCCGTCTGGTGCGCTCCGACGGCACGCTGTATTACCCGTTCATCAAGGAAGTCCAGGCCGCCGGCCGGACCATCCAGCAACTGCGCTCGGATATCGAACAGCGGCTGTCGGCGTTCATCGCCGAGCCGCAGGTGGATGTCGCGGTGTTGCGTTTCGCCAGCCAGAAAGTCGTGGTCACCGGTGCGGTGACCAAGGCCGGGCCGCAAGCGATTTCCACCAACCCGCTGAGCGTGGTCGAAGCCCTCGGCTCGGCCGGTATCGACACCAACAATGCCGATTTGTCCGGGCTGCTGCTGACGCGCAAGGGCCGCACCTATCCGCTGAATCTCGACTCGCTCAATCAACAGGATTCCGAGTTGCAGAACGTCTACCTCAAGGGCGGCGATCAGCTGTATCTGCCGTACAACGACAACAAGCGCATCTACGTGATGGGCGAGGTCAATCAGCCACGCGCATTGAGCTTCAAGACCGCAACCATGAACCTCACCGACGTGCTCGGTTCGGTCGGCGGCCTGGCCCAGACCACCTCCAATGGCAACGCGGTGTACGTCATTCGTGGCGTGGAAAATCTCGACGTTGAGCCGGCCAAGATCTATCAGCTCGAAGCCGAGTCGCCGACCGCCATGGCGCTCGCTTCGCACTTCCAAGTTCGCCCGCAGGACGTGGTGTATGTCGGGCCTGCCAACGTGACTCGCTGGAACCGTCTGATCAGTCAATTGGTGCCGTCGGCATCGATTGTCGGTACTGGCGCTTCCGCTGCGAAGAACTGGAGCGAATACAGTAACAACAGCAAATAAGGTCGCCGACTTTGAACATTCTGAAAGTTGGCCTGTGCCTGACGGCGGCCTCGTTGCTGTGTGGCTGTAACCCTTTGATGAGCGCTTCGCTGAACAACCTCAAGGCTGCGGTCGTCGGCCCCGACGAAGTGGACGTGACGGCCGCCGAAGTGGCTGCGGTCAACTATCCGCAACTGAAACTGACCACGCCGTCCGGCTCCGGGGTGTTGGCGCTGATGCGCGAGCGTGAAGACCTGCAGTTCTGGGTCGCGTCCGGCAAACAGGTGCTGTTGCTGCGCGATGGCCTCGCCGTGCGCAGCGTCGGCCTGGGCCTGGAAGGCGATCTCGATGGCACGCGGCTGGCCGATGACGCGCCGTTCAAACAAGGTCTGCATCACGTGGCGGATGGTTTCACCACGCGGCGCTGGATCGACCTCTACAAGGGTCAGGAAGTCGGCGTGATCGTCAACAGCCGCTTCTCGCGCCGCTCCGAACAAACCCTGCAGATTCTCGACAAGGAATACAGCGTGCTGCGTGTCGATGAACAGATTGACGCGCCGGCCATCGGTCTGAGCGCGACCAATCATTACTGGGTCGACCCGCGCGACGGTTTCATCTTGCAGAGCGAGCAGCAACTGACGTCGCAGTTGCGCGTCAAGGTCGTGCAGCTGACGCCTGATCGCAGGCACCTGCCGTGATGCGCCTGAGGATGTTATCGGCGGGCCTGATGATGATCGCCAGTGTCAGTCAGGCGGCGGTCACGGTGTCGGGCGATGTCGCCAACCCCGGGCCGGTCCCGCTGCCACCCGGCGGGCGCCTGCTCGATGTGATCGGCGAAGCCGTGCCGAATGCCGAAGGCTATTGGCTGGCGGGCGGATTGCTGCGTCAGTCGCTGATTGAGGAGCAGACACGGCTGAAGGTCGGCGTGCTGTTTGATCTGGATGTGCTGCAGCGCATGTCGATGCTTTTCGATCGGCCGAGTCGAGCGGCGTTGGCGCAGCGCATGGCCGGGGAAGTGCGGCAGATGCCGGGAACCGGGCGGCAGATCGCCGATCTCGATCCGGTGGCGTTGGAAGTCGGCTTCGCACGCAACATTCGTCTCGACGATGGCGATCGTCTGGTCTATCCGAAGCGCGTCGACGAAGTGCAAGTGCTGGGCGCCGTCGCCGAGCCGTGCCACTTGCCGTATCAGCCGTTGCAGGAGGCTCGTGAGTACCTGCAAGGCTGCTCGATTCTCAGCGACGCCGAGGCCGATTATCTGTGGCTGATTCAGCCCAACGGCGCCTCGCAACGGGTCGGCATCGCCCACTGGAATCGCGAGTCCGGGCACTTTCCCGTGGCCGGCAGCAAGATTCTGGTGCCGCTGAAAAATGATGATCTGGATCCGCCTCTACCTGAACTGAATCAGCAGTTGGCCGAATTTATTGCCACGCAGCTGGCCGAGGTGGTTCGTTGAAGTTACGTTTTGCAGCTGTGTTGTTATTGCCCTGCGGTCTGGCCCATGCCGAGCCGCGCATCACCCAGAATGACTTCGGAGGCACCGGTCTGTTGCAGACGCCGACCGCGCGTATGGCGCCGGCCGGCGAGTTGAGCGTCAACGCCAACCGCACCGAACCGTACAGCCGCTACAGCGTTTCGTTGCAACCGCTGGACTGGCTCGAAGGCTCGTTTCGCTACACCGCGATCACCAACCGGCCGTACGGCTCGGAGGCCCTCAGCGGCAGCCAAAGCTATAAGGATAAGGCGGTCGACGTCAAAGTCCGGCTGTGGCAGGAGAGTCACTGGCTGCCCGATGTGGCGCTGGGTTTCCGAGACATCGGCGGTACGGGTTTGTTCTCCAGTGAATTTTTCGTCGCCAACAAGCGCTACGACAATTTCGATTTCAGCGCCGGGATTGCCTGGGGGTATCTCGGCAATCGCGGCGACATCGATAACCCGCTGGGCTATGTCAGCGATCGCTTCGACACCCGGCCAGAGCTGGAAGGCACCGGTGACGTCAACTCGGGTTCGTATTTTCGTGGCCGACCTTCGTTTTTCGGCGGCGTGAGTTACCAGACGCCGTGGGATCGCCTCAGCCTGAAACTCGAATACGAAGGCAACGATTACAAGAACGAACCGAAGGACAACATCATCAAGCAAGACTCGCCGATCAACCTTGGCGCGGTGTTCAAAGTCACCGATTCGATCGACCTCAGCGCTGCGTGGGAGCGTGGCAATACGGCGATGTTCGGCGTGACCTTCCACACCAATTTCGTCAGCCGCAAAGCGCCGGCCAAGACTTACGACCCGACCCCTGAACCGCTGCCGGCGAAGGCACCGACCACGGCGATGGATCAGGTCGATTGGGCCAACGTTTCGCAGCGCCTGCAGCAGAATGCCGGCTACAAAGTCGAGCGCATTACCCAGCGCGATTCCGAGTTGATCGTCTACGGCGAGCAGCAGCGTTACTTCCATTCGCCCAAGGCTGTCGGGCGGGCGAGCCGGGTGCTGGATAACAGCGTCAACGACGACATCGACTGGTTCACCGTGGTCAACAAACGCTACGACTTGCCGGTGGAAGAAACCAGCGTGCCGCGCCAGACCTTCCGTGAAGTGATCAACAACGAAGAGCCGCTGGTATCGCTGCACCGCACCACCGAAATCAACCCGGCGATGCCGCACAACGAGAAAACCCTCTACACCGAAGCACCGCAGCATTTCAGTTATGGCGTGGGCCTGGGCTTCAAGCAGAACGTCGGTGGTCCGGATGGTTTGCTCTATCAATTCACCGCCGATGCCGACGCCGAGTACCGCTTCAATCGAAACACCTGGTGGAACGGATTGCTCAGCACCAACCTGGTCAACAACTTCGACAAATTCGTCTACGACGCACCGAGCGGTTTGCCCCGTGTGCGCACGGATTTGCGTCAGTACCTGACCACCTCCAACACGACCATGCCGTTGTTCCAGGTCAGCCATGCCGAGCAATTGGATAAAGACCTGTATGGCATGGTGTATGGCGGTTATCTGGAGTCGATGTTTGCCGGTGTGGGCGGTGAAGTGCTGTTCCGTCCGACCGGTGAGCGCTGGTCGGTGGGGGCGGATATCAACTGGGTGCGTCAGCGGGATTTCGATCAGGGCTTTGCGCTGCGCGATTACTCGGTGGTGACCGGGCATGTCACGGCGTATACCGATTTGCCGTTCGATACATTGGCGGCTGTCAGCGTCGGGCGATACCTGGCCGGGGATTGGGGCGGCACGCTGGACATCTCGCGCGAGTTTTCCAATGGTGTGCGCTTTGGTGCCTGGGCGACGATCACCACGGCGAGCAGCGCCGAGTATGGCGAGGGTAGTTTCGACAAAGGCCTCTACCTGTCCATCCCGTTCGACGAAATGATGAGCATGTCGACCATGCGCCGCGCCAACCTGGTGTGGGCACCGCTGACCCGTGACGGTGGTGCACGTTTGAACCGCAGCTTCCAGCTGCACTCGATGACCGATAGCCGGGAAGGGGACATGTTCTATCGCAATTTCGAGAAGATTACGGAGTAAGCGCAGATCTCCGAAGCACCTCTGAAACCTGTGGGAGCTGGCTTGCCAGCGATGAGGTCGGCACATTCAATATTGATATTGGCTGACCCGCCGCCATCGCTGGCAAGTCGAATCGTCGCACCGCAGCTCCCACAGGTTATGTGTCTAGCCACAAGGCTTGAGCCAAACACAAATCCCCTGTAGGCCTTCGCCTGCTCGCGATAGCGTCAAACCAGTCGACAATCCCTGTTGCCTGACACACCGTCATCGCGAGCAGGCTCACTCCTACATTGGTTATTTGTCACGCCACAAATCCCGAGCCAATCCCGAATCCCTGTGGGAGCTGGCTTGCCAGCGATGAGGTCGGCACATTCAATATTGATATTGGCTGACCCACCGCCATCGCTGGCAAGTCGAATCGTCGCACCGCAGCTCCCACAGGTTATGTGTCTAGCCATAAGGCTTGAGCCAAACACAAATCCCCTGTAGGCCTTCGCCTGCTCGCGATAGCGTCAAACCAGTCGACAATCCCTGTTGCCTGACACACCGTCATCGCGAGCAGGCTCACTCCTACATTGGTTATTTGTCACGCCACAAATCCCGAGCCAATCCCGAATCCCTGTGGGAGCTGGCTTGCCAGCGATGAGGTCGGCACATTCAATATTGATATTGGCTGACCCACCGCCATCGCTGGCAAGCCAGCTCCCACAGTTTTTGCATCCATCCAAGATCCGATTCCATCCTCACATCCCAGGCACAAAAAAGGGGACTTTCGTCCCCTTGCGGTGTGCAGCGCTGAACCTCAGTAAATGTCCTTCGACAGCAACGTAAACGGTGTCTTCACCAGGATCTTCAGATCCAGCCACAACGACCAGCTGTTGATGTACTGCAGGTCAATCTCCACACGCTTCTGCATCTTGTCGAGCGTGTCCGTCTCACCACGGCAGCCGCTGATTTGAGCCAGCCCGGTGATCCCCGGTTTAATCCGGTGGCGCGCCATGTAGGCGAGGATTTTCCCCGAGTAGAAATGGTTGTGCGCAACCGCGTGCGGACGCGGGCCAACCAGTGCCATGTGTCCCTGCAACACGTTGAACAGTTGCGGCAATTCATCCAGCGAAGTGCGGCGAATAAAGCGACCGACTGCGGTGATGCGCGAGTCATTGCGGCTGGCCTGTTTCACGTCACGGTCATCGTGAACACGCATCGAGCGGAACTTCCAGACCTTGATTACCTTGCCGTTCCAGCCGTGGCGATCCTGCTTGAAGAACACCGGCCCCGGCGAGTTGATCTTCACCGCGAGGGCGATGATCAGCAGGATCGGACTCAGCGCAATGATCGCCAGAAACGCCACGGTTTTCTCAACCAGACTCTTGCTCAAAGCCGCAGTAGGGCGGCTGGTCAGCGGACTCTCGTTGAGGTAAATCGCCGGCAGGCCGTCCACGACTTTCACCGAGTGATTGAGCAGCGTCAGTGCGTTCAGATCCGGCACCCAGACCACGTCGACGTTGGCACCCAGCAAATCGCCATAAATCGCTTCGATTTTCGCGGCTTCGCACAGCGGCAGGGTGATGTACAAACGACGGATGTCATGGGCTTCAATCAGCTTCAGCAAGTCTTCCTGAGCGCCGACCACACGCGGTGCATCTTTACCCAGCGCCGACACATCACCGTTGCTGACCAAACCTACCAACGGCAGATTCTCCAACTGACTGAGCTTTTTCGCCAGACCCAGCGCCAGGTCGCCCGTGCCAACGATCAGCGTCTTGTGTTCACTTTTGCGCGAGCGCTGGTAGTACTTGGAAAACGCATGCAACGGCGCATAGAGAAATGCCTGACCGAGGAAGCCATACACCGCCCAGCTCAGAATCACCTGCCGCGAAAACAGCTCATCGGCCTGGCAAACAAACGCAATGCAAGCCAGCGCGGCCATGGTCATAGACCACCCCATGAACAGCCGACCCAGACCGGTCAGGTAGTTATCGCGTTTGCGATAAACACCGCTGAACGTATACGCCGGCACCGAGGCCAATACCGCAAGAGTGGCGCACATTCGGTAGTAGAACGCGACCGTCCCGGTGTGATGCTCGGCGAGGATGAACAGCAGCGTCACGACAAAGCCCTGCGCCAGCGCCCATTGGCCCCAAAAGGTCAGTCCCTTGAGGCCTGTGCTTCGATTGATACTTAGAGAAAGATCCATACGGTATCCCCAAAAGACGTCCATTCAGGTTTCAACAGTTGAAATCCGAGTTGTTATGCAGACTTATTGTTTTTGTTTTAACGAGTGTCCTGAGGTAACAACATCGATATGCCGAACTGTCGTCAGTCAATAGACTAAGTTATTGGCTGGAATGGTGTCTGACGAGTTCTAACAAGATGGCAAAGTGCCAACTTTTTAATAATTAAATAGAGCAGTGTTAGAAAAGGTCGCAGAGCAGGGGGTGAATAAATGATGTTGTATTTGTTACTGTTGGAGGGGTGGAGGCAGGGAATTGTTAATTCAGGGAGGAAGATGAAGCCAAACAGAGTGCTCTTGTTGTTTTTGTAATCGCACTTGTATCTGTTTGTTTTGTTCGCGGTATCGGCTGCGTGTTTACGCAACGATTTCCTGAATGAGGCAGTAACCGCGATTTCTTACAGCACGAAACAGGCGCTCACCATTACTGGCGCTTTTGAATTTGTCTTGAAGGCGACTCAGGCACATTTCCAGACCGCGATATTGCTCGGGCTCTCGACCGATACTGAGGATCAACTCGTCTCGGCTGACAACGCGCTCTTCATGATTGAGCATTTTCCTCACCAAAGCTGTTTCCAGACCAGTCAGACTGATCTCGATACCGTCTTTGACCAATGCACCTTGATCATTGTCGAGATGCCAGGTTTCGCTGCAAGGCAGATCGCCTTCAATGGCTGGTGGCATATTGCTGCTTTCGCCAGTCAGTGCCGGGATGCTTTGAAAAGGATTGGCGGTTTGCGCAGCCAGCCATTCGGACTCAAGAGTCGCTAGGATTCGCTGGGTATCATGCTCAATACTGCGAGCAACATTCTTTCGACTGACGCTTGGATATGTGAACTCCATCACCATTGGCGCGGAGGAGGGCGATGCAACACCTTCAGAGTTGCCAAACGAATTGAAGCGTTCGCTGGACAACATGCTTTCCAGTTCACGTTGCGACGTTGTGCTGTGAGTCACGACAACAAAATATTTCCTTGGGAGGGTTGTACTAGTTTCCATGTCTCTCTCCTAAATACACACCAAAATTGGCTAAAAGATAAATCGGCAGGCGAGCAATGACTTCCTCGGAAGTAATCGATAGGCAGGGTCTGGGCCCAAGAATGGCCTCGATAAATTCCACTCGAACTGCTGCTATGTTATGGAGTTTTATTGTTATGGGTCGTGTTGCCGCGCTCATTCAATTGCTTGATTTCTAATAGGCGTGAGATGCAGATAGAACGATATGGTTGCATTAGACGATCCTTCGTACGCATGCAAAAGGGTGGCTGCCCTTGAGTCAGGCAGTCGATATCAGACCCCGCAGCAGGCGATAGCCATAGCCGCGAATGCTCTGAATCGCGTTTGTACCATACATGTCCTTGATTTTTCCACGCAAGCGGCTGATCGATTTTTCCAGCGCTCGAGGGTCGTAGAAATTGGTGTTCAGGCCCATGATGCTGGCGATTTCATCATGGCTGAGTATGTGATTATTGGTTTGCGCAAAGGCTTCGAGGATCTTCATCTCGGCAAACGAGATGTCGAGTTTCTTGCCGGTGTCCATCAGGCAGATACGCGTCGGATCAAGCGTGAGGTTGATATCGCGCTGCCACTCTTCACTGCTGAAGAACTCACTCAGCAAATCGGCACCGTCATCGGCAACGGTATTAAGTTTGATACACGCGTCCGCGCCGGCAAGATAGTATTTGATCTTGTTGAATGCACCACGACCGGTGATGACCGCGCAAATGATCGGTTTCAAGTTACCGTTGCGCAGGTTCTGCACCAACGCCAGATTGTCTTCCAGCGCCTGTGGGTTGTCGATGACCAGAAAGATGGCCCGATAATAGCCGCAATATTCATTCAGCTGATATGAGCCAGTGTAGGAACTAGCCTCAAGTGCCATCTCAGTGTGCACATGCTTGGCGACCAGCGCTCTAAAATGTTCAGCCACGCCACGGGTACGACCCAGAGTGAGAACACCAGGTTCGTCATTTGTCGGGCGCGGGCTTCTAGTCGCTAAGTTCCCTGAGAGCATCGTGCATTGACTCGAATTAGTGCTGACATCGGGATGTTAAAGCACCGGTTCTCATCTGTGACTGACAATTGGTAACATTTGCGCGGATTTTAGACGTGTCTCGCGAGTTTTCTAACAATAATTAAGGTTTTCAAGCTTTTAGTTGATTTTCTCGGAGGGGTGAACTACTGCTTAGATGGTGGCGATATGCAATGGTGCCACTATTTTGAGCTTATTGCGATGGCTTTGTCCATGTCCAATTGCCACTGTCTGGCCATCTCTGGATAATGTGATATTGATCACACTTTATTGTCAGGGCAACTTTTTTCTGCAAAAAGGCCTAAATATTTTCTGCGTAGTTCGTCAGCCGACGATTACTAACATGGCTTGAGTGTGACAATTCATAAGACCTATTCTTTGTGATCAAAAGATCGTCCGATCGCGGCCCGAACCTTCGGCAGCTCCTAAAGGAGAATGCATTACAAATGTAGGAGCTGCCGAAGGCTGCGATCTTTTGATCTTCATATACGCCAATTGTGTAACTTCAGATACTCAACCCCTGAGTGTTATTGCCCGGTCGCTTATCAAGAGCGCTCTGACGGAGGATTAATGGATTTCTGGACCCTTTTCCAGGTGTTGATATTAGGTGCGGTAGAAGGCCTGACCGAGTTCTTGCCGATCTCGAGTACCGGCCACCAGATCATCGTAGCCGACTTGCTGGAATTTGGCGGTGAACGCGCCATGGCCTTCAACATCATTATTCAACTGGGTGCCATCCTTGCCGTCGTCTGGGAGTTTCGACCGAAGATCTTCGAAATCATCAAAGTCCTGCCAACTCAACGCAATGCTCAACGCTTCACCCTCAACTTGCTGATCGCCTTCCTGCCCGCCGTGGTCTTGGGCGTGCTGTTCGCCGACGCGATCCACGAATACCTGTTCAACCCGATCACCGTCGCGGTGGCCTTGGTCGTCGGCGGCATCATTATGTTGTGGGCCGAACAGCGCAGCCATGTGATCAGCGTCGAACACGTCGACGACATGCGCTGGTCCCACGCACTGAAAGTCGGATTCGTACAATGCCTGGCGATGATTCCCGGCACCTCACGCTCCGGCTCGACCATCATCGGCGGCCTGCTCTTCGGCCTGTCGCGCAAAGCCGCCACCGAGTTCTCGTTCTTCCTCGCCATGCCAACCATGGTTGGTGCCGCCGTCTACTCCGGCTACAAATACCGCGACCTGTTCCAGCCCAACGACCTGCCAGTCTTCGCCCTCGGCTTCGTCACTGCGTTCATCTTCGCGATGATCGCCGTGCGCGGTTTGCTGAAGTTTATTGCCAACCACAGTTATGCCGCGTTCGCCTGGTATCGGATCGCGTTTGGTTTGTTGATTCTGGCAACGTGGCTGTTTGGCTGGGTCAACTGGACCGCTGCGGCGGCCGCCTGAATGCTGACGCCAGGCGGAGCAGTCCGCCTGGCGCAGTGTAAGAGGAGGGGATTAACGCCCTTCAAGCAACTCGGCAGCCTGATCCAGCAACGCCAACGGATCCTTGGCCTTGTGAATATCCACCGACAACAACTGACGGAATTTGCGCGCCCCCGGGAACCCCGTGCCCAGGCCCAGCACATGCCGGGTAATGTGATGCATCGCGCCACCGGCCAGCAAATGCTCGGCTATATAAGGACGCAATTGCGCCAACGCCTCAGCCCGACTGATCACCGGCGCCGAACTGCCGAACAACTGCTGATCCACCTCCGCCAGCAAATACGGATTGTGATAAGCCTCACGCCCCAACATCACACCGTCAAAGGTCTGCAAATGCTCATGGCAAGCCTCCATCGTCTTGATCCCGCCATTCAGCACAATCTCCAACGCCGGAAAATCCGCCTTCAGCTGCGCCGCCACGTCATAGCGCAACGGCGGAATGTCGCGATTCTCCTTCGGCGACAACCCCTCCAGAATCGCAATCCGCGCATGCACGGTAAAACTGGTGCACCCGGCATCGCGCACTGTGCCGACGAAATCGCACAGCTCCGCGTAACTGTCCCGCCCGTTGATGCCGATGCGGTGCTTTACCGTCACTGGAATCGACACCGCGTCTTGCATCGCCTTCACACAATCCGCCACCAGTTGCGGGTGACCCATCAGGCAGGCGCCGATCATGTTGTTCTGCACACGATCGCTTGGGCAGCCGACGTTCAGGTTCACCTCGTCGTAGCCGTGTTCCTGAGCCATGCGCGCGCAGGCGGCCAGATCCAACGGAACGCTACCGCCCAACTGCAACGCGAGAGGGTGCTCGGCTTCGTTGTGGCGGAGGAAACGCTCGTGATCGCCGTTGAGCAGCGCGCCGGTGGTGACCATTTCGGTGTAGAGCAGGGCGTTCTTCGACAGGAGGCGTAGGAAGAAACGGCAATGGCGGTCGGTCCAGTCCATCATGGGCGCAACGGAGAACCTTCTAGACAGCGTAGAGCCGGTGTTTGTTGGGTATGTAGCTGATTTATGTACCATTTTGCTCTACGTGTTCTAGGCCGATTTCAGGGGGTAAATAGGCGTTTTCTGAGGTCGGTTGGTACAATGTACCAATCACTTTTCCAATTGTACCAGTTGACTATGGCCACGATCAGAGCACGGAAACGCACCGACGGCAGCACCAGTTACACGGCACAGATACGCCTGTTTCGCGATGGGGTGCAAGTTTACCAAGAGAGTCAGACCTTCGCCCGAAAACAGGCCGCACAGGCTTGGGTGCGTAAAAGAGAAACCGAGCTGGACGAACCAGGTGCGATCGAGCGGGCGAACCGACCTGGTGCGACGATCAAGGAAATGATCGATCGCTACTTGGCTGAAATGACCAAGGCGCGCCCTCTCGGGAAAACGAAGCTCGGTACGTTGAAGGCAATTAGCGAGTGCTACCTGGGAAAGTTGAACGACAGAGATATAAGCAGCCAGCACCTAGTCGAGTATGCGTTATGGCGCATGGGCAAGGAGGGTGGTGGCGTTCAGCCTCAGACCGCTGGCAACGATCTCGCACACCTGGGCGCGGTTCTCTCGATCGCTCGACCCGCTTGGGGTTATGAGGTGGATCCGCATGCAATGGTGGACGCGCGCCGAGTATTAAAAAAGCTCGGTTACAACATGAAAAGCCGCGAACGTGATCGCCGGCCCACCCTAGACGAACTCGACAAGCTGCTTACACACTTCCGGGATATCCAAACCCGTCGTCCAACTTCTATCAACATGCTTAAGTTGACGGGTTTCGCGTTGTTTTCCACGCGTAGGCAAGAAGAGATCACTCGGATCCTATGGGATGACTTGGACGAAGCTGGCCAGCGGGTGCTGGTTCGTGACATGAAGAATCCAGGCCAGAAGATCGGTAACGACGTCTGGTGTCATTTGCCGCCAGAAGCATGGGCGATACTTCAGACCATGCCTAAAGTATTGCCTGAGATTTTTCCTTACAGCGCTGAATCCGTGTCCACGTCCTGGACAAGGGCCTGCAAAATCCAGGGCATCGCAGATCTGCACTTTCACGATCTGCGCCACGAAGGCGTCAGCCGGCTTTTCGAAATGGACTGGGATATTCCGCGAGTGGCGAGTGTGTCGGGACATCGAGATTGGAACTCGATGCGCCGTTATACCCACCTGCGCGGGCGAGGGGATGTTTATGCAACTTGGGAGTGGTTCGAGCGCATCCTGCAGGCGCCCGTAAAGCTGGGCGCCAAAACGTTGAAGTGAGTTAGCTGCTGCGCGGCGCGCTATTCAGTTGGTTACTTTCTTTGACTGCTGCAGCGCGCTGCTCATCCAGGTAAGCCGACAGGTCTGCAATATGAATACCTTTCGCGCTTTTCTGACTCGGCTCCATGCGAGTGATAGGGAGCTTTATCTGGCCGGCCCCCACTTTGCGTTGGAACATGTCTGTTGTCAGGTGCGTGAAATAATCCTGACAAACTCGATCCAGCGGAATTACCACTTGGCCATTGTATTGAGCCATCAGTACAAACAACGTTTTCATAGTGCGATTCCTTCGAGTGAGTGAGGTCGATCAATTGGGATTAGGTTGGCTGTTGAGCTGCCAGCCAGTAGTTGAGCGACAACAGCGAACTCTGCCGCGTCGATGTCGCCTAACTCCTTGGCGAAAGTGGTAAGGCATTCAAGACGGATACGCGCTACTTCGGTTTTCCGTACCCGATAATCAAACAGTGCTGTACCTACGATTCTGATAGCCATCAGATGCCGAGCATGGGGGTCACTGTTGTTGAGTGTGTTAGCCTTCGAATCACTGCCGCTTTGGTGCTGTACTTCCATGGTGTTGCCCTCGGTGGTGGTTGATGTCGGGGAGGTGCAACTCCTCGACATCGCTTCTTTTTTCCGTCAGTCCTGGCGGGCCAGGTGAATGATCAGGTCGGCGTACTTCGGATCTTCCTCAGTGCAGGACTGCCATTCCAGTACGCTCAGAATCTGCTGTGGGCGGCACGCGTCCACCAGGATTTCGCGTTGGCCACCTGCGGCACGAACCTCAAGAATTTGCAGCAGTCCGTCCTCCCCATAAGCACCGGCCTGAATCACCGGCTGGCATTCGCCGATCCCTTCCAACCGGTTCTGGATCTCCTGCAGCTTGCTTGTTGTGCCGTCGCCGGCATTGCCCAAAAAGACTTGGATTTGCATCGGTGTAGCCTCCTTTTTTCACGCTTTGAATATCCAGCACTTGACCGTGGTAGGGCGACCGGGCGCTAGGGGTGTTCTGCTGTTCATGGCTGCGCGGACTGCGCTATGTACGGCCTTGTTTGCTTCCAGAAACTTGTGCGAGCGGGACTCTTTCAGTAGGTCACGCAGGGTGGCGACGTCCGCCAGTTTCTGTTTGTGTTCAGCAGCTCGTTCGCTGAATTCGTTGAGGTTTATCGCGATGACGCTCGGGTCGCTGCTGTGATCAACCAAGGGGGCATCGTTGAGTGATTCGAGGTAGTCGTAGACTTCCCAGAATTCAGCAACGGCCGGGTGGTCGGAGCTGATTGACGCCTGGCGCTCGATCGCCATGCGGACGATTTGGCGCTGGGTCGCGGCTATTTGAGGCTCATCCAGTTTTAGGACTAGGCGCAGTGCATCGAGCAGCGAAAGCAACTGAGCGTGGTTCTTGCTAATGCGCTCCACGCGGATGTAGCCGCGCAGGTCATAGCCACAACTGGTGCAGTTGCCCTGGTCGCTGACATAGGCCGTACTGCAGGCAAAACAATGCGTGTGCAGGCGACGCAGCTTGGCTTCGTGTTCGGGCACGCGATGGGCGAACAGATCGAGTACGGCAGATTCTTTGCCCACCGCTTTCAAGAGGAAGTGGCTGAGGGTTCCGCCGTCCAGTGCGTTCAACTGGTCAGCGGCCGCACGGCTTTCCGGGGTGACAGTCGGGCGTACAAAGTGCAGCTTTACGATGCGCGTCATGATCGCTTCGTGAGCCACCACGGCGGCGTTCTGGCTGATGGCGATCGTTCCCCGAAATGGCGGTTCGTACGTCTCGTTGCCCGCCGTCTTGACGCCTTTGGTGGCAAGCGTGCCGCCGCCGTAGAAGTCTTTCAGCTCGTCCCATTCGAAAGTTTTCGCGTGTGCCCGATCGTCGCTGTGGCGATCGGCTTCCAGAAACACCACCGGCATACCTGATACTTGGCCCATCAGGCGCGAGCGTCCGGCCTTGGTCGATTTCATCGGGTCGAAGCCTTCATAGCCTTCGCGTCCGAGCAGTTTCCACAGCAGGTTGAGAAGGGTGGTTTTGCCGGCACCGGCTTCACCAGTGGCTTCCAGAAACGGGAAGGACTGGTAACGCGCGCGGATCTGTTCGCAGAACAACGAGCCGAAAAAGAACACCAGCGCGACGAAGCCCTGGGCGCCGAAGCAGGTCCACAGCAACCGCACCCACTGCTCGTTGAAGTCTTTGCCGTCACGCTGCAGCT
Source organism: Pseudomonas sp. RIT-PI-r (assembly GCF_001297015.1). Classification (GTDB taxonomy): domain Bacteria; phylum Pseudomonadota; class Gammaproteobacteria; order Pseudomonadales; family Pseudomonadaceae; genus Aquipseudomonas. The sequence continues at coordinate 30,024 of NZ_LIGE01000043.1, read as the reverse complement.
TGATGGGGACGCCTTTCTGCAGGGTTTTCAGGCGCAGCTTGCCAAACTCGAAATAGTCTTCGCTGTTGACCTTGTAAGTGGTGCCGTCCTTGATTGCGATATCGCCGTAGACGTAGCAGGCGTATTCCTTGCTGTAACCCACGTAGTCGATGGTCGACACGGTTTTGATGCCGAACAACTGGTCCTTCATCAGCTTGTCGAGCTGCTGACCGCTGCCCGTGAACATGGCGCCGGCGGCCATGCCGAGCAGGCGCTTTTTGAATTCACTGGCCGCTGACAACTGGCCGCTGGTGAAAGTGTTTTTCACACTTTCTGAGTCGTGCGGGAAGTCCACGCGCAGGTAATACCAGGACTCGTCGGTCACCTCGTTACGCTGGAAGTACAGGGCTTGCGGGTAGCAGTTGGCAATCTCAACCACACTGCCGGATTGCTGCAGCGCCTTTTCGCGCTGCTGCGCCTGGTTGAGCAACTGGTCGTCGTGGTTGTCGCTGTCCTCGATGTCGGACATGGCTCGGTTGAATTTCTCCATGTCCAGCTTGAACCAATACAGGCGGCTGCCGAAGCCCAGGTGAAATTCACCGCGCTTGTTCCAGTCGTACATGAGCAAGGCTTTTTCAGCGGCACTGTCTGCCAGCAGCAGGGCGCCCAAATGCCGCGCCTGCTTGAGATCGGTGGCGATCTGTTCGGCACGCTTGGCATCGTCCTGGATGAAGCTCCAGCGCTGATGCAGATCGTTCCAATCAGCCTTGCGTCCGTCGCGCTGGGAGATCTGCGCGGATTCGCAGACGAAGCCCAGGGCGCGGGCTTCACGGACCCAGCGCCGGGTGTAGGCGTTGGCACTCGGTTCGTTATCCAGCGCCCACACCAGCTTGGGCAGCTTGCCGCCTTCACGGGTTTTGATCAGCGCCTTGAGTGAGTCCCCCGGGAACGCGTTGGACGACATTGCAGACACCGCCGCGATGTCGTTGTGCACCAGGGCGATGGCATCAAAGATGCCTTCGACGATCCAGATTTCCTTGACCTCGAGCAGGTCGACGCAGGGCGGGCACCACCAGACGCCGCGATAGCTGTCCTTGGATTTAAAGCGCGCCTTCATCTTGCCAAAGCGGTGTGGCTGATCGATCAGACGTTCCCACCAGCCGCCTTTCTCCAGAGCGAAACGCACCGTGGCGCTGCCGGCGTTGTGTTCAGGGGAATAGAAACTTTCCTGCGTGAACCAGCCCTGAATCAACTCAAACCGAAAGCCTCGGGCGTATTCCAAATAGGCGCGCGCGGTGGCGTTGGGGTGCTGGTCCGTCGCCGGCGCACGCTTGCTCCAGTCCTCAAACAGATCGTCGTACAGCTCTTTTACGTGCAGGGTATGGCCGCATTTTTCCGGGCGACCACAGATCACCATCCATGGTGTATCGAATCGGGAGTACAGCTCCTTTTTCTTGCACTTGGGGCAGGTGCCACCGCGCATGTAATCGGTGCCTACGCGGTGCTTCAGTCCGAAATCGAACTGGAGGCGTTGCAACACGTCGTGGCGGAGATCTTCTTTCATGATTACTTCACTGCTTTGAGGCTGAGGGAGAGGGCGGCCATCAGGCGTTTCTGGGCGGCCATCACCGGCGTTCTTTCGAGGATCGAGCTGTGCCGTTTTTCTTGCGGGACATACCGGTACTCATCCGCGTACCAGTAGTCGTTGAGGCTCAAGCGGTACTGCTCACGCATCGCAGCCAGAAGTGCTTCGGCCTCTGCAGGTGGCAGCTGGGTGGTCAGAATTACGGCGTTTCCCATCTTGAAACCTCGATTTCGGGCGCAGCTCACCCAAACCCACGGAGTGCGGGGCAGGCGTTTGTGTGAGGGTTGGTGTTACGAGTTGGCTAAGCGAAAGCGGCCAAGGTCCGGCGCGTTGATGATTCGCTCATAGATAAGGCTGACCGGTACGGCCCATTGTCGGCCGGTGACCGGATCAACGATCACGGTGTGCGTCGACGTGCTGCTCTGGATGTTCAGGCGTTGCCGATCACGAACAGCGACCATGGTGGTGCCTGCCAGGTGAACGATTTTTTCAGCGACCTGCGTTTGCACGTCGTAGTCTGCAACCAGGTGTTGAACAGCCCGGCTGAACAGTTGCTGATCGTCGCTCAGGTGTTCGCAGTGGTGACGTTCAAGAAACGCCAGCGCGGCGCTCTGCAGGACATCCTGGTATTCCGGTACTGCAGACAAATTGTTCATTGAGCCTTTCCTGCGCGGTAGAGAGCGATGGCAGCCAGCACTTCAGCGTGCCTTGCTGCTACGTGGAGGTTATGCGCGTCCATGATGAATTCGGCTTCTTCATCACTGATCGAACCGTCTTCAAGAGCAGCGGCAATTGCTTGATCAACACACCCGCGCTTTGCAGAAACCTGCACAGAGCGTCTGTAAAGTTCGACATTGTCGAGCGTTCCAGGATCAGCCACCGGTACGAACAGTCCCCCGTACATCGACGCGACGTAGTTGGGGAAATGGTGCGTTCCGCATTCCCGCTCCAGGATGAAAACTTGAGTGTCACTTAGAGGACTGCAACCAGCATTTTCGTAGGCATGGTTGTCGAATTTTTTGAGCTTCAGACCCAAGCGCGCAGCAGCCGATTCGCGTCCGCCGGTGTAACTGCGGATGATCTCGCTCATGACTTCTTTGCGGGTATCTAGGATTGGACTTTTCAACTTCTACTTTTCCCTGTTGAGCGCCGCTATTACTGTTCGATCACACCGTCTTTGATGCCGAGTAATACTGCGGCTCGGTGTGCCTCCCCACGGCGACACTGGCTTTGGCCACTCAGCACCGCGTATACGGTGCTGGGACTCAATTCATGTAGAAGTGCAAAGTCCTTCGCGGATTGCCCGCGCTTTTCTAAAGCTTTCCGCGCTTTCTGGCGGGCTTGCTCGCTGATACTCATCTTCGGCATAGTGCAAATCCATGCAATTTCATGTGGTGTGAAATGCAGAATGATGCATCGTGATGCATTTGTAAATATTTGGGATGAATGATTTTGCATCTTTCTGAAGAAATTGGTTCTCGCCTGCAGGAAGAGCGGAAGCGCTGCGGCATGACACAGGGTGAGATTGCCGAAGCAATTGGCGTTGTGAAGCGAACCCAAGCGAATTACGAAGCAGGGACAAGTGATGCTCCCGCTTCGTATCTGAGCAAGGTTGCTCTGCAGTTCGGCTTTGACGTTCCTTACATCCTCACAGGTGTTCGTACAAACCTTGCTGAAAGTGATTTGAACGAAACCGAAGACTGTCTGATTAAGCAGTTCCGAAGCATTCCGGAAGACGATCAGAAGGCTATTCGCCGCATCCTTGAAGCGATGGCCGACGACGTCGCTCGGCACCGGTCTTAACTCGCAACAATCCCGCACTGTCATTGGGGTATCTCTTATTCCAATGCAGTTGCGCACCCCCCATAAAGTCCATTCAGCAATGCACTTTATGGAGTAGTTAGCATGTTGGATCGCAAGAAGAACGATCACATCAACCTCGAACACGCCGGGTCGGAAGCAACCGTACTCACGGACATTGAGCGTCGACTGATCGATCTGTATCGCCGGCTGAGCCGCACTGAACAGCAACAGGTTCGTCGCGTGGTCGAGATACTGGCAATCAACCCGAAGGAGAAAGTTGAGGGCTGACCGTCATTCCTTGAATGATCCCGATCGCCGGCGCTAAAGCGTTGGCGGTTTGTAGCTATGCCACCGCCTGCGATCCCAACTGCTCGAAAAGCTCCCGCTGCTTCGCTCGGGGCATTTCCCGCAAGCGATCGATCAACATCCGCTCGAATGTCTGCGAGGACGGACTGAGCGTGTGCGAGAACGTCAGATTTGCCACCCATGTGTGCCCGCACTTTGCGTCCAGGCACTGGCAGTACAGTTTTACAAAGGCTCTGGTTACCTCTTCCCGCGAGGCAATCCGGCCCTTGTGTCCGCAATTGCATACAACTCTCATTGTGTCCCTCCCCAGGGGCAGCTGATCGCCACCATATTGCCACAATATGTAGTGGCTTTCTCTCCATCTGGTTGTTCATGCAGTGGCATCCACTGCTTCAGGAGTAGGCTTCCAGCTAAAGCGCCTGTCTTCTCGCAGCTTGTCATTCAGTTGGTTGAACAACTGGCAGATCGGCCGGATCTCGTTGCTGGTGTACACGCGATCGATCTTTTCGATGTCTCCGAAACCACCGGTGTTTTCCGGGATGATGCCGGCCAGTGCCGGGTTCATGCGCCATGCGGCGATAACGTCGTTTCGGGTGATGTTCTTCACCTTCTCCAGTTCGTCTTTCGCCTGGAAGTCACCCACGGGGATGATCTGGATCGCGTTTTCTTTGCCGTTGGGGATGTTGACGAACATCGAGCGGAAGTTGCCCACGCCCTTGCTGGCACTGATCTGTGCGCGCAGCTCGTCCTCGTCCTCTTCGGTCAGGTCAGGATCGTTGGTGTAGAAGATGTAACCGGCGTGCGCGCCGTTGCTGTAGTACCGACGGCGGAAGAGGGTGGCCGCCTCATTGAGCAGCAGCGCCTGCAAGCCGCCCAAGTAGTCCGGGATCCCGTAGATGTTCTGTTCCACGTCGTAGTCCAGGACGTGTGAAATCTCGTGCTGTTCGAACTCCATTTCCTTGTTGTCGGGCAGCAGCATCACGAAACCGCCGTCGACCTTTACCCGCATGTTGATGGCCGGAAGGTGCTGCAGCTCCAGCACCTGGCCGAACGCGTTGGTGTCGTTGTAGAAGTACGATTCGCCAAACACCATATAGTCCAGCCCGGCGCGCCCCATCGTCTCAGTGCTGCAGCCGGCCGAAGGGATGAACTCACGCAACAGCAGGTTGCGTTTGAATTTTGGAATGGCGCCGTGGTGCGCGTTGGCGCGTAGCAGCTTGGCCAGACCAGCCCGTGACACCGGAGGTTTGTAGATCTTGCCGTCGTCGCTGGGGAACACGCCCACGTACTCGCCGATGTTGCCGGACAGCACCTGTTCCGGCTCCCCGAACGTAAACGAGCGCATCGGTTGCTGCGTTGGTTGGGCTACGTGTTGCTTTCTGCGCTTGCGGTTGGCCATGGCTGCTCTGGTTACTCGTGACGTAGCGGCTGCGACGCCGCTTGTTGGTGTTCAAAGGTTCGTTGGACAGGGCGTGCATCACCGCCCAGGCAATGTCGGCGTGACCGGTGGCTTCGGTACGCGATGCGCTGTAGGTGATCTGGCCACTGTTGGTGGCGCCGCGCTTGATGGTCAGGAATGCCTGGGCGATATCGGTCCAGCCGGCGTCCCACTCGATGCGACTGCCTTGGATCGTGTCCTGGGCTTTGAGCACCAGGGCGTTTTTCGCCTCAAGGCTGTAGTGAATCGGTGTCGCCTTGGCGTAGAAGTCGCGCACCAGATCGAACACGCCGTAACCCACGCCGGTGACGTCAATGCCGATGTGCTGGACGTTGAAGCGCTCGGTCAGCTTCTTGACCTGTGCAGCCTGGTAGGTGAACGAGTGGCCACGCCAGCTGTGCTTCTCCAGAATTCGGAACTTCGCCCCGGGTTCGAGTGGCGGGGCGATAACCACACAGGTGGCGTCGTCGCGGGTGCGGCTTGGGTCGTAGCCCAGCCAAACCGGACTGTTGCCGAAAGGACGTTCCAGCTCCGCGTTGTAGTCCTCCCACAACGACAGATCCGAGTAGCAGCGTTCCAGATCCTTGAGGCTGAATGCGCTTTGGGTGCTGTCGATGAACTTGCAGTAGAACAGCTGCTGAAATTTGTCTTCGTCGTACTCCAGCTGCAGCTGCTCCAGGTCGAACAGATCGCAGCCGCCGGCGATCGCATCGTCCAGGGTGATCGTCTTGCGCCACTGGCCGTCCGGACACAGCGCGCCCTGTGTGTAGGCCGCTTCGCTCGGCCACACACCGCCGGCCTTCTTGCCGCGTTTGCTGTTGCGGAATTCATCGCCCGACCAGAATGGGTACGCCTGGTGCGACACGGCGCTGGGCGTCGAGAAATAGGTTTTGCGCCACTTCTTGTGTGTGCCCATAGCACTGGCCACGGTGCTGAGTTTTTCGAAGTCGCGAATCCAGAAGTATTCGTCCACGTAGACGTGGCCGTGGTAGCCCTGGGCGGTGCTGCTGTTGGTGCTGAGAAAGCGCAGTTCGGCGCCGTTACTCAGTGTGATCGGATTGCCCGTAAGCTCGATGCCGAACCACTGCTGGGCGAACTGGATGATGTAACTACGGAAGATCTCGGACTGCGATCGGCTGGCCGATAGAAACACCTGGTTGTCACCGCTCAGCACAGCGTCCATGAAAGCTTCGCCGGCGAAGTAGTAAGTCAGACCGACCTGACGGCTTTTGAGGATGTTCCGGACACGGCGAGTCAGTGGGTTCTGTTTCGCCTCGAACAGCTCTTTCTGGTAGCCGTACATCTTCGAAATGAATTTATCGATAAAATCAACTTCGGTCAGGCCACTGATGTCGTTCTTGGCCTTCTTTTCGCGCTTCTTGGCGCCGCCTTCGCTTCGCTCACGGCGTTGACCAGGTTGCCGTTCGCGAGGCTCATTCGGTGCGTCCGAGGGCGCTGCCTGTGCAGGCTTGGCTGCAAGTTTTTTCAGCCGCTCAAGCAGGCTCGTCAGCCGCTCCAGTTCGTCCAGTTCGGCTTTCGTCAGCGCATCGATCTTTTCCAGGATCAGGGTGATTCGTCGGTTGACTGCGCTCAACGGTTCTTCATCCGTCAGCATCTCGTCCCAGCCGCCTTGGCGGATCCAGTAATAGACGATTCGGATGTTGGGCAGCTTCAGATGCGCCTGTATTTCCTTCACCGAACAGCGGCGCAGATAGAGGCGTTTTGCGGCTTCTTTAACTTCGGTCGGGTAGTTCATGGGCCGCAGTCTATGCGGCGAAAACCCCGGAAACGCGGGGTTAAATGCTGCGATCCGCCTATCTCCCGAAAATAGGAGAACTCCGAATTTCAACCGTTTGTTTGGCGGTAAACGGCTCCCTATCGTGGCGGCTCATTCAACGATTGAGCGCAGTCACCACTCATGCCCCGTTCCCTTGTCTCCTACTGGAAACGTGTAGCCACCAGCGGCCCGACCGTCGATGGCCGCGAGATCCTTCCCCAGGAACTGCGCGACATCGCCGAGACCTACACGCCGACTTTGTACACCGCTGTTATCTGGTGTGAGCACGAACGCTGGTTCGGATCCCACGGAACGGTTTTCGCTGTGCGCCTGGTCGAGGAGGGCGACGATTTAGAACCTGGCCAAGTCGCCCTTGAAGCGCAACTGAAGCCAAACGACAAGCTGCTGCGCCTGAATGACGCCGGCGAAAAGCTGTTCACCAGCATAGAGATCAAGCCGAATTTCCGGGGCCGTGGAAAAGCCTACATGACCGGTATCGCCGTCACCGACGAACCCGCCAGCGTCGGCACGCAGGAACTCTACTTCTCCAGTCGCACCAGTCGCGATGCGTACTACGCCGCCTCCCAAGAACTCGGCCCTCTGCGCGAAACCGAAGCGCAGGGCGAGATTGGTCGCCTTGTCGGCATGTTCACCCGCCTGTTCAAGCGTTTCGGCATTGACGACACCGCCGCCGAAACCACTCCGCAAACCCCAACCGAGAGCAAACCCCCAATGGATGAAGCTACCGCAACGGCTTTGAAAGCCCTGCTGGCCCAGCTGCTGGTCGTCGCTGCCGGCATTCAGGCCGTGATTGAGCCTGCAGCCGAAGACGCACCAGAACCCGATCAAACCCCGATCGATGACGTCAGCGCGGCAGTCGACGAGATCGTCACCACCGCCGAAGAAGAACGCGAATTCAAGCGCAACGGCGGCAGTTCCAACAAAGCAGTGTTGGCAGCTCTGACCAGTCTGCAGCAACAGTTCACCACGCTGCAGAACACCAGCACCGGCCGTCAGTTGCCGCGTTCCACCGGCGCAGCCGACAAAACCAAAGCGCGGGTACTCTGACATGGCCCGTTCCCTGAGCGCCTACGGCGCCAAGATGTATGCAGCCATGCAACTGGCCATGGCCGAAACCTACGGCGTCGAGCTGTCCAGCAAGATGTTCAGCGTTGAGCCGTCCATCACCCAGGAACTGAACGACGCCATCACCGCCAAGTCGGACTTCCTTTCGCGCATCAACGTCATTGGCGTTAGCGAAATCAAGGGCGAGAAGGTGTTCATCGGTGTGTCTGGCCCTGTCACCGGCCGCACCAACACCAAGACCACCGACCGCGAAGCGAAAGACGCTTCCGAGCTGGACAACACCACCTACGAACTCTCGTCCACCGAGTCGGACGTGGGTCTGCCTTACGCAAAAATCGACGCCTGGGCCAAATTCCCTGACTTCCACCAACGCTACTCGGCCGCTGTGCAGAAACAGATCGCGCTGGACCGCATCATGGTCGGTTTTCACGGCCTGAAAGCCGCTGCGCAGACCGATATTGCCGCTTACCCAATGCTGCAGGACGTGAACAAAGGCTGGCTGCAACAACTGCGCGAGCAAGCCCCACAGCAGGTACTCAAGGAAGGCAAAACCGCTGGCAAAGTAATCCTGGGGCAGGGCGGTGATTACGCCAACCTGGACGCTCTGGTGCATGACACCAAGCAAATGGTGGATGAGCGTCTGCGCGATGGCGGCGACCTGATCGCCATTATCGGCACCGACCTGTTGGCGGCTGACAAAGCCAAGCTGTACGCCAAGCAGGGTGATACACCCACCGAAAAAGAGCGCATCGAGGACGCCCAGGTGATCGCCACTTATGGTGGTCTGCCAAGCTTCAGCGTGCCGTTCTTCCCGGTCAACGGCGTGCTGGTCACCAGCTGGGACAACCTGTCGATCTACTTCCAAGACTCCAGCTGGCGCAAGCAAACCGTAGACAACCCGAAACGCTCCCGTGTCGAGGATTACAACAGCCGCAACGAAGGCTACGTGATCGAGCAGTTGGAAAAGATCGCGTTTACTGAAAACGTCGAGTTGGCCGCATGAGCCTGGCCCTTGCCCACAAGCGCCGTACTTTGGCACAGGGAACCGCTGCAGTAATCGCTGCAGCCGCCGCACCGCTGGCGTATTCGCCGGCGGAAGCCCTGAGCAGCCCGGCCAACGCGAAAAAACACCTGCTGCTGATGGAAGCCTCTCTGGATCAGGATCTGCAGCGCCTGAGCGATATCAAGGGACTCGCTGGGCGTCAGGCACTCAAGCGCGAGGAACTGTTGCCCAAGTACCAGGATTTCATTCAGCGCTACATGGACTCGGGTCTGGTGATGCCGAATCGCGTTCTGGTGCAAGTGATGGTCTGGCTGTTCGACACCGAGCAGTTCGAAGACGGCCTGGCGCTGGCGGATTTTGCGATCGGGCAGGGCCAGGAGATGCCCGAGCGGTTTAAGCGCCGCGACTTGCAAACCTTCGTTGCGGACGCAGTGATCGATTGGGCTTACGCCGAATACAACGCGCAACGCAGCCCGGAGCCGTATCTGTCCGATCTGCTGCCGCGTGTCGACGGTGAATGGGAGCTGACCGAACAGATCCCGAGCAAGTACCACAAGTTGATCGGCATGCGCGCCATGGAGGCCGAGCAGTGGGAAACCGCGCTTCAGCATCTGGAACGCTCCACCGAGCTGTACGCGAAAGCCGGCAATGAGACGCGCATTGCGAAGTGCCGCAGGGCGATCGCCAAACAAACCCCCGCAGTGACCGGCGCCCAATAACCGACTACCCCCCCAGCGGGGAACTGTGGACGTGTGCCTGCCATTCATGGCCAGCCCCACGAAAAACAGTCTCCCCGCCCTATTCGAGCGGCCAGCCATGAGCTTTTCCGGGAAACCCACCACCTTTGTGGAACAAGCGATCGAGAACGACGGCTTTTGGCCGGACCTCTCCGTGGCCGAGTTTCAGAAGGGTTACCGCCTGCCGGCGGAGCACCTGGTAGAGATGCTGGTCATCAACCTGGCTACGGCCATGGCCCAGGTCAACAGTGATCTGGCCAGTTTAAAAGCGCGCTGGCAGGCCGCTGGAGTGTCACGCGTTGAATCTGCAGACACCACTGTCCTGCCGGAGCGCACCTTTCAAGCTGAGACGTACAAACGCGCCGTGTATTGCCGCGCCAAGGCCAGCTTGCTGCCGGAGTTCGCCTCGATCATACGTCGCGAAAGTGCCGAAAACTTGGGCAAGGAAGCCCCCGAGCGCAAGGAAACCTTCCTCGAGTTCAGCCAGCAGGCCGTCCGATCGCTGCAGGGGCGCGGCCGCATCACGGCGGCACTCCTGTGATCAAGCTTCGCGCCCTGACCGCCTACCTGATCGAGCGCCGCCTGGTCGAGCCCGAGCAACTGGACAGCTGGACCAACCAGGTGAATCTCGAACTGATCTGGAAACCCGACGTCGGCGGCATGCGCATGGGTGACATGCGCTACAGCGCCACGATCGCGCTGGAGCGTTTCGCCGATCACCCGGGGCGTCTGATGGCGTTGGTGGGCAGTTGGCTCGAGGGCAACGACCAGGAGCGCGACGAACTGCCGGCGGCGAAGTTCGACATCACCATGCTCGACAACGATCTGGCCGACGTCGACATCACCCTCGAATTCATCGAGCCGCAATACCTGGCCGAGGATCCGGAGGGCGAAATCGAGAGTTTTGGTAAGACCTGGTCGTTCATCCCGTTTGACCTATGGGTCGCCGAACACGGCGAGGTGTCGAGCCGTGGCCGGGCGTAGCACGTTCGAGCTCGACGTCCGGGGCTACCTCGGCGTGCGCGAGCAAATGGCGCTGCTGAGTCTGCCGCCGCAACTGCGCCGGCGTCTGCTGAACAACATATCCAAGCGCGTGCGATCGATGAGCCGCAAGCGTGTGCGCGACCAGCAGAACCTGGACGGTTCGCCCTTTGAGGCACGCAAAGGTTCGGGCAAGGGCAAGAAAAAGATGGAAGCGGGGTTGGCCAAGCTGATGCAGGTCACCCGTGTCAGCCCTGACGAAGCCGTACTGGGCTGGAAAAACGCTCTGACCAGTTGGGTCGCGGCGCAGCAACACAACGGTGTCAGCGAACGCCGCACCGCCGCGCAGATGAAACGGTGGAACAAGGTTCCGGAGGGGTTGGCAGCGACCGAAAAGCAGGCGAAGCGTCTACGTCGATTGGGCTTCAAGGTTCGCCAGGAGGGCAAAAAGTCGCTGACCCGTCCGTCCGTGGCTTGGATTCAAGAGCATGTGAACTACGCCAAGGCGGGGCTGCTGATCCGCATCTTGGACGATGAAAAAGCCGAGAGCAGTGGCGCGCAGAGCTGGGAAATCACCCTGCCCAAGCGCCAGTTCATCGGCGTCAGCACCGAACGAGACACTGGCTTGCTGCTGAACCAGGTGCTCCAACAAATTCTTAATTCACCCCGCTAACGAGGCACTGCATGGCACTCGGCAAAGTCAGCGTAAACAACCTCAATCTCGGCCAGGGTGCCGTGACTGAGATCGAACGCTATTTCCTTTTCATCGGCACCGCCGCCAAAAACGTCGGCCAGTTGCTCGCACTCAACACCGACAGCGACCTCGACGGTTCGCTGGGTATTCCGGCCAGTGATCTGAAGACCCAGATCACGGCCGCACGTCTCAACGGCGGCGATCGCTGGGCGTGCCTGGCGGCTCCGATCGCGGCCGATGGTAACTGGTCCGAAGCGCTGACCAACGCCCAGCAGAAAGGCTTTTCCGTCGAGGCGGTGGTGATTACCACGCCAGTGGAAGCCGGCAATGAACTGTCGGTCATGCATGACGCGGCGATCGGACTGAACAATACCTTCGGCCGTCGCGCTTTTGTCATGGCGGCGAGTGCCGGCATCACTGTGCAGCAGACCTGGGCGGAATACCTGATCGAGCAGAAGGCGATCACCGCCGATCTGGCTGCGCCGCGTGTCTTGGTCGTGCCGCAGTTGCACGGCAATGACTTGGGTGTGCTGGCTGGCCGACTGGCCAACGCCGCCGTGAGCATTGCCGATAGTCCGATGCGCGTGGCGTCCGGTGCTCTGCTGGGTCTGGGCCCCGTTCCCGTCGACAAGGAAGGCGTGCCGTTGCCGTCCGCCATTCGCGCCGAGCTGGACGCCGCACGTTTCTCCGTGTCGCAAACCTATGCCGATTACCCGGGCGTGTTCTGGGGCGACGGCAACATGCTCGATGCGCCGGCCAGTGACTTTCAGGTGGTCGAGTACCTGCGCCTGGCCGACAAGGCCGCTCGCCAAGTCCGCCCGCTGCTGATCCGCCGTGTCGGTGATCGTCGCTTGAACAACTCGCCCAACAGCATGGCTGCCGCTATCAGCGCATTCATGAAGCCGCTGCGCCAGATGGCCAAGTCCACGACCTTCGCCGGTGAGGTGTTCCCGGGCGAGATCGAATCGCCAAAAGACGGCGACATCGTCCTGGTGTGGCACAGCAAAACCAAGGTTGAGATCTACATCAAGATCCGACCGCTCAACTGCCCGAAAGACCTGACGGCAAACATTGCCCTCGACCTTTCCAGCGAAGATTCGGAGTAACCCTTATGTCCCGTATTGGCGGTAAAAACTTCGACATCAACCTGGGCGATCTGCAGATCCATGTCGAAAGCTGCACCCTGGATATCACCGACAACACAGCCGTGGCGCAAACCCGTGGCGTGCCCAACGGCACCGTTGACGGCGATGTGTCTGCCAGTGGCGAGTTCGAGTTCGACACCAACAACTTCAACCTGCTGATCGAGGCGGCACGCTCTGCCGGCAGCTTCCGCCAGCTGGAGCCTTTCGACTCGGTGTTCTTCGCCAAAGCCGGCGACGAGGAGCTGCGCATCGAGGCCTTCGGCTGCAAGTTGAAGGTGTCCAGCCTGCTCAGCGTCGACCCGAAAGGCGGCGAGAAAACCAAGCACAAGGTGCCGTTCGACGTTTCCAGTCCGGACTTCGTGCGCATCAACGGCGTGCCGTACCTGGCTGCGGCAGAGATCGAGGGCCTGCGCTGATGGTCTGCCCGTTCGACCGTGCCCAGGCGCTGGAGCAACGCCAACGTGACCAGGCGATCGCCGCCCAGTTAGCCCGTAAGCGATCGAGCGGGCCGAGCCTGACCCATTGCGAAGACTGCGATCGGCCAATCCCGGAAAAACGTCAGGCGCTGGGCGGCATCACCCGCTGCGTGCCGTGCCAAACCATTTTTGAGAAAGAGGTTCTGCGATGAGCGCGAATCAGGTCGCCCAGGACACCGCCGTTGCCTTGGCCAAGGCGTCGCCCGCAATCGGCGTGGCCGCTACAGGCGTGACGGGCGCAGTCGATTGGTCGGCGGTCGCGTACATGCTGACCGCGCTCTACATGGTGCTGCAGATCCTTCTGCTGATTCCCAAGTATCGCCAGATGCTGCTGGATTGGAAGGGCAAGTCTTGAGCCTGCGCACCAAGATCGCCGCCGGCGCCATTGTGCTGGCCAGCGCGCCTTTGCTCGCGTTCCTGGGCAAGTGGGAAGGCAACGGCCAGAACGTGGTGTACGCCGATAAGTTTGCCCGTGGCCTGCCTACGGTGTGCAAGGGCATCACCCGTTACACCAGTCCGTATCCGCTAATCGTCGGTGACTACTGGTCGCCGGCACGCTGTGCCGAGGTGGAGCAGCTGGTGATCGAGAAAGGCCAGTTGGCTCTGGCTGACTGCCTGAGCAACCCAGCGACCGGGCAGAAGACTTTCGACGCCCTGAGCAGCCACGGCCACAACTTCGGTGTGCCCAGCACCTGCGCCAGTCGAGCCGTCGGCCTGATCAATGCCGGCCGCATTGCCGAAGGCTGCAAGGCGCTCGCCTGGGCGCCGGATGGCAAAACACCGGTGTGGTCGTCGGTTACCGATGCCCACGGCCGCAAGCAGTTCGTGCCTGGGCTGCACGCTCGCCGGCGAGCTGAAGCGGCCATGTGCGCGGAGGGTTTGTGATGCTGCGCGAGATCCTGTTTCCGCTGTTGGTGTGCCTGCTGGCCTACATCGGATTCGACATCCTGCAAGGGCAGCGCGACACCGCCCGGGCAGACCGTGATGCAGCCCAGTACGAAGCCAGCGGCCTGCGTGAAGCGGCCCGAATCAGCGGCGAAATGATCGCCGCCCGAGACGCGATCGACCGTAACCGAACCCAGGAACTGAACGATGCACGCACTGAAATCGATGCTTTGCGCCTTGACGTTGCCGATGGTCGTCGGCGGCTGCGCGTCAAAGCTACCTGCAGCAGCACCCCGTCAAACGCCACCGGCGCCGGCGGCGTGGCTGATGCAGGTACCGCCGAACTCGCAGCAGACGCTCGACCGGATTATTTCACCCTCAGAGATCAGCTTGCCCTCAGCAAGCAAATGATCCTGGGCCTGCAGGACTACGTCAGCCAGGTGTGCCTGCGCTGACCCGAATCACCCCTTTAATCCAACCACCAACACGGACATGAACATGAGCCAGATCCAATCCCGCGAAATCACCCTGGAAATCGGCGAGAAAGAATTCGCCTTCAACCTGACGCCCCAGGACGTGACCAAGTACTTCAACGCCATGACCGCCAACAACAAGGTTGCGCCGTCCTTCAACTTGCTGAGCACCACCGTGCTGCCGGCGCAGAAGGCCGATCTGCGCGAGCTGATGGTTAACCCGGTGAACACCATGCAGATCGCCGGCGCGCTGCTCGAGGAGTACGCCCCTGACATCGGGATCATCGTAAAAAAGCCCTTGAGCACGCTGACCGCCTGACCGAGGACGGGCTGGGCCAGTTGATGGCCCTGACCAACCGTTGGCTGCCTGGCGCCGAGCCCACCATTGAGAACATGGGCACGGCCAAGTGGCTGGAAGACGAACACTGGAAGCGCATGGAATTTGCCGTAGCCAACGGCATTGCCCATGCGCTGAACGGATAGGACACACATGGCCGACCGTAGCGCCCGCCTGGACTTCATCCTGGCCCTGACCGACAAGGTCACTGCACCGTTGGGCAAGGTGAAAACGGGTTTTTCCGACCTTGCCGAGCAAAGCGAAAAGAACATCAAAACGATGGGCATGGGCTTGGCCGGTGTCACGGGCGCTTTCGTCGGTATCAATGAATCGCTGCAGCCTGCGCTGGAAATGAACCGCGCCCTGGGTGAGGTCAAATCCTTGGGCGTGGCCGAGGACGCGCTCACGGCGCTGAATCAAAAATCTCTGGAGTTCTCGGTGGCCTATGGCGAGAACGCCCGGGATTTCGTCGCCTCGGCGTACACCATTGAGGGCGCTATCAAGGGCCTGACCGGCAACCAGTTAGCCACCTTCACCAACACCAGCAACCTGTTGGCCAAGGCCACCAAGTCCGACGCCGAAACGATGGGCGCCTATGTGGGCACCATGTACAACCTGTTCAAGGGCCAGGCGGACGCCATGGGCAAGGGCGAATGGGTTGAAAAGCTGGGCGGGCAGACGGCCCTCGCGGTTCAACTGTTCAGAACCGACGGCGCCCAACTCAAGGACGCGTTCAAGGAGGTGGGCTCGATCGCTACCGCCGCCGGCGTGGACATCGCCGAGCAGTTTGCGGTGATCGGCTCGCTGAGCAGCACCATGGAAGGCGGCGATGCCGGCGGCCGTTACAAGGCGTTCTTCGAGAACCTGGGCGCCGCCTCCGAAAAGATGGGGATGAAGTTCACGGACTCCAACGGCAAGGCGTTGCCCATGCTGCAGATCATGGAAAAGCTGCAGGGCAAATTGGGCGACCTGACCAGCGCGTCGGCCAACACCAAACTGATGGAGGCGTTCGGCGGGGAGGGTGCGCAGGTGATCACGTCCCTGGCCAAGGACACCGATAGGCTGCGCAACGGCATGGATAAGTTGGGCAAGGTGCGCGGCCTCGAGGACGCCGAGAACATGGCCAAAGCCATGGTCGACCCGTGGCAACAATTTGCTGCAGCGGTCGAAGCGCTACGCATCGCCTTCGGCCAGGCACTGATCCCCATCCTGACGCCGCTGATGGCCAAGCTGTCCGGCATTGCCGGCACCATGACCCGCTGGACTCAGATGTTCCCCAACATCACGCGGGTGATCGGCATCGTCTCGTTGACGATCCTGGCGCTCATCGCCGCCATGTCCCTGCTGACGTTTGCCGTCGGTGCCGGCCGGATGGCGTGGATGGCCATGGTGACGGTCTGGAAAGTGGTGCAGCTGCTTAATCTGCGTGCCGTGGCCGGCTTCGTGCTGCAGGTGGCGGTGATCGCGCTGTATGTCGCGGGCCTGACGATTCTCTACACCACGATGGGGATCATTCGCGCCGCCATGCTGCTGTGGCAGGGCGCGATATGGCTGGTCAACGTTGCTCTGACGGCCAACCCTATCGGCGTAGTCGTGATGGGGATCGCCGCTCTGATCGCGTTGGTCGCCGTCGCCATTTACTACTGGGATGACTGGACGTCCGCGCTGATGAACACCGAGGCGTTCCAGTGGGTCAGCGCGCAGCTCCAAGCACTCTCTGACTGGTTCACGTCCATGGGCGGCTGGAGTGGCATGGCCAAGGCCGCTTGGGACGGCATCGTCGCGATCTTTCACAAGTCGATCAACAGCCTGATCGAGATGCTGAACAAGATCCCCGGCGTCGACATCAAGACCAAGTTCGGCGCCATGCCTGAAGTGCCCGGTACCGACATTGGCGTCAACAACGTGGATGCCTCTGCAGCTGCGCAAAAAGCCCAGCAGACAATCAACGCAGCCATTCCAAGCTTGTCGCCAGCGCGACCTAACGTAGTGCCGCCGGGTGGCCTGCTGACCAGCATTCAGAACAACAACAGCAGCCAGAACAAAGGCATGCACGTGGAGAAAGTCGAGATCCACAACAGCAAGCCTATGACTCAGCTGGAGATGGAAAACATGGTGAACATGGCGGTACCGGGATGAGCGAATACATCGACCTGCTGATCCACAACAACGACCTGGTGCTCGATCCGTCCCGCCAGCCCGAGCTGATCGATGACCGAGCCAGCATCGCCCAAGACATCGCCCACATGATCCGCGACAGCGGCCTGCTGGTGACGCTGGTGGCCGAGCGCAACCGCCTGAAACAGCGCGACTGCATTCAGCAACTGGAGCTGCTGGTCGAGGCGGACGAACGCCTCGTACCGGGTACGGCACTGATTACCCAGCTTGAGCCTGGGCAGTTCCTGGTGACGGCCACAACCCTGAAATTCGGCAGTATCGAGGTGACGTTGTGAGTGACGTGGATTTCAAACAGGCCCTGTCCGATGCCGGCATTCCGACCACTGAGGCCGGCCTGCGCCAGGGGTGGGAAGCGGAAGTGACCGCCCGGGGCAGCAAACTGAGCAACACCAGCCCCTGGTCGCCGTTCTGGCGGGGGGGCGCCGCGTTGGTGACCAAGCCGGTGATGTGGATTCTGGACTCCTTGATCGGTACCGTCCTGCCGAATTTCTGCGTCAAAACCGCCGTGGATGCCTGGCTCGACATGCTGGCCTGGGGCGTGAACGTTGAGCGCAAGGGCGCAACCAAGGCCACCGGTTTTCTGCTGTTCACCCGCGTGGCCCCCGGCGGCGCCCTCGAGGTCGCAAAGGGCACGGTCGTGCAGTCGGCCGCAATCAATGGGCATGTGTATCAGCTGGTGACCACAGCGATCGGCACCTTTACCGATGGCGTGATGCAGTCGCTGGTACCGGTTGAAGCGGTCGACGTCGGCAGTGGCTTTAACTTGGCGCCTGGCTACTACGCCGTGTTGCCGGTACCGATTCCCGGCATTGCCCAGGTCGTCAACGCGGACGGCTGGTTGACCACGCCTGGGGCCGATCGGGAGCCCAACGACGAACTGCGCCTGCGGGTGCGCAACCAATTCTCGGCAGTCAACCAGTGGCACACCGACGCGGTGTATCGGGCGATGATTTCCGCCTTCCCGGGCGTGCGTCCGGACGGCGTGTATTTCGAACACGGCGCCCCGCGTGGACCCGGCAGTGCCAATGCCTTTGTGTTGTTCGATGCTGACGTGCCGGCGGCAACGTACCTGGCGCAAATCAACGCCCATATCCGCGACCTGGGCAACCATGGTCACGGCGACGACCTGCTGGTGATGGTCATGCCCGAAACCCAGCACGACCTGCGCGTGACACTCTGGCCGCGCTCGACGTTGACCGCTGCACAGCGTCAAAACCTGCAGGACGAAACCGCCTTGTTCATCCGTGCAGCCTTCCGTGAGAGCACGTCGGGCGACTACCAGCCGACGCTGACTTATCCACAGTCACGCTTTTCTTTCAGCCGCTTGGGTGAAGAGCTGCACCAGCAGTTTCCCGGCATCGAGTCGCTGCACTTCGACAACGACGACATCCTCTCGGAACTGAACATTCCCCGGATTCAGAGCCTGCAGGTGCTGAGCAATGATTAAGCTCGATCTGAAATTCTGGTTGGCCGGTACCGAGCTGACCAAGCTCAAGGACGCTGCCCAGGGCTGGTGGGAAAAGGTCGAGGGCTGGCTACGCTGGCCCCTCCTGCAGATGGATGCAGACAACTGCCACCTGACCGTGCTCGATCTGCTGGCCTGGCAGCGCGATATCACCCGCTTCAAGGGTGAGCCCGAGGCGCTTTATCGCCTGCGCGTGAAGTACGCCTTTATCAACGCGGTGGACGCCGGCAGCACCGCCGGCATGAAACGCATCCTGCAGCGCCTCGGTGTCGGTTACGTCGAGATCGAGGAGCGTATGCCCGATCGAGATTGGGACGTGGTGCTGCTGCGTTTCTCTGACACCCAACTGTCGCAAAACCCCGAGCTGCTGCGTGTACTGATTCAACAGTACGGGCGCACGTGCCGCCGTTATGACTTCGTGACCATTACCCCGGTGCCGTTCCGCATCGCCGTGGTCGACTTCAACGACGACCAGCAAACGCTGGTTGCAAGCCTTTAGGAGCCCTCATGGGAGCCAGCATTACCCTTGCGGGCGAAAGCCTGATTGCGCAGAAACACGCCGCCCAGCTGGGCCTTGATGTGTCGCGATTCATCTTTGCCAACGTTCCAGGGCTTGACCCTAATGGTCCGGTCGATCGCGCAGCACCCAAACCTGCTGCCGGGCAAATCGTCCACGTCTACGACATCCCGGACGACAACGCCGGCTATGTGAATCCCAACCAGGTCGTATACAGCTCGCAGATCGGCTCTGACATTGGCGACTGGGATTTCAACTGGATCGGCCTGGAGACGGCCGAGGGTGTGCTATTTGCCGTGGCCTACGTACCGCTGCAGATCAAGCGCCGTAACATCCCGCCGTTGCAGGTCGGCAACAACCTCACGCGCAACTTCCTGGTGGCCTTCGACGGCGCCCAGGCGCTGACCGGCATCACCATCGATGCCACCACCTGGCAGCACGACTTTACCGTGCGCCTGGCCGGCATCGATGAGCGCGAGCGCCTGAGCAACCGCGACGTCTTTGGGCGATCGTGCTTCTTTGGCAGCTCGCTGCAGGTGGAAAAGGTCGGCAACGTGTACCAGGTCAAACCGGGCACCGCTTACGTGGAAGGAATCCGTCTGGAGCGCACGGCCGTACTGCCGATTGTGCCGCCGGCGTTTCCCACCACGGCCTGGCTCGACGTCGCCCTGCAGCGCGAATTGAGCGACGTCGTCGCCTGCTGGCAAGTGGTGTTCGGCGTTGATAAACCCGACTACACCGACAGCGCCGGTGTGCGTCATTACTGCGTCGCGCTCGCGGACCTGACCAATTCCAATACGGTGATCGATCGCCGATCTGTCGAGGCGATCGGCGGGCCATTGGTGACTCACTTTGCCGCTCGTAACGGCGACTACGCACAACTACGTGCCCGATCGACCACCAAGGAGGACGTCGGGCTGGGGAATCTGCCCAATGCCAAAAGCGACGATCCGGATACGGACAGCAGCGTCATTCTGGCGACCACCAAAGCGGTGAAATTCGCCATTGATTTCGTGGTGGGAAAGTTGGTGCAAGCCACCGAAACGGTGAAGGGCATTGCCAAGGTCGCCACGCAGACCCAAACCAATGCGGGGACTGATGACACGACATTTATCACCCCGAAAAAGCTGCGCCTGGGCTTTTCCATCAGCTTGGCACCCAATGGCTACATCGTGTTCCCGACGTGGCTCGGAGGCGCAATCATTCAATGGATGTACACCTCGAACAGCAACAACCTTGGTTCTGGTTACTCCCGGTCGCCGTATCCAATGGCATTTCCAAATGCCTGCCTGGCGGCGTCAAAAATCAATCTGGCAACGGGTTCGGGTGGCTACGTCACTGTCGACACGAGTTACACGTACTTGGGAAATAACGCCATTGATTGGATTGGCTACATGAACAACAACGAAGTGGCCAGCAACGTGGCCACCGTCGGGGTTATTTTCTTTTTGATCGGGCACTGAGGAACATCACCATGCAACGTTTTTACAGTGCAAGCACCGGCACCACGTACCTGTCGTCTATTCACACCACCATGCCCGCTGATGCAAAGCCAATTAGCGACGAGCGCTATTTGCAAGTGATCGCCAATCCTGCTCCGCAGAAAGTGCGCGGCCATGATCTTGACGGTTTGCCTATCTTGATTGACCCGCCGCAGCTCGATGCCGACGCGCACCTGGTAGAGCGTCATGCCGCGCTGTTCGCCGCGATCAATACGGCGTGCGAACTTGAAATCACCTCGGGGTTTGACTCGGCTGCCTTGGGCGCTCGATACGTTTACAGCAGCCAGCTGGAGGATCAGCTCAATCTGACCGGTGTTGTGTTGTTGGACGTCGACAGTGCGTATCCGTGCAGCGACGAACAGGGTTCCAAAGCTTTTCGCGTTCATACCCGGGCGCAGCTACGCCAGGTCAGTGACGACTTCACCGTGTTCAAGCTGCAGTTGCTGCAGAAGGCCAACGAACTGAAACAGCAACTGGATCAGGCGCTGGCGGCCGGTGATCTGGCCGGCCTCGAGGCAGTGAGCTGGGAGGGCGTGCAGCCATGAACTGGGCACCGGTGACCATGCGCTGGCCAGAGCAGGCCACGCAATGGATGGATGGATTGGGCGCGGCCAAGGATCTGGCTGGCGGTGAGCTGGCCAGCACCGCGTTACGCTTGGCGAGCCTTGACGGTTTGACCAGTACCAACCCGGGGCCGGTCGGTGACGCCGCAAAAGATGCGATCGCCGCCGGCCGTGCCGCGATGGCGGGGCAGATGGGCGAGGCGCCGGCGTGCCTGGTGGTGACGCCGTTCCAGAGCGGCATTGGCCAGGGACGAGGCAATCAACGTTTTCTGTCGGCGCCGAATCTACTGCGGCAACTGGCGAGCAAACTGATCGATGGCACCGACACCGGACGCCCGACTGGGCCGCAGTACGCGCTGTCAGTGTTGTTCCTGGGCACCAACTACGACCAGCTCGCCAGCACCCTGTCGCGCTTCAACGCGTTGCTGCCGATTCCTGAGCTGGTGCGCACCGAGCGTCGTGCCGGACACCTTTCGACGCTGGAGACGGACAAGTGGGAGATCCCGAGTTCTGGCCCATTGCCGCGTTGGCAATCGCTGCCGCTCGAGCGCTGCACGTTGGTCAAGGCCGCGAAGCAATCGATGTCCGGCCAACTGGCGGTGCTGGAGAGCTACGCGGCCGATAGCTCGCCGATGGGCGATCTGGCCGCGCTGGCCATGCGCAAGGCCGCTCAGCAGCAGGGCCGCGATCAGCAACTGAACGACCTCAAGGCTTTGCTGGCCGGCGGATCCGCTGATACCAGCATGCGCGCGCGCCTGATCGGTCCTGGTGATGTCAACGAGCTGCGCCGATCGCTGCTCGAGGGCGAAGCACCAGGTCATGAGTGGGTGCTGTCTGCAGGCGTGCTGCTGGTGGGGTCGCTGGAAGGCTTGAGTTTCGTGCGGGAGTTGTTCGGCCTATGACGCTATTACTCGACGGCGAGCAGGTCCTGGGCAAACGGATGAAGATCACCGCCAACCTGCGCATCGAAGCCGATGACATGTCTGGCCAAACCAGCAACACCGAGACTGCCCACAAGGGCTTCAAGCCGAAAACCTTAGCGGTGTCGCTGATGATTCCCTTCGTCGATGCGGTGCAGATGCGCACGATCATGCGCTTGGCTGAGGCCACGGCCGGCGGTGGCCAGCTCAAGATGTACCGGATCGTCAACGATACCGCCGCCGCGTTCGGCATCCGTGAGGTGCAGTTTTCGGACGGTGTCAGCGCCCGGGAAGACGACACGCTGGCCGCTTGGCTGGTCCAGTTCACACTGTCGGAAAAAGCCTCGAACCCCGAGAAGGTTGAACAGCGACGGGCAGCGAACGGCGTCAGCGCGCAATCAGCACCCGGCCAGGCGGTCGGCGGCGCCGCAGCCGGTGGTGGGACTGAAGGCGAGGCCCAAGAACTGAGCGGCTTTGAAAAGACCCTCAAGAAGCTGGATGACTACTTGGCGCCCAAAACATGAAACTGCATAAGGTTTTGACGATCGCCGGCAAGGTGTGCCCGTTGATCAAGGATGAGGTGCGCCTGGACATCAAAAGCCCTGGCCGTGCGACGTTCACGGTGCAGGCCGGCGAATCCTTGAAAGGTCTGGTGACGCTGGATATCGGCTACAACGAGCGCACGCTGCAGCGTCACTTCCTAGGCTACATCGAACGGTCGACAGCCGCCAACAGCACCCAGCAGTTGGTGGCCTGCCGCGAGTTGTCCTCGATCCTGGCGAACCCGTTGCCGCTGAACCTGCGTCACGTCGACCTGCAGGCGGTGCTTGCCGAGATCAGCGAGAAGACCGGGTTGGGGGTCCGGATCCCGAACAAGGCCTATGCGAAGGTCAAGGCGCCGTATTTCTATAGCCTGGCGGCGGGCTATTTGGCGATGGACAGTCTGGCCAATGTCTTCAACATCCCCGACTTCATCTGGCAGCAGCAGGGCGACGGCGAAGTGTTTGTGGGCAGTTGGGCCGACAGCTTCTTCGGTACCCGCACTGCGCTGCAGCTGCCGGTCGAACTGTTCGACGGCTACCAGGGCAATCAAAGCGCGGTGATCGCGCCCCTTCCGGGGCTTCGACCAGGTGCAACCATCAACCAGGGCGAGCGAATCACAAGTGTGACTCTCGCCGGCAATCAAATGGCGATCAAATGGACGACGCAATAAAGCGCAGCGTAGCGCGCCAATTTCCTGAATTGAGCGGCGGTTACCACCTGCCGCGCTTTGGCCGCGTAGTTGCGGTACCGGATGCGCCGGCGGCGCCTGGGCTGTGTGATGACTTCCGGCCGCGCTTTGGCGTCGACGTCGAAGTGTTACTGGCCGATGGCGAGCCTGATCCGGATCTGCCGATCCTCGAAGGCCTGCCATTGCCTGCACCGATGGGCGGGCAAGAAGCGGGCATGTTTGGCTTTCCGGAGGAGGGTACCACCGTCGTGATCAGCTTCGCCTACGGCCTGCCACACAAACCGTTTATCACGCAGATCTTGCCGCACGGTCTGAGTCTGCCCCGGGTGCCGAAGGGCGACCAGGTGTGGCAGCACAGCGAGGCTTGCCAGCAGCGCGTCGACGCGGACGGCAACTGGCTGCGTCAAACCGATGGCAAGATTAAAGACAAGGCGATCGAGCGCGAAGTCGAAGCCCTGAACAACACCGAGGCCTTCCAAAATCACACCAGGACGGTTGACGATCATTCGACCGAGACGGTAGGGGGCATCAAGAAGATTGAGTCGCTGGGCGCGCTCAAGTTGCTGTCTGGTGGGTCTGCAAGTCTGGCGGCGGTCGATGACCTGCACCAAGCGACCGGTCGTGATTTGAACGTAGTGGTAGGGCAGAAGCACAACGCCACTGTGGGTGGGGACATGCAGGAGCGAATTGAGGGAGTGCGCCTTAGTGTGGCTGGGCTCAGCCAGCGCCTGATCGCACCCCAAAACCATGTAGGGTCCGAAAACGTCAACATATTCAAAGTGCTGTGTGACACTTTGGACTTGATCGAAACTATGGCTGTTCAGGTTGCGAGCCACGTCCACGGCACTGGCCCTGTGCCTATGACTGCGGCTTTATTCACAGGAGACGCAGAAGCAGCTGTTGCCCTTTCAACGCCATTGAAACTAATTACGGCCTGACAGTTATTATGCTTTTTCCACTTTCGCCTGCTCCAGTATTGCATCGCGAAGTGTGATGGCTAGCGTCTCATTAATTACCGCAAGTACAGGGGCTCGAGCTTTTACGTCGATAATGTTGCAATATCCATAAAGGTGATCGTTTAATTCTGAGTTTGTAAAAAAGTTCCGTTCAAAAAACTGAAAATGGTCACCTATGGTTTTCTTGTTTTCTAAAGTCACTCGCACATATTCATTGGAAATAATGGATTTTGCTTCGTTGTACTTTTTGAAAGGGTTGCTGGTAGCAATGAAGTCTGTAGTTGAATTTTTTTTCACAGAGTATCGATAACTCAACTCAAGCATGTCGTATAAACCTTTGTCGACGCCGATGTCCGCTAAAATAGATCGTAAGCTCCATTTTTCCATTGCACGGCTAAAGTCGGAGAAATACATTTCCTGCCAGCGCATCCTAACTATGGTTTTGTGAGTATCTTCAACTAACTCCTTGAAAATAGCATTGAAACTTCCGCTAAGACTGTGCATCTTTTCAGTAAAAAATGAAGTCTGTTCTAGTCCGTGTTCTGGTGAACTCTCAAAAGAGTTAGCTACGGCGCTCATTTGAGATATTAAATCTCTGCATTCTTGGACTAGTATCGTTTGTCTTTCATTTTTTTTGCTTTTTGTGTATTGGAACACTGCAAACGCAAACGCACCTGCTGTAGCGAATTGAGCAATGGCGTTAATTATATCGATAAATTTCATCGCCCAAAAATCGGCAGACGTATAAATGTACAAAACTTCCAAAACTATTACTGATGTGATGAAAGCTGCCACTGTGTAAAAAAATGCTGGCTCTTCAGTAAGCCTGCGGCTCCATTTTCTTTCAAAGTGCATGTGCTAATCCTGATAGTAATTGAGACCGATTTTGTGTTGTGAAATCATTATGCAGCGTTAATTGCAGTCTTCTTCTCACGAACAGGTGTTGCTGTCCACCATCTGTTCTACTCTAAGCGGCACCACCAAGATTGCGCGTAAGCGCATCCATCAATGTATTCAATACCACTAAGGACAAACCCGGTCACAGCCATGCCTGCCAGCGTGGCATCGAGCAGCGGCGGCAGTGGATCTGGATCGAGCGGCATGCCCACCTCGACACGTCCAACATTCGCAGCCCGACCCAGCACATCGCACATAGTAGAGTTCACCATGACGTTGCCCCGGATCGCCGGATAGCGGCGCCGCTCTTTGGCTTCCAGCGCGACACCGCGTAGGCGCATTGGTGTAACCAGTACATGCATGTCGCCTCCTACCCGGCTGTGTCGATATCAAGTAGCGCTTCAATCGCATAGGCCAGCGCTGCGTCCGCTAACTCCAGCAACTCACCGAGTTCGTCAGCATTGATCACCTGATCCTGATGAAGTGCATGGGCTTGCCTGAGTAATGCCTTGTGATGGGCTCCGGGCATTGCGAGCAAGGACAGCTCGTCACGCAGCATGATCCGCCAGAGCTCTGTTCTGGACGGCTCTGGGATTACGATTCCCGCAGACTCTCTACTCATCGACCTGCCTATCCGCATGAATACTGTATATGCAAACAGTATATCGACTCTGGCATTACTCAACATCACATAGCGACTGACGGCAATTCGAGACCGCTGGACGCAGGCCACGGACCAGACTTTGGGCACTGTCTGCTTGGGCGCTGGGAAAATCGCGCAGCCAAGAAAAAAACTGCTGAAAAAGCACTTATCCCCCTCCCGCCGGCGGTGCGTACGTCTCTTTTTTTTGCAAGGAGGAGGGTTTCGCAAGCCACCGCTACGTTGGCGTCTGCTCTGGGCTTTATGACGACTGGTAACGCTGCACCGATTGCAAAATTATGCAAACGAATGCAGGAAAGGCGCACAGTGAATAGAGAAAGGTTGGTTGGGTGAAAGGTTGGTAAACGCCCAGTTTTCGGGCGTTTCAAGCTGTAAAAAGGGTTATCAACGAGGTTTTTGGTTTTGACCGTAAGCGAGAGAGAAAGATTGCAAACGGCCTCGGCAGATACGTAATCCGGCTGAAAGCCTTAAGGTTGGCCTGCTTCGAGGATTGACCGTGTTTCAAAAACGATCAATCCCCTGAACCAGATATGAGCCCAATAAAGCCCTATACCTTCCTGTTTTCCGTCACCCATTTTGTCCATGCCAGCAATTCACGTCCATTGCGCAGCGCCGATGCTTGACTCCAACCCAAAGCGTATTTATCCGTAAGCAACTCTCCTAACTCCTTGCTTTTAATTGCTGGGTTGTTTTTCAGGATTTTCTCATTCTCTAGAATTATAGGTTCAGCTGCGGCCATCGAGAAAATCGCGTCAAAATGCGATGTATATTTTGCTAGTTTTGATTTGTTGAATAAATAATGGGTCTGATCTTGTGTGGCAAGTTCAAAGCGCACCAGGATTCGTAGAACATTTATATATCCCGTTGGATGTTTATCTTTTTTTCCTACGCTATTGATTTTTTCGAGCCATTTCAAACCTTCAATTGTGAGCGAGGGAGACGCGAGTGGGGAGAATATTTTCAAAGAGCGACGGCGGCGGGATGATTTTAGTCCATCCTTCAGAACAGATCCTAGATCTCTGTAAATCCATCCATTCATTGAGCTGACTAAGAATCCGCATAGCTCGAGCCATTTGCAAATGCGAAGAGTATATATGTGCCAGGTTTTCTCCGCGTAAGTGCTATTTGGGAATATCTCTTGTAGGATCGATATCGCATCGCTCAAAGTCATGATTGAACTTGAAGTGCGATCTTGAATGGCTAATGTGAATGCGTGCTTTTTGAATTTTTCCCGTACTGCTTGAAGAATAGCTGTTTCATCGCCTTCAATTAGGCCAGGGTTGAGTTGGTAGGCACCACCGTCGCGAGTCGCAACTCCGAACATGTTGATATCTGTGCCGGTATTTTGAATTGACCCTTCAGTTAAACCGGAGTTGGTGACAAGTTCCTGAATGGATACAGGTTTTCCCAGCTTAAGCATTTTAGCAATTTTAATTACTGATGCAGGCTCTGTCGAAGGGAGATAACGCAAAGGAATTATTGGAACCTTTTTAGTTAATAAGTATTCTCTAAAAATATCCCAATAAACGTTTAGCCTGTCGCCGCTTTTGATAACAAGTCTGCGATGCATTAAAGAATCCAATGCCTCGGAACTTGATGACTCGGTAACTTCAAACCAGTCCACAGGTGCACGCTGCGCAACAATCTGGAGGCAGGCTCTATCCGGTTTGCTGAGTTGATTTAAATCTGTATCAAATAGACTTGCAATGTCTAGTTTGTTTGCTAATAGGTTTTCTTGATCAACGCCGGATTTTATTTTTTCGTAAATATGAATACATAATTTTTTAAGCAACCAAGGGTATCCTTGGCTGCTTACAATTAAGTTATGCCTTAGGTCGCTATGTAGCTTTTGGCCCAGCTCTTTTTCGAAAATATTGATTGCTGTGTTTGATTCGTTGTCAGAAAAGGGAGAAAGTTTTCGAGTAATGCGATAGTCAGATAGTTGGTGCCAGAAAAAGTAGGCTGGATGATCTCCCTGTGTTGTACTATCGCTTTTCCAAGCAAAACCCAGGCATAGGCAACCGCAAGCGCTTGCCGCGTTAAGTAAGAGTGCTTTGGCTCGATTAAATACTTCAAACAGTTCAGGTTTCGAGTACAGCTCCTCGAACTGGTCAAATATTAATATAATTAATTTTTTTTGCGCAGCAACGCTTGTCAAGTAACTTTTTAAGGATGAGGAGTTGAGAGGGTTGCCTACATCAGAGATGACCAGTTCTATATTGCTGTCGCCGAACCCTTGGAGCTGAGCAGCGCTTAAGCAGTTGAGTAGTGCGGAATATATATAAGAGGGGTTTGTAGCGGCGCGTACATCGACTGGAAAAATAAAATACTTATTCTTGTTTTGTGCGTTTTTAGATTTGTCTGTTAGCTTCGCTATCAGTGAGCTTTTTCCCATGCCGGAGTCTCCGGTAAGGGCAAATATTCGAGTGCTCGTAGATTGTGCTAAGACTTGTTTGAAAAATTCAAATACGAATGTAATGTCTTTTGCTCGACCTACAAAGTCTTGAGGTCTTGCAGGTCGGTAGTCGCTCCACTCCAAACCGGTTTGTACCTGAGCAACTTCTCCAATATCTTCAGCTGCGGGAGATATCGGTTTTAAGGTACTCGCAGTTTGAGCCTCAAACTCTAGGGGGGCTAGAGAGGTATCGGTGCCCTGTAGGTTTGCTATCAACTTTGAGTCTATTACAGGTTCATTGTTTGAAGCGTGATAAAAAATAACCTTGTTAGGAATTCCGCCAGCTAAAATTGTTACAGCCCATAGATTTCCAAAAGGTGTGATGAGAAGAACCCAGTCACCTAATAAGTTCTGGCTTTTACAATATTCCGTTGCTTTATCCTGAGGTGGGTTTTTTATAACCCCTGCCGAAATCAATGCATTAATTACATCGTTGGGTTCGTAAAAGCTCAGTTTTGATGCTTTTTCGATCGGCTTTTGTTGCCATGTTTTAATAAAGCCTTTGGCTTCCTTCCCGTACTCGGCTGTGCTGATCAGCCAAGCTTCCGAGTACTCCATGAAGTCTCTTGTACCCGCGAGATTTTTTAATATGTTTGCATCAATAGGCTTGTCTCGATAGGCCTTGCATTCTACATAAATTTCTTTGCTGCTAATTTTGTGTTTGCAAAGAAGATCCAGTTCTACAGCTGTTTGTCGTATTTCTTTTACTACTTCATACGACTGGGCAGCTAAAAGTTTAGCCGCTAAATCCTCTAACAGATCACCCTTGTCTTTTGTAGATGCGGAGCTCGGGACGGCTACCTCTATTTTAATATCCATTTAAACCGACTCTCTTAGCTGCTCTTGTTTTCTTGAATGTCGGGCATAGTAGGCTGAGGTAGTGGCTCTGCGCCACTCTTTTGGGCGGTGGATAACCGCTCAGCATTGAACGATACCTATTAACGCCAATCCTAATTTTTGCCCGTGCTCTGCAAGCGAGCTATCCCCTGTTTGATGAAACCAGCGTTCTCCCCGATGCGTTCTAAAGCTCCGCGCGCGTTTTCGCCGATCGTTTCGTGCCCCTGACTTTCTACTAACAGTACCAATTCCATGATCGCAGCTTCGAGGCCGAGCTGATTTTCGTACATTTTCTCGAGGACGACGGTGAGGGAATATTCGCTAGCCATGCATTCGACTCCGTTTCGAAAGCACGAAGCATAGCAGGGCATTTGGGGCTGGTTTTCAGTTCGAGGCTGGGGAAAAGGTAATTTTGGTAAGACGGTGCTAAAAACTGGCTGCAGCCCTTATAGACCGTGGCTTTGAGGTATTACTTTTGAAGGTAATATTTGGTAAGGCCGGAGGTAATATTTCACCAAGTGGCTGATTTTAAAGGGTTTTTTAGATTGGTGAAATTACTACGACTAAGGGTAATTTTCTAACCTTCCTATTACCCTATCATTACCTTTGCTAAATCAATCTAACCTACTGAATTTACTGGTTTTTTATGACTATTAAAAAGAAAATTACCAAAATTACCTTTTTCCCAGGGGTCAACCTGAAAACGGAGTAAAGCACAGCCGGGAAGATTCGCTGGCTTTTCATGCGCGCGGTTTAACTCTCACGAAACACGCCTGAGCCGACGATAGACAGTGCCAGGATTGGAGCCGAGAACCGCTACTTAAAATTTGCTAACGCAGTCGGTAGGGGGGATGGGAAAAGGAAGGAGAAGAACAGAGCTGGTACGCAACTGGTACGCGGGTTGGAGGTGGGGCGTTTGGGCCTTTATTTGCGGGAGGTAAAAGAAGGGTCAGTTCGATCCATCATCGGGGCGACGGAGAAGCGGCGGGAGGGGGGGGCGGGGGGGGGGGGGGAAGGGGGGAGTAAGGGGGGGGGGATGGGGGGGGGGGGGGGGGGGGGGGGGTTTGTAGGGGGGGGGGGGGGGGGGGGGGGGGGGGGAGGGGGGGGGGGGGGGGTAGGGGGCGTTCCTGTGGCGCG
>NZ_LIGE01000029.1 GCF_001297015.1 Pseudomonas sp. RIT-PI-r | reverse complement strand
TTGCCCCTGCGTACGGCACTTCGCTGAGGCTCAGTGTTCCCTCGCTACGGTGTCCATCCGGGGGCATCGCCTACGGTTTGCTTCGCTGCACCTCCTCTCGATGAATGCGGCTTCGCCGCACGGCGCTGCGCGCCTACCCCCGGATGAACACCTCCGCTCGGCCTGCCGATGGGGCAAAAGATCAAGAACCAAAGCCAAAGCAAGATCACAAGCCACATCAAAAGCCCCTCACCCTAGCCCTCTCCCGGAGGGAGAGGGGACTGACCGAGGTGTTTGGGAGAGCTATGCCGACGTGCGATAGCGCGTTGAACTCAGGTTTTGAAAAACACACAAATCGGCCCCTCTCCCTCCATTTCCGGATGTAGAGAGGACTGACCAGGGTGTTTGGGAGAGCTATGCCGACGTGCGATACCGCGTTGAACTCAGATTCTGAAAAGCTCACAAATCAGCCCCCTCTCCCTCGGGAGAGGGCTGGGGTGAGGGGTAGCCCCACCACAAAACCAAAGCCGAGCACGCTGTGCTTCTCACCACTCAACAGGATGAGCGTTAGCTCGGCTGCAGCTCTTGATCTGTAAGGCGACGTCGGAAGGCTGAGTGGAGGGGTTGATCCGGGCGTGGGAGCGCAGCGACCGTTTGGCGCAGCCAAACACAGCGAGAGGAGGTGCAGCGAAGCAAACCGTAGGCGCTGCGCCCGGATCAATCCCGCAGCGAAGGAACCCCGAGCCCCAGCGAGCGGGCCGCACGTAGGAGCAAGCTTTTTTTGCTTACTTTTTTTTCGCGCTTGAAAAAAAGTGAGTCGCCGTAAGGGCGAAACCCTAATCAGCCGTTACCGCAGCAACGGATATACACCCAATAAAAAACACACCAAAGTCCGATAACCGCCCACAAAAAATGCCCCGATCTCTCAACCGGGGCATTCAGCAAAACATTTACAAAACCATCAAACCATCAATGCGAAACCGCCCCGCTCGCCCCCAACCCAGTCTGCGAACGCACAAACTGCGGGAAGAACAGCGCCCGCTCTTTGTCCGCTGCCGCCGACTTGTCAGTGATCGAGAATAACCAGATCCCCACAAAGGCAATGATCATCGAGAACAGCGCCGGGTACTCGTAAGGGAAGATCGCCTTCTCATGATGCAGAATCTGCACCCAGATGGTCGGGCCGAGGATCATCAGGCCCACCGCACTCACCAGACCCAACCAGCCGCCAATCATCGCGCCACGGGTGGTCAGCTTCTTCCAGTACATCGAAAGCAGCAGTACCGGGAAGTTACAGCTCGCCGCGATCGAGAACGCCAAGCCAACCATGAACGCAATGTTCTGGCTTTCAAACAGGATGCCCAAGCCGATCGCCAACACCGCCAAGGCAATGGTGGTGATCTTCGAAACGCGAATCTCGTCCTTCTCGTTCGCCTTGCCCTTCTTGATCACACTGGCATACAGGTCGTGAGAAACCGCCGAAGCACCGGCCAGCGTCAGACCGGCAACAACCGCCAGAATGGTCGCGAACGCCACCGCCGAGATAAAGCCGAGGAAGATACTGCCACCGACCGCGTTGGCCAGGTGCACCGCCGCCATGTTGTTGCCGCCCAACAGCGCGCCAGCCGCATCTTTGAAGGCCGGGTTAGTGCTGACCAGCAGGATCGCGCCGAAGCCGATGATGAAGGTCAGGATGTAGAAGTAACCAATGAAGCCAGTTGCGTAGAGCACGCTCTTGCGGGCTTCTTTTGCGTCACTCACGGTGAAGAAGCGCATCAGAATGTGTGGCAGGCCAGCAGTACCGAACATCAGCGCCAGACCCAGCGAGAAAGCCGAAATCGGGTCCTTGACCAGACCGCCCGGGCTCATGATCGCTTCGCCCTTGGCGTGAACCTTGATCGCTTCGGAGAACAATGTGTTGAAGTCAAAGCCTACGTGCTTCATCACCATCAGCGCCATGAACGAGGCACCGGACAGCAACAGCACCGCCTTGATGATCTGCACCCAGGTGGTCGCCAGCATGCCGCCGAACAGCACGTACATGCACATCAGCACGCCAACCAGAATCACGGCAACGTGGTAGTCCAGACCGAACAACAGCTGAATCAGCTTGCCGGCACCAACCATTTGCGCAATCAGGTAGAACGCCACCACCACCAGCGAACCGCAGGCAGACAGGGTGCGAATCTGGGTTTGCCCGAGGCGGTAGGACGCCACGTCGGCAAAGGTGTATTTACCCAGGTTACGCAGACGCTCGGCGATCAGAAACAGAATGATCGGCCAGCCCACCAGGAAGCCGATCGAGTAGATCAGGCCATCGTAGCCGGAGGTGAACACCAGCGCGGAAATCCCCAGGAAGGACGCCGCCGACATGTAGTCACCGGCAATCGCCAGACCGTTCTGGAAACCGGTGATCTTGCCGCCCGCCGCATAGTAGTCGGCCGCCGAGTTGTTTTTCTTCGAGGCCCAGTAGGTGATGTACAACGTCGCGCCAACGAAGGCGACGAACATCAGGATCGCGGGAATGTTCAGCGGCTGTTTGGCCACCTCTCCCGTCAACGCGTCAGCCGCCCAGACACCCGGTGCGAACGCTGCAACGCTCAATAAAGCCAGTAGACGCCGGATCATTGCTGAGCCTCCTTGAGAATCGCATTGTTCAGGTCGTCAAACTCGCCATTGGCGCGGCGCACGTAGATACCGGTCAGGATGAAGGCAGACAGAATCAGCCCGACACCGATCGGGATACCCCAGGTTATGGATGATTCAGGACTGATCTTCGCGCCCAGAATATGCGGCCCGTAAGCAATCAGAAGGATGAATGCGGAGTAAAGCCCGAGCATGATTGCCGAGAGAATCCAGGCGAATCGTTCCCTTTTCTGAACCAGCTCCTTGAATCGGGGACTGTTTTGAATCGAGAGGTAAATGCTGTCGTTCATTGTTTTTATCCTCGCAGCACAAATTATTGTTGGAACATAGCTAATGTATGCGGCTGCGGGAGCGGGAACAGACGACCTTAGTAGTAGAACGCCATGACGTAATCGCCATTCTTCGGTACACCCAAAACAACTGTAGGAGTGAGCCTGCTCGCGATGGCGTCGTATCAGTCGACATTTTCATCAACTGACAGGACGCTATCGCGAGCAGGCTCACTCCTACAGGGGTACGGCGGTGTTGCTTTTATTTGGTCCAGTCAGCCACGCGATCCGGGTGCTTGGCGACCCAATCCTTGGCCGCTGCGTCAGGCTTGGCACCGTCCTGAATCGCCAGCATCACTTCGCCGATTTCGTCTTTCGACGCCCACTGGAAGTTCTTCAGGAACTTGGCCACTTCCGGCGCCTTGGTCGCCAGTTCTTTGCTGCCGATGCTGTTCACGGTTTCAGCTGCGCCGTACACGCCTTTCGGGTCGTCGAGGAAGCGCAGTTTCCACTTGGCGAACATCCAGTGCGGCACCCAACCGGTGACGGCGATGGATTCGTTTTTCTTCTCGGCACGGGTCAGTTCGGCAATCATGCCGGCGCCGGAACTGGCTTTGAGCGAATACTTGTCGAGGCCGTAATCCTTGATCGCCTGATCGGTCTTGAGCATTACGCCTGAACCGGCGTCGATGCCGACGATACGGTTTTTGAAGGTGTCATCGGTTTTCAGGTCTTCGATCGACTTGGCTTTCACATACTCCGGCACGATCAGGCCGATTTTTGCATCCTTGAAGTTCGGGCCGTAGTCGACGACCAGATCCTTGTTTTTCGTCCAGTATTCACCGTGAGTCACAGGCAGCCAGGCCGAGAGCATGGCGTCGAGTTTGCCGGTGGCAACGCCCTGCCACATGATCCCGGTGGCGACGGCTTGCAGCTTAACGGCGTAGCCGAGTTTCTGTTTGATCACTTCGGCCGCCACGTGGGTGGTCGCGACGCTGTCGGACCAGCCGTCAACGTACCCGATGTTCAGGGTCTGTTTTTCTGCGCTGGCGAAAGTGGAGCTCATCGCAAGCACCAGAGCGGCACCTGCGCCTAAAAGTCGTCGCATCTTCATCGTTACTTCCCCGAAATGCTGCGCCCGACGGATGCCGGGCATCGTCAACGTATTGTTATGGTGCACAGCGCCCCCATCACGCCTGACCGCAAACCAACTCGAACATCAGCGGAGTACTGATGCCTTGATCATCAACCTGACGCCTCCGGCGACCTGCTCTGTCAGCGACCTCAAGGCAACGAGAAACGACATCAGAAGGCCATTAATCGCGGCTTTATAAATGACGCCAAATAATCCGCCCGAACTTTGCATGTGCAAATCATGCAGGCCACCAACCTCTCTATAAATGCAGGTAACATGCGTCGCTTTGCAGCCACTCGGCCCGACCATGTCCGCGACGTCCCGCTTTCCTTTCCCTGCTTATTTATTTGCCTGCCTGCTGGGCCTGTTTGCCCTCGGTGGCTTCTGGTACGGCCTCGGCAAACCGGTGATACTGCCGGACGCTGCGACGCCGACGCACAAGCTGCAATGCGCGTCCTACACGCCGTTCGACAAAGACCAATCGCCGTTCGACGTG
This sequence comes from Pseudomonas sp. RIT-PI-r, assembly GCF_001297015.1. Classification (GTDB taxonomy): domain Bacteria; phylum Pseudomonadota; class Gammaproteobacteria; order Pseudomonadales; family Pseudomonadaceae; genus Aquipseudomonas. The sequence goes on along the minus strand of NZ_LIGE01000029.1, from coordinate 145,688 downwards.
CCATTCAAGCTGCGCCCCGAGCGCATGGACGCCGACCTCGCATTGCTGGCGACACGCTTTGAGTGCATTCGCACTTATTCAATGACCGGCCTGGAAGCGCTGCCGGATCTGGCGCGCAAACACGGTTTGAAATTGATGATCGGCGCCTGGGTCAACAGCAACCCGGTGGACACCGAGAAAGAAGTCGACCTGCTGATCGCCTCGGCCAACGCCAACCCGGACGTGGTCAGCGCGGTGATCGTCGGCAACGAAGCCTTGCTGCGCAAAGAAGTTACCGGCACGCAACTGGTCCGCCTGATCAACAAGGTCAAGAGCCAGATCAAGCAACCGGTCACTTACGCCGACGTCTGGGAGTTCTGGCTCAAGCATCCGGAAGTCGCGCCAGCAGTGGACTTCCTGACCATTCACTTATTGCCGTACTGGGAAGATGACCCGTCAAACATCGACGCAGCTCTGCAACATGTCGCGCAAGTTCGCCAGGTGTTCGGCAATAAATTCGCGCCCAAAGACGTGATGATCGGCGAAACCGGCTGGCCGAGCGAAGGCCGTCAGCGCGAAACCGCCCTGCCGAGCCGGGTCAACGAGGCCAAATTCATTCGTGGTTTTGTCGCAATGGCCGAGCAAGAAGGCTGGCATTACAACCTGATCGAAGCGTTTGACCAGCCGTGGAAGCGCGGCAGCGAAGGTGCGGTGGGCGGTTACTGGGGGCTGTTTGATGCGGATCGTCAGGACAAAGGCGTACTCGCCGGGCCGGTGACGAATGTGCCGTTCTGGAAGGAATGGCTGGCGGTTGGTGGTTTGATTTTCCTCGGCACACTGATCCTTGGCGGTCGCGTTCGCACCACGCGCTCGGCGCTGGTGTTGCCGCTGCTGGGCGCCCTCGGCGCTTGCTCGATTGGCGCCTGGGGTGATCTGGCGCGAGTGACCACAAGGTTTACCGGCGAATGGCTGTGGGTCGGCTTGCTGACAGCGTTGAACCTGTTGGTGTTGGCACATGCGGCGCTGGCGCTCAGTGCGCGTACTGGCTGGCGTCAACGTGCGTTCAATCTGCTGGAGCGGCGTGCCGGCTGGCTGGTTGCGGCGGCAGGTTTTGCTGCGGCGGTGATGATGCTCGAGATGGTCTTCGATCCGCGTTATCGCAGCTTTGCCAGCATGGCGTTCGTGCTGCCGGCGCTGGTGTATCTGTGCCGTCCGGTGAGTGTGCCGCGTCGCGAAATTGCTCTGCTGACGTTTATTGTTGGTGCGGGGATTGCGCCGCAGTTGTATCAGGAAGGGTTGCAGAATCAGCAGGCGTGGGGCTGGGCGTTGGTGAGTGTGTTGATGGTGGCTGCTTTGTGGCGGTGCCTGCGTGTTCACAAGATTTAATATTCATCGACTGAAATGCCCCATCGCGAGCAGGCTCACTCCTACAGTTTGGAATGCGTTCCCCTTGTAGGAGTGAGCCTGCTCGCGATAGCTGACGATCAGGCGCTACGGGACTCGCGGACCAACCGCAACCCGGCAATCACCAACGCAAACACCGCCAACGTAGTGTTGTACAACGCCAGCGCCGGCACCCCGAACACCAGCGCCAGTACCGCCAGCCACCACCCTGCCCGCCCGGGCAAGACAAAACCGACCAACGCCGCCCCCAACGCTGCCCAGCCCAACACCTTGAAGTGAATCATCAAACCAAGGTTCGAGCGCACCTGGCATTCCCAGCGACTGGCCTCATCCACGCAGATACCGACCCACTGCCCGTCCTCCATAAAGCCATACCGCGCGGCATAACTGGCAGCCAGCCACAACGGCAACAGAACAAGCAGCAAAATCACGGGCAAGCGGCGGGACATGAAACACTCCAATCTTCGGAAATCGTCGGCCAGCTTAATCTGCAGCCAGCCGTGTGCAAGAACTAACAACTGTTAACTGTTCATTCAGTCGGTGCAAAGTGTATCGTCCAGCTACTATTACTCCGAATTCTGCCTGTTTGGTGCCGCAGCATGGCACTTTGGCGCAAACCCGGTGGTCATAGCCTGCGAACTTCATTCGGCACCTTCCTCTAAGGGATCTAGTCATGCTCCGTTCCTTGCGCTTCGCCGCGCTGTTCAGCGGCCTTATTTTGAGTGCGTCCGCACTGGCGGTAGATATCGATGCCGCCAGTTATGGCTACCCCCTGACCAACCCGTTCGAGGCGACCATCGCCACGACGCCGCCGGACTTGCGCCCGGAATTGCCGCTGGACGACGACATCAATCAGTCGGACCGCAGCCTGACGTTGCGCCCGGAGCGAGAGTTCATCTTGCCGGACAACTTCTGGGCGGTAAAAAAGCTCACCTACCGCATCGCCACCCAGGACAAGCCGGCGCCGTTGATCTTCCTGATCGCAGGCACCGGCGCGCGTTATGACAGCACACTCAACGAATACCTGAAAAAGCTCTACTACAAGGCCGGCTACCACGTCGTGCAGCTGTCGTCGCCGACCAGTTTCGACTTCATCAGTGCCGCCTCGCGCTTCGCCACGCCGGGCGTGACCAAAGAAGACGCCGAAGACATGTACCGGGTGATGCAGGCCGTGCGCGCGCAAAATCCGAAAGTGCCAGTGACCGAGTATTACCTGACCGGCTACAGCCTCGGTGCCCTTGATGCTGCATTCGTTGCGCACCTGGACGAAACCCGTCGTAGCTTCAACTTCAAGAAAGTCCTGCTGCTCAATCCGCCGGTGAACCTCTACACCTCGATCACCAACCTCGACAAACTGGTGCAAACCGAAGTTAAAGGTATCAACACCAGCACCACGTTCTATGAGTTGGTGCTGAGCAAGTTGACTCGCTACTTCCAGCAGAAAGGCTACATCGACCTCAACGATGCATTGCTTTACGACTTCCAGCAGTCCAAGCAGCACCTGACCAACGAACAGATGGCGATGCTGATCGGCACCTCGTTCCGTTTCTCGGCGGCCGACATTGCCTTCACGTCGGATCTGATCAACCGTCGCGGCCTGATCACGCCACCGAAATTCCCCATCACCGAAGGCACCAGCCTCACGCCGTTCCTCAAGCGTGCGCTGCAATGCGACTTCGATTGCTACCTGACCGATCAGGTGATTCCGATGTGGCGTGCACGCACCGACGGCGGCAGCCTGCTGCAACTGATCGATCAGGTCAGCCTGTACGCGCTCAAGGATTACCTGCACGACAGCCCGAAAATCGCCGTAATGCACAACGCCGACGACGTGATCCTCGGCCCGGGCGACCTCGGCTTCCTGCGCAAGACCTTCGGTGATCGCTTGACCGTTTATCCACTGGGCGGCCATTGCGGCAACATTAACTATCGCGTCAACAGCGACGCCATGCTGGAGTTCTTCCGTGGCTAAATATCTCCTGCTGATTGCTGCGCTCCTCTGCACAGGCGTGGTCCAGGCCGACAACAGTAAAGCCAACGCGCCGGTTGTGGTCGACAGCGACGGCTTCAAAGAGCCGCTGTCCAAACTCAAATTCAACCCAGGCCTGGATCAACGCGAATTCGAGCGTTCGACGCTCAACGCGCTGAACGTCTATGACCCGCTGGAATCGTGGAACCGCCGGGTTTACCACTTCAATTACCGCTTCGACCAATGGGTATTTCTGCCGGTGGTCGATGGCTATCGTTACGTCACGCCAAGCTTTGTGCGCACTGGGGTAAGCAACTTCTTCAATAACCTCGGCGATGTACCGAACCTGCTGAACAGCCTGTTGCAGTTCAAGGGCCAGCGCTCGATGGAAACCACCGCACGCCTGCTGCTCAATACCACCATCGGTATTGCTGGCTTGTGGGATCCGGCGACCGCCATGGGCCTGCCGCGCCAGAGCGAAGACTTCGGTCAGACCCTGGGCTTCTATGGTGTACCGGGTGGCGCCTACTTCGTACTGCCGATCTTCGGCCCGTCGAATATCCGTGACACTGCTGGCCTGGCCGTCGATTACACCGCCGAATCGGCGATCAACTTCCTCAATGTCTCGGAAGTCAGCTCCAACCATCCGGAAGTCTGGGCCCTGCGTGCCGTCGACAAGCGCTACCAGACCAGCTTCCGTTATGGCCAGATGAACTCACCGTTCGAGTACGAGAAGGTGCGCTACGTGTATACCGAGGCGCGCAAGTTGCAGATTGCCGAATAGTTTTCGGCAGGTACAAAAAAGGGCCATTCGATGCGAGTCGAATGGCCCTTTTTCATGGCACAACAAAAGATCAAACTGTAGGAGTGAGCCTGCTCGCGATAGCGGTGTGTCAGGCGACACTTGTGGGGCTGATACACCGCTATCGCGAGCAGGCTCACTCCTACAAGGGTTTTGTGTTGAATGTCAGTTTTTCAGGGATTTCCAGATTTTGCCGACGACAGAAACCACCGCCAACACCACCGCACCGGCAATGATCCCCGCCACACCATTAAGCAACATCGGCACCGCAAACCCGACACTGCCGGCCGCCGCGCCTACGCCTTCAATCCAGTCATGCACCACCGGCACGCCGTGGGTGAGGATGCCGCCGCCGACCAGGAACATCGCTGCCGTACCGACCACCGACAGGGTTTTCATCATGTACGGTGCCGCGCTCAGAATGGCGCTGCCGACTTTCTTCGCGACCTGCCCAGGCTTCTGGGTCAGCCACAAACCAAGATCGTCGAGTTTGACGATGCCCGCCACCAGGCCATAAACGCCCACCGTCATCACAATCGCAATGCCGGACATCACGATCACTTGCTGCGTCAGCGAGGCCGTTGCCACGGTACCCAAGGTGATGGCGATAATCTCTGCCGAGAGGATGAAGTCAGTGCGAATCGCGCCCTTGATCTTGTCTTTCTCATACGCCACCAGATCAGTCGCCGGATCGGCTACCGCCTCAGTCAGTTGCGCATGTTCGGTTTCGTCTTCTGCCTTGCTGTGCAGAAATTTGTGCGCGAGTTTCTCGAACCCTTCGAAACACAAGTAAGCACCGCCAACCATCAACAGCGGCGTCACCAGCCATGGCACGAACGCACTGATCGCCAGCGCCGAGGGCACCAGAATCAGCTTGTTGACGAACGACCCCTTGGCCACGGCCCAGACCACAGGAATTTCCCGCTCGGCACGCACGCCGGAGACCTGCTGGGCGTTGAGCGCAAGATCGTCGCCGAGCACGCCGGCGGTCTTCTTGGCGGCCATTTTGCTCATCAACGCCACGTCGTCCAGCACGGTGGCAATATCGTCGACCAGCACCAGCAAACTGCTTCCTGCCATGAATCCTGTTTCCTTTTATGTATGAATGTTGCGAAGCATAACGCGACCTTAGACCACGCGGGGCATTCTTGAGCGTCGCGCGAGGCCGGTGCTACCATGCGCAACCGCCAGAACAGGCAAGGAACCACCGGGTTTATGAGCACAATCCGCGAGCGCAACAAAGAACTGATCCTGCGTGCCGCCAGTGAGGAGTTTGCCGACAAGGGCTTCGCTGCGACCAAAACCAGCGACATCGCCGCCAAGGCGGGATTGCCCAAGCCCAACGTCTACTACTACTTCAAGTCCAAGGAAAACCTTTACCGCGAGGTATTGGAAAGCATCATCGTGCCGATTCTGCAGGCGTCGACGCCGTTCAATCCCGACGGTGTGCCGAGCGAAGTGCTGAGCGGCTACATCCGCTCGAAGATCCGCATCTCCCGCGACCTGCCCTTCGCCTCGAAAGTATTCGCCAGCGAAATCATGCACGGCGCCCCGCACCTGAGCACCGACCTGGTCGAGCAGCTCAACGGCCAGGCCAAGCACAACATCGACTGCATCCAGAGCTGGATTGATCGCGGCCAGATCGCCCCGATCGACCCTAATCACCTGATGTTCAGCATCTGGGCCGCGACCCAGACCTACGCCGACTTCGACTGGCAGATTTCTGCTGTGACCGGCAAGGACAAGCTGGACGAGGCGGATTACGAGGCGGCGGCACAAACGATTATCCGGTTGGTGTTGAAGGGGTGTGAGCCGGATCAGTAAGACCGCGGTGATGCTATCGCTGGCAAGCCAGCTCCCACAGGGATTTGTGTTGTTTGCAAAATTTGTATCCAACACAGGACTGGCTTGCCAACTCCCACAGGGATTTCTGTTGTTTGCAAAATTTGTATCCAACACAGGACTGGCTTGCCAACTCCCACAATCACTCATGCAGAAATGCAAAATCTTTGTCCAGCACAAAAACCTGTGGGAGCTGGCTTGCCAGCGATGAAGGCAACTCGGTTTCAGATCAAATCCAAATGGCATCCCACAGCGGATAATCACCCAGCTTTTCCACCAAGCCTGCCCGCAATGGGTTGGCCACTACATACCGCGCCATCTTCACCAAATCCTCCTCCCGCCGCAGTGCACGATCATGAAAGCCTTGCTGCCAAAGCGGCCCGCTTCGACCGCTGCACTCGTTCACGTCCCGAGCAATCAAAGATTTGGTTTCCCTCATCAGCCTTCTGAGCGAACAGTTTTCCAGCTCAATCAACCAATGAAAATGATCCGGCATGACTACCCATGCCAACGACTTTGCCAGTCCAACATTTTGCGCGCGACGAAATTGATGAACGACCAATCTGCCCAGAGAGAAATTGGCGAAGATGGGTTTTCGATCAAGAGTGTTCGTGGTCAGTAGATAGATGCGGTTGGGCTCGGCATAGCGACCGGCTCGCAGACGATGTGAAGCAGGAAGATCAGGCAATCCATTGCCCCTTCATGATGGGTTCATCAGAAGGCTAGTCCTCTGTGGTCTATACGGCGGGCTGGTCTTTTTTCTTGATGTGTCAGTCAGGCCGCCATCGCTGGCAAGCCAGCTCCCACAGGTTTTTGTATTGGTTACAAAATCTGAACAAGACAAAAAACCTTGTGGGAGCTGGCTTGCCAGCGATGACAATCGATCAGACGCTAGCGATCAAACCGATACACCCGCATCTCAAACCTCCTCCCCCATCAACCAGCGCAACGCCTGCGGCAGCGAGGTGCTCCAGTCGTCCGGGAAAGTATGTCCAGCCTCATGAGTGCGGGATTTGACCTCGTTGCCGTCGCTGAACAATTGGCGGAAATCGGCGCTCATCTGTAGATTGCCCGGCCCTTCTTTTTTGCCATTGATGACAAACACACGCTTGCCGCGCGCCTTGCTTTCGGTGGGCGTCGGTTGATTGCCGCCGGGTGACAGCAGCAGTGCGCCGGCGTAATCGTCCGGGTGTTGCGCCAATAGCGCGCCGGCGTGTTGCGAACCTTGCGAGAAGCCAATCAGGAACACGCGTTTGCGATCGATGCATTGCTGGGCTTCGAGGGCTTTGAGGCCTTTCTGCACGGTTTGATGGGTGCCTTCGAAACCGGGGCCGATCCAACGGAAGCTGTCGACCGCGTTGATCATTTGCGTGCCGTTGATCCCCAGAATGATTGCGCCGGTGTCGGCCAGCGGCTGGTAGTCTGCATCCAGCTCGCCATTGACACCGTAACCGTGCAGCCACACCACCACCGGGCGGCAGGCTTTGGGCGCAGGGATCTTCGCCGACGGATTGAGCACGGAAATCGCGCCAACCTTGCCCTCGGCGATTTTCTTGTAACGCTGCTGCGCGCTGGCCAGTACGGATTTGTAGGTGGCGGTGTCGCGGAGCTCGGAGAAGTCTTCGTCCCCTGCCAGCAGCGGGCCGAACCACAGGCCACGGTCATCGGCCTCCTGCAGATAGCGCAGCGCCAGTCGATCATCGCCACGGCGGGCAAACAGCGCCGCCACCTGATAAGGCGCCAGCAGTTGCTTGGGATCTTCACGGGAGGCTGCCAGGTAAACCGCAATTGCCTGCAACGTGTCGGTTTCCTCGAGCTTCTCGGCCCGCTCCATCAAGTCCGATACATCGTCGGCGTTGAGCAGTGCAGAAACCACCGGGCTCAGCGCGTTAAAGGCGATTTCGTCGGCGTCGGGGGCTTCCGTCGCATGCAGGACGGGCGTGCAGAGGGTGATGGCGGCGGCCATCGTCATGGCAAATAGCGTCTTCACGCAGATCTTCCTTGATACATAAACGAGAGGGGCGGCAGTCTATAGACCCCGCCCCGCTTCGTCATCATCACGCCATCAGACGTGCTGATTTATTTTCCGGTCAGGCCGCCACCCCCGCATCCGCCCTCAACTCCAACGCCTCCACCGCTTTAATCGCAACCTGCTCATCGATATCCGACAAATCCCCGCTGATGCCGATCGCGCCCAGCACATTCCCTGCCTGATCCCGAATCAACACACCACCCGGTGCCGGCACGACGCTGCCCTGGCCCATGCTGTTGAGTGCGGCAATGAAGGCTGGCCGTTGTTGCGCGTCGAGTGCCAGCAGGCGTGAGCCTTTGCCCAGCGCGATGGCGCCCCAGGCTTTGCCGATGGCGATGTTCGGGCGCAGCAGGCTGGCGCCGTCTTCGCGTTGCAGGGTGATCAGGTGGCCGCCGGTATCGAGTACCGCGATTGTCAGGGGGGCGGCGTTGATGCCGCGCCCTGCGTTGATGGCTTCGTTGACCAGGTTGACTGCGACTTTCAAGGTTAAAGCGCTCATGGTGCCGTCCTCATTTTGTTATAGGGAAAGTCGTGGGGCTGCGCTTTTCTGCCGCAGCCCGATGCAACAAATAGAACACAATGAGTTATTTTTTTGTATACAATAATTCTCGAAAAGCGCCACATGCGACGAAAAGCCACACTCAGAAAGGCTTCCGACGAATGAAACAGGCGCTTGAGAAAATGGATTGACCTGCGCCGTCCGCCGTGAATACACTCTGCGCAAAGCCACTTGTATACAATTACAAAACGTAAAGAGGCACAAAACCATGAGCAAAATGAGAGCAATCGAAGCCGCCGTTCTGGTGATGCGCCGTGAAGGGGTTGATACCGCTTTTGGCATCCCGGGCGCTGCCATCAACCCGCTGTACTCCGCCTTGCAGAAAGTCGGTGGCATCGATCACGTCCTTGCTCGCCACGTTGAAGGCGCCTCGCACATGGCCGAGGGCTACACCCGCACCAAGGCCGGCAACATCGGCGTGTGCATCGGTACTTCCGGCCCTGCCGGTACCGACATGGTCACCGGGCTCTACAGCGCCTCGGCCGACTCGATTCCAATCCTCTGCATTACCGGCCAGGCACCCCGCGCCCGTATGCACAAGGAAGACTTCCAGGCTGTCGACATCACCAGCATCGTCAAGCCAGTCACCAAGTGGGCGACCACTGTTCTGGAACCGGGCCAAGTGCCTTACGCGTTTCAGAAAGCGTTCTTTGAGATGCGCTCCGGCCGTCCAGGCCCGGTGCTGATCGACCTGCCGTTCGACGTGCAGATGGCCGAGATCGAATTCGACATCGACGCTTACCAGCCGCTGCCATTGGCCAAACCGACCGCCACCCGCGTTCAGGTCGAGAAGGCTTTGGCTCTGCTTGATCAAGCCGAGCGTCCATTGCTGGTTGCCGGCGGCGGCATCATCAACGCCGACGCCAGCGATCTGCTGGTTGAATTCGCTGAGCTGACCGGCATCCCGGTTATCCCGACCCTGATGGGCTGGGGCACCATCCCTGACGATCACCCGTTGATGGTCGGCATGGTCGGCCTGCAGACTTCGCACCGTTACGGCAACGCCACCATGCTGAAATCCGACGTGGTGTTGGGTATCGGTAACCGTTGGGCCAACCGTCACACCGGCTCGGTTGACGTTTACACCGAAGGCCGCAAGTTCATTCACGTCGACATCGAAGGCACGCAGATCGGGCGTGTGTTCACGCCGGATCTGGGCATCGTTTCCGACGCTGCTGCCGCACTGACCGTGTTCATCGAAGTGGCCCGTGAATGGCAAGCCGCCGGCAAGCTGAAGAACCGCAGCGCCTGGCTGCAAGACTGCCAGCAGCGCAAAGCCAGCCTGCACCGCAAGACCCACTTCGACAACGTGCCGGTCAAACCACAGCGCGTTTACGAAGAAATGAATCAGGTGTTCGGCAAGGACACTTGCTACGTCAGCACCATTGGTCTGTCGCAGATTGCCGGCGCGCAGTTCCTGCACGTCTACAAGCCGCGTCACTGGATCAACTGTGGCCAGGCAGGCCCGTTGGGCTGGACCATTCCGGCAGCGCTGGGCGTGGTGAAGGCCGATCCGAACCGCAAAGTCGTGGCCCTGTCGGGGGACTATGACTTCCAGTTCATGATCGAAGAACTGGCGGTCGGCGCTCAGTTCAAACTGCCGTACATCCACGTTGTGGTGAACAACTCGTACCTGGGTCTGATCCGTCAGGCGCAGCGCGGGTTCGAAATGGACTACTGCGTGCAGCTGTCCTTCGATAACCTGAACGCGCCGGAACTCAACGGTTACGGTGTTGACCACGTCGCAGTGGCTGAAGGCCTTGGCTGTAAGGCGCTGCGTGTATTCGAACCATCGGAAATCGCCCCTGCCCTGCGCAAGGCCGAACAGATGATCGAAGAGTTCAAGGTGCCGGTGATCGTCGAGATCATTCTGGAGCGTGTGACCAATATCTCCATGGGTACCGAGATCAACGCCGTCAACGAATTCGAAGACCTGGCGCTGGTCGGCAACGATGCGCCAACGGCGATTTCGCTGCTTGATTGATCGTAATTAGCTCCCTCTCCCTCCGGGAGAGGGCTGGGGTGAGGGAAAGGTTTTGCGGTGATCGCAAAATTCGGATCAGACTCAGGATCCCCCTCACCCTAACCCTCTCCCCCAGGAGAGGGGACTGATCGCGAACATTCTGACCAACCGTGTCACATCCGTTTTTCAGGAGACCACCATGCCGCGTTTCGCAGCCAACCTGTCCATGCTGTTCACCGAACAGGATTTCCTTGCCCGTTTCGACGCCGCCGCCAAGGCCGGTTTCAGCGGTGTCGAGTACCTGTTCCCGTACGATTTCAGCTCTGCCGAAATCAAGGCCAAACTCGACGCCAACGGTCTGACCCAAGTGCTGTTCAACCTGCCGGCCGGTGACTGGGCCAAGGGCGAACGCGGTATCGCGTGTTTGCCGGATCGGGTCGAAGAGTTCCGCGCCGGTGTCGATCTGGCGATTGCCTACGCACAAGTGCTGGGCAACACCCAGATCAACTGCCTGGCCGGTATCCGTCCGCAAGGCGTTGACGATGCCACGGTAGAAAAGACCTTCGTCGCCAACCTGAAATACGCCGCCGACAAACTGCAGGCAGCGGGCATCAAACTGGTGATGGAAGCGATCAACACCCGCGACATCCCGGGCTTCTACCTGAACAACACGGCGCAAGCCCTGTCGATTCGCGAGCAGGTCGGCAGCGCCAATCTGTTCCTGCAATACGACATTTATCACATGCAAATCATGGAAGGCGATCTGGCCCGCACCCTGCAATCGCACCTGGGCGAGATCAACCATGTGCAGCTCGCGGACAACCCGGGGCGCAACGAACCCGGCACCGGTGAAATCAACTACCGCTTCCTGTTCGAACACCTCGACCGCATCGGTTATCAGGGTTGGGTGGGTTGCGAATACAAGCCGCTGACTACCACCGAAGCAGGTCTCGGCTGGCTGAAGTCGCACAACGCAATCTGACAAACACATGACCCTGTAGGAGCTGCCGCAGGCTGCGATCTTTTGATCTTGTTATTTTGAAGATCAAGATCAAAAGATCGCAGCCTGCGGCAGCTCCTACAGGGGAAAGACAAAAACAAGAGGATTTTCTCATGGCTAAAATCGGATTTATCGGCACCGGCATCATGGGCCACCCAATGGCTTCGAACCTGCAGAAAGCCGGTCACAGCCTGTTCCTGTCGGCGCACCACGACGCCGCCCCTGCCGACCTGGTTGCCGCTGGCGCCGTCGCCCTGGCCAACCCGCGCGAAGTCGCGCAGGAAGCTGAATTCATCATCGTCATGGTCCCGGATACCCCACAGGTCGACGACGTACTGTTCCGCGCCGACGGCGTTGCCGCTGGTCTGAGCAAAGGCAAAATCGTCATCGACATGAGCTCGATCTCGCCGACCGCCACCAAAGCTTTCGCGGCGAAGATCAACGAAAAAGGCGCGCAGTACCTCGACGCACCGGTTTCCGGCGGTGAAGTCGGCGCCAAAGCCGCGACCCTGAGCATCATGATCGGTGGCGACGCCGATGCCTTCGAACGCGCGCTGCCGCTGTTCCAGGCCATGGGCAAGAACATCACCCTGGTCGGTGGCAATGGCGACGGTCAAACCGCCAAAGTCGCCAACCAGATCATCGTTGCGCTGAACATTCAGGCCGTCGCCGAAGCCCTGCTGTTCGCTTCGAAAAACGGTGCTGATCCAGCCAAGGTGCGTGAAGCACTGATGGGCGGTTTCGCTTCCTCGAAGATCCTTGAAGTGCACGGCGAGCGCATGATCAAAGGCACTTTCGATCCAGGCTTCCGCATCAGCCTGCACCAGAAAGACCTGAACCTGGCCCTGCAAGGCGCCAAGGAGCTGAACATCAACCTGCCGAACACCGCCAATGCCCAGCAAGTGTTCAGCACCTGCGCAGCGATCGGTGGCAGCAACTGGGATCACTCGGCGCTGATCAAAGGTCTGGAGCACATGGCTAACTTCTCGATTCGCGACAACAAATAAGCCTTCATCAAACCTGTAGGAGTGAGCCTGCTCGCGATGAAGTCACCGCGGTGAGTCAGATTTACCGCGGCGCCTGAATCGCGAGCAGGCTCACTCCTACAGTGATCTGAGTTGCCCTTTCGAATAACAAGAATTCCGGGAGCCCGCCATGTCGGTCGATCCGCAACAACTGCTGCGCGAGCTGTTTGCCACAGCCATCGACGCGGCCCATCCGAACCAAGTCCTCGAAGCCCATTTGCCTGCCAATCGCAGCGGTCGGGTGATCGTCATCGGTGCCGGCAAAGCCGCTGCCGCCATGGCGCAAGTGGTCGAGCGTTGCTGGGAGGGTGAAGTGTCTGGCCTGGTGGTGACCCGTTATGGTCACGGCGCCCCGTGCGAAAAAATCGAAGTGGTCGAAGCCGCGCACCCGGTGCCGGACGCTGCCGGCCTGGCCGTGGCCAAACGTGTGCTCGAACTGGTCAGCAACCTGACTGAAGACGACCGCGTGATCTTCCTGCTCTCCGGTGGTGGCTCGGCCCTGCTGGCGTTGCCGGCCGAAGGCATCACCCTCGCCGACAAGCAGTCGATCAACAAAGCCCTGCTCAAATCCGGCGCGACCATCGGCGAGATGAACTGCGTGCGCAAGCACCTCTCGGCGATCAAGGGCGGCCGTCTCGGTAAGGCCTGCTGGCCTGCCACTGTTTATACCTACGCGATTTCCGATGTCCCGGGCGACCTCGCCACGGTCATCGCTTCCGGCCCGACCGTGGCCGACCCGAGCACTTCTGCCGAAGCCCTGGCAATCATCAAGCGCTACGGCATCGAGATCCCTGCTTCAGTGCGCAACTGGCTGCAAAGCCCGGAGTCGGAAACCGTCAAACCCGGTGACCCGAGCCTCGCTCGCAGCCACTTCCAGTTGATCGCCCGTCCTCAGCAATCGCTGGATGCCGCCGCAGTGAAATGCCGTCAGGCCGGTTTCAGCACGCTGATCCTCGGCGACCTCGAAGGTGAGTCGCGCGAAGTGGCGAAAGTCCACGCCGGTATCGCCCGCCAGATCATCAACCACGGCCAGCCATTGGCAGCGCCGTGCGTGATTTTGTCCGGCGGCGAAACCACCGTGACCGTGCGCGGCAATGGCCGTGGCGGACGCAACGCCGAATTCCTCTTGAGCCTCACCGACAACCTCAAAGGCCAGCCCGGCGTTTATGCCCTGGCCGGTGACACCGACGGCATTGATGGCTCGGAAGACAACGCCGGCGCGATTATGACCCCGGACAGCTACGCCCGCGCCGCCGCCCTCGGTTTGAGCGCCAGCGACGAGCTGGATAACAACAACGGCTACGGCTATTTCGCGGCGCTCGATGCGCTAATCGTCACCGAGCCGACCCGCACCAACGTCAACGACTTCCGCGCCATTCTGATCCTTGAGAGCTGCAAATCATGACGCCTGATAAAAAGGTCAAAATCCTCGCCACCCTCGGTCCTGCTGTCGATGGCATCGAAGACATCCGTGAACTGGTCGAGGCCGGGGTGAATATCTTCCGCCTGAACTTCAGCCACGGCGATCATGCCGACCACGCCAAGCGCTATCAGTGGATCCGCGAAGTCGAGCGCCAGCTCAACTACCCGCTGGGCATTCTGATGGACTTGCAGGGGCCGAAACTGCGCGTCGGCAAGTTCGCCGACGGCAAGGTGCAGCTGCATCGTGGTCAGGCCTTCCGTCTCGATCTGGACGCGACACCGGGCGATGAGCGCCGGGTCAATCTGCCGCATCCGGAGATCATCGAAGCGCTGGAAGCGGGCATGGATCTGCTGCTCGACGACGGCAAACTGCGTCTGCGTGTGGTCAGCAAATACGCCGACGCGATTGATACTACCGTGCTCAACGGCGGCGAACTGTCGGACCGCAAAGGCGTCAACGTACCGCAAGCGGTGCTCGACCTCAGCCCGCTGACCGCCAAGGATCGTCGTGACCTGAGCTTCGGTCTGGAGCTGGGTGTGGACTGGGTCGCGCTGTCGTTTGTGCAGCGCCCGCAAGACATCGTCGAAGCCCGCGCACTGATCGGTGACAAAGCCTTTCTGATGGCGAAAATCGAGAAGCCTTCCGCCGTTGAGCAACTGCGCGAAATCGCTGAATTGAGCGACGCGATCATGGTTGCTCGTGGCGACCTCGGCGTCGAAGTGCCAGCGGAAAGCGTGCCGCAGATTCAGAAAAACATCATCACCACCTGCCGCGAACTGGGCAAACCGGTGGTGGTGGCGACGCAAATGCTCGAGTCGATGCGCTTCTCCCCTGCCCCGACCCGTGCCGAAGTGACTGACGTTGCCAACGCCGTGGCCGAAGGTGCCGATGCGGTGATGCTGTCAGCAGAAACCGCGTCCGGCGAATACCCGCTGGAAGCCGTGCAGATGATGAGCAAGATCATCCGCCAGGTGGAGAACGGCCCGGATTATCAGACTCAGCTCGACGTCAGCCGGCCGAAGGCGGAAGCGACCGTTTCCGACGCAATCAGCTGCGCGATCCGTCGTATCAGCAACGTGCTGCCGGTGGCGGTGTTGGTCAACTACAGCGAGTCGGGTGCATCGAGTTTGCGTACGGCGCGGGAACGGCCGAAAGCGCCGATCCTCAACCTGACGCCGAACCTGCAAACCGCGCGGCGTCTGAGCGTGGCGTGGGGGATTCATTCGGTGGTCAACGATCACCTGCGTCAGGTCGACGAAGTCTGCTCGACCGCGCTGGAAATCGCCCAGGCCCAAGGCATGGCCGAGCGTGGCGACACGCTGCTGATCACTGCCGGCGTGCCATTTGGCCAGCCGGGATCGACTAACTCGCTGCGGATCGAAACGTTGATTTAACCGCCCACCATGATCGTTCCCACGCTCCGCGTGGGAATGCGGCCCGGGACGCTCCGCGTCCCAAGAGCAGACGCAGAGCGTCCTTTGAGGCATTCCCACGCAGACGGTTCGACGCCTCGACGTGGGAACGATCAGTACCGAATGAACTGCCATGCCTGCCAATCATTTCAACACCCACTGCCCCGACTGGGCCGAGGCTTTGCTCAACGGTTTCAGTCAAATATTCCTCCAGCGCCATCCGCTATGCGGCCTGCTGTGTCTGTTGGCGATCCTGCTAACCGCGCCGGTGCTGTTCGCCGGAGCGCTGCTCGGTGCCGTCGCCGGTTTGCTCACGGCGCAACGGCGTAACTACGCCAAGGCTGATCGTCAGGCCGGATTGTTCAGCTACAACGGCATCCTGCTCGGCCTGCTGCTGAGCCTGTATTTCCCTTGGTCGCCGATGCTGCCGCCGCTGATTCTCGCCGCCGGCGGCTTGAGCGCCATGGCCACGCAGCAATGGCTCAAACATGTGTACCGCAGCCGATCGATTCCGGCCTACACCTCGCCGTTCGTGGCGCTGAGCTGGGTTCTGCTGCCGTTCGCAGAACCGTCAGCGCCGATGGCGCACATCGAGATGAACACGCTGAATCTGCTCGCCGCCGAACTGCGCGGTCTGGGTCAAGTGATGTTTCTCGGTCATCCGCTGGCCGGCGCGCTCATCGCCATTGGTTTGCTGATGGCTGATCGCCGGGCGTTTTGCTGGGCAATGCTGGCGTCAGCCATCGGTCTGGCCTCAAGCCTGCTGCACCACGAAACCAGCGCTGCGCTTTTAGGTTTGGGCAGCTACAACGCCGTGCTGGCCGCCCTCGCCTTCAGTGCGCAACGCCAACAACCGTGGCTGCCACTACTCGGCATCGTCCTGGCGCTGCTGGTGACGCCACTGTTTGCTGCCGTTGGCCTCGCCACCCTGACCGCGCCGTTCATCCTCGCCGGCTGGCTGATCCGCGCCGGCATCCAGATGCTCGGCAAAACCCCGGTTGAGCGTGCGCCTTGCGCTCATGGGGAGAATCAACCTAGGCTGCGCTGATCTTCGATTCAGGCGTTATCCATGGACAGCAGCAACAATTGGCGCGAACGGCTTTACGTGATGATTTTCCAGAGCGACACCCTTGCCGGGCGTCGCTTCGACGGCATCCTGCTGTTGATCATCCTCTCCAGTCTGGTGATCGTGATGCTCGACAGCATCGACAGCATTCACCAGAACTACGCCGACGTGCTGGCCTACATCGAATGGGGCTTCACGATCATCTTTCTCGGCGAGTACATCCTGCGTCTGTATTGCTCACCGAAGCCGTTGCGCTACGCCTTCAGCTTTTACGGGCTGGTGGATTTGCTGGCGATCGTGCCGGGCATCCTCGCCCTGTATTACAGCGATGCGCAGTACCTGCTGATCATTCGGATCATCCGCATGCTGCGGATTTTCCGTGTGCTCAAGCTCAGCCCGTACCTCAAGCAAGCCAACTATTTGATGTCGGCGCTGCGTGGCAGCAAGCAGAAAATCGTGGTGTTTCTGGTCAGCGTCTGCACGCTGGTGACGGTGTTCGGCACCCTGATGTACGTGATCGAAGGCCCGGAGCACGGCTTCACCAGCATTCCCAAAGGCATCTATTGGGCTATCGTCACCTTGACCACGGTGGGCTTCGGCGACATCGTGCCGAAGACCCCGTTGGGCCAGGTGATTTCGTCGCTGGTGATGATCACCGGTTACTCGATCATCGCCGTGCCGACGGGGATTTTTACCGCCGAACTGGCCAACGCCATGCGCGGTGAACAGTTGCAACACGACTGCCCGGTGTGCAAGAAAAACAGCCACGAGCATGGCGCGGCGTTCTGCTCGCGATGTGGCAATGCCTTGTTCAAGAAACTGGAATAAGCAAAGAGCTTTTTAATCTTTAAACGACTATGCGTGCCCCGTTATAGTCAGTGGCAATTGAACATCACCCCCCCCCCCGATACATACGCAAACAACAAGGAATGCGCAGTGAAAAAACTCTTTGGCGCCTCACTTCTCGCCGCCGGCCTGGCCTTGGCCAACATCGCCCAGGCAGCCCCGACGCTGCTCAACGTTTCCTACGACGTGATGCGCGATTTCTACAAGGACTACAACACTGCGTTCCAAAAACACTGGCAAGCCGAGCACAACGAAAACATCACCGTGCAGATGTCCTTCGGCGGTTCGAGCAAGCAAGCGCGCTCGGTGATCGATGGCCTGCCGGCTGACGTCATCACCATGAACATGGCCACCGACATCAACGCCCTCGCCGACAACGGCAAACTGGTTCCGGAGAACTGGGTCACGCGCCTGCCGAACAACAGCGCGCCGTTCACTTCGGCCACCGTGTTCATCGTGCGCAAAGGCAACCCGAAAGCCCTGAAAGACTGGCCGGATCTGCTCAAGGACGGCGTGCAAGTGATCGTGCCAAACCCGAAAACCTCGGGTAATGGCCGCTACACCTACCTGTCGGCCTGGGGTTATGTGCTGAAGAACGGCGGCGACGAGAACAAGGCCAAGGACTTCGTCGGCAAACTGTTCAAGCAGGCGCCAGTGCTGGACACCGGTGGCCGCGCCGCCACCACCACGTTCATGACCAACCAGATCGGCGACGTGCTGGTGACCTTCGAAAACGAAGCCGAAATGATTGCCCGCGAGTTTGGTCGTGATCAGTTTGAAGTGATCTACCCGAGTGTTTCCGCTGAAGCCGAGCCACCGGTGTCGGTGGTCGACAAAGTGGTCGACAAGAAAGGCTCGCGTGCGGCGGCGGATGAATACCTGAAGTTCCTGTGGTCGCCGGAAGGTCAGGAAATTGCGGCGGCGAACTACCTGCGCCCGCGTGATCCGGCGGGGTTGGCGAAGTACACCGATCGCTTCCCGAAAGTTGACTTCCTTTCGGTGGAGAAGACCTTTGGTGACTGGCGTACAGTGCAGAAGACTCACTTCAATGATGGTGGGGTTTTTGATCAGATTTATAGCGGGCAGTAAGGTTTAAGCTGACATGAAAAAGGCGATCCGCAAGGGTCGCCTTTTTTGTGGGCGCTTTACCCTCACCCCAGCCCTCCCGAAACGTCGGACCGCCCAGAGGGAGAGGGGGCCAACCGTGGGATGCTCAAAAGATTTTCCGACCTGAAAGTGCTGCTGTGAATCCATAATCGCTGCAAGTCTTTCAGGTCGATGTATAGCGCCAGACACCTCGGTCAGTCCCCTCTCCCTCCGGGAGAGGGCTAGGGTGAGGGGCTTCTACATCGGCGGCGTCACCCCGTCCTTCCCCGCAGAAATCGACTGCGCCGTCAGCGTGCCATCCGCGCTCTGCGTCACGAACGTCACAATCTTCACCCCAACCTTCAGCAAACTCCGATCCCCCGGCACCAGATTGACGATCGGCACATCCTCCGGCACCAGTATCTTTTGCTGTCCGCCCTTGTAGTTCACCGTCAGCACCCGCCCGTTGCTCACCACCAGATCGCCGACGCTGCCATTGGTCATGCTGCTGCCCTTGGCCAGATCGAACGGCCGATGACCATCGCCACTTCCGGCCAATTCCGGCGGAAACACATGCACTTCCAGCGCCTTGAGCGTGCCATCTTCCTGGGGCATTGCCGCCGAACCAATGTAGCTGCCGGGTTTGATGTCTTCGATATTGGCCAGAGTAACGGCGCGAACCTTGGTGTCGCCAGTTAACTGGATCACCACGTTCTCACCACTGTTGACGTGGACTTTCAAGCTGTCGGCGCTGACCCCGGTGATCTCACCGCGCACGCCGAGGCGCATGCCGGGGGCATCAGCAGCCTGCACGCTCATCGCGCCCAGCAGGCTGATCAGGACAATCGTTGCAGTAAGGCGAAGCTTCATGGCAATCCTCCGGTGATGAACGTGAACAAGCCGATGCAAACATAAGCACGCTATCGAACAGGATGTAAGTGAATGTATCATCGACCCTCAACGGTCGGACGCAAGGTCCGCCGATGAATGACAGCAGATTGCACACGGTCATTCCGCAACGGAATAACTGATATCAACCGCCGGCGTCTTTTGCCCGCGCGGTTTGTCCCATAGCCTCACTGCATTCCCTTTCGCTGGATCGAGAAACCTTATGACCACCACCACTCACGCAATGACCCGAGGCATGGTGCTGCTGTTCGCCTTCTGCTGCGGCGCCATTGTTGCCAACATCTACTACGCACAGCCGATAATCGGTCTGATCGCGCCGGACATCGGTCTCTCCGACACCATGGCCAGCTTCATCGTCTCGCTGACGCAGATCGGTTATGCGCTGGGCCTGTTCTTCCTGGTGCCGCTGGGCGATCTGCTGGAAAACCGCCGGTTGATGATCATCACCACGGGGGTGGCGATTGCCAGCCTGTTGGCGGCGGCGTTTACCGATCAACCGAATGTGTTTTTGCTGATCTCTTTGTTGGTGGGCTTCAGTTCGGTGTCGGTGCAGATTCTGATTCCACTCGCGGCGCATTTGGCGCCGGAAGAATCTCGTGGCCGTGTAGTAGGCGGGATCATGGGCGGTTTGTTGCTGGGTATTTTGCTGGCACGGCCGGTGTCGAGCGTGGTTGCCGACCACTTGGGCTGGCGGGCGATGTTCATGATTGCTGCCGCATTGATGGCGGCGATCAGCGTCGTGCTGGCATTGACCGTACCCAAGCGACAACCGGATCACAGCGCCACCTACGGCCAACTGATCGGTTCACTGTGGACACTCCTGCGCCAGCAACCGGTACTGCGCCAACGGGCGTTTTATCAGGGCTGCATGTTCGCCGCGTTCAGTCTGTTCTGGACCGCTGTGCCGCTGGAACTGGCGCGTAACCATGGCCTGTCGCAAAGCGAAATCGCGATCTTTGCTTTGGTCGGTGCCATTGGTGCCATCGCCGCACCGATCAGCGGACGCCTGGCCGACGCCGGCCACACCCGCATCGCTTCGCTGCTGGCCATGCTGTTCGCCAGCCTGAGCTTCCTGCCCGCCTTCATTCACCCGGCTTACAGCGTCATCGGCCTGGCCGTGACCGGCGTGGTGCTCGATTTCTGCGTACAAATGAACATGGTGCTCGGCCAACGCGCGGTCTACTCACTGGACGCGAAAAGCCGTGGCCGTTTGAACGCGCTGTACATGACCAGCATCTTCATCGGCGGCGCCTTCGGCTCGTCCGTGGCCAGTGCGGTGTATGAGCATGGCGGCTGGTTGTGGATCGTGATTGTCGGCAGTGCGTTCCCGCTGTTGGCATTGTTGCGGTTTTTGAGTGTTTCGCAGCGTGGTTCATTGGCGACTGCGTGAAGCGTCAAAAGCTTCGCGAGCAGGCTCGCTCCCACAGGTTATTCACTGAGCCTGGGGGAGCGAGGAAGCTTAATAACGAACCAGTTTCTCCATTGCCGCATCCGCCAGAAAGGAGGAGCGGCTTTTGACATTGTGTTCGCGCACATAACGATCGATGCGCTGAATCACGTAACCGGGCAGCGTTACGTTGACCTTCTCGGTCTTGCCCAGATACGGCGAAATGTCCAGCTCGAGCATGCCCCATCCCATATCGGCAAAGTCCGGATTACTGCGATGAGCAGATGCCGAAGTCGGCATAGGAATCGACTCCCCGTCTGCCGCGATCTCCTGCAGCATGATGTGGGCGACTTCAACCGCAGCCTTGTAGGCATCTTCAAAGCTATCCCCTGCCGTTACTGCGCCGGGAATATCAGGGATCTGAATACCGATGGCGGTATTTTCATCACCCCATTCGATGCAGATTGGATATTGCATTACGGATCTCCTTCATAACTGGCTGGCGGGTTGTACAACCCGGCACGCCTCCTGATGCTTTTGACCGTCCCCAGTGGCAAATCCTTTTTCGGGTGAGGAACGGGAATCGTGTACGGGTTGTATCGGTGCCTGAAGATGTGATGACTGCCAGTGACCCGATCCAGCGTCCAGCCTGCATCCTCCAACTCCTTGATCAATAGCCTGCTCTGCACCAACCGCCTCCTTGCCTTGGTCTCACAAAAATAACTCTAGAGTTATATTTACTCAAGCATAGAAATTCTGGAAGCGACGCCCGGTTGTTTTACAGAATGTGATTGATTGCATCGCAACCGGACCCGATTACACTCAGCGGCTCACATCCAAAGCCCTGAACAATGGAAGACCAGAAGGGATTGTTATGGCAATGGCAGTTTCTACCTTCAGAACAGAGTGGCTTCATCACCGGGCAGACATTGTTCGTCGATGGCGGCTCCTAGGTCGGTAAAGCCTCGTTTTAATCAATACGACTCCCCTGTAGGAGTGGACGCTGCCGGATAACGATGTGTGGGCGGTTTTTCCGACGGGGCAGATGGCGAGTGCCAAGGCAAGGGCGATTGTTGAGTGTGTCCACGGGCTTCTAGTGAGCAACCATTGACGCGTAACGTTTCGTTTATTGCGATTTTCGTTTAATTCGAATAACGTCCCGACATTGTCTTTTCAGAAAGCTGGAAAACCATCATGTCGATTGTTATTCATCCGCCGGTCACCCTCCCCGTAGAGCGCGAGATCAAAGCCGCCATCGAGGGCCAGCGTGCCTTGGCCGCTTACCTCGCTACCCAATTCGAAACCCAGCACATACATATCTTCGATGAGCAGAACGAAGCTCATCGTGTCGAGTTGCCAACGTCCGCCCTGCGCTTGCTTGCTGACATTCTTACAGCGCTGGCAGAGGGCAACGCCGTTAAAGTCGTGCCAGTACACGCCGAACTGACCACCCAAGAAGCCGCCGACCTGCTCAACGTCTCACGCCCGCACATGATTAAACTGCTGGAAAGTGGCGAGATTTCCTACCACAAAACCGGCAAGCACCGACGTGTGCGCTTTGCCGATCTGATGGATTATAAGACCCGGCGTGACAGCGCCAGCGAGCAGGCAATGATGCTTCTCGCAGAGCAGGCACAAGCGTTAAGGACAGGTTACGAGTGAGGCATTCCTCTTTCACTGCTGCCTCGCCAATAAAGAGCCGATGCATGTGTTTTGTACCCAGCCCCATTGAGAGACTTTTTGATGTGGTTAGCCCTCTCAGGGCTATTCCGGGCACGATGGACCAAGGAGATTCACGGCGAATGGAAACGCAATCTGTTGAAGAACCGCACTGACCTGACAATCGAGCAATTGGATCGCACCTCGGAGCTGATGGATCAGGCGATTCCCGATGCCTGCGTCTACGACTATGAAAATTTGGTCAGTGGATTGTCATTGCCCGATCTGGATGACCGCCATGTTCTGGCAGCAGCGATTCGTTGCAATGCTGGCGTGATCGTGACGTTTAATTTGAAAGATTTTCCCGACAAATACCTCGCCCCTTTCGGTATTGAGGCGCAACACCCGGATGAGTTCGTCGAAAACCTGTTTCATCTGGATTCGGCAGCCGTTGTCGCAGCCGCGCAGCACCAACGCAAACAATTGAAAACACCCACGATGGACGTCGAATCGTTTCTGAGTTTGCTACAACGTCAGGGGTTGAAGAAGTCGATTCAAGCGCTCGGCAGCTACCGCGCGATCCTGTGAAATCACCAGCGCAATCGACAGACAAAAAAAGGCGATCCGAAGATCGCCGTTTTCATTTACTGCCCGAATTTCTTGCCCAACCCCGGTGGCACGCCGTGGATGTTGGTGTCTTCCCACGGGCCGTTGGGGCTGACGGACCGGCTCCAGCCGTTGTTCCAGCGGTAGTAGGTGCGCTGGCGGTAGAAGGTGTTGGTCTGGTCGTCGAGGACGTAGACGCCGAGTTTCTGATCCCAGTGGCTGTTGCCGCCCGGTGGTGGGGCGAAACTGGCCGAGGTGCGCGGCACGGGTTTGGCCGGTTTCGCCGGGATGCTTTTGCCTGGGGTCGGCGAAGTCGACGGGGTCGGGCTCGGTTGCGACGGCGGAATCGGCGGCAGGTTGGTGGTCGGTTCCGGTCGTTGCACCGCACATGCACTCAAGCCCAGGGCCAGTGTGAGGACTGTGATTCGGGCGATGGTGTGCATGGCGGTGCTTTCCTGTTGTGTCCGGCTATTTGTCCGGGCTGTCGATGGTCAGTTTTTGTAGCGCAGTGGTGCTGCTGGCCAGTGGGCCGCTGCGACCGACCCACTCGCCGGCAGTCGGTTGGCCGGCGCGGGAGATGCGCGCAACCAGTTGGACTTCAGGGAAGTTCGACAGTTTCAACTGCGGCATCATTGCGTCGGCATCGCCCAGTTCGACGGTCACCGGCAGATCGGCCACGGTCAGGCGCTTGGCCGCCAGCGGTGCCGGCGGGCCGGACGTGGCGCGGGCGAAGATGAACACGCTGTCACCCGGCTGCACTTTGCCTTTGGGCTCGCTGGCCAGATCGACGCTGACTTTCAACAGCGCGGTTTTTGCGGCTACCGGCGCCTGAGCGACTTTGCCGCCACTGGCTGCCAGACGCTCGGCGGCACGTTTGATCCCGCCTTGCAGCGCGGCGCGGGAACTGTCCTCCGGCGGCAGTTGCGCCAGCAAGCGGTTCCAGTAATCGATGGCTTGCTGATAACGCTCGCCTTCGAACGCAGCGATGCCGAGCAGACCGAGGCTGGTGACTTCTTTCGGATCAGCCTTCAGCGCTTCGTCGGTCAACGCCTGGATCTTTGCCGACCACTTTTTGCCGTCAGCAAAATACTGCGCCTGCGCCCATTGACCGAGCAGTTCCGGTTGACGTCCGGCCAGATTGGCAGCGCGTTCGAACATCTTTGCTGCGTCCGCCGGACGCTCTTGCGCCATGTAGGTACGGCCGAGGAAATACAGGCCTTCGGCAGAGTCCGGCTGTGCCGCGACGGCACGCTCCAGACGCTGGGTCATCTCTTCCATCGACTGCGGTGCCTGGGCGAATTCGCGGGTCAGTTCGACCGTGTCGGCAGCACCGAAATGCAGATACAGGCCTAGGCCCAACACTGGCACCAGAACTGCCGCCAGCAGCGGCAACGGCTTGCCCAATCGGGAAACCCGCGGCGCGGCAACGCCTTCGGTATCCGCGAGCAATTCACGCGCAGCCTCGGCGCGGCCGCTGTCCATTTGCGCAGCGTCGAGCACGCCTTCGGCCTGTTGCGCTTGCAACTCGGCGACACGCTCCTGATACAACGCGACGTTCAGGGCAGTCCGATCCTCTTCACGCTGGGCGCGACGTTCGCGCAGCACCGGGATCAGCAGAAAACTCAGGGCGACCAGAAGCAACAGCCCTGCGGCAAGCCAGAAATCAATCATTCTTGGTTTTTATCCAACAGTTGGTCGAGGCGCTGACGCTCTTCGCTGGACAGCGCTTGCGGAGTTTCGGCGCGCTGACCGCGACGACGGCGGACGATCACCGCGATCACCACCAGACCACCGAGCAGCAGGCCGGCCGGGCCGAACCACAGCAGCGCAGTCTTGGCGTTGAGCGCCGGTTTGTAGCGGACGAAATCACCGTAGCGATCGACCATGAAATCGATGATCTGCTGATTGTCCTTGCCCTCGCCGAGCATGCGGAAAATCTCTTTGCGCAGGTCGGCGGCAATCGGCGCGTTGGAGTCAGCGATGTCCTGGTTCTGGCACTTGGGGCAGCGCAGCTCTTTGGTCAGCTCGCGGAAACGCTCACGGTCGCCTTCTTTGGCGAACTCGTAGGTGTCGATGGCGGCATGGGCAACACCGACCAGACTCAAACCCAATACCAGCGCAGCCATAAAGCGCTTCATGGCTTGGCCTCATCGACCAGCGCCTGATACTTGGCCGCGAGTTTTTCGCGCCAGACCTGCTCGTCGATCACGCCGACATACTTGTCGCGGATGATGCCCTTGGCGTCGATGAAGAAGGTCTCCGGCGCGCCGTAGACACCGAGATTGAGGCCCAGCGAGCCTTCGTCGTCACGAATGTCCAGCACGTACGGATTGTGGAATTCGGCCAGCCACTTCAAGGCATCGGCATTGGTGTCCTTGTAGTTGATGCCGTAGATCACCACGCCGCGCTCGGCGAGTTTGTTCAGCACCGGATGCTCGACCCGGCAGGAAATGCACCAGGTGCCCCAGACGTTGACCAGCGCCGGTTTGCCGAGAATGTCGGCCTTGGTCAGGCTCTTGTCGCCCTGCACGTTTGGCAGGGAAAACTCCGGGAACGGCTTGTTGATCATCGCCGACGGCAACTCCGCCGGATCGAGGTACAGACCGCGATAAAGAAATACCGCCACCAGCAGGAAAATCGCCAGTGGCACCAGCATCAACCAACGTCTCATGCAGCCGCTCCCGTCATGCCCAGGGCTTCACGCACCTTGGCTTTCACCTTGACCCGATAACGTCGATCCAGCGCCGCCAGCAAACCACCGAACCCGGTGAGCAGACCGCCGAACCAGATCCAGCGCACGAACGGTTTAACGTGCACCCGAACCGCCCACGCGCCGTTGTCCAGCGGCTCGCCCAATGCGACATACAAGTCACGAGTGAAACCGGCGTCGATGCCCGCTTCGGTCATCACCGAGTTCTGCACGGTGTACAGACGTTTTTCCGGGTGCAGCACGCTGACTTCCTTGCCGTCACGAATGACCCGAATCGTGCCTTTGTCGGAAGTGAAGTTCGGCCCTTCGAAGTGCTTGGCGCCTTCGAAGACGAAGTGATAACCGGCCAGGTCCATCGACTCGCCCGGCGCCAGACGCAGATCGCGTTCGGCACTGTTCTGACTCGACAACACCACGCCCAGCGCACACACGGCGATGCCGAGGTGGGCGATCTGCATGCCCCAATAACTGCGGGTCAGGGTCGGCAGGCCTTTGATCAGGCCCTTGTGGCGAGTCTTGTCGAAAATGTCGCGTACACCGGCGAGCAACACCCATGCGGCGAGCAGGAAAGTCGCGATCACTGCCCAATTGAAATCGCCATAAGCGACACCGGCAACCACCGCCAGCGCGACGCTGCCGAGCAGCACTGGCGTGAGCATGCCGGCCAGCCACTTCACCGGCGTGTCCTTCCAACGGACGATCACGCCGACCGCCATGACCAGCATCAGCAGCGCCATCAACGGAATGAACAGCGCGTTGAAGTACGGTGGGCCGACCGACATCTTGGCGCCGCTGAGGGCATCGAGAATCAGCGGGTACAGCGTGCCCAGCAGAATCATCGACGCGGCCACCACCAGCACCAGGTTGTTGCCCAGCAGCAGGGTTTCCCGCGACCACAGGTTGAAGCCGACCTGACTCTTCACGACCGGTGCGCGCAGGGCGAACAGCGTCAGCGAGCCGCCGACCACAAACAACAGGAAGATCAGGATAAACACGCCGCGCTCGGGATCGGAGGCAAACGCGTGCACTGAGGTCAGTACACCGGAACGTACGAGGAACGTCCCGAGCAGGCTCAGTGAGAACGCGGCAATCGCCAGCAACACCGTCCAGCTCTTGAACACGCCACGTTTTTCCGTGACCGCCAGCGAGTGGATCAGCGCGGTGCCGACCAGCCATGGCATGAACGAGGCGTTCTCCACCGGGTCCCAGAACCACCAACCGCCCCAGCCGAGTTCGTAATAGGCCCACCACGAACCGAGGGTGATGCCGATGCCGAGGAAGGCCCAGGCGACGATGGTCCATGGACGCGACCAGCGTGCCCACGCCGCATCAAGACGACCGCCCATCAACGCGGCGATGGCGAAAGCGAAGGCTACCGAAAAACCGACGTAACCCATGTACAACATCGGCGGGTGCACGATCAAGCCGATGTCTTGCAACAGTGGATTGAGGTCAGCGCCGTTACTGGGCATTTGCGGCAGGATACGTTTGAACGGGTTGGACGTGAGAATCAGGAACAGCAGGAAACCGGTGCTGATCATGCCCATCACCGCCAGCACCCGCGCCAGCATGACTTGCGGCAACTGTCGGGAGAACACCGACACCGCGAAGGTCCAGCCGCCGAGGATCAGGGCCCACAGCAGCAACGACCCTTCATGGGCGCCCCACACCGCACTGAATTTGTAATACCACGGCAACGCGGTGTTGGAGTTGTTGGCCACATAGGCGACGGAGAAGTCGTCGGTCATGAACGCGTAGGTCAGAATGCCGAACGCGAACAGCAAAAAGGCAAACTGCCCCCATGCGGCCGGCTGGGCCAGACTCATCCAGAAACGGTCACCGCGCCATGCCCCAACCAATGGCACCACGGCCTGCACCAGCGCAAAGCACAGCGCCAGAATCATCGCCAGGTGGCCCAACTCAGGAATAAAAATCGCCGACGTCATCGATCAACCCTCCTTTGCAGGCATTGGTGCGGATTGACCGCTGTCTTTCAAGGCTTTGGTCACTTCCGGCGGCATGTACTTCTCGTCGTGCTTGGCCAGCACTTCATCGGCTACCACTACGCCATCGGCGTTGATCTTGCCCAGCGCCACAATGCCCTGCCCTTCGCGGAACAGATCCGGGAGGATGCCGCGATAGGCGATGGTCACGGATTTGTTGAAGTCGGTGACGACGAATTTGACGTCGAGCGAATCCGGCGAGCGTTGCAACGAGCCGGCCTCAACCATGCCGCCAGCGCGGATCCGCGTGTCTTGCGGTGCTTCGCCATTGGCGATCTGGGTCGGGGTGTAGAACAGATTGATGTTCTGCTGCAGGGCGCTGAGGGCCAAACCGACGGCAGCGCCGACCCCGACCAGAATGGCCAGAATGATGATCAGACGTTTCTTGCGCAGCGGATTCACTTGCCGTTCTCCCGGCGCAGACGACGCGCCTCTTGTTGCAGATACCGCTTGCGGGCCAGGATCGGCGCCGCCACGTTGAAAGCCAGCACCGCCAGACAGATGCCATAGGCCGACCAGACATACAGGCCATGATGGCCCATGGCGAGGAAGTCGCCGAATGAAGCAAAACTCATCGAGCGGCCTCCAGGCTGCGCTGCACTTGTTCTTTCACCCAACTGGCGCGGGCTTCGCGCTTGAGTACTTCGAGGCGCATGCGCAGCAACAGCACGGTGCCGAAGAAGCAGTAGAAACCCAGCACGGTCAGCAACAGCGGCAGCCACATCTCGGCGGGCATCGCCGGTTTTTCCGTGAGGGTGAAGGTCGCGCCCTGGTGCAGGGTGTTCCACCACTCCACCGAATATTTGATGATCGGGATGTTGATCACACCGACGATGGCCAGCACCGCGCAGGCCTTGGCGGCGCTGTCACGGTTGCTGATGGCATTGCCCAGCGCGATCACGCCGAAATACAGGAACAGCAGAATCAGCATCGAGGTCAGGCGCGCGTCCCAGACCCACCACGAGCCCCAGGTCGGCTTCCCCCAGATCGCCCCGGTGACCAGCGCCACGGCGGTCACCCACGCGCCGACCGGTGCGGCGCCCTGCAGGGCGACGTCGGCCAGTTTCATTTTCCCCACCAGCCCCCCCACACCGCAAACCGCCAGCATCACGTAGATCGACTGAGCGAGCATCGCGGCGGGTACGTGGATGTAGATGATGCGAAAACTGTTGCCTTGCTGATAATCCGGCGGCGCGAAGCCCAGGCCCCAAACGACGCCGACGCCAATCAGCAGCAACGCTGCGATGCTCAACCACGGCAGGAACTTGCTGCTGATGCCGTAGAACCACTTGGGCGAGCCGAGCTTGTGAAACCAGGTCCAGTTCATACTGTTTCCATCACGGATGCTCTTCGCTATGAAGAGCCAGGGTCTTTACTGATCAAAAAATGATCAGACCTCATTATTCGCCGACGCTGATCTTCAGGCCAGCGGCTATTGCAAAGGGTGTCAGGGTGATCGCCAGAGCGGTCAGGCTACCAAGCCACAGCAGATACCCGGTCGCCGGCATGCCTTGGAGGGCGGCCTGCAAGGCGCCACTGCCGAGGATCAACACCGGGATGTACAACGGCAGAATCAGCAGCGCCAGCAACAGGCCGCCACGTTTCAAACCGACCGTCAATGCCGCGCCCACCGCGCCGAGCAAGCTCAGCACTGGTGTGCCCAACAACAACGAAAGCAGCAAAACCGGCAGGCAGGCGACGGGCAAACCGAGCATCAACGCCAGCAAGGGTGAGAGCAAAACCAGAGCCAGACCGGAGAAAAGCCAGTGTGCCAGCACCTTGGCCAAGACCAGAAGTGGCAGCGGGTGCGACGAAAGGACCCACTGTTCCAGGGAGCCGTCTTCGAAATCACTGCGGAAAAGCCCGTCCAGCGAGAGCAGGACCGACAAAAGCGCCGCCACCCAGACTAACCCGGGGGACAGGTTTTGCAACACTTGAGTTTCCGGGCCGACGGCCAGCGGGAACAAAGCAATGACGATAGCGAAAAAAATCAGCGGATTGGCGAGTTCCGCCGGGCGGCGAAACAGCAGTCGGGATTCACGGGCAACCAGCAGGCCAAACACACTCATACTGCCCAGTTCCCCAGATCGATGTCGCGATAACCGGCCGGCATCCGGCTCAGTGTGTGGTGCGTGGTCAAGACCACCAGACCGCCGCGCTCACAGTGTCCGGCCAGATGTTCTTCGAGTTGCGCCACGCCCTGCTTGTCGAGGGCGGTAAACGGCTCATCGAGAATCCACAGCGGCGGGCTGTCCAGATACAGGCGCGCCAGCGCCACGCGGCGTTGCTGACCGGCAGAAAGACTGTGGCAGGGAACATCTTCGAAACCGCGCAATCCTACTGCTGCCAAGGCTTGCCAGATGGCGTCGCGTTCGGCGGGATGATGCAGGGCGCAGAGCCAGGAGAGGTTCTCTTCCGGGGTCAGTAGATCCTTGATCCCGGCGGCGTGGCCGATCCACAGCAGGTTGCGTGCAAGTTCGCTGCGCTGTTCGGTCAGCGGCCGGCCATTGAGCAGGACCTGACCGTCGGTCGGCTGCATCAACCCGGCCAGCAAACGCAATAAACTGGTTTTACCGCTGCCGTTGGGCCCGCTGATCTGCACCATATCGCCACTGGCGAGTCTCAATTCGAGATTTTCGAAGAGCAGCCGCAGATCACGCTCACACGCGAGGGCAACGGTTTGCAGGACAGGACTGGTCAAGGGATCACGGGCCTTATACGGTTCAAGTCGGCTCTGGCGCGGCCGTTAAAGAGGTGCAGCATAAATGCATTGACGGCTCGATCCAGAGAGCTGGGTCAAACAATTGCTATGTTTTTTATTCGAAGCGCAAGACGGGCGGCATTATACATGGCGTGCCTTACTCTCAAGAGTGCATTTTCCTCAGGTTGTGTCCGCGTATGACAGGCGAAATGAACATCCTCCCGCTCCCGCCCACCACCCCGGCGACGGTTCGCCCGCAGGTGGGTGAACTGCTCAAGCTGCTGACACCGGTCGAGGGCTTGATCGGCGCCGGGCAAAGCGCCAAGGCTGAGGTGTTGTCGCTCAAACAGGCGGATCAGACCTTTCAGTTATTGCTCAAGGTGACTGTCGACGGCGGCCGCCAGACCACCGTGCAAGCGACCAGCAACCTGCCGTTGCCGCAAGGCACCAGTCTGGCGATCACTCAGCCCTCGGCGGGCAACCTGGCGATTACCGTGCAGCAAGCGATTGCCAGCAGCGTCGCCGCCCTCACCCGCATCGACACCGCGCAATTGCCGGTCGGCACGCTGCTGCAAGGCAAAGTGCTGACCTCGCAGGCGCTGCCACAGACGCCGGGGCAAGCAGCAGTGTTTCGCTCATTGGTCAGTCTGCTCAACACCGCACAGAGCGGCAGCACGCTGACCATCGACAGCCCGCAGCCGCTGCGCATTGGCACCCTGCTGTCGGCATTGGTCGAAGATACACAAACCCTGAAATTCCTGCCCATGAGCAGCCGCCAGGAACAACTGGCCGTCAGTCAGCAACTGCTCGGCCAGCAAAGTCGTCAGGCATCCCTGACAGGGTTGCTGAATGCTTTGCAGAATCTGCCGAGCGATACCGATCAGACATCGCAGGATTTACGCGCGGTGGTCGACAAACTCCTTGCCAGCCTCCCGGACGTGCAACAACTGAGCACCGCCAAAGGCGTCGCACTGGCGCTGGCCAACAGCGGCGCGTTCCTCGAAGCCAAACTGCTGACCGGACAAACCCCGACGCTGGCCCCGGACATGAAAGCCGATCTGCTCAAGCTGATCGCGCAACTGACCCCGGGCCTGCCGAGCAGCACCAGTTTCAACGCGATCATCGCCGCCAACACCCTGGCGCCAGCGCTGCCGAGTTTCGTCCGCAACGCCCTCGGCATGCTCGGTCAGGTCAGCGCGAAACCCGTACCAAGCAGCTTCCCCCTGCCCGAGCGCTTGCTGCAAAGTCTGGACGGCGAAGGCGATCTGGAACAATTGCTGCGACTGGCCGCCGCTGCGGTTTCGCGCCTGCAGAGCCATCAGCTGTCGAGCCTGGAACAGACCGGCGTCACCGACGACGGACGCCTGCTCAGCACCTGGCAACTGGAAATCCCCATGCGCAACCTGCAAGACATCGTGCCGCTGCAGGTCAAGTCCCAGCGTGAAGAAGCGCCGGAGCGCGAACCGCAACCGAACGAGCGTCGCGATGAGCGCGAGCCGAAACAGCAACTGTGGCGTGTAGACCTCGCATTCGACATGGAGCCGCTCGGGCCGATGCAGATTCAGGCGCAGTTGATCGCTGGCAGCCTGTCGAGCCAACTGGGGGCCGAACGGCCGTACACCGCTGACCTGATCGAAAACAACCTGTTCGCCCTGCGCCAGCGCCTGCTTGATCGCGGGTTGAACGCCGGCGCCATCGACTGCCATCTCGGCCCCCCGCCGCAAGGCAACCAAACCCGTCTCGAACATCGCTGGGTCGACGAAACCGCATGAACGATTCCACTGCCCCACGCCAGGCCATCGCCCTCAAATATGACGGCAACCACGCGCCGACGCTCACTGCCAAGGGTGACGAAGAACTGGCCGAAGAAATTTTGCGCATTGCTCGCGATTGCGAAGTGCCGATCTATGAGAACGCCGAGTTGGTGCGCTTGTTGGCGCGGATGGAACTGGGCGACAGCATTCCCGAGGAGCTGTACCGGACGATCGCCGAGATCATCGCGTTTGCGTGGAATCTGAATGGCAAATTCCCTGAGGGGCAGGACCCGAATGCGCCGATGGTCGAGAAGGACGTCACCGAGCGTGGGGATGATTATTAAGCCCTGAAAGCAAAAGATCGCAGCCTTCGGCAGCTCCTACAGGAAAACGCATTCCAATGTAGGAGCTGCCGAAGGCTGCGATCTTTTGATCTTGCTGCTAGTTCTTGTGAAGCTTGCGCATCAACTCCGCCTCAGCCTGGGTCAACCCACACGACTGAGTCAGCTCATCAACGCTCGCACCCATGCCCACCAGTTTCGCCGCCTGGGCGAATGACAGGCTCGATGGATCGCGCTGTTCCAGCTGAACGATCTTGTCCGGCAACGGGCTCACCACCGCACGCAACTCGTGCAGCGCTTCGCCCATGCGCACATTACCGTTCTGGTAATCGTCAACACGTTTGGCCAGGTCCTTGATGCGCTGATCACGCAGCGCATCGCCCTGAGCCTGTTGTGCGGCAATCACTTTTTGCGCCTTGATGTACGACACAAACATTGCCAGTGTGCCTGCCCAGAATAGGAACAGGACAATGACCGCAACTTCGAGAATCAATCAGATATTCTCCAGGTCCGACCATTCTTCTTCGCTCATCATCTTGTCCAGCTCGACCAGGATCAGCAACTCGTTGTTCTTGTTGCACACGCCCTGGATGAACTTGGCCGACTCTTCGTTACCGACGTTCGGCGCGGTCTCGATTTCCGACTGACGCAGGTAAACCACTTCGGCCACGCTGTCGACCATGATGCCAACGACTTGCTTGTCGGCTTCGATGATGACGATACGGGTGTTGTCACTGATCTCGCCGCTGTTCAGGCCGAAGCGCTGGCGGGTGTCGATCACGGTGACCACGTTACCGCGCAGGTTGATGATGCCCAGCACATAGCTTGGCGCGCCCGGCACCGGAGCGATCTCGGTGTAGCGCAGCACTTCCTGCACGCGCATCACGTTGATGCCGTAGGTTTCGTTATCCAGTTTGAAGGTAACCCATTGCAGGATCGGATCTTCAGAACCTTTTGCATTCGTCGCCTGACTACTCATACCCTGACCCCTCGAAAAAACCGCGCTGGGCGGTGTGTGTTCTGTGTGGCGGCATTCAACAATGCCGTCGCCTGATTGTTATGTCGGCTGCTATGTCGGTTTATGTAGCGGCTTGTGGCCGCCGAGGTGCTTTGCCCCACCGCTGGCGATCAACTCGGCCAGTGCGGAAACGTCAAGCAATGCACACATGTGCTCAATCACGGTGCCGGCGAGCCATGGCCGCTGACCCCTGTGACTTCTCCCTTTGATTTCATTCGGGTCCAGGCGCAACGAGCGGCTGACCTGATGCACCGCCAGCCCCCACTCGTAACCTTGTACCGAAATCACGTACTGCAAGCCCTGACGGAAGTCATCGCGATAGCGATCCGGCATGACCCAGCGCGCGGTGTCCAAGACTTTCAGATTGCCGGCCTGGCTCGGCAGGATCCCGAGGAACCATTCCGGCTGACCGAACAGCGGCGTCAGCTCGTGGCCGGCCAGCGAATAGATCGAGCCGAGGCACACCAGCGGCACCGCCAGCGTCAGGCCGGCGACGTCGAACAGCAGGCATTCGAAGGCTTCAGAGGCCCAGGCCGGGCGACCATCGGTTTCCACCGGTGGCGGCGTGTTGTTCGGCGGCAGATGCACTTCGACCAGCGGCGGGACCAGCGTCTGCTCGATCGGCGCGGGCGCAACCGGAGCTGGAGCGGGCTCGACCACGGCCGGTTCCGGCGCAGTTTTCAGCAGTTGGGTTTGCAGCAGCGGCGCCAAAGTCGAAACGGACGCGCGAACCGGCTCGGCTTCTTCAATCAATGTAACCGGTGCCTTGGCAACCGGTGCGGCGGCAGGCGCAACAACCGGCGCAACAGGCTTGGCGGCTTTCTGCGCATCACGCGCCTGCTCTTCCAGCACCGCTGCCTGGAACTCGTCCAGCGCCTCAGTGCTTTCGACAACTTCAGGCTGCGCCTCAATGACCGGCGGCAGCTCCTCAGGAATTTCCTGCAGCAAATTATCCAGATAAGACTGCAACGCCAATTGCGGCTTCGACGTCAACTTGAGCGGCCGATTCATACGCAACCCCAGGTAGGAGCTGCCGCAGGCTGCGATCTTTTGATCTTTTCAGGAACGCCACAAAGCAAGATCAAAAGATCGCAGCCTGCGGCAGCTCCTACAAGGTTCAACGTCATTCAAGCCACCTGCGGAACAAGTTGTTGCGCCAACAGGTGCTTGAGCAGCGCGCGATACGCCAGCACGCCACGGCTCTTGCCGTCGAATTGCGAAGGCGTGACACCGGCCCGGCTGGCGTCGCGCAGACGAGTATCGACCGGGATGTAACCCTGCCAGATCTCCTCGGGGAATTTGTCCCGCAGCACGCGCAAGGTATGCATCGATGCCTGTGTACGGCGATCGAACAGGGTCGGCACGATGCTGAACGGCAGCGCCTGTTTGCGCGAGCGGTTGATCATCGCCAGGGTGTTGACCATGCGCTCCAGACCTTTGACGGCCAGGTGTTCGGTCTGCACCGGGATCACCAGCTGCTGGCTCGCCGCAAGCGCATTGACCATCAGCACGCCGAGCAACGGCGGGCTGTCGATCACCGCGTAATCGAAGTCCTGCCACAGTTGCGCCAGACTCTTGGCGATCACCAGACCCAAGCCACTCTGCCCCGGCGACTGACGCTCAAGGGTTGCCAGTGCGGTGCTCGATGGCAGCAGGGAAATTCGCTCGTCGCTGGTCGACAACAGCAACTGCCCCGGCAGGCCTTGCGGCACGCTGCCCTTGTGCAGAAACAGGTCGTAGTTGCTGTGTTCCAGGCTGTCGGGATCGTAGCCGAAATAGCTGGTCATCGAGCCGTGGGGGTCGAGATCGACCACAACCACGCGCTTGCCCGCCTCGGCCAGCAATCCGGCTAAAGCGATGGAAGATGTGGTTTTACCGACACCACCCTTTTGATTGGCGACTGCCCAGACTCTCATTCAGTTCGTTCCTCCCGGCCGATATGCTCGACCGAGACATAGCTCAGCGTGTTAATGCGGGTGACGGAGAATTGACGGCACTCTCGCGTCCCGGCGTCTTGACCGGGGTCGGTGCAGTTTGTGTGCCAGCACGCTTCAACGCAGCGTCCGGTTGCGCATTGGCGGTTCCGGTGCCCGTGAGGCTGCGGCGCACATCGAGGTTTCGCGAGACCACCAGAACCACCCGGCGGTTTTTCCCCCGGCCTTCAGCGGTAGCGTTGTTGGCCACCGGTTGAAACTCGCCGTAACCCACCGATGCCAATCGGCCAGGGTTCACACCCTGCATCGCCAGCATGCGCACGATGCTCGCCGAGCGCGCCGAAGACAGCTCCCAGTTGGTCGGGTACTGCGCGGTGCGGATTGGCTGATCGTCGGTGAAGCCTTCAACGTGGATCGGGTTGTCGAACGGTTTCAGAATCGCCGCCACCTTGTCGATGATGTTGAAGGCGATGTCGCTCGGCATGGCATCGCCGCTGCCGAACAACAGGCTGGAGTTGAGTTCGATCTCGACCCACAGCTCGTTGCCACGCACAGTCATCTGGTTGGAGCTGATCAGGTCACCGAACGCGGCGCTGATGTCATCGGCGATGCTTTTCAGCGGATCGCTGGCGCCGGCGATACCGGCGTCGATCTGCTCGGCGTCCTTGACCAGTGGCTTGGCCGGGGTCACGGTTTTCGGTCGTTCGTCGCCGATCTGGATCGGTTTGAGCGCGCGATCGGAGTCTTTGAAGACGCCGACCAGCGCTTCGGAAATCTCTTTGTACTTGCCTTCGTTGATCGACGAAATCGAGTACATGACTACGAAGAACGCGAACAGCAACGTGATGAAATCCGCGTAGGACACCAGCCAGCGCTCGTGATTGACGTGTTCTTCCTGATGCCTGCGACGAGCCATGAGGTTATTCCCTTAATCCATGAAGCCTTGCAGCTTCAACTCAATGGAGCGAGGGTTTTCACCTTCGGCGATCGACAAAATGCCTTCCAACAACATTTCGCGATAACGCGACTGCCGCAACGCGATTGACTTCAATTTGGCTGCCACCGGCAGCAGGATCAGGTTGGCACTGGCCACGCCATAGATGGTCGCGACAAAAGCCACAGCAATGCCGCTGCCCAACTGGGTCGGATCAGCAAGATTGCCCATCACGTGGATCAGGCCCATCACCGCACCGATGATGCCGATGGTCGGCGCGTAACCGCCCATGCTTTCGAAGACTTTCGCCGCTTCAATGTCGCGCGCTTCCTGGGTGTAGAAATCCACTTCAAGGATGCTGCGGATCGCTTCCGGCTCAGCGCCGTCGACCAGCAGTTGCAGGCCTTTGCGCGAGTAGTTGTCAGGTTCGGCATCCGCCACGCCTTCCAGACCGAGTAGGCCTTCCTTGCGCGCAGTGAGGCTCCAGTTGACCACGCGATCAATGCCGCCGGCCAAGTCCACACGCGGCGGGAAGAAGATCCACGCCAGAATCTGCATGGCGCGTTTGAACGCGCTCATCGGCGATTGCAGCAGTGCGGCACCGATGGTGCCGCCCAGTACGATCAATGCCGCCGGGCCGTTGGCCAGCGCACCGAGGTGACCACCCTCAAGGTAGTTACCACCGATGATGGCGACGAACGCCATGATGATCCCGATAAGGCTTAAAACATCCATCAGATACACGCCTCGACAATGTGCTTGCCGATGTCGTCGAGGCTGTACACCGCGTCGGCGAGGTCAGCTTTGACGATAGCCATCGGCATGCCGTAGATCACGCAACTGGCCTCATCCTGCGCCCAGATCGAGCTGCCACCCTGCTTGAGCAGGCGCGCGCCTTCACGGCCATCGGCGCCCATGCCGGTCAACACCACCGCCAGAACTTTGTCGCCGTAGGACTTGGCTGCGGAACCGAAGGTGATGTCCACGCACGGCTTGTAATTCAAACGCTCGTCACCCGGCAGAATCTTCACCGCGCCACGGCCGTCGATCATCATTTGCTTGCCACCCGGTGCCAACAGCGCCAGGCCCGGACGCAGGATGTCGCCATCCTCGGCTTCCTTGACGCTGATGCGGCAGAGCTTGTCGAGACGTTCGGCAAAAGCCTTGGTGAACGCCGCCGGCATGTGCTGGATCAGCACGATCGGCGCGGGGAAGTTCGCTGGCAACTGCGTCAACACGCGTTGCAGCGCAACCGGGCCGCCCGTCGACGTACCAATGGCAACCAGTTTGTAGGCTTTGCGTTTCGGCGCGGGCGACGAAGCGCTGGCGGCCGGGGCGCGAGTCGGTGCCGGCGCTGGAGCCGGACGTGCCGGCGCGCTGGTGCTGTGACTGCTGCCGTGGCTGCCGAAACTCGACGGCGCCGGAGCAGGCGTCGGTGCTGGCGCAGCCACTGGAGCCGGCGCGCTGTAAGCACTGAAACGACGATTACTGCGCGAGATGCTATGGACCTTCTCGCACAGCAGTTGCTTGACCTTCTCGGGATTGCGCGAGATGTCTTCGAAATTCTTTGGCAGGAAATCCACCGCGCCGGCGTCCAGCGCATCGAGGGTGACCCGGGCGCCTTCGTGCGTCAGCGAGGAGAACATCAACACCGGGGTCGGGCAGCGCTGCATGATGTGCCGCACCGCCGTGATGCCGTCCATCATCGGCATCTCGTAGTCCATGGTGATCACGTCCGGCTTGAGTGCCAGCGCCTGATCGATCGCCTCTTTACCGTTGGTTGCGGTGCCGCCCACCTGAATGCTCGGATCCGCAGAAAGAATTTCCGAGACGCGGCGGCGGAAAAAACCCGAATCGTCCACCACCAGGACTTTGACTGCCATAAACACTCCATTAGGTGCAGCGGGACGTGATCGCCCCGCCGCCCCGGATTCAAATACGCCGTGCGGCGTAACGCTTGAGCATGCTTGGAACATCGAGAATCAGCGCGATGCGGCCGTCACCGGTAATGGTGGCGCCGGACATGCCCGGAGTGCCCTGCAGCATTTTGCCCAATGGCTTGATGACCACTTCTTCCTGGCCGACCAGTTGATCGACGACGAAGCCGATCCGCTGCGTGCCCACCGAAAGGATCACCACGTGGCCTTCACGCTGCTCTTCGTGAGCGGCGGAGCTGACCAGCCAGCGCTTGAGGTAGAACAATGGCAGCGCCTTGTCCCGCACGATCACCACTTCCTGACCGTCGACGACGTTGGTGGTCGACAGGTCGAGGTGGAAGATTTCGTTGACGTTGACCAACGGGAACGCAAACGCCTGATTGCCGAGCATGACCATCAGGGTTGGCATGATCGCGAGGGTCAGCGGCACCTTGATGACGATCTTCGAGCCCTGGCCCTTGGTCGAGTAGATGTTGATCGAACCGTTGAGCTGGGAAATCTTGGTCTTCACCACGTCCATGCCGACACCACGGCCGGACACATCGGAGATCTCGGTCTTGGTCGAGAAACCCGGGGCGAAAATCAGGTTGTAGCACTCGGTATCGCTCAAGCGATCGGCCGCGTCTTTGTCCATCACACCGCGTTTTACCGCGATGGCGCGCAGGACGTTCGGGTCCATGCCTTTGCCGTCATCGGAAATCGACAGCAGGATGTGGTCGCCTTCCTGCTCGGCCGCCAGCACCACGCGACCGCCACGGGCCTTGCCCGACGCTTCGCGTTCTTCCGGCGACTCGATGCCGTGGTCGACGGCGTTGCGCACCAAGTGGACCAGCGGGTCGGCCAGGGCCTCGACAAGGTTTTTGTCGAGGTCGGTTTCTTCACCCACCAGTTCCAGGTTGATCTCTTTCTTCAGCTGACGCGCCAGATCTCGAACCAGACGCGGGAAGCGCCCGAAGACCTTCTTGATCGGCTGCATCCGCGTCTTCATGACGGCGGTCTGCAAGTCAGCCGTGACCACGTCGAGGTTCGACACGGCCTTTTGCATGGCTTCATCGCCGCTGTTCAGGCCCAGGCGCACCAGACGGTTACGCACCAGTACCAGTTCGCCGACCATGTTCATGATTTCGTCGAGACGTGCGGTGTCGACGCGCACGGTGGTTTCGGCTTCGCTCGCCGGTTTTTCCGCTGGCGGTGTCGCCGGCGCACGGGCCGGAGCCGGTGCAGCAGCGGCAGCCGGTTTTGGCGCTTCGGCTTTCGGTTCAGGCTTGGCAACAGGCTTGGGCGCTGGCGCTGCGGCCGGCGCCTTGGCAGCAGGCGTGGCGACGGTCGAAGCACTGCCAGCAGCGGCGGTGCCGACTTCGGTGAACTTGCCTTTGCCGTGCAATTCGTCGAGCAGCGATTCGAACTCGTGATCGCTGATCAGATCGCTGCCGGCCGCCGCCGCAGCCGGTGCGGCTGGCGCAGGTGCCGAGGCAATCGCCGACTCCAGCGCATCCACGGCAAAGTTGCCCTTGCCGTGCAACTGATCGAGCAAGGCTTCGAATTCGTCGTCGGTGATGTCGGAGCTGTCGCCCTTGGCCGGTGCCGCAGGGACTGCTGCAACTGGCGCAACCGCGTCCACGGCGAACTGGCCCTTGCCGTGCAACTGATCGAGCAACGACTCGAACTCGGCATCGGTGATTTCATCGCTCGCGGCTTCATTGGCCGTTTGCGCAGGTGCAGCAGCGGCCGGGGCTTCGGCTTCGGCCTTGACGGCGTTCAGCGAATCCAGCAGCTGTTCGAATTCGTTATCGGTGATGTCGCCCGACGCGTCGCCTTCGACGACCAGTTCTTCGATCATCTCGGCCACCGGCGAAGCCGGAGCAGCGTCTGCCGATTGCGGTTCGGCCAGGCGCGCCAGGGCGGCCAGCAGTTCCGGGGTGGCAGCAGTGATCGGCGCACGCTCGCGGACTTCGCTGAACATGCTGTTCACCGCGTCCAGTGCTTCGAGGACAACGTCCATCAGTTCTGCATCAACGCGACGCTCACCCTTACGCAGGATGTCGAACACGTTTTCGGCGATGTGACAGCACTCCACCAGCTCATTGAGCTGAAGGAAGCCGGCGCCCCCTTTTACAGTGTGGAAACCGCGAAAAATTGCGTTGAGCAGATCTGCGTCATCCGGACGGCTTTCCAGCTCGACCAGTTGTTCGGACAGTTGCTCAAGAATCTCGCCGGCCTCAACCAGGAAATCCTGAAGGATCTCTTCATCGGCGCCGAAGCTCATTAATGGGGTGCTCCTACAGGTCTAAAAACCCAAAAAACCCAAATTCCAAAACTCTAGAATCCAAGGCTGGATAACAAATCGTCCACATCGTCCTGACCGGACACAACGTCTTCTCGTTTATCGGCATGAATCTGCGGACCTTCACCCTGCGAGAGATGTTTTTGTGGATCTTTTTCTGCAAGCATCGCGGCACGGTCATGTTCAATGCCCGCAAAGCGGTCAACCTGACTGGCCATGAGGACAAGTTTGAGCAAATTGCTTTCGACTTCGGTGACCAATTGGGTCACACGCTTGATCACCTGACCGGTCAGGTCCTGGTAATCCTGGGCCAGCAGGATGTCGTTGAGATTGCTCGACACCGCACGGTTGTCCGTGCTGCTGCGTGACAGAAAACCGTCGACCCGGCGCGCCAGTTCGCGGAACTCTTCAGCTCCGACTTCACGACGCATGAAGCGACCCCAATCGGCACTCAAGGTCTGGGCTTCATCAGCCAGACTGTTGACCACCGGCGTGGCGCTTTCCACCAGATCCATGGTGCGGTTGGCCGCGGCTTCTGTCAGCTTGACCACATAGCCCAGGCGTTCGGTGGCGTCGGTGATTTGCGACACTTCCTCGGCCTGCGGCATGTTCGGATCGATCTGGAAGTTGACGATCGCACTGTGCAGTTCACGTGTGAGCTTGCCCACTTCCTGGTACAGGCCACGGTCACGGGTCTGATTGAGCTCATGGATCAGTTGCACAGCGTCGCCGAACCTGCCTTTTTCAAGGCTCTCGACCAGTTCGACCGCGTGTTTTTTCAGGGTCGACTCGAAATCGCCCTGTGAAGATTCGTTATGCTCCATAGCTCCCCCGCGCGTTCATCAGCCGATGCGTTCGAAAATCTTCTCGATTTTGTCTTTCAACGCCTGAGCCGTGAAAGGTTTGACTACGTAGCCGTTCACACCGGCCTGAGCGGCTTCGATGATCTGCTCGCGCTTGGCTTCAGCCGTCACCATCAGTACCGGCAGGTGCTTGAGCTTTTCATCGGCACGCACGTGACGCAGAAGGTCGATACCGGTCATGCCCGGCATGTTCCAGTCCGTTACCAGAAAGTCGATGCTTCCGCTGTTGAGCACCGGGATGGCGGTAGTGCCATCGTCGGCCTCGACGGTGTTGGTGAACCCAAGATCACGCAG
Organism: Pseudomonas sp. RIT-PI-r; assembly: GCF_001297015.1. Lineage (GTDB taxonomy): Bacteria > Pseudomonadota > Gammaproteobacteria > Pseudomonadales > Pseudomonadaceae > Aquipseudomonas. The sequence goes on along the minus strand of NZ_LIGE01000029.1, from coordinate 103,946 downwards.
CAGGTTCTTGATGATCCGCCGCATCGTTGAGAAGTCATCAACGATGAGGATTTTCATGTCTTTGTTCAATTCGACCTCCAAGCAGTCTTAAACGCGCCCAGCACCTGGACGCGCCACTTCAATCAATCGGCGCAGCACTCAAAGACTGTCTGGAGCACAACAGAGCAAGACCGGTGCCGTTCATCACCGCACCAGCCTCGTTCGCAGTGTCCCCACACTGCCTTCAGCGCGCTCGCCACTCCCCCAAACGCCCCCGCAAACGGGCCGCGCACTGGCTGTGTAACTGGCTGACCCGCGATTCACTGACGCCAAGGACTTCACCGATTTCCTTGAGGTTCAGCTCTTCGTCGTAGTACAGCGCCAACACCAGTCGCTCACGCTCCGGCAAATTGGCAATCGCGTCCGCCAGCGCTGCCTGGAAGCGTTCATCCTCCAGATCGCGCGACGGCTCAAGATGAGCACTGGCGCCATCCTCGTGCAGCCCTTCGTGTTCGCCGTCCTGCAACAGGTCGTCGAAACTGAACAGGCGGCTGCCCAAGGTGTCATTCAAAATCCCGTAGTAATCGTCGAGACTCAATTGGAGTTCGGCTGCAACCTCGTGATCTTTAGCGTCACGGCCGGTTTTAGCTTCAATTGAGCGAATTGCGTCACTGACCATACGGGTATTGCGGTGAACCGAGCGTGGCGCCCAGTCCCCTTTGCGCACTTCGTCGAGCATCGCGCCGCGGATTCGAATGCCCGCGTACGTTTCGAAACTGGCGCCTTTGCTGGCGTCATACTTGGTCGAGACTTCGAGCAGGCCGATCATCCCGGCCTGGATCAGGTCTTCGACCTGCACACTCGCCGGCAACCGCGCCAGCAAGTGATAGGCAATGCGTTTGACCAGTGGCGCGTAACGCTCGATCAGCTCGTACTGAGCGTCGCGTGCCGACTTCTTGTAGTAATTCATACCGCTAGCGGTCATAACACGGGCCCTGCCGTTTGCTGCACGAGACGCTCGACGAAAAATTCAAGGTGGCCGCGCGGGTTGGCGGGCAGCGGCCAGGTGTCGACCTTCTGTGCAATGGCCTTGAACGCCAGCGCGCACTTGGAGCGCGGGAAGGCTTCGTAGACTGCACGCTGCTTCTGCACCGCTTTGCGTACGCTTTCGTCGTAAGGCACGGCGCCGACGTATTGTAGAGCGACGTCGAGGAAACGATCCGTGACCTTGGTCAACTTGGCGAACAGGTTGCGCCCTTCCTGCGGGCTCTGCGCCATGTTGGCGAGCACGCGGAAGCGGTTCATGCCGTAGTCGCGGTTGAGCAACTTGATCAGCGCGTAGGCGTCCGTGATCGAAGTCGGCTCGTCGCAGACCACCAGCAACACTTCCTGCGCTGCGCGCACGAAACTGACTACCGAGTCACCAATACCCGCAGCGGTGTCGATCACCAGTACGTCGAGATTGTCGCCGATGTCGCTGAACGCCTGAATCAGACCGGCATGTTGCGCCGGGCTCAGGTGGACCATGCTCTGCGTGCCGGACGCGGCCGGGACGATGCGAATGCCGCCGGGGCCTTGCAACAGGACGTCGCGTAGCTCGCAGCGGCCTTCGATGACGTCAGCCAGCGTGCGTTTAGGGGTCAGACCCAACAAAACGTCGACGTTCGCCAGTCCCAGGTCGGCGTCCAGCAGCATGACCCGACGGCCAAGCTCTGCCAGCGCCAGGGACAAGTTCACTGACACGTTAGTCTTGCCGACGCCACCTTTGCCGCCGGTCACCGCGATCACCTGTACGGGATGCATGCTGCCCATGTTATTTCTTTACCTTGTCTTGCATAGACGGAGGCCACATTACTGGCTGCGCGTTCACAACCGGAACAATGCATGGCAGACCATCGATGTAGGTACAAAAACTGTTCATGAATACCTCAGCCTACCTGCTTGGTCGGGCTGTGATAGATATCAGCGAACATGTCAGCCATGGCTTCTTCGCTGGGTTCTTCCTGCATTTGCACGCTGACGGCGCGGCTGACCAGTTGATGACGGCGCGGCAGATGCAAATCATCCGGAATCCGTGGGCCATCGGTCAGGTACGCGACCGGCAATTCATGACTGATCGCCAGGCTCAACACTTCGCCCAGGCTTGCTGTTTCATCCAGTTTAGTCAGGATGCAGCCAGCTAGCCCACAACGCTTGTAACTGTGATAAGCGGCCGTTAGAACCTGTTTCTGGCTGGTGGTTGCCAGCACGAGATAATTTTTTGAACGGATGCCACGCCCAGCCAGACTTTCCAGCTGCATGCGCAGGGCTGGATCGCTGGCTTGCAGGCCGGCAGTATCGATCAATACCACGCGCTTGCGCAGCAGTGGATCCAGTGCCTGCACCAGCGACTGGCCCGGATCGACGTGAGTCACCGGCACATTGAGAATACGGCCCAGCGTCTTCAGTTGTTCCTGCGCGCCAATACGGAAGCTGTCCATGCTCACCAGCGCGACATTCTGCGCGCCGTACTTGAGCACATAACGCGCAGCCAGTTTGGCCAGCGTGGTGGTCTTGCCCATGCCGGCAGGGCCGACCATCGCAATCACACCGCCCTCTTCCAGCGGCTCGACTTCCGGTACGGCAATCATCCGCGCCAGGTGCGCAAGCAACATGCGCCAGGCCTGACGCGGCTCTTCGATATCGGTGATCATCGCCAGCAGATCGCGCGACAACGGCCCGGACAGACCGATACGTTGCAGACGGCGATACAGGTTGGCTTGCGCCGGACGGCTGCCTTGCAGCTGATTCCAGGCCAGGGTGCCGAGCTGAACTTCCATCAGCTCGCGCAGGCTGTTCAATTCAAAGCGCATCGAATCCAGTGCACGCGGATCCACGCCGCCGGAGGACTGCGCAGGCGCAGGCGCCGGGCGCGCCGGAGCGGCGTAGGTCGGTTCGCTCAGCGGTTCGGCAGCGGTCAGTGGCAGGCCAGCCGTCAACGGCAGCCCGGCAAAGATCTGGCGATTGCTATTGCCGTCGGCTTCGCCACGCAGGCTCAACTCGGCCTGGGCGGTGACGATGCGCGACTGGGTCTTGCGCAGCTCGTCTTCGAGTTCCATGTTCGGAACCCGTGGCGCCAGCGCCGACAGTTTGTAATCCAGTGCCGCCGTCAGCTCGACACCGCCGGCAATGCGGCGATTGCCAATGATGGCGGCATCAGCGCCCAGCTCATCACGAACCAGCTTCATGGCCTGACGCATATCGGCGGCAAAGAAACGCTTAACTTGCATAAACCACTACCTCAGCCGTTGGGCCCTACTGTCGCAACGATGGTCACTTGCTTGTTGTCCGGTATTTCCTGGTAGGCCAGCACATGCAATCCAGGGACTGCGAGGCGGCCGAAGCGCGAAAGCATCGCGCGAACCGGACCTGCTACCAACAGGATAACCGGCTGACCTTGCATTTCCTGACGCTGCGCCGCTTCGATGAGCGAACGCTGCAGCTTCTCGGCCATGCTTGGCTCCAGCAGAACGCCCTCTTCCGAGCCTTGTCCTGCCTTCTGCAGACTATTGAGCAATATTTGTTCCAACCTTGGCTCCAAGGTGATCACAGGCAGCTCCGACTCAGTGCCTACAATGCTTTGGACGATGGCGCGCGATACGCCGACCCGCACCGCAGCCACCAACGCGGCAGTATCTTGACTCTTGGCGGCGTTGTTGGCGATGGCTTCGGCGATGCTGCGGATGTCGCGCACCGGCACGTGTTCAGCGAGCAACGCTTGCAGCACTTTGAGCAACTGCGACAACGTGACCACGCCCGGCACCAGCTCTTCTGCCAGTTTCGGCGAGCTTTTGGCCAGCAATTGCATGAGTTGCTGCACTTCCTCGTGGCCGATCAGCTCACTGGAGTGCTTGTACAGAATCTGGTTCAAGTGCGTGGCAACCACGGTGCTGGCGTCAACCACCGTGTAACCGAGGGATTGTGCCTGGGCGCGCTGGCTGATTTCGATCCACACCGCTTCCAGACCGAAAGCCGGATCTTTGGCGTTGATACCGTTGAGCGTGCCGTAGACCTGGCCCGGGTTGATCGCCAGTTCGCGATCCGGGTAGATCTCGGCTTCGGCGAGGATCACCCCCATCAGGGTCAGGCGATAGGCGCTTGGCGCCAGATCGAGGTTGTCGCGGATGTGCACGGTCGGCATCAGGAAGCCCAGATCCTGCGAGAGCTTCTTGCGCACGCCCTTGATCCGCGCCAGCAATTGCCCGCCCTGGTTGCGATCCACCAACGGGATCAGGCGATAACCGACCTCCAGCCCGATCATGTCGATCGGCGTCACGTCATCCCAGCCCAGCTCCTTGGTTTCCATGGCGCGGGCCGGCGACGGCAGCAGTTCCTGCTGACGCTTGACCTCTTCCAGCGCGACCACTTTGGCGACGTTCTGCTTCTTCCAGAACAGGTAGGCGCCACCGGCGGCCAGCGCGGCCATGCTCAGGAACGAGAAGTGCGGCATGCCCGGCACCAGACCCATGACCGCCATCAGGCCGGCAGCCACCGCCAGCGCTTTTGGCGAGGCGAACATCTGGCGATTGATCTGCTTGCCCATGTCTTCCGAACCGGAAGCACGGGTCACCATGATTGCCGCAGCTGTAGATAACAACAGTGATGGCAATTGCGCCACTAAACCGTCACCGATGGTCAGCAAAGCGTAAACCTTGCCGGCATCACCGAAGCTCATGTTGTGCTGAAAGATACCGACGGCCATACCGCCGATGAGGTTGATGAACAGAATCAGCAGGCCGGCGATGGCGTCACCACGGACGAACTTGCTGGCACCGTCCATCGAACCGTAGAACTCGGCCTCTTGGGCAACTTCCTGACGGCGCATCTTCGCCTGATTCTGATCGATCAGGCCGGCGTTGAGGTCGGCGTCGATCGCCATTTGTTTGCCGGGCATTGCATCGAGGGTGAAACGCGCGCTCACCTCGGAAATCCGCCCGGCACCCTTGGTGACCACGACAAAGTTGATGATCATCAGGATCGCAAACACCACGATACCAACCACGTAGTTACCGCCGATCACCACCTCGCCGAAGGCCTGGATCACCTTACCGGCTGCGGCGTGGCCGTCCTGACCGTGGAGCATCACAACGCGCGTCGACGCTACGTTCAACGCCAGCCGCAGCAAGGTCGCGACCAGCAGAATGGTCGGAAACACGGCGAAATCCAGCGGCCGCAGTGCGTACACGCAGACCAGCAGCACGACGATCGACAGGGCAATGTTGAAGGTGAAAAACACGTCGAGCAGGAACGGCGGAATCGGCAACATCATCATTGCCAACATAACCAGCAGCAACAACGGCACGCCCAGATTGCCTCGACTGAGGTCGGCAACATTCGTGCGAGCAGTGTTGAATAACTGAGAGCGATCCACCGGTTTTCCCCGTTCCTTTAAAGCAAACTTTTGACGCCCAGAGCGGGCTCACGGCGGGTACTGCAAGAAGCTTTCCAACTTTTGCCGGGGAGTGAAATCGGGAGAGAAAACATGACTCATGCAGGAGTGAGCCTGCTCGCGATAGCGGTCTGTCTGGTTCGAATCCATCGACTGAAAAAGCCCCATCGCGAGCAGGCTCACTCCTACAGCGGGACCGCATTCCAAATGTGGGAGCGAGCTTGCTCGCGAAGGCGCCAGTGCAGTCAGCGCAATGCGCTTCTTAAACTCTGGCGTTTAAAAGACACCTCCAGACACGCCTTTGAGGCTACAAATCCTTGCGCCTTTGCCTACAGCCAAGCCAGAATCCGCCGGCTTGTGCGCTTTGGGGTCGGGTTCTATTGTGGGTCGGTCGCTGACGAATCAGCGATCGGGTTTAGCGACTCGAACTCAAGTCAAAGGTGCATCGGCGTTCCAGGCTTCGTTGCGGATCTGTATTTTCGCGATTTCGTCATGGTGGCTGTATGCGGGAGACCTTCGGGTCTGCCGGGTGCCTTTGACCGGTTCGCTAACCTGCGTACAGCCGCCACCCCTCCTGTTTAGCGACAGGTTGTAGCGGCTCCACCTCAAAGGAGCTTCACCATGATCAAACCAACACCCAACCCGCCCGAAACCGACCCCACCTCCCCCTACGAATCCCTCGATTCGAAAAAACTCCACGAAGCCGCCGACCGCGCCCTCGACCACTACCTCTGCCCACCCGGCGCCACGCCGCCGCCACGCAGAACCCGCTCGATGTATGCCGTAACCGCAGACTTCAAAAACGAGGAGCTGCTGGCCGACGCCTGCGAAACCCTCGCTTGCGCCAGAACCATCGCCAACGACTTCGCCAATCTCATACCGGCATCGCAGCGCAGGACGCTGCTGGGTATCGCGCAATTGATCATGCTCGGGGAGCTGGCGGTGAATCGGGCGCTGGATAATCTGCAGTTGCCGAATTAGTTCGGTCACAGATCGTTCCCACGCTCTGCGTGGGAATGCCTCAACGGACGCTCCGCGTTCGGCTCTGGGAAAGGGACGCGGAGCGCCCCGAGCTGCATTCCCACGCAGAGCGTGGGAACGATCAGAGACAAAAGGTATGAGGGGAGAAATCAGGAATCGCGGCGCAGGTCCGGCGGGATCGGCAAATCATCCTTGAGCGGATCCGGGCGTTTGCCCTTGCCCGCACGGTACTGGCGGATCTGGTAGACGTAGGCCAGCACCTGGGCAACCGCCAGGTAGAGGCCACCAGGAATTTCCTGATCCAGCTCGGTGGAGTAGTAAATCGACCGCGCCAGCCCCGGCGATTCAAGGAGCATGACGTTGTTGGCCACGGCGATTTCGCGGATTTTCAGGGCGAGGAAGTCGCTGCCCTTGGCCAACAGTATGGGCGCGCCGCCCTTTTCGGAATCGTACTTGAGCGCGACAGCGTAGTGCGTCGGGTTGGTGATGACCACGTCGGCGTCGGGAATCGCCGCCATCATCCGGCGCTGGGACATTTCGCGCTGGGTCTGGCGGATGCGCTGTTTAACCTCTGGGCGACCTTCCTGATCCTTGTGCTCGTCGCGCACTTCCTGCTTGGTCATCAGCAGTTTCTTGTGCGCCTCCCAGAGCTGCACCGGCACGTCGACGGCGGCGATGATGATCAGGCCGCAGGCGAGCCACAAAGTGCTCCAGCCAACCAATGTAACGCTGTGAATGATCGCCATTTCAAGCGGCTCATGAGCGATCCGCATCAAGTCATCGACATCCGACATCAGCACCACCAGTGCCACACCCAAAGTGACCAGAAACTTGGCCAGTGCCTTGAGCAGTTCGACCACAGCCTTGAACGAAAACATTCGCTTCAAGCCTGCCGCCGGGTTCATCCGGCTGAACTTGGGTGCCATGGAGCCGGCCGCAAACAACCAGCCACCCAGAGAAATCGGCCCGATCAATGCCGCCAGCAATAACGTGATCATGAACGGCTGGATGGCCAACAACGCCATCTGACCCGACTTCAACAAAAATGCGCCCATGGAACCCTGATCCATGATCACCTCACGCGACAGCGTGAAGTTCATGCGCATCAGTTCCATCAGGTCTTCGGCCAGCATACCGCCGAACACCAGCAGTGCGCCGGCGCCAGCCATCATCACGGCAAGGGTGTTGAGTTCTTTGGAGCGGGCGATCTCACCCTTTTCCCTGGAGTCCTTTTTACGTTTCTCCGTGGGGTCTTCTGTTTTGTCCTGACCGCTTTCGCTCTCAGCCATGACTCAGCGCGCCCGTGCCAGTTCGCGTAACAACTGCAAGGCCTCGGTGGCCAGCGGCTGATACTGATTGAGAATGTCCGCCAGCCCCACCCAGACGATGAACAGCCCGAGCACCAGGGTCAGTGGGAAACCGATGGAGAAAATGTTCAATTGCGGCGCTGCACGGGTCATCACGCCAAATGCGATGTTGACCACCAGCAACGCGGTGACAGCCGGCAACACCAGCAACAACGCTGCGCCCAGCACCCACCCGAGCTTACCGGCCAATTCCCAGTACTGCGCCGTCATTAATCCGCCACCGACCGGCAGCGTGGTGAAACTTTCGGTGAGGACTTCGAAGACCACCAGATGGCCGTTCATCGACAGAAACAACAGGGTCACGAGCATGGTGAAGAACTGTCCGATCACCGCCACCGAGACGCCGTTGGCCGGGTCGACCATCGAGGCGAAGCCCATGCCCATCTGGATCGCGACAATCTGCCCGGCCACGGCGAACGCCTGGAAGAACAGTTGCAGGGAAAACCCCAGCACGGCACCCACCAGAATCTGTTCGGCAATCAGCAGCAAACCGCTCAGATCCAGAGGGCTGACCGCCGGCATGGGCGGCAGGCCCGGGGCAATGCACACGGTGATCGCCACGGCGAAATACAGGCGTATCCGCCGCGACACCAGCGTGGTGCCGAACACCGGCATGACCATCAGCATCGATGCGACGCGAAACAGCGGCAACATGAACGAGGCCACCCAGGTACTGATCTGGGTGTCGGTCAGCTGAAGCAGCGATTGCATGGCTTAGCCGATGACCATCGGAATGTTTTTGTACAACTGGATGATGTATTCCATGAACGTCTGCACGATCCACGGACCGGCGACGATCAGCGTCACCAGCATCACCAGCAGACGCGGCAGGAAGCTCAGAGTCTGTTCGTTGATCTGCGTCGCGGCCTGGAACATCGCCACCAGCAGGCCAACCAACAGGCTCGGCACCACCAGGATCGCGACCATCAACGTGGTCAGCCACAGCGCTTCACGAAAGATATCGACCGCGACTTCCGGCGTCATGGCGAGACACCCCCGAAACTGCTGGCCAGGGTGCCGATGATCAGCGCCCAACCATCAACCAGCACGAACAGCATGATCTTGAACGGCAGCGAGATGATCAGCGGCGACAGCATCATCATACCCATCGCCATCAGCACACTGGCCACAACGAGGTCGATGATCAGGAACGGAATGAAGATCATGAAGCCGATCTGGAACGCGGTTTTAAGCTCAGACGTGACAAAGGCCGGTACAAGAATGGTCAACGGTGCCTGATCCGGCGTGGCGATGTCGGTGCGCTTGGACAGGCGCATGAACAGCTCAAGGTCGCTGGTGCGGGTCTGCGCGAGCATGAAGTCCTTGATCGGCACCTGAGCCTTTTCCACCGCTTGCTGAGCGGTGAGTTTTTCCGCCAGGTACGGTTGCAGCGCATCGTTGTTCACCCGGTCGAATACCGGCGCCATGATGAACAGCGTCAGGAACAGCGCCATGCCGGTGAGGATCTGGTTCGACGGCGTCTGTTGCAGACCGAGGGCCTGACGCAGGATCGAGAAGACGATGATGATCCGGGTGAAACTGGTCATCAGGATGACCGCCGCCGGGATAAAGCTCAGCGCGGTCATGATCAGCAGGATCTGCAGACTGACCGAATACTCCTGCGCGCCATCGGCGTTGGTGCCCAGCGTGATCGCCGGGATCGACAACGGATCGGCGGCGAACGCCAGTGGCGCGGCCAGCAACAGGGCCAGCGTCAAGACGATGCGTAACGCACCCATTACTTCGTATCCTTCTGATCCTTGCCGAGAATCTTCAGCAGCTGCTGGGCAAATTCCGGGGTCGCTTTTTCACTGGTCGCAGGCACGTCGACCGGTTCCTTGAGCACATGCAGCGCGGTGATGGTGCCGGGGCTGAGCCCGAGCAGGATCTGCTCGTTGCCGACCTGGACCAGCAGCAAGCGGTCACGCGGACTCAGTGCACGCGATCCGATCAGCTCGATCACCTGCCCCTTGCCGGCAGGACCCGCCTGCTGCACGCGACGCAACAGCCAGGCGAGGAAAAAAATCACCCCCAGCACCAGCAGCAGGCCGAACACCAGTTGCGTCAATTGCCCGGCCACGCCGCTGGTCACCATCGGCGCGGTAGCGGCAGGCACTGTCGTGGCTGTCGACGGCTCAGCAGCCAGCACGCTCAGCGGCAAGGCCAACAGAGCCCAGAGAAACCTTTTCACTCAGCGCAGCTTCTTGATGCGTTCGCTTGGGCTGATCACGTCAGTCAGGCGGATGCCGAACTTCTCGTTGACCACAACCACTTCGCCGTGCGCGATCAGCGTGCCATTGACCAGCACGTCCAGTGGCTCACCAGCCAGACGATCGAGCTCGATCACCGAACCCTGGTTGAGTTGCAGCAGGTTGCGGATGTTGATGTCAGTGCTGCCCACTTCCATCGAGATCGATACCGGGATGTCGAGGATGACGTCCAGGTTCGGACCATCCAGCGTCACTGGATCGTTATTTTTCGGCACGCTGCCGAACTCTTCCATCGGCAGACGCGAGCCGCTGGCCGCGTCGGCCGCCAGCAGTGCGTCGATGTCAGCTTGACCATCACCGGTTTCTTCCAGGGCCGCAGCCCATTCGTCAGCCAGTGCCTGGTCGTCCTGGGCGTTCATATCGTCGTTCATCATGTGTCCTCGGCGGGCAACAATTCAGTTAATGCAAAAAGGGGTGTGGCGCCGCTTCAGCGACGCTCGATCGGCTCGATCACTTGCAACGCGAGATTGCCTTTGTGCGAGCCCATCTTGACCTTGAAGGCCGGCACGCCGTTGGCGCGCATGATCATTTCGTCCGGCATCTCGACCGGGATCACATCCCCCGGTTGCATGTGCAGGATGTCGCGCAACTTCAACTGGCGGCGAGCGACGGTGGCGCCGATCGGCACGTCGACATCGAGCACGTCCTGACGCAGGGCGTTGACCCAGCGCTCGTCCTGATCGTCGAGGTCGGACTGGAAACCGGCATCGAGCATTTCACGCACCGGCTCGATCATCGAGTACGGCATGGTCACGTGCAGGTCGCCGCCACCGCCATCGAGTTCGATGTGGAAGGTCGACACCACAATCGCTTCGCTCGGGCCGACGATGTTGGCCATGGCCGGGTTCACTTCCGAGTTGATGTACTCGAAATTGACTTCCATGATTGCCTGCCAGGCTTCTTTCAAATCGACGAAAGCCTGTTCCAGCACCATGCGCACCACGCGCAGTTCGGTCGGGGTGAATTCACGCCCTTCGATCTTGGCGTGACGGCCGTCGCCACCGAAGAAGTTGTCCACCAGTTTGAACACCAGTTTGGCGTCAAGGATGAACAGCGCGGTGCCGCGCAACGGCTTGATCTTGACCAGATTGAGGCTGGTCGGTACGTACAGCGAGTGCACGTATTCGCCGAACTTCATCACCTGTACGCCACCGACGGCAACGTCCGCCGAGCGGCGCAGCATGTTGAACATGCTGATGCGGGTGTAACGGGCAAAACGCTCGTTGATCATTTCCAGAGTCGGCATGCGTCCACGGACGATGCGATCCTGGCTGGTCAGGTCGTAGCTTTTGACACTGCCGGGTTCGGCAGCGTTATCGGTCTGTACCAGACCATCGTCGACGCCATGCAACAGCGCGTCGATTTCATCCTGGGACAGCAGATCCTGCACGGCCATGTCGTGTTCCTACTGCAGTACGAAATTAGTGAAAAGCAACTGTTCGATCACCACTTTGCCCAGCTCTTTCTGCGCCACTTCCTGGACGCTGGCTGTGGCCTTCTGGCGCAACATCTCCTGGCCGACCGGGGTCGCCAGTGTGGCGAAATCCTGACCGGAGAAGAGCATTACCAGGTTGTTGCGGATCACCGGCATGTGCACTTTGAGCGCGTCCAGATCGGCCTGGTTACGCGCCAGCATGGTGAGGCTCACCTGCATGTAGCGCTGACGACCGTTCTGGTTGTAGTTGGCGACAAACGCCGGCGCCATCGGCTCGAAAATCGCCGGTTGCTTGCCGACGGGCGCTGCATCGGCGGCCTCGGCAGGCTTGCTCTGGGCACTGTGCATGAAGAACCAGGTCGCCCCCACGGATGCACCAATGGCCAATAGCAATGCCAGCACGATCACAATGATCAGCTTGAGTTTGCCTTTGGTTGCGGGGTCTTTCACTGCTGCTGTTTCGCTCTTCGCCATGCCAATAATCCGTCACTAATCGGGTTTTCACAGTCGCACGGCAAGGCAAGAGCAAGTGTTATGCCAGAAGTGTCAGTGATGGTGGAGACAACGCTAAAGTCAAAGGCACCCTCACCCCAGCCCTCTCCCGGAGGGAGAGGGGGCCGACCGAGGTGTCAGACGTCAAACATCGACCTCAAAGACTGAGTCGATTATGGATTTACAGCAGAAGTAGTGAGACATCGACCTGAAAGACCGAGTCGATTGTGGATTCACAGCAGAAGTAACCGGTCGGCGCACGTCCCGAGCACCCCCCGATCAGTCCCCTCTCCCTCTGGGAGAGGGCTAGGGTGAGAGGCTCTTGATTTGATCAGGCGTAATAGTCGACCGCGCTGCTGCCGATCACGCTGGTGGTTTGAGCAGCGGCTTCAGCAATGGCGGCAGGCGCCAATTCTTCATCCGCCGAATCGAGGCGACCGCCGGCCGCGCTGGTGCGGCCACTCTGGCCCTGCTGCGCCTGCTCCTGGCCTTGCTGGCCCTGCCAGCCACGGCTCTGGTCGGAGACATTGACGTCAACCTGGCCCATGCCCTGCTGGTTGAACATGTCACGCAGGCGATGCATCTGGCCGTCAAGTGCTTCGCGCACACTTGGATGCGCGCTCATGAAGGTCACCTGTGTCTGCTGATCCGGCACCATGTTCACGCGGATATCCAGACGCCCGAGTTCGGCCGGCTGCAATTGAATGTCCGCCGCCTTCAGATTGGCGCTCGACAGATACATGACGCGGTTGACCACTTCTTCGGTCCAGCCGCTCTGATGCATGGCAATTGGTTGATTCACCGGTACCGCGTTGGCGGTCTTCGGTGTCGCGGCCTGAGTCAGTGCCGCCAGACGGTTGGCGAAGTCATCGACACGGGTATCGCTGGTCGCAGTCTTGAGGTCTTTGAGACCGTCATCGATCAAACCACTGAAAGCCTTGTCACCGCCCTGACTGGTGCTGTCCTTGTCGGCTTGCACGTCGAGCATACCGGCCATGCCGGCCGCAAAATTCTGCGCCGCCGTCAGCTCACCGTCGGCCTGAGCCTGAGCCGGCGAGGCTTTCGGTTGCGCCTGGCTGGCAGCGGAAATATGCCCGCCCTGCTCCATCGCCATACGCACCACTGGCAGCGAGTCGAGGGGGTCCGCCGAAGGATCGAAATCACTGTCAGTGGCAGGCGCCGGGTCTTTGACCACGCTCGGCAATGCGGCGAGCGCAGGGGGGTCAGTTTCAGGCTGGGCGGCGGCAACCGGGGTCGGCACCACGGGCGGCGTGGTCACCGGCTGCACAGCGATTGCCAATGCCGGATCGAGTGTCGGGTCAACGGGTGCGGCATCAACCACTGCCGGCTGAGAAGTGTCCGTGCTGTCGTCGCTGCTGGCGGTGGTGTCATCGCTCGCGGCGGTTTTATCGGCTGGCAAGTCGTTGCCGCTATCGGCAACCGCCGGTTGCGCAGCGGCAGATGGATCCTGGCCAACGTCCTTTTTACCGCTGTTGTCAGCGCCCTTGTCGCGCGGCGACTTGGGCGAATTGTCAGCGGCTGCAACAGGCTTGCTCGACCCCTGATCGGCGAACACTTTCGCGAAGCTTGAGGCTTTATCCCCGGTGTCTACGGCCATCGCCGACGTTTTGGCAGAAGCGGCTTGCGCCTTGGCCTGAGCGGCGTTTTGAAGAAGGATGTTGGGGGTCGCAGGCATGAAACGGTCTCCGCTGCACTGGGATCGTAGGTACAGTTGCGGAGATATCTGCAAGTGCCGGGCCAGTTTTGTCCGGCGCTTGAGAAAAGCGCCGGACGGCGGGATCAGTGGGTGTGAGCGGGACGTTTTTCGCTTTCGTAAACCGGGCGAACTTCAGCAAATTCGCCACTGATCTCAGCGACCAGTTTGACTATTTCCGCCGGACTCTTGTCTTTGGCGTCCGATTCGAGTTCCTGGCAGAGTGCCGCCAAACGGACAGCGCCCATGTTGCTGGCGCTGCCCTTGAAACTATGGGCAACTTCCGACAACACCTTGGCATCAGAGGTCTTTTGCAACTCGCCCAAGCGACTTTCGGAATCCGCCAGAAAGGTATCCAGAAGCTCCGGATAACCCTCCTCCATGACTTCGCGCAGTACGCTGAGCGCCTCGCGATCAATATGTGTGTCAGCCACTTGTTCACTCCTTGATCAAGAATTGCGCGGATTATGCCTGAACCTCCCAGGAAAACTCCACGCGGGCACTACGACCTTCGTCCGACCAACTGGCGTTGCGCCCCAATTGCCGGACCAGGCTGACACCACGTCCCGACAAACGGACACCGTCCAGCGGTCGATCCATCACCCGCGCCACATCGAAGCCCTTACCACTGTCGTCCACCCGAATCACCAGACGACCGCCGTCGCCCTGCGGCTGCACCTGCAAATGCACGCGCACGAAACCGTCCTGCAACGCCTCCAGCCGATCGTTGCGCTGCTGATAGTAGCGAGCGAAACCCGCCGCATCGCGCTTGAGACTGGAATCCAGCCCGAGCACGCCGTGCTCGAGCGCATTGGAATACAACTCCGCCAGCACGCTGTACAAAGCACCACTCTGCGCCCGCAATCCATGCACCTCAAGCAGCAACTGCAGCAGGTACGGCAACGGATTGAAACGTTTGAGCGTGGCGCCGCAAAACTCGAAGCTTACCGACCAGTCCAGCGGGCACGACTGGCCGCTGTCGGAATACACCGGTGCCGAGGGCTTGACCTGCGCCGGCTCCAACAGGCTGACCTCGACCATGCTGACGTCATCGCGCGCCTCGCCGCGAAAATCCCGCAGTGCCTGCTCGATGTCCTCGAACAAGCGATCCGGCTCGCGGTTGGCGGCGAACACCTGCTGCAAGCGCTCGACGCCGAACAATTGATCACTGGCATCGCTGGTGTCGATCACCCCGTCGGACAACAGGAAAACCCGGTCACCGACTGCCATCGGATGAACTTCAGTGCAATCGTCGAACGCTTGGGGGCTGAGCACTCCCAACGGCAGATGCCGCGCGGCCAACGGCACGCGCTCGCCCGTGGCGATCCGGTGCAGATAGCCGTCGGGCATGCCGCCATTCCACACTTCGACCGAGCGCCGTTGAGAACTCAGGCACAGCAGCGTCGCGCAGCAGAACATGTCCACCGGCAGGATGCGCTTGAGCTTGGCGTTCATCTCGCGCAGGGTTTCGGCGAGGCCGTAGCCCTTGGCGGTCATGCCGTAGAACACTTCGGCCAACGGCATCGCGCCGACCGCAGCCGGCAACCCATGGCCGGTGAAGTCGCCGAGCAGCACATGCATGTCGCCGGCCGGGGTGTACGCCGCCAGCAACAAGTCACCGTTGAACAGCGCGTAAGGCGATTGCAGATAACGGATGTTCGGTGCACTGAGGCAGCCGGAGTGCGCAACCTTGTCGAACACCGCTTTGGCCACGCGCTGTTCGTTGAGCAGGTAATCGTGGTGTTTGGCAATCAGATCGCGCTGCTGCAGCACGGTCGCCTGTAACCGGCGCAAGCGGTCCATCGCCTTGATTTTGGCGGCAAGGATCACTTGGTTGTAGGGCTTCGCCAGAAAGTCGTCGCCGCCGGCATCCAGACAACGCACCAGCGCTTCGCTTTCAGTGAGCGAGGTGAGGAAGATGATCGGCACCAGCGTCTCGCCCGCCAGCGCCTTGATCTGCCGCGCGGCCTCGAAGCCGTCCATCACCGGCATCATCGCGTCCATCAGCACCAGATCGGGTCGCTGTTGGCGAAACAGATCGAGCGCTTCGGCACCGTTGGCCGCCGTCAGGACTTCGTGGCCCTGGCGACGAACGATGGTCGACAGCAATAAGCGATCGGCGGCGCTGTCTTCGGCGATCAGGATCGTCAGCGGCTCTTGCACCTGCATGGCCGTCAACTGATGTCGAAGAGTTTGTCGAAATTGGAGATGGCGAGGATCTTTTTCACGTCGGAGCTGCTGTTGACGACTCGCACGTCCGAGTTATCGCCGCCGGCGTGATCGCGCAGCAGGAGCAACATGCCCAGTGCCGAGCTGTCGAGGTAGGTGGCTTCTTTCAGATCGACCACAATGGATTCTGGTTTCCTGTCGAGCCGCTCATAAGACTCGCGAAATTCCTGATGGCGCCCGAAATCGAACCGCCCCTTGACCGAAATCGTCAGTTTTTGACCATCCGGAGATACTTCTGCAACGACTGACATTGACTGGCTTCCTTGTCATTGACGAACGTGTACAAGGTTTAGCATCTGGACAGGGTTGGGGCAAGGTCAGGAAGCCAGATCAAAAGATCGCAGCCTTCGGCAGCTCCTACACCGATCCCCTGCCGAAGGCTGCGATCTTTTGATTTTTGTTTCAGAACGGATTCTGTCGGGGCAATCGCTGCGACAGTTCATCAAGCAGCTTCTGCTCGCGCTTGTCTTCGAGGCGTTGCGCCTCTTCACGGTAGCGCTGCACCAGTTTGCGCAGGCCTTCGACTTTGGCGAATGCCTGTTGCCAGGCCTCACGCGCGTTGTCCAGATTCTTCTGGTGCCAGTTCAGGCTCTGCCGTTGCTGATCGACGGCGGTGTCGAGCTGCGCCAGAAAGCCCTGAAAACCCAGCAACCATTGGCCGGTCACGCCGGTGGCGCCGCGCACGATCCATTGCTCGGAGTAGTCCAGACGAAAGGCATTGAGGTCGGCCAGCTTGCTTTCTGCGACCTTCACTTGCCCCTGAAAGTAACCCAGCCGCTGCACAGCGGTTTTCTCGGCTTTTTCAGCCATGTCCACCACCGGCGCCAGACGCGCGGCTCGACTGACGGCGGCCATGAGCGGTTAACCGCCCGCCGCAGGTGCGAACAGCGTTTCGAGATAGGCCTGACTTTCGCCCATGTTGATTTTGTCGTTGAGGCCCTGACGCTGATAGCGGACTAACTGCGGTTGCAGGGAAATCGCCACGTCGGTTTCACGGTCGCCGCCGGCCACATAGGCGCCGACACTGATCAGGTCACGACTCTGCTGATAACGCGACCACAGTTGTTTGAAATACTGCGCACGCTGCATGTGCTCCGGCGAAACCACCGCCGGCATCACCCGGCTGATCGACGCTTCGATGTCGATGGCCGGATAGTGCCCTTCCTCGGCCAGACGCCGGGACAGCACGATGTGGCCGTCGAGTACGCCTCGCGCCGAGTCGGCAATCGGGTCCTGCTGGTCATCGCCCTCGGACAACACGGTATAGAACGCGGTGATCGAACCACCGCCCTTCTCCGCATTACCGGCGCGCTCCACCAGTTTCGGCAGCTTGGCGAATACCGACGGCGGATAACCCTTGGTCGCTGGCGGCTCGCCGATGGCCAGGGCGATTTCCCGCTGGGCCTGAGCGAAACGGGTCAGCGAGTCCATCAGCAACAGGACGTTCTTGCCCTTGTCGCGGAAATACTCGGCGATGCGCGTGCAGTACATCGCCGCGCGCAAACGCATCAACGGCGCGTCATCCGCCGGCGAGGCAACCACCACGGAACGTTTGAGGCCTTCTTCACCGAGGCTGTGCTCGATGAATTCCTTGACTTCGCGACCCCGTTCACCGATCAGGCCAACGACGATAATGTCGGCTTCGGTGAAGCGGGTCATCATGCCCAGCAACACCGACTTACCGACACCGGTACCGGCGAACAGGCCCAGACGCTGGCCACGACCGACCGTCAGCAAACCGTTGATGCAACGGATACCGACGTCCAGCGGCTCGCTGATCGGGTCACGGTTGAGCGGGTTGATCGTGGGGCCGTCCATCGGCACCCAGTCTTCGGCCTTCATGCCGCCCTTGCCGTCCAGCGCACGACCGGCGCCGTCGAGCACGCGACCGAGCATGCTCATGCCCATCGGCAACCGACCGGTATCGGCCAGTGGCACCACGCGGGCGCCGGGGGCGATACCGGCGACACTGCCGACCGGCATCAGAAAGACTTTGCTGCCGGAAAACCCCATGACTTCCGCTTCCTCCTGCGAGGGGTGATAGCTGTCGTCATTGATCACCAGACAACGTGTGCCCATGGCAGCGCGCAGGCCTTCGGCTTCGAGGGTGAGGCCGACCATGCGCAGCAGGCGACCTTCAAGAATCGGCGCGCCGGCAATTTCAACCGCCTCGGCATAACTGCTCAGGCGCTTGGCGAAACTGGTGCGTTCAAGGCGCATCGGGTTCGTCCGCGAGCGGCTCTTCAGACGTGGCCGCCGGTTTCACGTCTTCGGGGATATCCAGAGTCAGATCCGCCTCGGCCGGGTGCAAGGCTTGCTCGTGCAACTGATCGAACAATTTTGCCATGACCTGGGCCACGCGGGTTTCGATGCTGGCATCGATGCGGCTGTGCTCGGTTTCAACCCGGCAACCACCCGGCAACAGCGATTCATCTTCGACAATGCGCCAGGTTTCCTCATGACGTTCGCGCAAAGCCTTGGCTTGCTCGAAGTCCTGCGGATTGACGTACAGGCGCACGTTGTCGACGCCCAGCGGCAACAGCTTGAGCGCATCGCGCATGACGTGTTCGATCTGGCTGGAATCGATGGCCAGTTCGCGCTTGATCACTTGTTTGGTGATGTGTTGCACGAGGTCGACCAACGACTTTTCGATCTGCGTGTCTTGCTCGGCGATGGGCTCGAACAGATTCGCCATCAACTGCTCAAGGCTGGCGAGTTTGGCGGTGAGCGCCACCTCGGCTTCTTGACGCACCTTGAGCGTGGCACTGTGAAAACCTTCCTTTTCGCCGATGCCGAAGCCCTCGTTGTAAGCCTCCTGACGGATGCTTTCGAGTTCTTCCAGAGTCAGTGGCTGGACTTCTTCCAGCGGCACTTCTTCCATTTCCGGCGGTTCGGGCTCCGGTTCAGGCTCGGGTTCCGGCTTCGGCAGGTCGAAGCTGGGCATGGCCCAGGATTCGAAACCACGGACATCGCGGGCACGGATCAGATCCGTCACATCGTCGTCGTGCTTGTCCATGGGCTTAGATCATTTCCTCGCCACCTTTGCCGCCGAGTACGATTTCGCCGGCTTCGGCCATACGACGGGCAATGGTGAGGATTTCTTTCTGTGCGGTTTCGACGTCGCTGACACGCACCGGGCCTTTGGCCTCGAGGTCGTCGCGCAACAGTTCGGCAGCACGTTTGGACATGTTCTTGAAGATCTTCTCTTTGACGCCCTCGTCCGAACCCTTGAGGGCCAGCACCAGCACGTCGGAAGACACTTCGCGCAGCAACGCCTGAATGCCACGGTCGTCGACATCGGCGAGGTTGTTGAACACGAACATGAGGTCTTCGATCTGACCGGACAGGTCTTCGTCGACTTCGCGGATCGAGTCCATGAGCTGGCCTTCGATCGAGCTGTCGAGGAAGTTCATGATGTCCGCCGCGCGCTTGATGCCACCCAGGGTGGTGCGCGAGGCATTCGAGTTGCCGGAGAACTGCTTCTCGAGAATCTGGTTCAGCTCTTTCAGTGCCGCTGGCTGCACGGTGTTCAACGACGACACGCGCAGGATGATGTCCAGACGCACTTTGTGGTCGAAATTGCCGAGTACTTCACCGGCCTGATCCGGGTCGAGGTACGCGACCACGATCGCTTGAATCTGCGGGTGCTCGTAACGGATCACGTCGGCAACCGCGCGCGGCTCCATCCATTTCAGGCTGTCGAGGCCACTGGTGTTGCCACCGAGCAGGATGCGGTCGATCAGGCCGTTGGCCTTGTCTTCACCCAGGGCCTGGGTGAGCATTTTGCGCACGTAGTCGTCGGAACCAACGCCGAGGCTGGTCTGATCGCCGACGATGTCGACGAACTCGCTCATGACCTGCTCGACCTGTTCGCGATGGACGTTGCCCATCTGCGCCATGGCTACGCCGACGCGCTGAACCTCTTTCGGGCCCATGTGGCGCAACACTTGTGCAGCATCGGTCGAACCCAGGGACAGCAGCAGAATCGCGGCTTTGTCGACCTTGGTCAGTTTGACGGCTGCGGCTCGGTTATCACTCATCTGCGTTAATCCACTCTTTCACGACCTGAGCCACACGACCCGGATCCTCGGCCACAAGGCTCTTGATTGCATTCAGTTGCGCGTCATAACCCTCGCTCGGGCTCGGCAACAGAATGCTCTGCGGACCACCGAGGCTCACGCGGTCGTTGGAAAGTTCGCCGTCCAGGCCGCCCATCCCGCCGAGTTCCACGTCGCTGCCAAGACCGGCCAGCTCCTTGCCTTTGCCGCCGCCGGTAATGTTGTTGAGCACCGGACGCAGCACACCAAACACCAGCACCAGGATGAACAACACACCCAGCACTTGTTTGACGATGTCCCAGAACCATGGCTGGGAGTAGAACGGAATATCGGCAATCACTTCACCGCGCTCGGCGGAGAACGGCATGTTGATCACGCTGACGCTGTCGCCACGGCTGGCGTCGAAACCGACGGCGTCCTGCACCAGACGGGTAAAGCGCGCCAATTCGTCGGCGCTCCACGGCGCACGGGTGGTTTCACCGTTGGCCGCGTTGATCTTGACCTGATCGTCGACCACAACCGACACCGACAGACGATTCAGGCGACCCTGCTGCTGCTTGGTGTGGCTGATAGAACGGTCGAGCTCGAAGTTCTTGGTCGATTGTTGACGCTTGTCGGCCGGGTACGGCGCGAGCATTGGCTGGCCGGTGGCCGGGTCCATGATCTGCTGACCGTTGGCGTCAACCAATGGCTGACCTGGCTGCACCATGCTGGCCGGCGCGGCTGCGCCACCGGTGGTTTGCGGCGCAGAGGCCGGCGCCGGTGGCTGGTTGCTCAGGGCACCCGGCACTCCTTGCGGGCCATTGCTGGCGGTGCGTTGTTCGTTGACCGACTGCTCGCTGCGCAACGCCGGTTGATCCGGGTTGAACTGCTCGGCGGTGGATTCGACGGCACTGAAATCGACATCGGCCGAGACTTCAGCCTTGTAGCGATCGTTGCCCAGTACCGGTTGCAGAATGTTGTGCACGCGCTGAGTGAGCATGCTTTCCATGCGGCGGCTGTAATCGAATTGCTTGCCGGCCATGGTCATTTCAGAGTTTTCCGCCTGATCAGAGAGCAGGTTGCCCTTCTGGTCGACGACGGTGATCTGCGATTTGCTCAACTCGGGAACGGAAGTCGCCACCAGATTGATGATCGCAACGACCTGACCCGGCTCCAGCGAACGGCCGCTGTACAGCTCAACCAGCACCGAAGCGCTTGGCTTGCGTTCGTCACGGACAAACACCGAGCTCTTCGGAATCGCCAGGTGCACGCGGGCACCCTTGACGTTGTTCAGGCTGGAAATGGTCCGCGCCAGTTCACCTTCGAGGCCGCGACGATAACGGGTCGCTTCCATGAACTGGCTGGTGCCCAGACCCTGTTCCTTGTCGAGGATTTCAAAACCGATGTTGCCATCGCTGGGAGTGACACCAGCGGCTGCGAGCTTGAGGCGCGCACGGGACAGATCATCGGCCTTGACCAGCAAGGCGCCGGAGTTCGGTTCGACGGTGTAAGGGATGTCGGCGGAGGCCAGGGTATCCATGACCTGCTTGGCGTCCATGCCGGCAAGGCTGCCGTACAACGGACGGTAATCCGGCTGCTGCGACCACAGCACCACGGCAAAGCCAATCGCCACGCTCGCAGCCAGGCCGACCAACAGGCCTACCTGACGCAGCATGGTCATCTCGGAGAGGTTTTCCAGGAAGGACAAGCCGAACAACGGCGGTTTGCCGTCTATCGGGGAGGCCTTGGCCGGAACATTATCGGCGACTGCTTCTGCCATGACTCAATCTCGTCCTTATACCGGCATCTGCATGATGTCTTGATAAGCCTGAACCAGTTTGTTGCGCACCTGGGTCAGAGCCTGGAACGACACGCTGGCTTTCTGCGAAGCGATCATCACGTCGGTCAGATCGACACCGCTTTTGCCCACTTCAAAGGCGTTGGCCAACTGAGTCGACGCGGTCTGGGTATCGCTGACTTTGTTGATCGCCTGACCGAGCATGTCGGAAAAGCTGCTGCCTCCCAGCTCAGGGACAGCGGTCGTCGATTTCGGCGCAGACATGGCATCCACTTTCATGGCCTGCATGTCCATCATCAACCGATTAAATTCAATACCTTGGCTCATGGTCTACTCTCTTGGGCGGCCCGCAATTTTTTGACACTCACTCGGCGGGTACACAGGTATTAGCAACAAGGGTGCCAGCTCACGGGCACCCCTTCAGAAAAGCGTTTGCAATGCATGACGCCACGGATCAAGTGGCGAACAGATAACCTTCGACGTCCATCCCCGCATCGCGCATTTGCGCGAGTTTGTAGCGCAGGGTTCGCGGGCTGATGCCGAGTTTTTCCGCCGCTTCTTTGCGTCGGCCACGCTCGGTGCGCAGGGTGTCGATGATCATCTGAAACTCCCGGCGGCGCAGGTCATCGCCCAATGCCCCGGCGGAATCCACGTCGATTTCCACTTCACGAACCACGGTTTGCGCGGGCGCTGCGACCGGCAACGCGGCGAACGTCACGGCACCGGCGAGACAGAAATCCTGCGGCTGGATCAAACCGCCCTGCTGCAGAATCAGCGCGCGCTGAATCGCGTTATCCAGCTCACGAACGTTGCCTGGCCACGGGTAAGCGGTCAGGCACGCTTGCGCCTCAGGCGAAAGTTTCGCCGCGGCATGCTTCATTCTATTGACGTGTTTGGCCAACAAGCGCTCAGCCAGCGGCAAGATATCGGCAGTGCGCTCGCGAAGTGGACGCCAGGCCAGGGGGAAAACCGACAGACGGTAGAACAGATCCTCACGAAAACGCCCCGCCGCCACTTCGCCCGCCAAGTCGCGGTTGGTTGTCGCAACCACACGGATATCGAGGGTGATCGGCTTGCGCGCGCCGACGCGTTCCACCTCACGCTCTTGCAACACACGCAAAAGCTTGGCCTGCAGGCCGAGGGGCATTTCGGAAATTTCGTCGAGCAGAAGCGTGCCGCCGTCGGCCTGTTCGAACTTGCCTGCCTGCGCGGCGATGGCGCCGGTGAATGAACCCTTCTCATGACCGAACAATGTTGCTTCAAGCATGTTGTCCGGGATCGCGGCGCAGTTGATGGCAATGAACGGTTGATTGGCGCGATGGGATTGCTGGTGAATGTAGCGCGCCAGCACTTCTTTACCGGTACCCGACTCACCAGAGATCAACACGGTGGAATCGCTGCGTGCGACTCGCGCCGCCAATTCGAGAAGCTGTGCACTGGCCGGCTCGACGGCAATCGGACCTTCGCTTTCGCTTGCGCCCATATTGCCCAACGCATGGCGCGCCACCAGATCCAGCAGCGCTTTGGGCTCAAACGGTTTGACCAGATAATCCGCCGCGCCTTGGCGCATGGCATCGACCGCGCGTTCGACGGCGCCATGGGCGGTCATCAACAACACCGGCAATTGCGGCTGGCGGGCCCGCAACAACGCGAGCAGTTGATGACCATCCATGCCGGGCATGTTGACGTCGCTGACCACCAGACTGAACGCCTCTCGCGCCACCGCCGTCAACGCGTCTTCAGCGCAACCGACCGCATGGTAATCATGGCCGGCCAGCAACAGCGTATCGGCCAGCGCCTCGCGCAAAGAACGGTCATCCTCGACCAGCAAAACCTTGATGCCCATGACCTTTACTCAGCTCCCTGTACAACGGAAAACAGCGGCAGGATGACCTGCGCACACGTGCCACGCCCGACCCGCGAACGTAGCTGCAATTCTCCCTGATGCGCCCGGGCCACCGCCTTGACCACCGTCAGGCCCAGGCCAGTACCGGTCACTTTGGTGGTGAAAAATGGTTCGCCGAGCCGTGCCAGAACAGCGGGCTCGATGCCGCTGCCACTGTCGCTGACGCTGATGCGCAAGGCGTTGTCGCGGGTATAGCAGTGCACTTTCAGCCGTACATCGCCGGCGCTGGCCTGAATCGCGTTTTCGATCAGGTTCAACAACGCGCCGACCAGGGTGTCGCGGTTGCACAGCAACTCTCCGACATGACTGTCGCACTGCCAGCGGATTGGCAGATCCTGCACATGGGTCAGCGCCGCCGCTTGCAGGGCCTGCATCAAGGCGCCGGGAGTCAGGCGATCGGTCAGCGGCAATTCACCGCGAGCGAATACCAGCATGTCGCGCACCTGGTGTTCGAGCTCATGCAGGCGCTCTTTCAGGCGCCCGGCGAAACGCTGCTGCGTGGCCACCGGCAACTCCTGCTCAGTCAAATGACTGGCGTACAGCAGTGCGGCGGACAGCGGTGTGCGGATCTGATGAGCGAGCGAGGCGACCATGCGCCCTAGCGATGACAGGCGTTCATGCCGTGCCAATTGATCTTGCAGATGACGGGTTTCTGTCAGGTCGTTGAGCAGCACCAACTGACCCGGTTCGGCGTCCAGCGAGCGGGTCGCAATCGACAGGCGCCGACCGTTTTTCAGGGAGATTTCATGACCATCGTCTTCACGCGGGGCGAAGCAGCGCGCAATCACCTGGCGCCACAGTTCGCCTTCCAGTGGCAGGCCAAGCAGCTCAATGGCAGCCGGATTGGCTTCGCGCACCATGCCGTGGCCGTCAATCACGATGACGCCACCGGGCAATAGATCGAGGAGGTTTTGCAGACGGTTGGCCAGGCGTTCTTTTTCCGCCAGTTCCTGCATGCGCTGGGCACTGACCACCGCCAGCTCACCTTTGAGCTCGGTCACCCGCGCCTCGAGCATGCTGTAGGAATCAGTCAACTGGCTGGACATCTGATTGAACAGCTCGAAGGCCTGCTCAAGACCCTGTCGGCTTGCCTGTTCTACGGAGGACGGTTGCCCCTCGGGACTGGAGGCAGAAGACATCTGGGCGGCTTGGGGCATTGTGCTTCTCGCTTGGCTGACCGTCAGTTAAACGGAACGTTGCGAGGGCTGTAGCAATACCCGTGCCTAAAAAAAACCGCTTATAAATGAAGCAGTTGAAAAACAGGCGTCAATCATCCGCCTGTTCATCTCCATCGCGCCGGCTCATGCCGTACTTGCGCATCTTCTCGACCAGCGTGGTACGGCGAATACGCAGACGCTCTGCGGCACGCGCCACAATGCCATTGGCATCGTCCAGCGCCTGCTGAATCAGGCCCTGCTCCAGACCACCGAGGTAGTCCTTCAGATCCAGGCCTTCCGGCGGCAGCATGGCATTGGCGGTGAAGTCCGGCGTATGGCCGTTGATGGCCACGCGCTCTTCCAGATCGCTGCGCAGGCTGTCGACCATTTGCTCGTCTTCGTCATCGACGTAGCGGAATTTCTTCGGCAGCTCGACCACACCGATCACCCCGTACGGGTGCATGATCGCCATGCGCTCGACCAGGTTGGCCAGTTCGCGGACGTTGCCCGGCCAGCCATGACGGCACAGCGACATGATCGCCGCCGAGTTGAAGCGGATCGAACCACGCTTCTCGTGCTCCATGCGCGAGATCAGTTCGTTCATCAGCAACGGGATGTCTTCGACACGCTCACGCAGCGGGGCCATCTCGATCGGGAACACGTTCAGGCGATAGTAGAGGTCTTCGCGGAAGGTGCCGATCTCGATCATGCTTTCGAGATTCTTGTGCGTTGCGGCGATGATGCGCACGTCGACGCTCTGGGTCTTGTTGCTGCCCACGCGCTCGAAGGTGCGTTCCTGCAGCACGCGCAGCAGCTTGACCTGCATCGGCAGCGGCATGTCGCCGATTTCGTCGAGGAACAGCGTCCCGCCGTTGGCCAGCTCGAAACGCCCGGCACGGCTGGTGATCGCGCCAGTGAAGGCGCCCTTCTCGTGGCCGAACAACTCGCTTTCGAGCAGCTCTGCCGGGATCGCCCCGCAGTTGACCGGCACGAACGGCGCGTCGCGGCGCTTGGAGTGGTAATGCAGGTTACGCGCAACCACTTCCTTGCCCGTGCCTGACTCGCCAAGGATCAGCACGCTGGCGTCGGTGTCGGCGACCTGCTGCATCATCTGGCGTACGTGCTGGATCGCCCGGCTGGTGCCGACGAGGCTGCGGAACAGATTGGGTTCGCGATGACGACCGCGCTCGCGGGCCTGGTCATACATCTCGCGATAGACCTGGGCGCGGTGCAGCGAATCGAGCAATTTGCTGTAGCTGGGCGGCATTTCGAGGGTCGAAAGCACTCGGCGACGCTGGTCATCAGGCAAGTCAACGGAAGAATTATCGCCCATCAACAAAACCGGAAGGAACTCATCCCAGGTTGAGAGTGTCTTTAGCAAGCCCAAAAGCGCGCCAGGAGCATTAACCGTCCCGATCAGTACGCAAATGACCTCACGACTAGACGACAAAGAGCCGACTGCCTGCTGCCAGTCATGGCTGCCGCAGGGTAAATTTTCTTCACCGAGAAAATTTAGAATCACCGCCAGGTCGCGGCGGCGGACGCTATCGTCATCGATTAGCAGAATTTTGGTTTCACGCCACATGCAATAGCAACTTCCCTAGTCAACTCAATGCCCGAAAAATGGGGCAAGCGACACGCTTGCAGGACACCATGTGCCTGTAGACGCCTGAAATCTGAAAACAGCCACTAGTTAAGTCAAAAAACCGTGCACAGTCAAATTTATGGCGCACATGTCTGGATTAACTGGAGGTTAATTAACCAAACAGATGGTAAACCTTTGCCGCCTTCTGCGCTTGGGTGATCTGCGACATCTCGTTGGCTATCGCCTGCCGCTCACCCATGGCCACCTCAAGAAGCTCCTTGTAGACATGGAGCAACTCTTCAAGATTATCGCGCAACGCGACTTCATCCAGTGCAGCTTCAGCCATGACGTCTTCCATGCAGGAACGGCAAGCCAGATCCAGCTCACCAATAGCTTCCCAATTGCGCTCGGCCAAGGCAGTGACCAACGCTTCACGGGTATCGGCAATTCGCTGCAATACAAGACTCATGGTGCTCTCCTTAAAACTGGGGGCCCGGCGGAGCAATGCCGTCCCAGCCTTCCTTCACAGTGCGCAGCAGGCCGGCAATCTCGTCGAGAATCTTCGGGTCGCTCTTGACGTTGGCTTCGGCCAGTCGCTTCATCATGTAAATGTAGAGCTGATTGAGCTCACCTACCGAATCGGCGCTGTTTTCCAGATCCAGGCCTTCACACAAGCCACCAATGATGCCAACGGCCTTGCTGATGGCCGTGCACTTGGCAGGAACATCCTTGCGCTCAATGGCGCCCTTGGCCTGAGCAATGCGCTCCAGACCGCCTTCCATCAACATTTGCACCAGACGGTGCGGGCTCGCTTCGGACGTCTGTGCGTGTGCGCCGACTTTCTGGTATTGCCGAAGGGCTAACATCGGATTCATGTTCTACCTCATTGCCACAATGACTCGTATATCCAGTGTATCGCCAACGAATCAGAGAACTTTAGATCAAAAGACAAAAACCCGGCGCACGCCGATAAAGCGTAGCCGGGTTTTTGTCGTGCACGTCTGTTACTTCGCGGACTGCTGAGCGTTCAGCGAGGTGAAGAACGAGGTAATGCTGCTCGCCGTCGCCTTCATCTGCCCTACCAGCAAGTCCATGGCGTTGTACTTGGCAGTCAACGTCTTGGTCAGGTTGGCGACACGCAAATCCAGCGCCAATTGCTGCTCGGTCAGGCTTTTGGTGTTCTTGGTAAGAATAGCCATGCGCTGATCAAGCAAACCACTGCCGGTAATATCACCTGTAGCTGGCTTGAGATACGGGTCCACTGCTTTGCTCATGCGCGCCAACAGACCATTGGTGTCGTCGGTACCGGTGAACAACTGTTGAACCTGACCGGTCATGCCTGGCTGGGCCATGGTTTTGGTGAAAGCGCTGGTATCAAACGTCAGGTTACCGGTGTTGCGGTCGGTCATTACACCCAACTGCGACAGCACCGCCAACGGACCGCCAGCCCCCGTGTTGGTCAACTCGGCACGCACGTCAGCAATCAGCGTGCGCGGCATCGCGTCGCCGGTGAATGCCGCTTGCACGGTCAACTTGCCATCGGCATCCGGCGTCGCCTTGGACAGCGTATCGATGGTGGTCTTCAAGGTGTTGTAAGCGTCGACGAACGACTGAATCGAAGTCTGCAGACCTTTGGTGTTGGCATCCACGGTGACAGCCGTAGGCTTGCTCGGCGGCGTGCCCTCACTGACCGTCGTCAAATTCAGGGTCAAGCCACTGATTGCGCCGCTCACCGTGTTGCTTTTGCTGGTGACCTCAAGGCCGTCGATGGTCAGCTTGGCGTTTTTCGCAACGCCGTTGACGGCGCCTGAAGCGCCTGCAGCCGGACTCGCGCCCATCTCCTGGGTACCATCGATTTCCAGACCGGCAATACCGCTGACTTTGAGGTCAGAGCCTTCGCCGGTCTTGCTCGAACTGATTACCAGGCGCGAAGCACCGGTACTGTCGGTCACGATGTTGGCAGAAATGCCGTTGGCGCCCTGAGCCTTGTTGATGGCGTCGCGAGTGGTCTGCAACGTGGCATTGGCCGGGATATCGACATTGTAATCAGTGCCATTCTGACTGATTTTCAGGGTACCACTCGGAATGGCACTGGCGGCACCGCCGGCGAAAGAGGCGCTGGCGATTTTCGAACCCGTGGCCAACTGACTGACAACAACGTTGTAATTGCCCGAAACCGCAGTACTGTCGGAAATCGCGGTCAGGTTGGTGTTGCTGGAAGTCGCGGTGAAGCCGGCAAATGCAGGATTGGTCTTGCTGCCCAGATTGGTCATTGCCGTCTGGAACGCGG
Organism: Pseudomonas sp. RIT-PI-r; assembly: GCF_001297015.1. Taxonomy (GTDB): domain Bacteria; phylum Pseudomonadota; class Gammaproteobacteria; order Pseudomonadales; family Pseudomonadaceae; genus Aquipseudomonas. The sequence goes on along the minus strand of NZ_LIGE01000029.1, from coordinate 75,275 downwards.
TCAATGCGCTCTTCAGCGAACCGATGCCGGAAATCTTCAGCGTGTTGGCTTTGGTCGCGGTATCGATCTGCGTCTGCTTTGGCGCCTTGTCGGCGTTGACCAGCGCAGTGACGATCGCACCGATGTCCAGGCCGGAACCCAGTCCGGAACCCGGTAGAATTGGACTTGCCATGTGCATCTCCCTTCAGATTGTTGCCATTCTTTTGACCGTTACACGCGCCCTGAGAATGGACAAACATTATTCATGCCAGCTATCAGACTTTGGCGTCGAACAACACGTGACTCGCATTGGCCAGACTGTCTGCCAGCTTGAGGGCTTCTGCGGAGGGAATCTGTCGAACGACCTCACCCGTCTCGCTTGCGATCACCTTGACGATGACCTTCCCGGAATGCTCGTCGATCGAGAACTCCAGATTGCGCTTGATCGATTGTACGAATTTCTCGATCTCCTGCACCGCCAGTTTCAACTTGGCGTCGTCCGTAACCTGACTCTTGGCAGCGACCGGCGCTTCAGTCTTGGCAACTTTGGGCGTTTCTGACGGTTTGTCAGCAACCGGCGTGACTGGCTTGGGAGCCGGATAAGACTGGTTAAGCTTGACGCTCATGTCCATGCTCATCACCTCCTAACGTAAAAGGGCGAGAGAGCACGACAAGCGCACTCCCCCGCCCAAACTCGATCCGAAATTACTGAAGCAGCTTCAGTACAGCGGAAGGCAGTTGGTTGGCTTGAGCCAGAACGGAGGTCGAAGCCTGCTGCAGAGTTTGCTGCTTGGTCAGGTTAGCAGTTTCCGCGGCGAAGTCGGTGTCTTGTACACGACCCTGTGCAGCGGTGGTGTTCTCAACGATGTTCTGCAGGTTGGAGATGGTGCTGGTCAGACGGTTTTGCGAAGCACCCAGGCTGGCACGGGTATCACCGATCGCAGCGATAGCAGCGTCGATTGCAGTGATAGCGTTGTCGATGTTGCTACCAGCGGTAGCAGCGTCAGTACCGGTCAGAGCCAGAGTACCTTTGTCTACGGACAGGTTGACGGCGTCGAACTTGGAGCTCAGTACCAGGTCGATGTGGTTAGCAGTACCGGTGTTTGCGCCAACTTGCAGAGTCACAGTACCAGCCGAACCGTCCAGCAGGTTTTTGCCGTTCAGGTTGGTGGAAGCTGCGATACGGGTGATTTCGTCCGACATGTCGGCGAATTCTTTGTTGGTCGCTTTCTGGTCAGCAGTGCCGTTGGTGCCGGTACGTGCTTTAACAGCCAGTTCACGCATACGCTGCAGGATGTCGGTAGTAGCTTGCAGAGCGCCTTCAGCGGTCTGAGCAACGGAGATACCGTCGTTGGCGTTCTGGATAGCCTGGTTGCCACCGCGGATTTGCGATTGCATACGGGTGGAGATCTGCAGGCCAGCGGCGTCGTCTTTAGCGCTGTTGATTTTCAGGCCGGAAGACAGGCGCTGCATCGAAGTCGACAGAGCGTCGGAAGCGCGGTTCAGGTTTTTCTGAACGTTCAACGATGTGGTGTTGGTGTTTACTGTTAAAGCCATGACGAATTCCTCGTTGGTTGGGTACTGCGGCTTCCGGCCCTGGCAACCGCCGGGTATGGCCTAGAGAACCTTCGTAATAGTTATCGTCGGGATTGCAGGTTGCTTGAGGGCTTTTTGAAAAAAATTTGCCATCACCCTGCCACCCCCGCGAAAACAATGACTTAGCCACCCATCGCCCGCGAAAAAATGACGCCATAAAACCGACTGCCGCGCAAACCTGCGGGCCAGCGCTGTCGGCCTGCTCAGGCCGGAACGCTTTGCAGCAATTCGACCAGTTCATACTCCATATAGTCAGCCAGTCCCAACCAGTCCTGGCGCTCCTGGCAATCGAGCATTTGCGTGAGCACCTGGGTCCACATCTGCTGGGCATCCGCAGGCGCGGACAGCAGCCACTGCTGCGCTCCCTCGAAGACATCGACCATGCTCAACGCAGCCTCGACATCCCGCCCCAGCCGAAACAGAACTGCGCACTGACGGCATTCACCGATACACGCTTGCATCGCCGTCATTGCACGAACTCCTGATTGAACTGCGCTCCGGCGATCAGCGCGCCCGCCCGGCTGCTATTGAAGAACTGAACGTGCGGATGCGCAGCGATGTAACGTTCCAGCACACACAGATATCCGCGAAAGTTGAGTTGGGTACTGACACGCTGGCCATGCCCGTCGCGCACCCAATGCCGCGCCTGACTCACACCCGGACCCAGCTCGCCATCATTCCAGCCGGCGTGGGTCTTGTTCATCGGGAAGGCGAAGTCCGCGCCGAACAAGGTAATGCGCGTGCCGCCCAGTTTTACCGCCAGATCCACCGCCGGATGAATCACGCTGCCACCCACATGCAGTTCCCCGCGCGGATACTGCTCACGCAATTGCGCATACACCGGACTGGCCGAGTAGCCGCCGTAGCGCTTGCCCTTCCAGGCGCGCAACACCTCGGGGTCACTCATTGGCAAATACACCAGCGGGATATCGTCGGACGCTTCGAACGGCAAATGTCGAAAGCTGATGCGCTGATCAATGGTCACCACCAGATCCGGCACGATGCCGTGTTCACGCAATGGCCGATAAGCGGTGTCGACGCAGATGAACAGCGGAGGCTGTGCCTGAGCCTGGATGGCCGCCAGTGCCTGAAAATGCCCTTCAAGCGTCGGGCCGGTGCCGATCACATAGATCTCGCGCTCGGTGCACATGCCAAACAATTGCGCGACATCGTCATCGCCGAGCAGCACCGGTAAGCAGTCCTGCAAGCGCTGCTGTATGAACGGAGACTGCGCATCGAATTCGCGATTGTTGAAACTCAGATGGACTTCATTGACCAGCCGATCACGGATCTTCGCGCTGAAGTCATCGGCCAGCAGCATTTCGGCAGGCAGCGCAAAAAACGGTGAGCAAATGTCCGACAGATCGCCGGCGTAGAACAGTTCGGTACGCGGATCTTCCAGCCACTGGCGCTGATCAAGCAGTTGCAGCACCAGCGCGAACAACGCGCCGTTGAGGATGTGCACGTACAACCGTTGCAGCCCTTCGCGCTCCAGCAGCACAACGGGCAAATCCCCAAGAGCGGTGCCATAGACGTGCAACTGCGGCTTGTCGGGCAGGCTGGCGGCCTGAGTCTGCGCTTCATGAAGGCGATCGTGACGACTGGTGAGCTGAATGCCGTTGATGCTCAGCGTCGAGCCAAGTCCCTCGACCAATTGCGCCGCAACGGCCGCACTGTCTTCTGCCTGCAGTCGCTCGAACAGCGCCGGCCAGCGCCGCTGCAACACCTCGGCATTGGCTTGAAAAAACTCGCTCATGGCGCCTCGCGCTCCCCGTTCAGGCAAAAAAATAGCGCTCAAGGTTAACCTTGAACGCTATTTTTGTATCCGCCGTTTTTGCTTCGGTTCAAGGACGATAGATGATCGCCGAGCCCCACGACAAACCAACGCCAAAACCGCTGAGCGCAATACGCTGCCAATCGGAATCGATGACGTGCTTTTCCAGCAGCAACGGAATGCTCGACGACACGGTGTTGCCGGTCTCGACCATGTCTTTGATGAACTTCTCCGGCTCGCCTTCGAAACGCCGCGCCACGGCATCGACAATCGCCGCACTGCCCTGGTGAATGCAGAAGGCATCGATGTCATCGGCTTTCAGACCGGAATCATCGAGCAGTTCGTGCAAGTGTGCCGGGACTTTGAGCAGGGCAAAGTTGAACACCTGACGACCGTTCATGAAGAACACGCCATCGGTGACTTTCAAGTGCGGTGCACCGGAGCCGTCAGTGCCGAACTTGGCCTTGCCCAGCGCCCAGACTGGATCTTCGCCCATCCACGTGGCGGTCGCGGCATCGCCGAACAGCATGGTGGTGTTGCGGTCTTCCGGGTCGACGATTTTCGAATACGGGTCAGCGGTGATCAGCAGGCCGTTCTTCAGGCCGGCGGCTTCCATGAAGCCCTTGATCGCGTAGATGCCGTAGACGTAACCGGAGCAGCCCAGGGAGATGTCGAACGCCGCGACATTGGTCGGCAAACCGAGTTTGTCCTGCACGATCGCAGCGGTGTGCGGCAGGCCTTCTTCGTCACCGTTCTGAGTGACGACGATCAACGCGTCAATCGATTCACGCTTCAGCTCAGGGTTGCTGGCAAACAGCGCATTGGCCGCTTCCACGCACAGATCGGAAGTTTCCTGTTCAGCGTCTTTGCGTGGCAGAAACGCCGAACCAATCTTGCCAATGATGAACTCTTCATCCTTTTCGAATTTTGCACCTTGTGCGTAATTGTCCACGCCGGCTACAGGAACGTAGCTCGCAATGCTTTTTATGCCAATCATTACGGCTTCCCAATAAAAAAACAGCCCAAGACCACCGCTCGCAAGGATTTCGAGGGGCGCCGACAAACAGAAAACGGCCGCCACAACGGGCAGCCACGGGGAGCGCAAAGGGCTATCACTGGAATCGAAAACGAGCCAGGCGCCATCTCCCCGATCAATACAATACAGTGAAGATGCGCGTTATGACTCGCAGGTCACGCTATTTTGCCGATTCGGTGCAGATCGGCTTATTCGACCAGCGACCAGTCCAGCGGCGTGCCGCGCTTGATCGGCGCACGTGCGCGGCGGCCGAGGACGGCGTCGGTGTGTTTGGGCGGCAGACCGAGACCGGGGCGAATCGCCCGCAGATTGTCCCCGGTAAAGGTGTCACCGGCGGCCATGTCGGCGGTAATGTACAGCGAGCGGCGATACACCACCGATTTCAGTTCGGCTTCGGTGGCGCCGTAACGCACTTGACCCAAGGCCTGCCAGGCACGTTCGGTTTCCACCACCAGACTGGCCATTTCTGCCGGTTCCAGCGAGAAACTCGCATCGACGCCACCCGCCGAACGGTCGAGGGTGAAGTGTTTTTCCACTACCGTCGCACCAAGCGCCACCGCCGCCACCGACACGCCCACGCCCATCGAGTGGTCGGACAGCCCCACCTCGCAACCGAACAACTCACGCAGATGGGGAATCGTGCGCACGTTGCTGTTGAGCGGAGTTGCCGGGTAAGTGCTGGTGCATTTGAGCAGCACCAGATCCTTGCAGCCGGCTTCACGCGCGGCGCGCACGGTTTCATCCAGCTCGGCGATACTGGCCATGCCCGTAGAGATGATCAGCGGCTTGCCGGTAGCGGCCACGCGGCGAATCAGCGGCAGATCGGTGTTTTCGAAACTGGCGATCTTGTAGGCCGGCACGTCGAGGCTTTCGAGAAAGTCCACCGCCGTCTCATCGAACGGCGTCGAGAATGCCAGCATGCCCAATTCCCTGGCGCGGGCAAAAATCGGTGCGTGCCATTCCCACGGCGTATGGGCCTTTTCGTACAGGGCATACAAAGAAGTGCCTGCCCACAGACTGCCTGGATCCTTGATGAAGAACTCACCTTCGGCCAGATCCAGGGTCATCGTCTCGGCGGTATAGGTTTGCAGCTTCAAGGCATGCGCACCGGCCTTGGCCGCCGCTTCGACAATTTGCAGGGCCACGTCCAGCGACTGGTTATGGTTGCCGCTCATCTCGGCAATGATGAAGGGCGGCGCATCGGCGCCGATCGAGCGGTCGCCGATCTTGAAACTAGTCATGCGGGTGATCCTTCAAAACACGGGTGAACGCACAGGCACTCTGGGTAAACCCGGCGTCACGAAACACATTCAGTGAGGGCAGATTGTCCGGCATGACACGGGCGCTGATGACCGTCAGTTGCGGCCAGTGTGCGGCGACAAACGTTTGGCCACGGGTCAACAGCGCCCTGCCCCAGCCGAGGCCGAAACGTCCTTGCAACAGGTAGAACGATACTTCGGCTTCAAAACCACGCAAGTCATAACGCAACACCCCGACGGCGCCGTCGTCCGCCTCGGCGATCAACAGCAATCGCTGCGGATTACGCAAAGCTGCCGTCAGCCAGTTGAGGTGTTGCGTCCAATCGATCGCGCCAGTCTCCGGCGACCAGCGCTGCACGGCTTGGGCATTACGTCCCTCGAACAGCAACTGCGCATCGTCCAGCGTCGCCGGGCGCAGCTTGAGCACCGCGCCCGCCAGCGCTGCCGCGACGCGCTCGGCGCCGCGACCATCGACCAGTCGCCGCGAACGCTCGGCCAGGCTCTGGCGCAGAAAATGGTTGCCCACAACAAAACCGACAGCGTCACGCAACTGCTCGACACTGACCTGCTCGCGGGCGCCCATGAACACATGCGCCCCCGCCGCCGCCATCACTTCACCGTTGTTCTGCTGGTTGTTCGACACCGCAATGCAGATCGTTGGCAAACCCAGCGCCGCGCGCTCCCAACTGGTGCCGCCGCCGGCGCCGATAAACAGGTCCGCCTCAGTCATGCGTTGATGGAAATCACTGACAAAACTGTGCAGGCGCCAGTTCGGCCGCGTCTCGGCCAATGCCTGCATCTGCGCCCACGCCGGGTTGTCGGCGCCAGCAACGAAATCCACCTGCAACTCGCTGAATTCAGCGAGGGCGAGCATCGCGTGATGAGTCTGCATCGCCGCATCGAAGCCGCCGAAATTCACCAGTACCCGGCGAGCTGTGGGTTTGATCTCGATGGCCGGGCAATTGAACTCTTCGCGCAGCATGGCGTAGCGCGGGCCGAGCAACGTGCGGCAACCTTCAGGCAGCAGAGGTGAGTAGTTTTCGCTGAGTCCGGACAAGTTCTGATTGAGCAAAAGATCAACGCTGTAGCGTCGGGTCGCCAGATCATCCACCGCCGCGATGCGATGCGCCCAGCGGCGTGCAGCGGTTTGCCAGTGATGATCGAGGCCGTAATGATCGACGATGATCCAGTCGAACTCGGCATGGCCGCCCAGCAGCAGACCCAGTGCGTCGATATCGGCCTGCCACGGCAGCATCGATTCGATGGCTTGCTGCGGGTCTTCAGCGGGGTAGAGATCGGGCAGCGCAAAGGTCTCAAACCCTTCGCCGCTCAGCATATCGAGCCGATGCCCCGGCAATTGCCGACAGGCAAACGCGACGTGGCTGCCCTGCCCGCGCAACACGCGCGCCAGCGTCAGGCAGCGGGCGATATGACCACTGCCGATGGTCGGCGAGGCGTCCGCGCGAATCAGCACTCTCATTGCAGCTCTCCGCCAGCCTTGAGCGCGGCATACAAGTATTCGGCGCGCTTCCAGTCCTCAGGCGTGTCGATGTCCTGCACCAGGTGCCGGGGCAGAACCACCGGCAGACTGGCCGGCGAATAGACCGCCTCACCACGCAACCAGGCCTCACTGCGGCCCCAGTAAAACTGACCGGCATCCTGAAACGCTTCGGGCAGATCCTGCGAGCGGGTATGGCGAAATTCCGGGTACAACGCCTTCAAGGCGCCCTGCCCGTCCAGCGTCAGCGCACGCTGCACCGGAAACCCGAAGCTGCACACGGAAAACGCAAAAGACTTGTCGGGATGCTGCTCCAGCAACTCGATTCCCTGGCGCAGATAATGCGCCTGCAACAGCGGCGCCGTGGCGTACACACAGCAGGCATAATCGAACGCCGGCAACTGCTGCAAGGCATGCACGATCACTGCCGCCGTGCCGGTGAAATCATCGGCCAGTTCCTCCGGGCGCAGGAACGGCACCTGCGCACCCTGCGTGCGTGCCACATCGGCAATCTCGGCATCGTCGGTGCTGACCACGACCTGATCGAACAAGCCTGATTCCAGCGCGGTGCGGATCGAACGGACAATCATCGGCACGCCATCGAACGGCAAGAGATTCTTGCGCGGGATGCGTTTGCTGCCGCCACGGGCCGGGATGATTGCAACCTTGCTCAAGGACGTTTTTCCAGCAGGAACCAGGTGACATCGTCCGCCGGGAATTGCGGGTCACGGTGATAGACAAAGCCGTAATCGAGCAATTGCAGATCAGCATAGCGATCAAGCATCTCGCCAGCGAAATCGCGCTTGAACAGCTTGCCACTGTTACCGCGATAGGAGACTTCCACCGGGGCCGGATTGTAATACTCGGCAATCAGGATGTAGCGCTGGCTCAACTCGTACAACTGCGCATAAGCGGTCGGCAACAGCTCCGGGGCCAAGTGAATCAGCACGCCTTTGCTCAGGGTCAGGTCGTAGCAGCGCTCGCGCGGAAAATCGAACAGCGAGCCATGCCAGATATGGGCAATGTCCAACGCCTGGGCCTGAGCACAGGCGCTGTCATTGATCTCGACGCCGAACAGCTCACAGCGCGGCAGCAACTGATGCAGCGCCTGCAAATTGTTGCCGGCGTTGGTGCCCAGTTCGACCAGGCTGGCGATGCGCCCGGCGCGGCTCAGCGCTTTGGCAAACAATGCCAGATTCGCCGCCACCAGCGGCTGGCCGACATTGCGCTCGACGTACTGGTTACCGAAGTCGCCCTGCCAGAATTTTTCCTGCTCACTCAAATGACGCATTGCCATTACTCGTCCATTGCCTCAGCGGCCATTATTCGGTCAGCCGACGCAATTGCTCGACCACGTAATCCTGCTGTTCATCGCTCAACAACGGAAACAGCGGCAGGCTGATCGCCTCGGCGTAGTAACGCTCGGCCTCGGGGAAGTCGCCCTCGGCAAAACCCAGCGCTTGATAGTAAGGCTGCAAGTGCACCGGGATGTAATGCAGATTCACGCCAACACCGGCGGCGCGCAAGCCTTCGAACACCTGACGATGGCTGAGGCTGATGCGCTCGGTCTGCAAACGAATCACATACAGATGCCAGGCAGATTCAGCCTCTGGCTGAAGGCTCGGTAGCGTCACCGGCAAGTACGCCAACAAGCGATCATAACGCGCCGCCAGTTCACGACGACGGGCGATAAAGTCGTCGAGTTTGCCCAGTTGCGACAAACCCAGCGCAGCTTGCAGATCGGTGATGCGGTAATTGAAACCCAACTCGATCTGCTGGTAGTACCACGGACCGTGGCTGGGTTCGCTCATCTGCAGCGGATCACGAGTCATGCCATGGCTGCGCAGACGTTGCAGACGCTCGGCCAGTTCCGGGCGGTTGGTCAGCACCATGCCGCCTTCGGCGCTGGTGATGATCTTCACCGGATGAAAACTGAACACCGTCATGGCTGCGAATTGGCCACAGCCGACCGGACGCCCGGCATAGCTTGCGCCCACGGCGTGCGAGGCATCCTCGATCACCGTGAAGTTGTAGCGCTCGGCAAGCGTGGCAATCTTGCGCATGTCGCAGCTCTGTCCGGAGAACGCCACCGCCACCAGAACTTTCGGCAACGTGCCGTCACGCTCGGCCTGATCGAGCTTCGCTTCGAGGGCGAACGCATCGAGGTTCCAGGTCAGCGCATCGATGTCGACGAAATCTACCTCGGCACCGCAATAGCGTCCGCAATTGGCGGAAGCGAGAAAGGTGTTCGGCGTGGTCCACAAACGATCACCCGGCCCCAGCCCTGCGGCCAGGCAAGCAATGTGCAGCGCTGCCGTGGCATTGCACACCGCCACAGCGAAATCGGCTTGGCAACGCTCGGCCATCGCCTGCTCGAAACGCTCGATGCCCGGCCCTTGGGTCAGCCAGTCCGATTGCAGCACCTCGACCACGGCGTCGATGTCCGCCTGATCGAGACTCTGCCGACCATAGGGAATCATGCCGAAAGCTTCGCGTGCAGATCGGCGATCTGCCCGACCGAGAGGAAATGCGGATTGGTGTCGGAGCGATACTCGAAATCTTCGCTCACGGCACGCCCCTGCTCGCCGAGCTTGTCGACGGCAAAATCGACATCGACGCTGGTGAAGCGGATCGACGGCTGAATGGTGTAGTGATCCTCGAACTCAAGGGTCATCCGCGCATCGTCCAGCGGCACCATCAACTCATGGAGTTTTTCACCCGGACGAATACCGACATTCTTGTGCGGCAGATGCTCCGCCATGCCACGCGCCAGATCGACGATGCGGATCGACGGAATCTTCGGCACGAACACTTCGCCACCGTGCATGCGCGCGAAGCTGTCGAGGACGAACTGCACGCCATGATCGAGGGTGATCCAGAATCGGGTCATGCGCTCGTCGGTGATCGGCAACTGCTGCGCGCCATCGGCGATCAGCTTGCTGAAAAACGGCACCACGGAACCGCGCGAGCCGGCCACATTACCGTAGCGCACCACGGCAAAACGGGTTTCCTGCTCGCCGGCAATATTGTTGGCCGCGACGAACAACTTGTCCGAAAGCAACTTGGTCGCGCCGTACAGGTTGATCGGGCTGGCCGCCTTGTCGGTGGACAGCGCGACGACCTTCTTCACGCCGTTGTCGATGGCGGCCGCGATGATGTTCTCCGCGCCATTGACGTTGGTGCGAATGCATTCGGTCGGGTTGTATTCCGCCGCCGGCACTTGCTTCAACGCCGCGGCATGCACCACGTAGTCGATGCCGCGCATGGCCTGACGCAGACGGTCAGCATCACGCACGTCACCAATGAAATAACGCATGCACGGCGCGTTGAACGTCTGCTGCATTTCGTACTGTTTCAACTCGTCACGGGAGAACACCACCACGCGTTTGGGCTGGTATTGCTCAAGCAGTCGGGCGATGAATTTGCGCCCGAACGAACCGGTGCCGCCAGAGATGAAAATCGATTTACCGTTGAACATAGGTTGATTCCTGTCCGGCACGCTTAGGCGAGCAACTGAGCCCAATTGATCGAGCTGTTTTCGCCCAAGGTAAAACCTTTGCCGGTCAGGGCCAGGTTGGCGTTGTAAGCCGGATCCTGCGCGAACGCATCAGGCCATTTCTCACGCAGTGCCGCCAGTGTTTGGGGAGCCTCTGGCAACGCGCCGGTATGCAGCACCTGCACCGACGGCGTCCACACAGTGAGGAAACCGTTCTGACTTGCCTTGAGGCACAGATCGATATCGCTGAAACCGTCAGCGAAGGTCACTTCGTCCAGCCCACCGAGAGCGTTGAACAGCTCTTTGCGCACCATCAGGCAGACCTTGGACACAGCCGAGTAATTCTGCTCGACGGCCAAACGCTGCATGTAGCCCTCGGCCGCATGTTTTTCGCCGATGAACGCCGAACCCACCCCATCGTTCAGGCCTAGAATCAAGCCGGCCTGGGAAATCTTGCCATCGCGGTCGACCAGTTTGGCGCCGACGATGCCCACTTCCGGACGCTGGGCCTGGTTGAGCAACGAGTCGATCCAGTTCGGGTTGACGACTTCGCTGTCAGCGGCCAGGAGCACCAGATAGTCACCCCGCGCCTGTTCGCTGGCGGCGTTATACAACGCCACTTCACCGAGCGCCTGATCGGCACGCAAGACATTGACGCGGGGATTGCGCAACTGACCCAGCCAGTCGTTGACCGCCGCCGACTGATTCGGGTTGGCCGCCACCAGTAATTCATAACGGCTGTAGCGGGTTCTGAGCAGCACGCCCTCCACGCAACGGCGCAGCGCTGGCAGGTCATCACTGGCCGGCACAATGATCGACACCATTGGCAGTTCGGTATGACGATAATCGACCTGCCAAGTGCCTGGCAGCGACGAAGTGACCTTGGCCTTGTAGCCGCGATTGCCCAAATGACGCAGCAACGCCAGGCGCTCGTGGGCATTCTCTTGCACTGCAGCGGCCTGGGTAATCAGCAGCGGCTCATCGAGGTGCGCCAGACCGCCGAGACCACCCTGCTCAATCAGGCGCAACAACAGGTCAAACTCCAGCGCCTTGCTGAAATCGGCCTGATAACCGCCCGCTTCAAGGAAAACGTCGCGTCGAATCAGCCAATGGCGCGCCATCAGCGATGGCACGCTTTGCAGCAAATCAAGGTTGAAACCCGGACGGAATACATCCACCAGCGCGCCATCTTCAGTGCGCTGGATTTCATCGGTGGCCACCGCGCGCAGATCCTTGGCGGACATCAATTCCAGGCCAGCACGCAACAGGCCACCGGCGGTGAATTCATCGCCCGCGTTGGCCAGCAGCAACCAGTCGCACGGAGACTGCGCGGCGCTCTGGTTGAGTTTGTCGATGAAGTTGCCCGGCGTGACCCGGACAAAGTGCAAGGTATTCTGTGCAGTGGTCGCACTCTGTGGCTCGTCCGTGGTGAAGACCACGATTTTGAAGGCTTTGCTGTGCCCTTCGACGAGGCTGTCGAGGGTAACTTGCAGCTTGTCGATGTCGTTGTCCAGATCCAGCAGGAAAATGCCGAATTGTGGTCCGCCATTGTTCGCCGCCAGATGCGCGGCAATCAACCCGGCTTGTTCGGCGTCCGGCTTGCGGGCAGCCATCCAGTCGAGCAAACGGCCTGAGCGCATTTTGTTGAAGACCGGGTAGTGTTCGACATTTGACACGACGTCAAGACGCGTCGCCCACTCAGCCATTTCCTGCGCCTGATCGTCCTCGCCGAGGATCTGCAGTTGCTCGGCCAGACGCTTGACCACGCGACGGTTGAACACGTTGCTGTCGTGGGCCTGCCACAAACGGTCGAGGACACTTTCCGCCGTATCGTTATTGCGCGACTGCAACAGGTACTCCTGGCGGGTCCAGATGCCTTCGAGCTTTTCCAGTTGGATACGACCGGCCGGCATCGCGTGCAGCAGAAACTCGAACTGGGCCAGCAAGTCAAAGAAGCGCTGGTTGTAGAACGGCATCTCGACGTATTGCCGTGGCCCGAATTTGCGCTCAGGGGCTTTGGTCAGGTGGTTCCAGGTCGACTCGAAAATCAACTCGGCCGTCAACGCCCGCCCTGTGACCAGGCTGTCGGTCATGGCCGCGAAACTTTCCAGGGCAAACGCCTTGCGCTGCGCCTGATCGAGATCCTTGATAGCGGTCGGCAACGAGGCGAGGAATTCGGCGAAGGCTTCGCGCTCGGCCACCGACTTGGAGTCGGTGTACGACAGCGCGTGATACACCTCGGTGTTGTGGTCGGAGAAACCGACATTGATCTCACGCACGACATACGGGATCGGCAGGATCCGCGCCTTGGCGTTCGCCAGCAGGTAATAGGTGTGGCCGATCTCCTGCCATTCGAAACTGGTGCCCGGCGGCAATGCCGCGTACCAGTCCTGAATGATCGAGGTGCGGCAGACGCCATAGAACGGCGGCACATACTGATGCATGAAATCGAGGACTCGATCCTCGGCGCGCTCTGAGGCGTAGTCTTCGCAGATCTTCTTGTCGCGGCGGTAGTAGCTGACGCTGCCGGCCAGCGCCAGGTACATCAGGCAGTAGCCGTGGCACAGACCATAGTCGCGGTTGGCTTCGAGGAAGTTGACCGACTCGGCCAGCGATTCGTGCAGGATGAAGTCGTCGTCGGCGGCGAATACCATATAAGGCGTGGTCAGTTGCGCAACGCCATAGGTCAGTTTGGCCTGCATGCCCCAATAGGCAAATTGCGGCAGGTGCTGATAGTCGACCGCCGAAAAATCACCTTCCGGGCGCTCGGGAGACGAGTCCAGCACCAGAACCTTGCAAGGCAGGCTGCTGTAATACTGCAGCGCTCGACGCAGAAACGCCGGGCGGTTGTGGGTGATCAGTACCACCGTCAGCAACTCGCTCAATGGCAGCTTTTGTTCAGAAACAGACTTGCCTTGCATAACTTCTCCCACGACCGGCGAAACCGCCCGAAAAACGCTTTGATAATGGAACTGATTAACGAACCCGGCGCAGATAACCGTCCGACGCGACGGTGATCAGCAGCTTGTCTTGCATCGCCTGATCAATCTCGAAATCGTCGTTCTCTTTGAGGTACGCCCACACGGCGGTTTTCGGGTTGTCACCCGGGCCCCACGGACGATCCGGGAAGGCATCGGCCGGCATGTCTTCGACCACGGTGTCCATGACCACGCAATAGCTGTCGACCGACACCAGCGGTGCGTAGAAACGCAACTCTTCGAGTACATGCTCGTGGGTGTGGTTGGAATCGAGTACGACGATGACTTTCTTGCCGGCCGCCGCCTGACGCACCTGCTCGACCACCGCCGGATCGAGGCTCGAGCCTTCGATCATGCTGATGCGTTTGATCATCGGGTGGCTTTCGATGGCTTCGCGGTTGTGCGCACGAATATCGCGATCGATGCCCAGCACTTCGCCGTGGCCCTGCAATTCGAGCAGCGAGGCGTAGTAGATGATCGAACCGCCGTGGGCGATACCGCATTCGATCACCAGGTCCGGCTTGATCCGCCAGATCAGTTCCTGCATCGCCATCATGTCTTGCGGCAACTGGATGATCGGACGGCCCATCCACGAAAAGTGATAGGTGTACTTGTGCTTGGCCGACTGGTTGTAGAACTCCTGGGCCAGCGCCTTCAGGTCCTTGTCCTGGCCCTGGGCAGTCACTTCGGCCTGGCACTCCGCCTCGAAGGCTTTGATTACGTTATCGCTCATTGTCCGGTCTCACTGAAAAGTCATTTGATAGTTGCGCTGCCAAAGGGCATCCACTGGAGGTGCATCAGCTGATGCGTTGCGCCTCGAGTAACTGTTGCAATCGGTCGACCACGGCCCAGAACGCCAGGGGTTCGTGTGTCGGGTAGGGGTAGTGCCCCAGGTTTAAATCGATCGAAGCACTGCGCTCGCGCAGACGTTGTTCGACCAGTGCCCGTACCGATACCGGTTGGCCACTGGCGCAATTGATCACACCGTTGAAATCGCGTTGTTGCACAATCGCAACGAGATAATCGGCGGCGTTTTCAATCGGTAGAAAATCGCGTAGCTGCTCGCCGGCCGACATGTTGAACGACGGCTCACCGGCATCGACGGCCCGGTCCAGTGCCGCCAACAGACTGTTGGGGTTCTGCCCTTCACCATGCAGATAAAACAGGCGCGCCCACTGCAAGGTGAACGGCTGTTGCTGCTGCAGATTCTGCAAAAACAGGTGCAGTGTGTGTTTGGCCAGACCGTAAGGATTGCTCGGCTGTGGCTCGCTGCTTTCGCTGAGCGGGCCGCTTTGCATGCCGTATTCGAAGCAGGTGCCGGTGACCAGCACCTGCTGCACGCCCGCCTCGACCGCGCTTTTGATAAAGCGGTAATCAGCCATCAGGTTGTGCTCGAAATGAAACAGCGCCCGGTAGTTCGGCAAGCCCGGCCACGCCAGATGCGCCAGCGCATCGATGCCTTCTACCAGCGCAGCGACATCCAGATCGGGCGCGTGAATATCCGCGCTCACAAACTCGACGTCGTTGATCCACGGCATGCCTTGCGCCGTTTGCGCGTTACGCGCCACGGCGCGGACTTCGCAGCCACGTGCCAGCAATGCGGCAACCAGATGCCGGCCGACAAAGCCCGTGGCTCCGGTGACCAGAACCTTCACAGCACTTTCAACTCAGGCACGGCGATCACGAAGCGCCCGTCCCACTGACGCACCTGCGCCAGTTGCTGACTGACTTCATGCAGCAGGTTCCACGGCAGCACCAGCACGTAGTCGGGTTTTTCGAGATCGATCTGCGCTGGCGCAACGATCGGGATGCGACTGCCCGGCAGGAACTTGCCCTGCTTGTGCGGGTTGGCATCCGCCACCCAGGCCAGCAGGTCCGGTTTGACCCCGGCGTAGTTGAGCAAGGTGTTGCCCTTGGCGGCCGCGCCGTAACCGACCACACGTTTGCCGTCGGCCTTGGCCTGCAGCAGAAAGCGCAGCAGTTCATGCTTGATACGTTCAGCGGCAGGCGCGAGGGTCGCGTAGTACTCGGCGGTTTTTACCCCGGCATCCAGCTCGGCTTGCAACTGCTGTTGCACTGCCGGTTGAACCGCGCGGCGCTGGCCATCCTTGCGCTGCACGAACACCCGCAACGAACCGCCGTGGGTGGTCAGTTGGCTGACGTCGAAGACTTCCAGGCCATTGCGCTCGCACAGGGTCTGCACGGCGGTCAAAGACAGGTAGGAATAGTGCTCGTGATAGAGCGTGTCGAACTGCGCGCCGGCCATCAGCGTCAACAGTTGCGGGAATTCGAAGGTGGCCACGCCGGTCGGCTTGAGCAGCGTTGCGAAACCGCCGAGGAAATCGTTGATGTCCGGCACATGCGCGAGCACGTTGTTGGCCGCCATCAAATCAGCGCCCCAGCCTTCGGCTTGCAACTGCGCGGCAGTCCCACGACCGAAGAACAGTTCGCGAATTTCCAGGCCTTTTTCACGAGCCGCTTGCGCGGTGCTGCGCGTCGGTTCAACACCGAGGCAGGGGATGCCGCGACCGGCCACATATTGCAGCAGGTAACCATCATTGGCGGCGACTTCCACCACGCGGCTATCGGCGCTCAGGCCGAAGCGCTCGACCATCTCGCCGACATAGCGCTCGGCATGGGCCAGCCAGGTGCTGGAGAACGAACTGAAGTAGGCGTACTCGGCGTCGAACAGGCTGTCGGCGCTGGTGTAATCCTCGGTCTGCACCAGCCAGCATTGCTGACACACCGCGACCTTCAGCGGCACCCACTGCTCAGCCTGTTCAAGACGATCGGCGTGCACATAGGCGTTGGACGGTGGCGAGGTGCCAAGATCAATCAGCGGCAGGCTCAGCGGTGCGGCGCACCCACGGCAGTTCATAGACGCACTCCAGCAAAGTGTTGATCGAGCGCGGGATGGCTGGAATCACGCGCTGACAAATTATTGACAGGCAACGGCCAGGCAATCGCCAGCCGTGGATCATTGACCGACAGACCGCCCTCGTGCTCCGGCGCGTAATCGGCGCTGTGCAGGTAAAGCAGTTCGGCGTCCTCGGTGAGGGTCTGGAAACCGTGGGCGAACCCGGCCGGAATCAGCAGGCTGCGACCGTCGCCGGCCTTCAGATGCTCGGCGTGCCAGTGCAAAAACGTTTCCGAGTCGGGGCGCAGATCCACCGCCACGTCCCACACTTCACCGCGCAGGCAGGTGATCAGCTTGGCTTCCGGGGCGTTGCCATTCTGATAATGCAGACCGCGCACACTGCCCTTCTCGCGGGTGCAGGAATGGTTGATCTGGCGGATATGGAATTCGCTGCCGAACGCACTCAGGCTGCCTTCGCAGAACAGCCGGGCAAAGTGCCCGCGCTGGTCTTCGAAGCGTTTGTGCCGGACGCTGAACAGGCCGGCCAGCGGCAACGCCTGCAAGGAAAACTCGCTCACAGCGCGCCTCGGTACAGGTTCAGTTGGCCGAGGGTGACGGTGCGCATGTCATCGCCGTTCTGCCACGCCAGGTGCCAGTCGAGGGTCTGGGTCAGGCATGCCTGCAAGGTCCAGCGTGGTTGCCAGCCCAGCAGCTGGCGTGCGCGGCTGCTGTCCAGACGCAGCAGGCCGGCCTCGTGCAGTTCGCTTTTTTCGATGCGTAGTCCGCGCGCCTGCGGCCAGCGGCTGGCAAGCAATTCGACCACTTCGCCAACGCTGCACATGTCCGCCTCACCCGGGCCGAAGTTCCACGCCCCGGCGAATTCCGGGCCTTGTTCGTAGAGACCGGCGGCCAGTTGCAGGTAACCGGCCAGCGGTTCCAGCGCGTGCTGCCACGGGCGCACGGCTTGCGGGTAACGCAGGGTCACCGGTTCGTCGGCGCTCCACGCTTTGAGCACGTCGGGAATCAGTCGCTCGGGTGCGAAGTCACCGCCGCCCAGAACATTACCGGCACGCGCCGTGGCCAGGGCCAGACCGTGTTCGGCGTACTTGTCGGCCGGAAAAAACGACGCGGCATAAGACTGCGCAAGCAACTCACAGCAAGCCTTGCTGCTGCTGTAAGGATCATGGCCACCAAGGGCTTCGTCTTCACGGTACGGCCACAGCCATTCCTTGTTGGCGTAGACCTTGTCGGTGGTCACCAGCACACAGGCGCGCACGCAACCGACCTGACGAATGGCTTCGAGCAGGTTCAGCGTGCCCATGACGTTGCTGGAGTAAGTACCCAGCGGATCGCGATAGCCTTCGCGAACCAATGGCTGCGCGGCCAGATGCAAAACAATCTCCGGCTCGATGTCGGCGATGATTTCCAGCAAGGCACCGAGGTCACGCAGATCGCCGCGCTGGTCGTTGATGCCTTCGTGTACCCGCGCCAGTTCGAACAGGCTTGGTTCGGTCGACGGCTCCAGGGCAAAGCCGCTGACTTGCGCGCCGAGGCTTTGCAGCCACAGGGTCAGCCAACTGCCTTTGAAACCGGTGTGTCCGGTGACGAGAACGCGTTTGCCGCGCCAGAAATCCGCACTCAGGCCCATTGCTTCCATGGGGCCTCCCCGCTCTGCCACAGCGCTTCGAGATGGTTCTTGTCGCGCAGGGTGTCCATGGGCTGCCAGAAGCCATCGTGTTCGAAAGCCTTGAGCTGCTCATCCTGAGCCAGACGGGCCAATGGCTCGGCTTCCCAGGTGGTTTCATCGCCAGCAATGTACGGCAGCACTTTCGGCGACAGCACGAAGAAGCCACCATTGATCCAGCCACCATCACCACGGGGTTTTTCGGTGAAGCCGAGAACCTGATCGCCCTGACGCTCCAGCGCACCGTAGCGCCCTGGCGGTTGCACCGCCGTCACGGTCGCGAGGCGGCCATGAGCCTTGTGGTAATCGACCAACTGACGAATGTTCAGATCGGAAACACCATCGCCGTAGGTGAAGCAGAACGCCTCTTCATCCTTGAGGTAACGGCCGGCACGCAACAGGCGGCCACCGGTCATGGTTTCCTCGCCTGTGTCGATGAGCGTGACGCTCCACGGCTCGCTGTAATTCTGGTGCACGTCCATGCGGTTTTCGCGCATGTTGAAGGTGACGTCGGAGGTGTGCAGGAAGTAGTTGGCGAAGAAGTCTTTGATCGCATAACCCTTGTAGCCCAGGCAGATCACGAAGTCGTGGATTCCGTGAGCGGAATACTGCTTCATGATGTGCCAGAGAATTGGCTTGCCACCGATCTCGATCATCGGCTTGGGCTTGAGGTGCGACTCTTCACTGATGCGCGTGCCGAGGCCACCCGCCAAAATTACTGCCTTCATCGTCTCCCCTCTTGTTCGTCACCGGGCTGCGCAATGCTTTCTTGAGCTTTGCGGGCCGTCTGCCTCAACCTTTTGCCGCTTCGGGCGCCGGTGGGATGACCGCGAGCGCTCGTTTTATGGCGATTTACGGGGGACTTGCAGGAAACGCGCCAGCTCCATGAGTCCCGTGAAGACCGGGCTGCAAGGTAAAAAAAAGGGCAAACCCGATGATAATTATCAGGTTCGCCCTCCATGCCTGCACCTTCAATCCCGTTGCAGGATCGACAGTGCTCGATTCAGCGGTCAACCAAACATGGCAAACGCATCGCTATTGGCTGGCAGGTTGATGATTTGCCCGTTCGCCGTTTGAATTTGCTCAATGGTATCGAAGCCTGCGAACCAGCCCTTGAGCTGCACACCTTCCTGCGGCGTCGTGCCCGGTGCGAAACTCGAGCGATGCAGATACAGATCATCACCGACACGATCAATCAACAGTTGGGAACTGCTGATATACGACAGCACCAGTTTGTCCTCGCGGCTCGCGCCGTCATCCTGGATGGTCACAAGACCCGGGGTGCCGATTGTGTAAAGGTCGTTATCCTCGCCACCGTTGGCAAAACCGCTGGACTTCAACACCAGTTGATCGTTCCCCGCACCGCCAAACAATGCAAAGCCCAAGCCTGTACCGGTCAGCAGGTCACCATCCTCGCCACCGTCTGCCATGCCGTGAACCACGGTGATGACATCGCCACCGGCCTCGCCATACACGCGGCTTCCTACATCATTGCTTGCCGTGAAAATGGTGTCGTTGCCTTTGCCGCCATATATTGTGTCGGCCTGCGGCCCGTTGACCTGCCCGTCGAGGGAGAACGGCCCGATCGAGGAAACCAGTCCGCCGTAGAGGTAATCGTTGCCGTCACCACCGAAGATGATGTCATCCCCCAATCCACCTTCCAGGTAGTTGATGCCAGCATCGCCGGTCAGGCTGTCATTGAGGTGACTGCCCACGACACGCTCGATATTGCGCAATACATCGCCTTGCGCATCGCCACCCTCGTTGATATTGGTCAACAGGTTGATGGTCACCCCGCTAGTGCTGGTGATGTACATCGCCGTATCTTGTCCCTCGCGACCATCGATTACATCCGCACCCAAACCTCCGATGAAAACATCAGCGAGTCGGGAACCTGACAACGTGTCATCGAAGTGGCTGCCCTGAAAGAGTTCGATGCTGGCGAAAGTGTCGCTCGCGGCTTCTCCAGAGTTGACATTGCTGATCAGGTCGAGGGTGATCGCAGCGTCCGAAAACTCGTAACTGATCAGGTCCTGACCGGTGCCACCGTCAACGCCCATAGCGGCGGCGCCACCGTAGAAGATATCGTCGAGCCCCGAACCCTTGACCGCTTCGATACCGGTAAAGGTGTCCCCGGCACCGATACCGGAATAGACATTGGTTTTCAGGTTGATGACCATCGCCGCCGTGCTGTCGCTATAACTGACAGTGTCATAACCGGCTCCACCGATGAACTGGTCGGCACCCGCGCCACCGTACAGCGTGTCGTTGCCCGAACCGCCGGTGATGACGTTGTCGCTGTCGTTGCCGTAACCGATAAAGGCTTTGTCGCCGATATAGGTCAGACGCTCGACGTTCACCGCCAGCCGCGTGCCACTTGGATTGATTGTTGTTACACGCACCTCATCGTTACCGCCACCGGCCTGCTCGACGATGGTTGGCGTAACGCCGGTGTTGATGTAGTAGATATCATCGCCCGCCCCGCCTTCCAGGCGAATGGCCGTGGCGGTGTGATCAGGGCCAGAAGTCAGGACGTCGTTGAACGCCGAGCCGATCACGTTCTCGATGCCGGTCAAGGTACTGCCCTCGGCATCCCCGCCCTTGCCGACCGCGCCAGTGCCGAAGCGAACTTCCACATTGACCCCGGCGCTGGAGGTCGAATAATCAACCGTATCGACACCGCCACCGCCATCGAACGCCATGCCACGACCGTCGCCGACAAACATATCGTTGAAGTTTGAGCCTTTGATCACTTCGATATCGGTGTAGGTGTCGCCTGCCGCGATCCCGGTATGCACACCGGTTTTCAGATTGATCGTGACAGCAGTCGTTTTGCTGTCGGTGTAACCCACGGTGTCGATGCCAGCACCACCGATGAACTGGTCGGCCCCCGCGCCACCGTACAGCGTGTCGTTGCCCGAACCACCGGTGATGACGTTGTCGCTGTCATTGCCGTAACCGATAAAGGCTTTGTCGCCGATATAGGTCAGACGCTCGACGTTCACCGCCAGCCGCGTGCCACTTGGATTGATTGTTGTTACACGCACCTCATCGTTACCGCCACCAGCCTGCTCGACGATGGTCGGCGTAACGCCGGTGTTGATGTAGTAGATGTCATCGCCCGCCCCGCCTTCCAGGCGAATGGCTGTGGCGGTGTGATCAGGGCCCGACGTCAGGACGTCGTTGAACGCCGAGCCGATCACGTTCTCGATGCCGGTCAGGGTGGTGCCCTCGGCATCCCCGCCCTTGCCGACCGCGCCAGTGCCGAAGCGAACTTCCACATTGACCCCGGCGCTGGAGGTTGAATAATCAACCGTATCGACACCGCCGCCGCCATCGAACGCCATGCCACGGCCGTCGCCGACAAACATATCGTTGAAGTTTGAGCCTTTGATCACTTCGATATCGGTGTAGGTGTCGCCTGCCGCGATCCCGGTATGCACACCGGTTTTCAGATTGATCGTGACAGCAGTCGACTTGCTGTCGGTGTAACCCACGGTGTCGATGCCAGCACCACCGATGAACTGGTCGGCGCCCGCGCCACCGTACAGCGTGTCATTACCCGAACCGCCGGTGATGACGTTGTCGCTGTCGTTGCCGTAACCGATAAAGGCTTTGTCGCCGATATAGGTCAGACGCTCGACGTTCTCCGCCAGCCGCGTGCCACTTGGATTGATTGTTGTTACACGCACCTCATCGTTGCCGCCACCGGCTTGCTCGACGATGGTCGGCGTAACGCCGGTGTTGATGTAGTAGATATCATCGCCCGCGCCACCTTCCAGGCGAATGGCCGTGGCGGTGTGATCAGGACCCGACGTCAGGACGTCGTTGAACGCCGAGCCGATCACGTTCTCGATGCCGGTCAGAAGATCACCTTCGGCATCCCCACCCTTGCCAACTGCTCCCGTACCGAAGCGAACCTCAACATTTACGCCGGCGTTCGAGTTCGAATAATCAACCGTATCAACACCAGAGCCACCATCGATCTTGTCCGCACCGCCGCTGCCCTTGATCACATCATTGCCACCCAAGGCGTTGATCTCGTCATCACCACTGGTACCCGTCAGCGTATCCGCGCCGTTTGTCCCGTTAATAACAGCCATTGTTTCTTCCTTGCCTTGTTGTGAACCGGTACCGGTTCGCGTGGCGATCACGTCATCGCGGCGAACAATAAAAAACTACGAATGTGTTGATATCGACAGGAAAGGATCGCAACTTGAGCCGCTGCGAAAAATGTATTGGGATTGATACAAAGACGAATACACGACGCAAAAAAAACAGGCGACTGAAAAAGTCGCCTGTTTTTTAGGTAGCCGGAGCTGATCGATCAATCCGCCAGCCAGCCCTGCTCCCAGTAACGCAGGTTATCGCCGCGCAACACGTAGTCGCGCAGCACGACTTCACGCAACTCGTCGCCCATGCGGTAGCTGGCGTCCGGATCGGCCAGATGCATGCGGATTGCCTGCAGCCATTCTTGCGTGGTGTTGGTCTTGACTCGCGTGCACGGCAGGTAGCCGCGGTAGGCCTCAGTGTCGGTGCAGATCACCGGGTAACCGCAGGCACCGTACTCCAGCAGACGCAGGTTACTTTTGCAGTCGTTGAAAATATGGAATTCCAGCGGCGCCAAAGCAAGATCCAGATTGAGGCTGGCCAGTTTTGCCGGGTAGGCGTCGAGGCCGATCACGCCGTGGAACTCATGCATGTAAGGACGCAGATCGTCCGGGCACATGCCGAAAAACACCCAGTCGACTTCATCTGCCAATTCGCGCACGACATCTGCGATCACCGCCAGGTCACCATGGTGACTGGTGCCGCCACCCCAGCCGACGCGCGGTTTTTTCGAGGTCCGGCGCTGGCCGCGCAGGTTGCTCCAGAATTCTTTGGCCAACATGTTCGGCACCACGCGGATGTCTTGATGCATGTCCGACAAGGCATTGGCCAATGGCTGAGTCGAGACCACGACACGGTCGCACATGCCGATCGCACGGCGAACAATGCGCTCCATTTCATACTTGTCGGGCATATTGCGAATATGCGCATTGCGATGCGGAACATCGATGACGTAATCGTCGAGCTCATAGATGCTGCGGGCGTTGAAGTAGTTGCACAGCACCGGCATTTCGTTGACCGATGACACGGTATAACGACCTTGCAGAACGATCACATCAGGCGCCAGACGCTCGATTTCAACAATCGGCGGCAGGTTTACGCTATAGCGAATCTGCCCCTGCACCCGGCCTGCCGCTTCGAGTTCGATCAGCGGTTGAGTGACACGATAGTGCCCGATCGCGGAAGCGTTGAGCGGCAACCCGAGAATCTTCGGCAGGGTGCTATTGCTGAACGGACTCCACCCGGTGCGCAGGCCCGGCTCGAGGGTGAAGCTCGAACCCGTGTGCTTGTGCAACGACAGATTGGGATTGTAGGCAGGGTCGCGGGCAATGACCGGCATCCAGCGCTTGAAGAACGTTTCTTCCTGCTGATTGTGCGACACGCCTTCTTCATTGATGACCGCCTCGACCGGCTGCGCGCCAAGCGCCAGCACCGCATAAGGCGTCCACACCACGAGATACCCCTGGCCGGCCACGCGTAGCGCCAGGTCCACTTCATGCAGCATGCGCGGCAGACTCTGCTCATCCAGACCGTCAACCGCATCGAATACCGACTTGCGCACCATCAGGCAATCGGCACCGACGGCACTGAGGTCCTGAACCACCTGCAGGCGGAACATGTAGCCGGATGACTGCATCGCCTGACCATAAAACGGCAGACCGGCCGGCCCCTGCATACCCAGCACCAGACCTGCATGCAACACATAGCCATCGGGGTTGAAGATCTTGGCACCGACGATGCCGACTTCCGGGCGCTGGGCGTGATTGAGCAACTCGTCGAGCCAGTCACCCTGAGTGATCACGGTGTAGGGATTGAGCAGCAGGACGTATTCGCCCCTCGCCTGAGCCACGGCAAAGTTGCGCAATGCGGCGACGTTACCCTGCTGCGGGTAGGTCAGCACGCGCACGCGCTCGCTGCCCAGTTGCGCCATGCCGTCCAGCCAGGCACGTGCCTCGGCAGTCTCGCTGGCGTTGTCGACCAGCAACAACTCGTACTCGCTGTACGTGGTTTTTTCCAGCAGGCTCTCGACGCAGCGTTGCAAGGCCGCAATCTGGTCGCGAGTCGAAATAATGATCGAGACCAACGGCCGCTGCGCATGCCGGTAATCGACCCGATTGAGCAACTCGACACTGCCACGACGCAGATCGTGGGCGATTCCCAGGCGATCAAGATGCGTCGACAGCAATCGTTCGTTGTTGTGCGTCACGGCGGGCAGCGACAACCATTGGGCCAGGTCGAAGGACGATTCGATGGCAATCTCGGCCAGATGCCCCACCACCTGCGTGCCTTGATCCTCAACCATACGCCAGAGCATGTCGTGGGGCGCGAGCTCGGTGAACGTCGAATCAAAGCCGCCGAGCGCCAGAAAGGTCTCGCGCTGGAACGCCAGCGCGCGGCCGACATACGGATAGGTGCGCATCAGATCCAGGTTGAAATCAGGCTTAAATGCCGGCTCCGCCGACTCCCCCGAACGCAAGCTGCCTTCATCGCTGTACAGGCAGTGCATGGCGCTGTTGAAGGCGATGCGCTCGGCCATCATCAGCAAGGCTGGGGGCACCAGGCGATCACCGCCGCGCAGCAGATAAAACCAGTCAGCGCCTTCCAGCTGCGGCAGCAGCTGATTGATCTGTTGCAGGTAATCGTCCTGCAACGGCAAATGGAACACACGCCCATCCAGTACCGGCTCAGTGCAATCCCTGGACAGTACCAGTGTCAACTCGGGTGGATAGACCTGCGCGGCGAGGCTTTCCAGCGTACGTTCCAGCGCCGCCGGACTGCCCTGCTCATCCATCACGATGGGCACGATTCGCGGCGTGGACGGCCAGCCCGCCAGAGTGTCCGGCAGCAATCTGCTCTGGACGTCGCTGAGCCTGCGGCACGCCAGCCATTGCGCATAGAGCTCGGAAAAACTCTGGCTGTCAGCGCCAACCTGCCAGATCTGGGCGCTCTGTTTGGTACCGAGCGTTCGGCTCAGCGGCAGCTCTGTCCAGACCCGGGGCGACTCATCCGCGTTGGGCAATGGCACATAACGCGCCCATCCTTTCGCAGGCGCCGACTCTCCGCTGCGCGCCTTGAGCATTTGCAGCAGCCATTGCCGCTCGACGAGCAAAGCATCCTTCATGGCTTGCTGGCCACTCAGGCGATCCGGGTACAGACGCTCGACACTCAGCACATGATTGGAGATCACCGCGTTGCCGCGTCGCAGCAAACACACGAACAAGGCGAAATCGAGGCTCGCGACAAAACAGTGGTCCGGCTGAGTCAGCGCCGGCAGTAACTCGACAACGTCAGTGCGACGGAACATTGCGTTACTGAAACCACCGAGGAGGTTCGACGGGAACGTTTCGAAGAGGGCCAGCAGGTCATCACCCTTGAACAAGCCACTGATCGGTGACAGGGGTGTGTTTTCCAGCCGTGAAGGCAGGACCATGTCGTCGGCGTCCCAGAACAGACGCTGGGCCAGCACCAGATTGACTTCGTCATGATGAGCGAGCACGTCGGCCTGACGCTCGATGCAGCTGGCGAACAGCTGATCGTCGTCGCACAGAAACTTGATGAATTCGCCCTGCGCCTGATCCAGGCAGGCCTGCAGATTGCCAACCATCCCCAAGGTCTGCGGATTGCGCACGTAACGCACCGCCACCCCGCCCTGCTCAGCCAATGCCGCGACAATGGTCTGGATTTCATCGCCACGACTGTCATCGCACACAATGATTTCAAGATTGCCGTAACCCTGACTGACGGCGCTGCGCAATGCCCGCTCGAAGAAGCGCGGATTGAAGGCAGGAATGACAAGGCTGACAAGGGGAAGTGAATTCACGGCGGACTCGCAAGCGGCGGGAACCCGCCCGGAATTGCGAGCCCTCTGAAACCGCGAAAAAAGACATTAAAAACTCAAGAGCCGAAGTTCCGGGCGCTTGCGCGCCCGTTATCGTCAGATCTTGTTGAACAGACCCAGCTGGCTGATCTTGCTGAACGCCAATTGCGCAGCCTGCAACATGGTCTGCTGCAAGGTCAGGCGGGTCATGACTTCGGCCGGATCGGAATCGCGGATCGAACCCTGCGTCGTGGTGTTAGCGGTGCTCAGGCTGTCGTTGGTGACAGCTTGCATATCCAGCGACTGACCACGGGCACCGATCGAAGTGACTGCGGTGCCAATCTGGTTGGCTGCGGCGTCGATGTTGCCGATACCGGCTTCCATGGCGCCCTGCAGCTTTTGCTTGGCGACCGGATCGCCATCGATCGGTGTGTTCAGCGCGGTAATCATCTGACCGAGGGTGTCGAGCACGTTCTGGGTCTGATGGTCATTCGGCTGGATCGAAAACTGATCGCCGGCTGCCGGGGTGTTACCCAAGGCAAACGTCACACCGGCTGCGGTCGCGTTACCGCCCGCCACAGTGCCCGAAGACACCGGCTTGCTGTCCGCAGTGACCGGCGCCGCGTACAGGTCGAACGCCGTGGCGCTGGTGAATTTGAGAACCGCGCCGCCCTGCGGGAATGCTGCGGTGTAGGCAGCCTGGTCGGTGATGCTGGAACCGCTGATCACCGCTGTCGAAGTGTTGCCCGGGCTACGCGAGGTGGTGAACGTGTCCGGGGTCACTGCCAGCTGAAAACTGTGCCCGGCAATGACTGCGTCCGGGTTGGTGTCTCCGGCCTTCAGGTTGAGGTTCAGCTGCATGTCGACGCCACGGAAGCTGAAGCTCTGGTTGGCGCCACTGGTGTTGCTGATCACGCCGTTCTTGCTGGCCTCAGCGGTCACGTCGTTACCCAGGGCGTCAGTGATCTGCATCTGCGTGCTGCTGACGAAACTCACGGTATACGGCTGCCCAGCGGTGAACTTGGCGTTGTAGGTGGCTTCAGTGCCGATCGTACCGTTGGACAGCACGACACGACCGTCATCCACCGCCGGAGCGGTGCGGGTGACGTTGGTGCGGGCAGTGTTGATGGTTTGCTGGAAAGCATCCCAACCGGTGGTGTTGGTACCAACCGACAGGCCATCGCCGATGCCCAGGTTGATGGTGGTCTGGTCACCGTTGTAGGTATAAGTGCCGTCGCTGTTTTGCGAATACGGGGCAGTGCTGGTTTTCGAACCGGAGAACAGGTAGTTGCCGTCGGCATCCTTGGAGTTCATCAGGCCCAGCACTTGCTTCTGGATCTCGCCCAGTTCCGAGGCGAAAGCCTGGCGGTCCTTGTCGGTGATCGTGCCGTTGTTGGCCGCCAGAGAAATTTCCTTGGCGCGTGCCAGCGCCGTGGTGATGGAGTCCAGCGTGGACTCCTGCACGGTCAATGCACTTTTGGTGGTGTTGACGTTGGTCTTGTACTGATCAAGCATCGCCGCCTGCTGACCCAGTTGCAGCAGACGACCGGCGCCGACCGGATCGTCGGAAGCGGTGTTGATGCGCGTCAGGCTGCTCGCCTCACTGGCGGTGGCAACGGCCTTGTTGAAGTTACGCTGATAGTCCGAAGCTTGCGTTCCGTAATACTGGGCGGTGGAAATGCGCATGAATTACGACTCCTTAAAGGCTGTTGATCAGCGTGGCGAAAGTTTCCTGCGCAGCTTTGATGATCTGCGAAGACGCTGTGTAGTACTGCTGGTATTTGACCAGGTTGCCGGTCTCTTCATCCAGGTTGACCCCGGACAACGAGTCGCGGGCACCTTTGGCGTTATCGAGAATCGCCGAGGTCGCAGCGCTGTCGGACTTGCCTTGAGCAGTCTTGGTACCGACGTTGGTGACCAGCTTGTTATAGGCGTCGGTCAGGCTGATGCCCTTGCTCGCCGAACCGGTATCGACAGTCTGCTTGGTTTGCAGGCCGACCAGTGCCTGCGCGTTGCGGTTGTCCGAAGACGCCGCACCGGTGAGATTCATGGTGAAGGTTTCGCCGGACTTCGGCGTGCCGCCGACCGTGGTCTGCACGGTGAAAGTCTTCTGCACGTTGGGCGTGACAGAGGTGTCCATCACCGGGTTGCCACTGGCATCGACGATGCCGACTTTGAGGTTCAGTGTGTTCGCCTGGCCGGGAACGATGGTGCCGCTGCTGATGGTGGCACCCTTGGTATCCACCAGTTTGTACGACTGGCTGCCCCCACTGGCATCACCGAACACCAGTTTGACTGGCGTCGAATTCTTCAGCGCCGCCTGCATGTCTGCCTGGGCGGTCGGGTTGTAGATATTGATGGAGTCGCTGAGCGTCGGCTGAGTGTAAGTACCCAGGCCGGCAGCACTGGCAACACCGGTCAATGGACCGGCCGCCGCGATTTTCTTCGGATCGCTGAGAACAGTCTGGATGCTTGCCGCCGCGTTGCGGGTCGGCGTCACCTTGAAGCTGTCACCGGCGCTCAACCCACCGCCATTGAGCGACAGGCTAAAGCCGTCGATCACCGGAGGTGGCGTGGTCGTGGTGCTGAACGCGCCCAGATCGGTGCCGTCGGAACGCTTGACGGTGTAGTCGGTGGCGCTGGTGAACGTGACCTGATAATCGCTGGTGGTCAGCTTGCCGGTATCCTTGATGGTAACGTCAAGGTTGCCCGAACCTGTGCTGTTGCCCGACGCCGCGATGCTGCGCTGGCTGACCAGTGCAGCACTGTTGATGTTGTTGAACAGCGCCGCGCCGAAGTCACCGTTCTTGTCGATGCCTTGTGCTTGCTGGCTGTTGATCTGATCAGCCACCACCAGTGCAACACGACCCAGCTCGTTGAGCGAAGGGTCGAGAACTTCCTTGCGATACGTCAGCAGACCGCCCATTTCGCCACCACTCATCACCGAAGTGATGTCGAGGGTGCTCGAGCCGCGATCCATCTGAATGCCCATGCGCGACGGATCGTCTTTGAGCGGCACGGTGCTCAAGGTGTTGGTAGTGTTGCCGATCACCAGCGGCTGACCGCTGCCGACGTAGATGTCGAAGCTGGTGCCGCGCTCGACGACCTGCGCACCGGTCAGCTCGGACAATTGGCGTACGGCTTCGTTACGGCTGTCGAGCAGGTCGTTCGGCGCGCCGCCGCTGGTGGAAATCTCACCGATCTTCTGGTTCAGAGTGGCAATCGAGCTGGCCAGCTTGTTCACCTGAGCCGCCATGTCGCCGAGGCTGCCGTTGATGCTGGTGTTCTGGTCGTTGAGCTGCTTGGCGAGGGTATTGAAGCGATTGGTCAGGGCCTGCGCGCCAGTCAGCACCGACTGACGGGAGGTGTCGTCGGTCGCCGAGGTCGAAACACCCTGCATCGAGGTGAAGAATTTTTGCAGCACGCCGGTCAGGCCGGTGTTGGTGTCCGACAGCATCGAATCCAGCGGTGTGGCCTGGGCCAGAAACGAGGCCGACTCGCTGTCGAGCGAAGTCGCCGTGTGCAACTGGCTTTCCAGGTACGAGTTGTAGACCCGGCGCACGTCGGCCAGGGTGGTGCCCGTGCCGATGAAGACGTTACCGAACTGCTGCGAGGACTTGGTGCCCTGCACGGTTTGCTGACGCGAATAACCGGCGGTGTCGACGTTGGCAATGTTGTTGCCTGTCGTAGCCAAAGAGGACTGGCTGGCCGACAGTCCCGACATCCCGATATTGAGCAAACTCATGGTTCAGACCTTATACCTTGTGCCTTATAAAGGCGTGGTGGATACACCCGCCGCAGCGTAGTTTTGGAAACTGTTCATCTGCTTGGCTATCTGCGAAATCTTTGTCGCGTAGTTCGGGTCGGTGGCGTAACCGGCCTTTTGCAACTCGCGTACAAACTGTTCTGGGTTATCGGCAGACTTCACGACATCTTGATAGCGATTATTGCTCTGCAGCAAAGTCACCAGATCGTGGAAACTGTCCTTGTACGAGGCGTAGGAACGGAACTCGGCCGTCTCCTTGACCATCTGCCCGTCACGGAACTCGCTGGTGATCGCCCGGGCCGAATCGCCCTTCCAGTTGCTGCTTGCCTTGATGCCGAACAGGTTGTGGCTGCTACTGCCATCCTGGGCGCGCATGACCGACTTGCCCCAGCCGGTTTCCAGTGCCGCCTGCGCCACCAGGTAACGCGGATCGACGCCGATACGGTCGGCGGCTTCCTTGGCCATCGGCAACATGGTGTTGACGAATTCGTCGGCAGAACTGAAGGCCTTCTTCGCCGGCGCCAGCGGAATTTGCGCCCTGGCGCGGCCATAAATCTGCATCTGTCCGCCGCCAGCTTTTTCGCTTTCGGCGCGGGCCAGCCAGTCGCCGTTGTACAACGGCCCAGAGCCGGTGGCGACAGCGCTCGTGGCGCGCGGCCACAAGGTATTCGGCGCAGGCGTGGCGTTCGTCGCGGCCGACGGCACCAGACCGGCGAGCAGACGATCAGCCAGTTTCGGCGGCAAGGCCAGGCGACGCTTGTTGATCATCGCCATGTCATTGCTGTGGGAAACATCGGCGGTGTTCGACACCCGCCCGGAACGCGATGCCCACAGCGGACGTTCGCCATTGACCCGCGACAACGGACCGTTGGTGGCGGTGGTGCCGGCGGCAATCGGCGTGGCCACGGCAGCGGCTTTCGCCCTGGCTTCTTCTTGCTTGGCGGCGGACGCAGCGGCGGCTTCACCCGGGGCCATCGGTTTGTTCTTCGACATCTGGCGCATCAGCACGTCAGCGAGGCCGATACCACCGCCCTCGCGGGCCATGGAAACGGCCATTTGCTGGTCAGCCATTTCCTGATATTGCTTGGCCGCCGGAGTGTTGAGCGGATTATCCTGACCCAGGGTCTCGGTCGCCGAACGCATCGACTTGAGCATTTCGCCGATGAACAACGACTCGAATTCCTGCGCAACCTTGCGCATGTTGCCGTCGCTGTTCTTGTCGCCGACCTTGAGCTGATTCAGGCGATTGAGGTCGGAGTACGAACCCGAATCGGCGTTGCTGACCAGACTGCCTTTACGCATATCCATGATTGCCGTCCTCAGATCACGATCAGGTCGGCTTGCAACGCGCCGGCCTGCTTCAGAGCTTCGAGGATCGCCATCAAGTCACCTGGCGCCGCGCCGACCTGGTTCACCGCACGCACGATCTCGTCAAGGGTGGTGCCCGGACCGAATTTGAACATCGGCTTGGCTTCCTGTTCGGCATTGACGCGCGAGCGAGGCACCACAGCCGTCTGGCCATTGGACAACGGGCCCGGCTGGCTGACAATCGGGTCTTCAGTGATGGTCACGGTCAGGCTGCCGTGGGTCACGGCGGCCGGCGAAACCTTGACGTTCTGGCCGATGACGATGGTACCGGTACGCGAGTTGATGATGACTTTCGCCACCGCCTGACCCGGATCGACCTCAAGGTTTTCGAGGATCGACAGATAGTCGACGCGCTGGCTTGGATCGAGCGGCGCGGTGACACGGATCGAACCGCCGTCGATCGCTTGTGCGACGCCAGGGCCGAGCATGTCGTTGATCTTGTCGACGATGCGCTTGGCGGTGGTGAAGTCGGAGCGGTTGAGGTTCAGCGTCAGGCTGTTGCCCTGGTTGAAACCGCTCGGCACCGAACGCTCCACCGACGCACCGCCAGGGATGCGACCGGCCGACGGAACGTTGACGGTGATCTTCGAACCGTCGCGACCTTCAGCATCGAAACCGCCAACCACCAGGTTACCCTGAGCGATGGCGTAGACGTTGCCGTCGATACCCTTGAGCGGGGTCAGCAACAAGGTGCCGCCGCGCAGGCTCTTGGAGTTACCGATCGAGGAAACAGTGATATCGACCTGCTGACCCGGTTTGGCAAACGCCGGCAAGTCGGCACTGATCGACACCGCCGCGACGTTCTTCAACTGCACGTTGCCCGAGCCCGGCGGCACTTTGATGCCGAACTGCGAGAGCATGTTGTTGAAGGTCTGCAGGGTGAACGGGGTTTGCGTGGTCTGGTCACCGGTACCGTTAAGCCCGACGACCAGGCCGTAACCGATCAACTGGTTGGAACGCACGCCGGAAATGCTGGCGATGTCTTTCAGCCGCTCGGCGTGTGCACCAAAGGCTGCGGACATCAGCGCCGCAGCGAGCATGAGGCTCTTGAAGTTCAACGTAGCCACCTAGAAAGGGAACAGCGGGCTGAGGAAGAAACGGTCGAACCAGCCTGGCTGACTCGTATCGGCAAACGCACCGGTACCGGAATAGGTGATGCGCGCATCGGCAACCCGGGTCGACGACACGGTGTTGTCGGTGGCGATGTCATCGGCGCGCACCAGGCCGGCGATGCGAACCAGTTCGTCACCGGTGTTCAGCGTTAGCCACTTCTCGCCGCGCACGGCGATGATGCCGTTGGGCAACACGTCAGCGACGGTCACGGTGATCGAACCGGTCAGGCTGTTGCTCTGCCCCGACTTGGCGTCGCCCTTGGTCGAACGGTCGGCGCTGTAGCCGGCGTTCAGGCTCAGGTCGTTGCTGCCGATCGGGTTGTTCGTCGTCAGACTGGAACCGAACAACGACGTCAGGCCGATCTTGTTGTCGCTGTTCTTGTCCATCTGCGAGTTGGCGTTCTTGCTCGCCTGGGTGCGCTCGTTCAGGGTGATGGTGATGATGTCACCGACCCGGAAGGCCTTGCGGTCGCTGTACAGGTTCTGCTCGAACCCGGCCTGATAGATCGAGCCATTGTTGGCGGCAGCCGGCAACGGCGTGCGCGGCAACACCGGTGCGTAGTAAGGGTCATTGGGCTTGGGCGTCGGTGCGACGCAGCCCGCGAGCGAGACGACCCCACCCAATGCCAGAACAGATACAAAGCGTTTCATGACCCTACCTCACGGTGTTGCAGGCAGCCTCATGGCTGCCTCATAGACTTGATTACAGATTCTGCGTTACGAACGAGAGCATCTGGTCGGCGGTGGAGATCACCTTGGAGTTCATCTCGTAAGCGCGCTGAGTGGTGATCATGTTGACCATCTCTTCAACGGTGCTGACGTTGGAACCTTCCAGGGTGTTCTGCAGCGTGGTGCCGAAACCGTTCAGGCCCGGCGTGCCGATTTGCGGCGCGCCGGAAGCGGCGGTTTCCAGGAACAGGTTGTTGCCAACCGCTTGCAGACCGGCCGGGTTGATGAAGTCGGCGGTTTGCAGGTTGCCGATCACCTGCGCGGCAGGGTTGCCCGGAACCGTGATGGACACGGTGCCGTCAGTGCCGACGGTGAAGCTCTGCGCGTTGTTCGGAATGACGATCGCAGGCTCCAGCGCGAAACCGCTGGCGTTGACGATCTGGCCATTGGAGTCGAGGTGGAAGGTACCGTCGCGGGTGTAAGACGTGGTGCCGTCCGGCTGCAGGATCTGGAAGAAACCGCGACCGTCGATGGCCATGTCCAGCGGCTGCTCGGTGGTTTGCAAGCTGCCGGCGGTGAAGTTTTTCTGCGTGCCGACAATGCGCACACCGGTACCCAGTTGCAGACCCGACGGCAATTCGCTGTCCTGGGTCGACTGAGCACCTGGCTGACGCTTGATCTGATACAGCAGGTCCTGGAACTCGGCGCGGTCACGTTTGAAGCCCGTGGTCGACACGTTCGCCAGGTTGTTGGAAATGGTGGTCAGGTTGGTGTCCTGGGCGGACAGACCGGTTTTGGCAACCCATAGAGCCGGAAGCATTCAATTCTCCTCGTGCGCCTGTTTTACGGCGCGACGTTCTGATAATTAGCTGATCTGCAAGACCCGAGCCATGGCCTGGTCGTCGTCTTTGGCGGTGTTCATCATCTTGATGTGCAACTCGAACTGCTTGGCCAGCGCCAGCACCGAGGTCATTTCTTCCACGGCGTTGACGTTGCTCGACTCGAGGAATCCCGACACCAGTTTGACGTTGGCATCGGCCGGCGCAGGCTGGCCGTCCTTGGTGTAAATCGAGCCGTCGAGGCCCTTGTTCATGTTCTTGATGTCCGGATTGACCAGTTTGATCCGGTCGACTTCCGCCATGACGCGCGGGCCTTCGCCCATCGCACGAATACTGATGGTGCCGTCTTCGCCGACTTCGACCTGCTGCTCGGGTGGCACGGCAATCGGTCCGCCATTGCCCATCACGGCCATGCCGTTACCGGCGCGCAATACGCCGAGGGCATCGATATTGAGGCTGCCGGTGCGCACGTAGCTTTCACCGCCATTGGGGTTCTGTACGGCAATGAAGCCGTTGCCGGTTACGGCGACGTCGAGGTCACGCCCGGTTTCCACCAGGGAGCCCGGAGAGAAATCAGTGGCCGGACGCTCGCTCATGGCAAACGCACGCGCCGGAAAGCTGTCACCAAACACCGGCATCGAACGGGCCTGTTCCAGGTCCTTCTGAAAACCGTTGGTGGAGATGTTCGCCAGGTTGTTGGCATGCGCCTTTTGCGCCAGTGCGTTCTGGCTGGCGCCGGTCATTGCCACATAAAGGTACTTGTCCACACTCTTTCCTCTGCATGCCGGACGTTTGCCGCCCACCGCTGTACTGCTGAGCCATAAGCAATTTGCAGACCAACTTTTTTCTGGCGGCGCGAGACCCGGTAAACAAAGGACTTGAGGGATAACGAAGGGGAATTTGAAATGTATCGAAGTCGAAAAACCGGCGGTGTTATGCCGCTTGGCGGCAATCCCCTCGAATGATCGTTCCCACGCTCCGCGTGGGAATGCCTCAATGGACGCTCTGCGTCCGCTTTGGGACGCAGGGCGTCCCGGGCTGCATTCCCACGCAGAGCGTGGGAACGATCACGTGCTGCCCGGATCTTTGCCGACTTCGTATTCACGCAGCTTGTTGGCAATGGTGGTGTGTGAAACCCCCAGCCGCTTGCCCAACTGTCGACTGCTCGGATGCTCGGAATACAAGCGCTCCAGCACCGCTTTCTCGAAACGCCCGACAATCTCGTCCAGCCCGCCCTCCAGCGAGAAATCGCCAAGCGGCTGACGCACACCGTAATCCGGCAGACGAATGTGCTCGGCCTTCACAGTGCCGCCATCACACAGCGAAACCGCCTGGAACAACACGTTTTCCAGTTGCCGCACGTTGCCCGGCCAGTGGTAATGACTGAGCCGGTCCATCGCCGCCGGCGCCAGTTTCGGCAGCGAACATCCGATCTGCCGACTGGCCTGATCGAGGAAGTGCTCGACCAACGGCGTCAAACCGTCGAGGCACTCGCGCAGTGGTGGAATGTGCAGGGACAGCACGTTCAAGCGGTGATACAAATCCTGGCGAAACTCGCCGCGTGCACATAGCTCGGACAAATCCACCTGGGTCGCGCAGATAACCCGCACATCCAGATAAACCTCTTCATCACTGCCGACTCGACGGAAGCAACCGTCCTGCAGAAAGCGCAGTAATTTCACCTGCAAACGCGGGCTCATTTCACCGACACCATCCAGGAACAACGTGCCGCCGGCGGTCAACTCCAGCAGCCCGAGCTTGCCTTCGGCACGCGCACCTTCAAACGCGCCAGGGCCGTAGCCGAACAGTTCGGTTTCAGCCATTGATTCCGGCAGCCCTGCGCAATTGAGCGCCATCAATGGCGATTGCCCGCGTGGACTGGCGAGGTGACAGGCCCGCGCCAGCAATTCCTTGCCGGTGCCGGTTTCCCCTTCTATCAATAGCGGCGCGTCGAGCGGCGCCATTCGACGCGCTTCACGCACGACGGCGGCCATGACTTTCGAGCTCTGGAAAATACTGTCGAAGCCGCGCAACTCCTGCTTGCGCACGTTGTAGATGCGCTCACCGACGCGATCCGCGCGGTGCAGGGTCAGCACGGCGCCGGCCATGGCCTCACTGTCGTCGTGTTCCGATTGCAGTGGCGCGATGTCGGCGAGAAAGATGTCGCCCCGGACCTTGACGCGCATGCCGTTGATCCGCGACTTGTTGGCGCGCACCAGTTCCGGCAAATCGAAATCTTCGGCGTAGCGCGACAGCGGGATCCCGGGCACTTCATCGACCCGCACGCCAAGCAACTGCGCCGCCGCACGGTTGGCCGCGACGATCGAGCCGCCCATGTCGATCGACAACACCGGAAACTCCAGCGCGCCGAGCAAGGCGTTCAGCTCCATGTGCCGACGTTCGCTCGGCATCAGCCCTACCCGCTTGACGCCGAACACCCCGGCGATTGCCTCGAACTTCGGCCGCAGAGCCTGGAACTGAATGTTGATCAGGTTCGGGCAGTGCAGATAGATCGCATTGCCGTGCTCGCCACCGACCTCGCCGCGCGCGACGTTGATCCCGTATTCCACAAGCAGATTGAGGATGTCGCGCAGGATGCCGATGCGGTTCTGGCAGTGGACTTTGATGCGCATATAAATCGCCCGAATTAACGATGAAGAACCTTGTAGGAGTGAGCCTGCTCGCGATGGCTTTGGGTCAGTTGATATTGATGCTGACTGATACTCCGCTATCGCGAGCAGGCTCACTCCTACAGGAGAACGGCGCCGGACTTTTCTGTGGCGGCGCGCAGATAATTGTCAAGATTATGTGACAGTCGCTGGCCTTTTCAAACCTGCGAATCACTGTAAATGCGCGATAACGCCTAAAGCGTAACGAATAGTTTACGAAATCCACCGATTTTTCCTACGCTAGCCCGTAACCACCTACTGCATACCACCCCACTCTCAGGTAATTCTGAATCCATCGCTGGACATAACAAGAACGAATTCCCCTAGCAGGAGAGCAGTATGAAGCAGACGCAATACGTGGCCCGCGAGCCCGATGCGCAAGGTTTTATCGACTACCCCGCCGAAGAACACGCGGTGTGGAACACGCTGATCACCCGCCAGTTGAAAGTGATCGAAGGGCGTGCCTGCCAGGAGTACCTGGACGGTATCGAAAAACTCGGTCTGCCCCACGACCGCATTCCGCAACTCGGCGAGATCAACAAGGTGCTCGGCGAGACCACCGGTTGGCAGGTCGCCCGTGTCCCGGCGCTGATTCCGTTCCAGACATTTTTTGAATTGCTCGCCAGCAAGCAGTTTCCCGTCGCGACTTTTATCCGTACCCGCGAAGAACTGGACTATCTGCAAGAGCCGGACATTTTCCACGAGATCTTTGGCCACTGCCCGCTGCTGACCAACCCGTGGTTCGCCGAATTCACCCACACCTACGGCAAGCTCGGCCTGCAGGCGACCAAAGAAGAACGCGTCTATCTGGCGCGCCTGTACTGGATGACCATCGAGTTCGGCCTGGTCGACACCCCGCAAGGCAAACGCATCTATGGTGGCGGCATTCTGTCTTCGCCAAAAGAAACCGTTTATTCGCTGTCGGACGAGCCTGAGCATCAAGTCTTCGACCCGCTCGAAGCAATGCGCACGCCATACCGCATCGACATCCTGCAACCGCTGTACTTTGTCCTGCCGAACCTCAAGCGCCTGTTCGACGTGGCTCATGAAGACATTATGGCCATGGTCAGACAAGGCATGCAGCTGGGTCTGCACGCGCCGAAATTTCCGCCCAAGCCGAAAGCGGCCTGAGCAGAACCCGCTCGCGACTTGCGTGCAAAGATAGTAATTTCCAACAAGAATCGAATTCAGGAACAGACCATGTCCACATTGAACCAAGCCCACTGCGAAGCCTGCCGCGCCGATGCGCCACAAGTCAGCGACGAAGAACTGCCGATCCTGATCAAGCAGATCCCTGACTGGAACATCGAAGTTCGCGACAGCATCATGCAGCTGGAGAAAGTTTTCCTGTTCAAGAACTTCAAGCACGCACTGGCGTTCACCAACGCCGTCGGCGAAATCTCCGAGGCCGAAGGTCATCATCCGGGCCTGCTGACCGAGTGGGGCAAAGTCACCGTGACCTGGTGGAGCCACTCGATCAAAGGCCTGCACCGCAACGACTTCATCATGGCCGCGCGCACTGACGAAGTGGCCAAGACCGCAGAAGGACGCAAGTAATGCACTTCG
Organism: Pseudomonas sp. RIT-PI-r; assembly: GCF_001297015.1. Taxonomy (GTDB): domain Bacteria; phylum Pseudomonadota; class Gammaproteobacteria; order Pseudomonadales; family Pseudomonadaceae; genus Aquipseudomonas. The sequence goes on along the minus strand of NZ_LIGE01000029.1, from coordinate 37,202 downwards.
ACGCCATCGGCCGGGTCCCCGGCGACCCGATCCTCGGTTTGATGGAGGCGTATGCGCAGGACAGCAACCCGCGCAAATTCGACCTGGGCGTTGGCGTCTACAAGGATGCCCAAGGCCTGACGCCGATCCCGGAGGCGGTGAAAATCGCCGAAGCGCGCCTGGTCGAAAGCCAGGACACCAAAACCTACATCGGTGGCCACGGCAACCCGCTGTTTGGCAAAGTCATCAATGAGTTGGTGCTCGGCGCTGACTCGAAGCTGATCGCCGAACAACGTGCCGGCGCCACGCAGACCCCGGGCGGCACCGGTGCCCTGCGTCTGGCCGCTGACTTCATCGCCCAGTGCCTGCCGGGCAAAGGCGTATGGCTGAGCAACCCGACCTGGCCGATCCACGAAACCATCTTCGCCGCAGCCGGGGTCAAGGTCAGCCACTACCCATACGTGGGCAGTGACAACCGTCTCGACGTCGAAGCCATGCTCGCCGTGCTCAATGAAGTGCCCAAAGGCGATGTGGTGCTGCTGCACGCGTGCTGCCACAACCCGACCGGTTTCGACTTGAACCATGACGACTGGCGGCGCGTGCTCGACGTAGTGCACAGTCGCAATCTGCTGCCGCTGATTGACTTTGCCTACCAGGGTTTTGGCGACGGTCTGGAACAGGATGCGTGGTCGACCCGGTTGTTCGCCGCCGAAGTTCCCGAGCTGCTGATCACCAGCTCCTGCTCGAAGAATTTCGGCCTCTATCGCGACCGCACCGGGGCACTGATCGTCTGCGCGAAAAGCGCCGACAAGCTCATCGACATCCGCAGCCAACTGGCCAACATCGCCCGTAACCTGTGGTCGACGCCACCGGATCACGGTGCTGCTGTAGTCGCGACCATCCTCGCCGACCCGGAGCTGAAAGCGCGCTGGGCCGATGAAGTGGAAGCCATGCGTTTGCGCATTGCGCAACTGCGCAGCGGCCTGGTCGAAGCGCTGGAGCCACACGGTTTGCGTGAGCGTTTTGCGCACATTGGCGTGCAGCGCGGCATGTTCTCCTACACCGGCCTGTCGCCGGAGCAAGTCAAACAACTGCGCGAGCATCACAGCGTGTACATGGTCAGCTCGGGCCGGGCGAACGTCGCCGGTATCGATGCCACCCGCCTTGCGCTGCTGGCTCAGGCTATCGCTGACGTCAGCCAATAACACCGCAATAACCTGTAGGAGCTGCCGAAGGCTGCTCCTACAGTTGATCGTTCCCACGCTCCGCGTGGGAATGCAGCCCGGGACGCTCTGCGTCCCAACAGCGGACGCAGAGCGTCCATTGAGGCATTCCCACGCAGAGCGTTGGAGCGATCAATCTCTCCTCTGGGCCTCCCCTGCGGCCATCTGTCGCATTATTTTGAATTAAAAGTCTGATTGTCATTTTTCCTGCTGTATCCTGCGCAGGCTTTCCAAAAGCGCGGATCGACCAGATCTATCAACAGACTTAGCGAGGAGCGCAACCATGCACGAGATTCCTAATCTCCCCTTCCCAAGCCTGCACGTACCTGAGCAGACGACCACGCAACAAGCCGGCGCGGGGCAGCCCGAGCCGAAAGAAGCCGTTGAGAGCCGTCCGGCCGACAACGAAGAGTAAGACCCGTCGTACAGACCGTGTGGAAAGCGCTAACATGCGCTTTCCACACTGCCTGAAACTTCGAGCCCGCCATGACCGACGAATTCTCTGAAAGCCAAGCCGCCGTACTGATCGGCGCCACCGAGAAAATGATCGACATCTGGAACCGGCTCTCTCCCGAGAAACAAGCCGCCCTGCTCGCTCGATTTGGCAGCGAAGAAAATGCCCTGGCGGCGCTGGTCACCACGCAACTGGTTGCCCCGGCCAAGTCCTGAAGCGACCACCGGGTAAATAGTTTTACTTTTCCCGCCCCAGAGTGCTCCGCGCCGGTATCATAAGCAGCCTATCTAATCTGCCGTTCCCGTGGATCGTTACCCATGTCGTCCTCAATGTCCGAGCCCCAGCGCCCCCTGGCGGTTACGCTGCAAGTCGTTTCCATCGTCCTCTTCACCTTTATCGGTTACCTCAACATCGGCATTCCGCTGGCGGTGCTGCCCGGCTATGTCCATAGCGATCTCGGTTTCGGCGCGGTGATCGCCGGCCTGGTGATCAGCGTGCAATACCTCGCCACCCTGCTCAGCCGCCCGTATGCCGGCAAGATCATCGACAACCAGGGCAGCAAACGCGCCGTGATGATTGGCCTCGCCGGTTGTGGTTTGAGCGGCGTGTTCATGCTGATTTCGGCGTGGACACCGAACCTGCCGACACTCAGCCTGATCAGCCTGTTGATCGGTCGACTGGTATTGGGCAGCGCCGAAAGCCTGGTGGGCTCAGGCTCGATTGGCTGGGGCATTGGCCGCGTGGGCGCGGCAAACACGGCCAAGGTGATTTCCTGGAACGGCATTGCCAGTTACGGCGCACTGGCGGTCGGCGCGCCGTTCGGCGTGTGGCTGGTCGGCCAGTTGGGTTTGTGGAGCATGGGCGTCAGCATCATCTTGCTCGCCGCGCTGGGGCTGCTGCTGGCCTGGCCGAAAACACCGGCACCGATTGTCGCCGGCGAGCGCCTGCCGTTCATGCATGTGCTCGGCAAAGTGTTTCCCCACGGGTGCGGCCTGGCGCTGGGCTCGATCGGTTTCGGCACCATCGCCACGTTCATCACCCTGTATTACGCGACGCAGCATTGGGAAAACGCGGTGCTGTGCCTGAGCCTGTTCGGCGCCAGCTTCATTGGCGCGCGCCTGCTGTTTGGCAACTTGATCAATCGCCTCGGTGGCTTCCGCGTGGCGATTGCCTGCCTGTCGGTGGAAACCCTCGGCTTGCTGCTGTTGTGGCTGGCACCGGACGCGCACTGGGCATTGGCCGGTGCGGCGTTGAGTGGTTTCGGCTTCTCGCTGGTGTTCCCGGCGCTGGGCGTAGAGGCGGTGAACCTGGTACCGGCATCCAGCCGTGGCGCGGCGGTCGGCGCTTATTCACTGTTCATCGATTTGTCGCTGGGGATCACCGGCCCACTGGCCGGGGCGATTGCCGCAGGATTCGGCTTTGCCTCGATCTTCCTCTTCGCCGCCCTCGCCGCGTTGAGCGGACTGGCGTTAAGCGTGTATCTGTACAAGCACACCACCAAGTATCGCGAGGACTAGAAATCCACCTTGCCGCGCCCGGCCTTGATGCTGCCGCGCTTGGTCTTCGATTCAAGCCGACGCTTCTTGGAGCCGAGGGTCGGTTTGGTCGGGCGACGTTTCTTTTCGACTTTGGTGGCGCTGAGGATCAGCTCGACCAGTCGTTCCAGCGCATCGGCGCGGTTGGCCTCCTGCGTACGATATTGCTGCGCTTTGATGATCAACACGCCGTCGCTGGTGATGCGACTGTCGCGCAGCGCCAGCAGCCGTTCCTTGTAGAACTCGGGCAAGGACGAGGCCGGGATGTCGAAGCGCAGGTGCATGGCGCTGGAGACCTTGTTGACGTTCTGCCCGCCGGCGCCTTGCGCGCGGATGGCGGTCAATTCGATCTCGGCATCCGGCAGATGCACATTGTTGGAAATCACCAGCATGGAGAAGCGTCCGTATTCAGAGCGTGCAGGATACCGCGAAACCGATGCGAGGCCTGACGAAGATCCCCTGTAGGAGTGAGCCTGCTCGCGATAGCGGTGTATCAGTAGACGAATTTGTACCTGACACACTGCTATCGCGAGCAGGCTCACTCCTACAGGGGTTTTGTGTGAATCCTGAAAATGACAAACCCGGCACTTGGCCGGGTTTGTTGTTTCTGCGCGCGCGATTATTTGGCGGTCGCAGGCACCGCAGCTTGCGCACTGCGCTTGTTCTTGATCACGTAGCAAACCCACATGAACACGACCCACACCGGAATCGCGTACACCGAGATCTGAATCCCCGGGATCAACAGCATCACGCCAAGGATGAACACCACGAACGCCAGACAGACATAGTTGCCGTACGGGTACCACAGGGCCTTGAACAGCGGCGTCTGCTTCGTTTTGTTCATGTGTTGACGGAACTTGAAGTGCGAGAAGCTGATCATCGCCCAGTTGATCACCAACGTCGCAACCACCAGCGACATCAGCAGTTCCAGCGCACTGTGCGGGATCAGGTAGTTCAGCAACACGGCAATCACGGTCACCGCCGCCGAAGCCAGAATCGAACGCACCGGCACGCCGCGCTTGTCGATCTTCGCCAGACCTTTCGGCGCATCGCCCTGCTCGGCCATGCCCAGTAGCATGCGGCTGTTGCAGTAGGTGCCGCTGTTGTACACCGACAATGCCGCAGTCAGTACCACGAAGTTGAGGATGTGCGCGGCGGTGTTGCTGCCGAGCATCGAGAACACTTGTACGAACGGGCTGCCGCTGTAGGAATCACCGGACGCATTGAGGGTTTCCAGCAGGCTGTCCCATGGGGTCAGCGACAGCAGGATCACCAGTGCACCGATGTAGAAAATCAGGATCCGGTAGATCACCTGGTTGATCGCTTTCGGGATCACGGTTTTTGGCTTGTCGGCTTCCGCTGCGGTGAAACCGAGCATTTCCAGACCACCGAAGGAGAACATGATGATCGCCATGGCCATCACCAGACCGCTGACGCCGTTGGGGAAGAACCCGCCATGGGACCACAGGTTGGTTACCGAAGCTTGCGGGCCGCCGTTGCCGCTGACCAGCAGGTAGCTGCCCAGCGCAATCATGCCGACAATCGCCACGACCTTGATGATCGCGAACCAGAATTCGGCTTCACCGAAGACTTTGACGTTGGCCAGGTTGATCGCATTGATCAGCACGAAGAAGGCTGCCGCAGAAGCCCAGGTCGGAATGTCCGGCGCCCAGTAGTGAATGTACTTGCCGACCGCGGTCAGCTCCGACATGCCCACCAGGATGTACAGGATCCAGCAGTTCCAGCCCGACAGGAAGCCGGCGAAGCCACCCCAGTACTTGTGCGCGAAATGGCTGAAGGAACCGGCCACCGGCTCTTCGACGATCATTTCGCCCAACTGGCGCATGATCATGAAGGCGATGAAGCCGCAGATGGCATAGCCGAGGATCATCGACGGGCCGGCAGATTTGAGCACCCCGGCCGAGCCGAGGAACAATCCGGTACCGATCGCGCCACCGAGGGCGATCAGTTGAATGTGGCGATTTTTCAGGCCGCGTTTAAGCGTACCTGATTGCGAGGGTTGTCCACTCATGAAAAAGGTCTCACGCAAGGTTTGATGATGTTCAGTAGACGTTGCTGCAAGGTTGCGATTTCAGGCAGCCCCGATCAAACCCCAGCGCAGGCACCAGGAGTTCAGCTCATTTACAACGGTCATGCGTCACCTGTTTGTTTTTATCTGTGACGAAATCGAACCCGAAACGCTTGTGGCGCCACGGAGTGAACAAGGCGGTTAGCCTTGAGATTTGCGCGATTACGCAGAGGGTCACAGTTAAAACGCGGCGCATTGTACACCGCTAACCCCCTGCTGCCAGACCTCGCTGGATCAGCGTGGCGGTTGCCGGGATTGCGTGTGTCCGCCACGAGAACCTCGGGCGGCTGCAAAAATTGAGTCAGGCCTTTGCAAGCCATCGACGCGGACGAGGAAAAAACCGTCCCACGGAGAGAAGTGGAAATCAGTCACGGCGTTCATTGCGCCTCCTTCTTGTTATGCACCTGCACGACAGGCATGGGGCGCATCACACCCTGCAAATGCCTTTGAAACAAGCGCGCCAGAGCCTCGCAGGGCGCCCGGCAGGCAAGGCTTCGGCAGCTTTTCCTTACAGCGCCCGCACCGAGGTTGATTCACTGGGTTTTACCGCGGTTTTCGTAAATATTTCTTTACGCTACGTAACGAATAATTTCCTCTTCAGAGATTTCTGTAGGACGTCTGCAAATTGACGGTAGCAAGCTTGCTAATGAAATTGGTCGCTAGTTTTTTGTTTTTAAATAAGAAAAACGCAGCCTAAAAACAGAACAAAAAGTCTATTTAAATTTTAAATAAATAATTTTTTGCATTACAAAAAACCTTGAACTAGGTTCTTCACGTCTCGCCGGCCACCTCGACCGGCCAGTCACAACCGTGAAAGTCATCTAGGAGATCGACCATGCAACTGGAAAAAGACTTGGACACCGAACTGCAACTGGACGAATGGTTTGAAGCACCGACCCACGAGGCGGCTGTGGAAATGATGCAAGCCGACGCGGTGGTTCCGTTCGGCACGGCGATGTGGCCTCTGTAAGACATCCCGGGCAGGCACGATCCGGCCGGTCGTGCCTGCCGCTTTCTTCACGGTCAGTCAGGGAGGACTCATGGATAAGCCCCGCGCGATCTCGCATTTCCTTTACTACCTCGAACATCACCCAGCCCTTGCCGGCCTCGACTCGGCAAAGGTACTGCTCGGCCATACGGCTGATTACGCAGCGCTGACCGGCGCCATCGCCGAACAGGCTGGCGATCATCCACGCTTCACGTTCAGCGCCCGGCGCCTGGACCTCGACAGCACCGCGACGCTGACTTCGGCAATCACCGACAGCGATCTGTACATTTTCTTCTACGACTCTTCCACCCTGCCCAACCCGCGCCCAGAAGGCCCGGAGTTTGTCCGTGCGCTGCAAGGCGTGATGGCGGAAAACTGGAAGAAGTCGCTGCTGTTCAAGGATTACGGCGAGTATTTCTACGACACCTTCAGCGTCACGCCGCAGCGGATTGCCGGGCTGAACAGCCATTTGATCCAGCGCATGTCCCATGCGACCACGCTGAGTTTCAAGGACGATGACGGCTCATGGTTTGAAACGCCGCTGAGCAGCATCAAGAAATGGACCGACATCAACGGTGTCGGCAACTTCGACCTCGCGCCGGGTGAAATCGCCACGCACAGCGAGGCCATAAACGGCCATGTGAAATTCAAGGGCACGTTCCTCAGCACCATCCCGTTTGCGCGCAAATACGGCGTGCTGGAATCGCCGCTGGAACTGTGGATCGAGAATTCGACCATCAGCCGCATCGCCACTGATGTGCCGGGGCTGGAGCATGATTTCAACAAGTATCTGGATGCCAATCCGTCGAATCGGCGCATCGAGGAATTGGGCATTGGCACCAATGAAGGCGTGAAGGATTTGTATGCGCGCAATGCCGGGTTTGAGGAGCGGCATTGTGGCTTGCATCTGGGATTGGGTGGCGGGGCCAAGGGCAGTCATCACCTCGACCTGATCTTCTCGGGCGGCGTTTTGGCGCTGGATGACAAGCCGGTGTTTGATGGGCGATTTGTGTTCTGACTTTAAGCTTTGCCTGATCGTTCCCACGCTCCGCGTGGGAATGCAGCCCGGGACGCTCCGCGTCCCTCTAGAGCCGAACGCGGAGCGTCCGTTGAGGCATTCCCACGCAGAGCGTTGGAACGATCGGTGTGCGCCAGACGAAAAAAAACGCCAACCCTGCGGTTGGCGTTTTTTCATTCGGCGCTAAACCCGATCACTCAGGCTTCTTGCGACCAAACCCCGGACGCTGACCAGACCCTGCCGGTGCGCCGCGACGCTTGCCCGACGGCTTGTCGCCATCAGCCAGCTTGATCCCCGGACGCTTCGGCGCAGGCTTGGCCGGGCGCTTGTTGGTGGTGTCTGCTGGACGATCCGCCACTGGCGTGCCGCGACCGGCAGGAGCGCCACGCTCGCCACGTTCAGTGCGACCGTTGGCCGGACGCGGAGCGCGCTCGCCGTCGCGGGCAACCGGCTTGCGACCTGGACGCTCGCCTTCGATCTGCGGCTCGCGGCTAGGACGTGGGCCGGTCGGCGCGCCAGCGGCTGGACGCAGCGTGCGTACGCGCTCGGTCTTGCCCATTGGGCGCGACGATTTGCGCTGCATACGCTCAAGCTTGTCTTTGCTCTTGGCGTTGAGTTGCGGCATCGCCACCGGCGTCAGGCCGACTTCAGCACTGAGAATGTCGACTTCGTACTGGCTCATTTCGCGCCAGCGGCCCATCGGCAGGTCGGAATTGAGGAACACCGGACCGAAACGCACGCGCTTCAGACGGCTGACCACCAGACCTTGCGATTCCCACAGGCGACGAACCTCACGGTTACGACCTTCCATCACCACGCAGTGGTACCAGTGGTTGAAGCCTTCGCCACCCGGCGCCTGCTTGATGTCGGTGAACTTGGCCGGGCCGTCTTCCAGCACCACGCCCGCTTTCAGACGCTCGATCATTTCGTCGTCGACTTCACCGCGTACACGCACGGCGTACTCACGGTCCATCTCGTAGGACGGGTGCATCAGGCGGTTGGCCAGCTCACCGTCGGTGGTGAACATCAGCAGACCAGTGGTGTTGATGTCGAGACGACCGATGTTGATCCAGCGGCCTTCTTTCGGACGCGGCAGCTTGTCGAACACGGTCGGACGGCCTTCCGGGTCGTCACGGGTGCAGATCTCGCCATCGGGTTTGTTGTACATGATCACGCGGCGTACCGATTCGGCCGCCTCTTCGCGCTTGATCACCTTGCCATCAATGGTGATGGCGTCGTGCATGTCGACGCGCAGGCCGAGGGTGGCGTCTTTGCCATTGACCTTGATCCGGCCCTGGCTGATCCAGGATTCCACGTCACGGCGCGAGCCGACGCCGATACGGGCGAGGACTTTCTGCAGTTTTTCGCCTGCTGGGCCGATTTCCTGGTCGTCTTTCTGATTGATGTCACTCATCTGGGCACCTCCCGGTGTGGTCTGTTCAAGCGCTCTGAATTGGGCGCCTGAAGCATTGAAATCTGGGTTCTCGGCCGAAGGGATCGGCGAAGGGTCGCGAATCATACGCGGATGTGCGCCGTCGCGCATCAGAGACTAGCTGATCGATCGACAGTTATTTCTTTTTCCGCCGACCGGCGCTGCCGAGTTTGATCAGGCGCAGCGCGGCTTCGGCCAGTACGGTGCGCTTGTCGTCCTTGTCGAGTTTCTTCCAGGCCTTGATTTCACGCTTGCTGCGGCCGCAGCCGAGGCAGATGTCGTCGGTGAATTTGCAGACGCTGATGCAGGGGTCTTTGGTGGAACTCATCGCCTTCTCCGGAAAAACACAAATCCTTTGTAGGAGTGAGCCTGCTCGCGATTGCGGTGTGTCAGTCGACATCTTCTTGGCAGATACACCGCAATCGCGAGCAGGCTCACTCCTACAGGGGGTTCGCGGTGTCCTTGGAATCGGATCAGTCTTCGAACTCGCGGCGTTCGGCTTCGATCGCTTCGGCCAGGGCGCGGGCTTCGGCTTCTTCTTCGCTTAGCTCGGGTTCGGGCGTGGGTTGTTCGAGGGCAGCGACGGCGGCCAACAATTTCTCGCGGGCCTCAGCGACGCCGAGAATGTCCTCTTCCGGTTCGGCTTCGGGCACAGCTTCGAGTTCAACTTCGATGGTTGGCTCGGCGATCTGTGGCTCAGGCTCAGGCTCAGACTCAACTTCTGCTTCAACCGTCGGTGCCTCACCATCCGCCGCATCGCGCAGCAAATCGTCGAAGTCGGTCTTGATCCCCTCCTCCATGCTGTCCAGTTCCAGCAACAGCGTATGGAAACTGGTTTCCTCTTTCTCCTCCTCGGGCTCGGCGCTGGCGTCGGCCAACTCCTGCAAACTCTGCGGCACCGGTGCGTCGTCGAAATCGAGGACAGGGTCGGTTTCCATTTCACGCAGTTCGGCCAATGGCGGCAGGTCTTCGAGGTTTTTCAGGTTGAAGTGATCGAGAAACATCTTGGTAGTCGCAAACATTGCCGGTTTGCCCGGCACATCACGATAACCAACAACACGAATCCACTCGCGCTCCAGCAAGGTCTTGACGATGTTGCTGTTCACCGCCACGCCGCGCACGTCTTCGATCTCGCCACGGGTGATCGGCTGGCGATAGGCGATCAACGCAATGGTTTCCAGCAAAGCACGGGAATAGCGCTGCGGGCGCTCCTCCCAGAGTCGGCCGACCCACGGCGAAAACTTCTCGCGAATCTGCAAACGGTAGCCCGACGAGACTTCCTTGAGCTCGAACGCGCGGCCCTCGCAGGACTTGCCCAGCAGCGTCAGGGCTTTCTTGAAGACCGCAGGCTCAGGCCGCTCGCCTTCTTCAAACAGTTCAAACAGGCGCTCAAGGGATTGCGGCTTTCCCGAGGCCAACAGAAAGGCTTCAAGCAGGGGCGCCAGCTCGCGGGGTTCAGTCAGGTTCATGTTTCGACTCGTTATTCGGCTCGGGCTCGCACGTGGATCGCGGCGAACGGCTCATTCTGCACCAGCTCGACCAAGGATTCCTTGACCAGTTCAAGGATCGCCATAAAGGTCACTACCACACCCAGCCTGCCCTCTTCGGCGGTGAACAGCTCGACGAACGGCACAAAACCGCCGCCCTTGAGCCGTTCCAGCACATCGCTCATGCGCTCGCGGGTGGACAATGCCTCACGGCTGACCTGGTGGCTTTCAAACATATCGCCACGGCGCAGCACTTCGGCCATGCACATCAAAATCTCTTCCAGCGCCACGTCCGGCAACAGCTTGCGCGCCCGGGCTTCCGGGGCGTCGAGCTTGGGCACGATCACGTCGCGACCCACCCGGCTCAAGCCGTCGATGCCTTCAGCGGCGGCCTTGAAGCGCTCGTATTCCTGCAAGCGGCGGATCAGTTCGGCGCGCGGGTCATCTTCTTCGTCTTCGACGGTTTCAGCACGCGGCAGCAGCATGCGCGATTTGATCTCGGCGAGCATCGCGGCCATCACCAGGTACTCGGCGGCTAGTTCCAGACGCACCGACTGCATCAACTCGACATAGCCCATGTACTGGCGGGTGATTTCCGCCACAGGGATGTCGAGGATGTTGATGTTCTGTTTGCGGATCAGGTACAGCAGCAGGTCGAGCGGGCCTTCGAAAGCTTCAAGAAAGACTTCCAGGGCATCCGGCGGGATGTACAGGTCCAGCGGCATTTCCATGACCGCCTGACCATAGACCATGGCAAACGGCAGCTCCTGCTGGGCGCCGGCCTGGGGATCGACTACGGTTTCCACTGCGGACATTCAGGCCTCGACCATGAACGGCGTCGGATCGCCGCAACCGACGCGCACGACTTCCGGGTCATCGCCGGTCAGGTCGATCACGGTGGAAGCTTTGATACCACCGAAACCGCCATCGATGATCAGGTCCACCTGGTGTTCAAGCAATTGGCGCATTTCGTGGGGATCGCTCAACGGGTCTTCATCGCCAGGCATGATCAGGGTCACGCTCATCAGCGGCTCGCCAAGTTCGGCCAGCAGTGCCAGCGCGATCGGCTGGCTCGGTACGCGCAGGCCGATGGTGCGTTTCTTCGGATGCAGCAACAGCCGGGGCACTTCGCGGGTGGCATTGAGGATGAAGGTGTAAGGCCCCGGCAGATGGGCTTTGAGAATACGAAAGGTACCGGTGTCGATCTTGGCGTAGTTACCCAGTTGCGACAGGTCACTGCAGATCAGCGCGAAGTTGTGTTTGTCATCGAGCTGGCGCAAACGGCGCACGCGCTCAATGGCGGTCTTGTCGCCGATCTGGCAACCGATCGCATAGGAAGAGTCCGTGGGATACACCACCACCCCACCTTTGCGGATGATCTCGACCGCCTGTTTGATCAGGCGCGCTTGCGGGTTTTCCGGATGTATCTGGAAAAATTGACTCACATTTTCTACCTGTTCAGACGGCGGCAATAACTGTGTCATGTTTGAACCGACACCACAGGGGTGGAAGGTCCTCGGGAACCGGCCGGTACTGGCCGATCTCGGACCAGCCGCCAGGGCCATGGAAGTCACTGCCGGCGCTGACCAGCAGACCGAACTCACGGGCAAGGATTGCCAGGCTGCCGACCTGTTCCGCAGGCTGATGGCCATTGACCACCTCGATTGCATGCCCGCCTGCTTGAATATAGTCGGCAATCAGCTTTCGGCGCTTGCTGCGAGTGAAATCGTAGTGCCACGGATGCGCCAGGCTGACCCAGGCATTGGCGGCGCGCAACGTACCGACGGTGTCTTCCAGCGTCGGCCAATGCAATTTGACGTCACCGAGCTTGCCGGCGCCGAGCCATTTGCGAAATGCCTCGGCGCGATCCTTTACAAACCCTTCACGCACCATCCAGTCAGCGAAATGCGGACGGGCCGGGGCGTTGCCGCTGTCGCCCAGTTCCTGCTGCACCTGCCGGGCACCTTCAAGGGCACCGGGCATGCCCTTGAGGGCGAGCTTGCGGCTTATTTCTTCCGACCGCAGCCAGCGGCCATCGTGCAATTTGGCGATGGCCTCGACCAACGGCGCGGCGTTGACGTCGAAACCGTAGCCCAGCACATGAATGGTCGCGCCGCCCCAGGTACAGGACAATTCGACACCGTTGACCAGTTGCATCCCCAGTTCATTGGCGGCCGTGCGCGCTTCGGCCAAGCCTTCGAGGGTGTCGTGGTCAGTCAACGACAGGACTCGCACGCCGTTCTCGAACGCACGCGCAACCAGAACCGCAGGCGCCAGGGCGCCATCGGAGGCCGTGCTATGGCAGTGCAAATCTACATTCACGGAGAGTTGTAACCTCAAATCAGCTGGCGCTATCGCGCGCCCATATGTTTGTTATTATGCCGCCACATCCAGCTTCTGGCTCTCACTGTGAAACAATTCATCGATTTCATCCCGCTTCTGCTGTTCTTCATCGTTTACAAACTTGATCCACGGGTTGTCGACATCGCTGGCCATGAAGTGACTGTAGGCGGTATTTACAGCGCCACGGCGATGCTGATCATCAGTTCCCTGGTGGTGTATGGCGCGTTGTTCATCAAACAGCGCAAGCTGGAAAAGAGCCAATGGCTGACCCTGATCGCCTGTCTGGTGTTCGGCAGCCTGACGCTCGCCTTCCATAGCGAGACCTTCCTGAAATGGAAAGCGCCGGTGGTCAACTGGCTGTTCGCCGTTGCTTTCATCGGCAGCCACTTCATTGGTGACCGCCTGCTGATCAAACGCATCATGGGTCACGCGCTGACCCTGCCGGATCCGGTCTGGACCCGTCTGAACATCGCCTGGATCGCCTTTTTCCTGTTCTGCGGGGCTGCCAACCTGTTCGTCGCCTTTACCTTCCAGAGTTACTGGGTGGATTTCAAGGTGTTCGGCAGCCTGGGCATGACCCTGGTGTTCCTGGTCGCACAGGGCATTTACCTGTCGCGCCACCTGCACGATGCCGATACCACAACAACACCAAAAACCGAGGACTGACATGCTCTACGCCATCATTGCCACCGACGTCGCCAACTCGCTGGAAGCACGCCTGGCCGCGCGTCCTGCGCATCTGGAACGCCTGCAAGCGCTCAAGGGCGAAGGCCGCATCGTATTGGCCGGCCCGCATCCGGCCGTCGACAGCAATGATCCGGGCGCAGCGGGTTTCACCGGCAGCCTGATCGTCGCCGAATTCGACTCCCTGAGCGCTGCGCAGGCGTGGGCTGACGCCGATCCGTACATCGCCGCTGGCGTCTACGCCAACGTCGTCGTCAAGCCGTTCAAGCAAGTCCTGCCGTAACTTTCCTGCGCAAGTCTCTCCCACGCGATGAACCTTGTCGGTTCATCGCGTTCTCAATCGCTCATTATTCTCGTTTGCCTGCCGACAACCTGCCCAATATCCATTTGGAAGCAGGTGTAGCGATGCGCAAGGGTCCGTTGTGTCTGATGTTGGTCTCGTTGTCGATGATGACGCCCGCCCATGGTGAGGAATCCACCGAAGGCGGCAGCTCCACGCCATTGTCGCTGAGTGCCGGCAGCCAGATCACCGAACTGCAGCAGCGCCTCAAGGCCAGCGAGCAGCAACGGGAAGAATTGAGCAAACAACTGCAAACTGCCGACAACACCCGCGAAAGCGCCCAGCTCGCCCGGCTGCGCCAAGAGAACCAGCGCCTCAAGCTGCAACTCAAGGAAGCCCAGGCCAGCCCGGTGCCGCGTCTGTTGACCGACCAGCAGCAGTGGTTCGTCACGGGAGCAGGAGTAGCGCTATTGGCGCTGCTCTGCGGTATCTTTGCCAGTGGAGCAAGCCGAAAACGTCGGCAATGGCTAAATTGAGTGAGTCATGAGCGAGCTGTTATTGATTGATGATGACCAGGAGTTGTGCGAACTCCTGAGTAGCTGGCTGAGCCAGGAAGGCTTTCAGGTCCGTGCCTGCCACGATGGCCAGAGTGCCCGCAAGGCTTTGGCTGAAACCGCCCCGGCAGCGGTGGTGCTGGACGTGATGCTGCCTGACGGCAGCGGTCTGGAACTGCTCAAGCAACTGCGCAACGATCACGCTGATCTGCCGGTTCTGATGCTCTCGGCCCGTGGCGAGCCGCTGGACCGTATCCTCGGCCTGGAACTGGGCGCCGATGATTACCTGGCCAAACCGTGCGACCCGCGTGAACTGACCGCGCGCCTGCGTGCCGTATTGCGGCGCAGTCATCCGGCTGCCGTGTCGACTCAGCTTGAGCTGGGCGACCTGAGTTTCAGCCCGGTGCGCGGCGTGGTCAGCATCGACGAGAAAGAGCTGACCCTGACCGTTTCCGAAAGTCGCCTGCTCGAAGCGCTGCTCAAGCAACCCGGCGAGCCGCTGGACAAACAGGAACTGGCGCAGCTCGCCCTCGGTCGCAAGCTGACCCTGTACGACCGCAGCCTCGACATGCACGTCAGCAACCTGCGCAAAAAGATCGGCCCCCACTCCGACGGCCGCCCGCGCATCGTCGCCCTGCGCAGCCGGGGTTACTACTACAGCCTCTGAACCTCCCACTTGTAGGAGTGAGCCTGCTCGCGATAGCAGTGTGTCAGTCGACATGTTCTTGCCAGATACACCGCTATCGCGAGCGGGCTCACTCCTACAAAGTGTGTTTGTCAGGTCGGACGCGAAGCGTCTTTACCCAAGCTTTACGTAGCGCTGACCGCCGCTGACCTTGATCTCCGTAATCTGAACTCATCCGGAACGTACCGGGAACGAGACAAGGAGATACACCATGCGCAAGACTCTTATCGCTCTGATGTTCGCTGCCGCTCTGCCAACCGTCGCCATGGCGATGCCGCAAGACGGCGGCCCGATGGGTGGCCCGCTCGACGGCCCACGCCACGGCGGTCAGATGCACGGCATGCACGGCAAAGGCCCGTACAGCCAACTCGACCTCTCCCGCGAGCAGCGCGAGCAGATCCGCAAGATCATGGGCGAGCAGATGCACGAGCGTAAGCAAGTGGTCGACAAATACCTGGAAAAACTCTCGCCGGCTGACCAGAAAGCCATGAAGGACGAGATGGCGGCCAACCACAAGAAAGCCGAATCCGATGTCCGCGCCGTGTTGAAACCGGATCAACAGAAGAAATTCGACGAGATCCAGAAGAAACAGGCTGAACGCCGCGCCGAATGGGCCGAGTTCAAAGCGTGGAAAGCGCAACAGGCGCAAAAAGCGCAATAATGTTCTGACCCGGACCCGACGGTTAACCCGTCGGGTCTTTTGCAACCCGGAACCTGTAGGAGCTGCCGAAGGCTGCGATCTTTTGATCTTGATCTGAAAAAACAAAGTCAAAAGATCGCAGCCTTCGGCAGCTCCTGCAGGGATTTGTGTTTGTTTTGAGGATTTTCTGTGCGTTCACTGTTCTGGCGTATTCTCGCGAGCTTCTGGCTGGCCATCGCTCTGGTGGCAGGGCTGTCGATTCTGCTCGGGCACATGCTCAATCAGGACGCGTGGATCCTCAGCCGTCATCCCGGCCTCAACACCCTCGCCGGCGAGTGGACACAAACCTACGAAGCCCAGGGCGAGGAAGCCGCGCAGGACATCCTCGAACAGCGCAAACGCCAATATCACATCGACGTTCAAGTGCTCAACGAAAGCGGCGATCCGGTGGTGCGCGGCACTTTCCCCCGGCGCGCGGCGGCCTTCGAAGCACGACAGAACAACGATGACCGCCGTCTGCCATGGCGACGCCTGACCGACGAGTTCACCAGTGAAAAAACCGGCGACACCTACCTGTTCATCTACCGCATCCCCCACCCTGAACTCGACGCCTGGCACCGCGAAAGCCTGCTCTGGCCGTTGAGTGCGCTGGGCATCGCACTGGTGGTACTGACCCTGTTCAGTTTGCTCGTGACCTTCTCGATCACCCGCCCGCTCAGCCGTTTGCGCGGCGCCGTGCATGATCTGGGGCAGACCACTTATCAGCAGAACAGCCTGGCGAAACTGGCCAATCGTCGCGATGAATTTGGCGTGCTGGCCACTGACTTCAACCGCATGGGCGCGCGTCTGCAAAGCCTGATCGGCAGCCAACGTCAGTTGCTGCGCGACGTCTCCCATGAACTGCGCTCACCGTTGGCGCGGCTGCGCATTGCCTTGGCGCTGGCCGAACGGGCCAACCCTGAAGAACGGGAAAAACTTTGGCCACGACTGACCCGCGAGTGTGATCGGCTGGAAGCGTTGATCAGTGAAATTCTGGTGCTGGCACGGGTCGATGCTGACAATGCCAGTGCTGAAGAAGTGGATCTGAATACGTTGCTGGGCACGTTGCAGAAAGATGCACAACTTGGATCGCCCGAGCAGACGGTGCGTCTCGATGCCGATCCGCAACTGCACCTGAAGGGCTGGCCGACCATGATCGAGCGTGCGGTCGATAATCTGCTGCGCAATGCCCAGCGCTTCAACCCGCAAGATCAGGCGATCGAGATGCAAGCCTCACGTCAGGGTGAAAAAATCATCGTCAGTGTGCGTGACCACGGGCCGGGCGTGCTAGCCGAACATCTGAGTCAGTTGGGCGAGCCGTTTTACCGGGCGCCGGGGCAGACGGCGGCGGGACATGGCCTGGGCCTGGCAATTGCCCGGCGGGCGGCGGAGCGCCATGGTGGGAGTTTGACGCTGGCCAATCATCCGCAGGGTGGGTTTATTGCCAGTCTGGAATTGCCATTGGTGCCGGGTGCGGTGGTGCAACCCTAAGAGCCGCCCGCCCCAGAAAAGCCCCTCACCCCAGCCCTCTCCCAGAGGGAGAGGGAGCCGAACGAGGTGTCTTGCGTCAGACATCGACCTGAAACACCGAGTTGATTATGGATTCGACAGAACCGTAATCCGCGTCGATTCTGGATTCAGCGAAGAGCGTTCAGGTCGGCGTACCTCTACAGCATCCCCCAATCAGTCCCCTCTCCCCCCGGGAGAGGGTTAGGGTGAGGGGCTTTTGATCTTCAGGCGATGGCGGGCCAGGCACTAACAAACTCAGCCAGCTCAACCTTCTCCGCCACACGCGGTTCCTTCTGCGGTGTGCCGAGGTAAAGGAACGCAATCACCTCTTCGCCCTCCGCCAGCCCCAAACCTTTGGCTACGTGCTGCGAATAAGCCAAATCCCCCGTGCGCCACACCGCACCAATCCCTTGCGCATACGCCGCCAGCAAAATCCCGTGCGCCGCACAGCCTGCAGCCAGCAACTGCTCGGCCTTCGGATACTTGACGTGCTCCTGCAATTTGGCAATCACTACAACTACCAGCGGTGCACGCAGCGGGCCGTTGCGGGCCTTGTCGATCATCGCTTCGGTGACTTCGCCTTCCTGCATCTGTGCAGCCTGAGCCAGCAACTCGCCCATCTGCTCACGTGCCGCGCCTTCGACCGTCAAGAAACGATACGGCTGCAAATGCCCGTGATCCGGTGCACGCAATGCGGCACCAAACAGGGCTTCGCGCTGCTCGGCAGTGGGGGCCGGTTCGACCAGACGTGGAACGGAAACACGGTTGAGCAACGCGTCGAGAGCCTGCATCGGCCACCTCCTGAAAAATATGTGCGGCTATTCTAGCTGTATCTGCCAACAGGATGCCGGTTTACATGCCCTGCCCCACGGGTAGAATGGCGCCCTTCCCACATCAGCCCGAGCGGACTTCATGGCGTTGCCGACCTTACGGATCATTGGTTTCATCATCGGCATCTTCCTGATCACCCTGGCTGTGGCCATGGTCGTACCGATGGCCACCCTGGTGATTTTCGAGCGCACCAGCGACCTGCCGTCGTTCCTCTGGGCGAGCATGATCACCTTCGTCGCCGGCCTCGCGCTGGTGATTCCCGGCCGCCCCGAACACATTCATCTGCGCCCGCGCGACATGTACCTGCTGACCGTCAGCAGTTGGCTGGTGGTGTGTATCTTTGCCGCGCTGCCGTTTCTGCTGACGCAGCACATCAGTTACACCGACTCGTTTTTCGAAAGCATGTCCGGCATCACCGCGACTGGCTCGACTGTGCTCAATCATCTGGACAATATGTCCCCGGGCATTCTGATGTGGCGCTCGCTGCTGCACTGGATCGGCGGCATCGGCTTTATCGGTATGGCGGTAGCGATTCTGCCGCTGCTGCGTATCGGCGGCATGCGCCTGTTCCAGACCGAGTCCTCGGACCGCTCGGAAAAGGTCATGCCGCGCTCGCACATGGTGGCGCGGCTGATCGTAGCGGCTTATGTCGGCATCACCATCCTCGGCAGCCTGGCGTTCTGGTGGGCCGGGATGAGTCCGTTCGATGCGATCAACCACGCGATGTCGGCGATTTCCACCGGTGGCTTCTCGACCTCCGACCAGTCGCTGGCCAAGTGGACGCAACCGGCAGTGCACTGGGTTGCGGTGGTTATCATGATCCTCGGCAGCCTGCCGTTCACCCTGTACGTGGCGACGTTGCGCGGCAACCGCAAGGCGCTGATCAAGGATCAGCAGGTGCAGGGTTTGCTCGGCATGTTGCTGGTGACCTGGCTGGTGCTCGGCACCTGGTATTGGTGGACGACCAACCTGCATTGGCTCGATGCGCTGCGCCACGTGGCACTGAACGTGACATCGGTGGTCACCACCACAGGCTTCGCCCTTGGCGACTACAGCCTGTGGGGCAACTTCTCGCTGATGCTGTTCTTCTATCTGGGCTTTGTCGGCGGCTGTTCCGGTTCGACGGCGGGCGGAATCAAGATTTTCCGTTTCCAGGTCGCCTATATCCTGCTCAAGGCCAACCTTAATCAGCTGATTCACCCACGCGCGGTGATCAAGCAAAAGTACAACGGTCACCGCCTCGACGAAGAGATCGTCCGTTCGATTCTGACTTTTTCGTTCTTCTTCGCCATCACCATCTGCGTAATCGCCCTGCTGCTGTCGCTGCTCGGCGTCGACTGGATGACCGCCCTGACCGGTGCCGCCAGTACCGTGTCCGGCGTCGGCCCGGGCCTTGGCGAAACCATCGGCCCGGCGGGTAACTTCGCCACCCTGCCGGATGCGGCCAAATGGATCCTGTCATTCGGCATGCTGCTCGGCCGACTGGAGATCATTACGGTGTTTGTGCTGTGTATTCCGGCCTTCTGGCGTCACTGATCGCGTTCGGTGCCTGCAACAACCGCGTCCGGTAATCGCCGGGCGTGGTGTCGAACCAGCGGCGGAACGCGCGAAAGAAGTTGCTCGGGTCGGCAAAACCCAACAGGTAGGCGATTTCCAGCAAGGTCATGCTTGGCTGCGCCAGATATTGCTCGGCCAGTTCGCGACGAGTGTCATCGAGCAACTGCTGAAAACTCGTGCCCTCCTCCTGCAAGCGGCGCTGCAAAGTACGCTGCGACAAATGCAGGGTCTGCGCCACGGTATCGCGCTTTGGCTCACCTTGAGGCAGCAACCGGCACAGCACCTGTCGCGCTTTGTGGGTCACGCGGCTTTCGGAAAATCGTGCCAGATACTCCCCGGCAAAGCGGTCGTGCAACAGCGCCATCGCCTCGTTGGCGGTGGGCAGCGGCGCCTCCATGTCAGCGCGTTCGAAGATCAGCGCATCGTACGGCGCGTTGAACACCAACGGCGCGTGGAAGGCTTGTTTGTAGGGTTCCAGATTCTCCGGCTGATCACCCTGCACCAGCACTTTGACCGGATGCAGCGTGCGCCCGGTCAGCCAACCGCACAGACCCAACGCACAGGCCAGCGAGGCTTCGGCACTTTGCCGGGTCGGCGGCAAATGGTCGCCGTGCACGGTCAGAATCAGCGCGTAACCTTCTTCCAGCAGACGGAAGCTCAGGTCGGCACTTTCAGCGATGATCCGCTGATAGCGCACCAGTCGCTGGAAGCCTTCGGCCAGGGTATTGCTCGACATCAATGCGTAGCCGGCGACGTGAAACGACGCCGGTCGCACCACTTTGCCCATATTCAGGCCGATCGCCGGGTTGCCGGACAACTCGACCGCCCGCTGCCAGAGTCGGGTCATGGAATCTTGCGGGAAACGTGCATCCGGATCATCCAGAGCCGTGTAATCGAGCCCCAGTTGCTTGAACAGTACCCGGCAATCCAGGCCGTCCATCTCCAATGCTTTGACAATCCCCATCGCCCAGCTTGCAGAAGTCGTTCGTTCGCTCATGGCGTTATTCTTTTACATGATGGGCCGCATGTTACGGCCTGATTTGCGAAGGATACTAAAGTGGCGCCGATTGTCACTGGCCCACGCCAATGATCACTCTAGACTCAAATAAGCTACCCGCAGAACAACTCGTCGCCAGAACAATAACCACAGAGAACGCGGTCGTGGAAAACATCAAGCAATTCAACAGCTTCGCTGAGTTCTATCCGTATTACCTCAGCGAACACAACAACAGCACCTGCCGGCGTCTGCACTTCATCGGCACGACGCTGGTTATTTTCATTCTCGCGATGACCATCGCCAAAGGCGCCTGGCTGCTTCTATTGGCGGTGCCATTGGCTGGCTACAGCTTTGCCTGGGTCGGGCATTTCTTTTTCGAGAAGAACCGACCGGCGACTTTTCAGCATCCGCTGTACAGCCTGCTCGGTGACTTTGTCATGTACCGCGACATGATCCTTGGTCGCGTTGCGTTCTGAATGAGGGTCAGCCAATGAATGCCAATGCCCGCTTCACCCATATGAAGGACGGCACGCAGGAAGACTGGGCGATCATCGCCGCTGACTTCAGTGCCTACGCCAAACAGTTGCCCTCACGGATCATGACTCACCTGAAATTGCTCGAAGGCGATTTCGGCGGTTTTCCGGTGGATCGCCTGACCCACTCGCTGCAAACCGCGACCCGTGCCTGGCGCGATGGCCGTGACGAGGAATACGTGGTCTGCGCGCTGCTGCACGACATTGGCGACACCTTGGGTTCGTACAACCACCCGGACATCGCCGCGGCGATTCTCAAGCCGTTCGTCAGCGCCGAAAATCTGTGGATGGTCGAGAAGCACGGGGTGTTTCAGGGCTACTACTTCTTTCATCACTTGGGTATGGATCGGCACCTGCGCGAGCAATTCAAAGAGCATCCGCAGTTTCAGGCGACCGCCGAATTTTGCGCCAAATACGATGCGGCGGCGTTTGATCCGGAGTACGACACACTGCCGTTGAGCTTTTTCGAGCCGATGATGGAGCGGTTGTTTGCACAGCCGAAGAACTCGATTTACAAGGCCGCGATGGCTGAACACTCACCAGCGTGATTATCTTCGGGAACCGCTGCGCGGTTCATCGCGAGCAGGCTCACTCCTACAGTTGAAATGCGTACCCCTGTAGGAGTGAGCCTGCTCGCGATGAGGCTCTCTCAATCACCGAAGAACTAGGCAAGTTCGGCGACTTTGGCGGCCTTCAGCTCCGCCTCCCGGGCCTGAGCATCCGCCAGCCGATACAACTCGATCGTGCCATCCCAATGCTCGATCAGCGCCGTGCACGATTCCACCCAATCGCCGCAATTGAGGTAATCCACCTCCCCCACCTTGCGGATCTCGGCGTGGTGAATGTGCCCACAGACCACGCCATGCAACTCGCGCTTAACGCACTCATGGGCAATGGCTTCTTCAAAGTCGCTGATGAAACTCACCGCGGTTTTCACCTTGTGTTTGAGGTACGCCGACAGCGACCAGTAACCGTAGCCATAGCGCGCACGCCAATGGTTGAGCCAGCGATTGAGGGTCAGGGTGAACTCGTAGGCCGAATCGCCGAGGAAGGCCAGCCAGCGGTGATAACGGGTGATCACATCGAACTGATCGCCATGAATCACCAGCAAATGCCGGCCGTCTGCCGTGACGTGTATCGCTTCGTCGACCAATTGGATGTTGCCGAGGATCAGCTTCGAATAACGGCGTAAAAACTCGTCGTGATTGCCGGTAACGTAAATCACCTCGGTGCCGCGCTTGCTCATGGTCAGCAAGCGGCGAATCACATTGGTATGCGCCTGCGGCCAGTACATGCCACCGCGCAGTTTCCAGCCATCGATGATGTCGCCTACCAGGTAGACTTTGTCGGCATGGTAGCCTTTGAGAAACTGCGACAAGTGTTCGGCCTGGCAATCGCGCGTGCCCAGGTGCACGTCGGAAATCCACAGGGTTCGCACCCGTTGTTTGCGGCTGGGTCTGGCGAGCTCGGCGCTGGTCATGGGCAACCCTCTGCGATGTTTTCGCCAGAGTGCGCTTGCCCGGTGAATCGACCATGACAAGCGTGAGTCAGTCCTGTGACAGCGCAGCCCGTGCCGCTCGGTGTAGACTGCAGGCCTGCCCGGAGATCTGTTCATGCGCCCGATCCTTACCCTGCGTCAGTACACCCGCGACCTGATCGTCCACAGCCACGAGCACGCCCAGTTGGTGTTCGGGCTGTCCGGCGCGCTGGACTTCGAGGTCGAAGGCTGTGGCAGCCAGGTGCGCCAGCAAAGTTTCGTGGTCATCCCTTCGGGTGCGCATCACGCGTGCGGCAGTCCCGATGGCAGTCGTTGCCTGGTGATGGATATTCCTGACGGGCAATGGCTGGTGGATTCGTTGGGTGAACATGCCGAGGCCAGCCGCCGTTTGCTCGATCAGCCTGCGCGTTTGTCGCTGGATTCCGGGCAGAGCCAATTGGTCAACTGGTTGGCGAACAGCCCAGTCAGCGATCCGCTGATCGCGCAGCAAGGCGCGGTGTTGCTGCTGGCCAGCCTCAATCATGCGCAACCTGCTGAACTCGCTACTCGCCGCCTGCCCTATGCCGCGCTGGATGCGCACATCGAGCAACACGCCGCTTATCCGCTGCAAGTCGCCGATCTGGCGCGCGTTGCCGGGTTATCCAGCGCGCGTCTGCATGCTCGGTTCATGGCCGAATGCGGGCAGACGCCGATGGATTACCTGCGCAGTCGGCGCTTGCATCTGGCGGTGCAACTGCTGCGCGATACGGTTTTGCCCATGGGTGAAATTGCCAGCCGCGTCGGTTACAACTCGCAGAGTGCTTTCTCGGCCGCCGTCCTGCGTGAGTTCGGCGCCTCACCCGGCCAGCTTCGGCGCGATTCCCGCGACAAAAGACGATAGTCTGCCGACAGACTTACTGACCTCTACACGCTTAAATGTAGGAGCTGCCGAAGGCTGCGATCTTTGATCGTTCCCACGCTCCGCGTGGGAATGCAGCCCGTGACGCTCCGCGTCACTGGACGCAGAGCGTCCCTAGAGGCGTTACCACGCAGAGCGTGGGAACGATCAAAAGCAAGATCAAAAGATCGCAGCCTTCGGCAGCTCCTACAGTAAATGGTCGTTCCCACGCTGCTGCGTGTGATTGATCAACAGTTGAATTGTGTTTGCGATAGAAGGACTGCAATGACTCCGCGTACTGCCCTCGGCGCCCTGCACATTGGTGCTTTGATGTTTGGCCTGACCGGTGTGTTCGGCAAACTCGCTGCCGCCTCGCCGGCCGTGATCGTTTTCGGTCGTGCCGCCTTCGCCGTACTCGCCCTGGCTTTCTTCGCCCGATTCGCCAGCCAAAGCGCTTGGCAAAAACTCCAGGCCGTGGATTGGCGACGTCTGGCCCTCAGCGGCGTGTTGCTGGCCGGGCACTGGGTGAGTTTTTTCGTTTCGGTGAAGATCGCCGGCGTGGCCATCGCGACCCTGGGTTTTGCCAGTTTCCCGGCGTTCACGGTGATTCTTGAAGGGCTGATCTTCCGAGAACGTATTCGCGCCAATGAAATCGTGCTCGTGGTGCTGGTCAGTGTCGGCCTGATACTGGTGACGCCAGCGTTCGATCTGGGCAGCGGCGCGACCATCGGTCTGCTCTTGTCAGTGCTGTCGGGGTTGCTGTTTTCCTTGCTGTCGCTGACCAATCGCGCCAGCTCCGGGCGTATTCCGGCGGTGCAGGCGGCGTTGTGTCAGAACGTCGTGGTAGCGCTGTGTCTGCTGCCGGTCGCAGCACCACAATTGAGCGAAGTCCGTGCGCTGGACTGGTTGTGGATTGCCCTGCTCGGCGTGTTCTGTACCGGCGTCGCCCACAGCCTGTTCGTGGCCAGTCTGGCGGTGATCAAAGCACGCACGGCGGCGGTGGTGTTCGCGATGGAGCCGGTTTACGGCATCACCGTCGCCTGGCTATTGTTCAATGAAAACCCGACCCTGCGCATGCTGATGGGCGGCGCGCTGATCATTGTCGCCATCGTGGTGTCGGCGCGGATGTCAGGCGCCAGCGATAAAAAAACCGTCGCCGCCGAGGCCGCCTCTCACTGAGCGCGATCGTTGTGGCCGAGGTCGCGGTCAGGGTCGATCTGATCGCGAACCCGTTGCTTCAGCACCTTGGCCTCGGGAAAGCCGCCGTCCGCCTTGCGCTCCCAGATCTGCACGCCTGCGCAGGTAATGTGAAACACCCCGCCGGTAGCCGGCACCAGTGAGACTTTGCCGAGATCATCGGCAAACGTGCTGAGCAGTTCCTGCGCCAGCCACGCGGCGCGCAACAGCCACTGGCATTGGGTGCAATAAGTGATGACAACTTCGGCTTTTTCTACAGTCATGTTCGCTGAAACTCCTGAGACAGAGGGCGCCGCTATAATAGCCGGCTTTATCGCTTGCCCCGAGACTCACAATGCGCCGTCTGCTGTTCTGCCTGCTGCTTGGTTTACTGCCCCTGCTCGTCCACGCCAGCGTCGAAGCCACCGAAGCTTCGCGCCCCAAGGTCGGCCTCGTGCTGTCCGGCGGCGCTGCTCGTGGGCTGGCGCACATTGGCGTGCTCAAGGCCCTGGAAGAGCAAGGCATCAAGATCGATGCGATCGCCGGCACCAGCATGGGTGCCGTCGTCGGTGGCCTATATGCCTCGGGCTACCAGATCGACGAGCTGGAAAAACTCGCGCTGAACATCGACTGGCAAGCAGCGCTGTCCGACGCCCCGCCCCGTGAAGACGTGCCGTTTCGACGCAAACAGGACGACCGCGACTTTCTGGTGAAGCAAAAACTCAGCTTCCGTGACGATGGCAGCCTCGGCCTGCCGCTCGGGGTGATTCAGGGCCAGAACCTCGCATTGCTGCTGGAAAGCCTGTTGGCCCACACCAGTGACACCCGCGACTTCGACAAACTGCCGATCCCCTTCCGCGCCGTCGCCACCGACATCGCCAACGGTGAGAAAGTGGTGTTTCGCAAGGGGCATCTGCCCCAGGTGATCCGCGCCAGCATGTCGATTCCGGCGGTGTTCGCCCCGGTCGAACTCGATGGCCGGCTGCTGGTAGACGGCGGCATGACCGACAACATCCCGCTCGATGTCGTACGGGCGATGGGCGTCGACATCGCCATCGTGGTCGATATCGGCACGCCGTTGCGCAACCGCAAGCAATTGACCACGGTGGTCGATGTGTTGAATCAGTCGATCACCCTGATGACCCGCAGCAACTCCGAAGAACAACTGGCCGCGCTCAAACCGACCGACGTATTAATTCAACCCGCACTGGCAGCGTATGGCGTCACCGATTTTGGCAAGGCTCAGGACATGATCGACGCCGGTTACCGCGCGACCCGAATCCTTGATGCACGCCTGGCCACTCTTAAACCCACAGAATCCCAGGACGCCGAACTCAACGCCGCACGCTCGCCAGGCCAGCGCACACCGATCATCACTGCCATCAAGGTCGAGAACGACTCGAAGGTCGACGACGATGTGATCCGCTACTACATCCGCCAGCACATCGGCGAGCCGCTGGATCTGGGTCGTCTGCATTCGGACATGGGCACCTTGTACGGCCTCGACTATTTCGAGCAAGTGCAGTACCGCGTGGTGCACAAGGGGCAAAATCACACCCTGGTGATCAGCGCCCGCGGCAAGCGCAGCGGCACCGACTACCTGCGCGTGGGCCTCAACCTCTCGGACGACATGCGCGGCGACAGCGCCTTCAACCTCGGTGCCAGTTACCGTATCAACGGCATCAACCGCCTCGGCGCGGAATGGTTGACCCGGGCTCAAATCGGCGACAAACAAGAGCTGTACACCGAGTTCTACCAGCCCCTCGACGTCGGCTCGCGCTACTTCGTTGCGCCGTATGCATCGTTCGAGGCACAGAACGTCGATTCGGTGCTCGATAACGATCCGGTCGCGCAATACCGCGTCGAGCGCTACGGTTTCGGCCTCAACCTCGGTCGACAGATCGGCAACAACGGTGAAGTGCGCTTTGGTGTCGGTGAGGCCTGGGGCAAGGCTGATGTGCGCATTGGCGATCAGGATCTGCCAAGCGAAAGCTTCACCGAAGGCTTCTACTCGCTGAAGTACTCCTACGATTCGCTGGACAACGTGTACTTCCCCCATGAAGGCAAAGACATCAGCCTGACACTGATGCAATTCGAGCCAAGCCTGGGGTCGGACACTCGGTACCGGCAGTGGGAATTCAAACTCGACAAAGCCATGAGCAGTGGGCCGGACACACTGATTCTTGGCGGTCGTTATGGCCGCACGCTGGACAATGCCAACGTGGTGACGTCGAGCTTCCTGTTGGGTGGCGCACGGCAGTTGTCGGGTTTCCGCGAGGATGCGGTCTCAGGGCAGAATGTCAGCCTGATGCGCGCAGTGTATTACCGCAGGCTGACGCCGCGTTCCTACCTGCCGCTGGATTTCCCGCTGTACGCCGGTGCTTCGCTGGAACGCGGTCGGGCATGGAACAACGACAATGAGTTCGACAGCGGCTACATCAATGCGGCGAGCGTATTCATTGGTTTCGATACGCCGTTGGGGCCATTGAATTTCAGCTATGGGTTGAATGATGCGAATGAGCAGGCGGTGTACCTGAACCTTGGGCAGACTTTCTGATTCATTATCGACTGACCATTTGCTATCGCGAGCAGGCTCACTCCTACATTTGGAATACATTTCAACTGTAGGAGTGAGCCTGCTCGCGATGGCGATATCCGGTCCGCCACAAATCATCAGAAATCAACGAATCCCCGCCAACAACGTCCGCGCCGTTTGCTTCAACGGCTCATCAGCCTCTTTGAGCAATTCATTGAGCAATGCAATCGCACTGTCGATATCACCGTCGTCGATGCACGTCTGGGCCTGTTCGAGCTTCACCGAGCCGGTGGGCTCCGCCGGTTCGGACAATTGCAGATCCAGAGGTTGCAACACCAACGATGATTCCGAATCAGCGAACTCATTGAGAAAGTCGTTATCCAGCGGCTGTGCGTCAGGCTCGGGAATCCATTCAAGCTCCGACTCTTCACTGGCCACTGGTGCAGGCAAATCGAACTCCTGCGGCAAGACCTGCAGGCTTGAACCGGGACCCGGCTCGCCCGACGCCGGCTGCGCTGAAGATGGCCGACTGTCCTCCAGATCCCAGCTGGAAGCCATCGACAACTCCCCCAGATTCAACTCGAAATTATCTTCCGGGGTCGGTTGCACCGGGGCAGTCGGCGCTGCTGCGACAACGGGCGCCAACGGCACAGCGCTGACCAGTTTCGGATGACGGGCACGGGTGTCGTGCAGTTGCTGTTCATCGACACCTTGTGCGCGCAGATGATTTTCCTGCTGATCGTAGGCGCTGTTATCACCCTGACGGCCCAACACTTCGAGCAATTGCAACCCAAGGTCGCGGCGCTCGGGCTCCTTGTGCGAGGCATCACGCAACAGGCCAACCGCTTCACCAAGTCGCCCATACGCCAGGTAAATGCCAACCGCTTCCAGCACATCCCCGGCAGCGGGCTCTTCGCGGTGGTCGGCTGCGTTGTGAGCCCGGACGTGGGCTGCCGGTACCGGTTCGTCTACGTCCGCTGCATCGGGTTGCGCTGACAATGGCAGCGGTTCGCCCGCGTGCAACTGTTGTTGCCGACGACGCAGGAACAAGGCCGCCAAGGCTCCCAGCAATAACAGCAAGCCGCCGAGCAACGGCCAGTTCAGACCGTCGTCCGTGGTTTCGACAGGGGCAACAACGGGAGAGGCCGTTGGTGGCGGTGCTACGACAGCCGCTGGCGGAGGTTTCTGCAGCTCGGCGAGGCGGGTTTGCAGCTCGCCGATCTGCTTCTTGCCTTCGGCGATCTGCGTCTCTTGAATCAACAGTCGGGCTTTCTGCTCGTCGAGGGTCGCTTGCAGTTGCTGATTGAGCAGCACACTGGCAGCCAATTGTTCGGCCAATGCATCGTTGGCGGGCGGGGTGGCAGCCGCGGGTGCACTTTCGCGCTTGCCCTGAGCTGCTTGCGGTGGCGCAATCGCCGGCTCGACCGTGGGAAATTCAGAAGATTGCGGGCGTGGGTCAGGCTCATCGGTGGCCGGCACAATACCGGGTGAGCCCGGTGGGTCGATCAGTACAGTGTATTCGCGCAGCAAGTGGCCGTTAGGCTGACTGAGCTGCACCAGGAAATTCAGATAAGGTTCGTTGACCGGTTTACTCGAAGTCACCCGGATCATCTGCCGATTACCGTGCAGGATCGGCGTGAACTTGAGGTCGTTGAGGAAGAACACCCGCTCGACCCCAGCCTGGCCGAATTCATCGGCCGTGGCCAGGCTCACGGAAAGATCGTTTTGTGTCAGCCCGCCGACATCCACCAAAGCGATGTCGGCCTTGAGCGGCTGATTAAGGGCTGAATGAACGGTGATATCACCCAGCCCCAACGCCATCGACCAGGTCGAATAGCTGAATACGCCAGCGACCAGCAGCCATTTGGCGCCGCCGCGCAGTACCACGTACCGACTTGCGAGCATGAGCATCCCTTAAATAAGCAAAACCGACTTCTATGCGTTCGCACATCCGGTACGAACACGATATTGCCCAGTAGTTCTTATAGTCTGCTCAGCGCGATCTCTCAAAAAAACGGCAGCGGGTTGTGCCTCAAGATTTTTCCAGATTACCCAGAATGTGCCCGTGAACCCGCATGCACACCTTTAAATCCGCCTCGTCGACGCCCTCGAACAACTCGTGACGAAGTTGCGTGGCAATCGTTTCGATTTGTTCGATCAACGGCAAGGCCGGCGCGCAGAGAACGATCTTTTTCGCCCGACGGTCTTCCATCACGGACTGGCGTTGCACCAGGCCCTGGCTTTCCAGACTATCAAGCAAGCGTGCGAGGGTCGGACCTTCGACACCGACGCTCTGCGCCAGCTCTCGTTGAGTCGGCGCCTCTTCGAAACGCGCCAGATGCAGCAGCACTAGCCAGCGCGCCTGGGACAACCCCAGGCCGGCCAGCCGGCGATCCAGTTCGGCACGCCAGCCACGGGACATCTGGGCCAGTTGCATGCCAAAGCGGTGTTGATCGGTTAACGGCATAAAACACTCACGGTTAGACTGAAAAATAAAGAATTTCTAATTATTAGCCAGCTAAGCATGAGCTGCAGTTATAGGCAAGTGGCGGTCTGTACTGAATCGTTACATCTCGAGGCCCCTCACCCTAGCCCTCTCCCAAAGGGAGAGGGGACTGAATGGGGGATATTTGGGAATTACGCCGACGTGACAGCTCAGCGCTGAATCCATAATCGACTCGGGCTTTCAGGTCGATGCAGGACGCAAGACACCTCGGTCGGCCCCCTCTCCCTTTGGGAGAGGGCTGGGCTGAGGGTACGGCCAAATTACATCTCGAATTCCGACTGCAATGCAGCCCGCACGCAATACAGCACGCCTTCCGGCACACGTCCGGCAAACAGCTCCGCCACTTCGGCGACCGACGGCAACTCGCCTTCGCCATCGAGGAACGCGTCCTGCACTTCGCCCATCAGTTCTTCAGGCAAGTCCAGCGCCTGCTCGAGCGACAACTGCTGCTTGCCAATCGCTTCGGCGAGCATCGTGTAGACGTTCTTTTCCGAGCACTGCAACTGACCGGCAATTTGTAGTGGCGTCATGCCGGCGCGGGCCAGTGTGATCAGTTCATGGCGCACGTCGGCCACCGCTTTCGGCGCCTCGACTGCGCCGCCAAGCACTTCGAGGAAGGCCTCGCCGTAGCGCTCAAGCTTGCGGGCACCGACGCCGCTGACCGTGGCCATTTCCGCCAGCGAAGTCGGCTGGCTGCGGAGCATTTCCAGCAACGTCGAGTCGGGGAAGATGACGTAGGGCGGCACGCCGTGTTCTTCGGCGAGTTTGCGCCGCAGCGCGCGCAGCGCTTCCCACTGCTCGCGCTCTTCACCACGCACCAGTTGGCTGGCCGGACTCTTGCTGTTGCTCTTGGCGGCGACTTGCGGCTTGAGATCGCGGCGCAGCTCCAGGCTCACTTCGCCCTTGAGCAATGGCCGGCAACTGTCGTTCAGACGCAGACCGCCGTAACCTTCGTGATCGACATCAGCCAACCCTCGCGCCACCAACTGGCGGAACAACGAGCGCCATTCGCTCTCGCTCAGCGCTTTGCCGACGCCCCACACCGACAGGTGCTGATGGCCGAAACTGCGGATTTTTTCGTTGTCCTTGCCCAACAGCACATCGACCAGATGGCCGACGCCATACCGCTGGCCGGTACGGAAAATCGCCGACAACGCCTGACGTGCAGGCTCGGTGGCATCCCAGGTCTGTACGCCATCGACACAGTTGTCGCAATGGCCACACGGCTCGGGCATGTCTTCATCGAAGTACGCCAGCAGCGTCTGACGACGGCAGCGGGTTTCTTCGCAGAGCGAGAGCATCGCGTCGAGCTTGTGCTGCTCCAGACGCTTGTGCCGCTCGTCGCCTTCAGAGTTCTGCAGCATCTGCTTGAGCATCACCACGTCTTGCAGACCGTAGGCCATCCACGCATCCGCCGGCAGGCCGTCACGGCCGCCGCGCCCGGTTTCCTGATAATACGCTTCGAGGGATTTTGGCAAATCGAGGTGCGCGACGAAGCGCACGTTGGGCTTGTCGATGCCCATACCGAACGCCACGGTGGCCACCATGATCAGGCCTTCCTCGTTGAGGAAGCGCTTCTGGTTGAAGGCACGCAGTTCGTTGGGCAGACCGGCGTGATACGGCAGCGCCGGGAACCCCTGCTCACTGAGGAACGTCGCCACTTCCTCGACCTTCTTGCGCGACAGGCAATAAACGATACCGGCATCGCTGCGCCGCTCGGCGAGGAACGCCAGCAATTGCTTGCGCGGCTGCTCCTTGGGCACGATGCGGTAAAAGATGTTCGGGCGGTCGAAGCTCGACAGAAAGCGCTCGGCGTTCTGCAGGTGCAGGCGCGTGACGATTTCTTCGCGGGTACGCTTGTCGGCCGTGGCGGTCAGGGCAATGCGCGGCACGTCCGGGAACAGCTCGGCCAACTGGCCCAGTTGCAGGTATTCCGGACGGAAATCGTGGCCCCATTGCGATACGCAATGCGCCTCGTCGATGGCGAACAAGGCAATGTTCAAGCCCTGCAGGAACGACAGCATGCGCGGCTGCACCAGGCGCTCGGGCGCCAGATACAACATCTTCACTTCGCCACGCTTGATCCGCGCGGCCAGGTCGCGCTGCTGCTCGGCACTCAGCGTGGAGTTCAACGCCGCTGCCGCCACGCCCAGCTCTTCGAGGGTGGCGACCTGGTCGTCCATCAACGCAATGAGCGGCGACACCACCACCGCCAAGCCTTCGCGCAGCAGCGCCGGGACCTGAAAGCACAACGACTTGCCGCCACCGGTAGGCATCAAAACCAGCGCATCCCCGCCGCTGGCCACGCGCTCAATGATTGCACCCTGACGGCCACGGAAACTGTCGTAGCCGAAGATGTCCTTGAGGACGCGTTGAGCCTGTTCGAGCATAAAAACTCCAAAAATCACAAAAACATCCCTGCAAGGCTGGTTCATGACGGGCAAGGCTGCACCGCAGAATCGTAAGAACGCATTGCATGACAGCTGCAATACGTGCAGGGAGCGCAAAACGCGGCAGTATACCCGAGCCCTCCCCTGCACAGGGCGACACCCGTCGATACAATCCACAATGCGCCCCCGTCCCCCTGTAGGAGCTGCCGCAGGCTGCGATCTTTTGATCTTTTAAAAACCACATCAAAAGATCGCAGCCTGCGGCAGCTCCTACAGCGACGTGGGTGAATCAGGGCAAATCTGCCGTTCGGCTGGCTTGAGCGCGCAAGAAGGCCTAGAATTCACGCATTGTTTATTCCCCAAGGTAGCCCCGTAATGTCCTTCGCTGAGCAACTGACCCGCCTGCAAGTCTTCCTCGATGCCGACGAGCTGCATGACGAGGCGCTGGATTACGTGGCCGCGCACGGTTATCTGACCGCGCTGTCGATCTGCGCCGAAGACGTACCGGAGCGCGAATGGATCGACGCCCTGTTCGCCGAGGAGCCGCATTACGCCGATGACGCCCAGCGCGCAGAAATCGAAGCCACGCTGATCGGCCTCAAGGCCCACATCGCCCGTCAACTGGCATCCGATGAAGAATTCGAACTGCCATGCGAACTGGATCTGGGCGAAGAGCCGGACGACTCCGAACTGCGCGGCTGGTGCATCGGTTTCATGGAAGGCGTATTCCTGCGTGAAGAAGCCTGGTTCGAAACCGCTGAAGATGAAGTCAGCGAAATGCTCCTGCCGATCATGGTCGGTTCGGGCCTGTTCGACGAGCAGCCAGAGTTCGAAGACATTGCCAAGGACGCCAACCTGATGGACGACATGATCGTGCAGATCCCAGAAGCACTGACCGCGCTGTACCTGCTGTGCCAGGCGCCTGACGAAAAACCGGCGATCCTCAAGCCACGTCACCACTAAGATCCGGCCTATGGACAACCCCATAGGCAACCGCCCCCTGATGTTGCGCTACTTGCTGCTGGCCATCGGCTGGCTTAGCGTGGCATTGGGGGTGATCGGGATCTTCCTGCCCGTCCTGCCCACCACGCCCTTCCTCCTGCTCGCCGCAGCCTGCTTCGCGCGCAGCTCTCCGCGTTTCTATCAATGGCTGGTCGAACATCCACGACTGGGGCCATGGATCCGCGATTACCTCGACGGTAACGGCATTCCGCTCAAGGGCAAGGTCTACGCGATCGGGCTGATGTGGGCGAGCATTCTGTTTTCGTGTTACCTGGTGCCTCTGCCGTGGGCACGGGGGTTCATGTTGACCAGTGCA
This sequence comes from Pseudomonas sp. RIT-PI-r, assembly GCF_001297015.1. GTDB lineage: Bacteria > Pseudomonadota > Gammaproteobacteria > Pseudomonadales > Pseudomonadaceae > Aquipseudomonas. The sequence continues at coordinate 4,044 of NZ_LIGE01000029.1, read as the reverse complement.
GTGTTGGTGACGATCTATATCCTTCGGCAGAAGACTTTGCGCAAATCCTGATGCCTCCAACTTTTTAAAAGACACCCTGTAGGAGCTGCCGCAGGCTGCGATCTTTTGATGTTGTTGTTAAAAGACAAGATCAAAAAATCGCAGCCTGCGGCAGCTCCTGCACGGGGCGGGCTCAGGTTTGGAAATCCATAACCGGATCCACCGGGTATGCCTCAGCTTGACCATTCGTCTTAAACGTTCGCTTACCTGTCAGATCTGACAGTAGGCGGTGCCGGTCAGTGCGGTTCTAATCGATAGAGATCAGTGCGCCCCCCAGGGCATCCGCCTCTCCGACGATGGGTTATTGCTCATGAGCCAGACAACCAGCAGCGCCAACGCTTCAGAAGAACAGGTCGTCATCTTTCCACCGCCGTCCGGCGACATTGGCCTGCTCTCCGTACCACCGCCGTATGTCATCGGCTACAAGCCGCTGAGCGATGGTGCGCTGGGGGTCAACTACAGCATGGTACACAGCGATCTTCAGGGCTTGCTGGTGTACATCCTCAGCTATCTGCAGATGGCTGTCGGTGACCATATCGATGTCTATCTCGGCGATGACCCTGCCCCCGTGGCCTCATTTCCTGTAACCGTCGAACATCTCGATGCCGACGGTGTGGCACGAGACGTGCCGTTCCATATCTCGGCCAGTGACATGAATTCCAGGTATCCACAGCCGGGAAATCAGCCGCTGTCTTTCACTGTGGAGCGCATCAGCGGTAACGTCGAAAGCTCAATACCCTATCAGCTGTACTATAAAAGTTTTCCGCCGGGCAATCCGGACACCGACGGTGGCAAGCCATTCAACCAGGGCCTGCCGCTGCCCATCGCCTCGGAAACGATCATTGACCAGAGCGTGATCGATACCGGCATGACCGTGACGATCAAACGCTACCTGCATCAAGCGCTGGAGGATGTGGTGACACTCGCCTTCGGGACATTGACGTTGGTGTTCAAAGTCACCAATGCGACGGCAGATATCGTTTTTGAACTGACACCGGAACAGCTCGCCACATTGCCACCAAGCGATTCGCTGGTGGTGCGCTATCAGTTGACAGACAAAGTACACAATCAGAGCGGCTGGTCGGATGCACTAATCCTGCAAAGCAAACCGGGAATCACATTGCTGCCAGCTCCGGCAGTCGAAAGGACACCGGGCAACATACTCAATCATGACCTGCTCTTTGGTGAACCGGCGCGGGTCGTGATCTTCCTCAGCAATTATGCAAAGAATGACCAGTTGCAACTGACTCTGCAGGGCCTCACGGAAACGGGCGAAGCGGTCACGTTCACGTACACCCGGTCCCTGGACGGGATGAGCAGCGTGATTTATTTTGAAATCGAGAATGAGCGCGTGCTGGCGCTGATCCGGGGTTCCCTGAGACTGACCTACACCCTCAGCGCAGGAGGCACTGGCGCGCCGCAACTGTCCAAACCGACCCATATCACCATTCAGGGCGGTGCCTTTACCCTTCGCCCGCCAATGATCGAGCAGGTTGTGGAAGACGAACTGCCTGCCAACATCAGCATGGCCAAAGTGTTCATCCCCGATTACTGGGCCTTGAAACCCGGTGCGTTGGTGCAGCTGTTTTGGCAGGTCGTCGATGAACTCGGGGTCACGCTTCTCTTTATTTTCGGGCGCACAATTACTGACCCCAACCAGCCCCTGACCTTTGATGCAGGCAGCCGTTACATCGTACCTTTCGCCGGCAATCCTCTGACGGTGCACTACAAGGTGACCAACCCCGGGCGTGCGCCAGTGCAATCACCGCTGCTGGCACTGCGGATCGGCAAGGCCAGCGAGCCGCCGCTGAAACACGACCTGACAAATTTTGACCAATACGACTGGAATGGCTGGCGTCGGGGTCCGGCAACGCTGCCGAATGACTGGACCATCGTGTTCGAACAAGGCAACTACAGGGCGCAAAATTACACCTACAGCAACAACTCGGCGGGCGTTGTGTTGCAGAAACAATTCGCCAATCTGAAGCCCGGTGGCCGGTATTCGTTGACGGTCAACTGCATCCGCTTCCGTGGCGAATATGCTGCACCGTCGCTGTCGCTGAGTGCCGGGGGCGTTGCCATTACCGGGCCGGTCACCCTCAATGACCTGGCCTGGACAACCTTGTCAGGCAACTTCGTCGCCAACGCCAGCGAGATGACTCTGGCCATCGTCAGCCATGTCGGCTCAGGGGTCGGCAACGATTATCAGGTGGACGATCTGCTGGTGCAGCTGATCGATACCTGACCCGTTGTAGGACGCCCCCTCGACCGTTCGACTTAAATACTCAAAAACCTGTCATATATGACAGTAGCGAGCTTGGCGGAACTGGTGTGTGATGGGTAATGCCATATTCGGCAGTACCCGTCATGCCAAGGAGTACATCGTGGATATCCAGTCATTGGTCTTGAACGAATCATTTGTGCTGTTTCCTGTTTTCCTTCCAGGCTGGATATCGCCGATCAAACCGCCCGAGCGCGCCAATGGCGGCGTTCCCAGATCGCTCTACGATGACAAACCGACAGGCCTCCAATGTGTCGTTGACCCGTGGTCTGAGATGCAAAGTCGCAACCAGACCATGGAGGCGTTCGATTCGGTTGCCCTGTTTATAAACAACGAGCTTACGCAGGTGGACAGCGCCACCGTTCAACCCGGCGACGAGCAAAAGCGCATCGCACTGAATGTGCCGCACGGGCATTTGAATCACGGGGTCAATCGCCTGTATTACAAGGTGACCCGCCTCGGCGGTAACGTCGAAACCTCGCGCGATCTGTTGGTGCTCTATCACCTGCGCGCGCCGGTCAACCTTGATCTGATGATCCCGCCAGACGTGGTTGCCAACGGCGTGAGTGCCGAACAGGCGGCGCAAGGGGTGGAGTTCGGTTTCACCTTCACCCCCCTGGAGCCTTTTAGCCTCGTCCGCTTTCGGATCGGCAATGAGTTGTATACCCGAGAGGTCACTTCCCCACCGACACCGGTGACCGTGACGCTGTTCACCGCTGACTTCCAAAAAATCGGCGACGGCAAGATCGAACTCGACTTCGTGGTGACCGACCAGTTGGGTAACTCCAGTACCTCCACGGTGAAGACTCTGGACGTTCACCTTTCCCGCCCGCTCGAACTACCCGCCCCGACCGTACGCGGCCAGACCGGCAACAACTTCAGTCCGACCCAGCCGGAGATTCGCGTGCTGGTGCCACAGGGTTCGCTGCTGCCTGACGACAAGCTGACCGTGCAATGGACAGGCGCCACCGCCGTGCCAGCGGGTTCCTACACCAGCCCGCAACGGCTGGTCAGCGCCGGGCTGGAAATCGCGGTGCCACGTTCGGTACTCGCCTACAGCCTGGGCAAACCCGTCACCGTGACTTACACCATTGAGCGCAATGGCGTCTCCACCACATCACTGCCATTGACGCTGAACATTCAAACCTTGCCGGCCAGTGCTCTGATCACGCCCAAGATCATCGACGCCGATGCCAACAACGTTCTGGATGTGATCGCGCTCGGCACCAAAAACCCAACAATTCATGGTCTGCTCTGGACGTTGATCGACGTAGGCCAGCACGTCTGGATGAGCCTGGAAGGCAAAAAGGCCGATGGCAGCCCCCATAACCTGACGGTGTGGAGCGGCGGCGCGAGTTACGCCAATGCGACGTGGGTCAGCCAGGGTTTCTGGCCTCGCACTTTTGCCAATAGTTACGTGAAAGAACTGGGCAACGACTCGACGCTGACGATCAAATTCAAGGCTTCGCTGGACAAGAGTAACAACGCGGCTACGGCCACGGTGTTTCCGGATCGCACTTACACCATCAGAGCCGTGGCACTGGTCGCACCGACCATCACCCAGGCCCTGGACTCCAAAGGCGTGGTGATTCCTCAAGGCGGTACGACCGTCGACACCACAGTCAAACTTTCAGGGGCCGGGGCTAAAGGTCAGAAAGTCCAGATCAAGGATGGCGCCACCGTCAAAGGTGAGGCGACGGTTAATCTGACGACAGGTTTGTGGG
>NZ_LIGE01000015.1 GCF_001297015.1 Pseudomonas sp. RIT-PI-r | reverse complement strand
AACTGACAGTGGCGGGGGGGGGGGGCGGTGGGGGGGGGTTCATCCGGCGGCTGGTGACATTAAAAGAATAATGAGCAGGCACTTTTCAACATGGCATTACTGACTGAACACGAACAACGCAAAGTCGCCGAGGCGATCGCCCGGGTCGAGCGCGACACCGACGCCGAACTGGTGACGGTACTCGCCGCCCGCGCTGATGACTACGCTTACATCCCGCTGTTGTGGGCGAGCCTTTTCGCGCTGGTGGTGCCCGGCGTCGTGCACTACCTGACCGGGTGGTTGACCATGCACAGCTTGCTGCTGGTGCAGTGGGGCGCGTTTATCGTGCTGTGCCTGCTGTTTCGTTTGCCGAAAATCACTACCCATCTAATCCCGCGTCGCGTGCGGCATTGGCGCGCGTCGAACCTGGCACGCCGGCAGTTCCTCGAGCAGAACCTGCATCACACGGTGGGCAGTACCGGCATGCTGATTTTTGTCTGTGAGGCGGAGCGGTATGTGGAGATTCTGGTGGATGAGGGGATTTCCAAACGGCTGGATAACAAGAGTTGGGATGCGATTGTGGCGGCGTTTACTGAGCAGGTGCGGCAGGGGCGCACGCTGGAAGGGTTTGTGACGTGTATTGAGGCGTGTGGGGAATTGCTGAAGGTGCATGTGCCGGTGACGCAGGTTCGGAATGAGTTGCCGAATCGGTTGATTGTGCTGGGGTAAGACAAACCCTCACCCCAGCCCTCTCCCGGAGGGAGAGGGGGCCGACCGAGGTGTCTTGCGCTCGACATCGACCTGAAAGACCGAGTCGATTATGGATCAACAGATGATCGTTTGATTTGATGCTTTTAATACCCGAGTTCGACTCGGTATTTCAGGTCGGCGTAACTCGTGAAAACACCTCGGTCAGTCCCCTCTACCTCTGGGAGAGGGCTAGGGTGAGGGTGCTTCTGACAACCGTTGGGTAAATAAGAGCGTGTCCCCAACCCCCATCCCCCCTAAAATACCCGCCATTCCCGATTTCGCCCGTCCGAGGCCGCTTTTTCATGTCCGTTACCGCCCCTGCCACCCAGCCTGCGCCCGATCACCACGCCCAGTTCATCGAGCTGCTGCAAACCAGCCTCGAACAGAACGGCTTCATCAAATTGGTGCTGGCCAAGTACGTCGGTGAAGAAGCGGATCTGCAGCGGGTCATCATCAAAGCGGTGACGGTCAAGGCGCAGCCGAATCTGTCCTTTGTCTATCGTTACAAGACTCGCGATATCACCAAGAATCTGCCGTTGAGCGAAGGCGTGGCGACGATTGCGGCGCTGCTGCCGACCTCGTTCAAAAATGCGCATTTACTCGCGGTCACTGACGAAGCTCAGCTGGAATACAGCAAAAAGGGCAAATCTTCGCTGTTCAAGAGCAAACCTCAGCAATTGCGCGAAGCACCGTCCGCCGAGCATAACCGTGAGAAAAACCGTTTTCTTGAACTGAGCCGACCATTCCTCAGGGACCTGGGCGTGACCAACGCGCAGCACGAGCTGATCCCCGCGATGTCGCGCAAGTGGAAGCAGATCAACAAGTTCATCGAAGTGTTCAGCCATGCCCTGACCTCGTCGCCGCTGGCGCTGGACAAACCGGTGCGCGTGGCCGATTTCGGTTCGGGCAAGGGTTACCTGACGTTTGCGATTCACGATTACCTGCGCAATACCTTGCAGGCCGAAGGTGAAGTCACCGGCGTCGAGTTGCGTGAGGAAATGGTCAACCTGTGCAACGCAGCGGCAGCAAAGCTCGAGCATCCGGGGCTGGTGTTCAAGTGCGGTGACGTGCGCAGCGTGGCGCCGAGCGAACTGGACGTGATGATCGCCCTGCATGCCTGCGACATCGCCACCGACTACGCGATCCACACCGGTATTCGCTCGGGTGCGTCGATCATCATGTGCTCGCCGTGCTGCCACAAGCAGATCCGCCTGCAGATCCAGAGCCCGGCGCTGCTCAAACCGATGCTGCAATACGGTTTGCACTTGGGCCAGCAAGCGGAAATGGTCACCGACAGCTTGCGTGCGCTGTTTCTGGAAGCCTGCGGTTACGAAACCAAGGTTTTCGAGTTCATTTCGCTGGACCACACCAACAAGAACAAGATGATTCTGGCGGTGAAACGCGCCGAGCCGGTGGATCCGGCTCAGCTGTTGGTGAAGATTCAGGAGTTGAAAGACTTCTACAACATCAGCGAGCACTGCCTGGAAACGCTATTGCGCGCCGACGGCTTCCTGGCCTGATCCGATCCGTGTAAGAGCTGCGGCACGCTGCGATTTTTTGATCTTGTTTTTAAGGGCAAAATCAAAAGATCGCAGCGTGCCGCAGCTCCTACAGCTTATGTGGTGGCGATGCGGGCCGGGCGCACCGCGGTCTTGCGGCCGAGCATGACGGTCGCAATCACCCCGCAGGCAAACACCCAGGTAATCGGCTCGACATGCTCACCAAAGAACAACGCCGAAAACGCGATGGTGAAGAAGATCTGCAACAGCTGCACCTGACTGACCCGGGAAATCCCGCCCATGGCCAGTCCGGCGTACCACGCGAAAAAACCGAGAAACTGCGAGAACAGCGCCACATAACCAAAAGCCCACCAGGTCTTGGCCGACACCGCGCCTTGATGTTGCAGCGCCAGATACAGCACCGGCCCGATCAACAGTGGTGTCGACAGCACCAGCGCCCAGCAGATTACCTGCCAGCCACCCATCTCCTTGGCCAACCGGCCACCTTCGGCGTAACCCAGCCCACCGACCGCAATCGCGCCGAGCATCAGCAGATCGCCCGCCTGAATACTGCCGGCCCCGGTGTACAGCGCATAACCGAGCACCAACGCACTGCCCAACGCCGCGCAGGCCCAGAAGGCTTTCGACGGCCGCTCATGGGACAACCACGCGGCGTATAGCGCCACGCACAGCGGTTGCAAGCCGTTGACCAGCGCCCCGTGGGACGCCGGCAAGGTTTGCATGGCCCACGCCGACAACACCGGGAAACCGAGAATCACTCCGGCGATCACCAGGCTCAGGCCTTTGACCTGCCGCCACGTCGGCCATTTCTCGCGACGCCACAGCAACAGCAACGCCGCCGGGATCGCTGCAAACAATGCGCGACCCAAACCGTTGAGCAATGGATGCAGTTCCTGCACCACGATGCGGGTGAAGGGCAGGGTGAGGCTGAAAATCACCACGCCGAGCAGGCCGAGGGCCATGCCGGTGTTTTCGCGCGAGGACATGATGGTGGACCAGAATTGAAGGTGGCAGGGAATGACCTTTATAAAGCCATAAACCGGGTGGTTCGGGCTGTTACAGCTGGGCACAGACTTAGGCGTACAGTTTGCCGGCGTCATCGCGAGCAGGCTCACTCCTGCATTTGAAATGCGTTCCCCCTGTAGGAGTGAGCCTGCTCGCGATGGCGCCAACTCAGTAGTAGCCGGTTGTTACCCGAGCCGCTGGATAAGGTCTACCTTGAACACTCCCAAGCATTCCCCCAGAGGAGTCCTCCCCATGGCCGCGAAAAAGATCCTGATGCTGGTCGGCGATTACGTCGAAGATTACGAAGTGATGGTGCCGTTCCAGGCCCTGCAAATGGTTGGTCACACCGTCCATGCCGTGTGCCCGGACAAGGCCGCCGGCCAGACCGTGCGCACCGCGATCCATGACTTCGAAGGCGACCAGACCTACAGCGAGAAACCCGGTCACCTGTTCGCCCTCAATTTCGATTTCGCCAAGGTCGGCGAGGCCGATTACGACGCGCTGCTGATCCCCGGCGGCCGTGCCCCGGAATACCTGCGCCTCAACGAAAAAGTCCTCGACCTGGTGCGCGCCTTCGACAAGGCCGGCAAACCGATTGCCGCGGTCTGCCACGGCGCGCAACTGTTGGCAGCCGCGGGCGTTCTGGAAGGTCGCGAATGCAGCGCCTATCCGGCCTGCGCCCCGGAAGTGCGACTGGCGGGCGGTACGTACATCGATATCCCGGTGACGGCAGGCCACGTTCAAGGCAATCTGGCCACTGCCCCGGCATGGCCGGCGCATCCGCACTGGCTGGCCGGTTTCCTCGGTTTGCTCGGCACCAAAATCACCCTGTAACGAGGAACCGCCGATGTGCGAGCTCTACGTCAAGGCTGACCCGATTCTCTACGAATCACGCTCGCGCTCGCTGCGCATCTGCGGCGTGGTGACGACGCTACGCCTGGAAAATCAGTTCTGGGACATCCTCAGCGAAATCGCCGAAGTCGACGGCATGACCACCAATCAATTGATCGCCAAGCTGTATGAAGAGGTGATGGATTATCGCGGCGAGGTGGTGAATTTTGCCTCGTTCCTGCGGGTGAGTTGTATGCGCTATCTGAGTCAGCGGCGGGTGAGTGCGCCGGAGTTATCGGTGGTGCGGGCGGTGGTGAAATAGTCGAGACCGGGTTGACCCCATCGCTGGCAAGCCAGCTCCCACAGGTTTAGCGGTGAGGCTCAGGTAGTGAGCACACAGGAGACCCCTGTGGGAGCTGGCTTGCCAGCGATAGGGCCGGTACAGGCGACAGAAATCCAGGACTGGTCTTTACTCTGAAGCGCGAAATCTCTCAATTGCCAAGGAGAAACGAGCATGTCCGGATGGTACGAAATCAGTAAAAGCAGCAACGGCCAGTTCAGGTTCGTGTTGAAAGCAGCGAATGCCGAAACCATTTTGACCAGCGAGCTGTACACCACTCGCGCAGCGGCCGACGGCGGCATCGCTGCGGTGCAAACCAATAGCCCGCTGGATGAGCGCTACGAGAAGAAATCGACGAAGGACGGCCATCCGTACTTCAATCTGAAAGCGGCCAATCATCAGATCATCGGCAGCAGCGAGGCGTATTCCTCGGAGTCGGCGTGCGACAAGGGCATTGCCAGTGTGAAGACGAACGGGCCGAGCAAAGTGATCAAGGACAAGACCTTGCCTGTCCTCTGAACTCACCACATCCCCCTGTAGGAGTGAGCCTGCTCGCGATAGCGGTGGGCCAGTCGACACATGCTCAACTGCCCCACCGCTATCGCGAGCAGGCTCACTCCTACAGTGGTTTTTGCGGTGCCAGTGAGATCAGCGCAGGGTCTTCAGGATCGTCTGCAATTGAGTCTGGCCTGCTTCACTCAGCGGGAATACCGGCAAGCGTGGATCGCCAACCTCCAGCCCGGTCTGCCGCATGCCAGCCTTGATCGTCGCCGGCAAGCCACCCTTGAGAATGAAATCCAGCAGCGGCAACTGGCGATAGAACAGATCCCGCGCCCGATCCAGATCGCCGGCCATGGCCGCGTCATAAAGATCCAGATTCAACTGCGGGATCAGGTTCGGCGCCGCCGTGCACCAGCCTTTCGCCCCGGCGGCAAACGCCTCCAGCGCCAGCGGATTGCAGCCGTTGTAGAACGGCACCTGACCTTCGCCGAGCAATTGCAGCTTGTGCATGCGTTGAATATCGCCAGTGCTCTCCTTGACCATGGTCACGTTTTCCACGGCGTTGACGATGCGCAGAATCAAATCCACCGACATGTCCGTGCCGCTGGTGGCCGGGTTGTTGTAGAGCATGATCGGCACGCCGATGCTCTCGCCGATGGCGCGGTAGTGGGCGAGGATTTCCGCCTCGGTGAGTTTCCAGTACGAAGCCGGCAGCACCATCACCACATCGGCGCCATGGGCTTCGGCGAAACGCGCGCGGCGTACGGCTTTGGCGGTGGTCAGGTCGGAAACGCTGACGATGGTCGGCACACGTTTGGCCACATGCTTGATACTGAATTCGGCGACCTGATCCCACTCCGCGTCGCTCAGGTAAGCGCCTTCGCCGGTGCTGCCCAATGGCGCGATGGCGTGGACGCCGCTGTCGATCAGGCGATCGATCGATTGACCCAAGGCGGGCAGATCCAGTCCTTCGCCGTTGGCGCCGAACGGGGTGATGGTGTAGCCGATGATGCCGTGAATATTGGACATGAGGTTGTCTCCGTAATGGGTGTTCAGTTCAGGCAATCGGCGTGTTGGCGCAGGTTCTGCCGGGCGTAGTAATTGAAGGCAGCGGCGTGGCGTTTCGGCTTGGCAATCCAGTCATGAGCCTCGCGGCCCAGCTCGGGGATGATCGGTTTGATCGTGCCGGCGGCCATCGCCAGCAGTTGCAGCTTGGCCGCGCGTTCGATCAGTTGGGCGATGACACACGCCTCTTCGATCGTCGTGCCGGTCGACAATTGACCGTGATGCGAAAGCACAATCGCGCGTTTGTCGCCCAACGCGCCGGCAATCAGTTCGCCTTCTTCGTTACCCACCGGCACCCCCGGCCAGCCTTCGAGAAACGCGCAGTCGTCGTACAGCGGGCACAAGTCCATGTGGGAAATCTGCAGCGGCACTTCGAGCATCGACAGCGCGGCAACGTGTGTCGGGTGCGTATGGATGATGCAGTTCACATCCGGCCGAGCGCGGTACACCCAGCTGTGGAAACGGTTGGCCGGGTTGGCCATGCCGTGACCTTCGAGCACTTCGAGATCCTCGTTGACCAGCAGCAGGTTGCTCGCAGTGATTTCGTCGAAACCCAGGCCCAATTGCTGAGTGTAATAGGTGCCGGGCTGCGGGCCGCGAGCGGTGATTTGCCCGGCCAGACCGGAGTCGTGACCGTTCTCGAACAGAATCCGGCAGGTCAGAGCCAGCTTTTGCCGGTCTGTCCACGTATTATCCGCCAGGCTTTTTTGCATCTGGATAAGCGCTTGCTTGACCAGTTGGTCTTTGGGTAGTGCTAATGTCTTGGCCATGTCTGTGTCCTTTGGGTGATTGCAAATGACACTAAAGAGGCTATATGACACAAAGTGTCATTGGCAAGCACGAATTGTCGCTTCCTTGCTGGAATAATCGCCGCGCATGTCTATCCGTTTGAAATTGTTGAGAAAAAAACTTGGCGTAACCCTTGAGGCATTGGCCGAAAAATCCGGCATGACCAAGAGTTATCTGTCGAAAGTCGAGCGCGGGCTGAACACCCCGTCGATTGCTGCTGCGTTGAAACTGGCGAAGGCGCTGAACGTTAAGGTCGAGGAATTGTTTTCCGAAGACAACGTCAGCCTCGACAGCTACAGCCTGGTGCGCAGCCATGAGCGCCAGTCACTGGCGGCGAATGATCAGAGCCCGGGTTATGCGGTGCTGGCCCATCAGGTCAGCGAGCGCAATCTGCTGCCGTTCATCATCTATCCGCCGAGCGAGTTCAGCGACAAGACCTTCAAGGAGCATCTGGGCGAGGAGTTTTTGTTCGTTCATGAAGGGCAAGTGGAAGTGGATTTCATGAACGAGAAGGTGCTGCTGCAGCGCGGCGATGCGCTGCACTTCAATGCGCAGAAACCGCACCGGATCAGGTCTGTGGGTGAGGTGCAAGCGCAGTTGCTGGTGGTGGTGCACAGCGCCGAAGAATGAGTTGATTGGGCTAAAGCTATCGCGAGCAGGCTCACTCCTACAGTTGAAATGCGATCCCCTGTAGGAGTGAGCCTGCTCGCGAAGGCGTCAGTCAGGCCTGCATCAAACCTCGACCGGCACCGATAACTTCGGACTGCCAAGCGCATGCGTCTTCGCATCAAAAAACCGCAACGCAACCCCCGTCCCCTCAAACACCTTCGCGTAATGCCGCTTCTGATGCTGAACAAACGCAGCACTGCGCGGGTAAATCGAGATCGCCACCGTCGCAGGTTTCGCCAATCGCAGCGCCCGCACGATGTGCGCATCCTGCTCGCCCAACGCATGGCCAAAGATGCACAGACTGCCGCCATGCTCGAGCAATTGCTCATAACAGAACGACAGATAATCCGAACTGCGAATGGTCTTGAGCTTGTCCGCACTCGGCCCTTCGGTGACGAACAGCGGCACGTCATCCAGCGTCTTGATCGTATTGTTGATCGCGAAGCTACCGAGCAACGTGCCTTCGGTTGAGGTCAGTTTGCGCGCGGTGCCGTCCTGATTGCGCACCAGATGCAGACCACCGTGCAGATAAAGCAAACGCGGTTTGTCGGTGGCAGTTTCGCTCAGATCAAAACTCGCATTGGCGCCGTTGAACAGGTCGTCGATGGCGTCGCTGTTGTGTTGCAGCGCCCAGTAGTTGAGCAAGTCGTAATTGGTGGTGAACACCGTGCGGTAGCGCGCCAGTTCTTCATTCAGCGTCGCCAGCGTCGAGGCTTTCACCAGCCGCCACGGAATGTGCACCGCGTGCACGGTGTTGATCAGCGCTTCCTTGATCGCGTAGTAGCGATTGCGCGGCGCCGCCGAACTGACGGCCAGGGCCTTGTTGACCCGACTGGTGGTTTTCAGAGCGCCGAGCACCTGCTCGAAGCTGCGCGTCTGCATGGCGTCGAACACCGCCAGTTCCGACGGGCTGAGCGGTTTTTCTTCCACGGTGCGGGCGTTTTCGAACAGCGAGTCGTAGCCGAAGTCGTCCCACACCGCACGGCTGGCACCATTGCCCACCAACAAGCCGTTGAAGTCGGTCGCGGCGCGCAGGGTGTTCCAGTCTTCAAGGCTGGCGTCGACATCCAGAAAATCGGTCATTGCGTAGGCGGTCTCAAAACAAAGGGGCTGATGGGCGGCGACTTTATCACGAGCGGGCATTGAGCCAGATCAACATCGCTCGTGACCGATCGGTCGATGCTGTGTCTATCCGCCGAACCGGAGCAGTCGATTCGGCCCCAGTCAGGAGACGCGCGCATGACCAGTACCTTTTTCATTCCGGCGGTAAACATCATGGGCAATGGTTGCCTCGACGAAGCCATGGTTGCGATCCGCAACTATGGTTTTCGCAAGGCGCTGATCGTCACCGACACCGGGTTGGCCAAGGCCGGCGTGGCAACCATGGTCGCCGAGAAACTGGCGATGCAGGACATCGATTCGGTGATCTTCGACGGCGCCAAACCGAATCCAAGCATCGCCAACGTCGAGTCCGGCCTGGGTTTGCTCAAGGAAAGCCGCTGCGACTTCGTCGTGTCCCTTGGCGGCGGTTCACCCCACGACTGCGCCAAAGGCATTGCCCTGTGTGCGACCAATGGCGGACAGATTGGCGATTACGAAGGCGTTGATCAATCGAGCAAACCGCAACTGCCGCTGATCGCCATCAACACCACCGCCGGCACCGCCAGCGAGATGACCCGTTTCTGCATCATCACCGACGAATCGCGCCACGTGAAAATGGCCATCGTCGACCGCAACGTCACGCCACTGCTGTCGGTCAACGACCCGGAACTGATGGTCGCCATGCCTGAAGCCCTGACCGCCGCCACGGGCATGGATGCGCTGACTCACGCCATCGAAGCCTACGTCTCGACCGCCGCCAATCCGATCACCGACGCCTGCGCGCTCAAGGCCATGACCCTGATCAGCAACAACCTGCGTCTGGCCGTGCGCGACGGCAGCGACCGCGCCGCACGGGAGAACATGGCGTACGCGCAATTTCTCGCAGGCATGGCGTTCAACAATGCCTCCCTCGGTTATGTGCATGCGATGGCGCATCAGTTGGGCGGTTTCTATGACTTGCCCCATGGCGTCTGTAACGCCGTGCTGCTGCCCCATGTGCAGACGTTCAATGCGCTGGTCTGTGCCGAGCGGCTGAACGACGTTGCCCACGCGATGGGCGCCGACATTCGGGGTTTTAGCGCCGAAGAGGGCGCGCAAGCGGCCATCAGCGCGATCCGCTGTCTGGCCAAAGACGTTGAGATTCCCGGTGGCTTACGTGAACTCGGCGCCAAGCTCAGCGACATCCCGTTACTCGCCAGCAATGCCCTGAAGGACGCCTGCGGTCTGACCAATCCTCGGGCGGCGGATCAGCGCCAGATCGAGGAAATCTTCCGCAACGCCTTCTAACGCTTGGCGCCGATCGGCGCCATCCGTACACAGAACATCGCGCCGACGGCCAGCAACGTGCACAGCAGCGACAGGGGCCAAGCGTGTGGGCTGGCGATCAGACTGGCCAGCGCGCCGATGATCGCCGCCATCAATTGATGAATGAACCCGCTCAGCGCCATTGCATACGCCCCGGCAATCGGCGCGCCATCGTTGGCGCGCGACAGGCTGATCGGGTAGTTCAATGATTGGCCGAACACCGCCACGCAATACGGCAACCAAAACAGTAACGCGATGGAACTGGCCGCCAGACTGCCCAGCAACATCACGCTGCTACCCGCCAATACCAACCCTGCGCCGACGGTCATCAACCACGCTTGGCCGGTGCGCAGCACAAAGTGATTGACCGCCAGCGCCCCGAGAAAATAGGCCGCGCTGATTGGCCAGCCGAGCAGTCCGTAATCCACCGACGACCACGCGAACGGGCCCTGCAAGATCAGGGGCGCCGCCGTGTTGAAAGCGATGATCACACCGTAGCCCAAGCCACCGGCCAGCGCCGGCAGAAGAAACGCCCGGTGCAACAGAATCTGCCGATAAGCCGACCACGATGAGGCGCTGGCCGGTTCATCAGCCATCGGGGGGAAAGCGACTCGCGACACCATCAGCGCCATCAACAGGCTCGTTGCGCCGAGCCAGTAAAAAATCGCTTGCCAGCCCGCCGTCGCCTCGATCAGCGAGCCCGCGTATTGGCCGATGCCCAAGGCCACCACGAACGAAATCGAAACCCACGACAACGCCTTGGCCAGCAGATCGCCGCGAAAGCTGTCACGGATCAGCACCCGCGCCATCACCGAAATGCCGCTGGCACCGACGCCTTGCATCAGACGCAGCAGCAAAAACGCTTCAAGCGTCGAACCTCGCGGCAACGCCAGATTGGCCAAGCCGTAAATGACCAACGCTGCCAACAACACCGGTTTGCGTCCGATGCGCTGGGCCAGACTGCCCCAGAGCAACATCGGCAGCGCCATGCCGATCAGGTACAGCGACAACCCCCACGACACCTGCGCAGGTTCTGCCCGCAGATAAAGGGCGATCTGCGGCAATGCCGGCAAATAGATACTCATGCCCAACTGAGCGAGAAAAACCGTGCTGCAGGTGATCAGGAGGGTGATGCTGGCGTTCATGACTCGTCCCTGTTTTCAGTCGTCGAGATCGCAACGGTGGGTACGCAACAGACCGGTGATCACTTCACAGAAGCGCCGGATCAGCGCCGGCTGCATGTCCGCGCGCAGCGTAATACGGATGGCGGCCTTGCCTTGTGCGACCACCGGGAAAAATACCGCGCTGGTGAAAAATCCCTGTTCGGCCAATTCACTGGCAATAAGATTGGCCACGTTAGCCTGTGCGCATGTGATCAACCGAATGGCCATGTTGCTGTGGCATTGATCGGTGCAGATCAGGCTGTCAAAGAGGCGGATATTAGCCTGAAGATTGCTTTGCAGCGTGGCGAACTCGGCGCTGCGATGCAGGCGGATCGACGCTCTGCCGGCACCGATCGCCGCGCAGTTGAGACTTTGCGACCAATTGCTTGGCCCGCCGTAGCGCTGAATCAGCGTCTTCTGTCGCTCGTTGCCCAACATCACCAACCCGCCGCTGGCGCCAAACGACTTGGCCAGTGACGCGACGATCACGCAGTCCTCCTCCAGCGCCGCTACCCTTGGTCGAACGAGGCCGGCGCCCTGCTGACCGACAGCGGACAACGCATGGGAGTCATCAAGATAAAGAAACAGCCCATAGCGATCCTTTAAATACAACAGGCCTTCCATGTTGGTGACGCCGCCCATGCTGTACGCGCCATCGGCGACGTAAGCCACGCGGCCGTGTTGCTGGCAGGCGCTCTCGAGAAAATCCATGTCGTTGTGCGGCGCAGTCACCACGCGGGTTTCGTCGGCGCACGCGGCCTTCAGATGATTCATCGAATAATGCGCGTGACGGTCAAACACCATCACTGGCGGCTGGCCTTCAGTGAAGATGCCGCTCGCCAGCAAGGGCAGGATCCCGGCGCTGGCCGCGCTGCAAGACAAGGTGCTCAGGCAGACCGCATCGAACAGTTGCGACAATTCGTTCTCGTATTGCTCGAGAATCGCCAGTTTGCAGCGGTTCTTCGAGTTGGCGACGCGCAGGCTGCCGGTTTCGCGCAGGGCGGTGATGGCGCCTTCGAGCAGGGCTGGGTGATGATCGAGCCCAAGGTATGAGGTCGTACAGAAGTGATGGAATTCACGTCCGTACTGATCAAGCAGGTGGTTGGGACTCTGCACTGCAACATTGAGACCGGCGACCTTGCTCTGTTCGGCGATCTCCCAATCGTAGTCGGCCAGGGCGATGATTTTGCGGAAATTTGAATACAGATTGGGCGTATGCAACGGAAGATTCACAGGCGACATTCCTTGAGCGTAGCGATCCATGGGGTGTTGCAATTTGTGTGTGTTGCCAGACTTTACAGAACGAAAAATCCGGCAAAAATCAGCTGTTTCTGCGAATCCTGAAAGGCGACAGAGTTTTGTTTGTAGGGCGAAACCACAAAATCTATCGAGCAATCACCTGTCTGACGTGGGCGAAAATCGGGCTATCCTGCCGATACTGACCAACCCCAGTCATTGAGCCTTCCATGTTGCAAAAAAGCCTGATCCGCCGCCTCGACCTGATCACCCTGCAACTGTTTGTCGCCGTGCACGAAGAGGGCACGCTGACCCGTGCCGCCTCGCGGGAAGCCATCGCCGTGTCGGCGGCGAGCAAACGGCTGATGGAGTTGGAAGAGGCGCTCGGGATCAGTTTGTTCGTGCGCCAGGCCAAGGGCATGACGCTGACCCCGGCCGGGGAAACACTGCTGCACCATGCGCGGCAAATGCTGTTCAACGTCGAGAAAATGGGCCTTGAGCTCGGCGAACACAGTCACGGTGTGCGCGGTTACGTGCGCATGCTGGCGAACCTCTCGGCGATCATTCAGTTTCTTCCCGAAGACCTGCGCGACTTCTCCGCGCAGCATCCGCAGGTCAAGACCGACCTTGAGGAACGGCCCAGCGCCGGGGTGATTCAGGGTGTACTCGATGGCGTGGCGGATCTCGGTATCTGTTCCAACGACAGCGACACCAAAGGTCTGCACAGCGTGTTGTACCGCCAGGACAAACTGGTGGTGGTGATGCTGCCGGAGCATCCGTTGGCCGCGCGTGAATTCGTTGCCTTCAGCGAAACTCTGGACAGCGATTACGTCGGTTTGCACGCGGCCAGTTCGATCAACATGCGCACCCACGCGGCCGCGCGCCAGGCCGGTAAAGTCCTGCGAATTCGTATTCACGTGCCGGGGTTCGATGCGGTGTGCCGGATGGTTCAGGCCAACATGGGCATTGGCATTTTGCCGCAGCGCGCCTATGAGCTGTTTGGTCAGGCGCTGGGGTTGCACGCGGTGCCGTTGACGGATGAGTGGTCGGATCGCGCGTTAATTGTGGTGGTGCGGGATGAGGCGCGGTTGTCGCCGGTGAGTCGGTTGTTGTTTGAGCATTTGCGCGGGCAGGGCTGATAAATTTCCGCTGAATGGGCTGGCCTCTTCGCGAGCCGGCTCGCTCCCACAGTGGATGGGTGTTGAACACAGAATCTGCAGCCGCCACCAATCCCTGTGGGAGCGAGCCTGCTCTGGAGGACTGATTGGAATTCACCCCTGAGCGTTCGCATTTCGCGAACGCCCTTTGCCGAGAGACGGCTGGATTGCCCAGTCATCGTTCCTCTAGCCTTGGCCGCATATTCCAAGAACAAGAGGTACCCCGCGATGACTGCCCCCTTGAGTGCGATCAAAGTGATCGAGATCGGCACCCTGATCGCCGCGCCATTTGCCGCGCGCATGCTCGCCGAGTTCGGCGCCGAGGTGATCAAGATCGAAGCCATGGGTCAGGGCGACCCGCTGCGCAAATGGCGCAAGCTGCACGAAGGCACGTCGCTGTGGTGGTACCTGCAATCACGCAACAAGAAATCCCTGGCGCTCAACCTGAAATCCGCGGAAGGCATCGAACTGGTCAAACAACTGGCCAGCGATGCCGACGTGATCATCGAAAACCTGCGCCCCGGCGCGCTGGAGAAACTGGGCCTGGGCTGGGACGTGCTCCACGCGCTGAATCCCAATCTCACCCTCGTGCGCATTTCCGGTTATGGCCAGACCGGCCCGTACCGCGACCGCCCCGGCTTTGGCGCGATTGGCGAAGCGATGGGCGGCATTCGCTACACCACTGGCACCCCCGGTTCGCCCCCGGCGCGGGTCGGTGTCAGCCTCGGCGATTCGCTGGCCTCGCTGCACGCGGTGATCGGCGCGCTGATCTCGCTGCTACGGGTCAAGACCGGGCAGGGCGGCGGGCAGATCGTCGACGTGTCGCTGGCCGAAAGCGTGTTCAACGTCATGGAAAGCCTGGTGCCGGAATACGACATGCTCGGCCATGTCCGTGAGCGCAGCGGCGGCGCTTTGCCGGGCATCGCACCGTCCAATACTTACCTCACGGCTGATGGCGCTTACGTGGTGATCGCCGGCAACAGCGACCCGATCTACAAACGTCTGATGCACACCATTGGCCGTGATGACCTGGCTTATGCCGAAGAATTTGCCCATAACGATGGTCGCGCCGCCAAAAGCGGTGTGCTCGACGCCGCCATCACCCACTGGACCAGCAGCCTGCCGATCGACGCCGTCCTCGCGGCGCTCGAAGGCGCAGAAGTGCCCGCAGGCCGGATCTATTCGGTGGCCGACATCGTTACCGATCCGCACTATCAGGCGCGGGACATGTTGCTCAACGCGCAACTGCCCGGCGGCGCAACCGTGAAGATGCCCGGCATCGTCCCGAAACTCTCGGAGACCCCCGGCGGCGTGAACTGGTCGGGGCCGACACTCGGCCAGCACACCGACGGCATTCTCACCGGCCTCGGCCTGACTGAACTCGACATCGAACGCCTGAAAAGCCAAGGGGTGGTGCAATGATCACGGACTATTCGCAAACCTTGATCGTCCAGGAAGTCTCGCCCCGCGACGGCTTGCAGATCGAACCGACGTGGGTGGAAACCGTCGACAAAATCGCGCTGATCGATCAACTGTCGCTGGCGGGTTTCAGTCGCATCGAGGCCGGTTCGTTTGTGTCGCCGAAAGCCATTCCGGCGCTGCGTGATGGCGAGCAGGTGTTCAAGGGGATTCAGCGTCAACCGCAGGTGATTTACGTCGCGCTGATCCCCAATCTCAAAGGCGCGCAGCGCGCACTGGAGGCCGGTGCCGATGAGCTGAATCTGGTGATGTCCGCCAGCCAGACGCACAACATGGCCAATATGCGCATGCGCTGTGAAGACTCGTTGGCGGCGTTTGCAGAGATTGTCGCGTTCGCCAGCGGCTCCGGCGTGCGCCTCAATGGCAGCATTGCGACGACGTTCGGTTGCCCGTTCGAAGGTCAGATTGACGAGGATCGCGTGCTGCAAATCCTCGACGCTTATCAGGAGCTCGGCATTCAGGGCATCACCCTCGCCGACACCACCGGCATGGCCAATCCGCGACAGGTCGATCGGTTGGTGCGGCGGGTGTTGCAGCGGGTTTCGCCGGCGGATCTGACCCTGCATTTTCACAACACCCGCGGTCTGGGCTTGTGCAATGTGCTGGCGGCTTATGAGGCGGGGGCGCGGCGTTTCGATGCGGCGCTTGGTGGCCTCGGTGGTTGCCCGTTTGCGCCGGGGGCGTCGGGCAATATCTGCACGGAAGACCTGGTGAATCTGTGCGATGAGATCGGCATCCACACCGGCATTGATTTGCCGCTGTTGTTGCAACTCTCGCGAGGTCTGCCGGCTTTGCTTGGCCACGAAGTCCCCGGTCAACTGGCCAAGGCCGGGCGCAACTGCGACCTGCACCCAATCCCCACCTGACAACACCAATCCCCCTGTAGGAGTGAGCCTGCTCTCGATAGCGGTGTGTCAGGCAACATTTGCGGTGATTGATACACCGCTATCGCGAGCAGGCTCACTCCTACAGTTAAAAACCAAACCAGACAACAACAACAATCGGACGCCCACCGGCAGTCCGCCTGGAGAAAAGCTATGAGCCTCAATGTAATGGAGGCGGGCGCAAGCTCGTCCGTCGATCACGATGCCGAAAAAGCCCTGGTCAGCAAAGTCGCCTGGCGCCTGATGCCGCTGATCATGGTCTGTTACCTGTTCGCCTTTTTCGATCGCATCAACATCAGCTTCGCCAAGTTCCAGCTGCAAGCCGACCTGAGCCTGAGCGATACCGCTTACGGTCTCGGCGCCGGGCTGTTCGTGGTCGGTTATGTGCTGTTCGAGGTGCCCAGCAACATGATGCTGTACAAGGTCGGCGCGCGCCGCTGGATCGCCCGAATCATGATGTCCTGGGGCGTGGCGACGGCACTGATGGTCTTCGTGACAAGTGAATGGCAGTTCTACGCGCTGCGCTTTGTGATCGGTGCGATGGAAGCCGGTTTTGCCCCGGGCGTGCTGTATTACCTGACGCTGTGGTTTCCGCAGCACTTCCGTGGCCGCATCACCTCGATGCTGTTTCTCGCCTCAGCGTTTGCCGGGCTGGTCGGCGCGCCGTTCTCCGGTCTGGTACTGGAACACCTCGACGGCGTGCTGCAAATGCGCGGCTGGCACTGGTTGTTTCTGCTCGGCGGCGTGCCGTGCATCGGTCTCGGTTTTCTGGTGCTGATGCTGCTTAAGGATCGCATCGAGGATGCGCACTGGCTGACGGCTGACGAGAAGAAACTGCTGTCCAGCCGCATCGCCCAGCATGAACCGCACAAGAGCGGCGGCTCGCTGCTCGCGGCGTTGAAGATTCCCGGTTTCCTGACCTTGGGCCTGATCTACTTCCTGATCCAGGTGGCGTCCTACGGTTTGAATTTCTGGGCGCCGCAATTGATCCGCAGCGCCGGCACCGAGAGCCCGGTGATGATCGGCCTGCTGACGGCCATTCCGTACATTTGCGGGGCGATCAGCATGGTGGTGATCGGGCGCTTGTCGGACGCGACCGGTGAACGGCGCAAGTTTGTCGCCGGGCTGGTCATCGTCGGCGCGATCGGCTTTTTCAGTGCCGGGATTTTCGCCAGCCACACCACGTTCCTGATCGTCGCCCTGGGCTTGCTGGGCGCCGGGATCATCGCTTCGATTCCGAGCTTCTGGACCCTGCCACCGAAGTTGCTTGCCGGTGCTGGCGCTGGCGCGGCGGGCGGGATTGCGGTGATCAACACGCTGGGGCAATTCGGCGGGATCGTCAGCCCGGTGATGGTCGGGCGGATCAAGGATCTGACCGGCAGCACCACGCCGGCGCTTTACGTGATTGGCGTGGCGGCACTGATTGCGGCGGCGTTGCTGTTGTGGGGACTGCCGCAGAAACTGCGCACGCTCGACAGGTTCTGAGATCGGCGGCGCCTGCAATGACGCCTTCGCGAGCAAGCTCGCTCCCACAGTTGATCGCATTCCTCCAGTTGGAATTCGGCACCTGTGGGAGCGAGCCTGCTCGCGAAGACTGACTTCCAGACGCTGAAAATCATCGATTAAAACGATCATCCAGCAGCCATTGCATTCCTCTCAAACACCCCGCCAAACTGAATCAACACCACTCCCGCAATCAACAACACCGCACCCAACACCCGCGACACCGTCAGCTGTTTCTCCACCAGTCCAAACAAGCCCAAGTGATCCAGCGCCATCGAGGCAATCACTTGCCCGGCCAACGCCAGCGCAACAAACCCCGAAGCCCCGAGCTTTGGCAGCAGCACCACCGCCAGCGCTACAAAACACACGCCAAATGCGCCACCCGCCCACATCCACAACGGCGCCTTGCTGATAAACGCCATAGACGGCAAGGGCAAACGCAACGCCAAAATCACGGGCAACAACACCAAAACACTCACCAGCAACGACGCCAGCGTTGCCCACAACGGATGCCCCAGCCCGCGCGCAAGATTGCTGTTGATCGCACTTTGAAACGGCACTACTGCCCCGGCAAACGCGGCCAGCGCCAACAATCCGGTCCACTGCAACGTACTCATGATCAAGCTCCACAAGGTTTTGCTGGACTCTAGAGTATTCGTCGCGCAGATTTAAATTCCGTTTCGTCATCCAGAACATGCACCAGATGAATGATCTGCGCCGTATCGACCTCAACCTGCTGGTGATCCTCGACGCCTTGCTCAGCGAGCAACACGTCACCCGCGCCGCCGAGCGTCTGCACCTCAGTCAACCGGCGGTCAGCCATGCGCTGGCGCGGTTGCGCGATCTGCTCGGCGATCCGTTGTTGGTGCGCGCAGGCGCGACGCTGGTGCCGACGGCGCGGGCGCTGGAATTGGTCGCGCCGTTGACCGAAGCGCTGGCTCAGGTGCAATCGCTGCTGGCGCCGAACACCTTCGATCCGGCGAGTACGCGTCGGACGTTTCGTGTGGCGATGTCGGATTACGGTGCGGCGATCATTCTTCCGGGCTTGATCCGCACTCTGCGCCGGGAGGCACCGGGGATCGACCTGCAAATCAGCCATGCCAGTCGTGAAGGCATGCTCGAAGGCGTGCTCAATGGTGATATCGACGTTGCCGCCGGCGTCTTCCCGGAAATGCCCAACGAACTGCGCAACTCGGTGCTGTTTGAAGAGCGCTACGTCTGCCTGCTGGATCGCCAGACGCTGCCGGCCAACGGTGTGCTGGATTTGCCGAGCTACCTGTCGCGGCCGCACGTATTGCTGGAAATGCGCGGCAGCGGCACGCCGGAAATCGAGCGTGCCTTGACGTCTCTGCGTGAGCGCCGCCGCGTCGCGATCAGCCTGCCGCACTGGAGTGTCGCGCCGCAGTTCATCAGTGGCACGGATCTGATTCTGACGGTGTCCTCACGCAGCGTCCGCGAGATTGATCAGCGTGAACTGATCGTGGTGCCGCCACCGTTCGAGATTGCGCCGTTTACGTTTGTACTGGCGTGGCATAAGCGGCGGGGTGGGGATCAGGCGTTGAACTGGTTGAATCGGACGATTGAGGAGGGGATAGTGCGCGGCTGAAAAAATAATCAAGGAGCGGTAAGTGACAATGAAGTCTGGCTGGATCGGTTGTGCGGCATTGTGCGGTTGGTTGCTGGCAGGGCAGGCATTGGCCGATTGCACGCCGGCACCCACGGCGCATGAGGTGGATTTTTCCGTCTGTAAGGACTGGCCGGCGTATCCCGGACTGACGCTCACCGCCGCCGCCAATTTT
This sequence comes from Pseudomonas sp. RIT-PI-r, assembly GCF_001297015.1. GTDB lineage: Bacteria > Pseudomonadota > Gammaproteobacteria > Pseudomonadales > Pseudomonadaceae > Aquipseudomonas. Next base: position 143,607 of record NZ_LIGE01000015.1, on the reverse strand, counting down.
TCACCCGATCCGGTATATGGCGCGTCAGGGACGGTGGGGCTTTACGACCTGCATTTGTCCTTGGTGACGAGCGCAGACTCGCAGCCGTTAGCGAGCTTTTATCAGCCCTCCGCATTCTCTGTGGATGCCATCGCGCTTGATGAACTGAAATTTGATACCGCCCGCTATAAGCTCGCGCCGCAATTGCAGGCCTTTGGCGTTCGGGTTCGATTCAAAGGCTCTTCCCGTGTGAATCCTCTGGATGAAACCTGGTTGTCGCTCTATGTGAAAGACGGCAACGCATTGCGTCCGGTAATGGATCGACTGGTGGTTTATCAATACGGCGGGGAGTGGGATGGCGATTGTGCAGGGGAGCGCTACGAGACGACGCGAACCGTGGCGTTGGCCAAGACCAGCACCCATGGCTATGCCGACCTGATTATCAAAACGATCAGTAGCTCAACCACAGGCAAGGGAGAGGACGCGGCGTGTGTATCCAATACTGTCGCGCAGAAACCGGTCTTGACGACACTTCGTTATGACGGCAAAAACTACGTAGTGCCTGAAGATTTCAAAGGCCACTAAGACCGATGTCTTTTACTCAAGGAAGAACAATGATCTCGCGTATCACCTTGCTGGGCTCTTTTATCGCAATGGGTCTTTTGACTATGACCGCTCAAGCCCAGCCTGTTTGCGAAGTGAAGAAGTTCGACGGCCATTCCCTTTCGCGCTGCAAAGCGTGGCCGGCGTACAACGACCAGTCGATTGCGGCGAAATCTTCATTTCTCTCGGATTCGGGCGACGATGAGATGGGGACGTTCGATCTGGAACTGGCGCTCGTCAGTTCGACAAGCGGCAAGAGTCTCGCTACCTATGCCAAGCCGGGTGCCTACAATTCCGATGCCATCAGTTTCGACGATCTGACAATCGATACGGCCCGTTACCGATTGGCTGCAGATGTCCGTGCATTCGGTTTGCGTTCAAAATTCGCCAGTCATGGCTCCAGAGCCAATCCTTACGCAAAAACCGATTTGGCGTTGTATGTGCGGGAGGGCAACAAATTGCGCCCTGTGCTGGAAGGCTTGGTGATTCGCAAGGAGTTCGGCGAAGGGACGGATGAATGTGGAACCGAGGACACGCAAATCCGCAGAACTATCGATATCGGCCCGACGAGCCACCATGGATTCGCCGATCTGATCGTCAGCTCGAGTGGTTCAATTTACAAATCCTTCCTGTCGGACAAGAAGTGCATCTCGAAAACTATCGAGATGAAGAAAACTCGCGTCACCCTGACCTACGACGGCGAACAATACACCGTCCCCGAAGACCTCAGAGGTTACTGACCCGATGCTCACCGGCCTCAATCACTTGACCCTCGCGGTCAGCGACTTGGATCGCAGCCTCGCCTTCTACCGTGATGTGCTGCAGTTGCGTGTCGAAGCGACGTGGGACGCCGGTGCCTACTTGGCGCTGCCAGGGCTGTGGTTGTGTCTGTCGCAAGATCCGCTGCGCAAAGCCGAGGCGTGCGGTGATTACACCCATTACGCGTTCAGCCTTGATGCAGCGGATTTCTCAACGTTCGTAGCAAAGCTAAAAATGGCGAACGTGCAGGAATGGCGGGATAACCGCAGCGAAGGTGCGTCGTTCTATTTTCTTGATCCCGATGGACACAAACTCGAAGTGCATGTCGGCGATCTGGTTTCGCGACTGGCGGCGTGCCGGCAAAAACCGTACGCCGGCATGCGTTTTTACGACGAGTCATGATCAGACACATTTGTCTGTTATAGACTGGCGGCCACGTGATCGGGCGCTTGCAGGTTTTCCATGACTCCATCGTTGCTAATGGCCGTGCTGGCCTCGGGTTTCATTTACGGTATTACGCCCGGGCCGGGTGTGCTGGCGGTATTCGGCATCGGCGCAGCCCACGGGCGGCGGGCGGGGGCGGGGTTTCTTTGCGGGCATCTGCTCGGCGATGTGGTCTGGTGCAGCACGGCGCTGATTGCGATTGTCGGCGCCCGGGAAATCGGCAGCACTGCATTTGATGTGCTCGGTGTGCTCAGCGGTTTGTACCTGTTCTGGCTCGGCTGGCGCGCGGTGCGGGCCCAGCGGCGCAACGGCGATGAACCACAGGGCGCGGCGCGCAAGCCGTTCTGGCACGGCATTCTGTTTGGTTTGACCAATCCCAAGGCCTATCCGGTGGCGGTCGCCACGTTCACCGCGCTGCTATCGAGCCGCGCCGAACTGCTCAACTGGTCGATGCTGCCGATGTTGATTGCCCTGAGTTTCCTCGGTGGCTTGCTGGCCTACGCTATCCTCATTGGTGTGGTCGGCGCGCAGCGGGTGCGCACGATGTATCAACGTCATGAGCTGCTGATCACCCGGCTGTGCGGGGTGATGTTCATCGGTTTCGCCATCAACGCACTAATGCATGCGCTGCCTGGGCTGATGCCGAACAAGGCTTGAAGGTGTGTGCAGGGATGCGCAATCAAGAGGTCAGGGATGGTTGATCAGTGCTGCATTGCCCGGACACCCACGCTGAACCATGGAAAGCCGAAATTCCGCGCCGTTGGCGAGTTTTATAGACCTCTTGCTGGACGCCGTTTGCGCGGTCGACAAGCAGGGGCGCTTCGTTTTTGTCAGCGCCGCTTGTGAGCGTGTTTTCGGCTATTCGCCTGAAGAGTTGATCGGCCGGCAAATGATCGAGCTGGTACACCCGGCGGATCGTCAGCGTACTCTGGCTGCCGCCAACGAAATCATGGGTGGCGAACCCAAACTCAACTTTGAAAACCGTTACCTGCGCAAGGACGGCAGCGTCGTGCACATCCTCTGGTCGGCGCGCTGGTCGGAAGTCGATCAACTGCGCATCGCCGTGGCGCGCGACATCACCGAGCGCAAGCAGGCCGAATCGCGCCAGGCAGCGTTATACGCGATTTCCGAAGCGGCCCATGCGGCGGAAGATCTGCTGGCGCTGTTCAAGCGTATTCATCTGATCATCGGCGAATGGCTGCCGGCGATGAATTTCTCCGTGGCGCTGTACGACGAGCATTGCGCACAACTGAATTTCCCTTATCACGTCGACGATCACGAATTGCAGCCCGAGCAACCGGGAACCATCACTGGGCGCTTGTGCGCGGAAGTTATCCGAAGCGGTCAGCCGATTCTTCTTACGCCGGACAGTACAGATTCCCCAGCCGATTTCGCCGAGTTGGTGGCGGGGCAGAACGCGCCCTGCTGGCTCGGCGTGCCGTTGAATTCGAAAAACGGCACCATCGGCGCCTTGATCGTCAAAAGCCTGCCCGGCGGCGAGCGCTACACCGAGCAAGACAAGGAACTGCTGCAATACGTTTGCGCCCAGGTCGCCACGGCCATCGAGCGTCAACAACTGCATGCGCGGCTGCGGCGGATGGCGCAATACGATCAACTGACCCAATTGCCCAATCGCGAACTGCTGCGAGAGCGCATGAAGGCCGCATTGGCGAGGGCTCGAGCGCAAGCTGGGCACATGGCGTTGCTGTACGTCGACCTGGATCGCTTCAAACAGGTTAACGATACCTTCGGTCACGCGGTCGGCGACATGCTCCTGCAAACCGTGGCCAATCGCCTCAAGGGCTGCGTGCGGGAAACTGACACGGTGGCCCGAATTGGCGGCGATGAATTTGTCGTGCTGCTGCACAGCGTGCAGGTTTCGGAAGATGCCGACAGCGTGGCGGAAAAAATCCGACAGGTGCTGGTACAACCGATGCGCCTCGATGGCCACAACCTGCATATCGAACCGAGCATCGGCGTTGCCCGCTATCCAGAGCACGGCAGGGAGGAGCAGCAACTGTTCCGCCATGCCGATCAGGCAATGTACGCCGCTAAACGCTTGAACCATCACGCGCTCAGTAGCTGATCCGGCGGCGCCGTTCGTCGCGGCGACTGCAACTTTTCTAAACCTTTGCGGCCCGGGAAATTCTCAATCTAGGCGGGCACCTGCTCGCCACGATCATTACCAAGAGGTAGAGAATCATGCCTAATTCAAGAAACTCGAACTCGGGAAACTTCGCCAACGATCGAACGAAGGCCTCTGAAGCAGGTCGCAAAGGTGGGAAAACCACCACAACGACCGTCGACAAAGAGCCAAAACCAGACATGGGCCGCAAGCCCGCTCAGAAGTCGAAGTAGTCGGTGAAGGTAGTTTTGATTGAGAGGCGGGGGCGTAAGCTCCCGCTTGAATTTCGCAAGTAAGGAGGGCGCGACCATGAGCCGGATGGCCACCCGTATACGCAACATCAGTTTTGCATCGCTGTTGGGCCTGTGTGCCAGCAGCGCTTTTGCCCAGTCGCCCGCCGATTTCATCAACGATGCCTCGGCCAAAGGCATGGCCGACATCGAGGCCAGTCGCCTGGCCCATGGCAAGGCCGAATCGAAAGAGGTCAAGGACTACACCATCGTCGTCATCAACGACCGCACGACGGCCAACCAGCATCTGGCGAAGATCGCCAAGAAGCTCGACCTGCCCGTCGCACCGCGTGAAGAACTGGCCGGCAAGGCAAAAGAATTGATGCCGCCAGTGACCGAGGGCGCATCCTTCGATCAGGCTTACGCCGCTAGTCAGGTCAAAGCCACTGAAGAGGCCATCGAGCAGATTCAGCAGCAAGCGCAGACCACCGACGTGCCGGAGATCAAGGCGTTTGCCGACGAGACCTTGCCGAAATTGCAAAGCCATCTGGAGAAGGCTCGCGCGCTGCAGGCTAGCCGCTAATCAATAGCAAAAGATCGCAGCCTTCGGCAGCTCCTACACCAAACTTTGTAGGAGCTGCCGAAGGCTGCGATCTTTTGCTTTTTTATCTAACCATCAGCACTCATTCAAATCCTGCTTGGACTTGCTCTTCTCACCCAACCCCTCAAGATTAAAAACCTCACCCTCGCCCAACGAGCGGTAGTGCCTGCGCAACGCCTCCAACTGCTTCAAATCCAGCGCCTCCAACCCAAGCATCGCGTTCTGCGCCTCTTTCGTCACCAGCAGTAACTCATCGATCTTCAAGTGGAGGATGTCGGTGTCGCGGTTCTGCGTGTTCTGAATCAGGAACACCATCAGGAACGTGATGATGGTGGTCGAAGTGTTGATGATCAGTTGCCAAGTGTCGTTGTAATCAAAGACCGGCCCGCTCAGTCCCCACAACCCGATCAGGATCAATGCGCCCATGAAGGTCTTGGGACTACCGGCCACCATCGCGAGCTTCTGGGAGATTTTTGCGAATTTCATAGCGGTGTTCCTTATTGGGGGGAGTGCTTGAAATTCAGACATTGGCGGGATTGGGAAAATTCTACTGATGTGTGAAATGTCTCTGAAAAACCGGCCTCCCGACCGGTTTCAGTATCAGTACTCTAAGCCTCGAGTTCGACGTCGACGTTCCAGTGGAAGTAACCCACCACCTCGCACTGCTGATTGACCAGCATGAAACTCAGTTCGCATTGCACATCGCCAGGTTTCTTCGGCGTGCAGGTCCAATAATGATCGTCAGCTTTTCGACTGCCCGGCGTTGTCGGGTCGTCCGGGTTGGGCGCGGGCACGGTCAGGTCGGTATGAATTTGCAAGTCAGGTTCGGAAAGCACGCCGTTGTCTGCCACTGTCATCCGGTACACAACCACACTGTGTTCGGCGATCAGGCTGACGGAGCGTCCGCGGAAGTGCAGGTCGCGGTCAATCTCAACGGGGATTGTCACTTTGCTGTCATTTATGACTATATCTTTCGAGTCATTACCTATGGCGAAAAAGATCAGCCCATCGGTAATGCTCGTCGGTGCGGCGGCGTCCAGGCTTGGGTTCGGATAACGCGCCAATACTGATTCAGCGTCGACGATCAGCAGCACATTGTGTGAGCTGGTAACGCCGGATGATGGTGACGGAATCGGTTCGCTAGTCATCATGGCTTCCTTTCATGATGTTGGCAGGAAACGACAGCCGCTTCGGTCAAGGCAAGACATCCTGTTCCGGCCGGGGCGGCGACGGATCGGTCGGGCCCCCTGTCTCCAAGGGGCTCGGAGCGTCATCAGTTGTGAATGGAGATGAACGGATCCCACGAGCAGCAGCCGATGATCTGGCAGTTGCGATCGACGATCAGGAAGTGGAAGTGATACGTCACGCGACCACAGTCCAGGGTTTCGGATGACCAATAGTGGTTGTCGACTTTCTGGCAGCTTGGCACGGATGGATTGCTTGTATTGGGCACAGCTACGCATGCTGTGGCCTTGCGCGGGGAGGGGGGCGAGATCAGGTTCTCCCCGGCGTTGGGGATGAATTTGTAGAAAATCACCGCCTGTTCGAAGCTCTGCGACAGGCTGGTTTCGCGCCAGCGAATCAGATCGCCGACCTGAGCCTTGAGGTCCAGTTCGCCACCGGCCTGGCCACTGACGACGTTGTCCTGATTGGTGACCATGTACACATGTTTCCAATCGATCAGCGTGGGGTTCTTCGGATCCTTGCTGATGTTTGGATACTTTTTCAGAATGGTTTCGGTGTCGATGGAAACCAGAATATCCGTCACTCGAGACATGGTGATGCTCCTTTTTCATAGTGAACGTCGGACTGCAATCCAGTCACGACGATGCTTGCTTGCCGTATGGCTTTTGCCAGCACACTACTGGGGGAACCCACTGATCACGAGAAATGAACAGGCCGTGCTCCTTGCACGAAATCGACTGATTCGGGTTCCTTCCGATTGCCGCTCCTTGACTATAGGTACGATTTTTTAGCTGTCAAAATCGCTTTTGTCCGGCTCGACGGACGGTCGCCGAATCCAGAAGGTCCGACCTATTGGCTATAAGCAGGCAGGCCGGTCTGACACCGTTTGAAATCGAGCCGCTGTGGAACTGCTCGCTGCGCACCCTGTATCGTGACGAACCGCTGAAATGTCCCGACAGGAGAACGCAATGAGTTGGTCCGCCAAACAATACGTCGCTTTCGAAGATGAACGCACCCGCCCGGCCCGCGATCTGCTGGCGGCGATTCCCACGCCTGAAGCGCGAACAGTGGTCGATATCGGTTGTGGTCCCGGTAACTCGACGGAGTTACTGGTGCAGCGTTTTCCCAGGGCGAAAGTCAGCGGGCTGGACAGCTCGGCGGACATGATCGATGCCGCACGCAAGCGCTTGCCAGAGTTGCAATTCGAGGTGGCGGAGATTGATAAATGGGCCGATTCAGGGCCGTTTGATGTGATCTTCGCTAATGCCGTATTGCAGTGGGTGCCGGATCACGCGACGTTGTTGCCGGCGCTGGCCAGCAAGTTGTCGGCGGGTGGCAGTCTGGCGATCCAGATGCCGGATAACCTTAATGAATCCTCACACCGTTTAATGCGTGAAGTCGCTGCGAATGGTCCGTGGGCGAGCAAGCTCAGCGGCGCTGCGGGGCAACGTACCGACATGGCGAGTGCCAGTGATTATTTCTCGATGCTGCGGCCACACTGCGCTCGGGTCGATGTGTGGCGCACCACCTATCACCATCAGCTGTCTGGCGGGGCGGCGGGGGTGGTGGAGTGGTTCAAGGGGAGTGGGTTGATTCCGTTTTTGAATCCGCTGACCGAGGCGGAAAAGGCGCAGTACCTGGAGAAGTATCTGGCGGAGGTCGGGAAGGCTTATCCGGCGTTGGCGGATGGTTCGGTGCTGTTGCCATTTCCCAGGCTGTTTATCGTTGCGACACGTTGAAAAGAGTCGGACGTGTTGTTCGGCTGGGAATTTCGGGTGCGCTTTCGGACGGGCCCCTCATCGGAACGCCGCCCGCCCAGCCCTCTCCCTAGGGAGAGGGAGCCGAGTTGTGTTGTTTCCAAACCTGAGTTCGCCTCGATTTTGCACGTCGGCGTAGCTCAGGAGGGCAACTCGGTCAGTCCCCTCTCCCTCTGGGAGAGGGCTAGGGTGAGGGGCTTTAAGCTCAGCGCTGCACCGCCACCAACATCATCATCGGCCGTTCCCGCTCTTCCGCCAGCGCCGGTTGCGCCGCGATTTCAGCATCGCTCGGCCCCCATTCATTGACATGTCGAATCGTGAACCCCGCATCGATCAGCGAATTGAGCAATGTCCCAACCGTACGATGCTGCTTGATCACGCCCTCAGCCAGCCAGTTCGTAACGCGCTCACCCTCCAACTGATAGCTATCCAGTGGCCAACGCTTGTTACCTTCAGCGTCAATCAACCAACCCGGATTACGCGGCGCCATGAAGATCGGATGCTCAATGGAAAACACAAAATACGAACCCGGTTTCAGCGCCGCGTACAGGTGCGCAAACAGCCCCGGCAGATCCTTGATGTAGTGCAGCGCCAGTGAGCTGTAAGCCAGATCAAAACTGCAGGCGGGGAGGTCAAGCTGTTCCAGATCGCCGCGCTCATAACGAATGTTCGACTCCGTTGTAGACTCCCGCGCGCGCTCCAGCATTTTCTCCGAAACATCCAGCGCCAACACACTCCCCGCGCCATTCTCGATGGCCCAACGACTGAACCAGCCATAACCGCAGCCCAGATCCACCACATTCAAACCGTGCATGGATGGCAGCAACGTCTTGAGCGCAGGCCACTCCGGCGCCGCGTCGAGGCCGCCGATGGAGCGGTTCATCTGGCTGTAGCCTTGAAAGAATTCGGGATCGTCGTAAATGTTTTGCGTCATGGTGAAGTGCTCTTTTGAGTTCGATCGTCAGCGGCAACGTGGCCGCGATTGGAATCCCTCGAAAGTGATGGCGCGTATTCGTCGATGGCCGCGCAGGGGGAGGGTGGTGGTCGATGGGGAAATGCTAGTCGGTTGGGCGAGAGGTGAAAACCGGTGGAGTGTTGTGGGTCTGTAATGTCGGGGAAAACGCTATGTTTTATCGCCGCGTAAACATCTTCCGGGCGAAGTGTTTAAAGGCGTGCAGTGTTACGTCCTGAAGCCTACAAATCCTTGCGCCGTTGCCTACCGCTAAGCCAGACTCCGCCGGCTTGTGCGCTTTAGGGGCGGTCGGTAACTTGGTTCGCGTCACTGATTTCCAGTGATCGGGTTTAGTAGCCCGGCATCCTCAATCTAAATAGCTGCATGAGTACCACTCAGTCAGGCGAATGCTTGCACCTGATGGTGGCTGTGCGCATGGCGCCCTCGGGTGCGCCGGATTTGGATTGGGGTCCGGTCTACTAACTTGCGCACAGCTGCCACCCATCCGTTTAGTAGCGAGATCGGTTGCGGCCTTACTAAAAGGTCTCAATCCAATGTTCAAAGTTACGCCCAATCCGCCGGAAACCGATCCGGCATCCCCCTACGAATCACCCAACTCAAAGAAATTCCACGAAGCCGCCGAACGCGCCCTCGACCACTATCTCAGCCCTACGGCCAGAATCATGGGTTCCACCCACGAACCCGAACCGATGTACCTCGCCAACCCTACCTACGACACCGAGTCTCTGCTGGCCAACGCCAGCGAAACCCTCGGCTCGGCCACCACCATGCTCAACAACTTCGCCGCGTTGCTCGACACCTCACACCGCAAGACTGCACTCGGCATCGCGCAGGTCGTCATGTTGGGAGAATTGGCGGTGAATCAGGCACTGGATAAGGTCGTGCCAGCGGGGTAATCACAAAATCGTCGAGGTGTAGCAGACACAAAAAAACCGGCTCTAAAGGCCGGTTTTTTGTAATTGCGGCTACAGACATTCACGATTCAAGGCGCCAACATCCGCAACGCCGCCGAAGTCAAAAACGCCGAACGATTCTTCTCCTCCGGATGATGGTGAACGTGAAGATCAATGCGCTCAAGCAGGTAGCCCGGCAGCGTAATACTCACTTCTTGCGGACTCCCGAGGCACCGACCGACATCCGCGTCCACCAACGCCCAAACGCAGCCTGCGTATTTCGGATTGGAGAAGTGAGTTCCAGGTTTCCCAGCGACCGGAATGGCTGCACCACTTTCCGCCAGAATTTCGATGTGGGCCTCTATGGCCGCTTTTGCCATCTCAATGGCATCCTCTTGATCATCTCCGGCAGAAAAACATCCTGGCAGATCCGGCACCTCAACACCCCAGGCACACTCACCGTCACTGGCAGAGATTGCGATTGGATAGAGCATCTGGATAATCCCCTTGAGCACGCAGCGCTTCTTATCGTTAGAGAGATCAAAGGGTAAGGGGAGATGGCGTATCTGCAATCAACGGTGTGTTTCTGAATGGTTCTGCACCCAATTGGCAAACCTCAAATCCCAGCCACAAAAAAACCGGCCCTATGGGCCGGTTTTTCTATCCTGCATCCCCCGTCAAAATCACAACGTGAGACCAATATTCGAGTGGAGCGGGTAGAGGGAATCGAACCCTCGTCGGAAGCTTGGGAAGCTACTGTTCTACCATTAAACTATACCCGCTCAGAGCGGCTGACTTTGTACCAGACTCGGCCACGGATTTGAAGTTTTTCTTTTACTCATGAACGCTTTGAATCACTGAAAACGATCAATCGCGGGCGAGCACTGCAGTGAGAAAAGCAAAATCCCAACCCCGCAGTCTCGCGCGCGATGACACTTTTTCAAATGGCGAATGCATGTTGATCCTGAACAAACGAGTAACGCGTTCGGCTGGTCTGCTGCGCCGGTTTCAGAAAGCCGAGCAGGGCGTTCTGGCTATCGCGGCAAGCGGCCTTGTGCTCCATATCGAGAAAATGCCCGGTGGCTTGCAGCGTGGTGAACGTGCTCTGCGCCACGTGGTTGCCGAACAGGCGTGCGTCTTCGGCAGCGGTGTATTCGTCCCATTCGCCGTTTAGAAACAGCACCGGCACGTTGATTTTTTTCGCTGCGTTCAGATAGCACTGCCGATCGCTGTGCAGTACGTCGCTGATGTGGAAGTGCATCTGCCCGTATTCGTGCTCGGCGAGGCTGCTGACGTGGCGATAATTGAAGCGTTTGAACAGTGATGGCAGGTGTTTGCCGATGGTGCTGTTGACCAGATGGCCGACGCGGTCGCCGTCGCGCTGGCCGAGGTAGTCGACGCCGCGTTCGAGGTAGTCGAGCATGTGCGCGTTGATCACTGGCGAGAACGAGCTGATCACCGCCCGTTCGATGCGCCGTGGCTGGTGGGCGAGGGCGACCAGGGTCGCGGCGCCGCCCCAGGAGAACGACAGCACGTGTTCGGCGGCGAAGTGGTCGATCAGCTCGAGCAGAATCTGCCCTTCGACGTCCTTCGTCAGAGGTTTCTCGTGGCGGTTGTGGGCTTTTGTCCGGCCCGCGTAGGGCTGGTCGTGGCAGACCCGGTGGATTGGGGGGGCCGGTTTTTCACAGTCTGTGCAAACGACGCAGTCGTGGCCATCGAGCCGTTGACCAGGATGATGGTCTTTTCTGCGGCGTCTGCGCGATAGAACTCCGTGTAAACCCGATACTGACCCTGTATATCCAGCACAGCGATTTCTGGCCTCATGTCATAAGACTCCTGGCAAGCAAGCGGGTATGCGCGCAAATAGACATTGCACGAGCTTTGTGACAGGTAGGCATACGCCTGGAATTTGCTTGGCCCATGTCGATCCGTTACGGCAGGTCGACGGGTATTGTTATTGGCGGGCAGTCTGCCGGCTGAGGCGAAGCCCTGAGGCTTACGACCGGCAAAAAGTTTCTTAGAAGTATGTTGTGACTCATCGGTCACAATCTGGCCGACGTCCTGATTCAAGCAGGGGAGTCGGCATCGCGCAAGTGCCGTTGGTAAATTGTTCGACAACTTCTGCTGAGCGGTCGCCGGCTTAGAACAAATGGATCTCTTCGGTGCGCAAAGCGCGGTACTCGCCCGGTTTTAGCGCGTTATCGAGCAGCAGCGGACCCATGGATTCACGGTGCAGACGCAGGACTTTGTTGTTGAAGAAACCAAACATGCGCTTCACCTGATGGTAGCGGCCTTCAACGATGCTGAGCCGCGCCGAGCGTGGGCCGAGCAGCTCCAGTTGCGCCGGTTGCGTGGTCAGATCCTCGAAGGCGAAGTAAATCCCCTCGGCAAAGGTGCTCGCATATTGCGCGCCAATCTCCTGCTCGGTCTCGACGTAATAGACCTTCGGCAATTTGGTCTGCGGCTGGGTCAGGCGGCGCGACCACGCGCCGTCGTTGGTGATCAGCATCAGACCGGTGGTGTTGAAGTCCAGGCGTCCGGCGATGTGCAGGTCGTCCTTGTCCGGTTCATCGATCAGGTCGAGCACCGTCGGGTGTTGCGGATCACGGGTGGCGCTGACGCAACCCGGCGGTTTGTGCAGCATGAAGTAGCGTGCCGGTTTGCCGCTTTGCAGGACTTCGTCATCGACTTCGACGCGACTGAAATCCAGCACCTCGCTGTGCGGATCGCTGACGATTTTTCCGTCAATCCGCACGCGCTTTTCCACCAGCAACAGGCGAACCTGCTGACGATTGTAGCGGGGCAGGTTGCTGAGAAAACGGTCGACGCGCATGTTCAGAGTTCGGTGAATGAAGGGCCGCGCATCTTACGGGAACGAGCGCTTGGCCGCTTGCAGTTGCGCCTCGACCTGCGCGCAACGTGGGCACAGGCAGGATTGGTTGCGCAGTTCTGGCGGCAGCGCTTCAAGCACGGCCGGATCGATGCTCACGCCATAGCACCAGCATTCGCGGTCGGCGGTGCGCGGGTCGGCCAGGCTGCAGTCGTTACGGGCGCCGCAGGCCGGGCAAAGGTCGGGTTTAACGTCAGAATCAGGCATAAGTCGAGTGAGGCATTTCCACGCAGGTGCGATTGCGGCCGGTTTGTTTGGCTCGGTACATCGCATGATCGGCCCGCGACAGCAGGCTGTGCAAGGTGTCATCGCGTTGCAGGGCGGTGGCGCCGATGCTCACGGTCAGATGGAGTCGGTGGCCGTCGTAGGTATATTCGTGTTGTTCGACGTGTTGGCGGATCTTCTCGGCAATTTTCTGACCGGTGTCGCCGTCGGTGTCCTTCAGCAAAACGATGAATTCCTCTCCGCCCCAGCGACAGACAATGTCGGCATGGCGCAGGCAGCTTTGCAGATCGCGAGCGAAACCGATCAACACCTGATCACCGGCCATGTGCCCGTAGGTGTCGTTCAACGCTTTGAAATGATCGAGGTCTAGCAGCAACGCCGTGAGCGGTTTGGTTTCGCGTTGCGCTTCGTGCAGAGCCTGTGCGGCGAGAATGTCGAAGCCGCGACGATTCGGCAGTTCGGTGAGGCTGTCGAGGGTGGCTTGAGCCTGAATTTTGCTTTGATAGCGCTTGATCACGCGGTTGAGCAGCGCCAACACGATCAATGTCACCAACAGGCAGATCAGCAGATTCAAATACAGCGAGTGTTTGATTTCACTCAGTGCGCCGTCTTCGCGTTTATCAACAAACAGGTACCAGTTCAGCTCCGGGATAAACCGCACGTTGAGAAAATGCCCCTGACCCTGGGCGGAATACTCGTAGCTGCCGCTGTGAGGTTTGGGCAACTGGCTGACCAGGCTTTTCATGCTTTCAAGTTCGCCGAGGCTCTGGCCGATGCGCGCACCTTGCGGGCCGCCTTCGGCACCGGTCAGCACCAACCGGCCAAAGGTGTCGACGAAGTACACGCTGCGTTGATAGCGCTGTTGATACTTGTCGATCAGCTTGATCACCGCGTCCACGGTCAGACCGACCCCGGCCGCGCCGATGAAGCGGTTGTGGTAGTCGTAAACCTTGTAGTTGATGAAGAAGGTCAGGTTGTCCTTGTTGGCCAGATCCGGGTCGACGTTGATCTCGTACGGATCCTTCATGTCACGCACGCGGAAGTACCAGGCATCGCGCGGTTCATCGACCTTGACCTGCTTGAGCACGCCTTTGGCGTGGTAGTAGGTGTGGCTGGTGTTGGAGACGAAGAATGCGGTGTAGGCGCCGTAATGGGTCATGACCTCGTCGAGGTAGCGGGTCATTTGCTCGGGATTCTGCTCGCCGTTGACCACCCAGTCGCGCATGAAGGTATCGCGGGACATCATCGAGGAAATCAGGATTGGCCGGACGAGGTCTTTCTGGATTTCCGAGTAGACCGTATCGGACGTCAACGGCAGTTCGGTGTTGACGATGTTGTCGCGGATCGAGGCGCGGGAGGCGTAGTAGCTCAGCAAAGACGTGGCGAGAAACCCGGCGCCGAGCAGGGCGATCAGTGTCAATACCAGCGAACGTTGGGAGTACAGCGCAGATCGATGCGGCATGGCAGTTCCGTTGGCAGTGGCCCGATGGCAAGCATTCTAATGGCACCACGGGGAAATAACTGCTCCATGTGCGGCGCGAATGGTCGTTCCTGGCGCAAAGCCAATCTTGTAGGAGTGAGCCTGCGCGCGATTGCAGTGTGACATTCAGTGAAGATGTGGCTGATACACCGTCATCGCGAGCAGGCTCACTCCTACAAGGTTTTGCGATGGCGCGGACACCGCTGATCTGAAGCCATCGCGGACTGGGCACTTGATCGATCCGCCCCAGTCAAACGTGTGTCGGCTGCTCTGTTGCGTTGCGGCCGTGGGTCTTTCAGGAGGCCGCCATGCGTGTTCAGAAGATGTTGCTCGGCGCGGTTCTGGTTTTCGGTTTGTCCGGTTGTTATTACTACGCCGGCCCTTACGATGCTTACCCCGCCACCTACTACTATCCCGGCTATTACTCGCCCAATTACTACGGTGGTTATTACGGCCCGCGTTACTACAGCGGCCCCCGCTATTACTACGGTGGCTACGGTTATCGCGGCGGTTACGGACGGGGTTATCACGGCGGCGGATATCACAGTGGGCACCACTAATCAGCGGCTGAATGACGGTGTTTTTGCGGATGAACAAGGTTTCATAGATCACTTGTTTCAACTTGTTGCAGGAACGCACCAGATGCCGAAAACGCTGTCTGATTTTTCGACAGTCACCGATTAATTGACTGTCGCCTGCCAGCGTCGCTGGTGTGGCCAACCCGCGGTCCAGGAGGCCGCCATGTATAGACGAATTCTTCTGCTTGCTGCGTTGATGTTTTCCGTTGCCGGTTGCGTCCCGTACTCCTACGCGGACTCGTATTACAGCTCAGAGGTCTACACATCACCTGCACCGGCCTACTACAACACGGGTGGCACGTATTACAACGGTGGCAGCAGGTATTACGCGCAGCCACGCTATTACCAACCAGCTCCGCGGTATTACCAGCAACCGCGCTATTACCAATCGGCGCCGCGTTACTATCAACCGGCCCCGCGTCACTACGAAAGCCGTCGCTGGCACGGCAATGATCGCGGCCGCTGGGATGGCCACCGTCGTGGCGGTTGGGATAACGATCACCGCGGTCGTGGCAACTATGACCGACACAGTGGACGCGGTGACCACAATGGACGTGGCAACCGCTGGTAATCACCTGCCAACAGAAAGCGGCGCATAAAGCGCCGCTTTTTTTGTGCCCGGATTTCAATACTGCGTCAAATCCGCCAACGGATGCCGCCCCTCCCAGACCTTGTGAAAGTGCGCCTCAACCACCGCTTCCGGCACATGGTTGATATCCGGCCAATGCCAGTGCGGCTTCTGATCCTTGTCGATCAATCGCGCGCGAACCCCTTCGCTGAACTCCGGGTGCCGGCAGCAATTGAGGCTCAGGGTGTATTCCATCTGAAAGACTTCGGCCAGCGACATGTGCCGGGCACGGATGATCTGTTCCCAGACCAGGTGCGCAGTCAGCGGCGAGCCTTCGCTCATGGTTTTCGCCGCGCGGGCGATCAGCGGGTCGCTGCTGTCGCGTTGCAGGCTGATGGCTTTCCACGCACAGGTGACGTCACTGACATCCAGCAACTCATCAATCTGCTGGCGACGCGGCAGCCACTGCGCTTCGGGCATTTGCGCCACGGCTTCCTGCTGCAAAGCCTTGAGCAGGCTGTTGAGCTGCATGTCCGTCTGTTCCTGCCAATTGAGCTGCAGCAGGCCTTCGATCAATTGCGGCTGTTGTTCGTCGAGCAGTAAGCGGTCGGCCAGATCCAGATCGATCGCATCCCGACCATTCATGTGCGCACCGGTGAGGCCGAGGAATAATCCGAGCTTGCCCGGCAGCCGTGCGAGAAACCAACTGGCGCCGACGTCGGGATACAGACCAATGGTGATTTCCGGCATCGCCAAACGACTGCTCGGCGTAACAATCCGCGTACTGGCGCCTTGCAACAGGCCCATGCCGCCGCCGAGCACATAACCGTGACCCCAGCAGATCAGCGGTTTCGGATAGGTGTGCAGGCTGTAATCCAGGCGATATTCCGCGCTGAAAAACTGCGCGGCCAGCGGTGGTACTTCGCCGGGGTGAGCGCGACAGGCTTCCACCAGGCTGCGCACCTCGCCGCCAGCGCAGAACGCTTTGGCGCCATTACCGCGCAGCAGCACGCAGACGATTTGCGGATCCTTGGCCCAGGCGTTCAACTTGTCGCTGAGGGCGTTGATCATTGGCAAAGACAACGCGTTCAGCGACTTTTCAGCGTCCAGGCTGGCGATACCGATGCGGGCGCCGTCGGTGCCGGTGAGTTCTTCGAAGTGCAGATTCATCGTGACCTCGATCGGGAATTTGAACGATCAGTATGATCGCTGTGGGGGAAAGTGCCGGATCTGCGTCAGATCAATTGACAAGCGTGGCCGGCTTTCCTAGGGTTCGCCCCATTGTTTTTGCCGGGTATGACCATGACTGCTGACGACCGTATCAAACTCGAACCGAGCTGGAAGGAGGCACTGCGTGCTGAGTTCGACCAGCCTTACATGGCAGAGTTGCGCCAGTTTCTGCAGCAGGAGCGGGCGGCCGGCAAGGAAATCTATCCGCCGGGGCCGATGATTTTCAACGCACTGAATTCGACGCCGCTGGATAAGGTGAAAGTGGTGATCCTCGGCCAGGACCCGTATCACGGCCCGGGTCAGGCCCACGGTTTGTGCTTCTCGGTGCAGCCGGGTGTGCCGGCGCCGCCGTCGCTGGTCAACATCTATAAAGAGTTGAAGCGCGATCTGAACATCGACATTCCCAATCACGGCTACCTGCAGAGCTGGGCCGATCAGGGCGTGTTGATGATCAACACCACCATGACCGTCGAGCGCGCCAACGCCAATGCGCACAAGGACAAGGGCTGGCAGTTCTTTACTGACCGGATCATTGAACTGGTCAGCGAGCGCCAGCCGCATCTGGTGTTCATGCTCTGGGGCGCGCATGCGCAGAGCAAACAGAAGCTGATCGACGCGACCAAGCATCTGGTGCTGACGTCGGTGCATCCGTCGCCGTTGTCGGCATATCGCGGGTTTTTGGGTTGCGGACACTTTGGCCGCACTAACAAGTTTCTTGAGCAGAATGGCGAGACGCCGATCGAGTGGCGTTTGCCGCCGATTTGAAAAGCATCGCGAGCAGGCTCACTCCTACAGTTGGAATGCGTTCCCCGGTGGGAGTGAGCCTGCTCGCGATGGGGGCAACTCGGTTTTATTCGGGATTGCGATTCCAGTATTTGAACAACGGCTCCGCCAGAAACAGCACAAACAGCAGCCGCATCACCTGCATCGCTGTCACCAGCGGCACCGACAGTTGCAGGGTCTCCGCCGTCAGACTCATCTCGGCAATTCCGCCGGGCATCATGCCCAGCGTCAGCGAGCGCAGATCCAGATGGGTCAGCGCACTCAACCCCAACGCCGCCAGCGTGGCGATCAACATGGTCAACGCCGTGCCAATCAACGTCCGCCCCATGAAGGAAGGCGCGCGGCGGAAGAACTGCCGGTTGAAGTGACAGCCCAAGCCGCTGCCAATCAGCCACTGGCCAATCTGACTGCCACCATTGGGTAAACCGATGTGCAAATCCCAGCCAATGCTCACCGCCGCGCTCACCAGCAACGGCCCGAACAGCCACGGATTGGGTTGGCGCAAACGCTGCCAGAGCCACGCGAGCAAACCGCCCGCCGGAAACAGAATTGCCAGCCAGCGCCAATCGACGCTGCCTGCGTGAGAAATCGGGTTGCCATCGCCGAGCAGATACTTGAACGCCGCCGGCACGCACAACACCACGACCAGCACTCGCAAACTCTGCCCCGCCGCAACGTGGCTGAGCATCGCGCCATTGCGCGCACCGAGGTTGACCATCTCGCCGGAACCGCCGGGCATGCTCGAGAAAAACGCCGTGGCGCGATCCTCGCCGGTACGACGCATCAACCACACGCCGACCACCGCCGACACACTGGTGACCAGCGCACCGAAGAAGATCAAACCGAAATGACTGAGCACCTGCTCCATCACCAGCGGGGTGAAGTGCAGGCCAATGCCGATGCCGACAATCCACTGGCCGCACTTGCGGCCGCCAGGGATTTCGGTGAGTTGCCATGGGGTCAGGCAGCGCACGAGGATGATCGCCAGCAATGAGCCGACCATCCACGGCAGAGGCCAGCCGATCTGGCTGGCGAGGTAACCGCCGAGCAGACCGACCAGCGGGGTTCCCCACCAGGATTTCAGTGAGTCGCGATCAAACATCGGCAATGGCGCGACGCGCGACCGAACGTTTGCGCCAGATGCGAATCAGCGGGAAGGCCAGCATCAACGCGGTCAGCACCCAGACACCGAAGGTGATCGGGCTAGACCAGAGGATTTCCAGCGCACCGTTGGAAATCGACAGCGCACGACGCAGGTTCTGCTCCATCAGACCGCCGAGGATGAAGCCCAGCAATACCGGCGACAACGGGAAGTCGAGCTTGCGCAGGATGTAACCGAAGATGCCGATACCGACCATCAGGAACAGGTCGAACGTGGTCGCGTGTACCGCGTAAACGCCGATCCCGGTGATGATCGCAATCACTGGCACCAGCGCCCAGTTCGGCACGGCGAGGATGCGGGTGAAGATGCGGATCATCGGAATGTTGAGGATCACCAGCATGATGTTGGCGATGAACAACGACGCGATCAGGCCCCAGACGATGTCCGGTTGTTGCTGGAACAGCAGCGGGCCCGGGGTGATGTTGTACAGCGACAGCGCGCCGATCATCACCGCCGTGGTGCCCGAACCTGGCACGCCCAGCGTCAGCATTGGCACCAACGCACCACAGGCCGAAGCACCGATGGCCGTTTCCGGAGCGGCGAGGCCACGGGCATCACCCTGACCGAATTTGCCGCTGGCACCGGCGATGCGTTTTTCGGTCATGTAAGCCACGGCGCTGGCCAGCGTCGCGCCGGCACCCGGCAAGACGCCCATGATGAATCCGAGCAGGCCGCAACGGATGTTCACCACGAACACCGAAGACGCTTCCTTGAAGTTGAACATCATCCGCCCGGTAGCTTTCACCGCTTCCTGGCCGCGATGGGTTTTCTCCAGCAGCAACAGAATCTCACTGACCGAGAACAGACCGAGCACCAGCACAACGAATTGAATGCCATCAGTCAGGTGGATGTTGTCGCCGGTAAAGCGGTAAACGCCGCTGTTGGCGTCAATGCCGACGCTCGACAGGAACAGGCCGATCAACGCCGCGATAAACGTCTTCAACGGTCGATCCCCGGCCATGCCGCCGAGGCAGACAATCGCAAACACCATCAGCACGAAGTATTCCGCCGGCCCGAAAGCAATCGCCCATTTCGCCAGCAGCGGGGCGAACAGCACCATGCCGCAGGTGGCGATAAACGCGCCGATGAAAGAACTCCACGCCGACAGCGACAGCGCCACACCGGCCATACCTTTACGGGCCATCGGGTAACCGTCGAGGGTGGTCATCACGGTCGATGCTTCGCCCGGAATGTTCAGCAGGATCGAGCTGATCCGACCGCCGTATTCGCAGCCCAGATACACCGCCGCGAGCAGAATCAACGCCGATTCCGGCGGCAGGCCGAGAGCGAATGCGATCGGGATCAACAACGCCACGCCATTGATCGGGCCGAGGCCCGGGAGCAGGCCGACGACGGTGCCGATCAGCGTGCCGGTCAGAGCCGTGACCAGGTTGTACGGGCTCAGCGCGACGCCGAAGCCTTGACCCAAATAACCGAGGGTATCCATATCAGTTCTCCAGCACGTCGAGCAGGCCAAGGGGCAGCGGGACTTCCATCACGCGGTCGAACAGCAGGTACAGACCAATGGCCATCAGCGTGGTCACCACGATGCTCGGCATCCAGCGACCGCCATACAGACGCGCCATCGGAATGCCGATGAGGATGCTGCTGAGGATGAAACCCAGCGGTTCGAAGAGGCCGGCGAACACCAGCAGCAGTGCGACGCAGATAGCAATCTTGGTCAGGGTTTCGCGATCCAGTGGCGGCTCGTCTTCACTGTGTTTGATCGGCGCCGGGCGGAACACCATGTACAGCAGCGCCGCGCCCATCAGGCCGAGCATCAGCAGAGGGAAGGCGCGCGGGCCCACCGGTTCGTAGGAAAAAGCCGCTTGGTACGGCCACGCCATCAGTGCCAGACCGGCGCAAACCAGCAACAGCACGGAGGCGAAAATGCGTTGAATAAGCATGGGAGCTCCTGTGCCGCGTCCCCGTAACCGGGAACGCAGCCGCTAGACAGAGACGATCACTGGATCAGGCCGAACTCTTTGGCCAGCACTTTGTAGTCCGCGACCTGCTTCTTCACGTAGGTGTCCAGTTCCGGGCCGGTCATGGCGAACGGGAACAGTTCACGCTGATCGCGCAGCTTGGCGAACTCATCGGAGGCCAGCAGTTTGTCGAACGAGTCTTTCCACCAGGCGTAGTCTTCATCGCTGACTTTTGGCCCGAGGTAGAAACCGCGAACCACCGGCCAGACGATGTCGTAGCCTTGCTCGCGAGCGGTCGGAATGTCTTTCATTTCCGGCTCGTCGAGACGCTTGTCGGCGAACACCGCGAGCAGACGCATGTCACCGCTCTGGATGTGCGGCATGGAGTCGGAGATGTCGGTACTGCCGACCTGGATGTGGCCACCGAGCAGGGCGGTGGCGATTTCGCCGCCGCCTTCGAGGGCGACGTAACGCAGGTCACGCGGGTTGATCCCGGCAGCCTTGGCGATCAGTGCGGTTTGCATCCAGTCCTGGCTGCCGACGGTGCCGCCGGAACCGATCACCACCGAGCTTGGATCTTTCTTCAGCGCTTGAACGAGATCGTCGAGGGTCTTGTAGGGCGAATCGCTTTTCACCGCGATGGCGCCGTAGCTGGTGCCGACCGCCGCCAGCCAGCGCACGTTGGTTTCATCGAAGCGACCGAACTTGCCTTGGGCCAGGTTCAGCAACGAACCGCTCGACCATGCGACCAGCGTGCCGGCATCGGCAGGGCGCTGCGCGACCACGGCGTTGTAGGCTACCGCGCCGACACCGCCGGGCATGTAGGTGACGCGCATCGGTTTGCTCAGCAGCTTCTGGTTGACCAGTGCGCTCTGCACCAGTTTGCAGGTCAGGTCGAAACCACCGCCGGGGGACGCCGGGGCGATACATTCCGGACGTTTCGGTTCAGCCATCAGTTGGCCGGCAAACAGGATGCAACTGGCGGCCAGTGCAACTTTACGCAGTGACAGGTTCATTCGATTCTCCACGGGCATTGTTGTTATTCGACGTGTTTTTCACTTACGGGCATTTACCAAAGGGCAACGCTGTAGCTCACCAGCAAACGCACTTCGTCTGCATCGCGAGCCGAGTAATTGGAGCGGTAAGTGGCATTACGCAAACGCACGGCGACATCCTTCAAGGCGCCGCTTTGTACTACATATTTGATCTCGGTGTTGCGTTCCCACTCTTTGCCTTCTTCACCGTTCTTGAGCTTGATGTTGTCACCGCTCAGGTAACGACTCATGAAGCTCAGGCCTGGAATGCCGAGTTTGGCGAAGTCGAAGTCGTAGCGAGCCTGCCAGGAGCGTTCTTCGGCGCCGGCGAAGTCGTTAATCTGCACGAAGTTGACCAGATACGGGTCGCTGCCATCGACGTAAGGGAAAGCGCTGTCGCCAGACATGTGCTGATAACCGGCGCTGAACTTGTGCCCGCTCAGCGCGTAGCTGACCAGACCGTTGAGCGAGCGGTTGTCGATCTCGCCGCCACGGGCTGCGCCTTGGTCATCGCTGACGGCAAAACGCAGATCGGTGGCAAACGTGCCCGGGCCCATCGGCCGCGAGGCGACCAGGCCGAAGAAGTGCTGGTTGTAGACTTCGTCGAGTTGGGCGAAGTGGTAACTGCCGGTGATCTTGTCGGTGAACTTGTAGTCGACGCCGCCAAAATCGAAGTGCTTGCCGGCGGCGGTGCCAGCGAAACGGCTGTTCTTGTTGTTGAGGGCGATGTCCTCGAAATCGGTGCTGTCGCGATCCTTGGCTTTCTCCAGTCGACCACCGGTGAAGGTCAGGTTCTTGATCTCTTTGGAGGTCAGCAAACCGCCTTCAAAGGTCCGCGGCAGGATGCGCCCGTCGTTGGGTTTGAGGATCGGCAGTTCAGGAATCAGGCTGCCTATTTTAAGTTCTGTGGCAGATATTTTCACTTTGCCGGTCAGGCCGACTTTGGAGTACTCATCCGCCGCGCGCCCGTCGTCGTGGGTTGGCAGCAGGCCGGTGCCGGTGCGGTCCGGACTCGAATCAAGCTTGACGCCGAGCATGCCCAACGCATCGACACCGAACCCCACGGTGCCGTCGGTGTAACCCGATTGCAGATTGAGCATGAAACCCTGGGCCCATTCGTCACGCTTGGATTGCTGCGCGCTGGTGCCATCGCGAAAGTCGCGGTTGAAATACATGTTGCGGGTTTCGAAGGTGGCGCTGCTGTCTTCAATGAAGTCGGCAAAACTCAGCGGTGAAAAACCGGCAAGGGCGGCGGCACTGGCGAGGGCGGTGTGGCTGAAACGGGAAGGGCGGACAGGCGTGGAAGCCTGAGGCTGCATGGACAGCATGCGGGTGTACTCCGTTTATTGTTCTTATTGGTCGAAAACGCTTCGTGGCGTTTTTCGTAGCGCTGTGTGGCAGCAGCGACGGCAGTCGGGACTGTCCGTGGGCCGACTCTAACCGGCTAACCTTTCACTAACCTTTCAGCTGACTTTCACGGTTTTCGGGCTTCACAGCGGCGGTTGCGGCTGTAAACTCCGCGGCAAAGCGTGGCGTCGGCCATCCCTGAACGAGGTAAAAATCCATGCGTGTTCTGCTCGTCGAAGACCATCTGCAACTGGCCGAAAGCGTCGCCCAGGCGCTCAAGAGCACCGGTCTGACCGTGGATGTGTTGCACGATGGCGTAGCCGCCGACCTGGCCTTGAGCAGCGAGGAATACGCCGTGGCGATTCTCGATGTCGGCCTGCCGCGCATGGACGGTTTTGAAGTGCTGGCGCGGTTGCGCGCTCGAGGAAAAAATCTGCCGGTGCTGATGCTCACCGCGCGCAGTGATGTGAAGGATCGCGTCCATGGTCTCAATCTCGGTGCCGATGATTACCTCGCCAAACCATTCGAACTGACGGAACTGGAAGCGCGGGTCAAAGCCCTGTTGCGTCGCAGCGTGCTCGGCGGCGAGCGTCAGCAGCGCTGTGGCGTACTCGCCTATGACCTCGATACCCGACGCTTCACCCTCGGCGAAGAATTACTGACGTTGACCTCACGCGAGCAAGCGGTGCTGGAAGCGCTGATCGCCCGGCCAGGACGGGTGATGAGCAAGGAACAATTGGCCGCGCAGGTGTTTGGCCTCGACGAAGAGGCCAGTCCCGACGCCATCGAAATCTACGTGCATCGCTTGCGCAAGAAACTCGACGGTCAACCAGTGGCGATCGTGACCTTCCGCGGCCTCGGTTACCTGCTGGAAAGCCGCGATGCATAAGCCCAGCAGCCTGCGCTGGCGCTTGCTGTGGAACCTCGCGTTATTGCTGGTGGTGTTGATGCTCGCCAGTGGTTTGAGTGCTTACTGGAATGGTCGCGAAGCCGCCGACACTGCGTATGACCGCACGTTGCTGGCCTCGGCGCGGACCATCGCTGCAGGTCTGTCGCAACGTGACGGCACATTGAGTGCCGATGTGCCTTACGTCGCACTCGACACCTTCGCTTACGACAGCGCCGGGCGGATTTACTATCAGGTCAATGACATCCATCAGAAGCTGATTTCCGGCTACGAAAACCTGCCCGGCCCGCCGCCGGGGACGCCGCGCACGGACAGTTATCCCGCGTTGGCGCGCTTCTACAACGCCACCTACAAAGGGCAAAACGTGCGTGTGGTCAGCCTGCTCAAGGCGGTGACCGAACCGAACATGAACGGCATGGCGGAAATCCGCGTCGCCGAAACCGATGAGGCTCGGGTAAGCATGGCGCGCAGTCTGGCGGCCGATACCTTGCTGCGATTGGGTATGTTGGCGATCGGTGCGTTGCTGTTGGTGTGGTTCGCGGTCAGTGCGGCTTTGCGCCCGTTGGAGCGCTTGCGTACAGCGGTGGAAGAGCGTCAGCCCGACGACTTGCGGCCGCTGCCATTGGTTGAAGTGCAGCATGAGCTGTGGCCGTTGGTCCGTGGACTCAATCATTTCACCGAGCGCTTGCGCGGGCAGTTCGAACGGCAGGCGCAGTTCATTGCCGATGCGGCCCATGAGTTGCGTACGCCTTTGGCAGCGCTGAAGGCGCGGCTTGAGTTGGGCCTGCGCTCCAACGATGCCGAAGTCTGGCGCTCGACGCTGGAGTCTTCGGCACAAAGCACTGATCGCCTGACCCATCTGGCCAATCAGTTGCTGTCGCTGGCGCGAGTCGAAAACGGCGCCCGGGCGATCGCCGAGGGTGGCGCGCAGTTGCTCGATCTGAGTCAGTTGGCCCGAGAATTGGGCATGGCCATGGCGCCGTTGGCGCACAAGCGCGGGGTGGCGCTGGCGCTGGAGGCGGACGAACCCGTCTGGCTGCGCGGTGAGCCGACGTTGCTGAACGAGTTGCTGAGCAATCTGGTGGACAACGCGCTGGCGCACACGCCACCGGGCGGCAATGTGATTTTACGCGTGACGGCGCCGGCGGTGCTTGAGGTCGAAGATGACGGGCCGGGGATTCCGCTGGAAGAGCGCGATCGGGTGTTCGAACGGTTCTACCGGCGTAATCAGCAGGTCGCGGGTTCGGGGCTGGGATTGGCGATTGTCGGTGAGATTTGCCGGGCGCATCTGGCGCAGATCAGTCTGCATGATGGCGAGCAGGCGGGGTTGAAGGTGCGGGTCAGTTTTATTGCCGGGTGACTTGCAGTGTTTTTGTTGGCCTCATCGCGAGCAGGCTCACTCCTACACTGGAACACGTTCTCCTGTAGGAGTGAGCCTGCTCGCGATGGCCACAATAAGGTCTCGAATCAGTAAAACATCGTCCGCGACTCTTCCAGATCTTCACACAGCGCTTTGTTCTCCTGATCGATCCCAAGCTTGCGGAACGCCGGAACTGTCATTGGATCGATCCGCGCAAACGGATGATCAGTGTCCTTGTGGCAATACAGGCTCGCCACCTGCACCAGATCGACGTAATCAATGGCCGTCGAGTCGCGCTTGAAGTCCTGATAGCGCCCCGGCAATTCCACCAGACGTTCCGGAAACTCCCAGACGCGCAGGAGCTTGTCGCCCAGCAACGGATGAATGTGATCGATCACATGGTTGAGGCTGACCGGGTCTGACAGCAGCTCATAGTGATCTTCTGCGTAGGTCAGAATCGGCAACACGCCGATCTGGTGCACCAGCCCGCCGAGTGCTGCCTGATCGGGTTTGAGCTGCGTGTAGCGGCGGCACAGCGCATAACTGACCCCGGCAATTTCCAGGCTCTTGCGCCAGACTTCGCGCATCTTCTGTTCGACCACTTCGGAGCGGGCGTGGAAAATCTGCTCCATCACCAGACCGATCGCCAGGTTGCTGCTGTAGTTGATGCCCAGCCGGGTGATGGCCGTGTGCAGGTCGGTAACTTCCTGGGCGGCGCGCAGCAGCGGGCTGTTGACCACTTTGATCAGGCGCGCCGATAACGCCGTGTCCCGGCCGATCACTTTGCTCAGGTCGCTGACGCTGATTTCCGGGTCTTCAGCGGCCTTGCGAATCTGCAGGGCCACTTCCGGCAACGTGGGCAGAACCAGGTCATCGTTATCGATGGCCTCAACCAAATCCTGTTGGACTTTTTCCGCCAGTTCGCTCATTTGGACTCTCTAGGGTGTTGCAACAAATGCTGCGATCAGCGCTGGATTTCGCGGTCGCGATCCAGTGCGTAAGGCAGGTCGAGCAAGTGCAGCGCCGGGCCTTCGAGGGAACCCACGTGCAGATCGCCCGATTCGGCAGCTTCGGCCTGCAGCACCGCCAGGAGTTCAATGTTTTGACCGGCGTTGGCGGCCAGGACCACTTCGCCGATCGAGCTGTTGTGGCTCGGCGCGAACAATGGTGTGCCGGGCTCCGGCAAATCAGCCGTGTCGAGGCTCAAGCGATACAAACGACGCTTGAGTTTGCCCAGGTACTGCATGCGCGCGACGATTTCCTGGCCGGTGTAGCAGCCTTTCTTGAAGCTCACGCCGCCAACGGCTTGCAGGTTGAGCATCTGTGGGATGAACAGTTCGCGGGTGCTCGGCATGACCTGACCGATACCGGCGCGGATCTGGCCCAGCAGCCATTGGTTCAGTTCGCCTTCCGGCAGTGTTACGGCGAGTCTGGATTTGATGGCGTCTGCCTGATCGGCAGGCACCCAGAGTTCGGCGCGATCTGGCGAGACACGAATGGCGATCAGACCTTCATGGCGCACGACGCTGTCGGTATCGACCGGCAAATCCAGGCCGAGGCAGCTCAGGGCGGCATCGCCTTGCACCAGACCAAAGCGCATCCAGGCAGCACTTTCGTCGGTCAGTTTCGATTTGGAGAAGACTGCGTATTTTTTCAGGTCCGCCAATTGTGGTTCCAGCAACTCGCTGGCCATCGCCAGCACCACGCCGTCACCTTCGAGCAGAATGCGGAAACTCGACTGCATCCGGCCTTTCTGCGTGCAGCGCGCGCCAAGGCTGGCCTTTGTGTCACTCAGATAATTGAGGTTGCAGGTCAACTGGCCTTGCAGGAATTTCCCGGCATCCGAGCCGCGAACCGCAAGAACGCCTTCATGAGACAGGGTGCAGAAAAAAGCAGAATCGGCCATGGGTCATCGCAGGGTAAATAGACTGGGGCACATCATAAGGGTGCATGGTTGAAATGGGTAGTTGATAAAGGATCGGTGGTGCCCGACCAAAGCCGACTGTGCGACCTGCGCCGGGGCTGTATACTTGCCGGCAAATTTGAGGAGGGCTCCATGGTCGAACAAGTTGAACTGAATCGCCTGTTTTGGCACAGCCGTCGCGGCATGCTTGAACTTGACGTGTTGCTGGTGCCGTTCGTGCAGGAGGTTTACGCGACGTTGAACCAGGTGGATCGCGATCTGTATGTCCGTCTGCTGACGTGCGAGGATCAGGACATGTTCGGCTGGTTCATGGAGCGCAGCGAGTCTGAAGACCCGGAGTTGCAGCGCATGGTTCGCATGATTCTGGACCGTGTCCAGCCCAAGTAATACGTTCGAATGCCGCTGGCATGCCTCTGGGCAGTTGCTGGCGGCGTATCTGCTGGCCCAGGCGTTCGCACTGGGTGCTTTGTTTCTGCTTTCGATTCCACTCTGGGCCAGCCTGCTCGGGGCTTTTGCCTGTCTGCTTCATGGGTTTTGGACGTTGCCACGGCAGATTTTGCTGACTCACCGAATGGCTTTTTGCGGATTGCGCCGCGATGCCGATGGCTGGCAACTGTGGAATCAAGCCAATGGCTGGCAAACCGTGCAATTGAGGCCGGACAGCCTGGCGCTGCCGTTGATTGTGGTGTTGCGCTTTCGTTTGCGCGGGGAATGGCGGGTCAGGTCGATCTGCGTACCGCGAGATTCGCAGGTCGCCGATGTGCATCGACGCCTGCGCGTGCGGCTCAAGTTCAGCCGACGTAGGTGGGCGGCACCAGAATAGTGTCGAGCGCCTCGGGCAACATGTCCGGGTAGTCGAGGGTGTAATGCAGGCCGCGACTTTCCTTGCGTTCCATGGCTGAGCAGATCATCAGTTCGGCGACCTGAGCGAGGTTGCGCAACTCGATCAGGTCGCGGCTGACTTTATAGTTGCTGTAGAACTCGTCCCTATGAGGCTAAACCCAATGGATACAGGGGGTTCAGCCGATGACCGTCAACCACCGCTCCCAAAGTGGGACAAACCTGTTACAAACTGCGCTCGCCAAGCCGTACCACTATCGCCGGTCTGGTCGCTATTACCTTCGCCTTCGCCCTCAAGGAACCGTCAAGGGCTTCTTCACGCTGTCACTCAGGACTACCGACAAGGCCACCGCAATGACCATCTCCGACGACATCCTCTCGACTCTCAAGGCTTACCACTTGGACAACCCTGAGGCGTCATGGGACGAACTCCGTGAGCGCTTGATTGAGTTCGCTGAGTACAACCTGACGATGGCACACGGTGATAGCTCGCTGGTCGCTTACGAGATGATCAACGATGAGCATCACTTGGCGCTTCGCAAGGCCTCCGCAAAGCTGCCCCTGAGCGTCAACCAGCAACGAGCAGTGAGTAAGGCGCTTGAGATTCTTGAGGCCTCTCAGGAGCGTATGCGGGGGAAGTCAGGGAAGCTGGTCGAAATCGTAAAGGACCTCAACGAAGAACCTTGTGGCAAGTCTTTGGCCTTCTCCTTGCCTTCATCTGTAAACGCTTCTCCGGGGCTGACCTTTAAGTCTCTCTCTGCGCTCTACATGGAGGAACGCAAAGACAGCATTCAGGCCAGCACCATGCGCGACGTGAAGTCATCGTGTGAAGCTATCGGCGCGGTCCTTGGCGAGCTGGACATGAAGAACCACACACGGGAGGACATGAAGAGCCTCAGGGACAAGCTTCTTGAGGACCGTAAGCCTTCGACAGTTAAGAAGCTGCTGACCCGGCTATCAACGGTCATGGCTTGGGCTGTGAACAATGGCTATCTCGACAAGAGTTTCGATAAGGGCCTGAAGCCAACTAAAGGCGCTGACAGCTCCCGTGAGGCGCTCTCTCAAGATCAGGTAAAGGCCCTGATGACTCACGCTAACTCACTACCAGTGGACGCATGGCAGCGTTGGGCGTTGTCCCTTGGGGTCATCACCGGGACCCGTATCGAGGAACTCAGACAGTTGACCAAGGATGACGTAAAGCCGGTTGGGGGAGTGTGGGTCATCGACATCAATAGGAACGACGGCAAGACAGCCAAGACCAGGAACGCTTTGCGTGTCATACCGCTGACTGACTGTGCCTATGGGTTCGACCTTCAAGCGTTCCGTGCGTTTGTCGATAAAGCTGATTCCCGACTGTTCACGTTAGGGGCTGGTCAGTTCTCGAACGTGCTTAATGGGGCCCTTAGGGATGTCCTAAGTTTGAACGCTGATCGGACCCAGACCTTCCATTCTTTGCGTCACTCTCTGGCCGGTGCATTGAAGGCTGCTGAGATCCCTGTGGGGACCGCTGAGTCAATCTTGGGGCATGCTTCGGGATCTATCAGTTATGACCTGTATGGCGCTGGAAGTACGGTCGAAGTGACTCGATTAGCTGAGGCTTTGAAAGTAGCTTTGCGTTTCAGGGGTGAAATTTTTAACATTCCTTGTGTTAATTACTGAGCCGATCTTGGGGCACCGGGGCACGCTTCATGGTCGGTCGGTTATGACTGATCTTATGGGCAAATAGAAATTATACAATTAGGTCTTAATGGAATGAGAAATCTCGAACTTTATGGCGGTGAAAAGGTAGCTCAAGAGCTTAGAAAACGTGAGCTACAGCTGCTTTCGATAGATTCAAATGGTGAAAAAGCCGCAAGAACTATGGCTTGGAAAATGTTTTGCGATGATGAGCTAAAAATAGACGACAGCAATAGTAATTTATCACGGCTCGCACAGATCAAATATTTTCATGCCGTTGACTTACTTCCTCAATATGGCCTGTCGATGGATATTGATGAGCGTAAATTCAGAGATTGTTTTCTCGATGAGTTGTGGGTGATAAATAAGAGTGTCACTAAGAAGGGAGTTCAATTGGTGTTTTACGTGTTTGTGGCTTTAGGCCTGTTTGGGCTATACAAGATATTTTTCTGATGCCTGCGACCAAGACCTTGAGTGGGTCGAGGTCGCAAGTCTTTATTGGTCTCGAAATATTTGAAGTAGAGTGGTGGGTGATTTGATTTGATTGTTCATAAAATCAAAATAATCTCGTCCGCCTGCCGCTTGTCCTTTATCGAATCCTTCTACTCCTTGTAGTTGCATTGAGGCGCGAGTGTACTCATCGGTGGAGCCTATGTCTTTTCTTAGCAAGGCTTCATGTCCGTACAGCATGCAAATGAAAAACTCCTCATCGTCTCTTAATGGTGCATTCGAATACTGTAAGGAAGCGTCAAGAAAACCTATAAAATAGCCTCTTACAAAGTCGCTGCTGAGTTTGGCTTTATAACTTGATACGGATCTGCACAGCATGAGATTAAATTCAAGAATAGTAGCTGTGCGTGAAAGTGTTTCCCTGATTTGCTGATTTTGGGGGGTGGGTTTTTTCTTTAAGAAGCCAAACATTTAAAGCGTCCTGTATACTAAAATTTGTCCGGGCGATTTGTCTGCGAAGATTTGCCTCGGGAGTCCTGTCCAGAGTCACTCGAGATTTTTTTTGCTGCTTCCTCATTTTCTTGAATTCTGAGTTCGAAGGTATTGGATAGGTGAGTGTACTGATGGATTTGATCCAGAATCAGAAAGCCTATTAGTGACGCTTTTCTTGTAAATGAAGAGGTCAGGTTTTTGCCATGGCTGACTGTGTTTCTACTTATGAAGTCAGTTTCTTCAGTAGCGTTGAAATCTTTAAAATAGTGCTTGTTTAGATATTCTCCGAATCTATCGGGGAGTAGTCTTGTGATTGTGTGAGTGTGCTTTGTTACATTGGTGGATATGTGAGAAGATAGCGCGCTCTGTTGTCTTCCTTGTTTTTGAGGGTTTGCTCGGATGAAGTCCTCTCGGAGAAGTGCCTCAATCCTTGGGTATAATATGTGTATTGATGCGTCATAATCCTCATTCAGATGGTACTTCATTGATTTTTCAATGAGGGCGTAATGTGGTTTTATTTTCTCGTTGTTGCTTATTTTGGATAGCCAATTGTTACTGTCGTCACATAACTTTTGGTCGATGCTTTGCTCTATTTCCTGAGTGTCCCAGTCGAGCTTTAAATAATTAAGCAGGTTTAGTTGTTGCTCGTAATCAAGATAAGAGAACGGGAACCAACCGGAAGCAATGATTTTACGCCACTCGTCGTCATTTAAATCAAATATCTCTGGAAAAACCGAAGCCGAAAATCCAGTAGCTATAAGGCGACCTACGTCGTAGTCTATAGGTGCGTAATTTTCATTTTCTAATAGAGGGCCGAAATCCCAGAATAGAATTCTCTCCCATCCATTGTTTAGTATGATTACATAGCCACAATCCTTGGGGAATTCTATACCTTCTAATATCATCTTGTCGAAGTGGTGGAGGTCACTTTTTCTTACTGCGTCACCAGCTTCAACGCTTCTGGTTACCAATGCTTCAGCATATATGTCGAAGTCATTTAGATGTACTTCTGTCTCAAGATTTCCGTGAATTATGGCGACGAAGCGCTTAACCGTTGAGGCGTGGAAGTCCGCGTACGCCATTTCTAAAATTTGGTTAGGGAAAGCTTCAACCTTACGAATGAAATCTCTACCGCTTGACGATAGAGAAACCCCTCGGTACTGGATAAGTGCGGGTTCTCCAGCTCTCGCAGCGTTCGTGCAGTAACCGGCAGGCTTTTCTTTTAGGTGAATTACTTTCTTCATCGCTCGATCCCTATGTGCCAAATTCTTGACTGCCCTTGCTTAAGACTCTGCCAGAAATAATCACTTTATGCCAATAAGGCATCGTGCCGATATTCGTTGGTTCCGCCCCCCCCATCCTTACAGTTTCTTGAATTTACAGGTGGGTTTCGCCCGATGGTCTGAGGATTTTGCAGGGCGTAGGGCTGAACTATAACGGAACCAAGTAGCTGCTCGTTAAGATCCGCTACGAATTACTTAAAGCTCTTGAGATGTTCTCTATGGAGACCATCGTGTCACGTATGTGCCCATTTCTCGGATGGCCCGCCGTTACCTGCAAGCCTTAAGGTCGCCGTGCAAATGCTGATGAGGCCCCACCTAAGGGACAGAGGGCTTTGTCCTTCTGAGATTCTGCCGGGTAGGTTGGAATAAACCCTTACTTACAATGGAAGATACGAATAGTTTCTTCTGATGCCCATTTAGATTTGTCCGTAAAGACCCTCACTAAGGCCACAGGACTAATACCTCCGGGCCCACTCTCGTAAACCTTAGTCGAGCCAATTGGGCTTAAATCCCAATCTACGCATGGATGACGGTTACAACCTCGGAACTCCCCACTTAAAACCCCTCACCCAAACAGGGACCACCGAGCCCATCCAAATCCCCTCGCAACCAACGGAGACCACCGCTACCAAGGAGACCCGCCACATGACCCATTTCTCTACCGTTCTATTTCAAACCCTGGCCCATGACTTCGACCGGGCCGACTACCTGACAGGTCTTCGCCTTGTGCCTAATAAACCCAAGCGAGGAACCGTGCCGACAATCATTGATAACCCTTTCTGTGGTCAACTGGATTTTCAGGACCGGTATGACCGATGGTCTGAGGACATCCTTTCAGGAGTCGCAAGGCTGGACCACGGCGGAGCCAAACAGCTCCCGGTTAAGACCCTCTATGAATTGCTTGAGGCCCTTGAGGTTTTCTCTACGGAGACCATCGGGGCACACCTGGGTCTGTCCTCCCGGATGGCTCGCCGCTATCTCAGTGCCCTTGAGGTCGCCTTGCAACCGCTTATGAGGTCCCGGCCTAAGTGGCTGAGGGCTGCTATGGGAGACCTTGAATGTCACCAGCGCGAGACCATCCCGGCCATTCAATCGACACCCAACCAGATGGCACAGCTACGTCTGGACCTGGGAACTGATGCGTTCGCCATTTAATGCGGACACAAGATAAAGAACCCTAAGTACCGACCTCTAAGAGGCACTGACTCAATGAGGACACAAGACTAAAGCCATCCCTAAATGACCCTTCCTTTGTGACGGGGATTATTTGCTGATAAGCAATCCCACCTCTCAGAGACCTTTAAGACCCTCTGAGCTTAGTGCCTGGGTCTACCGACCACTGATTGAAAGCACCACTGAGCAACCCTTAAGAGACCACTGAGCAGCCGCCCAGGACCTGCGCGCACCTCTAAGACCTGCACCATGGGTCACTAAGGAGAACCACCACCACGCAATAAGGGGACATCTACCATGCAAAACATTCAGATCGACGTTAAGAACCTTTCCGCTTCCTACAAGGCCGACCCTAAGAGCCCTTCGGGCCTTGCGACCCTTGAAGGTCAACCCGTAGGCAACCAGCGTCCCGATGGCTATTGGTCATTTCAAGGGCTGGCAGTTCACCGGGTCGTGTACGCACTGGTCACCGGCAAGGACCCTCAAGGGCTCTACATCGACCACCGCGACGGGAACCCCGGGAATAACAAGACCAGCAACCTAAGGGCCTGCACCAATCGCCAGAACGCACAGAACACTCCAGGTCGTTCCCGCTTCCTGCCTAAAGGGGTCTACATCAACGCAAAGACTGGCCGTGTGTCTGGCTGTGTAGAAGGCTACGGCCTGGGTAAAAGTTTCATGCTGGCCGATGACCATGACAGCTCGCAGCTCAACGCAATGTGTCGTGCTGCCTATGAGGCAATCCTTGAGGAACACGGAGAGTTCGCCAACGTAAGGAGCTTCTTTTGTCAGTTACCCATTGAGGCCGTAATGGGGCCCGCTGAGGGGTCTTGCTAAGGCTGTTTAAGAGAGGTCTCCTTCTGAAAGTCCCCGTATCGCCTGAGCCCTGCTGGGCTGACTTGTTGCTGACTCAAAGGCGACTAAGCGAGAGCCTGAGGGGAGATGAGGAAATGACACGAAAATCTGAATGACCACCTGTAACTACTAACCTGCGCGCTTACCCCCGTGGGCCCTTGCACGCTCATTCGGGCGCACGTTAAGGACCCTTGCGGGCAAGCGATAAGGACCCCAGCGTTAGGACAAATATGTGCCAAAGCTGTTACAGATCGGGGGCTTATGGTGCTACGCTAAGGGTCCTAACGTGCCTCATCTGGTCGGTGTAAGGATCGTATCCTTCGCCTCTGGCAGCATCTCTGGATAGTCCAGCGTGTAGTGCAGACCCCGAGATTCCTTGCGTTCCATCGCTGACTGGATCATCAGTTCAGCTACCTGAGCAAGGTTCCTCAACTCAATAAGGTCTCTGCTTACTCGGTAGTTGCTGTAGAACTCGTCGATCTCGTCCAGCAGCAGGCGTACGCGGTGTTGCGCCCGTTGCAGGCGCTTGTTGGTGCGCACGATGCCGACGTAGTCCCACATGAATCGGCGCAGCTCATCCCAGTTGTGCGCAATGATCACGTCTTCGTCCGAGTCGGTCACCTGGCTGGCGTCCCACGCGGGCAGGGCGCTTGGCGCGGCGACATCGTCCAGTTGCGCGAGGATGTCCGCCGCGGCCGAACGCGCATAGACGAAACATTCCAGCAGCGAGTTGCTGGCCATGCGGTTGGCGCCGTGCAGGCCGGTGAAGCTGGTTTCGCCGATGGCATACAAGCCCGGCACATCGGTGCGACCTTGTTGATCGACCATCACGCCACCGCAGGTGTAGTGCGCAGCGGGTACGACCGGGATCGGCTGCTTGGTGATGTCGATACCGAAACCGAGGCAGCGCTCATATACGGTAGGAAAGTGCGTCTTGATGAAGTCTTCGGGCTTGTGGCTGATGTCGAGATAGACGCAGTCGACACCCAGACGCTTCATTTCATGGTCGATGGCCCGAGCGACGATGTCGCGCGGTGCCAGTTCGGCGCGTTTGTCGAAGCGATACATGAAGCGCTCGCCGTTCGGCAGCTTCAAATGTGCGCCTTCGCCGCGCAGGGCTTCGGTAATAAGGAAGCTTTTCGCTTGTGGGTGGTACAGGCAGGTCGGGTGGAACTGGTTGAATTCCAGGTTCGCCACCCGGCAGCCGGAGCGCCAGGCCATGGCGATGCCATCACCACAGGCGCCGTCGGGGTTGCTGGTATAGAGGTAAACCTTGGCCGCGCCGCCCGAGGCCAGAATCACAAAGCGTGCGCCGTATGTATCGACTTCGCCGGTTTTGCGATTGAGTACGTAGGCGCCGAGGCAGCGCTCGCCTTCCATGCCCAAACGGCGTTCGGTAATCAGATCAACGGCAACCCGCTGCTCCAGCAACTCGATGTTCGAACGCTCTTTGGCCTGAGCCAGCAAAGTTTTGAAGATTGCCGCGCCGGTAGCATCGGCCGCATGGATGATACGACGGTGGCTGTGACCGCCTTCGCGGGTCAGATGAAATTCGAATCCGCCATCTTCAGTGCCGGATTGATCGTCGCGGGTGAACGGTACGCCCTGGTCGATCAGCCACTGGATGGCTTCACGACTGTGCTCGACGGTAAAGCGCACGGCGTCTTCATGGCACAGACCGCCACCGGCGTTCAGGGTGTCATCAACATGGGATTCGACAGTATCAGTGTCATCAAGCACGGCGGCGACGCCACCCTGGGCCCAGAAGGTCGAACCGTTGGCGAGATCGCCTTTGCTCAATACGGCAATGCGCAAATGACCCGGCAAGGTCAGCGCGAGACTCAAACCGGCAGCACCGCTGCCTATGACCAGAACATCATGTTGGAATTGTTGGCTCATTACAGGATTCCGCTCAAAGCGACCCGGGTCGGGGGTGGCGCAAGACCGCTGGATCGGCGAGTCAAGACAGCCACACAGCCCACTAGTATATAGAGGGGTGGGACGGCACAATAGCCGCGCCGATATGGCATTGTGAAACTACTGTGAAGGAAAAAACCGCGTGCTTCGTCGGAAGTTTTTTTCACCCTTTTGGGGAGAACACGACTGTATCGGCGCTGAAACAGGATTTTTCTGCCCAGGGTTGCCCAATGTCTGGGCGGTGCGACTATAAATAATTGGAACTTTTGCCAAAGGCCC
Organism: Pseudomonas sp. RIT-PI-r; assembly: GCF_001297015.1. GTDB lineage: Bacteria > Pseudomonadota > Gammaproteobacteria > Pseudomonadales > Pseudomonadaceae > Aquipseudomonas. Next base: position 107,679 of record NZ_LIGE01000015.1, on the reverse strand, counting down.
AAGATCAATAGTCGGTGCCAGAAACAAGGGACGTGTCGGCTTCAGTGCGGAATCTGCGGTTGGATTCCAGCCCGGCGAAACCGATAACAAGATTATTCGCGCAGCCGGTTTATCCCGCGCTGCGTTTTTCGTGCGTGCCAAATCAGAGCCCGCAGGAAACTTGCCTGGAGGGGGAGAACTTTTGCGAAAAGCCCGAGTCTATGTTTGCAAGTCTGGTCGTTTAGTTATGCAAGTCTCCTTCGGGCTTATCGAGGAGTGTTCATGCTAACCCAGGAAGAGGATCAGCAGCTGGTCGAGCGCGTTCAACGCGGCGACAAGCGAGCTTTCGATCTGTTGGTGCTGAAGTATCAGCACAAGATTCTCGGGTTGATCGTGCGTTTTGTGCACGACACCCATGAAGCCCAGGACGTGGCTCAGGAAGCCTTTATCAAGGCGTATCGAGCACTTGGAAACTTTCGCGGCGACAGTGCGTTTTATACGTGGCTGTACCGTATTGCCATTAACACGGCGAAGAATTACCTGGTTTCACGCGGCCGTCGGCCGCCGGATAGCGATGTAAGTTCCGAAGATGCAGAGTTCTACGATGGCGATCATGGCCTCAAGGATCTCGAGTCACCAGAACGTGCACTGCTGCGGGATGAGATCGAAGGCACCGTCCATCGAACCATCCAGCAACTGCCAGAGGATTTGCGTACGGCGTTAACTTTACGTGAATTCGATGGTCTGAGTTACGAGGACATTGCGAGCGTCATGCAATGTCCGGTGGGTACCGTGCGCTCCCGGATTTTCCGCGCTCGGGAGGCCATCGATAAAGCCCTGCAGCCGTTGTTGCAGGAAAACTGAGACAGCGGCGATAGCCAAGAGAGGAACGCCATGAGTCGTGAAGCCCTGCAGGAATCGCTGTCCGCAGTGATGGATAACGAAGCGGACGAACTGGAATTGCGTCGAGTGATTAATGCACTTGATGACGTCGAAACCCGTGAGACCTGGGCTCGTTACCAGATCGCTCGGGCAGCCATGCACAAGGATCTGCTGCTGCCACGTCTGGACATCGCTGCGGCAGTATCTGCTGCACTGGAAGACGAAACGGCTCCGGCCAAAGTATCTCGCAGCCCATGGCGCAACCTCGGTCGCCTGGCTGTTGCTGCCTCGGTGACTGTTGCCGTTCTGGCCGGTGTGCGCCTGTACAACCAGGACGAAATCGCTGGTGTTGAACTGGCACAGCAATCCAATCAGCCTACCCTGGCCACTCCACAGGTCAAAGGCCCGGCTGTTCTGGCAGGCTATAGTGAGAGTTCTGAAGCTACCGGCCCTATGGCCAATGGCGTACTGCAAGGTCAACCAGGCTGGCACGATCAGCGTCTGCCAGGTTACCTGCGCCAACATGCTCAACAGGCTGCACTGAAAGGCACTGAAAGCGCGCTGCCATACGCACGTGCTGCAAGCCTGGAAAACCGCTAAGGAGGATCATGCGCGCCATACCTCTACTTTCGCTTCTGCTAAGCGGCTGGTTCATTGTTCCAGCCCACGCTGATGAGGCCCAGGACTGGTTGACCCGTCTGGGCCAGGCCGAGCAGCAGCAAAGCTTTCACGGCACATTCGTTTACGAGCGTAACGGTAGTTTTTCTACCCATAACATCTGGCATCGCGTCCAGAATGGCCAAGTCCGCGAGCGTTTACTCCAGCTCGACGGCTCGGCGCAGGAAGTCGTGCGCGTTGATGGACATACTCAATGCGTCAGCGGCACTCTGATTGCCGGGCTGGGGGATTCTCCGAACTCAGCCGCTCGTCCTCTCGATCCGCAAAAGCTGAAAAACTGGTATGAACTTGCCGTCATCGGCAAGTCGCGCGTGGCTGGGCGAGACGCAGTGATCGTATCGCTGACGCCTCGCGATCAGCATCGTTACGGGTTTGAGCTGCATTTGGACAAGAAAACGGGCTTGCCGCTGAAGTCGTTGCTACTGAATGACAAAGGGCAGTTGCTCGAACGCTTCCAGTTCACCAGCCTCGATACTGACGAAGTCCCTTCGGACAAAGATTTACAGGCCGATGCCGACTGTAAAGCGATTACGCTCGACAGCGACAAGGCTTCGGCCGTCAAGACCGCGCAGGTCTGGCACTCTGAATGGCTGCCGCCCGGTTTTGAATTGACCAGCAGCACCTCGCACAAAGATCCGGAAACCAAGACACAGGTCAACAGCTTGCTGTATGACGATGGTCTGGCGCGGTTCTCGGTGTTCCTTGAGCCTTTGAACGGTGCAACAGTGACCGATACGCGGACTCAACTGGGCCCGACCGTTGCCGTTTCTCGTCGCCTGACTACCCCCGACGGCGAAATGATGGTCACGGTGGTCGGCGAAATCCCGATTGGCACCGCCGAACGAATTGCTCTGTCGATGCGTAACACTGATGGCACTGCCACCAGCAAGCAGTGAGCTGATTCAGTCATTACCACTTCTTCGTCGAGACGTAGATGAAATGTTTGCTGAGCATTTTCATTTGCAAATACCCCGAAAATTTTTTATAGGTCAGAGCCTCACGGCTCTGGCCTTGTTTGTTGTTGCCGGAACAAAAATGCCGGTCGGTGGTTTACGGTGTTCCTTGCTCCATATCGCTTAACCCTGCTCGTCGTAACGGGAGCTGTATGTCGATACCAAGTTTGAAATCTTATCTCTCCATTTTCGCCACTGTGCTGTTGCTCGGTCAGGTGGTCCCTGCTGCGCAAGCGGCCGATCTGCCTGACTTCACCCAATTGGTCGAACAAGCTTCGCCAGCTGTGGTGAACATCAGTACCACGCAGAAACTGCCGGATCGCAAAGTGAACCAGCAGATGCCTGACCTGGAAGGTCTGCCGCCGATGCTGCGCGAGTTCTTCGAGCGTGGCATGCCGCCTCAGCAGCGTTCGCCGGGCGGTGGTGGTCGTCAGCGTGAAGCGCAATCGCTGGGTTCGGGTTTCATCATTTCCCCAGACGGTTACATCCTCACCAACAACCATGTGATTGCCGATGCCGATGAAATTCTCGTGCGTCTAGCCGATCGCAGCGAAATGAAAGCCAAGCTGATCGGCACCGACCCGCGCTCTGACGTGGCCTTGCTGAAAATCGAAGGCAAAGACCTGCCAGTGCTCAAGCTGGGCAAATCCCAGGATCTGAAAGCCGGCCAGTGGGTCGTCGCGATCGGTTCGCCATTCGGCTTTGACCATACTGTGACCCAAGGCATCGTCAGCGCTGTTGGTCGCAGCCTGCCGAACGAAAACTATGTACCATTCATCCAGACTGACGTGCCGATCAACCCGGGTAACTCCGGTGGCCCGCTGTTCAACCTGAACGGTGAAGTGGTCGGGATCAACTCGCAGATCTACACCCGTTCCGGCGGCTTCATGGGCGTGTCGTTCGCGATTCCGATCGACGTGGCGATGGATGTTTCCAATCAGCTGAAAAGCGGCGGCAAAGTCAGCCGTGGCTGGCTGGGTGTGGTCATCCAGGAAGTGAACAAGGATCTGGCCGAGTCGTTCGGTCTGGATAAGCCGGCCGGTGCGCTGGTTGCGCAGATTCAGGATGACGGCCCTGCTGCCAAGGGCGGTCTGCAAGTCGGCGACGTGATTCTGAGCATGAACGGCCAGCCGATCGTGATGTCCGCTGACCTGCCGCATCTGGTCGGCGCACTCAAGGCTGGCGCCAAAGCCAGCCTGGAAGTGATTCGTGAGGGCAAGCGCAAGAACGTCGATCTGACCGTTGGCGCGATCCCGGACGAAGACAAGGAGCTGGATGCACTGCCGAAGTCCGGCGCTGAAAGTACCAGCAACCGCCTCGGTGTTTCGGTGGGCGAGCTGACCGCCGAGCAGAAGAAAACCTACGACCTCAAAGGTGGTGTGGTGATCAAGGAAGTGCAGGACGGCCCTGCTGCCCTGATCGGTCTGCAACCGGGTGACGTCATCACGCACCTGAACAACCAGGCCATCGGCTCCAGCAAAGAGTTCGGTGAAATTGCCAAGGCGCTGCCGAAGAACCGTTCGGTATCGATGCGTGTCTTGCGCCAAGGTCGTGCCAGCTTCATCACCTTCAAACTGGCTGAATAATCCAGCGGTAGGGTAAAAAGAAACCGCCTCGAAAGAGGCGGTTTTTTTATGCCTGAAGCTTTTATGTCACAGCGATAAAGTTAGCCCATCATGTCCTTGATCATGCGTTCCTGCTCCATCAGCTCACGCTGACGGGCATCGATCCGCGAGGACAGCGGGAAGTTGTTGCCGGCCTTGCGCTTGGCGAAGTCCAGTTGCTGGATCGCCTGGCGGTAATCGCCAACCAGCGCGAAGTATTCGGCGCGCGCCTGATGCAGGCCGATGATATTACCCGACAGACCCCGCGTCTCGGCGACCTGATACCAGACGTCCGGATCATCCGGGCGTGATTTGAGCAAACCTTCCAGCGCTTTCTCGGCATCGGGAGCGCGATTCTGTTTGAGCAACAGATCGACGCGCACCTGATTCAGTGGATAGTTGCCGGGGTACTGCGCGAGCATCCGGTCCACCCGCGATTGCGCATCCGGCAGGCGATTGTTGGTGATGTCGAGATCGACCTGCGCCAGGTTGTAGATGATTTCGTTCGGTGAGGTCGCCAGTAATTGCTTAAGGTTCTCGCGAGCTTCATTCAACTGTCCGCCCTTGATCTGCGCGATCGCGAGTCCGTAGCGCGCCACGTCATTTTTCGGGTTTTCATCCAGTTGTGCACGGAAGCGCTTGGCGCCCAGGCCCGGGGTTTCTTCATAAATCAGCTGCACGCGTGCGCGAATCAGTTGATAGCGCTTGGAGTCTTCGATGCCGCCCGGTTTGGCCTGTTCGGCGCGGTTGCGGGTGTCAGCAATACGCGATTCGGTGACCGGGTGAGTCAGCAGGAATTCCGGGGGCTTGGCGTCGAAACGATATTGACGCATCAAGCGTTCGAACATGGTCGGCATCGAGCGCGGGTCATACCCGGCCTTTTCCAGATTGAGGATACCGATGCGGTCGGCTTCCTGTTCGTTCTGTCGGGAGAAGGTGCGTTGTGACTGAATCGCCGCTGCTTGCGTACCGGCAATGGTCGCGATCCCTGCATCACCGCCACCGGCTGCTGCAATGACGATGCCGGCGAGCAGAGCGGCCATCATCGGCACCTGCATGCGCTGCGAAGCTTCGACGCCGCGAGCGAAGTGGCGTTGCGACAAGTGAGCCAATTCGTGCGCCAGTACCGAAGCGTATTCGCCCTCGGTCTGCGCATTGAGGAACAGGCCGCCGTTAACGCCGACCACACCGCCCGGCGCAGCGAAAGCGTTGAGCTGCGGGCTGTTGATCAGGATGAATTCGAGGCGTCGGTCAGTGACCTGACTGGTTTCCACCAGCTTGTAAACGCTGGATTCGACGTAGTCCTTGAGCTGGGGGTCGTTGAGCTGTGAAACCTGGCTGCGCAGCATGGCCAGCCAGGCGCGACCGAGCTGGTATTCCTGTTGCGGCGAGACAATGGCAGAACTGGCGTCGCCGAGTGACGGCAGATCGTCGGCAAAGCCTGGTGAGGCGAGCAGGCAAGCGAGCGTCAGCAGGGTAGGGCGCAGAAAAGTCATGCACAAAGCCTTAGAAGACAAAGACCTTACTGTAGCCGGACACCGGAGCTGCGACCAGATATTCTAGGCAGCTCGACGACCCGAACCGGAGTGACGCAATGACCGACGCTGTAGCCCATGACGTGGAACTGGACGCCAGTGGCCTCAATTGCCCGTTGCCGTTGCTCAAGGCAAAAATGGAACTCAACAAGCTCGAGAGTGGCGCCGTCCTCAAGGTGATCGCTACCGACGCAGGCTCGCAGCGCGACTTTCGCACCTTTGCCAAGTTGGCCGGTCATACGCTGCTGCGCGAAGAAGACGAAGCAGGCGTTTACCGTTACTGGTTGAAAAAGGCCTGAACCCACAGCGTAAAAGACCTAAGGATTATTGATGTTCAAAGTGTTACGCGACTGGATTCAGCGCTACTTCTCCGATGAAGAAGCCGTGGTGCTGGCGGTGCTGCTGTTCCTCGCCTTCACGGCGGTGCTCACCCTCGGCGGCATGCTCGCGCCGGTGCTGGCTGGGATGGTGCTGGCGTACCTGATGCAAGGGCTGGTGGTCACGCTGGAGCGCTTGCGTGTGCCGGGTGGCGCGGCGGTGGGGCTGGTGTTTGCGCTGTTCATGGGCGTGCTGATGGTGTTCATCGTCGTGGTCGTGCCGTTGCTTTGGCATCAATTGATCACGCTGTTCAATGAGCTGCCGGGCATGCTCGCCAAGTGGCAATCGTTGCTGTTGCTGTTGCCGGAGCGCTACCCGCACCTGGTCTCTGACGAGCAAGTGCTGCAAGCCATCGAGGCGGCGCGCGGCGAGATTGGCAAATTCGGCCAATGGGCGCTGACGTTCTCGTTGTCGAGTCTGCCGTTGCTGGTCAACATCATGATCTATCTGGTACTGGTGCCGATTCTGGTGTTCTTCTTCCTCAAGGATCGGCTGATGATTGGCGAATGGGTGCGCGGTTATCTGCCGCGTGAACGCGCTCTGATTACGCGGGTCGCGCAGGAAATGAACCGGCAGATTGCCAACTACATTCGCGGCAAGGTCATTGAAATCGTTATTTGTGGTGGCGTGACCTACATCGCTTTTGTGGCGCTTGGATTGAACTATGCGGCGCTGCTGGCGTTGTTGGTGGGCGTGTCGGTGGTGGTGCCGTATGTCGGTGCTGTGGTGGTGACCGTGCCGGTGCTGTTGATCGCATTGTTCCAGTGGGGCTGGAGTGATCAGTTCATCTATCTGATGGCGGTCTACGGGATCATCCAGACACTGGATGGCAACGTGTTGGTGCCGTTGCTGTTCTCGGAGGCGGTCAACCTGCACCCGGTCGCCATTATCTGCGCGGTGCTGTTGTTTGGCGGGTTGTGGGGGTTCTGGGGGGTGTTCTTCGCGATTCCGCTGGCGACGCTGTTCAAGGCGGTGCTGGATGCGTGGCCGCGCAAGGAGCCGGCGGTGGCGCCGTTGCTGTAGTAGTTGATCCAGATTGTTCGGTGCGGCTTAAGGCCTCATCGCTGGCAAGCCAGCTCCCACAGGGTTTTCGGTGCACACAAAACCTGTGGGAGCTGGCTTGCCAGCGATGGCGTCAGAGAAGACGCCAGAGAAACATCAGGCCTTGTTCAAATTCTGCGCAGCAGCCAGAACAGCATCTACATGCCCCGGCACTTTCACGCCACGCCACTCCTGACGCAGCACACCATTCTTGTCGATCAGAAAGGTGCTGCGATCAACGCCCAGGTATTCCTTGCCGTACAGCTTCTTCAATTTGATCACGTCGAACAACTGACAAACAGCTTCGTCCTTGTCACTGATCAACTCGAACGGAAACTCTTGCTTGCACTTGAAGTTCTCGTGGGACTTCAGGCTGTCCCGCGAAATACCGAAGATTTCCGTGTTGGCAGCCTGGAACGCCGCGTACTGATCACGAAAGCCCTGGCCTTCGGTGGTGCAGCCCGGCGTGCTGTCCTTCGGATAGAAGTAGATCACCACTTGCTTGCCCTTCAGGGCAGACAGACTGACGGTCTGCCCGCTGGTGGCAGGCGCTTCGAAATCGGCAACCGGTTGGTCGATGACAACGGCCATGAAAGCTTCCTTACATTGGGTTCTGTGGGCGCCAAGGCTCGATCAGTGCGTCCAGGTTCATCGCGTCGGAGAAGTCGAGGAACTGATCGCGCAGCCAGCTGATCTGGGTACCGGCCGGCAGGGTCACGGTGAACGTGGCGTTGAGCATGGTGCCGCCGGTCTGTGGTGCCTGATACGTGTCGCAGGTCAGGTTTTCCAGTTCGACGTTGTGGTCCATGAAAAACTGGCACAGCTCATTGATGATGTCCGGGCGATACGCCGAGCTGACGTAAGCCACATATGGCAACGCTTGTGGACGATTCTCCAGCGGCGCGCTGCGCACTACGTTGACAGTGAACGCGTGCTTCTTGGAGAGGCTTGGCAGACTGCCTTCCAGGCGGGCGAGGGCGTCCCAGCTGCCGGAAACCTCAAGAATCAGCGCGCTGCACTCGCCGTGGCGGGTCAGGCGTGAAGTGACTACGGCGCAGCGGTTTTCATGGCTGGCGCGGCACAGGACGTTAGTCAGCTCCATGGGGTTGGCGCCGAGGGCACTGATGACAAGGAATTGTTCGCGAACTGTGGGGGTGGACATGCAGCATTCCTAAAGCGATGAGCGGTCGGTAGGTTACGGACGCTGGCGGCCGGGGCCTGCCTGTTCTGGCTGTCCATTGCGATAGACCCGGCAAGCGCTCGCGGCTCGCTCCACTATAGCGGGAGCGCGTCGATGCGACGCAGGAACGGGGTCTGGGAGGCCGAAAAGGGAGGCTGGAACCCGACGTACAAGCTGATCGGTACCGATCAAAGTCTGAAGGGTAGCGAAAAGCGGCGCCAAGGGGAATGGCGGCAGCGCAGTACTTCGCTTGTGCAAGCATCTTGGCGCCAGTACCATTACCGCTCTCTTTTTCCGGCAGGAGCGGTTTCATGATTGCGGGCAGTATGGTGGCACTGGTCACTCCCATGGATGCACAAGGGCGTCTTGACTGGGACAGCCTCAGCAAACTCGTGGACTTCCATCTCAAGAACGGCACCCATGCCATTGTCGCGGTCGGTACTACCGGCGAGTCGGCAACCCTTGATGTAGAAGAACACATCGCCGTCATCAAAGCCGTGGTCAAACAGGTTGGCGGGCGCATCCCGGTCATCGCCGGTACTGGCGCCAACTCGACCCGCGAAGCCGTCGAGCTGACCCGCAACGCCAAAGAAGCCGGTGCCGATGCCTGCCTGCTGGTGGTTCCGTACTACAACAAGCCGACTCAGGAAGGCTTGTACCAGCACTTCAAGCACATCGCTGAAGCGGTCGACATTCCACAGATTCTCTACAACGTTCCTGGCCGCACGTCGTGCGACATGCAGGCCGAGACCGTGATTCGCCTGTCCACCGTGCCGAACATCATCGGCATCAAGGAAGCCACTGGCGACCTGAAGCGCGCCAAAGCGATCATCGATGGTGTGAGCAAGGATTTCATCGTGTTGTCCGGCGATGATCCGACCGCCGTTGAACTGATCCTGCTGGGCGGCAAAGGCAACATCTCCGTGACTGCCAACGTCGCCCCGCGCGAAATGGCCGACCTGTGCGAGGCCGCTCTCAAGGGCGACGCCGACACCGCACGGGCAATCAACGAAAAACTGATGCCGCTGCACAAAGACCTGTTCATCGAAGCCAACCCGATTCCGGTGAAGTGGGCTCTGGTTGAAATGGGCCTGATGCACGAAGGCATCCGCTTGCCGCTGACCTGGCTGAGCACACCTTGTCATGAAACGCTGCGCTCGGCCCTGCGCCAGTGCAGCGTCCTGGTTTAATTGAGGAAGTACAACGCATGAAGCGAATGGCCGGACTTTCCGCACTTGCCTTGATTATCTCCAGCACCAGTGGCTGCGGATGGGTCTGGGGCCCGGAAGGTTATTTCCGTGACCGTGGTAGCGATTACCTGGAAGCGCAACAGACTGCACCGATGCAACTGCCACCGGATGTCAACACTTCCAAGCGTCTGGATCCGCTGCTGCCGATCCCGCGCAACGTCGCTGATGACACCGCCAAGGGCGAATACATTGTGCCGCGTCCTCAGCCGCTGTCGGCCGTTGCCGATGCCAGCGATTACTCGCTGCAAAAGAGCGGTGATTCGCGTTGGGTCGTGGCCCAGCATCCACCGGCCGAAGTCTGGCCAGTGGCGGTGCAGTTCTTCCAGGACAACGGTTTCCGTCTGGACGAACAGCGCCCGCAGACCGGTGAATTCACCACCACCTGGCAGCATTCCGACGAACTGTCCGCGTCCATGGCCAAGCGCCTGAGCGCAGCCGGTATCGCCAGCGACAGCGAAACCCGCGTCCGTGTGCGTATCGAGCCAGGCGTGCAGCGCAACACCAGTGAAATCTACGTGGTCAGCGCCGAGCGTCCTGCCGGCAGCACCGCCGATGTCGATTTCACCAACCGTTCGGTCAACACTGGCCTGGACGCAGCGCTGGTCGACGACATGCTCGCGAGCATGAGCCGTATCTCCGAGAAGGGTGGTTCGGTGTCGATGTTGGCTTCGCGTGATTTCGATACGCCGAGCCGTGTCAGCCTCAGCGAAGACGGTAGCGGTAACCCGGTGTTGAACGTCGGTACCGATCTGGACCGTGCCTGGTCGAGCGTTGGCCGTGCACTGGAACAAGGCGAATGGCGCGTTGAAGACATCAACCGCAGCCTGGGCCTGTACTACATCAACCTGGCCGAAAAAGCCGAGAAGAAAGACGACAAGCCTGGTTTCTTCAGCAGCCTGTTCGGCAGTGCGCCGACCAAGGAAGAAGTTGAATCCCGTGCCGAGCGTTATCAGGTTCGCCTGAGCAAGGTTGGCGAGAACATTCAGGTCACCGTCGAGAAAAACATCAACACCGTTGCGCCGGCTGAAGTGGCGCGCAAAGTGCTGAGCGTGATTCAGGACAACCTGGGCTGATCAACCATGCGTTTTGCCGTTCTCGGCAGCGGTAGCCAAGGGAACGGCACGCTGATCGCCAGTGCTGATACGTATGTGCTGGTGGATTGTGGTTTTTCCCTGCGGGAAACCGAAAAACGCCTGTTGCGCCTGGGTGTGAACCCGGCGCAATTGAGCGCGATACTCGTAACCCACGAACATGCCGACCACGTGCATGGCGTGGGTTTGCTGTCTCGGCGCTACAATCTACCGGTCTACCTCAGTCGCGGCACTCTGCGCGGGATGCGCAAACCGATTGAACCCGCAGGCTTTCTGGCCGGCGGCGAGCAACTGCAGATCGGTGCTCTGAGCGTCGGGGTCATTGCCGTGGCCCATGATGCGCAGGAACCGACTCAGTATGTCTTCAGTGATCAAGAGCAGCGGCGCTTCGGCCTGCTGACCGACCTGGGTTCTTACTGCGAGCGGGTGCTGGACGGTTATCGGGACCTCGATGCGTTGATGATCGAGTCCAACCATTGTCGCGACATGCTGGCCCGTGGGCACTACCCGTACTTTCTCAAGCAGCGGGTGGGCGGCGAGCTGGGACATTTGAACAACCATCAGGCGGCATTCCTGGTGTCCGAGTTGGGCTGGCAGGGCTTGCAACACCTTGTCCTGGCTCATCTGAGCAGCAAGAACAACATGCCGCAGCTGGCCCGGCAATGTTTTGTCGACACCCTCGGGTGCGACCCGGACTGGCTGCAACTGGCCGATCAAGATTCAGGGCTCGACTGGCGCCACATCGCCTAGCCCACCTACTTAGCAAGCGGAGCCCATCATGGAAAAACGTGAAGAACTCTACCGCGGCAAAGCCAAATCGGTTTACAAGACCGACGACGCTGACCGCTTGATCCTGCTGTTTCGCAACGACACCTCGGCGTTCGACGGCAAGCGCATCGAGCAGCTCGACCGCAAAGGCATGGTCAACAACAAGTTCAACGCCTTCATCATGCAGAAACTCGAAGCGGCCGGCGTACCGACCCAATTCGACAAACTGCTGGCCGACAACGAAGTCCTGGTCAAGAAGCTCGACATGATCCCGGTCGAGTGCGTCGTGCGTAACTACGCCGCCGGTAGCCTGGTCAAGCGTCTGGGCGTCGAAGAAGGTCTGAAGCTCAACCCCTACACCTTCGAGCTGTTCCTGAAAGACGACGCCAAGGGCGACCCGTTCATCAACGAATCCCACGTCGTGGCATTCGGTTGGGGCACCGCCGAGCAACTGGTTCGCATGAAAGAACTGTCGCTCAAGGTCAACGAAGTCCTGACCAAGCTGTTCGACGATGCTGGCTTGCTGCTGGTCGACTTCAAGCTTGAATTCGGCGTGTTCAGCGACGGTTCCATCGTCCTCGGCGACGAGTTCAGCCCGGACGGCTGCCGTCTGTGGGACAAGGACACCAAGAAGAAGATGGACAAAGACCGCTTCCGCCAAGGCCTCGGTGACGTTATCGAAGCCTACGAAGAAGTCGCCAATCGTCTGGGCGTACCGCTTTAATCGACGCAAGCATCTGATAGCACGGAGAAATTTTCGAAAGAGGGTTTGCTTTCGGTAAAAGTGTTGTTATGATGCGCGCCGTTGGAGAGATGCCAGAGTGGCCGAATGGGACGGATTCGAAATCCGTTGTACCTTCACCGGTACCTAGGGTTCGAATCCCTATCTCTCCGCCATTACATAGAAAAAGCCCCGTAGATGAAAATCTACGGGGCTTTTTCGTTTCTGGGATTCCATGAGTTTTTAGAGCTCGAAAGGCATGTGCCAGCCAGCCATCTCGATCCTGACCTGACACAAGCAAAAGCCCCACGGGCCTTTAGCCGTGGGGCCTCTTCATTTGCGCAAGGCTACATCACCTCGCGCCCTAGGCATTCACGGCTGCGAGTGCCCCAACTTCAGTTTGATCAATTCATACACATCCTTATGTGTCGAGTCATGCAGCGACTTGTCCATGCAAGCGGTAGCCAGGAAGTTTTTCACTTCGTCCTTGGCGTGCGGGTAGAGGCTGGCGACATAATCAGCTTCGTGTTCTTGCGTGCAGTTGAAGTGCTTGTCGTCTTTCGCTTTGTCTCTCGCCATTTCTGTGGCTCCTTTTTAGTTCAATTGATGCGGCGAAACAGGGCTGAATCGCCCCATACGTCGATGAGCGTAGGCGCGAAGAAATGGCTCGTCAGTCGTTCGCTGAAAAAAAGGACATGGCTGTAGGACGCAGCTCCGCATCGGCTCACGCGATTAAATTTCCTTCACCGGGGTATCGCCGTGCACGGCTCTGATCAACTCGATCACATGCATGCAATCCGCCTTGTTCACATATGACTCGCCACTGGCGATGGTCTCGTGATTGCCCGCGCGCAGCCTCCATCGCCATTGCCCCTTGCCAGTGCTGGGGGTGCCTCTGGATTGTCTGTAAATCTCGAAATACATTCAGTTCGCTCCATGCGATTTATTAGTGCGACCGCCTGTTTGGCGCATCGACGCAAGCCTAGCGCAGGCGGTTTTTTTGGCTATCGGACATTTGTATCCAATCGTTGGCAATTGTTTCCGAGAGCCGCGAGCTAGAGCGCAGCAATAGGCCTCTGGATTGGCCAATATGACGCCGCCTGACGCTTGCAACACCGGCGACGCTACTGCTTAATACGGGACGGCTCATGGCATCGGAAATAGTTCGATGACCGAACAAACACTATAAAAAGAGCACTCCTTTGACTGAGCACGGAACGCAACAGGCCGGGCAGGTGACGTTATCGCTGGTGGTCCCCGTTTTTAACGAAGAAGACAGCCTGAAAACGTTTCTGCTGCGCATCGATGAAGTCTTTCGAAAGCAGACGCTGATCGGTCTTGAGCTGGTATTCGTCAACGACGGCAGCACCGATGCCACGCTTGAGCTTTTGCTTGAGCATCAGCAGCACGATGCGCGCCTGCGTATCGTCGATCTGAGCCGCAATTTCGGTAAAGAGGCGGCACTCTCCGCCGGTTTGCAGATGGCGACCGGGCAGATCGTCGTGCCGATCGATGCGGATCTGCAGGATCCGCCGGAAGTCATCCTGCAGATGATCGACCGCTGGCGTGAAGGCTATGAAGTCGTACTCGGCCACCGCGTCAGCCGCCGCAGCGACACTTGGGCCAAACAGAAGTCCGCCCACTGGTTCTATCGCCTGCACAACAGAATTGCCGAACAGCCTCTGCCGGAAAATGTCGGCGACTTCCGCCTGATGGATCGCTGCGTGGTCGATGCGTTGCTGACCTTGCCCGAATCCCGGCGCTTCATGAAAGGCCTGTTTGCCTGGGTCGGCTTTCGCACCACTCATGTCGATTACGAGCGCCCCGAGCGCGTGGCCGGGCAGAGCAAATTCAACGGCTGGCGGCTGTGGAACTTCGCTTTGGAAGGCATCACCAGTTTCAGTACTGAACCGCTGCGAGTCTGGACGTATGTGGGCGCGCTGGTCTCGCTGGTGTCGTTTGCCTTTGCGATTTTCATTGTCGTGCGCACGTTGGTCTCGGGCATCGATTTGCCCGGTTACGCCTCACTGATGGTCGCCGTGACGTTTCTCGGAGGTTTGCAATTGATCGGCATTGGCGTGCTCGGTGAATATCTGGGCCGTACTTACATTGAAGCGAAACGCCGACCGGTTTTTCTGGTACGTCGCGTCTACGACCCGAAGGACTGAAACATGGATCTCAAGGAAACCGACATCCTCGGCGACAGCATCAACGAGCATTGGTATTACTGCTCCAAAGCGGCGGCAACCACGCGTCTGCTGGGGAGTGTGCCGATCAGGCGAATTCTCGACGTGGGTGCCGGCTCCGGGTTTTTCTCCCACCATCTGCTGACACATACCGACGCGCAGGAGGCATGGTGCGTCGATATCAGCTATCCGGCCGATTCAAGCGCGACAACCGCTGGCAAACCGGTGCACTACCGCCGCGGGATAGAAACAATAGATGCCGATCTGGTGCTGCTGATGGACGTGCTGGAGCATGTTGACGATGACCGCGGCCTACTCAAGATGTACGTCGATAAAGTGCCTTCCGGCAGCCGTTTTCTGATGACGGTGCCGGCGTTCCAGTTCCTCTGGAGCGGGCATGACGACTTCCTTGAACACAAGCGCCGCTACACCTTGGCGCAATTCGAAACACTGGCCCGCGCTGCCGGTCTGACGGTGCAACGCGGCGCTTATTATTTTGGTGCGGTGTTCCCGATCGCAGCGGCGTTACGGTTGTTGCCACAGGGCTCGCAAACGCAAGCGCCGCGCTCGCAACTCAAGCGTCATCACCCGCTGGTGAACCGCACACTGAAAACCTTGTGCCGCCTTGAACTGCCGTTGATGGGCAGGAACCGTCTGGCCGGTTTGAGTGTGTTCGTGCTGGCGCAAAAACCGTGACCTCAACCGAAAAATCAGTGCTGATCCAGCGCGGTTTGCGCTTTGCCGTGACCGGTTTGTTCGTCACGGCTTTGCACGCGCTGGTCGCGGTGCTGTTCATCAACTTCATCAGTCCGCAGCCACCGATTGCCAACGGCGTGGCGTTCGCCGTGGCGACCGTCGTGTCCTATCTGATCAATACCACCTGGAGTTTCTCGGCTCGGTTGCATGGCAAAACCTTGCTGCGTTTTCTGCTGGTGTCGACGTGCGGCTTTCTATTGGCAATGTTTGTTGCCTGGGCGGCCCAGATGGCCGGATTGAATTACCTGTTGGGGATTGTCGCGGTGGCACTGACTATCCCGGCCTTCACCTTTGTCTTGCATAATTTCTGGACGTATCGATGAAGGATTTCACAAGGCGCCTGGCTGTCACTCTTTTGCCGTTGATGATCGGCGTATTGGCTTTCTTTATCGTCGTTGGCCCTCGAGCGCTCGACCCGCAGAACATTGCCTGGCTGGGGCAGGGCGATCCGGCGACGCACTATCTGGGATGGGCGTTTTTCCGTCAGGCGCCGTGGACGTTTCCGGTCGGCCTGAACCCGACATACGGACTTGAACTGAGCAACGGCCTGATCTTTTCCGACTCCAATCCGCTGCTGGCATTGTTGTTCAAGCCACTTGCTGCGTTGCTTCCGCAGACATTTCAGTATTTCGGAATCTGGTTCCTCGCCTGTTTTGTCCTGCAAGCGTGGTTTGGCTGGAAATTATTGGGGCTTATCACCTCCAACGTCGCTTTGCGGGCATTGGGTTGTGCACTTTTCCTGTTTGCTCCGCCGATGATCATCCGCATGCCGACACATTTGTCGCTGGCCGGACACTTCCTGATTCTGGCCGCCTTATACCTGGCCTTGCGCCCTGAGGACCAGCGGCGACGGTTGGCCTGGGGGGCTTTGCTGGCGTGCACCGCGTTGATTCATGCGTATTTCCTGGCCATGGTCGCGCTGCTTTGGCTGGCCGATCTGATCGCCCGTCATTTCAAAGCCAGAATCAGCTTGCGCGAAGTAGGCGTTGAACTGGTTTTGTTGTTTGCTCTGGTGAGTTTTTGCTGCTGGCAAGCGGGGTATTTTTCCGTCAATGGCTCCGATGCGATCTCCGACGGATTCGGCTTGTACCGAGCCAATGTGTTGACACTGTTCAGCCCCAATCATTGGTCATACATCCTCAAGGATCTACCCGGCGGTCTGGGGGATACGGAAGGGTTCAGTTATCTCGGACTGGGGCTGTTATTGCTGGCCGTCTGTGGGTGGGTCGGGTGGCTGCAGGGGCAAACCGGGTTGGAGCGGTCATTGCGTCGACACTGGCTACTGCTGATCGCGCTTGCCGGGCTGACGGTATTTGCGGTTTCCAACAACATTGCCTTTGCTGGCGCGAATTTCAGCTATCCCTTACCGGAAAAGATAATAGCCATCGCCAATATCTTTCGAGCCTCGGGACGAATGTTCTGGCCGGTTTATTATGCGTTCATTCTGTTGATCATTTTTCTGGTGGTACGCGCCAATAAACCGCGTGTGGCAACCTTGCTGATGGCTGTGGCGCTGACGGTTCAAGTCGCGGATACGCACAGCGGCTGGTCTTTGGTGCGCAAGCAGTTGATGGTCGAGTCAAGCACCCAATGGAAGACACCTTTTGTCGACCCGTTCTGGAAAAATGCTGCGGCGCATTATCAGAAGATCCGTTGGATCCTTCCTCAGAACCTGTCGCCGGAGTGGATGAATGTCGCCGCATTCGCTGCAACACATGGGCTGGCGACCGATGCTGTCTATCTGGGACGGATGGGCAAGGATCAGTGGGAGATTGCTGATGAGCACAGCCGCACGATGTTGGCTTCGGGTCAATATGATGCGGATTCGTTGTACCTGCTCGGTGATCGGGCGTTGCTGCAGGCGGTTTCGACCGTCAATACCGAAGCGGATCTGTTCACCCGTATCGACGGATTCACAGTGCTGGCGCCGGGCTGGAAAAATTGCCGTGAATGCGTGCAGGTGCCAGTCGACCAGACGCCACAACAGCTGGTGCCTGAGTTCGTCTCTGGAGAAACAGCGCAGTTCAGCTATGGCGCTGTGGGCAAGGACTATCTCGCGCGAGGCTGGTCGGATGCTGAAACCTGGGGCGTCTGGTCCAGCGGTGCCGAAGCGGAAATGGCCATGCGAGTGAACGATTCGGCCCGCACCCTGCATCTTGAGACCACGGCGTTCCTGGCGCCGGGGCATTTGCGTCAGCGCGTGGTGATCAAGCTCAACGGCATCGAAGCGCTGGCGACCACTCTGGACAAGCCGGAAGGTAACAGTCTTGAATTGCAGCTCACTCCGGCTGTCCGCCAACGCATCACACAAGAGGGTTTGCTGCGTGTGCAACTGCAGTTCGCCGATGCGATCAGCCCTGAGCAGTTGGGCGTCGGCCAGGATCGCCGGCAACTCGCGATCGGCCTGAAGGCAATGTCGATCAACTGAGCCGTGTCCGCATAGACGTTGTCGGCGGACCTTTCTACACTGCCCTTCAGTCAGGGGATCGGGGGGCAATGGATGAACCGCAATGAACTACGCAAGGCCGACATCAACCTGATGGTGGTGTTCGAGACCTTGATGCTAGAGCGCAACGTGACCCGGGCGGCGGAGAAGTTGTTTCTCGGGCAGCCGACCATCAGTTCGGCGCTCAACCGCTTGCGCACGATGCTCAACGATCCGCTGTTCATCCGCGTCGGCCATCGCATGGAGCCGACCGCCCGGGCCGAAGATATCTTCCGCCACCTCAAGCCCGCGCTGGACTCCCTGTCAGTGGCGCTGAGCCTGACCCGCGATTTCGATCCGGCCGTCAGCACCATGACTTTTCGCATCGGTCTGTCCGATGACGTCGAATTCGGTTTGCTGCCGCCGCTGTTGCGCGCGTTGCGCCAGGAAGCGCCAAACGTGGTGTTTGTGGTGCAGCATGTCGATTACTGGCGGATTCCCGATTTGCTCGCCGCTGGTGACATTACTGTCGGCATCAGCCAGACCCGTGGCCTGCCGGCCAATGCCAAACGCAAACTGCTGCGGCACATTCAGCCGAGCATCCTGCGCGCGGATGCGTCCGATACACCGTTGACCCTTGATGAATATTGCGCACGGCCACACGTGCTGGTTTCGCACACGGCGAATGTCAGCGGTTTCGCTGACGAGTGGCTGGCGGAGTTGGGGCGCGCCCGCCAGGTTGTCCTGTCAGTCCCGCAATACAGCGCATTGCCGGCGCTGCTGGCTGGCACTGACTTGATCGCCAGCCTGCCGGATTACACCGCAGCGGCCATGGCGACTTCCGGGTTGCTGTTCAAGGAACCGTTTCCGTTCAAGACGCCGACGCTGGACTTGTCGATGGTCTGGCTCAGTCATGTCGATAGCGATCCGGCCGAGCGTTGGTTGCGCTCAAGGCTGGAGCAGTTCATGAGCGAACGACCGGTGACCCCGTCCTGATCAACACCCTCTGTAGGAGCTGCGGCACGCTGCGATCTTTTGATCTTTGAATCTCAAGATCAAAAGATCGCAGCCTCGTTTCACTCGACAGCTTCTACGGGGATATGCGCTGAGCCGCTTGTGGTATATGTACGAACTTTACGCTGACTGACTGGAGCCTCCCGATGCCACACCTGCACATGGAATACACCGCCAACCTGCCGCAGTTGAACGCCGATGTTGCGTTGATCCGGCTCAACAATACATTGGTGGGATCCGGTCAGTTTGCAGCGGAGTTCGATATCAAAAGCCGCGCAGTCAAGGTCGAGACCTTCAAGGTTGGCACCGCCATGAGCGAACGCGCCTTCATTTACGTGAAGCTGGCGCTGCTCAGCGGGCGTTCGCCGGAGACCAAAAAGCAACTGTCGCAAAGCTTGCTGGCGGTGTTGCAGGATCTGTGCGAGTGGCCGGCCGGGGTCGAAGTGCAGTTGTGTGTCGAATTGGTCGACATTGATCGCGAGTCCTACAGCAAAGCCGCGATCAGCGTGTAGGACTCAGGCGTCTTGCAGTTCGCTGCACACCTTGATCACCTGCTCGCGCAGCCAGACGTTGGCGCTGTCCTGATCGGCGTTCTGGCTCCATTGCATGTCGAGCGTGAACCCCGGCAAGCCGTTCGGCGCCTCACAATGGTTAAACACCGCTTCGTTGGTCAGTAGACGCTGGATGCGCCGGGGGAGGGTGAGGATGAAGTCGGTGCCGGTGATCATTTTCAACGCCGCGCTGTAGCTGTTCGAACGCGCGACGATCTGGCGCTTCTGCGCCTGTCGCGCCAACCAGCCATCGACCATGTTGGTGGTCGATGTCCACGGCGTCGGGAACACATGTCGGCGTTCGGTGAACGCCTGCAGGCTCAGGCGCGGCTCCAGTGGGGTGGCGCGCTTGTCGAACACACAGACCAGATCGTCCTCAAGCAGCATGCGTGACTTGAGATCGGTGTGATTGCGATGGAAGTTCGGCCCGAAGCTGATCACCAGATCAAGGCTGCCATCGCGCAACTCGTCGGCCGGCACGTCGGTTTCAAACTTGTGCATGTTGACCATCACCGGCAAATCGTCGAAGTCGAAACGTTTCAACAGACGCGGCAAGATCAATTGCTCGAAGTATTCCGGTGCACAGATATTGAACGTGACAGCTTGAAGCGTCGGATCGAAGGCCGGCGCGCCGGCGTGGCACAGGTTGATGCTCTCGAGGATCTTCTGAACATGGCCATACATGCTGCTGGCCTTGTAGGTGGGGCGCATGCCTGTACGCGTATTGATGAACAACTCGTCTTCAAAACTGGTGCGCAGTTTCTTCAGGCAGTAACTGACGGTCGACTGGCTGACAAATAGCGTTTCCGACACATCGGTGACGCTGCTTTGTTCATACACGGCGATAAACACCATGAGATCCTGCATGTCGAGCTTTCGTAGCAAGTTACTGTTCAGCATCCGTTCTGTCTCGCTGTGCTCCTTGCGCCGAATCCGCGCAAACGTGTGCGAATGATCCTAACGGAACGATGGTGCCAGGACAAAGCCCTGTAGGACATTTCACGGACAGTTGTGGGACAGAAAGTTTTAGCAACACGACGTCTGCCTTCAAAGCGCTAAAACATGGCCAGAAGCCTCCAGTCAGATCAGCCAAAGTGTCGCGCGTAATGTCGGGGATCGAAGCGCCTCACCATCAGTAGCATGATCACCATCACCGCCGTCAGCGACCACCACGCCCATTCGAAACTGCCCAGTTGGTCGCGAACAATCCCGGCCATCAACGGCGAGAGGCCGGCAATCATATAGCCGATGCCTTGCACGAAAGCCGTCAGGCCCCCGGCACGCTGCGGGTTATCGAGATGATCGAGCGAGACGATCAGGCTCATTGGAAACAGCCCGCCAATGCCTAGACCCAACAAGCATGGCCAGAAGAGGCTGAGGTGTTGCGGGCTCAGAATCAGCCCACAGAAACCGGCGATGATCAGGCCGAGTAGCACCGTCAGTACGGAGCGCCGGTCGCGGCTGCGATTGGCGATGGCGGGCACCACCAGACCGGAAATCACCTCCATGGCAGTCAGAAATCCTAACAACAGCCCGGCGCTTTGTTCGCTCCAGCCTTTTTCCACGTAGTACGGCGCGAGCCAGGCGAGCACACAGGTGTAGGACGCCGTGCCCAATCCGAAGAAGATCGCGAGTAACCAGGCGCGGGAATTGTTGTAGAACGAATCTTTTCTTGTCGTTGTTGCAGCAGTTGCTGACAGACTGCGGCGTTGCGACCACCAGAACACCAGCGCAAGCGACGCGAGCACCGCCCAGATGGCCAGACCGCTGCGCCAATTTCCGGTTACCCCCATCACCATCGGAGCGAACGACGCGGCAAGCGCTGCGCCGCCCATGATCGACGTGACATACAGCCCCATGCACACCGCCATGTGATTCGGGAAACGCGATTTGATCAGCGCCGGCATCAACGCCTGAATCAGCGCGATGCCTATTCCGGCCAGCACCGCGCTGACAATCAGCTCGGCAGCAGAGTCGATGAACAGCCGCGATAACGTCGCCAATCCAATGATCAGCAGCGACAGCAGGACGGTTCTCTGCTCGCCCAGTCGCCGACTGATAGCGATGCCGTAAAACATCGCCAGTCCCATTGCCATCACCGGCAGCATCGTCAGCAATGACGCGAGACTGAAACTCAATGGGATATCGTCGCGAATCGCCGACAGCAGCGGCCCGACTGCCGCCATCGAAGGGCGCAGGTTGAGTGCGACTAGAACGATGACAAGCATCAGCCAGACGGCAGGGCGGGCGGTGGCGCGGGAGTTTTCCATCTTCAGACCTTTGAGCGAGGGGCTGGAGATTAGGCGCGGATCTACTTGTGGCGGGCAAACCGGAAAATCCAGAGCAGTATTTAAAAACTCGATAACCCAACAAGACACCTGTGGGAGCGAGCCTGCTCGCGAAAGCGGCGTATCAGCCACCGCAAATATCGACTGACCTGACGCTTTCGCGAGCAGGCTCGCTCCCACAGAGGAAATTTTCTGAATAAAAGCTGAACCATTCTCAAATACTTCCAAAGTTTCACGGAGTTCCCGCAAGCCAACTAATCGTTGGCGTCTTTTTCACAAAAAATTGATGATTGCCTGCCTAAAGTTTGTCATGCCTTAGTTAATGATTTTTTCACAAACGAAATTTTCATAATTACCCAAGGTTGTTCTCTTCAGGAATTGCCCTTCTCTATGTTGAAGTTAAAAGCCGTGCGCCCGGAATGGGTGACGTTGATTGCCAGTGCCTTTCTTTTGACCGGCTTCAATGCCGTGCTCTGGCAGCACCTGTTTGACATCACCGCAGCCGATGGCAACGGCGTCGCCATGCGCGTGGCTTTTGGGGTGATGATCTTCGCGGCTTTTAACATTGTGCTGACGTTTCTGGCGTTCCGTCCGCTGCTTAAACCGGTCTTGATGCTGATATTCATGATCAGCGCCGGCGTGGCTTATTTCATGAGCCAATATGGCGTGATGATTGATGCGGGCATGTTTCGTAACTTTGCCGAAACCAATGCGACGGAAGTCCGCGATCTGCTGTCGTTAAAGTTGTTTGCTTATATTTTATTGTTAGGTGTTTTGCCGTCGTTGTTGCTTTGGAAGATGCCGGTCAACTACCGTCGCTGGCACCGCGAGTTGTTCAGTAAAGTTATCGTGAGTGTGGCGTCGGCAGCGGTGATGGGTGGCGTGGCATTGGCTAACTATCAGGGCCTGTCTTCATTGTTTCGCAATCACCACGAAATTCGTTTGATGTTGGTGCCGAGCAATTACATCGGCGCCTCGGTCGGTTATCTGCGTGAGCAGGTGGTCTCGGCGCAGCAACCCTTCGTCAAGATCGGTGAAGACGCACAGCGCAATGCCGCTGTGAAACTTCAGCCGCGCAAATCCCTGACTGTATTGGTGGTGGGCGAAAGTGCCCGTGCCGAGAACTTCGGCATCCTCGGTTACGACCGCGATACCACGCCCAAACTCGACAAGGAAGCCGGGCTGATTGCCTTTACCGATGTGCACTCCTGCGGCACTGAAACGGCCGTATCGGTGCCGTGCATGTTTTCCAACATGGGCCGCAAGGATTACGACGCCAGCAAGGCGAAGAACGAAGAAGGCCTGCTGGATGTGCTCAAACGTGCGGGTATTGACGTGATCTGGCGTGACAACCAGTCCGGCTGTAAAGGCACCTGTGATCGTGTGACGGTTCAGGATGTCAGCAACTTGAAGGATCCGACACTGTGCGCCAACAGCGAATGCCGCGACGAGATCCTCTTGCAGGGCCTGCAAAGCTTTATCGATCACCTGGACAAGGACACCGTTCTGGTTCTGCACCAGATGGGCAGTCACGGCCCGGAATACTTCAAGCGCTATCCCAAGGAGTACGAGCACTTCACGCCGGTTTGTGAAAGTAATGCACTGAACAATTGCAGCCGCGAAAGTATCGTCAACGGTTACGACAACACGCTGGTCTATACCGACCAAGTGCTGTCGAGCCTGATAGATGTCTTGCGCAGCAATCAGGACAAAGTCGATACCGCCATGCTGTACCTGTCGGATCACGGCGAATCGCTGGGTGAGTACAACCTGTTCCTGCATGGCACGCCTTATATGCTGGCGCCGGAGCAACAGAAACACGTAGCGATGCTGGCGTGGTTCTCTGACAACTATCAAAAGGCTTACTCAGTCGATACCCATTGCCTGCAAATGAGTCGCGACAAGCCGCTGAGTCAGGACAACCTGTTCCACTCGATGCTCGGTCTGCTGGAAGTGAAAAGCTCGGTGTATCAGCCGGGTCTGGACATGTTCGCCGGCTGCCGTGGCGCCGTGATCGACGGCGTCCTGGCCAAAGACTGACCGTCACCCTCCCACAGATGACGGGCACATCTGTTTGCTTTGTCAGACTATTCTTGCCAATTGGCAGGACATTTCGTTACAGCTCTTGCCCTTCGCAGGCGCGTAAATCGCCAACGGCGATATATACTGCGCGCCATTCTTCAAGGGAGAGCCGTGTGGCCATCGATATTCACTGGATTCGCGACAACGATAGCCTCGCGCAGTTTTGCGCCGAGTGGCAGCAGTTGCCTTTCGTTGCCCTCGACACCGAATTCATGCGGGTCGACACCTTCTACCCGATTGCCGGCCTGCTGCAGGTCGGCGACGGCAAACGCGCTTACCTGATCGATCCGCTGACCATCAACGCCTGGCAGCCATTGGCCGCGTTGCTGGAAAACCCGGCGGTGCTCAAAGTCCTGCACGCCTGCAGCGAAGACCTCGAAGTGCTGTTGCGCCTGACCGGCAGCTTGCCGGCGCCGCTGTTTGATACGCAACTGGCCGCCGCCTATCTCAACCTCGGTTTTTCGATGGGTTATTCACGGCTGGTACAAAATGTACTCGGCATCGAACTGCCGAAAGGCGAAACCCGTTCCGACTGGTTGCAGCGGCCGTTGTCCGAGACGCAAATCAGCTACGCCGCTGAAGATGCCGTGCATCTGGCGGAAGTTTTCGTACAACTGCGTCCGAAACTGTCCGACGACAAATTTGCCTGGGTGCTGGAGGACGGCGCCGAACTGGTCGCCAACCTGCGCCGCGAAACCGATCCGTACGAGGTTTACCGCGAGGCCAAACTGGCGTGGAAACTCTCTCGTGCGCAACTCGCCGTCCTGCGTGAACTGTGCGCCTGGCGTGAAACCGAAGCACGCGCCCGTGATCTGCCGCGCAACCGTATCGTCCGCGAACATTCGCTGTGGCCGTTGGCGCGCACGCAACCGGACAACATTGCTGCACTGGGCAAAATCGAAGACATGCACCCGCGTACCGTGCGTCAGGACGGCCAGTTTCTGCTTGATCTGATCAAGCGCTCTGGCAGTGTGGGGCCTGATCAATGGCCGCCTGCCGTGCCGGAGCCATTGCCGATCGAAGCCGCCGCGTTGATCAAACAACTGCGCGCCCTCGGTCAGGCCGAAGCTGAGCGACTCGACATCGCGCCGGAGCTGATGCTGCGCAAGAAAACCCTCGAAGCCCTGGTCAAAAGCGGCTACCCCGAGGGTCCTTACCAATTGCCTGAGTCGTTGCGTGGCTGGCGCCGCGAACTCATGGGTCAGAAGCTGCTCGACAGCCTGGCCACCGCCGGAGAACAGCCTTGAAACGTATTTGCTCCATCTACCAAAGCTCCAAGCGCAGCGGCATGTACCTTTACGTGCTCAAAAGTGACGCGCTGGAACGCGTGCCGGAAGCGCTGATGCTGGCCTTCGGCAAACCGAAACATTCGTTCGATCTGGTGCTTTCGCCCGAGCGCAAACTGGCCAGCGAAGACATCGTCGTGGTCCTCGAAAACCTTGACAAGCAGGGTTATCACCTGCAAATGCCGCCCGCCGAGGACGAGTACATCGAACACTTGCCCGAAGAGTTGCTGCGACGCAACGATCCGGTCTGATCTGCAAGGCCCTGTTCTGGGCCTTGGTTAACCCTGGAACTGTTTTTACCGCGATGGCCGCCCTGAATCCGGTGGCCGTCTGCACGGTTTGCGAAAGGTTTGAAGATGCGCGTTCTGATTGCTGAACACGACCACGCGATATACGCCCGACTGCTGCGTCAGGCAGTGCCGGAACTCGAAGTGCTGACCAGTGGCGACTCTGCCGAACTGGCCCGTCAGGCGGCCGACTGCCCAGTGTGGCTGGGGCAGCCGGATCTACTGGCGACCCTGCTGCGTCAGGGCCATCAACCGCAATGGCTGCAGTCGACCTGGGCCGGCATCACGCCGCTGCTCGCCGATGGCTTGCGCCGTGATTATCGCTTGACCCGGGCGGTGGGGATTTTTGGTCAGGTCATGGCTGAATACGTCCTCACTTACATCCTTGGCCATGAGCGCGAAGTACTGGCGCGGCTGGTCAGTCAGGTCGAGCGTAAATGGGACAACCGCAGCGGCCAGAGTCTGGTCGGGCGCAAAGTGCTGATCGTCGGTACGGGCGACATCGGCCAGAGCGTGGCGCAATTCCTGCGACCGTTCGGCGTTGAGCTGTACGGCATCGCCAGCAGTGCCCGCGAGCAGGCGCCGTTTGTCGAGGTCGGTTCGATGGCGGATCTGCCACGACTGGTCGGCGAGGTGGATTACGTGGTCAATCTGCTGCCGAACACCGAGCACACCCACGATATCTACGACGCAGCGCTGTTCAAGCAATTCAAACCGACCGGGTTGTTCATCAATGCCGGGCGCGGTGTCGCGGTGGTCGATGCGGATCTGGTAGACGCGCTGAAAGAAGGGCATCTGGCCGGCGCGGTGATCGATGTCTGCCGTCAGGAACCACTGCCGCAACGGCATCCGTTCTGGACGGCGTGGGGCTTGCTGCTGACCGGGCACAGCTCGGCACCGACGTCACCGGCGTTGATGGTGCAGCTGTTTGTCGAGAACCTGAAGGCGTATCAGGCGGGTGAAGCGTTGCGCGGGGAAGTGGATTTCAATCGCGGCTACTGACACGGCGGTAAAAAATGTAGGAGTGAGCCTGCTCGCGATAGCGGTGTATCAGACAGCATTAATGTTGACTGACACGGCCTCATCGCGAGCAGGCTCACTCCTACAGTGGTTTTGCGCTGTGGCTCAGAGGGTGAAGTCGCCTTCGGCCGCCAGCTCGTTCAGCGGACGGCGCGGGCTTGGCTCTTCACGGGCTTGCAGGTATTCAGCCAGCGTTGCCTTGTCGCCCAGTTTGCCAACGGCCACGGCAGCATGCAGCGCATAACCTTCTGGAATGTTCAGCTCCTTGCGGGTCAGTTCCTGATCGAAACCAGCCATACCGTGAGTGTGCCAGCCGCTGATGCTCGCCTGCAGCGCCAGATGGCCCCATGCCGAACCGGTATCAAACGTGTGCCACAGCGCTGGAGTTTCTTCGCTGGCACCCGGTGCGGTGAAGGTGGTTTTCGAAATCACGATCACCAGCGCCGACGCATGCTGCGCCCAGTTGCGGTTGAATTCATTGAGCAGACCCAGGTAACGCTGCCAGTTCGGCGTATCGCGACGCGCATAAAGGAAACGCCATGGCTGCGAGTTGTACGCCGACGGTGCCCAGCGTGCGGCTTCGAAGAAACTCAGCAAGGTTTCTTCGGCGATCGCTTCACCGGTGAAGGCGCGTGGTGACCAGCGGTCGGTGAATTGCGGGTGAATGGCGTAATCGGCAACGCGAGGGTTGGCACTCATCGAGAGATTCCTTGCTAAGTTTGAGTCATGAATTCGAGGCAAAACCCTACTTGGCGGCGATTGGGCTGACAAGTGCGATTTACCGGCAGTCGCCAACGCTTGGCCCACAAGGCCTTGGGCACTAGACTGGCGGCCTTTTCACTACCTGATGTTGATGCTTGAGCCATGGTCGCCAAAGTCGAACCGTTCTGGAAACGCAAAACCCTCGATCAACTCGATCTGGAGGAGTGGGAATCTCTGTGCGACGGTTGTGGTCTGTGCTGCCTGCAAAAACTTGAGGATGAAGAAGACAATAGCGTCTATTACACGCGCATCGCCTGCAAACTGCTTGATCTGAAAACCTGTCAGTGCAGCGATTACCCGAACCGCATCAAGTTTGTCCCGGACTGCATCCAGCTCACCCCGGGCCAGGCCGAAGAATTCAAGTGGCTGCCGCCGACCTGCGGTTATCGCCTGGTCAGCGAAGGCAAAGACCTGCCACCGTGGCACCACCTGGTGAGCGGTGACCGCGATGCAGTGCATCACGAGCGGATCTCCCAATCCGGGCGCATGCTCGCCGAGGGCAGCGTGCCGGAAGATGACTGGGAAGATCACCTGATTTTCCGCGCGGGCTGAATCAACCGCAGAGTTCAAGTTTCACAAAGGAGTGTGTATGGCTGTGGGATTGCAGCGATCGCTGCTGGTTGCACTGCTGGCGCTGAGCGCACCGGTGTGGGCAGCGAAGAAAGTGGACCTGGATTACCACGTGCGCCTGTTGCCGCAGAGCGATCAGGCTGAAGTGCGCCTGACCCTCGCCAAGGGCGAAGCGGTGCGCAGTCTCGACTTCGACCTTGGCGACGGCAGCCATTACAGCGACTTCAAGGCTGACGGCCAGTGGCTGCTGAGCCCGGGCAAACAGGCGCGCGGGGTCTGGCGCCCCGCCAGCGAAAAGTCCAGCCTGACATACCGTGTACGCATCAGCCACGGCCGCAAGAACGGCAGCTTCGACACGCGCATGACCCCGACCTGGGCGTTGATGCGTGGCGACGAACTGGTGCCGCCGGCCAAACTCGATCAGCAGGACGGCATCGAACTGGTCGCGCGTCTGCAATTCGAATTGCCCGAGGGCTGGAAGAGTATCGAGACCGCTTGGCCACGCATCGGCAAGAACAAATTCCGCATCGATAATCCATCACGCCTGTTCGACCGCCCGACCGGCTGGATGCTCGCCGGCCATCTCGGCAGCCGCCGCACACGGCTGGGCGAAACCGAAGTCACAGTGGCTTCGCCACAAGGGCAGGGCATGCGCCGCATGGATGTGCTGACCTTGCTGACGTTCGTCTGGCCGCAGGTGCAGGCCGTTTATCCACGCCATCCGGCCAAGCTATTGATCGTGGGGGTCAACGACCCGATGTGGCGCGGCAGTCTCGGCGCGCATGAATCGATTTATCTGAACACACGATTGCCGCTGGTCAGCGAGAGCGGCAGCAGTGCGTTGGTGCGCGAGTTGGCGCAGGTGTTTGGGCGGATCAACGATGAGCAGCGCAGCGCCTGGATCAGCGAGGGGTTTGCCGAGTATTACGCCATTGAATTGGTACGCCGTGCCGGTGGCATGAGCGATGAGCGTTATCAGGCGTTGCAGGCGAAACTGGCCAAGGACAGCCAGAAGGTCACGACCCTGCGCGGCGCACAGATCAGCCCGGCGCAGGTCGCAAAAGCAGTAATTTTGTTGCAGGAGCTGGATCGCGAGATTCGCTTGCAGACGCGCAACAAGCGTTCGCTGGATGATGTGTTGCGTGGGGCGATGCATCTGGGCACGGTGAGTACCAAGGCGTTTGTGCAACTGGCCGAGAGCGTTCTGGGCGAGTCGTCCAAAGTCCTTGATACCGCGTTGCTACAGTAAAGATCAAAAGATCGCAGCCTTCGGCAGCTCCTACTTGTGGAATGCGTTTTCCCTGTAGGAGCTGCCTAAGGCTGCGATCTTTTGCTTTAAGCCATCAAACCCCGGCTTTCGGCGACTTCACCGAATCATTGCCGGTCACCGTGGCGGTGCTGGTCGCCGCCTCGGCATTCGCCTTCAGCTTGCTCAACTCTTCCCCGGCCCGCTCGATCTTCGCGCGCACGTTGTTCATGTCCTGACGACTCTTCTCGATCAGGCTTTTCATCGAGCTGTGCCCGGTAATCCCGCGCGCCATGGCCACGCCGCCAATCGCCACCTGAATCAAACCAAACACACCGCCACGGCGCAGGCCTTTGCCGACCATGATCACGCCGCCCGCGAGTGAGCCGATGCGCTCCCAGCCTTCGACGTTCTGCTCGGAATGGCTCTGGAACGGGGTGGATTCGATGCGTTCGACACGTTTGAGCTCGGTCATGATCTTTCTCCAGGCAATGAGTAATCGATAAACAAGCTGACTGCCGGAGCGGTCAGCTCGTTCCATCGAATATGCGCTGTTTCAGCGGAATTTCGGCCCGGAGCGGGTGTTCAGGCCCTTGGCCATGCGGTCGTAGAGCACGACGTTGACCGTGGCGGCGAGGTTCATGCAGCCGGTGGTCGGGATGTACACGACGTCTTCGCACCAGTCGCGGATCTCTTTATCCAGCGAACCGTCTTCGGGACCGAAGATGTACAGGGCGCGATCCGGGTGGGTGTATTCCGGCAACGGGCGGGCGCCTTCGACCAGTTCCACGGCGACGGGTACGCAGTTGAGCGGGAGAATCTTTTTCAGATCGTCGATGCCGATCAGCGGGATGTCATAGTGCACGCGTTTGGTGTCGGTGACGAAGTCGGCGGCGCGTTCATAGCGCTTGCCGGTGTAGAACACTGACGCCACGCCATAGCAGCCTGCGGCGCGCATCACCGAACCGACGTTCTCCGGTGATTTGGGGTTATACAAACCAATGCAGCTGTACCGTTTGTCTGCCACGAGCGGGGTGCCTTCGGGAAAAAGAGCGCGATTATACGGGGATTGGGGGAGGGCGGGCAGATTCGAGATCTGCGGTGTCTGGCCCGGCCTCATCGCTGGCAAGCCAGCTCCCACAGGTTTCCTGGATACACACAAAATTTGTGAACGAGCCTGATCACTGTGGGAGCTGGCTTGCCAGCGATGGGGCCAGTTCAGGCGATGAATATCATTAATCTTCTTTTTTCATCAGCCCGGCGAGGGCGGCAAACGGGTTATGCGTTGCCTTGGCAATCTTCGGCGTGCTCAGCGAGCCTTCGCTGAAATACTGCTGATCGGTATAACGCGAATGTTCGTTATCGTGGCAATACAGGCACAACAATTCCCAGTTCGAGCCGTCCTGCGGGTTGTTGTCGTGGTTGTGATCGCGGTGATGCACGGTCAGTTCGCTCAGGCGCTTGCCGGAAAACTCACGGGTGCAGCGGCCACAGACGTGCGGGTACATCTTCAGGGCCTTGTCGCGGTAGCCCATTTCCTTGTCGCGCTGGTTGTCGGCGAGGATGCGATCCAGCTTCGACGTGTTGGTGGGGGTGGACGAACTCATGGGTTCACCTTTGCAAAAGACTAATGACGGTTATGTGCAGAGTTTAGCTCAGCCCTTGAGCTTCTCGGCAATCCAGATCGTGTGGCGCGTGCCCTTGTTGCCATGGGCAAAGACCTGAACTTCTTCGGCCTTGAAACCGGCCTTCTTCAATTTGTCGGAAAACAGCCGATCAGCACTGGCTGACCACACGGCGAGCACACCTTTGGGCCGCAGGGCCTTGGCGCACGCGTTCAGACCGGCGGCCGAGTACAACCAGCTATTGGCCTTCTGGGTCAGGCCTTCAGGGCCGTTGTCGACGTCGAGCATGATCGCGTCGAAGCCGTTCGGCTCGCTTTGCAGCACCTTGGCCACGTCTTCCTGACGGATCACCGTGCGTGGATCAAGCAACGGGCGACCGGATTTTTCCCCGAGCGGGCCACGGTTCCACTCGACCACGCCGGGCACCAGCTCAGCGACCACAACTTCAGCGCTCTTGCCCAGGTGCTTGAGCGCCGAGGCGAGGGTGAAGCCCATGCCCAAACCGCCGATCAGCACTCGCGAGTCCGGCCGGCCAGCGACTTTGCGGCACGGAATTTCCGCCAATGCGTCTTCGGAACCGTGCATGCGCGTGTTCATCAATTGTCCGCCGTCGCCGCCCTGGATCTTGATGACAAAATCCTCGCCATACTCGAACAGGCACAGGGCACCGCCGCTTTCAGGGATCGGGGTAGTGTCGAGCAGAACGAAACGTTTCATGGAAATCTCTACAAGGGGGAAGGCAAGCAGGCCCGTTGGGAGTAGCCTGAGCGCAGACTAGAGGCCAAACGGAGCCCTTGATGAAGCGCACCATTCTAACGGTCATTGCCCTGGCCGTGCTCTCGATTACTGCAGTGCAGGCGCAGCAGACGATTCCGCTCAGCCCCGCGCCGCAACCCGGCTCGCCCGGCACCGCGACACCGACGCCGTATCCGCAGATCACGCCGATCAACATTCCCAAGTCCGGCGCCGGCAGTGGCAGCCCACCGCTGGTGCCGATCGAGATGCCCAGCCCGCCGAGCAAGGATCAACCGCTGCCCGGTATCGAACCGAGCGGCACCAAGGCGAAATCCCCCGGCGGTTAAACCTGTTGCGCCGCCAGTTGACCGTCGGCCATGCGCAGGCGTTTCGACAGCGAAACGGCGAGGGCGCGGATGATCTTCGCGGCGATCTTCGGCGCGTCGTTGAGCATTTTTTCCAGCGAGTCCTTGCCCAGGTTCAATAGCTGACAGTTCGTCGCCGCCACGCACGTTGCCGAGCGTCGCTCACCGTCGAGCACGGCCATTTCGCCAAAGGCACGCCCGCTGCGCAGGGTGGCCATGGTGATGACCTGGCCATCGGGCCCGGTTTTCTGCACGGCGACCTGGCCGGTGTGGAGGATGCACATGAAACTGCCGGCATCGCCCTCGCGGAAAATCGCTTCGCCTTCGGCCACGGTGCTGATGCTGAAATAGCCGGAAGCGGCCGCAAAGTCGGCCAGTTGCAATTGATCGAACAGGCCACAGTCCATCAGCCAGTCGCGGATTTCGTTGTTCAGGAAGGTCGGTTCTGACATGTCGTCACGGTCTTTTTGTTTTTACTGTTTCAGGCTTCACACGGCCCGTGTAGGAGCTGCCGCAGGCTGCGATCTGTTGATCTTGCCTTTGAAAAAATCAAAATCAAAAGATCGCAGCCTTCGGCAGCTCCTACAGGAGATCTGTGGGTATCGGCCTCTTGGGTCTGCAATTAAGACCCAAGTGACCGACGGAGTTCCTCAGACCAGGCCCAAAACCTTGAAAACAAATGCGTATTCGAGCGCTACGTCACGTAATCCCTGATAACGCCCGCTCATCCCGCCATGCCCTGCGCCCAGTTCAGTCTTGAGCAGCAGCACATTGTTGTCGGTCTTGGTCGCGCGCAGTTTCGCCACCCATTTGGCCGCTTCCCAGTACTGCACGCGGCTGTCGTTGTAGCCGGCGATTACCAGCGTCGCCGGATAATCCTGCGCGGTGACGTTTTCGTACGGTGCATACGCCTTGATCCGCTCGTAAACGTCCGGCTCTTCAGGGTTGCCCCATTCGTCATATTCGGTGACGGTCAGCGGCAGGTCGGGGTCGAGCATGGTGTTGAGCACGTCGACGAACGGCACTTCGGCAATCGCCACACCGAACAGATCCGGACGCTGGTTGAGCACGGCACCGATCAACAAACCACCGGCGCTGCCACCGCTGATTGCCAGTTTATCGGCAGTAGTGATGCCGTTGAGGATCAAGAACTCGGCGCAGGCAATGAAGTCGCTGAAGGTGTTGTGTTTGTGTTCCTGCTTGCCGGCGCGATACCAGGCTTCGCCCAGTTCACCGCCGCCGCGCACATGGGCGATGGCGAAGGCCATGCCGCGATCCAAGAGGCTCAGACGGGCGTGGGAGAACCACGGATCAAGGCTCGAGCCGTAAGCGCCGTAACCATACAGATACAGCGGCACCGCTTGGCCGACCATTTCGCGTTTCATCACCAGGCTGATCGGCACTTGCGTGCCGTCTGGCGCAGTGGCCCACAGACGCTGGCTGACGTAAGCGTCGGCGTCGAACGGACCGAGCACCGGGGTTTCTTTGAGTATCGTCTGCTCGCCGGTGGCGAGGATCAACTGGCGCACCTGCGCCGGGCGGTTCAACGCTTCATAGCGCAGACGAATGCGATCGCTCTCGAACTCCAGGCTGTTTTGCACATAGAGACTGTAGGCCGCGTCCGGCAATTGCACGCGATACGGCGCCAGGCCATGGGGATGAACTTCGATGATCGGCAGGCCACCTTCGCGCAGGCTCAGGGTCATGGCCTCGGTGTTGAGGCTGACGCC
Organism: Pseudomonas sp. RIT-PI-r; assembly: GCF_001297015.1. Taxonomy (GTDB): domain Bacteria; phylum Pseudomonadota; class Gammaproteobacteria; order Pseudomonadales; family Pseudomonadaceae; genus Aquipseudomonas. The sequence continues at coordinate 74,691 of NZ_LIGE01000015.1, read as the reverse complement.
ATCGAGCATCACCGTGTCGCTGTGCGGGATCAGATTTTGCCAGTCGGCTTCGGTCGGCGCGGTGCCGGTGTCCGGGGCCTGATACAGGGCGTAGTTGATGCCGTCGCGATTGGTACGGATAAACCACGTCCACACGCCATCGAGCAGGCCGTGATCGACGTCGTATTCGTGATCTTCGACCCGTGGCGCCAGGCAGGTGAAGGGCTGGTGCGGTTGATTGGCGTCGAGCGCCCAGACTTCGCTGGTGGTCTTGCTGCCCAGCGACAGCAGCAGTTGCTGTTCGGAACTTGAACGGTAGCAATGCAGGAAGAAGCGCCCGTCCGGCTCATGGAAAACTTCTTCGGCAGCGGTGCCGTCGAGGCGATAGCGCAACAGCTTGTGTGGGCGGTGCGTGTCGTCGAGTACGCCGAAAAACAGGGTCAGGCTGTCATTGGCCCAGGTCATGCTGCCGTCGCAGTCTTCGAATTCCAGTTCGCTGACCTTGTCGTTGGACAGTTCCTTGACGAACAGCGTGTAAATCTCATCGCCCGAGGCGTCGACGCTGTAGGCCAGACGTTGATGGTCCGGGCTGATGCTGAACGCACCCAGCGAGAAGAACCCGCCGTTGGCCAGCACGTTCGGGTCAAGCAGCAGTTGTTCGCGGCTTTCGTCGAGGGTCAGGCTGTCATCGGCCGGACGCGGGCAGCGGTAATGCCGGGCGTATTCGTCACCGGCGGTAGTGCGCGTGTAATACAGGTACGGGCCCCAAGGCGAGGGCAGGGACAGGTCGGTTTCAAGAATCCGGCCCTTGATCTCTTCGAACAGCGTTTCGCGCAACTCGGCCTGATCGGCGGTTTGCGCCTCTTGGTATGAGTTTTCGGCCTTGAGGTAATCGAGCACCGCGTCGGTGTCGCGCTCCTGCAGCCAGGCATACGGGTCGGCACCGGCGGCCTTGCGGGCAATCGGGGCACTGATGACGTTGGCGGATTCGGGCATGAAAGGCTCTCGGACAATGTTCGGAATAGGGTTTTTCGCAGCGCTTGAAACCGCCGCAGACCGTGTAGGAGTGAGCCTGCTCGCGATAAGGCCGGCACATTCAACATCAATGTTGTCAGGCTGTCCGTCATCGCGAGCAAGCTCACTCCCACAGGTCGCATGTCTATTGGGACAAGCCTGGCGGGCGAAAAGTCGTTACTATAAGCGCCTCTTTGCCTGCCTTGCCATGGACACCATGACCGAGAACGACTATCTGATCGCCTGGGGCCTCTACGCCTTTGCCGCTGTGGGCTGCCTGTTGGTATGGATGCGCCTGACTACCTGGATGTGGCGCTGGTTGCGCGAGCCGTTGCGCGTACTGATGGCCGTGTTGCTGTTCAGCCCGACCATCATTGATCCGGTGAAGGCCAAGGTTGCGCCGTCCATTGCCATCACTGCACTGGATCTGGCCTTCAAGGTCGGCAACAACGCCTGGCGCGCGGTCTCCGACCTGTTCATGTACGGCATGATCGCTTTTGGCCTCTATCTGATCTTCGTGCTGATCCGCTTCCCGATTGAACGTGCATCGCGTGCGCGCCGAGAGCAGGCCGAGGCTGCCAAAGCCGCAGCCCGTGCCGATGACCGCAACGACGATCAACCGTTCGGCGCTGCTGGTGATGACCGCTACGGGCGCCCACCGGTTCCGAACAATCCGCAGCGCATGCGGGTCGAGCCGCGTCTGTAATCCCGAGAGTCCGCACATGTGTGAATTACTGGGCATGAGTGCCAACGTGCCGACCGATATCGTCTTCAGCTTCACCGGTCTGATGCAGCGCGGCGGCCGCACCGGCCCGCACCGCGACGGTTGGGGCATCGCCTTCTATGAAGGCCGTGGTTTGCGTCTGTTTCAGGACCCGGCAGCGAGCAGTGAGTCGGAAGTCGCCAATCTGGTGCAGCGTTATCCGATCAAGAGCGAAGTGGTCATCGGCCACATCCGTCAGGCCAACGTCGGCAAGGTCTGCCTGTCCAACACCCACCCGTTCGTGCGCGAACTGTGGGGCCGCAACTGGTGCTTCGCGCACAACGGCCAGCTCGCCGATTTCACCCCGATCAAAAGCTTCTACCGCCCGGTCGGCGATACCGACAGCGAGGCGGCGTTCTGCGATTTGCTCAACCGCGTGCGTGCAGCATTCCCGGAGCCGGTCGAAATAGAGGAACTGCTGCCGGATCTGGTCGCCGCGTGCGCCGAATACCGCAGCAAAGGCGTGTTCAACTGCCTGCTCAGCGATGGCGACTGGCTGTTCTGCTATTGCTCGACCAAACTCGCACAGATCACCCGGCGTGCACCGTTCGGCCCGGCGCGGCTGAAGGATGTCGATGTGATTGTCGATTTCCAGGCCGAAACCACCCCCAACGACGTGGTGACGGTGATCGCTACCGAACCGTTGACCGAAAATGAAACCTGGACCCGCTACGAACCGGGCCAATGGAGCCTGTGGCGACGCGGCGAATGCGTAAGTCAAGGCAAGACCGAATAAGGATTTGCACCCCATGTTGCTCAGTTATCTACGGCTGGTGTTGTTTGCGGCGGGCCTGTTGATCGGTGTCCAGGTGCCGGGTTTCATCAACGATTACGCGAAACGGGTCGAGGCGCACCTGATCGAAGCGCAGACCGGTTTGCGCGGGTTTCAGGGCACCGCCGAGCAGTTCTTCAAAGGCGACATCCAGGCACTGGTGGCGCATTACCGCGCCAGCGAAGACCCGGTTTTTCGCAGTGATGCCGATAGCCTGAGCACTTTGCTCGATCGGCAGATCGCGTTGGACAAGCAGTTCCAGGCGATGCAGGGCCCGTGGTACATCCGCTTCCTGCAAGTGGTGCTGGCGGCTGATCCGGATATCCGCAAGGAAACCTGGAACGGATACAGCTATCAGATTCTGCTGACCCCGGAAGCGATGATCTGGGGCATGAGCGGTGCGTTGCTGCTGTCGTTCGGCATTGAATGCCTGTTCCGCCTGATCGACTGGGTGGTACTCGGTGGCAAGCGGTTGCGTCAGAGCCGGCCGATCGAAGACCGCGACGTGCGCGGCCTCTAAGATCAGCGCAGTAAGGATCGTTCCCACGCTCTGCGTGGGAATGCCTCATCGGACGCTCCGCGTTCGGCTTTCGAGGGACGCGGAGCGTCCCGGGCTGCATTCCCACGCGGAGCGTAGGAACGATCAACTTAACGCGATGTAGTCCTTGCCCACCTTGTGCGCATACCCTTCCAGCACCTGCTGACACAACGTCACAATCTCCTCGACCCACTCAACGCCCACCCGCCACGACACCACCACCTGCAAGTTCGGTGGCCGTTGATCAATCGCCAGCAAGGTCAATTCCCCCCGCGCCAATTCCTCCGCTACCAGCACCGGTGGCAGCACACCAATCCCGAATCCATCACGCAATAACCGGGTAATCGCCGACACCGAATTCACGCAGTTCAAGCGCGGCGCCAACACGCCATTCGCCTGCATCAACGCCAGCAGATCCTGATGCGGTCGGGAGTTTTTCGAGTAGGTGATGATGCGTTCCTGCGCCAGTTCGGTGAGGTCGGCGTAGTCGCGGTTGTAGATCGAATTACTGGCGACAATCCAGCCCAGCGGATGGCTGGCCAGCTCCAGACTGCGTACGCTTTCATGGCGCACCAGATCGGTTTGCAGAACGATATCGAGAAAGCCTTTTTGCAGCTGATCGCAGAGGTTCAGCGAGGTATCCGCCACCAGTTCGATTTCCACCCGTGGATACAGATCGGTCATCTGCGCCACCAGCGGGCTTAGCCAGGTGTGGATCACCGTGTCCATCACGCCAATGCGCACCCGACCGACCTTGCTCGAACGGGTCTCGATCGACTGCCTGAGTGCCGACATGGTGTCGAGCATCTGTTCGGCATATTCCAGCACTTTGAGACCTTCGGGCGTCAGGCTGACACCGCGCGAATCGCGCAGAAACAGCTTCACCCCCAACTCGCCCTCCAGCACCGCAATGCGGCTGGAAATCGATGCCTGAGTGGTGAACAGCTTGTCAGCGGTCAGGCGAAAGCTCTTCAGGCGGGCGACCCAGACAAAGGTCTCGAGAAACTTCAGGTTCATGGGCAAGGCTCGGGTGACAAATTTTTCTTATGGCTAAGGCGGGTTTTTATTCGTTGGACGCGGCAGGGCCGCGCGACGAAAAATCGACGCATCCGGTCCCCACGATAGGCGTCGGCGGGGCTACGAACAAGACCAATAAGAACCTGCGGAGATAGGCCATGAGTGCTCCCGAAACCCTAGAAGCATCCACGGCAACGGCGCGTCCGGGGCCGTTCGACTGGTATCGCAACATCAACCAGCAGGAGCGTCGCACGTTCTGGAGCTGCAAGATCGGCTACGGTCTGGACGGCATGGACACGCAGATGCTCAGCTTCGTCGTGCCGACACTGATCGCGATGTGGGGCATCACCACCGGCGAAGCGGGGCTGATTCACACCAGCACGTTGATCGCTTCAGCGATTGGCGGTTGGGTCGCCGGGATTCTCTCTGACCGTATCGGTCGCGTGCGCACCCTGCAACTCACGGTGTTGTGGTTTGCCTTCTTCACCTTCCTCTGCGGCTTCGCGCAAAACTACGAACAACTGCTGATCGCCCGCACCTTGATGGGCTTCGGTTTCGGCGGTGAATGGACGGCTGGCGCGGTGCTGATCGGCGGGGGGGTTCGTGCCAAGGGCCGTGGCAAGGCGGCGGGCAGGGTGCAATCCGGGTGGGCGCTGGGGTGGGGGCTGACGGCGATTCTGTATGCGCTGCTGTTCTCGGTGTTGCCGCCGGAAGATGCCTGGCGCGCGCTGTTCATCCTCGGCATCGTGCCGGCGATTTTCGTGATTTTCGTGCGTCGACTGGTGAAGGATCCAGAGATTTATCGCGAGGCCAAGGCTCAGCAAACGCCAGAGAACCAATCAAAGTTCTACGAAATCTTCGCGCCCGGCATGCTCTTCACTACGTTCCGCGCTTCGCTGCTGACCACGGGTGCGCTGGGTGGTTACTACGCAATTACTTCCTGGCTGCCAACCTTCCTGAAAAACGAGCGCGGTTTGAGCGTACTCGGCACCGGCGGTTATCTGGCGATGGTGATTGTCGGCTCTTACGTCGGCTATGTGATCAGCGCCTACCTGACCGATCTGCTCGGCCGCAAAAAGAACTTCATTCTCTTCGCGGTCGGCTCCTTCACCATCGTTCTGCTCTATACGCAACTGCCGGTGAGCAACGGCGTGATGTTGTGGCTGGGCTTCCCGCTGGGTTTCTTCGCTTCGGGGATTTTCAGCGGCATGGGCGCGTTTCTCACTGAGCTGTTCCCCACGCGGATTCGCGGTTCCGGGCAGGGCTTTTGCTACAACATCGGTCGGGCGCTGGCGGCATTGTTTCCACTGCTGATCGGTCTGCTTAGCCAGAAAGTACCGTTGAGCGTCGGCATTGGCGCATTTGCGGCGGTGTCTTACGGCGTGGTGATCATCGCGGCGTTGAGCCTGCCGGAAACCCGTGGCAAGCAACTCGATGCGCAGTAACTGATAACCTGCGTCGTAAAGTCCTACAGATAAAAAGACAAGCCCTACAGGAGTGTTCACCGTGAGCCGCCTGCTATTGAATTGCGACATCGGCGAGAGCTTCGGCAGCTGGACCATGGGTCTGGATGCCGAGGTCATGCCCTTCATCGATTGCGCCAACGTCGCCTGCGGCTTCCATGCCGGTGACCCGAGCATCATGCGCAAGACCGTCAGCCTGGCCTTGAGCCACGGCGTAAAAATTGGTGCGCATCCGGCCTATCAGGATCTGGTCGGTTTCGGTCGCCGCTCCATGGCGTATTCCGCGCAAGAGCTGCAAGACATCCTGCATTACCAGATCGGCGCCCTCGACGGTATTTGCAAGGCGCAGGGCGGACGGGTCAGTTATGTCAAACCCCACGGCGCGATGTACAACGACATGATGGCCAACCCGGCGCAATTGCGTGCGGTGATCCAGGCTGTGGCCGCTTACGACCGCAGCTTGCCGCTGATGCTGATGGCCACTCGCGACAATTCTGCCGCGCAGCAAATCGGCGATGAGTACGGCGTGACCCTGTGGTTCGAAGCCTTCGCCGACCGTGCCTACGACAGCGCCGGCAAACTGGTCTCGCGACAATTGCCGGGCGCGGTGCATCACGATCCCGAGATCATCATCGAGCAAGCATTGACCATCGCCCGTGGCGACAACCTGACCGCCAACGATGGTAGCGCCTTGCATCTGCAAGCCAATACGCTCTGTGTGCACGGCGACAACGCCAGTTCGGTGGCCGCCGTGCAACGCATTCGCGAAGCCTTGAATCAGCAGAGCGCGTCATGAACCCAAGGATTGAAGTGGTGGCACTGGATTGCCTGATGTTGCGTTTGTTCGATGAAATCGCCGAAACCAACATGCCGTGGATGCTCGCCGCCAGTGAGCGCTTGCGTGCGGTATTTGGCGGGCAACTGATCGATCTGGTGCCGTCGTATACGACGTTGATGGTGCATTACGATCTGACGGTGTTGAACCCGAACCAGGCGCGGGCATTGATCGCTGAAGCGTTGATCGACTTGTCGCCGAATGCGCGAACCGCTGGCCAATGTCATGTACTGCCGGTCTGGTATGACCTCAGTGTCGGGCCTGAATTGAGCTTGCTGGCCGAGCGCAGCGGGCTGGCGATCGAGGAGGTGATTCGTCGCCACAGTGGTCGCGAATATCAGGTGTTCGCCCTGGGTTTCGCGCCTGGTTTTGCCTTTATGGGTTTGGTCGAAGAGATGCTGGCGGCGCCTCGTTTGAACACGCCGCGCAAGAAAGTCGCGGCCGGCAGCGTCGGCATTGCTGAACGCCAGACCGCTGCCTATCCCGTCGTGTCCCCCGGTGGCTGGAACCTGATCGGTCGCACGTCGGCGAAACTGTTTGATCGTCATCGCGATGGCTACAGCCTGATGCAACCCGGCGATACCGTGCGTTTTGAAGCAGTCAGCCACGCCGAATTCATCCGACTGGGCGGCGACGACACGCCACTGGAGGCGCAGGCATGAGCCGACTGACGATTGAGGCAAGTACGCCGCTGTGCCTGTTGCAGGACGCCGGGCGATTTGGCGTGCGGCATCTGGGCGTGACCCAGGGCGGCGCGGCGGATTGGAACGCGATGAGTTGGGCCAACTGGCTGTTGGGCAATGGTCTGGATGTGCCGGTCGTCGAAATCACCCTGGGTGGGTTTGCTGTGGTGGCTGACGAGGATTGTTTGCTGGCACTGGCCGGGGCGGATCTCGGTGCGCAGGTCGACGGTCAGCCGTTGGCGCCGTGGCGCAGTTTCAAGTTGGGCAAAGGGCAGACATTGCAGTTCAAGCAGCCGTTGCTTGGGGCTCGGGCCTACCTGGCGGCGCCCGGTGGCTTTGTGGCGCCGAAGGTGCTGGGCAGTAGCGCCACGGTGGTGCGCGAACAACTCGGTGGCCTGGATGGCATGGGGTTGCCGTTGGCCAAGGGTTCGGCGCTGAGTTATCACGGGGGATCGCAGTGGGTGCGGGAACTGCCCTTGGCGCTGCGGCCGGATTTGAAATCGACAGCACCTCTGGATCTGGTGCTTGGCGCACAGATCGGCCAGTTCAGCGGGCAGAGCGTGTTCGATGTGTTCAACAGTGCCTGGACACTGGACAGTCGCGCGGATCGCATGGGCATTCGTTTGCTGGGCAAGGCGTTGGAATATCAGGGCCAGCCGATGATTTCCGAGGGCATTCCGTTGGGCGCGGTGCAAGTACCGCCGGACGGCCAGCCGATTGTATTGCTCAATGATCGGCAGACGATTGGCGGCTATCCGCGATTGGGCGCATTGACGCCGTTGGCGTTGGCTCGGTTGGCGCAGTGCTTGCCGGGGGCGCAGGTGCGATTGCGGCCTGTAGTGCAGGACGTCGCGCACCGTGAGCACATCAAATATCTGCAGAGATTTGGCTGAAGATCAAAAGATCGCAGCCTGCGGCAGCTCCTACAGGGGAATGCGAATTTCACTGTAGGAGCTGCCGAAGGCTGCGATCTTTTGCTTTTATTTGGACAAAAACCGCATCCCTTCCTCAAGCCCGCGCAACGTTAACGGATACATCTGATCCTCAATCAAATCCCTGACGATGTTCGTGGAAGAGGTATACCCCCACGTATCTTTCGGATACGGATTGATCCAGATGAGCTTCTTGTATTTCTCCATGAAACGCTGCATCCACACATAACCCGGCTCTTCATTCCAATGCTCGACACTGCCGCCGGCCTGGGTGATTTCATACGGCGCCATGGCGGCGTCACCGATGAAAATCACCTTATAGTCAGCGCCGTACTTGTGCAGCAGATCCTGGGTCGAAGTGCGCTCCGAAGTGCGGCGCATGTTGTTCTTCCACACCGATTCGTAAACGAAGTTGTGGAAGTAGAAGTACTCCAGATGCTTGAACTCAGTCTTGCAGGCCGAGAACAGCTCCTCGCAGATCTTCACGTGCGCGTCCATCGAACCGCCGATGTCGAACAGCAACAACAGCTTCACCGTATTGCGCCGCTCCGGGCGCATCTGGATGTTGAGTAGCCCGGCGTCCTTGGCGGTGTGGTCGATGGTGCCGTCGATGTCGAGTTCTTCCGCCGCGCCCTGGCGAGCGAACTTACGCAGACGACGCAGGGCAACCTTGATGTTGCGCGTGCCCAGTTCCACCGAATCATCGAGGTTTTTGTACTCGCGCTGATCCCAGACTTTCACCGCTTTGCCCTGGCGCTTGCCGGCATCACCAACCCGAATGCCTTCCGGGTTGAAACCACCGGAACCGAACGGGCTGGTGCCGCCGGTGCCAATCCACTTATTGCCGCCGGCGTGGCGTTCCTTCTGTTCTTCCAGACGCTTTTTGAATTCTTCGATCAGCTTGTCCAGACCGCCAAGGGACTGGATCTGTGCGCGTTCTTCGTCAGTCAGCGAGCGCTCGAATTCCTTGCGCAGCCAGTCTTCGGGAATCAGCGCCTGCAAGTGATCGTCGAGCTTTTCGAGGCCATTGAAGTAGGCGCCGAACGCACGGTCGAACTTGTCGAAATGGCGTTCGTCCTTCACCAGAATCGCCCGCGACAAGTAATAGAACTCGTCCATGTCGGCGAAGGTCACGCGCTGTTTCAGCGCGTTGATCAGGTCGAGCAGCTCGCGCACCGACACCGGCACCTTGGCCGCACGCATTTCATTGAACAGGTTGAGCAACATGGCATCAGCCTCTTAGCGAGAACCGCGACGGCTCATGAACGCCAGACGCTCAAGCAGTTGCACGTCCTGTTCGTTCTTCACCAAGGCACCGGCCAGCGGCGGGATGGCTTTGGTCGGATCACGTTCGCGCAGCACCGCTTCACCGATGTTGTCGGCCATCAGCAGCTTCAGCCAGTCGACCAGCTCGGAAGTCGACGGCTTCTTCTTCAGGCCCGGCACTTTGCGCACGTCGAAGAACACGTCCAGCGCTTCGCTGACCAGATCCTTTTTGATGTCCGGGTAATGCACGTCGACGATTTTCTGCAGGGTCGGGCGATCCGGGAACGCGATGTAATGGAAGAAGCAACGGCGCAGGAAGGCGTCCGGCAGCTCTTTTTCATTGTTGGAGGTAATGATGATGATCGGGCGCTTCTTGGCCTTGATGGTCTCGTCGATCTCGTAAACGTAGAACTCCATCTTGTCGAGTTCTTGCAGCAAGTCGTTAGGGAACTCGATGTCGGCCTTGTCGATCTCGTCGATCAGCAGAATGACCCGCTCTTCAGACTCGAAAGCCTCCCAGAGCTTGCCCTTCTTCAGGTAGTTGCGCACGTCGTGGACTTTTTCGTTGCCCAGTTGCGAGTCGCGCAAACGGCTGACCGCATCGTACTCGTACAGGCCCTGATGAGCCTTGGTGGTGGACTTGATGTGCCAGGTGATCAGCTTGGCGCCGAACGACTCGGCCAGTTGCTCGGCGAGCATGGTCTTGCCGGTGCCCGGCTCGCCCTTGACCAGCAGCGGTCGCTCCAGGGTGATGGCGGCGTTGACCGCCAGCTTCAGGTCATCGGTGGCGACGTAGGCCTGGGTGCCTTCGAACTTCATCTGCTAATCCTCGAACGGTGACGCCGACCTGAACGGGCAGGGCGGGGGCGAAATAATCGGATGCCCGACTATAACGCGCAGGCCGGTCGACTGTGAACGCAGACGGCTTATTCAGTCTCTGAATGGGGCGTCACATGTTGACTCAGTCTCGGCCGATGGCCAGTATTCAGGTATCGCCGATTTGGCGATAGCCTCTCGGGCATGACTACTAAATACCGATTTTGCGACAAATACCGCATTCAGTTGCGCGAGAAGGATCACCCGCCGCCCCATGTTCACCTTATCGGTGGCGGCGTGGAAGTGATGCTGAGCCTTGAAACCGTTGAGGTGATGCCGGGCAAGGCGCCGCCGCTGATTATCAAGGAAGGGCTGGCGTGGGTTGCGGCTCATCAGGTGCAACTGTTGGAGGACTGGAAACGATGTTACCCATGAAAAGGCCTCGTCTGTCGGCTGTGCAAGCACTGTCAGATTTTCGATTGGCACTGACCTTTATTGATGGTCAGGAACTGACACTTGAGCTCGGCGGGGATATTCACGCTTATCCAGGTCTGCAACCTTTGCTCGATCCCGAAGTGTTTGCCACTGCGACAATGGACGACGACGGCTGGACTGTCGAATGGCTTGAACCTGATATACAGATTGGCTCAGACACGCTTTATATGGATGCGCTGGCTCAAAACGCAACCGATGAGAACACTCGTATTTTTATTGATTGGCGCGCCCGAACGGGGCTGTCTCTTAATCAGGCTGCCGAGGCACTGGGAGTCAGCGCCCGCAGCATCAGTCGCTACAGCAATGGGCGTGAGGCAGTGCCTCGTTCTCTGGCGCTGGCTTGCCTGGGCTGGGATTCACTGCAACAAAACTCAACTATGGCTGCAGAGGAGTCGGGTCGCTATATCGTCAACCGCAAAACCTAACCCGCATCAGGCTTCGGCCGCTCATACCGCGCATTGAATGCCTGTACGAAACCATTACGCAAAATCTGCAAAAACGCTTCGAACGCGCTGATATTTTGCTGATGTACGTTGCCACTGAGCTCAACCTTGGTGGCGAACTGGTTTTTGGCCTGGTTCTTCAGCACGGTTTCCGTGCCGCCCACCAGTGCCTCCCAGACTGAGCGGAAGATGCTTTTGTTCTGGTTTTCCACGTCCTGTTGCCAGTTGAACACTTCGACGTCGCGCAGCAGCGGTTTGATGTAGCCGTTGACCTGGGCTTTTTTGGCTTTGGCTTCGATTACGACGTCACCGTGGCCGGCATTGAAATCGAATTTGCCATAGGCCGAGGCGAAGTCGTTCATGCTTTTGAGTTCGATGTCTTTGGCGCGCAGGCGGAATTCAAAGTCTTCGAAATTGCTCAGAGGGTCGAATGTTGCGGTGGTTTCCAACGGTGCGTGGCCGAGCAGCAGGGCTTTGCCTTCGAAGCGGGCGTCGCGTTTGCCCTGTTGGTCGACCACATTGGTCAGGTTGTAGATGCTCGCGTCGACATTGCTGGCGTTCATGTTGACCGGCGGTTTTGAGTTGAAATTGCGGAAGCTGATCTTGCCCTGATTGATCTGCACTTCGTCGAGGGTAATCGGCAGCAACTTGCCCAATTGCGCGCGCCAGTCGGTACCTTGACCGGTTTGGGAGTTCTGTTTGTTGGCGCCACCATCGACGAAATTGACTTCGGGCTCGAAGAACTGGACCTGTGCCACCACGGCATGGTCATACCACAGCGAATGCCAGCTGACCGCCAGATCGATCAGCGGCGCGTTGACGAACGGCACCGGCACCTTGCCGTCGACCTTGACGATTTTCAGACCGTTGATCTTGTAGGCGCCGCGCCATAGGGCCAGGTCGACATCAGTGATCTGGCCCCGATAGTCACCCATGTCCGCCAGTTTGCCGTTCAGATAGTCGCGCACCATGTAGGGCAGGGCGATGTGCAGCGCTATCAGCAACACAACGACGACGGCGAAAATCCCTAGTGGCCAACTGTAGCGACGCTTCATGACGGCAATTCCCTGACGATGTAAGCGATTGACTATTACGCCGCGCAGTCGTTCGACCCGACTGGACTGCGCCAGGCAACAGGCATACCTTTGAAGGCTGAATTCAACGCTGCATAAGGACCCAGCCATGAGCCGCATTTTCGCTGACAACGCCCATTCCATCGGTAATACGCCGCTGGTGCAGATCAACCGCATTGCGCCGCGTGGCGTGACCATCCTGGCCAAGATCGAAGGGCGCAACCCCGGGTATTCGGTCAAGTGCCGGATCGGCGCAAACATGATCTGGGATGCCGAAAGCAGCGGCAAACTCAAGCCCGGCATGACCATCGTTGAGCCAACCTCGGGCAACACCGGTATCGGTCTGGCGTTCGTCGCCGCCGCCCGTGGTTACAAATTGATGCTGACGATGCCAGCGTCCATGAGCATTGAACGGCGTAAGGTCCTCAAGGCGTTGGGCGCAGAACTGGTATTGACTGAACCGGCGAAAGGCATGAAAGGCGCCATCGAGAAGGCGGCCGAGATCGTCGCCAGTGATGCCGACAAATACTTCATGCCGGCGCAGTTCGATAACCCGGCCAACCCGGCCATTCACGAAAAGACTACCGGCCCGGAAATCTGGAACGATACCGATGGTGCGGTCGATGTGCTGGTAGCGGGTGTCGGCACCGGCGGAACCATCACCGGCGTTTCGCGGTATATCAAGAATACCCAGGGCAAACCTATTCTATCGGTGGCCGTGGAACCGGTGTCTTCACCTGTGATTACTCAGGCATTGGCCGGTGAAGAGATCAAGCCAAGTCCGCACAAGATCCAGGGTATTGGCGCCGGTTTCGTTCCCAAAAACCTCGATCTGTCGATGGTGGACCGGGTTGAGCAGGTCACCGACGAAGAATCCAAAGCCATGGCCCTGCGTCTGATGCAGGAAGAAGGGATTCTCTGCGGTATCTCCTGCGGCGCCGCGATGGCCGTCGCGGTGCGTTTGGCGGAAACCCCGGAGATGCAGGGCAAGACCATTGTGGTGATTCTGCCGGACTCCGGTGAGCGTTATCTATCGAGCATGCTGTTCAGTGATCTGTTTACCGAGCAGGAAACTCAGCAGTAGATCCATTTGATTCAGGTCAGCCAGGGTTCAGGATCGTTATGTTAATAAATGCTTTGTTGCGCAATTCTTAACACTGATTCTTGGGTTGAGCGGGTTTTTCCCGAGGCCGGTAGTGTTTATCATGGCCGGCTGCCATGCCGGGTAAAGGGCATTGCGCAGCGTTGTCTTTATTCAAGGAGTTGTTGATGACCGTTTCGTTTGCCGCCAAGGCGTTTGTGCTGTTGCTGTTTCTGGGCAGCACGCTCTATGTGCATTTGCGCGGCAAGGCGCGTTTGCCGGTACTGCGTCAGTTCGTCAACCACTCGGCGTTGTTTGCCCCGTACAACGCCTTGATGTACCTGTTTTCTGGCGTGCCGTCCAAGCCGTACCTGGATCGCAGCAAGTTTCCGGAGCTGGATGTGCTGCGCGATAACTGGGAAACCATTCGCGACGAAGCATTGCATCTGTTCGACGAAGGCTACATTCGCGCCGCCGAGAAGAACAACGACGCCGGTTTTGGCTCGTTCTTCAAAAAGGGCTGGAAGCGTTTCTACCTCAAGTGGTACGACAAGCCGCTGCCCTCGGCCGAAACCCTGTGCCCGAAAACCGTGGCGCTGGTCAGTGCCATCCCCAATGTCAAAGGCGCGATGTTTGCCTTGCTGCCGGGTGGCAGTCACCTGAACCCGCACCGCGATCCGTTTGCCGGCTCACTGCGCTATCACCTCGGTTTGTCGACGCCAAACTCCGATGATTGCCGGATCTTCGTCGACGGTCAGGTGTACGCCTGGCGTGATGGCGAAGACGTGATGTTCGACGAGACCTACGTGCATTGGGTCAAGAACGAAACCGACCAAACCCGCGTGATTCTGTTCTGCGACGTCGAGCGTCCGCTGAGCAACCGCCTCATGACCCGCATCAACCGCGCGATCAGCGCCTGGCTCGGCCGTGCCACCGCACCGCAGAACCTTGATGACGAACGCGTCGGCGGGATCAACCAGGCCTACGCCTGGAGCAAGAACTTCAGCGACAAGTTCAGTGGCGTGGTCAAACAGTGGAAACGCCGTCATCCGAAAGCCTACCGCGTGATGCGTCCGGTGCTGGCGGTGCTGGTGTTGACGTTGTTGGGGTATTGGTTGTTCGGCTGAAGCTGGATCAGACAATAAAAAACCGCTCCTTGTGAGCGGTTTTTTTATGAAGAGAAGGTGAACGAAGCGCCAGCGAGGACGCCTCCTGGCTCTTCCGCGGCTGGATTCACCAATGCTTCTCTGATTCGGTGCAACTCCCGTTCAGACAACTTCCCGGAAGAGCGTTTTCTATCAGCTTTTATCGATCTGGCGCCTGGCGCCTTTTTTTCAACGGCAGCCTTCATGGTGCCTCCGGCGTTGATCATTAAATGAGCAGTTGCTCGATACTAGTCTTACCAAATCAGCTTCACAAGCCTACCCTCCGAATCGAATTCAAAACCCAGTTGCCGGTACAGGGAAATCACTCCAGGGAGAGGTTCCTGTATTTCAATTTGGGTACTACCGATGATTCGCGCGAAGTGAGTCACGGCGGTCAAGGCAAATGTCGCAACTCGGCTTTTGAGAGGGTGGTCGTTATCGGGCTTTCCTTCCAGACGCACAATTTTCACTCGCAACCGGCTCTGATTAGGGTTTGCAAAGCAAAGTCCGCATAACTCCTGATCAAACCAGATTGCCAAATCGAAGCCAAGTGGTTCTTTGGCCTTCCACCTGACTACATCTTGCCAAGAGAAATGAGGATCGAACCATTCTTCATAGGCACTCAGCGCTTGAGCATCGATTGCTTCGAAACGAACTCTGGAGTGATCAACATCCACTATCCCTTGCTGCAACAAGTCTTTGTGCAGCTTTGCGAAAGTAACCCCAGCCTGTTTCCTGGCCTGTGATTTATACACTTGGTAGCGCAAATACGTCCGTTCCCTTGGCATGTGATCCCGTGCATTCCTTGTCCTCCATGGTGGGGTGTCGCAATTGCGATCCAGCCTATTCACCTTGCAGCCAACTGTCCCTGCTGGCGCTTTGCCCAACTCATTGCAATACATGTCCCACGCTGGTTATAGTCGGCGCTCGTGAGCCGTACCGCTCACGCTCCACCCCTTCAAAAAAGATCTGCGCCAATGCCTGCATCCCTCATCAACGCGGTAGTCGATTCAGCGGTCAACGCTGGCGTCGTGCCGTGCGGGAATCAGCAGCCCAGGCAGATCAGTCATTACCCCCCACCTGTCAGTAGCACCCCGGTGTGCGCAGTCGTATCACCGCCGGGCGTTGGCGTTTCGGGCTGATCGGCAGTTTCTGCTGCCCCCTGCGCCCGCCAGAAAAAACTACTGAATTTCAGCTTCGGCTGAGTTGGCTTCTTGCCTGACTACAGGTGGTATTCATGTTTGTCCTGTCGAAAAAATCCGCGCTCGCGGCGACGTCCACGAGCCTGTTCGTTCTGCTGTGGAGCAGCGGGGCGATCTTCTCCAAATGGGGGCTGGCCCACGCTTCGCCGTTTGCCTTTCTGCTGATTCGCTTCGCGATTGCCTTGTGCGGGCTGGTGCTGCTGGCGCCGCTGCTCAAATTGAAGCTGCCCAAGGGTGGCAAGCCGATGCTGTACGCAATTGCCACGGGCTTGGGGTTGTTGGGGGCGTATCAGATTTTCTATCTGTTGGCGCTGAACACCAAGGTCACTCCGGGCGTGATGGCGACCATCATGGGCGTGCAGCCGATTCTCACCGTGGTCTTGATGGAGCGGCAGCGCTCGGCGAGTCGCCTGTTCGGTCTGGCGCTGGGGCTGGCCGGGCTGATCATGGTGGTTTACCAAGGCATCGGTCTGGCCGGGATGTCCTGGGCGGGGATGCTGTTTGGTCTGCTGGCGCTGGCGAGCATGACCCTGGGCTCGATCATGCAGAAGTGCATCACCGACAATCCCCTCGGCACGCTGCCGGTGCAGTACTTGGCCGGTCTGTTGTTATGTGGGATTTTCGTGCCGTTTCAGCCATTCCACTTTGAGCACAGCACAGGTTTTATCGTGCCGGTGTTGTGGATGGGGCTGGTGGTCTCTGTGCTGGCAACGCTGTTGCTGTATCGGCTCATCGCGCGGGGCAATCTGGTGAATGTCACCAGTCTGTTTTATCTGGTGCCGGCGGTGACGGCGGTGATGGACTATCTGATTTTCGGCAATCGCCTGGCGGCGTTGAGTGTGCTGGGCATGCTGTTGATCGTCATCGGCCTGGCATTCGTATTCCGTAAATCCCGATAACGCGAACCCCGGTAGGAGCTGCCGCAGACTGCGATCTTTTGATCTTGTTTTTAAAGACAGGATCAAAAGATCGCAGCCTGCGGCAGCTCCTACCGGGTATTCACTTCAACAGGTTTTAGCGCAGCAGGCTTCAACACCAGCCACAACGCCGCCGCAATCAGCACCCCGCCATACACATGCGCCATCGACAACGGCTCATCCAGCAGCAACGCCCCCCACAACACGCCGAACGGCGGAATCATGAAGGTCACGGTCATTGATTTCACCGGACCGATCGAACTGAGCAGGCGGAAGTAAATGATGTACGCAAATGCCGTGCACCCCAGGCCCAGACCGAGCAGCGACAGCCAGACATTCCAGCCACCCCAACTGAGCGGTGGCGCGCTGATGATGCTGAAGGCGAACAGCGGCAACAGGAACAACGTCGCCCCGAGCATGCTGCCCAGTGCCGACAGGCGTGGGTCGAGGCCGCCGACCTGATCCAGCCAGCGCCGTGCGAGGAACCCGGCAAAGCCGTAGCAAGTGGTCGCCAGCAGGCAGGCGAGGGCGCCCATCAGCAGTTGCAGATCGAATGCCATGGGACCGGCACGGGTCAGCACACCGACGCCGAACAGACCAAGAAAAACGCCGCTGAACTTGGCGATGGTGAGTTTCTCACTGAAAAACAACGCGCCGATCAGCACCCCCATCAACGGTGTGGTGGCATTGAATATTGCCGAATACCCAGCGGGCAGCACTTGCGCGGCGACTGAATAGAGCGTTGCCGGCAGCCCGGAATTGATCACGCCCAGCAGCATCACGGTTTTCAGTTTGCCTTTGAAATCCCGACTGATGCGCATCAGCCCAAGAATGACCAGCAGACCGGCTGCGGCGATCGATACGCGAAAGAACGCCGTCGGGACCGAGCCGATCACCGGCGCAATCACGCGCATGAACAGAAAACTCGCGCCCCAGATGGCTGCCAGCGACAACATGCGGAAAATATCGACAGGGCTCACGGCGGGGCTCCTTCCTTGATCGGGACGAGAGTGTTGCCGAGGCCCCAGATGATGGCAACCGCTAATCGGACATTTAATTTTCCGTAGCCGCCGCGTCTGCACGGAAAACCCCGGTCGGTTACAACTGGCATGGCATTTGGCAGAAATTGCACTTCACCTGCGCACGCATCCGTGGCTAAGCTCAGGCACAGATTTTCCAACGCACGCCGAGGTCTCATCTATGCCGCAGCAATGGCCAGCCACCGACATCGCCCGCATGATCCTCGATGGCTTTGACGATTACCGCGAGCATTTCCGGCGGATTACCGACGGCGCCCGGGAGCGTTTCGAGCAGGCGCGCTGGCAAGAGACGCAAACCGCGTCGGCGGCGCGGATCAACCTCTATGAAGAAAAGGTCGGCGAAACCATCGCCCGCCTGCGCGAATACTTCGACGATGAAACGCTGATGAATGTCAGCTGCTGGCCACTGGTGAAAAGCGCCTACATCAGCGTTATCGACCTGCGTTTCGACGATGAACTGTCCGAGACCTGGTACAACTCGATTTTCTGCGGGCTGTTCAGCCACGACCTGATCAGCGACGGCTGCATGTTCATCCACACCACGCGTCCGAGCCTGCGCCGTGCCCGCGCCGCGCAAACCCGTACGTACAAACCGCAAGGGCAATTGTCGGGGATGCTCGCGAGCATTTTTGCCGACTACCGTTTCAGCGAGGACTACGCCGATCTGCCCGGCGATTTGCTCCGGCTCGAAGCACAACTGCGCGAGAACCTGCCGGACTGGGTGTGCAAAGACCCGGAACTCAGCGTCGAGCTGTTTTCCTCGGTGCTGTACCGCAACAAGGGCGCGTACCTGGTCGGACGCATTTACACCCGCGACGAGCAATGGCCACTGGTGATTCCACTGCTGCACCGCGAAGGGCGCGGGATCCAGATCGATGCGCTGATCACCGACGAAGCCGAGGTGTCGATCATCTTCTCGTTCACCCGTTCGTATTTCATGGTCGACGTGCCGGTGCCGGCGGAATTTATCGGTTTTCTGCGGCGCATCCTGCCGGGCAAGCACATCGCTGAGCTGTACACCTCAATCGGCTTCTACAAGCACGGCAAATCCGAGTTCTACCGCGCGCTGATCAATCATCTGGCCAACACCGACGACCAGTTCATCATGGCCCCGGGTGTACGCGGCATGGTCATGAGCGTGTTCACCCTGCCGGGTTTCAACACCGTGTTCAAGATCATCAAGGACCGTTTCTCGCCGTCGAAAAACGTCGACCGCGCCACGGTGATCGAAAAATACCGCTTGGTGAAAAGCGTCGACCGGGTAGGGCGCATGGCCGATACCCAGGAGTTCGCCGACTTCCGCTTTCCGCTGAGCAAGTTCGATCCGGCGTGTCTGGAGGAATTGTTGGAAGTGGCGCCGTCGACGGTTTCAGTCGAGGGCGACACTGTGTTGATCCGTCACTGCTGGACCGAACGGCGGATGACCCCGCTCAATCTGTATCTGGAGAACGCCAACGATGCACAGGTGCGTGAGGCGCTGGAGGATTACGGCCTGGCGATCAAACAACTGGCGGCGGCGAATATCTTTCCCGGCGACATGCTGCTGAAAAACTTCGGCGTCACTCGTCACGGGCGGGTGGTGTTTTATGACTATGACGAGATTTGTTTCCTGACCGAAGCCAACTTCCGCCACATCCCTGCGCCGCGCACGCCGGAGGACGAAATGGCGTCCGAGCCGTGGTACTCGATCGGGCCGCTGGACGTGTTCCCTGAGGAGTTTCCGCCGTTTCTGTTCGCCGATTCGGGACAGCGCAAGTTGTTCGATCAGTTGCACGGCGAGCTGTACAACGCCGATTACTGGAAGAGCCTGCAGGAAGCGATTCGCGCCGGCAAAGTCATCGACGTCTTCCCATATCGCCGCAAAGGCCTCGATAACGAATAACTCCCCCTGTAGGAGCTGCCGAAGGCTGCGATCTTTTGGTTTTGCTTTTAAAAAACAAGATCAAAAGATCGCAGCCTTCGGCAGCTCCTACAGGGGAAGCAGGCCAATCGGAGGCAAATCTGCGACAATCCGCCCCCTGCATAAATAGACGACCGAATTGCCTACCCGATGACCGACGAATCGCCCTCCATCGACAAACTGCTGAAAAACCTCGACCACGCCATGCTCGCCGACCGTCACCGGCTGCGGCGGCAGTTGCTTGAGCTGCGCAAGAAACCCGATGAGGCCAAACTGGCCCAATGGGTGACGCGCATGCAGGCGTCCTGTGATCAGGTGCTGGCCCGCAAGGCCAGCCTGCCGGTGATTCGTTACGACGACAGTTTGCCGATTGCCGCCAAGCGCGACGAAATCAAGAAGGCCCTGGAGCAGCACCAGGTCTTGATCATCGCCGGCGAAACCGGTTCGGGTAAAACCACCCAGTTGCCGAAAATCTGTCTGGAGATCGGTCGCGGCCAGCACGGCTTGATCGGCCACACCCAGCCGCGTCGAATCGCTGCCCGCAGCGTCGCCAGCCGCGTTGCCGAAGAACTCGGCACGCCGCTCGGTTCGCTGGTCGGCTATCAGGTGCGTTTCGAAGATCAGAGCGATTCCAACACCCTGATCAAACTGATGACCGACGGCATCCTGCTCGCGGAAACCCAGAACGATCGCTACCTCGAACGCTACGACACGATCATCGTCGACGAAGCCCACGAACGCAGCCTCAACATCGACTTTCTGCTCGGTTACCTGAAAACCCTGCTGCCGCGTCGTCCGGATCTGAAAGTCATCATTACTTCGGCGACCATCGATCTGGAGCGCTTCTCCAAGCATTTTGATGATGCGCCGATTGTTGAAGTGTCCGGTCGCACCTTCCCGGTGGACACCTGGTATCGCCCGCTGACACTGGAGCAGGACGAAGAGGGCAACCGTGTCGAGGATGACCTGACCGTCGATCAGGCGATCCTCGCTACTCTCGATGAAATCGCCTCCTACGAACGCAGCGAACGCCGCAGTCCCGGTGACGTGTTGGTGTTCCTGCCCGGCGAGCGTGAGATTCGCGACGCTGCCGACATGCTGCGCAAGGCGCAAATCAAACACACTGAAATCCTGCCGCTGTACGCGCGCCTGTCGCCGGCCGAGCAGCAGCGGATTTTCCAGTCGCACCCGGGCCGTCGTGTGGTGCTCGCGACCAACGTTGCCGAAACTTCGTTGACCGTGCCGGGCATCCGCTATGTGATCGACAGCGGCACCGCGCGCATCAGCCGTTACAGCTATCGCGCCAAGGTCCAGCGTCTGCCGATCGAAGCGATTTCCCAGGCCAGCGCCAATCAGCGTAAAGGTCGTTGTGGCCGGGTCGAGCCGGGTATCTGCATTCGTTTGTACAGCGAAGAAGATTTCCTCGGTCGCCCGGAATTCACCGATCCGGAAATTCTGCGCACCAACCTCGCCGCTGTAATTTTGCAGATGCTGCATCTGCGCCTCGGCGAGATCACTGCGTTTCCGTTTATTGAACCGCCGGATGGCAAGGCGATCAGTGACGGTTTCAATCTGCTGCAAGAACTCTCGGCAGTGGATCGCAACAGTCAGTTGACCCCGCTCGGTCGCCAACTTGCTCGCTTGCCGGTCGACCCGCGTATGGGCCGCATGCTGCTTGAAGCAGCCAAGCTCGGCAGCTTGCAGGAAGTGCTGATCGTCGCCAGTGCCATGTCGATTCAGGATCCGCGCGAGCGTCCGCCGGAACGTCAGCAAGCGGCTGATCAGGCCCATGCCCAATGGAAAGACGTTGATTCCGACTTCGCTGGATTAGTGAATCTGTGGCGTGGCTTTGAAGAACAACGCCAAGCGCTGACGGCAAGCCCGTTGCGTAACTGGTGCCGCAAGAACTTCCTCAACTATCTGCGTTTGCGCGAGTGGCGCGATTCCCATCGCCAGTTGAGCCTGATCTGCCGCGACATGCAGTTGAGCCTGAACAAAGAGCCTGCCGATTACCCGAAACTGCACAAAGCGGTGCTGGTCGGTCTGCTCAGCCAGATCGGCCAGAAAACCGAGGACGGCGATTACCTTGGCGCGCGTCAGCGGCGCTTCTGGATTCATCCGTCGTCGGGCATCGGCAAGAAACGTCCGCAATGGCTGATGACCGCCGAACTGGTGGAAACCACCAAACTTTACGCGCGCATGGTCGCCAAGATTGATGCCGACTGGATCGAGCCGCTGGCCGGGCACTTGATCAAGAAAAACCACTTCGAACCGCACTGGGAAAAGAAGCGTGGCCAGGTTGTGGCCTACGAGCAGATCACTCTGTTCGGGCTGATCGTGGTCGGTCGCCGTCCGGTGCATTACGGCCCGGTCGATCCAGTGGTTTCCCGTGAGCTGTTTATCCGCGAAGCTCTGGTGCGTGGCGAGATTCAGTCGAAGGCCAAATGCCTGACCGCCAACCAGCAACTGCTGGAGCAGCTCGACGAACTGGAAGCCAAGGCCCGTCGCCGCGACATTCTTGCTGACGAAGAAACCCTGTACGCGTTCTACGATGCGCGTTTGCCGGCGGAGATTCACCAGACCGCGACTTTCGACAGTTGGTACCGCATCAACAGCCAGAAGAACCCGCAGCTGTTGATCATGCGCGAAGAAGACGTGCTGGCCCGCGAGGCCAGTGAAGTCACCGCGCGCGATTACCCGGACACGCTGCACATCGGCGATCTGGAACTGGCGCTGACCTATCACTTCGAACCCAATCACCCGCGCGACGGCGTGACCTTGCGGGTGCCGGCGCCGCTGTTGCCGATGCTGCCGCCGGAACGTCTGGAGTGGCTGGTGCCGGGGCTGATCGAAGCCAAGTGCATCGCCCTCGTGCGCAACTTGCCGAAAGCGCTGCGCAAGAACTTCGTGCCGGTGCCGGACTTCATCAAAGCGGCGTTGCAACGCATGACCTTTGCCGAAGGTTCGTTGCCGCAGGCACTGGGCCGAGAATTGCTGCGCATGACCGGCGCGCGGGTCAGCGATGAAGCGTGGGCAGAAGCCGAGCAAGGGGTTGAAGGGCATCTGCGGATGAACCTGGAAATCGTCGACGGCCAAGGCAAATTCCTTGGCGAAGGCCGCGATCTGGCCGAACTGACCGCACGGTTTGCCGAGGCCAGTCAGGCCGCGTTGGCCGTGCCGCAGAGTGCGAAGAGCCAGCAGCCGGTGGAGGCGAAAGTCTTCGCGCCGGTGGCAGAGAAGACCCAACAGAAGATCGCCGGGCTGTCGATGACGGTGTATCCGGCGCTGGTCGAAGAGGGTGGCACGGTCAAGGAAGGGCGCTTTTCGACCCCAGCCGAGGCCGAATTCCAGCATCGCCGCGCCTTGCAGCGTCTGCTGATGCAGCAACTGGCCGAACCGGCGAAATTCCTGCGCAGCAAGTTGCCGGGGCAGACTGAATTGGGCCTGCTCTATCGCGAGCTAGGCCGGGTTGATGCGCTGGTCGAGGACATTCTGCTGGCCAGCCTCGATAGCTGCATTCTTGAAGGCGAAGATCCGCTGCCCCGTGACGGCGCCGGGTTGGCGGCACTGGCCGAGCGCAAGCGCGGCAGTTGGACCGAGCACGCCGAGCGCGTGGCGCGGCTGACCCTGGAGATTCTCAAGCTGTGGCACGGTTTGCAGAAACGCTTCAAAGGCAAGATCGACCTCGCTCAGGCGGTGGCACTGAATGACATCAAGCAGCAGATCAGCCATCTGGTGTATCCGGGTTTTGTCCGTGAAACGCCGATGCAGTGGCTCAAAGAACTGCCGCGTTACTTGAAGGCGGTCGAGCAGCGTTTCGAGAAGCTTGGCGCGCAGCTGCAGAAGGATCGCGTCTGGAGCGGCGAACTCGCCGGCCTCTGGGCGCAATACCAGGCTCGCGCCGCCAAGCATGCGCAGGAAGGCAAGCGCGATCCGCAGCTGGAGTTGTACCGCTGGTGGCTGGAGGAATACCGGGTGTCGCTGTTCGCCCAACAGTTGGGCACGAAAACGCCGATTTCCGACAAACGCCTGAACAAGCAGTGGACTCAGGTCGAACCGTAACGCTGATCGTTCCCACGCTCTGCGTGGGAATGCCTCTGGGGACGCTCCGCGTCCAGTGACGCGGAGCGTCACGGGCTGCATTCCCACGCAGGAGCGTGGGAACGATCATCCGTGTTGATCTTGAGAAAGGCGCCAAAAGCCTGCGTTTATGGCAAACTTCGCGACCATAAACGCCGGTTTCGCGACCCAGAGCCTTCGGCCGTGGTGCGAGACGGAATAAAGCGATGCCAGGTTTGCGTCCCCCGGATGGGAATAGACCCTTTGTGTGTTGGTACGACGGTTCCAGCACTTTCTGCCTGAACAGATTAGAGAAACGACCATGCATAACGTCGTCATCAGCGGCACCGGCCTGTACACCCCGGCCAACAGCATCTCCAACGAAGAGCTGGTGCAGTCTTTCAATACCTACGTCGCCCAGTTCAACGCTGACAACGCCCAGGCCATCGCCAGCGGCGAAGTACAGGCCCTGACCGAATCCAGCGCCGCCTTCATCGAAAAAGCCTCCGGCATCAAGAGCCGTTTTGTCATGGACAAGGACGGCATCCTCGACCCGCAACGCATGGCCCCACGCCTGCCGGAGCGTTCCAACGACGAATGGTCGGTGCTTTGCCAGATGGCCATCGGCGCTGCCGAACAGGCCCTGCAACGTGCCGGCAAAACAGCAGCCGACATCGACGGCGTGATCGTTGCCTGTTCCAATCTGCAACGCGCCTACCCGGCCATCGCTATCGAAGTCCAGGA
The DNA here is from genome assembly GCF_001297015.1 of Pseudomonas sp. RIT-PI-r. Taxonomy (GTDB): domain Bacteria; phylum Pseudomonadota; class Gammaproteobacteria; order Pseudomonadales; family Pseudomonadaceae; genus Aquipseudomonas. The sequence goes on along the minus strand of NZ_LIGE01000015.1, from coordinate 50,514 downwards.
AGCCCTGGGCATTCAAGGCTTCGGCTTCGACATGAACGTCGCCTGCTCCTCGGCGACCTTCGGCATTCAGGCTGCGGCCAACAGTGTGCAACTGGGTCAGGCGCGGGCAATCCTGATGGTCAACCCGGAAGTCTGCACCGGGCACCTGAACTTCCGTGATCGGGACAGCCACTTCATCTTCGGCGACGCCGCGACTGCGGTGATCATCGAACGTGCTGACACAGCGACGTCCAAGCACCAGTTCGACGTGGTCAGCACCAAGCTGCTGACCAAGTTCTCCAACAACATCCGTAACAACTTCGGTTTCCTCAACCGCGCAGCTGAAGAGGGCGTCGGTGCCCGCGACAAGCTGTTCGTGCAAGAAGGCCGCAAAGTGTTCAAGGATGTCTGCCCGATGGTTGCCGAACTGATCGGCGAGCATCTGCAAGAGAACCAGCTGAATGTTGGCGATGTGAAGCGCTTCTGGCTGCACCAGGCCAACCTGAGCATGAATCACCTGATCGTGCGCAAACTGCTGGGCCGCGAAGCCACCGAAGAAGAAGCCCCGGTGATTCTCGACACCTACGCCAACACCAGCTCCGCCGGTTCGGTGATTGCGTTTCACAAATATCAGGACGACCTGGCTGCCGGTTCGCTGGCAGTGCTGAGTTCGTTCGGCGCCGGTTATTCCATTGGCAGCGTGATCCTGCGCAAACGTTGATTGCGCCTTGAAAGATCGCAGCCTGCGGCAACTCCTGCACTGACCCTTGCAGGAGCTGCCGCAGGCTGCGATCTTTTGCTTTCAGAGAGGTAATGCATGGCCGCAATGGACGACACTCAACTGCTCGAACGCCTGCTGGCCGGTGAGCAAAAGGCTTTCAAGGAATTGGTCAGCACCTACCAGAGCGCCATGCGCGCCGTGGCCTATGCCATCGTCGGTCAGCGTCATGTCGAGGAAGTGGTGCAGGACGCCTGGCTCTCCGTGGTGCGCCATATTGGCAGCTTCGAAGGCCGCTCCAGTCTCAAGACCTGGCTGCTGACCATCACCGCCAACTCGGCGAAAAGCCGCTACAAGCAAAATCGTCGTGAAGTGTTGATGGATGACCTGCCGTCGCCCCACGGCAGCATCGATGACGACCGCTTTTCTCCCGGTGACGGCCATTGGCTGATCGCCCCGTTCGCCTGGCATCAGGACACCCCGGAAGCCTTGCTCACCGAAGGTGAATTGCGTGACTGTCTGGAGCACACCTTGCTCAGTCTGTCGGAGCTGCAAAGCAGTGTGTTGCTGTTGCGTGAGCGTCAGGGCCTGGAGCTGGAGGAGATCTGTAATCTACTGGAGATCTCTCTCTCCAATGTCCGTGTGCTGCTGCATCGTGCGCGGCTGAAAGTCTTCGCCACGGTGGAGCATTTTGAGGAGACCGGCGAATGCTGACCTGTAAGGAACAAGTGGCGCGCTCCAGCGATTATCTCGATGGCCAGTTGAGCTTTCGCGAAAAACTGATGGTGCGCCATCACCTGATGTTCTGCCCTAATTGCCGGCGCTTCATTCGGCAGATGAAATTGATGCAGGCCACGTTGAAGGCGATGCCGGAGAAGCCGCAAGAGGGTGTGGATACCTTGGCAGAGCGCCTGGCCGAGCAACGTCGCAAAGACCGCTTTTCGTAGGAGCTGACGAGTGAAACGAGGCTGCGATCTTTTGATCTTGTTTTTTAAGATCAAAAGATCGCAGCCTCCGGCAGCTCCTGTAAAGGGAATAGCTCGGTGCGGATGAAACGAACGGATGATGGGGATCGTTCCGCCCGCACCGGGCTATAGGGTGAAGCGTTTTTAGAACTTGGCTTCCGCATCCAGCTGCAGGGTGTTGGCGTCAGCATCACGCTGGGTACGGCTGGCAAAGTCGGCCTTGGTCAGGAAGTACGTGGCGCCAATGGCGAAGTTCTTGTCGATGTCGTAACCGACCTTGAACTTGTGGCCCCGGGAACCGGTGGTACCGTTGGCGAAGTCGGAGTCGGTGAAGGCGCCGACCACGGCGTTGCGCTGCACGTCACGGTAGTTGTAATCGAGGTTCAGACCGAAGACTTTCGACTTGGCGCCGACCAGCCATGCAGTGTCCTGATCAGTCACGGCATCGTTGTTCTTCACGTACTGACCGTAGAACGACAGTGGCATTGGCAGACCGCCGATGTCGACCTGGCTGAAGCCTTCATACAGACGGAATTCGTTGTCAGCCGAGTTGCCGTTGACCGCCAGGGCGCACGGTGTGGAAGTCCCGGTGCAGCGGCTGTCTTCGTCGTTCTGGTAGGCGTAGACGCTGCCGCCCAAAGTCACTTTGAGGTTGTCGGTGATGTTGAAGCGGCTACCCAACTGGCCAGCGGTCAGACGCAGGTCGTGACGGAATTGCACGCCATCGCCGTCGACGTTGTCCTTGAGGTTGTAGTTACCCAGGCTGCCGAACAGTTCGGCGCTGCTGCCCAGTGGATATTTGTAGGTGACAGCCAGACCTTCCGGGTTGATGTCGCTATCCCAGATCACGTCGCCCATGCTGACCCACGGTTGCAGCATCTTGCCGCCGATAATGTGCAGGTTCTTGATCTGATCGGGGTGGTAGTCGATATAGCCCAGGTCGAGCCAGATCTGCTTCTTGTCGAAGTAGTTGTCCTGATCCTGGTTGGTCGAACGGGCATCGTCGCCGCCGCCGGTGGCGATACGAATGCCGGTGTCGACCTGCGGGTTGATCTCGGTGTAGGCACCCAGACGGGCACGGATACGCTGACGATCCTTGTCGCGGCCGCCGTTGTTCGGCTCGCCGTCGATCTTGATGGTTTCCTGACGAATACGTACGTCGCCCTTGAACTGGGTCTTCGCGGCCCAGGCCAGTTTCTGGTCGAAAACGCTTTGTTCGTTGGTTTTCTTCGCAACGGCGGCGACTTGTTCGTTGGTCTCTTGCTGCGCCTGCTGCGCGATTTGCTGAGCCTTCTGATCCTTGGCCAGTTCAGTTTGCAGTTCTACGTACTGCGCCTGGGAAATCGAACCGTTAGCCTTGAGCATGTCGAGCAGTTTGGCGTCGACTGCAGCACTGGCCGGAACGCTCATGGCCAGCAACAAGCCACCGCAAAGGGCCGCCGCAGTTTTCGTGGAAGCAAGACGCATAGCAATCTCCGAAGATGAGAGAGGATGGCTGAACCATCCTGGGCACAACCGACGCGGTGAACGTCGGAAAACAGTGTCCGGGTGGAACCCGGCGCTCTAAAAACAGGCGCCAGTATCGCGATGGTTTATGACAGAGCAGTGGCACAGTGATGGCAGGATGATGACGATACAAAATGCTCGTGAACTACTGATCTAGAGCGCTGTCGCCCCAATGCGGGTGTGTATTGCGGCGCAATCGGCGATACTCGTCCAGCGCTGAAGTCCTGTTATGGAGAGCCCGTCGATGCCGTTGCAACGCCTGCAAAATCTGTCAGAAATCGCCCCGGCCAGTTGGGATGCACTGGTACCGGAGAACCAGCCGTTCTTGCGTCATGCGTTTCTCAGTGCGCTGGAAGACAGCGGCAGCATCGGCCCACACACCGGTTGGCAAGCGGAGCATTTGCTGCACATCGAAGCGGATCGACTGATCGCCGCCTTACCCAGCTATCGCAAGTGGCACTCCTATGGCGAGTACGTGTTCGATCACGGCTGGGCCGATGCCTGCGCCCGCGCCGGTATTGATTACTACCCTAAACTTCTGACTGCCGTACCCTTCAGCCCGGTCAGCGGTCCACGGTTGTTGGCGGCTAGCGTCGAGGATGGTTTCGAACTGCTCAAGAGCCTGCCGGGGTATCTGGAAATCGAAGGGCTATCCAGCGCGCACATCAATTTCACCGACCTTTTCACCGACGCCGCGATGGCCGAGCAACCGGGCTGGTTGCAACGCATCGGCTGTCAGTACCATTGGCAAAATCGCGGCTATCGCGACTTTCAGGATTTCCTCGACGTACTCAGTTCGCGCAAGCGCAAACAGATGCGCAAGGAACGCGAGCAAGTGGCAGGACAGGGCTTCGAGTTTGAATGGCTGGAGGGGCACGAACTGGATGAGGCTCGATGGGATTTTGTCTATGCTTGCTACGCCAACACCTATGCAGTGCGCCGGCAAGCGCCCTATCTGACCCGGGAATTTTTCAGCTTGCTCGCCGAACGCATGCCGGAGTCGATCCGCGTGGTGCTGGCCAGACATGGCTCACGGCCGGTGGCGATGGCGTTCAGTCTGGTCGGCGGCGACAGTTTCTACGGCCGCTATTGGGGCTGCCTGGCCGAGTTCGATAGCCTGCACTTTGAAACCTGTTTCTATCAGGGCATGGACTACGCGATTGCCCATGGTTTTCAGCGTTTCGATGCGGGAGCTCAGGGCGAGCACAAACTGATTCGGGGGTTTGAGCCGGTGATCACGCATTCGTGGCACTACCTGCGTCATCCGGGATTGAAAGCTGCGGTCAAAGACTTCCTGCACCAGGAGCGTGCGGGTGTGCTTGCGTATGCGCAGGAGGCTGTTGCAGCGCTGCCTTACAAACAGATTTGAGCTTTGGCATCGCACGCGGTACTGCAAAAAGCCGCTGACAACAAGGCCCGACAGTTTGCTCGGGCCTTGTTGGTTCAACTAAAAATACACTCGGTTACCAGCTTGCACCTGCTACACAATTGCTTAACCCTTTCTGCGAGGATACGTTGTTAAAATCCTCAAGAGTGGCGATCGAAGAATAATAATAAATCATCAGATTTGGTTTTTTGGCGACCTGACAGGTATATATGAACTCCGGTCGATCACATTGGACTTTTCCCGTGTTAGCGTTGGCGGAACAATTTAGTTCCGGGCGAACTTCAGACAGCGCTTCACCCATGTTGAATTCCAGAGGTGAGTCGCTATTGACCGTTGGCGACAGCATGGCAGAAGCAAAACCTGAATAAGTTGCAATGATCAGTACGGCGGCGATTAGACTTTTGTAATATTTCATTTACTTACCACTCCCAGTGGCTGCTATTATCTTCAAATACCCAGACCTTGCATTTTTTCAGGTCCAGAGCCTTGGCGGACTCGGTCTCCATGAACGCTTCGGCTGTAGGCGCGTCGCTATAAAAGCCTTTAAGCTTCCAGATGTAGCCCTTGAAATCCTCGCTGTATTGCTGGCAGCGATAAACGTTAGTGCCGGTATCATCGGCTACAGCATTGTTTTGCATCAGACCAGTAGTCAAGGCAATAGCGATGATGCTGTTGATTAAAGTGTTCATGCCTCAATCCTTGAGAGATTTGTGTGTTGGTGGTGAAGAAAGTTGCTTTTGTTTGCGGGGTCAAAGGTAATACGCTTAGAGGCGTCTGTCAGCGTTTTCGCTGTTTCAGAATATTTTATATAGTGTGTGAATGTAATTGAAGGCCGTATTTTTAGTTTAACTAATACGGCCTTTTAGTTGCGTGAAGTTTAGTTTTTTTCGTCAGCCAGCCATCGATAAATTCCACCGCCTGCCACTGCGCCTATCAACGGTGCTACCCAGAACATCCACAGTTGCGCAATGGCCCAGCTGCCAACCATCAGTGCCGGTCCGGTGCTGCGCGCCGGGTTTACCGAGGTATTGGTGACGGGAATCGAGATCAGGTGGATCAGCGTCAAGCCCAATCCGATGGCGATAGGCGCCAGCCCAGGCGGTGCACGTTTGTCGGTGGCGCCGAGGATGATGATCACGAACATCGCGGTCATCACCAACTCAGTGACAAACCCCGCCGCCATCGAATATTTGCCCGGCGAGTGCTCGCCATAACCGTTGGACGCGAGGCCGGCGGCAATATCAAAACCTTCCTTGCCACTGGCGATGTGAGCGATCAGCGCTGCCGCGAGGATCGCGCCGAGCACTTGAGCAATGATGTAAGCAGGTAACTCTTTGGCCGGAAAGCGACCGCCGACGAACAGTCCGACCGACACGGCCGGGTTGAGGTGACAGCCACTGATGTGGCCGATGGCGAATGCCATGGTCAACACCGTCAGACCAAACGCCAGGGCAACCCCCAGCACCCCGATTCCCAACGGCGAGGACGCGGCAATCACCGCGCTGCCGCAACCACCCAATACCAACCAGAACGTACCCAACAACTCAGTGACTGAACGTTTGAACAGAGACATGAGAGAGTCCTTGATAGGCGTGCTATCGAGACTGCATCGAGTTGTGCATCCTTGCAGACTTACGACAGGCCCCGTTCTGGAACCTTGGCTGAGTACAGCAGGGTTTTTACGGATTTCCAGCGGCCAAAAAAAACCGCCAGCGCCCGTGGTTGGCGGACTCTGGCGGTGATCGTTCCCACGCTCTGCGTGGGAATGCTTCAAGGGACGCTCCGCGTCCAGTGACGCGGAGCGTCAAGGGCTGCATTCCCACGCAGAGCGTGGGAACGATCTTGGAGGGGTCAGTCGATACCGACAAACCCTCCAGTCTGGTGCGCCCAAAGCCGTGCATACAGACCGCGATGAGCCAGCAATTCAGCGTGGGTGCCGCTCTCGGCGATCTTGCCGTTCTCCAGCACCACCAGTCGGTCCATCCGGGCAATGGTCGAGAGCCGATGCGCAATCGCAATCACGGTTTTGCCTTGCATCAGGGTTTCCAGGCTTTCCTGAATCGCCGCTTCGACCTCCGAATCCAGCGCCGAGGTCGCTTCGTCCATAATCAGGATCGGTGCGTCTTTGAGCAGCACCCGCGCAATCGCAATGCGCTGACGCTGACCACCGGACAGTTTCACCCCGCGCTCGCCCACGTGAGCGTCGAAGCCGGTACGGCCCTCGGCGTCCGACAGTAGCGGTATGAATTCATCGGCGCGGGCTTTGTGCACCGCGTCCCACAGCTCTGCGTCGGTCGCCTCCGGTTTGCCGTACAGCAAGTTGTCGCGGATCGAACGGTGCAACAGCGAAGTGTCCTGCGTGATCATGCCGATGCGTGCGCGCAGGCTTTCCTGACCGACTTCGGCGATGTTCTGGCCATCAATCAGAATCCGCCCGCCCTCGACGTCATACAAACGCAGCAGCAGGTTGACCAAGGTCGACTTACCGGCCCCCGACGGCCCGATCAAGCCGATTTTTTCGCCCGGTCTGATGTTCAGGTTGAGATCGCCGATGATGCCTTTCTTCTTGCCGTAGTGAAAATCCACGTGCTCGAAACGCACTTCGCCCTGGGCTACATCCAGCGGTTTGGCCTGCTCGCGATCGGTGACGCTGACCGGTTGCGAGATGGTCTGCAAACCGTCCTGGACCATGCCGATGTTTTCGAAAATGCCGGTGACCACCCACATGATCCAGCCGGACATATTGACGATGCGTATCACCAGGCCGGTTGCCAGGGCAATCGCCCCGACGGTGATCAGTGATTGCGTCCACAGCCACAAGGCCAGGCCCGTGGTGCCGACGATCAGCAGGCCGTTCATGGTGGTAATGGCGATGTCCATGCTGGTCACAACGCGGCCCGCCAGTTGGGCTTTTTCGGTCTGTTCTTCGATTGCTTCGCGGGCGTATTGCTGCTCGTAATTGGTATGGGCGAACAGCTTCAGGGTGGCGATGTTGGTGTAACCATCGACGATCCGCCCCATCAGTTTGGAGCGAGCATCGGAGGACACCACGGAGCGTTCCTTGACCCGTGGCACGAAGTAACAGAGCGCGCCAATGTACGCGGCGATCCACGTCAGCAACGGGATCATCAGGCGCCAGTCGGCCTCGGCGAACAGCACCAGCGAGCTGATCGCGTAGATCAGCACATGCCACAACGCATCCACCGCTTGTACCGCAGAGTCACGCAGCGAGTTGCCCGTCTGCATGATGCGTTGGGCGATACGACCGGCGAAGTCGTTCTGGAAAAAATTCAGGCTTTGCTTGAGCACGTAGCTGTGGTTTTGCCAGCGGATCATGCTGGTCATGCTCGGACTCAGGGTCTGGTGCACCAGCAGGTCGTGCAGGCCGACAAAGACCGGGCGCAAGATCAGCGCGACCACGGCCATCCAGGCCAACTCCAGGCCATGCTCGTGAAAAAAGTTCGGGTTCGGTGCGCCTTGGGCGAGGTCAATGATGCGACTGAGGTAGCTGAACAACGCCACTTCGATCAAGGCGCCGAACAATCCGACGGTGAGCAGGGCGGCAAAACTCGGCCAGACCTGCTTGAGGTAATAGGTGTAGAAGGGCAGTACGCGATCCGGCGGGGATGCCGTGGGGGCATCGCGGAACACGTCGATCAGTTGTTCGAAACGGCGATAGAGCATCAGATAACCGCCCGGAATCCGGGCTCTCCTTTTATCAGTGTGAGCGGCGCGGTGTTGAACCGCGCCGCTCGATACGCCCTGTACAGCTTAGTCGATGACTTTGGCCGACTTGATGATCACAGGGTCTACAGGCACGTTTTGCATGCCGCTTTTGGTGGTGGTTTGCGAGTTGACGATGATGTCGACCACGTCCATGCCCTTGACCACTTTGGCGAACACCGCGTAACCGGCGTCACGGCCCGGATCGAGGAACGCGTTGTCAGCCACGTTGATGAAGAACTGGCTGGTGGCCGAGTCAGGGTTGGAAGTGCGCGCCATCGACAAGGTGCCGCGCACGTTGTGCAGGCCATTGCTGGCTTCGTTCTTGATCGGCGCCTTGGTTTCTTTTTGCTGCATCTGCTGGGTGAAACCGCCGCCCTGAGCCATGAAGCCCGGGATCACGCGGTGGAAAATGGTGTTGGTGTAGAAACCGCTGTTGACGTAATCCAGAAAATTCTTGGTGCTGATCGGTGCCTTGACCGGATCCAGTTCGATTTCGATCTGACCGTTGGTTGTGTCCAGCAGCACGTGCGGTGCTTTGACCGGCGTGGCAGCCATCAGGTTGGCGGCAAACAGCACGGTGCCAGCGGCGAGGGCGAGTTTTTTCAGCATGGGTCAGTGATCCTGAGATTGAATTTCGGCTGCGGCGAGGAACTCCAGCAGCGTTTGATTGAAGCGTTCGGGTTGATCGAGCGGGGTGGCGTGGCGCGAATCGGCGATCACCACCAGCCGCGCATTCGGCAGCAGTTTTACATAGGTTTCTTTCAATGCCACCGGTGTGTAATCACGGTCGGCGCTGATGACGAGCGTTGGACAGGTCACCCGGGAAAGTCGTTCCTGAACGCCCCAGCCAACAATCGCATCGAAGCTGGCGAGATAAGCACGTTTGTCGTTTTTTGCCCAGCGTTCGGCCATTTTCTGCCGCAGACCGGCTTGTTCGGGTTTCGGGAAAAGTTTGCCGCCAAGGGCTTTGCCAATGGTCGCGAGGCTGAGCACGCGCATCAGGCTCCAGCGTTTGAACCACTGCCAAAAATCGTCGCGGCTGCGTAATTTGACCTCCGGTGCGCTGTTGACGATGGTCAGGCTCTTGAGCCGTTGCGGCTGATCGACGCCGAACTGGAAGCCGATCATGCCGCCCATCGACAGCCCGACGTAGTGCACCGGGCCAAGGTTCAAATGCTCGATGAGTGCAAGCATGTCAGCGCTGAATCCAGCGATGCTGTAGCGCTCGTGTGGCTTGTCCGAGCGACCGTGGCCGCGAATATCCGGGACGATCACCCGATAGTGCGCGGCCAGTGCCGGGATCTGCATTTCCCAGTCCAGCGTGCTTGAACCGAGCCCGTGAACCAGCAGCAACGGCGTACCGTGGCCATATTCCTCGTAGTGCAGGTTGCAACCATCGTGCTCGAAATAGGCCATCGGTGAACTCCGTGTCAGGCTTGTTCGGGGGCGGCGTACGGCGCATCCAGAGGTAACGTATCGAAGGTGCGTAGCAGTTCGATGAGGATTTGCGTGGCCGGACCCAAGGGTTTGTCCTTGTTCGAATACAGGTAGAAGCTGGAATTGCGAGTGCCGCCCCTGTCCAACGGTAGCAGCTTGAGCGAGCCATCTTTCAGTTCTCGTTCAATCATGTGCCGGGGCAGCCAGGCAAAGCCCAGACCGCTGCTGACAAAGGTTGCGGCAGTGGCGAGACTGCCCACGGTCCAGCGCTGTTCGGCGCCGAGCCAGCCAACGTCGCGGGGTTGCTGGCGGCCGGAGTCGCGGATGACCACTTGCATCTGGGTTTCCAGATCCTGAAAGCTCAGTTCGCGATTGAGCCGGTGCAGCGGGTGATCGGGGTGGGCGACGGCGATGAACTCGACGTCGCTCAATTCCGCCCCGAGGTGGCCGGGAATGCTCAGGCCAGTGATCGCCAGATCGGCCACGCCTTCGAGCAACACTTCCTCGACGCCGGACAATACCTCTTCACGCAAGCGAACCCGGCAACCACGACTCTGCGGCATGAACGCGGTCAACGCGCGCACGATCCGCGCGCTCGGATACGCCGCATCGACTACCAGCCGCACCTCGGCCTCCCAGCCTTGCTCCATGTGATGGGCAAGGTCTTCCAGTTGGCTGGCCTGTTTCACCAGTTGCCGCGAGCGGCGCAGCAATACGCCGCCGGCTTCGGTGAGCACGGCTTTACGCCCGTCGATCCGCAGCAGCGGCACGCCGAGTTGGTCCTGCATGCGGGCGACGGTGTAACTCACCGACGATTGCGAACGGTGCAAGGCCTCGGCGGCCTGGGCGAATCCGCCGTGGTCGACCACGGCCTGCAATGTTCGCCATTGATCCAGGGTCACGCGGGGCGCTTTCATCAATAGCTCCTCTTGTCCTAAGCTGGCCGTCCTTCATGGAGACTGCCGAATGAAAAAATTCTGTTGTGTGGTGCTGGCGTTGCTGCCGCTGACTGCTTTTGCGTACCCGATCGATGTGCAGAAAGATCTCAATGGCATGAAAATCGATTACGAAACCTTCGACACCGATAACGACATCGGCTCGATCCGGGTGGCCAACTACGGCGATGTCGATGCAGTGTGCAAGGCCGTTTTCAGCAATGGCCCCGAGGCGCCACGCACTCGCACCATCGACGTACCGGCAGGCAAACATAAAAACGCCACGGCCAAGTTCACTCGCGAAATTATCAAGCTGCGCATCAAGCTGACCTGCACCCCGAAGTAACGATCGATCCCTTGTAGGAGTGAGCCTGCTCGCGATAGCGGTGTGTCAGATTGATACACCGCTATCGCGAGCAGGCTCGCTCCCACAGGTTTCAGGTGCATCTAAACGAATTATTCGATGCTTTGCAGCAATTATTTGCGCTTTTTCATCGAGGCGGCACTGTTTAACCTTCACTCCATCGACCTACAACATTCTCGGATGGAGGCTACACACCATGTCCCGCGTTCTGATCATCGAAAGCAGCGCCCGCCAGCAAGACTCGGTTTCCCGTCAACTGACCCAGACCTTCATCAGTCAGTGGAAAGCGGCGCACCCGGCCGATCAGATCACCGTGCGTGACCTCGCCGTGAATCCGGTACCGCATCTGGACAGCAACCTGCTGGGTGGCTGGATGAAACCTGCCGAACAGCGCAACGACAGCGAACAAGCGTCGCTGGATCGCTCCAACGCACTGACCGATGAACTGCTCGCTGCCGACGTGCTGGTGATGGCCGCGCCGATGTACAACTTCGCCATCCCGAGCACCCTCAAGGCCTGGCTCGACCACGTGCTGCGTGCCGGCGTGACCTTCAAGTACACCGAAACCGGACCGCAAGGCCTGCTCAGCGGCAAGCGTGCCTACGTGCTCACCGCTCGCGGCGGCATCTACGCGGGCGGCCCGGCTGATCATCAGGAACCTTATCTGCGCCAAGTGATGGGCTTCATCGGTATCAACGACGTGACGTTCATTCACGCCGAAGGCATGAACCTCGGTGGCGACTTCCAGGAGAAAGGCCTGAATCAGGCCAACGCCAAGCTGTCCCAGGTCGCTTGATATGTTAATCGCCAGATAATCGCCGATTGTTTAAGTGACCTGGCGCAACCCCTTCAAGGCTCTACGCGCATCGAACCTCCCTTTGCACTTGTTGCTCCTGAGTGCTGTAGCCCGATTGAACGCATTAGCGAGATCGGGCTTTTTTTTGCCCGTAACTCACCGATCCCCTGTAGGAGCTGCCGCAGGCTGCGATCTTTTGATCTTGTTTTTTTTTAAAATCAACATCAAAAGATCGCAGCCTGCGGCAGCTCCTACAGGGGGATTTTTGTTGGTTGCAGGGTGGAAAAACCGCTATCGTCGCCGCCATTCAAATTAGGGGCGAGCATGGGCTATCTACTTTTTGTCACGCTGATCCAGGCGTTTTCCTTCAGTCTGATTGGCGAATACCTGGCCGGTCATGTCGACAGTTACTTCGCGGTGCTGGTGCGCGTGGTGCTGGCCGGGCTGGTGTTTATCCCGCTGACCCGCTGGCGCTCGGTCGAACCTTCGTTCATGCGCGGCATGCTGGTGATCGGCGCGTTGCAGTTCGGCGTGACCTACGTCTGCCTGTACCTGAGCTTCCGCGTGCTGACCGTGCCGGAGGTGTTGCTGTTTACCATCCTCACGCCGTTGCACGTGACGTTGATCGAAGATGCGCTGAACCGGCGCTTCAATCCGTGGGCGCTGATCGCCGCGCTAGTGGCGGTGGGCGGCGCGGCAGTGATTCGCTTCGACAGCATCAGCCCGGACTTCTTCATGGGCTTCTTGCTGCTGCAACTGGCCAACTTCACCTACGCCGCAGGGCAAGTGATGTACAAACACCTGGTAGCCAGGCACCCGAGCGATCTGCCGCATTACCGGCGTTTCGGCTTCTTCTACCTCGGCGCGCTGGCGGTGGTGCTGCCGGCATTCCTGATGTTCGGCAAAGCGAATTTCCTGCCGGAAGCGCCGCTGCAGTGGGGCGTGCTGCTGTTCCTCGGTCTGGTCTCGACCGCGCTGGGCATGTACTGGTGGAACAAAGGCGCGTGCATGGTCAACGGCGGCACGCTGGCGGTGATGAACAACCTGCATGTGCCGGTGGGATTGCTGCTGAATCTGCTGATCTGGAATCAGCATGAGGAATTGGGCAGGTTGTTCCTTGGTGGCAGCGTCATCCTCGCTGCCGTATGGATTAGTCGACTGGGCATCCGCCGCACCGCATAAACCCTGTAGGAGCTGCCGAAGGCTGCGATCTTTTGATCTTTAAAGTCTAAAGATCGCAGCCTTCGGCAGCTCCTACAGTGAAATTTTGGGTTACATGAGGTGCTTCTGCGGCTCGGGAATGCTCGCCGCGCCGAGCACCGCCGGCAACAACCCCGACCGCAAATCCCCGCCACTCGGCTGTTGATACAGGCTCAGCCCAAACTCCGGCAACACCGCCAGCAGATAATCAAAAATATCCCCCTGAATCCGCTCGTAATCGGCCCACGCCGTGGTGCGGGTGAAGCAGTAGATCTCCAGCGGAATGCCCTGCGCCGTGGTCTGCATCTGCCGCACCATGCAGGTCATGTTCGGCTGAATCTCTGGATGACTCTTCAGATACGCCAGTGCATACGCGCGGAAGGTCCCGATGTTGGTCATGCGCCGCCGGTTGGCCGACATCGCCGCGACATTACCCTGGGCCTCGTTCCACGCTTTGAGCTCGGCTTTTTTGCGGCTCATGTAGTCGGTCAGCAAGTGCACTTGCGAGAGTTTTTCTTCCTCGTCATCACGGATGAAACGCACGCCGCTGGCGTCGATGAACACGCTGCGCTTGCTTCGGCGCCCGCCGGATTGCTGCATGCCGCGCCAGTTCTTGAACGACTCGGACATCACCCGCCAGGTCGGGATCGAGACGATGGTCTTGTCGAAATTCTGCACCTTGACCGTGTGCAGGGTGATGGCGACCACATCGCCGTCGGCGCCGACTTGCGGCATCTCGATCCAGTCGCCGACCCGCAGCATGTCGTTGCTGGTCAACTGCACGCTGGCGACAAACGACAGCAGGGTGTCCTTGTAGACCAACAGAATCACCGCCGACATGGCACCCAGACCGGAGAGCAGCAACAGCGGCGAGCGGTCGATCAGCGTGGCAACGATGATGATTGCGCCGAACACGTACAAGACCATTTTCGCCAGTTGCACATAGCCCTTGATTGAGCGCGTACGGGCGTGTTCGGTGCGTGCATAGATGTCGAGCAGGGCGTTGAGCAGGGCGCTGACTGCCAGCAACAAGAACAGAATGGTGAACGACAGCGCCACATTACCGAGGAAGGTCATGGCGGTTTTGCTCAGTTCCGGCACCAGATGCAAGCCGAACTGAATGACCAGCGACGGCGTCATCTGCGCCAGTCGCTGAAACACTTTGTTGTGGCGAAAGTCATTGATCCAGTGCAGCGCCGGCTGGCGGCCGAGCATGCGGCTGGCGTGCAGGATCAGATAGCGCGCCACTCGTCCGAGCAACAGAGCGATCACCAATAACACCGTCAGCGCGAGCCCCGCCTGCAAAAGCGGATGCTGTTCGAGGGTGCCCCAGAGGTCTTGGGCGTTGAGCCAGAGCTGTTTGATATCCATAAGTGAAACGATTCTTCTGTAAGACGCGATGGCCGATTAGAGCATTTAAGACGCCAGGTATTACGTTTGGAGACAAATCAGGCAACAAAAAAACCACTGATTGCCGCCGTTTGCATAAAGAAACTCGGCCTGAGCGCTCGAAACCGGTAACCTATGCAGCTGTTTTTTTGCATATCTTCGAGGTAGCACCCGTGTTTTCCCAATTCGCCCTGCACGAACGCCTGCTTAAAGCTGTGGCCGAGCTGAAATTTGTCGAGCCAACGCCTGTGCAAGCCGCGGCCATCCCGCTGGCGCTCCAAGGGCGTGATCTGCGGGTGACGGCGCAAACCGGTAGCGGCAAAACCGCCGCTTTCGTTCTGCCGATCCTCAATCGCCTGATCGGCCCGGCCAAGGTTCGCGTCAGCATCAAGACGCTGATCCTGCTGCCGACCCGCGAACTGGCCCAACAGACGCTGAAGGAAGTTGAGCGCTTTTCGCAGTTCACTTTCATCAAGTCCGGCCTGATCACCGGCGGTGAAGACTTCAAGGTCCAGGCCGCGATGCTGCGCAAAGTGCCGGACATTCTCATCGGCACCCCGGGCCGGATGATCGAGCAACTCAACGCCGGCAACCTCGACCTGAAAGAAGTCGAAGTGCTGGTACTCGACGAAGCCGACCGCATGCTCGACATGGGTTTTGCCGAAGACGTGCAGCGTCTGGTCGACGAATGCCCGAACCGTCAGCAAACCATGCTGTTCTCCGCCACCACCGGTGGTTCCGGTCTGCGCGACATGATCGGCAAGGTGCTGAACAACCCTGAGCACTTGCAGCTCAACGCGGTCAGCCAGCTGAACTCGACCACCCGTCAGCAAATCATCACCGCCGACCACAATCAGCATAAAGAGCAGATTGTGAACTGGCTGCTGGCCAACGAGACTTATCAGAAGGCCATCGTCTTCACCAACACCCGCGCCATGGCCGACCGCATCTACGGCCGCCTCGTGGCTCAGGAATACAAAGCGTTCGTGTTGCACGGTGAGAAAGACCAGAAGGATCGCAAACTGGCGATCGACCGTCTGAAGCAGGGCGGCGTGAAGATTCTGGTTGCCACCGACGTTGCGGCCCGTGGCCTGGACGTCGATGGTCTGGATCTGGTGATCAACTTCGACATGCCACGCAGCGGCGACGAATACGTGCACCGCATCGGCCGTACTGGCCGCGCCGGTAACGATGGTCTGGCGATCTCGCTGATCTGCCACGGCGACTGGAACCTGATGTCGAGCATCGAGCGCTACCTGAAGCAGAGCTTCGAGCGCCGCACCATCAAGGAAGTCAAAGGCACCTACGGCGGACCGAAAAAGGTCAAGGCCTCGGGCAAGGCCGTCGGCGTGAAGAAGAAAAAGACCGACGCCAAGGGCGACAAGAAGAAAACCGCCGCGAAGACGCCGACCAAGCGCAAGAGCGCCAACCGTCCGAAGCCGGATTCGTTGGTGAGCAGCGACGGCATGGCGCCGCTGAAGCGCCGCAAGCCAGCAGAGCCTGCGGCTGAGTAAAGCGTTTCAGGCGTGCATGAAAAACCCGGACAATGTCCGGGTTTTTTTTCGTCCATCAGTTGCCGAGCTGGCCACTGGTGTCGGCGTCAAAGCGCCGTTTGGCTTGACCCGCTGCCGGTTTCAATGCGCCGAGAAGTGTTGCTTCGCTGTACAACCCGGTAACCGCCAACTCCTTGGGCGTCGGCTCGATCGGGATCAGCACGTCCTCACCGTCAGCATGCAGCCAGATCGCTACAACGTGCAGGGCTGAGACAAACAGCACACGCAACTCGACGCTCTTGCCTTGAAGTTGCGGCGCTTGTTCTGCCAGTTTCAGCGCACTCACCGTAGCAGCGGCGTGATCGCCGTGATTCAGCGAGGCGAATTCGACATGCCCGCGCACCTCGGCCAATTGCGCATCGGCAATCGTCACGCCGTCGGCAAAGACCAGGTAATGCCAGTCGCCGATTCGTGCGTCTTTCAGGCCTTTGCCTTGGCTCAGGTCATCCAGGCTGAGCGAATAGCCACGGTAGGCTTCGCTGAGGCTGATTTTCGCCGGTACAGCGTTGGCGAACTGGCGACTGGCGCCAAAACCCGGGGTTTGCAGCGCGGCTTGCAGGGCCGGGCGCAAGGTCTGTACGCCGTTGGAAGGCGCCTTTGGATAAGTCAGTTGCATGATGTCGCCCTCCTAGTTTTTTACCGTGAAGTAAGTGTGAGTCCAGTTGCCGCCGCCATTGTAGGCACGGGGAAAGGCATTCAGCGCACGGGTCGAATAACCGTAGATCGAGTCCGCGACCAGCACGTAATCGCCGTTGGTGCCGTAGATCGTCAGGAAATGCGCACCGCCGCCGTACCAGGCACAGCGCAGGCCGACCGGGCGGCCCATGCTGATCTGGTTCTGGATCGCCGACATCTGCAGCGAACCCTGATTCATACCGTTGTAGCTGCGGGTGGTTTGCAGGGCCGAGTCCAGATAGCCGTAGACGTTGCACGGCCCTGGCTGATTGCAGCAGTTGCGGTCGAGCTGAGTGCTGGCCACACCGCACTGAGTCCAGTTGCCGGTGCCGTAATAGTTGCCGACCGAGGCGGAAACGGCGGCCCAGCACCAGTTGGTCTGGGTCTGTTGCTGCATGCTGAAGTTGAGGCTGCCAGCGGCAAAAGCGCTGGCGTGTTCTGCCGCTTCGACTTCGACCAGTTGTGGGTCGAGCAGATGACCGATGAGGCACCTTGGCAGTGATTCGCTGGTATAGGGTCTTGCTTCAGTGGTTAACATTTTTTCAATCCTCCATGAATGAAAACAAGCGTCCCGCTTGTAAGGGGTGTTGCCGAGCGATCGGCGCTTGAGGGTTGCCATCTCCGATGGCGGTTGCCGATCTCCTTGCTCGATGTAACCGTAGACGGGTTATGCGTTTATGCAAAAAAATAAATGCATTTGTGCATTTTCATGAGCAAAAGATCGCAGCCTGCGGCAGCTCCTACGGTGATCGGCGTAGGAGCTGCCGCAGGCTGCGATCTTTTGTTTTTAACTTTCGGCTTTCTTCTCGGCCGTACCGAGTTCTTTCAACCGCTGATCAATCAACTGACACTTGTCCGGCAGATCCGCACTGGCCGTACCCAGATCCATCTTCTGCAACTCGGCATTGATCTCCTTGGCCTTGGCCGGATTCTGTTCGGTGAGCTTGGCAACTTCCTTGGCCAGTTGTTCGCGTTTGGCGGTGGCCTCTTCCGGCGTACAGGCCCAGACGGGCAAGGCGCAGGCAAGAGTGGCGGCGAGAGTGAGCTTGATCAGGGTTTTCATGGGGAGGGCCTCAGTTCCGGTTAAGGCGGGTTAACCGGTTGAGGCCTTTTTGCTGCGAAAAGTTCAGTCGCCATGGCAGCAGCTGGATCGGGTTTGCCCGTCATATCGATCATGATGCCGAACCCATTCCATGATCTCGTCTTCATTCCTGCCCTTGGGCGTGAGGTCGAGATAGTTGTAGGCACCGACCAGCATGTCGAGACCACGTGCATACGTTGAATAGGTGTGGAAGATGTCGCCATTTGCGTCGCGATAAAACACGCTCAGCCCGGGCATTTCTTCCTCGGCGCTGTCAGTTTTTTCGTAGTTGTAGGTAGCCGTTCCCGCCGCGACATCATCGGCACGGGCACACACGCCGAAGTCATAGTTGAAGTCGCAGCCTTCTGAAGACACCCAGTCGAATTTCCAGCCCATCCGTTGTTTGAACGCCTGAAACTCGTTGAATCGCGCATGGGACACAGCCACCAGCGCAATGTCGTGATGCGCCAGATGCTGGTTGGCGCCATCGATATGGTCACTGAGGAAAGAGCAGCCCTGACAGCCTTCCTCCCAATCCTTGGCAAACATGAAGTGGTAAACGATCAACTGGCTGTGTTTACCGAATAGGTCGGCGAGTTTCAGTTCGCCGTTCGGGCCTTGAAAATGGTAATCCTTGTCGACTTTCAGCCATGGCAGCGCACGACGTTCTGCGCTGAGGCGGTCGCGTTCCTTGGTGAAGGCTTTCTCGTGGGCCAGATGTTGCTTACGGGCGGCGAGCCATTCTTCGCGCGATACCACCGGATGATTCTCAACGTTCATGATGATTTCTCCTGCGGGGTTGAAACCGTCTGTTTCAGACTAGTCGTTTAACCCTGCGGGAAATCGACAGACCGCCGGTCGGTGGTCGCGCAACATGCGGCTGAACGGCTGCGAGCGGCTCCGGTCACAACCTATGAACGCGCCATAAATCACGCGCACCGGAGGTTGTATCAGGATGACGACTTATAACTGGGATTTGATTGAGCGCTTGCTGCATGAAGTGCAAAACAGCGCCGGCCACAGTTTTGCTCCACGGGCTTACGCCGAAGACTATGCGGCGGAAAAAGCCAGCGCCGGCGAGCCGATCGAGAACCTTGATCATCTGAAAACGCTGGCTTGCGACTATGAACGCTTGCTGTTGTTGCGTGGCTACATCGCACCGCGTCCGGATGAAGAGGGCAGCACCGGCAACAATTTTGTGCTGACGCCTCGCGGTTCCAGCCTGTTGAGCCTGATAGACAGCAGCATTCCCGGCAATGATCATCCGCGTGAGGTGCTGGATGAACAGGACGATCCGCTGGCCGAGGCGACGTTTGATGAAGTGGCTTCGAAGGCCCAGATCGCCTGAGGCTCTGAAAGCAGAAGATCGCAGCCTTCGGCAGCTCCTACACCGATCTCTGTAGGAGCTGCCGAAGGCTGCGATCTTTGTTTCTAGTTCTGCTTCGCGGCTTTGAGGCATTTGAGGTCGTTGAAGTCTTTACGCACCCCCTCGATCTTCTTCAACAACCGCTGGCGCTGTTGCGGCGAGCTCTCAGCCATCAGATCAACCGCCAGCGAGCGTCCCTGCGCCTCAGTATCGGCGAAGGCCTTGCGGTAATCCGCTGTCCATAAACTCTCGCGATTGACCAGAAGGGTCTCGATTCTCTGTGGGAATTCGGGACTTTTGCGTTGCGCTACAGCCGCACTGAACTGCTTCTGCCAATGGGCCCGGTTGGCAATCCATTGGGTGTACTGATCGCCCAGGGCGGTCGACCACGCCATGACCCGCTGCTCTTGTGTGGCGCTCAAGGGCCCAAGCCAATCGTTGAGGCGCTTGACCATGCGCGCGCCACGCTCGGCAATCTGTTGATCAAGCGGTGGTTTCAGGTACTCCTGCTGACGCTTGCGCAGATCCTTGGCAAACGCCTCATTCATCTCGGCCACTTGCTTGTCATCCAGACCTTGCAATAATTCGATGGCCGAAGGCGTGATTTCCTTCGCCGTTTGCGCAATCGCTTGCTTGGCTTCGACGGTGCGCGCCTGTAGCGCGGCATCGGTGACCTGATTGGTTTCGACCATGGTCTGCAAGCGATCCAGCCAGTCCAGATAGCCCGGTAATTGCGTGGTGCAATGCCAGCTCAGGTGATCCTTGAGCCGTTCGTTGAACCAGTCTTTTTGCTCGCCGTTCATGTCCAGGTAGTCGCCGAGCGTCCACGGAATGATCACGTCGAGATTGCGATAAGCCAGGCCGACTCGGCTGCAGGCGCCGAGGGCGAGGGTGAAGACCAACAGTGCGGCAATGTGTTTGAACCAGCGAGACATGAGCGAATCCTTGCATGGCCTGGCTTCGGGAGTCTGATTCTTATGTGATGCAGGATGCGCGCGGCAGTTCAGCCGATCAATAGAATGCGCGTTCGGCCTTGAGGGTGACGAGACCGTCGCACTGGCTGTTGTGCCCGGAGTAGGCCGAGCAATCGCTGCCGCTGAGGCTGGAGTTGCTGTAGATCAGGTCAAGGTCGACACCCATGAACGGCCGCGACAGTTGTACTGACCAATCGGTGAAACTGCTGACATAACCACCGTCCACGGCCACCGGTTTATTCAATTGGTGGGTGGTGTATTTCATGCTGACGCCGATGCCGAACGGCTGATTGCCGCCAAGGTCGGCAAACAAGGTGTTGTTCTGCTTATCTGGGTCGTTGCTCAATGCCACGCCGAAACGACTGCCAAGCAGGGTCAGGCCACCGAACAGCTCCTGGCTGTCGAGGGTTTCCACGCTGGGATAGCTGTAGTGGATCATGCCGACTTCGTAGCCGAGGGTTTGATCGAAGGGTTGTTTAAAACCGACGTAGGAATCGATTTCGAGATTCTTGCCCGGCGTGATGCCCATGCTCGGCGCGTATTGGCCGACATAGAGGCCGCTGTCGTGGCTCAGATCGAGGCCGCCATGAAACGACCCGGCCGCCGAGGGTTTGACCAGGCCTTGGGCCATGCTGCGCGTTGGCGTGGTGCCGAGCTTGAGGTCGAAGTCGCCCATTTCACGCTGGAAAACTTGCGCGTGCGCGGTTGGACCGGCCAGCAGGCCAACGAGTAATAAACAGGATGTTTTGCGCATGCGTCACTCCATGAACAGCGAGTGCAGGACGGCGGGCCTGCTGAAACGCTTGATCCAGACGCGTGCAAGGATACCGGCGAATGTTCGGCATTGATGTCCGTTCGTCGATTTTCAGAATTTTTGGTATTTGATTTGTTTGAAGCGGGGAGGGTGTTTCGCGGTGCCAGTCCAGGCGCTTCGAAGCTCAAAGCGCCTCTGGACGGGGGTAAAACCGGGTGTTACTTCTTGCCCAGGCTGATCTGCTTGGACGGGCCGAACGTCTGGCCACTGACGCCTTTGGCAATTTGCTGGATCTCGCCGCCGGACTTGAGGAACGCTGCGATCTGATCGTTGATCGATTCGCTGGTTTCAACGGCTGGAGCTGGCTTTGCTTTGCTGGTGGATGCTTTTACACGCATGGCGGCCATTAACCTGTAGAAAAGTAACTCGGCCAGGCATCGTACAGGAATAACTTGACAATTGCTTGGTAAATATCCCCGGGAATAACCTAGCGCTGCACTGCAGTATGCTCGATTCAATATTCGAAATACTTGGCTAACCTGCTGTTTTAAATAAGAAGATTAATGAATTTCGGCGGTGTGGCGATATGCCGCGAGGGCGCACAGCCGACTGACGAGTGGCACCCGGTGCGGCGCAGATCAAGGAAAATCAAGGCGTTGCGCAGAATTCCCGGCAACCGCCGATCTACCGCCCGACGTCGCAGGCAAAAACGGGTAGAATGCCGCCCACGCAATGAGGGTTCTGGAAATGGCTTTAGTCGGGCGTTACAACAGTTTGCAAGTGGTTAAACACACTAACTTCGGTTTATATCTGGACGGCGGTGCCGATGGCGAGATTCTTTTGCCCAACCGTTATATCCCTAAAGATATTCCCAGCGAAGATGAAGACTGGCTCAACGTATTTGTTTATCTGGACAGCGAAGACAAACTTCTCGCTACCACTGAAAAACCAAAAGTTCAGGTCGGTGAATTTGCCAGCCTGAAAGTTGTTGAAGTCAACAGCATCGGCGTGTTCCTCGATTGGGGTTTGCCGAAAGACCTGTTGCTGCCGTACTCCGAAGAAAAACGGCAGATGACTGCCGGTGAATATTGCGTGGTGCACGTCTACCTCGACAAGCACACCCGCCGCATCACCGCCACTGCGCGTCTGGATCGCTACCTCGACAAGACCCCGGCGAACTACAGCCTGGGTCAGGAAGTTGATCTGCTGGTTGCCGAAGCCACTGACATGGGCTTCAAGGCGATCATCAACAACAAGCATTGGGGTTTGATCCACAAGAACGAAATCTTCAAGTTCATGCGCGCCGGCATGAGCGAGAAGGGCTACATCAAGGAAGTGCGCGCCGACGGCAAAATTGCCCTGAGCCTGCAACCGGTTGGCCAGGAAGCGGCCAGCAGCCTCAACTCGAAGATCCTCGCCAAGTTGCGTGATAACAGCGGCACGCTGCCGGTCAGCGACAAGAGCGATCCGGCGCTGATCAGCAGCCTGTTCGGCGTCAGCAAAGGCAACTTCAAGAAGGCCATCGGTGCGCTGTACAAGGAAGGCAAGATCGTTATCCACGCCGATCGCATTGAACTAACCTGAGCCACCGCTGGCCCCATGTAGGAGCTGCCGCAGGCTGCGATCTGTTGATCTTGTCTTTTAAAAACAAAGTCAAAAGATCGCAGCCTGCGGCAGCTCCTACATGAGGGCGGGTGTTATGAAGAAAACTCTGGTTGCCTATGTTGCGACGCTGATTGCGTTTCTGCTGCTCGACGGCATCTGGCTCGGCCTGTTGATGGCGCCGACCTATCGCGAACTGCTCGGTCCGCTGATGCTCGATAAACCGCTGCTGGTTCCGGCAGCGGTTTTTTATTGCCTGTATGTTTTCGGTTGTGTGGTGTTTGTGGTGCTGCCGGCCGTGACATGGCAATGGGCGGCGAAGCGGGGCGCGTTGCTGGGGCTGGTGGCGTATGGCACGTACGACCTGACCAATTGGGCGACGTTGCGTGGCTGGTCGGTGCAGGTGACGCTGATGGATTGGGCGTGGGGCACGTTTGCCACTGCTGTGGCTTGTACCGTCGGGTTTTTGTTGGCTAAACGACTGCATTCAGATCCATGAGCAGGGTTGATTGAACTGACGCCATCGCTGGCAAGCCAGCTCCCACAGGGTTTGGTGTTGAACAAACAATCAGTGAGCAACCCGTTCACTGTGGGAGCTGGCTTGCCAGCGAATGGCGGCGCAGCCGACAGCCATTCAGCGCTGACGCCACTGAAGCACAAAATGTCTTTTCCAGACGGCTTTTTCCGCCCGACTGATTGATAATCCTCGACACTGATTTCTGACCATTGGATGGCCTGCCATGTTGTGTGTGTTCGAGGTGTTGCGGTGAGTAGCGAGCGGCGCAATGCCGACCGTTTTGCCTTGCAGGTGATGATCGGCTTGTGCCTGATCTGGGGCGTGCAGCAAGTAATGATCAAGTGGGCCGCGCCAGACATTGCACCCGTGATGCAAGCGGCGGCGCGCTCGGGGATTTCCGCACTGCTGGTCGGCTTGCTGATCTGCTGGAGGGGCGGCTGGGACCAGGTCGGCGTTACTTGGCGCGGCGGTTTGCTGGCCGGTGCGCTGTTCGGTCTGGAGTTTTTCTTCATTGCTGAAGGTTTGCAACTGACCACCGCCGCGCACATGTCGGTCTTCCTCTACACCGCGCCGATTTTTACCGCGTTGGGCGTGCATTTTCTTTTGGCCAGCGAGCGCCTGCGGCCGTTGCAGTGGCTGGGGATTCTACTGGCGTTCATCGGTATCGCAATCGCCTTCGCCGGCGGTGTGTCGTGGGACAACCTCGACCGGCGTATGCTGCTCGGCGATGCCTTCGGCATATTGGCCGGCGCCTGTTGGGGGGCCACCACCGTGGTCGTTCGTGCCTCGCGACTGTCGGAAGCCCCGGTGACATTGACCCTGTTCTATCAATTGATGGTCGGCTTTGTCGGCCTGCTGTTGATCGCCTTGTTCAGTGGTCAGATCACCCATGTCAGCCTGACGCCCGTAGCGGTGGCCAGCGTGCTGTTCCAGGGCCTGGTGGTGTCGTTCTTCAGCTACCTGATCTGGTTCTGGCTGCTGCGCCGTTATCTGGCCGCCAACCTGGCGGTGTTCTCGTTCATGACGCCGCTGTTCGGCGTCACCTTCGGCGTGATTCTGTTGGGCGAACAACTGAGCGTGAATTTCGTCATCGGCGCCGTGCTGGTGTTGCTCGGCATCACCTTTGTCAGCGCCGAGCAGTGGCTGCGCAGGCGTTTGCGCCAAGCGCTGGGCCAGCGTTAGTCGATTGCATCGCCAGGCCGCCGGCGATCAGCAAACCGCTGCCGGCGATCACCAGCGCCGGTTGCAGGCCACCGCTGAAATGGCTGCTCAATGCTGCCAGTAATGGGCCGCTGAGCTGGCCGACGGCAAAGCACGCGGTCAGCAGTCCGGCGTTGCGCTGCGTTGCGTGGGGCGCGATTTCCCGTGAGCGTTGCATGACCAATTGCATGCAGGCGAGGAACGGCGTACCACACAGAATGACCCCCAGCGCCAGACCGAGGCCGCTGCTCAGCAGGCAGGCGAATACTCCCGCCGCTTGCAGCCATAACGTTGCCATCAACCAATGCCGGGTGGTCGCGGGGTCGTGACGACGCAGGCTCACCAGCAACACGCCGAGCGCGGCGGCCAGACCAAAGCACGGCCAGAACAGATCCGCCTGCCACTGTCCGTGGAACTGTGCGTTGGCCATTTGCGAGAGAAACGTCGCGGGGATGATGTAGCCGATGCCATACAGGGCATAAATGGTCGCCAGACGGCCGATACCTTGAGTCGGTGGGTTGGCGTCAGTCACAACCACCGGTAAGCCACCGACCGGCTGCGGCAAAATGCGCCAGACGCCGAGCATCATCACCAGTGCCGCAGCGGCGTAAATCAGCCACAGCGTCGCCGAGGTCTGATTGAGCAGGTGGGAGACCAGCGCCAACAACCCCGTCAGAAAAATCCCCAACCCAGGCCCGGCAAATACCAACGCGCCCAAACGTGGACGACCCGCTGCCGCTGCCAGTGGCTGGCTTAAAGACGTGATCATCACCAGCACCCAGGCACTCGCCACCCCGGTGCCGAAGCGCAGCACCAAGTGCGACCAAAAGCCCGTGGCCCAAAACGACGCCAGCGTCAGCAAAACACACAGCCACAAGCCGCCGTGCAGGCGTCGCTGCACCTGCTGCGGGCGATGCGCAAACATCGCATCCACCGCACCGAGCAAGTAACCGAGGTAGTTGGCCGCAGCGATCAGACCGGCGGCCGTCAGGTCGAACTGACCTTCGCTGAGCAGGTGCGGCATTTGTGGCGTGAGGGCGAAACGCCCGATGCCCATGGCCATCATCAGGGCTACGAAACAAGCGGATAAGCGAATCAGGGGCGACATGGTCGGGATTCCTATGAACGATCAATGACCGTCAGGCTAGGACTGATTGACTTTCTTTAAAATTGAATAATAGTGAGTAACTTGTTCTGTTATGGAGAAAGCTTGTGGAGTTCAGCCAATTGCGGATCTTTCAGGCCGTTGCCGAGGAAGGTTCGATCACCCGCGCCGCCGAACGCTTGCACCGGGTGCCTTCCAATCTGTCGACGCGGCTTAAACAGCTGGAAGAACAGTTGGGTGTCGAACTTTTCGTCCGTGAGCGTCAGCGTTTGCAGCTTTCGCCTGCGGGAAAAGTCCTGCTGGACTACACCGGCAAGTTGTTTGCGTTACGCGATCAGGCCAGTGCGGCGGTGATGGGCGGGCAGCCGGCGGGGGATTTTGTCCTCGGCACCATGTACAGCACGGCGGCGATCCATTTACCGGCGTTGCTCGCGCGTTATCACAAGCAATACCCGGCGGTGAACCTGCAGGTGCAGTCGGCGCCGAGTGGCGAGTTGCTCGAAGGTCTGCTTACCGGTCGACTCGATGCGGCGCTGGTCGATGGCCCGCTGGAACTGGCCGGGCTCGACGGTGTGCCGTTGTGTGAAGAGCGGCTGGTGCTGATTACCGAAACCGATCATCCGCCCGTGCGCAGTGCCAAGGATGTCGAAGGGCGTTCGGTGTTCACCTTCCGTCAGGGCTGTTCCTATCGCATGCGCCTGGAGGCCTGGTACGCCCACTATCACGCAGCGATGGGCCGGGCGATGGAGATCGAGTCGTATCAGGGCATGCTCGCCTGCGTGATCGCCGGCAGCGGCGTGGCGTTGATGGCGGAGTCGATGCTTGCCAGTCTGCCGGGGCGCGAGAGCGTTGCCGCGCACCCGTTGGCCGAGCCATTCGTGGGTGCGACAACGTGGCTCATGTGGCGCAAAGGCATGGTCGGCGCCAACCTCAATGCCTGGGTCGAGGTGCAGCAAGCTGTCTATCCTGCGGCTCAGATCGAAACCCGCGAAACAGCCTGAACCAATGCCGGCGAATTCTGTTCAATTCAGTAACAGATCATTGCGGATTTGGCCGAGCATTGCGTAGGACTTCGGACTATTATCAGTGCGAAGCGGCCTCAGAATTCCGGCCGCTCAGCACCACCCTGAAGGGGGCATGACGATGAAAGAGAAAATTCAAAACTGGCTACACGACTTGGGTGTTGCCCTCGGCTTGATCGAACCGCCTCTGCAGCCTGTCCCGATCCGCACCGATGACGAGCAGCGTCGCCGTCAACAACGGCGCCGGTAACGCCACCGATCCGAGATCACAGGATTCAAGATCAAGAGATCGCAGCCTGCGGCAGCTCCTGCACGAATCAATGCAGGAGCTGCCGAAGGCTGCGATCTTTTGCTTTCAGTGCCGGCCAATCTCAAGCAAGAACCGGCTCAAGTCATTCGCAGTCTTCGCGGTCTTGAGCATGCGGTCTTCTTCGGCGGTGAACGCCGTCAGTCCGAATTCATCTTCCAGATGAAAGATCAAATCCTCGATGTCGGCTTTCTCCAGCCCCAGTTGCACCAGGCTGGTGTTGTCGTTGAATTCGCGGGTTTCCAGCAAACGCTGGATGTATCGGTGCACGGCGGCACGCACGGCAGCTCTTCTCATGGCAGATTTTTCTGATGGTTGTTCTGCTTGAGTGAAGCAGGCCTCAGGCGTGGCCGCGCAACCATTGGTCAATCATCGAGCGCAAATGCTCGCCGGCAAAACTGCCGAAATGCCCGCCATGCACCGTGCGAATCGGCAACGCCTGCAAACGTCGCAGGCTGCTGGCGTAATCCTCAAGATTGGAGTGGTAGGCGTCTTCGATCAGCGGCCCGTCGTAGATGATGTCGCCGCTGAACAGGGTTTCAGTGGCCGCTTCATACAGGCTGATGCCGCCCGGCGAATGTCCCGGTGTGTGCAGCACTTGCAGCGTGCGATTGCCCAGATCCAGCACATCGCCGTCCTCGACAAACCCGGTGGCCGGCGCGGCTTTGACCCGGTATTCGGCGTAGCACAACGGGCAGTCCGGGTGCGCCTCGAACATGTCATCGCCAACGAATGCGCGGCTCAGATCATTCTCGCCATCCGGCGCCGCCAGAATGTCCGCCTCGGCCGGGTGCACCAGCCGTTCAGCAAATTCATGATGCCCGGCGATATGGTCGAAATGGCAATGGCTGGCCACCGCCATCAATGGCCGCTCGGTGATCCATGGCAACTGCTCGCGCAGGCTGACCAGCCCCGAACCGCTATCCAGCAACAGGTCTTTGTCGCGGCCTTGCACATGCCACAGGTTGCAGCGATAGAACGGGCGAATATACGGCTCATGGATCAGCCGAATGCCATCGCTCAAGTGTTGCACTTCAAACCACTGATCGCGCGAAACGATCTTCATATTCACTTTTCTCCAGACGAAAAAAACGGGTGTGGCAAGTGGGCGTGTCCTCCCTTATTTCCTGCACCGCGCCGGATCTGATGTCGTGCAGGGCAAGGCGCGAGGAGCGTAGTTTGGTTTTTCCAAATAAGCTCCGAGCAACGCAGCCCTGCACGACATCAGCTCCGGCCCTCCGGGTTGTGCCTAAAAGCGAGCCAGGCTGCGTTGCAGTCCTTGGCAAGGAACAACCCTTACCTACGGACTGCGCCTTGCCTGGCTCGCTTTTAGGCGCAACGCGGTGCAGGAAATAAGGGAGGACACGCCCGTGCCACACCCGTCGAAGAAAGCATCAAGTCGTTACATCAGAGCTTAGATCGCACTCGCCACGGTTGCCGGGCGAGGGGAGAACAGGCTGACGACCACAAAACTCACCAGACCTGCGCCGAGGCTGTAGTAGATCGGCGTGTTGGCATCCAGACCGTCCTTGAACATGAACAGCAGCGAAGTGGCGAAACCCAGACCCATGGAAGCAATGGCGCCGGCGGTGGTCGCGCGTTTCCAGAAAATCGCGCCGATCAGCGGGATCAGCATGCCGCCCACCAACAGGTTGTAAGCGAGGGTCAGGGCGCTGATCACGTCATTCACCACCAGCGCGATACCCAGTACAACGATGCCGGTCAGCAGAGTGAACAGACGGTTGATGCCCAGGCTCGACTGTTTGCCGCCACGCAGTTTCGGCAGCAGATCTTCAGTCAGTGTGGTGGCAGCGGCGAGCAGGCCGGCGCTGGCGGTGGACATCATCGCCGCCAGTGCAGCCGCGATCACCAGACCACGGATGCCGTCCGGCAGCGACAGTTTGACGATGGCGGCGAAGGCGTTGTTGACGTTGTCCAGATCCGGGATCAGCACGTGTGCAGCCATGCCGATCAGCGCGCAGGCGAGGCCGTAGAGGATGCAGTAGATACCCGCGATGCTGCCGGCGTATTGCGCGACTTTGGCGGTCTTGACGGTGAACACCCGTTGCCAGATGTCCTGACCGATCAGGATGCCGAAGAAGTAGATCATGAAGTAGGTGATGATCGTGTCCCAGCCGATGGTGGTGAAGCTGAAGGCGGTCGCCGGCAGTTTCAGCACCAGTTCGTCCCAGCCGCCGACGCGGTACAGGCAGATCGGCAACAGAATGAACATCAGGCCCACGGTCTTGATGATGAACTGGACGATGTCGGTGAGGGTCAGCGACCACATGCCGCCGATCGCCGAGTAGATCACCACGACGCCACCACCGACGAGTACCGACACCCAGAA
This sequence comes from Pseudomonas sp. RIT-PI-r, assembly GCF_001297015.1. Classification (GTDB taxonomy): domain Bacteria; phylum Pseudomonadota; class Gammaproteobacteria; order Pseudomonadales; family Pseudomonadaceae; genus Aquipseudomonas. Next base: position 21,606 of record NZ_LIGE01000015.1, on the reverse strand, counting down.
TGGCAGGTCAAACAGCACTTGCAGGACGGTGCCGATCGCCAGGATCGAGGTCACGCCGATCATCAGTGCGTAGGCGAGCATGATTGCCGCGCTCGCCGAGCGGGCCATCGGGTTGTAGCGTTTTTCCAGCACCTGGGTAACGGTGTAGATCTTCAGTTTCAGCAGCGGTTTGGCGAGGAACAGGTTCAGCGCGACGATGCCGCAACCGAGGGCTGCGCACAGCCAGAAACCGGAGATGCCGTGCACGTAACCCAGACGCACGGTGCCGACGGTGGACGCGCCACCGAGTACGGTCGCGGCCATGGTGCCCATGTACAGGCTCGGGCCAAGGTTTCGACCGGCGACGAGAAAGTCCTCGTTGGTCTTGGCCTTGCGCATGCCGAAGTAGCCGAGCAAGAGCATGCCGGCGGCGTAGATGAGGACGACGAATAAATCCAAAGCCATGATGGCGTGTCTCCGATTGTCTTTTTTATGGTGAAACAAATTTGGTTCAGCAATGCTGCCCACTGTGGGAGCGAGCCTGCTCCGGGCGGCGATTCGACGAAGGCGTCAGCACATTCAACAAAGAAGTGACTGACAGATGGCTTTCGCGAGCAGGCTCGCTCCTACAGGGATCTGCGTCAGGCGGTCTGGCGCAGTTCAGGTTTTTCCAGGATTTGGCTGCGTGCATCCTTCGGGCCGAACACTTCGCGCGGTTCCGGGAACAGGCTTAGCAGCGTCAGGTACACCACCGAGGCCAGGCCCAGAGTCACCGGCAAGCTGATGTCGATGCCACCGGCCATTTCACCCAGCGGGCCAACGAATTGCCCCGGCAGATTGACGAAGCACAAACCGACCACCGCGCTCGGGATCCATGCGCCCAGACCACGCCAGTTCCAGCCGTGGCTGAACCAGTAGCGTCCGCCCTGTTCGCCACGGGTGAACACTTGCAGGTCATCCGGGCAGTAGAAGCCGCGGCGCACCAACAGACCGATGATCATGATCACCATCCATGGCGTGGTGCAGGTGATGATCAGCACGGCGAAAGTCGACACGCTCTGCACCAGGTTCGCCGCAAAGCGGCCGATGAAGATGAAGGCAATCGACAGCACGCCGATCAGTAGCGTCGCTTTCACTCGCGAGAGAACACGCGGGAACACGCTGGACATGTCCAGCCCGGTGCCATACAGCGAGGTAGTGCCGGTGGACATGCCGCCGATCACCGCGATCAGGCACACCGGCAAGAAGAACCAGCTCGGCGATACCGCCAGCAAACCGCCGACATAGTTGTTCGCCGCTATATAGTCCGGCGCCTTGATCGCGACGATGGTCGCGGTGGTCAGGCCGAACAGGAACGGGATGAACGTGGCGATCTGCGATAGCACCACCGCCGCCATGATCCGTTGCTTGGAGGTGTCACGCGGGATGTAGCGCGACCAGTCACCGAGGAACGCACCGAAGGAAATCGGGTTGCTCATCGCCACCAGCGCGGCGCCGATGAACGCGGCCCAGAAGCCCGGCTGACCGAGGCTGACGGTGCCCGCGTAATGCGCGTCGAAAGGACCGGCGAAGGCAAAGATGCCCAGCAGGAATAACAGGCTGGCGCTCCACACCGCGATCTTGTTCACCCACAGCAGAAAGCGGAAGCCGTAGATGCACACGGTCAGCACCAGGATCGCGAACAGACCGTAGGCCAGGCCCAGAGTCAGGTCGGTTTCCGGCAAGCCGATCAGGCGTTTCGCACCACCGATCAGCGCATCCCCCGAACTCCACACCGAGAGCGAGAAAAACGCGATGGCGGTCAACAGCGACAGGAACGAACCGACGATCCGCCCGTGCACGCCGAAGTGCGCACCGGACGACACGGCATTGTTGGTGCCGTTGAGCGGGCCGAACAGGCCCATCGGTGCGAGGATCAGCGAGCCGAGCAGCACGCCCGACACAATCGCCCAGACGCCGGCCTGAAAAGACAGACCGAACAGCACCGGGAAACTGCCGAGCACGGCGGTGGCAAAGGTATTCGAACCACCGAAGATCATCCGGAACAAGTCCGTCGGGCCTGCGCTGCGTTCGTGGTCCGGGATCTGTTCGACCCCGTGGGTTTCAATTTGCGTAAGGCTTTGGTCGTTGTTGTTGTTATTCATGATCTGCTCCGATCATAAAGGCGCGCCTCATCGTGCGTGAGGCGTCACCTGTTTTGGCTAAGGGGATGGCAGCCCTTCCGGCATTGCGGACAAATGTTCGTGGCAGGCCAGCCAATGGCCTTGTTGTTCTAGGCTCGACGCTTGTTTCTTGAAAACAATCGTCTCGCGCTCCTGGCTGAAGTGTTGCTCCCCTTGCATGCGCAGCTCGGTGGCCACGTCATGGATGAAAATCGCCACGTCACCCTGCAGGCTGACAAAGGCGTTGCTCGAGGTGCACGCAAGCACCTCGAAGCCATCCTCGGCGCGCCAGCTGTCCCACAAGGCCTGATAGGCATCGCGCGACAGCAGCGGCTGTTCGAGGGTGTAGAAGACGAAACTCGCATCGGCGCTGAACGCGCCGAAGTAAGCTTCGCGATCGTTACGGGCGAAGGCGGACACCAGTTCGGCGGCCGCTTGCAGAACCTGATCACGTTCGTTCATGACCCGACCCTCAGCGATGGACCACGCCAGGCAGTACGCAGAGCATTTCGTACAGCAGGTTGGCGGCCAGCAGCGAGGTATTGCCGGTGGTGTCATAAGCGGGCGAGACTTCTACCAGATCGCAACCGATCAGGTCGAGGCCTTGGCAGCCGCGGATGATTTCAATTGCCTGAATGGTGGTCAGACCACCGATTTCCGGGGTGCCGGTGCCAGGCGCCCAGGCCGGGTCGATACCGTCGATGTCGAAGCTCAGGTACACCGGACCGCCGCCGACTTTCTCGCGCACTTCGGCCATCAGTGGCGCCAGCGACTTGTGCCAGCACTCTTCGGCCTGCACCACGCGGAAGCCCTGATCGCGGCTCCAGTTGAAGTCATCAGCGGTGTAACCCTGCGCACGCAGACCGATCTGTACGACGCGGTCGCAGTCCAGCAGACCTTCTTCGACAGCGCGACGGAAGGTCGTACCGTGAGCAATCTTCTCGCCGAACATGTGATCGTTGACGTCAGCGTGGGCATCGATGTGCACCAGACCGACCTTGCCGTGCTTTTTATGAATCGCCCGCAGGATCGGCAGGGTGATGGTGTGATCGCCGCCCAGAGTCATCGGGATCACGTTGTGCTCGAGGATGTTGTCGTAGGCTTCTTCGATGATGCGCACGGCGTCGAGCAGGTTGAAAGTGTTGATCGCCACGTCACCGATGTCGGCCACCGACAGCGAGTCGAACGGCGCAGCGCCAGTGGCCATGTTGTACGGGCGGATCATCACTGATTCGGTGCGGATGTCGCGTGGCCCGAAGCGGGTGCCGGGGCGCAGCGAAGTACCGATGTCCAGTGGCACGCCAACAAAGGCAGCGTCCAGGCCGGCAGCGGTCGGTAGATGGGGGAGTCGGAGCATGGTGGCGATGCCGCCGAAGCGCGGCATTTCGTTGCCGCCCAGTGGTTGGTGAAGAATCTTGTCCACGGGTAAGGCCTCATCGTCTTTGTTTTATTTATGTCGGCGCGCCGTGGAGCACGGGTTCGGACGCCGCTGTGGGGCCGATGATGCGAAATGTAGTGAGGGGAAAGAATCGCTACGGGCAAAAACTTAGTTCAGATTTTTCTAAACTAATGGCGAGGCTGGGATTAGACTTCGGCGGGTTCAAGATTGTGATCGGCTGGGGATTGCTGCCCTCACCCCAGCCCTCTCCCGGAGGGAGAGGGAGCTGATCTCCATTGCTTTTTAATTTTGAGTTCGACTCGATATTGCAGGTCGGCGTAAATCCTCATAACAGCTCGGTAGGCTCCCTCTCCCTCGGGGAGAGGGCTGGGGTGAGGGGCTTTTCCCACCGACACACAGTTGCAAAGCCCGGAGCAGACATGGCCAACGCTTTACCCGACCTGAAACTGTTGCGCATCTTCGTCAGCGTCGTCCGTCATCAGGGTTTCGCCACCGCGCAGCAGGAACTCAACCTGTCGACCTCGGCGATCAGCACCTACATGAGCCAGCTCGAAGCCGCGCTCGGCCTGGTGCTGTGCCATCGCGGGCGCGGCGGGTTCAGCCTGACCAGCAAGGGTGAGCTGTTCCATCAGGAAACCCTGCGCCTGCTCGCCGAACTCGAAGGTTTCGAGCAATACGCCGCCGCGCTCAAGGGCGAACTGCGCGGCACGCTCAACCTCGGCGTGATCGACTCCACCGTCAGCGACAAGGCCCTGCCATTCGCCGAGGCCATCGGCGCCTACAGTCAGGAACACCCGGCGGTGCATCTGCATTTGTCGGTGATGAGCCCCTACGAATTGCAACTCGGCGTGCAGGACAACCGCCTCGACCTGGCCATCGGTGCGTTTTCCACGCGCATGAGCGGTCTGGTCTACATGCCGCTGTACCGCGAGCAGCACTGGTTGTATTGCAGCAGCCGGCATCCGTTGTTCAACGAGCGGCGGATTCCCGAGCAGGTCATCACTCAGCAACGCATGGTCGGTCGTGGTTACTGGAGTCAGGCGGAATTGGCCCGGCACGGTTTCAAACACAGCGCCGCGACCGTGGAAAGTATGGAAGCGCAACTGATTCTGGTGCTGTCCGGCGCCTACATCGGTTACTTGCCGGAGCACTACGCGCAGGCCTGGGCCGACAAGGGCGACCTGCGCGTATTGCTGCCGGCGACGTTCGGTTATCAGGCACCGTTTTCAATGATCATGCGCCGGGGCCGTAGTCGCGAACCGCTGATTCAGACGTTCCGTGATCTGCTTAAAGCTCAGTTGAATCAGGCGTAAACAACATGTCCAGACCTCAATGCCCGCGCTGCCTGCGTCCACAAACCCATTGCCTGTGCCCGCTGATTCCGAGCCTCGACAGCCGCACGCGGGTGTTGCTGTTGCAGCATCCGAGCGAGGTCAATCATGCGTTGAATACCGCGCGGCTGGCAGCGTTGGGGTTGAGCAATGCCGAGCTGGTCGTTGGCGAGGTGTTCGAGGATTTGCCGGCGTTGCTGAATCAACCGGGATATCGGGCGCGGCTGTTATTTCCGGCGGAGGATGCGCAGCCGATGCAGGCTTACGTCGAATCCGATGAGCCGCTGTTGCTGGTAGTTCCGGACGGCACATGGCGCAAGGCGCGCAAGATGCTGCACCTCAATCCGCTGCTGGCGGCGTTGCCACGGGTGACGCTGGCCGAGGGCGGGGTGTCGCGCTATCGCTTGCGCAAGGCGCCGGGACCGGGGGCGTTGTCGACCATTGAGGCGATTGTGCAGGCTTTGCAGACGCTGGAGCCGTCGGCGTCATTCGAGCCGTTGCTCAAACCGTTCGAGGCGTTGATCGAGGGGCAGATTGCGGCGATGGGGGAGGAGACGTTTCAGCGTAATCATGCTGAAAAATAGTCGGTGTTCTTGCTGGCCTCATCGCTGGCAAGCCAGCTCCCACAGGGTCTGAGGTGTTCACAGGTTTTGTGGCCGACACGGACACTGTGGGAGCTGGCTTGCCAGCGATGGGGCCAGTCAATTCACCACAAAATCCGGATATCTCTAGCGTTCGCGCATCGCCTCGGTCCGGGCTTTAAGCACCGGTTTCAGCAAGTAATCCAGGACACTCTTCTCCCCGGTAATAATGTCCACCGTCGCCACCATCCCCGGAATGATCAGCAGCGGTTTAACATCCCCGCCCAAATGGTTTTTATCGGTGCGCACCTGAATCAGATAAAAGCTGTTGCCCTTGTCATCGGTAATCGTGTCGGCGCCGATCAACTCAAGCTTGGCGCTCAACCCGCCGTAAATCGTGTAGTCATAGGCACTGAACTTGACCATGGCTTTCTGGCCCGGATGCAGGAACGCGACATCCTGCGGGCGCACTTTGGCTTCGATCAGCAGGTTGTCTTCCAGCGGCACGATTTCAACCATGTCGCTGCCCGGTTGAACCACGCCACCGATGGTGTTGACCTTCAATTGTTTGATCACCCCATGCACCGGTGAGGTCACCGTCGTGCGGGTGACGCGGTCGTCGATGGCGATGCTGGTCGCGGTGATTTTCGACAGATCGGTGCGTTTCTCATTCAGCTCTTTCGCGGCTTCCGAGCGGAAGGTCTGTTCCGACTCGTCGATCTTGCTGCGGATCTCGGCAATCGCTGATTCGGCGCGGGGAATCGCTAGAGTGGTGGCGTTCAACGAGCCACGGATTTCCACGGCGCTGCGTTTCAGCCGTAGGATTTCCACGGGCGAGACCGCGCCGGTTTTTACCAGCGGTTCGGACATGTTCATCTCTTGCTGCAGCAACGCCAGACTGGAACTGAACTGGCCCTGCTTGGAGCGAAATTCGGCGAGTTCCTGAGTCTTCTGCCGCAGTTGTTCGCTCAACGTACGCTGCTCGCTGGCCAGCCGGCGCTGGCGTTGTTCATACAGCGAACGCTCGTCTTCGGCGACTTGCGGTGCCTTGGCGATCACCTCATCAGAGAGCTTGAACGGCCGGCCCTCGGCCTCCGCCGACAACCGTTCGACCTGCGCGGTCAGCGCATAGCGATCGGCCTCGCTCTCGCCCTTGTTCGAGCGAAAGCGCGTGTCATCCAGACGCAGCAGGGTGTCGCCCTTATTGACCATTTGCCCTTCACGCACAAAGATTTCGGTAACGATCCCGCCCTCAAGGTTCTGGATCACCTGCACCTTGCTCGACGGAATCGCCTTGCCTTCGCCCATGGTCACTTCTTCGAGCACGGCGAACTTGGCCCAGACCACCGCGCTGATCAGCAGCGCCGCCGCCAGCCACACGGTGATCCGCGCCCAGCGCGGCGAATCCTGCAGCGAAGCACCGGCGGTTTCCGGCATGAATTCCGCTTCGGCGCTTTTACCGAAACTGTCGAAGTAGCCGCGATCTTTGCTATCGGGGGAAGCAGACATGGGGCAACTCCTAGACCGCCGCCGAGCCGACACGGCCCTTGCGCAGTGCATCGATGACCGCTTCTTTCGGACCGTCGGCGACGACCCGGCCGTTGTCCAGCACCAGCAACCGGTCCACCAGACTCAGCATCGAAGTGCGGTGGGTCACCAGCAGTAAGGTTTTGCCTTGCACCCAGCCATGCAGTTTCTGCCGCAGCAAGTCTTCACTGCTGTTGTCCATGGCGCTGGTGGGTTCGTCGAGCAGCATGATCGGCGGATCAAGCAATAGCGAACGCGCCAGCAACACGGCCTGGCGCTGGCCGCCGGAGAGCAATTGTCCGCGCTCGCCCACCGGCCGATCGAAACCTTGCGGATGCTGGCGAGCGAGTTCGGTCACGCCGGTCAGTTCGGCCACTTCGAGCATCCGCGAATCGCTGATGTAACGTGCGCCGAGGGTCAGGTTGTCACGCAGGCTGCCGGCCAGCAGCGGCAGGTCGTGGGCGACATAACCGATCTGCTGGCGCAGGTCGGCGACATCGAGTTGGCGCAGGTCGAGGCCGTCGAGCAGCAGTTGGCCTTCTTCGGGTTCGTAGAAGCCCATGACCAATCGCGCCAAGGTGCTTTTGCCCGAACCGCTGCGGCCAATGATGCCGACCCGCTCGCCGGGTTTCAGGCTGAAGGTGACGTTGCTCAGCGCCGGCGCATTTTGACCGTTGTAATGGAAGGTCACGCCGTTGACGTCCAGCGCGCCTTGCAACTGCGTGCGCTCCAATGGCCGCTGTTTGCCGTCACGTTCCTGCGGCAAGGCCATCAGCGCATCAGTGCTTTTCATGGTCAGTTGCGCTTGCTGATAGCGCGTGATCAGCCCGGCGATCTGCCCCAGCGGCGCGAGCACACGGCTGCCGAGCATGTAACTGGCGACCAGCGCACCGACGCTGAGATTGCCGGCGATGATGCTGTAGACCCCGGCGACAATGGTCGCCATCCCTGAGAATTGTTGGATGAACAATGTGCCGTTGGTGGCCAGCGCCGACAGGTTGCGCGCATGGCTGTCGAGGCGGGTGAGGGCGCCGTGGGTGCTTTCCCATTTGTGCTGGCGCTCGCTTTCGGCGCTGCAAGCCTTGAGGGTTTCCAGGCCACCGAGGGTTTCGATCAGCACCGCTTGGCGTTCGGCACCGAGGCTCAGGCTCTTTTGCACGGTGTCACGCAGACGCACCTGAATGATCATCGCGAAGATGATGGTGATTGGAAACGCCAGCAGCGGAATCACCACCAGCCAGCCGCCGAGCAAACCGATGACCACCAGCATCAACACCACGAAGGGCAGGTCGATCAGGCTGGTCAGCGTCACTGCCGTGAGAAATTCGCGCAGGCCCTGAAAGTCATGAATGCTCTGCGCAAAACCGCCGATGGTCGCCGGCCGCGCCTTCATCGACATGCCAGTGATGCGTTCGAATAAAGTCGCGGAAAGGATCACATCGGTTTTCTTGCCGGCAGTGTCGAGCAAGTGTGCACGCACCACCCGCAACACCAGCTCGAAACCGGTGCCGATCAGCAGCCCGATCGACAGCACCCACAAGGTCGAAGTGGCCTGATTCGGTACCACGCGGTCGTAGGTCTGCATGACGAACAGCGGCACCATCAGGCCTAAAAGGTTGATCAGGAAACTCGCGAGAATCGCATCGCTGTAGAGCCATTTTGACAGTTTCAACGTGTCGCGAAACCACGCATGCACCCGTGGCACCAACGGCGAGCGCAGGTCTTCGAGTTCGTGGCGCGGACGGGCGAACAAGGCCTGGCCGCTATAGTGCTCGGTGAGTTCTTCGCGGCTGATCCATTGCTCGCCGCCATCGGCTTCGCTGGGCAGGATCAGCGCTTTGCCGTCATCGCCGAAACGCCGCAACACGGCGGTGCGGCCATCGTTGAGCAGCAACAGGATCGGCAGGTTGAGCGGTGAAATATCTTTCAGATCGCGGCGCAAGATGCGCGCCTGCAACCCGGCCCGGGCAGCGGCGCGCGGCAGCAAATCCAGGCTCAGGCGTTGTTTGTTCAAGGGCAGCCCGGCGCTCAGGCTGGCCCGACTGACGATGGCGCCATGCAGTTTGCAGAGGATCAACAGACCGTCGAGTAACGGATCATCGAAGCTCAGCCGCGGATCAATCCCGGAGTGGCCGGGTTCCATGCTGGTCATATTGATCGCCTCTGTTGAACGGGCACGGGAATCCACACATTGATCGTTCCCACGCTCCGCGTGGGAATGCAGCCCGGGACGCTCCGCGTCCCAAAGCGGACGCAGAGCGTCCATTGAGGCATTCCCACGCAGAGCGTGGGAACGATCAACAGGGGACTTATTTCAGTTCAGGCAGCCGCGCTTCGTTTTTGACCTCGGTCGCGGCAATCGCATCGGCCGGCAACACCACCCGTTGTTTGCTCAGCAACTGGCCCATGTTCGCCAGCACGCGGTACATCGAATATTCCTCGGTGTAGCGGATTTCGGTGTAGCGACGGTTGGCGTTGTAGAGCTCGTTTTCACTGTCGAGCAAGTCGAGCAGGGTGCGTTGGCCCAAGCCGAACTGGTCCTGATACGCGGCGCGAACGCGTTTGGTGGTTTCCGCATATTCGCGGGCGGTCGGGGTCTGTTTCTTCGCGTTGACCATGGCGTTCCACGCCAGGTGAATGTTCTCGTTCAACTGACGCAGGGCGTTGTTGCGGATGTCCATCGCCTGGTTGATCTGGTGCGCATCGGAGGCCAGTCGTGCCTTGTCGCTGCCGCCACGGAACAGGTTGTAGTTCATCACCACACCCACACGCCATTCGTTGTCGTGGCCTTCATCGCCCTGCACGTTGTTGTTCGCGCCGACGGCGGCTTCAGCATCGAAGCGTGGATAGAACGGCGACTTGGCGACTTCGTACTGGCTCTCGGCCGATTGCACGTCAGCCTGGGCGGATTTCAGGTACGGGTTGTTTTCGACCATGCTCTGCTGGGCTTCCGGCAGGCTGGTCGGTAATTCGCCACGGGTCGAGGCCGGGGTTTCCAGCTCATCGGGCATGCGCCCGACCACGCTGTAGAAGTTCGATTCGGCGTCGGCCAGATCGACTTCGGCGGTATCGAGGTTGTTCTGTGCCAACGCCTTACGGGCGACCGATTGATCCGAGTCGGCGGTGCTGCCGACGCCACGCTCGGTGCGCAGGCCGATCTGGTCGTTGACCCGCAAATGCGCCTGCAGGTTGTTCTTGGCCAGGGTCACCAGCTCGCGACGCTTGAGTACTTCGAGGTAGACCTCGATGGTGCGCAGGGCCAGGTCCTGTGCGGTGCCTTGCGCGTAGTACGCGCGCGAATTGGACACGCCTTTGGTGCGCTCGACTTCGTTGGCAGTGTTGAAGCCGTCGAACAGCATCTGCCGCAGACGCAGCTCGGACTGGGTGTAATTGAGGATTTCGGTGTGGTGATTTCCGAAGGCCCGGGTGTTGGTGTTGTCGCTGTAGCCACGGCCATACGCAGCATTCAAATCGACCGACGGATAGAAGCCGCCCTTGGCGACTTTGACTTGTTCATCTGCCGACAGGCGGGCGTCCACGCGCGAAGCCAGTTCCGGGTGAGTGGCGATGGTGCTTTGAATAGCCTCGGTAAGGTTCATGGCCTGGGCTTGAGAAGTGCAAGCCATGGCCAGCAAAACCGCGCTGCAGAGGGGGGTTAGAACGCGCATGGGTGCATCTCCCTGAGTCCTGATGGTGTGTTACTGTCGCCAAATATTTGACGATATTTGTAGGTCTAAGCGTTTCACTCTTGTAACAACAGAGCTAAGAACATCCTAGAGCGTAGCTAAGAAAAATTTTTCATAAGGCTTATGCCGAAAAAAACTTATGCGCTTTAGCAAAACCAGCACATTGTTCAGCACGAAAGCCTTTGTTTTATGCGCTTTAGGGAGCTCAGAAAGGCTTGAGGAAAGTTCCACTCACTTTGCGACATACGGCGAAGTACTGCTGAAGGGGAGGGACGCGTAGCGGCGAAAGAGCGACAGATTTTTGTCACTCGGGTGATTCACCACCGTTACGTAGCGTTAGTGGGCGGGCTGTTTGAATCAGGATTCGCAAGTGCTTGATAGCGCTAGGATTTCTCTTCAAACAACTCCTGCGAAACGAACTGTCGAGGGTGCGAGCGTCGCCTCCGACAACCCGATTGAGCCATGGGCTGCTTCGCGAACCAGTGCTGACGGTGGTCGGCAGCGGAGGATTTCACATGGCAACGCTCATCGGTACCGTCACAAAAGTCATTGGTCAGGTATTCGCGCAGGCAGCCGACGGCATCAAGCGTCCGTTGGTTGAGGGCGACCGTTTATTTGCAGGCGATCAACTGATCACCGGCGCTGAAGGCGCGGTGGCGGTGAAACTGCAGAACGGTCAGGAGCTGACCTTGGGTCGCGACAGCAGCCTGACCATGACCGGCCAGTTGCTGGCGGATCAGGCCGCTCATGTGAACGTTGCGGAGGCCGTGACCCCGAGCGAAGCGCAACTGACCGACGTCGAGCAAATCCAGAAAGCCATTGCCGCGGGTGATGACCCCAGCAAAACCGCTGAAGCCACGGCTGCCGGCCCCAATGCCCCCGGCGGTGCACCGGGAGAGGCAGGTGGCGGCCACAGCTTTGTTCTGCTGACTGAAGTCGGCGGGCGTGTAGATCCGATCATCGGCTTCCCCACTGCCGGGTTCGGCGGTATTCCCGAGTTTCCTGAAGAGCGTCATAACGCGGTGATCGACAACGGCGACGACAATGCCGCGCCGATCACGCCGCCGCCACCGCTGGTGGTCAACAGTCCAGTGATCATCGACGGCCTCGCCGTGCCGGGCGGTGAACTGAACCTCAACGAAGCCAATCTGCCTGACGGTTCGGCGGCCAACCCGGGAGCGCTGACGCAGAGCGGCAGTTTCACGGTATCAGCCCCGGATGGCTTGAGCAGCCTGAGCATTGGCGGCATCAACGTCCTTGTCGGCGGCGTGCCGGTCGGTTTTCCACAATCGATCACCACGCAACTGGGCAACACCCTGACCATCACCGGCTACAACCCGGCGACGGGCGCGGTCAGCTACAGCTACACCCTCAACGGCAATGAAACCCACGCTGCCGGCGATGGCGCCAACAGCCTCAGCGAACAGTTCACCGTGATTGCCGGCGACAACAATGGCGACACCGCCACCGGCACCCTTGACGTCAACATCACCGACGACGTGCCGCGCGCGGTCGACGACAACAATGGCACGGCTTCCGAGACGTTGCTGACGTTGACCGGCAACGTCCTGACCAACGATGTGCAAGGCGCCGACCGCGTGCCCACCGGCCCCGATGCCGGGCCGATCACGCCTGGCACTTTCACCGGTACTTACGGCACGCTGGTGCTCAACGCCAACGGCACGTACACCTACACGCTGAACACCAACGATGCCGACTTCAAAAACCTGCACGGCGGTGGCAACGGCACCGAGACCTTCACCTACACCCTCACTGATGCCGATGGCGATACCAGCACGGCAAACCTCGTTCTGCAGATCCACAACAATGATGACCCCGTGATCATCAACGGCTTGAACGTCGAGGGCGGCGAGCTGACGGTCTACGAAAAAAACCTCACTGACGGCAGCGCACCGGATTCCACCGCGCTGACCCAAAACGGCACCTTCACCATCACCGCACTGGACGGCGTCACCACGCTGACCGTCGGTGGCATCGCCGTGGTCACCAACGGTGTCGCCGCAGGCTTCCCGCAATCCGTGACCACGCCGCTGGGCAGTACGCTGACCATCACCGGTTTCAACGCCACCACGGGCGTGGTCAGCTACAGCTACACCCTGGTCGACAACGAAGCGCATCCAACCGCCAACGGCGCGAATAACCTGGCTGAGCAGTTTGCCGTCACCGTGGTCGATGACAACGGCAGCACTGCTAATGGCACCCTCGATGTGAACATCGTCGACGACCTGCCAAAAGCCGTGGATGACAGCAACCCATCGACCGCTTCTGAAACCTTGCTGACGTTGACCGGCAACGTCCCGACCAACGACGTGCAAGGCGCCGACCGTGTGCCGACCGGCCCAGTCACCGCCGGCACATTCACCGGTACCTACGGCACCCTGGTGCTCAACGCCAATGGCACGTACACCTACACGCTGAACCCGACCGATGCCGACTTCAAAAACCTCCACGGCGGCGGCAACGGCACCGAGACCTTCACCTACACCCTCACCGACTCGGACGGCGATACCAGCACGGCGAATCTGGTGCTGCAGATCCACAACAACGACGATCCGGTGATCATCAACGGCCTCGACGTGAATGGCGGCGAACTCACCGTTTACGAGAAAAACCTCACGGACGGCAGCGCACCGGATTCCACTGCACTGCCGCAAAACGGCCCGTTCACCATCACCGCACTGGACGGCGTCACCCCGCTGCCCGTCGGCGGCATCGCCGTGGTCACCAACGGCGTCGCCGCAGGCTTTCCGCAATCCGTAACCACGCCGCTGGGCAGTACGCTGACCATCACCGGTTTCAACGCCACCACCGGCGTCGTCAGTTACAGCTACACGCTGGTCGACAACGAAGCGCACCCGACGGCCAACGGCGCGAACAATCTGCCGGAGCAGTTCGCCGTTACCGTGGGCGATGACAACGGCACCACAGCCAACGCCACGCTCGATGTGAACATCGTCGACGACCGGCCGAAGGCCAACGATGACAGCAACGGAACAGCGTCAGAAAGCCAACTGACGTTGACCGGCACCGTCCTGACCAACGACGTGCAAGGCGCTGATCGTGTGCCGACCGGGCCAGTCACGGCCGGCACATTCACCGGCACTTACGGCACCCTGGTGCTCAACGCCAATGGCACGTACACCTACACGCTGAACACCAACGACGCCGACTTCAAAAACCTCCACGGCGGCGGCAACGGCACGGAAACCTTCGCCTACACCATCACCGACTCGGATGGTGATACCAGCACCGCCAATCTGGTGCTGAACATCCACAACAACGACGATCCGGTGCTGCTCAACGGCCTCGACGTCAATGGCGGCGAACTCACCGTCTACGAGAAAAACCTCACGGACGGCAGCGCACCCGACTCCACGGCGTTGACCCAAAACGGCACGTTTACCATCACCGCACTGGACGGCGTCACCACGCTCACCGTCGGCGGCATTGCTGTCGTCACCAACGGCGTAGCCGCAGGCTTTCCGCAATCGGTCACCACGCCGCTGGGCAGTACGCTGACTATCACCGGTTTCAACGCCACCACTGGCGTGGTCAGTTACAGCTACACGCTGGTCGACAACGAAGCGCACCCGACGGCCAACGGCGCGAACAATCTGCCGGAGCAGTTCGCCGTTACCGTGGTCGATGACAACGGCACCACAGCCAACGCCACGCTCGATGTGAACATCGTCGACGACCTGCCGAAGGCCAACGATGACAGCAACGGAACAGCGTCAGAAAGCCAACTGACCCTGACCGGCAACGTGCTGACTAACGATGTGCAAGGTGCTGACCGCGTACCGACCGGGCCAGTCACGGCCGGCACATTCACCGGCACTTACGGCACCCTGGTGCTCAACGCCAATGGCACCTACACCTACACGCTGAACACCAACGACACCGACTTCAAAAACCTCCACGGCGGCGGCAACGGCACGGAAACCTTCGCCTACACCATCACCGACTCGGACGGCGATACCAGCACGGCGAATCTGGTGCTGCAGATCCACAACAACGACGATCCGGTGATCATCAACGGCCTCGACGTCAACGGTGGCGAACTCACTGTCTACGAGAAAAACCTCAGCGACGGCACCGCTCCAGACACCCCGGCGCTGACCCAGAGCGGCACCTTCACCGTCACCGCCCTCGACGGTCTGCAGACCCTGACCGTGGGCGGCATCAACGTGGTCAGCGGTGGCGTGGCGGCAGGCTTCCCGCAATCGGTCGTCACGCCGCTCGGCAGCACGTTGACCATCACCGGTTACAACCCCGCTACCGGCGTGGTCAGTTACAGCTACACGCTGGTCGACAACGAAACCCATCCGAACGCCAACGGCGCCAACAGCATCACCGAGAACTTCA
Organism: Pseudomonas sp. RIT-PI-r; assembly: GCF_001297015.1. Classification (GTDB taxonomy): domain Bacteria; phylum Pseudomonadota; class Gammaproteobacteria; order Pseudomonadales; family Pseudomonadaceae; genus Aquipseudomonas. Next base: position 6,555 of record NZ_LIGE01000015.1, on the reverse strand, counting down.
ACGTCGTTGCCACGGACACCGATGGCAGCACTGCCAACGGCCAGATCAACGTCAATATCGTCGATGATCTGCCCAGCGCCCACCCTGACGCGGCGTCGGTGGCGGAGGGCGGCACGGTCAGCGGTAATGTGCTGAACAATGACATCGGCGGCGCCGATGGCCCGGCCGTGACCGGTGCGGTAGTCGGTGTGCGCGCCGGCTCCGATACCTCGACCTCGGCTATCGGCGGCCTCAACAGCAACATCAACGGCACCTACGGCTACCTGACCCTGGACGCCAACGGCAACGCCGTCTACCACAGCAATCCCAACGTCGTGAACGGCCCGGGCGCAGTGGATGTGTTCACCTACACCGTGCGCGATGCCGACGGTGATGAAAGCACTACCACCATCACCATCGATGTCGCCAACAGCAAACTGTGTGCGACCAGCGACACCGACGTCACCGTCTTCGAGAAAGCGCTGGATCTGACCAAGGACGGCGCGGATCTGGCGCCCGGTACGGTCACTGGCAGCGACCCGACCAGCACCGGCGAAACTGCGTCCGGCACGCTAGTCGGCTCGGTCACTGGTGCGGTCGGCGCGATCAGCTATGCACTGGTCGGCAGCGCCAGCGGCAACTACGGGCAGATCGTCCTCAACCCCAACGGCACGTACACCTACACCCTGACCTCGCCGGCGAGCACCACGCCGCATGCCGACGATGGCGCCAACAGCCTGACTGAAACCTTCACCTATCAGGCCACTGATTCACTGGGCAACATCGTCACCAGCACCATCGTCGTCAACATCGTCGATGATGTGCCGAAAGCCGTGAACGACAGCAACGCCAACAGCGCTGCGGAAACGCAACTGACCCTGACCGGCAACGTGCTGACCAACGACGTGCAAGGCGCCGATGTGGTCGCAACCGGACCGAATGCCGGGCCGATCACCGCCGGCACCTTCACCGGTACTTACGGCACGCTGGTGCTCAACGCCAACGGCACATACACCTACACGCTGAACCCCAACGATGCCGACTTCAAAAACCTGCACGGCGGCGGTAACGGCACCGAGACGTTCACCTATACCCTGACCGACGCCGACGGCGATACCAGCACCGCCAATCTGGTGCTGAACATCCACAACAACGACGATCCGGTGCTGCTCAACGGCCTCGACGTCAACGGCGGCGAACTCACCGTCTACGAGAAAAACCTCGGCGACGGCACCAGCCCCGACACCCCGGCGCTGACCCGGAGCGGCACCTTCACCGTGACCGCGCTCGATGGCCTGCAAACCCTCACCGTTGGGGGCATTGCCGTGGTCACCAACGGTGTTGCCGCAGGTTTCCCGCAATCCGTCGTCTCGCCGCTGGGCAGCACCTTCACCGTCACTGGTTACAACCCCGCGACCGGTGTTGTGAGTTACAGCTACACCCTGGTCGACAACGAAACCCACCCGAACGCCAACGGTGCCAACAGCCTCACCGAGAACTTCAACGTGGTGGCGACGGACACCGATGGCAGCACTGCCAACGGCCAGATCAACGTCAATATCATCGACGACCTGCCGACCGCCAAACCCGACACCGGCTCGGTGGCGGAGGGCGGTACGGTCAACGTCAGCGTGCTCGGTAATGACATCAGTGGTGCCGATGGCGCGGCCACGGTGGTTGGCGTGCGCGCCGGCAGCAACACCGGCACTTCGGCCATCGGCGGCCTCAACAGCAACATCAATGGCAACTTCGGTTACCTGACCCTCGACGCGGCGGGCAATGCCGTCTATCACAGCAACCCGAACTCGGTGAGCCCACCCGGCGCCACCGACACCTTCACTTACACCATCCGCGACAGCGACGGCGATGAAAGCACCACGACCATCACCATCAATGTCGCCGACAGCAAACTGCTGGCCTCGGTCGATCAGGACGTGACGGTCTATGAAAAAGCCCTCGACCTGAGCAAGGACGGCGCGGATCTGGCCCCCGGTACGGTCACCGGCAGCGACCCGAGCAACACTGGCGAAACCGCCACCGGCACGCTGGTCGGTGCGGTCACTGGCGGCAGTGGCGCGATTACCTACACCCTGGTCGGCAGCGCCACCGGCAGCTACGGGCAGATCCAGCTCAATGCCGACGGCACCTACACTTACACGTTGACTTCGGCGCCGAAAACCTCGCCGAGCGCCAACGACGGGGCCAACACCCTCAGCGAAAGTTTCACCTACAAAGCCACTGACGCTCTGGGCAACAGCACCACCAGCACCCTCGTGGTGAACATCGTCGATGACGTACCAAAAGCCGTGGCCTCGGATCGCTCGGTGGCGGCGGTGGAGATCGATTCCAACCTGCTCATCGTTCTCGACATCTCCGGCAGTATGGCCGATGCCTCCGGCGTGCCAGGCCTGTCGCGGTTGGCCCTGGCCAAGCAGGCGATCAGCGCCTTGCTCGACAAGTACGACGACCTCGGTGATGTCAAAGTCCAGCTCGTCACCTTCAGCAGCAACGCCACTGACCGAACCTCGGTGTGGGTTGATGTGGCGACCGCGAAGACGATTCTCGCCGGTCTGACGGCGGGTGGCGGCACCAACTACGACGCCGCCGTGGCGGTGATGCAAACCGCGTTCAACACCTCGGGCAAACTCACCGGGGCGCAGAACGTCGGCTACTTCTTCTCGGACGGCAAACCCAACGAAGGCGACATCAACGCTGCTGACGAAGCCGCGCTGAAAAACTTCCTCGATGCCAACAACATCAAGAACTACGCGATTGGCCTGGGCAGCGGCGTGAGCAATGCCAACCTCGACCCGCTGGCGTACGATGGCATCAGCCACACCAACACCAACGCGGTGGTGGTCACCGACCTCAACCAGCTCAACTCGGTGCTGTCCGGCACCGTACAGGGTGCGCCGGTCACCGGTTCGTTGCTGGGCGAGGGCGGCACCTTCGGCGCTGATGGTGGTTTCATCAAATCCATCGTGATCGACGGCACCACCTACACCTACGATCCGAAAGCCCTCAGCGGCCAAGGCTCGTTGACGCCAAGCGGCGGCACCAATCACGGTACTTTCAACACCGCCAACAACACGTTGAGCATCGCCACCAATAACGGCGGCACACTGCTGATCAACCTCGACAGCGGCGACTACACCTACACCTCGCAGAAAACCACGGCGGTGCTGATCACCGAGAACATCGGCTTCACCGTCAGCGACAACGACGGCGACCTCGCCAGCTCGACGCTGACCGTAAAAGTGATTCCTAATGCGCCGCCGGTGGCGGTGGATGACCACGTCATCACCAACGTGCTCTCGGGCAACATCGTCGTGCCGGGCGAGCTGCTGCTGGCCAACGACACCGACCCCAACGGCGATACCCTCAACGCCACACCGACCAGTTTCAACACCGGCTGGATCTCGAAAGCCGCGGACTTCACCGGCACCGGCGCGATCAATTTCACCGGCACCAACGTCAACACCGCCGCCAACCAGAACCTGGCCAACGTGCGCAGTTCGTTCAGCGCCAACGCTGCGACCATGACTGCCTTGCTGGTGGTCAGTGGCTATCTCGGCGCGGTGACCAACAGCAATGCCAACGATGAAGACCGCATCACCGTCAACCTGCGCCAGGGCGAAACCCTCAACCTCGATCACAACCTGGCGGCCGGTCACGTCACCATGGAGTACTCGATCAACGGTGGCGCCTACACAACCCTGGCAGATGGGCAAACCCTCACCGCGTCGGCCGATGGCGTCTATCAGATCCACATCACCAACATCGCCAATCCCAGCGGTGGCGGTAACCCCAACGCGGCGGAAAACTATCAGCTGACCATGACCCTCAACTATGCCGGGGCCCACGACATCACTCCGGACTTCCACGGCAGCTACACCGCCAACGACAACCATGGCGGCAGCGACACCGCCAACGTCAGCATCAGCTATCAGGACGGCCACACCCTCACTGGCACTGCGGGGGATGACGTGCTGGTGGCCGGCAGCGGCGACAACATCATCAACGCCGGCGACGGCAACGATGTGCTCACTGCAGGCTCCGGCAACAACGAGCTGCACGGCGGCGCCGGTAACGACTTGCTCTACAGCGGCCCGGGCAATGACCTGCTCGATGGCGGCACTGGCATCGACACCGCAAGCTATGCCCACGCTACCGCCGGTGTGACGGTCAACCTCGGCCTGCTCGGTGCGCAAAACACCCTCGGCGCCGGCCCCGACACCCTGACCGGGATCGAGAACCTGATCGGCTCGAACTTCAACGACACCCTCACCGGCGACAACAATAACAACGTGATCAACGGTGGCCTCGGCAACGACATCCTCAACGGTGGCGGTGGCGACGACCTGCTGATCGGCGGCATGGGCAACAACACCATGACCGGCGGCGCAGGGGCCGATACCTTCCAGTGGCTCAAGGGCAACAGCGGCCACGACCTGATCACCGACTTCACCCCCGGCACCGACAAGCTCGACCTGTCGCAACTGCTGCAGGGCGAAAACGGCACCACCGCGTCGCTCGACGACTACCTGCACTTCACCGTCTCCGGCAGCGGCGCGTCGGTGATGACCAGCATCGACGTCAGCGCCATGGCCGGCGCCACGCCGAACCAGACCATCGACCTCGCCGGCGTCAACCTCGCCAGCCATTACGGCGTGACCCCGGGGGCGGGCGGAATGATCGCCAGCGGGCACGACACGGCGACGATCATCAGCGGGATGCTGAATGATCATTCGTTGAAGGTGGATACGGTTTGATCGAGGGCTGAAACGACAAAACCCGCCGCCCCGGTTGATCGGGGCGGCGGGTTTTTTTTGTCTGGAGATATCTATTGCCTGTGAATAAGCCATCGCGAGCAGGCTCACTCCCACAGTGGATTTGCGATGGTCACCATTTTTGTGCCCGACAAAAATCCCCTGTAGGAGTGAGCCTGCTCGCGATAAACACCTGACAGCCACCCAATCCCTCACAGGTTCACTCAATCCCTGTGGGAGATTCTATGGTTGAGGGGAAGCCCTCAACCTCCCTTCGGCTGGTATTCGCTTTGCCCCTTCAGCAGGGCGAATACTACTCGCGCAAGCTTGCGAGCCAATATCACCAGCGCCTGTGTCGTACTGAACCCACGGTTTCTTTGCTCCTCGTAGAAGCTTTTCCAAGCCGGTGTACGGCTGGCCGACATGGCTGCGTTATGGAGCAGTCGCCGGCGACCGTCCTTTTGTCCTGACTGCGACACGCGCAAATCCATCCCCAAAAACGCAATAAATGCATCCGCGTTTTTGAAGTCGCCCCGCTGAAATGTTGCGATCAAACGGGCTCCGGTCAAAAAACCAATACCTTCAACGTTTGTGCAGCGCTTCAGATCTGCGAGCAGCCCAGCCTCTTTTAATTGATCGTTGATCATCTTCACGACTTGCAGCTTGAAGCTGTCGTCGAATGCCCTGCGTTTTTTGGTCATGAATAACTCCCCGATAGATGTATTTTCCACCTATCGGGGTGTCCGGGGAAATTAGACCACTGCATATAACGTAATTGAACCGTATTTCGCCGTTTCATGCGCCTGAGAAAAACTCTGCGAAACTGTATTGAATACGCTTGAGTATCCTCCTGATGGCGGAACGCAGCACCACAGTTCACCAGCGCTCAATCGAATAGGACTATTGAAGCGTTTCAGATGGTCTAGATCTGATTGGGTGAATGGCCTGTGGCCTCGTCTATTCCCAATGTTCGTTGCTAAATCTGTTGGCACATGAAAGCTAGCTACCAAATCCCATACGTTAGAAACGACAACTTGATAAGTCACGAATTTGCCTGCGCTATCATGTACATCGATAAATGCTGACCCGTTTTTGACTCCAGTTACTTCGCCGCGACTGTCTACAGTTGCAACATTTATGTTGCGAGACCAATATCTATAGGGAGGTGTGCCACCGGAGGGTAATCTGGTAGCGAAATTTCCAGGTACTGGGCTTGTGTTCCACCAGTTTATTTTAAAAGCTGACAGGCGAAGAGGGGTTGTATCTATAGCCAGTTCCTTGACTATTACAGTCAGCGTCCGCGCAGCCGATACCTGTCCACTGCCATACAGCGCGGTGGCGGTGAAGCTGTGAGCAGCCACGCTCAAGCCCGTAATGATCAGCTCCCACAGGCCTGTCGTCAGATTAACCGTCGCCTCACCTTTGACGGTGGCGCCATCCTTGATCTGGACTTTCTGACCTTTAGCCCCGGCTCCTGAAAGTTTGACTGTGGTGTCGACGGTCGTACCGCCCTGAGGAATTACCACGCCTTTGGAGTCCAGGGCCTGAGTGATGGTCGGTGCGGTACTGGCGATTACCGTCAATGTCCGCGCAGCCGATACCTGTCCACTGCCATACAGCGCGGTGGCGGTGAAACTATGGGCGGCCACGGTCAAACCGGTCACAGTCAGTTCCCACAAGCCTGTCGTCAGATTAACCGTCGCCTCACCTTTGATGGTGGCGCCATCCTTGATCTGGACTTTCTGACCTTTAGCCCCGGCCCCTGAAAGTTTGACTGTGGTGTCGACGGTCGTACCGCCCTGAGGAA
>NZ_LIGE01000041.1 GCF_001297015.1 Pseudomonas sp. RIT-PI-r | reverse complement strand
TATTTTCAGAAGTTTTCGAAGAATTCTTCAACAACTTCAACCACTTGCGCTTCAGATCTCTCTGCAGCGGGAGGCGAATTCTACAGCGTTACACGCTGCTGTCAACACCTCTTTTTCAACTTCCTTTTGGCTTCGATGAACTGAAGCAACCTGCTGCCGAAACCTACATAACTCATTGAATCTCAAGGAGTTTTCCGTTTCGACTGCGCCGGAAGTGGGGCGAATTATAGACATCTCAAATCTGCCGTCAACCGTTAATTTCGCTTTTCTTGCAAAACCTGCTTTTTAGTCGGTAAACGCGGGATCCGACGCATGACCGGGGGAATACGCAGCACCAGAAGCACCGCACCTATAAAGGCATAGATTGCCCACTCCTCAAGATCGGCGCGCACGATCCACAACATATGCAGCAAACCCAGGCCCAAAATCACGTATACCAGCCGATGCAACTTCTTCCAGCGCGAACCCAATCGACGCTGACTGTAGCGATTGGACGTGACCGCCAACGCCAGCAATCCAAGAAACCCCAACGCCCCCACTATTATGTACGGCCGCTTGCGCAACTCGACCGCCAGTTGCGACCAGTCGAAACCCAGAATAAATGCCATATAGCTGCACAGATGCAGAACCACGTAGGCAAAACACCAAAGCCCCAATTGCCGGCGCACAGCAATCCACCCTGCCCACCCGGTAAGTTTTTGCACAGGCGTCATGCTCAGGGTGATCAACAGCAGTACCAGCGTCCCCAACCCCAGTCGATCCACCAACACCTTGCCGGGATCTGGTCCAAGCAAATCTTCAAGCGCCTGATACAACCACAGCATCGGCCAGACAGCCGCCGCAATGAAAACGCCTATACGCCAGAACGGAAAGCGCATCAGTAGTTCTTCCGCAGATCGAGCCCTGTATATAAAGAAGCGACCTCATCCGAATAGCCGTTGAACATTTGCGTATCACGCACGTTTGGCTTGAACAGACTGTTCGGCAGACGCCGCTCGCGCGCCTGCGTCCAGCGTGGGTGATCAACCGTCGGGTTCACATTCGCATAGAAGCCGTATTCATCTGCCGCGATGCTTTGCCAGGTTGTCTTCGGCTGCTCGCTGACCAGACTGATACGCACAATGGATTTGACGCTCTTGAAGCCATACTTCCACGGTACGACCAAGCGCAGCGGCGCGCCATTCTGATTCGGCAGCTCGCGGCCATACATGCCTACCGCCAGAATCGCCAAGGGATTCATTGCCTCATCCAGTCGCAGACCTTCTACATAAGGCCAATCGATCAAGGCAAAGCCAGAACGCTGGCCAGGCATGCTCTTGGGATCCTGCAAGGTTTCAAACCGGATGTATTTTGCATTGGACGTTGGCTCGACCTGCTTTAGCAACGCCGAAATCGGAAAGCCGATCCAGGGAATAACCATCGACCACGCCTCGACACAACGCAGGCGATAGATACGCTCCTCCAACTGGTACGGTTTCATGAAATCTTCCAGCGCATAACGCCCCGGCTTACCCACCTCCCCGTCGATCACTACGCTCCATGGTTCGGTTTTCAGCGAGCCAGCATTCGCCGCCGGATCACCCTTGTCGGTTCCGAACTCATAGAAGTTGTTGTAATGGGTGGCGTCTTTATAAGGCGTGATAGCCTCATCCTTGACGTTGACCGCCCCCCATTTAGTAGAGGACATCTTGTCGTTAAACCAGGCAGGTGCCTTGCCCGGCTCGACATCGGCATACCGAGCGGCATCGTCGGCACTGGCCCAGCGCGGCAGGCTACTGACGGCGATACCGGCAGCAGTGGCCCCCAATAATTGGCGGCGAGAGAGATAAATGGCTTCAGGCGTGACATCCGACTCATGGCAGTCGGACGCTTTGGGGACTTTGATCAACATGGCAACTCCGCAGCTTTGGAGGACTGATGCACCCATAGACTGCGGAGTATGCGGGAAATTACATCACTCGGCTTTTTTGTGCCGACGAAGATGCAACAGGTACTGCACCGGGCCAGAAGCCGCGTAAGCGAGGAACACCAGCAGCAGAATGCGCGGCGGATCGCTGAACACCACAGCGAACACCAACACCACCGCAAGAATCGCCACAAACGGCACGCGCCCCTTCAGGTCCAGCTCCTTGAAGCTGTTGTACTTGATGTTGCTGACCATCAGCATGCCGGCCGCCGCAACCATCAGTGCGACCAGGAACGACATCTTCGAACCCTGAATGCCGTAATCGCTGAACGCCCAGACAATACCCGCAACCACACCGGCTGCTGCCGGACTGGCCAGACCGATGAAATAGCGCTTGTCAGCCGTCCCCACCTGAGTATTGAAGCGCGCCAGACGCAACGCCGCGCCCGCTACATAGATGAAGGCGACCATCCAGCCAACCTTGCCCATGTCGCCCAACGCCCAGCCGAACGCCAGCAGCGCTGGGGCAACACCGAACGCGACCATGTCCGACAGCGAGTCGTACTCGGCGCCGAAGGCACTTTGCGTGTTGGTCATGCGCGCCACGCGACCGTCGAGACCGTCGAGCACCATGGCGACGAAGATCGCGATCGCGGCGAACGCGAAATACTTGCTCGCATTGGCCGAGTCGCCAGCGCTTAGAGCAGCCTGGGCGCTCATCGAGTTGATGATGGAGTAAAACCCTGCGAACAGGTTCGCAGTGGTGAACAGATTCGGCAGCAGATAGATACCACGATGCCGGACTTTACGACCTTCTGCGTCGTGCCCTTCTTCGATGTGTTCATCGATGGGCAGCAGGCTTTCGGCGTCAGAAGCCTTGTTCGGCTCTTCGGGACGTTCGCTCATGGACATTACCTTGCAACGGTTTGGAGAAATTTCGACAGGTGCTTGAGGACGACAGTTCGGCCACAAACGCTGCAGCTTTATACCAGAACCACCGGCTCAAACGAAAAAACGCGGCCGAGGCCGCGTTTTCCGTACAAGAATGACGACTTAGTTTTTGGCTTTGTCGACGATCTTGTTGGCACCGATCCACGGCATCATGGAGCGCAGTTGCTCACCGATGACTTCGATGCCGTGAGCGGCGTTGTTACGACGCTTGGCGGTCATCGAAGGGTAGCCGGTTGCGCCTTCGCTGATGAACATTTTGGCGTATTCGCCGTCCTGAATACGTTTCAGAGCGTTGCGCATGGCCTGACGGGACTCGGCGTTGATCACTTCCGGGCCAGTCACGTACTCGCCGTATTCGGCGTTGTTGGAGATCGAATAGTTCATGTTGGCGATACCGCCTTCGTACATGAGGTCAACGATCAGTTTCAGTTCGTGCAGGCATTCGAAGTAGGCCATTTCCGGCGCGTAGCCAGCTTCAACCAGGGTTTCGAAACCGGCTTTGACCAGTTCAACGGTACCGCCGCACAGAACGGCTTGTTCGCCGAACAGGTCGGTTTCGGTCTCGTCCTTGAAGGTGGTTTCGATGATGCCGGTACGACCGCCACCAACGCCAGCAGCGTAGGACAGTGCAACGTTTTTGGCGTTGCCCGAGGCGTCCTGGTAGATCGCGATCAGGTCAGGGATACCACCGCCCTTCACGAACTCGGAACGCACGGTGTGGCCCGGAGCTTTCGGCGCGATCATGATCACGTCGAGGTCGGCACGCGGAACAACCTGGTTGTAGTGGATCGCGAAGCCGTGGGAGAAGGCCAGGGTGGCGCCTTTCTTGATGTTCGGCTCGATTTCGTTCTTGTACAGCGAGGACTGGAACTCGTCCGGGGTCAGGATCATGACCAGGTCGGCAGCCGCAACAGCGGAAGCAACGTCGGTCACTTTCAGGCCGTGAGCTTCAGCTTTGGCAACAGTGGCCGAACCTTTACGCAGACCAACGGTAACGTCGACACCGGAATCTTTCAGGTTGCACGCTTGGGCGTGGCCCTGGGAACCGTAACCGATGATGGCAACTTTCTTGCCCTGGATGATCGACAGGTCGCAGTCTTTATCGTAGAAAACTTTCATGAATTTCCCCTATATATCCAGGCCGTTCAGGCCATTCGCTAATTTGGTTTAGATGCTGAGTACTTTGTCGCCGCGGGCAATGCCGGTCACGCCGCTACGGACGGTTTCCAGAATCGATGCGGTGCCGATGGACTGAATGAAGCTGTCGAGCTTGTCGCTGGTACCGGTCAATTGAACGGTATACACGCTGGCACTGACGTCGACGATCTGTCCACGGTAAATATCGGTGGTGCGTTTGATCTCGGCGCGCTGGGCGCCAGTGGCCTTGACCTTGACCAACATCAGTTCGCGCTCGATGTGAGCACTTTCCGACAGGTCCACCAGCTTGACCACTTCGATCAGCTTGTTCAGGTTTTTGGTGATCTGCTCGATGACTTCATCGTGGCCCACGGTGGTCAGCGTCAGACGCGACAGGGTCGGGTCTTCGGTCGGGGCCACGGTCAGGCTTTCGATGTTGTAGTTGCGCTGCGAGAACAGGCCGACTACGCGAGACAAAGCGCCGGGTTCGTTTTCCAGAAGCAAGGAAATAATGTGCCGCATGATTAAGTACGCTCCGTCTTGCTCAGCCACATATCGCGCATCGAGCCGTCTTTGATTTGCATCGGATAGACGTGCTCGCTGGTGTCGACCGAAACGTCGATGATCACCAGGCGATCCTTCATGGCGAACGCTTCTGCCATCTTCGACTTCAAATCTTTCGATTCGGTGATGCGTACGCCGACGTGGCCGTAGGCTTCAGCCAACTTGACGAAGTCAGGCAGCGATTCCATGTAGGAGTGCGAGTGACGGCTGCCGTAGCTCATGTCCTGCCACTGACGAACCATCCCCAGAACACCGTTGTTCAGGATGACGATTTTCACCGGCAAGCCATATTGCAGGCAGGTCGACAGTTCCTGGATGTTCATCTGGATGCTGCCTTCGCCGGTCACGCAGGCAACGTCGTCATCCGGGAAGCTCAACTTGATGCCCATGGCCGCCGGGAAACCGAAGCCCATGGTGCCCAGACCGCCGGAGTTGATCCAGCGATTCGGCTTGTTGAACGTGTAGTACTGCGCCGCGAACATCTGGTGCTGGCCCACGTCGGAGGTGATAAAGGCATCGCCCTTGGTCACTTCGCAGAGGGTTTCGATCACGGTTTGCGGCTTGATCAGGCTGCCGTCGCCCTTTTCGTAAGGGAACAGGCCGCGATCACCACGCCATTCATCAACCTGCTTCCACCAACTGGCCACGGACTCCTTGTTCGGGGTCTCGCCGATTTCCTTGAGGATCGCGACCATTTCGGTCAGGACGCTCTCCACCGGACCCACGATTGGCACGTCGGCCTTGATGGTCTTGGAAATCGAAGCCGGATCGATGTCGATATGGATGATCTTGGCATTCGGGCAGAACTTCGCCGGGCCGTTGATCACGCGATCGTCGAAACGCGCGCCGACCGCCAGGATCACGTCAGCGTGATGCATCGCCAGGTTGGCGGTGTAACTGCCGTGCATGCCGAGCATGCCGATGAACTGACGATCAGTGCCTGGGAAACCACCCAGGCCCATCAAGGTGTTGGTCACGGGCAGGTTGAGCATTTTTGCCAGTTCGGTCAGCGGTGCGGAACCGTTGCCGAGGATGACGCCGCCACCCGAATAGAGCACTGGGCGTTTGGCCGCCAGGAGCATTTCTGCCGCCTTGCGGATTTGCCCGGAGTGACCGCGAACGGCCGGGCTGTAGGAGCGCAGCTTGGCTTTTTTCGGGAAGACGTATTCGAACTTCTCAGCCGGGTTGGTCATGTCTTTCGGGATGTCGACCACGACCGGACCCGGACGACCGGATTGCGCCAGGTAGAAGGCCTTCTTCATGACTTCCGGGATTTCCGAAGCGTGCTTGATCATGAAGCTGTGCTTCACGATCGGCCGGGAGATACCGATCATGTCGGTTTCCTGGAACGCGTCGGTGCCGACCATGGTGCTTGGCACCTGACCGGAAATGATCACCATTGGAATCGAATCCATATAGGCCGTGGCGATACCGGTGATGGCGTTTGTGGCGCCTGGACCGGACGTCACCAATACCACGCCGGCTTTACCGGTGGCACGGGCGTAGCCGTCAGCCATATGGGTCGCCGCTTGTTCGTGACGAACCAGGATGTGATTCACTTCCGGTTCTTTGAACAGGGCATCGTAAACATGCAGGAGAGCACCACCCGGGTACCCGTAGATATATTTGACGCCTTCGTCACGCAAAAAGCGGACAAGCATCTCACCGCCAGATAAAAGCTCCACGTTGTTCACCTCTAAAACGCCAGAATACCGTCCACAAAAAAGGGGCGGGTCTTAATAGGTTTACTTCTCGGCAGAGCATGAGCGACGGTGGTCGCCGACTACGTCAGCACTGACTGAGCAAGTATTGGGATCGTCCCAGTGTTGCGGGCCTTTCCCACCCAGCGCGAGGTAACGCGTTGCGGGTGTAACAGGTCGGCGCGGATGTGCGCCTCATGATCTACCGAGTGGGTCTGCTTCTGGCAGTCCCTCTACAGCGGACTTTGGATTCTTCTGTTTCGCCCTCTCCAAGTCAAGTCGTCTGTGTGGTTAATTGTGGGTAAGCACATGAGAACGCAAGAAAAAACCTGAAAACCGCTACTCTGTTAGTGTCAATTGCGCACTTTTGCCAAGGATTCAGCATGCGAACGCTCCTCCTTACTCTGCTGATCGGCCTCAGCCCGTGGTGTATGGCCGCTCAAATCTACAAATGGGTCGACGCTCAAGGGGTGACCCATTTTGATGCGCAGCCGCCACCGGGTCAGCCGTCGACGACCTTGCAGACGCCCTCTTCGCCTCCACCGAAACCGGCGGCAATGCCGGGCAGTGGTGCACTCGGCGATCAAAAGGCTATCGACGACAAGGTGAAGAAACAGGTCGCCGATCAGCAGACGCAGCTCAAGCAGTTTTGCGAGCAGGCACGCACGAACCTCGCGCAATTGCAGAACAATCCGCGGTTAAGGGAGGAAGTGGAGGGACAGTTGCGCCGGCTGGACGATGCGCAGCGGCAGGAGCGCATCGTGGAAGCGCAGAAACAAATCGCACAGAATTGCGAGTAGACACCTGTAGGAGCTGCCGCAGGCTGCGATCTGTTGATCTTGCTTTAAAAACAGGATCAAAAGATCGCAGCCTGCGGCAGCTCCTACAGTTATCCGGTGTCCGCCGTAAAAAGGATTGAGGCGGTGCCAGCCCGGAAAGGATCGGTTCAGCGCGAGGCAGTGATCAGCAGGTCAAACTCTTTGAGCAGCACCTGCAACTGACGATCCTTGCCACCCAGATTACGCTGGGCGAAGACCATTTCGGCCATTTCCTGAATGCCTGAGGCATTCGGCAATGACAGATCCTGCTCAAGAATCATCTTCATGCGCGGCAGGAAGATCCATTGCAGCCACTGTTCGAAGTCCAGCGTGTCGACCGAAAACGGCTCGACACTGCTCAGCGCTTCCGCTGACGGCTGAACTTCGTCCCACCAGCCTTGAGTGCGCAGCTCTCGCTCGATCAGTAGCAACTGGTCGGCGATTTTCGGGAAACGAGCATCCATCACAGCGAGACCTTGGCCTTCTGTCGGGCCAAAGTGGCACCGGCGGAATCGCCTTGCTTCTCGCGGGCTTGGGCGATGACTTCCCACAGATTGGCCTGCAGGTCCGGACGACCGTTGGCCATGGTCAGCGCACGGCGAGCGAATTGCTCGGCTTGCGGCGCGTCACCTTGAGCCATGCGCACCTGCGCCAGACGATAAAGCACTTGCGGCTCACGCGGAGCGACACGCTGTGCACGCTCCAGGCTGGAAGACGCTCCATTGAGATCGCCTCCGGCCTGTTGCTGCTGAGCGGTGGTCAGCAAGGCGAGTACCGGACCGTCCAACTGCTCGTCCGCCGCCAAGCCACCGCCGCTGCTGGCGGATGGAATACCGCTCGGCGTCGAAGGCATGCTGTAGCTGCCGGAATTGACCGGCGCCGACTCAACCGGCGAAGGCGTGTAAGGCCCCGACGGGATACCACCGGACGCGGGGCCCGGCACGATTGGCGAAGAGCTGATCGGTGTCGACACCGCAGCGCCGCCGCCCGGCCCCATCACCCCCACCCCAGTATCGCCTTGGGGAATAGCCTGAGCCTGGCCCTGCACAGGACGCTTGACCGTCGTCTGACGGAAACCGCCATTGGCCGACATACGCTCGCTGTTGGACACCGCAGTACCGGAATCAACCACCGGGATCGAACCACGCTGTACGGAAGAGCAGCCGCTGAGCAAAACCACGGCAGTCACCGCTGGAATCAACCACTTGTTCACTTGAAACCCTCTTTGCTTAATTCATCCAGCCCTTGACCCAATCCATCACCGACTCGCCGGATGCAGGCGTTTCGCTCGCACACGCGGCGCCGGGTGGCGGTTCGCTGCCGCGAATATACGGCATCTGCACCGCCCCCGGGCAGTTGGCATCGGAGCCCTGCCCGGTACGCGAATCGACCCACGCCTGCACGACGTTGTCCGGCTGCGGCATGTCCAGCGGCAGCGGATCGGCCTTGCGCATGAAACTGGTCCAGACCTGCAGCGCACCGGTCGCACCGGTGAACGGTGTCTTGCCGTTATCGTCGCGCCCCAGCCAGACCACCGCCAGCACATCCTGACTGAAGCCGGCGAACCAGCTGTCGCGGGAATCGTTACTGGTACCGGTCTTGCCCGCCAGCGTCAGGGTCTTGGGCAGCACGTTATAAACGGAGCTGCCGGTACCTTCACGCATCACGCGCTGCATGGCGTTCTGGATCAGATAAATGGACGCCGGATCGAAACGCTGTTCGATCTGGAACGGATAACGCTTGAGCGGTTCGCCCTCGGCGGTCAGTACGCTGCGAATCCCGCGCATCGGCGTGTTGAAACCACCATTGGCGAGGGTCTGATACATGGTGGCGACTTCGATCGGGGTCATGCCGCCAGCACCGAGCAACATCGACGGGAACGCAGGAAATTCGCGTGTCACACCAAGGCGACCCAAGGTCTTGAGCACATTCGGCACGCCCACTTCCAGACCCAGGCGCGAAGTCGAGAGGTTGTAGGAATGCGCCAGGCCCTGATAGAGGAACACGGTGCCGTGGGATCGGCGATCATAGTTCTGCGGCTTCCACACCTGACCGTTCGCACCTTTGACCGACAACGGATCATCCGACAGCCAACTGGTCAGCGTGTACTGGCTCGGCTTTTCCAGCGCAGTCAGATAAACCGCCGGCTTGATCAACGAACCGATTGGGCGCACCGCATCCAGTGCGCGGTTGAACCCGGCATAACTGGCTTGTCGGCTGCCGATCATCGCCTGGACTTCGCCGGTTTCCGGGTTGGTCACGACCATCGCCGCTTCGACATCGTCGGAGCCCTTGCGCCCGGCCAGACGTTTAAAGGTGTCGTTGACCGAAGCCTCGGCTTTCATCTGCAGGATCGGGTCGAAACTGGTGAAGATGCGCAGGCCTTCCTCGGTCAAGTCTTCGTCGCGATAGTCTTCACGCAGCTGACGCTTGACCAGATCGATGAAGCCCGGGAACGAGCTGTCGGCAAGCTTGCCGCGCGTAGTCACGCCCAGCGGCATTTTCTTCGCCGCTTCGACCTGCTCGGCAGTCGCCACGCCCTGCTGCTCAAGCACGTCGAGCACCAGGTTACGTCGTTCCAGCGCACGCTCGGGATTACGACGCGGGTTGTAGTAGGACGGGCCTTTGACCATGCCGACCAGCAATGCAACCTGATGCAGCTTCAACTCGGACAGTGGCTGACCGAAGAAGAACTGGCTGGCCAGACCGAAACCGTGCACTGCACGCTGACCGTCCTGCCCGACGAAGACTTCGTTGAGGTAGGCCTCAAGGATTTCCTTCTTGTCGTAATGCAGCTCCAGCAGCATCGCCATCATTGCTTCGGTGAGCTTGCGGGTCAGGCTGCGTTCACTGGTCAGGTAGAAGTTTTTTACCAACTGCTGGGTCAGCGTACTGCCGCCCTGGGTCATCTTGCCGCCAGAGGTGTTGACCCAGATAGCACGGGCAATCGACTTCGGCGACACGCCCCAGTGGCTGTAGTAATCGCGGTCTTCCACGGCGACCAGTGTTTCGAGCAGATACGGCGGCACCTGATCGAGCTTGATCAGAATGCGGTCTTCGAGATTTTTTGGATAAATGCCGCCGATCATCAGCGGTTCAAGGCGCACCACGGAGAGTTTCGAACCGTTGATTGCCGACAGTTCAGCGACATAGTCCCCGGAGAAACGCACGCGCACTGGCTGCGGTTTTTCCAGGCCTTCATAGAACTGGAAGCCACGGGTGTTCAGATCGACTGTATTGCCATTGACCGCTGCGGCACCGGGACCGTTGCTCACGGCTTCGCGGCGATAGCCGAGGGCATCGAGTTCGGTCAGGAAATCGTCCTTGCTGAGCTTTTGTCCGACGAACAGCTCGAGCGGGCGCGCGTACACCTTGGCCGGGATGGTCCAGCGCTTGCCGGAGAACTTCTCCTGAACCACGGCATCGAGGTAAACGGCGAAGCCAGCCAGCACCACAAGGCCGACCAGACTGAGTTTAATGGCCCAGCTCAACCACGGGTTCAGGCCCTTGGAGGGTGGTTTTTTCTTGGTACGGGGAGATCGGGTTCGAGTCATGGCGGCGGATTATACGCACTTTATTCATCCTCAACAGGAGCGCTCCGAGGTTTGCGTCAGGCTGGCGAGCGGCCATAATGGCCGCATCGAATTTCCCCCCAGTCTCTGAAGGATCGCCCGTGAGCCAGTCACTGATCGCTGCCCTGCAAAACCCGGCCCTCTACCCGCACCCCGTCGAAGGGTTCCAGGTCATCGAAACCCATATCTCTTGGGTGATCCTCACCGGTCCCTTTGCCTATAAAGTGAAGAAGCCGGTCAATTTCGGCTTCCTCGACTTCACCGGCCTCGATTCACGCGCACATTTCTGCGCTGAAGAGCTGCGCCTGAACCAGCGCCTGACCGACGATTTGTATCTGGAAGTGTTGCCAGTGACCGGTAGCGTCGAAGCACCGCAACTGGGCGGCGACGGCCCGGCCATCGAATATGTGCTGAAAATGCGCCAATTCCCGCAGACCGGCATGCTCAGCACCCTGCAAGCCAACGGCGAGCTGACCACCCAGCACATCGATGAGATGGCCGAGCAGATCGCGCGTTTCCACCTGAGTGCGCCGAAAGTCCCGGCTGAGCACGACGCAGGCACCCCGGACAGCGTAATGGCGCCGGTGTCGCAAAACTTCGAGCAGATCCTGCCGTTCCTCAGCGACAAGAACGATCTGCTGCAGCTCGAGGCTTTGAAAGCCTGGGCCGAAAGCAGCTTCGAACGTCTCAAGCCGTTGTTCGCTCAGCGCAAGACCGAAGGTTTCACCCGTGAATGCCACGGCGATATCCACTTGGGTAACGCCACGGTCATCGACGGCAAAGTAGTGATCTTCGACTGCATCGAGTTCAACGAACCGTTCCGCTTCACCGACGTTTGGGCCGACACCGGTTTCCTCGCGATGGACCTGGAAGACCGCGGCCTGAAATCCCTGGCCCGCCGTTTCATCAGCCAGTACCTGGAGCTGACCGGCGACTATCAAGGTCTGGAAGTGCTGAACTTTTACAAAGCCTACCGTGCCCTGGTTCGCGCCAAGGTTGCCCTGTTCAGCATGCCGGCGGACGCGACCCCGGTGCAGCGCGCCACCACTCTGCGCCAGTACCGCAACTACGCCAACCTGGCCGAAAGCTACAGCACCATTCCTTCGCGCTTCATGGCAATCACCCACGGCGTATCCGCTGTCGGCAAGAGCCATGTAGCCATGCGTCTGGTCGAAGCGCTGGGCGCGATTCGCCTGCGCTCCGATGTTGAACGCAAGCGTTTGTTCGGTGAGCAAACCGTCGACAACAATGTACAGGCCGGCATTTACAGCGCTGACGCCAGCGCCGCGACCTACGCACGCTTGCATGAAATCGCTGAAGTGATCCTGCACGCCGGTTTCCCGGTAGTGATTGACGCCACTTACTTGAAGCGTGAGCAGCGCGACAACGCGGCGAAAATCGCTGAAGCCACCGGTACGCCGTTCCTGATCCTCGACTGCAACGCGCCGCAAGCGGTCATCGAGAGCTGGCTGGCGATTCGTCAGGCCGACCAGAAGGATCCGTCCGACGCCACCCTCGCGGTGATCGAAGCACAGCAAGCCAACCGCGAAGCGCTGACACCAGAAGAAATCCTGCGCAGCAAACGCGTGCAGACCAATGAATCCGGCACGCTGGACACCGTGGTCGCGCAGATCCGTCAGCGCCTGCCAGGCTTGTAAGAAACTATTTCGGTCGTGAAGCCCTCGCTTGCTTCACGGCCGTCAAATAGTGGCACTATACTGGCGTCATAAAACCAACGGTGATATGACATGAGCCAGCCGAAACTTCTCGACACCCCGCTATACGCCTTGCTGCACAAAGACGACATCACAGGTTTCAACAAGGAACGGCCGCAAGACGGCCCGATCGACATGGTCGGCGGCGACTTCCGTGGTCTTGATCTGCGTGAACTGAACGCCGATGGCGTGGATTTCCGGGACGCGTACTTCCGTTCCGCCGATTTGCGTGGCATCGATTTCCGTAATGCATCGCTGGAAGGTGCGAGCCTGGCCCACGCGCAGATTTCCGGGGCGTACTTTCCCCCTGAGCTGAGCGCCGACGAGATTCTGATGTCGATGAATTTCGGTACGCGTTTGCGTTATCGCACTCGCTGAAATAACCATCCAGCGCCTTCCCTGTAGGAGTGAGCCTGCTCGCGATAGCGGTTTAACATTCAACACATGTGTGCCTGCCAGTCCGCTATCGCGAGCAGGCTCACTCCTACATTGATATGTGTGTTTTCTCCGTCCTTTCTGCGCTCGCAGGCCTTTCAAACTTCTTTTCTTAGAAGCATTTGCGTCGAATCCGACCAAAGAACCACGCTTTTCCTACTGATGGCTACACTCCTGAGAAGCTCGCCCACGCACCATTCGGCCGTCGCAAGGAGGCTTGATGAATGATGAACTGCAACACCTGAAGAATCTTGGCAAGACGTCGGCGCAATGGCTGCATGCCGTGGGCATCCACAGCGCCTCGGACTTGCGTCGCCTGGGCGCGGTGGACGCCTACCGGGCCGTGCGTACCCGCGGGTTTCGCGCATCGAAGGTGTTGTTGTATGCGATCGAAGGCGCGCTGATGGATGTGCACTGGAACGACATTCCCGCCGAGCGCAAGGACGCCCTGAACAAGCAGCTCGATGCCATTTCCTCGCGTCACAAGAACTGAACGGGCGCTGACCGCCATGTATTTACTGGGGGACCAATCGGCACACGCCGACGCACTGATCAATCGCTTGCAGAGTTTGCCTGGGCAATGGCTCGAAGGCCTCGCCCCCTGTGGCGCGATTGTCGAACTGCAGGCAACGGATGATTTGCTCGCGCAGTTGCCAGATGATCAGCTTTTTCTGCTCAGCGAAGGCGTGATCAACGGCTGCATCGGCGCGCGCCCACTGTTTTACTGGCAGGAAGGTGATTTGATCGGCCTTCAGCAAGGTGAAGAGTGGGGCGACTGCCGCTTTTGCAGTGACGGGCCATTGCGCTTGCAACCCTATCATCGCCACGCGCTTTTTCAGCATCTGTATGCCGATGCTTCCCGAGCAGATCAATTTCTCGCATACCTGCTGGGGCAAATGGCAATCCTCGCTCACGCAGTGGCAGAGTTGAAGCCGCGAGAGTTTCGCAGCACCAACGGCTTCAAACGGGTCGAGGCAGGTGAAGTCCTGATCCATCAGGGCGACGCCGCCGATCACGTCTTTGTGATCATCGACGGACATGCCGAGGCATTCGTCGATGGGCAAAAGGTGGGCGATGTGCCCAAGGACGAAATTTTTGGCGCCATGGCAGTGTTCACTGGCGAACCGCGCAATGCTACGGTGATCACTCGCGATCCGAGCACCGTGATGCTGATTCCCGGCGACCAGTTTTTAAGCATGACTCGATCCAATCCGAAGATCGCGCATAGCTTGATCGAAAGCATGGCGCGGCGCATTGGCCAACTGAACACCCAGCTCACTCAATTGACGAGAGCCGAAGGTTAGCGCGAAGCCTTTGTTTTCGGGGTGTTCCGGCCATTTCGTCGACTAAATCAAATAAATGCAGAATCAGTTGTTGACTCCGTAATGAGAATCGCTATGATTATCACAACTGGTCGCGAGATCAGTCGATATTCTGAAAAGCCCTTGGTTCGGACTCTCAGATTATCTCCTCATCAGGCTAATCACGGTTATTTGACCCGGTTTTTACCGGGTCTTTTTTTGCCTGTGGAAAAGTCATTTGCCGAATTGTTTGCGCATCTGTTCGCAATAGTCCTGCTTTGGCGTGGCGGCTGTGTACCAAACGTAATCGGCCATCGCGGCTGTTACCTCGCCGCCCTGCTCTGCCAATATCAAAACCGCAGGGGCTTCAGTGGCGCCCAAATCCACAATATGCAACGGCACACCGACGTCCTTGCGCGCATGCCACGCCCCGGCCAGTAACAAAGAAGGTTTCGCTGCAGCCAACAGGCGCTCGGCCATACGCCGATCACGTTGTTGCTGAACGGCGAGCATCGCCGGCATCTGTGATTCTGGCAGCAAGCCACAGTGGGAATCACTGATCTGTTCCAGCAGCGTTTTTTTCACCGACGCCGCATTAGTGCGCGCACCGCTCAGAGCTGAAGCATTGCGATAGAAAGCGCGGATTTCGCTGTTTTCAAGATTGGCCGCCAGCAGCGGATAAGGCTGCGCGAGGGCGAAGCGCACAATCGGGCCATAAAGATTCCAGTCCCAGCCATCCTGCCAGGCCAATGCAACAGGAAGATCAGCGGGTGGCGAAGCAGGCTGGCGCAGGGCATCGACTTTGGGCTGCTGATCCGGCGTGAGCATTTCCAATAATAGACTCCCTTGCGGCCGTCGCTCACCAAGGGACTGCAACAACCACAGCTGCGCGGCGTGATGATCGGCATTGTCATGCTGCTCACCGATGATCACTTGCTCAGGCGCAGCAAGCCGATTGACCAGTTGCTGCGCCGTCAGCACCTCGCCATTGCGCAAATCGCGAATCTCGCCACTGATCGGCGGTGGCGCAACCACATGCTGACACCCCGCGAGCCACACCACTGCTAATAGCCACAAGCCACGCATGCAATCACCTCGATGACAGGATCAGCGGGCGATGATCAGCGGATGCCCACGCTCCGGGTGCGGTTGCACCAAGACTTCAAGACCGAACACAGCTTTCAGCGTATCCGGCCGCAGCACTTGCTCCGGCGTATCCAGAGCCACCGGACGCCCGCCTTCAAGCAGCAGAATGCGATCACAATAGCGCGCCGCCAGATTCAGATCATGCAGGATCACCAATACCGCTGCGCCACGGTCGGCAAACTCACGCACCGCTTGCAAGGTGGTGTGCTGATGCAGCGGATCGAGCATTGACGTTGGCTCATCGAGCAACAATGTCTGCCCCGCCTGCCCCGGCCAGAGTTGTGCCAGCACTCGCGCCAGATGCCCCCGCTGACGTTCACCGCCGGACAACGCCAGATAACTGCGACCGCTCAGATGCCCGGCATCCGCTGCCGCCAGCGCCGCCGCAATAATTTCGTCATCGCGCACCTGGCCGCTTTGATAGGGCAAGCGACCCATACCGACCACTTCCTCAACGCGAAAGGCAAAATCCAGAGTCGAGACCTGCGGCAGCACCGCCAGACGCTGGGCGCGTTGCGTGCCCGTCCAACGCGCCAACGCCTCACCATCGAGAGAAACCCCGCCTTCAATGGCGGTCAGTTCACCGCAGAGAGCGCCCAGCAATGTACTTTTGCCGGCACCGTTGGGCCCCAACACACCGAGCACTTCGCCCGGTTCAAGTTGCAGGGTCAATCCGCTGAGTACCGTTTTGCGGCCGCGCAGGATCTGTAGATTGTGCGCACGCAGCATCAGGCACGCCCTCGCAGCAGCAGATAGAGAAAGAACGGCGCGCCGATAAACGCCGTAACGATACCGATCGGCAACTCCGCTGGCGCCAGGGCCAATCGCGCCACCAGATCAGCCAGCAACAACAGGCTCGCGCCCGCCAGTACCGACGCCGGCAGTAACACTTTGTGATCCGGCCCTGCGAGCAGACGCACCAGGTGCGGCACCACCAACCCGACGAAACCGATCATGCCCGCCGCTGCCACCGCTGCGCCAACACCCAGCGCCGTACAGAACACCAGTTCACGTTTGAGCCGCTCGACATCAATGCCCAAATGCCCTGCCTCGGATTCCCCGAGCAGCAGCGCATTCAGCGCCTTGGCCCGACGCGGCAACCATAACGCAACCCCGGCGCTGATGATCAGCAACGGCCAAAGCCGCGAGTAACTGGCGCCATTGAGGCTGCCGAGGTTCCAGAACGTCAGCGTACGCAGGGTCGCGTCGTCGGCCAGATAAGTGAACAGGCCAACCGCCGAACTGGCCAGCGCGGTCAGGGCGATGCCCGCCAGCAGCATGGTTGCAACGTTAGTCTGACCGTTGCGGCGACCGAGGCGATAAACCAGCGCCGTGACGCCAAGCCCGCCAAGAAACGCGCACACCGACAACAGATAAGGCCCGAACCACTCCGGCAAACCACCGAAAAAAGAGCCGCCGACAATCGCAATCGCCGCGCCCAACGCCGCGCCACTGGAAACCCCAACCAGCCCCGGATCCGCCAGCGGATTACGAAACAAGCCCTGCATCGCCACGCCGGACAAGGCCAGCACGCCGCCGACCGCCAATCCAAGCAAAGTACGCGGCAGACGAATCTGCCCCAGAATCAGTTCAGCCTGCTCCAGACCGTCCGGCGCCAGCGGCACGCCGAGCATGCGCAACGCCGCGCGCAAGGTATCGAACAGCGGCAGGCTCACCGGCCCCAGCGCCAATGACAGCCAGATCGCCAGCAAACACAGAAGCGTCAGGCCAATAAACAAGCCACGGGGTTTTACCAATGTGGTCATTGGCCGCTCTTGGCCGGGTAGAAACCGTCAGACAGGGTTTTCAGTGCGGCTGGCAGACGCGGTCCGAGCCCACCGACGAGCAGCGTCGGATCCAGCTCCAGCACGCGCCCGGCCTTGGCCGCACGGCTTGAATTGAGAATCGGGTTTTCCTTGAACAGCGCTGCTTTCGCCGCCTCACCGGTCAGCGCACGATCAGCGAACACCAGCACTTCAGGATCGGGGCTGGCGAGGGATTCCACGGAAAACGGCTTGTAACCGGTGTGCGTCGCCAGGTTATGCCCGCCCGCCTGCTGCAGCAGCCAGTCGGCGGCAGTGTCCTTGCCGGCGATCAACGGCTTGCCGCCCGCGTGGCCGAGCAGCAACAGTACGCCGGGCGCTTTCTGCTTGGATTGCGTGTCAGTGACTCGTGCTTTCTGCGCATCGAGTTGCTGTTGATAACTTTGCAGCAACTGCGTTGCCTGCGCTTCAGCGCCAAGCAACCGGCCCAGATGTGTGAGGTTGTTCTCCAGCGTCGGCAAATCCGGTTGAGCCGAAAACAATTCGACTTGAACCTTGGCCGCTTTCACCTGCGCAAGCACGGGTGGCGGGCCCATTTCTTCGGTGCCGATGAGGATGTCCGGACGCAGGCTGAGAATACCTTCTGCCGAAAGACTGCGCTGATAACCAATGCTCGGCAGCGCCTTCAAGGATTCAGGATGTTGGCTGGTGGTATCGACGCCGACCAGTTTTGACTCGCCCCCCAATGCCGCGACCCACTCCGACAACGCGCCGCCAGCGCTGACCCACCGTTGCGGCAAATCGGCCGCTGCAGCCTGATGGCTGACGAACAGTCCGGCACACAGCACGACAACGCGGGTACTCAGGCGCATACACAGCTTCCTTGAAAGACGTTTTTCCCGGGCATCCGGATAACAGGCCAAGTATCCTCGACCCTGCCAGCCGCCCTGCGGACGAAGGCCGCCATTTGATAATTGTTTGCATTTAAACGTCAAGCTCGGACATATCCAGACACGAGCGGACAGTAGAGGATAGTCATGAAGTTTCTCTGCGCGGGCGCCGAGCTCGCCGAAGCCGCCAGCCGTGGGTTTGAAGTCGACGGAAAAAAGCTCTTTGCCGTGCGCCGCAGCGGCCAGGCCTACGTTTATCTGAATCGCTGCCCGCACCGTGGCGTCGGGCTGGAATGGCACCCCGACCAGTTTCTCGACCCGAGCAACAGCCTGATCCAGTGCGCCACCCACGGCGCACTGTTTCTCATCGAGGACGGTGAATGCGTGGCCGGGCCCTGCGCCGGGCAAGCACTCACCGCCATCCCTTGCCGCGAAGACGCGCAAGGCCTGTGGATCGATGTTTAACCGTTGAGCAATACATCGAGACGGCGATCGATGACCATTTCTTCGTGGTTCAAGCGAACGCCGTACGCCAGCACTTCAACACCACATGCCACCGCTTCGCGCAGCGCCTGGGCATAAGCCGAATCAATTTCTTCGGCAGGACGCACCGCTTCGATCCCGGTCAGATTCACGCAGTACAACTGCACCGCGCGAATGCCGTCCCGCGCCAGATGCGCTAATTCGCGCAGGTGCTTGGCGCCACGCTGGGTCACGGCATCAGGAAACGCCGCCACCGCCGTGCCATCGAAGCCCAAGGTGACGCTTTTCACCTCGACGTAAGCCGGGCCGCTCGGGTATTCGAGGCGAAAATCGATGCGGCTTTTTTCCTGGCCGTACGCCACTTCGCGTTTCAACGCAGTGAAACCGTTCAACTCGGTGATCGCGCCCGCCTGCAAGGCTTCTTCGACCAGCCCGTTGGCGCGCCCGGTGTTTACGCAAAACAAGCGGCCCTGCGGGGTTTCGCCGATTTCCCAAGTGCCGGGCAATTTGCGTTTCGGGTCATTGGAGCGGCTGAACCAGACCTGCCCGCCCTCGACCTGACAATTGAGCATCGAACCGGTGTTCGGGCAGTGAATGGTCAGCAACTCGCCGCTAACGGTTTCGATATCGGCGAGAAAACGCTTGTAGCGACGGATCAGCCGCGCTTCTTCAAGTTCCGGATAAAAGCGCATCAGCCTTGCCAACTCTTCAAGCCACGCGCGATGCGTTCCACCGCTTCCTGTAAGCGAGGGAGATTTTGCGTGTAGGCAAAACGCACATGGTGACTGGCCTGATAGCGACCGAAGTCCAGTCCCGGCGTGAACGCGACATGTTCGGTTTCGAGGAAATGACGGCAGAACGCGAAGGCATCACCGCCGAACTGGCTGATATCGGCGTACAAATAGAACGCGCCCTCAGGCTCCACGGCAATGTTGAATCCCAACTCGCGCAACGCCGGCAGGAGGAAATCGCGACGACGACCGAATTCGGCGCGGCGCTCTTCCAGAATGGCGATGGTATCGGGTTCAAAACAGGCCAGCGCCGCGTGTTGCGCCATGCTCGGCGCACTGATGTAGAGATTCTGCGCCAGCTTTTCCAGCTCACTGACCGCCGCCTCCGGCGCCACCAGCCAGCCGAGGCGCCAACCGGTCATGCCGAAATACTTGGAAAAGCTGTTCAACACAAACGCACTGTCATCGACTTCCAGCACGCTGGCAGCATCGGTGCCGTACGTCAGACCGTGATAGATCTCGTCCACCACCAGATGGCCGTGTCTGGCCTTGATGGCTGTAGATAACCCGGCCAGCTCATCGCGAGTCAGAATCGTGCCGGTCGGGTTGGCCGGCGAGGCGACCAGTGCACCGACGCTATCGTGATCCCAATGACGCTCGACCAGATCCGGGGTCAGTTGATAACGCACGTCCGGCCCTACAGGGACAAGCTGCGCTGCGCCTTCGACCAAACGCAGGAAATGGCGGTTGCACGGATAACCGGGATCCGCCAAGAGCCAGTGTTTCCCGGGATCGACCAGCAACGCACTGGCCAGCAACAGCGCACCGGAACCGCCCGGAGTGATCAGAATCCGTCGTGGATCAATGTCTAGGCCGTAACGCGATTGATAAAACCCGGCAATCGCCTCACGCAGTTCAGGAATGCCGCGCGCAGCGGTGTAACGGGTCTTGCCTGCCGTCAGCGCCGCTTGCCCGGCACGGATGATCGGCTCGGCCGTAGTGAAGTCCGGCTCGCCGATTTCCAGATGGATCACGTCGTGGCCTTCAGCCTGTAATTCATTGGCTCGCGCCAGCAGCGCCATCACATGGAACGGTTCGATCGCACGACTGCGCGCACTGTAAGGCTGAGCCATTGGTTTTCCTTCGGCAGGGAAAAAGAGACGATTCTACCCATCTGCCGGAACGAGCGAGAACCCGTAGCGGTCACAGCCTCGAGAACGCTGGACTGTAACGATATGAGCGTACGCTCCAGGATTGACTAAAATCAGTGATTGAACAGGTCTTCAACACCACCAGACACGGCTTGCCAAACATTTGCAAGCGCCACCCGCCGGGGCCTCGACATCCGGGAGTAGCGCAGGCCGATTTGATCTGGTAAGTTCGCCCGCTTGCAGCCGCAGGGCCGGCAGGTGTCGGTGATGGAGCAATCCTGCGCAATGGATTACAAGAGTAGAGGCGGTCCATTTCATGCCCACCCAAGCAAAGCAACAGCAGCAAACGGCGATCAGTGGCTTCGAACCTTACGTTCAGGCCAAAGACGAAGAGTACATGGGCAAACCCATGCGCGCGCACTTCACCAAGATCCTGACCAAGTGGAAACTGGACTTGATGCAGGAAGTCGACCGAACTGTTGATCACATGAAGGACGAAGCGGCCAACTTTCCCGACCCGGCCGACCGTGCCAGTCAGGAAGAAGAGTTCGCCCTTGAACTGCGTGCCCGTGATCGCGAGCGCAAGCTGATCAAGAAGATCGACAAGACACTGCAACTGATCGAAGACGGCGAATACGGCTGGTGCGATTCGTGCGGCATCGAGATCGGCGTCAAGCGCCTTGAAGCCCGTCCTACCGCCGACATGTGCGTCGACTGCAAGAACCTGGCTGAGATCAAGGAAAAGCAGGTCGGCAAGTAATCTCGACCTGAACGAAAAACGGAGCGTGCGAACGCTCCGTTTTTGTTTCTGCCTTTTGCCTTTGCCTTTGCCTTTTGTAGGAGTGAGCCTGCTCGCGATAGCGGTGGGTCAGTCAATATCGGTGTTGAATGTCACACCGTTATCGCGAGCTGGCTCACTCCTACAAGTTGACCTGCGTATAGCCTGAAAAGTAGTTTCGTCTTCATGACTGCCAAAACACCCCCCGCCTACATCGGCCGCTTCGCCCCAACCCCCAGTGGCCACCTGCACTTCGGTTCGCTGGTTGCCGCCCTCGCCTCCTACCTCGACGCGCGCTCGGTCGGCGGTCGCTGGCTGGTGCGCATGGAAGATCTCGATCCGCCCCGTGAAGAGCCCGGTGCGCAAGCGGCAATCCTCAAGGCGCTGGAAAGCTATGGCTTCGAATGGGACGGCGACATGGTGCGTCAGAGCGATCGGCACGACGCCTACGCCGACGTTCTCAACAGCCTGTTCAATCACGGTCTCGCGTACGCCTGCACCTGCTCGCGCAAACAGCTCGAAGCGTACAACGGCATTTATCCGGGCCTGTGCCGCAATCTCGGCCACGACCAGCAAGACGCCGCCATCCGCCTGCGCGTGCCGGAACTGGAATACCACTTCATCGACCGCGTGCAGGGTGAATACCGCCAGCATCTGGGGCGCGATGTCGGCGATTTCGTCATCCGCCGGCGCGACGGGCTCTACGCCTATCAACTGGCCGTGGTGCTCGATGATGCGTGGCAAGGCATCACCGACATTGTGCGCGGCGCCGATCTGCTCGACTCGACTCCGCGTCAGCTGTATCTGCAAGAACTGCTCGGCCTGCGCCAACCGCGTTATCTGCACCTACCGCTGATTACCCAACCGGACGGTAACAAGCTCGGCAAGACCTACCGTTCGCCACCGCTGCAGGCTGATCAAGCCACGCCGTTGTTGCTGCGAGCCCTGCGCGCCCTGGGGCAAAACCCCGGTGCCGAACTGGCGCACGCCTCGCCGCAAGAACTGCTCAGTTGGGGCAGCAAGCATTGGGATGCGACGAAGATACCGCGCACACTGACCCTGCCCGAGGCGCAACTGCTATGACGACACTTGCAGTCGCGCGCCCATCCGTTACCATCGCCGCACGTTTTCGGGCACGCGCATAAAAAAGAGAGGCCGGGATGTACATCTATCGCTTGGTCCTGCTTTTAGTCGTGGGGATCTATCTGTTTTCCCCCGCCATCATGGATTGGTGGATCGACGCTACGGGCGCCTGGTATCGCCCCTATCTGCTTTGGCTGATCCTGATTGTCGTGACCTTCATCCTGCAGAGCCAAAAAGATGCCGATGAGCTTTAGCCTGACCCAGATGATCCTGATCAGCGCCGCGTACCTGGCGGTGCTGTTCGGCGTTGCCTGGATCAGCGAACGGGGCATGATCCCGCGGGCAATCATTCGCCACCCGTTGACCTACACCTTGTCGCTGGGGGTTTACGCCAGTGCCTGGGCGTTCTACGGCACGGTCGGCCTCGCGTATCAGTACGGTTATGGCTTTCTGTCCAGCTACCTCGGCGTGTCCGGCGCGTTTCTGCTGGCGCCGGTGTTGCTCTATCCGATCCTGAAAATTACCCGCACCTATCAACTGTCGTCGCTGGCCGATCTGTTCGCGTTCCGTTTTCGCAGTACCTGGGCCGGTGCACTGACAACGATTTTCATGCTGATCGGTGTACTGCCCTTGCTGGCGTTGCAGATTCAGGCGGTGGCCGACTCCATTGGCATTCTGACTGGCGAGCCGATTCAGAGCCGCGTGGCATTGGCGTTCTGCGCGCTGATCATTCTGTTCACGATTTTTTTCGGCTCACGCCACATCGCTACCCGCGAGAAACACGAAGGCCTGGTGTTCGCGATTGCCTTCGAATCGGTGATCAAACTGATCGCCCTCGGCGGCGTCGGCCTGTATGCGCTGTACGGTGTGTTCGACGGCCCGCAACAGCTTGAACTGTGGCTGCTGCAAAACCAGACCGCCCTCGCCGCCCTGCACACACCATTGCAGGAAGGCCCTTGGCGGACACTGCTGCTGGTGTTCTTCGCCTCGGCGATCGTGATGCCGCACATGTATCACATGACCTTTACCGAAAACCTAAATCCGCGCTCGCTGGTCAGTGCGAGCTGGGGCTTACCGCTGTTCCTGCTGCTGATGAGTCTGGCAGTGCCGCTGATTCTCTGGGCCGGCCTGAAGCTCGGTGCCACGACCAATCCGGAATATTTCACCCTTGGTATCGGTATCGCCGCCAACAGCAAACCGCTGGCGTTGCTCGCCTATGTCGGCGGTCTGTCGGCGGCCAGCGGCCTGATCATAGTCACCACCCTGGCGCTGTCAGGGATGGCACTGAACCACTTGGTTCTGCCGCTCTATCAGCCGCCGGCTGAAGGCAATATCTACCGCTGGCTGAAATGGACCCGCCGGGCGCTGATCGTCGCGATCATCATGGCCGGCTTCGGCTTCTACCTGATGCTCGGCGCCGAGCAGGATCTGGCCAACCTCGGCATCGTCGCGTTTGTCGCGACCCTGCAATTCCTGCCGGGCGTGTTGTCGGTATTGTATTGGCCGACTGCTAACCGTCGTGGCTTCATTGCCGGTCTGCTGGCGGGGATTCTGGTCTGGGTGGTGACCATGCTGCTGCCGCTGGTCGGCAATCTGCAGGGTTTCTACATTCCGCTGTTGAACATGATTTACGTGCTCGACGACACCAGTTGGCACATGGCGGCCATCGCCTCGCTCGCCGCCAACGTGCTGATGTTCACCCTGATCTCGCTGTTCACCAATGCCAGTCCGGAAGAAGCCAGCGCCGCCGAGGCCTGCGCGGTGGACAACGTCCGTCGCCCGCAACGCCGCGAACTGCACGCCGCCTCCCCGCAGGAATTCGCCACACAGTTGGCGAAACCGCTGGGCGCCAAGGCTGCGCAAAAAGAAGTCGAACAAGCGCTGCGTGACCTTTACCTGCCCTTCGACGAACGCCGCCCTTACGCCTTGCGCCGTTTGCGTGACCGCATCGAAGCCAACCTCTCCGGCCTGATGGGCCCGAGCGTCGCGCAGGACATGGTTGAAACCTTCCTGCCGTACAAGGCTGGCGGCGAAAACTATGTGACCGAAGACATTCACTTCATCGAAAGCCGCCTCGAGGATTATCACTCGCGCCTCACCGGTCTGGCCGCCGAACTCGATGCCCTGCGCCGCTACCACCGCCAGACCCTGCAGGAACTGCCGATGGGCGTCTGCTCGCTGGCCAAGGATCAAGAGATCCTGATGTGGAACAAGGCCATGGAAGAACTCACCGGGATCGCCGCGCAGCGCGTGGTCGGTTCGCGCCTGAGCACCATTGGCGAGCCGTGGAAAGAATTGCTCCAGGGTTTCATCAACCTGCCCGACGAACATTTGCACAAACAGCATCTGGCCCTCGACGGTCAGACCCGCTGGCTGAACCTGCACAAAGCCGCTATCGATGAGCCGTTGGCGCCGGGCAACAGCGGTTTGGTGTTGCTGGTCGAGGATCTGACCGAAACGCAGATGCTCGAAGACAAACTGGTGCACTCCGAACGTCTGGCCAGCATCGGTCGCCTCGCGGCGGGTGTGGCCCACGAAATCGGCAACCCGGTCACCGGCATCGCCTGTCTGGCGCAGAACCTGCGCGAGGAACGCGAAGAAGACGACGAGCTGACGGAAATCAGCGGGCAGATTCTCGAACAGACCAAACGCATATCGCGCATCGTCCAGTCGTTGATGAGTTTCGCCCACGCCGGCAGCCATCAGCACAGCGACGAGCCCGTTTGTCTGGCGGAAGTGGCACAGGACGCCATCGGGCTGCTGGCGCTGAACCGACGCAATTTCGAAGTGCAGTTCTACAACCTGTGCGACCCCGATCACTGGGTCGAAGGCGACCCGCAGCGACTCGCCCAGGTCTTGATCAATCTGCTCTCCAACGCCCGCGACGCCTCGCCGCCGCACAGTGCGGTACGGGTCAAGAGCGAAGCCGGCGAACACACGGTCGATCTGATCGTCGAAGACGAAGGCAGCGGTATTCCGAAGAACATCATGGATAGATTGTTCGAACCCTTCTTCACCACCAAGGATCCTGGCGAAGGCACCGGTCTGGGCCTTGCACTGGTCTATTCCATCGTTGAAGAGCATTATGGACAAATCACCATCGACAGCCCGGCTGATGTACAAAGCCAACGCGGCACCCGTATCCGGGTGACCTTACCGCGTCATGTCGAAGCGACGTCCGCTGTGAACTGAGACCGTCGAGAGTATCGAATCAATGCCGCACATTTTGATCGTCGAAGACGAAACAATTATCCGCTCCGCCTTGCGCCGCCTGCTGGAACGCAACCAGTACCAGGTCAGCGAAGCCGGTTCAGTGCAGGAAGCACAAGAACGCTTCACCATTCCTACGTTCGATCTGATCGTCAGCGATCTGCGTTTGCCGGGCGCGCCGGGCACCGAGCTGATCAAGCTCGGCCAGGGCACGCCAGTGCTGATCATGACCAGTTACGCCAGCCTGCGTTCTGCAGTCGACTCGATGAAGATGGGCGCGGTGGACTACATCGCCAAGCCTTTCGACCACGATGAAATGCTTCAGGCTGTCGCGCGGATCCTGCGTGACCGCCAATCGGCCCCTGCTGCCGGCGAGCCCGTTGCCGTGAAAACGACCAACGGCAGCGGCAAATCCGCGGTCGACAACAGCAACGGAGAGATCGGCATCATAGGTTCCTGCCCGCCGATGCAGGATCTGTACAGCAAGATCCGCAAAGTTGCGCCGACCGACTCCAATGTGTTGATCCAGGGCGAGTCCGGCACCGGTAAAGAGCTGGTAGCCCGCGCCCTGCACAACCTGTCGAAACGCGCCAAGGCACCGATGATCTCGGTGAACTGCGCGGCCATCCCGGAAAGCCTGATCGAGTCCGAACTGTTCGGCCACGAAAAAGGCGCGTTCACTGGCGCCAGCGCCGGGCGCGCCGGTCTGGTCGAAGCGGCGGACGGCGGCACGTTGTTCCTCGACGAAATCGGTGAGCTGCCACTGGAAGCCCAGGCCCGCCTGCTGCGCGTGTTGCAGGAAGGCGAGATTCGCCGGGTCGGTTCGGTGCAGTCGCAGAAGGTCGATGTACGACTGATCGCGGCGACTCACCGGGATTTGAAAAGCCTGGCGAAAATCGGCCAGTTCCGTGAAGACCTTTATTACCGCCTGCACGTGATCGCGCTGAAACTGCCTGCGCTGCGCGAGCGCGGTGCCGATGTCAACGAAATCGCCACGGCCTTCCTCGCGCGCCAGAGCGCACGCATCAACCGTACCGACCTGAAATTTGCCGCGGATGCCGAACAGGCGATTCGTCACTATTCCTGGCCGGGTAACGTGCGTGAGCTGGAGAACGCAGTCGAGCGCGCGGTGATTCTCAGCGAAAGCCCGGAGATCTCTGCCGACCTGCTGGGCATCGACATCGAGCTGAGCGACCTGGAAGACGACGAGTTCATCGGCCTGCCGCCACAAACGGCGGGTAACGCCAGCAACAGCAGCCATGAGCCGACCGAAGACCTGTCGCTGGAAGACTACTTCCAGCACTTCGTTCTTGAGCATCAGGACCACATGACCGAGACCGAACTGGCGCGCAAACTGGGCGTCAGCCGCAAATGCCTGTGGGAACGCCGTCAGCGTCTGGGCATCCCGCGGCGCAAGACCGGGGTCGCCAGCGAGAGCTGAACGTTACCTGTCGAGTGTGCGGGTAACGCTTGAAGATGTGAAAAAACTGTTACCTCAGTCGATTCACGTAACAGAAGCCGGGGTTATCGGTAACGAAACCCCGGCTTTTTTTCGTCCCGAGAAAACGGTTATATCGACCTAACCCTTTGTTTTACTGGGCTTCGCAAAAGTTGGCACGACCCCTGCTATATGTTTGGTACAAGAACAATAACAAGCAATGCACAAGACAATAAAAATAAGACGAATCGACTCACGCACAATAAAAACAAGACGGCGAGAGGCGCAGCTAACTGATTCTTTTGGAGAGGCGTTGTATTTGGGGCTTGCCCCACGACCAGGCCGAGAACAACAAAAACTGTCCTAAGACAGAGCCTGTACTGGTTGGATCGTAAGATCACTGCAATTCAGCGACCAAAGCAATCCGTTTGCTCTTGGCTCCCGATTGGGAGGGTCACGAAGGAAACACTTCGTGGCGAGGGCACTCAACAAAAACAAGAAGCCCGAATCAATAATAAAAAGAGCACGCAACTACTTCTTGGGGAGCTTCGGCTCCCCTTGTAGTTTCTCCTCCGCTGCAAAATCCCCCATTTTTATCGCGCGCGATGCCTGTAGCCTGCGGCTTGCAGCTCAAATCGGCCGTGTCCTACACCATCCCCCGACTAAATGCTAGAATCTGCGCCCATCATGCGGTCATTCTTTGGTATGGCCGAACATTCCTTCAAACAGTGCATCCCATGCTGAAGAAGTTGTTCCAGTCATTCCGAGCTCCCGTGCGTCGTACGCAACACATCCGCAGCACCCCTGAAGTGCTCAACAGCGGCCAACATTCGCTGCAGAAAACGCAATTCAGCCGCTATGCGGTGAATATCGTTGAACGCCTGCAAGGTGCCGGTTACCAGGCTTATCTGGTCGGCGGTTGCGTGCGTGACATGCTGCTGGGCATCACGCCCAAGGATTTCGACGTCGCCACCAGCGCCACCCCCGAGCAAGTCCGTGCCGAATTCCGCAATGCGCGAATCATCGGCCGTCGCTTCAAACTGGTGCATATCCATTTCGGTCGCGAAATCATTGAAGTCGCGACCTTCCGCGCCAATCACCCGGTCAACGAAGACGACGAAGACAGCAACCAGTCTTCGCGTAACGAGAGCGGGCGGATTCTGCGCGACAACGTTTACGGCACCCTGGAAGAAGACGCGCAACGCCGCGACTTCACCATCAACGCCCTGTATTACGATCCGGTCAGCGAGCGCATCCTCGATTACGCCAACGGCGTACACGACATCCGCAACCACCTGATCCGCCTGATCGGCGACCCGAAGCAGCGCTATCAGGAAGACCCGGTGCGCATGCTGCGGGCCGTGCGTTTCGCCGCCAAGCTCAACTTCGGCATCGAAAAGCACACCGTACAGCCGATCCGTGAACTGGCGCCGATGCTGCGCGAGATCCCGTCGGCGCGTCTGTTCGAAGAAGTGCTCAAGCTGTTCCTCTCGGGCCACGCCGCGATCACCTTCGAAATGCTCGTCGATCTGCAACTGTTCGCCCCGCTGTTCCCGGCCAGTGCCGATGCGCTGGAACACAACCCGGAATACACCCACACGCTGATCAGCGAAGCGTTGACCAACACCGACCTGCGCATCAAGCAGAACAAACCGGTGACCCCGGCGTTCCTGTTTGCCGCGCTGCTGTGGCCTGCCCTGCCGGCCCGCGTGTTGCGCCTGCAGGAACGTGGCATGCCGCCGATTCCGGCGATGCAGGAAGGTGCGCACGAGCTGATCGCCGAGCAGTGCCAGCGCATCGCGATTCCAAAGCGCTTCACCATGCCGATCCGCGAGATCTGGGACATGCAGGAACGCCTGCCACGCCGCAGCGGCAAACGCGCCGACCTGTTGCTGGACAACCCGCGTTTCCGTGCCGGTTACGACTTCCTCCTGCTGCGTGAAAGTGCGGGCGAGGAAACTGATGGCCTCGGCGAATGGTGGACGGACTATCAGGACGCCAACGACAGCGAGCGTCGCGACATGATCCGCGACCTCAGTGGCAAAGGTGATGACGCCAGTGGCGCGCCACGCAAACGTCGCCGCAGCGGTGGCTCCAAGCGCAAACGCGCCGGCGCCCCGAGCGCCACGGGCGAATAAGCGATGGAACGCATCTATATCGGCATGGGCAGCAACCTCGCTGACCCTGCCGAACAATTGCGCAGCGCCGTCGAGGCGCTGGGGCAATTGCCGCAGACCACGCTTGCTGGCGTTTCCGCCTTCTATCAAAGTGATTCCCTGTTGCCGGGCCAGCCGCGTTACACCAACGCGGTGGCGGCACTCGACAGCTCGCTTGCACCGCTGGAATTGCTCGATGCCTTGCAAGCGATCGAGAACGATCAAGGGCGTGAACGCCTGGAGCGTTGGGGCCCGCGTACGCTGGATCTGGACATTCTGCTGTTCGGCGATCGACTGATCGACGAGCCGCGCCTGCAAGTCCCGCATTACCAGATTCAGGAACGTGCGTTCGTGCTCTATCCCCTCGCCGAACTGGCGCCGCAGGATCTGCGCCTTGCCGACGGCCGAAACCTCCCCGAACTGCTGGCAGCCTGCCCGTTCGTCGGCCTGGAACGCTTCCCCCACGCCTGACGCAAATCCGCCCTTTGTAGGAGCTGCGGAACGCTGCGATCTTTTGATCTTCAAAACCAAGATCAAAAGATCGCAGCGTTCCGCAGCTCCTACAGGGAATAGCGTTTACCCTCAGGATTTTGTCAGACAAAAACCCCGCGAATCAGCCCTGCCGCGCCGCTGAATCGCATCAGTAACGCCGGTAACACTCCCCTCGTAACAATGCGGTAACACACGCAATTGACTTCCTGTTGGCTCATCACGACTATAGGCGTCCCGCTGCCGCCAACCCGGCACATACGGGCGCAATCCAGGCCTTATAAGCACGACAAAAGAGCGTGCGCCTGAGTAGATGACGAATCACGCGCGTTACTCGCAGCAGTTTCCAGAGCGCCTGAACGAGGATTTTTTACATGCCAGCCATCACCCTGACCACGCTCCAGAGCCTCAAGCAGAAAGGTGAAAAGATCACCATGCTGACCTGCTATGACGCGACCTTCGCTCACGCCTGCAACGAGGCCGGTGTCGAAGTGCTGCTGGTGGGCGACTCCCTCGGCATGGTCCTGCAAGGTCACGACAGCACCTTGCCGGTGACCACCGCAGAAATGGCCTACCACACCGCTTGCGTCAAACGCGGCAATACCGATGCCCTGATCCTCGCCGACCTGCCATTCATGGCCAACGCCACCCTCGAACAAACCATGAGCAACAGCGCGATGCTGATGCAGGCCGGCGCGCACATGATCAAAGTCGAAGGTCAGTTGTGGCTGGCCGAGTCGATCCGTTTGCTCGCCGAGCGCGGTGTACCGGTTTGCGCGCACATGGGCCTGACCCCGCAAGCGGTGAACATTCTCGGTGGCTATAAAGTGCAGGGCCGTAACGAGAACCAGGCGCGGCAGATGCGCGCCGACGCGATCTCGCTGGAACAAGCCGGTGCGGCGATGCTGCTGCTGGAATGCGTACCGAGTGAACTGGCCGCTGAAATCAGCCAGGCCGTGAAGATTCCGGTGATCGGTATCGGTGCCGGTAACGCCACCGACGGCCAGGTGCTGGTACTGCACGACATGCTCGGCCTGTCGATCACTGGCCGCGTGCCGAAGTTCGTGAAGAACTTCATGCACGGTCAGGACAGCATCCAGTCCGCACTGAAGGCTTACGTCAACGAAGTCAAAGCCACCACGTTCCCTGGCATCGAACACGGATTCTCTGCATGAACACCGTTAAAACCGTACGCGAACTGCGCGCCGCTGTGGCCCGTGCCCGCAGTGAAGGCAAGCGCATCGGCTTTGTGCCGACCATGGGCAACCTGCACAGCGGCCACGTCGCGCTGATCACCAAAGCCACGCAACGCGTGGATTTTGTGGTCGCAAGCATTTTCGTCAACCCACTGCAGTTCGGCGCCGGCGAAGACCTCGACAAGTACCCGCGCACCTTGGCGGCGGATCAGGAAAAACTCCTCGAAGCCGGTTGCTCCCTGCTGTTCGCGCCGACTGTCGAGGAAATGTATCCCGACGGCATGGCCGGGCAGACCCGGGTCAGCGTGCCGCAACTCTCCGAAGGCCTGTGCGGCGCCAGCCGTCCGGGGCACTTCGAAGGTGTCGCGACCGTGGTCAGCAAACTGTTCAACATGGTCCAGCCGGATCTGGCGATTTTCGGCCAGAAGGATTACCAGCAACTGGCGGTGATCCGCGCGCTGGTGCATGACCTGAACATGCCGATCCAGATCATCGGCGAGCCGACCGTGCGTGCCGCCGACGGACTGGCGCTGTCGTCGCGCAATGGCTTCCTCAGCGAAGAACAACGTGCGGCGGCCCCGGTGGTTTATCGCAGCCTGAGCAACATCGCCGAGTCGATCAAGCAAGGCGAACGCGACTTTCCGGCGCTGATCAGCGCTCAGCTGCAACAGCTCGAAGCCGCGGGTCTGCGTCCGGATTACCTGGAAATCCGTCATGCCCTGACCTTGCGTCCGGCGACGGCGGAGGATCGCGATCTGGTGATTCTGGTGGCGGCGTTCCTCGGCACCACGCGGTTGATCGATAACCTGCACCTGAATCTCGATACCCCGGTTTAAAGACACCGCAATACCCCCTGTAGGAGTGAGCCTGCTCGCGATAGCGGTGTGTCAGTCAGCATGAGTGTTGAATGACACACCGCCATCGCGAGCAGGCTCACTCCTACAGTGTTTTTCAGCGTCATGAAGATTGCATTCCAGCTGTATTGCCGCCTTAAAAGCCTTCGGGCACACTGCCCGCCGTTTGATTCCAACCCGGGAAAATGCACATGCACGCGATCATGCTCAAGGCCAAACTGCACCGCGCCGAAGTCACTCATGCAGTGCTCGACTACGAAGGCTCGTGCGCCATTGATGGCGAGTGGCTGGACTTGTCCGGCATCCGTGAATACGAGCAGATCCAGATTTACAACGTCGACAACGGCGAGCGTTTCACCACCTATGCAATCCGTGGCGAAGAGGGTTCGCGGATGATCTCGGTCAACGGCGCCGCCGCACACAAGGCCAAGGTCGGCGATCGGGTGATCATCTGCGCCTACGCCCATTACAGCGAAGCGGATCTGGTCAATTTCAAGCCGCGCATGCTCTACATGGGACCGGGCAATGAGCTGAGCCATACCAGCAACGCCATCCCGGTTCAGGTTGCCTGATCGCGTATCACCTCGTTCCGTTTGTCGGCCAGTTCCCGCTCTCGATGTTAAAAAAGTACAGGGATCTGGTCAGACAAAGTCAAGACAGAACGCAGCGCGAGGTTTACTGTATTCGCCCTGTGTCCAGAAATCGTGGCGACACAGTTGGCCCCACGCCCAAACATGGCGTGTCGTGGCTGTTCAGTGTTTAAAAGGCCGTTCAAGTAAAAAGGAAAACCGCAGCGATGGCGTACTACCGCACTCCTCACGACGTTACCGCTCTGCCCGCCTGGCAAGCGTTGAAAGATCACCGCCAAGCCATGCAGGATTTCAGCATGCGCGAAGCCTTCAACGCCGATCCGCAGCGCTTCAATCAGTTCACTCTCAGCAGCTGCGGACTGTTTCTCGACTATTCGAAGAATTTGATCAACGCCGAGACCCGCAATCTGCTGGTGGGTCTGGCCAACGAAGTCGATCTCAAGGGCGCAATCAAGGCGCTGTTCGACGGCGAAATCGTCAACTCGTCCGAAGGCCGCCCGGCGCTGCATACCGCCCTGCGCCGCCCGGTAGGCGACAAGTTATCGGTCAACGGCGTCAACGTGATGCCGGAAGTCCACAAAGTGTTGAACCAGATCACCGATCTGGTTGGCCGCATCCACGACGGTCTGTGGCGCGGTTACACCGAAAAGCCGATCACTGATGTGGTCAACATCGGCATCGGTGGCTCGTTCCTCGGCCCGGAGCTGGTGTCCGAAGCACTGCTGTCCTACGCGCAGAAAGGCGTGCGTTGCCACTATCTGGCGAACATCGACGGCAGTGAGTTCCACGAGCTGACGCAGAAACTGCGCGCCGAGACCACGCTGTTCATCGTTTCGTCGAAGTCGTTCAACACCCTCGAAACCCTGAAGAACGCCCAGGCTGCTCGTGCCTGGTACCTGGCGCAGGGCGGTTCGGAAGCCGAGCTGTATCGTCACTTCATCGCCGTCTCGAGCAACAACGCGGCAGCCGTGGCGTTCGGTATCCGCGAAGAAAACATCTTCCCGATGTGGGACTGGGTTGGCGGTCGTTACTCGCTGTGGTCGGCCATCGGTTTGCCGATTGCCCTGGCCATCGGCATGTCCAACTTCAAGGAACTGCTGTCCGGTGCCTACACCATGGACCAGCATTTCCAGACCGCGCCGTTCGAACAGAACATGCCGGTTCTGCTGGCGCTGCTCGGTGTCTGGTACGGTAACTTCTGGGGCGCGCAGAGCCACGCGATCCTGCCGTACGACCACTACCTGCGTAACATCACCAAGCACTTGCAACAACTGGACATGGAATCCAACGGCAAGAGCGTGCGTCAGGACGGCACGCCGGTGTCGACCGATACCGGTCCGGTGATCTGGGGCGGCGTCGGCTGCAACGGTCAGCACGCCTACCATCAGTTGCTGCATCAAGGGTCGCAGCTGATCCCGGCCGACTTCATTGTGCCGATCGTCAGCTTCAACCCGGTTTCCGACCACCATCAGTGGCTGTACGCCAACTGCCTGTCGCAGAGCCAGGCGCTGATGCTCGGCAAGACCTTGCCGGAAGCCGAACAAGAGTTGCGCGACAAGGGCATGAGCGAAGAGCAGGTGCACAAACTCGCACCGCACAAGGTGATCCCGGGCAACCGTCCGAGCAACACCCTTGTGGTCGAGCGCATCAGCCCGCGTCGTCTCGGCGCACTGGTGGCGATGTATGAACACAAAGTGTTCGTGCAAAGCGTGGTCTGGGGCATCAACGCCTTTGACCAGTGGGGCGTGGAACTGGGCAAGGAACTGGGCAAAGGCGTTTACAACCGCCTGGTGGGCAGCGATGAAACCGTTGCCGATGACCCTTCCACCCAAGGCCTGATCAACTACTTCCGCGGTCGTCACCGCGGGTGATCAGTCGCTTGATAGAGAGCCCCTGAAGTTCAGGGGCTTTTTTTCGTCTGGCGTTTGGCGTGGATTTCGCGCTGACAGCCAGATCGTTTCCCCCTCACCCCAGCCCTCTCCCCCAAGGGCGAGGGGGAAAGGGAGCCGATTTTCGCGCTTTTCATTACTTGAGTTGGACTCAGGAATTTCAGGTCGATGTATCAAGCCCAAACACCTCGGTCAGTCCCCTCTCCCTTTGGGAGAGGGTTAGGGTGAGGGGCTCTTCGCGGTGGGGAGCCGTCTGCCGCCCTTGAACCCTTGCCCCCATCGGCGCATCTTTATCCTTGTCGCACAACAAGAATAAGGAACCGTCATGTTCGATATCAGCACGTTCCCCAAAGCCGATGCCGTCCGCCGGGCTGCGCAATTGACTCAGGAAGACTATCGGCGCCTGTACCGCGAATCCATTGAACACCCCAGCACCTTTTGGGCCGAACAGGCCACGCGCTTCCTCGA
Organism: Pseudomonas sp. RIT-PI-r; assembly: GCF_001297015.1. Taxonomy (GTDB): domain Bacteria; phylum Pseudomonadota; class Gammaproteobacteria; order Pseudomonadales; family Pseudomonadaceae; genus Aquipseudomonas. Next base: position 136,878 of record NZ_LIGE01000041.1, on the reverse strand, counting down.
CTGGAGTACGCCGTGGCAGACCGTTCAGCGCTATGACCTGAAAACCGGAGAGGCCGCCTGGTTTGCCGGGGGCAAACTGAATGTCAGCTACAACTGCATCGACCGCCATCTCGAACAACGCGGCGATCAAACCGCCCTGCTCTGGGAAGGCGACGACCCCGCCGAATCGGCACAAATCACTTACAAAAAACTTCACCACCATGTCTGCCGACTGGCCAATGTGCTGAAAAGCCGTGGCGTGAAGAAAGGCGACCGGGTGTGCATCTACATGCCGATGATCCCCGAAGCCGCCTACGCCATGCTCGCCTGCGCGCGGATCGGCGCGATCCATTCGGTGGTGTTCGGCGGATTCTCTCCCGATTCCCTGCGTGACCGCATTCTCGATGCCGACTGCCGCACGGTGATCACGGCAGATGAAGGCGTACGCGGCGGCAAGTTCGTGCCGCTGAAACAGAACGTCGACAAAGCCCTGCTGAGTTGCCCGGACGTCAGCACCGTCGTGGTGGTCGAACGCAGCCAAGGCCAAGTCGACTGGGTTGAGGGCCGCGATCTCTGGTATCACCAGGCCGTGCGCGATGTCAGCGACGATTGCCCGCCAGAAGCGATGGACGCCGAAGACCCGCTGTTCATCCTCTACACCTCCGGCAGCACCGGCAAACCCAAAGGCGTGCTGCACACCACCGGCGGCTATCTGCTGCAAGCGGCGATGACTTTCAAATACGTACTCGATTATCGCGACGGCGAAGTGTTCTGGTGCACCGCCGACGTCGGCTGGGTCACCGGCCACAGCTACATCGTCTACGGCCCGCTGGCCAATGGCGCGACCACGCTGATGTTCGAAGGCGTGCCGAGCTACCCGAGCAGCTCACGCTTCTGGCAGGTGATCGATAAACACAAGGTCAACATCTTCTACACCGCCCCCACCGCCCTGCGCGCATTGATGCGCGAAGGCGCCGAGCCGTTGAAGGAAACGTCGCGCGCCAGCCTCAGATTACTCGGCAGCGTCGGTGAGCCGATCAACCCGGAAGCGTGGGAATGGTATTTCAACGTCGTAGGAGAACAACGCTGCCCCATCGTCGATACCTGGTGGCAGACCGAAACCGGCGGCATCATGCTCAGCCCGCTGGTCAGCGCACAACGGATCAAGCCGGGCTGCGCCACGCAGCCGCTGTTCGGCGTGCAACCGGTGCTGCTCGATGAACACGGCAAGGAAATCAAAGGCGCCGGCAGCGGCGTGCTGGCGATCAAATCCAGTTGGCCGGCGCAGATCCGCAGTGTCTATGGCGACCCGCAGCGAATGGTCGATACCTATTTCAAACCCTACCCTGGCTACTACTTTACTGGCGACGGCGCGCGCCGCGATGAGGACGGCGATTACTGGATCACCGGGCGCATCGACGACGTGATCAACGTCTCCGGCCACCGCATCGGTACGGCCGAAGTGGAAAGCGCACTGGTCCTGCACGACAGCATCGCCGAGGCCGCCGTGGTCGGTTACCCCCACGACGTCAAAGGCCAGGGCATCTATGCCTTCGTCACGCCCATGAACGGCGCCGAACCGAATGACGAGTTGAAGAAACAATTGCTCGACCACGTCAGCAAGGAAATCGGCAGCTTCGCCAAACCGGACCTGATTCAGTGGGCGCCAGCCTTGCCGAAAACCCGCTCAGGCAAGATCATGCGGCGCATCCTGCGCAAGATCGCCTGTAACGAACTCGACAGCCTCGGCGACACCTCGACCCTGGCCGATCCGAGCGTGGTACAGGGCCTGATCGACAAGCGCCTCAATCAGTAACATCCCGGGCGCGGTCAACTGGTCGCGCCCGCTCTTCTTCACTGAGTGGTCATGGAATTCATCCGCAGCCGTATCGAACAGCAACTCATGAGCCTGACCGGGCTGTCCCTCGGCCAACTCGACCTGGAAAACCCCAAGGGCGATCCCGGCCTGTTCGGCCCCGACTCGGTCAGTTGGCAAGTGCACGGCGACTTCAGCAGCATGTTGATCGGCGGCATCAGCGCGTTGCTGCTGCAAGCGCTGCATCCGCTGGCGTTGGCCGGGGTTTGGGATCATTCGAATTTTCGTCAAGACATGCTCGGGCGCTTGCGCCGTACCAGCCAGTTTGTTTCCGGTACCACATTTGGATCGCGACGAGACGCCGACTGGTTGATCGAGAAAGTCCGAACCATTCACTTGCAGGTGGTGGGCACCGCACCGGATGGCCGGCCCTACGCGGCGAGCGATCCGGATTTGCTGACGTGGGTGCATGTGGCCGAGGTCAGCAACTTTCTCGCGGCACATTTGCGCTATCGCAATCCGCACTTGTCGGCGGCCGATCAAGATCGTTATTACGCGGAAATCGCCGTGATTGCCGAACGCCTGGGCGCACGGGATGTGCCGAAATCGCGGCAGGCCGTGGCTGATTATCTGCAAAGGATGCGCCCGCAGCTGCTGTGCGACGAGCGCAGCCGTGAGGTGTTGCGCCTGTTGCTCGCCGCGCCGGCACCGAGTGTTCTCGCGCGGCCGTTTGGCGATTTGATGATGAAGGCCGGTATTGATCTGCTGCCGGACTGGGCCAGTGCCATGCTCGATGTGCGGCAGAGTTCGCTGCAACGCCAGCTGATTCGCGCCAGCGTCAGACGCAGCGCGCCGATGCTGCGCTGGGCGATGCGCAATGGCTCGGTGCAACGGGCCAAACGGCGGATGGGCTTGCTGAGCTGAAAGCTTCGTCAGGCCCTTCGCGAGCAGGCTCGCTCCCACAGGAGATTTGATTTGCAGCACAGATCCCATGTGGGAGCGAGCCTGCTCGCGAAGGGCGCAACTCGATTGCCCACCAAGCTGCTAAACTCCCGCGCCCCAATTCTCTCCAGCAAGGCGCCCGCATGTCTTCCTTGAATCAGGCGCTGCGCGCCGCCCTCGATCAACGCCAGGATCTGCTAGCCGAGTTGCACCGCCAGGGCACCGATTGCTATCGCTTGTTCCATGGCAGCCAGGAAGGCGCCGGCGGTCTGACCATCGACCGCTATGGCCCGCAATTGCTGGTGCAAAGCTTCCACCAGACGCTGGAACGCGACGACCTGCTGCAACTGCACGCCATGGTCAATCAGACATTGGGCCTGGAAACGTTGCTGGTTTACAACGACCGCTCCCGTGGCAACTCGCGTATCGACCGTGAAGACAGCGTCTACAAGGCCGACGACGCTGCGCTGGTCGATCTGATCGGTCACGAATGGGGCCTCAATTACCGCGTGCGCGGGCGTCATGCCGGGCAGGATCCGCTGCTGTTCCTCGACCTGCGCAACACCCGCGGCTGGGTCAAGGCTCACGCCAAAGGCAAATCCGTGCTCAACCTGTTCGCTTACACCTGCGGTGTCGGCCTCAGCGCAGCCGCCGGTGGCGCGAGTGAAGTGTGCAATCTGGACTTCGCTGAAGGCAATCTGGCGGTCGGTCGCGAGAACGGTCAGCTCAACCCGCAATTGCCGGAAATGCAATTTATCCAGTCCGATTACTTCCCGGCCATCCGCCAACTCGCCGGCTTGCCGATCAGTCAGCGCCGTGGACAAAAGCTGCCGAGCTATCAGCGCCTCGATCAGCGTCAATACGATCTGGTGCTACTCGATCCACCGGCATGGGCCAAGAGCGCGTTCGGCACCGTCGACCTGCTGCGCGACTATCAGAGCCTGCTCAAACCGGCCCTGCTGACCACTGCCGACAACGGCGTGCTGATCTGCTGCAACAATCTGGCGAAAGTCAGCATGGGCGACTGGCGCGAACAGGTACTGCGCTGCGCCGAGAAGGCGGGCCGGCCAGTCCGCGAGTGGAGCGTAATGACCCCGGGCGCCGACTTCCCGTCGATGGATCAGCAACCGCCGCTGAAAACCCTGATCTTGCAGCTCTGAAGCGCTCGCGCGGCGGACAACTATCCAATGTGGGAGCGAGCCTGCTCGCGAAAGCGGTGTATCAGCCACCAGATAGAGCGACTGATATGACGCCTTCGCGAGCAGGCTCGCTCCCACATGGAAAGCGTTCCTACAGAACAATCTGAACAATCCTGCCCCATGCGAGGTACTTCGGAACCAGAATCGCGTGCCATACTCCAAGGCACTCCGATTCAGACAGATGAAGCCGCACATGCCCAAAGGATTGATTCGCGCGATTGGCGCCTTGTTGACTGCTCTGGCTCTCTACAGCCTGCTGGGGTTTCTGATTTTGCCGGGCATCGCCCTGCGGGTGGCCAACCAGCAGTTGGCCAATTACGCGACGGTGCCTGCGCATATCCAGCGCATCGAGCTCAACCCGTTCAGCCTTGAAGTCACCCTGTGGGGGCTGGTCATCGGCGAACCGGGCAAGGAACAGGTCGGTTTCGAACGCCTGTACGCCGACCTGCAAATCGACAGCCTGTGGACAAAAGCGCTGCACCTGTCCGACATCGAACTCGACAAGCCGAAGAGTGAAATCCTCTTTGCCAAAGACGGCAAGCTCAACCTGCTCGGCCTGTTCAACGTGCCGGCCAGCGAGCCGACACCGGCCGACCCGAACGCCAAACCGTTTCCGCTGCGCATCGACAACATCAAACTGGCCGGGGGCGTCGTGCATTTTCAGGATGTACGCCCAAGCGAACCCATCGAGTTCCTCTACGACGATCTGAATTTCGAGCTGAAGAATCTCAGCACCCTGCCCGAAGACAGCGCCGACATGACTTTGGTCGCCATCGGCCCGCAAGGTGGGCGAATCGACTGGGCCGGTAATTTCAGCCTGATCCCGTTCACCTCCGAAGGCACCCTGAAAGTCACCGACGGCAAGATGAAAGCCTTTTGGCCCTACGTGCGTGACTCCGTGCCGCTGGTACTCGAAGACGGCGTGATCAGCCTCAGCACTGAATACAAACTCAATCTGTCGAAAGAAACCGAACTGCTGCTCAATAACGTCGCCGTGAGCATCGCCCCCTTCGCCATCAAGGCCCCAGACGGGCGCCCGCTGGCGAAACTCGAACGTCTGGACGTCAGCGAAACGTCGGTGGATCTGGCCAAGCAACAAGTCGTGGTCGGCAAGATCCGCAGCCAGAAACTGGAAACCTGGGCCGCCCTTGAGGCCGACGGCCAGTTGGACTGGCAGAAACTGTTCGCCAGCCAACCATCGAAACCGGCCGCCAAAGCCGCTGCCGAACCGGCAACGACACCGGCGGCTGCAGACTCGCCGAAAGCTGAACCGAACGCCCCGAGCAAACCGTGGCAAGTGCTGCTCAAGGATGTGCAACTGCGCAATTACACCGTGCACCTGGCAGACCGTTCGGCGAATCCGCCGGTGGCTTTGGATATCACCCCGCTGAACGTTGACCTGGAAGGTTTCGACAGCCTCAACGGCTCGCCCTTCAAGCTCAAGCTCGACAGCGGGCTGGGCAAACAAGGCAAGATCAGCGCTGATGGCACGGTCAATCTGGCCCCGGTCAATGCTCAGCTCGATGTGAAAACCCAGGACATCGACCTGCGTGTCGCGCAGTCCTACATCAATCCGTTCATTCGCCTCGAACTGCGCAGCGGCATGCTCGGCAGTGACCTGAAGGTCAACCTCAAAAGCACTGAACCGCTGGCGCTCAGCGTGACCGGACGGGCGCAGATCGATCAATTGCACACCCTCGACACCCTGAAAACCCGCGACTTCCTCAAGTGGCAGCAGGTGGTGGTCGAAGGCCTCAACTATCAGCACGGCGACAGTCTGTCGATCGACAAGGTCAACCTGTTCCAGCCTTATGTGCGGTTCATGATCAACGACGATCGCACCACCAACATCGACGACCTGCTGATCCCTCAGCCCGCCGACAGTGGCGCAAAAACCGCAGCGGCAAAACCGGCCAGCAAAGACAAACCGCTGGGCATTCACATCGGTGGTATCGCCATTAACGACGGCTCGGCGAACTTCGCCGACTTCAGCCTGACACCGAACTTCGCCACCGCCGTGCAGCAGCTCAACGGTCAGATCGGCACCATCGACAGTCGCCAGGCGAAACCGGCGAGTGTCGACATCAAAGGCAAGGTCGACCGTTATGCGCCAGTGACCATCAAGGGCGCGGTAAATCCCTTCGATCCGATGGCCAGTCTCGACATCGCTACCAGTTTCAAACGCGTCGAGCTGACCACGCTGACCCCCTACTCCGGCAAGTTCGCCGGTTACCGGATCCGCAAGGGTCGGCTCAATCTCGACCTGCATTACCTGATCACCAAAGGTCAGCTCAAAGCTGAAAACAAAGTGGTGGTCGAACAACTGCAACTCGGCGAAAAAGTCGACAGCCCGGATGCCGTGAGCCTGCCGCTGAAACTGGCGATTGCCCTGCTCAAGGACGTCGACGGCAAGATCTCCATCGAATTGCCGGTGACCGGCGACTTGAACAACCCGCAGTTCAGCGTGATGCCGATCGTCTGGCAGACCCTGCGCAACCTGATCGTCAAAGCCGCTGCCGCCCCGTTCAAATTGATCGGGGGACTGGTCAGTGGTGGCGGTTCGCAAGACCTCGGCACCGTGTCGTTCGCGCCGGGCTCCAGTGAGCTGAACAAGGACGCCGAAGCCGCGTTGGTCAAGCTGTCTCAAGCGCTGAAGGAACGTCCGGCATTGCGCCTGGAAATCGAAGGCACCGCCGCCAAAAGCAGTGACGGGCCGTTGCTCGCCGAACAGCGTCTGGAGCGTGAGTACCAGTACAACTACTACAAGATGCTCCAGCGTCGTGGCGACAAAGTACCGGCTCAGGCGTCGCTGATCGAAGTGCCGGACAGCGAGAAAGGTCCGCTGCTCGAAGGCATCTATCGCACGCGTCTGAAAACCCAGCCACCGGCCGAATGGAAGGACTTGGGCAAGGAAGAACGCACAGCGAAGATGCGCGACGGCGTGATCCAGTTCTGGAGTGGCAGCGATGTGCTGCTGCGTCAGTTGGGTCAGGACCGTGCCAGCAGCATCAAGGATTATCTGGTCGATAAAGGCCAACTGGCAGACGACCGCGTTTACTTTATCGATGCCAATCTTGGTGAGGCCGAGAGCGACGGCCGCGTTGTGACGCAAATGCATCTGGACGCCGAATGATGAAACTACAGTGGCTGGCCTTGCTCGCAATGACGCTCGCGGCCAGTCACGCCTCGGCGTCCGATACGCTGCGCTGCGGCAGTCAATTGATCAGCCTTGGCGACCGCTCCAGCGAGGTCCTGCAAAAGTGCGGTGAGCCGGTCAGCCGCGACGTGTTGGGCTACAAGCGCAGCGCCAATCGCCGCGAGGAGTTTCAGGTCGAGGAATGGACCTACGGCCCGAGCAACGGCATGTACCAATACCTGCGCTTCGAAGGCAATCGCCTGCGCCAGATCAACAGCAAACGCGGTAATTGACCCGCAGCGATCCCCTTGTAGGAGTGAGCCTGCTCGCGATAGCGGTGTGTCAGTCAGCAATTCAATTAGCTGACACACCGCTATCGCGAGCAGGCTCACTCCTACATTTGTTTTGTATTGCCCCGCAAATAGAACAGGCCCCGCCACAAGTGGCGGGGCCTGTAATGGTCACATCCGTGTGACCGTTCGCATGAACTCTAAAGTTGCGGCAGACGTATGGCTCGGCCCGTCTGTCGCGCCTTCTCCCGGTCCAGGCGAGAAGTCATGCCTTACTCGGCTTTGAGGCCGTCAGCGGAGACCGCTTTGACGCCTTTGATTTTCTTGGTGATGTTCACTGCGGTGGTTTTCTGAGCCTCGGTCACGGCTACAGTCGACGACAGCGAAACAACGCCTTTGTTGGTTTCTACTTTGATGTCGGTGCCTGGAATGCCTTTTTCGGTCACCAGGTCACTTTTGACTTTGGTGGTGATCCAGGTATCGGAAGTAGCTTCTTTAGCCTGGGTGACTTCACCGGCGGCCAGAGTCATTGGAGCCTGGGTGGCCTGGGTGGTTTGTGCGAAAGCGCCGGTCATGGTCAGGGTCAGCGCGGTAGCAGCAGCGGCAGTGATAGCGAACTTCTTCATACGAGTAACTCCTGTTTTTCTGGAAAGTCTGCTGGATTACTGGTCAGCAGGGTTACCGAGGTAGTTGCGAACGCTGTGCCAACTTTTTCAAAGACATAAATCCCTTATAAATCAATAGCTTATGAATAATTAAAAAATCCGGATTCATGCAAAATGCATGACTCGGGGAATATTCACATGCAAGTTGCGGTTTTTTGAAAAGTTCCTAAGACGCTGAAATTATTGAAGCTTTTGTGAAGCGACAGGCAATGAAAAATGCCCCGCAAGTGCGGGGCATTGATTCGTTTGCAAGCGAGGATCATGTACCGCTGGCAGTACAACCTTTAGGCGAGTAGTCCGCTGACACAGTCGTTGCACATGACCATCCGTTGGCGGCGGTACGACTCAACGTAATCGTTTTGCCCAGCACCGGGGCCGGCGCATTGGCAATCGTGCACACGATAGATCCCGCCCCATCAGCCGCAGTCCCCGAAGCCGACAACGAGCAGTTGGAAGTCGTGGTTACCGCGTCGCCTTTGACAATGGCGAGCGTAGGATTGGTCCCTTGATTGATGGTGTCTTCAAACGGCACCTTGAGTGCGCTGATTTCAGCCAGGCCCGCCGTTACCTTCGAGCGCGCCTGATATTTCGAATACTGCGGCAAGGCGATTGTCGCCAGAATCCCGATGATCGCCACAACGATCAGCAGCTCGATCAGAGTGAAACCTTGTTGTTTTTTCATAGACACGCTCCATGCATGAGTCGAAATCTCATGATCTGAAAAGGACGCAGCATAGGCCATGCCAATGCACGCGAGACCCCGTGCATTGGATATGAAACGCGAGCAGCGCCGTTTCCTACAACCTGCAACCGCACTATCTGACACTTTTTGTCACCTGCACCTGGCGTGTTTGGCGCTGTCACTTGACTAGGCTATAAGTCATGAACTGCAAGCGTGCGGAATCCCCATGAATGACATCGCTCTGAGCGGTCTGGCCAAGCAATTGGTGCAGGCCGAACTGCTGACCGAAAAAAGCGCCCAGCAGGCCTGGCAGCAGGCCCAGCGCAACCGGCTGTCGCTGGTCAGTTATCTGGTACAGAACAAACTGGTGAAGAGCTCCCAGGTGGCCGAAATCGCCTCGGAGCATTTCGGCATGGCGTTCCTTGATCTCAATTGTCTGGACAAGGAAACCCAGCCCAAGGGACTGGTCAGCGAAAAACTCGTGCGCCAGCACCATGCCCTGCCCTTGTGGCGACGCGGCAACAAGCTGTTCGTGGGCATTTCCGACCCGAGCAATCATCAGGCGATCAACGATATCCAGTTCAGCACCGGGCTGAGTACCGAGGCCATTCTGGTCGAGGACGACAAACTCACCGATGCCATCGAAAAATTCTTCGACACCCACGCCAGCGGCCTGGAAGACATGGCCGACGTTGATCTCGACGGTCTCGATGTCGAAGCCATCGATGACAGCAAACAGGAGGCTATCGGTGGACTCGACGCCGATGATGCGCCGGTGGTGCGTTTCGTTCACAAGATGCTGCTCGATGCGATCAAGAGCGGCTCGTCCGACCTGCATTTTGAACCCTACGAGAAAAACTACCGGGTGCGCGTGCGTACCGACGGCATGCTGCGCGAGGTGGCAAAGCCGCCGATCCAGTTGGCCGGGAGGATTGCCGCACGCCTGAAAGTCATGGCCAGCCTCGATATTTCGGAGCGGCGCAAACCGCAGGATGGGCGAATCAAGATGCGCTTGTCGAAAAGCAAGTCAATTGATTTTCGGGTCAATACGCTACCGACCTTGTGGGGCGAAAAAGTGGTGATCCGGATTCTCGACCCGTCCAGCGCACAGATCGGCATCGACGCGCTCGGCTATGAACCGGCGCAGAAAGACCTGTACATGGCGGCACTCAAGCAGCCGCAAGGGATGATTCTGGTCACCGGCCCCACCGGGTCAGGCAAGACCGTGTCGCTGTATACCGGCCTGAATATCCTCAACACCGTCGATATCAATATTTCCACCGCCGAAGATCCGGTGGAGATCAACATGGAAGGCATCAACCAGGTCAACGTCAATCCTAAACAGGGGCTGGACTTTGCCCAGGCCCTGCGCTCGTTTCTACGGCAGGACCCGGACGTGATCATGGTCGGCGAGATTCGCGACCTGGAAACCGCCGAGATCGCCATCAAGGCGGCTCAGACCGGCCACCTGGTGCTGTCGACCCTGCACACCAACAGCGCGGCGGAAACCCTCACACGCCTGCACAACATGGGCATCCCCGGTTTCAACATCGCCACGTCAGTGAGCCTGATCATCGCCCAGCGCCTGGCACGCAAGTTGTGCAGCCACTGCAAGAAGCCCATCGAGATTCCGCGCGAAACCCTAATCAAAGAAGGTTTCCCCGAGGAACGCATCGGTCATTTCACGATCTACGAGCCGGTCGGTTGCGATCACTGCAACGGCGGCTATAAGGGACGCGTGGGGATTTATGAAGTGGTGAAAAACACTGCGCAGCTGCAACGGCTGATCATGGCCGAGGGCAACTCGCTGGAAATCGACAGCCAGATGCGCCGCGACGGCTTCGACGACCTGCGCACCTCAGGGTTGCACAAGGCCATGCAAGGCATCACCAGCCTTGAAGAAATCAACCGGGTCACCAAGGACTGAACATGGCGGTCAAGGCAGCGAAAATCAGCGTCTACACCTGGGAAGGCATGGATCGCAAAGGCAGCAAGGTCACGGGAGAACTGAGCGGGCAAAACCCCGCACTGATCAAGGCACAGCTGCGCAAACAGGGGATCAACCCCGGCAAGGTGCGCAAGAAGTCCGCCTCCTTGCTGAGCTTCGGCAAACGCATCAAGGCTCAGGACATCGCCCTGTTCACCCGGCAGATGGCGACCATGATGAAGGCCGGCGTGCCGCTGTTGCAGTCGTTCGACATCATTGGCGAAGGCTTTGAGAACCCGGCCATGCGCAAACTGGTGGACGAAGTGAAACAGGAAGTCGCGGCCGGTAACAGCTTCGCCACGGCCCTGCGCAAGAAGCCGCAATATTTCGACGAGCTGTATTGCAACCTGGTCGATGCCGGCGAGCAGTCCGGTGCCCTCGACACACTGCTCGAACGGGTCGCGACCTATAAGGAAAAAAGCGAACGCCTGAAAGCCAAGATCAAGAAAGCCATGACCTACCCGACTGCCGTGGTATTGGTCGCGGCCGTGGTGACCGGGATTCTGCTGGTGAAAGTGGTGCCGCAATTCCAATCGGTTTTCTCGGGTTTCGGCGCCGAACGGCCGGCCTCCGCCCTGAGGGTGATCAGCCTTTCCGAATTCAAGCAGCAATGGGGGTGGGCGATCCGCGGAGTATCGGCGGTCGCCTTTTGCGGCCCCCGCCACGCTCTGTAAAAATCTCAGGAGCTGCGGGACCGTCGCGACACCTGGCTGCTGAAACTGCCCCTGGTCGGCACGCTGATGTACAAATCCGCCGTCGCCCGTTTCGCGCGAACCCTGTCGACGACGTTTGCCGCCGGTGTACCGCTGGTGGAAGCACTCGACTCGGTGGCCGGCGCCACTGGCAATGTAGTGTTCAAGCGCGCGGTGCTGCGTATCCGCGAGGACGTCTCCACGGGTATGCAGTTGAATTTTTCGATGCGCAGCACCGGGGTCTTTCCCACCATGGCCGTGCAGATGACCGCGATTGGCGAAGAGTCCGGCGCACTGGACGAAATGCTCGACAAGGTCGCAGGGTTTTACGAAGAGGAAGTGGATAACATGGTCGACAACCTCACCAGCCTCATGGAGCCATTCATCATGGTCGTGCTGGGGGTGATCGTCGGTGGGCTGGTGGTGGCCATGTACCTGCCGATTTTCCAACTCGGCTCTGCGATCTGACATGCCTATCGACGAACTGTTTGCCCTGTATCCGCTGGCCTTCGTTTGCACCGCACTGCTGCTGGGCCTGGTGGTGGGCAGCTTCCTCAACGTGTTGATCTGGCGTCTGCCGAAGATGCTCGAGCGCGATTGGCGCCAGCAGGCCCACGACGTACTGGGCTTGCCTGCGGAACGACCGCTGCCCACCTACAACCTGATGCTGCCCCACTCCGAATGTCCGCATTGCGCGCATCGAATTCGCGCCTGGGAAAACATTCCGCTGTTCAGTTATCTGGCGCTGCGGGGGCGTTGCTCAGCCTGTGCGTCACCGATCAGCAAACGGTACCCATTGACCGAACTGGCCTGCGGCCTGCTCTCGGCATTCATCGCCTGGCATTTCGGTTTTGGCTGGCAGGCTGGTCTGTTGATCTTTCTCAGTTGGGCTTTGCTGGCGATGAGCCTGATCGACATCGAGCATCAATTGCTGCCCGATGTGCTGGTACTGCCGTTGCTGTGGCTGGGTCTGATCGTCAACAGTTTCGGGCTGTTCGTACCGCTGCATGACGCGCTGTGGGGCGCAGTCGCCGGTTACATGGCGCTGTGGTCGGTGTTCTGGCTGTTCAAGCTGTTGACCGGCAAGGACGGCATGGGTCATGGCGATTTCAAGCTGCTCGCGTTGTTCGGCGCCTGGGGTGGCTGGCAGATTTTACCGCTGACGATACTGCTGTCCTCGCTGGTGGGTGCGATTATCGGGGTGATTGTGTTGCGTTTGCGCGCTCAGGAAACCTCAACGCCAATCCCTTTCGGTCCCTATCTGGCAATTGCCGGCTGGATTGCCTTGCTCTGGGGTGGTCAAATAACCGACTTCTATTGGCAGTTTGTCGGTTTGAAATGAATACCCCTGTGGAAAAACCCTGGATTCTCGGCCTGACCGGCGGCATTGGCAGCGGCAAAAGCGCGGCGGCACAGCACTTTATCGACCTCGGCATCCATGTGGTCGACGCAGATCATGCGGCGCGCTGGGTGGTCGAGCCGGGTCGCCCGGCACTGGCAAAAATAGCCGAACACTTCGGCCCCGGCGTTTTGCAGGCCGACGGTACGCTGGATCGCGCCGCCCTGCGCAAACTGATCTTCGAGGTGCCGGAACAACGCCGCTGGCTCGAAGCCCTGCTGCATCCGCTGATCGCCGAGGAAATCGCTCATCATCTGGCGCAGGCACAATCGCCCTACGCGATTCTGGTTTCGCCGCTGTTGATCGAGTCCGGGCAATACGCGATGACCCAGCGCATCCTGGTGATCGACGCCCCGCAACAATTGCAGATCGAGCGTACCCTGCAGCGTGACCAGACCAGCGAACAGCAGGTTCAGGCGATCCTCAAGGCCCAGTCGAGCCGTGAAGACCGCGTGAGCCGCGCCGACGACGTGGTGGTCAACGACCGCGACCTCGCCTGGCTGCACAGCGAAGTCGAGCGTCTGCATCACTTTTACCTGACTTTATCCGGAGGCCAAGCATGAGCCAGACCCCAACCGTTGAATGCCCAACCTGCGGCGCGCCCGTTGAATTCACCCCTGAAAACAAGTTTCGGCCGTTCTGCTCTGATCGCTGCAAGCTGATCGACCTCGGCGCCTGGGCGTCGGAAGAACACAAGATTCCCGTTGCACCTGATGCCGAGGATGAACTGTTTTCCGGCGATTTCGATCCGCGCCACTGATCCCGATCAGGGCCGCATAAAGCCGTAGTCCTGATCGTCGTCGAGGTTTTCCGCCAAAAAGCGCAACTCGTCGGCCAGGTCTTCGGCGTTGCGCACCGCCTTGCTCTGTTGCACCACGGCACTGAGTAAGGCGCGTAAACTCAACCCCGGGTCAAAGCCCACCTCCTGCGCCATTTCCAGACTTTGCCGGGTCTCCTGCCTTGCCCACTCGTACACACTCATGTCGCCGCTCCTGAAGGGATTTGCGCGAGCATGAAATTTCGCGCGCATGGCGGGTTTGATATGGATCAAGACTTGGGATCGTCATCCTTCCACGGCGCCGAAAGGTAGCGCGTGCGATTGAACGTCTCCAGCCATTCCGGGCAGAACACCACCAGCGCACTGACGACCATGCCGTTGATGAACGCCTCGGGAAACAGCAGCAGCCACAAATAACCGATGAAGTCTTCCAGCCACTCCGGCATGGCGAAGAGACCGTCGTACCACAGCAGCGTCAGACTCAGGATTAGACATAACAGCGCGGACAAAGCCGCAGCGAAGAATCCGGAGCAGAAGATGTACACGAACGGATTACGTGGCTGTGCGCGCTCGACGAGGATCGCCACACATTCAGTGATCAACACCGGTAACAGGATCAGCAGCGAGCCATTGACCCCGACCGCCAGCAGATCCTGACGACCCAATAGCACCAGGCCGATCTGTGCAATCAGGCCTGCGACAATTGCCAGCGGCCAATCCAGCAGCAAGGTCACAGCGGTCATGCCGATAAAGTGATACGACACGCCGGTGTCGAAATCCCTGCGCACCAGCCACAACAGAAACAAGGCGAACACCGTGCCGAACAGCAGATGCTGACGGCGGCTGTCGCTGAACAACTCGACCCACGGCGCACGCGCGATCGCCCACAGCAGCACAGGCAGGTAAATCAGCCAGCCGAGCGTCAGGCTCGCTATCGAAAGCAGTTCAGCTCCAATCATGACCCTCACCTTTCCAACGACACATCCCCTGTAGGAGCTGCCGCAGGCTGCGATCTTTTGACTTTAAAAAGAACAGGATCAAAAGATCGCAGCCTTCGGCAGCTCCTACAAGTGCACGATGACGCGGGGATCTGTAAACATCAGCCAAGCAAAGCTTTCTGCTTGTCGCATTTGAACGCTAAGCTTGGGCTTATGGATGACTCAGATTACTTACGCCTGCTGACCATCGCGGCCGAGCAGGCCAACGCGTTCCTGTCCAATGCCCGCAAATGGGAGCGTGAGCGTTGGGTTTGCCAGCGCCTGCTGCAAGGCTTGAACATTCCTTACCGTGTCGACGAATTCGCGCCGGCTGGTGAGCCGCCGGACGTGCTGTTTCGCGAGGCCAATTTCGAAGTGTTCTTCGTCCTCGATGAAGGGCGCCGGCTCAATGACGAATGGCGCGATGAACTGCAGCGTCGTCGCAGTGCATTTTCTCTCAGCCAACTGGTGCGCCGAGAAGCCAAGCCCAAGCGCATCCCGGCCAATGAGTTCCTCATGCGACTGGCACCGACCTTGCGCAAAAAAGCCCACAACTACAAAGAACGCGGCATGGATCTCGGCGAGCTGGACATCATTGCCTTCGCCAGCCTCAAGCGCGAAGTGCTGGATCTGAACAGTCACTTCCCGCCGCCCACCGAATATTTGCGTCAGGGTTGGCGCTCACTGTCCCTGGTCGGCCCGACCTTCGCCCGCGTGCTGTTCGCCCATCCGGATGCGCCGGATTTCTTGCGCAGCAACCTCGGACGCAGCATCGTCTTTGACGTCGGGATCAGCCTGTGACGCCGCTTCAGCAGTTGATTGCCGACGTACCGCAGTCCGGCCGTGTGCGCTGGATTGGCGTGCGTCCGGAATCCCGTGGGCCGATGATCGAGCTGGATGCCGTCGAGGCGCGGCTCGAAGCCGGGCTGACCGGCGATCATGCGCGCCCCGGTGTGCGCAATGCGCGGCAAGTGACGCTGATTCAGTGGGAACATCTGGCCGTCATCAACGCCTTGATGGGGCGTCCGGACGATCAACCGGTCAGGCCTGAAGATCTGCGGCGCAATCTCGTTATCAGCGGTATCAATTTGTTTAGCCTGAAGGGTCGGCGCTTTCGCATCGGTCAGGCAATATTCGAAACCACCGGTTGGTGTCAGCCTTGCGCGCGCTTGCAGAACAACCTTGGCCCCGGCACCTTTCAAGCCGTGCGCGGGCATGGCGGAATTACCGCGCGGGTGTTACAAAGCGGGATCATCCGCCTTGAAGATAGCGTGAGCGTCGAACCGGTTCCGGACAGCGGCTATGCTGCGTTCAACCCCGGATAAAAACCGCTGTAGCTTCTGCCCATTCAGCAACGTCTACCTGACGAGGCAAATATGACCAGCCGCCTGAACCCTGAAGACCAGAAACATGTCGAAGAGTACCTGCAACTGTCCCAACACCGAGTCGAGCGCCGACCTTTCCGGCCGTGGATGCTCCTCGTGCTGGTGCTGGCAGTGACCATTGGTCTGGGCCTGTTGAGCCGATTTATCAGTTACCTGACGCTATGAGCTGCCTCGCGCTCGCTTGGGTAACCGCACCGATTTCCTTTAAAAACCTTGCGAGTTATCCCTATGTCCCATCGTATTGTTATTGTCGGCGGCGGCGCCGGCGGTCTGGAGTTGGCTACCCGTCTGGGTAAGACTCTGGGCAAGCGTGGCACCGCCAGTGTGATGCTGGTCGACGCCAACCTGACGCACATCTGGAAACCACTGCTGCACGAAGTGGCCGCCGGATCGCTGAACTCCTCCGAAGACGAACTCAACTATGTTGCCCAGGCTAAATGGAACCACTTCGAGTTCCAGCTGGGGCGCATGAGCGGGCTCGATCGCGCACAGAAGAAAATCCAGCTGGCAGCGACCTACGACGAAAACGGCGTAGAACTGGTGCCGGCGCGTGAAGTGCAGTACGACTCGCTGGTCATCAGCGTCGGCAGCACCACCAATGATTTCGGCACTCAGGGCGCGGCGCAGCACTGCCTGTTCCTCGACACCCGCAAACAGGCCGAGCGTTTCCACCAGCAACTGCTCAACCACTATCTGCGTGCGCACGCCGGGCAAACCGATGTCGTCGAGCAGATCAGCGTAGCGATCGTCGGTGCTGGCGCGACGGGCGTCGAGCTGGCGGCAGAACTGCACAATGCCGCCCATGAGCTGGCGGCGTATGGCCTGGACCGGATCAAACCGGAAAACATGCACATCACCCTGATCGAAGCCGGGCCTCGGGTGTTGCCTGCCCTGCCGGAACGCATCAGCGGGCCAGTGCACAAGACGCTGGAGAAACTCGGGGTCAATGTCATG
The DNA here is from genome assembly GCF_001297015.1 of Pseudomonas sp. RIT-PI-r. Lineage (GTDB taxonomy): Bacteria > Pseudomonadota > Gammaproteobacteria > Pseudomonadales > Pseudomonadaceae > Aquipseudomonas. The sequence continues at coordinate 119,997 of NZ_LIGE01000041.1, read as the reverse complement.
ACCAACGCCTCGGTCAGCGAAGTGACGGCGGACAGCCTGATCACTGCCGACGGCACCGAGATCAAGGCGAGCCTCAAAGTCCGGGCTGCCGGTATCCGCGCGCCAGGTTTCCTCAAAGACATCGACGGCCTGGAAACCAACCGCATCAATCAACTGCAAGTGCTGCCGACGCTGCAAACCACCCGCGATGAAAACACCGTCGCCTTCGGCGAGTGCGCGGCCTGCCCGCAACCGGGCACCGATCGCAACGTACCGCCGCGTGCACAAGCAGCGCACCAACAGGCATCGCTGCTGGCCAAGTCGCTAAAGCTGCGCATCGAAGGCAAGACCCTGCCGGAGTACAAATACACCGACTACGGCTCGCTGATCTCACTGTCGCGTTTTTCCGCCGTGGGTAACTTGATGGGTAATCTGACGGGCAGTGTGATGCTCGAAGGCTGGCTGGCGCGAATGTTTTACGTGTCGCTGTATCGTATGCACCAGATGGCGCTGTACGGGCCGTTCCGCACGGCGATGCTGATGCTGGGCAGCAAGATTGGCCGTGGCACCGAGCCGCGCTTGAAACTGCACTGATGTAAGACCTGTAGGAGTGAGCCTGCTCGCGATAGCGTTGTGTCAAACGACAACGATGTTGCCTGATACACCGCTATCGCGAGCAGGCGAAGGCCTACATTTGATTTGTGATTCTGTCTCGTAATGTATCTGCGTCCGTAATATCTAACCTTCGCTTACAAACTCCCCGCCTGGCGACACAGTCGCGATACACCGCCACCGCTAAATGGCCACACCCGAGCAGCAACTGCTCAGGCTTTCGCCCTTAACGTGTGGTTGCACAGCGCAGCCCAGGAGATTCCAGATGTCCCGTACTTCGACCCTCGGTAAAAATTCCATTGGCCTGATCGGCGCAGCCTTGGCTGGTGGCCTGATGCTGTCCGGTTCGGTATTTGCCGCTCAACCACTGGCGCAGGGCTACATGGTCGCTTCGGCGGAAACCTCGGTGAAAGCGCCGGAAGGCAAATGCGGTGAAGGCAAATGTGGCGATGCCTCGATGGCCAAGACTGACAGCGACGGTGACGGCAAGGTCTCGCGCGCCGAATTCCTCAAAGTCGCGCCGAAGTCCGACTTCGACACGATCGACACCAACCATGACGGTTTTATCGACGAACAAGAGGCCTACAACAACGTGAAGGCCAACTTTGAATCCAACGGCAAGAAAATGCCCAAAGGACTGTTCGAGCACCTCAAAGATCAAGACGGCGCCTGATCAGCAGAAAAAACCAAGCCGCGCTTCTCCTGAGAGAAACGCGGCTTTTTCACGTCTGGCGCTTACAGCTGGAAGCGCCGCACCATGCCCTGCAAGGCATTGGCCAGTTGCGACAATTCATGGCTGGATGCACTGGTCTGGTCGGCACCGGCGGCAGAACGTACTGACAAATCACGAATGTTCACCAGGTTGCGATCCACTTCCCGGGCTACTTGCGCCTGCTCTTCGGCGGCACTGGCGATCACCAGATTGCGCTCATGGATCTGATGCACTGACGCGGTAATGGTTTGCAGCGCTTCACCGGCGCGCTCGGCGAGCGCCAGCGTGGTCGTGGCACGCGCGGTACTGGCCTGCATCGAATCCAGCGCCAGGCTCGAACCGCTGCGCATGCCCTGGACCATCTGCTCGATCTCCTGCGTCGATTGCTGCGTGCGATAAGCCAACGCCCGCACTTCATCGGCAACCACGGCAAAACCTCGTCCGCTCTCACCCGCACGCGCCGCTTCAATCGCTGCGTTGAGTGCCAGCAGGTTGGTCTGCTCGGCAATCGCCCGAATCACGTCCAATACTTTGCCAATGTTCTGCGACTGGTTAGCCAGTGATTGCACCAACTCACCGGTCTGTTGGACGTCACTGGCCAGCGCGTTGATGGCCGTGGCGGTCTCACTGACGCGCACCTGGCCCAGATGCGCCGACTCGCTGGACTGACGAGTCGCGTCAGAGGTCGACACGGCATTGCGTGCGACCTCCTCCACCGCTGCCGTCATCTGGTTGACCGCAGTGGCGGCTTGTTCGATTTCATTGTTCTGCTGTTGCAGCCCCTGCGTGCTGTCGAGCGTCACCGCATTGAGCTCATCGGCAGCCGTTGCCAATTGCGTCGCCGAACCGCTGATGCCTTGCAGCGTCTCACGCAGGTTCTGCTGCATGGTCGCCAAGGCTTTGAGCAAGCGACTGACTTCATCATTGCCATGGGTTTCGATTGGCCGGGTCAGATCACCCTGCGCCACACTTTCTGCTGCGCTCACGGCACTGCTCAGCGGCCGGACGATACTGCGCGTGAGCATCATCGCCAGCGCCACCGTGGCCAGCGCGGCTAAAGCAATAAACAAACTGACAATGGTGCGCGAGTTTTCGTAGTGCGCAGCGGACTTCTGGCTCTCGGCGGCGACCTGTTTGGCGAACAGATCCGCCAGGTCGTTGAGTTGTTTGCCGGAACCATCGACGACGGTTTTCATGTCGACCAGCAATAACCTGGTCAGCTCATCACGCTTGCCTTGCTCGGCGAGGGTGAAAGATTGAGCGATGCCACTGCGATAGGCGGCGAAGGTCTTTTTGAATTGGTCGTATAGCTGCTGGCCTTCCGGGGTGTTGACCAGTTTGTCGTAAGCGGCGATTTTCTCGCTCAGCTCCTTGTCTCGGGTGTCCATCTGGCTGCGGTAAGTCGCAATGTTGGCCGGATCCTGATCCAGCGCCATGCGCAGCGAGATGGTGCGGATGCGCAGCATGATTTCGCGAATCTCGTCGCCGCCACGAATACTCGGCAGCCACTGGTTTTCTACCGCGACTTCACTGTCGCGAATACTCGACATCTGCCCGAGCGCAAACACACCGAGCAAAGCCACCAACACCGCGATCAGGGCGAATCCCAGGGCAGCCCGGGGAGCAATATTCAACTGACGAAGCAACATGACGCACGCCCTTATTCTTGTATTGGCCAGATTCAAGGGGCGAAGCCATGGCAGTCCCCTCGTGTTAGCGGGCTATCGGCCAGTTGTACGATGACTTGAAGGGAATTGTCTTTTCGAAGGACAAAAAAAATCCCCGTATCTTTCGATACGAGGATTTTTAATATGGTCGGGGTAAGGGGATTCGAACTCCTGACATCCTGCTCCCAAAGCAGGCGCGCTACCGGACTGCGCTATACCCCGGTAAAAAAAAGGCGACCTTTCAGTCGCCTTCTTCGATCAGCGCTTTTGGCCTCTGATCTTAAGATTCGATTCCAGCGTTAACTGGTTTCAAAAATGGTGGGTCGTGTGGGATTCGAACCTACGACCAATTGGTTAAAAGCCAACTGCTCTACCAACTGAGCTAACGACCCAAAAATGGTCGGGGTAAGGGGATTCGAACTCCTGACATCCTGCTCCCAAAGCAGGCGCGCTACCGGACTGCGCTATACCCCGGCTTGAAATTGGCTCCGTGACCAGGACTCGAACCTGGGACCCAATGATTAACAGTCATTTGCTCTACCGACTGAGCTATCACGGAACTACATATTTCAATTTACAACGGTGAAACTTGTTGCTTCCAGTCACTCGTTCGCATCGCTGCGTTCGTGTGTCTGAGGCGCGCTATTCTACAACCTAGAACACCTCTGTCAACCCCCTAAATTGCTTTCAAGTTAATGATTTGCAACTTATTTCAGATTTCAACTCAGTGAGCTGAGACCGTCTTGGCGACTGACTGCGGGGCGCACTTTACAAGCCTTTTCCTTTGAGTTCAACAGCCTAACGAAAAAAAAGGCCCCACAAGGTGGGGCCTGCCAATTTTCATTGGTGTTCGGGCTTAGTTGAAAACGATTTCGTCGTTCTCGACAGTCCCGGTCGCCGTGTCGCCTGGCATGAAATGACCCGAGAGGATCAATTGCGCCAGCGGGTTTTCGATCCAGCGCTGGATCGCCCGTTTCAAAGGACGCGCGCCATACACCGGGTCGTAACCAACCGCGATCAGCTTGTCCATCGCTTCCGGGCTCAGTTCCAGCTTCAGCTCACGCTCAGCCAGACGCGTACGCAGACGGCCCAACTGAATCTCGGTAATGCCTGCGATCTGATCCCGTGCCAGAGGCTCGAAGATCACCACTTCGTCGACCCGGTTGATGAACTCCGGACGGAAGTGCGACGTCAGTGCATCCATTACCGCTGCGCGTTGCGCCTCACGATCACCGACCAGCTCCTGAATCTGCACAGAGCCGAGGTTCGAGGTCATGACGATCACGGTATTGCGGAAGTCCACCGTGCGGCCATGGCTGTCGGTCAGACGACCATCCTCAAGCACTTGCAGCAAGATGTTGAACACATCCGGGTGCGCCTTCTCGACTTCGTCCAGCAGGATCACCGAGTAAGGCTTGCGACGCACAGCCTCGGTCAGGTAACCACCCTCTTCGTAACCGACGTATCCCGGTGGCGCACCGATCAGCCGCGCCACGGAATGTTTCTCCATGAACTCGGACATGTCGATCCGCACCATTGCCTCTTCAGTATCAAAGAGAAATTCGGCCAGCGCCTTGCACAGCTCGGTTTTACCGACGCCGGTCGGGCCGAGGAACATGAACGAGCCGCTCGGACGATTCGGGTCGGACAACCCGGCGCGGGAACGGCGTACCGCATTGGCCACAGCGACCACGGCCTCTTCCTGACCGATGACCCGTTTGTGCAACAGGCTTTCCATCTTCATCAGTTTGTCGCGCTCGCCTTCGAGCATTTTCGACACGGGGATACCGGTCCACTTCGACACGACTTCGGCGATCTCTTCTTCAGTCACCTTGCTGCGCAGCAACTGGTTCTCGCTCTTGCCGTGCTGATCGACCATTTGCAGGCTGCGCTCCAGATCCGGGATCACCCCGTACTGCAACTCGGCCATGCGGTTCAGGTCGCCTTTACGGCGTGCGGCTTCCAGTTCTTGACGCGACTGTTCGATCTTCTGCTGAATCTGTGCAGAACCCTGCACCTCGGCTTTCTCCGAGTTCCAGATTTCTTCCAGATCGGAATACTCGCGCTCGAGACGGACGATTTCTTCCTGGAGTTTCTCCAGACGTTTCATCGCCGCTTCGTCACTTTCTTTCTTCAGTGCCTGAGATTCCACCTTCAACTGAATCAGGCGACGTTCCAGACGATCGAGCACTTCCGGCTTGGAATCGATTTCCATGCGGATGCGGCTCGCGGCCTCGTCGATCAGGTCGATGGCCTTGTCCGGCAACTGCCGGTCAGTGATGTAGCGATGGCTGAGCTTGGCCGCGGCGATGATCGCGCCGTCGGTGATCGCCACCTTGTGGTGAACCTCGTAACGCTCTTTAAGGCCACGCAGGATGGCAATGGTGTCTTCTTCGCTCGGCTCATCCACCAGGACTTTCTGGAAGCGTCGTTCGAGTGCCGCGTCCTTCTCTATATATTGGCGATACTCGTTGAGCGTGGTCGCGCCGACGCAGTGCAACTCGCCACGCGCCAGTGCTGGCTTGAGCATGTTGCCGGCGTCCATCGAGCCTTCGCCCTTACCGGCGCCGACCATGGTGTGCAGCTCGTCGATGAACAGAATGATCTGCCCTTCCTGCTTCGACAGCTCGTTGAGCAGCGATTTCAGGCGTTCTTCGAACTCACCGCGATACTTGGCACCAGCAATCAGCGCGCCCATGTCCAGCGAGAGCAGACGCTTGCCTTTAAGGCCGTCCGGCACTTCACCGTTGATGATGCGCTGAGCCAGACCTTCGGCGATCGCGGTTTTACCCACGCCGGGTTCACCGATCAGCACCGGGTTGTTCTTGGTGCGGCGTTGCAGAACCTGAATGGTGCGACGGATTTCATCGTCACGACCGATCACCGGATCGAGCTTGCCGTCTTCGGCGCGCTTGGTCAGGTCGACGGTGTATTTATCCAGCGCCTGCCGCGACTCTTCGTGGTTGGCGTCATTCACCGCTTCGCCGCCACGCAGGTTGGTAATCGCGTTCTCCAGGGCTTTTTTGCTGACGCCCTGGCCGAGCAACAACTTGCCGAGCTTGCTGTTCTCGTCCATTGCAGCGAGCAGCACCAGTTCACTGGAAATGAACTGATCGCCCTTCTGCTGAGCCAGACGGTCAGCCTGATTGAGCAGGCGTGCCAGATCCTGCGACATGTTGACGTCGCCAGTCGGATTCTGGATTTTCGGTAATTGGTCTAGCTCTTTGGTCAGCTCTTTGCGCAAGCTGTTGACGTCGAAGCCCACCTGCATCAGCAGAGGTTTGATCGAACCACCCTGCTGTTCAAGCATGGCTTGCATCAAGTGCGCCGGCTCAATCGCCGGATGATCGTGGCCGACAGCCAACGACTGGGCGTCGGACAAGGCCAACTGTAATTTGCTGGTTAAACGGTCTATTCGCATAAGTCACCTTCCTTTTGAGCAGGCCGGACCTAAAAACCATCCTGAATAAAGAAACCTGCCAGATACCACTGTAGATGCGGTCGATTCTGGGAGATTCAAGCGTCAGAGGGTTGATGCAGATCAGAGAGTTTAGCGGGTGAGCCAGATAAGGGAGGCAAAGCGACCGGTGCGTGACGCACGGCGATAAGAGAAGAAGCGTGGATCGGTCACGGTGCAGAAACCGCCGCCATAAACAGCGGTAACACCACGTTCAGCCAGACGCAGGCGCGCCAGCTTATAAATGTCAGCCATGAACTTGCCGGCGTTGTCGCTCGGCACGAAGGCTTCTGCCGCTGCGTGCAATTGATTGATGAAGACTTCCCGCACTTCCGGGCCGACTTCAAAGGCTTGCGAGCCAATCGCCGGGCCGAGCCAGACCAGCACGTCCTTGGGCGGAATATCGAGGCTATCGAGCGTCGCTTCAAGTACACCCGCCGCCAGACCACGCCAACCGGCATGAGCCGCCGCCACGCGAGTGCCAGCACGATCGCAGAACAAGGCCGGCAAGCAGTCCGCCGTCATCGCCGCGCAGGCAATCCCCGGCGTTGCCGTCCAGCTGGCATCTGCGGTCGCAACAACGCCCGGATCAGCATGCGCCACGGCAATCCCGTGCACTTGCTGCAACCAGGCAGGCTGTATAGAGAAATGATCGGTCAGGCGCCGTCGGTTCTCGGCAACAGCCTCAGGACGATCATCGACATGATCGCCCAGATTGAGGCTGTCGAACGGCGCCTCGCTGACACCGCCCTCGCGGGTGGTGACGCAGGCTTTGACGCTGGCCGGCGCGGGCCAGTCCGGCGTCAGCCAGTTCATCCGATGAAGGCCTCGCGATCCTGCTTGAGCAAGGTCAGCAGCCAGACGAAATCTTCTGGCAGCGGCGATTCCCAGCTCATGCGTATACCGGTCGTCGGATGATCCAGTTCAAGGAAGCGCGCGTGCAGGGCCTGACGCGGGAAATGCTTGAGCGATTCCACCATCGTCGGGTTGGCGGCTGGCGGAATGCGGAAACGACCGCCGTACGCCGGATCGCCGACCAACGGAAAGTTGATGTGCGACATGTGCACGCGAATCTGGTGCGTACGGCCGGTTTCCAGTTTCACCCGCACGTGGGTGTGGGAACGGAAACGCTCCAGCACGCGATAGTGGCTGACGGCAGGCTTGCCGCCCTCCATCACCGCCATGCGCTGGCGCTGCTGGCCGTGACGACCGATCGGGGCGTTGATCTTGCCCCCGGCGGTCACGACACCAATCACGATGCACTCATAGATGCGGCTGACACTGCGACTCTGCAACTGAGTAACGAGCTTGGTCTGCGCCTGAATGGTCTTGGCCACCACCATCAGACCGGTGGTGTCCTTGTCCAGACGATGCACGATACCGGCGCGCGGGACATTGATGATGTCCGGCACGTGGTGCAGCAAAGCGTTGAGCAAGGTGCCATCGGCGTGACCGGCAGCCGGGTGCACCACCAGGCCCGCAGGCTTGTTGATCACCAGAATGTCGTCGTCTTCATAGACGATGTCGAGTTCGATGTCCTGGGCGATCCATTCGCCCTGGGCTTCCTGCTCGGCAGTCAGCTCAAGGATGGCACCGCCATGCACGATGTCGCGAGGGCGGATGACCGCCCCGTCCACAGTCAGGCGACCTTCTTTGATCCAGGCGGAAAGGCGCGAGCGAGAGTGCTCAGCGAAGAGTTGGGCAGCGACTTGATCGAGGCGTTGGCCGCCCAATTCGGACGGCACCTCTGCGCGAAGTTCAATTTTATCGGACATGCTCTGACTGTGCGTCGGCACAGCTTTTGGTTTCGGCTGCGCGCTTGTGGTTAAATACGGCGTCTTTTGCCCCGAGGCTTTTCAACGGGGCGCTCATCATAACAGGACGGCCCCGCCCAAGACAGCGGCCGTCATAGGGACGCAAGCCGCCATGCAAGTGAAACACCTGCTGCTGATCGCCATCCTCGCATTGACCGCTGCTTGCTCATCGAAGGAAGTCGTAGACGAAAACCTCAGCGAAGCCGAGCTGTATCAGCAGGCTCAGACTGACCTGGACAATAATAGCTACACCAGCGCCACAGCCAAGCTGAAGGCTCTGGAGTCGCGTTATCCGTTCGGTCGCTACGCCGATCAGGCACAGCTGGAGCTGATCTACGCCAACTATAAGAACGCCGAGCCGGAAGCTGCAAAATCCGCCGCCGAGCGTTTCATTCGTTTGCATCCGCAGCACCCGAACGTGGATTACGCGTACTACCTCAAAGGTCTGACCTCGTTCGACCAGGACGTCGGCCTGCTGGCGCGCTTCCTGCCGCTGGACATGACCAAGCGTGACCCGGGCGCCGCGCGCGACTCGTACAACGAGTTCGCCCAGTTGACCAGCCGCTACCCGAACAGCCGCTACGCGCCAGACGCCAAGCAGCGCATGATCTACCTGCGCAACCTGCTGGCCGCCTACGAAATCCACGTGGCCGACTACTACCTGACCCGTCAGGCCTATGTAGCCGCCGCCAACCGTGGCCGCTATGTAGTGGAAAACTTCCAGGAAACCCCATCGGTCGGCGACGGCCTGGCGGTGATGACCGAGGCTTACCAGCGTCTGCACCTGGACGAACTGGCCAACACCAGCCTGGAAACCCTGAAGCTCAACTACCCGAATCACCCGAGCCTGCAAGACGGCCAGTTCGTGCCACGGGTTGCCGAAGCCGACAACCGTTCGTTCCTGAGCAAGGCGACATTGGGTCTGATCGAGTCGCGTCCTCCGCTGCCGCCGGGCGAAACCCGCGCCAACCAGGACGTGCAGAAGCAGTTCCAGGACGCGAAAGACGCGATCCCGAACGAGCTCAAGCCTAAAGACGAGAACGGTGACGTGATCGAAGAGCCGGAGCCAGAGTCGAGCGACACTGACCGTTCGTGGTTCAGCTACATGACCTTCGGCGTGTTCGACTGATCACACCGGATGTACAAGAAAGGGAGATCTGCGGATCTCCCTTTTTCGTTTCTGCGCTTTAATCCGCTGTGCGCTTGTCAGGTCCTTGGCTAAACTGCCGGATCATCAGTCGAAAAGCCGCTCATCATGCTTCGTTTATTGTTCTGGATCGTCGTGATTTTCGCCGCCATCTGGCTGTGGCGGAAATTCAAGGCCCCTGCCGCGTCCTCTCAATCCAATCGCACATCACGCGAGCAGGACGCCGCGCCGATGGTGCGTTGTGCCCATTGCGGCGTGCACCTGCCGCGCGACCGCGCGCTGAGCGTGCAACAACAGTGGTATTGCAGCCAGGCTCACCTTGAGCAAGGCCCGGGTGCCAGTGATCGCTGAGGCCAACCACGCCGACAGCAAACAGGCGCAGCGCCTGCTGCGCCTTTACCATCTCTACCGTTTAAGCGTCGGCATCACCCTGGTGTTGCTGATCTCCAGCAACATGGACAACCGCCTGCTGACGTCGGCCAACGACGGGTTGCTGCGCGGCGGCAGTTGGCTGTACCTGATTCTCAATATTCTGTTGGTGGTATTCCTCGAGAACACACGACGGCCGGCGCAACTGTTCAGTCTGGCCCTCGTCGATGTCCTGCTTTTATGCGGTTTGTTCTTTGCTGCCGGCGGCGTTGGCAGCGCGCTGGGCAATTTGCTGATTGTCTCGGTGGCAATCAGCAACACCTTGCTACGACGGCGCATCGGCCTGTTGATCGCCGCGATCGGCGCGCTGGGTATCATCGGCTCGAGTGTCCTGCTGAGCTTCGATCATCCCCTGAGCGCGAATGAATACCTGCAAGCCGGCACGCTCGGCGCCCTGTGCTTTGCCGCCTCGTTGCTGGTGCAGGGACTGATTCGGCGGCTGGAGGTCAGTGAAACGCTGGCCGAACAACGCGCCAGCGAAGTCGTCGGCCTCGAAGCGCTCAATGCGCTGATCCTGCAACGCATGCGCACCGGCATTCTGGTGCTCGACGAGGAGCGCCGGGTGCAACTGGCCAATCACAGCGCCCAGACCTTGCTCGCGCAGTCACACTTGCAGGGCCATCTGATCGACGATTATTCGCCAGCCCTGGTCGACCGCCTGCAACTGTGGATGAACAACCCGACCTTACGCCCACAGAGCCTGAAAGTCCCCGGTAACGGTCTGGAACTGCAACCGAGCTTCATCGCTCTGGAACAAAGCCCGAACCAGCAAACACTGGTGTTTCTCGAAGACCTCGCGCAAATCGCCCAGCAGGCTCAGCAACTGAAGCTCGCCGCGCTCGGTCGCCTGACCGCCGGCATCTCCCATGAAATCCGCAATCCACTCGGTGCCATCAGTCATGCTGCGCAGCTATTGGGTGAGTCCGAGGAACTCGACGGCGCCGATCGGCGTCTGACACAGATCATTCAAGACCACTCCCAGCGCATGAACCGAGTCATCGAAAACGTCCTGCAACTGTCCCGCCGCCAGCAGAGCGCGCCGCAACGGCTGGACCTCAAGCCGTGGCTGGAAAACTTCGTCGCCGAAAGCCGCGAACAAGCCAGCGAGCACCAGCAGATTCATCTGCGGATCAACTCCGGGGAGTTCATCACGCTGATGGACCCCGATCAGCTCACGCAGATTCTCGATAATCTGTTACGCAACGGTTGGCGCCACAGCGCCCTGCTGCACGATCAGGCGCAAGTCTGGCTGGCCCTGTTTATCGATCCCGACAGCCAATTGGCGATCCTCGAAGTACAGGACAACGGCCCCGGCGTCCCCGCCGATGAACAGACACATCTGTTCGAACCTTTTTTCACCACCAGCAGCCAGGGCACCGGCCTTGGGCTTTATCTGTCCCGTGAGCTGTGCGAAAGCAACCAAGCGCGCCTAGACTTTCAATCACGCCAAGGCGGCGGCTGCTTTCGCATCACCTTTGCTCACGGACGGAAACAAAGTTGAACACGAGCCCACGGCAAAAAATTCTTATCGTCGACGACGAACCGGATATCCGCGAACTCCTGGAAATCACCCTGGGACGGATGAAACTCGACACCTACAGCGCGCGCAATCTGGCTGAAGCCCAAGCGCTACTGAACCGCGAGAGTTTCGACTTGTGCCTGACCGACATGCGCCTGCCCGACGGCACGGGGCTGGAACTGGTGCAGCATATTCAGCAACGTTATCCGCAACTGCCAGTAGCGATGATCACCGCATATGGCAGCCTTGAAACGGCGATCAACGCCTTGAAAGCCGGCGCTTTCGACTTTCTCACCAAACCGGTGGATCTCACCCGCTTGCGCGAGCTGGTCGCCACGGCCCTGCGCATGCCGGCGGCTGGAAGCAGTTTTACCTCCATTGATCGACGCTTGCTCGGCGATTCCCCGCCGATGCGCAATCTGCGCAAGCAAATCGACAAACTCGCCCGCAGTCAGGCGCCGGTATATATCAGTGGCGAGTCGGGCAGCGGCAAGGAACTGGTGGCACGGCTGATCCACGAACAGGGGCCGCGCGCCACTCAGCCGTTTGTGCCGGTGAACTGCGGGGCGATTCCGTCGGAGCTGATGGAAAGCGAGTTTTTCGGCCATCGCAAAGGCAGTTTTACCGGCGCGGTCGAGGATAAACCCGGACTGTTTCAGGCGGCCAATGGCGGCACCTTGTTCCTCGATGAAGTGGCGGACTTGCCGCTGTCGATGCAGGTAAAACTGCTGCGCGCGATCCAGGAAAAAGCCGTGCGCAGTATCGGTGGCCAGCAGGAAAGCGTGGTCGATGTGCGGATTCTTTGCGCCACGCACAAGGATCTTGATGCCGAAGTCGCGGCCGAACGCTTTCGTCAGGACCTTTATTACCGCTTGAACGTGATCGAACTGCGCGTGCCGTCGCTGCGTGAGCGCCGTGATGACATTGAAGTGCTCGCGGCCAATATGCTCAAGCGTTTGGCCAGGGACAGTGCTCAGCCCGTTGCGCGCCTTCATCCACAGGCGCTGGAAGCGTTGAAGAATTACCGGTTTCCGGGGAATGTGCGGGAGCTGGAGAACGTGCTCGAGCGCGCACACACCTTATGTGAAAACCGCACGATCGAGGCTGAAGATTTACGTCTGAGCGAAGGCAACTGCGCGGCGGATGGCGGGATTGCCGATCTGACCCAGATCGATAATCTTGAGGATTATCTGGAGAACGTTGAGCGAAAGCTGATTTTGCAGGCGCTGGAGGAGACGCGCTGGAATCGTACGGCGGCGGCGCAGCGGTTGAGTCTTTCGTTCAGGTCGATGCGCTACAGACTGAAAAAACTCGGTCTGGATTAAATCCTAAAAGATCGCAGCCTTCGGCAGCTCCTACAGGAAACGCATTCCAATGTAGGAGCTACCGAAGGCTGCGATCTTTTGATCTTGCTTTAAATGCGACCCTCAGGCGCATACGGCGCCGGATCAATGATCGGCGTGCGGCCGAGCATCACATCGGCAAACAACTGACACGACGCCGGCGCCAGCACCAGCCCGTTGCGGTAATGCCCGCAGTTCAGCCACAACCCCGCAAACCCCGGCACCCGGCCAATGTACGGAATTCCTTCCGGCGAACCCGGACGCAACCCCGCCCAGTGCCCGACCACCTCGGCATTCGCCAGCGCCGGCAGCAGATCCACCGCTGAAGCCTTGAGACTTTCCAGCGCGACATCGGTCGGCGTCTTGTCGTAACCTTCGTGCTCCAGCGTGCTGCCGATCAGAATATGCCCGTCGCGGCGGGGAATCGCATAACGGCCCTTGGCCAATACCATGCTCGGCAAAAAATCCGCCGCACACTTGTAGAGAATCATCTGGCCTTTGACCGGTTCGACCGGCAGTGTCAGGTCCAGCGTTTTGAGCAGGTCCCCGCTCCATGCACCGGCCGTCAGCACGACCTGATCACCCTTGATCACGCCGTTGGAGGTGTCGACGCCAACAACCTGCTCACCCTCGCGGACAAACCCGCTGACCTCGCACTGCTCGTGAATCGTCACGTTCGGCAGTGCCTGCAACGCTGCTTTCAACGATTTGACCAGACGCGGATTGCGTACGTTGGCGACATCCGCCATGTAGATCGCTCGGGAGAACCCGCCGCCGAGCACTGGCACCGCATCATGCGCCGCCGAGATATCCACAGCCCGTAGCGGGCGATTTTCTCGCTCGGCCCAAGCCAGTGCCTCGCCTTCGTCGTCCAGATCCAGCCAGTACAGGCCAGTGGTGTGCACTTCCGGATCGACCCCGGTGTCGGTAAACAGACGCTCGCCGAGCTGTGGATAAAAGTCCTGCGACCAATGCGCCAGCGCGGTAACCGCCGGGCTATAGCGCCACGGATACAACGGCGAAACGATACCGCCACCCGCCCAGGACGATTCCTGACCGAGGTTCGAACGATCCAGCAGCACCACGCTGCGCACTTCGGAGGCGAGGTTGTAGGCGGTCAGCAGGCCAATTACCCCGCCACCGACAATCACCACTTGCTGTTGCCTGGTCATGTTTGATCCAACCGTAAAGAAGACAGTGGGCGCAAAAGGCACCCGAAAGAAAGCGCCTCAGCGGCCCCAGCAATCCTTGGTGGTCAGCCCGGTAGTCGCATTGTTCATGTTACGGACGCCGGTGTTGGTCAGGGTGAAATCCCCACACTTGTCGGTGGCCATGGACGTGCCCGTCTTGCGGGTCGCGGTCAGCAGGAAGGTCTGGTCAGCAATGGTCGGGGTGATGGTGTAGAAATCATTGCCCGTGCTGAGTCCGGTGATGCCGGTATAGACATTGTTCTTGGTGTAGAAGCGCTCGAGGGTTTGCGCCTGTTCCGAGAGCAGCGACACCACTTCGGCGCGACGGCCTTTTTTCAGGTACTCGGTATAGCTCGGTGCGGCGATGGTGATGACGATCCCGATGATCGCAATCACGATCATGATTTCGATCAGGGTGAAACCACGGTTGGATCTACGCATGCCTCAAACTCTCGCTTACTGGATTTGTCGCCACATGATACGACGGCTACCGCCGCCGCCCTTTTCCACAATGATCGTGATGGTGCCACTGGTGTCGGTCGTACCCTTGCGCTTGCCATCGCTGGAGATGAAGTTCAGGGTCGGAATGCCACCGGTGAATATCACGCCGCTGGAGATCGTGTCATTGCTGTCGACCAAACCGTCAGAATTGGTGTCCAGCACGGCGTAATTGAGCATCTTACCGCTGAACGCATCCAGTTCGACCAGTTTGCCAGTACCAAAACTCGCACAGGGATCAGTGGTATCAACACTCGCCGTGGTAAAGACAACACGGCCCAGCACGATACTCGCCTGATTGATCACCCGCTCGCCGGTCAGCACGTTGTTGTACACCAGCGGAAGATACCAACCCTTCTGCGCCGGATACGTCGTGTCATTCTGTGTTGTGGTCAAAAACTGCCCGGAGCTGCCGGAGAATGATCCCGTGATCGCCTGCGGCTGCAAGCTGCTGACGGTCAACTGACCAGAACCACCATCGGCGTCCCACACGGAATAAAACGCCTGCAAATCCTTGTTGGTCTTGTCCGCCGTTTCGTTGAACTTGCCGGTACCGACGAAGACCTGTTTGCCGCCCAGCGCATTATCCGCCAGTAACGGCTGCGCGGTGATCGGTTGCGCCGCGCCGCCCGCCGTGGTGAACAACGGTTTGCCGGAAAACGCCACGCCCCAACTGTCGGGAGAAGTGGCACTCAGGTCGAACTTCCATAACCGCCCTTTCAAGTCGCCGCCGTAAGCGGCCTGCACCACATTCGAAGAGTTGACCTTGAGTTTCACCGACGACAAACCGTTGCTGGTTTCGGTGCTGTCGATAACGATTTTTTTGATCAGCGAACCGTCCAGCGCATCCAGTACATACAAAGCTGCAACGCCCGAATTGCTGCCGTAACCATTGGCGATGAAAGTCGCCCAGCGACCATTGGCCAAGCGTGCCACTTCCGGACGGGCATAGGCGTAACCCAGATCATTGAATGCGTTCGCCGTACTGGCGGTGGCCGGCGCACTGACCTCCCACAAGGCCTTGATCACATTGCCCGCAGACGCATCAAACAGTTGCAGCCCGTAGAAGGTTTTGCCGCCGGCACCGGTGCCGCCAATGGCCAGGGTTTTCCACGCCGCGCCGGACTGGGCGTCGAACACCCCGACCTGACCGTCGACCAAAAACTTGTGGCTCACGCCGTTGACGTAGTTGGTGTCGGCAATCAGCCGCAACGACGGCAGCACACTGGACGGCATGTAGGCGTAGCGGCGAGTGCCGGTCGCCGAATTGGTCACGTTGACGAAACCGTCGTTGGCGTTGACCAGCAGACTGGCGCTCATGTTTGCAGCCTTGGTGGCCCGGTAAGTGCTGTAGCTGGTGTCCCCGGAAAGATCGGCGGCGGTTTTGTCTGCTGGCGACGCCAGCACCAGCGGCGAATTGATGATGTCGCCGAGCAGCACACTGCGCACTTTCAGCCCGGCCTTGTTGGTTCCCTTGCTCCACTCCACCAGATCAACGCCGCTGATGCCGGTGGGCAAACCCTGACTCAGCGTGGTCTGCTGGGCCGGGGAAAAGTTGCCGTAGGCCAGGGTTACCGCTGCGTTGCTCAGAGTGTTCCACGACTGAAAGCTCGCGGCGGTGGCGGCTGGCACGATGGTGGTATCGGTCGTCCACTGCGCCGCCGAGGTATTGACCGTCCCGGCCGAGGTGAAGCCGAACGACTTGATCGTGCCGCGCCAATCTCTGGGGTCATAAGTGGTTTGATAAAAACTGCTGCTGGAGGTCAGTGTGGTGCCGCTGGTGACCCCCGCGCCGCCGGAGCCGGCCTTGGACGTGATGTCGCTCAGCGCCGAGGACAAGGCGGCGTTGAGCCCGGTACTGTCGGTCGCCTGGTAATACCTGCCTTGTCCGTAACTGGCCGCGTCCGACAGCATGTCATTGTCGGCGGTGAAGCCCACGGTGTAGGTGTTCATGTTCTGCTTGGGAAAATCCACCGCGTTCCAGCTCTTGCCCGCGGCGTCGGTGCCGGTCGAACGCATATCGATGTCAAAGGCAAACTTGGCGATGTCATCCAGATACAGCGTGTCCCCTTCACCGTCACCGTTGAGGTTGTTGCCGTCATTGTTGACGCCATCCCAGTTCGGCAAACGGCTGCCGCCCAGTGGGTCATTGGTGGGGAAAGTACGGTCGAAGGTCGGCAAGCCGTCGGTGATCACCACACCATAGTTTTTCTGGCAGCGGTACTGAATCGGGCTGGTGTAGGTGGTCGGTGTGCTGTTGTAGTACGGCGTCATGCCGCGCATATAACGAGTGATTTCGTAATAGGTTTCCGCCAACGGCGTATTGGCCACGGCGCTCAAGCCGTTGATGGAAGAGATCAGTGCGTTGTAATTGGTGTCGGCCTGGGCTTGAGTCACGCTGCCGGACACCGGCGACAAATCGCTGATCGCACGGGCAATGAAACCGCCATTGCCGGAATTGTTGCTGGTGGCCGGATTGAATGTCGACAGGCCAATACGCAACGTGCGGTTGCTGCTGACCAAAGCTGTGGAGACGTTGCGCGCTACGTTGATGCGGTAGTCGCCGGGAATCGCCCCAGTGGTGAAATCGCGTGTGCCATTGTTGATGGCCAGCCCGACTACATAGGCAATGTAGTCCCCGGAATAACGCGTGTTGCCGCTGCCCACCGGATCCGGCAGTTTCAGGCACAACGGCGCCAGGCTGTTGTTATAGAACGCATAGGCACCGCCGGAGCAACCTGATGTCGGCAGGCTCGACAGAAAGATCGTGTCACCGCTGATCGTCGTCGAACTCAGGCACAAGCCCAGCAAGGCGTTACATTGCCGGGCCGGCGTGCGATCAGCCGTCGGATCGAAGCCGGCCGCATAAATGATGCTGTTCATACTCCCCGAATCGTCGATCAGCAGCATGACGTTGGGTGGCACCGCCGCTGCACTCAACAGCGGCGAATCGGAAGGTGTGAACGCATACGCCGGCGCGGCCAGATAAAAGCTCAGCAGCATGCCGATCAACAGTGACATGCAGCGCTCAATACTTCGCATAAACACTCTCCACCACGCTACGCGAAGTGCCGGCGATGCCGACCGCTGTAACCCGATACAACGTCGCCGAGGTGTTGCTCGGTACGTTCACGGCCGTGAGAGTCGTACCGATGTTCTGTACTCCATAGAATCCATTGCCGGCCGCAATCCAGGTCACCCCGGAAGTCGAGTTGAGCCCCGCCGCGCTGACCACCGACGACTCCGCCGGCGGCGCGCATTGCGTGGTACCGCTGCACACAGCCAGCGAATAACTGTCCAGTTGCACCGCACTTTCGCCAATGCGCAACGCCGCCTCGGCAGTCTGAAACGACTGATTACGCAGACTCACGCTGCCGGCCATTTTTTCCTGCAGGTTGGCGCTCTGCATCGACGACAGACCAATCAGGGTCAGCAACAACAGGAATACCAGACTGACCAGCAAGACCATGCCGCGCTGCGCCTGACGGGTGTGGAGAGTCATCCTCATCGCCGCGCCCCTCACTGCAAGCGGTTGCGCAAAGCGGCAACCACGTTGAAGGTTTGATTGCGCACCCGATTGCTCGGATCGTTGAGGGTCAGGCTCAGCCGCACGCTGCGAATGCGTGCCGGATCGGCGGGGTTGGCGCTGTAGGTCGAGGCCGCCACATCCGTCGCCGAACTGGCCAGACCGAACGTGACGTTGAAAGCACTGACGTTGTTCACCAGCACCTGCTGGGTCGGTGTGCCGCTGCCGGTGCCCATGAGAATCTGATTGTTGCTGAAGCTGTAGATCAGACGCCGGATCGGGAACGCGATCTGCCCGCTCGCCGCCGCTCGTAAACCCGTGTACGCCGTGGCGCTGTTGCGGCAATCGGAAACCACTGTCCAGGTTGGCGTGCCGCCGCCGCTGCCAATATCGGCAGTGACCAGCGTCAGTTTGAGGTTGGCATTGTCCCAACTGATCGGTGTGACCTGCGAGGCGTTGAAATCACCTGCGCTGCTCGAATCGGTGATGGTGCCAAGACAGCCGAACATCCCGACCATGCGAATTTCCTGAATCATTTTGCTCAACACAAACCGGGCGTCTTCCTGCATCGCCGCGGCAGTGTTCTGGCTGACATAGGTGTTTTTTGCCGCGATGAATATCTGCACCACGCCCAGCACCACGATCAGCCCCAATGCCAAAGCGATGAGTAATTCGATCAGACCGAATCCACGGTTTCGCCGCTTCATGGCGTAGCCACCGGATCAACTGCTGCACGGCTAGTCAGCACAAAACTGCGTTGAGCACTGGCGG
Organism: Pseudomonas sp. RIT-PI-r; assembly: GCF_001297015.1. Taxonomy (GTDB): domain Bacteria; phylum Pseudomonadota; class Gammaproteobacteria; order Pseudomonadales; family Pseudomonadaceae; genus Aquipseudomonas. Next base: position 101,333 of record NZ_LIGE01000041.1, on the reverse strand, counting down.
TGTTGGCTGCCCGTGCGTCACTCCAGTTGATGGTGATGGTGTAGACCCGCTGATTGAGCGCGATGCTGCCGGTCGCCGTCGGCCCGCCGAAATTGATGATATTGGTGGTGAAATCGTAGAGATCCTGATCCCGCGCAACGCTGAGATTGCCCGAGGTCGGAGGCGTAATGGTGTAGTCGGCGCCGGAGTTGGCGCGGATGCGGTCCATCATGTCGTAGGCGATGAAACTGGCCTGGCTGGTCATCCGCGAACTGTCGGTGTACTTCAGCGCATTCAGTTGCACCGCCGCCGCGCCCAGCAGCCCGACCGTCAGAATCAGCAACGCGACCAGCACCTCGATCAGCGTCATACCCTGCTGTATATGTTGACTCCCTGCCCTCATCCGCAACTTCCACCCAATTGTATTCGTCCGTTCAAACACACGTTCAGCGTCCTGCTTTGCGTTCCCAGCGTGTAACTGATGACCACCGCTGTGGACGGCACCGCCAGACCGCCGAGGTTGTTGAAATCCAGCGCGGTCACTCCAGAGGTTAGCGTCAGAGTGGCGCCGCTGCTCATCGCTGGAACAACCCGCAATACATTGGCCGAAGTGCCAGTACTGTCATAGACCGCCAATTCGCCGGTCCACACGCTGCCGCCGGCGCTTGGCCGCAGGCGCAGGGTGGTGCCGCGATCAATGGCTTCGAGCCTGGCGTAATTGATCGCACGTCGCAGGTCGCCCATTTCGGTATCGGCCCTGCTGCTTTGTATGGTTCGAGTAAACGACGGTATTGCCAAAGTAATCAGGATGACAAATATCGCCAATGCGACCAGCAACTCGATCAGCGTGAAACCTTTTGTACGAAGATCCATCGATGCCCTCCGTTGCCGTCGGCTATACCTGCTTTACACGCTAGAACATTCAACCGGCCCATGTCGGTTGATTTGCCTTGCGCGGCGTAAGGATCGCGCCGCTCATCACACTCCACGGAGGGAGTTTGCATGCCGCAACAAGGTTTCAGCCTGGTAGAACTGCTTATGGGACTGGCGATCGGCGCAATTGTTCTGCTGCTGGTCAGTCCGTCATTTGCGGCACTGCGCGAATCGAACCTGCGTGATCAGGCCGCGCAGTCGCTGCTCGACGGTATCCGCAACGCGCGAACACTGGCCATTACCCGTAATCAGAGCGTGGTGATTCATGGCATCGATGGCGACTGGAGCCAAGGCTGGCGGATCATTCTGGATATCAGCGGCAACGGGCCGAAAGACAGCAGCAATCCGCTGCTGGTGGAGCACGCGAGCGAGGCGAAGGTGCCGGTTGTCGGCAACTGGCTGGTCAGTCGTTACATCAGATTCAGCAGTCTGGGACAACCACTGATGCCCGGTCGGGCCTTTCAGGCAGGGACATTACATATCTGTTCGGCTGACGAACCGGTCAGCCGGCAGCAGATAGTGCTGGCAGCGACCGGTCGCGTGCGCCTGAGCAGCAAAAGCGCTGAACAGGCGTTGTGTCAGAAAGCCAAAAGCGTCAGATCGAACGCACGCGCAGCTCTTTAGGCATCGAGAAGGTAATGTTCTCTTCACGCCCGGCCAGTTCGTCGGCACCGGTGGCGCCCCAAGCCTGCAATTGCTGGATCACGCCACGCACCAACACTTCCGGTGCCGAAGCACCAGCGGTAATGCCGATACGCTCGACACCGTCGAACCAGCTCTTTTGCAGGTCTTCGGCGCCGTCGATCAGGTAGGCCGGCGTGGCCATGCGTTCAGCCAGCTCACGCAAGCGGTTGGAGTTGGAGCTGTTCGGGCTGCCGACGACCAGCACGACGTCACACTCGTCGGCCAATTGCTTGACCGCGTCCTGACGGTTTTGCGTGGCATAGCAAATGTCGTCCTTGCGCGGACCGCCGATGGCCGGGAAGCGCGTGCGCAAGGCATCGATGACGCGACTGGTGTCGTCCATCGACAGCGTGGTCTGAGTAACGAAAGCCAGTTTTTCCGGATTGTGCACCTGCAACTCGGCAACGTCTTTCTCGTCTTCAACGAGGTAAATCGCGCCGCCATTGCTGCCGTCGTACTGGCCCATGGTGCCTTCGACTTCCGGGTGACCGGCGTGGCCGATCAGGATGCACTCACGACCGTCGCGGCTGTATTTCGCCACTTCGATGTGCACCTTGGTAACCAGTGGGCAGGTGGCATCGAATACTTTCAGGCCTCGGCCAGCGGCTTCAGTACGCACAGCCTGGGAAACGCCGTGAGCACTGAAAATGACGATGACGTCATCCGGCACCTGATCCAGTTCTTCGACGAAGATCGCGCCACGACTGCGCAGGTCTTCGACGACGAACTTGTTGTGCACCACTTCATGACGCACGTAGATCGGCGGCCCGAAGACTTCCAGGGCACGGTTGACGATTTCGATCGCCCGGTCCACGCCGGCGCAGAAGCCACGGGGGTTGGCGAGTTTGATTTGCATGCTGTGCCTCGTGTCTTGCGCGCAAGAAATAGCGAAAACGGTGGAAAACATTGTGGGAGCGAGCCTGCTCGCGAAAGCGGTGTGTCAGACAACATCTATGTTGAATGTCAGTCAGCATTCGCGAGCAGGCTCGCTCCCACATTTGACTCTATAGAGTCAGTTAGATCGCTTTAACGTTGATGATCTCGACGTCAAAGGTCAGCGTCTTGCCCGACAGCGGGTGGTTGAAGTCGATGGTCACTTGCGTGTCGTCGAACTCTTTCACCACGCCCGGCAGCTCAGTATTGGCCGCATCGTTGAAGATCACCAGCAAACCCGGCGACAACTCCATATCGACGAACTGCGAACGTGGAATGATCTGCACGTTCTGCGGGTTCGGCTGGCCGAAGGCGTTTTCCGGCTCGACGGTCAGCGTGCGCTTGTCGCCGGCCTTGAAGCCGAACAGCGCCGCTTCGAAACCCGGCAGCAGGTTGCCGTCGCCGACCTTGAAGGTCGCCGGGGCTTTGTCGAACGTACTGTCGACGGTGTCGCCGTTCTCCAGGCGCAATGCAAAGTGCAAAGTGACTTCCGTGTTCTGGCCAATGCGTTGCTCAGCCAATACCTGATCAGTCATGAACGGCCTCTTCGGTTTTCTTGGTTTTGAACATATCCAGTGCCAGCATTATCGCGCCAACGGTAATCGCGCTGTCGGCGAAGTTGAACGCCGGGAAATGATGGCGGTTCTGCCAGTGCACCAGAATGAAATCGATCACATGGCCGAGGGCAATGCGGTCATACAGATTGCCCAGCGCGCCGCCCAGCACCAACGCCAAAGCGACGGCCAGCCAGGTTTCGTTGCGGCCCAGGCGCTTGAGCCAGACCACCAGCACGGCGCTGACCACAATTGCGATCAGGGCAAACAGCCAGCGCTGCCAGCCGGAGCTGTCAGCGAGGAAGCTGAAGGCAGCGCCGGTGTTGTAGGCCAAGGTCCAGCTGAAGTAATCAGGGATCACCACAATCTGTTGATACATTTCGAGCTTGCCTTCGAAGTAGAACTTGCTGGCCTGGTCGATGACCAGAACCAGCAAACTCAACCAGAGCCAGCTCAACCGTCCGAAACGGCCAACGGCATTAGGCATAGTGACGAACCTCGCCAGCGCCGCTGATGTTGTCGACGCAACGACCACAGATTTCCGGATGTTCCGGGTTTACGCCGACGTCTTCACGGCAGTGCCAGCAACGGGCGCATTTCGGGAAGACCGATTTGACGATCTTCAGCTTCAGGCCGCTGACTTCAGTCACTACCGCATCGGCCGGAGCCTGAACGAACGGCGCAACGCTTGCGGTCGAAGTGATCAGGACAAAGCGCAGTTCGTTGCTCAGCTTGGCCAGATCGGCGCTCAGCGCGTCTTCGGCGTACAGCGTCACTTCGGCTTGCAGGTTGCCACCGACGGCCTTGGCCGCGCGCTGGATTTCCATTTCCTTGTTGACCGCTACTTTGACCGCCATTACGCGTTCCCAGTAGTCGCGGCCCAGTTCAACGTCGGCCGGCAGTTCGGTCAGACCTTCGTACCAGGTGTTGAGCATGACCGATTCGTTGCGCTCGCCCGGCAGGTATTCCCACAGTTCATCGGCAGTGAAAGCGAGGATCGGCGCGATCCAGCGCACCAGCGCTTCGGAGATGTGGAACAGCGCGGTTTGCGCCGAACGGCGGGCCTTGCTGTTGGCGCCAGTTGTGTACTGACGGTCCTTGATGATGTCGAGGTAGAAACCGCCCAGCTCCTGCACGCAGAAGTTGTGGATCTTCGAGTAGACGTTCCAGAAACGGTATTCGCCGTAGTGCTCTTGCAGTTCGCGTTGCAGCAGCAAGGTGCGGTCGACCGCCCAACGATCCAGCGCGAGCATTTCTTCAGCCGGCAGGATGTCGGTGGCCGGGTTGAAACCGGTCAGGTTCGAGAGCAGGAAGCGCGCGGTGTTACGGATACGACGATAGGCGTCCGCACTGCGCTGCAGAATCTGGTCGGAAACCGCCATCTCACCGGAGTAGTCGGTCGAAGCGACCCACAGACGCATGATGTCAGCGCCCAGGGTGTCGTTGACTTTCTGCGGCGCGATTACGTTGCCCAAAGACTTGGACATCTTGCGGCCGGCTTCGTCGACGGTGAAACCGTGGGTCAGCAGTTCGCGGTACGGCGCGTGATTGTCGATGGCGCAACCGGTCAGCAACGACGAGTGGAACCAGCCACGGTGTTGGTCGGAACCTTCCAGGTACAGGTCGGCACGCGGGCCGCTTTCGTGACCCATCGGGTGCGAACCGCGCAGGACGTGCCAGTGCGTGGTACCCGAATCGAACCAGACGTCGAGGGTGTCGCTGATCTTGTCGTACAGCGGCGCTTCGTCGCCGAGCAGTTCGGCAGCGTCCATCTTGAACCAGGCTTCGATGCCTTCGACTTCAACGCGCTTGGCGACTTCTTCCATCAGTTCAACGGTGCGTGGGTGCAGCTCGCCGCTTTCCTTGTTGAGGAAGAACGGGATCGGCACGCCCCAGTTGCGCTGACGCGAGATGCACCAGTCCGGACGGTTGGCGATCATCGAATGCAGACGCGCCTGGCCCCAGGCCGGCACGAACTGGGTGTCTTCGATGGCTTTGAGCGAGCGCACACGCAGGGTGTCGCCGCTGGTTGGCTCTTTGTCCATGCCGATGAACCACTGCGCGGTGGCGCGGTAGATCAGCGGGGTCTTGTGGCGCCAGCAGTGCATGTAGCTGTGTTCGATGACGGTGGTGTGCATCAGCGCACCGACTTCGGTCAGTTTGTCGACGATGGCCGGGTTGGCCTTCCAGATGAACTGGCCGCCGAAGAATTCCAGCGACGGCACGTATACGCCGTTGCTCTGCACCGGATTGAGGATGTCGTCGTTGACCATGCCGTATTTCTTGCAGGTCACGAAGTCGTCCACGCCGTAGGCCGGAGCGGAGTGAACCACGCCAGTGCCAGCGCCCAGTTCGACGTAGTCAGCCAGGTACACCGGCGACAGACGGTCGTAGAACGGGTGACGGAAGTTGATCAGCTCAAGTTCTTTACCGGTGGTGGTGGCGATGACCGAACCTTCCACGCTGTAACGAGCCAGGCACGCTTCGACCAGCTCTTCGGCCAGTACCAGCAGCTTGTCACCGACATCAACCAGCGCGTAGTTGAATTCCGGGTGCACGTTCAGCGCCTGGTTGGCCGGGATGGTCCACGGGGTGGTGGTCCAGATCACGATCGAGGCAGGCTTGCTCAGCGACGGCAGACCGAACGCGGCAGCCAGTTTGGCTTCGTCAGCGATCGGGAATGCTACGTCGATGGTCGAGGACTTTTTGTTCTCGTACTCGACTTCCGCTTCAGCCAAGGCCGAACCGCAGTCGAAGCACCAGTTCACCGGCTTGAGGCCCTTGAACACGAAACCGCCCTTGACGATTTCAGCGAGGGCGCGGATTTCACCGGCCTCGTTCTTGAAATCCATGGTCTTGTACGGGTTGGCCCAATCGCCCAGCACGCCGAGACGGATGAACTCGGACTTCTGCCCTTCGATCTGCTCGGTGGCGTAGGCACGGCACAGTTCGCGGGTTTTATCCGCGCCCAGGTTTTTGCCATGGGTCACTTCAACCTTGTGCTCGATCGGCAGGCCGTGGCAGTCCCAACCCGGAACATACGGCGCGTCGAAGCCCGACAGGGTCTTCGAGCGGATGATCATGTCCTTGAGAATCTTGTTCAGTGCGTGACCGATGTGGATCGTGCCGTTGGCATACGGAGGGCCGTCATGCAGAACGAACTTCGGACGATCCTTGCCAATCTCGCGCAACTTTCCGTACAGGCCAATACTGTCCCAGCGCTGCAGAATCTGCGGTTCGCGCTGTGGCAGGCCGGCCTTCATTGGGAAGGCGGTGTCCGGAAGGTTAAGCGTGGCTTTATAGTCGGTCATTTAAGGCTCTTCATTAGCGATGGGCGCTAGGTGCGGCTAGTGCACGGGCGGTGGCGACATCCGCATTGATCGCCGTTTTCAATGCCTCCAGGGAGGCGAAGCGCTGCTCTTCACGCAGCTTTTGGTGGAAAACCACCGTCAAACGCCGGTCATACAGATCGCCGGCAAAATCTAGAAGATGAACTTCAAGGTGGGCCTTGCCATCACCTTGCACCGTGGGCCGTACGCCGATATTGGCGACGCCGGGCCAGGTCTTGCCGTCGATATCGACATCCACCAGATAGACTCCGGTGAACGGCACGCGACGACGCTTGAGTTGAATATTGGCAGTGGGCGTACCCAGTTGCCGGGCCAGCTTCTGGCCGTGCAGCACGCGACCGGCGATCCGGTACGGGCGGCCGAGCAAACGTTCGGCCAAGGCAAAGTCGGCAGCGGCCAAGGCGTTACGCACTTGTGTGCTGCTGACGCGAATGCCGTCCAGCTCGACGGTTTGTGCCGCTTCAACGGTAAAACCGCGCATCTGCCCGGCCTGCAACAGGAAGTCGAAATCGCCGAGGCGGTCGCAGCCAAAACGGAAATCGTCACCAACCTCAAGATGCTGCACGCCAAGACCATCAACGAGAATGGTATCGACGAATTCACTGGCGCTGAGCTTGCTCAGGCGCTGGTTGAAGGCCAGGCACAACACCCGGTCAACGCCTTCGGCGGCCAGCAGTTGCAGTTTGTCGCGCAACCGTGCCAGACGCGCCGGCGCAGTCTCGGGGGCAAAGAATTCCCGTGGCTGCGGCTCGAAAATCACCACGCAGCTGGGTACGCCCAACTCGAGCGCACGCTCACGCAGTCGGGCCAGGATAGCCTGGTGACCACGGTGAACACCGTCAAAGTTGCCAATAGTGGCGACGCAGCCCCGATGCTGGGGGCGCAAGTTGTGGAGGCCTCGAACCAGCTGCATAACGCGCTTCTTGCTCATAAAGTGGTCGATTATAACCACACCCGACGGTCGACGACAGGCAACACCGTAACGCAAAGTGATCGAGCCGACAAAACTGCCGGCCCGCGCCCGTTTATAAAGGCAAAAACCTTAGCTCAAGGCCTTGCGATTGAAGTCGCGCAGGCGGAAACCAAGCAGCAGCAACATACCGAAATAAGCCACCACGCCCGCCGCGACCAGTGCGCCCAGACGCAGGAAGCGCTCAAGCATGTGCCCTTGATCCCACGCGGGCATGAAATGCATGCCGATCAGCAGCACTGCCGACATCACCGCCACTGCGACCACCAGTTTGAAGCCGAATTTGGCCCAGCCCGGCTGCGGCTGATACATCTGCTGCTTGCGCAGTTGATAGAACAGCAATCCGGCGTTCAGGCAGGCACCGGCACTGATTGCCAGGGCCAGACCGGCGTGAGCCAGCGGACCGATCAGCACCAGGTTGAACAACTGAGTAACCACCAGCGTGAAGATTGCGATTTTCACCGGGGTTCGGATGTTCTGTTGCGCATAAAAGCCCGGCGCCAACACTTTGATCACGATAATGCCGAGTAGCCCGACAGAATAAGCAATCAGCGCGCGCTGAGTCATTTCGGCATCGAAGCCACTGAACTGACCGTACTGAAACAGCGAAACGGTCAGCGGCTCGGCGAGAATCCCCAGCGCCAGCGCACACGGCAGCACCAGCACAAAGCACAGACGCAGGCCCCAATCGAGAATCCGCGAATACTCGTGACGATCCTTGCTCGCATAGGTTTTCGCCAGCGTAGGCAGCAGAATCGTGCCCAACGCCACGCCCAACACCCCGGAAGGCAATTCCATCAAACGGTCGGCGTAATACATCCACGATACCGAGCCTGCGACCAGAAACGAGGCGAAGATGGTGTTGATGATCAGGGAAATCTGGCTGACCGACACACCAAGAATCGCCGGCAGCATTTGCTTCATCACGCGCCATACGCCGGTATCACGCAGGTTAAGACGTGGCAGCACCAGCATGCCGATCTTTTTCAGGTGCGGCAGTTGATAGAGCAATTGCGCCAGGCCACCGACCAACACCGCCCAGCCGAGGGCCATGACCGGTGGATCGAAGTACGGCGTGAGGAACAGCGCAAATACGATCATGCTGACGTTGAGCAGGGTCGGCACGAAGGCCGGCACCGAGAAACGGTTCCAGGTATTGAGAATCGCGCCCGCTAGCGAGGACAGCGAGATGAGCAATATATAGGGGAAGGTCACCCGCAGCAGGTCCGAGGTGAGCTGGAATTTTTCCGGCGTATCGGTAAAGCCCGGAGCCGTTGCCCAGATCACCCAGGGTGCGGCGATCATGCCCAGCGCGGTCACCACCGCCAATACCAGCGTCAGCAAACCTGACACGTAAGCAATGAACGTACGCGTCGCTTCCTCACCCTGCTGACTTTTGTATTCCGCAAGAATCGGCACAAATGCTTGGGAGAAAGCGCCCTCGGCAAAGATTCTTCGCAGCAGATTGGGCAACTTGAAGGCGATAAAGAAGGCGTCCGTCGCCATCCCGGCACCGAATGTACGAGCAATCAGCGTGTCACGAACAAACCCCAGAACCCGGGAAAGCATCGTGATAGAGCTGACGGCGGCCAACGATTTGAGCAGATTCATTGAGGGAATTTGTGCCTGTCGATAAACAGCAGGCGAACAAAGCGCCTACTTGTGCGATACTCCGCGCCGCAGCAGCACAGAGCCAAAGCTCGCGAGTTTACAGGTCAAGCGCCGGAAATAAATATCCCGCCTCTTTATACCTACCACTTAGCGGAACGTTTCAAGTGCCCTTGACAAGACTTCTCTTCATCGGCATGATTCGCGGCCTATTTTGTTTGCTATTTCCTAAAAAGTCTTTCGAGGAGCTCGACGGTGGCCAACTCACCTTCCGCCAAAAAACGTGCAAAACAGGCTGAGAAGCGTCGCAGCCACAACGCCAGCCTGCGTTCCATGGTTCGCACCTACATCAAGAATGTAGTTAAAGCCATCGACGCAAAAGACGCTGAAAAAGCTCAAGCTGCATACGTTCTGGCTGTGCCAGTTATCGACCGTATGGCCGATAAAGGCATCATCCACAAGAACAAGGCTGCTCGTCATAAGAGCCGTCTGAATGGCCACGTTAAAGCGCTGAAAGAAGCTGCTTAATCGACGTAGTCATTAAAAAACCGACCTTAGGGTCGGTTTTTTATTGCCTGTGATTTAACAAATCCAGCGCAAAAAAATGTAGGAGTGAGCCTGCTCGCGATGGCGGCGTGTCAGTCGATGCAATATTGACTGACATACCGCCATCGCGAGCAGGCTCACTCCTACAGTTGGTTTTGCGGCGTTATTGCTGGACCGGAACCCACGGCAGGATCGGGATGGCGGTCACGGCATTCTGCGGACTGCCTTCAATCAAGCGGTCGCTATAGACCAGATACACCAGCGTGTTGCGCTTCTTGTCGAGGAAACGCACCACCTGCATGGTTTTGAATACCAGCGAAGTGCGCTCCTTGAACACCTCATCACCATCCTTCAGCTCGCCCTTGAACTTGATCGGGCCGACCTGACGGCAAGCGATCGAGGCTTCGGCACGATCCTCGGCCAGGCCCAGACCGCCCTTCACTCCGCCAGTCTTGGCGCGCGACAGGTAGCAGGTCACGCCCTCGACTTTAGGATCATCGAAAGCCTCAACGACAATACGGTCATTCGGCCCGACAAACTTGAACACCGTCGACACCTGACCGATCTCTTCGGCCGAAGCCAGCAATGGCATCGCCATCAGCAAGCCCAACAATCCTTTCGCTAAACGCATCGAGTTTTCCTTAAACGAGAATCAGGTTGTCACGGTGAACCAGTTCCGGCTCCGCCATGTAACCGAGCACACCGACAATCGCATCCGACGACTGACCGATAATTTTCTGCGCTTCCAGCGCGCTGTAGTTGGCCAGGCCACGCGCGATCTCACGACCATCCGGCGCCACGCAGACCACCATTTCGCCGCGACGGAAGCTGCCTTGAACCAGTTTGACGCCTACAGGCAGCAGACTTTTGTTGCCCTTGGACAATGCCGAAACAGCACCCTCATCCAACACCAGCGTGCCACGGGTTTGCAGATGCCCGGCCAGCCATTGCTTGCGCGCCGCGAGCATGCCGCGCTCAGGCGACAACAATGTGCCAATGCGCTCACCCGCCTTCAGGCGATCAAGCACACGCTCCAGACGCCCACCGACAATAATCGTGTGCGCACCGGAACGCGCCGCCAACCGCGCCGCGCGCAATTTGGTCTGCATGCCGCCACGCCCCAGCGCACCACCCGTACCGCCCGCCACCGCGTCGAGCGCAGGATCATCGGCGCGCGCTTCGTAAATCATCTGCGCATCGGGGTTATTACGCGGATCAGCGTCGAACATGCCGTCGCGATCAGTAAGGATCACCAGCAGATCAGCCTCGACCAGGTTGGCCACCAGCGCCGCCAGCGTATCGTTGTCGCCGAATCGGATTTCGTCGGTGACCACGGTGTCGTTTTCGTTGATCACCGGGATGACTTTCAGCTCGACCAGTGCGCGCAGAGTGCTGCGAGCATTCAGGTAGCGCTTGCGGTCGGACAAGTCGTCGTGGGTCAGGAGAATCTGTGCAGTGTGCCGGCCATGCTCGGCGAAGCTCGATTCCCACGCCTGCACCAAGCCCATCTGACCAATTGCCGCAGCCGCCTGGAGCTCATGCATCGCACTGGGTCGTGCGGTCCAACCCAAACGGCTCATGCCGGCCGCCACTGCCCCCGAGGACACCAGCACCAACTCGACGCCCGCCTCATGCAGAGCCACCATCTGCTCGACCCAGACACTCATTGCCGCACGATCCAGCCCTTTGCCGTCAGCCGTCAGCAAAGCGCTGCCGATCTTCACGACCCAACGCTGCGCACCTGTCACCTTGCTCCGCATCATCTTCAACCTTAGCTTGAGGGCTGCGCGACCCAGCGCCGCCCGTGACGTTATTCTTGACTATTGCCGACCAACGATCGATTTCCAGATACTAAAACGCCGCTCGATTGAGCGGCGTTCAAGTTTATCGCAACAGATCAGTCACGCACGTAAATGATTTCCGGACCGTCTTCGTCATCCACATCTTCTTCGTCCCAGTCATCGTCACCGATGTCATGGACCGACTTCACGCCACTGCGACGCAGGGCACGCTTGTCATCCAGCGCCTGCAGCTGCGCGCGAGCTTCGTCTTCGATGCGCTGATCGAGGTCAGCCAGCTCTTCCTTGTACGCAGGATCTGCGGCCAGGCGATCGGCACGATCCTCCATATAACGCATGATGTCGTGGCACAGACGCTCGGTACCAATCTTGGCGATGGCCGAGATCACGTAGACCGGACCCGTCCACTCCAGGCGATCAACGATTTCCTTGACGCGCTCTTCGTGGTCCTCTTCGAGGATCTGGTCGCACTTGTTCAGCACCAGCCAGCGATCGCGCTCCGCCAGGGACGGGCTGAACTTGATCAGCTCGTTGACGATCACTTCGGCAGCATCCGGCGCACTGGAATCATCCAGCGGCGCCATGTCGACGAGGTGCAGCAGCAGACGCGTACGCGCCAAGTGCTTGAGGAAGCGAATGCCAAGGCCGGCACCGTCGGAAGCACCTTCGATCAGACCCGGGATATCCGCGACGACGAAGCTCTTCCAGCGATCGACGCTGACCACACCGAGGTTCGGCACCAGCGTGGTGAACGGGTAGTCAGCGACTTTCGGCTTGGCGGCCGATACCGAACGGATAAAGGTACTTTTACCAGCGTTCGGCAAGCCCAGCAGACCGACGTCAGCCAGCACTTTCATTTCCAGTTTCAGATCGCGCTGCTCACCCGGCTTACCCGGAGTGGTCTGACGCGGCGCACGGTTGGTACTGGATTTGAATCGGGTGTTACCCAGACCGTGCCAGCCACCCTGTACAACCATCAGTTTCTGACCAGCCTTGGTCAGGTCGCCGATGACTTCCTGGGTAGCGGAGTCGATCACCGTGGTGCCGACCGGCACACGCAGGATCAGGTCTTCACCTTTCTTGCCAGTGCAGTCGGTGCTGCCACCGTTGGAGCCACGCTCGGCATCGAAGTGCCGGGTGTAACGGTAGTCGACCAGGGTGTTGAGGTTTTCGTCAGCCATCATGTAGATGGAACCGCCGTCACCGCCATCACCACCGTTCGGGCCACCGTTTTCGATGAATTTTTCCCGACGGAAACTCATGGCGCCATTGCCGCCATCACCAGCCTTTACGCGAATCGATACTTCATCAACAAACTTCATAACCAACGCCTCTCGCCGTACGGACGAGCCGAAAAACAATCAAGACATAAGACTCTTGCAAAAATGAGCGCAGCGACCCCATCCACGACCTACATCGTACGCCGACAGCCCATACAAACAGTTTTGCAAGAGACTCACCCCACAAACGAAAAAGCCCCGTCGCGAGACAGGGCTTTTCCAGCGATTGCGCAATTAAGCTGCGACAACGCTCACGTAACGGCGGTTGAACGCGCCTTTTACTTCAAACTTGATCACGCCTTCGATTTTAGCGAAGAGGGTGTGATCTTTACCCATGCCAACACCGTAACCGGCGTGGAATTGGGTGCCGCGCTGACGCACGATGATGTTGCCCGGAATGATTTTCTGGCCGCCATACATCTTGACGCCAAGGCGTTTGGCTTCTGAGTCGCGACCGTTACGGGTACTACCACCAGCTTTTTTGTGTGCCATGAGTTCAATTCTCCTAGTGAGGAATTAGGCTGAAATTAAGCCTGAATACCGGTGATTTTGATCTCGGTGTACCACTGGCGGTGGCCCATACGCTTCATGTGGTGCTTACGACGACGGAACTTGATGATGCGGACTTTATCGTGACGACCTTGGGAGATCACTTCAGCCACAACAGTAGCGCCAGCAACAACTGGAGCGCCGATGTTCACGTCGTCGCCATTGGCAACCAACAGAACGCGATCAAAGGTAACGGATTCGCCGGTAGCGATTTCCAGTTTTTCGATCTTCAGGTATTCACCTGGGGCGACTTTGTACTGCTTGCCGCCAGTAACGATTACTGCATAAGACATGGTATTTCTCCGATAATCCTGCTCACCCAGCTCTTTATAAGAAGAGGTATTGGCTGGCATGGCTGCATGGGGCTGGAAGGCCCGCTTGCAATTGCGTAAGGCAGGTGCTGCCCAGGAAGTTCAGGGTGCGCGATTGTACGCAAGCCACGACAGTCACGCAAGTAGCCGTCCATCGCGCCTTGACAGGTCTGGATGTGGGTCCTAGCATGCCGCGCAACCCTTCTGGAGCGACTCTCGCTGATGCAACCCCAAGCTTTCTACCGCGCGGTGGCGGACGATTTTAGCGCCGTCGACGGCATCATCAAGAAGCAGCTGACTTCCCGAGTGCCGCTGGTATCGAAAATCGGCGATTACATCACGTCGGCCGGCGGCAAACGCCTGCGTCCTTTATTAGTGTTGCTGTGTGGCAAGGCTCTGGGTCGTGAAGGCGACGATCTGCGTCTGCTCGCCGCGACCATCGAATTCCTGCACACCGCAACCTTGCTGCATGACGATGTGGTCGACATGTCCGGCATGCGCCGAGGCCGCTCGACCGCCAACGCCATGTGGGGCAATGCTCCAAGCGTGCTGGTCGGCGACTTCCTGTACTCGCGCTCGTTCGAAATGATGGTCGAACTGGGCTCGATGCCGGTGATGAAGATTCTGTCCCAGGCCACGCGTATCATCGCCGAAGGCGAAGTGTTGCAGCTGTCCAAGGTACGTGACGCCAGCACCACCGAAGAAACCTACATGGAAGTCATCCGCGGCAAGACCGCGATGCTCTTCGAGGCTTCGACCCACAGCGCCGCAGCCCTGTGCCAGGCAACGCCGGAACAGGCTGAAGCCCTGCGCACCTTTGGCGATCACCTGGGCGTGGCGTTCCAACTGGTCGACGACTTGCTCGACTACAAGGGCGATGCGGAAACCCTGGGCAAGAACGTCGGCGACGATCTGGCCGAAGGCAAGCCGACCCTGCCGTTGATCTACACCATGCGCGAAGGTACGGCCGAACAGGCTGCACTGGTGCGTCAGGCGATTCAGAAAGGCGGCATCGAAGATCTCGAGAGCATCCGTATTGCCGTGGAAGCGTCCGGTTCGCTGGAGTACACCGCGCAACTGGCCCGTGATTACGTGGCCCGTGCGATCAAGTGCCTTGAGGCACTGCCGGCTAGTGAATATCGGGATGCGCTGGTTGAACTGAGTGAGTTTGCGGTCGCCCGTACGCACTGATATCGCTATAGCAAGATCGAAAGATCGCAGCCTTCGGCATCTCCTACAGGGGTTGTCGGGGCTGCGATTTTTGCTTTTGACTGCCTGAAAAGCTAAAACCCTATACAATGTGCGACTTTTAGCGATCCACATCCCAAGGAGCCTTAGTGAGCACGTTGCCACCCTGCCCGAAATGCAATTCCGAATTCACTTACGAAGACGGTAGCCAACTGGTGTGCCCGGAGTGCGCCCACGAGTGGTCCGCCAGTGGCGAAGCCGAAGTGGCGTCCGATGATGCCGTGAAGAAAGATTCGGTCGGCAACGTCCTGCAGGACGGCGACACCATCACCGTGATCAAGGACCTCAAGGTCAAGGGCACCTCGCTGGTGGTCAAGGTCGGCACCAAGGTCAAGAACATCCGCCTGTGCGATGGCGACCACGACATCGACTGCAAGATCGACGGCATCGGCCCGATGAAGCTCAAATCCGAGTTCGTCAGAAAGGTCTGAATCTGTTGTCATCCATCCCGCGCCAGCCGTGGGATGGTGCTTCACCCTCTCCGCTCTGCCCCAATAAAACCGCGCAATAGCCAAACGCCAGCCGTCTTGACCTTACGCAATCTTTACCCGGAAAAATTCAGTATCTGCCAATAGGCACTTGCTATTTAGATAATAAGAATTATTCTCATCAAACACATTCAATGGAGATGAGAACCATGACTTATCTGATCGACGCCTGGCTGGATCGCCCACACCCTTACCTCAGAATCCTCCATCGGGAAACCGGTGAAGTCTGTGCGGTGCTTGAAGAAGAAGCCCTGCATGAGCTGCAGGATCAAGGGGATCTGGACGTCAGCAGCCTGAATTCCAGCGAGCCATTGGTGCTCAAGGAGCTGGTGCGCAATCTGTTCCTGTTCTGCTATGCCCGGGCCTTGCGCCCGACCAGTGAACTGCATCACAAGATAGAACTATGAAACTCGGTAAAAACTGTAGGAGTGAGCCTGCTCGCGAAGACTGATTAACATCCAACACATTGGTTGTCTGTTACACCGCCATCGTCGGATCGCCGCCCGGAGCAGGCTCACTCCTACATTAGCCCGCCATCAAGGCAGGCCCGGTCTTACAGAACGTCCAGCAGCTCGACGTCGAATACCAGAACGCTGTGCGGCGGGATGCTGCCAACGCCTTGAGCGCCGTAAGCCAGTTCGCTCGGCACGTACAGGCGCCATTTGCTGCCGGCATTCATCAGTTGCAGGGCTTCGGTCCAGCCAGCGATCACGCCGCCAACCGGGAATTCTGCAGGCTGACCACGCTCGTAGGAGCTGTCGAACACAGTGCCGTCGATCAGGGTGCCGTGGTAGTGAGTACGTACTTGATCTTCACGGGTCGGCTTGGCGCCTTCGCCCTGAGTCAGCACTTCGAATTGCAGGCCGGAAGCCAAGGTGGTGATGCCGTCACGCTTGGCGTTTTCAGCCAGGAAGGCCAGGCCTTCGCCAGCAGCGGCTTCAGCTTTGGCAGCGGCTTCGGCTTGCATGATTTCGCGGATAACCTTGAAGCTGGCGGACATTTCTTCCTGGCCAACACGGCTTTCCTTACCGGCGAACGCGTCGGTCAGGCCAGCCAGGATCGCGTCCAGGCTAACGCCAGGTGGCGGGTTGTCGCGCAGCTGATCACCCAGCTGACGGCCGATACCGTAGCTGACGCGGGTTTCGTCGGTGGACAGATTTACTTCGGACATGACACTGCTCCGCTGTGCGGACGGCCACAAGACTTGCCGTGCGTGCACAGCGCGTCCCGGCGCGCCCGGAACCAAAAGGGCGAGCAGACTAGCACAGATGCCCAGGCGATGGAGCGCAAGGACTACAGGGCCGAACGCCAGGCCAGCGGCACTTTCAGGCTTTCCTCGCTGCTCGGGCCCAGGCCACACATTTCATCGTGTACCGAGGTGTGTACGAGGTTGAATGGCAGCACCGGAAAGTTATGCAGCAAATCCCGCGCATGCTCCACCGAACGCAGCGTGAGCATATTGCCCTTGAGATCACTCAACGGATACGCCGCCCCGTGCATCCGCGCTTCGAGCAGATAGATCCCGCCTTCCATGGAAATCAGATTCAACTCATCGACCTTCCTGGCGATGGCAAACACATTCAGCTCTTGCAGGTTCATGAACGCACCTCGTGCAGTGACGAGTCAGGACGTCTACAGGGATATGCCCGCGCGCGTTAAAGCACAAGCCACAAACGACACCGCCCGTCTGTTTCACAACAGACGGGCGGTGTTTTTGCGACGATCAACGGTTGATCAGTGCTTGGTGACCTTGTCCAGGTAACCCATGGCGAACGCCGAAACGACGAAGGTCATGTGGATGATCACGTACCACATCAAATGCTCGGGATCGACGTTTTTGGCATCCATGAAGATGCGCAGCAAGTGGATCGAGGAGATCGCCACGATCGAGGCGGCTACTTTCATCTTCAGTGACGAAGAGTCCATGGTGCCGAGCCAGCTGAGCTTTTCCTTGCCTTCATCGATGTTCAGTTCAGAGACGAAGTTCTCGTAGCCGGAAATCATCACCATTACCAGCAGGCCGCCGACCAGCGCCATATCGATCAACGACAGCAGCACCAGAATCAGTTCCGACTCGGCCATCGCGAATACGTTGGGCAGAATATGAATGATTTCCTGGAAAAATTTCAGTGCCAGCGCCAGCAGCCCGAGGGACAGCCCGATATAGATCGGCGCCAGCAGCCAGCGCGAGGCGTACATTGCGTTTTCGATAAAGCGTTCCATTGATTCTCACACAGGGGGCTGGAAATGGCGGCGAGTATACCAGCCACCGATGACAGCCAGAAACCGCCCGCAAATCCGTCACCTGCGTGTGTGTGTCATTTTTTTTCTGCTAGTGTCCAAACCATTGACAGCCCAGCGACAGTGGACAGGACGTGTGGAAATGGATGTGCGATTGCCGTTAACGACTATCGGAATTTGCTTGGCCATGCTGCTCGGCGGTTGCTCTCCGGGTGAAGAGAAGCACGCGCTGAATCTCGAAGAAAAGACTGCAAAGTTTGAACAGTCGCTCGACACCATCAGCGATCCAAAGCTCAAGGACGCCGTCAGCGAACTCGGTGGCTCGCTGCTGTTGCTCGAACGTGCACAACAGAAACTCGACGGCATTGCGATGCGTATCGAGTACGGCGAAGACGCCCTTGGCGTACTCAAGCACTACCCTACCCCGCAGGCGCTGGTCGACACGTTTATCAACGGCCTGTTTGTCCTGCACAAGGATGCCAGCTCTGATTACCTCACCGACTTGCAACCGGTATTTCCGTTCATTCTCAATACACCCGGCGGCTTCCTGTTCCCGCATGGCGTGGAATGGCGATCAGTGACGCTGAGCAACAAACGCGTGATTGCCTGGCAGCCGGAATGGTCGGAAACCGATCCCGGCATTCAGCTCAGTCCGTCCAGCTCCAACGTCACCAACCCCGATGACCTGACCGTGACATACCCGTTCATCGAGGGCCTGGATGTCGACAAGAAGACCCAGCCGCAACCGGTCAGCCTGCAAGGTCAAGTCGAAGTCATCGCACCGCGGCGCCTGTACAGTTTCGACCTGACGAAAAAGGATCTCGGTCAGACCCGCACCAACGACAATCTCAGCGTCAAACTGCTCAAGCTTGAAAAGAATTACGCCGAAGTCGAGGTCAGCAACAGCCTGCCCCTGGCTGCGGAAGTGGCCAGCACTCCACTCAATCCGCTGATCGTGCAGGCCCGCGACAACACCGGGCAATACCTGGTGCGCGCCGGCTCGATCAACGAGAGCCCGGAGCAAGTGGCCTTCTACGAAAAACAACTGGCGCACCTGCAACAGCAGAAGAGCTGGAGCGAAGCGCTGGAAACACAGCTGACCAACGATCAGCAGACCTTCGAACAACAACATCCGCGACGCTACAACAAGGTCTACTTCAACGGCCCGATCGAGACCCTGGAAGTCAGTGTCCTCGACTTCTCGTCGGCTACGGTGACCCTTAAGACACTGGATCTGCCGATCCGCGCCTTCAACCAGCACACCACCGAAAAAGCCATACAGCCGCTGGATCTGCCGGTGGTGGTCTACGACGATCAGGCCGCGAACTGGCTCAAAGGCGCGAGCCTGACGGAAGAACAGCTGAAAGCCGGTATTCGTATTCATCAGTCGGTAGAAGACCCGAGCGCTGCACGTATCGAGTTTTCCCATCGCCGCACGTTCAACGATGAGTTGCTCGGCAACGACTTCAGCCCCGGTGCAAGCCCGGTGACATTCTTTACTGAAAAACACAACGGCAAACTCGATGAGCCGATCGAATTGCCGCCCGAGGCTTATCAGGTCGATCCGCTACAAGCGACGATTACCTACGACTTGAATCTGTTCCCGGAAACTCCGGCAATCGCGGTCGGCTCGATGCCGCTGTTCCTCGCTACGGTGGCCAGACAAACGTATGACTCCAAGTCCCTGCCCAAAGGCCTGGAGATCAAGAACAACACACTGGTGGTGGATCTGAAATTGTTTCCAGCCAACGAATGGCGCTTCTTCGTCAAGGACGACAGCGGCAACTATTTGAAGCAGATTCTTTCGGTCAGCCACGACGCGAAGGCCGACGGCCCGCCATTGTTTGGCGTGCACTACTTTTACGGCCATCCGACACACGTGGAAACCTATCAACGAACCGACCTCGCCACCGTGCAATACGGCTTTGAGGTCAAACTCGACAAGACGCAGGCGGCCAACTCTGCGCCCTGAAAAGCAAGATCAAAAGATGCAGCCTACTGCAGCTCCTGCATGAGCAGGGGTCAATTGAGGCTGCGGCTGCGGCCACCGTTGATCTGCCGAAGCTGGGCTTGCAGGTGCAGGCTCCATATCTGCGGATCATCGGCCAGCTCGTAGCCGTGCAGCGTCAGACTCTCAACGATGGTATCGAGAATCGACTCGGCGGCGATCGGCCCGTGAAACGGCCCCTGGGCTTTGATGGCGGAAGGTTGTTCGCCGGCCATACCGGCGGCGAAGAGCAGCGTCCACATGCCGTTATCGCCGGCCAACGGCTTGATGGCGCATTCGATTCGGGTCACAAGACCCAGGCATTGACGGGTGAGGCAGAGGTTGCGCGACATGGCGGCGACCCTCGGTGAAGCCGGTATTCAGCCCCCACGGGAGGACTGGCTCGATCCAGTGATACTGTCGATATCCTTGAGCTGAGAATAGAAGAAAAGTCCGCTGCGCAAGCCGGATAGAACCAGCAGGCGCCGAATGGTCATTGTGTGAATATTGGCGCCAGAGTTGTGGCGAATTTCCGGAAGATCCCCGCGAAACAAATGTAGGAGTGAGCCTGCTCGCGATAGCGGTGAGCCAGGCAACTTATTCGCCGACTGACACTCCGCTATCGCGAGCAGGCTCACTCCTACAGTTTGACCGCGCCAGGCTTAAGCCGGTTTGGCTTCGGCCAGCGCCTCTTGTGCCAACTCCTTCTCGGCTTCCTTGAGGTCTTCTTCGCTGATCATCTCAGCGATGTCGCGCAAGCGCTCCACTACCCGTGCGTTGATGCTGCCTTCCGGGAATTCGCCGTCGGCGTTCGGCTCACCCGCCGGTTCGCCGACCAGCAGGCTCAACGCTTCATCCGCCTGACGCACCGCGTAAACGTGGAACTGCCCGGCACGCACCGCCGCCAGCACTTTCTCATCGAGCATCAGCGTGGCGACGTTGGCCTGCGGAATGATTGCGCCCTGCTCGCCGGTCAGCCCGCGCGCTTCGCACAGACGGAAGAAGCCTTCGATCTTCTCGTTGACCCCGCCCACTGCCTGCACTTCACCGAACTGGTTGATCGAACCGGTAATCGCGAAGCACTGCTTGAGCGGGGTTTTCGACAGCGCCGAAATCAGCGTGCACGCCTCGCCCAGCGATGCACTGTCGCCATCAACGTAACCGTAGGATTGCTCCAGCGCGATGCTCGCGGAAATCGCCAACGGGAATTCCTGCGCGTAACGGCTGCCCAGATACCCGGTGAGGATCATCACGCCTTTGGAGTGAATCGGCTGACCGAGATTAACCTCACGCTCGATGTCGACGATGCCGCTACCGCCCGGGTACACCGTGGCGGAAATCCGCGCCGGCACACCGAACGCCGAGTCGCCGACTTCGAGCACGGTCAGCCCGTTGCACTTGCCGACCGCGGCACCATCGGTGTCGATGAGAATGATCCCGGCGAGCATGTCGTCGAGAATCCGCGCCGACACTCGACCGGTGCGGGTGGCCTTGGCTTTCAGCGCACGCTCGATGTGCCCGGCATCAGTCATTTCATCGCCGGCCAGATGACGAATAAAATCCGCCTCACTGACCAGTTGAAACAGATCACCGATACGCGCCGACAAACGCCCCTGATGCTCGGCCAGTCGTGCGCTGTAAGTCGCCAGACGCGCCACCGCATCGGCAGTCAGCGGCGCCATGCCTTCTTCCGAGGTACGGGTTTTCAACAGCTGGGCGAACTGCTCGAGGCTCTCGTCGACCATCGGGATGTCTTCGTCGAAATCCACCAGAACGCGGAACATCTCCTGGAAGTCCGGATCGAGGTCTTGCAGCGTGTAGTACAGCGACCGCGCACCGATGATGATGACTTTGACCTGCAGCGGAATGTGCTGCGGGTTGAGGGTCACGGTGGCGAAACGACCCATCTCGCCCAGCGGCGATTCCATCTTCAGTTTGCGCGATTGCAGGGCGCGTTTCAGCGCATCCCACACGAATGGCTCGCTGAGCATTTTTTCCGCTTCAAGGATCAGGAAGCCGCCGTTGGCGCGGTGCAGAGCACCCGGGCGCAACTGACGATAGGTGGTGTAGAGCGCGCCCTGATCGGTGGTGTATTCGATACGACCGAACAGGTTTTCATACGTCGGGTGCGGCTCGAATACTACCGGCGCACCGCCGCTGGCCGGATGGCCGACCACCAGGCTAGGCGCGTATTGCTCCTCCAGCAATTTGCGCGCGACGGCGTCGGTCTTGCTGTCATCGACCAGTTGCTCGACCACGGTTTTCAGCAGATAGACCTGCATCGCTTGCAGGTAACCGCAGACCGCAGCGTTCTCGGCGTACTTTTCCGACAACGGCGAGAGCAGCGGCTGCAAGGCCAGGGTGATGGTTTCTTCGTTGAGCGAACGCAGTTGATTGTTCGATTCGCGCTTCCACTGCGGCAGGCTGGCGAGTTCTTCGTTCAGGCGTTCTTCGAGGCCGGAAATGTCTTCGTGGAAACGTTCGCGATCGGCTTCCGGCAATTGGGCGAATTCGGCTTCGTCCAGCGCTTTGCCGTCGAGCATCGGCGTGAAGGCGATATTGCTGCTGTCGCGGTACAGGGCGACGTCTTTTTCCAGGGCCAGCCGCTCGATGATGTCGAGGGCCTTGTCGTAGCGCTGGTTGAAGGCGCGGTCGATGGCGCTTTTCTTTTGCTGGTAGGACGGATGCTCGAACACCGCCGGAAACGTCGCCAGCAGATTGTCGATCAAGCCGTTGATGTCACCGATGAACGCGCCGGCAGTGCCCGAAGGCAGTTCCAGTGCACGCGGTTCACGCGGTTCATCGAAATTATTCACGTAGACCCAGTCCGCCGGGGTCTGCAGGCGTTTGCCTTCGGCCTTCAGGTAGCGTTTGACGAACGAGAAACGGCCGGTGCCGGGCTCGCCCATGACAAAGACGTTGTAACCGGGGCGTGGCATCGCCACACCGAACTGCAAGGCTTCGACCGCGCGTTCCTGGCCGAGCACACCGCGAAAGGGCTCCAGATCATTGGTGGTAGTGAAGCTGAACTGTTCAGCGGAAAACGGACGGGTCAGCGCTTCGGGCGCAAGACGCAAGCTGGCAGCAACAGGATCAGGCATCGGGCTTCCTTAACAATCAGGCGGGGCAGATAGCGGCATTCTGGCGCTGCCCGTGCCCCACTGGCAAGGCGCGCCATGTGACAAAGCATAGACAACCGGCCAACCCTGCGGCGCGCCCCCGGAAACCGGGGTTTATTCCAAATATTTTGCAAAAAACCACGGAACCCCTGGAACGTGCCTAAACTCCAAACTGCGCGGCTGGAACTAATACCGGCCCACTGGCTTCGTTTTGATCTGTCTCGTACAGAGCTTGGGGGGCCAGAACCCTGTCCATTGGTATGCACACAAAGAGAACAAAGCTATGAAACGGATTCTTCTCGGTACTCTCTTCACCGCTGTATCCATCAACGCAATGGCGCAAGCTCCAGGCGGCCCGGATTGCGGTTGGGGCAACATGCTGTTCGAAGGTCAGCGTGGCACCCCTGCTCACTTCCTCGCTTCCACCACCAACGGTACTTCCGGTAACGCCACCTTCGGGATGACGTCCGGCACCAACGGTTGCTCGACCAATGCATCGCTGACCTACGGCGGCAAATCCTGGTTTGCCATGAATGGCATGATGAACGAGCTGTCCGAAGACATGGCCAAAGGCAACGGCGAAGCGCTGACGACTTATGCCGTGGTACTGGGCGTGGCGCCGGAAGACCGTGCGCACTTCGCTGCTGTGACTCACGAGCACTTCCAGCAGATCTTCAGCAAAGCTGACGTGACCGCTGAAGATGTGCATACCAACACCCTGGCCGTACTGAAATCGGATCCTCGTCTGGCCAAGTACGCGACTCAAGCTTAAGCTCGACTCCACCCGCTTCCTTCGGGAAGCGGGTTTTGTTTTTTCGGCCCGCCCTCCTTGGGTCTTTATTTCTTTCCTGTTCAAGTTGCCGACTATGCTCAAACGCCTTGCCTGGCTGGCGCTCTGTGTCTGCGCCCCGCTGTCCGCCGCGCCCCACATCGACCCTCAACGTTTGCAGCAACTGGCCAACGACCGCTTCTGGATTTCCCTCGGTCATTACGAAACCGCCAAGCTTGGTGGCTGGCGCAGCTATGTCAGCGACAAGAAATTCTTTCTCGCACCCGATGGCAATGAACATCCCGATCATGAACTGGCGGCCACCGTGCAAGCGCTGTATGCCCCGGCCAGTCTCGGCGAGCAACATGCGCAATGCGTTTATCCGGCGCGCACTCGCTGGTTGAAAGCGCAGCTCAACCTGACCGATCTGCCGACGCCCGCGTGCGCCGAGTACAAAAAATGGTTCAAGGATGTCTCGCCGCACAGTGCGGTGATGATCTTCCCGGCGGCGTACTTGAACAGTCCATCGTCGATGTTCGGCCATACCCTGCTGCGTATCGATCAGGCTGACGTGCAGGCGGACAAAACGTCGCTGCTCAGTTACGCGATCAACTTCGGCGCCTACATCGAAGGCTCGGACAACAGCATTCTTTACGCCTGGAAAGGTTTGATGGGCGGCTATCCGGGACTGTTCGCACTGGTGCCGTACCAGGAAAAACTCTCCGAATACCGCAGCCTGGAAAACCGCGATCTGTGGGAATACCGGCTCAATCTGACCCAGGAAGAAACCGCACGCATGGTTGAACATGTGTGGGAGTTGAAGCAGATTCAGTTCGACTATTTCTTCTTCGATGAAAACTGCTCGTATCGTTTACTGGAGCTGCTGCAAGTCGCACGGCCGAGCCTGCGCCTGACCGAGCAATTCCCGCTGACCGCGATTCCCACTGACACGGTGAAAGCGGTGAAAGAAGCCGGACTGGTGGAAAGCATCGAATATCGCCCGTCCCGCGAACGTGAGTTGCTCAGCCGAGCCGAGCCGCTCAACAGTGAAGAACAGCAATGGGTACTGAAAGTCAGCGCCGATCAACAAGTGCTGCAAGATCCGACCTTCAAAGCCCTGTCCCGCGACCGTCAAGCGTTGATCATCGACGCGGCGTATCGCCTGGAGCGCTACCGCGCCAACGGTCAGGAGCGTGATCCGCAACGGGCGCAGCGCAGTTTCGAACTGCTGCGGGCGATCAACAAGAACCCCGCACCCGAGCTGGAAATTCCGCAACCGGGCTTGCCGGAAGACGGCCACGAATCGCGCACCTGGCAGGCCGGTCTCGGCACCCGTGGCGACCGTGCGTTCGGTGAGTACGGCTTGCGCATGGCCTATCACGATCTCAACGACAACGCCGAAAGCTTCCCGCTCGGCGCGCAGATCGAGATCCTGCAGATGAAGTTGCGTCAGTACGAAGGCAATCACTGGCAATTCCAGCAACTGGATCTGGCGACAATTCGTTCGCTGACGCCGCGCAATGAGCTGCTACAGCCACTGTCGTGGCAGGTCACTGGCGGTCTTGAGCGTGTCCCGGGCAAGCATGATGACGAGACGCTGGTCAGCCACGTCAACGGTGGTGGTGGCGGCACGTGGGCGCTGGGTGATGATGTGCTGGGTTTTGCCCTCGGCACCGTGCGCGTTGAGCACAACAATGATTTCGCCGAGTTTGTCTCCCCGGCCGGCGGTTTCAATACCGGCGTGTTGTGGAAAAACCCGTTGGGGAATATGAGCCTGGAGGCCAAGGGCGATTACTTCTTCAATGGCGAAGTGCGCCGCAGCCTGAGTTTGAATCAGCAGTGGGAGTTGTCGCGCAACCTCGGTTTGCGCCTGAGTGCGCAGCGTGAGTTCAGCCATCTCGCCACGCCGGAAACCGAGGTCATGCTTGAAGTGAAGTGGTATCACTACTGATCCCGAGCCTGGCCCCCTGTAGGAGTGAGCCTGCTCGCGATAGCAATTCCTCAGTCACTGTTGCGGTGACTGACACACCGCTATCGCGAGCAGGCTCACTCCTACAAGAGACCCGTGGTGCTCAACGAATTGCTCACATGCCTTTCACCAACGCCCGACGAATCCCCTTCTAGACTTTCCCCATAAGCCGAGAACCGGCGCGGGAGAATGCAATGTGGCGGTGTGCGGGTTTGCTGGGTGTTGTACTGTTGCTGGGCGGTTGCCAGACCACCCATGAAGATTTGATCGCCAAAGGTTATCCACCGGCCTTCGCCGACGGCTTCGATGACGGTTGTGTCAGCGGTCGGCAAGCCGCCGGCTCGATCAGCGGCGAATTCCGCAAGAACGTGCCGCGCTATCTCAAGGACAAGCAATACGCCGACGGCTGGACCGACGGTTTCCGCCAATGTCAGGCCATGCTGGAAAACAAGGGTCGCGAAGAGTATCGCAACGAACACTGGGACGAACGCGAACGCGCCTGGCAGCAGCAGAAGGATCAAGACGCCGGGCGGGCTTATCGTTCGCCATAGGTCGCTCCCAGACATCCAGTGAAACCAAATGCCTGCGAGCATGGCCCAAACCTCATACGAGGAGGACACCATGAGTCGCGCATTCGTCAACGAAGACAACGCCGCCGCCCAAGCCGATCAGCCGGTCGAACGGCAGGTCAGCGCGCAGCCCAATTACGTCACCGCGCAGGGCCTGGCGCAGTTGCAGGCAAAAGTCGCCGAGCTGCAAACCTTGCATGCTGAACAATCGGCCAAAGGTGAGCAGGCCGACAAGCAGCGGCTGGCGGATCTGCAAAGGGACTTGCGTTACTTCAATCAGCGCCTGAGCAGCGCACAAGTCGCCGTCGCGGCAACGTCCAGAGACAAAGTACAGATCGGCAGTTGGGTGACCTACGCCGATGAGCACGACACCGAAAGCCGCGTGCAACTGGTCGGCGAAGATCAGGCCGATGCGAGCAAGGGCCTGATCAATTGGGGCTCACCGCTGGGCCGCGCCCTGCTCGGTGCCCGACTCAACGACGAGGTGCTGTGGCAGCGCCCCGCCGGCGATCAAATCATCGAAGTGATCCGCATCGAACCGGCTTAAACCACGCCTTGCGCCAACATCGCGTCGGCGACTTTGACGAAGCCGGCGATGTTCGCGCCTTTGACGTAGTTGATCCGCCCGTTCTCTTCGCCGTAATGCACGCAAGCGTGGTGGATCGACTGCATGATCGCGTGCAGCTTGCTGTCCACCTCACCCGCCGTCCACAGCAGGCGCATGGCGTTCTGCGACATCTCCAGACCACTCACCGCGACGCCGCCGGCATTGGATGCCTTGCCCGGGGCGAAGAGAATGCCGGCCTCGATAAAGATATCCACAGCCGCAAGCGTCGTCGGCATGTTCGCGCCTTCGGCCACGCACACGCAGCCATTGCGCAGCAGCGTGCGTGCAGCCTCAGCGTCGAGTTCGTTCTGCGTAGCGCACGGCAGCGCAATGTCGCACGGCAGCGACCACGGCAACTGGCCGGCGCGGAATTCCAGACCGAAGTCTGCCGCCAGTTCACTGATGCGTCCACGCTTGACGTTTTTCAGCTCCAGCAGCGCCAGCCACTGCTCTTCGCTCAAGCCAGCTTCGCAATACAGCGTGCCTTCGGAGTCGGACAAGGAAATCACTTTGCCGCCCAGATCCATGACCTTGCGCGCCGCGTATTGCGCCACGTTGCCGGAACCGGAGATCGCCACGCGTTTGCCTTCCACGGTCTGTTCGCGGCGCTTGAGCATTTCTTCGGCGAAATACACGCAGCCGAAACCGGTGGCTTCCGGACGAATCAGGCTGCCGCCGTAGGTCATGCCTTTGCCGGTCAGGACGCTGGTGAACTGGTTGCTCAGGCGTTTGTACTGGCCGAAAAGGAAACCGATCTCGCGTGCACCGACGCCGATGTCACCCGCCGGTACGTCAACGTCGGCGCCAATGTGGCGATACAACTCGCTCATGAACGCCTGGCAGAAACGCATGACTTCGGCGTCGCTCTTGCCCTTCGGATCGAAGTCGGAACCGCCCTTGCCGCCGCCCATGGGCAACGAGGTCAGGGAATTCTTGAAGGTCTGTTCGAAGGCGAGGAATTTCAGCACGCCCATGTTCACTGACGGATGGAAACGCAAGCCGCCCTTGTACGGGCCGATGGCGCTGTTCATCTGGATGCGGAAACCGCGATTGACCTGCACTTTGCCCTGATCGTCGACCCATGACACGCGGAACACCACGGCACGCTCCGGCTCGCAGATGCGTTCCAGAATCCCCGAGCTCAGGTAATGCGGATTGGCTTCGAGAAACGGCCACAGACTGCGCAGCACTTCTTCGACAGCCTGATGAAATTCGGGTTGATCCGGGTCGCGCTTTTTCAGACGGGCAAGGAAGGATTCGACGGATTCGATCATGGCAAAAGTCTCGGCAAATTTATTGTCGTTGGAAGAGATTGGGCCGGACTGTAACAAACGAAATGCGCACAGGAACAGAGCAAAATGTCGCAGTTATGAAATTAAATGGTGCACAGGATATAAATCCGGCCGGTTTTTGGCGCTGATTTGCACCTGAATGGGGAGATCAAATCTGATTGATGCACCAACAGTTATACCGCTATCGCTGGCAAGCCAGCTCCCACAGTTTTAGCGGCGCTCACACAATCCGGACATAACACAATTCCTGTGGGAGCTGGCTTGCCAGCGATGAATCCACCTCGGTTCCCCTGAAAAAAACCGGGCAAAAAAAAACGGAGCCCGAAGGCTCCGTTCTTTTATGCAACCAACCCGATATCAGGCCAGTTTCTTGTGACGTACCCGGTGTGGCTGGGCAGCCGCTTCGCCGAGGCGTTTCTTGCGATCCGCTTCGTACTCGGTGTAGTTGCCTTCGAAGAAGATCGCTTGCGAATCGTCTTCGTACGCGAGGATGTGGGTCGCCACGCGGTCAAGGAACCACCGATCGTGAGAGATCACAATCGCAGCGCCCGGGAAGTCCAGCAGGGCTTCTTCCAGCGAACGCAGGGTTTCAACGTCGAGGTCGTTGGACGGTTCGTCGAGCAGCAGGACGTTACCGCCCTCCTTCAGGGTCAGCGCCAGATGCAGACGACCGCGCTCACCACCGGACAGATCCTTGACGAACTTCTGCTGATCGCCGCCCTTGAAGTTGAAGCGACCGACGTAGGTGCGCGACGGGATCTCGTAGTTGCCGATGCGGATCTGGTCGGAACCGTCGGAGATTTGCTGGAACACAGTCTTGCTGCCATCCAGGTCGTCGCGGCTCTGATCGACACACGCCAGTTGCACGGTTTCACCGACTTCGATGCTGCCCGAATCCGGTGTTTCCTTGCCCATCAGCATGCGGAACAGGGTCGACTTACCGGCACCGTTACCGCCGATCACGCCAACAATGGCGCCCTTCGGCATCGAGAACGACAGGTTGTCGATCAGCACGCGATCGCCGTAGCCCTTGGTGACGTTCTTGAATTCGATGACCTTGTCGCCCAGGCGCGGACCGGCCGGGATGTAGATCTCGTTGGTTTCGCTGCGCTTCTGGAATTCCTGCGATTGCATTTCTTCGAAGCGTTGCAGACGTGCCTTGGATTTCGACTGGCGGGCCTTGGCGCCTTTGCGCACCCACTCCAGTTCTTCCTTCATGGCTTTTTCGTGCGCCGACTGCTGCTTGGATTCAGCGGCCAGACGATCGGACTTGGCTTCGAGCCAACCCGAGTAGTTGCCTTCGTACGGAATGCCCGCGCCGCGGTCGAGTTCCAGAATCCAGCCGGCGACATTGTCGAGGAAGTAACGGTCGTGCGTGATCGCTACCACGGTACCCGGGAAGTCGTGCAGGAAGTGCTCCAGCCACGCCACCGAATCGGCGTCCAAGTGGTTGGTTGGTTCGTCGAGCAGCAGCATGTCCGGGGCGGACAGCAGCAGGCGGCACAGGGCCACACGACGTTTTTCACCACCGGAAAGGAATTCGACTTTGGCATCCCACGCCGGCAGACGCAGTGCGTCGGCGGCGACTTCCAGTTGGCGATCAAGGTTGTGACCGTCGCTGGCTTGCAGGATCGCTTCGAGCTTGGCCTGTTCGGCAGCCAGTTTGTCGAAGTCGGCATCTTCTTCAGCGTAAGCCGCGTAGACCTCGTCCAGGCGGGCCTGGGCGTTCTTGATCACGCTGACCGCTTCCTCGACCACTTCACGCACGGTCTTGGTTGGGTCAAGTTGCGGCTCTTGCGGCAGATAACCGATATTCAGTTCCGGCATCGGACGGGCTTCGCCCTCGAACTCGGTGTCGACGCCGGCCATGATTTTCAGCAGCGTGGACTTACCCGAACCGTTGAGGCCGAGTACGCCGATCTTGGCGCCGGGGAAGAACGACAGCGAAATGTTTTTGAGAATTTCCCGCTTCGGCGGAACAACTTTGCCCAGCCGATGCATGGTGAAGACGTATTGAGCCATGGAGAACCTTGGGTCAGTGACAGATGAATGATTGCAGCGCAGGCGATGCCCGGCCAGACCATGCGCGTCGTTCACTTGATGGTTATCAATGCGTGCGCGCTGAAAAAGTCTGAGTCTAGGAGCTGGAACGCTCCCGCGTAACCGGCAAAGCTACCTTAATGACCGGTGGCAGTCCAGCCGAGCGGGGCTGGCACTTCGCCACAACTCAAGGCATGCTAGCCGCCCTCTGGGCGTCCGGCATATAGTGCACGTCGCGCCAGTCCAGCCAGACCGCAGGATTACAGCTTGTCCAATGTCACTCCGCCAGCTTCTGTGAGCGCGTCCAATCCGGCGACCGGCTCGCCCCTGCGCGGAACATTAAAGGGCGCGCTGGCGACACTGGTGCTGTTGCTGTTGGCATTGCTGTTCTGGCAACTGCTCGATCAATTGCGCGAAACCCAGAAGAACCAGCGCCAGTACACCATCGATTACACCGCCGACCTCGCTTCGCAGGTCAGTCTGAACATGGCGCTGAACGCGCAAATCGCCCTCAACCTGCTACCGATCGTCGAGCAACCGCAAACCGCCGACGAACAGCAGGTCCTGCTGCGCAAACTTCAACAGTCGTTGCCCGATCTGCGCAGCATGGCGTTGCTCAGCCCGTCCGGGCGGATCATCAGCGACAGCGCGGCCGATAATTCGGACGCCGACTACCTGACCGAACTGGTCCGGCGCAGCCGTGCCCAGGCGCACTATTTCAGCAATGCCGACGACGGCTCAGTGGTGCATTTGCTACTGCATCAGGCCAGCGGCAGCACACGCGGTTACTGGGCCTTGCGCCTGACGCCTACGTTTTTCAATTCGCTGACCAAGCAGGGCGAGACTGGCGCACGCCCGCTGTGGCTGGTGGAGAACCGCATCAACCATCAGATCATCAGCCGCGACGAAGCGCTGCCGTCGGCCAATCCCGGCGTGCTGACCCCTGACGATCTGGCCAACACCGTGCTGACCGTGCCGCTGAGCAGCAGCGACTGGCAATTGCGCGGCCTGTTCGACCGCCAGCGGGTGCTCGAAGAATTGCTGCCGGCGTTCATCGGCAAATGCCTGTTGGGCCTGGCGTTCTCGATGCTGCCGGTGATCGCGCTGTTGAACATGCGCCGCCGCCAGCGCCAGTTGCATGAAGGTCGTCGACGTTATCAGGATATTTTCGAAGGCACTGGCGTCGCCCTGTGCGTACTGGATCTTTCCGGTCTCAAGCAGGTTTTCGACAAGGCCCGGATCCAGACCAGCGATCAGCTCAAGGCCTGGCTCGACCAGCCGCAGCAGCGCCAGCAATTGCTCCAGGAACTGCGTGTCACCGAGGTCAATCAGGTGGCGTTGCAACTGCTCAACGTCAATTCCTGCGAGCACGCCTGGCAGCTGTTGATCGACGGCCATCCACACCGCCAGTGCGCCATTGGCAATCAGATACTCGATGCCGTATTGCAGCAACAGGATCAGCTGGAGCTGGAAATCAAGCTGCCGGACATCAATGGCCGCGACCAGCACCTGTGGATGGTGCTGCGCCTGCCGACCGAGCAGCACGACTACAAAGCGGTGATCCTGAGCATCAACGACATCACCAGCCGCAAGCTGATCGAACTGTCGTTGCTCGAACGCGAAGGTTTCTGGTCGGACGTGGTGCGCACCGTGCCGGATCATCTGTATGTGCAGGACGTCATCAGCCAGCGGATGATTTTCAGCAACCACCACCTCGGCCAGACGCTCGGTTACAACCGTACCGAACTGCACCAGATGGGCGAGTATTTCTGGGAAATCCTGCTGCACCCCGAAGACGCCGACTATTACCATCGCTCGCGGCAGATGCAGCGTCACGCCGGTTACAGCCAGTTGCTGCAGTGCCAGTTGCGCTTCCGCCATCGCGACGGCAAATGGCGGCGCTTCGATATTCGCGAGCAGGCGCTGGCACGCGACAAGCACGATCAAGTCACGCGGATCATCGGCGTGGCCAAGGACATCACCGAGCAGATCGAAGCCAGCGAATCGCTGCGTGACAGCGAACAGCGCTACCGCATGCTCGCCGAAAGCATCAGCGACGTGATCTTCTCCACCGACAGCAAGCTCTCGCTGAACTACGTCAGCCCGTCGGTACAGGCGGTGCTGGGGTATGACGCCGAGTGGATTTTCCAGAACGGCTGGCAATCGACCATTGCCAACCCGCAGCAACTGAGCGGCATCTACACGCTGATGGACCGGGTCAGCAAAGCCCTCGATAAACCCGAACAACTGGCGCTGTTGCGCAGCCAGGTGCAGACGCAAATGTTCCTGTTCGACTGCCTGCGCGCCGATGGCCGCAAGATCCCGATCGAGCTGCGTCTGGTGCTGGTGTGGGACGAGCACGGCGCGTTCGAAGGTGTGCTCGGTGTCGGTCGCGACATCAGCCAGCAGCGCCGTGCGGAAAAAGACCTGCGCATGGCCGCGACGGTTTTCGAACACTCGACCTCGGCGATTCTGATCACCGACCCGGCCGGCTACATCGTTCAGGCCAACGAAGCGTTCAGCCGTGTCAGTGGCTACGCGGTGAGCGAAGTGCTCGACCAGTTACCGAACATGCTCACCGTCGACGAGCAGCAGGACGCACACTTGCGCTACGTGCTCAAGCAACTGCACGAACACAGCACGTGGGAAGGCGAAGTCTGGATGAAGCGCCGTAACGGCGAGCACTATCCGGCGTGGGTCGGCATCACCGCCGTACTCGACGACGAGGGTGATCTGGCCAGTTACGTGTGTTTCTTCAGCGACATCAGCGAGCGCAAGGCCAGCGAGCAACGCATTCACCGCCTCGCCTATTACGACGCCCTGACCCATTTGCCGAACCGCACGCTGTTCCAGGATCGCCTGCACACCGCGCTGCAATCGGCCGAACGGCAGAAGTCGTGGGTGGTGCTGATGTTCCTCGACCTCGACCGTTTCAAACCGATCAACGACTCCCTCGGTCACGCTGCCGGCGACCGCATGCTGAAAGACATGGCCACGCGCCTGCTGGCCTGCGTCGACGATGACGACACCGTGGCGCGCATGGGCGGCGACGAATTCACCTTGCTGCTGCAACATCGTTCCAGCCGCGAAATGGCGCTGAACCGGGCGATTCATGTCGCCGAACAGATTCTCGGCAGCCTGGTGCGGCCATTCGTGCTCGAGGGCCGCGAGTTCTTCGTCACCGCCAGTATCGGCATCGCTCTGAGTCCGCAGGACGGCAACGAACTCAGCCAGTTGATGAAGAACGCGGACACCGCGATGTACCACGCCAAGGAACGTGGCAAGAACAACTTCCAGTTCTATCAGGCCGACATGAACGCCAGTGCGCTGGAGCGACTGGAACTGGAAAGCGACTTGCGCCACGCCCTGGAGCAGAACGAATTCGTCCTGTATTACCAACCGCAGTTCAGCGGCGATGGCAAGCGTCTGACCGGTGCCGAAGCACTGTTGCGCTGGCGCCATCCACGTCGTGGACTGGTGCCGCCGGGGGATTTCATTCCAGTGCTGGAAGAACTCGGTCTGGTGGTGGACGTTGGCGACTGGGTGATCAGCGAGGCTTGCCGCCAACTGAAGACCTGGCACCAGAATCGTGTACGCGTGCCGAAGGTTTCGGTGAACATCTCGGCGCGGCAGTTCTCCGACGGCCAGCTCGGCACGCGGATCGCCACGATCCTGCGCGAAACCGGCCTGCCGCCGGCGTGTCTGGAGCTGGAGCTGACCGAAAGTATCCTGATGCGCGAAGTCAGCGAGGCGATGCAGATTCTCGCCGGGCTGAAAAACCTCGGCCTGAGCATTGCGGTCGACGACTTCGGCACCGGGTATTCATCGCTGAACTACCTCAAGCAATTCCCGATCGACGTGCTGAAGATCGACCGTACGTTTGTTGACGGCTTACCGTCGGGCGAGCAGGACGCGCAGATTGCCCGGGCGATCATCGCGATGGCGCACAGCCTGAATCTGGCGGTGATCGCCGAGGGCGTGGAGACCCATGAACAACTGGACTTCCTGCGTGAGCATGGTTGCGATGAGGTTCAGGGGTATCTGTTCGGGCGACCGATGCCGGCGAGCCGCTTTGAAGCGCAGTTCAGCAATGACGCGTTGTTCATGTTCGACTGAGATTTGTGGTGCAGCCATCACGAGCAGGCTCACTCCTACAAGGGATTGATGTCGATCACAAGTTTTAAGCTCACCTCGGATACTGTAGGAGTGAGCCTGCTCGCGATTGGGTCGGCAGAAACACCACTGATCTGCGCATGAACGCCACTTGTCTGCGACATGATGTCGTTTCATATGCCATCCAAAACCCATTGGGTTAGAATGCCCCCCTTTTCTGCCCCCGATCCTTGAGGACCGCCATGTTCAGCCGTGATTTGACTATTGCCAAGTACGACGCCGACCTTTTTGCCGCCATGGAGCAAGAAGCTCAGCGCCAGGAAGAACACATTGAGCTGATCGCTTCGGAAAACTACACCAGCCCAGCGGTGATGGAAGCTCAAGGCTCGGTCCTGACCAACAAGTACGCTGAAGGCTACCCAGGCAAGCGCTACTACGGTGGTTGCGAGTACGTCGACATCGTTGAGCAACTGGCCATCGACCGCGCCAAAGAGCTGTTCGGCGCCGATTACGCCAACGTTCAGCCACACGCCGGTTCGCAAGCCAACGCGGCTGTTTACCTGGCCCTGCTGCAAGGTGGCGACACCATTCTGGGCATGAGCCTGGCCCACGGTGGTCACCTGACCCACGGCGCCAGCGTTTCCTCCTCCGGCAAGCTGTACAACGCCGTGCAGTACGGCATCGACGCCAATGGCCTGATCGACTACGACGAAGTCGAGCGCCTGGCCGTTGAGCACAAGCCGAAAATGATCGTCGCCGGTTTCTCTGCCTACTCGCAGATCCTCGACTTCCCACGCTTCCGCGCCATCGCGGACAAGGTTGGTGCTTACCTGTTCGTCGACATGGCTCACGTGGCCGGTCTGGTTGCCGCTGGTGTTTACCCGAACCCGGTGCCATTCGCTGACGTCGTGACCACCACCACGCACAAGACCCTGCGCGGTCCACGTGGCGGCCTGATCCTGGCGCGCGCCAACGCCGACATCGAGAAGAAGCTGAACTCCGCGGTATTCCCGGGCGCCCAGGGTGGCCCGCTGGAGCACGTGATTGCTGCCAAGGCGATCTGCTTCAAGGAAGCACTGCAGCCTGAGTTCAAGGCCTACCAGGAACAAGTGGTACTGAACGCCCAGGCCATGGCCGAAGTGTTCATCGAGCGCGGTTTCGACGTGGTTTCGGGCGGTACCAAGAACCACCTGTTCCTGCTGTCGCTGATCAAGCAGGACATCTCCGGTAAAGACGCCGACGCCGCTCTGGGCAAAGCGTTCATCACCGTGAACAAGAACTCGGTGCCAAACGATCCACGCTCGCCGTTCGTCACTTCCGGCCTGCGCTTCGGTACCCCGGCTGTGACCACTCGCGGCTTCAAGCAAGCCGAGTGCAAAGAACTGGCCGGCTGGATCTGCGACATCCTGGCTGACCTGAACAACGAAGCGGTGATCGACGCCGTTCGTGAGAAAGTCAAAGCCATTTGCAAGAAACTGCCGGTATACGGCGCGTAATCGCGACGTCAAACCCGCAGCATGAAAAACCGGCCAAGTGATTGGCCGGTTTTTTTTCGTCTGCAGGAAAGCAGATATCGTCCCCCTCCTTTGGGCTCATTACTTTCGGCGCTTGAACACTGAAACAACAACTTAAGTAAAAACACACCCACCAATAAAACTTAGCTGATAGTGTTTAGCCGAGGTAAACCAATAACCCAATAACAACTGAAAAAGTCGTGGAAAAGGTTTTTAACAATCGCTAAAAATCACAGTATCAACAACTCAAGGAAGAGTTCATGAGCACCAACAGGCAGAAATCCTTTATAGCAATACTGGAACTTGACCACCATCACCTCGATATCCTAGGGGCATTATATGAAGCACCGACCCTGCGCATTGATAAATCCTTTTCGGGTGGCTTTTATACCGGTGCCTCCATCAAACTCAATGATGCTCATCTACTGGGCCGCCGTCCGCACGGGGAAGTAAAAAATGCGTCGCCCATGAACATTTACTTTCGCTGCACCGATGACTATTACCACCTCTACATCCGTTCCCACGCCACTCATACCGGCCATTGCATCAGCAAGGATGTCGCCGGCGTGCTGGGTGCCTTCCTGCCGGCAGGCGGTGACACCACCTCGTTCAACCTACTGAGTCTGGATAATCGAACCATCACCCTTGAGGACATGGGACGTGATACTCAGCGGGTTCGGCTCAAGGCCCGCAACTCCGGACACATCAGCGCCGTTCGCCGCCGAGGCGCCCCCTACAGCTACCTGGCCGGGACTGATAACGACGGCATCCCGTTCACATTGCGAATCATTGAGCGCAATGCCTCGTTCATCAGTGATCCAGACGAAATCTGACAACACAAACATTTGCATGCTTGCGCCCACTTGCGGCCAAGTGACTTATCTATTCGCATTAAAAAAGAAGACACTTATGAGTACCGACCAAGAAAAATCGTTTACTGCAACCATTAGCACTCGCTTTGGTCAACCTCACTTTCCGAAGTTGACTTATGGCAGGGCAATCAGCACTCCGCGTCCGGATTACGAGGCCTTTACCTTCTCCTACCAGATAGATGTTTCAAACTATCTTTTTCTCAAGCCCGATGTAGCCCCCGACGCCTTGACCTTTTATTTCCGGTGCCTCGACGACTACTACACAATCTACATTTTCACGCCGGGCGAGTATTACTACAGAACCATCAGTCGAGAAGAAAAAGACTTCTTGAATGCCTATGCAACCGAAGATGGCGATCAGACCACCTTCAACTTGCTGAACGCCAAAGGCAACATCATCACCCTCGATGAAATCGACACGGACACTCCCACCGTCAGAATACGGACCCGAGGCGGTGCTCTGCTCTGCGCAGGGCAAAGTCGCAGTAAATACGATCCGAAAGTGGGTACTTTCGTGCGCACCAACCACAATCGCAGTGCAGGTGTTATCGACTTCAAGTTGAACATCCTCCAGCGTAACGTGCCTTACTGAGCAGGATCCCAACACCGCGCCCGGCCAGTCATGACCGGGCATCGCCTCTCGAACGCCGCCCGCCACAACAGCATTGCGCACCACTGGTCAGACCGGTCATGCCAATTTTGTGCTTCCCCCTTGTATTACTGAAAAAACCGAGCGTAGACTGCGCCTGCACTGGACATACCGGTAAGACCACAATAATTAAGTCCTGAATCTGATGTGCTCCGCACACGGCAGCCAGGACACCGACCAGGATTCCTCCCATGCTCAGATGGTGCTCGCGTTCAATCTTTCTCCAAGTGGTTCTCGGACTGATGCTCGGCATCGTCTGCGGGCTGACCCTCCCCGAATACTCGGCCCAGCTCAAACCGCTCGGCGACGGTTTCATCAAACTGATCAAGATGCTCATTGGCCTGATCGTGTTCTGCGTGGTGGTCAGCGGTATCAGCGGCGCGGGCGATCTGAAGAAGGTCGGGCGCATCGGCCTCAAGTCGGTGATCTACTTTGAAGTGCTGACCACCATCGCTTTGGTGATCGGCCTGGTCTTCGCCTTCAGCACTGGCATCGGCAGCGGCGCGAATATTCATCTGGAGCAGCTGTCCACCACCGACATGGGCGATCTCGCCGAACGCGGCCAGCACATGCACACCACCACGCAGTTCCTGATGGACCTGATCCCGACGTCGGTGATCGGTGCCTTCGCTGACAACAACATTCTGCAGGTTCTACTGTTCTCGGTGCTGTTCGGCAGTGCGTTGAATCTGGTCGGTGAAGCCGCTTCCGGGATCTCGCGACTGATCAACGAACTGAGCCATGTGATCTTCCGGATCATGGGCATGATCGTGCGTCTGGCACCGATCGGCGTGTTCGGCGCCATCGCTTTCACCACCAGCAAATATGGCCTCGACTCCCTGCAACATCTGGGTAGCCTGGTCGGTTTGTTCTACCTGACCTGCATCGCGTTCGTCAGCGTGATTCTCGGTCTGGTGATGCGTGCCTCTGGCCTGCGCATGTGGCCGCTGTTGAAGTATCTGCGTGAAGAACTGCTGATCGTCATGGGCACCGCCTCGTCCGACGCCGTGTTGCCACAGATCATGCGCAAACTCGAACACCTCGGCATCGGCAGTTCGACCGTGGGTCTGGTGATTCCGACCGGGTACTCGTTCAATCTCGACGGTTTTTCGATCTACCTCACCCTGGCCATTGTCTTCATCGCCAATGCCACCGGCACACCACTGGCGATGACCGACTTGCTGACCATTCTGCTGGTGTCGCTGATTACCTCCAAAGGTGCCCACGGCATTCCCGGTTCGGCACTGGTGATTCTGGCGGCAACGTTGACGGCGATTCCGGCGATCCCGGTGGTCGGTCTGGTATTGGTGCTGGCCGTGGACTGGTTCATGGGCATCGGTCGGGCGCTGACCAACCTGATCGGCAACTGCGTTGCCACGGTAGCGATCGCCCGTTGGGAAAAGGACATCGACGTACAACGCGCCAACAAAGTACTCAGCGGTCAGCAGGGCTACACCTTTCAACCGCGTAAAGCAGCAACTCCGGCGCACCAGCAGGAGTTCTGATTTAACCCTGCCGGGGTGGCCGCAGGCTGCGATCTTTTGGTTTGCGGCGCCCCTTTAGGCACATGGAGCAAGACAAGTGATCACCACATCAACCGTCGTCAACTCAGTCGTAGAAAAACTGCGGGCCGCATTGGCCCGTGGCCAGTGGCGCTCCGGCGACATGCTGCCGGGCCAGCGCGAACTCGCCGAACAGCTGGGCATCAGTCGTCCGAGCCTGCGCGAAGCAGTGATCGTCCTGGAAACCCTCGGCCTCGTCCGCTCGATGCCGGGCAAAGGCGTGATCGTACTCGACGCGCAATTCAGCGACGGTCAAAGCCACGACAGTGCAGTCGCCGGTGCCAGCCTCGAAGATGTGCTGCAACTGCGCTACACCCTTGAGCCGTTCATTGTTGGCCTGGTCGCGCAGTCAATCAGCAGCAAGGAAGTCGGCCAGTTGCGCCTGACCCTGATGGACATGCGCGAAGCCCTTGAGGCCGGTGACAGTGAGGCCGGGGTCAGCGCCTACATCGCCTTCCACGAAGAACTGTTCACCCTGACCTCGAACCCGATTTTCCAGAGCGTGGTGCAGCAAACCAGCAATGCGCTCAAGCAGAGTGCCGAAGTGCTGCGTAACTCCCCGGAACATTTGGCCGAACGCCTGGAAGAAAACGAAGCCGTGGTGCGCGCAATCCGCAGCAAGAACAGCGCCCAGGCCAGTGCCGAAATGCGCCGGCACATCCTGCGCGAAGGTCAACGCATGGGCATCGAGCTGAATATTCCGGATGACAACCTGAGTCGCTGATTCCTATTGGAGACAGGCTATGAACAGTTTCGCCTCACCGTCGCACACCCACCCGACTACTGCGCCCCTGCCCTTTTCCCGCGTAAGGGCGCCGACGGACGATCTGTATCCGCGACTGTTCGATGCGATTCTGGAACAGCGCCTTGATCCGGACAGCCGATTCACCGAGGACAGTTTGAAAGAGATGTTCAGTGTCAGTCGTGCGGATGTGCGCCGGGTGCTGACGCAGTTGTCGCTTGAGCAAGTCATTGTCCTGCGCGCCAACCATCGCCCGCGTGTGGCGGCGCCTGATCGCGAGCAGACACGGCAGACTTTGCACGCACGACGGCTGACTGAAAGTACGTTGGTACGTTTGGCCTGCCAGTGCCCAAAGGCTGACGGCTTGAAACGCTTGCGCGGGTTGATCGAGCGCGAGCG
Organism: Pseudomonas sp. RIT-PI-r; assembly: GCF_001297015.1. Lineage (GTDB taxonomy): Bacteria > Pseudomonadota > Gammaproteobacteria > Pseudomonadales > Pseudomonadaceae > Aquipseudomonas. The sequence continues at coordinate 61,657 of NZ_LIGE01000041.1, read as the reverse complement.
TCAGGCTGTCGAGCAGGATCGGCGCGGGACGGCGATTCGCTTGTCGGGGGAGTTTCATCTGCACTTGGCGCAGATGGCGGGGAATGCGCCGTTGGCGCATTTTCTCGGCAGCCTGGTGCCGCTGACATCATTGGCGATTGCGCGAAGTTCGTCTCTGACGCACAGCTGTTGCGCCTGGCGGGAACATTTGGCGCTGGTTGAGGCCGTCGAGCGAGGCGATATTTCCAAGGCCGCGATGTTGATGAATCGGCATCTGGATCATCTTGAGCAGACGCTGCTGGGTTCAGATCTTGAGCATTGTGTTGCAGGTTAGATTGCTATCGCGAGCAGGCTCACTCCTACAGGGGAACGCATTGCAACTGTAGGAGTGAGCCTGCTCGCGAAGAGGCCATCACTGACAACCAAGATCCATCAGGCAGAAACCACCCTGGCAAACCCCGCCCGAATCTTCTCTTCCGGCAAATCATCAGCAATAAACACAATCACGCTATCCCGCGCCTCTCCCTCGGCCCATTCGGTGTCCCAGTCGAAACCATAGAGTTTCAGCACACCCTGAAAAACCAGGCGGCGATCTTCGCCAGCAATGCTCAGCACGCCTTTGTAACGCAGCAATTGTTTGCCGTGCTCTTCCAGCAATTCATTCATGAACTCGCTGAGCTGATCAATATCCAGCGGTTGATCGGTGCGCAGCACCAGACTGGAAATGCGATCAATCGACGGTGCCTTGGTGACCGGACGCAGGCTCAATCCGCCGCCGAGGTCGGCGTTGAGATTAAAGCCGCGCACATCGAGCAGTTCAGCCAGATCAATATTGCCGTGCTCAACCACACGAACCGGCGCACGCCGGTTGATCCGTGTCAGGCGTTCGCTCAACGCGTTGAACGTGGCTTCGTCGACCAGATCGGTCTTGCTCACCAGCAAGCGGTCGGCGAAACCGATCTGCGCCTGGGCGATGGTCTGAGTCAGGTGCACGTCGGCATGCGCGGCATCGACCAGGGTAATGATGCCGTCGAGCAGGTATCGCTCACGCAGCTCTTCATCGATGAAAAAGGTCTGCGCGACCGGTGCGGGATCGGCCAGACCGGTGCATTCGATCACTAGGCGATCGAAGGCGATCTCGCCGCTGTCCAGCCGTTCGAGCAGCAGGTACAGGGCTTTGGTCAGGTCGGTGTGGATGGTGCAGCAGACGCAGCCGTTGGCCAGGGTCATGACCTGGACGGGTTCATCACCGAGCAATTGGCTATCGATGCCGGCGTCGCTGAATTCGTTTTCGATCACGGCGATTTTCAGGCCGTGCTCGGCTTTCAAAATATGGCGCAGCAAAGTGGTCTTGCCGGCACCGAGGAAACCGCTGAGTACCGTGACCGGGATGGGAGAGGACAAAACTCGATCTCCTGAAAAGAAACACAAAACAAATGTGGGAGCCAGCCTGCTGGCGATGAGGGTGTATCAGTCGACATGACTGTCGAATGACACTCCGCAATCGCCAGCAGTGCTAGCTCCCACAGGGGATTACCTCAACCTCTGCGCTGTCAGCTCAACAGCACTTCGGCCCACCCTTGCCACCGTAACGGGCCTCCTGACGTTCGCGGAAGAACATCTCGTAGCTCATCACCGGTTTGTCCGGGTGCTTGGTTTGCATATGCTCGACGTAGGTGTCGTAGTCGGGCATGCCGACCATCAGGCGCGCGGCCTGACCGAGGTATTTACCGAGGCGACTCAGGTCATTGAACATGGTGCAATCCTCTGGTTACGCGTCCGGCAGAGCCTGGAATGGCGATTCTTTATCCGTGCGCTCTTTTTTGCCCCAGGCGGCGATGCCGACCTTGAGCGCATAGAACAGGATGCTGAAGACCACGAACAGGAACAGCGCGGTGAGCGTTGCGTTGGTGTAGGCGTTGAAGATCACGTGCTGCATCTGCTCGACGCTTTTTGCCGGGGCCAGCACCTGACCGTTGGCCAGCGCATCGCTGTACTTCTTGGCCAGCGACAGGAAGCCGATCGCCGGGTTGGCGTCGAACAACTTGATGAAGCCTGCAGTCGTGGTGCAGATCAGCAGCCAGGTGGCTGGCAGCAGGGTGACCCAAATGTAACGCTGACGCTTCATTTTGATCAGAACCACGGTGCCGAGCATCAGCGCGATACCCGCCAGCATCTGGTTGGAGATACCGAACAGTGGCCACAAGGTGTTGATGCCGCCCAGTGGATCGATCACGCCCTGATACAGCAACCAGCCCCACATTGCCACACAACCGGCGGTGGCGATCAGGTTGGCAGTCCACGATTCGGTACGCTTCAGCGCCGGAACGAAGGAGCCCAGCAGATCCTGCAGCATGAAGCGCCCGGCACGAGTACCGGCGTCAACCGCGGTCAGGATGAACAGTGCCTCGAACAGGATCGCGAAGTGGTACCAGAACGCCATGGTGTTTTCACCCGGCAGAACACTGTGCAGGATCTGTGCGATACCGACCGCCAGGGTTGGCGCACCACCGGCACGGGCCAGGATGGTGGTTTCGCCAATGTCATGCGCCACGGCTTGCAGCGCTTCCGGCGTGATCGCAAAGCCCCAACTGGAAACCACTTGCGCAACCGATGCGACATCACTGCCAACCACGGCGGCCGGGCTGTTCATCGCGAAGTACACGCCAGGCTCGATCACCGACGCGGCGACCATGGCCATGATGGCGACGAACGACTCCATCAGCATGCCGCCGTAACCGATGTAACGGGCGTTGGTTTCGTTATCCAGCAACTTCGGCGTGGTGCCCGAAGAAATCAGCGCGTGGAAACCGGAAACCGCACCGCAGGCAATGGTGATGAACAGGAACGGGAACAGACCGCCCTTCCACACAGGGCCAGTGCCGTCGACGAACTGGGTCAGCGCCGGCATTTTCAGCTCGGGCATGGTGATCAGAATGCCGATCGCCAGGGCGACGATGGTGCCGATCTTGAGGAACGTGGAGAGGTAGTCGCGCGGTGCCAGAATCAGCCAGACCGGTAGCGATGCCGCGACGAAACCGTAACCGACCAGCATCCAGGTGATCTGCACGCCGGTGAAGGTGAACGCCTTGGCCCACACCGGATCAGCAGCAATCTGCCCGCCGAGCCAGATCGAACCGAGCAACAGCAATACGCCGACCACGGAGATTTCGCCGATGCGGCCCGGACGGATGTAGCGCATGTAAATGCCCATGAACATCGCAATCGGGATGGTCGCCATCACGGTGAAGATACCCCACGGGCTCTCCGCCAGTGCTTTCACCACGATCAACGCCAGCACCGCGAGGATGATGATCATGATCAGGAAGCAGCCGAACAGGGCGATGGTGCCGGGCACGCGGCCCATTTCTTCACGCACCATGTCGCCCAGGGAACGGCCGTTGCGCCGGGTCGACATGAACAGAACCATGAAGTCCTGCACCGCGCCCGCCAGCACCACACCGGCAATCAGCCAGAGCGTGCCGGGCAAGTAGCCCATCTGCGCCGCCAATACCGGGCCGACCAGAGGCCCCGCGCCAGCGATGGCAGCGAAGTGGTGACCGAAAAGAATGTGTTTGTTGGTCGGCACATAATCCAGACCGTCGTTGTTGAGCACGGCGGGGGTGGCCCGACGCGGGTCCAGTTGCATCACATTGTTAGCGATGAACAGACTGTAGTAACGGTACGCAACCAGATAAATGGCCACGGCAGCGACCACGATCCACAAGGCGTTGATCGCCTCGCCGCGGCGCAATGCCACCACGCCCAGGGCGCACGCTCCTACGATTGCCAGCACTAGCCGGGGTAAGTGGCGTAGCAGGCTATTATTATTTTTCATTTTATTATTCCAGCCAGGGTGGACAAGAAAGACAGCCACCCCGAGTTTAGCGCTAACGGCGCCAAAGGCCATACCCCGACATTGGTCTATCTGGCCCGTTTGCGCTGGCACGCGCGAACAATGCGGGTCTATAGTCAGCGAACCTTCGGAGGATTGCGCCATGAGCGAGCACCCAGCCAACCGTCGTCGCTTCAAACGTATTGCGTTCGATGCCAGAACCGAGCTGAGTCAGGCCGAGTACATCTGGCCCGTCAAGTTGATCGACCTCTCGCTCAAAGGGCTGTTGATCGAGCGACCGGAGCCGTGGCTGGGGGACGCGCAGAAGGATTTCTTCGTCGATATTCATCTGAGCGATGACGTCGATATCGAGATGGATGTGCACTTGGCCCATGAAGAGAACGGCCAGTTGGGGTTTGTCTGCCGGCACATCAGTCTGGAGTCGATCCAGCGCTTGCGGCGATTGATCGAGCTGAATCTGGCTGACGAAGCCGAACTGGAACGCGAACTGGGCGCGCTGATCGAAATCTGAAGCTTGCCCCTGTAGGAGCTGCCGCAGGCTGCGATCTTTTGACTTTGTTTTGAAGATCAAAAGATCGCAGCCTGCGGCAGCTCCTACAGGGTATCTCTGGTTATTCGAAAAGTGCGTCGAGGGCCTGTTCGAGGCGGGTCACGGCGATGATCTGCAAACCTGGAGGCGACTCCTTCGGCGCATTGCCCTTCGGCACGATCGCCCGTTTGAAGCCATGCTTCGCCGCTTCCTTCAAGCGCTCTTGACCGCTCGGCACTGGGCGCACTTCGCCGGACAGGCCGACCTCACCGAACACCAACAGATCATGCGGCAACGGTCGGTTGCGCAAACTCGACATCACCGCGGCCATCAACGCCAGGTCAGACGCCGTTTCCAGCACCTTCACCCCGCCCACCACGTTGAGGAACACATCCTGGTCGTGCGTCGGAATCCCGCCATGGCGATGCAAAACCGCGAGCAACATCGCCAAACGGTTTTGATCCAGCCCCAGTGTCACCCGGCGCGGGTTGGCCAGATGACTGTCATCGACCAAGGCCTGCACTTCAACCAGCATCGGCCGCGTGCCTTCCCACGTCGCCATGACCACACTGCCTGGAACTTCTTCCTGCGCGCGGGTGAGAAAAATCGCCGACGGGTTGGAGACTTCTTTCAAGCCCTTGTCGGTCATGCCGAACACGCCCAACTCGTTGACCGCGCCGAAACGGTTTTTCACCGCGCGCAGCAAACGCAGACGACCATCGGACTCACCTTCGAAGTACAGCACGGTGTCGACCATATGCTCGAGCACACGCGGACCGGCCAGCGCGCCTTCCTTGGTCACGTGGCCGACGAGGAAAATCGCCGTGCCGCTCTGCTTGGCGTAACGCACCAGCAGCGCCGCGCTCTCGCGCACCTGGGATACGCCGCCGGGCGCCGATTGCAGTTGTTCGGTGAAGATCGTCTGAATCGAGTCGATCACCATCACCTTGGGCTTTTCCTGGCGAGCTGTGGCAATTATGGTTTCGATGCAGGTTTCGGTCATGACTCGCAGTTGATCCTGCGGCAAGCCGAGACGGCGGGCGCGCATGGCCACTTGTTGCTGAGATTCTTCGCCAGTGACGTAAAGGGCCGGCATGCTCTTGGCGAGGTTGCACAGGGTCTGCAACAGAATGGTTGACTTGCCGATCCCGGGATCGCCGCCGATCAACACCACAGAACCGTCGACCAGACCGCCGCCGAGCACGCGATCCAGTTCGCCGGAAGCGGTGGAGAAGCGCGGAATCTCTTCAATGCTGACTTCGGCCAGGGTCTTGATCTGTGCCTGCTGCCCGGCCCAGCCGGTGCGACCGGTGGGTGCTGTGGCGCCGCCACTTTCGATCATGGTTTCGGTCAGGGTGTTCCAGGCACCACACTCCCCACACTGCCCGGCCCACTTGGGAAAGGTTGCGCCGCACTCGGTGCAGCCGTACATGCGCTTGGCCTTGGCCATCTCGATCCCCCGGCAAAAACGGCGATGATAACGCAGCTGTCGTCGATCAGCGCGGCGCGCTGGTACGGATTTCCCCGTTGGCCAGACGTGTGGCGCTATTGCCCAACGGATCCTCGGCATTCAGATCGGCGCCCCTGGTTTTCAGTGCATCGAGCAATTCCAGGCGTTTGAACAACCCGGCGTACATGGCAGCCGTCTGCCCGGCGCCATTGCGTTGGTCAGGGCTGCAATGGGTAGCCATCAGGCGTCGGGCGATCTGCAACTCGCCTTTGAAGATCGCCCCCATCAGCGCGGTATTGCCGCGTTGATCCTGCGCACAGGCGTCGGCCCCGGCCGCGAGCAAACGCTCCACCGCCGGCGCCTGACCGTGATAGGCCGCCAGAATCAATGCGGTGTAACCCTTGCCGTCACGGGTATCGAGGGAATAGCCGGACTCGATGAAGGTCTCGAGCATCGGTACATCACCGCGCCGGGCGGCGTCGAAATAGTAGTCCTGCAGTTGGGCCTTGATCGCCTCAGGGTTCTGTTCGGCCAGCGCAGCAAAGGACTGGCAGCCGAGCAGCAAGAATAGAAGAACACGCATAAACCACCTCCTTGAACAGAACGGGGCCTGATTCAGGCCCCGCATGGCATTGCGTCGAAATCAGTCGACCAGCTTGGCCGCCAACGCCTTGACTCGACTCAGGTCACCCTTGGCTACTGCCGTCACACCACTGCCGTATTCCGGATCAGCCTTATAAAGGAAAGACAGGATGATGTGCTTGCTCTCGTCATCGGTGGTCGCCAGCGAGCCGCCAAAGCTCTCGATCAGGTCACGACGTTCCTTCTGGCTGAATGAGCGATACAGTTCACCGGCCTGTTTGAAGTTCTGCTCTCGTGTAATTTTCGCCTGCTGAGTGTTGCCGGACAGCGCCGACTGGCTGTAGCGCGCACTATTTGCTTCTTCACGCGGCTGCAAACGGCTTGGCTGATAATTCACCCCGGAGTTGCTCGCGCCGATGTTCATTGCGCCATCCTGATTGCCGTTATTCACCGCAACCTTCGGTGCGTTGATCGGCAGTTGCAAAGCGTTGGCGCCGAGACGATACATCTGCGTATCGGCATAAGAGAACACTCGACCTTGCAACAAACGATCTTCCGATGGCTCGATACCCGGAACTACATTGGCTGGCGCCATGGCCACTTGTTCGGTCTCCTGAAATACGTTTTGCGGATTTCGGTTCAAAACCATCTGTCCAACTTTTCGCTCAGGAATACCTGGCCAGATCTTGGTAGCGTCCAATGGATCGAAATCAAACTTAGACAAATCTTGTGGTTTTAGCACTTGAATGTACAAGTCCCACTTCGGGAAATCACCCTTGTTGATATGAGTGACAAGATCATTGGTCATATGACTGTAATCTTGACCTTGAACTTTGCTTACTTCTCCAGGCGTGAGGTTTTTAATCCCCTGCAAACTTTTCCAGTGAAACTTTACGTAGTGAACTTCACCTTTCGCGTTAATCAGTTTATAGGCATGTACACCATTGCCATCCATTTCCCGATAACTCGCGGGCGTTCCCGAATTGGAATACAACTCGGTCAGCGTTCGAGTGGCTTCCGGCACATGGGAAAAGAAATCGAAACGACGTGAATCGTCGTCCAGATTAGTGCGCGGATCCGGTTTGAATGCATGCACCATATCCGGGAACTTGATTGCATCACGGATGAAAAAGGTCGGGAAGTTATTGCCAACCAGGTCCCAATTGCCATCAGCGGTATAGAACTTGGTGGCGAAACCACGGGGGTCACGCAGGGTTTCCGGGGAGTGGTTGCCATGTACCACAGCGGAAAACCGCACGAAGACGGGCGTCGTCTGGCCGGCAGCAAATACCTTGGCCTTGCTCAGGTCGCTCAGGTCATTGGTCACGGTGAAGGTGCCATGCGCACCGGTACCGCGGGCGTGCACCACGCGTTCAGGGATGCGTTCACGGTCGAAACGCTGCAGTTTCTGAATCAGTTGCACATCCTGCAGCAGCACCGGGCCATTGGCGCCGGCGGTTTGCGAGTTCTGGTTGTCACCGACCGCGGCGCCGTTATCGCGCGTCAGGGGCGCGGCATTCACGGAGAACGTCAGCAGGCTGGCGGTGAGTACGCCAAGGGTACGGCGACGGGGAAAAGCCCCTGAGCCAAGCGATGAAGTCATATCAGGTTCCTCTGGTTTTTTTGGGCGCATCCGGGTGCGCCAACCAGAGGCTAGAGGGCATGGCGCGGGAACATAAATAGAATCTTCACAACTTCACGATTGAAAAAAATAGCTTCCTGATCAGCGAGTTAAGGCGTATTTCGCGCGCGATTAGTGGCATTTTGCAAACTATTTACCAATTAATGTGTCGATAAAAACGGGCATTGTAAGAAGGTGTTTCGCGCAGGACGCGTTTTGCTGATTTACACTGCGTACACCAACCTCATCTGTAACAAGGAAATAACCTATGGGCGTGCTAAGTGAGTTCAAGGCCTTCGCGGTCAAAGGCAATGTGGTCGACATGGCCGTCGGTATCATCATCGGCGCGGCCTTCGGCAAGATTGTTTCGTCGTTTGTCGGCGACGTCATCATGCCGCCAATCGGCCTGCTGATCGGAGGTGTGGACTTCAGTGATCTGGCAATTACGCTGAAAGCTGCCGAGGGCAATGCCCCTGCGGTGGTCATGGCGTACGGCAAGTTCCTCCAGACGATTCTGGACTTCGTCATCGTCGCCTTCGCGATTTTCATGGGCGTCAAAGCCATCAACCGCCTGAAGCGTGAAGAGGCCGTGGCCCCGACTCTGCCGCCGGTTCCGACCAAAGAAGAGGAATTGCTGGGCGAGATCCGCGACTTGCTCAAGGCGCAGAACACTCGCCCCTGAGCACGCTGGCATGAACGAAAACGGCACCGGTGAGGTGCCGTTTTTTTTACCAGTAGTTTTCCACCGCCACCTGACCGGGCCTGCGGCTAAGGCTCAGGCTCATACCGCGTCGTTTCAGCAGGGCGCGGGTGTCGCCGATCATCTGCGGATTGCCGCACAGCATGACCCGCGAATGTTCGGGCGTCAGGCTGACGCCAGCCCTGCGCTCCAGCTCACCATTCTCGATCAGCAGGGTGATGCGCCCATTCAGCGCCCCGGGATGTTCCTCACGCGTAACCGTCGGGATGAACCGAAATTTGTGGGCGTACTCTTGCAGGTATTCCCGTTGCGTCAGTTCGGCGATCAACGATTGATAAGCCAGCTCGCGCGCCTCGCGCACGCTATAGACGAGAATGATGCGCTCGAATTTTTCCCAGACCTCGAAGTCCTGCAGGATCGATAGAAACGGCGCGACCCCGGAACCCGTGGACAACAACCACAGGTCGCGACCATCGACGAAACGATCAAGGGTCAGGTATCCAAACGCCTGGCGCTCCACCAGCAAGGTATCGCCCACCTGCAATCGGCTCAGCTCGCTGGTGAACTCCCCTCCTGGCACCACGATGGAAAAGAACTCGAGAAACTCATCGAACGGCGACGACACCATCGAATAAGCCCGCCATACCGTACTGCCATCAGCCTTGGTCACTCCCAGGCGGGCGAACTGGCCGGCGCGAAACCTGAACCCGGCATCGCGCGTGGTACGCAGCGTGAACAGATTGGCCGTAACAGGCTGGACATCGAGCAAGGCCTGTCGGGTGAACTTCTCAGTGCTGGCAGTCATGGGGTACTCCATCGAACCGGTACGCGCAGTTTCGCGCAATCCTCTGCGATTAAACACCGGTGGTTTGTAATGGCATTAGCGCCAAGCCCTCACAAACAATATCTTTAAGGAGTGGCAAACATCCAACGTTCGCATACTACCGATCGATCAGATGCCACACACCATATGAAAAAAGCCGCTTACTAATATCTTTTTTTTAAACAACGCCGAACTCCAATAACAAAATATTCCAGAAGCTTTTGTAAGAATCGTCCTACACTTCGTTTTCGTGCTGATCCTTTGGATCCAAAAAAGCACCCCCGCGAAGAACTCATGGAGAGTTAGTGATGGAAATGTGGAAGGAGTCCCAGTTGAAGCAGCTGACTCTCGCCAGGGAGATTGATGTTGCTTATCCAATCCTGCTGAAATTTGCTGAAGATATCGGGTTCAAGTTTTGCGCCATCTATTTGACATCAAACAATCGGAATGCCGATTTTAACGCCTTGCAAATCAATAATTACCCCCGACAATTCAGCCAGCAATATGAAAAGGAACGCTACAGTAAAGTCGACCCGGCAATAGCACACTGCAACCACTCAATGTTGCCTGTTGTCTGGAGCGAGCACCTGTTCTCCTCGACCCCGCACTTATGGCAAGCCCAGCAGGATAATGGCTTGCGCCACGGCTGGTCGCAGTCATTTCTGCACGAGGAAAGCGGTTTGTGCAGCATTCTCAGCCTGGCCAGAGAGCATGGCCCCTTGAGCCCCCTCGAACTGTACGAGCATTTTGGCTATATGTTCTACGCGACCAGCCACCTGAGTGAACTGTTCGCCAGGACGCTGCCCAAACAGGCGCTCAAGGCCGCGCAACCACACCTGTCGCCGCGGGAGCTGGAAGTGTTGAAACTCTCAGCTGTGGGCAAGACCGCGTATGAAATTTCGAGGATTCTGTTCCTCAGCGAGCGGACTGTGAACTATCACGTGCAAAACGTGATTCTGAAACTCAACGTCTGCAACAAGATTTCTGCCGTCATTGCAGCCACGCGGATCGGCATCATCTGACGAGACATCCCCGCCACGACGAAAACCCGCGGGTATTCCAACGGAAAAAAAAGTACCATTTGCGACCTTCCTGAGTGATGACGCCATACTTGCACGTCGCATTGCACTCGGACGGTTCCGCCGCACGATCCCCTGGGCCGCGGGACACCCGTTGATTACCCAGAGTCCCGCCCCATGCCTTTGCTCGACACGCCCTTCGCCCAACTTGATCTGATTCGCCAGCCCGAGCAGCAGAATGAACCACTGCAAGCCTTCGATGCGGCCGACGAGTACCTGCTCAATCATCTTGCCGCGCAACAGCCCGCAGCGAACACACGGGTACTAGTGCTCAATGACAGCTTCGGCGCGCTGGCTGCCAGCCTCCTGGGCAAAGTCGCAGTGAGCAGCAGCGGTGATTCGTTTCTCGGATTCCTTGGGCTGGAAAAGAACTTGCTGCGCAATGGTCAGGCATTCGACGCGATTCGCCCAATCCCGGCCAGCGAGCCGTTGATCGGCCCGTTCGACCGTGTGTTGATCCGCGTCCCGAAGACTCTGGCCCTGCTCGAAGAACAACTGATCCGCTTGCAAGGGCAACTGGCGCCGGGTGCTGAGGTCGTCGCCGCGGCGATGGTCAAACACCTGCCACGCGCGGCCGGTGATTTACTGGAGCGTTACATCGGCCCCGTGCAAGCCTCGCTGGCCGTAAAGAAAGCCCGGCTACTGATCGCGACGCCGCAGGCAAAGGCCCCGGCGGTCTCGCCCTACCCGTCGCGTTATCGCCTTGATGAGCCAGCAATCGAACTGCTCAACCACGCCAACGTGTTTTGCCGCGAAGGCCTCGATATCGGTACTCGCGCCTTTCTGCCGCATCTGCCGCAAAACCTCGGCAGTGCAAGGGTAGCCGACCTTGGCTGCGGTAATGGCGTATTGGCGATTGCCAGCGCCCTGCGCAATCCGGATGCGCATTACACACTGGTCGACGAGTCGTACATGGCGGTGCAATCGGCCGCTGAAAACTGGCGCGCGGCGCTGGGTGATCGCGAGGTCGTAGTGCGTGCAGGCGATGGTCTGGCCGGACAAGAGGCACAATCACTGGATGCGGTGCTGTGCAATCCGCCATTCCATCAGCAGCAAGTCGTCGGTGACTTCCTCGCCTGGCGCATGTTCCAGCAGGCGCGCGAAGCGCTGGTAGTGGGTGGTGCGCTGTACATCGTCGGCAACCGCCATCTGGGCTATCACAGCAAACTGGCCCGGTTGTTCCGGGGCGTCGAGCAAGTAGCAGCGACACCGAAGTTCGTGATCCTCAAAGCCCGCAAGTAAACCGCCAGGCAAAAAAAACCCTCCGCAAGGAGGGTTGCAAAGCCGTACCCGAAGGCGCCGGGACGGGGATGATTCAGTGCGTGGTCAGGCCTGCGGCATTCATGAACATGCGCATCAGGCTGGCGGCGATGAACAGCACGCCAACGCTACCGACCCAGATCAGGGCCAGCCAGCCGAGCCGCTGCCACAGCGGTTTTTTTTCGGCTTCTTCAATGTCGTGCAGGGAATGTTTGCCGGTCATTGTTGCGATCCTCAGTCAGATCGATGGCGCCGCTACCGACGCCATCGCGGGCAAGCCCGCTCCCACAGGATTAGTGATAGCCGTCTTCATGGGTGACCTTGCCGCGGAACACGTAGTAGCTCCAGAAGGTGTAACCCAGGATAAACGGGATAATGAACAACGTGCCCACCAGCATGAAGCCCTGGCTTTGCGGCGGTGCGGCGGCGTCCCAGATCGAAATCGACGGCGGTACGATGTTCGGCCACAGGCTGATGCCCAGACCGCTGTAGCCGAGGAAAATCAACACCAGGGTCAGCAGAAACGGCATGTAGTTGGCATTGCGCGCGACTGCTCGGATCAAACCGTACATCGTCACCAGCACCAGAATCGGCACCGGCATGAACCAGAACAGGTTGGGCATGCTGAACCAGCGGGTGGCAATATCCGGATGAGCCAGCGGCGTCCAGATACTGACAATACCGATCACGGCCAGCAGTACGAAAGCCAATGGCCGTGCCAGGTCATGCATCTGTTCCTGGAGCTTGCCTTCGGTTTTCATAATCAACCAGGTGCAGCCGAGCAAGGCATAGGCCACCACCAGCGCGGCGCCGCAGAACATTGTGAACGGCGTCAGCCAGTCCAGTGAACCGCCGGCGAACTGCCGATTGACCACCGGCAAACCGTCGATGAATGCACCCAGCGCCACCCCCTGAAAGAACGTCGCCGCCACCGAGCCACCGATAAACGCCTTGTCCCACAGGTGACGCTTGTCGTCCTTGGCCTTGAAGCGGAACTCGAACGCCACGCCACGGAAAATCAGGCCGATCAGCATGAAAATCAGCGGCAGGTACAGCGCCGACAGCACCACCGAATAGGCCAGCGGAAACGCGCCGAACAACGCCGCGCCGCCCAGTACCAGCCAGGTTTCGTTGCCGTCCCAGACCGGGGCGACGGTGTTCATCATCACGTCACGGTCGACTTTGCCGGGGATGAACGGGAAGAGAATCCCGATCCCCAGGTCGAAGCCGTCCATGACCACGTACATCATGATGCCGAAGATGATGATCACGGCCCAGATCAGCGGAAGATCAATACCCATGAGTCAAATCTCCTTGGTCACGCGAAGGTCGTCGTCGCCGTGATCGGCATCGGCCGAATCGTCGGCAGCGGACAACGGACGGGCCGGTGTGCGTTTCTTGCCAGGACCACCGTCCGGCGTTTCCACGCCCTCGCTGATCTTCGGCCCTTTGCGCACCAGACGCATCATGTAGCCCAGACCTGCACCGAACAGCGCGAAATACACCACCACAAACATGATCAGGGTGATGCTCATCTGCATGAAGCTGTGGTTGGAAGACGCATCCGCCGTGCGCATCAGCCCGTAGACCACCCACGGCTGACGGCCGATTTCAGTGGTGAACCAGCCCGCGAGAATCGCGATCAGGCCGGACGGTCCCATCCACAACGCCAGATACAGGAACGGCCGCGAGGTGTAGAGCGTGTCGCGCTTACGCAGCCACAGGCTCCACAGACCGGTGAAGATCATCAGGAAGCCGAGGCCGACCATGATCCGGAACGACCAGAACACGATGGTCGAATTCGGCCGGTCTTCCGGCGGGAATTCTTTGAGCGCCGGCACCTGTTTGTCCAGCGAGTGAGTGAGAATCAGGCTGCCGAGGTACGGGATCTCCACGGCGAATTTGGTTTTCTCTTCTTTCATGTCCGGCCAGCCGAACAGGATCAGCGGCGTCGCTTCATCACCGTGGTTTTCCCAGTGACCTTCGATCGCAGCGATTTTTGCCGGTTGGTGCTTGAGCGTATTCAGACCATGGAAGTCGCCGATGACTGCCTGGATCGGCGCGACAATCAGCGCCATCCACATTGCCATCGACAGCATGGTGCGGATGGCCGGGTTGTCCTTGCCGCGCAGCAAGTGCCAGGCCGCCGAGGAGCCGACGAAGAATGCCGTGGCGACGAACGCGGCCGTTGCCATGTGCATCAGGCGGTACGGGAACGAAGGGTTGAAGATGATCGCCAGCCAGTCGGTCGGAATCACTTGGCCGTTGACGATCTCGAAGCCCTGCGGAGTCTGCATCCAGCTATTGGAGGCGAGAATCCAGAACGTCGAAATCAGCGTACCGATGGCCACCATCACCGTGGAGAAGAAGTGCAGCCCGCGCCCGACCTTGTTCCAGCCGAACAGCATCACCCCGAGGAAACCGGCCTCAAGGAAGAATGCCGTGAGCACTTCATAAGTCAGCAACGGCCCGGTGACGGCACCGGCGAAGTCCGAGAAGCGACTCCAGTTGGTGCCGAACTGGTAGGCCATGACCAACCCGGAGACCACGCCCATACCGAAGTTGACGGCGAAGATCTTCGACCAGAAATGGTAGAGGTCACGGTAGGTGTCGTTACGGGTTTTCAGCCACAGGCCTTCGAGCACCGCGAGGTAACTCGCCAGGCCAATGGTGATGGCCGGGAACAGGATGTGGAACGAGATGGTGAACGCGAACTGAATTCGGGCGAGATCTAGTGCCTCTAAACCGAACATATGGCTTCCTCTGTCAGGTAATACCGGCTGCGGACCCGGAGGCCTGCACCCACTGCCCCCACGGATATGGAGTGCGGCGAATTCTGATTCGTTCTTTTTAAACAACCATCGCAACGCAGGGAGTCTGGCCAACTGGCCACCGGATCAATTCCTTTTGGGTCTTGATCTGGATCAAGCAACGTTGAAAGAGTAGTCCCATTTTTGCCGATGAACTGCGTGGTCGTTTGCCGCGTGACAAGTTGCCTCATAACCGTGGCAATGCCCTGCAACAAATCCCCGGAGCGCTGGCAGCGGGGAAAACAGTACAGATCGCGAAGGCGACGCAAATCCCCGAACAGCAGAATTCGTCTGCACCGTAAAAAATTCGATGTCCTCCTAACTAAATTTTTTGTCATAGCAACTTCCTGTTACAGACTGGTGATAACCTCGCGATTCCCCTCGAGCCAGACCTGCCTTCAGATGCCCAGCCAAGAGCCCCTGCTGTTACGTCATCACCGTCCATTTCTCGCCTTCTGGTTCGCGCGGATTTTCACCGCCAGCGGTTTTCAGATGCTCACCGTGGCGATCGGCTGGAACCTCTATCAGTTGACCGGCAACGTCCTCGATCTGGGCCTGGTCGGGCTGGTCGAATTCGCGCCGCGCGTGCTGTTCATGTTGCACACCGGGCATGTCGCCGACCGCTATGACCGGCGCAAAGTCGCGGCGATCTGCCAGTCGTTACAGGCGTTGATCGCGCTGGCACTGGCCATCGGCAGCGCCACCGACCACGTGACCCGCGAGATGATCTTCATCCTCGCCTTCCTGCTCGGCGCGGCGCGCTCGTTCGAGATGCCGACCACTCAGGCACTGCTGCCGAGCATCGTGCCCAGCGCACTGTTCCCCCGAGCCGTCGCGGCGGCGCAGTCAGCGCAACAGTCCGCGACCATCGTCGCCCCGGCGCTGGGTGGCTTGCTCTACGCATTCGGCAGCGTCTGGGTCTATGGCCCGACCGTGCTGCTCTACGTCATTGCCTGCACCTTGATGCTCAACCTGCCCGCGCGGCAAACGCCGCTGAACAAAGGCAAGGCCACGCTGGATTCGTTGCTGGCAGGGATCCGTTTCATTCGCAGCCGCCCGGACATCCTCGGGGCGATTTCTCTGGATCTGTTTGCGGTGCTGCTCGGTGGGGCAACGGCGCTGCTGCCGGTATTCGCCAAGGACATCCTGCTGACCGGACCGTGGGGCCTCGGGTTGCTGCGTTCGGCACCGGCGGTGGGCGCACTGGGGATGTCGCTGTTCCTGGCGCGGTTTGCCGTGGAGCGCAATGTTGGCCGGGTGATGTTCACAGCGGTGGGCATATTCGGCGTCGCGACCATCGCCTTTGGCCTGTCGACCTCGTTCTGGTTCTCCCTGGCGGTGCTGGTAGTGCTCGGCGCAGCGGACATGATCAGCATGGTCATCCGCGCGTCTTTCGTACAACTGGAAACCCCGGACGAAATGCGCGGCCGGGTCAGCGCGGTGAACGGGCTGTTTATCGGTGCTTCAAACCAGTTGGGCGAATTCGAATCCGGCGTCACCGCCCACTGGTTCGGCACGGTGCCGGCGGTGGTAATGGGCGGGATCGGTACGCTGGTAGTGACGGGGACATGGATCAAGTTGTTTCCGACATTGGCTAATCGCGATCGCATGCATGTGCCGGTGGAAGAAGTGAAGGTCTGACAACCTCCAAAGCACAAGAAAACTGAAAATGTGCGGTACATAGTTACCGCACCGAGTGTAATGTATCGCCTTACACTCGAGCCCATGATCAAATCCTTTCAGCACAAAGGCCTTCGAGGCTTCTATGAAACAGGTTCGACTCGCGGGATTCGTGCCGACCACGCAAAACGGCTGTCGCGCATGCTGCAGTTCATGGATCGCGCTACGCTTCCCGCAGATCTGGACCTTCCGGGGTGGCGCCTGCATCCATTGAAACGTGAGCTGACGGAGTACTGGTCGCTGAGCGTTTAAGGCAACTGGCGAGTGATCTTTCGTTTTGTCGGTTCGGATATCGAACTGGTCGATTATCTGGACTACCACTGACAGGAGGCAGGCTTATGCCCATGCACAACCCGCCACACCCCGGCGAAACACTGCTGATGGATGTTTTGCCCGAGTTTGGCATCAGCGTGACTGAATTGGCTCGCCATTTGGGCTTCGCCCGCCCACATCTTTCCCGTGTATTACACGGACATGCGCCAATCAGTCCGGATCTGGCTGTGCGTCTTGAGCGTGCCGGCATTGGCAAGGCGCGTGTGTGGCTAGGCGTACAAACCGACTACGATCTGTGGCAAGCGGAGCATCGGGAGCAACCGGTTATCGAACTGATCGCTGTCCACGCCTGACACCTCCAGCCACTACACCCCCCCCGCCACTTTCGCCCGCAAGGCCTTGCCGCCGAGTTGCTCGACCAGCATCAAGGCAAATTCCAGCGCAGCGCTGGAGCCTTGCGAGGTGATGCAATTGCCGTCGACCACCACCGGTTGATCAACAAACGTGCAGCCCGAGAGTTGATGACTGGCGTTCGGTAGACAAGTCATCCGCCGCTGGCGCAGCACGCCAGCCGCTTGCAGGACGACGGCCGGGGACTCGGCGATGGCGGCGAACAGGCGTCCGGCGCTGGATTGATCCTTGAGCAGTTGTTGCAATGGTTGATGCGCTGCCAAGTGTTGCGAACCAACGTCGCCGCCGGGCAAGACGATCAGGTCAAAATGCTGGGCCAGCACATCGACCAGCATGCCGTCGGCAGTCAGACGCGTGCCGCGCGCGCAGGTGAGCATGCGCCGGCCTTCGATGCTGGCAGCGACGACTTCGATGTCGGCGCGGCGCAACACGTCAATCAGGGTCACACTTTGCAGATCATCGATGCCCTCGGCGAGGGTAATCAGGGCTCTAAAGGTCATGGGCGTTATCCGCTGGGTGATCTTTAAAGCGTAGTCAGCTTCCCCCGGATCGCGCGGAAGCAGCCGTTACTTGATGTAAAGCTGGGTCGACATCGTGTTGCGTGGCGCGTTGATGGAAGTGTTGCTGAAGCTGAAGGTGCCTTCCTGCTTGCCCGCCAGATCGAAGGTATAGAGAGAACCGACGGTTTTACTGCCGGGAGTGCATTCGGTCAGGTTGCCATTATCAAAGGCACATACCGGCGCTCGGGTGCCGTTCACTTCGAAACCATCCAGCGTGGCATGCGGCTGGCTCTGGCCGTATCCGACTTCCAGTACATAGACTTTGATGCTCGGCCCGTTGTGATTGCATTGGGTCTGTGTCTGCCCATCACCAATGTCTTCCAGACCACAGGCCGGCGATTGCACCTTGATCACTTTCACTTGGGTCAACGGCTCCGCCGAGGCCGCCAGCGCTCCCGGCGTCACGGCCATCAGCGCGGCAATCAAACCCGAAACCTTCATCCAGCACTTGCTCATGCACTTCCCGCCCCGAAAAAATCAGCGCGCAGTATGGCGCAGTTGGCATCAACGCAAAACTTCGCCGACGATCGACACCAACAACCGCCATATTCCTCACGCTGCTGGTATGATGCGCGGCTTTTTCCGGCCCACCACAATTTTCCAGGCGCTTGCGACGGTCTGTGCTTTGCTGTTGAGGTCGATACATTCACGGCGCCACGCGCGCCACGGGGAGCAGACATGCTGGAAAGGCTGTTTCAACTCAAGGCACACAACACCAACGTGCGCACCGAGATTCTCGCGGGCATCACGACCTTCCTGGCCATGGCCTACATTCTGTTCGTCAACCCGAGCATTCTCGGTGAGACCGGCATGGACAAGGGCGCGGTATTCGTTGCCACCTGTCTGGCAGCTGCCATCGGTTCGACCGTCATGGGTCTGATCGCCAACTACCCGATCGCCCTCGCCCCTGGCATGGGCCTGAACGCCTTCTTCACCTACACCGTCGTCTTGCACATGGGTCACACCTGGCAAGTGGCGCTGGGTGCGGTGTTCATTTCGGCGGTGTTGTTCTTCCTGCTGTCGATCTTCCGCATCCGTGAATGGATCATCAACAGCATTCCGCTGCCGCTGCGCTCGGCGATTGCTGCCGGTATCGGCCTGTTCCTGGCGCTGATCGCCTTGCACAACGCCGGTATCGTGGTGAGCAACCCGGCGACCATGGTCGGCCTCGGTGACCTGAAACAGCCAGCACCGATTCTCGCCACCCTCGGTTTCGCCCTGATTGTTGCCCTCGAAGCACTGAAAGTGCGTGGCGCCGTGCTGATCGGCATCCTCGCGGTGACCATCGTGTCCATCGCCATGGGCTTCACTCCGTTCAACGGCGTGACCTCGATGCCACCTTCGCTGGCTCCGACTTTCCTGCAACTGGACATCAAAGGCGCACTGGACATCGGTCTGGTCAGCGTGATCTTCGCTTTCCTGTTCGTCGACCTGTTCGACAACTCCGGCACCCTGATCGGCGTCGCCAAGCGCGCCGGCCTGATGGGCAAGGACGGCCACATGCCGAAAATGGGTCGTGCGCTGATCGCCGACAGCACCGCGGCCATGGCCGGTTCGCTGCTGGGCACCTCGACCACCACCAGTTACATCGAATCCGCTGCCGGCGTCAGTGCAGGCGGCCGTACCGGTTTGACCGCCATCGTCGTGGCAATTCTGTTCCTGCTGGCGCTGTTCTTCTCGCCCTTGGCGGCCAGCGTTCCGGCGTTCGCCACTGCACCGGCACTGCTGTTCGTCGCCGTGTTGATGACTTCGGGTCTGGCGGAAATAGACTGGGAAGACATCACCGTTGCCGCGCCGGTTGTCGTGACCGCGCTGGCCATGCCATTCACTTACTCGATTGCCAATGGCATCGCGTTCGGTTTCATCTCCTGGACCGTGATCAAGCTGCTGTCGGGGCGTGCCCGTGAGCTGAACCCGGCACTGGTGATTCTGTCGATTCTGTTCGTGATCAAGTTGGGTTGGTTCAACGCATGACATTTGATTCCCGGGCTTACGCCGAGCAACTTGAAGCCAAGGTCACGCGCCTGCGTGACCTGCTGGCGCCGTTCGATGCCCCCGAGCCGACGGTGTTCGACTCGCCGCTGCAGAACTTCCGTCTGCGCGCCGAATTCCGCCTGTGGCGCGAGGGCGGCGATCGGCACTACGCAATGTTCGCTCAGGACGACAAACGCACACCGATTCTGATCGAAGAGTTCCCGATCGCCAGCCTGCGCATCAACCAGTTGATGCCGCAGCTGAAGGCGGCGTGGCAGGCCAGTTCGGCGCTGAGCCACAAGCTGTTTCAGGTCGAGTTCCTGACCACGCTGTCCGGCGATGCGATGATCACCCTGTGCTATCACCGTCCGCTGGACGAACACTGGCACACGGCGGCGACCAAACTGGCGACGGATCTCGGCGTCAGCATCATCGGTCGCTCGAAGGGCAAACGCGAAGTGCTCGGCCTCGATTACGTGGTCGAGAAACTCGACGTCGGCGGTCGCACCTTCAGTTACCGCCAGCCGGAAGGCGCGTTCACCCAGCCTAACGGCACGGTGAACCAGAAGATGTTGAACTGGGCGTACGACGCGCTGGGCGATCGCAGCGATGATCTGCTGGAGCTGTACTGCGGTAACGGCAACTTCACCCTGCCGCTCGCCACCCGTGTGCGCAAAGTGCTGGCTACCGAGATCAGCAAGACTTCGGTCAACGCGGCACTGAGCAACCTCAGCGAAAACGCTGTGGATAACGTCACCCTGGTGCGTTTGTCCGCCGAAGAGCTGACCGAAGCGCTCAACGAAGTGCGCCCGTTCCGCCGCCTGCAAGGCATCGACCTGAAGAGCTACGAGTTCGGCAGCGTCTTCGTCGACCCGCCACGCGCCGGCATGGACCCGGACACCTGCGAACTGACCCGGCGTTTCGACAACATCCTGTACATCTCCTGCAACCCGGAAACCCTGGCGGCCAACATCGCCCAGTTGCACGACACGCACCGTATTACCAAATGCGCGTTGTTCGACCAGTTCCCGTGGACGCATCACATGGAATCGGGTGTGTTGCTGACCCGGCGTTGATTGCGGGGAGCTGATGCGAAAAAGCCGTCGTGATTGACGGCTTTTTTGTGGGCGCTCACTAAGCGGGATCGACCTTACGCGGACGCCCGCCCTTTTTGCCATTCGCCCGCGCGGCTGCAGACTTTGCCGCGCTGCTCTGACGGCCGTTGCGCGAAGCAACGGCAGAAGCGGCCATGGCTAATAGTGATGGGCTCGCCGAAATCATCCCGGAAATGGAAACGTCGAGGTCTTTACCCTCGTGACAAAGTGCAGTGCCCGCGAAGCCGACTGTCAGGTTTTCATAATCCTCTGCATTGAATCCGTCGAACTCTGGATAACGATCCACCGGTAGCAACACACCGCTGCCGTCTTCAAAACGGATGATCAGGGATGGTTTCTCAAAGGTTACGGAGACAGCCTGCAAGCTATTCGTTCGGCGTGCTTGCCCTTGCTGGATGGCGACGTCGATCATCTCCTCCGTGAGGGGACGACGTGCGGATGGCTTAGCTTTGATGACTTTCATAAATCGATTTCCACTCCTTCCAATGCGTCTATCAATGTCAGAAGAGTTTTGCCCTCGTCTGGCAGATAACGCGCCGATCCCACTCTGTATGTCGTGTCAGTGACGAGTTTCATCCCCAATACTTCGTTTGAATGGCTGTCCCACAATTGATTGTCGAGACAGACAGTTTGCAATTTCGACCACCAGATCCCGCGTGCTCGTCGCAGATGAGCAGGCTGCTCAAGGGATCGACACAAGCCTTCCAGCACGGCCAAGGGTGGTCGACGAGAAAGGGGCACGACGTCCCAAAGCTCAATATCGTTGTGCCAGAAACTGAACTGTAATCGGGCACTCCAACTGCCCGCATTCACGTGAACGTGTGGTGGGCAATGTTCATCTCGCAGCATGATGACAATCGACAATCCTTTGTAGCTGCACACCTTCATGCTAACCCATCCGTTAGGTTAAAAAGTTTCAGGATTCGAGATTCCTTTCAAATCCGACGACTGGTGATCAAGCACATGACGTTTCACCGCTTTTGAGGCTAGCGTCGGAACGGGCTTGAGTCGGTCAATCTGCGGTAAAAAACGTAAGTAAAGCTGTCGTCATATCTCGATCAAATTTGCTTCTGTGCGATCACCGAACATAAAAAGCCACGTCCATTTTTGTTCAATTGACCATGGTAACCATCTAGTACATTTTATCTCCACAGGCTGAAACCCTCGGCCAAAGCCAAAAACAATAAGTGGAGTTACCCCTCATGCCCCCTATCGTTCTGGTGCTCAACGGCCCGAACCTGAACCTGCTCGGCACCCGCGAGCCGGCGACTTACGGTCACGAAACCCTGGCGGATATTTCTGCGTTGTGCGGTCGTGCGGCTGAAGAATTCGGCCTGGCCGTGGAGTTTCGCCAGACCAATCACGAAGGCGAACTGCTCGACTGGATTCACGCGGCTCGCGGTCGTTGCGCCGGGATCGTGATCAACCCGGCAGCGTGGACGCACACTTCGGTGGCGATTCGCGATGCACTGGTGGCCAGTGAGTTGCCGGTGATCGAAGTGCACCTGTCCAATGTCCATGCCCGCGAACCGTTCCGTCATCATTCGTTTGTCTCGGCGATTGCCACAGCGGTGATGGCCGGTTTTGGCAGTCATGGCTATCGCCTGGCACTGGAACATTTCAGTCAGCGGTTGAAGGGGTGAATCACATGGCTCGCTCTAACGTAATACTCGCCGGGCTGATCGGCGCTGGCATTCAGGCCTCGCGCACGCCAGCGCTGCATGAGCACGAAGGCGATGCGCAGGGCATGCGTTATCTGTATCGATTGATCGATCTCGATCAGCTGAAAATGGACAGCAGCGCCCTGCCCGATCTGCTGCTGGCGGCCGAGCGGATGAACTACACCGGGCTGAACATTACCTTTCCGTGCAAGCAGGCGATCATCCCGCTGCTCGACGAATTGTCACCGGAAGCCAAAGGCATCGGCGCGGTGAACACCGTGGTGCTGAAAGATGGCAAACGCATCGGCCATAACACGGACTGTCTGGGTTTCGCCGAGGGTTTTCGTCGGGGCTTGAAGGACGCTGCCCGTGAGCGTGTGGTCCAGATGGGCGCAGGTGGTGCAGGCGCGGCAGTGGCTCACGCGTTGTTGAGCGAAGGCGTACAGCAACTGAGCATTTTTGATGTCGACAGTGAGCGCGCCGAGAGTCTGGCGAACAATCTCAATCAGCATTTCGGCTTTGGTCGTGCGGTGGCCGGACATGATCTGCCGAGTACGCTGAATCAGGCTGACGGACTGGTGAATACCACGCCGATGGGCATGGCCAAACTGCCGGGCATGCCTGTGCCGGTCGAACTCCTGCGTAAGGATTTGTGGGTCGCGGAGATCGTGTATTTCCCGCTGGAAACCGAACTACTGCGTAACGCCCGCGCGCTGGGTTGCCGGACGCTGGACGGCGGCAACATGGCGGTGTTTCAGGCGGTGAAGGCGTTTGAACTGTTCAGCGGTGTAGCGCCGAATGCCCAGCGGATGCTGGCGCATTTTCAAAGCATGAACGGTTAACACTGTAGGAGTGAGCCTGCTCGCGATGGCGTCCTGTCAGCCAACACATTCGTTGCCTGACACACCGTTATCGCGAGCAGGCTCACTCCTACAGGGGTTCTATGTCAGGCTTGCAGGTAGCGCAGCACCGATTCGCAGATCATCTCGCGATGACGCTGTTTAATGCTTTCATCCGGCAGATCGATCTGGAAAATCTCGCCAAACGTGTGCCGGTTCGACACGCGATAGAAGCAGAATGAACTGATCAGCAAATGCACATCCAGTGCATCCAGCCCCTTACGGAAAGCACCCACTTCAGCGCCCCGACGCAAAATCTCGCCCAGCGAATCGAGGATGGTGTTGTTCATCGCCTTGATCGCATCGGAACGCTTCACGAATTCAGCGTTGTGGATGTTTTCGATGCTGACGATGCGCACGAAATCGACGTTGCGGTCGTGGTGATCGAAAGTGAATTCGACCAATCGACGAATCGCCTCCACCGGCGGCAACTCCGCCAGGTGCAACCGATTTTCGGTGTTGCGGATATCGCCGTAAAGCTTCTCCAGCACCTCGACGTACAACTGCTCCTTGCTACCGAAGTAGTAATAGATCATGCGTTTGGAGGTGTGGATGCGCTCGGCGATCGCATCGACGCGAGCACCCGACAAACCTTGCTGGACGAACTCGACGATCGCCTCCTGCAGGATGTTCTCGCGGGTTTTTTCCGGGTTGTTCTTGCGACTCTTGCGCGGCTCTACGGCGGACACTTCAGTAGCTGCGGAAAGTTCTGTATTCATCGTCATTGCGGGCTCACGGCCATCACTGCACAGGCGGCGATTATGGGCCGCGCAGCACAGTGAAGGAAGCCGCGGGACCTGTGTTTAATCCCGCGTTTACGAATTTCCTACAACTTCGCCTGGCGCATGGCGCCACTGCGTGACTTGGCCATAGCCGCCAGTCGCACCGCCACGTTCGCCGCGCCGTAACCGGCGTAGCCATTCTTGCGCTGGATGATCTCGAAGAAGAAGCGCCCTTCGAACGGTTCGGTGTAGACGTGGAACAGCTCACCGCCCTGGGCATCACGGTCGTACAGAACGTTGTAATACGCCAGTTCACTGAGAAACTCGTCATCGAAATCGAAGCGCGCAGCAAGGTCGTCGTAATAGTTGAGCGGGATATCCAGCAAAGGTACACCGGCTTCTTTGGCGCGACTGACTTCGGCGAAGATGTCGTCACAATCGAAGGCGATGTGATGCACACCGGAACCACGATAACTCGACAGCGCGTGGGAAATCGCGGTGTTGCGGTTCTCGGAAATGTTCAGCGGCAAACGAATCGAGCTGTCGCGACTACGCAGTGCACGGCTCTTCACCAGACCGTACGGGTCGGGCAGCACCACTTCATCGTCCGCTTCGAAATCCAGCAGGCTCTTGTAGAACAGCACCCAACTGTCGAGGCTGTCGGCGGGCAGCGCCATCGCCATGTGGTCGATACGCTTGAGACCGCCACGGGTCGGCGCGTCGGCCAGCAGATTGAAATCGGTGCCGTAGACGTCGGCCTGTTCATCGACCAGATAAATCAGGCTGCCGTCCGGCGCGCGCACTGCCGCCAATTCGAGTTCGTTGGGGCCGACCAGTCCACGATAGGGCTGACCTTTGTAGGCGACGGCGCGGGCCAGCGCACTGGCGCTGTCCTTGACCCGCACGGCGGTGGCGCACAGCGACGGGCCGTGGGCCTCGAAAAAGCTGTGAGCAAACGAATACGGTTCGGAGTTGAGGATCAGATTGATGTCGCCCTGACGCAGCAGGCTCACACTCTTGGAACGATGCTGCCCGGCCTTGACAAAACCGAGGCGCTCCAGCCAGTTCGACAGCTTGGCGCCGAGGCTTTCATCAACGGCAAACTCAAGGAACTCGATGCCGTTGTACTCACTGGCCTTCGGCGTTTCGAAGAGAATTTCGCGGTTGGCCACAGATTGGGTTTCCTGCTCCAGCCGTTGGCGGGTTTTCTCTTCCAGATACAGCAGCGAACGCAAACCGTCGGCGGCATTGGCCCGTGGCGGTGCGGCGCGGAAACCGTCGTTGAAGATTTCCAGCGACAGCGGCCCGGTGTAACCGCTCTGGATGATCGGCGCGAGGAAACCCGGCAGATCAAATTCACCCTGCCCCGGGAAGCAGCGGAAATGCCGGCTCCACTCCAGCACATCCATTTGCAGGATCGGCGCGTCAGCCATTTGCACGAAGAAGATCTTGTCGCCAGGAATGTCGGCGATGGCGCGGGGATCGCCCTTCAGCGACAACGTATGAAAGCTGTCGAGCAACACGCCGAGGCTCGGGTGATCGGCTTGGCGCACGATATCCCAGACCTGTTGATAAGTATTCACATGACGACCCCACGCCAGCGCTTCGTAGCCAATGCGCAAACCACGCGCACCGGCGTGTTCAGCCAGCAGCCGGAGGTCATCGACTAGAATTTGCTGATCGCCGACGCTGTCGGCCGAGGCGTTACTGCAGACCAGCACCAGATCGGTGCCCAGTTCCTGCATCAGATCGAACTTGCGTTCGGCGCGCTCCAGATTGCGCGCCAGACGATCGCGGCGGCAGCCTTCGAAATCGCGGAACGGCTGAAACAGGGTGATGGCGATGCCGAGATCGGCGCACATCTGTTTAATTTCCCGCGGGCTGCCGTCGTAGTACAGGAGGTCGTTTTCGAAAATCTCCACCCCGTCGAACCCGGCGGCGGCGATGGCTTCGAGTTTTTCCGGCAGGGTGCCGCTCAAGGAAACGGTGGCAATGGAACGCTGCATGATTCAACTCCCGGACGGCGCCGCTTTATCTTTACTGTAGGAGCTGCCGCAGGCTGCGATCGTTTGATCTTTATTCGTGGAGAGCAAAATCAAAAGATCGCAGCCTGCGGCAGCTTCTACATGGGATGGGTTTTTATAGTAGGGAAATTATTGGCTGCATCGATCGCGGCAGCAATTTAAAGTGTACTACCCGGTTAGTTTTGCGTGCGATTATCGAACACAATGGCGGTTTGGCGAATTGACGATTTTTCGTCCACTGCCCAACATCGACCGCACATTGAGTCCGGATCTGAACCACCGGTCGCAGCGTGCAAAGTAAAAAGCACACCAAATAACAAATCCAAAAACGGGTGGAACACATGATTCCTTCACAGACTTCCCGCATGGCTCCGGCCATGAGCACTGCCACGGGTGGCATCGGCGACAAGATCCGCGGCGCCATGGCCGTCGGCAAGACCCGTTGGGGCATGCTGGCGCTGGTGTTTTTCGCCACCACCCTGAACTACATCGACCGCGCCGCCCTCGGCGTCATGCAGCCGATCCTCGCCAAGGAAATGAGCTGGACGGCGATGGATTACGCCAATATCAACTTCTGGTTTCAGGTCGGTTACGCAATCGGTTTCGTCCTGCAGGGCCGCTTGATCGACCGGGTCGGCGTCAAACGCGTGTTCTTCTGCGCCGTGCTGCTGTGGAGCCTGGCCACCGGCGCCCACGGCCTGGCAACTTCGGCCGTTGGCTTCATGGTCTGCCGATTCATCCTCGGTCTCACCGAAGCGGCCAACTACCCGGCCTGCGTGAAAACCACACGCCTGTGGTTCCCGGCCGGCGAACGTGCAGTCGCTACGGGCATCTTCAACGCCGGCACCAACGTCGGTGCGATGTTCACGCCGATGCTGCTGCCACTGGTTCTCCACGTGTGGGGCTGGCAAGCGGCGTTCCTGTGCATGTCGGCACTGGGCGGGATCTGGCTGCTGTTCTGGGGCTTGAAGTATTTCAACCCGGAAGATCACCCGAGCGTTAAACAGTCCGAACTGGACTACATCCAGCAAGAAGTCGAACCGGAACAGGCCCGCGTGCCGTTCTCGAAAATCCTGCGCATGCGCGGCACCTGGGCCTTCGCCCTCGCCTACTCGCTGACCGCGCCGGTGTTCTGGTTCTATCTGTACTGGCTGCCGCCGTTTCTCAATCAGCAATACAACCTGGGCATCAACGTCACCCAGATGGGCATTCCGCTGATCATCATCTACGTGACTGCTGACTTCGGCAGCGTCGGCGGCGGCATTCTGTCTTCGTTCCTGATCGGCCGCGGGATGAACTCGATCAAGGCGCGACTGCTGTCGATGTTCCTGTTCGCCTGCTGCATCATCGGCGTGGTCATGGCGGCCGGCTCAGCGAATCTGTGGGTTGCAGTGGCTGCGATCTCTCTGGCCATCGGTGCACACCAGGCCTGGACGGCGAACATCTGGAGCCTGGTGATGGACTACACGCCCAAGCACATGATGAGCACGGTATTCGGTTTCGGCGGCATGTGCGCAGCGATTGGCGGGATGTTCATGACCCAGATCGTCGGCCATATCCTCACCGTGACCAACAACAACTACACGGTGTTGTTCACCCTGATCCCGGCGATGTATTTCATTGCGCTGACGTGGATGTACTTCATGGCCCCGCGCAAGATTCCTACCATCACCGAATAACCTGCCTACAACCCTCCCCTTGTAGGAGCTGCGGCACGCTGCGATCTTTTGATCTTGATGTTGAAGATCAAAAGATCGCAGCCTCGTTTCACTCGTCAGCTCCTATACAGGGGTTTGCGTATCCTTCAGCGGCGGCTCTGCTGCCACGCTGCCGCCAGCCCGCTGCAACAGATCACCGCAATGCCGATGATCGTCAACAGACTCGGCGTGTGATTGAACAGCAACCAGCCCAACAGCCCCGCAAACACGATCTGGCAATAACCGAACGGCGCCAGCAGTGCCGGTGCGGCATGACGGAACGCCTGGGTCAGAAACAGATGCGCGGTCATCCCGCAACTGCCCAGCGCCAGCATCAGCCCGGCATGGGTCAGCGTCGGCACTTGCCAGAAGAACGGCACCAGCGCACTCATCACCAGCGTGTTGCACAGCCCGGCGAAGAAGTTGCTGGTAGTCGGGCTATCGACTTCGGCGAGCTTGCGGGTCAGCAGTTGATAGAAGCAGAAAAACAGCGCCGAGCAGAACGGCAGCAACACTGCCGGTGTGAACAACTCACCGCCCGGGTGGACGATGATCAGCACGCCGATAAAGCCGCAGATGACGGCGATCCACTGGCCTCGGGTCACTCGCTCCTTGAGCAACGGCACCGACAATGCGGTCACCAACACTGGCGCAAGAAAGTTGACTGCCGTGGCTTCCGCCAACGGGATGTACAGCAGCGCCGTGGTGAAAAACAGGCTGGTGCCGAGCAGGCAAAGTGCCCGCACCAACTGCCATAACGGCTTCTTGGTGCGTAGGACGCGCAACCCGGACTGCGGCAGAAAAATCCCCGCCATCAATAAGGTGTGCACCAGATAGCGCGCCCACACCACCATCACGATCGGATAGAAACCGGAGAGATATTTCGACAGTGCGTCATGGCTGGAGAACAGGAAGGTTGCCACGACGATCAGCAAGATGCCCTTGAAGGGTTGGTTTACACCGGAGAGCGGGGTGCTGACGGTCATTGGATATCCTTGTGTTGCCATAAAAAATCAAAAGCTTCGCGGACTGGCTTGCCTCCCCCTGTGGGAACGGGCTTGCCCGCGATAGGTGCGCAGCACCGCTTACAGCCGCGCCAATAATTCCCGGGTTCTATCAATCGCCATCTGCGCCCGCTGCAACCCGCTCACGCCTTGCTCCAGCAGTTTCACCGTGGGAATTTCCAGACTCAGTGGAATATTAGCTGGCAACGCTTTCAACAACCCGAGCAAGTCGCAATCGCCTTCGCCGGGAAACCGTCGCTCGTTGCGCGCCTGACGCAAGATCTCGGCCATGTCCGACGGTCGCGGCCCCGCCACGTCACACAATTGCGCATAGCGCAGGCGCGAGGACGCAACGCCCGCGAAATTCTCCAACCGTGAACCCGAACGATCAAAGTGAAACGCGTCCACCAGCACCGCCGCATTCTCCCGATCGGCGTTTTCTACGATGCGCAACGCCTGCTCAAGGTTGCGTGCATCGGTCCAGGGCATGAATTCCAGATGCGGGTGCAAACCATAGGGCTTCGCCAGATCACACAATGCTGCAAAGTTATCGGTGAGCCGCTGCTCGTCAGGATCGTTACCGGCGACCAGCAATTCAGTCGCGGCAAATTCCGCGCCGACCGTCAGAAGTTTCTCGAAATCAGCGACGATGGTTTGTGGCTTCAGACGCAGGATTTCCACGTCGAGCACGCGGATTCCCGTGTCACGCAACTGCGCCAATGTCTGACGCCGCAAATCATCATCGGCGACCAGCGGAAAGTGATATTCCTCAGGGGTTGCCGGCTCCAGACGCAGACCGACATGGCTGTAACCCGCGCGGGCGGCCACTTCGACCATCTGCGGCGGCGATAACTCCAGCACAGTCAGGCTGGCCAGGGACAGGATTCGTTCGCTCATGCTCAAGCCTCGATCAGTGCAGGGGCGCAGGCTCGGCCAGTAGCGGCGGCTTCGCGGATGGCTTCAATCAGTGCAAGGGTGCGGGCAGCATCCGCCGCACTCACCAGCGGCTCGACTTCACGCCGCGCCACGCGGACGAAATGCTGTAACTGCAAGCGCAAAGCTTCGTCACTGCTGTAGGACTCTTCGACCACCAGCAACGGTTCATGCCAACCGGCGTCGACCTGATCAGCGGCGTAATGCCAACGCTTGAGCTGCGGAATGCTCAATGCACCGGCGGTTCCGGCCAGCAGATAGCACGGCTGATCGGCCTGACGTGGATACACCGGGTTTTCGCCGGAATCCAACTCCCAACTCCAGGGCGCGGCGACGGCATCGGATCCGCTCAACGTGCCCAATGTGCCGCCCTCGAATTGCAGTAACACTGCCGCGCTGTCTTCATTGGCAAAACCACGCACGGTGTTGTCGGTGATCGCTTGGACCGAGCGCACTTCACCGCACAGGTGCCGGAGCAAGTCGAGGTCGTGAATCAGGTTGGTCAGCAACATCCCGGCGCCCGGTTCACGGCGCCACGGGATCTCGAAGTAGCTGTCCGGCTTGCGCAACTGGAACAGCGCGGTGACCGTGGTCAACCGCCCGAGCGCGCCGCTCTGCACCAACTCATGGGCACGCACGATCAGCGGATTGTGTCGCCGATGATGGCCGACCAGCACCGGCACGCCGCTGCGTTCAACCGCCGCGACCAGCTCGCGCGCTTCATCGAGGTGCACACCGACCGGCTTCTCCAGCAACACCGGCACACCCGCCACCAGACAATCGAGCGTCGTAGCGACGTGCTGATTATTTGGATTGGCAATAATCACCGCTTCCGGCCTGATGTGTTCGAGCATCTGACGATGATCGGCGAAATGCCTGACGCCCCATTCAGCCGCAAGCGCTGCGGCTTGCGGCCCGGGATCAGCCACTGCGCAAAGCGTCGCTTCGCTGAGGGCTTGCAGATGCCGATAATGTTGTTGGCCCATATTGCCGGCGCCGATCAGGGCGATTCGAAGGGGCGAATTCAAGGTGCGGTCCTCTTGTGATTGTTCTCGGAATGACACTCCGTAAACAATTTAGAACCGAGTTCCAGAATCAAACACCCATCAACCACAAAACCGTGCGAACACCGCACAAATTCACGCCAAACGAATATCCATGTAGGAGCTGCCGAAGGCTGCGATCTTTTGATTTTGCTATTAAAAGACAAGGTCAAAAGATCGCAGCCTTCGGCAGCTCCTACCGGGGATTTTCGGCGGATTAGATAAACAGTTCCGAGGCCAGGCTGGCTGCTGATAATTCTTCGGTGAATTTCAGCAACAGCGGCGCCAGTTCATGCAAGCGCGCCCCCGGCATTCGCGCACTCGGCCCGGCGATACTCAGCACACCGATCACCCGACCATCCGTTGGATGCTTCACCACCGCCGCAATCGCCGAAGTCCCCACCGCCGAACTCTCCTCGACCCAGGCATAGCCCTGTTCACGGGCCAGACGCAGCCGTTCGAGCAACTCGATATTTGAGCGCGGCGCGTTTGGCCCCACGCCCACCGGCACTTCCGCAGCCTGCCGCTCGACCAGCGACAACGCCTCGGCATCACTCATGCACGCCAGCCACGCATGACCGGACGCGGTGTAAAACAGCGGCGCGTCGCGGCCCATGTCCGGGTCATAACGCAGACCGGTGCGCGCGCCTTGGGCCTTGGCTATCCAGGTCTGGCGCTCGCCGTCGATCACCCCCAGGCGCACCAGTTCACCGGTTTCCTGCGCCAGTCGATCAAGCACCGGCTGGACGATGTCGGCACCGCTGCTCGACAGGTATTGAAAGCCCATCGCGACCAGTTTGGTCGACAAGTGATAGCGCAAGGTTTCCGGATTCTGCCGCACGTAGCCGAGGCGAATCAGCTCGGCGAGCAAGCGGTGCGTGGCGCTTTTCGGGATATCCAGTTGCTCGGCCAGCGCCTGCATCGGCAGCCCGCGCGGATCACTGGTAAGGCTTTCCAGCACGCTGAAAACCCGTTCGATTTGACTGCCAGCCATGGGGACATCCAATTGAAATTTTGCCGATTCTAGAAGACATCCGCTGCAAAGCGAAATCTGGAACCGATTGTTCGATAACCGCCCGTTTTGTTGGATCAAGGCTTGTCGAACGACTCCAGCACTCGCTATTTTCTGGAATCAAATTCCAAAAACAATTTCCGCTGGAGCGTTGTTTGATGTCTGCCGAACTCCCTGATATCGACTGCGACGTATTGGTCGTCGGGTCTGGCGCTGCCGGTTTGTCCGCCGCCGTGACCGCCGCGTGGCATGGCT
Source organism: Pseudomonas sp. RIT-PI-r (assembly GCF_001297015.1). GTDB lineage: Bacteria > Pseudomonadota > Gammaproteobacteria > Pseudomonadales > Pseudomonadaceae > Aquipseudomonas. Next base: position 29,705 of record NZ_LIGE01000041.1, on the reverse strand, counting down.
TGAAAGTCATCGTCGTCGAGAAGGATCCAGTGTTCGGCGGCGCTACGGCCTGGTCCGGTGGCTGGGCGTGGGTGCCGTGCAATCCATTGGCCCGTCGGGCCGGAATCGTCGAAGACATCGAACAACCGCGCACGTATTTGCGCCATGAACTGGGTGAGCAGTACGACCCGGCGATGATCAACGCTTTCCTTGAAGCCGGCCCGCGCATGGTCGCCTTTTTCGAGCAACACACTGCCCTGCAATTCGCCGATGGCAACGCCATTGCCGACATTCATGGCGAAACACCGGGTGCAGGTACCGGCGGACGTTCGGTGATCGCTGCGCCTTACGATGGGCGCGAAGTCGGACGCTTGCTCAAGCGCCTTCGCCCAACCATGCGTGAAACGTCCTTCATGGGTATGCCGATCATGGCCGGGGCGGATCTGTCGGCGTTCCTCAATCTGACCCGTTCGCTGAAAGCCGCATGGCATGTCACTCGGCGCTTTACCCGGCACTTGCTGGACCTCGCCGTTCATGGCCGGGCCATGCAATTGGTCAATGGCGTGGCGCTGATTGCGCGATTGGCAAAATCTGCCGAAGACCTCGGCGTCTTGTTGTGGGAGTCGGCGCCGGTGGCTGAGCTGCTGCGTGACGGCTCGCGGGTTTCCGGCGCAGTGGTCGAGACCCGCAAAGGTCCGATCCGCATTCGCGCACGCAAAGCCGTGATACTTGCCGCCGGGGGGTTCGCCAATGACATCGAGCGGCGCAAAGCGTTGTTCCCGCGCACACCAACCGGTCATGAACACTGGGCATTGCCGCCGCTGGCCGTCAACGGCGATGGCTTGCGCCTGGGTGAAAGCGCAGGAGCGCGAGTCAACACCGAGGTCGCTTCAGCCGTGGCGTGGGCACCGGTGTCGCAAGTGCCGTATTCCGACGGCAGCATCGGCCATTTCCCACACATCATCGAGCGCGGCAAACCGGGGATCATCGGCGTGCAGCGTAACGGACAGCGCTTCGTCAACGAAGCCAACGGTTACTACGACTATGTCAGCGCCATGGTTGCTGCTGCGCCGGAAGGCGAAGAAGTCGCCTCCTGGTTGATCTGCACGCGCGCCTTTCAACGGCGATATGGCCTCGGCATGTCGAGGCCGTTTCCGCTGCCAGTGTCGGAATTCATCCGCAGCGGTTATCTGAAAACCGGTAACACCGTTGAGGAATTGGCCATTGCCTGCGGCATCGACCCCAGCGGTTTGCGCCAGACTGTGGATAACTACAACGGCCATGCCCGCCACGGCGAAGACCCGCTGTTCGGGCGCGGCACCACACCCTACAACCGTAAACAGGGTGATCCGAAAAACCGTCCCAACCCCTGCGTTGCCCCAATAGAAACCGGGCCGTTCTACGCCGTGAAAGTCCAGCCCGGCTGCTTCGGCACGTTTGCCGGCCTCAAGGTCAATCCGCACGCGCAAGTGCTGGATGCCAACGAACAACCCATCGCCGGCCTCTACGCGGCGGGTGGCGACATGGCCAGCATCATGGGCGGTCACTACCCGGCGGGCGGCATCAATATCGGCCCGGCCCTGACTTTCGGTTACATCGCCGCCCGGCATATCGCCGGCATTACTGCTTTCGAACAGGAGATCGACCATGCAGCACATTGTTAACGCCCAGGGTTTGAACATGCCGAAACTCGGTCTCGGCACCTGGCCGATGCTCGGTGAAGAATGCACCCGTGCCGTGGAGCAAGCGCTGGAGCTGGGTTATCGACACATCGACACGGCAGCGGCCTACAACAATGAGGATGCCGTCGGACAAGCGCTGGCGAATACACCGACACCGCGCGAGCAGATTCATGTCACCACCAAAGTCTGGTGGGATCAGTTGCAACCGGACGCGATGCGCCACTCCATGGATCGCAGCCTCAAGGCGTTGCGCAGCGACTACGTCGACCTGTTCATGATCCACTGGCCCACCAAGGATTGGGATCTGCCACGCACTCTCGACACGCTGGCCTCGTTCAAGGAACAAGGCCTGGCCCGCAACATCGGCGTGGCGAATTTCCCTCTGCCGTTGTTGCGCAAAGTCGTCGAGGAATACGGCATCGGTCTGTCAGCGATTCAGGTCGAGTACCACGTCCTGCTCGGACAAACCGCCCTGCTCGATTACGTCCGGCAACACAATATGGCGCTGACGGCCTACACACCGCTGGCGCGCAACAAGGTTTCACACATCAGCGAAATTCAGCAAATTGCTGCCAGACACGGCGTACTGCCGACCCAGGTCGCACTGAAATGGCTGCTCGATCAAGACAACGTGGCAGCGATACCCAAGGCGAGCAGCGCTACTAACCAACTCGCCAATCTGGCGGCACTTGAGGTCAATCTGGATGATCAAGACCGGGCGCTGATTGCCGGTCTGTCCAAGCGCGAGCGACAGGTCAGCCCGGACTTCGCGCCAGTGTGGGATGCATTCGACCAGTGAGTGGGAAAAGGCTTATGACTCACACCGAAACGGCAGATTCGAAAAGGGTCTTACGCGCCCTTACATTTATGCCCAGCAGATTCTGACGCGCGCGGTTATTCATAGGCGAGGTGATTTACACCCCCAACCTATGAAGGAACGCAAACATGTTATGGACCAGAGCGAGACGCAGCGACAACGTCAATGACACACGAAAGGGCAAGGACGCCCGCACTCAGACAGGGAAGAAAATCGCTGCCGGCCTGGCAGCCGTCACCCTCTCGGGCGCGGCGCTCTACGCCTCATACGACAGCACTCCCTGGCAACACCCGAGCCAGATGAATGACGTCAGCCGACCCGCTTCGTCCGCCGACGCTGCCCAACTCAGGTTTATCGAGTCGATACTGGGTGACACCGAAGACACCTGGACGTTGCTGTTTGCCCGAACCGCACGCCATTACCCCACCCCCACACTGACGCTGTTCAGTCATAGCGTGGTCTCCGCTTGCGGTGCCGCCGACAGCTCGATCGGCCCCTTTTACTGCCCGGGCAATCGGCAGATCTATCTCGACCCGCAGTTCTTCGAGCTGATGGCCGAGCGCTTTTCAGCGGTCGGCGACTTCGCCCAGGCTTACATCATCGCGCACGAGGTCGGCCATCATGTGCAGGTTGAACTGGGCATGTCCGAGCCGTTTGAAACCGCCCTCTCGGCACGACTACCGGTGATCGGCAACGCGGGCCTCGAAGTGCGCAGCGAACTGCAGGCCGATTGCCTTGCGGGGGTCTGGGCATACCATGCCCAACAGCGCCTGACCTGGCTGGAACCTGGCGATATCGAAGAAGCCTTGAACGCCGCCAGCGTATTCGGTGACGACTATCTGCAGCGTGCACAGAACCGCTCGGTTCGTCCGGAGACGTTCAGCCACGGCACCTCACAACAACGCACCCAATGGTTCACGGCCGGATTCGATAGCGGTCGTATCGATACGTGCGATACCTTCAACGCTGCACAGCTGTAAGCTGGCGAATAGACAATGTGCTCAGAACCGTCATCAATCACGATGGTCTGACGACCGGACTGGCGCCACTCCCACGCACCAGCAACACTCATCACCAGATTCATTCAGAGGATTCCCACATGCTATGGAAAAAAGGCCGACGCAGTGACAACGTCGTCGACGCCCGTGGTGATGATTCCGGCGGTGGCGGCGGCATGCGCTTCGGTGGCGGCAAAGGCCTGAGTCTGGGCGCCATTCTGCTGATCGTCGGCATCGGCTGGATCACCGGGCAGGATCCGCTGCAAATTCTCGGGCAGCTCGCCGGGCAATCGACACAACAATCGGCGCCTACCTCGCAAACCCGTCAGGCGCCACCGGCCAACGACGAGCAAGCCGAATTCGTCCGCTCGATCCTTGGCGATACCGAAGACACCTGGGGCGCGATTTTCCAGCAGGCCGGGCGGCAATATAAAGATCCGACGCTGGTGCTGTTCAGCAATCGGGTCAACTCAGCCTGCGGTCTTGCAACCTCGGCGACCGGCCCGTTCTACTGCCCGGCCGACCAGAAGGTCTATCTGGACATGGCGTTCTTCCAGGAAATGTCGCAACGCTTCAAAGCGGCCGGCGACTTCGCCCAGGCCTACGTGATCGCGCATGAAGTCGGACACCATGTGCAGACGCTGCTTGGCGTCTCGGCGAAAATTCAGACAGCTCGACAGCAAGGTCGACAGATGGAAGGTGACGGCGGTTTGCTGGTGCGTCAGGAAGTGCAGGCTGACTGTCTCGCCGGCGTCTGGGCCTACAGGGCGCAGAAGCGCCTGAACTGGCTGGAGCCGGGTGACATCGAGGAGGCCTTGAACGCGGCCAATGCCATCGGTGATGATCGCTTGCAACAACAGGGTCAGGGCCGTGTGGTGCCGGACTCGTTTACCCACGGTACGTCGGCGCAAAGGGTGCGCTGGTTCAAAACCGGATTCGCGCAAGGCCAGGTCGGCCAGTGCGACACCTTCGCGGCGAAAAACCTGTAAATGCATAAATGGCTTCTGGCTTTACTGATTATTGGCAGCACTGCACAAGCCGCCGGCGTCGACGCCATCAGCCCCGGTCGCCTGCAACTCAAGGCCGGGGAAATGGCCGTCGGCATCGGCCCGGCACCGGAGAAAATCGAACGTGTGCTGATCGTCATTCATGGCCGGTTACGCAACGCCGAGACCTATCGCAAAAGCGCCGAAAGCGCGGCTGAACTGGCGGGACAAAGCGCGCACACGCTGGTGATCGCGCCGCAGTTTCTCAATGAGAGCGATGTTGTCCTGTACTCCTTGCCCGCCACACTGCTGCGCTGGCAAGGCAACGAGTGGATGGGCGGCGGATTATCCACAGGGCCGAATCCGTTGAGTTCCTACGCGGCGCTCGACGAGATCGTCGGGCGAATCAGCGATCGCAAACAGTTTCCGGACGTGAAGCAGATCGTTATTTTCGGTCACTCTGGCGGCGGTCAGGTGGTGCAGCGTTATGCCCTGCTGGCCAAGGATCAACCCGCGCTGAAGGCCAACGGCATTCGTTTGCGCTACGTGGTGGCCAATCCTTCGTCCTATGCGTACTTCAATGAACAGCGGCCAGTGGCGTTCGATCACGCCAAATGTGCAGGTTTCAATCGCTGGAAGTACGGTCTGGCAGACATGCCGGTGTACGCCGGAGGGCAAACGCCGTTGCAACTCGAGAGCAGTTACGTCAAACGCGAAATGATTTATCTGCTCGGGCAGCAGGACATCGATCCGCAGCATCCGGCACTGGACAAGGGTTGCGAAGCCGAGGCGCAAGGGGCGTATCGCCTGGAGCGTGGGAAGTTGTACTTCGGCTATTTGCTGCGTCGGCACCCGGAGGGAGTTAATCAGCGACTGGTTGAAGTGCCGGGGGTTGGGCATAACGGCGATGGGATGCTGACCTCGCCGGAGGGGCAGAAGGCGTTGTTTGAATGAGTCCTGTATTGAATGATCTGGCGCCATCGCTGGCAAGCCAGCTCCCACAGTGCATTGTGTCGCACACATTTTGCATCCACTGAAAATCCCTGTGGGAGCTGGCTTGCCAGCGATGAGGCCAGATCAAACAACCGAAATATCAGGTAAGCAACATCCTGCGCAACTCGACACAATCCTTCGCATGCCAATCGGTCAACTCAGGCCACGGATTATCCGGCAAATTCACCAACACCGTCCGCGCGCCCGCCGCTCGCCCGCAGTCCAGATCAAAGCGGTAATCACCGACCATCACCATCTCGCTGGCCGGCACATCCCAAGCCTCTGCCAACTTCAACAGTCCACCCGGATGCGGTTTCGGCGGTGCTTCGTCGCGGCCCAACACATCGTCCACCGCGAAGCAGTCAGCCAGACCAATCGCCTCCAGCGTCACGTGCGCCAGCTCCCGCGCATTGCGGGTGAGGATGCCGAGGCGATAACCGCGCGCATGCAGATCACGCACCAGCTCCACCGCACCGGTGGCCGGGGTCGAACCCAGCGCCCGATCGCGCTCATGCTCCAGCAACCATGCGTGTTTCGCTGCGGCCTCATCCGCCGGCAACGCCGCGAGGTGCGTCAGGATGTCGTCCTCCGGCGGAATCGCCAGCGCCACGCGAATCGCCGCGAAATCATGCACGGCGACGGTCAGCGTGCCATCCATGTCGAACACCCAATGGCGAACTTCGCTCAGGCTCATGCCCAATCCTTGCGATGACGAATCAAACCTTCCTGCGTCACCGAAGCCACCAGTTGCCCGGCACGGTTGTACACGCTGCCACGGGAGAAGCCACGGGAATTTCCGGCCCACGGGCTGTCCATTGCGTAAAGCAACCAGTCATCGGCGCGCAGATCGTTGTGGAACCACAGCGCGTGATCGAGGCTGGCGACCTGCATGTCTTTCTGCCAGACCGACTTGCCGTGGGGCAGCATCGAGGTGGTCAGCAGGCCGAAGTCCGAGGCGTAGGCCAGCAGGTATTTGTGCAGCGCAGGGATGTCGGCCAGCGCACCGTCAGCACGGAACCACACGTACTTCACCGGATCGGCCGGTTGCGGGTTGTACGGATCCTTTTCAGTGACCGGGCGCACTTCGATCGGTTTCGGGCACAGCAGCTTTTCACGCATGTGTTCGGGGATCAGTTGCGCGCGTTGCTGGAACAGCTCCAGCTCCGACGGCAGGTTTTCCGGGCCGACCACGACAGGCATCTGGCTCTGATGCTCGAAGCCGGCTTCGTCGTACTGGAACGAAGCACTGCAGGTAAAAATCGGATGGCCCTTCTGGATCGCCGTGACGCGGCGGGTGCTGAAGCTGCCGCCATCGCGCACGCGATCAACCGAATAAACCACTGGCAATTTGGCGTCGCCTGGACGCAGAAAATAACCGTGCATCGAGTGCACGTGGCGCGCCTCTTCAACCGTCTGACTGGCCGCCGACAGTGACTGACCAAGCACCTGACCGCCGAACAACTGGCGGAAACCCAAGTCCTGGCTACGGCCACGGAACAGGTTTTCCTCAATCGGCTCCAGGGTCAGCAAATCGACCAGATCTTCCAACACTTGGCTCATTCAGACTCTCCTCACACAAAGCAATGCCGCGCAGTCTTGGCTGCGGTGGCCGATTCAGATTCTGGCACGGGCCAATGATATGGCGGCCATTGTAAACGTCCGTGTCGGCTTAGCCATGCAAGGTTTGCAGCCATTGTTCCCGAGTGATGCGATACAGCACATGCCGGCGCAACGGATGATCGACGGCCAGTTTCGGGTGGTCGAAATCATCTTCGGGAGCGTGATGCATGCCGATCGCCTGCATGACTTTCTCCGAAGGCAGATTCGATTGCGCGGTGAAGGAGACGATTTCCTTCAGCGCCAATCGATCAAAGCCGCAACGCAGAGCGGTCCACGCCGCTTCACTGGCGTAACCCAGGCCCCAATGCTCCTTGGCCAGGCGCCAGCCGATTTCCACTGCCGGAGTGAACGGCGCATCAAAGCCGACCACGCCGAGCCCGGTGAAACCGATGAATTCACCGCTGTCCTTGCGCTCCAGCGCCCACAAGCCGAAACCATGCTCGGCAAAATGCCCGCGCACCCGGCCGATCATCGACGCGCTTTCCAGACGGCTCAACGCTGCCGGAAAATAGCGCATCACCTGAGGATCGGCGCACATCGCGGCAAATGCCGGCAAATCCTCGTCCTGCCACTGACGCATCAGCAAGCGCGCGCTTTCGAGTTCCAGTATCGGCTCCATCGGTCCCCTCCGTTTCCATGCCGCAAGTCTACATCGCTGGTAGGATCCTTCACTCTTTCCTACGTTCCTACATGAAACCGCCATGCCACTGCCGCTGATCTACCACGAAGACTACAGCCCCGAGTTTCCGGCGGATCACCGCTTCCCGATGGACAAGTTTCGTTTGCTGCGCGATCACCTGGTCGACAGCGGGCTGACCCGTGACGCCGATCTGCTGCGCCCGGAGATCTGCCCCAACGACATCCTCGCCCTCGCCCATGACCGTGCGTATATCGAACGCTACATGAGCGGCGAGTTGTCCCGCGAAGACCAACGGCGCCTTGGCCTGCCATGGAACGAAGCACTGGCACGGCGCACGGTGCGTGCGGTCGGCGGTTCGATACTGGCAGCGGAAAAAGCCCTGGAGCACGGTCTGGCCTGTCACCTGGCCGGCGGTACCCATCACGCGCATTACGATTACCCGGCGGGTTTCTGCATCTTCAATGACCTGGCGATCATCAGCCATTACCTGCTGCAAAGCGGCCGGGTCAATCGCGTGCTGATCTTTGATTGCGATGTGCATCAGGGCGACGGCACGGCGCGAATTCTTCATGACACACCGGAGGCAATCACCGTTTCCCTGCACTGCGAGAAGAATTTTCCTGCACGCAAAGCCGAAAGTGACTGGGACATCCCGCTGCCCAAAGGCATGGGTGATGCCGACTATTTGAAAGTGGTCGATGACACGCTTAACTATTTGCTGCCGCTGTATCAACCGGACCTGGTGCTGTATGACGCCGGTGTCGATGTGCACAAGGATGACGCCCTCGGCTATCTGCAGCTGACCGATGCAGGTGTCGCCGCCCGTGATGAAAGCGTGATGCGCCATTGCCTGGGCCGCGACATTGCGGTGATGGGCGTGATCGGCGGCGGCTACAGCAAGGATCGCCACGCCCTCGCCCGTCGCCACGGCATCCTCCATCACAGTGCGCAGCGCGTCTGGCGGTCACACGGTTGTCATTGAGCTGGGCTGCGTTACCCACAATCGCTGTGGAACGGCCTGTGGATAACCCGTAGGAGCTGCCGCAGGCTGCGATCTTTTGATCTTGCCGGTAAAAATCCACAGCAAAGATCGCAGCCTGCGGCAGCTCCTACAGGGATCTCGGCTGTTAGAATGCGCGCCTTATCCCGCCATACCGCAGCGCATGCCATGACCCAGAACTCCGCCTCCTCCCCCGCTCACGTCGCCATCATCGGCGGTGGCCCTGCCGGCCTGATGGCCGCTGAAGTGCTGAGCGAGGCTGGAATTCGCGTCGACCTGTACGACGGCATGCCCTCGGTGGGCCGCAAGTTTCTGCTGGCCGGCGTCGGCGGGATGAACATCACCCACTCCGAAGCGTATCCGGCGTTTCTCTCGCGATACGCCGAACGCGCACCACAGATCGCGCCGTTGCTGCGCGGCTTCGACGCCGATGCGTTGTGCCAATGGATTCACGATCTGGGCATCGAAACCTTTGTCGGCAGCTCCGGCAGGGTTTTCCCTACTGATATGAAAGCCGCCCCGCTGCTCCGCGCATGGCTCAAGCGTCTGCGCGACAGCGGCGTGATTATCCACACCCGCCATCGCTGGCTCGGTTGGAATGAACACGGCGCGTTGCGCATCGATAGCCCGGCAGGTGAAATCACCGTCAAACCCGACGCCACTCTGCTCGCCCTCGGCGGTGGCAGTTGGTCACGCCTTGGTTCCGACGGTGCGTGGATGCTCGCGCTGGAGCAGCGCGGTGTAGGACTGGCGCCGCTACAGCCAAGTAATTGTGGTTTCGAGGTACAGGCCTGGAGCGATTTGATGGTCAGCAAATTCGCCGGCGCGCCGCTGAAAAATATCGCCATCGGTTTGAACGACGACGTTCCGCGCTTGGGCGAATGCGTGATCACCGCGACCGGGATCGAAGGCAGTCTGATTTATGCGCTGTCGGCGCCGATTCGTGAGGCGATCAATCAATATGGCGCGGCGACTATTCACATCGACCTGCTGCCCGGCCGACCTGTGGATAAATTGCAGACGGCGCTGAGCAAACCTCGCGGTTCGCGTTCGATGGCCAAGCATCTGCACAGTCAGGTCGGGATTGATGGGGTCAAAGCGGCGCTGTTGCGTGAACTCACTGATGCCGCCACGTTCGCTGATCCGGCGTTGTTGGCCCGGGCGATCAAGGCACTGCCGCTGACGTTGGTGAAAACGCGACCATTGGACGAGGCGATCAGCAGTGCCGGGGGGGTGACGTTCGAGGCAATGGATGAGCGCTTGATGCTCAAGACGTTGCCGGGGGTGTTCTGCGCGGGCGAGATGCTCGATTGGGAAGCGCCGACGGGCGGGTACTTGCTGACGGGGTGTTTTGCCAGCGGGCGGGCGGCGGGGTTGGGGGTCGTGCAGCGGCTCAAATCCGAGGCGTCTGCCTGAACCCTCACCCCAGCCCTCTCCCAGAGGGAGAGGGAGCCGACCGAGGTGTCTGACGCCATCCATCGACCTGAACCACCGAGTCGATTGTGGGTTTTGTCAGCCGACCGAGGTGTCTGACGCCATACATCGACCTGAACCACCGAGTCGATTGTGGGTTTTGTCAGCCGACCGAGGTGTCTGGCGAAGGTCCTGTCGATTATGGATTCACAACAGAAGAATCAGGTCGGCGTACTTCGCAAGCATCCCCCAATCAGTCCCCTCTCCCCCCGGGAGAGGGATAGGCGGGCGGCGTTCCGATGAGGGGCTTTTGACTTTAAGGCTTACGCTTGCGAGGTCCAGTATTGAACACCGGCACCTTGCGCACAGGCTTGACCGAAGGCTCCGGCGCCTGCGTCTCGCCGCTGTCGACCCACTTGCCCAGATTACGCTTGCCGCCACCGCCCGAAGCTTTCGGCTTCTTCGGTTTCTTCGGCTTCTTGATCACCTGACCGCTGGCATCGGTATCCGGCACACGGTGCTCAGGCTCGAAATCGGGCTCGTTCTCACGCTTCAAGGTCTGGCGCGTCAGCATCTCGATCGCCGACAACATGTTCACTTCATCCGCACACACCAGCGAAATCGCTTCACCGGTCGCGCCCGCACGGCCCGTCCGACCGATGCGGTGGATGTAGTCTTCCGCCACGATCGGCAGATCGAAGTTGATCACCAGCGGCAGATCTTCGATATCCAGACCTCGCGCCGCCACGTCAGTCGCGACCAGAATCTGCACTTCACTGAGCTTGAAACGATCCAGCGCCCGTTGACGGGTCGCTTGCGGCTTGTCGCCGTGGATACCGTCGGCATTCACACCGAGGCCCTGGAGTTTTTCCACCAGCGCATCCACACCGTTACGGGTCTTGGCGAACACCAGCACCTGCTTCCATTTGTTCTTGCGCATCAGGTGCACGAACAGTTCGGCCTTGCGCTTTTTGTCTACCGTCACGATCCACTGCTTGACCGTGTTGGCGGCGACGTTGCGTGGGCTGACTTCGACGGTCAGCGGATCGTCGAGCATCTGCCCGGCGAGCAGGCGGATGTCATCGGAGAAAGTCGCGGAGAACAGCAGCGTCTGACGTTTCTTCGGCAGTGCGCGGTAGATGTTCGCCAGCTCTTCGGAGAAGCCCAGATCGAGCATGCGATCGGCTTCGTCGAGCACCAGGGTTTGCAGCTGATTGAATTTCAGCGCCTTCTGGCGGAACAGGTCGAGCAGACGCCCCGGCGTTGCTACCAGCAGATCAACACCGCCGCGCAGCTTCATCATTTGCGGGTTGATGCTGACACCGCCGTACACCGCATAAGTGCGCAGCGGCAGGTTTTCGGCATATTGGCGCACGGCTTCGTGAACCTGTTCGGCCAGTTCACGGGTCGGCACCAGAATCAATGCGCGCACCGAGTTGGCGGCGACTTTCGGCCCTTCCATGGCCAGCAACTGCAGCAGCGGCAGGGCGAAACCGGCGGTCTTGCCGGTGCCGGTCTGAGCGGCTGCCATCAGGTCACGACCGGCCAGCACGGCCGGAATGGCTTGCGCCTGAACCGGCGTCGGGGTCTGGTAGCCGAGCTTCTCGAGGGAGCGCAGCAAGGGTTCGATCAGGCCAAGGGTGGCGAAAGTCATGGAGGTACCGTAGGAAAAAATAACGCAGGCATGCAATGCCGCGCAGTTTACCCTAATTCGTACGCGTTTCTGTGGGAACGGCTGTCGGCGCCACGACTGGCGGCTGTGCTGGCCGGCGCCACTGCGGCAAGCCTATCAGCACCACGGCGCTGATGATCACCAGCATCGCCAGCGCCTCTTCGATTCCGATGGTCTCGCCAACAAACACGATCCCCAGCAATACCGCCACCGCCGGGTTGACGTAGGCATAACTGGTCGCCGCCGCTGGACGTACGTGCTTGAGCAGGTACATGTAGGAATTGAAGGCGATGATCGAGCCGAAGAAAATCAGGTACGCCAGCGCCAGCCAGCCTTCCATCGGCGGCACGGCTTGCAGGCGTTCGCCACTGACGGCGCTGCCAATCAGCAACACCACACCGCCGACCAACATCTCAACCGCACTGGCCATAGCGCCCTGCGGCAACGGCAAATGTCTGCTCCACACCGAGCCGAACGCCCAGGTCGCCGCCGCGAAAATCAGCAATGCCGCGCCCAGCGGACTCGATTGCAGGTTGGAGCCCATGTTGAGCATGGCGATGCCGATGATCCCCAGTGCCACACCGGCCCATTCCAGGCGCGTGTTACGTGCGCCCCAAAAATAACCGAACAGCAAAGTAAACAGCGGCACCGTCGCCACCGCCAATGCCGCCACGCCTGAAGCCACGCCGGTGTGTTCAGCCACACTCACTGCGCCATTACCGAAACTGAGCAGCAGAATCCCGATGATCCCCGCCGCTTTCCACTGCGCCCAGGTCGGCGCCGGTGCCCCGCGCCAGCGCAGGAAGGCGTACATCAACGTGCCGGCGATCACGAAACGCACACCGCCGAGCATCAGCGGCGGCCAGTATTCAATGCCAATGCGGATCACCAGATAGGTCGATCCCCAAATCACGTACAACGCAAAAAACGCGGCGATCAGCGGCAAGGAAAAACGGCGCAAGGCAGGCATGGGCAACTCGAACGTCTGGGTCTGGGGATTGATTATTCTAGAAAGGCGCACGGACAAAAATAAGTTACAAAACCTGTTTATAGCGCCGTTACACTTCTGAAAACACGGAGATCGACGGATTAAACCGAGATTTCGAAAGTCCGGCATTTTCAGGAGTCCGAGCATGGACAAATACGACCGCATGCTGCTCAGCGCCCTGCTCGAAAACGGCCGTGCGTCCTACGCCGACCTCGCGCGCAAAGTGAACCTCTCCGCCCCCGCCGTCGCCGAGCGGGTGGCCAAGCTTGAGGCATCCGGGGTGATCACCGGGTATGAGGCGAAAATCGACCTGTCGAAAATCGGTCTGCCGATCCAGTGCGTGATTGAGCTGAGGCTGCACCAGAACGGTAGTCAAAAGGTGTATGACGAACTGGTGAAAATCCCGCAACTGACGGAGTGCTTTCGGGTCACGGGCGATCCGTGCGTAATGATGAAAGCCGCGGTGGGATCGATGACGGAGCTGGAGGAGTTGATCAATCGCGTGGCGAAATTCGGCTTCAGCAAGACCTCGATCGTGCTGTCGAGCGCCGTCGAAAGGCGCGTGCCGCTCGGCCACATCGAAAGTAACGGCAAATAGTTCGGATCAACACAGATCCAATGTAGGAGTGAGCCTGCTCGCGATGGCGGCGCATCAGTCGAAACAAATGTTGACTGACACACCGTCATCGCGAGCAGGCTCACTCCTACAGGGTTCTGTGTTGGGCTGGGGATCAGCGATAGCGCTGCAGGTGCTCGCTGACTTTCGCGGCTGGGACTTTCTGCAATTTGCACAGCAGGTCGTGTGACAGCTCACGCACGCCATGCTTGCCGCGCAACTCTTCCGCCAGATGCGCCATCAGGTTGGCCGCCATCTCGGCATCGGCCATGGCCCGGTGAGCCTGGCCGGTGTGTGGCAGGCGCGCAAACGTGGTCAGCGTACCCAGTTTGTGATTCGGTGCCGCCGGCATCAGCCGCCGCGCCAGCAGCAACGAACAGGCAAAGTTCTGCAACCGCGTACGCTTGATCCGCCCCAGTTCAAAGTCCCAGAACTTCTGGTCGAACGAGGCGTTGTGCGCGACCAGCGGCGTGCAGCCGACAAACTCGTTGACCTCGTTCATCACCTGCTCGGCCGGCGGCGCGGTGCGCAGCATGGCGTTGCTGATGCCGGTCAGTTGTTCGATAAAAGCGGGGACGCGCACACCCGCGTTCATCAGGCTCTGGTAACGCTCGACGATACGGCCGTTTTCCAGCATGACCACGGCGATTTCCGTGGCGCGACAGCTGCTGTTCGGCGACAGGCCAGTGGTTTCAAAGTCGATGACTGCAATGCGTTCCAAACCGGTTTCAACTCCGTACAAATCAATGGTTCAGCTTAGTTTTTCAGCAGCAGCGCGCCTTCGATCGGCACGTAACGGCTGGCGGCGCGGATCAGCGAATTGGCAGTCAGGCCGGGCACGCCGTAGGCGACTGCCTGGACGCCGTGCTTGCTGATGATGCGTTCGAGCAGCATGTCGAAATCACCGTCACCCGAGGCCAGGACGATTTCGTCGACGTGGTCGGCGGCGTCCATGATGTCGAGGGTGATGCCCACGTCCCAGTCGCCCTTGGCCGAGCCGTCGCTACGCTGGATGTAAGGCTTGAGCTTCACGGTGAAGCCGAGGTTGCGCAAAATCTGCTGGAACTGCTGCTGTTTGCTGTCACCCCGGTCGATCGCGTAGGCGTAGGCCTCGACGATCTGTCCGTCCTTGCTGATGTCGGCCCACAGCGCGGCATAGTTGAAATGACAACCATAGGCCTGACGCACGGTGTAGTAGAGGTTCTGCACGTCGGCGAACACTGCGATTTTTTTCACCGGAGTTCCTGTGGGCGCGCAAGCGCACGAAGCGGGATCGGGCGCCAGGCCCGAAAAAGGCGCTCAGTATGCCAGCCAAGAGGAAGGTTCAGCGAATAATCACCGGCAGACGCCGAGGTGCTACTGACGAGTGGTGAATGTGGTGAGGGGATTTACCCCCTCACCACAGGTTTGGTGCCAAACCTGAGAAATGCAGGGGTCAGACGAAGGAATCGTCGTCATCGAAGAACGATGAGTTGTCGTCGCTGCTGTAATCAGTGTCGGTGAATCCGCCCTGATCGTTGCCAGCCATGCGCTGATCATCGCCCCAGCCATTGTTGCTCTGGTCGGCAACCTGCGCCGGTTCTTCCTTGATCACTTCAACGATTTCTTCCGGCTGCTGGTTGTGATGAAACAGGCTGCTGATGCCTTGCGCCAACATCCCACCACCGGCCACACCGGCGGCGGTTTTCAGGGCACCGCCGAGGAAGCTGCTGCCGGCCGCCGGGGCCGCTGGTTGCGCGTAGCCAGACGGTGGGGCGCCGAAATTCTGTTGTGGCGCGGGAGCAGCGAAGTTCTGCTGCGGAGCCGGTTCGCGCCAGCCGCCAGTGGACGACGGCGCGGCACTCTGGGTCGGCGCCGAACGCGGGCTGCCACCAAAGATGCTCGACAGGAAACCGCCACCACCACTCGGCGCCGGTGCGGCACTCTGGGCCTTGGCCGATTGCAGTTCAGCCTGCAAACGCTGGACTTGCTGGGTCAGCTGCTTGTTCTGTTCGTCGAGGCTCTTGAGCGCTGCCTCTTGCACCAGAATCGCCTGGGTCATGAAATAACCTGCCGCCGGTTGGCGTGTCAGGTGTTCCTTGATCCGCGTCTCGGCCTGGGCGTCACGCGGGGCTGCCTCCGTTTCGGCCTGTTGCAGCCGGGAAAACAGTCCATCGATCAGGGTTTGCTCTTCGCTGTTCATGGCGACCTCGTAGATTGCCGGGGGAAAACATTGCCCTCGTCCACGGTGGACAAGGTGCTCTCCTGTAATGGAGACGGTGACAGGATGTTTCAACGACCTTTACCGAATGTTTACGTTTGTGCCGGCGCCGGCGTCATCGGTTAAAGTGAGCCACTGTTTTCAACCTGCGATACCGACTGATGAATGCCTTCGAAGTGCTGCGCGACTCCCTGTATTTTTTCAAACGCCATTTGGTCAGCATCGTGCAGTTGTGCCTGCCGCTGGTGATCTTCGAAGCGTTTTTGCTGCAACTGGTCGATCACAACACCGACCCGGACAGTTTTTCCTCAGTCAGCGTGGTCGTCGGCCTGCTGGTTTATCCGTTGTACACCGCCGCACTGATCCTCTTTCTCGACGCCCGCACACGTGGCGAATCCCCCCGCACCCTTGACCTGCTGGCAATGTCTGCACGCCTGTGGCCGCGTTTCGCCCTGCTCACGGCACTTAACACTTTGCTGATTCTGCTCGGTCTGTCGCTGTATTTCCTGCCGGGCCTGATGCTGATGGTAATGCTCGCGTTCGGTGAATATCTGCTGGTGCTGCGCGGCCTCGGACCGTTGCAGGCGATGAAGGAAAGCCTGCGCCTGACCCGTGGGCACTTCTGGCGGATCCTGCTGTGCATTCTGTGTGTGATGACGCCGTTGTGGCTGCTCAAGGGCGCGACGCTGGCGGTGTATCCCGAGCCGCAGAACCCGGTGCTCGCCGTGCTGATCGACAGCGCCCACAGCTTCCTGCAACTGTTCACCAGCGTGGTGTTGTTCCGTTTGTTCATGCTCATCAGCGAATCGCCTGACAAACGTGACGGAGCGGTCTGACAGCGCTGCACTTGGGCTTGGCGACTGCCCTCAGGTATGCTCGGGGCCACTTTCTGTAACGCTATAAGCCGAGCCATGACCCGTCTACTGCGCTACACCCTGTTGTTTGTTGTGCTCGCCATCACCCTGATCGGCGGGCTGATCTTCAGCCTGACCTGGCGCCCCGAACCTCGCGAAACCCTGCCGGTCAGCTGCACCGGAACGCCCCCGACGCTGGTGCCGGGGCAGGCGCTGAAAGTCATGACCTGGAACGTGCAGTTTCTTGCTGGCAAGCGCTACGTGTTCTGGAATGACCTGGCCAAGGGCGATGATGAAGCGCCGACGCTGGAAGACATGGCCTTCAGCCTTGACGAAGTGACGCGGGTGATCCGCGATGAGCAGCCCGATGTGGTGCTGTTGCAGGAACTGGATGACGGCGCCAAGGCCAGCGATTATCAGGATCAGCTCAAACTGCTGCAGGAAAGGGTTGCCGACCTGTATCCGTGCAGCGTCAGCGCTTTTGACTGGAAGGCTGACTTCGTTCCTGATCGGCATATCTTCGGCAGCGTCGGCCGGCAACTGGCGACGCTCAGCCGCTACCGCATCGAACACGCCGAACGCCTGCAATTGCCGGTGGCCTCGGCGAACTTCATCAGCCGTCAGTTTCAGCCCAAAGATGCCTTGCTCGCGACCAAGCTGCCGCTCAGCGATGGCGGACAATTGACCGTGTTCAACACGCATCTGGAACGCGCCAGCCAAGCGGACAGCACCTTGCAGGCGCAAGTGAGCGCCGTGGCCAAGGTCCTCGACAAATATGAAAGCCAGGGCCTGCCATGGCTGATCGGCGGTGACTTCAATCTGTTGCCGCTCGGGCAATACCGCCGCTTGCCGGTCGAACGGCGTACGCCCTACTCCACCGACAGCGAACTGCATCTGCTGTGGGACAAATACCCGATGATCCCGACCAACAACGAGGCCGGCGGGATTGATCGTGCGCAGTGGCTGACACACTACCCCAACGACCCCGGCCTGAATGGCCCGGATCGCACGGTGGACTACCTGTTCTACAGCCCGAAAATCAAACGGGTTGAAGCGACGGTGCGCCAGGACGATACCTTGCGCATTTCCGACCACCTACCGGTCATCGCCCGCTTCCTCCTCCCCGCCACTCCATAACCAACACATTCCCGTGTAGGAGCTGCCGCAGGCTGCGATCTTTTGATCTTCAAGAACAACATCAAAAGATCGCAGCCTGCGGCAGCTCCTACAGGGGATCAATGCACTTCTTCGAGGTCGTCATGCAGCAACCCGAAGATCTGCCGTTTCATGTCGATAAACGAGCGCTCCATGACCATGTCCAGTGAGCGCGGACGTTCGATCGGCACGTCGAGAATCTGCTTGATGCGCCCCGGTTTCGCGCCCATCACATAGACCCGATCCCCCAGCAGAATCGCTTCGTCGATGTCATGGGTCACGAACAACACGGTCTTCTTGCTGTTGCCCCAGACCCGCAGCAACAACTGCTGCATCTGCAATCGCGTCTGGCTGTCCAGCGCGCCGAATGGTTCGTCCATCAGCAGAATCTGCGGATCATTGGCCAGCGCCCGGGCAATCGCCACACGCTGCATCATCCCGCCCGACAGCTGTTTGGCGTAGTTGTCGGCGAACCCGGCAAGGCCGACTTCGTTGACGTAGTAATCGACAATCTCCTTGCGCCGCGCCGCCGGCACGCCACGACGCTTCAATCCGAACTCAACGTTCTGCCGCACCGTCAGCCACGGGAACAGCGTGTAGCTCTGAAAGACCATGCCGCGATCCGCGCCGGGGCCTTGCACTTGCTGGCCGCCGACATAGATCTCTCCAGAGGTCGGCTCCGCCAGCCCAGCGGTCAGGTACAGCAGACTCGACTTACCACAACCCGATGGCCCGACCAGCACCGCAAACTGCTGATCCGGCACCTCGAACGAGACCTCTTCCAGCGCGGTAAACGTGCCGCCGTCAGGCTTCTTGTAACGCAGGCTGACCTTGTCCACCTGCAAGCGCGGCGCGGCTTGCGCCGGGGTCGCGACAGGTTCGATGAAACGATGATTGGCAGCAGTCACTGAGCCCATGCGGCAACCCTCAGGCGGAGAAAACGGAACAGTTGATCGGTGACCAGACCGAGCAGGCCGATGATCGCGATGGCGAGGAAAATCACATCCACCTGAAAGCCGCGCATGGCTTTCAGGCTCAAGTAACCCAATCCGCTGGAAGCGGCGACCAGCTCAGCCACCACCAGATACGTCCAGGCCCAACCCATGGTCACCCGCAGCGTGTCGAGCACACCCGGCACCGAGGCAGGCGCGATCACATGCAGCACCGCATCGCGACGGTTGGAACCCAGGGTGTAAGAGGCGTTGATCAAATCCTTGGAAATGCCCTTCGACACGTCGGCGATCATCACCAGTTGCTGGAAGAACACGCCGAAGATAATCACTGAAACCCGCTGCTCCAGACCAATGCCGATCCACAGGATGAACAGCGGCACGAACGAGGTCACCGGCAGATAACGAATGAAATTCACCAGCGGCTCAAGGAACGCCTGGACGATGCGGAAGCTGCCCATCAGTAACCCCAACGGCACCGCCACCAGCGACGACACGATGAAGCCGACCATCACCACTTCGACACTGGCCCAGACATGCGTGCCGAGCGTGCCGTCACGACCCAGGCGCACGGCGGCTTCAACCACCGCGCCCGGTGTCGGCAAAAACATTCCCGGCACGATGCCGCCGTAAGACAAGCCAGCCCACAGACCGACCAACAACACCCAGGCCAGCGCGCTGGCGCTCCACACCACTGGCACCGGCAACGCGGTTTTCGGCGTGAGGCTGCGGCTCAGCCACGAATTGCGCTTGAACATTGCAAACCTCCTAGAGCGGGCTGACGAAACGGTTGTCGACCAGTTCGTCGTTGCTGACGTTGTAAGGTTTGCCCTGCAATTCGCTGGCGGTTTCGTTGGCCAGTTTGATCAGCGCTGCGCTGTCACCCGGTTTGCCCGGTGAGCCCAACAGTTTCTCGCTCATGGCCTGATCGTAGAAACGCACGCCCTGTGCGGCGGCGGCCAGCTCCTTCGGATCGGAGAGGTAACCGCCGACGCCTTTGGCCATGATTTTGTACGCGTCTTCCGGGTGATCCTTGGTGTATTGCACGGCTTTGTACAAACCGGCGACCAGCGCCTTGACGTCTTCCGGTTGCTTCTCGATCACGCTGCAATTGAGCGCGACCACGTCGACGATCACCCCGGGGGTGCTGCTGCTATCGATCAGCACTTTGCCTTGTTGCTTGTCGCGGACCATCGACAGGTGCGGCTCCCAGGTCACCGCAGCGGGCACGCGACCGGCGATGAACGCGGTGGCGGCATCGTCAGCGGTCATGTTCTGCACGGTGATGTCGCTCATGCTCATGCCGTTTTTCTTCAGCAGGTACGAGAGCCAGAACTGTGAAGTCGAGCCTTCGTTGACCGCGACGGATTTGCCCTTGAGCTCTTGCAGGCTCTTCACGTCCTTGCCGACCAGCACGCCGTCGCCGCCATGGCTGTCATCCAGCGCCGCGACCGCTTTGAAGCAGAACTGCGGACGATATTTGAGCACCTCATCGATGGTCGACGCCGAGCCGGACAATTGCCCCGAAGCCTGCGCGGCCATGTACATCGACGCTTCTTCGACCACCGGCAATTCGACGGTCAACCCGTTTTCCTTGAAGTAGCCCAGATCCTGAGCCAGATAGAGCGTGCCGTAACCGACCCACGTGGTGTGGCCGATGGACAGGGTGCCGGCCTGGGCGCTGGTCGCGACCGTGGCGGCCAGAGCGGTAATTGCCAAAGGGTGAGTGAGACGGAGACACAAGGACTTGATCATGGAGCACTCCCGACGCTGTTGATTTAGTTTTGTCATGGGCAGTACGGTCGCCGACCGTTGTGCAGTTGCTACCGTTGGTCTCTCGCGGACGCTTGGGCGGACAACATTCGGCTGGCGGGCAAGATCGATGGTGGCCCATGTGCGCGGTGAGGAAAATCAGGAAATTGTTGGCTGCAAATGATGAAAAAACTGGGTAGTGCGCACTGCTTCAGGGCGGGGATTGCGGGGGTGCGCGAGGTGAGTGCAGATTGGGGGTTTTCGGCGAGTGGAAGAATGTCATCGCTGGCAAGCCAGCTCCCACAGGAATCTCAGTTGTACCCCGGTTTTTGTGAACACCACTGAAAACTGTAGGAGTGAGCCTGCTCGCGATGGCGTCAGGTCAGTCCATATCTCGGCTGCATGACACACCGCTATCGCGAGCAGGCTCACTCCTACAAGGGTCTAGGGTGTGGCTGGATTTCATGCATACCGCTGAACCTGTGGGAGCTGGCTTGCCAGCGAAGGGGGCGACTCGGTCTCAGCGCAGCTGGAACCAGGTGGTTTTCAACTGGGTGTATTTATCGAACGAGTGCAGCGACAGATCCCGACCAAACCCCGATTGCTTGCCACCACCAAACGGCACCGTCACATCCAGCGCATCCACGGTATTGACCGATACCGTGCCCGCGCGCAACCGACGCGCCACGCGGTGTGCGCGGTTGAGGTCATCAGTCCACAACGACGCCGCCAAGCCATACACACTGTCATTGGCCAGTCGCACCGCTTCTTCCTCGCTGTCGAACGGCATCACCGCCAGCACCGGTCCGAATACCTCTTCGCGAAACAGCGGCATGTCGGCAGTTACACCGGTAAAAATCGTCGGCTCAATAAAATTGTCCGACCCGTTAAATCGCCGCTGCTGCCCGCCACACACCCGCGTCGCGCCCGACTGCTCGGCACTGCGAATAAAACCCATGATGCCCGCCGTCTGCTTGCTATCGACAATCGCCCCGGCACTGCTCTGCGGATCCAGCGGATCGCCCGGCAACCAGCGCTCGGCCTGCGCTTTCAGCCGTTCGACAAACTCATCATGAATGGAACGCTCCACCAGCAATCGCGAATTGGCCGAGCAGACTTCACCCTGATTGAAGAAGATCCCGAACGCCGCTTTTTCCGCCGCCAGATCGAGATCCTGACAATCGGCGAACACCAGATTAGCGCTCTTGCCGCCGCACTCCAGCCAGACCTGTTTTAGGTTGGATTGCGCGGAGTACTGCATGAAATATTTGCCGACCTGGGTCGAGCCGGTGAACACCAGACAATCGACATCCGCGTGTAAACCCAACGCCTTGCCAGTCTGCTCGCCAAGCCCCGGCAACACGTTCAGCACACCGGCCGGCAGCCCTGCTTCCAGCGCCAACTCGGCCAGACGCAATGCCGAAAACGGCGACTGCTCAGCCGGTTTTAAAATCACCGAATTGCCCGCCGCCAGCGCCGGCGCGAGCTTCCACGCAGCCATGTCCAAGGGGAAGTTCCACGGCACCACGGCTGCCACCACTCCGAGCGCTTCGCGGGTAATGGTCGCCAACACATTCGGCGCACTGGGTGCCACCTGATCGTAGAGTTTGTCGATGGCTTCGGCGTACCAGCGGAACACTCCGGCAGCGCCCGGCACGTCGATGTTGTAAGCATCCATCACCGGTTTGCCCATGTTCAGCGAATCGAGCAGCGCCAGCTCTTCACGATGGCTCATCAGCAAATCAGCCAGACGCAGCAGCACTTGCTTGCGCTCGGCCGGGGAGCGTTGCGACCAGATACCGGACTCGAATACTTGCCGGGCATTACGCACGGCGACGTCGACATCCGCCTCGCCACACGCGGTGACATTGGCCAGACATTGCCCGGTCGCCGGGTTGATCACAGCGAAGGTCTGCCCTGATTGCGCGGCGCAGTGTTGGCCGTCGATCACGGCTTGATCGGGAAACTTCAATGCAACGGCGCGGCGCTGCCACTCTGCAAGCTCGAACACGACGGATGCTCCTGAGACGTTATTGTCAATCGATGGTCGCTCAGGCCCGCACGGGCTAAAAATAGTAAAAATGTCTTCGCAGGCAATAAAAACACTGGGCAATGACTTCCCCCAATCGCTGCGCAGGTGGCTATGGTTGAAGGATAAAAACATCGTCGCGCAACGGACGTGGCGGCGCACAAATTGCTTTGAAGTCGAGTCCGCTCGTCCTGAGGTTTGCCGTGGCCGCCTACAATTTGCGTCAGTTGAAATACTTCATCACCACCGTCGAATGCGGCAGCGTTGCCGAAGCCTCGCGCAAGCTGTACATCGCGCAACCAGCGATTTCCACGGCGATCAAAGGCCTGGAGGACAGCTTCGGCGTGCAACTGCTGATCCGTCATCACGCCCAGGGTGTGTCGCTGACCCCAAGCGGTGCGCGGTTTTTTCGCAAGGCTCAAGAGCTGCTGCGCATGGCCAAGGAGTTTGAGCAGAACGCGTTGGCCGACAACGACGTGGTCGCCGGACAGATCGATATTGGTTGTTTCGAAACGGTCGCGCCGTTGTACCTGCCGCAATTGATCGCCGGGTTCTCGGCGTTGTATCCGGGAGTGAAAATCCGCATCCGCGACGGTGAACAGCAAGAGCTGGTGCAAGGGCTGACGTCGGGCACGTTTGATCTGGTCATCCTCTATGAACACGAACTCGACGCCACGATTCAGACCGAACCGCTGATGCCGGCGCAACGGCCATATGCGCTGTTGCCGGCGGATCATCGTTTTGCCCAGTACAAGCAGGTTTCGCTAAGGGATCTGTGCCTGGATCCGATGATCCTGCTCGATGTGCAGCCGAGCCGGACTTACTTCGTCAGCCTGTTTGAAGAGCTCGGGCTGACCCCACGCATCGAGTTCAGCTCGCCGTCGATCGAGATGGTGCGCGGGATGGTCGGCCAGGGTTTCGGCTTCTCGATTCTGGTAACCAGACCGCATTCGGAATGCACTTACGACGGCAAGAAAGTCGTCTGTGTGGACATCGTCGAGGACGTCACCGGTTCAGGCCTGGTGGCGGCGTGGCTCAAGCGCGGGCAGTTGACCAAACCGGCGCAGTTGTTCGCCGATTATTGCCGCGAACAACTGACGGCCAAGACGCACCCTTGACAGCAAAAGATCGCAGCCTTCGGCAGCTCCTACAGTAGATCGATGTCGCAGCATTATTTTGTGGCCGACTTCAATTCTGTCGGAGCTGCCGAAGGCTGCGATCTCTTGATCTTCAGGTCCCGCGCGGCTTGGCCCGTGCGGTCGCCTCGGCCACCAGCGGATCATCCGGCCAGTAATGCTTCGGATACCGCCCCTTCAAGTCCTTCTTCACCTCGGCATAGGTGCTACGCCAGAAGTTCGCCAGATCCTGCGTCACCTGCACCGGCCGCCGCGCTGGCGACAGCAGATGCAACTTGACCACCTGGCGCCCGCCGGCAATCCGTGGCGTATCCGCCAGCCCGAACAGTTCCTGCAAACGCACCGCAAGGATCGGCGGAGACTCGCTGTAATCCAGACGAATCGACGACCCCGACGGCACGCTCAAATGATGCGGCGCCAGCTCATCGAGCTTCTGCGGCAATGGCCATGGCAGCAAATTGCGCACGATGCTCGACAGATCGAGATTGGCAAAATGGCTGAGCCGCGAGACTTTACCCAGATAGGGCATCAGCCAGTCTTCGAGACTGTTCAGCAACGTTGCATCGCTGACATCTGGCCACTGACTGTCGTCCTGATTGTTCAATTCCAACTGGCGCAACAACGCCACCCGCGCCTGCCACTGACGCAATTCCGGCGTCCACGGCAACAGCTCCAGCCCCTTGCGCCGCACCAGATTGACCAGCGCCTGACTGCGCGCATTTTCATCAAGACCGGTCAACGGCTCGCGGCTGAGAATCAGCTCGCCAACCTTGCGTTGCCGCTCGGCACGCAGCACGCCTTCGCGTTCGTCCCAGTCGAGTTGATCGACGTTGCGCACCTGTTCGGTGAGCACTGAATCGAACAGCGCCGGATCGAAATCCGCCGCCAGATAAATGCGCTCTTCGCGCTGGCCCTGACGGCTGCCGAGGTCGGCGATGACAATCCACGGCTCTTTCATCAGGCTGTCGGCTTCGGCGAACAGCGCCGCACGACCGTTGGCCAGGCGATATTCCGCGCCACCGGCTCGCCGCTGTTGCGCAACGCGATCGGGATACGCCAACGCCAGCAAAGCGCCGAGCCAGCGCGGATGATCGGGATCGCTGACCGGCTCGCTGGCCTTGCCGCGCAGATAACCGCGATATTGCCGGGCGAGTTGCTTAGCCCGTTGTACGCCGCCCTGCGCACCTCGGGCGGCACGCTCTTCGCCGGATAGCAGCAGCAATCGACTGTGCAAATCCGCCCCGGCGCCACGCAAGATATCGCGCTCACCAAGCAATGCGGCAACGTCGCAGGCCATGTTGGCCAAACCCAACGCCTGTCCGCGCAACAACAAATGACCGATGCGCGGATGCGCCGGCAACTCAGCCATGGCCTGACCGTGGGAAGTCAGCGCGTCACCTTCCAGCGCACCGAGCCGTTGCAGCAAATCCTGCGCCTGTGCATAAGCCGCCGCTGGCGGAACGTCGAGCCAGACCAGTTCGCCCGGCGTCACGCCCCAACGGCCCAGTTGCAACGCCAGACTGGCGAGATCCGCCGAAAGAATTTCCGCACTGCCATAAGCAGCGAGTTGTTCGTGCTGATCCTGCGACCACAAGCGATAACAAACACCCGGTTCCAGACGCCCCGCACGACCCGCACGCTGCGTGGCGCTGGCCTTGGAAATCCGCTGGGTATCAAGGCGCGTCATGCCGCTACCGGGATCGAAACGCGGCACCCGCGCCAGCCCGGTGTCGATCACCACGCGCACGCCGTTGATGGTCAGACTGGTCTCGGCGATGTTGGTCGCCAGCACCACTTTGCGCTGACCGGCCGGCGCCGGATCGATCGCCGCGCGTTGCGCATTAAGGTCGAGTTCACCGTGCAACGGGCACAGCAACACGTCGCTGCGCTCCCCCATGGCGTCGACAAGTTGTTGATGCACACGACGGATTTCCGCCTGCCCCGGCAGAAACACCAACAGGCTGCCGGTTTCATCGTGCAGCGCTTCGAGCACGGTTTGCGTAACACGCTGATCAATATATTCGCCGGGCTGAAACGGCCGCCCCCAGCGCATCGTCACCGGATACATGCGGCCTTCGCTGCGCAGGATCGGCGCGTCATCCAGCAACCCGGCGAGGCGCTCGCCTTCGAGCGTGGCCGACATCAGCAAAATCTTCAGCGGTTGTTCAGCTCGAAACAGCTCACGACCGTTCAGACTTAATGCCAGCGCCAGATCAGCATCGAGGCTGCGCTCGTGGAATTCGTCGAAGATCAGCAAACCCACGCCTTCCAGCGCCGGGTCATCCTGCAAGCGCCGGGTGAGAATGCCTTCGGTGACCACTTCGATGCGCGTGTTGGGGCCAACCTTGCTGTCGAGGCGAATGCGATAACCGACGGTTTCACCGACCTTCTCACCCAGCTCGCTGGCCAGCCGTTCCGCGGCTGCACGCGCGGCGAGACGGCGCGGCTCGAGCATCAGAATGGTCTGCCCGGCCAGCCACGCTTCATTGAGTAGGGCCAACGGCACGCGGGTGGTTTTACCGGCGCCGGGCGGTGCTTCGAGCACGGCTTCATGGCGAGTCGCCAAGGCTTCACGCAGGGCGGGTAAAACTTCATCGATCGGCAAAGAATTCATGCTGGCTCCAAAACAGAGGCCCGAGTATAACGGCGAACCGGCGGGCGTTCGTCAGGGTCTTAACTTCACACGACGACGCTTCGTTCTTAGATCAATCAGGAGATTTTCCCATGCGCTTACCTTTTCGCCTGATCGGCGGTGTACTGGTCGCCACCCTGCTCACGCAAATCACCGCGTGCGGTTCGATTTTCTACCCGGACCGGCGTGGTCAGATCGACGGCAAGATCGACCCGGCGATTGCCGTGCTCGACGCCGTGGGCCTGCTGTTCTACGTCATTCCCGGCCTGATCGCGTTTGCCGTCGACTTTGCCACCGGCGCGATCTATTTCGAACCGGGCCACACCGCGCAGATTGACCCGGCCAAGCTCAAGCAAGCCATTGGCCCGGACGGTCAGGTCGATAATCACAAGCTGCAGGCTATTCTCGAAAGCGAGTTGGGCAAGGATTTCCCTCTGGATGACCCGCGCCTGATTCAGCACAAGGGCAGCACGCAACAACTGGCGATGTTCGGCCTGCACCCCGCCGCTTAAAAAGGACGTTCAATGACATCCAGCCCCGAACACGCTCGCTTGCTGCGGCTGGCGACCCGCGCCTCGGTGGCGGTCGCCTGCACGCTGATCGTCGCCAAAGCCATCGCCTGGTGGCTCAGCGGTTCGGTGAGCATGCTCGCCGGCCTCACCGACTCGGCGCTGGATGGCGTCACCTCGATGCTCAATCTGCTCGCGGTGCATTACGCGCTGCGCCCGGCCGATGACGATCACCGTTATGGTCACGGCAAAGCGGAATCCCTGGCGGGCATGGCGCAGGCGCTGTTCATTGGTGGCAGTGCGCTGTTGATCGCGTTTCAGGCGTACGAGCGACTGCACGATCCGCAACCACTTGGGGCGCCGTGGCTGAGCATCGGTGTGATCGTGTTTTCGCTGTTGCTGACGGCGGCGTTGCTAGTGTTGCAGCATCGGGTGATCAAGCAGACCGGCTCCAACGCCGTGCGCGCGGATTCGCTGCACTATCGCTCGGACATGTTGCTCAACGGCAGCATCCTGATTGCGCTGATTTTGGCCGGGTTTGGTTTTGAGCAACTGGACGCGTGGTTCGGTCTGGGGATTGCCGCGTACATTCTGTGGAGTGCGATACAGATCGCCCGGGAAAGTTTTTCGGTGTTGATGGATGAAGAACTGCCGGCGGATGTCAGTCAGCACATGCTCGAATTGGCCTGCAGCGTGCCGGGGGTGTTGGGCGCGCATGACTTGCGCACGCGGATCTCCGGCAACCACTGGTTCGTGCAGTTGCACCTGGAATTGCCGGGGGAATTGACCCTGTCAGTGGCCCACGGCATCAGCGATCAAGCCGCCGATGCCATTCACAAAGCCTACCCGCGCGCCGAAGTGCTGGTGCACGCCGACCCGCAGGAAGTGGTGCTGGCCGCTCGGGCTCAGTAACTGACCTGATAACCGCGACTGCTCAGGCAATTGCCCTGAGCCTGGCGGTACGCCTGAACCACTTCGGGCGCTGGTTGATAGGTCGCGGTGCGCGGGTCGAAACCGCTTTGCTGCACCGCGTACTGGTAGCACTGGTAACCGTCCTGCTGCACCTGTTCCGGCGACTGGCCGTTGGCCGGATAGGCTTCAACGTCATAGCCCTGTGATTGCGGTTGCGGCTGCTGTTGCACCGGCGGCGCGACGACCACGTAATCCTGCGTCGCTTCCTGGTACGCGTAGTAGGAACCGGCGGCGAGGAACAGCAGAGAACCACCGATCCACACTTCACGGGCGTAGTCCGGCAAATACTGGATACGAATCCCGCGCGGCGGCTGCACGACGATGTAGCGTGGGCCTTGCGGGCGATACCAGTAGCCGCCGGAGAAGAAGTAATCCTGACCGCGATACGGCACGCGATAGTCGCGATCCGGGAAGCGGTCGATCACATGCCCCGGCCGATACTGCGGGCCGGGGCCCCAGCCATTGCCGTGCCCGTCCGGGCGTCCCGGCCAGCGATTGTCGTTGGGTCGGTTGTTGGTCTGCCAATGCTGATTGTTGTAGCCGTTCTGCGGACGCTCGTCGCGGTAGTAACCCTGACGCGGCTCCTGAGTCTGGCGTACGGCGTCGGGCCGAGGCTGGATCGGCAGGCTGTTGGCCGGCAGTTGCGGCGGCGGTGGCGGCTGCCGCACCGGGTTGGGGTTGTAGGCCGGGCGGTTCTGATCGTGGTTTTGCCACTGGCCATTGTTGTTGCCGTTGTGCTCGAACTGACGACTGTTGTCGCCACGAATGATCTCGTTGTTCTGTGGGCGCGGCTGATTCTGTTGCGGCGAATTCTGCGATGGATTGTTCTGCGGACGCGGCTGATTGTTACCGCCATGGCCCTGATTGCCGCCCTGAGGGCCCTGCCCGTGGCCACCGCCATCCGGCCCACGATTCTGCGGCTCGTCAGCAAGCGCTTGCGCACTGACACTCACACACAGCAAACCGACACCGGCCAGACGCCAGATGCGTGACTTCATGCTTTTTCTCACTGCGGGGCCTGTAAATGTAAGAGGACTTGTCACTAAGACCGGGAATACACACACCGGGTTCTGCAACAGGTTATCAGTCACGCAACTTATTTATTGAGCGCCGCAACATGAAATCGCAGACAAGAAAAAAGGGAGACCCGTCGGCCTCCCTTCTAGAGAACTTCGTCCTGGCTCGACGCTTTTGACGTCGGCTCACCTCACGCCGTCTTCTGGACAGCGTGCAGCTCGGGGGCCGGCACAACCCCGGTGGGGGTGGCGGCCGCGGCAGGCCGGATAGGGCGGGCCGCGTGGACTGTGTTACCGAGCAGTGATTCTGGTGATAAGAATAGGCCTGAGGCCGCGACAGATGATTGCGAAGATTGCTGAAATAAACACCACTTGCGCAATTTTTAACCCTGGATAGATAATCCGCCGCAATAGTTACAACCAAGGACAGATTGATGAGCAAACTCGACCGTTACGACCTGAGCATTTTGGCGGAATTGCAGCGCGACGCCCGCATCTCCAACCAGGAGTTGGCCGAGCGCATCGGTCTGTCGCCCTCGCCTTGCTCTCGTCGGGTCAAACAACTGGAAGACGACGGCTATATTTCGCGCCAGGTTGCGTTGCTCGATCGCAAGATGCTCGGGCTGAGCCTGACCGCTTATGTGCTGATCGGAATGGATCGGCATACGCCGGAGCGTTTCGAGAATTTCGAAGCGGCAATTCGCACGTTGCCGCAGGTGCTGGAGTGCAGTCTGGTGACCGGTGTGGATGCCGATTACCAATTGAAAGTGGTAGTGCCGGACATGGATCACTATCAGAAGCTGTTGCTTGGGCACCTCACACGGATTGAGGGCGTGACCAGCGTTCGTTCGAGCTTCGTACTGAATCAGGTGCTCAACAGCACTGAACTGCCCTTGACCCACCTGCGCAACTGATCAAAGGCACCCTCACCCCAGCCCTCTCCCTGTATGTACCGGACACATGGTGGATGGGTGTTCGGAGACATGGTGGACACATTTTAATAGACACATTGCTCATCACCAAGGAGATGACCTGTGTCCTGGGAAGAGGTGTCCACCGTGCAGCTTCGTTCAGAATTCGTGCTTTTGGCTCGGCA
>NZ_LIGE01000011.1 GCF_001297015.1 Pseudomonas sp. RIT-PI-r | reverse complement strand
CGCGCGCCCAGCGGCGCGCCCGCCCCCGCCCCCCCCCGGGCCCCCGCCCGGGGCGCCCCCCCGCGCCCGCTCGCGCACGGACCCGGCGAACAGGGTGCGGGGGGGACTACCCCCCACACACAACCCCCGCCGCCGCGCCCCGCGGCCCGCGGCGACCCCCCCGCACGGGGGGGGGGGGGGGGCACCCGAACACCCGCCGATAAAACCGTGACTGTTGCCGTAAACCCGGCAGCCCTGGTGGGTGCTGAGGGTGGTGCCGTCGGCGTTCTTGATCCGCGCGTCGGCGTCGAATGCCGCCGCTTCACAGAGCAACGCCTTCTCGATGGCCTGCTCCGGGGTGATGTCCCATTCGTGGAACAGGTCAAAATCGTGCTGTTCCTTGGCCATCAGCGCAGCATCAGCCAGACCCGAGGCCTCGTCTTCTGAAGTGTGTTTCGCGATGGCCAGTGCCGCGGCGACGGTTTCGCGAATCGCATCCGGGCCAGTCGCCGAGGTGCTGGCCGAGCCCTTGCGCTGGCCAACATACAACGTGATGCCAAAACCCTGATCGCGGTTGAATTCGACCGTCTCGACCTCGCGCTGACGCACCGACGTCGACAGGCCCTGCTCCAGCGACACCGCGACTTCACAGGCACTGGCGCCCTGACGCTTGGCTTCGGCGATGATCTGTTCGACTTGATCCTGCAGTGCCGGCAACGCCTGCGGGCCGACGCTTTCAACTGCACTCATGCTCATCTCCACTCAAATTCTGCTTTCGGCTAGGGTCATCGAGCGACCGGGCCGGACAAGCGGCCCCCGACTGGTTATCATGGCGGCGTTTCTTTGCGGACTGCCACCAATGGTTGATTCTTACGACGACTCCCTCGATACGGGAGAAAAAAGCAAATCTCAGGTCAAACGCGAGCTGCATGCTCTGGTTGACCTTGGCGAGCGCCTTACAACACTCAAGCCCGACTTGCAGGCAAAACTGCCATTGACCGACGCTTTGCGCCGGGCGCTGGCCGATGCGCCGAAGCACACCGCGAACATCGCGCGTAAACGGCACTTGCAGTTCATCGGCAAGCTGATGCGCGATCAGGACACTGACGCGATTCTCACGCTGCTCGATCAACTGGATGCCTCGACTCGTCAGTACAACGAGCGTTTCCACAACCTCGAACGCTGGCGTGACCGCCTGATCGCGGGCGACGACGCCGTGCTGGAAAAATTCGTCGTCGAGTACCCGGACGCCGACCGCCAGCAACTGCGTTCCCTGATCCGTCAGGCTCAGCACGAGGTTGCGCAAAACAAACCTCCTGCATCCAGCCGCAAGATCTTCAAGTACATCCGTGAGCTGGACGATACCCAACGCGGTCTGCGTTGAGATATCGCCACTTGCAGGAGCTGCCGCAGGCTGCGATCTTTGCTTTTAAAGATCAAAAGATCGTCCGATCGCGGCCCGAGCCTGCGGCAGCTCCTGCACAGGATGTTTCCATCCTTATGCGCCCGTGCCACCCACGGTGATCGCATCGATCTTCAGCGTCGGCTGACCGACACCCACCGGCACCGATTGCCCATCCTTGCCACACGTGCCCACACCGCTGTCCAGCGCCAGATCGTTACCGACCATCGACACCCGGCTCATCGCCTCGGGGCCGTTGCCGATCAACGTTGCGCCTTTCACCGGAGCGGTGATTTTTCCGTCTTCGATCAGATACGCTTCGCTGGTGGAAAACACGAACTTGCCGCTGGTGATGTCGACCTGACCACCGCCAAGGTTGGCGCAGTAGATGCCCTTCTTCACCGAAGCAATGATTTCCGCCGGATCGCTTTCACCGCCGAGCATGTAAGTGTTGGTCATGCGCGGCATCGGCAGATGCGCGTAAGACTCACGACGACCGTTACCGGTACGGGCCACGCCCATCAGACGCGCGTTGAGCTTGTCTTGCATGTAACCCTTGAGCACGCCGTTTTCGATCAGCGTTGTGCACTCGGTCGGGGTGCCTTCGTCGTCGACACTCAGCGAGCCGCGACGGCCACTCAAGGTGCCGTCATCGACAATGGTGCAGAGTTTCGAGGCAACCATTTCACCCATGCGTCCGCTGTAGGCGGAACTGCCCTTGCGGTTGAAATCGCCTTCCAGACCGTGACCGACCGCTTCGTGCAACAACACGCCAGACCAGCCTGAGCCCAAGACCACCGGCAATGTGCCGGCCGGCGCAGGAATCGCTTCGAGGTTCACCAGCGCCTGACGCAACGCTTCACGGGCGTAACCCATGGCGCGGTCTTCGGCGAGGAAATAGCGGTAGTCGGTACGCCCGCCGCCGCCATGCCCGCCGCGCTCGCGACGGCCATTTTGTTCAACGATCACGCTGACATTGAAGCGCACCAGCGGTCGTACGTCGGCAGCCAGGCCACCATCAGTGGAAGCCACGAGAATGCGCTCCCAGACACCGGCCATGCTCACGCTGACTTGTTGAATGCGAGGATCGAGCGCCCGAGTGGCGACGTCGATGCGTTTGAGCAGCTCGACTTTCTCGGCACGCGTCAGCACTTCCAGGGGGTTATCCGGCGCGTACAACTGCGCTACGTCTTGAGTGCTGAACGCCTGCACCGTGCCGTTTTGCCCGGCGCGGGAGATCGAACGTGCGGCACGGGCCGCGGCTCCCAAAGCTTCGAGGGTGATTGCATTGCTGTAGGCAAAACCGGTTTTTTCACCGGACTGCGCACGCACGCCAACGCCCTGGTCGAGGTTGAAGCTGCCTTCCTTGACGATGCCGTCTTCCAGCGCCCACGACTCGGAAATCTGGCCCTGAAAATACAGGTCGGCGGCATCGATGCCCGGACCGGCCAGATCGCCGAGCACGCCTTGCAGGCTCTCGATCGTCACGCCACCGGGCGCCAAAAGATGATCACTGACTGAGGACAACAACTCGCTCATAGGTTTACGCCTTAAATTCGTGTTCTGAAGCAGGTCGCTGTGCGCCCTGCGAGAAAAACCGCCGATGACGCGTCACCGGCATTCGCGCCCTGATGGACGCTTGTTCATCGCTATCGCGTTCGGCCAACAACACCGCTTCGCCTTGATCCTGATGCGCCAGCACGCGGCCCCACGGGTCGACGATCGCCGCATGCCCGAAGGTTTCGCGCGGTCCCGGATGGGTGCCGCCTTGCGCTGCGGCCAGCACATAACATTGTGTCTCGATGGCCCGCGCCCGAATCAGAACATCCCAATGCGCAGCGCCGGTCACCGCAGTAAACGCCGCCGGTGCGGTAATCAATTCGGCACCGGCAGCGCGCAATTCGCTGTACAGCTCGGGAAAGCGCAGGTCGTAACACACGGTCAGACCCAGTTTGCCAACCGGAGTGTCCGCGACCACCACGCCACTGCCATAAGCATAGTCATCGGATTCGCGGTAACGGCCGCGATTGTCCGCCACATCGACATCGAACAGATGCAGCTTGTCATAGCGTGCAACGATTTCGCCGTGTTCATTGACCAACAACGAGCAGGCATTGGCCTTGGCCGTCGGCTGATCCACCGGCGGCAACGGCAAAGTACCGGCCACTATCCATAACTTGAGGTCGCGGGCGGTCTGTTTCAACCACGGCAGGATCGGCCCCTCGCCCAAAGCCTCGGCACGGCCGATGTCGGCGACGTCGCGACGGCCCATGGCGGCGAAGTTTTCCGGCAGCACTGCGAGCTTCGCGCCGCCGGCCGCGGCCTGTTCGAGCAGGCGTCGGGCCTGAGCCAGATTGGCCAGCACGTCACTCTGGCTGACCATTTGAATCACCGCTAAAGACATGGCCGTTCCTCGGAATCTGCACACAACCTTGTAGGAGCTGCCGCAGGCTGCGATCTTTTGATCAGGCTCTTAAAAAACAAAATCAAAAGATCGCAGCCTTCGGCAGCTCCTGCCGAGGGTAGTGTCTGCTAGTTAAAAAGGCTTGTCGAAGGTGATTTTCGGCTCTTTCCACGGGCCTTTGACGGTGTATTTGACACTGGCAAAGCGCGCCACACGATCACCGATCAACTTGTCGATCAAGAACAATGCGCCGCCAACCGCCGGAGCGCCCACGAGTAGCGCGGCAATCGGCAGGTTGTTGGTCACCGGCAAAGTCACCAGCAACTTGGCGTCGACCTGTTCCGCCACCAGATCCAGCTTGCCGTTGAGCTCGATATTGCTCGATGGCCCAGTCAGGCGAATCGGCTCTTTCGTATCGTAAACACCGTTGGTCGCCACCAGCAGGCCTTTGACCCGGTCGTAGCTCAAGCCTTTGCCGAACAAGTCGGAGAAATCCAGACGCAGGCGTCGGCCAATGGAGTTGAAGTTGAGCAGACCGAACACGCGCAATGCCTGCGCGCCGCCATCCACTTCAACGAACTGGCCCTTGTTCAGTGACGCGTCAAGGGTGCCGGAGAAGCGCTTGGTCGCCAGCCATGCCGGTGAACCCGGCCAGCGGCCATCAACATCCATGTGGAACTCTTCGCTGGTCACACTCGGCGCAAAGCCCCAGCCCTTGAGTACATCGGCGAGGTTCTTGCCGCCGATTCGCCCCTTGAACCAGCTATTGGTCGAGCCCGGCGCCCCTTCCCAGCCGCCATTGCCTTGCAACAGGATGCCTTTAAGGCCCATATCGAGATTATTCAGGGCGATACCCTTGGCCGTCGGACGCACCTTGAGCGACCAGCCGCCAACCAGATCCGGCCCCTGGAACAGCTGATTGATGGTGATATCCAGCGCCGGAATCTTCGTCGGGTCGACGGACACCAGTGGATCAGGAGCGTTCTCGTCAGCCTGCACCGTAGGATCCGGCGCCGGCAGTTTCACGTATTGCATGTTCACCGCAATGGGCGTGCCCTTGGCATCCGGCAGACTGGCCGTGCCTTTGGCCTGCTGACTGTCGAGCGCCAGATTCCACGCCGCCTGCTTGCGATTCAATTGCACCGAAGCCTGATCCAGCGTGGTGCCGAACGCCGTCAGCTTGCCGACCTTGAAGTCTGCGCTGCTGAGCAACTTGCTGGCACTGCCACCCGGATCCTGTCCGGCGTATTTGCTAACCAGATCCTGCCACGGCGCCACGTCCAGCTCCGACAGCACGCCGCGAATCCGCAAGCCTTTGGGCCCCGGCAGCACAGCTTCGCCAGCGCCGAGGAACAATTCGCCACGACCATCGGCAAAATTGCTCGGCGGCGCGGCAAAGGTGAAATTGGCCAGTTGGTCATAGTTGACCCAATAACGCCGCTCCTGCCCTTGCAATGTCATGCGGAACACCGTGTCGCGCCCCGTTTCCGCCGTCATGCCGAACGGCGCCGGCAGATCGATCGCTACCCCCTGCATGCTGGAGCTGACCATCAATTGGCTGTCAGCACCGTCGAGGTTCAGTTGCAACTGATACGGAATCGTCCCGGAAACCGGCAGTGGCTGCGTCACGCCCAACCAATCGGTGAGTTTCTTCACCTCGACCTGCCCCGACGCCGCGACCCGGGTTCTGAGCTTGCCAGGGCTGCCATCGGCAAAAATCTGCGCGGTGACCGGTTTGTCGAAAGCGCGCGCCGCGATGTTCTGCCCGCTGAGGCCCTTGGCGCTGTCGAAGCGGAAATCGCCCTTGAGCTGAGTCAGCTCCAGCTTGGGTTCGGCGAGTTTCAATCGCGCATTGGCGGTCTTGAAGTCAACGAGGATCTTCGGTTGATCGCCCTTGGCCAGCGGTACGTCCAGTTTGAGCTTGCCTCGCAGGTCGCCCGAACCTTCCCAGCCGGCGAACGTGTCCGCCGTGCCGATCGGTGCTTCCTGAAGAATTTTCAGTCCGTCCCCCAAACCACCGGAAAATGCACCGTCGAGGAACAGGTGGCTGTTCTGTCCGCTCGGCACATGGGGAATATTAACGAAGACATCTTTGACCTGAGTGTCGAGCAACTGGCCCTTGCTGGCCCAGATGCGCACGCCGCTGTCTTCGATAAACACATCGCCGCTGACGTTGCTGACATGCGGCCAGCCTGGCTGAAACGCCAGCTCGGCGTCATGCACTTTGAAGAAGAGGCTGATGCTGCGGTCAGCCTCCCCCGCATTCTTGCTCAACGACCCCTGATACTGGAAAAAACCCTGATCGACCGCGCCCTTGAGAATCGCTGTACGCAGCCACTCGTCGAGCGCCGGGCTCAAGACTTCGGGCAGGTATTTGGCGGTGTAGCGACCGTCGCCATCGACCAGACCGACGCGCAGGTCCATGTAGTCTTCCTGGCTGTGATCGAAATGCAGGCGGATCAGGAAGTCACCGGCAATCTTGCCCTCCTCGCCCAACACCTTCAGGTACGGCGCGATCAGGGTGAAGCCTTCTTTATCGAGCTTCCAGGTCAGCCGCGCATTGGCTTGCAGGTATTGCCACGGTTTGGCGAAGATCGGGTCGAGGTGCAGAACGAAGTCCTTGCTGTCCATGCGCAGCTCGCCACCGTCGAGGTTACCGGTGAGGCTGCCGCTGACATTTCTTGCCGCTGGTGCACCGTGATAGGCATCGAAACCGACCTTATCGAGATTGGCGGCAAAGCTGAATTTAGTGCCGTCAGTGGCCGCTGGCCGGAAATCCAGCAGCACGTTGCGCAAGCCGCCGGTCACGTTCAAATGATCGACCACCTCAGCGAAACCTTTTGGCAGCGGTCCAAGTGCATTGAGCAACGGCGTGATCGGTGTCAGATCGAGGCGATCGGCCTGCAAGTGCCAGAGTTCTTCGACTTTATCGGTGGCGCGGGTCTGTTGCAGCTGGACGCGAGACTCCCAACGGTTTTCGCCGAAGTTCATCGCCAGCGAATCGAGGGTCACCGACGCGCCTTCGTCACTGTTCCGGTAATACGCGTTGAGTGCCAGATTGTTGATCTGGATTGGCTTGCGCTCGGCGTAGGCGCCGGTCACTTGTGGTGCATTGAGGCGCAGCGCGGCGCTTTGCAAAGTGCCGTCGCCCCAGTTGACCCAAAGTTCGCCACCGGCGTTGATCGCGGAAAAATTCCATTGTTGGGTCATGCGCTCGGGCAGCCATTTTGCCCAATCGCTTTGCGGCAGACTGGCGTAACCGTCGACGACGCTGTTCTGCCATTGGTCTGGACGCAGGCGCGTGCGCAGGCTCAGCGCGACCGGCTGACCATCGGGCAATGTCAGGCGCGCATCCAGGCGTTGACGACTGGCACCGGTCTTCAGATTGAGGCCGACATAGGTCAGGGTCATCGGCGCGTGATCCTGCGGCTGCAGCGTGACCTGACTGTCGAGCACCGAGAGTTGCTGAATCATTTGCGAACGATTGAACAACTGCTGCGCATCGAGTGGTTGATCTTTCTTCACGGGCAGACCTTCCAGCGCCCAACTGCCGTCCTCCGCTTCCTTGAGGCTGATCTTCAGGCCATTGAGTTCCAGATGCGCGATGCGCACTTCGCGAGCCAACAGGCTGGCCCAAAGATCCGGCACCGCGCGCACTCGGTCCAGACGCAAGGCATTGGCACCGTCCCCGACCATAACGTCATGGGCCAGCAAGATCGGTGCAAAACCGCTCCAGTTACCTTCCAGCTCGCCGATCTGCAACGGCATCCCGAGCGCAGCACTGGCTTTGGCTTCGATATCGGCACGATACTCGGCCACCAGCGGGGTCAGTTCACGGCCGAGACTGACGTACAACGCCATCAATACCAAAACCAACGCGCACAGGCCCAGCCCCCAGCGGGTGATTGCGGCCAAAATGCGTGTCAGACGTTCCATGTCAGTTGGCTCCCATGGCAAAAATACTGCGAAAAGCTGAGGCCAGCCGCGGTGAAAAGGGTGTGACGCAGGGGTTCAGAGCAGCACCACGTCATATTGTTCCTGGGAATACATGGTTTCCACCTGGAAGCGAATGGTGCGGCCGATAAACCCTTCAAGCTCGGCGACGTTGCCAGACTCTTCATCCAGCAAACGGTCGACCACTTTCTGGTTCGCCAGTACGCGATAACCCTCGGCCTGATAGGCACGGGCCTCGCGAAGAATCTCGCGGAAAATCTCGTAACAGATGGTTTCCGGGGTTTTCAGCTTGCCGCGCCCCTGGCAGCTGCTGCACGGCTCGCACAACACTTGCTCAAGGCTTTCGCGGGTGCGCTTGCGGGTCATCTGCACCAGGCCCAATTCGGTGATGCCGATGATGTTGGTCTTGGCGTGATCGCGCTCCAGCTGTTTTTCCAGCGTGCGCAGAACCTGACGCTGATGCTCTTCATCTTCCATGTCGATGAAGTCGATGATGATGATCCCGCCGAGATTGCGCAGGCGCAGTTGCCGGGCAATCGCCGTCGCGGCTTCGAGATTGGTCTTGAAGATGGTTTCTTCGAGGTTGCGGTGACCAACGAACGCCCCGGTATTGACGTCGATGGTGGTCATGGCTTCTGCCGGATCGACCACCAGATAGCCACCGGATTTCAGCGGCACCTTGCGTTCAAGGGCTTTCTGGATTTCGTCTTCGACACCGTAAAGATCGAAAATCGGTCGTTCGCCCGGGTAGTGTTCCAGACGATCGGCGATTTCCGGCATCAGCTCGGCGACGAACTGCGTGGTTTTCTGGAAGGTTTCCCGGGAGTCGATGCGGATCTTCTCGATCTTCGGATTGACCAGATCGCGCAGGGTGCGCAACGCCAGGCCGAGGTCTTCGTAGATCACGCTCGGCGCGGAAATGGTCTTGATCTGTTCATTGATCTGATCCCACAGGCGTCGCAAGTAACGGATGTCCATAAGGATCTCGTCGGCGCCGGCACCTTCAGCGGCGGTACGCAGAATGAAACCGCCCGCCTCTTTGATCCCTTCCTTGGCCACGCAATCGCTGACCACTTGCTTGAGGCGCTCACGCTCGGCTTCGTCTTCGATTTTCAGCGAGATGCCGACGTGGGCAGTGCGCGGCATGTACACCAGATAGCGCGACGGGATCGACAACTGCGTAGTCAACCGCGCGCCTTTGGAACCGATCGGATCCTTGGTGACTTGTACCACCAGGCTTTGACCCTCGTGCACCAGGGAGCTGATGCTCTCCACCGCCGGGCCCTCACGCAGAGAGATTTCAGCGGCATGGATGAACGCGGCGCGATCCAGGCCGATGTCGACAAATGCTGCTTGCATGCCCGGCAGCACCCGGACGATCTTGCCTTTATAGATGTTGCCGACAATCCCGCGCTTTTGCGTGCGCTCGACATGGACTTCTTGCAGCACACCGTTTTCGACCACCGCCACGCGCGATTCCATCGGCGTGATGTTGATCAGAATCTCTTCACTCATGGCAGGATCTCGTTCAGGCATGTTCACGATAATGGCCGCATCTGGATGGGTACGACGCTTATTGCGCGTTCAGGTTTTGCCAACAGGGTATGCCGAAATGGCCCAACAGTTCTGCGGTTTCGCAAATGGGTAACCCGACCACTGCTGAATAGCTGCCATTGAGCCCGGCAACGAACACCGCGCCGAGGCCTTGAATGCCATAACCGCCGGCCTTGTCGCCGGGCTCGCCGCTGGCCCAGTAGGCGGCGGCTTCTTCGCGGCTGATCGGCCGGAACCGCACCAGGCTGCGGACCACTCGCGACTCGCAGCGCTCACCTTCGAGCACGGCGATGGCGGTCAGCACTTCATGTTCCTTGTCGGACAACATCATCAGCATGGCGCATGCGTCGGCTTCGTCCACCGGTTTACCGAGAATTTTGCCGTCGAGCACCACGGCGGTATCCGCGCCCAGCACGCAGAAAGGCCGGGCGCAATTGACCGTGCGTCGGCCGGCCTCGGCCTTGCCACGCGCGAGACGCTCGACATAGGCCGATGGCAGTTCTGCGGGAAGTGGAGTTTCGTCGATATCCGCACTGATGGCGGAGAACGCAACGCCGATCTGCGTGAGCAATTCACGTCGACGCGGCGATCCGGAGGCAAGGTAAAGCGGCTTCATCAAAACATCTCCCTGTTCAGTGCCCTGCTTCACCGGCTCAATTGATCTTGTAGCGTCGGCGTAATCCGCGGAGGGCAAAGCTGACCCAAGGCCAGAGCAAGGCACTGACCAGCGCCGGTAGCACCAGTGCCAACGTTGGCTGACGATTACCGGTCAAAGCGCTGAGCCACAATTGCACCAGTTGCGCGAGGCCGAAGATCACCAGAATCACCAGGCATTGCTGCCACATCGGGAACATTCGCAAGCGTTGCTGCAACGACAGCACGAGGAAGGTGATGAGCGTCAGGATGAGCGCGTTCTGGCCAAACAAGTCGCCCTGCAGCACGTCTTCAGCCAGGCCCAGGCAAAACGCCGTGACCATGCCGACCGTGTGCGGCATGTACAACGCCCAGAAT
Source organism: Pseudomonas sp. RIT-PI-r (assembly GCF_001297015.1). Taxonomy (GTDB): domain Bacteria; phylum Pseudomonadota; class Gammaproteobacteria; order Pseudomonadales; family Pseudomonadaceae; genus Aquipseudomonas. The sequence continues at coordinate 186,423 of NZ_LIGE01000011.1, read as the reverse complement.
GTCAGGAGCAACGCCAGCCATAACGGGCGCAGGATCTCCATGAAAATCGGCAAAGGTGACACGCTGAGCAGCAGGCCAACGAGAAACGTCAGCCAGACAATCCAGCCGTTTCGCGATGCGGTAGCGCCGACCATTATTCTTGTCTCCCGGTTGTCGCCGGGGCACTGACAGGCGGTTTCGCCGCTGGTCGCACCGCTGGCTGGGCAGCTGGAGGTTTGCTGGCCGCCGGCGTCGCTGCCGGGGGTTTGCTCGCAGCCGGTTTGGCCGGTGCAGTGGTCGCAGCAGGCGTGACAGCCGTCGCCGGGGTTGGCGCTGCAGCAGGGGCGGTCACGGTCTTGGGCACGGTGGCCGGAATGACCGGACCGCCGCCAAAGGCATCGAGATTTTCCTGAGCCTGCGCGGCATCGTTGATGCGTTCTTCAGCCGTGCGGTTGTCGCTGAACACCAGCAGCAGGTAGCGGCTGCGGTTCAACGCAGCAGTCGGCACCGCGCGCACGATCGCAAACGGCTGACCGGAATCGTGAATGACTTCTTTCACCGTGGCGACCGGGTAACCCGCCGGGAAGCGCTGGCCAAGACCCGAGCTGACCAGCAGATCGCCTTCCTTGATGTCCGCCGTGTCGGCAACGTGACGCAATTCCAGGCGTTCCGGGTTTCCGGTGCCGCTGGCAATCGCGCGCAGACCGTTACGGTTGACCTGCACGGGAATGCTGTGGGTAGTGTCGGTCAACAACAATACACGCGAGGTGTACGGCATCAACTCGACCACCTGGCCCATCAAGCCGCGCGCATCGAGCACCGGCTGACCGAGCACCACACCGTCACGCTCACCTTTATTGATGATGATGCGATGGGTGAAGGGATTGGGGTCCATGCCGATCAACTCGGCCACTTCGACCTTTTCGTTGACCAGCGCGGAAGAATTGAGCAACTCGCGCAGCCGAACGTTCTGCTCGGTGAGAGCAGCAAGCTTTTGCATGCGCCCCTGCAGCAGCAGGTTTTCGGTCTTGAGTTTTTCGTTTTCGGCGACAAGCTCGGTGCGGCTGCCGAACTGGCTGGCAATCCCTTCCCACAGACGTCCGGGCAGGTCAGTGATCCAGTAGGCATCCATCAGCACCAGCGACGCTTGTTTGCGCGCAGGCTTGAGCAGATCAAAGCGGGCATCGACCACCATCAGCGCGACCGACAGCACGGCCAGCACCAACAGGCGTACGCCCAACGAAGGGCCCTTGGCGAAAAGCGGTTTAATAAGCCGCTCCTCCCAGGCAAATGTTCTGTTTATTCATACGGCATCAAACCGGCCTGGATGAAGACTGACAGAAGATAAACGCCAACAGGCAGCACTGCAAAGTGCTGCCTGCGCGTTCACCCACGTATTGCAAACCAGCACTTATTCGCTGGAGAGCAGATCCATGGTGTGCTTATCCATCATTTCCAATGCACGGCCACCGCCGCGAGCAACACAGGTCAGCGGATCTTCTGCAACGATCACCGGCAGGCCGGTTTCCTGGGCCAGCAGCTTGTCGAGGTCACGCAGCAGCGCGCCACCACCGGTCAGCACCAGGCCACGCTCGGCGATGTCGGAAGCCAGTTCCGGCGGCGATTGCTCCAGGGCGCTTTTCACAGCCTGAACGATGGTTGCCAGGGACTCTTGCAGAGCTTCCAGCACTTCGTTGGAGTTCAGGGTGAACGCGCGTGGAACGCCTTCGGCCAGGTTGCGACCGCGAACGTCGACTTCGCGTACTTCGCCGCCCGGGTAGGCCGTGCCGATTTCCTGCTTGATGCGCTCGGCGGTGGACTCACCGATCAGGCTGCCGTAGTTACGACGTACGTAGGTGATGATCGCTTCGTCGAAGCGGTCGCCGCCAACACGGACGGATTCGGCATAGACCACACCGTTCAGGGAGATCAGCGCGATTTCGGTAGTACCACCACCGATATCCACGACCATCGAACCGCGCGCTTCTTCTACCGGCAGGCCGGCACCGATCGCAGCCGCCATGGGCTCTTCGATCAGGAACACTTCACGGGCACCGGCACCGAGGGCCGATTCACGGATGGCACGACGCTCAACCTGGGTGGATTTGCATGGAACGCAGATCAGCACACGAGGGCTAGGCTGCAGGAAGCTGTTTTCGTGAACCTTGTTAATAAAGTATTGCAGCATCTTTTCGCAGACGCTGAAGTCGGCGATCACGCCGTCCTTCATCGGACGAATGGCAGCAATGTTGCCCGGTGTACGGCCGAGCATGCGCTTGGCCTCGGTGCCGACAGCAACGACACTTTTCTGGTTACCGTGTGTCCGAATGGCCACAACCGATGGCTCATTCAGGACGATACCGCGCTCGCGCACGTAAATAAGGGTGTTGGCAGTGCCCAGGTCAATGGAAAGATCGCTGGAAAACATGCCACGCAGTTTCTTGAACATGGGAAAGGGACCCTAGGCAACGCGTGGGTAAAAAAGTGCGGCAAACTCTAACAACGACAGGGATTTTGGGCAAGGCGCCAATATGTTAAATTGGCCGCTTTTCTGTGCACCAAGCCCCACAATCGCGGCCTTATGACCGTAGAAGTGCGGTAGTGTTCCGACAATCTAACACACGGACGCCGTCCGTTCTGTTTTCCACAGGAGAATCCCGATGGCGCTAGAACGCTCCGACGTGGAAAAAATCGCTCATCTGGCCTGCCTTGGCCTCAATGATGCCGATCTTCCACACATTACTTCCGCTCTCAACAGCATTCTCGGTCTGGTCGACGAAATGCAGGCTGTTAATACCGACGGAATCGAGCCTCTGGCCCACCCGCTGGAAGCCAGTCAGCGCCTGCGCGCCGACGTCGTGACCGAGAGCAATCACCGCGAGGCCTACCAGTCCATCGCACCAGCGGTCGAAAACGGCCTGTATCTGGTTCCGAAAGTCATCGACTAAAGGGAAAGAGCCTGCAATGCATCAAATGACTCTGGCCGAGATCGCCCGCGGTCTCGCCGATAAAAAGTTTTCCTCCGAAGAGCTGACCAAAGTCCTGCTGGCGCGTATCACCCAGCTCGATCCGCAGCTCAACAGTTTCATCAGCCTCACCGAAGAGCTGGCCATCGAGCAGGCGAAAGCTGCCGATGCACGCCGCGCCAGCGGTGAGAGCGGCGCCCTGCTTGGCGCGCCGATCGCTCACAAGGATTTGTTCTGCACTCAGGGCATTCGCACCAGCTGCGGCTCGAAGATGCTCGACAACTTCAAAGCCCCGTACGACGCCACCGTGGTCGCGAAACTGGCGGCTGCCGGTGCCGTTACCCTGGGCAAGACCAACATGGACGAATTCGCCATGGGTTCGGCCAACGAGTCGAGCTGGTATGGCGCGGTGAAAAACCCGTGGAACCTCGAACACGTTCCGGGCGGTTCGTCCGGTGGTTCGGCGGCGGCAGTTGCCGCGCGTCTGTTGCCAGCGGCGACGGCCACCGACACTGGTGGTTCGATTCGTCAGCCGGCGGCGTTCACCAACCTCACTGGCCTGAAACCGACGTACGGTCGCGTTTCGCGCTGGGGCATGATCGCTTACGCCTCCAGCCTCGATCAGGGCGGCCCGTTGGCGCGCACTGCTGAAGACTGCGCCATTTTGTTGCAGGGTATGGCTGGCTTCGATCAGAACGACTCCACCAGCATCGATGAGCCGGTTCCGGATTACTCCGCAAGCCTGGGCGATTCGCTGCAAGGTCTGCGCATCGGCGTGCCGAAGGAATACTTCAGCGCCGGTCTCGACCCGCGCATCGCCGAGCTGATCCAGAACAGCATCCAAGAGCTGCAGAAACTCGGTGCCGTGATCAAGGAAATCAGCCTGCCGAACATGCAGCACGCGATTCCTGCGTATTACGTGATCGCCCCGGCAGAGGCTTCCTCGAACCTGTCGCGTTTCGACGGCGTGCGTTTCGGCCACCGTTGCGAGCAACCGAAAGACCTGATCGACCTGTACAAGCGCTCCCGAGGCGAAGGCTTCGGCGCAGAAGTGCAGCGCCGGATCATGGTCGGTGCCTACGCACTGTCCGCCGGTTACTACGACGCCTACTACCTGAAAGCGCAGAAGATCCGTCGTCTGGTGAAGAACGATTTCATGGCTGCCTTTAATGAAGTCGACATCATCCTCGGCCCGACCACGCCGAACCCGGCCTGGAAGCTTGGCGCGAAGAACAGCGACCCGGTTGCTGCCTATCTGGAAGACGTCTACACCATCACCGCCAACCTCGCCGGCCTGCCAGGCCTGTCGATGCCGGCCGGTTTTGTCGACGGTCTGCCGGTTGGTGTGCAGTTGCTGGCGCCGTATTTCCAGGAAGGCCGTTTGCTCAATGTTGCGCACCAGTATCAGTTGAACACTGACTGGCACACCCGCACCCCAACCGGCTTCTGAGGAGACACACATGCAATGGGAAGTCGTGATCGGGCTGGAGATTCACACTCAGCTCACTACCCGGTCGAAAATCTTTTCCGGTAGTTCCACCACGTTCGGTTCCGAGCCGAACACCCAGGCCAGCCTGATCGACCTGGGCATGCCCGGCGTTCTGCCGGTGCTGAACCAGGAAGCCGTGCGTATGGCAGTGATGTTCGGTCTGGCGATTGACGCCGAGATCGGTCAGCACAACGTGTTCGCCCGTAAGAACTACTTCTACCCGGACCTGCCGAAGGGCTACCAGATCAGCCAGATGGAATTGCCGATCGTTGGCAAAGGCCACCTGGACATCGCGCTGGAAGACGGCACCGTCAAACGTGTCGGCATCACCCGCGCGCACCTGGAAGAAGACGCCGGCAAGAGCCTGCACGAAGAATTCAACGGTGCCACCGGCATCGACCTGAACCGTGCCGGCACGCCGCTGCTGGAAATCGTTTCCGAGCCGGACATGCGCAGCGCCAAGGAAGCCGTGGCTTACGTCAAGGCAATCCACGCGCTGGTGCGTTATCTGGGTATCTGCGACGGCAACATGGCCGAAGGCTCGCTGCGTTGCGACTGCAACGTGTCGATCCGTCCGAAAGGTCAGGTTGAGTTCGGCACGCGCTGCGAGATCAAGAACGTCAACTCGTTCCGCTTCATCGAGAAGGCGATCAACTCCGAGATCCAGCGGCAGATCGAGCTGATCGAAGACGGCGGCAAAGTGATCCAGCAGACCCGTCTGTACGATCCGAACAAGGACGAAACCCGTCCGATGCGTTCGAAAGAGGAAGCCAACGACTACCGTTACTTCCCCGATCCGGACCTGCTGCCGGTGGTCATCGAAGAGTCGTTCCTCGGCGAGGTGCGCGCCACCCTGCCGGAGCTGCCTCCGCAGAAACGCGAGCGTTTCCAGGAGCAATTCGGTCTGTCGGTCTACGACGCCAGCGTGCTGGCCACCAGCCGCGAGCAAGCCGATTACTTCGAGAAAGTCGCGAGCATCGGCGGCGACGCCAAACTGGCGGCGAACTGGGTGATGGTCGAGTTGGGCAGCCTGCTCAACAAGCAAGGCCTGGACATCGACGAGTCGCCGGTTTCCGCTGAACTGTTGGGCGGCATGCTGCTGCGCATCAAGGACAACACCATCTCCGGCAAGATCGCCAAGGTTGTGTTCGAAGCGATGGCCAACGGTGAAGGCAGCGCGGACGAGATCATCGAAAAACGCGGTCTGAAGCAAGTGACCGACAGCGGCGCGATCTCGGCGGTGCTCGACGAAATGCTTGCGGCCAACGCTGAGCAAGTTGAACAGTATCGTGCGGCGGATGAAGCCAAACGCGGCAAGATGTTCGGCTTCTTTGTCGGTCAGGCGATGAAAGCGTCGAAAGGCAAAGCCAACCCGCAGCAAGTGAACGAACTGCTGAAAAGCAAGCTCGAAGGCTGATGAAAATGGAGCCAGACCCCAAGCCTGGCTCCATACCCTGTAGGAGTGAGCCTGCTCGCGATAGCGCAATGTCAGACACTGAAAGTGTTGACTGTCTTACCGCTATCGCGAGCAGGCTCACTCCCACATTTGATTCGGGAAACCTTTGAATGAAGCGTTTGTTCATCAGTTGCGCCCTGCTCTCTTTAATGGCCGGTTGCGCCAGCACCGACACCATCGACCCGCACGGTTACGACCAGACCGGCGTCGCTTCCTATTACGGTGCCAGGCACCACGGTAAACGCACCGCCAGTGGCGAACCGTTCAACCAGAATTCCCTGACCGCTGCCCATCGCCAACTACCGTTCGGTACACGGGTGAAGGTCACCAACCTGAAAAACGATGAATCCGTCGTGGTCCGTATCAACGACCGCGGCCCGCACACCCGTGGACGTCTGATCGACGTTTCCCGCGAGGCCGCCGAACAGCTCGGCATGCTGCGCAGCGGCACCGCACGGGTTCGCGTGCAGGCTCTCGACTGATGGAGCGCTGACCATTTACGGACTGAGCGATTTACCGCTGATCAGCGTGATCGAACTGCTCGCCGGCCTGTGCCTGCTGATCTTCGGCGCCGAACTGATGGTGCGTGCGGCTGTGCGCCTGGCTGAACGCTTGCACGTACGTCCGCTGATCATCGGCCTGACCATCGTCGCCCTCGGCAGCAGCGCGCCGCAGATGGCAGTCAGTGTGCAAGCCGCGTTGGCGCACAATCCCGACATCGCGGTCAGCAGCGTGGTCGGCAGCAGCATCTTCAACATCCTTGTGACCCTCGGCCTGTCGGCGCTGATCATCCCGTTGCGCGTGTCACGGCAGTTGGTGCGCCTCGACATTCCGCTGATGATCGGCGCCAGTCTGTTGGTGTTCGTATTGGCGTGGAACGAAGAGATCGGACGCTTCGACGGCATCCTCTTGCTGGCTGCATTGGCGTTGTACCTCGGCCTTTTGCTGCGTCAGTCGCGGCATTCGACGCGCCCGCACTCGGCACAGACAGACGCTGCGCAAGTGTCCTGGATTGGCAGCTCGCTGATGATCATCGTCGGTTTGGCGATGTTGGTGTTTGCCGGGCATCTGCTGCTGGGCGCGGCGGTGGTAGTGGCGACGGATCTGGGTTTCTCCGAACGGGTGATCGGTCTGACCGTGGTCGCCGTCGGCACTTCGCTGCCGGAACTGGCGACCTCGCTGATCGCCGCACTGCGCGGGCAACGGGACATCGCCGTGGGCAACGTGATCGGTGCCAATCTGTTCAACCTGCTCGGCGTGCTTGGCCTGACTGCGTTGATCGCACCGACGCCGTTATCGGTGTCGCCGAACGCGCTGGATTTCGACTTGCCGGTGATGCTCGGCGTCGCCGCGCTGTGCTTGCCGGTGTTCTATTCAGGCTACCGCGTGACCCGCACCGAAGGTTTGTTGCTGCTCGGTTTGTATCTGGTCTACGGGCTGCATGTGGTGTCGTTCACCACCGGCATGCCGCTGGCCGGCAAGCTGGAGCGCTTGATGCTGTTTTACGTTCTGCCGCCGTTGCTGGCGTTTCTGCTGTTCACCTCCATCCGCGCCTGGCGCCGCCAACACCACAAGAGTGATATGCCATGACCGAATCGAAGCAATCCGGGGTAGACGTCCGCCGCCAGGTAATGGGCGATGCATTTGTTGATCGCGCCTTGGGCAACGCCACCGAATTCACTCAACCCTTGCAGGATTTCGTCAATGAACATGCCTGGGGTGGCGTGTGGAACCGCGAAGGTCTGCCGCTGAAAACCCGCAGCCTGATAACCCTCGCCGCGCTGACGGCACTGAAGTGCCCGCAGGAATTGAAAGGCCACGTACGCGGTGCGCTGAACAATGGTTGCACCGTGAACGAGATTCGTGAGGCGCTGCTGCATTGCGCGGTGTATGCCGGCGTGCCGGCGGCGATTGATGCTTTTCGCGCGGCGCAGGAAGTGATTGATACCTACCAGAAAAGCTAAAAGATCGCAGCCTTCGGCAGCTCCTACAGGAACGCATGCCCATGTAGGAGCTGCCGCAGGCTGCGATCTTTTGATGTTGCCCTTTAGATCCACCCACCCCACTGCAAAACAAAGATCCCGATATTGGTAGTAATCGCCGCCATCAACGTGGTCAGCACAATAATCGCCGCCGCCAGTTCATGATTGCCTTGCGCCGCCCGCGCCATGACAAAACTTGCCGCCGCCGTCGGGCTGCCGAAGTACAGAAACAGAATCCCCAGCTCCGCCCCGCGAAAACCCCACAACCACGCCCCCAGCGTTGCCAGTACCGGCAAACCGACCATCTTCACCAGACTCGAACTGAGCGCCATGTTGCCGCTCTTGCGCAACGCTGCCAGCGACAGCGTGCCGCCAATGCAGATCAGCGCCAGCGGTAAGGTGGTCTGTGCCAGATACTGGCCGGATGTCTCCAGCCAGCCCGGCAAAGCAATCTTGAAATAGGCAAACGGCGCCGCCGCAATCACGCTGATGATCAGTGGATTGCTGAACACGCTTTTGCAGATGCTCCACGGATCGGACTTGATCACCGGGCTGTACACCGCCAGCACGATGGTCGACAGGGTGTTGTAAAACAGGATCACCAACGCTGCGAGAATCGCCCCGAGGGAAATCCCGTAATCGCCGTACATGCTCGCCGCCAGCGCCAGTCCGATCACGCCGTTATTGCCGCGAAACGCGCCCTGGGTGTAGATGCCGCGATCTTCCCGCGGGCAGCGGAAAATCGCCCAGCCCCAGGCCAGGGCAAAGCTCACCAGCGTGGCAAGGGAGAAATAGATCAGCAGGGACGGTTGCAGTGCCGCATGCAGGTCGGCGTGCAGAATGCCGAGGAACAGCAGCGCCGGCATGGTCACGTTGAACACCAGCGACGAGGCGGTGTGGATGAAGTTGTCGTTGATCCAGTCGATGCGCTTGAGCAGCACACCGAGAAACAGCATGGCAAACACCGGCGCGGTGATGTTCAGGGTTTCGAGGAAGATTGCCAGCATGCCGGGGAGCCTTGGGTGAGCGTCGTTAGGGGGCTAATGATAAGCCAAAAGCTTGAAAAGCCCCTCACCCTAACCCTCTCCCCGAGGGAGAGGGGACTGACCGAGGTGTTTTGCGGCATACATCGACCTGCAAGACCGAGTCGATTATGGATTCGGCAAAGCACTTTCAGGTCGATGTACTTCTAAAATATCCCTGGATCGGCCCCCTCTCCCCCCGCGAGAGGGCTGGGGTGAGGGCCAAGCCGATCACGCATCAAGTAATCGGCGCCGGGTTGAACAACGTAATGTCGTTATGCAGCTTGTGCTTCTCCGCCCATGTCTGCTGCTTGCCGCTCGCAACATCCAGATAGTAGTGAAACAACTCCCAGCCCAACTCTTCGATGGTCGCACGCCCGGTGGCAATCCGCCCGGCGTCGATGTCGATCAGATCCGGCCAGCGCTGCGCCAGCTCCGTGCGTGTCGAGACTTTCACCACCGGCGCCATCGCCAAACCGTACGGCGTGCCACGCCCGGTGGTGAACACATGCAGGTTCATCCCCGCCGCCAACTGCAACGTGCCGCAAACAAAATCACTCGCCGGCGTCGCACAGAAAATCAAACCCTTCTGCTTGAAGCGCTCGCCCGGGCCGAGCACGCCATTGATCGCGCTGCTGCCGGATTTGACGATCGAACCCAGCGACTTCTCGACAATGTTCGACAACCCGCCCTTCTTGTTGCCCGGCGTCGTATTTGCGCTGCGATCCGCTTCACCTTTGGCAAGATAGCGGTCGTACCAGTCCATCTCGCGCACCAGTTCCTCGGCGACGGTCTTGGTTTCAGCACGAGAAGTGAGCAGATAAATCGCATCGCGCACTTCGGTGACTTCGGAAAACATCACCGTCGCCCCCGCACGCAGCAACAAGTCCGAGGCATAGCCCAGTGCCGGGTTGGCGGTGATCCCGGAGAACGCATCGCTGCCGCCGCACTGCATACCGAGAATCAACTCGGACGCCGGCACGGTTTCGCGGCGGCGCTGGTCGAGTTTCTTCAGGCGCACTTCAGCCAGTTCCATGATCTGCTCGATCATTTCGGTGAAACCGTGACTGGAATCCTGCAAGCGATACAGCCACGGATCGCTGAGATCCACCGAAGCGTCGTCCTCGTGCATCACCTGCCCGGCCTGCAATTTCTCGCAGCCCAGACTGATCACCAACGCCTCACCACCGAGGTTGGGGTTGCGCGCCAGATTGCGCACGGTGCGAATCGGGATGTAAGCGTCGGTGGCGGTGATCGCTACACCGCAGCCGTAACTGTGAGTCAGCGCCACCACGTCATCGACGTGTGGGTACTTCGGCAGCAGTTCTTCCTTGATCCTTTTCACCGCGTGATCGAGCACGCCCGTGACGCACTGCACCGTGGTGGTGATGCCAAGAATATTGCGCGTGCCGACGGTGCCGTCGGCGTTGCGATAGCCCTCGAACGTGAAGCCTTCCAGCGGTGCCTGCGCGTCCGGCACCTCGGTGGACAGCGGCAGGCTGTCCAGCGGCGGCGCGGTCGGCATGCGCAGTTGATCTTCCTTGACCCAACTGCCCCGGCGGATCGGCTGCAACGCGTAGCCGATCACCTGACCGTAGCGAATCACCGGACCGCCCTCGGGAATGTCTTCGAGCGTAACCTTGTGGCTCTGCGGCACAAATTCCAGCGTCACCAGGCCATCGGCAAACTCAGTGCCGGCCGGTGCGCCCTGGTCGTTGACCACTACCACCACGTTGTCCCGCTCGTGCAGGCGGATGTGGCGCGGCGAGTCGGAATGTTCAATCAACTGCATGACGCCGCTCCTCAGGAATGCGCTTGGGACAATTTACCACTGGCTTCAACACCGCCGTTGGTTGGCGGCTCTTTGAGTACCACACGTTTGATCGGGCCAACGATCACCAGATAGCTGAACACCGCGACCAGTGCGTTGGCACCGACGAACACCAGCGCCCATTTGAACGAACCGGTGGAGCTGATGATGTAGCCAATCACGATCGGTGTGGTGATCGAAGCGATGTTGCCGAAGGTGTTGAACAGGCCACCGCTCAGACCGGCGATCTGTTTTGGCGAGGTGTCGGAGACCACCGCCCAGCCCAGTGCGCCAACGCCTTTGCCGAAGAAGGCCAGGGCCATGAACCCGACGACCATCCATTCCACTTCAACATAGTTACAGGCAACGATGCTGCTGGATACCAGCAGACCGGCGATGATCGGCGCTTTGCGAGCGAAGGTCAGCGAGTGGCCCTTGCGCAGCAGGTAGTCGGAAATCACCCCACCGAGCACGCCGCCGATGAAACCGCAGATTGCCGGCAGCGAGGCGATGAAACCGGCCTTGAGAATGGTCATGCCACGCTCTTGCACCAGATACACCGGGAACCAGGTCAGGAAGAAGTAAGTGATGCCGTTGATGCAGTACTGGCCCAGATACACGCCCAGCATCATGCGATTGGTCAGCAACTGACGGATGTAATCCCATTTCGGACCGTCGGACTTTTTGCCCTTCTGGTCCATGTCGACCATGCCGCCGTTTTCAGCGATGTGCTTGAACTCGGCTTCGTTGATGCGTGGGTGTTCACGCGGGCTGTAGATCACTTTCAGCCAGACCAGCGAGAAGATGATCCCGAGGATACCCATGACGATGAACACGTGTTCCCAGCCAAAGGAGTAAACGATCCAGCCCATCAGCGGTGCGAACAACACGGTGGCAAAGTATTGCGCCGAGTTGAAGATCGCCGAGGCGGTGCCACGTTCAGCGGTCGGGAACCAGGCGGCCACGATGCGCGCGTTGCCGGGGAACGAAGGCGCTTCAGCCAGACCGACCAGGAAGCGCAGCATGAACAGCGCAACAATGGCCGTGGACATGCCGAACTCACCGACAAAGCCTTGCAGCACGGTGAACAGCGACCAGGTGAAAATGCTCAGGGCATAGACTTTTTTCGAGCCGAAACGATCGAGCAGCCAGCCGCCGGGGATTTGCCCGGCCACGTAGGCCCAACCGAATGCGGAGAAGATATAGCCGAGGGTGACCGCGTCGATGCCCAGATCTTTTTGCAGGCTGGAGCCGGCGATGGCGATCGTGGCGCGGTCAGCGTAGTTGATCGTGGTCACCAGAAACAGCATGAGCAGGATCAAATAGCGGACGTGAGTCGGCTTTTGAGTCGATTGCATGTAGATGTACTCCCACTGATTATTTTTATGCGCGGGTGAATCTTCTTTGGTCTTGCATTTATTTCCTGTAGGAGCTGCCGCAGGCTGCGATCTTTTGATCTTGAATGATCGCAGCCTGCGGCGGCTCCTACAGGGGTATTGCGTGGATCAGGAACCGATGTAGCTGGTCTTCACGACCGTGTAGAACTCTTGCGCATAGCGGCCTTGCTCACGTGAGCCATAGGATGAACCTTTACGGCCACCAAACGGAACGTGGTAATCGACGCCAGCGGTCGGCAGATTGACCATGACCATCCCGGCTTGCGAATGGCGTTTGAAGTGGTTGGCATACTTCAGCGAAGTGGTCGCGATACCCGCCGACAAACCGAATTCGGTGTCGTTGGCCATCGCCAGCGCCGCGTCGTAATCGGCCACGCGAACAATGTTCGCCACCGGGCCAAAGATTTCTTCGCGACTGATGCGCATCGACGCTTCACTGTCGGCAAACAGCGTTGGCGCGAGGAAGTAGCCCTCGGTATCGCAAGTCACCACACCGCCGCCGCTGACCAGACGTGCGCCTTCGGACTGGCCGATGTCGATGTACTTCATGTCTTGTTCAAGCTGCGCTTGCGAAACCACTGGACCGATGTCTGTGCCGGATTTCAGCGCGTGGCCGACCTTGATCGACTTCATGCGCTCGGCCATCGCTTCAACGAACTTGTCGTGAATACCGGCGGTAACGATCAAACGGCTCGATGCGGTGCAACGCTGACCGGTGGAGTAGAACGCGCTCTGCACCGACAACTCGACCGCTTGTTTGAGGTCGGCGTCGTCGAGAATGATCTGCGGGTTCTTGCCACCCATTTCCAGCTGAACCTTGGCCTGGCGCGACACGCAGTTGACCGCGATCTGCCGGCCCACGCCGACGGAACCGGTGAAGCTGATGCCATCGACCTTCGGGCTCTGCACCAGCGCATCGCCAACCACGCGACCACTGCCCATCACCAGGTTGAACACGCCAGCCGGGAAGCCTGCGCGGGAGATGATTTCCGCCAGCGCCCAGGCGCAACCCGGAACCAGATCTGCAGGCTTCAGCACCACGCAGTTGCCGTAGGCCAGCGCCGGGGCAATCTTCCACGCAGGAATCGCAATCGGGAAGTTCCACGGGGTGATCAGACCGACCACGCCCAGCGCTTCGCGGGTCACTTCGACATTGACGCCCGGACGCACCGACGGCACGTAGTCGCCGGACAGGCGCAGGCATTCACCGGCGAAGAACTTGAAGATGTTACCGGCGCGGGTCACTTCACCGATGGCTTCGGGCAGGGTCTTGCCCTCTTCCCGGGCCAGCAGGGTGCCGAGCTCTTCGCGGCGGGCGAGGATTTCCGTGCCGACTTTATCCAGCGAATCGTGGCGAGCCTGAATGCCCGAAGTCGAATACGCCGGGAATGCTGCGCGGGCGGCATCGATGGCGGCGTGAACCTGAGTCAGGTCAGCCTTGGCGTAATCGCCGATGGTGTCGCTCAGTTCCGAAGGGTTGATGTTGGCCGAGTAATCGGCACCGGCAACCCATTCACCGTTGATGTAGTTGTCGTAGCGTTTTGCATTTGTCACAGGGGCAGCCCTCGAATCTCAAAGCCTTTACGCAAAAAGCCGCTGATTACTCAGCGGCCGCGTTTTTGTCGGGTGTTACTGCGCACCTTGCTTGTCGATCAGCGCAGCGAGCATTTCGTACTCTTCGCCTGTCAGGTCGGTCAGCGGCGCGCGCACCGGACCTGCGTCGTAGCCGGCGATTTTTGCGCCTGCCTTGACGATGCTCACGGCGTAACCGGCCTTGCGGTTGCGAATGTCGAGGTACGGCAGGAAGAAGTCGTCGATGATCTTGCCAACGGTGGCGTGATCTTCACGGGCGATCGCGTGGTAGAAGTCCATCGCGGTTTTCGGGATGAAGTTGAACACCGCCGACGAGTAAACCGGTACGCCCAGCGCTTTGTAAGCCGCAGCGTAAACTTCGGCGGTCGGCAGACCACCCAGGTAGCTGAAGCGATCACCGAGGCGGCGACGGATCGACACCATCAACTCGATATCGCCCAGACCGTCCTTGTAACCGATCAGGTTCGGGCAGCGCTCGGCCAGGCGTTCCAGCAGCGGCGCGGTCAAGCGGCAAACGTTGCGGTTGTAAACGACCACGCCGATGTTGACCGATTTACACACCGCTTCAACGTGAGCGGCAACACCGTCCTGGCTCGCTTCGGTCAGGTAGTGCGGCAGCAGCAACAGGCCTTTGGCGCCCAGACGCTCGGCTTCCTGGGCGTATTCGATGGCCTGACGGGTCGAACCACCGACACCGGCGAGGATCGGCACGCTGGTTTCGCAAGTGTCGACGGCAGTCTTGATGATTTCCGAGTATTCGCTGGCAGCCAGGGAGAAGAACTCACCGGTGCCGCCGGCGGCGAACAAGGCTGAAGCGCCATACGGAGCCAGCCATTCCAGGCGTTTGATATAGCCCGCGCGGTTGAAATCGCCCTGCGCGTTGAAATCGGTCACCGGGAAAGACAGCAGGCCGGCAGAGAGGATGGACTTCAGTTCTTGTGGATTCATTATTCGAACACCCTGGTAGCAACGTTTTTTGTGATTGGTCCGTTCAGCCTTCGCTGAAGTTGTAGGTCATCGTACAACTTAAAAGATAACCGTCAACTGCATTTCATCGTTGTGGGTGGTTTTTTGTCGGACAAAACTGTTTAAGGCTTGGCAGGAATCGTCGAAAAAGCCCGTGTTTAAAGGGTTCTAGCGCGGAAATGTCTGGTCAAGATTCGTTTACTGAGCGTTGGAGAAACGCTGGGTAAGGTGCGACGACTGCCACGAAGGATCGTGGCGGACCTTCGAAGGAAACCGAAATGGTTGTGAATTATGCTGCGCCGACCCTCGCGCAAGTGGCCTCTGCCTCCGGCACTCTCACCCTTCAGCTATCCGTGCTGCCCGATGTATTGATCGTACAGGTCCCGGATTCGAGCGATTTTCCGGCGAACTGGAGTGTTTATCCGATTCTCGGCGACGACCCGGAACAGCCGGAATGGGCAGGTGACGAAGTGGACACCGGCACTTGGGACGATGCCGAAGATGACATGGAGAAACTGACGGGGATCGAATTGCAGATTTCCAGACAGGCACTTCATGCGTACCTGAATACGGATGTCGAATTGCGTTACAAGTTTGTTGATGAGTCGAGTATGGAGCCGTTTTCGCAGCCGTTGAGTTTACGGATCGTGGGCTGACGACTCAGCCCCTCTGCGCCTGCGCCTCTTCATGCGCCTGGCGCAGTCTTTCACGGCTGTTGGTCAGGTGCAGACGCATCGCCGCACGCGCTGCATCGGAATCCTGACGGGCAATCGCGTCGTAGATTTCTTCGTGCTCACGGCTCAGGCGGCTCATGTAGTGCTGCTGATCATCGTGAGCCAGACGCGCAGAATTGAGCCGCGTACGCGGAATGATGCTGGTGCCCAGGTGGGTCATGATGTCGGTGAAGTAGCGGTTGCCGGTGGACAGCGCGATTTCCAGGTGGAAGGCAAAGTCCGAAGCAACAGCATCACTGGCGTGGGCCGCGCTTTCGTTGAGTGCATCGAGGGCGGCGCGCATGGTCGCCAGTTGCTCGGCGCTGCGGCGTTGCGCGGCCAGGCCGGCAGACTCCACTTCGAGGCTGATACGTAATTCGAGAATCGCCAGCACATCACGCAGGGTGACGACGGTGGCCGGATCAATGCGGAAACCACTCGGGCTCGGCGTGTCGAGCACGAAGGTGCCGATGCCGTGGCGGGTTTCCACTTGCCCTGCAGCCTGCAAACGCGAAATCGCCTCGCGCACCACGGTGCGGCTGACGCCATGGGCTTCCATGATCGCCGACTCGGTGGGCAGTTTGTCACCGCGCTTGAGCAGGCCATCGCGGATCTGCTCGCTCAGCACCGTCACCAGTTCCTGGGCCAGGCTACGGCGCTTGCGCGGGAGGCGCGGGGTGTCGATCAGGTTTTCCATGGTTTGCATTTTGTCTCGAAAATTCGGCTTGTGGGCATCATAGCTCAAGCGGGTTGTACGATCACTTTCCGGTTTACATCACTTTATGTAGGAGTGAGCCTGCTCGCGATGACCGCCGCACATTCAGCATCGATGTGACTGACCCAACGCTATCGCGAGCAGGCTCACTCCTACAGGGGTTTAACGATGATCAGGCGGTCACGGTCTGTTCAACCAAATGGCCGCTGTCGATCCGCACGTGCCGTGGATGGAAGCGTTTCAAACTGCTGCGATGGCCGACGCTGACAATGCTCAGCCCCGGTATCTGATCAATCAACGCCTGATACAGCGTCGCTTCGTCTTCCTCATCCATCGCCGAAGTCGCTTCGTCCATGTACAGCCATTGCGGCGCATAAAGCATGGCGCGGGCGAACGCCAAACGCTGCTGTTCGCCCGGCGAGAGCATGCGTTGCCAGTGATTGGCCTCGTCCAGCCGCGCGACCAGATGCGGCAAGCGGCAGGTTTCCAGCACTTGTGCATAACGTTCCGGCGCGTAGGTGTCGCCCGGTTGTGGATAACTCAACGCCTCGCGCAGAGTGCCGATCGGCAGATACGGTTTCTGCGGCAGAAACAGATAGCGCGCCGCCGGCAGACGAATGTTGCCGTGGCCCGCCGGCCACAGATGCCCCATCGCCCGCAGTAAGGTCGACTTGCCGCTGCCGGAACGGCCGCTGAGCATGACACGCTCGCCCGGCTCGACGGTCATGTCGGCGCTGGTCAGCAGATGGCGACCGTCCGCCAGATCGAGGCCAAGGTTGTGCACCTGCAATTCACTGCCCTGATTCTGCACATCGATGGCTGGCACGCGCTCTTCGTTATCGGTCATCGCCTGACGGAAACTCAGCAGACGATCACAGGTGGCGCGCCAGGAAGCGAGGCTCTGGTACGCACTGATGAACCAGCTGAAACTTTCCTGGACGTTGCCGAAAGCCGAGCTGATCTGCATCAGCTCGCCCAACTCGATCTTGCCGGCCAGGTAACGTGGTGACGCCACAATAAACGGAAAAATGATCGCGGCCTGGCTGTAACCGGCAGTGAAAAACGTCAGGCGCTTGGACACTTTCATGATGTCCCAGAAATTGTGCCAGACATTGCCGAAGCGGGCGCTCAAGCGACGGTTTTCGTTCGGTTCGCCGTTGTACAACGCGATGCTCTCGGCATTCTCGCGAATCCGCACCATGGAAAAACGCAGGTCGGCTTCGAAGCGTTGTTGTTGGTTGTTCAGACCGATCAAACGACGACCGATCAAGTGTGTCAGCCAACTGCCCACTACCGCATAAACCAGCACACACCAGAACATGTAGCCGGGAATCGTGATTCCATAGACCTCGATACTGCCGGACACGCCCCAGAGAATAATCGAGAACGACACCAGACTGACGATATTGCGCAGCAGCCCGATACCCAGTTCGAGGGTGTTGGAGGTGAAGTTGTTGAGGTCTTCGGAAATGCGCTGGTCCGGGTTATCGGTGTAACCGCCCTGCTCCAGCTGGTAGTAATTCTTGTCGGCGAGCCAACGGGAGAAATGCTTTTCAGTGAGCCAGGCCCGCCAGCGAATCGTCAGCATCTGAGTCAGATAGAGCCTGTACACCGCACCGATAATCGCCACGGCCGCAATGCCGCAAAAATACAGAATCAAGCGCCAGAACGCCGCTTCGTCCTTCTTTTGCAGGGCGTTGTAGAAATCCTTGTACCAAGTGTTGAACCACACCGAGATGCCCACGCTCAGCAGCGAGAGCGCGATCACCGCAATCAGCAGCGTCCAGGCCTTGCCCTTCTCTTCACTGCGCCAATACGGCGTGATGATCGCCCACACCTTGCGAAAAAACTGCCCGCGCACAGCATCGTTGACCGCGGAATATTCAGCGTTCTGATTCATGGATAAGGCTCGATATAGAAAAGAACAGACACGCACCGATCATAAATGATCGGTGCGTTTTATCGCGAGGGCTGGCGATAGTCGTTCAGCGCAGGTTCAGCGACGAACCGGGCGCTTCTGCAGTTTGCGCTGCAGGGTGCGGCGGTGCATGCCCAGGGCGCGGGCAGTGGCGGAGATGTTGCCTTCGTGCTCGGTGAGCACGCGCTGGATGTGTTCCCACTGCAGGCGGTCGACCGACATCGGGTTTTCCGGCACCAGACTGTCGAGGTCGGCGTGCTCGGACAACAACGCGGCCAGCACGTCGTCAGCATCGGCCGGTTTGCACAGGTAGTTGCAGGCGCCGCGCTTGATCGCTTCGACCGCAGTGGCAATGCTCGAATAACCGGTGAGGATCACCACGCGCATTTCCGGGTCCAGCTCCAGCAGCTTGGGCAGCAGCACCAGACCGGAGTCGCCGTCCATTTTCAGGTCGAGCGCTGCGTAATCAGGCAGATCGGCCTGGGCGATGGTCAGGCCTTCCTCAGCGGAGCCGGCGGTGCTGACGCGAAAGCCACGGCGAGCCATGGCGCGGGCCATGACGCGGGTAAATGTTGCGTCGTCGTCGACCAGCAGCAAATGCGGCAGTTCTTCGCCTTCGACTTGGATTTCGTCACTCATGTTGGTCTCCTCGGGCGCCGTGGGGCAGGCGCAGCTCGGTGAGCGTGCCGCCTTCCTCATGACTATAGAGTTTCACTGAGCCGCCGGCGCGTGTCACGCTGGCCTTGCTCAAAAACAGGCCCAGGCCGAAACCTTTGCCCTTGGTGGTAAAAAACGGTTTGCCGATCTGCTCGGCGATGGCCAGCGGCACACCGGCGCCGTGGTCACGAATGCTGATGGTCAGGTTCTCGACGTCCCAGTCCAGGGTCACCTGGAGATTTTCCGGGCAGGCATCGGCGGCATTGTTGAGCAGATTCAACAGTGCCTGCGTCAGATCCGGCGGCGGCGCCATACGCGGCACCGTGCCCTGGCCGAGACGGTGGAAGCGATAACTGGCCTCCGGACGCATCAGGTGCCAGCGGTTGAGGGCTTCGTCAAGCCAGTCGGTGACGTCCTGCATCTCGACGGCCAGACGTCGATTGGCTTCGGCGGCGCGGACCAATTGCTGCAAGGTTTCCTTGCACAGTTTGACCTGGTCCTGCAGCACCTTCAGATCGTCCTGCAACAACGGGTCGGGATGATCCTGCTGCATCTCCTTGAGCAGTACGCTCATGGTCGCCAGCGGCGTACCCAATTCATGCGCCGCGCCAGCGGCCTGAGTGGCAACAGCCAGCAATTGCTGATCGCGCAGGCCTTCTTCGCGGCGAATAGCCCGTAACTCTTCCTGACGGCGCAACTCTTCGGCCATGCGTGCAGCGAAGAACGTGATCACTGCAGCGGCCAAGGCAAAGCTTAGCCACATACCGTAGATCTGCAGATTCTCGCGGGCCACCGGCAGGGTTTCCAACGGATAGAAACGCGTGAGCATCACGGTGTACAGCGCCAGCGCGATGCCGGACAGGATCACCGAATAGCGCCACGGCAGCGTCACCGCCGCGATGGTCAGCGGCACCAGATAGTAAGAAACAAACGGGTTGGTCGAGCCGCCGGAGAAGTACAGCAACGCACTGTGGATCACCAGATCACATGCCAGTTGCAGCGCATATTCGAGTTCGGTCACCGGCCACGAAGTGCGCAGGCGCACGGCGGTAAACACGCAGAGCAGCGTCGAGCAGCCGAGGGTCATCGCCAGTTGCACCCACGGCAACGGCAACAATTGCAGCCAGTAGGCCAGGCCTACGGAACCGGCCTGCGCGGCGAGCACCAGGGTGCGGATGAAAGTCAGCCGCCAGAGATTCTGGCGAGTGGCGGAAGTCAATTGTACGGGGGCGAGCATGAGCTCTCCTGATGAGCGCTCCAGGCGGATCGCACGGAGTATAACCAACGCACGGCCTCGAGAGGCGAAAGTGCGGCAAACGACCACATGGCAAAAACATTATCGGCGGCTATAAGGACGCCTTCGCGAGCAGGCTCGCTCCCACCTTTGAAATGCATTTCCCTGTGGGAGCGAGCCTGCTCGCGAAGGGCTGCGCAGCAGCCCCGGCCATCTGTATAGAAGTTGTAACTGGGCGAACCGGATCACAGAAGCTAGAGTCTGATGGTTTCACGCAGGCCCCCGAACCATCACCTGCGCCCTCATCAAGGAGCTTTCATGCACACATTTCGCCGCAGCGCCGCCCTTCTCGCCCTGACCGTCGGCAGCATCGCCAGCCTCCCGGCCCTGGCCGCTGATGAGCTGCATTACAACCAGATTTCCCTGCGCGCCGAAGTCAGCACGGAAGTCGCCCGCGACCTGATGATCGTCACCCTCTACACCGAAGAGCAAAACACCGACCCGGCGAAACTCGCCGCCGACGTCAGCACCACCATGAACAAGGCATTGGCCCAGGCCAAGCAAGTCAAGGACATCACCCTGCGCCAGGGCAGCCGCAACAGCTACCCGATCTACGACACCAAGGGCCAGAAGATCACCGGCTGGCGTGAACGCGCCGAACTGCGCCTGGAAAGCGCCGACTTCGCCGCCCTGTCGAAACTCACCGGCGAACTGCTGGGCGACCTGAAAATGGGCGGTATGGACTTCGCCATCGCCGACCCGACCCGCAAGTCCAGCGAAGACAAACTGCTGGAAGAAGCCGTGACTGCATTCAAGAACCGCGCGCAACTTGCCACCGACGCACTGGGCGGCAAGGGCTACAAAATCGTCAACCTGAACCTCAACAGCAACGGTTATCCACAACCGTACCTGCGCGCACCGATGATGATGAAAGCGGCAGCGATGGATTCGGCCCCGGTGACGCCGGAAGTCGAAGCGGGCACCAGCCAGGTGAGCATGACGGCTGATGGTTCGATTGAAGTGTTGATGCAGTGATTTGATGTGGGCTGAATGAAAGACCGGCGATCAGTGAATGATCGCCGGTTTTTTTGTGTCCGAATTTTGGGGGGAATGATCTGCCCTCATCGCGAGCAGGCTCACTCCTACAGAGGAATGCATTTCAATTGTAGGAGTGAGCCTGCTCGCGATGAACGATAACGCGGTATCAAGCCTGCGGATCAACCCGATCCAGCGCCCGATTCACCGCCAACTCCGCCAGCATCACAATCTGCTGAATCGCCAACGCCGTGCTGCGTTGCGGGCGGCTGAGCTGATCAGCGAAATCGCCTGCCATGACATTCGCCGAAGCGAGTGACTCGCAGGCATGCGCGAGCAGACTTTCCGTGTCGATGTTCGGATGGACAAGGAACATCGTGCTGGGTAGACGCGGTTTACTGGGTTCGGGGCTGAGGTAGAAGTCGAGGGCGCGCTTTATCGCTTCGCGGTTTTTGATCTGATCGTCGGCGCGGATGGCGTCTTCGAGCGGGGTTGTGGATTCGAGGGGGGGGATCGGGGACAATTTGATCTTTCATAAAAATCTGCTCGTCATTCGAGCCGCCCTCAGCCATTTCTCACGTGGCAAAGGGTGGCAGCTATGTGCGGAGTGAGAAACCGGTGAGCAGAAAACCGGCCAGACCGAAGTCTGCCCGCACACAGCCGCCATAAGGCATTGCGACG
Source organism: Pseudomonas sp. RIT-PI-r (assembly GCF_001297015.1). Classification (GTDB taxonomy): domain Bacteria; phylum Pseudomonadota; class Gammaproteobacteria; order Pseudomonadales; family Pseudomonadaceae; genus Aquipseudomonas. The sequence continues at coordinate 164,810 of NZ_LIGE01000011.1, read as the reverse complement.
GCTAATAAACCGGCCGCAATTATGGTCTTACTGGTGCTAGTTTCAAGCTCGGCGGGCTCTCACACCCGATCACTGAACATTCAGCGATACCCAGAGCCTAGAGAGCCGACGTCCGACGGACAACCTGAAAACCCTGTGGGAAGGTTCTGGTTATCTGACACAGATTTAAACAGTCAAAAGCAAACCCTCACCCTAGCCCTCTCCCAAAGGGAGAGGGGACTGACCGAGGTGTTTGGGCGAGCTACGCCGACGTGAAATACCGAGTCGAACTCAGATTTTGAAATGCCCAAAAATCGGCTCCCTCTCCCTCGGGAGAGGGCTGGGGTGAGGGGCAAATCCAACTCAAAACTAAAGCAGACACCCGCTTTTCACCACTCAATAGGCCGAGTGTCAGCTCGCCTGCTTTTGATCTTGATCCACGGGCGACGTCGGAAGGCTGAGTGGAGGGATTGATCCGGGCGTGGGAGCGCAGCGACCGTTTGGCGAAGCCAAACACAGCGGGAGTAGGTGCAGCGAAGCAAACCGGAGACGCTGCGCCCGGATCGATCCCGGAGCGAAGGAACCCCGAGCCCCAGCGAGCGGGCCGCACGCAGGAGCAAGCGTTTTTGGTTACTTTTTTCTGGGCCGGCATTCCGGGCGTTTGTAAAAAGTGACCCGCCGTAAGGGCGGAACCCTAAGCAGCCATCACCGCAGCAACGGATATGCCCACAACCGCTGGATATACCGAGATAGACACTCCCCCAAGAAAAACGATATTTCCGAAGCCCCCCAAATCCCCGCTACCCTGAAATCACAACCACCTCCAATCTCCCCGGGGACTCCATGGAAAGATTCACCCTCAAACCACTACTAATCACCCTCGCACTAACAGCCATAGCCCCGATCGCCAACGCCGCCACAACACTCGTTTATTGCTCCGAAGCCAGCCCGGCAGGCTTCGACCCCAGCCAATACACCAGCGGCACCGACTTCGACGCCTCCGCCGAAACCGTCTTCAACCGCCTCACCCAATTCAAACGCGGCGGCACCGACATCGAACCCGGCCTGGCAACCAAATGGGACGTCTCCAGCGACGGCCTGCAATACACCTTCCACCTACGCCAAGGTGTGAAATTCCACACCACGGAATATTTCACCCCGACCCGAGACTTCAACGCCGACGACGTCCTCTTCACCTTCCAGCGCCTCCTCGACCCAGACAACGCCTTCCGCAAGGCCTACCCCGCCGAGTCCCCCTACTTCACCGACATGGGCCTCAACACCACAATCAAATCGGTAGAAAAACTCGACGACAACACCGTGCGCTTCAACCTCAACAACGTCGACGCCGCGTTCGTGCAAAACCTCGCCATGAGCTTCGCCTCGGTGCAATCGGCCGAGTACGCCGCGCAGCTGTTGAAGGAAGGCAAAGCCGCCGACCTCAACCAGAAGCCGATCGGCACCGGCCCGTTCGTGTTCAAGCGCTACCAGAAGGATTCGCAGATCCGCTACGCCGCCAACACGGCCTACTGGAAACCCGAAGACGTGAAGATCGACAACCTGATCTTCTCGATCACCCCGGACGCCGCCGTTCGCCTGCAGAAACTCAAGGCCGGCGAATGCCAGGTCAGCGGCTATCCGCGCCCGGCCGACATCGAAGTGATGGAAAAAGACCCGAATCTGCGCGTGCTAAAACAGGCCGGTTTCAACCTCGGATTCCTCGCCTACAACACCACCCACGCGCCGCTTGATCAGCTCAAGGTGCGCCAAGCGCTGGACATGGCTATCGACAAACCGGCGATCATCAAAGCCGTCTACCAAAGCGCCGGCCAGTTGGCGCAAAACGCCTTGCCGCCGGCGCAATGGTCGTATGACCCGACCATCAAGGACGCCCCATACGACCCGGCAAAAGCCCGGGTGCTACTGAAGGAAGCAGGGGTTGCGCCGGGTACAACCATCAACCTTTGGGCAATGACAGTGCAACGCGCCTCGAACCCGAATGCGCGGATGTCGGCACAGATGATCCAGCAGGACTGGGAGAAAATCGGCATCAAGGCCAACATCGTCAGCTATGAATGGGGCGAGTACATCAAACGCGCGAAAAATGGCGAACACGACGTCATGATCTATGGTTGGACCGGTGACAACGGCGACCCGGACAACTGGCTTGGCGTGCTGTACAGCTGCGCGGCAGTAAAGGGCAGCAACTACGCCAAATGGTGCGATCCGGCTTACGACAAACTGGTGCAACAAGCCAAGTTGTCCACCGACAAAACGCAGCGGGTAAAACTGTATCAACAGGCGCAACTGATCCTTAAACAGCAGGTGCCAATCACGCCGATTGCCAACTCCACGGTGTTCCAGCCATTGCGCAAGGAAGTCACTGATTTCCGTATCAGCCCGTTCGGTCTAACCCCCTTCTATGGCGTCGGTATAAATAAGTAACACCAAGCCCCAAGGCGGCGCGCACAACATGACCAGCGCACCGTTTTGGGGCTCCATTTGCACCGTAAAAACCACCCGCAAACGGTCAAATGCGTCAAAAGTTACACAGATGCGACATTAAGGTACGTACGTGCCACCGTTTAACGCTCGCTCACACTCTGGATCTTGCAATGGGTATGGCCCCTGCATAAGTATCCGCAGGCACGACTCACGAGGTCGTACCTCACAACTAAAAAATGACAACAAATCATGAGGCCAACATGCTTAAACACGCGGTCATTCCGTTTCTAGTCGGCGCAGGCTTGTTAGCCTCCGCACCTTTCGCATCCGCTGCGACTAACCTGGTGTTCTGCTCCGAAGGCAGCCCGGCCGGTTTCGACCCGGGCCAGTACACCACCGGAACCGACTTCGACGCCTCAGCTGAAACCATGTTCAACCGTCTGACCCAGTTCGAGCGCGGCGGCACCGCTGTGATTCCTGGTCTGGCGACCAAGTGGGACATTTCCGATGACGGCCTGACTTACACCTTCCATTTGCGTGAAGGCGTCAAGTTCCACACCACCCCGTATTTCAAGCCGACTCGTGATTTCAACGCCGACGACGTGCTGTTCACCTTCAATCGCATGATTAACAAGGATGACCCGTTCCGTAAGGCGTACCCGACCGAATTCCCGTACTTCACCGACATGGGGATGGACACCAACATCACCAAGATCGATAAAGTCGACGAGCACACCGTCAAGTTCACTCTGAAAGAAGTCGACGCTGCGTTCATCCAGAACATGGCCATGAGCTTCGCTTCGGTGCAGTCCGCCGAGTACGCTGCCCAGCTGCTCAAGGACGGCAAAGCCGCCGACATCAACCAGAAGCCGATCGGCACTGGCCCGTTCGTGTTCAAGAGCTACCAGAAAGACTCCAACATCCGCTACACCGGCAACAAGGACTACTGGAAGCCTGAAGACGTGAAGATCGACAACCTGATCTTCGCCATCACCACCGACCCGTCGGTACGTATTCAGAAGCTGAAAAAGAACGAGTGCCAGGTCACCCTGTTCCCGCGTCCGGCCGACCTGAAAGCGCTGAAAGAAGACAAGTCGCTGAAGATGCCTGATCAGGCTGGCTTCAACCTTGGCTACATCGCCTACAACGTGATGGACAAGGTCAAGGGCAGCAACGAGGCCAACCCGCTGGCTGACCTGCGCGTACGTCAGGCGCTGGACATGGCCGTGAACAAGCCGCAAATCATTGATTCGGTTTACCAGGGCGCAGGCCAACTGGCCGTTAATGCCATGCCGCCGACCCAGTGGTCTTACGACACCACCATCAAGGACGCCAAGTACGATCCTGAGAAAGCCAAACAGCTGCTCAAGGAAGCCGGCGTCAAGGAAGGTACCGAGATCGTGCTGTGGGCGATGCCGGTGCAGCGTCCGTACAACCCGAACGCCAAACTGATGGCTGAAATGCTCCAGTCCGACTGGGCCAAGATCGGCTTGAAAGTGAAGATCACCAGCTACGAGTGGGGCGAGTACATCAAGCGCTCCAAAGGTGGCGAGAACCAGGCCATGATCATTGGCTGGAGCGGTGATAACGGTGACCCGGACAACTGGCTGAACGTACTGTTCGGCTGCGACTCGCTCAGCGGCAACAACTTCTCCAAATGGTGCGACAAGAAGTTCGACGGCCTCGTCAAGGAAGCCAAGCGCACAACCGACCAAGGTAAGCGCACCGAACTGTACAAAGAGGCACAACACGTCCTCAAAGATGCAGTCCCGATGACACCTATCGCTCACTCGACGGTGTACCAACCCATGCGCGCCAACGTGCAGGACTTCAAGATCAGCCCATTCGGCTTGAACTCCTTCTACGGCGTCAGCGTCAGCAAATAAGGCACTGCAACGGCGACGTTTTTGACGTCGCCGTTGTTTTACCTGCCGGGAAGTCAGGAAATTGCCTACAGCCAATTCCACTGCGGATTACAACAGTGGTATAGGACGCGTCGCCTTTTCCTACGAGCTTTAAGGCATTTACGCATTTACTGCCAGGACCGCGGCCCCTACCGTCGGGTACTGACCAGTTTCTGTGTGGGCCACCGGTTTGCCGTACGTACTGGATTGAGCTCGATGCAGCCAAACGTCTCAGGATGGGACGGCGGCGCATTGAACAACACTAAAAAAGAGGGAGCGTCATGCGCCATACCTTGATTTTTTCCGCATTGCTGGGCGCCGGCCTGATGGCCGCCTCGTCCGCCAGTTTCGCCGCCAGCAAGAGCCTGGTGTTCTGCTCCGAAGGCAGCCCCGCCGGTTTCGATACCGCGCAATACACGACAGCGACCGATAACGACGCGGCCGAACCGATCTATAACCGGCTGGTCGAGTTCGAAAAAGGCGCGACCAACGTCGTACCGGGTCTGGCCACCAAGTGGGATATTTCCGAGGATGGTCTCAAATACACCTTTCACCTGCGTGAAGGAGTGAAGTTTCATACAACGCCGTACTTCAAGCCAAGCCGCGACTTCAACGCCGACGACGTGCTGTTCACGTTCAATCGCATGCTTGATGCACAGCAGCCATTCCGTAAGGCTTACCCGACCGAGTTCCCGTACTTCAACGGGATGAGCCTGAACAAGAACATCGCCAAGGTCGAAAAGACCGGGCCGCTGACCGTGGAGTTCACGCTAAACAGCGTCGACGCCGCGTTCATCCAGAACCTCGCCATGAGCTTCGCCGCCATCCTGTCCGCCGAATACGCCGACAAGCTGCTGGCCGACGGCAAGCCGAGCGATATCAATCAGAAGCCGATCGGCACCGGGCCATTCGTATTCAAGAGTTATCAGAAAGACTCGAACATTCGTTACACCGGCAATAAACATTACTGGGACCCGAGCCGGGTCAAACTCGACAACCTGATCTTTGCAATCAACACCGACGCCTCGGTGCGCGTGCAGAAACTCAAGGCGGGCGAATGCCAGATCACCCTGCATCCGCGCCCTGCCGATGTTGAAGCGCTGAAGGCCGATCCGAAACTGCAGTTGATCTCCAAGCCGGGTTTCAACCTCGGCTACATCGCCTATAACGTGCGCCACAAGCCCTTCGACCAGCTCGAAGTGCGCCAGGCGCTGGACATGGCGGTGAATAAACAGGGGATTCTCAACGCTGTTTATCAAGGCGCCGGCCAACTGGCCGTCAACGCCATGCCGCCGACCCAGTGGTCCTACGACGACAGCATCAAAGACGCCGCCTACAACCCGGAAAAAGCCAAAGAGCTGCTCAAGGCTGCCGGTGTCAAAGAAGGCACCGAGATCACCCTGTGGGCGATGCCGGTGCAGCGTCCATACAACCCGAACGCCAAACTGATGGCCGAAATGCTCCAGGCTGACTGGGCGAAGATCGGTCTGAAAGTGAAAATCGTCAGCTACGAATGGGGCGAGTACATCAAGCGCACCAAGAACGGCGAGCACGACATCAGTCTGATCGGCTGGACCGGTGACAATGGGGATCCGGACAACTGGCTCGGCACGCTGTACAGCTGCGATGCCATCGGCGGCAACAACTACTCCATGTGGTGCGATCCGGCGTACGACAAGCTGATCAAACAGGCCAAGGTCGTCACCGACCGTGACCAGCGCACCGTGCTCTATAAACAGGCCCAGCAATTGCTTAAACAGCAAGTGCCGATCACGCCTGTCGCCCACTCGACGGTCAACCAGCCACTGAGCACCAGCATCGAAGGGTTCAAGGTCAGCCCATTTGGTCGCAACGTGTTCTCGGGTGTCAGTATCGATTAACCCAACCGATTAGCCGCAACGCTGAGGGGCGCTGTCTAGCCCCTCACGCAAGCGCTTTGCCGAAATTCGCCAATCCGGCCTTTGGCAAACGTTTGCGATGTGTGAATGAGTTCTAAACCAATAACCGGCATACCAAAAAAAGCCGGCATAAAAAGAAAGTAAAGGAGCTTCACCCATGAAACTGAGCAGCACCGCGATACTGGCCTTGGCCATCAGCAGCGTCACCGCCACGGCTTACGCGGAAACCCAAAGCCAGGCGTTCACCCCGGTGACCGTCAACGAAAAAAGTGCCCAGGCCGATGCCACTGGCTTCCTCGAAGGTCAATCGATCAGCGGTTCGACCCGTAACTGGTACGCCAACGAGCAACTCAAGCGCGGCGGCAAGTTCGCTTACCGCAAGAACGGTCAATCGGCCGAGACCGACCGCCGTATCAACTGGGTACAAGGCACGATCATCAAGTACAACTCGGGCTTCACCGAAGGTACTGTCGGTTTCAGCACCGAAGTGGCGGCCTACAACGCCATTGCGCTGGAGCGTGATCGCGAAAACCTCGCGTCCAACAACGGCGGCGCACCGGGCACCCGTCCAGGCGCGGGCAACAACCGTACCCTGACCCGTGAAGGCGGTGACGCTGTCGGTCAATGGAGCAAACTGGGCCTGGCCAACGTCAAGGCGCGTATCTCCAACACCACTCTGACCGCCGGCCGCATGAACTTCAGCAGCCCGCAGGTCGACGTGATCGGCAACCGTCCGCTGCCATCGAGCTTCGAAGGGATCGCGATCCACAGCGAAGAACTGAACAACCTGTCCTTCGACCTGGCGACCTTCGACCGCGTCTCGCCACGTACCGAAGAAAGCCTCAGCAAGTTCCGCTCCGAATACGGCAGCATCGACGCTGAAGCTGACCACGTGAACACCGCCGGTATCTCGTACCAGCCGTTCGCCAGTCTGACCACCAGCCTGTGGGGCACTCAGGCTGAAGACCTGTGGAACCAATACTACTTCGGCGCTACGCACGTACTGGGTGACAGCTCCGTGCTGAGCCTGACCACCGGTCTGAACTACTACAAGACCGTCGACGAAGGCAAAAAACTGCTGGGCGAAATCGACAACGATACCTACTCGCTGTCGTTCGGCCTGACTCACCTGGCGCACACCCTGACTTTCTCGTATCAGGAAGTGAACGGTAACGAGTATTTCGACTACCTGCACGAAACCAACGGTATCTACCTGGCCAACTCCCTGCTCTCGGACTTCAACGGCCCGAACGAGAAATCCTTCCAGGTTTCCTACGGCATCAACATGGCCGAATACGGCGTGCCGGGCCTGAAGTTCAACATCTACCAGGCGCGCGGCTGGGGCATCGACGGCACTCACTACAAGGGTGGCGGCTATGATGGCGTGCAGTCGATGGACGGCGAGCACCACTATGAATACGGCGTTGGCGCAACCTACGCCGTACAAAGCGGCCCGCTCAAGGCCACCACGATTCGTGGCACCTACACCGCTCACCGCGCCAGTGAAAACCAGGCTGACGGCAGCATCAACGAGTTCCGTCTCGTGACCACGATTCCGTTCAACATCCTGTAAGAACGCCAACCGTCGGCTGACTCATGATGAGTCAGCCGTTCGGTTTTTTGTCTTCAACCGATTGCAGAGGGTTATCGATGAAAATGCTTCCCCTACGTGCGGCCATTGCGGCTGCGTTGCTGAGTGTCGCTGTCGGCGTCTCGGCCAAACCCTTGGTGGTCTGCACCGAAGCCAGCCCGGAAGGCTTCGATATGGTCCAGTACACTACTGCAGTCACGGCCGATGCGGTGGCCGAAACCATCTTCAACCGACTGGCGGACTTCAAGCCCGGCACCACGGAAGTGATCCCGGCGCTCGCCGAGTCCTGGGACATCAGCGAAGACGGCCTGACGTACACGTTCCACCTGCGCAAAGGCGTCAAGTTTCACACCACCGAATACTTCAAGCCGACCCGCGACATGAACGCCGACGATGTGGTCTGGAGCTTCCAGCGTCAGCTGGACCCGAATCACCCGTGGCACAAACTGTCGAGCGTGGGCTTCCCGTACTTTGAGAGCATGGGCTTCAAGGAACTGCTCAAAAGCGTAGAAAAAGTCGACGACAACACGGTCAAATTCACCCTGACCCGCCGCGAAGCACCGTTCCTGGCCGACCTCGCGATGGCGTTCTCCTCGATCTACCCGGCCGAATACGCCGATCAGTTGCTCAAGGCGAACAAGACCGGCGACCTCAACAACAAGCCAGTCGGTACCGGCCCGTTCATCTTCCAGCGCTATGCCAAAGACGCCCAGGTACGGTTCAAGGCCAACCCGGAATATTTCCGTGGCAAGCCGCCGGCCGACGCGCTGATTCTGGCGATCGCCATCGACAACAACGTGCGTCTGCAAAAGCTCAAGGCCAACGAATGCCAGGTCACCCTGTATCCGAAGCCGGATGACATCCCGAGCATCAAGAAAGACAGCAACCTGAAAGTCGATGAACTGGACGCAATGACCGTGGCCTACATCGCCTTGAACACTCAGCACAAGTACATGAGCGACGTGCGGGTGCGTAAGGCGATCGACATCGCCTTCGACAAGGAAGCCTACGTCAACTCGGTGTTCGGCAAGGGCAACGCTACAGCAGCCGTCAACCCGTACCCGCCGACCTTGCTCGGCTACAACCACGATCTGAAGAACCCGCCACGCGATCTGGACAAGGCCCGCGCCCTGCTCAAGGAAGCCGGGGTTCCGGAAGGCACCGTGTTTACCCTGTTTACCCGCAACGGCGGCGGCCCGACCAATCCGAACCCGATGCTCGGCGCGCAAATGATGCAGGCTGACCTGGCCAAAGTCGGGATCAAGATCGACATCCGCGTGATGGAATGGGGCGAAATGCTTAAACGCGCCAAGGCCGGCGAGCACGACATGGTTTCGGCCGGATGGGCGGGCGACAACGGCGACCCGGATAACTTCCTGACGCCTATGCTCAGTTGCGAAGCGGCAAAAAATGGCGAGAACTATGCTCGCTGGTGCAACGAAAAATTCCAGGCACTGCTGGATGAAGCACGGGCTAAAGTAGATCCGGCCGAACGCGCAAAGCTCTACGCACAGGCGCAAGTGCTGTTTAATCAGGACCAGCCATGGATCAGCATGGCCCATACCAGGATGTTTACCGCAATGCGCAACAACGTAGAGGGTTATCACATCAGCCCTCTCACCACTAATAACTTCGCCACCACCCAGGTGAAGTAGATAAGAAACTCCCGGTGTCCCTGACCCCAGGGACGCCGGGCACGCCTAACCGGCTGATGAGGTACCACACAAGATGTTTAGTTTTATTGCCCGCCGACTGGGGTTGTTGATCCCCACGTTTTTCGGCATCACCTTGCTGACTTTCGCGTTGATTCGCATGATTCCGGGCGACCCCGTGGAAGTGATGATGGGCGAACGTCGGGTCGACCCCGAAATGCACGCTCAGGCAATGGAACGCCTAGGTCTGAACAAGCCGCTGTATGCCCAGTATCTGGATTACATCGGCAAACTGGCCCACGGCGATCTCGGCGAATCCCTGCGTACGCGTGAGAGCGTATGGACCGAGTTCACCTCCCTCTTCCCGGCGACCCTGGAACTGTCCATGGCCGCCCTGCTGTTCGCCGGCATTCTCGGGCTTCTGGCCGGAGTGATTGCGGCACTCAAGCGAGGATCGCTGTTCGACCACGGGGTGATGGGCATCTCCCTCGCGGGGTATTCGATGCCGATCTTCTGGTGGGGCCTGATCCTCATCATGTTCTTCTCGGTGAGCCTGGGCTGGACCCCGGTTTCCGGGCGCATCGACCTGCTTTACGACATCGAGCCGCGCACCGGTTTCATGCTGATCGACACCCTGCTGGCCGATGACATGGGCGCATTCCTCGATGCCCTGCATCACCTGATTCTGCCGGCCATCGTGCTCGGCACCATTCCGCTGGCGGTGATCGCGCGGATGACCCGTTCGTCGATGCTCGAAGTGCTGCGCGAAGACTACATCCGTACCGCCAAGGCCAAAGGCCTGTCGCCGTCGCGCGTGGTGTTCGTTCACGGTTTGCGTAACGCACTGATTCCGGTACTCACCGTGGTCGGTCTGCAAGTCGGCACATTGCTGGCCGGTGCCGTTCTGACCGAAACCATTTTCTCCTGGCCCGGCATCGGTAAATGGCTGATCGAAGCCATCGGCGCCCGGGACTATCCGGTTGTGCAAAACGGCATCCTGTTAATCGCCTGCCTGGTGATTCTGGTCAACTTCGTAGTGGACATCCTCTACGGCTTTGCCAACCCACGCATCCGTCATCAGCGCTGAGGTCCATACCATGAGCACTCCAACATCCTCAGTAGCCACGTCCGCCGCAAGCGCGGATCAAAGCCTGCTGTACCCGTCTCCGTACAAAGAATTCTGGCAAGCCTTCTCCAAGAACAAAGGCGCGGTTGCCGGCCTGCTGTTCATGTCGCTGGTGATTTTCTGCGCACTCTTCGCGCCGTGGGTCGCCCCGCACAACCCGAGCGAGCAATACCGCGACTTCCTGCTGACGCCGCCAGCGTGGCTGGAAGGCGGGCAGATGCAGTTTCTGCTCGGCACCGATGAACTGGGGCGCGACCTGCTGTCGCGTCTGATCCAGGGCTCGCGTCTGTCGCTGCTGATTGGCTTGTCGTCGGTCGTCATGTCGCTGATTCCGGGGATCCTGCTCGGCCTGTTCGCCGGTTTCTTCCCGAAGATGATCGGCCCGACCATCATGCGTCTGATGGACATCATGCTGGCCCTGCCGTCGCTGCTGCTGGCTGTGGCGATTGTCGCCATCCTCGGCCCTGGCCTGATCAACACCGTGATCGCTATCGCCGTGGTTTCGCTGCCGTCCTACGTGCGTCTGACCCGTGCCGCCGTGATGGGCGAACTGAACCGCGACTACGTGACCGCCGCGCGCCTGGCCGGTGCCGGTCTGCCACGCCTGATGTTCATCACCGTGCTGCCGAACTGCATGGCGCCGCTGATCGTGCAGGCGACCCTGAGCTTCTCCTCGGCGATTCTCGATGCCGCAGCACTGGGCTTCCTCGGCCTTGGCGTACAACCGCCAACCCCTGAGTGGGGCACCATGCTGGCCTCGGCCCGCGACTACATCGAACGCGCCTGGTGGGTAGTCAGTCTGCCTGGTTTGACCATTTTGCTCAGCGTGCTGGCAATCAACTTGATGGGCGACGGCCTGCGCGATGCGCTCGACCCGAAACTCAAGAACGCCGCCTGAGGAGATTCCCATGTCACTGCTAGAAATCAAGAATCTCAACGTTCGCTTCGGCGACAAAAACGCGACCCCGGTGGTCGACGGCCTCGACCTCAAAGTCGACAAAGGCGAAGTACTGGCCATCGTTGGCGAGTCGGGTTCGGGTAAATCCGTGACCATGATGGCGCTGATGGGCCTGATCGAGCATCCCGGCATCGTCACCGCCGACGCGCTCAGCTTTGACGGCAAGGACATGCTCAAGCTGAGCAACCGTCAGCGTCGGCAGATCGTCGGCAAAGACCTGTCGATGGTCTTTCAGGATCCGATGACTGCACTGAACCCGAGCTACACCGTCGGTTTCCAGATCGAAGAAGTGCTGCGTCTGCACCTGAAAATGTCCGGCAAGCAAGCGCGCAAACGTGCGATCGAACTGCTGGAAAAAGTCGAAATCCCCGGTGCTGCCAGCCGTATGGACGCCTACCCGCATCAACTATCCGGCGGTATGAGCCAACGCGTTGCGATCGCCATGGCAATTGCCGGCGAGCCGAAACTGCTGATCGCCGACGAACCGACCACGGCACTCGACGTGACGATTCAGGCGCAGATCATGGATCTGCTGCTGGCGTTGCAGAAAGAACAGAACATGGGCCTGGTGCTGATCACTCACGACCTCGCGGTCGTGGCGGAAACCGCTCAGCGCGTCTGTGTGATGTACGCCGGCCAAGCCGTGGAAGTCGGTCAGGTGCCACAACTGTTCGACATTCCGGCGCACCCGTACAGCGAAGCGCTGCTCAAGGCGATTCCCGAGCACAGCCTCGGCGCTACACGTCTGGCCACCCTGCCGGGCATCGTCCCGGGTCGTTACGACCGTCCGCAAGGCTGCCTACTGTCGCCGCGCTGCCCGTATGTGCAGGACAGCTGCCGCGCGCAGCGTCCAGGCCTTGATCCGAAAGCCCACAGCCTCGCCCGCTGCTTCTACCCGTTGAACCAGGAGGTGGCGTAATGGCCGTCGTACTTACCGCCCGCGACCTCACCCGTCACTATGAAGTCTCCCGTGGCCTGTTCAAGGGCCACGCGACCGTGCGCGCACTCAATGGCGTGTCGTTCGAACTGGAAGCCGGCAAGACCCTCGCCGTCGTCGGTGAATCGGGCTGCGGCAAATCCACTCTGGCCCGCGCGTTGACGCTGATTGAAGATCCGTCCTCCGGCTCCTTGAAAATCGCCGGCCAGGAAGTCGCCGGCGCCGACAAGGCCCAGCGCAAGCAACTGCGCAAAGACGTGCAGATGGTCTTCCAAAGCCCGTACGCGTCGTTGAACCCACGGCAGAAAGTCGGTGACCAACTCGGCGAACCACTGCTGATCAACACCAACCTTTCCGCCGCCGAGCGTCGCGAAAAAGTCCAGGCGATGATGAAGCAGGTCGGCTTGCGTCCTGAGCACTATCAGCGTTATCCGCACATGTTCTCCGGCGGTCAGCGCCAGCGTATCGCGCTCGCCCGGGCGATGATGTTGCAACCGAAAGTGCTGGTGGCGGACGAACCGACTTCGGCGCTCGACGTGTCGATTCAGGCGCAGGTGCTCAACCTGTTCATGGATCTGCAGCAGGAGTTCAACACCGCCTACGTGTTCATCTCGCACAACCTCGCAGTGGTGCAGCACGTGGCCGATGACGTGATGGTGATGTACCTCGGTCGCCCGGTGGAAATGGGCCCGAAGAACGACATCTACGAACGCCCGCTGCACCCGTACACCCAGGCGCTGCTCTCGGCGACCCCGACCATTCACCCGGACCCGAACAAGCCGAAAATCAAGATCGTCGGCGAACTGCCTAACCCGCTCAATCCGCCACCGGGCTGCGCGTTCCACAAGCGCTGCCCGTATGCGACCGAGCGTTGCAGCACTGAAGAGCCGTTGTTGCGTCCGCTGGACAACCGGCAGGTGGCTTGTCACTACGCCGAGCAGTTCCTCGACGGCGCGGCCTAAAAACTGCCCTGAAACAATGTGGGAGCGAGCCTGCTCGCGAAAGCGGTGAATCAGTCACCATTAATGCTGACTGAGATGACGCCTTCGCGAGCAGGCTCGCTCCCACAGGGGATGTGAGTTATTTCTGAGTTAACCAAACCCCTTCCACCTCGATTGCGCATCAGTCGAGTCAGAAGGGGTTTTCTTTTGCCGGCGATTTACGTCTGGCTATCGCCTTCGTCATCCGGATCGTCGGTGTCCGGCTCGTCGGTGGTCGAGTCGTCATCATCGGCGCTGCCACCCTGCCCCTGATCGCCCGGCTCGGACTCGGACTTGGCCAACATCAGTCCGCTGTGCCCAACCTGACCATTGAAGGCCTGGGAATCGTGATCCTCGCACTCGGCCCAGGCCGTCGCGGTGCCGAGGGACAGCATGACCATCACTTTCAACAGCAATAAAACCCGTAGCAACCTGCTTTTCATAGCCGACTCCATCCATTTTCAGGTGAGACATTCGTGCCGGACTGGCGCTGTGTGAAATCTAGTTCCGATCAGTCGGGCTCACCAGTTAGGACGCTAACGGGCGCGCAGAAATGCCGTCGGCGGACAGATTGCTTTCGAATAAGCTCAATAACCGGATCAGCTAAACGCGCGGGTGGCTTGCCACGTCAACGGGATCGATATCAGCAGCAGGGTTGCACTGGCCAGCCACACGCTGTGACCGCCGAAGTTGCCGTACAGCTGACCACTGAGCATAGGCGACAGCAGCGCGCTGGCACTCCAGCTCATGAAGAACAACCCGAAGTACTGCCCACTTTTGCCACGCTGGGCATACTGCATGGCCAATACATTCAGCGGCGGCATGAACAGCGCCTCGCCCAAGGTCCAGATCACCGTTGACAGGCAGACGAACGCCAACCCGGAACCGAACGGCAACATGCCCAGCCCGCAGGCCAGCAGCAGACTGCCCGCCACCATTTGTCGTCGTGAGCCCCAGCGCTCGCCCCAGTGCGACAGCGGGATCTGCAGCGCGATCACCAACAGCGCATTGAGCCCGAACTGCCAGCCGATCGCCTCGGTGCTCAAGTGGTAGTAATCACGCAGATAGTTGCCCAGCGTGCTGTAGACAGTGTCGAACGCGATGCCGAGCACGGCCGTCGCTGCCAGCAACCAGAGGAAGGGTTTGTCGCGGTATGGCACACCCGCTCCAACCGCGCCGGTCGTAGAAAGCTCGGCATTGATCAGCACCGGCCGACGCCATGTCGTCCGGACAAACCACAGCAAGGCCAACAACGTCATCGCTGCACTACCGAAAAACACCCAGCGAAAATCGGTCTGCGCCAACACCCCGCCCGCGACCCCGGCGGCGGCCATGCCGAGATTACGCGCCACCCGGCTCAAGGCCTGCGCACGCGAACGCTGCGCCACCTCGCAATATTCCATGATCAGGCGCTGGTGCAGGGTGCGAATGGCGCCATCAATGGTCCCGCTGAGCAACAGCAAAGCCGCCAGCAACGGCACCTGCGTCACCAGCCCCAGCAGAATCAGCACCCACACCGAAATGAAAAACAACGCCGCCGTCAGCCGCGCGGTGCGCACATGATCACTGAGCCAGCCACCGAGCATCGAACCGACCAGCAAACCCGCACCGTACGCCGACAGCAACCAGCCGACGGTCTCGATCGCCAGCCCCAGCTCCTGGCGCAGGTACAACGCCATGAACAGCTTGACCATGCTGCTCAGGCGATTGATGAACAACAACGCCGCGAGCACCCAGGCCATCACGCCGAAATAACCGCCGAGGCGCAGCAGGTGAGTCAGACGACTCGTCATTCCATTGACCTCTCAGAGCGACTTGGGTGGAGCTGGAACACTAACGGTCAGCACGCGGGTTGTCGCGTTCAAGTACATCGAGATTACAAAAAACCGAGTCGTCCTACAGCCATTGCGCACGATAAAACCGTGCCGAAGATCAACAGCCCCTCACCCTAACCCTCTCCCAAAGGGAGAGGGGACTGACCGAGGTGTTTGGGAGAGCTACGCCGAAGTGAAATACCGAGTCGCCCCTCAGATTCTGCAACAGATCAACAGCCCCTCACCCTAGCCCTCTCCCAGAGGGAGAGGGGACTGACCGAGGTGTTTGGGAGAGCTACGCCGAAGTGAAATACCGAGTCGCCCCTCAGATTCTGCAACAGATCAAAAGCCCCTCACCCTAGCCCTCTCCCAAAGGGAGAGGGGACTGACCGAGGTGTTTGGGAGAGCTACGCCGAAGTGAAATACCGAGTCGAACCAAGGATCTGAAAGGCTCACAAATCGGCTCCCTCTCCTTGGGGAGAGGGCTGGGCGGGCGGCGTTCCGATGAGGGGCAAATCCACCACAAATCCAAAGCCGACCAAGCTGTGCTCCTCACCACTCAACAGGATGAGCGTTAGCTCGGCTGCAGCTTTTGATCTTGATCCACGGGCGACGTCGGAAGGCTGAGTGGAGGGATCGATCCCGCAGCGAAGGAACCCCGAGCCCCAGCGAGCGGGCCGCACGTAGGAGCAAGCCTTTTGGGTTACCTTTTCGGCGTTTGGAAAAGGTGACTCGCCGTAAGGGCGAAACCGCCAGCCGCAACAACCAAAAAAACGGATATACACCCAGAAAAAAGCCCCCAAGGCCAAAACCTTGGGGGCTCTCGAACAACAAAGCTCAACGCTTAATGATGCTCACGCGTCGCACGGAATTTCACATCCGGCCAACGCTCTTCCATCAACGCCAGGTTAACCCGCGTCGGCGCCAGGTAAGTCAGGTGACCACCGCCATCGACCGCCAGGTTTTCCACAGCCTTGTTGGAAAATTCCTCAAGCTTCTTCTTGTCGGCGCACTCAATCCAGCGCGCGGAATACACAGTGATCGGCTCATACGAGCACTCAACCTTGTATTCCTCTTTCAAACGGCTGGCGACCACATCGAACTGCAGCACACCCACAGCGCCAAGAATGATGTCGTTGCTGCGCTCCGGGAAGAACACCTGTGTTGCGCCCTCTTCGGCCAACTGCTGCAGACCCTGACGCAACTGCTTGGACTTCAGCGGATCACGCAGACGCACACGACGGAACAGTTCCGGCGCAAAGTGCGGAATACCGGTAAAGCCCAGGGTTTCACCTTCACTGAAGGTGTCGCCGATCTGGATGGTGCCGTGGTTGTGCAGACCGATGATGTCGCCGGCAAAGGCTTCTTCAAGCTGTTCACGCTCGGAGGAGAAGAACGTCAGGGCGTCGCCGATGCGCACGTCCTTGCCGGTACGCACGTGGCGCATCTTCATGCCTTTCTCGTACTTGCCCGAGCAGATACGCATGAAGGCGATACGGTCGCGGTGCTTCGGGTCCATGTTCGCCTGGATCTTGAAGATGAAGCCCGAGAACTTCTCTTCCACCGGCTCGACCGTACGTTCGTTGGCCACACGGGCCAATGGACGCGGGGCCCAATCGACAACGGCGTCGAGTACGTGGTCAACACCGAAGTTGCCCAATGCAGTACCGAAGAACACCGGAGTCAACTGACCGTCGAGGAATTCCTGCTGGTTGAATTCGTGGCAGGCGCCCTGAACCAGTTCCAACTGTTCGATGAAACGGTCGTACTCGTCGCCCAGGTGCGCGCGCGCCTCGTCCGAATCGAGCTTCTCGATGATCTTGGTTTCGGTGCGTTCGTGACCGTGACCGGCGGTGTAGACGATGATGTAGTCGTCGGCCAGGTGGTACACGCCCTTGAAGTCGCGGTAGCAACCGATCGGCCAGGTGATCGGCGCGGCTTTGATCTTCAGAACGGCTTCGATTTCGTCGAGCAGTTCGATCGGGTCGCGGATGTCACGGTCGAGTTTGTTGATGAAGCTGACGATCGGCGTGTCACGCAGACGGCAGACGTCCATCAGCGCAATGGTCCGTGGTTCGACACCTTTACCGCCGTCGAGAACCATCAATGCCGAGTCCACCGCCGTCAGAGTGCGATAGGTATCTTCGGAGAAGTCTTCGTGGCCCGGGGTGTCGAGCAGGTTGATCATGTGTTCGCGATACGGGAACTGCATGACCGACGTGGTAATGGAAATACCCCGCTGTTTCTCCATCTCCATCCAGTCGGATGTCGCATGGCGATCGGATTTACGGGATTTCACCGTACCGGCCACTGCAATCGCCTTGCCCATCAACAGGAGCTTTTCGGTGATCGTGGTTTTACCGGCATCGGGGTGGGAAATAATGGCGAAAGTGCGGCGTTTCGCGACTTCGGCGGCCTGGTTGGTCATGGGAAATCGCCTGGCGGTGATTCAAAAAAGGGCCGCGATTATAGCCCAACTCGATGCAATAACCGAACCGTTGAGCACATTAAGGGTGGCCAAATGCTGCCGCAGATGGGAACCTTTTAAAGCACGGAGACGTCCATCCCCTGTTACGAATTTTCGTCAGGGGCTGAAAAATCAGCAAGTTAGCCTGACGAGGCTGCGCTCATGGCTCGCTTTCAGACCGCTTTGCCGGGACTGAAAAACGGCTACTTTTCGCGAACGACGCTCCCGGCAGCCAAGGCTTGGCTTGCCACACGGGACTGCGCTCGCCGACTACAAAAAAAGGAGTCCGCCTGTGGCTATCCGCTATGGCAAAGGGCTGATGGGAGGTGCGGTGGTGATCGCGCTCCTGGCCCTGCTGGTCCACTGGATCGGCATCAACACGATCGAACACTACCGCGACGATTTGTTGTTTTACCTGCAAGCTCATCTGATTCTCGTCCTCGCTTCAATGCTGGCCGCCCTTGTCGTGGGCATCCCCGCCGGCATCTTCCTCAGTCGCCCGACCATGGTCGGACGCGCCGAACGCTTCATGCAGATCTTCAATATCGGTAACACCGTGCCTCCGCTGGCCGTGCTCGCGATTGCCCTGGGCATCCTCGGCATCGGCAGTGGCCCGGCGATCTTCGCTTTGTTCCTCGCCTCCTTGTTGCCGATTGTGCGCAACACCTACGAAGGCCTGAAAAATGTCCAGGGCTCGCTGAAAGAAGCAGCCGTCGGCATCGGCATGACCCCGCGCCAGGTGCTGTGGAAAGTCGAGCTGCCCAACGCCGTGCCGATCATTGTCGGTGGTGTGCGCGTGGCTTTGGCAATCAACGTCGGCACCGCGCCGCTGGCCTTCCTGATCGGTGCCAACAGCCTTGGCAGCCTGATCTTCCCTGGCATCGCCCTGAACAATCAGCCGCAACTGCTGCTCGGCGCCGCGTGCACCGCGCTGCTGGCCTTGCTGCTCGATGGCGTGGTCACCCTCGCCAGCCGTCTCTGGCTGGAACGCGGTTTGCGCCCGTCTTAAGGCTTTTGCGAAGGAATATTTATGAAACGACTTAGCTTGATCTTAGGCTGCGTATTGCTGTTCGCGGGAATCGCGCAAGCCGCTGAAAAACCGTTGATCCGCCTCGGCGCCCGGGTCTTCACCGAGCAGACCCTGCTCGCCGAAATCACCGCGCAATACCTGCGCAGCAAAGGCTACGACGCGCAGATCACCGGCGGTCTGGGCAGCAACCTCGCCCGCAGCGCCCACGAAAGCGGACAGCTGGACATGCTCTGGGAATACACCGGCGTGTCGCTGGTGGCCTACAACCATGTCACCGAGAAACTCGACAGCGCCCAGTCCTACGCCCGGGTGAAAGAACTCGACGCGAAAAAAGGCCTGATCTGGCTGACGCCGTCGAAATTCAGTAACACCTACGCCCTCGCCCTGCCGAAAAAAGTCGCCGAGGAATATCCGCAGATCAACAACATCAGCCAGTTGAACGAAGTGCTGCGCGCCGAAGCCAAGACCAATCATCTGGTGGCGCTGGATACCGAGTTCGCCAACCGCTCCGACGGCCTGATCGGCATGGTCGATCTCTACGGCATGAACCTGAGCCGCAAGAACATCCGCCAGATGGACGCGGGCCTGGTCTACACCGCGCTGCGCAACGGTCAGGTGTTTGCCGGCCTGGTTTACACCACCGACGGTCGCCTCAATGCCTTCGGCCTGAAACTGCTGGAAGACGACAAGCACTACTTCCCCGACTACACCGCCGCGCCGGTGGTGCGTCAGGCAACGCTGGACGCCAATCCGAAACTGGCCGAGCAACTCAAGCCACTGGCCGAACTGTTCGATGACGAAACCATGCGCCAGCTCAACGCGCGGGTCGACGTCGATCATGAAAGCCCATCGAAAGTGGCCGCCGATTTCCTGCGCCAGCACCCACTTGATTAAGGAGGAAAAGTCATGGAATTTCTGAACGCCTTTTCCCACCTCGACTGGCAGCAGGTGATGCACCTGACCTGGCAGCACATCACCCTCGTCGGCATCGCCGTGACGTTGGCGATCCTCATCGGCGTGCCGCTGGGCATTCTGATGACACGCTTTCCGACCCTCGCCGGTCCCTTGCAAGCCAGCGCCACGGTGCTGCTGACCGTGCCGTCGATTGCCCTGTTCGGTCTGCTGCTGCCGTTCTACTCCAAGTTCGGCCAGGGCCTTGGGCCGATGCCAGCGATCACCGCGGTGTTCCTGTATTCACTGCTGCCGATCATGCGCAACACCTACCTCGCCCTCACTGGCGTCGAACCGGGCATCCGTGAAGCCGCACGCGGCATCGGCATGACCTTCGGCCAGCGCCTGCGCATGGTCGAACTGCCGATCGCCGTGCCGGTGATCCTCGCTGGCGTGCGCACCGCCGTGGTAATGAACATCGGCGTGATGACCATTGCCGCAACCATCGGCGCCGGCGGCCTCGGTGTGTTGATCCTCGCTTCCATCAGCCGCAGTGACATGTCGATGCTGATCGTCGGCGCACTGCTGGTCAGTCTTCTGGCCATTTTCGCTGACCTGTTTCTCCAATGGCTGCAACGCTCGTTGACTCCAAAAGGACTGCTCAAATGATCGAACTTCAAAACCTCAGCAAAACTTTCCAAAGCAACGGCAAAGATGTCAAAGCCGTGGACTCGGTAAGCCTGACCGTCAATGAAGGCGAAATCTGTGTGTTCCTCGGGCCATCGGGTTGCGGCAAAAGCACCACGCTGAAGATGATCAACCGCCTGATCAAACCGACCTCGGGCAAGATCCTCATCAACGGCGAAGACACTACCGATCTCGACGAAGTGACCCTGCGTCGCAACATCGGTTACGTGATCCAGCAGATCGGTCTGTTCCCCAACATGACCATCGAAGAGAACATCGTCGTCGTGCCTAAACTGCTCGGCTGGGACAAACAGAAATGCCACGACCGCGCCCGCGAATTGATGAGCATGATCAAGCTGGAGCCAAAGCAGTATCTACATCGCTACCCGCGTGAACTGTCCGGTGGTCAGCAACAGCGCATCGGCGTGATCCGCGCACTGGCAGCGGATGCACCGCTGCTGTTGATGGACGAACCGTTCGGTGCGGTCGACCCGATCAACCGCGAGATGATCCAGAACGAATTCTTCGAGATGCAGCGCGCGCTGAACAAGACCGTGATCATGGTCAGCCACGACATCGACGAAGCGATCAAACTCGGCGACAAGATTGCAATTTTCCGCGCCGGCAGACTGCTGCAGATCGATCATCCGGACACGCTGTTGGCGCACCCGGCGGACGATTTTGTCAGCAACTTCGTCGGCCAGGACAGCACGCTCAAGCGTCTGTTGCTGGTGAAGGCGGAAGACGCGGCGGACAACGCGCCGTCGGTGAGCCCGGAGACGCCGGTGGCCGATGCGCTGGAATTGATGGACGAGCATGACCGCCGTTATGTCGTGGTCACTTGCGCCGAGAACAAAGCGCTGGGGTATGTGCGTCGTCGTGATCTGCATCGTCAGACCGGCACTTGCGCGCAATATCTGCGCGAGTTCAACGCCACGGCGGCGTACGACGAGCATCTGCGCATCCTGCTGTCGCGCATGTACGAGTTCAATCGCGCGTGGTTGCCGGTGATGGATGCCGAGCGGGTGTTCCTCGGTGAGGTCACGCAGGAGTCGATTGCGGCTTATCTGAGTTCGGGTCGTTCGCGCGGGATGAAGACCAATATCGTCTCGCCGGCTGAGGCAGTGGTCGCCTGATCAACCGGTAAAACACAAAACCCTGTAGGAGTGAGCCTGCTCGCGATAACGCAATATCAGTCAATGAAGATGTCGGCTGAAAAAAAGTCATCGCGAGCAGGCTCACTCCTACAGAACCGGGGTGTTACCAAGTCATTCACAAGGCGGAAAAGAATCTCAACACCTGAGAACCAGACAGCATGCGCTGGATAGCCTTCCAAACAACCAAAATCCCCCTCACCCCGTCCTCTCGCCGCCAACGTCGCCGATGTTGCCGCCATCACACTTCCCCACGACTTAGCCGACATAATCCGCGAACGTGCAGGTATTTTTAACCCTCGAAAATTCTCGGGGAACATCTGCCCGTCATCTCGGTCGGCTACAAAGAGTGATGAACGCGACGCACGTCAGAAGCGTGCAAAAACGCGACATTTTTAGTTGATCTCACGCCCCTCACGCCCTAAAGTTCGCGCCGAACGTCCATGCTGGAAACGATCCATCCGGCTCAAGTACTGACGACGAGACAGCAAGGCCAAGGGAAAGCTGCACATCCCATGGCCTTTTTGCTTTCGGCGACATGCCTTGGGAAGTAGGCGAACCAAAGTGGGGATACGGAGGGCGTTCATTTGCACCCATTGATTAACTTAGTTTGCCAGTAGGAGTTCCCAGCATGTCGATCCAGGTCGAAGACTATTTTGCGCGCGCTACATTCGACAAAATGAAGGCGTTTGCCGACAAACAGGAAACCCCGTTCGTGGTGATCGACACCGCGATGATCAGCCAGGCCTACGATGACCTGCGCGCCGGTTTCGAATTCGCCAAGGTCTACTACGCGGTCAAGGCCAACCCGGCCGTCGAGATCATCGACCTGCTCAAAGAGAAAGGTTCGAGCTTCGACATCGCTTCGATCTACGAGCTGGACAAGGTAATGGATCGCGGCGTCAGCGCCGACCGTATCAGCTACGGCAACACCATCAAGAAATCCAAGGACATCCGCTACTTCTACGAGAAGGGCGTGCGTCTGTTCTCCACCGACTCCGAAGCCGACCTGCGCAACATCGCCAAGGCTGCCCCGGGCTCGAAAGTCTACGTGCGAATCCTCACCGAGGGCTCGACCACCGCTGACTGGCCACTGTCGCGCAAATTCGGCTGCCAGACCGACATGGCCATGGATCTGCTGATCCTCGCTCGCGACCTGGGCCTGGTGCCTTACGGCATTTCGTTCCACGTTGGCTCGCAGCAACGCGACATCAGCGTCTGGGACGCAGCAATCGCCAAGGTCAAAGTGATCTTCGAGCGTCTGAAAGAAGAAGACGGCATCCACCTCAAGCTGATCAACATGGGCGGCGGCTTCCCGGCCAACTACATCACCCGCACCAACAGCCTGGAAACCTACGCAGAAGAAATCATCCGCTTCCTGAAGGAAGACTTCGGCGATGACCTGCCGGAAATCATTCTGGAACCGGGCCGTTCGTTGATCGCCAACGCCGGCATTCTGGTCAGCGAAGTGGTTCTGGTTGCACGCAAGTCGCGCACCGCCGTCGAGCGTTGGGTGTATACCGATGTGGGCAAGTTCTCCGGCCTGATCGAAACCATGGACGAAGCGATCAAGTTCCCGATCTGGACCGAAAAGAAAGGCGAGATGGAAGAAGTCGTGATCGCCGGCCCGACCTGCGACAGCGCCGACATCATGTACGAGAACTACAAGTACGGTTTGCCGCTGAACCTGGCGATCGGTGATCGGTTGTACTGGTTGTCGACCGGTGCGTATACCACCAGTTACAGCGCAGTCGAGTTCAATGGCTTCCCGCCGCTGAAGTCGTTTTACGTGTAAGCGCTTAAGCCGTAATGCAAAAAGCCCATGACGTGTCATGGGCTTTTTTGTGTCTGTGCGTTCGGCTTGAAGTTTTGCGGGGTACTTGAAACCGAGGCCCCTCACCCCAGCCCTCTCCCAAAGGAGAGGGAGCCGACCGAGGTGTAAAGCGTCATTCACCGACCGGAAATACCGCGTCGATTATGGATTCGGCAAAGCACTTTCAGGTCGGCGCACCTCTCAAGCATCCCCAATCGGTCCCCTCTACCTCCGGGAGAGGGCCAGGGTGAGGGCTTTGCGAATTCAGACGCGCTGCAAGTCTGTGCATCGACGCACGAACCGAGCAGCCATCCCCTGAATCCTGGGATCTGTCGCACCTAGCAGCGCCTGACTCGCCACCCGCAGAAAATTCAGATTACCGCCGGCCAAAGCTTTCTCAAGCCAATCGACCGCCTCATCAATCCGCCCTTCATCCGCCAACACCGCCGCGAAACTGAACTGCCCACGAAAATCCCCACCCACAGCCGAACGCCGATACCAATCACGCGCCGCCGTAAGATCCGCCGGGCACACCTGCCCTTCTTCCAGATACCGCCCCAGCAGATTCATCGATTTCGCATGGCCCAATTCAGCCGCACGCCAATACAACGCCAGCGCCTGCAGATGATCCACTGCGACACCCCGCCCGGTCGCCAGCAGATTGGCCAGGTTGTACATCGCCCAATCCAGCCCAGCATCAGCTGCAATGCGGTATTGCTGCGCGGCAATTGACGCATTCGCCGCTACGCCCCAACCGTGTTCATGGCAGCGACCAAGCATGTTGCGCGCCATCAGATGCCCACGCCCCGCCGCGATGCCAAACCAGCGCAGCGCCAGCGCCTGATCCTGCGCAATGCCTTGGCCATCCAGCAGAATCTGTCCGAGCAACGCTTGCGCTTCGACAACGCCTTCACCCGCGGCGAGCAGAATCGCCTGCGCCGCGCGAGCCGGGCTTTCTTCGAGCATCGCGCTGAGTTGCGCGCCGTCGAGGACTTCCTCGCGGCGTAGTTGAAAACTCATACCTCGACCCAGCGACGCAGCAGGTTGTGATAAGTGCCGGTGAGGCGGATCAGCGAAGGATGATCAGGCAGGTCTTGCGTCAGTTGCTGGATCGCGCCGTCCATCTCGAACAGCAACGCACGCTGGCTGTCTTCGCGTACCAGGCTCTGCGTCCAGAAGAATGAGGCGTAGCGCGCGCCACGAGTAACTGCGTTGACTTTATGCAGGCTGGTGCCGGGATACAAAACCATATCACCGGCCGGCAGTTTCACTTGCCGAGTGCCGTAGGTGTCCTGGATTTCCAGCTCGCCGCCGTCGTAATCCTCAGGCTCGCTGAAAAACAGCGTCGCCGACAGATCGGTGCGCACCCGCTCGATGCTGCCCTTGGGCTGGCGCACCGCATTGTCGATGTGGAAATCGAAACTGCCGCCGGCCGTGTAACAGTTCACTAACGGCGGGAAGACTTTGTGCGGCAACGCGGCGGACATGAACAGCGGATTTTTCCACAGCCGCTCAAGCATCGCCGCACCGATTTCCTTGGCTAGCGGATGGCCTTCAGGTAACTGTAAATTGTGCTTGGCCTTGGCCGACTGGAAACCAGCGGTGATCTTGCCATCAGCCCAATCGGCCTGCTCCAGAGCCTCGCGAATGCGCTGCACCTCGTCTTTCGCGAACAATCCAGGGATGTGCAGCAGCATGGCGATGTCACCAGATGGCAAAGAGGCGGCAATGGTATTGATTCTTATTGGCCATGTAAAACCCGGGAGACGAATGAACTGGCAAAAACCGTAAGGTTAAATTGTAAAGAATGTAAATTCAGTGCAGTTAGCAATGTTTCGCAATTGATACGAATACCTGTTTACCCTATATTCCGCCGCCTCAAATCCTTGGGGAGGGGAATAAAAATGGCACGTCAACACGCACAATTACCGGTCAGTTCACCACGTCTGCTCGCCTCAGCTATTGGCGTAGCGATCACCGCCGGCTCCGCTGGCCATATGGTCTTCGCTGCGGAAAAAACCGACAGCAAAGCCTCCGGCAATGCCATCGCCCTGGACGCCACCGCCATCAACGGCGAAGCGCAGGACCCAACGTCCTACCAGGTCGAGAAAGCCTCCTCGCCCAAGTACACCGCACCACTGGTCGATACGCCGCGCTCGGTGACCGTTATTCCACAACAAGTCTTGAAAGACACCGGCGCCCTGAACATGCAGGACGCGCTGCGCACCGTGCCGGGAATCACTTTCGGTGCCGGTGAAGGTGGTAATCCACAGGGCGACCGTCCGTTCATCCGTGGTTTCGACGCCCAAGGCGACACCTACCTCGACGGCGTGCGCGACACCGGTTCACAGAGCCGCGAGATCTTCGCCGTAGAAAACATTGAAGTCAGCAAGGGCCCGAACTCCGCCATCGGCGGTCGTGGCGCAGCAGGCGGCAGCATCAACCTGGTGAGCAAGAAAGCGCACCTGGGCAACTCGTTCGACGGTGGTTTCACCTGGGGCTCCGACCAGACCCAGCGTTACACCCTCGACGGTAACTACCAGTTCAGCGACACCGCGGCTGGTCGTCTGAACCTGATGAGCCACGAGAGCAATGTCGCCGGTCGTGACAAGGTCGATTACGACCGTTGGGGTATCGCCCCGTCTCTGGCGTTTGGCCTGGGCACCGACACCCGCGTCAACCTCGATTACTACCATCTGGAAAGCAACGACACCCCGGATTCGGGCGTGCCGTACACCATTCCGGCCGGCGGCTCCGCTGCACGCACCAAGTCCAATCCGGACAAGCCTTACGCCGGCGGTGATCACAGCAACTTCTACGGTCTGGATCGCGACTTCCGCAAGGGCCGCACCGACACCGCGACCTTCGCCATCGAGCATGACCTGAGCGACTCGCTGACCCTCAAGAACACCCTGCGTCACGGCACCAGCATGCAGGATTACATCCTGACCCAGCCGGACGACAGCAAGGGCAACGTCAACAACGGCAGCGTCTGGCGTCGTGCCAATACTCGGGTGAGCAACACCGAGACCACCACCAACCAGACCGACCTGTTCGGCAACTTCTACGTCGCCGGCTTCAAGAACAGCTTCTCCACCGGTGTCGAATACACCCGTGAGGAAAGCCAGAAGTCCTCGTACAACGTCAACACCGACACCACGCCGCGCACCAGCGCCGCGACCACCAACTGCAACCCGGGTCTGATCGGCGCAGCCAGTGGCTACAACTGCACCTCGCTGTCGAACCCGAACCCGAACGATCCGTGGAACGGCGCCATCTCGCGCAACTACGCCGGCACCGACACCCAGTCCGACACTTACGCACTGTATGTATTCGACACCCTGGAGTTGTCCGAGCAATGGCTGGTGAACATGGGCCTGCGTTACGACCACTTCGAAACCGGCTACAAGTCCTACAACAACGCTGGCAGCACTACCTCCAAGGGTGATGACACCAGCGAGTTCGTCACCGGTCAGTTCGGTGTCGTCTACAAGCCAGCAGAGAACGGCAGCATTTACGCGTCCTACGCTACCTCGGCGACGCCACCGGGCAACACCCTGGGTGAAGGTCAGGAAGGCAACCCATTGGGCGGCACGGCAGATCGCAGCGGCAACCTGTTGAGCAGCGACATGGAGCCGGAAACCACCAAGAACTACGAAATCGGCACCAAGTGGGATCTGCTCAACGATCGCCTGTCGCTGACCGCTGACATCTTCCGCACCGAGAAAGAAAACGCTCGCGTTCAAGTCGATACCTCGTCGTACGAAAATGCCGGCAAGACCCGTGTGCAAGGTGTCGAACTGTCGGCCAGCGGCAAGATCACCGACAAATGGCAAGTGTTCGCCGGCTACGCCTACATGGACAGCGAACAAGTCGACGGCGGTCCACTGGGCCGCGCCAACGATGGCAACGAACTGCCGAACACGCCGAAGAACAGCGCCAGTCTGTGGACCACTTACCAGGTCACGCCGAAGCTGACTATCGGTGGCGGTGCGTTCTACGTGGATGACGTGTTCGGCAGCGTGGCCAACACCACCATGGTCGATTCGTATGTGCGTTACGACGCGATGGCAGCCTACAAGCTGACCAAGAACGTCGACCTGCAACTCAACGTGCAGAACCTGACCAACGAAAACTACTACGACAAAGCCTTCTCGACCCACTTCGCCAACCAGGCGGCGGGCCGAACGGCGCTGTTGAGCACCAATTTCCACTTCTGACCCTGCAGGAGCTGCGGCACGCTGCGATCTGTTGATCCTGATCTTAAAAGCAAAGTCAAAAGATCGCAGCCTTCGGCAGCTCCTACAAAAACAGTCGGCCCCGTTCATTCAATTGAACGGGGCTTTTCTGCGTAATAAAGAACGCTTCTCGATAACCCACGGCATAATGCGCGCCGTGAAGACAATTTCCGAATGGACGGCGAGTGACGTGTTGAAGAAAACCCTGTTCCAGTTGCACTGGTTTTTTGGCATCACCGCAGGCCTGGTGCTGGCCTTGATGGGCATCACCGGCGCGGCCTATTCGTTTCAGGACGAAATCCTGCGGGCGATCAATCCGTCCGTGCTGCAAGTGGAAAAACAAGTCGCCGGCGTCCTTCCGCCCGTCGAACTGGTCGAGCGCATCGAAGCCACCTCGGGCAAGAAAGTCTCGATGCTCTGGGTCGAGACCGACAGCGGTAACGCGGCGAAAGTTTTCTTCACCCCACCCAAGGGCGAACGTCGCGGTGAAATGCGCTACTTCGACCCGTACACCGGCGAGTTCATGGGCGATGCCGTCGGCCAGGACTTCTTCGGCCTGATGCTGCAACTGCACCGCTTCCTCGCCATGGGCGATACCGGGCGCAACATCACCGGCGCCTGCACGCTGATCCTGCTGTTTTTCTGCCTCTCCGGTCTGTACCTGCGCTGGCCGCGACAGTGGAACAGCTGGCGCGTATGGCTGACGCTGGACTGGAAGAAAAAGGGCCGCACTTTCAATTGGGATCTGCATTCGGTGGCGGGCACCTGGTGCCTGTTGGTCTATCTGCTGCTGGCGCTGACCGGGTTGTCGTGGTCGTACGAGTGGTACAACAAAGGCCTGACCAAATTGCTCTCCGACGCGCCGCAAAACGAACGCGTACGCGGTGGTCGCGGCCCGGCGCCGGAAGGCCCGGCGCCAACCGCCGACTACGCGGCGATGTGGAGCAGTATCTACAGCGCGGCAGGGCCGGGCCTGTCTGCCTACAACATTCG
The DNA here is from genome assembly GCF_001297015.1 of Pseudomonas sp. RIT-PI-r. Classification (GTDB taxonomy): domain Bacteria; phylum Pseudomonadota; class Gammaproteobacteria; order Pseudomonadales; family Pseudomonadaceae; genus Aquipseudomonas. Next base: position 136,253 of record NZ_LIGE01000011.1, on the reverse strand, counting down.
GATGCCGCCTGTAGCCGGTCAACCGGCGACGGTGTTCTACCTGCCCGACAGTTTGCCGCATGATCGTGCGCTCAACCAGATCACCCTCGACCCGGCCACCGGCATCGTCAAACGCGTCGACCGCTACGCCGACAAGAGCTTCAAGGCACAACTGCTGACGAGCATTTATGCGCTGCACGTCGGCAGCTATTTCGGCCTCGTCGGGCGAATCATCATCACCCTTGCGGCGGTGTGCATGCCGTTGTTCTTCATCACCGGCTGGCTGCTGTACCTCGATCGCCGACGCAAGAAAAAACAGATCAAGGATGCGCGCAAAGGCCTCGATCAACCGGCGGGCGACGCCTCGGCATGGCTGATCGGTTTCGCCAGTCAAAGCGGTTTCGCCGAGCAACTGGCGTGGCAGACCGCCGGGCAATTGCAGGCCGCCGGACTGCCGGTGAAAGTGCAGCCACTGGCGAATGTCAGCGAGCAGGATCTGCGTGAATCGAACAATGCGTTGTTTGTCGTCAGCACCTTCGGTGACGGCGAAGCACCGGACAGCGCTCGTGGTTTCGAGCGCAAAGTCTTGAGCAAAGCCTCGACACTCGACAGCTTGAACTACGCGGTGCTCGGTCTCGGCGATCGTCAGTATCAGCACTTCTGCGGTTTCGCCAAACGCCTGCATCAATGGCTGAGCGAACACGGCGGCAAGACGCTGTTTGCGCCAGTGGAAGTCGACAGTGGCGACCCGTATGCGCTGCGCCACTGGCAGACGCAACTCGGCCTGCTCACCGGGCAAGCGCCGGTTGATACCTGGCAAGCGCCGAGCTACGACAACTGGACGCTGGTCCGCCGCGAACTGATGAACCCGGACAGCAGCGGTTCGCCGGTTTATCTGTTGGGCCTGAGCGCACCGAATACCAGCAGTTGGTTAGCTGGCGACCTGGTCGAAGTGCTACCGCGGAACTGCCCGTGGGCCATCGAACATTTCCTCGACGGCCTCGGCATTCGTGGCGAGACCACGGTGAAAATCAACGGCCTCGACGAGCCGCTGGAAGTCGCGCTGGCTTCGCGTCAATTGCCAGAGCACCGCGCGCACCTGGTTGGCCTGCACGCGCAATCACTGGTCGATGCAATGGTGCCGTTGGCCATGCGCGAATACTCGATCGCCTCGATTGCCGCCGACGGTGTGCTGGAGCTGATCGTGCGTCAGGAGCAGCATTCGGATGGCAGTCTGGGCATTGGCTCTGGCTGGCTGACCGAGCATGCGCCGGTGGGCGGCAGCATCAGTTTGCGGGTTCGACGCAACAGTGGTTTCCACCTGCCGAACGACCCCGTGCCGATGATTCTGCTGGGCAACGGCACCGGTCTGGCCGGGTTGCGCAGTTTGCTCAAGGCGCGGATTGCCGATGGTCAAACGCGTCAGTGGTTGCTGTTCGGCGAGCGCAATCGTGAACACGATTTCCTCTGCCGTGCGGAGCTGGAAGAGTGGTTGATCAATGGTGATCTGGAACGACTGGATCTGGCGTTTTCGCGGGATCAGGCGGAGAAGGTTTATGTGCAGGATCGTTTGCGTGAGTCGGCTGATGAGCTGAAGAAATGGCTGGCGGAGGGGGCGGTGATTTATATCTGTGGCAGCCTTCAGGGGATGGCTTCGGGGGTTGATCAGGTGCTTAACGACATTCTCGGGGCAGCCGAAGTGGAGCGGTTGATTGAGCAGGGTCGATATCGGCGTGATGTCTATTAAAGAGCCCCTCACCCTAACCCTCTCCCGGAGGGAGAGGGAACTGATTGGGGGATGCTTGAGATGTACGCCGACCTGCGACTGCTTTACCGAATCCATAATCGAGAAAGGCTTTGTGCTGATCTCATAATCAACTCGGTCTTTCAGGTCGACGTACCTCTTCAAACACCTCGATCGGCTCCCTCTCCCTCCGGGAGAGGGCTGGGGTGAGGGTCAGCTTTTGATCTTCAAGCGGGCTGCAACTTTTGCTCGAAAACGGCTACGCCATTAAGATCGCGCAATACCACGCTCATTTCACCGCTCTGCCCTTCGATATTCACCTCGCCAAAAAACTGAAACCCGGCAAACGGTGATGCGTTCTGCACCGGCGGTGCCTTCTCGAACACCACCTCCGGGCCAAAGGTTTTATCCAAAGGATTAGGCCCAAAGCTCCCGGCATTCAACGGCCCCGCAACGAACTCCCAAAACGGTTCGAAATCCTGAAACGCCGCACGATCCGGGTGATAGTGATGCGCCGCGCAGTAATGCACGTCGGCGGTGAGGAAGACGAAATTGCGCACTTGCTGTGCGCGCAGATAGCCGAGCAATTCGGCGATTTCCAGCTCGCGCCCCTGCGCCGCTCCCGGATCACCATTGGCCACCGCTTCCCAACGCGCCACACCCGGACTGACCTCGCCATCGGGCACGCCAAGACCAATTGGCATGTCGGCGGCGATGACCTTCCATTGCGCTTTGGATTTCTTCAAGCCGCGTTTGAGCCAGTCGAGTTGCTCACGCCCGAGAAACGGTTTCGCCGCGCCGAGGTTGTCGTCGTTGGCGCCGCGATAGCTGCGCATATCGAGCACGAACACATCGAGCATCGGGCCGTAGCTGAGCTTGCGATAAATACGCCCGCCACCGTCGGCAGCCTGCAAACGCATCGGCGAATATTCCAGCCAGGCCTTACGCGCACGCCCGACCAGGGTGTGGATATCTTTCTCCTGATAACGCTCGTCGAGTTGCTTGCCCGGTGACCAGTTGTTGACCACCTCATGGTCGTCCCACTGCCAGATCTGTGGCACTTCGGCGTTGAAGCGACGGATGTTTTCGTCCATCAGGTTGTAGCGGTAGTTGCCGCGATAATCGTCGAGGGTCTGCGCGACTTTGCTCTTGGCTTCGGTGGTGAGGTTGCGCCAGATCCGGCCACCTTCAGTGGTGAGCTGAGCGGGCACCGGGCCGTCGGCGTAGATGGTGTCGCCGCTGTGAATAAAAAAGTCCGGCAGGCGCAGACGCATGGCTTCGTAAATGCGCATGCCGCCGATGTCGGGGTTGATACCGAAGCCTTGGCCGACGGTGTCGCCGCTCCAGACGAAACGAATGTTGCGCCGCGCCGTCGGAGCGCTGCGCAGGTGACCCAGCCACGGTTCGCTGGCGACGCTGGTCTGCGCATCCTTGAAATAAACCCGATAAAAAATCGCCTGATCGGCCGGCAGCCCGGTGAGCTCGACCCGAGCGGTGAAATCTGTGCGCGCATCGGCCAGCGCCGAGACCAATCGGCGGGGATGGCGAAACTGGCTGCGGGTGTCCCACTCGACCACCATATGCGCCGGGCGATCGCTGCGACTCCAGATCATCGCGCGGTCGCCCTGCAGGTCGCCGGACTGCACGCCATCGGTGAGTTGCGGGCGGTCCTTGACCGAGGCAATCACCGCCGGCGCCAGACTTGGCATCAGCAATCCGGCGCCGACAACTTGCATGACGCGCCGGCGACCGGGGTTGAAATCGCTCATGGTGTTCTCCCTGAAAAAAGGAAAACTTAAGCACGCGATCATGAAACACACATGACACCAGACACACCGCGGAACCCATTGTAGGAGTGAGCCTGCTCGCGATATCGGTATACCTGCCAACATTCATGTCACTGACAGACCGCTATCGCGAGCAGGCTCACTCCTACAAGGGTTTTGTGGTGTCAGTCAGGCCTTGGCGGGCTCCAGCGCCAACTCGACGGCTTCAGGCCGTTTGACCGTCGCATAGACCACAGCGGTCAACAAACTCCCCGCGACAATCGCCAGCAGATACAGCAACGCATGGTTGATCGCATTCGGAATCGCCAACACAAACAAGCCCCCGTGCGGCGCCATCAGTTTGCAGCCGAAATACATCGACAACGCACCGGTCAACGCACCACCGGCAATGCTCGCAGGAATCACCCGCAACGGATCTTTCGCGGCAAACGGAATCGCCCCTTCGGAGATAAAGCACAGCCCCAATACCAGCGCCGCTTTACCCGCCTCACGTTCGGTCTGGGCAAACTTGCGCCGCGCAATAAACGTGGCGATGCCCAGGCCAATCGGCGGCACCATCCCCGCCGCCATCGTCGCCGCCATCGGCGCATAACTTTGCGACGCCAGCAGCCCCACCGAGAACGCATACGCTGCTTTGTTGATCGGCCCGCCGAGGTCGACGCACATCATGCCGCCGAGCAACACACCGAGCAGAATCGCGTTGGTGGTGCCCATGCTATCGAGGAAATGCGTGAGCGCCCCGAGCATGCCGGCGACCGGTTTGCCGACCACGTAGATCATCACCAGACCGGTGAACAGGCTGGCGAACAACGGAATGATCAGAATCGGTTTCAGCGCCTCAAGACTTTGCGGCAAGGCGACATATCGACTGATCGCCTTCGCCGCATAACCGGCGATAAAACCGGCGACGATGCCGCCGATAAAACCAGCGCCCAAGGTGCTCGCCAACAGACCACCGATCATCCCCGGCGCCAGACCTGGACGGTCAGCAATCGAATAGGCGATGTAACCCGCCAGCAACGGCACCATCAGTTTGAACGCGGTCTCGCCGCCGATCTGCATCAGCGCAGCGGCCAAGGTGCCTTCTTCCTTGAACGCGGTGATGCCGAACACGAACGACAGCGCGATCATCAAACCGCCCGCCACGACCATCGGCAGCATGAACGACACGCCGGTCAGCAGGTGTTTGTAGATGCCGGTTTTCTCTGGCTTGGCCGGTGTTTTGCCGTTACTGGCTGCGCTTTCCACAACAGCTTCGGCCAGCGCTTTTTTCAGCGTGGCTTCGGACTGCTTCAAGGCAATCCCGGTGCCGCAGCGATAGATTTTCTTGCCGGCGAAACGCTCGGTAGCGACTTCGATGTCCGCCGCCAGCAACACCACGTCTGCCTCGGCAATCGCCGCTGCGCTCAACGGAGTTTTCGCGCCCACCGAGCCTTGGGTTTCGACCTGCAATTCATAGCCCAGACGCTTGGCGGTTTGCTGCAAGGCTTCGGCCGCCATGAAGGTGTGGGCGACACCGGTCGGGCACGCGGTGATGGCGACGATACGTGGCGCGCGCGCTGCATCGGCAACCGGTTCAGCCGCGCTGGTAACGTAGACCTCAGCCTCTTCTGCGCCACGACGCAACACCGCTTCGACATCCTGCAATGCCTGCGCCGGAGCAATCTGGAACACACGTTTGCCGACAAAACGTGTCATGTCGACCGCGCCGGTGGCGACCAGCAAAACCCACTCCGCCGCTTCGATTGTCGCTGCCGACAACTCGCGTTCCGGGTGCGCGGCATCGACCACTTCAACGCTGGTGCTCCAGCCCTGACGCTGCGCCGCCGCATCGAGCAGACGCGCGCACAGCACACTGGTGACCATACCGTTCGGGCAAGCCGTAACAATGGCTAGTTTCATGACAAACCCTCTTATTGTTCTGTCAGGGGGCGCACGCGCACGCCCTGTTCGAGCTGCGCCAGTTGCGCAGCATCGTTGATGCCGAAACCGATCTGGGTCACCGCCATCGCGGCAATCGCGGTGGCGGTGCGCAGGGTTTGTTCAGGCGTGTCGGCGCTGAGCAAACCGTGGAGCATGCCGGCCAGCAACGAATCACCGGCACCGACCGTACTGGCGACGCTGACCTTCGGCGGCGTCGCGTGCAGTGCCGAACCGACGCTGAACCAGTTCACGCCGTCAGCACCGTGGGAGATCACCACGTGTTCGATGCCTTGCGCGTGCAATTGCGCCGCTGCTTGCGCTTCAGCGGCGTGAGAAACCACCTCGCAACCGAGCGCATCGGCGAGTTCTTCAGTGTTCGGTTTGATCAGCCACGGACTGGCTTTCAAAGCTTCGCGCAACGCTTCGCCGCTGGAGTCGAGAGCGACTTTCAGGCCGAGCTGATTGAGCCGTTCGATCAGCTCACGCAACCATTGCGCCGTGACTCCGCGCGGCAGACTGCCGGCGACCACCACCGCGTCATGTCCCGGTGCAATCTGCACCAGCCGCTCCAGCAACGCTTGCTGCGCGGCGGCATCGACCACCGGCCCCGGGCCGTTGATGTCGGTGATGCGTCCACTCTGTTCAGCGACTTTGATGTTGCTGCGCGTCTCACCCGGCACGCGGATAAACGCATCGACAAAACCGCGCTTGGCGAAAAGGGTTTCGAACGCTTGCAGATTGTCTTCGCCGAGGAAACCACTGACCGTCAGTTGATGACCGAGGTCGGCGAGCACCTGGGCGACGTTCACGCCTTTGCCGGCGGCGTGGGTGTGCATCTCGTCGCTGCGATTGACCTGACCGGCGTCCAGCCGTGGCAGTTCGACGGTAAGGTCGAGCGCCGGGTTGAGAGTCAGGGTAAGAATCTTGGCCATTACAGGGCCTCCACTAATGCACGCACTTCGTTGGCGCTGCCCACGGCCAGGGCCTGTTGAGCAAGGGTTTGCGCCTGAGTCAGGCTGAGTTCGCGGATGCGTGCCTTGACTTCAGCAATGCTGCGCCCGGACACACTGAGTTCATCGACACCGAGGCCGACCAGCACCGGCACCGCCAGCGGATCCGCCGCCAACTCACCGCAAACACCGACCCACTTGCCGTGGGCATGGGCCGCGCGCACGGTGATGTCGATCAGTTGCAGCACCGCCGGGTGCAAACCGTCAGCCTGCGCCGACAGGGTCGGGTGGCCACGGTCGATGGCCAGGGTGTATTGCGTCAGGTCGTTGGTGCCGACGCTGAAGAAGTCGACTTCCTTGGCCAATACCGGCGCGAGCAAAGCGGCGGACGGCACTTCGATCATGATCCCCAGTTGCAGATCGGCGACCGGGATTTCCAGGCGCAGACGTTCGGTCATGTCGCGGGCCTGACGCCACTCTTCAACACTGCCGACCATCGGGAACATGATGCGCAGCGGACGGTTGTCCGCCGAACGCAGCAAGGCGCGCAATTGCGCTTCCATGATCTGCGGACGTTGCAAGGTCAGGCGAATGCCACGCACGCCGAGGAACGGGTTTTCTTCCTTGGCGATCGGCCAATACGGCAGCGGTTTGTCGCCGCCGACATCCAGCGTGCGCACCACCAACGGGCGACCGGCGAGACCATCAAGCACGCGGCGGTATTCGGCTTCTTGCGTCGCCTCGTCCGGCGCTTGCGGATGGGCCATGAAAATCAATTCGGTACGCAGCAGACCGATGCCTTCGGCGCCCTGCTCCACCGCGCTGATCACGCCGGCGCTTTCGCCGATGTTGGCGAACACTTCGACGGCGTGACCGTCGGAGGTGTGCGCCGGTTGATGGCGCTGTTCGGCGGCAATCTTCAAGCGTTGTTCGCGGGTGTCGCGTTCTTCGGCGGCGCGTTGCAGAGTCGCAGCATCGGCGTCGACATGCAGACGACCGCGCTGGCCGTCGAGCAGCAACGGCGTGCCCGGCGCCAGCAACAACACCGCGGCGCCAGCGCCGACCAGCGCCGGAATCCCGAGGGCTCGCGCGACGATTGCGCTATGCGCCGTGGCGCCGCCGCGTGCGGTGAGAATCCCCGCCACGCGCGCCGGATCCAGCCGCGCGACGTCGGAGGGGCCGACTTCGTCCATGACAAGAATGTACGGTTGCTCAGGCTCGCTCGGGGTCTGCACGCCACACAGTTGCGCCAGCACGCGGCGACCGATGTCGCGCAGATCCGCCGCACGTTCGGCAAGCAACGCGTCCTGCAGTGATTCCTGTTGTTTGGCCGCTGCTTCGATCACCGCCATCCACGCCGCTTCGGCGCTTTCGCCTTGCTTGAGGCGGGTGTCGACTTCATCGGTGAGTTCCGGGTCGTCGAGCATTTCCTGGTGGGTGATGAAGATCTCGCGGATGGCTTTGGCCTTGCTGCGTTCGATCAGGCCTTGAATGTCGTTGCGCACATCGCTAAGCGCTTGCTTGAGACGCTCGCGTTCGATGGCAGCGGACTCGCCGCGCATTGGGTAATCGATGGTCTGTTGCACTTGAATGTGCGCCGGGCCGATGGCAATGCCGGGCGCGGCGGGAATGGCTTGCAACTGAGTGCCGGACGCCGGGGCAATGACTACTTCGGCGATGTCGGCAAAGACTTCTCGTTGTTCGCTAATCGCGGGCAGCGGCTCGACTTCTTCGCCGAGGCCTTCTTCGATAGCGGCGAGCAACGCTGGCAAGGCATCGGCGGCAATGCTCGGCTCGGCAATCAACTCCAGCACCTGGCCACGACGGGCGCCGAGGCTGAGCAGTTTGCTCAGACTCTTCACCGACACGGCGCTGTCCTGACCGTCGACGATGCGCACGCGAATCTCGCCATCAAAACTCTTTGCCAGTTGCGCGAGGATCTTCGCCGGACGCGCGTGCAAACCGTGGGCGTTAGCTAGGGCAATGCGAGCGCTTGGCCAGTCGGCGGGCAATTCACCGCCTAGCACTTCAAGGACTTTGCGGCTGCTGGTGGCGCGGCCCAGCTCATGGCCGCGACCTTCAATCAGCAACGCACAGAGGCGTTCGAGCAGCGCTTGGTGCGCCTCGCCCAGACTGGCCAGGCAGAACAGACCACTGAGTGGCTGGCCAAGGTAGCGCATCGGTTTGTCCGGGGTAACAAACGCCAAGCCCGGACGCTTCACCGTTTGTTCGCTGTGCAACCACCACAAACCATCGCCCAGTGGCAGTGCTTCGACTTGCTGCAGCACCGCAGAGAAACCGTTACTCACACAATCGGCCTGCCGCAGCAGACGTGCGCCACGCCAGACCAGTTCTTCGAAATCGTCGGCCGAGACGCCGAGGCCGATCATCTGCGCGTCCAGCGCCAGCTCTTGCGGCGCGCCTTGCAGCAGTTTCAGCAGCGCTTCAGGCGAACTGGCGCGACGCAGGGCCTGACCCAGGTCGGTCTCGCCGAGGGCACGGGTCAGCAGTTGCAGCAGACGCAGGTGTTCGTCGGATTTGGCGGCGATGCCAATCGCCAGATAAACGATCTGGCCATCGCCCCAATCCACGCCTTCCGGGAACTGCATCAGGCGCACGCCAGTGGCGAACACCTGATCGCGGGTTTCCGGGGTGCCGTGGGGAATGGCAATACCTTGACCGAGAAAGGTCGAGCCCTGGGCTTCCCGGGCCTGCAATCCGGCGAGGTAGCCGTCGGCGACCAGACCATCGGCCACCAGATGATTGGCCAGCAATTGCAGGGCGGCGGGTTTATCCACAGCCGATTGGCCCATGGATATCTGCTCTATAGTGAGCTCGAGCATGCGATCTCCTTTTTGGCACATGAAGGTGCCAGGTATTGTTTTGGATGGTTGCAGCTTAGGCACTCTACCGCTTTGCTTTTCAGCGGCAGTTTTGGCGGTTTCACGGCAGCACCGGCCAAAGGCGTCTAAAACGTAGAAAATACGCTTGCTGAAACGTTTAATCTAGATAGATCGGCACGTTACTCGATAATGTCCCATCCTTGAAGTCCAACTTGTCGGATGCGCTGCGACAATAGTCGCCTGCCCTAATCGGGTAGGATTGGCGAAAATGTTGCGGCAAGCTCGCAAAAACAAGGAAATCCCGGGTTGAAACTCAGTGATATCGCGCGGTTGGCCGGAGTGTCCGTGACCACCGCCAGCTACGTCATCAACGGCAAGGCCGAACAGCAGCGCATCAGCACCGCGACCGTCGAGCGCGTGCGGGCAGTGGTCGATCTGCATGGCTTCACGCCAAACCCTCAAGCAGCCGGGCTGCGCAGTCGGCACACGCGCACGCTGGGCTTTATTCTGCCGGATCTGGAAAACCCCAGTTACGCGCGGATCGCCAAACTGCTGGAGCAAGGTGCGCGGGCGCGCGGCTATCAGTTGCTGATCGCCAGCTCCGACGATGCACCGGACAGCGAGCGCCAGTTGCTGCAACTGTTCCGCGCGCGCCGTTGCGATGCGCTGATCGTCGCCAGTTGCCTGCCGACCGGCGATGACAGCTATCGGCAGTTGCAGGCCAAAGGTCTGCCGATCATCGCCATCGACCGGGTCATGGAGCCGGAGCATTTCTGCTCGGTGATCAGTGACGACCGCGAGGCCAGTCTGCACCTGACCCAGAGCCTGCTCGACCCGCAACCCAAGCAGATCGTTCTGCTTGGTGCGCGCCCGGAACTGAGCATCAGCCAGGAACGTGCTGCCGGGTTCAAACAAGCGCTGGTCGACTTCAAAGGCGAGGTGCTGGTCGAGCACGCTGAATCTTTCAGCCGTGAGTGCGGCAAGCAGTTGATGGAAGAACTCCTGCAACGCCTGGGGCATTTGCCGGACGCGTTGGTCACCACGTCCTACGTCCTGCTGCAGGGCGTGTTCGATGCGCTGCATGACTTCCCGCTGAAATCGCGGCCGCTGCGCCTCGGCACATTCGGTGATACGCAGTTGCTGGATTTCCTGCCGCTGCCAGTCAACGCCATGGCCCAACAGCACCAGTTGATTGCCGACAAGGCGCTGGAACTAGCGCTGGCGGCCGTCGAGCAGTCGGAGTACAAGCCCGGTGTGCAGGCCATCGCGCGGACATTCAAGCAGCGTATTCACCGAGACTGAATCGTGGAGCTGATCGACAGCCACACCCACCTCGATTTCCCCGACTTCGACGAAGATCGACAGGCGTTGCTCGTCGAAAGCCGTGCCCTCGGGGTGCAGCGGATGGTGGTGTTGGGGGTTTACGAGGGTAACTGGCAACGGGTGTGGGATCTGGTGCAGAGCGATGCCGATTTGTACGCGGCGTTCGGTCTGCATCCGGTGTACCTCGATCAGCATCGCCCGGAAGATCTGACCGCACTCGGCGATTGGCTGACACGCTTGCGCGGTCATCGGCAGTTATGTGCGGTGGGCGAAATCGGTCTGGATTACTTCATCGAAACGCTGGATCGCGAGCGCCAACAGGCGCTGTTCGAAGCACAGCTGCAACTGGCAGCGGACTTTGCATTGCCGGCGCTGATCCATGTGCGCCGCAGCCACGCCGCGGTGATTGCCACCCTCAAGCGCTTCAAGCTCAAACGCGCGGGGATCATCCACGCCTTCGCCGGTAGCCGTGAAGAAGCGCGGGAGTACATCAAACTGGGTTTCAAACTGGGTCTGGGCGGCGCGCCGACCTGGCCGCAGGCACTGCGCATGCATCGCGTGCTGGCGGAGTTGCCGCTGGAGTCGATCGTGCTGGAAACCGATTCACCGGACATGGCGCCTGTCATGTTTCCCGGTCAGCGCAACAGTCCGGCGCACTTGCCGGCGATTTGTGAGGCGCTGGCCGGACTGATGAAAATCAGCCCGCAACAACTGGCCACGGCCAGCACCGCCAACAGCTGCGAAGTCTTCGGCTGGTAACACATCTCCCCCTGTAGGAGCTGTCGAGTGAAACGAGGCTGCGATCTTTTGATCTTTGAAATCAGGATCAAAAGATCGCAGCGTGCCGCAGCTCCTATAGGGGATTTGTGTACAGCTCAGACGCGGAAGGCGCTGATCAGTTGTTTCAGTTCCACGACCTGAGCCGACAGTGCCCGGCTGGCATCTTCGGTCTGATGCGCACCTTGCGCCGTGCGCTCACCGGCGCGGTTGATCTCGACGATATTCTGATCAATGTCATGGGCCACCGCCGTTTGCTGCTCAACGGCAGCGGCGATCTGCTGGTTCTGATCGACGATCATGCCCACAGCCCCAAGGATGTTTTCCAGTGCCTGCTGAACCTTCTCCGACTGCCCGACCGTGCCGTTGGCCATCTGATGGCTGACGCCCATGGCTTTCACCGCTGCACCGACACCGCCGTGCAGCTTGGCGATCATTTGTTCAATCTCTTCGGTCGATTGCTGGGTGCGTTTGGCCAGGGTGCGCACCTCATCGGCAACCACGGCGAAACCACGACCCTGCTCACCGGCACGAGCCGCTTCGATCGCGGCGTTGAGCGCCAGCAGATTGGTCTGCTCGGCGATGCTCTTGATTACTTCAAGAACACGGCTGATCGATTGGCTGTCACTGGCGAGTTGATTGATCACCAACACTGACTGATCGATCTCGCTGGCCAGCGCAGCAATGCTGCCCTGCTGCGACTCCACCAGCCCACGACCGCTGATGGTCTCGTCATTCACGCTGTGGGCGCTGCTCACCGCCGCGGCGGCACTGCGTGCGACTTCCAGTGAAGTCGCCGACATCTGGTTCATCGCCGTCGCCACTTGTTCGATCTGCGTGCGCTGGCCCGCCACCGCCTGATTGCTTTGTGCGGAGACGTTTTCAACCTGGCCGGCCTGACGCTCGACTTCGCCCACGGTCTGGCCGACGCGCTCGATCAAGTCGTGAATCTTCTTCACCGTGCCGTTGAACACTTCGCCCAACTCACCCAGCTCATCACGACTGTTGGCCTTGAAGTTAACCGTCATGTCACCGGCCGCGACCTTGTCCATCATCGCCCCGAGGCGTTTAAGCGTGGTGCGGGTCGAAGCGTAGAAGCCACCATAGAGGTAGAAAATCAACACGAACACCACCGACAGCGCCACAGTCTGCAGAAGCATGTGTGTGCGATTCTGCGCCAGACGCTGCTGCAACTGAGTGTCGAGGAATTTCAACGTGGCGTCGTTGAGCTCGTAGGTCTTGCCGATCAGCCCGGTGACCTGATCGTAAAAAGCTTGCCACGGCGCATCGAGGGTGTCGGCCATGACGACCTGCTCTTCGAACAGTTCGCTGGCCTGTTTCAACGAGGCCTTGCTGTTGTCGGCCATCGCACTGAGGTGTTCCCGCGCAGCTTTACTGGAGCCGAGGGCGTCCTGCAATTTCAAAGCGTACTCCGCCTGGAGTTTTTCGATCTGCACCAACAGCTCATCGAAACGGGTGCTGGAGGCGCTGTTGAGAAAACCCTGGCCCAATGAATACGAACCCATGGCCCGGCCTTCGCCGAGGGTTTGCGTGACGGTCGGCGTGATCAGGGTCACCAGTTCGCTGAGCTGGCGGATATCGCTCTGGTTGTCGCGGCTCAGGCCGGCCTGACTGGTGATGATCTGGCTGAAAATCTGCGCACTGGCCAGCAGTTTGCCAATCAACGCGCTTTTGCTCTGCAGCGATTTTTCCGTTTGCTGCGCCTTGAATGCGGCGATCATTTCATCGCGTTTGCCGTCGAACACCTGGATATGTTCGGGATCGTCGGTCATCGCCGTCAGCCCTTGCAGGCGTGTCAAAACCGCTTGTTCAAGCGTGATGATTTGCGCTTCGACGTTCCCGGCCTTGCCCGACTGACCGAGGGTGACGTTGATCTGCACCAGATTGTTCAGCGTCTCCAGATCCCGGCGCAGGGCCAGGCTGCTGCCCAGCAGATCGAGACTCTGTAGCTCGACGCGGGTGCCCTGGAATTCGCGATAGGAATCGCGCACCAGATAGAAATTGGTCACCAGCATCGGCACCAGGAACAGCACGCTGATCAGGCTGAACTTCATGCCGAAGCTCAGACGGTTCATCAGCGAGACGGCGGGATAGAGCAAGCTCTTCACTGGAAGTCTCCCTTGGTTTTTCTTGTTTTTATTGGCAGGCGCGGGGCGACAGCAGATAGCCACTATCGGGCGCTGTCTCTGTATAGCTCAAATCGAAGGGAGGTTTTGTAACTTAAGGTTAACAACGAAAAAGATCGCAGCCTGCGACAGCTCCTACAGGAAACATACAATTCCTGTGTAGGAGCTGCCGCAGGCTGCGATCTTGTGATCTTTTTTTAATCAGTGAACCAGAACCGTCCACAAGGCAAACCCGGCATACCACAGCACTGCCGCACGCAGCAGCAGTTCCCACAGGCAATCGAGAGTGTTGATGCCATCCGGACCGACCGCAGGCGGTGGGATCTCTCCAGCAGCCAATCCAACCTTGTTGATCAGTTGCGCAGCGCTGATGTTCCAGTTCAGCAGCTCATGCAGCATCACCCGGCTGACCGCAACAAAGTTGCCGACCAGCGCCAGGCTGGCCGCCAGCAAGCGTACCGGCACCCAATCAAAGGCATGGCGCATTTGCCCGGCGCGTTCGGCCAGTGCGGGATTCTTGCCGTGTTCTTCGGCCAGCGCCAACAAGCGATAAGCCAACGCCGCCACCGGCCCGAGCAGGAAGTACCAGAAGATCACCGCGAAGAAACTCTGATAAGCCTCCCACAGCAGATGCCCCTGCACGCGATCAAGCAATTGCTCGCCGCTGTCAGCGCAAATATCCAGATCGCGCTTGGCCACATGTGCCGCCGCTTGCAGATCCTCACGGCGCCAGGCATCACGGAACGGCCCGAGGCCGCCGAGTAAATCGCCGCGTCCCAGACTGTAAATCACCACCAGTAAATGCACCGGCAAGGCCAGCAAGCCATAGGCTACTGGCTCCAGCACCACCAGCAACAAGCCAAGCAGCGCCACCGGCAGCAACACCAGAATCGTCAGCACTATCCATGGCTGGCTGGCCAGTCGCGCGCTGCTTTCGAGTTTGTTCAGTTCGCGGATCCATCCGCCATCGCGTTGAACCCGATGGCGCAAGGCCGAGAACTTCTCGATCCAGACCGCCAGCAGTAACACCAGAAAACTCATTGTCCTTCCTCTTGTGCCAGGGCTGCGCGGTAACGCGCCCAGTCGAATGCCGGGCCAGGATCGGTCTTACGCCCGGGTGCTATATCGCTGTGCCCGCAAATACGGGCGCCGGTGATAGCCGGAAATGCTGTTTGCAACTGACGGGTCAGCGTCGTCAAGGCTTGATACTGCGCATCGGTGAACGGCAGATCATCGGTGCCTTCGAGTTCGATGCCCACGGAAAAATCGTTACAGGTTTCGCGGCCGTCGAAAATCGACACTCCGGCATGCCACGCCCGTTCGAGACAGGAGACAAACTGGGTGACCTTGCCGTCACGTTCAATCAGAAAGTGCGCCGAGACGCGCAGGTCAGCAATCCCTGCAAAATAGGGATGTTCGGTGACATCCAGACGATTCTGGAAAAATTCCTGCACCTTGCCCGTGGCGAACTGCGCCGGTGGCAGGCTGATGTTATGGATGACCAACAGGGAGACTTCGCCCGCAGGACGCTCATTGAAGTTGGGCGATGGGCAGACCTGCACCCCGTGACACCACCCGCTAGCGGGATCCAACTGCATACCGATTCCTTCAACGCCGACTGTGTTGACGCCCAGTATGCCGTGATCGGCCCCCGGCGCGCGATCACTTGGCGCGATTGAGTCGCCGCAGATTGCCCAGCACTGACTCCAGCGCCCGGTCGAACAGCAGCGTATCGTCCAGCGCACGGACGGCGCCACGGCGGAATTCGAGGGCAAGGCTGGTGCGACTGCGTTCGCGTACTTTCGTCCCGGTGCGATCGACAAAGATGTACTTGCCCGTGGCTTCGATGATAGCGGCCAGTTTGCAGCGCAAGCTGTGTTCGTCGTCTTCCGCAAACGCCACCCAACTGCCGAGGCGCAACTGGTCAACCTGGCGCAGACCTGCATCGTCGTGAGGCAAACGTACGGAGGTCAGTTCCACCGAGCCCTCGTCAGCGGTCGGCAAAACGATCTGCTGCGACACTTCGACCATCATCGTCGCTTGATCGGTGTCCGCCGCTCGCTCCAATACCTTCACGTGCAGCGCTTCGAGTTCGCTGAAAAACTCACCGGTGGCAAACGGATCGAACGCGATACTGGTCAAGCCATCACGCAGCGACTTGAGCAACCCCGGCACCAGAGTCAATAAACGCAGACTGAACTCGGGATCATCATGACGCTGCACGCTCCAGATCAATTGCTCCATGGTCTGCACATCGGCCTGCCACTCTGCGGACTGATCGCCATGTTTGAGGCGCGTCAGCAGCAGCACCTTGCTCCAGGCGTTCTGGACGAAAGTGACTACCGACGGCGGCAGGACTTTGCCCAGCAATGCCTGATTCAATGCCTGTTCGACCCGGCGCCGGGCCAGTTCAGTTTTGGCGCGCCCCTCTTCGGCGTCGCGCAAACGCTGCTCAAGCAGTTCGCTGCGGCGGCGTTCGTCGCTGGTAAAGGCGAGGAAGTCGGCGAGCAGCTCGGAAAAAATCGCCGGGTCATCGACAAAATCGCTGAGCAGGCGCTGCACCACTTGTTCGATGCGCACGTACAAACTGTCGCGCTCGGCACTGTCGCAGTCGCCCCAGCCCATGGCTGCGTCGGCGATTTCATTGAGCAGGCGCCGCGCCGGATGGCTGCTACGGCTGAAAAAGCTTTTGTCGAGGACGGCTACCTTAAGCATCGGAATCTGCAAACGAGCAATCAGCGCCTTGAGCGAATCCGGTACGTTGCGATCTTCGAGGATGCAATCGAAGACCATGGCGATCAGGTTGATCACGTCTTCGTCTGCACCACCGACGATCCGCGACTTGCCACTTTTGACGCTGACCCGCGTCAGCAGTTGTTCGAGCTGATTGCGCAGATCGAAGTCGTCCTGCGCGGCGAGCGCTGGCACGTATTGTTGCAAATGCGAAAGCAGGCGTAGCAGGTCGCGTGTGGTGATCGGTTGGCTCGCGCTGCTGGGTTCCAGGGTCGGCGCCACGCTGCCGCGCACATGCAACAGCAACTCCTGCAGCGCGGCGAACACTTCTTGCACGCCTTCGTCGGCGGGCGTCGGCTCATGACTTTCTTCGCTGTAGACACTCGCGGCCGCTCGATCCATGGCGCGCCGCGCCGGTGCCGGTTTCAACGCCGGCAACACGCCGGTGGCGAGCAACAGCTGGTTGGCCTCAGCGTAAAGCTGTTCGGTGTCGGCCAGCACATAGCGCTCGAACAGTTTGAGCAGGATCAGCTTGACCTTGATCTCCACGCCCAGATTGCGCCCGGCCTGCAAAAAGAACTCGCACAGCATCGCCGGGCCGAGCGGGTTGTGCTGGTCGTCGAGGGTATTGCCGAGCAAGGCGTTGAGACGCAGAGTCAATTGATCGAGGGCGAAACCATCGCGTTTGAGCACCCGACCGACCATGGTTTCGACCGCTACGCTGCGCTCCATGTCATCGGTGCGCGGTGCCGAGTCCTCAAACATCAGCGTGCGTGGCAGCGTGTTGTGCGTGGGGTCGTACTGAGTGAGACCGACGAAGGCCTCGAAAAACTGTTCGAGAAAGCCGCGCTCGATATTCTTGCGCTTGAGGCGCAGGTCGCGCATGGCTTCGAAAAAGATGTTCTGCTCGACGTCGTTGCGCGCCCGATCGGCCATTTCAAACAGCGTGTCGTCGGCGTTATCGAACAGTTCCTGCAAACCGTGACGCAGTTGCTGCGCAGCCTTGTCGCGAACCTGAAGCAGAATCACAGGCAGGCGGGCGAGCGGCGAGTGATTCGCCTGATCGGTAGCGGCCTTGTGCAAAGGCACTACTTTCCCGTCGTTGTGCATCCAAGCCTCCTGGAACGGTGATTCTTAGGACGTCAAAGCTATGACGTCAAATGCAAGGCGGATTATCTTGCAAAAGATGTCTCCGGCGCTATAGCCGTCAGGGTTTCCCCTATACCGGCGCCCTTCCAGTGACCACGGTTCAACACTGTTTGCTCAAACAAATTCGACCGGATGCAGTCAGGCACGCACGTTCTCGCCTTGGGTTGGCTGATCCCATGCCCCTATAATCGAACCACTTTGTTTGTGGAGCCCGTTATGCCGAATCTACGTCTCGCCGATTTGACCGCCGAAATCGAAGCCAACGTGCGCCGTGCGTTGCTCGAAGACATCGGCAGCGGCGACATCACCGCGCAACTGATCCCGGCCGAACGCCTGGCCAAAGCCACCATCATCACCCGCGACGAGGCCGTCGTCTGTGGCACGGCGTGGGTCGATGCAGTATTTCGTCAGCTCGATCCCCGCGTTGCAGTGCACTGGCAAGTGGTCGATGGCGAGCGGGTCAAAGCCAATCAACCGCTGTTTCATCTGGAAGGTCCGGCGCGGTCGCTGCTGACCGGTGAACGCAGTGCGCTGAACTTCCTGCAGTTGTTGTCAGGCGTGGCCACACGCGCGCAGTACCTCGCAGACTTCGTCGGCGCTACTGACGTCAAGCTGCTCGATACCCGTAAAACCCTGCCAGGCCTGCGTATGGCGCAGAAGTACGCAGTGACCTGTGGTGGCTGCCACAATCACCGCATCGGACTGTACGACGCGTTCCTGATCAAGGAAAACCACATCGCCGCCAGCGGTGGCATCCCGCAGGCAATTGCCGCCGCGCACAAGATCGCGCCGGGCAAACCGGTGGAAGTCGAAGTGGAAAGCCTGGATGAGCTGAAAGAAGCACTGGAGGCAGGCGCTGACATCATCATGCTCGACGAGCTGAGCCTGGATGACATGCGCGAAGCCGTGCGCCTGAACGGCGGCAAGGCGAAACTGGAAGCCAGCGGCGGCATCAACGAAAGCACGCTGCTGCCGATCGCTGAAACCGGGGTGGATTACATCTCGATCGGCGCGATGACCAAGGATGTCAAAGCTGTCGATCTGTCGATGCGCTTGAGTCTCTGAAGACTACGCAATAAAAAACGCCAGCCCGGATAAGGCTGGCGTTTTTGTTTCAGACCACCAGATTATTCATCTCGCAGTACTCATCCCACTCGACACCCAGTACTTCGGCCGCCTCTTTGTGCAGCACGAGACGCTGCGCCTCGAACTCCTCCGGCGTGCTCGTGTACTTGAGCGTCAACTCCCAGGGCTGCAGGCCCTGAGCTTCGGCCTCGTCTTCGAACGCCCACTGGATCTGATCTTTCTGATCATCAGGACTGAGATCCTTGATCTCTTCCAGCAGTTGGGGCGCATCAAGCTTGTACTTTTCCAGCGCTTGTTCGTGACGTTGCTCTTGAGTTAATTCGGTCATGGCGTTCTCGCTGATCGTAAGAATGGAGGATGGATCTGGATCATCAAGGATCTCTCTGACGCGGTTTTTTCCGGCCTTCGGAACCATTCGGGATCATCTGAAAACTGCTAAGCGATGCTCATGCAGGCACCGAATATAGGACGTTTGCATGACGAATTACACGGCTCTTTACATCTCTCGCACAAAAAGTTGACCTGCGGAACATAAATACGAAATCCGAGTCATAGCGATGTGCCACTTCGGCACCCATCTTCGCTGTTCACAAGGAAAACCAGTGATGCGCAGTTTTTCGAAAATGTCCGCCGTTATCTCCACCACCGCTCTGATTGCTGCCATGGCTCTTCCCGCAAGCGCCATGGCACTGGAGCTGAGTTCCAGTAGCCCCTCCTACGGTGACAAATTTTCGTTGATTCACAACGACTATGGTAAAGAAGTGGTGATCCGCAGCGATTTCAGCGTCGATGAATTGAAAAAAATGCGCGACACCGTCAGCGATCAATCACGTCAGATCGAAGAACTCAAACGCAGCAGCGGTTCGAGCTCCAGTTCCAGCGGCAAGGAAATCGAGGAGCTGAAAAACAAGGTCAAGGAACAGGATCGCAAGCTCGAAACCCTCGGCCGTCAGGTGGAAGACCTCAAGCGCAACAGCGGTTCCAGCTCCAATTCGAACAGCAGCGAGATTTCCAGTCTGAAGCAGAAGATCAACGATCAGGATCGGGCGATGGATCAGCTCAAACGCACTGTCGAGGATCTGAGCCGCAAGGTGAAATAAGGAAGATGGTGCCCGAGACAGGAATCGAACCTGCGACCTTCGCGTTACGAGTGCGCTGCTCTACCGGCTGAGCTACACGGGCGGTGGGCTAAACCTAGCACCGGTTTTCACAAAAGCAAAGATCGCAGCCTGCGGCAACTCCTGCATGATCGGGTTACCACAGCGCTTTTGTGGACGCTGCCGCAGGCTGCGATCTCTGGGTGTTTATGACAGACAAAAAAATGCCCCACCGTTTTCACGGCGGGGCATTTTTATTGCGCTAACGCTATGGGCTGATTAAACGCCCGAAGCCTTGGCAGCTGCCACGTCTTTGATCGACAGCTTGATACGACCGCGGTTGTCCACGTCCAGTACCAGCACTTCCACTTCCTGGCCTTCTTTCAGGATGTCGGTCACTTTCTCGACGCGAGCATCGCTCAACATCGAGATGTGCACCAGACCGTCCTTGCCTGGCAGGATGTTGACGAATGCGCCGAAATCGACGATGCGCTCAACCTTGCCGACGTAGATCTTGCCGATCTCGGCTTCAGCGGTGATACCCAGTACGCGCTGACGTGCTGCTTCAGCCGCTTCCTTGGTTTCGCCGAAGATCTTGATCGAACCGTCGTCTTCGATGTCGATCGAAGCCTTGGTTTCTTCGCAGATCGCACGGATGGTCGCGCCACCTTTACCGATAACGTCACGGATCTTGTCGGTGTCGATCTTCATCGCGATCATGGTCGGTGCGTTGGCCGACAGTTCGGTACGCGACTGGCCGATGATCTGGTTCATCTGACCGAGGATGTTCAGGCGCGCTTCCAGGGCTTGGCCCAGAGCGATTTCCATGATTTCTTCGGTGATGCCTTTGATCTTGATGTCCATCTGCAGCGCGGTAACACCTTTGGCGGTACCGGCTACTTTGAAGTCCATGTCGCCCAGGTGGTCTTCGTCACCGAGGATGTCGGTCAGGACGGCGAATTTCTCGCCTTCTTTAACCAGACCCATGGCGATACCGGCAACCGGCGCCTTCATCGGCACACCAGCGTCCATCAGGGCCAGGGAAGCGCCGCAAACGGAAGCCATCGAGCTCGAACCGTTGGATTCGGTGATTTCCGAAACCACACGGATGGTGTACGGGAACACGTCAGCGGCTGGCAGCATGGCCGAAACCGAACGACGGGCCAGACGGCCGTGACCGATTTCACGACGACCAGCACCACCCATGCGACCACACTCGCCCACCGAGAACGGAGGGAAGTTGTAGTGCAGCATGAACGGGTCTTTTTTCTCGCCTTCCAGGGTGTCCAGCAGCTGTGCGTCACGGGCGGTGCCCAGTGTTGCAACAACCAGAGCCTGGGTTTCACCACGGGTGAACAGTGCCGAACCGTGAGTCTTCGGCAGAACGCCGACTTCGATGTTCAGCGGACGTACGGTTTTGGTGTCGCGACCGTCGATACGTGGCTTGCCGTTGACGATGTTTTCGCGAACGGTGCGGTATTCGATTTCGCCGAAAGCGGCTTTGACTTCGCTGGACGAAGGCTGGCCTTCTTCACCGGACAGCTTGGCAACCACCTGATCCTTCAGCTCACCCAGGCGAGCGTAACGGTCGGCCTTGATGGTGATGGTGTAAGCCTGGGAGATTGCGTCGCCGAACTCGGCACGGATAGCGCCCAGCAGTTCGGTGGCTTCTGGCGCCGGAGCCCAGTTCCAGGTTGGCTTGGCAGCTTCAGCGGCCAGTTCTTTGACGGCGTTGATCACCACCTGGAACTCGTCGTGAGCAAACAGTACGGCGCCCAGCATCTGGTCTTCGGTCAGCTCTTTGGCTTCCGATTCAACCATCAGTACGGCGTCGGAAGTACCGGCAACGACCATGTCCAGGCTCGAAGCAGCTTGCTGCTCGTAAGTCGGGTTCAGCAGGTAGCCGGTGCTTTCGTGGAAGGCAACTCGAGCGGCGCCGATCGGGCCGTCGAACGGAATGCCCGAAATGGCCAGGGCAGCCGAGGTACCGATCATCGCAGCGATGTCCGGATCGGTCTTCTTGCTGGTGGAAACAACGGTGCAGACAACCTGCACTTCGTTCATGAAACCTTCTGGGAACAGCGGACGGATCGGACGGTCGATCAGTCGGGAAGTCAGGGTTTCTTTTTCGGAAGGACGGCCTTCACGCTTGAAGAAACCGCCAGGGATCTTACCGGCAGCGTAAGTCTTTTCCTGGTAGTGAACCGACAGAGGGAAGAAGCCCTTGCCTGGATCGGCTTGTTTTGCACCGACTACAGTCACCAATACGCTGACGTCGTCGTCAACGGTGACCAATACTGCGCCGGAGGCCTGACGGGCGATACGGCCAGTCTCGAGGGTAACGGTCGATTGACCGAACTGGAATTTTTTGATTACCGGGTTCACGGTGTCCTACCTTCTTTGTGGCTCTTGGGGGAACTGGTTTCTTGCGAATTCTTGGGCAATGTCGGGAATCGGCCCAACGCCTGTCCAGGGTAAAACATGCATCCAGATAAAACTTGAGGCTGGGAGCCTGCAAGACGCCGGCGGTAAACCGCTGACGTCCGACAGACCACCAACCTCATAGCGCAATCGCTGATTAGCGACGCAGACCCAGGCGAGCGATCAGAGCGCTGTAACGGCTCACGTCCTTGCCTTTCAGGTAGTCCAGCAGCTTGCGACGCTGGTTTACCATGCGGATCAGACCACGACGGGAGTGGTGATCTTTACCGTTGGCCTTGAAGTGACCTTGCAGTTTGTTGATGTTGTGGGTCAGCAGTGCAACTTGCACTTCTGGCGAACCAGTGTCACCAACAGCTTGCTGGTAGTCAGCAACGATTTGAGCTTTTTCTTGAACGTCGAGAGCCATGAGGCAATCCTTTTATCAGGAAACTGTTTCAGGGAAACAGCTTCAACAGGCCAGGGACAAATCCCTGTATCTATAAATGAGTCGTGACCGTGCCTGTTAACAGCCACACTCGCCGACCTGCTGTTACACAGGCCGGTTCCGGTCATTCTGACCGAATCAAACGACGTGGCGCGATGCGCCCGTCTTCGCTCACTTCACCGATACCGATGAAGCGACCATTGTGATCCTGTACCCGTACCATGCCGAACTTCGGAGCATCCGGAGCACGCACCGGCTGACCGTTGAGCCAGTAGAACGCGCTCGCTTCCGAGAAGTGCAGCAACGGCCAATCGAGCAAGCCGCTGTCCGATGGCATGAGGAAGCGATCAACCGCTTCATTGCCGCCTTCGGCATGTACCGCTTCCAGTTCTTCGAGGGTAACTGTCTGCGCCAGGGTGAAAGGCCCGGCCTGGGTACGACGCAATTCTGCGACGTACGCACCACAACCGAGTTGCTCACCGATATCCTCCACCAGGGTGCGAATATAGGTGCCCTTGCTGCAATCCACCGCAAGACGCGCAGTATCGCCTTCGAAGGCCAGCAATTCCAAGCGCGCAATAGTAACAGAACGCGGTTCGCGCTCCACTACTTCGCCTGCACGAGCCAGCTTGTACAACGGTTGGCCATCACGCTTGAGCGCCGAGTACATCGGCGGTATCTGACTGATTTGCCCACGAAATTTCGGCAAGGCCGCTTCGACATCGGCGCGACCAACGGTCACCGGGCGCTCCTGCAGAACTTCACCCTCGGCGTCTGCCGTGGTGGTGGTCTTGCCCAGTTGCGCCAGGGTTTCATAACCCTTGTCGGAATCGAGCAGGTATTGCGAGAACTTGGTCGCCTCACCGAAGCACAGCGGCAAGACGCCGGTGGCCAGCGGATCCAGACTGCCGGTGTGGCCGGCCTTCTCGGCGTTGAGCAACCAGCGAACCTTCTGCAACGCAGCGTTGGAGGTGAACCCCAACGGCTTGTCGAGCAGGATGATGCCGCTGACGTTACGACGGATACGTTTGACCTGAGCCACCGAATTACTCCTTGGTGTCTTCAGGTTCAGCAACGACCGGGTGCTGATTGTCTTCAGCAACGGCACGCTCGATCAGCGCCGACAAGTGCGCGCCACGGACGACGGATTCGTCGTAGTGGAAGTGCAGTTGCGGCACGCTGCGCAGTTTCATTTCACGGGCCAATTGCATGCGCAGGAAACCTGCAGCGGAATTGAGCACCTTGATGCTTTGCGCGATGTCTTCTGCGTTGTCCTGGCCCATCACGGTGATGAAAATCTTTGCGTGACCGACGTCACGGCTGACTTCCACAGCGGTAATGGTGACCAGACCCACACGTGGATCCTTGACTTCACGACGGATCAGTTGGGCAAGCTCGCGCTGCATCTGATCGCCGATACGTTGGGTACGGCTGTATTCTTTTGCCATGATTTGTTACCTGTTACTGCCCTGCGGCGAAACCCGCAAGGTCTGAAAGCGGCAAACGCCCGGCCTGACAAAAGCCAGACCGGGCGTTGCGTTTAGAGTCCGGGTGATGCGCCGCACGGTTGAGTACGGGCGACCATCACGGCTCCTGAAGTGCGCGAGTTAGAGGCTGCGAGCAACCTGAACCTTCTCGAAGACTTCGATCTTGTCGCCGACTTTAACGTCGTTGTAGCTCTTCACGCCGATACCGCATTCCATGCCGGCACGTACTTCGGAAGCGTCATCCTTGAAGCGGCGCAGGGATTCCAGCTCGCCTTCGAAGATAACGATGTCTTCACGCAGTACACGGATCGGACGGTTACGGTGCACAACACCTTCGATCACCATGCAACCGGCGATCGCGCCAAACTTCGGCGAACGGAACACGTCACGTACTTCGGCCACACCCAGGATGTTCTCGCGAACATCGCTGCCGAGCATGCCGGTCAGGGCTTTCTTGACGTCTTCGATGATGTCGTAGATCACGTTGTAGTAACGCATGTCCAGACCTTCCTGCTCGACGATCTTCCGTGCGCCAGCATCGGCACGCACGTTGAAGCCGAACAGTACAGCGTTCGAAGCCAGTGCCAGGTTAGCGTCGGACTCGGTGATACCACCGACACCGCCACCCACAACGCGCACTTGTACTTCGTCGTTGCCCAGGCCATTCAAGGCACCGTTCAACGCTTCCAGCGAACCACGGACGTCGGATTTGAGGACGATGTTGAGCGTCTTCTTCTCGGCCTGACCCATGTTTTCGAAGATGTTTTCCAGCTTGCCGGCGTGAGCGCGAGCCAGTTTGACTTCGCGGAACTTGCCTTGACGGAACAGAGCCACTTCACGGGCTTTCTTCTCGTCAGCAACCACACTCATCTCGTCGCCAGCGTCCGGGGTACCGTCCAGGCCGAGGATCTCGACAGGGATGGATGGACCGGCTTCCTTGATTGGCTTGCCGTTCTCGTCGAGCATGGCGCGAACGCGGCCATAGTTCGAACCGACCAGGACCATGTCGCCTTGGCGCAGGGTACCGTCTTGAACCAGAACGGTTGCCACCGGGCCACGACCTTTGTCGAGACGCGATTCAACCACAACGCCACGGCCAGGAGCCGACGGAGTCGCTTTCAGTTCGAGAACTTCAGCTTGCAGCAGAACGGCTTCAAGCAGCTCGTCCACGCCAGTACCGACTTTCGCCGAAACCGGAACGAACGGCGTATCACCGCCCCACTCTTCGGAGGTCACGCCGTGAACCGACAGTTCGCTACGGATGCGATCGAGATCAGCGCCCGGCTTGTCGATCTTGTTCACCGCTACAACCAGTGGAACGCCAGCCGCTACTGCGTGCTGAACCGCTTCAATGGTCTGCGGCATCACGCCGTCGTCCGCTGCAACCACCAGAATCACGATGTCAGTCGCCTTGGCACCACGAGCACGCATTGCGGTAAACGCGGCGTGACCCGGAGTGTCGAGGAAGGTGACCATGCCGCGTTCGGTTTCAACGTGGTATGCACCGATGTGCTGGGTGATACCACCGGCTTCGCCAGCAGCAACCTTGGCACGACGGATGTAGTCGAGCAGGGAAGTTTTACCGTGGTCAACGTGGCCCATTACAGTCACGACTGGCGCACGGGAGAACGACTCACCTTCAAACTTCAGGGACTCGGCCAGGGAATCTTCCAGGGCGGTGTCGCTGACCAGGGTCACTTTGTGGCCCAGTTCTTCGGCTACCAGTTGAGCAGTTTCCTGATCAAGCACCTGGTTGATGGTCGCTGGAGTACCCAGTTTGAACATGAACTTGATGATTTCAGCAGCCTTGACCGACATCTGATTGGCGAGATCGCCAACAGTGATGGTCTCGCCGATCTGCACATCACGCACGACAGGGCCGGTTGGGCTCTGGAAACCGTGAGCGTTGCGCTTCTTCAGCTTGGCCTTGCCGCGACCGCCGCGACGGAAGCCATCGCTTTCTTCGTCGGTAGTGCGTGGCGCCACGCGTGGAGCCGGCGCTTTTTCTTTGACCGAGGCGCGGTGCGGAGCGTTTTTGCGCTCGCCATCACCACCACCGCTGCGACGATTGTTGTCGTCGGCACGTGGTTTGTCCGGACGGCGCTGTTCGTTCTGCTTGTTGCGAACGTCAGCTGACGGTGCTGGAGCAGCGGCTACCACCGGTGCGCTTTCGCGAACAGGTTCGGCAACTGCAGCCGGCGCCGAAGCGGCGTTGGTAGCGGTTTGCGCAGCAGCAGGCTGGCGACGCGCTTCTTCTTCGGCGCGTTGCTTGGCTTCTTCTTCAGCCTTCTGACGGGCAGCATTTTCTACTGCGCGACGCTCATCCAGTTCACGCTTGCGTTCGGCTTCGATTTCTTCCGGGCTACGCTGTACGAAAACTTTCTTTTTGCGGACTTCTACGCTGATGCTTTTGCTACCAGCCACACGCAGGGTGCTGGTGGTTTTACGCTGCAGCGTGATCTTGCGTGGTTCTTCCACTTTCGCCTTGTGGCTGCTTTTCAAGTGAGTCAGCAGGGACTGCTTCTCACTGTCAGTCACATTTTCTTCGGCGGCGGTGTGCGGCAGACCTGCCTCACGCATCTGCTGCAACAGGCGCTCTACCGGTGTTTTGACCTCATCGGCCAGTTGTTTCACCGTGACTTGCGTCATGCACTTCTCTCCTCAGGCCGCGCCTAATTACTCGAACCAGTGGGCTCGGGCGGCCATGATCAACTTGCCGGCACGATCATCGTCAATGCCGTCGATGTCGAGCAGGTCGTCAATAGACTGCTCGGCCAGGTCTTCGCGGGTAATTACGCCGCGCACCGCCAGTTCCATCGCCAAATCCTTGTCCATACCCTCAAGCGAGAGCAGGTCTTCGGCCGGATGGGCGTCTGCCAGCTTTTCCTCAGTAGCGATGGCTTTGGTCAACAAACGATCCTTGGCACGAGCACGAAGCTCGTTGACGGTATCTTCGTCAAAGCCGTCGATGTTGAGCATTTCTTCCAACGGTACGTAGGCAATCTCTTCCAGGCTGGTGAAGCCTTCATCTACCAGCACCTGTGCCAGGTCTTCGTCGACTTCCAGCTCGTCGATGAAGTTGCGCAGGATGTCGCCGGTTTCTGCTTGCTGCTTAGCCTGGATGTCCGATTCGGTCATCACGTTCAGGGTCCAGCCAGTCAACTGGCTAGCCAGACGCACGTTCTGACCACCGCGACCGATGGCCTGAGCCAGATTGTCTGCGCCAACGGCGATGTCCATTGCATGGGCATCTTCGTCAACGATAATTGCCGCAACCTCAGCCGGGGACATGGCGTTGATCACGAACTGAGCAGGGTTGTCGTCCCACAGAACGATATCAACACGCTCACCGCCCAACTCACCCGACACTGCCTGGACGCGCGAACCGCGCATACCGATGCAAGCGCCTTGCGGGTCGATGCGTTTGTCCTTGGAGCGGACGGCGATCTTGGCGCGCGAACCCGGATCACGGGAGGCAGCCATTACTTCGATCAGGCCTTCAGCAATTTCCGGCACTTCGATACGGAACAGCTCGATCAGCATTTCCGGCGCGGTACGCGACAGGATCAACTGCGGGCCGCGGTTCTCGGTGCGGATTTCCTTGAGCAGCGCACGCAAACGCACGCCAACACGGAAAGTTTCGCGAGAAATGATGTCTTCGCGGGCCAGCAATGCTTCAGCATTGTTGCCCAGATCGACGATCACGTTGTCGCGGGTGACTTTTTTCACGGTGCCGGAGATGATTTCTCCCAGGCGTTCGCGATAGGCGTCGACCACTTGAGCGCGCTCGGCTTCACGTACTTTTTGCACGATGACTTGCTTGGCAGTCTGTGCAGCGATACGGCCGAACTCGATGGATTCGATTTTTTCTTCAACGACGTCGCCAACGTTGGCACCCGGATGCGTTTCAGCAACCTTGCTCGGCCAGGTTTCGATGGCCGGATCGTCGAGATCGTTCTCTTCGACGACCGTCCAGCGACGGAAAGTTTCGTATGCCCCGGTGTGGCGGTTAATTTCCACACGCAGGTCAACTTCGTCTTCAAAACGCTTTTTGGTAGCAGTGGCCAAAGCCAGCTCCAGCGCTTCAAAAATTACGCTTGCCGGTACGCCCTTTTCATTGGATACCGACTCAACAACCAGCAGTACTTCTTTGCTCATCGTACGCCTCGCCTTTCGCAAGCCATTGGATCCGCGGGATCCGCGTCTCAGTCAAAACTGGGAATAATGTTGGCCTTGTCGATCATATCGATCGGCAACAGGAATTCATGGTCTTCTACCTGCACCACGACATCCTGTTCTTCTACACCGCGCAGAAGGCCCTGAAAGTTGCGTCGACCCTCAAAAGGCGAGCGCAGCTTGATCTTCACTTGTTCACCGGCAAATTTTGCAAACTGCTCAAGAGTGAACAGTGGGCGCTCCATGCCAGGCGAGGAAACTTCAAGGGTGTATTCCACGGTGATTGGATCTTCAACATCCAGTACACCGCTGATCTGACGGCTGACAATGGCGCAATCGTCCACCAGCACGCCACCCTCTTTATCGATATAAACGCGCAACATCGAGTGACGACCCTGAGCCGAAAACTCGATACCCCAGCATTCATAGCCCAGGGCCACGACCACCGGGGCCAGCAAGGCCTGCAACTCTTCTAGCTTGCTCGACACCTGAACCCCCTAGTGCATGATATGTGCATGCTTTGCAAAATAAAAAAATGGGCGAAACGCCCATCCTTGAAACGCCGTCGAACAGCGGCGTTGAAAGTGTCCAGCTAACAAAAAGCCCCTTAAAAGGGGCTCCTTAAACTGGTTGCGGGGGCCGGATTTGAACCGACGACCTTCGGGTTATGAGCCCGACGAGCTACCAGACTGCTCCACCCCGCGACAAAGCTGGGGCGGAAGTATACGACCGATCCCTTAAAGGGTCAATGTAACCTTCCACCTGCAAGAAAGCCCGCAACAGCGGGCTCTCCTGACTAATTGGTACCGAGAAGGGGACTCGAACCCCTACACCCTATGGGCACAACCACCTCAAGGTTGCGTGTCTACCAATTCCACCACCTCGGCAAAACTACGTTTGAAACCCTTCTTACTTCTGCTCTTGAGCTGGAGGTACGTCAGTCGCTGGAGTAGCCGACTTTTGCTCTTGAAGCACCGGGACATCATCAGAAGCCGGTTGTTGTTGCTTAGGCACTTCCAACACTGCTGGATCTGGTAGCCCTGCCTGAGTCAGCTGATGAGCCTTCTCTTTAGCAAAGTAACCTAACCCCAAGCTGGTTATGAAGAAACCGGCGGCAAGTATAGCAGTAAACTTACTAAGAAAGGTAGAGGAACCTTGGCTTCCGAACACAGTATTTGAAGCACCTGCTCCGAAAGACGCGCCAGCGTCCGCACCCTTACCCTGCTGCAGCAAAACCAGAGCAACTACGCCCAATGCACCCAGCAGATGAAAAACGACTACGACTGTTTCCAGCATTTTTTCAGTTTCCCGCGGCGCGACAGATCGCACCGAACTCATCTGCATTCAGGGAAGCTCCACCAATGAGCCCCCCATCGATATCCGGCATGCCGAACAGTTCGACCGCATTGGCCGCCTTCACGCTGCCGCCGTATAGAAGCCGCACACCTCGTGCGACTTCAGAATTCTCTGCCGCCAGCTGCTCGCGAATGGCTTTATGCACATCCTGCGCCTGCTGCGGCGTTGCAGTCAGTCCGGTACCAATAGCCCAGACCGGCTCGTAAGCAATCACTGCCTTGGCAAAAGCACCTACACCCAGCTCCTCGATGATACTGCCCAGCTGACGCCCGACAACCTCAAGAGTTTTTCCGGCTTCGCGCTGCTCCAGGGTCTCCCCTATACACAACACCGGAATCAAGCCGCATGCCTGTGCCGCTGCGAACTTGCGATTCAGCATCCCGTCTCGCTCACCCATTATCTGGCGGCGTTCGGAGTGCCCGACAAGCACCAGGGAACAACCTGCATCCACCAACTGACTCGGTGCAATCTCACCGGTCAATGCACCTTGCATCGATTCCACCGCAGAGTTCTGCGCGCCGACCGAGATCGACTTGCCTTTCAAGCCATCAATCACTTGATTGATATACAAGCAAGGCGGGAATACCGCGACATCAACACCGCTTGGCAAGGCCAGATGACGAAGGCCGTTGATCAGCTCAGCGACGCTGGCGCGGGTACCGTGCATCTTCCAGTTACCAGCTACCATAGGGCGACGCATGCTGTACCTCGTCGGTCAAAGTGGGCGCAGATGTTACCCAACACAATCATGCCTTGCAAGCCGTATCAGGCAGAAACTTCACTTACCAGTTTTGCCAGCTCTTCGGCATAACCGCGAACCTGAGCTTCGTCCTCGCCTTCGACCATTACGCGCACCAGAGGCTCTGTCCCGGACTTGCGCAAAAGCACTCGACCGCGACCCGCCATAGCCTGGGTTACACGCGCACTGGCTTCCTTGACAGCCGGATGCTCAAGCGGACTTTCGCCACCACCAAAACGCACATTGATCAACACCTGAGGACACTTGCGCAACGCCTGACGCGTTTGCGCCAAACCTTCATTACGGGTCTTCAAGGCCATCAGCACTTGCAAAGCTGCGATGATCGCATCACCGGTCGTGGTGTGATTGAAGCAAACGATATGCCCCGAATTCTCGCCGCCGACCAGCCAGTTGCGCTCGAGCAACTCGGCGATCACGTAACGGTCGCCGACATTGGCACGAATAAATGGAATCGAAAGCTCTGCAAGCGCGAGCTCCAACCCCAGATTACTCATCAGGGTGCCAACCACGCCGCCCTGCAACTTCCCGCGCTCATGCAGATCGCGAGCAATGATGAACAGCAGCTCATCACCATCAACAATGGCACCGGTATGGTCGACCATCAAAACCCGATCGCCATCGCCATCAAAAGCGATACCCAGATCGGCGTGCTCTGCCAGCACCGCAGCCTGCAACTGCCCCATATGGGTCGAGCCACAATTCTCGTTGATGTTCAGACCGTTAGGCTGGGCTGACAACACGACAACTTCCGCACCCAACTCCCGGAAGACACTCGGAGCTACCTTGTAGGTCGCGCCATGCGCACAGTCGATAACGATCTTGAGGCCAGAGAAACTGGTGCCCGTTGGCACGCTGCTTTTGCAAAACTCGATATAACGACCTGAAGCATCGTTGATCCGCGACACTTTGCCGATCTTGCTTGATTCAACCACGGTCATCGGGGTATCGAGCAGCTCTTCGATCATCAGCTCCAGCTCATCCGGCAGCTTGGTGCCTTTACCGGAGAAAAACTTGATGCCGTTATCGTCATGCGGGTTGTGCGAGGCACTGATCACGATACCGGCCTCAGCCTGGAACGTGCGCGACAGGTAAGCGATGGCCGGCGTCGGCATAGGACCCAGCAGCATCACATCGGCACCGGCCGATGTCAGACCAGCCTCAAGTGCCGACTCGAACATATAACCGGAAATTCGCGTGTCCTTGCCGACCAGCACTTTGCAGGCACCCATCTTGCGAAACGCCATGCCGGCAGCCCAACCGAGCTTGAGCATGAAGTCAGGAGTAATCGGGTATTCTCCGACCCGGCCACGAATACCGTCAGTACCAAAGTATTTCTTGCTCATAAGTGCTCCGTCATTCTTATTCGGCTGATTCCACGGCCGCGATCATCCGCACCACGTCTACCGTTTCCGCCACATCATGGACGCGCAATATACGCGCACCCTTGACGGATGCCAGTGCCGCCAGTGCAAGACCACCATGCAAACGCTCACCCACCGGGCGATTCAGGGCATGGCCGATCATGCTTTTTCGGGAAACACCTACCAAAAGAGGTCGACCCAACGCGTGCAAGGCTTCCATATGCTTGAACAAGCTTAGATTGTGCTGCAGGGTTTTGGCGAAACCGAAGCCAGGATCAAGGATGATGCGCTCGGCCGGAATTCCCGCCTGCGCACATTTAGCCATACGAACGGCAAGAAACTCGGTCACCTCGCGGGTGACATCCTGATAGTGCGGGTCGTCCTGCATATCGCCGGGCTCTCCCAGCATATGCATCAGGCATACCGGCAAGCCTGTGGCTGCAGCCGCATCCAAAGCCCCATCGCGCTGAAGCGAACGGACATCGTTGATCAACCCGGCACCCAGCCGCGCAGTTTCGCGCATGACGGCTGGTGTCGAAGTGTCGACCGAGATGATTACATCCAGCTCACGATTGATCAGCTCGACGATCGGCGCCACACGCTCAAGCTCTTCGAGCGGCGACACCGCGCGCGCACCCGGCCGGGTTGACTCGCCGCCGACGTCGATAAGCGTCGCTCCCGCCTCCACCATGGCTTGCGCGTGACGCAAGGCTGCATCGAGCTGGCTGTATCGGCCACCATCAGAGAAGGAATCAGGGGTTACATTGAGAATGCCCATGACATGCGTCCGGGCCAAATCAAGAACCCGGTTGCCGCAAGGCAACCGGGTCAGGGACTGTACAGAAGTCATTTCAAACCTTAAACGTCAGCAGCCGGACCGCCAATCGGTGTTTCCGGACGCTCATCCCGAACCACTGGAGGTGGAGGCGTACCTGTACCACCCGACCAGTCGCGGGGCTCGCGAGGCGCGCGACCCGCCATGATGTCGTCGATCTGCTCAGCATCGATCGTCTCGTACTTCATCAGCGCGTCAGCCATGGCGTCGAGCTTGTCACGGTTGTCCGTGAGGATCTGCTTGGCTGTGCCGTAGCACTGATCGATGATGCTGCGCACTTCGGAGTCGATCAGCTTGGCTGTCTCGCCGGAGAAACTGGCAGCCTGACCGCCACCGCCGCGACCAAGGAATACTTCACCCTCTTCTTCGGCGTACATCAAAGGACCGAGTTTTTCCGACAAGCCCCACTTGGTCACCATGTTCCGTGCAATCTGACTGGCACGCATGATGTCGTTGGAGGCACCGGTGGTTACACCGTCGAAGCCCAGAGTCATTTCTTCAGCGATACGACCGCCGTACAACGAGCAGATCTGACTGATCAGCGCGCGCTTGGACAGGCTGTAGCGATCTTCTTCCGGCAGGAACATGGTCACACCCAGCGCACGACCACGCGGGATGATCGACACCTTGTAGACCGGATCATGCTCAGGCACGACGCGACCCACGATGGCGTGACCCGCTTCGTGATAAGCGGTGTTCTGCTTCTCTTTCTCGGACATGACCATGGACTTGCGCTCGGCGCCCATCATGATCTTGTCTTTGGCCAGTTCGAACTCTTTCATTTCAACGATGCGCTTGCCGCTGCGTGCAGCGAACAGCGACGCCTCGTTGACCAGGTTGGCCAGGTCAGCACCGGAGAAGCCCGGAGTACCACGCGCGATTACGGCCGGAGCGACGTCGTCACCCATTGGCACCTTGCGCATGTGAACCTTGAGAATCTGCTCGCGACCACGAATATCCGGCAGACCGACCACCACCTGACGGTCGAAACGGCCCGGACGCAGCAGCGCCGGGTCGAGCACGTCAGGTCGGTTGGTTGCAGCGATAACGATAATGCCGTCGTTCATCTCGAAGCCGTCCATCTCAACCAGCAACTGGTTGAGGGTCTGCTCGCGCTCGTCATGACCACCGCCCATGCCAGCGCCACGATGGCGACCGACGGCGTCGATTTCGTCGATGAAGATGATGCAAGGCGCGTGCTTCTTGGCCTGCTCGAACATGTCACGAACACGGCTGGCGCCAACACCAACGAACATCTCGACGAAGTCAGAACCGGAGATGGTGAAGAACGGAACCTTGGCTTCGCCGGCAATCGCCTTGGCCAGCAAGGTTTTACCGGTACCCGGAGGACCGACCATCAGCACGCCGCGAGGAATGCGGCCACCCAGGCGCTGGAACTTGCCCGGATCACGCAGAAACTCGACCAGCTCGCCAACTTCTTCCTTGGCTTCGTCGCAACCGGCAACGTCAGCCAATGTGGTTTTCACCTGATCTTCGGAGAGCAGGCGCGCCTTGCTCTTGCCGAAGCTCATCGGCCCGCCCTTGCCACCAGCACCACCCTGCATCTGGCGCATGAAGAACATGAACACCGCGATGATCACCAGGATCGGGAAGCTGGCCACCAGAAGCTGGGTCCAGATGCTTTGCTGCTCAGGCTGCTTGCCTTCAACCACAACGTGGTTGTCGACCAGATCGCCGATCAGGCCATTGTCCTGAATCGCCGGACGAATGGTCTTGAAGCTGTCGCCATCGTTGCGCTTGCCGGTGATTACATAGCCATCAACCGCTACGCGTTCGACCTTGCCATCCTTGACCTGCTGGATGAAGTCGGAATAGTTGAGGGTCTGCGGCTCGTTAGGGCTGGAGAAGTTGTTCATCACCGTCACCAGGACAGCCGCGATGATCAACCACAGGATCAGATTCTTTGCCATATCGTTCAATTAACTACCCTCTGAAGCAAGCTCCGCTACTGGCGCGCGCTTCGCATGATATTCACCGGCCTAACTTACTACATTACCTACGACTCTGGCAGGCGCCGTCTGTAACCCTTTGTGAAACACTTTCTACACAATATTCGTTAATGCTAGCCGGGCGAAATACTAAAAACCTATCACCCCGCATAAAAACCTCGTATTACTCATTACGCCCGCGATAACCCCAAGCCAGCATGTATTGCTCGCGGGAGCTGCCACGAGAGGAGTCCGGCTTGATCATCTGGATCTTGTCGAACTTCTTGCGAGCCTCCTTCAGGTAGACATCAAACCCCTCGCCCTGAAAAATCTTGATCACGAAATTACCACCGGGCTTGAGGATCCGCTCCGCCAGATCAAGCGCCAACTCGCAAAGGAACATGGCTTTTGGCATATCCACTTCAGGCGTACCACTCATATTGGGGGCCATATCGGAAATCACAAGGTCGACCTGCGAATTACCCACGGCCTCAAGGATCTGCGCGAGCACTGCGTCCTCAGTGAAGTCACCCTGAATGAAAGTCACGTCAGGGATGCTGTCCATTTCCAGAATGTCCGAGGCAATCAAACGCCCCTGACCGCCGATCAGACGACTGGTAACCTGCGACCAGCCACCGGGGGCTGCACCCAGGTCGACAACGCTCATGCCAGGACGGATCAGCTTGTATTTCTCCTGGACTTCCAGAAGTTTGTAACTCGCACGCGAGCGGTAGCCATCCTTCTGCGCTTGCTTCACATAAGGATCGTTGACATGTCGTTTCAGCCAACCAAGGCTTGTCTTGGAACGCGCCATTGGGCACCTCGATGATAAGGGTCGTGATTAATTGGGCGGATCCACGAACCCTCGGGTAAAATGGCCGCCATTTTACAGAATCCAGACGAAAGGGTCAGATTATGCCGCTCACTCCAGAGCAGAAGAAACAGTACAAATCCATTGGCCACCACCTGAAGCCGGTTTTGACGGTGGCTGACAACGGTTTGACTGAAGGTGTTTTAGCCGAATTTGAACGCGCCCTGGCGGATCACGAGCTGATCAAGATCAAGCTCAACATCCTCGATCGCGAGTCGCGCCTGGCGCACATCGCAGAGCTGTGCAAGGTTGGCAAAGCAGACCTGGTACAGGTCATCGGCAAGATGGCACTGGTTTACCGCAAGAACTTCAGCGCCAACAAGCAGCTGTCGAACGTTCATCGCTTCAAGTGATGACAAGGGTCAAGGGTGTGCTTCGCGCACCCTGCCACTCCATCCCGGCACCGGCTGCATCACCAGCACCAGCCCGGAAAATCCCAGAACCAGATAACTGAACACCTGCCAGCGCTGCGCATCCGGCCAGCCGACACGCACTGCGACAAACATCGCACACGCATACAACGCCATCAGCAGCACCTGACCGCGAAAATCCCGCCATAGACTGGCAAGGCCCTCGGCCTGTACCAGCACCAAAGCCTGAAAAATAACGCACGCGGCGGCAAAACCCACCACCAGCAGTTCAAATGCACTGGCGACTTCATCGATCAGCAACGGTGCCAGGCCAATCTTGCCCAGCGCCGGCTGCAAACCGAGATGAATCAGCCATAGACCGCCGACCCAAAGCATCTGGGTCAGCTGCCAAAGCATGGCGCCCGCATGCAGCGGGCGCCCTTTTTCAGATGTGACGGACTTCGACAATCTCGTACTCGATCACGCCACCAGGCGTTTTCACAGCGACCACATCGCCCTCTTCCTTACCGATCAAGGCACGGGCCAAAGGCGAGCCGACGGAAATCTTGCCGAGTTTGAAGTCAGCCTCGTCCTCACCCACGATGTGGTAAGTGACGCTTTCATCGGTCTCGACGTTGGCGATTTCGACGGTAGTGCCGAAAATCACCTTGCCGGTGTGAGGAATGGTCGTGACGTCGATAATGACCTGATTCTGAATCCGGCCTTCGATATCACGAATCCGCGCCTCGACCATGCCTTGCTGTTCGCGCGCAGCATGGTATTCAGCGTTTTCTTTCAAGTCACCCAACTCGCGGGCCGTACCGATGTCCTGGCTGAGCTTCGGACGTACGACCTTGGTCAGGTGAGTGTGCTCTTCTTCCAGGGCGCGAGCGCCCTGAACAGTCATTGGGTACTTGGTTATGCTCATGCCTTCAATCCTGCGTGTAGATCCTGCAAGCGGCGCACGGTCTTCTCCGGACCGAACTTCAGCGCTTCACAGATAGCTTCGCCAGCAGCAATGGTGGTGGTGCAGTAAATCTTGTGCTGCAAGGCATTACGACGAATGGAGTACGAATCAGCGATCGACTGACGACCTTCGGTGGTGTTGATGATCAAGGTGACTTCGTCATTCTTGATCATGTCGACCACGTGCGGACGACCCTCGGTCACCTTGTTCACACGGCGCACTTTCAGGCCTGCGGCTTCGATCAGCTTGGCAGTCCCGGCAGTGGCAACCACTTCGAAACCCAAGTTGATCAGATCACGGGCCACGCCTGCAACCAGTGGCTTGTCGTCGTCGCGCACGCTGATGAATGCAGTACCGCCGGTCGGCAGCACTTCGCTGGCGCCCATCTGGGCTTTGGCGAATGCTTCACCGAAGGTGTCACCCACGCCCATCACTTCACCGGTCGACTTCATCTCTGGGCCGAGGATCGGGTCAACGCCAGGGAATTTGGCGAACGGGAAGACCGCCTCTTTCACGCTGTAGAAGTTCGGGATGATTTCTTTGGTGAAGCCGATTTCTTTCAGGGTTTTACCAGCCATCACGCGAGCAGCGATCATGGCCAGGGAAACACCGATGCACTTCGATACGAACGGTACGGTACGCGAAGCGCGCGGGTTGACTTCGATGACGTAGATGTCTTCGCCTTGCAGCGCCAACTGTACGTTCATCAGACCGACAACACCCAGCTCCAGGGCCATTTTCTTGACCTGTTCGCGCATCTCGTCCTGGATATGCACAGGCAGCGAGTACGGCGGCAGGGAGCACGCGGAGTCACCGGAGTGAACGCCAGCCTGTTCGATGTGCTGCATGATTGCGCCGATGACGACGTCTTTACCGTCGCAGACCGCATCCACGTCCATTTCGATGGCGCAGTTGAGGAAGTGGTCGAGCAGCACCGGGCTGTCGTTGGACACTTTCACCGCATCACGCAGGTAGCGCTTGAGCTCTTCTTCTTCGTAGACGATTTCCATTGCGCGGCCACCCAGTACATAGGATGGGCGCACCACCAGCGGATAACCGATCTTGCTGGCAGCACGAATCGCTTCATCTTCGCTGCGCACGGTGGCGTTTGGTGGCTGACGCAGGTTCAGACGCTCAACCATTTGCTGGAAGCGCTCACGGTCTTCAGCGCGGTCGATCGCATCAGGGCTGGTGCCGATGATTGGCACGCCAGCGGCTTCAAGAGCGCGCGCCAGTTTCAGCGGAGTCTGACCGCCGTACTGGACGATTACGCCTTTCGGCTTCTCGACGCGGCAGATTTCCAGCACGTCTTCCAAGGTTACCGATTCGAAGTACAGACGGTCGGAGGTGTCGTAGTCAGTGGAAACGGTTTCCGGGTTGCAGTTGACCATGATGGTTTCGTAGCCGTCTTCGCGCAGCGCGAGAGCAGCGTGAACACAGCAGTAGTCGAACTCGATGCCTTGGCCGATACGGTTCGGGCCACCGCCCAGAATCATGATCTTGTCGCGACCCGACGGCGCGGCTTCGCACTCTTCTTCGTAAGTCGAATAGAGGTAAGCGGTGTCGGTGGCGAACTCGGCGGCGCAGGTGTCAACGCGCTTGTAGACAGGGAACACTTCCAGCTTGTGACGGTGCGTGCGCAGATTCTTCTCGGTCACGCCCAGCAGCTTGGCCAGACGCTGATCGGAGAAGCCTTTGCGCTTGAGTTTGTACATCAGATCGCGGTCGATCGCGGACAGACCGAGGGTCTTGACCTTCTCTTCGTCCTTGATCAGATCTTCGATCTGCACCAGGAACCACGGATCGATCATGTTCATGCCGAAGATTTCTTCGACAGTCATGCCGGCG
Organism: Pseudomonas sp. RIT-PI-r; assembly: GCF_001297015.1. GTDB lineage: Bacteria > Pseudomonadota > Gammaproteobacteria > Pseudomonadales > Pseudomonadaceae > Aquipseudomonas. Next base: position 97,889 of record NZ_LIGE01000011.1, on the reverse strand, counting down.
CGGAAAGCGTCAGCGACGTACCAGATACGCTCGGCGCCCGGCACGGTCAGTTCGCGCTTGAGCACGCTCATGCTTTCCGGGTTGCTCAGGTCAAGCTTCTCGTCCAGACCGCAAACGCCGACTTCCAGACCGCGCAGAGCTTTCTGCAGGGATTCCTGGAAAGTACGGCCGATAGCCATGACTTCACCGACCGACTTCATCTGAGTGGTCAGGCGCGCGTCTGCCTTGGCGAATTTCTCGAAGGCGAAACGTGGCAGCTTGGTGACGACGTAGTCGATCGACGGCTCGAAGGACGCCGGGGTCTTGCCGCCGGTGATGTCGTTCGACAGTTCGTCGAGGGTGTAGCCTACAGCCAGTTTGGCCGCGACTTTGGCGATCGGGAAACCGGTGGCTTTCGAAGCCAGCGCCGAGGAACGCGATACGCGCGGGTTCATTTCGATCACGACCATGCGGCCAGTGTTCGGGCAGATACCGAACTGCACGTTGGAACCGCCAGTCTCGACGCCGATCTCGCGCAGTACCGCCAGGGAGGCGTTACGCAGGATCTGGTATTCCTTGTCGGTCAGGGTCTGCGCTGGAGCCACGGTGATCGAGTCACCGGTGTGCACGCCCATCGGGTCAAAGTTTTCGATCGAGCAGACGATGATGCAGTTGTCCTTTTTGTCGCGGACAACTTCCATCTCATATTCTTTCCAGCCGATCAGCGATTCGTCGATCAGCAGCTCTTTGGTCGGCGACAGGTCCAGACCACGGGCGCAGATTTCTTCGAATTCTTCACGGTTGTACGCGATACCACCACCGGTGCCGCCCATGGTGAAGGAAGGACGGATGATGCACGGGAAGCCCAGGGTTTCGAGGACCGCGTTGGCTTCTTCCATGCTGTGGGCGATGCCGGAACGCGGGCACGCCAGGCCGATGGATTTCATCGCCTTGTCGAAACGCGAACGGTCTTCAGCCTTGTCGATGGTGTCGGCGTTGGCACCGATCATTTCTACGCCGAACTTCTCCAGAACGCCTTCGCGCTCCAGGTCCAGGGCGCAGTTCAGAGCGGTCTGGCCGCCCATGGTTGGCAGCACCGCATCCGGACGCTCTTTTTCGATGATCTTGGCAACGGTCTGCCACTTGATCGGTTCGATGTAGGTGGCGTCGGCCATGTCCGGGTCGGTCATGATGGTGGCCGGGTTGGAGTTCACCAGGATGACGCGGTAACCCTCTTCGCGCAGGGCTTTGCAGGCCTGGGCGCCGGAGTAGTCGAATTCGCAGGCCTGGCCGATAACGATCGGGCCAGCGCCGAGAATCAGGATGCTTTTAATGTCTGTACGTTTTGGCATGGGTTTGTCACTCAAATCCGCAGGTCAGTCGGCAAGCCGTCTTGATCGATTTCTGAAGTCTCGAAGGGGCCGCCGGTGCCGGGGCCGCCCTCGAGGGCTTCTCTCTACAGTCTCAAGGCGAACGCTTAGCGTCGCTTGGCCATCTCGTTGATGAAGCGGTCGAACAGTGGCGCGACGTCGTTCGGGCCCGGGCTCGCTTCAGGGTGACCCTGGAAGCTGAACGCGCTCTTGTCGGTGCGCTCGATGCCTTGCAGGGTGCCGTCGAACAGCGATTTGTGGATCGCACGCACGTTGGCTGGCAGGGTTTCTTCGTCTACCGCAAAACCGTGGTTCTGGCTGGTGATCATCACAACGCCAGTATCCAGATCCTGCACCGGGTGGTTGGCACCGTGGTGGCCATGACCCATTTTCAGGGTCTTGGCGCCGGAGGCCAGTGCCAGCAGTTGGTGACCGAGGCAAATACCGAATACCGGAATTTCGGTTTCCAGCACTTCCTTGATCGCCTTGATCGCGTAGTCGCACGGCTCCGGATCACCCGGGCCGTTGGACAGGAACACGCCGTCCGGCTTCAGTGCCAGTACGTCGGCAGCTGGAGTCTGAGCCGGCACCACGGTGACGCGGCAGCCGCGCTCGACCAGCATGCGCAGGATGTTCACCTTGACGCCGTAGTCGTAGGCAACCACGTGGTAAGGCAGCTCGGAAGCGTCGATGGTCGCGTGGCTGTCGGTCTTCAGATCCCAGACAGTCGAGCGCCATTCATATTGGGTCTTGGTGCTGACGACTTTCGCCAGGTCCATGCCTTTCAGGCCCGGGAAGCCTTGCGCAGCGGCGATGGCCGCTTCTTCGGAGATGTTGTCGCCGGCCATGATGCAGCCGTTCTGAGCGCCTTTTTCACGCAGGATGCGGGTCAGGCGACGGGTGTCGATACCGGCGATTGCCACAACGTTGTTGGCTTTCAGGTAGTCGGACAGGGACATCGTGTTACGCCAGTTGCTCGCCACCAGCGGCAAGTCACGGATGACCAGGCCAGCGGACCAGACGCGGTCGGACTCGGCGTCTTCCGGCGTGGTGCCGGTGTTGCCGATGTGCGGGTAAGTCAGGGTAACGATCTGTTGGGCGTAGGAAGGATCGGTAAGGATTTCCTGATAGCCGGTCATTGCGGTGTTAAACACCACCTCACCAACGGTTTGACCGTCGGCACCAATGGCTTCGCCGCGAAAAATGCTGCCATCAGCAAGGGCAAGTATGGCTGGCTTAGTCAAGAAGACCTCCCGTAAATAACGCATGAAAGGGCGATCGCAGGTTGTAAAAAAGCGGAGTGACGTATGGACACGTCACCCCGCTTCTTCACTGAATTATTCTGCGCGCTTTTAGTGGACACACTAAAGCTGTAGCTTACAGAAAAAGGCTTTTTTGGTCCACCGCTAAAGAGCCTAAAAGGCCGGAGAATGCGACAGGACGTCGGCAAGCGGAGAAAAACCAGCGCAAACAGGGCGTTTGCGCCGGGTTCAGCAATGAATCAGCGCAGATCGAGCACGTCTTGCATGTCGTACAAACCTGGTTCACGACCGTCCAGCCACAGCGCCGCACGCACCGCGCCCTTGGCGAACGTCATGCGGCTCGACGCCTTATGCGTGATCTCCAGACGCTCACCTTCGCAGGCGAACAGCACGGTGTGATCACCCACCACATCACCACCACGCACGGTGGCAAAACCGATGGTTTCACGCTCGCGAGCACCGGTATGACCTTCGCGACCGTAGACCGCAACTTTCTGCAAATCACGATCCAGCGCACTGGCGATCACTTCACCCATGCGCAGGGCCGTACCCGACGGCGCATCGATCTTGTGACGGTGATGGGCTTCGATGATTTCGATGTCCGCTTCATCGCCCAGTACGCGCGCCGCCATATCCAGCAGCTTCAGCGACAGATTGACACCGACACTGAAATTGGCCGCGAATACGATCGGAATGTCCTTGCCCGCCTCGACCAGCAACTGCTTCTGCGCCGCGTCCAGCCCGGTGGTGCCGATAACCATGGCCTTGCCAGCCTTGCGGCAGAAGGCGAGGTTTTTCAGCATCACTTCCGGCAAGGTGAAGTCGATCAGTACGTCGAACTCTTCAGCAACCGCCTCGATATGCCCGGACAGCGGCACGCCGATGCGACCCAGCGAGGCCAACTCACCGGCATCGACGCCGATCAGCGTGCTGCCAGGACGAACCACGGCAGCGGTCAAACCGGTCAGCGGCGCGCGCTGCTGCACGGCCTCGACCAGAATCTTACCCATGCGCCCAGCAGCGCCCATCACAGCTATACGTCGCATGCCGACTCCTTACAGATCGCCGAAGAAGCGCTTCACACCGTCGAACCAACCGGTGGTTTTCGGCGAATGACTGTTGTCGTCCGCCAGCGAGCTGCGGAACTCTTCCAGCAATTCACGCTGACGACGGTTCAGGTTGACCGGCGTCTCGACCGCAACGCGGCACATCAAGTCGCCCGCCCCGCCGCCACGCACCGGCGCCACGCCTTTACCGCGGACACGGAACTGCTTGCCGGTCTGCGTGCCTTCAGGGATTTTCAGTTTGACGCGACCGTCGAGGGTCGGGATTTCCAGCTCGCCACCCAGCGCCGCGTCGACGAAGCTGATCGGCACTTCGCAGAACAGATGCTTGCCGTCACGCGGGAAGATGGCGTGCTCGCGGACATTGATGACCACATACAGGTCGCCAGTCGGACCGCCTTGCGTACCCGCTTCGCCCTCGCCAGACAGACGAATGCGGTCGCCGGTATCGACGCCAGCCGGCACTTTGACCGACAGGGTTTTGTACTCTTCGACGCGACCGTCACCGTGGCAGGAATCGCACGGATCGGAAATGATCTTGCCTTGGCCATGGCAGCGCGGGCAGGTTTGCTGCACCGAGAAGAAGCCTTGTTGCATGCGCACCTGACCAATGCCGCCGCAGGTTGGGCAAGTCGACGGCGACGAGCCTTTCTTCGCGCCAGAGCCATCGCACGGTTTGCAGTTGACCAATGTCGGAACGCGGATATTCACGGTCGTGCCGCGCACCGCTTCTTCCAGATTCAGTTCCAGGGTGTAGCGCAAATCGCTGCCACGCTGAGCACCGCCACGGGAACCGCCGCGACCGCCACCGAAGAAATCACTGAAGACATCACCAAAGATGTCCGAGAAGTTCTGGCCGCCAAAACCGGCACCGCCGCCACCCATGCTCGGGTCGACGCCGGCATGACCGTACTGGTCGTACGCTGCGCGCTTGCTGGAATCAGACAGCACTTCATAGGCCTCATTGGCCTCTTTGAACAGTTCTTCCGACGCTTTGTCATCGGGATTACGGTCCGGGTGGTGCTTCATCGCCAGACGACGGTAAGCCTTTTTCAGGTCCGCATCGCTTGAGCCACGCTCAACACCCAACACTTCGTAATAGTCACGCTTTGCCATAAGTCTTCTGCACTCTTGAGGACGTTCGGCAAACCCCTCCTGAGGATCGCCAAACTCGTTGAGCCCCAATACAGGCCCGGACCCAACTCACGTCAATTCAACGATCCTGGTCTTTGATTCTGCGGTACTTTCGGCGTGAAAAGCAGGAGCATCTTCAGCCATACCGCCAGCATCCGAACGTTGTCGCATGCTGTAAAAATTCGCGTATTCCAGATACGCCAACGCGGGAGCTAGCTCCCGCGCGGCGACATCCTACCAGTCACTGCCTGAAGGCAGTCAACCGGCCGACCAACAACTTACTTGTGGTCTTTGACTTCTTCGAACTCTGCATCGACAACGTCGTCAGCCTTCTCAGCCGATTCGCCTTGCGGGGCTGCGCCATCAGCTGGCTGAGCCTGTTCGGCGTACATCTTCTGAGCAACCGGAGCGGAGACTTTCGACAGCTCTTCAACCTTCGCTTCGATAGCGGCCTTGTCGTCGCCTTTGACAGCGGCTTCCAGAGCAACCACAGCAGCTTCGATCGCAGTCTTCTCTTCAGCGGTGACCTTGTCGCCCGCGTCGGAGATCATTTTGCGCGTCGAGTGAACCAGTGCGTCGCCCTGGTTACGGGCAGCGGCCAGTTCTTCGAACTTGCGATCTTCCTCAGCGTTGGCTTCGGCGTCACGCACCATGCGCTCGATTTCTTCGTCGGACAGGCCGGAGTTGGCCTTGATCACGATCGACTGAGTCTTGCCGGTGGCCTTGTCTTTCGCACCAACGTGCAGGATGCCGTTAGCATCGATGTCGAAGGTCACTTCGATCTGCGGCACGCCACGTGGAGCAGGTGGAATGTCGGCCAGGTCGAACTTGCCCAGGGACTTGTTCTGAGTGGCTTGCTTACGCTCGCCCTGCAGCACGTGAATGGTCACAGCGCCCTGGTTGTCGTCGGCAGTCGAGAACACTTGCGATTTCTTGGTAGGAATCGTGGTGTTTTTCTCGATCAGCGCGGTCATCACGCCCCCCATGGTTTCGATACCCAGGGTCAGCGGGCTGACGTCGAGCAGCAGAACGTCTTTCACGTCACCGGCCAGAACAGCGCCCTGAATCGCAGCACCCATGGCAACAGCTTCGTCCGGGTTAACGTCTTTACGCGCTTCTTTACCGAAGAAATCAGTAACCAGCTTCTGTACCAGCGGCATACGGGTCTGACCACCGACCAGAATCACGTCGTTGATCGCGCCAACATCCAGACCGGCGTCTTTCATGGCGATGCGGCAAGGTTCGATGGTGCGCTGAACCAGGTCTTCAACCAGTGCTTCGAGCTTGGCACGCGAGATCTTCACGTTCAGGTGTTTAGGACCGGTTGCGTCTGCAGTGATGTACGGCAGGTTGACGTCGGTCGACTGAGCGGACGACAGCTCGATCTTGGCTTTCTCAGCGGCTTCTTTCAGGCGCTGCATGGCCAGCGGGTCACCTTTGAGGTTCATGCCGCTTTCTTTCTTGAATTCGTCGACGAGGTAGTCGATCAGACGAATGTCAAAGTCTTCACCGCCGAGGAACGTGTCACCGTTGGTCGCCAGTACTTCGAACTGATGCTCGCCATCAACTTCAGCGATCTCGATCACGGAAACGTCGAACGTACCGCCACCCAGGTCATAAACGATCACGGTGTGATCGCCCTTGGCCTTGTCCATACCGTAAGCCAGAGCAGCTGCGGTTGGTTCGTTGATGATACGTTTTACGTCCAGACCGGCGATGCGGCCGGCGTCTTTGGTCGCCTGACGCTGGCTGTCGTTGAAGTAGGCCGGAACGGTGATCACCGCTTCAGTCACTGGCTCGCCGAGGTAGTCTTCGGCGGTCTTCTTCATTTTCTTCAGAATTTCAGCCGAGATTTGTGGCGGTGCCATTTTCTGGCCGTTCACTTCTACCCAGGCGTCGTTGTTGTCAGCCTTGACGATCTTGTAAGGGACCATCTGGATGTCTTTCTGCACAACTTCTTCGTCAAAACGACGACCGATCAGACGCTTTACTGCGTACAGAGTGTTGTGCGGGTTGGTCACGGCCTGACGCTTGGCCGACTGACCTACGAGGATTTCGCCATCGTTGGCGTAAGCGATGATCGACGGCGTGGTACGCGCGCCTTCAGCGTTTTCGATAACTTTTGCTTTGCCGTTTTCCAGCACGGAGACGCAGGAGTTGGTGGTCCCCAGGTCGATACCGATAATTTTGCCCATGTTAACTCTCCCGAAACTTTTGATTTTGTTGCCGCAGCAGTGGTGGCTAACTGCGGTAATACTTAAACGCTTGACTTCTAAATGGGGGCCTTGCGGCTAATTTCAAGCCTTCTCGTCAATCGAAGGCGAAATTGGCGCAGGCGCCTTGCTGACCACAACCATGGCCGGGCGCAACAGGCGACCGTTGAGCTGGTAGCCCTTCTGAAACACCTTCAGAACACTGTTCGGTTCTACGTCGGCGCTTTCCTGCATGGCCATCGCCTGGTGGTGAACGGCGTTGAACGGTTCGCCATGCGGATCGATCGCTTCAAGCTGATAACGCTTGAGGGTGTCATGGAACATTTTCAGCGTCAGCTCGATGCCTTCGCGCATCGGACGGATGCTTTCATCGTCCGGGTTCGACAGCTCAAGGCCGCGCTCCAGGCTGTCGACGATCGGCAGCAGGTCGCTGGCAAATTTTTCCAGGGCAAACTTGTGCGCCTTTTCGACGTCCTGCTCGGCCCGACGACGGACATTCTGCAGATCGGCAGCTACACGCAGAGACTGATCCTGCGCGGCGGCCAATTGCTCTTCGAGCACTTGTACACGGGTCGCCAGGTCATCACCCGAACCTTCGGGCGCCTGATTGGCTTCTGGGTTTTGCGTATCTACTGTCTGTTCGTCAGCCATAGAATTCTCCTTTCAATTTCGTCCGCGAGCCTGACTCGCGCTTCTGCCCCGATATATGGGGCCGCAAAATCAGGCTTCAAGGGTCTTCAAGCATTAACCCTACAAAAAAGTGCCGCATTCTCATTCCCCGATGCACTAAGAACATTTTCAGTTCAAGCAAATCGAGCTAAGGGCAGGCATTGTCAGCCAGAAACAAAACACTGTATAAATAACCAGACCTAAAGCCTGGGAGCGGCCTTTATGCTGGTGCACCTGTCCGTACACAACTACGCCATCGTTGAACATCTCGATCTCGAACTTGATCGCGGGATGAGCGTGATCACAGGGGAAACCGGCGCCGGCAAGTCGATCATGCTCGACGCGCTGGGCCTGACGCTCGGCGATCGCGCCGACAGTGGCGTGGTTCGCCCCGGCGCTGACAAGGCCGACATTCTCGCGACTTTCGATCTGGTCGACATTCCCGAAGCCAGCGCCTGGCTGGCCGAGCGCGATCTGGACATCGACGGGCCGTGCATCCTGCGCCGCGTCATTACCAGCGAAGGTCGTTCGCGCGGCTATATCAACGGCACACCCTGCCCGCTTGGCGATCTGAAAGCACTCGGCGAATTGTTGATAGATATCCACAGCCAGCACGAACACCAGTCCCTGCTGAAAACCGATACCCATCGGCGCTTGCTGGATGAATACGCCGGTGCCACCGATCTGGCGCGCCAGGTGCACCTCGCCGCCCAGCGCTGGCGCCAGACCCGCCAGGAGCTGGAGCGTCTCTCCAATTCCGGCGACGAACAACGCGCGCGCCATCAACTGCTCAGCTACCAGCTCGAAGAGCTGGAAAACCTCGGCCTCGGCGATAACGAGCTTGAGCAGTTGGAGCAGGAACACAAAAACCTGACCAACGCTGAGACCTTGCTGGGCATTTGCCGGCAAGTGGTCGAGCAATGCAGTGAAAGCGATTCCGGCAATGTCTTGAACGCTCTGACTGCGAGCCTCAATCGCCTGTCGAGCGTGAATAACTCGGTTGGCGCACTGGGTGAGGCCAGCAGCCTGCTGACCAGCGCGCAGATTCAGGTCGAAGAGGCCGTCGGCGAACTCAATCGTTTCCTCGATAACTTCGATGCCGATCCGGCGCGTCTGCAGTATCTGGAAGAGCGCCTCGACGCTATCTATACCCTGGCGCGCAAACACCGGATTCAACCGGCAGAAGTCGCAGAAATGCAGCAAAAGTTGCTGGATGAAATCGAAACCCTCAACGCAAATGACGAATCCATTGAGCGCTTGGGTGAAGAGCTGGCCTCCTATGCCCGGCACTATCAAGAAAAGGCTCGGGAACTGAGCGATCTGCGCCACCAGGCTGCTGGCAGTCTCGCCAGCGCGGTTGAACAGGAGATTCAGCGACTGGGCATGCCTGGCGGTCGATTCACTATCGAATTGAAGGCCAACAGTAGCGACGAGTTGCTGCCCAATGGACTGGAGCAGGTCGAGTTGCTCGTCAGCGCTAACCCGGGCCAGCCTCTAAAGGCGCTCGCGAAAGTCGCTTCCGGCGGTGAACTGTCGCGGATCAGCCTGGCGATTCAGGTGATTACCGCGCAGACGTCCCGCGTTCCAACGCTGGTTTTTGACGAAGTCGACGTTGGTATCGGTGGCCCGACCGCTGAAATTGTCGGCCAATTGTTGCGTCGACTCGGTGAGCGCGGACAAGTATTGACGGTGACGCACTTGCCGCAAGTCGCGGCGCAAGGCCATCAGCATCTGTTTGTGCACAAGGTGCGCGGCGAACAGGCTACGCACACTGCCGTATCCAAACTGAGCAAGAACGATCGCATAGAAGAAGTTGCGCGGATGCTTGGTGGTATCGATCTGACCAAGGAATCACTCGCCCATGCGAAGAAGATGGTCATTACCGCGAAGGTTTGAAAACGACAGAAAGCACGAAGGCGACCCTGGGGTCGCCTTCGTTCGTTTCGCGAATCTGAAATTCGCGCGACATGCTTACTTTTTCTTGCGGATGTACAGCACCAGGTTGTGATCCACCAACTCGACACCGTGCTCCTCGGCAATTGCCTTCTGGAGTTTTTCGATTTCCGGGCTGACGAATTCGACAACCTCACCGGTCTCCACATCGACCATATGGTCGTGGTGACCGCCATCAGCCAGCTCGAAGACCGCGTGGCCGCCGTCGAAGTTGTGACGGACCACGAGGCCAGCCGCTTCGAACTGGGTCAGAACACGGTAAACCGTGGCCAGACCGACGTCCTCGCCAGCTTCCATCAACGCCTTGTAGACGTCCTCGGCACTCATGTGACGCTGCTCGGTGGAGTCGAGCATTTGCAGGATCTTGACCCGTGGCAGGGTCACTTTAAGGCCGGCTTTGCGTAGTTCGCTATTTTCAACCATGGTCAGCTTTCTCGCGATGCTGCTTCGCAGCTTCTCTTAATGCGGGTATGATCGGCGTTTACGTTGTCCCAGCCAAGATAGTGGAAGTCGCCCACCGATGCAAAACACCAAGCTCTTGCTAACCAGTTTCACCTTTGTGGGACTGCTCGCACTCGCCGGTTGTTCATTCCCCGGGGTTTACAAAATCGACATCCAGCAGGGCAATGTCGTCACGCAGGATATGATAGACCAGTTACGCCCGGGAATGACCCGGCCGCAAGTACGGTTTATCATGGGTAACCCCCTGCTGACCGACACGTTCCATGCCGATCGCTGGGATTATCTGTACAGCCTGCAACCGGGTGGCGGTGAACGCCAACAGGAACGCGTCAGCGTTATTTTCAACTCAAACGACCAGCTTGTCAGCCTGTCGGGTGACTTCATGCCCGGCGTCAGCCGTGACGAAGCCATTCTCGGCAAGGACAGCGGCACTTCTGTGACCGCTCCTGCTGAAAACGCCGAGAAGCCAGAACCGGAAAAACCGGTCAAGCCAGGTTCCTTGCTGGATCAGATCCAGAAGGACGTCGATGGCGTGGAAACCGTTCCGGTTCCAACGCCAGAGCCCCTGGACACCTCGCCGCAATAATTTGCGACGCAATAAAAAACCCGGAAACTCCGGGTTTTTTATTGTCTGCGATTTGGCTTTTTACGCGTTTCTAGTCTTGGCTTCGGCAGCCTTGGCCGCTCGCAAGCGTCGAACCTCTTTAGGATCGGCGAGCAATGGGCGATAAATCTCGATGCGATCTCCCGCCTGAATCACCCGCGAACCCGGGTCAGAGACTACTTTTCCAAAGATGCCCAGCGGGCACTCCGCCAGATTCAGCTCAGGAAATTCGCTATCAATACCCGATGCAAACACCGCAGCCCGCACCGTCGCGCCTTCTTTTACGCTGACAGCGCGTAAAACCTGACGATTCACAGCCGCGTATACCACCTCTATCTCGATCACTGACTCAACCATGCATCTGCTTGGCGCGCTGACAGAACGCGTCCACCAGCGTATTCGCGGCCTGATTGAACAGCGGCCCCAACGTCGCGCGCACCAGCGGCCCGGCATAGTCGAACGACAGATCCAGGCTGATCTTGCAGGCCTTCTCGTTCAACACCTTGAACACCCAGACGCCGTGCAGTTGATTGAACGGCCCTTCTTCCAGGTTCATTTCGATCGACTGCCCCGGCACCAACGTATTGCGCGTCACAAAATGTTGACTGAGACCGCCCTTGGCCACGCCAACACTGGCGCGCATATGCTCCGGCGAGCTTTCCAGCACCTCAGCCGAAGAGCACCACGGCAGAAATTCCGGGTAACGCGCCACGTCGTTGACCAGGTCATAGAGAAATTGCGCCGGGTACGGCAGCAGCGCTGATCGTTGAATATGTGTCGTCATGTAAGCGTTACTTCCAGAGCTGAGCGGCAAACACTACAAGAATGCCGATGGGCGCCACGTAGCGCATCAAGAACAAAGACAGGGCAAACAGCGCCGGGTTACGGATCGACAGTTCGTCGCGTACCGCTTCACGCCCCATCACCCATCCGGCAAACAGCACAAAACACAGGCCACCGAGCGGCAACATGATCCGCGAGGTGAAGAAATCGATCACGCCAAAGAAGTCCAGACCACCCTGCGCACCCCATTGGTAGAGGTGGAACATCCCGCCTTCGTTCACGAAAAATTTGGCTTCCTTCCAGATATTGAAGGAGAACACCGTGCCCAGACCGACGAACCAGCAGATGAACGCCAGCCAGAAAGTCACCCATGCGCGACTGACTTTCGTGCGCTCAACCAGATAGGCAACCATCGGCTCGAGCAACGAAATCGCCGAACTCCATGCCGCAATCGCCACCAGCACAAAGAACACCACGCCCATCAACTGACCGAAAGCCACATTACCAAAGGCAAATGGCAGACTGACGAACATCAAGCCAGGCCCTTCACTAGGATTCAGGCCTCCGGCAAACACAATCGGGAATAAGGCCAGACCGGCGACCAGCGACACAAAGGTATCCAGCAGTGCTACACCGACAACCGTGCCCGACAACGACGAACTCTTCGGCATGTAAGCGCCGTAGATCATGATCGAGCCGACACCAACGCTCAGCGAGAAGAACGCGTGCCCCATCGCTGGCAACAGACCATCGAGAACTTTTTCCGGGTGGAAGTCGAACATGAAATGCACGCCCTCCATGAAATGCCCGGTGGTCATGCTGTAACCCAGCAGCACCAGGATCATCACGAACAGCAGCGGCATCATGATGCGCAGGCTGCGCTCAAGCCCGGCGACCACGCCTTTGGCGATGACGAAGGCCGACAACAGCATGAAAATCGTATGCCAAAGTGTCAGGCGCCATGGGTTGGAGATGACATTGCCGAAATAAGCGCCGACCTGATCGGCCGTCGCGCCCTGGAAATCACCGCGGCCCATGTCGACGATGTAGTCCAGCGACCAACCGCCAACCACGCTATAGAAAGACAGGATCAGCAACGCCGTGATCATCCCGGCAAACGCCCCCCACGACCATTTGCCCGAGTGCCCGGCTTCCAGCGCCAGCACCTTCAAGGCGTTCGCCGGACTTTGCCGGGCGCGCCGACCGATCAGGGTTTCAGCGAGCATGACCGGGATGCCGATCAGTGCGATGCACGCCAGAAACATCAGTACAAACGCACCGCCGCCGTAGACCCCGACCATGTAGGGGAACTTCCAGATACTACCCAGTCCCACGGCCGAACCGGTCGCGGCGAGTATGAATACCCAGCGGCTAGCCCAACTGCCGTGGACAGAAACCTTGTCTGTCGACATCGTTTATCACGCCCAAGCGTTAGAAAAAGAGGCCGCATTGTCCGGGATTCACTCAACCTGCTCAAGCACGCAGCATCACCGTAGCCGACAGCCGTTTATCTCCATATAATGCCGCCCCTATGGCTAAACAGAAGAAACACCCAACAGGGACCATCGCGCAGAACAAAAAGGCGCGACACGATTACTTCATCGAGCACAAGTTCGAGGCTGGTCTGGTCCTGGCCGGCTGGGAAGTAAAAAGTCTGCGGGCAAGCAAGCTACAGCTGGTTGACAGCTATGTCCTGCTCAAGGATGGCGAAGCGTGGCTGCTGGGTAGCCACATCACGCCTCTGATGACCGCAAGCACCCACGTCATCGCCGACCCGGTGCGCACACGCAAACTGCTGCTCAACCGCCGCGAGCTGGAAAAGCTTGCAGCGATGGTGCAGCAGAAGGGTTACGCCTGCGTCTGCCTGTCCTGGTACTGGAGCAAGCACATGGTCAAGTGCGAGATTGCTCTGGGCAAGGGCAAGAAGGAATACGACAAGCGTGATACCGAACGTGAGCGCGATGCCGGTCGTGAACTGCAGCGTGCAGTACGCAACAAGGGCAAGGAAGACTAAAAGATCGCAGCCTTCGGCAGCTCCTACAGGGAAACGCAAATTTCTGTGTAGGAGCTGCCGCAGGCTGCGATCTTTTGCTTTAAAAAATCACATCCCCTTGCGCCGCTCCGCTCGAGCCATGCGCTGAACCTCCTGGCGCACCTCTTCCAGCACTTCCTGCACATACAAAATATGTCGGCTAGAGACTTCCCGCGCCTGCTCCGCGCGTCCTTCGACGATCGCCAGATACAATTCCCGATGCTGAGTGATCAGCATGTCACGGGTTTCCGTGCGCTGCTTGTACATGCCGCCGATGTTGGTCACCACGTTGCGCTTGAGCAGATCGAACAAGCCACGAATGGTGTGCAGCAGCACTGCGTTATGGCTGGCTTCAGCAATCGCCAGGTGAAACTTCGCATCTGCCGCCCCCTCTTCCGCTCGACTGACTTCGTCGTGACGCGAGTAGCAATCCTGCAATTCTTCAAACGCCGCCGTCAGCCGCTCGCGATCAACATCAGTCGCACGCAATGCTGCGTAATAGGCGCACGATGCCTCCAGGGTGTGGCGAAATTCGAGCAAATCACGCTGTGCCTCGGGGTTGCTTTCGAGCAATTGCAGCAGCGGATCGCTGAACGTTGAGCCCAGACTCTCGACCACGTAATTGCCGCCGCCCTGCCGGCTGACCAGCAGGCCTTTCGCCGCCAGTTTCTGGATCGCTTCACGCAGCGACGGCCGTGATACGCCAAATTGTTCGGCCAGCGTGCGCTCAGCCGGAAGCCGTTCACCGGACTTCAGCGTGCCCTCAAGGATCATCCCCTCAAGCCGCTCAACAATATCGTCAGACAAACGGCGCTGCCGAATCTGATCAAACCCCATAACTCATTTCTCCACGATCCCGACCGCTCGCCGGGCTCTCTATTCTGGCCTATCGGCGCCTTGTCGACACCTACCAGACGCCACTTGCCGAAACCGGATCAGTTGCCATCTGCACCGCTTGTTCGACAAAAGTTTCAGCGCGGCAAATTGACACACCGACATCAAGGCTTTTACCCTAGCCAACAGCGATTGTAAATTGGTCTTACCAATTATCCAAGAACGCTGACAGTGCCTGACCAACAACAATTAGGGGCCACCCCATATGCAAACCTGGCAACAGCTCTACAGCCCGCTCGGCAGTCTCGGCGTGTCCGCACTCGCGGCCGTCATTCCCATCGTTTTCTTCTTTCTCGCGCTGGCGGTGTTCCGCCTCAAAGGCCACGTGGCCGGCAGCATTACCCTCGCCCTGTCGATTGCCGTGGCGATCTTCGCGTTTCAGATGCCGGTGGACATGGCTTTCGCCGCCGCCGGTTATGGTTTCGCCTACGGTCTGTGGCCGATTGCCTGGATCATTGTCGCAGCGGTGTTCCTCTACAAACTGACGGTCAAAAGTGGTCAGTTCGAGGTCATTCGCAGCTCGGTGTTATCGATTACTGACGACCAGCGCCTGCAAGTGCTGCTGATCGGTTTCTGCTTCGGTGCGTTCCTGGAAGGTGCCGCCGGTTTCGGCGCTCCGGTGGCGATTACTGCCGCACTTCTTGTCGGGCTGGGCTTCAATCCGTTGTACGCCGCCGGCCTGTGCCTGATCGCCAATACCGCGCCGGTTGCATTCGGCGCCTTGGGGATTCCGATCATCGTCGCAGGCCAGGTGACCGGCATCGATGCATTCAAAATCGGCGCCATGACCGGTCGCCAGTTGCCGCTGCTGTCGCTGTTCGTGCCGTTCTGGCTGGTGTTCATGATGGATGGTCTGCGTGGCGTGCGCGAAACCTGGCCCGCGGCACTGATTGCCGGCCTGAGCTTCGCCATCACTCAATACTTCACCTCGAACTTCATCGGCCCAGAGCTGCCGGACATCACTTCGGCGCTAGCGAGCCTGATCTCCCTGACCCTGTTCCTGAAAGTCTGGCAGCCGAAACGCACAGCAGGTGCGCAGATCGCTGGCGCCACATCCAGTGCTGCAATCACCGCCAGCGTCGGTGGCTTCGGCCAGAAGCGTACGACCGTGGCGTCGCCTTACAGTCTCGGGGAAATTTTCAAGGCCTGGTCGCCGTTCCTGATCCTCACCGTGCTGGTAACGATCTGGACGTTGAAACCTTTCAAAGCGATGTTCGCCGCCGGCGGCTCGATGTACAGCTGGGTGTTCAACTTCGCGATTCCGCACCTTGATCAACTGGTGATCAAAACCGCACCGATCGTAGCTGCTCCAACAGCAATCCCGGCCGTGTTCAAACTCGACCCGATTTCCGCGACCGGCACCGCTATTTTCTTCTCTGCGCTGATCTCGATGCTGGTGCTGAAGATCAATTTCAAAACTGGTCTTACCACTTTCAAAGAAACCTTCTACGAACTGCGCTGGCCAATCCTGTCGATCGGCATGGTGCTGGCGTTTGCCTTCGTCACCAACTACTCCGGCATGTCTTCGACCATGGCCCTGGTATTGGCCGGCACGGGCGCGGCGTTCCCGTTCTTCTCGCCATTCCTTGGTTGGTTGGGCGTGTTCCTCACCGGTTCGGATACCTCTTCGAACGCCCTGTTCAGTTCGTTGCAGGCGACCACTGCGCATCAAATCGGCGTCAACGACACCTTGCTGGTGGCGGCCAATACCAGTGGCGGCGTGACCGGCAAGATGATCTCGCCACAATCGATCGCCGTGGCCTGCGCAGCGACCGGCCTGGTGGGCAAGGAATCGGATCTGTTCCGCTTCACCCTCAAGCACAGCCTATTCTTTGCAACGATTGTCGGCCTGATCACCCTGGCTCAGGCCTACTGGTTCACCGGCATGCTGGTGCACTAAACCTGCAAGACGCCTACAAGAAGCACAGAAAAAACCGACGCCGGTTGGTGATGCCGGCGTCAGCAACTCACAACCCGGTCTGTAAGGCTGCTGAAAGCATTGCTCTCTATATTCAGCAGCCGCAACAGACGGATAACCGGGCCCACCCGGAGACACGCCTGATGAGCGAGCTTTTTTACAACGCCGTGCCAAACGCGACCCGCGTGGCACCGCCACTGCCCGAACCTCGGCAATACCCTAGCGAGAAACCGCCACGGGTCTACCTGTTCGGCACATGCGTAGTCGACCTGTTCTACCCCGAAGCCGGGATGGACGCGATCCACTTGCTGGAGCGCGAAGGCATTCGGGTCGAGTATCCGCAAGGGCAGAGTTGCTGCGGCCAACCGGCCTACACCTCGGGTTATACCGAGCAGGCGCGGACGGTAGCGCGCTCGCAACTGGCGCTGTTTGCCGGGGATTTTCCGGTGGTGGTGCCGTCGGGTTCCTGCGCCGGCATGCTGCGTGAGCATTACGCCGACTTGTTCAAGGACGAGCCGGACACGTTGAAACAGGTTCAGGCCCTCGCAGCCCGTACCTATGAACTGGCCGAGTTTCTGCTGTTCGTCTGCAAGGTGCAGCTCAAGGACAGCGGCGAACCGGTCAAAGTCGCGCTGCACACTTCGTGTTCGGCACGCCGCGAAATGAACACCCACCTGCACGGCCGCGAGTTGTTGGCGCAGTTGAGCAACGTGGAACGGGTCAATCATGACCATGAAAGCGAATGCTGTGGCTTCGGCGGAACATTCAGCGTCCGTATGCCAGACATTTCCGGCGCGATGGTGGCTGACAAGACCAAAGCGCTGAAGGATTCCGGCGCGCACAAGGTATTGAGCGCCGACTGTGGCTGTTTGATGAACATCAACGGCGCATTGGAGAAACAAAAAGAAGCGCTGCGCGGGCAACATCTCGCCAGCTTCTTGTGGCAACGAACCGGTGGTGCGCAATGAGCACTTCCGCGATTATTCCTACGGTCGCCGTAGAAGAAGATTTCCGCACCCGGGCACACAATGCCCTGGGTGATCAGCAGTTGCGGAACAACTTCCGCACTGCCATGGATTCACTGATGGTCAAGCGGGCAGCCGCTTTCAGTGATCCCCATGAAAGAGAACATTTGCGCGCACTGGGCAATTCGATCAAAGCCCGCGCGCTGTCCAAGTTGCCCGACCTGCTCGAGCAACTGGAACAGAACCTGACCCGCAACGGTGTGACAGTGCACTGGGCGGAAACGGTGGACGAGGCCAATGGCATCGTCTTATCGATCATCCGCGCTCACGAGGCGCGGCAAGTGATCAAGGGCAAATCGATGGTCAGCGAAGAGATGGAGATGAACCATTTCCTCGGGGCTCGGGACATTGAATGTCTGGAGTCCGATATGGGGGAATACATCGTCCAGCTCGACCACGAGAAGCCTTCACACATCATTATGCCGGCGATCCACAAGAATGCCGGTCAGGTCGCGTCCTTGTTCCACGACAAACTTGGCGTGGAATACACCAAGGACGTTGACCAACTCATTCAGATCGGTCGCAGAGTCCTGCGGCAGAAATTCTTCGAAGCGGACATCGGCGTCTCCGGTGTCAACTTCGCCGTGGCCGAAACCGGCACCTTGCTGCTGGTGGAAAACGAAGGCAACGGCCGCATGACCACCACCGTGCCGCCGGTGCACATCGCCGTCACCGGCATCGAAAAAGTCGTGGAAAACCTCCGAGACGTGGTGCCGCTGCTGTCACTGCTGACCCGCTCGGCGCTGGGCATTCCGATCACCACTTACGTCAACATGATCTCCGGCCCGCGCAAGGAGCACGAACTCGACGGCCCGCAGGAAGTGCATCTGGTGCTGCTCGACAACGGTCGCAGCCAGGCTTTCGCCGACAGCGAATTGCGCCAGACCCTGAACTGCATCCGCTGCGGCGCCTGCATGAACCATTGCCCGGTCTACACCCGCGTCGGTGGCCACACCTATGGCGAGGTTTACCCTGGACCGATCGGCAAAATCATCACCCCGCACATGGTTGGTCTGGCCAAGGTTCCGGATCATCCGAGCGCTTCGTCGCTGTGCGGCGCCTGCGGTGAAGTGTGCCCGGTAAAAATTCCTATCCCCGCGATCCTGCGGCGCCTGCGCGAAGAGAACGTCAAAGCCCCTGACAGCCCGAATCAAGTGATGCGCGGTCAGGGCAGCAAGTATTCGCGCAAGGAACGCTTTATCTGGAACGCCTGGGCGAGACTCAACAGCTCGCCAACCTTGTATCGACTGTTCGGTTTCTTCGCCACGCGCCTGCGTGCGCTGACTCCGAATAACGTCGGCCCGTGGACGCAAAATCACAGCGCACCGAAACCCGCCGCGCGCTCACTGCACGACATGGCCCGTGAGCATCTGGCCAAACAGGGAGACCGTTGATGAGCGCCAAGCAAAATATCCTCGGCAAACTGCGGAAAAGTCTGACGGGCACCACGCCGATTGCCGACGACTTCGATGTCGATCTGGTGACGCAGCCTTACACCTACACTGCCGAACAGCGCATTCCGCAACTGCGCAAATTGATGGAAGCAGTGCACACCGAAATCCACCTGACCTCGGGCGAAGAATGGCCGGCACTGCTCGCACAATTGCTCCGCGATCGTCAGTTGCCGAGCCTGTTGATTGCACCGACTACCGCCCACGGGCAGAAAATCACACAGCACTGGGCGAACAATCCCGAGCTGCCGACGCTGAAATCCTACGACCGACCAATGGAAGAGTGGAAAGCCGAACTGTTCAACGATACCCCGGCAAGTATCACCGGAACCCTCGGCGCCATCGCCGCAACCGGCAGCCTGATTCTGTGGCCAACCCGCGAAGAACCGCGTTTGATGAGCCTGGTGCCACCGGTGCATTTCGCTTTGCTCAAGGCCAGTGAAATCCGCGACAACTTCTATCAGGTGCAACAGCAATTCGAATGGGCGCAAGGCATGCCGACCAACGCGTTGCTGGTGTCCGGCCCGTCGAAAACTGCAGACATCGAGCAAGTACTGGCTTACGGCGCCCACGGTCCGAAAGATCTGGTGGTACTGATTCTGGAGGACCAATGATGCTCCCAGTGAGTTTCCTGCGTGATGCGCAGCAATTGATTCCGGCCCAGCGCCGCTTTGATGATCCGTTATCGACACTGGCTTTCGGCACCGACGCGAGTTTTTATCGGCTGATTCCGCAACTGGTGATTCGCGTCGAATCTGAAGATGAAGTGGTGGCACTGCTGAAACTGGCTCAGCGCGATCATGTTCCGGTGACGTTCCGCGCGGCGGGTACCAGTCTGTCTGGCCAGGCAATCAGCGACTCGGTGTTGATTGTGCTTGGGGATAACTGGAACGCGCGCGAGATTCGTGGCCAAGGTACGCAGATCCGTCTGCAACCGGGGGTAATCGGTGCGCAAGCCAATGCGTGGCTGGCGCCGTTCGGACGCAAGATCGGCCCGGATCCGGCGTCGATCAACGCCTGCAAAATCGGCGGCATCGTCGCCAACAACGCCAGCGGCATGTGCTGCGGCACCGCGCAAAATACCTATCACACGCTGGCCGGCATTCGTCTGGTGCTGGCCGATGGCACACGCCTGGATACCGAAGATGCCGCCAGTGTTGCGGCGTTTCGCAGCAGTCACGGCGATCTGCTCGAACGCCTGACGACGTTGGGCCGCGAAACCCGCGCCAACGCCGAACTGGCTGCACGAATCCGCCACAAATACCGTCTGAAAAATACCACCGGCTTGTCACTCAACGCCTTGGTGGACTTCGATGAGCCTGTGGATATCTTGAGCCACTTGCTGGTCGGCTCCGAAGGCACGCTCGGCTTCATCAGCGCGGTGACGTACGACACCGTGATCGATCACCCGAACAAAGCCTCGGCGCTGATTGTGTTTCCCGATGTGGAAACCTGCTGCAACGCAGTCACCGTGCTGAAAAGCCAAGCGGTTTCCGCCGTAGAGTTGCTGGACCGGCGCAGTCTTCGCTCGGTGCAGGACAAACCCGGCATGCCCGCTTTCGTACAACAGCTGTCGAATAATGCCTGCGCGCTGCTGATTGAATCCCGCGCTGCATCTTCTTCTTTGCTACAGGAACAACTGGCGCAGATCATGGCGTCGCTCAGCGGTTTCCCGGTGGAGAAGCAAGTCGACTTCAGCGAAGACCCTGTGGAAAACGCCAAGCTGTGGGCGATCCGCAAAGACACCTTCCCCGCCGTCGGCGCCGTGCGAAAAACCGGCACCACGGTGATCATCGAAGACGTGACCTTCCCGGTCGAACAACTGGCCATCGGCGTAAATCGCTTGATCGAGCTGTTCGACAAACATTCCTACGATGAAGCGATCCTTTTCGGACACGCACTGGAAGGCAATCTGCACTTCGTCTTCACTCAAGGCTTCAACAACCCGGAAGAAGTCGCCCGCTATCAAGCGTTCATGGACGACGTCGCGCAATTGGTGGCGGTGGAATTCGGTGGTTCGCTGAAAGCCGAACACGGCACCGGACGCAACATGGCGCCGTTCGTGGAACTGGAATGGGGCAGCGACGCCTATCAACTGATGTGGCAGCTCAAACGTCTGCTCGATCCGAACGGCATTCTCAACCCGGACGTGGTGCTCAGCGAAGATCCGCAGATCCACCTCAAACACCTGAAACCGCTGCCGGCGGCCGACGAGATTGTGGATAAGTGCATCGAGTGTGGGTTCTGCGAGCCGGTCTGCCCGTCGAAAGGCCTGACCCTGAGTCCACGCCAGCGCATCGTGATCTGGCGCGATATACAGGCGAAGAAACGTGCCGGCGTCGACACCACCGAACTGGAAAAAGCCTACGAGTATCAAGGCATCGACACCTGCGCCGCGACGGGTCTGTGTGCACAGCGTTGCCCTGTAGGCATCAATACCGGCGAGCTGGTGAAAAAGCTCCGTGGCCGACACGCGAAGCATCAGAAAACCGCTGACTGGATCGAAGGAAACTTCGCCAAGACTTTGCAAGGCGCACGCTTCACCCTGCATGTGGCCAACGGTGCACGGATGATGCTCGGCGCACCGCGCCTGGCGAAACTTTCGGCAACGATTACGCGCCTGTCCAAGGGCCAGGTACCACTGTGGACGAATGCGATGCCACAACCGGAGAAAGCCATTCGCTTTAGTCCGAGCATGTCGGACGAACGCCCGCGCGTGGTGTATCTGGCCGCGTGTGTGTCGCGGGTCATGGGCCCGGCGGCGGGTGATAAAGAGCAGATGTCGCTGTACGACAAAACCCTTGGCCTGTTGGAAAAGGCCGGTTACCAAGTGGTCTTCCCGGACAACCAGGACAACCTCTGCTGCGGTCAGCCTTTCGCCTCCAAAGGCTATGCCGAGCAAGCCGAACACAAACGCCAGGAGCTGATCAGCGCACTGCTGCACGCCAGTCGCGGCGGGCTCGACCCGATCTATTGCGACACCAGCCCATGCACGTTGCGGCTGGTGCAGGACGTAGGAGAAACCCGTCTGGATCTGTACGACCCGGTGCGTTTCATCCGTACGCATCTTCTCGAACGACTGGATTTCACCCCGCAAGACGCACCGATTGCCGTGCACGTGACCTGCAGCACGCAACATCTGGGCGAAAGCCAGGCGTTGATCGATCTGGCGCGCAAGTGCAGCAAGACCGTGGTGATCCCGGAGGGCATTCATTGTTGCGGATTTGCCGGTGACAAGGGCTTTACCACGCCAGAGTTGAACAGCCACTCACTGCGCACGCTCAAGGAGGCCGTGCAGCATTGCAGCGAGGGAATTTCCACCAGCCGAACCTGTGAGATCGGCCTGACACAACATGGCGGAATCGACTATCACGGGCTGGTCTATCTGGTGGATCGAGTGACCCGGGCAAAGGCCTGCTGAAGAAAAATAGAACCCTTGAGTTCGACTGTAGTCCACAGATTAACCCCGACTGATCGGGGTTTTTCATCCATTCGGTTGCCCGTCCTGACGGCCAGCGAAGTCTGGACCCACTCGGTTCAAGGAGATACACATGAAACGTTCTGTACTGTTAGGTCTGTTCGTTACTGCATCGATGATGGCGTCCACTTCGTTTGCCGCGGACAAACCTGCGGACCTGTGCGATGCCAATATCCAGACCATTCAAAGTGGCAAGGCGCAGTTGTCTGCGAATCCAGAGCTGAGCCAGCGCGCTGAAGCCAGTGTGACCAGAGCTCAGTCGCTCAAGGCCGAGGGCAAGATCGATGACTGTGTAGCGGAAACCTCGCAAACCATCGTCGAACTGCGCAAAGCCACCGGCACCAACAACTGATCAGCGTCCAGGCCAACCTTCGGGTTGGCCTTGTGGGCTGATTGGCGTACACTGCGCAGGCTTGTTGCTCAAACAGATGTACTGAGCAATGAGTTCGGGGCCGTTTAGGATTCGACGCCGGTTGCGAAACTCTAGGTGCATGCCGACTTGGTAACAGAAGTCGTAAATCCACTGTTGCAACTACTTATAGTTGCCAATGACGACCAATACGGTGTTGCTCTCGCTGCTTAATTGCAGCTGACAATGCTCCTGGTACCTTCGGGTCCAGCAATCATCAGGGGATGTCTGTAAACCCAAAATGATTGTCATATAGAACAGAATCGCCGTGCAGTACGTTGTGGACGAAGCGGCTAAAACTTACACAACTCGCCCAAAGCACCCTGCCCTTCGGGTCGCTGAGGGTTAACTTAATAGAAACGGCTACGCATGTAGTACCGACAGCGGAGTACTGGCGGACGGGGGTTCAAATCCCCCCGGCTCCACCAAATAGCAATCTAGACCTGTCTCAGACAGTCTACGAAACACCCCAAGAAGCCCGCCCTGTGCGGGCTTTCTTGTTTCTGGCTATCCGTCCTTGTCTACCCCTATCCCAATGTGCGCTGTATCCTTTCGTGTACCTCGGATACAGATTGAAACTGATGGGTACAAGGAAATGAAAAGGACTGAAATCAAACGGCGCCCTCTCGCTGACAGTCATAGCGAGCCTGGAAGCTGACTCCAAAGAGTACCGCGAGCACGATGGGAACAACGTGTACCTCCGTGTCCGGCCAGACGGGAAGAAGTCGTGGCAGCTTCGCTACAAGAAAGCTGACGGAAAGTGGTCATGGATAGGGTTGGGCAGTTATCCAACGGTCTCCGGATCTGCTGCGCGACAGAAAGCAGTCGACCTGCGGGCAAGCACTGCTGATGGGAGCAACCCATTGGCAACAATGCGGGCCCAAAAAAGCCGCTGCGTTGGAAAGCGCCAGTAATACCTTCGAAAAACTTGCTCGGGAATGGTATGCGTCGAAACGTAAAGGTTGGACCGCAGGAACAGCAGTCCGAACCATCGGCGCACTGGAGCTGCATGTCTTCCCGGTTTTCGGAACTCGCTCGTACCGCGAAATTCTTCCAATGGAATGGATGGACTTTCTTCGCTCAATGGAGCGGAAAGGAATCATTGAGCAGACCAGCCGCGTAAGAGGAATGTGTCGTGAGATTTACGACCTCGCGAGGGTACCCCTTCAGTGTTCCGTCATCCTGCTCCTCAACGTGTAGGCGGACGCGAGTACGGGCCTTCTCCAGCGACTGAAGCTGGTCTTCCGTGTAGAGGGAGCTGTCACCAAGGTTCGACGGCCACAGTAAAGCGACTATCCCCGCCAATGTACCAGCGGCCACACCGGCTGTGAGAACGCCGGTAGCACCAGTAGCCCCCGTTGCAGCAGAGCCGGTTGCAACACTCGCGCCTCCAGCAGCTCCAGCCGTACACAGCCCGCCACAAGAGGCAGCCGCAGCGCCCGCGCCACCCAATAGGAGAGTTCCCAGGGTGGCGGGTAAGGCATTACCGCTGATTTTTTCAGTGGGATATTTCCTGCGGCATCAGTCTCGCGACCGCCGAGGAGAGAGAACTCTCCGTAGTTGGCCAGGCTCCCGACGGGGATAAATCCGGCAGGCTTTTTGGGATCGATCACACCGTCCGCGAGATCGCAGCTCTTGGCGAATACACAGCCTTTGCTGGCAGGTTTCGTCTCGTTCTTCGTCGGGAGATCTTTGTATTCAGCCCAGCGCTGAGCGTGTATATCGACGGGCTCGGTGCCGATATTGCGGTAACCCTTCGGTGGGTTAGGGACGTATCCACTCATTCCTTGATTCCTGAATCCTTTTCATCTGAAAGACAGCATGGTGCAGGCGAAACACTGCGGTGAGCAGCAAGGCAGGCCGCCGAGCCAGCACATTTGCAGGGTAATAATTTCGATGAGAGAGGATAACCGCTGCGGTGAGTTAGTCGAGTGATAGCAAATAGCCAGACCGAGGCAAAATCCGCCTCACGCGCCAACCATCTAAACACTGGCGGATTTCGGCTCAATATGACGCCCGCGGGTTTACTTTCGACCAAATGCCGTTGTTGGTAGCAAATAACCTTGCCACTTAACCAAATTCGATATGGTATAAATAATTCATAAAATCTGACCAAACGACTACTGCATAAATATCACAAAGACATAGATGGTGGAGGACCACTCATACTGTCATTGTGAACTTTAGCATTTGTAGCGAACTCAAAAAAAAGCCCCCAATACTCCTCGCAAACATTGATACCATGTTTGAAATTTTCGCCATACATAGCACAATAAGAGTAGTATCCAAACATGTAAAATGCCACGCACTCATCAATCTGCCTGGATCGAACAAGCAGCGCTATCTCCTCAAAGAACGCCATGAGTTTACGCTTTTTATCCCACATATCTTCATCCGCTAACCGAATGTCATCAGAGTCAATAAGACATAAGACCTCGTAAAGATCTTTATCATCAAATAAACGCCGATGTTGCGCCAAAAAAAACTCTGTTCTTTTTAGGCGCGCAGAAATTTCTTTATCATGTAGGTCCTTGAGCCTTTGCTCATCAAGCCTGCGCAGCTCCTGATAAATCTTATATAGACCAATAGTTCCAAAAAACACCATCGCAATGACGCCCACTGCCTGCCAACAAGAGGCCCATTCCGCCATCGTCAAACAAGTATCAATCAAAGCCATACAATAGCGCGAAGGTTCGGACATTATAAAATCTCTAATATATCTTCAACAATGTAACGCTTTACCACACCGTGCGCACTTACAATCTTCTTAACTTTAAGGTGAACCTTACCTGGCAGACCATCATTATGTTCTTGCATAGACTTCAATGAAAGACCTTTGAGCCTGTGGTCATCGGGGTGTGCGAGAGCAAACGATACAACTTTATCTTCCTCATCAGAAAACAGGCGTCCAAAATGGCTAAGCACATTTACCTTAGTAACATTCCCCACAATATATTCACTTCCAATTTGAACTTCTCTAGTCGTCACATAATCTAGCGTCTCGCTCCCCAAAACTAAAGCATCACCCACTCTAGGCCGATTAAAAAAAACCTTGACCTTATCATCACGAACAATTGCTCTATGTATCAAGAGCATGGGAGATTCAAGCGCATCGGATACCTCATGAATAAACAGCTCATTCTTCGAAGCTATTTTTTTAACATATGAAGTCGTAGGCTCAACCTCTAATCCCACAGCACTAGATAAAACCCAAGTTAAATAATCCCAAAAAACATTTACCAGAACTGTGTTGCCAACCTTCTTAGCGGTCTTTTCACAAAATCTGATATCCACCTGCTCCTCAAAACAACCCTTCCTCGATGAATGGACAAATGCTTGAGCGCCTTTTGCACTTTGATTTTTTGTCCTTACCTCCTCGTCATTGACAAAAGAATGCGCAACCAAGTTAACGGCTCTGGCCAATCCTGTAATGGTGTTCGCAGCGTCATAAATATCCAGAAGCCCTTCATCAGCAACCCCACCTTCCAAGCGCAAAATCAAATTTACTTCTTTAACTTCCATGCTAATTCCCCATACCAAACAATTCTAGACTCTTTATAATGATAGACAGTATAGAAACTTGTCATTACTTACCTAATATTGCTTTTGCCAAATCGTTCATCCGAGTTCTAAATCCGTGCCGAGTTGATAGATCCTCATAGATTTTTGGCATACGTGCTTTGAGTTTTGTCACGAGAGATGCGTAGGTATCTTTATAATCCTTAGAGATTGTCCAGTTTGCAAGTTGTGCGGCTCTCGAGTCCAGAAAGTCTGAAGTCGCAGACGTTGTTTCCGGATTGCTGTGCATAGCTGCCAATATTTGAAGAAGCCTCTCCTCCTCTACGGCCGTCCTTGGCGTAACACTAGACAGCAGTGCGCCAAATTCGGATAGAATAAAAATAGAGGACTCAACACTAGTGCTTTGGTCAAAAACAAAGGCCCGAAGTTCCGTTCCCAAAACGGCACAAGTGTCATTATCAAAAAGCTGTAGCACTGATTTTGTGTTGCTGACCGCTGCCACCGAAGGAGCTACGAATGGCACAGTCTTTACAGTGGTTGATAGAAAAGAGGACACAGCTATGCGAGAGAATTTCTCACCTAAAAAATCTAGTTTCATGTCGACCATGAATCTAAGAACTGCTTCCTCGTTCGCGTCGGCATTTTCAATTATTTTCAACCATGAAGCCGCATCGACTTGTGGCCCAAAGTGCTTGTCCAACAACGCTCCTCGCAACTGAAGAAGTGTGGCGTTGGAAGCAACAAGAATTTCTTTCAGGATCAGTGAATCCAGACTTCCAAGCGATGGCAGATTAGTTGGATTTAGGTGGAATGATGTAAACCAACTCAAAAACTCATCTCTTGATATATCGTACTCAAAAAGGATCTCACAGAGTTCTGTGAAGCTTGCGAATATCTCGCGAGAGTAGACGTTGGCGATCGCTTCGTCCTTAATAAGTTTCGCAAGTATTGGAGCAACCAAATGAGAGGATTCCCCTTGAAGTGTTAATTTCAAAAGATTGTCAGATGTGGTGGCTGCTCGTACTAAAGCCTCCAGAAACTCAGGTTCCTCTTCAAATGCCTTCTCGATCGCAGGGATCTCGCTAAGGGGCGCTCCTAAGTTCTGCCGCATATAGATTACGGCCATCGCGATTTTGATATAGGGCGACGTAACCGCAGACAAATGCCTCTGAATCATAACTGGGACTGAACTGGTGTACTCTTTGAAAAATACTGCTGCCAGCCAGAGCCTTTCTTCTGCAGGATTTATATCTATTGCTGTCGTTACAGAAGCAGTCTGCTCATCATTAAGGAAGTAGTTCCTAGCCGCTAATGACAAGCGAACTTTGCCAAAATAGGCGACTAGACAATGTTGCCAGTCTTCCTCATTCAATGGAGTCATAACAAAATCTACTGCCTCAGTAGATGCAATTTGTAATACAGCATCTCTGAGACCTTTACTACTGAAAGCAATATTATTGGGATTGATAACTTTAAGATCTGGATCTGGCACAATCATGTGAAACAATACTTCCGAACTATCCAGAGTCAACGGCTCGAAGCGATTACCCATTGAATCCAAATAGTGATCATATCGCGAAATTGTTGCTTGATATGAGTCGACCGATTCTACATTAAACGCCTCATTATTGATCTGTTCGAACGCCCTCTTAGCATCTGCAAGTGAGCTTTCAAATATCGACTTTCGCAGACCCAGACTAATCAATCCCTTGATCGCGTCAAAATAACCGTTTTCCGGCGATATTTTTGTCAATTGATCGCTGCTGCTGAATTTATCGCTGACGTAGGGAAGTAAGGCATCAATGCTACAGTCTTCAATTTTGGATGCCTGATAAAGAGTCTGAAAAATATTACTGGGCGCCCCCCCCCCATCCAGACCACGAACGAAAGAATCCATAAATCCAAAGTAAGGAATTAATGAGGCAAGCTTCTTACCGTCTTGAGACTCAAAAGCATTTGCCAACGGTTGGTCGATCAATTCGGCGATTGCAATGTCGGCAGATGTCTGGAAGTGGATCTGCAAAATCTGGATCGGCCACCCTGCCTTCATATCTTCGCCCAACAATGCCTTGAGCGTCAGCTTGGTCTTGTCAATGCTGAGTACCAAATTCAACGCTGCGACCTGTGCCGCTTCAGTCTCGCCGATTGGCACATTGTTGTCTGACTTTGCTGAATCTGGCCTCTTTAGCATAGCCTCGATGGATATGTTGTTGTACTTGCAGATAGCGATGTACGCGGCGATGCACACAACACTCGGCTTGTCGGCAGTAACCAATAGAGTAGTAGCAATATCGTTGATGAATCGCTTTTGTAGGCGAGGTGTGACCAGCCCTCCGGCCATCGGACTGTGTCTCTGCAGGATTACGCTACAGGTATCAGCGTCTTTTATATTGTTCGCGCCGAAACTTTGAGACCAGAGTGTTCTGAATGCATCTTTCCAGCCAGACGTGATGATCGGTGGTGTTCTGAAAACCACTGGAAATTTCTTGGCTATGAAGTCCTTTGAGTCATAGCTTTGCTCGCCCTCACCATTCAGGTACTTCGAGACCTTACTAGAGCAGAAAGGGACGATGACGCTGAGATTTTCAGTGCCTGTCACTGATGTAAATATTTCCAGATCGCTCCATACCGACCGCAGGACGTCGCGAGGCAGTCGATCCAGATTATCAATCACGATTATGAAATGGTGATCCTTCACCGAGTGCAGATGCTTAGCTAACGCACGCTTCAAATCTAGCGGGCTAACTTCTTTACTTATCTCAATAGTTTCGCTGATATGGTCATCAGAACTACCCTTCAGCAGACTGGATATGTTCCATCGTTTTTTTCCAGGCTGATTTTTGCGATTAAAGAAAAATGCTAAGCCCAAGATGATGGCAGGAGCCAAACTGGCAGCCAGATAAGACATGTGTTTCCACCATTCGAGCTCGATACTCCCGCGTAATTGTGGAAGATAGTCTCGAATAAACGTGGGGCTTAAGACTCCGCTTGCAATCAACAATACTGCCCATATGCTTATGTGGCTTCGAGTGTCTTTCGTGTAACTGAAGTGTCGACCCAGCGCAATGTCGCGATTCTTTACGACGTCGACGACATCATTTTCTCGGTGCAGGTCTTTGAGCAGGGACGTGATTTGGTCTGTAAATAATTCGATGAAATTACTTTTGATCGAGCCCTGATAATTTTGCTCGCAGTCAAATATCCACAACTTTGTGTTTGACCCTTCTAAGGATATTTTTTTCTCAAGCATCTGTAAGATCGAGCTTTTTCCTGATCCGAATTCGCCATCAAGGCCGATTACACGGTGATTCTTCTTGCACTTGATGTAATCGTGCATAGCTTGGGCGACGCGATCGTGGCTCTCGCCTTTAAACACATCAACGCCCGAAGGGTTTTCACTCTGAAAATTTAGGATATCCATCAGTCCCTTGCACCTTTTGAGGCCCTCACCGCGTGGCCAATGTACGCCAGAATACGTGCTTACTGGCTATCTGCCCATAGCGGACAAAGCGCCCAAACTACGTTCTGTGAGTACAGGTCGCATTAACAAAACCCACCTGAACATCTAGGTTTTTAAAATGAATAACTTGGACCGTCCTTGATTTCCCGAATGACCATCTACGAACTGCGACCTACGGCCTCGCATACGTTTGGACACAAGCGGTCGATTGTAAGGGACTGCTTCTGGCCGAAAGCGGCCTGTTGCTCCTACCAACTAATCGCTCGCACAGCTGGCGACCTGATGATTTAAAGACCGCTAACCGTGTCTATCGGGCAGGCCGGGAGCGGGAACACTCTGTCCTTCTGCATCATATGCATGACTTCGCTCATTCATTTCTCATGCATCAAAAGTGTTACACCCGATAGCAGAGTTACACGCCTCACGACTGGTGTACGAAGTCGGTGTAACTTACAAAATACTAAACAAATACAATCACTTAACAGTACTCGTTACACCAGTTACATGAGTTACACCACATTTGGAGGGATGTATCCCCCGCACCCCGGAAGCATCAATCCCACCAGCGAACGTCAGGTGTGTGTCCCTCCGTGCGCCTGGGCCCCTGAGGTTTTCCTTTAGACACGGGGTCGGAAACCCGCAGGACCTTGTTAGCGGGAGAACTCCCAGCTTAGTGAACAGGTGAACCCGGTGAACTGCCGATTCACCTGTGCATTTGCCCTACGGAATGACGTCTTTGGGTTCACCATTACCGAAACGGTAACGATGGCTGTTTTTCAACGTGATTCTTTCAATTTCAATGACTGAAATTTCAGTAACTCTTGAGTCCTCCCACTAACGAAACCTCGCGGGTTTCCGACCCCGTGACGTTCAAATGTTCCTAGGGGCCCCCGCAGTTTTCGGTTAGCATCTCTATGCCGAAACGTACTTAGCAAGTATGTCTCTCAGAGGTGGCCTCCTGAGACTGATGATGGCGAGCTCTGTTTTTTTGGTTATAGGTCCTACAGGTTTCATCGCAGGTTTTGTAATTTCAGAAATCATCTCTTATCTATCAACTCTCACTATGGAGGATTTTCGTATGGTCAAGAAGGCTAAACACGAGGTAATGGCGTACGTTAAAAGCATCCCGAGTCGCATCATCGCGTCTCTGGAGGCCCACCTCCCTTCCAGGTAAAACCTGCTGAGGAGCTTGTGAAACTCAAGCGAAAAGGACACTGAGAATAGTTTTATCGGGTGAGACAAGTACGGCATTTGAACGACAGGTTGGGTAAACCGTTGATGAGCAGACTGGAGCATATATCCCCTGCTGTATCCCGATAAAAATCAGACCCGCTGAAACCCAATGAGTACGGGGATTTTACAATCGGGTTCAAATGCCCCCGGCCCACCAACTCTCAACGACAAGGCCCGCCAAGTGCGGGCTTTGTCGCATCTGAAGTTCGGGATTTTCCGGATCAGCGCGATTGGACTGGCGTGCTGCGCCGGAACTATGCTTTGAGCCATCGGCAATGACCCAAGGACTTTCATGAACGTTTGGCTGCGTGTCCTATTGGCTACCCTCGTTTCACTGTCTGCGCACGCCGCGACCACCGACATCCCCCCAAGAGTCCAGCAGGTCGTCTACAAGAGTGGCCCCGGCAGCGTGCAATTCAAGCAGTCGATCAAGGGCTATAAAACTGCGGAGTACACGCTCAGCGGCAAAGCCGGGCAGATCCTGACGGTGGGCTTCAAATCTGCCAACCTTTCCGCCGCCTTCAACCTCGCCACCAAAGGTGCTGATTACGCGCTGTTCAACGGTTCGGTCATGGGCAATCATTTCCTCGGCTCGTTGCCGGCCGATGGCGATTACACGGTGCAGGTCTATCTCATGCGCAGTGCTGCCCGACGCGATGAAGTGGCCAACTACGAGATTTCCCTCACTCTCGCCAACGGCGACGCAGTGGATAACCAGCGACCTTTCGATCAACACGTGGCGTTGCAGGGCATCGATTTTCATGTGAAAGCGGATCTGCTCGATGGCAAACCCACATTGCGTATCGACCCCCAAGGCCTGGAGATCGACAACTCAGTGATCACCCGCCCACTCAACGGCGATATCATCCGCGCCGAGGTCGGCGACCTGAATAATGACGGCTCGCCTGAGCTCTACGTCTTCACTCGCTCGCCCGGTCGCGGGATGCCCGGTGAACTGATCGCCTACTCGGCGAATAACAAAAAATCCCTGAGCGAAATCTATCTGCCGCCCATCAGCGACAACCCGAAAACCGCCGAGGGTTATCAGGGTGAGGACTCATTTGCTGTCGTGGAGAACACGCTCATTCAGCGCTTCCCTGTGTATGGCAGCGCGGACGCCGGAACCGGTCGCACGGGGAAGATGCGCCAGGTTCAGTACAAGTTGGTGCCCGGAGAGGCGGGATGGGTTTTACGTGCAGGCAAAGTGGCGGAGTATTGACATGATCATGGCCGCCGCAAGGAGTGGGTGCGGGCACGTGCGCAAGCAGATGCCGCTACCGATCACATGCCCTGAACCATGCCCTTCTCTACCACGATAACGCTTTCGCAACGTGCTCCGCTTCAGTCCTGGATCGACCACTGTCTGTAATCGGTGCCCGCAACATCGACCGTTGCTCTTTGCGATCGACGATCCAGAACGCCATCTTCGTCGGCGTTTTGCGCGAGGCGCCCGTCTCAGGATCTGCGCTGGAGAAACCTTGTCCATCCGGCGACTGCGTCACCTCGAACTCCCATTTATGGCCGACTGCCGGGATGTCTTCATGGGCTGCCGATTTGGCTGAAAACCCTGTTTTGCTCAGACCCGCAGCTTGCAGGCCGAGATTATTCGTCATGAAGGAGCGCAGCATGGACTCCAGCTCCTGATCAGAAGAGGCTGGCATGCCCACGGTCAGGCCGAGCTGGGCCCCGCTCTGCAGGTTTTCGTAGTAAAAGCGCCCATGGGTGTTCGGTCGCAGACGGTAATCGCCCACGCGCAGCGGCAAATGCACGCCTTGGCGTTCATTGACCAAGGCGTTTTCATCCTTCGGTATATGCCAGCCCAGTGTCGCATCGCTCATCTGCCATTCGATGAATCTGCGGTTCAGCGCCACGGCGTCCTCGTTTCGGCCTTGCCGATAATCGATGTCCGCGGCGAAGTCCAACGCGCTGCGAAAAAGCAGTTCATCGACGACCCGTTCGTCCCAGGCTGACACAGCCAAACCCAGTGCACGACGTGCGGCCTCGAGATCTGCGCGCCGATATTGATCGATGCCGATGTAAGTCTGCATCCGCGCAATCTCGTCCGGGAAGTGCGCGTCGGGCAGCGCCTTTTCCGCCAGTGCCGCAGCCTTGGCTACGCCGTCCGGCAGTGAAGCGGCCACCTCGATATCCCGCACCTGCTGAGCCAGTGGCCGTTCACGAAACAGCGGCGGTGCGCTGCGCCAGTTCAGCGCGGCGAACAATTGGCGCACTTGCTGCGCGATTTGGGCCTCGTCTTGCAATCCGAAATTGACATCGATATCCATCCGCCAGTCGCCGCGGAAGATAAGCCAATGAGCATTGATGCACTGCTTGTCCTCACATTCACTCTGATCTGCGCGCTTGAAAGCGGTCAGGCCGTCGTAGGCGAGATCGGGCATGGTCATTTCCAGCGCACTTGGCTTGTGCCGCGCCTGATAGGACTGCAGCGATGCCTGCCGTTCGGCAGCGCTGATCTTGCGTTGATGCTCGTCATAGGACACGGCAATCTCGGCAGTCAGGCGACCGCCCGGGAGCGCCTGCGTGTAAAGAACAAGAGTGTTGAAGTCGCGTTGTTCGGCCGGCTGGAACCTGGTCAATGTCCACGCCCCCACCGTGAGGGGCATCGAAAAGTCAGCGAGGTCGTAACGCAAGCGGGGCTCGTCCGGCGACAAACGCCATGAAGCGGGATCGGGGCTGGTCACCGCGAACAGCTTTTCTTGCAGGCGGGCGACCTCTGTCCTTTCACCCGCCATCATGCTCGCCTCGATTGCCCGCTCCAGCATGCCCGTGCTCCGAGCGTCGCGCTTGCCCGATGCACCGTTGTCGGCGGCTTGCTTTTCCCAATACGCAATCTGCTCCTCAGCGGCACGGCGGGCCTCGTCATATCGGGCCTGTTTGTGCAGCAGATCAACGAGCAAGGCACCCGCGTCGAGTTCGATAAAATCGAGGGCGCTGCCTTTTCGGCCAGCAACCATCGCCGCCCGGGCAGCGACCGTGGCATCCGCCAGCAAGCCATCGCGGCTCAGACGTTGAGCTTCGTGCATCAACCCTCTAGCGTCGGGTGCCCGAGTCTGTGCCTGTGCCTGAACCGTCGGTGCGCTGCAGACTGCCATGGCGGTTGACAGCAGCAGCGCGGCAAAGAGGCGCCAGCGCCGGCTTTGCCTTGAACGCCGGGGCTGAACCACCGTCCCGGTGCTACACGCTGTTGCCAGGACCTGGGGATACGCGCCATGCATCATTTTTACTACTCCTTGTAGATCCATCCTCCGGGTTTGCGACGGCTGATCCTGTTTGGCAGAGACACCTGTCATGACGTTCGCGGGTTTTGATGACCACCCACAAAGCGTCGCGACATTAGTGCCCTCGACAAACATTATCAAATGAGATTTCAGCTGATTTTTGTACCCCTGTCAGGGACTGATCAGGGAACTCGCTTTTCAAGGTCGTTATTGCTGGGTGAAACGTGCGCAGGTCGACTGGCTGCCGGTCTGCCTTTTTATACCGGCGCAACAGCGTCGAGACCGCACATCGATATGAATTTTTCTTCACTGCAGCTACGCGTCCCAACCTTGTAAAGTCCACCCGCTCATTCAAGAAACTACGGTTCGCCCGCGGCTCTCCCGCGGGCTTTTTTTTGCCTGAAATTCATCACGACTTGCCGTCACCCGGACAATTGCGCGACGCTGCCGGTAGATCCTTCGCCCAGGAGCACCCGATGCCGCTGCTGTCCCTGCCCTGCCAACGCCTGACGCTGGCGATTCTCGCTCCGGATCAGGCCGGCCTCGAAAGTGCGTTCTACCAACGCAACCTGCGCCACCTCGCCCCTTGGTCGCCGATCCGCACCACTGAATATTTTTCCACCGAGCAGATTCGCCGCCGCCTGGAGATTCAGGCCAGCGCCTTTGAGGCCGGGCTGGCGATGCATTTCGCGCTGTTGACTCCGGATGGCGAGCAGATGATCGGCGCGTGCAATTTCAGTGGCATCATTCGCGGCGCGTTTCAGGCCTGCTACCTCGGTTATCACATCGACGGAGCCCATCAGGGCCAGGGTTTGATGCGTGAAGCGCTGGAGGCCGGGATTGGCTACATGTTCGACACGCAGAACCTGCACCGGATCATGGCCAACTACATTCCCGGCAACGAACGCAGCGCGCGGCTGCTGGAGAAGCTGGGGTTTGAGCGGGAGGGTTATGCCAAGGCCTACCTGAACATTGCCGGGCGCTGGCAGGATCATGTGCTGACGTCATTGGTCAATCCCGCATTCGAAACGCCGGAAAAGCGCTGGTCACGCCCCATGGTGTGAGCTTCACGATTTGTTCAGCAATGGCGACGTATGCTCGAGGCTCCCGCCCCCTTCGGTAGCCTGAAACCATGTCGCGTGCCGCCCCTTTGCTGTTTCTGCTTGCCGCCTTGTTGTTTTTCTTCGCGCTGGGCGGTCATCAGTTGCAAGGCTCCACCGAGGCCCGCGTCGCCGGCATCGCCATGGAAATGCACCTGGACAATGACTGGGTAACGCCGCGCCTGTTCGGCGAACCATTTCTGGAAAAACCACCGTTGAGTCTGTGGCTCGACGCTGGCGCCATGCGCGTGTTCGGCGTATCGCCGTGGTCGGTGCGGCTGGCGTCGGCGGTGGCCGGATTGCTCAGCGTGATGGTGCTCTACGGCATGTTGCGCGGTTTCGAGCGGCCGAAGCGAATCGCGTGGACGGCGGGGATTTTGCTGGCGACCATGGCCAGTTATTGGAGCAACGTGCGCGGCGTCGGCGAAGACGCGCTGCTGGCCCTCGGCGTGACGATGGCATTGCTGGCGTTTTTTCAGGCGCAACGTGCATCGACCGCCGGCAACTCGCTGCTGTTTGTCATCGGGATCGCCATTGCCACATTGAGCAAGGGTGTCCTGGGGCTGGCGATGCCGGGGGTGGTGATTTTTGCTTATCTGTTGGCCGATACCTTGATCGATAAACGCCTGAAGATCGCTGATTGGTTGCGACCGGGATTGTTGACCTTGATCGGGCTGATTCCGCTATTGATCTGGCTGGTTGTGCTTTATCAGCATGACGGTGCGCAAGCGGTCAGAGAAGTGTTGCTGACCAACAGCGTCGGACGCTTCAGCGGGTCGTTCGTCGAGGCCGGGCATTACGAGCCGTTCCATTACTACCTCGCCAAGTTGCCGCAAGCGTTTTTGCCGTGGAACATTCTGGTGTATCTGGGGCTGTGGCATTTCCGCAAACAGCTCAAGGCCAATCGTTATCTGCTGTTTTTCAGCCTGTGGGTCGTTGCGCAATTCGTCATGCTGACGTTGGCTTCGAGCAAACGCATGGTGTACCTGATGTCGATGACACCGGCCGCCGCAGTGATCGCAGCGGAGTATGCCTGCGTGCTGTTCGAGCGATTGAAGCAGTACGAATCCGGTAATCGATTGGTAGGCCGAATCGCCCGGCACCGTCAGACACTGGCAGTCGGCGTACTCACGCTGGTGATCGGCAGTTATCTCGCGGCTGCGCAATGGGCGCTGCCCCACGCCGACAAAAAGTTATCGTTCCTGCCGTTGAACGAACACATTCAAATGCTGCAAGCCGAAGGTCGACAAGTTGCGTTGTTTCAAGCCAATGAACGCGTCGGCGGCGCCAGCGTTTTTTACACCCGACAGGTGCTGAAAGGTCTGGATACCGACGCGCAACTGAAAGACTTCCTCGCAGCCTCGCCATCCCACGTCGCCGTCATGGCGGCAGACCGCGAACCTGTCGCACCGTTGAAAGTGCTCAAGACCCTGAGGGTCGGGCGGCAGGCTTATTACTTCGTCGGTTATTGAGGTAGACGCTACACGATCATCTCGTGCAGGCACGCCCCTGAACCCTCAATGAAAAAGAGCCTCAGCGGGGCTGTTACAAATTCTGTCGGACAAAAACCTTTCAGCTCTGGGAAATGCGGCCGATACAAACCTGCTAACACCCTTGCTGGCTCAAAAAAACAACAATCTTCCAGCCTAACCGACGACAAGAAACCCAACGTTTCTGGAGGATTTTTGATGAATAGCTGGTTCGGCAACATCAGCGTGAACATGAAACTGGGCCTGGGCTTCGGCCTGGTGCTGGCCCTGACCTGCGTGCTGGCCCTGACAGGCTGGACCAGCCTCGGTGGCCTGATCGACCGCAGCAACTGGATGAGCGATATCACCCAGCTCAATGCCGGTCTGACCAAACTGCGCGTGGTGCGCCTGCAGTACATGCTGACCAATGGCGATGAAACCGCCGCACAGAATGTGCAGACCACCCTCGAAAGCTTTGCCGCGCAGCAGCAGAAGCTCATCAACAGTTTCAAGAGCCCGGAAAACGTCAAACTGCTCAAGGAGCAGGCAGCGACCATCGCTGAATACCAGACGTCGCTGAACAAAATGCGCAACGCCTATCGCACCGGCAACAGCGCCCGCGACAGCATGAGCGTGAGTGCCGAGACCGCGTACAACCAGATCGAGTCGATCAGCAAACGCGTGCAGCAGATGGACATGAGCGAACAGCGTTTCGAACAGTTCCAGGCGATCACCGCCGCCAAGGAAGCGTTCATCCTCGCGCGCTACGAAGTGCGTGGCTACACCGCCACCACCAATGCCGAAACCGAACAGAAAGCCATCGGCCAGATTGACGCCGCCATTGCCAGCCTCAAGCAACTGAACGTGCATTTTGCTGACTCGCAGCAAGAAGCGCTGCGTCAGCTGGAAACCGCACTCGTCAACTATCGCAGCGCATTGATGGCCTATAAAAACGCCAACACCGATGCGGTGCAAGCCCGTAAGGAAATGACCGATCAAGGCGCCGCCATCGTCACCACGAGCGAGCAGCTGTACCAGATCCAGCTCGACCGTCGTGACATCGAAAGTGCCCAGGCGCGCACCTTCCAGTTGATCAGCACCCTGCTCGCCCTGCTGGTTGGCGTGATTGCTGCGGTGATCATCACCCGTCAGATCACCCGTCCACTGCAGGAAACCCTGGCTGTGGTCGAGCGCATCGCCAGCGGCGACCTGACCCAGAACGTCACCGTTACCCGCCGCGACGAACTCGGTGTGCTGCAACAAGGCATCGCGCGCATGGGCGTGACCCTGCGCGACCTGATCAGCGGCATCCGCGACGGCGTCACCCAGATCGCCAGCGCCGCCGAAGAACTCTCGGCCGTGACCGAGCAGACCAGCGCCGGTGTGAACAGCCAGAAAGTCGAGACCGATCAGGTCGCCACCGCGATGCACGAGATGACTGCCACCGTGCAGGAAGTCGCGCGCAACGCCGAAGAAGCCTCGCAAGCGGCTGCCGCCGCTGACGGCGAAGCCCGTGAAGGCGACAAAGTGGTCAACGAAGCCATCGCCCAGATCGAGCGTCTGGCCAGCGAAGTGGTGCGTTCGACCGAAGCCATGAGCGTGTTGCAACAGGAAAGCGACAAGATCGGCAGCGTCATGGACGTGATCAAGGCCGTTGCCGAACAGCCCAACCTGCTCGCGCTCAACGCCGCGATCGAAGCAGCGCGCGCCGGGGAGGCCGGTCGTGGTTTCGCCGTGGTCGCCGACGAGGATCGTGGTTTGGCCCAGCGCACACAGAAATCCACCGAAGAAATCGAAGGCCTGGTCGCCGGTCTGCAGATCGGCACCCAGCAGGTTTCGGCGGTGATGAGCAACAGCCGCGCGCTGACCGACAGCAGCGTCGCCCTGACGCGCAAGGCTGGCGCGACACTGGAAAACATCACCCGTACGGTGTCGAACATCCAGGCGATGAACCAGCAGATCGCTGCTGCTGCAGAACAGCAGAGCGCCGTGGCTGAAGAGATCAGCCGCAGCATCATCAACGTACGCGATGTGTCTGAACAGACCGCTGCGGCGAGTGATGAGACGGCTGCATCGAGTGTTGAACTGGCGCGTTTGGGTGGTCAGTTGCAGCAGATGGTCAGCCACTTCCGCGTTTGATCTTCGTACAGCGCTGAAGCAAAAAACCAATCGCGGGCAAGCCCGCTCCCACAGGGTTTTGAGTCGTTCACAGATGTTGTGTTCGACTCATGAACTGTGGGAGCGGGCTTGCCCGCGATTGCGTCAGGCCTTTCACCTGGATGTCCCGGAAAACTCGCATCATGTAGGAGCTGCCGCAGGCTGCGATCTTTTGATCTTCGCTTTTGAACAATCTGAAGCAGGATCAAAAGATCGCAGCCTTCGGCAGCTCCTACAGTGCCATGTGGGTAGCGAGCTTTTTCAGGGGCTATCTACTTCGCTTTTGTGATGCTCAAGCTGCCCACGGGTTAATCATCTCTACACCGCTAAACTCGAAATCCTTCACGTTACGGGTAGCTATGGGGAGGCCATGGGTTCGGCAGATCGCAGCAATTTGCGCATCGGCCATCGAAACCGCGCGGCCTTTTGATTCACAATCTGCAACAAGCGTCGCGTACTCGACAGCGGCATGAGCGTCGAAAGACAAAATACGTCCGGCAAAGTCTTCTTCGAACATCGCCATCGCATGGGCCTCAAGTTTTTGTTTGCGCTTTCCGGAAGGCAGCCGAGCGATACCGTGAAATATTTCTGCCACCGTCACGGCACTCACAGCCAGTTCCATCGCAGGCTGTGCATCAACCCAGGCGAGCACCCGGGTCTCAGGCTCGGTTCGCATGAACTCTGATAGAACGTTGGTATCAAGCACTATCATTCGAAGAAATCCACCGCAGTGGCTTTCTCTGAACGCTCCGGCAAATCGAGGTCTACTCCGCCGACAGCACTGAATCTGTCGCGGATTCGGCTGCCAAGACCACCGGTACGGTCTATCGTCGTCAGAGCTCGGCCTAAAATGAGTCGAGCTTCTTCCTCCATGGAATGCCCATTGTGAGCCGCGGTGATGCGCAGTTGTTCCTTGAGCTTTTCATCAAGGTTTCGAATTGTAATGCTGGCCATGATGCCCCCTGCAATCAATGAAATCATTGATTGCAGGCTAGCACATCCTTTCTGGCTAAAAATCGGTGATCGTATAAGCGGCCACTCTCATTTCGACTGGCGCGCTTGGGTGGTCAACTGCAGCAGATGGTAGCCACATAAATAGTGGCTGTACCAACATCTTCCCGAGCAGGCTCCCACACTTGGCCAATGCGATACACAAAGGCAGCCGCTGATCAGTGCCCGTGCTGGCGCGGCCTTTTACCCTTAGTCAAACCCTCAACAGCAAATATCACCTCGACTTTGAAATACTTGTTGCCGATAGATTCGGTCGTGAACGTCAATTTGCCATTGACGCTCAACCCGGTCGGCACATCCGGTCCATCCTTGTTCTGAAATACAACTTCACCGGCACGCGCCCCGTATGTTGGGTAAAACTCGCCGTCGATAAACACCAGATGCTTGATCTCTGCATTTGGAAAAGAAAATTTGCCACTGGGCTGACGGTCATTTTTAAAAGCCACGTAAATCTGCGCGTTGCGTGGCTTATCTATATCTCCCGAAACGATCAATCCAATGCCCTGGTCGTCAAATCGGTGAACCAGTGTCGATTCAAATCTGAACTCGTCAACTAACTGGTCATCACCTCCCCGGTAACTCTGAACCATTCCTTTCATCGTGCCACGCGATGCTTTACTTGCCTGATCAGCATCCATATCGTCGACCTCTCGCTCTGCCCAACGCCCACACCGGTATCGGCGCAAGAGCAGCATGCTGCAAGTAAAGAGTCTTTTGACCTGTTAGAACTGACAGTTCGAAAGACTCAATCGCGATTAAAATCCACTGTTGATACGCGCATTTCAGGCGCAACGTCTGACCATTACCGCGTGCCGCGCTGGCGCAACGCCGACGGCATGAAGTACGCATCCTCCGGCACCGGCTGCGCAAAATCGACCGTCTCCGCCTCTTCGTTATCAAGGTTCTGCACGTAGTAACGCCGCGCCTGCAAATCGTGGAACACGTCCAGCGCACTCCACGTGGTGGGCAGGTCGTAGAAGTTTTTCAGGTAGGCCATCGACACGCGCCAC
The DNA here is from genome assembly GCF_001297015.1 of Pseudomonas sp. RIT-PI-r. GTDB lineage: Bacteria > Pseudomonadota > Gammaproteobacteria > Pseudomonadales > Pseudomonadaceae > Aquipseudomonas. The sequence goes on along the minus strand of NZ_LIGE01000011.1, from coordinate 56,991 downwards.
AACTCCCCACGCCCATCGTATTGATCGACCAGTGCCGCGCCCCAGCTGTCTTCATCGAGAAACAGCACACGCTTGGAATAGATGTGTCGCGAACCCGGTTTCAGGTTGCCTTCTACGACCCAGACCCGGTGCAGTTCGTAGCGGGTGTATTGCGGGTTGAGGTGGCCGGGCGTGAGCAGTTGCGCGTATTTCACCTCGGGGCTGCCAACCTTGTAATTGTTGTAGGGGATGTAGATTTCCTGTTTGCCCTTGAGCTTCCAGTCGTAGCGATCCGGTGAGCCGTTGAACAGGTCGGTGTCGTCGGCGGTGCGCAGGCCATCGGAGGATGCGATCGGCGTGTCGTAAGCGAGGTTCGGTGCGCGGCGCACACGGCGTTGGCCGGCATCGTAGATCCACGCTTGGCGCGCGTCCTTGAGCTGATCGAGGGTTTCATGCACGAGTGCGGCACCGCCGGCCAATCGTGCGGGGCTTTTCACGAAGGCGAGGTAGTAGAACAGGATGTTTTTCAGGTCGGCGAACTGGCCGTTCGGGCGGTAGTAGTTGAACAGGGCTTCCTGCTGCGATGTCACCAGCGCGAAGCTGCCGTTGCGCTGGACCGGCGCTTCGGAAGCGCGGCGCACGACGTAGATGCCGCGATAGCGGGTGATGTGGTTCCACAGCACTTCAACGCCGTCCTTGGGCACCGGGAATGGTACGCCGCCGTAGGCATCGGAGAAGCCGCTGCCGCCTTCGAGCAGCTTGGCTGAGGTGGCGTTTTTCAGGGTGTTGTCGTACAGCCATTGCGGTGCCGAACCGGAGCGCCGGGACGGGTAGATCGGCATCTGAAAGGTGTCCGGGTAGCTATTGAACAGGGCGATCTGACCGGGGCTGAGGTGCGTTTTGTACTGGTCGAGATTGGCTTTGGTGATGGTGAACAGCGGTTTGTCGGCCGCGTATGGATCGGGGTGGTGCTGGCCGGGTTTGTAGCCGGCCGGGGCTTGAGTGATGCCGCCGGTCCACGCGGGGATGGTGCCGGCGGCGTTGCCGGCGCGCTCGGCGCCCATGGGGGTCAGGGAGGTTTTCAGTTGTTCGGCTTGTTGTGGGGTGATGGCGGCGAAAACGCTGCCGGCGGCCAGACCTAGAACAAGCCCGAGCGAAGCCTTAGTCAATCGTGAGTTGTGAAACATGATCAATCTCCGAAATGGGAGTGAGGTCTGCAAATCACCGCAGATCCCCTGTAGGAGTGAGCCTGCTCGCGATAGCGGTGTATCAGGCAAAAACTACTGCGACTGAAAGTCCGCCATCACGAGCAGGCTCGCTCCTACAAGGGGTGCGTCGGTATTCTGGGTATCAAAGGAAATACTTGAGGTTGAACCCGACGTTGTCGCGGTCGCGGATGCCGTTGTTCTGCCCGCCACCGTAAAACTCGGTGTATTGCAGTTCGGCTTCGAGCTTGTTCTGGTAGTTGGCCTTGATCCCCAGCGTGTAGGCCTTGCGACCTTCGATGGTGTTGCCGGCCTGGTAGCTGTTGCCCTGGAAGTCGTCCTTGTAAACGATGTAAGGCGAGACGTTGACCCCGGCGTACACGTCGTTCCAGGTGCCGTTGAGCATCGCCGTGTAGCTGTAGGAATCACGGTTGACCTGATCGTCGCGATCACCGCCCGACACATAGGAATAGTTACCGGTGCCGGCGTAATAACGGTTCGTGCCGTCATAAGCGGTGTATTGCAGACTGCTGCCGCGCAGATGTTCCGAGGCCAGTTCAAAGATGCCGAACAGCGAGTCGAACGAGGCCGTCGGGCCGAAGTTGTAGATGGTCCCCAGCGAGGTGTTGAACGCTTCGACACGTTCGGCGTTGTTGATCTCGCTGTTGAGGTTGACCATCTGCCCGCCGACGTTGATCGACCTCCCCGTTACCGCCACGGCAGCTCCGTTGGCCAGGTCACCGATCAAATCGTTGGTGGCTGCGACACCGATTGGCAAGTTCGGCCGATAAGCGATTTCACCGAACACCGAGGCCTCGCCCAGCGTGGTGTTGAAGCTGAAGCCGTACATGCGGATGTCTTCGGCGTAACGCCGATGCGCCTGGATATTGCCCATCACATCAGCGGTGGCCAGACCATTGGCCAGCGCGCCGGCCTGATCACCTGCGACGCCGGACAGCAGGTTGGTCAGGGCATTCATGTCGATGCCTTGGTAGCCGCCCAGATCTGCTGCAATGGTCGGTTCCTTGGCGTGGTAATTGACCATGTACAAACCGAACTCGGTGCTGTTGAGCTGCTCGGCGATGTAACGAAAGGCGAAGCCGAACTGACCGTCGTTGCGTGCGTTGTAGTCCTTGCCGATGCTCGCCACTTTCAGCGTATTGCCGTAGGTCGGGGTCACGCCGTTGGCGTACAGCCCCGTGCTTTGCAGCGCAGAACTCAACAGGGGATTGTTGCCCAGCGCGCTGTACAAACCGATGACATTGCCAAACCCCGGCACCGGCGTATCGAGCGCCGTGCCGCTGAAGTTGTTGTAACCGGTGTTGCCGCCGTCAGCGAACAGGTCGGTTTGCGAGTAGAAGGTGCCGACCGGATCGATGCGGGTTTCCTTCCAGTTGGTCTGGTAGAAACTCTCCATCGTCAGCGAATCGGTGAGGCCGACGTTGAAGCTCAGCGCCTCGACCGGCACCAGCACTTCCTTCACTTCGGCGCCGGGCAAGCGGTACTTGGCAGCGTCCACCGGGTTGGTTGTGTTGATCCCGCCGCGATAGAAAATCCCCTCGCCCCAGTTGAACACCTGCCGACCGACGCGCGCGGTCACCGGCATCTGCGCAACGTCCCAACTGCCATGCACGTAGGCGTCGAGCATCTCGATGCGGCTGCCGGCGATGTCGCGGGTCTGGCTGGTGAAATGGTCGTCCTGCGGGTAGCTCTGACTCGGTTGCGACGGGTTGTTGTTGTCGTAGTAGTTGTTGCGTTTGTCCATCAACTGCGTGTCGTAAAACGCGGTGCCGCGCATGAACAAACCGTAGTTCTGATAGTTGGCTTCGAGCTCGGAGGTGATCTTGTACACCTCGGAGACCAGCCCGGTGTCGAAGTTGCGATTGCCGTCGTTGGTGTTGACGTCATCGTTGGTTTTATCGCGCCCCTGCACCCGCCACAAACGGCCATAGGACAAGGTCGTGTCGAACGAGCCGGTGACCTGTTTGTCCAGCACGCTGAACTCCACTGCGTGCGCGCCATCGACTGCGCACAGTTGCAGCAACCCGGCCAGGCCGACACCGGGGAGCGCCGCGCCCGTCAGGCGCAATCGAGAGTTGATCATGTGTTCCTCCTTCCCTGTTTTTTATTGTTTTTTTGTCCTGCCGCGAGGGCTAGGGTGCCAATCCCGCGCTGACGTAAATCCGGCTGTGCGCGCCGAAATGGCCGAGCAATTTGAACAGCTGCTGATTGAGCGCCGGATGGTCGAAACTTTCCCGTTGCAGCTGATTGCCGCTGCTGAAATCACTGGTCGCTGGCGCCGTTGCAAGCCACTGGCCGATGGCCTCGTCGAAAGCTGCGGAATCGTCGACCGACTCGGCGCTGACCACTTCACGCAGGTAGTCCACCGAGTACGGCGGATAGCGTTTGTCCTGAGCCACATCGGCGTAAGCGTCGAGCATCGGATGCGGCAGACCGGCGCGCAGCAAGCGCCGCAGCCAGATCGACTGGTACTTCTCCACTTCCATGTGCCGCGTGGCGACGCGCTCAATGGAGGCTTGTTTGTCCTCAGCGAAACCGGCGATGGCCTTGCCTTCCAGCAGCAAAAGACTGGCGAGGTCGACGCCGGGCAACGGCTTGGCGTGATACGGCTGAGTCAGGTCCTGAATGTGGTGCAGGCCCCAGCCAAGAAAGCGATAACCCCAATACGGATGACCGCTGGCAAACGCCAATCGCGCCAGACCCATGTATTGATACGCGCGCCAATCCGGCCAACTGCGTTCGAGGAAACCGGCAGCGGCGTACACCACAGGGCTTTCATGGAAAAAGCCCATGTGGAACGGCGCTTGAGAACTGTATTGAAACCGCTCATCGCCGAACGGTTGCGGGCCGAAGCCGTAGAGCGCGCCGACCTCGCCAGGGTTGTCGCTGAACAGATTGATGTCGTGGCCGTAATCCGGCTCGTCTGCAGCACTGGCGAGCACCGCAACAGGTGGGACTTTTTCGTGCTCGGCGACAACGATGAAGCGCTGGCGATTCCACGGCGAAAGGGTTTGCTCGACCATGACTTGATTGGCCTGCAAATGCTCACGTTCGGGCAGGTCTTTACCGGGCAATGGCTGGATGATCATCGCCAGATGAATCTGCGGATTGATGCGCAACGCGGTAAGGAAGTCGTGGCGCAGATTGTCACTCGGCGAGCCGGGTAATTTCAGCGCGTCGGGGCGTGGTGGATATTTGGCGAAGTGCTCGCGGGCGAAGGTTTCCTGTTCCTCCAGCAGTGCACTCACGGCCTCGTATTGCTGCGCAAGAAAGGTTTCCAGCGGCTCGACTTCCACCGGTGGCGCATCGCGCAACGCCGGCAGTTCCTGCAATGCCAGATAGCTGCCCACCGTATGGTTCGACCAGCCCCCGGCGCGGGGGGCGGTGGCACAAAGCAGCAACGGGAGGAGGGTCAGCTTCATTGCTTGTGGTTCTTATGGGCGGGGCGGGGGGGGAGGAGCCTAACAACCGACCCCGCCGCTGACACTGTCCGATCTCACCAGAAAAGTTCTCCGATGGCGCCATATACCCGATATCAAAAACACCACCGCCCCCTGTAGGAGTGAGCCTGCTCGCGATAGCGGTGTGTCAGTCAGATAGATGTTGGCTGACCCTCCGCTATCGCGAGCAGGCTCACTCCTACAGGGGATTTGTGGTGGTCAGCTAAACGGGATAGCCGGTGATTTTGCGGATGCTTTGATACAGCGGTTTGAGTTGGCGGTACATGCGCAGGTAGACCTCTTTGTACAGTTGCTGGTAGATCTTCTGCGCTTCGGGCTGCGGGGTGAACACCGCGCCGACGCGGGTCATCGCCGCGATGGCCGTAGGAAAATCCGCATGCAATCCCAACCCCACCGCACAACAAATCGCCGCGCCCAGACCCGACGCTTCATACACATGCGGACGCTCCGCCGGCAAACCGAAAATATTCGCCGTAAGCTGCATCGCCGCATCGCTCTGCGAACCGCCACCGGCCACGCGCAAACGCTCGACCGACACCTTCGAACGCCGCTCGATATTCTCCATGCCCTGGCGCAACGCATACGCCAACCCTTCAAGAATCGCCCGGTAAATATGCGCGCGGGTGTGCACATCGCCGAAGCCGATCATCGCGCCTTTCGCCTCGACTCCCGGTTCACGAATCCCCGGCGACCAGTACGGCTGCAGCATCAAACCCATCGATCCCGGTGGAACCGCATCGACCAGCGCATCGAACAACTGCTCCGGCTCGATGCCCTGCTCTTTGGCCTGCTGCATTTCACGCAAACCGAACTCGTTCTTGAACCAACTGACCATCCAGTAACCGCGATAAATCATCACCTCGCAGTTGAACTGATCCGGCACCGCTGACGGATACGGCGGAATCAACGGGACGATTTCCAGATAGCGCGAACGGGTGCTGGTGATCGTCGCCGTGGTGCCGTAAGACAGACACACCGTACCCGCATCGACCACGCCGGCACCGACCACTTCGCAGGCCTTGTCGGCGCCAGCAGCGATCAGCGGCAAGCCTTCGGGAATGCCGGTGTGGCGAGCGGCTTCAGCAGTGATGTAGCCGAGGGTTTCACCGGGTTTGTGCAAGGTAGGCAATTGCTCGGGACGCACCGCCAACGCCTGCCATTTCCAGTCACTCGGTGCAGCCCATTTCAGGCGTTTGAAGTCGAACGGCAGGTAGCCGACGCAGCACCCTACGGAGTCGACAAAACGCCCGCAGAGTCGATGGGTAAGAAACCCCGACAGCAGTAAAAACTTGTCGGTCGCCGCCCACACGTCAGGCTGATATTTTGCTATCCAGTTAGCCTCAGCCTGGGCGCGAAAATAATCCACGGTGCCTTGCGCGCCGACCAGTTTGAACAACCAGCCCCATGGCCCTTTGATCCCGCCCTCGACTTCACTCTGACGTTGATCGAGCCACAGAATCGCCGGGCGCAATGGCTTGCCCTCGGCATCGACATTGATCACCGTGCCGCGCTGAGTGGTCAGGGAAACGCCGGCAATTTGCGAGCGATCAATGCCGGTCTGCGCCCAGACTTGCTGACACGCCTCGCCGAGCTTCGCCCAGTAATATTGCGGATCCTGCTCAGCCCAGCCCGGTTGCGTCGAGTAATACGCCTGCAGTTCAACCTTGCCTTTGCCAAGCAGATTGCCCTGCAGATCGAAGAGCAGCGCGCGCACGCTCTGGGTGCCGTTGTCGATCGCCAGCAGGTAACGCTTGTTCGGGTGGTTATCCATGGAGCTCTCTTCAAGGGGCATCAAGGCGTGGCATCCGGCAGACCGTGATGGCGTTGCCACAACGCCCGATAACGCTGTTCTTCGTGCTGCCAGTGGTCGTCGTTCCAGGCCAGTCGTGACTGGCAGAGTTGGCGAATGGCGGCGAAATACTCTTCGCCACCGCGCGGTAACAGCAGACCGAGACGCGTGCGGCGCAGGAGCAGATCGTCGAGGTGCAAGACCATTTCCGCTTCGCAGGCGAAGGCCAGTTCTGCCCATAAGGTGTCCGTGGCGCCAACCTTTTCGTGGCCGATATCGTTGATCAGTTGCGCCAGCCTCGGCAGGTTTCGGCCATGCCTTCCGGCCAGTCGTCGCCATTGCTGGTTGCTCAATTCTGCAATCGCCAGCGCAGGTACGGCGGCAAACACCGGCGCGGCATCGTCGACGAAGGGACGTTCGAGCATGTCCGCGCAGGCCTTGAGCACTTCGATGGCTTGCGGGCGAAACGTAGTCAGTTTACCGCCGGCCAGAGTCACGCAACCGGACTCCTGCCACAGCACATGCTCGCGGGTTTCGTTCGAGGGTTTGTCTTGATGATTAACCGCTGCGCTGCCGACCACCGGACGCACGCCGGACCAGGTCGACAGCACATCATTCGCCGTCACTTCAGCGCCGGGGAATTGTTGTATGCAGGCCGCCAGTAGATAGTCGAGTTCCTCGCCGCTAATACTCGCGCTCTGATCTAGATCCTCGCGATGATCAAGATCCGTGGTGCCCACCACCGTCGCGCCTTCCCAAGGGAAAACAAACACCGGTCGCCGGTCGCGCTCATGCAGAAACGTGAACGCCTGCGCCACCGGCAAACGCCAACCCGGCAGCAATAAATGACTGCCGCGCAATGGGCGTAATTGCCGTGGTGCCTCAGTCGGCCGCAAGCGCTCAGCCCACGCGCCAGTGGCCACAGCGAGCACACCACAACGCATTTGCAGGGTCGCGCCGGCTTCGCAATCTTCGATCTGAACGCCGCACACCCGTCCGTTTTCTCGCAGCAAATGCTCGACACGAACGCTGTTAACCACCACAGCACCATCCGCCCGCGCCTCGCTCAACACACGCATCACCAGTCGCGCATCATCGGTCAGCGCATCGACAAAACTGGTGCCGCCGAGCAAGTCACTTTCCTTCACGCCCGGCGCCAGATATCGAAGCTGTTGTGCATCATGAAAACGATGGCTGCGCCGTCCCGCCAAGGCGTCGTAAACGCTCAGCAAACCACCCAACACCCGAGGCCCGGGAAAGCCGCCGCGATAGTGCGGCATCAGGAAACTCATCGGCTCGACCAGCCCCGGCGCTTCGTCGAGCAAGCGCTGACGCTCGCGCACCGAATCGCGGGTCAGACGCCACTGGCCCTTGGCGATATAACGCAAACCGCCATGGACCATTTTCGATGATCGGCTGGAGGTGCCCCAAGCAAAGTCGCGCTGTTCCAGCAACAGGCAGCGCCAGCCGCGACGCGCCGCTTCACGCAAAATCCCGGCGCCGCTGATGCCGCCACCGATAACGATCAGATCCCAGGTTTCATCCGCCAGTGTTGGCAGAATCTGCTGGCGCCACGCGGCGTTCCAGTCCTGACTCATGGCCGTCACTCCGGCAACAGCGTGCCGGGGTTGAGGCGCCCGGCCGGATCGAAGTGTTTGCTCAGCGCCTGCAAGGTATCCATCGCCAGCGCGCCCTTCTCGCGCAACAGGTACAGCGCGTGATCCTTGCCGACGCCGTGCTGATGGCTGATGGTGCCGTGGTTGTCGACAATGGTCTGGCTGGCCGCGTGTTTGAGCGCTTTCCAGCGCGCCAGCGTCGCCGGATAGTCAGCGGCCGGGCGAAACACGTAAGTGGTGTAGATGCTCGAACCTTCACCGTAGACATGGGACAAATGGGTGAAGACATGCACGCGCTCGCCCTCGGCGGCCAAGGCCTCGCGCAGGCTGGCTTCGATGAGGTTGAGCAGGTTGTCGACGTTGCTCCAGTCGGTGGCGGTTTCGAGGGTGTCGACCACGTAACCGGCGTTCCACAGGTTCTCGCGCAAGTAAGGGAAACGGAAGCGGTTCTGCGCCCATTTCTTGCCGAGCAAGGTGCCGGTGAATACGCCGCCGAACGATTTCAGGTGATGTCTCGCCTGTTTTAGCGACAGCGCGTTTTGCCGGCGATTGCCGGTGACGCCGAAGGTCAGCAGGCACTTGCCCTCTGCCGCCCCCCTTAGCTTCAGATACTTTTCCAGCCAGGCGATTTGTTGCGGATGACCGGCCAGTGCCAGTTGCGTTTCGGTTTCCACGGCGTTGGATAAACGCAGCATCGACAGCGGCACGCGTGCCTGGGCCAATTGGCGAATGGCTCTGAGAGCCTGCGGCCAGTCGGGGAGAAAAACGCCGTAGAAACGTTCATCGGCGGGCAGTGCACTGACGCGTACTTTCACCTCGGAAATGATTCCGAAACGGCCCTCGCAACCGAGCACCACTTCGCGCAGATCAGGACCCGCCGCTGAGGCCGGGAACGTTGGAATTTCCAAAGGCCCGGCAAAGGTTTCCAGCGTCCCGCCAGCAAATAATTGCTCGATCCGGCCATAGCGCAACGACTGCTGACCACTGGAACGACTGGCCACCCAGCCGCCCAATGTCGACAACTCCCACGACTGCGGAAAATGCCCCAGCGTGTAGCCCCGCGCACGCAGCTGACTTTCCACCTGCGGGCCACTCGCACCGGGACCAAACGTCGCCAGCAGGCTCTGTTCGTCGAGGTCGATCAGGCGATTCATCCGCGCCAGCGACACCGTCTCCACGGGCCGCGCCGAATCCGGCGGATTGATGTGCCCGGCCTCCGATGTACCGCCGCCATAAGGGATCAGGCACGAGTCCTGTTCGTGAGCGAGCGCCAGCAATTGGCGAATATGCTCAGCGGTCTCGGGAAACGCCACCGCATCGGGATAATTGCCCAGCGCACCTTCGCGCAACGCCAGCCAGTCCGGCAGGCTCTGGCCTCGGGCATGCAGCAAACGGTCGTGGGCATCGATGCTGTACAACGTGTGCGCCGACAACCGCGAGGCCGGCACACGCGCCAATGCGGCTTCAAGGGTCGAATCGGGCAGCGCGCGCCCCTCGCCCAGTCGCTCATGAAGAAACTCCGCGCCCTGGGCCGGCAGTTCGACCACCGTGGTTGCATCTCCCCAGCCGTTCCAGCGTCGCATGCGTGTGTCCTTCTAACCGTCAGATCAGTGATATTTCAGGCCCCCATACTAGCCAGCGGCCGCAAAGTGTCACGGTCGCATCCGGCCAGTTCGTGTAGCCAATTGAGTCAAACGTCGCGCAAGCGTCAGCCATTTACTTTAGTCGGGGTTTCAAATTACCTTTCAGGCATTCATCCGCCCACGCGGCCGTCGATCAAAGGAAGGGATCATGCAATCGCTCGGCTTCACCTCAGTTCCGCCGCTGCTCAAATACCTGCGCCATGCCGAACAACTGGGCATGGTCATCGAGCCTGCATTGGCGGCGGCGGGTTTGCAGGCGCAGCAGTTGAGCGACAACACCCTGCGTTTGCCCGGTGAGGCGCATGAACGGTTGCTGGATTATTTCTGCGAACACTCGGGCGATCCGTTGTTCGGGCTCAACGCGGCGAATTTCGTCCTGCCCAATTCGTGGAGCGTGCTCGGTTACATCACCATGAACTGCGCGACGCTGGGCGATGCGATGAGCCGGATCATGCCGTTCGAAAAACTGGTCGGCGACATGGGCGTCAGCCGCGCCGAGGTGCTGGATGGCCATGTGCATCTGATCTGGACGTGCCGTTATCAGCGTCCACGGATTCGTCGGCACCTGGTGGAAAACGTACTCGGTTCATGGCTGCAATATGCACGCTGGATCGCCGATACACAGATGTCGCCGGCCGGGGTCTGGCTCGAACATTCGTGCCCGGCCGAGGCTACGCCGGCGCAGTACGAAGCGTTTTTCGATTGCCCGGTGGTGTTTGATCAGGCGTATTCGGCGTTGATCGTGCCGCTGGCTTATTTGCAGTTGCCGTTGCGTCAGGCGGATGCGCAGTTGCTGCGCACGCTGGAGGAACATGCGCTGGGGTTGATGGCAACGCTGGAGGATGCGTCGCTGGAGCAGCAGGTGAAGAACATCCTGCGGCAGTTGCTCAAGGAAGGCTTGCCACGCAAGGAGCAGGTGGCCGAACAGTTGAGCGTTTCGGTGCGAACGTTGCAGCGGCAGTTGCATCAGGCGGGGACGTCGTATCAGCAGATTCTCGATGATTTGCGCCAGGAGCTGGCGGAGCATTATTTGCTCAACAGTACGTTGCCGATTCAGGACATTGCGCAGTATCTGGGGTTTACCGAACCGAGGTCGTTTCACCGTACGTTCAAGAGCCGACGCGGGATGCCGCCGGGGGAGTTTCGGCAGATGCATCGGGGTTGATTGTTCTGGCCCCTTCGCTGGCAAGCCAGCTCCCACAGTGTCCGAGTCGTCCACAAAATCTATTACTTGCACATAAACCTGTGGGAGCTGGCTTGCCAGCGATGGCGTCAGTGGCAGCAACCGATTCCTACAGGTAAATCTTCGATACTTGAGCGCAATAAACATCCCGCACCACAGGTGTTTAAAGACACTCAGCGTTACGCGAAACACCCCACAAATCCTTGCGCCGTAACCTACGCCTGCGCCAGAATCCGCCGGCTTGTGCGCCCTGAGCATGCCGACGAACGGCGACCTCATGGCCACGCCCTATTCGCCCAACACGCTGTACATGGCCAACCCCGCGGCGAACACCGAATCCCTGCTGACCGACGCCAGCGAAACCCTGGGTTCGGAGACGGTCATGCTCAACAACCATGCCGCGCAGGTTGAAGGCACCGCACCGCAAGACCCTGCAAGGCATCGCGCAAGTGGTGATGGTGGCGGAAATGGCGGTCAATCGCGTGCTGGACCAGTTAGTGCCGACCGAGTAACGCAAGAGCCCGCGGCCCAACAGGAAGGGTTGGATGGCGGGCTTCTTTTTGCGGTGTGTCATGTTCCCCTCACCCCAGCCCTCTCCCGAGGGAGAGGGGGCCGACCGAGGTGTCTGGCGCTATACATCGACCTGAATGACCGAGTCGATTATGGATTCGACCGAGCTGGTTCAGGTTGGTGTATCTCTCAAGCATCCCCGGATCGGTCCCCTCTCCCTCCGGGCGGTCCGACGTTTCGGGAGGGCTAGGGTGAGGGGCTTTTCGTTCTAGAGGCTAATCGCATTGGTAAACACCAACCGATTGCCAAACGGATCGGCAATCGTCATGTCCTGACTCCCCCACGGCATGGCCTGAATCTGCGGATGCGAGAACTTGTAGTCCTTGGCGATCAATTGCTGCTGAAACACCTCCAGCTCATCCGTCTCGATGCGCAACGCCGAACCCGGGCTCGCATCGCCGTGATGTTCGGACAGATGCAACACGCACTCACCGCGAGACACCTGCAGATACAACGGGAAATTCGCTTCGAAACGGTGCTGCCAGTCGATCTTGAAGCCAAGGAAGTCGACGTAGAATTCTACGGCCTTGGCTTCATCGAAGATCCGCAGGATCGGGGTGGTTTTACCGAAGCTCATGGGGTGCTCCCTGACTGGTTGGCCCGACAGTGTAGTTGGGCTGGATGTCAGCACTTCGGCTTGTTGCTGGCTTTCTTTAATCGCAGAGTGCCACTATGAGACATGGATCAAAAGATCGCAGCCTGCGGCAGCTCCTACAGGGACATTGCGCTCAATGAAAACCTTCGCGCAAATCACCTTCGCGCGCCAGAAACCGCCCTTCCCTGCGCCCATTTGCCTGCCCGTCGCGGTAACTCAACACGCCATTAACCCAAACCCCGTCAATGCCCTGCGCCGCTCTTTGCGGATCATTGAAATCGGCGACATCACGCACGGTCGCCGGATCGAACAACACCAGATCCGCCCAATAGCCTTCACGAATCTCGCCGCGCTCCTTCAAACCAAATCGCGCCGCCGACAGCCCAGTCATCTTGTGCACGGCGGTGTGCAGCGGAAACAGCCCGACATCACGACTGAAATGGCCCAACACCCGTGGGAACGCGCCCCACAAGCGTGGATGCGGGAACGGATCTTCCGGCAGTCCGTCAGAACCGACCATCGAAAGCGGATGAGCGAGGATTCTTCGTACATCCGCCTCGTCCATGCCGTAGTAAACAGCCCCCGCCGGTTGCAAGCGTTTCGCGGCATCAAGCAGCGGCAGATTCCAGTCCGCAGCGATGTCGATCAGGTCGCGACCGCTGACTTGCGGGTGCGGTGTCGACCAGGTGATGGTGATGCGGTGGGCGTCGGTGACTTGCTTCAGATCCAGCGTCGAAGAACTCGCCGCATACGGGTAGCAATCGCAGCCGACCGGGTGGGTTTTCGCGGCTTCTTCCAATGAAGCGAGGAGCTCAGGGCTGCGCCCCCAGTTACCCACACCTGCACACTTGAGGTGGGAAATGATCACCGGTGATTTGGCGTGGCGACCGATTTGAAAAGCTTCGTCCATTGCTTCCAGCACCGGGGCGAATTCGCTGCGCAAATGCGTGGTATACACCGCGCCAAATGCTGTCAGTTCTTCAGTCAGTTGCATGACTTCATCGGTGGAAGCGTTGTAGGCGCTGGCGTACGCCAGACCTGTGGATAAACCCAACGCACCGGCCTCAAGGCTTTCGCGTAACTGCTCGCGCATCGCGGCGATTTCTTCTGGCGTCGCGGTGCGGAACAAGTCATCGAGATGATTGCTGCGCAGCGCAGTATGGCCGATCAGTGCCGCCACGTTCAGAGTGGTATTGGCCGCTTCTACCGCCGCGCGGTAATCGCTGAAGCGTGGATAAACAAACGCCGCCGCGGTGCCGAGCAGGTTCATCGGATCCGGCGGATTGCCCTTCAATGTCACGGGCGAAGCGCTGATCCCGCAGTTGCCGACAATCACCGTGGTCACGCCTTGGCTGAGTTTTGGCAGCATCTCCGGCTGACGAATCACCACCGTGTCGTCGTGGGTGTGCACGTCGATAAAACCGGGCGCCAGCACGCGGCCGGCGGCGTCGATTTCTTCGGTTGCCGTGGCGTCGTGCAAGTCACCGATACGCTCGATGCGGCCCGCGCGAATCGCCACGTCGGCGCAGTAACCGGGGGTGTTGCTGCCGTCGATGATCAGGGCATTGCGAATCAGGGTGTCGTACAGCATGTCAGTCTCCCAGCGGCAGGTGATCGTCGCCGCCACGGTATTCGTCGAGGGCGAGTTTGATGCGCCGCAGACGTTCTTGATTGTCTTCAGGATTGGCCAGCGCCAGCTCGGTCGCCAGCACGTCGATGGCGAGCAGCATGCCGTAGCGAGCCGCCGTCGGTTTGTAGATGAACGAAGTTTCTGCGCCTTGCAGCGGCAGGACGATGTCGGCCAGTTGCGCCAACGGCGAATCGGCGCGGGTGATGGCGAGAATACGTGCGCCGTAGTTGCGCGCGAGTTCGACAGTTTCCAAAAGCTCCGGGGTGATGCCGGTCAGCGAACAGACAATCACCACTTGTTCGGCGTTGAGGCTGGCGGCGGTGACGCGCATCATCACCGCGTCATGGCACACCGCGATCGGATAGCCGAGGCGCACCAGGCGCACTTGCAATTCATCACTGCAAAGCGTCGAGCAACCGCCCATGCCGAAGGCATGAATCATCCGTGCCTGACCGAGCAGTTTCACCGCATCGGCAAAACGTGATTCGTCGAAACCGGCCAGATGCTGACGCAACGTGGTTTCGATATCGCCGACGATCTGCCCGTAGAACGCCGACTGCTCTGGCGTGCCCGCCGGGTCGAGAAAACGGCTGCCAACGCCGCTGGCCTGAGCCAGTTGCAGGCGCAGATCACGTAAGTCGCGACAGCCGACCGTACGGGCAAAACGCGACAGCGTGGCGGTGCTGACTTCGGCACGTTGTGCGAGGTCTTCGAGGCTGGCGCTCGCGGCAAAACCGACGTCATCGAGCATCAAACGGGCGATGCGGCCTTCGCCGGCGCTGAAGGAATCCTGGCGGGCGCGGATCTGGTAGAGGATGTCCATGGGCGGCAGGCTCCGGTTACAGCAAGTAAGAAAGGCCGACGGTCAGGCCGAACGCGACTACCGAGATAAGCGTCTCGAGCACGGTCCAGGTCTTGAACGTCTGCGCGACCGTCATGTTGAAGTATTCTTTGATCAACCAGAAGCCGCCGTCGTTGACGTGGGAAAAGATAACCGAGCCGGCGCCGGTCGCCAGCACCAACAGTTCAGGGTGTGGATAACCCAGACCAATGGCCACCGGCGCGACCACGCCGGACGCGGTGGTCATGGCCACGGTCGCCGAGCCTGTGGCGATGCGCATCAGCGCGGCGAACAGCCAGCCCATGATCAGCGGCGACAGGTGGAATTCATGAGCGAGGCCGACGATCTGATCGGTGACGCCAGCGTCGACCAGAATCCGGTTCAAACCACCACCAGCACCGACCAGCAAGGTGATGCTGGCGGTGGGTGCCAGGCATTCGTTGGTGAACTTGAGGATCGATTCACGGTTGAAACCCTGGGCGATGCCGAGCGTCCAGAAACTCAGCAAGGTCGCCAGCAGCAAGGCAATCACTGAGTTGCCGATGAACAACAGAAACTGGTTGAAACCGCCACCCGGCGTGGAAATCAGGTTGGCCCAACCACCGATCAGCATTAATACCACCGGCAACAGAATGGTCGCCATGGTGATGCCGAAACCCGGCAGCTTGTCGCGCGGTTCGCGGTCGAGGAATTGTTTTTCCAGCGGGTTATCCGCCGGCAAGTGAATGCGCGGCACGATGAATTTGGCGTACAGCGGCCCGGCAATGATCGCGGTGGGAATGCCGATGGCAATCGCATACAGCAAGGTCTGCCCGACTGAAGCCTGATAAGCCTGCACCGCCAGCATCGCCGCCGGGTGCGGCGGCACCAGCGCATGCACCACCGACAGGCCAGCGACCATCGGCAACCCGACCATCAGAATCGACACACCCACGCGTCGCGCCACGGTGAACGCAATCGGCACCAGCAAGACGAAACCGACCTCGAAGAACAACGGCAGCCCAACCAGAAACGCGATGCAGACCATCGCCCAGTGCGCGTTCTTCTCGCCGAATTTATCGATCAGCGTGCGCGCCATCTGCTCGGCACCGCCGGATTCGGCCATCATCTTGCCGAGCATCGTCCCCAGCGCGACCACCAGCGCGATATGTCCCAGCGTCTTGCCCACCCCGGCCTCATACGCCCCCACCACACCTGACGGCGGCATCCCCGCGACCAGCGCAAGACCAATGGAAATCAGGGTGATGACGATGAACGGGTTGAGCCGGTAACGGGCGATCAACACGATCAGCGCGATGATGGCGACGGCGGCATAGACCAGCAGCCAATAGCCGAAGGAAGGCGTCATGCGGTACTCCTCGAAAGGGTCACGTTCGAATGGGTTGTGAAACTCATAAATCATTTCGAGATCGAGATTTCAAACCGCATGAAAGTAATTTTCGTGGAGAGGTAAGGCGTGTCGCTAACAGGCATGTCTTGTCGTGATTAATGAAAATCAGGGGGAGGGATTTACATGGCTTTTCGGTGAACGAGAAACCAATGTGGGAGCGAGCCTGCTCGCGAAGGCGGCTTCACATTCAACATCTCTATCGACTGAAAAACCGCTTTCGCGAGCAGGCTCGCTCCCACAGTTTTGATCGCATTCCTCCAGACAGAATGCGCAAAACCTGTGGGAGCTGGTGGACGACTCACACCATTTCGTTACGAATCCATTCAACCACCGACGTGCGCTTCGGTGCCCAGCCATAGACATGTTTTTCAAATCCAGCCAAGCGCTATACTCGCCTGACAACCTCCCGGAGTACCTGCCATGAGCCCCACGCCTCGTACCAAAAAAAAACTGACAACCGAAACGTTGATCCGCGCAGTTGCCAGTTCGACAGCCATCGAGACAGGTCAAAGCGTGGAAACCATTGAGCGCAAACTCAAACTCAGGTCCAGTAAGTTCCTGCACTTGTCCCTGGCCAAGTAGTTCCGCCTCAAGTCCATACTGCCTGCCGGACCCAATACTCCATGGGTTCGTAGTTGCAGTTCAGCCCTTGGTTGATGGCTGCAAAATAAGCCTCTTTGTTTCGTTCCCAACTGCTGTAGTCCAGCGGCACGTAGCCCGCCTGAACGGCCATGACATCCGCCAATAATCGCGACAAGCGCCCATTACCTTCGCGAAAGGGATGAATCAGGATGAACTCGACGTGCGTTACAGCGATGGCGCGAATCAGGTTCTCATCCAGATCGGGACCACATGGCGTGTATTTGGACAGGCAGTCCTTTTCAAATCCATCGAGCAATCGAGGAATTTGCGGCGCAGCAGCAAAGAAAAATCCATCCTTGCCCAAATTTACCGCGCGGACATCGCCCGCCCATGGATAGATATTCCCGAGCCAGTGTCGATGCCAATCCTTCAGATCCTGAACAGTGATTGACCGATCAGGCAAATGCTCGATGAGCACAGACTGGTAGAGCTTTTCCAACAAAACCAGCTCTGCATCATCCATGTCTTCGGGTTCGATAATTCCCAGTTTATTGCTCAGCACTTGCTCATTCGAGCCGGGCTGAAAGCTGCTTTGCGCCCCTTCTGCTTCATATCGGTCAATCATCCTTGTACCTGCTGAACTGGCAATGTTCAGAGCACCATAGGTCTGGCGTGACACAAGCGCAAAGCCCGAAACGAAAACGGCTGCCCGATGGCAGCCGCTCTAAAGAGTGATAACAAAGCCCGGCGGGGCTCAAACAGTAATCACACCATTTCGTTACGAATCCATTCAACCACTGACGTGCGCTTCGGCGCCCAGCCCAGCAGTTCGCGCGCATGTTTGCCGCGCACTCGGCTGTTGGAGCCGAGGCCGTAGTTGGCCATTTCGTAGCCCCATTCGGCTTCGGCGTCTTTCAGCGGCCAGTCTTGTGGTTGGCCCAGGTTCAGCGCTCCGGCCATGGCGGTGGTTATGTCGATGAACGAGGCTTCGCCGCTTTCGACGAAGTAGAAAGTACCCGGGACGTTTTTGGTCAGTGCCAGCAGATACAGGGCGACGACGTCTTCGATGTGTACGTTGGACCAGAGGTTCTGGCCGGTGCCGACGTGGCGCACCACGCCGCTTTTGCGAGCCTGTTTGAGCAGTCGCGGCAGTTGCACGCTGTCACGATTGACGCCCAGGCTGTGGCCGTAGATCAGCGTGTTGCAGATCACTGCCGAATTCACGCCGTCCTTCGCCGCGGCGAGGATCAGGTTGTCGATGGCCACGCGTGCGGCCTTGTCGACGGTCGGTTCTGGCAGGTTGTCTTCAAAGTAGATGACGTCACTGGACTTGCCGCCCGACGCATCGCCAACGATGCTCGAACCGCTGGTGTGCAGGAACACTTTGTTCGACCCACGTAACGCGTCGAGCAAGGCTTCGACGGCGCCGCGATGGTCGCTGCTGGCGGCGTTGATTACCGCATCGGCGGCGCGGGCCTGTTCGGTGAGCAGTGCTTTGTCATCCAGAGTGCCGATAACCGGGGTTATGCCCAGCGCTTGCAGCTCGGCAGCCTGTTCGGCGCTGCGCACCAGCCCGGTAACGTTATGCCCGGCCTGAACCAGACCGGTAGCGATCGAGCCGCCGATAAATCCGGCAGCGCCGGTGACGAATACGTTCATGGAGAAACTCCCTGCGTGAGTAAGTGATGGGACGAGTATCGGCCCGTGAGCCCGAGGGAAAAACCCGCCCTCGGCCAATTCACTCTTGCGCAGAGGTCACGAATCAGCCCTTGAAATCGGCGCTGGCGTAAGCGGCGAGTTTGCTCTGGATGAAGTCGAGGAAGCACTGAATGCGCAGCGCCAATTGCGAGTTACGGTAGTACACCGCGTTGATCGGCTGGCGATAACCGCTGTTGAATTCGCCGAGCAGGACTTTCAAACGGCCGGCACGGATGTCGTCGATGGTCATGAAGTGCGACAGGCAAGCGATGCCCTGCCCTTCCAGCGCCAGATGACGCACGGTCTCGCCGCTGGAGGCACTGATCGCCGGGGTGATTGGCCAGCGGTCGCCGTGCACGTAGCGCAGCGGCCATTGGTTGAGGCCTTCGTTTTGAGTGAAACCGAGCAAGGTGTGTTCGCCCAGGTCAGCGACTTGCTGCGGCGCGCCGTGTTTTTCCAGATACGCAGGGCTGGCGACGATCAGCAGCGGACTGCAACCGAGCGAACGCGCGTGCAGCGTCGAATCGGCGAGGGTGCCGATGCGGATGGCGATGTCGGTGCTTTGTTCCAGCAGGTCAATGATCAGGTCATTGCTGTTGAGTTCGAGCTGGATGTCCGGATAGAGACGACGGAATTCGTCGATGTACGGAACCACCGCGTGGAGCATAAATGGCGAGGCCGCGTTGATGCGCAGGCGCCCGGACGGGGTTTGCTGGCGTGACGACAGGCGTTCTTCGAGTTGGTCCATCTGGTCAAGAATCAGCTTGGCGTGCTCGAAGAAGTACTTGCCCTCTTCGGTCAGGTCCATGCGCCGCGTGGTGCGGTTGATCAGCGTGGTGTCGAGCTTGGCTTCCAGCTTCGACAACGTGCGACTGACCGCCGACGGCGTCTGCCCGACCTGCTCGGCGGCGGCGGAAATGGAACCGCACTCGATCACACAGACGAAAATCTGCAACTCATCGGATCTGGCTTTCACGGGTGTCCTCTTTGAGATCGCCAAGATCGCAGCCTGCGGCAGCTCCTACATGTGAACGCTGCAGGAGCTGCCGCAGGCTGCGATCTTTCGCTGTTACCGCCGATAGTAGCCCTAAATCACTTAAGCCTTAAGGTCAAACACCTCGGTCAGATGCTGCTCGTAACGCGCCACATCCCCTTCGATGTTTGGGCGTTTCATCACGTCCACACACAAAAAGGTCGGCAACCCGGTCATGCCCAAAAATTCATTGGCCTTGTGGAAGGGGAAGTACACCGCGTCCACACCTTTGGCTTCGAAGAAATCCGTCGGGTCATCGAAGGCTTGTTGCGGTGCGTTCCAGGTCAGCGACAGCATGTATTGCTTGCCCTGAATCAGACCGCCGCTGCCGTATTTCTGCGAGGCATCGGAGCGGGTGCGGCCATCGCTGGCGTAGAGGCTGCCGTGGCCTTCGGTGAAGACTTCATCAAGGTACTTTTTCACTGTCCACGGCGCGCCCATCCACCAGCCCGGCATCTGATAAATGATCACGTCGGCCCAAAGGAATTTGGCCACTTCTTCCGCGACGTCGTAACCCTCGTCGATAAAGGTGGTTTTGACGTCGAGCCCGCCACGGTCGAGCACACTGAGCGCCGCTTCATGCAGGGTGGCGTTGTAGCGACCGTCGGAGTGAGCGAATTTTTTACCGCCATTGAGCAACAATACTTTTTTCATGAGAAAGCCTCGGCGCAGCCATTCGACTGGGTGGAGAAGGGAAACTGGAATGGCGGCAGATTAACGATCCTTCTCGCGCGGAATAAGCCGTGATTGCGCAAAATACATTTGACTGAAAAGCACGAATCGAATGCCGATTATTGCCCTAGCATGCGCGACCATCTGCATTTGAGGAGCTATTCGAGATGAGTGAACGCCAGGGATTTATCCTGCACGCCAAGACCCGCCCGGAAAAATCCGCGGCTTTTGAAGCACTGTTCCGCGCCTATGTTGAGCCGAGCCGCGCCGAGCCCGGCTGCATCGAATACCACATGCTGCGCGACAAGGAAGACCCGACGCTGTTCATCTTCTACGAGATCTGGGCGAGCCAGGCGCATCTGGATGTGCATTCGAACCTGCCGCACATGAAGGCATTTTTTGCCGAGCGCATGGAATATCTGGAGCGCGATTTCGACATCCGCCCGATCGAGATGCTCAGCGATTCATCGGCTAACCGCTGATCAGCAAATGGGCGCCGAGCGCGCCCAGTCCAATGAAGAACACCCGCTTGAACAACACAGCGCTGATGCGTTGCCGCAGCCATTGGCCGAGCAACATGCCCAGCACCGCCGGAATCAGCGCCAGCAGCGAGGCGCTCAATTCACCGCCGCCGAGTGCGCCACGCCAGAGCAGGCCGCCGGCCAGCGCCAGGGTCGAGACGGTGAACGACAGGCCAAGCGCCTGCACCAGTTCGTCACGGCTCAAACCCAGCGCCTGTAGATAAGGCACCGCCGGAATCACGAACACGCCCGTGGCAGCGGTGATGATGCCGGTGATCAAACCGCAGACCGGGCCAAGCCAGCCTTCATGGCGGGGGTTTACGCTGAGTGTCGGCAGCAACAAGCCGCTCAGCGCATACAGCAACAACGCCGCGCCGAGTCCGCGCACCACCCAATGTCCGCCGGCCATGCCGATCCACAAGGTGCCGATGCCGGTGCCGAGGAAGATCGTCAGGAGCATTGGCCAGAGGCGTTTGATCAGGCCTTTTAAATGTCCGCCGAATGCCAGTTGCCAGAGGTTGGTCAGCGTCGCCGGGATGATCAACAAGGCGGCTGCCTGCGAGGGCGCCATAGCCAGACCGAGCAGGCCCATGGCGACGGTGGGCAGGCCGAGGCCGATGATGCCTTTGATCAGGCCGGCCAGCATGAAGGTAGCGATGACCAGCAAGGACAGGGTCAGGCCGAGATTTTGGTAGATGTCTGCAAGTGTGTTCATGGCGTTACTGTGCGCCAGTCGGGCCGGGGTGAAAATCTGCCATATACTGAGGTTGCCTCTCTATTTACAAGAGGCTGTAATTTTTATTGCGGCTTCTGGCCCCAGCGCGAGCAGGCTCACTCCTACATTAGATCTGTGGCGAACACAAAACCTGTAGGAGTGAGCCTGCTCGCGATGGGGCCGGCTTAATCCCCCCAAAACCGGCTGCCGACATGCCCTTCGACCTCCCCGACCTGCGCCTCTACCTGCACATCCTCGACCCCGGCAACATTACCGCCGGCGCTGCTCGCAGCCATTTATCGCTCGCCGCTGCCAGTGCCAGAATCCGCGCCATGGAAGCCTCGCTCGGCATCGACTTCCTCGAGCGTGGTCGTCGGGGCGTCACCCCGACACCGGTCGGCAAGGCGCTGGCGCAACACGCCCGCGTGCTCCTGCAACAGGCCGAGCGCATGCAGCAGGATCTGGCGGATTACGCGCAAGGCGTCAAAGGCCAGGGGCGCCTGTTGTGCAATACCACGGCGATCACCGAGTACCTGCCGGAAGTGCTCGCCGAATTCCTGCAGCGCCATGCCAATCTCGACATTGATCTGCAGGAACTGCCCAGCGCACGTATCACTCATGCGTTGCGCCAGGGTGCCGCCGACATCGGCATCGTGTCCGACGCGGTCGACACCAGCGATTTGCAAACCCGGGCGTTCCGCGACGATCCACTGGTGCTGATCCTGCCACTCGAACATCCTCTGTCCGGCTTGAGCGAGGTCAGTTTCAGCGACACCTTGCGCCACGACTTTGTCGGGTTGCGCGCCGACAGCGCGTTGGCGGTGTACCTGGAGGAACAGGCATTGCACGCGGGCGCACGGATGCAGATTCGGATTCGCGCCGACGGTTTCGATGGCGTGATGCGTATGGTCGCGTCGGGCGCGGGCATCGCCATCGTGCCGTTGGCGGCGCTCGAGCGCGCGCCCTTGCCAACCTGCAAAAGCCTGGCGCTGAACGAGCCTTGGGCGCGGCGTAAATTGCTCTTGTGCGCCCGCGAATTCAGCGCATTGCCAAGTTATGCCAGAGCTCTGCTGGACACCTTGTCTGATGCTTGAAGGGCGCGCATTGCCGGTTGATCACACGAGCCAGTATTTCTGCAAAATAAGCACAAGGAATAGCTTGCAAGGTACGTATACATACGTACTATATCGCCAGAGCGAACGTGTTGCCCGATACCGTTTTCGCACAACGACAACGGACAAGGAAGAACGGATCGGCTCCCAATGACCTACATGGAATGAGGTGACGCTGTGGTTGATTCAACGGAGTTTCGTAATGCAATGGCGATGCTGGGGAGTGCTGTCACCATCGTCACAACCGACGGCCCTGCCGGGCGTTTCGGGTTTACCGCGTCGGCGGTGTGCAGCGTGACGGATTCGCCGCCAACGCTGCTGGTGTGTGTCAATCGCTCGTCGTCCAATCACGAGCATTTCAAAACCAACGGCGTACTGTGCGTGAACGTGCTGACCGGTGGCCATCAATCGACTTCCGGGGCGTTCGCCAACCGGCAGTTGACCATGCAGGAGCGCTTTTCCAGCGTCAACTGCCAGACGCTGGTGACCGGTTCGCCGGTGATTGCCGAGGCGTTGGTCAGCCTTGATTGTCGCGTCGCCAAGATCGACGAGGTTGGCACTCACAGCATCTTTTACTGTGAAATTCTCGAACTGCAGCACAGCGAAGCCACGGAAGGCCTCGTCTACTTCAATCGCAATTATTACCGTCTGAACGACGAATTGCGCCTGGCCCCGGATCAGTGAATGCGCCTGCGGGCCGACGTGCGCCAGCGCTGCACGTCGGCCTGACGGTCAAAACAGGGAAGTGCCCATGCTATTCAATGAAGACAACTTCGCGGATATCGACCTGAACCTGATCATCACCTTTCTGGTGTTGTTTCGTGAGCGCAGCGTTTCGCGCACTGCCGAGCGCCTGAACGTCAAACAACCCGCCATCAGTGGATCGCTCGCGCGTCTGCGCAAGCGCTTCGATGATCCGTTGTTTCTGCGTTCGTCGCGAACCATGCACCCGACCTTCAAAGCGCAACAACTGGCGCAGGCGTTGAGCCCGGCGATCAGTCAGATTGAAGCGGTGATTCGGCTGTGATCTTGCGGGAGCGTGCTCCCGCAAGGCTTCAACTCATGACGCGGATTTCAGACCCGAGGCATACTCGATACGGGCCCAGAACGCGGGCAAAAAGCACTCACTGACCAGCAGCGGCGAGCCATTGCGGGTAAATCGCGAGCGCCGCGCCAACAGGCGTTTGGCCTGTGGCGCAAAGCGATGGGACAGTGCCGCCAACGGCGCACCGGGGGATAACAAGGCACACTGGAACGGCTCGCGCAGGGTCTGCTCCGAAGCGTAGAGAATCTCGGCCAGTGGGCGTCCGCCGTAGTTATTCAACTCTGCCCAGTCGCTGTTCAACGCAGGCATGCTGGTCAGGCTGCGCGCCGTGACGCACGCCTCGCCATCCAGCTTCATCACCACTTCACGCACCCAGCCCGTGCTCTGCGCGGGCACGTCCAAGGCGTGCGCCTCATCCGGGTTGAGCACGCCCTGGAACTGCTCGACGACTTCGATGGAGTAGGCGCCCATGGCTTTCAAGCGCGGTGTCAGTGCGCCCGGCAGAAACAGCCAGTGATGCTCCGCGCCGGTCAATTGCGCCAGTGGTCGCGACGACCAGTAATGACTCGTATCCATAACTGCACTCAACCTCCCTGTTGATCGTCAATCCGTTGCTGACGCTGAAGAACGGGTCCTTCAGCGTCGCGTTGTCGTTGTCACTCTGTACTGCTGTCTTCGGTCACTTCGTGCTTGCTGATCACATCAACGGTCTGCTCATCGAACTTGACCGCTGTGAGCAGCGAATCGAGCAGGCCGGGAAACCGCACGTCCATGTCTTCGCGACGCAGCGACAGCAGGTTTTCCCGACCGAAAGGCCGTTGCCAAATCAGACCGCTGTCACGCAGCACTCGCCAGTGGTGAGTCATGGTCGACTTCGATGCGCCTCGAAGAATCCGGCCGCAAGGATGTTCCTGGCCATCGGCCAACACTTTCAACACGGTCAGACGCAATGGGCTGCCCAATGCAGACAGAACATTTTCAAGAAGAATCTGATCCTGATTGGGGTGATTCGGGACGTTCATAGGTAGGTACCTTTGATGATATAGGCGGGAGAAAACTTGCTTGAATTCGTCTATACGAGAACAGTAAGACTATACACAACAAGCCCTTCTCCCGCGACAGCCGTCCCGGTGGCTACGGCACGTCCGAAACTACAGTCCAGCGCTCTTCTCGCCCTGCAGCGGCGGCTCCTGGAACCCGCCGCCCAGCGCTGCCATCAAGGAAATCGAGCTGTCGATGTGCTTGCTGTTGAGGAACGCCAGGCGCATCTCGTCCTGAATCAATTGTTGCTCGATGTTTAGCGCATCGAGGAACGTATCCTCCCCGGCCTTGTAGCGCGACTGCGACAGATCGTAAGACGACTGGGCAATCGTGCAGGCATCACGCTGCACGACAATCTGCTGTTCGAATGAGCGCAGTTGTGTCACCGAAATCGCCACTTCGTGCAGGGCCGAACTCAGCACGCGGTTGTACTGTGCAATTGAACTGTCCAGCTGTGCATTGCCAGCCTTGAGGTCGGAGCGCAGGCGCCCGGCATCGAAGATCGGCAGCGTCACCGTTGGCGCAACGTTCCAGAACTTGCTGACGCCGGCGAACAGCGCGTCCCCGGTCAGCGCGTGCGAGCCTGCAGCCGCGACCAGATTGATGTTGGGATAGAACGTGGTCTTCACCGCGTCGATGTTTTTGTTTTCGGCTTCGACGCGCCAGCGCGCCGCAACGATGTCCGGACGGCGCCCGAGCAGTTGCGCCGGCAATTGCGCGGGCAACGCCACGACGCTGGCTTGCAGACTCGCCGGGCGTTCAATGGTGTGCGCACGATCAACGCCTTTGCCGATCAGCGCCGACAACTGCAACCGGGCGATTTCGATGTCCTCGTTGGCGCCGATCAGTGTCGACTCCGAACGCGCCTTGAGACTCTGCACCTGCTTGAGTTGCGACAGGTTATCGAGCCCCGAGCCATAGCGTGAATCGGTCAGCTCGACCAGTTTGCTCAGTCGCTCCAGATCGCGGCGATTGAGCTCCGACACCTGCCAGGCATACGCCAACTGGTTGTAGGCCTTGACCACATTGACCGTCAGAATCAGGCGCGACGATTGCAGATCGACTTCCGCGGCCATCGCGCTGTTGAGCGCCGACTCCCAGGCGGCACGCTGGCCGCCCCAGAGGTCGAAGGTGTAGTTGAAATTGACCGCCAGGTTGCGCGCGGTGAAGTACTGGTGCCCCTCGCCGCTGTAGTCCTCGAACTTCGACAGGCGACCCCGCGTGACACCGGCCGCCGCGTCCATCTGCGGGTAGCGTTCGGCGTCGCGCAAGTCGAGAAACGCATTGGCCTTGGCCACCCGCGCCGTGACTTCCTGCAAATCCGGGTTGCTCGCATAAGCCTCCTCGATCAGCGCGCCGAGGCGTGGATCACCCAACGATGCCCACCAGTCGCTGCTCGGCCATGCGGCCGGCGGCAAGGTGTCTTTGAGGCTGTCGGAAGGCGCGTCACCAAGAGACAACAGTTTGCCTTGGTGATTGATCCCGGCGTAGTTCACACAACCCGCCGACAACAGGATGGATACCGCCAGAGGCGCCAGCATGAAGCGTGTAATCCGATACATGAAAACGTCCTCAGAAGGTGGTTTGCGGCGCACTGGCCAAAGCGGTTTCAGGGACGCTGGCCGGCTGTTTGATCGAGCTCAGCAAGGTGTAGACCGACGGCAGAATGAACAGGGTGAACAACGTACCGATGAGCATCCCCACCACGATCACCAGGCCCAGGCCGAAACGGCTGTTGGCGCCGGCACCACTGGCAAACAGCAACGGCGCCAGACCGACCACCATCGCCGCAGTGGTCATCAGGATCGGCCGCAGTCGTACTTGCGCGGCGTGCTGAATGGCTTGCACACGGTCCATTCCCTCCTTGCGTTGCAGTTCGTTGGCAAACGCGACCATCAGAATCCCGTGCTTGCTGATCAAGCCGATCAGCGTGATCAAACCGATCTGCGTGTAGATGTTCATCGAAGTCATGCCCAGCGCCAGCGGCACCAATGCGCCACAGATCGACAGCGGCACGCTGATGAGGATGATGAACGGGTCGCGGAAGCTCTCGTACTGCACGCTCAGCACCAGGTAGATGATCACCAGGGCCAGGCCGAAGGTGAACGCCAGGCTGTTGCCTTCCTGCACGTATTGGCGCGCGTCGGACTGCCAGTCGAAGCTGAAACCGGCGGGAAAACTTTCCGATTGTTTTTGCAGGAACTCCACCGCAGCCCCCAGCGTCACGCCCGGTGCCGGAATGGCCTGGAACGTCGCGGAGTTCTGTTGATTGAACTGGGTCAGGCGATTCGGCTCGACCTTGACGCTGAGGGTTGCCAGCGTCGACAACGGCACCGGATTGCCCTTCTGGTCCTTGACGTAATAGAGCTTCAGGGTTTCCGGGGTCAGGCGGTCCGAAGAGATCGATTGTGGAATCACATCGTACGAACGACCGTGGAAAGAGAACCGGTTGACGTACTTCTCGCCGATCAGACTGTTCAGCGTCTCGCCGATGTCCTGCATGCGGATGCCCAGGGCGTTCGCCTTGGCGCGATCGACCTGAATCTCCACCACTGGGTTGTTGAAGTCCAGATCACTGTCGACCACCGCGAACAGACCGCTGGCCTGCGCCGCTTTCTTGAGCTGATCCATCACGTTGAACAGCGCCAGGTAATCCTGATCGCTGCGGATCACCATCTGCACCGGCAAGCCACCGGTGGAGCCCGGCAGAGGCGGCATCTGGAAGACGAAAATGCTCGTGCCTTCGATCTGGTTCACCCGAGCCTGCAAATCCGGCTGAATGGTATTGGCATCGCGGCCACGTTTTTCCCAATCCACGAGGTTGATCCCGCCGACGCTGTTGGACAGGCCGTCCGTACCGTTGGCCACCCAGTTGCTGTAGCCCTCGGGAATTTCGTTGAAAGTCTCGTAGAGCTTGTGCGCGTAGGCCTCCAGGTAGTTGAGGTTGGCGTGCTGTGGCGCCTTGATCGCGGTCAGCAGAATGTTCTGGTCTTCCAGCGGCGCCAGTTCGGTCTGCGCCGAGCGATAGAGGAACGGCAGGCTGAAGAAGATCACCAACGCCACGGTCAGACTGATCCAGCGCTTCGCCAGCGAACCGCCGAGCAATACGCCATAACGACGCGACAGGTTCTGGAAGAAGCGATCGGCCTTGACCGCCATGAACCCTTCACTGGTTTTCGCATCCAGCAAACGCGTGCTCATGATCGGCGACAAGGTCAGCGCGACGATGCCGGAAATCACCACGGCGCCAGCCAGGGTCAGTGCGAATTCCTTGAACAGTGTGCCGGTCAGGCCGCCCATCAAACCGATCGGGGCGTACACCGCCGCCAGGGTGAAGGTCATCGCCACCACCGGCCCGGCCACTTCCCGCGCACCGATCAACGCCGCATCAAACGGAGTCTTGCCCTCCTCGATATGCCGGTGGACGTTTTCGACCACAACGATGGCGTCGTCCACCACCAGCCCGATGGCCAGAACCATGGCGAGCAGGGTCAGCAGATTGAGGCTGAAACCGAACATCTGCATGAGCATCGCCGCGCCAAGCATCGACAATGGAATCGTCACCAGCGGAATCAATACCGTGCGGAACGTGCCCAGGCAGAGGTAGATCACCAGCACCACGATCACCAGCGCTTCGAGCAGCGTGTAAGACACCTCATCGATCGACGACTGAATGAAGTGCGCCACTTCGAAAGGAATCTGTACGGTCACGCCCGGTGGCAGGGTTTCCTGGATCTGTGGCAGCAATTCGCGCACACGCTTGACGATCACCAGCGGGTTGCCGGTGGGCGCTGCATCGAGACCGAGGAACAGCGCCGGTACATCGCTCATCGCGCCGCTGGTATCGGTAGACGCCGCATTCAGCTCGACCGTGCCGACATCGCGCACACGAATGATGTGGCCGTTATCGTTGCGCAGCACCATGTCGCGGAAGTCTTCCACGCTGTTCAGGTCCGTGTTGACCCGCAGGTTGCTGACCACATACAAGCCTTTGACCTGGCCGGGTGCAGCCTGGAAGTTGTTGCCCTCGATAGCGGTCGAAACGTCCTGTCCGGTCATGCCATATGCGGCCAGGCGTTGCGGGTCCAGCCACAGGCGCATGGAGAGTTTCTGCTCGCCCATGATGTTGATCTTGGCCACACCTTCGATGCCGGCGAACATCGGTTCGACGACGCGGGAAATGTAGTCCGACATTTCTGGAATGGTCAGGTTGGAACTGGCAAACGCCACGTAAGCAACACTGGTGAAACCACCCGAAGTGCGCTCGACCACCGGATCGTAGGCGTCCTTGGGCAAGCGATATTTGATCTGGTTGACCTTGGCCATGACCTCGGTCAGCGCCGCGATGGAATCACTGTTGAGCGCCATGCGGATCGTTACCTGGCTGCGGCCCTGAGTCGAAGCCGAAGACAGATAATCGATGCCCTCGACCGAGGCCACCGCCTGGCTGATCGGCTGCGTGACGAAGCCCTGCATCAGCTCCGAGGAAGCACCCGGGTATTGGGTCGTGACCGTGATGGTCGACGTTTCCAGCATCGGATACTGGCGGACCGGCAGGTTCATCAGCGCACGCACACCGAACAACAGGATCAGTGTGCTGACCACCACGGCCAGCACCGGCCGGCGAAGAAAGAGGTCGGTGAAATTCATTTTTCCAGCCCGCTGAGTTTGAGAGCGATCGTGTCCGGGATACCTTCCACAGCGACGCCGTCATGCAGTTTCAATTGCCCTGAAGTCACCACCTGCGCGCCGTCGCTCAAGCCTTTGTCGACCACCGCCCAACCATCGCGACGCTCGCCGACCTTGATGCTTTCACGCTTGACCTTTTGCACACCGGCTTCGTCGGTGTAGACCGAGAACACACTCTCGCCATAGGCGTTGTAAGTGATGGCGGTTTCCGGAATGAGCAATTCGGCGGTCTGCGGCAATGTCACCGAGACCCGTGCATACATGCCTGGACGCAGAAGTTTTTTGGTATCGGTGATGACCGCTTGCACATTGATGGTGTGGGACTGATTGATCTGTGGATCGACCGCAACAATCTTCCCGGCAAACGTCTGGTCCGCCCAGGCATCGACCTTGGCCTGCACCGTCTGCCCCAGTTGCACTTGCGAGCCATCGCGCTCGGCGAGGGTGAAGTTGACTCGCAACACGCCGGGATCCGTCAGCGTTGCTACCGCACTGCCAGCCTGCAGATATTGACCCAAGTGCGCCTGGCGAATACCGAGGGTGCCGGCAAATGGCGCACGGATATGACGCTGGGCAATCTGTGCCTGCATCCGTTCCATGTCGCCTTTGGCTGCGTCGAATTGCGCCCGGGCACTGTCGAAAGCACGACGGCTTTCTGCGCCGCTTTTGGCCAGCTCCTGAACTCGGACGAATTGAGCCTTGGCCGATTCGAACTCGCCTTTGAGACGTACCAGTTCGCCCTGCTCCGGCGCGTCATTGAGTTTGAGCAACACCTGCCCTGCCGCCACTTGATCGCCGGACTCGAAATCGATGTCCACCACTTTGCCGCTGACTTCGGCCGAGACCAGCACCTGACGCTGCGCTTCCAGTTTGCCGATCGCTTCGAGGTAGTAGGTGTACGGTTGTTTTTTGGCCACGGCCAGACCGACCCGAGTACTCGGAATGCGCTGGTCGGCAGCGGCTTGCGGTGGCGCCCAGAAGCGCCAGCCAAGAGCAGCGGAAAAGATCAGCACAAGTAAAACAAAAACAATCGATTTAATGATATTTCGGGCAAGCATATGGCACTCCCTTGACTCTTTATTGCGAGCACAAAAGTTCAGTTATTAAGAAAATAAAGGTTGTTGCACAAAACAGGCGCGCTATATATCCCTGTGGCAATTCACGTGTAACGCGCCTGTTTTGTTAGTTACCTGTCAAGCCGCTGCCAGCGCATTGGTTTTATCCAGATAATATTTACCGATACCGTGCAAGTTCAAAGGCGACAACGTGAAGTGCTTCGAACCGGTATGAATGTCGCGGAAGCAGCGTTCCAGGAAGTGCGACTTGTAAACCGCCTTCGAACCGGCCATCGAAAAGATCTGATTGACCGCGCTCACCGAATTTTCGGTAAGTACCGAAGCCGCCAGCCCGACCCGTGCGCTGACCGGTTCACCGAAGGTTTCACCGCGATTGATCACTTGGTGAATCGCGTCTTCGAGCAGCAACTGGGCGGTGTGCACCGAAGAGATCGCCCGGCCGGTTTTCTCGAAAATTACCCCTTCCAAACCTGGATCGGCATTGACGGCGCGGTCGTTACGGAAGTGATCGACTGCGGCCCGAGCCACGCCCAACACGGTGGACATCGCCGCCAGCGTGCCGAACTCGTAATAACCGGTGGCGTAGGCACGCGAACTGCGTGCCTCAGGGGATTGCTTGAGGCTTTCGGTGTTCAGGGAGAAGGCCTTGTTGACCAGCACCTGCGAGCATTCGAAGTGATGGCTGCCGGTGCCGCGCATGCCGAGGGTGTCCCAGGTCGGGAGGATTTTGCATTGGCTGGCCGGCACGAAGAACATGCGCACTTCTGGCGTAGTGTTGTTTTCGGTGCCTTTGACGGTGGCGGTGCAGACCAGCCAGTCGGCATGCGCCGAACCGCTGGCGAACGCCCAACGGCCACTGAGCAAGTAATCGTCACCCATCGGCAGCGCTTCGCCACCGGAGTGAATAGCACCGATGACAAAGCCGTCGCAGTGATTGTAGATAGCCTCAGAAGTGCTTTCCGGCAAGTAGTCGGAGAGTCGGCCCATGGCCACCTGCACCGCCAGCTGCCAGGACAGCGAAGCGTCGTGACGGGCAAATTCGAGCAACAGGGCGGACGTGGTCTGGATATCGACCTGTGATCCGCCGAACGCCCTGGACACCGAAGTGCGGCCAAAACCTTCCTTGAAAAATTGAGACATCACATCCTTGTGCGTCGCGTTCGTCTGCTCGCTGTAATCTCGGTGCTGAACGATCAGCGGACTCAGTGCACGCACCTTCTCAAGCCATTCACTGGATTCGGAGGGAAGGCTGTTCCATTGCATTAGATTCTTCATAACGGCTCCTAGCTATTATTTATTAAGGGTCAGCAGATGAAAAAACAGACAGAATTTTATTGTTGTTAAACCCCGATAAAAATGTACGTCTACAGTCGTACATTGACAAGCGTTATTATCAGACTTCTTGCATATTTCAGTAAAAAACCAATAACTGTCCGACAATAATTCCAGGCGCAAAGTGTCAGCCGAACTTGCACGCAAGTTACGGTCTGTACAGTTAATTTGTTACCTGGAGCCGGCGCGTCGGGCACTGACCTCTGAAAGTGATGCCCAGTCCTGATCGGCCTGACCATGGGCCATGCCATCGAGCAGGTTATCCTTCAACACACTGGCAAACGGCAGTGGCACCTGCGCAGCCTCGCCGGCCTCCAGCGCCAGGCGTACATCCTTGAGCCCCAGCGACAGTTTGAATCCGGCAGGCTCGAACTGTTTGTCGACCATCAGTTTGCCGTAGCCCTGATAGACCGGAACCGCGAACAGCGTCGAGGTGATCATCTCGATGAAATCCGCGCGGCTGATCCCATAACCATTGGCCAGGGTCGAAGCCTCAGCGGTCGCTTCGATCGCGGCGGCAATCATCAGATTGGCCGAGAGTTTGGCCACGCAAGCGCTTTCAGCGTCTGCGCCGAACGGCCAGGTCTTGCGTCCCAGCACGTCAAACAATGGCTGTACCCGCGCCAGTGCATCAGCGGCCCCGGAAGCGAGGATATTCAGGTTGCCAGCCGCCGCGACGTCCACCCGACCCAACACCGGTGCCGACACATAACCGACACCGCACGCCGTGTGCAAAGCTGCCATTTCCCGGGCCAGGGCGACAGACACTGTGGACATGTTGACGTGAACGCTGCCGGGCGCCAGACCGTCGATGGCGCGGGCATTCAGAAACACCGCACGAATCGCCGCATCGTCACCGAGCATTGAGATCAGCACCTCGGCGCGAGCCGCGAGCGCCGGGCTGTCGACGGCTTCGGCACCGGCAGCAACCAACGCCTGTAACGGCGCCGCCGAACGGTTCCAGACGCGCACCCGATGTCCGGCTTTCAGCAGGTTCAGCACCATCGGTGCGCCCATCGTACCCAACCCGATAAATCCCAGTTCCATGTTGCGCTCCCGTCTAGATGAGGTCTTCGAAATCCGTTCGAACGATGATCCACGATTGCGATTGTACGTGTACAGGCGTACATTTCAAGTGCCTCGAAGATTTAACCTTCGCGGCAGGGTTTCAAACAAACCTTTACCCAAGGCAAGGAGGCTTTATGCAATTCGGGATCTACACCGTTGGCGACGTCACGCAAGACCCTACCAACGCCCGTACCCCCAGCGAATCGGAACGCATCCAGGCGACCCTGCAAATTGCGCAGAAAGCCGAAGACATCGGTCTGGATGTTTTCGCCACCGGCGAGCATCACAACCCACCGTTCATCACCTCCTCTCCCACCACGCTGCTGGCCTACATTGCCGCGAAAACCCAGCGCATCATTCTGTCGACGTCCACCACCCTCATCAGCACCAACGACCCGGTACGCCTGGCCGAAGAATATTCGCTGCTGCAAAACCTCTGCGGCGGGCGCATGGACTTGATGCTCGGGCGCGGCAACACCGCACCGGTCTATCCATGGTTCGGCAAAAGCATCAGCGACGGACTGCCGCTGGCGATGGAAAACTATCGCTTGCTGCATCGGCTCTGGCGCGAAGAAGACATCAACTGGAGCGGACGTTTTCGCACCCCGTTGAAAAACTTCACGTCCATTCCCCGTCCGCTGGACGACCTGCCGCCCTTCGTCTGGCATGGCTCGATCCGCACCCCGGAAATCGCCGAACAAGCGGCGTATTACGGTGACGGTTTTTTCGCCAGCCACATCCTCTGGCCGCGTGAACATTTCATGGCTCTGGTCGAGTTCTATCGGGCGCGTTTCGCCCACTACGGGCATGGCACGCCGGAGCAAGCCATCGTCGGTCTCGGCGGGCACATTTTCATGCGCCGCAATTCTCAGGATGCCCGCCGCGAGTTCCGTCCGTACTTCGACAACGCGCCGGTGTATGGCCACGGTCCATCCCTGGAAGAGTTCATGGAGATGACCCCGCTGGCCGTTGGCAGCCCGCAGGAAATCATCGACAAGACGCTGACTTTCCGCGAGTACTTCGGCGACTATCAGCGCCAGCTCTTTCTGTTCGACCATGGCGGTATTCCGTTGAAAACCGTGCTGGAACAACTCGACATGTTCGGCAAGGAAGTGCTGCCGGTGCTGCGTGAAGAAACCCGCAAACGCCGCTCGCCGCTCGCCGCCGAAGCACCGACCCACGCCAATCGCCTGGCACATCTGCAATCGCTGCAGATGCCGTCTGTCGATCAACGCCCGAACGCCAATACCGCGCAAGCGGACAGCGTCCCGGCCACTAAAACCGCAGAAAGCGGGCGTGCTCGCGAAAGCGCCCGTGCGGGGTGTTCGCCCCTCCGAGCGCTTCGTCGGCAAACTCGCTCCACCTGACGCTGCTGACCAATCAGGCCGCGCCCTTCAACGAGCGCTGGGCATCCAGCACCGTCAGCACGTCATCGTTGATCAGTCGTGCCAGATACTGACCGTAACCGGTCTTGCTCATGCTGCCCGCCAGCACCAGCAACTGCGCGTCATCGATCCAGCCCTTGTTGTAGGCAATCTCTTCCAGGCAAGCGATTTTCAGACCCTGACGTTTCTCGATGGCCTGGACAAAATTGCCCGCTTCCATCAACGCGTCGTGAGTCCCCGTATCCAGCCAGGCCATGCCGCGGCCCATCACCGAAACGTTCAACTGTCCGCGTTGCAGGTAAACATTGTTGACGTCGGTAATTTCCAGTTCGCCGCGTGGTGACGGCTGGATCTCGGCGGCAATGCGCAGCACTTCGTTGTCGTAGAAATACAGGCCGGTGACGGCGAAGTTGGACTTCGGCTCGCTCGGTTTTTCGCAGATGCTCAGGGCCTTGCCGCTGGCGTCGAATTCCACCACGCCAAAGCGTTCCGGATCCGCCACGTAGTAGCCGAACACGGTCGCGCCCTCTTCGCGGGTCGCGGCCTGCAACAGCGTTTCGCCGAAACCGGCGCCATAGAAAATGTTGTCGCCGAGCACCAGGCAGACGTTGTCATCGCCGACAAACTCGCGACCGATGATGAACGCCTGCGCCAGGCCGTCCGGGCTCGGCTGCACGGCATAACTCAGGCTCAGGCCCAATTGGCTGCCGTCACCGAGCATGCGCTGGAAGCCCGGCAGATCTTCGGGCGTGGAGATGATCAGGATCTCGCGAATTTCCGCCAGCATCAGCACCGACAGCGGATAGTAGATCATCGGTTTGTCATACACCGGCAGCGACTGTTTCGATACGCCCAGAGTGATTGGGTGCAACCGCGAGCCAGCGCCGCCCGCCAACAGAATTCCCTTGTACTTGGCCATGCCTGTTTCCTTTTCAGCAATAAATGACTGACGCCAGCCGGCGTCATTGAACGGGGGTTGATTTCAAGCCACGCGGGCTTCTTGCAGGTGGTCGCCGAGGCGCTCCAGGGCATAGGCGCCGGACATCACGCGAATCCACCAGGCGCGATTGTCGAGGTACCAGCCGACGGTTTTTTTCATGCCGCTTTCGAAGGTTTCCTGCGGCGTCCAGCCCAACTGCGCGTGGATCTTGCCGGCATCGACGGCATAGCGCTTGTCGTGGCCCGGACGATCCTTGACGAAGGTGATCAGGTCGCGGAAATGCGCGACCCCGGCCGGCTTCTGCGCCCCACGTGCTTCAAGCAGATCGCACAAGGTGTGCACCACTTCGAGATTGGTTTTCTCGTTGTGACCACCGATGTTGTAGGTCTGCCCCACTTCACCATTGCTGACCACCGCGTACAGCGCCCGGGCGTGATCCTCGACAAACAGCCAGTCGCGGATCTGCGCACCGTCGCCGTACACCGGTAGCGGCTTGCCTTGCAGAGCATTGAGAATGACGTGCGGAATGAGTTTTTCCGGGAAGTGATAAGGCCCGTAGTTGTTCGAGCAATTGCTCATCACCACCGGCAGCCCGAACGTGCGGTGCCAGGCCCGCACGAGGTGATCCGAACCGGCCTTGGTCGCCGAGTAAGGTGAGCTGGGCGCATAGGCGGTCGTTTCGGTAAACGCCGGATCTTCAGGCTCCAGATCGCCATACACCTCGTCGGTGGAAATATGGTGGAAGCGGAACGCCTGCTGGCGCTCAGCGTCCAGACGGTTCCAATAACCGCGCGCGGCTTCGAGCAGGGTGTAAGTGCCGACGATGTTGGTTTCGATGAAAGCCTGAGGGCCATCGATCGAACGATCCACATGGGATTCGGCCGCCAGATGCATCACCGCATCCGGCTGCAGGCGCATGAAGATTTCGTCCAGCGCCGGCCTGTCGCAAATATCCACCTGGCAGAAACGGTAGCGCGGTGAGTCCGCGACCTCAGCCAGCGATTCCAGATTGCCGGCGTAAGTCAATTTGTCGAGATTGATCACTTCGCAGTCAGTTTCATTGAGCAGAAACCGCACCACTGCCGAGCCGATAAAGCCCGCGCCCCCTGTCACTAAAATTTTCATCAGCGCCTCCCCTGGCAAAATGATGATTCACAGTCCTTCGATGCTGCCCGCCTTCAGGGACGGGTCAGTTCAGTAATGCCACCCAGTATTGCGACAGGCCTTGCTCAAGAATCAGCAGCGTCTGGATGCAGACGAAGCTTTCGTCGGTGGTCGCCGAGGTCGAGTTGAGCGGGCCGAAACCACCGTCCTGTTTCTGGTGAGCCGCGATCCAGTCCTTCGACGCCTGTAAATGCGTCGGCTGAGCATCGAGCAGGTACATCGCCGCAATCGCCATGTAAGTACCCACCAGACTGACTGCCTTGCCTGGCCGATAGTGGAACGAGCCGTTTTCCAGTTGCAGGCTTTGCAGCCATGCCACGGTCTGCCGTGCATCGACGATGCGCCGGTTGAGAATGAACAGCGTGGACACCACGCGATACACCGAAAACGCATCCGGTGGATAACCCGGCTTGTTGCCGAATCCGCCGTCAACCGAGCGGCAGCGCAAGGCGAACGCCATCACCGCTTGCTCATCCGTAGCCTTGGCGCCGAGCGCATGCAGCGACAACACGGCAAGGTTGGTGTGCCAGATATCGGAGCCGAAACCCGCCACGTCGCCGAACCCGCCATCGGCGTTCTGGCACGCTTGCAGATAGCCGACACATGCCTGCGCATCGGCCGGCAAGGCACCCAGCACGCGAAGCGACAACACCGCACAGTACGTGGCGAAGACATCACTGAGGTGCCCGGGCTGTTCGGCAAAACCACCGTCGATATTTTGCGAGGCCTGAATGCAATCGATCAGGCTCGCCTTGTTTTCAATCTGCAGACCCAATGCATGCAGATCGGAGATCACATGCAGACCGGAAAACACCTGCCAGGTCTTGTCAGCGCGAAAGCCCAGCGGTGTGGTTTCGGCGGTCAACCCGTAAGGTGTCTGATTGGACGCCCGGGCCTTGGCCAGCCACGCGAGATAACGTTGCAGATCGACATTGATCGACGGCACGCCGCGCGGGTGAATGTCCTGCACGTCGCCGCCGCCATCGATCACCTCCAGCTCGCGGCTCACCCGATCGGCATTGTCGTGCGCTTGTGCAACGGTAACCGGCGCAATGGATTGCAAGGCATGCGCCGCAGCGAGTTGGGTTTTCAGACTCTTCAAGTGCAGCGGCAAGTACGTCAGGTTGCCGATACTGAAGATCCCCGGCTGACGCGGCGGTGCCCAGAACTGGCGAATGAACGGCACGGTCGGGTCATCGGGCGTTGACCAGAAATAGCCTTTGCCCATGAACAGCCCACCGTTGCAGGTGTCGTGAAACTCCAGCAGCGCGGCCGTCACCGACGCTCGATCACTTTCGCTCGCGCCTCCCGGCAATGCCTGGATCACCTGCAACAGCAACGCCACGTCATACGCCGTTTTGATCGGAAATGGCGACTCATGATGCTTGTAGGAGGTGTGCCAGTCGCAGCGAACCTTGCCGTTGATGCCGACTCGATCCCAATAACCGCCATAGGCCGGGTCGCGGAACAGCGCCAGAGTCTGCAACAGAAACGAGCGCGCCAGATTGGCCAGCGCGTTGTCGTCACGCACACTGGCCAGACGCGCCAGCACCAGGCTGACTTGCGCCCGTACCGCACAACGGCTCAGCGCGACGTCGACGCAAGACTCGCTATCGCTGCCCGCCACGCGGGCGATCAGATTTTCCGCGTGGACCTGCAAATGCCCGACCAGACCGAGGCCCAAAGGCTCGTTGTCGATACGCGCCAGCAGGGCCGTGGCGCTGATGTCGAGGTCGATCGATGTCGCAAGCTCCAGCGGCGTCGACCAGTCGCTGGTATATAACCCGGCGACTGTGGATCTGGCGTAGAGCGCTTCGACTCGCTCGAGCATGGCGGCAATCACCCCACGGTTGCTGGCGTCCTCCGGCACCCGGCGCTGATAGGCAATCAATGCTGCCAGCGCATCCAGTTGCACTGCCAGTGTTCTGCAACGGCCCGAACCATGTGGCGTCCAGTAGCGATCGGCAAGTTCGTGAAAACCTGCGT
This sequence comes from Pseudomonas sp. RIT-PI-r, assembly GCF_001297015.1. GTDB lineage: Bacteria > Pseudomonadota > Gammaproteobacteria > Pseudomonadales > Pseudomonadaceae > Aquipseudomonas. The sequence goes on along the minus strand of NZ_LIGE01000011.1, from coordinate 19,009 downwards.
TCGCGACGTCATGCAATCGCATCAGCCCGGCATGGGCGAAACGCAGTTGCGCGTCGTCGCCGTGTTCGGCCTGATAAAGCGTTGCGTCGATCTGATCCTGCAACTGCTTGTCGCTGGAAATCGCGACTTTCCCACTGGCATCGGTGACGGCAAAAAAACCACCGAATTCGATGTCCATGAGGCCTTGATCAAATTGAAACTGCGGATGCAGCGCCATGGTGAATCCCTCTTCCGTGAGGTTAAGCCGCTTTGCTTTCGGTCAGCGGCACAACCGTGCCGTTGCACAATTCGATGATACGGGTCGCCGCGCGTACCGCGCCTTCGCCGTCCGGTGCCGCCACTTGTCGATGGGGCGCGTAGTACGCCGGCGACCGGGTGTCTTTCTCCAGTTCGTTTTGCACCAGTTCGACGATACGGTCACGGTCGTGCCCCAGGTGAGTCGGGAAACCGAGCAGTTCCAGGCGGCGCAACGCTTCAAGTTCGTGGTATTCCGACTTCGATGGCAGCACGAACAGGGTCGGAATATGCAATGCGGCGATTTCCGTCACGGTGATCCATCCCGGAGCCGAAATCAGCAGTTCGGCCTCGCGCAGCAGGCCCATCCAGTCCGGGTAATACGGCACGCAAACCACACCGTCCTGCGCCTGGATATCCTGACGCCCCAACAGCACCAGTTTCAGTTCCGGATTGCGTTCACGCAGGATCCGGAAGCTGTCGAGATAAGCGGCGAGCAGCGCATCCTTGTTTTGCGCAAACATAGTGGTGCCGCTGATCGACGCGACAATGAACGGCGAATCGCCAAGGTTCAGTTGCTCGCGCACGTTCAGGCCGCTCTGCACATTGATGTCGCGAATCATCGGCCCGACAAAGTGCGCCTTGCCGCTGAGCAGCGCTTCGGCGACCGGCGTGCCGTGATCCAGAGAAGCCACGTACGGCTTGTCAGTCAGCACCAATTGGCTCTGGTTGATCATCCAGTTGAACTGGCTGTGCAGTGCGGTGCGGGCCCGGGCCATTTCCAGCGCATTGACCTCGAAACCGCCGTCGGCCAGGTCATGGTCTTCCAGCTGGCAGAGGGTGAAGTCATAGCGTTCGGTGACGAACACCAGCGGCGTACCGCTGAAAATCGCCGCCAGACAGGCCGCCATGTTGTAGTCCGAGACCAGCACGGTCGGTTTGTATTCGGCGATCAGCGCCAGGTAGGAAAGAATTCGCTCACCGGACAAAAAGGTATTGGCGATATAACCGCCGATATAATTGGCCCAGTCGAGTTCTTTCGACAAGTTACTCTTTTTCGAGTAATCAACCAGGCGACCGGCAATATCTACCACTTCAATACCGGACTGTTCGAACAGCGGCGTGAATGTCGGCTGCAAAGAAGCCAGCGCCACAGTCAGCGGCATATTCGGGCTTTGCTTTTTTATCGCCTGAGCGATGGAAAGCGCACGCATGTTATGACCGGAACCTGTCGGATTTGGGGCAAACAAAATCATTCTTGAATCTCCATTAGTTGAACAACGCCATGAACCACAGTGTTTTCCAATACATCCCTTATAACCACCGAGTGTGGTTTTATAACCGCACCATCACCAACACTCAGTGGACCAACCAAGAGCGCGCCCTCACCGATGACGCAACGACTTCCTATCCGTACGGGAGCCTCTTCCCAAGGCAACGAGCGAAATGAATGATCGTGAGTTGAAGCCACAATCGTGACGCCCGCCGCCACCTCGCTGAACGCGCCGATCGATACGCCGCCAGCGGCTTCGATGACCACGCCTTCACCGAGCCGGACACCCGTGCCGAGTTCGATACCGCCCAGTTGCGACATCCCGCCCTGACGGCTGCTGCGCCCGATCAGAATGCAATCGTGGGCGATTTCCACCGACGCACCACCGCGTAATTCCGCGTCGATCAACGCTTCGTCGCTGATCTCCCACGTAGCGGTTTCAGGGTTCAACGATTTCAGCCTGGCCACCGATTGCGTTGAGCGATCAAGCATCGACGGCAAGCCCGAGCGAGCTCTTTCACGGACTTTTGCCAGCACCTGTTCCGGGCTTGGGCGGCCATCCTCGACCACCGAGCGCCAGCCGATGAAGCGCGCCGGGCGCCCCACCATGATGGCGTCAGCCGGCACATCTGCCGTGACCAGCGCACCGGCGGCGATCACTGCGCCTGCACCAATGCTGACTCCCTCGTTAACAGTAACCTTGGCACCCAGCCAGACGTTCTCGGCAATCCGGATCGGCGCCTGCGCGGTGCCCATGCAGTGCACACCCGTGGCCAACATGCTGGAAGTGCCGATTGCGGCAAACTGCACATCGCAGCGAAAACCGATAAAACAGTCATCACCGACCTGGACATTTTGTAGACGAGTGCCAGCGCGCACCCAGACATGGCGGCCAAGTACGCTGCCACTGTCCACTGTCGTCGAAACTTCAATTACGTTTACGTCGTCCACAATCCAGCCTCATTCCATGATGCCAAGCACAAGTGATTTGACGCACAAAGATATCCCGCGCACGCAGTCAATCGATGCGAACTAATCGTTAATTGTTTATTTAAAGCTCACGCAAAGCACGCAGGACATTGCGTCCGCGCAACTATTAACTGAATGTTCCATTCAACTACCAGTGCTCATTAACGACAGGTAGAAGTCAACGCTTGCGCCAATGGCCAAGTCAGTCGTCTGCGTGAGAAAAAACCAATTCAAGTCTGTCCGTGACTCAGGTGTAACTCCATCTGGGTGGGAATGTCCTTTAGTACGAATGTTATAGTACAGACGATTTTGTTTTGCAATAGGTGTCAGAACGGTTATCTCGTTTTAGTCTAAAAATTCATTGAACTTTTATGGGGCATGACTGTATTAAAACCGTCATATATGCACGGCAATGGTGCAACGCTCGATGTTACGAGAGTGTTGCTGCTCAGCGCTCACAGGCATCAGGAGGTCGACCTCAGACATCCCGGCCGTTTCAGCAGACGCTAAGTTGGCGGTTCAATCCGTCATTTGCCTGGAGCCTTCATGTCCGCCCCCATCACCGTTCTGCGTGACACCCATCCTCTTCCGGTACTCGACGCCTGCAAGTGGGAAAAACTCGAAGGCGACCCGCACACCGTCAATCTCAACGCCTACACCAGCGAAGACGGCAACAAGATCATGGGCACGTGGATCTGCACACCCGGCAAGTGGCGCGTGGAATATGTGAAGTGGGAGTATTGCCATTTCCAGGAAGGCTACTGCGTGATCACGCCGGACGGCATGGCGCCGATTCACTTGCGCGCTGGCGACATCTTTGTGATTGAGCCGGGGATGAAAGGTACCTGGGAAGTGGTCGAGACCGTGCGCAAGTATTTCGTGTTTGCCTGATGCAAAAAAGCCGGGAGATCACCCGACGTGATTTCCCGGCAAACAATGTCTGATATACGCAATCCTCCTGTGGGAGCGAGCCTGCTCGCGAAAGCGCACGGTCAGTCACCTCCGCGTTGAAGTTACCGCCGTCATCGAGAGCAGGCTCGCTCCACAGTTTGTTCAACGCTGCCCTTCTATTGCAGGCTTGCGATAGCTGTTGATGATCGCCGAGAAATCCTTCCCGCCATCCCCACGCTGACTCATCGCCTGATAAAGCTGTTGCGCCACCGCGCCGAGCACCACCGGCTGATGCGCCTGACGCGCCGCTTCCGTCGCCAAACCCAAATCCTTGAGCATCAATTCCGCACCGAATCCACCGGTATAGCCGCGCGATGCCGGCGCCGTTTCGACAATCCCCGGCCACGGGTTGTACATCTCCGAACTCCAGCAGCGCCCGGTCGAGCTGTTGATGATTCCGGCCAGCACCGACGTATCGATCCCCAGTGCATCGCCCAGCGCCATCGCCTCGCTGACGCCGACCATCGAGATCGCCAGCAGCAGGTTGTTGCAGATCTTGGCGATCTGCCCGGTGCCGACCTCACCGCAATGCACGATGTTGCGGCCCATCTGCGCGAGCACCGGTTGCAGGGTGGCGAACAGTTCCGGGGGGGCGCCGCCCATGAGGGCCAGCGTGCCGGCGGTCGCACCGCCGGTGCCGCCAGAGACCGGTGCGTCAGCCATCGCCACGCCTTGTCTGGCCGCAGCGACAGCCACATCGCGAGCCGTTTGCGGATCAATCGTGCTGCAATCCACCGCCGGCACGCCTTTGCCGATGCCCGCGAGCACACCGTCCTCACCCAGCCAGACGCTACGCACATGCACAGCCGCCGGGAGCATGGTGATCACCAGTTCGGCATCCTCGGCCGCCTCACGCGCCGAAGCGCGAATGCTGCCGCCCAGTTGCTCGAGTTCCGCCAGCACGGTTTTGTTCAGGTCGACCAGGTTCAGCGAATGGCCAGCCTTGATCAGGTTGCGCGCCATCGGCGCGCCCATGTTGCCCAGACCGATAAATGCGATTTTCATGGCCGATTCCTCAGCGCAGATTGATGGTTGTGTTCACGCCGTCTTTGACGCTGTCGTCATCGAACCAGCGTGCCGTGACCGTTTTGGTCTGCGTGTAGAACTGCCCCACTTGCTTGCCGTACGGGCCGAGGTCGCCGAGTTTCGAACCGCGCGAACCGGTGAAGCTGAAGAACGGCACCGGCACCGGAATCGGGATGTTGATGCCGACCTGGCCGACGTCGATTTCGGTCTGGAATTTGCGTGCCGCCGCACCGCTCTGGGTGAACAGGCCGGTGCCGTTGCCGAACGGGTTGGCGTTGACCAGGGCGATGGCCTGATCGAGGGTGTCGACTTCCAGCACCACCAGCACCGGGCCGAAGATTTCCTGGGTGTAGATCTGCATGTCGGTGGTCACGCCCGAGAACAGGGTCGGGCCGACAAAGTTGCCTTGCTCGTAGCCCGGCACCTTGATGTCACGACCGTCCAGTTCCAGCTTGGCGCCTTCCTTGATGCCGCTTTCGATCAGGTCGAGAATTCGCGCCTTGGCTTTCTTCGAGATCACCGGGCCGACATCGGTGCCCGGCTCGTTGCCGGCGTTGACGGTGAGTTTCTGCGCCAGCGCCTTCAGATCCGGCAACCATTGTTTCGCCGCGCCAACCAGCACCACCACCGAGGTGGCCATGCAACGTTGCCCGGCCGCACCGAAACCGGCACCGACCAAGGCATTCAGCGCTTGCTCGCGATTGGCATCGGCCAGCACCACAGCGTGGTTCTTCGCGCCCATCATCGATTGCACGCGTTTGCCGTGTTTACCCGCCAAATCGTAAACGTGAGTGCCGACCGCCGTCGAACCGACGAACGACACTGCTTTGATGTCCTTGTGCGTGCACAGGCCATCGACCACGTCTTTGCCGCCGTGAACCACGTTCAACACGCCCGCCGGAACGCCCGCCTCGACTGCCAGTTCCACCAGCAACATGGTCGACAGCGGATCCTGTTCCGAAGGTTTCAGGACGAAAGTGTTGCCGCAGGCAATCGCCATCGGGAACATCCACAGCGGAATCATCGCCGGGAAGTTAAACGGGGTGATGCCGGCGCACACGCCGATCGGCTGGCGCAAGGTGTAGGTATCAACACCGCCGGCGACGTTCTCGGCGAACTCGCCCATCTGCAGCGTGCCGATGGAGCACGCGTGCTCGACCACTTCCAGCCCACGGAAAATGTCGCCCTCGGCGTCAGCAATAGTTTTGCCTTGCTCGGCACTCAGGACGATAGCGATGCGTTTGGAGTGTTCGCGGATCAGCGCTTGCAGCTTGAGCATGATGCGCATTCGCGCACCGATCGGGGTCAGTTTCCAGGTCTGGAACGCACGCTGGGCGGCGCTGACGGCGGCGTCGACTTCAGCGGCGGTGGCGAACGGGACTTTCGCCAGCACTTGCTGGGTCGCCGGGTTGACGATGTCGTGCCATTCGGTGGTCTGCGATTCGACCCATTCGCCGTCGATCAGCAGCTTGACCTTCTGCAGCGTGGTTTCGTTGGGCGTAAGCGATGCGTTCATGCTGGTCTCCGAAACTTGTTTTTATCGTAGGAGCCAAGGCGAAGGGTTCGCCTTGAGATGAGGCGTGTGTCACGAATTGGTTGTCGGACTGTTTTTGGAGTATAGATGTGCAAACTTCTAATAAGAACGCACATATAAGCCCGTCCATCATGCAAAAAAACATCACCTCCCTAGGCTCGCTGAACTGGGACGACCTCAAGTTTTTTCTCGAAGTCGCCCGTACCCGCAAGGCCAGCACTGCTGCCAAACGCTTGGCCGTCGACTACACCACGGTGTCACGGCGAATCAGTTCACTGGAAGCGGCGCTCGGCACGTTGTTGTTTGAAAAGTCGCGCACCAGCGGTTTCGTGCTGACCGCCGAAGGTCAGCGTTTGCTCGGTTATGCCGAGTCGATTGAAAGCACATTGCACATGGCGTGCGAGCAGGTTTCAGGCTCTGGCGTGGCTCTGTCCGGGCATGTGCGCATGGGCTGCACCGAAGGTTTCGGCAGTTTTTTCATCACCCCGCAACTGAGCCATTTCGTCGACGCCTACCCGGCGATCTCGGTGGACATCCTGCCGCTGCCGCACTTCATCAGCCTGTCCAAGCGCGAGGCCGACATCGTTATCGCGCTGGAGCGCCCGGAGCATGGGCCGTACGTCTGCTGCAAGCTCTGCGACTACCGCTTGCAGCTCTACGCGACCCAGGACTATCTCGACAAACACCCACCGATCCGCCGCCCGGCAGACTTGGGCAAGCATCAATTCATCAGTTATGTGGATGATCTGGCGTTCAGCTCGGAGCTGCTCTACTTGGCGAACGTGTTGCCTGGCGCAAGCGCCAACTTGCGCAGCACCAGCGTGATCGCGCAATTCGTCGCGGCGCAGCAAGGGCGCTCGCTGGCGATTCTGCCGTGTTTCCTCGCCGCGCAGGATCCGCGCCTGCTGCCAGTGTTGCCGGAGGAGATCGACATTACCCGACAGTTCTGGATGTACTGCCGCGAGGACCTGAGGAAGCTCAAGCGGATTACCCTGTTGTGGGATTACATCCGTGAGGTGACCGAGCGCAATCAGGCGCTGTTGATGGGTGAAACCGGCGAAATGCAGTTCGCCGATTAGTCGTTGCTGACCACGATCGCCACTCGGCGATTCTCGGTGCGTCCCGCTGCCGTGCTGTTGGACGCCACCGGTTCTTTGCTGCCGAGGCCTTGCAGCTGGATGTTTTCCTGCTTCATGCCGACCGTGCCGAGTACGTTGGCAACGCTCTTGGCGCGGCGCAGTGACAATTGCTGGTTGTAGGTTTCCTTGCCTGACGCGTCGGTATGGCCATCGACCCGCACGCGCTCGATGCCAACGCCCACCAAGGCCTTGCCGATGCGTTCGACGATCTCGGTACTTTCTTTATTGAGGCTTTCGACGTCGCTGCCGAACAGCACTTTACCGGACAGGCCAAACTCCCAGCCTTCATCGGTCAGTTCGAAACCTTGTTGTTTGAGCACGGCGACTTGCGCCGGGGTCAGGCCTTTTTGCGGGGCCGTCTGGCAACCGCTCAATATCAGTGCGGCCATCAACAGCAACGCGGAAAACAGTCGGATTGGAAGTGTGAACACGGGATTAGCTCCTGGTTTGAACGGGATCGGCCGGGTGCTCCGACCCAGCCGTGAATTGAGCGCCACGCGACAGGCGTTTGGCCTGATACATCGCCGCATCGGCGGCATTGAGCAGGCCGCCGGGGGTGGCGCCATGATCCGGGAAAACCGCGATGCCGATACTGAGCGAGGTCACGACACGGGTGTCGCCCGGCAGCGCGATGGGCATGTCCATGCTGGCGAGGATCTTGTCGGCAATACGCTCGGCGTCTTCGATCTTGTGCAGGGGCGTGAGCAATACGGCGAACTCATCGCCGCCCAGGCGCGCCACCAGATCTTCTTCACGCAATTGCGCGCGAACGCGATTGGCGATGGCCACCAACACCGCATCGCCGGCAGCATGGCCGAAGTTATCGTTGATGCCCTTGAAGCGATCACTGTCGAGAAACAGCACGGCCACTCGCTCATTGAGTTTGCCGGCATTGCGCAAGGCACGAATCAAGCGCCCCTCGAAAAACGCACGGTTCGGCAGACCGGTGAGGCTGTCATGGCTGGCTTGATGCGCGAGGCTTTCGTTTTCGCTTTGCAGATGGCTCTGCCAGGACTCGAGCTCATCGAGCAAAGCATTGAAGTCGTTGCCGAGGTTGTCGAGTTCGGCGATCTGTGCCGGCGGCACGCGCCGATCCAGTGCGCGTTCGCTGCGGGCGGCGTGGGCCACATTGGCCAGACTGCGCAGAGGACCGGTGATCGCGCGTAGCTGGCGACGCGCCAGGTAGAGCGCAACCCAGGCGCTGATCGCGGTGCAGAGGATGATCCCCGCCAGACCGCTGAGCAGAAAGCGCATCAGGCTGCCACCATGGCCGGTAAGCAGCACACGACCGATTTCACGGTCCTGATGCTCGATCGGCAGGCTGATGGGTTTTTCCAGAATGGCGCGGGTGATCTGCATTTCCAGCTCAGAGAACAAACCGTTTTCCGGGCGTTGCCAATGCGCGAGCACTTGTCCCTGGCTGTTCAGCACCTGGGCGTCAGCGACCTCTTCGGCAGAAGCAATCAGCGCCAGCGATTCATTGGCGGCCGTCTTGTCGTTGAACACCACCGCAGCTTCGACGGTGTAGCTGATCGAACGGGCGATCAAGTGCAGGTTGTGATCGGCGTACACCCTTAAAGCCAGTACGCCGAGCAACGTCAGCGAAACGCTGGCCATCGCCACACCCACCAGCGCGACCGTCAAATGCCCTCGGCCAATGACTGAACCCAGCGTTGGGCGGCTATTCGACCTGAACAGTTTCATGGTGCCGCCGGCTTGCGACGCGACAATTGCAGCACGCTTGGATGAATGCGTACGCCGCTGCGGGCAACCGAGTCGAGGTTGACCTCGAAAGACACCTGCTCATCGCCGACGCGCAGGCAGAACAGGCTGCCAACCGTGCACTGATCGTCACCTTCGCTGATGCTCAGCACCGGATGGCCAATCAACGATTCGAAAAGACGACTGCGCTCATCCGCTGTCAGTTTGCCGATATAGACCGCATCGCACTCGCTGACGATCGCCGGATTGTCCGCCAGCAAGCGGCGCACGATGACCGGTCGGCCAGTGGCCTGCGTGGTGCCTTTGACCAGATCATCGGTGTATTCGGTAGGGCCGACGATGCACAGGCGCAGTTGCGCAGGCTCCACCGGCCAGCGAGCGTAACTGAGGATGCCGAGAACCACTTGAGTGACCGACTGCGCGCGTTGCTCAGCCATGCCCGTCGGCTTTTGCACTTGCGCGACGGCCACGCCCGTCAACAGCCAGAGCAGACCGACAAGCAACGCGTACTTGCAGCGAACCGCGCGCTCTGTCGCCCAGACAGACACCTTCATGCAGGGATTCTCTTGGATCGTAGCGAAATGATGCCGCAACGATAGCACAGCGGTGCAACACCAGCGAGGCGGTGCCCCCTGACCGGTTGGTCAATAAACGCCGTTCGACGTCTGGATTTTCACCCGTGAGGCACGCCCCCCTCTTCCAGTTCCAGCATCAGTCCGCTGAGACGCTTGACCTTGCGCTGTACGGCCTCTTCAAACACCTCGGTACGCGGCTCGATGAGGGTGAACCAGTGTTTCGCGCGGGTGATGCCGGTGTAGATCAGTTCCTTGGTCAGCACCGGGTTCAAGGCATCCGGAAGGATCAGCGCAGTGTGCGCGAACTCCGAGCCCTGCGACTTGTGCACCGTCATTGCGTAGACGGTTTCCACGTCGTTGAGCCGACTCGGCAATACGAAACGCACACCGCCCTGGCCATCGTTACGCGGGAAGGCTACGCGCAGCAGCGGCTTGCCGGCATCCGGCCCGTCGCGCTCGGGTAGCTTGAGTGCGATGCCGATGTCGCCGTTCATCAGACCCAGACCATAGTCATTGCGGGTCATCAGTACCGGGCGACCTTCGTACCATTGCTGATCGTTGTCGATCAGGCGTGCCTTGAGCAACGCGGCGGTGATGCGCAGGTTCAGGCCCTCAACGCCCCATGCTCCTTTGCGCACGGCACACAACAGCTGGAAGGTGTCGAAGGCCTGCAAGACGTCACGCGCCCAGTGGGTCCAGTCTGGATGTTCCAGCGGTCTGTCGGGCGACGGACGCTGATTGCGCAGCACGCTCAGATAGTGCCGATAGCCTTGCGGTCCGTTGCCATCGCCGTGGCCGTCAAGCGCCAGTCGTTCGAGCTTGGGATCGTGTTCACCCTTGGGCAGTTTTACCGCAAACACATCTTTATAGTGCCCGCTGTCCAGCAGCTGACGCGCTTCAAGCGGTAGCTGCTGATTGACCCGCCGCGCGAGCTGACCGATGCCACTGCCCTCGCCAAAACGTCGCGAGTGGCGCAGCATCACCACTTGTTGCGCCAGTGGATGGGTGCCGTCGATGTCCTCGTGCAGGCCGCTGCCTTGCAACGATTCACCGCTGACAAATTCCAGCCAGTGACGGGTTTGCGGGTTGTACCAGCCCTGCTCGGCGTCACGACACAGATCACCAAGAACCGCGCCGGCTTCCACGGAAGCGAGTTGATCCTTGTCACCGAGCAGCACGAGTCGCGCATGGGCCGGCAACGCGTCGAGCAGGTTGGCCATCATTTCCAGATCGATCATTGACGCTTCGTCGACCACCAGCACATCCAGCGGCAAGCGGTTGCCGGCGTGGTGGCGGAAGTGTCGCGTACCGGGGCGACTGCCGAGCAAACGGTGCACGGTGGTCACGTCGCAGGGGATTTTCGCGCGCACCTCTTCGGCAACTTTCAGCGATTGCACTTGCTGACTAATGGACTCGGTCAGTCGCGCCGCCGCTTTACCCGTCGGGGCGGCAAGGCGAATCCGCAGCGGGTGACCCGCCTCAACCGCCGGCGCTTGAAGCAGCGCGAGCAGACGTACCACCGTCGTCGTTTTGCCGGTGCCCGGGCCGCCAGTGACAATGCTGAAAGCACTGCGAGTGGCAAGGGCGCAGGCGAGCTTCTGCCAGTCGATCACCTCGCCGGAGCGGGCCGATCCGAACAATTCATTCAACCGCTGCGGCAGATCCTCCGGGGTTGCCTCAGTTTGTGCCAAACGCTGGCGCAACGCCGCGTCGATGCGCCGTTCGTAAGCCCAGTAACGTCGCAGATACAGACGTTTCCCGACCAACACCAATGGCCGCTGCTGCGCCGCTTCTCGGGTATCGGCCGCCAGTGCGACCAGACCACTTCCGGCCAGCGTCTTGCACCAATGCACGCCGTCGAGCGCTTCAAGCAGTTGCGAGGGCAACAGCAACACGCCGCCCTGCACATCACCCTCGGGCGGCAACGACAGAGCAAAATCCGGGGCCTTGAGTGTTTCGAACAGATCCAGACACACGTGGCCGTGGCCCAACTGGTGACTGGTCAGTGCGGCAGCGAGCAACACCAACGGATCGGTGCCCGGCTCAAGCTCGTGAAGAAATGCGACGAACGCCTTGTCCAGCGCACGCAACCAACCCCGCTCGACCCAGCGGGTGAGTAACAGCAGCAAATCATCGGCGCTGGTCAGCGGCGCGAGTTTCGACAGGCTATCGGCCGCCAACGGGGTCGGCAACAGATCAGCAAAAGTGCGGCTCATAGCAGGACTCCCTGTTCCCATGCGGGTTCGGCCTTGGGTTCGGGTTTACCCTGGAACATCCGGTCCAGCCGCTCGATCAACTCGCGCGGCGGACGGGCAAAGTAAACACCGCGACTGTCTGCACGGGTGCCACGCAGGAACATATACAGCGCGCCACCGATGTGCCGGTCGTAATCGTATTCCGCTAGCCGCGCCTTGAGCTGGCGATGCAGCGCCAACAGGTACAATACGTATTGCAGGTCGTAGCGATTGTCGAGGATCGACTGTTCCATGGCTTGCGCGGTGTAGGCCAGATCATCCACGCCCAGCCAGTTGGATTTGTAATCAGCCACGTAATAACGGCCATCGTGTTCAAAGGTCAGGTCGATGAAGCCTTTGAACATGCCGTTGAGTTGTACTGGTTCTGCCGCAACACGGGCGACTCCATTGTGCGTGTACTGGCGCACCAGTTCGTCAAGTTTGAGCACATCGACTTTATGGCTGGCGAACCAGAACTCCATCTCGACGCGGTACTGCTTGAGTTGCTCGAGAATCACCGGCGGCTGCCCGCCATCAATTGGCAATGGCGATTTAAGCAGGTGCTGCAGCCAGTCACTGAGGGTGAGGATCCAGCCTTCCCAGCCACGCAAGTTGCAGCGACGAGCAATCGCATCTTCCAGCGCCTCGCGAGACACCGCGAAGCCATCGTCTCCGGCCCACTCCAGTAAACCGTGGAGAAACGTTCCTGGATTCGGACCTCGGGGGAAGCGGTGAATATCAGCGCCGCCAGCAATGATTTCCCGTGGTGCGTCCGGGTCGAGGCGCTCGTCATCGAACAGCTTTTGCGCTTGCGGACTGTCCGGAGCTTCATCGCTGCCGACACTCAGCACATCGCTGATGCGCAGCGCGCTGTAGGAGGCGATCCACCAGTTTTCACTGGCCTTGCGCTTGGGCAATAGCGTGGCACTGAGGACGGCTTCGTTGCGCGGCGGCCGGTAGTGTTCGTCGGAGGGCTGCGGTGTTTCTGCGATGCTGATTGCCGCGCAGTCCTGCTGCAGATCTCGCAGCCAACGGTCGAGTCCGCTGGATTCCCCCAGAGACGCGCCACCGCCCAGCAGATAACCCAACGCAGAAAGGTGCAGCACCGAGCTGTTGTTATTGCCGCGCTTGAGATCCGTCACGCCCAGCCAGCAGGCATGTTGCGCGCGGGTCAGGGCGACATACAGCAAACGCAGATCCTCGGCGAGGCGCTCTTCATCCGCTTGCGCAATCAATTCGGCGGTTGGCTTGAGGCTCACTTGGGCCTTGCCCGAAGCGTCGTGGTAATGCAGCGGCAATCGGCTGCCGTCGACCGGTTTTGCCGAGCAGATGAATGGCAGGAACACCAGTGGATACTCGAGCCCTTTCGACTTGTGAATGGTCACCACCTTGACCAGTTGCTCGTCGCTTTCCAGACGGAGGATCTGCTCTTCGCCGGCCTGCCCCGACAACGCCAGAAGCTCGGCCAGATGGCGGATCAGCGCTTGCTCGCCATCCAGTTCAGCGGCGGCTTGCTGCATCAGTTCCGAGAGGTGCAAAAGGTTGGTCAGTACCCGCTCGCCATCGCTGCGCGCCATCAAGGTCTGCGGCAATTGGAAGTCGTGCAACAGACGTCGGAGCATCGGCAGTACGCCATGCTTGCGCCACAGTTCGCGGTAACCACGAAACTGCATGACGCGGGTTTCCCAGACCAACTCGTCCTGATTCAGCCGTTCCAGCTCAACCAGGGGCAGGTTCAGGGTGATGCAGGCCAGCGCGGCTTTCAGCGAGCGTTCGACATCCGGTTCGGCACAGGCCTTGAGCCACGACAACAGGTCGTGGGCCTCCTGAGCGGCGAACACCGAGTCCTTGTCCGACAGATAAACGCTGCGCACACCACGACTGGCGAGTTCACTGCGCACGGCCTGGGCTTCTTTACCGTCACGAACGAGGATCGCGATGTCCGAGGGGCGCAGGCCTCTGAAGTCCTTACCATCCTGGGTGAATCCCGCACTGGCGCTTTGCCCGCCATTGAGCAACGCAGTGATCTCACTGGCACAGGCGCCCGCCAATTGTTGGCGATAGACCGCGCCAGACAATGGCTGATCGCTGGGCAACAGCCAGACATTCAGCGCTGCGACGTCTTGCCCGGCAACCTGAAGTTTTTCCTTGCGCCCCTGAGACTCGACAGGGAGAAACGGCACCGGGTTAGCACCATTTTTTTCCCGAAACAAAAACGCGCCGCGTCCCTGCTCTCGGGACTCGGCGCGTTGGAATACATGGTTGACCGCGTTGACCATGCCGTGACTGGAGCGGAAGTTGGTGCCGAGCGTATGCAAGCGGCCGCTGGTAGCCTGACGCGCACGCAAATAGGTGTAGATGTCCGCACCGCGAAAAGCATAGATCGCCTGTTTCGGGTCGCCGATCAGAAACAGCCCGGTGTCTGGATTGTTTTCTTCGATCCGATAGATCGTCTCGAAAATCCGGTACTGCACCGGATCGGTGTCCTGGAATTCGTCGATCAGCGCGACCGGAAACTGCTCGCGAATCAAGATCGCAAGACGCTCTCCTCCTTCGGATTGCAGTGCGGCATCCAAACGCAACAGCATGTCGTCGAAACCCATTTCGGCGCGTCGGCGTTTTTCTTCTTCGAAACGCGCACCGACCCATTTGGCGGCGTGTTGCAGGACAGCGGCGTCGGGGGTGGGCAATGCATCGAGACTGGATTTGAGCCCGTGCATGGCGTCCAGCCCAGGATGACTGGGGGCCTGGCCTTTCCAGGCCTCAGCCATGCCGTCGGGAGTCAGTCGAGTGAAGCCGGTGCCGATGTCCAGTTGCTCCATGGCCTCGTCTTCGGCCCAGGCCTTGAGCTTCTCGAACCACGGTTCAAAGTAACGCGCTTGCATCTTGCGACCATCGACAGTCTTGCTGGCAACACCTTGATGACAGATGGCGAGCAACTCGTCTGCCCATTGGCGCCACGGCATTTTCAGTTCGATCAATGCAGCGCGGCGTTCTTGCAGGCACTCTTCGATAAGCTCAGCGGGTGCCTTGCCTTCATCGCTGTCACGCTCACTGGCGAACAAGCCACGGACACGCGGCAACAATGCCGCAGGACCGCCCCAGTTGTTGCGAACCCAATTGAGCGCATCACCCTGCATCGGGTAACAAAACAGCCGCCAGTAATCGCGTAACACTTCGCCAAGCAGGTCGCTGTGATCGGTTTCCAGGGATTGGGTGAACAGACTGCCGCTGTCGAACGCATGCTCACGCAGCATGCGCTGACACCAACTGTGGATGGTCGAAACGGCGGCTTCGTCCATCCATTGTGCGGCAATATCGAGACGATTGGCGCAACCGGGCCATTGCTGCGGGACGAATTGATCGCGCAGTTCTGCGATCAATCCGTCAGGGGCCGCCATCTCGTCACGAAAGAATCGTGCGGCCTCGGCCAGTCGCGTACGAATCCGTTCGCGCAGTTCTTTGGTCGCCGCGTCGGTGAATGTCACTACGAGAATTTGCGGCGGCAAAAGCTCACGACCGAAGCTGTTGGCTTCGCCTCCGTGCCCCAGGATCAGGCGCAGATAAAGTGCTGAGATAGTGAAGGTCTTGCCGGTACCGGCACTCGCTTCGATCAACTGGCTGCCACGCAGGGGGAATGCCAAGGCAAGTGGAGTTTTTGTACTCATGCGCGTGCCCCATCACTGGACAATGAGCGCCAAGGGGCTTCAAGCAATGGACGGTACAAGGCGTCGCACCAGCCGGAGAATGTTTCGTCCGCGAGCAGCGCATCGAAGTCGGCATATTGCCGGGACAACGCCGGACTTTCGCGACGCTCGCCTTCACTGGTCTGGCCATCACCTTCGTAGGCTTTACGCGCGGCCGCTTCGGCCTTGAGTGGATCGGTCTGGGACAGCCAGGCGAATGCGGTTTTGACGGCGATCGGTAATGGCTGGCGCATACCGGCCTGCCAGGCGAGCAGCACATCGCCAAGGAAACGCAGCGCTCGCTCTTGCTCCATCGGCTCAAGCAGCAAGGTGTCGTCACTGGCGACCAACGCTGTGGTCAACGAAAGCCCGCAGGCGCAGGCGACCAGATGATTGACCCACGGCTTGGTCAATCGATGCCATTTGCGACTTTTGATCGAGCCGATGCTGTTGGGAATGGTCGTGACCGACAACACACCACCATCGGCGCGCTGATGCAGGCCTGAAAGCCAGCCTTCCAGGCGCAAACCCTGTAAATCGAGGCTGATCGGGATCGCACTGGTCAGCGGTGTCGGCCATAACGTCAGTAGTTGTTGATAACGCTGCAACAGGTCCGGCAGCGGTTCGATCAGTTCTCGCTGTAAACATTCGCCGAAGCCAGCCATCGGCAACAGGCCACTGTTTTGCAGACGGCGGGCTTGAACCTCGAGGGCTTGATCAATGTTGTCCGGTTGCCTCAGCGCAGCTTCGAGAAGGCTGTCGCTGAGCGTATAACGCTGCAATGCGTCGAGCACAAAAGGCTCTTCATCGGCCAACGGCGCTTCGGCGGCTTCGAAATACACCTTGAGTCGCTGCGTGAAGAAATGCCGTACAGGATTACGCAGAAAGTCCTGCAAGAGAGCGAGGCTCAGCGGTTCCTCCTGAACGAAAGGCGTGAGTAACTCTGCGTTATTTTTCGGTACAGGCTGTTGATGCAACACCTGCCATTCACTGGCGTAGCTGAACAGTTGATCACCTTCATGGAAATAACGCGCACTGAACGGTTGCAACGGATGCTCCTCTGTCATGGCGCTCAGCAAATCCCGATTTTCGTCGAGCAGTCGCCAGCCGCTGGCCAGGTGATCGCGCAACTGACCGATCAGCACCGACGCCGGGCGCTCGCTGTTGTCACGAATGCTGCGACCAACCCAACTGATGTAGAGCTGATTACGCGCAGACAGCAACGCTTCGAGTAACAGATAGCGGTCGTCTTCACGCCGGGAGCGATCACCCGGACGGTAGTCGCTGCCCATCAGATCGAAATCTAAGGGTGGTTGCGCACGGGGGTAGTCCCCGTCATTCATGCCCAGCAAACAAACCAGTTTGAAGGGGATGGCGCGCATCGGCATCAACGTGCAGAAGTTCACCGCGCCGGCGAGGAAGCGTTGAGACAATCGGCCTTGATCCAGCCCGGCGAGCCAGGCTTCTCGCACGACAGTCAGTGGTAATTCATCGACCAGCCCCACAGCTTCGCAGGTCTCCAACCAGGTTTCGCGAAGCTCCTCGAGTTGGGTCAGCAAGTAATCGTCGTGTTCATTGCTGGCTTTGAAGAACAGTTGCATGAGCGCTTGCAGTCGCTGGCCCCATTCTTTGGGTTGGGCCGGCTGCGTAAGCTCATGGTGGGCGAGCTCCAGTGCATCAAGCAAGGCCACCAGCGGCCCGATCAATGCCGCATCCAGGCCACCGATTTCATCATAGGGTTCGATACCCGCGCAGGCGTTCGCGCTACCAACGGCGTAACCAAGCAACATCCGGCGCAGACCGAAATGCCAGCTGTTCTGCTCCAGCTCATCGGGCAAGCCGAGCCCTGCACGTTGCTCGGCGTTCATGCCCCAACGGACACCTGCGCCTTCAATCCAGCGGTGCAGCGTCGGCAAGTCGCGTTCTTCCACGCCGAAACGGGCACGCAATGCGGGAACATCGAGCAGGTCGAGGATCTCACTGACGGGAAAACGGCTGTCTGGCAGTTTGAGCAGATGCTCGACCGCGATCAGTAGCGGATCGCGGCCCCGCTGGCCCTGGTCCGCCAATGTGAAAGGAATGAAGCGTGGATCATGACGATCAAGTTGACCGAATACTGCACGGATATGCGGCGCATAGCTGTCGATCTCCGGCACCATCACAATGACATCCCGAGGACGCAAATCAGGATTTGCGCTGAAACGGGCCAAGAGCTGGTCGTGGAGAATTTCAACTTCACGCTGAGCGCTGTGGGCAATGTGAAAACGGATCGAGTCGTCTTTTGTCAGATCAACAGCAGGCCAGTGCTCACGGGTTTCGTTGAGCGGGCGCAGTTCCAGGATATCGTCCTGAAGTTGATTGAGCAGGTTGTGCGCCTGAGTTTCGCTGAACAGATCGATTCGACCATCGCGAAACGCTGCACGGTAGCTGTTGGGGTCGTCGTAGCTATCGAGCAGGTTGATGTAGTCGCGACCTTGTTTTCCCCATGCAGCCAGGAGCGGGTGCGCATGTTGGTGCAACGTTTCCGGATCCAGCACAACAGGCATTCCGCTCTTGCGGGACTGTCGTTTGTATTGGTGGCGCAGCAAGTCCTTGTCGGCGACGATATCGGCCCAGTGATGACGACAAGGGTTGTGCACACAAAGCAGAACCTGGCTGAAACGCGCGAGCCCGGCCAGCGCTTCAAGGACTTGGGCCGGCAACGAAGAAATCCCGAAAACGATCACTCGCGAGGGGAGCCCTGGCGGAGCTTCCGAGAGGTTGTTGATGCGCTCGATGAATCGCTGATGAACACCGGCACGACTTTGTGCCATGCCTTGTTCACCCACATCCTCCAGCAATGCTCGCCACAGTTCAGCTTGCCAGCAACTGGTGGCTGGCAATGCCTTAACCTCGCCTCTGACATTCCTTAGCTGATGCCGCCCTTCAGCCCAGTCTTCAAGCCAGTCAGCCCGATACACCTGGTATTGGTCGAAGAGATCCGCCAGGCGTTCGGAGAGTTGGTAACGCTTGCGCAAGTCAGTGTCGTGGGTGAGGAACCGTTGCAGCGGCTCGAAATGTGCGCGATCGATGACCTGAGGTAGCAGGCGCATGAGGCGCCAAGTCAGTGGTGCTTTATCGAGCAGGGATTTGGCGGGGATTTGTTCTCGGCCCAGAACCATTCGGTAGAGCTGCCACATAAAACTGCCGGGCAGTTGCACATCAATCGCTGCGGCAATACCGCAGCCGCCGAGATCGTCCTCTTCGGGGTCTTCCGCCAAAGCCAATTTAAGCCATTGGGCAATTCCGTTGCTTTGCACCAGGGCAATTTCGTTTTCCAGAGGCGCCAGTGGATAGCGTCGCATGATGCTGATCACAAGGCTGCGCAGTTCGTCCAGGCTGTTGCTCTGAACCACCATGAATGCAGCGTTGAGGGACTGGGCGTCCGGCATAAAGGCTTCCTTGGAAAAGTACAAAAGCTAGGGCAGAACCTTAGCATTGTCGGCAGGCTGTGACAGCCGGACGACGTCCTTGAATGCTGTAAGAACTTTCCTGCGGGCAAAACAAAACCCCAACTGCTTTCGCAATTGGGGTTTCGGAATTTAATCTTGACGATGACCTACTCTCACATGGGGAAACCCCACACTACCATCGGCGATGCATCGTTTCACTGCTGAGTTCGGGATG
>NZ_LIGE01000017.1 GCF_001297015.1 Pseudomonas sp. RIT-PI-r | reverse complement strand
GTAGCCCATTCCATAATCAACTCGGTATTTCAGGTCGATGTAAATCGACAGACAGCGCGGTCGGCCCCCTCTCCCAAGGGGAGAGGGGACTGATTGGGGGTGCTTCAAAGATGCGCCGACGTGAAAGAGCCTTACCGAATCCACAATCAACCCGGTAGCCCATTCCATAATCAACTCGGTATTTCAGGTCGATGTAAACCGACAGACAGCGCGGTCGGCCCCCTCTCCCAAGGGGAGAGGGGACTGATTGGGGGTGCTTCAAAGATGCGCCGACGTGAAAGAGCCTTACCGAATCCACAATCAACCCGGTAGCCCATTCCATAATCAACTCGGTATTTCAGGTCGATGTAAATCGACAGACAGCGCGGTCGGCCCCCTCTCCCTCTGGGAGAGGGTTGGGGTGAGGGTGCCTGTGACACAAAAAACCCGGCCGAAGCCGGGTTTCTGTTCAAGTGATCACTGCATCCACGGCGGTGGCGGTGGTTCGTCGGACTTGCCTTTGGGCTCGTCGTCTGCCGCACGGATAGCCTGCTTGCGCTCTTCGTCGAGGCGCGCCGCTTCGATCTCGCGCAATACCCCGCCGACATCGGCGAGGTCTTCCGGATCATCGAACTCGCCGGTCAGCACGCTGGCCGGGTGCAAGGTGCCGGCTTCGTACAGCGCCCACATTTCTTTCGCGTACTTGGTGTTCTTCAACTCCGGCGCGAAGCGGCCGAAATACGAAGCCATGTTGCCAACGTCGCGCTCCAGCATGCTGAACGCGTGGTTGTTGCCGGCAGCGTCGACCGCTTGCGGCAGGTCGATGATGACCGGGCCGGTCGGTGTCAGCAGCACGTTGAACTCCGAAAGGTCACCGTGCACCAGACCGGTACACAACATCAGCACGATCTGCGAAATCAGGAACGCGTGATATTCGCGCGCCTGATCCGGCTCCAGCACCACGTCGTTCAGACGCGGCGCGGCGTCGCCATACTCGTCGGCGACCAGTTCCATCAACAGTACGCCGTCGAGGAAGTCGTACGGCTTGGGCACGCGGACACCAGCACCGGCCAACCGAAACAGCGCCGCCACTTCGGCGTTCTGCCAGGCGTCTTCGGTCTCTTTGCGACCGAACTTGGAGCCTTTGGCCATGGCCCGCGCCTGTCGGCTGTTACGGACCTTACGACCTTCCTGATACTCGGCCGCCTGGCGGAAACTGCGTTTGTTCGCCTCCTTGTAGACCTTCGCGCAACGTAACTGATTACCGCAGCGCACTACATAAACAGCTGCTTCTTTGCCACTCATCAGTGGGCGCAGCACTTCGTCGACCAGACCGTCCTCGATCAGGGGTTCAATGCGTTTTGGAGTCTTCATCAGCTTTTATTGTGGGTCCTTTATTACCAAACACGCGAATGTCACTCGTTATACGGCAATCCTCGCACCACGGGGAGGGGTTGCCGACCTGTGAACCCTATGAATGCATACACTGTGCCGAAAAAAATCGACCGTTGCGAATCATAGCCGAGCCGGGGTCACTTGGCGTTATCGGCCGTCGAGGGCATTTGCGACAGAATCTGACATGCCGATGCACTGAAGATCCTGTGGGGTCAGCGTTCGATGATGGCGGTGACGCCTTGCCCGCCGGCGGCGCAGATCGAGATCAGGCCTCGCCCTTTGCCTGCGGCATCGAGAAGCTTGGCCATGTTCGCCACGAGACGCCCGCCAGTGGCGGCAAAAGGATGCCCCGCTGCCAGCGAACTGCCCTTCACATTGAGCCGGCTGCGGTCGATCGAGCCCAGCGGCGCGTCGAGGCCCAAGCGGGTTTGGCAATATTCCGGATCTTCCCAAGCCTTCAACGTGCACAGCACTTGCGCGGCGAACGCTTCGTGAATTTCGTAGTAATCGAAATCCTGCAAGGTCAGCCCATTGCGCGCCAGCAAGCGTGGTACGGCGTACACCGGCGCCATCAACAGGCCCTCGGCACCGTTGACGAAGTCCACCGCCGCCGCTTCGCCATCGCGCAGATAAGCGAGAATCGGCAGGCCACGTTCCTTCGCCCACGCTTCACTGCCCAGCAGCACCACCGAGGCGCCATCGGTCAGTGGCGTGGAGTTACCCGCCGTCAGCGTGCCTTTGGCGCTTTTCTCGAAGGCCGGTTTCAACGAGGCGAGTTTTTCCAGGGTCAGGTCCGGGCGCAGATTATTGTCGCGGGTCAGGCCGAGAAACGGCGTCATCAGATCGTTGTGCCAGCCCTCGGCATAGGACGCTGCCAGTTTGTGATGACTCTCGAGTGCGAGCCGATCCTGATCTTCGCGGGAAATGTTCCACGTCTGCGCCATCAACTCACAATGCTGCCCCATCGACAGGCCGGTGCGCGACTCGCCGTTGCGCGGGAATTCGGGGATCAAGTGCTTTGGGCGCAGTTGCAGAAAAGCTTTCAGCTTGTCAGCGGTGGTTTTGCCACGGTTGGCTTGCAGGAGGATTCGGCGCAGGCCTTCGCTGACGCTGATCGGCGCGTCGGAGGTGGTGTCGACGCCGCCGGCAATACCGCTGTCGATCTGGCCGAGGGCGATTTTGTTCGCCACCAGGATCACCGCTTCAAGGCCGGTGCCGCAGGCTTGCTGGATATCGTGCGCAGGCGTCGATGGCGACAGACGCGAGCCGAGTACGCATTCGCGGGTCAGGTTCATATCCCGTGACAATTTAAGCACTGCACCGGCCACCACTTCACCGATGCGCTGCCCGTGCAGGTTGTAGCGTTCGATCAAACCTTCGAGGGCGGCGGTGAGCATCGCCTGATTGCTGGCCGTGGCGTACGGCCCGTTGGAACGGGCGAAAGGGATACGGTTACCGCCAATGATCGCGACGCGGCGCAGCTGACTCATGCATAACTCCTTTTCAGATTGATCGGTTTCACGCTGGCCCCTTGTAGGAGTGAGCCTGCTCGCGATCGCGGTGTGTCAGTCAGCAAATGTTCATCTGATACACCGCGATCGCGAGCAGGCTCGCTCCTACAGGGTTCTGCTGTGTTACTGAATTTGTGCTCCGCAACAAAACCGTCGGGGGCAAACTACTCTGCTGTTCTAGCGTAGGCCGTATTGCGTGGATCGAACGATTGATTGCCGTCGATAGTCCACACTTTGAACCCCAACTTCTGGAGAGCGTTCCATGTCTGACCGCTATATCGACTTCGCCAACTCGTCCATCGGCCATCGTCTGGTCGGGGCACTGGGCCTGCCGTCGCCGGTGCGGCTGGAACGCTGGCAGGCCGGACGTCTGCGTCCGGTGGAGGGCGCGCTGCTGATCGGTGGCGGGCCGCTGGCCGAGCGCATCAGCCGCTTCGCCAACCGTTTGACCGACGGCATCTATCGCTACGGCGAACAGCCTGCGAGCGCCAGCGAGTGGATTGCCGGCCACGGTCCGAAACTCAAAGCCGTGGTGTTCGACGCCAGTGAGTTGCAGCACACCGACCAGCTCAAGCAGCTGCGTGAATTTTTCCAGCCGTTGATGAAAAACCTCGAATCCAGTGCGCATCTGGTGATTCTTGGCCGCGCTCCGGAAACCCTGCGCGAGCCTTTCGCCGCCAGTGCGCAACGGGCGCTCGAAGGCTTTTCCCGGTCGCTGGCCAAGGAGTTGCGCAGCGGCGGCACGTTGCAACTGATCTACGTCGGCGAAGGGGCCGAAGATCAACTCGAAGGACCACTGCGGTTTTTCCTGTCGCCGAAAAGTGCCTTCGTCTCCGGCCAGGTGATTCGCCTGACGGCTTGCGCGACACCGGTGACGGACTGGACGCGACCACTGGCCGGGCGCAAGGCGCTGGTCACGGGCGCAGCGCGCGGCATCGGCGCTTCCATTGCGGAAACCCTGGCGCGTGATGGCGCCGAGGTGATCCTGCTCGACGTACCGCCCGCAAAGACCGAACTTGAAGCTCTCGCCGCCCGCCTCGGTGGACGCGCGATCACCCTCGATATCTGCGCCGAAGACGCCGCCAGTCAACTGATCGAACAGTTGCCTGATGGCCTCGACATTCTGGTGCACAACGCCGGCATCACCCGCGACAAGACCTTGGCCAACATGACCCCGGAATTCTGGGACGCGGTGCTGGCAGTGAACCTCAACGCCCCGCAAGTGCTGACCAAGGCTCTGCTCGACAACGGCACGCTGCACGATAACGCACGAGTGGTGCTGCTTGCCTCGATCAGCGGCATCGCCGGTAACCGTGGGCAGACCAACTACGCGGCGAGCAAGGCCGGATTGATCGGTCTGGCGCAAGCGTGGGCGCCGACACTGCTTGAACGCGGCATCAGCATCAACGCCGTGGCCCCGGGGTTCATCGAAACGCAGATGACCGCACACATCCCGTTTGGCCTGCGTGAGGCCGGGCGGCGCATGAGTTCGCTGGGCCAGGGCGGCCTGCCGCAAGACGTCGCCGAAGCCGTCGCATGGCTGGCGCAACCGGGCACCGGCGCTTTCACCGGGCAGGCGCTGCGGGTCTGTGGACAAAGTGTTCTGGGGGCTTAAGGCATGAGCATCGAATGGCACACACTGGATCGCGAACCGGGTTTGCCCGGGCTCTACGCGCGGGCGGCGACGCGACGCAAAATCACCGGCACGCAACTGCCCGACGGCGGATTGCGTTGCTGGGTCGATGTCGATGGCCAACGCCTGGCGGCGTATCGCAAGGTCTGCGGTTTCGCCGATGACGGCCTGTTGCCGCCGACTTATCCACACATCCTCGCCTTTGCCTTGCAGATGCAGTTGCTCACGGCCAAGGACTTCCCGTTTCCGTTGCTCGGGCTGGTTCACCTGAGCAATCGCATCCGCGTGTTACGGCCGATGGGCGGGATCAGCCGCGCGCACGTCAGTGTGCGGGTGCACAACCTGCAGCCGCATCCCAAAGGCGCGACGTTTGATCTGCTGACCACCCTCGATGATCAACTCGGGCCGTTATGGGAGGCCGAAAGCCAGATGCTCTGTCGCGGGGTGAAACTCGAAGGCGAGGCGCTCGAGCAGGAGTGGCAGCCGAGCCAGGCGCTGACGGAAGTGGCGCACTGGCAAGCCCCGGCCGACATTGGCCGGCAATACGCCAAGGTGTCCGGCGACTACAACCCGATTCACTTGAGCGCGGCGAGCGCAAAACTGTTCGGCTTCCCCACCGCCATCGCCCATGGTTTGTGGAACAAGGCACGCACGCTGGCAGCGCTGGCGGATCAGTTGCCCAAGGCCAATCTGGAAATCGCTGTGCATTTTCGCAAACCGGTGCGCCTGCCCAGCGAGGTCAGGTTATTGGCCAGCGCCGCAGGCTCCAGTGGCGAGTTGCAGTTGATGGGCGCTGGCGACCTGGAGCACATGGTCGGTCTATGGCAACCGATTGCCTGACGCTCTGGCAGAGCAGAAACAGCCCGTAAATTGTGTATATATCACTTAAGTTTTCCTCGCGTTCTTCGCCCTTCCCGTAAAACCCCAGGCCTTGATTTTCAAGGCCTTTTTTTGCCCGTGTATATCTTGGGTATTAGTCGTTAGGCACTGCACTGGCGCTTATATATAAAGGCGTTAATACCAACTTGAGAATGGTTGAAATCCGCGCACCGACTGAAATTACAGCCACGGACGAGGCATCACCGGCGACAGATCGGTGAGCCATCGAAGGCAACGAACGTTGTGACAGGTGCAAGGAATCTCGATCATGAAAACTCAAGACGTATGGTGCAAATCTGCAATCGCTCTGGCATTGATTTTCTCCCTTGGCCTCGCTGGCTGCAGCAGCGGCGGTGGCGGCCATCACAGCAGTTCCGGCAGCTCTTCGCCGTCCAGCGACACCGCTGGAACAGGTGGCACCGGTGGTACTGGCGGCACGGGTGATACAGCAGGCACCGGCGGAACCGGTGGTACTGGCGGTACTGGCGGCACCAACCCAACCGATCCAACCAATCCAACCAATCCAACCAACCCGACAGATCCTACTGATCCAACCAACCCGACCAATCCGACACCGACGCCGCTGGTGACCACGACGCTGGTGCAGGATGTCGGTACTACCGTCGCCGGCGTGGGCGATGGTGTCGGTCAGGTTGGCGACTCTTTAAGCACCGTTCCCGTGGTTGGCGGCGTCGTGCAAAGCGCGGCCAACACTGCCGGCAACGTCGTCAGCACCTTGGGTAATGGTGTGGCCGACGGCATCGGCAAACTGGCCACCGACCCTAACGGCCTGACTACCACCGTCGCCTCGGTCGGCGGCGTGGTCACGGATGTCGGCAACGGCGTCTCCGACCTCAGCGGCAAACTGGCGACCGCCACCGGCAGCGTGCCAGTGGTCGGAGGTGTGGTCACTCGAGTGGCGCCACTGCTCGACGGCGTTGGCGAGAAAGTCACCATGCTCGGCAATACCCTCGACACCACGCTGACCAATGGCCCGACAAGTCAACTGACCAATCAGCTCGGTAAAAATCTGGTGCCGGTGATTGCGATGGTCGAAAGCACCACCGACAAGGTCGGCAGCGCGACAGGTCTGGGCGATCCGCTCAAAGGCGTGATCCAGAAAGTCGGCGATACCGTCAACGGCGTGGGTGACAAAGTGACCGACGCGGGCAATGGCAATGCGCTGACCAATACCCTCGGTGGAGCACTGAGCAACGCCGGGACTGCAGTCGGCAAGGCCGGCGGTCTGGTCTCCAACGGCACCGGTTCAGGTACTGGCGGCGGTATTGGCGGCGGCCTCGGTGGCGGCCTCGGCGGGACCGGTCTGCTGCAAACCGTGGGCGGTGCAGTGGTCAATGTCGGCGCAGGTCTGAATGCCGGCAACACCAATGGCGTGGTCAGCGCCGGTGGCGTCAGCGCTGTCGGCCTGGGTAATACCGTCGCTTCGCTGAACACTGTGCTGGGCGGCTCGGGCTCACCGATCACGGCCACTACCTCACCACTGGCCACCGTGGGCGCCACTTTGGGCACAGCGCTGAATCCGGTCACCAGCGGCGTCACCAACGTGACTCAACAACTGGGTGCCGCTACCGGTCTCGGTTCGCCAGTCGCCGGTCTCACCAGCCAGGTTGGCGGTGCGGTGGGCAACCTCGGTGGCGCGATTGCCGCCACCACCAATCCGGTCACTACCGCCGTCGGTGGGCTGGTAACCAACGTCGGCAGCACCGTCACGGCGGTCGGCGGGCTGGTTAACGGCGGTGCCGGCGGGGGCACCACCGGTGGCGGTCTGGGCGGTGTGCTCGGCGGTCTGACCGGCGCCCTGGGAGGCAACAAACGCTAAATTGCACCTGGCCGATTCGACGGCCTTACCTACAGCGCCTACGCTTGGTTGAGGGCGGAAGATTCCCACGAGTCTTCCGCTTTTTTCTTAGGAAAAAACAGCCTCAAGCTGTGACCTGACCATGGAGTGTCCTATGCGCGTTATGGCGTCCCTGCTGTGCCTCAGCCTCAGTTCTGCTGCTCTCGCCGACACTCTGCCCAGCTTCCTCAACAGCAACGAAACCATCCGCAACCTGCCCGTGCCCAACTTGCCGGCCGATGCCTATCGCCCGAGTGCCGCGCCGGTGCAAGTACCGGATGCCGGGGCGACCGCTGCGCAGCCGTTGATGATGAGCACCAAGGTCAATCTGAAAACCGTGCAGATCGAAGGCGGCACGATCTACCCGCTGACCGAACTGGCGCAGAATTACCAACCGCTGATCGGCCATGAGACCAGCCTCGCCGAGCTGATCGAAGCCACGCGCAACATCACCCGGCGCTATCAGCAGGACGGCTATCTGCTGTCGTACGCGTTCCTGCCGCAACAGAATTTCGAGGACGGTGTGGCACGGGTGGTATTGGTGGAAGGCTACGTGCGCGACGTGCAAATGCAAGGCGACATCGGCCGCGTCAAAGGCCTGATCGATGAACTGGCGGCGAAAATCCAGGCCGAACGCCCGCTGACCCGCAAGACGTTCGAGCGTTACACCACGCTGATGACGCGCATCCCCGGCGTGACGATTCAGGCGCAGGTGCCGCCGCCGGGCACCACCGACGGCGCGACCACGCTGGTCGCCGAAGCCAGTCGCAAACCGTTCACCAGCACCCTGAGCACCACCGAAGACAACCGCAACGGTACTCAGGCCTTGCTCGGTGTCAGCAGCAATTCGCAGACCTCGATGGGCGAGCAATTGACCCTCAGCGGCTTGTTCCCGCCGGGCGATGATCACGAGCATTACTACCGCCTGGACTACAACCAGTTCATCAACAGCGAAGGTGCACAACTGGCCCTGTCCGCTTCGCGCTACCGCGCTGACCCGGGCACCAGCCTGTTGCTCGACAACGGCCTGGAGCTCAAACCCCATCGCGAGAACGACCGCTATTCGATCGGTTTCACCCTGCCGCTGATTGCCGCCTCCAACGAGCTGCTCACCGCCGGCTCACGGCTTTACGCGGTCAACGACAAAACCCGCTACAAGGTCATCGGCTACCCGTTGAGCGTCGAAGAACGCACCGACATACGCGCCCTCGCCTTCGAAAGCGACTGGCGCAAGGCTGATGCCCGACAACTGCGGATTTTGAGTGGCGGTGTGTACCAGGGCGTCGACAGCATGGGCGCAAAAACCAACAACAGCGCTATCGATCTCGACTTCTTCCGCGTGCGCCTGTCCGGGGTGCAGAGCAACAAATTCCTCGACAACTGGCAGGGCGTGCTGTCGGCTGCGCTGTACTGGAGCGACGACAGCTTGCCCGACAGCGAACGCGCGGTGTTCGGCGGGCAGAATTTCGGTCGTGGTTATCCTGACGATCAGGCATCCGGCGACAAGGGATGGGGGGTGGCATACGAGGTCAACTACAGCTTCAACCGCGACGGCAACTGGGTGAGGATTCTGCAGCCGTATGTTGTGCTGGACCGCTCGCGCAGCTGGTTCAATGAATTGCCGGTACAGGCCAACAGTCTGTCGTCAGCGGCGATCGGTCTGCGTTTCGGCGATGCCAAGTACTACAACATTGCGCTGGAGGCGGCGAAGGCGATGTCCGATGAAGCGCTCGACACGTTCAACCGTCGAGCGCGGTATAGCATCAGTTTCAGCTACCAACTCTAAAACCCTCCACGTGCAGGAGCTGCCGCAGGCTGCGATCTTTTGATGTTGTTTTTTAAAAAGCCAGATCAAAAGATCGCAGCCTTCGGCAGCTCCTGCACCGGTCAGAAGGCGTAACGCACTTTTGCCGTGAAACCATCGGAATCAAAGCCGCTGGCCGTCACGTAGTTGTACGACCCGCCGACACTCCAGGCGCCCATGCGGTAGTTGGCGCCCAGCCCCAGTTCATAGCTGTCACGCACCGGCGTGGTGCCACGGCTGGTGAACGAATCGCCGCCCAGAACGAACGATGACGTCGTGTCGACCTTGTCGCCGATAAAGTCGTGCCATGCCATGACTTTCGCTTCCGGCTCAAGACTGCCGGTGCCGACCGCAAACGCAGCGGCCAGACGTGCACCCACGCCTATTTCACCGACTTCGTAACGCTGGCTGCCGACATTCAACGACGCCGAACTGCCCTTCTCGCGATACGCATCCATGCCGACATTGGCATAACGGGTACCGACCTGCGGCTCGAGTACCACAGCAGGCAGCAGGTGCCAGCTGTAACCGGCCAGCGCGCTCACACCGAAAACATCACTGTCGTAATCGGCCTTGGCGCGCGTGCCGGCGATGTAGCGTTTCGACTCGTTGTCGTTCCAGCCATACATCAGCGAAGAATCGACGAACCAGTTGTCGTGCAGCCAATTGCTGTACAGGGTCAGCGCATGTCCGGTGACCTGGGTCTTGCTGCCCAGATCGGATTTCACGTCGGTGTCGAGGTAGCTGTAGGCCAGGCCCAAGGTCGTATCGGCGTTCAACTGGCCGTCGGCCCCCACCGCGATCCCGTGGCTGTCAGCGTCATAACCGCTCACGCCACGGCGCTCGTCCTGGTTGGCATCACTGCTCAAGGCTTGCAGCCAGACACCTTTTTCATTCGAGCCCGACTGTGCCCGAGCGCGCGCCGAGCGCTCGTTGATCACACCGGAAACCAGCGTCTGACTGTTGGTTGCTGCATGCAGAACGCCACGGCTGACATCCGGGCTGAGGGTCTCGGACAAGCGCGCCAACTCAGCATCGGTGCTGGCATTGGCGAAGGCCTGGTACACCGGATCCTGCTCGTCGAGGCGACTCATCAGCGATCCGGACAGACGACCGATCGCCCTGGCTGCGTTGACACTGCCGCCGACGGCCAGCGTGTTGTCTGCCAGTTCTTCAGCGGACTTGGTCGCCACCACCGTGATGATGTCATTGCCTTCGACACCGAAGCTTTTGACATCCAGCAGCGCAGAGCTGGAAGTCACGGTCAGGTTATTACCGCCGACCAGATTACCCGAGCTGATCAAGGTGTAGCGCGTGCCGCCGGGTGTGACCCGGAAGTCGCTGGAGCGCGCCAGCAAACGCAATTGCCCGCCGGGTGCAATGTCGGTGGTGCCGGTGACTTTCAACACCGGCAGCGCCGGGTTGGTGTCATTGCCCAGATACAACTCCAGTACCGAATTGGCTTCTTCCATGTCGAAGTCGCCGATGATCGTGGTGTGCGGGCGCACCAGCGTCAGCGTGCCTTCTTCGATGGTGACGTACCCGGACCTGATGGTCGAACCGTCGAACGTTGCATCGCCATCGACCAGCACGCCAGCCAAACCAAGCATATCGCCCTTGACCGTGCCGCCGAAGAAGTCGAAATACGTTTGCCCGTCATCAACCTGAATCGCCGCCGTACCGCCCTCGATCAACCCCGTCAGTTGATAAATCCTCGACAGACCGCTGCCGGCTGTCTGGTCACTGACGTGAACACCAATCGACTCACCGGAAATCGTACCGCTGTTGCTCAGCATTGCGCCGGAAGTGAACTTCACACCCTCCAGCGTCAGCGCCTCGGCATCAGTACCGCGAGCACGAATGACCCCGCTGTTATTGATTGAGCCTTTGAGTGTGGCACCGTCGAGAAACACGCCGAGTGCATCAATACCACTGGCGTTGATCGTGCCGCTGTTGCTGATCCCGCCCAAGGTAGTGTGTACAAACATCACACCACCGGCCCGCTCGCCACTGACATCAATGCTGCCGGTATTGGAGAGACTTCCACCTATGGTGCTGCCGGTATCGGAAATACCGGTGGAATCGCCCGAACCGGTCAATCCGTGAACAGCAATAGAACCTTGATTGATCAGGCTGCTGGTAATTTTGCTCGGCACTACGCCAGAGGAACCCAAGAGGATACCTACGCCATGGTTGGCGCCGTCAATGCGGATATCAGCGTTATTGCGCAATTGGTCGGCGGTCAGTCCCATGAACTGAGCAGCGTAAGTAAACGTCGACGGCGACCCGGGAGCGATGGTCCCGTTGCCGTTCAAATCGACCAGCCCCCAAGTCTGCAGGTTACTGTTCAGCGACCCACCGCCGAGGTCATGGTTCAGGTTGGCGGCAACGGCAGTAGAAGCGTGCAGCGTGGCAGCGGCAATGGACAGCGCCAGCAGCGATTGGCGCAAGCGTGCGGTATTCAAGCGAGATTCCCTTCCAAAACTTTATGAAACAGTTTCAGCAGGGCTCACATTCAACTGGCATCCCTACCGACCCTCCAGTTGGCCTGGTTCGGGCGCGGGGAATGTACACGAGCCATCATTTCGACACTACTAAAATGTCAGAATGATGGCGTCAATTTTCACGACCTTATTCCAGGGCCTTCAGAACGGCTCCCACAATGACCGCGCCCAATGTAGGAGCTGCCGCAGGCTGCGATCTTTTGATGTTGGTTTTTAAAAAGCCAGATCAAAAGATCGCAGCCTGCGGCAGCTCCTACAGGGGTGGTTCAGGATTGTGGGTCAATCCGGTCGAGTGCGCGGCTCACTGCCAGTTCGGCGAGCATGACGATTTGCTGAATCGCCAGCGCCGTGTACATCAGTGGAGAACGGTTGGGTGTCAGGGTGGCATTTCTGGCAGACCAGCTCCCACAGGAATTGCATGCTGCCTGCAAGAAATGGGTTGGCTGGCAGGCGCCATCGCGAGCAGGCTCACTCCTACAGGTGGATCGGGTACATCAGTTGGAGATTGGTCGGCTGTCAGGCCGCCATCGCTGGCAAGCCAGCTCCCACAGAGATTGAGTGAAGTCAGCCAATAGGCCGAGTGTCAGCTCGCCTCGCTTTTGATCTTGATCCACGGGCGACGTCGGAAGGCTGAGTGGAGGGGTTGATCCGGGGGTGGGAGCGCAGCGACCGTTTGGCGCAGCCAAACACATCGAGAGGAGGTGCAGCGAAGCAAACCGTAGGCGATGCCCCCCGGATCGATCCCGGAGCGAAGGAACCCCGAGCTCTAGCGAGCGGGCCGTACGTAGGAGCAAGCCTTTTTGGTTACTTTTTCGGCGTCTGGAAAAAGTGACCCGCCGTAAGGGCGGAACCCTGAGCGGCCGTGACCGCAGCAACGGACATGTACTCGGTTCCCCTACAAAAAGAGCAAAGATCGCAGCCTTCGGCAGCTCCTACAGGCAATCAACCACCCCCCCCCGAACCACTATCAACCTTACCCCCCTGCTCCTGATCAAAAAACTCCGGTATCTCATGCTGATAACTTTTCAACCACCGCTGCATGACCAACTCCCGTTCCGCCGGGGTCAACGTCTGCAGGGTCGGCGAAGCAACCTTGTTACGCGCCTGCAATTGCAACCAGCCCTCGGTTTCCTGCTGCTGCGCCGAAGCCGGACCCGCATCAATGGCATGGCTGATCAGCGGCACAGCGAACAAACCAAGACAGACAAGGATAGCTTTCATCATCGCGCCCCCTACTTGAGCATCGCCGTAACGGCAACGGTGGACCGGTTCGGCAGCTTGAGTTTCTCCGCACGCCCCTGCGCCTCGCTGAATTGCGCCGGGCTAAGGCCAAGCCGACTAACCAGTTCAGCCGCACGACTCCAGTCGTCCTGATACAACAACAGAGTCACCAGATTCAGCGCCGCCAACTGATCACTCTGCTTGAGCTCCATGGCGGTGAGAAACTCGAAGCGCGCATCTTCAAGGCGCAGTTGATTGAGGTAAACCACACCGAGGTCATTGCGGATTTTTTCGTCGGTAGGTGCCAGCCGCGCGGCGCGTTGCAAATGCGCCTGCGCCTGACCGTAATCGGATTTGGCCGCAGCGAGTTGCCCCAGACCGTGCTCGGCTTCGGCCGCCAGACACGAACCGAGCAGGCTGCGATACAGTGGCTCGGCCTCGCTGCGCCCGAGCAAGCGATAGACCTTGGCCTTGCGCAGACGCACGTCGGCAATGTTGTCCGGCAGGCTTTGCAGGTTGGCGAGGCTGGCGTGCAGTTTACCGTCGTTGGCCATGTCGTCGGCCAGGTTCAGCGACAGTTGTTGATCGGAGCTCAACTTGGCACAACTGGCGGAATTGGTCAGCGCATCCCACGGCGTTTGCCCGGTGTTGGCACAACCTCCGAGCAGCAGAAAACAGGCACCTGCAATCATTGCTTTCATCACGATCCCTCTAGGCTCCCAACGCCTTCGCCAGGGCAGTGAAGCCCGGGCCGGCCAGGACAATCAATAACGCCGGGAAGAGAAACAGCATCATCACGACGGACATTTTTGCGGACATCTTGGAGATGTATTCCTGCAGGCGCGTCAGGCGCCGGTCATCAAGCAGTTGCTTGAGCGCCAGCAACGACTTCATCGCGCCGCCGCCCTGATACAGCAACTGCTGAAGAATCACGCAGGTGTCGGTGAACTCATCCACCGCCAATAACTGCGTGGCCTTGTTCAGCTCCTCGCCCAGTTCCAGGCCGGAGTCAACGCGACTCAGCACCAGGCGCAATTCGTACGTCAGCACTGGCAACAGTGCCTGACCTTCATGACTGAGCACGCGCAACGCCTGCTCCACGGCCATGCCTGATTCGAAAAGAATGCGCAGCAGCGGAATGAACGTGCCGATCTCGCTGGCCAGTTGTTTTTGCCGACGCGTCACGGCGATCACCAGCAGACGTTTGGGCAACAGATAGCCGACGCCGAGGGCGAACAACGGTGCGATCCATTGTTTTTCCACAGCAGGAAAAAACACCGATTGCAGCAGCAGCGTCAGCGCCAGCAGCAACAGTGGCGAGCCGATCTGACAGGCTGCGAAAAGCGAACGCTGACGCGCACTGCGCCAGCCGAGGCGGTTGAGCAGCGACTGGGTTTCATTGTCGAGTTTGACGCTGTGCTGACCGACCTTGCTGTCGCCGAGCACTTGCAACAGGTTGCCGAAACGGTTCTCGCGGATCAGGTCGCCCTCCAGTCGACGACTGATCTGCCGCGCCCGCCGACGCTGCTCCAGCAGACTGGTCAGGAGCAACGCGGCAGCGCCGAGCAGTAACAGCGCGCTGATCATCAAGGGCGTGGTCATAGGCTGCGCAACATCCGCCAGAGCAACAGACTGCCGATCACCTGCATGCCGAACGCCGTGGCCAGCATCCGCTGCCCGGAGGGGTCATGCCACATGGCGACCAGATAGATCGGATTGGCCATCAGGAAATACCCGGCCATGGCAATCGGCAGCAAACCCAGGACCCACGCGGTGAGGCGGGTTTCGCCGGTCATCGCCCGTAACTGACGCGAGGCCTGATCGCGTTCGCGAATCATCTTGATCAGGTTCTCCAGCAGCTCGCTGGCGTTGCCGCCGTAACGGTGATTGACCTTGAGGCCGAGGGCGAACAGGCGAAATTCATCACGTTCGTACAGCTCGGCCAGATCCGACACCGCATCCGGCAGACTCACGCCCAACTGCACGTTGCGCTGCACCCGGCCCATGGCATTTTTCAATGGATCTTCGCTGGTCTCGATGCCGCCCAGTACGGCATCGGCGAGGGTGCGTCCGGACTTCAAACTGCGCACGGTGTAATCGAGCAGTTGCGGCAATTGTTCGATCATCCGCCGCAGCCGACGTTGATAGCGCCAACTGACAAACAGGCGCAAAGCCAGCGGCGGGACAACGAGCAACACCAACAAACCGATCACTCCGGCGAGGGCGAAACCGGTCAGCACGCCGAACGCCCACAACAGCATCCACAGGCCGATTCGCTCCGTCGGCCGACCGAGGCCGGCACGTAAAAACGCCCGTTCAAGGCCGACCCAGTGCGGCGCTTCCACCGCCAGTTGCGGCTGTCCTTGATTCAACCGATCGATCACGCGCTCGGTCCCGCCCTGACGCCAGCCGTTGTAGAACAGACGCAGTGACAACCCCAGCAGCGTCAGGCAAATCACGATCAGCAGCAGCGGTTTGAGCATGCCGTGGCCCTCAGTGCGCGAGCGTCGATTCGCGACGCAGCTTGTCGCCCGCCGGGTTGACCGCTTCGCGCAGAAAGCCGAAGCCGGTGCGCCGGTCGAGGCGGAACAACGTGTTGGTGACGTAGACGTCCTCGCGTACGCCGACCACTTCCACCACTTCGCTGACGCAGCGGCGTCCGTCGGGCATTCGCGTCAGTTGAATCACCACGTCGAGGGCGGCGCAGATCATCTGCCGCAACGTGCGTTCGGCAATGGTGCGGCCGGTCAGGCCGACCAGGGTTTCCAGGCGCAGCAAGGCGTCTTGCGCGTTGTTGGCGTGCACGGTGCTCATCGAACCGTCGTGGCCGGTGTTCATCGCGGTCAGCACATCGACCACTTCGACGCCGCGAATCTCACCGAGGATGATCCGGTCGGGGCGCATGCGCAGGGCGTTGCGGATCAGGTCACTGGCCTTCACCTCGCCGTGGCCCTCGGCATTCGGCGGACGGGTTTCCAGGCGCACGACGTGTGGGTGGCCGAGCTGCAATTCGGCGACGTCTTCGATGGTCACCAGCCGCTCATGCGGATTGATCAACTGGCTGAGAATGTTCAGCAGCGTGGTCTTGCCGGTACCAGTACCGCCGCTGATAAGGATGTTGCAGCGCTTGCCCACCGCTTCTTCGATGAAGTCGTAGATCGCCTGATCAATGGTTTGCATCGCCATCAGGTCGGTGCTTTTGAGCATGTCCTTGCGAAATTTGCGGATCGACAGGCACGGCCCGTCGAGGGCGATCGGCGGGATGATCGCGTTGACCCGGCTGCCATCCGGCAGGCGTGCATCGACCATCGGCGACGATTCGTCGAGACGTCGCCCCAGTGGCGCGAGAATGCGCTGCATGACCCGCTCGACGTGGTGCGCATCGATAAAGCGCAGATCACTCAAGTGCAGCACGCCATCGCGTTCGATAAACACCCGGTGCGGCCCGTTGACCAGAATCTCGGTCACGGCGCTGTCGCGCAGCAGCACTTCGAGCGGGCCGAAACCGGTCAGCTCATCGACGATTTCTTCGGCCAGACGCTCCATTTCATAACGGGAAATCGCCAGGTGCAGGCGCGCGATGTATTCGGCGACCTTGTCGATGACGAACTGCGAGAGCACCTGCCGCGAGCCTTCCAGCAGGTTTTTCCCGGACTCTTCGATGGCGTCGATGATGTAGCGATGCAACACCAGTTTCAGGCCATCGTGGTCGGTGTTGCCGCTCGCGTGGCGCTGCGGGCCACCGAACAGTTGTTCGCTGCTCATGAGGTGCCTCGCAAGCGGTTGAACCAGTTAGCCTTGGGTTTGGCCAGGCCTTCGGAACGTTTTGCCAGGCGTTCGCCGAGGGTGCGCAGGCTTTGGCTGATGGCTTCGCGCGGGGCCAGTTCGAACAGGGTCACGCCCTGGTTTTTCGCGTTGAGGCGAATCTCCGGGCTGTAGGCGAGCACGGCAATCACCTCCAGGCCGAAGGTCTTGCCGAGGGTGTCGGAATCCGGTGCGACGTTGCGCAGATAGCGGTCGATCAGCAATCGGCCATGATCAAGCTTCATGCCCTTCTCACGCCACAAATTGAGCACGGCAAGGTTGCGCCGGCAGTCGAGCACGTTCTGATCGGTGTACCAGAGCAGCTTGTCGCAATGGCTGACGAACGTGCGCAGCGCTTCGCTGTCGGGCTGGCCGGTGAGGTTGACGACGATGTGCTGGAAATGTTGGCGCAAGGCGCTGAGCAACATGTACAACTCGGCGGCGCTGGTGCGCTCCAGCGGCTCGTCGGAACTGGCGTAAGCGAGGATGCGCAGGCCCGCTTCGGCACTGGTGAACGCGCTGTCGATCAGCGTTGCATCGAGACGCCGCAAGTGGCGCAACGCATCGCCGAAATGGAACGAGCTTTCCAGGCCAAGCAAGGCCAGGCTGTCGCCGCGCGGCAAACCCAGATCGAGTAGCAACGTCTGCTGCCCGCTCTTCTGCACCACCAGCGCCATGTGGTTGGCCAACAGTGCGCCGTCAGCGTTGCTTTGCACGCCATAAAGCACAGTCAGACCACCGAGTTGGGTATTCGGCGTGACGGCTGGCAGGCGTTTGCTCAAGCGCCGCACCAGCCCGGCGACTTCACTGGAGCGCGATCCGTAAGCGACGAAATCCCGCGCACCGGCGCGCATCGCGTTGAGCACCAGTTGATTGTCCATGCCGTCGCCGAGGGCGACGATGGCGAGCATCGGTTTGGCTTCGAGCACGCCTTCGATCAACGCGCTCTGCGCGACCAGATGATCGCGATCGAGCCCGACGAACACCAGGCTGGCGAAGGTCACGTCAACCAGCGCGAGCAACTCGTCAAGGCTGCCGCCTCCGGCGCTGACCACCTGACCGAGCGGCGCGAGCGCACCTTGCAACCACTCAAGATCGGTGTCGTTACGGGTGATGGCGAGGAAGGTCTGACTCAGGCTCTGGCTCATTGCGATAACCCGCTGCGTTTATCGAAGTTGCCGTTTTCAAGGAAGTACAGGCGATACCAGTTCGGGTCGTAGTTGCGCAGTTTTTCACCCGGTAGCGAAGGCAACGGCGCGTTGGCTGCCAATGGCTGCACCAGGTGCGGGGTGACGATCATCAGCAATTCGCGCTCTTCGCGATTGATCGACGAATTGCGGAAAAACGCGCCGAGCACCGGGATGTCGCCAAGCCCTGGGAACTTGTTCACCTGCGAAGCGTTTTGCGTGCTGATCAAACCGCTGATCACAAAGCTTTCGCCATCGGCCAGCGAGATGCTGGTGTCGGTGCGGCGGATGGTGAACGCCGGCACGGTGGTGCCGCCGATGGTCACGCCATTGTTGTAGTCCAGCTCGCTGACTTCCGGCGCGACCTTGAGGGCGATGCGATCACGGCCGACGACGGTCGGCGTCAGGGTCAGACGAATGCCGAATTCCTTGTACTCGATGGAGTAGCTGTTGCTGTTGGCGCTCGGTACCGGAATCGGAATTTCGCCACCGGCGAGGAAGCTCGCGCTCTGCCCGCTCAACGCCACCAGGCTCGGCCGCGCCAGGGTGTAGGCGAAACCACTGCCTTCCAGCGCATTGACGATGCCGAGGAATTTGCTGCTGCCACCGCCCCAGACAATGTTGAACGCGTCGTTAACCAACGGGATGCTCGGCACAGCGATGCGCGGGTCGATGTTGCGCAAAGGCACAACGCCGGGCGTTACGCCCGTGCCGGGCACCGTACCCGGAGCACCGAAGAGAAAGTTATTCGAGCCCTTGCCGAAGATCTGCGTGCCGGCCTCCTTCAATTTGGTGCGACTGACTTCGACAAAGCGAATGTCGGTCTGCACCTGCGAAGGCAACGTCGGATCGTCCGTGGCAGGCAACGAGACCGTCATTGCCGCACTGGCCTTGCCCTGCACAAACA
The DNA here is from genome assembly GCF_001297015.1 of Pseudomonas sp. RIT-PI-r. Taxonomy (GTDB): domain Bacteria; phylum Pseudomonadota; class Gammaproteobacteria; order Pseudomonadales; family Pseudomonadaceae; genus Aquipseudomonas. The sequence continues at coordinate 180,853 of NZ_LIGE01000017.1, read as the reverse complement.
CCATGCTCTGACGCGGTGCGCTGGTGCAGGCCGTCCAGATCATCAACGTGGTGGCGCCGGGGGCGACACCGGTGAGCAATACGCTTTGATCGCCGGTCACGCGCACGTCGGCAATTTTCGGGTCGCCCACCGCCACGCGGGTGATCGCCACCGGCGATTGCAGTGCCTGTTGCAGACCTTCGCCGACTTCCAGGGCCGCCGGCAAAGGGCCGAGCGCGGCGCAATTGCCGGCAGCGGCGACGGCAGTGCCGATCGAAGCAACGCTCAGCAGCGAGGCCCGGAGCAAACCGTTGAACAGGGGCATGAAGCATTTGCGCATGTAAAGGCGTCCTTGCTCGAATCAGGGAGTGGGTTGAGCGTTTTCGGCACCACGGATAACTTCCACGGTCGGTTTGCGCGCCGTCGGTTGCCCGGCTACGGCAAATGGTTTGGGCGCGGGCGCAAGTGATAACTGGCTGAACTCGAGCAACGCGCGACGCGGCGTGTCGAGTTGCGTGGCGACATCGTTTTCGCCGGCCCAGTATTTCGCCAGTTGTTGCTCATCGGCGCTGCGTACCGCCAGGCGCAAGGCACCGGCACCCGATGCCAGCATCAAACGGCTGAGCAACGCTTCCGGCACCGCCAGCACCACGCTGCGCGCTGCCATGCGTTGTTGTTCCTGCTTGAGTCGTTCATCGTCACTGCGCGCGGGGCGGGCGGATTGACCATCGTTGGGCAGGCCCATCTGGCTGCCGCCACCGGGCACGCGCACCGCCGGCACCACCAATTGCGCCGAGGCCTGTGGATTGTTTTCGTCCTTGCGCAGAAACAGCAGCACATCGACGTAATCGCCCGGCGCCACTTGCCCGCCGACGCTGATCACTTCATCCACAGACACCGCCAGTGCGCGTTCACCGGGCCGGATCATTCGCGCCAGTTGGCTACCCGGTGCAAAGCTTTCTTCATTCAGCCAACTGCCGGCGCTCAACGGCCGCCACGGCGTGCGGCCAATGACTTGTTCGACAGTGCTCAGGCTGCCAGCGGGCGCGGTGCGCAGTTTTTCCACGGTGACATCGGCTGCGGTGATTTTCACGAACGGCGCAATGTCGCGCAGCAATACCACCACGGGTTGACGGGTCGGATCTTCAACAGGTTGCGCAGGCACCGCAGGCGTTACGTCCTGGGTGACGGCGACGGGTGCTGCGACCGGTTCGACGGCCGGCTGGCGGCTCAAGGTCAGCCCCCAATACCCGGCAATGATGGCGCCCAGCAAAAACAATCCGGCCAGACCCAGCGTGACGCGACTGTTCATGACGGCTCTCCCTTTCCCGCTGCGCGTTCTTTCTTATGCAATGACCCGTAAACTTCCAACGAGATAAATTCGCAATCAGGCAGCTATGAACAAGTAACTATTTCGCTATTTGACGGTAGTCCAGCGCGAACAAAACGCCATTAACAGCGATGAAATATCCAACGAAAGTAGGAGGCTAAAGCGCCAAACATGGTTTTTTAGTGTAATTGCGCCAACTAATACTTTCGGGTTAATTCGTTCTTACAGTTGTAGGGCCGGGGAATGCCGACAATGCTGATGCTGGCACAGGGAAATCATGTTGCGAACGCGCAACACCTGGCGTGCTCAAGGAGAATCCTCATGTCGTATTCCCAAATGGTTAAAAAATTCAAAGCCGAGATTGCTTTCTTCAAAGGCCTGGCCAAAGACACCGAAGGCGCATCAGCCATTGAATATGCTCTGGTCGTCGGTCTTGTCGCGCTGGTGATTGCAGCCTTCGGTAACGGCATCGGCACCCAGGTCACCGCGGTTCTGACGGCTATCCAGACTGCACTCACACCGACTCCCTGATCGCCCCGGTTACTTGTCAATGCGGCCATTGGGTTCTAACGTCAGCACTCAGTCCATTGCAGGTGTTGCCTATGAACTCTCCACACACTCCTCGCCAGCAGTTGCTCCTCGTCGACGATGAGGAGGACGCACTGCTGGAGCTGGCGGAGTTACTGGAGGGCGAAGGCTTCACCTGTCATACCGCAACGTCGGTGAAACTTGCCTTGCACCACCTGACTCGCCATCCCGATATCGCCCTGGTGATTACCGATCTGCGCATGCCGGAAGAAAGCGGCATGTCGCTGATCAAGCGCCTGCGTGAACATACTTCGCGTCAGCATCTGCCTGTGATCGTGACGTCCGGGCATGCCGATATGGAGGATGTCAGCGATATGTTGCGCCTGCAGGTGCTGGACCTGTTCCGCAAGCCGATCTATCACGTGCGATTGCTGGAAACCCTCGACAACCTGTTTCCCAAGTCCAAGGCTCACAGCGGTTGAGGTTTTGCACCCCGGTGGTGGCCGGGGTCAATGGAGTTCAGTGCGCAGTCACCCGTTGACGCATGCCCGAGTTGCTTGGCGATAACGCCAGGGCCAGTTGGGTGCGGTTATGCATGTGAGTCAGGCGCAGCACTTGCGAGACATAGAGTTTGACTGTGTTCTCGGTAATCCCCAGTTCACAGGCGATCTGATAGTTGGTCTGGCCTTTGCCCACCAACCGTGCAACGTCGAGCTGGCGTGGCGACAGCTGATTGAAGATCGCCGGGATCTCCACACCTTCGCCCTCGCCTTGCGCTTCTTCACCGGCTGGTGCGGGACCACGGCGGACTTTGTCGAGGTCCTGATAAAGATCGTCGATCGACTCGGAGAGGTATTGCAGCTTCTGATTCAGGTGGCCGAGTTGCAGGGTTTTCTGACGCTCCGCCAATACCACTTCCTGGCGGCGCAGCCCTTCAAGCAGTTCGTCCAGATCCACCGGTTTCTGGTAGTAGTCGGCGATCCCGGCACGCAACGCTTTGATCACATCCTGCTTGTCGGCACGCCCGGTCAGCATGATGGCTTCGAACATCCGCTGTTTGCCTGCCAGCCGTTGCAGTTCCTGGACGAGCTGGATGCCATCCATGTCGGGCATGTGCAGGTCGCACAGCACCAGACCGATGGCCGGATCCTGGCTGAATTGCTCGATCGCCTGTTGGCTCGATTCGCATGGCACGCAACGGTAGCCGCTGCTCTCGATGAATTCGCAGAGCTCTTCAACGATCAACGGCTGATCGTCGACGACCAGAACTTTCACAGCTGACGTAAGCTTGTTCACTTGCCACTCCATGCCCAGGCCAAAGGCTGACCGTTCCTGTAATAACGCTGATTTGAAAGTAGACCCACTTTCCGACTATGTACATAGGACTAGTGGCATGGGGCGACTAATGGATCCAAATCAACGTCAGGATCGTCCCCATCAGCACGAACGGTGCAAATGGCAGCTTTTTTGACTTTCCAGGGGCTAGATATCGAAGACATTCCCTAAGCCGTTGACTCATATGCAGCCAGAGTTTTGGCACCACTACGATCCACAAGGCGCTGACAAGTGCCGCGCCGATGAATGCACCGAGCAGGTGATGACCGTCCGTCGCAAGGCCCAAAGCTGTCATTAGTTTCACATCACCGGCGCCGAAACGCTTCAGCCAGTAACCGGGCAGCGTCAACAACAGCGCCAGTAAAAACGCCCAGCCACCCTGCACCGCTTCGGCACCCAGCCAGGTGTGGCCAGTGACCAGCAGATACACCGCCGCCAACCCACCGACACCTAAGGTCAGCACGTTGGCGATATGCCGCTGACGAGCATCCTGCGCCGCGCATAGCGTCAGCCAGATCAGAACGACAAAGCAGTGCATGCGGTAAAAAACGTCCGTTTTGGCTGAATGATTCTATGCTGATATTACGTAGTGAATGTCAGGGTAGACGCACTCATGAAATCCGGCCTCCCCCGTAAACAAAAAGGCGCTGTCGCCATCGAATTCGCCTTGGTGTTCGTGATCTTTTTCGCCGTGTTTTATGGCTTGGTCAGCTACAGCCTGCCGCTGTTGTTGATGCAATCATTCAACGAGTCCACCGCCGAAGCCGTGCGCCGCAGCGTGGCGCTGGATCCTGCCTCGGCGAATTATTCGACCGTCATTACCACAACCGCGCGCACCGAACTCGGCAGGCAATTGGCCTGGTTGCCCGCCGCGCTGAATTTCAATGCCGCCACTGACAGCACCATCACCTATACCGGCGGCGTGCTGACGGTGACCATCAATTACCCCACGAGCAAATTGAATCAGGCGCTGCCGTTTCTGGTGCTGCCCGGTGTCGGCACGGTGCCGCGTCTGCCCGCGACATTGCGCGCCTCGTCGAGCCTGCAATTTTGAGTTCCGGTGACAAGCTGTTCGGCCGCCTGCTCAATCGACCTCTCGGCGTTTCCCCGACTCAGCAAACGGCGGTGGTGCAAAGCGTCGGCCTGCAGCTGTATCTGGATGGCGACGGCTACGTCAATCATCTGAGCGGGCCGTTGCGCCATGTGTTGGCCGCGCAGCTGTCGAGTGCGCAACCCGCGCATCTGCTGACGTATTTGCTGCCGCACAGCAGCCTGAGCGTCGAAGGCCAACCGGCCGACTGGCAAGGCCAGATGCTCGATCTCGATTTTTTCAGCCAGGCCGGGCCGCCTCTGCACTTGCGCGGTTGGGTGCAGGCGCAGGACGGCGGCTGGCTGCTGCAACTGCTCGACATCGGCGACTTGCTCGGTGAGCGACGCCAGGCGCGCAGCCGCGAACAATCGCAGTTGCTCGCCACGCAGATTCGCGATCAGTTACGCCTTTGCAGCCTTGCACGTCTGCCTGATGCGCTGGGCGAGCAATTGCAACGGCTCAGTCAACACTTGCATATCCCGTGTCTGGCCGTGGCGCTGCTCGATGAGCAAGGCCTTGGCTGGCAGATTCATCAGCACTACGCGGCATTGAACGCGCCCTGCCTGTGGCGTGAACAGCAGCCTCTGGGCACCGCGCTCGACAGCCTCGACGGTGCGTCCCCCCAGCGTTTGCTGAGCAGCGAGCGGCCGCGCCTGAGTGCCATTTTCGGTTTGAACGAAGGTTTTGCCGTGCCCTATCGCGACGCTCAGGGTGTGGCTGCCTGGCTGTTGTGCGCCGACTACAACGTGCAGCAACAGGCGCCCGACCTCAGTGATCATGACTGGCTTCTACTCGCCGCCGCCGTGGCCGCGCCGTTACTGGAACGGCTGCGCGAGCATCGTCATCAACAGCAACTGGAACGCCTGGACACCCTGCAAGCGCTGCTTGGCACCGGTTGGTGGGAAGTGTTCAGCGACAGCAACCAAGTGCAATTGGCACCGACACTGGCGCACAGTCTCGGCTTGATGACAACGCAGTTGCCGATTCAGGACTGGTTCAATCAGGTGCATCCCGCCGACCGCGATGAGCTGCGCAGTCGCCTGCAAGCGTTGCAGGATAACGGTGCGCCTCTGGAAGTCTGCGTGCGCTGGCAAACCGCCGAGCAACCGTTGCCATTATGGTATCGCCTGCAAGGCCAGTCTTTGGGCATCGGTGCCCAGCGTCGACTGGTAGGGTTCATGCTCGACATCAGCGACATCAAGAACCAACAGCAACAGGCCGCCGCCGCCCATGCGCGGCTGGACAACCTGATCGCCAGTTCACCGGCGGTGATCTACGTACAGCGCTATGTGGCAGGCGCGCTGCAACCGAGTTTTTTCAGCGCCAGTCTGCAAGCGCTTTTAGGCTGGAGTCTCGTCGATTGTGACGACGGTCGACTGGTTGAACACGTGCACCCGGAAGACCGTCCGCGCTATTTCGAGCGTAACCGGCAATTGCTGCGCGAAGGTTCGGTGAGCGCACGCTATCGGGTGCTCGACCGTCAGGGCAATGCGCACTGGCTGCTCGATGAGGCCAAATTGCTGCGCGACGATCTCGGTTTGCCGGTGGAGGCCGTCGGTCTGTGGCTGGACGTCACCGAAGCCACTCTCGCCGCCGAACAGATCAAGGTCAGTGAAGAGCGTTACCGGATTCTGGTGGAAGACTCGCCAGCAATGATTTGCCGTTATCGTCCGGACTTGACCCTGACGTTCGGCAACCGGCCACTGGCGATGTATCTGGAGTGCGCATCCGAGCAATTGCCCGGGGTGAACCTGGGCAGCTGGATGTCCGATGAACAGCGCGAAGCCTTCGTGCAGCGCCTGGCGCAACTGACCCCGGAACTGCCGGTGAGTACAGCTGAAATCAGCCTGCGCCTGCCGGGTCGCGAACACGCGTGGTGGGTCTGGTCGGATCGCGGGGTGTTCGATGAGCACGGCACGCTGGTCGAGGTGCAAGCGGTGGGCCGCGACAACACCGAAGTGCGGCGCTCGCAGCAGCAACTGACGCAAAGCGCAAAAATGGCCACCCTCGGCGAAATGGCCACGGGGCTTGCCCATGAGATCAACCAGCCGCTGAACGTGATGCGCATGGCCATCGTCAATGTGCTCAAGCGCCTGAGCAACGGTGATGTGCAGATCGACTACCTGACCGACAAACTCAAACGCATCGATGCGCAGGTGCAACGCGCAGCGCGGGTGGTGGATCACATGCGCGTGTTCGGGCGGCGTTCGGAAATCGAACAACAGCCGTTCAATCCACTGGAGGCGATCGAAGGCACGCTGTCGCTGCTGTCGGAAGGCTTGCGCGGCAAAGGCGTGGAGTTGCGGATCAAGGAAGCGGACTTCCAGGTTCAGGTGCGCGGCTACGTCGATCAGCTCGAACAAGTACTGATCAACCTGATGGTCAATGCCCGCGACGCGTTGCTCGGCAAGCGCGAAGCGAACCGCGACTTTCAGCCGTGGATTGCTTTGCACGCCGAATGCGACGAACACGTGGTGCGGCTATGGGTCGAGGACAACGGCGGTGGTATCGATCCACGTTTGCTGGAGCGGATATTCGAGCCTTTTTTCACCACAAAACCGGTCGGCGTCGGCACCGGTCTGGGCTTGTCGGTGAGTTATGGCATTGTCGAAAACATGGGCGGTCGCCTGAGCGTGCGCAACGGCGATGAGGGCGCGCAGTTTTGTATCGAGCTACCGATTGCGCTGCCCGATTAGATCGCCAGCATCGGTTGCCCTGGTGGCTTGCAACTGAGGTTGGCACCGACGTCAACCTTGTTCAGGGTGATGCCGAGGTTGGCCAGCAAGCCATCGAGAATCGGATCGAGCACCGGGCTGAGCAGGTTGTCGATGACCACGCCGAGCGTGTTGTTGACGCCCGCCAGCACGTCTGCCGTGGTGGTGAGCAAACCGCCCAGCAAACTCGAACCGGTGGGTTTGTAGGCCTGCACCTGAACCCCACTCAATGTGCCTTTCAAACTGTTGACCACGCTTTGTGTGCCGAAGCTGTAGGTCATTGGCGTTTGCTTGATTTCCGGTGGCTGATTGTAGGTGTGAATGTTTTGCATGCTCGCCACCGAGGTATCAACCTTCACCCCCAGACCGCCGCCATAAAACGCTTTGCGCGTGCTCTGATCACACGTCGCCGAGCCCAGCCCGAGTAAAGGAATGGTGCAGGTGATGACGCCAACATCGATCAATGCCAGCGGCTGCACGGTGACATCGGCCGAAGAGGAAAAGGCATTGGCGGCGTCGATCTTGCCGACCTTGAGCTTGACCAATGAGGAGTTGGTCTGGGTGGTCAGGCTTTTCGTGGCGTCGCTGACGCAGTTGAAATCGGTGACATGGCTGTCGGCAGCGGCGGCCTCGAGCAGGATGTCGATGGTAGAGGTGGGCAGAATCTGCAGATGGGTACGCTGACAAGTGCCGCCCAAGGTGCAGAACAACGAGTTCAGCGTACCGGCGATGTTCAGGTGCAGCAGGTTGTTGAGGGTATCGGTCAAGCCACCCACCAGCGGCGTACTAACGATGGCGCTGGCGAGGCCGGCAACACCGGACAGCAGCGGCAGATTCAGTGAGATCAACGTGCGTACCTGCGCGGTTTTCACGTAGATACGATTGGCGCCCATCGGGTCGGCCTTGGCCAGCGCCGGATTGCCCACTGCCGACAATTGCGGCGGCTGGATGACTTTGACTTTCACCGAGCCGTTGACCAGCCCCGGAATACTCAGCGGCACCGTGGCCGTCAGGGCGTTCTGACTGTTGGCCAGTTGCACCACGGCTTCGAGCAACTGGAACACTTGCAGATTGGCATTGAGTGCGGCCGAGGTGGCGCCGGTCTGCAGTTGCAGCAATTGCCCGAGCACCACCGAAGTGTTGCCGACGATGGCTTTCAATCCGACCAGTCCACTGACCGCGACACTGGTGGTGGTGCCGCCCTTGGTCAATACGGTGATGGCGGTGTCGAGCAGTTGGTTGACCTGGATGCTCTGGCTCAACACCTGCGTGTAGTTGCCGGCGTCCATGTGCAGATCGAGTGCCAGTTGGTTCAGGTAACCGAGCAGACTGATATTGGTATCGACGAGGCCTTGCCAACCGCCAACGCTGAGGTTGAGGCTGCCCCCGAGCAAACCGCCCCACAGCGCATTCAACGCCGCCGACTTGCTCGCGTCGACCGTCAGTGCGGTAGTGCCAATGGTCAGTTGCGCCAGCGGCGGCAAAATGGCCGAAGTGCCGACCGCCGTTGCATGCAGACGTGTCGTTGGCGACACCCTGCCCGGCTGGAACAGCGCATACAGAGCGGCAGCCACACTGGTGGGCACCACGCGTGTGGCGACGACGCTGATTGCCGCTTTTTTGCTCGCATCCATCGTGAAGGCGCGCAGATTGTTTGCACCGGGTTGCACGGTGCCACAGGTCTCGGTGAGGGTCGTGTCCGCTGCCACGGTAAAACCGTTGCGCGCCGCACTGGCGGTGGCATAAGCCGCCGCGCTGAGCCCGGTCAGGCAATCGCCGCTACGCGAAACGGCCTCGAGCGCGGCGACATCGACCACCCGCTGCAAGCGGCGTTGCTCCATGTACAGGCGACCGCTGTCGACCACCAGCACCATGCACACCAGCGCAAGACCGAGGGTCAGCGCCGCCATCAGGCCGATCGCCCCGTGCTGCCGGGCCGGGCCGTTGAAATGCGAGCGAGGCGACATGGCGCACTCCTTTGCCGTTACCTCCATTGGTGCAGATGAGTGTAGACGGGCTCAGTGAAGCTGCTGGCAACGCGCCATTTACTCACAATCCTGGGGCTCACCTTGGATAACTATAGGAGTGAGCCTGCTCGCGATAGCGGTGCGTCATGCCGCGCTGATTCGCCTGACACACCGCCATCGCGAGCAGGCTCACTCCTACAGGGATCTGTGCAAGCCAATAAAACGGGGGAGCTCAGTGGCTCCCCGTTTTTTTAATTTTCAGCGCGGTGGATAGTTGGTGAGAATGCGGGCGACCGTCTCGCGGATGGCATTGCTGCGATCTTCCGGGTTCGGTTTGCTGGCGAGCATCTGTTCATCGCTGCCACGCCACACCAGTTTGCCGTCCTTGCCGTCGAGCAGGTCGATCTGGATGGTCGCGACCTTGTAGGTGATGTTGCGCGTTTCGTTGTACATCGGCGCGCCCCAGTAGCCGTTCCACGGGCCGCCCCAACCGCCGCCGTAATTGGTTGTCACTTGCTGCTGACGATTCTCGACGATCAGGTAAGTCTGCACGCTCAAGTCACCCTTGGCGCCGGCAGCGGCAGGCCGCAAGCCACGCTGATCGAGTTGATCGGTAACGGCCTGACGGATGCGTTGTTCGGTCAGATCACTTTTGATCCGTGGATCATCGGGGCGATATTGCAACGCGGGGTCTTTCCAGCTCCAGCTGCGATAAGCGGCAAAGTCGCGACTGGCATCGAAGTCATGATTGACCTGGTTGGCGGCACAGGCGCTGAGCAGCGCGGCCATGGTCAGTAGAACGAGACGGCGGAACATGGTTTTTCTCCGGTGGAAGACATGAACCTGCTGGAGCTTCTCATTTGCACAAAGCTAACTGGGAGGATACGCCGACATGGCTTTTTCAACAGCCTCGCGAATCGCATCCGTGCCATCGATCTGATTGCCCTTGGCGCCGGTTTCAGCGCTGGCACTCCACACCGGTTGGCCGGTGCCGGCGTCGAACAGATCGACCTGAACCACGACAACCTGTTCCGAGTACGTGCGCACCACCGGCATCGTGTTGTACATGCCGTAACCGCGGCCATAACGATCATAGCCGCCGTATCCGCCGCCGTAGTAGCCATAATCGTCCTGGACCTGGCGCAAACGGGTTTGCAGACTCAGACGAGCGCTGACCAACAGGTCGGCCGGACGATTGTCATGCAGCGGACGCAGGCCGCGCTGATCCAGCGCATTGCTCACGGCTTCGGCCACCTGCGCCGAATCGGCCCACGCGGTGCCCGGCGGCAGTTGCCCGTTGAGCCAGGCCCAACTGCGGTAACGCCCATAATCGCGCGGCGGCGCCGGGTAGGCGCTGCGATCAAAGGTCTTGGCGGCTTGCGGCGGTGCCGGCGGCAAGGGCCGCGACTGCGCCACGTAAGGATTGCTGCCCTGGCAGGCGGCCAACCCCAGACAGATCAGCAATAACCCGGATTGAGCTTTCATTTCGTGCTCCGATCAGACCGGCCGGCAGATCCAGTGCAAGTAACGCCCAAGCCCGGCGAAGCTTGGGTGGCGACGGTGAGCGAGCTCCATCTCGAGCAAATCGACGAGTTCGGCACGGGCCTGAAACTCCACCGGCATGTAGTCGTGGAAAACCCGGATGCCACTCTGGGTTTCGACCTGCCACAACCCTTCGAGTTGCGTTGCCAATTCCCGAGGATCGAGGGGCTGTTGCGGGGTCAGGCTCTGCTTTTCACCGGCCATGTGGTTCTTGCGCATTTTCTTGAAATGGCCTTTGAGCAGGTTGCGGTAGATCAGCGCGTCGCGGGTGTAGAACGCCAGCGACAGCCAGCCGCCGGGCTTGGTCAGTTGATGCAGCACCGGCAGGATCGCGTGGGGTTCGGCGAGCCATTCGAGCACGGCGTGGCAGATCACCAGATCGTAAGGTTCGGTGAGTTGCCCGAGCAATTCCTGCCACGGCGCCTGAATGAAGGTCGCGGTCTGCCCGGCTTCGGCGAATCGCTGGCGGGCGCCTTCGAGCATCGGTTGCGCCGGTTCGGTGAAGGTCACTTCGTGGCCACGTTCGGCCAGCCACAGCGACATGTGGCCGAGACCACCGCCGATGTCGAGCACCCGCAACGGGCGATCCGGCAGGGTTTCGGCAAGGTCAGCCTGCAACACCGCGAGGCGTATCGCACCCTTGGCGCCACCGTAGATTTTTTCGGCGAAACGGGTCGCCAACTGATCGAAATGCCGGTCGCTCATCAGCTGAACCGCCGTTCGCTGTCGGCGAGCTTGCTGCGCACCACTTCATTCATGTCCAACCCCAATTCGCTGCACAGCAGCAACAGATACAGGACGATATCGCCGACTTCCTGCCCGGCGTGGGCGAGCTTGTCCGCGGGCAACTGGCGCGACTGGTCTTCGCTCAGCCACTGGAAGATTTCCACCAGTTCGGACATCTCGACGCTGGCGGCCATGGCGAGGTTTTTCGGGCTGTGAAATTGCCGCCAGTCATTGCGGTCGCGGATGGCGTGCAGGCGTTCGGTCAGTTCAACAAGGTTCATCGGGTTCTCCTGGAGGCGTATAGCTTCGGGGGGATGCGCCCTGAAGGCAAGGCCCATGTAGGAGCTGCCGCAGGCTGCGATCTTTTGACCCTGGTTTTGAAAAACACCATCAAAAGATCGCAGCCTGCGGCAGCTCCTACCGGTTTTCCGTTCGGCGTAGCATGGGCCATACTCGTGACAGGGAACTCGGCCACCTGCGTTGTGGCCCAAGGCTCAGCTCTTTCATCAGGATGAACACATGCAGGTAGAAAGCTTTTTCGAATGGCTCGGCCAGGCGCTCGGTTCGATCATCCGCTTTATCGTCGACGGGCTCAGTGGGCTTTTCAATATTTTGAGCAATGCCGGCGGCAACTTCGTCGACGGGCTGGCGAAGACGCTGGGCATGGACACGTCGATCATCAGCATCATCGCGCTGATCGTCGGGCTGATGCTGCTGTGGTCGGCGATTCGGGCGTTCATGAATGCCTCGATCATTGCCGGGATCATCTGGTTGTTGCTGGGATTGTGGCTGCTTAGCTGGATTATTCATTAGGCCTTTGAAGAGCCCCTCACCCTAACCCTCTCCCGGAGGGAGAGGGGACTGACCGGGTTGTTCTGCAGAAATACGCCGACTTGCGGTACCGAGTCGAATTCAGGTTTTGAAAACGCCAGAGATCGGCTCCCTCTCCCTCCGGGAGAGGGCGGGGCGGGCGGCGTTCCGATGAGGGTGGCTTCTTCCGCTACAATGCCGCTCCCCAAGGAGCCCGCATGTCCACTCTGATCGCCGACTGGCGCGACCGCCCGACTCACCGCAAGGTCTGGGCGCTGGCCGCGCCGATGATTCTTTCCAATATTTCCGTGCCGCTGGTGGCGCTGGTCGACAGCACCGTCATCGGCCATTTGCCCCACGCCCATCAATTGGGAGCGGTGGCGGTTGGCGCCAGCCTGTACACCTTTCTCGCCTGGGCCATGGGGTTTCTGCGCATGGGCACCACCGGCTTTGCCGCGCAAGCGTCCGGGCGCAGCGATGGTGCGGCGTTGCGGCAGATTCTCTTGCAAGGGCTGCTGCTGGCGATGGGCCTGGCGCTGGTGCTGGGCACGCTCGGCGTACCGTTGAGCGGGATCGCGCTGCACTTCATGCAGCCGTCGGCGGAACTCGATCAGCTCACCCGTGATTTTTTCCACACGCGGCTGTTCGGTCTGCCGGCAGCGCTGGCCAGTTATGCGTTGGTCGGCTGGTTCCTCGGCACGCAAAACGCCCGGGCACCGCTGGCGATTCTGCTGACCACCAACCTGATCAACATCGCCCTCAATCTGTGGTTCGTCATCGGCCTGGACTGGGGCGTGGTCGGTTCGGCCCGCGCCTCGGTGATTGCCGAGTGGAGCGGCGCCCTTCTCGGTCTGCTGTTGACCCGCAAGGCACTGCGCGCGTATCCGGGGCACATCGTCTGGGCTGCATTGAAAGTCTGGCAGAGCTGGCGGCCGTTGCTGGCGGTCAACCGCGACATTTTTATCCGCAGCCTGGCACTGCAATCGGTGTTTTTCATGATCACCGTACAGGGCGCCCGACTCGGCGATGCGACGGTCGCGGCCAACGCACTGCTGCTCAACGGCCTGCTGCTCACCGCCCATGCACTGGACGGTCTTGCTCATGCCGTGGAGGCGCTGTGCGGCCATGCCATCGGCGCGCGTGATCGTCTGGCCCTGCGCCGTTCGCTGGTGGTGGCCGGCGGCTGGTCAATGATCGCAAGCCTCGGTTTTGCTGCGTTGTTTCTCCTGGCCGGGCACCTGTTCATCGAGATGCAGACCAATATCCAGAGCGTCCGCGACACGGCGTTTATCTACCTGCCCTATCTGGCTGTGCTGCCATTGATTGCAGTGTGGAGTTACTTGCTCGACGGTCTGTTCATCGGTGCCACCCGCGCCCGGGAAATGCGCAACGGCATGCTCCTCACCGTTGCCCTGCTGCTGCCGTTCGCCTGGGCGCTGCAAGGTTTGGGCAATCACGGTCTGTGGCTGTCGTTTCTGCTGTTCATGGTGCTGCGCAGCCTTACGCTCGGGGCGATGGCCTGGTGGCTCAAGCGCAATGACGGTTGGTTCACCGGCGGCGTTCACTGAGTAGGCGTGTGCTGGATGAAACCGACGATTTGATCGAGCACCGGCGCCAATCGCCGCAGCGGCCGCGATAACGTCGCAATCAGCGTCACATGGCTGGGCCGCGAGTAATACAAGTCCTGCACCGGCACCCCGGCCTCGCGCAACTTGCGCGCCAGACCGCCGGTGTTGCGTGTCGGGTCGACCAGATCATCCTCAGTCGCCGCCATCAGCAAGGCCGGCGGTGCGCCGCGACTGACGTGGTTGATCGGCTGCGATTGAGGCGGCGAATCCGGCCAGAAAAATACCGGGCGCACTTCAGGATTTTCGATTGGCAGGAAATCGTAAGGCCCCGCCAGCCCGATCCAGCCGCGCAGATCGTTGGGCGACATGCCCACCGCCGCGAGAAAATCCGCATCGAGGGCGAGCATCGCCGCGTTGTATCCGCCAGAACTGTGACCGAGCAAATACAAGCGTTGCGGGTTGCCGGAATACTCGCGGATATGCGCCCTGGTCCACGCCACCGCCTGCGCGCCATCTTCCAGAAACCGCGGATAGCGCACCTGCGGGTACAGGCGACAATCCGCTACCACAGCAACAATCCCCCGCGAGGCCAACGCTTCGCCGACGAAGGTGTAGTCACTGCGGTCGCCACTGTTCCAGCTGCCTCCGTAGAAAAACACCACCACCGGGGCATCGGCGAGCGGCTGACGTGGTACGTAGACGTCGAGCTTGTGCCGTGGATCAGCCCCATAGGCGATGCCCGTCGTGCGGCTGAAGGTGTTGTCCGGCGTCAGGGCATTGAGGACTTTCACCGGTGAACAGCCGCCGAGGCTCAGCATCAGCAAGGCGCTGCTGACTAGACTGAACCATGTAGCACCCAACCAGGTTGCACCGAACCAATGTCTCAAAGCACCGCTCATGGAGGCCCACCCTCAGGTTTTGTCGTTCTGCCAATGTCGACGCAAATGGTCGAGCCGCTCCTGTTGCGTCAGCCCTCCCGGCAGCGGCACCAACACTGCACGCGGATGCTGCAAGCGTAGCCACAACCAGCCATCGAGCACTGCACGCTCGGTAAATCCCAGCGCCATGCCTTGCTGGGCATGCAACCACAACTGCGCATAGGCGACACGCATGGATTGGCTCCAGCGCCAGATATGTTGCTCCAGCAGGCAAGTCTGCAGGCGCTCGCGCTGGCGCTGGCTCAGCGCCTCCTCGATTTCCAGGCTTGCAACGGTCAGGCGAGGGTTGCGTAATTGTTGCCAGCCCTCACAACCGATACCCCGATCCGCCCAGGTTCCACCGAACCAGCGCACCTGCAGAATCGGCCCGAGCCAGCGGCTCAACTCCCGGGCATCGCAGGCATCGAAAAAGTAGCTGGCGGTCTGGCAGTTGTAAAAGCCCAGCAAGGCCCGATGGCTCAGGCCAAATGAAACGGTGAGCATGCGGCGCAAATGGCCGAGCAAAGGGGCCACCGGTGCTGCGCTTTCGAGCAGCAAGCCGCGCCAGGTCTGAGGGTCGCTGTGACACAACGCGGCCAATGCCGGGCAACCCTGCAGGCTGACCAACAGTGGTCCTTGCTCACGAACGGATTGAAACTCGGTGCCGTCGAACAGCCAGAAACACTGCACCCCAGCGAAGCCCGCGCGCAGCGTGGTCAATGCCCGCGGCGCATCGACACTGTCGAGCAACAACCACTGCGCAATGGCGCCGGGCGCTACACCGCTCATCGTCCGCCGCTCTGTTCAAGGGATGTGACCAGGCGACAGGTACACACCGACTGCGAACAATGCACGAAGCTACCGCCGCCAGGCATCAGGCACAGCAACATCAAGGGTTCGGCCGATAGCAGCAGGCGTTGCAGCCCGTCATTTAGCCGGGTTGGCGGCGGTAATGGCGAGGGCTTGTCTACGACTGACGTCGCTGCGACTTGCAGGACTCCCGTGATCATGGGTTGATCCGGATCACCTTCGAAGAAGCTCACCACCACTTCGACGCCCTCTACCAGGGCATTCAACGGCGCCTCGGTCAGCGCTGGCGCCAAAGGCAGCCAGCAATGGCTGTCGGCGGCACCTTCGCCCTGGTACGACCAGTCGAACTGCACCGCCACCGGGCGCAGCCGATCAGGACGCGGTTCATCGACGGCCACCACCCAGGCCCGTTGCAGACTGTGCATGCGCGGATGCACAGCGACCGTCGACGGTGCAGCGACCCAAGCCTGCTCCACCGCAAAGATCCGGTTGCTGTAGGCCGGTACCTGAAGTTGATCGGCGTGATGTTCGATTCGACTCAACAACCAGCGCCGATTGCATTCAGCAACCGGATGGCCGCTCAAAGTCAGCCATCGGCCGCTGCGCAATCGCGCCAACTCGGTTTGGCCTTCAGCCGTGCGCGTCGCCTGCGCGCTGTTGGCCCGGCCCTGACGTTGGTTCTGCAAACGCCATTGGTGCACCGCAAGCGGCGTTTTTTGCCCGTCACCTTCGGCGCAGAACACTGCTGCGACGGCTTGCGGCAGTTGCGTCGGATCATCGCTAAACACCAGGCAATGCCCGTCGTGACGATGTTCGAAGTAATAGTGAATGTGCGCCTGCTGGCACAAGCGTTGGAGCAATTGCTGATCCGACTCGTGATACTGGGTGCAGAAAGTTCGGACAGCATGCTCATGATGGCACTCGAAGCGCCGCTGTGCGCCAATGATCCCATGCTCCCTGAGCACTTGATCAAGGATCTGCGGCACCGACCGGCCATTGAAAATGCGTTGACTGAAGCGCAGGCCCAGGCAGCTCAACTTCGGTCCAAGACGCACTCGGCACAATCTCGAAGCACGGCCGTATTCGTGCTGGACAAGGCTTTGCAACTGCCCGTGCACACCCTCCCCCAACGCGCCGAAACAGAGAAACGCCGATCGGTACAGCAAGCCGGCAAGGTCCAGTTGCGGGTCGTCGATCAACACATCGATCTCGAACGCAAACGGCTCACTGAGCGCTTCGTTACCGGTAAAGGCCAGAACTTCGAGAGGGTCGGACAGACCCGCTACATCGAGACGAAACAACGACTCGTTGAATGGATCGAACATTGGCGGATCTCTACAGGAGGGGCGGCCGGGGATTCTCGCCGAGAGGCATGGCCGAGTAGAGTGCCGAAGTACAACTTAGGAAATGACCTACGCGAAAAGCAGACCGGATGACTTTGCTCGCAGCGCTAGCCAAGGATTTCACGCAGAACTTGGGATTTGTCCCACCGGGTCTTCCGAATTTTCCGCGGCTAGCGGGGAAAACTTCAGACAACCCGGTGAAACGACAACCTGCCGTCAGGAAGACAGGTAGGAGGAACGGGTCAGGCCCAGACGCAAGGCATCGAGAAACTGCGTGCGCTCGCTGGCACTGATGCGGGCACTGGCGCACTTGTCGCGATAGTGAGTCATCAGTTCTTCCGGCGACAAGTGCACATAGCGCAGCATGTCTTCGATGGTGTCGTGGGTCTCGATGCCGGCGTGGTACACGCTGCCATCGGCGTTCTGATAGATGTTCACCGAGTCGGTGTCACCGAACAGGTTGTGCATGTCGCCGAGGATTTCCTGATAGGCGCCCACGAGGAATACGCCCAGCAGATAATCTTCGCCTTCATTCAAACCGTGTACCGGCAGGCTGGTTTCGATGCTCTGCTCGTCGACGTACTGGTTGATCTTGCCGTCGGAGTCGCAGGTCAGATCCTGCAGCACCGCGCGGCGCAGCGGCTCTTCGTCGAGACGGTGCAGCGGGATGATTGGCAGCACCTGGTCGATTGCCCAGGTGTCCGGCAGGCTCTGGAACACCGAGAAGTTGCAGATGTACTTGTCGGCCAGCTTGTCGTTGAGCTCGTCGAGCACTTGGCGGTGCGAACGCTGACGGGCTTTCAGCGAGTTGTGCAGGCGACGGCACACCGCGAAGTAGCACTGCTCGGCCAGGGCTTTTTCAGCCAGGGTCAGCTTGCCGTCGGCGTACTGCGCCGCCACGTCGCTCATGTAGTGCGTGGCGCGCCAGTAGGTTTCGGTGACCATTTCGATGTCGGTCGGGCCGAGCAGGTCAACCAGCCACTGCACGGTTTCCGGCAGCGCTTCCTTGTTTTCGATCTGCGGGATTTCGTCGTTGTGCTTCTCGACGTCGGTCACCTGCACCACCAGCATCGCGTGGTGCGCGGTCAGCGAGCGGCCGCTCTCGGAGAAGATGTGCGGATGCGGCAGGGCCTGCGCGTCGCAGAATTCCTTGAGCATGCCGACCACGACACCGGCGTAATCGTCCATGTCGTAGTTGATCGAGCTGGCGTTGCGCGAGTGCGTGCCGTCGTAGTCGACACCCAGACCGCCGCCAACGTCGATGTGATCGACCGGCAGACCGAGGTTGCGCAGCTCGCCGTAGTAACGGATCGCTTCCTTGAAGCCGTGCTGATAGTCAGCGAGGTTGGCAATCTGCGAACCCATGTGGAAGTGCAGCAGGCGAATGCCTTGATCCAGACCCGCCGCGCGGAAGCGCTCGACCACCGACAGCAACTGTGCCGCCGACAGACCGAATTTGGATTTCTCGCCACCGGTGTCCGCCCACTTCGACGACGCCAGCGACGACAGACGTACGCGCAGGCCGACCTGTGGCTTGACCTTCAGCGAGGCGGCTTCTTCGATCACCAGGGCGACTTCGGATTCTTTCTCGATGACGATGAACACGTTGTGGCCAAGCTTCTGGCCCATCAGCGCCAGACGGATGAACTCGCGGTCCTTGTAACCGTTGCAGACGATGGTGCCGCCCTTCGGTGCCAGTGCCAGCACGGCCAGCAGCTCAGGCTTGGAGCCGGCTTCCAGACCGATGGACACGTCCTGGGTGGCGATGATGTTCTCGATCACCGCTTCTTGCTGGTTGACCTTGATCGGGTACAGCGCGGTGTACTTGCTCTGGTATTCCAGGCGCTCGATGTTCGCATCGAAGGCACCGGTCAACTGGCGAACGCGGTCTTGCAGAATGTCGGGGAAACGGACCAGCAACGGCAAGGACAAACCGCTTTTGCGCAGTTGGTCGACTTGTTCGAACAGGTCGATAGGCGAGCTGCTCGGGCCGTTCGGACGAACTTCGACGCGACCGGCTTCATTGATCGCGAAATACCCGGCCCCCCAATGGCGAATCCCGTAAACACTGCGGCTGTCCGCAACTGTCCATTGGCTGCCATCGTCTTTACGTGTGCGTCGTACGGACATCGAAGTCCCCTATAAAGAAGTCATAGTGCGTCGCCTGATCTCAGGCCGGCGCAGTCTAAAGGATGAAAATGACGATTCGTCAGCGCGGCGGTAGACCGCACTGACTGCGTGGAGTTTAGAAACCGGTCATGAACAGGCTCTGTGAAAACCATGGAGACGACGCCGGATCTGAAGTGTTTCAGAGCCGGATCAAGCCGCAGATGGATTTCACAGAGGCTGCTAGCCGCCGGACTTCTTCGCTTTGAAACCGTGCTTGATCAGCTCAGCCAAGAGTAGCTCGACATGATCGCCCTGGATTTCGATGATGCCGTCTTTCAACGCCCCGCCGGTGCCGCAACGTTTCTTCAACGTTGTCGCCAACTCTTTGAGCGCGTCTTCGGCCAGAGGCACGCCGGTGATGGTAGTCACCGTTTTGCCGCCACGACCCTTGCTCTCGCGTCGTACGCGGGCAATGCCGTCGCCGGCCGGGATCACGGTTTGTTTGCAGATACAGGCGTCCACCGGCTTACTGCATTCCGGGCAATGACGACCTGCGTCGGTGGAAAATACCAGACCGCCCAGGGCGGCGAAGGATGCGGCTTTTTTGGCCACCGGCAATCCTCTTGGGAGGACAAAGACTGATCGCGACCTTGGGCAAGGTCATCGACCGCGAAGCCCCACTCAGGCAGGGGCAGCGCTACTGCACCGGTATCGACTCATGGACTGCTGACCTGTAGGAGCTGCTGAAGGCTGCGATCTTTTGATCCTGCTCTTGAAAAACAAGATCAAAAGATCGCAGCCTTCGGCAGCTCCTACAGTGGGTCAGCAGGCCAACCTCAAACTATTCGGTGCAGCTTGAAAAGGTCGCGCAGTGTAACGGCAAAAAAGCGACTTGCTAAGTGCCAATCGGCGCCAATTTATGTGTTCTTTGCGACGTCGCTTTGCTGCGCCTTGAGATAGCGCTGGAGCGCGGCCAGAGAGTCCGGGCAATAAGGCTTCTGCTGGATTTCCCGCATGACCTGCTCGACGGGAATAAAGCGTGCTTCGAGGACCTCTTCAGGTTGCAGTTTCAGCGGCCCATCCCACACCGCGGAAAACGCCGAACACCACAGACGGTTACCGGTGTCCTCGAAGAAGAAATGGTCATGGGCAGTCAACTCGACGCCGCTGACCCCCAACTCTTCTTCGAGCTCACGGGCTGCCGACTCGGCGTAGGTTTCGTCGGCCTGCACCATGCCGCCCGCCGCCACGTCCCAGTAACCGGGATAAATCGCCTTGCTCAACGTGCGCCGGTGCACGCAAAGGTCGCCGGCGGAATTGAACAACATGATGTAGGTGCCACGCCCGATCAGCCCGCGCTGGCGCAGATCGGCACGCACCAAGGCGCCAAGCAGGTTGTCCTGCTCGTCGACCCAGGCGATCTGTTCGGCATCGGAGGCGGCGCGATGGGCCGCCTCTTTGGCGTTCTGGCTCATGAATCAGCCCTGATTGAGCAGTTGACGCAAATCGATCACAGCGGCGTTGGCCCGGGAAATATAGTTGGCCATGACCAGCGAGTGGTTGGCCAGCACGCCAAAGCCGCTACCGTTGAGAATCATAGGACTCCAGACCGGTTCCTGCGAAGCTTCCAGCTCACGGATGATCTGGCGCACGCTGACGGTGGCGTTCTTCTTCGCCAGGACATCGGCGAAGTCGACTTCGATGGCGCGCAGCAAATGCGACAGCGCCCAGGCCTGACCGCGTGCTTCATAGAAGACGTTGTCGATCTGCATCCACGGAGTCTCGACGACTTCTTCGTCAACCTGCGGTACTTCGCCGATCGCCGGCACTTCAGTTTTCAGCGCGGTGTTAAGTTTGACCCGACCGACGCTGGCCGACAGGCGTTGCGACAGCGAACCGAGACGGGTGCCGACATCGCCAAGCCAGTTGTTCAGGTTGTCAGCGCGCGCATAGAACAGCGCGTTTTTCTGGGTTGGATCAGACAGGCGCGCCTGATAACGGCTCAGCGAGTTGATCCCTTCCTGGTACTCCGACTCACTGGACGGCAGGATCCAGCTCTTGTTGTCGAAGTTGAAACGCGGTTCGGCCTTGGCCAGATCGGCATCTTCGGCCGACTGCGATTGCGAACGGGCAAAGTCTTTGCGCAAGGCACGGGTCAGGTCACGCACCTGCACCAGCACGCCGTACTCCCAGCTCGGCGTGTTGTCCATCCACAGGCCTGGCGGGAAGCGGTCATTGGAAATATAGCCGCCCGGTTTGTTGAGCAGGGTGCCGGCGACGGTCTTCAGGGTTTCAACCGTGGTGTAGCCGATCACCATCTGCTTGCCTTCTTTCTCGGCAGCCACTTGCGCGTTCTGTGCGACCGGAAACAGCGCCGGCTCCTGGCTCCAGTACCAGCCCAGGCCGATGGTCACCAGCAGATAGAGGCCGATCAGCGTCGCCAATGCGCGGCTGAACAGCACCCCGCCTACATAGCTGCGGGTGGCCGACTTGGGCTCGGCGGCACGTTCAGGCGCGCTGCCCGCGCGGTTTTTCCAGTCCAGCATGGCGATATCCTTTCAATCACTTGGGTTCAACGGTTCGACCACAACCATACAACAACGTGCCTTGGCCGGGCACCCGCTATTGGGACGTTGGAGAAAAACCTGCAATGGTCGCCCGAGAGCGAAAGGATAGACGCGCGATTCAGACGTTGAAAATTTTCAGGGAAATCTGCCGGACATCCTCCGGTGTAAATAGATGTGCGATGCCCGCTGCGTCAGTCTTGCGCTGGCTGGGGACGCCGTCGACCGTTGCGGTGTACGCCTGCTGTGGCAGCGGTTCGCCGGTCATGCTGTCGACCAGACGGAAGATCTGCGGGGTTCGGGTGGGCTGCGTCGGGGGATTATTCATCAGTTCCAGCACCGCCTGATCAAAGATCGACGCGGCGACCGGCCATTGGCCGAATTCGGCTTGTGACTTGAGCAGCAGCCAGTCGCCACGCTCGACTTCGCCCAGCACTTCGCTGTCCAGATTGATCATCAAGCCCGATCGCAACTCATCCAGCCCGTCGAGCGGGCGTCGCTCCAGCAGAGCCTGACAGACCCGTTCCAACGCCTGATCCTGCGGATAGGCATGCTGACGATCGGCCTCGCGCAGTTCCGCGTGATGAACAAGCCTCATCCCTGCCCCTCGCCTTGCCATTCATCGGAGCCCATCGTCCGGCTGACTTCGTGGCGCCAATAGATACGCCGATAGCTGAAATGGATTTTCTCCAACTGGGTGAGATGAGAAGTGCCGGGGTCCTGGCAATGCGGCATCAGTATTTCAGCGCCAACGATCACCGCGTCCTCCAGTTCCATCGTGTAGAAGTGTTCCTGAACACCGTGCGCCGAGGTGCGAAACCACTCCACCCGGCATTGGCTCAGCAACTCGCCGGAACACAACGCGGTATTGATCAGCGGTGAGGCCTTGTCGATGGTCTTGGTGACGATCAGCGGTTTATGCATCCGCCGCCCTGCCCCGGCGTTCTTCGGCACGAAAATCCCGTGGCTCAAGGCCTGAATCATGATCTTGTCTTCACGCCCGCTCTGGTAGCTGTTGCCCACTGACGCCTCAGTAAAAGCGCCGGCACTGATCAGGCCCTGTCGACTGCCGTGGAGGGTCATGAAGGCTGGGATGGGCATGGGGTTGCTCCTTTTTTGGGTGGGGGTGGGGGGGAATGGTGGGGTTCGAAGCGACCCTCCTCTTCCTCAAAAAGCCGCCACGCTTCGCCGATATCAAGAGTGATGAGATAGCGTTCCTGATCGGGATGCCGGGAGTCTCTGAATCGCGCCAATATCAACATCACCTGGTACTTGTCACCGGCCTGCCAATAAGCATGTCCTTGGAGTACGCCGGGGCTGAGATAGGCTCGCCATTCGGGCGTATCAGCAATGGTGGGATAGCGCCGGGTTCCCACCGGCCTCCAGCCTTTTGCACACCATTGAGCTTGCAGGTCGAGAACCACTTTCATGGCATCGTCGATCAGCAACGGCTCGATTTGCGGGGACATGCGGATGTCATCGACCAGATTGCGGACGAACGTCACCGTAAAAAAACGGGCCAGTGGCGTCTCGAATCCATACTGCGGATCGACAAAACGTAGACGGGCGTCGACTTTCGGAATACCACCCGAAACGCTTTTACTGCCTCGCCCCCATGCACTGAAAGGCGCCGTTGAATGCGCCTCCATATATTCATACGGTCCGCCCATCTGAACAGCAATCACGGGATCGCCCCACAACGGCTGCATGAGTTGACGTCCAGCGATCATTGCCAAAATTGCGCAAAGCGCCAGCCGTGCCCAGCGACGGCAGTTCAAAGGAGAAATGCGCGAGGTCATCAAGCGCCCTCCATGGCAGCGATCTCACCTATGGATTGCGCCATTGAATTTCTATTTTCGTCATTGAGCATCTGGTCAAAACGAGATGCGGCCCGAAGTACAAATTCCATTCGCTGCCTGATATCGGAGAGGTCTGCTAGCGGATTGCGAGCAAAATCGATGGTACGACCATCATCGACACGCTGACATTGGCTGGTCAGGGTCAACTCGATGGCCTGAGCGACACCAGAAGGGAAGCCAGTAACGTAGGAAAAATGATTACCGCGAAGCAATGAGACCAAGTGGCCGTTTTCATAAATGGTTGGCTGAAGAATATTTCGCTGCTCGTGCCAGGCTAGATGCTCCACGCTTTCGGCAATACTTCCTGCGTCTATGGCTTCGAATGCTTTCCGAATCTCTTCGTAATCCTTACCGAAACCAAGTACTGCCTGCCCCACCGGCCAAAGCACTGGAAACTTAGCGTGCCCATGAATCTGTTTTCTCGTTTCCAAACACCTCTTCAACTCCCCCAACCCACGCACCGCATAAAACTGATGCAACGGATAAACATCCAGAAACAGCGTGGTATTACCCATCGCCATCATCTCGTACACATGCTGGAACTGTTGCTGCACCAGTGACAGTTGTTCGCCGCTGGCGCGAAAATCCACAGACGGCAGAGGATTACGCGCCTGCGCCTTTTCGTATTCCCGCAGGTCTTCGGTCTGCTCCGGCATTTTTCCCGGCGTCAGCAATCCGGACTGACGCCGCCCTTCCCGCACTCGCTGGCGCGCTTCGTGTTCTTCGCGGATACGTTCGATGCTTTCAGCGGCATGAAGCAAGCCACAGCCCACCTGCTTGGAAGCGAACGCCGCCAAACCGGCCCACTGGAATCGTTTGTCGTGTTGCCAGAGTCGGGCATAAGCGGCGTTGATCGCGCGGTTGCGTTTGACCGGGTCGGCTATAAAGACGCCCTCGGGCGCAACGATGTCCTCGGCCTGGCGCTGATACTCGCGCCACAGGCACTGGCACGTGAGCACCGGCACCTCGGTCACGCGCACCTTTTCGCCATACAGCCATTCTTCACTGCATTCACAATCGGCCACGGGCACGGTGTTGTGGTTCAGGCGTTGTTCATCGCTGGCATGTTCGTTGAAACACTGGCTCATGTCGGGCGGACAGCTTCTAGGGGAATCCCTGAACCCTACCAAGCAAAAAACGCTGTGAAATCACTTCGACGTAAAATCAGAAAGCCCTGTCAGACGATGACCATCCGAGACCACGAAGCTCGCACACGATAGGAAACGTCCCTTGGCACCTGTAAATCCGGCGCGTCGCCGACGACAAGGTCGAAATCAAAACCAATCGGTCAAAAACTGAATGGTGACGCATTGCAGATTATTGACGTACGACACTCGTCTAAGGGAAAAGAGGTGCTAGCATAGAGCCACCAGTCGATCTCAGCATGCAGCCTAACTAGTAGTCAGGATATGACCGAGCCAGAAGACCCCAGCCGTGAGCGTCTCAAGCACCACTTTGCCCAGCGGGTAATTCATCAGGCACGTCAGATTCTTGAGATATGGCAGCGCCTGCAACGCAGTGAGTGGTCCACCGTCGACCTCGCAGAACTGAGCGAGGCCAACCTGCGCCTGCTGCGTTTTGCCGAGCGCTTCGAACAGCCGGAACACACTCAACTCGCGCGCCACATCAGTCAGTCGCTGGAAGCGGTGGACGCCAATCGCGGCCGCCTCAGCAGCGGGCTGATCACAGACCTCAATCGTTTGATGCAGCGTCTGTCGCGCACCGGCCTGCGGCATGGCGATCAACTCGATCAGACCTTCCTGCCGCCGCTGCGCAAACCGATCTACGTAATGCTGCAGGATCACGACCGCGCCGAACGACTGGCCAAGCAACTGGAATTCTTCGGCCTCACCGCGCAGGCACTGGACAGCGTGTCGGCGTTTCGCTCCTCGATGGTCGAGCGCCTGCCAGCGGCGATCGTCATGGACGTGGATTTCAGCGGTGCCGGCGTCGGCCTGAAACTCGCCGCTGAAGCCCAGGTCGGTCTGGACGAACCGCTGCCACTGCTGTTTTTCAGCCTGCACGAAACCGATACCCCGACCCGTCTCGCCGCCGTGCGCGCCGGTGGCCAGGAGTTCCTCACCGGCACCCTCGAAGCGTCGAGCCTGCTGGAGAAGATCGAAGTGCTCACCTGCGTCGCCCAGTACGAACCGTACAAAGTGCTGATCATCGACGATTCGCGCGCACAGGCCCTGCACACCGAGCGCCTGCTCAACAGCGCCGGGATCGTCACGCGCACCTTGATCGAACCGATTCAGGCAATGGCCGAGCTGGCGGATTTCCAGCCGGATCTGATCATTCTCGACATGTACATGCCGGCCTGCACCGGCACTGAGCTGGCCAAGGTGATTCGCCACAACGATCGCTATGTCAGCGTGCCGATCATCTACCTGTCGGCCGAAGACGATCTGGACAAGCAACTCGACGCCATGAGCGAGGGCGGCGATGACTTCCTGACCAAACCGATCAAGCCGCGCCACCTGATCACCACCGTGCGTAACCGCGCCGCCCGCGCGCGCAATCTGAAAGCGCGAATGGTGCGCGACAGCCTCACCGGTTTGTACAACCACACGCACATTCTGCAATTGCTCGAAGACTGCTCGTTCCGCGCCCGCCGCGAGAACAAGCCGCTGAGCTTTGCCATGCTCGACATCGACCACTTCAAACGGGTCAACGACAGCCACGGTCACCCGATGGGCGACCGCGTGATCAAGAGCCTCGCGTTGTTTCTCAAACAGCGTTTGCGCAAAACCGACTTCATCGGCCGCTACGGCGGCGAAGAATTCGCCATCGTCATGCCCGACACCGATATAGAAGCCGCGCACAAAGTGCTCGACGAAATTCGCCAGCGCTTCGCCGAAATTCATTATCCCGCGCAGCCGCAGGACTTGTGGTGCACCTTCAGTGCCGGCGTGGTGGAAATGCACGACGACTGCGACAGCCTGATGATGGCCAGTCAGGCCGACGAAGCGCTGTACCGCGCCAAGGGTGCCGGGCGCAATCGCGTGCAGACTGCGCGCGACTCAAAGCAAAGTGCCACTTTTTCATCGGAATCCACTGATTCGGTCATAACCCTGTAACAGAACCGCAATAAATTCAGGCGCTTACCATTTCTGCCGTTGGTAGCCGTCATGCGCCTGAAGTTGCTCACCAATCTCAATACGCTGCTGCTGGTCGCCGTGTGCCTCGCACTCGGCGCTACGCTGTGGTGGTCGCAAAAAGCCCTCGAACGTCCATATCTGTTGATGGAACGGTATTTGGGCTTGTCTCAGCAATTTCAAAATGAAGTGGCGCGCAACGTCGAGGATTACCTCGCCAGTGGCGATGCCCTGCGCCTGAGCAGCGCCAGCCAGGCCATCGCCGGCCTGCAGACAGAACTGAATGAGTTACCGCCGCCGCTGGCCGACACCCTGCGCCCGAGCCTGACCGGCCTGGAAGAATTCAGCAAAACCGACCTGCTCGCTGCCGGCAAACTGGCCGGTGACCCGCAAGCCTTGTTGTTGCAGGCCGAGCGCGAATTGAGTGCCAGCCTCGATCAACTCAGCACCTATGCCAGTGGCAACGCGGCTTATATGACACCGCTGCTCGTCGCCTCTCAGCACGTGGGCAAACTGTCGCTGGCGCGGGACAAACTGGTCAGCAGCGGGCGCAGTGAACTGGCCGCTGACGTTGAGCGCGAGGTCAGCAACATCCGCGCACAGGCGCAGTTGATCGATGCCCTGCCCTTGCTCGGCGTGGTTGCCAGCAGCGAGTCGGGCAGTGATGATTTCGCCGCGATGATGGGTATCGAAAACACCGAAAAAACCGTTGCCGAAGATGCCGGAGTAGGCTTCAAACGCGAACTCAACAGCCTGCTCGGGCGCTACCCGGCTGAGCTGACGCGTACCCGTGATCAGATCCAGAAACGCACCGACCTCAGCAACGCTACTCACCAGAAAATCGCCGCCGTGCAGCAGGCCATCGCCGGTCTTGAGCCGGTGGTACGCGCCCAGCACGGGCAGATCCAGGGCGAAGTACGCCTGATCCAAGGCATGATGATCGGTCTGATTCTGCTCATCGCTTTACTGATCGACACCTTGCAACGGCGCCTGGCGCACACGCTGACCAGCCTCGCGCCGGCGTTGTCGACCTGGGCCGAGGGCGACTTCAGCCGCGACATTCATCTGGGCAAAACCAACCGTGAACTGCACGACATCGAAGCGTCGCTGAACCGCTTGCGAGCCTATCTGGTGGATCTGGTCGGGACCATTCGCGGCAATGCCGAACAAGTGGCGGGCAGCAGTCGCACCCTCGCCGAACTGAGCAACGACTTGCACAGCGGCGCCGAACATCAGGCCGGCGACACCGCGCTGATCCGCGATTCCCTCGGCGAACTGGAAGCGACCATTCAGCAAGTTGCCGGCGATGCACAGCAGGCGGCGGATGCCAGCCGACACGCCGGACTGGCCGTCGAGCATGGTCAGACGGTGATTGGCCAGAGCCTGACAGGCCTGCACGCATTGGTCGGTGAAGTGCAAGGCAACGCGCAGATGATCGAACATCTGGCCGAAGAGTCGGCCACCATCGGCGGCGTGTTGACGGTGATTCGCTCGATTGCTGACCAGACTAATCTGCTGGCGCTGAACGCGGCGATTGAAGCGGCGCGCGCCGGTGAAATGGGCCGCGGCTTTGCCGTGGTAGCGGAAGAGGTGCGTTCGCTGGCACAACGCACGGCTGGCGCAACCGCTGAGATTCAAACGCTGATCGCCGGCCTGCAAACCGCCGCCCGCCAATCGGTCGAAGGCATGCGCGCACAAGTCGAACACGCTGAAGCCACGGCCAGTCAGGCACAAGCGGCGGACGGTGCGCTGGATAAAATCGTCGGTGCGATCCAGACCATTTCCGACACGGCGATCCGCATTGCCGATATCACCGCGCAGCAAAGCGGTGCAGTCAGCGAGATTCGCGATCACAGCGAGCGGATTCATCAATTGGGTGGGGATAATCTGGTGCGTATCGGCCGGGGGCGCGAACAAGGCGAGAACTTGCTGGTTCTTGGCGGGCAACTACATACAGCCGTTCAGGCCTTTCGTGTCTGATAGACCGCTATCGCGAGCAGGCTCACTCCTACAAGGGAACGCACTCCAACTGTAGGAGTGAGCCTGCTCGCGATAGCGTCATTTGTATCACCGCCTATCTTGCAGAAATGACCGGATCAAATCACTTGGTCACATATTTCGCGCAAACATCGGCCATCGTGCTGGCTATTGCATAGAACTGGACAGTCACAAAGTCTTTGCGGCATAGTCGCCGGGTTCTGACGAATGCTCATTGATAACAAGGACTACGCAGATGGCAACCCTCCTGGTGCTGCACGGCCCCAACCTGAACCTGCTCGGCACCCGCGAACCCGGCACTTACGGTTCAACGACCCTGGCGCAGATCAATCAGGATCTGGAGCGCCGCGCCCGTGAAGCCGGCCATCATCTGCTGTATCTGCAAAGCAATGCCGAGTACGAATTGATCGACCGCATCCACGCCGC
Source organism: Pseudomonas sp. RIT-PI-r (assembly GCF_001297015.1). Lineage (GTDB taxonomy): Bacteria > Pseudomonadota > Gammaproteobacteria > Pseudomonadales > Pseudomonadaceae > Aquipseudomonas. Next base: position 152,140 of record NZ_LIGE01000017.1, on the reverse strand, counting down.
ACGCGGCGAAGGTGTCGATTTCATTCTGATCAATCCAGCAGCTTTTACGCATACAAGTGTCGCATTACGTGACGCGTTGCTGGGAGTGAGCATCCCATTCATCGAAGTGCATTTGTCCAACGTGCACAAACGCGAACCTTTCCGCCATCACTCTTACTTCTCCGACGTAGCGGTGGGAGTGATCTGCGGCCTTGGCGCCAGCGGTTACCGACTGGCCCTGGAGGCTGCACTAGAACAGCTTGAAACACCGGCAACGACTTGAACTACAAGCGTTAAGCGCCCCTGACCGACCCTTGGGAGTTGATGATTCATGGATATCCGTAAAGTTAAGAAATTGATCGAATTGCTGGAAGAGTCCGGCATCGACGAGCTCGAGATCAAGGAAGGCGAAGAGTCCGTACGCATCAGCCGTCACAGCAAGACCCCGGCTCAGCAGTACTACGCGCCGGCTCCGATGCAAGCACCGGCCGCCGCGCCTGTTGCTGCTGCTCCGGTGGCTGCTGCAGCCCCGGCTGCCGCTGCTGCTCCAGCGCTGAACGGCACTGTTGCCCGTTCGCCGATGGTCGGCACTTTCTACCGTAAATCTTCGCCAGCCTCGCCAGCCTTCGTTGAAGTCGGCCAGACCGTGAAGAAAGGCGACACTCTGTGCATCGTCGAAGCCATGAAGATGATGAACCACATCGAAGCTGAAACCAGCGGTGTGATCGAGTCCATCCTCGTCGAAGACGGCCAGCCGGTTGAGTACGACCAACCGCTGTTCACCATCGTTTGAACTGCGGAGAGCCTTTGATGACTGCGAAGTTGGAAAAAGTTCTGATCGCTAACCGCGGTGAGATCGCCCTGCGGATTCTGCGTGCCTGCAAAGAGATGGGCATCAAGACCGTCGCCGTTTACTCCAAGGCCGACAAAGAGCTGATGCACCTGGGTCTGGCAGACGAATCCGTCTGCATCGGCCCGGCATCTGCCGCTCAGTCCTACCTGCACATTCCGGCCATCATCGCTGCCGCTGAAGTGACTGGCGCTACCGCCATTCACCCAGGCTACGGCTTCCTCGCGGAAAACGCCGATTTTGCCGAGCAGGTCGAGAACTCCGGCTTCGCTTTCATCGGCCCGAAAGCTGACACCATTCGCCTGATGGGCGACAAGGTTTCGGCCAAGCACGCGATGATCGAAGCGGGCGTACCGACCGTTCCAGGTTCCGACGGCCCATTGCCGGAAGACGAAGAAACGGCGTTGCGCATCGGTCGTGAAGTCGGCTATCCGGTGATCATCAAAGCCGCTGGTGGCGGTGGTGGTCGCGGTATGCGCGTGGTACACAAGGAAGAAGACCTGATCGCCTTCGCCAAACTGACCCGCACCGAAGCAGGCGCGGCGTTCGGCAACCCGATGGTGTATCTGGAAAAATTCCTCACCAACCCCCGTCACGTCGAAGTGCAGGTTCTGTCCGACGGCCAGGGCCACGCCATCCATCTGGGCGACCGCGATTGCTCGCTGCAGCGTCGTCACCAGAAGGTTCTCGAAGAGGCGCCGGCACCGGGCATCGACGAGAAAGCGCGTCAGGAAGTTCTGGCTCGTTGCGTCAAGGCGTGCATCGACATCGGTTACCGCGGCGCTGGCACTTTCGAGTTCCTGTACGAGAACGGTCGTTTCTACTTCATCGAAATGAACACCCGTGTTCAGGTGGAGCACCCGGTTTCGGAAATGGTCACCGGTATCGACATCGTCAAGGAGATGCTCAGCATCGCCGCTGGCAACAAGCTGTCGTTCACTCAGGATGACGTGGTGATCCGCGGTCACTCGCTGGAATGCCGGATCAACGCTGAAGACCCGAAAACCTTCATGCCGAGCCCGGGTACGGTCAAGCATTTCCACGCGCCAGGCGGCAACGGCGTTCGCGTCGATTCGCACCTGTACAGCGGTTATGCGGTCCCACCGAACTACGACTCGCTGATCGGCAAGCTGATCACTTACGGCGCGACCCGCGACGAAGCCATGGCACGCATGCGCAATGCCCTGGACGAAATCGTGGTTGACGGGATCAAGACCAACATCCCGCTGCACCGTGATCTGGTTCGTGACGAAGGCTTCTGCAAGGGCGGCGTGAACATTCACTACCTCGAGCACAAGCTGGCTGGCGAGAAGCACTAAGCTTCAGCCCGCACCAGACAAAGCCGCCTTCGGGCGGCTTTGTTGTTTCTGCAGCAAAGTCAAAAGATCGCAGCCTGCGGCAGCTCCTACAGGGGATCGCATTTCAGCGTAGGAGCTGCCGCAGGCTGCGATCTTTTGATCTTCAACCATGTTCGTGTTCTGCCGCGCGCTCGCGTAAACTTGCGCGCTTCTCGCAGGCCGCTAGGCTGCAATCAATATTTTTTCAAAGGTGCCCGCCATGCCTTGGCTGCAAGTACGTCTCGCCATCAGCCCGGAACAAGCCGAAACCTACGAAGACGCTTTCCTTGAAGTCGGCGCCGTGTCGGTGACCTTCATGGACGCCGAAGATCAGCCGATCTTTGAACCGGAACTCAACACCACCCCGCTGTGGGCGCACACGCATCTGCTGGCGCTGTTCGAAGGCGGCACCGAACCCGCACCGGTTCTGGCCCATCTGGAACTGCTGACCGGCAGCCCGCTGCCCGAGCATCACAGCGAAGTCATCGAAGATCAGGATTGGGAACGCAGCTGGATGGACGGTTTTGAGCCGATGCGTTTCGGCCAGCGCCTGTGGATCGTGCCGAGCTGGCACGCCGCGCCCGAGCCTGATGCAGTCAATTTGCTGCTGGATCCGGGCCTGGCCTTCGGCACCGGTACGCACCCGACTACCGCGCTGTGCCTGGAATGGCTCGACGGCCAAGACCTGAAAGACTGCAACGTGCTGGATTTCGGCTGCGGCTCGGGGATTCTGGCGATCGCCGCCCTGTTGCTCGGCGCCAAACAAGCCGTCGGTACCGACATTGACGTGCAGGCGCTGGAAGCCTCGCGCGACAACGCCGGTCGCAATAACATTGCCGACGAACTGTTCCCGCTGTACCTGCCGGAAGATCTGCCGCAGGTTCAAGCCGATGTGCTGGTCGCCAACATCCTGGCCGGCCCGCTGGTGTCGCTGGCGCCGCAGCTGTCCGGACTGGTCAAGCCCGGTGGTCGTCTGGCGCTATCGGGCATTCTTGCCGAACAAGGTGACGAAGTCGCCGCCGCTTACGCGCAGGACTTCGATCTCGATCCGATCGCCAATCGCGATGGCTGGGTGCGCATCACCGGCCGTCGGCGCTAGAATGACCGCCTGCATAATCCGGATCGCCGCATGACCGACAGCTTCGTCACCCAGTGCCCGCATTGCCAAACCAGTTTCCGTGTCAGCCATGCTCAATTGAGCGTGGCCCGCGGGGTGGTTCGCTGCGGCTCCTGCCTGCAAGTGTTCAACGCGGCCAAACAGCTGCTGGAACAACACGCCGGCAAGGACGCGGTGACGCCGGTTGCGCCATCGATTGTCGAGCCACTCCCGATCATCGAGGCAGCTCCCGTTATCGAGCCGCCGCCCGTCGTCGACCCACCAGTGCCGCGCGCCATCAGTCAAAAGCAGTGGAGCGCCTCGGAACTGGACCTCGACAGCCTCGATCTGGACGAAGAACTCGCTCGCCTCGAACAACGGGAAATCCAGCCGACCACCGAATTCGGTCGTCAACGCGAAGACTCCCTGAGCGCACGCCGCGACAGCCCGGAGCCGGACGAAACCGTCTGGCGCGACAGCCTGTTCAGCGAGCGCGCCGATGAGCACACGGCCGAGCCCGAGGCAGACGAGCCAGAAGTCGCCGACATCGAACCGGTCAGATCCGAGCGCACCGAACCCTCGCTGTCGCTGGAACCGGCGGATCTGGATGACGAGCCGGCGATTCCGCAACTGCGTCTGCACGACCCGATTGACCCGAACGCGCGCCGCGAACGCTTTTCGGCCAGCGACGAAAGTGATGACGACGTTCTCCCGGTGATCGCGCCGGCGCGCAAAAAACGCGAACGCGCAGAAACCAGCGTAAGGGCCGAAGCGCTTCAGGATCTGACTGACGATCCACTGCAGCTTGATTGGCAAAAGCGCCGTTCGCCGTGGGGCCGACGCCTGCTTTGGCTGTTGTTGGTGCTCCTCGCCGCAGGTGGTCTGGGTGGCCAATACGTTGCCTATCATTTCGAGGAACTGGCGCGCCAGGACCAATACCGGCCGTGGTTCCAGCAAATCTGCCCGCAGATCGGCTGCACCGTGCCGTCGAAAGTCGACATCGCGCGGATCAAGAGCAGCAATCTGGTGGTGCGCAGCCATCCGGAATTCAGTGGTGCGCTGGTAGTCGACGCGATCATCTATAACCGCGCGACCTTCTCCCAGCCGTTTCCGCTGCTCGAGCTGCGTTTCGCCGACCTCAATGGCCACTTGATCGCCAGTCGTCGGTTCAAACCTGGCGAATACCTGAGCGGTGATCTCGAAGGCCTGGCGGAAATGCCGCCGCAGACGCCAATCCATATCGCGCTGGACATTCTCGATCCGGGCCCGAAAGCGGTGAATTACAGCCTGAACTTTCACTCCCCCGAGTGAAACGCTTCATCGTTTGCGAATTGACGACGTTTTTCTGACTTTGCCCTGCACAACCAAACCGCTGGCAATAACAGAATAACTGTTCAGATTTTGTTCAATTCAGCCTTTATCCAGTCATCGAGAGCGGGTATCATGCCAACCCTTTTTCGAACTCTCATGATCCGGCCCCACTTCAGGGAAGTCCTATGTCGGCGGTACGCATCGGCCCATACACATTGCAGAACGGCTTGATTCTCGCCCCGATGGCGGGGGTTACCGATCAGCCCTTTCGTCAGCTGTGCAAGCGTTTGGGCGCAGGGCTTGTTGTCTCGGAAATGGTCACCAGCGACATGAGCTTGTGGAACACCCGCAAGTCGCGCCTGCGCATGATCCACGAAGGCGATCCCGAGCCGCGCTCGGTACAGATTGCCGGTGGCGATGCGCAGATGCTCGCGGATGCGGCCCGGGCCAACGTTGAGTTCGGCGCACAGATTATTGATATCAACATGGGTTGCCCGGCGAAGAAGGTCTGCAACAAGGCCGCCGGTTCCGCGTTGTTGAAGGACGAAGCACTGGTCACCGAGATCCTGCACGCTGTCGTAGCGGCAGTTGATGTGCCGGTGACCCTGAAGATCCGCACCGGTTGGGATCGCGACAACAAGAACGGCCTGACCGTGGCGAAGATCGCCGAGCAGGCCGGGATCACCGCGCTGGCAGTGCATGGCCGCACGCGCGCCGATCTGTACAAGGGTGAAGCCGAATACGACACGATTGCCGCGATCAAGCAAGCGGTGTCGATTCCGGTGTTTGCCAATGGCGACATCGATTCGCCAGAGAAGGCCCGTTACGTGCTCGACGCGACCGGTGCCGATGGCCTGTTGGTAGGCCGCGCCGCCCAAGGGCGGCCATGGATTTTTCGCGAGATCGATCATTACCTGCGCACGGGCGAGAAATTGCCGGCACCGGAGCTGATCGAAGTGGAACACATACTGCTGGAGCATCTGGCCGCACTTCACGCTTTCTATGGGGATGTGATGGGCGTGCGCATTGCACGCAAGCATGTGGGCTGGTATCTCGCAACCTTGCCGGGCGCCAGGGAGTTTCGCGCCCACTTCAATCGTTTGGATGGTACGGAAACACAATGCGCCAATGTTCGGGAGTTCTTCGCCGAGCATTACAAGAGCCTGACAGGGGACGAAGAAGGGGTGGCCGCATGACGATGATGACCGAGACTTTAGTGAGTGGAACAGCACCCGTGAGCGACAACGTGAATTTGAAACAGCACCTCAATACCCCGAGCGAAGAAGGTCAGACCCTTCGCGGGAGTGTCGAGAAGGCGCTGCACAATTATTTCGCCCACCTTGAGGGCGCGTCCGTCACGGATGTGTACAACCTGGTGCTCTCCGAAGTCGAGGCTCCCCTGCTCGAAAGCGTGATGAACTACGTCAAGGGCAACCAGACCAAGGCCAGTGAGCTGCTGGGACTTAACCGCGGCACGCTGCGCAAGAAACTCAAGCAGTACGATCTGCTGTAAGCATTCAATCAAACCAGAAAGGCGCCCGCGTAAAAAACGGTCGCCTTTTTTGCTGACTTCCTTTGCTTTTGATGGAAATTGAGATGACCGACCAGACTACCCGCCTGCCGATCCGCCGCGCCTTGATCAGCGTTTCCGACAAGACCGGGATCCTCGAATTCGCCAAGGAGCTCGAAGCTCTGGGCGTCGAGATCCTCTCCACCGGCGGGACGTTCAAGCTGCTGCGCGACAACGGTGTTGCCGCAGTGGAAGTCGCGGATTACACCGGTTTCGCCGAAATGATGGACGGGCGGGTGAAAACCCTGCACCCGAAAATCCACGGCGGCATCCTCGGTCGTCGCGGTATTGACGACGCGATCATGAGCGAGCACGGCATCAAACCAATCGATCTGGTTGCAGTCAACCTCTACCCGTTCGAAGCCACCATCAACAAGCCAGGCTGCGACCTGCCGACCGCCATCGAAAACATCGATATTGGCGGCCCGACCATGGTTCGTTCGGCAGCGAAAAACCATAAAGACGTAGCGATCGTGGTGAATGCCAGCGATTACGCCAGCGTGCTCGAAGGCCTGAAGGCCGGCGGCCTGACCTACGCTCAGCGTTTCGACCTGATGCTCAAGGCGTTCGAACACACTGCGGCCTACGACGGCATGATCGCCAACTACATGGGCACCGTGAACCAAGCGGCTGAAACCCTGAGCACTGAAGGCCGCAGCGAATTCCCGCGCACCTTCAACAGCCAGTTCATCAAGGCCCAGGAAATGCGCTACGGCGAGAACCCGCACCAGAGCGCGGCGTTCTACGTGGAAGCCAAGCCTGCCGAAGTCGGCATCGCCACCGCGACCCAACTGCAAGGCAAAGAACTGTCGTACAACAACGTGGCCGATACCGACGCCGCGCTGGAATGCGTGAAGAGCTTCGTCAAGCCAGCCTGCGTCATCGTCAAGCACGCCAACCCGTGCGGCGTGGCAGTGAGCCCGGACGCCGAAGGCGGCATTCGTCAGGCCTACGAACTGGCTTACGCCACCGACACCGAGTCGGCATTCGGCGGCATCATCGCCTTCAACCGTGAACTGGATGCCGAGACCGCCAAAGCGATCGTCGAGCGTCAGTTCGTTGAAGTGATCATCGCTCCAAGCGTCAGCGAAGAAGCCCGCGCCATCGTCGCGGCCAAAGCCAACGTGCGCCTGCTGGCCTGCGGCGAGTGGTCAGCTGACCGCGCTGCGGCGTGGGATTACAAGCGCGTCAACGGTGGTCTGCTGGTACAGAGCCGCGACATTGGCATGATCAGCGCCGATGACCTGAAAGTCGTGACCAAGCGCGCGCCGACCGAACAGGAAATCCACGACCTGATCTTCGCCTGGAAAGTTGCCAAGTACGTTAAGTCCAACGCCATCGTCTACGCCAAAAACCGTCAGACCATCGGTGTCGGCGCTGGCCAGATGAGCCGCGTAAACTCGGCGCGTATTGCCGCGATCAAGGCTGAGCACGCAGGCCTGCAAGTTGCTGGTTCGGTGATGGCCTCCGACGCGTTCTTCCCGTTCCGCGACGGCCTGGACAACGCGGCCAAGGTCGGTATCACTGCGGTGATCCAGCCGGGTGGTTCGATGCGTGATGCTGAAGTGATTGCCGCCGCTGACGAAGCCGGCATCGCGATGGTATTCACCGGCATGCGCCACTTCCGTCACTAACCAGTCGACGGCCGCACTGAAGCCGGCATCTGCTGCGTTGGAGCCGACCTCGATGATGCTCATTGCCAAAAGGCAACTCCGCTCATCGAGGTCGACTCCGCCTTGCATCTACCGACTTCATTGCGACCTCCTACAGCGTGAAGCGCTTTAGGTTCTAAAAACAGAATTAGCGTCATCCGAGGTTTTTGAAATGAATGTTTTGATCATTGGCAGCGGTGGCCGTGAACACGCCCTGGCCTGGAAAGTGGCTCAGGATCCACGCGTGCAGAAGGTGTTCGTTGCACCGGGCAACGCTGGCACCGCCATTGAAGCCAAGTGCGAGAACGTCGCCATCGACGTACTGGCCCTTGAGCAACTGGCCGACTTCGCCGAGAAAAACGTTTCCCTGACCATCGTCGGCCCGGAAGTGCCTTTGGTGGCTGGCGTCGTTGACCTGTTCCGCTCGCGTGGCCTGGACTGCTTTGGTCCGACCGCCGGCGCTGCACAGCTGGAAGGCTCGAAAGCCTTCACCAAGGACTTCCTCGCACGCCACAAGATCCCGACCGCCGACTACCAGAACTTCACCGAGATCGAGCCAGCGCTGGCTTATCTGCGTGAAAAAGGCGCACCGATCGTGATCAAGGCCGATGGCCTGGCCGCCGGTAAAGGCGTGATCGTCGCCATGACCCTGGCCGAAGCCGAAGACGCTGTGCGCGACATGCTCGCCGGCAACGCTTTCGGTGACGCTGGTTCGCGCGTGGTGATCGAAGAGTTCCTCGACGGCGAAGAAGCTTCGTTCATCGTCATGGTCGATGGCAAGAATGTGCTGCCGATGGCTACCAGCCAGGACCACAAACGTGTTGGCGACGGCGACAGCGGCCCGAACACTGGCGGCATGGGTGCCTACTCCCCTGCCCCGGTGGTCACCGCCGACGTGCACAAGCGCGTGATGGATCTGGTCATCTGGCCGACCGTGCGCGGCATGGCCGAAGAAGGCAACGTCTACACCGGTTTCCTCTATGCCGGTCTGATGATCGACAAGGCCGGTAACCCGAAAGTCATCGAGTTCAACTGCCGCTTCGGCGATCCGGAAACCCAACCGGTGATGCTGCGCCTGCAATCGAGCCTGGTGCTGCTGGTCGAAGCCGCGCTGGCGCAAGCGCTGGACAAGGTCGAAGCACAGTGGGATCCACGTCCGAGCGTGGGCATCGTGCTAGCCGCTGGCGGCTACCCTGGCGATTACGCCAAGGGTGCAGCGATCAATGGTCTGGACGCGGCAGCGAAGCTGGAAGGCAAAGTCTTCCACGCTGGTACTGCGCTGCAAGATGGCCAGGTCGTCACTGCCGGTGGTCGCGTACTCTGCGCCACGGCAATGGGCGCAAGCGTGAGTGAAGCTCAGCAGCAAGCCTACAAGCTGGCAGCGGCCATCGACTGGGAAGGCTGCTTCTACCGCAAGGACATTGGCTACCGCGCCATTGCCCGTGAACGTGGCGAAACCCAGGAATAAGCTGTCGATCAAGCCCGGCGAGGGATACCGCTCCTCGCCGGGCTGTTCCGCCGCCGCGCATCGTTATATTCTGGCATCAACCTACGAAGGGATTTCGCCGTGCGCTGGCTCAGGATTGCCATAAGCTTCACCGTCACGATGCTGACCTTGCTCTGCATGCTCCCGGCCCAGGCCGCGCAAGGCAGTGGCTGGTCGGTATTGCTCGACGATCAGGGCAATCTGCAACTGAGCGACATCCGCTCCGCTCGCTACACCAATCAATTCAGCCCCATCGACCTTGACCGCCTCACCGCGTCCGAGCCCGACGGCGCCCTGTGGCTGCGCTTCAAACTGGCGCCGGGCAAGCACGAACAAGTGCTGCGCATCTTTGCTCCCGATCTGTCACAGCTCAATCTTTACGTGCTGGACGGCGACAAGCTGATCGAGCAACTCAACACCGGTACCGATCAGCCACAGGCCGAACGACCGTTGCCGAGCAGCGACTTCATGCTGCCACTGCCGCAGAGCGACAAACCCCTCGATGTCTATCTGCGTCTGGTGTCTGACCATCAATTGCGCCCGCACGTCACCTTGCAATCGGCGGTGATGAGCGCAGCCAACCACAATCAGACGCTGGTCTTCGGTTTGCTGTTCGGCTGTCTCGCCATGCTGCTGTTGCACAATCTTGTGCGCTACGCCTACTCGCGGTCGCGCAGTAGCCTGTGGCTGGCGGTCTGCGAAGGCCTGTTGGGCCTCAGTCTGTTGCTGCTGCTCAACCTCGCCGGCCCCTGGCTGCCGAACTGGCACGCGGTGCAGACGCCGGGCGCCTATCTGGCACTGTTGCTGACCGCCCCAGCCGGGTTGATGTTCGCCTATCGCTTTTTCGCCCCGCTCGGCCCGCACCCGCTGAACAAACTGTTGCTGGGTGACATTCTGTTTATCGTGACCTGCAGCCTGTTGTTGCTGTTCGTCAACACCCTGCCGCTGAACATCATCACTTATGCACTGGTGGCACTGGCCGGCCTGAGCATGCTGGTTGTCGCGTTCTATCACTGGCAGAAGGGTTATCGTCCGGCGCGTCTGTTCGTCGCGGCGATGGTGGTGTTCAACATCGGCACGTTGATCATTCTTCCTGCCTTGCTGGGGCTGACACTGGTCTCTCCGCAAGGCTTGATCATGACCCTGATGGCATTCATCTGCATCAGCGGCCTGCTGATGAGCATCGCCCTCGGCGAGCGTCAGCGCAGCATCACCGAAAGCCGTTTCAGCGTCAGCCGCGATCTCGCCGCAAGCAATGCCGAGATCAACGCCAAAGCCGAGTTCCTCGCCAAGATCAGCCACGAAATCCGCACGCCGATGAACGGCGTACTGGGCATGACCGAACTGCTGCTGGGCACACCGCTGTCGGTCAAGCAACGCGACTACGTGCAGACCATCCACAGCGCCGGCAACGAACTGCTGACGCTGATCAACGAGATCCTCGACATCTCCAAGCTCGAATCCGGGCAGATCGAACTGGACGACGTGCAGTTCGACCTCAATGCCTTGATCGATGACTGCCTGAGCATCTACCGCGCCAAGGCCGAACAACAGAACGTCGAGCTGATCAGCTTTATCCAGCCGCAAGTGCCGCGCGTAATCAGTGGCGACCCGACACGCCTGCGCCAGACCCTGCTGAGTCTGCTGGAAAATGCCCTGAAGAAAACCGCTGAAGGCGAAGTGCTGATTGTTGTCGCGCTTGACGAACGCAGCAGCAAACCGCGCCTGCGCATCGCCGTGCAGGACAGTGGTGCGCCGATGGAGCAGGAAGAACGCGACGCGCTGATGCACGCCGAACTGCACAGCAAGCACTTCCTTTCAGCCAACCGTCTGGGCGGCAACCTCGGGTTGGTGATTGCCCGCCAACTGATCCGTTTGATGCAGGGCGAATTCGGCATCAAGAGTGGTGCCAGTCAGGGCAGCACGCTGTGGCTGACCCTGCCGCTGGATCCGGATCGCCTCGAACACCCGACCTCCGATCTCGACAGTCCGCTGCAAGGTGCGCGCGTGCTGGTAGTCGATGACAACGACACCTGCCGCAAAGTCCTGGTCCAGCAATGCAGTGCGTGGGGCCTGAACGTCAGCGCCGTGCCATCCGGCAAGGAAGCGCTGGCACTGCTGCGTACCAAGGCACACCTGCGCGATTACTTCGATGTGGTGTTGCTGGACCAGAACATGCCGGGCATGACCGGCATGCAACTGGCGGCCAAGATCAAGGAAGATCCAAGCCTGAACCACGACATTCTGCTGATCATGCTCACCGGTATCAGCAACGCGCCGAGCAAGATCATCGCGCGCAACTCGGGCATCAAGCGCATCCTCGCCAAACCGGTCGCCGGCTACACGCTCAAGACCACGCTGGCGGATGAACTGAACCAGCGCAACAAAGGCCAGGTGGTGTTCCAGCCGCAAGTGGTCACCCCGGCCACGGCAGCCAAAGTACCGAGCGACTTCCGCATCCTCGTCGCCGAAGACAACACAATTTCGACCAAAGTGATTCGCGGCATGCTCGGCAAGCTCAACCTGCAACCCGACACCGCCAGCAACGGCGAAGAGGCCCTGCAGGCGATGAAGGCGCAGCGTTACGATCTGGTGCTGATGGACTGCGAAATGCCGATCCTCGACGGTTTCTCGGCGACCCAGCAACTGCGCGCCTGGGAAGTCAGCAACCAGCGTATCCGTACACCGATCGTAGCGTTGACCGCGCACATCCTCGCCGAGCATAAAGAGCGTGCACGTCAGGCGGGCATGGACGGCCACATGGCGAAACCGGTGGAGCTGTCGCAACTGCGCGAGCTGATCGAACACTGGGTGGCCCAGCGCGATCAGCAGAACCGGACGGCATCGACCTTCTGAACAAGGTCGTATTGTTATTCGATCAGATTTCCAGGCCATCAATGTATTTGAACGAGCCGGTGATGACGGATTTTTTCACTTTCTCGCGAAACTGGGCGTAATGCAGCGTGTTGAAGGTGATGGCAGCAATCTGTTCAACACTGTTGTGGATAAGTGTTTCATCCTTGCTGAACAGAAACCCGCTGGCCTGTCTCTCGATCTGGAACTGACGATGATAGATGCCCATTTCCACTTTGTTCGGGCCGCTCATCACGCAGGGGATCATTTGAAAAGAACCGACATTGGCGCGCAGACAAGTGGACTCGAACAGCTTGAGCGCCAATGCATTATGTTCCATCACCCGCAGCGCACGCCGCATAGGTTCGCTGAACTGCTCACCCCATGCCGTCGCGATACGCTGCGTTGCCTGACCAGCCATCAGACTGTTGCGCGACTGTGTCAAGGTTTGCGGTTTCGGCACGTCCCATCCAACAAATTTCAGGACATTCCTGTAGTACTCGAACCAGTCCCCCGATAGCCCGTCATCGAACGCCGCGCGCGTCGCTTTTTGCGCATAGGCTGTGCTCATATAGATATCGTCTCGATGGGTCGCTGGCAAGCCACTGGCAAAAGCCACGACGCTGCCGCCCACTACCGCAGCCTGCGGTGCAATCAAGTCCTTCATAGCGCAATTTCCCTGGGCAGATTCAGCACTGCCACGCTGTCCGCAAGCTTGTCCCTGACTTTCCTGGCAATGGCTTCGCGCGCGCCGCTGTAGCGAATTTCGGACAGACTTGCCCAGGCGTGGTGCGCTTGGACCAAGCCTCGAACATCTGCGGATTGATACACCTGTTGAAATGGATTCGGGTTTAACTCAAGTGACGTCTTGAACTCAACAAACGCGCTTGCGAACGAATCGACAGCATTCGCGACAGTCACCATTAACTGCACCTTTGCCAACGACGCTGGCACGCTGTCCGCCCCGGCCGCAGACGATATGTTCATGAAACTGCGCAATCGCTGGATGGCGGGTTCGTCGCCGGGCATTCTTGCAATTCGCTGCAGAACCGCACCCATTATCCGCGTTTCAGGCATTGCATCACTGCTCAACGCTGCATTAAAAAACTCCAGCGCGGATCTGTTTTCCGGGTTGCTGACCTGCCATTCCTGCTTCGACTTCTGATGGCGCAACCAGAAATCATCGAGGACACTCACGTACGTATCGTACCAATCCAGGGACAGCGATTTTTCACTTTTTTTATTGGCAACCAGTTGCGCCAATAGAATTGAATTGACTAGATCGTTATAAGTTTCCCGCTGCTTACCATCGGGAATAATCAGTACGCAAACCCCGACAACCAAAACCAAATAATCATCATCCATATTATCCCCCCTAACAAAAAGGGCAGTCGCGACGACTGCCCTTTTTTGTCAATCAGATCTCATACTCTTCGATTTTCGATACAACATTCAGGCCCAGTTTGGTCCTGATCGACTGACGAGACGCATTAGCAAGTTCGGTATTCTTGGCAAATATCGTTTCACCTTTGTACAACTTGACATTGCGAACGTCTACATCGATAAACATAACTTTAGTGGACGTATTGCGACGCAGAAAACGTACAGCACCGACGGCCATGATGGCTTCGCCGTTCACTTCGGTACAGACGCCAGCGGTGATGCCACCAACGCCGTGGTTCAGCAGATTGCGCTCATACAGAGTCAATGCGGTGTCACGTTTTTCCAGAGCGGCGATGGCGTCGCCCGCTGCCTTCAGCATCAACGCAGTTGCAGGGCCAGGCACCGCAAGACCCGCTACCACCGAGCCGAGAATGTCCAGGACCAGCTTATCCATCCGCACGCTGGTGCCCGCAACCTCCAGATCGGTGAAGTACTTGGAAACAGGCGTCCAGCCCGAGTTGGTCATGACCTCGCGGAACAACAGATACCACTCCAGGCCCTGGCTTTCGAGCGGGAATTTCTTGTTGGCTACCAGTGTTGCGAAAAGAAAGGCATTTTGTGCGTCGGTCCGATTGTCATCCGTCAGATGAGCAGAAAAAGCCAAAAGTCCTTCGCCGACAACAGCCGCCTTTGTCGGTGCTTCCACGGCGTCACTCGAATTAAAGCTCAAGGCAGCAGCGCGACGTTGAATAGTTGGAGCCTCATCAATTTCATATTGATGCAGAGCATTAATGCAATTGGCGACATAGAGTTTCTGCATTACGGGATCTTTCACTTTGAATTCCTTACGATCATTTAAGCAAGCCTTCATTAACTTGCGAAAACAACCATAACCAAAGACACCAGCACTCCACAAATCAAAACATGTAACATCAATTACCAAACCAACAAACCCCACAACTAACAAACAACTAAACCAGCAACTAAACCAACAACAACCGGCCTTTAAAAGTCGATACCCCAACCCGTAAAGCGCTGATAGACTCCATCCCCATTCTCCTTCCCGGCGAGACATGACCATGCTCCACGTGTTGTTCAGCGTTTACCTGAAGATGCTGGTGCTCTACAGCCCGTTCTTCGTGTTGTCCTGCTTTATCAGCCTGACCCGTGGCTACTCGCGCAAGGAACAGCGGCGCCTGGCCTGGAAAGTGGCCATCGCCACACTGGTCTCCAGCGTTCTGCTGTATCTGTTTGGCCGGGTGATTTTCGACGTGTTCGGGATTACCGCAGACGCATTCCGCATCGGTGCCGGCAGCGTGCTGTTCATCTCGGCGCTGGGCATGGCCCAAGGCAAGCCTGTGGTGCAAAGTGACAACGTGCAGCAGGATGTGACAATCGTGCCGCTGACCATCCCCTTGACCGTTGGCCCGGGGACTATCGGTGCACTGCTGGTGATGGGTATCAGCCAACCGCATTGGGATGACAAACTGACCGCGATCATGAGTATCGCCCTGGCCAGTTTCACCGTTGGGGTGGTGCTGTACCTGTCCAATCACATCGAACGGATTCTCGGCGACCAGGGCTTGCAGATCGTCAGTCGGTTGATGGGGTTGTTTGTCTGCGCCTTGGCGGCGCAGATCATCTTTACCGGGGTGAAGGGCTACCTGGTTTCCTGAAAGCGATAAAGGGCTGCGGATGATCTGATCCGCAGCCCTTACAACTAATCCCGCCGACGCTGAACTACCGCTTTACACATTGATGGACCCAGAGAACAGCTCACCGAGCTCACTCGGCGTTTCCTCCTGTAATGCTGTCATCAACTGATCCAGATCGATCGTCAGCGCGAGCTCTCCGGCCAAGGGGATACTGAATGCCACCTTCTTTCGAGACTCTGCGCCGATAGCCGCGACATTGCGCAAGACGATACTGCGCCCTGTGTCTGCGTCCGTCAGCAGCAAGTGCCCATCCTGCTGCGTGACCAGCCAATGCTCCATCGACCCCAACTTGAACGACAGATAACTTCTTAACGCGTTCGGAAAATCGAAATCGACAATAAGGCAATCAAGTCGTGCCCAGGTCCTCTGGTCGATAAAAAAGTCGGCTCCATCCACCGCATATCTCAGGATCAACGTATCAACGCCGTCCGGAATCGGCGCAATTCGACCCAATGACTGACCGCTTTCGATGACTAGCGTATTGGCTATCCGGCTGACTGTTTGCGCAGTCATCCATACGTCACTGAGCTTGCCATCTTCACTGCGATTGCTGAACAGCTGCCGGCTCTGCGGGTCATGCAACACCAGGGTTTGACCGTTGGCGACGCCCACATAGCCAGGCAAGTCTTCACCTGGCGCCGTTGCACTGAGCAAGCGGCCGGCGTCGACGTCATACCAACTGCAAAGATCATCGACCCTGCCTGCCGTCAGATACGGGGCACAATGCTGACCCGCCACCAGTTGCGCCAGCTTGCGCTCCCGCGCCTGTAGCGAATCCACGCCGTCAAAGAACTCCTTTTCCACACCGACAATGCGCGCAGGCTCACCTTCGAACAGGTCGAACAATACGTGGTCATGTGCCCTGGCGCGCAGACCGGATGCATGGGGCACAGCCCAGGCAAACGTGCGCTGCGGCAGCACCCTCTGCATTGGCGGGATCAAGTCAGCCCGTAACAGACGGGTTCCCGCACCAAATGCTGCGAACAAGCTTTCGGGAGTCATGAACGCTTGTCGGTAGATCCGCCCAGTCGTCCAATCGATCATTAACACGGCTTTCTTGTCCACGGTCTGCCGCAAAAGCCCAAAGCTTTTCCCCGCTGTGTCGGCGATAAGCAGTTGCTGATCGAGACACACGACATAGAGCGGCGAATGATTCGAAGCAGCGCTGATGCCACCGACCTCCACAGCCCCGGCGGACCACATTGCGGCAGTGCCAAGGACCGAATCCCACCAACGAAAATTGCTGCCTGAGCGCTCTTGGCGGGCGAATAGCCAATCATTACCGAGGCCTGCCAAATGTCGTTCACCCGCGCCATTCAGGCGAAACACCATGCCCTCGTCAGTCAATGCAATGTATTGCCGGCCTCGGCGATGAATTTGCTGCACCTCGAGCGACAAGATGGATTGGGCAAAAATTACCGAGGACTGATCTTGTGCACTGATGCGCTGTCGATAAAGGAGGCGATGACGCAAGTGATGGAACAGAACCGTATCGCGTTCTGGCTGCTGTGGATCCAGAAGAGCCCAATCGAAGGCGTCGGCGTTGCTGTTCCCCTCTTTGAGCATCGGCCTAAAAACCCGTCCGTCGTCGCTACGCACCCAGACCCGGCTGAACGCATTCGAGCTGTAGTCCATGTAATCAACGGTAATGAACCTGGACCAACCGGCACTTGTCACGTGTTCGTCGTTAACGCCTGACGCTGCCGGAATCAACCGGTACCACGAGAGGAAATCGTCCAGGAAGACCGTCCCACTTCGAATCTCCCGACCTTCGTGATAGCTGAGATGACCGGACACACCAGTAATCGAGAGTTCATCTTCTTCGATCAGGTAAGTCATTTTCACGAACTCGTCTTCGTCGAGTTCGATGCGCCGGACCACTTGCAACAAACCGCCCGGCATCTCCTGGATCGAGGTAATCCAGGCTTTCAATTCCGTACGCACCAGCTGGAAAACACTTCTGATGTTCCCAGTGACTACATCAACGCGCCAGATCAATGCATCAGCGGGGCAGTAGTAGTAAATGTTCTGGCCAATCCTGGGGCCCATGCAAATATCCGCGGCATGTTTCGGGTCCAGCCCGCGAACCAACAGGAAAGAATCTTCACCTCGGTCATACCAGGCGCTGGTGCGCACGCCAGTCAGGGCATCCGGGTAATTGCGAATGACCGTGGGGCCATCCGCCAGATGGCTGGAACGTGCAAGTTCGCGCACCCGCTGGCGTGTCATCGGGCCGTCTTCATCCGGGCCGGCCTCCAGCTCAGTGAGCAACAGGGTTCCAGTTGCCCAGTCCACCTGGTACGAATGTCCGTCGAGTTGCACAAACACAACGCTTTTGTCTGGCACCTGCACATTTATCGTGCCCAGTTGCAGGACGTCGCCCTCGATTTTCACGCCACTTTTATTCAACCAGGCTGCGCGTAATGACCAGGTCATCGCTTCACCAGTCGAGACTCGCAAACGCAAAGACTTGACGCCCTCGGCCAACGTGACCGAACAGTGCCCGCCCAATGCATCGATGTCGTAAGAAAGGTAACCGTGCACTTCTCCCGGCAAGGTGGGTACATGCAGAAAACGGTGTTGCGTGCCCAGTACTACGCTGACCGTAGTTGCCACGTAGTTCGGCACCATTTTTTCAATGATGTATTCGGTGGGCACTTTGTAAAAGGAGAACCAGAATTGCCGCTTGCCGTAACGGTCATGCTCAAGAGCCAGTGCCGTCTCCAGGTCCTCGCGCAGGGTTGTCGAGAAAGGCAACCCGCCAAACTCATAGGCCAGGAAGCAATCCGGGAGGCTCGGCAACACAACGCTTTCAACGTTTATTTTGTCACTGATAGCAAACTTTTCCGGCAGATCGAGCGCTTCTCGAATGCTGAATGCATGCTCGCGGTCCGGGTCGATTTTGGGTGGATGCAAATCGGAGTAGTCGTCTGCCGCGAAGATTTTCTGGCTGCCAAAGGTAATCGTTCCTTTGCGCAGATTCAGTTGTGAATAAACGGCGTGAGGGTTGGCAAAAAGGGTATCTCCCCTTACCGAGTAGCCCTTGGCACGATAGGCCTCGTTGACCCGATTCAAATACCTGCCGATCTGCTTCCCACGCTCTGTTCTGGCGCTGAAACCTTCGACCAATGCACCGATACCGATAGCCAGTCCACCCAGAATGACACTGGCCCCGCCAAGAAATGCAGCCGCCGTGGCCGCTCCGGCAGCACTTGCGCCAAACGCTCCGGCGCCCAGCGCCAGACCGGCGGTATCGAAAGCCAGTTGGGTGGCGAACACCGCGCGCTGGATATCATTTTCAGCGTTGATCAACAAATAGATGTCGAAACCGATACTCGCCAGTTGCAGTGCATTCCCCACACCTTCGTTCAATACGTTGCCCAGCGCATTGCCCACAATTGCAGAGGTGGTGTTGGCCACACGCACACTGTCGGTGAATGCATGACGAACCAGTCCCAGCAATTGCACCGCATCCGCCACAAGTCCGTGAGCGAGTTGCGCGTAGGAGAGATAACCATGAATGCGCACCGCAGACGTCAACGCCGTCGAACCCTCGGCGCTTTCCGCCTCCTTGAGCCCTAGCAACAACGCCTGAATGGCAAAACCGGCATTGAGTGTGTGCACCGCACCAACATCGGTCGGATCGACTACGGATGAACCCGCACCTCTACCGGACAACTCTTCAAAGGAATCGCTCAGATAGGATTTGATCCCGGACAAGCGCTTGTCATCGGTCAACACCGTGCGCGTCTGCTGCGGGTCTTTCGCGTTGACCAGGGTGATTTCACTGCGCCCTTGCGCGGCGGGTTTCAGAGATTCGAACACCGGAACGAAGTCACGGCTCAGTTGATGTTTCTCATGCAACTGATCGGTGGCACCTTTGATGATCCGTGTCCACTTGCCGGCGTCCGCAATGGCGAACGCCTGACCAAGACGCGCGTTCTCCGACAGCGATCGCAGTCGCAACTGCGCATGATGGCGCCAGGGTTCGACAGGCGTCACGCCGGCAACGGGGTCGTTGCTCAGCAGGTTTCCGACGCTGACTTTGGACGGCAATGCCGTATCGGCAATGTTCACACCGTTGAGGTCCACCACATCGAAAGTGGCACCGGAGCCATCTGCGACTCCATAGAGTCTGGATACCACCTCATCCTGCAGAAAGCCTTGGATAGCCTTGTGCAGTTCATCTATTCGACTGAACGCATACAGGCCGAAGTTGGGATCGTAGAACCGATAAGATGTTTCATCGGCCCCCGCGACTTTGCTCACCAGCATCGAATGATTTTCGGTATTGAGCAGCAAGCTGCCGCCGCTGGTTTTTGCATCCAGCGCCTGTATCACTGCGTCTAGATTCACCGCCGGCCTTTTCTCGCCGAACTGCGCCATCGGGATGCCACGCAACTCATCCAGCACATGCAGCAGCGCATGGGTTTCAGCGGAATCAGGGGCGATGTTGGCAAGCGCCAGTTTACCGATCAGGGCGCGCTCTGCAGCGGTGCCTTTTTCCAATGCCGCCGCCATGGCTAACGCCAACGGATAACAGCGCCGCCCCGGGTCCCCCGCGCCCTGCACCAGTAACCCTTGCGGAAACTGTTTGGCCGAGCTGGCCCCGGCCTGGAAAAACAGCTCGCGTACTGCATTGCCTCGCGTGAGAATCGATGCCCGTTGTTCTTTTTTAGCCACGGCTTCTACCTGGCTCAAATGTTCGCGCCATTGCCGTACGCTCATTGGCTTGGCAAATGCCTGCGCCTTGAGAACCCGAGAGTTACTCTCACCCGTGCCGACTCTCGAAGTGCTGAACTCCGTTGGCGCGGTATAACGTTTGAGCAGCGTTTGTTCGATGACGTCATAGCGTGCGAACAGCCCACGATCACGGGTTTTTTCGGCAAAATCCACGGTGGTTTTCCAGGTGTCGGCGAACCCGTTCTGATCCAGTGTCGTAGCGCCAAACAGGCCGCCGAACATCACACGGTGCAACGGACTCAACTGATCCACAGGTAATTTGCCTGCCGCGATCCGCGCCAACGCTTCGTTCAAATTGCCCAGCGACTCGGCGCCTGTCGATGGCGGCAGTTCGACGGAGGGTTGCTGCAGAATCTGCTGACGTGTTTCGAAATCGACAGAGAACGGAGCATTGAACGCAATATCGCCAGTCAATCGGTCATTCATCGCACGAACGAACGGTTCACCCAGGCTATCCAGCAGTTGCTGCAGCACTGACGTCAGCAACACGGGCTTGCCTTCCATGACCGGCCAGCCTTGCTTGAAAGTCAGAGTCTGACCTTTGAGCAGCTCATCCACATTGCCCAGGTAACGGTTTTTGTAGGCACCATCGGCAATTCTGCTTGTTTCCAATTCGAACCAGGCGGACTCGGTCTTGGCGTTGTCCTTCCAGCTATGGTGGGTCTCCTCTTCGGTGGCCAGATTGAAACCGTCACGCAGATCGACTCGGTCACTGATTTGTTGACGAGCTTCAGCAAGCGCTTTTTCGTTGACGTAATCACTCAACCCTTGCGAAACGGCCGTCGGGCCACTCATGGTAATAGCCGATTGGGCACCAAACTTGATGCCGTCGGCATCGTACTCAGCGACAGCCTGCAAAAACCTGTTTCGAACAATTAACTCGTCACCCCAGGTTGATAGCGAGCCATATATTTTCTCCATCTCGCTAATGATCAGATTGGAGAATGCTGCGGAATCTGTCAGTGAGATGTTGCCCTGACGAGCCAGCACCTCCACTCGATCCAGAAATGTGTAATTACTGCGGATTTTATCGATGATTCCGACAATTGCCGCAGACCCGGCATGACCACTCACCATTGCATTGGAAAGACCATTGAAAGGGCTACTTTTTAAATCGGCGCTATTTTTATTGCCTACACGCACTCCGTGTTGTGAAACAACGACATCATTGAACGGTGCAAAAATATCCTTGAGTGAAGGTGCGGTCCCGGCAAACTCTATCAATGCGTTCTTTACGTGTTCCGGCACCTTAAAGCGTAAATCCGCATACGGCGCGCTTCGATTCGGAAGTATCTGCGGGTTAGAGTCGAGCAGAATCTGCGTTATTCCCATCCGGGTTTCGATGTCAAAACCGGAAAGATCCATGCCAGCGATATTTTTATGTAACGACGGCAACAAATCCGCATCCAGATAAGTGCCGCTTTCGAAATGCACCGCCTGCAGTCGAGTGATATCCGACGCTGCCGCCAGATTGCCGCGACAAGACAGCTCTCGTTCGTAAATTTCGAACAATGGTTGATTGGACAATTCGCTACGGATATCCCGAAGTGCAATGCCATTCGCTGCAACAGTTTCAAGGGACTGTAGATTGCGCGCCTTCAGCGTATTGAGCCTGGCCTCATCCTGTCCATACGCACTGACCAACAGATTGATTCTTGCCTGGTCGGCACTGACACCTGTCGCGGTGGCTTTCTGGATATGTTCGAACATCTGCTGACGAAGCACGCGGGCGCGCTCAACGTATAGCTTGCCAAGCCTCGCTGACTTCATCGCTGCATCTTCAGAAACGAGCTTCGCGACTTGAGCCTTGGCCGATTCGACGATGATCTTGTTGGTTTCATGCGCAAGCAGTCCATCGCTGTCGTACCAGAGATTCAGGCGGTATCCATCAGCGTCGGTCATCTGTTTCCAGACATTGATGTAATCCCCCTGAATAGCTCCGATGCCTCCCCCTACCCAGACAAAGTGTAACTTTCGCGCAACCGGTTTGCCTGAAGACAGAAGGTGCACGGTAGTGGCTAACCGGGCGTGGTAATCCGTAAGGTTTCCACTGAGCTTTTTGAGTTGAGCATCGGAAATATCAGAAAAATTCGACTCGACGAATTCCTTGAGCAATCTGATTGCTGTCAGTTGTTCTGACCAATCCGCAGCCGCAACCGCGCCATTGTAATAACGCAGCAGCTGTTCTCTCGCCAAGTCATCGCGCAGATTCCCCGCAATGGACTCCAGATCAGCCCGTTTAAAAGCGGCTGAAAACTCACTGCCAGGTAACAACCCATAATCCTTGCTATTCAACTGAGTATCCTTTTCTCACGCGAATATATATATATCGAGACGGTCTTTATCATCACGACATTCAGAAACAATTACATATCTAAAAAATCGCAATTAATCGCGCTACTTTCATGCGCCATTCAATTGCAACAGTTTAAAAACGAACAGAAACCATCAACAAACTTGCACTTGCGCCTCAGGCTGTAACTACAGGCAGTAACTGCTCGAGCGTCGCCCCGGCTTGGGCATTTGGAACACCCCGCAACCACTGCACCAGTCTGAAAACCGGATAGGAATTTTGCCCTTCGAACCCGAGGAAGACGTTGCCACGCAACGCTGGATCGACCGAACACACATCGCGCAGGATGAGGCTGTGCTGGCGATCCGGATCAACGATGAGCAAATGCTCGCCGACCTCCGACAGTTGCAGTTTCCCCGGCGCATCCACGGCCCAGATCAACTTGCCGGGAATCGCCGGACTTTCGCCGGGGCCTGGCCGACAATCGACAATTACAGAGTCCAGTCGCAACCAGCTGGCTTTTGACAGGTGATAGCTCACACCGCCCTGTCCCATGCGCAAAACCAGACGCCTTACGTCATCGGCGATCAGCGGCAGCAGGTCGTTGACCTTGTTCTGCCCCTCAACCACGAGCACTTCGGCGTTGCGCTGCACATAGTCAAAAGGACCGATGCTGTCGCGACCGGGATAGACAGAAACGCGATGTGCCCGGGGTTCATGCAACAGCACGTTGCCACAGCAGGTGCCTAGCAGTTCGCAGTCGCCGGGCAGGTCATGACTGGCCACTCGAATCATCCGTGCGTTGGCCACGTCATACCATTGCAGAACGTCCGCCCCTGATTCCACAGCGATGAACTCACCATGCTCGGCGATCTCCAGCAATGCTTGCAGCGACTCGAGCAAATGCTCCGCGTGTGCCCTTGCCCAGCGCTGGTCGACGCCAATGACCCGCTCCGTCTCCTGATAGCGCAATTGGAGTGATACACCTTCCACCGACATGCCGCGCAAGCCGGAGCCTTCATTGGTCACACCACCGAACCGCCAGTCGTCCCACTCGGCCTGCGGTGCCGGCAACCAGTCGCCCGCCAATAATTGTTGACCCTTGCCAAATGCTTGCTCGAGTTGTCGGCTATCGAAGAACGTCTGGTTCCAGATTTCACCGCTGGTAACGTCCAGCAGCCACGCTGCCTTGTTGTCCGGCGTAACGCCGAGCAAACGCACTTCTTTGTCGTGGCCCAGATCGCACAGCAACAAGCGATTGTCCAGGTACCAGGCGCACAGGTTGCGCTCACCGCTTGTGTTGCGCACGCCGAGAATGGCGAAGCTGTTGACCGGATACTTCTGCGCCAGCTCCTCCAGCGCCGACCACCACTGTGTCCGTCCTTTGAGCCAGCCCTCACTCAGCCCACCCAGCTGCACTTCACCTTCTGCGGTCAGATTGAAGAACAGCCCTTCGTCGCTCAGCGCCAGATAGCCGCCCTCGACTGCCACCACGTCTTTGAGTCCGGCCGGCTCTACCCACTGATGACTCCACTGCGACGGCCAGCGCTGATCGGCGCCGGACAAACTTCGCTGTACCCGACAAAGCTTCTGCGCCGCCCTGTCGTAAATGAAATACAGGTTCTGTTGATCATTTGCCGGTAACAACAGCAGATCGGCCAATTTGCTGATCGAGTCTTTCCAGCCACGAACGTACCCGGCCGCAATAAACGGATGAATGCACAGGCGATCACGGCTGCGGATCCAGACCAGATCGCGTTTGTCCGGGTCGAACGCCCAGCAGACTGAAACGTAAGTAGCCGGTTGCCAGTCAAGCGTGGCGACCCCATCGCGCTCGGGCACCATCGACAACGGCACATAGTTACCGAGCACCTGCGACCAGTCCTTTAGCGCCTGCTGGGCGAAGACCCTTTTACCCAAATCGCGGTCCATGTCACGGGTGACCGAAGTGAGCTGCAGTTGACCGTCATGCAACAGGTAGTTGAATTGCGTGGTGCTCTGATCAGGGCCCGTCCACTGTTGCTCGATATGAATCACACCTTGGTCGTCGACGTCGATTCGGCGGATGCTGCACTGTCCGTGCATCACCAGCATCCGATAACAGAATTGCAGCAGGCCGCTGACGGCATCGACCTGCCAGATCACATAGTTCTGAGGTTCGTAAAAGAACGCCGAACCGTCGACAACAGCCGCCAGTAATGCTTCATCGGCCTGCAACACTTGCTCATTGCGGATATACAGAAACCGCTCCCCGGCCGCGTCGTACCAGGCGGTGGTGTGACGCGGTTGGTGTGCGGACTCGAACGGGATCAGGTAGTTGTGCAGCGGTGTGTAAGGCAGGACCAGCCGATGTTCGCTTACCAGTGACTGATAGTGTTTGAGCAAGCTCTGTTCGTCCTCACCGGCTGGTGCGGTCTGTTCGAGAATCAGCAACTGGCCACGAGCGCGATCGACCCTGAACAGCTGCCGGTCGGTCAGCCGGATCAGCACTTCATGCCGCCCCTTGCCGGACAACGTTACCTTGACGCCGCCAATAATGATTTCCCCGCCGACCAATACCTGGACATCACGCTCGGTGGCCCAGGTCGCCACCAGTTTCCAGCTACATAACTGCAAGCTGGGCGACTCGAGCTCAACATTGATTCCGCGATTGAGGATCAGTGAGCAGGATGCACCCCCACCTTTAATCCGGTAAGACAGGAACGCATGCCAGTCCGCAGGCGCCAACGGCACTGCCAGCGCACGCTCGTTTGCGTCCAGAAGAATCTCGATCACAGTTGGCCGATACGCCGGCGTCAGGCGATTAACGATGTAGTGAGTGGGAAACGAGTAGAAAGAAAACAGAAACTGCCACTGCCCCTCCCGATCCTTTTTTTCCAGACGCCGCGCTGTGTCGAAACCGGTGTCGTGGCGCAAGGTAGAGAAAGGCAACGCCTTGTATAGATAGCCGTAACACGTTTGCGGCGTGCATGGCAGCACCACGAGTTGCCCCACAGGTAGCGCCAGCTTGATGGTGCCAGGTAATCCCAGTTCGCGTTGAAGATTGAGCGCTTTCTGGTAGTCCGGATTAAAATCCGGCACCCCGAAATGATCACGCAGTCGATACAGTTTCGGGCTGTCCAGCGTCAGGGTTGCGCGGTTGAAATCCAGGGTTTTCACGATCATCGCAGGATTTGCAGTCCAGCCACCCAAAGCATCATCGTAGCGATAACCCACACCCCGATAGGCAGTCTCCAGATTGTCGAAAAACAGCCCCACCGCCTGAGCCTGTTGCGCGATGTTGGCGAACCCCTGGGCCAGTGCAGCGACACCGACAGCCAGGCCGCCGAGAACCACACCGGCGCCACCGAGTACTGCCGCTGCAGTCGCGGCGCCCGCAGCTGCCGCACCGATGCCACCGGCAGTCAATGCCAGGCTGGTGTAGTCAAAGGCCAGTTGCGTGCCGTACTGCGCCCGCTCGATTTCGTTGTCCGCCATCGTCAATTGATAAATGTCGAAACCGACATTCGCCAGCCCGAGGATTATTCCCACACCTTCGTTGAGAACATGTCCCAGCGCCTCGCCAACCACCGGCGCACAAGTGCGGGCGATGACCTTCTCTTCATTCAGCGCTGTTTTCATCAGGCTGATCAGGCCGGCAACGTCCGTGATATTGCCGTGCGCCAGCTGTGCGTAATTGACGTAGGCATGCAGCCGCACGGCGGTGGTCAATGTGCGGTCGTCACCTTCCCGCCCGCGCAAGGCATTCATCAATGCCTGAATCGTGAACCCGGTATTGAGGGTGTGAACGGCGTCAGCCTCAACCAACCCCGGCGCGGGCTTGGTGCCAAGGGTCGAAAACAGCTCTGACAGATAGTTCTTGATTCTCAACAGACGATGATCCGTGCTGGTCACCTCGACTGCATGCTCTGTTTGCAAAGGATCGATCAGCCAGATCCGGTTCTTCCCGTCGGGGGTTATCGTGAGGGTTTCGAACAACGGCACCAGCGGTGTCACCGAGGTGTGCAATGCCTGCAACGCGTCAGTCGCGTGGGCGATCTGCTGCCCCCACCAGTGGCTGTCGAGGTCGCGCAGACTGCGTCCCAGATGTGGATTGCTGACCAGCGATTGACCGCGCGCACTGTTCAGGCGCTGGCGAATCGGGCGTCCCGCATACTCCGGCAGTACATTGTCGGACTCCAGCAACTGCCTGACACGAAACCCGTCGGACAGCTCTTGGGCCGATATCTTCTGCCCTTGCAGCTCAATCAGATCAAACGTCGGGCGCGCTTCATCACCATAGGCCACATAATATTTCGCCAGGCCCTGCGCCTGGAAAAAGTCGATCAACGCCTGCTGAAACAGGGCTGGGTGATTGAACTCGAACACGCCGAAATTGGGATCGTAGAAATGATAAGTCGCCTGATCGCCATCAAAGGTTTTCGCCACCAGCATGGCGTGGTTGTCGGAGTTGAGCATCAGCGTCCGAGTGCTCTCGTACGCTTCAAGCGTGGCGCCGAGCTGCTGTAGATCAACGCGCCCCAAGGGACTGCCGACTTCGTGCAACTGCACGCCACGCAACTCCTCAAGCGCTCGCAGAAACATCGCTGATTCATTTTGTTGCGGCTCGGCGGTCGCCCGGAAGAAGCGCTCGCGCAATCTTCGCGACGCCGCTACGCCCTGCTCAAGAGCCGCACTCATGATCAATGCCAGCGGATAACAGCGAGCACCGGGGTCACCCGGCCCAGCAAGCAACAGATCCTGAGGCACAAGCTTGACTTCACTGGCCTCGATCTGACCCAGCACCTGACCGAGCTGCAGGATCACCTGATCACGATGCTCTCGCGTCGCCACCTCTTGAATATGGGCGACATGACGCCCCCATTGAAACAGCGTGTGCGCCTGTGACAGCGCCGCTCGTTTCAACGTCAGCGCGCTGCCCGAGGATACTGGCGGCTGATCGGCATGACTGGCGAGGCCGGCCATGAACGCCGCTGCACGTTGCTGGTAAAGATGGCGCTCAATAGCCGCATAACGCACTGAAGCCCCAACTTCAGCGACGTTGTTGGCGAGGTTATCGAGGTCGGCAACGACCGACTTCAAGCTTTGATTATCCAGTGAACGCACACCCAACAGCTGGCCCAGCAGCGCCCGCTGCAAGGCACTGACCTGGAAAAACTCCAGTGTCCCCTCGGCAATAGCGCTCAGTACTTCATCCAGCGCCAGCCCCTGAGTCTGCGCATCACCGAGCGACGCAGGTGCTCGCAGGTCAATGGGCTGAGCCTTTATAGCCTCGCGATCATCGAAACCGAGCCCGGGACCTGACGGAAAAACCAGCGGGCCGTTATGGCCTCGCCGCATCGCAGCCACAAAAGGCTCTCCGAGCCTGTCCATCATCCGTTGCAGGACATCCACCAACAACACTGGCCGACCCTCGATAACCGGCCAGCCTTCCTCGAACATGACAGTCTGCTGCGTGAGCAACGCGTCAATATCGCCATTGTAACGCGCGCTGAATTGCCCTTCCCGCCAGCGCTGCTGCTCGTCGAGCACCCATTGCTCAACATCGCTGGCATTGTCTTTCCAGGAATGGTCCTGCTCCTCCTCGGTCTTGTCGTTTATCATCCAGAGCGGCTCGATCGCCGCCTCCAGACGCAGTTGCTCTTCCTCTCGCGGGACGAAGTTGTGCCGGTGGTAATCGGCCATGCCATCGCGCATTGCGGCCGGACCGGTCAGATAGATGGTCCATTCGCTCTGCGCACGTATACCGTCGCTGTAGTAACCCGCCACTGCCAGAGCCAGATAGCTGGCCGCCACATCTTCGCTCATCGACAGCTCGGCGAAAGAGCCGTAGGCCTGCTCGAGCACCTCACGCGACAGCACTGACATGTTGTCGAAATCGCTCAAGGCAACGCCGCGTTTCTCTGCCAGGCGGGCCGTCTGGTCGATGAGTTGGTAATTAAAGCGAAACCGCTCAATCACACTTTTGAGCATCGGCGCTCCCGCATGAGCCGCCAGGAAGGAGTTGCTCAACGTGCTCTGCACGGCAACGGCACGCAATGCCTGTGGGCGTGCGAGCAGTTCGGCCGGAGCTTGAAATACCTCGCTCAGTACCGGGTTTTTCCGGGCAAAGGCATCCAGCGCGGAGCGGTGTTCCTCGGGAATTCGCCCCAGATAATCGCTGTAACCATCGCGCCGTGCCTGGCGTCCCGGCATCCAGTGCGGGTTGTGGTCGAGCAGCAGTTGCAGGACGCCAAGGCGCGCATCACCGCCGAACGTGCTTATGTCGACGCCCCCGAGGTTCTTGACCAGCGGCGGCAGATTATCGAAATCGGCATATCTGCCCTCCTCGTTGAACACGGCCTCGGCACGGACCACATCGGAGGCGGCAGCCAGATTCCCCCGAAGCCGGGTCTCGTGATCGTAGATATCCTGCAATTGCAGCGGCGTGTCGAGGTCATGCAGATCGCGCAACTGCAGATCGTTTCCCGCCAGATCCAGCAGGCTGCGCCGGTTTTGTTCGATCAGCCCTTCCAGATGCGCGGCATCCTGACCATAGGCGCGAGTCAACAGGTCGGCCCGCGCTTCATCAGCAGACATCCCCCGTTCCCGCGCCGCGTTGATGTGCATGAACATCTGCTGCTTCAGGGCGATGGCCCGTTCCTCGTACAGCGTGCCCAGCTCGGCTTCGGAAACCTTTGCGCTGCCGCCGTGCTGCATCGCATCAGCCTTGGCAGCCTCGACGATCAGCTTATTGGTTTGCCAGGCCAGTAGTGCGTCACTGTCATACCAGAGATGGAGACTGTAGCCGTGTCCGCTCAACACCTGTCTCCACAGGTTGAGATAGTCATGCTGGATCGCGCCGAGACCGCCACCAAGCCAGACAAAGTGCATATTCTTCGCAATCGCCGTTGCAGCACTTGCCTCATAGGCAAGGGTGTTCTTCAGCCGGGTCTCGAAGGCCTGAATATTGTCGTAGATACGCGGCAATGAGCCCTTAGCGTGTGCTTCGGCCGGTTGTGCAATCTGACCCTCGATAGATCGACGTACGCGGGGCATTCCGATCAACTGGCCCAGCGACTGCTTGAGCAATGCCAGGGGTTCGAGCAAGCGCGGGGAATCGAGCAAGCCGACACAGGCAAAGTAATAACGCCACACAGACTGATAAGAGTCACTGTCTTTGTGCGACAGCATTGCCTGTTCCAGATCCGCCTGTTTGAACAAGTTGATAAAGTTGACATAGCCACTAGCATCTTGCGGTCGTTGATCCTGCATGAAAGTTCCTTCTTTACCCTGACCGATTTCATGAGTGCCCGCTGGCACTTGCATATCGGTCAAACTAACGACTGGAGAACAAACACTCAAACTCCAAGACTTTCAATACATGTCAAGACAGGCAACTTTAAAACAACTAATTACATTTGCAAAAGTAACCAGGCATTACCCAAAACCCAGATATAACCCAACACAATCAACCGAGACATAAAACCAACTAGCCTGACTCTTTGCGTCTATCTATCTGGATACAAGATAAGTCGGACAAAATATAAGTAACAGGAAAGCTCCCACAACCAGGCGGAGCAAATCGTACAGGGATTGTCGATGAATACGACACGGGAAAACCGGCAGCAATGCTCACGGGACGCGGGCGTGGCGAGGGAGCCAACTCCCTCGCCAACTGCTCAGGACAGCGGTTTTTCGCCGTACCAGCGCGGTGTGTACACCCACTCGCCACCTTCAGCCTTGGGGAAGGTACAAGTGGTCGAGGAGCCAATCAGCACCATGGTGCGCATGTCCACCTGGTCCGGGGTCAATTGCCCAAGCGTCGTAACCCGCAGGGTTTGCCCCGGCCGACCGATGTCGCGTCCTAGCACTACCGGTGTTGCGGCGACACGATGTCGCGCGACAATTTCCAGGGCGCGCCCCAGTTGCCATGGACGCGCTCGCGAAATCGGATTGTAGAAGGCCAGCGCCAGATCGGCCTCGGCGGCGAGGTCCAGGCGCTTTTCGATGATCGACCACGGCTTGAGGTTGTCCGACAGCGACATCACGCAGAAGTCATGCCCCAGCGGTGCACCCGCCTGCGCCGCCGTCGCGAGCGAGGCCGAGACACCCGGGAGGATTTCCAGATCGACGCGGTGCCACGCCGGGTCGTCCGACTCGTGCAGAGCCTCAAGCACTGCAGCGGCCATGGCGAACACGCCGGGATCACCCGAAGACACCACGATCACTGAACGGCCCTCGGCCGCCAGCCGGAAGGCATGTCGCGCGCGCTGCATCTCTTCGCGGTTGTCGGTGCAGTGTTGCACCTGATCGTCGCGGAACGGGCCAGCCATACGCACATAGGTTTCGTAGCCGAGCACATCGGTGGCTCGCGCCAGTTCGGCTTTTACCGCTGGCACCATCAATTCGGCAGCGCCCGGGCCGAGGCCGATGACGGCCAGACGACCGCGCGGGTGGCCGATGCTCGAAACATCCAAGGGCTGTTCGCCAATCACCATCGCCAGGTGGTTGGCGTTGACGACCCGGACCTGAGGCAGCGCAGTCTGCGCCAGCGCAACAACGTCAGCTGGCGCCGCGACAAAGCGCAGCGGCACACCGAGCTCAAGCGCCGCTTCACGCAAATGCGCCGAAGCCATTTCGCTGTCGGCCGCCACCAGGCACGCCAACGATTGCACGGCGACTTTGGCCTGTTGCAACGCCGTACGAACGGCGTTTGGCAGATCCGCCACCTCGGCAACTACCGCTACCGCAACACTGCGCGGATAGATCAGCAACTCATCAGCACTCGCTGCACGCTCGGCACTGCCGACATGGATCGAGCGCTGCGCCTGCGGATCTTCCGCCAACTGCGCCTGATCCAGCCACGGCGCCGCGCCTTCAATGCGCACGCTATGCCCGGCCAGCAGATCCGAGACAAAGCGCTTGCCCAGTTCCAGATCGCCCAGCGCGTAACCTTCGGGAGGATTGAGCAGGCAGGTGCCAAAGCGCAGTTCACCACTGGTGGTAATCGCCGCCGCCACATTCAGCCCGGCAGCGATCCTGCGGGCCATGGTGTTCACGCCACCGAGGCCACCGAGCAGCGGCACCACCGCGCTGCCGTCTTCAGCAACTGCGAGTACCGCAGGTTCGGCGCCCTTCTCCAGCAGCAACGGCGCCAGGGTTCGAATGATAATGCCTGCCGCGCACAGGGCGATGATCGGCGTGTCCTGTTGATACAACTCACGCAGGGTTGCGCCGAACTCTTGATACGTGCGGTCGGCACCTTCAACGCGCCCGGCGAGGCCATGGATCAGCGCCGTCGGATACAGCTGTCGAATATTGCGCGCAGTGGCCAGCGCGCCCTGTCCGAGAATGACAATGGCCGGTGTCGATTGAGTCATCAACCTTGCCACCGTTCGCCCGGGACGATAATCAGCGAGAAGTACGGCGAAGACATCGGCTCGACCTGATCCAGCGGCACAATCTTCTGATTGGCCATCGTCGCGCGCTCGACATACAGCGCGCGTTCAGCGAGGCCAAGTTCTTCCAGTACCGCACGGACCTTGGGAAAGTTGCGTCCAAGCTTCATGATCACCGCCGCGTCGGCATCGGCCAGACGCCGCTTCAGATCGTCATGCGGCAACACACCGGAGAGCACTGACAGGCTCTGATTGCGATACACCAGCGGCGCACCGAGCACCGATGCACCACCGAGCATCGAGCACACGCCCGGCACCACTTGCGCTTCGTAACGCGTGGCGAGGCGGTCATGCAAATACATGTAGGAGCCGTAGAAGAACGGATCGCCCTCGCAGATCACCGCGACATCGCGCCCGGCGTCCAGATGGGTCGCGACGTCTTCGGCCGCGTCGTCGTAGAAGTCACTGATCACCTGCTCGTAGGACAGCGGTGCCGGCAGCACTTCGGTGGTCACCGGGTACACCAGCGGCAGCAGATTCTGCGCATCCTGCAAGTGCGCCTCGATGATGCCGAAGGCGTTACCCTTCTTGCCCTTGGCGACGAAGTACGCCACCACCGGCGATTCGCGCAGCAGGCGCAGGGCCTTCACGGTAATCAGCTCTGGATCACCAGGGCCGACACCAAGACCGATCAAACGTCCTTTTACCTGCATCATTCGATCTCCGTGGCGAGAGCATTCACTGCAGCGGCGGCCATGGCACTACCGCCAAGACGGCCTTGCATGATCACAAACGGCACGCCACGACTGTCCGCCGCCAGCGCCGCTTTCGACTCCGCAGCACCGACAAAGCCCACCGGAAAACCGAGGATCAGCGCTGGTTTCGGTGCGCCGGCATCGAGCATTTCCAGCAGATAGAACAGCGCGGTCGGCGCGTTGCCGATCACCACCACGCTGCCTTCCAGGTGTGGACGCCACAGTTCCAGCGCCGCCGCCGAGCGGGTATTGCCCAACTCCCGCGCCAGTTCCGGCACGCTGTCGTCGCGCAGGGTGCAGATCACCTCGTTGTTGGCCGGCAGACGCGCACGCGTCACGCCCTCGGAGACCATCCGCGCATCACAGAGAATCGGCGCACCGGCGGCCAGCGCATCGCGCCCGGCCTTGCCCGCGCCTGCGGAAAACTGCAGACCGTCGACCGCCTCGACCATGCCGCAGGCGTGGATTACCCGCACCGCGAGTTTTTCCAGGTCGGCCGGGATGCGCGCCAGATTGGCCTCGCTGCGAATGATCGCGAAGGAATTGCGATAGATCTCCTGACCGTCGCGAATGTAATCAAGCATCAAGGGGGCTCCGTGAGCGGGCGTCGAGCAGGGTCGCGGCCACTTCAATAGTAAGGTTGCGTGCGTGCAGCGCGCCGAAACCCGGCAGCGTGGCATCGCGAAAATAGAGGTCGTAATGACCGGGACTGACGGCCAGCAACGTCACCGGGGCACAGTGCGCGGCGGCGCACGAGCGCGGGCAGCCGCTGAGGTGGACGTTGAGGGTCGAGGGCAGCAAGGTCGCCAGATGGCGGGCGTCCTGCTTGGTGTCGGCCAGGCCTTTGCCACAGCCATTGGAGCCGGTGCAGGCGATCAGGCGTGCAAGGGGTTCGGCAGCGCGGGTCAACAGGTTCAGTTGCTCAAGACCTTCCAGCACCTTAGCCGCATCGCTTGCTTTGACGTCCGGCACCAGCAGGCTTTGCCAGGGAGTGAAACGCAGGCTGCCATTGCCGAACCGGCGGGCCAGTTGCGCGGCCCCGCGCAGCATTGCCGGATCTAGACGGCCCAGCGCCGGCACTGCACCGATGTACAGCCGGCCCGGTGTATTTTGCCGATGAACGCCGATGTGCAGATCGTCCGCCACGGCTGTGCGCTGCCAGTGGCTGAGCGCCTTGATCGGCAAACGCCTGCCCAGTTGTTCGATAAATGCCGACAGCGGCAACTCGTCGAGCAAATGGCGCATGCGCGTCTGTTCGGGACGTGCCGACTCAAGAAACAATTCCAGCACCGCAACCACCAGCGCATGTCCGTGTTCCGGCGACACCGCGCCCAGTGCCCGATCCGTCGGGCATCCGGCCAGACCGAACGCCAGCAAGGTTTCACCGTCACCCTCGAACGCCGACAACCACAGGTCGTGGGGATGTTCGAGCATCGCCAGCGCTTCACCGCCATCCAGTTGCACGGCGAACTTGGCGCTCAACTCATGAAAGCGTGGATGGCTTTGCAAGGTGTCGAGGATCTGCCCGGCGAGGCCGCGCGTGTCGATCTGCATCTGCCGATCAATCCCGGCAGCGGGGCTGAGCATCAGGTTGCGTACATCGTCACCGGCCGCCGTGCGCGGGCCGAGGCCGGCAGCGAGCAAACGCTCGATCAGCGCTGCAGATTGCTCACCGATCCCGCGAATCTGCAGATTGGCCCGGTTGGTCGCTTCAATGGCCCCGCCAGCAAACTGTTCGGCGGCATCAGCCACCGCCTCGGCCTGATCGGCGCTGATCGAACCGCCATTGAGCTTGATCCGGCAGATGCCGCCGTCCAGTGCCTGGACGATACGCAGCAACCCCGGGCAGGCCGAGGGGCGTAAAGCGGTGGACATCGGGCGTTCGTTCAAGGGGCTGACCGGCTGCGTGGGAAAGGCGCTTCGCGGGCGAAGGCGCGGTATTATGCCTGCTTTGTCCGCTGGCATGAAAAGTCTGCCCGTCGGAACGGCGTGTTTAGAGGAATATAGATGTCACCCTGGCTGACGGTAGTGGGAATCGGTGAAGACGGCTTCAAGGGCCTGGGCAAAAACGCCCGGCGTGCCCTGCTGGGCGCCTCGCGGATCGTCGGTGGTCAGCGCCAACTGGATTTGCTGCCGGTGTGTATTTGCGGTGAACGGCAATTGTGGCCGAGCCCGTTTTCCCTCGCGCCCGTGCTCGAACAGCGGGGCGAAGCGGTCTGCGTATTGGCCAGTGGTGACCCGATGTTCTACGGCGTCGGTGCCAGCCTCGCCCGTCAGGTCCCGAGCGACGAGATGCTGATCCTGCCGGCGCCGTCGTCCTGTTCGCTGGCCGCTGCCCGCCTCGGCTGGCCGTTGCAGGAGGTGGTGACGCTATCGTTGGTAGCCCGACCACTGGCCGCGCTCAATGCGCAGTTGTTCAGCGGTGTACGCCTTTTGCTGTTGAGCAACGACGGCCAGAGTCCGGCCGCTGTTGCGCAATTGCTCCGTGAGCGCGGATTTGGCTCGAGTCGCATGAGCGTGCTTGAGCATCTTGGCGGTGACGCCGAACGGCGCATCGACAGCACCGCCAATGCCTGGAATGCGACGTCGGTGGCCGACCTCAATGTCATCGCTATCGAATGTCTGGCCGACGTCGACGCCCCGCGCCTGTCACGTTTGGCCGGACTGCCGGATTCGGCCTTCCAGCACGACGGCCAGTTGACCAAACGCGATGTGCGCGCCATCACCCTCGCCCGCCTCGCCCCGACCCCCGGCGAACTGCTCTGGGATGTCGGCGCCGGCAGCGGCTCGATCGGCGTCGAGTGGATGCGCGCGCACCCGAGCCGCCGCGCCTTGGCCATCGAGGCCGACGAAGGTCGCCAGCAACTGATCGAACACAACCGCGATGCGCTGGGTGTACCCGGTCTGCAATTGATTCGCGGCAAGGCTCCGCAGGCTCCCGCCGGACTGGAGCGCCCGGATGCGATTTTTATCGGTGGCGGCGTCACCCGTGAGGGCGTGATCGAAACCTGCTGGGAACAGCTCAAACCCGGTGGCCGACTGGTCGCCAACGCGGTAACCCTGCAAAGCGAAGTGGCCCTGATGAACTGGCGCGAACGTTACGGCGGCGAGCTGACGCGCATCCATGTCGCCCAGGCGCAGCCGCTCGGCGAGTTCGATACCTGGCGCCAAGCGTTGCCAATCACTCTGCTCGATCTGGTCAAACCCCTCGATGCGTGACGAAACCGCCGAACAACCTGCGCCCCTGCGCAGCGGCCTGACCACCGGCAGCTGCGCCACCGCCACCAGCCTCGCCGCTGCGCGCCTGTTGCTCGGCGGGATTTCAGCCGATGCGGTGCAGATCGTGTTACCCAAAGGCAAGCAGGTGCAGATGCGCCTGGAATTCTGTCGTTTAACCGATGACGGCGCCGAGGCCGGGACGATCAAGGATGCCGGTGACGATCCCGACGTCACCCACGGTGCCCTGCTCTACTCGAGGGTGCGACTACTAAGCGAGCCGGGGATTCGCTTCAATGCTGGGGCCGGCGTAGGCACCGTGGCTCGGCCGGGCTTGGTCCTGGGTGTCGGGGAACCGGCGATCAACCCGGTGCCACGCAAAATGATCAGCGATCACCTGACGCTGCTCGCCGCCGAGACCGGTTACGGCGGCGGCTTCGACGTCACGGTCAACGTCGAGGGCGGCGAAGCACTGGCGCTGAAAACCATGAACCCACGGCTGGGCATTCTCGGTGGATTATCGATCCTCGGCACCAGCGGCCTCGTCCGGCCGTTTTCCTGTGCGGCTTACATCGCTTCGATTCATCAAGGCATCGACGTGGCGAAAACCAACGGTTATCTGCACATCGCCGCGTGCACCGGCAACGCCAGCGAAGACACCATGCGCCGGGTCTACGATCTGCCGGAAATCGCCCTGATCGAAATGGGCGATTTTGTCGGTGCAGTGCTCAAGCATCTGCGCAAAGTGCCTGTGGATAAACTCAGCCTGTGCGGCGGCTTCGGCAAGATCAGCAAACTGGCCGCCGGGCACATGGATCTGCACTCGCGGCATTCGAGTATCGACTTGCCGCAACTGGCGGAGTGGGCCGCTGCGATTGGCGCCGATGAGGCGTTGCAGCAAAGCATTCGCGAGGCCAATACCAGTCAGCAGGCGTTGGCGATGGCCAGTGCGGCGGGGATCGCCCTCGGTGATGAGGTGTGTCGTCACGCCCTGAAGTTTGCTCGCAGCGTGGTGCCCGCGCAGGTGCAGGTCGAGGTGTTTGCGATCGATCGTCAGGGCGGGATTGTCGGGCATGCCGGAGGTTTTGCATGAAGCGGATTTTGCTGCTCGGCGGCGTCACGGAAGCGCTGGCGATTGCTCGCACGCTGGGGCCGCAACATGTCTACAGCCTCGCCGGCGTTGGCCGGGTGCCAACTGATCTGACTTGTCAGGTGCGCGTTGGTGGCTACGGGGGCGCTGAAGGTCTGGCGCAATTCATTCGTGACGAAGGCATCGATCTGCTGCTCGACGCCACGCATCCCTATGCCGCACAGATCAGCCAGAACGCCGCGACCGCCGCGCGACTGGCCGACATCCCCTGCTGGGCTTTGCGCCGTCCGGCATGGCAACCGCAGCCCGGTGATGACTGGCGCGACGTCAGCGCCTGGGCCGCGTTGATCGCTGCCCTCAAGCCGTTTCGCCGACCGCTGTTCACCCTCGGCCGCGACCCGCTGCAACACCTCGATGAAATCCCCGCCGACCAGTTCTGGACCCTGCGCGCCCTCGACGTCTACCCGGGCAATGAACGCTGCGAAGTGATCGGTGCGCGGGGGCCGTTTCTGCTTGAGGATGAGCGCGCACTGTTCGAGCGGCGGCAGATCGATGTGCTGATCAGCAAGAACAGTGGCAGCGCCGCGACCGAGCCGAAGCTGGAAGTGGCGCGTGAGCGTGGGGTGCCGGTGCTGGTGTTGAAGCGGCCGGGGTTGCCGGGGGTTGATCGGGAGTTTGCCTCGGTCGACGAAATTCTCGCTGCCCTCGCGACCTTTAACCGTATCTGAAAATAAGCACAGATATCACGGCCGCCTGCGCCGGCAAGTCGAATCGTCGCACCGCCGCTCCCACAATGTCACGGGCTCGGCCGGATATCTGACGTTAATCCTACAAACGCGCCGGACACTGCCCACAACAACTTAACGAATCACTGACTATCGGCAGCCAGCGTCCACCTCTACGCTCAACGTCTTTGATTCCGAGGGCTTACACATCCAATGTCAGAAAAATTCTCCCGTTTCGACGTCAAGGATTACCTAAAAACACCTGTCGATCTTAGCGAATACATCAAGGGCTGTGAGATCGAAGACTCAGGCGATGGGCAGCTCAACCGAGTAGCACTTCGAGACGTCAAGCAGACCATTCGTGCACGAATAGAAAGCGACTCGAATTTCGCCCAGGCAATGCGAATCGAAGCCGCTACACTCATTTATAACGGCGAAATCGAGCTGGGGCGCAGGCTTCTCAAGCTCTTGCAGGAAGCGCTGCGACACCAAACCGCACGACGCTTTTTTACTTATCGGCCCTGATCAGGCTAAATAGCCGCGCCTGATCGCCCACCCAATGGATCTGTCCCATGAACCGACACCGGCTAGCAATTGCCTGGATCGCCTGCTTTGCAGTGCTGTTCAACATGCTCGCCATGCCGATGACCGGGGCGATGGCGCAGGCGGCCAATTCACCGGCCGAACAATTGCTCTGGAGCAGTTTCTGCACCGGCAGCGGGACGAAGATGGTGGCGATCGACATCGGCGCCACCGATCAGAAAGCTCCGCTCGAAGACACGCATTCGAACATGCAGCATTGCTGGTGTTGCTCAGGCTCGGCGCCACTGGTGGCGCTGCCGGGGCATTCGCCGCAGCTGTATTTCGCCCGTTACGAAAGTAATCGCAGCGTGGCGCCCGCCTTGCTGCAAACACCCACGCCGCGCCAGCAATGGCCGAGTCTCAATCCCCGCGCCTCCCCTCTGGTTTGATTTGTTCGCGCAATTGACCTGCGTTTCAAATCGTTCTGGAGAACTGCCATGTTGAACAAACTCATCGTCGTCGCTGCGCTGCTGTTGCCGGCGTGCTTTGCCCATGCTCACGAATACAAGGCCGGTGAGCTGGAAATCGCCCATCCGTGGTCGCAAGAGCTGCCGCCGAATGCACCAACCGTTGCCGCCTACTTCGTTATTCACAACGCCGGCAAAACTGCCGACCGTTTGCTCAGCGTCGACTCGCCCATCGCCCCCGAAGCGCAATTGCACGAACACGTGATGCAGGGCGATCTGATGAAGATGCAGCAAGTGCCAAGCGTGGCCATTCCCGCCGGCGGCAACGTGACATTCGCGCCGATGGCCTGGCACGTGATGCTGCTCAACCCGACCGATCGCAGCCTGCTCAGCGATGGCAAACGCTTCCCGCTGACGCTGCATTTCGAGAAGGCCGGTGACGTCACCGTCGAAGTCTCGGTGCAGAAGAAACCACCGGAAACCACGCAGGCCCACGCGCACGCCCAGTAAGCCTTCCGGCAGACTCCGCCCATGCGCCCGCTGAGCGCCAGGCCCTCCCGGCAACGCCGTCAGACTCAACACCTGACCCGAGGCAGCTGGATCGCCCTGTTCGCCATGTTGATGATCTTCATCGGCCCACTGATTTCTCAGTCGATGCCGATGGATCAACACGCCTCGACATCGATACCGATGCCGATGCCGATGCCGATGCCGATGAGCATGGACATGTCGATGGACATGCCGGGCATGGATCACAGCGGCCACGACGCCAAGCCCTCAGCCGAACACTGCCCGCCACAATCCTCGCACCACGTGCTGTGGGAAAAGTGCGGCTATTGCAGCCTGCTGTTCAATTGCCCGGCACTGACCGGCGGCGGCGATTTCGTCGCCTTCAATATTCCGCCGCTGAACACCTTCAGCCCGCCCTCGCCACGCCTGGGTCATGCCCGACAGACCTTCTTCCCCGGCGCCCGCAGCCGCGCCCCGCCCGTCGCCACGTAAACACGCACCTTTGATTGCACACGGTGGAGAAGACAGCTTCAGGCTGCCGGCCGTGTCGTTTACGACTGTTTGATGGAAATTGTCATGTCCAGGTTTACTGCTGTTCCACGCTTGGGTTCTGCCCCGGCGTCCTTCGCTCTGAACGAATCGCGGGTTCGTTTCAGGCACGCTACCGCCGTCCTTTGCGGCGTCCTGCTGTCACCGCTGGTACTGGCCGATGATCACGCCGGCCACAACGAAGAACTCAGTCCAACGGTGATCACCGCAATTGCGCCGAGCTCGCCACTGACCATCGTCACCAATCCAAAAGATCCGCGCCAACCGGTGCCGGCCAGTGACGGCGGTGATTATTTGAAGACCATTCCGGGCTTTGCGCTGGTTCGCAATGGCGGCACCAACGGCGATCCGGACTGCGCGGCATGTTCGGCTCACGCCTGAACATCCTCACCAATGGCAGCATGATGCTCGGCGCCTGTCCGGGCCGGATGGACGCGCCGACCTCGTACATCTCGCCGGAAACCTACGACAAACTCACCGTGATCAAAGGCCCGCAAACCGTGCTGTGGGGGCCGGGCGCCTCAGCGGGCACGGTGCTGTTTGATCGCGAGCCGGAAAGCTTCGGCGAACTCGGTACCCGCGTGAACGCGAGCATTCTGGCCGGTTCCCACGGCCGCTTCGATAAGGTCGTCGACGCCGCTGCCGGTGGCCCGTTGGGTTACGTGCGCGTGATCGGCAACACCGCGCATTCCGACGATTACCGCGACGGCAACAACGACATCGTCGCCTCACGCTACGACAAGTGGAACGGCGACGTCGCGGTCGGCTGGACGCCGGATGCCGACACCCTGATCGAACTCACCGCCGGTAAGGGCGATGGTGAAGCACGCTACGCCGGGCGCGGCATGGATGGCTCGCAGTTCCTGCGTGAAAGCCTCGGCCTGCGTTTCGAGAAATCCAACATCACCGACGTGCTGGAGAAACTCGAAGCGCAGGTCTACTACAACTACGCCGCCCACGTGATGGACAACTCCCCCCTGCGCCCGCCGCCCGGCCCCGGCATGATGGCGGGCCCAATGGCGCCCAACGTCGACCGCCGCACCCTTGGCGCGAGAACCAAAGCCCCCCGGCGCTGGGCCGATATTCAACTGATCACCGGCCTCGACGCGCAGACCAATGAACACCGCCAACGCAGCGGCATGGGCATCGACACCTACAAGAATCAGCCGTACAGCAAGGACGCCGACTTCCATAACTACGGCGTGTTTGGCGAAATGACCTGGTACGCCGCCGACCGTGATCGCCTGATCACTGGCGCCCGCGCCGACCGCGCTTCGGCCAAGGATTATCGGCAAACCACCGGTTCCGGAATGATGTCCCGCCCCAACCCGACCGCCGACGATAGCCGTGCCGACACCCTGCCCAGCGGTTTCATCCGCTACGAGCATGACCTGGCCGACAGCCCGACCACGCTCTATGCAGGCCTCGGCCATGCACAACGCTTCCCGGATTACTGGGAGCTGTTTTCGCCCAAGTCCGGCCCGGCCGGATCGCTCAATGCGTTCGATTCGATCAAACCGGAAAAGACCACCCAGTTCGATTTTGGCGTGAACTACAAGAGTGCTGAACTCGAAGCCTGGGCCTCGGGTTACATCGGCGTGGTACGCGATTACATCCTCTTCGACTACACGCCCGCAATGATGGGCATGAGCACCTCGCGCGCCGAGAACATCGACGCGCGAATCATGGGCGGTGAACTCGGTGCCGCGTACAGACTCACCGATAACTGGAAAGCCGATGCGACCCTGGCCTACGCCTGGGGCAAGAACAGCAGCGATGGCAAAGCCCTGCCGCAGATGCCGCCGCTGGATGCACGCTTCGGTCTGACCTATACCGAAGACAACTGGAGCGCTGGAGCACTGTGGAGGGTGGTTGCCGCGCAAAACCGCATCGACCAGAACAAGGGCAACGTGGTCGGCAAGGATTACGACAAGAGTTCGGGCTTCGGCGTGTTCTCACTCAACGGTGCCTATCGGATCAACAAACACTGGAAGGTCAGCAGCGGCGTCGACAACCTGTTCGGCAAGGCTTACGCCGAACACCTGAACCTGGCGGGCAACGCCGGATTCGGCTACCCGGCCAACGACCCGCAAGCGCTCAATGAACCGGGGCGCACGCTCTGGACCAAGGTCGACATGAGTTTCTAACAAGAAAAGTCAAAAGATCGCAGCCCGCATGTACCCCTGTAGGAGCTGCCGAAGGCTGCGATCTCTTGATCTGAAAAATTCGCCCAGCGGAGCACACGTGATGAAACAGCCCAAACCGAATTTCTACAACCTGGCCTGGCGTTGGCATTTTTACGCCGGCCTGTTCGTCGCCCCGTTCATGGTGATGCTGGCCCTGACCGGCATCATTTACCTGTTCAAACCGCAACTCGATTCACTGATGTACAGCAGCCTGCTCAACGTCCCCGCCGGCCATCACACCGTCCCGGCCGATGACCTGCTGCAACGAGTGAAAAGCGCTTATCCACAAGGCCAGGTCAGCCAATACCTGCCGCCGGTCAACGCCGAACGCAGCGCACAGTTTGTGGTGAAGAATGCGGGACAGGAACTCAACATCTTCGTCGATCCGTACCACGGCGACATCCTCGGCGAGCAGGATGCCAAGCAGAATCTGCAAGCCATCGCCCGCGCCATCCACGGCGAACTGATGATCGGCACTGTCGGTGACCGTCTCATCGAAATGGCCGCCGGCTGGGGCGTGGTGCTGGTGGTGTCCGGTCTATTCCTGTGGTGGCCGCGCGGTCAGGCCGCAGGCATTTTGTGGCCCCGGCTGAACAGTCGCGGTCGCGTATTGTGGCGGGATCTGCACGCGGTCACCGGGTTCTGGGGCGCGACATTGCTGCTGGTGATGCTGCTCAGCGGCATGACCTGGACCGGTTTCTGGGGCAAGCAATATGCGCAAGTGTGGAACGTGTTCCCGGCGGCGATGTGGGACAACGTGCCAACCTCCGACGTCGAAGCGCGCAGCCTCAACAGTGCCACCCGTCAGACCGTGCCATGGGCGATGGAAAACA
Source organism: Pseudomonas sp. RIT-PI-r (assembly GCF_001297015.1). Lineage (GTDB taxonomy): Bacteria > Pseudomonadota > Gammaproteobacteria > Pseudomonadales > Pseudomonadaceae > Aquipseudomonas. The sequence goes on along the minus strand of NZ_LIGE01000017.1, from coordinate 109,639 downwards.
CGCCGATGCCGATGTCCGGCGACCACGCCGAACACATGAACCACGGCGCCACCAACGCTGGCCCGGCAACACCCGCCATCAGCCTGCAAGACGTGCAGAACATCGCCACCCAACGCAAGGTCGAGCCGGGTTACAGCATCACCCTGCCGACCACCGCCACCGGCGTGTTCACCATTGCCGTGTTCGCCGACGACCCGCGCAACGATGCGACCCTGCACGTCGATCAGTACACCGGCAAGGTCCTCGCCGACGTGCGTTTCGAGCATTACGGTGCAGTAGCGCGGGCCACCGAAATAGGCGTGATGCTCCACGAGGGCAAAATGTTCGGCACCTTCAACCAGATTGTCGTGCTGCTGATCTGCCTGATGATTCTGCTCAGTGCCGTCAGCGGCGTGGTGATCTGGTGGAAGCGCCGGCCACAGGGCAAGTTCGGCGTGCCGCCGCTGCGCCATGATCTGCCGAAGTGGAAAACCGGCGTGGTGATTATGCTCGCGTTGGCGGTGATTTTCCCGCTGGTGGGGGCTTCGCTGCTGGTGGTCTGGCTGCTGGATCGGCTGTTGCTGTCGCAATATTTTGCAGAAAAGACGGCCGCCTGACGCTGCTGGAAGGCGCGTTTTTTGAACGTTCATGTGGCGCGGAAGTTTGCCCCGACCCTGACAGACTTCCGCGCTGATGGTGTTACAGCTCGTCCCGGACCGGTCTATGAGTTGGTGCCGGTGCCTGCTGACGCGACGTTCGCCATTTGGTGCCGACTCGCCCCTCCTGGTTCCAGTAGTACGCGGCTTTCAGCACCCGCAGTTCAGCAATACCGGCCAGTTGTGAGATGAATTCACCCGGCGAAAGTCGCGTCTCCCACTGGCCGTTGACAAGCTCCACGGGGCGGGTCGACAGCAAACGGCGCTCCGCTTCGGAATAGAGGGGAGCGTATTTGATCAACGCGCCGTGCGGGGTCGAGTAATAGTGTGCGTGGATGTCGAATCCTTTGGACTTCAACGCAAATGTATGGGCAAACACCATCTCCGGCGAGGCGTAATTGGCGTAGACCTTTTCCGGGTCGGCGGCCATTGGCGTGTTCCCGGAGAAATACAGCTGGTGACTGGCGATCAATGCATAGCCATCGGGAAATTGCGGCGCTCTGTTTCTGGGGGTCGCTGCCTTCAAGGTGCGGAAGATGCGATCCATCGCTTCCAGAGATTCGCTTTCCGCCAGCGGCTCCAGCGCAACATAAGCGTTGGCTGTGGACTTGGCCAGAATCGCACTTTCATACACCGTTTTCTGTGCATAGGCGCTGCCGGCCCGAGACTGCGCATAACGGGCGGCATCGTCGGCATGGTGATAAATCGGCCCCAAAGGAAGCTCGGGCTGATTGGCCCAGTGTTCTTCAGGTGAGCGGTCTTTCATCCTCGGTTCCCAGTCAGCCCCCACATCGCCAACACGCGACCAGAAGGGGCTCGGGATCAGAACTTCAAGTTTGCCGACATGGGCCAACTGGCGGATGTAGCTCGCCAGCGAGAAGGTTGCCCGGGCAATTTTTTGCCAGAAATACTCAGCCCTCTCAGTAGATCCGAAGCGGTTTGGACGCGACTGGATCTGACCAGACTTGTCCAGCGGTGCGTCCGTATCGAAAGGCGACATCTCATAGCGCAGCAACGCGCCATCTGAACAGGAAAAATAGATCGGCTTATACCCCTGAGGTGAATAGACGGCTGTATGCGCCCGGCTCACGTCCAGTGGTGAAAAAAAATGTCGATAATCTTCGTCTGTCAGGCCTGCGGGTTGATCGGGAGCGCGCAGATACAAGCCGTGAAGCGTGTGACGGTCAGGCAATGAACCCTGTGGAAAAATTTCGTCAATCGTCAGTTTGTCCTCTCTCACCTCTTGCGAGAGGCTCGCCACGTAGTGACCGCTGCGGGCGTTGGTCAGGAGGGCGCCAAAGCGCAACTCGCCGGTTCGCCCGGGTTGTTCATGAACGAAACGCGCAACGCCCAACGCTTGGGTGAACAGCGGACTGCAGGCAGGATTACTGACGGTTGGTGAATCGACAGATGCTTGCCGCATAGGGGCGAATGCCGTGATCGCTCCCGGAGCGCCCCACAGTTTGCTCCCAACGACCACAGCCAATTTTCCACTCTTCACCAGGTCTTTCACCCAGTCTCGTGGCAGCAACCAGCCATCGTGAATTTTCTGTTTGATGAGCGAGGGCCGCATGCCCGTGAGCATATCCATGCCCAATTTCTTGAAAATTCCCGTCAGAAATTTATGCCCGATATTTGCCAGGAAACGGATGATTGCGCCATCAGGACAGAACAGATACTCCTCCAGACGCTGGGTGTCCCACAGGAAAGCGGTGCAAACCACGTCCACCGAAAGCATGTTCCGGTACACCTGTTTATCGACTTCGCCTAGCAGAATGGGCAGCTCACGGGCAACCCTGGAGCGATACCGGCCAACGACAGTACAGCCCACCGGAAACGCTCCCTGACTGACACTGGCGTCTGGAAAGATGAAATCGATTTCGAAGTCTTCCTCCAGGATCGCAATCGGATCGGTGGCCACGAACAAGCCGTCCGGGCGTTTCAGGATCAACCCGCCGTATGCACGCTGGGTGCCGGAAGGAATCTTGCCCCGTGCTGCGATCGCTGCGTCATCGGCGCTCAGAAAAACCGCCCCCAGCGCCAATCGCTGAAGGTTTTTGCCGGGGTACCAGTATCGGTCGACCGTACCTTTACGATCCCAGCACAGACTGGTGCGCAACACACTCAGCTCACCGCTGTTGGCAACGACCCTGACAAAGTCGGTAGTCGACACCTTGCCGGAGGCCAGGTTGCTCTGAATGGCCTCCAGCCCCATCAATGGCACATCGTTATCGAACAGCCGGGTGTCTTTGCGCGGTGTGTATTTAAGAAGGACTCCATCCCTTGGCGCGATGTAGGTCGTGATCGTTGCGCCGGTCTCGACTTGCGGATGTTTTTTTGCGTTGTAGACCGAAACAAAAAGATCCCGCGGTTCAATGAAGTTGTGCCCCAACCAGTTTTTTGAAACGCCTTTGGCGTGTTTGATTCGTGGGCGTGAGTAGAAATACGAATGCACGGCGAAAGACTCGGGGAAGCGATACCCCCCCGCAACGCCAGAAGCAGGGAACAGGCTACTCAGCGCAAAAAGTACATTCCGCTCCTTGTCCACCGGCACCAGTTCCGAGGCAATGTATTGCTGTTTGCCCTTTTGCTTGAGGATGAAACCAAACCAAATTTGATCATCGTCGTGCGACGCGGTATCGCGCAGATAACAATCTTGCGCGGCGTCATCTGCGCTCGCGAATATCGCCCCAAAAGAAGTTCGCTGGGGGCGCGTTCGTTCCCATGAGTGAACGAGGATGAACGATTGCGACGTGATCCGCCCCCTTGGTCGCCAGTTGTTGTTGCTGACCACGACCTCCAGTTCCCCCGCCTGGGCCATCTTGGAAACCAGACGATCCGGCGGGGCTGACGCTGACCCAAGCGGTCCCGGTGACTCGGCAGTACCCAGCTGTTCAAGCAGCGCCGCCGCGCTTTGCGTGTCAGGTTTGAAAACGATCAGGCTGTCATGCGCCCCTGAAAGGTACGCTGTCATTTGCTCATTGAGCAGAAATCGCAGTTGCGGCGCATTGAACATCAGCAAACTGGTGATGGCCTGGGCTCGTTGCCAGCCATGGTTGGCGACAACTTGCACATCGAGCATCGACAGTGCCACATGGGAATAGAAGAAACTGTGCAAGGTGTGCTGCGGCGCAAAGATCGCCTTGCCCTCTGCGTCCTGCGGATACAGCAGACGGTTGTCCAGAGATTCTGCGGTGATTGCCAGTGGCTCGCTCACCACAAAGCGGCCATCGTCGCGCTTGAAAATACAACTGCCGTAGCCGCGATCCCGACGTGTGCCAACGCGCTCGTGGGCGTAGCGAGCCGCGTCATCTGCCGATATAAACGCGCCACTCAAGGCAGGACCGGTAACCGCCCGAACGTGCGGAAAAACTGCTGTCATTGAAATCATCCCTGTTTCAGTTCTAGAGGTACATCGCCCCCCATAGCCTGCCCGTGCCGCGAGCCTCAGTGGCGGTACATAGTTATCGTTTTCGCGATCCCTGCGCTCGCTAGCCCCATACAAGTGCAACGACGTGCCCGCGACCGCTCAGAGTGCCCGACACTGGTGCAGGACGCGTTACGTAGGCCACCCGCCAGCGCTTCAGACCGGGCCTCGCCCGCCTTAGGCACAGCCCTTGCTAAAGCCCCTTCAGTCGTCCGCATCTGCCAACCAAAAAAACTTCAAATGTTCATGGAGATCGCACAATGAAGCGTCGCAGTTTGATCAAGGCTTTCACACTCACGGCATCCATTGCCGCGATGGGCATGACCTGGACTGTCCAGGCCGCCGAGACCATCAAGGTCGGGATTCTGCATTCGTTGTCCGGCACCATGGCGATCTCCGAAACGTCGCTCAAAGACATGGCGCTGATGACCATCGACGAGATCAACGCCAAGGGCGGCGTCAACGGCAAGATGCTTGAGCCGGTGGTGGTCGACCCGGCGTCGAACTGGCCGCTGTTCGCTGAAAAGGGCCGGCAGTTGCTGACTCAGGACAAGGTTGCCGTGGTGTTCGGCTGCTGGACGTCGGTGTCGCGTAAATCGGTGCTGCCGGTGTTCGAAGAGCTCAACGGTCTGCTGTTCTACCCGGTGCAATACGAAGGCGAAGAGATGTCGCCAAACGTTTTCTACACCGGTGCCGCGCCGAACCAGCAAGCGATCCCGGCGGTTGAATATTTGATGAGCGAAGAAGGCGGCAGCGCCAAGCGCTACTTCCTGCTCGGCACCGACTACGTCTACCCGCGCACCACCAACAAGATCCTGCGCTCGTTCCTGCACTCCAAAGGCGTGGCCGACAAGGACATCGAAGAGGTCTACACGCCGTTCGGTCACAGCGACTATCAAACCATCGTCGCCAACATCAAGAAGTTCTCGGCTGGGGGCAAGACTGCGGTCATCTCGACGGTCAACGGCGACTCCAACGTGCCGTTCTACAAAGAGCTGGCCAACCAGGGTTTGAAAGCCACCGACGTACCGGTCGTGGCGTTCTCGGTCGGCGAAGAAGAATTGCGCGGGATCGACACCAAACCGCTGGTGGGCAACCTCGCGGCGTGGAACTACTTCGAATCCGTCGAGAACCCGGTGAACAAGAAATTCGTCGCTGACTGGAAGGCCTACGCGAAGAAACACAACTTGCCGGGCGCCGACAAAGCGGTGACCAACGACCCGATGGAAGCCACTTATGTCGGCATCCACATGTGGGCGCAAGCGGCTGAGAAAGCCAAGTCCACCGATGTCGACAAAGTCCGCGAAGCGCTGGCCGGGCAGACCTTTGCTGCACCGTCGGGCTACACCCTGACCATGGACAAGACCAATCACCACCTGCACAAACCGGTGATGATCGGCGAGATTCAGGCGGACGGTCAGTTCAACGTCGTGTGGCAGACCGAAGGTCCGGTCCGTGCGCAACCGTGGAGCCCGTTCATTCAGGGCAACGACAAGAAGCCCGATTATGCGGTGAAGAGCAACTGAGGCGGATTCAGTTTTTGAGGTGGGCTTTAGATTTCCCCCTCATCGGAACGCCGCCCGCCCAGCCCTCTCCCTCAGGGAGAGGGGAAAGGGAGCCGATCTTCATGTTTTTCAAAGCCTGAGTTCGGCTCGAATTCGCGGGTCGCAGCACATCGTCCAGACACCTCGGCCAGCCCCCTCTCCTTCCGGGAGTGGGGGAAGGGAGCAGATCTCTATGGCTTTCAGATCCTGAGTTCGACGCAGGAATGTCAGGTCGGTGTTGGATGACCTGACAACTCGGTCAGTCCCCTCTCCCTCTGGGAGAGGGTTAGGGTGAGGGGCGGATTCACAGCCGGACACCGCTCCATCGGCCACCGCAAGAAAGGAAACACCACTAATGCCCACTGCCATACACCGCTTTCTCATAGCCATCGCACTATTGCTGCCGATGCTGGCCCACGCCGGCGACGCCGAAGACTTCGTCGCGGCCAATCCTGTGCAGCAAGCCAAACTGCTGGAAACCTGGGCCGCGCAGCCCGACCCGGCACGTATCGAATTGATCAACGCCCTGCAACAAGGCGAACTGACCATCGACGGCCAAGCGAAAACCCTGCGCCTGAACAATCGCCTGCGGGGTCTGATCGACACCGCCATGGCCAGCCACCAATTGCTCGCCGCCGACGCCAAAATCCGTCTGAGCGCCGCGCAGCAATTGCAGAAAAGCGCGAAACCCGCGCAGCTGAAATTCCTCGACCAGCAACTCGTTGGCGAAAAAGATGAAAGCGTTCACGCCGCCCTGAGCCTGGCGCTGGCCAATCTGCAACTGGTCGACACTGACCCGGCGGTGCGCCTCGCCGCGGTGCGACTGCTCGGCGAAACCGGCGATCCACTCGCCCGTACGCGCCTCGAAGGTTTGCTCCAACCCGGCGTCGAAGCCGATGCCAACGTGCGCACCGCCGCCGAAACCAGTCTGGCTCAAGTCAAACGCAAACTGCTGATCGGCGAGATCCTCGGTCAGGCCTTCAGCGGCATGTCCCTCGGTTCGATTCTGCTGTTGGCGGCCCTCGGTCTGGCCATCACCTTCGGCCTGCTCGGGGTGATCAACATGGCCCACGGCGAGATGTTGATGCTCGGCGCCTACTCGACGTATGTGGTGCAGTTGATGTTCCAGCGCTATGCGCCACAAGCGATTGAGTTCTACCCGCTGATCGCGCTGCCGGTGGCGTTCTTTGTCACGGCCGCAATCGGCATGGCGCTGGAGCGCACGGTGATTCGTCACCTCTACGGCCGCCCGCTGGAAACCCTGCTCGCGACGTGGGGCATCAGCCTGATGCTGATTCAGCTGGTGCGTTTGTTGTTCGGCGCGCAGAACGTCGAAGTCGCCAACCCGGCGTGGCTGTCCGGTGGCATTCAAGTGCTGCCCAATCTTGTGCTGCCGTACAACCGCATCGTCATCATCGCCTTCGCCTTGTTTGTGGTGGTGCTGACCTGGCTGCTGCTGAACAAAACTCGCTTGGGCCTCAACGTTCGTGCCGTCACCCAGAACCGCAACATGGCCGCTTGCTGCGGCGTGCCGACCGGTCGTGTGGACATGCTCGCCTTCGGCCTCGGTTCGGGCATCGCCGGCCTCGGCGGTGTGGCGCTCAGCCAGATCGGCAACGTCGGCCCGGACCTCGGTCAGAGCTACATCATCGACTCGTTCCTGGTGGTGGTGCTCGGCGGCGTCGGGCAACTCGCCGGCAGCGTGCTCGCGGCATTCGGCCTGGGCATCGCCAACAAGATTCTCGAACCGCAGATCGGTGCGGTGCTCGGCAAGATCCTGATCCTCGCGCTGATCATTCTGTTTATTCAGAAACGTCCGCAAGGCCTCTTCGCACTGAAAGGACGGGTGATCGACTGATGAACCAGCCTCTGCTTGTTACCGCTACACAAAAGGCCGGGCCGAAAGTCACGATCGCCGTCGGCGCAGTGATCCTCGCCCTGCTGATCGCCCTGCCGCTGCTGTCACTGCTGCCAGCGGACAATGCCCTGTCGGTCTCGGCGTACACACTGACGCTGGTTGGCAAAATCCTCTGCTACGCCATCGTCGCCCTCGCGCTGGATCTGGTCTGGGGTTACGCCGGTCTGCTGTCGCTGGGCCACGGACTGTTCTTCGCCCTCGGCGGTTATGCGATGGGCATGTACCTGATGCGTCAGGCTGCCGGCGATGGTCTACCGGCGTTCATGACCTTCCTGTCGTGGAGCGAATTGCCGTGGTACTGGACCGGCACCAGCAGCTTTGTCTGGGCCATGTGTCTGGTGGTCCTGGCGCCGGGGTTGCTGGCGCTGGTGTTCGGTTTCTTCGCCTTCCGTTCGCGGATCAAAGGCGTGTATTTCTCGATCATGACCCAGGCCCTGACCTTCGCCGGCATGCTCTTGTTTTTCCGCAACGAGACCGGGTTTGGCGGCAATAACGGCTTCACCAATTTCCGTACGATTCTCGGTTTCGGCATCACTGAACCGGGCACCCGCGCGGTGCTGTTTCTGGCCACGGTGTTGTTGCTGGTGGCGAGCCTGTTTATCGGCTGGCGCTTGGCGCAGAGCAAGTTCGGTCGCGTGCTGACCGCGTTGCGTGATGCGGAAAACCGCTTGATGTTCTGCGGCTATGACCCGCGCGGTTTCAAGCTGTTCGTGTGGGTGTTGAGCGCTGTTCTGTGTGGACTGGCCGGTGCGTTGTATGTGCCGCAAGTCGGGATCATCAACCCGAGCGAAATGTCGCCGACCAATTCGATTGAAGCGGCGGTCTGGGTGGCCCTTGGCGGGCGCGGCACACTGATCGGGCCGTTGCTCGGCGCCGGTGTGGTCAACGGCATGAAGAGCTGGTTCACCGTGGCCTTCCCCGAATACTGGCTGTTCTTCCTCGGCGCGTTGTTCATCGTCGTGACGCTTTACTTGCCCAAAGGCGTGATCGGTCTGCTGAAGAAACGAGGTGAACAATGAGAGTCACGGCGAGCGCTGAATTCATGCTGGAACCGGCCTTCTTTCCTGTCGAGCCGAACAAGGACGCCGGCACCAGCCGCGACTCGATCGGCCTCGGCCAACGCGTCGGCCCGGGTCTCGATACCCGTCACGGCACGATCCTCACACTGGAAGACATCAGCGTCAGCTTCGATGGCTTTCGCGCGCTGAACAATCTCAATCTGTACATCGGCGTCGGCGAGTTGCGCTGCATCATCGGCCCTAACGGCGCGGGCAAAACCACGCTGATGGACGTGATCACCGGCAAGACCCGCCCGAGTCACGGCAAGGCGTGGTTCGGCGAAACGCTGGACCTGACGCAGATGAGCGAAGTGCAAATCGCTCAGGCCGGCATCGGTCGCAAGTTCCAGAAACCGACGGTGTTCGAAGCGTTGAGCGTGTTTGAAAACCTCGAACTGGCGCAAAAGACCGACAAGTCGGTGTGGGCCAGTTTGCGCGCGCGGCTGAGTGGCGAGCAGAAGGATCGGATCAGCGAAGTACTCGAAACGATTCGCCTGACCACCTCGGTCAATCGTCAGGCCGGGTTGCTCTCTCACGGTCAGAAGCAGTTTCTCGAGATCGGCATGTTGCTCATGCAGGACCCGCAATTGCTGTTGCTCGATGAACCGGTGGCGGGCATGACCGATGCGGAAACCGAGTTCACCGCTGAACTGTTCAAGAGCCTGGCGGGCAAGCATTCGCTGATGGTAGTGGAGCATGACATGGGGTTTGTTGGCTCGATTGCCGACCATGTGACCGTGTTGCACCAGGGCAGCGTGCTGGCCGAAGGCTCGCTTGAGCAGGTGCAGGAAAACGAGCGCGTGATCGAGGTCTACCTCGGCCGGTGAAGACCTGGATCGTTCCCACGCTCTGCGTGGGAATACCGCCATGGACGCTCTGCGTCCGCCGTCATGTGACGCAGAGCGTCACGGGATGCGTTCCCACGCAGAGCGTGGGAACGATCATCGAGGGAGATTTTGGAAATGCTGCAAGTCGACAAGCTGCACCAGTACTACGGCGGTAGCCACATCCTGCGTGGCCTGTCTTTCGACGTGAAGGTCGGCGAAGTCACCTGCCTGCTCGGCCGTAACGGTGTGGGTAAAACCACTCTGCTCAAATGCCTGATGGGCCTGTTGCCGGCCAAAGAAGGCACGGTGAACTGGGAAGGCAAACCGATCACCACGTTCAAGCCGCATCAGCGGGTTCACGCCGGGATCGCCTATGTGCCGCAGGGCCGCGAGATCTTCGGACGCCTGACCGTGGAAGAGAATCTGTTGATGGGCCTGTCGCGTTTTCCCGGCAGCGAAGCCAAAGAAGTCCCAGGTTTCATTTATGAATTGTTCCCGGTGCTGCTACAAATGAAGCAGCGTCGCGGCGGCGATCTGTCTGGCGGTCAGCAACAGCAGTTGGCGATTGGCCGCGCATTGGCCAGCCGCCCCCGTTTGCTGATCCTTGATGAACCCACCGAAGGCATTCAACCGTCGGTGATCAAGGAGATCGGCGCGGTGATCAAGAAACTCGCGGAACGCGGTGACATGGCGATTCTGCTGGTCGAGCAGTTCTACGATTTCGCCGCGGAACTGGCCGATCAATACCTGGTGATGTCGCGGGGCGAAATCGTGCAACAGGGGCGCGGTGAAAATATGGAGGCCGAGGGTGTACGCGGGCTGGTAACGATCTAGTACAACGAACTAATCTGTAGCTTCCTAACGATAATTACACACCATGAATTCGACTGTTGCACCTGCCCTGTTTACCCCCAGCTGGCACGCCGAGCTGGAACTCGCTTACGCCCGTTTCGGCGATTGCACGCGCCCGGTCATGCGCCGCCACCTCGGCCCGCTGCGGGTGCAAAAGCACCTGTATGCCGAAGGTCCTGAAGTCTGTCAGCACATCATCGTCCACCCACCGGGCGGGATTGCCGGCGGTGATCGACTGGACATCAGCGCCCGCGTCGAGCAAGACGCCTGGGCGCAGATCACCAGCCCCGGAGCGGCCAAGTGGTATCGCGCCGGGGGGCCGGCTTATCAGCAGCTCGACTTGAAAGTGGCGGCAGGGGCGACGCTGGAATGGCTGCCGCAGGAGACCATCGTCTTCAGCGCAGCGCAGGCCGAATTGACGACCTCGATCGAACTTGAAGGCGATGCGCGGCTTTTCTACTGGGACGTCGTGGCGCTGGGTCGCCCGGCCAGTGGCGAACGTTTTGACCGTGGGCATTTTCAGGCGCATTTGGATATTCGCCGTGATGGTCGATTGCTCTGGCATGAACGTCAGCGCATTGTCGGTGACGACGGTTTGCTTGATTCGCCGATCGGGCTGGATGGTCATCCGGTGTTTGCGACGTTGTTGGTCACCGGTGAGATTGATGCCGAGTTGCTTGAGCGTTGCCGCTCGCTGGGGCACGAATTACGCGGGGATCTGACTCAATTGCCGGGGCTTCTGGTGGCTCGTTGTCTGGCCAGTGAGGCACTGCTCGCCCGCGCCTGGCTCATCGATTTATGGCGCTTGCTGCGACCGGTGCTGCTGGGCCGCGAAGCTCAGCCGCCCCGAATCTGGAACACCTGAAATGCATTGCCCTGTAGGAGCTGCCGAAGGCTGCGATCTTTTGATTTTGTTTTTAAAGATCAAGATCAAAAGATCGCAGCCTTCGGCAGCTCCTACAGGTGTACGACATCATTTTTAACTGCCGATATTGGATTCCCACAATGGACCTGACCCCACGCGAAAAAGACAAGCTGCTGATCTTCACCGCCGGCCTCGTCGCCGAGCGGCGGTTGGCACGCGGCGTGAAACTCAATTACCCGGAAGCCATGGCCTACATCTCCGCAGCCCTGCTCGAAGGCGCCCGTGACGGCCAGACGGTGGCCGAGCTGATGCACTTCGGCACCACCCTGCTCAGCCGCGAACAAGTGATGGAAGGCATCGCGGAAATGATCCCGGAAATCCAGGTCGAAGCGACGTTCCCCGACGGCACCAAACTGGTCACCGTCCACCAACCGATCGTTTGAGGCCGCGCCATGACCTACTCCATTCGCGATGCCCTGCATGCCGATCTGCCGGCGATCCGCGATATCTACAACGATGCCGTGCTCAACACCACGGCGATCTGGAATGAACAAGCCGTCGACCTCGGCAACCGTCAGGCGTGGTTCAGCGCGCGTCAGGCCCAGGCCTATCCGATTCTGGTGATCGTTGACGGCGACAACACTGTGCTCGGCTACGCTTCGTTTGGTGACTGGCGGCCGTTCGATGGCTTTCGCCACACCGTCGAGCACTCGGTGTATGTGCGCAGCGACCAACGCGGCAACGGCCTCGGCCCGAAACTGATGGCTGCGCTGATCGAACGGGCAAGGACCTGCGACAAGCACGTGATGGTCGCCGCCATCGAAAGCGGCAACGCTGCTTCGATTCGTCTGCACGAACGCGCCGGTTTCATCACCACCGGGCAAATGCCGCAAGTCGGCACCAAGTTCGGCCGCTGGCTGGACCTGACCTTCATGCAACTGACCCTCAACCCTGGCGCGGAGCCGCCTGAAGCCATCAAGGAGTGACACCGATGAACGCCGCCCAACTGCGCCGCGTCAATGCTGAAAGTTTTGCCCACTACCGTCAGGGCCTGATCGATTTGCTGCTCGATGCCGTGGGTTACGGCGCCAGTGTCGGCTTCATGGCCGATCTCGATGCGGCGCAGGCTCATGCCTATTTCGATGACGTCCAGGACAATGTGAACAAGGGCAGCGTGCTGCTCTGGGTGGTGGTCAAGGACGAGCAGGTATTGGCCAGTGTGCAATTGGGGTTGTGCCAGAAAGCCAACGGCCTGAATCGTGCCGAAGTACAAAAACTGCTGGTGCGCGAACACGCCCGTCGCCGTGGCCTCGGTCAGCAATTGATGAGCGCGCTGGAGCTGGAGGCCCGCCATCACAAGCGCGGCATGCTTTACCTCGACACCGAAGCGGGTTCGCCGGCTGAAGATTTCTATAAAGCGTTGGGTTACAGCCGTGCCGGCGAAATTCCTGATTACGCCTGCGACCCGAACGGCACGTATCGCCCGACCGCCCTCTATTACAAGATTCTGCAAGGAGCCCAGTGATGATTCCTGGCGAGTACCAGATCCAGCCCGGCGACATCGAACTCAACGTCGGCCGCCGCACCATCAGCCTGAAAGTCGCCAACAGCGGCGACCGGCCGATTCAGGTCGGTTCGCACTATCACTTTTTTGAAACCAACGACGCGCTGACCTTCGATCGCGCAGCGAGCCGTGGCATGCGCCTGAATATTCCGGCGGGCACGGCGGTGCGTTTTGAGCCGGGGCAGAGCCGTGAGGTTGAGCTGGTCGATTACGCCGGGCATCGGCGGGTGTTCGGCTTTGCCGGACGGGGCATGGGTGACCTCTGACATCTGCGTGCACCGCTGCCCCTCACCCCAGCCCTCTCCCGAGGGAGAGGGAGCCGAATGGGGGCTTTTCCGATCCTGAGTTCGACTCGATATTTCAGGTCGATGTCTGTCGAAAGAAACCCGCGATCAGTCCCCTCTCCCTCTGGGAGAGGGCTAGGGTGAGGGTCGATGGCTCACCACTATTCTCCTGAAGGACGCTGCATGAAAATCTCCAGACAAGCCTACGCCGACATGTTCGGCCCCACCGTCGGCGACAAGGTGCGCCTGGCCGACACCGAGCTGTGGATCGAGGTCGAAAAAGACTTCACCACCTACGGCGAAGAAGTCAAATTCGGCGGCGGCAAAGTCATCCGCGACGGCCAGGGCCAAAGCCAACTATTGGCCGCCGAAGTGGTCGACACGCTGATCACCAACGCGCTGATCATCGACCACTGGGGCATCGTCAAAGCCGACGTCGGCCTCAAGGACGGCCGCATCGCCGCCATCGGCAAGGCCGGCAACCCGGACGTGCAGCCCAACGTGACCATCGCCATCGGCGCCGGCACCGAAGTGATTGCCGGCGAGGGCATGATCCTCACCGCCGGCGGCATCGACACGCACATTCACTTCATCTGCCCACAGCAGATCGAAGAAGCGCTGATGAGCGGCGTCACCACCATGATCGGCGGTGGCACGGGACCTGCCACCGGCACCAACGCCACCACTTGCACCTCCGGGCCGTGGCACCTGGCGCGCATGCTCCAGGCGGCCGATGCGTTCCCGATGAACATCGGCCTCACCGGCAAAGGCAACGCCAGCCTGCCGGAGCCATTGATCGAACAGGTCAAGGCTGGCGCCATCGGCCTCAAGTTGCACGAAGACTGGGGCACCACGCCGGCGAGCATCGACAATTGCCTGAGCGTCGCTGATCAGTTCGACGTGCAGGTGGCGATCCATACCGACACCCTCAACGAGTCCGGTTTCGTCGAAACCACCCTCGGCGCGTTCAAGGGCCGCACCATTCACACCTATCACACCGAAGGTGCCGGCGGCGGTCACGCGCCAGACATCATCAAGGCCTGCGGTTTCCCCAACGTGCTGCCAAGTTCGACCAACCCGACCCGGCCGTTCACGCGCAACACCATCGACGAACACCTCGACATGCTGATGGTCTGCCACCACCTCGACCCGAGCATTGCCGAAGACGTAGCCTTCGCCGAAAGTCGCATCCGCCGCGAAACGATTGCCGCCGAAGACATCCTCCACGACCTCGGCGCGTTCTCGATGATCAGCTCCGACAGCCAGGCCATGGGTCGTGTCGGCGAAGTCATCACACGCACCTGGCAGACCGCCGACAAGATGAAAAAACAGCGCGGCCCGCTACCTCAGGATGGCGAAGGCAACGACAATTTCCGCGCCAAGCGCTACATCGCCAAGTACACCATCAACCCGGCGATCACCCACGGCATCAGCCATGAAGTCGGTTCGATCGAAGTCGGCAAGTGGGCGGATCTGGTGCTCTGGCGTCCGGCGTTTTTCGGCGTGAAACCGACACTGATCCTCAAGGGTGGCGCGATTGCCGCGAGTCTGATGGGCGACGCCAACGCGTCGATCCCGACCCCGCAACCGGTGCACTACCGCCCGATGTTCGCCAGCTACGGCGGCTCGTTGCACGCTACCAGCCTGACCTTCATCAGCCAGGCGGCGCAGGAGGCCGGGTTGCCGGAAGCGTTGGGGTTGAAGAAGAAAATCGGCGTGGTGAAGGGATGCCGGGATGTGCAGAAAACCGATCTGATTCACAACGACTATCTGCCGAACATCGATGTTGATCCGCAGACGTATCAGGTCAAGGCTGATGGTGTGCTGCTGTGGTGTGAGCCGGCGGAAACATTGCCGATGGCACAGCGGTACTTCCTGTTCTAACCAAAAAAGGCCCTTCGAGACCCGCGAGTACAAGGGCCTGCGTATACCGATCCCTGTAGGAGCTGCCGAAGGCTGCGATCTTTTAATCTTGTTTTTTAAGATCAAGATCAAAAGATCGCAGCCTTCGGCAGCTCCTACATGGGTTATTCGATTACCAAGCGTGCCAGGCGTTGTTTGAGCATACGGTTCTCGGCGCGCAATTCGCGCACCTCTTCCAGCAGATCCAGCGCCAGCGCAACCCCTTCCCACTCCAGCTCCAGATCACGGCGCAACTTCGCCGCACGCTTGGCCAGGGCCAATTCGTAATCGGTGAAGCGCCATTCCCGGGGCTGTGCGCCCTGAGGTTCGAGGATGCCGTGTTCGACGATTTCGATCACGTAGACGTCCGACAAATCGGCCGCCTCACAGAATTCTGCCAGGTCCAGTTGAACGATCAGGGGGCTGCTCATGATGGGCTACTCCGTCGTCGGTTTCAGAAGTTCTCTCGCGGATTGAAAGCGGCTTTCTTCGCCAGTTCCTGCCACAGCGCCTTTACCTCGTCGTCGGCCGCTTTCGGCATCACCGCTTTGAGCTGCACAAACAAGTAACCGCGCTCACCAGCCTTGTTTTTCAAGCCATGCCCCTTGGCGCGCATGCGCTGGCCATTCTGGCTACCGGCCGGCACCTTGAGGTTGATCTTGCCGGTCAGGGTCGGCACGGCTACTTCCGTGCCCAATGCCAATTCCCAAGGCGCCAGCGGCAAGGTGATGATGAGGTTTTCACCTTCGACATCGAATTTCGGGTGCGGCGCAAAACGAATGGTCAGGTACAGGTCACCATTGGCCCCGCCACCGATACCCGGCGCGCCCTGACCCTTGAGGCGAATGCGCTCGCCGTCGGTCACGCCCGCCGGGATCTTCACGTTCAGGCTCTTGCTGGTGTTGCTGACGTGCTGGCCGTTGGCGTTGTATTGCGGCACCTGGAAGGTGACTTTCTTCGATTCGTTAGCGAGCGTCTCCTCGAGGAAGATCGGCAGTTCCATTTCCACGTCTTGCCCTCGGCGCCCTGCACTGCGTTGTTGCCGACCTTCGCCGCCACCGAAACCGGGGCCGCGATTGCCGAAGATCGAACTGAAGAAGTCCGAGAAGTCGCCGGTGTCGCCACCGCCACCGCCAAAGCCGCCTCGGCTCTGCCAGCCCGGTGGCCCCTGGAACGGCTGACCGTGCTGGCCATAGCGGCGCAGCTCGTCGTACTCGGCGCGTTTGTCGGCGCTTTTCAGCGCTTCATAGGCTTCCGAGGCGTCTTTGAATTTGGCCTCGGCGTCCTTTTCCTTGCTGACATCGGGGTGGTATTTGCGCGCCAGCTTGCGATAGGCAGCCTTGATTGCCTTGTCGTCTGCTGTCGGCTCCACGCCGAGTATCTTGTAATAGTCTTTGAAGTCCATTGAAGGAATCACCATCCGTTATCGATTTCGCGCCGATGCCAGCATGCGCCGATTCGCGCGTGCCAGGTTGACCGATCTCAAGGTTGTGACCGGGTGGCGCAACAGAAGTTTATCGGCAGTGGACGGCGGTTCTTGCGACCGCCGGTGGTTCTGCCGGCCCATGCCAGCAAGTTTGGGGCAAAGCTGCGAGTTTCAAGCAGTTTAGTCGTGAAATAGCAGATGACCGGCCTTCGAATCTGGCGCGCACTGACATACACTGCGCGGCCGTTTTTTTGACCGGAACCGAAAGACATGAAAGACGCCTCTCCAGCCCGTGCCTGCGGTATCGACTTCGGCACGTCCAACTCCACCGTCGGCTGGCTGCGCCCCGGCATGGAAACGATGATCGCGCTGGAAGACGACAAGATCACCCTGCCGTCGGTGGTCTTCTTCAACATCGAGGAACGCCGCCCGGTTTACGGTCGTCTGGCGCTGCACGAGTACCTGGAAGGTTATGAAGGCCGGCTGATGCGCTCGTTGAAGAGCCTGCTCGGTTCCAAGCTGATCAAGCACGACACCAGCGTGCTCGGCACGGCGATGCCGTTCAAGGACTTGCTCGGCCTGTTCATCGGCCAGTTGAAGAGCCGTGCGGAAACCGCCGCCGGTCGGGAATTCGAACAAGTGGTGCTCGGCCGTCCGGTGTTCTTCGTCGATGACGATCCGCTGGCCGACCAGGAAGCCGAAGACACCCTGGTCGACGTGGCCAGGAAGATCGGTTTCAAGGAAGTCTCCTTCCAGTACGAGCCGATTGCAGCGGCCTTCGACTACGAGTCGACCATCGAGAAAGAAGAGCTGGTGCTGATCGTCGACATCGGCGGTGGTACCTCCGACTTCTCGCTGGTGCGCCTGTCGCCGGAGCGTCGCGGTTTCGATAACCGTCACGATGACATTCTCGCCACCGGCGGTGTGCACATCGGCGGTACCGACTTCGACAAACAGTTGAGCCTGCAAGGCCTGATGCCGCTGTTCGGCTACGGCAGCCGCATGAAGAGCGGCGCCTATATGCCGACCAGCCACCACATGAACCTGGCCACCTGGCACACCATCAACTCGGTGTACTCGCAGAAATCCAGCCTGGCGCTGGGCAGCATGCGCTACGACATCGAAGACACCGGCGGCATCGATCGCTTGTTCAAGTTGATCGAACAGCGCGCCGGGCACTGGTTGGCGATGGAAGTGGAAGAAACCAAGATCCAGTTGACCCACACCGACAGCCGCCATGTGCCGCTGGATCGCATTGAACCCGGGCTGAGTGTTGAACTGACCCGCGCGCTGTTTGAATCGGCGATCGATGCGTTGCTGGAGCGAGTGCGTGGCAGTGTTACGCAGCTGTTGAACGATGCCGGTGTGGCGGTGGATCAGGTCGACACGGTGTTCTTCACGGGTGGTTCGAGCGGTATTCCGGCGCTGCGCAACAGCGTCTCGGCGATGCTGCCGAAGGCGCGGCATGTTGAAGGGAATATCTTTGGCAGCATTGGTAGCGGACTGGCGATTGAAGCCATGAAACGCTATGGCGCCATGGCCTGACCTGAAATCGGCGTCGCGCCATTCGCGAGCAGGCTCGCTCCCACACTGGATTGCATTTCAACTGAAGGAATGCGCTCAAAATGTGGGAGCGAGCCTGCTCGCGAAGAGGCCCATTCAAGCGCTACAAGGCTTGGATCAAACCATCCCGCCCAGCTTCAACTCACTCTTCAGATACGCGTAATAAATCGGCCCCGCCACCACCCCCGGCAAGCCGAATGCGGCCTCGAACACCAGCATCGCCAGCAGCAACTCCCACGACTTGGCACTGATCTGCCCGCCGACAATCCGCGCGTTGAGGAAGTACTCGAGCTTGTGGATAAAGATCAGATAACCCAGCGCGGCAATCGCCACCCAGATCGACAGTGACAGGCCGACGATGGTGATCAGCGTGTTCGACATCAGGTTGCCGATTACTGGCAGCAGGCCGAGCAGGAAGGTCAGCACAATCAGGGTTTTGGTCAGCGGCAGCTTGATGCCGAACATCGGCAGGATCACCGCGAGGAAGATCCCGGTGAAGAAGGTGTTGAGCAGGGAAATCTTGATCTGCGCGAAAACGATGTTGCGAAACGCCTGCACCAGCAGGTGCAAACGGTCGAACAGCGCGGCGGCCAGCGGTTTGCGTTTGGTCACGTCGGGGATGCGCTGCAAGGCGATAATTGCACCGAGGACCATGCCGATCAGCAGCGTCACGAACATGTGCGCCGCGTCCTTGCCGACCAGTTGCAGGTCGGACAGATGTTTGCTCATCCACTCGCCGATCGCCACGCGAAATTCCGCAGCACTGGCCGGCAGATAAGCATCGATGAACGGCGGCAATTGCCCGCGCGCGCGGTCGACCACACCCATGAATTTATCGAGGGAAGCACCGGGGTTTTCTGCTTCGTGCAGGAGAAAACTGATCGCGCCGGCGAAGATCAGCGCCAGCACACTCACCACCAGCGTGCCGAGCAAGGCCACCGCCAGCCAACGCGCGCGGCGGCCTTCGATCAGCCGTTGCAACTGCGGGGTGAGCATATTGACCAGCTCATAGACCAACAGACCGGCCAACAGACTGGGCAACAAGCGCAGCGGCAGCACCAGCAGCAAACCGCCGAAAATGATGATGCAACTGACCCAGAACACTACATGACGCTCAGAAAACGTTGGCATACAGCCTCAAAACGAACGGCGTAAAAGGATTGGCAGTCTGCCAGCGTTCTGGGGGGAGCACTAGAAATATGCGGTGCTTCAGCCCCCCTCACCCTAGCCCTCTCCCAAAGGGAGAGGGAACCGATTGGGGGATGCTCTGGATATCCAGTGAACTGAACCGGCGACATGGAATCCATAATCGCCCGGTTTTTTCAGGTCGACGAATGTCTTGAAACACCGCGGTCAGTTCCCTCTCCCTCTGGGAGAGGGTTAGGGTGAGGGCAAATCTCAAGCGGACGCGTCGACCAGTTACCCCACCGAATCAAGTTATTTTTTCTTCAGGCAATCACTCATGAACGCCTTGCGCGCATCGCCGGTCAGCGCCTTGGTTTTCGCATCGGCGTTGCAGGTAGTCATTTTCTGCTGCTGCGGGGTCAGGGCCTTGGCATCGTTGGCCGCTGGCGCTGCCTTGAGGCAGGTGCTCATGAAGGTTTTGCGCTCATCGCCTTTCAGACTCTTGGCGGTCGCATCGGCATTGCAAGTGGTCATTTTGTTCTGTTGCGCCGTGGCGGCGAAACCCTGGGAACACAGGAGCAAACCAATCATCAACAACGGCACACGCAACATCTTCATGGAGTTTTCTCCTTGTCGCCGCACCGATGGGGGCGGCCTCTGCTGGAGTGTAGCCAAATCTTGTTACACCTTCCTGCCTTCGAGATGGCTACGGCGATACTGCTCCGGCGTACACCCCGCCTGCCGGGCGAGCATGGCGATAAATGCCGAACCGCTGCTGTAACCGAGATCGAAGGCAATTTCCTGCACGCTGCGGGTAGTTTCCAGCGCCTCGATCGCGGCGAGATAGCGAAGACGCTGACGCCACTCGCCGAAACTCATTCCCAGTTCCCGAACGAATTGCCGGGCCAGCGTGCGTTCGCTGACGTGCACTTGCAGCGCCCAATGCGCCAGCGGCTGATTGTTGCCCGGTTCGGCCTGCAAGGTTTCGAGGATTGCCAGCAATCCGGAGCTGCTCGCGTACGGCAGATAACACTCATGCACCGGTGCCTGCTGCAATTGATCGACCAGAACCTGCGCCAGCCGTTGATCGGCATCAAGTTCGGGAATCTTCACGTCGCGGGCGGCGAAATCTTTGAGAATCGCCTTGAGAATGTCGCTGATGGCCAAGGTGCACGCGCGCCGGGGCAAATCGGCGCAGACCTTGGGATCAAGACACACCGCGCGATAGTTGACCGGTTGATGGCTGTAGAAACTGTGCTCGACCTGCGGCGGCACCCACACCGCGTACTGAGGCGGTGACATAAAGCGGCTGCCGTCGACGTCCATGTGCAGCACGCCGTGCGCCGCGTATTCCAGCGTGCCCCACGGATGACGGTGCGGTGCGGCGAATTCATGGGCGTTGAAATCGGCGTAGCGGAAGTACACCGCCGATGGCAGTTCGCTGAAATCCAGCAGATCGATGTGTTTACTGTTCATGCTGTCCGGTTTCAGAGGCAGGTTGTCCGGTTCGAAGTATAGGCTTGCATCCAGACAACGGATAATTGCCTTTCATTAACGTACTGGTTTCAACTCATGCAATACGCGTTCCCGCTGCGGGCGTTTTTTATCTGGGCCGGCAATACCGTGATCAACAAACGGGCGGCGGGGGCGATTTTCCCCGCCGAGATCGGTTTCTACCGCTGGCTGCTGGCCGGCTTGTTGTTCACGCCTTTCATGCTCAAAGCGGTGATCGCGCACTGGCCGCAGATCCGTCCGAACCTGGGCAAAATCTTCGTACTGGGCGTGTTGGGCATGGCGGTGTATCAGAGCCTCGCCTACTTCGCCGCAACCCTGACCACCGCGACCAACATGGGCATCATTCTGTCGCTGATGCCGTTGATGTCGCTGGCCATGGCGATCATCAGCCTTGGGCAGCGCCTGACTGCCGGCGCATTGGTGGGCGCGGTGCTGTCGTTTGCCGGCGTACTGGTGGTGGTGTCGTCCGGCAGCCTCGGCGCGTTGCTGCAGCACGGCGTGAACATGGGTGATGCGATGATGCTGATCGCCACGCTCGCTTATGCGATCTACAGCACCCTGCTGAAAAAATGGCAACTGCGCCTGCCGCCGCTGGTGTTGCTGTATTTGCAGGTGCTGGTGGCGATTGTCGTGCTGTTTCCGCTGTATGCCGCTTCGCCGAAGACCGGGCTGACCCTGCAGAACATTCCGCTGGTGTTGTATGCGTGTCTGTTGGCGTCGATGGTTGCGCCGCTGGCGTGGATGCAGGCTGTGCAGCGTCTGGGGCCGAGCCGCACGACGTTGTTTTTCAATCTGCTGCCGTTGATTACTGCGCTGATTGCGGCGGTGGTGTTGAAAGAGCAGTTGGCGATGTATCACCTGGTGGGCGGGTTGTTGACGTTGGGTGGGGTGATTCTTTCCGAGCGCTGGACCACCGTGTTGGGTCGCCGGATCAGCGTTGCCTGATGGAAAAGATCGTAGCCTGCGGCAGCTCCTACATGAGTTCGGGGCGTTCACAAAATTTGTGTTCGACACCGAACCTGTAGGAGCTGCCGAAGGCTGCGATCTTTTGATCCTAAAGGCCTGCAGCCTCAAGCCGCGCCGCATGCTCGACAAACAGCCGCACCGGATCCGCACCCTTGCCAACCAGCCCCAGCGACTGGTTGACGATGTCGAAGTGATCCAGCGGATAGTCATCGCCAATCACCGTACCAAGATGCGAGCTATATCGCCCGACCATCCCATCGCACTGCCCCGGCTCACGCACAAAGGTTTTCGCAAACAAGCGACAACTGCGATTGGTCCCATCAAACAAATTCCCGCCGCGATCAGTCTTGCCCGGCTGCAACGTCCCCGACCACGAGTAATAACGCACGCCGTTAACCTCTTCCGGCCCGTGCCCGCCCCACGTTTCCGGCAAGCCCTGTGAACAACGCTGATTGAACAGCGCCACGCCCTCAGTGGTCAGCGATTGGTGCGAGGCGTGAATATCCACCGGCAATTTCGGCCCGCGATAACCGGTCTCCAAAACAGCCATCAACCACCCGACCAACCTTAGCAACACCTCAAGCAGCCGCCCCTTGGCGCTGTTGGCCGGATAATTTTTTTCCAGATAATCGGCCAGCTCGGAGCCATGATTGGGCCCGGCCACCGACGTGACGGACGCCACCAGATCCGGCCGTTTCGCCGCCGCATAGCGCGCCGTCAGCGAGCCTTGGCTGTGGCCAAACAGGTTGACCTTGGCGGCACCGGTCTCACGCAGAATCTCATCAATGCGCGCCAGCAGCTGCTCGCCGCGCACCTCTGTGGAATTGAGCGGCGATACCTGCACCGCAATCACCGTTGCACCACCACGGCGCAACGCGCCGATGATGCCGTACCAGTACGGATAAAGAACCAGCCGGATAAACCCGAGCATGCCGGGCACCAGCACCAATGGATAACGCGTCGACATGGGCAAACATCCTTGTGTTCGGTGAGTGGATGCAAGGCGTGCAAAACGCCCGCCAAGCCTCCTCCATGATCATGACAACTCGACCATCAGCCTACTTCAGGCCCACCACCCCCGCCACAATCAGCCCGACCGAAACCAGTTTGACCAGGGTCAGGCTCTCGCCGAGCAGGGCAAAACCGAGAAACACCGTGCCCAGGGAGCCAATCGCCGTCCAGATCGGGTAGGCAATGCTCACCGGCAATTCACGCATCGCCAGGGTCAGAAAATAAATCCCGCCGACCGCCGCAACCACGGTGATCAACGACGGCCACAGTCGGGTGAAACCTTCGGCGTACTTCATGCCCATGGCGAAGGTCACTTCAAAACCGGCGGCGATCAGCAGGAACATCCAGGCCATTTAGAACACCCGGGCGAGATCGAGCAAACGCTGCTCGGCCTCGGCCACCGACACCGCGAAGGTGCGTTCGGCGGACTCTTCGCCTTCGGCCGCGACCACGCTGACGTCGTTGATGCCGATGAAACCCAGCGCCGTGCGCAGCCATGGATCGGCATGATTCAAAGCCTCCAGCTCGCCGCCCGGACCAAAACCGAAGCCGCCGCGACTGGTCACGATCAAGGCTTTCTTGCCCTGCAGCAAAGGCGTGTATTGAGCAACGCCATTGTCCAGCGTGTGATCGAAGGTCAGGCCCAGGCGTACGATCTGATCGACCCAGGCCTTAAGACCGCTGGGCACGCTGAAGTTGTACATCGGCGTGGAAATCAGCAGCAGGTCGTGATCGAACAACTCGCCGACCAGTTGATCGCTCAGGGCCAGATCGGCCTGCATCGACAGTGGTCGGGCCTCAGGCTGTGGATGAAACGCGGCAGCGACAAAGGCTTCGTTGACCGCCGGAATCAGCGCCCGCCCGACCTCGCGGCGAGTCACTTGCGCCTGCGGATGACGCACCTGCCAGGCACTGAGAAAATG
Organism: Pseudomonas sp. RIT-PI-r; assembly: GCF_001297015.1. Lineage (GTDB taxonomy): Bacteria > Pseudomonadota > Gammaproteobacteria > Pseudomonadales > Pseudomonadaceae > Aquipseudomonas. The sequence goes on along the minus strand of NZ_LIGE01000017.1, from coordinate 86,234 downwards.
TTCCGCCAAGCGCCGCGAGTGCGAACGGTCGCCACGGGGACTGGCGTGGATCGCAAGAATTTTGCTCATCTGAAACTCCTTGAGGCTAGACTTTGATTGCTGTGTCGCTGCAGATTGCAGGCAGCACACCATTGCCTCAAATGAGCAAAAATCAGTCGGGATGAATTCATTTCATCCATGGAGTTTTTAATGTTTGCCTCGCTGCCACTCACCGCCCTGCGCGCCTTTGAATCGGCATCACGACTGCTCAGTTTCAAGGCTGCCGCCGAAGAGCTGTCAGTCACGCCCACGGCGATTTCGCATCAAATTCGCTCGCTGGAAGACTGGCTCGGCGTCGCGCTGTTCGAGCGCCTGCCGCGCCAGGTGCGCCTGACCGAGGGCGGCGAGCGCCTGTTCCGCAGTCTGCACGGTGCCTTGCTGGAGGTGGCGCAAAGCGTCGACACCCTGCGCCCGCAGCGCAACGCCAGTACGCTGACGCTATCGACCACCGCCGCCTTCGCCGCGCTGTGGCTGGTGCCGCGCCTCGGGCGCTTTTATGCCCGGCACCCGAACATCAACGTACGCCTCGATACTCACTGTGAAATCATCGATCTGCATCAGGACGCCAGCGTCGATCTGGTGTTGCGCTACAGCCTCGACGACTACCCGAACCTTTATGGCCTGTGCCTGTTCGATGAGTCGTTCGGGGTTTACGGCTCACCCGAGCAAGTGGCGCTGGCCGCGAGACGCACACCGACGTTGATCAGCGTGCGTTGGCACAACTCGAAGCTCTACGCGCATGGCTGGGAAGCGTGGTGCGCGAAGGCCAGCGCAAACTGGCTGAACCAGCAACCGGCCATCCGCGAATACGATGAAGAGCATTACGCCCTGCAAGCGGCGATTGCCGGACAAGGGCTGGTACTGGCGAGCAATATCCTGGTGTCGCAGAGCGTTGCCAGTGGCTTGCTGGTGCCGTTCATGGGTCAGGTTCAAGTCGATGGCGCCGGGTACAGCGCGTTGTGTGTGCCGGGGCGCGAACGGCATCCGCCGGTGCGGGCGTTTTTTGCCTGGTTGCGCGAGGAAGCAGTTTTGTCCGGGCTGGCGCCAAGATCGCAGCCTTCGGCAGCCCCTACAGGGGTTGCGTAAACCGATAAAACTTTTTGCAACGCTCATGACTCACAGCTTAGGTACCGACCGCGTCCGCAGAACGTGGCGACAATCGGATTAGCCTCCAGGAGATCGAAATGAGCGACGACCTGCATCTGTCAGATGTTCAAACCCTGCGCGACCGTGCGCGCCAACACGTCGAGAACGGCGCCGTCACCGAGGGCTACAGCGCCGACCGTGAAGAGGTGCTGCGCTTGCTCAATGAATCGCTGGCCACTGAACTGGTCTGCGTGCTGCGCTACAAACGCCACTACTTCATGGCCAATGGCGTGAAAGCCCATGTGGCCGCCGAAGAGTTTCTCGAGCATGCTACCCAGGAAGCCCAGCACGCCGACCGCCTGGCCGAGCGCATTGTGCAATTGGGCGGCGAGCCTGAGTTCAACCCCGACCTGCTGTCGAAGATGTCCCACGCGCAATACGTGGCCGGCAATACCCTGAAAGAGATGGTCTACGAGGACTTGGTGGCCGAGCGCATCGCCATCGACAGCTATCGCGAGATCATTCAGTACATCGGCGAGAAAGACCCGACTACGCGGCGTATCTTTGAAGATATCCTCGCGCAGGAAGAAGAGCATGCCGATGACATGGCTGACATCCTGAACGACCTGTAACCCCTATCGCGAGCAGGCTCACTCCTACATTTGGAATGCGTTCCCATGTAGGAGTGAGCCTGCTCGCGATGACGTCTTTATAAGCGCTGAAGATTACTTGGTAGGTTTAACGGTAACCGGCGCCTTGCCCGCCTTCATCTGCTCCAGCAACGGCGCACACTGATTCGGCTCACCGCCACTCGGTGCCACCAGCGCCAACAACCCCGCCGCCGGCGCTGCAATCACGCCCAACGCCACCATCCCCGCCCCGCGCAACATCAGCGGCACAGCCTTCACACCCGCGTCCGGCTTGATGAACTTGCCGCGCACGTACAGCGGCGAGCGCAGGGAAATCAAACGCCAGCCCTTGGATTCCGGCGTCACGGTCAGATCCAGCTGCTCAGTGGCCATGTTCGCCGTGCCGTCGATATAGATGATCGCGTTCTCGGTATCGAAGACAAACAGCTGCGTGGTCGCCAGACCGGTTTTGATGTCGAAGTCCGCCGCCGCGCAGTTGATCTTCACTTCCTTGTCGCCAAAGATCTTGCCGACCACGTAATTGCCGACGTTGAGCCCGGCCAGTTCCATCAGCTCACGGCTGATCGCGCCGTCGTTGATCAACATCTTCAATTTGCCATTGGCGCCGCCCAGCAGCTTGGCGACCGAGTTGCCACGCCCAGTGATATCGGCGTCGCCATTAAGCTCGCCGAAACTGGTTTTCATCGGTTCGAAGGTCGGGAACAGCTCCTTGAGTTTGAAGCGGCGCGCCGTCAATTTGGCCCGGCCTTCCAGCGGTTCGGTGCGGCCGTTGAGGCGGATCAGCGCATCGAGATTGCCGCCCGCCACGCCGAAACGCAGTGGCTCCAGGCTAAGTTCGCCGTCGTTGAGTTTCAGATGGGTATAGAGGTCGTTGAACGGCAGCTTCTCGCTGTGGACGATGCGCTTGCCGGTGAACTCGACATCAGCGTCCATTGCGCGCCAGCGATCAGTCTTGAACTCTTCCACCGGCAGCACTTTATCGGCCGGCTGTTTGCTCTCGCCGCCGCGGGCCTTTTGCTTGTCATTGGAGTCGGCGCCGATCAGTGGCGCGAGGTCGGCGAACAGCAGTTGATTGGAGAGCAGCGCGCCGCTGAGCTTTGGCCGTGGCTGACTGGCGACGTAAGTCAGGTCGCCATGAATGTCACTGCTGCCGATTTTGCCGTTGAACTGCTCATAGGTGAATTTCGCGCCGGCCGCGTCATGCAGCTTGGCGATCAAATGGCCGTCGGTGGAGTACGGCGGTGTATCCGGCAGGGTCACACCGGTTAGCGGATAGAGATTGCCGAGGCTGGCGCCGGCCAGTTTCAGGCGCAGATCGAGGGCGCCGAGGTTAAGCGGGTCGGTCAGCGTGCCGGCCAGTTCGATGCTGGTGTCGCCGATCTTCGCCTGGGCCTGCAACGGGAACGGCTTGCTCGCGTCCTGCAATGCCAGCAGCCCGCCGATCTTGCCTTGGCCGGTGAGGTTCTGAGCGTGGTATTGGCCTTTGACCTTCAGCGCAAACGCATAATCCTGCGGTGCACCGCCCTTGTCCTGCGCGGTTTTCGCCGCTTTGGCACCGACGATGTCGCTGTACGGAATCGGCTTGCCCAGTGGATCGATCAAGACATCAAGGTTGGTCTTGAGCGTCTGATCGTCAAGGGTAACGTGGCCCTTATCGAACCCGATGGCGCCGATGTCGACCACCCAGTTCGACGGCTCGGCGTTCGGATCCTTCGGATCGAACTTGAACGTCCAGTTGGCGCGGCCATCGGCCAGGCGTTGCAGCTCGGCGTTGGGTTCGGTCAGGTCAATACGCGGGATCACCACGCGTTGCGCCAGCAGCGCCAGAGGCGAGATGCGCAGTTCAACGCGTTTGAGCGTGACCATCTGCGGTTGCTTCGACCAGTCCGGGTTGCCCAGGCTCAAATCCTCAGCGACCACGTGCGGCCACGGCACCCACGCGCGCCAGCCGCCCTCGTCCGGCTCGCGCTGCCAGATCACCGCGAGGTTGCCGTTGATGGCAAACGGTCGGTGCAGTTCTTCCGAGACTTTGGCGTTGAGCGGTGGTTTGATCCGGTTCCAGTCGAAGAACACGATGATCAATACCACCATGGCCAGTAGCAGCACGAGGATGGCGAAGGTCCAGCTGAAGATTTTTCCAGTGCGCGTCATGCACAAAGCTCCTGATCACGACCGCACGCAAAGACTGCGGCGCACGGCTGAAACGGCGGGCCAAAGCGGCCCTCATGAAATCTACGACTGGCAAACCAGCCGCAGGTTTAATCGAAAGGTCGATTAAGGCGCAAAAAGTCGCGCGAATTCTGACCGATCAGTCGAACAGTGTTACCGCGACCCGCACTTTTGCGAGGCGCGAGTGAGTCGGAAATACCCACCCCGGTGCAAAACCGTCGCCCGCAAAGGCCCGATCTAGAGCCTCTCGGCAGAACAATCAATTCTGTTGATTATTACCATTGCGTTTATGAACTTTTATATCGACTTATCGAGAGTAGCATTGCCCTCGTACCCACTTTATCGCCCTCCCAAGGAGCAACCCATCATGAACCGCCAATTACTGCTCAGCCTTCCCCTGTCGATGCTAGCCAGCACTGCTTTCGCCCTGCCCGCTGCCGCCCAAGCCACTCCGCAAGTGAAATCCAGCCACTCGGTATTCAGCCAACCCGTAGCTGCTGACGGCGGCGACCGCACCCCACAGGGCCAGACCCTGGCTGAAATCGGCCGCAACCGCCTGGAAGAAAAAGGCCTGGTGCAAGATGGCTATGACAAGACTCCACAAGGTCAGACCGTAGCCGAAGGTGGCCGTGATCGCCTCGAAGAGAAAGGTCTGGTGCAAGACGGTTCCGATCGCACTCCACAGGGTCAAACCCTGGCGTCTGATGGCAGCGACCGTACCCCACAAGGTCAAACCCTGGCTTCCGATGGCAGCGACCGTACACCACAAGGTCAAACCCTGGCTTCCGATGGTAGCGACCGCACTCCCCAAGGCCAGACCCTCGCTGAAGGCGGCGGTGATCGTGTGATCGAACGCAACAGCGCTTTGAGCTAAGCCCATGGCGGCCTCGAAAAAAAGCCCAATCACCCGATTGGGCTTTTGACTTTTCAACCCCGCTGAATCCTCCCCCGTATCTCCTCCCGTTCGACGCCGACAAAGCCGATTTGCTAGAGTGCCGCGCTTGTCCTGCCGAAAGACACACCCTGCGATGCTGCCCCGCGCCGAACAGAAACAACAGACCCGCAACGCCCTCATGGACGCTGCCCGCCACTTGATGGAAAGCGGCCGAGGATTCGGCAGCCTGAGCCTGCGTGAAGTGACGAAAACCGCCGGCATCGTGCCGACCGGTTTCTACCGGCACTTTGCCGATATGGACGAACTGGGCCTGGTGCTGGTCAGTGAAGTAGGCCAGACCTTCCGCGAAACCATCCGTCTGGTGCGGCACAACGAATTCGTCATGGGCGGCATCATCGATGCGTCCGTGCGGATCTTCCTCGACGTGGTCAGCGCCAACCGTTCGCAATTCCTGTTTCTCGCTCGCGAGCAATACGGCGGTTCGCTGCCGGTGCGTCAGGCCATTGGTCGCCTGCGCGAGAACATCAGCTCCGACCTGGCTTCTGACCTGACGATGATGCCCAAGCTGCAGCATCTGGATGCCGCAGGCCTGAGCGTAATGGCTGACCTGATCGTCAAATCGGTATTCGCCACCCTCCCCGACATCATCGATCCGCCCGCCGAAGCCCTGCCGGAGCATCTGACGCCACAGGCGAAGATCACCCAGCAGTTGCGCTTCATCTTTATCGGGCTCAAGCATTGGCAAGGCTTGGGCAGTACCGAGTAATTCCCCTCTTCCCGCCACACCACAAATCCCCTGTAGGAGTGAGCCTGCTCGCGATAGCGGTCTATCAGACAAATATTTGCTGACTGACACACTGCTATCGCGAGCAGGCTCACTCCTACAAAGGTGCGGCGTCACGGCCTCCATTTGGTGCATAAAAAAATCTTCACGCACCAAAACCTTCCATATTCCCGCAACATCTTGAAACATCCACTACGCTCCGACAGGGATTTCCTACATCTCGTCCGATTGGCAAGGCCCTTGCTCTAGCCAGAGTATTGTCCATAGCTGGAAGCTTTCCGATGCTGGTGATTCACCGCAGAACCGACCCTCAACCCGTCTGGGCCGCCGAGTTGCACCTGACCTTCGAAGCGCGGAGCAAAAGCCGTCTGCGCTGTTTCAGTGCCGAAGGCGAAGACGTCGGGTTGTTTTTGGAGCGCGGTCAGCCGCCGCTGTATGACGGCGAATGCCTACAGGCTGAAGACGGCCGAATTGTCCGCGTCTGCGCCCGCCCTGAGCAATTGCTGCACGTCACCTGCGCCAATGCTTTCGAGCTGACTCGTGCGGCTTATCACTTGGGTAATCGCCACGTCGCCCTGCAAGTCGGCGATGGCTGGCTGCGTCTGCTCGACGATTACGTGCTCAAAGCCATGCTCGAACAGCTCGGCGCACAGGTCGTAGCCATCGAGGCACCGTTCCAGCCGGAACACGGCGCCTATGGCGGCGGCCATCACCACTCACGCCACGGCGACGAAGACTTCAACTACGCGCCGAAACTCCATCAGTTCGGCGTACGCCTGTGAATCCGGCCTGGGCGCTACTGCGCCTGGCCAGTCCGCAATTGCCGATTGGCGGCTACAGCTATTCGCAAGGCCTGGAAATGGCTGTGGATAATGGCCGCGTCGATAACCCGCAAAGCGCCCGGCGCTGGATCAGCGATCAATTGCTGCTCAACCTCGCCCGCTTCGAGGCGCCGCTGCTGCTCGCGCATTGCCAAGCGGCGGCGGATGAACAATGGGCGGAGTTGCTGAGCCTCTGCGAAAGCCATCGCGCCAGTCGCGAGACCCGCGAGTTGCATCTGGAGAGCCGGCAGATGGGCTATTCGTTGCAGCAACTGCTCAACGGCCTACCGGAACTCGACGCGCCCGCCCGCGATTTTCTCGATCAATGCCCCGAACCGCATTTGGCCTTGTGCTGGGCGCTGGCCGCGCGCGCCTGGGGCATCAGCCCGCAGGACGCCCTCGCCGCGTGGCTGTGGAGCTGGCTGGAAAACCAGCTCGCCGTCCTGATGAAAACCCTGCCGCTCGGCCAGCAAGCCGCCCAGCGCCTGACCAGCGAACTGCTGCCGCTGCTGCAACAAGCACAGCAGGACGCCAGCCGAATCAATCCCGACCACATGGGCAGCGCCGCGTTCGGCCTGTCCCTGGCGTGCATGGCCCACGAGCGCCAGTACAGCCGCCTCTTTCGCTCCTAGGAGAAACATTAATGAACACACAACCTCTGCGCGTCGGCATCGGCGGCCCGGTCGGTTCCGGCAAAACCGCTTTGACCCTGGCCCTGTGCCTGGCCCTGCGCGAGCGCTACAACCTCGCCGTGGTGACCAACGATATCTATACCCGCGAAGACGCCGATTTCCTCGTGCGCAACGAAGCCCTCGCGCCGGAGCGGATCATCGGCGTGGAAACCGGCGGCTGCCCGCACACGGCGATCCGCGAAGACGCCTCGATCAACCTTGAAGCGGTCGATCAACTGAACCGGCGCTTTCCGGGGCTCGATCTGATTCTGGTGGAGTCCGGTGGCGACAACCTCTCAGCGACCTTCAGCCCCGAACTGTCCGACCTGACCATCTACGTGATTGACGTTTCGGCCGGCGACAAGCTGCCACGCAAGGGCGGGCCGGGGATCTGCAAGTCCGACCTGCTGGTGATCAACAAGATCGACCTCGCGCCGCTGGTTGGCGCTTCGCTGGAAATGATGGACAGCGATACAAAGCGCATGCGCAACGGCAAGCCGTTCGTCTTCAGCAACCAGAAAACCGGTCAGGGCCTTGAGCAAATCATCGCCTTCATCGAACGCCAGGGCCTGCTGACTGCAGCCTGATTCACTTTTCAACAAGGAAGCTTATCCATGACACTCAAACGTATTCTTGGCGCCGTGGCGCTGCTGCTGACGCCAGCGCTGGCATTCGCTCACCCGGGGCATGGCGACAGTGGTTTGATCGCAGGCATCAGCCACCCGATCGGCGGCCTCGACCATTTGCTGGCGATGGTGGCTGTTGGCTTGTGGGCCGCGCAGCAGCAAGGTGCGGCGCGCTGGGCGCTGCCGTGCACGTTTGTCGGCACCATGCTGATGGGCGGCCTGCTCGGGTTTGAAGGGCTGCAATTGCCGGCGCTGGAAAGCGGGATTGCTGCGTCGGTGCTGGCGTTGGGTCTGGCGGTAGCGCTGGCGGTGCGTCCGCCGTTGGTCATGGCGGTGGTGGCGACGGCGGTGTTTGCGTTGTTCCATGGTGTGGCGCATGGCTTGGAACTGCCGGACATGAGCAGTCCTTGGGCGTATGCGGCGGGTTTTGTGGCTGCGACAGCTGCGCTGCATGCGGCGGGTTATGCCGTGGTGCGTTTCCTGCCTCAGGCGGCTGCGCCGTTGGTGCGCCTTGCCGGTGCTGCCTCAGCAATAACGGGCGCCTGGCTGCTGGCAGGCTAATCTCCATCGCCTGTACCGGCCTCATCGCTGGCAAGCCAGCTCCCACAAGGATATTTGGTGTTCACACAATTGTGGACTTACCCAATCACCTGTGGGAGCTGGCTTGCCAGCGATGACGGCCGATCAGACACCAAGACTCTAACGGCCGCCGCTCTGCTACCATGTCGCGCAATCGCCCCAGCCGTGACGACGTCCGCCCATGCCCCACGCTTCCCGCTCCACCTCCCTGCCCGAATTGACCGCCACGTTCGGCGCGGTGCAACAGCACTTCTTCAACGTCATAGTGCCGCTCTGGCAAGGCCCGGGCTGGAACGCTGACATGGCGCTGCCCTACGAGGCGCTGGACGCCGCGCATCAGCCCCTGCCCCCGCAACGCTATCGGGCGATGGCCTGCGCACGCCAGCTGTATCTGTTTTCCAGCCTGATCGGGGTTGTGGATAACGCTGAAGTGCGTGCGGCGGTGCTGTTCCGCTCCTTGCAACGGCACTTTCATGACGCCGAGCACGGCGGCTGGTTCTACAGCATCGATGCCCAAGGCAAGCCGCTGGATCAGCGCAAGGATCTCTACACCCACGCCTTTATCCTGTTCGCTTGCGCGCATTACTGGGCGAAGTCCGGCGATCCACTGGTCGAGTCGACTTTGAATGCGGCGCTGGAAATCATCGGCCGACGCTTTGCGACCGGCGATGGCTTGTACGAAGCCTGCCTGGAGCGCGACTGGATCACCCTGCAAACCGGTCCGCTGCAAAACCCGTTGATGCACTTGGCCGAAGCGTTTCTCGCCACCCTGGCGGTTCGCGAAGATGCCCACACGCAGAAGGCGTTGCTGGAGTTATGCACAGCCATGCACAAGCAGTTCGTCGACCCGCAATATGGCGTGTTGATGGAAAAGCCGCTCGGCGCTGTGGATAACTGGTATGAGCCGGGGCATCAGTTCGAATGGTATTTCCTGCTCGAATCGTCGCCGTTGCTGCGTGGTTCGAAACTGCACGCGGCGCTCGACCGCGCGTTTGCCTTCACCGAGCAATACGGTGTGGTGCAGCCATCCGGCGCGGTGCGCGCGATGCTCGATCTGGAAACGAACGGACGCCCGCGAGATTCGACTCAGCGGATCTGGGCGCAGGCGGAATACCTGCGGGCGCTGACGTTGCGTCAGGGCAGTGAAGCCGTGGTGCTGCACCAGTTGCAGGCGTTGCAGCAGCGGTTTCTGCATGCCGGTGGCTGGCATGAGTGCCGGGATGAATTGGGCGAGGTGAGTCGCAAGGACATGCCTTCTACCACGCCGTATCACTTGGCGACTTGTTACCACGGTCTGGCTGAATACCTGCGCTGACGGATAAATAGCTATCGCGAGCAGGCTCACTCCTACAGGGGAACGCATTCCAAATGTAGGAGTGAGCCTGCTCCGGGCGGCGATCCGACGAATGGCCGTTACACGGTCTCTAGGCAATCCACTTCTTGTCCCCGGTAAAGCTGATGGTCAACCAGCGCGCCGCATCCGGCTTGCCCAGCTTCGCCGAAATCTCCTCACGTAACGCATCCAGCTGTCCGACATTGCTCAGCACATAATCCGCCGGCAACACCACATGAATCTCGATAAACCGTGCCCGTCCGTGCTTCTGCACGTACGACACATAGTCGTCAAAACCATGCTCGGTTTTCGCCGCGTCCATCACTTGGCGCACCTGATCATCCAGCGTGTCCGGCGCGATCCCCAGCACATCGCGTAAGGCCGGGCCAAGGATCTTGAACGCCGGTGGCAGCATGGTCAGCGCCAGTACAATCAGGATCAGCGGGTCGACATACACTGCCCACTGGCCATAACCCTGCGATTTCAACAGCAGCGCCGCGAGGAAGCTTATCAACAGGCCCACGGATAGCATCGCGTCCACCAGCCAGCTGATGTTGTCGAACTGGATCAGGCTGGATTTGAGCGTGCGGTTACGGTGCCGTACGTAGAAGAAGTAGGCGAATTCGACCACGGTAAACACCGCTGCATAAATGATCACCAGTCCTAGCTCGATGTCGCGGCCACCGTTGATGATGCCGAACACTCCGTTGAGAAACGCGTAGATCGCGATCAACATCAGGAAGCTGCCTTCGATCAGCAGCACCATCGGCTCCAGGTGCCAGAAACCGAACTGGAAACGGTGGTTGCTTTGCTTGGCGATCAGCTTGGCAGTGATCAGCATCAGGACTTTGATGAACGTTGCGATCAGCGAGAAAAAACCATCGAAAAGGATGGATTGGGAACCTGAAACAAAACCGGTGACAATCCCGGCAATCGCCACAGCCAACATCAGAATGGTCGATTGTTTGAGCAGTGCCTGCTCACCTCGGTTACTCACTTTGACTCCTCGAAAACCCGGAAAACCGCGGGGTGCGGTTGGGTTGTTGCGAAGGGAGTTTACCTTATCGCCATTTTTTGCCTGTTCTGGCCTCATCGCTGGCAAGCCAGCTCCCACAAGTATCGAGCCGTTCACAAGATTTGTGTACGCCAATAAACCTGTGGGAGCTGGCTTGCCAGCGATTGGCCGTAACGCGGTGTCAGGCCTTATTGCGCTCAATGGCAAACCCGGCCCAGGTCTGGCTCACCGGCATCAACTCCAGGCTGTTGATGTTGATGTGCGCCGGCGCATTCATCACCCAGAAAATCGTCTCGGCGATGTCCTGCGGCTGGATCGGCTCGGCACCGGCGTAAGTCGCGTTGTAGCGCTCCTGATCGCCAGCGAAACGCACCAGCGAGAATTCGCTTTCGCACAGGCCCGGCTCGATGTTGCTGACGCGCACGCCGGTGCCCTGCAAGTCGCAACGCAGGTTCAGCGAGAACTGTTTAACGAACGCTTTGGTCGCGCCATACACATGGCTGCCTGGATACGGATAGTTACCGGCGATGGAGCCGAGGTTGACGATGCCTGCGCCACGACCATGGGCGATCAGGCGCGGCAACAGCAAGCGCGTGGCGTACATCAGGCCTTTGACGTTGGTGTCGACCATGGTGTCCCAATCGTCCAGATCGCACTTCGGCGCAGGATCAACGCCCAGTGCTAAACCTGCGTTGTTGATCAGGCCACGCAGCTTGGCGAACGACGGCGGCAGGTTGGCAATCGCCTCTTCCATCGCCTTGCGATCACGCACGTCGAGCACCAGGCCGTGCACTTCGGTCTGCTTCGACAACTCGGCGCACAACGCATTGAGGCGTTCTTCACGACGGCCGGTCAGCACCAGTTTCCAGCCAGCCTCGGCAAAACGGCGGGCGCAGGCTTCACCAAATCCGGACGTCGCGCCGGTGATAAACAGGGTGTTGGACATCGTGTTCTCCTTGCTTCGGCCACCGCAGCAGCCCTTGGAATAGAAAATCAGCAGGCAGCATGCCCGCCCGCGCATTCACGGGCAACACCCACAAGCGGTACAAAAAACAACCAACTCTGTCGACGCCACAGCCCCCGTGGCCTGTAGCCATGTGCGCGCATGTTATCCACAGTCCCTTCCACAGTTTCCGGGGGCAAGTGCAAACGCGCAAAGCCCCGCCACACAAGGCTTTGCGGGCGAAATAGAAAGTTTTTTGCTTGACCCTGAAGTGGCGGATGTGCCGGACATGGCATTTTGCACGAACGGACGTTCAGCACAGTGATTGCGCGAGGCCAGTAATTACGGCGCTCAGCGCGGTCTTTCCAGAGTTTAATCACAGACTTATCCACAGCCTTGACCATCTGGAACTGGCTGAGTGGCGATACCCAGAAAAAGGTTGACAACGACGTCTTCAGCTCCCGCAAAACCTCCTGATCAAAAAACAACCACACACTTGCAGACCACGGTTTACAAGGCGCCCAGCCAGATACACCCACGTTATTCACAGCCAGCTCCACAGCAAACGGGGACAAGTCAAAACTGTGGAAAAACAGCCATTTGCAGCGTCTATATGTCGCGCTTTGGCAGCTTGGGGAATTTGTTTTCCACAATTCCACGCAAGACTTGAAATCACTGATCAATTCCCTGTAGGAGCTGCCGAAGGCTGCGATCTTTTGTTCTTTAAAGACAACATCAAAAGATCGCAGCCTTCGGCAGCTCCTACACAGGCGTGCGGTATGTTTTGGATATGAAAAAACCCCGGGACTTGCGTCGCCGGGGCTGTGCATAACGTGGAAGAATCAGTGCCCGCCCAGATAGGCGTTACGCACCTCCTCGTTCACCAGCAGTTCTTTGCCGGTGCCAGTCAGGCGAATCTCGCCGTTAACCATCACATACGCCCGATCCGACAGTTTCAGCGCATGGTTGGCGTTCTGCTCGACCAGGAAGATGGTCATGCCGGTTTTCGCCAGTTCCCGCAGGGTCGCGAAGATCTGCTTCACCACAATCGGCGCCAACCCGAGGCTCGGCTCATCAAGCAGCAACAGCTTCGGCCGGCTCATCAATGCGCGGGCAATGGCGAGCATTTGCTGCTCACCGCCAGACATGGTCATCGCCCGCTGGTTACGTCGCTCTTCAAGCCGTGGAAACAGCTCGAACATACGCTGCATATCCTCTTTGGCGTACTTGTCGCCAATCGGGATGGTGCCCATCAGCAGGTTTTCCTCGACGGTCATGTCAGGGAACACCCGCCGCCCTTCCGGCGACTGCGCAATGCCGTTGGAGGCGATGTAGTGCGAGGACTTGTGGGTGATGTCGACGCCTTGATAAAGGATCTGCCCGCCCGCCGCCCGTGGCTGGCCGAAGATCGACATCAGCAACGTCGATTTGCCGGCGCCGTTGGAGCCGATCAGGCTGACGGTTTCCCCTTCATTGATTTGCAGCGAAACACCTTTGAGCGCCTGGATCGGGCCGTAGAACACGTCGAGGTCTTTGAGTTCGAGGATCGGTTGCGTCATACCAGCTCCTCTTCGTCGGCGCCCAGGTAGGCGGCAATCACTTTCGGGTCGTTGCGAATGGCTTCAGGCCCGCCTTCGGCGATGACGATGCCGTGGTCCAGCACCACGATGTGGTCGGAAATACTCATAACCATGCCCATGTCGTGTTCGATCAGCACCACGGTCAGATCGTGCTCGTCGCGCAGCAGCCGGATCATCGCGCTCAGCGCTTCGGTTTCCTGAGGGTTGAGGCCGGCGGCCGGTTCGTCGAGGCAGATGATCTGCGGCCGCGTGCACATGGCCCGGGCGATCTCCAGACGGCGTTGCTGGCCGTACGAGAGCTCACCGGCGAGACGGTTGGCGCAGTCGACCAGATCGACCACTTCCAGCCAGTAGAACGCGCAGTCCAGCGCATCGCTTTCGGCCTTGCGATAGCCCTTGGTGTTGAGGATGCCGGCGAGCATGTTGCGGTTGACCCACATGTGCTGGGCCACCAGCAGGTTTTCCAGCACCGACATTTCCTTGAACAAACGAATGTTCTGGAAGGTTCGCGCCAGGCCTGCACGGTTCACCAAATGTGTGCCGCCGAACATCTTGTAGTACATGCGGCTGAGGAAAGATTTCGGCGAGACGAAGTCGGTCGGTTTGAACGACTCGCCGAGCAACTGGATGACGTTGGTCTGCTGGCCGCGCACGTTGAGTTCGATCTTGCCGCCGGAAGCTTTATAGAAACCGGTCAGGCAGTTGAACACCGTGGTCTTGCCGGCGCCGTTGGGGCCGATCAGGGCGAAGATCGAGTTGCGTTTGACCTTCAGGCTGACGTCGCTCAAGGCCTTGATGCCACCGAAATGCATCATCAGTTTTTCAACAGAGAGTACGACTTCACTCATGGCGCAGTCCTCTCATAGTGAATGGCACCTTTGCGTGGAGTGACCCCGGTACGGCTGATGCGGATCAGCCCGCGTGGTCGCCAGATCATCATCAAGACCATCAGGATGCCGAACAGCAACACGCGATATTCGGCGAAGCCGCGCAGCAGTTCCGGAGCGACGGTAAGCACGAACGCGGCGATTACCACACCGATGGTCGAGCCCATACCGCCAAGCACAACGATGGCGAGGATCAGCGCCGATTCGAAGAAGGTGAACGAGGTCGGGTTGACGAAGCCTTGGTAGGTCGCAAAAAACACACCGGCGAGGCCTGCGGTCGACGCACCGATGGTGAACGCCGAAAGCTTGACCAGCACGTGGTTAAGGCCCATCGAGCGGCAGGCAATTTCATCTTCCCGCAAGGCTTCCCAGGCGCGGCCCACCGGCATTTTCACCAGACGATGCTTGATGTACAGCACGGCCAATACCACCAGGAACAACACTGCGTAGATGAAGTAGTACTTCACATCCGGGTTGTAGGCGATACCGAAGAACTCATGGAACGGCACCCCGCCATCCTTTGCCCGTTTGCCGAACTCCAGACCGAAAAACGTCGGCAGCGGTGCCGGCATACCGTTCGGGCCGCCCGTCAGCGACAACCAGTTGTTGAGGATCAGGCGAATGATTTCACCGAAGCCCAGGGTCACGATCGCCAGATAGTCGCCGTGCAGACGCAACACCGGGAAACCGAGGATGCAGCCGGCCAGCCCGGCCGTGATGGCTGCCAGCGGCAGCACCGTCCAGAAACCCAGACCGAGGTATTGATAACCGAGCGCCAGACCGTAGGCGCCGATGGCGTAGAACGCCACGTAACCAAGATCGAGCAGACCGGCCAGACCGACCACGATGTTCAGCCCCAACCCCAACAGCACGTAGATCAACCCGAGGATGACCACGCCCAGCAGATAGGAGTTGGAGACAAACGGAACAATGACGGCCAGCACAATCAGCAGCGGGATGATCCAGCGCAGCGAGGATTTATGATCGGCAGGCAACACATGCACACCGGAACCGGTGCTCTCGAATCCGTCGAGAATTTTCAGGCCTTTGGGCGTTTGCAGGAACAGGCTGAGGGCAAAGCGACCGAGCATGACAACGCCAATGATCCAGGCCACGCGGGTCGGTTCGAGGTTGAAGCTGTATCCCTCGAGCACGACGCCGACAATCGGGCCGAAAACAATCAGGGCAATCAGGCCGGCAAGAATCGCCTCAACCAGGCTTTTTTTGATATCGATGGATTTTTGAGTGGTTGAAGACATCGCTTACACCTTCGACACAAGAGGACGGCCCAACAGACCTTGTGGTCGGAAGACCAGAACAAGTACGAGCAGCGAGAAGCTGAACACGTCTTTGTAGTCGGAGTTGACCAGACCGGAGAACAGCGACTCGGAAATGCCGAGGATGATTCCGCCGAGCATCGCGCCAGGCAGCGAACCGATTCCGCCCAATACCGCTGCGGTAAATGCCTTGATGCCAATGATGAAGCCGGCATAGAAGTCGAAAGTGCCGTAGTTCATGGTGATCAGCACACCGGCCAGCGCCGCCATGGCTGCACCGATGATGAACACGTAGGAAATGACCCGGTCGGTGTTGATGCCGAGGATCGATGCCATCTTGCGGTCTTGCTGGGTCGCGCGACACATACGACCGAGCTTTGTGTACTTGATGATGTAGGTCAGCAGCCCCATGCCGACAAACGCGGCCACCAGAATAAAGACTTTGGTGTAGGTCAGTTGCACGAAACCGGTACCGATTTCGACACGCCATGCACCGGTCAGCAGGGTGGGTACGCCCTGTTGTTTGGCGCCTTGGGCGATCTGTGCATAGTTTTGCAGGATCAGGGAAATACCGATGGCGCTGATCAGCGGTGCCAGTCGGGTGGAGTTGCGCAGGGGTTTGTAAGCGACTCGCTCGATGACCCAGCCATACACCGCCGTAACGACGATGGTGAAGATCAGGGTGCCGAGCATCAGCAGCGGGAAGGATTCAATACCGAAGTAAGCCAGCAGAGCCAGACTGATTGCCGCCAGGTAAGCGGAAATCATGTAAACCTCGCCGTGGGCGAAGTTGATCATGCCGATGATGCCATAGACCATTGTGTAGCCGATGGCGATCAGGCCATAGACCGACCCGAGGGTCAGGCCGTTGACCAGTTGCTGCAGGAAAATACCATCCATAACGCAATCTCACGCAGTGAGAACCTGCACGCCTGTGGACGTGCGGCTCTTCTAAGGAAAATACAGATTTACGTCGGAGCAATGTCAGCCACGATTCACCCGTCACCACCGCCCCCTGTAGGAGTGAGCCTGCTCGCGATAGCGGATTAACATTCAACACATGTGTTGCCTGTAACTCCGTCATCGCGAGCAGGCTCACTCCTACAAAGGAACCGTGGGATCAACTGATCGCGTCAGCCCTTACTTCTGTTTTTCCAGCTGGTGATATTTGCCGTCCTTGTCCCACTGGTAAACCACGTAGTCGGAGACTTTCAGGTCGCCCTTGGAGTCCCAGGTTTTTTCACCCATGACGGTTTTCACCGGATTTTTCTTCAGCCAGGCCGCAGCCTCTTCACCCTTGTTGGACTTCGCGCCATTGAAGGCAGCAGCCAGGGTCTGCACCGAAGCGTAGGCGTACAGGGTGTAGCCCTCAGGTTCGGTACCGGCCTTGCGGAAAGCATCTACCACGGTCTTGCTGTCTGGCAGCAGGCGTGGGTCGGCGCCGAAGGTCATCAGTACGCCGTCGACGAATTGCGGGCCACCGGCGGTGGTCACCAGTTCGTCAGTCACAATGCCGTCATCGGACATGAACTTGACGTCTTTCAGGCCTTGTTCACGCAGTTGGCGAACCAGCGGGCCGGCCTCCGGGTGCAGACCGCCGAAGTAGACGACGTCGGCGCCGGCGCCACGGATCTTGGTGACGATGGTGCTGAAGTCTTTTTCACCACGGGTCAGGCCTTCGTACAACACGGGCGTTACGCCGCGCTTGACCAGTTGTGCCTTGGTGGCATCCGCCAGGCCTTGGCCGTAGGTGTCCTTGTCATGCAGTACGACGACTTTCTTGCCCTTGAGCACGTCGACGATGTAGTCACCGGCCACAATGCCTTGCTGGTCGTCACGCCCGCACATACGGAACATGGCGCTGAGACCGCGCTCGGTGACTTGCGGGTTGGTCGAACCCGGGGTGATCGCGATGATCCCGGCTTCGTCGTAGATTTCCGACGCTGGAATGGTCGAAGAGGAGCAGAAGTGACCGACCACGCCGGCGACTTTCTGGTTGGTGAGGTCCTTGGCGACCGTCACGGCCTGCTTCGGTTCGCAGGCATCATCGCCTTTGACCAGTACGATTTTCTCCCCGTTGACGCCACCTGCCGCGTTGACTGCGTCAGCCGCTGCCTGTGCACCCTTCATGTACTGCTCGCCAAATGCCGCGTTGGCGCCCGTCATCGGACCCGCTACACCGATTTTCACATCAGCTTGAGCAAACGCAGAAACACCCAACGCAGTAGCCACTGCGAGGGCCAGAAAGCCTTTCTTGTAAAACGTCTGGGACATGAGGTGGTGCTCCAAGGTTTTTTTTAGTTGGCACTGCGACTTCACTTCACTGAATGCTCAGAGCAAGGGCCGTGCCATCGGTTTTTTATTCTTCAAAAAGTCGCTGCTTTCTTGTTATTTCGACTGTTTCGTTCCCATTTTCATTGGGCGTGCAACCGTCTAAACCGCGGAAGGTGAAACCATTTATTTTTTCAGGCGCAACCCGCACGCGCCATCATTGCAACCGCGGCGCCAAACAACGTGCAACCAGCCTGTAACAGCCCGCGTCACCGAACTGCACACTGCTGGTGCGGGACTGCTACAACCCGCACCATTACAGGCTAGTCGCTGCATCGAAAAGCGCTGCTTCCGGCAACATATTTCAACACTCAAATGACGATGCGCAGGCACTGGCCCGCGTGATACAGCGAGAACCCGGCCTCGTACAGGCAACTGCGCAAGCCCACGCCGGTCAAGGGCTGCATCGGTGCGAAAGGAATCGGCAGCGCCCCGGGATTACCGTTACACAGGTAATCGGCGAAGGCTTTGCCGACCACCGTGCCGGTAGTGACGCCCCGACCGTTGTAGCCCGTAACGGCAACCAGTCCGGGAGCAGGTTCAAACAAACGCATAAGGTGGTCGGGCGTAAACGCAATGCGCCCGGTCCAGGTGCATTCCCATTCAACCGGTTTCAAATTGGGGAAATAATGCTGCTGCACGCGGTCGGCCCAGGCCTTGAGAAACCATGCAGGTTTCTGATTGCCGTTACCCAGGCTGCCGAGCAACAAGCGTCCCTCTTTGTCGCGGCGGATGCTGCTCAAGACCTGACGGGTATCCCATGAACCCTGGCCGCCCGGGAGAATTTCCTGCGCGGCATCTTCGGTCAGCGGCACCGAAGCGACCTGATAGTAGTAACCGGGGAAGAAGTTGCGCTTGAGTTCGGTCCAGTCGCCTTCGGTGTAGGCATTGGAGGCGATGACCACTTGCCCGGCCAGTACCGAACCGTGCTCGGTCTGCACCGACCAGTTAGCGCCCTGACGCTCGAGGCGAGTGACCGGCGAATGATCGAACATTTTTCCGCCAAGACGGATCACTGCGTTGGCCAACCCGGTGACATACGCCATCGGATTGAGCGTACCGGCGCGACGATCGAGCAAAGCCGCAGCGATCTTTTGCGTGCCGGTGGCCTGTTCGCAGGCCTTGCCGGTCAACAGCTCGACCGGTGCACCACGACGTTTCCATTGTTGCTCGCGACTGCGCAGATCCGCCTCGCCCTTGGCGTTATGCGCCATATGCAGCGTGCCTTCGCGGCGTAACTGGCAATCGATGTTGTATTTATCCACAAGGCTGAACACCAGCGCCGGCGCGGCCCCGAGCATGCGGTTGAGCTGACTGCCGACCGCTTCACCGAAACCGGCCTCGATCTCGTCCGGCGGGATCCACATGCCGGCGTTGACCAGCCCGACGTTGCGCCCGGAACCGCCGTGACCCGCGCGATGGGCTTCCAGCACGCAGACGCTTTTGCCTTTTTCCAACAGGTGCAGCGCCGCCGACAACCCGGTGAACCCGGCGCCGATCACGCAGACATCGACTTTGACTTCGCCCTTGAGCGCGGTGTTATCCGGCCTTTGTGGCGTGAGTTTTTCCCACAGACATTCTTCGCGTAACGGCATTGCCAGACTCCAACAGAAACCTAACCAAATGCGCTTGTGGGGCCGCCAAAAGATCGCAGCCTTCGGCAGCTCCTACAAAACCGCAGCCTGGCGCCACCTATGTAGGAGCTGCCGAAGGCTGCGATCTTTTCAGCTTCCTCCATCCTCAGTCGAAGGTGATGCCCTGCGCCAGCGGCAACTCCAGCGAGTAGTTCACGGTGTTGGTCTGACGGCGCATGTATCCGCGCCATGCATCGGAACCCGATTCACGCCCACCACCCGTTTCCTTCTCACCACCAAACGCACCACCAATCTCAGCGCCGCTCGGGCCGATGTTGACGTTGGCAATCCCGCAATCGCTGCCCACCGCCGACATGAACTGCTCAGCCTCGCGCACGTCCGTGGTGAAGATGCACGACGACAACCCTTGCGGCACCGCGTTGTTCAGGCGCAGCGCTTCCTCGAAATCGTTATAGCCAACCACATACAGAATCGGCGCGAAGGTTTCGCTGCAGACCACATCACTCTGTTCGGGCATTTCAACAATCGCTGGCGACACGTAGTAGGCGTTGGGGAACTGATCTTCCAGTTGACGCTTGCCGCCAAACACCCGACCACCCTCGCTCAATGCCTGCTCCAGCGCATCCTGCATGTTTTCAAAGCTGTGCTTGTCGATCAGCGGGCCGACCAGATTGCCTTCCAGTGGGTTGCCGATGCGTACTTTCGAATAAGCGGCCTTGAGGCGGGTGACGATTTCTTCCTTTACCGATTCATGGGCGATCAGACGACGCAACGTGGTGCAGCGCTGACCGGCGGTACCGACGGCGCTGAACAGAATCGCGCGCACGGCCATGTCGAGGTCGGCGCTAGGGCCGAGGATCATCGCGTTGTTACCGCCCAGTTCCAGAATGCTGCGGGCAAAACGCGCGGCGACTTTCGGCGCTACTTCGCGGCCCATGCGCGTGCTGCCGGTGGCGCTGATCAGGGCGACACGCGGGTCATCGACCAGCGCTTCACCCGCGTCGCGACCACCGATGATCACTTGGCAAAGATTCGCCGGCGCATCGGTAAAATTCTTCACCACACGATCAAACAGCGCCTGACAGGCTAGTGCGGTCAGCGGAGTTTTTTCCGACGGTTTCCACACCACCGGGTTACCGCAGACCAGCGCCAGCGTGGTGTTCCACGCCCACACCGCGACCGGGAAGTTGAACGCGCTGATCACCCCGACCACGCCCAGCGGATGCCAGGTTTCACGCATGTGGTGGCCCGGACGCTCGGAGGCGATGGTCAAACCGTAGAGTTGGCGAGAAAGACCGACGGCGAAATCGCAGATGTCGATCATCTCCTGCACTTCACCCAGACCTTCCTGGGTGATTTTGCCCGCCTCCCACGAAACCAGTTCGCCGAGGTCGGCTTTGTATTCACGCAACACTTCACCGAACTGACGCACCAATTCGCCGCGACGCGGGGCCGGAATCTTGCGCCATTGCTCGAACGCATGATCTGCGCGACTGATGTGCTGCTCGACTTCGGCCGGACCTTCCCAGTTCACAGCGGCGATGCGGCTGCCGTCGATCGGCGAATGCACCGGCACTTTGCCGTTCTGATACAGGGCCGGATTCACACCTAGACGATCAAGCAATGCGGCAACCATGGGTCACTCCTCAAGCAAAAAACTGAATGTGTGCGGCCGCTGTTTGCACGACCGGGCAGGCCTTTAGTTGTAGCGTCACATTGGCAAGGCAACAAACGACCTTTACGCGAGATATCATTCCGTTTATTCATGCTGAGCACAGAAAGACAAGAAAAGGATCGGCCATGCTGAACAAACGCCACTTGCCCTCGATCACCGCGTTGCAGTGCTTCGAGGCCGTGACACGGCACTTGAGTTTCACCCGCGCCGCCGAGGAACTGAACCTGACCCAGAGTGCGGTGAGCAAGCAGGTCGCGCAGCTTGAGGAATTGTTACAACACTTATTGTTCCTCCGCGTGCGCCGACGTTTGCAGATGACCCCGGCCGGGGATTTGTACTTGGTTGAGGTGCGAAAAATCCTCACGCAAGTGGAGATGTCGACGCATTACCTGCGTTCCTACGGCGGCGAAACTGAAGTCCTGCGCGTATCTACTCCATCGACCTTCGGCGCGCGCTGGCTGGTGCCGCGCCTGAAAGGCTGGCGGCTACGTCATCCGTCGATTCATCTGGACTTGTGCAACGAGCAGGAAGCGGATGATCTGCTGCAGGGGCGCAGCGATCTGGCGTTCTATTTCGGCCAGGGTTCGCGGCCCGGCACGGAATGCCTGAAGTTGTTCGGCGAAGAGCTGGTGCCGGTGTGTGCGCCGGGCAGCCTGCCGGAGAAGCCGTTCACTGATCCGACGCAACTCACCGATCTGGTCCTGCTGCAAAATGCCTCGCGCCCGCAGGCCTGGCACGACTGGTTCGACAGCCAAGGCTACCAGACCGAACACAGCTATCACGGGCCACGGTTTGAAACCTTTTATATGTGCATTCGTGCTGCGCAGGTCGGCTGTGGTGTGGCGCTATTGCCACGGTTTCTGGTGGAGGAGGAATTGGCCGACGGCAAACTGGTCATTCCCTTTGAGCATGCCATGCCCAGCACTGATGCCTATTACCTGGCGTACCCGGAGCATGCGGCGGAAGTGCCGAAGGTGCGGGACTTTGTGAAGTGGATGCTCGAACAGATCGACAGCCCGGAAATTTGACTCGATTGAAAAATGTGGGAGCGAGCCTGCTCGCGAAGAGGCCGGCACATTCAATAACCATTTCGACTGAAATGACGCCTTCGCGAGCAGGCTCGCTCCCACCAGGGTTCTGCGCTGATCTAAAAAATTGCTGGCAATCTTCGTCCCTGATATGCGCCACTAGCGCCATTGATTGAGACCGCGCCACAGCGCGGCGCACCTGGAGACCCCGTTATGAGCGAGAGCGTGTTTGCCGATCGCATCGTGCAGAACCTGCTCGACACCGACTTCTACAAATTGACGATGATGCAGGCGGTGCTGCACAACTACCCCAACGTCGAAGTCGAATGGGAGTTTCGTTGCCGTAACAGCGAGGATCTGCGCCCGTATCTGGCCGAGATCCGCTATCAGATCGAACGTCTGGCCGAGCTGAGCCTGAGTGCCGATCAACTGAGTTTTCTTGAGCGCATCAGCTTCCTGAAACCTGACTTCCTGCGTTTCCTCGGGCTGTTCCGCTTCAACCTGCGCTACGTGCATACCGGCATTGAGAACGGCGAGCTGTTCATCCGTCTGCGCGGGCCATGGCTGCATGTAATCCTTTACGAAGTGCCGCTGCTGGCGATCGTCAGCGAAGTGCGCAACCGCTATCGCTACCGCGAAACCGTGCTCGAACAGGCGCGCGAGCAGCTCTATCGCAAGTTCGACTGGCTGACCGCCAACGCCTCGGCCGATGAGCTATCGCAACTGCAAGTCGCCGATTTCGGCACGCGCCGGCGGTTTTCGTATGGCGTGCAGGCTGAAGTGGTGAACGTGCTCAAGCACGATTTCCCGGGGCGTTTCGTCGGCACCAGCAACGTGCACTTGTCCCGTGAACTCGACATGAAGCCATTGGGCACCATGGCCCACGAGTGGATCATGGCGCACCAGCAACTCGGTCCACGGCTGATCGACAGCCAGATTGCTGCGCTTGATTGCTGGGTGCGTGAATACCGGGGCTTGCTAGGGATCGCCCTCACCGACTGCATCACCACCGATGCTTTCCTCGGCGATTTCGATCTGTTCTTCGCCAAGCTGTTCGACGGTCTGCGCCACGACTCCGGCGATCCTGTGGTGTGGGGCGAAAAATGCATCGCGCACTATCACAAGCTCGGCATCGACCCGATGAGCAAGACCCTGGTGTTCTCCGACAGCCTGACCCTGCCCAAATCGCTGGAGATCTTCCGCGCGCTGCACGGTCGGATCAACGTCAGCTTCGGCATCGGCACCAACCTCACCTGTGACATTCCGGGTGTCGAACCGATGAGCATCGTGCTTAAAATGACTGCCTGCAACGGCCAACCGGTGGCGAAGATCTCCGACGAGCCAGGCAAGTCCCACTGCAAAGACCCGAATTTCGTCGCCTACTTGCGACACGTGTTCCAGGTTCCTGCCGATTCCAGTCTATCTAGCAAGGAGTGAATTCATGCAAGCCGTACAGCGTGAGATTGCGCAGCAGCTCAAGGTGCAACCGCCGTTCGTCGACTACCAGGCCCTGCAGGCCGAAGTCGCCCGGCGCATTACCTTCATTCAGGATTGCCTGGTCAATTCCGGGCTCAAGACGCTGGTGCTGGGTATCAGCGGTGGCGTCGATTCGCTGACCGCAGGTCTTCTGGCCCAGCGCGCAATGCGTGAGCTGCGCGATCAAACCGGCGACAACAGCTACAAATTCATCGCCGTGCGCCTGCCATACGAAACCCAGTTCGACGAACACGACGCCCAGGCTTCGGTGGACTTCATTGCTCCGGACGAGCGCCACACGGTCAACATCGGCCCGGCGGTGAAATCACTGGCCAGTGAAGTGGCGGCGTTTGAAGGCAAGCACGCGGTGTCGGTGGACTTTGTGCTCGGCAATACCAAGGCACGCATGCGCATGGTCGCCCAATACACTATCGCCGGCGCGGCGCACGGTCTGGTGATCGGCACCGATCACGCGGCGGAAGCGGTGATGGGCTTCTTCACCAAGTTTGGCGACGGCGCCTGCGATCTGGCACCGCTCAGCGGTCTGGTGAAAAACCAGGTTCGGGCGATTGCCCGCAGCTTTGGTGCGCCGGAGTCGCTGGTCGAGAAAGTGCCAACGGCGGACCTTGAGGATCTGTCGCCGGGTAAACCGGACGAAGCGTCCCATGGCGTGACGTATGCCGAGATCGATGCGTTCCTGCATGGCGAACCGGTGCGTCAGGAAGCGTTCGACATCATCGTCGCGACTTACAACAAGACCCATCACAAACGCGTGATGCCGTTTGCGCCGTAAGTTGCAAGCCCCAGTAGGAGCTGTCGAGTGAAACGAGGCTGCGATCTTTTGATCTTCAAAAACAAAATCAAAAGATCGCAGCCTTCGGCAGCTCCTACAGAAAACAAAAAAGCGTCCCGAGGGACGCTTTTTTTATGCCTGACTCAATTACTTGACGGTAATCGTGCCTTTCATCATCGAGATGTGGCCAGGGAACGAGCAGAAGAAGCCGTAGCCGCCGTCTGCAATCTTCGCCACGTCAAAGGTCAGCGAATCAGTTTCCTTCGCGCCAATGATCTTGGTGTGAGCGATGATGCGTGCGTCACCTTCCGGCAGGTAGTTCTTGTCGATACCAGCAGCCAGGCCAGCGGTAGCGATCGACTGCATGTCAGCTTCTTTACTGATCACCAGGTTATGGCCCATGACGTTCTTCGGCAGGTTGCCGGAGTGGGTCAGCTCAACGGTGAAGGTCTTGCAGCTCTTGTCGATCACGATTTCCTTGGTGTTGAAGGACATCTGATCGGTGGAGTCAACGGTGGTTTTGCACTCGGCAGCCATCAATTGGCTGCTGGCCAGCGCCAGCAGGGATACCGCAACAACTTTGGAAAACATGGTGAATCTCCAAGGCAGGGTTAACAAAAACACTAATGGTGGAAAGACTGCCTGAAATCTTCGCAAGTTCCTATGACTTGAGTCAAAAATTGTATACAACTTTCAGGCTATGACACTCATCGAGACAATCTAACGGCCAGATTCCCCGGCCCGCCCTATGATCGGCGCATCTACTGAGACGGAGTGCCTGTCATGTTCTTTAACGGTCTGTTGTGCAGTTTGCTCGCCGCCTACGCCTGTGGCGCCAGCGGTACCTTTGAATCGCCTGAACGCGAAGTTTAGGCCTTGGATCGAGGCGTGCCAGCCATTACCCTGTGACGGATTGACCCAGGAGGAAGGCATGTCTCTGAAATCCGTGTGTGTATTTTGTGGCGCCAATGCTGGCACTGATCCGGCTTACACCGAAGCCGCCATTGCCCTTGGCCGTGCTTTGGCCGAGCGCAAACTGACCCTGGTCTACGGCGGCGGCGCCGTAGGTTTGATGGGGATTGTCGCTGATGCTGCGCTGGCCGCTGGCGGTGAAGTCATCGGCATCATCCCGCAAAGCCTGATGGACAAGGAAATCGGCCACAAGAGCCTGACGCGACTGGAAGTGGTCGATGGCATGCACGCACGCAAGGCGCGGATGGCTGAACTCAGCGACGCATTCATCGCCCTGCCCGGCGGCCTCGGCACGCTGGAAGAGCTGTTCGAAGTCTGGACCTGGGGTCAGCTCGGTTACCACGGCAAACCCTTGGGATTGCTGGAAGTGAACGGTTTTTACAGCAAACTCACTGCTTTTCTTGACCACATCGTCGGCGAAGGCTTCGTTCGCGCGCCACACCGTGACATGCTGCAAGTGAGCGAATCACCGCAAACGCTGCTCGATGCCCTGGATAACTGGAAGCCGACCGTTACGCCAAAGTGGGTCGATCAAAAACCCGGCTAACCACCGGGCACCGATACAGGGCAGAATACGCGCCGCTCAACCTCACCTTCGACCAAGAGGAACGCCCATGGCCAAACCCAATTACTCCTTCGCCAAACGTCAACGAGACCTGGCAAAGGAACAGAAGAAAGAGGAAAAGCTTCAGCGCAAGAAACAAACCGCTGAAGAAGCAGCACTGAACCCTGAGGGTGAAGTGGCAACGGAAGATGATGTTGATGCAATCGATGCAACTGAAGCACCGAAAGATCAGGCGCCCGACGCCTGAGCCCCACCGGGTTTGATGATCGAATCAGACCCTGCGGATTTGTGACGGGGCTGGCAGTTTCACTGCCGGCCCTCACAACCTTTCCCCTCGAGTACACCCCAAATCCCTTGTAGGAGTGAGCCTGCTCGCGATAGCGGTGTGTCAGTTGAAATATTTGCTGCTGGCTCACCGCTATCGCGAGCAGGCTCACTCCTACAGTTTGATCGGCATCAGTCCAATGGCATCACGGTGACTCGCACTTCCGGATCGTGATTGCCGCCGCCGAGGATTACCCCGCGTAGCGGTGACACATCGGAAAAATCCCGCCCCCACGCCAGAGTGATGTGCTCCAGCGCCGGCTGCACATTGTTGGTCGGATCAAAATCCACCCAACCCAGCACCGGGCAAAACACCGATACCCAGGCATGCGACGCATCGGCGCCGATCAAACGCGGCTGCCCCGGTGGCGGCTGAGTCAGCAGATAACCGCTGATGTAACGCGCAGCCAATCCCCGTGAGCGCACGCAAGCGAGCATCAGATGGGCAAAGTCCTGACACACCCCGCGCCGCCGCTCCAGCACCTCCACCAATGGCGTCGCCACCTGGGTCGCCTCGGCATCGAAAGTGAATTCGCTGAAAATCTTCTGCATCAAGTCCTGCACGCACAGCAGTAGCGACTGGCCCGCTGGAAAACAGCTATCGGAAAACTCGACGAAGCTGCGCTTCAAATGCACATAGGGTGACTGGAACCGATACCGACAGGCTTCCAGCAGATCGGCGGACAGCGGCTGACTGCTGTAGGTCAGCGCATCCCGTGTCAGCTCCCAGGCCGGGGACTGGTTGAAATCCAGCGTCGGGCGCGCGAGCACCTCAATAGTGAGCCGCGCATTGACCTGCAACTCATCATGCGGGCGTTCGAAGGCCAAGCGCGTCAGCGGATTGCCGAACACGTCCAGCTCATCGCGGCGCGCGGTCGGCTCCGGGCTGATCAGCAATTGCTGCTCGGTGCAGCGCTGCCACGTGCACTCGCGGGGCCAGAGATGCGCCAGTTGCTGCGCCAAAGACACCGGGCTGTCGTAGTGATAACAGGTGTCGTGAAGGATCTGGTAATGCGCGCTCATCAGACGGACACCGTACGCTGGCTGACATCATCGACGTGAGCGAAATGGCGCAGGGCCAGACGATCCGAGACCTGACCGCTGGCCTCGGCGATTTCCTGAAGCAAATCCGCCAGACCATTGAGCGCCGCGCGTACGCTGGATTCGCCGAACAGCGGATTCTCCAGACACCCCAGATCGAACTGCGCCAGACGTTCGACCAATCGTGGCAACCCGGCCTCCCGCGGGACGCCGAAATCATCGTTCAAACGCTTCAACGTACGAGTCACCAGTTTCAACTGGAACAACACCGCGTGGGGGTTCTGCTCGTCGAGCAACAACAGGTCGAGGACCGGAATCAATTGCGCCACCGCCAGATAACGTGAGCGGTAGGTGATGCTGCTGTTGCCCAGCTCCAGCAGCCACTCCAGACCGGCCTGATCAAACGCCCCGGCACCGCGCAGAAACGCCGCCAGACTGCTGCTGAGAAACTGCAGACGCTCGATACGCCGGCCAATCATCAGAAAACGCCAGCCCTCATCACGGGTCATGTCGTCGAGGGCAAAACCGGACAGCGCCGCCAGCGACATCACCAGGCGATTGAGGAAATCCAGCAACTCGCCGAAATCCGGTTCATCGGTGTCCAGTTCCGTTGCTTCACGCTGCAATTCGACCAGCGCCTGCCAGTTTTCCCGTGAAAGCTTGCCGCGCACCTGCGAGGCCGCCCACTGCAGACGTTGCAGGTTGGAGCGCAGGCTGAACGACCAGTCATCGCCGAGCAGCGCGGCCAGCAAGCGCTCTGGCAACTCACCTTCATCCGGCAACAGCGTCAGTCGCTCGCCAAGGTCGACCGCCGCTTGCAAGGCTTGCGGGTCATCGCCATCGACATAGCGCGCGAGCATGATCCGCAGCAGCCGTGCACTGTCATCGCAGCGTTCGCAGTAGCGGCCAAACCAGAACAGGTTTTCCACCACCCGCGAGGGCAGATAAGGATCGCGGCGGACGAGATCATGCACGCCGACATTACGCTGGGTTTTCCACTGTTCGCCGCTTGGCGGACGATCACCCAGCACCCAGGTGTCCTTGCTCGCGCCGCCGCGTTGCATCGACACCACCTCGGCATCGGCATCGGCGGCCACGCGGGTCAGACCGCCGGGCAATACTCGATAACCCTCAGCACTGGCAACGGCATACATGCGCATGCCAATCGCCCGCGGTTGAAGCAGGCCGTTTTCGGCCTGCCAGATCGGCGCATGAGAGAGTTGCGCCAATTCTTGCGCAACATAGGCATAAGGCCGCGCCTGCATGCGCTCAGCTAGATTCTGACGCTGTTTTTCACTCAGATTACGACCAAACACAGGAGCGAAGGTTTGCGAGGGAAAGGCCGGTTTGATCAACAGCTCCGGCAGTTTTTCCAGCGCCTGCGCCAATACTGGTGCCTCGCCGCACCACCATGTCGCGATGGACGGCAGGATCAGGTCTTCGCCGAACAGGTATCGATTGATCTTCGGCAAAAAGCCCAGCAGCCCCGGCGACTCCAGCACGCCACTGCCCAGTGCATTGGCGACCAGCACCCGCCCTTGGCGCACCGCTTCAAGCAGACCGGGCACGCCGAGCGCCGAGTCCGTGCGCAGCTCCAACGGATCGCAGAAATCGTCGTCGAGCCGGCGCATGATCGCGTGCACCCGACGCAGGCCACTGAGGGTTTTCAGATACACCGTAGCATCGCGCACCGTCAGGTCGCCGCCCTCGACCAGCGGGTAACCGAGCTGACGGGCCAGATACAAATGTTCGAAGTAGCTTTCGTTGAAGCGCCCCGGCGTGAGCAACACCACCAGCGGCGTTTCGCCGTCACTTGGCGCTTGGCGCGCGAGGGTTTCTTGCAACGTGCGGAAGAAGCCGGCCAGATGTTGCACTTTCAGATCGCGGTACAGCTCGGGGAAGGCACGGGAGACGATGGTGCGGTTTTCCAGCGCATACCCGGCGCCCGAAGGCGCCTGGGTTCGGTCGGCGGTGACCCACCAGCGGCCGTCCGGCGTACGCGCCAGATCCACCGCGTAAAGGTGCAGGAAAGCGCCTTCGGGCGGCGCAATGCCCTGACATGGCCAGAGAAAATTGTTGTGGCCGAATACCAGTTCTGCCGGCAGCAGACCTTCGCTGATCAAGCGCTGCGGGCCGTACAAATCCGCCAACACCGCGTTGAGCAGTCGCGCACGCTGAGCGATCCCGGCCGACAGCTGTTGCCATTCATCAGCTGCAATCACATGCGGCAGCAGATCCAGTTCCCACGGCCGATCGGCGCCTTTCGGATCGGCGTAAACGTTATAGGTGACACCGTTTTCCTGAATCTGCCGCGCCAGCAACGCCTGGCGCTGCACCAGTTGCGCCGGAGTGCTGCGCTGCAACTGATCGAACAGTCGCTGCCAATGCGGGCGCACCGCGCCACTGCTGTCGAGCAGTTCATGATAAGTGCCCGCCGTCAGCGGGTAGCGGTCTAGCAGGTCAGGCATGGAAAGCTCGGCAGACAGCAGGGAACGGTCAGACTAACGCAGGCACATGACACGCGGATATACGAAAAATCCGCGTGTCGCGCAGGACTTAGAAACGTCGCAAATCGATTGTCATCGGTAGCTCGTCACTGATTTCCACGTTGGGTACAGGAAGTTTCCCCGGCGTGTGTCCGACGCGGAAGAATCGCGCCATCCGCCGGCTCTCGGCCTCATTGGCGTTGACCGGCAGTGTTTCGTAATTGCGCCCGCCGGGATGGGCGACGTGGTATTGGCAGCCGCCCAGCGAACGGCCCATCCAGGTGTCGAGCAAGTCGAACACCAACGGGGCGTGCACCGGAATCGTCGGCTGCAGGCAGTTGGCCGGTTGCCACGCACGGTAACGCACACCCGCGACGAACTCGCCCACGCGCCCGGTCGGGTGCAACGGCACCGCGATGCCATTACAGGTCAGCAAATAACGCTGCGGCGGCAGCCCTTTGAGCTTGACCTGCAGACGCTCCAGAGATGAGTCGACGTAACGCACCGTGCCGCCTGCCGCGCCCTCCTCACCCAGCACATGCCAAGGCTCCAGCGCCTGACGCAGTTCCAGTTCGATGCCATTGACGGCGTAATCGCCAACCTTGGGGAAACGAAACTCCAGGTGCGCGGCAAACCATTCGGCCCGCAGCGGATAACCGGCGTTGTTCAGTTCGACGATGACGTCAGCGAAGTCCTGCTCGATAAAGTGCGGCAGCAAAAAGCGATCGTGCAACTCAGTGCCCCAGCGCGCCAGTTTCGGCGGCGCATAAGGTTCACGCCAGAATCGTGCGACCAGCGCCCGTAACAACAACTGTTGAGCGAGGCTCATACGCGCATGCGGCGGCATTTCAAAAGCACGCAGCTCCAGCAGACCGAGACGGCCAGTGGCGCCGTCCGGGGAGTACAGTTTGTCGATACAGAATTCGGCACGGTGAGTGTTGCCGGTGACGTCGATCAGCAAGTTGCGCAGCAGTCGATCGACCAGCCATGGCGCGCATTCCTCGCCGGGATCGGGCATCTGCGCAAAGGCGATTTCCAGCTCGTACAGCGAATCATTGCGCGCCTCGTCGACACGCGGCGCCTGTGACGTCGGGCCGATGAACAATCCGGAAAACAGATACGACAACGACGGATGGTTGTGCCAGTAACTGATCAGGCTGCGCAGCAGGTCCGGGCGACGCAGAAACGGCGAGTCCGCCGGTGTCGCTCCGCCGAGCACGAAATGATTGCCGCCGCCGGTGCCGGTGTGGCGGCCGTCGATCATGAATTTCTCGGTGGTCAGACGGGTCTGGCGCGCCTCTTCATAAAGAAACTCAGTGCGCTCGACCAATTCGTCCCAAGTCGCCGAGGGCTGCACATTGACCTCGATCACGCCAGGGTCGGGGGTAATTCGGAAATTATTCAGGCGTTGATCGCTCGGCGGCTCGTAGCCTTCCAGCAATACCGGGCAATGCAGTTCTTCGGCGGTGGCTTCGATGGCGGCCACCAGTTCCAGATAGTCTTCGACCCGCTCCAGCGGCGGCATGAACAAGTACAAACGCCCTTCGCGGGCCTCAGCGCAGAATGCGGTGCGGGTCAGCCAGTCGGCGGATTCGTCGATTTTCGGCACGCGTTCGTCAGCCGTCGCCGCTTCACCCGGGCTATTGAGCTGTGCCATTTCCGGCAGCTCAGGGAAGTCCTGATTTTGATCCTGCGGATGAACAAACGGGTATTCGGCGGCCTTCACCCACGGCTGCGACCCCAACGGCAGGCGATAGCCCAGCGGCGAATCCCCCGGGACGAGTCGGCAATGCTCGTCTCGCAGGTACCAGCGCCCGCTCTGCCATTGATCGCCCTTGGCCGTACGTGCCAGCGGCAGCACTTGGCCGATCACCTTGTTCAACCCCTGACTGAAGACCTTGCGCAGTCGCGCACGCTCCAGCGGCTCCTGCAGACGCGAATCTTCGGCGCTGACATTGCTCGGCAACGTGCCCTCGCGCCAGAGGTAATAGAAATTGTCCTCGTAGGCCGGGAACACAAAACGCGTAGGCAACTTCAGTCGCTCGGCGACACTGGCGAGGAAGCGTCCGGCCAATTCGCCATTGGCGCCGTAATCCTGTTGCTCGTCGGCGATCAAAGCATCGTTGTGCCAGATCGGCACGCCGTCACGGCGCCAGTAGCAATTGAGCGACCAGCGCGGCAGTTGCTCGCCGGGATACCACTTGCCCTGGCCAAAATGCACCAGGCCTTTCGGCGCGTAATGCTTGCGCATGCGCTGGAACAGTTCGGCGGACAGTCGACGCTTATCATCACCCAATGCGGCGGTGTTCCACTCGGCGCCGTCAGGATCATCGATGGAAACAAAGGTCGGTTCGCCGCCCATGGTCAGGCGCACGTCATCCGCCAGCAGATCGGCGTCTATCTGGCGACCGAGCGCCTGGATCGCCAGCCACTGCTCATCGGTGTAAGGCTTGGTGACGCGCGGCGCCTCCCAAATCCGTTCCACTGACATTTCATGACTGAACACACATTCGCATGGCTCGACCAAGCCGCTGATCGGTGCCGCCGAGGACGGATCGGGACTACAGGCCAACGGGATATGCCCTTCACCAGCAAACAGCCCGGACGTGGCATCCAGACCAATCCAGCCAGCGCCCGGCAGATACACCTCGCACCAGGCGTGCAGGTCGGTGAAATCCACTTCGGTGCCGGACGGACCATCGAGGCTCTTCACATCGGCGGTCAGTTGAATCAGGTAGCCGGAGACGAATCGTGCAGCCAGGCCGAGGTTACGCAGCAGTTGCACCAGCAGCCACGCCGAGTCGCGGCAGGAACCGGAGGCGTGTTCGAGGGTGTGCTCCGGGGTTTGCACGCCCGGTTCCATGCGGATCAGGTAACCGATGTCTTCGCTCAGGCGTTGATTGAGCGCCACGAGGAAATCCACAGCAGGCAGCGGCGTGCGGTCGATGGCGTCCAGATAGGCTTTGAATTTCGGCGTCAGCGGCAGGGTTTCGAGGTACGGCGCCAGCTCCTTGCGCTCATCGGCGGCATAGGTGAAGGGGATTTTTTCGGCATAAGGTTCAAGGAAGAAGTCGAATGGATTGAACACCGCCATCTCGGCAAGCAGATCGACTTCGATGCGTAGCTCACTGGTCTTCTCGGGGAACACCAGTCGCGCAAGATAGTTACCCTGCGGGTCTTGCTGCCAATTGATGAAATGCTGCTCGGGCGAGACTTTCAGCGCATACGACAGAATCCGCGTGCGGCTGTGGGCAGCCGGGCGCAGGCGTACGATCTGCGGGCCGAGTTCGACAGCGCGGTCATAGCGGTAATGCGTGACGTGATGCAATGCGACATGAATCGACACGGCGTGCCTCCTGCGAGCCTAAGCGTATTCGAAAGCGCGCAAGACTTATGCCATGCACAGGCTTGGGCGCTTTCCCGGAATGCTCAGGGCAGTACAGCACCAAAATCGGGCGATGCGGGGAAATGGTTTGGGCTGATTGCACGTAAATGTTGCGAAGAGCCCCTCACCCTAACCCTCTCCCCGAGGGAGAGGGGACTGACCGAGGTGAATGTTAGAGATACGCCGACTTGAAAGTTCTGAGTCGAACTCAGGTTTGAAAAGCATGGAGATCTGTTGCGAAGAGCCCCCTCACCCTAGCCCTCTCCCGGAGGGAGGGGGGATTGTCCGAGGTGGATTTAAGAGATACGCCGACTTGAAAGTCCTGAGTCGAACTCAGGTTTTGAAAGGCATGAAGATCTGCTCCCTTTCCCCCTCGCCCCCCTTGGGGGAGAGGGCTGGGGTGAGGGGGATGGATCTTGCGGCCTACATATATCCAACGGCAGAAATGCAAAACGCCAACCCGAAGGTTGGCGTTCTGTTCAGCTAAAAAGCAACTTAGCGCGGAACGACCGGCTTGCGGGTCGGCTTCGGCCCTTTGCCTTTCGCAGCGTCCTTGCGTTCCTTGGCCGCCTGCTGGTTACGGGCAAACGCCGCCGCCTTGGCCTGTTCACGCTTGTCCCAAGGGTTACCGCCGTCACTGGCACGCGGCGGCAGACCGGTGTGCTGAGTGAGGATCTTGGTGGTCTTCTCTTTGCCTTCCTTCGCCACTTTATGGCTGCCGGCCGGCGTCGAGTTCTTGCGACGAGCGCTCTGGTAGCTGTCGGTGGCCGGTTGATGCGTCGGGATCAACTGGTCCTTGCCCGGACCGATCAGGTCGCCGCGGCCCATGCGGATCAGCGCTTCGCGCAGCATCGGCCAGCCTTTCGGGTCGTGATAACGCAAGAACGCCTTGTGCAGACGACGCTGCTCTTCGCTCTTGACGATAGTCACGCCATCGCTCTTGTACGTCACCTTGCGCAGCGGGTTCTTGCCCGAGTGGTACATCGCGGTGGCGGTGGCCATCGGCGACGGATAGAACGCCTGCACCTGGTCAGCGCGGAAGCCATTGCCCTTGAGCCACAAGGCCAGGTTCATCATGTCTTCGTCGGTGGTGCCCGGGTGCGCGGCGATGAAGTACGGAATCAGGTACTGCTCTTTGCCCGCTTCCTTGGTGTACTTCTCGAACATGCGCTTGAACTTGTCATAGCTGCCAATGCCCGGCTTCATCATCTGGTTGAGCGGACCTTCCTCGGTGTGTTCCGGGGCGATCTTCAGGTAACCACCGACGTGGTGGGTCACCAGCTCTTTGACGTACTCCGGCGATTCGACCGCGAGGTCGTAACGCAGGCCGGAGGCGATCAGAATCTTCTTCACACCCGGCAATGCACGGGCGCTGCGGTACAGCTGAATCAGCGACGAGTGATCGGTGTTCAGGTTCGGGCAGATGCCCGGGAACACGCAGGACGGCTTGCGGCACGCCGATTCGATTTCCGGCGTTTTGCAGGCGATGCGGTACATGTTCGCGGTCGGGCCGCCGAGGTCGGAAATGACGCCGGTGAAACCTGGCACCTTGTCGCGGATCTCTTCGATTTCGCGAATGATCGACTCTTCTGAACGGTTCTGGATGATCCGGCCTTCGTGCTCGGTAATCGAGCAGAAAGTGCAGCCGCCGAAGCAGCCACGCATGATGTTCACCGAGAAACGGATCATGTCGTAGGCCGGGATCTTCTCCTTGCCATACGCCGGGTGCGGAACGCGCGC
This sequence comes from Pseudomonas sp. RIT-PI-r, assembly GCF_001297015.1. GTDB lineage: Bacteria > Pseudomonadota > Gammaproteobacteria > Pseudomonadales > Pseudomonadaceae > Aquipseudomonas. The sequence goes on along the minus strand of NZ_LIGE01000017.1, from coordinate 51,468 downwards.
GTAGGGCATGCCGAACACGTAGTCCATTTCTTCAGTGGTCATCGGAATCGGCGGCGGATTGAACCAGACGTCGACTTCGCCGTGCTTCTGCACCAGCGCGCGGGCGTTGCCCGGGTTGGTTTCCAGGTGCAGCACGCGGTTGGCGTGAGCATACAGAACGGCGTCGCCACGCACCTTTTCAACCGATGGCAGGCGGATCACGGTCTTGTCGCGGGTCATGCGCGGGCTGGCCAGAATCTGTACGACCTTGGCTTCCTGCGGATCTTCAACCGGACCTTTTTCCTGCTCGATGGCACAGGCCTGGGTGTCCTGGGTGTTCACGTACGGGTTGATGATCTTGTCGACCTTGCCCGGACGGTCGATACGTGTCGAGTCGACTTCGTACCAGTCTTTCGGCGTATCGCGACGAATGAACGCGGTGCCGCGCACGTCGGTGATGTCTTCGATCTTGTGGCCGTAAGACAAACGCTGGGCGACTTCGACAATCGCGCGTTCGGCATTGCCGTACAGCAGAATGTCGGCGCTGGCGTCGATCAGGATCGAGTTGCGCACGCGATCCTGCCAGTAATCGTAGTGCGCGATACGGCGCAGGGAAGCTTCGATGCCACCGAGGACGATCGGCACATGCTTGTAAGCTTCCTTGCAGCGCTGGCTGTAAACCAGGCTCGCGCGATCCGGGCGCTTGCCGGCCATGCCGCCCGGCGTGTAGGCGTCGTCGGAACGGATTTTCTTGTCGGCGGTGTAGCGGTTGATCATCGAGTCCATGTTACCGGCCGCGACGCCGAAGAACAGGTTCGGCTCGCCGAGCTTCATGAAGTCGTCTTTGGACTGCCAGTTTGGCTGGGCGATGATCCCGACGCGGAAGCCTTGCGACTCCAGCAGCCGGCCGATGATCGCCATGCCGAACGACGGGTGATCGACGTAGGCATCACCGGTGACGATGATGATGTCGCAGGAATCCCAGCCAAGCTGATCCATCTCCTCCCTGCTCATCGGCAGGAATGGCGCTGGCCCGAAACATTCGGCCCAGTACTTTGGATAGTCAAATAACGGCTTGGCTGCTTGCATGTCGATAACCGGTGTTGGCTTTCATTGAATTTCGCGGGCGCGGAATATAGCACAAATTTTGACCAATTCCGACGGCTGTGGTCGGAAATTGGTGGCGACCCTATCGCTGGCAAGCCAGGTCCCACAGGACCGATGCGATCCCTGTGGGAGCTGGCTTGCCAGCGATGGGGCACTTCAGGACGTTAAATTACTCGTCATCGTCGAAGTTATAGCTGCCCGGCGCCAGGTTTTCGAAGCGGGTGTACTTACCGATAAACGCCAGGCGGATAAAGCCGATTGGCCCGTTCCGCTGCTTGCCGATGATGATCTCGGCAATGCCCTTGTGCTCGGTTTCCGGGTGATACACCTCGTCCCGGTACACGAACATGATGACGTCGGCGTCCTGCTCGATCGCTCCGGATTCCCGGAGGTCGGAGTTGATCGGGCGCTTGTTCGGCCGCTGCTCCAGGGAACGGTTGAGCTGCGACAGCGCCACCACCGGGCAGTTGAATTCCTTGGCCAGGGCCTTCAAGGATCGCGAGATTTCCGAAATCTCGTTGGTTCGGTTGTCGCCGCCGGAACCTGGAATCTGCATCAACTGCAGGTAGTCGATCATGATCAGACCGATCTCACCGTGCTCACGCGCCAGGCGTCGGGTACGCGCACGCATTTCCGACGGGCTGATGCCGGCGGTATCGTCGATGAACAGCTTGCGATCATTGAGCAGGTTGACCGCTGAGGTCAGGCGCGGCCAGTCATCGTCTTCCAGTTGGCCGGAACGCACCTTGGTCTGGTCGATGCGGCCCAGCGAAGAAAGCATACGCATGACCAGCGATTCGCCTGGCATCTCGAGGGAATACACCAGCACGGCCTTGTCGCTGCGCAGCACGGCGTTTTCCACCAGGTTCATCGCAAAGGTGGTTTTACCCATCGACGGACGACCGGCGACAATGATCAAGTCAGCCGGCTGCAGGCCGCTGGTTTTCTCGTCGAGGTCGGTGTAGCCCGTGGACAGGCCGGTAATCGCGTTGTCAGTGTTGAACAGCGTGTCGATGCGATCGATGGCCTTGGTCAGCAAATCGTTCACACCTACCGGGCCACCGGTTTTCGGCCGGGCCTCGGCAATCGCGAAGATCTGACGCTCGGCTTCGTCGAGGATTTCCTCGGCAGTGCGGCCTTCCGGGTTGAAAGCGCTGTCGGCAATCTCGGTGCTGATACCGATCAGTTGGCGCAACGTCGCACGCTGGCGGACGATCTGCGCATAGGCCTTGATGTTGGCGACGGACGGCGTGTTTTTCGCCAGCTCGCCGAGGTAACCGAGACCGCCGACTTGCGAGGTCTGACCTTCCTTGTCCAATTGTTCGGCAAGGGTCACGACGTCGATCGGCGAGTTCTGATCGGCCAGCTTGGCGATCGCACGGAAGATCAGGCGGTGGTCATGTCGATAGAAATCGCCGTCGGAGACTTGATCGAGCACGCGTTCCCAGGCGTTGTTGTCCAGCATCAGACCACCGAGTACGGCCTGTTCGGCCTCGATGGAATGCGGCGGCACCTTCAGGGCAGCGGTTTGCAGATCGTATTGCTCGGGAGCGGAGATATCGTTCATGGCCACTTGTGTTGTTTGGAAAAACGGGGAATTCAGAAAGACAAAGGGCACGACCTGTAAACAGGATCGTGCCCGATGTTAACCGTCTGACGGACAAGCCGCCAGCCGATCAGGTGTTGCTTAAGCTGCTACCACGACAACGCGTACGGTGGCTTCAACTTCGGCGTGCAGGTGCACAGCCACGTCGAATTCACCCACGTTGCGGATGGTGCCGTTCGGCAGACGAACTTCGCTTTTCGCAACTTCAACGCCGGAGGCGGTCAGTGCGTCAGCGATGTCGTGAGTACCGATCGAACCGAACAGCTTGCCTTCGTCGCCAGCGGTGGCAGTGATGGTCACTTCCAGCTCGGCCAGTTGGGCAGCACGGCTTTCAGCCGATGCTTTACGGTCTGCGGCAGCTTTTTCCAGCTCAGCACGACGCTCTTCGAACGCAGCCAGGTTGGCAGCGGTCGCAGCGGTCGCTTTGCCGAAAGGCAGCAGGTAGTTACGGCCGTAACCAGCCTTAACGTTTACTTTGTCGCCCAGGTTGCCCAGGTTGGCGATTTTTTCCAGAAGGATCAGTTGCATGTGAAAATCCTCTAACTTTTAACCTTCACCGTTCGCGCTGTCGGTGTCTTTCGACACGTGACGACCGCGAAAATCAATCAGGCTGTCGACAATGGCCAGGACCACGAGCAACGGATAGATCAGCTGCATGAACAACAGCAGCGTGACGTACAACCCCACCAGCCAGAAACCGGCCAGTCGCTTCTGCCCGACCAGCCCGTGAATCAGGGCAAGTCCGGCGAACACCAGCGGTACACTGCACAACGGCGTCAACATGGCCATCTGTGCACCGAGATTCGGGCCCAGAAGCATCAACGCCAGCAGTAACATCGCCGGCCCCAGCGGGATCCGGATGGCGCGAAACTCGCGACCAAAACCACCCGGGTTGTACAACAACGCCTGCCAATGCCGCCCGACAATCAGGCTCAGCACGCTGACGATTTGCAACAAAGCCGCAATCAGTCCGGTCAGGACTGGTGCGATCAGGGACGCGAAACGCGCTTGCTCATCGACCGACAATTGCTTGTAAGTCTCACCGAGTAGCGCCGGCATGACCTTTATCAAGGCCTGCGCGAGCATCTCGATCTGGGCCGCAAACGCAGCCCCGAGCACCACCGAAAACACCACCCCTACCGCCACGCTGACCAGCAGCGTGCGAACCCAGGATTCACTTGCGCGCAAAACCAACGCAAGTCCCGAAGACCCCAGCAGCACCAGAAGTGCGCGTGGGTCATCGGCATACAGCCACCAGATCAACGCCGGCAGCAGCCCCAGAGACAGAACACCCAAGGCGTCCGTCAGTCCGCGCCGCAGCAGCACAAGGCTCCCGGCGGCAGCGCCCAACCAATACAACAACGGCAATGTTGCACATCCGGCCACCACGAGAGTGGCCTGCATACGGCCTCGCATGATGAACTCAGCTAAGGCACGCATGCATTCAATCCTTTGCTACTTGTCGACTGCCCGGTCTCAGCGGCCGTGGCTGTCGGTGTAGGCCAGCAGGGCCAGGAAGCGGGCGCGCTTGATAGCGGTGGCCAGCTGACGCTGATAACGAGCTTTGGTACCGGTGATGCGGCTTGGAACGATTTTGCCGGTCTCGGATACGTAGGCTTTCAGAGTGTTGAGATCTTTGTAGTCGATCTCCTTCACGTCTTCAGCGGTGAAGCGGCAGAATTTACGACGACGGAAGAAACGTGCCATTTGATAGGCTCCTTAAAAGGTCCGTGGATTACTCGTCAGCGTTATCGCTGTTGTCGCTGTCATCACTATCAGCGCTATCAGCGCCTTCGTGCTCAGGACGGTCGCGACGCTCACGGCGCTCACTGCGGTTTTCTTCAGCCTTGAGCATCTCGGATTGGCCGGTAACGGCTTCTTCGCGACGGATGACCAGGTTACGGATCACTGCATCGTTGTAGCGGAAGTTGTCTTCCAGCTCGGCCAGGGCCTTGCCAGTGCACTCAACGTTCAGCATCACGTAGTGAGCCTTGTGAACATTGTTGATTGCGTAGGCCAGTTGACGACGGCCCCAATCTTCCAGACGGTGGATTTTGCCGCCGTCTTCTTCGATCAGCTTGGTGTAACGCTCAACCATGCCGCCGACTTGCTCGCTTTGATCCGGGTGGACCAAAAAGATGATTTCGTAATGACGCATGAATGCTCCTTACGGGTTGTAGCCTGCCGCTCAAAAACGGTCAGACAAGGAGTGAATGACACTTATGGACTTGCCGGCGCGGGGCACATGCGTGCCTGCCGTCACAGCAAGGGGCGCAATTGTAGAGAAGGGACAGAAGAGGTGCAAGGCAATTGGTGATTATTTGAACAACTACCGATCTTCGCCTTCCCACAAAACAATGTAGGAGTGAGCCTGCTCGCGATGAGGGGGTAACATTCAACTTTGATGCCGAATGTTGCACCGCTATCGCGAGCAGGCTCACTCCTACAGGGGATTTGCAGCAGATCAAGACTTCTTGGTAGCAGCCTTGGCTTTTGCACCGCGCTGACGCTGCGCTTCAAACAGGCAAACGCCGGTGGCGACCGAGACGTTGAGACTGCTGACGCTGCCGGCCATCGGCAATTTCACCAGATAGTCGCAGTGTTCGCGGGTCAGGCGACGCATGCCTTTGCCTTCGGCGCCCATGATCAGGATGGTCGGGCCGGTCAGGTCCTGGTCATAAATGCTGACCTCGGCTTCGCCTGCTGTGCCGACAATCCACAGACCGCGCTGCTGAAGTTTTTCCAGCGTACGCGCAAGGTTAGTCACCGCAACCAACGGAATCACTTCTGCCGCACCGCAAGCGACTTTACGCACGACCGGCGTCAAGGTTGCCGATTTGTCTTTCGGCACGATCACCGCCAGCGCACCGGCCGCATCGGCTGAGCGCAGGCAGGCACCGAGGTTATGCGGATCGGTCACGCCGTCGAGCACCAGCAACAGTGGCGCGCCTTCGGTGCGGTCGAGCAACTCGTCGAGCATCGCCTCGCCCCAGACCTGGCTTGGACTCACTTCCGCGACTACGCCTTGGTGAACGCCTTCAACCCAGGCATCCATTTCGCGGCGCTCGGCCTGACCGACCTGCACACGATTTTCGTTGGCCAGTTCAACCAGCGTCTGCACGCGCGGATCGTTGCGGCTTTCCGCCAGCCAGATCTGCTTGACGCGCTTCGGGTGGTGACGCAGCAACGCTTCTACCGCGTGAACACCGTAGATTTTTTCCAACTGACTCATGACTTCGCCTTCGGTTTACGCGCCCCGCCACTTTTGGCTGGAGCAGAACCCGCTTTTGGCGGGCCTTTACGGTGTTTGCTCGGTTTTGCTGGCTTGCTGCCGGAGGCCTTTTCAGGCGCCGACCGCCCGGTCTTTCCCCCAGGCGCCGCTTTACCACCGTTTTTGGCGTCGGAAAGCAGAGCCTTCTTCATTTCACGGCTTTTGCGCAGCTCGGCGTTTTTCGCCACGGCGTCGCTTGGGCGATAGGCTTCGGCAGCTTTCTCTTTGGCCGGACGGCGACCAGCGGTTTTCGCTGGCGCAGCTTCGGCTTTTTCCTTCGCGGCTGGTGCGGCAGTTTCAGCACCACGCTTCTTGCGGCCGATCGGCGCACTGATGGTTTTTTCGGCCATCTCGAAGTCGATCTTGCGCTCGTCGAGGTCAACGCGCATGACGCGCACTTCAACGGTATCGCCGAGACGGAAGCTACGACCGGTGCGCTCGCCCGCCAAGCGGTGATGCACAGGATCGAAGTGGTAGTAATCGCCCGGCAGCGCGGTGACGTGCACCAGGCCTTCGACGTAAATATCGGTCAGCTCGACGAACAGACCAAAACCGGTCACCGCAGTGATCACGCCCGGGAAAGACTCGCCCACACGATCTTTCATGAACTCGCACTTGAGCCAGTTCACGACGTCGCGGGTCGCTTCATCGGCACGGCGTTCGCTCATCGAGCATTGCTCGCCGAGTTGCTCCAGTGCCGCTTCGTCGTACGGATAGATGCGCGCCTTCGGAATGGTCATCGCACCGGCACGACGAACGTGCGGGGTGTCCTGCTTCGAATGGATCACGCTGCGGATTGCGCGGTGCGTCAGCAGGTCCGGGTAACGACGGATCGGCGAAGTGAAGTGGGTATAGGCTTCGTAATTCAGGCCGAAGTGGCCCTGATTGTCAGCGCTGTACACCGCCTGGCTCAGCGAACGCAGCATTACGGTCTGGATCAGGTGGAAATCCGGACGATCCTTGATGCTCGCCAGCAGTGCCTGGTAGTCCTTCGGCGATGGACCGTCCTTGCCTTTGTGCAGGGACAGGCCGAGCTCGCCGAGGAACGCACGAAGTTTTTCCAGACGCTCCGGCGGCGGACCATCGTGGACGCGATACAACGCAGGAATTTCATGCTTCTTGAGGAATTCGGCGGTGGCCACGTTGGCCGCCAGCATGCATTCTTCGATCAGCTTGTGCGCATCGTTACGGGTGGTCGGACGGATTTCGGCAATCTTGCGCTCGGTACCGAAGATGATTCGGGTTTCCTGCGTTTCGAAATCGATCGCGCCACGGACGTGACGGGCAGCCAGCAGCACCTTGTACAGCGCATAAAGCTGCTTGAGGTGCGGCAGAACGTCGTTGTACTCACCGCGAAGCTGACGCGCTTCGGTGATTTTCGGCGTTTCCAGCATCGCGCTGACTTTGTTGTAGGTCAGACGAGCGTGGGAGTGGATCACCGCTTCATAGAAGCAGTAGTCGGTCATTTCGCCGGACTTGGAGATGGTCATCTCGCAAACCATGGCCAGACGATCGACGTGCGGGTTCAGCGAGCACAGGCCGTTGGACAGCTGCTCAGGCAGCATCGGCACGACGCGCTCGGGGAAGTACACCGAGTTGCCGCGCACTTGCGCTTCATTGTCCAGCGCCGAACCGATTTTCACGTAGCTGGAAACGTCGGCAATCGCCACGTACAACTTCCAGCCGCCGGAGAACAGGCGCAGCTTGCCCGGCTTGGCTTCGCAATAAACAGCGTCGTCGAAGTCGCGGGCATCTTCGCCGTCGATGGTGACGAACGGCAGATGGCGCAGGTCGACGCGCTTCTCTTTGTCTTTCTCTTCGACTTCCGGCTTGAGCTTGGCGGCTTCTTTCAGAACCGCTTCAGGCCAGACGTGCGGGATATCGTAGGTGCGCAACGCAACGTCGATTTCCATGCCCGGCGCCATGTAGTTGCCGACCACTTCGACCACATCGCCTTGCGGCTGGAAACGCGGCGTCGGCCAGTGGGTGATTTTCACCTCGACGAACTGACCGATCTGCGCGTTGGCGTTGCGGCCCGGCGTCACCAGCACTTCCTGCTGGATCTTCGGGTTGTCGGCAACGACAAAACCGATGCCGCCTTCTTCAAAGTAGCGACCGACGATGGTTTCGTGAGCACGCGAGACCACTTCGACGATCACGCCTTCGCGGCGACCGCGACGGTCGAGGCCCGAAACGCGGGCCAGCGCACGGTCACCGTCAAACACCAGACGCATTTGCGCCGGGCTCATGAACAGGTCATCGCTGCCGTCGTCCGGCACCAGGAAGCCGAAACCGTCACGGTGACCGCTGATGCGACCGAGGATCAGGTCAAGCTTGTCGACCGGCGCGTAGGTGCCACGACGGGTGTAGATCAGTTGTGCGTCGCGCTCCATGGCGCGCAGACGGCGGCGCAGGGCTTCGATCTGGTCTTCGGTGGTCAGACCGAACTCTTCGACCAGTTGCTCGCGGGCAGCAGGCGAACCCCGATCGGCGAGGTGCGCCAGGATCAGTTCGCGGCTAGGAATAGGGTTTTCATATTTTTCCGCTTCACGAGCGGCCTCGGGATCGAGGGACTGCCAATCGGCCATTAGAGAGTTTTCACCTTGTCTATATGCGGGTTAGTTTGGCATAGGCGCCATGAAACGGGAAATTTCCGACTCTATAAGGCCCATATCAGGGCCTGCAGCGTCACTTGGAAGCCGTTTTGCACACCGCCGGTAAAAAAAATCATGTTTTTTGCTGAGAGGGGTTTACAGTTAAAAAGACGCTCCGTATAGTGCGCGCCATCGACGACGCACAGCGTTGCCGATACTGCCCAGATGGTGAAATTGGTAGACACGCCAGCTTCAGGTGCTGGTGACCTTACGGTCGTGGAAGTTCGAGTCTTCTTCTGGGCACCAATTTCGAGTTTGAGACTAGATCAGTTTCAAGACTCACACAAAACCCGCGAAAGCGGGTTTTTTGCATTCTAAACCCGGGTTTTCTTAAAACTGATTTATTAAAATCAAATCAGGGGTTTACAGATCAAAAGGCGCTCCGTATAGTGCGCCACATCAACAGCGGCAACGCTCGCGATGATTGCCCAGATGGTGAAATTGGTAGACACGCCAGCTTCAGGTGCTGGTGACCTTACGGTCGTGGAAGTTCGAGTCTTCTTCTGGGCACCAATTCAAATTCAAGGTTACGGCCTTGGATTTCACAGAAACCCGCGAAAGCGGGTTTTTGCGTTTCTGCCTTCCAGAAAACCAGAATCCCACTGTAGGAGCTGCCGAAGGCTGCGATCTCTTGATCTTGTTTTTTCAAAGAGCAAGATCAAGAGATCGCAGCCTTCGGCAGCTCCTACATTTCAGCGTAGCCCGCCGTATCAGAGCTGGCGGCCTCTCGCAAGGCGCACTTGAGAAACAATATCGTTTATCATTGTTGCAAGTTTTTGCAATGCGACAGTGAGGAACCCTGCGAATGACGTTTCGAAATACCCTGCGCCGAGGCCTGACCTTCACCCTCCTCGGCCTGGCGCTCGCCACTCCCCTCACCCAGGCTGCCGATGCGGTTTCCCTGACTCTCTATAACGGCCAGCATAAAGAAGTCGGCGACGCGATCGCCAAAGCCTTTGAAGCCAAGACCGGTATTCACGTCAACGTGCGCAAGGGCAGCAGCAATCAACTCGCCAGCCAGATCATCGAAGAAGGCGACCGCTCCCCCGCCGACGTGATCTACACCGAGGAGTCGCCACCGCTGAACAATCTCGGCGAACTGGGCCTGCTGGCCAAGACCGATGACGCCACGCTGGCCGTTCTGCCGGAAAAATATGTCGCCGGTAACGGCACCTGGATCGGTGTGACAGCGCGGGTTCGCGTTGTCGCCTACAACCCGAAACTGGTCGATGAAAAAGACCTGCCGAAATCGGTGATGGAGTTTTCCGATCCGCAATGGCAAGGCAAGGTCGGCTTCGTCCCGACCAGCGGCGCGTTTCAGGAACAGGCTGTCGCAATCATCAAGATGCACGGTCGTGACGCCGCAGAAGAATGGCTGACCGGCCTGCGCGCTTTCGGCAAGACCTACAGCAACAATATGGTCGCCCTCAAAGCGGTGGAAAACGGCGAAGTCGCCACAGTTCTGGTCAACAACTACTACTGGTTTGCCCTGCAACGCGAGAAAGGCAAACTTGATTCGAAATTGCATTATTTCACTGGCGGCGATGCGGGCGGCTTGATCACTGTTTCGAGCGCTGCCGTGCTGAAATCCAGCAAACATCCAAAAGAAGCACAGCAATTCCTCGCCTACATGGCCAGCGAAGAAGGCCAGCGCGTGATCACTCAGACCACCGCCGAATACCCGCTGCACAAAGGCATGGAATCGGATCGCGGGCTCAAGCCGTTCAGCGAACTGGAAGCGCCGAATGTAACGCCGGCCGATCTGGGCAATGCCGAAGAAGCGCTGGAGCTGGAACGTGAAGTTGGCTTGAACTGATGGCCGCATCGTTATCCGCCCCCGCCCCGCGCGGGGGTTACGTACCAAAGCGCAAGCGGCCATCGATCTGGCTGGTGTTGCCGGTGTTGCTGCTGGTAGTGCTAAGCCTGTTGCCGCTCGCTTATGTCGGGCTCAAAGCCTGGCAGGCCGGCTGGGCCGAGGCGCTGCACTTGTTGTGGCGCCCGTATGTATTCGGCCTGCTGCGCAATACTCTGGCGCTGATGGTTGGCGTAACCCTCACGTGCGGCGTCATCGGCCTGTCGCTGGCCTGGCTGCTGGAACGCAGCAATCTGCCGGGACGGCGCCTGTGGGGAGTGATTTTGTGCCTGCCGTTCGCGGTACCGGCATTTGTCAGCAGCTTCACTTGGGTCTCGCTGAGTTCGCAGTTCGAAGGCCTTGGCGGGGCGATTCTGGTGATGAGCCTGTCTAAATACCCGCTGATCTTCTTACCGGTGGCGGCGACGTTGCGCAATCTTGATCCATCCCTCGAAGAGTCGGCGCGCACGCTGGGACAGAATCGCTGGGGCGTTTTTTTCCGCGTCACCCTGCCGCTGCTCTGGCCGTCACTGCTGGCGGGGTCGCTGCTGATTGCCTTGCACATGCTGGTGGAGTTCGGCGCACTGTCGATTATTGGTCTGCAGACCTTCACCACGGCGATCTACCAGCAATTCGAACTGGAATTCAGCAATGCCAACGCGGCGATGCTGTCTGCTGTGCTGCTGGCGTTGTGTCTGGTGCTGTTGTGGCTGGAGTTGCGCGTACGCGGTAAAGGCCGGCATGTGCGTACAGGTCAAGGTGCGGCGCGTCGTGCTGAACAGGTTCGGCTTGGGCCTTGGGGCGCAGTCGGTCAGTTGTATTGCCTGATGCTGGCCGTCGTTGGCAGCGGCATTCCGTTGGGGATGTTGGCGTATTGGCTGGCGGTGGGCTCTTCGGCGGCATTCCCGGTGGCAGCGATTACCGAAGCACTGCTGTCGTCGCTGGCGTTGTCGCTTGGCGGCGCGGCGCTGTGTCTGGCACTGGCGGTGCCGGTCGGTTTGCTGGTGGTGCGCTACAAAGGCCAACTGGCGATCTGGGCTGAGCGCCTGCCGTATCTGCTGCATGCGCTGCCAGGATTGGTGATTGCGTTGACGCTGGTGTACTTCGCGCTGCACTACGTCCCGGCGCTTTATCAAACGTCGGGACTGTTGCTGATCGCTTATGCGCTGCTGTTTTTGCCGCTGGCACAGGCGCCGATCCGCACAGCCCTGAACAAGGCTGCACCGCAGCTGGAAGAGGCTGCACGCACGCTGGGCGCTTCGTCGTTCACGGCGTTTTGCCGGGTGACGTTGCCGATCATCTTCCCGGCATTGGGTGCGGCGTTTGCGCTGGTGTTTCTGGATGCGATGAAAGAGCTAACGGCGACGTTGCTGCTGAGTCCGACCGGGCTTAATACACTGGCGACTGAGGTTTGGGCGCATACCGCGAATGTTGAGTTTGCGGCGGCGGCGCCTTATGCAGCGCTGTTGATTTTGGTATCGGGGCTGCCGGTCTATCTGCTGACGACGCGGATGTATCTAAGCCGCTGAAAAAGCTTTCGCGAGCAGGCTCGCTCCTACATTGGAATGCGTTCCCCCTGTAGAAGCGAGCCTGCTCGCGAAGAGGCCCTCCCAGCCAACACTAAGCCCTGAACTGCCCCAGACTCGCCTTCAGCTGCGCCGCCAGACCATCCAGCACCTTGCCACTCGCTGTGGTCTCCACCACCGCCTGCGCCGCTTTCTCGGCCTGCGCATGAATCGTCTCGACGCGCCCACGCACAGCCTGCGCACCCTGCGCCTGATGTGCAGCCGCCTGCGTCGCTAGGCCAATCGCCGCGTGCACCTGCTCAACCGACGTCTGCACCGATTGCTGCAACCGCGCACTGTCACGCAACACCAGTAACCCTTCGCTGGCCTGACGTCCGGCCTGGCCGATCGCCTCGACCGCCTCCCGCGCGCCCTGCTGCAACGCGACGATGTGCGCCTGAATATCGCCGGTAGAGCTTTGTGTCTTGCTCGCCAGCGCTCGAACTTCGTCGGCCACCACCGCAAAGCCGCGCCCGGTTTCGCCAGCACGCGCCGCTTCGATGGCCGCGTTGAGCGCCAGCAGGTTGGTCTGCTCGGCGATCCCGTGAATCACCGTCAGCACCACTTCAATCTGCTCGCTTTGCTGCGCCAGTCGCTCGATCACTTTCGCCCCGGTATCGACCTGCCCCGCCAGCGCTTCGATCAGACTGCCGACCTTGGCGGACGTACGAGTGTTTTCGTCAGTCGCCTGGCGAATATCCACAACCTGCTTCAATGCGGCCTGCATGGCATGGCTTTCCGACTGCGCCTCATCAGCCATTTGCGACAGTGCGCGCAGACTCTCCGCCACTTCATCACGCTGCATGCCCGCCGCCGCATCTGCACCGGCATTGCGCAGGGTCATCGCGCCAATCTCGACGCCGGTGCGCTGCGCAACATCGCCCGCCTCGCGCACGATCGGCTGCAACTTATCCACAAAGCGATTGACCGCCGAAGCCATGTCGCCGATTTCGTCTTTGCTGTTGATCTGTACTCGCTTGGTCAGGTCGCCCTCGCCCGCAGCCAGATCGTCCATCGCTGCATTGAGCATCTTCAGCCGATTGACCACGCGATGGCCCAACACTACCGCCAGCAACAACAGCACACCGCAACCGACCAGCGCCAGACCCAGGCCAATGCGCCAGCGCAAGGTTGCCGCTGCTTCCTGAACGGTATTGGCGGTATTGGATTTCATCTCGGTCGCAGTGGACTGCGCCGACTGCAGGCGCGACTGCATGGCTTTGGCACTGTCTGCGGCAGCGCCCTTGAGACTGTCGCCGACCAACTGATCACTGCTGGCAATCAGCGCCGTGAAGCGCTTGTCCAGCGCTGCCAGATCGGTTTCCACCGAGGCCGTGGACACACCCATCAGCACCTTGCCGATTTCCACGCCATTGGGATTGATCGAGGCCTCGAGGTAATAGACCGACGGATCGTTCTTCGCCGCATCCAGCACTTTATCCAGCGCACGCTCACCCTGGCCTTTTTCCAGCAAGGCCTTGTTGATCGGGTTTTCACGGTTGAGATAACGGGTCAGATGCTGACCGGTGGCATCGTCGTACACCACGAACAGCACGTTGGGATTGCGCTGGGCCCGGCGAGCGAATTCGGACAGTGTCGGCACGTCGCTGTCCCACATGGCGCGCGGCGCCACCGAAGCGAGCAACTGTGCCATGTCATTGGCCGAATCCTTCAGATCCTTTTCCAGGGTCGCCCGCAGTTGCGCCTGCTCATCCTTCAGACGCGCAGACAAACCAGCGGTCAAACGCTGACGAGTACTGGAAGAAAGGTTATCGAGACTCGACGTGACTTCACGCCCGGCCTGCTCCAGTTCGCCGGAGAGTTTCTGGCTGTCGGCACCAAGGCGCACCGCCAGATCAGCTTCCAGCGCCGTGACGGTGCTCCGCGTCAGGGCAACGGCCACCAGCACCTGCACCAAAAGGGCGATACCAAGGGTAACGAATACAGGTCGCAACAAACGGCTTTGTAACAGTGAGAGAACGGCCGACACTGTGAATACCTCTACTTCTGACGCCATTAATTTGATGGCACTCTTGTAAGCAGATTCACAGCAAAGGTCATGCCGTCCAACAAGCATAAACGACAAAGGCCCCGATTAAGGGGCCTTTGTTTTTTTACATCAACGACTTATCAAGCAAACGGATGACGCAGAACGATGGTTTCGTTGCGGTCCGGGCCCGTCGAAATAATGTCGATCGGTGCACCGATCAACGCTTCAACGCGCTTGATGTAGGCACGAGCGTTCGCCGGCAGCTCTTCCAGGGTCTTGGCGCCCACGGTCGATTCGGTCCAGCCCGGCACTTCTTCGTACACAGGCTGCAGGCCTACGTAGCTGTCAGCGTCGGTCGGAGCAACAGCGTTGCCTTCGGCGTCTTTGTAGCCGACGCAGATGTTGATGGTTTCCAGGCCGTCGAGTACGTCCAGCTTGGTCAGGCAGATGCCCGAGATGCTGTTCACATCGATAGCGCGACGCAGGATAACGGCGTCAAACCAGCCGCAACGACGGGCACGGCCGGTGGTCGCACCGAACTCGTGACCTTGCTTGGCCAGGTGTGCACCTACCTCGTCGAACAGCTCAGTCGGGAACGGGCCCGAACCAACGCGAGTGGTGTAAGCCTTGGTGATGCCCAGGATGTAATCGAGGAACATCGGACCAACGCCCGAACCGGTCGCCACGCCACCGGCGGTGGTGTTGGAGCTGGTCACGTACGGGTAGGTACCGTGGTCGATGTCGAGCAACGAACCCTGGGCGCCTTCGAACATGATGTCTTTGCCGGCGCGACGCAGGTCGTGCAGCTCAGCGGTCACGTCGAGCATCAGCGGCTTCAGCAGCTCAGCGTATTCCTTGCACTCGGCGAGGGTTTTTTCGAACTCGATGGCCGGCTCTTTGTAGTAACCGACCAGCATGAAGTTGTGGTAATCCACCAGTTCACGCAGCTTGTCTTCGAAGCGCGGCATGTTCAGCAGGTCGCCAACACGCAGACCACGACGCGCAACCTTGTCTTCGTAGGCCGGGCCGATGCCGCGACCGGTAGTACCGATCTTCAGCTCGCCACGGGCCTTTTCACGGGCCTGATCCAGCGCCACGTGGAAGGACAGGATCAGCGGGCAGGACGGGCTGATACGCAGACGCTCGCGCACCGGTACGCCTTTCTCTTCCAGCTTGGTGATCTCGCGCAGCAGGGCGTCAGGTGCAACCACCACGCCGTTGCCGATCAGGCACTGCACGCCTTCGCGCAGCACGCCCGACGGGATCAGGTGCAGGACGGTTTTTTCGCCGTCGATCACCAGTGTGTGGCCAGCGTTGTGGCCACCTTGGTAGCGCACTACGGCTGCAGCATGTTCGGTCAGCAGATCAACGATCTTGCCTTTGCCCTCATCACCCCATTGGGTGCCCAGGACTACGACATTCTTACCCATAACACTTGTCCTCATTCGCGCAAACTTGGTGCCGGCGATGGCCGGCAGGAAAACTCAAGAAGCCAGTGGCGATACTTGCCAAAGCCCGTTCTGCTGAATCAATTGCCGGTCGCAGTCCGCATCACGGGCGGCGGCCAAAGGTTGCCCAGGCAAAGCCTGAACGACACGCTGACCCTCACTGCGCAACTGGCAAACCTGCTGCCAGAGTGCCGCATCCGTACTGTCAGGCATCCAGATACCGCCAGACGGTAGCTCGATCTCAGCACGCCCCAGGGTCACCAGGGTTTTCAAATCGGTGGAAAAGCCAGTCGCCGGACGCGCGCGGCCAAAATCCGCGCCGATGTCGTCGTAGCGACCGCCCTGAGCGATGGACTGGCCAACACCCGGTACGAACACCGCGAACACCACACCGGTGTGGTAGTGGTAGCCACGCAACTCGCCCAGATCGAAGTACAACGGCAGCTCCGGGAAGCGTGCCGACAGACGCTCGGCGATTGCCAGCAAATCTTCCAGTGCCGCCAATACCGGCGCCGGCGCATTGGCCAGACGCTCGCGAGCAGCGCTCAACACTTCACGGCCGCCACACAGATCAACCAGCGCACGCAGCATGCCGGACAGATCGGCCGGCAGGCCTTCGGTCAAGGTAATGACCTCGTCGATGGCCTTGCGTTGCAACGCATCGAACAACTGCTGCTCGACTTCACCGGACAGACCGGCGGCACGCGCCAGACCACGGTAGATGCCGACATGACCGAGGTCCATGTGCACATCCGGCACATCGGCCAGTTGCAGCATGGCCAGCATCAGGCTGATCACTTCAACGTCGCTGCTCGGGCTGGCGTCGCCGTACAACTCGGCGCCCAACTGGATCGGGCTGCGCGAGGACGACAGTGCACGCGGCTGCGCGTGCAACACGCTGCCGGCGTAGCACAGACGGCTCGGACCTTCGCGACGCAGGGTGTGCGCATCGATGCGCGCCACTTGCGGCGTGATGTCGGCACGGAAACCCATCTGCCGGCCCGACTGCGGGTCGATGACCTTGAAGGTACGCAGATCCAGGTCCTGGCCCGCGCCGGTCAGCAGGGATTCCAGGTACTCGATATGGGGAGTCACGACAAACTCGTAACCCCAGCTCTGGAACAGATCCAACACCTGACGACGCGCGACTTCAATGCGCGCCGCTTCCGGTGGCAGTACTTCTTCGATGCCATCTGGCAGCAGCCAGCGGTCTACCGTTGCCATTACGCCATTCCCCTTTGATCCGGGCGGCCAGCCTGCGGGCGAGCCTTGAGTGAAGCAGAAAATGATCGGTCCGTTCAAAACGCACGCGCATGAACGACGCGGCGAAAGGCCTGTTACCGGCTTCGCCCATCACTTTCCTCGAAATACTCTCGGGCCATTCAACCCGATGCCTGCAACAAAAAACAGCAATCAAACGTGCAGACGCAAAAAAGCCGGGAATTTCCCGGCTGCCGCATCATACACACGTTTTCCCAAAGGATCACCCCGCCCGAGGTTTTAGCCGCCGGGCGGAATGATTCAGGTCAACGGCGTATCAAGGCTTGGCCTTTTCCAGGTAGTGGAAAAAGTCGCTGCTTGGGTCGAGGACCAATACGTCGGATTTGTTCGCGAAGCTTTCACGGTAGGCACGCAGGCTACGGTAGAAACTGTAGAACTCCTGATCCTGACCATAGGCCTTGGAGTAGATCGCAGCGGCCTGGGCATCACCGTCACCGCGAACCTCTTCGGATTCACGATAGGCTTCAGCCAGCAACACGCGGCGTTGGCGATCGGCGTCGGCACGGATGCCTTCGGCCAGCTCGTTACCCTTGGCGCGGTGCTCGCGAGCTTCACGCTCACGCTCGGTGCTCATACGCTCGAACACACTGCGGTTCACTTCTTTCGGCAGATCGATGGTTTTGACCCGGACATCGACCACTTCGATACCCAGCTCTTTTTCCGCCATTTTGTTCAGCGATGCGGTGATGTCAGCCATCAACGCGTCACGCTCACCCGACACCACTTCGTGCAGAGTGCGCTTACCGAACTGGTCACGCAGACCGGATTCCAGACGACGGGACAGACGCTCGTCGGCGATTTGCTTGAGACCGGAAGTCGCGGTGTAGAAGCGCTCGGCATCTTTCACGCGCCACTTGGCGTAGGCATCGACCATCACGGCTTTCTTTTCCAGGGTCAGGAAGCGTTGTGTCGGTGCGTCCAGCGTCATCAGACGTGCGTCGAATTTACGCACCTGGTTAACGTAAGGCACTTTCACATGCAGACCCGGCTGAACATCAGCCTGAACCACGCGACCGAATTGCAGCAGCACCGCACGCTCGGTCTGAGCGACGATGTAGAAGCAGTTCCAGCCAACCAGTACCACCACGACGCCAACGATCAGGGCGATCAGCGATTTATTGCTCATCAGCGGGTCTCCCTTGTGCGCGACTGCGGCAGGTCAGTGACGTGCGGCGTGACATCCGTGTTGTTGCTGGCGGCGGCCGAACCGGTCACTGGCCCGCTGCTGCCCGGATTGTTCTGGATCATCTTGTCCAACGGCAGGTACAACAGGTTGCTCTGGCCATTCTTGTTGCCGGTCACGAGAACCTTGCTGGTGTTGCTGAAGACTTCCTGCATGGTGTCCAGGTACAGACGCTGGCGGGTCACTTCAGGTGCCTTGCGATACTCGGCGACCAGCTTGGTAAAGCGGTCAGCCTCACCCTTGGCACGCGAGACCGTTTCGTCGCGGTAACCGTTGGCATCTTCGAGGATGCGCTGGGCCTGACCACGGGCTTCCGGCACGACGCCGTTGGCGTAGGTTTCCGCCTGGTTGCGCGAACGCTGCTCGTCTTCACGGGCGCGGATCACGTCATCGAAGGCTTCCTGCACTTCACGCGGTGCCGCTGCGCTCTGTACGTTGACCTGAGTGACGGTGATACCGGTGCGATAGGTATCGAGGAAGCGTTGCAGCCGCTCCTTGATTTCGCTGGCCATCAGTTCACGACCTTCAGTCAGCACCTGATCCATGGCAGTGGAACCCACCACGTGGCGCAGGGCACTGTCGGTCGCGTGCTGCAGGCTGATTTCCGGCTGATCAACGTTCAGCACGAAATCCTGCAGGTTGCTGATCTTGTACTGCACGGTCAGTGGGACTTCGACGATGTTCTCGTCTTCGGTCAGCATCTGGCCCTGCTTGGTGTACGCACGCTCACGCGTGACGTTTTCCATGTACTTCTTGTCGATCGGCGGGAAGTAGATGTTCAGGCCCGGGCCGACAGTCTCGTAGTACTTGCCGAAGCGCAGCACCACGGCTTGCTCCTGCTCGTCCACTACGTAAACTGCGCTGTACAGCCAGACAGCCGCCAGCACGACGAGGCCGATGCCGAGCAGACCGCCGAAGCCGCCACCGCTCTTGCCCGAACCACCGCCGTCATCACCACGTTTCTTACCACCACCGAACAACCCGTTCAGGCTTTCCTGCAGCTTTCGGAAGGCCTCGTCGAGATCCGGTGGCCCCTTGCGGTCGCCGTTATTGCGGCGCTTGCCACCCCAAGGATCCTGATTATTCGAGTTGCCACCCGGCTCATTCCAAGCCATAGCGCTCTCCATCTGATAAAGCAAAGACGCACCCACGGCGCGCCGACCAATGCTACAGAATGCCTGCCGTCACGGCACAACCGCTTCTTCAGGCTTTTATTGCAAAGTGTGTTGCTCGATGAATTCCATCGGCTGCAATCCTTCGCGGCTTACCAGTCGATTCAGCTCGACACGGGGCAAACGAACGGCCAGCAGACTGATGCCTTCTTCGTCATGCTCTTCTTTCTGCACCGCACCGAGTTCGAAAAACTGCGCACGCAGTCGCGCGAATCGTTGCGGCAAGCGCAGGGTACCGACAAACAAATCACTGCCGAGTAATTCGGCGATGGCTTGTTCAAGCAATTCCAGACCACAGCCATCACGCGCCGAAAGCCAGACCCGCTGGGGCTTGCCGTTTTCGTCGCGCTGGATTTGCGGTTCAACGCCTTCAAGCAAATCGAGTTTGTTATAGACCTCGAGGATCGGCAAGTCCTGGGCACCAATCTCGCCCAGCACCACCATCACCTGCTCGATCTGCAACATGCGATCCGGTTCGGCCGCATCGATCACGTGCAACAGCAGATCGGAATTGCTCGACTCTTCGAGGGTAGACCGAAATGCTTCGACCAGCTTGTGCGGCAAGTGGCGAATGAAGCCCACCGTGTCCGCCAGAACGATCGGCCCCAGGTCGTCAATGTCGAGACGGCGCAGGGTCGGGTCCAGCGTGGCGAACAATTGGTCGGCCGCGTAGACATCGGATTTCGTCACATTATTGAAGAGTGTGGACTTGCCGGCGTTGGTGTATCCCACCAGAGAAACGGTAGGGATGTCCGCACGGGAGCGGCCGCGACGCGATTGCTCGCGCTGGCTGCGCACCTTCTCGAGCCGGCCCTTGATCTGGCGCAGGCGAACCCGCAGCAAACGGCGGTCGGTTTCGAGCTGGGTTTCACCCGGACCGCGCATGCCGATACCGCCACCTTGACGCTCAAGGTGAGTCCAGCCGCGAACCAGCCGCGTGCTCATGTGATCAAGCTGGGCCAGTTCGACCTGGAGCTTGCCTTCATGGGTACGGGCGCGCTGGGCGAAAATATCGAGAATCAGACCGGTACGGTCGATCACGCGACACTCGAAAACACGTTCGAGGTTACGTTCCTGACTGGGCGTGAGGATGTGATTGAAAATCACCAGATCGGCTTCTTCAGCCTTGACCAGGTCGCGCAGTTCCTCGACCTTGCCGCTGCCGATCAGGAATTTGGCGGTTGGCCGATGACGCGGCACGTTAAAAAACGCAACGGTCTCGGCGCCCGCCGAATTAGCCAATTCCTGAAACTCCTGCGGATCTTCGCGCGCCTCAGGGTCCTGTCCATCCAAGTGAACGAGGATGACTCGTTCACCACCACCGTGGCGCTCAAAGAACAAAGGAGACTCCTATCAGGCGTTACCTGGCTCAGCGTCACCTGCTTCGGATTCGGTTGCGCTAGGCAGACGAATTGGACGAACCGGCACGACTGTCGAGATAGCGTGTTTGTAAACCATTTGGCTCACGGTGTTTTTCAGCAGGATCACGAACTGGTCGAACGACTCGATCGTGCCTTGCAGTTTGATACCGTTGACCAGGTAGATGGAAACCCCAACTTTCTCTTTACGTAAAGTATTCAAGTAAGGGTCTTGTAGCGAATGCCCTTTTGACATGTGCCGCACTCCTTTAAGGATTCAATAATAAAAAATAGGTAATTCAGATGGCTTTGGCCGTCACACCCCCAAGGATAGACGGCAATTGCAAGGACTCAGCTCAATATGGAGATGGTCCCAAGGTATTTCAAGGCGCGTGGCAGATTGTCGCAATCAAGACTGTCCAGCCAGTGTATATCTTCCCAGCTGCGCAGCCAGGTGAACTGGCGTTTGGCCAATTGACGCGTGGCAATGATGCCGCGCTCCTGCATTTCAGCCAACGACAGCGTGCCATCCAGATAATCCCAGACTTGGCGGTAGCCTACCGCACGTATAGACGGCAACCCGGAATGCAGGTCACTTCTTTTACGCAGGGCTACGACCTCGTCGATGAACCCCTGTTCCAGCATATTTGTGAATCTTTGTTTAATGCGCTCGTGCAGTACCTGACGATTTGCCGGAGCAATGGCCAAGTTCGCGACAGTATAGGGCAATTGTTGCAGTCCCGAAGCGGCTGCTTCAGTACTTTGCGCAGATTGTTGCTGGCGCAGGGCAGTCATGCTCTGACCGCTGACGCGATAGACTTCCAGCGCGCGACTCAAGCGCTGCGGATCGTTCGGGTGAATCCGCGCAGCGGACACCGGGTCGATGACTGCCAATTGGTCGTGCAGGGCTTGCCAGCCAAGGCGTGCAGCCTCTTCTTCGATCTGCGCACGCACGGCGGGATCAGCTGCCGGCATGTCCGCCAGACCGTCGACCAACGCCTTGTAGTAGAGCATCGTGCCGCCCACCAGCAACGGAATTTTTCCGCGCGCGGTGATTTCGGCCATGGCTTGCAAGGCATCGCGACGGAAATCCGCAGCTGAATAGGCCTGCGCCGGATCGAGAATATCGATCAAACGGTGCGGATATTCGGCCAGCAACTCTTTCGAGGGCTTGGCAGTGCCGATGTCCATGCCGCGATAGACCAGCGCCGAATCGACACTGATCAGCTCGCACGGCAGCACCTTGGTCAGCTCGATGGCCAGATCGGTCTTGCCCGCAGCGGTCGGGCCCATCAGGAAAATCGCTGGAGGGAGCTGGCTCATCAACGACCGCGCAGGAACAGTTTGTCCAGATCGTCCAGGCCCAGTTGGGTCCAGGTCGGTCGGCCATGGTTGCATTGACCACTGCGTTCGGTGTTTTCCATGTCACGCAGCAGGCCGTTCATTTCCGGCAGGGCCAGGCGCCGGTTGGCGCGGATCGCGCCGTGGCAGGCCATGGTGCCGAGCAATTCGTTGAGGTGCGCCTGAATCCGGTCGCTGGTGCCGTACTCCATCAGGTCCGACAGCACGTCGCCGACCAGACGATTGGCTTCGGCCTGCTTCAACAAGGCCGGAATCTGGCGGATCGCCAGGGTTTCCGGGCCCAGCCGTTGCAATTCAAAGCCCAGGCGCTGAAACCATGCTGCGTGTTCTTCGGCGCAATCGGCCTCGCGCTGACTGACCGCCAGCGACTCTGGAACCAGCAAAGGCTGGCCACTGAGACCTTCGCTGGCCATGGCGATTTTCAGACGTTCGTACATGATCCGTTCGTGGGCGGCGTGCATGTCCACCAGCACCAGGCCTTGGGCGTTCTCGGACAGAATGTAGATGCCCTTGAGCTGCGCCAGTGCATATCCGAGCGGTGGAATGTCTTCCTGCCCGGCCGGCAATGCGTTGGCATTGGCCTCAGGCAGCGGCGCGAAGAACTCGCGGTACGCCGCTTGAGCTTCAGCGGCCGGCGGCACTGCCGATTGCGGACGCGGTGTGTATTGGTACTGGTAAGCGCCGCCGGCACTGGCACCGGACGAGGTGTTGAACGCCGGTTGCGCTTGCGGTTGCTCCAGCAGCGCATTGGCAGCCAGACGCATTTCGCCTTGCGGGCCGAATTCACCAGCATCGAGGCCGGTCGGGCGGACGATGGCGGTGGTCACCGAACCGGCCAGTTGATCTTCCGGTCGCACATCGCCCAATGCGCGGTGCAGCGTGCCGTAAAGGAAGTCATGCACCATGCGCCCGTCACGGAAGCGCACTTCGTGCTTGGTCGGGTGCACGTTGACGTCGACCGCCGCCGGATCGACCTCGAAAAACAGCGCAAACGTCGGGTGCCGGCCATTGAACAGCACGTCGCGATAGGCCTGACGCACCGCGTGGGCAACCAGTTTGTCGCGCACCGCCCGGCCATTCACAAAGAAATACTGCAAATCCGCCTGACTGCGGTTGAAGGTCGGCAATCCAACCCAGCCCCACAAATGCAGGCCATTGCGTTCGATCTCGATCGGCAAGGCTTGCTCAAGAAACCCCGAACCGCAAATCGCCGCCACACGCCGGGCACGCGCCGCATCATCATGGGCCTCATGCAGGCTAAGGATGGTCTTGCCGTTGTGACGCAGGTGGAACGCCACGTCGAAACGCGCCAGCGCCAGACGTTTGATCACTTCTTGCAGGTGATCGAATTCGGTTTTTTCCGTCTTGAGGAATTTACGTCGTGCCGGGGTGTTGAAGAACAGGTCGCGAACTTCCACCGAGGTGCCGACCGGGTGCGCCGCCGGTTGCACCCGAGGCGCCATGTCGCGGCCTTCGGTTTCGACCTGCCAGGCCTGCTCGGCACCACGGGTGCGCGAGGTCAGGGTCAGACGTGCCACGGAGCTGATCGATGCCAGCGCCTCACCCCGAAAGCCCAGGCTCATCACTTGTTCGAGGTCTTCCAGGTTACGGATCTTGCTGGTGGCGTGACGCGCTAGCGCCAGCGGCAGGTCATCAGCGGAAATACCACTGCCATCGTCGCGTACGCGCAGCAGCTTGACGCCGCCCTGCTCGACATCGACATCGATGCGTTTAGCGCCGGAATCGAGGCTGTTCTCCAGCAACTCCTTGATCACCGAGGCCGGGCGTTCAACCACCTCACCGGCGGCAATCTGGTTCGCCAGCCGAGGGCTGAGCAGTTCGATGCGCGCGGCAGCGTTCAGCACTTCGCTCATTCTTTGGACGCCAGTTCGGTGCCAGGAATGGTCAGATGCTGGCCGACTTTCAGCTCATCGCTTTTCAGGTTGTTTGCGCTGCGCAACGTGGCCGGCGACACCTGATAGCGCACGCCGATCATCGCCAGCGTCTCACCCGGGCCGACACGGTGGTCGCGCGGGCCTTGGGCGATTTTGCCGGAATCACGCAGCCAGGCGATGTAGGTGCCCGGCGGTGGGTTTTGCTGGAAGAACTGACGCACGCCGCTGCTGATCGAACGCGCCAGCGCTTGCTGGTGGCTCGACGCCGAGAGCTTGTTCGCCTCGTTGGCGTTGGAGATGAAGCCGGTTTCGACCAGGATCGACGGGATGTCCGGCGATTTCAGCACCATGAACCCGGCCTGCTCCACGCGTTGTTTGTGCAGCGGCGTGACGCGGCCGATGTTGGTCAGGACTTTCTGGCCGACGTTGAGGCTGGAGGTCAGCGAGGCGGTCATCGACAGGTCGAGCAGAACGCCCGCGAGCATGCGGTCCTTGTCGTCGAGGCTGACGTTGCCGGCACCACCGATCAAGTCGGAACGGTTTTCGCTGTCGGCCAGCCAACGGGCAGTCTCCGAAGTCGCACCGCGATCAGACAGGGCAAACACCGAGGCACCGAAAGCGGCGGCAGACGGCGCAGCATCGGCGTGGATCGAGACGAACAGGTCGGCGCCCTTCTTGCGAGCGATTTCGGTACGGCCACGCAACGGGATGAAGTAGTCGCCGGTACGGGTCAGTTCAGCACGGAAGCCTTTCATGCCGTTGACCTGACGCTGCAGTTCGCGGGCGATCTGCAGCACCACGTCTTTTTCACGCTGGCCGCGCGAGCCGGACGCACCGGGGTCTTCGCCACCGTGGCCGGCGTCGATCACCACAATAATGTCGCGTTTGCCCGCCGGAGCGGGCGGCAATTTGATCGAAGGCTCAGTTGGCGTTACCGGCACCGCTGGCACGGTCGCGACTTTCGGGCTTGGCGCGGGCGGCGGCGCGGCGTCGGCCGGGTTGTCGAACAGATCGACCACCAAGCGGTTGCCGTACTGCGCGTTCGGCGCCAGCGAGAAGCTTTTCGGCGTGACGGCTTTCTTCAGGTCAATGACTACCCGCAGATCGGTCGGCGTGCGTTGGGCCGAACGCATTGCGGTTATCGGCGTGTTAGCGGTCTGCACATTCAGCGGCGCACCGAGGGTCGCGCCGTTGATGTCGATCACCAGCCGGTCCGGCGCGGTCAGGGTGAACACGCTGTGCTGCACCGGGCCGCTCAGGTCGAAGACCAGTCGCGTGTTGTCCGGCGCCCGCCACAGGCGCACGCTGTTGACCTTTGAATCGGCCACAGCGTTGACGGTTACTGCCATCAACATCAGTCCAGCGGCAGCCACCATCGCGCGAAAGCGCATACCTAACCCCATCATTTAATTGGATTCCAACGCCAAAGCGGCACACCAGGCCTCGCCACGCGAGCCCTGGGATAAAATTTTCAGCGAACGCCCGCTGTCTTGCGGGCTAATGGTAATGGTCAGGTCAGGCTTTGGCAAAAAGCCTGCACCTTTATCGGGCCACTCGATCAGGCACATCGCATCGTCTTCGAAGTAGTCGCGGATGCCGAGGAACTCCAGTTCTTCCGGATCGACCAGTCGATACAGGTCAAAGTGGAAGGCGCGGAGGTCACCGATCTCGTAAGGTTCGACCAAGGTGAAGGTCGGACTTTTTACTGCGCCGACATGGCCCAGCCCGCGAATGATCCCGCGCGACAGCGTGGTTTTGCCCATCCCCAGGTTGCCTTCAAGAAAAATCAGGCCATGGCCCTGGGTCACGCGGGCGATCCGTGCACCAAAGTCGCTCATGGCCTGTTCATCGGCCAGGTACAGGGTTACTTCAGACACGGTACTTGCTCCTCCAACAACTGACGAATGGCTGGAATCAGATCACTGGCCGCCAGCCCACGGCCCAATTTCCCTTGCTGCATTCCCGCATTGGCGTGCAGCCAGACCGCCAGGCAAGCGGCTTCG
The DNA here is from genome assembly GCF_001297015.1 of Pseudomonas sp. RIT-PI-r. GTDB lineage: Bacteria > Pseudomonadota > Gammaproteobacteria > Pseudomonadales > Pseudomonadaceae > Aquipseudomonas. The sequence goes on along the minus strand of NZ_LIGE01000017.1, from coordinate 25,742 downwards.
AAACTGTCCATGCCTTGCGCCAACAGCGCACCGGTCAAACCGGCCAGCACATCACCGAGGCCGGCAGTGGCCATGGCCGGATGACCTTGATGACACACAGCCAATCGGCCATCGGGGTGGGCGATCAGGCTGCCGGCACCTTTGAGCACGACAACCGCCGAGTATTTTTTGCTCAATGCCAGCGCCGCTGCCGGGCGATCCGCCTGAACCTGGGCAGTGCTGATTCCGAGCAACCGGGCCGCTTCCCCCGGATGCGGCGTGATCACGCAATCCTTGGGCAACCCAACGAAACCGCTCGCCAGCAGGTTCAGTGCATCGGCGTCCCACACTTGCGGCAATGCCGCGTTGGCGGCAGCGGACAACAGCGCTCGCCCCCAAGCGGCCTGCCCCAACCCCGGGCCGACAACCAGCACCGAGACTTTTTCCAGCAACCCCATCAATTGATTGGCCGACGATGTACCGAGCGCCATGGCTTCCGGGACTCGCGTCAACGCTGCCGGGACATATTCAGGGCGGGTCGCCAGAGAGACCATGCCCGCGCCGCTGCGCAAAGCGGTTTCGGTGCTGAGCAGGATCGCCCCGCCAAAACCGTGATCGCCCCCGATCAGCAGCACGTGGCCGAAGCGGCCCTTGTGCGAAGCCGGGGCACGCGCCGCCAGCCCCGGAAGATTAGCCGTGTTCAGCCGTCGGGCGATAACGGGAATGTCACGATAGATGTCGGCGCCGGCCTGCAAATCGTTAAACAGCAGTTGGCCGACGTGATCCGCCGCGTCCCCGGTAAACAGGCCGACTTTCAGCCCGATAAAGCTCACCGTCAGATCGGCCTGCACCGCGGTGCCCAGCACTTGCCCGGTGTCAGCGCTTAGCCCGGAAGGGATATCGACGGCTGTCACCGGCAAACCACTGGCGTTGATTGCGTTGATCGCCGAAAGGTAAGGCTCGCGCACCTCACCGTTCAGCCCCGTGCCGAGCAAGGCATCAAGAAGGACGCCGCGCAGTTCGCTTTGAGCCTGCCAGCCCTGCACCAGAACATTTTCAGCCAGCGCCTCGGCATGGGCCTGCGCGCCATCGCCCTGCAAACGTTGCGGATCGCCGACGGCCAACACCCGCACCTGCCAGCCCGCTCGCTGCGCCATCGCCGCGACCAGATAACCGTCGCCGGCGTTGTTGCCATGCCCGGCCAGCACCGTCAGCTCGGTCGCCGAAGGCCATTGCCGAACCAGTGCGCGCCAGGTTGCGTGAGCGGCGCGCTGCATCAATTCGAAGCCCGGCGTGCCCGCGGCAATCAGCCGTGAATCGAGTTCGCGCACCTGTGCGGCACCATACAGCGCGTCGGGTAATTGATCTTTCGTGTGCGGCATGCGTCTTCGGGCTCCGATGTCTGGCAGAATTATACGCACCTCAGCTCCGGTTTCTCTCGTCTCATGTCCGCCATCACCACAGACCTGCCCGCCCTCGCCCAATCGATCAAGGATTGGGGCCGCGAGCTGGGCTTTCAGCAAGTCGGCATCAGCGGTCTGGATCTGGCCGAGCATGAGCAGCACCTCGCGCGCTGGCTCGAGGCCGGCTACCACGGCGAAATGGACTACATGGGCGCCCACGGCAGCAAACGCTCGCACCCCGAAGAGCTGGTGCCGGGTACGTTGCGCGTGGTCTCGCTGCGCATGGACTACCTGCCGGGCGATACCGAAATGGCCAAGCGACTGGCGCAACCGGAAAAAGCTTACGTGTCGCGTTATGCGTTGGGCCGCGATTACCACAAATTGATCCGTAAACGCGTGCAACAATTAGCCGACAAGATCCAGTCGGAGATCGGCCCATTCGGTTTTCGTGCGTTTGTCGACAGCGCGCCCGTGCTGGAAAAAGCCATCGCCGAGCAGGCTGGATTGGGCTGGATCGGCAAAAACACCTTGGTGCTGAACCGCAAGGCCGGTAGTTATTTCTTCTTGAGCGAGTTGTTCGTCGATCTGCCGCTGCCGGTCGATGAGCCGCACAGCACCGAACATTGCGGGCGCTGCACCGCGTGCCTGGATATCTGTCCGACCAACGCCTTCGTCGGTCCGTACGTGCTGGACGCGCGCCGCTGCATTTCCTACCTGACGATCGAACTGAAAAACGCGATCCCCGAAGACCTGCGCCCGCTGATCGGCAACCGTGTGTTCGGCTGCGACGACTGCCAGATCGTCTGCCCGTGGAACCGTTTCGCCAAACCGTCCGGGGAAAGCGACTTCAAGCCACGGCACAATCTCGACAACGCTGAACTGGCTGAGCTATTTCTGTGGGATGAAGACAAGTTTCTCAGCAGCACTGAAGGCTCACCGCTGCGCCGTGCCGGTTATGAGCGTTGGTTGCGCAATCTGGCGGTGGGACTCGGTAACGCGCCGTCGAGCATTCCGGTGCTGGAAGCGTTGAAGGCACGGCGAGACTATCCGTCAGAGCTGGTACAAGAACACGTCGAATGGGCTCTGAAACAACACGGAATCACATAACCCCCTGTAGGAGCTGCCGCAGGCTGCGATCTTTTGATCTTGAACGTCAAAAGATCGCAGCCTTCGGCAGTTCCTACATGGGATATCGCGTTACGGCTGATCGTTATAGACGAACTTGGGCATTTCCCAGTGGAAACGGATCGCCAGCAAGCGCAGCAGGAAGCCACCAAACAGCGTGATCAAAATCGCCTGCTCGCTCGGCACATTCAGGTAAAGGCAGAGCATGTAGCACCACGCCGCCGCGAACGAGACGCTGGCGTACAGCTCTCGGCGGAAGATCAGCGGGATGTCGTTGCAGAAGATATCGCGGAGGATGCCGCCGAAGACCCCGGTGATGACGCCGCTGACCGAGGCCACCAGCATGCCGTGGCCCATCTCCAGTGCAGTCATGCAGCCGATCAGGGTGAAGGCCACCAGGCCGACGGCGTCGAGCACCAGAAACAGCGAGCGAAGGTGACGCATCCAGCGCGCGGTGAACACAGTGAACATCGCTGCGACCGAGGTCAGCACCAGGTATTCCGGGTGTTTGACCCATGTCAGCGGGTAGTGCCCGAGCAACACGTCACGCACCGAACCACCGCCCAACGCCGTGACGCAGGCGATCAGCACCACGCCAAACCAGTCCATGCCGCGACGCCCGGCAGACAGCGCGCCAGTCATGGCTTCAGCGGTGATGGCGACGAGATAGAGCATCAGCAACATGGTGGCGATCCAGGCAAGAAGGCGCGCAGTCTAGCCATTTCGCGGCGGCACCAAAAGGGGGCACCACAGCAAACACAAATCCGTGCAGGAGCCTTCGGCAGCTCCTACAGGGATCACATCAGAACTTGATGAAGTGCTTGCGGTAATGCTGCAGCTCGGCGATGGATTCGCGAATGTCGTCCAGCGCCAGGTGCGTGCTGCCCTTCTTGAAGCTGTCACGCACGTCCGGTGCCCAGCGCGCGGCCAGTTCCTTGAGCGTCGAGACGTCGAGGTTGCGGTAGTGGAAGTAGCTTTCCAGCCCTTTCATGTGGGTATAAAGGAAGCGACGATCCTGGCAGATGCTGTTGCCGCAGATCGGCGACTTGCCTTTCGGTACCCATTTCTCCAGGAACGCGATGGTTTCAGCTTCGGCTTCGGCCATGCTGATGCGGCTGTCGCGCACGCGCTGGGTCAGGCCGGAGTTGCCGTGGGTGCGGGTGTTCCACTCGTCCATGCGCGCGAGCACTGCATCGCTGTGGTGGATGGCGATCACCGGACCTTCGGCCAACGTGTTGAGGTCACTGTCGGTGACGATGGTGGCCATCTCAATGATGACGTCGTTATCCGGATCCAGACCGGTCATTTCCAGGTCGATCCAGATCAGGTTCTGCGGGTTTTGCATATTTCGGCTCCTAGGCAATGCTGCGCAGTTTAGCCTAGGCCGGTGGCCGGGCGTGCTAAACTCGCGGCCGTTTTACCTAATCGCTGCATTCTTCAGACGGAACACCCATGGCCAAACGCCAACTCAATCGTCGTCAAAACTGGCGCATCGAAAAGATTCAGGGCGAGCGCGCAGCACGCGCCGCCAAACGCGAGTCCTCGGCCGTCGAAGCCCTGGAAGGTGGCGACCTGGGCCCGGAACAGACCGGCCTGGTGATCGCTCACTTCGGTGTGCAGGTCGAGGTCGAGGCCACTGATGGCGATCAGGCCGGCCAGGTATTCCGTTGCCACTTGCGCGCCAACCTGCCGGCGCTGGTGACCGGCGACACGGTCGTCTGGCGCGCCGGCAATCAGGGCATCGGGGTGATCGTCGCGCAATTGCCGCGCACCACCGAACTGTGCCGCCCGGACAGCCGTGGCCAACTGAAGCCGGTGGCGGCCAACGTCGACATGATCGTCATCGTTTTCGCCCCGCTGCCCGAGCCGCATGCCAACCTGATCGACCGTTATCTGGTCGCGGCCGAACACGCCGGCATCCGTCCGTTGCTACTGCTGAACAAATTCGACCTCATCGACGAGCAGAACGCCCCGGCGCTCAACGCGCTGCTGGCGGTGTACCGCACGCTGGGTTATCCGGTGCTGGAAGTGTCGGCGCACCACGGTGACGGCATGGAACAGCTGCAAAAGCAGCTCGACGGCCGCATCAGCGTTTTCGTCGGTCAGTCCGGCGTCGGCAAGTCGTCGCTGGTCAACAGCCTGCTGCCGGAAGTGGAAACCCGCGTCGGGCCGCTGTCCGAGCTGTCCGGTCAGGGCACGCACACGACGACCACCGCGCGCCTGTTCCACTTCCCTGGCGGCGGCGAGTTGATCGACTCCCCGGGCATCCGTGAATTCGGCCTCGGTCACGTCAGCCGCGCCGACGTTGAAGCCGGTTTCATCGAGTTCGACGATTTGCTCGGCACCTGCCGCTTCCGCGACTGCAAACACGACCGTGAACCGGGTTGCGCCTTGCTCAAGGCACTGGAAGATGGCCGCGTGCAGCAGCAACGAATGAACAGCTACCGCTCGATCATCGCCAGCCTGCCTGAAAACGGCTATTAAACAGTCGTACCGGCAGCCCTTTGCCCAAGGGCTGCCGGATGTCGGTTTTCCCTGACACCTCCCTCGCGTTTTTAAACATCAGGCCTTTCTGTAGGACTTCTGCACGGCTGCTTGCAGGACCTTTCTCTTTCTCCGTCCAAGCCTTGTAGGCTCATTTCATGGGCCTACATTGAGTTCCTCGTCGCACGTTCGCGCCCCAGAGGAACCCCCATGCAAACCTACCATTTGTTCATCAGCCACTCGTGGAACTACTCCCACGCCCACGACAATCTGGTGCGCCTGCTCAGTGCCCACCCCGACTTCACTTACAAGAATTTTTCGGTGCCGACGCACAACCCGATCATGGGCGCGCAGACCGACAAGCAGCTTGAAGAAGCCATCGAAAACAAGATCCGCCCCTGCTCGGCGGTGCTGATCATGGCCGGCATGTATTCGACCTACAGCAAGTGGATCAACAAGGAAATCGAGATCGCCAAGCGCATGGGCAAGGTGATCATCGCGATCAAACCGTTCGGTGCCGAACGTATTTCCACGGTGGTGCGTAACGCCGCACACGCCGAATGCGCGTGGAACACCAACAGCATCGTCGGCGCGATCCGCCTGCACACGGCGGCCTGATCATGCGCAAGGGACTGTTTATCGGCATCAACGACTACACCCATATTTCGCGCCTGAGCGGTTGCAGCAACGACGCCATGGCCATGGCTTCGGTGTTGAAAACCGACGCCAATGGCGATCCGAATTTCAAGAACATCGTGCTGACGTCCGCGGAGGATTATCTGAGCCGGGAGAAACTTGAAGACCAGATCCGCGAGTTGTTTTCCGGCGACTGTAACGTCGCCCTCCTTTATTTCGCCGGGCATGGCGGCTTCGATAACGACAATGACGAAGGCATGCTGCTGCCGCAGGACTTTCGTAACCCGAAGGATGGCATTCGCATCAGCGATATCCTCAATTGGGCCACCAAAGCCACCCGCATCAAAAACAAAGTCATCATTCTCGACTGCTGCCAGAGCGGATCAGCCGGCGAGGTGCGCGCTTTGCGCAGTGAAAGCAGCGTGGTCGGTGAAGGCATGACCATTCTCACCGCGTGCAAAAAGGAAGAACCGGCCATGGAAGGTTCGCAACACGGTGTGTTTACCGGGTTGCTGCTCCAGGCCCTGCACGGCGGTGCGGCAAACATTCTCGGCAAGATCACTCCCGGCAGCCTCTATTCCTTCGTCGACAACGCGCTCGACGCCTGGGAACAACGCCCGGTATTCAAGACCAACGTCTCGCAGTTCATTTCCCTGCGCGAAGTCTCGCCGCTGATCCCCAAAGAGATCCTGCGCAAACTGCCCGAGTGGTTTGCCGAGGCCGAATCGACCTACCCGCTCGACCCCAGCTACGAGCCGACCGAAGCGACGTTCAACCCCGAGCATGGCGAGGTTTTCGCCCAGTTACAAAAGTGCAATCGCCACAGCCTGATCGAGCCGGTCGACGCCGAGCACATGTACTACGCCGCCCTCCACTCCACCGGCTGCCGCCTCACCGCGCTCGGCGCCTACTACCGCGAACTCGCGCTCAAAGGACATTTCTGATGCCTGTCTTCATCAGCTACCGCCATATGGATCGCATGCAGGCCATGGCAATCAACAGTCGCCTGAAACAGGCCAACATCAAAACCTACCTGGATGTGCTCGACCCGGAATCGCAGACCACCGATGACATCACCGGCGTCATCACCCGCAACATCACCGAATGCACGCACTTGCTCGCGGTGGTGTCGGAGAGGACTGCTTTGTCGTGGTGGGTGCCGTTCGAGATTGGTGAGGCGACGATCAGCAACCGGCGAATCTGCTCGTTCAAGACCGGACCGGCGCAGTTGCCGTTGTATCTGGATAAATGGCCGAAGTTGAGTACGGACAGAGATCTGGATTTCTTTATCGATGCTTATCGAGAGGAAGTGACGAACAAGCGGTCGGTGATGCTGGATTCGATGAGTGAGTCGATGAAGGGGACTTACAAGAGGAATGCCGAGCAGTTTCATGATCAGTTGAAGAGCAGGATTCGGCGGGGGTTCTAAGACCTCACTTGCCTGGTTCCCGATCAATTTCGTAACGCCACGCAAATGAGCGGCGAGGTGAAATTCCAGACACAAAAAAGCCGACATCGCTGTCGGCTTTTTTGTGGGTCACTGCTTCGGCGCGGGGGCCGGGGCAGTGGTTGGCGGAGTAGACGGCGCAGGCGCCGCACTCCCCGGCTCAGCCGGTTTAGGCGCGGCGTCATCAAACAAGTTCAGCCGCTCACGCAACTCATGCGCTGGCACCGGTTGCTGATCCGCCGGCAACGCGTTCGGATCAACCGGCGCTGCCGGAGCGGCGCCGTTGTGGCTTTCATCGGCCGGTTTCGCTGCGTCCGCACCTTGCGCGCCTTCGATCGCGGCCTGGGCCTTTTTGGTCAGCACCACGATGTCGATACGACGGTTGACCGGGTTGAACGGGTTTTCCCGGTCGAACAGCGCCGACGAGGCGTAACCGACCACCCGCGCCACTTGCGCATCCGGATAGCTACCGGCGATCAGTGCACGACGCGCGGCGTTGGCACGGTTGGCCGACAGTTCCCAGTTACCGAAATCGCCGGTGCCGGTGTACGGCTTGGCGTCGGTGTGGCCGCTGATGCTGATCTTGTTCGGCACCGCTTTGATGGTGTCGGCCATGGCCAGCAGGATGTCTTCGAAGTACGGCTTCAGGCGTGCGGAACCGGAGTCGAACATCGGCCGGTTTTCCGCGTCCATGATCTGGATACGCAAGCCGTTCGGGGTGATCTCGAAGAGGATCTGATCCTTGAACTTCTGCAGTTGCGGGTTCTCGTCGACCTTGTTCTGCAGTTCTTGCAGAAGCAGTTCCAGACGTTCCTTCTCGACCTGCTCGGCCATGCCTTCGACCTGTTCGGTGTCGACGGTGACCTTGTCCGGTTGCGGCTGGGATTTCACCTCAGGGTTGAGGGTGTTTTCCGGCGCCAGGGTCGGCGTACCGCCCAGGTCAATGATGTACGGCGTGCCGCTTTCGGAAAAGCCGACCGGGTCTTTGAAGTAGCCGGCGATGGCGATCTTCTGCTCAGGCGTGGCGGTGGACAGCAGCCACAACACCAGGAAGAACGCCATCATCGCCGTGGCGAAGTCGGCGAAGGCGATTTTCCACGCCCCACCGTGATGCCCGCCGGCTATGCGCTTGACGCGCTTGATGATAATCGGCTGATTATTTTCCATGGCTTAGCGACCGCGAACGGCTTGTTCCAGCTCGGCAAAGCTTGGACGGTGGGCCGGGTACAGCACCTTGCGACCGAACTCGACCGCCAGCGATGGCGGCATGCCGGAAGCCGAAGCGACCAGCGAAGCCTTGATGGCTTCGTAAACGTTCAGCTCTTCCTTGGCATCGTGGGCCAGGGAGTGCGCCAGCGGGCCGAAGAAACCGTACGCCGCGAGAATACCGAAGAAAGTACCTACCAGTGCCGCACCCACGTGCAGACCGATGGACTTCTGATCACCTTCACCCAGCGAGGCCATGGTCACCACGATGCCGAGTACCGCCGCGACGATACCGAAACCGGGCATGGCGTCGGCGATGCCGTTCACCGCGTGGGACGGATGCTCGAGGTCTTCTTTGAGGCTGTACAGTTCCATGTCGAACAAGCCTTCCAGCTCGTGCGGGGCCATGTTGCCGGACGACATGATGCGCAGGTAATCACAGATGAACGCGGTCATGCGTTCGTCTTTGAGCACCGCCGGGTACTTGGCGAAGATCGGGCTCGCGGCGGCGTCTTCAATGTCGCCTTCAATGGCCATCATGCCTTCGCGGCGGCTCTTGTTGAGGATCTCGTAAATCAGGCCGAGCACTTCCAGATAGAAGGTGTGGCTGAAGCGCGAACTGAACATGCTCAGAGATTTCTTGAGCACGTGCATGGTCATGTAGCCGGGGTTGGCCTGCAGAAACGCACCGAGTGCCGCGCCACCGATAATCAACACCTCGAAAGGCTGGATCAGGGCGGCAATCTTGCCGTGGGAAAGCACGTATCCGCCGAGCACGCTCGCGAATACGACGATGATGCCGATAATTTTAGCCATAGGTAGGAAAGTACTTACTGAGTCGGGTTCAAGGTCATATTCGGAAGTTAAAAAATCTCTTCTTCTACTTATCGGCAAAACTGCGCCAGACTATAGCCAGTTCAGGCGAAAAGCCAATTTAGCCCATGCCGGGCGCGTCTACAGTCAGTGAAGATCCCGTCCAGACATGGCTAATGAAACGAACGTCCCAAACGCAAACCCGACCACCCTCGACGGCTGGGTAAAGCTGCTCGATGGCGTGCGACTGCCCGTACCGCAGGAGGCTCACGACAAAGTGTGTCGGGCGATTCGCGACAATCGCAGTTCACTGCGTGACATCGCCGACCTGATGCAGGACAGCCCGGCACTGGCACTGAGCATCATCCGTGAGGCGAATCGTCACACCCACGGCACGATGGCCGCGCCGGCGGAAAATCTTGAGGTGGCGATCAACCGTCTCGGCCTGGCGCGCACGGAAGAATTGCTCGCGCGACTGCCGGCCGAACCGCAGATGCAAATCCCCAAGGCCCTGCGCCAGCTACAAATGATCAGCCAGCACGCGACACAACAGGCCAATGGCTTTTTCGCCAGTCGCCTGGCGCGACTGTGGCAGGACATTCATTGGGGCAGCCTGTTGTTTCTTTCGCCGCTGTGGCCATTGGCGCTGACCTATCCGCAATTGCTCGAAGAATGGGAGTTGCGGGTTATCCACAAGGGCGAATCGGCGCGCACGGTCGAAAAGCAATTGTTCGGCGTACGCCTGCTGAAAATCGCTGAAGCGCTGGTCGAGGCCTGGCACCTGCCGATCTGGGTGCAACAGGGTTACAAACTGCTGCTCAGCGAACAGCGCGAACTGGTGAAAGTGCTGCGCATCGCTCGCGACAGCGCACACCCCCTGCGCCAGCAAAACCGCCTCGATGACGACCCGACTCTGCGCCGCTGGCTCAATCAACCGGCCAATACCGTGCTGCTGGCCAACGGTCTGGCGCTGTCGGCGCAACAGGCCTGGGACAGTCCGCACAGCGAGCGCTGGCAGTATCTGACCAGCCTTTACTTGCAGATTTCGATGGATGAAGTGCAGCAACAACTGCACCAGCAGGCCGCCAACAGCGCCCGTTATCATGCGATGCCGGATCTGTGGCACCCGGCGGTTTCGCTGCTGTGGCCGTGGGGCACGCGGCGCTTGCCGACCGGGATGTTGCCCGCCGCTGCGCCCACCGCTGAAGACCTCGGTCAATGGCGCAAACAGTGCGCCGAGCTGCTCGCCGAGCCAAGCCGCTTCACCAATGCGATGAGCCTGACCGTCGCCGCCCGCGATGCGTTGGCCGCCAGCGGCATGCGCCGGGTGATGATCCTGATGGCCGACCGCACGCAGTCAAGTCTGCGCGTGCAGCAAACCTATGGTTTGCCAAAAGAAGCTGCGGCGCTGACGTTCGCCGTCAGCCAAAGCAGCGTGCTGCAACGCTTGCTCGCGCAACAGGCACAGGTGCGCATCAACCCGGACAACAACGCCCAGTTCTCCGCCCTGCTGCCGCCGAGCCTGCGTACGCTGTTTCGCGGTGAGCATCTGTTCCTGCGCTCACTGATCAATAACGGCCGGGTAATCATGATCGTCGTCGCCGATCAGGGTGGCGGGCCGTTCGCCGACATCAGCGTGCAAGCCTTTGGCAAAACCGCGCAGTGCATCGAAAAAGCCCTGCACAGCTTTAGCAGCCGTGGCCGATGAGGCTGCGCTACAATCCTCCCCTTTGTGCTCTGGAGACCTCACATGTCTGACTTCTCTGGCTTGCCGCTCGTCATTGAGCCGAGCGACCTGCTCCCGCGCCTGGAGTCTGGCGAACTGATTCTGGTGGACCTGACCAGTGCCGCCCGCTACACCGAGGGACATATCCCCGGCGCACGCTTTGTCGACCCGAAACGCACCCAGCTCGGCCAGCCGCCGGCGCCGGGCCTGCTGCCGGCCAAAGCCGATCTCGAAGCGTTATTCGGTGAACTGGGCCACCGCAAAGACGCGGTCTACGTGGTCTATGACGACGAAGGCGGCGGCTGGGCCGGACGCTTTATCTGGCTGCTCGACGTGATCGGTCACGACAAGTACCACTATATAGACGGTGGTCTTCCAGCGTGGCTGGCGGATGGCATGCCGATGTCGATCCAGGTTCCGCCAATTGTCGGTGGGCCGCTGGCATTGACCCTGCACGAAGAGCCGACCGCCACGCGCGAATACCTGCAAAGCCGCCTCGGCGCCGAAGATCTGGCGATCTGGGACGCGCGCGGGCCGCTGGAATATTCCGGCGAGAAAGTGCTGGCCGCCAAGGCCGGGCACATCCCCGGCGCGGTCAACTTCGAATGGACCGCAGGCATGGACAAGGCCCGTCAGCTGCGCATCCGCACGGACATGCCGCAGATCCTCGAAGACCTCGGGATCACCAAGGACAAAGAAATCATTACCCACTGCCAGACCCATCACCGGTCGGGCTTCACTTATCTGGTGGCCAAGTCCCTCGGTTATCCGCGGGTCAAGGGCTACGCCGGTTCCTGGGGCGAATGGGGCAACCACCCTGACACGCCTGTCGAGATTTAAGGTTTTTTAAGGACAACCAATGAAAGAGCGTCTGTTTATCCTCAGCCAGTACCTGCTACCTCATCACCTGCTGTCGCGCTTGGCCGGCTGCGTTGCCGAGTGCCGCGTGCGCTGGTTCAAGAATGCCTTCACCCAGTGGTTCGCCAAGCGCTATCAGGTGGACATGTCGCAAGCGCTGGTCGAAGACCTGACCGCTTACGAACACTTCAACGCCTTCTTCACCCGCGCCCTGAAAGACGGCGCACGTCCTCTGGACCAGACTCCGGGCGCGATCCTCAGCCCGGCCGACGGTGCTGTCAGCCAGCTCGGCCCGATCGAACACGGTCGCGTGTTCCAGGCCAAGGGCCACAGCTTCAGCGTGCTGGAATTGCTCGGCGGTGACGCGGCCAATGCCGCGCCGTTCATGGGTGGCGACTTCGCCACCATTTACCTGTCGCCGAAGGACTACCACCGCGTGCACATGCCGCTGGCCGGCACCCTGCGCGAAATGGTCTACATCCCGGGCCGGATCTTTTCGGTCAACCAGACCACCGCTGAAAACGTGCCAGAACTGTTCGCCCGCAACGAGCGCGTGGCGTGCATTTTCGACACCGAGCGCGGCCCGATGGCTGTGGTGCTGGTCGGCGCGATGATCGTCGCTTCGATCGAAACCGTGTGGGCCGGTCTGGTCACGCCGCCGAAACGCGAGCTGAAAACCTTCCGTTACGACGAAGCTGCGCGTGCGCCAATCCATCTGGAAAAAGGTGCCGAACTGGGTCGCTTCAAGCTGGGTTCGACCGCTATCGTGCTGTTTGGCCCGGATCAAGTGAAATGGGCTGAAGAGCTGGCCGCTGGTTCGCCAGTGCAGATGGGCCAAGGCCTGGCGCTGCCGAAAGCCTGATTCTAGAAACACACAATCCCTGTAGGAGCTGCCGAAGGCTGCGATCTTTTGATCCTGGTTTTAAGATCAAAAGATCGCAGCCTTCGGCAGCTCCTACACGTTGTTATCTGTGCATCTTCAATGACGATGCGTTGAGGCAGAACACCCGCTCGCTTATTTGCTGCTATGGTTTTTGGCATGAGCCAGACCATATCCTCCCCACAGTTGCGCGCCCCGACCCCAAGTCAGCCGCGCCTGTCATTTTGCGAAGCCACTCCGCGCGACCTTAAGCGCTGGATCGCCGGCCTGCCCAAGGCCAACATCGGCGAAACCGCCCGCCTGCTGTATCAAAGCCTGGGCGAACTCAATCAATTGCTCACCCCCAGCGGCAATCGCCTGCAATTGCTCGAGTTGCTGCGACCGGAAGTTTATTTCGTCTGCCAGCATCTGGAGCGGCATTTTCTGCATCAGGCGATCATGCTCGACGAACGCTCGCGCAAGATCAGCAACCTGTGTCAGGCCCTGCAAAGTCAACTGGCTATCGGCTACAAGCAGATCGTCCTGCGTATTACGCCGAAATACGGCAAAGATCGCGCAGTACTGGTCAGCACGGCCCTGCAACGCGCGGCACATGCTTTGAAGGGCCAACTTGTGCGCGCTACGCAACTGTACAGTCCACCGCCGGAACACCTGTGGTTCGAACTGCATCAGCTATATCGCACAGCGTGTGAGTTGCAACTGCAACAGCATCGGGTGCATGACGACCTGGCCAGCCTGACCACAGAGTTGAGCCTGGAACAGGCCTACATCGCCGCCCTGCTGCTGGGCAGCGCTCGTTGCAATCAACTGCGGCAAAATCAGATCGCCCGCCTCGCCGAAGTGCTTGAACCGTGGAGTGCCTTGCTCAAACTGCAGCCTGCGCGCGCAGATGCCGGCTTGTTCGCGGTCAGCGCCGAAATCGATGCCGGGCCGCGTTACCGCAGCATGTTCCGCAGCGAGCAACAAGCGGGACTACTCGGTTTCGATCCGCAACCGCTGGTAAACACCCTCGAAGCGCACTTGCTGCATCAGGACACGTCGACGCCCTTAGCGATCCCGACCGGGCTCAGCTTCGACACCCTGCAACACTTGCATGCCACTTGGGGCCAGGCCGCTGAGCGCAGTTTTCAGCGCACCGTGGGCCAGGGCAATCTGACCGTGTGCGTCGGCATGAGCGCCCTGCACTTTTATCTGGGTGGCGAGCGCACGTTCAGCGACCTGCTCAAACACCCCGGCGCCCGTGCGGCGAATTTCAGTCGAGCGGTGGCCCAAGGCGAAAAAGACAGCTGGAGCCAGGCGTTCGATGCCGCACCGCAAAACAATGAGCAGTTTTTGCCCTACGAAGAAATCCAGTACGACCACCTCGTCGAAGACGAAAGCAGTGCCGACGCGGCGCCGCACTATCCGACCTATGCCCTGCCGGTGATCAATCACAGCCCCGGCGGTTATTGCCTGGCGTGGCCAAATGAGGTGCCCGCCGAACTGCAGGCCGGGGAAATGCTCGGCATTCAGGACAGCGTCAGTCTGGGCTGGAGCATTGCGGTGATCCGCTGGATTCGTCAGGTGCGTGGCGGTGGTACGCAAATGGGCATCGAACTGGTGGCACCGCATGCCCAGCCGTGCGGCTTGCAATTGGTGCGTTCGAGGGACGATCACAGTCAGTATCTGCGCGGACTCTTGTTACCGGAGATCAGTTCGATCGACTTACCGGCAACCTTGCTGGCGCCGCGATTGCCGTTTCAGGAAGGCAATAAAGTACTGATCAACACCCAGGGCGAAGAACACCGCGCCGGGCTGGATCGTCGGGTGGCGAGTACGCACAGTTTCAATCAGTTTGCTTATCGCTCGCTGGAGGCCGCGCAGAATGGCGCGAGCGAGGAGGATTTTGATTCGTTGTGGAAATCACTCTAAAGCAAAAGATCGCAGCCTGCGGCAGCTCCTACAGGAAACCTATGTAGGAGCTGCCGAAGGCTGCGATCTTTTGCTCTTTAATTACAACTGCCCATCACGATCGCGAAAGCCCAGCAGATACAGCACACCATCCAGACCCAACGTCGAAATCGCCTGCTTCGCCGATTGCTTGACCAGCGGCTTGGCACGGAACGCCACACCCAAACCGGCAATCGCCAGCATCGGCAGATCGTTCGCGCCATCGCCCACGGCAATGGTCTGCTCCAGACGCAAACCTTCCTTGTGCGCCAATTCTTTCAACAGGTCAGCCTTGCGCTGCGCATCGACAATCGGCTCGATTGCCACGCCAGTGCACTTGCCATCGACCACTTCCAGTTCGTTGGCGAACACGTAGTCGATGCCGAGTTTGGCCTGCAATTGCTTGGCGAAATAGGTGAAGCCACCAGACAAAATCGCGGTCTTGTAGCCCAGACGCTTGAGCTCGGCAAATAGCGTTTCCGCGCCTTCGGTCAGACGCAGCGAGGCGCCAATCGAATCCAGCACGCTGACGTCCAGGCCTTTGAGCAAGGCCAGACGCTCTTTGAAGCTGGCGCGGAAGTCCAGTTCGCCGGCCATCGCCCGCTCAGTGATTGCGGACACCTGCTCACCCACGCCGGCAGCCTTGGCCAGTTCGTCGATGACTTCGGCTTCGATCAAGGTCGAATCCATGTCGAACACCGCCAGACGACGGTTGCGACGGAACAGCGAATCTTCCTGGAAGGCGATGTCGACGTTCAGTTCCTGGGCAACGCTGAGGAATTCGGCACGCAGCGCCTGCGGATCGGCCGCTTCGCCACGCACGGAAAACTCGATGCAGCCCTTGCCCTTGTCGGCCGGGGTGTCCAGCGGCATGCGACCCGACAGACGGTCGATGTGGTCGATGTTCAGACCGTATTTGGCGGTGATCGAGCTGACGGCCTGCAATTGGCCGGCGGTCACTTTGCGGGTCAGCAGGGTAACGATATGGCGTTTCTTGCCCTGATTGCCCACCCACTGCTGGTAATCCTCTTCGGACACCGGAGTGAAGCGCACCTGTTGGTCGAGCTCGTAGCCCTTGAACAGGATGTCCTTGAGCACGGATTTACCCTGCTCCGAATCGGGAATTTCAACCAGGATGCCGAACGACAGGGTGTCGTGGATCACCGCCTGACCGATGTCGAGAATGTTCACACCACCTTGTGCCAGAACACCGGTAATGGCTGCCGTCAGACCCGGACGGTCGACTCCCGTGATGTTAATCAGGACGATTTCGCGCAACGCGCACCCCCGCAACTGGAAAAAAACCGCATTCTACCCACTTTCAGTGACCATCGGGCACCGCGAGCGCTTTGCCGGTCTAGGGCCTGTCGCTATACTGCGCGTCAACTTCACGGACAAAAGAGCCGAGCTCAGTGAACCGGCCCACGCCAGTTAAAACCGATAACTTCTTCCTGCTGATCTTCCGTGCACTGCGCCACCGCCGTGTACCGATTGCATTGCGCATTGCCAGCCATAACGTGATCCTGGTCGCTCTGGCCCTGGTGATCTATGCCTGCGTGATGGGCCTGCAATTCAAGCAGGCCATGCACCAGCAGGCCGATGCGCTGGGCGAAAGCCTGACCACGCAGACCGCGACCTCGGCCACGGAGCTGTTGGTGTCCAACGACATCCTCAGCCTCAACGTGCTGCTCAACAACCTGACCAAGAACAAACTGGTCGCCCACGCGGCGATCTACAGCGTGGATAACCGCATCCTCGCCGAGTCCGGTCAGCGCCCCAAGCACAGCCTGCTGGGCGAAGCCGAAGGCATGTACGAGAGCAAGATCACTTTCCAGGACGTGACTGCCGGGCAACTGCGCATCAGCCTGGACATGGATCAGTTCCAGCAGCCGATGACCATCAGCCTGCAAAGCATGGGCATTCTCAGCGGCATTCTGCTGGCACTGTCGCTGGCCCTGAGCCTGCGTATGGGCCGCTACTTGTCGACGCCGCTACTGCAATTGCGCGTCTGGCTGCGCCATATCGATGAACATACGCCGGGCACTGATCGTCAGGACGAGATCGGCGATCTGGCGCGGCAGTTGCACGCCGACTTCGCCCCGGAACCCGCGCCCAAGCCTGAGCCGGAACCCGAGTTCGAAGAGGAAGAGGACGACGAACCGGAGTTCGAGGTGCGCAACCTGCGTGATCCGAGCTTTGACGAAAGCCGTCCGCTGGCCGCACAGAAACCGGCGCCGCGCCACGTGGTCAGCACTGTTGAAGACGATGACGACGACGCCTTTGCCGATCTGCGCGACGAGTCACTCGATACCGCACCGCAACCGGTAACCCGCAAGGCCACGCCAAGCGTGCCACAACACAGCGCGGTGCTGGCGGTGCAACTGGGTTCGCAAGAGCAATTGCGTCGCCTGCCACGCGCGCGCCTGGAAGAATTGCTGGAGCGTTATCGCGACTGCCTCGATCAGGCCGCGTCGTTGTATCAGGGCGAAATCGAAACGCTGAACGATGGCAGCACACTGATGCTGTTCCACACCGAAGACAGCGGCGACGACTACCTGACCAATGCGATCTGCTGCGGCGAGCTGCTGCGGGCGCTGGGCCATCAATTGCAGATCGAAGTCGCAGACAGCGGCATCACCCTGCAATTGCAGTTGGGTCTGACTTTGGGTGACGAACTGTTTGGCCTGAGCCAGATTGACCTGCTGCTGACCGACTCGGCGCAGGACGCACTGGCCCTGTCGCAACACAGCCGCAACCTGCTGCTGGTGGAGCGCAAGATCAGCGATGACACGCTGATTCGCCAACGTGCGCGAATCCGCCCGATTGCCAGCCCTGAGGGTGCTTGCTGCGTGGAGCGGTTGATGGAGCCTTATCCGTCGATGCTGGAACGGCAACTGGCGCGGATGCATGAGCGCCGGGCTTAAGTTCCAGGCCTGATGTGAAGAAGCCCGCAGACAAGCGATTGTCTGCGGGCTTTTTTGTGGGTGACTGAAGGGCCCCTCACCCTAGCCCTCTCCCAGAGGGAGAGGGAACCGATCCGGGGATATTGCCGGAATACACCGACCTGCACGTCCTGCTTTGAATCCATAACCGCCAAGCGCTTGCAGGTCGATGTATAGCGCCAGACACCTCGGTCAGTCCCCTTTCCTTCCGGAAGAGGGGACTGACCCGGGGATATTCCAGAGCCACACCGACCTGCCCCTGCCCTACGGAATCCATAATCGCCAAGCTCTTTCAGGTCGATGCATAGCGCCAGACACCTCGGTCAGTCCCCTTTCCTTCCGGAAGAGGGGACTGACCCGGGGATATTCCAGAGCCACACCGACCTGCCCCTGCCCTACGGAATCCATAATCGCCAAGCTCTTTCAGGTCGATGCATAGCGCCAGACACCTCGGTCAGTCCCCTTTCCTTCCGGAAGAGGGGACTGACCCGGGGATATTCCAGAGCCACACCGACCTGCCCCTGCCCTACGGAATCCATAATCGCCAAGCTCTTTCAGGTCGATGCATAGCGCCAGACACCTCGGTCAGCTCCCTCTCCCTCGGGGAGAGGGCTGGGGTGAGGGGCTTTTGATCTTTCACGCAGAACCCCAGACACAACAAAGCCCGCACAAGGCGGGCTCTGTTTGATTCGATCCGGCGTTAGAAGCGGAACACTTCCATATCCGTACGAATCGGCGAAGCCATCGGAATCTTCGGCTGCTTCTCGGCTTCCGCCGCCGGCGCGGCCGGTTTTGGTGCCGATTTACGCGGTGCCTCAGCCACCGGAGGCTGATTGGCCAGTGGCTTGAGTGCCACGGACAATTGCTCGGCCAGACGCTGCAGCAAAATGCCCTGCGCCTGCACCTGCGAAGCCGTGCTGCCGGCATGCAGCTCTTGCAGATGGACGATACGGTTATCGCGCACCTGACCACGACGATCGATCAAGCGCCATTGCGCATCAAGGATCGCCGGTTGTTTCTCGCCGGAGTCCAGACGCGTGATGGTCAGCAACACCTGCACATCCGGGGTAAACCCACTGGTGGCCGGTGCCAGCACCACACGCTGGCTGTCGAGATGACCTGCAACCTGACGCATCAACAGTTGGTCAATACCCGACGAAAGACTACCGGCCCAACGCCCGTCGGTCGCCGCCTGCAGACTGCCGGCCGGCTGAGGCGGCAGCAAGGTTGCACGTGGCGGGTGGTCGGCCAAGCCCCCGGCCCTAACAAAACCGCCATGCCTGCGCTTTGCGCAGGCTGAACCGGACTTCCGCTGTCCAGTTGATACAGCGACACCGGCTGGTGAACGCTGCAACCCGCCAGGCCCAAAACGCCGGCGAGCAGAAAAATAAGGGGGCGCAGAGCAGTCATCATCCCGTCCAGGTGGCCGCCACAAGGCTGACCACAGTGAAAATACTCAATAAATATGAAGAACGCTCGGCCACGCCGGCGCTTGGAAAGGGCATATCATCCGTGAATATGCGTTCCGACTCCAGCGCCAAAGCGTCGATCTACGCGTTAAATCGTGGATCGACGCCTCTAGGACGCCTAATTGAGGTTTTCGACGAGCAGCGCATCGACCCGTTGGAAGCCACGCGGAAGCTTGTTACCACGTCGACCGCGCTCACCTTTGTAGTGTTCGAGGTCTTCAGCCTTCAGCGACAGGGTCCGTTTTCCGGCCTGCAGCACCAGGGTGGCGCCTTCCGGAATGACGGCGATGTCCGTAACATATTCTTCGCGACTGGCCACCCGCTCACCGGAAATACCGATGATCTTGTTGCCTTTGCCCTTCCCTAATTGTGGCAGATCGCTGATTTTGAAGATCAGCAGGCGACCTTCGGTCGTCACCGAGGCCAGCCAGTTCTGCTCGCGATCAGCCACCGGACGCGGCGCAATCACCTTGGCGTTGTTCGGCAGACTCAACAAAGCCTTGCCGGCCTTGTTCTTGGCTTGCAGGTCTTCACCTTTGACGACGAAACCGTAACCGGCGTCGGACGCGATCACGTACAACGCATCGTCTTCCGGCATCAGCACGCATTCAAACGTCGCACCCGGCGGTGGCGTCAGACGACCGGTCAACGGTTCGCCCTGGCCACGGGCCGACGGTAACGTGTGCGCGGCGACCGAATAGCTGCGGCCAGTGGAGTCAATCACCACGGCAGACTGGTTGGAACGCCCCGCCGCCGAAGTTTTGAAGCCGTCGCCAGCCTTGTACGACAGGCCGGTTGCGTCGATGTCGTGGCCCTTGGCCGAACGGATCCAGCCTTTTTCCGACAGCACGACGGTAACTTTCTCGTTCGGCAGCAGATCGTGCTCGGTCAGCGCTTTCGCTTCGGTACGTTCGACGATCGGCGAACGGCGATCATCGCCATAGGTTTCGGCGTCTTTCAGCAGTTCGGTGCGCACCAGCTTCTTCAGCTTGGCTTCGCTGCCCAGCAGCGCTTGCAGCTTGGCTTGTTCTTTAAGCAGTTCGTCCTGCTCGTCGCGCAGCTTCATCTCTTCCAGTCGCGCCAACTGACGCAGACGGGTGTCGAGGATGTAGTCGGCCTGAATCTCGCTGAGGGCGAAACGCTCGATCAGCTTGGCTTTCGGGTGTTCCTCGGTACGAATGATGTGGATCACTTCATCCAGGTTGAGGTAAGCGATCAACAAACCGTCCAACAGGTGCAGACGACGCTCGACCTTGTCGAGGCGGAATTGCAGGCGGCGACGCACGGTCTGCACGCGGAATTCCAGCCATTCAACCAGCAAGGCGCGGAGGTTTTTCAGCTGTGGCTTGCCGTCCAGACCGATGATGTTGACGTTGACCCGGTAGGTCGACTCCAGCTCGGTGCTGGCGAACAGGTGCTGCATCAGCGCGTCGTGATCAACGCGACTGTTGACCGGAATGATTACGATGCGGCACGGGTTTTCGTGGTCGGATTCATCGCGCAGATCAGCGATCTGCGGGGCTTTCGACGGTTTCGCCTGCATCAGCGCGGCGATCTGCTCCAGCACTTTCGCACCGGAGACCTGGTGCGGCAGCGCGGTGACGATGATGTCGCCGTCCTCGACGTGGTACACGGCACGCATGCGCACCGAGCCCTTGCCGGTTTCGTACATTTTCAGCAGGTCGGCGCGCGGCGTGATGATTTCCGCTTCGGTCGGATAGTCCGGGCCCTGAATGTGCTCGCAGAGCTGCTCGACCGTGGCTTTCGGCTCATCGAGCAAACGCACGCAAGCGGTCGCCACTTCACGCAGGTTGTGCGGCGGCACGTCGGTGGCCATGCCCACGGCGATGCCGGTGGTGCCGTTGAGCAGAATGTTCGGCAGACGCGCCGGCAACACCAGCGGTTCCTGCAGGGTGCCGTCGAAGTTCGGGCCCCAATCGGCAGTGCCTTGACCCAGCTCGCTGAGCAGCACTTCGGAATAACGCGACAAACGCGCTTCGGTGTAACGCATGGCGGCGAAGGACTTCGGATCGTCCGGCGCACCCCAGTTACCCTGACCGTCGACCAGCGTGTAGCGATAGCTGAACGGCTGGGCCATCAGCACCATCGCTTCGTAGCACGCCGAGTCGCCGTGCGGGTGGAATTTACCGAGCACGTCACCGACGGTACGCGCCGATTTCTTGTGCTTGGAATCGGCGTCCAGCCCCAACTCGCTCATCGCATAAATGATGCGACGCTGTACCGGTTTCAGGCCGTCGCCGATATGCGGCAGAGCACGGTCCATGATCACGTACATGGAGTAGTTGAGGTAGGCACTTTCGGTGAAGTCGGCCAGCGAGCGGCGTTCTACACCGTCCAGGCTGAGATCAAGGGGGTTGCTCATGCAGGCCTCATCGGTTCGTTGTCTGGCGCAGCAGCATGGTGCCACCGCGCTGAGTAAATTCAAGTTTGTTCAGGGCGCTCATGCCAAGCAGCACCTGATCGCCATGCAGCCCCGGCGCCACCAGTGCGCGAACATCCCGCAGCACGATGTCGCCCAGTTGCAGGCGGGCAATTTTTGTCCGGTAGCCCTGGCTCAGGCCATTGGCCGTGCTCAGGGTCACACCGAAACCTTCTTCCAGCTTCAATCGCTTGGCCAGATCCGCCGGGATCGCCACATCGGTTGCGCCGGTGTCGAGCATGAACTCGACCGGTTCGCCGTTGATCTGACCGCTGGCGACAAAATGCCCTTGGGCGTTGCCCGCCAGTTTCACTTCGATAAAACCTTCGCCTTGCTGCGAACTGACCACCACATTCGGATTCTGCTGACGCTGCTCCCACTGGCCAAAGAACCGCGTAGCCAGAAACAGCGCCGCGCACCACGCCAGAATCATCAGCACGCGACCGGCGCGCTTGCCCGGCGGTTGCTGGCTCACGGCTTGGCGCTCCAGCCACCGTCAGGTGCGGCGAAACGCCAGACGATCGGACGTTTTTCGCCGTCGGCACGGACGCCGTCATTATTGTCGAGGCCGATCCATGCGCCCTGCGCATCCACCACCAGCGCTTCCGCCAGGCCATAGGCCTGGGAATAGCGGCGTTGCGGCTGCAAAGCGTCTTCGGCGTACGACCAGCATTGCTCGACCTTAGCTGTTACTGCATCGCGGCGGCAGATCTGAAAGGCATTACGCTCAAGGGTAAACAGCTTGCCATTGAACAGCGACAGGTCAGCAAAATCGCGAGTCACGGCGCGCGCCTTGGGAAACTGCGACGGCTGCATTTCGACCCCGGCTTCGCTGAGCAGCACGCAAGCACCGTCGCAATCCCAGACCGTTTGCTGGCGCTTGATCTTCAGCAGGCCGCGACGCTCGCGCTCGGCCGCCAACCACAACTGATCGCCCGCCGGATTGATCGCCAAGCCCTCGAACAACGCATTGAAGTGCAGCAACATGCCACTGGCCCGGGCTTCTTTCACCAGCATCGGCGAGATTTTCAGCCACGATGCCGGGCCTTGAGGTGGCACTTGCAACACGGCAGCATGCGCCTCGCTGACGATGTAGCGGTTGCCGGCGCTGTCGCAGGTGATGCCTTCGAAGTCCAGCTCGCCACCACGGATAAACGACGCCGCCCAGGTACGCGAGCTGAGGCCCCACGGCAAGCCGCTTTCAGGCACCGGCGGGACGTCGATGTGCACGGTTTCGGCCTGCCAGACCTGATCGCGGGTATCGAGACGGTAAATCTGATCGTCATCGCGATCAGACACTGTCCACAACTCATTGCCGCACAACGCCAGCCCCGACAGGTTGCCGCCGCGCATGCCGTCGACCGGATGCTCGGCGAGCAGGCGCAGTTCCTGTATCGGCTCGGCCGACACGCTCATTGAACTCAGCAGCAAGGCTCCCGCCAAGGCCCAGCCAAACTGCATCAGGTCAGCACCTCGGCGAGGTTGCCTTTGGATTCGAGCCAGGTCTTGCGGTCGCCGGCGCGTTTCTTCGCCAGCAGCATGTCCATCATTTCCGAGGTTTGTGCGTAGTCTTCGCCCAGCGTCAATTGCACCAGACGCCGAGTGTTCGGGTCCATGGTGGTTTCGCGCAGCTGCGGCGGGTTCATTTCACCCAGCCCCTTGAATCGGGTGACTTGCGGCTTACCGCGTTTCTTCTCGGCGACCAGCCGGTCCAGAATGCCATCGCGCTCGGCTTCGTCGAGGGCGTAGTAGATCTCTTTGCCCAGGTCGATGCGGTACAGCGGCGGCATGGCGACGTAGACGTGACCGGCATCCACCAGCGGGCGGAAATGCTGGACGAACAAGGCGCAGAGCAATGTCGCAATGTGCAGACCGTCGGAGTCGGCGTCGGCGAGGATGCAGATCTTGCCGTAGCGCAGCTGGCTCATGTCCGCCGCGCCCGGATCGACACCGATGGCCACGGCGCTGTTGTGCACTTCCTGGCTGGCGAGCACTTCACTGCCGTCGACTTCCCAGGTGTTGAGAATCTTGCCGCGCAACGGCAGGATCGCCTGGAACTCCTTGTCCCGCGCTTGCTTGGCGGAACCGCCGGCGGAATCACCTTCGACCAGGAACAGCTCGGAACGCATCGGGTCCTGCCCGGCGCAATCCGCCAGTTTGCCCGGCAACGCCGGGCCCTGGGTGACGCGCTTACGCTCGACTTTCTTGCTCGCCTTGAGGCGGCGGCCGGCGTTGTTGATCGCCAGTTCAGCCAGCGCCAGACCGGTTTCCGGGTTGGCGTTGAGCCACAGGCTGAAGGCATCCTTGACCACACCGGAGACGAACGCCGCCGCTTCACGCGACGACAGACGCTCTTTGGTCTGGCCGGAGAATTGCGGCTCCTGCATTTTCATCGACAGGACGAACGCGATACGTTCCCAGACGTCTTCCGGCGCCAGCTTCACGCCGCGCGGCAGCAAGCTGCGGAATTCGCAGAATTCGCGCATGGCATCGAGCAAGCCCTGACGCAAACCGTTGACGTGGGTACCGCCCTGCGCCGTCGGGATCAGGTTGACGTAGCTTTCCTGTACCGCATCGCCACCTTCCGGCAACCACAGCAGCGCCCAGTCGACCGCTTCTTTGTTACCGGCGAAAGCGCCGCAGAACGGTTCGTTCGGCAGGCGTTCGAATTCGTTGACGGCATCGACCAGATAGGAGCGCAGGCCGTCTTCGTAATGCCATTCGACTTTCTCGCCGGTGCCTTTGTCTTCGAAGCTGACCAGCAGCCCCGGGCACAGCACAGCCTTGGCCTTGAGCACGTGCTTGAGGCGGCTGATGGAGAATTTCGGTGAATCGAAGTATTTCGGGTCCGGCGCGAAGTACACGCTGGTACCGGTGTTGCGCTTGCCGACAGTACCGACGATTTCCAGCTCGGTGGCCTTGTAGCCATCGGCGAAAGTCATCTGGTATTCGTTGCCATCACGTTTTACACGTACGCGGACTTCGGTCGACAAGGCGTTGACCACGGAAATACCCACACCGTGCAGACCGCCGGAGAACTGGTAGTTCTTGTTGGAAAACTTGCCGCCCGCATGGAGTTTGGTGAGGATCAGTTCGACGCCCGACACACCCTCTTCCGGATGGATGTCGACCGGCATGCCACGGCCGTCGTCGCTGACTTCCAGCGAGTGGTCGGCGTGCAGGATGACCTGCACCGATTTGGCGTGGCCGGCCAAGGCTTCGTCGACGCTGTTGTCGATGACTTCCTGGGCGAGGTGGTTCGGCCGACTGGTGTCGGTGTACATGCCGGGGCGTTTGCGCACCGGGTCGAGGCCCGAGAGGACTTCGATGGCGTCGGCGTTATAAGAGCTAGCGCTGGGAGTGGCCATAGGGTCTCGTCGTCAGTCATTCATGAAATAGGGGCAAGACTTCACAGTGCGGTGAAATCGATTGCCGAATACACATCGGCGCCAATGCCGGCAAAACTCAGCAGCGCCGGCAATTGCCCGGCAAAACCCTGAAAACTGTGGTCGCCGCCGGCCTGAATGCGCAAGGCACAGGCGCGGTAATACTGCTGGGCGAGGCGATAATCCAGTGTTTCATCGCCAGTCTGCAACCATACCTGATAGCGCTGGCCATCCTGCGGCGCAGGCACTTCCAGTTCGGCCAGGGCCGTGACGTGGTCGTGGGTCAATTCCCAGGTTTCATCGGTATACAGGTTTTTCTGCGTGCCCAGATAGCCGTCAAACATCCGGTGCGGGCTGACCGCCGGGTTGACCAGCAGGGCTTTCAGTCCATGGCGCTCGGCCAGGTGAGTCGCATAGTAGCCGCCGAGGGAGCTTCCCACCAGCAGCGGGCTGCCCAGCTCGGCGATTGCTCGCTCCAACTGACCGATGGCTTCGCGCGGATGGTGATGCAGGGCCGGAACACGCAGTTGCTCGCTCAAACCCAGTTGCTCCATCACCGTTACCAGCTGACAGGCCTTTTTCGAGGCCGGGGCGCTGTTGAAACCGTGGATATAGAGGATCGAACCGGACATTTGAGCTCCCTGAGTGTCGGTTTGGGTTTGCGGAGTTTACAGGGAGAGAAGATTGGATTGGGGGGTGGTTTCGAGAAATTGGTCATTCAGCAGGAGCGGCCCTCACCCTAGCCCTCTCCCGGAGGGAGAGGGGACCGAATGGGGGATATTTACGAACTACATCGACCTGAACGCCTTGCTGTGAATCCATAATCGACAACGCTGCTTCAGGTCGATGGATAGCGAAAGACACCTCGGTCGGCCCCCTCTCCCTCCGGGAGTGTATGTACCGGACACATGGTGGACGGGTGTTCGGAGACATGGTGGACACATTTTAATAGACACATTGCTCATCACCAAGGAGATGACCTGTGTCCTGGGAAGAGGTGTCCACCGTGCAGCTTCGTT
>NZ_LIGE01000025.1 GCF_001297015.1 Pseudomonas sp. RIT-PI-r | reverse complement strand
TGCCGGAATCGCCTTGCTCGATGCGATAGACCAGGCCGTGGATCGTGCCTTCGCCGGTGGCGCCGAAGGTCAGCACGCCGGGTTTGTGCAGGAGTTCTTCGAGCTTCAGGTCGGGGCGGGCGCTGACCAGTTCAATATCGAAGCAGAAGGGGTGGTTGATGGCTTCGCGGCCAACGAAACTCAACACCTGCAGATCGCTGGCAACGCTTTCGAGCGAAAAGGTAATGTGGGTAGCGTTTGCGTCCAGCATGCCTGACTCCTTCCGTGGAAAAGCTTTGCCGATGGTGCCGGAATACCAAAGTGCTATCAAGGGTTTTTAAACACGCTTGCCGGTCGGGATTAAACTCAATTTCACGGCTGTGTAACGGAGTGCCCGCGAGGATGAATTCACCATGGATTCGCTGATTAATGCCGCTGGCCGGGCGCTGGCTGGCGGTGATCCGCTGGCGGCATTGAAGCTTGTGGCATTGCGCGAGGATCCACCGGCACTGGCGTTGCGCGGCATCGCCATGGCTCAGCTCGGCGAATTTTCTCGAGCCAAAGCCTTGTTGCAGCGGGCGGTACGAGGGTTTGGCGCGAATGAGCCGCTGTCCAAGGCGCGCTGCGTGGTGGCGCAGGCCGAAGTGGCTCTGGCAGCGCGGGATCTGGGCTGGCCGGTCAAGGCGCTGGAGACGGCGCGACAGTTTTTACACGCACACGGCGATGCTTTAAACGCAGCGCACGCGGGTTATTTGCAGATTCGCCGATGGCTGCTGATCGGTGAACTGGACGAGGCTGAAGCGCTGCTCGGCCAACTGACCCCGGCAGTGTTGCCGCCGGTTCTGCGCGCCGTTCATGAGCTGATGACGGCCGGCATCGCCCTACGACGGGTGCAGGCGCACAAAGCACAGATCACCCTGACGCGGGCGCAACAAGCCGCTGATTCGGCAGGCATTCCTTTACTGAGCGCGGAAATCGAACACGCCTGGCAAATCCTCAAGGCTCCTGCAGCCTGCTTGACCCATGCGGGTCAGTCGCAATGGGTGACGCTGGCACAGGTTGAAGACCTGTTTGCATCGCCAACACTGATCATTGATGCGTGTCGCTACAGCGTACGCGGTGCTGGCATGCGCGTGTCCCTGGCATCCAGGCCGCTGCTGTTCAATCTCGCCCGCACCCTCGCTGAGGCCTGGCCCGCCGATGTCTGCCGGGAAGTGCTGATTGCCAAGGCCTTTCGTTTGAAGCTCAGCGATGAGTCCCATCGCGTGCGCCTGCGGGTCGAAATCGGCCGGTTGCGGGCGGCGTTGCAACCGCTGGCGAAGATCACCGCGACCCGTCGGGGTTTTGCGCTGGAGGCCGATGATGTGGCGCTGTTGACCCTGCCCGCAGAGGACAAATACGCCGCGCTGCTGGCCCTGCTCGGCGACGGCGAAGCCTGGTCGAGTTCGGCGCTGGCGCTGGCGTTGGGGAGCAGTCAACGCCAGGTGCAGCGGGCACTGGAGACACTGGCATGCGAAGAGAAAGTGCAGTCGTTTGGATTGGGCCGCGCGCGGCGCTGGATGACGCCGCCGGTACCGGGTTTCGCGACGATCTTGTTACTCCCGGTGTCGCTGGGCAGTGGCTAGTCTGGCCTCTCACTCCTTTGAGGAAGTCACCATGAAACAGACAAACGCAGAAGTGCTTCGTGAATATGGGCCGTTCGACGGTGTCGGCAATGTCCACGGCGTCACGTTTGACGGCCAGCAAGTGTGGTTCGCCAGCGACGGTCAACTCAATGCGCTCGATCCGGCGAGTGGCGAAACCGTACGTACGATCAAGGTCGGTGCCGATGCCGGTACCGCGTTCGACGGCAAACACCTGTTCCAGATCGCCGACAGTCGTATCCAGAAAATCGACCCGGCCACCGGGCGGGTGCTCAACACCATTGCGGCACCGGGCGGCGGCAATGATTCGGGCATGGCGTGGGCCGAGGGTTCGCTGTGGGTCGGGCAGTATCGCGAGCGCAAGATCTATCAGATCGACCCGGACACCGGCGAGATTCTGCGCACGCTGCAATCCAACCGTTTTGTCACCGGCGTGACCTGGGTGGACGGCGCGCTGTGGCACGGCACGTGGGAGGGTGATGAAAGCGAGTTGCGGCGCATTGACCCGCAGAATGGCGAAGTGCTGGAAAGCCTGAAGATGCCCGACGGGATTGGCGTTTCCGGATTGGAGGCCGATGCTGGCGAACGGTTTTATTGCGGTGGCGGCGGCAGCGGGCGAGTGCGAGCGGTGCGCCGGCCCAAGTGATTGATGGCGCCAGCACTGGCCACATCGCCAGCAGGGCCCGCTGCATCACCTCGAAATCAAGGCGCCCCAAACACCATCGTCCAGTAAACCCCTTCATCACTGCGCGACTCGCTGGCGAACCCGGCGCCGACCTGGGTGAACATCGGGTTCATCAGGTTGGCGCAATGCCCGGGGCTGGCCAGCCAGCCGGCCATGGCTCTGCCCGGCGAACTCTGCCCGGCGGCGATGTTCTCGCCCACCTGCCGACCTCGATAACCCGCCGCCCGGGCGCGATCGGTGGGCATCTCGCCATCCGGGTCGCGATGGGCGAAGTAGTTGCCATAAGCCATGGCTTTGCTGTGTCCCTGCGCCGCAGCCCCCAGTGCTGCGTTCCAGCTCAACGGGCGGGCCGCAGCAAAACGCTGGCGTCCGCACATTCGAGGGCGAGCGCGAGCGGCGTTGACTTCCGCCAGCAGCGCTTTGCCGACGCTGCGGTTGTCACCCACGCGGCTGTCGAGCACCGGACGGGCCAACACCACTTGCCACTCACTGCGTGAGCGGCTGATGCCGATGTCGGCGTAGGTCGCATCGAGCAACGCACCGCAATAATCACTTTGCAATCGGTCGAATGCCTCTTCGGCATCTTGCGCGCCGACGATGCGAATGCTGCGCACCGCGACCGCTGAATATCCCGAGGCCTTCAGCGCCTCGCGCATTCCGCCGCCGTAGCGATAGCCGATCGGCAATGCCAGATTCGATTTCAAGGCCAGCGGTGCGAGGCGTTGCGCGGGGCGTCGATCACAGCGTTGCGGGTGGGCGCGATAGTCATTGATGGCGGCCACCAGTTGCCGCTCAGCCCCAGCGTGGGCGGCGTTGGCCAATAAAAATGCAAGGATCAGCAAGCACAGCGAAACGAAGCGAGACGAACGAACGGCGTGGCGCATGGGACGGACAGCTCTAAAAGGGGGACAGCGCTAAGGTGAGGTCAGCCGCAGGGCGCGGCGCGAATAGGACTGGGGTTTGCGGACTTGGTTCAGGGGTAATAGAGAGGCTTTTGTGGCGGGGCGACGAAAAGTGCGATCTGGCAGAATTATAGTTGCGCCGAAAGACGCAATCGCGAGCAGGCTCACTCCTACATTGGAATGCATTTCAAATGTAGGAGTGAGCCTGCTCGCGATGGGGTCATTGAAAGCGCCACATTACTCAAATGCAGAACAGCTCAGCGGTTCAGCACATCCCCCATCCACTGCAAATACTGTGGTCGGTCTGAAATCGAATTATGCCCTGACTCCGGCACCACCTTGAGCACCGCCACGTCCTTGGGGAAGTTCTCCAGCAAGCGCTGCGTACTGTCCCGCGCGATCACCTCGTCATCACTGGCCGCCAGCAATAACGTCGGCACGCGGATATGCGCGGCATACTTGCCCGACTCGAAACGATCCTTGAGCAACCACTGCACCGGCACCCACGGATATTGCTTCGCGGCGATTTCTTCGAGGCTGTTGTAAGGCGTTACCAGAATCAGCTGTTGCACCGGCCGCTGACTGGCCAGACGCACCGCCACACCGGAACCAAGACTGCGTCCGACCACGGCAATCTGCGGATGACTGACTGCCACTTGATCGAACAGCGCCAACGCATCCTCGGCAATCGCCTCTTCGGACGGCGAACCGCCGCTGCCGCCAAAACCACGGTAGTGCAGCAGGTACAACGCGTAATCGGGAAAGGCCTCGGCAAACTCCGGCAGGTTGCGCGACACGTCCTCGGCATTGCCGCCGAAATAGATCAGCGCCCGTGGCCCCGAGCGCTCGCGGGTGCTCACCCACACCTCGGTATCCGCCATCGACAGTTTCAACCGCGAGTCCGCCGACGCCACGGCAGCGGGTTGTGGAAAGTAGATCAGCGAACGCTGGAAAAAGAACAGCGCCGTGCACAGCAGCAGGTACACGGCCACGATCAAAACGACGAGTGACATCAGGGTTCGGGACATTCGGCTACTTTTAACGGGGTGAGAAGGTTCGCTGTCGCAGTGTAGTCCAGCGATTCGCTCGGGCAGCCTGCGCACACAACATGCAACAGATCCACGCAGCAGGGGAACCAGCATGAGCCACACTGAGGGTTACTCCCGTCGCCGATTGCTCTCGCTGGCTGCCGGGGTTTCGGCGGTCTTCACCTTGAATCGGGCGTTGGCCACTGCCACGCCACCCGCGATTAGCCGAGGCCACGCCATGCAGACCCGCGCCATTCCCTCCAGCTCCGAATCATTGCCCATGGTGGGGCTGGGCACTTATCGCGGTTTCGACGTCGCGCCGGGCGACCCGGTCTATCGGCAGTTGCCGACGGTGCTCGATGAGCTGTTCACCAAGGGTGGCACGGTGATCGACAGTTCGCCCATGTATGGTCGCGCCGAACAGACCACCGGCGAATTGCTGTCGATCCACGAACCACGTTCGCCGGCATTTCTCGCCACCAAGGTGTGGACCCGCGGCCGCGAGGCGGGCATCGCGCAGATGGAGCAGTCGTTCAGCCTGCTGCGCACCGAGCGCATCGACCTGATGCAGATCCACAACCTGCTCGATTGGCAAATTCACCTGCCAACCCTGCGCGAATGGAAAGAGCAGGGGCGCATCCGCTACATCGGCATCACCCATTACACCGCCTCGGCCTATGACGAAGTCGAAGCAGTGCTCAAGGCCGAGCAACTGGATTTTCTGCAAATCAACTACGCCCTCGATGACCGTGGCGTGGAGAAGCGCATCCTGCCCTTGTGCCGCGAGCGCGGCGTGGCAGTAATCTGCAACCGACCTTTTGGCGGCGGCGATCTGCTCGCCCGGCTCAAAGGCAAACCGCTGCCGGCGTGGGTGTCGGATGTACAGGTCAACAGTTGGCCGCAACTGGCGCTGAAGTTTCTGCTGGCGCATCCGGCGGTGACGTGTGTGATTCCGGGGACGAGCAATCCGCGTTACATGGCCGATAACGTCAAGGCCGGGTTCGGGCCGATGCTCACCGATGCGCAGCGGCATCAGTTGATTGCGTTGGTGGGCTGATCGCCGGGAATGCCCAGGTTGTCGATGTGTTTGAAGCGTTCGACCAGAAAGTCGATCAGGCTGCGCACCCGCGCGGACAGATGCAGTTGTTGTGGATACACCGCGTAAACGTCGGCGCGGGTCGGCGTCTGATCTTCCAGCACCAGACGCAAGCGTCCGCTGCGCACGTAACGGGCGATGTCCCACTCGGCGCGAAGCAGAATGCCGAACCCTTCCAGGGCCCAATTCAGCGCCACTTCGCCGTCATTGCAGCCCAGCGCACCGCGTACCTTGATGTTCTGAGTGCGCCCGCCGTTTGCGAAGCTCCACACCCCGTAAGGCGTTTCGTTCTGGCGCAGGAAGATGCAATTGTGCTGCTGCAGGTCGGCGAGCTTTTGCGGCACGCCGTGCTTTTCCAGATACAGCGGCGAGGCGCAGAGCAAGCGTCGGTTTGAGGCAATCTTGCGGGCATGGAAGGCTGCGTCGGGCAAGGTGCCGAAACGGATGCCCAGATCGAATCCGTGGGTCGCTAGATCCAGCGGGTGGTCGCTGATTTCCAGCTGGATCTCCACCTCCGGGTATTGCGCGAAAAACGCCGCCAGTGCCGGGCCGATATAACGTCGACCAAAACCCAGTGACGCGTTAACCCGAATCAGCCCTTTCGGTGTCGCCCGGCTGGCACCGATCAACTGCTCGACCTCGTCGATCTGCGTGAGAATCCGCGCGGCGTGGGAGAAGTACAACTCGCCCTCAGCGGTCAGGCTCATCGAGCGCGTGGTGCGATTGACCAGACGCACACCCAGTCGTGCCTCCAGCGCCGTCAGGCGTTTGCTCACGGCGGGCGGCGTCACGCCCAGTTCGCGGGCAGTGGCGGCGAGGCTGCCTTTGTTGGCCAGCAAGTGGAAAAACGACAAATCGAGGGTCTGGCTCATTCGTAACTCAAAGTCATGGATGTAGTGATTTTCGGTAACTCACAGCTTTCAGGTCACTACATATACTCCGATCACACCCCGCCGGACAGCCTTGTACGGCAGGCAAAACAAAAACGTGAAAGAGTGGAATTGACCATGAGCGCATACAACATTGCAGCGGTGCCCGGCGACGGTATTGGCGTGGAAGTGATCGCAGCCGGCGTCGAAGTGCTGCAGGCCCTGTCGAAGAAATCCGGCTTTGAACTGAAGTTCAAACACTTCGACTGGAACTCTGACAACTACCTGAAACACGGACACTACATTCCCCAAGGCGGGCTTGAAGAGCTGAAAACCTTCGACGCGATTTTCTTTGGCGCGGTCGGTGCGCTCAACGTGCCCGATCACATTTCCCTGTGGGGCCTGCGCCTGCCGATCTGCCAAGGCTTCGACCAATACGCCAACGTGCGTCCGGCGCGGGTGTTGCCGGGGGTGAAAAGCCCGCTGCACAACGGCGAGCAGATTGACTGGGTGGTGGTGCGGGAAAATTCCGAGGGCGAATATTCGGGCAACGGTGGTCGCGTACACCGGGGCTTGCCGGAGGAGGTCGCTACCGAGGTGTCGGTGTTTACCCGCGCAGGCATCGAGCGCATCCATCGTTTTGCCTTCCAGTTGGCACAAAGCCGTCCGCGCAAGCACCTGACCATGGTCACCAAATCCAATGCCCAGCGCCATGGCATGGTGCTGTGGGACGAGATTTTCTACGAGGTCGCCAAGGACTTCCCCGACGTCAGGATCGACAAGGAACTGGTCGATGCCGTAACCACGCGCATGGTGCTCAAACCATCGACGCTGGATGTGATCGTGGCCACCAACCTGCACGCCGATATTCTGTCCGATCTGGCGGCGGCGCTGTCCGGCAGCCTCGGCATTGCGCCGACCGCCAACCTCAATCCGTCGCGCAACTTCCCGTCGATGTTCGAACCGATCCACGGCTCGGCGTTCGACATCACCGGTAAAGGTGTTGCCAATCCGATCGCAACGTTCTGGACGGCGGCAATGATGCTTGAACACCTGGGTGAAAAGGCTGCCGCGAAGCAGTTGATGTCGGCGATTGAGGCGGTCACCGAGAGCGGTCTGCACACCCCCGACCTCGGCGGCACGGCCACTACGCGCCAGGTCACTGACGCGGTGATCGCACTGATCAACCGCTGATTTCCCCCGATTCAAAACAGTACTGCGGCACAACGCCGAGGGGTTTTGCGACCCCTTGGCATTTCCTGACAACAATAAAAAATCAGGGCCCTGTCATGAAAAGAATATTCGGCAAACTGTACGTGCAAGTCCTCGTCGCCGTGATCCTCGGCGCACTCATCGGCGTGCTGGTGCCTGAGACCGGCACCGCGCTCAAACCCTTGGGCGATGCCTTTATCAAACTGATCAAAATGCTCCTGGCGCCGGTGATTTTCCTCACGGTGGTCACCGGCATCGCACGCATGGAAAACATGAAGGAACTGGGGCGAGTCGGTTTTCGTGCCCTGATCTACTTCGAAGTGGTTTCGACCCTGGCCCTGGTGATCGGCCTGATTGTGGTCGATGTGTTCAAGCCCGGTGCCGGCATGAACGTCGATGTCGCCAGCCTCGACACCAGCAGTCTGGCGACCTACACCACGGCGGCCAGACACGCGTCGTTCATGGACTTTGTGATGGGCATCATTCCCGACACGATTGTCGATGCGTTCGCCAAGGGCAATGTCCTGCAAATTCTGCTGTTCTCGATCCTGCTGGGCATCGCGTTGGCGCATGTCGGGCCGCGTGGCAAAGTGTTTGTCGATGCGCTGGAGAGTCTGATGCAGGGCATGTTCCGTATCGTCAACATGGTCATGCGCCTGGCGCCTATTGGCGCGTTCGGTGCCATTGCGTTCACCATCGGCAAATACGGCTTCGGTTCGCTGTTTTCTCTCGGCAAACTGATGGCCTGTGTCTACCTGACGTGCGCAGTGTTCGTGGTCTTCGTGCTTGGCCCGATCTGTCGCTACAGCGGTTTCAGCCTGTGGAAGTTCCTCAAATTCATCAAGGAAGAGCTGTTCACGGTGCTTGGCACCAGCTCTTCGGAATCGGTGTTGCCGCAGATGATCTCGAAGATGGAAAAGGCCGGCGTCTCGAAACCGGTGGCCGGAATGATCATCCCGTCGGGACTGACCTTCAACCCGGATGGCCAGGCGATCTACTACACCATCGCTGCGATTTTCATTGCTCAGGCAACCAACACGCCGCTGACCCTGGCCGATCAATTGATCGTGCTGGCGGTGCTGATGTTCACCTCCAAAGGCTCGGCGGGAGTGACCGGTTCCGGGTTCATCATTCTCGCGGCGACACTGGCCTCACTCGGCACCATTCCAGTGGCGGGTATGGTGTTGCTGCTGGGGGTTGACCGGTTCATGTCGGAAGCGCGGGCGATCACCAACACCATCGGCAACGGCGTCGGCACCATGGCCATCGCCAAATGGGTGGGTGCGCTGGATACCGAGAAGATGCACAAAGCGCTGAATGGTGAAGTCGAGGAGCGGGCTGTGCATGTCTCGCAAACTGAAAAGCCCGCCGGTCAAACTGCGCCTCTGATCCCCAGCCTTAAACGAGCTGCCCAGAACTGACGATGATTGTTTGTCGGAGCGCGCTTGCTCGCGAAGAGGCCGTGTCAGCCAACATATCGGGCGCCTGACATAGCGCTTTCGCGGGCAGGCTCCTATTTTTTTTGAAGAGGGTATGCCTGACTCAACGCTGTGCTATATCCAAAGCCTCTAAGCAACTGTCAGATCTGACAGTTGGCCGCCATCCTCGCTGCGATCAATCATGGAGGTCTTCGGTTTCGCCAGGGAAGACTCTGCAATGAACATGGCCAGCCAAACGTTGACCGGTGGTGTCGCTGCCTGCCTGTTGGCAATTACCCTCAATGCGCGGGCAGAAACGGAGTACATCTGTCTGGGGCAAGAGCGTGGACAAGAGGCAACGGTGATTGCAGCTTCTGAGCCACAAGCTGCCGCGCTGGCGAAAGCTCACTGGCGGACCGCCGGTTGTTTTAAAAAGTGATCGGCGCGATCAACCACGATAGCGCAACGCCTCCAGCAGCAACGCAAACGCCGGTGCTGCCTGACGTCTGCTTGGGTAATACAGGTGATAGCCGGCAAATGTCGGGCACCAGTCTTCAAGTACTTGCAGCAAGCGTCCATCGGCCAGATACGGCGCGACGATGTTTTCCGGGATGTAGCTCAGACCAAAACCATCCAGCGCGGCATCCAGCAACGGATAGACGCCGTTCAGGGTGACTTGCCCGGTCACGCGCACTTTCAGGCTTTCGCCATCCTTTTCGAACTCCCAGCTGTAGAGCCCGCCGTTGGTGGGCAGGCGCAGGTTGTTGCAGGCGTGATCGGTCAGGTCGCGCGGGGTTTGCGGAGCAGGGCGACGGGCGAAATAGGCCGGCGAACCGACCACCGCCATGCGCATGTCTGGGCCGATGCGCGTGGCGATCATGCCTTGGGCGACGTCTTCGCCCAGACGAATGCCAGCGTCAAAACCTTGCCCGGCGATGTCGACGAAACCGTAATCGCAGCTGACTTCTACGCAGATGTCCGGGTACTTGGGCAGGAAGTCTTTGAGCACCGGGCGCAGCAGCCAGTCCAGCGAATGGTCGGTGGCATTGATGCGGATCTTGCCTGCCGGTGTTTCGCGCAGGTTGCTCAGGGCGGCAAGTTCCACCTCGATCTCTTCGAAGCGCGGGCCGATGGTTTGCAGCAGATGTTCACCGGCCTCGGTGGGGGAAACGCTACGAGTGGTGCGCGTCAACAGGCGCAGGCCAAGGCGCGCTTCGAGCGCCCGAATGGTATGGCTCAACGCTGATTGCGAGACGCCGAGTTTGGCCGCCGCTTTGGTGAAGCTGCGTTCACGGGCCACGGCGAGGAAGGCGAGCAGGTCGGTGGCGTTTTCTCGGAGCATTGATGAGTGTCCTGCATAAGTTTTTTCGAATTCTAGTCGATTATTTGAAGAGTATGGATCGGTAAAGTGCAGGCATTGATTCTCTGGAGGACATTGCCATGAACCCGATTGCTGCTTCTGCGTTGACCCTTTCCCTGCTGGCGGGCGAGGTGCAGGCCAATGAACAACCGCGCGTGACCGTGATGCCCAACGGCTCGCAACCTTCGGCCCGTGGCCCGGCGGATTGGTTCACCGGCACGGTGCGCGTCGATGCGCCGTTCAAGGGTTCGGATGCGGCGCGGGTCAGCGGCGCGACGGTGACGTTCGAGCCGGGTGCGCGGACGGCGTGGCATACGCATCCGCTGGGGCAGACGTTGATCGTCACGGCTGGCTCAGGGTTTGTGCAGGAATGGGGGCAACCGGTTCGCGAGATTCGCCCCGGTGATACGGTGTGGATTGCGCCCGGCGCCAAGCATTGGCACGGGGCCGCGCCCACCACGGCGATGACCCATATCGCCATCGCTGAAGTGCTTGATGGCAAAGTTGTGGATTGGATGGAACAGGTGAGTGCCGAGCAGTATCCACAATCCGAGTAAAACCTTTCCCTCACCCCAGCCCTCTCCCGGAGGGAGAGGGGGCCGACCGAGGTGTCTTGCATCACCCGCCGACATGAAATTGCCGTGTCGATTATGGCTTCACAGCAAGACGTGCAGGTCGGTGCAGCTCTTGAATATCCCCGAATCGGTTTCCTCTCCCGGAGGGAGAGGGGGCCGACCGAGGTGTCTTGCATCATCCGCCGACATGAAATTGCCGTGTCGATTATGGATTCACAGCAAGACGTGCAGGTCGGTGCAGCTCTTGAATATCCCCGAATCGGTTTCCTCTCCCGGAGGGAGAGGGGGCCGACCGAGGTGTCTTGCATCATCCGCCGACATGAAATTGCCGTGTCGATTATGGCTTCACAGCAAGACGTGCAGGTCGGTGCAGCTCTTGAATATCCCCGAATCGGTTCCCTCTCCCGGAGGGAGAGGGGGCCGACCGAGGTGTCTTGCATCATCCGCCGACATGAAATTGCCGTGTCGATTATGGCTTCACAGCAAGACGTGCAGGTCGGTGCAGCTCTTGAATATCCCCGAACCGGTTGCCTCTCCCGGAGGGAGAGGGGGCCGACCGAGGTGTCTTGCATCACCCGCCGACATGAAATTGCCGTGTCGATTATGGCTTCACAGCAAGACGTGCAGGTCGGTGCAGCTCTTGAATATCCCCGAATCGGTTCCCTCTCCCGGAGGGAGAGGGGGCCGACCGAGGTGTCTTGCATCCTCCGCCGACATGAAATTGCCGTGTCGATTATGGATTCACAGCAAGACGTGCAGGTCGGTGCAGCTCTTGAATATCCCCGAATCGGTTTCCTCTCCCTTGGGAGAGGGTTAGGGTGAGGGGCTGTGCTCAGGCGTTTAAATCATCTCCGGCAATGAAGAAAGAATC
The DNA here is from genome assembly GCF_001297015.1 of Pseudomonas sp. RIT-PI-r. GTDB lineage: Bacteria > Pseudomonadota > Gammaproteobacteria > Pseudomonadales > Pseudomonadaceae > Aquipseudomonas. The sequence continues at coordinate 1,108,572 of NZ_LIGE01000025.1, read as the reverse complement.
TTGTCCAGCGTAATCGGGTAATCCCGCACCCGTGCCCCGGTCGCGTTATAGATCGCATTCGCCACCGCCGCGCTCACCCCGCAGATCCCCAATTCACCGACGCCCTTGGCCTTCATCGGCGAAGAAATCGGATCGGTTTCATCGAGGAAAATCACCTCCTGATGGGGAATGTCGGCATGCACCGGCACCTCGTAGCCGGCCAAGTCATGGTTGACGAAAAAGCCGAGCTTCTTGTCCACCGCCAACTCTTCCATCAGCGCTGCGCCGACGCCCATGGTCATCGCGCCGATCACCTGACTGCGCGCCGCTTTCGGGTTGAGAATCCGCCCGGCCGCGCACACCGCCAACATCCGCCGCACCCGCACTTCGCCGGTTGCCGCATCCACCGCGACCTCAACGAAATGCGCGCCGAAAGTCGATTGCTGGTACTGCTCGGCAAGGTCGGCGAACTCGATGCTGTCTTCGGCCGTGATCGCGCCGTTTTGCGTGGCATTACGCAGCGGTACCTGCTTGTCGCCAACACGCACCTGACCGTCAACAAACTCGGCTTGATCCGCCGCCAAACCCAACTTGCCAGCCACCGCCTCACGCAGTTTCATGCATGCGGCGTAGACGCCGGCGGTCGAGCAGTTGGCGCCGAATTGTCCGCCCGACCCGGCCGAGACCGGAAAATTCGAATCGCCCAGGTGCACCGTCACATCCTTCAGGCCCACGCCCATCATTTCGGCGGCAGTCTGCGCAATGATCGTGTAGCTGCCGGTGCCAATGTCGGTCATGTCGGTTTCCACCGTGACCTTGCCGTCACGCTCCAGGCGCACCCGCGCACCGGATTTGACCAGCAGGTTGTTGCGAATTGCCGCAGCAACGCCCATGCCGATCAGCCAGCGGCCTTCGCGACGGCTGCCGGGTTTGGTATTGCGCTTATCCCAACCGAACTTCTCGGCACCGGTTTGCAGGCATTCGATCAAGCGTCGTTGGGAAAACGGCCGCTCGGTTTTCACCGGGTCGACTTGGGTGTCGTTGAGAATGCGGAACTGGATCGGATCAAGTTTGAGCTGCTCGGCCATTTCATCCATGGCGATTTCCAGCACCATCAACCCCGGGGTTTCGCCAGGCGCACGCATGGCGTTGCCTTCCGGTAGATCCAGCGGGGAAAGGCGCATGCTTACCAGGCGATTTTCCGCGGCGTACAACAATTGGCTCGGTTGCGCGGCGACTTCGACTTTGCCTTCCGCGAGGTTGCCCGACCAGCCTTCGTGGGCAATGGCGGTGAGTTTGCCGTCCGCCGTCGCGCCCATGCGAATGTGCTGAATGGTCGCTGGACGGTGGGTGGTGTTGTTGGCCATTTGCGGGCGGGCGAGGGCGACCTTCACGGGTCTACCCGCCATCCGCGCGCCGAGGGCGGCGAGAATGGCGTCGGCGCGCACGAACAACTTGCCGCCAAAACCGCCGCCAATGTACGGCGAAATCAAGCGGACCTTTTCCTTGGGCAAACCGAGGGTGGTGGCGATGTCGCCGACGCTCCAGGCGATCATCTGATTCGACGTCCACAGGGTCAGTTGATCGCCTTTCCAGGCGGCCAGCGTGGCGTGGGGTTCCATCATCGCGTGGGACTGATCCGGCGTGGTGTAGGTCTGGTCGAACTGTACTGGCGCAGCGGCGAAGGCTTTGGCGAAATCGCCGTGTTTGACATCGGGCAATTCGTCTTTCGGCTCAACGCCTTGGTCACGCACGCTGGCCAGATCGAACTTGCCTTCGGCGGCGACGTAATCGACCTTGCCCATTTGCGCGGCAGCCCGGGCCTGCTCGAAAGTTTCCGCGACCACCAGCGCAACGGCCTGGTGATAGTGCTGAATCTCTGGCCCGGCCAGCAACGGCGCGGCGTTGTATTTGCCCTTGCCGAGTTTGCCAGCGTTGGCGGCAGTGACGATGGCGAGTACGCCGGGTGCGGCTTTGGCGTCCTCAAGATCGATGTTGTTGATCCGCCCCTTGGCGATGGCCGAGCCGACCATGAAACCGTAAGCCTGATTGGCCACTGCCTCGTGTTGCTCATAGGCATAAGGCGCCTGACCGCTGGTTTTCAGCGGACCTTCGACGCGGTCAGTAGGTTGGCCGATGACCTTCAACCGGTCGATCGGGTTGGTGGTGGCCGGCGTGTCGAATTTCATGCTTCGTCCCTCGCTTGCGCCAACACCGAACCGAGCGTGCGCTCGACCAGGGTCAGTTTGAATTGGTTGTCATGGGTCGGCGTGGCACCGTCGAGCAGGCGTTCGCTGACGGCTTTGGCGCCTTTGGGCAGCAAGGCTTCGGCGGCTTCGACACGCCATGGTTTCGGCGCGATGCCACCCACGGCGACACGTCCGCTGCCGTCCTTTTGCAGAATCAGGCCGACCGATACCAGCGCAAAGGCGTACGACGAACGATCACGCACCTTGTGATAAATATGCGTACCGCCGACGGGCACCGGCAGGGTCACGGCGGTGATGAATTCGCCGGGCGTGAGGCTGGTTTCGATGTTCGGCGTGGTGCCCGGCAACTGATGGAAATCGGCCATGGCGATGCTGCGTGTGCTGCCGTCAGGTTTGACCGTTTCGATCTGCGCATCGAGTGCGCGCATGGCGATGGCCATGTCGCTCGGGTGCGTGGCGATGCACGCCTCGCTGACGCCGATGACCCCCAGTTGTCGACTGACCCCGCCAATTGCCGCGCAGCCGCTGCCGGGTTGGCGTTTGTTGCAGGCCTGATTGGTGTCGTAGAAGTACGGGCAACGCGTGCGTTGCAAAAGGTTGCCAGCGGTCGTCGCCATGTTGCGCAACTGGCCGGAAGCCCCGGCTAGCAAGGCGCGGGAGAGCAGGGCATAGTCTTTTCTGATGCGCTGATCCGCCGCCAGATCGGTGTTGCGCACCAGCGCGCCGATGCGCAAACCGCCATCGGGCGTGGCTTCGATTTGATCAAGGCCCAAGTGATTGACATCGATCAGGTGCAGCGGGGTTTCGATGTCGAGTTTCATCAAGTCGAGCAGATTGGTGCCGCCGGCGATAAAACGCGCGCCTTCGGCCTGCGCCGCTTGCGCAGCGGCGGCGGGAGAATCGGCGCGGCTGTAACTGAACGGCCTCATGCTGGCACCTCCGCGACTTCAGTGATGGCTTCGATGATGTTCGAGTAGGCGCCACAACGGCAGATATTGCCGCTCATGCGCTCCTGAAACTCACTGGCGATCAGTTGCGGCGGCTCGGTCAAGCTGGCGCTGGCGTGGCTGGGGATGCCGTCGCGGATCTCCTTGATGACGGCGACTGCCGAGCAGATCTGCCCCGGCGTGCAATAACCGCACTGATAGCCGTCATGCTTGATGAACGCGGCCTGCATCGGGTGCAATTTGTCAGGCATCCCGAGGCCCTCGATGGTGGTGACGTCACTGCCTTCGTGCATGACTGCCAGGGTCAGGCAGGAATTGATCCGGCGGCCATCGGCGATCACTGTGCAGGCGCCGCACTGGCCGTGATCGCAGCCTTTTTTAGTGCCGGTCAGTTGCAGATGTTCGCGCAGGGCATCGAGCAGGGTGGTGCGGGTATCGACGTCCAGTTCACGCGGTTTGCCATTGACGTTGATCGTCACTTTGCTCATGGCCGGTTGCTCCAGGTTGGCCGCATAGGCCTTGAGGCTGATAAACGGCGGCATGGCGAATGCCGTTGCGGTGACGGCGCCAAGGATCAGAAATCTGCGTCGGGAAATCGTCATGGTTCGATTCCTTTTACTCAATCAGGGCAGCAGGGGGCTAGTGGCCCAAACGGGCATGCCGGCGTGTTCACCGGTCTCGTTAAGGAATGACTGTTGAAGAGAGGAAAAGGTTTTTGCGGATTTTCGCTATAGAGTTATGAGTTTGGTTCATTAATCGGGTGTTGGAGGGGGAAGATCATAGGATCGCAGCCTTCGGTAGCTCCTACACGAATCCCTGTAGGAGCTGCCGAAGGCTGCGATCTTTTGATCTTGAAATTGCAAAAAAAACGGCACCCGAAGGTGCCGTTTTTGTTTGTAGCGCTCGAGCTGTCAGCCCGCCAGACCCGCCTGCTGAACCAGAGTCAGCAATGGCTGCGGGTACACACCCAGGAAGAACGCGACCAGGGCGATGGCCAGCAGCATCACGCCGCCTGCCTTCTGTTCCCAGTGCAGCTGGGCGTCGTGGCGACGCAGGTTTGGCTCGATCAGGTACAGGGTGACCATCACGCGCAGGTAGTAGAAGACGCCGATGGCGCTGCCCAGCACCAGCGCGCCGACCAGCCACCATTGGTGCGATTCAACACCGGTAGCGATGATGTAGAACTTGCCGATGAAGCCAGCAGTCAGCGGGATACCGGCCAGGGACAGCATCATCACGGTCAGCACGGCGGTCAGGTACGGGCGGCGCCAGAACAGGCCGCGGTATTCGTACAGGGCATCCGCGTCACGGCCGTTGTACGGCGAGGACATCAGAGTGATCACGCCGAACGCGCCGAGGCTGGTGATCACATAAGTCACCAGGTACACGCCAATGGCTTCCACCGCCAGACCTTTGCTCGCCACCAGTGCGATCAGCAGGTAGCCGAAGTGCGCGATGGACGAGTAACCGAGCAGACGCTTGAGGTTGCTCTGGGTCAGGGCCAGCAGGTTACCGAACAGGATCGAGGCGATCGCGATGACGGTCAGCACGTCGCTCAATACGCCACTGCTGGCGGCAGGGGAGATCTGGAACAGACGCACCATCACCGCAAACACTGCAACCTTCGACGCGGTTGCGAGGAACGCAGCCACCGGTGCCGGAGCACCTTCGTAAACGTCCGGCGTCCACAGGTGGAACGGTACCAGCGACAGCTTGAACGCCAGACCGATCAGCATCATGCCCAGGCCCAGTTGCGCCAGCGAGCTAGGCAGGCCAGTCGCAGCCAGAGCCTGACCGATACCGACGAAGCTCAGCGAACCCGAATCGGCGTACAGCAGCGCCATACCGAACAACAGGAACGCGGAACCTGCCGCCGACAGCACCATGTACTTGATGCCGGCTTCCAGCGAACGCTTGTTGAAGAAGGCGTAAGCCACCAGACCGTAAACCGGTACCGAGAGCAGTTCCAGACCGATGAACAAACCGGCCAGGTGCTGCGCGCTGACCAGAACCAGACCACCAGCGGCGGCCATCAGGATCAGCAAGTACAGTTCTTCACGGTTGCCCGGGTAGCCCGAACCGCCATCGCCCAAATAGGCGTGGGCGAGGGTGACGCAGGCGAGGGTGGCGACCAGGATCAGCGCCATGTACAGGCAAGCGAACGTGTCGATCTGCAGCAGTGGAGTCACGGCCAGAGGCGCGACTTTCAGGGCTGGCAGGATCGACAGCAAGGCCAGGTTCAGACCGGCGACCGAGATCAGGAAGGTCTGCGAGTGGTTGCGGCGCCAGGCGATTGCCAGCATCACCACGATAATGGTGAGGCTGGTGATCAACAGTGGCGCAAGCGCAATAAAGTGTTGAATCGTGAATTCCATAGCGCTCTTACCGGGCCGAAGCGAGTTGAGTGAAGGCGGTGCCGAGCCACTGCTGAACGCCATGCATCGTGGCGGCAGAAGTGTCGAGGAACGGTTGCGGGTAGACGCCGATGTAGATCAGCAACACCGCAAGGCCTAGCACCATGATCAGTTCGCGAGCGTCCATACCGTGCAGGATCGAATCCGATTTCGCCGGACCGAAGTAGGCACGGTGGATCATGATCAGCGAGTAGACCGAACCGAACACCAGGCCGGAAGTGGCAATCGCAGTGATCCACGGCCAGCTGGCGAAAGAGCCGATCAGGATCAGGAACTCACCGACAAAGTTACCGGTACCCGGCAGACCCAAAGACGCGGCTGCAAAGAACAGGCTGATCGCCGGCAGGTAAGCGATACGCGACCACACACCGCCCATCTCACGCATGTCCCGAGTGTGCAGACGCTCGTACAACTGACCGCTGAGGATAAACAGTGCCGCCGCCGACACACCGTGCGCCAACATCTGGATCACTGCACCTTGCAGGGCCAGTTGGCTGCCGGAGTAGATGCCGATCAACACGAAACCCATGTGGGAAACGGACGAGAAGGCGATCAGACGCTTGATATCGGTTTGTGCGAAAGCGAGGAACGCACCGTAGAAGATCCCGATCAGACCGAGGGTCATGGCGATCGGCGCGAACTCGGCCGAAGCGTTCGGGAACAGCGGCAGGGCGAAACGCAGCAGACCGTAGGCAGCGGTTTTCAGCAAGATACCGGCGAGGTCGACGGAACCGGCAGTCGGCGCCTGGGCGTGAGCATCAGGCAACCACGAGTGAAACGGTACGACCGGCAGCTTGACCGCGAAGGCGATGAAGAAGCCGAGCATCAGGATGTACTCGGTGGTCATCGACATCTTGGTTTTCAACAGGTCGGCGTAGTTGAAGGTAATCACGCCAGTGTTGTTGAAGTTGACCAGCACCAGACCGAGGATCGCCACCAGCATGATCAGGCCGGACGCCTGAGTGAAGATGAAGAACTTGGTCGCCGCGTAGATCCGGGTTTTCTTGCCGTCCGAAGAACTGTGACCCCAGAGCGCGATGAGGAAGTACATCGGCACCAGCATCATTTCCCAGAAGAAGAAGAACATGAACAGGTCGAGGGCGAGGAACACGCCGACAACGCCGCCCAGGATCCACATCAGGTTCAGGTGGAAGAAGCCAACGTGACGTTGAATCTCTTTCCACGAGCAGAGTACCGAGAGGATACCCAGCAGACCGGTCAGCAGGATCATCAACAGCGACAGGCCGTCGAGGGCCAGGTGCACGTTGATGCCGAAGCGCTGGATCCAGACATGCTTGAACTCAAGCGCCCAGGTCGGATCGGCGCCAGGCGCCGGGGCAAATGAATAGTCACCGTGGGCCCACAGCCAGAGGCCGAGGGCGAGTTCCAGGGTCATGGTCAACAGCGCAATCCAGCGCGGGAGGGTAGCGCCGAAGCGCTCACCCATCCAGCACAGCAGGCCGCCGATGAAGGGGATCAGGATTAGCCAAGGCAGAATCATGACGGGCTCGTTTCCTTTCGCAAATTCGCAAGGTTCATATCAGACCGCTACCAGCACGATGGCGCCGATAACCAGCACGGCACCAGCAGCCATGGAAGCCGCATACCAACGCAGTTGACCGGTCTCGGTGCGGCTCAGGGCAGTGTGACCACCCTTGGCCATACGCGGGATCAGACCGATGGTCTGGTCGAGCGGGTCTTTGCGCAGTACGTGGCTGATCGCAAGGTACGGCTTGACGAACAGTTTGTCGTAGATCCAGTCGAAGCCCCAGGCAGCGAACCACCAGGCCGAAAGGAAACGGCCGATGCCGCTGTTGGCGATGGCCGTGACGAAGCGACGCTTGCCGAGGAACAGCAGCGCTGCCAGCAGGATACCGGCCAGAGCGATGGCGCCCGAAGCGATTTCCAGACTGTGCTTGGCTTCGCCACCGGCATGGCCAACGCTTTCTGGCAGCACGCCATGCAGCGGTGGCACGATCATGGCGCCGACGAAAGTCGACAGTACGATCAGCACCGACAGTGGCAGCCAGTGCGAGATGCCGTGACCGGCGTGGGCTTCAGTCTTGGCTTCACCGTGGAACGTGATGAAGATCAGGCGGAAGGTGTACAGCGAGGTCATGAATGCGCCGACCAGACCTGCGTAAAGCAGACCGTGGTTGCCGCTGGCGAACGCTTCCCAAAGGATTTCGTCCTTGGAGTAGAAGCCTGCGGTGACCAGTGGCAGGGCAGCCAGTGCCGCGCCGCCGACGATGAAGCTGGCGTAGGCCAGTGGCAGTTTTTTCCACAGACCGCCCATCTTGAAGATGTTCTGCTCGTGGTGGCAGGCAACGATCACCGCACCGGAAGCAAGGAACAGCAGGGCCTTGAAGAAGGCGTGGGTCATCAGGTGGAAAATCGCGCCATCCCAGGCACCAACGCCCAGCGCCAGGAACATGTAGCCGATCTGGCTCATGGTCGAGTAGGCGAGGATACGTTTGATGTCGGTTTGAACCAGTGCCGCGAAACCGGCCAGTACCAGGGTTACGCCACCAACGATGCCGACCAGGTGGAGGATTTCCGGCGCCAGGGTGAACAGGCCGTGGGTACGGGCGATCAGGTAAACACCGGCGGTCACCATGGTTGCGGCGTGGATCAGTGCCGAAACCGGGGTCGGGCCAGCCATCGCGTCCGCGAGCCAGGTTTGCAGCGGCAGTTGTGCCGATTTACCGACTGCGCCACCCAGCAACATCAGCGTCGCCAGGGTGATCCAGAAGTCGCCGACCTGGAATTTCTGCGGTGCCAGCACCAGCAGTTCCTGGATGTTCAGCGTGCCCACTTGCTGGAACAGTATGAACAGGCCGATGGCCATGAACACGTCGCCGATCCGGGTCACGATGAAAGCCTTGAGTGCGGCGTTACCGTTGTTGCGGTTGCTGTAGTAGAAACCGATCAACAGGTACGAGCACAAGCCCACGCCTTCCCAGCCGAAGTACAGGAACAACAGGTTATCGCCGAGCACCAGGAACAGCATGCTGGCGATAAACAGGTTGGTGTACGAGAAGAAGCGCGAGTAGCCCGCTTCGCCACGCATGTACCAGGACGCGAACAGGTGGATCAGGAAACCGACGCCAACGACCACACCGAGCATGGTGATCGACAGACCGTCGACGTAGAGGGCGAAGTCAGGCTTGAAGCCTTCGACCGCCATCCACTTCCACAACACCAGGGTGTAGTGACCGCCTTCGGGTGGCGCGACGTTGAATTGCCAGATGACGTAGGCGGCGACAATCGCCGACAAGCCAATGGAACCCACGCCGATCAGCGCCGAGAGGTTTTCCGACCAGCGTCCACGGGAGAACGACAGCAGCAGGAAACCGATCAGAGGGAATACGAAAGTCAGAAAGATCAGGTTCATCCGCGCATCTCACTGGCAGCGTCGATATCGAGCGTATGGAAGCGGCGATACAGTTGCAGCAGGATCGCCAGACCAATACTGGCCTCGGCAGCTGCAAGGCTGATCACCAGGATGAACATGATCTGTCCATCCGGCTGGCCCCAACGGGCGCCCGCAACAATGAACGCCAGTGCAGAGGCGTTCATCATCACTTCCAGACTCATCAACACGAACAAAATGTTGCGGCGGACCATCAGGCCGACCAGACCAAGGCAGAACAGGATGCCGGCGACGGCCAATCCATGCTCGAGAGGGATAGCAGGCATGACTTACTCCTTCGCCTCGTTACGGCCCAAATGGAACGCCGTGACGGCTGCGGCGAGCAGCAGCATCGAGGCGAGTTCGACCACCAGCAGGTACGGACCGAACAGGCTGATGCCCACGGCTTTCGCGTCTACGGTGGTGTGGCCGATGGCCTGACCGCTCTGGTGAGCGAACAGCACATACAGCAGTTCGGCCAGCAGCAGCCCGGCGAGAATCACCGGCCCTGCCCAGATACCGGGCTTGAGCCAGGCGCGTTCTTGCTGAACCGCGGCGGGGCCGAGGTTGAGCATCATCACCACGAACACGAACAGCACCATGATGGCGCCGGCGTAGGCGATCACTTCCAGCACGCCGGCGAACGGTGCGCCGAGTGCGAAGAAGGTCATGGCCACAGCGATCAACGAGATGATCAGGTAGAGCAGGGCGTGCACAGGGTTGGTGTTGGTGACCACACGTAGCGTGGCCACAACAGCGATACCCGATGCGAAATAGAAAGCGAATTCCATCGTTCTTCCTTAAGGCAGCAAGCTCTTCACGTTGATCGGTTCGGCTTCGTTCTGTGCGGCGCCTTTCGGCTTGCCAGCGATTGCCATACCTGCAACACGATAGAAGTTGTAATCAGGGTTTTTGCCGGGGCCGGAGATCAACAGATCTTCTTTCTCGTACACCAGGTCCTGACGTTTGAACTCGGCCATCTCGAAATCCGGCGTCAGCTGGATTGCGGTGGTCGGACAGGCTTCCTCGCAGAGACCGCAGAAAATGCAGCGCGAGAAGTTGATACGGAAGAAGTCCGGGTACCAGCGACCGTCTTCGGTTTCAGCTTTCTGCAGCGAGATGCAACCCACCGGGCAAGCCACGGCGCACAGGTTGCAGGCAACGCAACGCTCTTCGCCATCGGGGTCACGGGTCAGAACGATACGACCACGGTAGCGTGGTGGCAGGTAGACCGCTTCTTCCGGGTATTGCAGGGTGTCGCGCTTGCGAAAGCCATGGCCGAAGACCATGACCAGGCTGCGCAACTGGGTACCAGTACCCTTAACGATGTCGCCAATATATTTGAACATGGGTCAAATCCTCACTGAACCGCGACTGCTGGCGTGTTCCACAACACGACTGCAGCGGTCACCAGCAAATTGATCAGGGTCAGTGGCAGGCAGAATTTCCAGCTGAAATCCATCACCTGGTCATAACGCGGACGCGGAATGGAAGCGCGCAGCAGAATGAACAGCATGATGAAGAACGCGGTCTTCAGTGCGAACCAGAGGAAGGACAGTTGCGGCAATATGCCGAACGGACCATGCCAGCCACCGAAGAACAGGGTGACCAGCAGCGCCGAGATCAGGATGATGCCGATGTATTCACCGACGAAGAACATGCCCCATTTCATACCGGCGTATTCAATGTGGTAACCGTCGGCCAGTTCCTGTTCCGCTTCCGGCTGGTCGAACGGGTGACGGTGAGTCACGGCGACGCCAGCGATGAAGAAGGTACAGAAGCCGAAGAACTGCGGAATGATGAACCACAGGTTCTGCGCCTGGTACTCGACGATGTCGCGCATGTTGAACGAGCCGACCTGCACCACGATGCCCATCAGGGCCAGGCCCATGAACACTTCGTAGGACACGGTCTGCGCCGAAGCACGCAGCGCACCGAGCAGGGCGAACTTGTTGTTACTCGACCAGCCGGCGAACAACACCGCGTAGACCGAAAGACCGGCCATGGCGAAGAAGAACAGCAGGCCGATGTTCAGATCCGCCACGCCCCAGGTCGGGGTGATCGGGATGATCGCAAACGCGATCAGCAGGGCGGACATGGCTACAACCGGCGCCAAAGTGAAGATCACTTTGTCGGCAAACGGCGGGGTCCAGTCTTCCTTGAAGAACATCTTCAGCATGTCGGCGGCGATCTGGAACATGCCAAACGGGCCAACGCGGTTCGGACCGTAACGGTCCTGCCACCAGCCCAGCAGGCGACGTTCGACAAAGCTGAGCAACGCGCCCGCGACCACCACGGCCAGCAGAATCACGATGGCTTTGACGACCGTCAGGATCACATCGATCACTTCAGGGGTGAACCAGGTCATTGCGCTGCCTCCTGCAGACCGTCGACGGATACGCCGGCGAATGCCGGTGGAATGCCGGCGATGCCCGCAGGCAATGCCACCAGACCGGCGCCCAGTTCTTCATTGATGCGCAGCGGCAGACGCAGGGTCTGACCGGCCACGTTCAGGCTCAGCAGGGCACCGTCGTTGACGCCCAGACGATCCGCTTCGGACTTGGCCAGTGCCACGTAAGCAGCCGGAATACGCTCTTGAACCGGTGCGGCTTTCGAAGAGTTCTCTTCGCTGCCGAACAGGTGGAAGAACGGCACGGCTTGCCAGGTGCCCGGCGCCGGGTTGAATGCGCGCGGTGCAGCAGCGAACCAGTTCAGCGAATCACCGGTGCTTTCGATCAGGCGGGTGCCCGGGTCGCCTGCACGGATGTGACCACCAACTTCGTCCTGGAACTTGTTCCACGCTTGTGGCGAGTTCCAGCCCGGCGACCATGCAAATGGCACCTGCTGACGCGGTTCGGCAGAGCCCGAGTAACCTTCCATGGAGAAGGCGAACGCGGTGTCTTTGTCTTGCGGGGTGCGTGGTTCGTGAACGCTGATGTCGGCGCGCATTGCGGTGCGACCGGAGTAACGCAGCGGCTCACGCGCCAGTTTCAGACCCTTGATGCGGAACGCCGCCGATGGTGCAGCGTCGACGATACGCGCCAGTTGCTCGGTGCTCGAAGCAACGGCAGCGGTGACGTGGTCGAGTTGCGTCCAGTCGATCGGCTGGTTCAGCAAGGTCGCGCGCAGGGCGTGCAGCCAGCGCCAGCCTTCGTGAACCAGAATGCTTGCGTCGAGGTATTGCGGGTCGAAAACCTGGAAGAAGCGCTGGGCGCGACCTTCCTGGCTGACCAGCGTACCGTCGCCTTCGGCGAAGCTTGCCGCTGGCAGAACCAGGTGCGCGCGGTCGCTGGTCGCAGTCTTCTGATGATCAGCAACGATCACCACTTGCGCAGCGTTCAGCGCAGCATCGACCTTGTCTTTGGCGGTGCGGGTGTACAGATCGTTTTCCAGCACGACGATAGCGTCAGCCTTACCGTCGATGACGGCTTGCAGCGCAGCGTCGACCGATTCGCCACCGAGCATGGCCAGACCAAGGCTGTTGGCTTCCGGGACGATCAGGCTGATCGAACCGTTTTTCTCGCGCAGCTTCAACGCCTTGGCGATGTTCGCCGCGGCTTCGATCAAGGCTTTGGAGCCCAGCGACGTACCGGCGATGATCAGCGGACGTTTGGCCGCGAGCAGGGCGTCAGCAATACGCTGAGCCAGTTCCAGTGCTTCGGCGTCCAGACCTTCAACGGCCGGGGCGCTGGCGTCCAGTGCGTGAGCAACGGCGAAACCGATGCGCGCCAGATCGTCAGGCGCTGCGTGTACGCATTCTTCAGCGATGTCGTCGAGCTTGGTTTCCGCCAGGCTGGCGATGAACAGCGGGTTCAGCGCGTGCTGACCGATGTTCTTCACGGCGGCGTCGAGCCAAGGCTGAACGCGCATGGCTTCGGCCATGTCTTCAGCTTTGCCTTTGACCGATTGACGCAGCGACAGCGCCACACGGGCGGCGGTCTGGGTCAGGTCTTCACCGAGGACGAAAATGGCGTCGTGGTCTTCGATGTCGCGCATGTTCGGCACAGGCAGCGGGCTGTCTTTCAGCACTTGCAGGACCAGACGGATGCGCTCCAGTTCGGAGGCTTCGATACCCGAATAGAAGTGCTCGGCGCCGACCAGTTCGCGCAACGCGTAGTTGCTCTCGAGGCTGGCACGCGGCGAACCGATACCGACGATGTTGCGACCGCGCAGCAAGTCAGCGGCTTTATCCAGTGCAGCATCCAGACCGAGCTTGGTACCGTCGGCCAGCAGCGGCTGACGTGGACGGTCGGTGCGGTTGACGTAGCCATAACCGAAACGGCCACGGTCGCACAGGAAGTACTGGTTCACCGAACCGTTGAAACGGTTTTCGATGCGCCGCAGTTCGCCGTAACGCTCGCCCGGGGAAATGTTGCAACCGCTCGAGCAGCCATGGCAGATGCTCGGCGCGAACTGCATGTCCCACTTGCGGTTGTAGCGTTCGGAGTGAGTCTTGTCGGTGAACACACCGGTCGGGCAGACCTCGGTGAGGTTGCCGGAGAACTCGCTTTCGAGGGTGCCGTCTTCAACGCGACCGAAGTACACGTTGTCGTGGGCGCCGAACACACCGAGGTCGGTGCCGCCAGCGTAATCCTTGTAGAAACGCACGCAGCGGTAGCAAGCGATGCAGCGGTTCATTTCGTGGGAAATGAACGGGCCCAGTTGCTGGTTCTGGTGGGTGCGTTTGGTGAAGCGATAACGGCGCTCGTTGTGGCCGGTCATCACGGTCATGTCTTGCAGGTGGCAATGACCGCCTTCTTCGCACACAGGGCAGTCGTGCGGGTGGTTGGTCATCAGCCATTCGACAACACTGGCGCGGAACGCCTTGGATTCTTCATCTTCGATGGAGATCCAGGTGTTGTCGGTGGCAGGGGTCATGCAGGACATGACGATGCGACCACGGGTGTCGTTCTCGTCGGTGTACTGCTTGACCGCACACTGGCGGCAAGCCCCGACGCTACCGAGCGCGGGGTGCCAGCAGAAATATGGAATGTCGAGGCCCAGCGACAGACATGCCTGTAACAGGTTGTCTGCCCCGTCGACTTCGAGCGCTTTGCCGTCTACGTGGATAGTGGCCATGGTTCAAAGGTCTTCGTTGGCCCGGTGTCAGCGGGCGTGGCTAATGGAATCTTGTTATCCGTGCGAATCAAACCAGCCTCGAAAGGCGTCATCGCAGGAGGAGAAGGGCCCAGGCCCTTCACCTGTTAAGCGTTTACGCGCCGATTACGATCGGCCTTGCCAGAGGCGGGACGGCGGCGCTGACTGGCGCGATACCGGCTTCGAACTCTGGACGGAAGTATTTGATGGCACTGCCCAACGGTTCCACGGCACCCGGTGCGTGAGCACAGAAGGTCTTGCCCGGGCCGAGGAAGTTGACCAGACCCAGCAGGGTCTCGATGTCGCCTGGCTGACCGCGGCCTTGTTCGATGGCCATCAAGAGCTTGACGCTCCATGGCAAACCATCGCGGCACGGGGTGCAGAAACCGCACGACTCACGGGCAAAGAACTGCTCCATGTTGCGCAGCAAGGAGACCATGTTGACGCTGTCGTCCACCGCCATGGCCAGGCCGGTACCCATACGGGTGCCCACTTTGGCGATGCCGCCGGCGTACATTTGCGCGTCGAGGTGTTCAGGCAGGAGGAAACCGGTACCGGCGCCGCCTGGCTGCCAGGCCTTGAGCTTGAAGCCGTCGCGCATGCCGCCGGCGTAGTCTTCGAACAACTCGCGTCCGGTGACGCCGAATGGCAGTTCCCACAGGCCGGGGTTTTTCACTTTGCCGGAGAAGCCCATGAGCTTGGTGCCCATGTCTTCGCTGCCTTCGCGGGCCAACGATTTGTACCAGTCAACGCCGTCGGCAATGATCGCCGGCACGTTGCACAGGGTTTCCACGTTGTTCACGCAGGTCGGTTTGCCCCACACGCCAACAGCGGCAGGGAAGGGCGGCTTGGAGCGCGGGTTGGCGCGGCGGCCTTCGAGGGAGTTGATCAGTGCAGTTTCTTCACCGCAGATGTAACGCCCGGCGCCGGTGTGGACGAACAGCTCGAAATCAAAACCGCTGCCGAGAATGTTTTTACCCAGCAGGCCCGCAGCCTTGGCTTCTTCCACAGCACGGTTGAGGTGCTTGGCGGCGGTGGTGTACTCGCCACGCAGGAAGATATAGCCACGGTAGGTTTTCAGCGCGCGGGCACTGATCAGCATGCCTTCGATCAGCAGATGGGGCAGTTGCTCCATCAGCATGCGGTCTTTCCAGGTGTTCGGCTCCATTTCATCCGCGTTGCACAGCAGGTAGCGGATGTTGATGGATTCGTCCTTGGGCATCAGGCCCCACTTCACGCCCGTGGGGAAGCCTGCACCGCCGCGACCCTTCAAGCCTGCATCTTTCACAGTCTGGACGATGGCGTCCTGATCCATGTCGGCGAAGGCTTTGCGCGCAGCGGCGTAACCGTTCTTGGCCTGGTACTCGTCGAGCCACACGGCTTCGCCGTCATCGCGCAGACGCCAGGTCAGCGGGTGAGTCTCGGCCGAACGCTGAATGCGGTTGGCAGGACCGAAAGATGTCAGGGTCATACGTAGCCCTCGAGCAGTTTGGCGACGCCAGCAGGCTGCACATCACCAAAGGTGTCGTCGTCGATCATCAGCGCCGGTGCCTTGTCGCAGTTGCCGAGGCAGCAGACCGGCAGCAGGGTGAAACGACCGTCGGTGGTGGTCTGACCCAGGCCGATGCCCAGATTGTTCTGGATTTCGCTGACCACCGACTCGTGGCCACCGATGTAGCAGACCATGCTGTCGCAAACGCGAATGATGTGACGGCCAACCGGCTGACGGAAAATCTGGCTATAGAACGTCGCCACACCTTCAACGTCGCTGGCGGGGATGCCGAGGATCTCGCCGATCGCGTACAGGGCGCCATCCGGCACCCAGCCGCGTTCTTTCTGAACGATCTTCAGGGCTTCGATCGACGCCGCGCGCGGGTCTTCGTAGTGATGCAGCTCGTGCTCGATGGCCGAGCGCTCGGTTTCACTGAGGGTGAAACGGTCTGTCTGGATAAGCGTGCTGTTCATGCTTAGCGGTCCACGTCGGCCATAACGAAGTCGATACTACCCAGGTACGCAATCAAGTCCGCGACCATGCTGCCTTTGATCACCGAAGGGATCTGTTGCAGATGCGGGAAGCTTGGAGTGCGGATCCGGGTACGGTAGCTCATGGTGCCGCCGTCGCTCGTCAGGTAATAACTGTTGATGCCCTTGGTCGCTTCGATCATCTGGAAGGATTCGTTGGCCGGCATCACCGGGCCCCACGAAACTTGCAGGAAGTGCGTGATCAAGGTTTCGATGTGCTGCAGCGTGCGCTCTTTCGGCGGCGGCGTGGTCAGCGGGTGATCCGCCTTGTACGGGCCTTCCGGCATGTTGCGCATGCACTGGTCGATGATCTTGATGCTCTGGCGCATCTCTTCGACGCGAACCATGCAGCGGTCGTAGGCATCGCCGTTGGCGGCCAGCGGTACTTCGAACTCGAAGTTCTCGTAGCCGGAGTACGGACGCGCTTTACGCAGGTCGAAATCGCAACCGGTCGAACGCAGGCCGGCACCGGTGACGCCCCATTCCAGGGCTTCTTTGGTGTTGTACTGGGCGACGCCGATGGTACGACCCTTGAGGATGCTGTTCTGCAGGGCAGCCTTGGTGTATTCGTCGAGGCGTTTTGGCAGCCATTCAACGAAGTCTTTCACCAGTTTTTCCCAACCGCGCGGCAGGTCGTGGGCAACGCCACCGATGCGGTACCAGGCCGGGTGCAGACGGAAACCGGTAATGGCTTCGATCACCGTGTACGCCTTCTGGCGGTCGGTGAAGGTGAAGAACACCGGCGTCATCGCACCAACGTCCTGGATGTAAGTACCCAGGAACAGCAGGTGGCTGGTGATCCGGAAGAACTCGGCCATCATGATGCGGATGACGTCGACCTTCTCGGGCACCTTGATGCCGGCCAGCTTCTCGACCGAGAGCACGTACGGCAGGTTGTTCATCACGCCGCCGAGGTAATCGATACGGTCGGTGTACGGAATGAAACTGTGCCACGACTGACGCTCGGCCATCTTCTCGGCACCACGGTGGTGGTAACCGATGTCCGGCACGCAGTCGACGATCTCTTCGCCGTCCAGCTGCAGAATGATGCGGAACGCACCGTGCGCCGAAGGGTGGTTCGGGCCGAGGTTGAGGAACATGTAGTCCTCGTTCGTCCCGGAGCGTTTCATGCCCCAGTCTTCCGGACGGAAGCGCGCGGCTTCTTCCTCAAGCTGTTGCTTGGCGAGGTTGAGGCTGTACGGATCGAATTCGGTCGCACGCGCCGGGAAGTCCTTGCGCAGCGGGTGACCTTCCCAGGTCGGCGGCATCATGATGCGCGACAGGTGCGGGTGACCTTTGAAGTCGATGCCGAACATGTCCCAGACTTCACGCTCGTACCAGTTGGCGTTCGGCCAGATGCTGGTGACGGTCGGCAAGCTGAGGTCGCTTTCGGACAAGGCGACCTTGATCATCACGTCACTATTACGCTCCAGCGACATGAGGTGATAGAACACGGTGAACTCGGCGTCGCTCGGCAGGCCTTGACGCTTGGTGCGCAGACGCTCGTCCACGCCGTGCAGGTCATAGAGCATGACGTACGGCTTGGGCAGGTTGCGCAGGAAAGTCAGGACTTCAACGAGCCTGGCGCGCGCAACCCACAGCACCGGCATGCCGGTGCGGGTCGACTGAGCGGTGAACGCTTCGGCGCCAAAACGGTTGTTCAATTCAACGACCACATCCTGGTCGTCTGCCTTATAAGGCGGGATGTACAGAGCGCTGCCTGTAGTCATGGTTATTTTTTCGCTTTCGGTCAACGTAAAGAATGAAGCCAGCTTCTCGTTTCTTTTTTAAGAACAGATCTGGATCAGACTTCGTCAGGGCTGCGCAGATTGGTGACTGCGATTCGCTGTTCGCGGCGCTGTTCCTTCTGCGAAGGCATGTCGGCGCGATAAACGCCTTGATCACCAACGACCCAGGAAAGCGGGCGACGCTCCTGTCCAATCGATTCCTGCAACAGCATCAAGCCTTGCAGAAATGCTTCTGGACGGGGCGGGCAGCCAGGTACGTAGACGTCCACGGGCAGGAACTTGTCCACCCCTTGAACCACAGAGTAGATGTCGTACATGCCACCGGAGTTGGCGCACGAACCCATGGAGATAACCCACTTCGGCTCGAGCATCTGCTCGTAGAGACGCTGAATGATCGGCGCCATCTTGATGAAGCAGGTACCGGCGATAACCATGAAGTCGGCCTGACGCGGCGATGCCCGGATAACTTCGGCGCCGAAGCGCGCGATGTCGTGGGGCGCCGTGAAGGCGGTGGTCATTTCCACGTAGCAGCACGACAGGCCGAAGTTGTACGGCCACAGGGAGTTCTTACGTCCCCAGTTGACCGCGCCACTCAGCACGTCTTCCAGCTTGCCCATGAAAATGTTTTTGTGGACTTGATCTTCTAACGGATCGGAAACGGTTTCCCGTTCGCCAATCGGATACTGCTCGTTAGGAGCATCGGGGTCGATCCTGGTGAGATTGTATTGCATTGCCAAAGCCTCATTGTTTCAGCTTCGCCTGCCGCTTGCGACGAGCTTCCGGAGCCCAGTCAAGGGCGCCCACTCGGAACAGGTAGACAAGACCTGCCAACAGAATTGCTATGAAAACGAGAGCTTCGACGAATCCGGTCCAGCCGCTTTCGCGGACGGACACAGACCATGCAAAGAGAAAGAGGGCTTCGATATCGAAGATCACGAAGAGCATCGCGACCAGATAGAATTTGGCTGAGAGCCGCAAGCGGGCGCCACCGGTAGGTAGCATGCCGGACTCGAACGGTTCGTTTTTGCTGCGACCCCAGGCTTTTGACCCGAGGAGGCTGGAGACGCCAAGCATGAAGGCACACAGGCCGACGACACCCAGAAGGAAAATGGCAAAGCCCCAGTTGTGGGCCATGAGTCCTGTCGCTTCGGGCATGCTGGTAATCCTTAACAGAGAGCAAAGGTCTCTGAGCTTGATAAAGAAATAGGCAGTGACGATATGTCGCAGCAATCAATCGCGCTGATTTTATGGCTAAACACCCTGCAAGTAAAATTCCTATAGCGAAATTATTTATTGGAATAAGGACATAGCGCATCTCCACTGCCCTGCAGCCCATGCGTTGCGGGCATTAGGCGGGTTTATGCAAATAATGTTTTGTAGGGAATGTAACGAACATAGTTGCGGCTAAATGATAATTGATATCGTTTGTAGTGGTTTTGTAACTGTTTAACGGGATGGAAGTTGGGAAGTTGTCTTACTTGCGCGTTACTGCAAGTAGCGACGGGGCCCGTTTTAGCGGATTTTTCTGACGGATGTACCGCGCTGGATCAATGTTTTCTCCGAACGACGCCGATCCCTGTAGGAGTGAGCCTGCTCGCGATAGCGGTGGGTCAGTCACAGTATGCGCAAGCTGACACACCTCTATCGCGAGCAGGCTCACTCCTACAGGGATTTGTGGTGTTCATTAAATCGGGGCAAAAAAACGCCCCGAACCAGTCGGGGCGTCAGTTTTTCGGCTCTGCGGTTAGCTTTTTATTCGATCCGCAGAGGCCGTTTGCTCAGGCGAAGCAGATCAGTGGAACTGTTCTTCTTCAGTCGAACCGGTCAGTGCGGTTACCGAAGACGAGCCACCTTGAATCACGGTGGTCATGTCGTCGAAGTAGCCGGTGCCCACTTCCTGCTGGTGAGCCACGAAGGTGTAACCCTTGGCAGCGTCAGCGAATTCCTGCTCTTGCAGCTTCACGTAGGCAGTCATGTCGTTGCGGGCGTAGTCGTGCGCCAGGTTGAACATGCTGTGCCACATGTTGTGAATGCCAGCCAGGGTGATGAACTGGTGCTTGTAACCCATGGCGGACAGTTCGCGCTGGAACTTGGCGATGGTCGCGTCGTCCAGGTTTTTCTTCCAGTTGAAGGAAGGCGAGCAGTTATACGACAGCAGTTGGTCCGGGTATTCCTTTTTGATCGCTTCAGCGAAGCGACGAGCCTCGTCCAGATCCGGCTTGGCGGTTTCGCACCAGATCAGGTCGGCGTATGGCGCGTAAGCCAGGCCACGAGCGATGGCTTGATCGAGGCCAGCGCGAACCTTGTAGAAACCTTCCTGAGTGCGCTCGCCAGTCACGAACGGCTGGTCGTACGGGTCGCAATCGGAAGTCAGCAGGTCAGCAGCGTTCGCGTCGGTACGGGCCAGGATGATGGTCGGCGTACCGGCAACGTCAGCGGCCAGACGTGCAGCGGTCAGCTTCTGTACGGCTTCCTGGGTAGGAACCAGTACTTTACCGCCCATGTGGCCGCATTTTTTCACGGAAGCCAGTTGGTCTTCGAAGTGAACGCCGGCGGCGCCTGCTTCGATCATGCTCTTCATCAGCTCGTAAGCGTTCAGGACGCCACCGAAACCGGCTTCAGCGTCAGCCACGATCGGCGCGAAGTAGTCGATATAGCCGTCGTCGCCCGGGTTCTTGCCGGCTTTCCACTGGATCTGGTCAGCACGACGGAACGAGTTGTTGATGCGCTTGACCACGGTTGGAACCGAATCCACCGGGTACAGCGACTGGTCCGGGTACATGGATTCAGCGGAGTTGTTGTCCGCAGCAACCTGCCAGCCCGACAGGTAGATCGCCTGGATACCGGCTTTAACCTGCTGAACAGCCTGGCCACCGGTCAGGGCGCCCATGCAGTTGACGAAATCTTTCTCAGGACGGAAGGACGGCTTGGCACCCTGGGTGACCAGGTTCCACAGCTTGTCGGCGCCCATTTTTGCAAAGGTGTGCTCAGGTTGAACCGAGCCACGCAGACGGACGACGTCAGCAGCGGAGTAAGTGCGTGTCACGCCTTTCCAGCGCGGGTTTTCAGCCCAGTCTTTTTCGAGGGCTGCAATTTGCTGTTCGCGTGTCAGTGCCATGGAGATAAACCTCGTCGCGTCTTTTATGAAAAGTTGTTCTGCGGTGGAAAATTCCTGCGCTCGCTGACCAGAAGCTTAGGTGGTCAAGTCGGTTTCGGCGGGGTAGGCGACGGGATGAACGATGGGCTCGAGGGGAAGTGAGCAGGTAGTGGCGGACTGTGGGCGCATTCGGGCGTCGTGGGCCTCTATACGGTCTACAGTGTGGAGCCGGGTTACCTAATTACGCTTCCGTCCCTCGGGACAACTTCGTTCCAGTCGGCAACCTCGTCAAACACACCTTGTGGGCGGTACAGACACGAAACGGTTCGCGGGGTAGGTGCGAACATCGCTTCGAAGGCCCTTGCCAGGGCCTCTGATTAGCGGGAGCGAGGCCATCATGCCTTCGCTTTTTTGCCTCGTCAAACGTTTTGTAGTGCTTTTTTTCAAGCACTACATCTTTCGTCTAATACGACTAATCAGTCAGTTTTCGGTGCTTTAGTCCAACGTGTCGACTTTGACCCGCAAGGTCATGTCATCCCGACCTTGAGTCGAGTAGCTGCGGGTCAGACCCTGTTTGTCAGCCTGGGTCTGGCTGTTGACGCCGGCGAGGGTGATCCATTCACCGAGGCGTCCGCTGACAGTTGTGTCGGTACTTTGTACGTTCACTACATCGGAACGTTCCTGGCTCATTCGGTCATTGTTGGTCGTGATCGCCAGGTGAACGGTGTCGCCGGTGACGCTGGCGGTGACGTAAAACCCTCGAGTGACGTTGCGGTATTGGGTCTGGCTGTTGTAACCGCCATAGGAATCGCTCTGCACGTTGGTGATCGGCACGCTTTGCCCGACCTGGATCAGCGCCGGCATGCCTTCGCTGGCTTGCACCTGTTGCACGCCGCCGTTACGGCTGGTGGTGCTGCGGCTGATGATGCGGGTTTGACTTGGCTGGGCGCCATTGACCGAATAACCCTCGTCGCCCCGACCATTGTTTTCGTTGGTGTCGACGGTGATCAGCAGGCGCTTGGGCGCGGTGTCGAGTTGGGTGATCAGCGCCTTGAGTTCCTGGATCTTGTCCGGCTCTGCCTTGATGATCAGTTGATTGCCGTAGGCGCTGACTTGACCGTCCTTGCCGAGGAAGTCTTGCGCCATTGGCAGCATGTCGGTGCTGGTGCGGTAATTGAGAGGCACGATTTCTGTGGCTGCCATCACCGAAAAACTGCAGCCGAGCAGCAGGGTGGTGAGCAGGGTGCGTAGGGACATGTCCGTTATCTCCGCTTTCGAAAGGCTTGATATTGCCAGTTTGTCGGCCTGGGGTGGGGCAAGTTGAATCGTAGACAGCAAAACGCCCCGGCATCGGTGATGCCGGGGCGTTTTGGGGTGTGCTTGCGGGCGCCATCGCGAGCAGGCTCACTCCTACAGGGAATCGCATTTCAATTGTAGGAGTGAGCCTGCTCGCGATCGCCGCGCCGCGGTCTTATGCCGAATGGCGAACCATGTCGACATGCGGAATCCCGGCTTCGAGGAATTCCTCGCTGACCAAGCTGAAGCCCAAACGCTCATAGAACGCCGTGGCCTGCACCTGCGCGCTGAGCATTTGCTGCTTCAACCCGCGTTCTTCAGCTTCAGCAATCACCGCTTGCATCAGCGCATCACCGACTTTCATGCCGCGCCAGTCTTTCAGCACCGAAACCCGGCCGATGTGCCCATCAGGCAACAGACGCGCAGTGCCAATCGGAAAGTCGCCTTCAAACGCCAGAAAATGTACGGCGGTCGCGTCATCCGCGTCCCATTCCAGCTCAGGTGGCACCGATTGCTCGGCAATGAACACCGTTTCACGAATGCGCCGGATCTCGGCGATGTCCTTCTGCCAGTCTGCGACACGAACGCGAATTTTATTCATCAGCGAACCCCAGGCTACCTTGCTTGACCAGTTCGCAGAGCAGGCCGCGACCGTCTTCGTCGTTCAGCCACTCACCGAGGTTCTCGGTGTGCAGGGCGTCAGCGGCGCAGATCAGCTTCAGCAGTTCGCGCAGCTTGCCCGGCAGGTAACGGCTCTGGCCGCTGGCGAACAACAGCAGATCGTCATCGACTTCCGACCACGCCAGGCGCGCGCTCGGGTTGCGGATCAAGATGGCGCCATCCTGCAGAGCGCTGAGGAAATCTTCTTCTTCGACGTCTTCCGGGCCAACCACCAGCTCTGGATAACGCGGCTCGGTCATGTACTGGCCGAACCAGGTCAGCAGCAGGCGCTCATCGCTCATGTGCTCGGCGAGCAGGCTTTTCAGGCGATCCAGCGCATCGTGCTGAATCTGGTGCGGATCGACGGCTGGCTTGGCGTCAGCATCGGTGTAGCGCTCTTCGTCAGTCAGGAACTGGCTGAGGAAGTCGGTGAAGTGGGTCAGCACTTCGGAGGCGCTTGGTGCACGGAAGCCGACCGAGTAGGTCATGCAGTTGTCCACGGCGACACCGCAGTGGGCCAGACGCGGCGGCAGATAGAGCATGTCGCCTGGTTCCAGAACCCATTCTTCGGTTTCGTGGAATTCGGCGAGGATGCGCAGATCCGCGTGTTGTAGCAGCGGGCTCTCGGAATCGCACATCTGGCCGATTTTCCAGTTGCGCTTGCCGTGACCTTGCAGCAGGAACACGTCGTAGTTGTCGAAGTGCGGACCGACGCTGCCACCCGGGGCGGCGAAGCTGATCATCACGTCGTCGACGCGCCAGCTCGGCAGGAAGCGGAAGTTTTCCAGCAGCTCGCTGACTTCCGGGACGAATTGATCGACGGCTTGAACCAGCAGGGTCCACTCTTTTTCCGGCAGCTTGCTGAACTCGTCTTCAGCGAACGGGCCGCGACGCAATTCCCATGGGCGCTCGCCGTGCTCGATCACCAGGCGCGATTCGACTTCTTCTTCCAGGGCCAGGCCGGCCAGTTCGTCGGCGTCGATCGGGCTTTCGAAGTCAGGAATCGCCTGGCGGATCAGCAGCGGCTTTTTCTGCCAGTAGTCGCGCAGGAATTCACGTGCTGTGATGCCGCCCAGAAGTTGAAGAGGAATATCGGGATTCATATGTAACCTATTGAAAAAAAGCACTTTTCAGACGGGAATAAAAACGCCCGGCGCGGCCGGGCGTCTCAAACGGGTCAAACGGTCGATCAGATGCGTTTGGCTTGCGCTACAGCGTTGCCGATGTAGTTGGCCGGAGTCAGTTGCTTGAGCTCGGCTTTCGCTTGCGCAGGCATGTCCAGGCCGTCGATGAAAGTCTGCAACGCTTCCGGGCTGATGCCCTTGCCGCGGGTCAGTTCTTTCAGCTTTTCGTACGGGTTTTCGATGTTGTAGCGGCGCATCACGGTCTGGATCGGCTCAGCCAAGACTTCCCAGCACGCGTCGAGGTCAGCGGCAATCTTCTGCTCGTTGAGCTCCAGTTTGCTGATGCCTTTGAGGCTGGCTTCGTACGCGATCACGCTGTGGGCGAAGCCGACACCGAGGTTACGCAGTACGGTGGAGTCGGTCAGGTCGCGCTGCCAGCGGGAAATTGGCAGTTTGCTCGCCAGGTGCTGGAACAGTGCGTTGGCGATGCCCAGGTTGCCTTCGGAGTTTTCGAAGTCGATCGGGTTGACCTTGTGCGGCATGGTCGACGAGCCGATTTCGCCAGCGATGGTGCGCTGTTTGAAATAACCCAGGGAGATGTAGCCCCAGATGTCACGGTCGAAGTCGATCAGGATGGTGTTGAAGCGCGCAATGGCGTCGAACAGCTCGGCGATGTAGTCGTGCGGTTCGATCTGCGTGGTGTACGGGTTGAAGCCCAGGCCCAGTTCGTCTTCGATGAAGGCGCGGGCGTTGGCTTCCCAGTCGATCTGCGGGTAGGCCGACAGGTGCGCGTTGTAGTTGCCGACGGCGCCGTTGATCTTGCCCAGCAGCGGCACGGCAGCGACCTGAGCGATCTGACGCTCGAGACGGTAAACCACGTTCGCCAGCTCTTTACCCAGAGTAGTCGGCGAAGCCGGCTGGCCGTGGGTACGCGACAGCATCGGCACGTCAGCGAAACGGATGGCCAGTTCGCGGATGGCTTCGGCGGTCTGGCGCATCAGCGGCAGCATCACGTCGTCACGGCCTTCGCGCAGCATCAGGGCGTGGGACAGGTTGTTGATGTCTTCGCTGGTGCAGGCAAAGTGGATGAACTCGCTGACCTGGGCCAGCTCCGGCAGCTTGGCCGCCTGCTCTTTGAGCAGGTATTCGATCGCTTTGACGTCGTGGTTGGTGGTGCGCTCGATCTCTTTGACGCGCTCGGCGTGCTCCAGCGAGAAGTTTTCAGCCAGTTCATTGAGAACGGCGTTGGCCTCGGCGGAGAAGGCTGGCACTTCAGGAATGCCAGCGTGGGCGGCCAGGCGCTGGAGCCAGCGCACTTCAACCAGAACGCGGGCACGGATCAGGCCGTACTCGCTGAAAATCGGGCGCAGGGCCTGGGTTTTGCCGGCGTAGCGGCCGTCAACAGGGGAAACCGCAGTGAGCGAAGAAAGCTGCATGGGGTGTTCTCGGACAGTCGGGCAACGAAATGGGGCGCGTATCATACATGAAAAAATCCGCCGGTCCGTTGCCAACTGACCGGCGTATTACGCGTTACAGACTACAAAGCTTTTATTGCGTGGCGTTTACTCGCTGCGCATCAACGGATACAGCTCTTTGAGCAGCTTGCGCCGGCTGATCACCAACTGCCAGCGATGGCCGCCGAGCTGTCGCCACAGGCGTGCCGAACGAATGCCGGCGAGCAGCAGGGCGCGAATTTTCGAAGCGTTGCTCGGCTGCTGCAGGTTGCGCATGTCGCCGTGCACCTGGATGCGTTGGCGCAGGGTGCTCAGGGTGTCCTGATACAGCGCACCGCAAGCCGCGACCACGTTTTCGTGGGCCGGGCCGAAATGCTCGACCTGCGACTGGATCTGCGGCAGACGCTTGCCGATGGTGTCGAGCATGTCGTCGCGCTTGGCCAGTTGACGTTCCAGACCGAGCATCGACAGGGCATACCGCAGCGGTTCACGCTGCAACGTACTCGGGTCGCGTTCGAGGGCGCCGATCAGCGCTCGGTAACCTTCACGCAGATTGAGATCGTCGCCGCCGTACACGTCCAGCGTGTCCTTTGGGTCGCGCACCAGCAGACTGCCGAGCATGCAGGTCAGGCCGGCCTCGCTGGTCTGGCCGGTCTTGGCGATCCGGTCGACCAGCACAGCGGCGAGAAACACGCCGCCCAGCGCCGTCAGTTGCTCCTGAGTCGGGCTCATGCCTGGCCGCTCCATGGCTCGGCCACTTCGATCACGCCGCCACCGAGGCAGATTTCACCGTCATAGAACACCACCGATTGGCCCGGCGTCACCGCGCGTTGCGGTTCGTCGAACACGGCGCGGTAGCCGTTGGTGGTTTTTTCCAGGGTGCAGGCCTGGTCACTCTGGCGATAACGCACCTTGGCGGTCAGGCGCAGCGGCTGGCTCAGGTCGATCGGGTTGACCCAATAGATTTCCGAAGCGAGCAGGGCGCCGGAGAACAGCCACGGATGGTTGTTGCCCTGGCCGACGATCAATTCGTTGGTGTCGAGATCCTTGCGCAGCACGTACCACGGCTCATCGCCGGCGTCTTTCAAGCCGCCGATGCCGAGGCCCTGGCGCTGGCCGATGGTGTGGTACATCAAACCGTGGTGGCGGCCGATGACTTCGCCTTCGGTGGTCTTGATTTCGCCCGGTTGCGCTGGCAGGTATTGCTTGAGGAAATCGCTGAAACGACGCTCGCCGATGAAGCAGATCCCGGTGGAGTCTTTCTTCTTGGCGGTCGCCAGCTCGTATTTCTCGGCAATTGCGCGCACTTCCGGCTTTTCCAGTTCGCCGACCGGGAATAGGGTCTTGGCGATCTGTTCGCCGCCGACGGCGTGCAGGAAGTAGCTCTGATCCTTGTTCGGATCGAGGCCTTTGAGCAGTTCGGTGCGGCCATCGATGTCGCGGCGGCGCACGTAGTGGCCGGTGGCAATCAGGTCGGCGCCGAGCATCATGGCGTAGTCGAGGAACGCCTTGAACTTGATCTCGCGGTTACACAGGATGTCCGGATTCGGCGTGCGCCCGGCCTTGTATTCGGCGAGGAAGTGCTCGAACACGTTGTCCCAGTACTCGGCGGCGAAGTTGGCGGTGTGCAGTTTGATACCGATTTTGTCGCAGACAGCCTGAGCATCCGCCAGGTCGTCCATGGCGGTGCAGTATTCCGTTCCGTCGTCTTCTTCCCAGTTCTTCATGAACAGGCCTTCCACCTCGTAACCCTGCTCGATCAGCAGGAGAGCGGAAACGGAAGAGTCCACGCCGCCGGACATGCCGACAATGACGCGCTTCTTGGATGTGTCAGAAGGGGCTGGATCACGCATAGGGATTCAATGAGTGTCTTGAAAAAGGACGCGATTCTATCAGGCTCACGGCCTCAAGGCTAAAGAGAAGGGCGGATCAGTTCGAGGCTGAAGTGATGGCCGGCCAGATAATCGTCGATGCAACGGATGATCAGCTCACTGCGCCAGTTGTCGCGCTGGGCGATTAATTCGTCGCGGGTCAGCCACTTGGCGCCGACGATGCCGTCGTCGAGCTGGTAATCCGGGTGATGTTTCAAGGCTTTGGCGCTGAAGCACACGCGTTGGTAGGTCACGCCGTTGCTTGGGGCGGTGTACAGATAAATGCCAATGACGCCGGTGGGTTCGACGTCCCAACCGGTTTCTTCGAGGGTTTCGCGCACGGCGGCTTCGACCAGCGTTTCGTCCGGGTCGAGATGGCCGGCGGGCTGGTTGAGCACATTGCGCCCGGCCTTGTGTTCTTCAACCATCAGGAAGCGACCGTTGTCCTCGACGATGGTGGCGACGGTGATGTGGGGGAGCCAATCCATAAAACCTTCCTCAATTCTGGGATTGAAATGCAATCCAATGTAGGAGTGAGCCTGCTCCGGGCGGCGTTCCGACGATAGCGGTACACCAGCCACCATATTTGTTGAATGGTATACCGCTATCGTCGGAACGCCGCCCGGAGCAGGCTCACTCCTGCAGGGGATTTATGTTGTATTCAGAAACACAAACCCCGGCACTAGGCCGGGGTTCGTTTACAGCGCTACAACCTTAAACCAGCGCAGCAATCGCCGCGTTGAGGGTTGCGCTCGGGCGCATGGCCTTGCTGATCAGCTCGGCATTGGCGTGGTAGTAACCGCCGATGTCGACTGGCTTGCCCTGAACCGCGTTGAGCTCGGCAACGATGGTTGCTTCGTTCTCGGTCAGGGTTTTTGCCAGCGTCGCGAACTGCGCTTGCAGTGCAGCGTCTTCAGTCTGGGCGGCCAGGGCCTGAGCCCAGTACATCGCCAGGTAGAAGTGGCTGCCGCGATTGTCGATGTTGCCGACTTTGCGCGATGGCGACTTGTTGTTGTCGAGGAACTGGCCAGTGGCCTGATCCAGAGTCTTCGACAGCACCAGTGCTTTCGGGTTGTTGTAGTTCACGCCCAAATGCTCGAGGGATGCTGCCAGTGCGAGGAACTCGCCCAGCGAATCCCAGCGCAGGAAGTTCTCTTCAACCAGTTGCTGCACGTGCTTCGGAGCCGAACCGCCGGCGCCGGTTTCGAACAGGCCACCGCCGTTCATCAGCGGCACGATCGACAGCATCTTGGCGCTGGTGCCCAGTTCCATGATCGGGAACAGGTCGGTCAGGTAGTCGCGCAGTACGTTGCCGGTCACCGAAATGGTGTCCTTGCCTTCGCGGGTGCGCTGCAGGGTGAACTTCATTGCGTCGACCGGCGCCATGATCTGGATGTCCAGACCGGCCGTGTCGTGATCCTTCAGGTAGGCCTGAACTTTCTCGATCACTACGCCATCGTGAGCGCGCATCGGGTCGAGCCAGAAGATCGCTGGCGTGCTGCTGGCGCGAGCACGGTTGACAGCCAGCTTGACCCAGTCCTGGATCGGCGCGTCTTTGGTCTGGCACATGCGGAAGATGTCGCCGGCTTCAACAGCCTGTTCCATCAGCAGGTTGCCCTTGCTGTCGGTGACGCGAACCACGCCGTCAGCCTTGATCTGGAAGGTCTTGTCGTGCGAGCCGTACTCTTCGGCTTTCTTCGCCATCAGACCAACGTTTGGCACGCTGCCCATGGTGGTCGGGTCGAAAGCGCCATTGGCTTTGCAGTCTTCGATCACGGCCTGGTAGATGGTCGCGTAGCAACGATCCGGGATCACCGCCTTGGTGTCGTGCAGTTGGCCGTCGGTGCCCCACATTTTGCCGGAGTCACGGATCATCGCTGGCATCGAGGCGTCGACGATAACGTCGCTCGGCACGTGCAGGTTGGTGATGCCTTTGTCGGAGTTGACCATCGCCAGCGATGGACGAGCAGCGTAGACCGCGGCCATGTCGGCTTCGATCTGCGCTTGCTGCTCGGCCGGCAGGGCCTTGATGCGCGCGTACAGATCGCCGATGCCGTTGTTCAGGTTGAAGCCGATCTCGGCCAGCACTTCAGCGTGCTTGGTCAGGGCATCTTTATAGAACTCGGCAACGATCTGGCCGAACATGATCGGGTCGGAGACCTTCATCATGGTCGCCTTCAGGTGCACCGAGAGCAGCACGCCTTGCGCCTTGGCGCTCTCGATTTCAGCAGCGATGAACGCGCGCAGGGCGTTTTTGCTCATCACGGCGCAGTCGAGGATCTCGCCAGCCTGAACGGTGGTTTTTTCTTTCAGAACGGTTGCGGTGCCGTCTTTGGCGATCAGCTCGATCTTCACGGCGTCAGCGGCGTCGATCAGGGCAGCTTTTTCGCTACCGTAGAAATCGCCGGTGCTCATGTGAGCGACGTGGGACTTGGAGTCTTTGGCCCAGGCGCCCATTTTGTGCGGGTGCTTGCGCGCATAGTTCTTCACCGACAGCGGTGCGCGGCGGTCGGAGTTGCCTTCACGCAGAACCGGGTTCACGGCGCTGCCCTTGACCTTGTCGTAACGCGCCTTGGCGTCTTTGTCGGCGTCGCTGGTTACGGTTTCCGGGTAGTCCGGCAGGTTGTAACCCTGAGCTTGCAGCTCTTTGATCGCGGCTTGCAGCTGTGGCACCGAAGCGCTGATGTTCGGCAGCTTGATGATATTGGCTTCAGGCGTAACGGCCAGGTCGCCCAGTTCAGCGAGGTGGTCGGCTACGGCTTTGTCGCCCAGTTGCTCGGGGAAGCTTGCCAGGATGCGTGCTGCAAGAGAGATATCGCGGGTTTCCACGGCGATATCGGCCGAGGCGGTGTAAGCCTCGATGATCGGCAGCAGGGAATAGGTGGCGAGGGCAGGAGCTTCGTCGGTGAAGGTATAGATGATCTTCGAGCGGGTGGGCATATTCGGATTAACTCTCTCTTCTTTGCTAAAGCGTGCGCAGAAACTCGAGGGGCGCCGGGTAAGCGCGTTCGTTCAAAGTCATCCATGAACCGAATGTCGAGATTCTTCGCGGTGATGTTGGGTGCATCAGTAGAGCGTCAAGCAGTCAGGCTGCGGTAACAACCCGACCAATCAGGCGGAAAGTCTCGTACTAGAGAGGCCAGCCGTCGTGACCCTGTGGTCAGCGGGCGGCATTATACATAGGTAGCTGGCAATCTGCCGATGGTTCATATGCAACGATTCTCGTCCATTGGTCTAAAGGTCGCAGGGCAGGATGGCGACTAAGGTCAATGGGAATGCTTGAGTTTGGCGCTTTTCCCTTTGCTTTCAGGCTTGTACGAAACGACTTGTGCGAATGCCGGGAACTGAGGGTTTGCGTGTTGATTTAACTGGGTTACGCTCGAACCAAGCCAGATGTTCAATCCAAACAATGGAGTTCAGCATGGGTTACAAGAAGATTCAGGTTCCAGCCGTCGGCGACAAAATCTCCGTCAATGCAGACCATTCTCTCAATGTTCCTGATAACCCGATCATCCCCTTCATCGAAGGTGACGGCATTGGTGTCGACATCAGTCCGGTGATGATCAAGGTTGTCGATGCTGCAGTTCAAAAGGCATACGGCGGTAAGCGCAAGATTTCCTGGATGGAAGTCTACGCCGGGGAAAAAGCCACTCAGGTTTACGATCAGGACACCTGGCTGCCTCAGGAAACCCTCGATGCAGTCAAGGACTACGTGGTTTCCATCAAAGGCCCGCTGACCACGCCGGTCGGTGGTGGCATCCGCTCGCTGAACGTGGCCCTGCGTCAGCAACTCGACCTGTACGTCTGCCTGCGCC
The DNA here is from genome assembly GCF_001297015.1 of Pseudomonas sp. RIT-PI-r. Lineage (GTDB taxonomy): Bacteria > Pseudomonadota > Gammaproteobacteria > Pseudomonadales > Pseudomonadaceae > Aquipseudomonas. The sequence continues at coordinate 1,077,426 of NZ_LIGE01000025.1, read as the reverse complement.
CGGTGCGCTGGTTCGAAGGCGTGCCGAGCCCGGTGAAAAAGCCAGGCGACGTCGACATGACCATCTTCCGCGAGAACTCCGAAGACATCTATGCCGGCATTGAGTGGAAGGCCGGTTCGCCGGAAGCCACCAAGGTCATCAAGTTCCTTAAAGAAGAAATGGGCGTCACCAAGATCCGTTTCGACGAAAACTGCGGTATCGGCGTCAAGCCGGTTTCGCTGGAAGGCACCAAGCGCCTGGCACGCAAGGCCCTGCAATATGTGGTCGATAACGACCGCGATTCGCTGACCATCGTGCACAAAGGCAACATCATGAAGTTCACCGAAGGTGCCTTCAAAGAGTGGGCCTACGAAGTGGCCGCTGAAGAGTTCGGCGCGACCCTGCTCGACGGCGGCCCGTGGATGCAGTTCAAAAACCCGAAAACCGGCAAGAACGTTGTGGTCAAGGACGCCATCGCCGACGCCATGCTCCAGCAGATCCTGCTGCGCCCGGCGGAATACGATGTGATCGCGACCCTGAACCTCAACGGCGACTACCTTTCCGACGCCCTGGCGGCGGAAGTGGGCGGTATCGGTATCGCGCCGGGCGCCAACCTGTCCGACACCGTGGCGATGTTCGAAGCCACCCACGGTACGGCGCCGAAATACGCCGGCAAGGACCAGGTCAACCCGGGTTCGTTGATTCTTTCGGCAGAAATGATGCTGCGCCACATGGGCTGGACGGAAGCGGCGGATCTGATCATCAAGGGCACCAACGGCGCCATTGGTGCCAAGACCGTGACTTATGACTTCGAACGTTTGATGGAAGGAGCCAAGCTGGTTTCGTCGTCGGGCTTTGGGGATGCGTTGATTTCGCATATGTAAGAAACACCGGCAAACGAAAAAACCGCCCGACTCAGATGATTGAGGAGGGCGGTTTTTTATGGCTGAAGGTTCTGAGGCGTCAGCTGGTCACCGTTTGTTTTTCGGTGGTGATCGGGGGCGCTTCTTGTTTGGCTTCGGCCGACTCAATCTTCACCGCATGCAAGCCTTTCGGGCCCTGCACGATGTCGAATTTCACCAGTTGTCCGGCCTTGAGGGTTTTATACCCTGCCATTTCAATGGCCGAGTAATGGGCAAAGAAATCGATGTCTTTGCCATCCTCATCGCGGCCTTCGCGGGCATCGGTATTGATAAAGCCGAATCCCTTGGCATTGTTGAACCATTTCACCTTGCCGACAGCCATGCTCAAATCCCTCTGCAACAGACTCCATCGCTGGAGTATCATCCAGGTCATCCGCAATCTAATCCGTTAAAAGAATTGACTCCGCGGATCTTTTTTACCCACTGTGGGCTCTATTGGTTGTAACACCGTTTTCCCGATAGTCAAGGTGACCGGGCAGTCGGAGTTGAAAACGTGGACAACCGCCCCCACCACTGTATTTGCACAACTGACGAACCTTTCTTTCCCATGCATGCAATCAGCCAGATTCGACTAACATTCAATCAGGATCGCCCGCTTCTCCAAAAGGATCTTCCACAGGAGCACGACGACGATTCGGCAGGCGTTGCTGTTCAGGAAGCAAAGCCTGCGTTACAGGCGCCGCCAATGTACAAGGTGGTTTTGTTCAATGATGACTACACACCGATGGATTTCGTCGTCGAAGTGCTCGAGGTGTTTTTTAACCTGAATCGCGAGCTGGCGACCAAGGTCATGCTGGCCGTCCACACAGAAGGACGGGCAGTATGTGGAGTGTTTACCCGCGACATCGCCGAGACAAAGGCCATGCAGGTCAACCAGTACGCCAGGGAAAGCCAGCATCCGCTACTCTGTGAAATCGAGAAGGACGGTTAATCGCCGACCACTTGGGTATGAGGTGAAGCTATGTTAAACCGCGAGCTCGAAGTCACCCTCAATCTAGCCTTCAAGGAGGCTCGTTCGAAACGTCATGAATTCATGACCGTCGAACACCTTTTGCTGGCCCTATTGGACAATGAGGCTGCCGCCACCGTTTTGCGTGCCTGCGGCGCAAACCTCGACAAACTCAAGCATGACCTGCAGGAGTTCATCGACTCCACCACGCCATTGATCCCCGTTCATGACGAAGATCGCGAAACCCAGCCAACCCTGGGCTTCCAGCGTGTACTGCAACGTGCTGTTTTCCACGTACAGAGCTCGGGCAAACGCGAAGTGACCGGCGCCAACGTGCTGGTTGCCATCTTCAGTGAGCAAGAGAGTCAGGCGGTGTTCCTGCTGAAACAGCAGAGCGTTGCGCGCATCGATGTCGTCAACTACATCGCTCACGGCATTTCCAAAGTGCCGGGGCATGGCGATCACTCTGAAGGTGAACAAGATATGCAGGACGATGAGGGCGGTGAGTCTTCTTCTTCAGGCAATCCTCTGGATGCTTATGCCAGCAACCTCAACGAACTGGCGCGCCAGGGTCGCATTGATCCGCTGGTCGGCCGTGAATCGGAAGTCGAGCGTGTCGCGCAGATTCTCGCGCGCCGACGCAAAAACAATCCGCTGCTGGTCGGTGAAGCTGGCGTGGGTAAAACCGCGATTGCCGAAGGCCTGGCCAAGCGCATTGTCGACAACCAGGTGCCTGATCTGCTGGCCAACAGCGTTGTCTACTCGCTCGATCTTGGCGCCCTGCTCGCGGGGACCAAGTATCGCGGTGATTTCGAGAAGCGCTTCAAGGCGCTGCTCAATGAACTGAAAAAACGTCCGCAGGCGATCCTGTTCATCGACGAGATCCACACCATTATTGGTGCCGGCGCTGCGTCGGGCGGGGTCATGGACGCTTCGAATCTGCTCAAGCCACTGCTGTCGTCTGGCGACATTCGCTGCATCGGCTCGACCACGTTCCAGGAATTTCGCGGCATTTTCGAGAAGGACCGTGCCTTGGCGCGTCGCTTCCAGAAAGTCGATGTCGTCGAGCCATCGGTGGAAGACACCATCGGTATCCTGCGCGGCCTGAAAGGGCGTTTCGAGCAGCACCACAACATCGAATACAGCGATGAGTCGTTGCGCGCCGCTGCTGAACTGGCATCGCGCTACATCAATGACCGGCACATGCCGGACAAGGCCATCGACGTGATCGACGAGGCGGGCGCCTACCAGCGTCTGCAACCGGTCGAAAAACGTGTGAAGCGCATTGAAGTGCCACAGGTCGAAGACATCGTCGCGAAAATCGCGCGGATTCCGCCCAAGCACGTCACCAGTTCCGACAAGGAACTGCTGCGTAACCTGGAACGTGATCTGAAGCTGACGGTGTTTGGTCAGGACGCGGCGATCGATTCGCTGTCGACTGCGATCAAGTTGTCCCGTGCCGGCTTGAAGTCGCCTGACAAGCCAGTCGGTTCGTTCCTGTTCGCAGGGCCGACCGGTGTCGGTAAAACCGAGGCCGCGCGGCAATTGGCCAAGGCGTTGGGGATCGAACTGGTTCGCTTCGACATGTCCGAGTACATGGAGCGCCATACCGTATCGCGTCTGATCGGTGCACCTCCAGGCTATGTCGGTTTCGATCAGGGCGGTCTGTTGACCGAAGCGATCACCAAGCAACCGCATTGCGTATTGCTGCTCGATGAAATCGAGAAGGCGCATCCGGAAGTCTTCAACCTGCTGTTGCAGGTGATGGATCACGGTACGCTGACCGACAACAACGGGCGCAAGGCGGACTTCCGCAACGTGATCGTGATCATGACCACCAACGCCGGTGCCGAAACGGCGGCGCGTGCTTCGATCGGTTTCACCCATCAGGACCACTCGTCTGACGCGATGGAAGTGATCAAGAAGAGCTTCACGCCGGAATTCCGTAACCGTCTGGACACCATTATCCAGTTTGGTCGCCTCAGTCATGAGGTCATCAAAAGTGTGGTGGACAAGTTCCTTACCGAGCTTCAGGCGCAGCTGGAAGACAAGCGTGTGCTGCTTGAGGTCACTGATGCCGCGCGTAGTTGGCTGGCGGCGGGTGGTTATGACTCGGCGATGGGTGCGCGTCCGATGGCACGTCTGATCCAGGACAAGATCAAGCGTCCGTTGGCGGAGGAGATTCTGTTTGGCGAGCTGGCCGAGCATGGCGGTGTGGTACACATCGACATCAAGGATGGTGAGTTGACGTTTGACTTCGAGACTACGGCTGAGATGGCCTGACGGTTTGATGTTGATTGGGAAGGCGCCTTCGGGCGCCTTTTTGTTGTCTGGTGTTTTTGTGTGTATATCCGTTGCTGCGGTAACGGCTTCTTAGGGTTCCGCCCTTACGGCGGGTCACTTTTTCCAGACGCCCGGAATGCCGGCCCAGAAAAAAGTAACCAAAAAGGCTTGCTCCTACGTGCGGCCCGCTCGCTGGGGCTCGGGGTCCCTTCGCTCCGGGATCGATCCGGGCGCAGCGCCTACGGTTTGCTGCGCTGCACCTCCTCTCGCTGTGTTTGGCTTCGCCAAACGGTCGCTGCGCTCCCACGCCCGGATCAATCCCTCCACTCAGCCTTCCGACGTCGCCTTACAGATCAAGAGCTGCAGCCGAGCTAACGCTCATCCTGTTGAGTGGTGAAGAGCGCGGGTGTTCGGCTTTAGATTTGTGGTGGTGCTTCCCCTCACCCCAGCCCTCTCCCGGAGGGAGAGGGGGCCGATCTGTGGGCTTGTCAAAATTTTCGTTCAACTCGGTATCCCAGGTCGGCGTATCTCTTCCAGTCCACGCGATCAGTTCCCTCTCCCTCCGGGAGAGGGCTAGGGTGAGGGGCTCTTGATCCGGCTTTTGATCTTGCTTTAGCTTTGGCTTTGGCTTTGGCTTTGGCTTTTGATCTTTTGCCCCATCGGCAGGCCGAGCGAAGGTGTTCATCCGGGGGTTAGGCGCGCAGCGCCGTGCGGCGTAGCCGCATACATCGAGAGGAGGTGCAGCGAAGCAAACCGTAGGCGATGCCCCCGGATGGACACCGTAGCTCGGGAACCCCGAGCCCCAGCGAGCGGGCCGTACGCCAGGGGCAAAGCCTTTTGGTTCCTTTTTGGCCTTTGAAAAAGGGACTCGCTGTAAGAGCGAAACCGCCAGCGGCAACAACCGCAGCAACGGATATGCCCCCAAACCCAAACCCAAACCCAAACCCCAAAACGCAGATACAAAAACGCCCGGCATAAACCGGGCGTTCTGTATTGACTTGATTAACGAGCGCGGTAAGTGATGCGCCCTTTGCTCAAGTCATAGGGCGTCAGCTCGACGCGCACTTTGTCACCGGTAAGAATACGAATGTAGTTCTTGCGCATCTTGCCGGAAATATGCGCGGTTACGACGTGCCCATTTTCCAACTCCACACGAAACATGGTGTTGGGCAGGGTGTCGACGACAGTGCCTTCCATTTCGAAGCTGTCTTCTTTCGACATGCAGTAAAGCCCTCGGTATCCAATGAATGGCCCGGTGCAACTGCGCCAGGCAAAAGCGGCGTGCATTGTGCCCGAAAAATGGGGTTTACGCCAAGGGGTTTACGGCTTGGGTTTAGTTGAGGATGACCCAGCGTTGATTAATCAGCAATTCGATGGGTCGATATTGCGTCTTGTAGTTCATCTTTTTGCAGTTCTTGATCCAGTAACCAAGGTACACCGCCTCAAGCTCGAGGCGCTGTGCCTCGGCGATTTGCCAGAGGATGGCAAATCGGCCAAGGCTGCGGCGCTCTTCGGCGGGTTCGTAGAAGGTGTACACCGCCGACAAACCGTTCGGCAGCAAATCGGTCACCGCCACGGCCAGTAACCGTCCGTCGAGTCGGAATTCGTAAAAGCGCGAGAAGGGTAGGTCACGGACTAGAAAAGTCGAGAATTGATCACGACTTGGCGGGTACATATCGCCGTCAGCGTGGCGTTGTTCGATATAGCGCTGGTACAGATCGAAATATTCTTCGCTGAACTGCGGTTTGGCCGGGCGCACCTGCAAATCCGTGTTGCGTTTGAAAATCCGCTTCTGCTGACGATTGGGTGCGAACTGCGCCACCGGAATGCGCGCAGGCACGCACGCATTGCAGTTCTGGCAATGCGGGCGGTACAGATGATCGCCGCTGCGACGAAAGCCCATTTCCGACAGGTCTGCGTAGACATGCACATCCATGGGCTGACTCGGATCGAGAAACAGGGTCGTGGCCTGCTCCTCGGGCAGATAACTGCAAGAGTGAGGCTGAGTGGCATAGAACTTCAACCGCGCCAACTCGGTCATGATCAACCCTCGGGATAAGCTGGTGAATTAAGTGTAAGCCACGCGCGCAAAAGTCGCTCAGCAAACCCAGGTGGCACGATTGGGTTGATCCAGGTGCCGGGCCAGATAATCAGCGAATTCGTCGCGGGGAATGGCCCGGGCGCCGAGACTGTGCAGATGATCGGTTGGCATCTGGCAGTCGATCAGCACGAACTCCGAATCTTTCAGATGGCGCACCAGCGTGGCAAAACCATATTTCGAAGCGTTGTCGGCACGGCTGAACATCGATTCGCCGAAGAACAATTGGCCCATGGCCAAGCCGTAGAGGCCGCCGACCAACTCGCCCTCATCCCAAACCTCCACCGAATGGGCGAAGCCGCGCCGATGCAGTTCAATGTAGGCATCCTGCATCGCTTCGGTGATCCAGGTGCCATCGGCGTAATCCCGGGGCGCAGCACAGGCGCGTATCACCGCGTCGAAGTCCTGATCGAAGGTCACTTGATAGCGCGCTTTGCGCAGCAATTTACCGAGACTGCGCGAGACATGCAGTTCGTCGGGAAACAGCACAGTGCGTGGATCCGGTGACCACCAGAGAATCGGCTGGCCCTCGGAAAACCACGGAAAGCAGCCATGCCGATAAGCCTGAATCAGTCGGTCGGCCGACAGATCGCCACCGGCGGCGAGCAGTCCGTTGGGGTCGCGCATGGCCTTTTCCAATGGCGGAAAAGTCAGGGAATTACGTTGTAACCAAGTCAGCATGGCATCCAGGCTTGCAGAAGGGGAGGGCGGTGCGAGCCGTTTGGCCCGCGATAAAGTGTGCCGTTAAATGACAGGAATGTCGTCCAGATACTTCTCGGCATCGAGCGCGGCCATGCAGCCGGCGCCCGCTGAGGTGACAGCCTGACGGTAAACATGGTCGGCGACATCGCCAGCGGCGAACACCCCCGGGATCTCGGTAGAGGTGGCGTCGCCGTCGCTGCCGCCCTTGATCAGCAAGTAGCCGTCGCGCATCGGTAACTGCCCTTGAAACAGGTCGGTGTTCGGTTTGTGACCGATAGCGATGAACACCCCGGCCAATGGCAGCTCGCAGGTGTCGCCAGTGTGGCTGTCGCGCAGGCGGGCGCCGGTCACGCCGCTGGCGTCCCCGAGCACTTCGTCGAGATTCTGATTCCAGTGCAGGCGCACGTTGCCGTTGGCGGCTTTCTCGAACAGTTTGTCCTGAAGGATTTTCTCCGAGCGCAGCTTGTCGCGACGATGAATCAGGTGCACCTCTTTGGCGATGTTCGACAAATACAGTGCTTCCTCGACAGCCGTGTTGCCGCCGCCGACCACTGCGACCACCTGATTACGGTAGAAAAAGCCGTCACAGGTCGCGCAGGCAGAGACACCCTTGCCGGCAAAAGCCTCTTCCGAGGGCAGTCCGAGGTATTGCGCCGAAGCGCCGGTGGCAATGATCAGTGCGTCGCAGGTGTAAGTGCCGCTGTCGCCGACAAGCTCAAACGGGCGCTGCTGCAACTTGGCGGTGTGGATGTGGTCGTAAACGATCTCTGTGGCAAAGCGTTCGGCGTGCTTCTGCATGCGCTCCATCAGCACCGGGCCGGTGAGGCCTTCGACGTCGCCAGGCCAGTTGTCGACCTCGACGGTGGTGGTGAGTTGGCCACCGGCCTGCAGGCCGGTGATCACCACGGGTTTGAGGTTGGCACGGGCGGCATACACGGCAGCGCTGTAACCGGCCGGGCCGGAGCCGAGGATGATCAGGCGTGAATGCTTCGCTGCGTTCATCAAATACACCTCATAAGCCTTTGTCACAAAAGGTAATGCATGCTCAAATTGAATCGCGGCTTCTGTGTGCTTGACTATGCTCAATGCTGGGGTTTGAAGCATGGCATCGGACGCACAAACCCGTACAATGACGAGCTGTTACAGAATGTTCGCGGTGCGCTGTGTTTATAAAAGCGCCAGCACAGTGTTAAAAGTAGTCTCAGTTGCGCTCGTTCACTTTTTTACCTGCCTGGATTGGGCAGTTTTTTATCGTCATTCAATAGATGGACGCGCCTCGGGCGCAGGAAAAGAAGCGTTTTGAAGAAATCCACCGAAGCAGCAAAAACAGTCGTTCCGCTCTGGCGCCAACAGTTGCACTACCGGCTCAAGGAAGGTGCATTGATCGCCATTGGTGCCTTGTGCCTGTTCCTGATGATGGCCTTGCTGACCTACGGCAAGGACGATCCGGGCTGGAGCCACAACAGCAAGATCGACGACGTGCAGAATTTCGGCGGCCCGGCGGGCTCCTACAGCGCCGACATCCTGTTCATGGTGCTGGGTTACTTTGCGTACATCTTCCCGTTGCTGCTGGCGATCAAGGCCTACCAGATCTTCCGCCAGCGCCACGAACCGTGGCAGTGGAGCGGCTGGCTGTTCTCCTGGCGCCTGATCGGTCTGGTGTTTCTGGTGCTGTCCGGCGCGGCGCTGGCGCATCTGCATTTTCACGCTGCGTCGGGTCTGCCGGCAGGTGCTGGCGGGGCGCTGGGCGAAAGCCTCGGTAATCTGGCGAAGAACGCGCTGAACATTCAGGGCAGCACGCTGCTGTTCATTGCCTTGTTCCTGTTTGGCCTGACGGTGTTCACCGACCTGTCCTGGTTCAAGGTGATGGACATTACCGGCAAGATCACTCTCGATCTGTTCGAACTGTTCCAGGGCGCGCTCAATCGCTGGTGGTCGGCGCGTACCGAACGCAAGCAACTGGTCGCGCAACTGCGTGAAGTCGACGATCGTGTGCATGACGTGGTCGCGCCCACGGTCACCGACAAACGTGAGCAGGCCAAAGTCAAAGAACGCCTGATCGAACGTGAGCAAGCCTTGAGCAAGCACATGTCTGATCGCGAGAAACAAGTTCCGCCGGTCATTGCGCCAGCTCCGGTCAAAGCGCCCGAGCCAAGCAAGCGCGTACAGAAAGAGAAGCAGGTGCCGTTGTTCGTCGACAGTGCCGTGGAAGGCACCTTGCCGCCGATCTCGATTCTTGATCCTGCGGAAAAGAAACAACTCAATTACTCACCGGAATCCCTGGCGGCAGTCGGCCATTTGCTGGAGATCAAGCTCAAGGAGTTCGGTGTCGAGGTCACGGTGGATTCGATCCACCCGGGCCCGGTGATTACCCGTTACGAAATCCAGCCTGCCGCCGGCGTGAAAGTCAGCCGCATCGCCAACCTCGCCAAAGACCTCGCGCGTTCGCTGGCCGTGACCAGTGTGCGGGTGGTTGAGGTGATTCCGGGCAAGACCACCGTTGGTATCGAGATTCCCAACGAAGACCGGCAGATCGTGCGTTTCTCTGAAGTACTGTCGACACCCGAGTACGACAACTTCAAATCGCCGGTCACCCTGGCACTCGGTCATGACATCGGCGGCAAACCGGTCATCACCGATCTGGCGAAGATGCCGCACTTGCTGGTGGCCGGTACGACCGGTTCCGGTAAGTCGGTGGGTGTGAACGCGATGATCCTGTCGATCCTGTTCAAGTCTGGCCCGGAAGACGCCAAGCTGATCATGATCGACCCGAAGATGCTGGAGCTGTCGATCTACGAAGGCATTCCGCACCTGCTGTGCCCGGTCGTGACCGACATGAAGGACGCTGCCAACGCCTTGCGCTGGAGCGTTGCCGAGATGGAGCGCCGCTACAAGCTGATGGCGAAGATGGGCGTGCGAAATCTCTCTGGCTTCAACGCCAAGGTCAAGGAGGCCCAGGACGCCGGCGAACCGTTGAGCGATCCGCTGTACAAGCGCGAAAGCATCCACGACGAAGCGCCGCTATTGCAGAAACTGCCGACCATCGTGGTGGTGGTCGACGAATTCGCCGACATGATGATGATCGTCGGCAAGAAGGTTGAAGAGCTGATCGCCCGTATCGCCCAGAAGGCCCGTGCGGCCGGTATTCACTTGATCCTTGCGACCCAGCGGCCGTCGGTGGACGTGATCACCGGTCTGATCAAGGCCAACATTCCGACGCGGATGGCGTTCCAGGTGTCGAGCAAGATCGACTCGCGAACCATCATCGACCAAGGCGGCGCCGAACAACTGCTCGGCCACGGTGACATGCTTTACATGCCACCGGGCACCAGCCTGCCGATCCGCGTTCACGGTGCGTTCGTTTCCGACGATGAAGTCCACCGCGTGGTGGAAGCGTGGAAGCTGCGCGGCGCGCCGGAATACAACGATGACATCCTCAACGGTGTCGAAGAAGCCGGCAGCGGTTTTGAAGGCAGCAGCGGTGGCGGCGATGGCGATGATCCGGAAGCCGACGCGCTGTACGACGAAGCCGTACAGTTCGTCCTGGAAAGCCGTCGTGCCTCTATTTCCGCTGTACAGCGCAAGCTGAAGATCGGCTACAACCGTGCCGCACGGATGATCGAGGCCATGGAAATGGCCGGCGTCGTCACCTCGATGAACACCAACGGTTCCCGTGAAGTCCTGGCCCCGGGCCCGGTTCGCGACTGATTGCAAAAGCAAGAGGCGGGACAATGATGTTCCGCCGCTCTCCCACGAGTATTCAAGAGGACTCCCATGCGTCTTATCCGCATGCTGTTGCCAGTACTGGCGTTGACCACGCTCACGGCCCACGCCGATGACAAGGACGTGGCGCGCCTGACCCAATTGCTGGAAACATCCAAGACCCTGAGCGCGAATTTTTCGCAGCTGACCCTCGACGGCAGCGGCACGCAGCTGCAGGAAACCACTGGCGACATGACCCTGCAGCGTCCGGGCCTGTTCTACTGGCACACCAATGCGCCGGCCGAGCAGACCATGGTTTCCGACGGCAAGAAAGTCACTCTGTGGGACCCGGATCTGGAACAGGCGACCATCAAGAAACTCGACGAGCGTCTGACCCAGACCCCGGCACTGCTGTTGTCCGGCGATGTTTCGAAGATCAGCCAGAGCTTCGACATCAGCGCGAAAGAGGCGGGCGGCGTGATCGACTTCACCCTCAAGCCGAAGACCAAGGACACCCTGTTCGACAACCTGCGTCTGTCGTTCCGTAACGGTCTGCTTAACGACATGCAACTGATCGACAGCGTCGGCCAGCGCACCAATATCCTGTTTACCGGGGTCAAGGCCAACGAGCCAGTACCGGCATCGAAGTTCAAGTTCGACATCCCCAAGGGTGCCGACGTGATCCAGGAATAAACCCAAAACCTTGTAGGAGCGAGCCTGCTCGCGATTCGATTTGTCAGTCACATCTTCATCGTCTGACCCACCGCTATCGCGAGCAGGCTCACTCCTACAGGGTCAATGATCGGCAAAATAGAGGTTTCAACGCTACGTGATGGATCTGTTTCGCAGTGCACCGATTGCCCAGCCACTGGCCGCGCGTTTGCGTGCGACCAATCTGGATGAGTACGTCGGTCAGGAGCACGTGCTAGCTCGCGGCAAGCCTCTGCGTGAGGCGCTGGAGCAGGGTGCCCTGCATTCGATGATCTTCTGGGGCCCGCCGGGCGTGGGTAAAACCACTTTGGCGCGGTTGCTCGCGGAAGTCTCCGATGCGCACTTCGAAACGGTCTCGGCAGTGCTCGCCGGGGTCAAGGAGATCCGTCAGGCCGTTGAAATCGCCAAGCAGCAGGCCGGCCAGTACGGCAAGCGCACGATTTTGTTCGTCGATGAAGTGCACCGTTTCAACAAGTCGCAGCAGGATGCTTTTCTGCCGTACGTTGAGGACGGCACGCTGATCTTCATCGGCGCCACCACCGAAAACCCTTCGTTCGAACTCAACAACGCCTTGTTGTCGCGCGCCCGCGTCTACGTGCTGAAAAGCCTCGACGAAGCGGCGCTGCGCAAACTGGTACAGCGCGCGCTCACCGAAGAGCGCGGCCTGGGCAAGCGCAATTTGACGTTGAACGACGAAGGCTTCCAGATGCTGCTGTCCGCCGCCGATGGCGATGGCCGGCGCCTGCTCAATCTGCTGGAAAACGCTTCCGATCTGGCCGAAGACAACAGCGAGATCGGCACGGAGTTGTTGCAAAGCCTGCTCGGCGATACGCGTCGACGCTTCGACAAGGGCGGTGAAGCTTTTTACGACCAGATCTCGGCGCTGCACAAATCGGTGCGCGGTTCCAACCCCGACGGCGCGTTGTACTGGTTCGCGCGAATGATCGACGGCGGTTGCGATCCGCTGTACCTGGCCCGGCGCGTGGTGCGCATGGCCAGCGAAGACATCGGTAATGCCGATCCGCGCGCCTTGAGCCTTTGCCTTGCGGCGTGGGAAGTGCAGGAGCGCCTCGGCAGTCCGGAAGGTGAGTTGGCGGTGGCGCAAGCCATTACCTATCTGGCCTGCGCGCCGAAAAGCAACGCGGTGTACATGGGCTTCAAAACTGCCCTGCGTGCCGCTGCTGAAAACGGCTCGCTTGAGGTGCCACTGCACTTGCGCAACGCACCGACCAAACTGATGAAACAATTGGGCTACGGTGACGAATACCGCTACGCCCACGATGAACCGGACGCTTACGCCGCCGGCGAAGACTATTTCCCGGAAGAACTCGAGCCGATTCCGTTCTACCAACCGGTGCCGCGCGGCCTGGAATTGAAGATCGGCGAGAAGCTCAACCACCTCGCCCAACTCGACCGTTTAAGCCCTCGGCAGCGGAGAAAATAGTGCTTCCATTGATTGTTGCGGTCTCCGTCGGCGGTGTCGCCGGCACCTTGTTGCGCTTCGCCACCGGCAATTGGGTCAACGCCAATTGGCCGCGGCACTTCTATACCGCGACGCTGGCCGTTAATATCGTGGGCTGTCTGTTGATTGGCGTGTTGTACGGCCTGTTTTTGATACGCCCGGAGGTGCCGATCGAGGTGCGCGCCGGGTTGATGGTCGGCTTCCTCGGGGGGCTGACGACTTTTTCATCCTTCTCACTGGATACGGTGCGCCTGCTGGAAAGCGGGCAAGTGCCGCTGGCCCTGGGCTATGCGGCACTCAGCGTATTCGGCGGGCTGCTCGCAACGTGGGCTGGCCTGTCTTTGACCAAACTTTGATAACGAGAAACCGACATGCTCGATTCCAAACTGTTACGTAGCAACCTTCAGGACGTAGCGGACCGCCTGGCTTCCCGTGGCTTTGCCCTGGATACCGCGCGCATCGAAGCGCTGGAAGAACAGCGCAAGACCGTCCAGACCCGCACCGAAGCACTGCAGGCTGAGCGTAACGCGCGTTCCAAATCCATCGGTCAGGCCAAGCAGCGCGGTGAAGACATCGCGCCGTTGATGGCGGACGTCGAGCGCATGGCGGGCGAACTGAGTGCCGGTAAAGTCGAACTGGACGCGATCCAGACTGAACTGGACTCGATCCTGCTCGGTATCCCCAACCTGCCACACGAATCCGTGCCGATCGGCAAAGACGAAGACGACAACGTCGAAGTGCGCCGCTGGGGCACGCCGACTGCATTCGATTTCGAAGTGAAAGACCACGTGGCGCTGGGCGAGAAGTTCGGCTGGCTGGACTTTGAAACCGCCGCCAAACTGTCCGGCGCGCGTTTCGCCTTGCTGCGTGGCCCGATCGCCCGTCTGCACCGTGCCCTGGCGCAGTTCATGATCAACCTGCACGTCAATGAGCACGGCTACGAAGAGGCGTACACGCCTTATCTGGTTCAGGCCCCGGCGCTGCAAGGCACCGGTCAACTGCCGAAGTTCGAAGAAGACCTGTTCAAGATCGCCCGCGAAGGCGAAGCCGATCTGTACTTGATCCCGACCGCCGAAGTGTCGCTGACCAACATCGTCGCCGGTGAAATCGTCGATTCGAAACTGCTGCCGATCAAGTTCGTCGCCCACACCCCGTGCTTCCGCAGTGAAGCCGGCGCATCGGGTCGCGACACCCGCGGCATGATCCGTCAGCACCAGTTCGACAAAGTCGAGATGGTCCAGATCGTTGAACCTTCGACCTCGATGGAAGCGCTGGAAGGCCTGACCGCCAACGCCGAAAAGGTCCTGCAACTGCTCGGTCTGCCTTACCGCACCCTGGCACTGTGCACCGGTGACATGGGCTTCAGCGCGGTCAAGACTTACGACCTCGAAGTGTGGATCCCGAGCCAGGACAAGTACCGCGAAATTTCCTCGTGCTCGAACTGCGGCGACTTCCAGGCCCGCCGCATGCAGGCGCGTTTCCGTAACCCGGAAACCGGCAAGCCTGAGCTGGTGCACACCTTGAACGGTTCTGGTCTGGCCGTAGGCCGTACTCTGGTGGCCGTGCTGGAAAACTACCAGCAGGCCGACGGTTCGATTCGCGTGCCAGACGTACTGAAGCCGTACATGGGTGGCCTTGAGGTCATCGGCTAAATGAAATATCTGCCGCTGTTTCACAACCTGCGCGGCAGTCGTGTGTTGGTTGTCGGTGGGGGGGAAATTGCCTTGCGCAAATCCCGCCTGCTGGCCGATGCCGGTGCGCTGCTGCGGGTGGTCGCACCTGAAATCGAAGCGCAACTGCGTGAACTGGTTACTGCCTCCGGCGGTGAATGCCTGTTGCGCGGTTACGTCGAGGCGGATCTGGACGGTTGCGGGCTGATCATTGCCGCCACCGACGATGAGACGCTGAACGCCCAAGTCTCCACCGATGCGCACAAGCGCTGCGTGCCGGTCAACGTGGTCGATGCGCCGGCCTTGTGCAGCGTCATCTTCCCGGCGATCGTCGATCGCTCGCCGCTGATCATTGCCGTGTCCAGTGGCGGCGATGCGCCGGTGCTGGCGCGGCTGATCCGAGCCAAGATCGAAACCTGGATTCCATCGACTTACGGTCAGTTGGCCGGACTCGCCGCGCGTTTTCGCAATCAGGTGAAAAGCCTGTTTCCGGATGTGCAGCAGCGTCGTGGTTTCTGGGAAGACGTGTTTCAGGGCCCGATTGCCGACCGCCAACTGGCCGGGCAGGGCGCTGAAGCCGAGCGTTTGCTGCAAGCCAAGATCGATGGTGAAGCCATGGTCACCACCGGCGAGGTGTATCTGGTCGGGGCAGGGCCGGGCGATCCGGATCTGCTGACCTTCAAGGCTCTGCGCCTGATGCAGCAAGCCGACGTGGTGCTTTACGACCGCTTGGTCGCGCCGGCGATTCTTGAGCTGTGCCGTCGTGATGCCGAGCGAGTCTACGTCGGCAAGCGTCGCGCCGATCACGCCGTGCCGCAGGATCAGATCAACCAGCAGCTGGTCGACCTGGCCAAGGCCGGCAAACGTGTGGTGCGGTTGAAGGGCGGTGATCCGTTCATCTTCGGCCGTGGTGGCGAAGAGATCGAAGAACTGGCAGCCCACGGCATTCCGTTCCAGGTCGTGCCGGGTATTACAGCGGCCAGCGGTTGCGCGGCGTATGCCGGGATACCGCTGACCCATCGTGATTACGCGCAGTCGGTGCGCTTTGTCACCGGGCATTTGAAGGACGGTTCCACCGATCTGCCTTGGTCCGACCTCGTCGCGCCGGCGCAGACGTTGGTGTTCTACATGGGCCTGGTGGGTTTGCCAGTGATCTGCGAACAACTGATCAAGCATGGTCGTTCGGCGGATACCCCGGCGGCGTTGATCCAGCAGGGGACCACGGTCAATCAGCGGGTTTTTACCGGCACGCTGGCTGATCTGCCGCGACTGGTGGCGGAGCATGAAGTGCATGCGCCGACATTGGTGATCGTTGGTGAAGTGGTGCAACTGCGCGAGAAGCTGGCGTGGTTCGAAGGGGCTCAGGCGCAGGTCTGAGTCAGATCAAAAGATCGCAGCCTTCGGCAGCTCCTACATGAGAATGCGTTCCCTGTAGGAGCTGCCGAAGGCTGCGATCTTTTGCTTTTTGCTATTAACCCTTCAACCAAACCCCTTTCCCAGCCAGCCGCGCCCGATCATGCGCCAAGGTGAAATCCTGCTCCGGCCCCTTCGGCACAACCCCCGTTGGGTTGATGGTCTTGTGGCTGCCGTAGTAGTGGTTCTTGATGTGCTGGAAATCCACTGTCTCGGCAATCCCCGGCAGCTGATACACCTCACGCAGCCAGTTCGACAGATTCGGGTAATCGGCAATCCGCCGCAGGTTGCACTTGAAGTGCCCGTGGTACACCGCATCAAACCGGATGATCGTAGTGAACAGACGCACATCCGCTTCGGTCAGGTATTCCCCGCTCAGATAACGGTTGGCGCCTAAAACGCGCTCCAGATGATCAAGCTCGGCAAACACTTCATCGAACGCTTCTTCATAAGCTTGTTGCGACGTAGCGAATCCGGCGCGATAGACACCGTTGTTTACCGCCGGATAGATCCGCTCGTTCAACGCATCGATTTCACCGCGCAACGGCGCCGGGTAGAAGTCCAGATCGTTGCCAGTCAAGCCATCGAACGCGCTGTTGAACATGCGGATGATCTCGGCTGACTCATTGCTGACAATACGCTTGAGTTTCTTGTCCCACAGCACTGGCACGGTAACGCGGCCGGTGTAATCGGCGGTATCGGCGGTGTAGCGCTGGTGCATGAATTCGAAGCCATCGAGCTTGTCGCCGGTCGAGCCGAGTGCTTCGTCGAAGGTCCAGCCGTTCTCCAGCATCAGCCAACTGACCACCGACACGTCGATCAGACTTTCCAGACCTTTGAGCTTGCGCAGGATCAGCGTGCGATGCGCCCACGGGCAGGCGAGGGAAACGTAGAGGTGATAGCGCCCGGCTTCGGCGGCAAAGCCACCTTCACCGCTCGGGCCGGGTTGACCGTCTGCGGTCACCCAGTTGCGGCGCTTGGCCTGTTCGCGCTGGAACGCGCCGTCCTTGCTGCTTTCGTACCACTTGTCCTGCCAGTGGCCATCGACGAGTAAACCCATGATCAAGACTCCGTAAACCAATAATCGTTGGAGTCGAGTCTATTCCGATGAGTTCGAACAAAAAGCGCAAAGATCGGGCGCGAATGATCGGTTAAATCGATTTGTCCCGCGCAGCCCAGTATTGCTCGGCAGTTTCGAAGGCTTGCTCACGCGGCTGGCCAAGGCCACGCAGGGCCAGCGCCATCGTCGAGATCAGCGCCATTTGCGGGTAGCTGTCGACCACTTCACCGCGCCACACGGCTTTCAGATGTTCGACGTCCAAAGTTGCCGGTTTGACGTGGCGTTGTGCCGACATCTGTGGCCATTCCTCATCCCAGCTCTCGCCGCCCGTGGTGCCGTAGAGATGGCTGTCAGCGTCCGGGTTGATCTCGATTTCGCCGCCGTCACCCTTGACCACAATCGCCGTGTCGCCCAGCAGCCCGCTGGCATCGCGATGCACTGCCTGATAGCCAGGATGGAAAATACTTTGCAGCCCGCAACGTGCGCCCAGCGGATTGAGAATCCGCGCCAGCGAATGAATCGGCGAGCGCAGGCCCAAGGTGTTGCGCAGGTCGATCATGTTCTGCAGTTGTGGCGCCCAGTCCACCAACGGCATGAACGCCAGGCCACCGTTATCCAATGCTGTACCGACCTGCTGCCAGGTGCGGCACAACGGGATGTTCAGCTCGCCGAGCAGTTGCTCGCTGTACAGACGCCCGGCGGTGTGCGCGCCGCCGCCATGCATGAAAATGCGCATGCCGTTCTGCGCCAGACACTTGGCGGCCAGCAGGTACCACGGCAGATGGCGCTTCTTGCCGGCATAGGTTGGCCAGTCCAGGTCGACATTCAATGCAGGCGCCTGCAAACGCGCGCGCAGCGCTTCGGTGAACCCAGCCATTTCCTCGGCGCTTTCTTCCTTGTGCCGCAGTAACATGAGAAAGGCGCCGAGCTGGGTGTCTTCGACCTTGTCGTCGAGGACCATGCCCATGGCTTCGCGAGCTTCCTCGCGGGTCAAATCGCGGGCGCCGCGCTTACCCTTGCCGAGGATGCGCACGAATTGAGCGAATGGGTGTTCGGCAGGCGTTTCGAGGGTCAGCGCGGGAAAGTCGGTCATAAGCAATTCGTCGGTTTGGGCAGGCCCGCCAGTTTCGCGGCGAGTTTGGCAGGGGTGCCTTTGAACAGTCGGTTCAGGTGCAGGCTGTTGCCTTTGTCCGGGCCGAGCTTCAGTGCTGTGTACTTGATCAGCGGTCGCGTGGCCGGGGACAGCTCGAATTCTGCATAAAAGCTGCGCAGCAGTTCGAGGACTTCCCAGTGCTCAGGGGTCAACTCGATCTCTTCAGCGGCGGCGAGGGCGCTGGCGACATCAGCCGACCAGTCACTCAGGTCGACGAGAAAGCCATCCTTGTCCAGTTCGATGGCGCGGGCGCCGACGGTCATCGAATTCATAGCCAGCTGTTGACCTTGTCGTGGTGGATCGACAGCTCGACGAAGGCAGGATAATCGATCACTTCGGCCCATTCCGGAACTTCGATGGCGCGAGCCTGAGCATCTTCGGCAAGGACGAATAATTTGATTTGGCGGGTTTGCAATGCGCTGAACGGCGCGGTGCCCGGTTGCAGCGCATAAACCGCATCGCCGGACAGTAATAAGGCATCAGCGCTGCCGACCAGGCGCAAGCAACTGCTCAGGCGATCGTCGCCGAACGGGGAATGAGACAACACATGCAAAGTCGACATCAGAGGGTGATCACCTGGTCGTAACGGTCAATAAGGGCGGTGATGTGCTCGGCGGCCAGTGGCTGCGCTTCGTCCAGCGACAACTTGTCGAGGCCTCGGGCGCTGGCGCTGTCGGCGCAGTAGAACAACTCTTCTACACCAAACATCGGCAGCGCTTGAAGGTTGGCGCTGAGGTCTTTCTGTTGCAAAGCCTTGGCGTTTTGCCCGGCAGCCAGTTGCAACACACCGTCATCGAGAAACAGCAGGCCGATCGGCAGATCGAAGGCGCCACCGGCGAGGACGATGTCCAGCGCTTCGCGGGCAGCGGGGCCGGACCATGGCGATTGGCGACTGATGAGCAGCAGGGATTTGGCCATGTTACGCACCTCCGAAGCAGATCAGACGGTCGGCGTCTTGCACCGCGTCGTGCAACTGGCCCAGACCGGACAATTCCCACGGTGCGCTGACGGAGACCGCTTCACGCTGATAGCGCCTGGCTTCTTCATTGTTCAGCACGCCGCGACGCAGGGCGGCGGCGATACACACTACGCCGTCGAGCTTCTGCTCAGTGATGAATGCGCGCCACTGCTTGGGCAGGTCGAGTTCATCCTGCGGCGTGACCACCGCATCAGAGGCGTTGTAGACGCCGTCCTGATAGAAGAACAGCCGGACAATTTCATGCCCACCGGCCAGCGTAGCCTGCGCGAACAGCAGGGCGCGGCGCGAGGAGGGCGCGTGGGCGGCGGAAAACAGCGCGATGGCAAACTTCATGACGGACTCGATCAGCAAAACTGCGGCCATGATAAAGCATTGCAGACCGCAAAGGATCGCAGCGCTTACAGGGAAACACGATCTCTGTAGGAGCTGCGGCACGCTGCGATCTGTTGATTTTGATTTTGAGAAACAAGATCAAAAGATCGCAGCCTCGTTTCACTCGACAGCTCCTACAGGGAGTACGGGTCGGGCGTTGGTTAGCGGGGCATATAGCCCAGTTGCCAGCGCCGCGGGATTTTCAGAGAGAGCAGCCCGATCGTCGCGGCCAGCAAACCGCTGACAAACATCGCTTTGAGTCCCAGATGGTGTTCCAGCACCGCCCCCAGAATCGCGCCGACAAACATCCCGCTCCAAGGCACCAGTTGCACGCGCCAGCCGCTGCGCCGTTCGCCGAGCATCCAGCGGCCCAGTCCTCGCCCGAATCGCGACAATGCACCCGTGACATAGGTAAGTCCGACCGGTAAACCATTCACTTCTTCGACGGAGGCATTGAGCATGCCCATCGCAATGATCGCCGCCATCAGCGCCGGCAGTTGTGTGTCGAATGGCCAGACCGCCGCCGCACAAAGCAGGGCGGCGATACACAGCAGCAGCGGTAACGCCCGGCGTCCGCCGAAACGTGCGACGACAACCCCCAAGGCATTCCCGACAATAAATGTTGCGACGAGGATCAACAGGCGCACAGTCAACCCGACGTCGCCATCACTGATCGCCACGGCAAGTCGGGTGGTGTTGCCGCTCATGAACGAGACGAAGTCACCGCTGGCCATAAAGCCAATGGCGTCGGTCATTCCGGCCAGCACCGAAAGGCTGGCCACCAGCGCCAGACCAATCCGCCCGCGCCACTTTTGTGTGTGCAGATGGCCGGGGCTGGCGCGGTGAGTCGAGGCGGATGGCAGCATGAGTGCGGTGTCCTGGGGCGACAGTTACGGTTCTATGCCATATAGATCGCAATATTCCAGCCAATCCATCCCGGCCATTTCCGCCACCTCACGGTGGACTTCCAGCCGCTGCGCCTGATACTCCTCAGGCGAATCAGCGGTCAGTTGCAAGGTCAACTCCCAGGCGAACAGCCCAAGACTTTCCGCCTCGGCTTCAAATGCTTCGTGCAGGCGCTCTTCACGATACTGCGCCTGAGTTTCGCCTTTGGCCTGGGCCAGCAACGGGTTGAGATGATCGAGGGTTTCGCGCAGTTCGGGACGCGCGTCGAGAAATACTTGCAGGGCATGTTCATGTCGCTGGTCGGTAGGCGCCATGTGGTTTCCTTATGAGGCTGATGAGCTTGGGTTGCCGCAGCGGCCTGCGTGTGTCGCGCTATAAATGCAGTAAAGCAGAACGATTTCTGCTGCTGCAATGATACAGTCCGCTTTTTTCTGAATGAGCGAATGCAATGCGAATTCTGATGGTAGCGCTGGCGGCGACGATGCTGGCCGGTTGCGCGGGTTCGGCGATGAACGATGCTCGCACTCAAGCCCCTTACAAGGTACTGACTTCGGACAAAGCCGAGAAAGTCGTGGCCCAGTGCGTGCAATTCGGCTGGCAGGATGAGGCGGTGTTCGGTGTCGATGCGGCGGCTTATCTGGAACCGCGCAAGCTCGGCGGGACGACGGTCTACACGCGTTCGGCGGAGTCGTTTGTGGACGTGATCACCGAAGCCTCGGGCACGACGTTGAATTACTACGCGCAGAAGGATGATTTTGTTGCCAAGCGCCGGTTGGCGGCGTTGGCGACCTGCCTCTGATCATGTGTTGACGCAGCTGTCGGCATCGTCGGAACGCCGCCCGGAGCAGGCTCACTCCTACAGTGGAATGCATTCCAGATGTGGGAGCGAGCCTGCTCGCGAAGGGGCCGCAACATTCAACCGATCAATCGCTTCTGGAAGAAATGCCGCTTATGCCCCAGTGGATAATCCAGAATCTCTCCGCATTCGCTGAATCCAAGCTTCTTGTAAAACTCCGGTGCCTGGAAGGAGAAGGTGTCGAGCCAGATGCCAACGCAGTCTTTTTCCCGTGCCAGATCTTCTGCCCTCTGCATCAACTGCGAGCCGATACCCTTGCCGCGACCTTGCTCCGGCACGGCCAGTAACTCAATGAACAGCCAACGATAGAACGTGTGGGCATACAAACCACCTAGAATCGCGTCGTGTTCATCACGTACTAACAGAGCGATCGGCTCGAAGGTCGACGGTCCGGCTTTGGCAACGTTGTGCGCACGCAGCGGCGCGAGGATGGCTGTGCGTTCTTCTTCGGTCGGGTTTTGTGACAGCTCGATACGCAGGTTCATGCATGACTTCCTTGTTGTTTGAGTTCGCAGCCTATCCTGCCGCGCGGTCATCTTCCAAGCCCCGTTTCAACCCTTTGGAACTGCCGCTCACGCGCCGGGGTCTAGCTGTTACAGCGTCATTCCAGCACGCGGTTGATGAGGACATCCCATGAACATTTTCGAAGCCCTTCGCGAAAGCCATGACCGCCAGCGTACGTACGCCAAGACGTTGATCGAAACCAGCGGTGACACGCCTGAGCGGGTCGAAGCCTACAAACAGCTCAAGGCAGAACTCCAGGCCCATGAAACCGCCGAAGAGCGCCATTTCTACATCCCGTTGATGGAGCTTGACGAGGGGGTCGATCTGAGCCGCCATGCCATCGCCGAACACCATGAAATGGACGAGATGATGGAAGAACTCGACGAGACCGAGATGTCCAGTCCGGCGTGGTTGGTAACTGCCAAGAAGCTGTCGGACAAGGTTCATCATCATTTGAAAGAAGAAGAGCAGAAATTCTTCCAGATGGCCGGCAAATTACTCAACGAAAAACAGAAAGTACAGCTCGCCGGTCAGTACGAAAAGGAGTTCAAGGCACAGCTGCCGTGAGTACTGAATGGCAGCTTTTGCAGCATTGACGTGTAATCCTTTGGCGTCATTTAGGGTGGGTTTTATCGCAATGGCTGTATATACATCCAGTGTTTGCGGTGTTTTCAGGTTTTAACGCCGCTAACTGCGACAAAACCGCCGATGGACAAAAAATCCGTCTCCGTTAGCTTGAAGGCCTCTCCTCGGAAAGGAGAGTTCTTAAATCAACGGAGTGAAAAACATGAATCAACCACAAACCCAACTGCGACACGGTCGTGTGATTTCCCCTGCAAGCCGCGGTGCGGTAGCGATCGAGCAAGGATTGCTCGGCGCCTGGCAGGTCAATGAAATGGAAGGCGGGAAAAATTTCCCGGCGCTGGCAGCGGGCCCGTTCCCGGCCCCTTACCAGACCGACTCGGACAGTGTCACGCCACCGGCTGATGGCTACATACTCAGCGGCGGCAAGAGCGATGCCCGCGATTGCGTGAACTTCACCAATGACGAAATGAGCAAGAAGCTCTCCCGTCCATTCACCTGGCCGCTGCTCAATGTCACCCCGGGGCAAACCCTCGAAATCAAATGGGAATACACCGCGCCGCACACCACCCGTGGTTACCGCTGGCTGATCACCAAGGATGGCTGGGACCCGAAACAACGCATCACTCGTGCGCAACTGGAAGCCCAACCGTTCTTCGAGGACTTCTACACTCAGGTGCCTTATTACAGCTACCCGAATGAGTTGAAGGCCAAGGTCAATCATGCGGTGAAACTACCGGCCAACAAGACGGGCCATCATGTGATCGTACTGATGTGGATCGTTGCCAACACCGGCAACGCCTTCTATCAGGCCTTCGACGTCGACTTCAAGTAACGGCGCTGCGTCGTCAAACCCACACGTTCTGAAGGATTAGAACATGTCAAAAATCGATTTCTCTTTAGTGCAAAGCGCGGTGAGCGATGCCGCCTCGCTGATGCCGAGCATTGCCGGTAAAAAGATCCTTATGGGCTTCTGGCACAACTGGCCGGCGGGCCCGAGCGACGGTTATCGCCAGGGTCGCTTCGCCAGCCTTTCGCTGGAGGAGGTGCCCAAGGAATACAACGTCGTTGCGGTCGCTTTCATGAAGGGCAGCGGGATTCCGACCTTCAAGCCGTTCAACGTTTCCGATGCCGAGTTCCGCCGTCAGGTCGGCGTACTCAACAGCCAAGGGCGGGCCGTATTGATTTCCCTCGGCGGTGCCGATGCGCACATCGAGTTGCGCAGCGGTCAGGAACAACCGTTGGCCAATGAAATCATCCGTCTGGTGGAAACCTACGGCTTCGACGGACTGGACATCGATCTTGAACAGAGCGCGATTGACTTCGCTGCCAACAAGACCGTCCTGCCGGCCGCGCTGAAACTGGTCAAGGATCACTACGCAGGCCAGGGCAAGCACTTCATCATCAGCATGGCCCCGGAGTTTCCGTACCTGACCAGCACCGGTAAATACGTGAGCTACCTGCAGGCACTGGAAGGCTACTACGACTTTGTCGCCCCACAGTTCTACAACCAGGGTGGCGACGGGGTCTGGGTGCCGGAGGCCAACAATGGTGCGGGTGCGTGGATTGCGCAGAACAACGATGCGCTGAAGGAGGATTTCCTCTATTACCTGACCGAAAGTCTGGTGACCGGCACTCGCGGCTTCACGCGGATCCCGGCGGACAAGTTCGTCATCGGCATGCCAGCCAACAATGATGCGGCGGCTACCGGTTATGTGATCGATAAAACCGTGGTCGGGAATGTCCTCAAGCGTCTGGCGATCAAGGGGCTGCCGATCAAAGGCTTGATGACCTGGTCGGTGAATTGGGACAACGGCACCAGCAAGGATGGCGTGCCGTACAACTGGGAGTTCAGCCGGCGTTATGGGCCGTTGATTCAGGGGGGGCGTTCCGTTGGGCAGGATGTCGATGACATGCAATCGCACATCGCCCGGTAGTTGCAAATAAAGAAGCCCGGTAGCGCTGCCGGGCTTTTATTTTTTAAACGGTTATTGCATCAAGTCGGTAATGGGTGCGTAGAGTCGAGTGACTCAATCCAACGTTTGTAGTGTTTTTTCTGCTCTTCTATGTCGCTCGTTAGATCGTTTTCCTCGTAATCAAAAATACGAACGAGGTCTTCCTCTTCGGTCGGATGTCCCGCTCTGACTTCGTAAGCGACCAGACCTGCTGACATTTGCGAGCTCATGCGGGAAGGGTGGACGTTTATTTTGGCGCCTTTGCATAGAAATTTGATGTCGGGGAAGTCTGCTCTGATCAAGCCGAAGCATTGGTATAGATCTTCGGAGGTACGCGTTGTTGATAAACCATCCTTGGTAGAAAAAATAAGCGTTTTCGTTTTTCTATCTACCACTAAACTCGCCGTTTCTTTGATTTTGTTTTTTATTATCTGGATTTCTATTTTTTTCACGGTCACTTCCTATAGGGGTTGGGTATCGAATAGCCGATGTACTCACCGTCCTCTGTAACGGGAGTGGCGCCAACAATGTCCCTATTGTTGATACCTCCGGGAACGGCTATTTCTACCTCACGACGGTGCGGCGACATGGCCCCCAACTCTTTGTTGACGTTAAGGCCACGTATATTTTTCAGGATATAAATGTATCCATCAGCAAATCCATGACCAGTTGCGAATTTCATCGCTTCTTTTTCGGATACGGTGGTACTGACGAACCAGCTAGGAGGACTCTTGTTATCCAGAGCATGCAGATACAAATCTGTGCTATCGCCCCATGGTTCAAACCCTGCTTCAAATACCTCCCAAGGCTCTCGATCGTCTCCACGATAAAGGTAGTAGTTTTCATGGTGTGGGGTGGGAGGCTTGGGTTCACCCTCATCAACCTTAGCCCCACCAATCCCGCCCGGCACCTCACACCCAGGTTTCTTCGGCGGCGGGCAGTTAGAGTTCAACCCCAACGGATCCACCCACCCCGTTGGATTCGGCACGTACTGGTACTGATTCAATCCACCGGCCAACTTGATCGGATCCGGCGTCAGGTACCGCCCCAGCCTCGGGTCGTAATACCGGTGCCGGTTGTAATGCAGGCCGCTTTCGCCGTCGAAGTATTGCCCCTGAAAGCGCAGCGGCTGGTTGAGGTAGTCCTCGCCGGCCAGGCTCAGCGCGGCGACCTTGCCGTAGGCGTCGTACTGCGCAGCCCAGACGATTTCTCCGCTGTAATCCGTGAGTTCCAGCGGGGTGCCGAGGTGGTCGAGTTGGTAATAGAACGGGCAGGCCTTTTTCGGGCCTTTACCGTCGAGCAGCGCCAGCGGGCGGAAGGTGCCGGGTTCGTAGACGTAGCTGCGGTATTCGTGTTCGCTGCTTTCGGCGACGAGGTGGTCGCCCTGCCAGAAGAACTCGGTGGTCTCACCGTTGACGGTTTTGCTGATGCGCCGGCCAAAGGCATCGTAGCGGTAACTGGCGGTCTGGCCGTCGGGGCGGGTCAGGCCGATCAGGCGGTGCTGGCTGTCGTAGCGGTATTCGGTGACGAGTGTCTGGGCGCGGCCGCGGCGTTCGCGGATCAGGTTGCCGAAGGCGTCGTAGTCATAGTGGCGGTCGCCCTGCATCAGCAGGCGATTGCCCGTGATCTGACTGGGGCCGGGGCGGTCCTGCATCAACAGGTTGCCGGCCGGGTCGTGGGCAAAGGATTCCGGCAGTTCGTCGCGCGAATGGCGCACGCGGATCAGCCGGTCGAGGGCGTCGTAGGCGTAGGTGCGCTGGCCGTGGCGGCTGTCGGCAATGTGAGCGAGATTGCCGTTGGCGCTGTAGGCATAATCGCGGCGGTACAACGAATCGCGCTGATGGCCTACGGCGTGGGCGGTTAATCGTCCCTGATCGTCGTAGGAGTATTCGCTGAGCAGCAAACCCTGTTGGCGTTGCAGTTCGCGCCCGGACTGGTAGACGTGGCGGGTCAGCGGCGTGCCGTTGAGGTCGATGTCGGTCAACGCGCCACCCTTGGCGTGGCGGTAGTCGAGCACGCTGTTGTCCGGCAGGCGCATGCGTTTGAGCTGGCCGCAGGCATCGTAGCGGTAGCGCAGAGTGCCCCAGCCCTGATGCTCGGTGATCAGCCGGTCCTGACGGTCGTACTCGAAGGCCAGCGGGTGTTGCTGGCCGTCGTCGACCCCAATCAAACGACCGAGTCGGTCGTATTGGTAGGTGACCTTGATCCCGTCGGGCAGGGTTTTGAGCAGAAGACGCCCGGCAGCATCGCGCTCGTAAGCAGTGGCCAGTTGCGAGCCGTCATCACCGAACTCGGTCTTCTCCAGCAGATGCCCATTGAGGTCATAGGCATACGCTGTACGCCGGCCGTCAAAACCGCTTTCCTGACGAATCAGCCCGGTCGGCGTGTAGTCCAGCCGATATTTTTCCCCGGACTCGTTTTCGATCTCGGTGAGCAATAACTGCGCATGGTCGTAGCGGTACTGCACCCGTGTGCCATCAGGGTTGATCCGCCGCGAAACCAAGTGCAGGTCATCGTCGTATTCATAACGAGTGATGCGCCCGAGTTCATCGCGCTCGGCAGTGACCTGACCGTAGGCGCCGTAGCTGTAGGCGCGGGTGCTGCCGTCAGGAAATGTCGTCTGAATCAGTCGGCCGACGGCGTCCCAATGTTGCCGGATGACCGCACCGTGTTCGTCGGCGGTGGTGGTCCGTCGCCCCAACGCATCGTAGGAAAAGCGCCGTACGCCGCCGTCGGGCAGCGTTTCTTCGGTCAACTGGCCGAGGGCATTCCAGGCCAGCCGATGCCGACTGCTGTCCGGATAGCGGATCGACAGCAACTGGCCACGGGTGTCGTAGTAGTAATGGGTAACCTGACCGTCGGGGTCGACCGCTTCGGTGACATCACCCTCGGCATTGCGCCGGTAGATCCACACCGCCTCGCCGCGCGAACGCCGATGCAGGAAACCGTTGCGATACTCGTAAGAAGTGGGCGCCTCGTCCGGTGGAATCAGCGCAATCAGCCGTCCGACCTCGTCGTAGCGGTAATCGGTGACGGCGCCCAAGGCATCCTGCTCGGCTATCAAGCGGCCCGAGGAGTCATAGGCCTTGAGCTGCTCGCCGCCATCGGCCTCGACCTTGCGCACCAGCCGCGCACGCTCGTCGTGGACGTACGTCTCTTCGGTGCCATCGACGTAATGCACCGCGACGCTGCCGTCGTCCTTCCAGACGTAACGGGTGTCCATCTGCGAAAACGACGCCCAGTGACGCACGCAACGCGCGGCTTTCCCCGACCGCTCCCATTCCCAGAAGAAACTCGCCCCACCGGCTAGTTGCCGCTTCAGGATCACGTGGGCGTCGTCGTAGTCGTAGCGCTCGCTGTCACCGACGGCGTTGCTGGCTTCGATCAGGTGCTGATAGGTGTCGCAGCGATAACTGACCAGCGCCTGTTCGGTGCTCCAGGCACCGTCACGAAACACCTGATAATCAACACCGAGCAATTGCGCGCGGTCATACCGCAACAGCAGCGAGCGTCCGGCGCCGTTATCCAGTCGCTGCACCCGGTCAGACCGATCGCGCTGCAGCGTCAGACGATTGCCATAGGCATCGCTGATCGCCGTCAGCCGTCCCGCACGAAAGTGATAAAACCGCGCTGTTTCCCCGGCCAGCGCGAGAATCAGCTCCTCCGGCTCATCGCCAAGAAAGATCGCCGCCCGCGACAAACTGTTGTGAATCGCCGGCTGTTCAATACTCGGCAACGGAAAACGGGTACGCCGGTTTTCGTGATCGACCCAAACAACCTCATCAGCGAAAAATTCCAGCCGATGCGCCAGCGAATGACTCCAGCCAAACCCCAACCCAACATCGATTTCGGCGGCGCTGGAGCGATACAACCGCGTGAACTCAAAAGGCAACACGCCATCGAGCACGGCATCAGTCAGGGTCAGCAGTTCTTCACCGGTGACCATCGACACCGGACAACCGTTGGTGCAGGTGCGCGGCACGCAATCGGCGCTGTCACCGTTGGGATTTTTCGCCTGATCCGGCGAATCGTCATGCGGCTCATGTCGCTCGATCCTGCTCGAACCGCCAGGCTTGTCACGCACAACAGGTGCCGGATTCGGCACGGTCAACACCAGCGAATCGGCCTGACGAATGTTCAGCGGTATCGCCGGTGTCGGTTTCAACTCAACGTCACGCACATTGAGCATCAGCGGCTTCAAAACGCTGGCATGCCGCGTCAAATCCGCCGAGGACGTCAGTTCGGCCAAGCGCAAAGCCGAAGCCGCCAGCCATTCCCGCGCGCGCGGCGACTTGATCTTCGCCAGCACCTTGCTGCTCAAGCGCAGCGGCACGCCGACGCCACCCGACAAGCCCATCAGCAGAAAACTGATCAGCAGTTCGACCCGCACCTCGGCCACCACTTCGGCCAGGTACTGCGGCGGCAGCATCTTCAGCCAACTGGTAAACGCGGCCAGATGAATAAACAGAAGAGGTTCGTCACTGAGGATCAGCAGACCGTTGGCGATGGCGTCGCTGGAGGCATTCAATAACGCCTCAAGCTCGGCCTCGCTGAGGTATTCCAGCAATTTTTCACTGTTGGCCTGCAAGTCGGCGAGCAGGGCGAATACCTGGCGGATGTCATCCCAGACGCCATTCAGAGCTTTCTCGAACCCGCGCCAGTCGGCCTGTTGCAACTGACCGTAACGCTGAAGAAACCCGGCGCTGGAAAACTCCGTCCACTGTGGTTGAAACTCGCGCCATTCCCCGCGTAACCAGCCCTCCAGGCCATCGATGATGCCCTGATAGGAGGCATACAACGCCTGCACATGGTCGGTGGAAACATCGGGAAAGAAGGTGATGCGATAACGCTGGCCCCGATCGCAATCGGTCACCTGCAGAATGCCGCTGGGGCCGATGGTGTGGTGCCGTGGTTCGCCGAAAGTCAGTACGCCGCCGACATCGCCAAGCACCGGTTCGAGCGTCACCGGCGTATCGCCGATCGGCACGAACCGCGCGGCCTCGAACATATGCACCAGCGTCAGCGACCCGCTGGCCGAGCACATGACCACCGATGAACTGAGGGATTGGCGCGACGTGATCGGCGCGCTGAGGCGCACGTCGTTACCGACGGTGAAGACCTGCTCGACATCCAGCGCGGTGCCTGTCCAGAACTGCTCGGCCCAGGCGTCGTAGTGGTTCAGGCACAGGCGGAATTCGCGGATCAGGTGTCCGAAGTCCGGCTCATCGGGATTCAAAGCAGCAACAACGAGCAGGCCGATGCTGTTGTTCAGGGCCAGCAGCCGATCGGTTGGAAGCATTCGCAGTCTCTCGCGCACATCAAAAAGGTGCGGGGACTTTGCGGGGGGTCAGTCAGGAAAGAAGTCGGGCGAGTAGGTGATGTCTGTAGGATGTTTCGACATTGTTTGTAGGGCGGTATAGGGTTTCGTTTTTTCGTTCACAAAAAAGGCCTTTTACCTACCCAGGTGCCTTCAATGACAAAAGGATCAAGCGTCATGTCCAACACAGCCGAGCGGGTCAACATCGTCGACACTCAGGTGTTGTCCCATGACTGGTATCTGCTGAAGAAAATCACCTTCGACTATCACCGCAACAATGGCGAGTGGCAGCGTCAGACCCGTGAGGTCTACGACCGTGGTAACGGTGCAGCGATTTTGTTGTTCAACCGCGAGCAGCGCACGGTGGTATTGACCCGGCAGTTTCGCTTGCCGGTGTTCGTCAATGGTCATGATGGTTTGCTGATCGAGGTGGCGGCGGGGTTGCTCGAAGGCGCGGCACCGGAGCAACGGATTCGCGACGAAGCCGAGGAAGAGACCGGTTATCGCGTACATGATGTGAAGAAGGTATTCGAGGCTTACATGAGCCCCGGCTCGGTGACCGAGAAGCTGCACTTTTTCATTGCCGAATACGACGCCGCATCGAAGGTCAGCGACGGTGGTGGTCTGGAAGAGGAGACCGAAGAACTGGAAGTGCTGGAATGGGCGTTCGATGACGCGCTGGCGGCGTTTCAGCGCGGTGAGATCTGCGACGCCAAGACCATCATGCTGTTGCAGTATGCGGCGATGAATAACTTGTTTGACTGATAAATCAAAAGATCGCAGCCTTCGGCAGCTCCTACAGGTCAACGCATTCCAGGGTAGGAGCTGCCGAAGGCTGCGATCTGACGGCTAAAACAAATCCCCGGTTTTGCCAATCTGCGACCAGTCGCCACCTTCAAGTGTCAGCAAGCGCTCTTTCGCCTCCAGGCCCCCGGCAAATCCGGTCAGTTTCCCTGACGCGCCGATCACCCGATGACACGGTGCCACAATGGAAATCGGGTTGCGTCCGTTCGCTGCGCCCACTGCCCGCACGGCGCTGGGATTGCCGATCTGTTCGGCAATCTGGCGGTAGGTCCGCGTCTCGCCAAATGGAATGGTCAGCAGCGCCGCCCAGACCTTTTTCTGAAAATCGGTGCCAGCGAAATCCAGTTCCAGATCAAAACAGTCACGCGTCCTGGAAAAATATTCTTCAAGTTGTCGAGCCGTTCGAATCAGGATCGGATTGTCGTGTGCCTCGCTCATCGGCCCGAGGCGCACGCGGTTCGGTTTGTCATTTTCCCAGAGGATGGCCGCCAGTCGTGAACCGTTCGCGACCAGCTTCAGCTCGCCGACGGGCGAGGGCAGGGTGATGAACGTATAGGACATGACGGCAGACTCCGGATCAGGACGGCAACAGCGCCCAGCATACTGCCTGAGCGGGGAGGCGCAATACGCAAAGCCGACCATACTGCTTGGTGCTCTTGCAGCGTTCCCCGCTCTGTTTTGCACAGACCCTTGAAAACAAAAAAAGAGATCGACTCATGAAGTACGAACCTTTGGCCAGATCGCTGATTGCGACCTCACTGGCACTCAGCTGTCTCATGGCTCACGCGGCGTCAGTCGCACCGGTTGCAGCCGAAAACGGCATGGTGGTTACCGCGCAGCATCTGGCCACTCACGTGGGCGTCGACGTATTGAAAAGTGGCGGCAATGCCGTCGATGCGGCGGTCGCTGTGGGTTACGCGCTGGCGGTGGTGTATCCCGCAGCCGGCAACCTCGGCGGTGGCGGCTTCATGACCATTCAATTGGCGGACGGGCGCAAGACCTTCCTCGATTTCCGCGAAAAGGCCCCGTTGGCGGCGACGGCCAATATGTACCTCGACAAGGAAGGCAACGTCATTCCCGACCTGAGCACCCGTGGCCACTTGGCCGTCGGCGTACCGGGGACCGTGTCCGGCATGGAACTGGCGCTGAGCAAGTACGGCACCAAGCCGCGCAAGGAGATGATTGCCCCGGCGATCAAACTGGCTGAAGACGGTTTCGCGCTGGAGCAGGGCGACGTCGAGTTGCTGGAATACGCCACCGATGTGTTCAAGAAGGACATGCGCGATTCCGGTTCGATTTTCCTGCACAACGGCGAGCCGATGCAGGTCGGACAGAAACTGGTGCAAAAGGATCTGGGTAAAACCCTGCGGACCATTTCCGAAAAAGGCGCCGATGGCTTCTATAAAGGCTGGGTCGCCGATGCCATCGTCACTTCCAGTCAGGCCAACAAAGGCATCATCACTCAGGCCGACCTCGACAAATACAAGACCCGCGAACTGGCCCCGGTGGAGTGCGATTACCGTGGTTACCACGTGGTCTCGGCGCCACCGCCAAGCTCCGGTGGTGTGGTGATCTGTCAGATCATGAACATCCTCGAGGGCTATCCGATGAAGGATCTGGGTTTCCATTCGGCCCAGGGCATGCATTATCAGATCGAAGCGATGCGCCACGCATACGTGGATCGCAACAGCTACCTCGGCGATCCGGATTTCGTGAAAAATCCCATCGAGCACCTGCTCGACAAGAACTACGCCACCAAACTGCGCGACGCCATCCAGCCACAGAAGGCCGGGGTCTCGGCTGAGCTGAAACCCGGCGTCGCACCGCATGAAGGCAGCAACACCACGCATTATTCGATCGTCGACAAGTGGGGCAATGCGGTCTCGGTCACTTACACCCTCAATGACTGGTTCGGCGCCGGTGTGATGGCCAGTAAAACCGGGGTGATCCTCAATGACGAGATGGACGACTTCACCTCCAAGGTCGGCGTGCCGAACATGTACGGCCTGGTGCAGGGCGAAGCCAACGCCATCGCTCCGGGCAAGGCGCCGCTGTCATCGATGAGCCCGACCATCGTCACCAAGGACGGCAAAGTGGTGATGGTGGTGGGCACGCCGGGTGGTAGCCGCATTATCACGGCGACTTTGCTGACCATGCTCAACGTCATCGACTACGGCATGGGCCTTCAGGAAGCGGTCGATGCGCCACGCTTCCATCAGCAGTGGATGCCGGAGGAAACCAACCTCGAGGACTTCGCCGCCAGCCCCGATACGCGCAAGATTCTCGAGAGCTGGGGCCACAAGTTCGCCGGCCCGCAGGACGCCAACCACATCGCCGCGATTCTGGTGGGGGCACCTTCGCTGGGCGGTAAGCCCGTTGGCAAAAACCGTTTCTACGGCGCCAATGATCCTCGCCGCAACACCGGCTTGTCACTGGGTTACTGAGGGGCGTAAAAAAGGGGCGGGCTCACGTCCGCCCCTGTCTCAAGGACTGATCAAGGAAGGCTCATCATGACCACCGCATTACTGATCATCGACGTCCAGCGCGCCCTCTGCTCGGGCGAATATCAGTGCCATGACATTCACCGGGTGATCGACACCATCAACGGTCTCAGCATCCGCGCCCGCCAGGCAGGTGTGCCAGTGGTGCTGATTCAGCACGAAGAGAAGGACAGCCCCTTGGCCCATGGTGCCGAAGGCTGGCAATTGGCCGAAGGGCTTGAGACATCGCCCAAAGACCTGCGCGTACGCAAAACCACCCCGGACTCGTTCTACCAGACTGACTTGCGCAAACTGCTGCCGAGCGAAGATTTCGAAAAACTGGTCATCTGTGGTCTGCAAACTGATTACTGCGTCAACGCCACCGTGCGTCAGGCCCATCAACTGGGTTATGACGTGGTGCTCGTTGCGGACGCCCATTCCACCGTCGACAACGGCAAAATGAGCGCCGAAGACATCATCGCCGAACACAACAAGGATCTGGCGCACCTGACCGGCTCCGTGGCGCGTATCGACGTCAAACCCGCAGCCGACATCACGTTCTGACAACCCACACAAAACCTGTAGGAGTGAGCCTGCTCGCGAAGGCAGTGTGTCAGTTGGCGCAGCATCGTCTGACTGGACGCTATCGCGAGCAGGCTCACTCCTACAGTGATTGCGAAACCCTGATTGCCATGTACATCAGGGATTTCCGCTGGCGGCACTGGCATACTGCCCGCCGTCCGAAGAATGGAATCTCTCGATGTTCGCTATTTCCCTGCGTCACGTTCTGGCGCTGACGTCCTTTGCATTTGCCTCCGTCACCCACGCCAGCAGTTTCGATTGCGCCAGCGCTGCCAGCAAAACTGAAAAAGCCATTTGCGCCGATTCGTACCTCTCGAATCTTGACCAGAAACTGGGTTCGCTTTGGCGTTCCACTCTGGCAGAGGTTGCCGATCCGAAGGCGCTTAAAACGGATCAGCGAGGATGGTTGAAGCAACGTAATCAATGTGAAGACCGGGTTCCCTGTTTGCGCCGGCAGTATTTGATGCGTCTCACGGCACTTGAATACATGGTCAAACCGTTTTCCTGGGACGCCACCTGGCAGCTCATTCCCTGGGGAGTTTCGGAAGGGGCAGAAATCACCACCAGGCGCCAGGATGCTTCTCACATCGCCTTTGATATTTCAGCCGCAAACGGCTCCCACTCGGGGGAACTGGAAGGCATTGCAACGATAAAGGGGACGCAGGCCCGATACGAGCAGGGAGAATGTGTCTTGACCTTCAAGGCTCTCAACGGCCTGATCGATGTAGTACAGGATGGCGCTGATTCCGATTGCGGCGCCGGCATGGGCGTTTACTAC
This sequence comes from Pseudomonas sp. RIT-PI-r, assembly GCF_001297015.1. Lineage (GTDB taxonomy): Bacteria > Pseudomonadota > Gammaproteobacteria > Pseudomonadales > Pseudomonadaceae > Aquipseudomonas. Next base: position 1,043,206 of record NZ_LIGE01000025.1, on the reverse strand, counting down.
GGTGGACGGTATGTGCCATCGAAGCAGGCAGTCTTGGTCGACTATGATTTGCTCACGCTGGGTGTGGCACAAACCCAGCGGGAAAACGAAATCCTGCACACGCTGCTCAAGGACGACTATCAGACGCTACTGCAAAACTGCGGCTTGAAGATGGACGGTGAGTCCTCTGAAGACGTGCCGAACAGTGAGGTCAGCAACTATTGGGTCCGGGGATTGCCATCGAGCAACGCGGCGATTGTCATGCGTGCACCGAATGAGCAGTTCTGGATCATAGTCCTGGTACCCCAGTCCGGGGGTAAAACCCTTGCGCGTTACTACACCAATGTTGCGCAATGGAAAGGGCGTATGCCCGACGTCCTGCAAGCCTGGTATGCAAGTAAAGGCGGGGAAGGCCATATGCCTGTGGATTTCATGCCCTGACCCGCATCAATCCTGCTGGCGTCCGAGGGGTTGTGAAACCACAGCCCTTCAAGTCGCAAACAAAACCCCACGAATCTCGCCGACTCGCGGCGCTACGACCACGCCCTCAAGCACCATACGCGTAATCGTCTGCGCCGCCATTTGATAATCCTCATCCTGCGGCACTTCGCGCCCGGTGATCCGGCCCATTTGCCAGCCAATATTGGTGTACGTCCACGTCGCCGACCAGATGAACAGCATCAAATGCTCCGGGTCCACCGGCGCGAGCAAACCGCGTTCGATCCAGCTGCGCAGGCATTCAACATTGCGCCGCGCTTCGGTCCGCAACAGATCGCGGCACTCGTCGGGCAACTGTCGACCGCCAAGCAGTAACTCGCCACTGAACACCTTGGCAATCGCCGGATGTTCGCGGGCTATACCAATCCGCGCGGCGACGTAGGCGCGCAGCCCCGTCAGCGGATCATCGCTTTCACGCAGCACTGCCGAGGCCTCCAGCAGCGGTTCGACAAAACCCAGCAGCACTTTGCTGTAGAGGTTTTCCTTGGTCTGGAAGTAATAATACAGATTGGCCTTGGGCACCCCAGCACGCGCCGCGATATCGCGGGTCTGGGTGGCGTCGAAGCCGTTGGCGGCAAACTCCTCGCTGGCGGCGGCGAGGATCAACTGCTCGTTGCGGACGCGGATGGCACTCATGGACACACAGATTGGCTGGACGGCATGAAAAGGTTCTGGCGATTTCGGATTCGCAATATACAAAACTATATAGCGATGAGGCCAGTACACTCGACAGACAGCGCTATGATGATTCGATCATTGATTGGAAACGGAGCGAGGCCATGTCCCTTCATGCTTTGCGGGCCGACGCGACACATCTGGATGCGGTGGCGGCGTTGTTCGACGCTTATCGAAGCTTTTATCAGCAGCCGTCGAACCTTGAGCAATCGCGCGCCTTCATCGCCGAGCGCATGGCCGGTGACGAGTCAGCGATTTTTCTCGCTCAGGATGAGAACGGTGAAGCGCTGGGTTTCGTGCAGCTGTATCCGACATTCTCGTCAATCGATGCCCACCGCACCTGGCTGCTCAGCGACCTGTTCACTGCACCTGCCGCCCGTGGGCGCGGCGTTGGCCGACTGCTGATGAACACGGCGCGGGATTTTGCCTTGGCGACCGGCGCCAAGGGATTGGTGCTGGAAACCGCCACGGATAACTTCACGGCGCAAGGCTTGTACGAATCCCTCGGCTACGTACGCGACAGTGGTTTCTACACCTACATGCTCGACTTGCGGCAGGGCTGAGCAATTTTTTTGCCGATTTCGCCATTTCAGGCTTTCGCTGGAAGGCCGCTCTCTCTAGAATCCGCCCGGCCTTCGCAATGAAGGCTCAATGCCATCATTTGGTCGTGTACACATAGGGACGGACATCATGCAATTCGGGAAAATTCTGGCGCTGGGGCTGGTACTTGCGCTGGGCGGCTGTGCCAGTTTCACCAAAGACGAAGTGGCGCCGGTGACCATGCCGTCGATGGCCAGCTACACCAACAAGCCAAACGTCTACGTCGATTTCGATTTCTATCAGGGCGAGCCGAAAAGTGGTTCCGCCGTGGAAGTGCCGCAGGCACGTGATCAACTGAAACCACAGCTGCAAAAAATCCTTACCGATTCGGGTCTGTTCGGCCGTGTCACTCTGGACGAGTTCCAGAAGCAGCCGGGCGACTACAGCCTGCGTCTGAAAATGTACAACCATCCGCCGAATGCAGGTTCCATGGTGCTGGCCTTCATCAGCGGCTTCAGCATGATGGTGATCCCGGCGTACGGCACTGATCAGTACACCTTGAGCCTGGAAGGCATGGATGGCCAAGGTCAGGCCCTGACCACTGCGAGCAACCACGATGCGGTCGGTACCTGGATCGGCATCTGGTTTATCCCGCTGATGGCCAACACGACTAAAGACGCGGTAAATGACACCTTTACCCGTCAGGTCAACGCGTTGCTCAAGCAAATGGTTGATAACAAAAACCTGAAGTACTCGGCACTCGAAACCGGTATTCCACGGGTTTGAAGCGAAAAAAGAGCCGCAATCGCGGCTCTTTTTTTTGCCCTTATTTCAGGGCCTGAATGAACTGTGGATCGCTGTACAGTTCCTTCAGCAAATCGCGCACCATTGGGTTGTAAGCGTTGACCGCGTTCGGGATCGCAATGAAACCGAAGAAGCTGCTGCTCCACTGGCTGCTGACATCTTTGGTGGCGTCGTACACCACATCGTTGCCGTTGAGCAGTGTAAAGCGAGCGGCCAGTTTGCCGTCGCCGGTGCCCATGCCGGCGGACAGTTCGTTCTTCACCACCAGTACTTTCAACTGACGCTGCGCCTGTGGATCGAGCAGACCGGCCTTTCTCAGTTCTTCGGTGATCGCGTCCTGAATGTGCGCCGGGATGCTGCCGGACGGCGAGCGCACCGGGTTGGCGCGGACCACCAGCGAACCTTCACCGGATTCGGCGGTGACCTGAGGATTGCTGATCGCGTGCAGCGGCGGGGTCTGCTTGAGCTTCTGGACGTTCTCAAAGCTTGGCTCGTAGCGGGTCATGGTCATGCCACAGCCTTGCAGTAGCAGGGCCAGCATCGGGATCAACAACAGCGACTTCTTCACGGCAGTTCCTTGCGTGGGAATAGAGGAGGGCGCGAATTATGGGCAGAGTGCCATCATTGAGCAACCTCGTTCGCTTGCACGTTGAGCAAGTGCTCGATCTGCGCCAGTTCCCAAGTACTGAGCAAACTTACCGGGTCGGTGCCAAAACGCTGCCAGTGTTCTAGCGAGCCTTCTTGTCCATCGCCGCTGCGGGCATATTCACAGTGATGTAATCGCCCCCCGGCAAAATCCAGCAGCAGGCGCCAGCCGTCGATATCGACTGTGACCATTGCGGTCTCGACGGGTGCTTCGCAGACTTTGAACGCGAGCACTCCGAGTGCCGCTTCACGCAAACGCTGGCACACCTCGCGGGACGTCAGAAATGCAGACATGTCGAACTCAATGACCAGAGGAGCGCGCCAGCATAAAGCCCGAGCCGACAAGTGTCAGCGTTCACTGGCCCGATCCTGAACAATTCCGTAACATCCGCAACCCTCTTTTCCCCGAACACCTGCGGCCGTACTCGTCGGCCGCTCAGTCAGGTAAGCCATGAAACCGAAACGTCTGCGCGCCGATGTCCTGGCCGGACTCACCACCTCGTTTGCCCTGTTGCCCGAATGCATTGCGTTCGCGCTGGTGGCGCACCTCAATCCGCTGATGGGCCTGTACGGCGCTTTCATCATTTGCACACTGACCGCATTGTTCGGCGGCCGGCCGGGGATGGTCTCCGGTGCCGCAGGTTCGATGGCCGTGGTCATTGTCGCGCTGGTGGTGCAACAGGGCGTGCAGTATCTGCTGGCGACGGTGCTGCTCGGCGGTCTGATCATGATGGCGTTCGGGCTGCTGCGCCTGGGCAAACTCGTGCGCATGGTGCCGCACCCGGTGATGCTCGGCTTCGTCAATGGCTTGGCGATCATCATTGCGCTGGCGCAACTGGAGCATTTCAAGAGCGGTGAGGACTGGCTCAGCGGCACGCCGTTGTACCTGATGACCGGTCTGGTGGCGCTGACCATGGCCATCGTCTACATTCTGCCGCGCCTGACCAAAGCAGTGCCGCCGGCACTGGTGGCGATCCTTGGCGTCGGTTTGCTGGTTTATCTGTTCGGCCTGCCGACCCGCACCCTCGGCGACATGGCGCACATTGCCGGCGGCCTGCCGACGTTCGCGCTGCCGGACATTCCGTGGAACCTGGACACCCTGCGCATCATCGCCCCGTACGCGATTCTGATGGCGCTGGTCGGTCTGCTGGAAACCTTGCTGACCCTGAACCTCACCGATGAAATCACCGAAACCCGTGGCTACCCGGATCGCGAATGCGTGGCGCTCGGTGCGGCGAACGTGGTGTCCGGCGCGTTCGGCGGCATGGGCGGTTGCGCGATGATCGGCCAGACCGTGATCAACCTCAGTTCCGGTGGTCGCGGGCGTTTGTCCGGGGTGGTCGCGGGCGTGCTGATTCTGTTGTTCATTTTGTTTCTGTCACCGCTGATCGAGCGCATTCCGCTGGCCGCATTGGTCGGCGTGATGTTCGTAGTGTCGCAGCAGACCTTCGCCTGGGCGTCGCTGCGGGTGGCGAACAAGGTTCCGCTCAACGATGTGCTGGTGATCATCGCCGTGACCACGATCACCGTGTTTACCGATCTGGCCACGGCGGTGCTGTGCGGGATCATCATCGCTGCGCTCAACTTCGCCTGGCAGCAAGCCCGCGAGTTGTACGCCGATGAGCATCTGGAGAGCGACGGCAGCAAACTCTATCGCCTGCACGGCACGCTGTTCTTCGCCTCGACCACGCCGTTTCTCAACCAGTTCGACCCGGCCAACGACCCGCAAAAGGTCACGCTGGACTGTCGCCACTTGAGCTTCGTCGATTACTCGGCGATCGCCGCGTTGAAAACCCTGCGTGAACGCTACGCCAAGGCCGGCAAGCATGTGCAGGTATTTCATCTGTCGGAGCGCTGCAAGAAGTTGCTCAAGCGCGCCGGTGTCGATCACGACTGAGTCGGGCTCCGATCAGCCCTTGAGCCAGGTCTTGCCGAGGATGCGCGAGACCTGATCGGCAGAGTAGGGCTTGGGCAGAAAGTCGTAACCTTCGTAACCGCTGCGCGCCAGTTCTTCGCTGTAGCCCGAGGTCAGCACCACCGGCAGGTCCGGGCGTCGCTGGCGCAGCTCTTTGGCCAGCGCGACGCCGCTGATCCCCGGCATCACCACGTCGGAAAACACCGCATCGAACGCCATGGCATCGGCGCCCACCAGTTGCAACGCTTCTTCGGCGTTGGTCGCCCAAGTGGTTTCGTAACCCAGATCCTCAAGGATCTGCTGGGCGAAACGGCCGACATCGAGATTGTCCTCGACCACCAGCACCCGACGGCGGATATCCGCCGTTGGCGTCTCCTTGATTTCGATGTCTTCCGGCGCTGCGACCACGCTGGCGCTGACTTGCGGCAGGTAGAGCGTAAACACCGTGCCCTCGCCAACCACGCTGGATACATCGACGTTACCGCCCGACTGCTTGGCGAAGCCGAACACCTGCGACAACCCAAGGCCGGTGCCTTTGCCGACATCCTTGGTAGTGAAGAACGGTTCGAAAATATGCTCGAGGGTTTTTGCGTCGATGCCGGTGCCGTTGTCGGTCAGGGTAATTGCCACGAACGGACTGCGCGAACCGGCATGCGCACGAATCGCCGGCAACGGTTTGCCGCCTTCCAGTCGCAGCTTCAGCAGACCCTGACCGTCCATGGCATCGCGGGCGTTGAGGGCAATGTTGATCAGCGCGGTCTCGAACTGGCTCAGGTCGGCGCGGATGTAGCACGGCTGATCCGGACGCTCGACGCTGATATGAATCTGCGCGCCAGTCACTGATTCGAGCATTTCGCCAATGTTCGCCAGCCGCTCACCGGCATCGACGACTTCCGGGTTCAACGGCTGACGACGGGCGAAGGCGAGCAGTTGGCTGGTCAGTTTCGCCGCGCGTTCGACCGTATCGGACACTGCGCGCATGTAGCGCTGGCGGCGCTCGTCGGAGAGGTTCGGCAGCCGCAGGAAGTCCACCGAGGAACGAATGATCGTCAGCAGGTTGTTGAAGTCATGGGCCACGCCGCCGGTGAGCTGGCCGATGGCTTCGAGTTTCTGCGACTGGCGCAACGCCGATTCGGCATGGGCCAGGCGCACGCTGCGCTCCTCGACCCGCTGCTCCAGCGTGGCATTGAGTTCCTCCAGCGCCAGCAGGCCCTGACGCACTTCGGCGTCGGCGCGCACGCGCTCGATGTGCGCCCAGCAGCGTTCGGTCACTTCACTCAACAGCGCCTGTTCGAACCGCGACCAGGCGCGTGGTTGCTTGTCGTGAATGGCCATCAGCGCGGTCAACCGGCCTTGCTTGATCAGCGGCATGCAAATGGTCGCGGTGAGGCCGATGGCCTGGAATGTCGCCGATTCCTCGGGCGGCAGTTCGGTGCGGTTGTCGTGGATGATCAACGGCTGGCCGGCGTGCAGCAGGGTCACGGCTTTCTCGCCGAAGTCGCGCAAGCTGTAGTGCCCGACGATGCTTGGCGAGCCCGCCGCGGCAAAGTCGCCGCGAATGGTGAAGCCGTCCTCGTCGGCATCCATGTCGGCATAGGCGCAATTGGACAGGTTAAGGTGCTCGACCATCAGGCGCGTGCTTGCGGCGAGAATCGCCTCGGCGTCGCTGGCGTTGGTCACCGCGTTGCCGATCGCCTCCAGCACAGCGAGGCGCTGGTTGAGAAAAACGGTTTGAGTGGTTTCGGTCACAGTGTCGAGCAGGCCGACGATGTGGCCTTGGGAGTCGCGAATCGGGCTGTAGCAAAACGTGAAATATGCCTGTTCCGGGCCCGCGCCGCGTTCCACCACCAGAGGAAAGTTTTCGATATAGGTGGCTTTGCCGGCAAACGCAGCCTCGGCAATCGGGCTGATCTCGCGCCAGGCTTCTTGCCAGACTGTACTGAAAGGACGCCCGAGCGCCTGCGGTTTGTTGCCGAGGATCGGCCTGAACGCGTCGTTGAAGAGAGTGATCAATTCAGGGCCCCAGACAATCGCCTGAGGAAAATGCGAAGCGAGACAGAGCGAGACGGTGGTCTTGAGTACATCCGGCCAGTGTTCCAACGGGCCGAGGGGCGTGCTCGCCCAGTCGTGCCTGCGGATCTGTTCGGCCATCTCGCCGTTGTCTTGCAACCAGTTTGTCATAGGGGGTCGGGTCTTTCCTGACGTCAGCCTGTGAAAAAAGACCCGCGCGCGTGGTGTTTGGTTTCAGAGCACCAGACCTTGGTTGGCAACGCAGACGATTCGAGCCTGTGAACATCATGGCACGGCCAAACGATTTGTGGCGAGAGAGCACGCTCCCTCGCCACCGTTTCGATACAGGCGTTTATCAAGCGTCGATGGCCGGGAAATCGATGTCCGTCAGCGCGGTGTTGTTCAGATAATTGGTCAGGGTCTGAACCGCCACCAGGGCAATCACTTCGATGATTTTCACGTCATCGATCCCGGCGTCACGGGCGGCGGCAATCTGCGTGTCGCTCAGGTGACCACGGCTCTCGGTCAGTTGGCGGGCGAGGGCGGCGTACGCATTGAGTTCGCCCTGACGCGCCGCGACGATGTCCTGCGCCGACAGCCCCGACTTGCCGGCAAACAAGGTGTGCGCCGCCAGGCAGTAGTCGCAACCGTTGACCTGAGACGTGGCGAGGTACACCGCTTCTTTTTGCTGGGCGCTCAGCGAGGTCTTGCCGAGGATCGCCGAGGCTTGCACATAGGTGTCGAGGGCAACCGGCGCTGTAGCCAGTGTCGCGAACAGATTCGGCAGGAAGCCGATTTTCTTTTTCACGCCTTCCAGCACAGTGCGGGTGGCGTCGGTGGTGGTGTCGAGGTTGATGGTGTTGATGCGGCTCATGGTGATGCTCCGAAAGTCCGGTGCGAAGTGCGCCGGCGATGGAGTGAATGGTAGGCATCGCGAGTAGCGCTTTGGCGGCAAATCGTCGAGGATATGCGACAGATCGTCCAGATATGTCGACGGGAGTCAGCCATGGATCGTTTATCCACCTTGCTCAGCCATTTTGGCGTGAACGCCGGAACCTTTCACAGCGGCACGTTCTGCGGTGTCGCCGTGCACGAGGGTGAACCCGCCGGCCATGTGCATCTGTTGCAAGCGGGTGAACTGCTGGTCAAGCCGGGTAACGAACGTGAGATCCGTCTGACCGAACCGTCGCTGATTTTCTTTCCCCGACCGTTTGCCCATCGGATGTTTGCCGACGAAGCCATGCACAGCCAGGTGGTGTGCGCAACGCTGACCTTTGACGGTGGTTCAGGCAATGCCCTGGCCGCCGCGTTGCCGGATTATCTGGTGCTGAAACTGACTGAAATCCCCGAGTTGGCGAGCACGGTCGAATGGCTGTTCAGGGAAGCTTTCGAAGGGCATTGCGGGCGGATGGCGGTGATGGATCGGCTGTTCGAGCTGCTGGTGATTTTGCTGTTGCGGCATCTGATCAGCAGCCGTGAACAGCAACCGGGGATGATCGCCGGGCTGGCGGACGCACGTTTATCGCGGGCCTTGAATTCGATGCATGAGCAACCGCAAACGCCGTGGAGCGTGGCCGAACTGGCGACGCTGGCGAACATGTCCCGCGCCAGTTTTGCCGAGCAGTTTCGCCGCGTGGTCGGGCAGACACCCGCGGATTATCTGCTGAGCTGGCGGGTCAGTCTGGCGCAGAAGCGTTTGCGCGAAGGCAAGCCGATTGCGCTGATTGCCGAGGAAGGCGGCTACGAAAGTCCGTCGGCGCTGGCCCGGGCGTTTCGGCGCAAGACCGGCCTCAGTCCACGGGAATGGAAGGCCGGTTCCTGAAGGTCATTTGGCGAATCTCTTCGCCCCGGCCACGCACACGATCACACCCAAGGTCACCGCGAGCATGCCGAGGCTGACCTGTTCGTGCAGCAAGGTCGCCGCCAATGCCAGACCGAAAAACGGTTGCAGCAACTGCAACTGACCGACCGCGGCGATCCCGCCCTGGGCCAGACCGCGATACCAGAACACAAACCCGATCAGCATGCTGAACAACGACACATACGCCAGACACAGCCACGCCGACAGGCTGATCTGGCCGAACGAGGCGGGCGCCAGCCACACACGCGACAGCGCCATCAGCGGCAACGCCAACTCCAGCGCCCAGCAAAGCACCGGCCAGCCGCCGAGGCCGCGCGACAGCTTCGCGCCTTCGGCATAGCCGAGGCCGCAGGCCACAATCGCTGCGGGCATCAGCAAGTCGCCGGTGGGCGAGGCGGTCAGCCCCTGAGAGACCGCGTAGCCCACCACCAGCGCACTGCCCAGCACGGAAAATATCCAGAACACCGGCCGTGGACGCTCGCCGCCACGCAGCACGCCGAAAAGCGCCGTGGCCAAGGGCAATAATCCGACGAACACAATCGAATGCGCCGACGTCACGTGTTGCAGGGCCAATGCCGTCAGCAACGGAAAGCCGAGCACCACACCGAGCGCCACGATCAGCAACGACAACCACTGATTGCGCGCCGGGCGCCGTTCGCGAAACAGCCACAGCAAGGCCACGGCCAGCACGCCAGCGATGGCCGCACGCAGCACCGTGAGAAACACCGGGTCGAACTCCAACACCGCCAAGCGCGTGGCCGGCAACGAGCCGCTGAAAATCACCACGCCGATAAAACCGTTGATCCAGCCACTGGTTTTTTCCCGGATCGGGGTGTTCAGGGTCGAGGTTCGTTCCATGTCTGATCGCGCTCGGCAGTGGGGTTGCGTTGTGATCATCCTAGGGTCGAGAATCAGCACAATCAAAAAATTGTCATGGATACATCTCGCATGCCGCGTTCGCGCTACAAGACCATCGTGGATGCCTACGCGGCAGGCATTCGCTGCGGGCGTCTGGCGCCGGGCCCGCGCTTGCCGACCCACCGGCAACGGGCGGCGCAGGAGGGGCTGGCGCTGGTCACTGCGTCGCGGGTCTATGCCGAGCTGGAAGCGATGGGGCTGGTCAGCGGCGAAACCGGGCGCGGCACCTTCGTGCGCGAAACCGTGTTGTCGCCGGGGCAGGGCATCGATCAGAAAGACGTCGCGGTGGGCATGATCGACCTCAACTTCAACTACCCGTCGTTGCCCGGTCAGGCAGAGTTATTGCGCACAGCGTTGCGGCAACTGGCGTTGTCCGGGGACCTGGAAGCGCTGCTGCGATATCAGCCCCACGCCGGTCGCGCCCATGAGCGTGCTTCGGTGGCGCGGCATCTGCTCGCGCGCGGCGTGCAGGTCGATGCCGCGCAAGTGCTGATCGTCAACGGCGCCCAGCAAGGGTTGGCGGTGACGTTGATGGCGTTGCTCAAACCCGGTGATGTGATTGCTGCCGATGCGCTGACCTATTCCGGTTTCAAAGTGCTGGCTGAAGCGCTGCATCTGGAGGTCGTGGCGATCCCGGTCGGCGCGCACGGGCCGGATCTGCAGGCGCTGGAAAAACTCTGCCGCAGCCGCTCGGTGCGCGCCGTGTACAGCATGCCGACCCTGCACAATCCGTTGGGTTGGGTGATGCCGTTGGCAGCGCGCGAACAGTTGGTGGCGATTGCCCGACAGCATGATCTGACCATCATCGAAGACGCGGCCTACGCGTTTCTCGTAGAAAATCCACCGCCGCCGTTGGTGCAATTGGCGCCGGAGCGCACCGTGTACGTGTCCGGCCTTTCGAAGAACATCGCCACCGGTTTGCGCGTCGGCTTCATCGCCGCGCCTGAACCTTCAGTGCCGGCGCTGGAGCGCATCATCCGCGCCACGACCTGGAACACCCCCGGCGTGATGACGGCCATTGCCTGTGGCTGGCTCGATGACGGCACGGTCAGCGTGCTGGAAGAGCAGAAACGCAACGATGCAAAGGCACGGCAAGCACTGGCGGCCAAGGTGCTGAAGGGATTGCCGTACATCGGCCATCCGGTTTCGTATTTTCTGTGGTTGCCATTGCCAGAAGATGTGCGCGCCGATCAGATCGTGGTGGCGTTGATGCACGAGCAGATTCCCGTCCCCCCCGCCGAGCCGTTTTCCGTATCGGTGCATGTGCCCCATGCGATTCGTCTGGCGCTGGGTTCGGTGGACATGGCGGTTCTGCGCCAGGCCTTGACCACGGTCAGGCAGATCATCGGCGCTTACCTGTAAAAACAAATGCTACCCTTGCGCCGCCCGATTCACGCCGATCCGGAACCCTCGATGAACAACTCCGCACGCCTGTCCCTCGCCCTGACGTTAACCGCCGCGCTGTTCAGCCCGCTCACTCACGCGGCGGGCGACCCCGCAGCCGGGGCGAAAATCTTCCCGCGCCTGTGCGGTGGCTGCCATCAGGTCGGCGAGTCGGCGCGACCGGGGTTCGGCCCGCAGCTCCACGGCATCATCGGCCGCCCGGCCGGCACCCCGGCGAACTATGTGTATTCCGATGCGATGAAAAACTCGGGGCTGACCTGGAACCGCGAAACGCTGATCGCGTACCTGAAAGACCCGAAAGGCGTAGTGCCCGGCACACGGATGATTTTCTGGGGGCTGAGTGACGAGGAGAAGGTGGAAAACTTGCTGGCCTATCTGCAGAGCTTTCAAGCCACTGCGCCATAAAACTGCGGCTCAAGTCTGAGCCTGATCGGCAAACCACTGCATGACTGAACTGCACCCCGGATGCGCCGCCGAGCCCGGCTGCGGGCACAACGCGTAAACCCCTCCAGTCTTCAACGGCTCCCCAAACGGCACCCGCAACACGCCACGCTCGATCGACTCCGCTGCCAGCGTCATGTCAGTCACCGCCACGCCCAAGCCGCGTGCGGCCGCGCCCAGCGCCAACTCATCCAGATTGAACGGAATGTGCCGGTAATCCTCCAGCGGCTGACCGTCGTTGGCCGCCAGCCATTCGATCCACGCCTGACGATCCGCCGAGCGGTGCAGCAAGGCAAAGCGCTGCAATTCTTCGATCGAGCGCGGTGCATGGGCCAGATTCGGCGAGCACACCGGCACCAGGGTTTCCTCGAACAGCGTCAGGCACGCCGCGTCGCTCGACGGCTGTGGCAGGTAAAGAATGTAGGCATCGCTGTCGCTCGCCGGCTCCACCACTTCAGTCGCCACTGTTTCAATCGCTAGCGATATTTCCGGGTGGCGCAGATAGAAATCGCTGAGCTTGGGCAGTAACCAGCGCACCGCCAGCGACACATGCATGCGGATGCGAAACGGGCGCTTTTGTGGCGCGAGGCGTTCTTCGAGGGTTTTCAGTTGCTCAAGGATGCTGCGGGCGCTGGCCAGTACCAGTTCGCCTTCCGGGGTCAGGCGCAGGCTGCGGCTGGTACGCATGAACAGGGCCACCTTGAAGTGGTTTTCCAGTTGTTGGATTTGCCGGCTCACCGCGCTTTGCGTCAGGCACAGGGTCTGCGCAGCGCTGGTGAAGCTGGCGCAACGGGCGACTTCAACCAGCGTCTGCAAGGCTGGCAGGGAGGGCATGTGACGAATGTTATCCATGCGTTTTCCGAATGGCTCGATGATTTTATAGCGTTGGTCGGTTTGGCGAAGACCTTATAAATTCTAGCTCTGGTCGCGATCTTCTCAAGCGGTGCATGCGATTCACGCATGCCGAATCAGCAGAAGCAAGGCGCAGAACGACAGTCGAAGAGGTGGAGCATGGAAAATGTATGTGGCTGGATCGCGCAAGCCGGCAGCGCACCGCAAGGCGCTCGCCTGAGCGGCGCGCAAAAGGCTGACTGGCTGGTGATCGGCGCTGGCATCACCGGGCTCAGCGCGGCGCATACGCTGGCCGCATTGCATCCGCAGGCGCGCATTATCGTGGTGGATCGGCAGCGGGCGGCGCAGGGCGCTTCGGCGCGCAACTCGGGATTCGTCGTGGCCCATGAACACCCGGCGCACAGCGAATTGATCGGCGAGCCGGGTTTTGCCGGATTTGAAGTCGATACCGCCATTTCCCGCGCGGCCAGCGACGAAGTGCGCCAACGCATTGCCCGGCATGCCATCGACTGCGACTTTCGGGACAGCGGCTATTACTTCGCCGTCAACGACCGCGCCAAACTCGACCACGTCGACGCCAAACTGGCCACGCTGCGGGCCCTTGGGGCGCGGGCGGAATTTCTTCAGGGCGCGGCGTTGGCGCAAAAACTCGGTATCTGTCATTACCAAGCGGCGATCTGGTGCGGCCAAGGCAACGCGTTGCTGCAACCGGCCAAATACGTGAAAGGTTTGCTCAACGCTTTGCCGGGCAGCATTACGCTGTACGAGGACACAGACATCAGCGGTCTTGAACGCCTGAGCCATGGACGCCTGCGCGCCAATTCGGTAGACGGCAGCATTGAGGCGAAACAAGTGCTGGTCTGCCTCAACGCCTTTGTTCCCAGGGTCGGAATCGCTGACACCGCGACGTTCCCGATGGAACTCAGCGCCAGCCTCACACGGCCCCTCACCGAACAGGAGTTTCAGGCCATCGGTGCGGTTGAGCCGTGGGGCGTGTTGTCGACCCGACCGCTGGGGGCGACGGTGCGGCTCACCCCGGATCGTCGGGTGATGATCCGCAACACCGCCGAATACCGCACGCGCGACCTGTCCAACGGCGAACTGACTTTACGCCGCCAGCATCACGTCCGTGGTCTGCAACGGCGCTTTCCGTTCCTCGGCGAGTCGGACATTCAATACACCTGGACCGGTCACCTGAGCGCGAGCCGCAGCGGTCAGGCGTATTTCGATCGGGTCGAGGAGGGCGTTTTCGCCGTCGCCGGCTGCAATGGTTCCGGCGTGGCGCGCGGCACGTTGTGGGGACGGTTGCTGGCGGAACTGGCCTCGGGCATCGATTCACCGCTGCTGCAATCGGTGATGCACAGGGCCGAGCCGGGCTGGTTGCCGCCGCGTCCATTGTTCGATATCGGCGCAATGTTGCGCATGCGTGTGGAGGCGGTCAGGGCCAGAACAGAAATCTGAATATTCACCCCATTACCCAAGAACAAAAGCCACTCAACTCAGGTGATAGAACATGCGCATCCAGCCACTTTTTCTGACGGTCGTGCTCGCGGCCGCATCGGCAACGGTTTACGCCGATGAAACCGTCAACATCTCCAACTGGAACAGCTACATCGCCCCGGACACCCTGGCCAATTTCACCCAGGCCACCGGCATTAAAACCACCTACGACATTCACGACAGCAACGAAGTGCTGGAGTCGAAACTGATGACCGGCAACACCGGTTATGACGTGGTCAGCCCGTCGAACCACTTTTTGTCGCGGCTGATCAAGGCCGGGGCGATTCAGAAACTCGACCGTTCGCAGTTGCCCAACTGGAAAAACCTCGACCCGGTGCTGATGCAGAAACTGCAGGTCAACGACCCGGGCAATCAATACGGCTTTCCGTACATGTGGGGCACCGCGGGCATCGGCTACAACGTCGAAAAGATCAAAGCCATCTTCGGCACTACGGACGTCACCCGTTCATGGAAGCTGTTGTTCGACGAAGACAACATCAAGAAACTCAGCCAGTGCGGCGTGGCGTTTATCGACAACCCGACGCAAGTGTTGCCGATCACCCTCAATTATCTGGGCCTGCCACCGCACAGCCATGAGCCCGACGATTACAAAAAGGCCGAACAGGCGTTGTTGAAGATCCGTCCGTATATCCAGTATTTCCATGCGTCCAAGTACATCAGCGATCTGGCCAACGGCAACGTCTGTGTGGTGATTGGTTTCAATGGCGATATCGTTCAGGCAGCGGCGAGTGCCCGGGAAGCGAAAAACGGCATCGACATCGCTTACTCGATTCCCGACGAAGGCACGACGTTATGGTTCGACATGCTGGTCATGCCCAAGAGCGCGCCCCACGAAAAAAGCGCCTACGCGTACATGAATTACCTGCTCGAACCGAAAGTCATCGCCAACATCAGCAACAGCATCCACTACGCCAACCCGAACGCGGCGGCCCATGAATTCCTCAATGCAGATGTGCAGCAGGATTCAGCGATCTACCCGCCGAAAAGCGTGCTGGAAAAACTGTTCACCGTGGAAGAGTTGCCAGCGAAGATCGCGCGCCTGACCACGCGGTTGTGGACCAAGTTGAAAACCAATACGTGAGACCGGATGTGGCAACAGGGCGCTGGTCTGACGGGATGATTTGCGCTATTGCTAACAGGGTTGGCATACCGCCGTTATCAAGGAGCATCTCATGAAGTCGATGTTATTGGCCGCGCCACTGTTGCTCGCCGCGGGATGGGCCCAGGCCGCAATCCCGATGTTCAACGCCACATGCCCGGGCAAGATCGAAGTCCACGCCGATGAGGGCGGGCCGATCTACATCAATGGCAAGGAAGGCAAGCTGAAGACATTCAACGACAACTACTTCGAAGCCAAGGGCGCGGGCGTGACCATTTCCTTGAGCATCAACCCCGATGGCTCGGCCGGGGTCTCGTACACCGGCAAGAACAGAGCCAACGGCATTTGCGAAGTGAAGAAGAGCTGATCACGCCACCTGATTTCGGCCTGCCGCTTTTGCCTGATACAACTGCTGGTCGGCACGCTTGATCAGTGCGCTGTGGCTGTTGTCGGCCGGATCGGCCAGGCCGACGCCGATGCTCACGGTCACATGCTCGACGACCGGGAAGTGCGCTTCGGCGATGGCCACGCGAATCTTTTCCGCAACGACCTCGGGGGTGTCGGGTTGGGCGATTTCCGGGAGCAGCACGGCGAACTCTTCGCCGCCGTAGCGGGCGACGAAATCGGTGGTGCGCAGGCTGCTCTGGATCAACTGCGCCAACTGCTTGAGCACGTCATCACCGACGGCATGGCCGTGGGTGTCGTTGATCCGTTTGAAGTGGTCGGCGTCGATCAGCAGCAGCGCAAACGGGCGCCCGGTGCGCCGTGACAGCAACGTGTACTCGGTGAGTTTTTCGTCGAAGCGCCGACGGTTGTAAACGCCGGTCAAGCCATCGTGAACGGCCAGGCTGAGCAGTTCGGCGTTGGCCTGGGTGAGGGCGGCGGTGCGTTGGGCGACGGTGGCTTCCAGCGAGGCGTTGGCCTCCTGCAGTTCGCGCTCCTTGCCGAGCAGTGATTGCGTCATCGCATCCAGTGACTGGCTGAGCTGGGCAATTTCCTGCACCGGATGCTCGAGGGGAAAACGCGCACCGGGTTCGTTGCACTGAACTTGTTTGGCTGAACGCGCGAGCTGTTCGATCGGACGGCTCAGGTACAGCGCCAGGTAATACGCGACCAGACCGAAAAGCACCGCCGCGACGACACCCAGAATCAGCAATTTATACAGTAGCAGGCGTGCCGGTTGCAGCGCGGTTTCCAAAGGTTGGCGCACGGCAATCGACCACGACAGCGCGGTACTCGATGGCGTCGGCACGGTGACCATGCTGGTCAGGTAGCCATCGCCCACCGACCAGCCCGGCGCAGGCGAATTATTCGCCGCCAGTTGCTGGCCCATCAATGCTTCGGGGTACAACACCTTGCCGTCGTGATCGACGATCAACGCTTCGATGTCCGGTGCGGAATTCTTGTGGGAAAACGCCGCCGATTCGACAATTCGCGTCACCCAGCTCCAGTGCGCATGAGCACCGAGTACGCCGATGACCTGGCCTTCGGCATTGTGAATCGGCGCAGCGAAATCGATGAAGCGCAGCGGTTCGCCATTCGGCATGCCCGGCAGCAACTTGGCCAGCAGCACGGCTTCATGGGGATCGCCGGTGTATTCGCCGCGCAAGCCGGCCTGGAACCACGGGCGCTGTTGCACCGATTGCCCGACCAGCAAATTGTTGACCGCTTGATGCACGTTACCTTCAGCATCGGTGACGCCCATCCACGCATATTCGTTGCGGGCCTGGGTGCGCAATTGCATCGATCTCAGAATCGCCGGGTTGTCCAGATCGCCGCGCTCCAGGTGCGGTGCGCGGCTGAGCAGATAAACCTCCAGTTGCCGCTCGCGCAGTTGCTCGCCCAATAACGAGGCGGCCGAACGGGCGGTGTTGAGCAAGGCATTGCCACTGGCCTGTTTCATTTGTTCGGTGGCGATATGGCCGACATAGAAGCCCACGCTCAACAACGTCAGCAGGGACAAACCGGTAAACCAGAGGGTGAGGTGGCTGCGCAGACTGGCTTTGAGCATGGGCGATGTCGGTCTTGATTGGCGTGACGCCATGGTATGCGACATGGTCGATGGGCTGCCAGCAAAGTGCTGGATGAAACTTGTCGAGATTGATACCAATGAGCCATCATTTTCGGTAAGGTGTGCGCCGCCCGAGAGACGGATCCCGGGCGTTTTCCTATGGAGTTAAACCGTGAAGTACTTCAGCAAAGTAGTCGCCGCCGCTCTGTTCGGTGCGGTTCTGGCAGGTTGCACCGGCACCCCGATGAACACCCAGCAGTACGACAGCAGCCAATACACCGTGGTTGGTCACAGTGAAGCCACCGCCACCGGCCTGCTGCTGTTCGGCGTGATCCCGATCCAGCAGAACAACCGCTTCGTCCGCGCCCAGACCGCTGCGATCAAAGCCAAGGGCGGCGACGCCATGATCAACACCCAAGTTCAGGAAAACTGGTTCTGGGCCTGGGTTCTGACCGGTTACACCACCAAGATTTCCGGTGACGTGGTCAAGCTCAAGACCGTGCAATAAGCCCCGGTTGAATGCAAAAAAGCCCGGCTGATCAGGCCGGGCTTTTTTGTGGGCGTGCGGTACAACTATTCAATCATGCGACGCGGCGCTCAATCAGGCGATCGGAACCACCTTCAGCAACACGGCGCTCAATCAGGCGATCGGAACCACCTTCAGCAACACGGCGCTCAATCAGGCGATCGGAACCACCTTCGGCAACACGGCGCTCGATCAGACGATCCGAGCCACCTTCGGCAACGCGGCGCTCGATCAGACGATCCGAGCCACCTTCGGCAACGCGGCGTTCGAGCAGACGATCCGAGCCACCTTCGGCAACGCGGCGCTCGATCAGACGATCCGAGCCACCTTCGGCAACACGGCGCTCGATCAGACGATCCGAGCCACCTTCGGCAACGCGGCGTTCGATCAGACGATCCGAACCCCCTTCAGCCAGACGACTTTCAATCAGCTTGTCCGAACCGCCTTCGGCGATCAGGGTGTGAGCCGGGGTGGCGGCAAAAGCGTTAACTGCGAAAACCGAGAAAGCGATGCTGAGGATGGTTTGGCGTTTCATGATCGTGTGCTCCAGAAGGTTGTTTGTTTGTCTGGAGCCGATCTTACGCCGCGGATTTTTTATGAGAACTTCATTGGCGTGATGGTGACTATCAACGCCAACGATGTTTGCCAATCCCCCGGATTACGGGGTCTTCACCCGAACACACAACTCCCCGGTAGCACGCGTCAGCGCCAGTTCATGCAGCGCATCCTTGGTCAGACCGCTGCGTGCCTCGGCCAGCCATGCCGGGCAATCAGGGTCTTGGCGATAGGGCGTGAATTCGGCGTACTGCTGCAATAGACGGGTCTGCAGTTCGTCCAGTTGCGGGCGAATCTGCCCGGCAAGATCCGGACGCGGCGTATCCGGCGCCGCTCCGACGGCTTGCCACTGGGCGAGCAAACCGTACTGCACCAGTTTGTTCGCCTCCATTTGCGCGGCGAGCAGTTGCGCCACGTCTTGCGGGTCAAGCTTGCGTTCGCTGGCCAGCGTGCGGGCGTTGGCGATCACCTGCGCTTCACGGGGGCTGTCTTGAATCGGCTTGCCGCTGTCCCATTTGGTCAGCGCGACGAGATCGCCGATGTTCAGGCGTTCGTTCAGTGTTTCCAGTAACGGTTTCAGCGCTTGCGGTTGGCTGGCTGTCGGGGCTGCCTGGGCGGTCGCGGCGCAGAGGACGAAGAGCGTGCCGGTCAGCACGTGGGGCAAGCGGGGCATGGACAAAGCCTCTTTGAAGAAATTGAAAGTGCACGGTTATTTACCACAGCCGGGCGCCGACAATAAACGTCGGTGTGAAATGTTAATTGCACCCCACACGCAACTCACCGAAGCTATCCTTCATTAGCCCTCCCGCCGTCGAGATGGACCTCCAGTCAATGCAAACCCCCGCTGCCGTCAAACCCCTCTGGCACACCTACCTGTTGTTCCTCGCACCCATGGTGCTGTCGAACTTTTTGCAGTCGATGTCGGGCACGGTCAACAGCATCTACATCGGTCAGATGCTCGGTACGCAGGCGTTGGCGGCGGTGTCGGGGATGTTTCCCATCGTGTTCTTTTTCATTGCCTTGGTGATCGGCCTTGGTGCCGGCGCAGGCGTATTGATCGGCCAGGCGTGGGGCGCGCGTGAGCCGCACATGGTCAAGGCGATTGCCGGGGCGACGCTGTTGCTCGGCGTACTGATCGGTCTGGTCGCGGCGGTGCTCGGCAGTGTGTTCGCGCGCCAAGCGTTGACCGGGCTGGGGACGCCGGCGGATGTGCTCGATGATGCGGTGGCGTATGCCCATGTGATGCTGTGGATCTTGCCGTCGCTGCTGGTGTTTGTGCTGTTTACGCAATTGCTGCGCGGGGTGAGCGATACGTTGTCGCCGCTGTTGGCGTTGATCGTGTCGACGTCGGTCGGTCTGGCGCTGACGCCGGCGTTGATTCGCGGCTGGTTCGGCTTGCCGCAACTGGGCATTCAGAGCGCGGCATACGCGGGGCTGGCCGGTAATCTGGCGGCGATGGCGTGGCTGGCGTGGCGGCTGATTCGCACCGGCCATCCGCTGGCGCCGGACCGCGAGTTCTTTGCCGCTTTGCGGCTCAATGGGGCGATTCTCGGCAAGGTGCTGCGCATCGGTCTGCCGACCGGGGTGCAGATGATTGTGCTGTCGCTTTCGGAATTGGTGATCCTTGCACTGGTCAACCAACACGGCTCGCAGGCGACGGCGGCGTATGGGGCGGTGACGCAGATCGTCAACTACGTGCAGTTCCCGGCGCTGTCGATCGCGATCACCGCCTCGATTCTTGGCGCTCAAGCCATCGGTGCCGGACGCCTGGAACGCATGGGGCCGATTCTGCGCACCGGACTGTTGATCAACGTGTGCCTGACCGGTGGCTTGATTGTGCTGGGTTATCTGCTGTCGCACTGGCTGCTCGGGCTGTTCCTCACTGAAGAGCCAACCCGGGTGATGGCTGAACATCTGCTGCACATCATGTTGTGGAGCCTGCTGGTGTTCGGCTTTCAGGCGATCATCGGCGGCATCATGCGCGCCAGTGGTACGGTGCTGGTGCCGGTCGCCATCGCGATCATCTGCGTGGTCGGCGTGCAACTGCCAGCGGCGTACTGGCTCGATGCGCAATATGGTTTGCAAGGCGTGTGGATGGCGTTTCCCGTGGCGTATCTGAGCATGCTGGTGTTGCAGACGCTGTATTACCAGCTGGTCTGGCGGCATCAGAAAATCGAGCGGCTGGTGTAGAAGCTGCCGCAGGCTGCGATCTTTTGATCTTGCGCCGGCGTAACAACAACAAGATCAACGGATCGCAGTCTGCGGCAGCTCCTGCAAGGGTGGATTTTCTGCTGTTATCCGTGGAGAAAGCATCGTAGGTTACGCGCCATAACTATAAGGACGTTTGAGGGTGTAAATGGGGGCTTTTCGACTGCTGTTGGCGGTGCTGGTTGCCGTTTCGCATATGGGCGTAACCGTCGCCGGGCTCAATCCCGGTGTGGTGGCGGTGATTTCTTTTCTGATCATCAGCGGTTTTGTCATGACCTCGCTGATCGAGCGCAACTACAGCTCAACCGGTAAAATCGCATCGTTCTATCTGGACAGGGCCCTGCGCCTGTACCCGCAGTTTCTGTTCTATTTCATCGCATCATGCATCGTGGTGCATGTGCTGATGCCCGGTTCGGCACCCGACCTCGAACTGACGGTGCCGCGCGTGGCCGCGAGCCTGTCCATGGTGCCGCTGGGCTTCTATATGTTCGGGGTTTCGAGCCTGTGGATTCTGCCGCCCGCGTGGTCGTTGGGGCTGGAGATGTGTTTTTACCTGGTGATTCCCTTTCTCCTTGTCTTCAAGTGGCGCGGCGCTGCGTTCGCTTTGTCTGTCGGCGTGTTTGTGCTGGCGTGTTTCGGTTACATCAACACCGATTATTATGGCTATCGCTTGTTGCCGGGCGTTCTGTTCATGTTTCTGTGCGGCAGCTATCTGTACAAAGCCAACAGCAAAGGATTGGTAGTGGTGGCCGCGACAGCGATCAGTGCCGGGCTGTTGTTTGTGGCGATCATGGCGGGCGTGATTGAACGCCAGCCTTACAACGCCGAGGTGACGCTGGGCACCGCGCTGGGTATCCCTGCGGTGTATTGGCTGAGCAGGCTCAAGTATCACCGAGCCGACGAGTTCCTCGGCAACCTCAGCTATGGCGTGTTTCTCAATCACTTTGTGCTGATTTACTGGCTGCACGGTTTCTGGTCAGGGACGTACGATGCAGCAATCATTCTGGCTGTGTTGCTGGTCGCTTTTTTGTGCAGTGGCCTGACTTACTACTGCATCGAACGGCCAGTGTTGAAATTGCGCCATCGGCTTCGGACAGGTGTGCGGCCGGGCGCCGCTGATGTTCGCAGCGCTGAAGCCCTGGTCTGAGCGCAGGCACGCCAGCCTGCACTGGCGTAACCGGCGGATGTTTGCTTAAGTCAATCGAGGCCCTCGATGTCAGGCGCCGCCCGGAGAATCCCATGTCGATCCGATTGCTGCTGGCAGCCGCGTTTGTCCTGTGCGCCATCCCCGCTGCGCAGGCTGTCGAGTACACCCGGGTCAACACCCACGCCAGTCAGATCAGTTTCACCTACAACCAGATGGGCACGCGGATGTACGGCACCTTCGCCAGGTTCGAAGCGACGCTGGATTTCGACACTGAGCATCTCGACCGCGCCCACACCACGTTGCAGATTGACCTCACCAGCATCGACGCCGGCAGCGAGGACGCCAACACCGAACTGGTGAAACCGGCGTGGTTCGACACGGCAAAATTCCCCGTGGCAGTGTTCGAATCGAGCCACTTCACTCTGCTCGCCGAGAACCGTTATCTGATTGCCGGCCAACTGACCCTCAAAGGCATCACCCGCGATGTGCAAGTGCCGGTGGAATTGAAACCGGGCAGCGCCATCGGCATTTTCGACGGCGAGTTGCTGCTCAAACGCGACGAGTTCGGCCTCGGCGCGGGGGAGTGGGCGGACAGCGTGGTGTCCAAGGACATCGCGATCAAATTCAAGGTGGTGGCGCCACAGCAGTGAGTCCGCTGGCTGGGGTGACAAGGTATGATGTCGCGGTTTTCTGCCGGAGTTCACCCGCCATGCCACGCATCACCCACTACAAGTCCCCCTGCCCGGAAGGCGTCAACAGCCAGATTCTGCAGATGGTCGTCGACTACCTGACGGACATCAGCGCCGTGGGCCTGGGCCCGAGCAATCTGCTGTACAACGTCTATCAGTACGCGGTCGGCTATGAGGTGCATTTGTATCTGGAAGCGTTGAACGGCGAGAAGGGCACCGAAGTGGAATTGCTCGTCGCCACTGCTGAGGACGACCCGGAACAGGTCACCGGTTTCCTCCTGTACCTGCCGGTGCAGGGCGATTGGGAAGCGTGCAGCGTTGCCTACATGGCGGTGCGCGAAGGGCATCGGCGTCAGGGCGTGGCGCGGGCGCTGATCAGCGCAATGGTCGGGCGTTATCCCCACGCGGAACTGGCCTGCACCGTGGGTAAAGTCCCGTACTTCGAAGCCTTGGGTTTTGAAGTGATCGGTTCACGGGAAACGCAGGTATTGATGAGCACCCGGCATTACCGCAGCAACGGCCTGCGTGGATTTATTGACACCACGCCGATTTACCGGTCGCTGGAAGTGCAGCAGATCCACACCTATCTGCTGCAGAAAAACGGCAAACGCGCGATGCTCGACGCTGAGAAACAACGCGACCGCCACCTCGATCAGACCAGCCGCCATGTCGAGGAATTTGTCCGCCAGCGCCTGACCGTGCACTGACATCTCATCAGCGAAAAAGCCCTTGCCGTGAATTCCGTAGCAAGGGCTTTTTTGTGTCCGCGATTCAGCCGAGTTTGACGTTCATGGTGATCCGCGCCGTGAACACTTTTTTGCCCTCGGTATCGTGAATGTCGACGGTTACGATTTTGTCGCCCTCGCTTTGCCAATCCACGCCTTCACCGCTGGCCACTGCCGTCACATCGGTTTTCGCCTTGGCCAGATATTCCACGCTCATGCCTTTGGGAATCCAGCGTGCGCCGGCCGGGATCGACACATCGGTCATCATGCCGGCGGCGAGTTCGGCGGCGTTGCACATGGCAATGGCATGCACGGTACCCAAGTGGTTGGTGATCTCACGGCGGAACGGTACTTGCACCGTCGCCGCGTTCGCGCGCAACTCGCTCACCAGCGGGTTGATGGTGCTGAAGTAGGGCGCGAACTGACAGGCCATCTGACTGAAGGCCTGCGCACCCACACTATTGAACATGCTAAGAGATTGACTCATGGAAAGCCTCGCGGAAGATGATTAACCGAATGATGTTCCGTAACAGAATATGATTCTGTAACGGAACGGTATTCTGTCTGCGGTAAATCTGTCAACCTGTGCGTGTTTTTGGCACGGGCACGGCAAGTGCCTTTCAACTCCAATCTCCAGGCAGTGAGCCGCATGGACACCGTAGATTTACTTGAACGCAGCTACCCCGGCCGCCGTGCCGAACTCAAGCGCGACATCTTTCGCAAGGCGCTGAGCCTGTTCAACGAGCAGGGGATTGAAGCCACTACCATCGAAATGATTCGCGCCGAGTGCGACACCAGTGTCGGGGCGATCTATCACCATTTCGGCAACAAGGAAGGCTTGGTAGCGGCGCTGTTTTTCACCGCGCTGGAAGACCAGGCGCGCCTGCGCGATGCCTATCTGGAGGCGGCGCAAACCACCGAGGAAGGCGTGCAAGCGCTGGTGTTCAGCTACGTCGATTGGGTCGAACGTCAACCGGAGTGGGCACGCTTCCAGTACCACGCACGATTTGCCGTGACCAAAGGGCCGTTCAAGAACGAATTGGCGGAGCGCAACAAGACGCGCAATGTGCGTCTGCGCGACTGGCTGGCCGAATCGGGGCGCGCTGCCGAGCTCAAGGCGCTGCCCGCAGAACTGTTGCCGTCGTTGATCATTGGTCAGGCCGACAGTTATTGCCGCGCCTGGTTGGCCGGACGGGTGAAGGGCAGCCCGGCGGAATATCGCGAGTTGCTGGCGCTAGCGGCCTGGTGCTCGATTCGCACCGATTCGCTGCCGGACAGCTGATTTGCGCAGACAAAAAAAGAGCCTCAAAGCTCTTTGATGGGGAGGAAGTGGAGCCCGTGAATTCCATCCTGGGAGTGTGCAAGTGGCGGCTCAAGTACCGCCAGTCGCCCGGGCAACTAGACGCTGGCCTCTTTCATGAATGTTCACAGACTCCCTGTAGGAGCTGCCGAAGGCTGCGATCTTTTGATCTTGTCTTTTAAAAGCAAAATCAAAAGATCGCAGCCTTCGGCAGCTCCTACAGTGTTTTGCGGTGTCAGCGGGCGCCGGGCCAGCCTGATTTTTCGAGGGCAGCGAGCAGGGTGTCGGCGTCGAGTCCCGGTACTGAATGCCCGTTGCCCTCGGTGCTGTCGCTGGCCAGCAAGGCATTGATGATCGCTTCTTCAACCGCTTCGGTTGCGGCCAGGAACAGCTCGCTGATGTGGTCATTGTTGACCATGCGCAAACCGTCGCAGGTCGGCGCGCCTTTGCCTTCGTAGGCCGCCGGCGGGACATGAGCGTTGCCAGTGGCAAAAGCGATAAAGATGTCGCCGCTGTGATCCTCGTTGCCACCGCCGGTGCGCGCCAGACCCAGGCTCGCGCGCTGTGCCAGACGTGTGCACTGATGCGGCAACAGCGGCGCGTCGGTGGCCAGGCAGACGACAATCGAACCCATGCCCGGATGCGGCAACGATGCTCGCAAGAACGGCGAGTTTTTCTGTTCCATATAACGCCCGACCGGGTAGCCATCGACTCGCAACTCATTGCGTATACCGTGGTTGGCCTGCACGATCGCGCCGACGGTCCAGCCGCCCTGCACAGGGCTCAAACGCCGCGACGAGGTGCCGATGCCACCCTTGAATTCGTGGCAGATCATACCGCTGCCACCGCCGACGGCACCTTCCATGACGGAACCGTCGACGGCGGCGGCGAGCGCTTCTGCGACGTGTTCGGGGTGGACGTGAAAGCCGTTGATGTCGTTAAGCAAACCGTCAAAGGTTTCCAGTACCACCGGCATGTTCCAGTAGAGGCGACCGTCGTCGGGTTGCTGCTGGCGATCCAGTGCAATCAAGGCATCGCGCACCACGCCGAGGCTGTGGGTGTTGGTGAACGCAATCGGGCTGGTCAGCAGGCCCGCCTCGCGAATCCATTCAAGCCCGGTGGCGTCACCGTTGCCATTGAGCACATGTACACCGGCAAAACACGGTTGCAGATTGGTCGAGCCCGGGCGCGGTTCGATCAGCGTGACGCCGGTGCAGATGTCGCGCCCGGCGCTGCTGCGGCCGCGCACATTGCTGTGGCCGACGCGTACGCCGGGGACGTCGGTGATGGCGTTGAGCGGGCCGGGCGGCAGCTGGCCGATGCGGATATTGAGGTCACGGGCGCGAGGTTTCATTGATGGTTATCTCTCTAAAAAAGTCTGAGTTGCTCACCGTCCCCTGCAGGAGTGAGCCTGCTCGCGATAGCGTCGGCACTTTCAATACACCGGTGCCGGATCCACCGCTATCGCGAGCAGGCTCACTCCTACAGAGGGGAAATGTGTTGGATTCACTGGCCGTTCTTGACCTTGCTCCACACCCGCGTCCGTACGCGTTCAATGGCTTTGGGCAGCGGTTCCAGGGTGTACAGCGTGGCCATCGCCGCAGCAGACGGATAAACCGCCGGGTTGTCCCGAGTCGCTGCGGCTACCAACGCTGTCGCCGCGCGATTGCCATTGGGATAAGACAGATGATCACTGACCGGCGCGATCACTTCCGGGCGCAGCAGATAGTCGATAAACGCCAGACCCTGAGGACGATTCGGCGCGTCTTTGAGTAGTACCAACGTGTCGAACCACACCGGCGCGCCTTCCTTGGGCAGGCTGTAGGCGATCTTCACGCCGTTGTTGGCCTGCTCGGCATTGGTCTTGGCTTCGAGCATGGCGCCGGACCAGCCGACCGCCACGCAAATGTTGCCGTTGGACAGATCGCTGATGAACTTCGATGAGTTGAAGTAGGCAATGTGCGGGCGCAGTTTCAGTAGCAGCGCCTCGGCTTTTTTATAGTCTTCGGGATCGGTGCTGTTGGGTGGCAGACCGAGATAATGCAGGGCAACCGGCAGCATCTCCGACGGCGAATCGAGCATCGCCACACCGCACTGGCCGAGTTTGGCGAGGTTGTCTTCGTTGAACACCAGCTCCCACGAATCCACCGGCGCCTTGTCACCGAGCGCGGCGCGAACCTTGTCGACGTTGTAACCGATGCCGTTGGTGCCCCACAGGTACGGCACCGCGTACTGATTGCCGGGATCGTTGTTGGCCAGTTTCGCCAGCAGGTCGGCATCGAGATTCTTCCAGCCCGGCAGTTGCTCGCGCGGCAGCGGGGCGAGGGCGCCGGCCTTGATCAGCGTCGGCAGGCTGAAATTGCTCGCCACTACCACATCGTAGCCGCTGCGGCTGGTCATCAGTTTGCCTTCGAGTACTTCGGCACTGTCGAAGGTGTCGTAGACCGGTTGGATACCGCTGTCGCGCTGGAAATCGTGCAGGGTGGCCGGGCCGATGTAGTCGTACCAGTTGTAGACGTGCACGCTCGGCGCATCGCCGGCCATAACGGTCGAGCCGGCGCCAATACTGGCGAGCAGGCCCAGGTTGAGGCCCAGGTTGATATAGCCACGGTGACGACGCATGATGCGGCACTCCTGGCCTGTGCAGGCCGGTGATGAACAGGAGTGGTCAGCCTATCGGGCCGGTCGCGCCGGACCCATTCCCATCATGGGTTACTCAAAAGGGGTAGTGCGTGGACGCGTTGTTGCAGGAAATGCCGGTGCATCAAAGTCTGGCACGGGTGTTTGCCGACGTCGGGCAGGACGGCTTCTGGCGTGCGCTGGTCGACACCTTGCGCTTGCTGGTGCCGCTGGACAACGCGCTGGTGGCGTTGATGAAAGCGGGGCAGGCACCGCAATTGCTGATCGACTTCGACAGCAAGGGTCGATCCGACGAGCAGGAAGAACTGGCCGGGTACACGGCCGGGATGTACTTGCTCGATCCGTTCTATCTGACCGCGTCCACCGGTATTGCCGATGGCTTGCACAGCCTGGCCTCGGTGGCGCCGGACCAGTTTCTGCACAGTGAGTATTACCAGAGCTACTTTCGTTCGGTGGTGGGCGAAGACGAGTTGCAGTTCATGATCAACGTCGACGGCGGCGTGCTCGGTTTGTCACTGGGACGCTCGACGACGTTCACTATGGCTGAGCAAGGCCGCTTGCTCTGCGTGCGCGACTGGGTGTTGGCGGCGATGCGTCGACACGTGCAACTGGTGCCGCCGCAAGGCCCGCCTGCGGAAGGGGTGGCGGGGGATCTGGCGACCTTGCTTGACCGCTTCGACGCGCGGCTGACGGTGCGCGAAGTCGATACGGCACGGCTGATCTTGCAGGGCTTTTCCAGCAAGGCGATGGCCCAGCAGATGGGCATCTCGCCGGAGACGGTCAAGGTGCATCGGCGCAATCTTTATCACAAGCTCAATGTCACCGGGCATGGTGAGTTGTTTGCCCTGGTGTTGCGCCCACCAATTCCCTGACCCAACACAATCCCCCTGTAGGAGTGAGCCTGCTCGCGATAGCGGTCTATCAGTCAAATAAGTACTAACTGACACACCGCTATCGCGAGCAGGCTCACTCCTACAAGGGGATTATGGTGGGTCAGATAGTGCGCTGGAAGACTAAAGCCTTGAGTCCGCTTTCAGGATCGACATCCGCAAACTCCGGCGGATTCTGCAGCCGCTGCTCAAAACGCAACCCCGGCGCTTCCTGCGTGACGCCGTCAATCAGAAAGTCCGAACCGAACGCCGGATCGTTCATGCAGGCCAGCACTGTGCCTTGCGCCGTGAGCAATTCCGGCAGACGACGCAGCACGCGCTGGTAATCCTTGGTCAGTAGAAAACTGCCTTTCTGGAACGACGGCGGGTCGATGATCACCAGATCGTACGGGCCGCTGTTGATCACTTTGCCCCAGGATTTGAACAGGTCGTGGCCGAGGAAACTGACCTTGCTCAAGTCGTGGCCGTTCAAACGGTGATTGTCGCGCCCGCGACTCAAGGCTGCGCGGGACATGTCCAGATTGACCACATGATCGGCGCCGCCCTCGATCGCGGCCACGGAAAATCCGCAGGTGTAGGCGAACAGGTTCAACACACGCTTGCCGTTGGCCTGCTCGCGCACCCAGTTGCGACCGTAGCGCATGTCGAGAAACAAACCGGTGTTTTGTTTGAGGCCCAGATCGATCCGGTACTGCAGACCTCCCTCGACGATAGTCATTTCGTCGATCTCGGCGCCCAGCAGCCATTCAGCCGTGCTTTGCGGCAAGTAACGATGCTGGATCAACAACGTGTGCGCGCCGCACTGCTGCCACTCCGGTGAACGGCTGATCTCCAGCAGCAAGCGCTTGAGGTCGTCCAGTTGCTCGGGCAGCGGTTCCTTGAACAACGACACCAGCACCACGCCTTGCAGCCAGTCCACGGTCAACTGCTCCAGCCCCGGCCAGCAACGTCCGCGCCCGTGAAACAGGCGACGGGTTTCGCTCGGTGCCGCCGCAAGCGCAGGCAACAGATGGGCGTGGAGGGTGGCGAGGGCTTCAGGGTTCATCGGTCAGGGTCGGCAAACAAAAGGGCCGGCATTTTAACCCTAAACACGCCTCTGGGAACGATTGCTGCTGACCGGTAAAAAAGACCTTTTGGAAAAGAGCTGTATCAAAAATGAATTTCTGCAAGACGCGCTGCTCATACCAGATAAGCAGCGGATTCAAGCCGCTAAATCGTTAATGCAATTCAGGGAGTGCAGTTTCATGTGCCCAACACCGACGGCGGACGCGCACCTTCCTGACGGATTGATTCTGGTGGTTGAGGATGATCCGTTGATTCTGGAGTTTCTCTGCGAAATTCTTCAGGAGGAAGGTTTCAAGGTCGAGCCGCACACCAGTGCTGACGCCGCATCGCTTTATCTGGAGCAACACGCCCAGCAAGTGGCGTTATTGCTCACCGATATCACCATGCCCGGCACCCTCAATGGCGCCGATCTGGCCAACCTGGTCGGTGACCGCTGGCCGGACAAGCCGGTGATGGTCATGTCCGGCTATGAAACGCCGGAGACCTCCGGGGTCAAGCATTCGGTGGCGTTTATCAAAAAGCCTTGGGCTATCGGCCAGTTGCTCGACTGTGTGGACAGCGCGTTCAAGTCCAAGGCCCCGCGCCTGCACTGACACGTTGGGTGAATCGGCCCGGCAAGTGCTACATTGCTGGCCCGGTTTCTAGCCAAAGGATGCGACGTTTTGTCTGCTCACGATTCTGTTTTCGATCGCGCATTCGGCGCGTTCCTGTTCGACATGGACGGCACCGTCCTCAACTCCATCGCCGCTGCCGAGCGCATCTGGTCCGCTTGGGCGGTGCGTCATGGTGTTGACGTGGAAACATTCCTGCCGACCATCCATGGTGCCCGTGCCATCGACACGATCAATCGCCTGAACCTGCCCGGCGTTGATGCCGAGGCGCAAGCGGCGTTCATTACCCAAGCGGAAATCGAAGACGTTGAAGGCATTGTCGAGATTCCCGGCGCAGCGGCGTTTCTCGACAGCTTGCCGAAAGAACGCTGGGCGATGGTGACCTCGGCGCCACGGGATCTCGCCTTGCGGCGCATGGCGGCAGCGGGGATTCCTGCGCCTGCGGTGATGATCACTGCGGAAGATGTGCAGGCGGGCAAGCCTGATCCAGCCGGCTATTTACTGGCTGCCAAACGTCTTGGCCTGGAAGCGCGTGATTGCCTGATTTTCGAAGACGCCACGGTCGGCATTCAGGCTGCCGAAGCGGCCGGTGCACCGCTGATGATCATCACCACCACGCACCAGCATGCGCTGGAAACGGCGCATGCGACGTTGGCCAGTTATGCTGCTGTTCAGGTCGAAATCGACAGCGACGGCAAACTTCACCTGCAAAAAAACTGACACAACACAGTCCCTTGTAGGAGTGAGCCTGCTCGCGATAGCGGTGTGTCAGACACACAGATTTGACTGACACATCGCTATCGCGAGCAGGCTCACTCCTACAGGGTGACGGTGTTCGCAAATCAATAAACCCCAGGCACCAAACGCCAACTCCTCGCGCAATAAGCGTCGTACTCAACCCCAAACTGCGCACGCAGCAGCGCCTCTTCGGAACGAATCCGGGCAATCAGCGGAATCAAGGTCAGCGCCGCCAGCAACAGCCCGACCACCGAACGAAGCGCCAGCGCCCAGCCCACAGCATTGATCACCAATCCCAGATAACTCGGGTTACGCAGGTGCTGATAAATGCCATCGGTGACCAACCGGTGCCCCGGCTGAATCGCCACCAAGCCACTGAAACGCCGCCCCAGCACAAACACCGGCCACAATCGCAGCGCGCCGCCGACGATAAACAGCAAAGCGCCGAGCCAGCGCACGCCTTCACCACCGAAGGTCCAGACATTCACCCGGTCGCAGTAGGCCGGCAAGAATCCGCTGACCAGACCAATCACGCCAAAGGCCGGAATCACCCAGCGATTGGCGCGGTCTTCACGCTCGCCAGCACTAAGGTTGACCTCGCTGAACAGTGAAGCGATCACCATGGCCATCGTCGCCAGTGCCACGATCACCAGCGAACCGTGGGAAAAGAACATCGCCACACCGCCAATGCCCCACACCGCCAGACCCAGCCAGGCGAGGGTGGCGAGGACTGCGACGACGGTCATTTGCGCAGACATTTTCATGGTCAACTCACGGCAGGGGGCTGATTCGTTCAGTGTAGAACGCTGACCAAACCCTGTAGGAGTGAGCCTGCTCGCGATAGCGTTGAATCAGTCAACGAAGATATCGACTGGCGCGACGCCATCGCGAGCAGGCTCACTCCTACAGGGTGTGTGTCAGTCGTCAGTGAGGACTTTGCGGAACGTCTCCACCAACGGCCGCAAATTGACCCGGTGCCACGCCGCCCACAATGGCGTGGTCAATGTCAGCCACGGCACCTCACGCAACACCACTCCCGGCGGTGCGTTATGGCTCAAACCTTTCTGGATCATCGCAATCCCCAACCCCGACGCCACCAGCCCCAGCGCGGTAAACGGCTCGGTCGCCTGCATGCGCACATCCGGATTGAAGCCCGCGCGGATGCACGCGCTGACAAACTCATCGTTGGCATCCTGACGCGGCTGCACGCCGATCCATTCCTGCTCGGCCAGATCCTCGGGGCTCAGCACGTTCTGCTGGGCTAACCGATGATGCTCCGGCAAGGCCAGCAGCATCGGATCATCGAGCACTTGAAAACCCAGCAGATCCGGGTCGTCATCGGTCGGCGGCTCACTCACCAAGGCGATATCGAGACTACGCTGTCGCAAGCCTTCCAGTTGCTCGGCGGAACTGAGGTTGTACAACGCGACGTGCACATTCGGCCGATCGGCGCGCAGCACGCGCAAGGCATTGGGCAAAACTCCGGCGTGCATGGCGTTCTCGATATAGCCGATGCACAGGCCGCCTTCTTCACCGCGACCGAGGCGTTTGCCGAGGGATTCCAGGCGATTGGCGTGGGTCAGCAGGGCGCGGGTTTCAGCAAGGAAGGTCTGGCCGTCGCGGGTCAGGCGAATGCGTTGCTGGCTGCGCTCGAACAGGGTCAGCCCCAGGCGCTCCTCGAGCTGGGCGATCTGTCGGCTCAGCGGCGACTGGGAAATATGCAGCCGTTCGGCGGCGCGGCCGACGTGTTCTTCCTCGGCGACTACAACGAAGTAGCGCAATTGGCGGATGTCGATCATGTCAGACCTATAGGGACTCAAGTGCTGCAGATTATGTCTTGGACGGTCTCGGTGCCGCAATCTAGGATCTGCTCAACGGTCACGCAGACCCAGAACCTATCGAGGAAAAACCCATGAGCTTGAAAGACAAATTGCCCGGCCAACTGGGCTTCGGCACCGCCCCGTTGGGCAACATGTTCCGCGCCATTCCGGAAGCGGAAGCGCAAGCCACCGTGCATGCGGCCTGGGATGCCGGCGTGCGTTACTTCGACACTGCGCCGTTTTACGGATCCGGCCTGTCGGAGATCCGCCTCGGCGAAGCACTGAAGCAATACAAGCGCGACGACTACGTGCTCAGCAGCAAAGTCGGTCGGGTCATTCTCGATGAAATCGAGGATGCCGCCGCCCGCGATCTCGGCGAAAAAAGTGGTGTATTCGAACACGGTCGCCCGAACAAGATCGTCAACGACTACAGCGCCGACGCGACCCTGCGCTCCATTGAAGACAGCCTCAAGCGCCTGCAAACCGATCGCCTCGACATCGTCTGGGTGCACGACATCGCTCAGGACTTCTACGGCGATCAATGGCTGGAATACTTCAACCAGGCGCGTACCGGCGCGTTCAAAGTGCTGACCCGCTTGCGCGAAGAAGGCGTGATCAAGGGCTGGGGCCTGGGTGTGAACAAAGTCGAGCCGTGTGAACTGACCCTCGATCTCACTGAAGCGCAACCGGATGGTTTCCTGTTGGCCGGTCGCTACACGCTGCTCGATCACGAACGCCCGCTGCAACGCCTGATGGATGCGGCGCTGGCCCAGAACGTTGAAATCGTCGTCGGTGGCCCTTATAGCTCAGGCATCCTCGCCGGTGGCGCGCACTTCGAATACCAGAAGGCCAGCCCTGAGATCATCGCCAGGGTGGAACAGATCAAGCGCATCGCCGCGGCCTATAACGTCGATGTAAAAGCCGCTGCACTACAATTTTCGCTGGCCAACCCAGCGGTCGCGGCGGTGATTCCCGGTGCAAGCAAACCGGGGCGGATTGCTGAAGATGTCGCGGCGTTGTCGGCGGTCATTCCTGCCGGTTTCTGGCAGGCATTGCGTGAAGCGAAACTGGTTTCTGAACGGGCGCCGTTGCCGGATCAAAAGATCGCAGCCTTCGGCAGCTCCTACATGGGGGGTGTGCAATGAAGATTGACTTGGGTGGCAAACTGGCGATTGTCAGTGGCAGTACGGCGGGCATTGGTCTGGGCATCAGCCAGTCGTTGGCCGAAGCCGGGGCTACGGTGGTCGTCATTGGCCGCGACACCGGCAAGGTCGAACAGGCGCTGGCGAGCATTCGCGAGAAAGTCCCTGGCGCGCAACTGCGTGGTCTGGCTGCCGATCTGGGCACTGCAGAGGGCGCGCAGAAACTGTTCGCCGCCGAACCGCGCGCGGACATTCTGGTGAACAACCTTGGCATCTTCGACGCTGTCGATTTCTTCGAAGCGCCGGACAGCGAGTGGACGCGTTTCTATGAAGTCAACGTGATTTCCGGCGTGCGCCTGGCGCGGCATTACGTGCCGGCGATGGTCGAGCAGGGTTGGGGCCGGGTGATTTTCCTGTCCTCGGAATCCGGTGTGGCAACGCCTGCCGACATGATCAATTACGGCGTGACCAAAAGCGCCAATCTGGCGGTATCCCACGGTTTGGCCAAACGTCTGGCTGGCACCGGTGTAACGGTCAATGCGATCCTGCCGGGGCCAACCTTCACCGATGGCCTGCAAGACATGCTCAAGGATGCCGCTGCCGAGTCCGGGCGCAACCTGCGCGATGAAGCCGACGCCTTTGTACTCAAGGCCCGCCCGACCTCGATCATCCAGCGTGTCGCGGACGTTGAAGAAGTTGCGCACCTGGTCACCTACATCGCTTCGCCGCTGTCCTCAGCCACCACCGGCGCAGCCTTGCGCGTCGATGGCGGTGTGGTCGACAGTCTGACTATCTGAATTCTGGAGAGACGTTTATTTATGCCAACAGCATCCGCAACCATCGATATTCCGGCCTCGGCCGATCAGGTCTGGCAATTGATCGGCGGCTTCAACACGCTGCCCGATTGGCTGCCCTTTATTCCCAACAGTGAACTGAGCGACGGCGGCCGCGTGCGCACGCTGCAAACCGCTGACGGCGGCGTGGTGGTCGAGCGTCTGCAAGCGTTCGATAACGCGGCGAAGACTTACAGCTATTCGATTGAACAGGCACCGTTCCCGGCGACGGATTATCTGGCGACGATCAAGGTTGAAGCCCAAGGGCAGGGCGCACGGGTGACGTGGTCGGGGCGTTTCAATGCCAAAGGCGTGAGCGATGAGGAAGTGGTGGCGCTGTTCAGCGGCATCTATCAGGGTGGCCTCGAGGCACTGCGCGCCAATTACCCAACCTGAGCTGATGATCGTTCCCACGCTCTGCGTGGGAATGCAGCCCGGGACGCTCTGCGTCCCATTCTCAAGCTGGAACGCGGAGCGTCCCTTGAGGCATTCCCACGCAGAGCGTGGGAACGATCATGTCGGGAGTCAGGAATTCTCGATCAAGCTCTGCCGGCAATCGAGCAGCAGTTTCGCCCCGCCCAGATCGCTGCTGCCGACTTCCAGACTGAAGCCGTGCAAGCTGACAATCGCGGCGACAATCGACAATCCGAGACCAAAGCCACCTTGCGGCTGCCCACCCTCGGCGCGATAAAACCGCTGGAACACCGCCTCACGCTCAGCCTCGGGAATCCCTGGCCCGGAGTCGTGCACTTCAATCCGCGTCTGCCCACCCGCGTTTACACCACGCAACATCACCGTGCCGCCCGGCGGGGTGAACTTGATCGAGTTGCTCAACAAATTCGCCAACGCTTCGAACAACAGCGCCCGATCACCGTTCAGCGCTGGCAACGTCTCCGGCATGTTCAAGTCGAAACGCAGTTCGCCTTCCTCGGCCAGCGGCAGGTAAAACTCGTGCAGCTCTTCCAGCAATTGCACCGGATCGAGTTCGACAAAACCTGAGCGGCGCTGCCGGTCCTCCAGCTCGGAAATCCGCAGCAACCCGCGAAACCGCGCCATCAGCGTGTCAGCTTCGGCCAGCACCAGATCCAGTTGCGCCGCTTCCTGCGAGCCTTCGCCGGCCTGTTGCTGCATGCGGTAAAGCTGCGCGCGCAGGCGGGTCAGTGGCGTGCGCAAGTCATGGGCGATGTTGTCGCAGACACCTTTGACTTCATTCATCAAGCGCTCGATGCGTTCGAGCATGGCGTTGACAATGGCGGCGAGCATGTCCAGTTCATCGCGGCGATTGGACAGCGGCAAGCGGTGCGTCAGATCGCCGGCAACAATCGCCTGCGCGCTGGCCTGAATCGCGCGAATCCGCCGCAACGGCCGGCGTCGCAGCAAATGCCAACCGGCAATCCCCGGCAGAATCGTCAGCGATACGCCCCAGAACAACGCGTGCAAAATGATCCGCGTCACCGCGAACAGCGAGCCGTTGTCGCGCAACAACACCAGCCAGCGACCGTCGCGGGTTTGTGTGGCGACGGCGTCGCAGCTGTCATTGGGCAGGGTCGGGTCGTCGGAGTTGGCGCAATCGGCGAGCATGTGGATCTTGCCGTCCAGCGGCAGCCCCTCGGGGATCTGCTGCAACGCGCCGCCGAGGTAAACGCCGTCGGCATCGAACAAGCCATAGGCGTCGATGCCGCGAATGTCGAAAGTCATGCTGGCGGCGAGGGCGTCTTCCAGCTGTGCGCCGCGAAAGTGCGAAAACAGGTGCTGACGTTGCATCAGCGAGTGTTTGGCGAGGTTGTCGAGGTAGCCGGAGACCTCGTAATACATGACCCCCATGAGGATCGCGCTCCACGCCACGAACAGCGAACTGTACAGCGCCAGCAAGCGGCTGCTGGAAGAGCGCCAACCGTCAGACGGGTTCGGCAATGACATAACCCGAGCCCCGTACCGTGCGGATCAGCGGAACATTGCCCGCCGCGTCGATTTTCTTGCGCAGGCGACCAATGTGCACGTCGATCAGGTTGGTGCCGGGGTCGAAGTGATAGCCCCAGACTTCTTCGAAAATCATCATCCGCGAGAGAATCTGGCCGCTGTTGCGCATCAGGAATTCGAGCAGTTTGTATTCGGTCGGCAGCAGCGTCAGGACTTGCTCGGCACGCCGCGCCTCATGGCTGATCAAGTCGAGTTCAAGGTCGGCCACCTGCAACGTTGTCGCTTGAGTGGCGCCGCTGTTTTGTCGACGCAGCAAGACTTCAACCCGTGCGGCCATTTCATCGGTGGCGAACGGTTTGGTCAGGTAATCATCGCCGCCGGCCCGCAAACCACGTACACGCTCGTCGACATCGGAAAGGGCGCTGATCATCAGAATCGGGGTGGCCACGCCCATGGTGCGCAGGGTGGTGACGATGGCCAGGCCATCGAGTTCGGGCAACATGCGATCAAGGGTGATCAGGTCGTAGTTGCCGCTGACAGCGCGGTCGAGGCCTTCGCGGCCATTGTCGACCCAGTCGACGTCGAGCCCGTGGCTGCTCAGTTCGGCGACGATTTCCCGGGCGGTCACGGCGTCGTCTTCGATGGTCAAGATACGAGTCATAGGCAGGCCTGTTGATCGGTTCAAACGGAATGGCTGCATTTTGCCAAGAAAATCCGTTGACGCTTTAAATTAACTTTCATGTTCACCTGTCACAAACGCAAATTTCGAGCGTGATGGGTATTCGAGGCCAATGCATAAAACCCGCTGTTATCCGGCAGTTGTTGCAATTTGCAAGGTTTTCGGAAGTTCATTCTTTATAACTAGCTGAAATTAAACGACTTATTTAATTCTCGCGACTGGCACGGTCACTGCAATTCCTCTGATGACGAGTTGTAACACCATTTTTCATGCCTGGAGCAGAACAACAATGAATAGATCCCCTGATGGGTTTTATCCCGCCGTTGAAGAGTCGAGCAGCGTTTCGGGCGTGTCCTGGGGCGCGATTTTCGCCGGTGCTGCGGCTGCCGCAGCCCTGTCGATGATTTTGGTCCTGCTCGGTTTCGGTTTGGGTTTCTCTGCCGTTTCACCGTGGGCCGGAGAGGGCGTCAGCGCCAAGGGCCTGGGCATTTCAACGATTGTCTGGTTGGCGGCGACGCAGATCATCGCTTCCGGTATGGGCGGCTACATCGCCGGTCGCCTGCGGGTGAAGTGGGCGAACATGCACGGTGACGAGGTGTATTTCCGCGACACCGCGCACGGCTTCCTCGCCTGGTGTGTGGCGACGCTGGTCACCGCAGTGCTGGTGGTCGGCTCGGTCAGCAGCGTCATCAGTGGTGGTGTGCAGGCCGGTGCCAGTGTGGCTGGCGGTGCAGCCGGTGCCATGACCCAAGCGGCCGGTACTGCTGCGGCGAACACCGACAGCAACCAGTACGGTTACTACATCGACAGCCTGTTTCGCGACGACCGTCCGGCCTCCGTCAGCGATGACGCTGCGCATGGCGCCGTGGCCCGGATCTTCGCCCAGAGCCTGGCCAACGGTCAGCTCAGCGCCGAAGACCGTACCTACCTCGCGCAGTTGGTTGCCCAACGCACCAACCTGACTCAGGCCGACGCCGAACGTCGTGTCGATGAAATCTACGCGCGTACTCAGAAAGCCCTGGCCGACGCCAAGCTGAAAGCTCAGCAAGCCGCCGACACCGCTGCGAAAGTCGCTGCCTGGACCTCGCTGTGGATGTTCATCTCGTTGTTGGCCGGCGCGTTCTTCGCCAGTTTCGCGGCCACTTTCGGCGGTCGTCGTCGCGATGCGGTCGAGTACGTTGAAGTCGACACCTACACCACGACCACTCCAGTCCGTTAAACAAGGAGCATCACCATGCGCTCACTACTGCTGTTTTTCCTCGGCGTACCGATCCCGATCATTATCCTGATCGCCCTGTTCGTGCACTGATTGCTCCATTGAGGCCCATGCCTCGGCCGCTTCCACCTTAGGGTGGAAGCGGCTTTTTGCTTTCTGACGGGCAACAAGGCGAGAATCCGCGTCGGCAACGGGTCGGCCGTTGCGCGCATGTTTAAGGATGAATACGTTGGACAGGCAAGCAATCAAACGACGAGTCGTCGAAATGCTCGAGGGCGGGCATTCCAGGAGCGAAACCTTCAAGGCGCTGTCGGGCGGCAAGGTCAAGGATCGAGTGCTGGCGGGCTGGATCGGCGGGCGTCGCGATCCCGTCCTCAGAAAACGCCACGCCGTTAAAGTCAACATCCTGGTCGCGCTGATGGGCATCTGGGGACTGCTCGGGGGGATAGCCGGGCTTGTGCAAATCAATGACGGCGGCATCGTTATGGCGGTGGCCATGGTGTTGATTGTCGGCGTAATTCCGCTGTTGTTCGCATGGGGTTTTTATCAGGGCATCGCGGTCGTTTACACAATCTACATCACCTTCACGATCAGTCAGATTCCGCGAGAATTGGCAGGCTTCAGTGAAGAACCCGTGTCGACTCTGCTCGGCGTGGCTTTCATTCTGGCCATGGTGTTCTACGCCGCCTGGGTCAAATCGCTGCTGTTCCCGGACCTCGCTATGATCGGCCCGAAGAAGATCAAAGGGCAGTTCGTCTTCGCCAATTGATCGCTGGACAATCCAACCGCTTTCACTGGCCTGGATCAATATTTCGTCCGGCGATATCGCCTACCGTAAATGATCCAAGCCTTTGCCGCGGTATCGACTACATTGCCTGTACGCGCACCAGGTTGCGCTGACGGAGTACCGCAGTCAGACCCTCAAAATGCATTAGAACAACGGGTCGGCACGGTGTAGTGCAGCAAGGAGCTGGCGCAAAACTCCACTGAAATTTTCACGGAAGATCATTCAATGCACTGCCAAGAAAGAACCTTCGATATCCAGCCCTTGGCGCAGGCGGATATGACTGTCCACATCAACGGTCAAGCGGTCAGCGCTGCTATCGGCGAAACCGTCCTGAGCGTCATTCAATCCCTCGGCGTACGCCAGATTGCCCGCAACGATCATGACCAGATCAGCGGCGCCTATTGCGGTATGGGCGTGTGCCAATGCTGCCTGGTGAAAATCAACGGCCGGCACAAGCGCCGCGCCTGTCAGACCGTGGTACGCGACGGCATGCGCATCGAAACCCAGGTCAACCGCATCGTTGCGCAGGAGGTCGTATGAACCTGCAACCGGTGATTGTCGGCGGTGGCCCGGCGGGAATGGCAGCCGCCATCGAGCTGGCACGCCACGGTGTGCGCAGCACCTTGCTTGAAGAGGCTTCGCGCCTCGGCGGGGTGGTCTATCGCGGGCCGCTGCGTGACGGTGTGCAACTGGATTACCTCGGTCCGCGTTACTCCGAAGCGCTGGGCAAACTGCACGGTGAATTTCAGGAACAGTCGGGGCTGATCGACGTGCGCCTCAACCATCGGGTGGTCGGCGCCGAAGGTACTCGCGCCCTGGTAGTGCTGGACGGTGACGAGCAACTGCGCGAGATCGAATATCCGCAATTGCTGCTAGCCGCCGGTTGCCACGAACGCAGTGTGCCGTTCCCCGGCTGGACGCTGCCGGGCGTCATCATGCTTGGCGGTCTGCAACTGCAAATCAAAAGCGGCGTGGTCAAGCCGCAAGGGCCGGTGATCATCGCCGGCACCGGGCCGTTGTTGCCGTTGGTGGCGACGCAGTTGCATGCCTCGGGCGTCAGCGTCGCGGGCGTGTATGAGGCGTGTGCGTTCGGCAAGATCGCCCGCGAAAGCCTCGCACTGTTGAACAAGCCGCAATTGTTCCTCGATGGCTTGAGCATGCTCGCTTATCTGAAA
Organism: Pseudomonas sp. RIT-PI-r; assembly: GCF_001297015.1. GTDB lineage: Bacteria > Pseudomonadota > Gammaproteobacteria > Pseudomonadales > Pseudomonadaceae > Aquipseudomonas. Next base: position 1,003,367 of record NZ_LIGE01000025.1, on the reverse strand, counting down.
CTGCACGGCATCCCGATGAACTACGGCTGGGGCGTGGTCGAAGCCCATGGCGAAGGTGAACTGAAAAGCGTCAGCGTCGCGCCGTACTCGGCCACGTGGGCGCCGGACTTGTCGCGGGTCGAACGCTTCGAAGCGAAGACCCTGGCGGTCGGTTACGGCTTCATTCCACGCACGCAAATCAGTCAGCAAATGGGCCTTGATCACGGTTTCAGTGATGACGGTTACCTGCGCGCCCATTCGAATGTCTGGCAGCAAAGCAACGAGCCGCACGTGCATTTGGCCGGTGACATGGGTGGGATTCGCGGCGGTGAAGCGGCGATGCTTGCCGGCAAGATCGCGGCGACTTCGATCCTGCTGCAACGCGGTGTCCTCGAAGAAGAACTGGCCCGCGTGCGCCGCGACCGTTATCTGGGCAAACTCAGAGCCATCGTGCGTTTTCGCGCCGCCGTTGATCGCTATACCGAGCGCGGTGTCGGCCAGACCGCTTTGCCCGCCGCCGACACGGTGATCTGCCGTTGCGAACACGCCACCCGTGCCGACATCGATCTGGCGCTGGAGCAGGGCGTGCAAGACATCGCCAGCCTGAAAATGCGCACCCGCGTAAGCATGGGCGATTGCCAGGGGCGCATGTGCGTCGGCTATTGCAGCGACCGGTTACGCCAGGCCACCGGGCGCAAGGATGTCGGTTGGCTGCGCCCGCGTTTCCCGATTGATCCGATTCCTTTTTCCGCGTTCCAGTCCGTCAGCACGGAGGCCGCTGCCCATGAGTAAGTTCTATGACGTGATCATCGCCGGTGGCGGCGTGATCGGGGCGTCCTGCGCCTATCAATTGTCCAAGCGCAAAAACCTCAAGGTCGCGCTGATCGATGCCAAGCGCCCCGGCAACGCGACGCGTGCTTCGGCCGGTGGTTTGTGGGCGATCGGTGAATCGGTCGGCCTCGGCTGCGGGGTGATTTTTTTCCGCATGATGTCAGCCAACCGCAAACGCGAAACCCAGGGCGCGGCGGTGGCGGTGGACGCGAGTACGCCGCACATTCTGCCGGAGTCATTCTTTGATTTTGCCCTGCAGTCCAACGCCCTGTACCCGGCGTTGCACCGCGAACTCAAAGACAACCACGGGATGGATTTCAAGTTCGAAAAGACCGGGCTGAAATTCGTCATTTATGACGATGAAGACCGGCTCTACGCCGAGCACATCGTCGGCTGCATTCCGCACCTGGCCGACCAGGTGCGCTGGCTCGATCAGGCGGCGTTGCGCGAGTCTGAACCGAGCGTCAGCCATGAAGCACGCGGGGCGCTGGAGTTTCTCTGTGATCACCAGGTCAGCCCGTTTCGCCTCGCCGACGCCTACATGGAAGGCGCGCGGCAGAACGGCGTCGACATTTTCGTCAATACCAACGTCACCGGCGTGTTGCACCATGGCAGCCGCGTCACTGGAGTGCAGACGGCCGAGGAGGGCGTGTTCCACTGCAAGACGCTGATCAACGCGGCGGGCGCGTGGGCGGCGGATCTGAGCGAGTGGGCCAGCGGCATTCGCATTCCGGTCAAACCGGTCAAGGGCCAGATTCTGTTGACCGAGCGTATGCCGAAAATCCTCAACGGCTGCCTGACCACCAGCGACTGTTACGTGGCGCAGAAGGACAACGGCGAAATCCTGATCGGCAGCACCACCGAAGACAAAGGCTTCGACGTCACCACCACCTACCCGGAAATCGCCGGGCTGGTGCAGGGCGCGGTGCGTTGCCTGCCGGAACTCAAGGATGTGAATCTGAAACGCACCTGGGCGGGGTTGCGTCCGGGTTCGCCGGATGAATTGCCGATACTCGGGCCGATGCGCGGGGTGGAAGGGTATTTGAATGCCTGCGGCCACTTCCGTACCGGGATTCTGACCTCGGCGATTACTGGCGTGTTGCTGGATAAGATGGTCAACGATGAGCCGCTGCCGCTGGATATCACGCCGTTTTTGGCGGATCGGTTTGAGGTCACGCCAGTCAAGCAAGCGCCCGAACTCGAACTGGTCTGAAACAATCCCTGTAGGAGTGAGCCTGCTCGCGATAGCAATCTGTCAGTAACGAATAAGTTGACTGAAACACCGTCATCGCGAGCAGGCTCACTCCTACATTTGGATTCTGGCAAGGTTCAGGATTTGCGTGATTCTTCTTCCAGTTGATCGGATTCGAACAACCGCGCCAGTTCCGCCCGGGCTTCCTGGGCGGTTTGCAGGACTTTCGCCGCATCGTCGTAAATCGCGTGTTGCGCCTCCAGCACCTGTTCGTCGTGGTGTTTGAAACGCTTGATCCGCGCATCGGCCTGGGCCTGGGTCAAACCGAGGCCAACCAATGTGCGTCGGCTCATTTCCAGACTTGAGTAATACGTTTCCCGAATCGCTTCAGCGCCCACATCGACCAACCGATGCACATGCTGACGGTTACGGGCCCGAGCGATGATCTTCATGTGCGGATAAAGCTTGCGCACCACCTCGGCCGTTTTGATATTGGTCTCCGGATCATCTGTGGCAATCACGAAATATTCCGCCTCGCCGACCTTGGCCGCGTTGAGGATTTCCGGGCGCATCGGGTCGCCGTAGAACACCGGCACACCGCCGAAACTGCGCGACAGTTCGATGGTTTCCACCGAGGTGTCCAGCGCGACGAACTTGATGTTCTGCGCCCGCAGGATACGCGCGACGATCTGGCCCATCCGGCCCATGCCGGCAATCACCACGCGTGGGGCTTCGGTGTCGATCTCACGGTATTTTTCCGGCACTTCCACCGGCTGCACTTTCGGGCTGACCAGTCGCGCGCAGATCAGCAGCAACAACGGCGTCAGCGCCATCGACAGGGTGATGGTCAGCACCAGCAAGTCGTACAGACGCGGCTCGAACAGGCCTTGATCGCGACCGATCTTGAACACCACAAAAGCAAACTCACCGCCGGCCGCCAACACGATGCCAAGGCGAATTGCACTGACCTTGTTCAAGCCACCGGCCAGGCGTCCGACGACAAACAACAGCGGCAATTTCAGCCCGATCAGCAGCAGTGTCAGCCCCAACACGGTGATCGGCGCACTCAGCAGCAGACTGAGATTCGCACCCATGCCCACGCTGATGAAAAACAGCCCGAGCAGCAGGCCCTTGAACGGCTCGATCTGCGCTTCCAGTTCATGGCGATATTCCGAATCCGCCAACAGCAAACCGGCAAGAAACGCCCCCAACGCCATCGACACGCCGACCAGATCCATCAGCCACGCCGTGCCGATCACCACCAGCAACGCGGTGGCCGTGGAGACTTCCGGCAGACCGGTTTTCGCCACCACGCGGAACACCGGACGCAACAGATAACGTCCACCAACCACCACCACGGCGATGCCGCCGAGCACTTGCAAGGCGTGATTCAGATCTTCGGTGGTGCTGGTGGTGTGATTGCCACCCGCGAGCATCGGCACCAAAGCAATCAACGGGATCGCGGCGATGTCCTGGAACAGCAGAATCGCAAATGCCAGACGTCCATGGGGGCTGGTCAGCTCTTTTCGTTCGGCGAGGCTTTGCAGACCGAACGCCGTGGACGACAAGGCGAGTCCGAGGCCGAGCACAATCGCGCTGTTCAACGGTTGGCCGAACACCGACAACGCCAGCACGCCGATTACCGAAGCGGTCAGCAGCACCTGCGCCAGGCCGACGCCGAATACCGATTTGCGCATCACCCACAAGCGTCGCGGCGACAGTTCCAGACCGATGATGAACAGCAGCAACACCACGCCGAGTTCGGAAATGTGCGCAACGCTCTGTGGATTGCCGATCAGGCCCAACACCGACGGGCCGATGATCACCCCGGCAAACAGGTAACCGAGCACCGCGCCCAGTTGCAGACGTTTGGCCAAAGGCACGGTGAGCACGGCCGCGAACAGAAACACGACGGCGGCTTGCAACAGATTGCCTTCATGGGGCATGGGGGAACTCCTGACAACGGTACGGCGGGGGGGGACAAGGATAAGGGCTACAGCGACTTTTCATCCACCGAAGATCCCCTGTAGGAGCTGTCGAGTGCAACGAGGCTGCGATCTTTTGATCTTGCTTTTGCCTTCGAAGAAGCAAGATCAGAAGATCGCAGCCTGCGGCAGCTCCTACAGGGGATTTTCGTTGTTTCTGTGATAATTGGCATCAATTGGTTACATTTATAACCCCTGCGTATCAATCTCTGCGAGTCCCGCCATGGCCATCAACTTCGACCTCAACGACTTGCAAGCCTTCCGCGCCGTGGTCGAGCAGGGCAGTTTTCGCAAGGCTGCCGACACCGTGCGCCTGTCGCAACCGGCGCTGAGCCGGCGCATCGAAAAACTCGAAGACGCCCTCGGCGTGAAGCTGTTCGAGCGCACCACACGCAAGGTCAGCCTGACCCAGGCCGGACGCGGTTTCATGCCGAGTGTCGAGCGCTTGCTGGATGATCTCGATATCGCCCTGCTGGGGATCAGCGAGGTGGCATCGACGCGGCTGGGCCACGTCACCGTCGCCTGCGTGCCTTCGGCGGCGTACTACTTCATGCCGCGGGTGGTCGCCCGCTATCACCAGCAATTCCCGCGGATCAAGGTCAAAGTCCTCGATTCCAGCGCCCACGATGTCTTGAGCGCGGTGGTCAATGGTGAGGCGGATTTCGGTCTGAGTTTCTTGGGTACGCAGGATGCCAAAGTCGATTTCGAAGCGCTTGTGCAGGAGTGCTATGTCGTCGCCTGTCGCCGCGATCACCCGTTGGCCGGGCGCAACAGCGTGACGTGGGACGAGTTCTATCAGCAGGATTACATCTCGCTGGACAAAACCTCAGGCAACCGCTTTTTGCTCGATCAGGCCTTGAGCACCGTGGTGCCGCAGCGTCAAAGCATCTGCGAAACCAAGCATGTGACGACGATGATTGGTCTGGTCGAGGCGGGATTGGGAGTGGCGGCGGTGCCGTTAATGGCGATGCCGGGGCCGGATCATCCGATCCTGACACGTATTCCGCTGACCGATCCGCAAGTGATGCGCAGTGTCGGCATCATCAAGCGCCGGGGCCGTACGTTGACCCCGGCGGCACTGGAACTGGAGCGGCTGGTGGTGGAAATGAAAGTCCAGCCGCCAACGATCAACGTTTGACCGAATCCAGCCCGGTGGCCTGCACGTCAGGTTGCGCAGCCGGTGCGGCGAGGTAGGCGAGCAGGGCTTTCGCCTCTTCTGGATGTTGCGCGCCGACCGGAATGCCGGCAGCAAAACGCGTCACCGACTGCACCGATTCCGGAATCTTCGCGACGAAGCTCACGCCCGGCACCGGTAGCAGTTCGCTGACCTGCTGGAAGCCCAGTTGATAGTCCCCGGTGGCACCCACCGAGCCCACCGGGACTTTCGCAATCATCTTGGCCTTCGGTTTCAGTTGATCTTCGATGCCCAGTTTCTTGAACACCTGCTGCTCGATGTACACGCCGCTGGCGCTGTCGGAGTAGGCCACCGACGGCGCGTCGAGTAAGGTTTTCTTTAGATTGTCGACGCTGCTGATGTCCGGTTTCGGCGCACCTTCGCGCACCACCAGGCCGATCCGCGAATCCGCCAGTTCCACACGAGAAGCCGGGTCGACCTTGCCTTGCTTGATCAAATCATCGAGGGCGTAGCCGACCATGATTACCACGTCGGCGTGTTCACCGCGTGCGAGGCGATTGGGGATCGCTTCCGGTGCCTTGCCCATCGACGGACCGAGTTGGGTGTCGAGGGTGTTGCCGGTGGCGGCAGCGAATTTCGGCCCGAGGATTTTGTAGGCGGCGGTGAAGCCACCCGACGTCATCACGTTCAGCTGTTCAGCATGTGCCAGGGTGCTGAAAGCGCAGAGGGCGATGGCGGCGAAGTTAAAGAGTTTTTTCATGGTCATGGTTCCTTATGCTGCGACCGGTTGCAGACGGCCGCCTGCGCGGCGATAGAGGTACAGCGTGGCGCACAATGCGCAGACCGCACCGATGCTCATCCAGTAACCCGGCGCGGCTTTGTCGCCGGTGTACTGAATCAGGAAGGTCGACATTGCCGGGGTGAAACCGCCGAAAATCGCCGTCGCCAGGCTGTACGCGAGGGAGAAACCGGCCACGCGCACTTCCACCGGCATGATCTCGGTCAGCGCCGGAATCATCGCGCCGTTGTACAGGCCGTAGATGAACGACAGCCACAGCAGCGACAGCAACATGTGGCTGAAGCTCGGGGCCTGCACCAGGTACGACAGCGCCGGATAGGTGGTGGCCAGTGCCAGCAGCGACATCGCGATCAGCACCGGACGACGGCCGATGCGATCGGACAACATGCCGCCAATCGGCAACCAGAAGAAGTTCGACACACCCACCAGCAAGGTCACCAGCAGCGCATCGGACGTGCTCAGGTGCAGCACGGTTTTACCGAAGGTCGGCGCATACACGGTGATCAGGTAAAACGCGGTGGTGGTCAGGGCGACCATCAGCATGCCGCCAAGCACCACGGCCCAGTTCTGACCGAGGGTGCGGAACACTTCGCCCATGCTCGGACGGTGTTTGCGCGCGGCGAATTCTTCGGTTTCCGCCAGATTGCGACGCAGAAAAAAGATGAACGGCACGATCATGCAGCCGACGAAAAACGGAATCCGCCAGCCCCAATCGGCAATCACGTCCGGCGCCATCCACGCGTTCAATGCGTAGCCCAGCGCAGCGGCAACGATGATCGCCACTTGCTGACTGGCTGACTGCCAAGCGGTGAAGAAGCCTTTACGGCCCGGGGTGGCGATCTCGGACAGATACACCGAAACCCCGCCCAATTCGGCACCAGCGGAGAAGCCTTGCAGCAGGCGCCCGATCAGCACCAACGCCGGCGCAAACAGGCCGATGCTTTCGTATCCGGGCACCAGCACAATCAATATCGTACCGCTGGCCATGATTGACAGCGTAACGATCAAGCCCTTGCGGCGGCCGACATCATCGATGTACGCGCCGAGCACGATGGCTCCCAGTGGACGCATCAAAAAGCCTGCACCGAACACCGCAAAGGTCATCATCAGGGAAGCGAACTCACTGCTCGCCGGAAAGAACACCGCCGCGATCTGCGTGGCGTAAAAACCAAACAGAAAGAAGTCGAACTGTTCGAGGAAGTTACCCGAGGTGACCCGGAAAATGGCACCGGCCCGCGAGCCGCCGTGTGGGATTGAGGCTGTCATAACAAAGGACTCCACCGCTTTTATGACGTGCGCCACGGAGAGGCAGCGCACGGTTCTTATTGAGGCGGATGGTGGCCCAGCTGTAACAGGATGTTAATTGCATTATTGGCATGCATTGATGTGCAAAGCGGATCAATGTGCTCGACGCATGCTTTTTGTAGGAGCCGAGCTTGCTCGCGAAAGCGGCGGATCAGGCAATGACGAGGTTGAATGTATCGGCCCTATCGCTGGCAAGCCAGCTCCCACAGGTTTTCGGGGTGCCCGCAACTTTCGCTAACACCCTGGCCCCTCGTGGGAGCTGGCTTGCCAGCGATGGCGGCCCGGCTGACGACTACAATCCCCGAGCCCTCCCAGGCAAAAAACAAGGAATGATTCCCGAGCCGCGCAGTCCGAGTTCAGGTATCACACATCAATGGAGGTTCACCGATGAACAGCAAAACCCTAATCGCCAGCCTGGCCCTCGTCGCCGGCATTTCCGGGATCAGCCCACTTGTTCAAGCGGCGCAAACCTCAAGCGAGCCCACCGTTCAATCCCCGGTCAGCGACCGCGAACTCAAGGTCAACGACCGCGCCCCAGACATTTATCAACGCAGCGAAAAAGCCATCGACTGGAAAACCAAAGGCCTGAAAAAACCGGTTGATCAGGCGCAGTGGGTGCAGATCAATGACCAGTACGTCATGGTGATGATCACCAACGGGACCATTGTCGAGATGCAACCGGTTCCGCGTTGAGTCTCCAGCGCTAACTGGCCATGGACGGATGATTGCAATCGAGCGCCGTTCGGGTAAAACCCTTGGGGCGTTTCGAGTGACTGCAAGTCAGGAGCAATCGGTTGGACAAGAAACCGCTTTATCGCAAAGTAAACACGCGCACTTGGGGGGTTCGACGTAATGAATCGGTCGCGCATTATCGCGATCAGCGCAATACCAAGACCGAAAGTCGCCGCGAAGCATCGCGAGGTTCAATGCATCCAGGCAAACGATACGGGCTGGATTACACGCCGCTGTTCCGGTTCTTGTTATCCCGGGTGGGTGGCCATTGGGATCGGATTTTCAGTGAAGCGGTGTCTCGCCTAGATCGTCCCGATCCACTGTTCTGGATGGTTGCCATTCGGGAAGATGAGCGCAAGGACATCGTCCGATTGGGCGAGTCGAGCTACTTCAGTGGCCTGTACGTCGATGAAAAGAACCATCTGCAAATCGTCAATCCCGACTTGAAGGCCGAGAACATGACGCCGGGTTGCCAGTGCTGCACTCACACCTTCAACGGCGTTCCATTTGGCCAGCCTGCGAATTGAACGGGCCATTTCAACCGCTGTGACTCAACACTTGCCCACCGCCCAACCGATCTTGAACCCGAACATGCCGTAGATCGCATCCGACCAGTACAGCCGATCCGTATCGACCTCCCAGTCCCAGGTGCCGATGCGGGCAAAATACTGGCTGCGCTTAAACCGCTCGGCGTCGGCGTCCTGATGAATATTGCGACCTTCAGCGGCGCGGCTCAACAAGTCGCGGTATTCGGCGAGTTGCCGACGCAAACCGCGTTCGCGCCAAACCAGCAGGGCAATCACGGCCAGCATGATCGTGCCGGCGGCAAGGCCGATCCAGAGCTGAATCATTTCGGCGCTGCCTGCATGGCGAATCGATCCGTGGAATAGTGGCGGTTGGCTATGTTAATGCTTCATCACTCGACTCGGATACAGCGTTGATCTGCGCGTGCGGGTTGCCAATGACCGGCAATTCTGGGAAAACGGCGGCCTGCTGAACAATAGAGTGATTGTTATGAATGATGAACTGCAGGTAATCGATCTTCAGGTGGGCGAGGGCAAAGCGGCGGTCAAAGGCGCGCTGATCACCACCCAATACACCGGCTGGCTGGAAGACGGCAGCGAGTTCGATTCTTCCTACAGCCGTGGCAAACCTTTTCAGTGCGTGATTGGCACTGGCCGGGTCATCAAAGGTTGGGATCAAGGGCTGATGGGCATGCAGGTGGGCGGCAAACGCAAACTGCTGGTGCCGGCGCATCTGGGCTATGGCGAGCGGACGATGGGCAAGATTCCGCCGAATTCGAATCTGCTGTTCGAGATTGAGTTGCTGGAGGTTTTGACGCGGGAGGATTGATCACCAGGATATCGTTCGGGAGCCGGATAAATGGATGTAGATCAGATTATTTACAAGGCCGTCGCGTGGCTGAGTCTGGAGCATGAAGGGCGGCGAGGTCCGATTCACAACATAGAAATCCTGTTGATGGGGCTCGGCTGTATTTTCGCAATGTTCGTATCGAAAAGTGCCCTGGCAAAACGCAAAGCTTTCACGGCCAGCACTGCACAGACCTTGAAAGTGGCAACCCTGAAGGCGACGTCCTTTACCGAGAAAAGTGGACGGCAGGTCAAAATTTCAGGCGTATTGCTTGAGGAAAGTGACGCCTACATCGTCAAAGTGACGCATGAGGATGAGGAGGGTGAAATCGAATCGTCCAGTGATTCACTCTCTACGCTGGAAGACGTCGAAGCTTATCTCAGGGCCCATACGCCGTTCATCCTGGCGGATTTTCGGCGGTGAATGCGCAACTGCTTTCGCGAGCAGGCTCGCTCCCACATTGGCATGGCGGTGTACTCAAATGCTGTGAGCCACCGCGAAGCTGTGGGAGCGAGCCTGCTCGCGAAGAACGATTACGCGGTCGATCAGGCTGCGTGCGCCATCTCGGCCAGTTCATCGAGTTGGGCGAGGGGGGTGACGGCGCAGGCGACAACCTGTGCATCTGTTTTGTTGGTCATGGTCATTGCCTCTGGTCGGGTTCGAGTTTGTCGAGGGCGCGGTTGACCGCGAGCTCGCCGAGCATGACCACTTGCTGGATGCCTAGCAGGGTGTTGCGGTAGGGCGTTTCGAGCAGGCCGGCGAAGTCGCTGAGCATGATGCTGGCCGAGGCCATGGATTCGCAGGCGTGGGCCAGCAGGGATTCGGTGTCCATGTCCGGGGCGACGAGGAACATGGTGCTGGGCGTTCGCTGGGGTGGGGCGGGAGGTTTGAGGTAGTGGTCGAGGGCACGTTCGGCGGCCTCGTTGAGTTTTGTCGGGTCGAGCGTGGAGTAGGGGGATACTGGATCTGATTCGGTTGTGGGATCCGCTTCTGGCGGATTTGGCGTTACTTTTAACATTTCGGAGGTTTCCAAAGTGATGCTGACACCACCTCGCGACTAAACCAGAAGGTGGCAGCTATGCACAGGTTAGTCGACCGGAAACCCACCCAAACCGGCGCACCCGAAGGCGCCCTGCGCACAGCTACCATTGAGTGAGGTACCGAAATACCTACTGTCTGGAATGTTATGCAGTTTGAATAGATTACCGAGCGACTAAACCCGATCACTGAACATTCAGTGACGCGAACCAAGCTACCGGCAGCCCTCAAACCGCACAAGCCGGCGGATTCTGGCGTAGTTGTAGGCAAAGGCGCAAGGCGCTGTAGCCCGCACGATGATGCCGAAATGATGCTGCGTTTTTCCGGCCGCCAGCGCCGACCCCATAACTTTTCGACACCACAAAAACCTGTGGGAGCGGGCTTGCCCGCGAAGTGGCCGGCACATCCAGCAACTCTGCAGTCAGGTACGCCGCCTTCGCGGGCAAGCCCGCTCCCACAGGGGGGGGGAGTTGTTCACAAAACCGCTTCCAACCCTGAACACCTGACCGGTCTTGCCATTGTCGAAGCCATCGATGATCATTCTCGCCATATAGGGGTAGGAGGTATAGGTATGTCGCACATTCACCAACACAAAGACGAACTGCTCAACCGCGTAAGGCGGATAGCCGGGCAGGTGCAGGCGGTCGAGAAAGCGCTGGAGGGTGATGCCGATTGCGCCAAGACGCTGCACCTGGTCGCGGCAATTCGCGGTGCGGTCAATGGGCTGATGGAGCAATTCATCGAGGCCCACGCCCGCGAACACGTTGCCCTTGCGGGCCTGCGCGACGACGAACGCGCACAGGGCGTTGAAGAATTGCTGCAAGCCATCCGCCGTTACTCCAAATAGAGCGCAGACATCATGACTCTGACTCCGAAAGCTGAACACTTCAGTCACGACCACCAGTTTCTCGGCGCTTCTCACGATGAAAATGGCCGCCGCACCTTGTGGGTCGTCGTGCTGACATTCGTGATGATGATTGCCGAGATCGCCGCCGGTTACGTCACCGGTTCGATGGCGCTGTTGGCCGACGGATTCCACATGGCCACCCACGCTGGCGCGTTGGGCATTGCCGCGGCGGCGTATGGCTTCGCCCGGCGCAACGCCCACAACCGCCGCTACAGTTTCGGCACCGGCAAGGTCGGCGATCTGGCCGGTTTTGCCTCGGCGATGATTTTGGGGCTGGTCTCGTTGGGCATTGCCGGTGAGTCCGTTTTGCGTTTGTTCCAGCCCACCACGGTGGCGTTTGGCGAGGCTACGGTGATCGCGATTGTGGGCCTGGCGGTGAACCTGATCAGTGCCTTCCTGCTGATGGGACCTCACGGTCATGACCACGGCCATGCGCATGCTCATGGCCACGATCATCATCACCATCACGACAACAACCTGCGTTCGGCCTACGTCCATGTACTGGCCGATGCCTTGACCTCGGTGCTGGCGATTGCCGCGTTGCTGGCCGGGCGTTATCTGGGTTGGGTGTGGCTGGACCCGGTGATGGGGATTGTCGGTGCCATCGTCATTGCCAAGTGGGCGTACAACCTGATGCGCGACAGTGCTGCGGTGTTGCTCGACGCCACCGATGAGCCGGTGGCTGCAGAGATTCGCCAGCTGCTGGAATCCTCCAACGACGTGCGCATCAGCGACCTGCACGTCTGGCAAGTCGGCCCGCAGGCGCGGGCGGCGATCGTCAGTGTGGTCGCGGCAGCGGATGTCACGGCGCAAGCGATTCGCGAGCGGTTGGCGCCAGTGCATGAGCTGGCGCATCTGACCATCGAGCTGCGTAACGCTTAAGCCGTGGCTGCGCTGAACATCGGGATGCGCCCGTTGAGAGACGGGCGGTACTGCCAGTGCAGCCGGTTCGGGTCGACGCCGTGAGCGAGGAGTTCGCTGACCGTCGCACTGGCGATACTCATCGCCAGCAACTGCCCCGGGCAGTGATGCCGGCCACTGCCAAAACTGAAACTGCGCTGATTCGTGCGCTCCAGCAAAAACGCGTCGGGCTGTTGATTGAGCGCCGGATCGCGATTGGCCGAGGCCAGCAGCACCAGAATCACATCTCCAGCCTCGACCCGAACGCCATCAATCTCACAAGCCTGAGCCACAAACCGTCGGGTGTTTTGCACTGGCGGGTCGAAACGCTGCACTTCGGCCAACAACGCCTGCGTCGGTGCGTCGCGCAACTCAGGTTGCCGCCGCAGCGCCAGCAGCGCGTTGCCGATCAATCCCGCAGTGGCTTCATGAGTCTGTGAACAAAGCCCGATCAGATTGGCAATCAACGTTTCTTCAGCGCCGTCAAATCGCTGCTTGATCTCCGTCAGCAACGCGCTATCCGCTTGCGCCAGCAACTCGATGAAATAATCGCGCAACCGCTCCGCCGCCGAATGTGCGGCCATCAGCTGCAGGTCATTGCTCAATGGCGACAGGCAGGTGACGAAGTCGGCGGTCAGCTCACTGACGGCTCGACCCTGTGCCGGGGTGAAGCCGAGTAGCGCCGCAACCACGCACACCGGGCCGCGAAACATGGCTTTATACAGGCCGTCGGTGTTTACAGTGATCAGTCGCGCGGCTACCAATGCTCGTACTTGGGCCTCATCAATCAACTCAAGCGCAGGCTCGATCGCCGAACGCGGGCAGCGCTGACGCTCGCCATCATTCATCCGCATCAATTGCCCGAACACCTCGCCCGCCATGCCCGAAGCAATCGCCGTGGGCACCGGTTCCTGCGCCGGACGCACCCGGCAATCGGTATGCGCCAGCACCGCACACACCGCCCGGGCACTGCTGGCGACCCACAGTCTCAGTTCGTGATGAAACGTGAATCCGCCCTGAGCACGCAGTCCGGCGTAATAAGGATAGGGGTCGGCATGAGTCGCAGCGCTGATCGGGTCCATGGTTCGCAGCCTTGTCGTCGAGAAAGTGATGCGAGTATCGTCAGTGCTCAGCGGTGATGATTCGTCGGGGAGCGAAATATGCACGCAGAACATCAAGACATCGGCGTCTCGCAGGTGGCTGCCGCCATCGCGGAGCCGGCGCGAACGAAAATCCTCTGCTCGCTGATGGACGGCCACGCGCGCACCAGCACCGAGTTGGCGGCCATCGCCGAAGTCAGCGCGTCTACTGCCAGCGCGCACCTGGCCAAGCTCAAGGATCTGGCGTTGGTGCGCCTGCACGTGCAGGGTCGTCATCGTTATTACAGCTTGGCCGACCAACGCGTGGCCCAGGCGCTGGAAGCGCTGATGGTGATCGGCCAGAGCGCCACACCGACTTTCAAACCGCACACGCCGGATCGCCTGCAATTCGCCCGCACGTGCTACGACCACATGGCGGGGACGCTGGCGGTGTTGCTGCATGACCGTTTGCTCGAGGCGGGGTGGCTGGACGAGTCGGACAAGCAAGCGTATTGCTTGAGCGACAGTGGCGCGGCGTTGTTCGAAGGCTTGGGCATTGAAGTGCGGGATTTGACTACGTTGCGGCGCAAGTTTGCCTGCCCGTGCCTGGACTGGAGCATGCGCCGCCCGCATCTCGGCGGGTCGTTGGGGGCGGCGCTGTTGCAAACCGCGTTGAAGCGCAAGTGGCTGACGCAGGATCTGGACAGTCGGGCGTTGGCGTTGACGGTGGTGGGGCGCAGGGAAATCGCCGTGCGGTTTGGCGTTGAGTTGGCGAATGAAAATGGCCAGATCAAAAGATCGCAGTCTGCGGCAGCTCCTACAGGGCGGGTGTACACCCGATGAAAATCGGGTGCATCCGATAAATCCCGATCTCGAATCTACGTAGGAGCTGCGGGACGCTGCGATCTTTTGATCTTCGCTCTAAGCCGACGAGGGGTCGTGCCCAACCTTGTGCCCACGTTCGCGACGCTATACTGTATATCCAAACAGTAAAGAGCCCGCGCCATGCAAATCATCGACAAGCTGAGCATCCTCGCCGACGCCGCCAAGTACGACGCGTCCTGTGCGAGCAGTGGCGCGCCCAAGCGCAGCTCCGAGGGCAAGAGCGGGCTGGGCTCGACCGATGGCATGGGCATCTGCCACAGCTACACGCCCGACGGACGTTGCGTGTCGTTGTTGAAAATTCTGCTGACCAATTTCTGCCTTTACGATTGCCAATACTGCGTCAATCGCCGCTCCAGCGACGTACCGCGGGCCCGCTTCACACCCGAAGAGGTGGTGACGCTGACCCTGGATTTCTACCGGCGCAACTGTGTCAGCGGGCTGTTCCTCAGCTCCGGGATCATCCGCTCGGCGGACTACACCATGGAGCAACTGGTGCGGGTGGCGAAGCTGTTGCGCGAAGAACATGAGTTTCGCGGCTACATCCATCTCAAGACCATTCCCGACGCCGACCCTGCACTGATTGAGGAGGCGGGGCGTTACGCCGATCGGCTGAGCGTGAACATCGAACTGCCCACCGATGCCAGTTTGCAAACCCTGGCTCCGGAGAAAGACATCGCTTCGATCAAACAAGCGATGAACACAATTTACACCGGTGTGCAGACCGTTTTGAACGAACCGCGTTCGGCAAAGTTCGCCCCTGCCGGGCAGAGCACGCAACTGATTGTGGGCGCCGATGACACTGACGACAGCACGATCTTGCACAGTGCTCAGTCGTTGTACGGCAACTACCGTTTGCGTCGCGTTTACTATTCGGCCTTCAGTCCGATCCCCGACAGCCCGAAAAGCGTGCCACTGGCCGCGCCGCCGCTGATGCGCGAGCACCGTTTGTACCAGGCCGATTTCCTCCTGCGCAGCTACGGTTACCGTGCCGACGAACTGCTCAAGGGGCCGGGCAATCTGGCCTTGGACATCGACCCGAAACTGGCGTGGGCGTTGCAGAATCGCGAGGTGTTCCCACTGGATCTGAACCGCGCCGAGGCGTCATTGATCGCGCGTATTCCCGGCATTGGTTTGCGCACCACCGAACGTCTGGTCGAGCTGCGCCGACAACGCAAGATCCGCTACGAAGATGTCGCACGCATGCGCTGCGTCCTGGCCAAGGCCAAACCCTTCATCATTACCAGCGACTACCATCCGCAGCAGGCCGAGGTCACCAGCCACTTGCTCTATCAGCAATTACGCGACCGGCCGATGCCGCAACAGATGGGGTTGTGGGGATGATCAATCTCGACTGCGACGATCTGTTCGACACCTGGCGTCAGCAGGCACGCTGGCTGCTCAGCCATGAAGTCGATCCGAGCCTGGTGAGCTGGGCCTCGGAAGGCGTGGGCGATCTGTTTGCCAGTGATGCCCCTGTGCCTGAAGGGCAAGGTCCATTTATGGCGAAGATCCCGCGTGTACTGCTCGAAACGCTGGAGCACGCCGCGCAATACCGTGGTGATCAACGCTGGAGTCTGTTGTACGAAGTGTTGTGGCGCGTCAGCCACGGTGATCGCACGGCAATGATGGCCGGTGACAAGCTGGGCAGCGAGTTGCAGCGGCGAATCAAACAAGTGCGCCGCGAAGCTCATCACCTGCATGCGTTTGTGCGCTTCATTGAACGGCCGAAAAACAGCCAAGGCCCGCAATACGTGGCGTGGCACGAACCGGCTCACGACATCCTGCTCAGCGCCAGCGAGCATTTCGTCGGGCGCATGGGCCAGCATCGCTGGCTGATCGCCACGCCGCGTGACGGGGTTTATTACGATGGCGAACAACTGATCCATCAGCGCCAATGCCCGCTGGAATGGCAGCAACTGGCGCAGAATGTCGACGATCCTCACGGTGATCTGTGGCTGACTTATTACAGCCACATCTTCAATCCGGCGCGGTTGAACGAGAAGGTCATGCAGGGGCATTTGCCGGCGCGGTTCTGGAAAAATCTGCCGGAGGGGGAGTTGATTCCGGGGTTGATTACGCAGGCGCGGATGGGCAAGCAGCAGAATGGGCAGGCGAGCGGGATTGCCAACCGTGCAGGCAAACGGATTGCCTTTAAGAGCTAAAAGCATACCCTCACCCCAGCCCTCCCGAAACGTCGGACCGCCCATAGGGAGAGGGGGCCGACCGAGGTGTTCTCGCGTACTACATCGACCTGAACGATCAAGTCGAACTCAGGTTTTGAAAAGCACAAAAATCGGCTCCCTTTCCCCCTCGCCCCCCTGGGGGAGAGGGCTGGGGTGAGGGGGAAAGGATCGCCAGCACGCCACACATATCCCGCCACACGCCACAAAAAAAGCCCCCCACCAATCACTCGGTGGAGGGCTTTTCTACATCAGCAGCCGTCAGATCAAACCTTGACGATCCAGCCCGCTGGCGCTTCGATGTCGCCGGTCTGCACGCCCGTCAGCTCTTTGTAGAGCTTCTGGGTCACTGGGCCGACTTCGGTTTCGCTGTGGAACACGTGCAGATGGTCGTTGTAGCTGATGCCACCGATCGGCGTGATCACCGCCGCAGTACCACAGGCACCGGCTTCCTTGAAGTCCGACAGCTTGTCGATCAGCACGTCGCCTTCAACCACTTCCAGACCCAGACGGGACTTGGCCAGTTCGATCAGCGACAGGCGGGTGATGCCTGGCAGAACCGACGGCGAGTTCGGGGTGATGAACTTGTTGTCGTGGGTGATCCCGAAGAAGTTGGCCGAACCGACTTCCTCGATCTTGGTGTGGGTCATCGGGTCCAGGTAGATCGCGTCGGCGAAGTTGGCTTTCTTCGCTTTCGAGCCCGGCATCAGGCTGGCGGCGTAGTTGCCACCGACCTTGGCGGCGCCGGTGCCTTGTGGGGCGGCGCGGTCGTAGCTGGAGATCTGGAAGTTGTGCGGGGTCAGGCCGCCCTTGAAGTAGGCGCCGACCGGAATGCAGAAGATCGAGAAGATGAACTCGGGTGCCGTGCGCACGCCGATGTTGTCACCCACGCCGATCACGAACGGACGCAGATACAGCGCGCCGCCGGTGCCGTACGGCGGAATGAAGCGCTCGTTGGCGCGAACCACGGCTTTGCACGCTTCGATGAACTGCTCGGTGTCGACTGTCGGCATCAGCAGACGCGCGCAGCTGCGTTGCATACGCAGAGCGTTCTGGTCCGGGCGGAACAGGTTGATCGAGCCGTCCTTGCAACGATAGGCCTTCATGCCTTCGAAGCACTGCTGGCCATAGTGAAGGGCAGTCGAGCCTTCGCTGATGTGCAGCACGTTATCTTCGGTCAGGGTGCCTTTGTCCCACTCGCCATCGCGAAAGTACGACAGATAGCGTTTGTCGGTCTTGATGTAGTCAAAACCCAGCTTGTCCCAATTGATGCTTTCGTTACCCATGACACCCTCTATCACTGAACAACCGTCGAAACGGTTCAAGGCTTCTGACGTTTTTTGGATGGGCACAACAATACTTCATTCTTGAGCGGTTTCGCAGCCGGAATTCGCTCCACTGATCGTTCCCACGCTTGATCGTTCCTACGCTCTGCGTGGGAATGCCTCATCGGACGCTCCGCGTTCGGCTTTTGGGACGCAGAGCGTCCCCGGCTGCATTCCCACGCAGAGCGTGGGAACGATCATCGCAGCTACAGGTGCAACGCATGCCCGAGGGCACGCAACGCCGCTTCCTGCACCGCTTCACCCAGGGTCGGATGCGCATGAATGGTGCCGCCGATGTCTTCCAGCCGCGCGCCCATTTCCAGGCTTTGCGCAAACGCCGTCGACAACTCGGAAACCCCAACGCCCACCGCTTGCCAGCCGACAATCACATGGTTATCCCGACGAGCGACCACGCGCACGAAACCGCTTTTCGACTCCAGTGTCATCGCCCGGCCATTGGCCGCAAACGGAAAACTGGAAACAATGCAGTCCAGCCCCGCAGCTTTAGCCTCGTCCGGCGTCTTGCCGACCACCACCAGTTCCGGGTCGGTGAAGCACACGGCAGCAATGGCAGTCGGGTTGAATTCACGGGTTTTGCCGCTGATCAACTCGGCAACCATTTCGCCTTGGGCCATGGCGCGATGGGCCAGCATCGGCTCGCCGCTCAGATCGCCGATGGCGTAGACGTTGCGCATGCTGGTCTGGCAGCGGCTGTCGATCTTGATCGCCGAGCCGTTCATGTCCAGATTCAACGCTTCAAGGTTCCAGCCCTGGGTATTGGGTTTACGACCGACAGCCACCAGCACCTGGTCTGTTTCCAGATTAAGGGTTTCGCCTTCAGGGTCGCGCACCTGCAACGTGCCGTCGAAACCCAGCACACTGTGTTTGAGGTACAGCTTCACGCCCAGTTGCTTCAGCGCGTCATGCACCGGTTGCGTCAGTTCAGCGTCGTAAGCCGGCAGGATACGATCCTGCGCCTCGACCACGCTGACCTCTGCGCCGAGCTTGCGATAGGCAATGCCCAGCTCCAGACCGATGTAACCACCGCCCACCACCACCAGACGTTTTGGCACGGATGTCGGCGCCAACGCTTCGGTGGAGGAGATGACCGGCCCGCCAATCGGCAGGATCGGCAGATTGACGCTGGTCGAACCGGTAGCGAGTACCAGGTGCTCGCACTGGATGCGCGTGTCGCCGACATCCACGGTTTTACCGTCGATGACTTTGGCCCAGCCATTGATGACCTGAACCTTGTTCTTCTTCAACAGTGCAGCGACGCCGGTGGTCAGGCGATCAACGATGCCGTCCTTCCACTCGACGCTTTTAGTGATGTCGAGCGTCGGCGCCGAAACGCTGATGCCCAGCGCCGAATGCTGATTGTGATGCTGAGTCTGGTGAAACTGCTCAGCCACGTGAATCAGCGCTTTCGACGGGATGCAGCCGATGTTCAGGCAGGTGCCGCCCAGCGATTGGCCTTCCACCAGAATGGTTGGAATGCCCAGTTGCCCGGCGCGGATCGCCGTCACATAACCGCCAGGGCCGCCGCCGATGATCAGCAGCGTAGTGTTCAGAGATTGCATGCGCGCCTTACTCCACAAACAAAGTGGCAGGTTGTTCGATCAGGCCGCGAATGGCCTGGATGAAGAGCGCCGCGTCCATGCCGTCGACCACGCGGTGATCGAACGAGCTGGAGAGGTTCATCATCTTGCGGATCACTACCTGGCCCTTGACGACCATTGGCCGTTCGACGATTTTGTTGACGCCGACAATCGCCACTTCCGGCAGGTTCAGCACCGGCGTGCTGACGATGCCGCCCAGTGCACCGAGGCTGGTCAGGGTGATGGTCGAGCCGGACAGCTCATCGCGACTGGCCTTGCCATTGCGTGCGGCGTTGGCCAGGCGCGAGATTTCTGTGGCGCTGTCCCACAGGCTGCGCGCCTCGGCGTGACGCACCACCGGCACCATCAGGCCGACATCGCTTTGCGTGGCGACGCCGACATGCACCGCGCCGAGGCGGGTGATGACTTGGGCTTCGTCGTCGTAACGGGCGTTCATTTGCGGGAAGTCGCGCAGGGCGACGACCAAAGCGCGGACAAGGAACGGCAGCAAGGTCAACTTGCCACGGCTGGCGCCGTGTTTTTCATTCAGATGCGCGCGCAGTTCTTCAATGGCGGTGACGTCGATTTCTTCGACATAACTGAAGTGCGCGGCACGCTGGGTAGCGTCCTGCATGCGCTGGGCGATCTTGCGGCGCATGCCGATGACTTGAATCTGTTCTTCGTCGTTGCGCTGGGCGTAAGCAGCGGCCACCGGCGCCGAGGCGTTCGACTGACCTTGCGCCAGATAGGCTTCAAGGTCTTCGTGCAACACCCGACCGGCCGGTCCGGAACCGCGCACCAGACGCAATTGAATGCCCAGATCCAGCGCATGTTTGCGCACGGCCGGAGAGGCGAGCGGGCGTTCGTCTGCTTCGCGAGCAACCATCGGGCCTTGGCAAACCGCAGCCGGACGCGACGCGGCTGGAGCAGGTTTGCTCTCAACAACGGTTTCAACTTTCGGCGCAACCAGTGCTTCTTTAGCCGGCGCAGGTGCGGCGGACTCTTTCAAATTACCGGCACCTTCAACCTCAATGCTGATCAGCACACTGCCAACCGCCATCACTTCACCCGGCTGACCACCGAGGGCAATCACTTTGCCGTGCACCGGCGAGGGAATATCGACCATCGCCTTGTCGGTCATCACGTCTGCCAGCACCTGATCTTCAACCACCAGATCGCCAACCTTGACGTGCCACTGCGACAGTTCTACTTCTGCGATGCCTTCGCCGATGTCCGGCATCTTGATAACGTGCGTGCCCATTCAGACCTCCATAACCCGTTTCAACGCCGCGCCCACTCGGGACGGCCCTGGGAAATACGCCCACTCTTGCGCGTGCGGGTAGGGGGTGTCCCAACCGGTGACGCGCTCGATCGGCGCTTCCAGGTGATGGAAGCAATGCTCTTGCACCAACGACACCAGTTCGGCGCCGAAACCGCAGGTGCGGGTGGCTTCGTGAACCACCACGCAGCGGCCGGTTTTCTTCACCGACTTGACGATGGTGTCCAGATCCAGCGGCCACAGGCTGCGCAGGTCGATGACTTCGGCATCTACGCCGCTTTCTTCAGCCGCGACTTGCGACACATACACGGTGGTGCCGTAAGTCAGCACGGTCACGTCCTTGCCCGGACGAGTGATCGCAGCAACGTCCAGCGGCACGGTGTAGTAGCCGTCCGGAACCTGCGCTTGCGGGTGTTTCGACCAAGGCGTTACCGGGCGGTCGTGGTGGCCGTCGAACGGGCCGTTGTACAGGCGTTTCGGCTCAAGAAAGATCACCGGGTCATCGTTCTCGATGGAGGCGATCAGCAGGCCTTTGGCGTCATACGGGTTGGATGGCATCACGGTGCGCAAGCCGCAGACCTGAGTGAACATCGCCTCGATGCTCTGGCTGTGGGTCTGGCCGCCGTAGATGCCGCCGCCGCAAGGCATGCGCAGGGTCATCGGTGCGGTGAACTCGCCAGCCGAGCGATAGCGCAGGCGCGCCGCTTCGGAAATAATCTGGTCGGACGCCGGGTAGACGTAGTCGGCGAACTGAATCTCGGCGACCGGACGCAAACCGTAGGCGCCCATGCCGACGGCCACACCGACGATGCCGCTTTCCGAGATTGGTGCGTCGAACACCCGCGAGGTGCCGTACTTGGTCTGCAGGCCTTCGGTGCAACGGAACACGCCGCCGAAATAGCCGACGTCCTGACCGAACACCACCACGTTGTCATCACGCTCAAGCATCACATCCATGGCCGAGCGCAGGGCCTGGATCATGGTCATGGTGGTCGTGGTCATGGCGGTTTCCAACTGAATATTGTTGTTGTGGTCGTTCATGTCAGATCCCCAACTGCTGACGCTGGCGCTTCAAGTGCTCCGGCATCTCTTTGTAGACGTCTTCGAACATGGTCGCGGCGCTTGGAATCTGGCCACCGGCGAGGGTGCCGTACTGTTCGGCC
Organism: Pseudomonas sp. RIT-PI-r; assembly: GCF_001297015.1. Lineage (GTDB taxonomy): Bacteria > Pseudomonadota > Gammaproteobacteria > Pseudomonadales > Pseudomonadaceae > Aquipseudomonas. The sequence goes on along the minus strand of NZ_LIGE01000025.1, from coordinate 981,684 downwards.
TGTTTCTGCGCGGCAATCACTTCGGCTTCGAGTTCGGCGCTGACGGCGGTGTGTTCTTCCTCCGACCAGTGGCCGACCTTGATCAAGTGCTGTTTGAGACGGGCGATCGGGTCGCCGAGCGGGAAGTGGCTCCAATCATCGGCCGGACGATATTTCGACGGATCGTCGGAGGTCGAGTGCGGGCCGGCGCGGTAGGTGACCCATTCGATCATGGTCGGGCCGAGGTTGCGGCGGGCGCGTTCGGCAGCCCAGGCGGATGCCGCGTAAACCGCGTAGAAATCGTTGCCGTCAACGCGCAGCGAAGCGATGCCGCAGCCGACGCCGCGTCCGGCGAAGGTGGTGGCTTCACCACCAGCGATAGCCTGGAAGGTCGAAATCGCCCATTGGTTGTTGACTACGTTGAGGATCACCGGCGCGCGATAAACGTGAGCGAAGGTGAGGGCGGGGTGGAAGTCCGATTCGGCGGTAGCGCCGCCGCCGATCCACGCCGAGGCGATTTTGGTGTCGCCCTTGATCGCGGGGGCCATGCCCCAGCCCACGCCCTGAATGAACTGCGTGGCGAGGTTGCCGGAAATGGTAAAGAAACCGGCGTCCTTGACCGAATACATGATCGGCAACTGACGGCCCTTGAGCGGATCGCGCTCGTTGGACAGCAGTTGGCAGATCAGGTCGACCAGCGGCACTTCGCGGGCCATCAGAATGCTTTGCTGACGGTAGGTCGGGAAGCACATGTCGTCGATGTTCAGGGCCAGGGCCTGAGCGCTGCCGATGGCTTCTTCGCCAAGGCTCTGCATGTAGAACGACATTTTCTTCTGACGCTGGGCGACCACCATGCGGTTGTCGTAGATGCGCGTCTTGAGCATGGCGCGCATGCCTTTACGAAGGATCTCGACCGGCACGTTCTCAGCCCATGGGCCGAGGGCGTTGCCCTGATCGTCAAGCACGCGAATCAGCCCACGGGCCAGGTCGGCGGTGTCGGCAGGTTCTACATCGACGGGAGGTTTGCGCACCGTACCGGCATCGGTCAGATGCAGGTAGGAAAAATCGGTTTTGCAGCCGGGACGGCCCGAGGGTTCAGGGACGTGCAGGCGCAGTGGTTCATACGCTTGGGTCATGGCTTCTACGCTCGATCTTGTGAATTTCTTGTAGTGAGCTGGCAGTCATTCTTCGGTAGAAGAAATCTTGTCCTACAACAATCATAGGCCCGGGCAAGAAGAATATTTATCTCTGTTTCGTTGCGCTGGAGACGATTTGCAGATAGAAATTCTGCATAAACATAAAAAACAGGTGGTTTTGTCTCATGCGCAAACTGGACCGTACCGATATCGGCATTCTCAACAGCCTTCAGGAGAACGCGCGCGTTACCAACGCCGACCTCGCGCGCTCGGTGAATCTGTCGCCGACACCTTGTTTCAATCGGGTGAAAGCGATGGAGGAGTTAGGGCTGATTCGCGAGCAAGTGACGTTGCTCGATGCCGACCTGCTGGGGCTGCATGTGAACGTGTTCATTCACGTCAGCCTGGAGAAGCAGGTCGAGGAAGCGCTGCAGCATTTTGAGGAAGCGATTTCCGATCGCCCCGAGGTGATGGAGTGCTACCTGATGGCCGGCGACCCGGATTACCTCATCCGGGTCCTGGTACCTACCATTCAGTCGCTCGAACGCTTCATGATGGACTTCCTGACCAAAGTGCCGGGTGTGGCGAACATCCGTTCCAGCTTTGCGCTGAAGCAGGTGAGATACAAAACTGCATTGCCGCTGCCGGCAAACGGTTTGACGTTGGGGACGTGAAGATCAAAAGATCGCAGCCTGCGGCAGCTCCTACATCGGATTCGCATTTCTCCTGTAGGAGCTGCCGCAGGCTGCGATCTTTTGACGTTAAAGCTTGTCGATCGGGATCTTCAAATAAACCACGCCATTGTCCTCAGCCGCCGGCAGGTTCCCAGCCCGTACATTCACCTGAATCGCCGGCAACAATAACGTCGGCATACCCAGCCCGGCATCGCGCTTGGTGCGCATTTCGACGAACGCTGCTTCATCGATCCCGTCATGCACATGAATATTGCTTTTGCGCTGCTCGCCGACCGTGGTCTGGCACTGCGAGGCGCGACTCTCGGGCGGATAATCGTGGCAAACGTAGAGTTTTACGCTGGCGGGGAAGGCCAGCAGTTTGTGGATCGAGGCAAACAGCTGATGGGCATTGCCGCCGGGAAAGTCACAGCGCGCCGTGCCGACATCGGGCATGAACAGCGTGTCACCGACCAGAATCTGCTCGCCATCGATCAAATAAGCCATGTCCGCCGGGGTGTGGCCGGGGACGTGCAGAGCGGTGGCTTTAAGGTTGCCGATGCGGAACGACTCGTTCGGCGCGAACAGGTGGTCGAACTGCGAGCCGTCTACGCAGAACTCCGGCTCCAGATTGAACAGTGCCTTGAACACGTGCTGCACTTTGCTGATCGATTCACCAATGGCGATCTTGCCACCCAGTTCCCGGCGCAGATAGGGCGCGGCGGACAGGTGATCGGCATGCGCGTGGGTTTCCAGCAACCACTGCACCTGCAGATTGTGTGCGCGAACGAAGGCGATGATCTTATCGGCCTGGGCGGTGCAGGTACGTCCGGCGGCGCCGTCGTAGTCGAGTACCGGATCGACGATTGCACATTGCCCGCCGTCGGCTTCATAGACCACATAGCTGTAGGTCGAGGAGGCGGAGTCGAGGAAAGCTTCAATCTGTGCGGACATGGACACCAACCTGAACATGGAAAATGGGTTGCAACACTTTATCTAAAAACATAATGTTCGCAGCTTAAGTGACGTTGAAGGCATCGTGCAAATGCAATCCAGTCTGACCGAATGTGAAGTCGCGCAACTGCGTGCCTCGGCCTCCAAGGCCTGCGCGCTGCTCAAGGCCTTGGCCAATGAAGATCGCTTGCTGATCCTCTGTCAACTGACCCAGGGCGAACGCAATGTCGGCGAACTGGAGAAAATGACCGGTGTGCGCCAGCCGACCCTGTCTCAGCAATTGGGCATCCTGCGTGATGAAGGGCTGGTCGCGACCCGGCGTGAGGGCAAGTACATTTTCTACGGCCTCGCCAGTCACGAAGTGATTCAAGTGATGAAGACCCTGTCGGGGCTTTATTGCGGTGCCGTCCTCAAAAGCTGGGAACAGCCATAAATGCCAGCCTTCACACCATCCCCCCTGTAGGAGTGAGCCTGCTCGCGATAGCGGTGGGTCAGCCAACATATTTATCGACTGATACACCGCTATCGCGAGCAGGCTCACTCCTACAATGGATCTGTGTGATGGCTGACGAAATCCTTGCGTGCAGCAAAAGGAACAAGCAATGAACGATCAACACTGGGGCCCATCCATCAGTGCGGACATCGTGGTCATCGGCGGTGGTACGGCCGGCATCGGTTTTGTCGCCAGTCTGCTCAAGCGTGATCCAGGACTGAGTATCACGGTCATCGAGCCGAGTACTCACCATTACTACCAACCGGCGTGGACGCTGGTCGGCGGTGGCGCCTATGACGTGAAAAACACCGCCAGACCGATGAGCAAGGTCATGCCCCGGCAAGCGAACTGGTTACAAGCGGCGGTCACCGCGATCGACCCGGACCAGCGCCTGCTCACCCTCAACGATCAACGCACCGTCAGCTATCAAAACCTGATCGTTTGCCCCGGCCTGCGTCTGGCCTGGGAGAAAATCGAAGGTTTGCAGGAAAGCCTCGGCCACCATGGCGTCACCTCCAACTACAGCTATCAACACGCGCAATACACTTGGGATCAGGTGCAGAAACTGCGCGGCGGCAAAGCCCTGTTCACCCAGCCGGCGATGCCGATCAAATGCGCCGGCGCGCCGCAAAAGGCGTTGTATCTGTCCTGTGATCACTGGCGCAAAGCCGCTGTGCTGACCAACATCAATGTCGAATTCAATCTGGCCGGCGCCGCGTTGTTTGGGGTGGCGACGTTCGTGCCGCCACTGATGAAGTACATCGAGAAATACAACGCGCAACTGGCGTTCAATTCGAACCTGGTCAAGGTTGACGGCCCGGCGAAAACCGCGTGGTTCGAGATCAAGGATGCCGACGGCAACCTCACTCGCGTGGCGAAAATCTTCGACCTGCTGCACGTGGTGCCACCGCAGGTTTCGCCCGACTTCATCGCGCAAAGTCCGCTGGCCGACGCAGCCGGCTGGTGCGAAGTCAACCCGCACAGCCTGCAACATCCGCGTTATCCCGAGGTGTTCGCACTCGGTGATATCTGCGGTACCAGCAATGCGAAAACCGCCGCAGCGGTGCGCAAACAAGTGGTCGTGGTCGCGGAAAACCTGCTGGCCCTGCGTCAGCAATTACCGCTGCCGCTGAAGTACGACGGCTACGGCTCGTGCCCGCCGACAGTGGAGAAGGGCAAGGTGATCCTCGCCGAGTTCGGTTACGCCGGCAAGTTGCTGCCGACCTTCCCGATGGACCCGACCGTGGCGCGGCGTTCCGCGTGGTTTCTCAAGGCGACGCTGCTGCCGTGGTTCTACTGGAACGGCATGCTCAAAGGCCGCGAGTGGCTGACAGGTCTGTCAAAGGTCGACTGAGAAAACCCTATGTTGCTGGCAAGTCTGTTTGGTGTGGTGATGGGATTGCTCCTCGGTTTGACCGGGGCCGGCGGTGGGATTCTTGCGGTGCCGGCACTGGTGCTCGGCCTTGGCTGGACGATGACGCAAGCCGCGCCGGTGGCGTTGTTTGCGGTGGGCAGTGCGGCGGCAGTCGGCGCTATCGACGGCCTGCGTCATGGTCTGGTGCGCTATCGCGCGGCGTTGTTGATTGCGGCGTTGGGCGCAGTGTTTTCGCCGTTGGGGATCTACTTCGCGCATCAGTTGCCGGAGAAGATTCTGATGATTCTGTTCAGTCTGCTGATGGTCATGGTGGCCTGGCGCATGCTGCGCCGCGAGCGTCAGCAGGAGGGGCCGAGCGATCATGGTCACGCCAGTTGGGGCCAGAAGAACTGTATGCTCAACGAAGAAACCGGGCGCCTTGACTGGACGGCCAAATGCACCGCGACCCTGGCGGCTTTAGGCGCGATCACCGGGGTTGTTTCCGGTTTGCTCGGTGTCGGTGGCGGCTTTTTGATTGTGCCGGCGTTCAAGCAACTGACCGATGTGCAAATGCGCGGGATTGTTGCGACGTCATTGATGGTGATCAGCCTGATTTCGGCGATTGGCGTGATCGGATCGTTTCACGCCGGTGTGCGAATCGACGGGCAGGGCGCGGCGTTCATCGTCGCCAGCATTGTCGGCATGATCATCGGCCGCAAGCTCTGTGCGCGAGTGCCGGCGCGGGCGTTGCAGGTGGGGTTTGCCAGTGTCTGTCTGGTGGTGGCGGGGTATATGTTGTTGCGGGCGTGAGTATTGGAAGATCAAAAGATCGTCCGATCGCGGCCCGAGCCTTCGGCAGCTCCTACAGGGATTGCGTTTCCCTGTAGGAGCTGTCGAGTGAAACGAGGCTGCGATCTTTCAGGTTGTTACAACACCAGGTGCGGCAACCACAGCGAAAGTGCCGGCACGTAAGTCACCAGCATCAACACCAGGAACAGCACGGCATAGAACGGCAGCAACGCTTTAACAGTGCTTTCAATACTCACTTTGCCCACCGCCGAACCGACAAACAGCACCGCACCCACCGGCGGCGTTATCAGCCCTATCCCCAGATTCACCAGCATGATCATGCCGAATTGCACCGGGTCCACACCGATGCCGAGAATCACCGGCATCAGGATCGGCGTCAGGATCAGGATCAGTGGCGCCATGTCCATCACCGTGCCGAGCAACAGCAGCATGACGTTGATGCACATCAGGATCACGTAGCGGTTGTCCGACAGGGTCAGGAACAGCGTGGTGATTTTCGCCGGGATCTGCATCAGGGTCATGATGTAGCCGAAGCTCGCGGCGAAACCGATCAGGATCATCACGATCGAAATCGTCCGCACCGTGCGGTGCATCAGTTTCGGCAGCTCGCGCCACTTGTAGTCGCGATAGATGAACATGGTGACGAAGAATGCCCAGAGCACGGCGATCGCCGCCGACTCGGTCGCGGTGAAGATACCGGACAGGATGCCGCCGAGGATGATCACCATCGCCATCAGGCCCCAGAGGGCTTCGCCGACGATTTTCAACGCCTGGCGCATCGGGATCACTTCACCCTTGGGATAATCGCGTTTTCGCGCGAAAATCAGACACAGCACCATCAGGCAGGCGCTCATCAGCAAGCCCGGCACGATGCCCGCCATGAACAGCGAGGCAATCGAAACCGTGCCACCGGCGGCCAGGGAGTAAAGCACCGAGTTATGGCTGGGCGGGGTCAGCAGGGCTTGCACCGAACCGCTGACGGTCACGGCGGTGGAGAAGTCCCGTGGATAGCCCTTGCGTTCCATTTCCGGAATCAGCACCGAACCCACCGACGCGGTGTCGGCCACCGACGAACCGGAGATCGCGCCGAAAAAGGTCGACGCGACGATGTTGACCAGCGACAGACCGCCGCGGACAAACCCCACCAGCACCCCGGCACACGCCACCAATCGACGGGACATGCCGCCCTCGGCCATGATCGCACCGGCGAGCACGAAGAACGGAATGGCCAGCAGCGAGAATTTGTTCACCCCCGAAGCGACCTGGATCATCACCGCCTGGAACGGAATGTCGATCCACCATGCACCGATCAGCGCGGCCGCGCCGAGCGCGTAGGCGACCGGCATACCGATCAGGATCAATACGATAAAACTGCCCAGCAGTATCAGAGCGTCCATTAAGCGGCACCTTCACTTTCTTCAACCAGGTCGAACTGCACGACGCGTCGTTTGCTCTGGTCACCGAGCAAGAGTTTTTCCACAACGAAAATCAGCGTTAGCAAGCCGCCCAGTGGAATCGGCAAATAGGTCACGCCAACCCGCAGGTCGGGCAGGGCGGCCATGAACTGGTTCCAGGTGGACATGCACAGCTGGGCGCCCCAGATCGTCATGAAAATGCAGATCGCCGCCATGAGTAACTGGGAAAAAATCGCCGCTGCGGATTTCAGTTGCGGCGGCAGGCGGGCGGTGAGCACCGCCACCGCCATGTGCGCGCCAGCGCGATAACTGGCGGCAGCACCGATAAAAGTGAACACCATCATCAGCAGAATCGCTGTGGGTTCCGGCCAGCTCGAGCCGGTGCCCAGCACATAGCGGGCAAACACGCCCCAAGGGATCATCAGGGAAATCGCCAGGACGGAAAGGCCGGCGACCCAGATGCACGTCATGTAAATCTTGTCGTTGATACGCAGCAGCAAATTCTTCATCGGGTTCCACCGTAACCGGACGCGCCTCAAACATCGGGCGCGTCGGGCCTTTTCATGAGTATGGAGTGGGAGGCGTTACTGAACGGCTTCGATCTTTTTGATCAGATCGGCATACGGTGCGCCGTATTTCTCCCGAACCGAGGCGGTGGCGTCGTAGAAGGGTTTCTTGTCGACGGTGATGAACTCGACGCCGGCAGCCTTGAGTTTTTCTTCGCTGGCAGCGGATTTCTTGTCCCACAGCACGCGTTCTTCAGCCTGGGCAGCCTTGGCGGCTGTTTTGACTAGCGCCTGTTGATCCGGGGTGAGTTTTTCCCAAGTGATTTTCGACATCACGATCGGCTCGGGCAGGATCAGGTGACCGGTCAGGCTATAGAATTTGGCGTTCTGGAAGTGGTTGTGTTCAAGCAGGGTCGGCGGGTTGTTTTCGGCGCCGTCGATCACGCCGGTCTGCAGGGCGCTGAAGATCTCGCCGGTGTCCATGGCGATGCCGTTACCGCCCATGGCGTTCATCATGTCGATGAACATCGGGTTGCCCTGGACACGGATTTTCATGCCTTTGAGGTCTTCGAGTTTGCGTACCGGTTTCTTGGTGTAAATGCTGCGTGTGCCGCCGTCCATCCACGCCAGGGCCACCAGGCCGAATTCGGAGTTGGTGATTTTGCCGAGGATTTCGTCGCCTACCGGGCCATCGATGACGTCACGCATGTGTTTCTGGTCGCGGAAGATGAACGGCATGTTGAACACGTTCACGTCCGGCACTACTGGGCCGACGATACCCAGGCTGACGCGCGACAGCTGCACCGCGCCGACCTGCATCTGCTCGATGACTTCCTTTTCCGAACCGAGCACACCGCCGGGGAAGTACTTGAAGGTCAGCTCGCCGTTGGATTCTTTGGTCAGGGTCTTGCCCATGCTTTCTTCGGCTACGACGGTCGGGTAACCGGCGGGGTGAATGTCAGCGAATTTGAGTTCCAGCGCCTGAGCGGCACCGGCAAAGGTGAACATCAGTGGAAGTGCAGCGGCGAGCAAGGTGCGTTTGAAGTTCATGGGGGTGAGTCTCCAGTCTTGTTATTGTTGTGTTCAAGGCGCAGCGGTGCAGCAGAGGGTTTAAAGCCAATCGTTGAACAAGGGTTCCGGAAGGCCTTTGACGCCTGGCTTCAAGGCGAACACGCCGCCGGCCAGAGATTGCGGATCGAGGTCATCGCCGGGACGGATCGAGGCGACGAACAAGGTGTCCATCCCGCTGCCACCGAAGGCGCACATGGTGGGTTTTTTCACCGGTACGGGCAGCGAGTAGTCAAGGCGCCCATCCGGCGTGTAGCGATGGACGAGGCCGGCGTCGTTGGCGCAGATCCAGTAGCAACCTTCGGCGTCCACGGCGGCGCCATCGGGGCGACCGGGGAAATGGTTCATGTCGACGAAAACGCGACGATTCGACGGTGTGCCAGTGTCCGTGTCGTAATCGAACGCCCAGATCAGTTGCACGTCGGGATGCGAATCGGACAGGTACATCGTCTTGCCGTCGGGGCTGAAACCGAGGCCGTTGGGCACGATGAAGCCGTCGAGTTGCGCTTCGACCACCCCAGACTGCCCGGCGCCGTAACGATAGAGCCGGCCTTCGGGAGCATTCAGGCCCATGTTCAACACCATGCTGCCAGCCCAGAACCGGCCCTGACGGTCGCAGCGACCATCGTTCAGGCGCATGTCTTGGCGGCTGTGCTCGACGCTGGCCAACAGCTCACTGTCGAGGCTGCCGTCGCTGGGCGGGTGCAGATGGAAGAATCCGCTTTCCCTGCCGGCCACCCAGCCGCCACGGCTGTGGCGGGCAATGCAGGCGAGCATTTGCGGGGTTTTCCAGGCATGCACATGCCCAGTGTCGGCGCTCCAGCGTTGCAGGCCGCCGTTGGGAATATCGACCCAGTACAGCGCATTTTCCTCTGCCACCCACACCGGGCTTTCGCCGACGGCGTTGCGGGCATCGACGATCAATTCGGCTTGCATACTCATTCCTTTGCGTCGTTGTCAGGGTGATCAGTCGCCGAACGGACCTGCCGCGACAAACGCGCCGCCCTGGTAAATCCGCGCCGGGTCATCGGCGGCCGGCATCGGTTGCGCTTCGACTTTTTCACGGAACACTTCCGAGCTGTCCTTCGCTTCAAAACCGAGGTGGCTGGCGAAGCGGTTGTCCCACCAGACGTCCTTGTTGTCGGACATGCCGTAGACAATCGTGTGACCGACGTTCGGCGTGTACAGCGAGTGTTCGAGCAATTGCGTGAGGTCGTCGAAGCTCAGCCAGGTGTGCATCATTCGACGGTTTTGCGGCTCGGGGAACGAGGAGCCGATGCGGATGCTGACGGTCTCGATGCCGTAGCGATCGAAGTAGAAACTGGCCATGTCTTCGCCGTAAGACTTGGACAATCCGTAGTAGCCATCGGGGCGGCGGGCGGAGCCGGCATCGAGCGGCTCGTCCTGTTTATAGAAGCCGATCACATGGTTGGAGCTGGCGAAGATCACCCGCTTCACGCCATGTCGGCGCGCGGCTTCATAGATGTGAAAGACGCCGCAAATGTTAGCGCCGAGGATTTCTTCGAACGGGCGCTCAACGGAGACGCCACCAAAGTGCAGGATTGCATCGACGCCTTCGACCAATTGGTGCACGGCGTGTTTGTCGGCGAGGTCGCAGACGACGATTTCTTCGCGCTCATCGCTAGCCGGAGCGAGGGCGGCGATGTCGGACAGACGCAGCACATTGGCATAAGGGCGCAGGCGTTCGCGCAGAACTTTGCCCAGGCCACCGGCAGCGCCGGTCAGCAGCAGGCGATTGAATGGAGCGCGGGGAGTAGAGGTAGACGTCATGGCAATCCCTGGACATATTGTTATTAGGGTTGTTGTAGGTTGTCGTATGACTGCGCTGAAGTATCGGTAGGGTTTCCGGAACTTGTCAACGCGACTTTTGGTGTAGATGACGGAAGGCCTGGTTGTCTTTTCGATCACCACCGTTCCGTATTTGCAATGCAATCCCATGTGGGAGCGAGCCTGCTCGCGAAAGCGGTGTGTCAATCAACATCAATGGTGAATCTGCCGCCGCCATCGCTGGCAAGCCAGCTCCCACAGGTATCAGCGTTGTTTTCAATTACTGCATTCACCACAAAATCCTGTGGGAGCTGGCTTGCCAGCGATGAGGCCGGTCCAGGCAACACTTGCATCGACTGACACGCCGCCTTCGCGAGCAGGCTCGCTCCCACAGGGAAACTCGGTGTGGCGACTGGCTTTACAACAACGAAATCGGATAACTGATAAAGATCCGGTTCTCATCGAACTCGTTGGTGCTGAAGTCCCGGCGAATCGTTGCGTTACGCCATTTCACGTTGAGATTCTTCAGCGGCCCGCTCTGCACGGTGTAGGCCAGTTCCGACTCGCGGCCCCATTCCTTGCCGTCAGTAATTGTTCCGGTGTGCACGTTATCGCCGCTGATGTAGCGGTTCATCAGCGTCAGGCCGGGAACGCCGAGGGCGACGAAGTTGTAGTCGTGACGCAACTGCCACGAGCGTTCCTTGGCGTTGTCGTAACTGGCGTTGTAACTGTCGTTGGCGAGGGTGCCGCCGCTGGTGCCGTTGACCCGCATCCACGCGTCGTCGCCGCTGAGTTTTTGCAGGCCGACGTAGAAGGTGTTGCCACCGTATTTGGCCGAAAGCAGGGCGAACGCGGTCTTGTTGTCGAGGTCGCCGGCCTGGGCGCTGCCGTCTTCCTTGCCGGTGAAGAAACCGAGGTTGGCGCCCAGGGTCCAGTCGCCCAACGGCTGGCTGTGGCTGAGGTTGAAATACTGCTGTTGGTAGATGTCGCTGAGTTCGGCGTACCACACGCCGACCAGGGTGCGCTTGTCGTTGAAGGTGTATTCGCCGCCGCCGAAGTTGAAGCGGTCTGATGTGAACGCGCCGCGGCCGTTCATCGACATGTCTTCCATGCTCGCGTCGTTGCGTGGGCTGTTGCCGCGGAACTGGCCGCCGTAGACGCTCAGGCCATTGATCTCGGTAGAGGTGATCTGGCCGCCGCGAAAGGTCTGCGGCAGGGAGCGGCCATCGTCGGAGCGCAGGATCGGCAGCACCGGCATCCATTCGCCAACCTTCAATTCTGTCTTCGAGACCTTGGCTTTCAACGCCACGCCGAGGCGGCCGAAATTATCCGCCGGACGCCCGTCATCGTGGATCGGCAACAGTTGCGTGCCGCCGGTGCCTTTGCCGCCATCAAGCTTTTGCGAATACATCCCCAGCACATCGAGACCGAAACCGACGGTGCCTTGGGTGAAGCCGGATTTGGCGTCGAGGATGAAGTTCTGCGTCCACTCTTCGGCCTTGCCCTGGGCATTGGCCGGGTTGACGAAGTTGCGGTTGAAGTAGGCGTTGCGCAGGTTCAGCGTGGCTTTGCTGTCTTCGAGAAAGCCTTCGGCATCGGCGCTCATCGGTAGGGCGAGGGCCAGGCTGCTGCAGCCGATCAGGCTCAGGGTGGAACGGTTGGAGAAGCGAGTTGGGCGGACGGAATTGCGGACAAGTGTGCTCACTGTGACGCTCCCTGTTTCGTTTGTTGTTTTTATTATTTGTCATACGTCGTCGTACAACATTGGTGCGGATATTTCCTAGGTTTTGCGGGAATGTCAACAGCAAGTTATACGATGACTTGCCGTCGCGACGCAGATCACTTTGTAGGAGCTGCGGCACGCTGCGATCTTTTGATCTGGCTTTTTAAAAAAACAGGATCAAAAGATCGCAGCCTCGTTTCACTCGACAGCTCCTACAAGGATCTGTGTTGTCCATGGGATGTGTGTTGCCGGTGAATTTGCGGCAAACTTCACCCACGTTCCGTACAAGGCCTTTCCATGGATCAATACGCCCCGCGCAACTGGCAGCCCCACGAAAAGCCCAGTCTGCCCGGTTCCCCCTCGACGCCGTTGCACTCCAATCCCAAGCGCCTGGCCTATGCGCTGGTCGGTGTGCTGGTGGCATTGACCGGTGGTTTGGGTAATTCGCTGGTGGTCGCCAACCTGACGTATCTGCAGGGCGCCCTCGGCGCAACCACCGCAGAAATGGCCTGGCTGCCGGCGGCGTATGTGATGACCAACGTGTCGATGAACCTGCTGTTGGTGAAGTTTCGCCAGCAGTTCGGTTTGCGCGCATTCACTGAAGTGTTCCTGGTGCTGTATGCGCTGGTGACCTTCGGCCATCTGTTCGTCAACGATCTGAATTCCGCCGTCGCAGTGCGTGCGGCGCACGGCATGGTGGGCGCGGCGCTGAGTTCGCTGGGCCTGTATTACATGGTCCAGGCATTCCCGGCGAAGTGGCGGATGAAGGCGCTGGTGCTGGGTCTTGGCACCTCGCAACTGGCGTTGCCGCTGGCGCGCTTGTTCTCCGAAGACTTGTTGCAGATTGCCGAATGGCGTGGCTTGTACCTGTTCGAATTGGGCATGGCGCTGCTGTCGCTCGGTTGCGTGTTGATGCTCAAGTTGCCGCCGGGCGATCGTTTCAAAACCTTCGAAAAACTCGATTTTCTGACCTTCGCGATTCTGGCTACGGGCGTGGCGTTGTTGTGCGCGGTGCTGTCGTTGGGGCGGATTGACTGGTGGCTGGAGGCGGACTGGATCGGTGTTGCCCTGGCTTCGTCCATCGCGCTGATTCTCGCCGGCCTGGCCATCGAACATAACCGTAGCAACCCGATGCTGATGACCCGTTGGCTTGGCAGCGGAACGATGATCCGCCTGGCGCTGGCGGTGACCCTGATTCGTATGGTCACCTCGGAGCAGTCCACCGGGGCGGTGGGCTTCATGCAAAACCTGAACATGGGCTACGAGCAGTTGCACAGCCTGTACGTGGTCATGCTGATTGGCAGCGTCGCGGGGCTGTTGACCAGTGCACTGACGATCGACCCCAAACACCTGTTGATGCCGTTGATCATCTCCTTGGGTCTGATGGCCACCGGGTCGGTAATGGACAGTTTTTCCAACAACCTGACCCGCCCGCAGAACCTGTATTTCAGCCAGTTCCTGCTGGCCTTCGGCAGCACGTTTTTCCTCGGCCCGACCATGGTTCTCGGCACGCGCAACGTGCTGACCAATCCGCGTAACCTGGTGAGTTTTTCCGTGCTGTTCGGGATCTGCAATAACCTTGGCGGCCTGCTTGGCGCAGCGCTTCTGGGAACTTTCCAGATCGTCCGGGAAAAATTTCATTCCAGTCAAATCGTTGAGCATCTGACGCTGTCTGACCCTTTAGTGGCAGCACGCGTGCAGAGCGGCGGCTCGGCGTACGGTTCGCTGTTGGCCGATCCGAGCCTGCGCAATCTCGCGGGTATTCGCACCCTGTCCAATGCCGCTACCCGTGAGGCCAACGTGCTGGCCTATAACGACGTGTTCATGCTGATCGCCGTGATTGCGGTGCTGACCATGATCTGGCTGTCCATTCGTGCGCTGTGGCTGATGAGCACCACCAAAGCCGTCGCCCCTGCGCCATCCACACCTTCGAGCGGTGCCACTTCTTCATGACCGAACCGACCACCACGACCACCAATGCCATTGCCGCGACGCCCGAGGGTGTGGCGCCGCCGTCATCGCCGAACACCGAGCCACGCTCGCTGCGAGTGCGGATCATCTCTTCGCTGGGCTTCGCCGCGATTGCCATCGTTGGCGTGCTGATCGTGCTTTATGCCTGGCAATTGCCGCCGTTCAGCAGCGCGGTCGAGACCACGGAAAACGCACTGGTGCGCGGGCAGGTAACGATCATCGGCCCGCAGCTCGCCGGCTATGTGTATGAAGTGCCGGTGCAGGATTTCCAGTACGTGAAGGCCGGCGATCTGCTGGTGCGTCTGGACGACCGCATTTATCAGCAGCGCCTCGATCAGTCGTTGGCGCAACTGGCGGTGCAAAAGGCTTCCCTGGCCAACGTGGTGCAGCAACGCAACAGCGCCGAGGCGACGATAAAATTGCGTCAGGCCGTGCAGGCCGACAGCGAAGCGCAATTGCGCAAAAGCGAGGCCGATCTGCGCCGAAATCAGGAATTGGTACGCGACGGTTCAGTGTCCAAGCGTGAGATGGATGTGGCACTCGCAGCCAATGCGCAAAGCATTGCGGCGGTGGCGCAAGCCAAGGCCAATCTGGAAATCGCCCGGCAGGATCTGCAAACGGTGATCGTCAATCGCGGCTCGCTGGAAGCGGCGGTGGCCAGCGCCGAAGCGGCGGTGCAACTGGCGCGGATCGATCTGTCGAACACGCGCATCGTCGCCCCGCGTGACGGTCAGCTCGGGCAGATCGGCGTGCGCCTTGGCGCCTACGTCAACTCCGGGGCGCAGTTGATGGCGTTGGTGCCAAACCAGAAGTGGGTGATCGCCAACATGAAGGAAACCCAGATGGATAACGTGCGGGTCGGGCAACCGGTGCGCTTCACCGTCGATGCGTTGAACCACCGCAAATTCACCGGGCATGTGCAGCATATTTCGCCGGGCACGGGGTCTGAATTTGCCTTGTTGCAGGCGGATAACGCCACCGGCAACTTTGTGAAAATTGCTCAGCGGGTGCCGGTGCGGATCACTATTGATCCTGATCAGCAGGAAGAGGAACGGTTGCGTCCGGGGATGTCGGTGGTGGTCAGCATCGATACCGCAGCGGGCAACACCCAGCCCCATTAAGATCAAAAGATCGCAGCCTTCGGCAGCTCCTACATGGATCATCTGTAGGAGCTGCCGAAGGCTGCGATCTTTTGATTTTCAGGCAGTGATCATCGGGGGCAGGGTGCCGAGTAGCGAGACGGCGGCTACGGCGCCAATGCCGAGCAACCATTCAAGCATCACGCTGCGTCGCAGGGTGCCCATTCGTTGTTCGCAGTCATCGATGCGCAAGCGGTTGAACAATGCCAACCCGAGCATCGCCAGCACAATCATTGCCTTGATCAGCAGAATCAAGGCAAACCCGCTGAACAACGGCGTCGGCCACCACTGGCCGGTCAACACGCGCACGTTGATCAAACCGGTGATCAGCAGCCCGGCGACCAGCGCATAACCGACCCCGCTGAAACGCCGCAAAATCGCCGGCATCGGCTCCGTCGGCTGACGCAGAATCAGCACCAGCAACAACAGTCCGCCGAGCCACGCGGCCACGCAGGTCAGATGCACGATCTGGTTGAGAATCAGCAATTGCCCACTCAGCCCGTTGAGCATCGCCCCATGCCCGACCGGTGCCAGGGTCGCCAGCAACAACGCGCTCAAGCCCAATCGCAATGGCGTGCTTGAACGCCAAGGTGTGAACAGCAACGCCAACAGCACAGCATTGATCAGCAGATGCCAACGCCACACCTGACCAAAAAACGTGTGGCCCAGCACCAGCGAAACTGTGTCCGGATCAAACGCCGCCGCTGCCGAACCGGCCATGCTCGCAGTAATCAAAAGTGCCCAGGCAATTCCGCTGAGCAGCGCCACAGCAGCCAGCCAACGCGCCAGTCGCGCCAGGTGCCGGTCCACTTGCGGCGCTTCATCCTTGAGCAGCAACGGCCTGAACAGCCAGGCCCCGAACAGCATCAACACCACGATGAAATGCACAAAGCGGCACAGCACCAGCGCTTCACTCATGAATTACTGGCCAACCTTGAACTGATAAGCGCCTTCGCTTTTGTGCGTATCGACCGACACCGCGTGCCATTCGACTTTGTATTCGCCAGCGCTCAGCGGTGCGGCCGGGGTGACGATCAGGGTTTTCTTGTCGCCTTCGGTGGTCAGCGGCTTGATCGCGACCGGCGCGCCATCCTTGGTCACGGTGACTTTGGTGAAACTGGCCTCGACACCTTCGGAAAAGGTCAGGCGCAAATCGGCCGGGGCGGCGACGGTACTGTCGGCGGCCGGGATCTGGCTTTTCAGGTGAGCGTGGGCGAATACCGAGGATGCGGCGAACAGCGAAGCGAGCAGGGCAGTGGTGGTCAAGACGTTCTTGAACAGCATCGCAAATACCTCTGAGACAGGATCGAAGAGCCTCAGTTTAGCCATCCAGCTGCGTCAGTACGAAGTTTTGTTTACAGCGTTCGCCCGCGCACCAGAGCGGATGCTAGTCTTGGGCAACGCTGTTGTCAGGGAGCCCTCATGGGCAATCACAAGATCGAGATTCGTCGCAGTAACGTCGAAAAAATCCTCCTGGCGGCGGAGAAAGTCTTCGCCGAAAAAGGCTTCGGTGGCACCGCCATGGCGGATATTGCTGCCGAGGTGCAACTGCCGCGTTCCAACCTGCATTACTACTTCAGCACCAAGAGCGAGCTGTACAGCGCGGTGCTGTTTGATCTGCTGGAAGTGTGGAAACAGGACGCGCTGTGCTTCGAGATGTTCGACGACCCGCGCGTGGTGCTCAGCAGTTACATCCGCGCCAAGATGAACCACTCGCGCAGCCGCCCGTACGGCTCGAAAGTCTGGGCCAATGAAATCATCCACGGCGCACCGACGCTGGGCGAGGCGCTGGATGTCAGCCTGTATGACTGGGCGAAGATGAAGGAGGCGAAGATTCGGCAGTGGGTCGAGGACAAGCGGATTCTGCCGGTGGAGCCTTCGAGTTTGCTGTACATGATTTGGGCGTCGACACAGCATTACGCCGACTTTGATCATCAGGTGAATATTCTCAACGAGCATCAGCCGCTGTCGGACATGCAGTTTGAGCGGGCGGTGCAGACGGTGACGAGTGTGATCTTGCGCGGGATCGGGTTGGAGCCCTGAAGCAAAAGCTGACCCTCACCCCAGCCCTCTCCCAGAGGGAGAGGGAGCCGATCGAGGTGTATTTAGAGGTACATCGACCTGAAAAACCGGGTTGATTATGGATTCAAAGCAGTCCTTGCCAGTTCATGCATCGGTTATGGATTCAAAGCAATCCTTGCCTATGAGTCCTGTCGATTATGGATTCACAGCAGCACTATCAGGTCGGCGGAGTTTCGCAGCATCCCCCAATCAGTCCCCTCTCCCTTTGGGAGAGGGTTAGGGTGAGGGTCTTTCAGGATCAGCCCCCGATTCAGACCGCAACGTGATACGGATTGCGCGGATCATGATTCCAGTCCAGAAACGGCTTGCCAGTCTCCATCGGCACCATCTCGATACAGTCCGCCACCGGACAAGTGATCTGGCACAAGTTACAACCCACACACTCCTCATCAATCACTTCATATTTATGCGTGCCGTCCGCCTGCTTCAGACTACCGATCGCCTGGTGTGAAGTGTCCTCGCAAGCAATGTGACAGCGCCCGCAACCAATGCACGCGTCCTGATCAATCTTGGCGATCACCTGATAGTTGATGTCGAGGTACTTCCAGTCCGTGGTGTTGCCCACCGCACGCCCGGCAAACTCGGCAATATTGGCGTAACCCTGACTGTCCATCCACCGCGACAACCCGTCCTTCATCTCCTCGACAATGCGGAAACCATGCAGCATCGCCGCCGTGCACACCTGCAAGGCGCCGCTGCCCAACGCCATGAATTCCGCCGCGTCGCGCCAACTGCCGATGCCGCCAATGCCGCAGATCGGCAAGCCCTGGGTCTGCGGATCGCGGGCAATCTCGGCGACCATGTTCAGCGCAATCGGCTTCACCGCCGAGCCGCAATAACCGCCATGCGTGCTTTTGCTGCCGACGGTGGGCAGGGCGACCATGTGTTCCAGGTCGACGCTGGTGATCGAGTTGATCGTATTGATCAGCGACACCGCATCGGCGCCGCCGCGATGCGCCGCCCGGGCCGCGACACGAATATCCGTGATGTTCGGCGTCAGTTTGACGATCACCGGCAGCGAGCAATAGGTCTTGCACCAGCGCGTGACTTGTTCGACGTACCCCGGCACCTGACCGACCGCCGCACCCATGCCACGTTCAGGCATGCCGTGCGGGCAGCCGAAGTTCAGCTCGATACCGTCAGCGCCGGTGGCTTCGACCAGCGGCAGAATGTGTTTCCACGACTCCTCTACGCACGGCACCATCAGCGACACGATCAACGCGCGATCCGGCCAGTCCTTCTTCACCTGAGTGATTTCGCGCAGGTTGATTTCCAGCGAACGGTCGGTGATCAGCTCGATGTTATTGATGCCGAGCACTTCGCGGTTATTGCCGTAATGCGCTGAGTAGCGCGAGGAGACGTTGACCGCCGCCGGATCCTCACCGAGGGTTTTCCAGACCACGCCACCCCAGCCTGCTTCAAAGGCGCGGACGACGTTGTAGGCTTTGTCAGTAGGCGGCGCGGAGGCCAGCCAGAACGGATTCGGCGCCTTGATGCCAGCGAAGACTATCGAGAGATCGGCCATTTACGCAGCCTCCACGTTGAGCATCAGTTGCGCGTTGATCGCCTCGGCGGCGAGTTTGCCGTGCTGTACGGCTTGCACGGTGAGGTCTTGATCGAGGCTGGTGCAATCGCCGCCGGCATACACGCCGGGGACGCTGGTGCGCAGGTTTTCATCGACGTAGATGCGTTCACCCTGACGCTTGAGCTCACGGGCCAATGGGTCAGCGAGGGCGCAGCCATCGAACGCCTGGCCGATGGCTTTGAAGATGGCATCAGCGGCCAGTTCGAAGGTCTCCCCGGTGGTTTGCAGGCGACCGTCGACCAGATCGGTACGAGCGAAACGCATGCCGCGCACCTGGCCCTGAGCGTCGAGCAGCACCTCTTCCGGTTGCGCCCAGGTCAGCAGGCGCACCTGGTTGGCTTTGGCGATGTCTTGCTCATGGCCGGTGGCGCCCATGTCCGCCGCGCCACGGCGATACACCAGATTCACATCACGGGCGCCGAGGCGGGCCATTTGCACAGCCATGTCGATTGCCGTGTTGCCGGCGCCGAGGACGATGCAACGTTCGGCCAGCGGCAGTTGCGTCAGATCATCGGCCTGACGCAGTTCGCGGATGTAATCGGTGGCAGCAAGCAAACCCGGCGCATCTTCGTGTGCCAGGCCGAGTTGTTTGCTGGCATTGAGGCCGAGGCCGAGGAACACCGCGTCGAACTGCTGATGCAGTTCGCTGAGGGTCAGATTCTCGCCAAGCTTCTGCCCGTGGCGGATTTCGATGCCGCCGATTTGCAGGAGGAAATCCAGTTCCTTCTGCGCGTAGTCGTCGACCAGTTTGTACTTGGCGATCCCGTATTCATTGAGGCCGCCGGCTTTTTCCCGCGCCTCGAAAATCACCACGTCATGACCGTGCATGGCGCTACGGTGCGCACAGGACAAACCGGCCGGTCCGGCACCGACCACGGCAATGCGTTTACCGCTGGCGGCGGCACGCTGGAACGGGTGCTCGGTGAAGTTTGCGTTGTCGACGGCATAGCGCTGCAGCAGGCCGATCAACACTGGCGCGCATTCGTGGGCGTTGTTGCGCACGCAGGCTTGCTGACAGAGGATTTCGGTCGGACAGACTCGTGCGCAACTGCCGCCGAGGATGTTGGCCGAAAGGATTTTCTGCGCAGCGCCGGGGACGTTGTCCTGATGGATATTGCGGATGAACGAGGGAATATCGATCTCGCTCGGGCACGCATTCACGCACGGTGCGTCGTAGCAATACAGGCAGCGCGAGGCTTCCAGATGCGCTTGCCGATCGTTGAGCGGTGGCGCCAGATCAGTGAAATGCCCGGCGAGGGCGGCCGCACTTTCGTGCGGGTGGGGGAGATGGTTCAGGGTCTCGATCACGGTTTATGGCCTCACGGTTATTTGAGGTGCTGCCTCTGATGGGCAGATCGTTCCCACGCTCTGCGTGGGAATGCCTCTAGGGACGCTCCGCGTCCAGTGACGCGGAGCGTCACGGGCTTCATTCCCACGCAGAGCGTGGGAACGATCATCTTCTGGGGATCAGCGTTTAACGGCTGTTGGCCGGTGCATCTCAGCCCGCTTGCTCAGCAAATCAAACACCGCCGGATACGCCGGCCGTTCGATATACCGCCCGGCACCGCGCTCGGCGCGCAGGTCGCCATCGGCCCAGACCACGCGGCCCTGGCTGACGGTATGGCTCGGCACGCCGCGTACGGTCTTGCCTTCGAAGATGTTGAAGTCCACCTGCTGATGGTGGGTCTTGGCGGAAATGGTGCGCGTACCCTGCGGATCCCACAGCACCAGATCGGCATCGGCGCCAACGCGAATCGCACCTTTGCGCGGATAGAGATTGAAGATTTTCGCGGTGTTGGTGGAGGTAAGCGCGACGAAATCCTGCATCGACAAACGCCCGGAGTTAACCCCCTCATCCCAAAGCACCGCCATGCGATCTTCAATGCCGGCGGTGCCGTTGGGAATCTTGCTGAAGTCATCACGGCCGGCGGCTTTTTGCTCGGCGCAGAAGCAGCAATGGTCAGTCGCGGTGGTGTGCAGATTGCCGTTTTGCAGACCGTGCCAGAGCGCTTCCTGATGACCGCGCGGGCGGAACGGCGGGCTCATCACGTAACCGGCAGCGGTCTGCCAGTCCGGGTGTTGGTAGACGCTGTCGTCGAGCAGTAAATGCCCGGCGAGGACTTCGCCATACACCGGCTGGCCTTTGCTGCGCGCATAGGTGATTTCGTCGAGGGCTTCCTTGGTCGAAACGTGCACCAGGTACAACGGCGTGCCGATGGTTTCAGCGATACGAATCGCCCGACTGGCTGCTTCACCTTCAACCTGCGACGGCCGCGACAGCGGATGCGCTTCCGGCCCGGTGATGCCCTGGGCCATCAACTTGCGTTGCAAGTGATAAACCAGCTCGCCGTTTTCCGCGTGCACGGTCGGCACTGCGCCGAGTTCCAGGCAACGTTCGAAGCTCGCCACCAGCGTGTCGTCGGCGGCCATGATCGCGTTCTTGTAGGCCATGAAGTGCTTGAAGCTGTTGATGCCGTGATGGCTGACCAGCTCGGCCATTTCCTCACGCACCTGCTCGCTCCACCAGGTGATCGCGACGTGGAAGCCATAGTCGGACGCGGATTTTTCCGCCCAGCCGCGCCACTGATGAAACGCTTCCATCAGCGACTGTTGCGGATTGGGAATCACAAAGTCGATGATCGATGTGGTGCCACCGGCCAGTCCCGCGGCCGTGCCACTATAAAAATCTTCACTGGCCACAGTGCCCATGAACGGAAGCTGCATGTGGGTGTGCGGATCGATGCCGCCGGGCATCAGGTATTGGCCACTGCCGTCGAGCACTTCGGTGCCGGCGGGAATATCCAGGTTTTCACCGATGGCTTTGATCACGCCGTCGGCGCAATAGACGTCGGCGCGATAACTTTCATCATGGGTAACAACGGTGGCGCCACGGATCAACAGAGACATTCCGAGTTCCTCGCAGGCATTGACCGACTTGTGCCGGTTCTAGATGTTTTATTGATGTACGGCGTTGCAGGGTGTATTCCTGTCAGCGCTGTCAGGAATAGAAACTAGTCGCAGATTTGCAATAGATCAAGATTATTTTTTATAAGCTTATGACTGTTTTAAGTGATTGAAAAATAAAGATAAAACCGATGAATCACCAAAATGGTGAGGCCGTTCACCATTTTGACGCACTTGACAGGATGGAAATATGAGCAAGATTTTGTATGTGAAATCAGCCGCTTGAAGTTGAGCTGCGGCTGCTCGCGCACATTGAAAATAAATGCAGTGCACCAGATTGAGTCCTGACAGTTCGAACAACTTGCCCGACGTTTAGCCTGAGCGTTCAGACAAGTTTTCGCGGACTCCCAAGGTGAATAATTAAAACTGATGAATATCAGAAAGTTGCAAAGCGTTTGCAGTACCGCCCGATGCGAAAGCGGGGCACCCGGCACGTTTATTGATGCCGCCGCTGACACCATGGCCGGTGCACGAAAGTTGTCAGTTCCTCCGGCCATCGTCCGGTTTGCACCTGCGAGTGCCAGCCGCCTGATGAGCAAAAAAATAATCAGAAGAACAGTGGAGCGGCCATGCAACAGAACAGATCGCAAGTGACCGAGCGCGACGGCTTGTTCGAACTCGAAGCCGGCAGCGATGTCCTCGACAGTCCCCGTTACAACCACGACATGGCACCGACCAAGGTGCGCGAACGAACCTGGAACAAATGGCACATCACCGCGCTGTGGGTCGGCATGTCGATCTGTGTGCCGACCTATACCCTCGGCGGCGTACTCACCGCGTACTTCGGCTTGAGCGTCGGCGAAGCGCTGCTGGCGATTCTGTTCGCCAACGTCATTGTGCTGATTCCGCTCACGCTGAACGCCTTTCCCGGGACCAAGTACGGCATTCCGTTCCCGGTGCTGCTGCGTTCATCGTTCGGCATTCTCGGCTCCAACGTGCCGTGCCTGATTCGCGCGTTGGTCGCGTGTGGCTGGTTCGGCATTCAGACGATGTTTGGCGGGTTGGCGATCCACCTGTTTCTCGGCTCGGTGTTCGAGGGCTGGAAATCCCTCGGTGGCACCGGGGAGGTGATCGGCTTCATGGTGTTCTGGGCGCTGAACCTGTGGGTGGTGATTCGCGGCGCCGAGTCGATCAAGTGGCTGGAGACGTTATCCGCGCCATTGCTGGTGGCGGTCGGCATCGGCTTGCTGGTGTGGGCGATGCCCAATGTGTCGATGACCGAACTGCTGGCGATCCCGCCAAAACGTCCGGAAGGCGCCAGTGTGGTGAGTTACTTCGCCGCCGGGTTGACCGCGATGGTGGGTTTCTGGGCGACATTGTCGCTGAACATTCCGGACTTCAGTCGTTACGCCAAGAGCCAGAAGGATCAGATCCTCGGACAGATTTTCGGCCTGCCGCTGACCATGTTTCTGTTCGCTTCGCTGGGCGTAATCATGACTGCGGCGTCGGTGAAACTGGTCGGCGTGACCGTTTCCGATCCGGTCAGTCTGATCGGCCATATCCAGAGCCCTGTGTGGGTCGCGGGGGCGATGGCATTGATCATCATCGCCACGTTGTCGACCAACACCGCCGCGAACATTGTCTCGCCGACCAACGACTTTCAGAACATCGCGCCGAAGGTGATCAACCGCACCAAAGCGGTGTTGCTGACCGGGTTGGTCGGGCTGTTGCTGATGGGCCATGAGTTGCTGAAAAAGCTTGGTTTGATTGTCTCCGATGTCAGCCTGGAAACCGTGTATTCCAATTGGCTGCTCGGGTATTCAAGCCTGCTCGGACCGATCGCCGGGATCATGGTGGTGGACTATTTCCTGATCAAGAAACAGCAACTCGATCTGGCCGGGTTGTACCGCGATGACGTCTATCCGGCGTGGAACTGGGCGGGGTTTCTTGCGTTCGGGGTGCCGGTTGTACTGACCTTGTTGTCGCTGGGCAGCGATGCGTTCAGCTGGTTCTACAGCTATGGCTGGTTCACCGGCTCGGCGCTGGGCGGGATTATTTATTACGGGTTGTGCGTGATGCGTGCGCAGCCCTCTGCCGTTAAAACAGCGGTGTAGCGAATGGCCTCATCGCGAGCAGGCTCACTCCTACATTTGGAATGCGTTCCCCTGTAGGAGTGAGCCTGCTCGCGATAGCGGTCTACCCGACACCACAGCAATATCCATAAGAAAAGCAGCCTGAGGAGATCCCCATGAACGCAGCCGTAGACGTTCTGCAATCGAGCCATCAGCACATCAACCGCGACCGCTTATGGGCGTCGCTCATGGAGTTGGCCAGACTCGGCGCCACGGTCAAGGGCGGGGTCTGTCGTCTGGCCCTGACCGATCTCGACCGCCAGGCCCGCGACCTGTTTGTGCAATGGTGCAAGGACGCCGGATGCAGCGTCACGGTCGATGAAGTCGGCAACATCTTCGCCCGTCGCCCGGGGCGCAATCCCGACCTGCCGCCAGTGATGACCGGCAGCCACATCGACACCCAACCCACCGGCGGCAAGTTCGACGGCTGCTTCGGTGTACTCGCCGGTGTCGAGGTGCTGCGTACCCTCAACGACCTCAAGGTGGAAACCGAAGCGCCACTGGAAGTGGTGGTCTGGACCAACGAAGAAGGCTCGCGCTTTGCGCCGTGCATGATGGGCTCCGGCGTGTTTGCCGAAAAATTCACCCTCGAAGAAACCCTCGCCAAGGTCGATGCCGAGGGCGTCACGGTCGGCGAAGCGCTGAACGCCATCGGCTACGCCGGTTCGCGCAAGGTCAGCGGACATAAAGTTGGCGCTTACTTCGAAGCGCACATAGAACAAGGCCCGATCCTCGAAGACGAGCAGAAAACCATCGGCGTGGTGCTCGGCGCGCTGGGGCAGAAGTGGTTCGACCTCAAGCTGCGCGGCGTCGAGGCTCATGCCGGACCAACCCCGATGCACCTGCGCAAAGATGCCTTGGTCGGCGCCTCGGTTATCGTCGGCGCCGTCAACCGCGCAGCCCTCGGCCATCAACCGCACGCCTGCGGCACGGTCGGTTGCCTGCAAGCCTATCCCGGCTCGCGCAACGTCATCCCCGGCGAAGTGCGCATGACCCTCGACTTCCGGCATCTGGAACCGGCGCGGCTGAATTCGATGATCGCCGAGGTCAAACAAGTTATTGACGCGACCTGTGAGGAACATGGACTGACTTATGAACTGACACCTACCGCCGACTTCCCGCCGCTGTACTTCGAAAAAGGCTGCGTGGAAGCGGTACGCGGCGCGGCCAAGGGCCTGGGCCTGTCGCACATGGACATCGTCAGCGGCGCCGGTCACGACGCCATTTTCCTCGCCGAACTCGGTCCGGCGGGGATGATTTTCGTACCGTGCGAAGGCGGCATCAGCCACAACGAAATCGAGAATGCCGCGCCGGATGATCTGGCGGCGGGGTGCGCGGTGTTGTTGCGGGCGATGCTGGCGGCGTCGGCGGCGGTGGCAGCCGGTAAAGCCGCCGCATAAACATCAACAGTTCGCAGCCTGCAACTGTGGGAGCGAGCAAGCTCGCTCCCACAGGGTTTTATGTGTTCGGTTAAGTGAAGTGATCAGCCGGAACGGTCGTTTTTGCTTGCGGCACTCGTGCGCCGGTCATTGCCATTCGGATTGCCGATATCCAGCAAGCGCCTCTCCACCAAGACATTCTCCAACGCCTGACGCTCGAACGGCGCCATCTGGTGTTCGCGCTTTTTCAGCTCCAGCAGAATGGGGCTGGACCAGGTGCGATAGGTCTGTTCGATCGTGCGACGCGACGTCATCAGTCTCTCCTTGATCAAGAGCCCTGGGGCTCAGTCCGATGAGGGAGTAACGTTAGTCGACAAACCCGGAAGGCGCGAATACACCGCGATCCCCTGTAGGAGTGAGCCTGCTCGCGATAGCGGTCTGTCAGCCACGTTAACTCTGACTGATACACCGCTATCGCGAGCAGGCTCACTCCTACAAGGGGTTTGTGGTGGGTTTTGATCAGTCGTCGACGTTCATCAATTGCTGCACGCCTTCCCACGCTTCGGCGCGCATGCGTTCGATGTCCAGGCCCGGAATCCCGCCGTTGTCGACGACGATCCGGCCGCCCACCAGGCTGTATTTCACCGTGATCGGTTCGCCCGCGACCACCGGCGCGACGGCGCTGTCGTGGAAGCCATAGAACCGAGGATGGTCGAGGCTGTAGACCACCAGGTCCGCCGCTTGCCCGACTTCCAGCGTGCCGACGGCGCCAAGCCCCAGCACCTGCGCGCCGCCCGCCGTGCCCCAGTGAATGACGTCTTCAGCAGTGGTCGCCGAGGCGCCTTGTTCGGCGCGGTGGATCAGCCACGCGGTGTTGGCTTCGCCGACCATGCTTCCGGATTCGTTGGAGGCGACACCGTCGACACCGAGGGAGATCGGCACGCCGGCCTCGTACATTTGTGGGATCGGCGCGACGCCGCTGCCCAGCCGGGCGTTGCTCACCGGGCAGTGGGACACGCCGGTGCCGGTCTGCGCGAGCATGCGGATTTCTCCCGGTTGCAGGTGTACGGCGTGGGCGAACCAGACGTCCGGGCCGAGCCATTCGTGTTCGGCGACGAATTCCACCGGCAGGCAGTTGTATTTTTCCCGGCAGAAATTCACGTAGTTCTGCGTTTCCGACAGGTGCGTGTGCAGGCGCAGGCCGAGTCCGCGCGCGGTATGGGCGAGTTCGCGCAGCAGGGTTGGCGGCAAGGAAAAGGTCGGCGTGGTCGGGGCGACGACCACGCGGCGCATCGCGTCTGGGGTGTCCTGGTGATACAGCGCTTTCAGCCGTTCGATATCGCCGACCATTTGTTCGAGGCTTTCTGGTTGCAGCGCAGTTTTCGAGAAGCCGGGATGCGCGCTGGCCGACTCCAGCGCGCCGCCACGGCACAGCACAAAGCGCAGGCCAAATTCATCGGCCATGTCGAACAGCAAGTCGCCGGTCTCGGTGCTGCCGTGGGCGTGGTAGAGGTAGTGGTGATCGGCGCAGGTGGTGACGCCGGACAGCAGCAACTCGACCATGCCCAGCCGTGCGGCGATCCGCGCCAGTTGTGGGGTGAAGCGGTTGAGGCGCGGGTAGGGCACGCTCGCCAGCCAGCCTTGCAGATCCTGATTCAGTCCTTCGGGCACGGCTTTGAGCAGGTTCTGGAACAGGTGATGGTGGGTGTTGATCCAGCCTGGATAGACCACGCTGTTGCGCGCGTCGATCAGCCGTTCGCCGGGTTGTGGTTCAAGGTTCGCGGCCATTTCAGCGATGCGACCATTGACCACGCGAATGTCCACGGCGCCGGCCCGCGCGCGAGGGCCGCGCAGGCCGGTCATCACCGCGACCGGGTTCTTGATCAGGATGTTCTGAAGTTGAGTCATGGGCAGCTCCAAACTAAAGGATGTGCGAGGCGGATTTGCTGGCGGTGGTTTGCGCCACGCTGACGCCATTCAGCGCGGCATTGAGCAGCACCGACACCAGGCAAGCGATAACCACGCTGCTGTGCAGGAACGGCTGCGACCACTCGGGAAGTTGCTTGAACAAGGTGGGGGCGAGCACCGGCACCAACGCGGCGGCGAGGGTGAAACCGACGATCAGCACGTTGTAGCGATTGCGCTCGTAATCGACTTTGGCGAGGGTTTGAATGCCCGCCGCCGCGACCACGCCGAACATGGCAATACCGGCACCACCGAGGGCGGCGGTCGGCATCGAGGCGATGATCGCGCCGGCCTTCGGCACCAAGGCAATCGAGCACATCAGCAAGCCGCTGACCGCGACCACCCAACGGCTGCGCACGCCGGTAAGAATCACCAGGCCGACGTTTTCCATGAAGGCGATAAACGGAAAGGCGGCGAACATGCCGGCGATGGTGCTGGCCAGACCGTTGGCGCGCAGGCCGTTGATTACTTGTTTGTCTTCCACCGGTTTTTCGACGATATCGCCGATGGCCACAAACAGCCCCATCGATTCGACCATCTGCACGACCATCACCACGACCATGGTCGCGATGGGAATCAGGCTGAAAGTCGGCAGCCCGAAATAGAACGGGTAGGGCACGGTCAGC
Source organism: Pseudomonas sp. RIT-PI-r (assembly GCF_001297015.1). GTDB lineage: Bacteria > Pseudomonadota > Gammaproteobacteria > Pseudomonadales > Pseudomonadaceae > Aquipseudomonas. The sequence goes on along the minus strand of NZ_LIGE01000025.1, from coordinate 954,004 downwards.
CACGGCGCTTCTTCGACGCTGTGAAAACTGCCCATGCCCAGACCGTAGGCCAGAGCGGCACCGATCAACATGCCGACCAGCACCGCCATGTTGCGCAGCAACGGGCTGCCATAGCGGTTGACCAGCAGAATCGTCAGCAACACCACCACCGCGACGCCGAGAAACGTCGGGGCGCCGAAGTTGCTCGCATTGCGCCCGCCACCGACCCATTCATAAGCAATCGGGAACAGCTGCAAGCCGATCACCGTGACGATGCAACCGGTCACCACCGGCGGAAAAAATCGCCGCAATCGACCGACGAACGGCGCCATCAGCATGGTGAACAATCCCGCGCCGATGACCGCGCCGCAGACCCCGGCGAACCCCACTTCCGGGTTGCTGCCGATGGCGATCACAGGTCCCACGCTACTGAACGCCACGCCTTGCAGAATCGGCAGACGCACGCCGAATTTCCAGAAGCCGACGGTTTGCAGAAGGGTGGCGATGCCTGAGCAGAACAGCGTGGTGCTGATCAGCACCACCGTGTCGGCGTGGGACATTTTCAGGGCGCTGGCGACAATCAACGGCACGGCGATGGCGCCGATGTACGAGACGGCCATGTGCTGCAGGCCGAGGGTGAGCATCTGTCGCACCGGCAAAACGCGGTCGACGGGGTGCACGGTGGATGCGGTTTTCGATGGGGATGTGGCTGACGACATGGGGAAACACCTCTGGCTGTTTTTATGCGGTAGAGAGGGGTATTCGTCTGATGCCGATCAGCTCAAGAACACAGTGGAACCCTGTGGGAGCTGGCTTGCCAGCGATGGCGATTTAGCAGTCACCATTTTTATAAACTGACAGTCCGCTATCGCTGGCAAGCCAGCTCCCACAAGTTTTGTGTTGTGCAAAAAACTGGCATCAGTCATTCGTACACATGTGCCCGAAGCCGCCATCCACCGGCTCCGATGCCTTGTTTCAGCCTGCCAGGCAGGCGGCGAAGCCCTGGTTCAGCGCCGCGCGGTCCAGGTCGCGGCCGATGAACACGATCTTGCTCGAGCGGGGCTCCGTGCCCCACGCGGTCGAGGCGCGAAATTCCACCAGGCTGTGCACGCCTTGCAGCACGTAGCGCTGATCTTCGTTGGCGACCGCAAGCACGCCTTTCATGCGGTACAGGTTGTCGGCCTGGGAGGAACGCAGTTCGCTGATCCAGCGGTGGAACGCCATCAGGTTGACCGCGCCGTCCACGGCGATGCCCACCGATGACACGCTTGGGTCGTGTTGGTGGTCCTGCTCTTCAGTAGAGTGCTCAGCGTGATGCTCATGGTCGTGATGATCGTGATCGTGCTGATCCGCGCCGATTTCCATCAGCTTCTGCGTGCATTCAAACGCGCCGATGCCGAGGATTTTCGTCAGGTCGATTTGCGCATGGGTCGAGGTCACCAGATCCGCCGTGGCGTTCAAGCCACGGATTTTGCCGCGCAGGGTTTCAACTTCTGCAGGGCTGACCAGATCGACCTTGTTGATGACGATCCGGTCGGCGCAGACAATCTGATCCACCGCCTGATTGTCGACGCCATCGAGTTGCAGATCCTCCAGATGCTGAGCGATGTGTTTGGCGTCGACCATGGTTACGATCGCGTCGAGTTCGACTTCTTCGGCGATCGGGTCATTGATGAAGAAGCTCTGTGCCACCGGATACGGATCGGCCAGGCCACTGGTTTCGATGAGGATGTGATCGAGGCGCACCGGCCGCGCCACCAGTTCGCGGACGATGCGCACCAGGTCCTCACGAACCTCGGCAGTGCAGCACACGCAGCCGTTGACCATCTCGTAGATTTCTTCGGTCTCGGAGCTGAGGACGAGGTCGCCGTCGATACCGACTTCGCCGAACTCATTTTCGATCACGGCGATCTTGCGGCCGTGGTTTTCCTTGAGGATGTAATTGAGCAGGGTGGTTTTACCCGCGCCGAGGAAGCCGGTGAGGATGGTCACGGGGATTTTCGTGTTGCGGGTTGGGGCGTTGAATGGGGTGTTCATGGTGAGGCTCCTTTGATTGACCGGTGCACACTGAATTCGGGTGGTGCTGCTTTTCTGTAGGCCTTCGCCTGCTCGCGATAGCGGTGTATCAACTGAGATTTACTTCACTGACACTCCGCTATCGCGAGCAGGCGAAGGCCTACAGGGAACTATGTGTTCTTGATCTCTCCAGCGGGTGGCGACGCCGGCATCGAGGCCGAACAGGTCGAGCACGCGGCCGAGGCTGTGGTCGACCATTTGCCCGAGGCTTTCCGGGCGGGCGTAGAACGCCGGTACCGGCGGGGCGATGATCCCGCCCATCTCGGTGACGGCGGTCATGTTGCGCAGGTGCGCGAGGGTCAGCGGCGTTTCGCGGGCCATCAGCACCAGGGTGCGGCGCTCCTTGAGCGTGACGTCGGCGGCGCGGCCGATCAGCCCTGATGAGGTGCCGGTGGCAATCTCTGCCAATGTGCGCATCGAACACGGCGCCACCACCATGCCGAGGCAGCGAAACGATCCGCTGGCGATCCCGGCGGCGACGTCATCGGCGCGGTGGTAGTGGCTGGCCAGCGCGGTGACGTCGGCGAGTTTGTAGTCGGTTTCGTGGGCCATGGTCAGCAGCGCCGCGCGGCTGATGATCAGGTGGCTTTCGATGTCCAGCTCGGCGAGCAATTGCAAAAGGCGTACGCCATAGATGAAGCCGGACGCACCGCTGATGCCGACCACCAGCCGTTGCCGGTTCACGAATCAAGCCCTTTGAGCAAAACCCGGGCGCGCTCCAGTACATCCTGATCGAGCTGCGCCTTGATCCCGTCAAAGCCTGAACCGCGAGTGGCATCCAGGCCCATCCGCGAAGTCGTGCCGTTGACCGAGGACGATGGATCCAGCGGACTCCCGGGCAAACCGTCAATGGTGAAAATATCCAGGTGCGGCTGAAAGTGCGTGGCCAGTGCCCACAACACCTGGCTGTCATCGCTGATGTCGATATCGCTGTCCACCGCGATCACGGTTTTCAGATACGGATCCCAGCCGAGCAAGGCCAGCATGATCTGCCGCGCCTCGCCGTCACGGCTCTGATCCAGCGCCACATAGCAGTGAAAATGCGTGCCGGAATTCGGGTAATGCACGGCGGTGACGGCGGGGAAACGCGCCTTGAGTTTTTCGCTCATCTCGGCTTCGCGGGGCAGGCGGGCGAGGGTCAAATGTTCGGCGTAGCGGCCGCCCATCACGTCAACCAGCCAGGCATCTTTGCGCTTTAACAGGGTGTCAACGCGTAGCACATTGTTGGTCGAGCGATCCGAGGAATAACCGCTGAACTCGCCGAACGGACCTTCTTCGGCGTAGGCCGCCGGGTCGATGGCGCCCTCTAAAACAAACTCCGCGTACGCCGGTACACCGATGCCGTAGCGTGGGGTTTTCACCAATTCCAGCGGCGCCCCGAACAAGCCGCCAGCGACGGCGCGTTCATCGCTGCCATACGGCAGGCGTGCAGCAGCGGCGAGCATGAATAACGGATGCGCACCGACCACCATGGCCACGCGCAATTCTTCGCCACGTTCGCGGGCGGTCTGCAGCATCCGCCACAGGTGACCGCGTGAATGCAGGCTGGTGGCGAGGGCCTGACGGGCGTGGCGCATCGAGCGGTGGTAGCTCATGTTGGCGATGCCGGTCAGCGGGTCTTCGGCAACGATGATCGCGTTGGTGATGTACGGACCGCGATCACTGTCGAAATGCTTGAGCATCGGCAGCAGCGCGAGATCCAGCGCTTCACCTTCGAATACCTCATCGAGGATCGGGCCGCTTTCCACATAACGTGGGGCGATGGGCTGGTTGGCGCGGGTCTGGAAGGTTTCGTGCAGTTGCGCCGGAGTGACGCCAAACAACCGGGCGATGCGGGTGCGAGAGGCGAACAGATTGGTCGCCACCGGCACGCCGAGGTTGCCAACGTTTTCGCAGATCAGTAGCGGATCGCGGCCCTGAGCGGCGAGGGCGTCGACCAGGGCGGTGACGTCCTGGTCGGCGGAAATCGGTTGGGTGACGGTCAGCACATCGTCCGGGTACTCACGGCGATAGGCGTCGATGAACACGTGAAAGTCCTGAGAATCGCCGAGCGTCGAACGGGTCATGGTGTCACCTCGTAAAAAGCAGGCACGCAGGGGTGAGAGGCGTTCGCGCGGCCAGCCGTTGGCCTGCCGGGCGAGCGAAACGCCGGGTCATCTTCGTGCCTGTAAAGTCGCTGTGTGCTCTGTGTTGAACACCGCTCCCCTGTAGGAGTGAGCCTGCTCGCGATAGCGGTGTGTCAGTCACTATCACCGCTAGATGACACACCGCTATCGCGAGCAGGCTCACTCCTACAATGAGATTGGCGTTAGCTAGAGATAAGTGGTGGTCAGGCGAATGTCGGCCTCGGCCAGATCTTTGGGTGGTGGTGTCGGTTCGATCCCGCACAACCGGGCGATGTTATTGCCCAGGTAATCCTCGAGATGATCCTCATCAATCCCCAAACCCTGCGGTGCCGGTGAGCACAACACCTCAAGTTCCCTCAGCCACATCCCCGGCTCATTCGGCGGCGAATCGGTGCCGAACACGATCTTGTTGCGCGGCAGTTCCTTGGCGAACTCGACGATCCTCGACTGGAAACACCAGCCCGATTCGCAGTACACGTTCGGCGTATCCATCGCCATCCAGAACGCTTCGAACGAGTAGTTGCCGCCGGTCTGGATACCGAAGTGGCCGATGATGAAATTGACCATCGGGAACTCGCGGATGATCGGGTAGAACATCGTCGGAATCGTGTACGGACCGTCGCCGGTGTGGATCAGCACAACAATGTTGTACTTGGCGCAGACCTTCATCGCCGGACGCAGCCAGTCGAGTGCGCGATCCGGGCGATAGCCGTGCATGTTGGCGTGCAGCTTGAGCATCTTGAAGCCGTATTCCTTGATGTGGAATTCCAGTTCCGCCGCACCGTTTTCCGGTCCCCAGCGCGGGTTGAAGTTGAAGTTGCCGATGAAGCGGTCCGGGTACTTCACACAGAGTTCGGCGATGTACGACATGTAGTCGCGCACGCCCTCGCGGCCGCGGCGGTTGCCGTCGCGATAGCCGGTGTTGCCTGGTGGCGGCTGGATGAAACCCATGTCGATGCGGCGTGGTTTGCCGTTGATCATGTACGGGCCGTCCATCAGCTTGAGCATGCGCTCGCCGGTGAATGGTTCGCCAGTGTGGCGCCAGGCCTCGTCGACCAGGTTGGTGGGGTGCAGATGGGTGTCGATGATCATCGGTTCAGCTCCTGGCCAATTGAGTGGTGACGGGACGCTTGAGTTGCGCCTCTGCTTCGGAAACGGAACGCGGTGGCGGGGTCGGTTCGAGGCCGATCATCCGCGCGGTGTTGTTGCCCAGGTAGTCTTCGAGGGTGTCCTCGTCGAGGTTCAAGCCTTGTGGCGGCTCGTGACAGAGCACTTCGAGCAGGCGCAACCACATGCCCGGTTCGTTCGGCGGCGTGTCGGTGCCGAAAAGGATTTTGTGCGTCGGCAGAACCTTGGCGAATTCGACGATCCGCGATTGCAGGCACCAGCCGGATTCGCAGTAGACGTTGGGCAACTCCATCGCCCATTGCATCGGTTCGAACACGTAGACGCCGCCGGTCTGCACGCCGAAGTGGGCCATGATGAAATTGACGTTGGGGAATTCCTTGATCATCGGCACCCATTCCGACGGGATGCTGTAAGGCCCGTCGCCGGTGTGCAGCTTGACCGGAATGCCCAGCTCGGCGCATTTCTCGAAGCATGGGCGCACCCAGTCGAGTGCGCGGTCAGGACGGTAGGCATGCATGTTGGCCTGCATCTGCACCATGCCGAAACCGTGTTCCTTGACGTAGCGCTCGATTGCCTCGACGCCGTTTTCCACACCGCAGCGCGGGTTGTAGACGAAGCAGCCGATGAAGCGGTCCGGGTAGGTCTGGACCATTTTCAGGGTGTAGGCCATGTAGGCGTCGATGGATTCACGGCCGGTCAGGTCGCCGTCGGTCCAGGTGTAAATCGTGTTGCCTTGCGGTGGCTGGATGAAGGCTTTGTCGATACGGCGCGGCTTGCCGTTGACCATGTACGGGCCATCCATCATCTCCAGCAGACGCTCGCCGGTGAACGGGTCACCGTCATGCCTCCAGGCGAGGTCCACGAGATCCGTGGGATAGCAGCTGATATCGATGATCATTGCAGTCGATCTCCTGATAGCGGGGAAGGGAGCCTTGCGGCTCTCGGCATCCACGTCCCGGGCAATCGGCCGTTGCTATGCGCAGGATTCGCGCATTCCCTCGCCTGTTCGCATCCGGCCCGGGTGGGTGGCTGCTGAGGGCGAGTATTGGAAAGGGGGGAGGGGTTCGTACAATATTAATTGGGCGGGGTGGTGATATGCGTTCGATATGGCTGCATCAAGATCAAAAGATCGCAGCCTTCGGCAGCTCCTACACCGTTCAATGTAGGAGCTGCCGAAGGCTGCGATCTTTTGATCTTCAATGGTTGTGCCAGCGCTGTCGTCAGGATTGCGTCCGCATAGCCAACTGTTTGATCGCTTCAACCACCGGCGCCACACGATCAGCCTGGCCAGGCGGCCACACCGCGTAAAGGTTGTAATGCGCGGCAATCTGCGCCTCGTTCAACGCCACCAAGCGCCCACTGCGCAGCGCATCAGCCGCCAGTAATCCACGCACCAACCCCGCGCCAACGCCAGCTTCTGCAGCGGCGATAAGGTTGGCCGCGTTATCAAAAATCACCCGCGCCGGTGGTTCGCTCGGGGTCATGCCGGCGGCATCCAGCCACGGAATCCATGAACGCCGCGTATACCCCAACAACGGTAATTGGAGAATCTGCGCCGGGCTCAACGGCACCTGCAAACCATAGCGTTCCAGCAGATCAGGCGAAGCCACCGCCAACACCCGATCGCCACAAATCTGCGTGATTTCGCAGTCGTCCCAATCGCCATAGCCGTAGCGCAACGCCAGATCGACCCGCTCAAACGTGCTGCGATCACTGCGCGGCATCGACAGCAACGTCACCTCGTAATCCGGCAGGCCATCGAGCAACTGCGGCAGACGTGGATTGAGCCAGCTCTGCGCCAGTTCGCTGTCGACATCGAGCGTCAACCGTTGCGCGACGCTGCGGTTTTTCACCGACGAGATCGCCCGATCAATCTGCGCCAGACCGTCCGACAAGACACTGGCAAACAACTGCCCGGCATCGGTCAGGTTGCTGCCACCACCCTCACGCACGAACAACGGCTGGCCAATGAAATCTTCCAGCGCACGAATCTGCTGGCTGATCGCGCTGTGGGTCAGATCGAGTTTGCGCGCAGCGCTGGAGAAACTGCCGCTGCGCGCGGCGTGGATAAACGCGCTCATGGACTGCACCGACGGGTATCGCTTGTACATGTTGTTAGTCCTGCTTACAGCGGTTGGCAGAAATCGTCGCTGGCCGGGTTTTGCTCGGGGTTCCAATAATCGGTCACCAGGCCCGCACAAAGACGGGCCGCTCTTTTGGAGCCTGACAATGATTGCATTCACGGTTAACGGCGAACGACGCGAGCTGGATGAAGCGTCCTCCTCCATGCCCTTGTTATGGGTACTGCGTGATCAACTGAAACTCACCGGCACCAAGTTTGGTTGCGGCATGGGCCTGTGCGGTGCCTGCACCGTGCACCTGGACGGCGTCGCGGTGCGTTCCTGCCAATTGCCGGCGGCCGCCGTCGCGGGCCACAGCATCACTACCATCGAAGGCTTGTCGCCAACGCAAAACCATCCGTTGCAACTGGCCTGGGTCGCCGAAGATGTGCCGCAATGCGGCTACTGTCAATCCGGACAGATCATGTCCGCCGCCGCGTTGCTCAACACCGGTGCGGCGGTGACCGACGATTCGATCCGCAATGCGATGTCCGGAAATATCTGCCGCTGCGGCACTTACGGACGTATCAACAAAGCGATCAAACGTGCGGCCAATGCGCCGAAGGAGGCGTGATGAGCCTCATTGACGACAGCCGCATTGAACTGCCGCGGCGGGTTTTTCTCAAGCAAGCGGCGACCATCGCTTCAGGTTTGGCAATTGCCCTGTATCTGCCGAGCGCAATAGCGGCGACTGACCCGAAAGCCCCGGCTCCGGCCAGCGAGTTCGAGCCGAATGCGTGGGTGCGGATCTTTCCCGACGGCACGGTGAAACTGGTGGTGCACAAGCACGATTCCGGCACTGGCACGCAAACGGCATTGGCCGCGTGCGTGGCGGAAGAGCTGGATGTCAACCCGATGACGGTGCAGGTGATCACCCCGGAAGATCCGTTCTTCGAAACCTACATTCATCCGGTCTGGAAAGTCTTCTCCACCGGCGGCAGCACCAGCGTTTCTCTGGAATACGATCGCCTGCGCATGGCCGGCGCCACGGCGCGGGCGCTATTGATCACCGCTGCCGCGAAACAGTGGAAAGTCAGCCCCGACAGTTGCACCACCGAGGAAGGTCGAGTGATGCACACGGCGAGCAAGCGCAGCCTCGGTTACGCCGAACTGGTCGGCGTCGCGGCGAATCTGCCCGCGCCGACCAACGTCACGCTGAAGGACCCGGCGCAGTTCAAGTACATCGGCAAGCTGCGCCACAAACGTGATGCGGCGGCCAAGGTGTGCGGGCGTTTCAAGTACAGCATCGACGTGCAATTGCCGGGCATGCTGGTGGCGGTGATCCTGCGTGCGCCGGTGGTCGGCGCGAAGGTTGTCAGCGTCGATTCGGCGGCGGCCCTGCAAGTGCCGGGCGTGCGTAAAGTGCTGGCGATTCCGGGCCGCCCCGATGTGCTCGGCGGCAATCTGGAAGGCGTCGCGGTACTGGCGGACACGTTCTGGGCCGCGCAGCAGGGCCGCAAAGCGCTGGAGATCCAGTGGAGTGACTCGCCGCTGGCCGGGTTCGACAGCGAGCAGCTATTCAGCGCTCAAGCCAAGGCCATCGGCGATCCGCAAGCACAAACCGTCAAAGCCATGACCCAAGGGGATGTCGCCGGGCAATGGGCGGGCGCGGCGCAGCTGATCGAAGCCGATTACACCATGCCCTACAAGGTGCAAAACCCGCTGGAACCGATCTGCATCACCGCGCAGGTCAAGGACAAGGCGATCACTTATTGGGGCGGCGTGCAGGTGCCGTCCTCGGCGCTGGAAGCGGCGCAAACCGTGTGCGGGATCGACAAGGCCAACGTGACCATTCATGAGTTGGTCTCCGGCGGCAGTTTCGGTGCGCGGGAGGCCAAATACTGGTTGTTTGAAGTCGCGTATCTGGCGCAGAAAACCGGCGTGCCGGTGAAACTGCTCAACAGCCGGGAAGATGAAATGCACGCGCTGTTCTATCATCCGGCGACGCTGCATCGGGTCAAAGGCGCGCTCGACGCCCTAGGCAAACTCAGCGCGCTGCAACTGCACGCGGTGTCGCCGGCCTCGCCGGAGCAGTGGGAGCCGGGGTATTTCGAACGTCCAGACAAGATGGATTACAGCACCACCGAAGCGATCACCGCGTGGGACTTCGCCTATCGCCCGCCGCATCTGCAGCTGAATTGGGTCAAGCACGAAAGCAACGTGCCAAGCGGTTGGTATCGTTCGGTGAGCTTTATCCCCAACGTGTTTGCCGTCGAGAGCTTCATGGATGAGCTGGCGCATGCGGCCGGTGCAGATCCATTGGCGTTCAGGCTGGCCAACATGCAGGAAAGACCCCGCCATGTGGCGGTACTCAAACAAGCCGCCGAACGTGCCGGTTGGGGTAAACCATTGCCGCCGGGCACAGCGCTGGGGATCGCGACCAATCAGGGCTACACCAGTTTCATCGCGGTGGTCGCGCGCGTGGCGACGGTTGACGGCAAGCCGAAAGTCGAGAAGCTCACCTGTGTGGTCGATTGCGGTTTGGCGGTGTCGCCCGGCGGCGTTGAAGAGCAGATCTACGGCGGTTTGATGTGGGGGTTCGGCCACGCGGTGTTCGATCGGCTCGATATCAAACAGGGCCGGGTGGTGCAGAGCAATTTCCACGACTATCGCGTCACGCGCATGTCCGACATGCCGGCCACCGACATCCTCGTGCTCGACGGTGAGCCGAGCAAACCCGGTGGTGTCGGCGAATTGGGCAGCCCTTCGGTGGTGCCGGCCATCGCCAATGCGTTGTTCGCGCTGACCGGCGTGCGCCAGCGTTCGACACCGCTGAGTCTGGGGTAAGCCGCCATGGACTTGCGTCTGCTCCGCTACTTCATGGCACTCGCCGATGAGCTGCATTTCGGTCGCGCCGCCGAGCGCTTACACATCTGCCAGCCGCCGCTGAGCCAGCAGATTCGTTTGCTGGAGGAAGAACTCGGCACACCGCTGTTCGAGCGCAGCCATCATCGGGTTGAACTGACCGCAGCGGGGCAGATGCTCAAGGAGCAGGCGCCGCTGGTGTTCGAACAGCTCGAACGGGCGCTGGACCTGACGCGACAGACCGGGCGCGGGCAATTGGGCGAGCTGGAAATCGGCATGATCAGTTCGGTGATGGTCGGCGTGCTGCCCAAGGCCTTGCACCTGTTTCGCGAGCGCTACCCGCAGGTCAACTGGCGCTTGCATGAGATGACTCCGGCAGCGCAGGTCAAGGCGTTGAAGGAGAAGCGTATCGATGCCTGCGTGTTTCGCGTCGGCTATGACGACCCGTTGTTACGCAATGAGTTGCTGATCTACGAGCCAATTCATGTGGTGATGCCGACGGACCATCCGCTGGCGCAGCGCGAGGTGCTGGCCCCGGCGGATCTGGCGCAGGAGCCGTTTGTGGCGCTGGAATTGAAGCAGTCGCGGTTCGCCAATTTTCTCTATCAGTGCTGCATTCAGGCCGGGTTCACCCCGCAGATCCGTCAGCAGGTGATCGAGGTACAGACCTTGCTCAGCCTGGTGCGCGCCGGGTTTGGCGTGGCGCTGTTGCCGGCGTCCATCGAGCAATTGGCGCCGGCGGGGCTGGTGTTTCGGCGGTTGACGCCAGCGTTGCCGGAGGTGCCGTTGTATGCCACTTATCGGGCGGATGATGCTTCGCCAGTGCTCAAGCTGTTTCTTGACACGCTACGGGAACTCAAGACGCAAAATTCGAACTGAAATCCAATCCCTTGTAGGAGTGAGCCTGCTCGCGATAGCGATGTGTCATTCAACGGCTCTGCTGGCTGACACACCGCTATCGCGAGCAGGCTCACTCCTACAAAGGGATTTGTGCCGTTGCGAACATTTATGCTCGGCACGATCAGAGGGCGCTGCGGTCGTACTCTTCACATGGGCGTATCACTTGTGGAGATCCAATGAGCCAGGAAGTCCTGACCACCGAAACCAACCGCCGCCAGTTGCAGCAGATCATCGCCGGGCTGTCCGACGGGGTGATTCTGCTGGAGCTGGATCAGAGCATTCTCTGGGCCAACGAAGCCGCGCTGTCCATGCACGGTGTCGGCCGGATCACCGATCTGGGCCACAATGCCGACGAATACGCCAAGAAATTCAACTTGCGCTATCGCAATAATCACTCGATCACCGCCGAAAACTACCCGATCAGCCGGGTAGCGCGCTGTGAGAGTTTCAATGACGTACTGATCGAAGTGTCGCCGACCGATGATCCTGAACGTATCTGGGTGCACAGTGTGCGCAGCATGATCCTCACCGATCGCGAAGGGCAGCCCGAGTCGCTGGTGCTGATCATGAGCGACGTCACCGACTGGGCCAACGCTGAGCAACGCTTCGAAAAGACTTTCAACGCCAACCCGGCGCCGGCGGTGATTTGCCGTCTCAGCGACCTGCGCTACATCAAGGTCAATCTCGGCTTTCTCGAAATGACCGGCTATACCCGCGAACAAGTGATCGGCACCTCGGCCTATGAGATCGACATCTTCGAACAGGCCGAGAAAAAGGATCTGGCGATTCAGCGTCTGCGCGATATTGCGACCATTCCGCAGATGCAGTCCGAATTGCGCCTGCCTGATGGCGGCAGCAAGCAAGTGATCGTGGCCGGCCAGCCGCTGACGCTCAACGATGAGGATTGCATGCTGTTTTCCTTCGTCGACATGGAGCCGAGGCACAAGGCCGAGGTGGCGCTGCGTCAGAGCGAGGAGCGTTTTGCCAAGGCCTTTCGCCTGACGCCGGTGCCGATCCTGATTTGCAGTGCCGATGAGCAGCAGGTGATCGACGTCAATCAGGCCTTTCTCGAAACTCTGGCCTACGACAGCGAAGACGTGCTCGGCAAAACCGTGACGCAGCTGGATTTCATCGATGACAGCGGTGCGCGCACGCGTTTGCTGACCGCTCTGGCGAAAAACGGTCGAGTGGATCGGGTGGATGTGCGGGTGCGCAAGAAGGATTCGGAACTGCTTGAGTGTGCGCTGTCGGCCGATACCGTGAATATTCAGGACACACCGTGTTATTTGCTGGTGTTGATGGACATCACCGAGCGCAAACGCACCGAGCTTGAACTGGTGGCGGCGATTGAAGAGGTGATGAAGGATGCTTCCTGGTTCAGTCGTACGCTGATCGAGAAGCTGGCCAATGTGAAGAAGGTCAATTCGCCGCAACTGCCAAGCGTGTCGTTCACCGATCTGACGGCGCGTGAGCGCGATGTGCTGGGGTTGATCTGTGAAGGGCTGGCGGACAAGGAGATCGCGGCGCGGCTGAAACTGGCGCCGAATACCGTGCGTAATCATGTGGCCACGGTGTATTCCAAGCTGGATGTGCACAGCCGCAGTGAGGCGATTGTCTGGGCGCGGGAGCGTGGTTTGTTTTCTGGGGAGCCGGGTGGCAAGGGGCAGCGATAGGGTGCAAATGCACTAGTTGATCTGGTGCAATTTGAGGTGTTGGTGTCGGGTGGCTGTTCTTAGTCTGTTGGGGTGCGGCGCGAGCCTTTTGAGGTTTGTGGTCGCGTCCCTTCGAAGTTGCTAAAGGAACCGCCGTAATGATGAATCTTGCGCAGTTACGCGCACAGCTTGAGCGCAGTTTTTCGCCGCTGGCATGTGAATGTCTGGTGGATGGTGATCATTCGCTGACCGTGAAGTTATATCACCCAGTGTCGGGGCAGGTGGATCTGGTGATCAGTGGGCTGAAACTCGATGCGCTGCGCACGCCGGAGTCGGTGGAGGCGTTGATCGACGAATTACGCTACGAGCTCGAAAGCAACTCCCTGCGCTCCTCACGGGACCCCGACCTGGCATAACCCGTGTACGCGCTGCCCGTGAAATCAGCGGCGTGCGTAAAATCGACAGCCCTGGCAGGCTGATCAGGCGTCTTTACTGGCGCTTGCGGTGACCTCGGCTATAAAGAATGAGTGGTCAGGTCTTGCGTGGCCGGTCGGGGCGCGCAAGTAGGTCTTCAATTTACCGCGGGTCGTCCTATGAACAATCCTGGGAATCGCGTGTTGCCGTTGGCTTTTTTTGCCGTGCTGCTGGCAGGCTGTGCCAGTCCGCCGCCACCGCCACCCGTCACGCCACCTCCACCGCCGGAACGTACTTGCCAGGTTCTCGAAAATACTGAGGTCGCCGGCGACATGTACGTCGACGGGCAAGTGACTCGACACATCACCACCACCCGTTGCGTCACTCAGTAACGTCGGCGGAGCAAAAGTCCCGGGTTGAGCGGATCGTGCTGATCGCCGATCTGCTCGGCACGGCAGTGTTTGCTGTGGAGGGGGCCATTGCGGCGTTGCTGGCAGGCGCAGCGTGTTTGCTGCTGCGCCTGTTGTCAGTGCATTTTGGCTGGCAGTTGCCGAAAGTCATGGGTGCCTGAAGCTTAAACTTCTTCGAGCCTGACCCAGCGCCGCTCGTGTGCGGCGAGGCGAATTGCCGTGGCCAGACGCTCGACCGCCCAGGCCTGTTCGAAGTCGGTGCCACCCTGATGGGAGCCGGCCAGTGCCATCAATAGGTCATGTACCTCTAGCGTCTTCAGTTCGTTGTAGCCCAGTTGGTGGCCCGGGGCCGGGCTGAAGGCGGCGTAGCCCGGCAGGTCAGGACCGGCAAGCAGGCGCTGGAAGCCGTCTTGTCCGGCGCGGAACAGACGCAGTTCGTTCAAACGCTCCTGATCGAACGTCAGGGTGCCGCGCGTGCCGCTGATTTCAAAACTCAGGTGATTCTTGTAGCCATGTTTGAGCCAACTGCTGCTGAACGTGCCGCGTGCGCCGTTGGCGAAACGCAGCAAGGCATGTACCTGATCGTCGACGTTGATCGGTTTTTGCGTGGTCCCGGCCGGGCGTTGGGTATGCACGGTCTGGGTGTCGGCGCAGACGGCTTCGATGTCGCCCAGCAGATAGCGCGCCATTGCCAGCAGGTGACTGCCGAGATCGGCCAATGCGCCGCCAGCATGGTCCGGGTCGCAGCGCCATGACCACGGCGAGTCGGGGTTGGCCATGAAGTCTTCGCTGAACTCGCCCTGAAAGCTGATGATCTCGCCGAGTTCGCCGTCGCGTATCAAGTCGTGCGCCAGGGTGATCATCGGATTGTGCTGATAGTTGTAGCCGACCCGGGTGACTACGCCGGCGTCTCTGGCGGCCTGGCACATCGCGCTGGCTTGTTCGAGATTCACCGCCAGGGGTTTTTCGCAGTACACCGCTTTGCCGGCAGCCAGGGCGGCCATGGCCATCGGGTAGTGCAGGTGATTAGGGGTAGTGATGGCGACCAGATTGACCTTGGGATCATCGATCAATTGTTGCCAGTCGCTATGATGGCCGGCAAAACCCCAGGCTTCGGCACAGTGGCGGGCACGCTGCGGGTCGGCGTCGGCGAGGGCGGCGAGGGTGAGTCTGAACGGCAGTTCGAACACTGCACTGACATTGCGAAACGCCAAGGCATGGGCACGCCCCATGAAACCTGTGCCGATGAGACCGATACCGAGTTCGCGCATAGCCGTCTTCCTTTGGATTTTTATTTTCAGGAAGGCTATTTATGGAATAAAAATTCCGTTAATGCAAATATCAGAATAAATATTCAGGCCGTGCAGGGGCTGCCGAAGGCTGCAATCCTTGATCTTGTCTCTAACAACAAAATCAAAAGATCGCAGCCGTCGGCAGCTCGTGCATGGGTCAGTCGTGATCCGCGATCAGCACATGGGGTGGCAGGAGGTCAGGAGAGGAAACCGCCGTCCACGTTCAGCGCTACGCCGGTGGTGTAGCTCGATGCATCACTGGCCAGATACAACACGGCGCCAGCCATTTCACTTGGATCGGCCACGCGCTTGAGCGGGATCTGCGTCAGCGCCTGCTTGAGGATCGCATCGTTCTTTACCAGTGCCGAGGCGAATTTGGTGTCGGTCAGGCCCGGCAACAGGGCATTGCAACGGATGCCGAACTGCGCGCATTCCTTGGCGAAAACTTTGGTCATGTTGATTACCGCCGCTTTGGTCACCGAGTAGATGCCCTGGAAAATCCCCGGCGAAATGCCGTTGATCGACGCGACGTTGATGATGCTGCCGCCACCGTTTTCGCGCATCAGCTTGCCGGCTTCGACCGACATGAAGAAGTAGCCGCGAATGGTTACGTCAACGGTCTTCTGGAACGCGCTCAGGTCAGTATCCAGCACGTTGCAGAACTGTGGGTTGGTCGCGGCGTTGTTGACCAGAATGTCGAGGCGGCCGAACTGTTCCTTGATCCCGGCGAATACTTGGGCAATCTGCTCCATTTCACCGATGTGGCAAGCCACGGCTGTGGCTTTGCCGCCAGCAGCGACGATCGCGTCGGCAACGTGTTGGCAGCCATCGAGTTTGCGGCTCGAACCGATCACGTGGGCGCCTTGCTGGGCCAGCAGGTTGGCGATGGCTTCACCGATGCCACGGCTGGCGCCGGAAACGAAAGCGATTTTGCCGTCGAGGTCGAACAACTGAGTCTTGGACATAGGGGTTCCTTGGTGTGGGCCGTCAGAGGCTCGATTTCGCGATGACTTGCAGGCTCATCTGCTCCAGCAGTTTGTTCATGTGAATGAACTGCGCGAAGCGTTTGTCCTGGGTCTGGCCGTGGTAGAAGCGGTAGTAGATCTGCTGCACGATGCCGGCCAGGCGGAACAGGCCGTAGGTGTAGTAGAAGTCGAAATTGTCGATCTGGATGCCCGAACGTTCGGCGTAGTAATCGACGAACTCGCGGCGGGTGAGCATGCCCGGCGCATGGCTCGGCTGGCGGCGCATCAGTTGCACCGGTGCCGGGTCATCGGCCTGAATCCAGTAGGCGAGGGTGTTGCCCAGATCCATCAGCGGATCGCCGAGGGTGGTCAGTTCCCAGTCGAGCACGCCGATGATCTGCATCGGGTTGTGCGGGTCGAGGATGACGTTGTCGAAGCGGTAGTCGTTGTGGACGATGCTCGAGGTCGGGTGGTCGGCCGGCATCTTGTCGTTGAGCCAGGCTTTGACCTTTTCCCAGTGTGGCGCATCGGGGGTCAGGGCTTTCTCATAGCGCTCGCTCCAGCCTTTGATCTGACGGGCGACGTAGCCTTGCGGTTTGCCCAGGTCACCGAGGCCACAGGCGTTGTAGTCGACACGGTGCAGTTCGACGAAGCGGTCGATGAAGCTCTTGCACAGCGCTTCGGTCTTTGCCGAATCGAGGCCCAGTTCCGGCGGCAGTTCCGAGCGCAGGATGATGCCGTTGACCCGTTCCATCAAATAGAACTCGGCGCCGATCACTGATTCGTCGGTGCAGTGCACGTAAGCTTTCGGGCAATACGGGAAACCGTCGCGCAATTGATTGAGGATGCGGAATTCGCGGCCCATGTCGTGTGCGGATTTGGCCTTGTTGCCGAACGGCGGACGGCGCAGAACGAATTCCTGCTCCGGGTATTCCAGCAGGTAGGTCAGGTTCGACGCACCGCCGGGAAACTGGCTGATCGCAGGTGTGCCGCTGAGGCCGGGAATGTGCGACTTGAGGTACGGATCGATCAGGCTGGCATCGAGTTCTTCGCCGGAGCGGATACGGGTGGACTGGTCAGTAAGCGCCATGCTTATCCCTTCTGCTTATTTTGGAGGCCAGACATCATTGGCTAATCTAATGGTGCGCTCGGGCGGTCACAAGCGCAGGGCGGTCTTATAGGTTAGCGTGTTGCCGGATAATCACCTTTGAGAATGTGCGCGAAGGGCAGCGGCAGACTAAGGTTTAGCGGGTATGCCATGGTCGAAAAGGAGCTTTGAAATGGGCTGCCCACAAGTCTGTGCCTCGGCCACGCTGCAGTGCAGCTTCGGCGCTGCGCCGTCGATGCTCAACGTGTTGCCGGTCAACCGCACGCTGACCGGCGGGATGCCGGCGGCGAACATCATGGATCACATCCCGCTGGTCAACATCCTGCCGTTCGGCGTGTGCATGAGCCTGGCCAATCCGATGGTCGCTGCTGCGACGGCCGCCGCTCTGGGTGTGTTGACGCCGATGCCGTGCATCCCGGCGACGGCCACGCCGTGGATTCCTGGCGGGGCGCCGACGTTGCTGCTGGGCGGGATGCCGGCGATCGATGCCAACTCGACGTTGATGTGCAACTGGGCGGGGGTGATCAAGATTGTGGTGCCGGGGCAGATGCAGATGCTCATCCCTTGAGTTTTGTGCTCGGCGTGAAATCCAAACCCCTCACCCCAGCCCTCTCCCAGGGGGAGAGGGAGCCGATTGGGGGATATTGATGAGCTACGCCGACGTGAAAATCTAGCTGTGAATCCATAATCGACTCGGTCTTGCAGGTCGATGTATGAAGCAAGACAGCTCGGTCGGTCCCCTCTCCCTCTGGGCGGTCCGACGTTTCGGGAGGGCTAGGGTGAGGGGCTCTTCCGGGGTTTTCAGGCCTGCTGCGGATCCGCCCACTGCCGATACCACCAGCGCACCCGCGAAATCGGCTTGCCATCGGCGCCCAGCGGCCGCCCGTCCTCGGCATAGCCTTGCTCCGGTTCCATCAATTGCCCGTTCAGATAACGCGCTTCCACCGCCGGTTTGCCATTCGGATGAAAGCGCTGATAACGCCCCTCACGTACGCCATCGCGATAAAACTCCGCCTCCGCCACTTGCCCATCCGCGAAGTAATTGAACGCTTCGCCATGCAGCAAGCCTCGCCGATACGTCGCCTTGCGCTGTAAAAAACCCTCCGGCGCGTAAAAACTCGCGACACCTTGCAGCTTGTCGTGCACAAACGGCATTTGCGCCGAGACCTTGCCATTGGGGTGATACAGCAGTGACGTGCCCTGCAACTCGCCCTCGCGGTAATGCAGATCGGCCTGCTTGCGCCCGTCATCCTTGATGTTCAGCGGTCCATCAAGCTGGCCGTCCTGCAAACGGCCCTTGAGCTGCTTGTCAGCCTGCTGCAGATCCAGCGGTGTGATTGCCATGGCTTCTCCTTGTCAATTGACCTGCACCAGACCGCCCTTGATGGTCAGCATGCCGCCACCGTCGACGGTCTGCGAGGCAGCGCCCTTGTTGGTCAGACTGATGCCGGCGTCGTTGGTCAGCGTCGTGCCGGCCTTGTTGTCCAGCGAAGTTCCGGCCTGATTGGTCATCGCGGTGCCGGCTTTCTGTGTGATTGAAGTGCTCGCCGACGTCGCCAGATCAGCGCCGCTCTTGATCGTGAAGCTGCCGCCACTTTGCAGGGTGAGGGTGCCGCTGACCTTGATGGTCAGGTTGCCATCCACGGTCAGGCTGTAATCACCGGTGACTTTGTCGGTGTAGTTGCCGCCGGTGCTGTGGTTCTGATCAGCACCGACTTTCACCGTACGGCTGTCTTTCACATCGAGGCTGTCGCTGCCGGTCTGGATCGTGACGCTGCGCTTGCCTTTTTCCAGCGTGACGGTTTCGTCGCCGTCCTTCACCGTGCGCGTGCGGGCGTTTTGTACGGTGAGGGTTTCGTCGTGGCCAACGATGGCGGTGGCGTCGTTGAGCACGTTGATGTTCAGATCTTTTTGCGCCTGCAAGAACACTTCTTCAGCGTCCTTTTTGTCTTCGAAGCGCAGCTCGTTGAAACCGCCGCCACCTTTGGAAGACTGGGTCTTGATTCCCGATTGTGTCTGATTGGCCGGGAGAGCATAGGGCAGGGCGTTGTCGCCGTTGTAGACGCAGCCAGTGACCAGTGGACGATCCGGATCGCCGTCGATAAACGTCACGATGACTTCCTGGCCGATGCGCGGGATGAACTGCATGCCGAACCCTTTGCCACTCCACGGCAACACCACGCGCACCCAGCAGGAGCTGGTTTCGTCATTCTTGCCATCGCGATCCCACGGAAACTGCAACTTGATCCGGCCGTATTCGTCGGTCCAGATTTCTTCACCGGATTTGCCCACGACGATCGCTGTTTGCGGATGCATGCGTGGTTTCGGCGTGGTGCGCTGCGGGCGAAACGCGGTGCTTTTGGGGATCGCTTCGAAGCGGTTGCGATAGCTCTCGTGGCTGGCGTCGTGAGTGACGCGGGTCACCACCCAATCGATGTTCAGGCTGCTGTCGTCATGCCCGTCGAGGGTGAACCAATGCCCGGGAATCAGCCAGCGACAGTCACTCTCGCCAACAAAACGCTTCTCCTCGCTGCGCAAGCCATCCACCCGTTGCTTGGTCAGGGTATCGCCGCGCGCCTTGGCGTTGTAACCACCCGGATGCGCATAGATCGAGAGTGGCCCGGCCACGGCTTCTGCCTGTCCATAAAGAGAAGTTGTTGGGGTGGTGAATTCATAATCCGTCGCCCGGTACACTCCGGACACGGCCTGTAAACTGACTTGGCCGCAACGGATGCCGTGCAATTCTCGTTCGCCCAATCCTTGACCCAGGTACTTGACCGTCGGCCCGTTGGGGATCTGTACGAAAGCGTCGTTACTGTCGCCGAGCACCAGCGTGTGCGTGCCGGCGTCATGGGTAAAAAACCAGAAAATCCCGTCCTCCTCCAACAAGCGCGAGACGAAAGCGAAATCCGTTTCACCGTACTGCACGCAGTACTCGCGCGGCGTGTAACTGCCGGTCAGCGACAGCTTGAAGTCAGTGAAACCGTAAGCCTTGAAAATGGTCGTGACGATGTCCGCTGTCGCGAGGTTCTGGAACACACGGTTGTTGCTGGCCAGAGTCAGCCACCAGAGCCACGGCCTGAGTACAAGCTGATAGCGTTCGGCCGTGGCGTCGGCGGGGAGTTGTCGGATCTCGGCGACCAAGGCGTCAAAGGGGCGTTGTTGGGCATCGTTGTGCAGGGTGGTGGTGACGTGTGTAGCGACGGCCGAAGTCAGGGTGAGGGGCGCGCCGTCATTGAGCCCGTTGAGGGTTTGCACGCCCAGCATATTGAGCGCTTCGTTACCGGAAAGGGATTCAGGGTAAAGCGCCGACAGCGAGGCGGCGGTGAGGGAGAGGGTGGTGGCGCTGTCGGAGGAGCGGGGCATCGAAAATACTCACGTGATAATCAATATTCAGTGCCAACATTGAATAATCAACGGACTAGTTGATTGGATCCGCTTGATGTCGTGAAACCAAGTGCGCGAACGCGGTTATATGTTCGGATGCGTTGAACTGCTGTCGTGCTTCTGCGTTATTTATAGGGTCCACAGGGCCGGGGTGCGGAAACTGCAATCTGAACTGTTGTAAGATCCAATCGATAAGCGCCGCCAGATTGGACAAGTCAGGAACTGGTGCTGCATTCATGTCGAGTAAAAGCACGTCTCCGGTACCTTCCTGGTAACTGGGCATGCCTGCCTGAGCAACAGACAGCACTGCCGCGGGGTAATAATGGAAACCCGTGGCGTAATAGTAAATATAGTGAACGGCGCCCACTTTGGTAGTCCAGAGGAGTTTGAAAACAGCCGAATCGAGCTCAACTTTTCTGTGGGATTCCTCGGTAGCCTCTTTGGCGCAAGTCACGTAAGTATTGTCATCATCATCGTTTCCGCCAAAAACACTAGGGAACCCCGCACAATATGCGGCGCCCCCGGTATAGGGGTTGAGCAGGGACTTTACACCCCAATAAGCAACGCCATTGCTAACAGGGAAAACGTAAACTTTCATTTTAATACTCCATTTCAAAATGTTGATTAAAATTTACTGCGCAAGACGCTGACACTGCTCATTCCAACACCCACTCCGCCAGCTTTCCCGTCACCTGCGTCATCAACACATTCTCGACATCCCGTGCACCCGCTGCGCTGCACCTGGCGAGTACGGCTTTGACGATTCCTGAATCAAACTCGAACTGTTTGCCCGTTGCCGCCTTGTAACGTCCGCGCAATTTCTCCAGCTTGGCCAACACGATGCCTTCCAGCGTTGCCTCGTCCAGCGGTCGATAGGCAACCACGGTCATGCGCGCCAGAAACGCGGGACGGAAGGCTTGTAGCAGGACGTTGTGCAGGGCTTCGTTGAAGGCTTCCGTGCCGAGTTGTGCCACCGGCGTATCAAGTAAAAGCTCAGCGCCGACGTTGCTGGTGGCGAGCATCACGGTGTTCTTGAAGTCCACCACCAACCCGGTGCCGTCCTCCATCAGGCCCTTGTCGAAGACGTTGTAAAACGCCTCCAGCACATCCGAGTGCGCCTTCTCGATTTCATCCAGCAAGACCACCGAATACGGTTTGCGCCTTACTGCTTCGGTGAGTACACCGCCACTGCCATAACCGACGTAACCGGGCGGTGCGCCCTTGAGTTGGCTGACGGTGTGCGCCTCCTGATATTCCGAAAGATTGATACTGATCAGGTTGCGTTCGCCGCCGTATAACGCGTCGGCCAGCGCGTAAGCGGTTTCGGTCTTGCCCACACCCGTGGGCCCGACCAACAGGAATACACCGACCGGCTTTTGCGGGTCGGTGAGGCCGGCACGATAAGCCTGCAAACGCTGAGCGATGGTATTGAGCGCGAGGCTCTGGCCCATGACCCGTTGGCCCATGCGCTGGCCGAGTGTGCGCACGGCGTGCGCTTCGTCGGCGAGCATCTTGCCGACTGGGATGCCGGTCCAGCCGGCGATCACGGCGGCGACGGTTTTGGTGTCGACCTGCTCCGGCACCAGTGGATCGTCCTGGCGAATCGCGTCGAGCCCGGCTTCCAGACGCAGCAGTTCGGCGGCCAGATAATCGATGCGACTGTCGGTGGCTTCATCGGGTTTTTCGCTGTCGGCGCGTTCGCTCAAATCCAGCAGTTCACGGCGGGTATCGAGCAGTTCGCGTACGGCGACGCGCTCTTCGCTCCAGCGGGTTTCCAGTTCGCGAATAGCCTGAACGTTGGTCTTCGACTCACTTTCCAGCAGCGTGATGCGTTCGCGGTGATCCAGCCCGGTGGCTTGTTCACGGCGCAGGCGTTCGACTTCTTCTTTCAGGCTTTGCTGGCGATGACGCAGACTCTCCAGCGGTGGCGGCACATCGTGCTGGCCGAGGGCGACCCGGGCGCATGCGGTGTCGAGCACGCTGATGGCTTTGTCCGGTAACTGACGGCCGGAAATGTAGCGGTGCGAGAGCTTCACCGCTTCATGAATAGCGGCATCGAGCACCTGCACGCCGTGGTGCTGTTCAAGTTTGGCAGCCACGCCACGGAGCATTTCCACGGCGGTGATCTCGTCCGGCTCTTCAACCTGCACCAGTTGGAAGCGACGGGCCAGGGCCGGATCCTTCTCGAAGTATTTTTTGTATTCCATCCAGGTCGTGGCCGCGAGGGTGCGCAACTCGCCACGCGCCAGCGCGGGCTTGAGCAGGTTGGCCGCATCGCTGCCGCCTTCGGCACCGCCAGCACCGATCAGCGTGTGGGCTTCGTCGATGAACAGGATGATCGGTTTGTCGGCGCTGCGCACCGCGTCGATCACGCCTTTCAAACGTTGTTCGAATTCGCCTTTGACGCCGGCGCCAGCCTGCAACAAACCGAGGTCGAGCACGCGCAGGCTGACTTCCTGCAATGACGGCGGTACATCGCCGGCCGCGATGCGCAGGGCCAGACCTTCGACCACGGCGGTTTTGCCGACACCGGGAGCGCCGACCAGAATCGGGTTGTTCTGCCGTCGCCTTAACAGAATGTCGATGCACTGACGGATCTCGCCGTCGCGCCCGACAATCGGATCGATACGTCCGGCGTGGGCGTCGGCGGTCAGATCCTGAGTGTACTGATCCAGCACCGAGTCTTGCCGTGGCGTCGGGTTGCCAGCGCAGGCACTGCGCGCGCCGACATGCTCGCGAGAGTTTTCCGTCCACTCCAGCAGGTGGGCGCGCAGGACTTCCTTAGGGATTCTCAGCAGCGACGATGCACTGTTGAGCAGCAGGCTGCGACGCTCATCACGATCAATCAACGCCAGTAACAACAACCCTGAACGAATACTGTCGATGCCCAGCACGCTGGCCTGCACCACCGCGTCTTCCAGCAGTCCCAAGGTGTGCGCAGACAACGCCGGTGTGCGGGTACTGCCAGCCTTGAACAGATCCAGTGCCTTGTTGATTTCGGCCGTCAACGCATCACGTTCAAGACCGAAACGCGGCAGCAGGAAAGCCAGGTCGCCGCCTTCGATGTCGAGCAGTTCGAGGAGTAAATGTTCGATCTCGACAAAGTGGTGACCGCGTTGCAAACACCGTTGCGCTGCACGTTCGAGCGCACGGCGGTTATCCGGGTTGAGGCGTCCGATCAGGCTGGCCAGTTCCATTTCAGGGGATCTCCAGCTGACGCAGACGGGTTTCGATCGTTTGTACCGCGGGGCTGGCCTGCCGCTGCAAACCACCGTTCCAGCTGAGCAGGGACGGCGCCTGGCGCCCCAGCCTCATCGGCCCGGCACCGCGCACCAGCAGCACCAGCTTGACGTCCAGGTCCGGACCGAAATACAAGGCGGCGAGGCTGGCCAGGGCTGGATGTGCTTCGCCGTCCGGCAAAAAACGCCCGGCTTGCGCGGCGGGCAACGGCCCCAGCGTCAAGCGGATACCGGCGTGTTCATCCCAGACCCGTGTTCCCGCCACGGCTGTGCGACCGAGTTGCAGGTTGCGCCCGCCAGCCTTCATCAAACTGCGGCTGGCCCGCGGAATTTCGCGCCATGCACCTTCGTAGGCACTGAGGTCAACCGGCACCGCGAATTGCTCGCGGACGATCGCCGCAAACCCGGCCAACGAACGACGCCCGTCGGCAAACAGCGCGGTACAGGCCAGCACCGCACAATCGGGAACGGCCTGGCGCTCCTGCAGGGATTTGGGCAGCAACCCGGTCAGTGCGCGCAATTGTGCCTGCACGGGCGAAGCACCGGGCGTGACAAAACCCAAGGCGATTCGATGCTTGCGCATCACCTTGTAGAGCAGACTGAGCAGGCGATGCTGGAACAGATCAAGAAATTCTGCGGGTGCATGATCCTTGACCCGTGCCCGCTGTTGCAGCCATTCCTGGTAGGCATAGGGCAGGGGGCCGTCGGGGCCGCCGAGACCGAAAACCGGCGTGTCGATGGTCAACGGCTCGCCGGGTTCTTCGCGCAGATCTTCGATCTGGCTGGCGGCAAACATCGGCGTCAACGGCCCGCGCAGTTTCAGTGCTTCCGCCTGGGGCGCTGTGCCGCTGCCGAGCGATTCGGCTTGCGGCTGTTCGCGCTCCAGCAGCAGCAACGCCTGCAGCAATTCAAACGCCTGCGGATCGCGGCGCAGACGCTGGCTCAAGGTCAGAGCGACAGCGGCATGCCGGCTTGGGGTTGCCATACCTTGACCTCCTTGTCGGCCTGCATGAGCACTGTGCGCACAAAGCGATTGGCTGTGGCGTACACCGAGAAAAACTGCGCCAGCACGGCGGAAAACAACACCGCGCTGCTGCCGACAAAATGCTGTGGATCAAGCTGCAATTGCACCTCCAGACCGTTGCGCCAGCCACGCCAGGCGTCGGCGCCGACATGGCCGATCACCCGCTCGCAACTGAGGCTCAGCAGGCCTTCGATCTGGCGGATTGCACTGGCCTCATCGCGCAGGTTGTGCAGGTGCAGAATCTCCTTCAGCGCATCCAGCGCTTGGGGGCCTTCGACCAGCGACAGGTGATTGAGGGTCAGTTGCGACACCAGTCGCCAGCGCGAATCGCCGTCCAGCCGCGGCAGGCTTTGTGGGCTCGGCGGATTGCGCAGGCGCGCCCAGGCCACCGGGCCGGGACGCTCGAAACCCAAAGGTGTGCCGGCGGGCAAACTCTGCGCCAGATGACGATTGGTGCAGAGCAATTCGGCGGTGAGGCTGTAACCGGGCAGATCGGTCAGTGGGTCGAATCGGGTGTCGACTACGCTCAGCAAAAGATCGCTGCCGAGGCGGTTCGGGGTCATCCCGCTGACGCGCCGCGCATGCCAGTAACGCTGTTGATCGCCGCCGCTGTGCTGACTGCCGTAATACGCCGGCAGCCTTTGCACGCCGGCGCTGGAACTGGCGCGCACGCTGCGAATACTGTGGATCTCGACACTGTTTTCGCGGTGGCTGTCGGCGATCAGCCGGTATTCGCTGCGCGTGCCATCGGGGCGCAACGGTTCGGAAGTACGCGGGAAGAGGTTGATCACTGGCGCACAGCCGAGCGCGATATCACTGGCCTGCAAATGCACGCGGCTGGCGGGTGCACGGTCGAAGACGATGTACAGATACAAGGTCTGGCTGTCGCTGCTGACGCCGCTCAGCGGCAGGTCGAAGAAATGGAATTTGTCCGCGAACGCAAAGTATTCGGCCAGCAGACGCATGCCCGGGTGCACGCCATCTTCATCGGGCAACAGCACTTCGTCATCGCTGAAACCGACGATTTTCGGCAAGCCCTGCACGCTCGTCGGCACACTGCCCGGCGAACCCGCGAGCACCTGCACGGCATGGGCGCCAAGCAAGTCATACAGGCAGGCGTTGATCACCGGCGAGGCGGCCAAGTGAATGCGCAATCGTTCGATGCTCAACTCGCACCACTGGCTTTCACCCAGGCAACTGAGACTCAGGCGCAATGCTGAACGTGATTGCGCCACGCCAGTCAATGCCTGCGCTTCATCGCTGCCCAGCAACAGCGCTTCGGTCACTGCCACCGGCCACAGGCACACCGCGGCAGAGGTGCGAAAGTGCAGGCTGTCGCCCTTGTGAGTGGTGACGAACAGCGGAGTGTCGCGGGGCAGGGGATAGCCTTCATTGAGGTTGCCTTTGCTGGGGTCCGGCTCGAACTGGACGATGGCGCAGGACGGCAGGGGGCGCATTGCCAACGGATAGAGTTGTTCGAGCAGGGCATCGCTGAACTCGGCATAGTCGTCATCCAGGCGCCGCTGCAGCCGTGCGGCAAGCAGAGCAAAACCTTCCAGCAAACGCTCGACATGCGGATCGGGGCATTCACCGGGGGACAATTCCAGGCGCCGCGCGACTTTCGGATAACGCTCGGCGAACTGGCCGCCAGCGTGCCGTAGCCAGGTCAGTTCGCGCTGGTAATAATCGAGCAGTTGCGGGTCAATCGAGTCGCTCATGGCGCACCTCCAGTCCTTGTCCAACGGGCTCGATGACAAACGCGACCGGCCAGTGCTGCTGGCCGCTGCGCAACTCGCCGATCAGGCGAATGCTCATCTGCTGCGGTTGCTCGGGCACGGGGTTGACCTGAACGTCGCCCAGGCGCAGGCGCGGTTCGAAATGGTTGATGGCTTCGCGGATGTCCCTTGCCAATCGACGCCGGTCGTCGCTGCGCTGCTGTTGCAGGGCACTCCAGTCGGCGATGCCGTAGTCGATCACGCTGGGAGGCTGGGTCAGCGTGTGCGGGCCCCGGCGCGTATTGAACAGGCGCCCGAGCTCGGCGTGCACCGAGTCGAGCAGATCCTGTCGACCGAATTCCCGCGTATCGTGCGTCTCGCTGGAGGCGAGGCGTTCGAACAACGGAGGGCGCATGCCGCTGCCTGCCATGGCCGGGACGCCGGGTTAGCTGACAAGCTTGTTGGCGGCCATGTCCCACGTCGACGCGGCGGTGCCTTCCTTGGTGCCGTCGTCTTTCTGCGCGGTGAGTTCCCATTTGATCTTGGTGAAGTTCAGTGACACGGTTTCTACCGGTTTACCGCCGGTGCCGCCGCTGACACTGACGTTGGACAGCACCACGTTGGTGAGGGTGTAGACGATAAAGGGCATCAACTGCCCGCTGCCTTCGGCGGCGTTGCGACCGATGGTGATGATGGCTTCGGGGATCGGTTTGCCGGCGCAGCAGTATTCGTTGAGTGACGGTGTCGAACTGTCGACGAATTTGGTCAGGGTGAACTCGCCGATATGCGGTTTGCCGGAGGTGCGCTCCGAGTTGCTGACATCGTTGGTGACTTGCATGGCGACGTTGTGGCTGTAGGACATGACTTCGATCTTGTCCGCAAAACCTTCGAGCAGGCTGTCGCCTTTGATATCGCCGCCGAGGTCGAGAATGATTGCATCCATCGCTTGAAACTCCTGAAGAAAATCACATTAGGCAAATGGGCTGAACACGAAACCCGTGGCGAGGGGATAAATCCTCCCGCCATCAGGGTTTTCTCTGGGGCTTTAAGCGGCAACCGGCGGCGGTAAGGTCGCCACCAGGCGGATCGACGCCGTCAGCTCCTCAAGCTGGAAGTGCGGCCGCAGGAACACCGTCGCGCGATAAGCGCCCGGCTTGCCGGCCACCTCGGTGACGTCCACGCGGGCCTCACGCAACGGGTACTGCGCCTTGATTTCCTGTGGCGCGTTGTCGTTGATCAGCACGTAATCGGCGATCCAGTTATTGAGGTAGGTCTGCACGTTGTCGCGGGTCATGAAACTGCCGACCTTGTCGCGCATGATCACCTTCAGGTAATGGGCGAATCGCGAGGCGGCGAGCACGTACGGCAACATCGCCGAGATCCGTGCGTTGGCGTTGGCCTCGTTGGTGTTGTAGACCTTGGATTTGTTAGTGGTCTGGCCGCCGAAGAACACTGCGACATCGCTGTTCTTCTTGTGGCACAGGGCGATGAACCCGAGGTCGTTCAGCTCTTTTTCGCGGCGATCGGTGATCGCCACCTCGGTCGGACATTTCAACGACAAATCGCCGGAGCTGGTACGGAACGTATGCGCTGGCAGACCTTCCACCGCGCCACCACCTTCAGCGCCACGAATCGCCGCGCACCAGCCGTACTTGGCGAACGCCTCGGTGATGCGTTGTGACAGCGCCCACGCGGCGTTGCCCCACAGGTATTTGCTGTGGTCGGTGCCGTTGACGTCTTCGACGTAATTGATGCCTTCCACCGGCGAGGTATCCGGGCCGTAGGGCAGGCGCAGGAGGAAGTGCGGCAGCACCAGAGAGACGTAGCGCGAATCTTCGCTCTCGCGGAACGAGCGCCACTTGATCAGCTCCTGGCTCTCGAAGACTTTCGACAGATCACGCGGCACGGCCAGTTCGGTGAAGCTGTTCATGTCGAACAGGCGCGGGCTGGCGGCGGCAATGAACGGTGCATGTGCAGCGGCGGCAACGTTCGAGAGTTTTTCCAGCAGGCCGATGTCCTGCGGGTGACGGCCGAAGGTGTAGTCACCGACCAGCAAGCTGAACGGATGGCCACCGAAGGTGCCGTATTCCTCTTCGTAGATCTTCTTGAACAGTGCGCTCTGGTCAAATTCGACGGCTTTTTCCAGGTCGTTCTGCAGCTCTTTCTGCGTCACGTTGAGCAGGCGCAGTTTCAGCCGGGTGCTGGTCTCGGTGTTCTGCACCAGCATGTGCAGGCCACGCCACGAGGCCTCGAGTTTTTGCAGGTCCGGGTGGTGCAGCACCTCGTTGAGCTGGGCGCTGATCAGCTCGTCGATCTGGCTGATGCGGTCGTTGATCATCGCCACGGTGTCCTTGTCGATGGCCATGCCTTCGTCAAGTACCTGAGTGGCGAATTCCGCGAGCATGTCACGGGCGTAATCCTGCTGACTGTCATCGTGGGCCATGCGGCCCTCGAGAATAATCTGGTCGAGCAGGGATAAAGTCTGGTTCGTACCTTCACTGGCTTGTTGCTGGGCGGCGGCTGGCATGACGAATTCTCCCTCGATTCAAGTGGACGATCAGGCTTGCGGTTCGGCCGGGGCCTCGGCGTCAGCGGCCGGGGTAGCGGTGTCTGGGCGGGCCGATTTGATTTCCTGCAGGCCTTCGGTATTAGCGATGACATCGCGCAACAGCTTGTCCAGGTCATCGTTGCCGTCGAGCTTGGTCAGCAGATCGCGCAGGCGCTGGCGGGCCTCGAACAAACGGCGCAGCGGCGTGACTTGCTCCACCACCTTGACCGGGTCGAAATCGTCGATGTGTTTGAAATTGAGTTCGATATTGAGCTTGCTGTCGTCGCCGCTGAGGGTGTTGTTGACCTGCAGCGTGGCGCGCGGGCTGATCGAGGCGAGCACTTCGTTGAAGTTGTCGCGGTCGATTTCGGTAAAACGCCGTTCAGTCAGTTTTGCCAATGGCTCAAGCGGCTTGCCCGACAGATCGGCGAGAATTCCGACGACCAGCGGCAATTCTTTTTTCTCGATGGCGTTGCCGATTTCGACGTCGTAGGTGATTTGTACACGGGGCGGACGCACCCGGTCGAGCTTGTGCTGAGTACTTTCTGCCATGACGGCGGACTCCGATGCGATGGGCGGGCGCAATGCATCGGGAGGCCCGTTCATCGCTTTCCCTTACTGGACCGTAGGTTAGAAAGGGGAGCAGATGACCTGTCGTTCCTTTGACAAACCTTCCTCATTCGACAGTGCCTGTCGAACTACCCAAGACGCTAGAACAGGTCTATAAAAATGCAAGCAAAAACATTTTTGGACGGGCTCGGAAAAGGAAAATTCATTTTGTGCGGACGATTTTTTGTAGCGCTCATATTTGCGCTGCTGGCGGGCTGTTCCTTCTTCGGGCCGAAGGTGGACCTCGACAGCCTGATCCTCGATGTCGCCCCCAAGGCCAATGACGACACGCCGATCGCGGTGGATTTCATCGCGGTAGCCGATCCCGATCTGCTCAAGCAGTTGTCGGCTATCAGTGCCAGCCAGTGGTTCGCCGGGCGCGAGCAGTATCAGCGCGACTATCGTCAGTTGATGAGCGTGTGGGGACTGGAGCTGGTGCCGGGACAATTCATCGACCGCCAACCGTTCCCTTTGGGTGGCAAGAAGGCGGCTGGACTTTTGGTCTTCGCCAGCTATAACACTCCCGGAGCGCACCGCTTGCGGCTCGATGATCAGAGCGAAGCGTGGCTGAAATTCGACAGCCGCGAGATGAGTCTGGTCAACGCCACCGAGCACTGAAATGCCACCGCTGCCGCCGGATCGCGGCTTGGTCGAAGGGAGTCGTATGAGTCTGCTACCTGACGCGGTTTGCTGGCACGAAGGCATGCAATTGCTGCCGCAGCATTTTCAGTTGCAAGGGCTGCGCGCCGAAGCGCTCGGCGCACATCTGGCGCTGGCATGTAATCCTTGGTTCTGGGGCGTCAGCCACATGGAGTTCGATCCATCGGCGCTGAGTGCCGGGGTAGTACGGGTGTTGTCGCTGCAGGGCACCATGCCCGACGGTCTGCCGGTGGACTTGCAGGCCGGGGTCGGACCGACACTGGAGCTGGATGTCAGCGCGGCGATCGATGCTACCGACGATGCGACGGTCATCGTGTACCTGGCGATCAGCCCGATGTGGCGGGCCGGGCAGTTGCTGCCGCTCAAGGGCCGCTTGCAGTCGGTGGTCGGCGAGGCGTTGCCGGATCTCACCAGCGGCGAGTTCCCGGAGTCGATCACCGTCTGGCGACCCAACCCGCGGTTATGTACGCAACTGAACAAGGCCGATTCGATCTGCCTGCCGCTGTTGAAAATCCGTAAGGAGGGCGGCGGTTTCCTGCCGCTGTCTTACACCGCGCCGACGCCGACCCTGTTACCGGAATCGGCGCTCGGTCGACGCATCGCCGGCCTCTGTGCGCGGGCACGGGAAAAGTGCCTGTTTCTCGGTGGTCGTTTGCGTCAGGCGCAGCAGGCCGGCAATCAGGATGACGCGCTGGAAATCCGTCGGCAGTTGACCGCGTTGTGGCTGCGCCTGCCGGAAATCGAAGGCCTGCTGAACAGCCGCATCGCGCAGCCGCAGATCCTCTACGTGCAATTGCTCGGGCTGGCTGGTGCGTGGTCGGCGCTCGATCCGCTGGCCGGTGTGCCGGCGTTTGCGCCGCTGGATTTTCTCGAGTTGCAGCGCGGTTATGACCCGGTGCTGCAATGGCTGGAAACCACCCTCGAACTGATCCGCGCCGGCTACCGCAGCTTGCCGTTCGAGCGTGGTGAACAGAGCTTTTCGATTCAATTGCCGGACGAGCAGCCGAGTCAGCGTCTGGTCATTGGTCTGCGCATGCCCAACGGTGCCAGCGAGCAAGCCGCGATCGACTGGTTGCGCGGCGCGATCATCGCTTCGGCGCCGCACATCGCGTTGCTCAGTCGTCAACGCATGAGCGGTTTGAGCCATCAGGCCATGAGCCGCAGCGAACAGGTGGCCTACAGCGTCGGCGAGGACACGCGGCTGTTTGTGCTGGCGGCCGAAGGCGCGTGGTTCGACGCGCAACTGCCGCTGATGATCGCCGCACCGGCGGCGAAGCTGACCAGCAGTCCGTGGCAAGTGGTGCTGTTTGTCGCCCAGAACAGTGAAAGCGCCTGATCACACAAGGAACGCCGTATGTCGCAAGGAAGTGCCGCAAGCCTTGGGTTGCAGGACGCACCGTTGAGCAGCGCGTTCCGCCAGACGTGGCAGCAATGGCAACAGGACTGGGTGCAATTGCCCAAGGACAGCGAGGACGAAGCGGCGTTGGTGGAGACCGTTGTCGAACTTTCGACACAGGCTTCGCAGCGATTGTGGCGCACCGCTTATGCGCGGGTCGGCGATTCGGCGACCGAGCAGGTCAAGGCGCTGGTGTATGCATTCGTCGCGCTGGTCGATGAAACCCTGCTGTTCACGCCATGGCCCGGGCAAGCGGCGTGGCAGGACAAACCCTTGGAGTCGCGGCTGTACGCCAGCCGGCAGGCCGGTGAGCAAGTACCGGCGGCGATTCAGACACTGCTCGACGAGCAGCAGCCGACCACCCGCGATCTGGCCAATGTCTATCTGCAGTGCCTGATCCTCGGCTTTCATGGGCGTCTGCGTGGCGAACACAGCCAGGCGCAATTGGAGAAGTGGCGGTTGGCGCTCTACACCTTCGCCTGGCAGGACGAAGCGAGTTATGGCGGAGTCAGTCAGCGCTTGGTGCAGCCGTCGCTGACCACTCCATTGCAACTGCCGGTGCGCACGGCGCTGCCGGATGGCTTTCGCCTGGCGCTGGGGATTCTGGCGATGCTGCTGTTGCTGACCGGGCTTGGTCAGTTCCTCTGGCGTGACATTCAGTCGGAGCTGGACCCGGTGCTGCAGATCATCGACTCGATGGCGCCAGCGGAGCAAGACTCATGAGTACCCTGACGATAGTCGCGTGGATTGTCGCGTTGCTGCTGGTCGTAGTGATCATCGCCGTGGCGGTGTGGTGGTTGCGCACCCAGAGCGGTGCCGCGATCCGCAGTTTTTATGCGGCCGTGCGGCAAATGGAGCAGGAGCAGGGCAGTCACGACCGCTATCAGATGCCATGGCTGTTGATGCTCGGCGACGAAAACCAGGGCACGCAACTGGTCAGTGAATGGCGTCTGCAACCGACCGACAAACCGGCTTGGTTCGGCCGCTGGTGGTCAGATCCCGAAGGCGCTGTGCTGGTGGTGCCGCAGGCGCTGTTTCTGCCCGACGACGGCATGCATTTGCAGCGCGGCGGCTGGTGGCGTTTGCTGGGTTTGATCTTGCGGATGCGCAGCAAGCGGCCGCTGGACGGGGTGGTCTGGCTGGTGCCGGTCAGTCGCCTGAGCAATCTGGAACAGGCCGCCAGCCTCGGTCTGGCCGCGCGCCGGCGCTTCATCGATCTGCTGCAACGTTTTGGTCTGAGTGTGCCGGTGTACGTGATCATCACCGGACTTGAAGAATTGCCGGGGTTCCAGGAACTGATCAGTGCGCTGCCCGACGAGGCCCGCGAACGTACCCTGGGCTGGTCCTCTCCATATTCCCGCGATGCGGTTTGGCAAGGGCAGTGGAGCGATCAGGCGCTCGATCGCATCCATCGCGCGGTAGCGGAAGCCATTATCGAAATCGGCACGTTGTCCGGCCAGTTGAGCGCCGATCTGTACGCCTTGCCGGAGCGTCTGGAAACGTTGCGGCGTGGTTTGCAGAGTGTTCTGGAACCGGTGTTTCAAGGTAACGCCCAGGGTGAAGCACCGTGTTTTCGCGGTGTCTATTTCAGCGCCAGTCAGGCCTCGGAGGATGCCAAAGACGGATTTTCCGCCGACGACAGCGGCTTGCAGCAAAGCGTGTTCGTGCGCCAATTGTGGCGCCAGCGCCTGATCGGCGAACGCGGGTTGGCGCAAGGCGTGCCGCGCCTGCTGCGTTTGCGTCAGCGTTGGCAGCGGCTGACGGCCGGCGTGGCGCTGGTGGTCGGGGTAATCTGGGCGGTGGCGATGCTTTGGGTCTGGCAGGTGTCGGTCAAGGATGCCCACGAACTGGCGCGGCAGATGCAAGGCGCGCAAAAAGGCTACGTAGCGATCAGCGACGAGGCGCAGCGGGTCGACTCGACCCGACGCAATGTGCAGACCTTTTGGCGGGTGCTGGAGCGTGCGCCGCACTGGAACTACGTTTCTCTGGTGTTTCCGACGTCGTGGTTTTCCTCGCTCGACAATCGACTCGAACAGCAAGTGTTGCAGTCCACCCAGCGCCATATGATGGTGCCGCTGCATGATCTGTTGAGCGCGCAACTGGCGCAGATCAAGGTGATCCGCAGCACCGACCGACGCAGCAGTGTCGAAAGCGACGACCCGGCGCAGTGGCAGAACTATCTGAAGGCGAACGATCTGGTGGATCGGGCCTTGCGTCTGGAACAGCAGAACCAGTTGTTCAACCAAGTGCAGAACAACCCGCGCGCCCCGTTAGACGACCTGGTGCAACTGAGCAACAACGCGCTGTCGCTGAACCTCAACACGGGCACCTTGCCCTATGCATCTTTCTACAATCGGCTGCTCGTGGCCGGAGAAGACGGCAGCTTGCAGGCGCTGGATCTGAGCGTCGACCGACCGCAGATCGTCAGCAATTTTTCCGGGTTGATGCAGCGCTGGCTGGATCAATATTTCCTCGCCGACAACTTTGTCAGCAAGGCTGGCTACCTCAAATTGCATCTGGATCAACTGCAAGCTGGCAGCGGCAACAGCCTGCGGGAGCTGGAAGACCTGACCGCGCTGGTCGACGATCTGCAAGCGGCGATCGCCCTGACCAATTCGACGTGGAGTCGCGGCAAGGGCCAGGAGCTGGTGCCGGGTTATGGTGACTTCCTCGCCAAAGTGGGCAAGAGCACATTGTTGGGCGCGCAAGTCCAACAAGACCTCGACACGCAAGCGTCACGCTTGCAGCAGAGTTTCCGCGATCAATGGATCGCACAGGTCGGCTCGCGGGACAATTTGCTGGTACAGCAAGTCAGCGGGCAATTGGCGTTGCAAGAGCAAGTGGTGAAACTCGATAACGCGATACAGGCACTGTTCAAGCGCGACTTCGTTTCGGTCGCCCTGCGTGCTAGCGAAGACAACGTCAATATGCAAGGCCAGACCGTGGACGGTGATGACCTCAATGAATCGCTGAAATATTTCGCCGACTACAACAGCTACATCGCCGAAGAACTGCCACGCATTCCACCGGACTATCGCGTTGCGGTGCTCAAAGCCGCCGAGCGTGCCGCCGCCCAGGCGATGTGGTTGAGCCTCAAGGATCACAACGATCAGGCGCATCCTTACGCTGTGTTCAATGTGCAGGCCGAGCAAGCCATGGCCCTGCAAAAGGCTTTCGTCGAGGTGCACCGCGCGGATCTCTCCACCCGCCTGCAAGCGGCGCTCAATCGCCGCGCCATGGCGCAGCTTATTGGTGGTCTGGATGAAATCACCGCGCAACCGCTGTTCGGCGGACGGGCCGAAATCAGCCAGTGGGACGGCTCGAAAAACCTCGGACTGGAACTGTTCGGCGCCAGCGACGTGCAGGATCTCAAACTGAGCCTCAAGCAGCAGTTCAACACCATGCTCGGCATCACTGAGCGGCGGACGTCATCGTTGCAGTGGCTGACAACGCAGCAAGCCAATCTGTCGGCACTGGATTACGAACGCGTGACGCAGTTCAGTGCGCTCAACGACGAACTGCGCAAATACAAAGAGGCCAACCCGGCCAGTTCGCCGGCACAGATCGAGCAACTGGTCAGCCGCGATTTCGTCGAGATGGACGTCAATTCCTGCCTGCAAATGTTGCAGACCGCCAACGTCGCCGGCGGGCGCGGCACGTTGGCGATGCGCGCGGTGGAGTTGCAGCAGGAGGCCATGCAGCGTTGCCAGATGCTGCAAGTGCAACAGGCCGCTGCGGCGTGGAATGAACTGGCCAACTACTTCAATCAATATCTGGCGGATCGCTTTCCGTTCGCTAACGGCGTGCAGATGCAGGACGCCGATCCGGCGCGGGTTGAATATTTTCTGCAACTGATCGACAAAAAACTGCCGGTCGCGCAGGCCGGCCTTGCCACCAACCAGACCCCGGAGCGCCTGGCCGCGACGGATTTTCTCAACCGCTTGAAGCAGGCGAGCACTTGGCTGACGCCGCTGTTCGTGCGTGACAAGAGCGGCATCCTTGGCGTCGAGCTGGACGTTCGCTGGCGCACCGATCGCGATGATGAGCTGGGCGCCGATCAGGTGATTGCCTGGGGCTTGCTCGCCGGCAATCAGCAAATCAACTATCCGGCAGCCGAGCAACCGAACCTGCGCTGGATGGTCGGCCAGCCTGTCCGCCTGACCCTGCGCTGGGCGCGTAACGGCAAGGAGCGGCCGGTCATTGATCCACAGCAACCGAATCTGGTGGTGCGTGATCTGGAGGCCGGTTGGGAGTACGGCGGGCCATGGTCGCTGCTGCGGATGATGCGTGCGCACTTCTCGGTGCAGCGTCAGCCAAACGTGGATTACACCGAATTCCCGCTGACGTTGCGTTTACCTGTAACCGGGGCGCCGGACAGCGTCACCAGCGAATTCACGCGGATGTTCGTGCGTCTATCGTTGATGAGCCAAGGTTCGAAACTGCCGCTGTCGATTGCACCGTTGCCGACGCGCGCACCACGCTCGCCGTTTCAGTTGAGCAGTAGCACCGCCGCCATTGAATCGCAGAAGGAGAGCTTGTGAGCCTGCCATCGACCGCATTGCCGGACCTGATTGATCAGTTGCTCGCGCCGATCAGCATGGACACGCCCTGCGGCGTCGATTTGCGCTATGAACGCGAGTTCGACCAACTGCGCGACCTGCGCCGCGAGGATGACGCCAGTCTGCCGACCGGGGTCTGGCAGTCGACGTTGAAACGGGCGAACTGGCCAGAGGTGGAGAAACTCACCACCACGCTGTTGCTGGAGCGCAGCAAGGACTTGATGCTCAGCGCCTGGCTCGGTGAAGCCTGGCTGCACCTGCAAGCGCTGGACGGATTGCCCGGCAGCCTGGCGCTGATCGCCGGTTTGTGTGAGCGCTTTCCTGAGCACCTGCACCCGCAGGCCGAGGACGGTGATCAGTCGTGGCGGGTGATTCCGCTGGAATGGCTGGTGCGTCGCTACAGTGAAATATTGCTCACGCGGGTGCCGCTGTTCGGTGCTCGCAACAGCGATTTCGAGCATTACACGCTTGAAGTCTGGCGCCGTTTGCAGATTCAGCAGGTGCAGACCAACGACAGTAAAAATGCCAAGACCTCAGCAGAATCCGCCCGCAGCGAACAGAAGAAAATCAACGAACAGATTCGTGCGACCCCCCTGGCATTCTGGTTACGCACCCAAGGCAATCTGCTGTTGAGCCTGCAACACTTGCAACGGCTGGAGCGCTGGAGCGATGCCTTTCTGGGTGATCAGGCACCGGGGTTGCGTCCATTGCACGAAACCATTCAAGCGCTGCTGACGCTGGTTCAGGAGTTTATCGCCATGCATCCACAACAACCGGCGCCGCCAGCGCCCGTCATCGAAACGCCTGTCGTGGTGGCGCAGCCTGAAGAGCAAGCGCCGACCGCATCGCTGTTTCGTGAGCCGGCCAACCGTGAAGAGGCCTATCGGCAATTGTTGTTGATCGCCGAATACCTGGCCCGCACCGAACCCCACAGTCCGGTGCCGTACCTGATCCGGCGCGGGGTCGAATGGGGCAATAAACCGCTCAGTGAATTGCTCGGTGAGTTGATTTCTGCCGACGCCGAATCGCGACGCTTGTGGACGCTGCTCGGGGTGCTTTAGTGCACCCGCTGATTGCTGATTTTTGGCGGTAAGGCGATGGGCGTCAGCACTGGTTGTCCGGAGAAGAACGCCATCAGGTTTTGCCCTACCAGCTCCACCGTGCCTTGCATGGCTTCCGGTGACAGGCCCGCGACGTGCGGGGTCAGCAGCACATTGCCGAGCGCTTTCAGGGCGTCCGGCACTTGCGGTTCGTGGTCGAACACGTCGAGTGCGGCGCCGGCAATGCGGCGTTGCTCAAGGGCGCTGATCAGGTCTGCGGTGGCGATCACGCTGGCGCGGGCAATGTTGACGATGAACCCGTTCGGGCCGAGCGCATCGAGCACCGGGCGCGTTACCAGATGCTGCGTGCCGATCCCGCCTGGCGTAGCGACGATGAGAAAATCCGAAGCCCGCGCTAATTCAGTCGGCGTCGAGCAGAACGCGTAAGGCACATCGCTGCGCAACTGACGGCTGTGATAGCTGATGTCCATGTCGAAGCCCAGGTTCGCCCGTTTTGCAATCGCCATGCCCACCGCCCCCAACCCGAGAATACCCAGGCGCTTGCCGGCCAGCGAAGGGCGCATGATTTTCGGCCATTCCCCCCGACGCACCGCGGCATCGCAACGTGGAATGTCGCGCACCAACGCCAATAGCATCGCCATGGCGTGGTCAGCCACCGACGAGGCGTTGACTCCGGCGCCGTTGGTCACGGTGATCCCGCGATCGCTGGCCGCTTGCAGATCGACCTGCTCGTAACCGGCGCCGATCACCGTGATGATTTTCAACGCGGGCAGGGCGGCGATTTCCTCGGCGGTCAGACCCAGCGGGCCACGGGTCAGAACCGCGTCAATTCGCGCGCCGTGGGTGGCGATGGCTTGTGCTCGTTCGGCCGGTGTCGGCGCCAGGATCAGGTGAAAGCCCTGATGTTCGAGAATCGGCAAATAGTCATTGATGGTTTCAACCAGTACCAGAACGGTTGCGGGCATTGCGCGGCTCCTGTGAACGTCGGCGGATTGTTCGCGAAAGTCGTTTCAGAGTGCTGATTCCAGAGCGGTTTGGCAATGGTGGCCGCTACCCCGTATCAGCCAGTGTAGGAGCTGAAACGGGGCGCGCGCGGGCGCTTCGTCAGAACGTCACGTCGGCGCTGTTGATCAATCGGGCGAACGCAGCGCCAAGGGTTGCGTTGTGGTGATCGATGATGGCTTGCGCGGGCAACGCCGCAGTGTCCATACAGGTGTGGGCGTCGGCCACCAGCAGCGGTTTGAAGCCCAGGTCAGCAGCGGCGCGGCAGGTGCTGTCGATGCAGAACTGGCTTTTCATCCCGACGATATAAAGGTCGTCGATCTGTGCGGCACTGAGTTGCTGCGCCAGTTCTGTACCGTGGAAGGCGTTGGGGCGGGATTTGTTGAAGAGGGTATCGATTTCAGCATCCAGGCCAAGTTCAGGCAGCAATTGCCAGAATGAACTGCCGACGGCAATCGGCGAACCCTCCGGGCCGGTATGGCGCACGGCGAACACCGGGACTTTTTTCAGCCGCGCTTTCTTGATCAGCCGCTGAATGTTGGCGAGGGCGTGTTCGCCTTCGTGAGGTTTTTCCGGGCCATGGAACAAGCCGACCTGCATATCGATGATCAACAGTGCTGCGGGCATGGTGTTACTCCTTGGGCGCTGCAGATGCCGCACGGACGGGAGAAACAACCAGGCCCCGTCCATTGCTGGCGGGGCCTTGGGTTTGCTGCGCTGGGTTTACCTCACGCACAAACACCACGACCCGCCGGTGGCGGTCGTCGTGGTGGTGCGGGTGAGGTGCAGCGCGCGAAGGTTCATGAGGCCGATCATGCTGGCGCCGGTAGCTGGCTGTCAATTGCGGGGTCAGGTGACGTACTGAGCAATACCATTGCCGAATGACCAGTTCTCTTTTTTCACCTCGATCAGGTTGATGAACACATCTTGCGGGCGTACCGCCAACTGCTTGTGCATGCTTTCTGCGATGGTTTTGAACAGCAACTGTTTTTTCTCCACCGTGCGCCCTTCACTGATGGTGATCTGAATGAACACTACGCCTTCGCTGCGCTGGATCCCCAGATATTGCGGATCGTAAACGAGGTGCTGACTGTCGTGCTCGGTGAGGATCTGAAAGTTGTCGTGCTCGGGCACATCGATACAACTGCGCAGGGCTGCGTAGATCTGTTCGCCGATGCGTTTGGCGAAGGTGGGGTCGGGGTTTTGTTTGATGTCGACGCGAACGAGAGGCATGGGCAGAGACTCCGGGAGGGGACTCATTCACGCTAGAACATATCAACCACATTGAAAGTGTTGGGTGATGACCTCGCGACTGTTTTTGTATGAGGCTACCTACGAAACTCGCGGATTTTACCTACGCATTTGGCAGAGCCATCTGCTATCGGGCAGACGGTTAACGCGAAATCATGGGGCAGCAATGGGAGGTGGTCGAGGATGGAAAAGCTTCCTGAGCGTTAAATGTCAGCAGCCAAGGAAGGTAAATGCATCTTGATGACCACAAAAATGTGGAGCTCGAAAGGCTACAAACGGAAACCCAAAAGCTCGGCGCGCAGAGGCGCAAAGCTTTTGGCGGAGGAAGCAAAACTGAAACTTGAGACTTTTTTGTATCCCCTTGTGGTGGGGGCTGGGGCATTAACTGCAATTGCCACCGCCGTTGGGCTTTATTTGAAGCTGTAAGAGAGCGCAGCAGGTTGCCGTTGCGCATGCGTGTTGATTCAGAGCACCAAAAAAGGGAAGGGGGCAGTATGAGCACAGAGGAAAGCAGAGCCAGGATAGACCGACTGTATCAAGAGGAGTTTGAGTTCAGAGAAGCCATGAAGCCCTTTCGCAAAGCCGAAAGGCGTGAAACGGTTTTGCTGTTTAGCCTTGGAATGTTGATGGGCGCGGTAGGGATCGCTTTCGTGATGGTGTTGGCCCGAACCATCTGAATACCCTTGCATGTGCCTATTAACGACATCATGAATACCT
This sequence comes from Pseudomonas sp. RIT-PI-r, assembly GCF_001297015.1. Taxonomy (GTDB): domain Bacteria; phylum Pseudomonadota; class Gammaproteobacteria; order Pseudomonadales; family Pseudomonadaceae; genus Aquipseudomonas. Next base: position 913,861 of record NZ_LIGE01000025.1, on the reverse strand, counting down.
GTTTACGACAGATAATTTCCCAAAAACGACGCCCCGCTGATCTGCTCCGCACAACCATTCCTCAGCTAAGTCTTTGCTTCTGCTCATTTATCGCGGAGAATCGCGCCCCTGTTTCGGCCGGAGCATGTCTGTCGGTTTTTTCCGACGCGTCCTGACCGAGTGGCAAGTGACCGGAATGCGGAGATCCGACCGGATGAATGATCAGGCCAATAGCGTCGAAGAGCGCTTTGATGCAGCAGCACCCGCTGAACTTTCGAGCTGGAATCGCCAGGACACCACCTGGATGTTGGGACTGTTTGGGACGGCCATCGGCGCCGGCACCCTGTTTCTGCCGATCAACGCAGGTCTGGGTGGCTTCTGGCCGCTGGTGATCCTTGCGCTGCTGGCCTTCCCGATGACGTTCTACGCGCACCGTGGCCTGACCCGCTTCGTGCTGTCCGGTCGTGAGGGCGCCGATATCACGGAAGTGGTCGAGCAGCATTTCGGCATCAAGGCTGGTGCGTTGATCACCCTGCTGTACTTCTTCGCGATCTTCCCGATTCTGCTGATCTATAGCGTCGGCCTGACCAATACAGTCGCGAGTTTCCTCGAACATCAATTGCACATCACGCCGCCACCGCGCGCGCTGCTGTCGTTCGTGCTGATCCTCGGTTTGCTGGCGGTGGTGCGATGCGGCGAGCAGGCGATCGTCAAGGCGATGAGCCTGATGGTGTACCCGTTTATCGTTGCGCTGCTGTTTCTGGCGGTGTACCTGATTCCGCACTGGAACGGCGGCATTCTCGCCACCGCTTCGCATGTGCCGGCCCCGTCTGCACTGCTGCATACACTGTGGTTGGCGATTCCGGTGATGGTGTTCTCGTTCAACCATTCGCCGATCATCTCGGCGTTCGCCGTGGACCAGAAGCGTCGCTACGGCGTCCATGCTGAAGAGCGCAGTTCACAGATCCTGTCCCGTGCGCACCTGTTGATGGTGGCAATGGTGCTGTTCTTCGTATTCAGCTGTGTGCTGACCCTGTCGCCGGAGCAACTGGCTGAAGCGAAAGCGCAGAACCTGTCGATCCTGTCGTACCTGGCCAACCATTTCAGCAATCCGACTATCGCCTTCGCGGCGCCGTTGATCGCGTTCGTGGCGATTTCCAAGTCGTTCCTCGGCCACTACATCGGTGCCAGCGAAGGTCTTAAAGGCCTGATCATCAAGAGCGGCAAGCGTCCGGGTGCCAAGGCACTGGACCGCATTGTGGCGGCGTTCATGCTGGTCGTGTGCTGGATCGTGGCGACCCTGAATCCGAGCATTCTGGGCATGATCGAAACCGTCGGCGGCCCGGTGATTGCGGCGATTCTGTTCCTGATGCCGATGTATGCCATCCGTAAAGTGCCGGCGATGGCGCGTTATCGGGGTCAGGCGTCTAACGTGTTTGTTACGGCGGTAGGTCTGGTGGCGATCTCAGCGCTGATCTATTCGCTGACGGCTTAAAGATCGCAGCAACAAGAGACCGCTGCACTCGATGGGTGCAGCGGTTTTTTTTCGTCTGTTTGAAAGCGAGTTCTATGAAGGTGACAGGGACGCAGAGCGCCCCGGGCTGCATTCCCACGCAGAGCGTGGGAACGATCAACGATTAGTCTGCAGGCATAAAAAAACGCCGCACATCTGACGATGGGCGGCGTTTTTCAGTGCGTTGTAACGTTAGGCTTGAACGACCGGAATGTTGGCGTTCGCAGCAGCTTCACGGAACTCGGCGATCTGGTCGAAGGACAGGTAGCGGTAGATATCGGCCGCCATGCTGTCGATCTTGCCAGCGTATTCCATGTACTCCTCGACGGTCGGCAGGCGACCCAGGATCGAAGCCACGGACGCCAGCTCGGCCGAAGCCAGGTAGACGTTCGCGCCGTCGCCCAGACGGTTCGGGAAGTTACGGGTCGAAGTCGACACAACAGTCGCGTTCGGCTCTACACGTGCCTGGTTACCCATGCACAGCGAGCAGCCCGGCATTTCCATGCGTGCGCCAGCCTTGCCGTAGATGCCGTAGTAGCCTTCTTCGGTCAGTTGGTGAGCGTCCATCTTGGTCGGCGGCGACAGCCACAGACGGGTTGGCAGCTGACCCTTGACCTGATCCAGCAATTTACCGGCAGCGCGGAAGTGACCGATGTTGGTCATGCACGAACCGATGAACACTTCGTCGATCTTCTCGCCAGCAACGCTGGACAGCAGACGGGCGTCGTCCGGGTCGTTCGGCGCGCACAGTACAGGCTCGCTGATGTCGGCCAGATCGATTTCGATGACTTCGGCGTATTCGGCGTCGGCATCGGCTTCCATCAGTTCCGGGTTGGCAACCCAGGCTTCCATCGCTTGAGCACGACGTTCCAGGGTACGTGCATCGCCGTAGCCTTCGCCGATCATCCAGCGCAGCAGGGTGATGTTGGAGTTCAGGTACTCGGTGATCGACTCTTTCGACAGCTTGATGGTGCAACCGGCAGCCGAACGTTCGGCCGAGGCGTCGGACAGTTCGAAAGCCTGTTCCAGGGTCAGACCTTCCAGACCTTCGATTTCCAGGATGCGGCCGGAGAAGGCGTTTTTCTTGCCTTTCTTCTCGACGGTCAGCAGACCGTTCTGGATAGCGAAGTAAGGAATCGCATGAACCAGGTCACGCAGGGTGATGCCAGGTTTCATTTTGCCTTTGAAGCGCACCAGGATCGATTCCGGCATGTCCAGCGGCATAACGCCGGTGGCCGCAGCGAACGCAACCAGACCGGAACCGGCCGGGAACGAAATGCCCATCGGGAAACGGGTGTGCGAGTCACCACCGGTACCGACGGTGTCTGGCAGCAGCATGCGGTTCAGCCACGAGTGGATGATGCCGTCGCCCGGACGCAGGGAAACGCCGCCGCGGGTCATGATGAAGTCAGGCAGGGTGTGGTGGGTGGTCACGTCGATCGGCTTTGGATACGCCGCGGTGTGGCAGAAGGACTGCATCACCAGATCAGCCGAGAAGCCCAGGCACGCCAGGTCTTTCAGTTCGTCACGGGTCATTGGACCGGTGGTGTCCTGAGAACCCACGGTGGTCATTTTCGGTTCGCAGTAGGTGCCAGGACGGATGCCTTTGCCTTCTGCCAGACCGCACGCCTTGCCGACCATTTTCTGCGCCAGGGTGTAACCCTTGGTGCTTTCAATCGGAGCATCAGGCTTCTTGAACAGGTCGAACGGTGGCAGACCCAGCTCGGCGCGAGCCTTCTCGGTCAGGCCACGGCCGATGATCAGCGGGATACGGCCGCCGGCACGGACTTCGTCCAACAGCACCGGAGTCTTCATTTCGAAGGTGGTCAGGACTTCGTCGGTGCCATGTTTGCAGACCTTGCCAGCATGCGGGTACAGGTCGATCACGTCGCCCATGTTCATGTTGGAAACGTCGAACTCGATTGGCAGTGCGCCGGCATCTTCCATGGTGTTGTAGAAGATCGGAGCGATTTTGCTGCCGAAGCAGAAACCGCCAGCGCGCTTGTTCGGCACGTAAGGAACGTCGTCGCCGAAGAACCACAGTACCGAGTTGGTTGCCGATTTACGCGAAGAACCGGTACCGACCACGTCACCGACGTAGGCGATCGGGAAGCCTTGACCGCGCATTTCTTCGATCTGCTTCATCGGGCCGATGGCGCCCTGCTGATCAGGAACGATGCCGTCGCGAGCCATTTTCAGCATGGCCAGGGCGTGCAGCGGGATGTCTGGACGCGACCAGGCATCTGGAGCAGGGGAGAGGTCGTCGGTGTTGGTTTCGCCGGTGACCTTGAACACGCGCAGGCTGATCTTGTCTTCCAGCGTTGGGCGGTTTTTGAACCACTCGCCGTCAGCCCAGGATTGCAGCACGGCTTTGGCGTGAGCGTTGCCGTTCTTGGCTTTTTCCGCGACGTCGTGGAACGCATCGAACATCAGCAGGGTGTGCTTGAGTTGCGCGGCAGCGACTGGCGCCAGCTCGGCGTCGTCCAGCAGGTCAACCAGAGTGACGATGTTGTAGCCGCCCTGCATGGTGCCGAGCAGTTCTACAGCGCGCTTTTTGTCCAGCAGAGGGGAGGAAACTTCGCCCTTGGCCAGTGCAGACAGGAAGCCGGCTTTGACATAGGCCGCTTCGTCCACGCCTGGTGGAATGCGATTGGTGATCAGGTCAACGAGGAATTCTTCTTCGCCAGCCGGAGGGTTTTTCAGCAGCTCGACCAGGCCTGCTGTTTGTTCGGCGTTAAGCGGCTGGGGAACGATACCCAGGGCTGCACGCTCTTCGATATGTTTGCGGTAGGCTTCAAGCACAGTTATTACCCTCATCAGTGGTCCCAAATGGGTGTCCGGGACGCTCATCCCGAAATGGTCGTACTCATGCGCTGCGTGGCGTTGTGGGCCACTTAGCCAGAATTACCGACCATTCCTTACAGAAGCTGCTTTCAAAGTTTTACGCCTGCAGAACGGGGAGCTGATGAGGGTTGGCGATGGGCTTTTCCCCGCTGGAAAAACCCTTCGCCAACACCGCTCTGAAGGAACGACTGTGCTCGTGACGCTTTGAAAACAGCTTCTAACGGACATTGGCGCCTTAAAAGGCTGGCTGATTCTACGGCAAAAAAAATTTAAAGGTAAGTTCGTCCCTGAAGTTTGAGGGGTGATGAATGTTAGACAAAGGGCTAACATGCCGACCTGTTCCGCGTTTCAGTGCCTTTGCCTACCTTATGCCCAATCAGACCATCAAGACCCCCTGCGTCGGCCTCTGCTCCACTGTTTACGGTGATCTGGTGTGCCGTGGCTGCAAGCGTTTCCACCACGAAGTGATCCATTGGAATGGTTACAACGAGGAGGAAAAACGCGCGGTGTGGTTGCGTCTGGAACAATTGCTGTCACAAGTGATGGCGGGCAAGGTCGAAATTTTTGATTCGGCGCGTCTACGTGAACAGCTCGAACAGCGCAAGATCCGCTTCGTGCCGCATCAGTCGGAATATTGCTGGGCGTATCAGCTGATCGCCCGGGGCGCACGGGTGATCATTAATCTGGAAGCGTACGGAATGGTGTTGCTCCCGGAGTTTCGCGAGTGGAACCTGCCGGAACTGCGCGATGCCATTGATCGGGAATTCTTCCTGCTGTCGGAAGCGCACTATCAGCGCTACATCGCCCCCGGTTTCCTTAAAGACGCCTTTGGCGCCTAGAAGCTTCGCGAGCAAGCTCGCTCCCACATTTGGAATGCGTACCCCTGTAGGAGTGAGCCTGCTCGCGATGAGGCCTGTACATTCAACATAGTCTTCGGCCGATACACCGCCATCGCGAGCAGGCTCACTCCTACATTTGAAATGCGTACCCCCTGTGGGAGCGAGCCTGCTCGCGAAGGGGCGGGTTCAGACATCGCAATCCCTAATGTTTCACCGCCAACTCCACCAAATGATCCTCAACCTCCTGCGGCTTGAGCACCAGCACATCACTCTCCAGCGCATCCAGCACCACTTCGGCGGTATTGCCGATCAGCGCCCCTGACAAACCGGTCCGCGCCACCGTGCCGATCACGGTCACCGCCGCCTGCAGCTTGTGCGCCATAAACGGAATCAGCACATCCGCCGGGCCTTCCTCGATGTGCAGATGTTCATCATCGACATCGAATTCCGCCTGAAACGCCCGACACTGCTCGCGATAACGCGCTTCGATGGTTTCGCTCAATTGCAGGGTCGGGTCCGCCGCCGACAGCATCGGTGAAGGATGCGCCGCGATCACATGCAGATGTGCCTTGGCCAGGCTGGCAATGTCATAGCCGTGATCAATGATCGTCGTGTGCAAATGCCGGTGCTCGCCATCGGCATTGCCGACATCGACGGCGGCCAGGATCACGCGGTCTTTCCAGGACGTGGACGTTTTCACCAGCAGCACCGGGGTCGGGCAGTGGCGCAAGAGTTTCCAGTCCGCCGGGGTCAGCAGGGCCTTTTTCAGCGGGCTGTCGGGGAAATGCTGTTTGACCACCAGCCCGCAGCCCTCGGCCTGCTGCACATCGATGATGGTTTCGTGCAGGCTCTCGTTCCACGCCTGTTCGGTGGTCACGCTGTAGCCGTCGGCCAGCAGCGCGGCTTTGAGCACGCCGAGCATGCCGGCATGGTCGTGCTTCCTGTCGCACACCAGCAGGTGTAGATGGGCCTGGGTCACGCCCGCGATCAACTTGGCGCGCTTGAGCGCAAGGCTTTCCGAATGTTCGGGTTCGATGACCACCAGAATGCTGCGAATGGCTTGCATGAGCGGAGTCTCCAGCAAAGAAAAGGCACGGCGTTGCACAACTATAGTTGCTGCTCATGCGCCTGCGACTTGATGCATATCAACGCGGGCGACTGGTGGTCTGTGGGCAGGCCGGTATAATCGGCGCCTTTCGCTCGAATACCTTTACCGTGAGCCCCATGATCCTTCCCGAAATCCACGAATTCCTTGGCTGTCGCACCCCCGATGCCTGGGTTCAGGCTGCACTGGCCGATCAGGAAACCCTGCTGATCGACCACAAGAACTGCGAATTCAAAGCTGCCAGCACAGCGCTGAGCCTGATCGCCAAGTACCATTCTCACGTTGACCTGATCAACATGATGTCGCGTCTGGCCCGGGAAGAACTGGTGCACCACGAGCAGGTGATGCGCCTGATGAAGCGCCGCAAGATCGAGCTGCGCCAGCTGCATGCCGGTCGTTACGCGTCGAGTCTGCGCAAAGTGGTGCGCAGCCACGAGCCGGTGAAGCTGGTCGATACGCTGGTGGTCGGGGCGTTTATCGAAGCGCGCAGTTGCGAGCGGTTCGAAGCGCTGGTGCCACATCTGGACGAAGAACTCGGCAAGTTCTACTTTGGCCTGCTGAAAAGCGAGGCGCGGCATTTTCAGGGTTATCTGAAGCTGGCTTATCAGTACGGCGATGCGAAGGATGTTGCGCAGGTGATCGAGCGAGTCCGCGCTGCCGAGCAAGAGCTGATTGAATCGCCGGATGAAGAATTCCGCTTTCACAGCGGTGTGCCTGCCACCGCATGACTCCGTGTAGGAGCTGCCGAAGGCTGCGATCTTTTGCTCTTGAAAAAGCCGGATCAAAAGATCGCAGCCTTCGGCAGCTCCTACAGAGGTAGCGATCAGTGCATGAATGTTAAAAACTCTTAAGAGCATGAAACATCACCGAAAACCGGCTGCCGCCCGCGAATCCCGCCATAATGTCGGCCCTTACACATGGGTTGGCACACGGTCGTTATGGATAATCTGGGTTTTGGCAAAGTCCTGCTGGTGGAAGACGACGAGCGTCTTGCCGCGCTGATCGCCCACTTCCTCGAACAACACGGCTACGAGGTCCGCTCGGTGCATCGCGGCGATCTGGCGGTGGCCGCGTTTCTCGAATTCAAGCCGAAAGTGGTGGTGCTCGACCTGATGCTGCCGGGGCAGAGTGGCCTGCACGTGTGCCGCGAAATTCGCAGCGTGTCGGATACGCCGATCGTGATTCTGACCGCCAAGGAAGACGATCTCGATCATATCCTCGGGCTGGAGTCCGGTGCCGATGACTATGTGATCAAACCGATCAAGCCGCCGGTGTTGCTGGCCCGCCTGCGGGCATTGCAACGCCGGCAGGTGCCGGACAGCAGCGTGGTCAGTCTGTTGGAGTTTGGCCACTTGCGCATCGACCGCAGTTGCCGCGAAGTGCGCCTGGCCGGAGAAATCATCGAAATGACCACCATGGAGTTCGAGCTGTTGTGGTTGCTGGCAAGTGCAGCGGGCAAGACGCTCTCGCGCGATGACATTCTCAATCGCATGCGCGGCATTGCGTTCGACGGGCTCAATCGCAGCGTCGACGTGTACATCAGCAAGTTGCGCAACAAGCTCAAGGACAATCCCCGCGAACCGGTGTGCATCAAGACCGTGTGGGGCAAAGGTTATCTGTTCAATCCTTTCGCCTGGGAGCTGTAGATGCTGCGGTTATTTTTCGGGCTGTTCCTGGTGATGACGGTCGGACTGGTGCTGGCGTTGCAGACGGTCGAGCACACGTTCGATGCTCTGCTCGATTATCAGCAGCGCGACTACAATCGTGAAGCCGTGCGTGGCCAGGCCTGGACGCTCACCCTGCAGTTGCGTGAACTCGATGGCCCTGCTCGGGAAAGCCAACTGCAATCGATACGTCCGCACTATGGGCTGGGCCTGACGCTGGTCGATGCCGGCCAACTGAACCTGAGTGACGAGGAAAAAGCGGAACTGAGCAATGGCTTGCTGGTTATCCGCGAAAAATACAGCCAATACATTTCAGCCATCGATGGCGGCACGCAGCTATTGAGTATTCGCTTGCCCGCCGAGCCGAGCCTGATGCCTTTTTACATCGTCGCGGCTTACCTGATGATTGCCGTGGTGATCGGCATCGTCCTGTTCTTCTGGGTGCGCCCGCACTGGCGTGATCTGGAGAAGCTGCGGCTGGCTGCCGAGCGTTTTGGCGACAACGACTTGTCGTCGCGTATTCAATTGTCCAAACGCTCGAACATCCGCGACCTTGCCGAGCACTTCAACCTGATGGCGGCGCGTATCGAAGGCCTCATCGCCAATCAGCGCGAACTGACCAACGCCGTGTCCCATGAGCTGCGCACGCCGATTGCGCGGTTGTCATTTGAACTCGATCAACTCAAGCAACAACCCGACGCCAGTCAGAACCGCGAGCTGATCGCCGACATGTACGCCGACCTTGGCGAGTTGGAGGAAATGGTGTCCGAACTGTTGACCTACGCCAGCCTCGAACGCGGCGCGACGGTGATCAAGCGCGAGAATATCCAGGCTGCCAACTGGCTCGACAGTGTGGTCGGCAGCGTCGCGCTGGAGGCGGAAGCGGCGGGGGTGCAATTGTTGATCGGCGATTGCCGGATTGAAACGGTGCGTATCGAGCCACGCTTCATGGCGCGGGCGGTGATCAATCTGCTGCGCAACGCGATTCGCTACGCCGAACAGCGGGTTGAAGTGACCCTGGTGCGCAGCGGCGATTATTACGAAGTGCGCGTCAACGACGACGGACCGGGCGTGCCGCTGGAAGGGCGGGAGAAGATTTTCGAGCCATTTTCTCGGCTGGATGCCAGCCGGGATCGGCGTACCGGCGGGTTTGGTTTGGGCCTGGCGCTGGTGCGGCGGGTGTCGCAGTCCCATGGTGGGCAGGTTGAAGTCGGCGAATCGGAGTGGGGCGGGGCGTCGTTTCGGATGAGCTGGGCGCATCTGGATTGAATTATATTGGCCGTGCTGGCCCCATCGCCAGCAGGCTAGCTCCCACAGGGTTGGTCGGTGTTGCCACTGTATCGGCAACGCCGCAAGACCTTGTGGGAGCCTGGCCTGTCAGCGATGGGGCCGGCACAGGCAGTAAAAAATCAGCTGAAGATCAGAAATCCCATTTGGTCGTCAGCATCACATTGCGCGGCTCGCCGTAGAACGTCGTGTCGAAGTTGCCCAGCCCTGTCAGGTAGCGCTTGTCGAACACGTTGTTGGCGTTGACCGTAAAGCTCAGATGCTCGTTGTACTGATAGCGGCTCATCAGGTCGACAAGGGTGTAGCCACCTTGCTTGATGCGCGTGTAATCGCCGGCCGGCGCACTGTAGATCTTGCCGTAGAACGCGCTCTGCCAGCTCACACCGCCACCGACGGTGACTTTGTCGAGCACCCCGGGCAAACGGTAGGTGGTGAAAGTGCGCACCACGTGTTCCGGCTTGGTGGTCGACAGCGGATAACCGTAGATGCGCTGCTCGTCGGCATCGCGGCTGCGCGCGTAGGTGTAGCCGGCGGAGACGTTCCAGCCGTCGCTCAGTTCGCCGGCCAGCTCCAGTTCCACGCCTTTGGTGGTGGCGCCGTCGATGGCTTTGTAAATGCCTTCGTTGGTCACCGCATTGGTTCCGATCGACTCGGCAACGCCGTCCTGTTCGATGCGGAAGAACGCCAGGCTGGCGTTCAGGCGACCGTCGAAGTATGCGGCTTTAAGGCCGGCCTCGTAGCTGTCGCCCTCGACCGGCGCGAGGGTCGAACCGTTGCTGTCCTTGTAGGTTTGCGGCTGGTAGATGCTGGTGTAACTGGCGTACAGCGAATAGGTGTCGTCCAGATCATAAATCACCCCGGCGTACGGCGTGACCACGCCGTGTTCCTTGTAGCTGGCATGGGTGTCGTCGAGGCCGGCGCCGGCGTTGTAACGATAATCTTCGTTGTATTTGAAGGGGCTCAAACGACTGCCGAGAATCACCGACAGATCATCGGTCGGGTGCAAGCGCGTGGCCACGTACACGCCGTTCTGGCTCTGAGTACGTTGGTATTTACCATTCTTCGGGAAGTCCTGTTTCGGCAGGTCGCCGCTCCAGTCGTAAATGCTCCCCGGGACTTCGGCGAAGGCGCTGGTGTCGTAGGTCGAGCCCGTCTGGCGCGAATGCGCGGTCATCACGCCGGCAATCAACTCATGCTCACGTCCGCCCAAGGTGAACGGCCCGGAGACGTTGATGTCAGCGGTGTTCTGCACACGATGACCTTCCCAGCGACCCCAATACAAAAACATGCCTTCGCCGCTGGCGCGATCCGGATTGCCACCGCTTGCCGAGGCCAATTGTGTGTCGTGGTCGGTGGTTTTTTGATCGAGGCTGACCTTGAACTTCCAGTCATTGGCCAGCGCATGTTCAAGCGAGGCGAAGTAGGTGATGTTGTCGAAATCGCGACGGCTCCAGTCAGCGCCGGAATTGAAGTGGCGGGGGAAGTCGGTTCGGCCGCCGTCGGCGAAATACACCGGGTTGCCGGTCCAGGAGGTGCCGCGCGGGGTAGTGCTGGACTTGTCTATGCCGAACGTCAGCAGCGTGTCGTCACTCAGATCCGCTTCGAGGATGCCGTAAAACAGGTCTTTTTTCTGGCTGTAGTGATCAAGGTAGGAGTTCTGGTCGGAATAGGCACCGACGAAACGCCCGCGCACGTTACCCGAATCGGTCAGCGAACCGGAGATGTCGCCGACGGTGCGGTAGGCATCCCACGAGCCGACGGTGCCGCTGATCGAGGCCTTGAATTGCTTGGTCGGCTTCTTGCGGATCAGGTTGACTGTGGCGGACGGGTCGCCATTACCGGTCATCAGCCCGGTCGCGCCCTTGATGATTTCGACGCGGTCGATGCTCGCGGCGTCGTCACCGTTGTTCGGGTTCTCGCCGTAAACACCGTCGTACGGGATGTTGATGCCGTCGTACTGGAAGTTGGTGATCGCCAGGCCACGCGCGGAAAATTCGCTGCGGTCGCTGTCGTATTTCTGCGTCGAAACACCGGGCGTGTTGCGCAGCGCATCGCCGACGCTTTGCACGCCGCGATCGTCCATCTGCTGACGGGTGATCACGGTGACCGATTGCGGCGTTTCGCGAATCGACAACGGCAGGCCGGTGGCCGAGGACATGCTGCCAGTGGTGTAGGCGTGAGTGTCTTCGGTGGTGGCGCCGAGACCCTCGGCAGAAATGTTCGTGGCGCCCAGTTGCAGGGCGGCGGTTTCCGCCGCGTGGGCATTGAGGCTCAGCAGCGCCAGCGCCAACGGGCACAAGGCAAAACGAAAACGGACGTACGGCATGGAGATCCCTTTGCATCAAATCGATCGGTCGTTGAAGTGCTTCTGAGGGTTAACCGAACGAAAAACACAAAAGGGAACTGCCCCGGCAAAAATCCCCACATCCCCCTGTAGGAGCTGCCGCAGGCTGCGATCTCTTGATGTTGGTTGTTAAAAACAAGATCAACCGATCGCCGCCTTCGGCAGCTCCTGCATTGGGGCGTTTTTCAGGTGCTGATGCCGAGGCGTTCGTGCCACTGGGCGAGGGATTCTTCAGGGTAGACGTCGAATTGTTTGTCCTTGGCTTTGGCGTCGACCTCAACCCACGGCGCTTTCGAGCCGAGCATCAGGTGCGTGTGCTCCGGTGGCACGGGCAGCGGCGTATCGATGGCTGAGGCAAATGGATGGATCAGCTCCGGCCACTGCGGGCTGAACAGCCACAGACCGCTGCCGCACAATGAGCAGAAATGCCGTTCGGCGCTGCTGCGATGAGCACGCTTGTCGCCTTCGTCTTTCATCTTCGCGTGGTAGATGGCGATGTTCTTGCGACCGTGAACCTTGAGCGAGGTCGCGTCACCGCCCAGGTTGATCGCGTAGCCACCACCGCCTTGGGTCTTGCGGCAGATCGAGCAGTAGCAACGTTGATAAGGGTAGGGGTGGGCGCTGGTGAGACTGAAGGTGACAGCGCCGCAGTGGCAGGAGCCTTCTAAGTGCATGACGGGGGCCTCCGGTGGGCTGGATGGGTTCGGTTCAGCCTAGAAGAGTTGTGGTGGATGTGTTGCCGCCATCGCGAGCAGGCTCACTCCTACAATTTGAAATGCATTCCCCTGTAGGAGTGAGCCTGCTCGCGATAAACGATAACGCGGTTGCACTGGACGCCCACTCTTCCCCAAGTCAGCATGTCCCCCTAAAAACAGGGATCAAAAACCCATGCGACGACTTCCCTCACTGGCCGCACTGCGCACTTTCGAATGCGCCGCCCGTCACGCGCATTTTGGCCGGGCCGCCGCTGAACTGTGCGTCACCGACAGCGCCGTCAGCCACCAGATCCGCCAGCTCGAAGAACAGCTCGGCGTTTCGCTGTTCATCCGCGAAGGCCGGCAGATTCGCCCGACCATCGCCGCCGGACGCCTGATGCAGAGCCTGCAACAAGCCTTCGAACTGATCGGCGATGCCTGCGATGAACTGCGCGATCCGTCCTCGCTGGCGGTATTGCGCCTGGCCGTCACCGCTGAGCTGGCGCAGAAATGGCTGATGAGTCGTCTCAGCGATTTCTACGCGCGCTACCCGCACATCACCTTGCACCTCTACGAACAACCGATCGACGCCAGCGCCCCCGGCGAAGACATCGACCTGGCGATCACCTACGGCACCGGCCCGGCCGACAGCAGCGCTTATTTCGTGCGGCCTTTGCCGGCGCTGCAGTTCTTCCCGGTGTGCAGCCCCGGCCTGTTCAACCAGGGCACATTGAAAACCCCGAAGGATCTGGCCCGCCACTGCCTGCTGCACGACGACCAGGACGGCAAGACCTGGACCGCCTGGCTGACCAGTCACGCCGGCGATCAACGCCCGCAGCGTCAGTTGTATTTCGCCCATGCAGGTCTGGCGCTGGAAGCCGCGGCGCAAGGGCAGGGCGTGGCGATGGGTGACAACCTCACCGCGCAGGAGGACTTGCAGAGCGGTCGGTTGGTGCGGCCGTTCCCCTGGAGCATGACCGCGCTCGGCCAATACGCGCTGGTGTGTGAGCGCGTGCGGATGGAGCGCCCGGCCGTTGCACAGATGCTTGAGTGGTTCAACGATCAGCTGGCTGATTGATGAGTTGAATTCAACTGTTCCGCAATAATCATCGTTGGCGAGCCCGCCGCCAACGCCCGTACCTTGTGGTCATTCCTATCGCGAAGACGAGGTTTGACCATGGCACGTTTGCTCGACTCCACCCCTAAACACGACGGCTTCCGTCTGCCCGGCGAATTCGAAACCAAGTCCGGCTGCTGGCTCGGCTGGCCGGAGCGCACCGACGTCTGGCGCAACGGCGCCAAGCCGGCGCAGAAAGTCTGGGTGCAGATCGTCACCGCCATCTCCTACAGCGAACCGGTCACCGTTTGCGCCTCGGCCGCGCAATTTGCCACGGCCCGGCGGCAGTTGCCACCGCAAGTGCGCGTCGTGGAAATGACCTGCAACGACACCTGGTTCCGCGACAGCGGCCCGTGCTTTGTGATCAACGACCAGAGCGGCGAAGTACGCGGCGTCGATTTCGAGTTCAATGCTTATGGCGGTCTTGACGGCGGCCTCTACTACCCGTGGGACAAGGACGACCAGATTGCCAGCAAGATCCTCGAAATCGAGCGCTTCGACCGCTACCGCGCACCTTTGATTGCCGAGCTTGGCGGCATTCAGAGCGACGGTCAGGGCAGCATCCTCACCACCGAACAATGCCTGCTCAACCGCAACCGCAACCAGCACTTGGGCAAGGACGAAGTCACTCGCAGGCTCACCGATTACCTCGGCGCCGAACAAGTCATCTGGCTGCCGCGCGGCTGCAAATTCGACGAAACCGATGGCCACGTCGACGACCTCGCCTGTTTCGTCCGTCCCGGCGAAGTGGTACTGCAATGGACCGACAACCGCGACGATCCTCAGTGGGAAATCTACCAAGAGGCCTACGACATTCTGCGCAGCACCCGCGACAGCCGTGGGCGCGAGTTGACCGTGCACAAACTGCCGCAACCGGACGTGCTCGAATGGACCGCCGAGGAAGCCGAAGGCCTCGACCAGCAAGACAGCACCCACACCCGTCAGGCCGGCACGAAAATCTGCGCGTCGTACATCAACTATTACGCCGGCAACAGCTCGATCGTGGTGCCGCTGTTTGGCGATCGTCAGGATCGGGTAGCACTGGCGACCCTTGCCGAACTGTTCCCGCAACACAAGATCGTCGGCATCGAAAACTCCCGGGAAATTCTCCTCGGCGGCGGTAACGTCGCGTGCATCACCATGCCGCAATACGCCGGCACGCCTGTCGACAAGAAGGGAGCGTGACCATGCGCCTGCACAAACTGACTCAAGCGTTATTGCTGGTGCTTGCACCCTTGTGTGTGCAGGCCGCCGACACCGCGAAACCGGTGGTCAACTTGTACATCTGGGGCGAGTACCTGGCCCCGGATACCTTGAAAAACTTCGAGGCGAAAACCGGTATTCATGTGGTCGCCGACCACTTTGATTCACTGGAAACCGTCGAGACCAAACTGCTCACCGGGCGCAGTGGCTACGATCTGGTACTGACCGCAGGCCAGCACCTGTCGCGAGCCATCGAAAGCGGTGCGATTCAGCCGCTGGACAAGGCGCGGGTGCCGCATTTCGCCGGCGTCGGTGAGGAATTCCGTCAGCACATGGCGGTGTTCGATCCGGGCAATCGTTACGCCGGGATCTACGCGTGGGGCACCACGGGTGTGGGCTATCAGGAGGAGGCCGTCAAAAAGCGCTTGCCCGATGCGCCGAAGGACAGCTGGGCGATGTTGTTCGATCCGGCGGTGGTGTCGAAATTCGCCGATTGCGGGGTGAGTCTGCTCAATGATCCGAACGAGGTTTTTGCGGCGGTCATGAAGTACATGGGCCTGGACATCAACCGGCAGAACCTTGACGACCTGAAACTCGCCGAGCAGCAACTGGCGAAGATCCGCCCGTACATTCGCTACTTCGACAATGATTTGAACATCAGCGATCTGGCCAACGGCAATACCTGTGTGGCGATGTCGTGGAACGGCAACGTGGCGATTGCGGCAGGGCAGGCGCAGGCGGCGAACAAGCCGTTCAAACTCAGTTACCGGATTCCGAAAGAGGGCACGTTGATCTGGTTTGACGCGATGGTCATTCCCAAGGACGCCCCGCACCCGCAGGCCGGGCTAGCGCTGATGGATTACTTGATGACGCCGGAAGTCATGGCGCCGATCACCGACACCATTCACTACGCCAATGCGATCACCGCGGCGGATGGTCTGGTCGATGCAGCGATCCGCAATGATCCGGGGACCTACCCCTCGGCCGACGTCAGGGCCACGCTGTACAGCAAAAACGACAACGGCAAAGCCTTCAATCGCGCGTTGATCCGCGCCTTCAGCCGGTTGAAGTCCGGTCTCTAATCCCACATTTGCCCCTGTAGGAGCTGCCGCAGGCTGCGATCTTTTGATCTTGATCTCAAAATCAAAAGATCGCAGCCTGCGGCAGCTCCTACATGTTTGGGTTTTCAGCACAGTGTGAATCGATGCCATCTGACCCACCCCTGAACCCTGTAGGAGTGAGCCTGCTCGCGATGGCGGTGGTTCACTCGATGGGGATGTTGACTGGACTGGCCTCATCGCGAGCAGGCTCACTCCTACAGGGTTCGGTGTAGCAAAAAACCTGTGGGAGCTGGCTTGCCAGCGATCAACGATAACGCGGTCTAAGTCTTGGCAACGCGCCAAAGGTACCAGGCGGCGACGGTTCTGAACGGGCTCCACTTCAACCCGATCTCGATCATCTGCTTGCGCGTCGGCTGCACCTCCAGCCCCTTCAGCCGCCGATAGCCTTCACGCACACCAAAGTCATCGGCCGGCAGGATATCCATGCGCTCAAGGCTGTAGATCAACAGCATTTCCACCGTCCAGCGGCCGACTCCGCGCAGGCTGATCAAGCGTTCGATCAGCGTTTCATCGTCCATCGCCAATGCCGTGGCGTAATCCGGCACCACGCCGTCGAGCGTCGCCTGGGCGATCCCTTGAATCGTGGCAATCTTGCCTGCTGAAAACCCACAACTGCGCATTCGTTCAAAGTCGGTCGCGAGGATTTGTTCCGGGCGTGGAAATGACTGCGACGGAAACAGCCCCACCAGCCGCCCGACAATCGCATCACCGGCCTTGGCATGCAGCTGCTGATAGGCAATCGCCCGCACCAGCGACTCGTACGGATCGCGTGCCGGGTGCGGTTGGTGCAGGCACGGGCCGACAGCGGCAATGTGCCGCTGCCAGTCGGAGTCGAGGCTGGCGAGGTATGCGCTGGCCGCTTGATAGGCGTCGGGCATGCTATTTCAGCAAGCCGTTGACTTCGCCGTAGGTGAAGGCCTTGAGGTCGTGGGTGTCGAGTTTGCCGCTGGCAAGGAAGCTTTTCACCAGCCCGCCCATCGCCCCGTAGAGATATTCAGCGATGCCGGAACCGGCGCTCAAGCGGCGCACACCCAGGGCCTGCAGCTCTTCGGGGGAGGGCAGGCAGGCGAAGCCGAGCACGTTGACCGGCAGCGTCGTGCCTTTGCAGATCGCTTCGATTTCGTAGCCCGAGGTGACCCCGGCGGCGAACAAGCCATCGGCACCGGCGGCCTGATACAGCGCGGCACGGCGCAGGGTTTCGGCGACGCGATCTTCAGCCGGCACCAGGCTTTTCAGATAGACATCGGTGCGCGCATTGATGAACAGCTTGACCGAACGTTCGTCGGCGATTTGCCGCGCCACCTCGATCTTCCGCGCGAGCAACTCCGGCGCGTTGGAACCGTCCTCGATATTGATCCCGACGGCACCCGCCGCAATGACCGCTTCAAGCACCTCGGCGACACGCCCGAGATCATCGGAATAACCGGCCTCGACGTCCACGGTCAACGGCACGCTGATCACCCGGGCAATCGATTCCACCGTGGATACCAGGCGTTCGAGGGGCAGCGTGTTGCCGTCCGGGTAACCGTGGGCCCAGGCCACCGCTGCGCTGCTGGTGGCGACGGCCTGACCACCGAGCTGTTCGACCAGACGCGCGCCAGTGGCGTCGGCGACGTTGGTCAGGATCAACAGGCCTTGCTGGTGCAACTGGTGAAAGCGGGTGTCGAGCGTGCTCATCGAAATTCCTTGTTGTTGATGGGGCAAAAATCGTCAGAAAGCCAATGGTTGAGTGAGCTGTAGCGCGGCGTTTTCCAGCCTCAGCAAGAATGCCTTGCGCGGTTGTCCTCCACCATAGCCGGTCAGCGCGCCGTCCGCGCCAATCACCCGATGACACGGCACGACAATCGACAGCCGATTGTGCCCGTTGGCCAGCCCGACCGCGCGACTCGCGCCGGGTTTGCCCAACCCGGCGGCGATGGCGCCATAAGTGCTGGTGTGACCGTAAGGGATTTGCAGCAGGGCCGCCCATACCTGTCGGGAAAATTCGCTGCCGGGCAAATGCAATGGCACCGTGAATACGTTCAGTTTGCCGGCGAAGTAGGCCGTCAGTTCTTTTTCGATCTGCTGCAGGTGTGCGTTATGCCCTGGCGCGACCGCGTAGCCATAGCGGCTCTGCAATGCTTCAACTTCGCCGGTCAGCGCCGGTCGATCAAGAAACTCCAGCAACACCAATCCACGGCGTTCGGCCATGGCGATCATCGGCCCCAGCGGCGTGGTCAGCCGGGTGAACAGCAGCGGCTCGCTCTGTTCGGCGCGGCCCGGTGTGATGTGGAACGACTTCTGAAAGGCGTCACGAAAACCGCTGAGCGACTCATACCCCGAGTCGAACGCGGCGTGATCAATCGAGGTGCCTTGTCTGATCCCGCCCAGCGCCATGCCCAGCCGCCGGGTACGCAGCCAGGCGTGGAAGGTCATGCCGAAATGCTGCTTGAACCAGCGCCGCAACTTCAGCGGTTCGATGCCTGCGGCGAGCAATTGCGCATCGCTCCAGCGCAGCTCCGGGTCTGCGTCCACAGCGTTGAGCAGGCGCTGCACCCAGTCTGGCGCAATGGCCGCGGCGTCCAGCGGTTTGCAGCGCAGGCAGGCGCGATAACCGGCGGTCAGGCATTCATCGGCGTGCGCGAAGAACTCGACGTTCTCCGGTTTCGGTTTGCGCGCCGTGCAACTGGGGCGACAGAAGATCCCGGTGGTTTTCACGGCCGTGAAGAACACGCCTTCATAGGCAGTGTCGCGTTCGAGCATGGCGCGAACCATCTCGGCGTGGGGCGGCAGGACAGCGGTTTGTATGTTCATGGCATGACTGTAAAAGCAGATTGTCGATGGCTCCACCGAAAAATCGACAGTGAATTTCCATTACCCCTGAACTACCGTGTAGGAGCTGCCGAAGGCTGCGATCTTTTGATCTTGTTTGTATAAATCAAAGTCAAAAGATCGCAGCCTGCGGCGGCTCCTACAGGTTTGTGAGGTGTTGGTTTATGCATCCGTTTTCCATTCAGCGTATTGATCACATTGTTCTGCGTGTGCAAGACCTGCAGCGCAGCATCGAGTTTTACGGTCAGGTGTTCGGTGCCGAGGTGGTCAAGCGCAACGAACCGCTGGGGCTGATCCATCTGCGCGCGGGCAGCTCGATGATCGATCTCGTCGACCTGCAAGGCGAACTCGGCCGCAAGGGCGGCGGGGCGGCCGGTGCCGAGCGGCGCAACGTCGATCACTTCTGCCTGCGCATCGAGCCTTTCGATGAAGCGCAGCTGAGCGCACATTTGCAGTCCTTTGGTCTGAGCGTTGCCAAAGCCGAGTCACGCTTCGGCGCCGAGGGTAAAGGTTTGTCGCTGTATTGCTTGGACCCGGATGGCAATCAGGTCGAACTCAAAGGGCCGCCCGAGGCTTAAGCGCGTTTGGCCATCAACAATACCGAAGCCGCCGCCGACAGCAGCCCCGCGCAGCAACGATTGAATATCCGTTTGCCGCGTGGCTCGGCGAACCAGCGGCGCATGTGCAGGCCCATCCAGGCATAAGCGCTGATGGCAATCCATTCCAGCAGCAGGAACAGCACACCCAGTACGGCGAATTGTGCCGGCACCGGTCGGGCCGGATCGACGAACTGCGGCAGAAATGCGGTGAACAGCAAAATCGCTTTCGGGTTGCCGGCCGCCACCAGAAACTCCTGACGCGCCAAGGCGAAGAAGCCAACGGTCGCCCCCGTCACGTGCTGCTCGGCCTGCGGATCGGCCCGCCATAGTTGCCAGGCCAGATACAGCAAGTACGCCGCGCCAATGATCTTGATCGCATGGAACAGCCATTCCGACGTCTGCAACACCACCGACAGACCGGCGCCGGCCAGCGCGATCATCCCGGCAAACGCCAGAATACGCCCGATGCCCGCCGTGCAGGCGCGGCGAAAACCGTAGCGGGTAGCGTTGCTCACCGACAGCAGGTTATTCGGGCCGGGGGCCATGTTCAGAGCGAAGCAGGCCGGGAGAAACAGGCTGAGGGTGGCGAGATCCATGACGGCACTCCAGAAACGATAAGGCCATTTTTATCACAGCCCACGCGCCGCCAGACCCATACAGTCAGGCCCCGCTGTCGCGGTACAGCGCCCGGCCGTGCAGGACAACGCCGTCGAACTTTTTGCTGACGGCGCAACTCTGAAACAGTCAGAGGGCGAGGGTTTCGTCAGAAAAAGTTATCCAGCCGGTCAGAAATACCGATTGCCGTGTAACATTTGCTCCCTGTTTCAAACATCCCGCACGGCCCCAGGCGGCCCCACCAAGAGCGATCTACATGCAAGCAAAGGCCCGTGAAGTTTATGTGCCACCGGTGCTGCAAGATCTGCGGGCCGGCACTGCCGAACTGCACATCGCACTGGAAAAACGCCTTCCATTTTTCTCCGATACTCTCGATACCCCAGCATTTGTGCAGTTGATGCAGGCTTATTACGGCTTCTATCTACCGCTGGAAGACGCGCTGCTGAGCAGTGGCGCGATTCCCACTGATTTTGATCTGACGCCACGACTCAAGGCGCCAACCTTGCGCGCCGACCTGCATGCCCTGGGCTTGAGCAGCGAGGCGCTGGCACGTCTGCCACAGTGTGAAGACTTGCCCCTGATCAATTCCGCGGCTTGCTGCCTCGGCATACTGTATGTGCTCGAAGGTGCGACGCTGGGCGGGCAGATCCTGCGCCGGGAAATCGCCAGCCGACTCGGCCTGGAAGCCGACAATGGCGCGGCGTTTCTCGATATCTATGGCGCCGCCACTGGCCGCTGCTGGCGCGATTTCATTGAATACCTGAGCCGTCGCCCGATGGATGCGGACGAGCGCAAGGCCGTGGTTGCGGCCGCACACACCACATTCAGCTGTTTCGAGCGCTGGCTCGAAAGCCGGGAGGTACTGGCATGACCCCGCAAGACAAAGAAGCCTTTGAAGAACTGCTGGCCAATTGTGCCGACGAGCCGATTCGCTTCCCCGGCGCGATCCAGCCCCACGGTTTGCTGCTGACCCTGAACGAACCTGCGCTGGAGATCGTTCAGGTCAGCGCCAACGTTGCAGCCCTGCTGGACCGGGAGCCGCTCGGACTGATCGGCCAGCCACTGGCGCAACTGATCGGCGACGCCGAGGCCGCGCAAGTGCGCGAGGCCTTGCTGCAACCGGCATTGTCCGACACGCCGCCGCTGCACTTTCGCCTCAATGGCACGGCGTTCGATGGCTTGCTGCACCGGCATCAGGGCGTGCTGATTCTGGAGCTGGAAATCCACGTCGAAAACTTCCAGCCACGCAATGTCGCCGGCAACCAGACCCATCTGGGGCGCATGCTCCAGCGTCTGCACGCGGCCACCTCGTTGCAGGCGCTGTACGACATCAGCGTCAAGGAAATCCAGGCCATGACCGGTTACGACCGGGTGCTGATCTATCGCTTCGAAGAGGAGGGACACGGCCAGGTGATCGCCGAAGCGTCCGACCCGTCGATGGAAGTGTTCAACGGTCTGTTCTTTCCAGCCTCGGACATTCCCGAGCAGGCCCGCGAGTTGTATCGGACCAATTGGCTGCGGATCATCCCCAATGCCGATTACCAGCCAGTGCCGTTGCTGCCGAAGCTGCGCCCGGACACCGACACACCGCTGGATTTGAGTTTTGCCACCCTGCGCAGCGTGTCGCCGATCCACTGTCAGTACATGAAGAACATGGGCGTGCTGTCGTCGATGAGTATCTCGCTGCTCAAGGGCGACAAGCTCTGGGGCCTGATCAGTTGCGGCAACCGTCAGCCGCTGCACGTGCCGCATGAATTGCGCGCGGCGTGCCAGACCATCGGCCAGGTACTGTCGCTGCAGATCAGCGCGATGGAAGCGCTGGAAATCAGCCGTCAGCGTGAAGAAAAAGTCGAGGCGCTGGCTCTGCTCAATCAAGCGATGATCGATTCGCCGCAAAACGTTTTCGATGGCCTGGCCAACCAGCCGCAAGTGCTTATGGCGCTGAACAACGCCGGTGGTATCGCGATCATTGAAGACAACCAATTGCACCGTTACGGCAACTGCCCGGAGCCTGCGCAGATCCGCGCCCTGCACAAGTGGCTGCAGGACAGCGGCGAGCCGGTGTTCGCCAGTCATAATCTGGCCAGCGTGTATCCACCGGCCGCCGAGTATCAGCAAGTGGCCAGTGGCGTGCTTGCCATGAGCCTGCCCAAACCGGTCGACAACGGCGTGCTGTGGTTCCGCCCCGAGGTCAAAGAGAACATCAACTGGAGCGGTGATCCGCGCAAGCCACTGGACCTGGAAAACTCCGACGCCGGCTTGCGCCTGCGCCCGCGCACCTCGTTTGAAATCTGGAAAGTCGAGATGGCCGGCATCTCCACCAAGTGGAGCCATGGCGATCTGTTCGCCGCCAACGACCTGCGTCGTTCGGCGCTGGAAAACGATCTGGCGCGCCAGGTGTGCCGCGAACAGGAAGCCGTGCGAGCCCGCGATGAACTGGTGGCGGTGGTCTCCCACGACCTGCGCAACCCGATGACCGTGATCTCGATGCTCTGCGGCATGCTGCAGAAGGCGTTCAGCTCCGATGGGCCGCACACCTCGCGGCGCATCTCCACCGCGATCGACACCATGCAGCAGGCGGCCGGGCGCATGAACACGCTGCTCGAAGACTTGCTCGACACCTCGAAGATTGACGCCGGGCGCTACTCCATCACCCCGCAGAAACTCGACGTCGGGCAGATGTTCGAGGAAGCGCAGGCGCTGCTCGCACCGCTGGCGCTGGACAAGGACATCAGCATTTCCTTTGCCGCTGATCCCGATTTGCGCATTCACGCCGATCCGGAGCGGCTGTTTCAAGTGCTGTCGAATCTGGTCGGCAACGCGATCAAGTTCACTCCGCGCCTGGGCACCGTTGGCGTGCATGCCAAATCAGTCGGCGATGAAATCGTTTTCACCGTGCGTGACAGCGGCGAAGGCATCCCCAAAGAGCACCTGCCGCACGTGTTCGACCGTTACTGGACGGTAAAGGAAGGCAATCCCAACGGCACCGGCTTAGGTTTGTACATCACCCAAGGCATCGTCGAAGCCCACGGCGGCCGGATCGTCGCCGAGAGTGAGCCGGGGCAGGGCAGCGAATTCCGCTTCACCGTGCCACGCCTCGACTGACCCCTGCAGGACCTGCCGCAGGATGCGATCTGTTGATCTGATCGTTCCCCCGCTCCGCGTGGGAATGCCTCAACGTACGCTCTGCGTTCGGCTCTGGAAGGGACGCGGAGCGTTCCGGGCTACATTCCCACGCAGAGCGTGGGAACGATCAGGATCAAAGGGGCATTTTCTTTTGATCGTTCCCACGCTCCGCGTGGGAATGCCTCAACGGACGCTCTGCGTTCGGCTCTGGAAGGGACGCGGAGCGTCCCGGGCTACATTCCCACGCAGAGCGTGGGAACGATCAGATCACAGGGGCATTTTCTTCAATACCGGGGATTGGGCGCTCGATACCGTGAGCACCTTGTTCCTCGATTTGAAGCAGGTGTGCGATGAGTCTGATTGTTTCGATGGCGGCGTTTGCGTTGGCGGCGTCGATCACGCCGGGGCCGGTGAATATCGTGGCGTTGAGTTCGGGGGCGCAGTTCGGCTTCCGCGCCAGCCAGCGGCATGTTGCCGGGGCAACATTGGGGTTTGTGTTGTTGCTGGTGTTGATGGGCCTGGGCCTGCACGAGGTTCTGCAACTGTGGCCGTTCATGACCCGCGTGGTGCAACTGGCCGGGGTGGCGTTTCTGCTGTTCATGGCCTGGAAACTGGCCACTGACGACGGGCAATTGAACGCCAAGGATGCCGCGCGGGCGCCGTCGATGCTGTACGGCGCGGTGATGCAGTGGCTCAATCCGAAAGCGTGGCTGGCCTGCGTGGCGGGGATGGGCGCGTTCGTGGCGGATGGCGAGGCGCAGCTGGTCTGGCAGTTTGCAGCGGTGTATCTGGTGATTTGCTATGTGTCGGTCGGCTGTTGGGTGTATGCCGGGACGTTTTTGCGTGGGTATCTGAGCAACGCGGCGGGGATGCGCTGGTTCAATCGGAGCATGGCGCTGTTGCTGGCTGTCAGTGCGATCTACCTGCTGTTCACCTGACCCTGCCACAACCTTTGTGGCGGATCGGTCAGCCGCGATATTGCCCAGGTGTTGCGGCCAGATGCTGTTTGAAGGCCCGCTGAAAGTGCGCCTGATCGGCAAACCCGGCCGCCAGAGCGACGTCGGCAATCAACTGACCGCTGCGCAAACGCTCGCGGGCGAACTGGATGCGCTGATTGACCAGAAACGCATGCGGGGTCATGCCGTAATGCTGCTTGAACGCGCGGATCAGGTACGACGGTGACAGCTGCGCTGCGACGCAGATGTCATCGAGGCTGAGCAGGTCGGTGCAATGTTCGCGGATGAAATCTGCGGCGCGCTCAAGTTTGAAATTAGGTTCGCGCAACGCTTGCCCGGCAGGGTTCAGGTGCAGTTGCAGATCGCTGAAAAACTCCACCGCTGCGCTCTGCTTGCGTAGTACATCCTGTTGCTCGTCGATCAGCACTTGGTAAAGCGCGATCAAGTCGTGAAACAGCGCTGCATCCTGCAGGTGCGTGGCAGAGAACGGTCGAAATTCCAGATCCTTGGCAAAGCCCGACTGATGCTGCAAATCCGTCAGCCACGGCGTCTCGACATACAACATCACGTACGACCACGGCTGATCATCAATCGGATTGCAGGCGTGCACATCGCCGGGGTTCATCAACACCACCGTCCCTGCCGCCACCTCGAATTGCGCATGCTCGTGCACGTAAGTACTGCGCCCGGCAGTAATCGCACCAATCGAGAAGTGCGCGTGGGAATGGCGGGCGTAACAGACTTCGCGGCCATCGGCGATGGCCCGCGCTTCGATGAAGGGCAGGGCGTCGTCGCGCCAGAAGCGCGGGGCTTTTTCAGGGTTTTTGGCGGCAGCGTGTTTCATTGTGATTACTCCCGGCAGGCCAGCGTCCGAGTGTATTAGCTCTGGCCGGCAAAGGCTCGTTCCAGTTCGGCGATGTCGAGTTTTTTCATCTTGAACATGGCCTGCATCGCCCGCTGCGACTTGCTGGTGTCGGCGTCCAGCATCATGTGCATGAACGCCACCGGTACGATCTGCCACGACACGCCGAATTTGTCTTTGAGCCAGCCGCATTGCTGGGCTTCGACCGGGCCACCCTCGGACAGGTTGCCCCAGAAATGGTCGACTTCTTCCTGGTTCTGGCAATTGACCTGAAACGAAATAGCTTCGCTGAACTTGAACATCGGCCCACCGTTGAGGCCGGTAAACGTCTGGCCATCCAGCTCGAAACTGACGGTCATCACCGCACCTTCCGGCTTGCCGTGAAATTCCTGACCGACCTTGCTGTAGTGGGTCAGACCGGTGATTTTCGCGTGATCGAAGATCGAGCAGTAGAACTTCGCCGCCGCTTCGGCCTGATCATCGAACCACAGGCAGGGCGTGAGTTTTTGAAAGCGTTGCATGGCAGTTATCCTCGGCAGGTCAGACACGCTGGACTATCAGCGTAGACAGTCCTTGGTCGACTGGCTGCGCCGTAGATCGACAAGTTGCCGGCTTATCAGAAATCCCAGCGCGCCGTCAGTTGCAGGCTGCGCGGTTCGCCATAGAACCCGGTGCCGAAATTGCCGAGTCCGGTGTAGTAGGTCTTGTCGAAGAGGTTTTTGACGTTGAGCGTAGTGCTCAGGTGGTCGCTGAAGCGGTAGCGTGCCATGGCATCGACCAGGTAATAGCTGTCCTGAGTGATGCGTACGTTCTGGCCGGCATCGGGCTGAAAGACGTTGCCGAAAAATTCGCTCTGCCAACTGATGCCGCCACCCAGGGTCAGATTCTGCCAGACACCGGGCAAGCGATAGCTGCTGAACAGCCGTACCAACTGCTCCGGCGCGGTGGTTTGCAGGATCGATGCATAAACCGGATTGCCCTTGGCATCGCGGGTGTGGTTGTAGGCGTAACCGGCGGAGAGGTTCCAGCCCTCAGCGATTTCGCCGGCCACTTCGAATTCGAAACCTTTGGTCGTCGCACCCTCTACGGCGCGGTACACGGCCTGCGTGTCGAAGCCGCTGACCTGCTCGGCGACGTTGTCCTGCTCGATGCGGAACACGGCAAGACTGGCGTTGAGCCGGCCCTCGAAGTATTCGGCTTTTATCCCCGCTTCATAGCTGTCGCCTTGCACCGGGTCGAGCAACTGGCGCGCGGCGTCCTTGCTCAGTTGCGGTTGATAGATTCGCGTGTAGCTGGTGTACAGCGAGTCCGTGTCGTCGAGGTCGTAGACCGCGCCGGCGTAGGGTGTGACCACGCCGGTCTGGCTATAGCCCTCGCGGACATTGGCGGTGTTCGGGTCGTGATAGTCGAGGTGGTCGCTGGCGCTGAAATCACTGACACGTGCGCCGAGGATCAGCGCCAGATCGTCGCTGGCCTTCAAGCGCGTCGATACGTACGCGCCGGTCTGGCGTTGGCTGATGGCGTCGGTGCCGATCTGCGGGATGTCGGGTTTGGCGAACTCGCCGTGCCAGTCGAAAATGCTGGCGTTCAGCGCCGGATAAACCGAGCCGTACACGGGGTTGTCCTGACGGGTGTTCATCGACATGAACCCGACGATCATCTGATGCTCGCGCCCGAACAGGCTGAACGGCCCGCCGAGGTTGAGATCGATATTGTCCTGCACTTCGTCACCCTTGAATTTGCCCATGTACAGGAACATGCCGTCGCCCGTCAGCGGATCCGGATTGCCGCCACTGGCGGAGCCGAGCAGGGTGTCGTGCTCGCGGTGTTTGCGGTCGTAGCTGAGCTTCAGCGTCCAGTCGCTTTGCAGTTGCCGGGTGAGGGCGGCGAACAGCGTCTGATTGCTGAAATCCCTGCGGCTCCAGTCGGTCGCCGGGTTGAACGAGCGCGGGAAACGAGTCCGCGTACCGTCGCTGTAGAACATCGGGAAACCGGTCCAGCTGGCGCCGCGTGAGCGGGTGTTCTGCTGATCGAAACCTACGGTCAGCAGGGTGTCCGGGGTCAGATCGGCTTCGACGATGGCGTAGGCGATGTCCTTGCTGTTCTGGTAATGATCGGCGTGGGCGCTGCGTTCCTGATGGACGCCAACGAAGCGCGCACGCAGGTTGCCGCTCGTGGTTAACGGGCCGGAGACGTCGGTCTCGCTGCGGTAGTTGTCCCATGAGCCGACGCTGCCGCTCAGTGATGCCTTGAAAGCTTGCGTCGGGCGTTTGCGGATCAGATTGACCGTGGCGGAGGGATCGCCTGAACCGGTCATCAAGCCAGTGGCTCCCTTGATGATTTCGACCCGGTCGAAGGTCGCCATGTCGGTGCTGGTGGTGCCGTAATCGTAGACGCCGTCGTAGTCGGTATTGACCCCGTCGTACTGGAAATTGGTGATCGGCGCACCACGGCTGGAAAACTCCCAACGCTCGCTGTCGTAGTTCTGCACGCTGATGCCCGGCGCGCGGCGCAGCACGTCGGCGATGCCGGTGGCGCCTTGATCGTCGAGTTGCTGGCGAGTGATCACGCTGATCGATTGCGGGGTTTCGCGCAGGGACAGCGCCAGGCCGGTGGCGGAAGAGGTCTGGCCGGTGGTGTAGGCGTGTGTGTCTTCGCTGATGGCACCGAGGGTTTTGCCGTTGATGGTGGTGGCGTCCAGTTGCAGCGGTTCTGCAGTGGCTGCGCTGCGCAAGACATAACCGCCGCCACTTTGTGGCTGGGCTTGCAGGCCGCTGCCCTTGAGAAGAATTTTCAGGGCTTGTTGCGCGGAGTATTCGCCGTGAAGACCGGGGCTGCGCTTGTCGGCGGCCAAGTCGTTGTGGCCGGCGATGAACACGCCGCTCTGTTGCGCGAAGCGGTTAAGCGCTGAAGCCAGTGAGCCGGCAGCGACCGAATAATGCTGCTTCTGCGCCTCTGCTTGCGCAATCGACGCACTCAACCCTGGCACGGCAAATGCCAAGGCCAAGGCGAAACGGGGGCGGGCGAGGGGGCAGCGCAACATGCAGTTTTCCGGGACGCGAGCAACGAAGTGCGGGCTGTTATGGGTTAACCGAATGAACGCGCGAAAAGGGAACCGTGAAGTGAAAAAAACCTCAGGTTTTCGGTCCGACGCTAACCCACCAGTTGAAAGTCTTGTCGACGCGAATCGGCAATGCCGCTTCGAGCAGGCGCAAGGCCTGATCGGTATCCTTGAGCGGGAACGAACCCATCACTGGTAAGTCGGCCACGGCCGGATCGCAATGCAAATGCCCTGGACGGTAGCGGCTGAGCTCTTCGATCAGCTCACCCAGCGGCAGGTTATCCGCCAGCAACAGCCCCTGGCGCCAAGCCTCGCGTGACGGGCTGGCCGTGGTTGCGGTACCCAATCGAGCCATGCTGAATGTCAATTGCTGGCCGGCCTCAACCACTTGAGTCTGGCCTTGCTGGTTGCGTACTTCGACGGCGCCTTCATAGACGTTGAGCAGGGTGTTGCGATCGTTCTGGCAGACGCTGAAGCGCGTGCCCAATGCGCGCATCCGGCCATGTTCGGTGTCCACCAGAAAAGCCCGGCCTGGATCCCTGGCGGTGTCGATCAGCACTTCGCCGGCGCGCAGCAGCAGCAAGCGGCGCGTCGCGTCGAAATGCACATTCAGCGTGCTCAACGCATTGAGCCAGATCCGGCTGCCATCGCTCAGTGTCGTTTCGCGGGTTTCGCCAGTGCCGGTCGACAGGTCGGCACTCAGCCGTTCGATCAGCGGTGTGCTGCGCCAGGCGGCCAAACCGGTCAGCCCGGTCGCGGCAACAATCAGCAGGCCCTTGAGCGATTGTCGGCGACTGATCGAGGTGCGACTGCTGGTCCGCAAGGCGTGGCTGATGGCGTGAGTTTCGCTGTCGCTTTGCAGCGGCGCGAACCTTTGGCCGACGCGTTCGACATAGCTCCAGGCCGCCTGATGCTCAGGGCTTTGTGCCAGCCATGCCTGCCAGCGCAGCTGTTCCTGATCGGCGACCGGCGCGTCATGCAATTGCACGTACCAGTGCGCCGCCTGCTCAAGGCTGGCGTGGCTGAGTTTGTTCATGGCGTTACTCAATCAGCAGGCCGTCGAGTTCGGCCTCAAGAATCGCGCAATGCATCATCGCTTGGGCGAGGTATTTTTTGATCATTCGCTCGCTGACGCCGATCTGTTCGGCGATCAATCGGTAAGGCATGCCGTGCAACTGCGCAAGAATGAACGCTTCACTGACCCGCTGTGGCAGACGCTGAAGCATGGCATCTACCTCGTGCAGGGTTTCAACGATGATCGCCTGCTGCTCGGGGGAGGGCTGCAAGGCTGGCGGGCGGCTGGCGAGGGTGTCCAGCCAGGTCTGTTCCAGTTGCCGACGGCGCCAGTGATCGACGCACAAACCGCGGGCAATGGTTGCCAGATGTGAGCGCTCGTGAACCTGATCAGTGAAGATTTGCGGGCGCTTGAGCACGCGGATGAAGGTGTCATGGGCGAGATCGGCGGCATCCATTGCGTTGCTCAGGCGTCGACGCAATAGCTCGTGCAGCCAGCGGTGGTGGCTGAGGTAGAGATTCTGCACAAGTGAGGAGTCGGCGACCGTCATCAGAGCAAGCGTCCAGAACGACCGTGACCGGTCTAAATGGGAATGGGTCGCGATTAAAACAAAAGGCAGGATAGTGTGCAAATGATATTGGTTTGCTTTTAGCAGTTGGGTTCGAGATTTTTATGAGATGTGGTCGTAATGACTTTGTGTCGAGTCAAAATGACCTGTTTCTTTCTGTGTCAAATTGACTCTTTGCAGTGCGGGTGCCCGGTTTCACTGGTTTAAAAAGCTGGCACAGGATTTGAAGTACTTAACGTACCCATCGAGCCGATCAGGAGTACGCCACCATGTTCACCTTCTTCGAAAGTCCGCTGCACGTTCTGCATCTGTCGAGCAAAGTCCTCGTCGTCGGCCTGATCATGTTGCTGGCCGGCATCTTTGGCGCCTACCTCTACAACGGTCACATGCCGATTGCCCTGCTGGTAGCGATGCATGCGCTGACCATCCTCGGCCCGACCCTGATCAAAATCGGCTACGTCATGCGCCTGCTGGCGCAATACCGCCTGCGCGGGCCACGACTGGTCCCGCAAGCTGCCTGACTCCCACAGGTTTATGGGGTGCCCACAAATCCCGATGACAACTGAAATCACTGTGGGAGCTGGCTTGCCAGCGATGAGGCCGTTCCCTTCAACATCAATGTTGCCTGACCCGACGCCATCGCTGGCAAGCCAGCTCCCACAATGATTGGTGGTGTTTTTGAGAGTCAGCGTCGCTCAGCGACGATCAGTAGCGCCTGCGGCACCGGGCTTTGTGGGTGTTGGGGTTCCTGCAGGCTGATCAGGCGGAAGCCGGCCATGTCCAGCGCATTGCACCAGCTCGACAACGTGCGGAAATACCACGGCATCGGCTGCCACTGGCCTTTGAACCCGGCGAACGATTCTTCGCGCCAACCATCCTGATAATCGCCTGCCGCTGCCGCCCATGGATGCAATGTCTGAATCACCAGCGCACCACCGGGAACCAGCAGCACATTCATCGCGGCCAGTAGAGGAATAATGTCCTGATGCAGCAGCGAGAAATTCGCGCAGATCAAATCGAAGTCACAACCGATATCAACCTTGGCTTCGACCAGCGAGTCGTAGTCGGCGACATGCACGGTTGGAGAACCGGCCAGACGCGCCGCTTCAACCAGCGTCGCATCACCGTCCACGCCCACCGCAGCAATGCCCAGGTCCGCCAGCGCCCGCAACAACCAGCCTTCGCCGCAGCCCAGATCCAGCACACGCTGCGGCTGGCGGCCCATGATCGCCAGCAGAATTGCCTGATTGGTCACCTGTTGACGGCTTTCGATGGCGCCGCTGCGGATTACCTCGATCCAGGCATCAGCGTTGTCGTGCCAGCTCTGCAACAGGCTGGATTCGGGGGAGGGCATGGCGGATTCCCGACGATTGAAAAAACCAGTATGGACGCTGATCGCAGGTGCGCCGCTAGGGCTTGTAGATCAGTGCATCCACCACAACCCCGAACGCCGACGAATGCTCACGACGATTCGGGTAATAAAGATGATAGCCGGCAAAGGGCTGGCACCAGTCCTCCAGCACCCGCACCAGACTGCCGTCGGCCAGATTCCCGGCGACCATGTCTTCGGGCAGAAACCCCAGACCGCATCCCGCCACCGCTGCGCGCAGAATCGGCACACTGCTGTTGAACGTCCATTGCCCTTCAACGCGCGCCTTGAGTTCGTGACCGTCCTTTTCGAAATCCCATTGCATCAGGCTGCCATGCGTCGGCAGACGCAGATTGATGCAGTTGTGCGCGGCCAGATCACCGGGCTCCAAGGGTATTGGCCTGCCGTTGAAATACTCTGGCGAGCCGACAACCGCGATACGCAACGACGGACCGATGGGCACCGCGATCATGTCCTTGGCCACCTGATCGCCCAGCCGCACACCGGCGTCATAGCGTTGCGCAACGATGTCGGCGAGGGCGTAATCGACGGTGATTTCGACTTTGATGTCCGGGTAATCGGGCAATACCTTCAGCAGCTTCGGCCAGAGAATATTGTTCGCCGCATGCTCCGACGCCTGGATACGCACATTGCCGGCCGGGGTGTCACGAAACTCGCTGACCGCGGCCAGTTCCAGTTCGATCTCGTCAAAGCGTGGCGCCATCGATTGATACAAGCGTTGACCGGCCTCGGTCGGGGAAACACTGCGCGTCGTTCGCGTCAGCAGGCGCACACCCAGTCGGCTTTCCAGTGCACGCATGGTGTGGCTCAACGCCGACTGCGAAACGCCCAGTTGCGCGGCAGCGCGGGTAAAACTGCCTTCGCGAGTGATGACCACGAAGGCTTGCAGGTCGTTGAGGTTGGCGCGGGACATTGATGAGAACCTCTCATGAGGGGCGCGGGATTAATCCATGTAAGCAGGTCGCGCACGGATGCGCGACCCTCAAAGCGCTCATCACAGGGTGCGTGCGTAGAACTCGCTCAGTTTGCCGATCGCCGCATCGACATAACGCGGCACCCAATAGGTTTCGATATGCGTGGCGCCGTCGAGGATAAACACTTCCTTGTCGGTCGTGCCGGTGGCTTTGGGGAACGCATCCTGAGTCATGTATAGGCTGTCGGCCTTGCTGCCGGCGATCATCAGCAACGGTTGGTTGATCAACTCGATCTGATCGGTAGCGTCGAACCGCATCAAGTCGATCAGGCTGCTGGTGGTGTATTTGAAGGTCGAGTTCGGGTGCGCGTGAGTCTTCCAGTAGTACTCGTAGCCTTGGCGATACAGTTCGAAGGGCAGTTTCGCGATCTGCTCATCGGTGAGGTTGGCATCACCGGAATACAACACCGTGCCGCCGGCCGCTTCTTGCGCGCGGGCTTCTGATGCCTGTTGCAGACGTTGCTGGATGCTGTCGATTTGCGAGTCGTTGTAGCCGTTGCGGCGTACCCGGCCCGAGTTGAACATGCTCACCGTCGCCAGCGATTTGAAGCGTTTGTCGGTTTGCGCCGCCGCCAACGAATAACCACCGCCGCCACAGATGCCGAGCAGGCCCAGACGCTTGTCATCGACGCCGGCAAACTGACTGATGAAGTCGGCCATGCCGTGGATGTCTTCGATGCGATATGGCGGGTTATCGATGCTGCGCGGCTGACCACCGCTGGCGCCCTGATAGGCCGCATCGGCGGTGATAGTGATGTAGCCCTGTTCGGCCAGGCGCTGGGCATACAGACCGGCGACTTGTTCTTTTACGCCGCCATTGGGGTGTGCGATGACCACGGTCGGGTAGGTCTTTTTCGCGTCGTAATTGGCCGGGGTGTAAACGTTGGCGGCGATGTCCAGACCGTTGAGCTTGTAGCTGACCGGGTGGATGTTGACCTTGCCCGCTTCGTTCTTGCTGATCGCGCCGTCGTAGGCGAGGGTGAACGGGTTCTTTTTGTAGTCGGCGGCCAAGGCTTCGCCGCCCGAGAGGCCGACCAGTGCCGACATGAGCGTGGCTTTGAGGGTGTTTTTCACGTGAAGCTCCTGAGCAATAAAAAGGGCGGCAGTTCAAACGAAGGGCGGGTCAATCCAGCTGTTTTTCTTTGAGGAATTGCGCCACCAGGTCAGCGATCTGCACGTTGTTCAGATCCGACATGGGGAAGTGGGTGTTGCCGTGGATGCCAATCTCCGGCAGATGGATCAGGCGCACATCGCCGCCGTGGCGATTGACCGCATCACGCCACAGGCGGGCCATCTTCAGGCGCGCGCGCCAACTGTCCTGCGCGGGCAGGTCGACCGCCTGTTCAGGGATGTTGTCGCCGTAGAGGATCAGAATCGGAATGCGCGTCAGGGCCATGAACTGCTCCATCGGCACCGCTGCGCCTTGCACCGTGTCGAACGCGCTGGGGACCGGCGCCGGCACTTCACCTTCGGCAAACACGAAACTACTACCCGGCTCGAACGCCACGATGGCTTTGACCTTGTCGTTTTTGATCGCTGTCAACCAGCCCGGCCCGCCACCCTGAGAATGTGTAAACAGGATGCCGGGGCCGATTTTATCGAACAGCGCCGACACACCATCAGAGACCACGCCCATGTCGAACGGTCCGGTGTTCGGCGTCATCGCGCGGAAAAACTGCTCGCGGGTCTGGGCGTCCTGTGCCACTTGCACGCCGTTGAAGTAGCGGGGCCACAGGCCGATGCGGAACTGGTTGAACCACAGTTGTTCGTCCGGCACCGGTTTGATTGTGGTCTCGACCATGCTGCGCCCGGCGTCGCCACGCCGTGGTTGATCGATCAGATAAACGCCGTAGTGGCGACGCAGGAAAATGTTCTGAAAACCTTCGCGGCCATCGGCGGTGGTTTCCCAGGTCTTGGAAAACTGACCCGCGCCGTGCCACATGACGATGGGCAGTTTCCGCGCGTCGGCCGGGATCTGGTAGAACGCGTAGGCGTGATCACCGTGATAGGTCTGACCGTCGGGCATCATCGGTTTGCGTGGATCGAATGTGCCCGGCGCGGTGGTCATCGTGCCGCCAGCGGCGAAACTGCCTTGCTTCTGAATCAGCAACGGGCCTTCGGGATGGTTCGCACACGCGGCCAATGCGCCGAACAGGGTGATCCCCAGCAGATGTTTTGCCGATTTCATGTCATTTTCCCGAGGCCGCGACGGCCTGGGTCAGCGCGGCGTTGGCCCGCTCAGTTGTCTGCGCATCGCCATGTTTTTTCAGCAGTTCGGTGACTTGGCGCAACTGTGCCGCGCTGAGCCCGACGCGCAGGCTCGCCGCCATGTGCGAGCGCAATTGCGATTCCACGCCCGGCGTCGCTGCCAGCGCGCCGACGGTGGCCAGTTCGCGGCTTTGCCAGTCGAGGTTGTCGCGCTCGAAGATATCGCCGAACAGGTGGGTTTGCAGAAACTGGTTGGCCACCGGCGCGAACTCGAATACCGGGCCTTTGACCGGCGCACCGGAGATCTTCGTTTGATTCGCGGTGCCGGCGGCCAGCAGCTCATCACCGACTGGAATTGCCCGGCTCGGCTCACGCCCCGGCGCATCTTCGATGCCGCGTTGTTTGCGCGCCTGCACCACGGTCATCAGCTCGTTCAAGGCATTTAGGCTGCGCGGGAAACCGACGTAGGCGTAAAGCTGTACGAGAATCTCCCGGGTTTCGCTGATGCTCAGGCCAGCATCGAGACCTTGATTGAGGGCTGCGTTGAGGTTGGGCATGTCGCTGGTCGCCATGAACGCGGCGATCAGTGGAATGGTTTGTTGTTTATCCGACAGTGCTGCTGTGTTGTTTGGCGTGCTGGTCATGGTTTGCGATGCCTCGGCTGCTTGAGTGGTAACGCTGAATATCGCCCCGACGCTCAGGCAGAGCGCCATGAGTGCGGGGAGGGCAGTGCGGTTGCGTGCGTCAGTGTTCATCGTGAAAGGCTCCATCCATTGCAGGTCACTGCGGTGTCGCTGGATCGTACGGAGGATGGTTGGGGCGATTAACCCCGAAAATGCGCATGGACTCCTGAGTAGTACTCATGAGTGGGCTTTGCAATTACCGCTGAAATCCCGGCGTAACCCCGCAGCTGCGGGGCTTTGAGGTCGTGTGGCAATTTCTGGGACAGTGCCGGGCGAGATGCTTCGACACATTCCGTAACTTCATTGGCCTGCGTATTGCGCCTCTGAAACCTGTTCTGCCCAAGTGACGGTCTTGCCATCCTCGGCTTCAGCGATGGCGATGTGGGTCATGCCGTTGCTGGCGGAGGCGCCATGCCAATGGCGGGTATGCGGCGGGATCCAGACAATGTCGCCCGGGCGAATCTCCTGACGCGGGCCACCTTCTTGCTGCACATAGCCGACGCCAGCAGTGACAATCAGCGTCTGGCCCAGCGGATGGGTGTGCCACGCCGTGCGTGCGCCGGGTTCAAAGGTCACCGTGCCGCCACCGATGCGCGCTGGCAGTTCTCCTTTGAACAGGCCATCGACGCGTACGGAGCCGGTAAAGTTTTCCGCTGCGCCCTTGATCGAGGGCTGAGCGCCGTTCGGGGTAATGCGGATTTCGCTGGCGGCCCCGGCCTCCGCGGTCATGAGCGACAAGGCAACAAATGGTGCAATTAATCGATTCATTGGATGAACTCCGGTCAGACAGTGAAGTGATCCGTGCAGGGAATCGCCGTGGCAGGGCAAGTGATCGCCTAGCCCTTGAGAGGGTTATCCGATAGCCAGCCGTTTACGCGTTCCATGGTTCTGCGCTCCTGCTCGCCCTCCATTACAAAACCTTCGATCAGCCTGGCATTGGGCGCGTGCTGTTCGAGGACACTGCGGCTATTGCCCAAACCATATCCACCATGGGTGTTGAAGGGGATGAGGGTCTTGCCGGTCAGGTCGTGGGTGCTGAGAAAGGCACGCACGATCGGTGGGGCGGTTTCGCCCCAGATCGGAAAACCCAGATAGATCGTGTCGTAGTCGCTGAGGGCGTGAACCCTGTTTTGCAGCTCGGGTTCGAAGCCGCTGTCGCGCTCCTGACGTGCCTGCTCCACGGTTTGCAGATAGTCCTCGGGGTAGGCGTGGGCCGAGCGAATCTCGAACAGATCGGCACCCAGTCCACGCTGAATCAGCCCAGCGACCACGCGGGTATTACCCGAGCGCGAGAAGTACGCGACCAGAATCCGCGAGCCTGAGCGCGGTGTTTCACTGGCACTCTGCGTGTCGGCGAGCGACAGCAGCGGGGCGCTGGCCAGTGCGGCGATTACCGTGCGCCGCAGCGGATCGTGATCGTGGCTCATCGGCCGACGCGCGCCTTGAGGGCCTCGGGATAACGCTCGCCTTCGATGCGAATCTGCGCCAGCGCCGTATCAATGGCCTTGAGTTCGGCGGCGTCGAGGGTGATGTCCGCGCCGCCGAGGTTTTCTTCCAGGCGATGCAGTTTGGTCGTCCCCGGAATCGGTACGATCCACGGTGCCTGCGCGAGCAGCCAGGCCAGCGCGATCTGCGCCGGTGTGGCTTGTTTCTGCGCGGCGATCTGACGAATCAACACGACGAGGCCCTGATTGGCTTGCAGCGCGGACTGGCTGAAACGCGGGACGATGCTGCGGAAGTCATCGCTGCCGTAAGTGGCCTCGGCCGACACCGTGCCGGTGAGAAAACCTTTGCCCAATGGGCTGAACGGCACGAAGCCGATGCCCAGCTCCCAAAGCGTCGGCAGGATTTCCTGCTCGGGCTCGCGCCACCACAGCGAATATTCGCTTTGCAGCGCCGTGACCGGTTGCACTGCATGGGCACGGCGAATGGTTTGCGCACCCGCTTCCGACAGGCCGAAGTGCTTGACCTTGCCTTCGCCAATCAGATCTTTCACCGCGCCGGCGACGTCCTCGATCGGCACGTCCGGATCGACGCGGTGCTGGTAAAGCAAATCGATGTAGTCGGTTTTCAGTCGGCGCAACGAACCCTCGACGGCCATTCGAATGTGCTCGGGGCGGCTGTTGAGAATCTGCTGCTTATTGTCATCGCCGAAGGTGAAGCCAAACTTGGTGGCGATGACCACTTGATCACGAACCGGCGCCAGCGCTTCGCCGACCACCTGCTCGTTCAGGTAAGGGCCGTAGACCTCGGCGGTGTCGAAGAACGTCACGCCTCGGTCAACGGCTGAGCGGATCAGTGCGATGGCTTGTTGGGTGTCCGTGGCCGGACCGTAGCCATGGCTCAGGCCCATGCAGCCAAAGCCGAGGGCGGATACTTCGAGTGAACTGTTGCCGAGTGTGCGCTTGTGCATGTCGATCTCCCGTTGGGCGTGGGGAGAACAGTAAGCGAGGTGACTGGTGAGGACTAGACGGGTAAAACGGGATGGCTTGATGAGTTCTGTTCATTAATCGACAGAGGGGGGCAAACGCGAAAGTGAGGGGGTAACCCCTCACTTATTCGGTCAGGTGATTATTGCGGGATGCGCAGTTTGTCCAGCAGATGGTTGACCAACAGCTCGTTCAGCATGATCACCTGTTGCAGCGCCAGCAGCGGTTTGCGCTCCGGGCCGCCTATTGAGTTGGCGATGTTACCGGCCATGGAGTGGGCGTAGGAAAGCGACTCACAGGCTTCGACCAACAGGGTTTCTTCATCCAGCGTAGGGTCGACAAGGTAGACGGGGCGAAACGGGGGCGAGCTTGGTGGAGCACCCAGGGCTTCGGGTCGCAGGTAGTAGTCGAGGGCGCGGTCGGTGGCTTCTTTGACCTTTTGCGGATTGAGCGCGGGGTCGTGAGGGATTGGATCGGTGGGCGGTGGATTTGGCGTGATTTTGAACATGGATGAAACTCCTATCGCAGTTTAAGGAGCCATCACTCTCGCTACCAAACGAGTGGGTGGTGGCCATACGCGGGTTGGTAGACCGGCTGCAATAGGAACCCGGCGCTCACGAGTGAGCCCCACGCATGACTACCATTGAACTGAGCCTCCACAAAGACACAGCACTGGGTGTTGTCACACGGCTATTACAGACGGGCTACCAAACCCGATCACTGTTTTGCAGTGACAGGCAAACGATATAGCCCGGCCCATAGCCGTGTAAGCCGGCGGATTCTGGCGTACGCGTAGGTAACGGCGCAAGGTGTTGTAGGGAGGATGGCGTAACGGTTTGTGTGCTTTAAACGTGATAACCGGATGACGTTTACCTAAGTACGAAGTTGAATGGTCAGAGTCCAAACCAGGGCACCTTCTGGACTACAGGTTTGTACTCCACGCCCTACGACTGTTCCAGATTCCACCGACTTGCCCGTCTGAACGCAGAATTCTATTGTTTGCTGCACAGAGCTTTATCAAACCAGTCAGTCAGTATTCAGAGGCTACGATGGCCACCACCGGAAAGAACGACAAACCTTCCAAAAAAAAATCTGTTCGTGAAGAGCTGACATTTCTTGATGTTCGGCAAGCCGCGCGTGATGGGCGAAAAGTTTTCAGAAAATTTCTGATCACTGGCAGGCTGCCTTAGAGGAGGTGTGACATGAATCGATTGACCGGCGGCTGCCTATGCGGCGATGTCCGTTTCGAAGTGACAGGTCAGCCCTACCGCGTCGGCATCTGCCACTGCCTCGACTGCCGCAAGCGCCATGGCGCGCTGTTCGGCACCTCGGCCATATTTCCCGAGGATGCGCTGAAAGTCACCGGCGAAACCCGCGACTACAACGGACGCTTTTTCTGCCCGCGCTGCGGCTCTCCGGTGTTCACGCGTTCGGCAGATGAAGTAGAGGTCAACGTCGGATCGCTCGATGAGCCTAATCAGTTCAAACCCACTTACGAACTCTGGACTATTCGCCGCGAGTCTTGGCTACCTGCGCTGCCACTGGCTCACCACTACGAGCGTGATCGCGAGAGCACGGAGCGCACCGAAGAATAATTGCAACCCTCAGCCGACCTTTTTGGGACCACAGCTAGCCTGCTAGCGAATGCGCTAGGTCAGCCAACACCTTCTTTGGCTGACCCGTCGCCATCGCCAGCAGGCGGGCTCCTACAAGGGATTGGTGTGGATCACAGAGTTGCGGGTTGGCACAAAACACTGTGGGAGCTGGCTTGCCAGCGATAGCGGTAGGTCAGGCAACAAGGATGTTGAATGTGCCGCCGCCTTCGCTGGCAAGCCAGCTCCCACAGGGGGAGTGTATGGCTGCCGCTCAACTCAACCGCGAATAAAGGCCAACATCAGTCAACACCTTCTTTGGCTGACCCGTCGCCATCGCCAGCAGGCTGGCTCCTACAAGGGATTGGTGTGGATCACAGAATTGCGGGTTGGCACAAAACACTGTGGGAGCTGGCTTGCCAGCGATAGCGGTGGGTCAGGCAACAATGATGTTGAATGTGCCGCCGCCTTCGCTGGCAAGCCAGCTCCCACAGGGGGAGTGTATGGCTGCCGCTCAACTCAGCCGCGAATAAAGGCTAAAAGATCCGCGTTGATCGTTTCGGCCTCCGTCGTCGGCATCCCGTGCGGGAACCCCGGATATGACTTCAGCGTGCCATTGGGCAGCAACTTGGCCGACAACGGTCCAGAGTTCGCATACGGCACAATCTGATCATCCTCGCCATGCATCACCAGCACCGGCACCGTGACCTTCTTCAAGTCCTCGGTGAAATCCGTCTGCGAAAACGCCACGATCCCATCGTAGTGCGCCTTCGCCCCACCGATCATGCCCTGACGCCACCAATTGGCAATAATCCCCTCCGATGGCGTGGCCCCGGGCCGGTTGTAGCCATAAAAAGGCCCTGTCGGAATATCCCGATAAAACTGCGCACGATTCGCCGCCAACTGCGCCTGAAAATCATCGAACACCGATTTCGGCAACCCACCCGGTTTGCTTTCGGTCTGCACCATCAACGGCGGCACCGCACTGATCAACACGCCTTTGGCGACGTTGTCCTGGCCATGCCGGGCGATGTAATGAATCACCTCACCACCACCGGTCGAGTGGCCGACGTGCACGACGTTCTTCAGGCCCAGATGATTGACCACCGCCAGCGTATCGTCGGCGTAATGATCCATATCGTGCCCGTCCCAGACCTGGCTCGAACGCCCGTGCCCACGGCGATCATGGGCAACCACCCGGAAGCCTTTGCCGAGGAAGAACAGCATCTGCGCATCCCAATCGTCCGAGCTGAGCGGCCAGCCGTGGTGGAAGTGGATCACCGGCGCGTCTTTCGGGCCCCAGTCTTTGTAGAAGATTTCGACGCCGTCTTTGGTGGTGACAAATCCCATGTTCGCGACTCCAGACCAATGTGATGGATAACCCGCGCGGCAAGCGCGGACCGTTTTGCTCAGGATGGATTTCTGCTGCGCTGGCTCAGTGCGAGCCGTTATCAACTGTAGGATTAAAGTCGACATCTGCATGACCGGTGGTCGCAACGTCTGGCTTCGTGCGCAAATTAGGCTTTGCTGAAAGGGATAAGCCGAGGCGCGCGTAGGCATTGATGGCCACAGCGACGCCCCTTCAGAACACCGTGAGTCTGAGGAAATCCCCCGATGCTGACCTTGAATATCAATGGCAAGGATCAGGAGCTCGATGTCCCCGCGGACATGCCGTTGCTCTGGGTCCTGCGCGATGTCGCGCACCTGACCGGCACCAAATTCGGCTGTGGCATGGCCCAGTGCGGGGCCTGCACCGTGCACGTTGACGGGGCGCCATTACGCGCCTGTATCACGCCCGCAACCGCCGTAGCCCATGGA
The DNA here is from genome assembly GCF_001297015.1 of Pseudomonas sp. RIT-PI-r. GTDB lineage: Bacteria > Pseudomonadota > Gammaproteobacteria > Pseudomonadales > Pseudomonadaceae > Aquipseudomonas. The sequence continues at coordinate 873,444 of NZ_LIGE01000025.1, read as the reverse complement.
CAAAAAATTCTTACCATCGAAGGCCTGTCCACCGACGGCTCGCACCCGGTGCAGCAAGCCTGGGCCGAACTCGACGTGGTGCAGTGTGGTTACTGCCAGTCGGGGCAGATCATGTCGGCCGCCGCCTTGCTGGCGAAAATCCCCAAACCCACCGACAGCGATATCGATCAGGCGCTCTCCGGCAATATCTGCCGCTGCGGCACCTATCCGCGCATTCGTGCGGCAGTGAAGCGTGCTTCGGAAATCGGCTGATTTTGCGGGGAGATAGACGATGAACAGTCCTGTATCGCGTCGGGGTTTTCTCAAAGGCAGTGCCGTGTTGGGCGGTGGGTTGGTGGTGGCGTTTGTCGTCCCCGGCGGCCACAAGTTTGCCTATGCGGCCGAAAATGAGGGCAAGGTTTTCGCGCCAAATGCGTTTTTGCGCATCGCGGCGGACAACAGCGTCACCGTGTTGCTCGGGCATTCGGAGATGGGCCAGGGCATCTGGACCGGCCTGACCATGTTGATTGCCGAGGAACTGGACGCGGATTGGTCGAAGATCCGCGTCGAACACTCGCCGGCGTCAGCGGCGGATTACGGCATGCCGGGGTTTGGCGGCATGCAGATTACCGGCGGTTCGACGTCGACGTGGATGGAGTTTGATCGCTATCGTCTGGCCGGCGCGACGGCGCGGCAGATGTTGGTGGAGGCGGCGGCGAAGCGCTTTGAGGTCGCACCGTCAACCATTCGTACCGAATCCGGTGTGGTGATTGCGGGCGATAAACGTGCAACTTATGGCGAGCTGGCGGACGCCGCCGGACAACTGCCGGTGCCGGATCCGAAGTCGATTACTTTCAAGGAGGCCAAAGACTGGAAAATCATTGGCAAACCGACCAAACGCCTCGATACGCCGGAAAAAATCACCGGCCGCGCCAAGTTCGGAATGGACGTGCAATTTGAAGGTTTGATGACTGCGATGGTCGCCCGTGCACCGGTGTTCGGCGCCAGTGTGAAATCCTTCGAAGGGGCTGAAGCGCTGGCGGTGCCGGGCGTGCACAAAGTGCTGCAAGTGCCGACGGGCGTGGCGGTGATTGCCGATCATTACTGGGCAGCGAAGCTGGGTCGTGATGCGCTGAAGATCGATTGGGATCTGGGCCCGCATGCGGATCTGAGCAGCGAGAAATTGCTGGCGAGTTTCCGCAAACTGGCCGCCACGCAAGGCACGTCGGCGAGTCAGGCCGGGGATGCCAAGGGCAGTTTTGGCAAGGCGGCGAAGAAGATCGACGTCGAATACAGCGTGCCCTATCTGGCTCACGCGCCGATGGAGCCGCTCAACTGCACGGTGAAGATCAGTGCCGAGAAATGCGAAATCTGGACCGGCACACAGTTTCAGACGCTCGATCAAATGGTCGCCGGCAAGATCACCGGGCTGAAGCCGGAGCAGGTCGAAATCCACACGGAATTTCTTGGCGGTGGTTTTGGACGCAGGGCCAATCCGACGCAGACTTTGTCGCCGAAGCGGGGCAAGTGGCGAAAGCCGCCGCCATGCCGGTAAAAACCGTGTGGTCGCGGGAAGACGATATTCGCGGCGGTTACTACCGCTCGATGTTCCTGCACCAGGCCAAGATCGGTTTGGGCGCGGATGGTTTGCCGTCGAGTTGGCAGCATGTGTTGGTCGGGCAGTCGATCATGGCCGGCACCATGCTGGAAAAAACCATGGTCAAGAACGGCGTTGACGCGACGTCGGTCGAAGGCGTCTCTGACAGCCCTTACGTCAAAGGCCTGGCCAATCATCAAGTCGATCTGCATTCGCCGCAGACCGGGATCAATGTGCTGTGGTTGCGCTCGGTAGGCCATAGCCACACGGCGTTTGTCATGGAATCGCTGATCGATGAAATGGCCACGGCGGCCGGCAAGGATCCGGTCGAATACCGACGAACGTTGCTCAAGGATCATCCTCGGCATCTGGGTGTGCTCAATCTGGCGGTTGAAAAAGCCAACTGGAAAGCGCCGCTGCCGGATGGCCATAGCCTCGGCGTGGCGGTACACGAATCATTCGGCAGCTACGTCGCCCAGGTCGCCGAGGTGTCGCAGGACAATCTGAAGATTCGCGTGCATCGCGTGGTTTGCGCCGTGGACTGCGGGATTGCGGTGAACCCGCAGAGCATCGCTGCGCAGATGGAGGCGTGCATCACCTTCGGCCTGGGTATGGCGCTGCACAGCAAACTGACGCTCAAGGACGGCGCGGTGGTGCAGTCCAACTATCACGATTATCAGGTGCTGCGGCTCAACGAGATGCCGGTGGTCGAGGTGCATATTGTGCCGAGCAGCGACAAACCCGGCGGCATCGGCGAGGCCGGTGTGCCGCCGACCGCGCCAGCCGTGGCCAACGCCGTGTTCGCCCTGACCGGGCAACGTCTGCGTGAGTTGCCGCTGCAACTGTCGGGGGTGTGAGATGAAGCGACATCTAGTGTTGGGCACGGTGATTCTGTTGGGACTGGGCGGTTACGCCTCGGATCTGTTTGCCGATGATCAGGAAGCCTTGAAAGCCTTTGGTACGGTGCAGAAAGTCTTCCAGAGCCCGCGTTGCCAGAACTGCCACATTCCCGGGGATGCGCCGCTGCAGTTCGACGCCGGCATTCCCCATGCGATGAACGTGGTGCGCGGCATGGACGGCAAGGGCGCCGCCGGTTTGCCGTGCGCGACCTGTCACGCGGAAAACAATCCGCCGGCCAGTTACGGCCCGCATGCGCCACCGGGGGCGCCGCATTGGAGCCTGCCACCGGCGGCGCACAAAATGGCCTGGATCGGCCTGCCAGCGGACAAACTCTGCGCGATGATCAAGGATCGCTCGAGCAATGGTGATCGCGATTTTGCCGCGCTGATCAAACACGTCAGCGAAGACAAACTGGTGCTGTGGGGCTGGAACCCCGGAGCAGGGCGCGCGCCCGTGCCGGTGCCGCACGATATTTTTGTCGCGCAATTCAAGCTGTGGGCCGATGCCGGCGGGCCATGTCCGGTGGCGGGGATCTGATGAGAAGAACTCACGCGGATTTAACGCTACGCTGAAGAGCATTGATGCCAACGGAGTGTGCGAATGCTGGTTCCTGGAAAACCCGCCAATGAGGATAAACGTCTTCAAGCGCTGCACGGCCTTGACCTGCTTGACTCGGCGCCGGAGGAGCGGTTCGACCGACTGACACGGCTGGCCAAGCGCCTGTTCAACGTGCCGATTGCACTGGTGACGCTGGTCGACAAGGATCGTCAGTGGTTCAAGTCCTGCGTGGGCCTGGATGCCACTGAAACGCCACGGGATGTTTCGTTCTGCGGCCACGCGATACTGCAGAACGAACTCCTGCTGGTGCCCGATGCCCGTGAGGATGTGCGCTTTCATGACAATCCGCTGGTCACTGGTGCGCCGAATATCCGCTTCTACGCCGGTTACCCATTGACCGTGCCCAACGGCAATAAAATGGGCACGCTGTGTCTGATCGACACCAAACCCCGCGAACTCGACGATGAAGAGCGCGCGTTGTTGCGCGACCTGGCGGAAATGGCCGAGCAAGAACTGACGGCTGTGCAGATGGCGAGCATGGACGAGCTGACGCTGCTGTCCAATCGCCGCGGTTTCAAGCAGTTGGCCCAGCATGCGCTGGACGCCTGCGCCCGGCTTGATCGGCCCGCGACGTTGCTGTTTTTCGATCTCAATGACTTCAAACAGATCAACGATCTGTATGGGCATGCCGAGGGTGACAGTGCGCTGAAGACTTTCGCCGACGTGCTGCGCATTGCCTTTCGCGAAAGCGATGTGGTCGGGCGTTTGGGCGGGGATGAGTTTGTTGCGCTGCTGACGGGGTCGAGCCATATCGAAACCACGACGATCATGGCGCGGCTCAAGGAAATCCTCGAAGAGCGTAATGCCACGCTGCACCGGGGCTATGCGATTCGCTTCAGCGTCGGCCAGATCGAATACGACGCCAAACGCCATGAGACCGTGGATCGGCTGCTGGCGGATGCTGATGGCGCGATGTATGCGCACAAGCAGGCACTGAAGGGTTGTTAGTTCGGGCCTCATCGCTGGCAAGCCAGCTCCCACAGGGATCTGCAGTGAACCGGGATTTTGTGAACACCCGAGAAACCTGTGGGAGCTGGCTTGCCAGCGATGGCGTCCGCACATTCAACATCGTCATCGGCTGACCCACCGCCATCGCGAGCAGGCGCACTCCTACAATGGTGTCGGGTGTTTTCAAAATCCCGGTTCACCACAAATCCCTGTGGGAGCGAGCCTGCTCGCGAAAGCGTTGGGTCAGGCAATGAACAGGGGACTGAATGGACGCCATCGCGAGCAGGCTCACTCCCACAGGGGGGCAGTGTTGCAGGCATAAAAAAACCCGCCTGAAGAGGCGGGTTTTTTATCGGCTAAGCGAAGATCACTCTTCGATGTTGCCCATGGCGGTGGTGTTGAAGCCGCCGTCGACGTACATGATTTCACCGCTGATGCCCGACGCCAGGTCGGAGCACAGGAAGGCGCCGGCGTTGCCGACTTCGTCGATGGTGACGTTGCGACGCAGCGGGGTTTGCGCTTCGTTGGCGGCCAGCATCTTGCGGAAGTTCTTGATGCCCGAAGCTGCCAGGGTACGGATCGGGCCAGCCGATACGCAGTTGACGCGGGTGCCGTCCGGGCCCAGGGAGCCGGCCAGGTAACGTACGCCAGCTTCCAGCGAAGCCTTGGCCATGCCCATCACGTTGTAGTTCGGCATGGTGCGCTCGGCGCCCAGGTACGACAGGGTCAGCAGGCTGCCGTTGCGGCCTTTCATCATTTCGCGACCGGCTTTGGCCAGGGCCACGAAGCTGTAGGCGCTGATGTCGTGAGCGATGCGGAAACCGTCACGGGTGGTGGCTTCGGTGAAGTCGCCGTCCAGTTGGTCGCCCGGGGCGAAACCAACGGAGTGGACGATGCAGTCCAGGCCATCCCACTTCTTGCTCAGTGCTTCGAAGACCTTGGCGATTTCTTCATCGCTGGCCACGTCGCACGGGAAGCACAGCTCAGGGCTCGAACCCCAGCCTTGGGCGAATTCTTCAACACGACCTTTCAGTTTGTCGTTCTGATAAGTGAAGGCAAGCTCAGCGCCCTCGCGATGCATGGCGGCAGCGATGCCGGATGCGATGGACAGCTTGCTGGCGACACCGACGATCAGTACGCGCTTACCGGCGAGAAAACCCATGTGTTGCTCCTCTTTCAGGTTATTGCGCAGTGGCTGGTGCCAAAAAAGCGGCTTCCAGCAACTGCTGTGTATACGGATGTTGGGGGGCGGCAAAAATACTTTGCGCGTCTCCCTGTTCGACCACTTGGCCATGCTTGACCACCATCAACTGGTGGCTCAGCGCTTTGACGACAGCCAGGTCATGGCTGATAAACAAATACGTCAGGTTGTACTTGGCTTGCAGTGAACGCAACAGCTCCACCACTTGCCGCTGCACCGTGCGGTCGAGCGCCGACGTCGGCTCGTCCAGCAGGATCAGCGCCGGTTTCAGCACCAAAGCCCGGGCAATGGCGATTCGTTGCCGTTGCCCACCGGAAAATTCGTGGGGGTAGCGGTGCCGGGTTTCCGGATCCAGACCTACCTCCTTCAATGCCGCAATAATCGCCGCTTCCTGTTCCTCGGCGCTGCCCATCTTGTGAATCCGCAGGCCTTCGCCAACGATATCGCTGACGCACATGCGCGGGCTCAGGCTGCCAAACGGGTCCTGAAACACCACCTGCATCTCCCGACGCAACGGGCGAACCTCGTTCTGCGTCAGGCAGTCTAGCTGCTTGCCTTCAAAGCGGATCGCGCCTTTGCTGCCGATCAGCCGCAAAATCGCCAGACCCAGCGTGGATTTGCCGGAACCGCTTTCCCCCACAATCCCCAAGGTCTGACCCTGAGGCAGGCTGAAATTGATGCCGTCCACTGCCTTGACGTGATCCACCGTGCGCTTGAGCAGGCCTTTCTTGATCGGGAACCAGACTTTCAGGTCCTCGACTTCAAGCAGCGGCGCGCCGATTTTATTGCTCGCCGGGCCTCCGCTGGGCTCCGCGCCGAGCAATTCCCGAGTGTACGGATGCTGCGGCGAACGGAACAGCCCTTCGCACGATGCCTGTTCGACGATGCAACCGCGCTGCATGACACATACGCGATGCGCAATTCTTCGCACCAGGTTCAAATCGTGACTGATCAGTAACAGCGACATGCCCAATCTGGCCTGCAATTCCTTAAGCAAATCGAGGATTTTCAGCTGAACGGTCACGTCCAGAGCGGTGGTCGGCTCGTCGGCAATCAGCAGTTCCGGCTCGTTGGCCAGCGCCATGGCGATCATCACGCGCTGGCGCTGACCGCCGGACAATTCGTGGGGCAGGGCCTTGAGGCGCTTGTGCGGCTCGGGGATGCCGACCATCTCCAGCAGCTCCAGCGTGCGCTTGGTCGCGACTTTGCCGGTCAGGCCCTTGTGGATGCCGAGCACTTCGTTGATCTGCTTCTCGATCGAATGCAGTGGGTTCAGCGAGGTCATTGGCTCCTGAAAAATCATTGCAATGCGATTGCCGCGAATATGGCGGATGGTCTTTTCGCTCATCCCCAGCAGATTTTGCCCGGCGTAATTGATGCTGCCGGCCGGATGGCGGGCCATCGGGTAGGGCAGCAGGCGCAGAATCGAGTGCGCCGTAACTGATTTGCCCGAGCCGGATTCGCCGACCAACGCGAGGGTTTCGCCACGCTTGATGTCGAAACTCACGCCTTCAACGACCCGGTGTACGCGCTCGCCGAAACCGAATTCGACGGCGAGGTCGCGCACTTCGATCAGATTGTCCTGATTCATTTCACTTCCTCGGGTCGAAGGCATCGCGAGCGGACTCGCCGATAAACACCAGCAAACTCAACATCAACGCCAACACGGCAAAGGCACTCATGCCCAGCCACGGCGCTTGCAGGTTGGATTTGCCTTGGGCGACCAGTTCACCCAGCGACGGACTGCCGGCCGGCAAACCGAAACCGAGGAAGTCCAGCGCGGTGAGGGTGCCGATGGCGCCGGTGAGGATGAACGGCATGAACGTCATGGTCGAGACCATCGCGTTGGGCAGGATATGGCGGAACATGATCGCGCCGTTCTGCATGCCCAGCGCCCGCGCCGCGCGCACGTATTCGAGGTTGCGGCCACGGAGGAACTCGGCGCGCACCACGTCGACCAGGCTCATCCACGAGAACAGCAGCATGATCCCCAGCAGCCACCAGAAATTCGGCTGCACAAAACTGGCGAGAATGATCAGCAGGTACAGCACTGGCAGCCCCGACCAGATTTCCAGAAAACGCTGCCCGGCCAGATCAACCCAGCCGCCATAGAAACCCTGAAGGGCGCCGGCAATCACGCCGATAATCGAACTCAACACGGTCAAGGTCAGCGCAAACAGCACGGAAATGCGGAAACCGTAAATCACCCGCGCCAGCACATCGCGACCCTGATCGTCGGTACCGAGCAGGTTGTCCGCCGAGGGCGGGGCAGGGGCCGGGACTTTCAGGTCGTAGTTGATGCTTTGGTAGTTATAAGGAATCGGCGCCCACAGCACCCACGCATCCTTGGCCTTGAGCAGTTCGCGGATGTACGGGCTCTTGTAGTTGGCTTCCAGCGGAAATTCGCCGCCGAAGGTGGTTTCCGGGTAGCGCTTGATCGCCGGGAAGTACCAGTTGTTGTCGTAATGCACCACCAGCGGCTTGTCGTTGGCGATCAGTTCGGCACCGAGGCTCAGCCCGAACAGGATCAGAAACAGCCACAGCGACCACCAGCCACGCTTGTTGGCCTTGAACAGTTCGAAGCGGCGGCGGTTGAGAGGGGACAGGTTCATCTCAATGCTCCCGGCTTTCGAAGTCGATGCGCGGATCGACCAGGGTGTAGGTGAGGTCGCCGATCAGTTTCACCACCAGCCCGAGCAGGGTGAAGATGAACAGGGTGCCGAACACCACCGGGTAATCGCGGTTGATCGCCGCTTCGAAACTCATCAGGCCGAGGCCGTCGAGGGAGAAGATTACTTCGACCAGCAAGGAGCCGGTGAAGAAAATCCCGATGAACGCCGACGGGAATCCGGCAATCACCAGCAGCATGGCGTTGCGGAACACGTGGCCGTAGAGCACGCGGTGGCGGGTCAGGCCTTTGGCCTTGGCGGTGACCACGTACTGTTTGTTGATCTCGTCGAGAAAGCTGTTTTTGGTCAACAGGGTCATGGTCGCGAAGTTGCCGATCACCAGCGCCGTCACTGGCAATGCCAGGTGCCAGAAGTAATCGAGGATCTTGCCGCCGAAGCTCAGCTCATCGAAGTTGTTCGAGGTCAGCCCGCGCAACGGGAACCAGTCGAGATAACTGCCGCCGGCAAACACCACGATCAGCAGAATCGCAAAGAGGAACGCCGGGATCGCATAGCCGACGATGATCGCCGAACTGGTCCAGACGTCGAAGTGGCTGCCGTGTCGCGTGGCCTTGGCAATCCCCAGCGGGATCGACACCAGGTACATGATCAGCGTGCTCCACAGCCCCAGCGAGATCGATACCGGCATCTTTTCCTTGATCAGGTCGATGACCTTGGCGTCGCGGAAAAAGCTGTCGCCGAAATCCAGCTTGGCGTAGTTCTTGACCATGATCCACAGCCGTTCCGGGGCCGACTTGTCGAACCCGTACATGTGCTCGATTTCCTTGATCAGCGCCGGGTCCAGCCCCTGCGCGCCGCGATAGGACGAACCGGCCACCGACACCTCGGCACCGCCGCCGGCGATGCGGCTGGTGGCGCCTTCGAAGCCTTCGAGCTTGGCGATCATCTGTTCCACCGGGCCACCGGGCGCGGCCTGGATGATCACGAAGTTGATCAGCAGAATGCCGAACAGGGTCGGGATGATCAGCAACAGTCGCCGAAAAATATACGCCAGCATCTGATTACTCCGTGCCCACAGGGTCGGCTTGCAGTTTGGTTTCGACTTCTATCGCCGGTTTTGCGTTCGGCTTGACCCACCAGGTGTTGATGCCGATGTCATACTTGGGTGAGACCTTCGGGTGACCGATGTGATTCCAGTAAGCCACGCGCCAGGTCTTGATGTGCCAGTTGGGCACTACGTAGTAGCCCCATTGCAGCACGCGATCCAGTGCGCGGGCATGGGCCACGAGGCTTTTGCGCGAGTCGGCGTTGATCAGGTTCTCGACCAGTTGATCGACGATCGGATCCTTCAGGCCCATGGTGTTGCGGCTGCTGGCCTTGTCGGCAGCGGCGCTCATCCAGTATTCGCGCTGTTCGTTACCCGGCGAGTTGGACTGCGGAAAGCTGCCGACCATCATGTCGAAGTCTCGCGAGCGCACGCGGTTGATGTACTGCGAAACGTCGACGCGACGGATCACCAGATCAATGCCGAGGTCGCTGAGGTTGCGCTTGAACGGCAGCAAAACCCGCTCGAACTCGGTCTGCGCGAGTAAGAATTCAATCACTACAGGCTTGCCCGTAGCGTCGACCATCTTGTCGTCGACGATCTTCCAGCCGGCCTCTTGCAGCAGTTGATAGGCCTCGCGCTGCTGGGCGCGGATCATGCCGCTGGCGTCGGTCTTGGGGGGCTCGAACGCTTCGCTGAACACCTGCGCCGGTAGTTTGCTGCGGAACGGCTCGAGGATCGTTCGTTGATCAGCATCGGGCAGGCCGGTGGCGGCCATTTCCGAGTTCTCGAAGTAGCTGCGAGTGCGGAAGTAGGCGCCGTTGAACAGTTGTTTGTTGGTCCACTCGAAATCGAACAGCAACCCGAGCGCCTGACGCACCCGCACGTCCTGGAACACCGGACGGCGCAGGTTGAAGACAAACCCCTGCATGCCGGTCGGGTTGCTGTTGGCAATCTGCTCCTTGATCAACCGTCCTTCAGTGACGGCCGGAATGTTGTAGGCGTTGGCCCAGTTTTTTGCGGCCATCTCCAGCCAGTAATCGAACTGGCCGGCCTTCAAGGCTTCAAGGGCGACGGTGTTGTCGCGGTAGTAATCGCTGGTCATCGTGTCGAAGTTGTAGAAACCGCGATTGACCGGCAGGTCCTTGCCCCAGTAATCCTTGACTCGCTCGTAGCGCACCGAGCGTCCGGCCTTCACTTCGGCGACCTTGTACGGGCCGCTGCCCAGCGGAATCTCCAGGTTGCCCTTGTTGAAATCACGATCGGCCCACCAGTGCTTCGGCAGCACCGGCAACTGGCCGAGGATCAGCGGCAACTCGCGGTTGTTGCTGTGCTTGAACTTGAACAGGACTTTCAGCGGGTCTTCGGCGATCACTTCGGACACGTCGCTGTAGTAGCCGCGAAACATCGGCGAGCCTTCCTTGGTCAGCGTGTTGAAGCTGAACACCACGTCGTCGGCGCGCACCGGGTGGCCGTCATGGAAGCGTGCTTCGGGGCGCAGGTAGAAGCGCACCCAGCTGTTGTCCGGGGCCTTTTCGATTTTGCCGGCGATCAGGCCGTATTCGGTGAACGGCTCGTCAAGGCTGTGCTTGGTCAGGGTGTCGTAGATCTGCCCGATGTCATCGGCCGGCACGCCTTTGCTGATGAACGGGTTGAGGCTGTCGAAGCCGCCGAATCCGGCCTGACGGAACACGCCGCCCTTGGGCGCGTCGGGATTCACATAATCGAAATGCTTGAAATCGGCCGGGTATTTCGGCGGCTCGTTGTACAGGGTCACGGCGTGTTGCGGGGCGGCAAAGGCCAGCCCGGCGAACAGTAAGCCGCTGGCCTGGACGAGCAGGGCGCGGATAGGGTTCATCGATCTTTCTCCGAAGACTTCAGCCACCACGCGCTCAAGCCCAGGGTGAAGGGCGGCGTAGTGACGAAGGCCAACCGGTTGCGGTAGGCCAGACGGTGATAATTGAGGTACCAGTTGGGAATGCTGTAGTGCTGCCAGAGCAGCACGCGGTCGAGCGCCTTGCCAGCGGCGACCTGCTCGTCGCGAGTGCGCGCGGCAAGCAACTGTTCGAGCAGGTGATCGACCACCGGGTTGGCGATGCCCGCGTAATTTTTGCTGCCCTTGACCCCGACCTGACTGGAATGGAAATACTGCCACTGCTCAAGGCCCGGGCTTAAGGTCTGGTTGAGCGTCATCGAGATCATGTCGAAATCAAATTGATCGAGGCGCTGTTTGTACTGCGCCCGATCCACGGTGCGCAGGCGCGCGTCGATGCCGATGCTGTTGAGGTTCTCGATGTAGGGCTGGTAGAGGCGCTCCAGGTTCGGATTGACCAGCAACAGCTCGAACCGCAGCGGTTGGCCTTCAGCGTTTTGCAGGCGCTGCCCGTTGAGCTTCCAGCCGGCTTCGGCGAGCAACGCCAATGCCTTGCGCATGGTTTCCCGGGGAATGCCGCGACCGTCGGTTTTTGGCAGAGTGAACGGTTCGATGAACAGCTTGGCCGGCAGTTGTTCCTTGTACGGCTTGAGCATCAGCCATTCCCCCCCGACCGGCAGGCCGGAGGTTGTGAATTCACTGTTGGGGTAGTAACTGGTGGTGCGCTTGTAGGCATCGCTGAACAGTGCGCGGTTGGTCCACTCGAAGTCGAACATCAGGCCCAGCGCTTCGCGGGTCTTCACATCGGCGAAGGTGGCGCGGCGGGTGTTCATGAACAGGCCCTGACTCTGGGTCGGGATCTGATGCGGAATCTGCGCCTTGATCACGTCGCCACGGCGTATCGCGGGGAAGTTGTAGCCGTTGGCCCAGTTCTTCGCCTGATGCTCGATGTAAATGTCGAATTCGCCAGCCTTGAACGCTTCGAAGGCGACATCGCTGTCGCGGTAGAACTCGACTTCCATGCGATCGAAGTTGTACTTGCCGCGATTGACCGGCAAGTCCTTGCCCCAGTAATCCTTGACCCGTTCGAAGATCAACTGCCGGCCCGGCGTGACCGAGGTGATGCGATACGGCCCGCTGCCCAGTGGCGGTTCGAAGGTTGTGGCCTTGAAGTCGCGGTCTTTCCAGTAATGCTGCGGCAGCACCGGCAATTCGCCGAGGCGCAGAATCAAAAGTGGATTGCCGGAGCGCTTGAGCACGAAGCGAATGCGCTGTTTGTTGAGAATGTCGACCCGCAGCACTTCCTGCAGCGCGGTGCGGTACAGCGGATGACCGTCCTTGAGCAGCGTTCGATAGGAGAACGCCACGTCATAAGCGGTGATCGGCGTGCCGTCGTGGAAGCGCGCCTCGGGACGCAGGTTGAAGACGACCCAGCTGCGATCTTCGCTGTATTCCACCGATTGCGCGATCAAGCCGTAACTCGACGCGGGTTCGTCACCGGATGGCGAATACTGGCCGGTGCCGACCATCAGCGGCTCGTTCAGCTCGTTGATGCCGTACTGAAGGAAATTCGCTGTGGTGACCGGGCTGGTGCCCTTGAACGTGTACGGATTGACCGTATCGAAGGTGCCGAACGCCATCACCCGCAACGTACCGCCCTTGGGCGCTTGCGGGTTGACCCAGTCGAAGTGGGTAAATCTGGCCGGGTACTTGAGCGTGCCGAACTGCGCATAACCGTGACTTTCGGTAATCGTCGCGCTTGCGGTTGAGCTCAAGGCCAGGCTGATCAGGAGCAGGAGGAGGGGACGCTTCAAGTCAGATCCGATCCAAGCGGCTTGGGCTTTGTGGGCCGTACAGTAACAGCTTGTCTGGGCAGGAAAAAGATGTGGGTTAATGCGCGGTTAATCGTTTGCGCGAAGAGCCCCTCACCCTAACCCTCTCCCGGAGGGAGAGGGGACTGATCGTGGTGTCTGGGCGAATTGCACCGACGTGTTGCACCGAGTCGAACTCAAGTTTTCAAAAGCCCCTCACCCTAACCCTCTCCCGGGGGGAGAGGGGACTGATTGCGGTGTCTGGGCGAATTGCACCGACGTGTTGCACCGAGTCGAACTCAAGTTTTCAAAAGCCCCTCACCCTAACCCTCTCCCGGGGGGAGAGGGGACTGATTGCGGTGTCTGGGCGAATTGCACCGACGTGCTGCACCGAGTCGAACTCAAGTTTTCAAAAGCCCCTCACCCTAACCCTCTCCCGGGGGGAGAGGGGACTGATTGCGGTGTTTGGGCGAATTGCGCCGACGTGTGATACCGAGCCGAATTCACGATTTGAGAAGCCCCTCACTAACCCTCTCCCGGAGGGAGAGGGGACTGACTGTGGTGTTTGCGAGAGCTGCGCCGACGTGCGATACCGAGTCGAACTCGGATGTTGAACAGCACGGAGGTCGGCTCCCTTTCCCCCTCGCCCCCTTGGGGGAGAGGGCTGGGGTGAGGGGGATGGATCTAAAGCACACCACAAAAACGTGATCAAAAAAAAGCCCCTGCAAACTCAGGGGCTCTTCGATCAGTGCGGCTGATAAACCGTGAGCATCTGCCCCGGCTTCAACGCTTTACCCGCACCCGGATTCCAGCGCTTGAGATGCTGCATCTCAACGTTGAAACGCTTGGCCACCACGTACAGCGTGTCGCCGCGCTTGACCTTGTACTGGGTCTGCTGCGCGCTGTCGTCCTTGCCTTTGTTCTTGCTGTTGGCCGCAATCACTGTGTTGACGCGCCCAGATTTGCGAGCCGGCGCACGCTTGGTGTTGTCCTGCATCACCAGGGTCTGGCCGACCTTGAGGTTCTTGCCGGTCAGCTTGTTCCAGCGCTGCAGATCCTTGACTTCAACCTTGTTGGCCTTGGCGATGGAGCCGAGGTTGTCGCCACGCTTCACGCGGTAAGCGCGCTTGAGTTTTGCCACCTCGGAAGGATCGGCACCCTCGAACACCGGCTTCAGCGAGCGCGGGCTGATCAGCTCGTCAGGCCGCATGGTCTGCAGGCTGGCGGTCAGCAGTTGCGCCTTCGACGTTGGCACCAGCAGATGCTGAGGGCCGTCGATGGTGGTGCGCTGCTTGAACGCCGGGTTGAGCTGGAACAGTTCGTCTTCGTCGATGTTCGCCACCGCGGCAACCTTGGACAGGTCCATGCGCTGGTTGATTTCGACGACCTGGAAGTACGGTTCGTTGGCGATCGGGTTGAGGTTGACCCCGTAGGCCTCTGGCGCCAGCACCACTTGCGACAATGCCAGCAGCTTCGGCACGTACGCCTGGGTTTCCGCCGGCAGCGGCAGGTTCCAGTAGTCGGTCGGCAGGCCAAGCTTTTCGTTACGTTCGATCGCGCGGCTGACCGTGCCTTCGCCGGCGTTGTACGCGGCCAGGGCGAGCAACCAGTCGCCGTTGAACATGTCGTGCAGGCGAGTCAGGTAATCCATCGCGGCCGTAGTCGAGGCAGTGATGTCGCGACGGCCATCATAGAAACGGGTCTGGCGCAGGTTGAAGTAACGCCCGGTGGACGGAATGAATTGCCACAGCCCGACAGCATCGGCGCGCGAATAGGCCATCGGGTTGTAGGCGCTTTCAATCACTGGCAGCAGGGCCAGTTCCAGCGGCATGTTGCGTTCTTCGAGGCGTTCGACGATGTAGTGAATATAGAGACTGCCGCGTTCGCCGGCGTTCTCGAGGAAAGAGGGATTGCTGGCGAACCACAGGCGCTGTTGCTCGATGCGCGGATTTACGCCGAGGCCTTCCTGCAACTGGAAGCCCTGGCGCATGCGTTCCCAGATATCCTGGGGAACCTGTGGGCTGGGCTTCTCGGTCAGCCAGATCGGCTTCTGCTTGGCTCGCGCAGCAATGTTCGGCGTATGGGTCGCTTCAGTCTGCGGAGCATGGCTGGAACAGCCCGCCAGCGTGGCGGACACAGCCACCGCGATGGCTTGCGCCAGGCGGGTCAATGCGTCTGAATTGACGGACTTACGTATGGATGACGACATTGGCTGGAAGTAAGTTCCGGGCAAAAATGTCGGGCGATTCTAGAAAGCGCACCCCTTGCGGTCAACCATTCAGAATTTTTGTACCAGGCAAGAGGGTGCTTAGAACTTATCTTTCCATGCCCGCAGAGCCGCAAATACCTCACTCGGCGCCCGGTTTTGAGCGCCTGCCCGTTCGTCCACTTTTTGTGTAACTAATGTTTCACTGGTGCGCAAAAACGGATTTGTGAGCTTTTCCAGGGCCAGGGTCGAAGGCAGGGTCATGACGCCGTTCTGCCGTTGTCGGGTGACTTTTTCCAGACGGGCGGCAATGTCCGGGTTCGTCGGCTCGACGGCGGCGGCGAACTTGAGGTTGCTCAGGGTGTATTCATGGGTGCAGTAGACCAGCGTATCTTCCGGTAACGCGGCGAGACGGCTGAGCGAGTGGTGCATCTGTTCCGGCGTGCCTTCGAACAGTCGCCCGCAACCGGCGGCGAACAGGGTGTCGCCGCAGAACAGCAGACCGTGATGGTAGTAGGCGATGTGTCCCAAAGTGTGACCGGGCACCGCATGGACAGCGAAGTCCCAGCCAAGCACGCTGACGGTATCGTTGTCCTTGAGCGCGACGTCGCGCCCCGGAATGCTTTCGCTGGCCGGGCCGTAAACAGTCGCGCCGCTCGCGGCTTTCAGGCGTTCGACGCCGCCGACGTGATCATGGTGATGGTGGGTAATCAGGATGTCGCTCAAGACCCAGCCCGGATGGGCCTCGATCCATGCCATCACGGGCGCGGCATCGCCCGGATCGACCACCGCGCAGCGTTGGGTACGGTGATCCTGTAACAACCAGATGTAGTTGTCGGTGAACGCGGGCAGGGCACTGATCTGTATCATCGTCGGAATTCGCCAAGCGGAAAACATTGGCGCATCTTAGTAGTTCCTGGCGCTTTGGAGAATGCGATGAGTGATAAAGCGTTCGCACAGGCTGATCCTGACTGGCTGGCCCTGATCGGCGCAGCCCGTGAATGGCTGTCCGGCCCGCTCGGGCAATTTCTGCTCGATGAAGAGCGGCGCATGCTCGAAGACGAGTTGGGCCGGTTCTTCGGCGGTTATCTGGTGCATTACGGGCCGTCGGCCGAAACCCCGCCGGCGGCGCCGCAGGTGCAGCGCAATGTGCGTCTTGGCGCGCCGTTGCCGGGCGTCGAGATTGTCTGCGAAGAGCAAGCCTGGCCGCTGAGCGAGCACGCCGCTGACGTGGTAGTGATGCAGCACGGTCTGGATTTCTGCCTGTCGCCCCACGGTTTGCTGCGTGAAGCGGCAAGCAGTGTGCGCCCCGGCGGGCACTTGCTGATCATCGGCATCAATCCGTGGAGCGCGTGGGGTTTACGCCATGTTTTCGCCCATGACGCCTTGCGCCAGGCGCGCTGCATCTCGCCGTCACGGGTCGCCGACTGGCTCAATCTGCTGGGCTTTGCGCTGGAGAAACGCCGCTTCGGGTGCTATCGTCCGCCGCTCGCGTCACCCAAGTGGCAGGCCCGCTTGGCCGGCTGGGAACGCAAGGCCGGTGACTGGCAACTGTCGGGCGGCGGCTTCTATTTATTGGTGGCGCGCAAGATCGTGGTTGGCTTGCGACCCTTGCGTCAGGAGCGCCGCGAGCCGATGGGCAAGCTGATTCCGCTGCCGATGGCCAAGGTCAATCGCCGCCGCATTGAACCGTAAACCTTCTTTTACTTGTGGCCGGGCATGTCCCGGCCCGGGCCATCGTCGATCCGTGATCGGCGAGGCAGGCATTTATTCTGGATAGAGTGGCATGAGCGAAAGCGTTGAAAGCGTCGACACCGTAGAGCTGTTCACTGACGGTGCCTGCAAAGGCAATCCTGGCCCGGGCGGCTGGGGCGCCTTGCTGGTGTGCAAGGGCGTTGAAAAGGAACTGTGGGGCGGCGAAGCCAACACCACCAACAACCGCATGGAATTGCTCGGCGCGATTCGCGGCCTGGAAGCCTTGAAGCGGCCGTGCGAAGTATTGCTGGTGACCGACTCGCAGTATGTGATGAAGGGCATCAACGAGTGGATGGCCAACTGGAAGAAACGCGGCTGGAAAACCGCTGCGAAAGAACCGGTGAAAAACGCTGATCTGTGGAAAGAGCTGGATGAGCAGGTCAACCGCCACAAGGTCACCTGGAAATGGGTGCGTGGGCACATTGGTCATCACGGTAACGAGCGGGCGGACCAGTTGGCCAACCGTGGGGTGGATGAAGTGCGCGGTTACAAACAGACCTGATTCCCTCCGTTGCACCATGGTGCCCCCAATCGCGAGCAGGCTCACTCCTACAATTGGAATGCATTTCCCTGTAGGAGTGAGCCTGCTCGCGATGAATGATGACGCGCTAACTCAGAAATACGCGTGTTAACATCCGCGTTTTTTGCAAGATCGACCCGTTGAGAGCTGAACACTGATGGCCACCAGATCCGTTGTACTCGATACCGAAACCACCGGCATGCCGGTGACCGATGGTCACCGGATCATTGAAATCGGCTGTGTCGAACTGATCGGTCGGCGCCTGACGGGCCGGCATTTTCACGTCTACCTGCAACCGGATCGCGAAAGTGACGAAGGCGCCATCGGTGTTCACGGCATCACCAACGAATTCCTCGTCGGCAAGCCGCGTTTCAACGAAGTCGCCGATGAGTTCTTCGAATTCATCAAGGGCGCGCAGCTGATCATCCACAACGCGGCGTTCGACGTTGGTTTCATCAACAACGAATTCGCCTTGATGGGGCAGAAGGATCGCGCTGACATCACGCAGCACTGCTCGATCCTCGACACCCTGATGATGGCCCGGGAACGTCACCCGGGGCAGCGCAACAGCCTCGATGCATTGTGCAAACGCTATGGCGTCGACAACTCCGGCCGTGAACTGCACGGCGCCTTGCTCGACTCGGAGATTCTCGCCGACGTCTACCTGACCATGACCGGTGGCCAGACCAGCCTGTCGCTGGCGGGCAATGCATCGGACGGTAATGGCTCGGGCGAGGGTGCGGACAACTCGGCGACCGAGATTCGTCGTTTGCCGGCAGATCGTCAGCCTGCGCGAATCATTCGTGCGACTGAAGATGAGTTGGCGGCGCATCTGGTGCGGTTGGAGATTATTGCCAAGTCTGCCGGTGGCCCGGCGTTATGGACGCAGATCGCCGAAGCCGACGCCCAAGCCTGAAGATCAAAAGATCGTCCGATCGCGGCCCGAACCTGCGGCAGCTCCTACAGGGGATCACATTCCAATGTAGGAGCTGCCGCAGGCTGCGATCTTTTGCTTATGACGCCATGAAGCCAACTGGCCACCCTCGCCACATTCGCTGCAACCCTCTACCCTGAGTGCATTGGCAGCTGTAAACCTGCCGCCTCAGGACACTGAGCCCCATGTACAAAGATTTGAAGTTCCCGGTGTTGATCGTCCATCGCGATATCAAGGCCGACACGGTCGCCGGTGACCGTATCCGTGGCATTGCCCGGGAGTTGGAGCAGGAAGGTTTCAGTATCGTTTCGGCTACCGACTACGCCGAAGGTCGGTTGGTGGCGTCGACCCATCATGGCCTCGCGTGCATGCTGATTGCTGCCGAGGACGCCAGCACTAATTCCCATCTGTTGCAGAACATGGCCGAACTGATCGGCCTGGCGCGGGTGCGTGCGCCGGAACTGCCGATCTTTGCCTTGGGTGAACAAGTCACGTTGGAAAACGCCCCTGCCGACGCGATGGCCGAGCTCAACCAACTGCGTGGCATTCTCTATCTGTTCGAAGACACCGTGGCGTTTCTCGCCAGGCAAGTCGCGCGGGCGGCGCGCAAGTATCTGGATGGTTTACTGCCACCGTTTTTCAAGGCCCTGGTGCAGCACACGGCGGACTCCAATTATTCCTGGCACACCCCCGGTCATGGCGGCGGTGTGGCTTATCACAAGAGTCCGGTGGGGCAGGCATTTCACCAGTTCTTTGGCGAAAACACCCTGCGTTCGGATTTGTCGGTGTCGGTGCCGGAGCTGGGTTCGCTGCTCGATCACACCGGGCCGCTCGCCGAAGCCGAGGCGCGCGCGGCGCGCAATTTCGGCGCTGACCACACCTTTTTCGTGATCAATGGCACCTCGACCGCCAACAAGATCGTCTGGCACTCGATGGTCGCGCGCGATGACTTGGTGCTGGTCGACCGCAATTGCCACAAGTCGGTGTTGCACGCGATCATCATGACCGGCGCGATCCCGTTGTACCTGTGCCCGGAGCGCAATGAATTGGGGATCATCGGCCCGATTCCGCTGAGCGAGTTCAGTCGCGAATCGATCCAGGCGAAGATCGACGCCAGCCCGCTGACCAAGGGGCGTGCGCCGAAAGTCAAACTCGCGGTGGTGACCAATTCGACCTACGACGGCCTCTGTTACAACGCCGAGCTGATCAAGCAAAGTCTCGGCAACAGCGTTGAAGTGCTGCATTTCGACGAGGCCTGGTATGCCTACGCGGCGTTTCACGAGTTCTTCGCCGGACGCTATGGCATGGCCACCTCACGCAGCGAAGACAGCCCGCTGGTGTTCACCACCCATTCGACGCACAAATTGCTCGCGGCATTCAGTCAGGCCTCGATGATTCATGTGCAGGACGGCGGTGCGCGGCAACTGGATCGCGATCGGTTCAATGAAGCGTTCATGATGCATATCTCGACGTCGCCGCAGTACAGCATCATCGCTTCGCTGGATGTGGCGTCGGCGATGATGGAAGGCCCGGCCGGGCGCTCACTGTTGCAGGAAACCTTTGATGAAGCGCTGAGCTTCCGCCGTGCGTTGGCCAATCTGCGCCAGCATATCGCTGCCGATGACTGGTGGTTTTCGATCTGGCAGCCGCCGGGCGTCGAAGGCATTGACCGCGTACAGACAGAGGACTGGCTACTGCAACCGGATGCCGACTGGCATGGTTTTGGTGAAGTCAGTGACGATTACGTCTTGCTCGATCCGATCAAGGTCACGCTGGTAATGCCGGGCCTCAATGCCGGCGGAGCGCTGAGCGACAAGGGCATTCCGGCGGCGGTGGTCAGCAAGTTCCTCTGGGAGCGCGGGCTGGTGGTCGAGAAGACCGGCCTGTATTCCTTTCTGGTACTGTTCTCGATGGGCATTACCAAGGGTAAATGGAGCACGCTGCTGACTGAATTACTGGAATTCAAGCGCAGCTACGACGCCAACGTGCGTCTGGAAAGCTGTCTGCCTTGCGTCGCCCAAGAAGATGCCGGGCGCTATCGCGGCATGGGGTTGCGCGATTTGTGCGATCAACTGCATGCCTGTTACCGCAGCAATGCCACGGCCAAACACCTCAAACGCATGTACACCGTGCTCCCCGAGATCGCCATGAAACCCGCACATGCTTACGATCATCTGGTGCGCGGCGAAGTCGAGGCGGTGCCGATCGATGCGCTGGAAGGGCGGATCGCTGCGGTGATGCTGGTGCCGTATCCGCCGGGGATTCCGTTGATCATGCCTGGCGAACGCTTCACCGAGGCGACCCGTTCGATCATCGATTACCTGAAATTTGCCCGCACGTTCGATAGCAGCTTTCCCGGTTTTGTCGCTGATGTGCATGGACTGCAACACGAAGACGAAGGCAATGGGCGGCATTACACCGTCGATTGCGTCAAGGAATGAGGACTTTTCCGAGTATGCAACCGGTCATGAATCCAAAATACCCAGGGCTGTCGGTGCGTGTCGCTGACGAAGGTTTTGCGCCTTATATCTGGGGCAGCGACTTCAGCTTCGAGGTCGCAGCCTACGGCGCAGCGGTGATTGGCAAAGCGGTCGAGCAGTGGCCGGTGACGCCGATCGTGCCTTATCGCAAGTGCTACGGCATCGACCCCGAGGAGTTCAGCAGTTACCGTGATGCGCCTGACAGCGCGATTTTCATGGCCTATCTGGACGATGAACCGGTCGGTCATCTGGTGATCAGTACCAACTGGAATGGCTTTGCGCATATCGATGAGCTGGCGGTGCACGCGCCGGCGCGGCGGCATGGCGTGGCCAAGGCGTTGCTGGATGTCGCGCAGTTCTGGAGTCGCAAGAAAAAGCTGCCGGGGATCATGCTCGAAACCCAGAACAACAACCTCGGTGCCTGTCGATTGTACGAGCGCTGCGGTTATGTGATTGGTGGTATTGACCAGTTGCGCTATCGCGGTATTGATCCGAACACCGCCGAAGTAGCGCTGTTCTGGTATCGATTGTTCGATAATCCGCTGGAGAGTCCCGTCAGCTCGCCAGCATCGCCTCGGCTTGTTCCGTAACGATGGTGAGCAGCGTCTGAATCGCCGCTGATGGCGCGGCGTGCTTGAAGGTCAGGGCGTACAGGCTGATCGGCACGGCCGGCGACAGCGGGCAGACATCCAGCCCGGCAGAGCGTGCGCCCAGTGCAGTGAACGGGTCGACGATGGCCAGGCCTTCGCCAGCCTCGACCATGCTGCGCATCATCTGATGGGTTTGCACGCGGGTCTGGATGCTCGGTGCGGGGCGCAGGGCCTGGAGCTTGTTTTCCAGCGCCGGGCTCAGTGGGTCCTGGCCTTCGAGGCCGACCATGGCCTGACCGGCCAGATCCTGCAGGGAAATGTATTTCTGTTTCGGTTGTAGCCAGCCATGAGGCGCGAGCAATTGCAACTTGCCCTGGGCCAGTGGCTGGCAATCAATGTCGGGATGTTCGGGGTCGTGCAGGCTTAGACCGAGATCACTTTCGCGCAGCAACAGGTTACGGACGATGTCGCGGGTCGGTGCACTGAGCAGGCTGCACGGCGCATCCGGCAGACGTCGGCGCAGGGCGGCGAGGCTTTGTGGCAGTAATTGTTGCGCCAGCGGTGGGGTGCCGATGATGCGCAGGGGCGGGGCGAGGTATTGCTTGAGACTGCTGGCCAAACGCTGCACTGGCTCCAGCGCGTCGTAGACGTGGGCGATTTCGACCTGCAATGCCCGCGCTTCGGGCGTCGATTGCAGGCGCCCGCGCACGCTGGCGAACAGCATGAACCCCAACTGACTCTCGGCTTCGCGCAAACGCTCTTCGACCTCGGCCACCGGCAACTGCAGCCATTCGGCGGCGGTGCCCAGGTGACCGGTCTGCAAGAGCGCCTGGATCACTTCGATATGACGTAAACGCATGCGTGAAGTCCATGTTCAGCAGGTGGGGTCAGTGGCTGAATCCTACCCCAAGTCTGCGCATATGACTTCTGCTCATAACGATGAGTTATGAAGCGACGGTTGGCTCAGGCTCACGGATCAGGGTGATCCCTGACTGAACCAGGAGAAACTCGTTCTCGTTGACCTTGTTGACGCGATCGCCAATGGCCAGTTTGTAAATAGGCTCCGAACCAGTGGAACCGTCTACCGACGGGTTGGATTCCTGGAACTCATGCACGGAATAAACGCGGCCTTCCGCATCTCTTGCATGGAACTGACCGACGAGTACTGCTGCCATCTGCTTAGAACCTCTGGAGATAAAACGCTTGATTTGCGGCTTGGTAGACCGCCATCAAGGCCTGTAAGTTTTCCTACAGGAAAAAAATAATCAACACGCGGGAATTTCCCTCGGGTGCTGGTGGAATCGTCACCGAATCATCTATAACTACTCGCTCCTCCCACGGACAATCGAGAGTCTTCCATGAGCAATGTCTACAACGTCGCGGTAGTGGTCGGTAGCCTGCGCAAAGCATCGATCAATCGCAAGGTCGCCCTGGCGCTGGCGGAGCTGGCCCCGGCGAACCTCAAGCTTGAGATTGTCGAGATAGGCGATCTGCCACTTTATAACGAAGACATCGACGGTGATTCACCGCCGGCAGCCTACAGTACTTTCCGGGAAAAAGTGGGTTCATCCGACGCGGTGCTGTTTGTCACGCCCGAGTACAACCGTTCAGTACCGGCGCCGTTGAAGAATGCCATCGACGTTGGCTCGCGGCCTTATGGCAAGGCCGTCTGGAGTGGCAAGCCGGGGGCGGTGATCAGTGTCTCGCCCGGTGCCATTGGTGGTTTCGGCGCCAACCAGCATTTGCGCCAGTCGTTCGTGTTTCTCAATGTGCCGTGCATGCAGCAGCCGGAGGCTTATCTGGGCGGCGCGGGCTCGGCGTTTGATGAGGCGGGCAAGTTGAGCGAAACGGTGAAACCTTTTCTGCAGAGTTTTATCAATGCGTACGGACAATTCGTAGAGCAACACAAGAAGTAACTTCACCGAATCCCCTGTGGGAGCGAGCCTGCTCGCGAAGGCGTCGTCAGCCGTTGCATCAATGGCGACTGACAGTGCGCTTTCGCGAGCAGGCTCGCTCCCACAGGTTATCTTTCTGGCTCGGCACTCGTCGTGGCCTTTTTACCTCACTCTTTGAAGGCTGTTGCGGATGCTCGCTGCGTCACTGATTTTCCTGCTGACCATCACCCTTGTCATCTGGCAACCCAAAGGCCTCGGCGTCGGCTGGAGTGCGACGCTTGGCGCAATCCTGGCGCTGATTTTCGGCGTCGTTCATCTCAGCGACATTCCGTTGGTGTGGCAAATCATCTGGAACGCCACCGGCACCTTTGTCGCGCTGATCATTATCAGCCTGCTGCTCGACGAAGCCGGGTTCTTTAATTGGGCGGCGCTGCACGTGGCGCGTTGGGGGCGGGGTAGCGGGCGCAAGTTGTTTGCTTTTATGGTGCTGCTTGGCGCACTGGTGTCGGCGTTGTTTGCCAACGACGGCGCGGCGCTGATTCTCACGCCGATCGTGATTTCGATGCTGCTGGCGCTACGCTTTTCCCCGGCCGCGACCCTGGCATTCGTGATGGGTGCAGGATTTATCGCCGACACCGCGAGCCTGCCACTGGTAGTGTCGAACCTGGTCAACATCGTTTCGGCGGACTTCTTTCACATCGGCTTCAACCGTTATGCGGCGGTAATGGTGCCGGTCAACTTCGTCAGCGTGGCGGCGACGCTGGGCATGTTGCTGTGGTTCTTCCGTCGCGACATTCCCAAGGCCTACGACCCGGAGCAGCTTGAGCTCCCAGAAACCGCGATCCACGACAAAGCCACGTTCTATGCCGGTTGGGCGGTGTTGGCGATTCTGTTGATCGGCTGTTTTGCCCTTGAACCGCTGGGCATTCCGATCAGCGCGATTTCCGCCGTGTGCGCCGCGCTGCTGTTGGGTATCGCCGCGCGCGGCCACAAGATTTCCACGCGCAAGGTGATGAAAGAAGCGCCGTGGCAGATCGTGATTTTCTCGTTGGGCATGTATCTGGTGGTCTACGGCCTGCGCAATGCCGGGCTGACCGGGTATCTGGCCGGTTGGCTGGATGTCTTCGCAGGGCACGGCGTGTGGGGCGCGGCCATGGGCACCGGGGTGCTGACGGCGTTGCTGTCGTCGATCATGAATAACTTGCCGACGGTGTTGATTGGCTTGTTGTCGATTGACGCCAGTCAGGCGAGCGGGGTGGTCAAGGAGGCGATGATCTATGCCAACGTGATTGGCAGCGATCTGGGGCCGAAGATTACCCCGATTGGCAGTCTGGCCACGTTGTTGTGGCTGCATGTGCTGGAGCGCAAGGGGATTCACATTGGTTGGGGCTATTACTTCCGGGTCGGGATTGTGCTGACGGTGCCGGTGTTGTTGGTGACGTTGGCGGCTTTGGCTTTGCGGCTTTCGCTCTAGACCAATTCGGCCCCAATCGCTGGCAAGCCAGCTCCCACAGGGATTTTCTGTGTGCTCACTACCTGGGCCACACCACAAAGCCAACTCCCACTAGCTCTGTGGTGGCTCACTACCTGGGCCGCACCACGAAACCTGTGGGAGCTGGCTTGCCAGCGATGGGGCCGGTACAGGCAATACAAAATCTCAGGCCTGGCCGGGTACATTCGGCCAAAGATCCGATACCAGAAACAACCGCTCAGCCTCTTCCCATTCCCCCCGCGCATTCTCGGTCAGGCGCACCATCAACTGCGCCGGGGCTAGCGGCTCGAGGTCTTCCAGCCACATCCGTAAATGCTCCAAAGTCCAGGTCTGATCCGCCGGATAATGCGCTGGTGCCAGCCAGGCATGCCGGGGCAGGGGTTGCCAGCGCCCGGCCGGGCGTTGTGCGACAAACGCTGGCCAATCCTTCTGATGCAACCAACTGCCGCGCAAATGCTGCGGATGTGCACCATTCGGTGAATCGGACTGCCCCGGCCACGGGTACAGCAAATAGCCGCCCAACCACAGTTGCGCGCTGAACACCTCGATATCCAGCGCCGCCAACACCTCACGGCTTTCCGCGCGCGCCGAGATCGGCAACTGATGTTCGGCCAGATGCGCCAGTTTACGATCGAGCCGATCATGACAACCCGGCCCCAGCCACTGCGCTGGATCACGACCGTCGCCATTCTGCGGGCCGAGGTAGAGCTTGATCGCCAATTCCAGGTGATGCACGCCATCGCGGTCACGCAGAAGCATGTCCAGCTCGCCAAGTGTGTGGCCCTCGCGGCGGATCGGCAGGTTGGCGGCAATCAGCTCAATGCCCGGCGCATGCTCCACGGCAAACTGCCAAAGTCGTTCGTAATACAGGCCCAGACGTCGCGTGCGTGCCTGCGACAACCAATGCAGCAAGCCATAACTGTCACGGTCGAGCTGACGCAACCAGTGCTCCAGACGTTCAGGGTCGGCCACCCAATCGCTGCCGGCCAGCGGATGACGCTGCGGCCACGGTGTGGTGGCGAGCATCGGAGGGGCGAGGATCACCCACGCCAGATCGCGCACTTCCGGGTGGCGTAATTGGTGAGGCAACTGGAGCAAATCTGGAAATAGGATCATCTTGCGAGCATAGCCGTAAACACGAGCGCACCCTTGAGGCTGAAAGGATTTTGTCTATCTGGCGCTTTCGCCCATAATCGGGTTTTTCGCGTTTTCGATTGTCCGCAGAGGTCCCATGGAGCAATTTCGTAATATCGGCATCATCGGTCGCCTGGGCAGTTCCCAGGTGCTGGATACCGTCCGCCGACTGAAACGCTTTCTGCTCGATCGTCACCTGCATGTGATCCTCGAAGACACCATCGCCGAAGTCCTGCCGGGCCACGGCTTGCAAACCTCGTCGCGCAAGATGCTCGGCGAAGTCTGCGACATGGTCATCGTCGTCGGCGGTGACGGCAGTCTGCTCGGCGCTGCGCGGGCGCTGGCCAAACACAATATTCCGGTACTGGGGATCAACCGTGGCAGCCTCGGTTTTCTGACAGACATTCGCCCGGATGAGCTGGAAGTCGAAGTCGCCAAGGTGCTCGACGGCCACTACCTGGTGGAAAACCGCTTCCTGCTGCAAGCCGAAGTGCGCCGGCATGCCGAGGCCATCGGTCAGGGCGATGCGCTCAATGACGTGGTGCTGCACCCCGGCAAATCGACGCGGATGATCGAGTTCGAGCTGTACATCGACGGCCAGTTCGTCTGCAGCCAGAAGGCCGACGGCCTGATCGTCGCGACACCGACCGGTTCTACCGCGTACGCGCTGTCTGCCGGCGGGCCGATCATGCATCCCAAGCTCGATGCCATTGTGATCGTGCCGATGTACCCCCATATGTTGTCGAGCCGGCCAATTGTGGTCGATGGCAACAGTGAGCTGAAAATCGTCGTGTCGAAAAACATGCAGATTTACCCGCAAGTCTCCTGCGACGGGCAGAACCACTTCACCTGCGCGCCGGGCGACACCATCACCGTCAGCAAGAAAGCGCAGAAGCTGCGGCTGATTCACCCGCTCGACCACAACTACTACGAAGTCTGCCGCACCAAGCTCGGCTGGGGCAGCAAGCTGGGTGGTGGAGGCGACTGATGCTCGATCCCGCGCGCAGTTATGACCTGATCGGTGACGTGCACGGATGCGCCCTGACCCTCGAACACTTGCTTGACCGACTCGGTTACCACAAGCAGGGCGGGGTCTGGCGGCATCCATCGCGCATGGCCGTGTTCGTCGGCGACATCATCGACCGTGGCCCGCGCATTCGCGAGGCGCTGCATATTGTCCATGACATGGTCGAGGCCGGTCAGGCCTTGTGCATCATGGGCAACCACGAATTCAACGCCCTCGGCTGGAGCACCCCGGCGCCACCGGGCAGCGGCAAGCAGTTCGTGCGCGAACACACGCCGCGCCACGCACGCCTGCTGCACGAAACCCTGACCCAGTTCGAAGACCATCCTGGCGACTGGCATGATTTTCAGCGCTGGTTCTATGAGCTGCCGCTGTTTGTTGACGCCGGACGCTTCCGTGTTGTGCATGCCTGTTGGGATGCCGGTCTGATCGAGCCGTTGCGCGCGCAATTCGCTAATGGCTGCATTGACGAACACTTTCTTCAGGCGTCCGCCGTGCCCGGCAGTTTCGCCTGCACCGTGTTCGATCGTCTGTTACGCGGCACCGACATGCGCCTGCCGGATGGTCTGACCATGACCAGTGGCGATGGCCTGGTGCGTTCGTTCTTCCGCACCAAGTTCTGGGAAGACGACCCGAAAACCTACGGCGACATTGTCTTCCAGCCTGATGCTCTGCCAGAACCGGTGGCGCAGAAACCGCTGACCTCCAGCGAAAAAAACACCCTGCTGCGCTACGGCGTCGACGAGCCATTGCTGTTCGTCGGCCACTATTGGCGCAGCGGCAAACCGGCGCCGATCCGCCCGAACCTTGCGTGTCTGGATTACAGCGCGGTGCTCTACGGCAAACTGGTCGCTTATCGTCTGGATCAGGAAACACGTCTGGATCCGCATAAATTTGTCTGGGTCGATGTCGAGCGGCCGGAGGTGCTGCAATGAGTGCGGTAGCGGTATTGCGTCTGCCATTGGCGGTGGACTTGAGCGGTTTCGTCAAACTGCTGCAACGCATGCAGGTCCCGCATCGGGTCAGCGAAGAGGCGGGCGAACAGGTGTTGTGGGCGCCGTCGGAGATCAGCGAAGACGTGCGTTCGCTGTACGAACGCTTCCCGGCCGGCGATCCTGATCAGCAACTGGACATCCCTGTTGCGCAGACCCTCAAGCGCCCAAGCTTCGCTGAGCAATTGAAGTACGCCAAAGCCACCGGTTTCATTCTGCTGTTGTGCCTGATTGTCGGCGGCTTGACCTACCTCGGCGAAAACCTGCAGACGTTGCGCTGGCTGACCTTCCTCGATTTTCAGGTGGTTGGTGAATACATCCATTTCGTGCCGTTGGCCGACAGTCTGGCGGCGGGGCAGTGGTGGCGTCTGGTCACGCCGATGCTGATCCACTTCGGCATCCTGCACCTGGCCATGAACGGCATGTGGTATTGGGAGCTGGGCCGGCGCATCGAGTCGCGTCAGGGCAGCATCAACCTGATCGGCCTGACACTGCTGTTCAGTCTGGTGTCCAACTACGCGCAGTTTGTCTGGAGCGGCGCGACCTTGTTTGGCGGCCTGTCGGGCGTGCTGTACGGTTTGCTCGGACATTGCTGGATCTTCCAGCTGCTGTCGCCGAACCCGGCCTATCGCCTGCCGCGCGGCGTGCTGGTGATGATGCTGGTGTGGCTGCTGGTGTGCATGTCCGGGCTGATCTCGATGATCGGCTTCGGCGAAATCGCCAACGCCGCCCATGTCGGCGGGTTACTCATCGGATGCTTCACCGGTTTGTTGGGCGGTTTGTATAACCGCCGTAAACTGGCCGCCTAAATTTTCAGCAGATAAAGAGCACGGAGACCCTGATGTCCTCTTTTAACGACATGATCAACAACATCACCCCGGACATCTACGAGAGCCTGAAACTGGCCGTGGAAATCGGCAAGTGGTCCGACGGTGGCAAGCTCACCGCCGAACAGCGCGAGCTGTCGCTGCAGGCGATGATCGCCTGGGAAATCCAGAATCTGCCTGAAGACCAGCGCACCGGTTACATGGGCCCGCAGGAATGTGCATCGAAGTCGATCGAAGTGCCGAACATCCTGTTCAAGTCGGATGCCATCCATTGATCGAGATTGGCCGCGGTGCAATCAGCAAAATGTCGGCGCGCCTTGACGGGCCGAACGTGCAATACGCGTTTCGTCTGGATGACGTCGAGGTGCCGGTCAACCCGTTGATCGGCACCACGGTGCGTCTGGAATACCTGGGGGCGATCCACTGCACCCATTGCGGGCGCAAGACCAAAACCAGTTTCAGTCAGGGCTATTGCTACCCGTGCATGACCAAGCTGGCGCAGTGCGACCTGTGCATCATGAGCCCGGAGCGTTGCCACTATGACGCCGGCACCTGCCGCGATCCGGCGTGGGGCGAGCAGTTCTGCATGACCGATCACGTGGTTTACCTGTCCAATTCGTCGGGCATCAAGGTTGGCATCACTCGTGCAACGCAACTGCCGACGCGCTGGATCGATCAGGGTGCGTGTCAGGCGTTGCCGATCATGCGGGTGTCGACAAGGCAGCAATCGGGCTTCGTCGAAGATTTGTTCCGCAGCCAAGTGGCCGACAAAACCAACTGGCGTGCATTGCTCAAGGGCGATGCGGCGGCGGTGGATCTGGCGCAGGTGCGTGACCAGTTATTTGAAAGCTGCGCCGAAGGCCTGCAAGGTTTGCAGGAGCGATTCGGCCTACAAGCTATTCAGACGATTGCCGATGTAGAACCTCTCGAAATCCGCTATCCGGTCGAGCAATACCCGGCCAAAATCGTCAGCTTCAACCTGGACAAGAACCCGATTGCCGAAGGCACCCTGTTAGGGATCAAGGGCCAGTACCTGATCTTCGATACCGGCGTGATCAACATTCGCAAGTACACGGCTTATCAGCTCGCCGTGCATCAATAAGGACTTCAGCATGCGCACCGAACAACCGAAGATGATTTATCTGAAGGACTATCAGGCGCCCGAGTACCTGATCGACGAAACACACCTGACCTTCGAGTTGTTCGAGGATCACAGCCTGGTACACGCGCAGTTGGTGATGCGCCGCAACCCGGCCCGTGGCCCGGGCCTGCCACCGCTGGTGCTCGATGGTCAGCAACTGGAGTTGCTCTCGGTGACCCTGGCCGATAAAGAGCTTGGCGCTGCTGACTATCAATTGTCCGAGAACCATCTGACCCTGCAGCCGACCACGGAAACGTTCACGGTCGACACCAGCGTCAAGATCCACCCGGAAACCAACACCGCACTGGAAGGCCTGTACAAGTCCGGCACGATGTTCTGCACCCAGTGCGAAGCGGAAGGTTTCCGCAAGATCACCTATTACCTCGACCGCCCGGACGTGATGAGCAAGTTCACCACCACCGTGGTCGCCGAGCAGCACAGCTATCCGGTGCTGCTCTCCAACGGCAACCCGATCGCCTCGGGCCCGGGCGAAGACGGCCGGCACTGGGCAACCTGGGAAGATCCGTTCATGAAACCGGCGTACCTGTTCGCGCTGGTGGCCGGTGATTTGTGGTGCGTTGAAGACAGCTTCACCACCATGACCGACCGCAACGTCGCATTGCGCATCTACGTCGAGCCGGAAAACATCGACAAGTGCCAGCACGCGATGACCAGCCTGAAGAAGTCGATGCGCTGGGACGAAGAGGTTTACGGTCGCGAGTACGATCTGGACATCTTCATGATCGTCGCCGTCAACGATTTCAACATGGGCGCGATGGAGAACAAAGGCCTCAACATCTTCAACTCCAGCGCCGTACTGGCCCGCGCCGAAACCGCGACCGACGCCGCGCACCAGCGCGTTGAAGCGATCGTCGCGCACGAATACTTCCACAACTGGTCGGGCAACCGCGTGACCTGCCGCGACTGGTTCCAGCTGTCGCTGAAGGAAGGCTTCACCGTATTCCGCGATTCCGGTTTCTCCGCCGACATGAACTCGGCCACGGTCAAGCGCATTCAGGATGTGGCGTACCTGCGGACTCACCAGTTTGCTGAAGATGCAGGTCCCATGGCCCATGCCGTGCGTCCGGACAGCTTCATCGAGATTTCCAACTTCTACACCCTGACCGTGTACGAAAAGGGTTCGGAAGTGGTCGGCATGATCCACACCTTGCTCGGCGCCGAAGGCTTCCGCAAGGGCAGCGATCTGTACTTCGAGCGTCACGACGGTCAAGCGGTCACCTGCGACGATTTCATCAAAGCGATGGAAGATGCCAACGGCGTCGACCTGACCCAATTCAAGCGCTGGTACAGCCAGGCCGGTACACCGCGTCTGGCAGTGAGCGAGTCTTATGACGCCGCCGCGAAAACCTACAGCCTGACCTTCCGCCAGAGCTGCCCGGAAACCCCGGACAAAGTTGAAAAACTGCCGTTCGTGATTCCAGTCGAACTCGGCCTGCTCGACAGCAAAGGCAACGAGATTGCCCTGCGTCTGAGCGGCGAAGCAGTGGCGCAAGGCACCACCCGCGTGATCTCGGTGACCGAAGCCGAGCAGACGTTTACCTTCGTTGACATCGCCGAACAGCCGCTGCCATCGCTGCTGCGCGGCTTCTCGGCGCCGGTGAAGCTGAGCTTCCCGTACAACCGCGATCAATTGATGTTCCTGATGCAGCACGACAGCGACGGCTTCAACCGCTGGGATGCCGGTCAGCAACTGTCGGTGCAGGTCCTGCAAGAGTTGATCGGCCAGCAGCAGAAGGGCGAGAGCCTGAAGCTTGATCCGCGCCTGGTCTCGGCACTGCGTACGGTGCTGTCGGACGAATCGCTGGATCAGGCGATGGTCGCTGAAATGCTCTCGCTGCCAGGTGAGGCGTACCTCACTGAAATCAGCGAAGTGGCTGACGTCGATGCGATCCATATCGCCCGTGAGTTCGCACGCAAGCAATTGGCCGAAGGGTTGTTCGAGGCGCTGTGGCTGCGTTATCAGGCCAACCGCGACCTGTCGAAGAAAACCCCGTACGTGGCCGAGGCCGAGCACTTTGCTCGTCGCGCGCTGCAGAACATTGCGCTGTCTTATCTGATGCTCAGTGGTAAGCCGGAAGTACTGGCGGCGGCGCTGGAGCAGTTCGAAGCGGCCGACAACATGACCGAGCGCCTGACTGCGCTGGCGGTACTGGTCAACTCACCGTTCGAAGAGCAGAAGGCGTTGGCGCTGGCCAGTTTCGCCGAGCACTTCAAGGACAACCCGCTGGTCATGGATCAGTGGTTCAGCGTGCAGGCCGGCAGCACTCTGCCAGGCGGTCTGGAGCGCGTGAAAGCGTTGATGCAGCACCCAGCGTTCAACATCAAGAACCCGAACAAGGTGCGTGCGCTGGTCGGCGCGTTCGCCGGGCAGAACCTGATCAACTTCCATGCGGCGGATGGTTCGGGTTATCGCTTCCTCGCGGATCTGGTGATTGAGTTGAACGGGTTCAACCCGCAAATCGCTTCTCGCCAATTGGCACCGCTGACGCGCTGGCGCAAATATGACGATGCGCGTCAGGCGTTGATGAAAGGCGAGCTGGAGCGGATTCGGGCGTCGGGGCAGTTGTCGAGTGATGTGTATGAGGTTGTGAGCAAGAGCCTGGCTTGATGGGCCCCTCACCCTAACCCTCTCCCAGTGGGAGAGTGGACTGACCGAGGTGTCTTTGCGCTGTCGCCGACCTGAAAGTCCGAGTCGAACTCAGAATCTGAAAAGCCCCTCACCCTAACCCTCTCCCAGAGGGAGAGGGGACTGATTGAGGTGTTTTTGCGCTATACGCAGACCTGAAAGTCCGGAGTCGAACTCAGAATCTGAAAGGCCCCTCACCCTAACCCTCTCCCAGTGGGAGAGGGGACTGACCGAGGTGTCTTTGCGCTGTACGCCGACCTGAAAGTCCGAGTCGAACTCAGGTTTTGAACGGCCCCCGATCTGCTCCCTTTCCCCCTCGCCCCCTTGGGGGAGAGGGCTGGGGTGAGGGGGTAAGATTTATGCATCAACACAACTCCCTAAGCCGTACGCACAAAAAAACGCCGCATTAACCAATGCGGCGTTTTCATTTCCCGAAAAATTACTTCAGATCAAACCGATCCAGATTCGTCACCTTCGTCCACGCCGCAACAAAGTCCTTAACAAACTGCTCCTTCGCATCCGAACTGGCATACACCTCGGCCAACGCCCGCAGTTGCGCATTGGAACCAAACACCAGATCAACCCTTGTCGCCGTCCATTTCACGTTCCCGCTTTTGCGGTCACGCCCTTCAAACTCATCCGCATCCCGTGAAGTCGGTTTCCACTCCACCCCCATGTCCAGCAGGTTGGTGAAGAAGTCATTGGTCAGCGCTTCAGTCTGGCTGGTGAAAACACCATGACGGGATTGCCCGACGTTGGTGTTCAACACCCGCAAGCCACCGAGCAACACAGTCATTTCCGGCGCAGTGAGGGTGAGCAGTTGCGCCTTGTCGATCAGCAGCGCTTCAGCAGAAACGGTGTACTTGGCCTTGCTGTAATTACGGAAGCCATCGGCAATCGGTTCGAGGAAAGCGAAGGACTCGACATCGGTTTGCTCCTGAGAAGCATCAGTGCGGCCCGGTGTGAAAGGGACAGACACCGAATGCCCGGCGTTTTTCGCCGCTTGTTCGATGCCAGCGTTGCCTGCGAGCACGATCAGATCCGCCAGCGAGACTTGCTTGCCGGCGGCACCACCGTTGAACTCGTTTTGAATCCCTTCAAGCGTACTCAGCACCTTGTCCAACTGCTCAGGCTGATTGGCCTGCCAGAATTTCTGCGGTGCCAGACGCAGACGACCACCATTGGCGCCACCGCGTTTATCCGAACCACGGAACGTTGACAGTGCCGCCCAAGCCGTCGAGACCAGTTGCGAAACGGATAGGCCCGACTCAAGGATTTTGCTTTTCAGTGCCGCAGCGTCGCTGTCGTCGATCAGCGGGTGCGTGACGTCTGGAATCGGATCCTGCCAAAGCAGTTCTTCGCTCGGCAGTTCCGGGCCGAGGTAACGGGACAGCGGGCCCATGTCGCGGTGGATCAGTTTGTACCAGGCGCGGGCAAAGGCATCGGCCAGTTGGTCGGGATTGGCGAGGAAGCGCCGCGAGATCTGCTCGTAGGCGGGGTCGAAGCGCAGCGCCAGGTCAGAGGTGAGCATGGTGGGCGAGAGTTTCTTGTTCGGATCATGGGCATGCGGAACGGTGCCGGCACCGCCGCCATTTTTCGGAATCCACTGGTGGGCGCCAGCCGGGCTTTTGGTCAGTTCCCATTCAAAACCGAACAGGTTTTCCAGGTAGTTGTTGCTCCACTTTGTTGGTGTGGTGGTCCAGGTCACTTCGAGGCCACTGGTAATGGTGTCGGCGCCCTTGCCGGTGCCGAACGCATTGCGCCAGCCCAGACCTTGTTCTTCGAGGCCGGCCGCTTCCGGCTCAGGCCCGACGTTGTCGGCAGGGCCGGCGCCGTGGGTTTTACCGAAGGCGTGACCGCCAGCGATCAGTGCCACGGTTTCTTCATCGTTCATGGCCATGCGGCCAAAGGTTTCGCGGATGTCGTGGGCCGAGGCCACCGGGTCCGGATTACCTTCAGGACCTTCAGGGTTAACGTAGATCAGGCCCATTTGCACGGCGGCGAGGGGGTTTTCCAGATTGCGTTCGCCCTGATCGGTGCGGCTTTCCTCTTTACCGTGCAAGTCCGGCTCGGCCACCAGTGTGCCGTCACCGGGCTCCTGCATCGGCGCCTTGTCCTTGCCATAGCGACTGTCGCCGCCGAGCCATTCGTGTTCCGAACCCCAGTAAACGTCCTCGTCCGGTTCCCAGACATCGGCACGGCCACCGGAATAGCCGAAGGTTTTGAAGCCCATCGATTCCAGCGCGACGTTACCGGTGAGGACAATCAGATCCGCCCAGGAAATGTTACGGCCATATTTCTGCTTGATCGGCCACAGCAGACGGCGGGCCTTGTCGAGGCTGACGTTATCCGGCCAGCTGTTCAGCGGCGCAAAGCGTTGCTGACCGGAGCCGGCGCCACCACGGCCATCGGCGGTGCGATAGGTGCCGGCGCTGTGCCAGGCCATGCGCACGAAGAGAGGGCCGTAGTGCCCGAAGTCGGCCGGCCACCAGTCCTGAGAGTCGGTCATCAATGCGGTGAGGTCTTGTTTCAGCGCCTGGAAATCCAGGCTCTTGAAGGCTTTGGCGTAGTCGAAATCCTTGCCCAGCGGGTCGGACTTGGGCGAGTGCTGGCTGAGGATTTTCAGGTTGAGTTGATTCGGCCACCAGTCACGGTTCGTCGTACCACCACCGGCGGCGTGGTTGAACGGGCATTTCGATTCGTTTGCCATGTTCGGGTCCTTATCAGGTCTGCTACGGCCGGCTCGTGCCGACTTCGGACTAGTAAGGCTAGACCCGACTTGGAGAGTCAGCTAATAGGCCGACTATTGGGCGCCGATAGGGAAAGTCTTTCGGCGCTTTCACAGTACGGTGCAGGACTCGGCATATGTCCGATGCCCGCCCGAAACCCTCGTCCTTGAGCAGCTGTTGTGCTGAGTGAAGCAAGAAACGTAATGACAGAAAGAAATGTTATTGTATAACATTAAATCGGTTTCATTTTGTTTCTGTCAGCGTTTTCTGCGAACGCTGACAGCGATCTTCACTTTTAGCTCATGGAAACTCTGCAATGCCTGCCCGTTCCCACCCCCTGCAACGACGCCTCAATCCGTTGGCTGCGGCGCTGCTTTTTGCAGCGCCGGTGTTCGCTGCCGACACCCTCGAGCTGCAACCGCAAGTCATCACCGGCAATCCGCTCGGCAGCCAGACACTCGCTTCGCCATCGACGGTGCTCAGCGGCGACGACCTCACGTTTCAACAGAAGGGCAGCCTCGGTGAAACCCTGAACAAGCAACCCGGCGTGTCCTCGTCGTACTTCGGTCCGGGTGCGAGCCGGCCGATCATCCGCGGTCAGGACGGTGACCGCATCCGCATCCTGCGCAACGGCGTCGGCGCGCTGGATGCTTCGTCGCTGTCTTACGATCACGCGGTGCCGCTGGACCCGGTCAACATCGTGCGTGTTGAAATCATCCGGGGCCCAGCAGCCCTGCTATACGGCGGCAGCGCCATTGGCGGAGTGGTCAACGCTTTTGATAACCGCATTCCGACCGAGGCTATCGACGGAATCCATGGCGCCGGTGAGTTGCGCTACGGCGGTGCCGACACCACGCGAAGCAGCGCCGGCAAACTCGAGGCCGGTAACGGTCAGTTCGCCTTGCACCTGGACGCCAGTGCCCGCGAGTTCAATGATCTGAAAATCCCCGGTTACGCGAAAACCGCTGGCGAACGCGCAAACGACGACGGCGACTCGAAAAAGCATCGACTGGCCAACAGTGATGGTCGCCAGGACGGCGGCGCGGTGGGCGGGTCTTACACTTGGGATGACGGATACGCCGGCCTGTCCTACAGCAACTACGACTCCAATTACGGTTCGCCCGCTGAACAAGACGTGCGCATCCGCATGCAACAGGAGCACTACGCCTTCGCCTCGGAGATACGCAATCTCGATGGGCCATTCAGTTCGATCAAGCTGGATGCGGGCTACACCGATTACGAACACCGCGAAATCGAAGGTGGCGAGGTCGGTACGACGTTCAAGAACAAAGGTTACGAGGCGCGTGTCGAAGCGCGGCATCAGCCATTGGGGCCGTTCAACGGTGTGATCGGTGCGCAGGTCAGTCGCAACGAGTTCTCGGCGCTGGGCGAAGAGGCGTTTGTCCCGCAAACCGATACCGATGCCGGCGCACTGTTCATTCTCGAAGAGTTGCAAGCCACCGACCGACTGCTGTTCACCCTCGGCGGACGGCTTGAGCACACCACGGTCGATCCGAACGCCAAGGGTAACGAGCGCTTCGCCAACGCCGATCGATCCAGCAGTTTCACCGCTGGCAGTCTGTCGTCCGGTGCGGTGTACACGCTGACGCCGATCTGGTCGGTGGCCGCGACGCTGGGCTACACCGAACGTGCGCCGACATTTTATGAGCTGTACGCCAACGGAGCTCACGTCGCGACCGGCACTTATGAAGTTGGCGATGCCGGGCTGTCGAAGGAAAAAGCCGTGTCCAGTGACCTGGCGCTACGTTTCGACAATGGTACGCACAAGGGCAGTGTCGGCGTGTTTTACAGCCACTTCTCCAATTACATCGGCTTGCTCGGCACGGGCCGAACGCTGAATGACGAGGGCGAAGAGGACGCCGACGGCATCCCTGAATACACCTACTCCGGCGTGCGGGCGCGCTTCAGCGGCATTGAAGCCCAGGATCACTGGAAACTCGGCGAAAGCGCCTACGGCAAGTTTGCCTTGGAGTTGTCCGGCGATTACACCCGCGCGAAGAACCTCGACACTGGCGAAGATTTGCCGCGCATCGCGCCGCTGCGGCTCAACACCGGGCTGCTGTGGGAACTGGACAAGTGGCAGGCGCGCATCGATGTCGAACACGCCAGTTCACAACATCGCGTGCCGGACAATGAAAGCAGCACTGACGGCTACACCACACTGGGCGCCAATGTCGGGTATCACTTCGATGTCGGTCAGAGCCAATGGCTGGCCTTCGTCAATGCCGAGAACCTGACCAATCAAACCGTGCGTTATGCCAGTTCGATCCTGCGCGACATTGCGCCGGCAGAAGGGCGCAGCATTCAGGTCGGGTTGCGCACAACGTTCTGATAATCACTGATTTCCACCGTAGGAGCTGCCGCAGGCTGCGATCTTTTGCTTTTAAAATAGAGATCAAAAGATCGCAGCCTGCGGCAGCTCCTACACAGACGTTGTCAGGTGGATTGAGCCGTGTCGTCCTCCGGCACGTCATCGAGAATATCCTCTTGCCCCGGCAATTCAGTAATCACACTGAAGTCCGTCACTTCAACTGCGCCCAATCCATAACCCAGCAAATGGAAAGAAAATGCTTTGCGCTCTTGCGGGTTGTCGAAGCTGAAGTTCATTTCCAGTGGTTGCTCGGCGGTTGCGACCATCTCCTGCGGCAGACCGATCTGCACGTCCTGTTCAAACTCCTTGGCCTTGAGCTGAATGTACGCTGCCTGTTGCGGATCGACTGAGCGTACGGTCAGACGCACGCGAGTGTGCGAGCCTTTGGGCATTTCCAGATACTGCGCGCCGATCAGGTTGTCGGCCCAGTCATCCTTGATCTGCGCTTGCAGCGGGATAACGTTGGTGCTGCCGAACTGATAGCGATGATTGAGCGGTGTGCGCAGCAGCGAAAGGTCGAGGGCATTGGCGCGGGCGGCGATCTGCCGGGCCGGGTGGCCGCTGTAGTTACCTTTATAGAGGGCATTTTCGGCGATGAACCCGGCGCTTTCGTAGTAGCGGCAGCGACGCGGCATGTCGCACTCGGAAAAGATCCCCTGACCGTTGTGATAGCGCAGCTTGCCGTTGGTGAACGACATGATTTCGCGGCCGCTGTCGTAATCGCGAAACAGCGAGCGACCGCTCAGCGCGGAAGGCACCGGCAAATCGAAGTAATCGAGAATCGACGTACTCAGATCGACGTGGCCATAAACGCCTTTGTTCAGTCGTGGCAGTTGCGCTTGCTCCGGCGCCAGGGTCAGATTGAAGCCCCACGAAGAAGCCAGTCGCACGCCGTCGATGCCGTGGGATTCGTCCGAGGTGATCACCACCAGCGTGTCTTTCAGAACGCCTTGGCGTTCGAGGCCGTTGAGAAACTGCTCCAGCGCATCGTCGAGATAACCGACGGCGGCCTGTTTTGGCGTTTCGAAGCGCTCCAGATATTCCTCGGGCGCGGAGTAGGGCTGATGGGTGCCGACGGTCAGTAACGTCAGCATCCACGGCTTTTTCTGCTTTTTCAGTTCGCCGACATAGTCCAGCGCGCCCTCGAAAAATGCCTTGTCATCCTTGCCCCACGGGAACTCCAGATAGTTGCTGTTGGTGAACCACTCCAGACCGTGCGTCGCATCGAAACCGATGTGCGGCATGATCTTGTCTTTGGCCATGAAGCGCAGCCCGGCACCTTGCAGATAGTGCGTGCTGAAGCCGTGTTCACGCAGTTGCG
The DNA here is from genome assembly GCF_001297015.1 of Pseudomonas sp. RIT-PI-r. Taxonomy (GTDB): domain Bacteria; phylum Pseudomonadota; class Gammaproteobacteria; order Pseudomonadales; family Pseudomonadaceae; genus Aquipseudomonas. The sequence continues at coordinate 834,763 of NZ_LIGE01000025.1, read as the reverse complement.
CCGGCAGGCAGGCCTGATTGCGCTCGTTGAGGGTCAGCATCTCCACGCCTTTGGGCGTGCCGTTGTTGAGCTTGTCATAATCGCCGCAGAGCATCGAGTACAGACCGCGAATGGTCTGATGTGTATGCAGCACGTAATCCGGGGTGTTCATGCCGCGCTCGGCCCAGCGACTGAGGTTGGGCATCAGGTCTTCCTGATAATGACTGCCGATGGCTTCGCGGTTGGCGCGAATGTAGGCACCGGGAATGCCTTCCAGGGCGATGATCAGTACGTTGCGCGCTTGCCCCGGTGCGGCCAGCAGTTTCTGCCCATTGAGGTCGACGTCGGTGAGACCGGCCATGGCCGGCGCGGGTTCTTCGACATCGCCGTCCAGCCATTCCTCGCCCCGAATCTGCAGATCGGCGACCTCAGTAGCCAGCAACTGGTGCGGCAGGTTGTACTGGCGCCACGGATCCGCTTCACTCGGCCACAGGTTCTGCGCGCCCCAGTGCGCGGCGAACAACACCAGCGGTGCGCTCCAGGCGGCGCGTGGCAGGGGCGGGCGCGGTAGATCGCGGTTGGCAAACCGGGTTGCTAACCAGAACAGCAGGGCCAGCAGCAAGGTGATACCCAGCGCAGGATGCGCCAGCCCGCCACCGGTGGAATTTTCCACGAACTGCGGATCGATCAGGTAATGAATATCCGAAGGCGTCGGCAGACGCCCGACGGCGCTGACCAGTTCAGCGGTCGCCACGGCCAGCAGTCCCCAGAACAGCAACACCGGCAAGGCCAGCCACCACGCCCGGCGATGCAGCAACACGACCAGCAGGCTGCCAATGGCCAAGTCCGACAAATAACCCAGAGGTGCCGACCAGCCCAGTGCCGCACGTAGGCACACCGGCACAATCAGCACGAGAAATATCAACGAAAAGAGGCGGGCATGCGGCTGCCGCAACCGGTTAAAAAGAGCGCTCACAAAAAAGACCTTCCAGCCATTAAGTCGTCATAAAAGTGTGCTCGATGATACCAAGGGTGGGCTGTCTGATCGCCCTTTTAAACGCTCAACTGATGCGCTGGTGCGCGAGCTCTCGAAGGTGACGTCGCGCCTGCAGCCCTGATCGGCCCTCGGGTCAAACGGCAATCGGCGATATTGCTACCGACGGATTTATTGTTTCAGGCTGTTTATGCCGCCAAATCATCACCGGTATCCAATGTAGTAACAGCGCAACGCTGCGATCTTTCTAAACCTCGGAATCAAAAGCCCGCAGGCTCATTGCGCTCAACAACCCGTGCTATCGATATGCGATAAAGATATTTAATTTCTATTTTTTATAGCGATAAAGTCAGGCCTTTCAGCACACCACCCCCATGCTGCGAGGTTGTCATGGCCACACCGTTCAAACGTTCCGCACTGACTCTATTGGCCGCTTCCCTGGCCGCGAGTTCGTTGTTCAGCACCGGCGCTCAAGCTGAGGGCAAGATCAGCATCGCTCAACAATTCGGCATCGGTTACCTGATTCTCGATGTGGTGCGCGACCAGAACCTCATCGAAAAACACGGCAAAGAGCAGGGTCTCGACATCAAGGTCGACTGGAACAGCATTTCCGGCGCCACGGCGATGAACGAAGCATTGCTCACGGGATCGCTCGACGTGGTGTCTGCCGGCGTGCCGCCAATGCTCACCGTGTGGGATCGCACCAAAGGCAAACAGAACGTCAAAGCCATCGCCGCACTGGGCTCAATGCCCAACTATCTGCTGACCAACAATCCGAACATCAAGACCCTCAAGGACTTCACTGACAAGGACCGGATTGCCGTGCCTGCCGCCGGCGTGGGCTTCCAGTCGCGCACCTTGCAGATCGAAACCGCCAAGGAATTCGGCGACGCGCAGTACAAGAAATTCGACGATATCTCGGTCAGCCTGCCGCACCCCGATGCGACGGCTGCGCTGATTGCCGGCGGCTCTGAGATCAACTCGCACTTCTCCAGCCCGCCGTTCCAGTACCAGGCGTTGCAGAATCCCAACGTGCACAAAGTGCTGAGCTCCTATGACGTGCTTGGCGGCCAGGCGACGTTCAACGTGCTGTATACCACGGAAAAATTCCACGACGAAAACCCGAAAACCTACAAGGCGTTCTATGACGCGTTGGCCGAGGCCGAGAAGATCATCAAGGCTGACAAGCCGGCGGCGGCTCAGGCGTACATTCGTGTCGAGCAGTCGAAACTGCCGCTGGCCCTGGTCGAGCAAATCGTCAAGGACCCGGAAATCGATTTCACCGTGGTGCCGCAGCGCACCTTCATCTATGCCGAGAAGTTGCAGGAACTGGGCGTGCTGAAGAACAAGGCCGACAGCTGGAAGGATTATTTCTTTGAAGAGGCGCATGACGGCGCGGGTAGTTGAGCGAATGGCATGAAGCCTCAAGAATCATCTTCACCGGGCGATACCAGTGGTCAACGTGCGCCGAATCATCTGATTCGGCGCAACGCATGGATTTTTTGACAGGCACGGTATTAAAGAATGCTACGGAAAGTTTGCAGCACATTGGCAACCTGGGGGGCTATCACTCTAAGTGTTGCCGTATTGAACGGGTGCACGACGGCGCGATACGACGGTCAGCGCGCGCCGGATCCGGCCAAGGCTGTGATTATCGGCTCCATCATCGAAGGCTATCTGACTCAGCCGCACGGCCTGACGGTCAACATCAAACAGCAGGGAGAGCCAGACACAGCCATTACCCTGACCACGCTGTACAACGAAGACGACCAGCCGTCCCCGAACCTGCTGGGGCATCTGTTCATGTACGAGGTGCCGCCAGGACGCTACGAATTCATCGATTGGAACTATCAGTTCTATATGGGGCACGCCGTTGCCCGGCCGTCCTCGACGGTATTCACCGTGAAGGCAGGGCAGACGCTTTACATCGGTAATCTCTACGCCAATGCGCTGACGTACTGTTTGTCCAACGTCAATGATGCCGAAGAAACCGTCGAGCGCCTCAAGGGCAAATACCCGATCCTGCAAAGCCGCACGATCATCAATCTGACCTCCGAAAGCGCCTTCAAACCGTGGCCCACCTCTGATGCCAAAGACAACGGCAAAGGGCTTTGCGTTTTTTGAAGCACCATCGGCCGGGCACTTTTTTCCAAGGAATAAATTGATGAATCGCACCGCACTACTTTGGGTTGGCCTGCTGGCCAGCCTGACCCTGCTCAGCGGCTGTGCCGCCGGGCCTGATTTGAAGGGACAACCATTTTTTACTGCAGTGGAAAAGGCGCAACCGGAGCAGGCGACACTGTACTTCTATCGGCCTGCCGCGAGTGTCGGTTACTTCGTGACCCCGACGATTACGATCAATGGAAACGCCGTCGGAGTTTTACCTTCCGGCGGGTTTTTCCGGACAACCGTGCCGGCCGGTTCCTACCGGATCGAGTCGACTACTCCGCCATTTGTCAGCAGCAGCGTCAACAAACGCTTCGACTTGAACGTCGAAAGCGGCCATGTCTATTTCATCGCCGATGAGACCAGTTCCCGAGCGTTCAGCGATGACCATGCGCTGGGTGAAGTGAACGACGCCTATTATTCGGGCACGCATTTCTACTTCCGTTATGCATTGGTACCTGCGGAAGAAGCGTTGCGGACGATCAAGTGGTGTCAGCAGGTGCCAGTGGCCGTCAAGTGATATTCGAAAACGGCAGAACCCGGTCAGTGTTCTGCCAATTCGTCCCGGTATTGTGCTACTGGCTGGTCCTTGCTTCAGCGCCGAACTCCTGGAGCTTATGGAGGCGCGGTCACGCCACCTCTTCGCGCTTCACCACCAGCGTCAAAATGTCATAACTGGCCACCAGATCACCGAGCTGGTTGGTGACTTCCACATCCCACGCCACCACTCCTTGCGCAATGCCTTGCGGGCTCTTCTTGCCCTGGTCGATCTTGCGTTTGCAGGTCAGGCGCGCCTGGATGGTGTCGCCGATGCCTACCGGGTTGATGAAACGCAAGGTGTCGAGGCCATAGTTGGCCAACACCGGGCCGGGGGCGGCGGAAACGAACGGGAGTTTGGTCGAACCGTGATCGAGGCTTACACCGAACTGAAATCCGTGTGCATCGCCCACTGACCTCAAACCCTGTAGGAGCTGCGGCACGCTGCGATCTTTTGATTTTGATTTTCAAGAAGCAGGATCAAAAGATCGCAGCGTGCCGCAGCTCCTACAGGGGGATCGTGTCAGGCTTCACCGTCGTCGAAGATGCTTTCTATGGGCATTTCAAATGTCCGGGCGATCTGGAACGCCAGCGGCAAACTCGGATCGTAGCGTTCGTTTTCGATCGCATTGATGGTCTGGCGCGAAACGTTCAAGCGTTCCGCCAGATCGACCTGCGACCATTTGCGCTCGGCGCGCAGTTCCTTGAGGCGGTTTTTCATTGGTAGCGGCGTCGCGCAATTTGCAGGCCGACAATCCACATCAGACCCATCACCGGCCACACGCACGTCCAGGGAATGTGCGGTGCGCCGACGTTTTCCAGAAAGCCATAACTGAAGGTCAGCAATGCCGAGGCGGCGAAGGCAAAACCCAGGGCTTCGAACTGGATGCGCAGATGCATTTCATCCATGCGGCGCATGTTGCGCACGATGGCCCAGCACATCAGGCCTGCCGGAAGGATCGGGGTCAGTGCCACTACGGATCGCAGAAAAATGTTGGCATCCAGCAGGTATTGGCTGGCGATCAGGGAAAGGCTCAACACCAACACGTAGAGAACCAATGCGGCGCCCAGTTCGAGGTAGTAGCGGTTCATTCTTCACTTCCTATGTAAAAGACCTTTTACATCCTCGCTGAAGCATTCCCTGATGTAAAGCACGCTTTCCATCAGTTCAAAAAAACGGGGCGGCATGATCATCAATCATGCCGCCCCGCAGATGTTTCAGTCAGTGCGATCAGTGCATTTTGCTGTGATCGTGACCTTCCATGTTGGTCAGCGCGCGAACCGGCGCTTTGACTTCGATGGTTTCTTTCTCGCCTTTGGCGTTCTCGACGGTCAGGGTCAGCGGCACGCTTTCGCCTTCCTTGAGCTGACCGGTCAGGCCCATCAGCATCACGTGGTAGCCGTTCGGATCAAGCTTGACGGCTTTGCCGGCTGGCAGCTCGACGAACTTCACCGGGCCCATGCTCATGACGTCATTCTTCATGGTCATTTCGTGGATCTGCACGTCTTTGGCCACGGGTGTCGCAACGCTGAGCAACTTGCTGTCGCTATCGGCGGTCAGGGTCATGAATGCACCGCTGGCGGACTGGGTCGGCACGGTGGCACGAACCCAGGCATCGTCGACTTTGGTCGCTGCAGTCGCCTGGAATGCCAGACCCAGCAGAGAAAAACCGATGACAGCGCGTTTGATGTGGTTCAGAACAGGTTGCATCAGCAAACCTCCATAACAGTAAGCAAATCTTCCGTGCATTGTTCTGCCGAAAGCGAGGTGGACAGACCGAGGCGCAAGCCGCCGTTGGAGTCGTAAACGTAACTGGTGGCGGTGTGCGAGATGGTGTAGGTGTCGCCGGCCGGGACTTTCTCGTAGAACACGTCGAATTCCTTGGCCGTGGCCGCGGTTTCCTCAAGCGTGCCGTACAGCGCAACGAAGGTCGGATCGAAGGCTTTCATGTAGGCGTCGAGGATTTCCGGCGTGTCGCGCTCTGGATCGAGGCTGATGAAGATCACCTGCAAACGGTCGCCATCGGCGCCCATCAGCTTCTTGATTTTCGCCGCGCGGGCAAGGGTGGTCGGGCAGACTGCCGGGCACTGGGTGAAACCGAAGAACACCATCGGCATCATGCCGCGAAAGCTCGACAGCGTCATGGTTTCGCCATCGGTGTTCTTCAGTTTGAAGGTGCGCCCCATGATCTTGTTACTCAGATCCTTGCCGTACTTGTACGACAGTTGGCCGCGGGTGTCGCAGCCGGCGAGCAGGCCGAGCCCGAGCACGCCCATTCCCGCAAGCACCTTGCGGCGAGTCAACAAAGCCGTCATCTAATACCGCCTTTTGCAGCCCGTCAGTCGGCAGGACTGGCGGGGGGTTAACCGTAAAAGCGGCGCATGATACCAAACTGAGACCAGACGACGGCTGCGGATCGCCGTGCGGTGTGGGATCGAGCGACAAAAGGTGTAAGAAAAAGTGACGTAGGCTCACTGCACGCGCGATTCATCTCCCCGCCAGCCGCCGCCCAGCGCGGTGTAAAGGTTGACCTCGGCGACCAGTTGCGCGAGACGGTCGGTGATCAATCCTTGCTGCGAACTGAACAGCGAGCGCTGCGCATCGAGGAACGTCAGGCTGCTGTCGACACCGTTCTTGTAACGATTCTGCGCGAGGTTGTAATAGGTCTGCGTGGCCTCGACCAGATCGCGTTGCGCCTGCAATTGCTGCTGATAGGTGGCGCGCGCCGCCAGCCCGTCGGCGACTTCCTGAAACGCCGTTTGAATCGATTTTTCGTATTCGGCGACGGCGACGTCTTTCTGCAATTTCGAATAATCGAGGCTTGCGCGCAGGCTGCCGGCGTTGAAGATCGGCAGGCTGATCTGCGGCTGAAACGTCCAGGCACCCGAGCCGCCGCCAAACAGTCCGGAAAGGTCGCGACTGGACGTGCCGGCGTTCGCCGTCAGGCTGACACTGGGGAAAAACGCCGCCCGCGCCGCACCGATATTGGCGTTGGCGGCTTTGAGTTTGTATTCGGCCTGGAGAATGTCCGGGCGTCGTTGCAGCAAGTCCGAGGGTAAGCCGGCGGGCAGTTGCTCGACCAGATCACTGGCCAGTGGTTGCCCGGGCAAGGACGGCGACACCGGTGTGCCGACCAGCAACGTCAGGCTGTTGAGATCCTGCGCGACCTGGCGCTGATAGCGCGCCAGATTGGCCCGTGAACTGTCGACGCTGGTTTGCGCCTGAGCCTGTTCCAGTGCCGAAGGTTTGCCAGCATCGCGATTGCGCGTGGTCAGGTGCAGGCTCTGCTCGTCGGCGACGAGGGTGTCGCGGGTCAGCTCCAGCAGTTCCTGGTCGGCGCGCCACGTCAGGTAGGCATTGGCGACGTTGGCCACCAGACTCAATTGCGCACTGCGCCGCGCCTGCTCGGTCGCCAGCCAGCTTTGCAGCGCCTGCTCGCTGAGACTGCGCACCCGGCCGAAGAAATCCAGTTCGTAGGCACTGATGCCGAGGTTGACCGTGTAGGTTGAATTGATCAGCGCTTTGCCTTGGGTCACGCTCGGCGGCATGCGCTGGCGTGATTCGCTGGCATTGGCCGACACCGCCGGGTACAGGTCGGCACGCTGAATGCGGTACTGCGCCTGGAACGCTTCGACGTTGAGCGCCGCGACGCGCAGGTCGCGGTTGTTGACCAAGGCGCTTTCGATCAGTTGCTGCAGGGCAGGGTCGTTGAACAGCGTGCGCCAGTCTTCGCTGGACGTTGCTGCCTGCGTTGGCTGCGGATATTGCGCGGCAACCGGTGAAGCGGGCCGCTGGTAGTCGGGTATCAAGGAGCAGCCGGCCATCAATATAGCTAAGGACAGCAGAGAAAATCGCAACGTCAACATCAAACAGCCTCGTTCATGAAAGAGCGGATGCCTGGAGTGAATAACCCGTAAGCCAGACCCTCCCCCCCGTAGGAGCTGCGGCACGCTGCGATCTTTTGATCTGGTTTTTAAACAAAGCAGAATCAAAAGATCGCAGCGTGCCGCAGCTCCTACAGGGGGGGGAAGTCAGTGGGGGATTTTGAACAGGCTCAGGCCCCGGCCATCCATTTCGCCAGCCCATGTCGGCCACTGACCCCCAGTTTTGCGGTGGCGCGCTTGAGGTAGGTCTCGATCGAACTGTTCTTGACCCTTAACTGTTGGGCCATCTGCGGCACCGTGCCACCGGTCAGGAGCCCCAGGCACACCTCCTTTTCGCGCACCGAGAGCACAATGCCGCTCAGCCCCAGGCGCTCATCAAATACCTGCGCCAGCGGGGCCTGATCCAGTTCAGCCAATGGCTGGCGCGGTTGTCGGGCGAGGATTTGCCGACTGATCTGCGCATGGCGCTCGATCAGCGGCAGCAAGGTGTCGGAGAGGCTCTTGAGAAATGACAGTTCCGGCAGGGAAAACACGCGCTGGGTGTGTGGTCGGAAAAACGAGATGACGCATCGGCGATTCGAGGTGCGCGAGACCAGATTGCACTGGTGGACGCTGTGCTGCGGATGGCGTGGCTGGAGCGAGGCTTTCAGTTGGATCAACAGTGAGTCGTTCATCTCGATCATCTTCTGCAACAACGGATGATCGTCCGGTCGCTGCAACGGGGCGGGCGGCGGGAAGGTCTGCACTTGGCCGGCGCTGCCCAACGGCTTGATCTCGACCACGCTGGCCTGACGCTCATCCAGCGTCCACTCGCTCAGATCGACACGGTTGACCGGTACCAGCGTGTCGACCAGCTGGAACATGTTGGTGGCGAAGTGATCGTCGCCCGTGCTTGCAATCAGTTCTCCCAGTTGCCAATAAAAAAGCGGGTTTTCCATGTTGCGAATGCTGCCGGTCAGATTCATATCCTTGTCATCCCTGGTTCAGAGCCATCACTGAATCGTCTGCCGTCTGTGTAAAAGCCGCCCACGCAGTCATTTCTCCTTGAACATGATCCGGAGCAGGATTTAAGCCTATGGATTTGTCCTACGTCTGTAGGGGAAAACAGGGACACAAAGTGCCACTATTTTTGAATCCTGGCGCCGGGGTTCTGGCGGGGCCGATGAGCGGCGACGGGTCGCAAGTGACTGTTCAGTCATGCAGAGGCCGCGAAAACCGGGGATTGGCCATGGCCGATCGGCGGCGTTCAGGCAAATGGCGGCGTTGCTATGTGGTTCTTTTCCTACAAGCTTTTCAGAATTTCCTCTCCGAACTTGTAGGCAGTGCCTGCGCTTACCGCGACAGTAAGATCAAACAGGCGCGTGCAGACGTTGTGGTTGTCCGGGTTTCAGGTGTCATGTCAGTGCGGGGGCCGATGCTTGAATACGCGGCAAATTACATGAGATGGATCTTATGCCGCCTATTTCTGCCAACGTGGCGGACGATCAGTCCGCGCCTGTCGAGACGTACCCTCTGACTGCCGCCCAGCGGGATATCTGGCTGGACCAACAGAGTCGCGGAGATTCGCCGCTGTATAACATTGGCGGTTATGTCGAACTGAGCGGGCCGCTGGACCCGCTGTTGCTGCAATCGGCACTTGAACGGCTGGTAGCCGCAAACGATGCCTTGCGCATTGTTCTGTCAACGAACGTTGGTCACGATGGGTTGCCGCTGCAGAAGTTTGCGCAGGATTTGCCGGTGGCCATGCCGCTGCATGATTTCAGCCAGCACAGCGATCCACGGTCGGCCGCTCAGGCGCTGGTGGAAAAGCACATGGCGCAGGCTTACACATTGAGCGGACAGCCGTTGTTCCGTTTCAGCCTGATTCGCCTTGATCGTCACCGTCACTGGCTGGCGGCGCAGGCCCATCATTTGATCATCGATGGCTGGGGGTTCGGTCTGCTGTTCAAGTCGGTGGGTGAAATCTACAGCGCGTTGTGCCGTGACGAGCAGCCAAACGTAGCGGCGCCGTCCTATGTCGGCTTCATCGACGATGATGCGTCCTACCAGCAGTCATCGCGTTACGAACTCGATCAACGCTACTGGCTGGACAAGTACCGCAGCATTCCCGAACCCTTGTTGACTCCCTGTCATCGCGAACCCCTCGGCGCTGAAATGGCGCCAGGCCAAATCCATGTCGAGGCTTTTCCGACGCTGTTGCACGAGCGCATGAAAGACACGTCACGGCAGTTGGGCGGCTCGGCGTTTCATGTACTGCTGGCTGCGCTGCACGTGTATTTCAGTCGTACTGCCCAACGTGACGAGTGGGTGGTCGGCTTGCCGATCCTCAATCGCTCCGGTGCCCGCTTCAAAGGCACTCTAGGGTTATTCACCCAAGTCAGTGCAATGCGCATGGGCTTTGGCCGAACACTGTCATTTGGCGATTTGATCAAGGCGATAGGCACTGGCCTGAAGCAGGATTTCCGCCATCAACGCTATCCACTGAGCGAGATGAACCGCGCGCTGGGCCTGTTGCGTGAAGACCGCTCGCAACTGTTCGAGCTGTCGGTGTCCTACGAACAAGACGACCATGACTACCGTTACGGCGATGCGCCGGGGCACGTGGTCAAGGTCTCCAACCAGCACGAAGCGACACCGCTGGCCATTCACCTGCGCAGTAACCGCTACAACGACAAGGCCTGGCTGCATCTGGTGTACTCGCCGGCCTATTTCACGGCAGACGAGATCGCATCGTTTACCGAGCACTTGGTGCTGATCCTGGAGCAAGGCCTGGAGTCTCCTGAGCGGATCGTCGCCGATTTCAACCTGATCAGCCCGGCACAACTCGCCCGGTTGAATGAATGGAATGACACCCGAGTCAGCTATCCGCAAAACCAGACCATTCATCAACGCTTCGAGTCGCGCGTGGCTGAACAGCCGGACGCCGTAGTCGCGACTTATCAGGGGCGGTCGCTGAGTTACGCCGAGCTGAACCGGCAAGCCAATGCGCTGGCCCATCATCTGCTGGGCCTCGGTGTACGGCCCGATGACCGGGTGGCGATTGTTGCCCGCAGAGGCCTGGAAAGCTTGGTCGGGCTGCTGGCGATTCTCAAGGCTGGCGCCGCTTATGTGCCGATTGACCCGGCGCATCCCCCCGAGCGCCTGAGTTATCTGCTCAGCGACAGCGCTCCGATGGCGCTGCTGACGCAAAGTGATGTGCGCGAGCGCTTGCCTGCCACAGCGCTGCCGGTGATTGAGCTTGATCGGCGCGAGTGGGCGCTCGACAGCGTCACCAATCCTGAGGTGGCCGGGCTGAATCCTGGCAACCTCGCCTACGTGATTTACACCTCGGGCTCGACCGGGTTGCCCAAGGGCGTGATGGTCGAGCACCGCACCTTGTGCAATCTGGTCGACTGGCACTGCGAGGCTTTCGGCCTCGGCCCAGGGCAGCACACGTCGAGCCTGGCCGGGTTCGGTTTCGACGCGATGGCGTGGGAGGTCTGGCCGGCGTTGTGTGCCGGGGCGACAGTGGATTTTTCACCCGCGAGCGACGGCAGCGAAGACATTGATGCGCTGCTCGCCTGGTGGCGTGCGCAGCCGCTGGACGTCAGCTTCTTGCCCACGCCGATTGCGGAATACGCCTTCAGCAAACAACTCGATCACCCGACCTTGCGCACCTTGCTGATCGGCGGCGATCGCCTGCGCCAGTTCAGCCGCGCGCAGGGTTTTGCGGTGATCAACAACTATGGCCCGACCGAAGCCACGGTGGTTGCCACTTCAGGACTGATCGCACCGGGGCAGGCGTTGCACATCGGCAAACCAGTCAGCAATGCCACGACTTACCTGCTTGATGATCAACAGCGCCTGGTGCCGATCGGCATCATTGGCGAGTTGTATGTCGGCGGCGCGGGGGTTGCACGGGGCTATTTGAATCGCCCGCAGTTGACGGCCGAACGCTTCCTCGACGACCCGTTCAGTGCGCAGCCGGATGCGCGCATGTATCGCACCGGCGATCTCGCCCGTTGGCGCGTCGACGGCAATCTTGAATACATCGGTCGCAACGATGACCAGGTCAAAGTCCGTGGTGTGCGTGTCGAGTTGGGTGAAATCGAAGCGGCACTCGCCAGCCATGATGCTGTGAGGGAAGCCGTGGTGCTGGTGCGTGACGGCCAACTGTTGGCGTGGTTCACCGAACGTGAATCGCTGGACATCCTGCAACTGCATGCGCACCTGACCTCGCGCTTGCCAGCCGCCATGTTGCCGGCCGCTTACGTTTGTCTGGCGAGTCTGCCCCTGACGGCCAACGGCAAGCTTGACCGCCAGGCCCTGCCGCCACCGGGGCCGGAAGCGTTGATCCGTCGCGAATACGAGGCGCCACAGGGTGACGTCGAAATTGCCCTGGCGCAGATCTGGGCCGAAGTCCTGCAGGTCGAACGGGTAGGGCGTCACGATCATTTCTTTGAGCTGGGCGGCCACTCGTTGCTGGCCGTCGGCCTGATCGAGCGCATGCGTCAGATCGGCATGAGCAGCGATGTGCGGGTGCTGTTCAACCAGCCGACACTGGCCGCGCTGGCTGCGGCGGAGGGCAGCGGCCGCGAAGTCGCGGTGCCGGCCAACCGTATTGCCGCCGATTGCACGCACATCACGCCGGACCTGCTGCCACTGGTGCAACTCGATCAAACGATGATCGAGCGTATCGTCGCAACCGTGCCGGGCGGTGCCGCCAATGTGCAGGACATCTACCCGTTGGCGCCGTTGCAGGAAGGCATTCTCTATCACCACATCACCGCCGCACAGGGCGATCCGTACCTGCTGCAATCACTGCTGGCGTTCGACACCATCGAGCGGGTCGAGGCCTTCGCCGCTGCGTTGCGTCAGGTCATGGCGCGCCACGACATCCTGCGCACGGCAGTGGTCTGGGAAGGGCTGACGTCACCGGTGCAGGTGGTGTGGCGCGAGGCGATTTTGCCGGTGCAGGAGGTCGAACTGGATCCTGCTCACGGCGCGATCATCGATCAATTGCACGAGCGTTTTGACGCGCGGCGCTATCGCCTCGATGTGAGTCAGGCTCCACTGCTGCGCCTGATGTTTGCCCGCGATTCCGCGCATAACCGCGTGGTCGGCATCTTGCTGTTCCACCACTTGGCAATGGATCACGTCGCACTGGAGGCGATGCGCGAAGAAATTCACGCCAGCCTGTCCGGGCACGGCGAACCGCTGGCAGCACCGGTGCCGTACCGCAACTACGTGGCGCAAACGCGCCTGGGCGTCAGCGAGCAGGAGCATGAAGCGTTCTTTCGGCAGATGCTCGGTGACATCGACGAACCGACCTTGCCGTTCGCGCTGCAGAACGTCCAGGGCGACGGCAGCAACATCGAAGAAGCCGAGCAAGCCGTGGCGCCCGAACTCTATCAACGCATGCAGCAGCAGGCACGTCTGGCCGGCGTGAGCGTTGCCAGCCTGATCCACCTCGCCTGGGCGCAGGTGCTGGCGGCGACGTCCGCTCAGCAAAGTGTGGTGTTCGGCACGGTGCTGATGGGCCGCATGCAGGGCGGCGCGGGGGCCGACCGTGCGCTGGGGGTGTTCATCAACACCTTGCCGCTGCGCGTTGATGTCGGCGAAGGCGCGCGCGTAGCGGTGAAATCCACCCATGCACGGCTGAGCGCTTTGCTCGGCCATGAGCACGCTTCTCTGGCGCTGGCCCAGCGTTGCAGTGGCGTCGCCGCACCCGCGCCGCTGTTCAGCGCCTTGCTCAACTACCGGCACAGCGATGATGTCGAGCAAAAAACCTCCCGCCAGACCTGGCAGGGTATCGAGACGCTGGCCAACGAAGAGCGCACCAATTACCCGTTTACTTTGAGTGTCGATGACCTCGGCACCGGTCTGAGGCTGACCAGCAGAACCTTGTCGAACATTGGCGCGCAACGGATTTGCGCTTACGTGCAGGCGGCTTTGAACGGTTTGGTCGAGGCGTTGGAAACTACCCCGCAACGGCCGTTGAACAGTCTGCCGTTGCTGCCGCAAGAAGAGCTGCACCAGCTGCTGGTCGAGTTCAACGATACGGCAATCGATTGCCCGATGGAGCAGCCGCTGCAGGCACTGTTCGAACAACAGGTTGTGCGCAAGCCGGATGCCATTGCGGTGCAATTTGCCGAGAAGTGCCTGACCTATCGTGAGCTGAACGAGCAGGCCAACCGCTTGGCCCATCATCTGCGCGGGCTGGGCGTTCAGCCGGATGCGCGGGTAGCGATCTGCGTCGAGCGCGGGCCGGAACTGGTGGTCGGTCTGCTGGGCATTCTCAAGGCTGGCGGAGCGTATGTGCCGCTCGATCCGGATTACCCGCTGCAACGGCTGAACTACATGCTGCAGGACAGCGCGCCGGTTGCGCTGCTGGTACATGCCGCGACGCGTGATCTGCTTAGCGAACCCGGCGTGCCGCTGCTCGATCTCGACCTCGTCGCCTGGCAGGACCAGCCGCACGATAATCCGCAGGTGCCGGGTCTCGGCGCGACGAATCTGGCTTACATGATCTACACCTCCGGCTCCACCGGCACCCCGAAGGGGGTGATGATCGAGCACCGCAGTGCCTGCAACATGGTGCACTGGGGCTCGCAGTTGGCGCCGCCCACCGAACACGGGGCGCTGCTGCAAAAGGCGCCGTACAGTTTCGACAGTTCGGTGTGGGAGATCTTCTGGCCGCTGTGCTCGGGCATGCGCCTGGTCCTTGCGCGCGCCGATGGCAACCGCGATTCGGCCTATGTGACGCAAGTGATTCGCGAGCAGAACATCACCGTGGTCAAATTCGTGCCGGCGCTGTTGCAGCAGTTCATCGAACAGAACGACGTCAGCCAGTGCACCAGCCTCACCGACGTGCTCAACGGCGGCGGCGAATTGACCGTCGCGCTGGCCCGGCAAGTGCGTGAGCGCCTGCCGTGGGTGCGCCTGCACAACGTCTACGGGCCGACCGAAACCACGGTCGACAGCAGCGGCTGGACGCTGGAACCTGGCGAGCCGCTGCCGCCGACACCGGTGCCGATCGGCAAGGCGCTGAGCAACACGCGGCTGTATGTCCTTGATGCCTGCGATCAACCGGTGCCGCTTGGCGTCAGCGGGCATTTGCACATTGGCGGAGTGGGCGTGGCGCGCGGCTATCTGGGGCTGCCGCAATTGCAGGCCGAGCGTTTTATCGACAGCCCGTTCGTGGCCGGTGATCGTTTGTATCGCACCGGTGATCTGGTGCGTTACGACGCTGACGGCAATCTCCAGTTCCTCGGGCGCAATGACTTTCAGGTCAAGCTGCGCGGGGTTCGTCTTGAGCTGGGCGAGATTGAAGCGCGTCTGCTCGAACACCCGGCCATCCGCGAAGCCGTGGTGCTGGTGCGCGATGAGCGACTGGTGGCTTATTACAGCGTCCGTTCCGAGCTGGCTGCACCGACGCTTGAAGCATTGCGCGCGCATGTGCTGGCGCAGTTGCCGGAGTTCATGGTGCCCGGCGCTTACGTGCTGCTGGCGGCGCTGCCGTTGACGCCCAACGACAAAATCGATCGCAGGGCGTTACCGCAACCAGGGGCGGAGGCGCTGCTCAGCCGGCCTTATGCCGCGCCCGAAGGCGACGTGGAAAGTGCCTTGGCGCAGATCTGGGCGCAGGTGCTCAAGGTCGAGCAGGTGGGGCGCGACGACAACTTCTTCGAACTGGGCGGGCATTCATTGCTGGCGGTGAGTCTGGTTGCGCGCATGCGTCTGGCCGGGCTGCATGTCGATGCGCGGACGCTGTTCAGCCAGCCGACACTGGCCGCGCTGGCGGCACAGACCTCGCGGCAGGCCAGGCAGGTCGAAATCGCCCAGACCACCATCCCGAGCCTCAACCGCAAACGCCGTCTCTGACGGCGACCACAAACCCTGTAGGAGTGAGCCTGCTCGCGATGGCGTCAGGTCAGGCGATATGTTCGTGACTGACACACCGCAATCGCGAGCAGGCTCACTCCTACAGGGGCCGGTTGTGTGGCCCAGATCCTATATGGCTTGTCCCCGCTTCCCATGTCAGACACCCACGCCCCGATGTTTTAGTTTTTCCAGGCTGCGCGCCGCGTGCACGGACTCGCTGCTGCGCGCTCCTTTTTTTCGTATTTACAGCAGGTTACCTCATGCATTTCAGCGAACTGATGGCTGTTATTTCCACCCATGCGATCCGCCTTCAACAGGAAGATGAAGACCTGGTCATTCTGGGCAGCGACGACGCGCTGGATGACGCGTTGTGGGACAGCCTCTCGGCGCACAAGGCGCAATTGCTGGAACTGGTCGCCCAGCATGGCGGCGACTGGCTGAGCCCGGCCTTTCGCATCACCCCGGACATGCTGCCACTGGTGAATCTGCAGCAGGATGCCCTCGACCGCATCATTGCCACGCTGCCGGGGGGCGCCGCCAACGTGCAGGACATTTATCCATTGTCCGCATTGCAGGAGGGCATGCTGTATCACCATCTCTCGGCGGCTGCCGGCGATCCTTACATTTCCCAGGCGCGGTTCGCGTTCGACAGCCAGCAGAGGCTGGACGCCTTCGCCGACGCGTTGCGCTGGGTGGTCAAGCGTCACGACATTCTGCGCACCTCCTTTGTCTGGGAATATCTCGACGAAGCGGTGCAGGTGGTCTGGCGCGAGGCGCCGCTGGTGTGTGAAGAAATCAGCGTCGACAGCGAGCGTGATGTGCTCACGCAGTTGCTCGAACGTCACGATCCGCAGCACTTTCGCCTCGATATGCAGCGAGCGCCGCTGCTGCGCATGGTCTATGCGCAGGATCCCGCGCAGGGCCGAGTCGTTGCGTTATTGCTGTTTCATCACATGATCATGGATCACGTCGCGCTGGATGTGTTGCGTCGGGAAATCCAGGCCTGTCTGCTCGGGCAGACTGCGCAAGTGCCTGCGGCGGTGCCGTATCGCGATCATCTGGCCATGGCGCGCAGTGCCGGCAATGAGCAGGCGCAGGAAGCGTTTTTCCGCGAGATGCTCGCCGACATCGACGAGCCGACACTGCCGTGTGGTTTGCAGGATGTGCAGGGTGACGGCCACGCTATCGAGGAAGCCGCGTTGCTGCTCGCCAGCCACTTGAGCCGGCAGTTGCGCGAGCAGGCGCGGCAGCTCGGCGTAAGCGTGGCAAGCCTGTTGCATCTGGCGCTGGCGCGGGTGTTGGGGCAATTGTCCGGACGCACGGCGGTGGTGTTCGGCACCGTGTTGCTGGGGCGGATGGACGCGGGCGAGGGCGGCGAGCAGGCGCTGGGGATGTTCATCAATACCTTGCCGCTGCGCGTTGATGTCGGTGAGCAAAGCGTGCGCGCTGGCGTGCTGGCGACTCATCGGCGCCTGACCGCTTTACTGGCCCACGAGCAAGCTTCGCTGGCTTTGGCGCAACGTTGCAGCGCCGTCGCGGTGCCAACGCCGCTGTTCAGCGCGATTCTCAACTACCGGCACAGCAGCGTCGAAGAAGTCGCTGACGTGGTCGACATCGCCCCCGGTGTGCAGGTATTGGGTGCCCGCGAGCGCACCAACTATCCGCTGACCATCAATATCGATGACCTCGGCGTGGATTTGCGCATCACTGCGTTGGCGGATGCGGCGCTGGGTGCCACACGCGTGGCGGCTTACCTGAATACCGCGCTGGAAAGTCTGGTCGCAACCCTGCAAAACTCGCCCGATGCAGCGTTGCATACGCTGCACATTCTGCCGACCAGCGAACGCGAACACCTGTTGCGTGGCGCCAATCTACCGCTGACGCAGTTCCTCGAAACCCCACTGATCCACCAGCAGTTCGAAGCCCACGCACAGGCTCGACCTGACGCCACGGCACTGATGTTCAACGGGCTGACACTCAGCTACGGTGAGCTCAATCGCCGTGCCAACCAGGTCGCCCATTACCTTCTGGCGCTGAACATTCGTCCCGATGATCGTGTGGGCATCTGCGTCGAACGCGGCCCGCAAATGATCATCGGCCTGCTCGGCGTGCTCAAGGCCGGCGCCGGTTACGTGCCGATCGATCCGGCTTATCCGCTCGACAGAATCAGTTTCACCTTGCAGGACAGCGCCCCGGTGGCGGTGCTGATGCAAGCGGCGACGCGTGATCGCGTGGCCGCTCTCGAGGTGCCGCAGATCGACCTCGACAGCGCTCACCTCAAGGCCGAACTCGACAGCGATCCGCAGATTCCCGGGCTGACCCCGGCGCATCTGGCGTATGTGATCTACACCTCCGGTTCCACCGGTTTGCCCAAAGGCGTGATGGTCGAGCACCGCAACGTGGTGCGGCTGTTTTCTGCCACCGATGACTGGTTCCAGTTCAATCAGCAAGACATTTGGGCGCTGTTCCATTCCTTCGCCTTCGACTTTTCGGTATGGGAAATCTGGGGCGCGCTGGCGTTCGGCGGGCAATTGCTGTTGATCCCGCAAGCCGTCAGCCGCTCGCCGGACGACTGTTATGCATTGCTTTGCGAAACCGGTGTGACCGTACTCAATCAGACGCCAAGCGCCTTCCGCCAACTGATCGCCGCGCAGGGTCGCAGCCAGTTGCAGCATTCCTTGCGGGAAGTGATTTTCGGTGGCGAAGCCTTGGAGCCGGGCCTGCTCAAACCGTGGTACGCGCGGGTCGGCAATGCCGGTACACGGCTGGTCAACATGTACGGCATCACTGAAACAACCGTGCACGTGACCTATCGACCGTTGCAGGCCGCCGACGCTCTGTTGGTCGGCGTCAGCCCGATTGGTGTGCGCATTCCCGACCTGCAACTGTATGTCCTCGATGCTCAGCATGAACCGGTTCCGGTCGGCGTGATCGGCGAGTTGTACGTCGGCGGCGCCGGGGTGGCGCGCGGTTATCTGAATCGTGAGGCGCTAACGAGCGAGCGCTTTATCAATGATCCGTTCAGTGAAAATGCCAATGCACGGTTATACAAAACCGGCGACCTGGCGCGTTGGGCCGCCGACGGCAGCCTCGAATACCTGGGGCGTAATGACGATCAGGTGAAAATTCGCGGTTTCCGCATTGAATTGGGCGAAATCGAAGCACGCCTGTCTGCCTGCGCAGGTGTGCGCGAAGCGGTGGTGATTGCCCGTGAGGACAGCCCTGGCGATCAGCGTCTGGTCGCCTATTGGCTGGCCGACGAAGGCGCCGCACCGGATGTCGCGCAATTGCGCGATCAACTGCTGGTGTCGCTGGCTGAGTACATGGTCCCTAGCGCCTTCGTGCGTCTGGACGCTTTGCCGCTGACCGCCAATGGCAAACTCGACCGCAAAGCCCTGCCGGCCCCGGACAGCGACGCCTTCGCCTATCGTGGTTTCGAAGCGCCGGTCGGTTCAGTGGAAAACCTGATTGCCGGGCTCTGGCAGACATTACTCGGTGTCGAGCAGGTCGGCCGCCATGACAATTTCTTCGAACTCGGTGGTCATTCGCTGCTGGCGGTGAAGCTGATCGAGCGTATGCGCCAACAGGATTTGCATTGTGACGTGCGCGTACTGTTTGGTCAGCCAAGCGTGGCAGCGCTGGCGGCGAACTTGAACAGCGAACGTGCCATCGTCGTTCCCGACAACCTGATCGAACCGGGTTGCACGCGCATTACTCCGGCGATGCTGCCGCTGGCCAATCTCGATCAAGCCGCGATCGACCGTGTCGTTGCAACGGTGCCGGGCGGCATCGCCAATGTGCAGGACATCTATGGCCTGGCGCCATTGCAGGCAGGGATTCTCTATCACCATCTGGCGACCAGCGCCGGTGATCCGTATGTGTTGCAGGCGCAATTCGCCTTCGACGGTTTGCCACAGATCAAAGCCTTCGTTCGCGCCTTGAACGGTGTAATCAAACGCCATGACATTCTGCGCACCGGCGTGGTCTGGGAAGGGCTCGAAGAGGCCGTGCAAGTGGTCTGCCGTGAGGCGCCGCTGGCGCTGGAACGCGTCGATGCCGATGAACTCGACGGCGACGTGCTGGAGCAGATGCAGGCGCGTTTCGATCCACGCCACTACCGTCTGGACCTCAATCGCGCGCCGCTGATGCGCTTTGTCTACACCGAAGATCAGCCGCACGAGCGCTGGATCGGCATTCTTCTGCTGCACCATATCGTCCTCGATCACACAGCGCTGGAAGTGCTGATTGCGGAAATGAACGACGTCATGCTTGGCCGCAGCATCGACTTGCCGCCGCCGGTGCAATACCGCCACTTTGTCGCACAGGCGCGGCTCGGCGCCGATGATCAGGCGCACGAGGCGTTCTTCCGCGAGATGCTCGGCGACATTGACGAGCCGACCGTGGCGTTCGGTCTGCAGGACGTGCACGGCGATGGCAGCGATATCCTCGACAGTCATTTGGAACTTGATGGCGGCCTCGGCCAGCGTTTGCGCGAGCAGGCGCGGCGCTTGGGTGTCAGCGTGGCCAGTCTGGTGCACCAAGCCTGGGCTCAGGTGCTGGCGCAGGTTTCCGGTCAGCAGGACGTGGTGTTCGGCACCGTATTACTCGGGCGTATGCAGGGCGGAGAGGGCGCTGATCGGGCGTTGGGCATGTTCATCAACACCTTGCCGCTGCGCGTCAGCGTCGGTGTCGAGTCGGTGGAGAGCGGCGTGCGTGGCACCCATGCGCGCCTGGCGCAGTTGCTCGGCCATGAGCAAGCCTCGCTGGCGCTGGCCCAACGTTGCAGCGGTATCGCCGGTTCGCAGACGCTGTTCAGCACCTTGCTCAACTATCGCCACAGTGCGCCGGAATCGGCCGCGGTAACGTGGGACGGCGTGCAGATTCTCAGCTCGCGCGAACGCAGCAACTATCCATTGGTGGTCAGCGTCGACGACCTCGGCGAAGGTTTCCGCTTGAGCGTACAAGCCGTGCCGCAAGTAGACGGCGCGCGGGTTTGTGATTACCTGCAAACCGCGTTGCACAGTCTGGTCACGGCACTTGAGTACACGCCGACGGCGCCGTTGCAGCAACTGACGATCGTGTCGCCAAGCGAACGCCAACGGGTGCTGGTCGGCTTCAATATCAGCGGTCGTGAATACCCGCCCGCGCAGACCGTACCGCGTCTGTTCGAAGCGCAAGTCGCGGCGCGGCCCGAGGCGCTGGCGGTGGTGCAGGGCGAGCAACAGTTCAGCTACCGCGAACTGAATCAGCGCGCCAATCGCCTCGCCCATCACCTGACCGGCCTCGGCGTGCAGGTCGATGACCGTGTTGCGCTGTGCCTGCGTCGCGGCCCGGACATGCTCGTTGCGCTGCTGGCGATTCTCAAGGCCGGCGCCGGTTATGTGCCGATTGATCCTGAATACCCGGCTGAACGCATCGCCTACCTGTTGCAGGACAGCGACCCGATCGCGGTGCTGGCGCAGGCCTCGACGCGCGACCTGCTTGGCGCTGTACCCGTGATCGATCTCGACGCCAACGACTGGCGGCACTTGCCTGACACCAACCCGGCCCTGTCGAGGCTGACTCCGGCGAATCTGGCCTACGTGATCTACACCTCGGGTTCTACCGGGCAACCGAAAGGCGTGATGGTCGAGCACCGCACCCTGGAAAACCTCGTGCACTGGCACGCCGAAGCTTTCGATCTGCACGCCGGCAGCCACACCGCCAGCGTCGCCGGTTGCGGTTTCGATGCCATGGCCTGGGAAGTCTGGCCGGCGTTGTGCGTCGGCGCGACTTTGCATCTGCCACCGTCATCGATCAAAAACGAACACCTCGATGAACTGCTCGAATGGTGGCGCGCGCAGCCGTTGCAGGTGAGTTTTCTGCCGACCCCGGTGGCCGAATATGCCTTCAGTCGTGAATTGGGCCATCCGACCCTGCGCACATTGCTGATCGGTGGCGATAAATTGCGCCAGTTCCCGCGAGATCAGACGTTCGATGTGATCAACAACTACGGCCCGACCGAAGCCACGGTGGTGGCGACGTCCGGGCGCATTGAGCCCGGCCAGGTTCTGCACATCGGCCGGCCGATTGCCAATGCGCGGGTTTATCTGCTGGACCGTCAGCAACAACCCGTGCCGAGCGGTGTGCAGGGCGAGTTGTATGTCGGCGGCGCCGGAGTTGCGCGCGGCTATCTGCATCGCCCGGAACTGACCGCTGCGCAGTTCCTCGACGACCCGTTCAGCGACGAGCCGCACGCGCGGATGTACCGCACCGGCGACCTCGCGCGCTGGCTGGACGACGGCAATATCGAATACCTGGGACGCAACGACGATCAGGTGAAACTGCGCGGTGTACGGATTGAGTTGGGCGAAATCGAGGCGGCGCTGAGTGCCCACGATGCGATCCGCGAATGCGTGGTGCTGGTGCGCGACGGACGCTTGCTCGCCTGGTTCACGGAAATCGCGTCGGTCGAGATCAGCGCCTTGCACCAGCATCTGCAAGCGCGACTGCCGGACACTTTAGTGCCCGCGGCTTACGTGCGCCTGGGCAGCCTGCCGCTGACCGCCCACGGCAAACTCGACCGCAAGGCCTTGCCCGAGCCGGATCAGGACGCGTGGCTCAGCCGTGCATATGAAGCGCCACAAGGCCCGGTCGAAACAGCGTTGGCGCAGATCTGGGTCGACGTACTCAACATCGAGCAGATCGGCCGCCACGACAATTTCTTCGAACTCGGCGGCCATTCGCTGCTGGCGGTGAGCCTGATCGAGCGCATGCGTCAGGCCGGTCTGAGCGCCGATGTGCGGGTGCTGTTCAACCAGCCGAGTCTGGCCGCGCTGGCGCGGGCCTTGGGCAGTGGCCGGGAAATCAAGGTGCCGGCCAATCTGATTGCGGCCGATTGCACACACATCACCCCGGACATGTTGACCCTGACCACACTGGATCAGGCCAGTATCGATCGTATCGTCGCTACGGTACCGGGTGGCGCCGCCAATGTGCAGGATATCTACCCGCTGGCACCGCTGCAGGAAGGCATTCTTTATCACCATTTGAGTGCCGAGCAGGGCGATCCGTACCTGCTGCAATCGCGTCTGGCCTTCGACAGCCTCGAACGTTTGCAGACTTTCGCCGCACACTTGCAGCAGGTCATCGACCGTCACGACATTCTGCGCACCAGCGTGGTCTGGGAAGGCCTGCCCAACCCGCAGCAGGTGGTCTGGCGTGAGGCGCAGATGGTCGTGCAGCAAGTGGGGCTGGATGCGCAGGACGGTGACATTCTCGAACAGTTGCACGCACGTTTCGATGCACGGCATTACCGCCTCGACCTGAATCAGGCACCGCTGATCCGCATGGTCTACGCCGAAGATCCGTTGCAGCAGCAAGTGGTCGCTATCGTGCTGTTCCATCACTCGATTCTCGACCACACCGCGATGGAAGTGATCGGCCGGGAAATGCACGCGTTGATGTTCGATCAACTCGACACGCTGACGCCGCCGATGCCCTACCGCAACTACGTGGCGCAGGCCCGCCTGGGGGCCGACGAGCAGGAGCACGAAGCGTTCTTCCGCGAGATGCTCGGCGATATCGATGAACCGAGCTTGCCCTTCGGCCTGCAGGATGTGCAGGGCGACGGGCGTGGCATCGAAGAAGCGCTGCAGCCGGTCGATGCCGCGCTCAATCTGCGTTTGCGTGAACAGGCCCGGCAATTGGGCGTCAGCCCGGCGAGCCTGATGCACATGGCCTGGGCGCAGGTGCTGGGCGTGGTCTGCGGGCGCCGCGACGTGGTGTTTGGCACCGTGTTGATGGGGCGCATGCAGGGCGGTGAGGGCGCCGATCGCACGCTGGGGGTGTTCATCAATACCTTGCCGCTGCGAGTTGATCTCGCTGAAGGCGTGCGCGCCGGAGTGAAAACCACGCACGCGCGGCTGACGGCGCTGCTCGGCCATGAGCACGCCTCGTTGGCGCTGGCGCAGCGCTGCAGCGCCATGACCGGTTCGACGCCGCTGTTCAGCGCGTTGCTCAACTATCGACACAGTGCCGCCGAGCAGCAGCCGCACGACGGCCAGGGCATCTGGCAAGGCGTGCGCATGCTCGGCGGCGAGGAACGCAGCAATTATCCGCTGACCCTGTCGGTCGATGATCTGGGCGAAGGCTTCGCCCTCAATGTGCTCGCGGTCGCAGAGATCGGCGCGCAACGGATTTGCAGTTACCTGCACACCGCGCTCGAACATCTGGTGACGGCACTGGAGCAGGCGCCGCAACGTCCGCTCAACCGTTTGCCGGTGCTTTCGGTGGCGGAATACGAACACTTGCTGGTCGGCTTCAACCAGCACTCAGCGGCCTATCCGCGTGGCGCGACGATTCAGCGCTTGGTCGAGGCGCAGGCCGAGCGGCAGCCGCATGCACTGGCAGTTGTTCAAGGCGCGCAGCAACTGACCTACGCGCAGCTCAATCAGCGCGCCAATCGTCTGGCCCATCACTTGCTCGGCCTCGGCGTGCAGCCCGACGACCGCGTCGCGGTGTGCCTGCGCCGCAGCCCGGACATGCTCGTCGCGTTGCTGGCGATCCTCAAGGCCGGCGCCGGTTATGTGCCGGTCGATCCGGCGTATCCGGCAGAGCGCATCGCTTATCTGTTGCAGGACAGCGCGCCGATAGCGGTGCTGTCGCAAGCTGCGACGGCTGATTTGCTTGGCGCCGTGCCGCTGATTGATCTGGACAATCCCACTTGGCAGCACTTGTCCGAGAGCAATCCGCAACTGCCGACGCTGACGCCAGCGCACCTTGCCTACGTGATCTACACCTCCGGCTCCACCGGCCAGCCGAAGGGCGTGATGGTCGAACACGCGACGCTGGAAAACCTCGTGCACTGGCACTGCGAGGCCTTTGACCTGCGCACCGGCAGCCACACGTCGAGCGTCGCCGGATTCGGGTTTGACGCCATGGCGTGGGAGGTCTGGCCGGCGTTGTGTGTCGGCGCGACCCTGCACCTGCCGCCGCAGTCGGTAAGCAACGAGCATCTCGACGAGTTGTTGGCGTGGTGGCGTGCGCAGCCGTTGCAGGTGAGTTTCCTGCCGACGCCGGTGGCCGAATATGCGTTCAGTCGCGACCTCGGCCATCCGACTTTGCGCACGCTGTTGATCGGTGGCGACAAGCTGCGGCAGTTGCCGCGTGAGCAGACCTTCGCGGTGATCAATAACTACGGCCCGACCGAAGCCACGGTGGTTGCCACCTCCGGCGCGGTCGAGGCCGGGCAAGTGCTGCATATCGGTCGGCCAATGGCCAACGCGAAGGTTTACCTGCTTGACGACCAGCAGCGCCCCGTCCCGGTCGGCGTCGCTGGTGAGTTGTATGTCGGCGGCGCCGGTGTGGCACGCGGGTATCTGCATCGCCCCGAGCTGACTGCCGAGCGCTTCCTCGACGACCCGTTCAGCGACGAACCGCAGGCGCGCATGTACCGCACCGGCGACCTCGCACGCTGGCTCGCTGACGGCACCGTTGAATACCTGGGGCGTAACGATGATCAGGTCAAGTTGCGTGGCGTGCGCATCGAACCGGGTGAAATCGAAGCGGCGTTGAGCGCTCACGAGGCCGTGCAGGATTGCGTGGTGCTGGTGCGCGACGGCCAGTTGCTGGCGTGGTTTACCGAACGCCTGAACGTCGACATCGAGGACTTGCGCAGTCATCTGCAGACGCAGTTGCCGCCAGCCCTGGTGCCTGCCGCTTACGTGCGCCTGCCAGCACTGCCGCTGACCGCCAACGGCAAA
Source organism: Pseudomonas sp. RIT-PI-r (assembly GCF_001297015.1). GTDB lineage: Bacteria > Pseudomonadota > Gammaproteobacteria > Pseudomonadales > Pseudomonadaceae > Aquipseudomonas. Next base: position 809,596 of record NZ_LIGE01000025.1, on the reverse strand, counting down.
CTCGACCGCAAGGCGTTACCGGAGCCGGATCAAACGGCGTGGCTGAGCCGCGAATATGCCGCGCCGCAAGGTGCGGTGGAAATCGCGCTGGCGCAGATCTGGTCCGAAGTCCTCAACGTCGAGCAGGTTGGCCGTCACGACAACTTCTTCGAACTCGGCGGGCATTCGTTACTGGCGGTGACGTTGATCGAACGCATGCGCCAGGTCGATCTGAGCACCGACGTGCGCGTGTTGTTCAGCCAACCGACGCTGGCTGCACTGGCGGCGGCGGTGGGCAGTGGGCGCGAGGTTGCAGTGCCGGATAATCTGATTCCGGCCGATTGCACGCACATCACTGCGGACATGCTGCCGCTGGTGCAACTGGATCAGGCCAGTGTCGAGCGTATCGTTGCGACCGTGCCGGGCGGCGCGGCAAATGTGCAGGATATTTACCCGCTGGCCCCGTTGCAGGAGGGGATTCTGTATCACCACCTCAGCGCCGCGCAGGGCGATCCGTACCTGCTGCAATCGTGCCTGGCGTTCGACAGCCTCGAGCGTTTTCAAGGGTTCGCGGCGGCGCTGCGTCAGGTCATGGCGCGTCACGACATCCTGCGCACGTCGATTGTCTGGCAAGGGCTCGCGGCGCCGGTGCAGGTGGTCTGGCGCCATGCCGAGCTACCGGTCCAAGCCGTGGCGCTGGCGCCCGCGCAGGGTGAAGCCATCGATCAGTTGCGTGCGCGCTTCGATGCGCGGCACTGGCGAATGGACTTGGATCAGGCACCGCTGCTGCGTCTGGTGTATGCCCTCGATCCCGATAATCAACGCGTCGTCGCCATGCTGTTGTTCCACCACATCGCCATGGACCACACCGCGTTGGCGGTGGTCAGTGAAGAAATGCAGGCGATTTTGCGCGGCGATGAGCGATTGCCGGTCGCCGCTGTGCCGTACCGCAATTATGTTGCGCAGACTCGTCTTGGTGTCAGCGAACAAGAGCACGAAGCATTCTTCCGCGAAATGCTCGGCGACATCGACGAACCGACACTGCCGTTCGGTTTGCAGGACGTGCACGGCGACGGCAATGACATCGAGGAAGTCAGCCAAGCGCTGCCCGCCGTGGTGGCGCAGCGTTTGCGCAGTCAGGCGCGCTTGCTCGGCGTCAGCGTCGCCAGCCTGTTCCATCTCGCCTGGGCGCGGGTGCTGGCGGCAACGTCCGGTCAGGAACGGGTGGTGTTCGGCACGGTGCTGCTTGGCCGCATGCAGGGCGGGGCGGGCGCGGATCGCGGGTTGGGCATGTTCATCAACACCTTGCCATTGCGCGTGGATGTCGATGAGTCCGACGTGCGCGCCGGAGTCAAGGCGACCCATGCGCGGCTCAGTGCGCTGTTGGCTCACGAACATGCGTCGCTGGCGTTGGCCCAGCGTTGCAGCGGTGTCGCCGCGCCGTCGCCGTTGTTCAGCGCAATGCTCAACTATCGGCACAGCGACAGTGAGGCCCGTCAGAACGCCAAGCGTGAATCCTGGCAGGGCATCGAATCCCTGGCCGGCGAGGAGCGCACCAATTACCCGTTGACCCTCAACGTCGACGATCTGGGCAGTGGCTTCCAACTGACGGTGATGACCCCATCGCGCATCGGTGCGGCACGCATCGGCCAGTTCATGCAGAACGCGCTGATCGCGCTGGTTGCAGCGTTGCAGCACACCCCCCAGCAACCGCTGAACCGCCTGACGGTGTTGCCGGAGGAGGAGCGGCAGGCGTTGCTGTTCGGCCTCAACGACACCGCCGTCGATTACGATTTGCAGCAGACGCTTCATGGCTTGTTCGAGGCGCAGGTGCAGCGTACGCCGGAGGCTGTGGCCGTCGTTGCCGGCGAACAGGCATTGAGCTATACGCAACTGAATGAACGCGCCAACCGCTTGGCCCGGCACTTGATCAGCCTCGGCGTGCAAGTGGATGCACGGGTGGCGATCTGCGTCGAACGCAGTCTGGAAATGGTCATCGGTCTGCTGGCGATCAACAAGGCCGGCGCCGGTTATGTGCCGCTCGACCCGGCCTATCCGCCGGAACGTCTGGCCTACATGCTTGAGGACAGCGCGCCGGCCGTGGTGCTGGTGCACCGGGCGACCCGCGAGTTGCTGGCAGACATCTCGGCACCGCTGATTGATCTCGACCAGAACACCTGGCAATCGCTGTCTGCCGACAATCCGAAGATCCCGGATCTGACGCCGCAACACAGCGCCTACGTGATCTACACCTCCGGCTCGACCGGCCAGCCCAAAGGCGTGGTCAACGAACATGCCGGTGTGGTCAACCGCTTGCTGTGGATGCAGGACGCTTATCGCCTGACGGCTGCCGATTCGGTGTTGCAGAAAACTCCGTTCAGTTTCGACGTGTCGGTTTGGGAGTTCTTCTGGCCGTTGATGACCGGCGCGCGGCTGGTCATGGCGCGGCCCGACGGGCACAAGGATCCGCAATACCTGAGCGAAGTGATCGAGCGTGAACACATCACCACGCTGCACTTTGTGCCGTCGATGCTCGACGTGTTCCTCGCCAACAGCGACACCGCGCGCTGCGACGGCGTGCGTCGGGTGATGTGCAGCGGTGAGGCGCTGCCGGGCAGTCTGGTGCGGCGTTTCAAACTCCAGTTAACGGGCAGCGAGTTGCATAACCTCTACGGCCCGACTGAAGCCGCCGTCGATGTCACTGCGTGGAACTGCGCCGGGCCTATCGAACAGACTCCGGACAACACGCCGATCGGCAAACCGATCGCCAACACCCGCCTGTACATCCTCGATGCGCAACAGCAACCGGTGCCGCAAGGCGTAGTCGGTGAGTTGTACATCGGCGGCGTGCAGGTGGCGCGGGGGTATCTGAACCGACCTGAGCTGAATGCCGAGCGCTTCCTCGACGATCCGTTCCAGGCCAACGGGCGGATGTACCGCACCGGTGACGTCGCGCGCTATCGGGCGGACGGCAACATCGAGTACCTGGGCCGCAACGATGATCAGGTGAAGATTCGCGGCCTGCGCATTGAACTGGGCGAAATTCAGGCACGGCTTGCCCGGATCGAAGGTGTGCAGGAGGCCGTGGTGGTCGCCCGCGAAGACGTGCCGGGCGACAAACGTCTGGTCGCGTATTACACCGGTGAACGGCTGGAAATCGACGTATTGCGCAGTCATTTGCTCGAGCACTTGCCGGATTACATGGTGCCTGCCGTGTTCGTGCATCTCGACGCTTTGCCGCTGAGCCCCAACGGCAAACTCGACCGCAAAGCACTGCCGGCGCCGGATCAGCAATCGCTGAAAGCACGCGAATACGAAGCCCCGGTCGGTGAAGTCGAAATCACCCTCGCACGGCTCTGGGCCGAACTGCTCAACGTTGAACGGGTAGGGCGTCACGACCACTTTTTTGAGCTGGGCGGTCACTCGCTGCTGGCGGTCAGTCTGATCGGCCGGCTGCGTCAGGAAGGCATGGAAGCCGACGTCAGGGCGTTGTTTGAACAACCGACCCTGGCCGGCTACGCCGCAATTACCGAAAGAATGGAGATCGTCCTGTGAATGTGCTCGAACTGTTGGCAACCCTGAAGGCAAAAGACATTCAGTTGGCGGTGACCGATGAGCAATTGCGCGTCAATGGCAACAAACAGGCGTTGAGCGACCCAGCGCTGCTGGCCGCGCTGCGTGAGCACAAACCGGCGTTGATCGAACTGATCAAGGCCGGCCAATATTCTGCCACCCGCGTCGGCCAGATCGATGTACCGGCCAACGGCATTCTTCCCGGCACTACGCACATCACCCCAGCGATGGTGACCCTGGCTGAAGTCGATCAGCCAACCCTCGACCGCTTGATTGCCGAGGTACCGGGCGGCGCCGCCAATGTGCAGGACATCTATCCCCTGGCGCCGTTGCAGGAAGGCATTCTCTATCACCACGCCAGCAATGAGCAGGGCGATCCGTACGTCATGCAATCGTACTTCGCGTTCAGCAGCCGTGAGCGCTTGCAGGATTTCGCCGAGGCGTTGCAAAAGGTCATCGATCGCCACGACATCCTGCGCACGGCGGTGCATTGGGAGGGGCTGGACGTGCCGCTGCAAGTGGTCTGGCGCCAGGCGCAGCTGCCGATGGAAGAAGTCGCGGTGGACGCCAGCGAAAGCGCTGTGCTGCTGCAATTGCACGAGCGCTTCGATGCGCGGCATTTCCGTCTCGACGTCAAGTACGCACCGATGATGCGTCTGGCCTACGCGTGGGATGAGGACGGCCAGCGTGTGGTCGCGACGTTGTTGTTCCATCACATGGCGCTGGACCACTCGGCGCTCGATGTAGTGCGTCACGAACTGCTCGCCTGCCTCACCGGCCAGGATCAATCGCTCGGGCGCCCCGTGCCATTTCGCAATTACGTCGCGCAAGCACGGCTGGGCATCAGCGAAGCCGAGCACGAGGCGTTTTTCCGCGAGATGCTCGCGGACATTGCCGAGCCGACGTTGCCCTATGGCTTGCAGGATGTGCAGGGCGACGGCCTCGGTATCGCCGAGCTGAGCCTGCCGGTCGATCCGCTGCTCGGCCAGCGTCTGCGCGCGCAGGCGCGGCAGCTTGGCGTGAGTGCCGCGAGCTTGTTCCATCTGGGCTGGGCGCAGGTGTTGGCGGTGGTCACCGGCAAGCAGAATGTGGTCTTCGGTACGGTACTAATGGGGCGCATGCAAGGCGCCGAAGCCACCGAACGGGCGCTGGGGATCTTCATCAACACCTTGCCGCTGCGGGTCGATGTCGATGCGCAAGGCGTGCGTGCAGCGGTGGAGGCGACCCACAAACGCCTGACCACGCTGATGCGTCACGAACACGCGCCGCTGGCGCTGGCACAGCGTTGCAGTGGTGTGGTCGCGCCGACGCCGTTGTTCAGTGCCTTGCTCAATTACCGTCACAGCCACACGGCGGCGACCGCGAGTGCCGAGACCCTGGCTGCCTGGGAAGGCATCAGCACGATCAGCTCCGAAGAACGCACCAACTACCCACTGACCCTGAGCGTCGATGATTTCGGCGATGCGTTCAGCCTGACATTACTGGCCACTACCGAGGTCGAACCACAGCGCCTCTGCGGTTACCTGCACTGCGCCCTGGAAAGTCTGGTACTCGCGCTGGAACAGGCGCCGGACACCGCGCTCAATCAACTGCCGATTCTGCCGGCGGCAGAGCGCGAGCAGGTGCTGCTAGCGTTCAATGCCACTTACGCCAACTACCCGACGACGTTGACCATCGCCCAACGTTTCGAGGCACAAGTGGCGCAGCGGCCCGAAGCCGTGGCTGCGCAATACCTCGGTGAGCAATTGAGTTATGCCGAACTCAACCGGCATGCCAACGCGCTGGCCCATCATCTGATCGCGCTCGGGGTCAAGCCTGATGATCGCGTCGCCATCGTCGCCCGGCGTGGCCTCGATACGCTGGTCGGGCTAGTGGCGATTCTCAAGGCGGGCGCCGGTTATGTGCCGGTCGACCCGGCGCACCCGGCCGAGCGTCTGCACTACTTGCTCAGCGATAGCGCCCCTGTCGCCGTGCTGATTCAGAACACTTTGCGTGAGCGTTTGCCGGCGCTGACGGTGCCGGTGATCGATCTCGACCCGTTGACCTGGCCGCTCAGCGAGACCCTTGACCCGCAGGTGCCGGGTCTGACCGCCGCCCATCTGGCCTACGTGATCTACACCTCCGGTTCCACCGGCCTGCCCAAAGGCGTGATGGTCGAACACCGCACCTTGTCGAATCTGGTCGATTGGCATTGCAGTGCATTTGATCTGTGCGCCGGTCGCCACACCTCAAGCCTTGCCGGCTTCGGTTTCGACGCCATGGCCTGGGAGGTCTGGCCGGCATTGTGCGCTGGCGCGACCCTGCACCTGGCACCGACTCACGAAGGCAGCGAAGACATCGATGCATTGCTCGACTGGTGGCGCGCGCAGCCACTGGACGTGAGTTTTCTGCCGACGCCCGTGGCCGAATACGCCTTCAGCCAGAACCTCGAACACCCGACGCTGCGCACACTGCTGATTGGTGGCGACCGCTTGCGCCAGTTCAGCCGCAACCAGCAGTTCGACGTGATCAACAACTACGGCCCGACCGAAGCCACCGTGGTCGCGACCTCCGGGCGAATCGAGGCGGGTGACGCTTTGCATATCGGCAAACCGGTAACCAATGCCACGGTGTACCTGCTCGATGAACAGCAGCGTCCGGTGCCGATTGGCGTCATGGGTGAGTTGTACGTCGGTGGTGCGGGGGTCGCGCGTGGTTATTTGAATCGCGCCGAGCTGAGCGCCGAACGCTTCCTTCATGACCCGTTCAGCACTTCGCTGAATGCGCGCATGTATCGCACCGGCGACCTCGCACGCTGGCGCGCCGACGGCACGATTGACTACCTGGGGCGTAACGACGATCAGGTGAAAATCCGCGGCGTACGCATCGAGCTTGGCGAAACCGAACCCCGCCTCAATCAGTTGCCCGGCATTCAGGAGGCCGTGCTGCTGGCCCGCGAAGATGAACCGGGCCAGCCGCGTCTGGTGGCGTATTTCACCGAGCAGAGCCAGGTCGAACCGCTGGCCGTGGCCGAGCTGCGCGCGCATCTGTTGACCCAGTTGCCGGACTACATGGTGCCGGTGGCCTTCGTCAAACTAGACGCACTGCCGTTGACCGCCAATGGCAAGGTCGACCGCAAGGCCCTGCCAAAACCCGAGCGCGCGGCGTTATTCACCCGCGAATACGAAGCACCGCACAACGAGCTGGAAAGCGCCTTGGCGCAGATCTGGGCGCAGGTGCTGCACGTCGAGCGAGTAGGGCGTCAGGATCACTTCTTCGAACTCGGCGGCCATTCACTGTTGGCCATGCGCATGGTGTCCCAGGTTCGGCAGCGCCTTGGCGTCGAACTGGCGCTGGGTGATTTGTTTGCCAACGCCGAACTGGCGGCGGTCGCCGAGGCCGTGGCGCAGGCCGGGCGCAGCACGCAACCGGAGATTGTCGCGGTGGTCCGCGACGGCGCCTTGCCGCTGTCGTTCGCTCAGCAACGCTTGTGGTTTCTGGCGCAGATGGAAGGTGCCAACACCGCGTACAACATTCCCATCGGCCTGCGTCTGCGTGGCAGTCTCAATGAACAAGCCCTGCAACAGGCCTTGGCGCGCATCGTCGCGCGGCATGAAACCCTGCGCAGCCGTTTCGCCCAGTACAACGATGCAGCGCAAGTGCTGATCGCCCCGGTCGACAGCGGTCTGCTGCTGCGCGTTGAAGACCTGCGCCAGCTCCCGCAAGCCGACGAGACCTTAGCGGCACTGATTCAGGGTGAAGCCTCGGGGCCGTTCGATTTACAGGACGATGCGCTGATTCGCGGACGGCTGGTGCGGCTGGCCGACGATCATCATGTGCTGTTGCTGACCCTCCATCACATCATCTCCGATGGCTGGTCGATGGGGGTTTTGACCCGTGAACTGATGGCGTTGTATCAGGCCTTCAGCCATGGCCAGCCAGATCCGCTACCGCCGCTGACGCTGCAATACACCGATTACGCGGTGTGGCAGCGGCGCTGGCTCAGCGGTGAGGTGCTGCAGCGCCAAAGTGAATACTGGCAACAGACCCTGGCCGGCGCGCCGGCGCTGTTGACGCTGCCGACTGACCGCGTGCGCCCGGCGCAGCAGGATTACGCCGGCAGTACCGTCGACGTGGTGCTCGACGAACGCCTGAGTGCCGGACTCAAGGCCTTGGCCCAGCGTCACGGCGTGACCATGTACATGCTCATGCTCAGTGCCTGGGCGAGTCTGTTGAGTCGGTTGTCCGGGCAATCCGAAGTGGTCATCGGTTCGCCGGTGGCCAACCGCACGCGGGCTGAGATCGAAGGCCTGATCGGCATGTTCGTCAACACGCTGGCCTTGCGTATCGATACCTCGGGCGAGTTGAGCAGCGAAGCGCTACTGGCGCAGGTCAAAGCGCGGACGCTGGATGCGCAGGCGCACCAGGACCTGCCGTTCGAACAAGTGGTGGAAATCACCAAGCCTGCGCGCAGCATGGCGCACAGTCCGTTGTTTCAGGTGATGTTCAGTTGGGACAGCGGCCATGGCGCCGGTCTGAGTCTCGGCGCCCTGACCCGGGAAAGCGTCGCCGAACCGAGCCACTTCGCCAAGTTCGATCTGTCGCTGACGCTGGCAGACGCGCCGGGCGGGATTCGTGGTGTGCTGGAGTACGCGATTGCCCTGTTCGACGAAGCAACCATTGAACGTTATGTCGGCTACTTCCAGCGACTGTTGCAGGCCATGGTCAGAAACGATCAAGCGGTGCTGGAGCGGGGGGCATTGTGGGACGACGACGAGCGCCAGCGTCTGCTGGTGGATCGGATCGCAGCCGCCGTCATCCACGATCTTGAGCAGACCGTTCACGGCCGCTTCGAAGCGCAGGTCTTGCGCACGCCTGACGCTGACGCGGTGGTGGCCGGTGAGCAGTGTTTGAGCTATGCCGAGTTGAACCGCCGCGCCAACCGCCTCGCGCATCACTTGCGCCAGTGCGGCGTGGGCTGCGATTCGCGGGTGGCAATCTGCGTCGAGCGCGGGCCTGAGCTGCTGGTCGGTCTGCTGGCGATTCTCAAGGCTGGCGGTGCTTATGTGCCGCTGGACCCGGGATATCCCGCCGAGCGTCTGGCTTACATGCTTGAGGACAGCGCGCCAGTGGCTGTGTTGGTGCATGCACCGACGCGCGCGCTGATCGGCGAGTGGGCCGGCGTGTTGGTCGATTTCGACCAGTGCACCTGGCGAGACCTTGCGCAAAGCAATCCGCAGGTACCGGGCCTGAGCGCCGCGAACCTGGCTTATGTGATTTACACCTCCGGTTCCACCGGCACACCGAAAGGCGTGATGGTCGAGCACCGCAACCTGGGCAATTTGCTGCACTGGAGCGCCAGCCTGTGTCCGCTGGCGACCGGCGCTGCGCTGTTGCAGAAAACCCCGTTGAGTTTCGATGCTTCCGTCTGGGAGCTGTTCTGGCCGTTGACCTGCGGCATGCGCCTGGTCCTCGCCGGCCCGGACGATCATCGTGATCCCGCCGCGCTGGTGCAGCTGATTCGTCAGCAACAAATCAATGTCATCCAGTTCGTACCGGCGCTGTTGCAGCAATTCCTTGAAGTGGAAGAGGTCGGCGAGTGCCGTAGCCTTAGCGATGTGTTCTGCGGCGGCGGTGAGCTGACTGGTGCGTTGGTGCGCAGCGTGCGTGAACGTCTGCCGCAGGTACGCCTGCACAACGTTTATGGCCCGACCGAAGCCACCGTCGACAGCACGGTGTGGACGCTGGAGCCTGATTCGCCGGTTCTGGAGAGCACGCCGCCGATTGGCAAACCGTTGTGCAATACCCGCGTGTATGTCCTCGACGCTCATCAGCAACCGGTGCCATTCGGCGTGGTCGGCGAGATCTATCTGGGCGGTGTGCAGGTGGCGCGGGGCTTTCTGAATCGACCTGAGCTGACGGCCGAACGCTTCCTCGACGATCCGTTCAGCGATCAGCCAGGCGCGCGTTTGTACCGCACCGGCGACGTCGCACGGTATCTGGCCGATGGCAACATCGAGTACCTGGGACGCAATGACGATCAGGTCAAGATCCGTGGTTTGCGCATCGAACTGGGTGAGATTCAGGCACATCTGGCGCACATCGACGGCGTGCGTGAAGCGGCGGTGCTGGCCCGTGAAGACGTGCCGGGTGATCAGCGCCTGATCGCGTACTACAGCGGCGAGCCGTTGGACATCGATCAACTGCGCAGCGAACTGCTCAAGCACTTGCCGGACTACATGGTGCCTGCCGTGTTTGTGCATCTGCCGGCCTTGCCACTGAGTCCCAACGGCAAACTGGATCGCCAGGCCTTGCCGGCCCCTGACCCGTCGGCGCTGCTGACCCGCGCCTACGAAGCCCCGCTCGGTGAAGTCGAAACCGTCATTGCCGGTATCTGGGCCGAGGTGCTGAAGGTCGAACGGGTAGGGCGCTTTGATCACTTTTTCGAGCTGGGCGGCCATTCGTTGCTGGCGGTCAATCTGGTCGCGCGCATGCGCCGCGCCGGCCTGTCGGCGGATATTCGCGTGCTGTTCGGCCAACCGACGCTGGCCGCATTGGCAGCGGCCGTGGGCGGGGAGCCTGAAGCGGCGGTGCCGGCAAATCTTGTTCCGGCGGGTTGCGCGCGCATCACGCCTGATTTGCTGCCACTGGTGGCGCTGGATCAAGCGACCATCGACCGAGTCGTCGCGAGTGTCCCCGGCGGCGCGCGCAACGTGCAGGATATCTACCCGCTGGCGCCGCTGCAGACGGGCATCCTGTTCCATCATTTGTCGTCCGCTCAAGGTGATCCGTATGTGCTGCAAGCGCAGTTTGCCTTCGCCGATGAACAGCGATTGCAGGCCTTCACCGAAGCACTGCAACGGGTGATCGAGCGCCACGACATTCTGCGCACGTCGCTGTTCTGGGAAGGCCTTGAAGAGCCGGTGCAAGTGGTCTGGCGTCAGGCTTTGTTGAGCTGCGAGGCCTTGGCGCCGGATGCCGAAGCGGGCGATGTGCTGAGCCAGTTGCGTGGCCGATTCACCATCGATAACTATCGCATGCCGGTCGCCGAGGCACCGCTGATGCGCGTGGTGTACAGCCGTGATGTGTCCAATCAGCGTGTGGTGGCGTTGTTGCTGTTCCATCATCTGGTGATGGATCACGTGGCGCTGGAGGTGTTGCAGCATGAGATGCAGGCGTTTCTGCTGGGCAACGCAGCTCACTTGAGCGAGCCGGTGCCGTATCGCAATTACGTGGCGCACACCCAGGCCGGTCTGAGTGAGCAAGAGCACCAAAGCTTCTTCCGCGAAATGCTCGGCGCAATCGATGAACCGACCTTGCCCTACGGTCAAAATCTTGCCCATGACGGTCCCGCGCAAGAAGCGCAGTTGACGCTGGAAAACACACTCAGCCACAGCGTCCGGCAACAGGCACGGCGCTTGGGTGTCAGCGCCGCCAGCCTGATGCACCTCGCCTGGGCGCAGTTGTTGGGGCAATTGTCCGGGCGCGATGCCGTGGTGTTTGGCACGGTGTTGCTCGGCCGATTGCAGGGCGGTGAAGGCTCGGAGCGCGCGCTCGGCGTGTTCATCAACACCTTGCCGCTGTGCATCGAGCTGAACGCTCACAGCGTCAAAGGCGCCGCACTGGCGACTCATGAACGCTTGAGTCAGTTGCTGGCTCATGAACATGCGCAACTGGCGCAGGTGCAGCAATGCAGCGGCATGCCGTCCGGTACGCCGCTGTTCAGCACGCTGCTCAACTATCGTCACAGCGCCCCGGTCGGGCCGATTTCCGCCGAGGTGCAAGCGGCGTGGCACGGTATGCAATTGCTCGAGGCCGAGGAACACAGCAACTATCGCCTGACCCTCAGCGTTGACGACCTCGGCGAAGACTTCCGCCTGAAGGTATTGGCCGGGGCCGGCATTGATGCGCAGCGCATCTGCGGGTACATGCAGGGTGCGTTAAGCGTGTTGCTTGATGCGCTGGAGCACACGCCGCACGCGGGCTTTGATCGGTTGTCGATCCTGCCGGCAGCAGAGCGCGAACAGTTGCTGGTGGATTTCAATGCGACCGAAGCCGACTACCCGCGCGGGCTGACGATTGCCCAGCGCTTCGAATCGCAGGTCGCCGAGCGTCCGCAAGCGGTGGCGGCGATGTTTGCCGGGCAGCCGCTGACTTACTTGCAGCTCAATCGCCAGGCCAGTGCGTTGGCGCATCACTTGATCGCCATCGGGGTGAAAGCCGATGACCGCGTGGCCATTGTCGCCCGTCGGGGTCTGGACACACTGGTCGGGCTGGTCGCTATTCTCAAGGCCGGCGCCGGCTATGTGCCGATCGATCCGGCGCATCCCGGCGAGCGGATCAGCTATTTATTGAGTGACAGCGCGCCGGTTGCGGTGCTCACGCAAAGCGATCTGCACGAGCGACTGCCGGTGCTGAGCGTGCCAGTGATTGATGTCGACCTGTGCGCATGGCCGGCGCAGGCGCAGCACAACCCTGCGTTGCCGAACTTGAGCGCTGCGCACTTGGCGTACGTGATCTACACCTCCGGTTCGACGGGGCTGCCCAAAGGGGTCATGGTCGAGCATCAGACGCTGTCCAACCTGATCGACTGGCACTGTGAAGCATTCGACTTGCACGCCGGCAGCCACACCTCAAGCCTTGCCGGGTTTGGGTTCGATGCGATGGCGTGGGAAGTCTGGCCGGCCCTGTGTGCGGGCGCGACCTTGCACCTGGCACCGACTCACGACGGCGCTGAAGACATCGATGGACTGCTCGACTGGTGGCGTGCGCAGCCGCTGGACGTGAGCTTTTTGCCGACCCCGGTCGCCGAATATGCATTCAGCCAGAACCTCGATCACCCGACCTTGCGCACCTTGCTGATCGGTGGCGATCGCTTGCGTCAGTTCAGCCGTCAGCAGCGCTTCGCTGTGATCAACAACTACGGCCCGACTGAAGCCACCGTGGTCGCGACTTCCGGGCGTATCGACGTCGGTGCGGCGTTGCACATCGGCCAACCGGTGGCGAACGCGGCGGTTTATTTGCTCGACGAGCAGCAACGCCCGGTGCCAATGGGCGTGATGGGCGAGTTGTACGTCGGTGGCGGCGGAGTCGCTCGGGGTTATCTGAACCGCGCCGAGCTGACGGCCGAACGTTTCCTGCGCGACCCGTTCAGCCGCACGCCGAATGCACGCATGTACCGCACCGGTGACCTTGCCCGCTGGCGCGAAGACGGCTCGCTCGACTACTTGGGACGTAACGACGACCAAGTGAAAATCCGTGGCATGCGCATTGAATTGGGTGAAATCGAGACCCGCCTCAATCAGCTCACCGGGATCAACGAAGCAGTGCTGCTGGCCCGCGAGGACCTACCCGGTCAGCCGCGACTGGTGGCGTATTTCACCGAGCAGGCCGAGATCGAACCGCTGGCGGTGAGCCAATTGCGCGCACAGCTGTTGACGCAGTTGCCGGACTACATGGTGCCGACGGCGTTTGTCCGGCTCGAGGCTTTGCCGCTGACCGCCAATGGCAAGGTCGACCGCAAGGCGTTGCCGAAACCGGATCTGGCCGCACTGCCCACCCGCGAATACGTGGTGCCGCAAGGCGAGCTGGAAACCGCACTGGCGCAGATCTGGGCCGAAGTGCTGCAAGTCGGACAGGTCGGCCGTTACGATCAGTTCTTCGAACTCGGTGGCCATTCGCTGTTGGCGATGCGCATGGTCTCGCTGATCCGTCAGCGCCTCGGCGTCGAACTGGCGCTGAGTGAGCTGTTTGCCGACGCGCAATTGAGCGCAGTCGCCGAAGTATTGAGCCGCGCCGGGCGCAGCGCGCTACCGGACATTGTGCCGGCAGCGCGTGATCAAGCGCTGCCGATGTCCTTCGCCCAGCAACGCCTGTGGTTCCTGGCGCAGATGGCCGGTGGTAACTCGGCGTACAACATCCCCGTCGCCTTGCGCTTGCGCGGTCACCTCGACGTCGATGCCTTGCAAAAGGCGCTGGCGCAGATCGTGGCCCGTCCCGAAACCCTGCGCAGCCGTTTCATCCCCGTCGACGACACCGCGCAGGTGTCGATTGCCCCGGTCGACAGCGGTTTGCTCTTGCGCGTTGAAGACCTGTACCAAGACTTGCAGGCAGAGCACACCTTGCAGGCATTGATGGCGCAGGAAACCTCGACAGCGTTCGATTTGCAGAACGACTCGCTGATTCGCGGGCGGCTGGTGCGCTTGGCCGACGAGCATCATGTGCTGCTGTTGACCGTGCATCACATCGTTGCCGACGGCTGGTCGATGGGCGTACTGACCACTGAGTTGATGGCGTTGTATCAAGCGTTCCGCCAGGGACAGCCTGACCCGTTGCCAGCCCTGACCCTGCAATACGGCGACTACGCCGTGTGGCAACGGCACTGGCTCAGCGGTGAAGTGCTGCAGCGGCAAAGCCAATACTGGCAGCAGAGCCTCGATGGCGCGCCGGCCTTGTTGACGCTGCCCACCGATCACCCGCGACCGGCGCAACAGGATTACACCGGCGGCAATATCGAAGTGCTGCTGGACCCGCGCTTGAGCGCAGAGCTCAAGGCCTTGAGCCAACGTCACGGCGTAACGCTGTTCATGACCGTAATGAGCGCCTGGGCATTGCTGATGAGTCGTCTGTCCGGGCAATCCGATGTGGTGATCGGTACGCCGGTGGCCAACCGTAGCCGCGCCGAAGTCGAAGGCTTGATCGGCATGTTCGTCAACACGCTGGCCTTGCGCATCGACACCTCGGGCGCTCCGAGTGTCGAAACGCTATTGGCGCAGGTCAAGGCGCGAACACTGGAGGCGCAAGCACATCAGGATCTGCCGTTCGAACAAGTGGTGGAAATCACCCGACCGCTGCGCAGCCTGGCGCATAGCCCGTTGTTCCAGACCACGTTGAACTGGGACAGCAGCGTCGGTCCGCAATTGGCGCTGGGCGAGCTGACACTTGAGGGCGTCGCCGGTTCGGGCGATGTCGCCAAGTTTGATCTGACGCTGACACTGGGCGAGGTCAACGGTGTGATTCGCGGTTCGCTGAACTACGCCACGGCGCTGTTCGATGCGCTGACGATCGAGCGGTACATCGGGTACTTGCAGCGCTTGCTTGAAGCGATGATCAGCAGTGATCAAACGGTGTTGGAGCAGGTGCCGTTGCTGGCAGCTGATGAGCGTCAGCGCTTGCTGCGTGACTTCAACGCCACGGCGCGCGATTACCCGCAAACACTGACCGTGCACGGTGTTTTCCAGCAGCAGGCAGCGGCGCATCCCAAAGCGGTGGCGGCGGTGCATGGTGCGCATTCGCTGAGCTACTTTGAGCTGAATGCCCAAGCCAACCGTTTGGCCCATCACCTGATCGCTCACGGCGTGCAAACGGGCGACCACGTGGCGATCCTGCTGCCGCGTTCGCTGGAACTGCTGGTGGCGCAACTGGCCATTGCCAAGTGTGCGGCGGCGTACGTGCCGCTGGACATCAATGCGCCGAGCGAACGCCAGGCGTTCATGGTCGAGGACTGTCAGGCAGTGGCGCTGTTGACCTTGAGCAGTGAAATCATCGCCTACGCCGCGCCGCGCATCGATCTCGACACGCTGACCCTCAACGGCCAGCCGACGCACAATCCGAATCTTGTGCAGTCCTCCGAGACGCTGGCGTACATCATGTACACCTCCGGTTCCACCGGCACGCCGAAAGGGGTGATGGTGCCGCACCGGGGCATTGGGCGGTTGGTGCTCAACAACGGATACGCCGATTTCACTGCGCAGGATCGTGTGGTGTTCGCCTCGAACCCTGCGTTCGACGCCAGCACCATGGACATCTGGGCGCCGCTGCTCAACGGCGGTCGCGTGGTGGTCATCGACCATCAAACCCTGCTTGATCCGAATGCCTTCGGCCGTGAACTGAGTGCCAGCGGCGCGACGATCCTGTTTGTCACCACCGCGCTGTTCAACCAGTACGTGCAACTGATTCCGCAGGCGCTCAAGGGCCTGCGGATTCTGCTGTGCGGCGGTGAGCGTGGCGATCCGGCGGCGTTCCGGCGACTGCTGGCCGAGGCCCCGGCATTGCGCATCGTGCATTGCTACGGCCCGACCGAAACCACCACTTACGCGACAACCTTTGAGGTGCGCGAGGTGGCGGAAAATGCCGAAAGCGTGCCGATTGGCGGCCCCATCGGCAACACGCAGGTGTACGTGCTCGACGCGTATCAGCAACCGGTGCCGATGGGTGTGACCGGCGAGCTGTACATCGGCGGGCAGGGCGTGGCGCTGGGTTACCTGAACCGGCCGGATCTGAGCGCCGAGAAATTCCTCCGCGATCCGTTCAGCGAAACACCGGGTGCGCTGCTCTACCGCACCGGCGACCTCGCGCGCTGGCTGGCGCCGGGGCAACTCGACTGCATCGGCCGCAACGACGATCAGGTGAAGATCCGTGGCTTTCGCATCGAACTGGGGGAAATCGAAAACCGCCTGCTGAACTGCCCGGGGATCAAGGAAGCGGTAGTGCTGGCGCGCCGCGACGGTCAGGACGCCACGCGTCTGGTGGCGTACTACACGGCGCACGATGGCGTCTTGGACAGCGCCGAACTGCACGCGCAGTTGCACGCTCGACTGCCGGAATACATGGTGCCCACCGCATGGGTGCAACTCGATGTCTTGCCATTGAACAACAACGGCAAGGTCGACCGCAAGGCACTGCCGGCGCCGACCCAGGAAGCGCTGCTCAGTCGGGTTTACGAGGCACCGGCCAATGCACTGGAAACCCGCCTTGCACGGGTCTGGGCCGAGGTGTTGCAGGTCGAACAGGTTGGTCGCCACGACAACTTCTTCGAACTCGGTGGTCATTCATTGTTGGCGATGCGCATGTTGTCCCAGGTGCGTCAGCAGTTGGGCGTGGAACTGGCGCTGGCCGATCTGTTTGCCAACCCGGAGCTGGCGGCGGTCGCTCAGGTCCTGGGTCAGGCCGAACGCAGCACCTTGCCCGAGATTCTGCCGGCACCGCGAGATCAGGCGCTGCCGCTGTCGTTCGCCCAGCAACGCTTGTGGTTCCTCGCACAGATGGACGGCGGCAACACCGCCTACAACATTCCTCTGGGCTTGCACCTGCGTGGCCGACTCGACGCCGTGGCCCTGCAACGGGCATTGGCGCGAATCGTTGCGCGCCACGAAACCCTGCGCAGCCGTTTCGCGCAATTCAACGACGAAGCCCAGGTACTGTTTGCCCCGGTCGACAGTGGCCTGCCGCTGATCGAGGAAGATTGGCGGCAACAGCCGCAGACCGACGAGGCCTTGCGCACATTGCTCGAAAGGGAAGCGCGCGGGCCGTTCAATTTGCAGGATGAGCCGCTGATTCGTGGACGTCTGGTACGTCTGGCCGATGATCACCATGTGCTGTTGCTGACGATGCACCACATCATCTCCGACGGCTGGTCGATGGGCGTGCTGACCCGCGAACTGATGGCGCTGTATCAGGCGTTCAGCCATGGCGAGGAGGATCCGCTGCCGCCGCTGACCGTGCAATACGCCGACTACGCGGTGTGGCAACGGCGCTGGCTGAGCGGTGAGGTGTTGCAGCGTCAAAGCGATTACTGGCAGCACACGCTGGCCGGTGCGCCGGCGTTGCTGAGCCTGCCGACTGACCGTCCGCGTCCGGCACAACAGGATCACCACGGCGGCAGTGTCGAAATCGTGCTGGACGAGCAGACCAGCGTCGGTCTCAAGGCGTTGTGTCAGCGTCACGCCGTGACGCCGTACATGGTCATCATGAGTGCCTGGGCGATGTTGCTGGCTCGCTTGTCCGGACAGTCCGATGTGGTGGTCGGCTCGCCGGTGGCCAACCGCACTCGCGCCGAGATCGAGGGGCTGATCGGCATGTTCGTCAACACGCTGGCTCTGCGTATCGATACCTCGGGCGATCTGACAGGCGCAGCGCTGCTGGCGCGGGTCAAGGCGCAGACCTTGGCGGCGCAGGCGCATCAGGATCTGCCGTTCGAACATGTGGTGGAAATCACTCGACCGTTACGCAGCCTTTCTCATACACCGTTGTTCCAGACTCTGCTGAGCTGGGACAGCAGCGTTGCGCCCGCTTTGGCACTGGGCGGCCTGACGCTGGAAGGCGTCGCTGGGGAAAATCACTTTGTGAAGTTCGACCTGTCGTTGAGCCTCGGTGAAACTCTGCAAGGGGTTCGCGGCTCGTTGCGCTATGCGACGGCGTTGTTCGATGAGTCGACGGTGCGTCGTTTTGTCGGTTACTTCCAGCGTTTGCTGGCGGCGTTGGTCAGTGATGATCAGGCTGTGTTGGCGCAAGTCGGGCTGCTGGCGGCGGATGAGCAGCAACGCCTGCTCGGCGAATTCAATGCGACGGCGGTTGATTGCCCGGTCGAGGAGCCGATTCAGAGCCTGTTCGAAGCGCAGGTGCAGCGTCAGCCGGATGCCATTGCCGTGCAGATCGGCGAACACAGCCTGACTTATCGCGAACTGAATGCCCGCGCCAACCGTCTTGCGCATCATCTGCGCGAGCAGGATGTGGGGCCGGATGCGCGGGTGGCGCTGTGCGTCGAGCGTGGACTTGATCTGGTGGTGGGTTTGCTCGGCATTCTCAAGGCCGGTGGCGCTTATGTGCCGCTGGATCCGGCTTATCCGGCGGAGCGCCTCGACTACATGCTCAGGGACTGCGCGCCGGTGGCAGTGCTGGTGCAGACGGCGACCCGATCGCTGTTCGCCGCGACCGATGCGCTGCTGATCGACTTTGATCAATGCACTTGGCATGACCAGGCAGACAGCAATCCGCAGGTGCCCGGTCTGAATGCTTCGAATCTGGCGTACATGATCTACACCTCGGGTTCGACCGGCACACCAAAAGGCGTGATGCTTGAACACCGTGGCCTGTGCAATCTGGTGTATTGGGGCTCGCAGATCTGCCCGCCGACCACAGACGGCGCGCTGTTGCAGAAAGCGCCTTTCAGTTTCGACGGGTCGGTGTGGGAGTTCTTCTGGCCGCTGACGGCGGGGGTGCGGCTGGGATTGGCACGGCCGGGCGGTCACCGGGAACCGGCGTATCTGGCGCAAGTCATTCGTCAGCAACGCATTACGGTGGTCAAGTTTGTGCCGGCGTTGTTGCAGCAGTTTGTTGAACTGCAGGACGTCAGTGAATGCACCAGCCTCACCGATGTGTTCTGTGGTGGCGGCGAACTCACGGCGGCACTGGCCGCTGCTGTGCGCCAGCACCTGCCGTGGGTGCGCCTGCATAACGTGTATGGCCCGACCGAGGCCACGGTCGACAGCACGGCGTGGACGCTGGAACCGCACATGCCGGTGCCATTATCTGAATTGCCAATCGGCAAGGCTATCTGTAACACCCGACTGTATGTGCTCGATGCACACGATCAGGCTGTGCCGCACGGCGTTATTGGCCAGTTGCACATTGGCGGTATCGGCGTGGCACGCGGTTACAGGGGACTGCCGCAGATGCAGGCCGAGCGCTTTATCGACAGCCCGTTCGTAGCCGGTGATCGCTTGTACCGCACTGGCGATCTAGTGCGTTACCGCGCCGACGGTAACCTCGAATTCCTCGGGCGTAACGACTTCCAGGTCAAGCTGCACGGCTTGCGTCTGGAACTCGGTGAAATCGAAGCGCGGTTGATTCAGCACCCGCAGGTGCGCGAGGTGGTGGTGCTGATGCGCGACGAGCGACTGGTCGCCTATTTCACTGCGGTTGATCGCCGTGCTGTGCCGGCGATCGATACGCTGCGCGCGTTCGTCCTCGAGCAGTTGCCCGAATACATGGTACCGGGCGCGTTTGTTGCGCTCGACGTCTTGCCGTTGAGTCCCAACGGCAAGATCGACCGCCAGGCGCTGCCGGCACCAGGCCTCGACGCCGTGCTCAGCCGGCACTACGAAGCGCCTCAAGGTGAGGTCGAAACCTTGCTGGCGCGGGTCTGGAGTGAGGTGCTGAATGTCGAGCAGGTTGGACGTCACGACAACTTCTTCGAATTGGGCGGGCATTCATTGCTGGCGATGCGTCTGGTCAACGTGCTGCAGCGGGCGGGGCAACAAGTGACGCTGGCGGAGCTGTTCCAGCGGCCGAGCATCGAGGCGCTGGCCGCGCTGCTCAGTCAGCGCAGTGGTGTGCCCGAGCAGCCGGAAGGACTGGTCGTGGTGCGACCGGGCGAGGGCGGCAATGCGCTGTTCCTGATCCATGAATTCAGCGGTCGGGATGTGTATTTCCCGGCATTGGGGATGCACATCGAGGGGCAGTTTCCGATTTACGGTTTGCCCGGTGTGCCGTTGGGGCAGCCGCAATTGCGCACCCTTGAATGCATGGCGGCGCGGATGGTCGGGATCATGCGCTCGGTGCAGCCGCACGGGCCTTACCGTCTGGCCGGGTGGTCGTTTGGTGGCTTGCTGGCCTATGAAATCGCACAGCAATTGCTCGGTCTCGACGAGGCGGTGGCGTTTGTCGGCCTGCTCGATACCTACGCCCCGCACTCGGCCAGCCAGGATAAAACCCGCTGGAGCGGCGAGCATCGTGACAAGCGTCAATTGCTCGAACATTGTCGGGCGCGTTCGCAGATGCTTGGTGAACAAGGGCTGCAAGCGTTGGCTGATGTCGAAAGGCTTGAGGCTGAAGTCGAACTCATCGCGTTCGATGAACTGTTCCAGCGCTGCTGCGAACAGCAATTGCCTGACCCGGAACTGGCCGCACTGAGCGCAGCAGATGCCTGGAGTTACTTTGACCGTGAGGCCGCTCATGGCCTGGCGCTGGCGCATTATCGGGTCAGCCCGGCCAGCCAACCGGTGCACTTGTTCCGCGCTCAGTCACTGATGCCGGGGCAGGCACAGCCGAGTCCGACCCGTGGTTGGGAGAACAAGGTCGGCAGCGGTTTGCTGCGCTGCATCGATGTGCCGGGGGATCACCGCAGCATGATGAAAAAACCGGATATCCAGGCACTCGGCCAGGCCTTGAGTCAGGCCATGGCCGCTGCGCAGGCCCCGCAACCACAGGCTTATCAACCCATGTTGACGATCCAGAGCGGGCACGCCGGGCATGCGCCGATCTTCTGCGTGCCGGGGGCGGGCGACAGTGTCACCGGGTTCATTCACCTGACCGAAGCACTGGGCCCGGAATGGCCGATTTTCGGTCTGCAACCGCGCGGGCTCGATGGCAGTGGCGTGCCGCACAGTTCGGTGGAAGCGGCGGCGAAGTGTTATCTGCACGCCGTCGAACAGCTGTGTCCGCAAGGCCCGGTGCACCTGATCGGCCATTCGTTCGGCGGCTGGGTCGCGCATGCCATGGCGGCGCAGTTGCAGGCGACGGGGCGTGAAGTGGCGTCCTTGACCCTGATTGACAGCGAAGCACCCGGTGGCAACGGCACGGCGGGCAAACCGTATACGACGACCGCCGCGCTGGAGCGTTTGATCGAGACGTTGCAACTGTCCAGCGGCAAGTCGTTGGGCATCGATCCGCTGGTGTTCGCCGAGGCTGACGACGCTACGCAAATGTCCCTGCTGCACGAGGGCATGGTGCGCGCCGGTGTGTTGTCTGCGCGTTCGTCAGCGCAGGCGATGCACGGCCCGGTACGCACTTTTGCCACGGCACTGCGCACGGTCTATCAACCGCAACTGGCCTACACCGGCCCAGTGCGGCTGGCGCTGGTCGATGACCCGACGCTGGATTCGTGGGGCAATCAGCGCGAGCAGGCGGCGATGGTTGAAGGGTGGCAGCGCCAGGTCGCGGATCTGGTGGTGTGGTACGGGCCGGGCAACCATTTCACGATTCTCAAGGCGCCCAACGTCTTCAGTTTCGCAGCGTGGTGGCATGACGGCCGGAAAGTGCCAGCGGGCGAAATATTGTCCTGATTGTTGTTTATCTAGCAGAGCCCGGCGTCACGCCGGGCTCGATCCTGAACGGACTTGTGGGCATTTATGGAAAAGTCGAAGTGGCGCAAAGCCGGTATGGGTTTGGCGTTGGCGGTGGTGGCGGGTTTGGTGTTCTACACGGTGCAGGCACCGGCCGAGGCGCCGCAGTACCTGACCGCCACGGTCGAGCGCGATGACATTGAGAACGCAGTGCTGGCCACCGGCGTGCTCGAAGGGATCAAGCAGGTTGATGTCGGTGCGCAGGTCTCTGGCCAACTGAAGTCGCTGAAGGTCAAGGTCGGCGACAAGGTGAAGAAGGGGCAGTGGCTGGCGGAGATCGATCCGCTGGTGTTGCAAAACACCCTGCGTCAGGCTCAGGTCGATGAGGAAAACCTGCAGGCGCAAAAACGCGCCACGCAGGCCCAGCTCAAACAGACCAAAGCGATTTACGAGCGCTATCAGAACCTGCAGGAAGATGCGTCGATTTCGCGCCAGGATTTCGAAACCGCCGAATCCAACTATCAGGTGCAGCAGGCCAATCTGATGTCGCTGGATGCGCAGATCAAAAGCGCGCACATCCAGATCGACACGGCCAAGGTCAATCTGGCGTACACGCGGATTGTTGCGCCGATCGATGGTGACGTGGTCGGCGTGGTCACTCAGGAAGGCCAGACAGTGATTGCCAGCCAACTGGCGCCGGTCCTGCTGAAACTGGCGGACCTGGACACCATGACGGTCAAGGCGCAGGTCTCCGAAGCCGATGTAATCCATATCGCGCCGGGGCAAGAGGTGTATTTCACCATTCTTGGCGAGGACAAACGCTACTACGCGAAATTGCGCGGTACCGATCCAGCGCCGCAGAATTTTCTCGAAACCCCGCCCGCCGGCACGCCGAAGCAAAGCAGCGCGGTGTTCTACAACGCTTTGTTTGAAGTGCCGAACCCCGACCATCGCCTGCGCATTTCGATGACCGCGCAGGTGCGCATCGTCCTCGACACCGCCAAGGCAGTGCTGACCGTGCCGGTGGCGGCGCTCGGCCCGCGCAATGCCGATGGCAGCTTTCCGGTGCGGGTGCTGGATGCCAAGGGGCACGCGCAGTCGCGCAATGTGCAGACCGGGATCAACAACAACGTCAAAGTGCAGATCAATGATGGTCTGGCTGAAGGTGATCGCGTGGTCATCGGTGATCCGCTGACTAATGTGGCGGGGGCCTGAGCATGACTGAGCCACTGTTACAGCTGACCGGCATCACCCGCAGTTTCACTGCCGGCGACCGCGAATTTCTCGCGCTGAAGAACATCAACCTGACGATCCATGCCGGGGAAATGGTCGCGATCATCGGCGCCTCGGGCTCCGGCAAATCAACGCTGATGAACATCCTCGGTTGCCTCGATTACGCCACCGCCGGCAGCTACAAGATCAACGGTCAGGAGACCCGTGATCTGGACAATCAGGCACTCGCCGAACTGCGTCGTGACTACTTCGGTTTCATCTTCCAGCGTTACCACTTGCTGCCGCACCTGAGTGCGATGCACAACGTCGAGATGCCGGCGATTTATGCCGGTACCCCCCAGCTGCAACGCCATGCCCGGGCCCGAGAGCTGTTGGCGCGACTGGGCCTCGAAGGCCACCTGACGCATCGGCCGAGCCAGTTGTCTGGCGGCCAACAGCAGCGGGTCAGTATCGCCCGGGCGTTGATGAACGGCGGCGAAGTGATCCTCGCCGATGAACCCACCGGCGCCCTCGACCCGGCCAGCGGCAAAGAGGTGATGCGCATTCTGCTGGAGCTTCACGCGGCCGGGCACACGGTGATTCTGGTGACCCACGACCCGAAAGTCGCGGCCAACGCCGAGCGCATCATCGAAGTCAGCGACGGCGAAATCCTCAGCGACCGTGCCAACGAACGTGACACCACGCACTTGCTCAGCGATGAGCCGGTGGCGCCGAAAGCCGCTGCGTCGCGGCGCCTGGTCGCCAGCCTCGGACTGTTCAAGGAAGCCTTCAGCATGGCCTGGGTCGCATTGATCTCGCACCGCATGCGGACGTTGCTGACCATGCTCGGCATCGTCATCGGCATCACCTCGGTGGTATCGATCTCGGCGGTCGGCGAGGGCGCCAAGAACTACGTGCTCAAGGACATCGCGGCCATCGGCAGCAACACCATCGATGTCTATCCCGGCACCAGCTACGGTGACAAGCGTGCGGCGGCCATCGAAACCCTGACGCCGGCCGATGTCACGGCACTGAGTCAGTTGTACTACGTCGACAGCGCCACGCCGATGATTGGCCGCAGCCTGTTGTTGCGCTACCGCAATATCGATCTGGATGCCCAGGTCAACGGCGTCAGCGATCAGTACTTCAAGGTGCGCGGCATCAAGATGGCGGCGGGTATTGCGTTCAGCGAAAGCGATGCGCGGCGCCAGGCGCAGGTGGTGGTCATTGATCACAACACCCGTCAGCGTTTGTTCGGGCAGGATGTCGATCCGTTGGGCCAGGTGATCCTGATCGGTAACCTGCCGTGCACGGTGATCGGCGTCGCCGCACAGGATAAAAGCCTGTTTGCCTCGGGCAAGACCCTCAACGTCTGGGTGCCCTATGAAACCGCTGCGGGGCGGGTGTTGGGCCAGCGTTATCTGGACAGCATCAGCGTGCGCATGAAGGACGGCCAGCCGAGCAAAG
Source organism: Pseudomonas sp. RIT-PI-r (assembly GCF_001297015.1). Taxonomy (GTDB): domain Bacteria; phylum Pseudomonadota; class Gammaproteobacteria; order Pseudomonadales; family Pseudomonadaceae; genus Aquipseudomonas. The sequence goes on along the minus strand of NZ_LIGE01000025.1, from coordinate 785,543 downwards.
TGGTGGAAGAGCATGTGACCCAACTGCTGCTGCAACGCCATGGCAGTAAGGATTTCTTCACCAACAACCTCGACAGCGTTTTGCAGACCGTGCAGAAAACCAGTCGTTCGCTGGCGTTGTTGCTGTCGCTGATTGCGGTGATTTCCTTGGTGGTCGGCGGCATCGGAGTGATGAACATCATGCTGGTGTCGGTGACCGAACGCACCCGCGAGATCGGTATTCGCATGGCGGTCGGCGCGCGGCAGTCGGACATTCGTCAGCAGTTTTTGGTGGAGGCGGTAATGGTCTGCCTGTTGGGCGGGGCGATCGGGATTTCCCTGTCGTACGCGATCGGGCATCTGTTTTCGCTGTTTATCAAGGAGTGGGAGATGGTCTTCTCGTTGACCTCGGTGCTCACGGCGGTGATCTGTTCGACATTGATCGGCATCGTCTTTGGCTTCGTCCCGGCCCGCAACGCCTCGCGCCTCGACCCGATCGAGGCACTCGCCCGCGATTGACAGCCCGCGCTTGTTGATCGTTCCCACGCTCCGCGTGGGAATGCCTTTAGGGACGCTCTGCGTCCAGTGACGCGAAGCGTCACGGGCTGCATTCCCACGCAGAGCGTGGGAACGATCAACAGCGGCGTTATCGAACAGCGGTTCTGCAGTGTTATCAGGCAGCGCTCGATGCCGAGGTTTCCTGTGGCGAATACATCCAGCGCATCAACGAATGCCGGCCACTGATGCCCAGCTTGATCGCCGCCCGTTTGAGATAGCTCTCCACCGTGTTGACCTTCAGTTGCAATTGCTCGGCCAGTTCCGGTGCCGTGTGCCCGGCGAGCAGGCCGATGCACACCTCGGTTTCACGGTTCGACAGGCTCAGGCCCAATTGCTGCAAACGTTCGGTGAAGCGCAAGCGCAGGGTTTGCAGCCCGGTGCCCTCGGGGGCTTCGCTGGGGCTTTCGGCTTCAGGGCAGGCGGGTTGCACGGCGTTGATATGTTTCTCGACCATCGGCAGCAGCACTGGGGAGATGTCTTGCAACAGGCTGCGCTCCCGGGCGGAAAAACGTTGCGACTGACCGTTGCGGTACACCGAAATCACGTAGCGAAAACCGTCCTTGCGTCGGGTCAGGTGCAGTTGCGAGGCATCGGTGACGTTGGCTGATTCTGCCGGCGGCAGCTCGTCGCTGGGCATCGCGCTGTGTTCCGAGAACAGCGTTTCGGCCAGCAGTGCTGGCTCTTTCAGCGGTTCGGGGCCGTTGCGAAGGGATGTACGGCTTACCGACTCGACACGCATCTGGCGGATGTGCGTGGCGTCCACCGCCAGTTGAGTGAGGATCAGGTCGTGAAGCATGCGCGGAAAATGCCGGCTGCCGGTGCTGGCAATTACTTTGCCAATCTGCGGGAACAGCTGTGAGTTCATGTCATTCATCCATGAGTTGCAATGGGCGGCTCGTGTCCCGCAGGCGCCGGGGGTGAAGCTCCTTGACCGGTGAAAACGCCTCGGGAACTGGATCCTATCCTAGTACAACGTTTCAGCGACCGCTTAATGAAGGTGTTATTAGTTCATAACCGACGCACACCTCGCCTTGCCGACGGCCGTTTACTTGCGCAACGCCAGGTAGGATTTGCCCAGATCGCCGGCCCAGCCGTCCAGCACGATCTTGACGTCATCGGCGCTCAGCGCCTGTTTGTCGTTCTCCAGTGGCACGCCGATGCCCTTGCGGATCACTTCGGCGACCACCTCGCCGGTCGAACCATCCTCGAACGATACTTCGGTGGTAATTTCGCTGTCCTGGTCGCGAATGCCGGTGGCGATGCTCACGCCTGCTGCGACCAGCGTGACCGGCAGCCATTCATAAAAGCGCAAACCCTGGGTGCGGGTCGCGACCCGGGTAATCGCCGGTCGCACGATGAGGGTGTCGGGCCCCGGTGTCGACACCAGGCGCATGACTTTGCCCAGTTCCTGTCTGAGCGCCGCGTCATAGTATTCGGTCACGCCGGACAACGTGCTCAGCGGAATCCGCTCGGTCGGTGCGACGCTCGGGTAGAACTGGCTGGGCGCCAGATAGGCCTGGGTATAACGGCCTCGGGCCAATGCCGGGCTGACCCATCCGAGTACCGTCTGCCCCGACGGTGACTGGCGTTCGCTCAACAGGCTGTAGTCATGCAGAAATCCACTGTACATCTTCGGTTCGACGGTTTTATTGCTGCATGCCGGCAGGCTCAAGGTGGCTGAAAGCACCAGCGACTTCGAGAAATTGCTGATCATCAATGGCTTTCCTTGTGGGCTGGCGGGGCGTTGTCCGAGCACTCGATATGCAACTGGCCGTGGCGCATGATCCAGTGCACGAGGTCGGCGACTGGAATCGAATGCACGTATTCCACCCAGTGCGCGTTGTCCGGGCTGAATTGTTCGAAGTAGCGGCGCAGGACGATGCGCTCCTGATTGCCGGTCAGGCCCAGGCATGACTCCTGAAACAGAATCGGCGTATCGTGCCCGGGTGCCGTAGTGCGCTGGCTAAGGATCAACGGACGATGGCTGGCGCGGCCCTTGGCGGTGTACCTCTGATTGAATTCCTTCATGGGAGCCCCCTGCGATGAAAGTCCCGCAGAGTGCCCGAGGAGGATTGCCCGGGAATGTCCGATTGTTGTCGGCGCGGAAGGAATGTTGCGTGATTGAAATAAATGACCCGAACGGCGAAATGGTTTTAGATGCGCTCTTTTTTGGCCCTTGGATCCTGTGACCGTGAGCAGATTGCTGATCGTCGATGACGACATGGAAGTGCTGTCCCTGCTGAAGAAGTTCTTCGTTCAGCATGCCTACGAGGTCGATGTCTCGCCAGATGGCGTGGCGATGTGGGCGGCCATTGCGCAGCAGCGCCCGGACACCATTATTCTCGACGTCATGCTGCCCGGCGAAGGCGGCCTGAGCCTGTGCCAGAAAATCCGCGCACAGATGGGCATTCCGATCATCATGCTCACGGCCATGGCCGAGCTCAGCGATCGCATCGTCGGCCTGGAGCTTGGCGCCGACGATTACCTGACCAAGCCTTTCGCACCACGCGAATTGCTCGCGCGGGTGCGCGCCGTGCAGCGTCGTGCCGGCGAGCAGCCAAGTCCCGCCAGTGAACGCCCGCGACCGGTGATTGTGTTCGCCGGTTGGCACCTGGATATCACCTGTCGCGAGTTGCGCTCGCCGGAGCAGGTGATGATTCCGCTGTCCGCTGGCGAATTCGACCTGTTGGTGGTGTTTCTCGATCATCCCCAGCGCATTCTCACCCGCGAACAATTGATCGACCTGACGCGTGGCGAAGGCCACGACGCCTTTGATCGCAGCATCGATGTCCAGGTCAGTCGCCTGCGACGCAAGATCGAGCCCGACAGCAAGCGTCCAGACCTGATCCGCACTGTGCGCAACGGAGGCTACATGTTCACCGCCAAGGTCAGCCGTTCGTGATCCGCCGTCTGTTGCGCCGCGATACCCTGCGACGGCGGATTGCCCTGACCATCCTCGCGGCGATGCTGGCTTCACTGGCACTCAATGCCTTGTTCGTCCAGGTCGCCGGCATCTGGGCGCGCCCGCCCATTGAACGCACCGGCCTGCTCGAACAGATTGCCGTGACCACGCGGCTGATCGAAGCCGCCCCGACGTCGCTGCGCCCGCAACTGGCCAGCGCGGCAACCAGTTCGATGCTGAACGTGGTCTGGCACGCTCGGCGCGCCGACTTCGATCTGCCTGCGATCGGCACGCCAATCGAGGCGGGCAGGGGGCCGGTGATGCAACAACTGCTGGGTGACGACCGTGAAATCGAAGTGTTCAGCCCCGATGACTTTCCGCGCGACAGCCAGCGCGCGCACTACGTCGCGCTGGTGCAATTGGTCGATGGCAGCTGGTTGTCGTTTACCCCGCCGCAACGCAGTTGGGGCCTCGACGTCGGCACGCGGATCGCGGTGGTCATCGCCCTCGGATTGATCGCCACCTTGCTGGTGGCATGGCTCGCCACGCGCCAGTTGGCCACTCCGCTGCAGCGCTTCGCCAGCGCCGCCCGGCGCTTTGGCAGCGATCTGCGGGCGCCGCCGATCAACGTCGAAGGCCCGGACGAAATACGTCAGGCAATCATCGCCTTCAACACCATGCAGGCGCAGATCCAGCATTTCATCGCCGAGCGCACGCACATGCTCGCGGCCATCTCCCACGATCTGCGCGCGCCGCTGACCCGCATGCGTTTGCGCAGCGAGTTCATGGAAGACCTCGATCATCAGCACAAACTGATCCGTGACGTTGAAGAAATGCAGTCGATGATCAACGCCGCGCTGGCGTTCTTTCGTGAGGACACTCACCGCGAGCAGCCCACCGCGTTCGACCTGTCGGAGTTGCTGCAAACCATCATCGACGATTACCGCGACCAGCACCTCGCTGTCGACTTCAGTGGCCCCGCGCATCTGGTGTATGAGGGGCGGCCGCTGGGCATCAAGCGGGTGATCGTCAATTTGCTGGAAAACGCCGCCAAATACGCGCAGCAACCGAGCATCGCACTGAGCGGTAACGACCATACGATCTGCATCGAGGTGTGCGACCAAGGGCCGGGGATTCCCGAGTCGGCGCTGCAACGGGTTTTCGATCCGTTCTATCGCCTTGAAGCTTCGCGCAATCGTGACACCGGCGGCGTCGGGCTGGGGCTTTCGGCCGCGCAGGCGATCGTGCGCGAGCAGGGTGGTGAGCTGACCCTGCGCAATCGCAGCGGCGGTGGCCTGGTGGCGCGGGTCGAGCTGCCTCGGGACCTGTTCGACTGAGACCATCAGCGACCACGCTGCGGTTTACCGTCATTTCCAACAGCTGATGAGGGACCGCTGCAGGGACTTCGACCTGCAACCCTTGCGCCTGCTTGCGGACAGTTTTTTGTCGGCAGTCGCGAAGCCGTCGAGCCGTTCTACGAATAACCTTGCAGCGCGAGGACGGCAGCCTTGGCAATCTGCGCGTCCTGAGCGGATTTGACCCCGGACACGCCCACCGCACCGATCACTTGTCCGTCGACAATGATCGGCACGCCACCTTCAAGCGAGGTCAGCAGCGGCGCCGAGAGAAACGCGTTGCGACCGTTGTTGACCATCTCTTCATAGACATTTGATTCGCGGCGACCGAGGGCTGAAGTGCGGGCCTTTTCCATGCAGATGTAGGCGCCGATCGGTGCACAACCGTCGAGGCGCTCAAGCGCCAGCAAGTGGCCGCCATCATCGACCACGGCAATACTCACCGGCCATTGGTTGCGCTGCGCCTCGGTGCGCCCGGCGGCGAGGATCAGCGCGACTTCTCTCTGGCTCAATACGAATTTGCTGTTCATGGTTTTTCCTGCGCGAGAAGGGACTCTTCAAGCACCTCGATCCAGTGCCTGACCGGCGTGCGGCCAGCGCTGTCGAGGTGAATCTGGCAACCAATGTTGGCGGTGACGATGAGGCTGGGCGAGGCGCTTTCCAGCGCATTGATCCTGTTATCGCGCAATTGCCGGGAAAGTGCAGGCTGGGTGATCGAATAGGTACCGGCGGAACCGCAGCACAGGTGACTGTCGGGCACTGGCGTGAGGTGAAACCCCAGCCGTGTCAGAACACTTTCCACCGCGCCACCGAGTCTGAGCGCGTGCTGAAGCGTGCACGGACAATGAAACGCCAGACGCTGATCGTTGTGCGCCACGACCAGTTGTTCCAGCGGTTCCGCCTGCAGAATCTCCACCAGATCCTTGCTGATCGCACTGATTTTGGCGGCTTTCATTGCGTAGGCCGGATCGTGTTCGAGCAGGTGAGCGTAGTCCTTGATGAAGGCGCCACACCCGCTGGCGGTTTGCACGATCGCCTCGGCGCCGCTTGCGATCGCCGGCCACCACGCATCGATATTGCGCCGCGCGCGCTGCAGTCCGGCCTGTTGGGCGTCGAGGTGATAGTCAATCGCACCGCAGCAACCGGCCTCGCTGATCGGCAGGATGCTGATGCCCAGACGGTCGAGCACCCGCGCGGTCGCGGCGTTGGTGTTGGGCGACAGGCTGGTCTGTACGCAGCCTTCGAGCATCAGCATCGTGCGGGCCCGCGTTCGCGCTGGTCTGGGTCTGGCCGGCGCAATGTGTCGCGGTAGCTTCATTTGCACAGCCTGCGGCAGCAGTGGACGCAGTCGTTCACCGAGGATCAGCAACGGTTTGAACAACCGCGGCTCAGTCAACACGCTGCGCAAACCCTGGCGCAACAGACGCTGGCCGGGACTGCGCGGCACTGCATCATCGACCACCGCACGGCCGATATCGAGCAGGTTGTGATAGTCGACACCGGACGGGCAGGTGGTCTCGCAATTACGGCAGGACAGGCAGCGGTCGAGATGTTGTTGGGTGGTGGCGCTTGCGGTATTGCCTTCGAGCACTTGCTTGATCAGGTAAATCCGGCCGCGTGGGCCATCCAGTTCATCGCCGAGCAGTTGATAGGTCGGGCAGGTGGCGTTGCAGAACCCGCAATGCACGCAACTGCGCAAAATGCGCTCGGCTTCTGCGGCGCGCGTAAGGCGCAGGGATTTTTCGCTCAGGGTGGTTTGCATGATCAGATCTCTGCGTACATTCGGCCCGGGTTGAAAATCCCTTGCGGGTCCAGTTGCGTCTTCAGTGATTGCTGATAGCGCAGTAACGCCGGTGCCAGCGGCTGGAACGGTTGTGCGCAGTTTGCATGGCAGCTGGCGTGACCGCTCGCCTGGGTGGCGATGGCGCGGATGATCAGGGCGTCGGCGTCGGACTTCAGCCAGCGCTGGGCTCCGCCCCAATCGATCAGTTGTTCGCCGGGCAGGCTCAACGGGCCTGTGTGCGGCGGCACTGACAGGCGCCAGAGCGGCCTTGGATCGGCAAAAAAGGCCAGGCGCTGAGCATTCAGATCGGCCCAGTACGCCGTGTCCAGCGGTTCACCCCCGAGTCGGTCATGAGCCGCCGTCACCGATCCTTCACCGCCTTCCAGGCGCAGATGCAGGCGTTGCCCGTCGTGGCTGGCGGCGCTGATCGGAACCGGTTGTTGGCCCCATTCGGCGAGTTTGAGCAACGCACGTTCGCGGCTGATTTCCAAGGCAATGCTCAGGCTGTGACGTGGTTTCGGCAGGACTTTCAGCGAGACTTCAGTGAGCAATCCCAGGCAACCAAAACTGCCAGCCATCAGGCGCGAGACATCGTAGCCGGCAACGTTCTTCATCACTTCGCCGCCAAAACGCAGATGTTTGCCGTGGCCGGTAATGATCCGCGTGCCCAGTACGTAATCGCGCACGGATCCGGCCCAGGGGCGGCGCGGCCCGGACAACCCGGCAGCGAGCATGCCACCGACGGTGGCACCCGCCTCACTGTGTGGCGGCTCGCATGGCAGCATTTGTCCGGCCGCGTCGAGGGCCGCGTTGAGTTCGGCCAATGGCGTGCCGGCGCGTGCGGTGATCACCAGTTCCGTCGGGTCGTAGCTGACAATGCCGCGATGCACGCGAGTATCGAGCAACGCGCCGTGGGTCACGCGGCCCAGATGGGCCTTGCTGTTGCCGCCCTGGATGCGCAACGCAAGTTTGTCATGTAGCGCCTGCTCAACCTGTTGCAGCAGTTCGGCGGCGGCGTCGTTGTCATGTTCGACCGTCATCAGAAACGCTCCAGATCGGGGAAGGGCAACTGGCCGTGATGGACATGCATCGCACCGAATTCGGCGCAGCGGTGCAGGGTCGGAATATTTTTCCCGGGATTGAGCAGGCCGCCGGGGTCGAATGCTGCTTTGACGGCATGGAACAGAGTCAATTCATCACTGCTGAACTGCGCGCACATCTGGTTGATTTTCTCGCGGCCGACACCGTGTTCGCCGGTGATGCTGCCGCCGACCTTGACGCACAACTCAAGGATCTTGCCGCCCAGGGTTTCCGCGCGATCCAGCTCGCCGGGCTGGTTGGCATCAAACAGAATCAGCGGATGCATGTTGCCGTCGCCAGCATGAAAGACGTTGGCCACGCGCAAATCGTATTCGATGGACAAATCGGCAATTGCCTGAAGCACGCCGGGCAATTCGCGGCGCGGGATGGTGCCATCCATGCAGTAATAATCCGGCGACAGCCGGCCGACGGCAGGGAAGGCATTTTTGCGTCCGGCCCAGAAACGCACGCGCTCGGCCTCGTCTTTGGCCTGGCGCAGTTCGGTGGCACCGGCATGTTGCAGCACCTGACGCACGCGCTGGCAGTCGTCGTCGACATCGGCTTCGACGCCGTCCAGTTCGCACAGCAGAATCGCTTCGGCATCGATCGGGTAACCGGCGTGGATAAAATCCTCGGCAGCACGGATGGCGAGGTTGTCCATCATCTCCAGGCCGCCCGGAATGATCCCGGCGGCGATGATGTCAGCAACCGCGCGCCCGGCTTTTTCCACCGAGTCGAACGCCGCGAGCAGGACTTTCGCAGTTTGCGGTTTGGGCAGCAGTTTGACGGTGACTTCGGTGATCACCCCGAGCATGCCTTCGGAGCCGGTGAACAGTGCGAGCAGATCGAAACCGGGTGAGTCCAATGCGTCGGAGCCGAGCGTCAGGCACTCACCCTCGACAGTGAGCATCTCGATCTTGAGCAGGTTGTGCACGGTCAGACCGTATTTCAGGCAGTGCACGCCACCGGCGTTTTCCGCGACATTGCCGCCGATGGAGCAGGCGATCTGCGAAGACGGATCCGGCGCGTAATACAAACCATGCGGTGCGGCCGCCTGGGAAATCGCCAGGTTGCGCACGCCCGGCTGGACCCGCGCAAAACGTCCGGCAGGGTTGATTTCGAGTATCCGGTTGAAGCGCGCCATCACCAGCAGCACGCCTTTTTCCAGCGGCAGGGCACCACCGGACAGACCGGTACCGGCGCCGCGCGGCACCACTGGCACGCGTTGTTGATGACAGATTCTGAGGATGGTCACGACTTGTTCGAGCTCGCGTGGCAGCACCACCAGCATCGGTGTGGTGCGGTAGGCCGACAAACCATCGCATTCGTACGGTTTCAGCGCCTCTTCACTGTGGAGGATTTCCAGCTCCGGCATTTGCGCCCGCAGCGCGCTGAGCAGTGCGGGTTTATCGGTGGCCGGTAACACGCCATCAACGCGTTCGTCGTAAAGAATATTCATCGCGGGCAGGCAACCCTTGGTTATTGTTTTTGACAGGCCGACGCCACATGGGCGTGCTTGCATCATTGGGCGCACGGGCAATACTGTCTACGTCGTCCGGTACTGGTCGAACCAGTTCTTTTTGCCGGGTTTTTCGTATGAAGCCCCTCAAGTCTTTTAAAACAACAAGATGCGATGCAATCGTTAAGCAGGGAGATGCAGGGTTATGGCTGGTCATACCAGTGAAGGACGGACTGTGCAGGTGGCGGATGTGGTTTGCGAACGTGTCGAGCGATTGATCGTCGACGGCGTGTTGAAGACCGGGCAACTATTGCCCTCTGAACGCCGGTTGACGGAAAAACTCGGCGTCTCGCGCACCGCGTTGCGTGAAGGCCTGAAACTGCTCCGCGCCCGCGGGATCATCAGCACCAAGCAGGGTAAAGGCTCTTTTGTCGCCGACCTTTCCGGGCAGGGCGTCGCATCGCCCCTGATGCACTTGTTCAGCTCGCAACCGCGCACCCTGTACGACTTGTTTGAAGTGCGCAGCCTGCTGGAGGGCGAGTCGGCGCGGCTGGCGGCGTTGCGCGGCACCGAAGCGGATTTCGTCCTGATCACCCGCAGCTATCAGGCTTTGCTCGATGCGCATGGCTGTGAGCTGCAAGCATCCGAACATGCGCGGCTCGACCACGCATTCCATCTGGCGATCTGCGAGGCTTCACACAACCCGGTGCTGGTGCAGACCCTGCGCTCACTGACGGATTTGTTGCTCAACACGGTGTTCGCCTCGGTCAACAATCTCTATCACCGCGAACCGCAAAAACGCCAGATTGACCGCCAACACGCGCGCCTCTACAACGCCGTGACCGGGCGCCTGCCTGAACAGGCGCGCAAGGCTGCTGTCGCGCATATCCAGAGCATCAGTGACAACCTCAAGGAGATCGAAAGCGAAGAGCAGCGGCTGGTGCGCGCGACGATGCGCCTGGAGGGCTGGACTTGAATGTCGAATGATTGTCCGTTTCAGGTTGACGGTGAAACACATTCCAGCCGATTTATCCCGTCCCTGTGCGTCAGTAATCTGTACCCAACTTGAACGCAACAACAAATTCAAAAACTCAAAAGGGAAGCAGACCATGACCACTCCAACCTACAACCGCCTGAACAAAGACGACGCCATCGTGCTGCTGGTCGACCACCAGACCGGCCTGATTTCCCTGGTGCAGGACTTCTCGCCGAACGAATTCAAGAACAACGTGCTGGCCTTGGCCGATCTGGCCAAGTTCTTCGAACTGCCGACCATCCTCACCACCAGTTTCGAACAAGGCCCGAACGGCCCACTGGTGCCGGAGCTGAAAGAGATGTTCCCGGACGCGCCGTACATCGCTCGCCCTGGCCAGATCAACGCCTGGGACAACGAAGACTTTGTCAAAGCGATCAAGGCGACCGGCCGCAAGCAGATCATCATTGCCGGTGTGGTAACGGATGTCTGCGTTGCGTTCCCGACCTTGTCGGCACTGGCGGAAGGGTTTGATGTATTTGTGGTGACCGACGCGTCCGGCACCTTCAACACCACCGTGCAACAGGCAGCATGGAGTCGCATGACCCAGGCCGGTGCACAGATGATGAACTGGTTCTCGGTGGCGTGTGAGCTGCACCGCGACTGGCGCAACGACATTGAAGGCTTGGGCAATCTGCTGTCGCAGCGGATCCCCAACTACCGCAACCTGATGAACAGCTACTCGGCGCTGACCGCTCAGCAGAAATAAGCCCCAAGTGCGCCAAGCGAAAAGCCTGCCCTGAAAAGCAGGCTTTTTCATTGAGTTCGAATCAGAGTCTCGACAGCGGCATGGCCGATAGCGCGATGTTGGGTTTGGTGTGTCTTGAGCACGGTTTGTTGTCGATGGGTCTATTCTCCGCCAGAAAGGCCTGGACATCTTCGATACTGGCTTGGAAGGAAAGATGTTCGGACTCTTTTAGTTAAACGGGGTCTTTGAGTTTGAGCGGGTTTTGAAGGCAGTTGCCGACCGTCCCCGCGGTTAAGCTGTTTACCGATGTGCTGCGCGAAACCCCGCGATAGCATTCCGCATGCGTTCAGACCCGATCAACCTCCGGTCAGCGATATCATTCAATTTGAAGGACTCGCACTCTGTTGCTGCGCGTTCAACGCGCTACTTGTATCCTTGCGCCGGTCGAGGACATACGACCGCTGTTATTGCCTTGAATCAGTAACGGCCGGAACGGGAAACCGGACTTTCCATTAGGTACTTTCGTGAAGCGTGATACCCACCTCGTCATCCTCTTGCTGCTGGTCATCGGCTGCTCTCTGGCGTCCCTGACCATCTGGAAAGTGCTGTCCTCGCGCGATCGAGCGCTGGAGGAAGTCAACGTGCACGGGTTGAACCTGACCCAGGCACTCGAGACCTATTCCGAGGGAATTGTCCGGCAAAGTTCGCTGCTGTTGCTCGGGCTGGTCGAACGCCTGGAAACCGAAGGCAGTGGCCCCGCGCAGATCCAGCGCTTGGGTGCGTTGATCAACCGCCAACAGCCGTTGATGCCACAAATGAGCGGGATCACCATCTATGACCGTCAGGGCCATTGGCTGATGTCGTCGAACCGGCCGATTCCGGCGGGGGCCAACAGCAGTGATCGGGCCTACTTCATTCATCATCGCGACGACCCGAGCCGCGAACCCTTTATCGGGCCACCCATCCGTAGCCGTTCCAATCAGGAGTGGGTGATCACCGTCAGCCGCCGTTTCAATGATGATCGTGGCGAGTTTGCCGGGGTCGTGGCCGTGACGTTGGGCGTGGAAAACTTCCTGCGCCTGTTCGGCAAACTCGACGTCGGACAGGAAGGTGCTATCGGCTTGTCGTACACCGACGGCACGTTGCTGGTTCGCTATCCGTTCCGCGAGCAGGACATGGGCCGCAACTTTTCCAAGTCGCCGATCTACGCCAAATACCTGGTCGATCAATCGGTCGGTACCGCGTCGTATACCTCCAGCCTGGATGGCGTCGAACGCCTCTACGCCTTCCGCAAAAGCGAGAAGTTGCCGCTGATCACCACGGTCGCCATCGGCAAACGTGAAGCACTCACGGCGTGGCGAACCGAGGCGCTGTTGTCGGCGGTGGTGGTGGCGGGGCTGCTGGGACTGACCGGCCTGATCGGCTGGTGCTTGATCCTCGATATCCGGCGCCGGACCCAGGTTGAAGGCGAACTGCGCATTGCTCAGCAGCAGTTGCTCGGCTCGAACCGACAACTGGAACTGCTGGCCATGAAGGATGCGCTGACCGGTCTGGCGAATCGGCGCTGCTTCGACCAGACCCTGGCCACAGAGGCTCGGCGGGCACAGCGCGACGGCTCATCGCTGGCCTTGCTGATGATCGATATCGACTATTTCAAACTGTTCAATGATGCGCTCGGGCACGTTGCCGGCGACGCCTGTCTGCAGGCCGTCGGTCACGTGCTGGATGCGTGTGTGCGACGGCCGTCGGATCTGGTGGCGCGCTACGGTGGCGAAGAGTTCGCCGTGATCATGCCCGACACGGACATTGACGGTGCTGCGGTAGTGGCGCAGCTGATTCTTCAGCACTTGCAGCAGGAAAACATTGCCCACCCCACCAGTCCCGTGACCCGCGTGAGCCTGAGCATCGGCATCGCCGCTGCGCGAGGTGCGCACCTGGACCCGGTGCACGGTCTGATCGAGTGTGCCGATCAGGCGCTGTATCAAGCGAAGACGGCGGGGCGCAACAGGTTCATGAAGTCCTCTGCGCAACCCTTATTCGACGTCGATGGACAGCAAACCATTGACCCGTGATACCAGTGTGTCGACGGCAAAAGGTTTGGTCAGCACCTGCATGCCCGGGCCGAGTTGACCGTTACCGATCACCGAGTTTTCTGCGTACCCGGTAATGAACAAGGTCTTGAGCTTCGGCCGGATTTGCCTGCCCGCATCGGCCATCTGCCGGCCATTCATGCCGCCCGGCAAACCGACATCAGTGATGAGCAGATCGATGTGCGCGCTGGAGCGCAGTGCTTCCAGTCCTTCAACGCTGTCGGCCGCTTCGAGCAAGTTGTAGCCGAGGTCGTTCAGCACGTCTTTGAGCAGCGTGCGAACGGTGGGTTCGTCGTCGACAATCAGGATGGTTTCGCCGGCCTTGGCATGAGGCGTTGCCGAGCTTTGCGTGTCATCGTGATTGCGTTGCGTTTCGCCGACATAGCGCGGCAGGTAAACGCACATGGTCGTGCCTTGGCCCACGGTCGATTGCACCCGCACCTGTCCGCCTGATTGCTTGGTGAAACCGTAGATCATCGACAGCCCAAGGCCCGTGCCCTGGCCCAACGGTTTGGTGGTGAAAAACGGGTCGAAGGCCTTGGCGATCACTTCCGCACTCATACCGGTACCGGTGTCGGCGACCGACAGGCACAGGTATTGCCCTTCGGGCATTTCCCGGACGCGCGCCGATTCAGCATCCAGGGTTCGATTGGCAGTTTCGACGGTAATGCTGCCACCATCGGGCATCGCATCGCGGGCGTTGATGCACAGGTTGAGCAGGGCGTTTTCCAGTTGGCTGGCATCGACCAGCGCCGGCCACAGATCGGCGGCGGCGACCGTTTTCAGGCGAATGCTCGGGCCGACGGTGCGCTGGATCAGTTCGCTCATGCCGGCAATCAGCGCGTTGACCTCAGTTGGCCGTGGATCGAGGGTCTGTCGCCGGGAGAAGGCCAGCAGGCGATGGGTCAGGGCGGTGGCGCGTTTGGCGGCGTCCTGAGCGATCAGCATGTATTTGTCGATGTCGTTCAGACGGCCTTGGCCGATGCGTTTTTCCATCAGTTCAAGGGAGGCGCAAATGCCTGCCAGCAGGTTGTTGAAGTCATGGGCCAGACCGCCGGTGAGTTGCCCGACCGCTTCCATTTTCTGCGATTGGCGCAGCTTCTCTTCGGCCTGCATCAGTTCTGCGGTGCGCGCCGAGACGCGTTGTTCCAGTGTGTCGTTGAGCGCCTTTAACGCGGCGGTGACCCGGTCGCGCTCGGCTTCGACGTTGCGCCGGTCTTCGACATCGATAAGCACCCCGGGAAAGCGCAAAGGCGTGCCGTCTTCGGCGCATTCGACGCGTCCGTTGGCTTCGATCCAGGTGTATTTGCCATCCGCACCGCGCACTCGGTATTGGTGCGAATAGGCACCTCCACGGGCAATGACTTCGTTGATCGCGGTTGTGAGTCCTTCCCGGTCATCCGGGTGCACGGTCATCACCACTTGCTCCAGGCTCAGACCGTCGAGGCCCCAGGCCGGGTCGAGGTCGAACACCCGCGCGAAGGCTTCATCGACGCTGAAGCGATCGCTGGGCAAGTGCCAGTGCCAGGTACCGATAATGGCGCCAGCGGCAAGGGCCAGTTGCACGCGTTCGACGTTCTCCCGAGCGACCGCCTCGCTGATGCGTAAACGTTCTTGCGCGTCGCGGCGTTCGGTGACATCGCTGAAGAAGATCGCAATCTGCCGATCGGCCGGGTCGCCGACACGCACGGCACGCACATCGAACCAGCGTTCAAAGGTATTGGCGTAGTTCTCGAAGTTCGCCGGCTCGCCGGTCTTGGCCACATGGCCGTAGGTCTCGAACCAGAAGCTTTCCAGGTTGGGCGCAAACTCGGTGACCCACTTGCCTCGCAGGTTGACCCCGGCCTGACGTTCGAACGCCGGGTTGGCCTCGACGAAGTAATAGTCGATGGGGTGGTCGTCGGCGTCGAATTTGACTTTGACGATCGCGAACGCGGCCTCGATGGTTTCCAGAATGGTGCTGAAGCGCTCCTCGCTGCGGCGCAACGCGGTTTCGGCGCTGCGCGAGCGGGTCAGGTCGAGCATCGCACCGATCATGCGTTCGGCCTGGCCCTCGGCATTGCGGATCAGATGGCCGCGATCAAGCACTTCGGCGTACGAACCATCGTGGCAGAGGAAGCGGTACTCAGCGCTCCAGGTCGTGCCTGAACCGTCAATCGCCGAGCGAATCGAAGTTGTCACGCGCGAGCGATCCTGCGTGTGAATCTGCGAAAACCGCCAGTCACACGTCGGCTCGATGGCTGCTGACGCGTAGCCATACGCCTGTTGCAGCGAGTCGTTCCAGATGACCTGGTCGGTCTTCAGATCCCAGTCCCAGACGGCGTCGCAGGTCGCCTTGACGGCCAGCCGCAGGCGCGTGACTTCGGACTCAAGCTCCTCGCGAGTAAGCTCTTTCAGGATGTCCACCCTTCATGCGTTGTGAGTTGTTTGCCTTGCGTGCAATCAGCGAACGGCCGTGAGCTTCACAAGTTTTGTCAGCCATTGACCCGAGGTCTCTGGTTTAAGTTGCACGAGGTCCAAGGCTTGCGCGCTTTCATAACGATTCGCCGCGATCCAGTCGGTCGAGCAGACTCTGCCCGCGTTGCCACAGTGCCTGCTGTTTTTCTTGCGGCATGCGATCGAGGTTTTTGTACATCATGCCCATGCGCTGATTGCCGCGCAGCAGGTCGCTGTGGCGCATCAGAAAATGCCAGTACAACGCATTGAACGGGCAAGCGTTGTCAGCCGTGGTTTCACGCACCGAGTAAGCACAGTCGCGACAGTAGTCGGACATCCGATTGATGTACTGGCCGCTGGCGCAATAAGGCTTGGAGCCGAGGTAACCGCCATCGGCATGCATGACCATGCCGAGGGTGTTGGGCAGCTCGACCCAGTCGAACGCGTCCATGTAAATGGCCAGGTACCACTCACAGATCTGACTCGGCGCGATGCCGGCGAGCAGGGCGAAATTGCCGGTGACCATCAGACGCTGAATGTGATGAGCGTAGGCGTGCTTGAGGCTTTGGCCGATGGCCTGGCGCATGCAGTTCATCTGCGTGGCGCCGGTCCAGTAAAACTCGGGCAAAGGCCGGGTGTTACCGAAAGCATTGCCCTCGGCGTACTCAGGCATGGTCAGCCAGTAAACGCCGCGGACGTATTCGCGCCAGCCGATCAGTTGACGGATGAAACCCTCGGCCGCGTTCAGTGCGATGCTGCCGGACCAATAGGCAGACTCGACATCGCTGCACAGCTGCCGTAGATCGAGCAAGCCGATATTGAGCGCGGCGCTGATACGCGCATGGAACAGAAACGGTTCGCCGCTGGCCATAGCGTCTTGATAGTCGCCGAAGCCGGCCAGGCCGTAGTCGAGAAACCACGCCCACAATGCCTGGGCGTCGGCGTGTGTCACCGGGTAGTTGAAGGTATCCAGACTGCCGTAGTGACTGGCGAAGCGTTCTTTGACCAGTGCGAGCACGTCGAGGGTGATGGCATCGTTGGCAAAACCAACCGGGTAGGGCGCCTTTACGTGTTTAGGCAAGGTTTTGCGATTGTCTTCATCGAAGTTCCAGGCGCCGCCGACCGGCGTGCCGTCACCGTTGAGCAACAGGCGACTTTTGCGGCGCATCTCGCGATAGAAGAACTCCATGCGCAGCTGCTTTTTGCCAGCAGCCCACACGCGGAATTCGTCGCGAGCGCAGAGGAAACGGTTGTCAGCATGCCAGTGGATCGGCAAGCCACAATCCTTGAGCGACTGCTCCAGACGCCAGTCTCCGCACTCGGTGACGTGCAACGCGTGCGCCTGTAGCAGCGCCTGCCAGCGCCTTAATTCGCCGGGTACCGAGCCGCTGTTCTGCGGGTCGTCGAGGGTCACGTAATGCACGCGCAGACCCTGCTGCTCCAGCGCCTGAGCGAAGTGACGCATGGCGCTGAAGATCAGCGCGATCTTTTGCGGATGATGGGCAACATGGGTGGCTTCCTCCATGACCTCGACCATCAGCACACAGTCGTGCTCGCGATCCAGATCTGTCAGTGAAGCCAGATCAAAAGACAGTTGGTCACCGAGGACCAGGCACAGCCGATGGGTTTTGTTCATGTGCACGGATTCAGCGTAATGAATGGCAGCAGGGCGCAGAGCGGACGCTTGAGTGCTAATGGTGAATAGTTGTACAGATTGTAGTTGATGTATAGGTTTTTGTCGGTCAATCAATAAAAAAGCAGCGATCTGCCCTTCAAAGCTCGATCAAGACTGCGGCATTCGCCACGAAGCTGACTCGGTTCGGTAATCCTGACTTTCGCGGCAAATAAGAATAAGTTTCAATTACGCAAATTACTGGTATACCATGCGCCGCGTTTTGCTGGCAGTTCTGCCCTTCGTTTTGGCTTATTCGTAAGGTTCTCACCTCATGCGTCGAACTCTGCTTTCCATCTGCGTGCTGCAAGCCTTGTCGCCTTCTTCGTGGGCTGAAGAGGCCGATACAAAAACTTCAGCCTTGGAGCTGGAAGCCACCGACGTCATCGGTGCCGCAGACTACGAACGTGCCGACGGGCCGGTGCAAGGCTATCGCGCCACGCGCTCTGCCAGCGCCACGCGCACCGATACCTCGATTCACGAAACGCCTCAATCGATCAGTGTGGTGTCCAGGGATGCCGTCGAAGACCTCGGCGCCACGCGTCTGCAGGACGCACTGGATTACGCCGGTGGCGTGGGCCGGGCGAACAATTTTGGCGGGCAGGGGCTGACCACGTTTACCGTTCGCGGCTTCACCACCGGCGAGTTTTACCGCAATGGCTTCCCGATCAATCGCGGCTATCCGAACATGCCTGACGCCAACACCATTGAACGTCTGGAGGTGCTGCGCGGGCCGGCCACAATGTTATACGGACGTGGCGACCCTGGCGGCACCTTCAATGTGGTTTCCAAGCAGCCGTTGCCGGAAAGCAAGGTCACATTGGGCAGTCAACTGAATGACCAAGGCATGAAACGCGGCACGCTGGACGCTTCCGGTCCGATCGACGAGGACGGTCGACTGGCTTACCGACTCAATGTCATCGGCGAGGGTGGAGATACTTTCCGCGATCATGTCGAGACTGAGCGCTATGGTGTGGCGCCGGTCGTGACCTGGCAGGCAACCGATGCTACCCGGGTGATCTTCGAGGGCGACTTCATGCGCAACAACGCGCCGCTGGACCGTGGCGTCACGCGTTACCCCAAGCAGATCGGCACCGCCTCGCGTGACACGTTCTTCGGCGAGAAAGACGTTGGCAAGTTGCATAACGACAACAACATGGCGCAGTTGCGTTTCGAGCACATGCTCAATGATGACTGGACATTGGGCGGCGGTTTCCAGTGGCTCGACGGCTCGCTCAAGGGCGACGCGATCGAGGCGAATGGCATCGGCGCTGATGGCCGAACACTGGGACGCAACTTCAACTACCGCAAGCTCGAGTGGACAGACAAGGACAGCCAACTCAACCTGACTGGCCACTTCACCCTGGGCGGCTTGCAGCACACGTTGCTGGCCGGCGTCGAGTACGAAGATTACGACTACCAGTCGATTATCCAGCGCTCCAGCGGTGCAATCGGCGCCTACCCGATCGACATTTTCAACCCGGTCTACGGTCAGCCTCGCCCGGCATTGACCCGAACACCGACTCACGACAAAGAAAATCTCAAAACCTACGCAGCGTTCGTGCAGGATCAAGTGGCGCTGACCGAGCGCTTGAAAGTGCTCGCCGGGGCGCGTTTCGAGCGTTTCGAACACGATTATGAAACCTACGTGCCGGGCGGCAAAAACTGGCAGGCCAGTGACAACGCGGTCACTCCGCGTTTGGGCGTGTCCTACGACTTGACCGACGCGGTTGCGCTTTACGCCGACACCGCGCGCTCGTTCAAACCCAACACCGGCGCCAGTCGCCAGGGCGGTGGTTTTGAACCCGAGAAAGGTAAATCCTGGGAGATGGGGGTGAAGTGGGAGGCGCTGGATCAGCAGTTGAGCGTCGATGCTGCGATCTATCAGATCGAAAAGCGTAACGTGCTGACCACCGATCCCGTGGACTCGACGTTCAGTGTGGCGGCGGGGGAAGTGCGCAGTCGTGGTTTTGACTTGAACGTCGCCGGCAATCTCACCCCTGAGTGGCGAGTGATCGGCGGTTACGCCTATGTGGATGCCGAGGTCACCAAGGACAATGTGATTCGTTCTGGCACACGCCTGATGAACATCCCGCAGAACAGCTTCAGCCTGCTCAACGTCTATGAGTTTCAGGACGGCACTTTCAAAGGCCTGGGTCTGGGCACAGGGTTGAAGTATGTCGATGAGCGCGCCGGGCAAACGGCCAACACCGCGTTCTCGATGGGCAGCTACACCGTCGTCGACCTGCTCGGTTTCTACAAGGTCAACGACAAAGTGCGGCTCAACCTCGATGTGAAGAACCTGTTTGACCGTGATTACGAAGAAGGCGCGTTCGGCAACGTCTACGCCTATCCCGGTGCGCCGAGAACGGTGCAGGTCGGGATTGCCTATACGTTGTGATTCGCAGCGGGGGCCGTTGGCCCCCGCTGAGATCAGGGCTTAGCCGGTGACGCATCCTTGCGGTGTTTTCCCGGCAAAGCTGTCCAGCAGACTGGCCACCACCATCTCCCCCATTCGCGTACGCGTCTGCAATGTCGCGCTGGCGCGATGCGGCTGCAATACCACGTGTTCGTTGCCGAACAAGGCTTGCGGCACGTTCGGTTCATCGACGAACACGTCCAGCCCGGCACCGGCAATTTCGCCCGCGGCCAAGGCCGCCACCAAGTCGGTCTCGTTGACCAGTTTGCCCCGTGCCACGTTGATCAGATAGCCACCCTTGCCCAGTGCCTGTAGCACTTCTGCGTTGATGATGGCTTCAGCCTTGTCGGCAGCGGCCGCGAGAATCAATGCATCGCTGTCGCGGGCCAACTGCTTGAGGTCGGCAACGAAGGTGTGGTTCACATCGCTCATTGGTTGCAGATCGGTGTAGCTGATCGGACAGCCAAATGCGGCGGCGCGAGTGGCGACCGCACGGCCAACCCGGCCCATGCCGACGATGCCGATACGCATGCCGGAGACCTGACGAGCCAGAGGCAACGGTGCCAGCGGAGTCGCGCTGTGCGGCCATTGGCCGGAGCGCACGTAGCGATCGCTGGTGCACAGGCCGCGGCATACCGACAGCAGCAAGCCGATGGCGAGGTCGGCGACGTCTTCGGTCAACGCGCCGATGGTCGCCGTCACGCGGATTCCGCGATCCCGGGCGTACGCCAGGTCAACGGCATCGGTACCGACGCCGTTGACCGCCACCACTTCAAGCTTGGGCAGTTGCGCCATGACAGCCTGGGTGATGCCGGTGTGGCCGCCGGTGATCACGCCACGAATGTTGGCGCCGTGTTCCTGCAAATAGGCCGGTTTATCCGCCTGTTGGAAGTAGCGTCTGACGGTAAACAGTTCGTCGAGACGCGCATTGATTTCAGGTATCAGGATCGGGCTGAGCTGCAAGACTTCTGGCTTCATGTAAACCTCACTTACCGAATAAAAGGCCGGCTCAACCGCGGCCGGCAAACGGCATGGCGGTGGCCATGACGGTCATGTTCAGAACGTTGGCCGACAGCGGCAGGCCGGCGATATAGCGCACGGCATCGGCGACATGCTTGACGTCGACCATTGGCTCGACGGCGACAGTGCCGTTGGCCTGGCGTACGCCTTTGGTCATGCGCACCGACATTTCGGTCAAGGCGTTGCCGATGTCGATCTGGCTGCAAGCGATGTTGAATTCGCGACCGTCCAGCGCCAGGGATTTGGTCAGCCCCAGCACTGCATGTTTGCTGGCGGTGTAAGCACTGCTGAACGGACGCGGCGTGTGTGCCGAAATCGAACCGTTATTGATAATCCGGCCGCCCTGAGGCTGCTGGCGACGCATGAGTGCGAAGGCGCCACGGGCACACAGGAAAACCCCGTTGAGATTGGTGTCGATCACGTTTCGCCATTGTTCGAACGTCAGTTCATCCAAGGGCACGGCGGGGGCATTGACCCCGGCATTGTTGAAGACTACATCCAGGCGTCCGTAGACCTCGGCAATGCTTGCGAACAGCGCATCGACACTGGCCGCGTCGCGCACATCGGTGGGCACCGCCAAGGCTTCGTGGCCTTCGCTCGCCGCCAGTTCGACCAGCGTCTGCAAAGGTTCCGGCCGGCGCCCGGCAAGCACCACGGTGTAACCGTCGGCCATCAGGCCAAGCGCCACGGAGCGGCCGATGCCACTGCCAGCGCCGGTGACCAGCGCGACTTTCAAAGGTTGAGTGATGGACATGTTGTTGTTCTCCTGTCTTCAAATCACAAAGGCGTGCGAGCGGTTCAGGCCCGTGGGCCGACGCGCATTTCGAGTTGGCCGATACCGTCGATTCCGGCGTTGATCACATCGCCCGGATGCAATCCGTCGACGCCGGCCGGGCTGCCGGTCATGATCAAGTCGCCGGCCCTGAGCGCCACGGATCGGGAGATCCGGCTGATGACTTCAGCGACCGACCAGATCTGGCTGTCGAGGCTGTCGCGCTGACGTTCCTCGCCGTTGACGTTCAGCCACAACTCACCTTCGGGATGACCGGCGCGTGTCACCGGCACAATCGCCGTCATCGGCGCGGCGCCGTCGAACACCTTGGCTCCTTCCCACGGCAAACCGTTGCTCTTGGCGGTGCGCTGAACATCGCGACGGGTCAGGTCGAGCCCGGCAGCGTAGCCCCAGACATAGGCCAAGGCTTCGCTTTCAGGGATATCGGCGCCGCCTTCACCGATGGCCACCACCAGTTCGATTTCGTGGGCGAAGTCTTCGGTCAACGACGGGAACGCCACCTCACCGATAGCATCGACAACGCTGCTCGAAGGTTTCATGAAAAACACCGGCGGCTGGCGCGACTGCCCTTGGGTATCTGGCCATGGGTAATTACGGCCGACACAGAACACTCGACCGACGGGAAACCGTTGTTGACTGCCGACGATGGGCAGGGTCACGGGCAGATCCGGGGTGAAGGCGTATTCGGTCATGTTCATCCTGTTGTTGTCCTTGTCTGGAGAGTCAGCGTACGGCGGCAATCGTTGGCGAAGTTGGACGAATGCCGCCTCTTGTTGGAGAAAACGGTGTTCGTGGGCTCAACGCACCTTCAATTCGATGCGGTACAAGCGGCCCAACAACAGCGAATAGGAGAGGGTGCCGATCAGGGCCACGCCGCCGATAAACCAGAAGGCCCAGGCAAATGACCCGGTGGCGTGAACAATCGCGCCAATCACGATGGGCGTGACGATGCCGCCGATGTTCGCGGCCAGGCTGGTGATCCCGCCGGTCAGCCCGATCAGTTCCTTGGGCGCCACTTCTGACACTGCTGCCCACGAAGATGACGCGATGCCTTGCGCGAAGAACGCGATGCTCAGTACGGCAATGCAGATCAGGTTCGAGTCGGTGAAATTCACCAGCACGATGGACATGCCCAGCATTGAACCGATCACCAGCGGCAACTTGCGGGCAAATGACATCGAGTAGCCACGGCGGATCAGCAAGTCCGAGACAATGCCGGCGAGAAGGATGCCGACCGTGGCGCCCACGAATGGCAGGACGGCGAAGATCCCGGCCTTGATCATGGTCAGTTTGCGTTCTTCGATCAGGTAGGTGGGGAACCAGGTCAGGAAGAAATACAGCGCCGAAGTGCTGGCGAACTTGCCGATGCAAATCGCCCAGATTTGCCGATAGCTGAACAGTTCAGCGATCTGTCGCCAGTTGAATTTGGTGCGCTCCTGACTGCTTTTGACCAAGCCACCACCGGCTTCGATGTATTGCAATTCGGCCTTGCTGACTTTCTTGCAGTTCAACGGGTCGCGATACAGATACAGCCACAACACGCCGAATACGATGCCAAGCACGCCGGTGCTGTAGAACACGTGACGCCAGTCGAAGGTGGTCGCCAGCCAGAGCAGGGCGCCGGTGAACAATGCCGTGCCCAGGTACTGACCGCACACGTAAATGCTGCTCGCCAGCCCGCGCTCTCGCGCCGGGAACCACACCGTGACCGCGCGGCTGTTGGCCGGAAATGCCGGGGCTTCCATGGCGCCGACCGCCAGACGCAAGCCGAACAACGAAGCGAAGCCCGTGGCAAACCCCTGGCACACGGTCACCGTTGACCAACTGATCAATGAAACACCGTAAGTGAAGCGCGAACCGAAGCGGTCGGCGATAAACCCGGCAGGCACCAGGGCTAAGGCATACGTCCAGGCAAATGCCGAGAAAATCAGGCCCATCTCGATCTTGTCCAGACCCAGGTCCTTGGCCATGAACGGCGCGGCGATCGAGATATTGACCCGATCGATGTAGTTGATGATCGTCGCAATCAGCAGCAGCGAGAGCATGAACCAGCGACGCCGAGAGGGCAGGCGTTGCGGCACCACGGCGTCTCGTGGGCCGGCGATCACCGGCGGCACGCTGGCTTGGGAAGCATGTGAATTGGACATGAAGAGACCTCGTTATTGTTAGAAGAATCGAGATGTTTTCGAGCAGCCGAAGGCGTTGCCCGCGAGGGTCGGGGCATAGCAATCGAACGGAACTGGCTGTCGGCGGCGGACGTTCAGAGACGTCTTGCGGGCGGCGTGATCGGAGGGATGTCGGGAGGGGCGGCGAGGGGCAATAGCAACATCATGACGTGCACACCTTTGATTATTTTTGGAGGAGGTTGGGCTGCGTCGTTCAACAGTGGTCGTACAACATCGGTAAATCAACCAAGGGGTTAGATCATTTTTTCTCGATGGGAATCGCGTTGTGAAACGTGTCCAAGAATTCAAATGGGCGAATGGCCGAGGGTTTTATTCGAAGACTCTTTCAACATATTGATAGTTATAGAAAAAATATTTCTCTTGGTTGCAGGGTTTTTTGGACAGGCAAAACGCCACCGCCCAGGCAAAAAAATCATTCCAAACGGATGTCATCGTATGACTGCTTGCGTGCGCGGCTGGCTTTTCGGCAAGATGAAGGTCGCCTGCTCACTGTAAATACCCGTCGAGGATTGCGCGCCGATGTCGTCCCCCAGTCGTATTCCCACTTATGTCATGCAGCAGCGCAGCGAGCTGACGGACTTCTACATCCGCGACAAAAAGGGCCGTCGGGCCGAGACCGGGCCCCATCGTCACGAGTATTTCCAGATTCAGGTCAACCTCGGTGGCGACACCGTGCAGCACATCGGCAACGTCGTGCGTCCATTCCCGCGTAACACGCTGGCGTTCATCCTGCCGCACCGTGTGCATGTGATCCCGCATCCGGCGGACAGCAATTTCATGGTGATCAATTTTTCCCAGACCTTTCTTTTGCCGCACTTGCAGTGCGATCCGATGGATCTGGAAGAAGTGTCAATCCTCTTGGCGCCAGAGTTGTCGCCATTCCGTTTTCAGGAGCATCTGGATTTCATTTTGGGCGATCAGGATTTCCACAAGGTCTGTGCCTTGATCGAGCAGATGCGCACCCTCGACGAAAATCGTCAGTTTGGTACGCGTGAGATGCTCAAGGGCTTGCTGTTGCAACTGATTGGCAGCGTGTGTTTTCTGTATGCCGAACCACTCAAGCGTCTGGCCGAAGAGAATGCGGCCGAGGTCAGCCGCCGGGATGCGCTGAGCCGAATGTTCGAATACTTGCGCAAGAACATCGCCGACCCCGACCTCAATCTGATCAAAGTGGCGGCGGCGACGTACCTGTCACCGACCTACCTGACGCACTGGCTACGCAAGGAAATCGGCAAAACCTTCACCGAACTGGTGCTCGAACGCAGGATGCACGCGGCGCGCAATTTCCTGCTCAACAGCACGCGCTCGGTGGGCGAGGTGGCGCGGCTGTGCGGCTTCGCGGACGAGGCGTATTTCTCCCGACGTTTTCGCCAGATTCACGGCCAGCCGCCGGGGCAATTTCGCCGCCGGCAACTCAACCCCGATACGCCGCAATCGCCGCTCAATACCTGACTGTGCCGTTCGCCTGAACCTGTTCGACGTACTGCGACGCTTCGCTCGGTGATGCTGTTTTTTAGCCTGCCAACGTCGCGTTATCGATCACGAAGCGATATTTCACATCGCCCTTGAGCATGCGCTCGTAGGCGTCGTTGATCTGATCGGCGCGGATCAACTCGATGTCGGAGACGATGCCGTGTTGGGCACAGAAATCCAGCATCTCCTGAGTCTCGGCAATGCCGCCGATCATCGAGCCGGCAATGGTGCGGCGCTTCATGATCAGGTTGAACACGTTCGGTGACGGGTGCGAGGTGGCGGGCGCGCCGACCAGGGTCAAGGCACCGTCGCGCTTGAGCAACACGAGGAAGGCGTCGAGGTCGTGCGGCGCAGCGACGGTGTTGAGGATCAGGTCGAAACTTTTCGCATGCGCGGCCATTTCCTCCGGGTTGCGCGAGACCACGACCTCATCGGCACCCAGTGCTTTTGCCGCTTCGCGTTTGGATTGCGAGGTGGTGAAGGCGACAACGTGCGCGCCCATGGCGTGGGCCAGTTTGATGCCCATGTGACCGAGGCCACCGATGCCGACCACGCCGACCTTCTTGCCGGGGCCGGCGTTCCAGTGACGCAGCGGCGAGTAGGTGGTGATGCCGGCGCAGAGCAACGGTGCGACGGCGGCCAATTGCGCCTCGGGATGGCCAATGCGCAACACGTAGCGTTCATGCACGACAATGTTTTGCGAATAGCCGCCCAGCGTCCAGCCCGGTGCGTCCGGGGTCGGGAAGTTGTAGGTGCCGATCATGCCGTCGCAATAGTTTTCCAGGCCGCTTTCGCAATCGTCGCAGTGTTTGCAGCTGTCGACGATGCAGCCGACACCGACCAGGTCACCGACTTTGTAATCCGCGACATGAGCGCCGACGGCTGCGACGCGACCGACAATTTCGTGCCCCGGCACACAGGGAAATTGCGTCCCGGCCCATTCGGCGCGGACCTGATGCAGGTCCGAATGGCAGATGCCGCAGAAGGCAATGTCGATCTGCACATCGTGGGCGGCGGGGGCGCGGCGGTTGATCTGCATCGGCTCAAGGGGTTTGTCGCCAGCGTGGGCGCCGTAGGCTTGTACAAGCATGGGAACATCCTCAATCGTTTGGTCGTGTGGCCATTGTTGCGGTACTGCCGGGCTGCGCAGTAGTGCATTCCTGTGCAATCCTTGCCTGATCCTGTGAGTCGTTGTGACGTTGCGTTGACAGACGCCCGTCGCGTTTATCGTTAATCTGCCGACTCGCTGACTAAAACAAGATAAAAAACGGAGTCATTGATGCAACCGATTCGTCTCGGTCTGGTGGGCTACGGCAAGATTGCCCAGGATCAACATGTGCCGGCGATCCTCGCCAATCCGGCGTTTACGCTGGTGTCTGTCGCCACCCAGGGCAAGCCTTGCGCCGGCGTGGAAAACTTTCAGTCGTTGGCTGAGTTGCTGGAAAACGGCCCGGCGGTTGACGCGATTGCGTTCTGCACACCGCCGCAAGGCCGCTTCGCTTTAGTGCAGCAGGCATTGGCTGCCGGCAAACATGTGCTGGTGGAAAAGCCGCCGTGCGCGACCTTGGGGGAAGCGCAGGCGCTGGTTGATCAGGCGGCAGAGCAGGGCGTCAGCGCGCTGTTCGCCTGGCATTCGCGTTACGCGCCGGGGATCGCACTCGCGCGTGACTGGCTCGCCTCGCGAACCTTGCAAAGCGTACAGATCGACTGGAAAGAAGACGTGCGCAAATGGCATCCGGGGCAGACGTGGATCTGGCAACCCGGTGGCCTCGGCGTCTTCGATCCGGGCATCAATGCCTTGTCGATCGTCACCCATTTGCTGCCGCTGCCGCTGTTCGTCGAATCCGCAGAACTGCGCGTGCCGGGCAACTGCCAATCGCCGATTGCCGCGTCGATCAAGATGTCTGACGCACGCCACCTCGATGTGCGTGCCGAATTCGATTTCGACCATGGTCACGACGAACTCTGGAGCATCGAGATTCGCTGCGCCGAAGGCACACTGCGTCTGGACAACGGTGGCGCACTGTTGAGTATCGACGGGGTGCGCCAGACGGTGTCGGAGGAGGGTGAATATCCGGCGGTGTATCGGCATTTCCAGCAGTTGATCGCTGACAAGGTCAGCGATCTGGATTTGCAGCCGCTGCGTTTAGTGGCCGACAGTTTTTTTGTCGGCAGCCGAGTGTCAGTCGAGGCGTTTTATGACTAGCGCTGATTAGGCGCCATAAACCGGGTAATCGACATAGCCTTCGCCGGCCCCGCCATACACCGTGGCGGGATTCAGCGCATTCAACGGCCAGTCATTGGCAATGCGCGCCGGCAGGTCGGGGTTGGCCATGAACGGGCGACCGAACGCGACAAAGTCCGCCAACCCGGAGTCGAGCAGACGCGCACCCGATTCGGCGTTGTAGCGCCCAGCATAGATGATCGCGCCGCTGAAGGTGTCGCGCACCGCCTGACGAAATGTCTGCGGCATCGCCGGGGCGTTGTCCCAGTCGGCTTCGGCGATGGACAGATAGGCAATACCCACGTCTTCCAGCACCTTGATCGCCTCGATGTAGGTGGTGTGAGGATCTTCCTCGACCATGCCCAGATAGGTCCGCGCTTCATCGGTGGTGGTGAACAGCGGCGCAAAGCGTACACCGACTTTTTCCTTGCCGATGCACTCGGCGACGCCGGCCACCACTTCCTTCAGAAAACGCAGGCGATTGTGCAGCGAGCCACCGTATTGATCGGTGCGCAGGTTGCTGTGGGCAGAGATGAACTGGTTGACCAGATAACCGTTGGCGCAGTGCAGTTCGATGCCGTCAAACCCGGCTTCCATCGCATTGCGCGCCGCTTGAATGTACAGCTGAACCAGTTCCTGGACTTCGTCGGTGCTCAGTGCGCGCGGTGCGGACGGCGGCACCAGTTCACCGGCACCGGGCGCGGTTTCGATGAACACGCTGACTCGGTCAGTGGCCACTGCGGAGGCAGAAACGGGAGCGGCGCCGCCCGGCTGCAACGCAGTGTGAGATACGCGGCCCACGTGCCACAGTTGCGCGAAAATCACGCCGTCGACGGCATGCACCGCTTCGGTGACTTTGCGCCATCCGGCGATCTGCTCAGGGGTGTGAATCCCGGGTGTCCAGGCGTAGCCCTGGCCTCGGGGTTCGATCTGCGTGCCCTCGGTCACCAGCAGACCGGCGCCGGCACGCTGCTGGTAATACTCGGCCATCAGCTCATTGGCGATGTTGCCCGGTTGCGTGCTGCGCTGACGTGTCAGCGGTGGCAGGACGATGCGGTTTTTCAGGGTGTGCAGGCCCAGTTTGGCAGGGGTGAAGTAGGGGCTATTCATGTTTATTAGACCAGTCAACTATTAAATGGGGGCGAAAAAAACGCCGTGCAACACGCACGGCGTTCAGAGGACGTAGACGCTGGGTCTCAGCCCAACATCTTCAGCAGTTTTTCAGCGACAGCGGCAGAGCTGGCGGGGTTTTGACCGGTCACCAATTTTCCATCGACGACCACATGAACCTGCCAGTCAGCGACTTTCGAATAGTAGCCGCCGAGACGCTGGAACTCGTCTTCGATGAGGAACGGCACCACGTCAGTCAGGCCGACGGCGGCTTCTTCGGCGTTGGTGAAACCGGTGACTTCGCGATGCTGGATCAGCGGTTTGCCGTCAGCTGCGAGCACATGACGCAATACCCCGGGCGCATGGCAGACAAAACCGTGCGGTTTGTTGCTGCGGTCGAACGCTTCGATCAGGGCGATCGAGTGTTTGTCTTCAGCCAGATCCCAGAGCGGGCCGTGGCCACCTGGGTAAAACACGGCATCGAAATCGTCGGCGCGGACATCGGCCAGCAGACCGGTATTGGCCAATGCCTGCTGGGCAGCCGGGTCATTGCGAAAGCGATCGGTCTCGGCGGTTTGCGCATCGGGCTCATCGCTTTTCGGATCGAGCGGAGGCTGGCCACCGGCTGGCGACACCAGCGTGATGTCGGCGCCCGCGTCCTTGAAAGCGTAGTAAGGGGCGGCGAATTCTTCCAGCCAGAAACCGGTTTTCTTGCCGGTGTCGCCGAGCTGATCGTGGGAAGTCAGAACCATCAAGATTTTCATAGAGCACCCTGGGTTGGTCAGGTGATAGCGCTGCACGAGGCATTCGTGTCGCATCGACACCCGATGAATTAGGTTGACGGAGCGCAGCATAGTTTCCTATTAGACCAGTCGTCTAGTAATTTTTTCAACGGAGGTTTTTCCCGCCCGGCTGTGGCAAACTCCGCAGCCTGTGAAATATACGACTGGTCTATTGTCTGGACTTTGCGCCCCATGAAACCGACTTACGACGATACGCGCCAACACTTGCTCGACACCGGCCACCGGATGATGGCCGAGAAGGGCTTCACCAGTGTCGGCCTCAATGAAATCCTGCAAACCGCTGGCGTGCCCAAGGGTTCGTTCTATCACTACTTCAAATCCAAAGAGCTGTATGGCCAGGCCTTGCTCGAGGATTATTTTGTCGGCTACCTCGCCGACATGGAGCGACGCCTGACACTCCCGGGGCTGACGGCGTTCGAGCGGCTGATGGATTACTGGCAGGGCTGGCAAAATCGCTGCACCCTCGAAGGCCATGGTGATGAGTGTCTGGTGGTGAAGCTCAGCGCCGAGGTCGCCGATCTGTCCGAGTCGATGCGCCTGACCTTGCGCGACGGTGCCGAGCGCGTGGTGGCGCGCATCACCGTGTGCATCGAAGAAGGCCAGACGCAAAAGAGCCTGCCGGCGGGCGATGCGCGGCAACTGGCAGAGACGTTGTATCAGCTGTGGCTGGGTGCAAGTCTACTCAACAAGCTGCAGCGGACGGGGCAATCGCTGAACACCTCGATGGCGATGACCAAGCAACTGTTGCGCGTCTGAGGCCGGCATGCCCGGTGCATCAGCCGTTTACCCATTGCTCGCGAAATTGCAGCAGAAAATCCACGAAGACCCGCACGTGCTGGGGCACATAGCGACCGTGGGGATACAGCAACGTGTACGGTCTTGAGCGACCGCTGAAAGGTTCAAGCACCTCAATCAGACTGCCATCGGCCAACTCCCGCTCGACGATGAACCGATAGGTCTGGAACAGTCCCGCACCGTGTTTGGCCAGGGTGACGCCACCGAGCACGTCATCGGAGCAGGAATAACCTCCGGCTGCGAGTACTTCACGATCCTTGCCATTGTCCTGAAATAGCCAGGAAATCTGCCGGCCGCTGCTCGGCAGTTCGAACTGAATGCATTCATGCTCGAGCAGATCTTCAAGTGTCTGCGGCGTACCCGCTGCGTGCAGGTATTGCGGCGAGGCGACCACCACCAGTTTCGCGTCTTCCAGCAAACGCGCAATCAGGGTCGAGTCCGGTTGTGCACGCACGCGAATCGCCAGATCGTAACCTTCGCCGACGAAATCTATATTGCGATTGCCCAAATGGATATCGACCGTGACCTGCGGGTATAGCGCCCGGAATTTCGGCAGCAGCGGCAGGATGCGGTGGTGGCCGTAAGTGGTGGGCAGGCTGATGCGCAAGCGCCCCGACGGCGTGGTCTGCGTGCCCATGACTTCTTGCTGGGCTTCGACCAGTTGGGTCAGTGCCTGACTGCATTGTTCGAAGAATTTCCTGCCCGCGTCGGTCAGGCGGATGCTGCGTGTGGTTCGTGTAAACAGCCGCGAGCCGAGGCGTTTTTCCAGACGCAGAATCGAGCGGCTCACCGCCGCCGGTGTCACCCCCGCGAGCAGTGCGGCAGCGGTGAAGCTGCCGGCGTCAGCGGCGAGACAGAAGAGTTCGATACTGCCCAACTGCAAATCTTCAAAGTGGCGTTTCATCATGGCTGGCACCGAGGAGCATTCCTCCAGATGTTTACCACATGAATCGCCACCCGCGCTGAAGTGGCGTCGTGATCAATGCCCCGCGCTCTGGCCACCGTCGACATGCAGAATCTCACCGGTCACGAACTTCGCGGCGTCCAGATAAAGGATTGCCTGCACGATGTCGTCGATCTCACCCATGTGGCCAAGCGGATGCAGATTGCCCAGGGCTGCGTGGCTTTCTTCGGCGTGCATGGGCGTCTTGATGATGCCCGGCGACACCGCGTTGACGCGAATCCCGCGCTTGGCGTATTCGATGGCCAGGGATTTGGTCGCAGCGTTGATGCCACCTTTGGTCAGCGAGGCCAGCACCGACGGCACGCCGTCAATTGCATGATCGACCAGACTGGTAGTGACGCTGACCACGTGTCCGCTGCCATGCTTTTCCATTTCGGCGATGGCCAGTTGCGAAATATGGAAGAAGCCGCTCATGTTGGTGGCCACCACTCGGGCGTAGTCTTCCCGGCTGTACGCGGTGAACGGCTTGGCAACAAAGATGCCGGCATTGTTGACCAGCGTATCGACGCGACCGAAACGTTCGACGGCGGCACGGATCACCCGTTCGGCAGTTTGCGGATCGGCGATGTCGCCAGCGATGGTCAATACCTGCGGATCAGCGGATTCCTTGATCGAGCGCGAGGTCGCCACGACCTGATAGCCACGCTCGCGAAAACCATTGACCAGACCCGCTCCTATGCCTTGCGAGGCGCCTGTGATAACGACAACTTTGCTGGATGTGCTCATGATGATTTCCTCAGGAATTGAAGATTAATTGCCCGACAACGATTGGCGGTATTCGGTTGTGGTCATGCCCGCGTAACCCCAGTTATCCGTATCGACTTCCTCGATCACGATGTGCGTGAGCTGCGGATCCTTGTTGAGCACTCGTTGCATGGTCTCGGTGATTTCCTTGATCACTTGGGCTTTCTGCTCCCGGCTAACGCCGTCGCGGGTAATGCGTACGCTGATGAAAGGCATGGACTGTCTCCGATCGCAGGCCCGTCGGGGTGAGGGGCTGCTGTTGGAGAGAACTGTAGGAAGTTGTCAGTAATTGATAAATGCGCCTTGAGGTACTTCATTTATGCCGTGGTGTATCGAATGGCAGCGGTTGTTCACGCGATTGTCCGTTTCAGGTTGACGGTGAAACACATTCCAGCCGATTTATCCCTTTTCGATGCGTCAGTAATCTGTACCCAACTTGAACGCAACAACAAATTCAAAAACTCAAAAGGGAAGCAGACCATGACCACTCCAACCTACAACCGCCTGAACAAAGACGACGCTATCGTGTTGCTGGTCGACCACCAGACCGGCCTGATTTCCCTGGTGCAGGACTTCTCGCCGAACGAATTCAAGAACAACGTGCTCGCCCTGGCTGATCTGGCCAGGTTCTTCGAACTGCCAACCATCCTCACCACCAGTTTCGAACAAGGCCCGAACGGCCCACTGGTGCCGGAATTGAAAGAGATGTTCCCGGACGCGCCGTACATTGCTCGCCCTGGCCAGATCAACGCCTGGGACAACGAAGACTTTGTCAAAGCGATCAAGGCGACCGGCCGCAAGCAGATCATCATTGCCGGTGTGGTGACAGACGTGTGCGTAGCGTTCCCGACCTTGTCGGCGCTGGCAGAAGGGTTTGATGTGTTTGTGGTGACTGATGCGTCCGGCACCTTCAACACCACCGTGCAACAGGCTGCGTGGAGCCGCATGACCCAGGCCGGCGCACAGATGATGAACTGGTTCTCGGTGGCGTGTGAGTTGCACCGCGACTGGCGCAACGACATTGAAGGCTTGGGCAATCTGCTGTCGCAGCGGATTCCCAACTACCGCAACCTGATGAACAGCTACTCGGCGCTGACCGCGCAGCAGAAATAAGCCCCAAGTGCGCCAAGCGAAAAGCCCGCCCTCAAAAGCAGGCTTTTTTTGTTGGCGCGCCGTTCGTCCAGTGCCCGGCACTTGCGCCGCGTCGTTGTCTCTCACGTTCAGGCACGGATTTCCCGTGTGTCAGAACGGAGAGCGAGGCATGGACATCGATGAAAACGCACCGGGCAACCGGTCACAGCAAGAAGTGACACGAACGACCGACAATGAGACGGGGCATGACCCGAAACGCGATCAGCCCGAGGTTCCATTGCCCGCCGATGACGAGGCGCTGCTCGATGAAGACATGACGGACGTGGCGGCCAACAATTCGGTGTCGAGTGAGCATCCCGAGTCGCAATGATTGAATTGAACCAGTGTTGAGGGGCGGACCATGAGCAGGTCATTCAAGGTCGGCGACGCGGTTCACTGGAACAGCGAGGCCGGCGAAATTCGCGGCAAGGTTGTCAACGTGCACACCCGCGATGTCGAGTTCATGGGGCGCCATCGACCTGCTTCAAAGGAAGCACCGCAATACGAAGTCAAAAGTGACAAGACCGGGCATCTGGCGATGCACCACGCGGCCGCGCTCCATCCTGCGAACTGAGCGATCTAATGCGACGACACATATTCAGATGACGTTGTCGGTGCCGGCAACGCATACGTCGCCTTCATCCATTCAATCTCGGCCTGCGGTGTCCGGCCGAAAAAGCGTTTGAACTCGCGACTGAATTGCGAGGCACTTTCATAGCCGACGTCGAACGCTGCCGCCGATGCGCTCATGGCTTGGCGCAGCATCAGCAACCGAGCCTGATGCAGGCGTGTCGACTTCAGGTACTGCATCGGCGAGGTATCGGTCACGCTGCGAAAGTGCAGGTGAAAACTCGGCACGCTCATGCTCGCTTCGTGGGCCAGTTGCTCGACGTCGAGGCGTTGCTGATAACAGCTGTGGATCTTGCGGATCGCTCGGCTGACCTTGCCAAAATGCCCCTGACGCTGCAGCGCGGCGCGCATTGAGCCACCTTGCCCACCCGTGAGAATGCGGTAATAGATCTCCCGCACCAGCGCTGGCCCGAGGATCTGCGCTTCACCGGCCACGCTCATCGCCTCAAGAAAACGCAAGGTCGTGGCGCGCAGTGCGTCGTCCATCGGCGAGGCGTACATGCCTTTGGGTTGGGCATCGCTGGCGCCATGCACTTCATCGACTTGCAGCATCAACTCGCTGGCCAGATGGAAATCCAGGTGCATGTAAATCGCGAGCATCGGCTCGGCCGCCGTGGCGTCGGTCTCCATGGTGAAAGGAATCGGCACGGAGACGACAAGATAGTGCTGGGCGTCATAGACGTAGGTGTCTTCGCCCAGATAACCGCGTTTGCGACCCTGACAGAGGATGACGATGCCGGGGTCATACAGCACCGGGGTGCGGGTCAGCGGCCGATTCGAGCGCAGGAAACGCACGTCATCGAGTGCGCTGAGGTTGTAGCCCTCGACCGGCGCAAGGGTGTCCATGAGTTGCACCATGCGGGCGGTGGTTGCATCGGCCTGGGTCATTGCGTCCTCTGTCAATGGTCGGTGGAGCGGGTCAGGGCTTGCCATTGATCGATCTCGTCGAGCGCTCGTTGCAGCTTGTCACGCACCAGCGACAAAGCATCGCTACCGAGCAGCAGATGGGCGGGCGGCGTCGGGCTGGCGATGATCTGCAACAGCGCTTGCGCAGCCTTTTGCGGGTCGCCGAGCTGTTTGCCGCTTTTCTCTTCCCGGGCTTTGCGGATCGGGTCAAAACTGGCGTCGTAGTCGGCAATGCTGCGCGCCGTACGTTGCATCGATCGGCCGGCCCAGTCGGTGCGAAACGAGCCGGGCGCTACAGCCGTGACGAAGATATTGAAAGGCTTCAGCTCTTTGCTCAGGGTATCGGAGATCCCTTCAAGCGCAAATTTGCTGCCGCAGTAATAGGCGATGCCGGGCATCGTGATGGTGCCGCCCATGGAGGTGATGTTGAGGATATGCCCCGCCCGACGCTGGCGAAAGTAGGGCAGGAAGGCCTTGGTCATGGCGACCGTGCCGAACACATTGACGTCGAACTGTCGGCGCATGTCGTCCAGCGGCGACTCTTCGAAAATGCCTTCGTGGCCATAACCGGCATTGTTGACTAGCACATCGACCGGGCCGTGAGTCGCGTCCACCTCGGCGACAACGCTGTCGATCCGCTGGAAGTCGGTGACATCGAGCAGCACTGCGTATGCATTGTCCGGGGACAGCGCCTGGAAGTTTTGCAGGTCGGTTTCATTGCGCACCGTACCGATGACGCGATGACCTGCAGCCAGCGCGGCTTTGGCCAAGGCGTGGCCAAAGCCGCTGCTCGCGCCGGTGATGAACAGGGTTTTGCTACGGTTCATGACAATCTCCCAAAGGCTGGTGTGAAGTCATGGTAGCGATCAGGCAGCGAGGCACCTATGCCGGTTCGTCTTGCAGCCTTGCCTATTCCTATGAACCGCCCGACGGGCCGAACATCTCGCTGACGCTACGGATCAGCGCGGCGGTGGTGCTCCACAACAGGATTGCCAACAAGCCACAGATTGTGGCGCCACGCTCACTTCTGACCGACATCAAGGTTCCCTGATTTCCGGTTCATTCGCGAGTACGGGCTGACCATGCGATTCAGTCAACAGCTCGCGTATCCACTGCGCCTCCTGACGAACGTCCGCGATTTTGTCTTCTGGCAACGCCTGTTGCGCGCGGGCGAGGTGGCTGAGGGTCTTCTGCTTGTGGCGAAGTTTGTGCTGCCATTTGATCAGGAATGCCGGGCTGCGCGCCTGCATCTGCAAGGGACCGAAATACAACTCCTTGTCGGTGTAGCTGACCACTTCGGCGCGCTCGGCGACGATGATTTCGTAGTCGAAGCGACTTTCGCGCAGCACTTCCTCGCTGAGGATGCGATAACCGTTTTCCATCAACCACAGGCGCAACGGTTGCTCGCCACCGTTGGGCTGCAGGATCAAGCGTTCGCTGCCGCTCAGGTGCGCCTTGCCGCGTTCGAGGATGTCGCGGATGGTTTCGCCACCCATACCGCAGATGCTGATCGCGGTAATCCGGTCTGCGGGATTGATCGCCGCCAGGCCATTGGCCTGGCGCACGGTGATTCGCGCTTGCAGGTCGTTTTCGCGCACCGTGCGCTGCGCCGCCTGAAACGGCGTCAACGCCACCTCGCCGGCCACTGCTGCCTCAATCGCGCCACGGCGCATCAACGCCACTGGCAGATAACCGTGATCGGAACCGATATCGGCCAGCCGCGCACCCGCCGGCACGTGTGCGGCCACACGCTCAAGGCGCATGGACAAAGTGTTTTCGTTCAACGGCAACCCCTGATTTGCCTGCTGTTTGCGGCATCGTTGGCGGGAAAAAGGGGTGCGACTTTGTCGGGCTAAGGTTGGCCTGTCAAATTCTGTCGACGAAATTGAATAATCAATTAGCAACGCTGAGCACTGAATGGATGCGAGCGCTTGTTTCAGGCCGCGACGCCGAGGAGTTATCTTGTAATAGAAACCTGAACATCGAACTTCACATCCCTTCGTGTCTAGTCAACAATGCGCGCACTGTTCCGGGGTAGTTCAGCGGTGGAACGCTCGGCTCTGGACCGAGTGGGCGCTGGTTCGAATCCAGCCCCCGGACCCATTTTTTACATTGCAGAGTCACAGGGAAGTATGTCCAGGCACGACAGTGAATTCGACGAGCGCAGTGGAGTGAGTGCCGGTTATGCGGTGTTCCAGCTCTCGCGGGCGTTGACCGCTTCGCGGAGCGATGCGGGTCAGCAGGCACGCAATCGTATCGAGCGCTGGCAACGGGTTGTCGAACATCTGCTGCAGGGCAGCGCACAGTACGGTTTACGCATGCCATTCGCCGATTTGCCGACGTGGGTCACACTGGAAGTGGTGACAGGTGGATTTGCCACTGGGCGACTGATTGCTGGTGGTGCTTTGACTGCCTACGAGCGCCAGTTGGCTGCGTCGATTCCTGGCATCCGTGCCGGTCATGAACGGCTCGATCTGAATGCCTGGCACCTTTCAGATGCAGGAGTCGCATCGCTGCAAGAACGTTTGGCGAAAGGCAGTTATCAAATCGATGTTCCGGAGGAGGCCGCACTGCTGACAGTGTCATGGCTTCTGCGGCATCAGCGTAATGACGAAGCGCGAACGTTGATCGAACAGATCGCACCTTTCTTCGAAAGGCTGCGTTTCTTCCCGACTGCCGTTGACGAACCACTGATCTCGACGGCTGAGGTGCATGTTTTTGATACCGCCAGTGTCAGGCAGCGGCTGACGCGGCAATCGGCTCAACCGCGTCTCGCTGTTCAAAAACATGTTGTAGAAAACCGACTGCCTCTCTACGACGCTGCGGTCTCACTGTTTATTTTGACGTATCAGGACGGCTGGCCTTGCCGACACTATCCTGACGGCTGGTTTGAGCGCGCAACCTTACTCGGCAAACAGATCGCTGAAACCTGTGGCACTGAATTCAATAGCCGAGGACCCTTCAAGAACCGGGCAGCAGAACTGTTTGCGTTACTCGCTCAGAGTTCCCGTGATCAAGCAGCATTGACGGGCCGAGACGTCGGTCGCGTCCGGCGAATTGTCGATGACTTTGTCGCCAAACATGGCCATCCCGAATCCCGCGCACACTCGATTAAACGGGAAGAGCAGCGAAATCACGTGGCTGCCCCCGGACATCATTTGATCGCCCATGCTGTAGCGGAGCGTCTGGAAAATTATCCGGGTGCGGACGGCGTCGAGGACTTTGCTCCACTGTTGAAACCTATCACCGATGAAGAGACGAAGCGTCACGCACTGATCGTAGGGACGATCATTCCGGCTGCTGTTCGCCGACGCCTGGAGCGTTGCCGCAAGGGCACAATCGCCGAGCTGATTGACCATGGCTTGATCTCATCCGGCGATACTGTGGCGCAAGTACTGCCTGCGATGACGGCTGAAATCTGTAACGCCGGATATCGAGACGGAACGCTTCAGACATTGGGAGGTGCTACGTACCGTGCCTTCCGCCGTCGGCGGTCATTGTTGCTAGTCAACCTGCAAAGTCAGGTCAAAATTGCAGAGCTGCCTTGGGTAATGGCTTTAGAAGCTGAGCGTGAGACGAACGCCAACTCCGTTACGGGCGCTAGACAAGCTTTGGTTGAAGCCTCCGCGTTAACTCTCTCTGCGTTTCCGCAAGCGATTCTTCCTAACAAGTTACTGCAGGAGTTTGTTTCTCTGGCTCAAACGGCTCAGTTGGACCTTCCCTTCGTCGAGGAAGTGGCTGCTGACATTTTCATGGGGACTTTCTCCAACAAATTTTCGAGAGCGGCCAGACAATCGGCCAAGCTGATCGCTGGAACGCTTTACGCCCGCTATTACGACATTGATACAGATGGACTGGCGAGCCTTCCCGATCACCGCCGATCGCGGCGCAGAATAAACAACTCTGATGCATTGGCGACGCTGTGCGCACAGCGAGCAAATGCCGTCCTGGGCACGTGGCAGCCAGCAGTCAACGGTACAATCCTCGAACAGCAACAGATCCTGACAACACAAAACCTTGCGGTATTGTTTGGCGAACTCGAGCTCAAAATACTGCTGCAACACCGTCTAAGTGCATTGGCGCTGTCGTGCTTTAAATGGATCTGCAAACGCCACCAAACGCACCTATCGCTCTACCATGCTCGTCTGCTGATGTTGAAAAACACCGCGTATGCGTGGCGTCAGATGATGTTTTATCTGTCGATGCTGGATGGAGAGCTTTTGCATTCGGCACTCGAAAGTCTTGAAGCGCATTTTGCGACGCAATCCGGTGAGTTCCGAGAAAGATTTCTGCCCGCCATGGTCGGGTTGCGTGTTGCCGCTGCAGGAAATCGGCTGACGCTGAGTCGCCAAAAGGATGAGGGTGCAAAGGTTTTTTTGGGTTGGACCACTGAGCGACATTGGCTAATGCCCTCTTAACATCTTTGTCTCCAGACCACAGGAAATCTCCCCGAGCACAAAAGCCTGCTCTCGAAAGCAGGCTTTTGGATCAAGCTTCCGTTTCAAAAACGATTCAGCCTGTACGGTTCGCTGACTGGCAGGCTGCAGGTCTTTGTTACCACCGTAGGCAAAGCCATCCGCACCACCATCTCCGCCGTCACCGCCGCCTGCGTCAACCCTAAATGCTGATGCCCAAATGCAAGCAACACCTTGCCATCACAGACTTGATCAATCACCGGCAACGAATCCGGCAACGACGGACGAAAGCCCATCCACGGTGTCGCTGCTTCGGCACTCAGATCCTTGCGAAACAAACCTTGACTCAATCGATGCAGTTGCCACGCGCGCTCCATGCTTGGCGGCTTTTGCAACCCGGCGAACTCGACGGTGCCGGCCAGGCGCAAGCCTTCGGTCATTGGCGTCATGATGAATTTGCGCTCCAGCGAGGTGACGGGGAAGGGCAGGCGATCGTGTTCCTGCGGCAGCATCAGGTGATAGCCGCGCTCGGTGTCCAGCGGGACTTTTTGGCCGGTGAGTGCGGCGGTGAGTTTCGCCGAGTGCGCACCACAGGCAATCAGCGCGCGGCTTGCACTGACGCCGCCGTTGCCGGTGACCAGCGAAACGCCGTGCTCCTGCACATAGCCCCCTTGCACCTGTTGTTGCAGAAAACTCACGC
Organism: Pseudomonas sp. RIT-PI-r; assembly: GCF_001297015.1. Taxonomy (GTDB): domain Bacteria; phylum Pseudomonadota; class Gammaproteobacteria; order Pseudomonadales; family Pseudomonadaceae; genus Aquipseudomonas. Next base: position 746,196 of record NZ_LIGE01000025.1, on the reverse strand, counting down.
CACTGGCTTTCGCCGCTTCCACGAGTTCGCAGACCACGCGATACGGGTCGATGAAGTGCCCGGTGCGCGGGAAGAACAGGCCGCCCTGAATCTGTTCGCTGAGTTGCGGCGCGGTGTCGCGGATGGCGCTGGCCTGCCAGTAATCGACCGCGACCTGCTGCTGAGCCATCCGCGCTTGCAGGGCTTCGATAGCTTGGCGGGACTCAGGCTTTTCGAACACCAGCAATGAACCATCGACCTTGAGCAAGTCCGGCCGCTGGATGTCGGCGAGCAAGCGCTGCCACGCATCCAGACTGCTTTCATTGAGCGCGCGTAATCCGGCCACGGTTTTCTGAAACGGTTCCGCCCTCAGATTCAGCAGCAGCCGGGTGAACCACGGCAAGGCGCGGGGCAGGTATTTCCAGTCCAGGCGCAGCGGCCCCATTGGGTCCATCAGCATGGCCGGCAGGCGTTTGAGGATAGAAGCGTCGGCAATCGGGAACACCTGTTCGGTCGCCAGATGCCCGGCGTTGCCGAACGAGGCGCCGTGGCCGGGCGGTTGCTGATCAATGACCACCACGCGCAATCCCTGGCGCGCCAGACGCAGTGCGCAGGCGACGCCGATGATGCCGGCGCCGACCACCGCGATGTCGCAGGAGACGTTATTGGCCATGGTTGGAGGCTTCCCTTTGCCCGTCGAGCAAGCGCCGCAGGTGCAGCGGATTGGCCTGTTTCAGTGCGGCGGGTAACAGGCTGTCGGGGAAATCCTGATAGCAGACCGGGCGCAGGAATCGCAGGATAGCGGCGCTGCCGACCGAGGTCGTGCGCGCGTCGGAGGTGGCCGGGAAAGGTCCGCCATGCACCATCGCATCGCAGACTTCCACACCGGTTGGCCAGCCGTTCACCAGCAGGCGACCGGCCTTGCGCTCCAGTGTCGGAAGCAAGGTGCGAGCCAGTTCAAGGTCGGCGTCGTCAAGGTGCAGGGTGACGGTCAGTTGGCCTTCGAGTTGCTCGGTAACCTGACGGATTTCGTCGTCGCTGGCGCATTGCACGATCAACGACGTCGCACCGAACGCCTCGGCTTGCAGGTTGTGATCGCTCAGGAAATTCGCCGCTTGCGTGACGAAGACATGCGCCTGCCCCTGATTCGCGCCGGTGCCGATTTGCCCCGCCGCAACGATACGCGCACCGGCGTTTTCGGCTAGCGCCTTCACAGCCGATGCGTAAGCGTTGTAGATACCCGGCGTCAGCATCGTTTGCGCCGCACGAGTCTCGATGCACCTGGCTGTTGCCCCCATGAACTCATCGAGGGCCGGGCCTTTACGGGCAATCACCAATCCCGGATTGGTACAAAACTGCCCGGCGCCCAAGGTCAGCGAGCCGACAAACCCTTCGGCCAATGCCTCTGCGCGGTTTTGCAACGCCGCCGGAAACAGCAACACCGGATTGATCGAACTCATTTCCGCATACACCGGAATCGGCTCGGGCCTGGCCTGCGCCGCTTGAATCAATGCCAATCCGCCAGCGCGGGAACCGGTAAAGCCGACGGCTTTGATGCGCGGATCACTGACCAGCGCAATGCCGACTTCGCGGCCAGAACCGTACAGCAACGAAAAAACCCCTTCAGGCATACCGCAGGCTTTTACCGCTCGAGCGAGCGCGTGGCCGACCAGTTCGCTGGTGCCGGGATGCGCGCTGTGTGCCTTGACCACCACCGGGCAGCCGGCCGCCAGTGCCGAAGCGGTGTCACCACCGGCCACCGAAAATGCCAGGGGGAAATTGCTCGCACCAAACACCGCCACCGGCCCAAGAGCAATCTGGCGCTGACGCAAATCCGAACGCGGCAACGGTTGGCGCTGCGGCTGTGCGTTATCGACACGTACATCCAGCCATTCACCGGCGCGCACGGTGCGCGCGAACATTCTTAATTGTTGGCAAGTACGTCCGCGCTCGCCCAGTAAACGCGCTGGGGGCAGGCCGGTTTCGGTGTGTGCGCGGTTGATCAATTCATCGCCGAGGGCTTCGATTTCAGCGGCAATGCTTTCCAGAAAGTCGGCGCGGGCACTGAGGGTGGTTTCGCGGTAGGCGTCCAGCGCCGCCCAGGCCAATGCGCACGCCTGTTCGACGTGCTCGGCCGAGCCACCGGCATAGGCCGGTTCCAGCGCAGCGTTCGTGGCCGGGTTGATTCCGTGAATGGCGGCGCGGTTGCCCGCAACCGTGTGCTGCCCGATCAGCATGTGGCCCGTCAGAGTCATGGTGTCTTCCTGATGAAAAAAGAGGGAGGCCTGCCGCGCAGCACAAGGCTTCGCGGCAGGTGAGGGGAGGGTCAGGCGAAGTTCTCTTCCGCCGACCAGTTCTCGTACCAGTGACGGAACAGCGAGTACTGCTGCTCGGCATAACGTCGTTGCGAGTCACTCAACGCATCGGTTTCGTTGAAGTGCAGGGTGTATTCCTTGTCACCGTTGAGCACCATCAGATGCTTGTAATACAGCACCAGATCGCAGCCCTCATCGAACGACGACAGCACTGCCAGTGCCGATTCCAGTTCTCGCGCCTGACGTCGGGCCTTGGCATCACCCTTGGCCGCTCGCTTGCTCAGCGCTACCAGTTGCAGCACTTCGCGGGGCAGGGCGTTGCCGATGCCGGTGATGGCGCCGGTGGCGTTGCAGTTGACGAAACCGTGCACCACTTGCGTGTCGACGCCGACCATCAGGGTCACGTCATCGTCCTTGGAGGTGATGTTTTCCGCGGCGTAACGCAGGTCGGCGCCACCGCCGAATTCCTTGAAGCCGATCAGGTTCGGATACTCGTGACGCAGTTCGAAGAACAGGTCAGCGCGGGTGGCGAAGCCGTAGTAAGGGCTGTTGTAGATCACTGCCGGCAGATTCGGTGCGGCTTGCAGAATGGCCGCGAAGTGAGCCTTTTGCGCGGCCGGCGAAGCGCCACGGGACATTACGCGTGGAATCACCATCAAGCCTTGTGCACCTACTTTCGCTGCGTGCGCTGCGTGGGAAACCGCTTCACGAGAATTCACCGCGCCGGTGCCGACAATCGTCGGAATACCGGCGGCGACCAGACGCGCCACGCCTTCCTGACGCTCGGCTTCGGTCAGCAGCGGCCAGTCGCCCATCGAACCGCAGTAGACCACCGCGCTCATGCCGATATCGATCAGCTCGCGACCCTTGGCCACCAGTGCGTCGAAGTCCGGTTTGCGTTGGGCGGTGCACGGGGTCATCAGGGCTGGCATGCAACCGGTGAAGATGTTGTCGCTCATTGTTTTAACTCCTTGGCACATCATTCAAATTGAGGTGAAAAGTCAGCGCGGCGGCTCAGATGCCCCACGCGAACGGGTCGGTTTCGTCGATCAGCAGCGTGCTGTCGGCGGTCATGTACGCGCGGCCAGTGATGAACGGGCGAATGCGTTCGCCCTCCCATTCGAAGCGGCCTTCGAACTGGCTGCCGGTGATGCTTGCCTGCACCCAGGTCGCGCCGGGTTGCAGCTTGTCGTCGGCGGCGAGGCAGGCGAGTTTGGCGCTGGTGCCGGTGCCGCAAGGGGAGCGGTCGTAGGCTTTGCCGGGGCACATGACGAAGTTGCGGCTGTCGGCGTTGGCGTCGTCAGCGAACAGTTCGATGTGGTCGATCACCGCGCCGTCTTCGCCGTAAATGCCTTGGTCTTCGAGGGCCTTGAGCATCGCCCAGGTGTAGACGGTGAGGTGTTCGACGTTGTCCATCGTCAACGTTTGGCCGTGCTCCGAGACGAGGAAAAACCAGTTGCCGCCATAGGCGATGTCACCCAATACCTGGCCGAATCCCGGCACGTCCACCGGCACCTGTTTGCGGTGGCGATAGGCGGGGACGTTGCCCAGCGTGACGGAGCCATCGTCATGCAGCGTGGCACTGACCGGGCCGACCGGCGTGTCGATCTTGTGCACGCCCGGCTGGATTTTTCCCAAGTACTGCAACGAATTGATCAGGCCAATCGTGCCGTGGCCACACATGCCGAGGTAGCCGGCGTTGTTGAAGAAAATCACCCCGCAGGTGGCGTTCGGCGAGACCGGCTCGCAATACAGCGCGCCAACCAACACATCGTTGCCACGCGGTTCCAGCAGGCAGGCGCGGCGCCATGCATCATGCTGATTGCGCAGGGCATCGCGTTTTTCCACCATGCTGTTGCCCGGCAGATCAGGGAAACCTTTCATCACCAGGCGCGTCGGTTCGCCGCCGGTGTGGGAATCAATGACGTGTAGTTCTTTCATGAATCGATCCCGTTGGATGAGTTCAGTAAGCGCCGGCAGGGCGCGCGGACACGGTTGAGGCGGGCGCTACGACTTCGCTTTCCTCGTCATCTTCTTCAAGACGCAGCAGGTGCGCCGGTACGCCTGTTGCGGCGCCCCAGTAATAAATGCCGGTGGCGCAAGCGGCGACAACGATGGTGTCGAAAGGGTGAATGAGGATGCCGAGACCGCCGAAGGTGCCGAGTTTCGACAGGACGATGGTCACCGCGTAGAAAGCGATCAGCCACGCCGAGGAGCGCACCTGACGGGCCAGATTGAGGTGAGCGGTCGGCACGAAGCGGCCGCACAGCAGATACACCACGAACATCAGGATCTGCAGGCCAAGTAGCCATGACACGGTGCTCCAGCCTGACCAGTAAACGATCAGCGCCGCGATGATGAACGACACCGGCCCGAGTACGCCCATGCACTTGACCCGGAACGGGCGCGGCATGTTCGGCGCGTTGCGGCGCAGGGCAGCCACGGAAACCGGGGCCACGGCGTAGCTCAGCACCAGCGCAGCGGAGACCACGTTGATCAGCGCTTCCCACGACGGGAACGGCAGGGTCCAGAACACTGACAGGGCAAAGGTCAGCCACAACGCCGGGCGCGGAATGCCGGACTTCTCATCAATGTGGGTGAAGACTTTGAAGAAGGTCCCGGTCTGCGCCCAGCCGTAGATCACCCGCGGGGTCGCGTTCATGTAGATGTTGCCGCAGCCACTCGGCGAGATCACCGCGTCGGCCACCACCAGATACGCCAGCCAGCCCACGCCCAGCGCCAAGGCGATGTCGCGATAAGGCAGGGCGAATTCCTTGCTGATACCGGCCCAGCCGTTGGCGAGCATTTCGGTCGGGATGCTGCCGAGAAAGGCCATTTGCAGCAGTACGTAAATCAGCGTCGACAGCAGCACCGACAGGATCAACGCAATGGGAATGGTGCGCTGCGGATTCTTCACTTCACTGGCCACCGAGATGATCGGCGTCAGTCCCAGATAAGCGAAAATGACGCCACCCGCCGACACCGCCATCTCGACACCGGACAGGCCGAACGGCGCAAAGCCCTGAACCTCGAAGTTGGCCGGTTTGAAGAAGGTGAACAGCACACCTATCACCAGCAACGGCACGATGAACTTGAACACGCTGATCAAATTGTTGGCCTTGGCGAAGGTCTTCACGCTGCGATAGTTGAGCAGGAAAAACACGCACAGCAGACCGAACTGCACCATCCAGCCGAGAATCGTCGGATCGCCGCTGCCAGCCTTGGTCAGGCCGGGAAACCACGCCGCCGCGTATTGGCGCGAGGCAACCACTTCGATCGCCACCAGACTGGAAAACGCGATCAGCGTGATGAAGCCCATCAGATAACCGAGCAGCGGGCCGTGGGAGTAAACCGGGTAGCGCACCACGCCGCCGGCACGCGGCAAGGCCGCGCCCAGTTCGCAGTAAACGATGCCCAGCAACAGCACGGCAAAACCGCCCAGCAGCCAGGAGAAAATCCCTGCCGGCCCGGCAATGGCGGACACGTGACTGGCCGCGAACAACCAGCCGGAGCCGAAGATCGCGCCGAGTCCGATAAATGTGAGGTCGATCAGTGAAAGCTGTTTTTTGAACTTGCCTTGGCCTGACATGGCATCGCCTTCTTGTGAGTTATTGGATAGGCAGTTGTGTCACTGGGACGGCCAGACTTTGAACTCATCGAGGGCGCGGCGATTGATGTTTTGCGATGGGTTGGATGACGAATTCAGCACAATCGCCCAGATGAAACGCTGCTCTCGACATGCGCTGAACGATGCTGCAATCTGCACGCGAACGCCGCAGGGCGGGCCCTTGGCCAATCTACGTCACGAGGGGGGATTGTTTGATGCAGCACGCGTTTTCACGCCTGGCCCAAGGCGTTGGCGGCAATCGTCCGCAAACCCTTGAAGAGCTGTTGGCCGGCGCGGCATTGCTGTTGCCGATGCTCGACGTGATCCCCAATGCGGCGATTTTCATCAAGGATGTGCAGGCCCGTTACGTCCTCGCCAATCGCACATTGGTGCAACGTTGCGGGTTAAAAGACTTGCGTCCATTGCTCGGTAAAACCAGCGCACAGGTATTTCCGGCGCAACTGGGGCCGGGCTACACCGAGCAGGATCGCAAAGTGCTGGAGGAGGGCTTTGTGCTGGAGGACCAGCTGGAGTTGCATCTGTATGGCAGCCGCGAACCGGGCTGGTGCCTGACGCACAAGCAGCCGTTGTACAACCGCGATGGCGAGATCATCGGTCTGGCGGGTATCTCGGTCGATCTGCAATCGGCCAGCGAAACCCACCCGGCATTCGAGCGGCTGGCCGCTGTCGATGAGCATATTCGGGCGAACTTCAATCGCCGTGTCACCCTCGGTGAACTGACGCGAATTGCCGGTATTTCCGTCGCGCAACTGGAACGCTACTGCAAACGCGTGTTCCACCTGACACCCCGGCAGATGATCCAGAAAGTGCGCCTGGAACATGCCCATCGATTGCTGCATACGGACTTGCCGATCACTGAGGTCGCGCTGCAATGTGGCTACACCGATCACAGCGCGTTTACCCGTCAGTTCAAGGCTTCGACCGGATTCACCCCACGCCAGTACCGCCAGGCGACGGGGCACTAATGGCCTGCTATGGAGGCGAGAAAAGACATTGAACCATGAATTGTGGCTGGAGCCCGATGGCTTGGAGTTGTTCGTGGTGTCCGGGCCTCATGGAGATGAGGCGCGAGCGCTGCTTGAACCGGGGTCGAAGCTGGTTTGGGAGGTCTGCGCCGACAGCTATTTTGACGCGATGACCCAGTACTATGCGTACATGGATTGGGGGGTATGGACGACCGACTTTCCAGAGCACGATAAAACCAGTTACCGGGATCGTGGTTGGGACACCAGCCCAAAGGGGAAATAAAGTCAGTGTTGCCCCCCTGTAGGAGATTTTCAGGCCAGTACGGTGAGCCATGCCGACAGCAGCAGTAACGACGCCAATACTGCGTTCATGCGCCTGAACGCTTGCGGTGAGCCGATCAACCGCCTGCTGCCCACGCCCAGCAGCGCCCACAACGTCATGCACGGCAACGACACCAGCAGAAATGCCAGCGACAACACCAACAGTTGCAGCGTCTGGTCGCCGCCTCCGACAAACACACTGACCACTGCCATGGCCATCATCCACACCTTGGGGTTGACCAGTTGCAGCGTTGCCGCGCCGAGCACGCTCAAACCTTGTTCTTGCTGCTCTGTCGGGTTCAGTGATGGCGGTGCACTGCGAAAGATCTGCAAGGCCAGCCAACTCAACCAGAGCACGCCGCCCCAGGCCATGGCTTGCTGCACACGAGGAAAACGCAGCAGTGTTTCGCCGGCACCGAGGCCCACCACCAGCACGATGAGCGCCGCCGCTGCGCAGGCACCAAAAATGATCGGCAGCGTGGCCAGCAAGCCTTGGCGCGAGCTGTGGCTCAACACCAGAATATTGGTTGGGCCGGGAGTGATGGTCGCAACGAAAGCAAACAGCAGGAAGGGCAGTAATGACGCCATGGTGCAGATTCCCTGAAAGTGAACACAGGGGGCCATGATTACTCGTCAATGTGCGTCAGTCTGGAAGGTTTGAGCAGCGCTTGCGGTAGTCCGCCGGTGTCAGTTGGTAGGCGCGGCGGAACCAGCGCCCCAAATGACTCTGATCGGCAAAACCCAGCACGCTGGCCACCTGCGCCGGTGTTTCACCGCGTGCGAGCAACTGCCGTGCCTTGGCCAAACGTAGCTGGATCAGATACGCGTGCGGCGCCAGGCCGAAGGCTGTCTTGAAGGCGCGGCTCAGACGAAAACGATCCACCCCGCAAACGCGCGCCAGTTCATCGAGGCCGATGTCTTCATAGGCATGTGCGTGCAGATAGTCCCGCGCCAATTGCGCCACCAGCGGCAGGCGCGGATCGAAATCCTGACGCTTGCGCCAAGCGAGATGGCCCGTGAGCGAGCCCAGCAGACCATCGATGGCGGTTTGGCGAACGATGCGCAAGTCGCCGTCGTGCAGTGCGTGGAAGGCTTGATGAATGGCTGTAGCCAGACGCGGGTCCTGGCTCAGGGTGTCGGCAAAACCGGGCTGGCTGTCGGACGGCGCGTCTTCGAACAGCGCGTGCATTTCGCGCTCCAGCCAATGCGGGTCGAGGTATAGCATCGAATAGGTAAAGCCGTCCTCGGTCGGTGCATGGCCATCGTGAATCTCCCCCGGTTCCAGCAAGATCGCCTGGCCCGGCGTGCTGCGATGGCGCACGCGGCGGCAATTGAACTGCTGAACGCCTTGCTCGGTGACCCCGACGAGAAAGCTGTCATGCCAGTGCGGGTCGTAGGCATGCCCTTCGAAGTGAGCACGAATCGATTCAATCCCGGTGTCGACATCCTGGGACAGATCGATCCAGTTGCGTTTATCCACGGAAGGCTCCAGGGCTCGGCTTTGAAAAATGCGGCCTCATAAAATACCGCGCAACGCAGCTGGGCGTTTAGAAGATTTGTGCAGAAAGGCAAGTGCAAACGGCTAGACTCAACGGCACACGACCCTTTAGCGACAGGTGCAACGCGATGATCGACCGACGCTCGCCATGGGTTCTGCCTACCCTGATCGTCTTCAGCCTGACGCTGGCCGCCGGCTGCTCGAACCGCAAGCATTATCCACCCTCTGGCGTCGGTGACAGCTGTTACGCCAAGGCCTTGCCGACCGTTGGCGAGGGAGGTCTGGCGTGGGGCTCCAGCCTGAACATGGCGCGGCAGAAATCGATGAATAACTGCATCCGCTACGCCGGCCGTTCAGGCGGCACGCCGAATACCTGTCAGGTGGTGTTGGCCAAGTGCAAATAGCGTTTCATTGGCTTGGGTGCGTTGGTTGTGTGCGTATGAAGCAGCGATTTCCAGGCGAAAAAAAACCGCCTTTGCGGGGCGGTTCTTTTGTAAACCTCGGTTTGCGGCCGGGGTTGGTGCTTCACTAGCCAAACTGACGTGCAGGAATGGTAGGAGCCTTTGCGTCACCTTGCAACGTTAATCTGTGCTTTGATCCGGTTTTTTCAGCGTTGTTTATTCGAATTAATCATGCAGAAATAACGATTTACAAAAGCAGAAAGTTTCTCTGCATGAGAACCTTTGATTGAAGGTTATGATGCCGACGCTCAGATGTTCGTTCGAAGGTGAGGTCTGGCTGGCAACTCAACGGTTTCATTCCCTCTGACACGGTTTTGCACCCGTGCCGGGATGATGGTTCAGAGGGCATTCAACCGGCCGCCTCACTAGCCAGACTGACGTTTAGGCTGAAGGCACGCATGATCCGGTAAGTTTGCTGGAGGTTTGGCCCCCTGACCTGGAGGCCAAAACGTATGAAGCATTTGCTGCGTACGCTGAGCCTCGTATGGAGATCGTTCAAAGCGTTGAGCTTTTACGAATTCCTGCGAGACCACTTTGACGATCTGAAGTAACGACCGTTACTGTGGGAAAACCCGTTTCAGTCTTGTGCTGGGACGGGTTTTTTTTGTTGTATAAAGCTGTCAAAAGTACGAACTTTCTTTTTGGCGGTCTGAAGGGCTGTAGGGCGTTTCCATTGGCGGCTGTAGGCAATCATCGCGCGGCCCAACTATTGACTGCATCAATAACAACCATTAATTCAATGAAGTTCTCATATCAGTACCGCAGCGTAAGATCGGCTCCATTCCCAACCACGCAATCGGAGCACATCACCATGAAACGCCAAGTCCTTCTCGGTATCGCTTTCTCGATCTTCGCACTGAATGCTTTTGCCGCCACCGAAACCGATCCATTGTTCAGCGATGCAGTTGCCGCTACTGAAACCGATCCATTGTTCAGCGATGCAGTTGCCGCTACTGAAACCGATCCATTGTTCAGCGACGCAGTCGCGGCCACTGAAACCGATCCTCTGTTCAGCGACGCCGTTGCTTCTGATGGCTCGGATCATCTGCAAGGCAATCGGGTCGCAGAAGGTGGCGCGGATCGCCTGATCGAACGCCGTGCAGTCTGAATGCACGCGCTTACCGCAGCAGCCAACGAAAAGCCCGGCCAGATCAGCCGGGCTTTTTTGCTTGAGCGAGCACGACACGCTGGTAAAAGTGTTCGATTACCGGATACCCGGTCCGTCGTGCGATTGCCCACATCAGAACCGGGGCGTACTGTGACCGGTGAAGCCGTGAAACCATAATAATGACAAGATCGAGCACCGCCCCATGGACAGCCATCTGCTGAGTGATCGCAGCAGCGTGTTTCGTCACGCTGACCCTTACGCCGTCTCCGACTATGTCAACCAGCACGTCGGCCAGCACTTCATCGGCCTGTCCAGGACCGCCCATCCGCAAGCCAGTCTCAATCACCGCAAACTTGCCGATCTCGATCTCGCACGCATCAGTTATGGCGGCAGTGTTCGCGTGACATCGCCGGCGCTGGAAACCGTTTACCACCTGCAAGTCCTGCTGCAAGGCAATTGCCTGTGGCGCGGGCACAAACACGAGCAGCATCTGGTGCCGGGCGAACTGTTGCTGATCAACCCGGACGATCCGGTCGATCTGACCTACTCGGACGATTGCGAGAAATTCATTCTCAAGGTGCCGGTCAGTGTCCTTGAAACAGTGTGCGACGAGCAGCGCTGGATACGCCCGGCGAGCGGTATTCGATTCCTGCGCAATCACTATCAGCTGAATGAGCTGGAAGGTTTCACCAACCTGCTGGCAATGGTCTGCCAGGAAGCCGAGGCCAGCGATCCGTTGTTGCGGGTGCAGGAGCATTACGCGCAGATCATCGGCAGCAAACTGATTTCGCTGATGAACACCAACGTCAGCCGTGAATGCCTGAGCTCACCCAACATCAGTTTTGAACGCATCCTCGATTACATCGAACGCAACCTTAAACGCGACTTGCCCGCCGAACATCTGGCCGCGCAAGCCAGCATGAGCCCGCGCTCGCTGTACACCTTGTTCGAACGCCAACTGGGCGTCACGCCGATGCAATACATCCGCCAGCGCAAGCTCGAACGCATCCACGCCTGCCTTAGCGACCCGAGTTGCCCGGTGCGCAATCTGACTGAACTGGCACTGGATTACGGCTTCCTGCACCTGGGCCGCTTCTCCGAAAGCTATCGCCAACAGTTCGGCGAACTGCCGTCGCAGACCTTCAAACGCCGCCACTGATCCCTCCCTTCGAAACACGCTGAATCATCTGCCGGACCATCCTGCACAAAACGGATAGCGGTCTGCAGGATTCGGCTATTGCCCCGCGCATCGCCTCCCTAATCTGACCTGGCCTGAACAATAACAATGGAGGCCCCGGCCATGTCCCTGGGAATCGACTACCTCAATGCCATGCTTGAAGAAGACAAGGAGAAGGGCGCCTACCGCTGCAAGCGGGAGATGTTCACCGATCCGCGTCTGTTCGAACTGGAGATGGCGCACATCTTCGAGGGCAACTGGATTTACCTCGCCCACGAAAGCCAGCTCCCCAACAACAACGACTTCCTGACCACCACCATGGGGCGCCAGCCGATCTTCATCGCGCGCAACAAGGACGGTGTGCTCAATGCGTTCCTCAATGCCTGCAGCCATCGTGGCGCGATGTTGTGCCGGCACAAGTCCGGCAACCGCTCCAGCTACACCTGCCCGTTCCACGGCTGGACGTTCAACAACAGCGGCAAACTGCTCAAGGTCAAGGACCCGAGCGAGGCCGGTTACCCGCAAGGCTTCAACTGCGAAGGCTCCCATGACCTGACCAAAGTTGCGCGGTTCGAATCCTATCGGGGCTTTCTGTTCGGCAGCCTGAGCGCCGAGGTTAAATCCCTCGCGGAGCATCTGGGCGAGTCGGCGAAAATCATCGACATGATCGTCGACCAGTCGCCAGAAGGCCTGGAAGTGCTGCGTGGCTCCAGTTCCTATATCTACGAAGGCAACTGGAAACTCACCGCCGAAAACGGCGCCGACGGCTACCACGTCAGCTCCGTGCACTGGAACTACGCAGCGACTCAAAATCAGCGCCAGCAACGCGAAGCGGGCGAAGCGATCAAGACCATGAGCGCCGGCAGTTGGGCGAAAAAGGGCGGCGGTTTCTACTCCTTCGATCACGGTCACCTGCTGCTCTGGACCCGCTGGGCCAACCCCGAAGACCGTCCCGCTTATGAGCGCCGCGACGAACTGGCCCGTGATTTCGGCCAGGCCCGCGCCGACTGGATGATCGAAAACTCGCGCAACCTGTGTCTGTACCCGAACGTGTACCTGATGGATCAGTTCAGTTCGCAGATCCGCATCGCCCGGCCGATTTCCGTCGACAAGACCGAAATCACCATTTACTGCATCGCCCCCAAAGGCGAGAGCGCCGAGGCCCGCGCCAAGCGCATTCGCCAGTACGAAGATTTCTTCAATGTCAGCGGCATGGCCACGCCGGATGACCTGGAAGAGTTCCGCTCGTGCCAGACCGGTTACGGCGCCGGGCGCGGCTGGAACGACATGTCCCGAGGCGCGACCCATTGGGTTGAAGGTGCCGACGCTGCCGCCGAGGAAATCAACCTCAAGCCATTGCTTTCCGGCATGCGCACCGAGGACGAAGGTCTGTTCGTGCTGCAACACAAGTACTGGCAGGAAACCATGCTCAAAGCCGCTGCCACCGAGCCACAACTGATCTCTGTGGAGGCCGTGTGATGAGCAACCTCTACGACACCGTGCGCGATTTTCTCTACCGCGAAGCGCGTTATCTCGATGACGGCCAATGGGATCAATGGCTGGAACTGTACGCCGCCGACGCGACTTTCTGGATGCCGGCCTGGGACGATAACGACACGCTCACCGAAGACCCGCAAAGCGAAATCTCGCTGATCTGGTACGGCAACCGTGGCGGCCTCGAAGACCGCATCTTCCGGATCAAGACCGAGCGCTCCAGCGCGACCATTCCCGACACCCGCACCTCGCACAACCTGAGCAACATCGAGATCGTCGAGCACAGCACCGACCAGTGCCAGGTGCGCTTCAACTGGCACACCCTGAGCTTCCGCTACCAGGTCACCGACAGCTACTTCGGCAGCAGTTTCTACACCCTCGATCTGCGTAGCGAACAGCCGCTGATCAAGGCCAAGAGAGTCGTGCTGAAAAACGATTACGTCCGTCAGGTCATCGACATCTACCACATCTAGTCGACACGACGAGGTGCACCATGAATTTCCAGATTGCGCTTAATTTTGAAGACGGCGTCACCCGTTTCATCGAGGCTGGCGGCCATGAAACCGTGGCCGACGCGGCGTACCGACAAGGCATCAACATCCCGCTGGATTGCCGTGACGGCGCCTGCGGCACCTGCAAGTGTTTCGCCGAAGCCGGGCGTTACGACATGGGCGACAACTTCATCGAAGACGCCTTGAGCGCCGACGAGCTTGCGCAAGGCTATGTGCTGACCTGCCAGATGCGCGCTGAAAGCGATTGCGTGGTGCGAGTGCCGGCTGGCTCGCAGGTGTGCAAGACCGAACAAGCGAACTTCCAGGCATCGATCAGCGCTGTCCGGCAGTTGTCCGAAAGCACTATCGCGCTGTCGATCAAGGGCGAAGCGCTGAGCAAACTGGCGTTCCTGCCGGGTCAGTACGTCAACCTGCAAGTGCCCGGTAGCGAGCAGAGTCGCGCCTACTCCTTCAGCTCGTTGCAGAAGGATGGCGAGGTCAGCTTTCTGATTCGCAACGTGCCCGGCGGCTTGATGAGCAGCTTCCTCACCGGGCTGGCCAAGGCTGGCGACAGCATGAACCTGGCCGGGCCGTTGGGCAGTTTTTACCTGCGGGAAATCAAGCGGCCACTGCTGTTGCTGGCCGGCGGCACGGGCCTGGCACCGTTCACCGCGATGCTGGAGAAAATCGCGGAGCAGGGCAGCGAACATCCCGTGCATTTGATCTACGGCGTGACCAATGATTTCGATCTGGTCGAGCTCGACCGCCTCGAAGCCTTCGCCGCGCGCATCAGTCATTTCAGCTTTGGTGCGTGCGTGGCCAACCCGCAGAGCGCGCACCCGCTCAAGGGCTACGTCACCCAGCACATCGAGCCGCGCCACCTCAACGCAGGCGACGTCGACGTGTACCTGTGCGGGCCGCCGCCGATGGTTGAGGCGGTCAGCCAATACATCCGCGAGCAGGGCATCACCCCGGCGAACTTCTACTACGAAAAATTCGCCGCAGCGGCTGCCTGAACCCCAATTTTCGAGGTTGTCATGAACAACAGATTCTCCAACAAGGTCGCGCTGGTCACCGGCGCGGCGCAGGGTATCGGCCGCCGCGTGTGCGAACGCCTGTTGCGTGAAGGTGCGCAAGTGGTTGCCGTTGACCGCTCCGAACTGGTTCACGAGCTGCAAGGCGAGGGGGTTCTGGCGCTGACGGCTGACCTCGAACAGTACGCCGATTGCGCCCGGGTCATGGCCGAGGCGATCAACACTTTCCGCCGTCTCGACATCCTGATCAACAATGTCGGCGGGACGATCTGGGCCAAGCCGTTCGAGCATTACCAAGTCGAGCAGATCGAAGCCGAAGTGCGCCGTTCGCTGTTCCCGACCCTGTGGTGCTGCCATGCGGCGTTGCCGTACATGCTCAAGCAAGGGCGCGGCGCCATCGTCAACGTCTCGTCGATTGCCACCCGCAGCGTCAATCGCGTGCCGTACGGCGCGGCCAAGGGTGGCATCAACGCACTCACCGCGTGCCTGGCCTTCGAAAACGCCGAGCGTGGCATTCGCGTCAACGCCACCGCACCGGGCGGCACCGAAGCTCCGCCGCGACGCATCCCGCGTAATGCCGGCGAACAGTCGGCGCAGGAGCAGGCCTGGTATCAGGAGATCGTCGCGCAAACCCTCGACAGCAGCCTGATGAAACGCTACGGCAGCCTCGATGAACAGGTCGGCGCGATCCTCTTTCTCGCCTCCGACGACGCCTCGTACATCACCGGTGTGACCTTGCCGGTCGGTGGCGGCGACCTCGGTTGATCACTCTGTAAAGGACACAGACATGCAGCGAATTCTGATTGAAAGCCTGTCGACGATCATCGTCGACTTGCCGACCATCCGCCCGCACAAACTGGCGATGCACACGATGCAGAAGCAGACCCTGGTGATTCTGCGCCTGCGTTGCAGCGATGGCATTGAAGGTATCGGCGAAGCCACCACCATTGGCGGTCTTGCTTACGGTTATGAAAGCCCGGAAAGCATCAAAGCCAATATCGACGCGCATCTGGCCCCGGCGCTGGTGGGCATGGAAGCGAACAACATCAACGCGGCGATGCAGCGGCTCGACAAGATCGCCAAGGGCAATACTTTCGCCAAGTCCGGCATCGAAAGCGCACTGCTCGATGCCCAAGGCAAGCGCCTCGGTCTGCCGGTCAGCGAGCTGCTCGGCGGCCGCGTACGTGACAGCCTTGAAGTGGCCTGGACCTTGGCCAGCGGCGACACCGCCCGTGACATTGCCGAAGCCGAACAGATGCTCGAGGCGCGCCGCCATCGCATCTTCAAACTGAAGATTGGCGCCAACCCGCTGGAACAGGATCTCAAACACGTCGTGGCGATCAAAAAGGCTCTCGGCGAGCGCGCCAGTGTGCGCGTCGACGTCAACCAGTATTGGGACGAGTCCCAGGCAATTCGCGGCTGTCAGGTGCTCGGTGACAACGGCATCGACCTGATTGAGCAGCCGATCTCGCGGGTCAATCGTTCCGGACAGATTCGTCTGAACCAGCGCAGCCCGGCACCGATCATGGCCGATGAATCGATCGAAAGTGTCGAGGACGCCTTCAGCCTCGCCGCCGACGGCGCCGCCAGTGTCTTCGCCCTGAAGATCGCCAAGAACGGTGGCCCGCGCGCCGTGCTCAGAACCGTACAAATCGCCGAAGCCGCCGGCATCGCGTTGTACGGCGGCACCATGCTCGAAGGCTCCATCGGCACGCTGGCCTCGGCGCACGCCTTCCTCACGATCAGGCAACTGACCTGGGACACCGAACTGTTCGGCCCATTGTTGCTGACTGAAGACATCGTCACCGAAACGCCACAGTACCGCGATTTTCATCTGCACATCCCGCGAACTCCAGGCCTGGGCCTGACGCTGGATGAAGAGCGTCTGGCGCGTTTTCGCCGCCACTGAATCAGGAGAGCCACCATGCTGTTCCACGTAAAAATGACCGTGAAATTGCCCGTCGATATGGACCCGTCACTGGCCACCCGGCTCAAGGCTGACGAGAAGGAACTGGCGCAACGGCTGCAACGCGAAGGCGTATGGCGGCACCTGTGGCGCATCGCCGGGCACTACGCCAATTACAGCGTGTTCGACGTGCCGAGCGTCGAGGCACTGCACGACACGCTGATGCGCTTGCCGTTGTTCCCTTACATGGATATCGAGATCGATGGCCTCTGCCGGCATCCGTCGTCGATCCACAGCCACGATCGCTGACCCAACCCGGTCCCTGTAGGAGTGAGCCTGCTCGCGATAGCGGTGTGTCATTCAGCATCGATGGTAACTGGCAGACCGCTATCGCGAGCAGGCTCACTCCTACAAGGGACGGTGCTGGAACTCAAGAACTGCGTCGACAAAACAACAAGATGAGGTAAACCACCATGACCGTGAAAATTGCCCACACCGCCGAGCTGCAAGCCTTCTTCAAAGAAGCCGCCGGTTTTGCCAACGACGAGGGTAATTCCCGTCTGAAAACCATCGTCCTGCGCATTTTGCAGGACACCGCGACAATCATCGAAGACCTCGACATCAGCGAGGACGAGTTCTGGAAAGCCGTCGATTATCTCAACCGCCTGGGCGGTCGCTCAGAGGCCGGGTTACTGGTCGCAGGGCTGGGTATCGAACACTTTCTCGACCTGTTGCAGGACGCCAAGGACGCGCAGATCGGTTTGACCGGCGGCACGCCGCGCACCATCGAAGGGCCGCTGTATGTGGCCGGAGCACCCCTGTGCGAAGGCGAATGCCGCATGGATGATGGCAGCGAGGAGGGCATCGCCACCGTGATGCGCCTCGAAGGCCAGGTGTTCGATCTTCACGGCCAACCGTTGGCCGGTGCCACGGTTGACCTGTGGCACGCCAACACCAAGGGCACTTACTCGTTTTTCGACCCGAGCCAGTCCGAGTACAACCTGCGTCGACGCATCATCACCGACGCCGAAGGCCGTTACCGCGCGCGCAGCATCGTGCCGTCCGGATATGGCTGCGACCCGCAAGGCCCGACCCAGGAATGCCTGAACCTGCTTGGTCGCCATGGCCAGCGTCCGGCCCATGTGCACTTTTTCATCAGCGCCCCGGGGCATCGGCATCTGACGACGCAGATCAATCTGTCGGGCGACCAATATCTGTGGGACGACTTTGCTTATGCGACCCGTGAAGGGCTGGTCGGGGAAGTGCTGTTCCACGAGGACGACGTCTCTGGACGCCATGCCGAGCTGAAGTTCGACTTTCAGCTGCAACCGGCGCCGGATGCCAGTGCCGAACAACGCAGCCAACGCCCACGTGCATTGCAGGACGCTTGATACCGAGTCGTCAGTGCCCCTCACCCTAACCCTCTCCCAGAGGGAGAGGGGACTGACCGGGGGATCTTGAGTGCTACGTCGACCTGAACGATATTTGCCGAATCCAACCCGGTTGTTCAGGTCGATGCATACCGCAAGACAACACGGTCGGCTCCCTCTCCCCCGGGAGAGGGCTGGGGTGAGGGGAGTGACCGAGGTAATCTTGAGCACTACGTCGACCTGAACGTTTTGTACTGAATCCAACCCGGTTGTTCAGGTCGATGCATACCGCAGGACAACACGGTCGGCTCCCTCTCCTTCGGGAGAGGGCTGGGGTGAGGGGAAATCAGACCTAAGGTAATGCGAAAAAGATATTGGCTACGTATTTTTAAGATCGTTTAGTTTTGTCGCAACGACGAATCAAAACGCATCAAACCGATAGACCCCCGATTGCCATGACGGCACACGCTGAATCGATCACAGGTTCTTCAGGTTTGATTCACACGGGAGTGAATCATGCCGCATACCCTCGACATCACCGCATTACCGACCCTTGATCTGTCCTTGTTCGAAGGCACGGCGCAGCAGCGTTACGCGTTTCTCGATGACTTGCGCCAGGCGGCCCGCGACGTTGGGTTCTTCTATCTGACCGGCCATGGCATCGACTCTGCTTTACTCAAGCAAGTGCAAGAACACGCTCGCCAGTTTTTCGCCTTGCCTGACAGCGCCAAAGCAGCGGTCGGCATGATCAACTCGCCGCACTTTCGCGGTTACAACCGTGCTGCCTCCGAGATCACCCGTGGCCAACCCGACTGGCGCGAACAGTTCGATCTGGGCGCCGAGCGCGAGGCCTTGCCAATACAAGCGGACAGCCCGTTCTGGGCGCGGCTGCAAGGGCCCAACCAGTGGCCGGCGGCATTGCCGGAATTGAAACCCTTGTTGCTTGAATGGCAGCAGGCGATGACGCACATGTCCCTGCGTTTACTGCGCGCCTTCGCTCAGGCCTTGTCGCTGCGTGCCGATGCTTTCGATCAGCTCTACGGCGACCGACCCAACGAACACATCAAGCTGATGCGCTATCCCGGTCAGTCGCGCGAGGCGAGCCATCAAGGCGTCGGCGCGCACAAGGATTCCGGGTTCTTGAGTTTCCTGTTGCAAGACCAGCAGGCCGGTCTGCAAGTCGAGATCGAAGAGGGCCGCTGGATTGATGCGCTGCCACGGGAGAACACGCTGGTGGTGAACATCGGCGAACTGCTCGAACTCGCTTCCAACGGCTATTTGCGTGCCACGGTGCATCGCGTCGTGTCGCCGCCGCAGGGTAGCGAACGCCTGTCCATCGCGTTCTTCCTCGGCGCACAACTCGACGCCACGGTGCCGCTGTACCCGTTGCCCACCGCGCTGCTGCGCGAGGCGCGCGGGCCGGCGAGTGATCCGCTCAATCCACTGTTTCGCGACGTCGGCTGCAATTACCTCAAGGGACGTCTGCGCTCGCACCCCGATGTCGCCCAACGCTTCTATGCCGACGCGCTGCTGCCACCAGCGCCAGTGCGCAAAACCGCCTGATTCATCACTCGCTCAAGGATTATCGACATGTTGAAACAAGCCGGTTTGACCCTCGCCGTGCTCGGCACACTGGTGACTTCATTCAGTGCTCAGGCACTGGAACCGTTGCGCGTCGCCGCCGACCCGGTGCCTCACGCGCAGATCCTTGCGTACATCCAGAAAATCGATCCGCAACTCAACCTCAAGGTCATCGAAATCCCCAACGGTGTGAACTCCAATGAGCTGTTGGTGCACGGTGATGTCGACGCCAATTACTTCCAGCATTTGCCCTATCTGAAATCCCAGGAGCAGGCGCTCGGCGAGAAACTTGCGGTGGCCGCCACCGTGCATATCGAACCCTTGGGCATTTACTCGCGTCGCCACAAAAGCTTCGCTGACGTGCCGAATAAAGGCACCGTCGCTGTACCGAACAACGTCACCAACCTGAGCCGCGCGCTGTACCTGTTGCAAGACAATGGCTTGATCAAACTCAAACCCGGTTTCAACGATCCGGCCACTGATCAGGCAACACCGAAAGACATCGCCGAAAACCCGAAACAGCTGAAGATTCTCGAAATCGAATCACCGCAGATCCCGCGCTCGCTGGACGATGTCGATCTGGCGGTGATCAACGGCAACTACGCGCTCGACGCAGGCCTGGTGCCGGCCAAGGATGCCTTGGGCCTGGAGAAAGCCGAGCACAATCCTTACGCGAATATTCTGGTGACCACCCCGAAACTGCAGAACGACCCACGTATCGCGCAACTGGCCAAGGATCTGACTTCGCCGCAAGTCGCCAGGTACATCACCGATCACTTTGCCGGTTCGGTGATTCCAGTGGCAGGCAGCCAGCCATGATCACCGTCGAGCAATTGAGCAAAACCTATCCGTCAGCGACGCAACCGGCACTGCATCAGGTATCGCTGAGCATTCCCGACGGCGCGGTCTATGGGATTCTCGGGCGCAGCGGCGCGGGCAAGTCGACGCTGTTGCGTTGCCTCAATCTGCTCGAACGTCCCGACAGCGGACGGATTCTGCTCGATGGCGTCGACCTGATGAAGCTGTCCGCCAGCGATCTGCGCCAGCAACGCCAGCGCATCGGTATGATCTTTCAAGGCTTCAACCTGCTGCATTCACGCACGGTCTTCGACAACATTGCCGTACCGCTGGAGATCGCCAATGTCGGCAAACCGTGGCGTCACGTGCGGGTACGCGAGCTGCTGGAACTGGTCGGTTTGACTGACAAGGCGCAGGCGTTTCCTTCGCAATTGTCCGGTGGCCAGAAACAGCGCGTGGGCATTGCCCGTGCGCTGGCGGCGGAGCCGGCATATTTGTTGTCGGACGAAGCGACCAGTGCCCTCGACCCGGAAACCACCGCATCGATTCTGGAACTGTTGCGTGACATCAATCGGCAACTGGGGTTGACCATTGTGCTGATCACCCACGAACTGGACGTGGTCAAGTCGATCTGCGACCACGCCGCGTTCATGGCCAACGGGCGGATGGTGGAGGCTGGGCCGGTGCCGCGTCTGATGGCTGATCCACAATCGAGCCTGGGCAGTTCGTTGCGCCCGACCTGCGGATTACCGCTGGGGCATGCGGCCCCCGGCCTGAGTTTTCTCAAACAGTACGGCGTGCGGGCAGCACAATCATGAATCGCTCAATTGACTGGTATGAAATCCTGCAACTGGTGCTCAACGCCACCGGGGAAACCCTGTACATGGTGCTACTCGCCGGGTTGTTCACGCTGCTGATCGGTTTGCCGCTGGGCGTGTTGCTGTTTATCAGCCGCCGCGGTGGGCTTTACCCGATGCCACGGCTGAATACCGCGTTGAGTGCACTGGTCAACCTCGGCCGTTCGCTGCCGTTTGTGGTGATGCTGATTGCTCTGATTCCACTGACCCGACTAGTGGTCGGCACGACCCTGGGCAGCACCGCCGCCGTAGTGCCGATCACCATTGGCGCGTTTCCATTCTTCGCGCGCATCGTCGAAAACGCGCTGGACGAAGTCGACAAGGGCCGCATCGAAGCGATCCTTGCCATGGGCGGCGACATCGGCCATGTGATCTTCAAAGTGCTGTTGCCCGAAGCACTGCCGGCGTTGCTTGCCGGGATCACCCTGACGCTGGTGATGCTGATCGGATTCTCCTCGATGGCCGGGGTCATCGGTGGCGGCGGGCTCGGCGATCTGGCGATCCGTTACGGCTATCAGCGCTTCAACAATGAAGTCATGGTTGCCACTGTCGTGGTGTTGGTCATCCTCGTTCAAGGCGTGCAGAGCCTGGGCGATCGATTGGTGCGTTCGCTGGCTCATCGCCGCTAAGGAATTTTATGAGTGCGCCTGTCGCCGTGGCCCGCGAGCCGCTGATTCGTGTGCGTGAGCTGAGCAAATCCTTTGCTTCGAACCGCGCGCTGGATCGCGTCAGTCTGGATATTTATCCCGCCGAAGTGGTGGCATTGCTCGGTGCCAATGGCGCGGGCAAGTCGACCTTGGTGAAGATCCTGGCGGGCAGTCAGACTGCCGATGCCGGCGAGATCAGCGTCGAGGGTCAGAATCTCTGTTTCAACTCGCCGTTGTCTGCGCGCCGGGTCGGGATTGTCGCGGTGCATCAGCAGATCAACGATGGCATCGCCCCAGGTTTGAGCGTGGCCGAGAACCTGCTGCTCGATGAGTTGTGCAAGCCGGACGCGGACTTCTGGCTCAATCGCAAACACCTGCTGGAGCGCGCCGCAAGCATTGCCGCCGGGCTGGGTTTGACCTTGCCGCTGGAGCAACCGATCGAACATTTGGGGCAGGCCGAGCGCCAATTGGTGGTGCTGGCGCGGGCCTTTGCCCTGCAGCCGCGCCTGCTGATTCTCGATGAGCCGACGGCGGCGCTCTCCGATGCCGAGGCGCAGCGCCTGTTCGCCTTGATCGACACCTTGCGTAGTCGTGGGGTGGCGATTGTGTACATCTCC
Organism: Pseudomonas sp. RIT-PI-r; assembly: GCF_001297015.1. GTDB lineage: Bacteria > Pseudomonadota > Gammaproteobacteria > Pseudomonadales > Pseudomonadaceae > Aquipseudomonas. The sequence continues at coordinate 723,949 of NZ_LIGE01000025.1, read as the reverse complement.
CATCGACTGTCCGACCTGCAACGCGTGGCCGACCGCGCCATCGTCCTGCGTGATGGACGGATGGCGGGTGACTTCACGGCACAGCAATTGCCCGAGGCGGTCAGCGCCATGCTCGGCCAGGCGCTTGGCGAGCATGCGTATGTGCCGCGCGTGCCAGGGCGAGCAGTGTTGCAGCTTGCAGCGATGAAGATACTGCCACGCTCTCAAACCTTCGATCTGACCCTGCATGAAAACGAGGTGGTGGTGCTCACCGGGCTGTTGGGCGCCGGTAAAAGCGAGATTGCCGAAGCGCTGTTCGGTTTGCGTCACGCGACGTCAGGTAGCGTGCGACTGGACGGTGTCGAAGGGTTTGCGCGGTCGCCACGAGAGGCGATTCAGCGCGGTGTTTTTTTCGCCGCCGAAGACCGCGCCAGTCAATCGCTGGTGCCGGACTTTTCCCTGCGTCGTACGCTGACCTTGCCGTTTCTCGAGCGCTTCAGCCGTGGCGGGTTCATCCGCAACCGCGCCGAAGCGGCAGCGGTCGAGGCGCAAGTGGCGGCGCTGGGGATCAAGACTGCCGGTATCGATGTGCCGATGACCGCGTTGTCGGGCGGCAATCAACAGAAAGTCGTGCTCGGCCGCTGGCTGCTCGGCGAAGGGCGGGTATTGATCCTTGATGAACCCTTTCAAGGCGTCGACGTGCGCGCCCGCCGCGACATCGGCCAACTGCTGCGCGACAGCGCCGAGGGGCGCGCGACTTTAGTGATTTGCGCCGACGTCGATGAAGCCCTGGAAATTGCCGACCGCATTCTGCTGGTGCGCGATCACGCGGTGGTCGCCGAGTACCCGCGTGCCGGCCTCAATCGTGCTGATCTGGTTGCCGCACTGGCCGGCAGCGACGTGACCGAACATTCCCCTCAAGCCACGCCAAGGAGCAGAGCGAGTGCCTGATTCAAGTTCACTGTTATCGACCGAGCCGGCACGTGCCGAACGTCTGCTGCACGGGCTGATCCGCTATGGCCTGCTGTGGCTGCTGGCGCTGATCGTGGTGTTTTTCAGCGTTGCCGAACCAGCGTTTCTGCGGGTCGGCAACCTGTTCAGCATTCTGCAGTCGGTTTCGATTGGGGCGCTGCTGGCGCTGGGCGGGACGCTGACCATGGCGGTCGGCGGCCTCGGCCTGGCGATTGGCGCGGTGGCGGCGATGAGCCTGATGATTGCCAGTTACGTGATGGTCGTGCTCGGCTGGGGCGCGGTGCCGGCGGTGTTGATCAGCCTTGCCGGCGGTGCGCTGGTCGGGCTGCTCAACGGTTGGCTGATCGTCAAATTGCGCGTGCCGGACATTCTCGCAACGCTCGGCAGCATGTTTCTGGTGATCGGTGTGCAACTGATTCCCACGGGCGGACGCTCGATTGCCGTCGGCATGACCTTGCCCAGCGGCGAAGAAACCGAGGGCACCTTCAACGCTGCGTTTCTCGCGTTGGGGCGCGGGCGGTTGTGGGAGGTGGTGCCGATTCCGGTGTTGATCACTGCCGTGGTTGCGCTGGCGGTGTGGCTGTTTCTCGAACGTACGCGCATTGGCCGTCTGTTCTATGCCATCGGCGGTAACGAGCAGGCGGCGCGGCTTGCCGGTGCGCCGGTGCAGCGCTTCAAGTTGTTGGCCTACGTGCTCTCGGCGGTGCTGGCGTCACTGGGCGGTGTGTTGCTCGCGGCGCGGCTGGGGCGCGGTGATGTCAGTTCCGGCAACGGTCTGGTGCTCGACGCGTTGGGGGCAGCGCTGATCGGTTTTGCCGTGCTCGGCGCAAAGAAGCCCAATGCGTTCGGCACGTTGATCGGTGCGCTGCTGGTGGCGTCGCTGCTCAATGGCCTGACCATGCTCAACGCGCCGTATTACGCGCAGGATTTCGTCAAGGGACTGGTGCTGGTGCTGGCCCTGATGTTCACCTTCGGCCTCGCGCATCGGGCGCGCTGAGCCGCATTCATTCAAGGAAGTGCTATGCACGGTTCAATCAAACAGTTCGTTGCCGGTGCGTTGCTCTCGGCCATGGCCCTGAGTGTTCAGGCACAGGCCTTGCCCGGTGCACCGGCACCGTTCGATAAAGGTCAGGTGCAGATCGCGTTGGTGGGTTACCTGTTTTCCGGGGATTTCCCCGAGGCGTATTTGCGCGGTGTAGAGCAACAGACTGAAGCGCTGGGCGCCCATTTGCGGGTGTTCGATGCGCGGCAGCAAGCGGCGAGTCAGGGCGAGATGATCGATCAGGCGATTGATCTGGGCGTCGACGGCATCATCGTCCAGCTCGGGCTCGCCGAAACGCTGAAAGCGCCGATTGACCGGGCCATTGCCAAAGGCATCAAAGTCGTCGCCTTCGACGTTGACCTGAACACGCCGCAAGTGACTCAGGTCGAGCAGGATCACCACGCTTTGGCACGCTTGGCACTGGATCAGGCGGTGAAGGACAACGGCACGCGTTTCGATGCTGGCTACGTCTACATCAGCGGCTTCACGCCGATGGAGCGGCGCGACGAGATCTGGAGCCAAGTGAAGCAAGCCAATCCGGGGATCATCGAAAAGGCCCGTTTCGGCACGCTGAACCCGCCGATTGCCAATTCTGTGGCCGATCAGGCCAGTGCGGTGCTCCGGGCTAATCCGGGGATCAGCGTGATCTTTGCGCCGTTCGATGAATTCGCCAAAGGCGCGAAAATCGCCGTGGATGAAGCGGGCTTGGCGAGCAAAGTGAGGATCTACAGCGCGGACATTTCCACCGCCGATATCCAGATCATGAAAGAGCCGGACAGCGCCTGGGCCGCGACGGCGGCGGTCAATCCGCAAGTGGCCGGGGCGATCAGCGTACGCAGTCTGGCGATGTTGATTGCCGGGGAAAATCCTGGGCATCAGGTGCTGGTGCCGCCAACGTTGATCACTCGCCAGCAACTGCTGGATCTGGACGTGAAAAACGTTCGAGATCTGGCGCAGAAACTCCCGGCCTTCGGTGATACCGCCAACGTCGCGCGGGCACCGTGGATTCCGGTGGTCAACTAGAACATTTGCCACGACATCGCCCATGTGGGAGCGAGCCTGCTCGCGAAGAGGTCTGATCAGTTGATATCTCTGCTGACTGACCCACCGCTTTCGCGAGCAGGCTCGCTCCCACAGGGGTAACGCGTAGTTGCGCAAACTGAGGGAGTTCTGGAGCTTACATGCACAACAAAGCTGCACGCCTACACAAAAGCCGTTCCCCGGCAGCGGATCCGTTGTTCGGTAATCGACTGCCCCCAGGCCAAGTGCTGACGGAGCGATTTCCCATCCTGCACGAAGGCGAAATACCCGAATACGACCTCGCCCATTGGTCGTTGCGGTTGTTCGGCACGCTCGCCCGACCGATCGAATTGCGTTACGCCGATCTGCAGGCACTGCCACAACGGCAACTGCGCTGCGACATCCATTGTGTGACACGCTGGTCGAAGTTCGACACCGAGTGGAGCGGGATACATCTGCAGGATCTGTTGCAGGCTTTCAATCTCCAGCCGACATCGGCGTTCGTCATGGCTCATGCCGACCACGATTACCAGACCAACTTGCGACTCGATGATTTACTTCACCCGGCCAGCCTGTTGGCCACTCATTACAACGGCCAGCCCTTGACCGCCCAACACGGCTGGCCGTTGCGCCTTGTGGTCGCCGGGCGGTATTTCTGGAAGAGCGCGAAGTGGTTGCGCGGTCTGGAATTTGTTAACGAGGAGCAACCGGGGTTTTGGGAGCGCAATGGCTTTCATCTGCACGCCGATCCGTTTGCCGAACAGCGCTTCAGTGGTGATGAACTGGATATTGCCGAGGATGCCTGGGTGGAAAAAGAATTCGACTAAGTAGCGTCTGATGCAAATCAAAACTGTAGGAGTGAGCCTGCTCGCGATAGCGGTGTATCAGTAAGAAAGTTGTCAGCTGACACACCGCTATCGCGAGCAGGCTCGCTCCCGCAGGGGACTGCATTTCAGTGTGAAAAATTGGTGTTAGTTGGTTGAGGTGTTGGCTCAGCAACACTTCTGCTGAACTAAGAACAATCCTTTAGAGCGATCTAACCTAAGCGTTATTGGTTCTTTTGCGAGTTGCGGCAGCTCGTCTAGCATCAGGCTCCAAGGGGAAACGTCTCAGCTGGGGAAACTGCAACTCATCGTAAAAAAACCTTCACTGCCTTCCAGAAATCCAAAACTACAGCAGACATTGCCGCGCATTGCTTGCCGAACTTTATTGTCGGCAACGGCCGGGTGTTAACTGCGATTCAAGGAGCTGTCATATGTATTACCGTTCCCGTTCATTACTGGCGGCCGCTGTCGTGTCCGCCATTTGGCAACTTCCGGCCAACGCCGAAGAAACTTCGGCAAGTGCTGACAGCGAATCGCGACTCGGCACCGTGTTGGTCACCGGCACCCGTGGCACTTCACGCACCGTGCTCGATTCGCCGGTGCCGGTCGATGTACTCACCGCTGAAGACCTGAAAACCGCCGGCGCCGCTGATGGCGAACTGGGTGCAGCCTTGCAGACGCTGTTGCCGTCCTTCAGTCTGCCGCGCCAATCCAACTCCGGCGGTGCCGACCATGTGCGTGCTGCGCAATTGCGCGGCATGAGCCCGGATCAGGTGTTGGTATTGGTCAATGGCAAGCGCCGCCACACCTCGGCGGTGGTCAACGACTCGTCGAAAATCGGTCGTGGCACCGCGCCGGTGGATTTCAACTCGATTCCCATCAGTGCCATCAAACGTATCGAAGTGCTGCGCGACGGCGCAGGTGCGCAATACGGCTCCGACGCCATCGCCGGAGTGATCAACATCATCCTCGACGACGCGCCCGAGGGCGGCGAGGTCTCGACCAGTTATGGCGCCTATCACACGCACCAGGACGCCATCGGCAAGACCACCACCGACGGCCAGAACAGCGTGACCACCGCGAAGATCGGCACACGGCTTGGCGAGGAGGGCGGCTTCATTCGCGGCGGCACCGAGTACAAGGATCGCAACCCGACCAACCGCGCCGGTTTTGATGGCTTTGCCGATACCCCGAACCAGCGCAACTACGTGATGGGCGACGGCCTCGCCCGCGACGTCAACCTGTGGTTCAACAGTGAGCTGCCGTTGGCGGGCGGCAAGGCCTACAGCTTCGGTACCTACAACCAGCGTCACACCACCGGCGCCGAGTTCTATCGCTATCCGTACGAGCAACCGCAGTTCTACCCCAACGGCTACTTGCCGCAATCGCTCGGCGACAACAAGGATGTTTCCGCCACAGCGGGCTTCAAAGGCATGATCGGCGACGACTGGGACTTCGACAGCAGCGTCACCCATGGCCGCAACCGCTTCGATGGATCGACCCGGCGCACCCTCAATGTCAGCCTCGGTGAAGACTCGCCGACGAAATTCGATACCGGCGACTACGAACTGCGCCAGACCACCAGCAACCTCGATTTCAGCCGTGAATTGCGCCTCGGTGGACGCTCGTTCGTGCTGGCAGTCGGCGGTGAGTATCGCTACGAAAATTACCTGACCTACGCCGGCGACGAGGCTTCCTACATCGGCTCTGGTGCCGATGGCGCCAATGGCTTGCGGCCGAGTGAAGAATCGGATCTGGACCGCAATGTGTTCGGCACTTATGCCGAGTTGTCCGGCGACCTTACCGACCGCTTCTTCGTCGACGGCGCCACGCGCTGGGAACATTACGATGACGCTGGCAGCAAGCTCACCGGCAAACTCAGTGGCCGCTACAAACTGACCGATCAGTGGGCATTGCGCGGTGCGGTCTCGAACAACTTCCGCGCACCATCGCTGGCGCAAAGCGGCTTCCAGAACACCACCAGCAACTTCGGCGATGGCGGTACGCTCACCGATATTCGCGTGCTCTCGGTCAACGATCCGATCGCCCGTGCACTGGGCGCGGAAAAGCTCGATCCGGAAACCTCGAAAAACTTCAGCCTCGGCCTGACCTTCCAGCTGAACGAACGCTTCGACGCCTCGCTGGACGTGTTCCGCATCGACGTCAAAGACCGCATTACCCTGTCACAACGCATTGGCAGCGATGCCCTGGAAAGCTACATCAATGACAACTTCGGCGTAGCGGGAGTGCACGACGTCAACTTCTTCACCAACGCCGCTGACACCCGCACCCACGGCGCCGAACTGGTGCTCAACTATCATCAGCCGTTCTATGAAGGGCAACTCGGCTTGACCACGGCGTATACCTATAACCACACCAAAGTCACCAGCACCAAAGGCACGCCATCGCAACTGACGGCGTTGGGCATCGGCACTGACGCACTGGTTGGCGTCGAAGAAACCAACACCCTGACCGACGCCGCGCCGAAGGACCGCTTCATCTTTTCCGCTAACTGGGCCAGCGAGCATTGGGGTTTGCTCGGGCGCCTGACGCGTCAGGGCGAGACCACCCGCGTGTTCGATTTCGGCGATTCGCAACCGGAGCAAACCTATGGCGCGGTATGGCAACTGGACGCCGAGGTGAGCTACAAATTCACCCCGAAATTCAACATTGCCGTGGGTGGCAACAACCTTACCGACAACTACCCGGAACGCTCCGGCTCGGCGATCAACTACGGCGGCAACCTGCCGTATGACGTGCTCTCGCCGATCGGCACCAACGGCGCCTACTACTACGCCCGCGCCACTTATGGTTTCTAACGCGGGGCCGGGGCGGCATCTGCCGGTGTTTCAGGCGTTATTGATCACGCTGGGCATGGTGATCACTACCGACATCCTGAAAACCGCGCCGACCGTGGCACTTAACGTCGCGCCAGAACATTTCTACCTGGTGTGGGGGCTCGGCGGTGTGGCGTCGATGATCGGCGCGCTGTGTTTTGCCGAGATGGCCACGGCATTTCCGCACCCGGGCGGCGACTATCATTTTTTGCGCACGGCTTACGGTGAACGCATGGGATTGCTGTTCGCCTGGTCGCGGTTTTCGGTGATGCACACCGGATGGATCGCGTTGTCGGCATTCATGTTTGCCGATTACTTCAACGCGGTAGTTCCGCTGGGGCAGTACGGCTCGGGGTTGTTTGCCGGGGCGATCATTGCCGCCCTGGTGCTGCTCAATCTCACGGGCAAGCACATTGGTTTCATCACTCAGACGTTGTTGGTGGGCTTGCTCGCGTTGGGTTTTCTGAGCATTGCCAGCGCCGGTGTCTGGCTGCAGTGGCAGGGCATCGAACCACCGGTAGCGGACGTTTCGGTCACGCCGGAGCACACCGGTATGGCCGGATTTTCGGCGGCGATGATTTTCGTGTTCCTGGCCTTCGGTGGCTGGAGCGATGCGGCAACATTATCGGCAGAAGTGCGCGACGGTCGACGGGGCATCTTCATCGCCATGATCGGAGCGCTGGCGGTGCTGATGAGCATCTATCTGGCGCTCAATTGGGCGTTCGTCGCAGGTCTGGGATTCGCCGGACTGGCGGCGAGCAACGCGCCGGCGGTTGAGCTGCTGAACCGCGCGTTCGGCGCACCCGGGGGCATGCTGATTCTATTGATGGTCGGTATCGCCGCCATCGCCAGCATTAACTCGACCCTGCTGGTCGGCGCCCGGACTACCTACGCTGCCGCCCGTGATGTGCCGCAACTGCGCAGTTTCGGTGACTGGGACGACCGTCACGGCGTGCCGCGCAAAGCCTTGCTCGCGGAAGGCGCGGTGGCGTTGCTGTTGGGGTTGTTCGGCAGTTTTACCCAGAGTGGTTTCAACACTATGGTTGAGTATTTGACTCCGGTGTACTGGCTGTTTCTGAGCTTGAGCAGCGTCGCGTTGATCATTCTGCGGCGGCGCTTTCCCGACGTGCCGAGGCCGGTGCGGGTGCCGTTGTATCCGCTGTTGCCGCTGCTGTTTTTCGGGTTGTGCCTGTACATGCTGTATTCCAGCGTGACAATGGTCGGCTATGGCGCGTTTCTGGGGATTGCTGTGTTGCTGGTGGGGGCGCTGATTCTGGCGGGGTTGAGCCGCGTGGCGTCGACGCCTCGGCAAGCTCTTGGGCAGATATCGGACTAGAACGACACCTCGGCCGGTTGCGACAAACGCAGCACCGACAGGTCGCCGGTGATGCGTTTGTACGCCAGGCGAATCGCTTCGATGTCACGGGAACGCTGCACGCTGTTCTCATGCAGGATCACAATGACCTTGGTGCTCAAGCGCTCAGGCTCTTTTGCGCCTTTATCGCGCCATTGACCATACGCGTCGAGCACACTGAAGCCATCGGGGAAGCGCGGTGTGACTTCCTTGTCGAGAAATTCGCGCCAGCGCGCCGGGCTGACGAGACCTTCCTTGCCATCGATCGAACCCACCGAAAAGTACAGCTCGGTGCGCAGCCATTGCGCCTGCGCCGGCCGCGCGGCATCGCCTTGCAGCGTCGAACTGGCGGGATCATGGGTGTGAACGGAAGCGGGAGGAGGGCTGGCACAACCGGCGACTGCGAGGAACAGTGCCGCCAGTAAAAGACGTTGAGGCATGGAACATCCTTATTGAACGGTGGGTGAACCGCTGAAGTATAAGGCTGCCGTTCGACCGTCAATAAAGACCTGAAAAGCAGGCAGTCAGGCGTTTCGGGAATAACCCGAAACGCCTGCGGCACTCACTCGACCACTTCGATCTTGAATTCGCCATAGCTGCGATTCTGGGTGAGGTCGATCGGCACGAACATCCCGTACGCCTGCAAATAGGCATACATCGCAGTGCTTTCACCGTAGCGGTAGTGCCTGCCTGTACAAGTGATGACTTTGGCGCTGCCCGTCAACGATGGAAAGAACGCACTGGCAGGCTTTTGTGCTTCCACGGCGCAGTCAAACCTTGTGTCCTCCGGTTCTGGGGCTTTCTGGAAGCGGGGGCTGGATCTTTGTTCGGTGTAGCTCAGAAGCGCACCGACAGGCATGTTCGTCCAGTCACCGGTGAATCGCAGATCGGTGATCGCGTTTTTTTTCACGGTGATCCCGTAACGGTCAGTACGGTAATCGATGTCGGCCAGGTCGATCAGACCTCGGAAAGTGATGTTGACCGATTGATGGTTTTTATCGTTGTAGCGTTCTGTAAGCTGCTTGCCCGGCTCGTATCCAAGGTAGCGGCTGTCCCTGCCCAAACGTCCCAGCGCCAGCCGCTCGGGGTTGTTCGAGAGCAGGTACGACATGCCCGCCTCCTGAAACTGCCTGCGCCGATCAGCCTCGTTTGGGTCTTTGAAGATCACGCGCAAGCGTTGAATGGTGTTTTCCGGGACCGGCAATTTCAATGCTTCAATGGATTTCGTCACGGAGGCAGGCAGGACTGGATCAGGCAATACGAATGGCGTTTGCTCTCGGCCGGAGAAAGGTTTCAGTGCCGCCAACACCTGCGGTGTGGCACATGCGGTTGCCAGCAGTTGACGGTTGTCGGCGTCCAGAGTTTTCTCGGCGACGGCGTCAACGCTGATCGCGCCGGCTATCACGCGGCTTTGCTTATCAACGTAGAAGGTACTGAGCGAGGTCAATTGTTGTTTAGCGCAATCAGCGCTCCAGCGCATACGCTTCTGCGCATACAGGCCATTTTCGCGGGGCAGAAGCGTTTCGCCTGCGGGTACCCGGGCGGACCAGAAGAATATCTGGCCGTCTTTTTGATTCAGGCTGGCACGATCAATCAGCTGCCATTCCTGTAACTCCGGCGCCGAAATGACCCGCCATTGTGCCACCGGTGTCTGAGCACAAACCTGTTTGAATTGAGGACTCTGCAGAAACAGTTTTTTCTGTTCGGCAGGCATTTGCTTGTCTTCGTTTGCGCCACTGTTTCGAACAGCCACAAACTGAAGCATGCCCTTGTTGGTCAAATGCGCCATTTGTGCATCGGGCAGATGACAGTCGGCGTTGAAGTTCGCCAGTTGAAGTATTCGCCGCCCCTCAGTCGCCATCACGTAATAGCTGACGTGATCGCCATCGCGCACGATGGTATTCGGGTCGGGTTGACCGAGCATCGCCTCATCAAACGCGATCCGCCCCAGCGCTTCGAGATCGGCACTCGTCTGTTTGGGGGGCGGGGGGCTCTGGCATCCGTAGAGGGCGAGGGCAAGCAAAGACAAACAACTGAAACGGCGGATCAAGGCATCCATGCGGAGGGCACACTGTCGGATTAAAAGGGATGGCACATTAACATTTCGGCAGTGACGACGAAGACTTTACCCTGCCCTCGCCAACAGGCTCTCCAATACACCGCATAGCCTGCAGGAGCTGTCGAGTGCAATGAGGCTGCGATCTTTTGATCCTGTTTTTTAAGATCAAGATCAAAAGATCGTGGTGTGCCGCTGCTCCTGCGGGGGGGTCAGGGACTGCTGGGTGGGGGAGTGGCGAGGGCGATTCCCGCTGCGCCAAGGCGCTTGAGAATCTCGAACAGCAAGTCACTCTTGGTCACCCCGACGATCCTCGGGCTGCCGACATAGCCGGTCACCGTCAGGGTAATACCGTCCGGCGACAACTTGCTGAAACGCACGAACGACGCGGGTTTATCGAGGATGGTTTCGTTCTCGCGATAGGTGTTGAGCAGCAGGTCCTTGACCTCTTCGGGGTCGATGTCCAGCGGGAACATCAACTCCAGCGACGCCACACCCTGAGCGCTGCCACCCAGCGTAACGTTGCGCAGGTTCTGCGAGATCAGTTGCGAGTTCGGCACGATCACGATCGAGCGGTCGCTGAGCTGGATTTCCGTGGCACGCACGTTGATCCGGCGGATGTCGCCCTCGACGCCGCTGATGCTGATCAGATCGCCGACCTTCACCGGGCGCTCGGTCAGCAGAATCAGGCCGGAAACGAAGTTCTTCACGATCTCCTGCAAACCGAAACCGATGCCCACCGACAGCGCACTGACGATCCACGCCAGGTTGGTCCATTGCACGCCCAGCGAAGACAGGGTCATGAGGATCACAAAGGCATAACCGATATTGGAAAACAGCGTGCTGAGCGACGCACACATGCCCGGGTCCATGTCGGTCTTGGGCAGGAACTCGTTGTCGAGCCAGCGGCGCAGGGCGCGGATCAGCCAGATGCCGATCATCAGCGCCAACACTGCGTTGAGCAGATGCGCCGGGACGATATTGAACTTGCGCAAGCCGGCGCCGCCGAGGATCGCCATGATATTGGTCGCCAACTGCCCGAGCGTGGTGCCGATGCCGCCGACAAACAGCGCGATCACCGCTAGCAGCAACAGCGCTGCGCGGCTGAACCCGGACAACAGAATCGAGATCTGCTCGAGCCGTCGATCACTGGTTCCCAGCAACTGTTTGAGCGCCTTGCCACTGGCGTGTTTGGGCGAAAATACGTGCTCGCAGCTGTCCTTGATGACCTGGATCAGCAAGTAGAAACCCGACAGCACGATGTAGGCCCAGACCACTTCATAGGTGATGAACCGGCTCAGCGAGATATAGCCAGTGAGCAGGGCAATCGCCGAGACCAACATCGAAATACTGGCGATGGTGTACACCACGCCGGAAAACGTACTGCCGGTGGCCGAGGCATCGTTCGCGGCGACCAACGCCTTGCGCACCTTGCCCACGCGCAACAGCAACGACACGACAATCACCATGACCACAATCGAGATGACGCCGCGCCCGGCCACGACAATCTGACTGCTCATGCCGGTAGAGTTGCTCACCTGCACCAGCGTCACCAGCACCAGCAGCGTGCCCGACAGAATGCGCGGATACGGCTTCATCGCCAGCGCCACGGGGTCGGCAATCGCCGGCAACCGCCATGACGGATGCTGGGTGGACAACAACGCGCGGCTCAGGCCGGTGATCAGCACACAGGCATAAACGGCTTTTTCGAACTCCTCGGAAAATGTCTCCAGCACCGGCGTCAACGGCTCGTGACGCGTGCAGGCATAGAACAGCAATTGCAGGGCGAGGCCGGTGGTAACAATCGTCGCCAGCGCCGAAGCGAACGCCAGCGCACTACGACGCAAACGCCCCTCCGGCATGCGATGAATGCATACCCACGTCAGCCCGCGCTCGGCCAGCCGGCGCCCGAACGTCCAGATAACCAGCGCCAGCAACACCAGGAAACTGGTATAGAAGCGCTGCCCCGGCGCCCAGACCGTGGCCCAGGTTTCGCTGACCTGGGCGACGAAAAAACGCCAACGCTGACGATCATCTTGCGTTGGATTGACCAGCGGCGACCAGAAGTCCGGGCTCAACACACTGTGGGTGCCCAGCGTCAGCTCGCTCTCGAGCAAGGTGCGACGGATACCGGCGATCTGCGTAATCAGCTCCGCCGCGCTTTGCTTGAGCGCCGCCAGACTCTTCAGCGACGCATCGATTTTGTTCTTCTGTTCCGCCAACGACGCCCGGTGCGCAACGATATCCGCCTGTTCGGCGGCCACCTCGGTCGCTGGCGCCGCGCCCAACACACTCAACTGCACGGCCAACTGCGCCTGCTGCGGCAGCAACGCCGCCGACAATTTATCGACATCCAGAATGAACGCCTGCACCCGATCCTGCGGGCCTTCGAGCTGGTTGTAATTGTTTGCCGAGGAAATTTGTTGCTTGAGGCCGTCGAGGCGCTGCTGCAAGGCTTGCAGGTCGTTTTGTGAAATCACCGGCAGCGGGGCGACAGCGGCCACCGAAGGCGCAGGCAATTCGGCTGCCCACAGCACCGGACAGCTGCAGATGAGCAAGACGAATAGCACTGAAAACAACGACTTCAAGCTGTTGCGCATGGGACTGGCCGACTCTCGATGGACACACAGTCTATGAGGTTAGGTGATCAGGCCGGATGGGGCGGAAAAGTTTCAGGACCGGTGTTGTCTGGATCAGTAAAACCCGGCCCTTCAACATGATAGACAGTCGGTTCTTCGGAAAAATGCTCCTCCAGTCCGAGCATGAACAACCGATGGTCTTCGCTCGCTTCAAAACCCGGGGTGTGATCCTCAAGTGATCGCCAGCGCACGATCAGGTTGAAGACTTCGGGCGTTTCGATCCCCTGTGCGAACACGTGGCCGAGGTAACCCTTGGCGCGAGTGAGCAACGGCGCCACTTCAGCAAACGCGTGTGTGAAACGTTCAATGCGTTCTTTATGAACGGGGAGTACAGCGATCTCGTAAATCATGGTGTACCTCAGGAAGGAATGCGCGGGTTGAAAGTCCGTGCTTACGCGATCAGGGATGGCTCGACAGCGATTGCGATTTTTCCTCGAATGCCGTTATTCGGACTTTCCAGCCGTGCGTGGGCGAGCCCCAGGTCGGCCAGCGCATAAACGGCACCCACATGGGGGCGTAGTTGGCCGCGCGCGACCAATGCGGCCAACTCATCAAGCTTGCCGCGATTTTGTCGGGTGAAAACGAAGTGATAGCTGGCGTTCCTGCCCCAGGCCTGTACGAGGTTCTGCGGTTGGGCAATGTCGACAATCGTCACCACGCGGCCAAGTTGCGCGAGCGCGTCGGGGCTGCGCGACAAGGTGTTGCCACCGATGGTATCGAACACGACATCGACTCCCTGGCCAGCGGTTTCGCGCATGATGACGTCGACGTAATCCTCTTTCTCGTAGTCGATGACCACGTCGGCGCCCATGCTTCTTGCAAACTCAGCGTTGGCTTCGCGCACGGTCGTGAACACTTTCGCGCCCATCGCTTTCGCCAACTGGATTGCCACGTGGCCAACGCCACCCGCGCCGCCGTGCACGAGGATGGTTTCTCCCACCTGCAGCGCCGCACGCCCGACCAGCGCTTCCCACGCTGTGCCGCCCACCAGCGTCAGGCTCGCCGCTTCGAGATGGCTTAGCGATGGCGGCTTCCTGCCAATAATGCTTTCAGCCGCAACGTGGTACTCGGCATAACTTCCCGGCCCGTCAAATATTTGCGGCGTGTACCAGACCTCATCGCCCGCAGCGAACGCCATCACACCCGGCCCGACCGCTTCGACAACCCCGGATACGTCATGGCCGGTAATGGCCGGCAGTGGCACCAGATCGGGGTAATCGCCACGGCGGACCTGGTAATCCAACGGGTTGATAGAGGTTGCATGCACCCGCACCAGCACCTGTCCGGCCTGCGGTACGGGCTTGGGAACGTCGCAAAGTTCGAACGATTCCGGACCACCAAATGATTTAAGCACCATCGCTTTCATTGTAGTTCCTTATATCTATAAAAAGGGATATCGAGATATCTCGATATGTTGTGGTAAAAAATTACAGCTCTTTTCCTACGATCTCGGCCAAGGCACTGATGGTTGCTTCATTGCGCTTGTAGTAGGTCCACTGACCGATACGCCGGACTTCCACCAGGCCCACTCGCTGCAGTGTCGCCAGATAACCAGACACCGTTGACTGCGACAGCCCGATACCTTCCTGAATACTGCTGACGCAGACACCCACCGTGAGAACGTCACCTTCATCCTGTGGCGGGAAGTTCTTTGCGGGATCCTTCAGCCCCTTCAGAATTTGAAGGCGCGTAGGGTTGGAGAGGGCTTTGAAGATTTCGAGTAGGTCCATGTCGCTGAGGATATCGAGATTTACCGATATGTCAATACAAGTATCCGTAGCGTAGATTGGAGCCGGTACCGTCACGATGTTGCTTGCGAGATACAACGGCACCCAGCAGATAGCTCGTAGTAACTGCCGCCGAACGAACAGAAAATTCAGCTTTTGGGTGTCGTAGCAAACGAATCCTTCTACGCTCAAACGATCCAGCGGAAGGACTTGCCAGAATGGATTACCTGATTCGCACCGCGACCCCGGCGGATGCTTCGGCGATCAGCCGGACCATCATCAATACCCTTCGCCAGTCCAACGCGCTGGACTACTCATCCGACATCATTGATCAGGTTGAGCAAAGTTTTTCACCACGGGCGGTTCTGGATTTGCTGGCCCGGCGTCAGGTACTCGTAACCACGGTCGACAATCACATCGTGGCAACGGCGAGCCTTGATCACGACGTGGTTCGCAGCGTGTTCGTCGACCCACGACATCAGGGGCAAGGTATAGGCAGACACCTGATGGAGCGGATTCAAACAGTTGCCTTGAGCGCAGGTATCGACTCGCTGCGTGTTCCCTCATCCATTACCGCCGAAGGCTTTTATGCAGCACTTGGCTTCAAGAAAGTCCGGGATGAATACCATCAGGCGGAGCGCACGATCATCATGGCGAAGGCGCTGGAACAGTAGAAAAGTCATCATGGAATTCAGGCAATCGTCCGCAGGCCGCCGCGCCGAAAACCTTCAGGGCAGAAGATGGATGAGTTGCGGTTCCAGAGCATCTGCGCCCATGTCGAGCAGGGCGAGGGTGACCGGAAGTTTGAAACGCCGACGCCCGGCGCTGCCTGGGTTTATGTAGAGCCGATCGCCGCGCCATTCGATCAAGGGCTTGTGGGAATGGCCGGTGATGATCAGTTTGATGGAGCTGTCGAGGAGGGCGGCGACGTCGGCAATGTCGTGGGTCAGCAGGGCTGGCCAGCCATTGAGGTCGAGGGTGAGGTGGTCCGGGAGGTCGGCGGCCCAAGGGAGATTTAGATCGTTGTTGCCCCGCACCGCCTTTACCGGCGCGACTTCGGCCAGTTGCGTGAGGATTTCGGCGGCACCGATGTCGCCGGCGTGGATGATCAGTTCGGCACCCTGAACGGCGTTCAGGGCTTCGGGGCGGAGGAGGCCGTGGGTGTCGGAGATGATGGCTATTTTCATGGGGCAGAGATTAGCAGGGTTGGTCTGCATGGCAGCGGTCAGCCAGTGAACATGGACCTTGATAAGAGATACCGCCGGTATACTGCTCGATCAAACTGACGCGCACGTTGCCGAGGCTATCCGCGACCGGGTTAAACAGCCTGAGATGCCGCTCCCCCGATGATCTTCCAAGGAACTTGCAATGCCTGCAGGCAAACGTGAACTGGCGCGCATGGAGCGCCGGCTGATCTCCACGCTGACGGACGCGTGCGAAACAGCAAAAACTGAAATCAAAGGCTTCACCTGGCTCACCCACACGGCTGACCTGAGCGCACTGGCTGAAACCCTGAACGTGATCTGGGTGTTCGAAACCCTCGCGGATAGAAAGCTCGCTCAGGTTGAGGCGAAAGTGCGCATCTTCGAGCTGACGGCTGTAGCGTTGAGTGAGGCCGGTATCGAGCTGAAGCTTACCGATCGCAATGTCCGCTTCGACTCGGAGCAAGAGTGTCAAAACATTCATGGCGGCGATTGGGGGAAGCGACTGAAGGGCGTATCCGCTCGTCAGAACTGATCAGTCTCACAACGAGGCACCGCAAAGGCTTCGCGGTGATGGCTATGCAGGTCAGGGGTGAGGCCCTTGCATAACGCTTCACAAAAGAATTTGAACCGCTCTCGGACACGCTCGCCTAATGATTAGCCTATGGGTATTCCCACAGGCGATGTGCCAATACCGGCATGCTCCGAGAGGTGGTCAACGTGGCTAAAGACGATAAGAAAAGCAAAGGTGAAGCTTCCAAAGCCAGCAAAGAGTTGAAAGACAAAAAGGCATCACCGACGAAGAAAGCTGCGGCGGCCTCGACGCTTTCGAAATCCTCTGACAAGGACAAGAAAGACAAGAAAAAAGACCCTGAACCGAAGAAGTCCGCCAAGAAAGCTGACAGCAAGCCCGAAAAAACCAAGAAATCAGACAAGGCAGAAAAGCCTGCGAAAAAGAAAAAGTAGTCTCTGCTGCCTGCCAGGGCTTCGCGCCCTGGCGACTTCAGACAATGGTTAGAGCGCGGATGTCATCCAAACGATTTATCAGCGGTTGCTGAGCCACTTCCAACCCGTGGCGAACGCTCTGAAGAACGCCCGCCCAGGCCGTTAGAAATCAATTCGGCATCAGCACCGTATCGATGACATGAATCACGCCGTTGGATTGCATGACGTTCGCGACGGTGATTGCAGCCTTGCCACCTTTTGCTTCCACCAACCACAGTTTGCCGTCGTGCAACATGACGGTCAGCGATTCGCCCTGAACGTTTTTCAGCATCACTTTGCCACTGTGCATTTTCGCGTCATCCATCAACTGCTTGGCGGTGTGGGTGCCGGCGACGACGTGGCAGGTCAGGATCTTCGTCAGGTCTGCCTTGTGGTCCGGTTTGACCAGCGTATCGACAGTCCCGGCGGGCAGCTTGGCGAAGGCCTAATTGTCGGGGGCGAAGACGGTAAAGGGGCCTTTGCTGTTGAGCGTATCAACCAGTCCGGCAGCCTTGACCGCGGCAACGAGCGTCGTGTGATCCTTGGCGTTGACGGCGTTTTCGACGATGGTTTTCGTCGGATACATGGCGGCGCCACCAACCATGACGGTGTCCGCGGCGAAACCGAGTCCAGCGCCAAGGCTCAGTACTGTGAGCAGGTAAGGGCAATGCGTTTGATGAACGTGTGCATGATGCATCTCCTGAATTCTTCGACCCTTCGGGTGAGGGTGATGAATTTACGGAGCAGGGGGGGAATGGATGCAGTGTGGGGGGGATTTTGATCGCGGTTTTTGATTGGCGCAGGGCGTTTGTGGATGGCTGCTATCGGCCACAAGCGGACATTCTCACAGTATCTTGATAGACATCCTTGAGGCCTGAGAGGCTCTCTGAAATTGGGGACGACTCACTGCGACTCCACCTTAGGGCCGCGCTGTACTCGTCCTCATAACTACCTGCCCAGAAGTCTGCTTGAGGTAAGGACTAAATAGTATTGCTGCCCTCAACGAATGTGCCGCCGACATGCAATTGCTCAAGGATTTTGAGAGCCAAGAGGCCATAGACTACTTCAGGCTTGGTGTCATTTCGGACGTACCGGATGTGGGTAACGACATGTGAGGTGCCAAAGCGTCGATTCGCCTCCGATGTTCCTTCGAGTACGCTTGCAACGATATCAGCCTCAACTAATGGTTCGTGATTACATGCCCCCTGCGGCGGGAGACACTCACAGATCGGCTCATGCTGCTCACCAACTCCTAGGCGCAGTTGCAGGAGATTATGCCGAGGCCCAGTAATACGTGAAGCGGCAAGGTACTCTCCGTGGCGGACGAAATGCATGTGATGTGGCTCTACTGTTTGGTTAAAGGGTGCACTCTAGCCCATCGTAGAGGCTCAATCATGCCCGTCGAGTGGAGCAGCTTGCTGGCATTAGTGGCAACCACTCTGAAGGAATGTCCGTCGTTCTTTCACAGTACTGAATCGGTCCTTCTTCCGTAGACGCTTTCAAAGGACCGATTCTGGCCGAAAGCAGGCATTCACAAGCGCCTTTCGGACGTAACGCCAAGTGTCCTTAAACACAACGCAAAAAACGTTAAACAATCACGACCTTCAGCGATGCGACCGCGCCGATGGTGACGTGCAATTCAACCGCAGCCGCCGCCAGACTGCCCAAGCGGGCGACGCTCTCGAATACTTTGAAATTGTGCAGAGGGGGGAATGCCATTTCATCTCCGTAACAACAACGCATCGGACCGCAGTTTTGTTTACAGGAACGCAGTTTGCAGCTTGGTGATTACTTCTTCGACCGACAGCCCCGGCGCCTCTGGAGGTGTCGGGTTTTCTCCAAACTCCCTCCAGATAAACAGTGTCAGCTCGGCACCGTCAGTCGCCGCGAGAGCGTTTTCAGCGTAGGCAAAGTTTGCCAGTTGTCGATAGCGCTCATCCTTCCAGAACAAGTCTTCGACCCAGTGATAAACCGGAATGAAATGGAAGTGAATGGGCCAGTCCGGTTGATGACCAAAGCGGCCAATGTAGAGATGCGCAGGAGTTAATATTCGCTCCATGATCTGCTGGGTCTTGGCGAGCAGGCCACCCATTTCCGCCAGGGCTTCAGCCGATAAGTCAGCCAATGAAGAGGTTTTGAGTTTGGAGCCCAGCATCAGATAGCCGGGGAGGGCACTTGCCAGGTGGTGGTTGATAAGCCAGTGGTCGGTTTCATGAACAATGAACTGCGGGGCAATATCCATCTGCCGTTTGTCCTGATGAAGTGGATGCGGCAGAGTAACAAAGCTTGTTTGGCAAAGCTGCGAATGACAGCGTGTGGCGTCAGCCATTGAACGCTGCACAGCCATGGATAAGGGAGGGAACCGGATGAACCACGAAGCGCAGCTCAAGGCTTTGCTGGCTCAAGATCGAGTACGAGTGCAGGTTCTGCGGACTGTTCGTGGCCTTGAATTGCCGGACTGCTGGGTCGCGGCAGGTTTTGTGCGCAGTCTGGTCTGGGATCACCTGCATCAGCGCAACGCCGATGCCCCCTATCATTCGGCCACCGATGCGATGACCTGTTGGCCGGAAACCGCCACGGCGGTGGGCGTCAGGTTGGGGGGTGACGACGAAATAGAAGTGGCGGCGCCGCTGGGACTGGACGATCTGTTCTCGTTGGTGGTGCGGCCAACCGGGCGATTCCGCACTGAAAAATACGCGCTGTTCCTGGACCGGGTTCAATCCAAGAGATGGCAGGAAATCTGGCCGGAGTTGATCGTCGTCACGGCGTGATGAGGGACATACGCCAATTTGCGTAAGCGGACTCAAGGTTCGCCAATCCTGATTTGATCATTGGCAATGAGCGTTGTGTTGCTAGAGGAAGCCGCCCTTGACCTGCTCACTGATCAGGTCAGCCATCTTCCGCACCGGTTCAGTCATGCTGCGGCGAGAGCGATGAACCAGGCCGATATCCCGGTGAAAAGTGTGCGCCCCGAGGTCGAGTGCCCGCACGCCTGCCGGCCATTGCGGTTCGGGCGTTGTTTGCGGCACCAGCGCAACGCCGACAGCGTTTTCCACCAGTTTGACAATCGCCTCCAGCTCATCCAGTTCGCACACCTCATGCAAGGTGAAATGCGTTTGCCGCAGAAAGCGGTCGACCTGTCTGCCGCCGAAGGATGATCGGTCATAGCGAATGAAGGGTTGGCTGGAGAGCAGTTCAGACCAGTCTTCTCCCGGCACGTCGCGCGGCACGATCAAGCGGTAGGGCTCCAGCGTCAGAGTCGTCCAGCGCAGATCGCTCTGCAGCGAGAAAGGCGGGCGAATGATGACGGCCATGTCGATCTCGCCAGCGTCGACGAGGTTCACCATCTCCATCGACAGCCCCGGGACCACACGCGTGCGGCACTGCGGACAATGTTGGTGAAACTTCGCCAGCGCATCCGGCAAATAGGAACGCTGCACCGACGCGATCGCGCCGATGTTGACCAGCACACTGGGCGGTTGGCCCATCGTCGTCGAGCCCAGATTTTCGTAAAGCCTGAGCAACTCCTGCGCTTGCAGAAGAATCTGGTGGCCCATTTTGTTGAGGTGCGCCGAGCGGCCTTTCCTGTCGAATATCTCGAAGCCGAGTTCAGCCTCCAGCCGCTGGATTTGTGCGCTGACGGCGGCCTGCGTGAGGCCGATCTTGTTGCCGGCCGCAGCGAATGTGCCTTCGCGCGCCACAGCGATGAGTGTCTTGAGTTCTTTGATCATTCACAAATATTAATTGTGTTTCTAAGAAATATATATTGATTTTTCTGTTTGGTTTTCCGTCCTAGGATGTTTCCCATCCCCGGCAACGGCTGAACCGAGAGCGCCAATGACGGTGGGAATTCGCCAACCAACAAAAATATCCGGAGTTCTGATGAGCCTTTCACCTTTCCACCTGGCAATCCCTGTTTACGACCTGGCTTCAGCGCGGACCTTTTACGGTGAGGTATTTGGTCTTGAAGAAGGGCGCTCCAGCACACAGTGGGTCGACTTCGATTTTTATGGTCACCAACTGGTCATTCACGAACACCCGAAAACCGCCTCGCAAGAGAGCGTTCACAGCAACCCGGTCGATGGTCACGATGTGCCGGTGCCACACTTCGGCATCATCCTGGGTTGGGCGCAATGGGAAGCGCTGGCCGAGCGTCTGAAGTCGTTTGGGACCGAGTTTGTGATCGAGCCGTACGTTCGTTTCAAAGGTCAGGTGGGCGAGCAAGCCACCATGTTTCTGTTCGACCCGTGCGGCAACGCCCTCGAGTTCAAGGCCTTCAAGGATATGAGCCAACTGTTCGCCAAGTAACAACAGGCATGGCACAACCGCGTTGTGCCATTTGATCTCTAGTGAGCTGGAAGCTCATGACTCTAGCAACTGCGCATTACCCGCAGACCTTTCATTCCAACAAGAAGGCTAGACATGAAACGTATTCCCTTGGTGTGGCAAATCGTTGCCGGGCTGTTGCTTGGCGTGCTCGTCGGTTGGTACTTCAATACGCATCCGCAGTATCAAACATGGGTCAGCGCCGAGATCTTAAAACCGCTCGGTGACATCTTTATCAAGATGATGAAGATGGTGGTTGTACCGATTGTGTTCTGTTGCATGATCCTGGGGATTGCAGGCGGTGGCGACAGCAAGTCGTTTGGCCGGATGGGGGCGAAGTCGCTCGGCTACTTCTTTGCGATTACCGCGCTGGCGATCGTCATAGGCTTGTGTTTCGCCAACCTCTTCGAGCCCGGCACCGGGACCGATATTTCAGGCGTCTCGCACAGTTCGGCGGCCATTAACCTGGAACCTTCGAAAGGCGCCTTGGTGATTTTGCAGAACATCGTTCCAGACAACGTGATCGTGGCGATGTCGGAGGCGAAGTTGCTGTCGGTGTTGTTCTTCGCCGTGCTGTTGGGCCTGGCATTGAACGCATTGCCGAAAGACAAAAGTGCGCCTTTCATCGCCGTGGTTCAGAGCCTCTCTGATGCGATGTTCAGAGTCGTCTCAATCGTCATGGCCTACGCGCCAATCGGGGTGTTTGGCATGATCGGCGCGACGGTAGCGACGTTTGGTTTCGCCTCATTGTTGCCGCTGCTCAAGTTGATTGGCGTGGTGTATCTGGCACTGATGGTTTTCGCTTTGGTGGTGCTGGGTGGCATTTGCTACTTGATTGGCGAAAACATTTTCAAGTTGATCCGCTACTTCCGCAACGAGTTGATTCTGGCGTTTTCCAGTGCAGCCTCAGCGGCGGTCATGCCGCAATTGATGACCAAGCTGGAGAGCTACGGTGTACCGCGTCGGATCGTCAGTTTCGTGGTGCCGGTGGGCTATGCATTCAATCTCGATGGCGCGTCGATTTTTCTCGGCGTGGCGACAATCTTTGTCGCGCAGCTTTATGGCATCGACCTGTCGTTGTCTCAGCAGATTCTGCTGGTGGTGACGATGGTGCTGACCTCCAAAGGGGCGGCAGGGGTGCCGGGTTTTGCCATCATCATTCTGTCAGCCACATTGGCTTCAGCCGGGCTGCCGTTGGAAGGCGTGGCGCTGATTGCCGGCATCTTCAGGATCATCGACAGCGGCACCACCACGTTGAATGTATTGGGTAATGCCATTGCACCGCTGGTGATCGCCAAGTGGGAGAAGGTCGAACTGCAACCGCTACCCGCTCACCCAGCGGCAAGGGTCTAGCCGGGACAACGCAGCTTTGCGGTTGCTCCGATCACACGTGCACGTCTGCTGACACAGGGACGTTTTTTTTGGGTTTATTTACTAGACGACCGGTCTATTGATTGTGAGGATTTATGACGGATTACGCTTCAGACACCGACCTTTTTTCACCCGTAACCATGGGCGCACTGCAACTGGCCAACCGGATTGTCATGGCTCCGGTGACCCGTAGCCGAATGGCCGAAGACGGCGTACCGAATGAAATGCACGCGACGTACTACGCCCAACGCGCCAGTGCCGGCCTGATCATTGCCGAGGCGACGAATATTTCCGCGCAGGGCCGAGGCTATGCGATGACGCCGGGAATCTGGTCGGAAGAGCAGGTCGCCGGCTGGAAAAAAGTTACCGACGCCGTACACGCAGCGGGCGGCAAAATCGTCAGCCAGTTGTGGCACGTGGGGCGTTTTTCCAGCGTCGAGTTACAGCCCGGCGGCGCTGCGCCGGTGGCGCCTTCGGCGATCAAGGCGGAAGGCAGCACGTACACCGAGAAAGGTTTTGTCGAGGTGTCGATGCCGCGCGCACTGGAGACCTGGGAAATTCCAGGGATCATCGAGCAGTACAGGCTGGCCGCCGAAAATGCCAAGCGCGCCGGTTTCGATGGCGTGGAAGTCCACTCCGCCAACAGCTATCTGCTCGACCAGTTCCTGCGCGACTCCACCAACCAGCGCACGGACCGATACGGCGGCTCCATTGAAAACCGCGCTCGACTGACTCTGGAAGTCACCCAAGCCGTGGTCTCGATCTGGGGCAGCGAGCGCGTCGGGATTCGTCTTTCGCCGGTCACGCCGGACGCCGGTAATACGCCGCCCGACAGCAATGTCATGGCGACTTACGGTTACCTGATCCGGCAACTCAATCCCCTCAATCTGGCCTATCTGCATTTCGTCGAAGGCGCCACGGCCACCTCGCGCACCGTGCCTGAAGGTGTGGATCTGGATGCATTGAGTGCGCAGTTCACAGGGGCATTCATCGGCAATAACAACTACGACCTGGGGATGGCACTGGAGCGTCGGGCGCAGGGCCGGATTGATGCGGTGGCGTTTGGTCGTCTGTTCATTTCCAACCCCGACCTCGTGACGCGTCTGCGTCGTGGGCTCGAACTGACCATCGCGCCACGCGAGAGTTACTACGGCGGTGGCGCCAAGGGTTACACCGACTGGCCAACCGCCAACGCCTGAAAAACCACGACCTGCGCCCGGTACGACGCAGGGTCGCCAACGCATTATCGCCAAGAGGTGTGAGCATGAATTATCTGCAAAACAAGGTCGCCATCGTCACGGGCGCATCGTCTGGTATCGGCGCGGCAACCACCCGCGCGCTGGCCGCAGAGGGTGTCCGCGTGGTGGCTGCGGCACTGGATACAGAGGGCCTGGAAGCCTTCGTCGGCCAATTGCGCGAAACCGGCCATGAAGTGCTCGCGTTCACCACTGACGTCACTCAAGCGGAGCAGACCCAGGCACTGGCCAGATTCGCCCGGGAAACTTACGGCACCGTCGACATTCTGGTGAACAACGCCGGGCTGATGCTGTTTTCCAACTGGGTCGACCTGGCCGTGCAGGATTGGGAAAAGATGATCGACGTGAACATCAAAGGCTATCTGAACGCCATCGCGGCGGTGCTGCCTGTGATGCTCGAGCAGAAGTCCGGGCAGATCCTCAACATGGACTCGGTGGCGGGCCATCAGGTCGGCCCGGCCGCAGGCGTTTACAGCGCCACCAAATTCTTTGTCCAGGCCATGACTGAGTCCATGCGCAAGGAACTCGGTGTGCAGCATGGCATTCGCGTCAACACGGTCAGCCCCGGCGTGATCAATACCGGCTGGGCGGACAAGGTCAGTGATCCCGAGGGGCGCAAAGCGGCCCAGGCGCTTAACCGGATCGCCATCGCACCGGACGATATCGCCCGCGCGGTGATCTACGCACTCAACCAGCCGGAAAACGTCACCGTCAACGACTTGATCATCTCGCCGACGCGCCAGGATTGGTGACGTTTATAGCGGCTGTTTTGCCCCATTTGCTTTACCCGAAAGCGACTTTGATCGCTCGTCTACATCAAGAGGAAACAACCATGTCAAAAAACATCAAGGCAGTATCGACCGCTGAATACAACGCTGTCATCGCCACCGCCAATCAGTATGTCGAAGGTTTGCGGGTCGGCAGCGCTGCTGGCGTTGCACAGGCCTTCCATAAAGATGCAGTGATGTACGGTTTCACCAACGGCGAACTGCTGGGTGGCCCGATCAGCAACCTGTTCGATTTTGTCGAGAAGAACGGTGGCGCCCCTGAAATCACCACGCGCCTGGACGTACTGGCAATCACCCCGACCACCGCCGTGGTGCGTGTCGATATGGAGAACGATGCGATTGGCGCCGACTACAACGACTATCTGACGCTGATCAAAATGGACAGCGTCTGGAAGGTGATTGCCAAGGTGTATCACCAGTTCGACGCGTAAGCATCAACCGGTCCCGGCAGGCCTGTTGCCGGGATCGGCGAACTGTCTATTTGAAGGGTTTATACGATGACAATGGTTGAGTATTCCGCTGTTCTGGAGGGCAATGCAGAGCAGGTCTGGGACGTCTTGAAGAAATTTGGCGAGATCCATAAATGGCATCCTTCGATTGTGAACAGCGAGATCGAAGGCGGCGTGCCTGATGGCCTGACAGGTTGCGTTCGCAGACTGGTCCTGGCCGATGGCACTGTGGTCAGGGAGCGCTTGTTGTCGGTCGATGATCGAGGATTAACGCTGTCCTATCGTTTCGAGGAAGCACCCTTGCCGCTGGATAATTACGTGGCGACGGTACGGTTGGTTGCGTTGACGGAGTGCAGCCAGACGCTCGTTACCTGGTCAGCAAGTTTCGACCTGCAACAGCCGAATACGGCCGAGCAGTATCAGGCGTTGATTCGCAGCCTGATTGTCGAGGGACACAAGGGGCTTCAGGCATTGCTGTTTCAGTAATGTACGACGCTGGCCAGTGGCGAGCGGCATTTCATTCGCCACTGGTTTGTCATTACGGCGTTATTTAAAACGCGTCCAATACCCGCGTGTCGACACCCACCACCTCCGGGGGCATTTCGTTGATCAACACAACGGCGTCATCCCCACGGTTCAGATAGACCAAGTAGTCGCCAGTCTCGAAGGTGATTTTGAAAGCGACCAGCCGGCTCTGCTGATCCGGCCACTTGTCGATAACGCCTTGAACCTGTGTGATGAGCTTGCCTGCAACCGCGAGGCGGGATAACTCGGCCAGCAAATCCTCTCGCCGCCACGAGCATTCACCATCCTCCTCAATGCGAAAAGATGCTGGTATTTGCAGCTCCGCTTGATCGGCGCCGACACTTTCACCATCGCTGAGCAGGTACATCGCAAGGGTTTGATCTTCGCCAAACCGCCATAGCAGTGAACCTGCATCTCGCGGGCACGGTTCACCGTTGAAATAGTACTGGTCGTGCAGCAGCGCGTGAAGTGTCTGGCCTACCAGTAAGCGTGCCTGGCTTAAATCCACGGCCATCCTTTCGCGAGAGGCGATAAAACGGTTCAACACTTAGCACTACCTCTTGATGCGGGGTCAGCAGGCTGCGAATTTTAGCCGGGCCGGGCGTATTCTGTCGCCGCCAGCACGCTGATAAAGTGCATGCGGCACGGTGTTTCGGCTGGAGTGTTCTTTGGGGGCGTCATGAAGTTTTCAGAAATATTGTGGGGCTGGTATGGCCAGGATGAGTACAGCCGGGTTTTTTCCGTTTGCGAAGGGTTGCAGGCGCTTGATTTTTTGGCCATGACGGCGGATTTGCAGCGATGTGGGATTCCGTACTGCCCGGCTTGTGAAACCTGGTCTGAAGTGATGTTGCCACTGGAAAGAACGCTCACCGCTTGCGGCAGCGCGTTATCCGTAGAGATCAGAACGCGCCTGCAACTTCTCTGGGAGCAGTGTAATGCGCTGACTGACGCGGCTTTTCACTGTGACGACTGGTTCATGTTCGATCATGAAGAGTGGCAGCCACTTCGGACCACAGCTGCAGCGTTGATGCAGTTGATGGATTGGGAGGAAATCGAACCCTTCCGCGAACAATTACTGGAAGACTGCCGCAACGCTATCCGTGGCATAAAACCGCGAGTCTGCGAATAAGCGCCAATCACTGGTGAGGGGCATTCCTCAGGGGAATGCCACGCATAAAATTAATGAATTTTGCTTGTCTCCGTTCACGGCGTAAGTTGCTCAAATAACAAGGAGCAACGCCATGCAATCGACCTCCGCAAAAAAATTCGACACCGCCCGCGCCAGCGAATACGCCCAGCAAAGTCGTATCGCCCTGGCCGGTTATGACGCCTGTCACGATCTGGCCGCGTGCATGTTGGCCGCCAGTCTCGGCCAGTCTCGATCGGCCAGGGTGCTGGTGGTCGGCGCGGGTGGCACGGCGCAGGAGATCATTGCGATGGGCGCGCTGGAGCCGGGTTGGACGTTCACCGCTGTCGATCCGTCTGCGCCGATGCTGGAGGCCGCGACGCAGCAGTTACAGGCTAACGATCTGTTGCACAGAACGCAGGTGCATCTGGGGCAGGTCGATGATCTGCCGGCGGATGAGAGCTTTGATGCAGCGACCTTGATCGGCGTGCTCCATCACCTGCCGGGCGATGCGGCCAAGCAGCAAATCCTGCGCGCGGTTCAGGCTCGACTCAAGCCAGGCGCGCCATTGATTGTGGCGGGCAATCATTACGCCTACGCCAGCCAACCGTTGTTGCTTCAGGCGTGGGGCCAGCGCTGGCGGCAGCAGGGTGCGAGTGCGCAGGAGGTACAGGCCAGGCTGGGGAAGATTCTGCAGGGCGCTGATCCTCCGCATTCCGAAGCTGCGGTTCAGCAGTTGCTGCATGACGCCGGGTTTGGTGATGCAACGCGATTTTTCAGCAGTCTTTTCTGGGGCGCCTGGCTGGTGTGTAAAACGCTCTGAGCGCGGGTCTTACAGGGTTCTGCGGCTGATTCAGATCGGTCTCGTGTTGCCGGTTTGGGATGGCAAGATCAGAAGATCGCAGCCTTCGGCAGCTCCTACATTGGAATAGAGTTAACTGTAGGAGCTGCCGAAGGCTGCGATCTTTTGATCTTTAAAAATGCTGCTCGACGACATAACGGCTCGGCACTTCCCCCAGCAATTGCTTGAATACCGTGGCAAACGCGCTTGAACTGCTATACCCCAACGCCATGGCAACCTGAGTGACCGACTGACCTTTGCCCAGCATCACCACCGCTGCGAGCAGACAAGCCTGTTGCCGCCATTCGATAAAACTGATCCCGGTGTGCAGTCGGAAATGCCGGGTGAAGGTGCGCCGGCTCATTCCTGCACGTACGGCCATCTCATCGATACCCACTTCCAGCGAAGGGAGGTTCAGGAACTCGCGACACACCGACGCCAGACGGGGTTCTGCCGGCAGCGGCGCATTCAGCGACAGTACGGGCATCGCGGCAATCTCGTGCAGCAGCAGACTCATCAAATGACCGTCGCGCCCTTGGCTGGAATAGCGCGCCGGCACGTCAATGGCTTTCAACAGCAACTGCTGCAGCAAGGGCGACACGTCGAGTACCTGGCATTGGTCCGATAACCCCAGTCGCTGCGCCGCCTGTTTGCGGATATAGGTGTTGTGCAGGGTCACCGGCCCACGCATTTGCATGGAGTGGGGGAGGTGTGCGGGCACCCAGATGCCGCGCTGGGGTGGAACGACCCAGTTGCCGTCGCCGGTGAACACGGTGATGACGCCGCTGGCGGCGTAGGCGAACTGACCCCGTTGATGATCGTGCAGCGGGAACAACGTACCGTCCGCGTAATCAACGGCGGTCACGACCGCATCGCGTGGTGTGTTCTGGTAGGGATGACCGGTGAATGTGCGCATGGCCCGATTCTAATGAAAGATGGCCTGTGGCTGAAAGCGGGCCAGCTCGATTGCTTGCATATTTCTCCCGGTACGAGCACTTCCGCTCGGCGTGGGGACGATTGAACATGCAAAAGAAACACCTTCTACTGGCGATTCTGGTTACAGCGGTGTGGGGGCTGAATTTCCCCGTGACCAAGCTGGGCCTGGCCAACATCGATCCGTTGTTGCTGACCGCGTTGCGTTTCGCGCTGGCGGCGTTGCCCTGGGTGTTTTTCGTCGAGCGCCCACGGGTAGCGTTTCGATGCCTAGCCGCTTACGGACTGATCTTTGGCGTCGCGATGTGGGCGTTGATCAATCAGGGCATCGCATGGGGAGTGCCGCCGGGCACGGCATCACTGCTGATCCAGTGCAGTGCGTTTTTCACTTTGGGCTGGGGCGTGATTTTTTTTGGCGAGCGTCTCGGGCGCCCGCAATTGCTCGGCGCGCTGTTGGCGGCCGCAGGGTTGCTGGGCATCGTCTTGTGCAGCCCTGGCGCCGCGTCGAGGGCAGGGCTGGCACTGGTGATTGGCAGCGCGATGGCCTGGAGCGTCGGCAACGTCATCATCAAAGTGTCGAAGGTGCGCGAGATCTTCGCGTTCGTGGTGTGGGCCAGCCTGTTTCCGCCGATCCCGCTGATGTTGCTGACGTGGGCTCTGCATGGCTCGGCACCCTTTATCGCACTGCCTGCGCAGCTCAATGCGATGACCGTGTTTTCACTCGCGTTCCAGGTGTATGCAGCGACGCACTTCAGTTATTGGGGCTGGAACCTGCTATTGCGCGAATACCCGATCTCGCGCGTGGCTCCGCTGTCGCTGTTGATCCCGGTGTTTGGCATCTTCAGTTCGATGGCGATTCTCGGCCAACATCCGAGTCCTGCGGAATGGGGATTGATCCTGTTGGTGCTGGTGGCGATCGTATTGGGTTCAGGGTACTTGCAGGGCGTGTGTTCGCGCCGTCGTGCGCGAATGGCCTGAGCATCGTTGACGGGGCGATGTGGCATTTAGGGACGAGCTTGAGTATCCACCTGGCCGCTAGTGGACCGATCAAACGTCGCGCCACCTTGGAATCTGCAAACGCGCCCTCATAATAATGGCTATACCAATGCCCTCAAGAGGAAGCACAGATCATGACCCGTCAAACCGAAACTGCCATTCTCGCCGGCGGCTGCTTCTGGGGCATGCAGGACTTGTTGCGCCGTTATCCCGGCGTGCTGCAAACCCGCGTCGGCTATACCGGCGGCGATGTGCCGAATGCCACATACCGCAACCATGGCAATCACGCCGAAGCCATCGAGATCGTCTTCGATCCGGCGGTCATCAGCTATCGGCAGATCCTCGAGTTTTTCTTCCAGATCCACGATCCGAGCACGCCCAACCGTCAGGGCAATGACCAGGGCCCAAGCTATCGTTCGGCAATCTATTACCTCAACGAAGCGCAACGCGATATCGCCGAAGACACCGCCGCTGACGTCGACGCATCACGCCTGTGGCCAGGCCGAGTGGTGACCGAAATCGAACCGGCCGGACAGTTTTGGGAAGCGGAACCGGAGCATCAGGATTACCTCGAACGTATCCCGAATGGCTACACCTGCCACTTCATCCGGCCGAACTGGAAACTGCCGAAACGCTGAGAGACTTCAGCAGGGCGCGTGTTACTTCGCCGCAAACCGAAAAGCCCCTGAGATCAGGGGCTTTTTCGTTATAGCTCATAGGGTTTTTCTTTTATGTAGTGAATGACAGCCACGTCCATGGCGCAGCCTCCGATTTGAGTGGCTGACGCTATCGCGCTGTGCCGCTGGTTATCCAATTTCCTGCGTTCTTGTCATAACCCGGCAACTCAATCGCATCAGCCTTCGGCGAAAGAATTTTCCCGAACACCTTCTCCAACCCGGCGCCGTCTAATCGCAAGCTTGCGGCTGATTCAGCGACACAACATAAGCGCTGAACATGTCTGCCAGCGCGTCGGCAAACACGCTGATTTCCTGCTCGCTGCGTGGGCTGGAGGAAAAGTCTTTTCCGGTAGAACTCAGCGTGGTCAGGATCAAATCGCAGGCCGCTGTGCGAATCGCGTCAGTGACTTGCGGCAACAGTTCGAGCATGAAGCTGGCGAAGATCTGCCGTCCTGCCGCGCGCACCTCATGGGCTTCGGGCGCATCGCGATAGAGCGGCGCGGCATCGTTGAGCGCGCCGCGCATCTGCGCTTCCTCGCACTCCGAACGAATGAATACCTGGACCAGCGTGCGCAGGCGATCCAGTGGTGGTTGTTCCGGCTGCTGCAAAATTTGCTGGAGCATTTGCGTGGTGTGCAGCCACTCATCACTCTGCAAGCGGAACAGAATCGCCGCCTTGTTGGGGAAGTACTGGTACAGCGAACCGATGCTCACGCCAGCCTTTTCGGCGACTCGGGCGGTGGTGAAGCGGGTGGCGCCATGCTCGGTCAAAACCTGAATAGCCGCCTGCAAAATCGCTGCGACAAGATCTGTCGAACGCGCTTGCTGTGGCTGTTTACGCGAGGAAATACGGGCGGTCTGGCGGTCGGTCATGGCTGGCTCGGACGTCCTGGGGAATGCGAATAGCGGATGCGACGAATCACTCGCATCATTTAAACGCGATGAATCACTCGCATTTTAGTCCCCAACTGACGGAAAACAAGCATGACCACCCTGACCTCTGAACCACTGGCGAGCTTGATCGAACGCCTTTACAGCCAAGCCAGCGCCGCCACCAGCACGGCGCTGAACGATGTATCCGGCGAAGAACGCGATCGCCTGATGCACAGCAAAACCGACTACCTGAAACTCTACGGATTACTCAAAGACCTGTGGCTGCCGGTCTCCCGCGACACCGGCAAACTCCTTTACATGCTGGCGCGCAATACCCAGGCCAAGGCGATTGTCGAGTTCGGCACATCGTTCGGTCTGTCCACCCTGCACTTGGCCGCCGCACTGCGCGACAACGGTGGCGGTGTGCTGATCGGCAGCGAATTCGAGCCGGCGAAAATCCAATTGGCGCGCCAACACTTTGTTGCCGGCGGGGTCAGCGATCTGGTGGAAATTCGCGAGGGCGATGCGTTGATCACCCTGGCCAGTGACCTCCCGGAATCTGTCGATTTGCTGTTGCTCGATGGCGCCAAGGCATTGTATGGCGATGTCTTGAGCCTGCTCGAAAAGCACCTGAAACCGGGTGCAATGGTCGTCGCCGACAACACCGACTATTGCCCGGAATACTTGGCATACGTGCGCGCGCCGGAGAACGGTTACCTGTCCGTACCGTTTGCCGACGACATCGAGCTGTCAATGCGCCTGGGCTAAAACCGACCGCCTCAGGGGCCACCGAAAGGTGGTCCCCGAGGGCCGTAATCAAGGCGTGCTTCGGATCGAAGTTAACGCCGGTGACGGTTGTCCGGCCGCTCCAGTCCCAGATGATCGCGCAGGGTGGTGCCGCTGTATTCATGGCGGAACAGCCCGCGCTGTTGCAGCAACGGCACCACGTCATCGACGAATTCATCCAGGCCTTCAGGCAGGAACGACGGCATGATGTTGAAACCGTCGGCGGCCTGTTCGACGAACCATTGTTCGAGGGTGTCGGCGATGGTTTTCGGCGTACCGATCACCGTGTGATGGCCGCGCGCGCCCGCGACTTTCAGGTACAGCTGGCGAATGCTTAGATTCTCGCGCCGCGCCAGATCGATAAACAAGGCCTGACGACTCTGCATCGAATTGCTCGGTGGCAGCTCCGGCAACGGGCCGTCCAGATCATATTCGGAGAGGTCAAAACCGCCGGCCATGCCTGCCAGCATCGCCAGCCCGACACGCGGCTCGACCAGATCCTGCAGTTGTTGGTATTTATCTTCCGCCTCGCTTTGCGTGCGGCCGATGACTGGCGAAATCCCCGGGATGACTTTCAATTGCTCAGGGCGGCGTCCGTAGCCGGCCAGACGACCTTTGACGTCGGCATAAAAGGCCTGGGCGTTGGCCAGCGTCTGCTGTGCGGTGAACACCACTTCCGCGGTGCGTGCGGCGAGTGCCTTGCCCGGCTCCGACGAGCCGGCCTGGATCAGCACCGGATAACCCTGGGGCGTGCGAGGAATGTTCAGGGGGCCGCGCACCCGGTAGTTATCGCCATGGTGATTGAGTACATGCAGTTTGTCCGGCTGAAAAAACACCCCGCTGCTTTTGTCGCGGACGAAGGCGTCGTCTTCAAAGCTGTCCCACAGACCGGTGACGACATCGATGAATTCTTCCGCGCGCTGATAACGGTCACCGTGCTCGAAATGTTTTTCGCGGCCAAAGTTCAGCGCTTCCAGATCGGTCGCTGAGGTCACCAGATTCCAGCCGCTGCGCCCGCCGCTCAAGTGATCGAGGGAAGCGAATTTGCGCGCCAGTAGATAGGGTTCGTTGTAGCTGGTCGACACCGTTGATACGAGGCCAATACGTTCGGTCACTGCGGCTAGCCCGGAAAGCAGCACCAACGGGTCGAAGACGTCGCCGGCCGTGGTGAACTGGCCGAGTTCCGGCGAGCCCATCAGGGCCAGATTGTCGGCGAAGAATATCGCGTCGAACTTGCCGCGCTCGGCGGTGGTGGCGAGTTTCCTGAAATGCTGGAAATCCAGGCCGCCGCCCGACCATGCACGTGGATGGCGCCACGCGGCGAGGTGATGGCCGCTGCTCATGAGAAACGCGCCAAGGCTCATTTGTGCTGTTTTCATAGTGTCCTCAGAAGTCATAACGCAAGGTCACGCCGGCGGTGCGCGGCTGGCCTGGCGAGGCGGTGTAGAGGCCATTGGAACCACTGCCAACAGCCAGGTAATACTCACGATCAAAAGCGTTTTTGACCCACAGCGAGGCGTCGAGCAAACCGTCGCCATAGTCCACCCGTGCGCCGAATGAGAAGTTGGCGAGGCCGTAGCCATCGATCTTCGCCAGGTCGGAATTGTCCAGCGTGCCTTCGCTGTCGGAGCGGTAGGCATAGCTGCCGGTGGCGTAGGGTTCGATACCGTCGATGCGCGGCCATTTGTATTCGCCGTTGACGTTGCCGATCCAGCGCGAGGCGCCGGCTACGCGCTGGCCGCTGAGGTCGCAGTTGGTTTGCCCCGGATTTTCCGAAGGGCAGGGCGCGTCTTTGAATGACAGGTAAGTCACGTCGTTGAACGAGCCGTTGACGTTTAACGTCAGGCCGCGAACCGGAACGGTGGTCGCCTCGAACTCGAAGCCACGCGAGCGCACGGTGCCGGCGTTGGTCAGCAACTGATAACCGGTCAACGAACCGGGCGGCTGGTAATAAGTGGTGGCTTGATAGCCGTTCACCCCGGTCCAGAATACGTTCGCGTTGAGTTGCAAACGGTGATCGAACAATTGGCTTTTAATGCCCAGCTCAGCATCGTTCGCGCGTTCCGGGCCAACCAACAATGACTCGGCGCCAGCGCTGGGCGCCGAACCGACGGCGAGGTTGACGCCCCCGGATTTCTCGCCGTGGGACAGCGAGGTGTAGCCCAGCACGTCATCGCTGAAGTGATAGCTCAAACTGGTCAGGAACGATGGCGCCGCGTTGTGCATGTGCAGGTCGCCAGTGTCATAGGCGCCGACCTGACTTGCGCGCACCGCGTTGCCATTGACGACTCCCGGAATCACCACCGGCGCGCCACCGCCCTCGGGGGCGAGGCGTTTCACGTTGGCGTCTTTTTCTTCATAGGTGCCACGGATGCCGGCGCTGAAATCCAGGCGCTCACTCAAGTGCCAGGTGCCTTGGGCAAACAGGGCGTAGCTCTCGGTGTCGATCTTGCCGTTGACCTTGCTGTTGACGTTGTTCAGCGCATTGAGATTGGTGCCGATCAGGTTGAGATCGGCCAGCGGTCCGAGATTGGTAAAGATCCGATTTCCGAGGTCTTGCTTGAAGGCATAGGCGCCGACGACGTAGTCGAAAAACTCGCCCTTGGGCGAGGCCAGACGCACTTCCTGGGAGAACTGCCGGTCGTGCACTTCGTAGCCGAAGTCGTTGATCACCGGGACGTCCAGTTGGTCGGCGTCGTTGGCCGGGTTGAAATGCCAGCTACGATAGGCGCTGATCGACGTCAGGGTATAGCCGCCGGCGAGGTTCCAATTGGCTTCGACGGAACTGGCGTTCTGGTGGACGCTGACATTCTGCCGGCCGTCGATGTTGCTTTCGCCCACCTGCGGATTAGCCCCGACCAATGCCGCCCGGCGCCAGAACAGTGGGCCGGCGCCATAGATCACGCTGCTGCCGCTGCTGGAGTTTTCCGTGTTGTATTCGTTGATCCAGCGCAGGCTGAAATCATCGTTGGGTTTGAACAGCAACTGCCCGCGCAGGCCTTCGCGTTCACCGCCGAGCAACGTGCGATCGTCATGCCGGTTGTTCAAGTAGCCGTCATCGCGGGTGCGGTAGAACGACAGGCGCGCGGCGAGGGTGTCGGTCAACGGCCCGGACACAGTGCCTTTACCCTGAAAATAGCCGTCCTGCCCACCCGACACTTCGAGGCTGCGTTCGGGCGTAAAGGTCGGGCCGCGCGTGGTGATGTTGAGCACACCGGCCGTGGTGTTCTTGCCGAACAACGTACCTTGCGGCCCGCGTAACAGCTCCAGTTGCTCAACGTCGAGCATGTCGAACGCGGCCATGCCGGGGCGGCCCAGATAGACGTTATCCAGATAAATCCCGGCGCTGCCTTCCAGTCCATCGCTGGCTGGGTTATTGCCGATCCCGCGCACCGCGAAGCTGGAAACCCGTGCGTGAACGTAAGCGACGTTGACGCTGGGCAACGCCTGTTGCAGGTCCTGAATCTTGTAGATGCGCTGGCTTTCCAGATTGGCGCCGCTGAGGGTGGTGATCGGCGTCGGTACGTCCTGCGACTGTTCTTCGCGGCGCCGCGCTGTCACGGTGACCTGTTCAAGCCGTGGGGCGGCGTCGTCGGCGTTGGCCGTTGGATTTTCGCGTTGATCGGCGGCAACGCTGACGGTCGAGCAAAGGACAGCGGGCAGCGCCAGCCATAAGGAAAAACCCAGGGGCTTGAGGCGATGGGCCGTGGTGGCCGGGTAACGTAACAGCATGGACGCAAAGCTCCTTGTTTGGCCGCGCGACGCTATCGGTCGGGCTCGGTAGGAGGGCCATGCTAGAGCGTGTGAAGAGGGGAAAAGGGGCCTGCGCGGACAACCTGTGGTCCGCCGCAGACAATTGATTCAAACGGCTATCGAGATCGCCCGCCCGGAGGCTAAAGCAGGCGGTCGTGGCACATAGCGTTCGGGTAACGACGGCGCATCATCGCGGCGCCATTTGCCGGGGCTTTCGCCGGTCCAGCGACGGAACGCGCGATTGAAACTGCTCGGTTCATTGAAGCCCAGTCGATAGCAGATTTCGTTGATCGAGCAGTCGGTCTGGCGCAGGTAACTGAACGCCAGTTGTCGACGGCAATCGTCGAGCAATGCCTTGAAACTGCTGTCGTGCTTGAGCAAGTGTCGATGCAGGTTGCGCACGCTCATGCCGAGTTCATCGGCGACTCGACTTTGCTGCACTTCGCCCACCGGCAAGTAGCGAATAATCGCACCGCGCACCCGCTCCGGCAGGTTCAGGCGGCGCTGGCGTTCAAGGTAAGCGTTGAGCACGTTGTCCAGTCCCTGGGCCACGGCGTGATTGGCCGTGGTCAGCGGTGCATCCAGCCAGCGATTGCTGTATTCGATGGCGTTTTCGCCGGCATTGAAGCGGATCGGACAACCGAGCAATCGCGTCCAGCGCTGCGGATCCTGTGGCGCCGGGCGAGCCAGGCGCACGCCGTGCACGATGGGCAGATTGACCCAGGTCTGGCGGGTGAAGCGTACCGCGCAGGCAATCGACGCTTCGGTGGCGATCTGCTCCACCTCGGCGCCGACGGCCACCCCGTAAACCATGCGCGTGGTGTGCGGGCCGCGCACCAGACTCATCGCCGCCGACGTGGTGATCACCGGCGCAAAACGCACGCCGCGCTGCAATGCCTCGATCACCGTCGAGCTGCTTTGCGCGGCGAAAAACAGCCCATGGAAGTCGGTCGGATAACTGTACTGCGCCACTTGCAAGCCAAAGCATTCGTCATCACTGACGCGCCGCGCCGCCCGCCAGAATGCACTCATGACGGGGAGGGCGATGCGCTGGTCGGGATCATGCAGATGACAACGACTGATACCGGCCTCGCGCAGCAGCGGGGCAGCGTCGATGCCCTGTGCTTCCAGCGTGCGGGCGATGACTTGGGCCCAGGTGGCAATGGTATCGGTGCTTGGCATGCTGTTTCTCCGGTTGGCTCGGTTATCTGTCCACGGGATGACTCAGGCGAGGCCTTCGGCAGCCAGTGTCCGCACCACCGATTCGCGTGCACGGAAGCGCCCGAGCGCGGCTTGCAACGCAGGGAAGTCGCCTAACACACCGACGCGGGCGCTCCAGCCGAGGAACACGCCGAGGTAGGCGTCCGCCACGGTAAAACGATTGCCGACCAGATACTCCGCCTGCGCCAGATGCGCCTCAATCGGCTTCAGTGCGTTCGCCAGTTGTTGCAACGCGCGCTCGCGGATGCCGGGGAATGCCGCCTCATCGGCGCTGTAACGCTCAGGCCGATTGATCGGCCGAAACGCGGCGACGTGCACCTCGGTCGCCACGTAACCGAGCCAGCCTTGAATCTGTGCACGCTCGACTGAACCTGCCGGCGCAAACAATTCCGTGCCGGGTTTCAAATCGGCGAGGTACGGCAGGATCGCGGTATTTTCAGTCAGCAGGGTTTTGTTATCGAGCAATAGCGCGGGTACGCGGCCGGTCGGGTTGATCTGCCGGTATGGCGAGTCCTGGTCGCCGAACGTCACCCGCTCGACTTCGATCGGCAGTTGCAATTCGTGAATCACGACATGGGCGGCGAACGAGCAGGCACCAGGAAAAATGAACAGGGTGGTCATGGGTAGTCCTTGTTTTTAACGGCTGGCTTGTGGGGTTTGCGAAGCGCTGTCGGTGGTTTGCAGTGCGGCATTGATGAAGCTCGGTTCAGCCCAGTTCTTCACCTCGAAACCTTTGCGGATCAGTTTCGCGTTGAGCGCGAGATCCACACTGCGCTGCAAGTTGTCGAGGAACGGCGCGTCGAGCTGCGGCGCGAAGATTTTCACCAGCGACTGATCTTTGGCATCGGTGGTGAGGATATCTGCGGGGAAACTGGCCAGTTTCGACACCAGATTAATGTAGTCCTGTTTGTGCTCGTCGTTGCGCAACCAGGTGATCGCCGGTTGCTGTGCCTTGATCAATCGCGCGACCAGTTCCGGGTGCGCGTCGACAAACGCGCCGCGCCCCAACAGCACGGCTTGCATGCTGCCGGCGCCATCGAGGTCGACAGTGGTCAGCGGCAGCTCGGCGAGACCGCGTGCCTTGAGCGCAATCACCCCGGCTCCGGACCAGGTCGCGTCGATTTGTTTGGCCGCCAGCGCCGCGTTGGCGGCGTTGTAGTCGAGGTTGACCACCTTGTAGTCGCTCTCTTTCAAACCTTGATGGGCCAGCGCCGAAGCAAACGACAACTGGGTGGCGGTGCCGCGAAAGATCGCCACACGTTTACCCTTCAACGCTTCGAGCGTGGTAATGCCCGAACCCGGCTGCACCGCCAGATAGAGTTTGACGTCACGGGCGGTTGCACTGAGCAAGCGCGTGTCGAGACCACCGGCCTTGCCGATGATTGCCGGCAAATCGCCGAGGTAAGCGAAGTCTTCCTGATTGTTGGCCAACGCTTCATTGATCGCCGGCCCCGCACCTTTGAAGAAGTCCCAGCGAATCTTGATGCCGTCCTTCTCAAACTCTTTCTCCAGCGTTTGCCGGTCGCGCAACACATCGACGATCCCGGCGCCACTAGGCGTGGGGCCGGCACTGATGTCCGGCACGGCGATGCGGATTTCTTTGACCGGTTCGGCCAGTGCCAGGCTGGAAACCAGTAGTGCGGCGAGGGTGAGCGCCGCTCTTGGGAAGGATAACGAAGGGGTTCGAATCACGCGTCTGCTCCTGCAAATGCCGGCGTGGTGCCGGATCGAAGACGCAGGTATAGCGGCGTGTTGATGCGGAAATAAAATACTTAAAAATATGCTGTTTATTCGTTTGTGGCATATGGCCGATGGATCAACGGCTGCGCGGACGATGCCTGGAAGGCATAAAAAATATGCGTCGAAGCGTGCAAGCTGACCTAGTGATCGCGCAGGTCTAAACCAGATTGGCTGGGCCACTGCGTTGGCTTCACCTTCCGCCAAGGACATGCCGACCGCCAACGATGACACCGACTACATGAGTGCGGTGCTGGATCTGACCGAACCCTATGTATTGAGTGTGCCGGATACCCATGACCGCTCATGGGCGCGCCCATTATTATCGGCAACAACTATGACCTTTGGGTCAGCAACAGCATGAAAGATGCTTTTTGCGAGGTACTAACCGCTGTCGCGACCTTGGAAGGTCATAATGTTGAGGCTATTTATGAGGAGGCGCCGGGTGTGGCCGGCACCTAGGGTATTTCAGGCGTGGGTATCGTTCTCGACGAGTTCTATCTCTATCTTGGCGGGTCGATGTATGCCGAGTACGGCTAGACGAAGTCAGCGA
Organism: Pseudomonas sp. RIT-PI-r; assembly: GCF_001297015.1. Taxonomy (GTDB): domain Bacteria; phylum Pseudomonadota; class Gammaproteobacteria; order Pseudomonadales; family Pseudomonadaceae; genus Aquipseudomonas. Next base: position 685,102 of record NZ_LIGE01000025.1, on the reverse strand, counting down.
GTCTTGCGGACTGTCGCCAGTCGCTGCAAAGCGCATGGCACACCTGTTGGCATGCACTGAGAATGGCGTCCTTTACCGGGAACCGGGTCATGTCGAGCTAGACGAACGATTCGATGAATCACGCAATGAAGCCGCGAAACTCGCCGAGTTCACAATGCGACATACATGATGGGGTGCAGTCATCAAACTACGTTATTCAAAAGGGTCAGGTCTGCCACCGACGCATCTGACATTGATCAGCTGCGCAGACTCCGCTACTGGTAGCCTGGTGTTTGCCTGCACTGAAGTCGGGGAGTGCAGAGTTCAGTACACATCACGTGCCGAATTGTTGTGCATGCTCAATAGTCTTTTGCGTCAGCGCGTGCCCATTGCTGTTGGTGGCATGGTCCCGGGACCTGCCGACGAAGTCGACATGTTAATAGCGAACGCAGTACTTGAAGGCCCCTATATAGCACTGTCGTGGTCCGGTCCGCAGCAATGGACCCTGCGCGAAATCGGCTCCACCGCTGCTGAGTGGCAGCCAGTCCCTGATGCTCAAAGTATGGCAAATGTGTCATTCGACCCGAGGTCCCTGAAACGCTCGGGCTGAATTGGCCAGGAAATCAGTACAAGTTCGGGCGGTTCATTGCTTCTGGCAGTAAATGCATGCGGTCGCAACAAGCAGCGGTTGGCTTCGCTCAGATTGAGATTGATCAAACTGGTCTTTCACCCAGCCGCTCTACCAACCTGACGAGATAACCGTCGGGATCCTGGACGATGAATTCGCGTTGGCCTATTTCTACATCATTGGCCCGATACCAAGTGTCTTTGCATTCTCGATAGAGTGGATGTCTGGCCTGATCAAGCTGTTTGATGAGGGGGGCGACAGCCACAACGTCAATCTGCAGGTTGATGCCTCTTCCAAACGGTGCAGTCAACGGAGCCGTCAGCCATTGCCCCACTTGTGATTCAACCTGCTCAAGCATGACTTGAGCACCATTCAAATCAAGGTAGGCAAACCCATCTTCCCGGCGTTCATAAACTACCTTGAAACCGATGCAGGAAACCCAAAAGGCCAGGCTGCTCTCCAGGTGGGTGACCATTAACTCCGGAACCAGTTTGTTACGCTCGAACATTAGGTGACTTCCATTTCACAAGGTCGATTTTTTGCAGGCAGGCTGGATCAGCTCTCAGCCGACTCCCCCGAATCCGCAACCACCAGCCCCTCAGCCTCCATCTTCGCCCGCTCAGCCTTACTAATATACTTCGGCTTCTTCGGCGCCAACTTCGCGCTAGCCTTCTTGGCCTTTTCCTTGAACAACTGTTTCAGTTTCTTCTGACGATTCATGTGTGTTACTCAGTAAGCAAAGGTAAAAAACCAACTATCGAAGGGCGTAAACGCAGGTTTCCAGCGCGGTGCCATCAGCCAACGTCACCTGCGTCAAAACACGCTGATACTCAGCCCCTTCAAACTCATCAAGCGCTGCCCAATGAGCGTGAAAATTCCCGGAAGAAAACACGAAGCCCTCAATCACATCGCCATCGTCGGCCAGGACCAACCCCGGAAAGCCCATTTGCGCGCCCCAGCCGGCTTGCGCCAGTTGGCCCTTGAGTGAGGCCGGTTGCCAGGTGCCGCCGATGTTCAACATGACGTGCTCATTCGGTCGCCCCGGGCCAAGGGTTCCATAAACGAATAGATGCTCCACGTGTGTTCCTTGCGATCAAAAGGGGCGAATCCTGACGCATGGATCGGGTTCAGGCAACGTCAATTGCTCACAGGGCGATAAAGTCGCGCACGGCCTTGATGGTTGGCGCTGGCGCTTCCTCCATCAGCCAGTGACCGGCTGCGGGGATCACCACTTCGGTGACGTTGTCGGCGGCGTTGCGCATGACGATGGCTTCGTTGTTGCCGAAGGATTTTTCGCCGCCGACGGCCAGTACCGGCATGGTCAGTTTCTGTTGCAGAACCGGCGCGTTATCGATGGCGTCCTGACGGATGCTGCGGAACTGGGCGAATGCGGCGTGCATGGCGCCGGGGCGGGCGTAGAGTTTGGCGTAATGCTGGCGAGTGCCTTCGTCGACCTTGGCGGGCGTGCCGGCAAACTCGTTCCAGAAGCGGTCGAGGTAGATACGCTCGCGCCCGGCCACCAGACACTCCATGTCGGCGCCGCCGAAGTCGAAGTGCCAGAGCATCGGCGAACGCACGATGTCGTTCCACGGCGTGATGCCGGGTACGGGGGCATCCATCACCACCAGCCGATCAGTGAGTTGCGGATACCGCGCGGCATAGGCGAACGCGACCATGGTGCCGATGTCATGGCCGATCACCACCGAATGTTCGATTTTCAGCGCGCTCAATACTCCACGAATGTCTGCCGCCTGCGTCTTTTTGTCGTAGCCGCCGTCCGGGATCGACGACAGGCCCATGCCGCGCAAGTCCGGCACCACCACGGTGTGGTCCCGCGCCAGGTCCGCCGCCAGCGGCGCCCACATGTCGCCGGTATCGCCAAAGCCATGCAACAGCACCACGGCCGGGCCTTTGCCGCCAACGCGCACGTGCATTGTTGCGCCTTCGACTTTGATGTCCTGGGTCTTGAAGGCAGCGGGGAACGGCGTGACGTCAGCGTGAGCCGGCAGGCTGAGGGCGAGCAAGGTCAGCGTTGTGAAAAACAGGCGGGTCATGGGACGAATCCAGGCGTGTGGGGGATGGAATGAGCGTAGTCGTATCCGCCATTTGCGCCTGTGAAGGCGCTGTGCATGAATCGGCGTGCACGTGGTCGATGCGCTGGCGCCGTACTTTCCCGGCGTCGATGTGCAGCCGCTGTACCCGGGCCGATGGCACTACGCCGAATACCCGGATCAGCCACAGACTGCCGGTAGCTATCTGATCGACCGTCTGGTGAAGGAGCGCGGCCTCGATCCGGCGCGTTACATCCGTGCTGGCAACGCCGCTCCTGCCCCGATCAACTAAACTGTCTCACAGCGACCAAAAGACATCGGTTTACTTAACGCAGAGGGAACGCCGCATGATTGGATCACGGGCATTGATTGCAGCGGTTGCATCGCTTGCGCTGATTCTCAGCGCGGCAACGTCAGCCGATCCCGGCAATGGTAATGGCAATGGCAAAGGCCAGGGCAACGGCAAGGGCAATCCCCAGAACATGCAGGGCCACGGTAACCAGAAAGGCAATTCCAGCAAGGGCAACAACGGCGGTGGCGACTGGAGTCATGGTCCCAGCATTGATCGCGGCAATGTGCTCGGGATTGTCGGCGGCTACCGCGACTACTGGAGCCCTGGGCCTACGCTGCCTCCCGGTATTCAAAAGAACCTCGCCCGGGGCAAACCGCTGCCGCCGGGGATCGCGAAAAAACTGGATGGACGTCTGACTGGGCAACTGCCGCATTACGATGGCTACGAATGGCAACAGGCGGGCACGGATCTGATCCTGGTCGCGCTGGCCACCGGGCTGATTTATGAAGTGCTCAATGGCGCGTTTGATTAAGTTGCCGCTTGGCTGAACGGGCGGTGCATCCTTGCACCACCCACCCCGATCAAACGATTTTCAAAGCGCTCAGCACGATCAGCGATTGCTCGGCAAAGGCCTGGGCCTGTTCGGTCAGCGCGGCGATATTGGCTTCGGCAGTGGTCAGCGTTTTGCCGTCCTTGAGCAGCACTTCGTTTTGCTGGGAGATGACGCTCCACACCAGTTGCGCCCATTCCGCCGGGTGCTGTTTGCCTTGGCGGATCGCTATCAGGAACAGTTGCTGGAAGCGGCTGACCGCGACGCCACCGCCGGTGACCGGGCTGCTCAGCACCTGAATGTCGGCGTTGAACAGGGCGCGTTTACACAGTTGCAGGTTGAACGCGGCGCAGCGTTCGTACACCAGCGCTTCGGTGGCTTCGCTCTGGCAGGGGGCTACGGCGCCCATGCCGACCAGGATGGCGAGGGCTTGCTCGAGATCGTCATAGGCCATCGGCGCCACGTCGGCGAGCAACTGCTGCATGGTTTTGGCTTCATACGTCTGGCCCGCCAGCGCATCGAGGACCGGGCGGTAAATCTCCGGTTGCAACGAGGCTTCGCCAGCAGGGCCAGTGACGCTGGACGCCACGTTTTCTGCCGGCTGCATCAGGATAAATCGGGTCTTGAGCATGCGCGACCGACGCTCGGCAGCGCTAAGTCGGTTGGCACCGCGCACGTACAGATCGCGACGGAAAGCCTGATTGACGAAGTAGTCACGCGCCTGTTCACGCATGATCGGATGCTCGATACCGTCGAGAAAGGCCTGCCCCTCGGCGCTCAGATTGAGCGCATCGACCGAGTCCATCGGCACCGCCGTCGTGACGTAGTCGAGCTTGGCCGGGGCCAACGCATCGGCCATGTCGGCGAAAAACATGCAGTTCCAGTCGCGATTGAAGTATTCGTGGGCGACGTATTGGCGATCCTGGCCTTTGATGGTCTGCAGCCTGGCGCCCAGGTGCGGCGCGGCAATCGCGTACTTGGGATTGGCCGCCAGCAGCGCCTCGGAAAACTGCAACGCGGCATCGATGCGCTGATCCGGGCGGGCCGAGTGGCTGGCAAAGCGGTCATGCAGGCTGAACAATTGGCGCAACGGCGCTGAAGGCGACCAGCCCGGCAAAGCGTTGTAGCTGACGTACAGATGACCACCCGGTTTGAGGTGGCGGCGGGCGAACTCGACGATCAGTTTGTGGTTGTCACGGCTGACCCAGCTCCAGATGCCATGCAGGCTGATGCTGTCGAACTGCGGCAAATCATGGCGCGCCAGCAGTTGCTCGAAGCTGTCGTCATACAGCTTTGCGCCATTGTTGCTGAGTTCCGCCAGTTCAATGGCATGGGCCGCCTGACCCGGATGGAAGTCCGTACCGACGAAACCGGCAGGATTGGCTGTGGCGTGGATGTTGATCGACACGCCCTGACCGAAGCCGAGTTCGCAGTGGTAACCGTCGGGATTGTCCAGACTGGCAAAGCCGCGCAACAACAGGCAGTAACGCTGGAAAACCGGATTGATTTCCCGGCTATAGCTGTAGGTGTAGCCTTCGTCGGTGAAATAACCTTCGTTCCAGGCGTTGCTCATAGGTGCAGCCTCTTGCATCAAAAATGAGGGATGGGACTTGCGTCGTTCAATCTGGCGCTGTCCATCAGGGTGTTGTCGGCAGGATCGAACCATTCGATAGGGGCCATGCGGATATTTCGCAGGCTCACGATTGTTCATTGTCGCAGCTGTCCGCCGCTCACAAGCGCATGCCCATTTCCAGCGCACGCGTCTCGAACCCGAATTCCGCATACATACGCACCGCGCGTTCGTTGAACGGCCAGACCGTCAGGCGCAAGTCCTGGGCATCCTGCTCGATGGCCCAGTGTTTGACCCGGTGCATCAACGCGCGGCCAATGCCTTTACCCCAGAACGGCTCGGCCACGCACACCGAGCCAATGCGCACGACATTTTGCGGTTGCACCAATGGCCCGGTACTGGCCGACACGCTGGCCGTAATAAACGCAACGACATGATTGCCCACGCTCGCGAGGAATACCACCTGGCCCGGTTTTTCGAAAACGCTGGACCAGTGCGGCAAGTCGCGTGCGAAATCCCCAGTCGCGGCGGCGTAGATATCGGGCCGGGCTGCATGGTGTACCGAATTGAGCAATTGGCCCAGCTCGCACATCGCCAGTGCATCTTCGACGGTGGCAGTTCGATAGGTTATGTCTTTATCCATGACGGGTGACGCTCCTTGGTCATGTTGGGGGCTGGTCTGCGCGGGTGTGCGGCTTGGGCCGTGTCCAGCTGCAATCCTGCATGGCTTGGCAGGCAACACTTTACCAAGGTTGCAAGTCAGCAGGTGCAGACACGCTGCCGGACCTGAACCTGGGTCGCTTTTTCAGGCAAATCTGTACATTGAATCCTTCGGCGATAAACCAATAATCAAGCGCTCGAATTCTTGGATATTGGGCACTGTATGGAAACGCTACGCATTGATCACGCTTTACCGGCAATCGACTCCTGGGGGTGCGCATGAGCCTTCATCTTCGCAACAGACGCCTGACTGTGCCGCAACTGGTGGCCATGAAAGGCCAGGAGAAAATCGTTTCCCTCACGGCGTATTCCAGCCCCATCGCCAAGTTGATCGACCCGATCGTCGACTTTATTCTGGTCGGTGATTCCACGGCCATGGTCGGTTACGGCCGAGCCTCGACACTGAGCATGCAGCTTGAGGAAATCATCGGCCACACCCGCGCGGTGGTCGACAGCACGCGCCTGGCCTGCGTGATTGCCGACATGCCGTTTGGCAGTTATCAGGAATCCCATGAGCAGGCATTTCGCAATTGCGCGCAGGTGCTGGCGCGCACCGGTTGCGATGCGGTCAAGCTGGAAGCCAACAAGGCTTTGGCGTCGACGGTCGAGTTTCTGGTGGCGCGCGGTATTCCGGTGATGGCGCATGTCGGGTTGATGCCGCAGTTCGTCAACGTCATGGGCGGCTTCAAGGCACAGGGCCTGACTGCTGAAACGGGTGCGTTGATTGCCGAAGACGCGCGGGCCAATCTCGACGCCGGCGCCTTCAGCCTGGTGCTGGAGGGCGTCGCTGAAGGCGTGGCCCGGCAGATTACCCTGGACTCGAAAATGCCCACCATCGGCATTGGCGCCTCGCCTGCCTGCGACGGGCAGGTGCTGGTCACCGAAGATGTGCTGGGCCTTGGCGGTGAGCATTTGCCGCGCTTCGTCAAACGCTACGCCGACGTCGGCGCGGTGATTCGTGATGCGTGTGCGCGTTTTGCCGACGATGTGCGCGATGGCCGCTTCCCGGAGGCGCGCCATTGTTATGGGCTTTGAGCGCGGCTAGGTTTCGGCGTCGATAGCCTGCGCCAGTGTCTTCAGCGCCTGAGCAATGTCCTTGTCCCAGTCGACGGTGTAGCTCAGGCGCAGATGCTGTTGCCATGCCCCTTGCTGGCTGAAGATTTCCCCGGGGGCGATGACGATGCGCTCAGCCAGCAAACGCTCGAACACCCGTTGCATGTCTACCGGATGCAGCGCTTTGAGCCAGAAGCTGGCACCGCCGTGCGGGGCGATCGCTTGCCAGCGGCCATTGGCGTGTTGCTCCAGCAACGTCTGCATCTGGTGCATGTGCTGGAGCAATATCGTTCGCAGCGTTTTCAGGTGCGGGTCAATGCGCTTGGACAGGTAGAGCCTGGCGATGGCTTTCTGTCGAATCGTCGAGAGACGAAAGCCGCGCCCGAGAAATGATCGTTGCAATTGCGGCCCTTGCTGGCGGCACAGGACATAGCCGTAAGGGGCTTCGGCACCGATGATCTTATCGAAGGTCGAGAACACCAACAGCCTGTCCGGATCGGCAAAGTCGCGATAGCGCGCGGCTGTGGGAGAGAAACAGAACTCGCCCCAAGTGTCATTTTCGAACAGCCAGATATCGCGCTCGGCCAGCCAGCGACAGATCTGCTGTTTATCCTGCGCCGGCATCAGCCCGCCCTGGGGGATATTCACCGTTGAGGAAAGCACGGCCAGGCGCACCGGTTCGCGCGTGAGCACTTCGTTGAGCGCGGGCAAGTCGAAGCGCCCGTCGTCGCCGAGCGGGATTTCGATCACACGAATCTTCGCTGCCTGCAACTGACGCAAAATCGCCCACGAGCAGGGCGATTCCACCAGTGCGACGCTGCCATTGAGGTCCAATGCAGTCAGCGACAATTCGAACACGCTGCGCAAGTCCGCGCCGATATACACCTGCTCGGCCTGCCAATGATTTTCAGCGGAACGGGTGTAGCGTTCGGCCACGGCAGCGCGTAATTCGGCCTCGCCAAATGGCTGATACAGCGGCGCGCGAGACTGCGGGTATTGGCGAGTCAGTTCGCGCTCCATCATCAACAACGGCTGCTGCAGCGACAGCAGCATCGCCGGAGCATCGCTGCTCAGCGCAAGCATGCCCGGCTGACGGGCGCTGGCAAAGACGTTATCCAGCAAATTGCCTGAGCGGGGCGTCACAGGCATCGCCGACACTGCTCGGGTGAAATAACCGAATCTGGCTTTGGCGTGGATTCGGCCCTCGTCTTCGAGCAGGGCATAGGCGTATTTGGTTGTCGACACTGAAACGCCGAGACGCTCGGCCAGTTGCCGCAGGGACGGGAGTTTCTGCTCGTTCGCGCCAGTGGCTGTCTCGATCAGGCCGACGAGATAGTGATAGACCGCCTGATAGGCGAAAGAAGCGTCCTTGCGTGTCGTCACGCGGTGATCCTTAAGGGGCGAGTCGGTCAGAATTCTACTGGTATTGGGCAAATACCAGAAACGTCACTTCCGGCAACGACCTTCGAAGTCGGCTATACCCTAACCGGGTATGGCGCAGTGCCATATCTGTGCAAGTTACAAGCATGGAGCGTGAATATGCGAAATCAACTGCTGGTAGCCGTTTCGTTGCTGGCGTTAGGGGGGTGTCAGTCAATAAAGATTCTGATGACCGATACCGTTGAGCCTGCCAGTGGCGAAGGCGAGAAAACCCGGGTTATTCCGATTGTAGTAGAAACGTTCAAAGGAAACGGTTCGCAGTGGGAAAAGCTATTCGGAACCGCTGATCAATACGCATGGGCAAATAAGTGCCATGTCTCATTGCCTGATCGCAACTTAGAGCCGGCGCCGGTTCCTGCGCAAGTGTTAACAGCGGTGGGTGGTGTCGTGTGGGGGCTGGCCGTTGATGCGGTCAACTCCAAAATAGATGAAATACAAGAGCGATCCGTCAAGTCCTGGGCAGCGACATGGACGGGAACCAGAGGTGGCTTGAAAGTCCCGCAATGCTTTGCGGTGGTGCGCGTCAGTGCCGAAAAGGTGCCGAAAGCGCAGATGGCGATCCTGTTCGAAATCAAGGGCGTCAATACCGGTAACGCAAATGCGCCAGCGGTTCAGTGGGCGCCGTTATTGGTTGCGTCGCGAACCAGTCTGGCGCTGACCAAGCGCGAAGGAGAGGCCGGCACCATCGGACTGTCGCTGTCAGTAGCGGCGAAATCTTTCAAGGAGGGTGAGTTCACGGTCAAGGCGAGTGACCCGATCAGTGTCAGCGGCATTGTTGTGTCTACGCCAGGAGAGAATGCGCCGCTTCACGTCAAGTCAGTGACGGATGACCAGTATTCGGACCCTTTGCAGTTTTACGCGAAAGACGATGCGGCGAGTGTCTATCTGAAGTTTGCCATTGTCGAAAGCGGTTCGATGGCCGGCTTGAACACCAAAGCCAAGGCCGAGTTCAAGGCGTGGACCGACGCACTGGGACCGGTTGCAGCGGATGCCTGGAAGAAAAAACTGACTAAAGCGGATGATGAATGATTTTCAGGTTGTAGCGATGTTTTTCAAGAGGCTGGCGGTCACCGAGCAGGGGGATCGTCAGTTATTTTTTGGCGGGTGCGATTTCATTGTGCTATTACCATAGGACCTCATCCGCAGTGCCCTTTGGTAAAGACGCCTACGCAAGTATCAGCGCCGCAGTAGGGAAGGATCCGAGAAACACTGGACCAGGGCCTCGCCGTAGTCTTGCGTCTCCCTCTGTCTTGATTGCTTTCCTGTGCGCTGGAGGCTAGACGTGAGATGCCTGTCCCGGATGATGTTGCAGATCAGCTGAATTTTGACGCTGAAGATCTTGAGCGAATCTTCAATGACCCTGCCGCCTATGCCCAGGCTGTCGAGGTGTTGGCGCAGATGCGGCTGGGGCGAGACGATACCCCAAGCGCTGACGGTCTGAATGCCGGTGCCGATGGCGTCGATGTAGATCGGGCCAGCAACTGGATCGAAGTGCTCAAGCTCAAGGATTGTCTTTCCTCGTTCCTGTTGGGGCTACGCGGGCGAGGTGTCTGGCCTGCACCAGCCGTTGATCCTCCCGTAGACCCCGACGATTCTGCAACGTCATTCGATACTAAAAAGTTAGGTGATTTTCTAGTCCGGCTGGAATCCTTTCGATGCACGATCCGCGTTCAAGGGAATGTGAAAGGCTCCGGCATTCTGGTCGGACCAAGTTCGGTTCTGACCGCCTGGCATGTCATCGCCAAGGCGGGGCAAAAGCCCGAGCAGGAGTTGTTATCGAAAATCGATGTGGTGCTTGCAGACGGGCGCAAGATCGACGTTGCATTGTTGTCGGCCTCATCGCCTTGTGGTGAGGTGGAGTGGCCTCCAGTGGGTGGCCGCGCACCCAAAAATGACAGCGAAGTCGAACATGCGCACGATATTGCGCTGTTGCGTCTGAAAAAGCCGGCCGGCATTCATCTGACTTACGCGAACCTTGCCGCACCGCCCTATGCGTTCAAGGGGACTCCCGATGTAATGTTGGTTTCCTACCCAGAAGGCCAGTGGGATGGTATTGAGTTCGCCAGACTGCAACGGCTGCGTAATTTGACGGCGCGCTGGGGCTATAGCACGCGCACAAACAAGACAGGCTCTTCGGGCGGTGGTTGCTTCGACAACCAATTCGCTTTGACAGGTATACATCAAGGACGGGCGCAAGGCCTTGGCCGGCTGATCCCATTGATTCGTTTCCATGAGCACGTCAAAGAGGCCATCGCCAACGACGAACTGCCCCCAATGCTCTGGTCGCTTGACGGCACCCCGCAGAGCAATTTGATTGTCGGGCGCGACGACTTTTTCATTGGCTACCAGACCGCCATGCGCGGGTCGCCACGCGCCAGAGGGTTATGGATTCGCCGGGTCGATCTAGTCAATGATCTGTCCGGTTTGCCTTTCACCTTCCTGATGCTCGAAAGCCTCGTGGCACGCAGCCCGAGCACTCGTCTGATCCGCATCAGTTTCGATGCGATTGTCCATGACCTGCCGAATGAAATCGCCCGCCGCGCAACCGACGCCGGGCTGAGCGTCCAGCCGCCGACGCCCCAGGCTGGCGCAGGCATCGACCAGACCGAGCCTGAGGCGATGATCGCTGATCGTGCCCGGCGCGTGGCGCAATCACTCAATGAACGTGCGCATGAGCAGGGCATTCGCCTTTGGGTCTTCTTCGATCACCCGGCGGTCATGTTCGGCGATGAGCCCCGGTGGGCGTTGACCGCCTTCGTCGATCAGGCTATGCGCCTGGAAAACCTGAGGATTGCCCTCGCAGGTTTTGAAGCCGTGCAGATGCCCGGTGCGCAGTTCGAGTTTCCCGGCGACGCCCTCGGTGAGGGGCCGCCCGGGCTGATGACCGAGTATCTGTCACACGTTAATGCCAAAGATCTCTTGAGCCTTATCGATACCGCAACTCGCGACTTGAGACGCCCCATCAGCAGGGAGTTCGCCGAGGAATGGGTGGAGGAGGCACTGGAGGGGCTTGTCCCTGTCAACGGACAGTACGGCAGCACTTTGCGCACCACGATTGCCGAACGGTTGCAGAAACGCCTGCAAAAACTTTGCAAAAAAGGACCTCGGCCATGAATTCCACCAAGGAGAAGGATGCCTTGCTGTTTGCTGCGCTGTCCGGGCCTTTCAAGCCAGGCCAGGCACTGACGACGCTAAAAGCTGCGAGCGGGCCTGGGGAGTTCGCGATGGCGGCGACCCGTTTGGCTGACTTTTGCGATACCCGACCCGCCGATGCAGAAGGCTTCTGGCTCATTCGCACACCAGCTCGCCACGCACTTCTCGAAGCCTTGAGCGAGCCGGCATTGGTCGCGGGCGTGGCGAAACGGCGTCGTTTGGAGACTGATCAACAAACCCGGGACCTTCTCGCCGTACTGCTGGACGAGCCGCCGCTGTCACGCGCACAGATTGAGGAAACTCTGCAAACGGCGCGTGAACGGGAGGCATTCGAGCGCATCATTCTTGCGCTTGATCGAGCAGGGGCACGTGCGCCGAGCCACGATCTGCTGGCACAGGCACACGCGGCGCTGGTCAGGTTGGACCGGGAAAAGAAAATGGCGCAGGTTGCCGAGCGCGGATTTTTCGGCCGAGAAATGGAGTATGCGCGAGTCGCCGCATGGCTGGACTTTCCTGCGTTGGCGCCGCCTGCGAGTTGTCTGTTTCTGAGTGGGGCACCGGGTATTGGCAAGTCGACGCTGTTGGCGGAGTCGGTTCGGCGCACTTACGCGCAGCAGCGGCCGTTGATCTTGCGGCTTGATTTTGACCGCGCCGGGCTCGATGTCCAGGATTTACTGGGCCTGACCATGGAGGCCACGCGACAGCTCGCAGACCAGATGGATAGCGGCATCAAGGAGTTGCAAGACGCTCGACTCAAGGCCGGCGAAGTGTTCGACAAGGAAAAGGCCAGCCATTCGACCCATCGTCATGCGCTGCCAACCACCCTTGTCCGCCGGTTGGGCGCGGCGGTCGCCTCATCACGGCGCCCGGTGCTGGTGGTTCTCGATACGTTGGAGGTGCTGCGCAGTCGCGGCGAAACCCATCCGGTCAGACTGTTCGATTGGCTCGACAGTCTGCTGGAGCACGGCGTGAAGCCAATGCACGTACTGGCGGCGGGGCGCGGTGACGCGCTCGACAGTGTGCAGCGCATAGCAGACAAACTGTCGAATAGCCGTCCCCGACACCTTGAGCATTTCGAACTGATGGGGCTGGATCACCCTGCGGCCAGTGAGTTTCTGTTCAAGCTCGGTGCACCGCAGCGCTACTGGCGTGAATTACTTGAACTGGCCCAAGGCAATCCGCTCAAGCTGCGCTTGGGGGCTGAAATCGCCAAGCGTACCGGCGACAAACGCTTGCCAAGGCGTAAACGCGGCGAAGAGATCAGCTCGGCGTTCCTCTACAGATTGCTCCTGTCGCGTATCGACGACCCGCTGCTCAAACGGCTGGCCCACCCGGGCCTGATCGTCAGGCGTATCAATGCCCAAGTGATTCGCGAAGTTCTGGCACCGGCATTGGGCCTTGGCAAGCTGACCATTGAGCACGCGGAAAAGCTCTGGGAACAATTGGCGACGCAGCACTGGCTGGTCGAGCCCGATCCCGGCGCACCGGGGTTTCTCAAACATCGCAGCGATATGCGCGCATTGTTGCTGCCTCTGCTTTACAGCTCCAGCGCGGTCAAATCGGCACGAGTGGATGCGGCGGCGCTGCGCTGGTTTGCCAAGCTCGATCAGCCTTGGGCTCAGGTTGAAACGGTGTATCACCAACTGCAACTGACTCGCGTGGGAAATACGCTGCCGAGCGTGCCCAGTCAAATTGCCGCGCAGTTTGATGAACAGACGCTGGAAGAGTTGCCCCGCCCGGTGGCTGACGGCTTGCGCGTCATTCGCGGCGAGCGCACCAGCGAGTTGCGTGGAGACTGGTCGACCGGTTCACCGGGTCGCGAGGCGGTGATCGTGCGTGAAAGCCTGACGATACTCAAACGTCAGGACTGGGTGGAGGGCGCATATCTGGCGCGCAGCATTGTCAGTGAGGGCGACCTGGATGTTCGCTCACCGGCGGCAGACGCGGTGCGCATGCTGCTTTGGCGATCGGGGCAGTGGGCTGAGGCGAAGCGCTGGCTGGCGGAGCGCGATCGCTTCACCGACTCAGACGCTGACGTTTATGAGTTGCCAGAAGAACTGGCATTGGTTCGGCTGGAAATGCGTGCCGAATTCAGCCCGGATCGGCTGCGTCAGCGCTGGCGGGAATGGCAGCCTGGCATAGAACGCCTCGCCCAGGCTGCGGATTCGGCGAGTGACGACTGTGCTCATCTTGGGGCGCTGGCGTTGTTGATGGACAATCTGTCCACGCCTTGCGAGTTCACTTATCGGCAAAAACGCAATGGTAATTTCGCCGCAGCAGCTCGCAATGTCTGGCTTGACGGTTCGGGCGACAGAGCAGCCGGGGCGGTCGATTTCGGTTATCAGCGCATGGCTCGCTTCATCCCGCAGAACTCTACACAGAATGCATTCGAGACCGGCCGGGTACTCGCCACACTGACGCCGTATGCGTCTTTCGCCAAAAACCTGATGGTAATACCGCAGAATCGCGAGTTACTCGGTGCCGCCGAGCGTTTTGCCGATATGGTCGGCCGGGCTGGCGGGCTGATTGAACAGTGGCCACCAGAACCTGTACGGATGAACTCCAACGACCCTTTGGGGACGTTGACCGACATAGGTCTTTTTGCCGACTGGGCACAGGCCAGTGCATTTGTCGGCCGCGACGAAAACCTCTTGCTGATTGGCCGCGCCGCCGAGCGCTGGCGACGAACCATGGCCGGTAATTGGTCGATCGGGCGGCGTTTTGGCCGTTGGGAGCAGCGCCCGTTGCTGGATAACACCGTCGAGACGCGCTTGCGTTTCCTGCTCGGTTCGAAAAATCCTTTGCAACAGGCCCAGGAGCAGCTGCGGGTGTGGGATGAAAGCATGCCCTCTGCTGCGCTGTGGTCGTTGTTACGCAAACGGATCAATGCACCATTGGCTGTGCAAAAAGGCCAGTCTGCGGATCCGGAATTACCTCGCGTTATTACCCGTCAATTGCTGTCGCGCGCAATCCCCGCACTATTCGCGCCTGCACTGACAGTTTTGATCCTGCACGGTGAACTGTGAAACAGGGGAGGTTGGCATGACGAACGAAGAGCGGATAAACAACTTGAAAGCGAAGCTGACGCCAGAGATGGAAGCGGCGGTTCAAGAAGCTTTCAATAGCGGCCGGCTACCGGAATCGCTATGGGGCGGATTCTCCGACGCGAGTCTTGAGTCCATAAAAGCCGGTGGTGGCCTTGAGCCGATACTGGGGCAGGGTACCCCGGGTAATTTCGAGGCGATAATCAAACTGGTCGGGCGCCCATCAATGTTGGTCAGTAATGACCGCGTGGAGCTGCAACCTTTGCCGAGATTGCCGCCGCAAACCTCCACCTTGATCCGTGGTGTCGAGCAGTGGATTCCCTCGGTGGGTCGCATCGAGTTTCGCAATCATCATATGGCTTGGGGCGGTACAGGCTGGGTGGTAGAGCATTCCGGGGCGGGCACGCTGGTCGTGACTAATCGTCATGTTGCCAAACTGGTCGCCCTCCGTAACGCGGATGGCACCGGGGTGTTCCTGCGCAACACATCCGGCATACGCATGGGCGCCGCCATCGATTTTCGCGAAGAAGTCCACAGCCAGGTCGGCGACAAAAGCCGTACTGTAGCGCTGACCAAGGTTCAGTATCTGGCCGACGATGCCTCCGCCGACGTCGCCTTGCTGTTGATCGAGGCGGCAGACTTTGCCTTGCCTACCCCCATGCAACTGATTGAAGACACTGAGTCTGTTCAAATAAACGATCTGGTCGCATTGATCGGCTATCCGGCCTACGACTCACGCAATAACGCCGATGCACAAGCGAACTACTTCGGCCAACTCTATGAGGTCAAGCGCTTCGCTCCGGGTTTGATCATGCAGCCGCCAGGCGCCAATCAGGTACTGTCCTATGACTGCACAAGCCTGGGCGGCAACTCCGGTTCGCCGGTGATCCGCCTGAGCGACGGCAAGGTTGTCGGCTTGCATTTCAGCGGGGCTTACCTGCAGGAGAACAGTGCGGTTCCAGCGGCGCGGATACTGGAACTGGTACGGGGTCTGCGTCCGGTTTCCGTGCAGTTGCAGGCGCAGGCGCACACGACTGCACTGGTTGAAGCCGCCGATGGCAGCCACAACGCCGCCTGGTTCAGTCAACGAAAAGGCTTCGATACAGCCTTTCTGAAAACTGCTGAGACAACGCAGACGGTCAAAACCCCTTGGCCCGTATTGAGCGCAGATCTGGAGCTTTCTCTTGCCGTGCCAAGTGACACCCCCGAGCAACCCAATGAGCTGCGCTACACCCATTTCGGCGTCAAGTATTCAGCCACCCACAAACTGCCATTGATCACTGCCGTGAACATCGATGGCGCGGCAGCCGTGCGGATCAAGCGGGGTACCGACAAGTGGTTTGCCGACGAGCGAATTCCCCGGGACATTCAACTCGGGGCGCAAAACTTCCAGGACGAAGAGATCGACCGCGGCCACATGGTTCGACGTGAAGACCCGAACTGGGGCAGCCAGCAGGAAGCCGAACAGGCCAACTTCGACACCTTTCACTACGTCAATGCCGCCGCGCAACACTCGCGGTTGAACCAGGGCAAGGCACTCTGGCAGGGTCTGGAAAACTACATTCTCGACAGCGCACGCACCCATGGTTTCAAGGCCTGCGTGTTTACCGGTCCGATCCTGCGCAAGCAAGGCTCAGAAGAGATTGAAGTATGTATTGACGGCGCCATTGCGCCGCTGGAGTTCTGGAAACTGGTCGCGACCCTCGATGCTGAGGGCAAAGCGTTGCACACCACGGCCTACGTTCTGAGTCAGGGCCAGTTGTTACG
Source organism: Pseudomonas sp. RIT-PI-r (assembly GCF_001297015.1). Classification (GTDB taxonomy): domain Bacteria; phylum Pseudomonadota; class Gammaproteobacteria; order Pseudomonadales; family Pseudomonadaceae; genus Aquipseudomonas. Next base: position 668,855 of record NZ_LIGE01000025.1, on the reverse strand, counting down.
CGATCTTCTGGAGAAACGCTCCCGGCACGAGGCGGTGGAAGGAATCGAACTGGGTCCTTACCGCACATTCCAGGTGGCGATTGTCGATTTGGCAGAGGCGACGGGTTATGACTTCAGTGCCTATGTCGCCAGTGACCCGTTGACCGGCATTCAGGCCGGACAGGAAGCCGTTGCCCACGGCGAGCCAGTGTTCATGCAACTCGCCGAGCTGAGCGAAATCATTCTTTGAAGGGTAAGGGAGCGAGATGCCTGAGTTAAATCAAGCTGTCGACAGCGAAGCCATTGACCCGCAAAGTCAGCCGCCGCAGCCATTTGCAACCGAGTGCGATCTGGTGATGAAAGGAGGCATCACCAGCGGCATCGTCTACCCATTGGCGATCAAGGAACTGTCCAGCGCGTTCCGGCTGCGCTCCATTGGCGGTACCAGCGCAGGCGCCATTGCTGCAGCTGCTGCGGCGGCGGCAGAACTGGGGCGACAGCGCTTCGAGGCCGGGCTGGTAGCCGCCGACCCCGAGGGTTTCGTCAAACTGGCCAAACTGCCTGGGTACCTGGGTTCGCCGTCTGCGGACGGGCGGGGCACAAAACTCTCAGCGCTGTTCAAACCGTTGCCGGCGCTGCGATCAATCTTCGATGTATTGATGGCCTGTGTGTCTGATCAGCAGCCCGGCGCACGTATCCTGGCGGTGCTGGCGACGTTGCTGCGTCGTCATTGGTTGGCCGCAGGACTGGCGCTGATCGTGGGAACGCTGCCCCTGTGGTTCAGCGCATCGAGTTGGGCTGTGGCGCTCTGGCTTTTGGGCTTCAGCGCTTTGCTGGGGGCGGGCACCCTGTTCTGGCGATCCGCCCGACTGCTTTTTCAGGAACTGCCGGGCAATGGCTTCGGCCTCTGCTCGGGCATGCCCGAAAACGACGATCCGCAGCAAGATGAAGCGCTGACCCAGTGGCTGAGCGGCTACATCGATGATCTGGCCGGCCAGGCACAGGCGTTTCCCGGGCAACAGAAACCACTGACCTTCTCTGATCTCCAGGCACATGGCATCGACCTGCAGATGATGACCACTTGTCTGACGTTGGGCAGGCCTTTTCGACTGCCATTCGATGATGACGAGAACGTGCGCGAGAACAAACAGTTCATGTTCAGGCGCTCCGAGTTCGCCAAGTTATTCCCGGCACACGTCGTCACCTGGATGGTCGCCAACGCTCGGCCGCCAGCCGAAGATCAACGGCGCACGGACGCTGCCCCGGCAGATGTCGACGATCTGTTCAATTTGCCAGAGCCGGGTGATCTCCCAGTCATTCTGGCCGCGCGCATGAGCCTCAGTTTTCCGTTGTTGCTCAGCGCGGTTCCGTTGTACTGCATCGATTACCGCAAGAAGCTTCAGACGCAGCAGTACGTTGCCCCTGAGCGTTGCTGGTTTACCGACGGTGGAGTGGGCTCGAACTTCCCCATTCATTTCTTCGACAAGCCACTGCCGACTCGACCGACCTTCGGTCTTGACCTCGGCGTGGCCGACTCGGCAAGCGATCAGCGGGTCGTGTTCGCGCAGGATAACGGCGGTGCACGGCTGACCTACTGGCGCCGTTTTACCGAAGGAGGCGGGGCGGGATCGATCATCGGATTTTTGTCCGCTGCGCTCAGTGTGGCCAAGGACTGGAATCATGAAACCCTTTCACACCTGCCGGGTTTTCGTGACCGTATCGGCCTTGTTCGGCTGACCGCCGACGAAGGCGGGCTGAACCTCGCCATGCCGCAGAGCCGCATCTTGCAACTGAGTGAATATGGCGCGACCGCCGGGCGCGAGTTTGTGGCCCGCTTCGGCGCGCCTGGTAAAACCCTTGAAATGAACTGGGAAAACCATCAACTGATCCGTTTGCGGCTGCTGCTCGCATCGCTTGGCGAACAATTGCAGCATCTGGACAAAGGGCTGCAAGTGACAGCCGGCACGACGGGCGATTACAGCAGGTTCTTCAGCCAGCCTGTCGGCCCGCAATCCTATCGCTTCACGGGTCTTGGCCAATGGTCAGCGGACCCCGCGACAGGCTTGTATGGCAGTCAGGCAGGATTGGCCAAGTGGACGCTCGAGCAACTGCTGTCGGTGCCGCGCATGGCTGCGGCAAGCCAACAGACAACGCCCGGTACCCGCCTGGACAAGCGTGTACCCAAACCCCTGCCGGAGTTGAAGTTGCGCCCACGAATATGACCTGATCCGACCTGCAACCGATTGCCGCAAGCGCCGGTTTCTTCTTCGCAACGCACGTAGAGGATTGCACCGATGGGCCAGCTTGAACTGCTTGAAAAATGGCGCCGCATGGCTGTAAGGCTGCAGATTGAACACGAGGTCAGTGCGCGGGATTTCGAGCGAGTCAGCTGGAAACTGGGTATTCCCTGTGTTGCGCTTTCGGCAGTGGTGAGCGCCAGTGTGTTCAGTTCGATCAATGACCAATCGCTGGTCTGGCTGCGTTATCTGGCGGGATTTGTCTCGATCCTGACCTTGGTGCTGAGCTCGGTGCAAACCTTCCTGAATTTCGAGACGCGAGCCTCGGCGCATCAGGATACGGCGGAAAAACTGGGAGCGCTGGCGAGGGAAATTCAGGAGCAACTGGCCTCTGGCAGCCCAGAAGGCTCGCTGGCTGCCGTGGTGACCGATATGCGTAAACGCCTGGATACCATTTTGGCGGACGCACCCACTCTGCCCAAGTCGACGATTCGTCGACTTGGCGAGGGGATCACTGACCCCGACAAGCAAATGCCGGCCACGGTCTAAACGTTATCGAAGTTGCGGCGCAGGTCACGTTGCACGCTGGCTGACATGCTTGGGCCCCGCCAATGCCCAGGCAATCAAGCCGAACAACGGCACAAACACGATCAACACAATCCACACGCCTTTATTGCTCGATTTCCCCTCGCTCTTGCGCACCCGATTGATGGCCCAGAGTTCGATTAGCAGAAGAACTGCCGCCAGTACGATCCACACGGTTTCGATTTGCATTGGCTACCTCCTGATGGTCTGTTCGTTAGGTGGCGCGTGGTACGGCGGGGTCATTTTTTTTTTTTTAATGCGTTGAGTTGGCGGGCCAGATCCAAAGCGACGCGGCCGCTGTTGAAGGTCGGCAGCAGGTGAGTGAAGGGGATTTCGAGGATGCGCTTCTCGCGCACCGCGCGCAGTTGTGACAGCACCGGGTCGTGGTTCAACAGGTAGCGTTTGCGGCGGGCGGGAGACCATTCGGCATCGGCGAGCAGGATCACGTCCGGGTCGCTGGCCAGCAGGGTTTCGCGGTTGACGGTGACTCGGTACAGGTCGATGTCGGCGAACACATTGCGTGCGCCGGCGGCGGCCAGCAGCGGCGTGACGAAGCCGCGCTGGCCTTCGCTGTCGAGGCCTTTGACTTCGCTGTCGAGATAGAACACTGACAGCGGTTTACCTGTGCCGGTCAAGGTACGGGCGCTGGCGAGGTCGGCTGCCATGGACTCGATCAACGCCTGGGCTTTTTGCTGTCGGTGCAGCAGCTTGCCCAGCGTCAGCAAGTCATTGCGCACATGCGCGAAGTAATCCAGCGAATGCCCGTTGCAGGCCGATTCCAGCAGATACGAACCGACGCCATTGCGCGCCAGTCCCGAGCGTGAGGTCACCCCGTCGCCGAATGCCGTGGCAAATCCACCGATCACCAGATCCGGTTTCTGTGCGTAAAGCACTTCGCTGGCCGGGTATTGCCGCGCGATCACCGGTACGCCGAAGTACTCGGATGGCAGTTGCCCGGCATCGGTGTCATCCAGATAGGCTACGCCGACCAGTGCTGGCCCGGCACCCAGTGCCAGCACGAGATCTGCCGCATGCTGATTGAGCGCGACGATGCGTGAGGGCGCAGCGGCGCGCCAGTCCTCGCCGCAATTGCGATAAAGCTCGGCGAGCGCCGGTGTCGTGCAGAGCAGAGCACCCAACAACAGCCACAACCGGCTCATGTCCGCGCCTTGATCAACAGATCCGCGACCACCTCACCGCCCACCAAATGCCCCTCGACCAGCCGCTGTACATCTTCCTTGCTGTGCACGCCATACCAGCAGCGCTCCGGATACACCGTCACGATTGGCCCCTGATTGCACGGAAACTGGCAGTGCGTGCGTGTCAGCAAGACCCCGCCCGGCGTCTCGATGCGATCATGCGCGAACAAATGCCGGCGCAGGGTTTTCCATAACTGCAAGGCGCCACGCTGGGTGCAGCGCGGGCCGGTGCAGAGGAACACATGGCGCGCGTGCTCGGGCACGTGCGACCAGTCCGGGTGCGTGTCGACGCCGTCGACGGTTTTGATCTCACTCATCAGAAGCGGTACGTGTAGCGCACTTCGGAGGTGAACGGCCGGCCGAGGTTATTGACGTTGCTCGAACGGCTGGTGACGTAATCGCGATCAAAGAGGTTTTCCACCAGCAGGCTCACGCGGTGCTGGTGGGCGTTGTCGAGGTAGCGATAGGCGTCGGCGTCGACCACTGAATAGTTGCCGTACTCGACCTGCTTCGAGCTCTTGATGTCGCGAATGTAGCGGATCGCAGCGCCGGCACCCCACAAACGGTTTTCCGCTTCATAGCCGACCCGCGAACGGGCGAAGAAGCTCGGAATATCGTTGATGGTCACACCGGTGCGCGACTCGGTGAGGTTGCGGGTCATGTCTGCTTGCAGGCTCCACTGCTCGTTGAGCGCGAGCTTGGCGTCGGCCTCGAAACCGCGCATCTGGATCGTGCCTTCGCCGTTGACCCACTGAATGTCATCGAGGGTGATCAGATCGTCGATCTTGCGTTTGAACAGGGTCACGCTGGCGCTGAATTCACGATCCAGCAGGAAGCCTTTGTAGTCGACACCCAGTTCGGCGTTGCGGCTTTTTTCCGGTTTCAGGTTGCGATTGCCGATCTCGTCGCCCGGCTCGTTGACGAACAGTTGCTCGGCGTTCGGCAATTTGTAGGCGCTGCCGTATTGACCGCGCACCGACCAGTTGTCGTTGAGGTCATACAGCGAAGTGAGCATGCCGACCGTGGCGCTGTCACCGCCGCCCATGGCTTCGTGGCGTACACCGATGCTCGGGTGCCAGTCGGGCAGGGCGTCGATCTGCGGGCGCAGTTGCGTGTAGAGCGCGTGGGCTTCGGCCTTATCGTTGTCGATGATCAGCACATCGTCCTGGCCCTTGAACCACTGGTTGTCGCTGCCGAACACCAGTACATGGCCGCCGGGCAGTTCAGCCTTGCCTTCTGCCTGCACGCCCCAATCGGTGAAGCCCCAATAGTCGTTGTGGTTGATGACTTTGGTACCGCCGCCCTCGACGTTGTTAACGCGGGTGTAGCGCGTGTCCCAGTCGTTGATATGGCCTTTGACGAAGTAGCTCAGACGCTCATTGATGGTCTGCTCGAAAGTCGCCGTGGCGATCTGCTGTACGCGATCGTTGGTGGTTGTGTGGTTGTCCACCGGGCGGGCGAAGTCGAGGTTGGCGTCGGCGTATTGGTAGAACAGCTCCAGCCTCGCGTCATCGCCGAACGACTGAATCGCCTTGCCGCCAAACGTGGTGACTTCGTAGGCGCGGTTTTTCTCACTGACGTTTTTCATGTCGCGATTGCGATACGGCTGATAACCGTCGGAGACGTTGTGGCTGACATACGCCAACAACCCGAGATCGCCGAAACCGTTAGTGAAGATATTTTCGACCCGCGCATCTTCGGTGGTGCCGCCGAAGCTGTCGACGCCCAGGTTGACCTCGCCGGAGGCTTTGCGCAATTGCGGGCTGCGGGTGACGATGTTGATCACGCCGGAAACGGCCTGAGTGCCGAACAACAGACTCTGGCCACCCTTGAGCACTTCGATGCGTTCGATGGCGTTAGCCGGCAGGGTGTCCAGATAGAGGCCACCGTACAAGCGATTGTTCAGGCGCACGCCATCGAGCAGGATCAGCGTGTCGTCGTTGCGCCCGCCCAGCAGCGAATAAGTGCCGTAGTCGAACGGTCCGTTTTTCGGCGCCACATACAAGCCGGGAATGAACATCTGCATCACGCGGCTGACATCGGCACTGGGCCCGGCGCGTTCAATCTGTTCGCGGGTGACGATCTCGACCTTGCTGCCGAACTTGGCCATGTCAGCAACCGTAGTGGACTCCACCGACGGTGCGGAAACGATTTGCTGATTGAGTTCCAGTGGCGCGTCATCCGCCAGCAGCAGAGGGCTGAACAGGCAGCCAAACAAGAGGGTTGGAGCAGAAGTGTTGAAAGGTCGAATCATTGTCTTCTCGAAAAGGATCTTCGCAGAAGAGCATGCAGGAGAAGGCATCGCGCACAGCCAATACCGGCCCATGCCCGCCCACCGCAGGATTTTGCCAAACGAAATTTCAGGCCGGTCTCCGGGCTCGCGCGTATCGAGGCTTTCACCTTCCCATGGCCGTGCGGCCACAGTGGTGTATCGAAAGCATCACGCGCATACCGTTGCGGGGGCAGCACCGGACTTGTTCGAAAAGAACGTACCGGTTTCCCGTTTCACCCCATGCACGGCGGCATGGGACACCTGAAACTGGGCGGCATCTGAACATTCGACAGACCGTTCGTCAACTTGCCAATCCAGGTCCTCGACCCGCGAATTACCAACTTTGGAAATAACTACTAAGGTCTATAGCGGTCATCACAACGCAATATTGCGCGGCGTCGACAGGCGTGAGGGATACGCCAGGCACGCTGAACAGGGAGGTTTTCATGCACGGTGCCAGCGGCCCATCTCATGGCGGACACGTCCCGCATTTCATGCGCAATGCTTTACTGGTCGCCATGGCCAACACCCTGATGCTCGCAGATGTTCAGGCCGCGTGCGGGCCCTTGGCGGCGGGAGCCTACAACGTCTCGCAAACCTGCTTGCCTGCCTCCGGTGTCGATGCGTCGATCAACACTCAGACGGGCACCACCATTACCACCACCGCCGGTTCCTCGCTGAACAGTCGTGGCAACAATGCCAACACCACGCTGACACTCAGCGGCACCACGGTGGACAGCACGCCACCCACGGCCGCCAACGCAGTGTTTGCCAATGTCATCGGCACCACCGGCAACGCCAGCCTGAGCGTCAATGGCGCCACCAACACGGTCAATGTCGGTGGCAGTGGCCTCGACGCACTGGCAATAACCAATGCTGGCGCCGGGTCGTCGACGTTCTCGGTGAGTTCCGGTACCACGCTGAACATCCTCAACACCGTGGTCGGCAATGAGCACGACGGCATCGACATCAATGCCAGCGGTGGCGGGGCGATCAACCTCAATCATCAGGGCAACGGCCAGATCACTTTGCTTGGCGGCAACGGCATCTGGACCAAAGCCACGGGCAGCGGCGAGACCAACGTTAGTGTCGGGAGTGGCGTGAGCATTCTGGTCAATAACGATGATGCACTGTCGGCCGGGCTTCCGATCATCGACGACACTTTGCCCACCGCTGGTATTGGTAACCATGCCGGTGTCCACACCCGGGCGGTGAATGGCAACACCACACTGATCAACGCGGCGAACGTGCAGAGCATCGGCATGAACGCTTTCGGCTTGTTCACCGAAGGTGGCAATGGCATTACCCGCCTCACCAACAGCGGGACGCTGAGCACCAGCGGCCTCAACGGTTTTGGCATTCGTTCTTTTTCCACCCTCGGCAGCATCGCCATCGTCAACAACGGCGCGATCACCACCACCGGCGGCGCCGCGCACGGCATCTATGCCAACGACAACGTCGGCGGCAGCGGTTCGATCAGCATCGAGAACAATGCCGCCATCAACGTTGGCAGCACGGCCAATACCGCCGGTTCGCGGGCGATCTATGTGATCAAGCGCGGCACCGGTGATGTCTCGATCACCGGTAGCGGCAATATCAACGTCCTCGGCGACATCAACACCACCCGGGCCTACGCGATCATTGTCAGCGCCGAAAACAACAATGTGCTGATCGATTACTCGGGCGACCTGTTCGCCAGCGGTTTCGGCGCGGGCGGCATTCGGGTCGACTCGACCGGGGGGAATGTTCAGGTCAACTATCGCGGCGACCGTATCGAAACCCTGCACAGCAACGCCAACGGCATCTATGCCTCGACGCAGTCGCCGACGGGCACGGTCAACGTCAATTCCGCCGGCACGATCATCACCCACTCGAACGCCGGTTCGGGCGACGGCACGGGCATTGGCTCCTTTGGTATCCAGGCGCTGACGCTGGGCGGCGACGTGGGTGTCGTGTTCAATGGCCCGCTGATCGACGTCAACGGCCAGGGCGCGGCGATTCTGGCCGGTAATGCCTTCAACTCGGGCAGCGGGCTGGGCACGTTGAGCGTCAACAACAGTGGGGAATTGATCGCACGCGGCGATCAACAGCGCGGCATCCGTACGCTGTCGGTTACTGGCGCGCAGAGCGTGGTCAACAGCGGCTCGATCCAGACACTCGGCGCCAACAACAGTCAGGGCATTCTCGCCGAGGCCTCGGGTGCGGCCAGTGTTTCGGTGAGCAATAGCGGCGCGATCACCACCCAAGGCACAGGGGCGTCGGCGATTGACGCATTGACCGAAGGAGGCAGCGCCAACGTCATCAACACGGCCACCATTCAGGGCGGGCGGGGCGACAGCCGCGGTGTCGGCCTCGGTGGTGCGAGCCAGACACTGAACAACTCTGGCGTGATCAGCGCGCTCAGCGATGTCGCCGTACGCGCCGATGCGACCACACCGGGCACGACGTTTGCGCTCAACAACAGCGGGCAAATGACTGGCGCCGTGAATGCCGTCAGCGCGGCCAGTTCAGTGGCCAACAGCGGCACCTGGACGCTGCGCAATTTTACTGACAGCAGCGGCAGTGGTACTCGCGATACCTGGGGCGTTGCCGTCAGTGATCTCGGCGCATCGGGCGCCAACAGCATCGACAACAGCGGTGTGATTCGTCTGGCGGCGCAACCGGCGACGGGCATCGTCAACTTCAACGCCAGCGGCGCCTATCTGCCTTTGGGGCAAACGGCCAATAGCCCAACGCTGGGCGGTGCCGTGCAGGGGCAGTTGCTCGGTGTAAACCGATTCACCCATAGCGGCACGCTCGACCTTGCCGCCGGCAGCAACACGGTCGGCAATGGGTTGCCGATCCGCGGGGCCAACCCCGCCGGCACCGAGGGCGGCGGGGTGTTCGTGTCCAATGGCGGCAGGCTGCTGCTTAACACCACGTTGAATGGCGGCGGCGCGAACAGTCTCTCCGACATGCTGGTGGTGGATTCGACGACCACCGCCAGTGGCCGCACCACCGGCGTGATCGTGAGCAACGTCGGCGGGCAGGGCGAGCTGACTCAGGGCAACGGCATTGCGGTGGTCGAACTGCTCAATAAATCCGAAGCCGCGAGTGACGCCAATGCGTTTCAACTGGCCCGGCGGGTGGTCGCCGGCCCCTACGAATATCGCCTGCAACAAGGTGCCGAGGATGGCAGCGGCAAGGACACCTGGTATCTGCGTTCGGACGCCGTGCCTCCGGACGGTCCTCCCGGTCCTGATCCTGATCCCGTTCCATCCCCGGTGCCGAATTACCGCCCGGAAGTATCGCTGTACGGCGCCGTTCCGGCGCTGGCCCTGGTTTACGGCCGGACGATGGGCGACACTCTTCACGAGCGGGTCGGCGAGGAGCGACTGAATCGCGGTGATCCGTTGCCCAAGGAAGACGAATCCACCTTGGCGCCGGCGATGGGCTGGGGGCGGGTGATCTACCGCAGCGGCAAACAGGACGGCGACCGCAAAAATGCCTTGGGCAACACGCCCGAATACAACTATGACCTGACGGCTTTCCAGGTCGGCACCGACCTCTACCGCAAGGACCGGCCTGACGGCAGTCATGAGCAGGCCGGGCTGTCGTTGTCCGCCGGCACCATCGATGCAGGCGTCAGCCACTACACCCGGCGCGCCGCCGGCGAAGACACCGCGCGCGCTTACGGCCTCGGCGCGTATTGGACGCGCTTCGGCCCCTCCGGCTGGTATCTGGACGGCGTATTGCAGCTCAACCGCTTCGACATCGAAGCCAAACCCAACGACCTGGCCAAACTGAAAACCCGTGGCTGGGGCTACACCGCGTCGCTGGAAAACGGCTACCCGTTTGAAGTCGACAAGGACTGGTACATCGAGCCGCAATTGCAGGCGATCTACAGCTACGTCGATCTGGACAGCAGCGATGACGTCGGCGCGAAGATTCGCTTCAAGGACGTGGATTCTTTGATCGGCCGCGCCGGTGTGCGTATCGCCAAGGACTGGGACACCGAGGGCGTCGATAAAACTGCACGGCGCACCAATGCGTGGATCCGGCCGAGTGTCTGGCATGAGTTCAAGGGGCAGCCGAAGACCGAGTTTTCTTCCGAGTCGGGATACATCCCGTTCGAGTCAGACCTGCAGGGCACGTGGGGCGAGGTCAATGTGGGGGTGGACTACCAGGCCAATCAGCGCACCACGTTTACCGCTTCGGCGGGTTATCGGCAGGGGTTCGATGGAGACAGTCATGGGTATGACGCGATGTTGGGGTTCAAGATCAATTTCTAGCGCACTCGGGTACACCGCATAACCCTGCAGGCGAAGGCCTGTAGTGGATGGCTTGCTGACGTTCATCCCTATATCCTGCACGCCTGTTTGATGGATTGATTTAGGGAAGAATTGCATGCCGTTCAGGGTGATGGTGGTCGGTGGTTACGGAAACTTTGGCAGCATTGTGTGCCGGCATCTGGCGCTGATGCCGGACATCGGCCTGGTGCTTTCGGGCCGTGATCCGCGCAAGTTGCAGCGCAAAGTCGATGAACTGAATGGTCAATCGGTCAATGTCTGCGAAGGCTGGTGCGGCGATGCCATGGGCAGCGAGTTCAAAGCCGCATTGCGCACGCTGAACGTTCAGTTGGTCGTGCATACCGGCGGGCCGTTTCAGGGACAATCCTATGCCGTTGCGCAGAGTTGCATCGACGCTGGCGTGAACTACTGCGATCTGGCGGACTGCCGCACTTTCGTCAACGGCATCGACGTTCTCGACACACGGGCGAAGCAGGCCGGTGTGGCCATCCTCAGCGGTTGCAGCTCGGTGCCGACGCTGTCCTCCGCCATCATCGATGAACAGCGCCAGCGTTTTTCACGCATCGACTCGATCGAACACGGCATTTCTTCGTCAGCGAAAATGCCCGGGCTGTCGACAATCGAAGGCGTACTGGCTTACGCCGGCAAACCGATCAAGCAACTGAAAAACGGTAAGGTGCACGAAGTGTCCGGCTGGCTGGACCTGACCTTGCGCAAAATGCCGCAGATGGGCACGCGGCTGCTGGCCAACGTCGATGTGCCGGACATGGATATTTTCGCCGGTCGTTATGGTGCGCAGACCCTGAAGTTCAAGGCAGGCGCCGGGCTAAAACTCGGCGGCATCGCCAACGGTCTGCTGGCCCAGGCGCTGAAAATCGGACTGGTGCGCGACCATGCTTTGTGGGCTGCAAGATTGCATCGATTAGGCACGCGCTTCGAGCGTTTCGGCGATGGCAAAAGCGCGATGTACATCGACGTGCTGGGCCTTGGTGTTGACGGCAAACCGCTGTCGATGACCGCGCAACTCACTGCAATGAATGACAAGGGCCCGGAAATCCCCAGCTGCGCCGCCGTAGCCCTGGCGATGAAAATGACCCAAGGCTACGTGCCGTCACCCGGCGCCCGACCGTGCGTGGGCGAAATCAGCGTCGCCGAGTACATGGCCGCGATCAACGATCCGGTCAACCTGAGCCTGGCCGTGAACTTCTCGGACGGGCAGCGCTGACATGCTCTATCTGTGCCTGAAGTACCTGCACATCATCGCCGCGATTTTCCTGTTCGGCTTCGGCATGGGCTCCTACCTCTACTTGATTGCCGCCAGCCGCACACGCAACCCGCAAGTGATTGCCCACGTCGCACGCATGGTCGTGGGCTTCGACACGTGGATCACCACGCCGGCCGGGTTCGTGCAGATCATCACGGGTTATCTGTTGATGCGACTTTCCGGGCTGAGCATGAGCACCGAGTGGGTGCTGACGTCGTTGATCATTTTCCTCTGCGTCGGCTCCCTGTGGCTGCCGGTGTTGCTGTTGCAGAAGCGGCTGTGCGTGATGGCATCAAGTGCGAGCGAGGCGGGGGCGGGGGTTGATGAACAATATCAATTGGGTTACCGCAAATGGGTCTGGATGGGGGTGCTCGGATTTGCCGGAATGTTTGTCATCGTGCTGATGATGGTGACGAAGATGACCCCGGTGCAGTTGTTCAGCTTTCTGCTGTAGGCGCCGTTGCTTTGAGGAAGCGCTGTTCATGGTCAGGCGTGGGCAGCAGGCAGGTGTCGTATTTGCCGAACAGGCGATAGCGGTTCAGCGCAATGCGGTCGTAAGCCCAGTCGCGCAGGCCCCGGGGGAAGATGCGCAGCAGTCGCAACGGCTGCCAGCGGGCGGGCAATTGGCTGATGATTTCGAAGAAAGCGTTAGAACGTTCCCAGTAGTGGCGGGCGCGGAGGGCCGCCATGGTGTCGAATTGATCAATTGGCAGACCGGCCCACGCCAGAAACGCCTGGCCTTCGGGAGATTGCACGGCGGCCAGACGTACGCGGCGTTGGTGGTCGTGGCGGATAAGGAACCGCGCCCAGCCATTGCAGAGCTTGCAGACGCCGTCGAACAGGACCACGGATTCGCCGGGGTTGAGGAGCGGGGCGGGGGTTGGGCGGGGGTTTGAACTCGGCATGGGGTTTGTGTTCAAGAGCAATTGTGGTGTCGCAAGCATAGACTTAAGGGAGCCGTTCGTGAATGTCTCCCGCCTCAGCCGACGCTGTGATTAGACAAATAAGTTAAGTCGCTTCTTTCGGTGTTTTGCGCATCACTCATGAGCCTGACTAAAGAATTGAGCTTTGGCGGGCTGAAGGGCAGCCACATCCGGAGCGCGATCTCTATTGAACAGGTTCTTTTTACTCGGAATTAGATGATATCATTGCGCCATACTTCAAGGAGGGTCAGCTTAAATGTGCAAAGCGTTTTTCGTTATTCTTGTAATCGGTACTATCACGGGGCTTACCTATTTACTCAGCAAAAAAAATGGCGGCGATATTCGGGTGGTGTGGTACTTGTCTGCGCTGACCGCAATGATTGTATTTTTTGTAGCCAAGATTGCGATTGGTACAGGCGTTATCGTGGGTGATGAATTTGTTGGTGAATATGGCAAGTTGCTCAGCCACTTTACCGGCATCATGCTCGACTTCAAAAAAGATTTCCTGATTGTGACGTGCATTGCCAGTCTGGTCTTGGTTCCTCAGTTCATTTGTTACCTGCTCAGCGGGCTATCGGGTAATGCGAAACCCCCAATGTTGATGGGTATAGTTTTGTCGTTTTTTTTCTGGGGAATTATCAAGTCGTTGGTCGTTTGCGCCTCGATTCTCATGACCCTATGGGGTTTGTATTTCTTTGGTTATATACCGACGTCAGATGAAACCAGCTGGTTTTTCCTTAAAGCCGGGTTGTCCTTTCTGTTGCTGGCATTCGGCATCATTTCCCTATATCGCGAAGGTGAACAGCTTGCTAATTGGGTAGGTGAGCATGTGCCGAAGTTGAGAGCAATTCATAAATGTTTTACCCGTAACGAGAAAGCTTCGAGCTCTGGAGAGGCGGTCAATGCAGTCGACGTGCTCGAATTGTCTCAGTCACTGATGAGGCTAACGTCCGACATTCACCGGATCGCGCTCAAATACAGAGAGTCTGCAAAAGGCAGCAAGTAATCGTTTGTCGCTTGATTTCGCCTGCCGTGCATCACTGTCTGACCCTGTAGTCGAGGCCAGTGAATCTCAGGGGCAGAGCACTTTCGGGTGGAATGTGGGTGGAATGGGGACCAGGTGGAATGGGGACAGATTTATTTATCAGACTAAAAAAGGGACAGATTTATTTTCAGAGAATAAATCTGTCCGCTTTCTTCGTCCCCTTTCTTCCCGGATAAACATCAACCCGATGGAACTGAGTACTTCGACGGCCAGCTTCTCGAAGCTGTGCAGCGCGCACAGTCGACAGATTAGTCGTCATTGATTCATAACAATCTATTTGTCTGGTACGCATATGGGCATCAACCTACTGACCGAATCCATGCTGGGCCACTGGCGTGCTCCCTCAGGGAACTGGCAATGCGAATTCCAGTTCGGCACTCGATTGATTTACGTCGAACACCACAATGACGAACCACCTCGCGCCAGGCTCGTCGCTGCGCAACGTATGGTCAACGCCGCGTGGGATGATTTGCCCCAAGTATTGAAGTTTGCCGAACAGCACTGCAAAGCAAAGATGCCCGAGCTGATGCGGTTGTATGAAACCCGGATGCCTTGGGAGTCTCCGTTGTTCGTGTACTCGCTCCATTTCGATATCGATAAGCCTTATCCAAGTTATGCTATTTCCAAGAACCCCGACTTCGATTGGGATTGCATCCTCATCGATGAAGATGAATGGTGCCAAGAACACAGTGTTCGCATGGAGCAATATGATCCAGGGGATGATTATTGGGTTTACGTCAGGCGCGTGGGGTATCAGCAATTCGAGCTTGTGGATTAGCTTGGCGATTGACTATGCGAGAGTGTCAGATTCGACCGTCAGCTTTCGGCCAATTGCGGCCCATCAATTAAAGGCGCTTTTGTCCGAAAAGCACCATTCAAAAATATTTGAAGCACGACGCGCAGGCACCGACCTCAAGGACGATGTAGCCCTGTCGCATCCCGCCAGTACATGGTTTGTTCGAACTGAAAGCTAACTAGAAAGAAGGCTGAACACGACTGAGATATTGATTGGGCGACTTTTTCCAAATCTTCCATAGCCGACTCTCCCTCTGGTTCAGGCCCTTTAATTCTGATGGTACAACGCACAGCGACAGGAAAGTCGATACCCATTGTATTCTCAGCATAAATCGTGTGGTCACCGAAGGCGTCATCGGTACTTAATTTAAGTCCTGAGCTAAATTCAGCGTATAGCCCATCTTCTGTTACCTCGACTTTTCGAGCACCAGCATTCTCAAGTGCATTGCTCAATGTCAAAATTGTGAGCGTACTATCAGCTTCCAAACATAGATCAAGACTCATCAATTCTCCCTTTTTCCCGCAGAACACTTGCACCAAATTTCAATGCAACCGTCGCGACAGTGTATTTGACTAGCGGTATGAATGTCCGCTTTTGGCCGAAAGCAGACGCCCAATGCAATCTTGATCCCTTTGTGACAGCAACCCGACTGCCGCCACAAAGGGATGTCCACTCAATCCACCGGCACAACTTTATCCAGTGCTTTATTCACCGCCAGTTCCCCCAGCATCACCACTTGCGCAATCCCCAGCGCAGTTTTGCGGTGGCCTGGGTCCAGGAGGGCGGCGAAGTTGCAGAGCATCTCGGTGGCTGAGCTGAGCGATTCGCTGGCGTTAACGAGCAGGGACTCGCTGTCGTAGTCGGAGTTGGCCAGAAACATGGGAACGTGTTTTTTGTCGCTGCCCATGATGCGCTGGGTTGGCGTCAGGTAGTAGTCGAGGGCGCGTTCGGCGGCTTCGTGGAATTTCCTGGAATCGGGAGCTTCGTACGGGGAGGCCGGATCTGTTTCCGGCGGGTTCGGCGTGATCTTGAACATGTTCTTCTTTTTCCTGTGGTGTGGCCGCCGCACCGAGCTACTAAACAGGGGGGGGCAGCTGTACGCAGGTTAGTAGACCGGGGAAAAGAAGAAAGCCGGCGCGCCCGAGGGCGCCCTACGCACAGCCGCCATCGAGTGCAGGTACGCAAATACCTTCTGATGGACGCTTGAGCACTTTCATTTACCACGGGCTACTAAACCCGATCACTGGGAATCAGTGACGCGAACAAAGTTACCGGTGGCCTTTGAGGCGCACAAGCCGGCGGATTCTGGCGTAGTCGTAGGCAATGGCGCAAGACGTTGTAGCCTCAAGCAAGTAACGCGACGTGTCTTTTAAACAACCACAAAAAACTCCTAAACATGCCTCATCAACGCGCCGTTCAAAATGACACTCGTCGGCCCGCCCTCCAGCTCAGGCAATGGCCTGGAACCCTCACGCCCGGGCACGCACCAACACTAGGTTGCAACCCAAAAAAGACGAGGAGGGATACCCATGTCACTTCAACCCATTTTGTTTCTGGGCGGCTCCGGCGCCATCGGCCACCGTTCTGCCAAAGCCCTGCGCGCCGCCCACCCCGACGTACCGTTGCTGATCGGCGGCCGCGACCTGGCCAAGGCTCAACAAGCCGCCGAGGAAATGGGCGGGGCGCAGGGCGTGGTCATTGATCCTGCGGCCGATGATCTGGGTATGGGCGATCGCCCGGTCAGCGCCGTGGCGGTTTTCTACATGGATCATTCCCTTGCCGGGTTGCGTTTCGCGCAGCAGCGCAAGGTGCCGCACCTGAGCATTTCGTCCGGCATTTTCGAGATTGCGCCGCAAATCGCCAGTTACATCCATCGCCCTGACGCATCTGCCATCGTGCTGGGTTACGAGTGGATGGTCGGTGCAACGACGGTGGCGGCGCTGCACATTGCTGAGGCGTTTGCCCGGGTGCGCGATATTCGCATTGATGCGTTGGTTGACGAGCAGGACGGCGGCGGGCCGACCGTGGCCAAAGATTTTGAACACTTGAGCAAAATGCTGCCCGCCGCCCTGACGCGGCGCGATGGCAATTACGTCTGGCGTGAAGGTGAGGAGCAGAACGTCAGCTTCCGTGCGCTGGACGGCACGTCGATGCAAGCCTCTGGCTTCTCGTCCATCGATGTGACCGGGCTGGCTGCCGCCACCGATGCGCCCAATGTGCAGTTCAATCTGGCCAGCGGGGTGAGCTCTTCGCGACGCGCGGGTCGGCCGATGTCGACCGAGATCCTCATCGAAATGGTCGGCGAGGATCGCAAGGGTCGGGCGTTGCACACACGGCATGCCGTCGTTCACCCGGCAGGCGCCGCAGCGTTGACAGGGCTCAGCGTCGCCATGTTGTTGGAACGACTGCTTGGGCTGGATGGCAAACTACCCACTTCGGCAGGTCTGTACTTTCCTTATCAGCTGCTCGATGCCGGTGCGTATCTGAAGCGTTTGAGTAAAGAGGGCGGTGAGCTGCTGGAATTGAAAGTGCACTAAGGCAAGTTTCTTTCGTTAATGCTGACCGTTCTGATAGATCCGCTGGCGAGCCTTGATGTGCTCGCCAGCGGCCCTTTGCCCTCACGGCGACTGCCAAGCCCCACCATCTGCCACCGGCACCTCACCCAGATCATAAGGGTTGACCCCTTCAAGACAACCCACATTGAAACCAAACTCATGCGGATTGGTACTGCGTCGATGGTGGGTGTAAATACCGCAATTCCCGCAGAAAAAATGCTCGGCCACTTGCTGGCCAAAGCTGTACTTCAGCAATGCAGATTCACCGCGAATCACCTTCAGATCCGCCGCCGGCACCGCCGCCACAATCGCACCTCGGCGTTTGCAGAACGAGCAGTCGCAGCGGTGCGGCGGGGGCAGGCCGTCGGGCAAATGGATTTCGAGGATGACCGCACCGCAATGGCAACTGGCGCGGTGGTCACGGCGGATCAGCGTGTTGCCGACTTGTTTGAGCATGACTATGCCTCCATCCAGTCCACCGTTGCCGTTTCGCGCCATTTCACGTCGGTGATGCCGAAGCGCTCGGCCTGGGGTTTGGAGATGACTTTCAACGGTGGTTTGCCGGGTTTGGGAATCGGCGCGATGCCGGCATCGCAACTCGCCCAATGCCATGCGTCGGCGTTGCGCATGGTTTTTGCGCGGATGACGAATGATTTTGGCTGGCCGTGAAGTTTGTATTCGATGACTAAGATGTCGACGTTGCTCATGCGTTCCTCCTTACGCTCATACGCAAATGAGTTTTGCCGACGAAAAAAATTCAAAGGATTTTCGGGGTTTGTTTCAGGCCGCTGGCAATTGTTTTGCTTTGAACGGTTGGAACCGGCGGTGACCTAAAGATCAAGCCTTTGCCAAGCAGACAGAACACGAAAAATCCCCTCGATTTCAACCCCGGAGGTAGCCGGTGAACAAGACGATCAGCGCCGAGGATTTGAACATTCAGCTCAAGCACAACGATGACGCTGCACTGTTCAAATGGCTGCTTGCCAGTTTCCTGATGGGTAAGCGGATACAGGCCGAAATAGCCGCCGAAGCCTATCGGGTGATTGCCGATAAACACGGGCGCGATACACCGCGCAAACTGGCTGCGTGCAGCCATCGTGAGCTGGTCGCGATGCTCTGGGAGGCGCATTACGTGCGTTATGACGAGACCACCGCCGTACGGCTGCACGCCTTGGCGCGCAGGTTAAACGACGAGTATGCGGGCACGGTCAGCCATATGGTCGAGGCCAGCGCTGATCGCCCGGCGTTTGAGAAGCGACTGGCGGAATTCGACGGCATCGGCCCGAAGACCGTGGAAATCTTCATGCGCGAGGCAAGCGCTGTGATCAGCCTTTGATCGTGGGCCGTGACGAAAAGCGCTCACCGCCCAAGTCATGCAAAGCCTATTTGACTCGACGGCCAGAACGATTGATCGCCAACAGGCACAGCCCGACCAGCAATGCTGCACCTGCAACCAGTAACGCCGAAGGTTGCATCGGTTGGCGCAAGCCTGCTGCTGTGTGCCGCTGCGATATCGCCAGTGGTCGGGTTTCAACAGTCGCTTCGTCAAGCGTGTGGAATGGCGTAATAGCTTCTGCCTGAAAGGGCATTTCCTCGATGCTCAGACGCAGGCCATCTGACAGTTCCAGTGTCCGCGCGGTGATCGTGCCGACGATTCTGTCCGGATAAACCGGTTCGCCATTGGGATCGAGTTGGTCATACAGGAAATTCTGCCCTTCGAGCCAGCCCACGGCCGTTTGCAACTCGGGACCCAGGTAATACTTGCCGTCGAGGAAAAATCCGGGGAATTGCGGCGCGCGCTCGACGCTTTCAATGCGATAACGCTCACCCGGTTTCATACCGGTTTCAGGGGCAATCATGGTCAATCCCTCCGCTGTAGGTTCAGCGGTAGAGAACAAGGATCGACCGTCGTTCCATGTAAAAGAGGAAAGGTAGCGGTTGTCCCGGACCGGATCTGTAACAGGCGAAAACAACTTCGCCCGACCAAGGCCGGGCGAAGCGGTGTGGCGCTAGCTCAATCAGTAATCCCAAATCGCCGGAATCCAGCGGAACGCTTCACCATTGATGGCAACACGGCCGACCGACGGGAAGGGCAAGTGTGTGGCGACAAACAGCTCGCCGCTGGCGGCCGCTTCCTGCAGCAAGCGCACACGCACGCGCACCGCTTCATCGGGATCGTGCTCGAAGCCGTTGTGCCAGTCCGGGTGATCGAAGGCCACCGGGAACAGGGCGTCGCCGGCGAAGGTCAAGCGTTCCTCGCCGGAGGTCACGTAGACCACGCAATGGCCCGGGGTGTGACCGCCGGTGAGTTTGGCGACCACGCCGGGAGCGACTTCGAACTCATTTTCGAAGATGCGCAGTTTGCTTTGGTACTGCTGGATGAACGCGTTGGCGGTCGAGCGCAATACATCCGGCACCGGTGCGGGCATGTCGGTGCAGGTGAAGTCCGGCGAGGTCCAGAAGTCGACTTCGGTGGCGGTGACGTGGATGCGCACGTCGTCGCGCAGACGGTTTCTCACCGTGTCGACGAGCAGTCCGCCGATGCGGTCCATGTGCATGTGGGTGATGACGATATCGGTGACGTCTGCGAGGTCGATGCCGGCCGCCGCGAGGCGTTTGGGAAACTGCCCGGCGCGGGGGAAACCGGGGAACTGGCCGCCAAGTCCGGCGTCGACGAGGATCACCTGTTCGCCGCTGCGCACCACCAGCACGTTGAGTGCCCAGTCGAACGCGTCGGGGCCCAGGTACATCTCTTGGAACCACTCAGCGCGGTCGGCAGGATCGGCGTTGGTCGACATGGTCTGGGTCGGCAGCGGCAGGACGCCGTCGCTGATTACCATCACGTCGATGTCACCGAGGCGCAGCGCGTAGCGCGACGGCACCAGCTCTTCGGTCGGGGTTTGCAGGGTGGCGCTGTTGGCGGTGAAGGAATCCAGATGCATGGTCATGGTGTTCTCCTTTTTATCAGGCAAGACATCGGTTCTTGGGCGCTCGGGGCAGATCAGGCCACCGGAATCGCCGGGTCGGCAGCGGCCAGAGCGGCGCTACGCTCGGCGACCGGCGGGGAGATCCACCCGCTGGTGGTTTGCGGCTTCCGGTCCTTGGCTTCGTCTTTCACCAGTTTCAGCTGGCGATCCCAGCCCTCGGTGTACACCGCGCCCCAGGCACCCAGGTCGAGGCAGGTGACGTACTTCGGTTGACGGTATGTGGTCGGCGCGACTCCGAGCAGATCGGCGATGGCGTTGTTGCCGGCATGACGGCCGAGGCTGATGGCGTGCTGGCAGGACATCACCGAGAAGTTGCCGACGTCATCGGTGGCGGCACGGGCGACGTCACCGGCGGCGAACACGTGCTCAAGGCCTTGCACTTTGAGGTTGCCATCGACGTGCAACCGACCCTGACCATCGCGCTCGGCGTTGAGCTGTTCAGTCAACGGACTGGCGCGGAAACCCACGGTCCAGATCACCGTGTTGCTCTCGATGTGGCGACCGTCGGCGAGGGTGACGCCGTTGGCATCCACAGCAGCGACCGTGGCGTCGACGATCCACTCGATACCCAGTTCTTTGGAGGCCTCGATGATGGACGGGCGGATACCGTCGCCCATGGTCGCGGCGATGTCTTTGCTGCGGTCGACGATGATCACCCGAACGTCTTGATCGTCACCGAGAATGGCGCGCAGACGGCTCGGCATTTCGGTCGCGGTTTCGATCCCGGTGAAGCCACCCCCGGCGATGACGACGGTATTGCGGGCCTTGCTGACCGGTTGACTGGCCAACGAAATCAGGTGACGTTCCAGGCGCGCCGACGATTCGATCTGGTCGACGTCGAACGCATGTTCTTTCAGACCCGGCACTGGCGGACGGGCCAGTTGGCTGCCGCTGGCCAGCACCAGTCGATCGTAAGAAAGCTCACCCGGGCGACCGCTTTCATCGCGATAACCAACGCGACGTGCCTGGCCGTCGATGCTCTCGGCGGTGCCTTGGACGAAACGCACACCGACCGCAGCGAACAGTGCATCCAGCGGCGCGTACATGTTGTGCACATCGGGTTCGTAGAAACGCGGGCGGATGCGCAGTTCGGCTTGCGGGGCGAGCAGTGTGATCTCCACGTCGTGACGGTCATGCATATCCAGCAAACGCGCGGCGCTCAATGTGCTCCACAGCCCGCCGAACCCTGCACCGATCACCAATAATTGCTGTTTCATAATGTGCTCCCTGACGCTGATGGATGGATAAACCCGAGTCGTTTTCGACTCTGGCGTGACGTTACTGGCCACCGCAAACTGCTTGCCGTACTGCATGGCGCTTAATCGCCCGCTGTCGAAAACGATGTTATGGCGTGGGGGCTGCGGGCGCAGTTGTCCATCGGTGTGCGTCGATTACGCATGCGTTGAAGGGGGGTATACGAAGGTATCGAACGGTAGGAGCTGCCGAAGGCTGCGATTTGTTGATCTTGTTTTTAAAAGGCAACATCAAAAGATCGCAGCCTTCGGCAGCTCCTACACGGGAGGGGTTCTATTAAGGGCTTGTTTGATATGGCTGAGCAAGTCATCGGCCTGGAAGGGCTTGGGCAGGCAAGCCACCACTCCGGGGACTCGGGTGTTCACGTCATCGGGATGAGCAGTGACGAAAATCACCGGAATGCGCCAGCCTTGCGCGTGCAACGCCTCATTGAGTTGCAGGCCGCTCATGCCGGGCATCTGGATATCGGAAATCAGGCAGTGCGCCTGCTCGGGCCCTGTTGATTCAAGGAAGGTGCGGGCGTCGGGAAAGGTCCGTACCCGATAACCGCTGGCGCGCAACAAGCTTTCCAGCGCACTGCGAATGGCCTCGTTGTCGTCAACCACTGCAATGACAACCGTGTTGTGCATAGGGCTCCCTGACCGGATGGGCATGCGTGACGACTCCTGTCGTTCTTGCACCATACGCCGTCCGCGCTGGGGCAAAACTATACCTAGGTATAGCGCGTCGAGACCCTTTGATAGTCAGCGCTTCCGGCGATCAGCCTTCACGAGTGAAGCGACTACGGTAATCACGCGGAGAAATCGACAGGTGACGCTGGAAGCAGGCGCGCAGACGCTCTTCATCACCGAAACCGCAGAGGCGCGCGACCTTGCCGATGTTGTGCGCCGAGTTTTCCAACAGACGCTTGGCCGCTTCGAGGCGGAACAGTTCGATGGCTTTGGATGGCGTGCGGCCGGTGTTCTGTTTGTAGACCCGGGTAAAATTGCGCAGGCTCATTCTGGCCTGCTCGGCGAGACGCTCCACACTCAGTTTGGGATCGCCGAGGTTGTCCATCAGCCAAAGGTGCAGCGGCTCGAACAATGGGCTGTCCTGCACCTGCGCTTGCAGCAACGTGCTGTATTGCGCCTGACCACCGGGCCGCTTGAGGTACACCACCAGTTCGCGGGCGACCTGCAAAGCCACTTCGCGGCCGGCATCCGCCTCGACCAGCGCCAGCGCCAGATCGATACCGGCCGTGACACCCGCCGATGTCCACACCGCCCCTTGCTGGATGAAAATCGCATCGGCATCCACTTCGATCGTCGGGAAGCGTTCGCGCAACGTCTCGCACATGGCCCAATGCGTTGCGGCGCGACAGCCGTCGAGCAGGCCAGCCTTGGCCAGCAGGAACGCGCCGCTGCACACCGAGACCACGCGTTGCGCGCTCGGCGCCTCGCGACGCAGCCAGTCGGTCAGTTGGCCATGCTCGTTGAGGGACTGGCAGATGTCCGGGGCACCGGGGACGACGAGGGTATCCAGTGCGGCCATGTTCAGATCGCGTAGCGCGCGGGTGTCGACGGCCAAACCTTCGACGGTGTGCACCAAGCCGCCTCCAAGGCTGGCGGTGTGCAGCTGATAACCCGCTTGACCGCGTTCGGCCATTGCTTTGCTCGCGGCCCAGAACACCGTTTGTGCACCGCTGAGGTCGAGCAGGCTCATTCGCGGGTAGGCGATGAAAACCACGTCGCGTGATTGCGCGGTAGAAGTGCCGGGCTGCGGGGAAACACTGGACATCGAAATCTGCCTGTTCAATCGGCTGAAGCGGGGCGGTTACGGCATGGCCGATATTCAGGGTTTTCTGGCCTGTCGGCAACGCGCGCCGACTGCTAGCCTGCTGCGCGACCGTTTGGCTGGCATCTGGCTGCGTTTGCCATCATGGACTAGATTTATTCACCTGCACATCGCACGCGTTGCGATCTCGCCGAGGAGACAGCATGACCCTGTGGTCGCATTCCAGCCCCAGCACCACCCCGCCGACGTTGCGCGAGCCAGTGGTTTATGTGGTCGACGACGACGCCTCGATGCGCCAGGCCCTCGACGGTTTACTGCGCTCCATTGGCCTGCAGGTGCAGACCTTCGAAACCTCTCAGGATTTTCTCGCCGCGGCCAAACGTGACGTGCCCGGTTGCCTGGTGCTCGATGTGCGCCTGCGCGGTGAAAGCGGCCTGACTTTTCAGGAGCAGATGGAAAAGACCGGCGTGCGTATTCCTATCGTATTCATGACCGGTCACGGCGACATCGCCATGACCGTCAAAGCGATGAAGGCCGGTGCGGTGGACTTTCTCGCCAAGCCGTTTCGCGATCAGGACATGCTCGACGCCGTGGCCAGCGCGCTGGCCCGGGACAGTGCGCGGTTGCTTGCCGAGCAGTCTGGCGCGGTTATGCGTCTGGCTTACGAGACGCTGACCGTGCGTGAGCGTGAGGTGCTGGGGTTTGTCATCGCAGGGCTGATGAACAAGCAGATCGCCGCGCAACTCAACCTCAGCGAAGTGACGGTGAAAGTCCATCGCGGCCAGGTGATGAAAAAACTGTCAGCCCGCTCAGTGGCGGATCTGGTGCGTATCGCCGAAGCCCTGGGCATCGAGCCGGCGCGCCGCAACGGTTGAACAGCAACCCTATGACGGTGTCGACACAGATGGCCAGCAAAAAGCAGATGTTGTGGGACGACGGCGAGCGGGTGTTTGCTCGCGAACTCGACCAGAGAGAGGGTCGTCGCAGTGTTCTGGTGATGCGCCCGGCCCACGCTCAACCGCTGCCCGCGACCCTTGATCGCCTGGCGCATGAATACAGCCTCAAGGACGATCTCAATGCTGAATGGGCGCTGCAACCGCAAGCCCTTGAACGCGCAGGCGCAACGACACGCCTGTTATTCGACGATCCCGGCGGCGAGCCGCTGTCGCGCTTGCTGATCGCGCCGCTGGACACCGAGACCGGCCTGTTGCTGGCGATCAACATCGCCGTGGCGCTGGGCCGCCTGCACCAGTGCGGTCTGGTGCACAAAGATCTCAAGCCGCAACACATGCTGGTCAATTGCAGCGACGGCCAGGCACGCCTGACCGGCTTCGGCCTCGCCTCACGTCTGCCCCGTGAACGGCAAGCGCCGGAGCCGCCGGAAACCATCGCTGGCACCCTGGCCTACATGGCACCGGAACAAACCGGGCGGATGAATCGCTCGATCGATTCGCGCAGTGATCTGTATGCCTTTGGCGTATCCCTTTATCAAATGCTCACCGGCTCGCTGCCGTTCAGCGCCAATGATCCGATGGAATGGGTGCATTGCCACATCGCGCGCTTACCGATGCCAGCGTGCGAACGGGTGGCCACCGTGCCGGCGATGCTCTCGCGGGTGGTCATGAAGTTGCTCGCCAAGACCGCTGAGGAACGCTATCAAACCGCTGCCGGGGTCGAGCATGACCTGCGCCGTTGCCTGAACGATTGGCAGCGTGCCCGGCACATCGAGACTTTCACGCTGAACGAGCAGGGCGCGATCGATCGCCTGTTGATCCCGGAGAAACTCTACGGGCGCGAGCGCGAAGTGCAAACGCTGATCGATGCGTTCGCACACGTAGTGCAGAGCCAATCGCCAAAACTGGTGCTGGTGTCCGGTTACTCAGGCATCGGCAAGTCCTCGGTGGTCAGCGAGTTGCATAAAGTGCTGGTGCCGTCGCGGGGGCTGTTCGCCTCCGGCAAGTTCGACCAGTACAAGCGCGATATTCCCTATGCGACGCTGGTTCAGGCCTTTCAAGGACTGGTGCGCACGCTGCTGGGCAAGCGCCGCGAAGTGCTCGTTGAATGGCGTGCGGCGCTTTTACAGGCGCTGTCACCGAATGCGCGGTTGATGACCGAATTGATCCCCGAACTCAAGCTGATTATCGGCGAGCCACCACCGGTGCCGGAGCTTGAACCGCAACAGGCGCAGCAACGTTTCATGCGAGTGTTGCAGCGCTTTATCAGCGTGTTTGCCCGACCGGAACACCCGTTAGCGCTGTTCCTCGATGACCTGCAATGGCTGGATGCGGCGACACTGGATCTGCTCGAAGATCTGCTGACCCGCGCGGAGGTTGGCTATCTGCTGCTGGTTGGCGCCTACCGCAATAATGAGGTTGATGCCGACCATCCGCTCAGCGGCAAACTCAAAGCCATTCGCAATGCCGGCGCGCACATCGACGAGATTCGCCTGAACCCGCTCGCCGGTGTGCACATCGAACAACTGATTGCCGAAGCCCTGCGTTGCCCACCCGCGAGCATCGTCACTCTGGCGCGGCTGGTACTGGACAAGACCGGCGGCAATCCGTTTTTCGTTATCCAGTTTCTCCAGGCTCTCGCCGAGGAAGAACTGCTGATTTACGACCATCAATTCAGCCGTTGGCGCTGGGATCTGGAGTTGATCAACGGCAAAGGTTACACCGACAACGTTGTCGATCTGATGGTCGGCAAGCTGGCGCGTTTGCCGTTGGAAACCCGCCAGGCCCTGCAACAGCTGGCGTGTCTGGGGAACGTCGCGCGGATCGACACGCTGGCCACTGTGCTCGATCTGTCCCCGGCTCGCGTGCACGCGGCGCTGTGGCCGGCGGTGCGCCAGGATCTGGTTGAACGTCTGGACGGTGCCTGTGCGTTTGCTCACGACCGTGTGCACGAGGCGGCTTACTCGCTGATCGCCGAAGCCGAACGTGCGCAGACGCATTTGCGCATTGGCCGGCTGTTGGCGCTGCAAACGTCGGACGAAGGCCGCGAAGAGGCAATCTTTGAAATTGTCGGCCAGCTCAATCGCGGCGCCAGCCTGATCAGCGCCCGTGCCGAACGTGAGCAGTTGGCCGAATTCAACCTGCTCGCCGGTCAGCGCGCCAAGGCTTCGACCGCTTACACCTCTGCGTTGACCTATTTGGGCGCGGGCGCGACGGTGCTTGGCGAACAAGGCTATGACAGCCGCCATGAGTTGGCGTTTGCCCTGGAGCTGAACCGCGCCGAGTGCGAATTTCTTACCGGACAATTGGCGCTGGCCGACGCCCGACTGCAGGTTCTGGCCGAGCGCGCGGCAACCACAGTGGAGCGCGCGGCGGTGACCTGTCTGCACATGGATGTCTACCTTTTGCTCGATCGCAGCGACCGCGCGGTTGCCGTCTGCCTGGCCTATCTGCGTCAGGTTGGCATCGACTGGACGGCACATCCGGACGATCAGCAAGTACGCCGGGAATACCAGCAGATCTGGGTGCAACTGGGTGAGCGCAGCATCGAACAACTGATCGACTTGCCGTTGATGGAAGATCCGGCCTCACTGGTGACGCTGGATGCGTTGAGCAAGCTGTTCGCACCGGCGTTGCAGTCGGACGCCAACCTTGCCTGCCTGACCATTTGCAAAGCGGTCAGCCTGAGCCTGCAACATGGCAATTGCGATGCCTCTTGCGTGCTTTATGCCAACGTCGCCCGCGTCGCCGGGCGGCGCTTCGGCGACTATGCCGCTGGCTACCACTTTGGCCGTTTGGGGTGTGATCTGGTCGACCGACGTGGCCTGACACGCTACGAGGCGAGCACTTATCTGTGCTTCTCGATCTTCGTGGTGCGCTGGATGCGCCCGGTGCGCGAGTGCCGCGAATTGCTGCGCCGTGCACTCAGCGCCGCCAACCGCATCGGCGATTTGCCCTACGCGGCGTATGCCGGCAACAGCCTGATTTCTGACCTGCTGTTTATTGGCGAACCGCTGGCGGAGGTGCAGGTTCAGGCCGAAGCGGGGCTG
This sequence comes from Pseudomonas sp. RIT-PI-r, assembly GCF_001297015.1. Classification (GTDB taxonomy): domain Bacteria; phylum Pseudomonadota; class Gammaproteobacteria; order Pseudomonadales; family Pseudomonadaceae; genus Aquipseudomonas. Next base: position 641,694 of record NZ_LIGE01000025.1, on the reverse strand, counting down.
GCCTACGCGCAGAAAATCCGCTTCGGGCTGGTGGTGAACTTCATGAGTTGCCAACGAGCATTGATCCGCATGCTGCGCGGGCAGACTGTGGAATTTGGCAGTTTCAACGATGAACAATTTGATGAAACGCGCTTCGAGGCGAAACTCGCTGCGCCTGATCTGGCGTTGGCCCGTGGCAAATATTGGGTGCGCAAGTTGCAGGCGCGCTATCTGGCCGGGGATTACGCGGCAGCGGCTGATTGCGCGGCTCAGGCCCGGGAATTGATGTGGGTAATTTCTTCGTTTTTCGAGGAGGCCGAATACCACTTCTACGCAGCGCTGACATTGGCTGTTCATGGCGACGCCGATACCGATCCACTGCAACGCTTGGCAGAGCACCACGATCAACTGCAAATCTGGGCACAACAGTGTGCCGAAACCTTCGCCAGTCATGTAGCGCTGGTCGGTGCCGAAATCGCTCGGGTTGCGGGGCAACCGATCGAAGCAGAGTTGCTGTACGAGCGGGCGATTCAATTGGCGGTGGATAGCGGCTTCGTTCACATTGAGGCTTTGGCCAACGAACTGGCGTCGCGTTTCTACGGTGCTCGCGGTCTGGCGAAAATCGCCCGCGTCTACCTGCAAGACGCACGCTACGGTTACTTGCGTTGGGGCGCCGATGGCAAGGTGCGGCAACTGGAGCGGCGGCACCGTTTTCTGCGCCAGGAAGACGCGCAGCCGAGCGCGACTGCGACCATCATCACCGCCGTTGAGCATCTGGATCTGGCCACAGTGCTCAAGGTGTCCCAGGCCGTGTCTGGCGAAATTGTTCTCGACCGGTTGATTGAAACGGTCATGCGCACCGCCATCGAACAGGCCGGCGCCGAGCAGGGTGTGCTGATTCTCACCGAAGGCGAGACGCCGTATATCGCCGCGCGAACGCGCATTGGCGACAGCGCCACATTACTGTGCAATGAGCCCATCAATGCCGCGGCGCTGGCCGAATCGGTGCTCTACCAGACCCTGCGCACCGGCGAAAACCTATGTCTGGACGATGCCGTCGCCGATCCGGCATTCGCCGCCGATCCCTACATGCACCAGCACGGCGCCCGCTCGATTCTGTGCCTGCCATTGATGAATCAGGGGCGGGTCGCCGGCGCGCTGTACCTGGAGAACAACCTGTCGGCGGGGGTGTTCAGCCCGGCGCGTATTGCCGTGCTGCGGCTGGTCGCTTCACAAGCGGCAATCTCGCTGGACAACGCACGGCTGTATCGCGACGTCGCCGAGCGTGAAGCAAAGATTCGCCGGCTGGTCGACGCCAACATCATCGGCATCATTGTCTGGAGTGTCGAAGGAGAAATCATCGAGGCCAACGACGCTTTCCTGCGCATGGTCGGCTATCAACGAGATGATCTGCTTTCGGGGAAAGTGCATTGGCGCGACATGACCCCACCGGCTCGGCGCGCCGAAAGCGAAGCGGCGCTCGCGACGGCGCTCCGCACCGGGCGTGCCCAGCCGTTCGAAAAGGAATACATCCGCAAAGACGGCAGCCGCCTGCCGGTGATCGTCGGTCTGGCCGCATTCGAAGCCAGTCAGCAACAGGGCGTGGCGTTTGTCCTTGATCTCAGCGAACGCAAACAAGCGGAAGAACAAGTACGCGAAGGCGAGCGCCGTTACCGCCAGGTACAAGCGGAACTGGCCCACGCCAACCGCGTGGCGACCATGGGCCAGCTGGCGGCGTCAATCGCTCACGAAGTCAACCAGCCGATCGCCGCCACCGTGACCAATGCCAACGCCGCGTTGCGCTGGCTCGGCGCACAACCACCGAACACCGGTGAAGTCGAACTGGGGCTCAAGCGCATCATCAACGATGGTAACCGCGCGGCCGACGTGCTCGGTCGCATCCGCGCGCTGATCCGCAAGACACCACCGCAACGGCAAGCGCTGGATCTCAATGCGGTGGTGGAGGAGATGGTCGGGTTTACGCGCAGTGAGGCGACTCGATATGGGGCGATGGTGTCCGTGCAACTGGCCAGCGACTTGCCGGCGGTATTGGCCGACCGGGTTGAGTTGCAACAGGTTCTGCTCAATCTGATCGTCAACGGCCTCGAAGCCATGGCGGTGATGGCGGAGGGCGTGCGTCGGCTGTCCATCACCAGCGATGTTGCCGGTGGAAACGTGCGGATTACCGTCAGCGACTCCGGGCCGGGATTTGCCTGCGAGCGCGCGGAAGAAGTCTTCACCGCGTTCTACACCACCAAACCCACCGGACTGGGGATGGGCCTGTCGATCTGCCGCACGATCATTGAGGCGCATGGCGGACGCTTGTGGGCGGAGGCGAATGCGCCTTGTGGGGCGCGGGTTGTGTTGGCGTTGCCGGGGTATAAGCAAAGTCCTTTCGCCGAAGGCGGATGCGATTGAGTTGCCGAGTTATGAGGCACTGCAGCGAACATAGGTTGCAATGTGCGCGAGGTGACCAGTCGGTGTTTATCGTGAACACATAGTTCTCGAATGTCGATATCAGACACGATCATGGCGCAATCAGGCTACTGACTCATCGGGCAGGCCGGGTAAGGTGAGGTGTCTTTAAGTCAAGATAACCTCATAAAGATCATGGGGTTGATAAGAACTGCGGCGGTTGAAGGGGGCTTCTTTCGGGAAGTCCTGCAGGCAACGATGATGATCGTTTGCCCGCATCAATTAGCTTGAATGTCGATCAGCAGAGAATAAAAAAACCAATGATCAGCCCTAACTCCATGGATTCGAGTAGCCAATTGGCGCAGGGCTTCAAGCCTCGTCACGTCACCATGCTGTCCATCGCCGGGATCATCGGCGCCGGTTTGTTCGTAGGTTCAGGGCATGCCATTGCCGCAGCGGGGCCGGCGGTTCTGCTGGCTTATCTGTTCTCCGGTTTGCTGGTGGTGCTGGTCATGCGCATGCTCGGTGAGATGGCGGTGGCCAATCCGGATACCGGCTCATTCTCGACCTATGCCGATCAGGCGATCGGGCGCTGGGCCGGTTTTACCATCGGTTGGCTCTACTGGTGGTTCTGGGTGTTGGTGATTCCCATCGAAGCGCTGGCGGCCGGGCATGTGCTGAATCAATGGTTTCCACAGGTGGATGCCTGGTTGTTCGCCTTGGGCTCGATCATTGCACTGGTGGTGACCAACCTGTTCAGCGTGTCCAAGTATGGGGAGTTCGAATTCTGGTTCGCCATGGCCAAGGTTGTGGCGATCATCGGTTTTATCGGTGTCGGTTTTGCGGTGTTGATGGGCTGGATTCCCGACAGGCAAGTCAGCGGGTTGAGCGGGTTGATGGCCGACCACGGCGGATTTGCGCCCAACGGTTTGTCGGCGGTTGTCGGCGCCTTCATCACCATCATGTTCAGCTTCATCGGTACTGAAGCGGTGACCATTGCCGCTGCCGAATCGAATGATCCGTCGCGAAACATTGCCAAGGCCACGCGCTCGGTGATCTGGCGCATCGGTGTGTTTTACCTGCTGTCGATCTTCGTGGTGATCTCCGTGGTGCCGTGGAATGATCCGTTGCTGGCCGCGGTCGGCTCTTATCAGCGCGCGCTGGAAATCATGAACATTCCCCACGCCAAGTTCATGGTCGACGTGGTCGTGCTGATCGCCGTGGCGAGTTGCATGAACTCCTCGATCTACATTGCCTCGCGCATGCTGTACTCGCTGGGCCGGCGAGGCGATGCGCCGAAGATGCTGAAGGCTACCTCCTCGGCAGGCGTGCCCCGAGCAGCGGTGATTGCCAGTACCGTGCTCGGCGCGTTGATCATCGTGTGGAGCTATTTCATGCCCGCCGGGCTGTTTCAATTCCTGCTGGCCAGCTCCGGCGCGATTGCCTTGCTGGTGTATCTGGCGATCGCGGTATCGCAGTTGCGCATGCGGCGGATTTTGCGTCAGCGCAATGTCGAGCTGACCTTTCGCATGTGGCTGTTTCCATGGCTGACCTGGCTGGTGATCGTGTTCATCTGCGCAGCGCTGGCGGTGATGATGATCACCCCGGAACACCGCACCGAAGTCACCACCACCATCGGTCTGGCGTTGGCGATTTCCTTTATCGGCCTGGTGACGTCGCGTCACCCTGCGCCGGCGGCGACGGTCACGTCGGTGGGGTAAAAAATCGGCAGCTCATTGCGCTGAACCTTTCGCTGGCGCCCGGATTTGCGTCAAAGCCTGAATGACACTGGCTGCCATTTTTTCAGGACTGATCGTCCCGTCCAATCGCAACACCGAGGCCTTTTGCGCTGATAACCACGCCTCGTGCCAGGCGCGATTGCGTCCTGAAAAGTCCGGATTGTCGTACTGCGAGGCCCATTCTCGAAAGGCGACATGTATCTCATGCATGTCGCCACCCGGTGCAATCCGCTCTCCAAAGCGTTGCTTTTCCCGTGCCGCCAGCCGTTCGAGGCGAACGGACGTTGGTGTGACAACGAACACAATCAGATCGGCATGGGCAATCAACGCATCCCCCCAATCAATACAAGAACCCGTCAGCACCCAATCGTCGTCACCGAGTTCTTGCTGCATCAATGAAACACGCTCACTGACCGCACGCTTGGTTGTGAACGGAGGATTGGTAGGCATCCAGAAGAAATCGTCGACATCGACCTGGTGTATGCCCAGTAGAAGGGCGAGGTGCTGACCCAAAGTCGTCACGCCCGCACACGAAGCGCCTGTAATGTAGATCCGCAATTCTTCCTCCTTGAGTCTTGGCCGGTTTCGGGGGCAGCAATATATCAAGATCTCCTTGCGTGTCAGTGCCGCTATTCAGGACTCACGGTTTATCACTGCCGATTCCGCATCCGTATAGTTCTTGCGCCATCAGGCGGTTGGCCATAAACCCTCCTGTTCAGGTCAATGAAGCCGGTGAGTCACCGGCACAAGGAGGAATCATGGACGCCAGCGCAATTCCCGAAGGTTTCGCCCCGTTTACCCGCAGCAGTCCGCTGCTTGATCTGCTTGGTCCGATCTACGCGAAGGGCAGCGGCCTACAACTGGAACTGGGATTGCTGACCGACTCACGCCATGCCAATGGCCGGGGCACCTTGCATGGCGGCGTGTTGGCGACGTTGGCCGATGTCGGTATGGGTTACGCCATGGCCTTTTCCAGCGACCCGCCACAGCCATTGATCACCGCGAGCATGACCCTGGATTATCTCGGCGCGGTAAAAATGAACGAGTGGCTGCAAGTGCGTCTGGAATACTCGAAAAAAGGACGCCAACTGGCGTTCGCCGCCGTCAGCTTGCATGTCGGGGAGCGAACGGTGGCGCGGGCCAGCGCGGTGTTTGCGGTGCCGATGGGTTGAAAAGGCATGGCCATCAAGGCGTTGGTCCACAGACCACAGCATGATGCTGATCGAATGAGTGTGGTCCAGTGGAATGACGGCATGTAGTCGGTAGTGGCTTGCCAACCACTGCTTTCGGCCAATAGCAGACATTCGATTGAGTGCCTCCTCGAACCAACCTGCCGATCTTCACCTAGCGATTGCGGCGTTTCTAGCTACGCTTGCCAGCAAGAGACTGGCGTAAGTACGCCAGCTCTTGAATTGCGGACTCGGGAGCCAACATACATGGATAGCATGCAGGACGTTTACCCATCAGCGACCGTTCTGGTGGTCGACGATACACCCGATAACCTGATGCTGATCGCAGAGTTGCTCAAGGACAAATATCGGGTCAAGGCCGCCAACAGCGGCGAAAAGGCCCTGCGCCTGCTACAGGCAGACCCGCTTCCCGACCTGATCCTGCTGGACATCATGATGCCGGGCCTGTCCGGTTATGACGTTGCCGAGCAGCTCAAGCTTGACGCTCGCATTCGCCACATACCGATCATTTTCCTGACCGCCATGACCGCTACGCAGGACGAGATTCGCGGCTTGAGCCTCGGTGCTGCGGATTACATCACCAAGCCGATCATTCCCCCGGTTCTGATGGCCAGGGTCGAGACTCAGATCAAGCTCAAGGCCGTTGCCGATTTCCTGCGCAATCAGAACGATTTTCTGGAGCAGGAAGTGCAACGGCGCACCCGCGAGGTGATCGCCATCCAAGATGTCACGATCCACGCCATGGCCTCGCTGGCTGAAACCCGTGACAACGAAACCGGCAACCACATTCGCCGCACCCAGCACTACATCAAACGCCTGGCTGAACTGTTGCGCAATCACCCGCGCTTCCGGGACTTCCTCGACGAGGACACCATCAAACTGCTCTTCAAATCGGCACCGCTGCACGATATCGGCAAGATTGGCATTCCTGATCGCATCCTGCTGAAACCGGGACGGCTGACCGCCGAAGAGTTCGAGATCATGAAAACCCACACCACATTGGGGCGCGACGCCATCCAGCACGCCGAGGATCAGTTGGGAATAAACGTCGACTTCCTTCATCTGGCCAAGGAAATTGCCTACGGCCACCAGGAAAAATGGGATGGCAGTGGCTATCCACAAGGTGTGGCCACCGATGACATCCCGATCAGCGCCCGATTGATGGCCGTGGCGGATGTCTACGATGCGCTGATCAGTCGCCGCGTGTACAAGCCCGGCATGCCCCACGAGCAGGCGGTGAAAATCATCCGCGAAGGCCGGGGCTCGCATTTTGATCCGGACATCTGTGACGCGTTTCTCGCCAATGCCGAACAGTTTCGCGCAATTGCCGAGCGATTTGCCGACAGCGACCAGGACATGGCCAGGCAGTTAGCCCTGCTTGAGCAAATTGCTGATCGTCCCTGAGCCCCGCGCATCACTCTGCACATCCAGCTGAAAGAGGCCGTTTATGAACAGACTGTTCGAGATGCTCGAGCGCCTGTCCCTGCGCAGCAAATTGATCATCGGCTTCGCGGCGTTGATGACATTGATCCTGATACTCGGCGTGCAAAGCCTGCGCACCCAGTATTCGCTCAGGCATGAAATGCAGCAGTTGTACCAACAGGATCTTGCCGGTATCCAGCATGTGCAGGAAGTTCGGGTGCAACTACCGCATCTGTTGCTGGCCATGCAACGGGCGATCGCGACCAATAACGCCGACATCCGCATCAGCGCCAGGGCGCAGATGGACCGCGCCCAAGAGCGCCTCCTCGAAGCGTTGGCGCAGGTGCGTCCAACACTGCGCAGACAGAGCAGCATCAGCAGCCTGCTGGAATTCGAACGGGTATTACAGCGTCTGCAAAAAGATGGCGATGAAGCGTTGGAGTTCGCCGGCAAGGGGTCCTTGGGTCAGGCCTTGATGTTGCTCAACAGTAAGGATTTTCTTGCGTTGGAACAGGGCGGCGACGGGTTGCTCAACCAGATCGAGAAAAACAAGGAAGCCGACATCCACGATACGGCGAAGAACCTCGCTGAGTACGCCCAGCGCAGCAGCATGATCACCTATGTCTTGCTGTTGGGCGGTTCAACGCTGGCTTTGCTGTTGACCTGGCTGGTCAGCTATTCCATTCGTGTGCCGCTCAACCGTGTCCGCGTGGCGGTTGATGAATTGGCGTCGGGCAAGCTGGACGGCCAGATCCCGCACACCGACCTGCGCAACGAAACCGGCGACTTGGCGCGGGCCATTGCCACGCTGCAAGTGGAGGCTTGTCAACTTGAACGCCAGCGTTGGGTGAAAGGCCATGCCTCGCTCCTGCAAGTGGATCTGCAACAGGCAGAGACGCCACAGCAGTTGGCCCAGGCTTTTTTCAGCCGCATCGCGCCCCGTTTGGGCATGTGCCAAGGGGCGCTTTACGTGCTTTATGAGGGCGCGTCGCGCCTGCAATTAGTCGGCGGTTATGCGGTGGACAGTGAGCACCCGTTGCCCGCCGAGCTTGAGCTCGGTGAGGGGTTGCTTGGCCAGTGCGCACTGGATCGTCAACCCCGTCAGCTTGAGGATCTGCCCGAATCGTTCTGGCATGTGCGCGCGCAGTTGGGCGCAGCAGCCGCCAGCCATCTGATGGTGCAGCCGGTGCTGCGTGGCGAGCGCCTGCTCGGGGTTGTGGAAATGGCTGGCTTTCACTCGCTGGAGGAGAAAGAGGCGTTGCTCTTGCAAGAAGTCCTGCCGAGGCTGGCCGGTGCGATGGCCATTATGGAACGCAGCGAAGCAGCCCAAGCGCTGCTGCAGGAAACACGGCGCCAGGCTGACGAAATGGGCGCGCAAACCTTGCTGCTGGAACACCAAGCCAGAGAGCTGGAGGCCCAGCAAGCAGAACTGCGCGCCACCGAGGCCTGGTACCGCGGCATCATCGAGGCAGCACCGGACGGCATGCTGGTGCTGGGAGCCGACGGCCGCATCCTCATGACCAACCCGCAAATGGACACCTTGTTTGGTTACGCTCCCGGCGAGCTGATTGGCGCCAGCATCGAGCGTCTGGTACCGCAGGCTGCCCGCGAGCGGCATGTCAGGTTACGCGACGGCTTCATTGCCAGTGGCGGAACCCGGCAGATGGGCGGCGATCTGGACGATTTGAGCGGAGTACGCAAAGACGGCAGCCTGTTCTCCGTGGAAATCGGCCTTTCCCATTTGCCCCGCCTCGAGGGGCGTGGCGTCTGTGTGTGTGCCTCGGTGCGCGATGTCAGTGAGCGCCGGGCGATGGAAGCCAGGCTGCGAACTGCCAGCGATCGCCTGAACCTGGCACAAGAGGCCGGTGACATCGGGCTATTCGACGTGGATCTGGTCAGCGGCACAAACTATTGGACTCCCCAGCTTGAAACACTGTTCGGACTTGAGCCTGGCGGCTTCGGTGGCTCGTTGGCGCACTGGAAGGCGCTGGTGCATCCCGAGGATGTGGCGCGAGTCAGCAGCACGTTCGAGAACGCCGTTCAGAGTGGCGATGATCGCGTCGAGTTCGATTTCCGGATCGTGCGTAAAAACGACGGGCAGGTGCGTACGTTCCGCTCGCTGAATCGCTTCTCACGCACGCCTGACGGCAAGCCATTGCGCGCAACCGGCATCAACATCGACGTCACCGCACTGGCAGAGGCTAGGGCTGCAGCGGAAGAGGCCACGCTGGCCAAGAGCGAGTTCCTCGCCAACATGAGCCATGAGATCCGAACACCGATGAACGCCATCATCGGCATGAGCCACTTGGCGCTGCGTACAGAACTGGATAAACGCCAGCGCAACTACATTGAAAAGGTGCACCGATCAGCGGAGAACCTGCTGGGAATCATCAACGACATCCTCGACTTCTCCAAGATCGAGGCCGGCAGGATGAGCCTCGAACACGTGCCTTTCCGCCTGGAGGACGTATTCGACAGTTTCACCTCGATGATTGGCCTGAAGACCGAGGACAAGGGCCTGGAGTTGTTGTTCCAGATCCCGCCCGACTTGCCCACGGCACTGCTGGGCGATCCTCTGCGGTTGGGGCAAGTGCTGATCAACCTGGGCAACAACGCAGCCAAATTCACCGAGCACGGCGAGATCGTGGTCGGAGTGGAAGAAGTGGGGGCGCACACGGACAGTGTACAACTGCATTTCTGGGTCCGCGACACAGGCATTGGCATGACCGTCGAGCAGTGTTCACGCCTGTTTCAGTCATTCAGCCAGGCGGACAGTTCGATCACCCGCAAATACGGTGGCACCGGGTTGGGGCTGTCTATCTCGAAGAAACTGGTGGAGCTGATGGCCGGCCGAATCTGGGTCGAAAGTGAACCGGGGATCGGCTCTACATTCCATTTCCAGGTGCAACTCGGCGTGCAGCAAAACGTGCAGCCGCGCCGTATGTTCAAGGCCGGCGAACTGCTTGGTATGCGGGTACTGGTCGTGGATGACAACACCAGTGCCCGTGAAATTCTCTCGGGCATGGCACGCAGCTTTGGCCTGGAAGTGGATGTCGCGCAGAGCGGTAGTCTGGCGCTGCGCATGCTGGCCGACGCCGAGCACAAGGTATTGCCTTACGATCTGGTCTTGATGGACTGGCGGATGCCCGGCATGGATGGCATGGAGGCCGTGAGCAGAATGCATTCCGCCAGTCTGATGCGCACACCATCGGTCATCATGGTGACCGCCTTTGGCCGCGAAGAAGCCCGCGAAGAAGCCGAACGCCAGGGCCTCCAGTTGCCGGTGATACTGACCAAACCCGTTACGCCGTCCTCGTTACTCGAAGCCATCGGTGTCGTGCTGGGCAGAGACACGAACAGCGATACTCGGGCTGGCGAACGCTCCCTACAGAATGCCGATACCGTCGCCAGTCTCAAGGGAGCGCGGCTGCTTCTGGTCGAAGATAACGAACTGAATCAGGAATTGGCCAGCGAGCTGCTGGAAAGTGTCGGAATACGCTTGCGACTCGCCACGCACGGCCAAGAGGCCTTGGATATCCTCGGCGAGGATGGCGACTTCGATGGCGTGCTGATGGACTGCCAGATGCCAGTGATGGATGGCTACACCGCCACCCGGCAAATTCGCCAGCAACCGCGCTTCAGCACTCTGCCGGTGATCGCCATGACCGCCAACGCTATGGACGGTGACCGCGAGCGTGCGCTCGAATGCGGCATGAACGACCATATCTCCAAGCCACTGAATGTCGAAACCATGTTCGCCACCATGGCAAAGTGGATCAAGCCACGAGCCGCTCAAGCACCACTGAACGCAGTCTTCGCCGATGGCTTGCCAGATCGTCTTGAGGGCATTGATCTGGCGGCGGGTCTCGCCACCTGCATGGGGCGGCGGGATCTCTACTTACGTCTGCTCTGCAAGTTTCGCGATACTCAGACAGACTTTGCCGGGCAATTCCAGGCCGCACGAATCGATCCGGATCCTGGTGCCGCGGGACGGCTGGCGCACAGTTTGCGCGGCACCGCCGGCAACATCGGCGCCAAGGCTGTGGCGCAGGCCTGCACGTTGTTAGAACAGGCCTGCCAGAACGGCGAGCCGGCTACGGTAGTGCAAGCGCTAGCGATGCAGGTCGAGCATTGCTTGCTCCCGACCCTGGCGGCTCTGGCCGACCTTAAAACAAACACACCGGCCTCCATGGATGGCTACCCGCTGGACGACTCGGCAATCAGCGAGCAACTGAACAGGCTTATTGTTCTTTTGGACGAAGGTGATACGGCGGCTTCGGACGTGCTGGTGGCACTGCGCAATATGCCACTCGATCGAGCGATGGCAGAACGGCTGGCACTCGCCGCGGCGCAGGTGGAACTGTTCGACTTTGATCGCGCCTTGCAGCTCATTCAGGATAAATGAGTTGGGTAGCAGGTAGCCGCTAACCATTAACTGCGATTATCGAGTCGACCCAGTCCTGGCCAATACCTGGAACCCCAAGGATCCCGGGTACATGCCGATCAGCTAAGCTGTCTGCTCAGACGACTTGAGCAGTGCACGATGCAGCGAACAAATCCGCTTTCATGTTGGGAGTCGACGGGCAAAGGAAATGTTTAATTTCTTTTTGACGTTTTTGTTCGTGTTGATCCCCACGGCGTCACTTTCACTCGACAGTTATCTGCGTTACCGAGTGGCAAAAAACCGCCCGGTGAGCAAGGCGTGGAAAGGTTGCAATCACGTGCTTGCGATCCTGCTGATCATGCAGTTGCTGGGTTTGGCGCTGTACTTCTTTTACCTCGCCTGAGCCTGAACGTTTATGCCAGTTTGTCAGGCACCTTAACGGCCTCGATGCGCGCCGAAATCCATTGCCGACTGTAGGCCAGAACGCCCTGAGCGAGGGCCGTGGGGAAGTGGATAAAGCCGTGGGGCGAGGAGGGCAGCAGGTACATGTCGACCGGCGCCGATTGCGCCCAGCGTTTGGCCATGTCGAGGGTGTCGTCGCGCAGTGGATCGAGTTCACCGGCAAACAGCAGGGCGGGCGGGAAACCGCTGAAGTCGCCGTACAGGGGTGATAGCGGTGGCTGACGGCGCTGTTCGTCAGTCAGCTCCGGGGTGAGCAAGCGCAGTGCCTCGACCATGCCGGGGCCGTCCAGCACCAGTGTGTCGGCAGGCGCGCTGCGTACGCTTGGGGTTCCGGTCAGGTCGTAGACGCCGTAATACAGCAGCGCGGCGCTGATGCGTTGCAGCAACTCCGGCCACTGCTTGAGCGCCAGCAAGGTCGCCGCGGCCAGATGACCGCCCGCCGACTCACCGATCACCACGACGGGCAGACCGGCAAATTCGGCATCACTCAATACCCCGCGAGTGGCGCTGAGGCAGTCTTCCAGCAGACCTTCAAGCGGCGTCGAAACCGCTAATCGATAATCGACCGAGACCACCGTCACCTGACAGGTGTTGACGATGGCGATGTTGAAATTGTCGTCCATCTGCGCATTGCCGATCACCCAGCCGCCACCGTGAAAGTCCAGCACCACGCCTTTTGCCGGACCTTTGGGGCGGATGATCCGCACCGGTACATTCCCCAGCATCTTCTGCTCAGCCGTCAGACCATGCTCGCGCAACTTCCTCGCACCGCCGACCTGACTGACGCGCAACAGTGCCTGAATCAAGCGCGGTGTCAGGCGATTGCGGATCTTGAAACGCGGCAGCCAGGCGAGTTTGCGGTTGAAGGCGCGCACCTGCGCCAACTCGCGCTGGCCTTGCGGCCACGGTGTTTCGGTCCCCCAATTGGCATTGGTCATCAGCGGTTCTTGATCAGGATGGAGAAATTCAACGCGGCGGCCACGCACAACCACGCCAGATACGGAAACAGGATCAGACCCGTGATCAGGTCCAGTTGTATCGCCAGCACCACCATTGCCGCAACCACCAGCCACAGCACCGTGAGAATCACCATCGCCGCCAGCACCTGATGCGCGCCGAAGAACACCGGCGTCCACAGTGTGTTCAACGCAATCTGCGCCGCCCACAGCGCCAGCACAGTCTGGCTGCCGGGGATCAGGCTCAAACGGTAACCGGCCCAGGCCAGCAGCAGGTAGATAATCGTCCAGGCCACGGGGAACGCCCAGTTGGGCGGGGTAAAACCGGGTTTGTTCAGTGTTTCGTACCACGGCCCCGGTTTGAACATCACGCCGGTGGCTGCCGCTGCTGCGCAGGCCAGAAGAAAAATGAAGAAGGTCATCGCCGATCCTTGGCTGAAATCAGCCGGTAAGGGGTTTAAGAAAAGGACGCCCCGGCGCGCGAAAAGTTTGCTATGAAATCCAGATTGACCGGAGAGGCTATCCAATTTGAACTAAAAACTGACCACCGCGTCAGGATAATCAGTTGCCTTTTTCTACTGACGCGGATGACATCATGTACACCTATCACATCGATTACCGATTCAACGGCGAGCCTCGCACCTTTCTGCTTGAACTCAAAGAACAGCAGCTGGCCGAGCACGAGGCCGCGATGCATCTGCTCGAGTTGCACCTGGGCGACGCGGAAAATGGCCTGATCATGCCCACTGCGGATTCGACGGCCGAGGAGATTCTCGAGCAGGCCAAGCGGGTAGGGATTACGCAAATAACGGTTGTCGGCAAAACCAACTGAAGCGCGAAGCAGACGTTGGCTCATGCGCAAGGTTCTTCGAGCTTAGACCGGTATCGCTGCTTCCAGCGCTCCGTGCTCTACGTACGCTCTCTCTCTATAGAACCGCCAAAACTCATCCGCCGGCATAGCCTTACCAAACAGCCAGCCCTGACCAAACTGCACACCGTGACCGCGCAGGTAATCGCGCTGCGCTTCGGTCTCAATGCCTTCGGCAACGATCTGCAGACGCAGACTCTTGGCCATTTCGATGATGTGGCCGGTCACTGATCCGGTGGCCGCGTCTTGCTCGATGTTATCGACGAACGACTTGTCGATCTTCAGCACATCCAGCGGCAATTGCTGCAAATGCTGAAGACTGGAAAAACCGGTGCCGAAATCGTCGATGGCCGCCAGATAGCCCAGCTCGCGGGCGCGATTGACTGTCGTGCGCGCGGCGTCGATCTCGACGAAACCGCGTTCGGTGGCTTCTAGCCAGATCTGCTGTTGCTGCACATCGGCGCGGCATAATGCGGCCTCCAGCTTCGGCAGAAAGCGGCCGCTGCTGACGTCTTTGGCCGCCAGGTTGATTGCCACGTGCAAGCCGCGCTCCTTGACCAGCAACGGGCCGAGGTCGCGCATCACATTGTCGATGACCTGATCGGTGATCGGCAGAATCAAACCGCTGTGCTCGGCCAGGGGGATAAACGCATCGGGGCAGACCCGCGTACCGTCCGGGTGCTGCCAACGCACCAGTGCCTCAGCGCCAACGCAGGCGCCGTCGTCCAAGCGAATAATCGGTTGATAGTGAACGACGAACTCACGGTTGCGCACCGCCAATTGCAATTCGGCCAGCGGCGACAGGCGTTCGCGAGTGCGGCGCACGATCAGCAACACCAGCACGCCGGCGAGTAAACCGCCGATGGGCAGCATCAGCATTTCCCGGCGAACCAAGCCCTGCATCAGCTCATGGCGGGACAGCGCGGCGATCGCCACCCCGTCGCCGCCGTGCACGAGGGGGTAGAGGTAGCCGTCGTCGAGCCCCGAGTGCGGACCAGAATGCACCCGAGCGAGAAAGTGTTCCGCGCCGGGGCGCGAGGCGCTGACCAGTTGCCCGGCAGCGGGGCCGACGGCCAGATGCAGATCCTCATCGAGCGTTACATGCAGGAACTGCTGTGGATCGACCCGCACATTGAACGCGGCGTATTGCAGAGCCATCATCGGCTTGGCCGCGACGATGCGCGACTGCACACCGAGGGATACGCGCACACCGTCGGCGGTGATGAAGTCTTCCTGCCAAGGCGCCGCATGCTGGCCGACCGTACCCCACGAACCGCAGGCGTAAATCTCTTCTTCGACGTAACCGATCGACTTCACTGACAGGGTGTTGATGGTCAGCAGCCGCATCTCGTCGATGCTCTCCGGCGTGCAGGGGGCGAGGTTCGAACCGGCGATGCTCTTCAGCGCACCGGCTGCTTCGCTGAAGGTGCCATTGGCGCGGCTGGAGGCCACCGCCGCGAGGGTTTCCAGGCGCTGCTGCGCCGCCGCCAGATTCAACATCCAGGCGACGTAACCCATCAAAAGGAGCGGAAGCAAGACACACGGAAGGCCCAGGAGAACGCTCCCCCAGACAATGCGTTTTTTGTTCATTTGGCGCCACCTTGGCCACAAGGCCTGTGACGTGCGCACAGCACGGCTGTTTTCAGCCACTGCACAATAACGCCGCCGGGATCGGCGGATATTGTTGTAGATCAACTATTCCACTGCCTGACCCCAATCCCACAGGTTTTGTGGCAAAACCAATATCTCCAGCAGTCCCGAGATCCTTGTGGGAGCTGGCTTGCCAGCGATAGCGGTGGGTCAGATTGCCAATCAGTTACCTGACACGACGCCATCGCTGGCAAGCCAGCTCCCACAATTTTCGCGTCAGACTCAAAAACCACCAGCATCCAGAGTGCCGTGACTCACTCCACCATCCCACCCGATGGACAATTCACGCACCCCATGGCCCATTCGCGCAGGCATTTCCGTGCAGCGCGAATTTGTCATATTCGGTCTAAATCCGGTGCAGATAGTAGGCAGCCCAACGCTAACCGAAATGAGGCTGCACCGTGTTCCAACGTCTGCTGTGTTCGCTGTCCGTACTGAGCCTGTCCATCACCGCCGCCCATGCTGCCGAAACAGTGCCGCTGGACACCCCGCGCCTGAAAGGCATGGACAATTTCCGCGATGTCGCCGGCACCACCACCGCGTATACCACCGCTCACGACGGCACCATGCGCGCTGGCGTGTTCTACCGCGCCAACGCGGTAACTCCAACTGCCTCTGACTTGGCGACCCTCAACAGCCTCGGCATCAAAGCCGTTTACGACCTGCGTACTCCCAGTGAAATCGCCGCCACTCCCGACACAATGATCAGCGGCGCGACCTGGCAGAACATCGACATCATCGGCAGCACCACCTCCGGCGCGAACATCACCACCGTCTCGTTCAAAAGCGCCGCCGACGCCATCGCCATGATGGAGCAGACCAACCGTGCCTTCGTCAGCGACGCCGGCATGCGCGGCCAGTTCGGCAAGCTGTTCAATGAACTCGCCAGCGTCGATGCCGCGCAACTGTTCCACTGCACTGCCGGCAAGGACCGCACCGGCTGGACCGCCGCCGTGTTGCAGAGCATCGCCGGTGTCGACAACGCGACCATCATGGCCAACTACCTCGCCACCAACGACTACACCGCCGCGCGCGTCGCCGCCACGTTGAAAGCGATGCCCGCCAGTATGGCCGCCGTGTATGAGCCACTGCTCGGCGTGCAGGCCAGCTACCTGCAGGCCGGCCTCGACGAAGTCACCGCGCAATACGGCAGCATGGACAACTACCTCAAACAGGGCCTCGGCCTGTCGCAGGAAACCATCTACGTCCTGCGCGGCAAACTGGTCGAATACAACAGCCTGCCGGGCCAGGCCGGGCTGATCGGCAACGCCGCAGCCGGTGCCGAATTGCTCCGCCAATTGCAGAACACCAACCTGTCCGGCACCTACAGCGCCTACAACTACTACCTGCAATCGGCCATTGATGCCGGCACTCTCGGCGGTGTCGAATCCCAGGTCGGCGGTCAGGTCCACGCCGACG
Organism: Pseudomonas sp. RIT-PI-r; assembly: GCF_001297015.1. GTDB lineage: Bacteria > Pseudomonadota > Gammaproteobacteria > Pseudomonadales > Pseudomonadaceae > Aquipseudomonas. The sequence goes on along the minus strand of NZ_LIGE01000025.1, from coordinate 625,210 downwards.
CCGCCAGCTACCTGCTGCGGCAAAACGCGATGATCGAACAAGCCGCCGCACCATTCGCCAGCGGCAGCGACCTCAAAGTCGGCCAATACCGCCTCTGGACCACCGCGCTCGCCGGCTACCTCGGCACCGACGGCTCGGCCCACGCCGAAAGCAGCAATGAACACAGCCAAGGCCTGATGGTCGGCATCACCCAGCGCCTCAGCGAACAACGCAGCGCACGCGGTGGCTTCGGCTACAGCAAAGGCACGGTCGGCGGCGCGGGGGGCGAAGCCGACACCGACTTCACCTTCCTCAACGTCGGCGCCCGCTACGGTTTCACCAGCCTCGAACAAGGCCTGTTCCTCGACGCCAACGCCAGCGCCGGCTACATCGACTACGACAGCAAGCGCGACCTCGGCGGCGGCCTCGGCACCGCAAAAGGCGACACCCACGGCAACCTCAGCGGCGCCACGCTTGCACTCGGCTACCGCGCCCCAATCAACGGCATGACTTTCGAACCAAGCCTCGGCTTGCGCATCAGCCACCTCGACCTCAATGGCTTCACAGAGAAGGGCAGCGAACTCTCCCTCGACGTCGACGACAACAGCGCCACCCGCCGCAGCGCCGTCGCCAACCTCAACGTCGCCTTCGCCCCCGTGGCCATGGGCGCATGGCAACTGGTGCCGGGCGTACAAGTGGGTTACGAACGCACACTGGGCGACAACGAAGTCGACAGCCAAAGCCACCTGCTAGGCCTCGACATCGAACAACGCGCCGCCTTCGACAACCGCGACCAATTCAGCGGCGGCGTCAACCTCATGGCCAACCTCGGCGCCCTCAGCCTCGGCGCAGAAGTGGGCGCCAACGGCGGTGGCGACAGCCATGGCTTCAACGGCGGCCTCAAGGCCAGCTACGCGTTCTAAAAGACACAAAAAACTGTAGGAGCGAGCCTGCTCGCGAAAGCGCCAGATCAGCCAACACCAAAGTAGACTGACCCACCGCCATCGCCAGCAGGGCTCGCTCCCACAGGTTTTGTGGGATGTCGACAATCTCCGGCACACCAGAAATCCTTGTGGGAGCTGGCTTGCCAGCGATTGGGCCAGCCCAGCCAACATCACCATCGACTGACCCACCGCCATCGCTGGCAAGCCAGCTCCCACAGTTTTGTGGCATGCCATCAATCCCAAAGACACCTCAAAAAAATGTGGGAGCTAGCCCTGCTAGCGATTAGGCCAGCACAATCAACATCACTGTTGATTGAGCCACCGCCTTCGCAAGCAAGCTCGCTCCCACAATTAGCATTCCAGCCTAAGAACCGATCAACCCCGCCCGCGCAAATCCGCCGGACTCACCCCAAAAGCCCCCTGAAAATACTGACAAAACCGCCCCACATTACTAAACCCGAACCGCAACGCCACCTCGGTCACCGACCCAGAACCCCGCTGCCTCAAAACCTCATAAGCCCGCTCCAGCCGCACCTGCCGCTGATACGCCACAATCGACATCCCGACAAACCGCCGAAACCCCTCCTGCAACGCGCGCTGACTGACATGGCTCAACCGCGCCAGATCCACACCACTGACCAACTGCTCCGGATGCGCCTGAATAAACTCCACCGCCAGCTTCACATGCCTTGGCGCAACCATCGGCGCCGGCCGCCGCAATGCCTCGGAAAAATTATGCGGCCACGCCTCCAGCACCGCGTCAATCAACATCTCGCGCAACCGCGACGGCATCAACGTCCCGCTGTTGAGCAACAAATCAAACTCAGCCCCCGTCGCCAGGTCAATCAACGCCCGAATCCCCTGAAACGCTGCAGTGTTCAGGTCCACGCTGGGTGCAAAAACGATCTTCTGCAGAATCGGTTTATCCAACAGCATCGACAACCGCTCGGTAAGCTGATGACGATTGATCGACATGCCGTGATGCGCATGATCATCAACAAAGCGCATCGAACGAATATCGGCCTTATCAATCGCCAGACCCACCTGCGTCACACCGATGGACTCGGTCGCGTGGTTGAAAACAATCTTGCCCGCCGTGGGGATCACAAACGTGATCTCATCCTGCGGATCGGGAAACGAAACGCTGAAATCGCCGTGGTAATGCATGCGCCGGAAACTGACGCCATCGTGCCGCCCATAAACGCCGCCGATGATGATGTTCGACGGCAGCGGCGGGGAGTCGGAATAACGGTTACCGAAGAATCGGGAGAACAACGCGCCGAAGTCATCGGAACGAAGATTGTCGGAGCGCAGGATGATTTGCTGGCGAACAGGAGTCGGAAACACCTTGGCGGCACCTTCGGTTGGGGGCTCTAGGACTGGGGTGTAGGGCAGGGCGCCGAGCAGATTAGCAGAGGCAATATGACGCGTTTGTGACAGTCAGAAACATGTCGTTACAGCGCCGCAACACGTTTGAGCAACGGACACTCGGCAGGCCATGCCCGACATGGCAACCTGCTCGCATCCGTACTCAGCAAAAAAACAAAGGCATCGCGCCGAGCGCCCAGCCTTGTTTACCGAGACCTGAAAGCATTCAAGTTAATTGGAGCGGCAATGCAAGCCAACACGCAAACACTCCCCATCAGCCTGACCCCGGAACTCGACTTCGACCAAACCGCCGCCAGCGCTTTCGGCGAATCGCTGACCCGCGAATACACCCAAGCCACGCCATTCCCGCACATCGTCATCGACAACTTCCTGCAAGCCGACGTCATCGCCAGCATCCGCGAACACTTCCCGGTCGAACCGACCAACAACGAACAAATCTACGAACGCGGCTACAAAGGCCAACTCAAACGCCAGATCAGCCCCAACGCCTGCAGCCCGTACCTGAAGAACGTCTTCAACACCTTCAACTCCGCACCAATGCTGGAGTTCCTCGAAAAACTCACCGGCATTCAAGGGCTGATCCCTGACCCTTATTTTGCTGGCGGTGGATTACACGAAACCAAAACCGGCGGCTTCCTCGGCGTGCACTCGGATTTTCGACTGAACAAAAAGCTCAATGTTGAGCGGCGGCTGAACGTGATTATTTACCTGACGGAGGACTGGCAGGAAGCGTACGGCGGCAACCTGGAGCTTTGGGATGTGGGGATGAAGAAATGCCTGAAGAAGGTGCTGCCTATTTATAACCGGTGTGTGATTTTTAATACGGATAAGGACAGCAATCATGGGCATCCGGAGCCGTTGACTACGCCGGAAGGCATCACTCGGCGGTCGATTGCGCTTTATTACTACACGGCGAGCGGGGTGAGTGGGGAGCCGGGGCAGAGGAATAAAACGCACTATAAGCCGCGGCCGAAGGATCGGTGGAGTTTGAGGTATTACGTAAATAAATTTTTGAAAAAGACAGGATGAAGGCTAAACCGAGCTTGATAATGGCGCTGATTCTGTGCTCATCGAATGTGCAGGAAATCGCGCAGGCTGATGCCGATGACTTTGGAGAGGTGCGCGCCGAAGTCGTCAGAACTGAAATTGCCGGGGAGAAGAATTATTTTTAAGGGTTGGGGAGCACCCTGCCTCGTTCCTAGCATAAAAATAATTGAAGTGAAGAAATCGAGCTAGTATTAATTATTCGCTTTCGTGCTTGATGGGCTAAAATTTAAATGGAGTTAAAAACAATGGATATTGAAAGCGTTGTAGTTATGCTGGATAGCAATGAAGTCTCTACTGATTTGATTGAAATAGTTGGTCGGGAACAGGCGGCTGCAAGGTTGAGTTCGAAGAAAATAAAGTATGACATTGAGAATAAGGTTTCCGAATTAATAGGCTTGATGGGTTCTAATGAAGTATACAAGGCAAAAATGCTCGCCCGTGCCCTTGTAATCTATTCTCCCGACAAGTCAATGGCTGAGATGAGGAGTGCTGGCGCATTCAGGTGTTCAAAGTATAAGTTTAAGACCAGTGTTGCTCAAGCTGTTGTCAAGGATCTTATAGCGTTCGGTGAAGTATTGAAACTTGATTTTGAGTTAAAGGGTTACTTGGACTCAGTAAGTAGCTTGCTTGCTTTTGGTTCGAAGGTTCGACAAATCCATGCTGGCGTTGTGGAAGTCGTAAAAGGTAGAAGGAAATTTGTTGTTAAAACCTTGCTGGCAAATTTGGAGATACTCTTCGCGACTCGTATGCCGGATTTCAACAAAACTTTATCGTCAGATGATGTTGAGCACTACAGTAATGAAGATCTTGCTGAGGCTTTTAGTTATATATTAAGGCTGCATCGAGATGAGTTTGGGGTTCGTAATGAATATTTTCAACATGTGGATGAGTCGGCTGTTAGTACACAGTTATACTGGGGTTTGTTAATTGATGCTGCGAAAATCTGCAATTACAAGGAGGCGGAGTTGCTTTTGGATGGGTTTCCGTTTAAGGCAGTTCGGCGGGCCGGTGACTTGGTTGTAGCGTCTATCGATCCTCGAGTGGAAAAATCAATTAGGCTCGGGTATATACAGACTATTCAGCAGATGTTGATTCGGAGGAAGGGCTTAGAAGAATATGTTTTTAATGAGCGAAACGAAAATAGACCCGCGTCTATTAAAAAATTTGCTGAAGAATTTTACGATGCTGGCAAGGAAAAAATAATATTTGTAAATCCACTGCCATTACCTCGGTATGTTTTAGGTTTTGTAATGGATCCAGAGCTTTTTAAGCCTTTCTCCACAGATGGTCTTTTTGAAGAAGAAATTGAAGCGCTTGTGCAGTTGGGTATAGAGAATTATGACTATGGGTCTTTGAAGGATGTTGATATTCGTGATGGTATAACAGCGCTTGATATTATGAAGGTTCAGCGGCTATTTAGGTTTTTCAGCGTTATTTATCAACGCGCTATTGCTGATCATGTTGCCAGTGATAAATATACGATTGCTTTGAGATCTGTACTGCCCACTTTCAGTGAAAGCCTACTCGAGCAGATTGTTCAAATGGTGCTTCCTGGTCGTGATTCCAAGAAAGCATTGTCCTTAATATCGTTAGAGCTTTCAAGTGCTGATCATATTGATATACAGTACACGCCGCTGATAAAGCTGAACGGGCATTATATTGTTGCTCCTGCACTTGTGGCTAATTCGAATCTTGCTAGAAACATATTTTGTGGGCAAAAAATTAAGCATCCTTTCCCGGGTGATATCGACCCAATGCAGAATATGCTTTTTCAAGCCCTAGAGTCGCAAGGGTTCTCGGTTGTGCAAGAACTGAAAATTAACTTTCAGAAAAGAGAGATTGAAACAGATATAGTCGCTTTTAAGGATGGTAAGTTATTTTTGATTGAATGCAAGAATCCCTACCATCCATGTAATGTACATGAAATGCGGAATAGCTTTGATCATGTGTCTTATGGTGCACGCCAGTTGAGTATCCGTAAGGAGTGGCTGGGTTCTGTAGAAGAGCAAAAAAGACTGTTCGCTGCTGCAAAATTTAAATATGAATCGGTGGATCAAATATATACCTGTGTAGCGGTGGCGAATAGAGTTTTTAATGGGTGTGAGGTAGGTGGGCATCCTGTCCGGCAAGGGCATGAATTGATAAATATGATAAGTTCAGGTGTCGTTAATATTGCCGGCGTGACGAGGCGGGTCTGGGAGGGTCTTGAATTTAAAGTTGAAGATCTCATCTCGTATTTGAATGGTGATACTACAGTGAAAGACTGTATGGCATCTTTCGTTGATATTGAAGTGAGCTACGACCTTAAAGGGCAATCCCTTACGTTTGGAACCTACGTTCTCGATATGGAGCGTTTGGTGGAGATTTCAAAAAGATATCCTGAAGTAAGCTGACTTGGTCGATTGTTCCTGTGGCTAATATCAAATATGTCCGGAGGTTAGCCACAGGAAAGTTGGTTTGCTTATATTCGTGTCCGACGCCCCTTGAGACGGGTAGAAAAAGGGGCCAGACCACCATAATCTAAAATGGTCGGGCGCTAGATATCCCTTAGTGGTTGGCATTCGAAGGATGGTCGACGGCGGGGGGGGCGGGCGAAGCGGTTGTGAGTTCATTGTATAAAGAACAGATGGAGTTTTCGTATTGCGGCATCTTCTGAGTGGACCACAACTGACAAAGATCAGAACGGCACTTTCAGAGCCATTCAACGATTTCCCGGTCGAGTATGATTTTGTCGCGGATAAGGTCAGAGGCGTCGATCCTGAAATCCTTTACGAAATCCTCTATTCAGAGGTCGCTCCTGTGTGTTTCACCAATCTTGTGGCCGCTGTACCACCGGTGTGGACAGGGTTCGATCCCGACATTCTCCAAAAGTCGATAGAGGAAAGGATAACCGCGAGAAAGCGTAATTGGTTTCGCCGGCAGTTCGACAAAGTGCTGGTGCGTTGGCTGAAATACAACTATGCCTACATCTGGAAGGAAATCGTCAGTAGGTTGTGAGCCAGAGAGGTTGACGTGGCTTGGCTCGCTGAAGCTTGAAGGCTGGTGACGACTACGGCTACTTATCCACGCTAAAAGGCAGCCTTTGTCCGAAAAACTGGGAGATTGCGAGATGCTGCGCGGAGCTGAGAGCAGTGAGGTTTACCAGGAATACTACGAGATCCTGCGTACTCCCGAGGCTAAACACGCGTTCTTGTACGTCATTGGATGGGCATCAACGCTGAAAGGCTATGACTGCTACCCAGGCTCGCACGGACACATCAAAGATTTTCGTTTCTTGCGTAACTACGACTGCGATTTTGCATTCATTCCGAACCAAAAGTGGATGTTGTTCTATTTCAGGAAGCCATGCCTCCGTCTCCCAAAATTTTCGCGTGATGAAATTATTGGAAGATTTCCCTGCGCAAAAGAGAATAAGTCCGGAGAGTTCACTGTCCGGCTTAAAAATATGAGCGACGTCATGCGCTTAGTTTGTTACATCGAAACCTAGGTGTGACCACGGTTTGTGGCATTAGGCGGTTCCAAACGGCCACATTAGGCCGAAGTGGTTTGTGCTGAATTTGTAGAAAAGCACTATGTAGGGCTAGGGCATTTCCCACGGGTAAACATAACCCCACAAACGCGTTTAAATTACACAACCCGTTACGCCACAAAGGCTACAACGCCTTGCGCCGTTGCCTACGCGTACGCCAGAATCCGCCGGCATACGCGACTATGCAGCGGGCTATATCGTTTCCTTGTCACTGAAAACAGTGATCGGGTTTGGTAGCCCGGTGTTAGTTGTACAGCCCACTGTCGTCGAGATTTCTCGCTCGATTATGGTGGCCATGTATAGGGCGTCCTAGGGCGCGCCGGATCCTAACACCCGGTCTACCAACCTCTGCATGGCCGCCACCCTTCGTTTGGTAGCGAAAGGGTGAAGCCTCCTTTAAATGTGTTAGGAGCTTCATCAATGTTCAAACCAACGCCAAACCCACCGGACATCGATCCGATCCCGTACGACCCATCGCTAGAACCCCAAAAGATAAAAGAGGCGACCGACCGCGCCATCAACTTCTATCTCAACTCCGGCTCACTGAAGCTTTCAATCCCTACCCGTAAGTCCAACAAGATCTTCCTGGTCGATCCCGCCGTGGACGAGGAAACCTTGCTCGTCGAAGCCTGCGAGTCGTTAGCCGCTGCCAGTGACATGGCGCGTGATATTGGCGATGTCGTTGACCACTCTCAGCGGCGGGCCATGCTGATGCTGCATCAGGTGATCATGCTGAGTGAGCTGATGGTGAATCGAGTCCTGGATGGGCGCCGTTTGCCGCACTAGTTGCTGGCTCGTTTACGGGGATGCCGCGCGCTCTGTGCAGGGGCTGCCATAGGTTGCGATTTTGGAAAGCAGATCAAAAGATCGCAGCCTGCGGCAGCTCCTACATGGGGGTAATTTATTTCGCGGTAGTCGTTTTTCTTGGAGTGCCTTGTTGGGTGCTTGCTGGAGATTCAGTTGATGTCCGAAACCACACACAATCCGCCGCTGACAGATCCGGTGTCGCCGTATGAATCGTTTGATTCGAGAAAGCTTCACGCGGCGGCGGAGCGGGCGCTCGATCATTATCTTGTGCCTGAGAAGATCATGGCCACGCCTTACAGCCCCAGCACTTTGTTTATGGTCAATCCGCAGTCCGATACCGAAACCTTGCTGGTCAATGCTTGCGAATCTTTGGCTTCGGCGACGGTGATGCTGGGGGATTTTGCCGGGATGCTGGAAGGGCCGAATCGCAATACGTTGTTGGGGATTGCGCAGGTCGTGATGTTGGGGGAGTTGGCGGTGAACAAGGCGCTGGATAACGTCGAGCTGAAGGCCCCGGCTTAGGAAGGGCAAGTCACTTGGTGGCAAAAAAGAATGGGGACGGCGTTATTGTTTGAAAATAACGCCGTCCCCATTTTCGTTTGCGTGGCCGCATCGTCAGGTTGCGAGGGAAATCAGCGTATCGCCCATCCTGCTCGAAGTACACGCGCAACCCGTTCTGCTCATCCTCACTACGGCTCGGCAGCAACAACGCCGCCGTGACGAACAGCGAGAGTGTCAGCATCACCAACATTAGAAATTCGAGAAACGAGAAGCTCTGTTTCACCACCGACAGTGCGTTGACCGCCCACCAGAATTGCAGCTGCATGGTAAACAGCATCACCGCCCAGACCAGCGCCACCCAATCTGGCTTGGCGACGCGGCGGATGCGGAACACCGTTAATACTCCGAGTAACAGGCGGGTGACGGAGAGCCCGAGGATCATTGAGAGGACGGTGGCGACGATCGGGAAGTTGCTCATCTTGCCTCTCGTGAACTCGGTTCTGGCTGTAAGGGTGTTTTGGGCAGACTAGGTGGGGCGGGTAGGACCGTCAAACGTGGCTGTGCGGTTGGGTTGGCAGAAAACGCCTGTAGCGCCTTGCTGCGCGGAGGTAATGAATTAGGATGCCCGCAGGCTGGAATGGATCTTCTCGACTAAGGATGTGTGTTTATGGAATCTGCTTTTTCGCAAGTCACCGAGCGTTTGAACAACCGCCGGTTTTCTGTGGCGAATAACGCTCAGGGCTTATCCGATGCGCGCACGGTGTTTGAATACTTCGTCGAAGGCGCGGCGGTTTGGGGGACTTATGCGGGTGGGCATATTCGCCAGGGCAACCAGGTCGGGCGGGTGACCGGGCCGGACACTATCGAGCTGCTTTATCAGTGCATCACCACGGATGGTGAGATTCGTGCAGGTTGGTCGCGGGGCGTGGTGGGGGTTGATGAGGCGGGGCGGACGACTTTGCGGTTTGTGTGGGGTTGGTTGTCGGGGGCCGAGGGTGGCGGGGAGTCGAGTTATGTTGAGGTGGTCGCTTAGCGATGGGGCATCTTGTGATTATCGCGTGCTGCTCGGCACTAATCTTTCAACGCAAGGATGGCCATGTCTGTAGATCTTGATGAGTTGCTGGAGCGTGTCACCGATGAGCAATCGTTCATCGATTTCGTCGCGGCGCTGGGTGCTGATTTCTCCCGTGAGCGGGCACTGGAGAAGGCGACACCATCGTCTGCTTATCAGGCGGGTGCGTTAGGCTGGGAAAATGGATCGGTCGATACGTTTCTTGATGCTGCGGCTGCTTGGGCGATGGCTACTTCGAGGAATGCTCAGGCGGATGCTGCCGTTTCTAATGTCTGGCAACGGTGCGCGGAGATTTTGTTGGCTGGGAAGTTTTACGAGTGAGGCTCGCAGATCATCCGCTTTAGGCCTGCATTTTTTTGATAAGAAAACGCCCAAGGGTTTGGCGTGTCCTGGATGGTTAGGACCGCGTACTTCCTTGGGCGAGATGGGAGCAGATTAAGTGGGGGCAATGTAGCCGTCAACTCTTCGCCATTACATCCCACGTCCGCATCACCTGCGTAATCGCCGCATCAATGCTTTCAATCGGCGTGTCATCCCGGGCGAGGATGGAAATCCCCTGCAGGAAGCTGTCGAACACGGTCGCCATGGCGGCTGCGTTCGCGTCGTCGGCTAACAGTCCTTCACTCACACCCCGCTCGACACACGCCACAATCCCGGCGCGGGTTCGGGCGCGGGAGTGGGTGAGGGCTTGGGCGACGTGGGCGTTTTCCGGGCTCGGGGCGCTCATGACGCCGAGGGTGACCATGCAGCCTTTGGGGTGGCCGTCGTCGCATTGCATGCGTGCCGATTGGCGCAGTGCGGTTTCGATGGCTTGGCGTGGCGGCAGGGTTTCGTCCCACAGGCATTCGGTGACTTGGGCGTAGGTTGCCAGGTAACGCTGCACGCATTCGTCGAACAGGGCTTCTTTGGAGCCGAACGCGGCGTAGAAGCTTGGCGCGGAAATGCCGCCGCCCAGTTCAGCCTTCAACTGTGCGAGGGACGTCGCGTCGTAGCCGTGTTGCCAAAACAATTGCATGGCTTGGTCGACGGCGTCGTCGCGATCGAATGCGCGGGGGCGGCCGGTTCTGGCCATAGCTGAAACTCCTCGGAAAGTGATTTGGATACTAGTCGATACATAAGTCGTTGACAACGGGCCTCGGCTGCCGCCAGTATTTTATATCGATCGGTACGCAAGTCTGAATTTCCAAACTCAAGGAGTTTCCCGTGACACCTTCATTGACTCTCTCGGCGGCGCCCAAACGCCTGCCCATTGGCGCGCTGTTGGCGCTGGCCATGACCGGTTTTATCTGTATCGTCACCGAAACCCTGCCCGCAGGGCTGTTGCCGCTGATCAGCGAAGGCTTGGCGATTTCGCCTTCGATGGCCGGGCAGATGGTCACCGCGTATGCGCTGGGCTCGGTGCTGGCGGTGATCCCGATGACCATCGCCACGCGCGGCTGGCGGCGGCGCAATGTGTTGCTGCTGACCATCGTCGGTTTTCTGCTGTTCAACTCGATCACGGCGCTGTCGTCGCACTATGGCGTGACGCTGGTGGCGCGCTTCTTCGCGGGTGTCGCGGCAGGGTTGGCGTGGAGTTTGTTGGCCGGTTATGCGCGGCGGATGGTCGAGCCGGATCAGCAGGGCAAGGCGTTGGCGCTGGCGATGGTGGGCACGCCGATTGCCCTGTCATTGGGCGTGCCGCTCGGCACTTGGCTGGGCGGGTTGGTCGGGTGGCGCACGACGTTCGGGTTGATGTCGGCCCTGACCTTGATGCTGATCGTTTGGGTGTTGGTGAAGGTGCCGGATTATCCGCCGCAGCCTGCGCATCAGCGTCTGTCGTTGCGCCGCGTGTTGACCACGCCGGGTGTCCGACCGGTGCTGGCGGTGGTGATCAGCTGGATGCTGGCGCACAACATTCTCTACACCTACATCGCCCCGTTTGTGGCGCCGGCGGGGTTGGCGGATCGCGTGGATCTGGTGTTGTTGGTGTTTGGTCTTGCGGCGTTGGCGGGGATTTGGTTGACGGCCAAACTGGTTGAGCCGCTGTTGCGCAAGACCGTGTTAGCCAGCCTGGTGATGTTTGCCGTGGTGTGTGTGGGGTTTGGATTTTGGGGCCGTGTGCCTGAGGTGATTTACCTCGGCGTGTTGCTGTGGGGATTGAGTTTTGGTGGCGCGGCGACTTTGTTGCAGACCGCGTTGGCAGATGCGGCGGGCGATGGCGCAGATGTGGCGTTGTCGTTGAATGTGGTGGCATGGAATAGCGCGATTGCCGGCAGCGGCGTGGTCGGCGGGGTGTTGCTGGATCGGTGGGGGGTTGCATCGTTTCCGTGGGCGATGGTGGTGTTGGTCGCGGTCGGGTTTGTGATTGCCTGGAGCGCTCGGGCGCACGGGTTTAAAGCGGGGCCGCGTGGTGCGGGGGCGGGGGCTGTGGTCGGGCACTGAGGTTGGGTGTCAGGTTGATGTGTTTTTGATGGGCTGACGTCATCGCTAACAGGGCTAGCTCCCACAGGGATGTGGGTGGGATTGGGATTTGTGGTTTGAGGTGAAAACCCATGTAGGAGTGAGCCTGCTCGCGATGGCGGCGGCTCAGTCAGCCTGATGTCGGCTGGACGGATGCTATCGCGAGCAGGCTCACTCCTACAAAGAACGTGGTCTAGCCCTGCGCTTCATCCTTCAAATCATCCAGCGTATCGACGATCGCCTCATCGCGGTCGGCCATCGCGTCTTGCATGTCTTTGGCGATGGTGGTCTGGATGGTCATGACTTTTTGCGCCAGATCGCGGCCCTGTTTCGAATTGAGGATGATTGCCATGGCCTGCTCGGGGTGCTGGTTGGCGCGAATCATCAGGTCGAGTTCATCGTTGTCGAAGTGATCAGCGTAGATTTCCACGACCATGTCCTTCAGGTCGTCGGGATCGATGTTTTCCCGCACGACGTTACGGATCTGCTCGCGCTCGAGCATCGGATAGCGGGTGGCGTAACCGGTGGACACCATTTCGATCATGTTGCCGTATTGCTTGGTCATTCCGCTGGACTCGACCAGTTTCTCTGCCTTGTCCTTGCTACCGCCGCAACCCGCCAGCGCCACGGCCATCAATACGGCCAGCGTTACTTTTTTCATGCTCATGAGCATCGTTCCTTGAAAGATTTGAAGTGCAGGAGGCTTAACGGCGACTCAGCGCGTAGGCGCCGGCGATGATCACCAGCACCACACCGCCGATGAATGCGCCGAGCGCAGGGAACATCGCCGCCGGCCACATCAGGCCCCGGCCGAGGTTGTAGAAGAAGCCTGCGTGGGAGTAGATGGAGCTGAACAGCCAGGAGTAGAGCGCGTAGATCAAGCCGATGACCAGATAACCGGAGATTATCTTTCCTTTGAGCGACATGAAGTCTTCCTTGTGCGGGGGTGAAGCAGGGGATGGATTTTGAGTAACATACTATTTCAGTAGTGGCACATCAATGGCATTGCTGACTCATCCGCTGAGCTTCACTCACACAAGCGCTTGATAAACCGGTTGTTCTTGTCTGCAAAGGCCTTGCTGTCAGCGCTTCACCAGACTGTCTTGCTGCTTCCAGGCCTGCTGCAAGAACTCGTTGATCAACGTTGCAACCTGCTGCTGGATAACCCCCCGAGGACGCGCAGCCTCGCCATCGCCACAAATGATTCCATCGCCAGGCACGTCTTCTTCAAGCAGTGCCACGGCACCCGGTTTGCACATGGCCAGGAAAGTGAAATGGCTGGCATCGCGGATCTCGACATACTGCGTTGACGCCTGCGGCAGGCGTTTGGCGAGGTCGGCTGACTCCAGTTGCGCAGGCAGATCCTGCGACGGCGCACCGGCAGCGATCACCAGCGCCGGCACCGGCAGTCCCGCCAGGCTTTCACTGGTCATCCCGCGCGAAAAACCGAGGTCGAGGGAAACCACGGCGGTGACGCGTTTGTCGCGCAAGTCGCTGGCCAATTGAGTTTTCAGTGCGGGCGTGCTGGCCGGATTGATCTTGTCGTAATTGATGCAACTGGCCAGTTGTGAATGAACCTTGCAGTCACGCGCAAACAGCTCCGGATCGAACCGCGCCCCGGCGATTTCAATGGCCGTCCAGCCGCCGAGCGAATGGCCCACCACAGCAATCTGGCGCGGTGCGACGGCGCCAAACTTCTGCGGCTGCGAGGTCACCGCCGCGATCGCCCGGCTCAGGTCGACCGGCCGCTGCCACAACTGCTCGGCGGCTTGCGGGCTACGGTCATGGGTGGTGGTGCCGGGGTGGTTGACCGCCGCGACGATGTAACCCTGCTGGGCCAACGCACTCGCCAGCCAGCCCTGATTGCTCCAGTTGCCCCGATAACCATGGGAAAGCACCACCAGTGGATGCTCGCCTGCGCTGGCCGGGGCGTCGCGCACGGCGGCATTGCCGACAAACACCACATCGTCGGCGATCAATTGTGGCGTGGCGGTGGTTGTGCCGGGATACCAGACCACCATCTCCAGCGCACGCTCATTGTGCGGGTCGGGCAGGGTCGAGGACTGGAAACCGATAGCGTTGACGTCAGCGAGAGCGCTGGTGGTCAGGCAGGTTAGAAGCAGGGCACCGAGAGCTGGTTTCAATGAGTGGATCTTCCATGATTGGGCGAGGGGGATAGCAATTTGCAATCCGCTGGCAGTGTGCAACACAGTTTGCACACTTTAAAGCTCCCCGCGCGCGATATTCAGGCCCGGCCGCAAGTGCCCCTGAATATCACTCCACGCACAGTTTCGGGGTAATAAGGATTTCCCCGGAAGCGTCGGCTTTACTTGTCCCTTCGACATTGTGCGCAGGATCTTTACGACCGCTCCACTCGACGGGATACGGCCCGGTCGGGGCCAGTATCGTTTGCATTCGAGTCATGAAATCAGCGTCGCTTCGGGCGTAGAAAACCCACTCTCGACGTTGCTCACCGGTCACTGTGCACACCCACTTCGCCAGGCCGTTTTCCGTTGCGGCCGACTTTAGCAAAGCTTCCATTTCATTCATGCGCACCAGATCGCGAGGTCGCGGCAGGAATTTCCGGGAAGTGTAGTTCCAGCGGATTTTCATCTTGAACGGCAACGCTTGCTGCTCCGCCGCAGAAATTTTGTTGGCAGTGTGGTAGCTCATGGGGCCTGGGATATCCGGGTAGTCGGAATCCTGTAGAGGGAACTCCCCCGGATCGGCGAGACGTGCTTGTGTATAAAGATCAGGACCAGTGCCAAGAATGGCCTTGAGTGCCGCATCTCTTTCGTCATTACGGTCAACCACACAGTCCTCGTAAGCGGCACTCTGGCTTGGGCCTTCATCCAGGCACGGGTCGCGATCGACCGGTGGCGGTGGATGGGAGCATCCAGCGTTGAGCAGAGCTGATGATGCCAACAGCATTAGCAGCGGCAAAGTGCGATTAAGGGTGTTTCGGTCGTTGGATTTAATGCGATTCAAAAACGTGCCTTCCTTGGGAGGGGCGGGGGAATAGTTTGGCGGCGAGAGGCGTGCCGGAAATGCCTGATTAATGCCGTTTATCAAATCAGCGACTTTTTGAAATCACGCTACTCATGTATTGATTCAAGTCGCGAAAGTCTTCAACGCTCCAGGCGTGCGGCGCTATTTTTACGCCGTTCTCGCGCAGGGTTCTCGGAATCAAGTCGCCATTGGGGCGAAGGATGATCGAGGAGACGATGACCCCCGGATAATCATTCAGGCGTTTCTTGAAGGCGGTTGTTGTCAGGTCAGGTGTCGGCGGCTGGCTTTTATTTGCCAAGGGGCCTGTTGCTTTGATATCTGCTCCGTGGCACATCGCACATCGCTGTAGATAAAGATTCTTGCCATTGGCGTTATCGGCAACGGACAAAGATGTTTGAACGATTGACAGAATTCCAAGCGCCGCGATGAGCAGTACTTTCATTTTTTCACGTGTCCTTGTGGCGGACCGGGCAATTCGGTCCGCATTTTACGATCATTGTTCCAAGTCACCGATTGCAAGAACAGCGGGTGCGTATTTGAGGTACCACTGACGTTGGCCAGTGACAAGGTCGCTTGAACTCTTGAGTTGAGTTTCGGGCATGGAGGCGAAACTTTCTTCCCTGTGGTTAATGCGCTGCAGTTGGCCGTTGATAACCTTGTAGAGCGCCCACCCTTTGCTTTCCATGCACAGACGACTGCCTTCATTGATGATTTGCGCTTCGGAGTCGCCCAGTGAACGCCGTACCTGCACACCTTGACCGTTCTTGTTGTAACTGGCGACCTGAAATTGAACGCAGGCATTCAGGCTCTGGCTGAACTGAGCGGATGAAGGTTTATTGTTCTGTGCCTTGAAATAGACGCTGCCATCTTTGAAGTCCATATCCGCCCGATCGGACTCGACACTTTGTGCGGTGCTTGAATAACTGTTGTGTAGTGTCGAGGGGGAAGCACAGCCGTTGAGCAGGCTACCGACCAAGGCAACCATTAACAGCGAAGGGGAAATGCGCATCGAGACATCCATGGAAAATTGTATGAGTGAATCCGTATTGCCAACACGGACTCATGCAATTTGCGATTAACTGGCTTTGGCAATCGCCGCTTTCAAATCAGCAAGTCCAACCACCAAGGGTGTAGGCAGCCCTTGTTTTTCAGCGGCGATGAGCCATTCATCGAGACTGTCTTTAACCCTTTTTGCTGCTTTCAGGAGATCTGGCGCGGCGGTAATCAGCCTGGCATTAGCGTTTGACGCCGTGCCGAAACTGTAACGCCCTTCATGCAAGTCCACGCTGCTCATGGAGCAGATCGAAAGGTTCAAACTGCCAGGACTGCTAACTTCGGCTGTCTCATCCAGAACCCAAGGTCCCGGTGTATGTGTGAATTCGCTCAATAGCCTGCTCCGTGATGCTCAATGGTTCGCGTGATTCAGGGCGGACCGGACAACCGGTCCGCATTTTACGATCAGCTCTGGCAGAAGCGGATGCGGTTGCCGAAGGGGTCGTACACTTCCAGGACCTTGCCCCAGTCCTGTTGCATAACACTCGGACGTCCGTATCCGTAGCGCTTGTTCAATAATTCTTCGCCGAACGATTCGATGTTATGCATCGGCACAAACACCGTCGAGCCTGGACTTGCATCGCCATGATGTTCGGAAAGATGCAGTTGCAGGCCATTGCGGCTGATCCCCAGGTAGAGCGGTAGATCCGCTTCGAACCGGTGCTCGAATTCGACACTGAAACCGAGAAAGTCGAGGTAGAACTCGCGGGCTTTGGTTTCGTCGAAAATTCGCAGGATCGGAATGGCTTTATCGAAGGTGATTGCGGATTCGGGTATTGCCGCAGGCAGCATTGCCGATGCGGTATTCCAGTCCTTGTAACCCAACTGCTGCGCGACTGTTTCCAGTGCGGCGCAATGGGTCATCGCTTGATCGCGCGACTCCAGTGCGGCGCGCAGCCGTTTGGCCATCTGCTTGGCTTGTTCGATTGAAAGCATCGTATCTCCTGTGGTCGAGATATTCTGGTGCTCGCGTTGCCAAACCTCGACTTCAAGAAATGCGCAGGGATTTGGGGAAAAGAAGCAATGCTTTCACCTTTCCTTTCGGAAGCGAGCGGCAGGCAGCATCAGCCTGCGCCGATGATACACAGCGGCCCAACACAACGAAAGCCGCTCCCACGCCCCTGTAGGAGCTGCGGCACGCTGCGATCTTTTGATCTTTGAATGCAAGATCAAAAGATCGCAGCGTGCCGCAGCTCCTGCAAGAGCGTTTGCAAAACCAGGCCGGGACGCGCCTTCACTCACCACAGGCGCGCTTCAGCTTCATCGAATTTATCGGCGACTTTCAAAAATGTATCTGCCCATCCGCTGCTGAGACTGAGCTCTTGAAGCGGTCCGGTAGGAGCGAAAAGCACGGCGATGTGAAGCTTGTCGGGTAGCGCGCCAGCTCTGAGCGAATGAAGCAGCAACTCCAGTTCGGTTTTTGCCGCATCCTCATCCGCCCAAGAAGACCAGCTGAAATCATTGTCAGGAAGCGATACCAACTCGATCGAGGCTTCCAGTACCTGGATCAGTAGTTCACGAGGACTGCTGTGTTGTGGGAGGCCCTGAATCAACTGTTTCGTACT
Source organism: Pseudomonas sp. RIT-PI-r (assembly GCF_001297015.1). Lineage (GTDB taxonomy): Bacteria > Pseudomonadota > Gammaproteobacteria > Pseudomonadales > Pseudomonadaceae > Aquipseudomonas. Next base: position 607,876 of record NZ_LIGE01000025.1, on the reverse strand, counting down.
GGTAGTTTTCATAACGCATCCTTGGCTTGGTAGTGCAGATGTTTGAGTGACTTCGCAGTTGGTACTCGGCTTGCGGGGCGCAGCAGCAAGATGCCCTCAAGCCTGGGAGCGTTCGATCTCATGGGCCAGTCCCGCAGCTTTCTCTCGCAACTTGCTGAACTTTTCGTTCAGCTCGACATGGTCTGACTTCCATGAAAGCACCCGACCATCAAAGCGCTGGCCGAGAACGACGTCGTTGAAAGAGCCCATCCCGCCATAGGCCTTCAATAGATACTCGATCCCTGAATAATCAGACTGCAGCAATCGGCTTCGGGCGTTGCGCATCCACAAGCTCCAGTGAGTATCACCATCGCTCTCAAGCAACGTTGCGAGCTGCTCAAGCGTGCCGATCAGCTCTTCTGTTTTCGGTCCCATTGCTGCCTTCGCCAATGAAGTTTTAGCGCTTACTTTATCTGAAACACACTGGAAATGAGCTTCAATGCTTTTTCCCCATCAGCCTCATAAAGTCCGTGCAAATGCGTCTGATCAGAAAGTTGATGCAGGCGGAAATGGTTATAAAACGCTTGCCCAAGCCGCTGACTCTGGAACTTGCCCTGACGCCAAAGACTGAGAAAGTCAGCATAGGCAGCACTCTCGATTTCAAGTCTTAAAGGTTTGTCCATTCAAGCCACCGTCTCGAAAAAGTGTCAGAGCAAACTCCACGAAACCCCGACATAAACCCCCATCCCTTCACCCGGCGTTGAACGCGCGGCATCCAGTCCTTTGTCGTCATAACCCGGCGTAACTGTCGCCGCGTAGTGCTTGTTGGTCAAATTGCGCATGTCCAGCCAACCTTGCCAGTCGCCCTTCGGCGCGTTGTAGCCGAGGGTAGCGCCGAACAATGCGTAAGGGTCGGCGTAATAACTGTCTGCGTAATCCACGGCAACTTTGGAAACCAGTTGGGTATTTACCGCGGCGAAGAAACCTTGCGGCCAGTCATAGCGCAATTCACCCTGGTAGTAGTGCATCGGCAAGCCCGGCAAGCGGTTGTCACCGAAGCGATCATCGTCGCGATAGTGGAAATCGCTGAAGGTGTAGGCCTGACGCAGGCTCAACTGGCGGCCATCGGCAGCCGACCAGAGTTTGCTGTTGAGGCTGGCTTCAATACCTTGGTGCACAGTCGGGCTGGCGTTCAACTCATAAGGCGTGACGGCATTGGCATCCGGCAGCACCGAGAGCAGCTCATGCCGCACTTGCGCGTAGTACCACGCCAGGCTCCATTCGCCAACGGCACTGTCGCCGCGCCCACCCAGTTCCAGCGTGGTCGCTGTCTGGTTTTGCAGTTTGACCGGATCCTTTTGCGTGCCGGTTGCCGCGCCGTTGCCGGCCGGGAAGCGCACGTTGGAGCTGTAGATCAGCGACCACGGGTGCGGTGCTTCGACCGAGCGGCTAAGGTTGCCGAACACTTGCAGGTCGGGGTTGATCTGGTAGCGCAGACCGATACGCGGGGCATAGTCCCAGTCGTTCATGCTGGTTTTGCCGCCGCTCTGCGGGTAGGTCACGTCACTTTCTCGACGGGTGTAGATGGCGGCAAGCCCGGTGGTCAGCCAGAGGTCGTCGGCGAGTTCCAGGTCATTGCCCAAGTGCAGAACGGTGTCCGAACCCTGATACGTGAAGTCGCGCATTTTTGTGCCCGACGCATAACCGGCGGTGTTGCCGGACGGAACTCGCACGAATTCGCTGGCGCCGTCATTGGGCAAATGTTTGGTCACGCGCAAGCCGAGATTGCTGCGGCTTTCCATGCCGAAAATCGTGTCGCGGCGTTTGTAGTCAAAGGTACCGCTGACGTCGGTGTAGGCGACTTTCAGGCGGTTCGGGCCTTCGCGCAGGTCCATCGGGTAATCGTGATAGACCAGGCCGGTCTGGATGCTCGAGTCATCGTCGATGTACCAGGTGGTTTTGTTGCCGATGAACGTGCTGCCCGGTTGCTTGCGGCTGTCGTCGCGCGCCACATAGGACGGATTCGCCGCTCGCGACGAGTGTTCGATAGAGTGCTTGGTCACGCGGCCGGCGAGGTCGTTGTCGGTTTCGCGGTAGCGGATGTAGAAGCGCGTTTCCAGGTTCGGGTTGAAGCGATAGCCGAAGTTGGCGATCACGCCTTTGCTTTCGCTGGCGGTGTGATCCTGATAACCGTCGGCGTTGGCGTCGGTCAGCGACACGTAATAGTCGAAGTCGCCCAGTACTTGTCCCGAACTGACCTGACGCTGCTGATAACCATGGCTGCCGGTGGCGTAACGCACTTGCAGTTTCGGCGCGTTGTAACCGGTGTGGCTGACGTAATCGATGGCGCCGCCGAGTGCCAGCGAGCCGCGATCAAAGCCATTGGCGCCGCGCAACACTTCAACGTGATCGACCCACAGTGGTTCGAGCAATTCATAGGGTGTGCCGCCGGGGCCAGTCAACGGCAGGCCATCGAGCATGGTGAACAGCCCCGAGGCATGGGCGCCCGGTGCGCGGTTGATGCCCGAACCACGTACCGAAATCTTCACCCCTTCGTTGCCCGCCGACTGCGCATAAACCCCAGGTTGATACGCCAGCACATCCTGATTGCTCGCCACGCGGCCCTGCAATGGCTGGCGCATGTCGACGACGTTGGTGCCGCCGGGCACCTGTTCGAGTCGGGTTTTGGCTTCTTCGACGCTCGCGTCTGAACCGCTTTGCTCGTCGGCCGAAATCAGCACTTGCCCCAGTTCCAGGCCTTGAGTCTCGGCCATTGCCGGGCAGGCGAGGGCCAGGCCCAGCAGGGCGGTGGGCAGGGATTTGGACGCGGGCATCGAAAAAACTCCAGGCAGACAAGGGCAAGGCAATGAACAGTGCGACGCAATAAAGAACGAAGGAAACACATGGCAATTTTGCTTTTTGCCGGGTCATGGCAAACGGCACGTCATGAACTAACCTCACGTGTCTGGTTTGTCCCGTCAATCAACACTCTGTTTCTGCATTTATTGGAGAGAGGCCAAGGTCATGGCAAAAGGCAAAAAGAAGGTCGCCACGGCGCCTGAAAGTCCGAAGCTGAAAAACAAGGATTACCTCGAGCATTTGCGCAAACTGCACGTCGAACTGGTCAAGTTGCAGGAATGGGTGATTGCCAAGGGCGTTAAGGTTTGCATCGTTTTCGAAGGCCGCGACGGCGCTGGCAAGGGCGGGACCATCAAGGCATTGACCGAGCGCGTCAGCCCGCGTGTCTTTCGCGTGGTGGCGTTGCCGGCGCCGACCGATCGCGAGAAAAGCCAGATGCATGTGCAGCGCTATCTGCCTTATCTGCCGGCGGCAGGTGAAGTGGTGATCTTCGATCGCAGTTGGTACAACCGCGCCGGTGTCGAGCGGGTGATGGGCTTCTGCACCGACGAACAGGCTGACAAATTCCTCAAATCGATTCCGTGGGTCGAGCACGCCATCGTTCAATCGGGAGTGATCCTGCTCAAGTACTGGCTGGAAGTCAGCCCCGAAGAGCAGACCCGCCGGCTTGAGGCGCGCATCAACGACGGACGCAAAACGTGGAAACTGACGCCGATGGACCTTAAGTCCTACAGCCGCTGGTACGACTACTCACGGGCGCGGGACGAAATGTTCAAGCATTCCGACACCGAACACGCGCCGTGGCTGGTGGCCGATTCCAACGACAAGCGCCGCGCCCGGTTGAACATCATTACCGATGTGCTCAGCCGCATTCCTTATGAAGATGTGAAACGCGACAAGGTCGAATTGCCGAAACGGCAGAAGCCGGGCAAGTACCGCGATCCGGATTATCCGTATAAACGCGTAGCGGCAAAGTTCTGACGAATTGCGCCAGACACAGTGGGGGGCTGGCCAGCAAAAAACCTGTAGGAGTGAGCCTGCTCGCGATAGCGGTGTGTCAGCCAATACATCCGTCACAGACAATCCGCTATCGCGGGCAGGCTCACTCCTACAGAGGCGGTGGTGTATCCATCATTGCTGATCGGCGAAGCCCTTTGGAAACAAGTAGTCCATCCGTCGACTGCGCTGAACCATCGCGATCTCGTTTCTTTCTACCCGTGGAGCCCTTCACGAGATCATCCCTGATGTTCGATCAGCGCAAACAAGACAAATTGGCGGCATGGCGAAAACTGGCGACGCAAGCGCAGATGCGTCTGGACCCGGAACAACAGTACGACGAACTGCTCAAGGCCGCCGATGAAATGGAAGAGCAAGGTCTGATCACCAGCGCCGAGTGGCGGCAGTTGGTGCGTGATGCGGGCAATGTGTTTACCGCCGAATTGGGTCGATCACCCAGCTAAAACGCTCAGGTTACCCGACCCTTTTTTGATTTCAGCTGTACACCTCTGGAGTCCTGCAACAGCCGAGCAAACGCGACTTTGTCGATCGGCCGACTCATGAAGTAACCCTGCACCTCATTGCATTGATCGACTCCGAGAATATCCAATTGCTCTTCGGTCTCGACGCCTTCGGCCGTCACGGTCAGGCCCATGGCTTTGCCCAGGCCGATGATCGCCTGCACCACCGCGCGATCATTGGTGCCGCTGCTGATCGAGGCAATGAAGCGCTTGTCGATCTTGATCCCGTCAAAAGGATAAGCGCGCAGGTAACCGAGGGACGAGTAGCCGGTGCCGAAGTCGTCCATGTTCAGGCGCACGCCGAGTTCTTTCAGGGCATTCATGGTGGTCAGGGCGCCGTCGGTGTCGTTGAGCATCACGTTTTCGGTGATCTCCAGTTCCAGGCGACTGGCCGGGAAACGGGTTTGCACCAGCACTTCGCGAACATCCTCGACCACATCGCTGACCGCAAACTGCGCGGGCGACAGATTGACCGAGAGCAGAATGTCTTCCGGCCAGCCCAGCGCGGTTTCGCAGGCCTCGCGCAGCACCCAGCGGCCGAGCGGGACAATCAGATCGGTCTGCTCCGCCAGCGGGATGAACAGGTCCGGGCCGAGCAATCCCTTGGTGGGATGCTGCCAGCGCACCAGCGCTTCGACCGAAACGATGTGCTTGCCATCGATCTTGTAGCGCGGCTGATAGTGCAGGATGAATTCGTTGTGTTTGAGCGCATGGCGCAGGTCGTCTTCCATCTGCCGGCGGGTCTGGATCTGATCGCTCATGTGCGCTTCGAAATAGCACCAGGTGTTCTTGCCCTCGGACTTCGCTTGATAGAGGGCGATGTCGGCGTAACGGATCAGGTCGCTGGGCACGTAACCGTGGCGCCGGCTGAGGGCGATGCCGATGCTGGCGCCGATGTGCAGCGGATGGTGTTCGAAGACCACCGGTTGATGCAGGCTGCCGATCAGGCGGGTGCAGAATTTGTCGATTTCGTGCGGGCTGTCCATGCCGTTGAGCACCACGATGAATTCGTCGCCGCCCAGTCGCGCGACGATGTCGTGTTCGCGGGTGCACTCACGCAGGCGCACGGCGACTTCCTGCAGCACGGCGTCACCGGCCGGGTGGCCGAGCGAATCGTTGATCGGTTTGAAGTTATCGAGGTCGATCATCAACAGCGACAATGGCGGCGCGTGCTCCTTGAGCAGCAGCGCTTCATCCAGATAACGCGCGAGTTTGTTGCGATTGGGCAGGCCGGTGAGGGCGTCGTGCATCGACAGATGCTGGATCTGCGCATGGGCGGCGACTTCGTCGGTGATGTCGCTGGCGGTGCCGCGATAGCCAATGACCGCGTGCTTGTCGAAGATCGGCCGCGCGGACAGCCGACAGTGGCGCTGCTGGCCGGAGTGGTCACGGTAGGTGCAACGCAAGTCACTGGCGCTGTTCTCCTCGGTGAGGTTTCTCAGCCACAGTTCCAGTGGCGTGGTGTCACAACTCAACAGGTGGCCGATGTCTTGCCCCAACCACAGGGTTTGCGGGTAACCGGTCACTTCGCTGAAGCGCGCCGACAGGTACGTCAGCGCGAGGGCGCGATCGACCTCCCAGATCCAGTCGGACGCGGCTTCGGCCACGGCGCGAAAGCGTTCCTCGCTGGCTTCCAGCTCGCGGTTGGCGTTTTCCAGTGCTTGATTGGAAGTTTGCATGACGGCAAAACTCTGGTCGACGTACTGCGATGATCGCAAGGCGTGACGGAAGAAGTACGCGGTCAGCAGCATCAGCACCACAATCGTCGCGCCGAGTGGCGGCAGCAATGACCACAATAAATGTTGCCCGGGCCGTTCCAGATCAGCGATCAGGCTATAACCGGTGCTGTCCAGCGGCACCCGAGGGCGCTGCGGGTCGATGGTCTCGTCCGGCGCCAGGGTCAGGTTGTTCAAGCCGTAACCGCTGCCAATCAGACGCAACTTGGTTGGGGTGAGTTTGTCGACGAACACCAGCACCGATGAGGTCTGAGGGTCGCCAAGGGGCCGCTCATCGTTGGGAATGATCGCCGCCGCCGACACCAGCGCCGGCCAGCCTTCGAACAGTGAATAGCGGCTGACCGGTTTGGTCAGATCACCTTGGCCCAACACTTGATCGAGTAACTCCGTGGCGCTCACCTGAACGAACGCGGGCAGCTCGGCATCGACCATTTGCCCGCGCACCACCGCGTAACGGGTGCCTTCGCGGTTCAGCACGAACACGCCGTCATAGCCGTCACTGGTGAACAGGGTTTTGCCGAGGTTCTGCTCGGTGTAGGCCCAATCGGTGTCGACCTGACCGCTCAAATGCTCGTAGGCGGTGGTCCAGTAGGCGTAGCTGGTGATGTAGTTTTTCGAGGCAGTGATACGGTTTTCCAGCGCGCGAGCCGAGTAAAAGCGGGTTTTGTTGATCTCTTCGCTGTCCAGGCGCTCGGCGATACCCAGCAAAGCGACCGCCGCCGCAATCACGCCACTGACGAACAGCGCTCCGACCGCGAAGGCCAGGCGGCGAGTGACGGCGCTCTGGCGCGGTGGAAGCGGGGCTGCATAACTGGAAATGTCCATGTGCTCGTCCTTGATCCGCTGTCTTCTGAATCTAGAACCCTGGCACGGGCGCAATGTTCAGATTCTTCTGGGCGACTGCACTGAAAGCGTAGTGAAACCCGCGCGAATTGCCTCCCCAAGTGCAGGACGCCGATCAGCGGCCAATCCCGAAAGGGCAAGACTTCCCGCGCAAAAACCGGATAATGGCGGCCATTCGTTTAGCCGTATTCTGGTAATCCCGCATGGAAATCAAGGTCAACTTTCTCGACAACCTTCGACTTGAAGCCAAGTTCGACGACTTCACGGTGATCGCCGATCAGCCCATCCGCTACAAGGGCGATGGTTCGGCACCGGGGCCGTTCGACTACTTTCTGGCGTCGTCGGCGTTGTGTGCGGCTTACTTTGTGAAGTTGTACTGCGACACGCGCAACATCCCCACGGAAAATATTCGCCTGTCGCAGAACAACATCGTCGACCCGGAAAACCGCTACAACCAGATCTTCAAGATTCAGGTGGAATTGCCGGCGGACATTTCCGAGAAAGATCGTTTGGGCATCCTGCGCTCGATCGATCGCTGCACGGTAAAGAAGGTCGTGCAGACCGGCCCTGAGTTCATCATCGAAGAAGTCGACAACCTCGACGCCGATGCGCAGGCGCTGTTGATGCCGGTTGTCGGTTCGGACGCTGGTACTTTCATTGCCGGCAAGGATCTGCCGCTGGAGCAGACCATCGCCAACATGTCGGGGATTCTGGCTGACCTGGGCATGAAGATTGAAATTGCCTCGTGGCGCAACATCGTGCCCAACGTCTGGTCGCTGCACATTCGCGATGCGCATTCGCCGATGTGCTTCACCAACGGCAAGGGCGCGACCAAAGAAGGCGCGCTGGCCTCGGCACTGGGCGAATTCATCGAGCGCCTGAACTGCAACTTCTTCTACAACGATCAGTTCTGGGGCGAAGAGATCGCCAACGCCGAGTTCGTGCATTACCCGGACGAGCAATGGTTCAAGCCTGGCCCGAAAGATGAGTTGCCGACGGAAATCCTCGACGAGTACACCCAGAAGATTTACAACCGCGATGGCGAGCTACGCGGCTCGAACCTGTTCGACACCAACTCCGGCAACACTCAGCGCGGCATTTGCTCGCTGCCGTTCGTGCGCCAGTCGGACAATCAAGTGGTGTACTTCCCGTCCAACCTGATCGAAAACCTCTACCTGAGCAACGGCATGAGCGCTGGCAACACCCTCGCCGAAGCGCAGGTGCAGTGTCTGTCGGAGATCTTCGAGCGCGCGGTCAAACGCGAAATCCTCGAAGGCGAAATGGCTTTGCCGGACGTGCCGCAAGCAGTGCTGGAGAAGTACCCGAGCATCCTCGCCGGCATCAAAGGCCTGGAAGAGCAGGGCTTCCCGGTGCTGGTCAAGGATGCATCGCTGGGCGGTGAATTCCCGGTGATGTGCGTGACCCTGATGAATCCGCGCACTGGCGGCGTGTTCGCCTCGTTCGGCGCGCACCCGAGCCTGGAAGTGGCGCTGGAACGCAGCCTCACTGAATTGCTCCAGGGCCGCAGTTTCGAAGGCCTGAATGACTTGCCGCAGCCGACCTTCTCCGGTCAGGCGGTTACCGAGCCGAACAACTTCGTCGAGCACTTCATCGATTCCAGCGGTGTGGTGTCGTGGCGTTTCTTCAGTGACAAACCTGATTTCGAATTCGTCGAGTGGGACTTCTCGGGCCAGGGTGAAAACTCCAACGCCGAAGAAGCCGCGACGTTGTTCGGCATCCTCGAAGACATGGGCAAGGAAGTCTACATGGCGGTCTACGAGCACATCGGTGCCAAGGCCTGCCGGATTCTGGTGCCGGATTACTCGGAGATCTACCCGGTCGAAGACCTGATCTGGGACAACACCAACAAAGCCCTGCAATTCCGTGCCGATATCCTCAACCTGCACAACCTGAGCAAGGTCGGCCTGCGCAATCTTGCCCAAGGCCTGGAAAACAGCGAGCAGGACGATTACACCGAGATCACCACGCTGATCGGCATCGAGTTCGATGACAACACGCCGTGGGGCAAGCTGACCATTCTGGAACTGCGCCTGCTGATCTGCCTCGCCTTGCAGAAGTACGATCAGGCCAAAGACCTCGTCGAAGCCTTCCTGCAATACAACGACAACACCGTCGAGCGCGGCTTGTTCTATCAAGCGGTCAACGTGGTGCTGGAGATGGAACTGGACGAGGATCTGCAACTGGAAGACTACGAAGCCAACTTCCGCCGCATGTTCGGCAACGAGCGCATGGACGCGGCGATTGGTTCGGTCAATGGCAGCGTGCGCTTCTACGGCCTGACGCCGACCAGCCTGAAGCTGGAAGGTCTGGATCGGCATCTGCGCCTGATCGAGAGTTACAAGAAGCTGCACACGGCGCGGGCCAGTTTTACCGCCCGGTAAATGAAAACCCGTGGTGAGGAATGCCTTCACCACGGGTTTTGCGTTCACTGCAACGGCACGTAGATGTCCGTTTGCCATTGCTCTTGAAGCGTCTCGGGATAGCCGCTCTGGTAACAGAAAAACAGCGGCTGATCTCTGAGTGCGCTGGGTTTGCAGTGCATGGAATAACCCTTAGGTCATGGAGATCCCTGAATGCCTGAAAAAATCGTCAAATCCAAACTGGTCAACTTTCTGGTGGCCGACGTTGAAGTGAATTACGAAGAGGTCGGCAATTTCTACGACAGCGTCGGCGCCGGCAATGTGAACGTGCTGGCCGGGGTGATGCAATCGTTCCAGCAAGCCTATGGTGGCCTGTGGGTCGGCGGCAGAATGCGATTGACCAAAACCGCACTGCACCTCAACGCCAACGCCATGAACCGCTTGGTGCAGGACGGCACGCTGGACATCGAGATTCCGATCGGAATGATCAAGGGCGTGTGCATCGACGGCGGTTTCATCACTCGGATCATCCGCCTGGATACCGATGCCGGGTGCGTGATGTTTCGTTGTTTTGGCGCGAGGGAAGTGGTTGCGCTGATCGAAAAGATGATCGTGCCGCGTGTTTCGTTGGCGGTGCTCAAGCGGGGAATGCATCGAAATCAGTGACAGATTTGGGAACCTCCTGGCGGGCGAAATGGCCCCAAGAGCGCCTTCTAGCCCCTGAAAAATAATAACTGGCTGTTTTAAAACAAATTTTTTTCATTTTTTGCTTCACAGATGCAACGAATGTTGGTAAATTGCCGCGCATTCGCACACAGACAGTTACACGGTGTGAGATACAGGGGCGTCGCCAAGCGGTAAGGCAGCAGGTTTTGATCCTGCCATGCGTTGGTTCGAATCCAGCCGCCCCTGCCATATTCAAGAAAACGCCAGTTCGCGAGAACTGGCGTTTTTTTATGCCTGCGATGTGTTAAATGCTGGATCTGCCGAGGCCATCGCGAGCCGATCCAGCCCATTCACCGTCGATTCAACCTGCCAACTCGACTTCCTGCCCCCGCGCCCAATCCGCCACCAGCCGCGCCGGTGTCCCGCACACCTTGCGCTTGTAGACGAAGTGGCGGCATTTCTCGGCAAACCCGCTGCGGTTGTAGAGCATGTCTTCCTGCATTTCTTGCAGCTCGCTGTCGCGGCATTGCTCAATCAGCGCTTGATCAATGCGCGACTTGCGCTCGCGCACGGCGGCGTAGGTCGGATCGCTAAGCACGGCATTGGCGCGTTGCAGCAGCCACAGGGCAAACTCATCCGGGCAGCGCGGGCCGACTTCCTGAACCATGCCCAATTGCAGCGCCTGATGGGCGCTGACCGGCAGGCACGCCTGGGTCAATTGCTCGGCCATTGCCGGTCCGACTGCGCGGGGCAGGCTGTACGTCCAGTATTCCGAGCCATACAAACCCATGCTCTTGTAGTGCGGGTTGAGCACGATGTCGGCCCGGGCGAAGACAATATCGGCCGCCAACGCCAGCATCACTCCGCCAGCGCCAGCATTACCGGTCACGCCGCTGACCACCAGTTGCCGCGCACTCAACAGCTCTGCGCAGACATCATCGATCGCCTGAATATTCGCCCAGGCCTCGGCGCCGGGATCTTGCGCCGCCTGAATCACATTCAGATGCACGCCATTGGAAAAGCTGCCACGCCCGCCCTTGATCAGTAGCACACGCGTGTCGCGCGACTTGGCCCAACGCAACGCTTCGACCATGCGCTGGCACTGCTCGGTGCTCATCGCGCCGTTGTAGAACTCGAAGGTCAGCTCGCCGACATGCCCCGACTCACGATAGCGCAGCGGTTGATACGCCTCGTCGCTGAACGGCTGGCTGGCGATCGACCAGTCCAGTCTCGGCACATCGGCCAATTGCCCGGCGAGCACATGCCGCGCCGGTTGCTTAAAGGTTTCTTCGCCCGGTTGTGGTTTGCACCGTAGCGAACCGAGCCACACGCTGTGATCGCCTGCCGCCACCAGTACCGCATCGTCGTGCACAGCGAGAATCTCGCCGGGCAGGCCGCTGCGCGTATCCAGATGTGCGTCGTACACGTAATACTGGCCGCCGGCGAGGCTTGCCAACACCCCCGGCTGGCCATCGGCAGCATCAATGCTGCGTTTGATGAAGCGGGCGCAGTCGTGCCAGCTGAAGCTGCGATCCACCTGTTTCATGTTCGGTTGCAGGCGGCCGCGGACGGTCGGATTAGCGTAATCCAGCGGCACCGGCACAAAGCCGTCGACGAATTTCTCCACCACCTCGCGAATGCAACGAATCGCCGCATCGCTGACCCGACCGTTGTACAGCTCGGATTTGCGCAGCCCCGACGGCAGATTGAATTCGCACGTCGCCCAGACCGGGCCAGCGTCCATTTCCTCCACCGCTTGCAGGGCGGTGACGCCCCAGCGTGACAGTTCGTTGCTGATCGCCCAGTCCAGCGCGCTGGCACCACGATCGCCGACGATGCCTGGATGAATGATCACCACCGGACGTTGCGTGTTGCGCCATAACGCTTGCGGTACGCGATCCTTGAGGAACGGGCAGATCACCAGGTCCGCACCGCTGTGTTCAATCTGTTCGCATACCGCGGTTTCGTCGGTGAACAGGACGACGCTGGGCGAGTGCCCGGCCTGACGCAATTCCAGCCAGGCGCGTTGCGTCAGGCCGTTGAACGCCGACGACAGCAGGATGATGTTGAGTGGTCGCATGAATGTTCTTCCTTGAATGGGATCAGCCGCGGGCTCCCGGTGAGCCGTCCTTGGCCTTCGATGGAGCCGGAAGATTAATCAGTGTCCAGGCGTGCACTCGTGACCAGGGTCAACATTGTGTTGGCCAGCATTTCTGCGGTGATGAAAGGTGTTATGCAAAATAGTTTGTTTGTGATGATTTTTTATTCCTTCAAATGTTTTCGACACTATTGCACAGTCGCGCCTGATCAGAGCCGGACGATCCCGGCAGAACGATGATTTTTCGCGGCGGGTGGACCCCGTTTCAGGGAGCAAGGCATGGGTGGGCATAACCCGCATTACCAGATCATTGGGCAAATGTTCCAAAAGGACTATCGCTGGCTGTGCGCGGCTGTCGGCCGCACGTTGGGTTGCCCGCACGGTGCGCAGGACATTGCATCGGAAACGTTTCTGCGGGTTCTGGCGCTGCCTGATCCAACGGCCATTCTTGAGCCGCGCGCACTGTTGACCACCATTGCCCGGCGCTTGGTCTATGAAGGCTGGCGTCGCCAGGATCTTGAACGTGCCTATCTGGAAAGTCTGGCACTGGCGCCGCAACCGGTGCATCCATCGCCAGAAGAACGCGCGCTGGTGATCGAGGCGTTGCTGGCGGTGGATCGCCTGCTTAACGGTCTGTCGGCCAAAGCCAAAGCGGCGTTTCTCTATCACCAGCTCGACGGTTTGACTTACAGCGAGATCGGCCAGCGCCTCGGCGTGTCGACCAGTCGCGTGCAGCAATACATGGTTGAAGCGTTCAAGCGTTGCTATCAGGCGATGCAGGCATGAGGCCCGACGAAACGCTGGTCGATGAGGCGGCGCAATGGATGGCGTTGTTGCAGTCGGGCGACGTCAGCCTCGGCGAGCGGGCGGCGTTCGATGCCTGGCGCGCGGCCGATCCACGGCATCAGCAGATCATCGAGCAAATGGGCGGTGGATTGAAACTGTTGCGCAATCCGAGCCTGAGTGGATTGCCACGCAACAGTCTGCTGCACAGTCTGAATGCGCCGTCGAGTCGTCGGCGTTTTATCAGCGGCAGTTTGAGCGTGCTCGGTGTTGCCGTGTTGGCCGGTTTGCTCGGTCGGCGTTACGGCTGGCTGCCCGAAGCGGGTGAACTGTCGACCGGCACCGGAGAGCGGCGCGATTTCACCCTGCAGGATGGCAGCGCGTTGACCCTCAATGCGCGCAGCCGGGTGGTGCCTTTGTTCGACAGCACTCAGCGGTTGCTGGCACTGCGCAGTGGTGAGTTGCTGGTCGACGTCGCCAAGGATCCGTCGCGACCGTTTGTGGTCGAGACCGAACACGGTCGCATGCGCGCGTTGGGGACGAAGTTTCTGGTGCAGCAGGGCGACGATTCCACGCGTCTGGTGATGCTCCATTCGCAGGTCGAAGTGCTCACGGCGGGTGGCGCGCGGCAGGTGGTCGGGGCGGGTGAGAGTCTGACTTTCAACGCGGCTGGCGTGCTGTCCATGGAGCGCAGCAGAGGCTACGAAGGCGCCTGGACGCAAGGTCGGCTGGAGGTACGCGACCGTCCGCTCAGTGAAGTCATCGACAGCCTGCGTCGCTATCGGCGGGGCATTTTGCATGTCAGTCCAGAGGTCGCCGATCTGCGCCTGAGCGGTCTCTATCCGCTGGATGACAGTGACCGCACGTTGCAATTGCTCGAACGTTCGCTGCCGATCCGCGTGACCTGGCACAACCCCTATTGGGTCTCCATCGCCCCCCGCGCCAACCCCCTGTAAGCAGCTTTCAAGATCTGCGGCAGCGCGGTGCGTTCTATTCGGTTATAGGGATATGACTTCTTGGCCTAAATGCCGGCCTATAAAAAGCGCCGGCCCGCTGCTCATTCCCTGCAGATGCCTTCAACAGGGAAGCCCCTCGATGTTCTCATTCAAACAACAATTACCTCGACTGACCCTCGCCGCTGCACTGGCCATGGGTGTTGCGCCGTTGCCAGCACTGGCGCAGGAAGCCGTTGCGGCGGTGTTCACGTTCGACATCGCCAGCGGCCCGCTCGACGAAGTGCTGCTGGATATCTCGCGGCAGACCGGCGTGCCGATTTCCTTCAGTCAGGATCTCGTGCAAGGCAAGCGCAGCCCGGCGGTGCGGGGTGCCTTGGGGGGCCGGCAAGCGGTGGAAAAGGCCTTGCTCGGCAGCGGCCTGCAAGTCGAGCAAAGCAATCAGGGTTTGAGCATTCGTGAAGCTGACGCTGCCGCACCAGTGCCAGCCAAAGTCACTGCCGTGGCGCCCGTCACCAACGCCGATTACCGCATGGAAAAAGTCACCGTCACCGGCTCGCGCATCGCCCGAGCACAGAGCGACGGCGCGACGCCGGTCAACGTCATCACCCATGAAGAAATGGAAGCGCGCGGCTACAAGAACGTCTACGACGCCTTGGCCACCCAGACGCAAAACACCGGCATGACCCAAGGCGAAGACTACGGCAACACCTGGCAACCGGCCGCCAGCGCGCTGAACCTGCGCGGCCTCGGCCCCAACCATACGCTGGTGCTGATCAACGGCCGGCGTGTGGCGGATTACCCCACGCCGTACGACGGCAAGGTCAATTTCACCAACCTGGCGAATATTCCTTCAGCGGTGATCGAACGCATCGAAATTCTCAGCAGCGGCGCCTCGGCGATCTACGGTTCGGATGCGATCGCCGGGGTGGTCAACATCATCCTCAAGGACAAGATCAACGGCGTCGACGTCAACCTCAAGGGTGGCACCAGCGAACGCGGCGGTGGCGACAACCAGCGCTTGCAGATCAGCGGCGGCGGCAGTTGGGGGGATTTCGACGGCCTGTTCGGCCTCGAGCTGACCAATCGTGACCCGATCTGGGCCGATGACCGTGGCTTCATGCAAAGCGGCCCGTTGGCGGATGTCGGCTACCGCCGCGATCTGAGTAACAGTCGCTATCTCGGCCCGGGTTGCGGCGCCTATCAGGGCACGTTCGACAACAAGCTGTTCAACAGTGGCGGGCGTTGCCGCACCGATCAGATGTACAACGATTACTGGACCGTGCAGACCCAGAAGGAAAACTACGACGGCTACACGCGTGGCACCTGGCATTTCAGCGACAGCGGCCAGGTCTTCGCCGACTTGATGTTCGGCCTTGACCATATCCAGAACAACACCCGTGGCCCGACCTTCACCTCGCCGGACTTCATCAATCAGAACAGCGGCAATCTTGAGCGCTGGTATCGGCGCTTCGGCGAAGAGGAAATCGGCGGGCGCACCAGCAATAACAGCAAGTGGCGCGACACGTCGTGGACCGGCACCCTCGGTCTCTCCGACAAGATCGCCGACACCGGCTGGAGTTACGATCTGGCAGCCAATCGCTCGGAATATCGCAGCGTCAGGACCACCCGTTATACGCCGCTATCATCGATCCAGGATTTTTACCTCGGTCCGCAGTTGGGCGTGAGCGGCGGTTATCCGGTGTTCGCCCCGGATGCCTCGCGGCTCGACCGGCCGCTGACGCCGCAGGAGTGGCAGCAGTTTCGCGGCAACCTGACCCAGAGCAGCAAATCGGTGTCGACCAGTTACAACGCCTCGGTCAATGGCGATCTGTTTGATCTTCCGGCCGGCCCGGTGGGGTTTGCCGGTGTGCTGGAGGCGGGCAAGCAGGAATACCGCGTCGACCCGGATGACGGCCTCAACGATGGCAGTTTCTACGGCGTCAGCCCGGCGCAAAGCTCCGGTGGCTCCCGCAAACGTTATGCGGCGGGCGGCGAGTTCAGCATTCCGGTCACCGACACCGTGCTGGCCACGGCGGCGGGGCGTTGGGATCAGTACAAGTTCAGCGGTCGCACCGAGCAACAGAAAACCTACAACCTCGGTCTGGAGTGGCGTCCGGTCACCAGCCTGTTGCTGCGCGGCAGTTACGGCACCAGTTTCCGCGCGCCGGACCTCAACTACATCTATCAATCCGACAGCAACGGTTACTACCCGGCGCAGATCGACTACTACGGTTGCAGCCAGGGCGTGGAGGGCGCCTGTGATCGCGGGCGGGTCGATTACACCCAGAGCGGCACCGCGAATCTGGAGTCTGAACGGGGTAAATCCTGGACGTACGGGTTTGTCTGGTCGCCGTCGCGCAACTTCGATTTCTCTACTGATTTCTGGCGTGTGGAGATCGACGATTTGCTGACCACCGTCGACGAAAACCGTTTGCTGCAAGAAGAAAACGAATGTCGCAATGGCATCCAGGACATCAACTCGGCCAATTGCCAATCGACCCTGGCACGCATCGATCGCAACGCCGGCAACGCGGCCATTGATCCGAACCAGTTGCAGCGCGTGCGAGTGAATGCCATCAACGCTGCCAGCGAACGTGTCAGTGGCCTGGACTTCAAGAGCAACATCCGCTGGGGCGCCGGGCAATACGGCGCCTTCAGTTCGGCGCTGGGTTACACCCTGGTGCTGTCGCATTACTACAAGGAGTCGGACGAAGCACCGACCCAGGATTGGCGCACCTCGCGCACCAACTACGACTGGCGCAGCAAGGTCAACGCCAGCCTGACCTGGGATTATCAAAAAGCCACGGCGACGCTGATGGGCATTCGCTACGGTTCGGTCACCAATGGCGCAGGGGACGGGCGTTTGTCGCCCTGGACGGTGTTCAACGCCAGCGCACGTTACAAACTCAATGATCGGGCGAGTGTCGGGCTGACCGTGAACAACCTGCTCAATCAGGTTAAACACGATGAGTCGGCAGGCTGGCCGTACTACCCGACCGGCAACTATGACCCGTACGGGCGGCAATGGTGGCTGGACGTGAGTTATCACTTCGGCGGCTGAGGGCAGGTATCTCGCGTTTACGTCCTACGGAAAATGGCGGGTTTTGCGGCAAGCAGGGGATATTTCCGACGACCTTTTCAGGTTGGTCGTCGGAAGCGCGATCTATAGCATTGGATCTGACATTGAAGTCGCTGAGCAGCTTGAACGCTCAGGCTCCCAGATAAAGGATCGATTATGCGTACCCCACTCATTGAGCATGAAACCTCTGTTTATTCCCTGCGCAACTTCTGGATCGACGATCGCGCCAGATGCCCCATGGAGGATGTCGCGATGTCCACAGCAAAAGTGCCCCGGCTGACGGGGCTGAAGAAGGTCGCGGGCAAGCCTGTCGAGCTACTCGTGAACGGCCAGGACCTCGGTGACGACGCCATGCTGATTGTCCGCCTTACCGAGGAGGGCTTTGAGCTGAGCGACGTCGTCAACATGCTTTCAACTTCCGAAATGTACCTGCGCGAAGACATGGTCAAACGCATCACCGGCAGGTCTGTCAGAACCGTGCAGCGGCTGTTGAAGGAAGGCAAATCGATACGGCTCGACTCACAGCAGAGTGTTGTCGCCTACCAATATGCGCTGGTGCTGGAGATGGCCACTCGTGCGTTCGGGGGGCTGTCACAGGCGGAAATATGGATGCAGAAATCCATCCCTTACCTTAACGGCTACGTGCCGTTGGCGTTGACTCACCATCCGCTGGGTTTCCAGATGGTCGAGCAATACTTGTGTCGGGTTCTGTATGGGGGTTACCCATGAATCCTTTGCCCTGGGACGGTCACTGGTATGGCTGGCGCCTGGATCAGGAGGCCTATGGAGATACGTGGGACAGCGGGATGGGTTCAAAACTGAAGGGCGGTCGATGGAATGCGCCTGGCCGGCGAGTCGTCTATGCATCTGTTGACCCGTCCTCGGCCATTCTGGAGGTGGCGGCCAATAATAGTTTTGATGCACTGGACAGAGAGCCATATGTGCTGACGTGCTTTGAAGTCATCCGCGATGCACGGGTCAAAGTCGTTCAGCCTGAAGAGGTACCGAATCCTTACTGGTTGAGTCCCGCGTGGCCGTCGCCCAATCAACAGCGGTTTGCCGACGCTTTACTGGATGAGCATCCGTTTGTCCTGATTCCCTCGGCGGCAACCCGCCACTCGTGGAATCTGCTGGTGAGCTGCGACCTGGCAGCGGGGCAGTTCAAGATGGTCTCTCAAGAACGTTTTGGCCTGGATACACGGTTGCTGCGGGAGATGGCATCGGCTTGATATGGAGGCATGGCATTCTTTGCATAACCTCAGCACCCAACAGTCTAAGTCGCCCTCTATAAATCCTTATTCGTCATTGCACATCCCTGCATAAACCAAAACGCAGGGATGGCTGTTCATGATTCAGTTTTCACCCGTCAAATCGCCTTTGAGCCTGGCCTTGCTGCTGGCTATCAACACGCTGCCGGCCATCGCCGCTGACAGTTCGGCAAACGAACCCACGACCCAGCTGCAACGGGTGGAAGTCACCGGCACGGCAATCCGCCGCGTCGATGCCGAAACCGCAGTGCCGGTGACCATCCTGCGCGTCGAAGAGTTGCGCGAGCAGGGCGTCACCACCACCGAGGAGCTGGTCAGCCGGATATCCGCCAACCAGTCTTCGGTTGGTTCCGGTCGCTCGGTAGGGTCGAGCAGTGGCGGCGCGTCGTATGCGGATTTGCGTGGCATTGGCCCGAATAAAACCCTGGTGCTGCTCAACGGCCGGCGTCTGAGCAACAACGCCACCAATGCGATCAACGGCTCGGGTGTCGATCTCAACACCATCCCGTTCGCCGCCATTGACCGTGTCGAAGTGCTGCGTGATGGCGCCTCGGCGTTGTACGGCACCGACGCGATTGGCGGGGTGATCAACTTCATCACCAAGACCAGCCTTACCGAAGGGCAGATCAGCACCAACTACGACACGCCAACCCATTCGGGGGGCGGTGAAAGCCGCAACTTCAGCGGCAGTTGGGGCTTCGGTGATTTGCAGGAGGATCGCTTCAACGTGTTTGGTGTGGTCAGCTACGACAAGCAGCAACGCCTGGCCGCTGAGGATCGCGGCTACACCTACAACTATCAGCCCAACCGCGGACTTGATTACACCTCCGGCACCGCCTCGCCGGCCAACTGGAGCCAGGGCAGTAACGCCACCAACCCTTTGGCCGGTTCCGGTTGCAACGCACCGGGTTTGCTGGCGCGCAACGGCATCTGCCGGCAGAGCCTGTGGAACTACCTCGATCTGGTGCCGGAAACGGAGAAGACTTCGGCCTTCGCCAAAGCCACCGGCAAGCTGTCGGACGATCACAACGTCAGCCTCGAATACTTCTGGGCGCAAAACGAAAACCGCACGCAAATCGGCCCAGGCACGTTGATGGGTAATCAGGTCAACCCCGGCACTGCGTTCTATCCGGGCAACGGCATCACCCCAGGGCCGAACGGTTTTGCCCTCGACCCGACGCAACCGGTCGATGTGAACTGGCGCGAAACCGCCGTTGGCGCGCGTCAGCACGAAGACGACAACACCAGTCAGCGCTTGCTGCTGAGTTTCGACGGCACGCTGGTCGGCTGGGATTACAACCTCGGCGCCTCGTACAACCAGAACAAAGTGGTCAACAGCATTCAGGATGGTTACGTCAACGACCGCGCCGTCAGCGCCGGTATTGCCAATGGCGTGATCAACCCGTTCGGTCCGCAGACGGCTGCCGGTTCCGCGCTGTTGGCGGCCAACGCGGTGGACGGTGATTACGCCACGGCGGTAGGGCGAGTGAAGGCCATCGACGGGCGCATCAGTCGTGAAATCGGCGACTGGTTCGGCGCCGGCCCTTCGGCATTGGCACTGGGCGGCGAGTATCGCAAGGAAGACTTCCATCAGGATTTCGCGCAATTTGCCGGCGACGTGCAAAGCCTTGGTGTTGATCCGAACGGCAGCGTTGCCGGGGATCGCAGCGTTTCCGCCGAGTACGCCGAGGTCAATGTGCCGGTGCTCGACAGCCTCGAACTGTCCGCCGCCGTACGCCACGACAAGTACAGCGACTTCGGCAGCACCACCAATCCGAAATACTCGTTCCGCTTCCAGCCGTTCAAGGAACTGGTGGTGCGCGGTGCCTACAGCGAAGGGTTCCGCGCACCGTCGTTGTATGAGCTGTACAACCCGACCTTTACCAGTTTCACCAATGCCAACTACAACGATCCGCGCTTGTGCGCTGGCGGCAATCCGAGCAATGGCGGCATCGCCAACCGTGACTGCGCGCAGCAGTTCAATCGCACCAGCGGTGGCAATACCGATCTGAGCCCGGAAACCGCACGCAACGTCACCCTTGGCTTTGTCTACCAGCCGTTCGAACGCCTGAGCGCCGGGCTGGATTTCTGGTGGATCGACATCGCCAACCAGATTGCCGAGTTTCCGGAATCGGCGGTGTTCGAGAACCCTGAGTTGTACCCGGATCGCCTGGTGCGCAAGCCGGATGGCTCCATCGATCATATCGTCACCGGCCTGGCCAACCTCGGCAAGATCAAGACCAATGGTGTCGATGTCAGCTTCGATTACCGCTTGCCGAGCACGCCGTACGGCAATTTCGGCATCGGCCTGCAGGGCACTTACGTCACCCGCTATGACTACCAGCAACAACTCAAGGGCGACTACATCGACAAGCTCGGCGATTTCCGTGGCGGTGACTTTGCGTCGGCGGGTGCCGTGGCGCGCTGGCGTCACAGCCTGACCGGCAGCTGGAACTACGGCCCGTTCGGCGCGGCCCTGACCAACCGCTACACCAGCGGTTACCACGACTCCGATCGCGACACCCACGATTACGTCGGCTCGTACAACGTCTGGGACTTGGCCGGCACCTACACCTGGCGCAAGACCCTGAGCGTGACCCTCGGCGCGAAAAACCTGTTTGACCGCGAACCACCGTTCAGCAACCAGACGTACACGTTCCAGAGCGGCTACGACCCGAAATACAGCGACCCGTTTGGCCGGACGCTGTACACGCGGGTCAGTTACAAGTTCTGAAAATTCTCAGAGATGGCGGGTTTTAGTCACCGATTGATCTAAAGCCTGCCCTATAAAAATCGCCGGCCTGTTGCACATCACAGGTAGGCAGGATGTGTGGTGACTGTTCCGGCGTTATCGCGAGCAGGCTCACTCCTACATTGGATTTGTATTCACCGCAGACCTTTGTAGGAGTGAGCCTGCTCGCGAAGAGGCCAGTAGCAACACCGTGTAAAAGGATCTGCCCATGTTCTCAAGGCTCATTTTATTCAGCGCTTTTACGCTTTTAACCCCGCTCGGTTTGGCCGCCCCGCAACCAGCGTTAACGGTCTACGGCGAACCCGCCAAATACGCCCCCAACTTCCAGCACCTGGCCTACGCCAACCCCGACGCGCCGAAGGGCGGCAGCCTGCGCCGGTCTTCCCTGGAAAGTGGCCCGTTCGACCACCTGATTCCTTACACCGATAAAGGCACCGGCGTGGCCGACATCGATGGTTGGCTCTACGCGCCTCTGGCCTATCGCAGCAAGGATGAACCCTACAGCGTCTACGGTCTGGTGGCGCAGCAGATGGAGCTAGATCCGGATCGCCGCTGGATACGCTTCTACCTGAACCCGAAGGCGCATTTCGACGACGGCACACCGATCACCGCCGAAGACGTGCGTTACACCTTCGAGCTGTTCACCACCCAGGGCAGCCTCAAATACCGTCAGCAGTTTCGCGATGTCGCTGAAGTCGTCGTGGAGTCGCCGACGCAAGTGCGCTTCCTCTTCAAGAACAACGACAGCCGCACCTTGCCGCTGGACCTGGCGACACTGCCGGTGCTGCCCGAACATTGGTGGCGCACCCGCGATTTCGCCGAGGGCGGCGGTTTCGAGATTCCGCCGGGCAGCGGCCCGTATCGCATCAGCGCGGTGGATGCCGGGCGCAGCGTGAAATTCCAGCGTGTGCAGGATTGGTGGGCCAAGGATCTGCCAATCACTCGGGGCTTGTACAACTTTGATCAGTTAGGCGTGGAGTTCTTCGCCGACACCGAGGTGTCGCGGCAGGTGCTCAAGGCCGGTGGCTTCGATTACAACCGCGAGTTCTCCGCCACCAGTTTCACCATCGGCTACGCGGGGGCTGCACTGGAACAAGGCAAATTGCTCCGTGAGCATCTCGCACCGGGTGCTGCGCAAGGCGCACAGGGCTTTGTGTTCAATCTGCAGAAAGCGCAATTTCAGGATCGTCGCGTGCGCCAGGCGATCGCCATGCTCTGGGATTTCGAATGGAGCAACCGGCAAATGATGCGCAGCATGTACCTGCGCCAGCGCAGCTTCTTCTCCCACAGCGCACTGGCGGCCACTGCATTGCCGGATGCCGAAGAGCTGAAGATTCTTGAGCCGTTGCGCGGGCAGATTCCCGATGAAGTATTCACCACGGTGTTTGAAGCACCGAAAACCGACGGCAGTGGCAATATCCGCGCCGAACAATTGCAGGCACTGAACCTGCTGGAGGCCGCTGGCTGGAAACCTCAGGGCGATCAGTTGGTGAACGCCAATGGCGAGCCTCTGCACTTCACGTTTCTCAACGGCCAGAAAGGTTTCGAACGGCTGTTGTTACCGTTCAAACGCAACCTGGCGCAGATCGGCATCGGCTTCGATATCCGCCAGGTCGACACCGCGCAATACACCAACCGCGTGCGCAATCGTGACTACGACATGATCGTTGCCGGTTATCCGGTGAGTCAGGCACCGGGCCGGGAGATGTTCAATTACTTCGGCTCCGACGGCGCCGACGATCCTGGTTCGAACAATTACATGGTGCTGCGCGATCCGGCCGTCGATGCACTGCTCGAAGGGTTGGTGCAGGCCGACAATCGCGAGAGTCTGCTGCGCCATGCTCATGCGCTGGATCGGGTGTTGCAGTGGGGCTATTACTGGGTGCCTAACTATTACCCGCCGGGAATTTCCACGGTGTGGTGGAACCGCTTCGGCCGTCCGGCGATTGCGCCGCTGTATGACGCCGGCCTCGACACATGGTGGGAAATCAGCTCGACCGCACTGACCACAACGCAGATGCACAAGGAGTACGGCCATGTGGGGTTATAGTCTGCGGCGTTTACTGCTGATCGTGCCGACCTTGCTCGCGATCCTGCTGGTCAACTTCGTTATCGTGCAAGCCGCACCCGGTGGCCCGGTCGAGCAGGCCATTGCGCGCTTGCAGGGGATTGGCGTGGGGGCCGCAGTGGGTTCCAGCCATGTCGAAACCGTCGGCGGCGAGTCTCGCGCCACCCGGGGGCTGGACCCGAAACTGGTGGCTGATATCGAGCGTCAGTACGGCTTCGATAAACCCGCCAGCGAGCGCTTGTGGCTGATGCTCAAAAGCTATGCGCAACTGGATTTCGGCCAGAGTTTCTTTCGCGGTGCCAGCGTCACCGAATTGATCTGGCAGAAACTGCCGGTGACCGTGTCGCTGGGCCTGTGGGCGACGCTGATCACCTATCTGGTGTCGATTCCGCTGGGCATTCGCAAAGCCGTGCACAACGGCTCGGCGTTCGATGTCTGGAGCAGTGTGGCGATCATCATCGGTTATGCGCTGCCGGGATTTCTCTTTGCGCTGCTGCTGATCGTGGTGTTTGCCGGTGGCACGGCGCTGGACTGGTTTCCGGTGCGCGGACTGGTCTCGGACAACTTCGCCGAACTGTCGCCGTGGGCCAAGGTGGCCGACTATTTCTGGCACTTGGTGCTGCCGGTGACTGCCTTGGTCATCGGCGGTTTTGCGACCTTGACGATCCTCACCAAGAACAGCTTTCTCAACGAGATCTCGCGACTGTACGTGGTGACCGCGCGCGCCAAAGGGCTGAGTCAAAGGCAGGTGTTGTACGGCCATGTGTTTCGCAATGCGATGCTGCTGGTCGTCGCCGGTTTGCCGCAAGCGTTGGTGACGGTGTTTTTCGGCGGCTCGTTGCTGATCGAAGTGATCTTTTCCCTCGATGGCCTCGGCCGCCTCAGTTACGAAGCGGCGGTCGCGCGCGATTACCCGGTGGTGTTCGGCTCGCTGTTCATCTTCACCCTGTTCGGCCTGCTGATAAAACTGCTCGGCGACCTTTGTTACACGCTGGTTGACCCGCGTATCGACTTCACCGCGAGGGCTGCCTGATGCTGACGTTATCTCCAATAGGCCAGCGTCGTTGGGCGCGTTTCAAAGCACATCGGCGTGGCTGGTGGTCGTTGTGGCTGTTCCTCGCGCTGTTCGGCCTGAGCCTCGGCGGTGAGCTGGTGGCCAATGACAAACCGCTGCTGGTGACGTATCAGGGCGACTGGTATTTCCCGGCGTTCAAGCGCTACACCGAGCAGGACTTCGGCGGTGAGTTGCCGTTTCAACCGGACTATCGCAGTGCTCAGGTGCGGCAATTGATCGAGGGGCAGGGCGGGCGAATGTGGTTTGCGCCGATTCCGTTCGCGTTCGACACGGTCAATTACGACCTCACGGAGCCGGCGCCAAGTCCGCCCAGTGGCGACAACTGGCTGGGCACCGACGATCAGGCGCGCGACGTGCTGGCGCGGGTGATTTTCGGCACGCGCGTGTCGCTGTTGTTTGCCTTGGCGCTGACCGCGGCGAGTGCGCTGATCGGCATCGCCGCCGGGGCGTTGCAGGGCTACTACGGCGGTTGGGTCGATTTGATCGGTCAGCGCTTGCTGGAGGTTTGGTCGGGGCTGCCGGTGTTGTATCTGCTGATCATTCTGTCCGGGTTTGTCGAGCCGAATTTCTGGTGGTTGCTGGGGATCATGGCGCTGTTTTCCTGGTTGAGTCTGGTCGATGTGGTGCGGGCCGAGTTCCTGCGCAGCCGTGGCCTGGAATATGTGAAAGCGGCACGCGCGCTGGGTGTGGGCGATGCGCAGGTAATCGTTCGACACATTCTGCCCAATGCCATGAGCGCCACGCTGACCTATCTGCCGTTCATTCTCACCGGCGCGATTGCGACCTTGTCAGCGCTGGATTTTCTCGGTTTCGGCATGCCGGCCGGCAGTGCTTCGCTGGGGGAGTTGATCGGTCAGGGCAAGAGCAATCTGCAAGCACCGTGGCTGGGCTTGACCGCGTTCTTTGCCTTGGCGCTGATCCTTTCACTGCTGGTTTTCATCGGCGAAGCCTGCCGCGATGCGTTTGATCCGAGGACTTGAGATGCCTGAACATCTGATCGAAATACGCGACTTGCGGGTAGCGTTCAATGGCCAGCCCGTGGTGCACGGCATCGACCTCGACATTCGCCCCGGTGAGTGCGTTGCTCTGGTTGGGGAATCCGGCTCCGGTAAATCGGTGACGGCGCACAGCATTCTGCAATTGCTTGACCCGACCATCACGCGGATCGACGGCAGCATCCGTTATGCCGGCGAGGAGCTGCTTGGCGTGCATGAGCGCTACTTGCGGCAATTGCGTGGCAACCGCATCGCGATGATTTTTCAGGAGCCGATGAGCTCACTGAACCCTTTGCACACGATTGAGCGGCAACTGGGCGAAAGCCTTGCGCTGCACAAGGGGCTGGCCGGGGCGGCGGCGCGGTTACGGATTTTGGAACTGCTGGAATTGGTCGGCATTCAACATCCGCGCGAGCGGCTCAAGGCCTATCCGCATCAACTCTCGGGCGGTCAGCGACAACGGGTGATGATCGCCATGGCGCTGGCCTGCGAGCCGCAGTTACTGATTGCCGACGAACCGACTACCGCGCTGGACGTGACCGTGCAACGCAAGATTCTGCTGTTGCTCAAGGAGCTGCAAGAACGGCTGGGCATGGCGCTGCTGATCATCAGTCATGACCTGAATCTGGTGCGAAACATCGCTCAGCGGGTGGCGGTCATGCGCGGCGGTCTGATCGTCGAACAGGCGTCGTGTGAACAGTTGTTCAGTGCGCCGCAACATCCTTACAGCATCGAATTGCTCAACGCTGAACCGGGTGGCGAAGCGTTGTGCCGGGAGCCTGCGGAGGACGTGCTGGAGGTGCGTGATCTCAATGTGCGCTTCCGTTTGGGCGGCGGATGGCTGCGCGCGAAGTCGTACTTGCACGCGGTCAATGGCATTGATTTGAATCTTCAGCGCGGCAAGACCTTGGGGATCGTCGGCGAATCCGGTTCCGGCAAGTCGACGCTGGGCCAGGCGATTCTGCGTTTGCTGGATGCCCAGGGCAGCATCCGCTTTCAGGGCGAGGCGCTGGAGCAGTTGAGCGGCAAGCAACTCAGACCGCTGCGCAAACGCCTGCAAGTGGTGTTTCAGGATCCGTTCGGCAGTCTGAGTCCGCGCCTGTGCGTGGAGCAGATCATCGCCGAAGGTCTACAGGTGCATAGCGATTTGAATGCCGCTGAGCGCGAACGGGCAGTGATCGATGTGCTGCGTGAAGTCGGCCTCGACCCGGCTACTCGCCATCGCTATCCCCACGAGTTTTCCGGTGGTCAGCGGCAACGCATCGCCATTGCCCGGGCGCTGGTGCTCAAGCCCGACTTGATCCTGCTGGATGAACCGACGTCGGCACTGGATCGCACGGTGCAGAAGCAGATTGTCGCGCTGTTGCGGCGTTTGCAGGCGGAGTATGGCTTGACCTATCTGTTCATCAGCCACGATCTGGCGGTGGTGCGAGCACTGGCGCATGACTTGATCGTGATGAAGGACGGTGAGGTGGTGGAGCGTGGCGAGACGAATACGCTGTTTCATGCAGCGCAGCATCCGTATACCCGAGAGTTACTGGCCGCTTCGTTCACCGGGTAACCCTGTAGGAGCTGTCGAGTGAAACGAGGCTGCGATCTTTTGACTTTGCATTCTAAAAAACAGGGTCAAAAGATCGCAGCGTGCCACAGCTCCTACAGGGCCGAAACGCAAAAATCCCGCCACAGGGGGCGGGATTCTTGTGTCACTGAACGTCGCTGTTACGACGGGAACAGCTCGGACAGTTTCATCGACAGCATCATGTCGCCTTCAACGCGCAGCTTGCCGCCCATGAAAGCCTGCATGCCGTCGGTTTCGCCGCTGACGATACCTTTCAGGGTTTCGCTGTCCAGCACCAGCGTGCAGTTGGCGTCCGGGTTTTCACCTTCCTGGATGTCGCAAGTGCCGTCTTTGACGATCAGCGAGTACTGCTTGTCTTCGTCGGTGATGTTGAAACCGAAGACCAGATCCAGGCCGGCAGCAGCGGCTGGGTTGAACTTGGCTTGCATTGCTTTTACGGCATCGGCTACGGAGGTCATGGTTCGATCCTTATGAGGTTGATTACAGCAAGGTTCACAGTTATCCGGACTCAGCGGAAAGTGATGAGTTCCGGAGCCTTCAGCAGTTGCAGGTGTGCATGACTGTTGAAGGAAGCCAAAGCCACCTCACGACCGCGAAACTTCAGCTGGTTGAGCGAGGTGTTGACGATTTGCCAGTTCAATTCAAAAGCCTGTCGGGCAGGCATTTGGGTAATGAGGTGGAGCAGGGCAGTGATGGTGCCGCCGGAAGTGAACACGGCGATTTTCTGGTTTTTATCGGCCAGATCAAGGATCCGGTGCAGCCCGGCCTGGACGCGTTCGACGAAACCCAGCCAGCTTTCCAGCCCCGGCGTGTCGTAAGTGCCGGCCAGCCAGCGTTCGATGATCAGGGCAAAAATGCGTTGGAACTCGCCGCGGTTCTGCGCGGCGTTGCGCAGGATGTCGAGGGCTTCCGGCTCGTCCGGCAGCATCGCCGGGAGCAGGGCGCGAATCACCGCGTCGGCATCGAATTCGTTGAACGCGGAATCGGTTTCCAGGATCGGCACCGGCAGGCCTTTGGCAGTAAATTGCTCCAGGGCGCTGGTGGCCGTGTGCTGCTGACGGCGCAGGTCTCCGGCGAGGCAGCGATCGAAGCTGATCCCCAGTTCAGCGAGGTGCTGACCGAGGATTTCTGCCTGACGCACACCGGTCGGTGACAGGACGTCATAGTCGTCTGCGCCAAAGGAGGCCTGGCCATGTCGAATCAAATAGATGCTGCCCACGTCCGCGTCATCCCGGTACGTTGAAGGTTTGGCGAGGTTATGAGGATGCTGTCGAGCTGTCAATGAAAAAACATACGCTTGTTTGAAATGCCCGTTACAGGGGTGTTGCCAGAGGTTTCACGGCTGGCCGACGAGCCGGCGCATGGGTATGCTGGACTTATCCCGAGCGTGTGTTTTGCACCCGCGCATTGTTTTAAGGAGTCGCTGTGGAGTTTTTCACCGAGTACGCCAGTTTTCTGGCCAAGACCGTCACCCTGGTGATCGCCATTCTGGTGGTGCTCGCCAGTTTTGCCGCGTTGCGCAGCAAGGGCCGGCGCAAGTCGGCGGGGCAGTTGCAGGTCAGCAAGCTCAATGATTTCTACAAAGGCCTGCGTGAGCGTCTGGAGCAGACCTTGCTCGACAAGGATCAGCTCAAGGCTTTGCGCAAGGGCGAAGCCAAGTCCGAGAAGAGCGAGAAGAAGCAGAAGAACAAACCCGAGGCCAAACCTCGCGTGTTCGTGCTGGATTTCGACGGTGACATCAAGGCCTCGGCTACCGAGAGCCTGCGTCACGAAATCACTGCGCTGCTGACCCTTGCCACACCGAAGGACGAAGTCGTGCTGCGACTCGAAAGCGGCGGCGGCATGGTGCACAGCTATGGTCTGGCGTCATCGCAACTGGCGCGTATCCGTGAAGCAGGTGTGCCGTTGACTGTCTGCATCGACAAAGTTGCCGCCAGCGGCGGCTACATGATGGCTTGCATCGGTGAGAAGATCATCAGTGCGCCGTTCGCGATTCTTGGCTCGATCGGTGTGGTGGCGCAGTTGCCCAACGTCAACCGCCTGCTGAAAAAGCACGACATCGATTTTGAAGTGCTCACCGCCGGTGAGTACAAGCGCACCCTGACCGTGTTTGGCGAAAACACCGAGAAGGGCCGGGAGAAGTTTCAGGAAGACCTGGACATCACCCATCAACTGTTCAAGAACTTCGTCGCTCGCTATCGCCCGCAACTGGCGATTGACGATGTCGCTACTGGTGAAGTCTGGCTCGGCGTCGCGGCGCTGGATAAGCAACTGGTCGATGAACTCAAGACCAGTGATGAATATCTGGCAGACCGGGCGAAAAAGGCCGAGGTCTATCACCTGCACTATGCCGAACGCAAAAGCTTGCAGGAGCGGATCGGCATGGCCGCCAGCGGCTCGGTCGACCGCGTACTGCTGAGCTGGTGGAGTCGCCTGACCCAGCAACGCTTCTGGTAAATCGAACGGGCATAAAAAAACGCCGGTCACATGACCGGCGTTTTTTTGTCTGCACTAAACCTTCAGCGGCGACGGAACAGCGGCAGCGGTTCGTCAGTGGCAGCCTGATAGGTCACCGAGAAATCCTTCAGACCTTCAAGGGCTTCGTACGGGTCTTTATCCGGGCGCACGGCAAAGGCGTCAAAACCGCAGCGGTGCATGTAGAACAGCTGATCGCGCAGCACGTCGCCAATCGCCCGCAGTTCGCCTTTGAAACCATAACGGTCGCGCAGCAGGCGGGCATTGGAGTAGTTGCGGCCGTCAGTGAATGCCGGGAAGTTCAGGGCAATCACCTGAAACTCGGCGACGTCTTCACCGATTTCCTCGGCTTCTTCGTCAGCGTCCAGCCACACACCCAGACCGCCGTCGCGAGCCTTGAGCATGCGGCTGTGTTCACGCCACAGTTGCAGCGGAACGATCAGGTCGTCGCAGTTGCTGATCTCGTCGATGTTGAAATCCTTGGGCAGCAAGTGCCAGGTTTCGTCGACGACCTCGTTGTTCTTAATGATTCGCTGCATAGACGCGTTCCTTGAAGAGGTCGATGCCAATACGCTGATAAGTGTCGATGAAGCGCTCGTCTTCGGTACGTTGTTCAACGTACACGTCGATCAGCTTCGAGATCACGTCAGGCATGGCTTCCT
The DNA here is from genome assembly GCF_001297015.1 of Pseudomonas sp. RIT-PI-r. Lineage (GTDB taxonomy): Bacteria > Pseudomonadota > Gammaproteobacteria > Pseudomonadales > Pseudomonadaceae > Aquipseudomonas. Next base: position 578,105 of record NZ_LIGE01000025.1, on the reverse strand, counting down.
GAGCGAAGGACGGGCCGAGGATCTTGCCCAGGCTTGCGTCACGGCTGGCACTGCCGCCGAGGGAAACCTGGTAGAACTCTTCGCCTTTCTTGTCCACACCGAGGATGCCGATGTGGCCGACGTGGTGGTGGCCGCAGGCGTTCATGCAACCGGAGATGTTCAGATCCAGTTCGCCGATGTCGAACAGATAGTCGAGGTCGTCGAAACGGCGCTGGATCGATTCGGCGATCGGGATCGACTTGGCGTTGGCCAGTGAGCAGAAATCACCGCCCGGGCAGCAGATGATGTCGGTCAGCAGGCCGATGTTCGGCGTGGCGAAACCGCCTTCACGCAGTTCGCCCCACAGGGTGAGCAGTTGGCTTTGCTCGACGTCGGCCAGAATGATGTTCTGCTCGTGCGAGGTGCGCAGTTGACCGAAGCTGTAGCGATCGGCCAGATCGGCGACGGCATCGAGCTGCTTGTCGGTGATGTCGCCAGGCGCCACGCCGGTCGGTTTCAGCGACAGGGTCACGGCGACATACCCCGGCTTCTTGTGCGCCAGGGTGTTGCGGGTACGCCAGCGAGCGAAACCCGGATGCTCTTTGTCGAGATCGGCCAGTTGCGCGGTCTGGTTTTCCAGCGCCTTGTAATCCGGGTCGACGAAGTGCTTGGCCACACGCTGCAGTTCGGCGTCGGTCAGTGTGGTCTGGCCACCGCGCAGGTGTTCCATTTCCGCATCGACTTTCTGCGCAACCACTTCTGGCGTGAGGGCTTTGACGAGGATCTTGATCCGCGCCTTGTATTTGTTGTCGCGACGGCCGTAGCGGTTATAGACCCGCAGGATCGCGTCGAGGTAGCTCAACAGATCCTGCCACGGCAGGAACTCGTTGATGAACGCGCCAACCACCGGGGTACGACCGAGGCCACCACCGACCAGTACGCGGAAGCCCAGTTCGCCAGCGGCGTTGTGCACCGGCTCCAGGCCGATGTCGTGGACTTCAATCGCGGCGCGGTCAGCGGTCGAACCGTTGACGGCAATTTTGAATTTACGCGGCAGGTAGGCGAATTCCGGGTGGAACGTAGTCCACTGACGGACGATCTCGCACCATGGGCGCGGGTCGATCACTTCGTCGGCGGCCACACCGGCAAACTGGTCGGTGGTGACGTTGCGCAGGCAGTTGCCGCTGGTCTGGATCGCGTGCATCTGCACGGTGGCCAGTTCAGCGAGGATGTCCGGGATGTCTTCCACCGCCGGCCAGTTGAACTGCACGTTCTGCCGCGTACTGATGTGGGCGTAGCCCTTGTCGTAGTCGCGGGCAATCTTGGCCATCATGCGAGTCTGACGCGAAGTCAGTTGGCCGTAAGGCACCGCCACACGCAACATCGGCGCGAAGCGCTGGATGTACAGGCCATTTTGCAGGCGCAGAGGGCGGAATTCTTCTTCGCTCAGCTCACCTGCCAGATAGCGTCGGGTCTGATCACGGAACTGCTTGACGCGGTCCTCGATGATCCGCTGATCGTACTCGTCGTATACGTACATATAAGTCCTGTTCTCAGGCTTTGGGCCACTCGGAAAACGCTGCGTTTTCGCTTGCTGGAGTCCGATGGTGCCTCTGCAATTCTGCGCGCACGGCCGCGCGCTCCCTAAGGGAGCCGGGGCAATATACCCGTTTGCAGTTATGCGCAAAAGTGATGTTTGAGTATATGTAAAGAACCAAATCGCCTAACGAGAATAGCTGTCAACTAACCCACATTTGTCGTGCGGACAATCATCGTCTTAACTGTGGTCGAGTCTTTCTGCAATCACCGATAAAACCGATAAGAGGCGATGCAATGAGCAATCCGACCAAGGCAAGAAAAAGCGATAGCAGTGTCGATGCATGGGCCATTTTGTTCCTGATCATTCTGGTTGTAGGAACAGCGGTATTCTGGGTCAGTCATCAGTAAACGACCCATCCGGGCCCGCTCCCGACGATTGTCGGACAAAAAACGGGATCAAGCGTCAATAGCCGATTGATCGATGGCTATAATGCGCGGCCATATTTCCTTGGGCCCGGATGCTTCATGTTCAAGTTTCTCCATATCGGTCTTCTTTTGCTGGGCACAGCCTTGGGCAGCAGTGCGCGAGCAGAATCGGTGCTGTTTTTGAATCCGGGCTCGACCGAAGAAGCGTTCTGGATCAGTTACTCGCAGTTCATGCAGTCGGCTGCGCGCAATCTGGGCATCGATCTGCAGATCCTCTATTCCCAGCGCCAGCCGGAACTGACCCTCGCCCAGGCCAGAATCGCCCTGCAGGGGCCCAACCGTCCCGACTACCTGATGTTCGTCAACGAACAGTACATCGCGCCACAGATTCTGCGTCTGGCGCAGGGCAGCGGCGTGAAGTTGTTCATGGTCAACGCAGCATTGACTGCCAATCAGCAAGCGCTGGTGGGCGAGCGTGCGGACCGCATCGGCAGCCTGGTGCCGAATGACGAGGAAGGCGGTTACCTGATGATGAAGGAACTGATTCGTCTGCACCCCCCGGTTGCCAAGGATCAACAGATCGAGTTGCTGGCGTTCTCCGGTCTGAAGATCACGCCGTCGGCGCAGTTGCGCGAGCACGGTATGCAGCGTGCCTTGGCCGAACATCCGCAGGTGCGCTTGCGGCAACTGGTTTACAGCGGCTGGACCCAGCAACGCGCATATGAGCAGGCCAGGCAACTGGTCAAGCGTTATCCCGAGGTTTCGCTGGTGTGGTCGGCCAACGATGAAATGGCCTTCGGTGCCATGCGCGCTTTTGCCGAGGCCGGTAAAACCCCCGGCAGGGATGCGCTGTTCAGCGCCGTCAACACGTCACCTGCCGCGTTGCAGGCTGTCGTCGACGGGCGGTTGAGCGCGTTGGTGGGTGGCCATTTCACCCTCGGTGGCTGGGCGCTGGTCGAGTTGCATGATCATGAGCTTGGCGTCGATCTCGATCAGTACGGCGGCCGCGATCGGCAGATTCCATTGCTGCAACTTGTCGACAAGTCTCACGCTCGACAAATGCTGGTCATGGGCAAGTCGCCGAACTATGGCGTGAACTTCCGCCAACTCTCGGCGAAGGGCCGACCAGCCTCATATCGCTATCCGTTCAACCTGCAAACCCTGATGCACTGAGACGCTTCAAACCCCGGCGAAATGCAGCACCACTTTGACGATGACCAACAGCGTCAAGGCAAATACCGCCGTGAACAGAATGCCCAAAATGACGAAATAGCCGGGTTTGCCATGGGTGAAATCCCTCGCCCGGTTTTTTCCGCTCTGCACCCCGAACGCCGCGGCCATGACGCTGTGCAGCATCTGCCAGAAGCTGGGTGGCTTGTTGTCGACTGGATCGTCCATAAATCCCCCGTCTGCGTGTGTGTCCCAGACAGCATAGTCAATTCACCGAAGAGTGCCCTTGCCGTGCGCTGCTCAGCTGAAGCGATTGGTAACAACTCATCGCCGATGCGATAACTATGTACCGCAGTTCGCCCCGCCAGGAATGGTGTCCTGTCGTTCCACTTTTCAGGAGCGACAGAATGACCATTCATCCCCCGACGCTGCCCGCAGCTGCGCAGTCTTCCAACCCTCCGTTGAACCTCGATAAGCAGACGCTGGCCAGCGCCAGTCTTCACGGCAAGCGTATCGAGCAGATGGTCCCCGATTGGTTGATCGACGCCAGCCCCGAGCGCCGCGCTCATATCAAGAGCGCGGACACGCAACTACCAGACTGGTACCAGGCGCTGTCCGACGAGCAACGGCGCAATCTGCAAGCGCACATCACCGAAGGCTTTCTTGCCCAGTCGCGACTGGACAAGAGCATGGCAGCGCTTGAAAGCATCGAAGCATTCGCCGAGGCTCAGCTGCTCAAAGCGCTCAAGGACCGATTCAGCGTCGAGCTCGACGTCAACAAAACCCTGCTGTGTCTCCGGCATCCGTTGCAAGTCAGCGTGCTGGAAATCGAAGTGTCGACCTTCGAAGTGTTGAAGCTCTCCATGCTGCAAGCCGCCCTGCACAATTTCGAAGCGGCGGAATGCGAGGAGGGGGCCTTTCATCGCGAATCCGGATTTTTCGTCGCCGCTTCGACCGCCGATACGTTCCAGGCGGTGACACTCAATATCACTGTCAGCCAGTTTCTCTCGCTGTGTCGAACACTGGATATCGGCGCGCTCTATCAGACGCGTGTGAAAGCGTTTTTCCAGTCGAGCGGAACATTGCGTGAGCAATTCATCAGCAGCCAGAAAACCGCGATGCGCGCAGCCGCTGAACTGGCGTTGCTGAAGAAGGACATCGAGCCAGACGACTATCGAATGCTCCTGTCTGTCGTCGATGGCGAAGTCCACCCGCGCCTGGGCAAGAAATCCGTATGGTTTCGCGACCTCAGCCTGATGAAACGCCGGATGACCGGCTGCGTGGTGTTCAGCATCAGCGAACAGTATCGCTACACCAACGATTTCATCGTCTACATCCCCCATGACCCGGAACATCCCCTCAAACGCTACACCTCAGCGCAGATGCGCGAAGTCTTCAAACGCAAGTTCACTGCACGGGACGCTTCGCCGTCGAGTGAGCCGGCAACGGCCTACCAGCGTTTTTTCAGTCAGTTCTTCACCTATGCCGACCGCCCTTATTACTTCAGTCAATTCACCCGGCCTGCGGCGGATGCACCGGTAGACCCGTTACGTTCGATCTGGGTAAAAGTCGTCCAGATGTTCCCGCCGGTCTCGGTTTTCACGCAGATCAAGGAACTGCCGCCCGAGCACCAGGGCAAGCGTGAACCAGAGGAAGATCCTTATCTCAATCCGTTCGGTATCGTGCGCAACGGCGTGGCAGGCATTTGGGCCGCCAATACCGATCTGTGGCAGTACCTTTTTGAACAGCATTGCGACAAATTCATCGCCGATGCGCGTGCCCGCGCCGTACCGACCGCGGATGTCGACGCGAGCGTGCGGGCGAAACGGCTCAATCACTTGCTGGAATTCGGCATGCTCGCGTTGAACATGGTGTCGATGTTCGTACCGGTGCTGGGCGAGATCATGATGACGGTGATGGCCGGGCAATTGCTGTATGAGTCGTTCGAGGGTGCTATCGAATGGACTGAAGGTGATCGCCAGGCGGCCAAGGGACACTTGGTCGATGTTGCAGAAAACCTCGCGCTGATCGGAGTAATGGCAGGTGCAGGCAAGGGCCTGGGCAGATTGACTGCAGCCAAATCGGTGCCGGTGATCGAGAAGGCCGAGCCCATTGAAGGCCTCGACGGCAAGCCACGTTTGTGGGCACCTGATCTTGCGCCTTATGAAAGCACAGACGGGCCGTCCGCCGCGTCTGTCCCTGATGCGCAAGGCCTGCATCGACTGAACGGCAAGACCTACATTCGTCAGCAGGGCAAGGTGTATCAAACGGCCTTTGATGAACAACTGAAACAATGGCGCATTCTCCATCCGACTGACGCGTCAGCCTATCGGCCCATTCTCGAACACAACCGGCTGGGCGCCTGGCGACATACCTTCGAGCGACCGCTGACCTGGGATCGATTGACGCTGCTGCGGCGTATCGGCCATTGCACCGAGGCCTTTTCCGATGAGCAATTGCTCAACATCGCGGATCTCAGCGGTGTCAGTGATGATGCTCTGCGCCAGATGCATCTGGACCATTCGCCTGCGCCACTGGCGTTGGCCGATACATTGCGCCTGTTCGAGGCTGACCAGGCCGTGAGCCGGATCATCGAGAACATTGAGGACGGTTCCACCGTTGATGAACCTTTCCTGCTGACATTGTCATTGCTGCCACAAATGCCTCGATGGCCCACCGGGCGCGTGCTTGAGGTTTTCGACGGCCCGGGTTTGTCAGGCGCGAGTGTCAAGCATGGTGACGCGTCACTTTTTCCAGGTGACGCTATCAAGGCACCGATTCAGATCGCCCGCGCCGATGTGCTGACTGCTCAAATGCCCGCCATCCTTCTTGAGGCGCTGGACGAGCAGGAAGTAGTCCGCCTGCTGGGATCTGAAGCGGCCCGCATCAGCGCAAACCGGCCCGTCGAGTTCAGAGCGCAATTGGTGGACTTCCTGAAAACCCGTCAACCGACAATGTTCGAGCAGCTCTATGCCGAACCGACATTGCAGGCACCGTGGATCAGCCGGCTACAAAAGGCCACGCCCGGGCTCGGCAGTTCTGCAGCGATCAGGGTATGCATGCAGGCCAATGCCGAAGAGCTTGCGCGATTGGAAACAGGCGGGCGGTTGCCGTTGCGGTTGCTTGAAGAGTCGCGCGGGTACGCTCAAGGCAGGCGCTTCGATCATGCGGTCGTCGGGTTACACATGGAGAACCTGGCCGCATCCGGGAGTCAGTGGCTCGCGTTGCGCGTACTCGAAAGACTGCCTGGCTGGTCAGACGATGTGCGTCTCGAGGTACGCGAGGGCAGCACTCACGGACCCTTGATCGATAGTGTCGGCAGCGAATCCTCGCGGCAACTGAAATACCTGGTCAAGCAGGGGCCCTCCTATCAGGCCTTCAACGAACGCGCAGAGGAGCTCAATGGCATTGCTCGGCAAGGCGATAATTTTTTTTCTTCGGTCATGCATGCCTTGCCCGACACATCCCGTCAGGCCTTGGGGCTTGCTGACGTCAGTCAGAGTGCATCCCTGCGTCGTCTGGTGATTGATCACGTGCATCAGTATCGTGCTGAACTGGCTCACTTGGCCGGCAAGCGTCATGGCGCCGGCAAACGCTTCAAACCGGCGCTGCGAGTGCCCGGTCATGGCCTCGGTTACTACGCCAGTGGACGCGGGCAGGGCGTCAATCCACTGCTGGTGACACGGGTGCAGAATGTTTATCCGGGCCTCACCGATCAACAAGCGGGCGGCTTCATTCTTCAGCAGCTGGCGTCGGGAAAGACTGACCTGCAGATCTACGAGCTTCTGCAAAGGCGCATGCGTGAATGGCAAGAGCTCGACTCGACACTCGCCGAATGGCAGGGCGAGTCGACGCCAGAACTCTCGCTGCAATCGTTGATCGGTGGCAGAGCGAGCGTCGTGCGCAATATCAAACAGAGTTGGCGCGAGTCACCGCTGGCGCAGGACCATCCGCGTTATGCACAGCTGGAATTGATCTGTGATGAACCGTTACCAGCCTTGACTGCGGACTTTTCGCATGTGCGTGAGTTGAGCGTACGCGGCCGCTGCATCACGGATGCGAATGCCGACTCACTGCTGGCTGTTTTCCCGAACCTGGAAAATTTGCGCATCAATGCGACGAGCGAACTGTTCAGCAATGTGCCGCAAATCTTGCAGGGGATGCCGGCGTTGAAAAGTCTGACGCTTTACAGCGCCGTCCCGTTTGCCGCTGACATGCCTGCACGGTTGGGCATGTTGGTCCGGATTGAAGAACTGACCGTGTGTTCTGCAAGCTACCAGCCGATCACATTCAACGTCAGTCACCTGCAAAAGCTGCGCAAGCTGGAGATCGTCGCCTACTCCTTGCTGGAGTGGCCGACCGGCGTGCTTGAACTGCCGGAGCTCGAACGACTGAGTCTCAAGGATACCGGGATCAGTAACTTGCCTGAGGGGTTGCTCAAGGGGCACGAAAAGTTATGGTCCGGATTGTCACTGGACTGGTCGAGATTTTCCCGCGAAAACTTCAAGGTCGCCTACGAGTACGCCAGGACACTGCCCGCGCACCTTATAGACCGCGAAGCGATGGTCCGCGATTACTGCAAAGGCGAGTTGCAGCGTTTGGGCGAAGGCCTGAGCCAGGCGGCGCAAAGTATCTTCGAGCGGTTTTTCCAGCAATGGCCTGATGAACAACAGCGCTACGCCGCAATCGAAGCCCTGAGCGAGCAGTTTGCAACGCTCGACAAACAGCTCGGCGAGTGGCTGCAAAAGGGCATGGCCTATCAGGAAACGCTCAGGGAAGTAATCGGGCGATCCAACGCCATCCATGCCATCAGGAGCAATTGGCGCAAAGGGCTTTTCAAGCGATACGGTTCGACGGTTTCCGCTTCGACCCTTGATTTATCGGGATTGATGCTAAGCGAGCTGCCGAAATTGCCTGCCGATGCGTTTTCTCATGTGCGTACCTTGCTTCTGCTGGGCCAGCGCGTCGATGCCTTGCAACTGCGCGATTTCGTCAGCGCCTTTCAAGAAGTGCAAACGCTCGACCTGAGTGACAACGCCCTGCACGCGTTGCCGATTGAACCTGGCAGCCTGGCAAGGCTGAACCGGCTGGACCTTTCCGACAATCTGTTGGTGAACACTGAGCAGTTGCAGTCAAGCCTGGAGGCGTTCCCGGCGCTTGAACAGCTGGACCTGCATAACAACCCGTTAACCGGGTTGAACGTCGGTGGCTTGTCGCGCTTGAAAGCGCTCAATCTGCGCAACGTCGATCTGCAAGCGTGGCCTGCGGGCGCTGAAGATCTGGCTCAACTGACCTGGATGGATGTGCGCAATAACAACATCACCACGCTGCCACAGACCCTGCTGGACAGTCATGCGCTGATCAACAGCAATCTGTCCGGTAATCCTTTGTCGCCAGCAACGACGGTTGCGCTGCGAGCTGCGCAACAGCGTATCGAGTTTGAAATCGGACTGCCCGAAGGTGCGCTGCAAGCATTTGCCGATGAACCGGTCCCGCTGACCTTTCCACCAGCAGAGAGCGGACTCTCCATTGCCAGGCAATTGCTGCCACTTCCCCAGGCGGCAGTTGGCGAAGGTGAAACGCTGATGATCAACATTCTTCAGCGTATGCAGCCGGCCTTTACTGCCGAACAGGCTTCGCAGTTGATTGGCCAGATGCGCAGTAGCGGAGCGACGGATGCCGAAATAGTTGCTCGTATCGGCGCTTGGAACCAGACTTTCGAAACGCTGGTGCGGCGACTCAATGGCTGGCTCTACACCCGCGAAATTCGCGGTGCGGACTGGGTTGTCTCTTCGCAAACCCGCAGTCTGGCGGCCTGGAGAGTTCTCACCTGTTGGCGGGCAAGGTTGCCCAACATGGAAGGTGTGACGCAAGCCGTGCTGAACCTGAACGGTTTGCAACTGGGAGACATACCGGCATTGCCGGAAGATTTTGCGCATGTCCGCACGCTCAACCTGACCGGCACAAGGGTGACTGTCGAGGGCGCCAACGGTTTTCTCGGTGCCTTTACCGAGCTACGGACTCTGGAGCTTGGCGGCAATGAACTGGAAGCGTTGCCGCAGTCGATCCGGAACATGTCTGCGCTGGAGCGTCTGGAACTGTCGAGCAACCGTCTCTACGATCCCGAACGCTTGTACGAGTCGCTTTCCGGGCTTGAACACCTGACCTGGCTGGATGTGAGCTACAACAACCTCGAGTCCTTCGATGTCAACTATTTCGGGCGGCTGGAAGCTCTCGATTTGCGCAACAACAATCTGTACGCATGGCCGGAAGGTGCGCTGGAGTCGGAGCATCTGCGCACGCTCAATTTGAGCCGTAACGACATCACCACGCTGCCCGACGACGCACTTGACGGTAGCCACGAACAATTGATGAACGGTACAGACTTGACTGACAACTACAACTTGTCCGAAGAAAGCCTCGTGCGGCTCAGGGCCTATCAGGCGGAAGGTGAGCGCCATCGGGTACTGGGTTTTTCACGCACGGATCTCGAAGAGATGGTTGACGATGCCGCCGGCGGCTTGACCGAAACGTCTGACAGCATTGAATCCGACGAAACCCTACCTATCGATCCGTCGCAGGCGCAATACAAAGCCCCATGGCTTGCCAATCTTCCTCCTGAACAACTGGCGGCTCGGGATACGCTCTGGGAGCAACTGGCTGCTGAACCGGACAGCGCGGCGTTCTTTCATCTGCTTGAGCGACTGCAGGACACCCGAGAGTTCAGGGTGGCCAACGCGGATCTGACACGGCGGGTATGGACCGTCATGGAAGCGGCCGCGGCTGATACCGAACTCAGGGAGGTGATTTTCGCCGGGGCTACCACCCACGGAACCTGCGTCGATGGACGCATCCTTACCTTCAGCGGGCTGGAAACCAAGGTGTTCACCCATAACGCGTTGCTGGATTTACCGTCAGGTCGATCAGACGCAAAAGGTGGGGTGTTGTTGAGTCTGTCGCGACGACTGTTTCGCCTGGACAAAGTCGACGAATTGGCAAAAGCGGCGGCAGCACGCAGTGGTTTCGATGAGGCCGAGGTGCGCTTGGGTTATCGAATCGGTTTGACCGCCGGCTGGGAGGATGGCCTGGAGTTGCCGGGGCAGCCGAAAAACATGACCTATGCTTCGGGCGTCAGCCCGCAACAACTGGTGGAGGCGCGAACAGAAGTCAGCAACGCCGAGCGGTCCGACAAGTTTCTCGAAGATCTGATTCAGCGCGATTACTGGGTGGAGTACCTTCAGGAGAAGTTCCCCGAGGACTTCAGGAAACTGGAAGAGTCACACTTGCTTGACGACGGCAAAGATGACGGCCTGAGCGCCGACGATCCCGAGTACTTGAGCCGGTTGTTCGACCGTACGGCCGAACGCAACGTGAAGATGATCGAGCTTTCGCAGCAGGAGATCGATGCAATCAATGCCGCAAGAACACCTGTATCCGGCGCTTCAAGTCATCCATCCAGCGCATGAACTGCATGCGCCGCTCCCGACGCCGGTTAAACCGGCGCCGGGATTGAGCCGAGTGATCAGTTGTCGTAACCGAGGTTCGGTGCCAGCCAGCGCTCGGTTACGCTCAGCTCCTGGCCTTTGCGCGAGGTGTAACTTTGCACTTGATCCTTGTCGACCTTGCCCACGGCGAAGTATTGCGCTTGCGGATGGGCGAAGTACCAGCCACTGACTGCTGCGGCCGGGAACATCGCGTAGTGCTCGGTGAGGAACACACCGCTGCGTCCTGCGCGCATTTCGGCGGCTTCAGGGTCGAGCAGGGTAAACAGTGCGGCTTTCTCGGTGTGATCCGGGCAGGCCGGATAACCCGGCGCAGGGCGGATGCCGCTGTACTGCTCTTTGATCAGCGCTTCGTTGTCGAGGGTTTCGTCCTTGGCGTAACCCCAGTGCTCTTTACGCACTTGCTGGTGCAACCATTCGGCGCAGGCCTCGGCGAGACGGTCGGCGAGGGCTTTGACCATGATCGAGTTGTAGTCGTCGCCAGCGTCCTGATAGGCCTTGGCCACTTCTTCGGCGCCGATGCCGGCGGTGGTGATGAAACCACCGACGTAGTCGGTCACTTCGCTGTCCTTCGGTGCAACGAAGTCGGCCAGCGAGAAGTTCGGCTTGCCGTCGGTCTTGATGATCTGCTGGCGCAGGTGATGCAGTTTTGCCAATGGCTGGCCATCATCGCCGTACAACTCGATATCGTCGTCATGCACCTGATTGGCCGGCCAGAAGCCGAATACGGCGCGGGCGCTGATCAGCTTCTCGTCGATCAACTTGGCGAGCATTTCCTGCGCGTCCTTGTACAGCGCGGTGGCGGCTTCACCGACCACTTCGTCTTCAAGGATGCGCGGGAACTTGCCGGCCAGGTCCCAGGAAATGAAGAACGGCGTCCAGTCGATGTATTCGGCCAGCACCTTGAGATCAATGTTATCCAACACCTTGCTGCCAGTGAATGTCGGCTTGACCGGCTGGTAAGACGCCCAGTCGAACTGTGGCTTCTTGGCGATCGCGGCGGCATAGCTCAGGCGTTCGGTGCGCGCGCTGCGGTTCGAGGTGCGTTCGCGCACATCGACGTATTCCAGGCGCGTCTTCTCGACGAAACCGGCCTTCAGTTCCTTGGACAGCAGCTGTGTCGCGACGCCGACCGCACGCGAGGCGTCGGTCACGTAGACCACCGCATCGTTACTGTATTTCGGCTCGATTTTCACCGCCGTGTGTGCCTTGGAGGTGGTCGCGCCACCAATCATCAGCGGCAGCTGGAAATCCTGACGCTGCATCTCGCGAGCAACATGGACCATCTCGTCAAGGGAAGGCGTGATCAGACCGGACAGGCCGATGATGTCGCACTTCTGCTCTTTGGCCACCTGCAGAATCTTCTCGGCCGGCACCATCACGCCGAGGTCGACGATGTCATAGCCGTTGCATCCGAGCACCACACCAACAATGTTCTTGCCGATGTCGTGCACGTCGCCTTTCACGGTCGCCATGAGGATCTTGCCCTTGGCTTCCGGCTTGTCGCCTTTTTCCAGTTCGATGAACGGAATCAAGTGGGCCACGGCCTGCTTCATCACACGGGCGGATTTCACCACTTGCGGCAGGAACATTTTGCCGGCGCCGAACAGGTCACCGACGATGTTCATGCCGGACATCAGCGGGCCTTCGATCACTTCGATCGGGCGGGCGAACGACTGGCGCGATTCTTCGGTGTCTTCAACGATGTGCGTGGTGATGCCCTTGACCAGCGCATGCTCAAGACGCTTGTTCACCTCCCAGCTGCGCCACTCTTCAGTCTCGGCTTCCTTGACGCTGCCGTCGCCCTTGTATTTGTCGGCGATGGCGAGGAGGGCGTCGGTGCCTTCCGGGGTGCGGTTGAGGATCACGTCTTCAACGGCGTCGCGCAGTTCCTGCGGGATCTGGTCGTAGATCTCCAGTTGACCGGCGTTGACGATGCCCATGGTCAGACCGGCGCGAATCGCGTACAGCAGGAACACCGAGTGGATCGCCTCGCGCACCGGGTTGTTGCCACGGAACGAGAACGACACGTTGGACACGCCGCCCGAGGTCAGCGCATACGGCAGTTCGTCGCGGATGTAGGCGCAGGCGTTGATGAAGTCGACAGCGTAGTTGTTGTGCTCTTCGATACCGGTGGCGACGGCGAAGATGTTCGGGTCGAAGATGATGTCTTCCGGCGGGAAGCCGACTTCGTTGACCAGAATGTCGTAGGAGCGTTTGCAGATTTCTTTCTTGCGCGCTTCGGTGTCGGCCTGGCCGGCTTCGTCGAACGCCATCACCACCACTGCGGCGCCATAGCGCTTGCACAGTTTGGCGTGATGGATGAATTGCTCGACGCCTTCTTTCATGCTGATCGAGTTGACGATGCCTTTACCTTGAATGCACTTGAGGCCGGCTTCGATCACTTCCCATTTCGACGAGTCGATCATGATCGGTACGCGCGAGATGTCCGGCTCACCGGCGATCAGATTGAGGAAGGTCACCATGGCCTTCTTCGAATCGAGCATGCCCTCGTCCATGTTGATGTCGATCACCTGCGCGCCGGCTTCGACCTGTTGCAGGGCGACTTCCAGGGCTTCGGTGTAGTTGTCTTCACGGATCAGACGGGCGAATTTTGCAGAACCGGTGATGTTGGTACGTTCGCCAACGTTGACGAACAACGAGCTGCGATCGATGGTGAACGGCTCCAGACCCGAGAGGCGGCAAGCCTTGGGGATGTCCGGAATCTGCCGCGGCGCATAACCGGCGACGGCTTTGGCGATGGCTTCGATGTGCCCCGGCGTGGTGCCGCAGCAGCCGCCGACGATATTGAGGAAACCGCTCTGGGCGAATTCTTCGATGACCTTGGCGGTTTCCGACGGCAGTTCGTCGTACTCGCCGAATTCGTTCGGCAGGCCGGCGTTCGGGTGCGCGGAAACGTGGGTGCTGGCCTTGTTCGACAGCTCTTCCAGGTACGGGCGCAGTTCACTGGCGCCGAGGGCGCAGTTCAAACCTACCGAGATCGGCTTGGCGTGTGCAACGGAGTTCCAGAACGCTTCGGTGGTCTGGCCCGACAGGGTGCGGCCGGAGGCATCGGTGATGGTGCCGGAAATCATGATCGGCAGTTCGATGTGCAGCTCTTCGAACACGCCTTGCACGGCGAAGATCGCGGCTTTGGCGTTGAGGGTGTCGAAAATGGTTTCGATCAGGATCAGGTCGGCGCCGCCCTCGATCAGGCCTTTGGTGGCTTCGGTGTAGTTTTCCACCAGCTCATCAAAGGTGACGTTGCGGTAGCCCGGGTTGTTGACGTCCGGCGACAGCGAGCAGGTGCGGCTGGTCGGGCCGAGCACGCCGGCAACGAAACGCGGCTTGGCCGGGTTCTCGGCGGTCTTGGCGTCGGCAATCTTGCGCGCCAGACGTGCGCCTTCTACGTTTAACTCGTAGGCCAGTTCTTCCATGCCGTAATCGGCCATGGAAATGCGCGTGGCGTTGAAGGTGTTGGTTTCGAGAATGTCGGCGCCGGCATCCAGATAGGCTTTCTCGATGCCACCGATGACATCGGGACGAGTGATCACCAACAGGTCGTTGTTGCCCTTGACGTCACTTGGCCAGTCAGCAAAGCGTTTGCCCCGATAATCCTGCTCTTCGAGCTTGTAGCTCTGGATCATCGTGCCCATACCGCCGTCGAGTATCAGGATGCGCTCTTTGAGAGCTTGCTTGAGAGCTTGAAGACGGACGCTGCGATCGGACATTTGGACTACTCGGAAAGACCATTACGAAGGAGCGGGATCATAACAAACCTGTGCGGTTTTAGAGCATGTGGCGCTTTTGCATGAATATCACTCATGTTGGTACGGTCGTCATAATGTAGAATCGCGGCGTTTTTTTAAAAATTCGGGATCAGCAGCATGTCTTACCGCGTCATTGGTTTTGTGTTGCTGTTTCTCAGCTGGAGCGCCATGGCGCAAGAGCCAGCGGTTGCACCTGCGATTTCCCCTTCTATTTCGTACGTCCGCGACATCCAGCCAATCTTCACCGAGAAGTGCGTGGCCTGCCACGCCTGCTACGACTCCGCCTGCCAGCTCAATCTCGGCAGTGGCGAGGGCGCAGCCCGTGGTGCGAGCAAAATGCCGGTGTATGACGGCGAGCGCACTGTCGCGGCGCCGACCACCCGATTGTTTTACGACGCCTTCGGCAAGCGCGCCTGGCAGCAAAAGGACTTCTATTCGGTACTCGACGCCCAAGGCAGCCAAGCGGCGTTGATGGCGCGGATGTTGGAATTGGGGCACAAGACGCCGCTGACGCCTAACGCGAAACTTCCCGAAGACATCATCTTGGGTCTGAATCGGGCAAACCAGTGCGCCATGCCCGCCGAATTCGAGGGTTACGCCGGGGCGCACCCGAAAGAAGGCATGCCGCTGGCAGTCACTGGCCTGACCGATCAGCAATACCAGACCTTGCAACGCTGGCTCGCCTCTGGTGCGCCGATTGACGAACAAGGCCTGGCGCCGAGCGCGAAAGAATCCCTGCAAATCGTCCAGTGGGAAAATCTGTTCAACAGCCCCGGTGCCCGCGAAAGCCTGGTTGGCCGTTGGTTGTACGAACACCTGTTCCTCGCGCACCTTTATTTCAAGGACGGCGAGCCGGGGCATTACTTCCAATGGGTGCGTTCGCGCACGCCGACTGGCCAGCCAATCGACCTGATCGCCACCCGCCGCCCGAACGACGATCCGGGTACGCAGGTGTATTACCGCTTGTGGCCGGTGCAAGGGGTGATCGTGCACAAAACCCACATCACCTACCCGCTGAGCGCGGCGAAGATGGCGCGGGTCAAAAGCCTGTTTTACAGCGGCAACTGGCAGGTCAATGCCTTGCCGGGCTACGGCCCGCAGAGCCGCGCCAATCCGTTCGCCACGTTTGAAGCGATTCCGGCGCAGGCGCGTTATCAGTTCATGCTCGATAACGCCGAATACTTTGTCCGCACCTTTATTCGTGGACCCGTGTGCCGTGGGCAGATCGCGACCGACGTAATCCGCGACAACTTCTGGGCGCTGTTCCAGGCGCCGGAACACGCCTTGTACATCACCGATCCGAACTATCGGGGCCAGGCCACGCCGTTGCCGGCGATGCCGGGGCAGAACGACGACGTCGGCAGCGTGCTGAGCCTGTGGCACAACTATCGCGACAAACGTAATGAATACGAGGCGTTGCGTCGCGACAGCTATGCCGAAGTCCCTGCGCCAAGTTGGTCGACGCTGTGGGCGGGCAACGACAACGCGTTGCTGAGCATTTTCCGCCACTTTGACAGTGCTTCGGTGACCAAGGGCTTGATCGGCGAAGTGCCGCAGACGATGTGGTTGTTCGACTACCCGCTGCTTGAACGCACCTATTACCAGTTGGCGGTCAACTTCGACGTGTTCGGTAACGTCTCCCACCAGGCGCAGACTCGCCTGTATTTCGACTTGATCCGCAACGGCGCCGAGCAGAATTTCCTGCGCCTGATGCCGGCCGATTCGCGCGAGGACTATCTGGACGATTGGTACCAGAACAGCGGCCAGTTCAAGATGTGGCTCGATTACGAAGCGATTGACGACGATAAGCCGACTGCGCTGAAGCTCGACGAAAAAGACCCGAAATACGACTTCGCCATGCAATTGCTGGCGCGTTACGGCGACTTGAATGCGCGGCCGGATCCGATCAATCGCTGCGACGGCGCTTACTGCTCGCGGCCGAATATCGACCCGGCGCTGCAAAATGCCGAACAGGCCTTGAGTCGCCTGACTTCGCGCCCGGCGGCCGGTTTGAAGGTGATTGATCAGTTGCCGGAAGCGACGATGCTGCGCGTCGAAACCGCCAGCGGCAAACGCGAGGTCTACAGCCTGCTGCGCAATCGTGCACACAGCAACGTGGCGTTCCTGCTCGGTGAGTCGCTGCGCTATCAGCCTGGACTGGACACGATCACCATTTTCCCGGGCGTGCTCAGCAGTTATCCGAACTTCATCTTCAACATCCCTGCCGATCAGGTGTCTGAATTTGTCGATGCAATGGAAAACGCCAAAGATGCCAACCGTTTCGAGAAAATCGTCGAACGCTGGGGAATTCGCCGCAGTCATCCGCAATTCTGGTTCTATTTCCACGATTTGACTCAGTACATCCACGAAACCGACCCGGTGGAAGAGGGCGTGCTGGACATGAACCGCTACGAGAATCTTTGATCGTTTGCGGCAGGCTTGCTGTCCCAACTTCAAGCGACACCGCAAAACCCCTGTAGGAGTGAGCCTGCTCGCGATAGCGGAGAATAAGGCACTGGAGATGTTGAATGTGCCGCCGCCATCGCGAGCAGGCTCACTCCTACAAGGGATCTGCGGTGGTTTCAGGACTTGTGATCGGGAGCGGGCAATGTTGATTTCAGTGCAGGCCCTGCGTGCGATTGCCGCGTGGACGGTGGTCTGCCATCACTTCATGCAGATCTTCTTCGACTTTCAGGCGCGTGGGCCCATCGGGCAGCTGTTCATCGACAAGGGCGCGGTGGGCGTCGATATCTTCTTCGTCATCAGCGGTCTGGTGATTTTCCTCTCGACCGAAAACAAACCGCTGCCGCCGGCGCGCTTTCTGCTGTACCGCCTGTTTCGCATCGTCCCGGCGTATTGGCTGTACACCGTGCTGATGGCGCTGCTGGTGGTGTTCGCCCAGCCGCTGTTGCCGGATCAGACGGTGGACTGGAACCATCTGCTGTTGTCGTTGCTGTTCATTCCCACGGAAAACCCCGGCGGCTACGGCTTCTATCCGACGCTGAATGTCGGCTGGACGCTGAATTACGAAATCCTGTTTTACCTGCTGTTTGCCTGGGCGTTGCTGTTCCGCCTGCAGGTGCGCCTGCTGGTAGTCGCGGCGTCGCTGTTTGCTGTGAGTCAGGCGTGGACCGGGTTTGGCTGGATAAGCGAGTTTTACCGTTCGGACATTGTCTATGAGTTTCTGCTGGGGATCGGCATCGGCATGCTCTATCGCCGGGGCTGGATCGGTGCGGGACTGTGGCTGCCACTGACGGCCATCGTCGCGGCGTTGCTGGCGATTTATCATTTGGCACCGGCGCCGAGGCTGCTCAATTGGGGTGTACCGAGTGCGGTGTTGGTGATGGCGTGTATCTCGCTTGAGCGTTATGTCGAGCGCAGCCGTGTGCTCAAGCTGCTCGGTGATTGTTCGTATTCGGTGTATCTCATGCACGTTCTGGTGCTGTCGGCGGGCGGTTTCATCGCGCGACGCTATGGCATCAACCCGTATTTGATGTTTGTCGTGTGCGCGCTGGCGATCGGCGTCGGCTCATGGCTGAGCTACGAATGGGTAGAAAAACGCAGCTATCGCTGGCTCAAGGCGCGAATCGACGATGAGCCTGACGAGAATCTTTCCCGACAAAAATACTAGGACTTTGTCCGGCGCAACGATTGGCGTAAACTGCGCCCAAGCCTGCGAGGAGTTTCCATGACCGCTATTACCATTACCGACGCCGCCCACGATTACCTGGCTGATCTGCTCTCCAAGCAGAACACCCCGGGCATCGGCATCCGCGTCTTCATCACCCAGCCTGGCACTCAGTACGCCGAAACCTGCATTGCCTACTGCAAGCCGGGCGAAGAAAAACCTGAAGACACCGCGCTGGGGCTGAAAAGCTTCACCGCTTATATCGATCACTTCAGCGAAGCGTTTCTCGATGACGCCGTTGTCGATTACGCCACCGACCGCATGGGTGGCCAGCTGACCATCAAGGCGCCAAACGCCAAAGTACCGATGGTCAACGCCGACAGCCCGGTCAACGAGCGCATCAACTATTACCTGCAAACCGAAATCAACCCGGGGCTGGCCAGCCACGGCGGTCAGGTCAGCCTGATCGATGTAGTTGAAGACGGCATCGCCGTGCTGCAGTTCGGTGGCGGTTGCCAGGGCTGCGGCCAGGCGGACGTGACCTTGAAGGAAGGCATCGAGCGTACTTTGCTTGAGCGCATTCCGGAGCTGAAAGGCGTTCGTGACGTGACCGACCACACGCAGAAAGAAAACGCCTACTACTAAGTAAGGTGTTCACTGCGAAGCCGTCACAAACCAGGCAATGCATTTTCCCGTGATGAGTGCATTTGTCTGGTGCCACAAGATCAAAAGATCGCAGCCTTCGGCAGCTCCTACAGGGAAACACATTCCAATGTAGGAGCTGCCGAAGGCTGCGATCTTTTGCTTTCAGGGTCTGTAAAGGTGTGCATGCCCCGCGCGGTACAGCGATGACTCGCTAAACACCTCACTCCCTAATACCCGCCCGACGAGAATCAACGCCGTACGCCGAAACCCCTTGGCCTCAACCTTCCCGGCAATATCCGCCAGCGTCCCCACCACCCAATCCTGATCCGGCCACGTCGCCCGGTGAATCACTGCAATCGGGCAATCAGCGCCGTAATGCGGCAGCAGTTCCGTCAGAATCTTGTCCAGATGATTAACGCCCAAATGAATCGCCATGGTCGCACCATGCTGCGCCAGACTGCCGAGTTCCTCACCCGCTGGCATCGCGGTCTTATCGGCATAACGCGTCAGAATCACGCTTTGTGAAATGTCCGGCAGCGTCAGCTCCGCGCCCAGCAACGCCGCACACGCGGCCGTCGCGGTCACGCCAGGGATGATCTCGAACGGAATATTCAGCTCGCGCAGATAACGAATCTGCTCACCAATCGCACCATACAGGCTCGGATCGCCGGAATGTACCCGCGCCACATCCTGACCCTTTGCGTGGGCGGTTTTGATCAGTTCGATGATCTGTTCCAGATGCAATTCGGCGCTGTTGACTACCGTGTCAGCCTGATGACCTTCGAGCACCGTCGCCGGTACCAGCGAGCCTGCATAAATGATCACCGGGCAACTGCGGATCAGCCGCTGGCCTTTGACGGTGATCAGTTCCGGGTCGCCGGGGCCGGCGCCGATGAAGTAGACGGTCATCGTAGAATCCTGTGAAAAAGAGGCGCAGCAATCGCTTCAGATGAAGATTGCTCATGATCGATGGCGGGGATTATCGGGTTTTTACGCGGCGCCGGCCAATGCGAAGGTGGCCTGGGCGTATTTCTGCCGGGAAATCAGCAGTTTTGCCGGTGCCTGAATCAACTGTTCGGCAAGGGCCAGCGCAGCACTTTCCGCCACGCCGTAGCAACCGGTGCGTTCGTAAGCGATCTCGGAACGGTGGCTGAGTCGCTCTTGGTAACTGGCCAACTCCTCGCTGCTGAAGTACAGCAATGGCAGCGCCAGTTGTGCGGCGAGTTCCTGTAAACCGGGTTCATCGCGTTTCAGGTCGATACTGGCCAAAGCCTTCACCGCATGAAGCTCAATGCGATGCGCCTGTAACGCCTGATCCAGTAACGCGCGCAGCGTGCTTGCCGGGCAGCCGCGCTGGCAGCCCAGGCCGACCACGAAGGTCGGCGCTGCGCTGTCATTCGTCATGCGTGGTATTGACCATCGATTTTGCGGCGGAACAACCAGGCGCTGATCAGGCCCAGGGCCAGCCAGAACACTACGTTGGTCAGCTGCGAAGCGATTTTGAACTGCGCTTCCAATGCTTCAGGGGCGAGCATCGAATGCACTTGCGGCTGAGGCGCGCCGATCACGTGCGGCACGGCGAGGATCGCCACGCCGAGGATTTTCATCAACCAGTGCCGGCTGAATGCGATCAACGACAGGCCGACAGCGGTCGACGCGGCAGTACCGATCCACCACATCTGTCGCGAGGCCAGATCGGCTGCAGCGGTGCCCGGCAATTCAGGTGGCAGGCCCAGAGTGGGCGCCAGCACGAATGTTGCGTAACCGGCCAGCCCCCAGAGCAGGCCTTGCGAAGTTTTGGTCGGCGCGCGCAGGGTGTACAGACCCGCAAGCATCAGGGCGAAACCCACGGCCACCACCAGGTTGCCGCCAGTGGTCGAAACCACGCGCTGCCAGCCGTCTGCCGGCTCCCAGGCCTCGGTATCATGAGTGTGCGCAGCGGTGCCAGCGGCGTGTTCGTGGACTTCGGCAACCGGTTCGGCCTTCTCAAAGGTTTCCGCCTGGAGAATCAGCGGTGAAACCCAGAAGCTTTGCAGCAGGGTGAGGAGCAGGGCGGCCAGCAGGCCAGTGAAACCTGCAGTTTGAGCAATTCGCTTGATCATGTCGGCAGGTCTCAGTGGCACGGGAACGCGGCGCTGTGGCGGGTATCGTGCGCGGCGTTGTGCACTGCTTCGATATGCGAGAAACCGGCGAAATAGACCAGGCTGGCACCCAGAATCGACGCGAAGACAGCGGCGGTCAGGCGTTGGCTCAGGGTGGTGGTGCTGGCGATTTTGTCCGTGTTGCTGCCGGTGCTGCTGATGATCGACATGGCGCTTCCCTCTGGAGTGTCAGCGGGTGATTCAGAGCGCATAAAACCCCTGCGGGTCGAGCACGCAGGGGTTCGAACAGCGCCCGCCCACCGCGGGTTTGTTATGTTCAGCGACGCAAAATGCGTACTGTGCGTTGCGGGCCGGTCTCCGGGCTCACGAGGGGTTGGCATCTGGCCTACCTGCAAGCGTCACCTTCCCATGCCGTACTGGCACAGTGGATCTGACGCTTCGCTCGCTTACCGTTGCGGGGGCAGCACCGGACTGACATGGGCTTGAGTAAAGCACATGATTCACCGGTTTCCCGTTTCACCCTGTGAAGGGCACCCGTAACAAGGTGTGTAGGAGAGCATGGGTTGGGGATTTTAGTCAATTTTGTGGGTGTATATCCGTTGCTGCGGGTGTTGCTGATTAGGGTTCCGCCCTTACGGCGACTCACTTTTTTTCAAACGCCGGAATGCCGGCCCAGCAAAAAGTAAGCAAAAAACGCTTGCTCCTACGTGCGGCCCGCTCGCTGGGGCTCGGGGTTCCCTCGCTCCGGGATTGATCCGGGCGCAGCGCCTACGGTTTGCTGCGCTGCACCTACTCTCGCTGTGTTTGGCTGCGCCAAACGGTCGCTGCGCTCCCACCCCCGGATCAATCCCTCCACTCAGCCTTCCGACGTCGCCTTACAGATCAAGAGCTGCAGCCGAGCTAACGCTCATCCTGTTGAGTGGTGAAGAGCAAAGCGTGGTCGGCTTTGGTTTTGTGGTGGATTCGCCCCTCACCCCAGCCCTCTCCCGAGGGAGAGGGAGCCGATTTTTGGGCTTTTCAAAATGCGCGTTCGACGCGGTATCGCACGTCGGCGTACCTCGCCCAAACAACTCGATCAGTCCCCTCTCCCTCCGGGAGAGGGCTAGGGTGAGGGGCTCGTGATCTGGCTTTGGCTCTTGATCTGGCTTTTGATCTGGCTTTTTTGCCCCTTCGGCAGGCCGAGCGGAGGTGTTCATCCGGGGGTAGGCGCGCAGCGCCGTGCGGCGCAGCCGCATTCATCGAGAGGAGGTGCAGCGAAGCAAACCGTAGGCGATGCCCCCGGATGGACACCGTAGCGAGGGAACACTGAGCCTCAGCGAAGTGCCGTACGCCGGGGCAAAGCCTTTTGGTTCCTTTTTGGCGTTTGAAAAAGGGACTCGCTGTAAGAGCGAAACCGCCAGCGGCAGCACCCACAGCAACGGATACGCCCCAAAAACCAAAACTCAACGCCCATTGACCCACCCTTAGACGATGCGTAGCCTTGCGCTTTCGAGGTTCTTCGGCCGCTGCCGAAGCTAAGAAGGGAACGCGGTCAATGCCGCGGCTGCCCCCGCAACTGTGAACGGCGATGTTCGCTGCCACGCCACTGCCAGCTCAACCGATGAGCCCGCGGGAAGGCGCAGCAAACGCCAGGCCCACCGCCTGAACGCCGTCAGCCAGGAGACCTGCCTCGTCACAGATTCTCACTACAACCGGGCGGGGTGATCCGGTGGCGAACTCTCCAGGCATGCGCGTGCGTTGCCGGTTCTCGTCCCGTATGCCCGCCGCTTGCCAAAGGGCATACCGATGAAAACACTGGCCAAACTCCCCGTCACTATCGTCACCGGCTTTCTCGGCTCGGGCAAAACCACGCTGCTGCGCCATATGCTCGACAACGCCCAGGGCCGTCGCATCGCGGTGATCGTCAACGAGTTCGGCGAGTTGGGCATCGACGGTGAAATCCTCAAGCAATGCACCATCGGTTGCACCGAAGAAGAAGCCACCGGTCGCGTTTACGAACTGGCCAACGGCTGCCTGTGCTGCACCGTTCAGGAAGAATTCTTCCCGGTGATGCGCGAACTGGTCGCCCGCCGCGGTGACCTCGATCACATCCTCATCGAAACCTCGGGCCTGGCCTTGCCGAAACCGCTGGTGCAAGCCTTCCAGTGGCCGGAAATCCGCAGCGCCTGCACCGTTGACGCGGTGATCACCGTGGTCGACAGTCCCGCCGTAGCCGCTGGCACCTTCGCCGCGTTCCCGGATCAGGTCGACGCCCAGCGCAAACTCGATCCGAACCTCGATCACGAGTCGCCGCTGCACGAACTGTTCGCCGACCAACTGGCCAGCGCCGACCTCGTCATCCTCAACAAGGCCGACCAGACCAGCCCGGAAGATCTCGCTCGTGTACGTGCCGAAGTCGCCGAAGAGTTGCCACCGGCGGTGAAAATCATCGAAGCCAGCAACGGTCGTCTGCCGCTGGACGTGCTCATCGGCCTTGGCGCCGGTTCCGAAGAGCACATCGACAGCCGCCACAGCCATCACGACCATCATCACGGTGAAGACGATGATGACCACGATGACCACGATCACGACGCTTTCGATTCAATCTCCATCGAACTGCCGCAAGCCGATGAAAGCCTGCTGCTCGACGCCCTGACGCAACTGGTGGTCAAGCACGGCATCCTCCGTGTCAAAGGTTTCGCCGCCATTCCAAACAAGCCAATGCGTTTGCTGATCCAGGGCGTTGGCACGCGTTTCGACAAACATTTCGACCGCCAGTGGGGAGCTGATGAAGCGCGCGTCACGCGCCTGGTTTTGATCGGTCAGCAACTCGACGCCGCGCAACTCGAAGCGCAATTGCGCGCCGCGCTCAGCGTTTAAATCATGCACCTGCTCAGGACTCAGCCCGGCGGATTCGTCTCGGATGACAACATTGCCGACCTAGGCCAAACCCCCGCCGAGTTGGTGATCCTGTGCAGCGGCGACTCCAGCCTGGCGCTGCTCGCCGAAGCCGCGCAGCAGTTGCCGGAAGATTACCCGAGCCTGCGTCTGGCCAACCCGATGCAGGTGCAGAATCACGCTTCGGTCGATTTGTACGTCGATGAAGTGCTGCGCCACGCCAAAGTGATTCTGATCTCGTTACACGGCGGCATCGCCTATTGGCGTTATGGTGTCGAGCGTTTGGTTGAACTGAGCGAGCGTGGCGTGCAGGTGATTCTGGTGCCGGGCGATGATCGGCCCGATCCGGAACTCAGCGACTTGAGCACCGTCAACGCAGAGGATCGCGACCGGCTCTGGCAGTTTTTGCGTCAGGGCGGCATGGGCAATGCGCTGGATTTCTTCCGTTGCATGGCCAGCCGTTGGCTCGGCCGCGATTACGTCTGGGAAGAACCGCAAACCCTGCCGCGCACGGCGATTTACCACCCGACTAAAAACACCGCTGCACTGAGTGACTGGCAAGCCCAATGGCTGCCTGAGCAACCGGTTGCGGCGGTGTTGTTTTACCGCTCGCATTTGCAAGCGGCGAACACCGCGTTCATCGATGTTTTCTGCCAGCGCTTGCAGGTGGCGGGGCTTAATCCGTTGCCGATCGCGGTGGCCAGTTTGAAAGAACCCGGCTGCCTGTCGGTGGTCGAGGATTGGCTGGATGAAGTCGAGGCCGGGGTGATTTTGAACACCACCGGTTTCGCCCAGTCCAGCCCCGAAGCGCCGCACCTGCGGCCGTTTCGCCGCAACATTCCGGTTATTCAGGCGATCTGCGCGCAGGACAACGAGCCCGGCTGGCGCGACAGCGAGCAGGGTCTGGGCCCGCGCGATCTGGCCATGCACATTGCCTTGCCGGAACTCGACGGGCGCATCATCAGCCGGCCGATCAGCTTCAAGGATCTGGCCTGGCGCAGCGAGCGCAGTCAGTCCGATGTGGTCTGCTATCGCGCGCAGCCTGAGCGCATGGATTTTGTCGCTGAACTGGCGCGGCGCTGGATCGATCTGGCGCGGGTGCCGAATGGCGAAAAACGCATCGCGTTGATTCTCGCTAACTACCCGACCCGCGATGGGCGCATCGGTAACGGCGTCGGTCTCGACACGCCGGCGGCAGCGCTGAACATCCTGCGAGCATTGCAAGCCGAGGGCTATCCGATCACGGCAGAGTTGCCGGACAGTGGCACTGAGTTGATCCAGCGATTGCTCGGTGGCGTCAGCAACGATCTCGACACAATGGACCTGCGCCCGTGCCAGCAAAGTCTGGCGATGGACGCTTATTTGGCCATGTTCAATGCGCTGCCCAAAGCCAATCGCACTGCCGTGATTGAGCGTTGGGGATCGCCGCAAAACGATCCGATGTGCCGCGACGGGCGGATGATGGTCGCCGGTCTGCGCTTCGGTCTGACCTTCGTCGGCATTCAACCGGCGCGTGGTTATCAGGTCGATCCGAGCGCGGTCTATCACGATCCGGATCTGGTGCCGCCACACGGCTATCTGGCGTTCTATTTCTGGTTGCGCAACACCTACGGAGCGCACGGCGTTATTCACGTCGGCAAGCACGGCAATCTCGAGTGGCTGCCGGGCAAAGGCGTCGGCCTCTCGGAGAATTGCTGGCCGGATGCACTGCTCGGGCCGCTGCCGAACATCTACCCGTTTATCGTCAACGACCCGGGCGAGGGCGCTCAGGCCAAGCGGCGTACGCAAGCGGTGATCATCGACCACTTGATGCCGCCGCTGACCCGCGCCGAAACCTACGGGCCGTTGCGCAATCTGGAGCTGTTGGCCGACGAATATTACGAGGCGCAACTGCTCGATCCGCGCCGTGCCCGTGAGTTGCAGCGCGACATCCTGCAACTGGTGCGCGACACGCAGATTGATCGTGAACTGCAACTGGATGCGGGCCTGGACAGCGACGCCGATGCGGCGATCTGGCTGCCGCGTCTGGACACGTATTTGTGTGATCTGAAGGAATCGCAGATTCGCGATGGTCTGCACATTTTTGGCGAGTCACCGACGGGGCGACTGCGCATTGATACGTTGTTGGCCTTGCTGCGGATTCCGCGAGGGGACGGAAAAGGCGCGCAATCGAGCCTGCTGCGGGCATTGGCCAAAGCGTTTGAACTGGGTTTCGATCCGCTCGACTGCGCGTTGGCCGAGCCATGGGCCGGCCCGTGCCCCGAAGCGCTGCAAGCGCAAAGCAACGAATCCTGGCGCACCGCCGGCGACACCCGCGAACGCCTCGAACTGTTCGCCACTCAACTGATCTCCCAGACACTGCAATCCCCTTGTAGAAGTGAGCCTGCTCGCGATAGCGGAGTGTCAGTCGCTGAAGATTTACCTGATCCACTGCTATCGCGAGCAGGCTCACTCCTACAGGGACCGCGTTGGGCGGAGGTCAGTGCAATCATTCAGAATCTGCGCGAAGTCGTCGCCCCACGCCTGGACGCCTGCGGCCCGGCTGAAATGCGCGGTCTGCTCGACGCCCTCGGCGGTCGTTTTGTCCCCGCCGGCCCCAGCGGCGCACCGAGTCGTGGCCGCCTCGACGTCCTGCCCACCGGGCGCAACTTCTACTCGGTCGACGTGCGCAACCTGCCGACTACGACGGCGTGGCGCATCGGTTTCCAGTCGGCCACGCTGATTCTCGAACGGCACTTGCAGGATCACGGCGATCACCTGCGTCAACTCGGGCTGTCTGTCTGGGGGACGGCGACCATGCGCACCGGCGGCGACGACATCGCCCAGGCCATGGCCCTGATGGGCGTACGTCCGGTATGGGCGACAGGCAGTCAGCGCGTCGATGACTTCGAGATTTTGCCGCTGAGTCTGCTCGACCGTCCGCGTGTCGATGTGACCTTGCGTGTCTCGGGATTCTTCCGCGACGCCTTCGCCAACCTGATTCGCCTGTTCGATGCCGCCGTGCAAGCCGTGGCAGCGCTGGACGAGCCGGACGATCTCAATCCACTCGCCGCTAAAGTACGTGCCGAACGCGAGGCGCTGCTGCAATCGGGTCTCGATGAAGACACCGCGCGGCGTCAGGCCGGATGGCGAATCTTCGGCGCCAAACCCGGCGCTTACGGGGCCGGCGTGCAGGGCGCGATCGACGGGCGCCTGTGGCAAACCCGCGAGGATCTCGCCGAGGTCTATCTGAACTGGGGCGCTTACGCCTATGGCGGTTCGGATGAAGGCACGGCTGCCCGCGAGCAATTCGTCCAGCGCCTGAGCCAAGTGCAAGCGGTGCTGCAGAATCAGGATAACCGCGAGCACGACTTGCTCGATTCCAACGACTATTACCAGTTCCAGGGCGGCATGCTGGCTGCCGTCGAAAGCCTGCGCGGCGAAGCAGCGGCCAGTTATCACGGTGATCACAGCCAGCCGGATCTGCCGAAGATTCGCACCTTGAAAGAAGAGCTGAACCGCGTGATCCGCTCGCGGGCAGCCAATCCGAAATGGATCGATGGCGTCAAACGCCACGGCTATAAAGGCGCGTTCGAAATGGCGGCGACGGTCGATAACCTGTTTGCGTTTGATGCGACCACGCAGTTGATCGACGATCATCAATACGCGCTGCTCGCCGATGCTTATCTGCTGGATCCGGCGACCCGGGAATTTGTTCGTGAGCATAATCCGCACGCGCTGCGGGATATGACCGAACGGATGCTGGAAGCGCAGCAGCGCGGGATGTGGCAGGAACCGGGGGCTTATAAAGAGGCGCTGGAGAATCTGCTGTTGGATATTGAGGAAGATATGTAGCGTCCTCAGGAAAGTCACCCCCTCACCCCAGCCCTCTCCCCCAAGGGGGCGAGGGGAAAAGGGAGCCGATTTGTGTGCTGTTCAGAATCGAAGTCAACTCGATAATTCAGGTCGGCGTACCTTGAAAGAACACCTCGGTCAGTTCCCTCTCCCTCTGGGAGAGGGCTAGGGTGAGGGCCACCCCGACTGACACACCACCACCCAAGAACACCCACGACCACGACAGAGAAAACCCAAATGACCGACACCCCGCATTTCCCGCTCTCCGCCGTGGTCGGCGCCAATGACCTGAAACTCGCTCTGTGCCTCACCGCCATCGACCCGAAAATCGGCGGTGTGCTGATCGAAGGCCCGCGCGGCATGGCCAAATCCACGTTGGCCCGAGGCCTGGCCGATCTGCTTGCCAGCGGCCAGTTCGTCACCTTGCCGTTGGGCGCCACCGAAGAGCGCCTGGTCGGCACGCTGGACCTCGATGCCGCACTGAGCGAAGGTCGCGCGCAGTTTTCTCCCGGTGTGCTGGCCAAGGCGGACGGCGGCGTGCTCTACGTCGACGAGGTCAATCTGCTGGCCGATCACTTGGTCGATCTGCTGCTCGACGTCGCCGCCAGCGGCACCAACCTGATCGAGCGTGACGGTATTTCCCATCGGCACTCGGCGAAGTTCGTCCTCATCGGCACGATGAACCCGGAAGAAGGCGAATTGCGCCCGCAATTGCTCGACCGCTTCGGTCTGAACGTTGCCCTCAGCGGCCACACCGCGCCCATCGAGCGGGGCCAGATCATCCGGCGTCGACTCGATTTCGACAGCGATCCGCAAGGCTTCTGTGCGCAATGGCAAGGCGAACAACAAGCCTTGCGCACTCGTTGTGAACACGCTCGCGCGGCCTTGGCCAACATTGCGCTGGACGATACTGCGTTGGCACAGATCCCCGAATGTTGTTTTGCTGCCGGGGTGGAGGGCCTGGGCGCTGATCTGGTTTGGCTGCGTGCGGCTCGTGCCCACGCGGGACGGCGCGGGGCAGCGGAGATTGGCGGAGAAGACATCGACGCCGTTGCCGAGTTTGCCCTGCGCCATCGTCGTCGTGAGCAACCGCCAACGGCTCCGCAACAGTCTGCACAGTCGCCGGCCGAGACTCAGGCCACAAAGCCGAGCGAAGGGCAGGGCGAGTGGGGCGACATGCCTGCGCCCGCCTTAGCCACTGGCGCCCGCCGCGAAGTGCCGAGCTGGCCGCTACCAAAAAAGCCGTAAGCATTCGCCCCCGATCCGCAGCGGGGGCGAATGCCAAACCCCGGGCCGGACAACTGGACGGTGGACGTCAGGGCAAACGCCATGCGGCCCGCAGCGGTACGGTGAACTGGCCGGGCACCTTGCTCAATGGGCGTCCTCGAGTGCGTGAAGATCTGCTGTTCCAATTGCGCACGCGTTCGCCCCATGAACTGTGGCTGGTGATCGTCGATGCGTCGGCTTCGACTCGTCGTCATCATGCCTTGAGGGACGCCAAGGGCTTGCTCGCGCAGTTGTTCGATGACGCCTATCGACAGCGTGCGCGGCTGGCATTGTTGACCGCCAGTGGCACCACGCCGAAATGGCAGGTGCAGGGTTTGAAAGCGTCCAGCGGACTGGGCGTCTGGCTTGATCAGTTAGGTGCGGGTGGCGGTACACCGTTGCTGGCGGCGCTGGCGCAGGCACAGCAATGGTTGACGGTTCGGCGCAAGCGCTTTCCTGCCGAACAACAGCGATTGCTGGTGGTCACCGATGGGCGCTTGAAGGATCTCGGTGCGATGTCGGCAGTAGCCTGTCCGGGGCTGTTGATCGACATTGAGCGCGGGCCGATTCGACTAGGGCGGGCCAAGGAACTGGCGGCGGCGCTCGAGGCGGATTATCGGCATATCGACGAACTTTGAAGGTTGCGGTGTCTGAGCGGGCCTCTTCGCGGGCAAGCCCGCTCCCACAGGGTTCGATGTCAAACCAAGCATCACATTCACATCTGAGACTTCTGTGAGAGCGAGCCTGCTCGCGAAGCTTTTCAGCTTGATACAGATTTTGAAATGATTTGCCGCTGTAGGAAATGTTCCCAAAGCCTGTACGCTCCAAGGCCATTTTTCATTCAGGATTTGCATGAACACCCTCTTGGAACCTCCCAGTTGTAGTTCCCCCACGCGCCATTGCGCGGTCTTGACGCACTCGCAGCATCCGGTTTTCCGACACCCGACTATCGTTGTTAACGCGGCTCTTGAGCCTTCGCGTTGCGCTTTGCCGTGTCCGGCAGCCTGAATTCACTGAAGAGAGATCGAGACGTTTTATGGAATGGTTAGCGGATCCCACGGCCTGGTTAGGCCTGTTGACATTGATCGTGCTGGAACTGGTGCTGGGTATCGACAACCTGGTGTTCATCGCAATCCTTGCGGACAAACTGCCACCGCATCAACGTGACCGCGCGCGGATCATCGGCCTGTCGTTGGCACTGATTATGCGTCTGGGCCTGTTGGCGAGCATTTCCTGGCTGGTCACCCTCACGCAGCCGTTGTTCGAAGTCTTCGACAAGAGCTTCTCCGGCCGTGACTTGATCATGCTGTTCGGTGGTGTGTTCCTGTTGTTCAAAGCAACGATGGAATTGCACGAACGCTTGGAGGGTCACATTGGCGAACGGTCGACGAATACCGCGTATGCCTTGTTCTGGCCGATCGTCGCGCAGATCGTGGTGCTCGATGCAGTGTTCTCTCTCGACGCGGTGATTACCGCCGTGGGCATGGTCGATGAGCTCGCGGTGATGATGATCGCGGTGATCATTTCCATTGGCCTGATGATCGTTGCCAGCAAACCGTTGACGCGCTTCGTCAACGCCCACCCGACGGTGATCATGCTGTGTCTGGGCTTCTTGATGATGATCGGCTTTGCCCTGACCGCTGAAGGTTTGGGCTTCCACATCCCGAAAGGTTATCTGTACGCGGCCATCGGTTTCTCGATCCTGATCGAGGTGTTCAACCAGATTGCCCGCGCCCGACGCAAGCGTTCGATGCAGGGCCTGCGCCCGATGCGCGAGCGCACGGCCCACGCGGTCATGCGCTTGCTCGGTGGGCGCAAGTTGGCGGTGGAAGAGGTTGGCGAGGAGATTTCCGACCTGCTGGACGATGGCGAGGCACCGACTGCCGAGCTGTTTGATCGCCGCGAACGAGTGATGATCAGTGGCGTGCTGCAACTGGCGGAGCGCCCGATCCGCGCCCTGATGACCGTGCGCGCCGATGTCGACAGCATCGATCTGGCTGATGACGCGGAGGCGATTCGTACGAAGTTGATGCATTCGTCCTACTCGCGCCTGCCGTTGATTCGTGACGGTGCGGTGGATGAACCCTTGGGTTTCGTGCACAAGAAAGAATTGCTCAAGGAATACTTGGGCGGTAATGAACCGAATCTGGAGCAT
This sequence comes from Pseudomonas sp. RIT-PI-r, assembly GCF_001297015.1. Taxonomy (GTDB): domain Bacteria; phylum Pseudomonadota; class Gammaproteobacteria; order Pseudomonadales; family Pseudomonadaceae; genus Aquipseudomonas. The sequence goes on along the minus strand of NZ_LIGE01000025.1, from coordinate 547,212 downwards.
TTGGCCCGCAAGACTGTCAATCTGCTCGACAGCTACTCGATTCTGAACGCGCTGGAGCAAATGCGCGGTGCGTCGACGCACATTGCCTTCGTGGTCAATGAATTCGGTGATTTTGTCGGTGTGTTGACCATGACCGACATCCTTGAGTCGATTGCCGGTGAGCTCCCCGATGCCAGTGAAATCGAAGGCCCGGACGTCGTCGAAGAGCAGGGCGGATTTATGGTCAGCGGTGCATTGAACCTGACGCGGGTTCGCCAGCGCACCGGTTTTGGCGCCGAGCCGACCGAGGACTACCAGACCATGGCCGGGTTGGTGATGAGCTTGCTGGACCGTTTGCCGATGAAGGGTGATTGCCTGACGCATGAAGGTTGGCAAATGACCGTTCTGGCGGTTGAGGAGCGGCGGGTGACGCGGGTGTTGTTGGTTCCCGAGGCCGCGTAATACCGAAGCCAGCTAAATCTACTGATGAAAAGTGTACCGATCCTTGCCGGTATGCTTTGACTCATACAATGCCGCATCCGCCTTGATCAGCGCCTGGTTCAACGTGTCGTTGTCCTCCACGCAGGTCAAGCCGATGCTGATGGTCACTGGGTGCCGTGTGGGTTGCTCGCGCACCAATCGGCACAGTTCGGTCGCGAGGGCTTCAACGTCTTCGCGCCGCACGCCGGCCAGATAAATCGCAAACTCTTCACCGCCCAGCCGGGCGTAATCGAACGGCAGCATGACGGTTTTGATATCGGCGGCGATGCGTTTCAGCACCTCATCACCGACGTCGTGGCCATAGGTGTCATTCACTTTCTTGAAGTTGTCGATGTCGATCATTGCCAGGTAGTGGTCATGTTCGCGAGGCACGGCTTGCAGATGTTGTTCGGCGACGGTCATGAATGAGCGACGGTTAGGGATTTCCGTGAGGGGGTCGTTATAGGCCTGATCCAGCAGCAGCCTGGACATGATGTAGTTGTAGAGCTTGGCTTCGCGCAATTTCAGAAAGGTGTAGATGGTCAGTGCGCAGAGAAACACGCTGTAGCACGCGGTCAGTACACCCCTCAGTTCGATCAGGCTGATAGTGGTATTGATGAAGGGGTTGAGCAGTACCCAGATCAGCACCTGAACGACAAAGAATGACCAGCGACTCAGCGGCAGCACCGAGATGCTGTAGAGCATGCTGGCGGCCGCGAGCACCAGCCAGGAACTGTGTACGGCGGGTGGCAGACCGTTGACGATAAAGCGTATGCCAACGGTCAGTCCCAGCACGAACAGCACGGTGATGACATTGAAGTGATGAGCCTTGCGGGTGAAGGCCAGCACCACGGTCAACACCGCAAACAGCGCCAGGAAAATCATCGAGCGCCAAGTGAATCCCTGACCGCCGAGGAAACTTACGATCAGGTCGAATAACAGCCACATGCCAATGCTGACGATGTAGATCAGCAGGCTGAACGACTGCATGCGCTCGAATTCATGCTGGATGAACTCCGCCCGCAATTCGGCGGGCGCAGTTTTCTTCAGTACTTGCTCTTCAATGGTTTTGTACATCGCCGCCCTGATGGTTGCGCTGGTTGTCGAGAATCACTCGGCCCCATGGACGATAGCGCAGTGAAAACACTGCGCCGGCATGACACCCGGTCGATGTCGCATCCGGGGCGACGGGTTCGGCGCGGAAGGGCTGGCCTTCACGGCTGACCTGACGAAACGCTTCACGCACAATGCCGACGGAGCAGGGCAGTGCGCTGGCATAACCTTCACGCACGAACACCGGCAAGCGACCTGTGCCGGCGCCGTCCTGCCACCACACCTGAATGCCCAGTGCGCTCAAATCGCCCAGCCACTGCCCGTTTACCGTTGGGGCCAGTTTGCCGGCACTGAATGCGCTGACATGCAGCGGCGCATCGATTTTTGCGGCGAAATCCTTGAGCTGCTTTTGCAGCGTCATACGACGGTCCGCCGCGAGAAAGTGGAAGTCATCGAGCTCCAGCGGCAAGTACCAGCCTTGTACCGTGAGTTTCCAGTCTTCGCGCAGTAGGCGCTGCTGAGCCAGCGACTGACCCAATTGCGCTTGCCAATATTTGCCGAGGGCGGCGCTGTCCAGTTCGTCGATGCGTTGGTAATAGGCCGGGTCCATCTTCAATCCCAACACCAATTGCAAACCTTGCTGTTGGGCGAGCTTGAGGCTGTTGGCGAGCCAGCCGTTGGCGCCGCCGAAATAGGAGTCGCCATAGGCGGTCCATTGCACAATCAGGGTTCGCGCGCCCTGTCTGGCGGTGTCCTGCCAGATTTTCTGCCACTGCGCCTGACTGAGGCTGGCATCGACATTCAGCGGTTGATAGAACACACGCTCATCGGCTCGAGCGACGAGTGAGCCAAACATCAGGCAGAAACACAGCATCCAGCGCGCCATCAGAAATTCCACTCCACGCCCAGCAGCACACCGTTGCCACCTTCATACAGATTGCCGCCCAGGGACTGTTGATATTCGGTGCGCACCGTCAGTTTGGAACGGTAGGCGTTGTAGCGATCATCGTCGTACCACCACTGCCATCGCAGGCCGACACCGGTGCGCAGGTCTTGCCGCCAATCGTTGCTCGGATCCTGGCTGGCGAACTCGAGGAAACCATACGGCATGATGGTCTGCGCGCCATTTAACGGCAGCTTCCAGGTATGACCTTGCTGGAAACGGGACAGCCATTGGTGATCGCCAGCCTTGGTCCACCACGCAGCGTCGAGGTAGAGGAAGCGCTCATCCCATTCGCTTTCGTCAACGCGCCAGTCGTTGCGGTATTTGCCCTGATCGAGGAACGACGCGGTGGCGCGCAGCAGGTAGTCGGTAGTGGTGTGGCCGTCCTGGCGGTGGTCATCGAGTTGGTCCGAGAGTTTGTCGGGATTGATCAACTGGCCGAGGCTCAGGCCGTGGTTGTCCTTGTCGTCGAACTGGCTTTGCTTGTAGATCTCGCCGTAGAGGTTGATGTTTTGCGTACCCCACGGCTTGTAACGCAAGCCCACGCCTGCCGCCACGGATTCGGCGTAGCGGGTGCGGCTTTGCCCGCCGAGCAACACGCGACCATAAACCGAAAGCGAGCTGCCAGCGCGGCTTGGTTCCTCACCCAGAGCGTGATCCCACATCGCAACCTGGACGTTTTGCGAGTTGGGGCTGCGATTTGAACCCTGGCTGTCGTCGTCACGCAGAAAGTCGTTAGTCGATACGCCGGCAGGTGACCAGGTACTGGCGATAGTAAAATTGTCGCGCCGGGACAGCGCTTCATGGGCGCGGCGCTGACGATAACGCCGGGCCTCCATGCTGCCGTCCTCATCGTCGGCGGCCACCGGGTTCTGTTCCAGATCGATAACCCGACGCAGCTCTTTACGTGCCGAGGCACTGTCCTCGATTTCGTCGTAACGCCAGGCCAGGGTTTCGCCAAGGTGATAGTCCTCGGGAAAATCGCGGGTCGCCTGTTGCAGATAGGGGATGGCCGTTGCGCGCTCTTTGCGGCTTGGCGCACCGGACAGACGCATGCCGTAGTCGGCGCGATAACGCGGATTGGCTGGATCGCGGCGCACCGCTTCGGCAAGCCAGGCATCGCTTTGCGCCAGGTCGCCAGCCTTTTGCGCGGAAACCGAAGCGGCATAAAAATGCCCGGCGTCCGGAGCGATTTGCAAGGCTCGGCGTTGCCGTTGCAGCGCCTCGGCATGATCGCCGCGAGCGTCGGCGATGGCCGCGCCAAGCGACCATTCATTGGCGCCGCGAGTGCTGCTTTGTTGCCAGAAGCGCTCGGCCGCTTGATTGTCACCGGCATTCAATGCACTTCGGCTTGCAGTCAGGCGTGCATTGTCGGTGAGTTCGGCGGCCGGAATGCTGCGCCAGATGGCCAGTGCGCCGGTGGAGTCGCCCGCCGCCTCCAGCGCATAGGCCAACGGCAAGCGACTGCTGCGATCGCCCAGTTTTTCTGCCTGCTGGTAATACACCACGGCTTCGCCCGGACGATCAGGCATCGCACAGCGGGCGAGGGCGCGATAGTCGCCAGCCGCTTGCGGGTGACTGCCGATGGCTTGTTGGACCGCATCGCATTGCCCGGTTTCGGCAAGTTGTGCGAGCAGTTGGCCACGGGTAGCACCGTCGATATGACTGATCAAAGAGGCCATACGCCGTTGTTGCGCGGGCGTGATGTCTTTCGACGACGCGTAAAGCCCCGCCAAACGCTGCAGAGCTACAGGCGGCAGGCGCGCGCCGTGACGGTCGTAAGCATTTTCCAGCAGTTGCCGGGCGTGGGCGCGATCACCGCTTTGCAGTGCGAGGAAACTGGCCTGATTCAGTGAAGCCAGGTTACCGGTTTGCCGATAGTGGTATTCCCACAGCGTTTGCTCTTCCGTACGGCGCCCCATGCGTTGGGCCAGTTCGGCCCTGCGCTTGACCACCGCCGGGGTCTGCGTCTGGCCCGCGAGCCAGACCATTACTTTGCTGCTCTCGCCCTGTTCCTGCCAGACATCGACCAGTTGCGCCTGGCGACGACTGTCCCACGGCTCGGGCAAACGCGTGCTCTGCAGCAAGTCCGTCGCTTGCAGGCGCTGAGCGAGGACCAGCCAGGCTTGCGGATCCTCTGATGGCTGGCACTGGCGTAGTTGCGTCAAAGCGGCTTCGGGGTCATGGCGCGATAGCCACTCGGTGGTTTCCAGGCACGGACGCTGTAAATCGTTGCTCAGACGTTGCACGGTGGGGACGTCGTCGGTTTGCCGCGCCAGTTCCCACAGGCGCTGGCGTTGCGCCGGGTCGGCCAGGTCGGCGGCGGGCAGGGATTGCAGCCAGCGTTGCGCCTGTTGGTCGTGGCCCATGGCGATGGCGCGATCGACCATCGCCAGACGCACCTTGCGCGCCGCTTGCGGGTCAGGCGCCTGCTGCAACAGCTGTTGCAAGGGTTTTTCATCGAGACGTTGCACGTAGGCATTGGCCAGCCGCTGCCAGCCTTCGGCGTCCAGCTGTTTGCGGGCCGCAAGCGGCGCCAGTTCGTCGATGGTGCCGCTCCAGTCGCGCAATTGTTCCGACCAGTTGGCGCGGGCCAGACGCAGAATGTTTTCATCGCCCTTGGGCGAAAGTGGCGCCAGCCAGTCGTGGGCCTTGGCCGCACCGCCGAACTTGGCCAGGCTCAAGCTGTAAGCCTGCCAAAGCCGTACGCGGTCGTTGAGGTCGCTGGTAGCCATCCATTGTTCGACTTGCGTGCTGCTCGGCGGATCCTGCTCGATCCAGGTCAGACGCAAGTCGAGCACTGCTTCACTGTTGTCCTTTGGCAATGCCTGAATCGCATCCTTGTAGCGACGCTGTTTGGCCAATGACTCGACGAGCAAGGCCCTTGCCTCATCGTTTTTCGGCACCTTCTCCAGCAAGTGCCGCATCAAGCGTTCAACTTCTTTCCAGTTGCCCTTTTTCGCCTCGCGATAGCTGCGATCCATGTAGGGATAGCTGCGAAACTGCTCGAAATCACTCAGCGGTGCGGCTTGCAATGGGTACGCTGTGCTCAGGCCGAGCAACAGGCTGCCCAGCAACAGGGTGTGACGCTGAACAGGCCTCATGCGACCTCCCGGACGATGCGGTAGGCGGCTTGTTGTTCGCTGGCCTGGTCGGCCAGTGCCTGATCGAGTACTTCCTGGGTGATCATGCCCCGGGAGATCAGGTGTTCGCCGAGTGACATCTTCTCGGCGTCGAAATCGATCAACGCCTGATTGAACAGGGTGGGGGGCACCATCCCGCGTACCTGCAGCAAATTGCCCAGCAACACCTGATGGCGGCTGACGCGTTCCAGCAAGGCTTCATCGTCCTGGTGACGCTCCAGCACTTCAAGCATATGACGCACTTGCGCATTCTGACGGGGGCTCGCGTACCAGTGACGAATCCCCAAAGTCACCCGGCCCTGCGGTGCCAGTCGGCAGCGTACCGGGCGTTTCAATTGACGGCTGATCGCGCCGAGCGACACCTGACTGACCGGGCCTTCCGACGCCAGCACCAGGGTTTCGCCATCTTCAGCGACCGGCAGCACGCCATAGTGCGAGGCCACGCGGCGCGGCACGGCATCGATCAGGCGTTTGTCGAGTTTGAATGGATTGAGCGGCGCCCACTCCAGGTCGAGTTGTTCTGCCAGCGCCTGCACCAGTTGCGTACTGTCGATGTACTCGCGCAACAACAATTCACGTCCCAGACGTCGACGTACCGGACTGGTGATCGCCGCTTCCAGTTGTTCCTCGGTCAGCAAGCCTTTTTCCACCAGACGATGGCCCAGCGGTGTGCGTTGGGCTTTGGTCAGGGCGGGGAACTCATGGGTGGTCTTGTCCCACGCCACGCGGCGGGAGTCGCCCATTTCCATGACCTGTTTCAGCGCGCGCAGATTGGCGAAGAAGTTCACGAAGTTGCTCCACATCATTCGTGGTGCCGACAGCAGGCCCTCGCCCAGTCCGTAATAACGGGTGACGAACCAGCCGCGCTGGAACAGGCGGTTGAGCAGCATGAAACCGTTCAGCCAGAGCAGCACGGGCAGGATGGAACTGTCGGAGAGAATCGACGGGTAACGCCACGACTCTGGAGAAACCACCGTCACCAGCCACATGACGATCAATACAACAAACAGCAGGTTGACCAGAAAACTCAGCATGTAGGCAATCAGGCCGCGTCGGTCGCGCCAGAGGAAATAGTTGAGCAGGCCCTTGCGGCTCCAGCCAAGGTTCTTGGTGCCCTGAAACACGATGCCGACGATCCAGCGCGATTTCTGCCGGATCGCGTGCTGCAAATCTCGAGGAAAATGTTCACGGACACAGATCACTTGGGAGAACTCGCGGTTCATGCCGAACACCCACGGTTGCTCCAGCGCCAGTTTCGGATTGCTGACCGAGTAGCGGGCGAAAATGCACTTCATGCCTTTCTGCTTGAGGCGGAAGCCGATGTCGTAGTCTTCGGTGAGACTCTGTACATCGAAAGCGATACCGTCGCCGTCTTCGAGCAGGGCGCTGATGGCCTTGCGGCTGAAGCAGGTGCCGACGCCGGCGCTGGGCACCTGACCGGTCAAGGCCTCGCGGACGATGACGTCCTTGCCGTGGTTCTCGGCGAACTCATCGACATAGTGACCGGCAGTGAAGCCTTTCCATTCCGGTGCATAGGGGTAGACCGGGATCTGGATCAGGTCCTTGTTAGGCAGAAGATAGTTGTACAGACGCAATTCCATCGGCGAAATCACGTCTTCGGCGTCGTGCAGGATGAACCCGGCGAACTGGATTTTTGCCTCGCTTTCAAAGCGCAGGATCGCGTCGATGATGTTGTTCAGGCAGTCGGCCTTGCTGGTCGGGCCAGGGCGGGCGCAGACCACTTTGTGCACGTTGGGGTAATGCTGGCAAACCGCATCGACGTCGGCTTGAGTTTCGCAGTCGTTGGGGTAGGTGCCGACAAAAATCTGATAGTTCTCATAGTCGATGGTCGAGGCAGCAAGGCGCGCCATTTCGCCGACCACACCGACTTCATTCCATGCCGGGACCATGATCGCCAGCGGTTTTTCCGGGATCGCGTACAGACGCTCCTCATCGGCGCGCTCGAATTTTTCGTAGATCCGCCAGCGCCGGATCAGCCTGCGGCCCCAGTACACAAGGTCGATGAACAGGTCATCCAGACCCAGGATGAACATCAACAAGGCGAGGACAATCGCCACATATTTGAGAGCAAACAACACATACGCAAAGAAATCGACCCAACCCAGACTCATACCCCGTTACCCGCCGCCGAGCGTGCGCTCAACCAGGCGTGCAGGCGGGAGGCAATCAATTCGCTGGCGTGACCATCGCCATAAGGGAAATGCACACGGCTCATGCGCGTATAGGTCTCTTCGTCGTCGAGCAGTTGCGCGGCTTCCTTGATGATGCGGGCCTTGTCGGTGCCGACCAGCAGCATGGTGCCGCTTTCCAGCACCGAGGGCCGTTCGGTGACGTCGCGCAACACCAGCAGCGGTTTGCCGATGGCGGGGGCTTCTTCCTGCACGCCGCCGGAGTCGGTGAGGATGAAGTGCGCACGGCCCATGAGCCAGACGAAATTCGGATAATCCTGTGGTGCGACCAGATAGATGTTGGGTTTGTTGGCGAGCATGCCGTACACCACCTCCTGCACCAGCGGATTGAGGTGTACCGGATAAACGAATTGCACGTCCGGGTAACGCTCGGCGAGTTCTGCCAAGGCCTGACAAATATTCTGAAAACCATCGCCGAGGTTTTCCCGACGATGGCTGGTGACCAGAATCATCCTGCGCTGATCATCAAGCACTGCCAAAGGTGAATCAGCTGCTGGCTGCCAATCGGTTTGTTGCTGGTGGGCACGCATCCACAACAAGGCATCGATCACCGTGTTGCCGGTGATTTCGATGTTGTCTTCGGGCACGCCTTCGCGCAGCAGATTGGCGGCGGATTTCGATGTCGGTGGGAAGTGCAGGTCGGCGATGACGCCGGTCAGGCGTCGATTGGCCTCTTCAGGCCACGGTGCGCGCAGATTGCCGGTGCGCAGGCCGGCTTCAACGTGGCCGATGGGCAGTTGCCGATTGAACGCGGCGAGGGCGGCGATGAAGCTGGTGGTGGTGTCACCGTGGACCAGCACGATGTCCGGTTTGACCCGTTCGTAGGCCTGATCAAGCTGTGCCAGCAAATGCTGCGACAAACCGTTGAGGGTCTGGCCCTGGGTCATCACGTGCAGGTCTTCATCCACCGTCAGCTCGAAGGCGTCCAGCACCTGAGTGAGCATCTCGCGATGCTGGCCGGTGGAGCAGATGTTCAGTTGGATGTCAGGCCAGTGACGCAGAACCCGAGCGAGCGGGGCCATTTTGATGGCCTCCGGGCGAGTACCGAAAACCATCATGACTTTAAAAGACATTGACCCCCTCCTGGACTTTGCAACGCTGGGGCGAAACGCCTTTCGCGTGTTCTCTTACTGAGAAATAAAGAAAAGCAGCCGGATGGGAGCTTGTCCAATCAGGTTTGGGGCTTGTTTGTTACCGATGATTCAGGAAGAAAGTGCCATCAGTTGATGGCTTTTTGGATGGAAACTTCAGGAAAAGTCCCATCGGCTTGCGCGTGGGATCGTACAGAGGGTGCGCAGGGTCTGCCGAAGCCAGGTCAGATCATGCGAGGGTTTGCGGGGGGCGGAGGGGGCTTTGGTCCTGCCGATATGCTCGGCGAAAACCCGTGCAAGCGTTTCTTCGGTGCCGATGCCTTTGAGCTTTTTCACCAGCCTGCCATTCTTGTAGAACAGCACTGTCGGCGTGCCGGTCACTTGCGGATGGCGGGGCGACTCGCTGGTGTTGAGCATATAAATGTCGGCGCGCTGCCGGTACGGCTCGGCTGTCTGACGAAAGATCGGCCCGGCCCATTCGCAGGCCGGGCAGTGTTCGTTGGCGAAATAAAGAATCACTGGGCGCCAGGTTTTCAGGGCTTTGCAATAAACCGGAGCCAGATCGGTATTCGATGCGATGGCTTTCATTGAAATCTCCTTTTCAATGACCTTGTAGGTTCAATGACGTTAAAGGAGAGGGGGCAAGAAGGTCTACTGTCAGAAATTACAGGTGCGCGTAAAAACCGTGAGTTTTTTCCTACGAATTTACGAGAGCTACCCGACGAGCAAGACAGAAACGTCGGAAAAGAACGCATGATATCTTCAGTCGCATTGGAGTCATGACTCGTTTGGAGTGCTATTTTGGGTGCCACTCAAAGCCCCTTAAGGAGTACCGTCATGGCACACATCATTCTTTCTCACGTAGTTGCGAGTATTTCCGAATTGAAAAAAAACCCGATGGGAACCGTCGCCGCTGGGGGGGGGGGCAGTCAGTCGCGATTCTCAACCGAAATGAGCCAGCGTTTTACTGTGTACCCGCCAAAGAGTACGAGACGATGATGGCGCGCCTGGAGGACCTGGAGTTGATAGCGCTCTGCAAGGAGCGGGAAAATGACCCGACTATCAAGGTCTCGATAGATGACTTATGAGCTGGAGTGTCAAGGATGAAATCTTGATCGTCACCGTGATAGCTGTCGGTAAACGGGAACGGGGCGATGGTTATAAAGAAGCCGCCAAACGCTGAATTGCTTTTAAAAGCTGAATCCATGTCTCAGGGTTTGCACCGAACCGGATCACCCAAGCCCCAAATGGGAACCTCCTACTCGCGGTGTGTAGCCCACAGTAGCGCGTTCAATCCAAGTTGCGTCTCGCGATAACTTCCCTGCTTGCTGCATCCCATTGATTCCAGAAACATTTCAATCCATTGCAGATTCTGACTGAATCCTGTGGCACACTTTCTGCTGTCTATTCCGTAGTAACAAACCGTGTTCCGGTATAGCGGAATAAACACAAATCTGGAGTGCTTGCCATGCATCGCCGTCCTTCGTTGTTCAAAGCGTGTGTTTTTGTTTTCGCGGCTTCGTCCGCTGTCATGGGTATGGCCCAGGCAGCCGACGGCAAGCTCGACAGTGTTCTGGCCCGGGGGAAATTGATTGTCGGCACCGGCAGCACCAATGCGCCGTGGCATTTCCAGGGCGCGGACGGCAAGTTGCAGGGTTTTGATATCGACATTGCGCGGATCGTCGCCAAAGGTCTGTTCAACGATCCGAGCAAGGTCGAGTTCGTGGTGCAGTCGTCCGATGCGCGGATTCCCAATCTGCTGACCGACAAGGTCGACATGAGCTGCCAGTTCATCACCGTCACCGCCAGTCGTGCGCAGCAAGTCGCATTCACGCTGCCGTACTACCGCGAAGGCGTCGGCCTGTTACTGCCGAACAACAGCAAGTACAAGGAAATCGAAGACCTGCAAGCCGCCGGCGACAGCGTCACCGTGGCGGTGCTGCAGAACGTCTACGCCGAAGAACTGGTGCACCAGGCACTGCCCAAAGCCAAGGTCGATCAGTACGACAGCGTCGACTTGATGTATCAGGCGGTGAACTCCGGCCGCGCCGATGCCGCCGCCACCGACCAGTCCTCGGTCAAATACCTGATGGTGCAGAACCCTGGCCGCTACCGCAGTCCGACCTATGCCTGGAGCCCGCAAACCTACGCGTGTGCGGTTAAACGCGGCGATCAGGATTGGTTGAATTTCGTCAACACCGCGTTGCATGAGGCCATGACCGGTGTTGAATTCCCGACTTACGCGGCGTCGTTCAAGCAATGGTTCGGCGTAGATCTGCCGTCGCCCGCCATCGGTTTCCCAGTCGAATTCAAATGATCCCGTGAGAGTGGGGCGATTCACGTCGCCCCGCTCAAGGTACTGCTGACCATGAACTATCAGTTGAACTTTGCCGCCGTGTGGCGCGATTTCGACACCTTGCTGGCGGGGCTCGGTCTGGGCCTCGAACTGGCACTGGTGTCGATCGCCATCGGCTGCGTGATCGGCCTGCTGATGGCGTTTGCGCTGCTGTCAAAGCATCGCGCCCTGCGGGTGCTGGCTTCGGTGTACGTCACGGTGGTGCGTAACACGCCGATTCTGGTGTTGATTCTGTTGATCTACTTTGCACTGCCGAGCCTTGGGATCCGTCTGGACAAGATCCCTTCGTTCATCATTACGTTGTCGCTGTATGCCGGCGCATATCTGACTGAAGTGTTCCGCGGCGGTTTGCTGAGCATTCCCAAAGGGCAGCGCGAAGCCGGACTGGCGATCGGTCTTGGCGAGTGGCAGGTCAAGGCCTATGTCACCGTGCCGGTGATGCTGCGCAATGTTTTACCGGCGTTGTCGAACAACTTCATCTCGCTGTTCAAGGACACCTCGCTGGCCGCCGCGATTGCGGTGCCGGAGCTGACCTATTACGCGCGCAAGATCAACGTCGAAAGCTACCGGGTGATTGAAACCTGGCTGGTGACCACGGCGTTGTATGTCGCGGCCTGTTACCTCATTGCCATGCTGCTGCGATACCTGGAGCAGCGTTTGGCAATCCGCCGATAGGAGGCTGCGATGTACGAATCTCCCAGTTGGTTACATGAATTGTGGGTCGCCCGTGAACCGCTTTGGCAGGGTTTCCTGACCAGTGTGCAAGTGTCGGCGCTGGCAATTCTGCTCGGCACGATGCTCGGCGTGGTCGCCGGTCTGGTGCTGACCTACGGCAAGTTCTGGATGCGCGCGCCGTTTCGTTTTTACGTCGATCTGATTCGTGGCACGCCGGTGTTTGTGCTGGTGCTGGCCTGCTTCTATATGGCGCCGGCGCTCGGCTGGCAGATCAGCGCGTTCCAGGCCGGCGCCTTGGGCCTGACGCTGTTTTGTGGCTCGCACGTCGCCGAAATTGTCCGTGGCGCGCTGCAAGCCTTGCCCCGCGGACAGATGGAAGCGAGCCAGGCCATCGGCCTGACGTTCTACCAATCCCTCGGCTACGTGTTGTTGCCTCAGGCACTGCGGCAGATCCTGCCGACCTGGGTCAACTCATCCACCGAAATCGTCAAGGCCTCGACCTTGCTCTCAGTGATCGGCGTCGCCGAATTGCTCCTCAGCACCCAACAGATCATCGCCCGAAACTTCATGACCCTGGAGTTTTACCTGTTCGCCGGTTTTCTGTTCTTCGTCATCAACTACGGCATCGAATTACTCGGCCGGCACATTGAAAAGCGGGTGGCCTTGCCATGACTGAAGCTCAAGTTTCCAACGTTCAAAACGGCCAGCCGCTGCTGGACATCCGTGGTTTGCACAAGCAGTACGGTGCGGTCGAAGTCCTTAAGGGGGTCGACTTGAGCATGCAGCGCGGCAACGTGGTCACGCTGATCGGCTCCAGCGGTTCGGGTAAAACCACGCTGCTGCGCTGCGTGAACATGCTCGAAGAGTTTCAGGGCGGGCAGATCCTGCTCGACGGCGAATCGATCGGCTATGACGAAACCAACGGCAAACGCATCAGGCACGCTGAAAAAGTGATTGCCCGCCATCGCGCAATGACCGGCATGGCGTTCCAGCAATTCAATCTGTTCCCGCATCTGACCGCGTTGCAAAACGTCACCCTGGGCCTGCTCAAGGTGAAGAAGATGCACAAGGACGAAGCCGTAGTGCTGGCCGAAAAATGGCTGGAGCGCGTCGGTTTACTGGAGCGGCGCAATCACTTCCCCGGCCAGTTGTCCGGTGGTCAGCAGCAGCGCGTGGCGATTGCCCGTGCTATCGCGATGAACCCGAGCCTGATGCTGTTCGACGAAGTGACTTCAGCCCGCGACCCGGAGCTGGTCGGCGAAGTACTCAACGTGATCAAGGGCCTGGCCGAGGACGGCATGACCATGCTGCTGGTGACCCACGAGATGCGTTTTGCGTTTGAGGTCTCGGACAAGATCGTTTTCATGAATCAGGGGCGAATCGAAGAGCAGGGGCCTCCCAAGGAGCTGTTCGAACGCCCGCAATCACCGCGTCTGGCTGAGTTTCTGAAAAGCACGCGGTTTTAATCTTTCGTTTTGTAATCAGGAGAAATACCCATGAGCATTACTCGTTACGGCACCGGCAGCACCGCCGCTGGCGGCCAGCCACGCCCATTCGCGCGCGCTGTTGAGGCGGATGGCTGGCTGCATGTGTCCGGACAGGTGCCGGCGGTGGATGGCGAGATCATTGTTGGTGGCATTGTCGAGCAGACCCACCAGACCATGACGAACCTGATCGCGATTCTTGAAGAGGCCGGTTATGGCCTGGAAGACGTAGTACGCGCCGGGGTGTGGCTGGACGATCCGCGTGATTTCAGCAGCTTCAACAAGGTTTTCGGCGAGTACTTCAAGCCCGAACATGCACCGGCGCGGGCCTGTGTGCAGGCGAGCATGATGGTCGACTGCAAGGTCGAGATTGATTGCATTGCGTACAAGAAGAAACCCTGACCAATACGCGGATCGTTCCTACGCTCTGCGTGGGAATGCCTCTCGGAACGCTCCGCGTTCCAAGGGACGCAGAGCGTCCCGGGCTGCATTCCCACGCGGAGCATGGGAACGATCATTAGCGGTAAACTCCCGGCGACTTTGAATGGGAACCACTGAAATGACCGAAGACACCATCAAGCGCAGGGCCCGCGGTCTGGACCGGGCGTTCGATATCCTCGATTTCCTCAAGGAAGTCGGCCAGCCGCTGCGCCCGAACGACATCGCCAACGGCATCGGCAGCCCGAAATCCACGGTCTACGAACTGGTCGCTTCGCTGCTGGAACGACGGATTCTCGAGCCGGTGGGCAAGGACGGTCATGTCTATCTGGGACGGCAACTGTACTTTCTCGGTCAAGCGCATTTGCGCCATTTCGACCTCAGTCGCGAGGCTGATCACGCCCTGCAGGAGATCGTCAGCCAGACCCGTGAAACCGCGCAGATGTGCTTGCTCAACGGGCGCAAATACACGGTGGCGTTGATGAAGGAGGGCGAGCGGCATTTCCGCATTGCCTCCGACATCGGCGAAAACGCGCCGATCCCGTGGACGGCTTCCGGACGCCTGCTGCTCGCGCACTTGAGTGATCAACAGATCATCGACCTGATCGACGAAGACGACTACATCCTGCCCGATGGCGAGCGTTTGCCTCTGGAACGTTTTCTCGCGGAAATCCGGCAGGCGGGTATCGATGGATTTTTCTCCTTCGACAGCGTCGCCGACACCTTCACCCATTGCTTCGCCGCGCCGGTCAAAGACCGCAATGGCATCGCGATTTGTACCTTGTGCATCGTCGCTCCACGGGCCGATGCGAAGAACAATTACAACGACTATCGCCGGGTTCTGATCGAGAGCGCCAACAGCCTCGCCCGGCGTATCAACGAATAACCGCGGCTGCCTGCGGCCGCGTAAAAAGTGAGGAGTTCGACCATGACGACTGCCATCAATACTGCTGTGGAAAAGGGCGACGCGGCCATTGGCGCGCACCTGACGCGTGACGTCAGCCTGCCAGCGCTGGTGCTGCATCGCGAGGCGCTGGAGCACAACATTCGCTGGATGCAGAAGTTCGTCAGCGACAGCGGCGCGCAACTTGCGCCTCATGGCAAAACCAGCATGACCCCGGCACTGTTCAAGCGTCAGCTCGACGCCGGCGCGTGGGGCATCACCCTCGCCAGCGCGACCCAGACTCGTGCCGCTTACGCCCATGGCGTACGCCGCGTGCTGATGGCCAACCAATTGGTCGGCACGCCGAACATGGCACTGATTGCCGATCTGCTCGTCGATTCCGCGTTCGATTTCCATTGCATGGTCGATCACCCGGACAACGTCGCCGATCTCGGCGCTTACTTCGCCTCGCGTGGAGTGAAGCTCAACGTGATGATCGAATACGGCGTCGTTGGCGGACGTTGCGGTTGCCGCAGCGAGCAGGAAGTCATCGAACTGGCCAAGGCGATCAACGCCCAACCGGCGCTGGCCCTGACCGGCATCGAGGGCTACGAAGGGGTGATTCACGGCGATCACGCAGTCAGTGGCATTCGGCAGTTTGCCGCGTCGCTGGTGCGTCTGGCGGTGCAGTTGCAGGACAGCGGCGCGTTCGCGATCGCCAAGCCGATCATCACCGCTTCGGGCTCGGCGTGGTACGACCTGATTGCCGAATCGTTCGAAACGCAGAACGCGGCAGGGCGTTTCCTAAGCGTGTTGCGTCCGGGCAGTTATGTGGCGCATGACCATGGGATCTATAAGGAGGCGCAGTGCTGCGTGCTCGACCGTCGCAGTGATTTGCACGAAGGTTTGCGCCCGGCGCTGGAAGTCTGGGCGCATGTGCAGTCGCTGCCGGAACCAGGTTTTGCAGTGATTGCACTGGGCAAGCGTGACGTCGCGTTTGACGCCGGTTTGCCGGTGCCGTTGTTGCGTTACAAGACGGGCGTCGTGCCAGCCGTGGGCGATGATGTCAGTGCCTGCAAGGTCACGGCGGTGATGGATCAGCACGCGTTCATGACGGTGGCGCCGGGCGTTGAATTACGTGTGGGTGACATCATTTCCTTTGGTACGTCGCATCCGTGCCTGACGTTCGACAAGTGGCGTGTGGGGTTGTTGGTGGATGAGCAGTTGTCGGTGATCGAAAGCATGGAGACTTGTTTCTAAGGCTCGAGACCGAGTCGAGGCCAATCGCTGGCAAGCCAGCTCCCACAGGGTTCAGTGTTGATTAAAAAATTTGTGAGCGACATGAATCCTTGTGGGAGCTGGCTTGCCAGCGATGAGGCCCGCCCAGACATCCGCGCATCAACGGAGACAGCACAAGATGAACACCCTGAGCCCCTTGGGCCCGAACACCCCGCGCATCGCCCTGATCGGCGAATGCATGATCGAACTGCAGCAACGCGCCGACGGCAGCCTGCAGCAAAGCTTCGGCGGCGACACGCTCAACACAGCGGTGTACTTGTCCCGCGCAATGGGCGACAAGGCCCGGGTCGACTACGTCACCGCGCTGGGCGACGACAGCTTCAGCGATGCCATGTGCCAGATCTGGACCAGCGAAGGTATCGGCCTCGATCTGGTTCAACGCCTGCCGGGTCGCTTGCCGGGCCTGTATTGCATCCAGACCGACGCCAACGGCGAGCGTCGTTTCCTTTACTGGCGCAACGAAGCGGCAGTGCGCGATTGTTTCACCACCCCGGCAGCCGAACCGATTCTGGCGGCGTTGCCGGATTACGACGTGTTGTATTTCAGTGGTATCACCCTGGCGGTGCTCGGTACGAAGGGCCGTGAGCGATTGATCCAGAGCCTGATCGAAGCGCGTCAGCGCGATGCGCGGATTGTCTTCGACAACAACTACCGCCCGCGCTTGTGGGCTTCGGTGGACGAGGCGCGCGAGGCCTATCGCAGCGTATTGCCGTACGTTGATCTGGCATTGTTGACGGTGGATGACGAACAGGCACTGTTTGGTTTTGCCGATTGCGATGCGGTGTTTGATGCTTACGCGCAGTTCGGCACCCCGGAAGTGGTGCTCAAGCGCGGCGCTGAAGCCTGTTTGATTCGCTGTGATGGCGAGGCATTTGAAGTGCCGGCGCAGAAGGTCGAGAAAGTCGTGGACACCACGGCGGCGGGGGATTCGTTCAGTGCGGCGTATCTGGCTAGTCGACTGCTCGGCGGGAGTACGGAAGAGGCTGCCGAGGCGGGGCATCAGTTGGCCAGCCGGGTGATTCAGGTGCCCGGGGCATTGATTCCCAGAACCTGAATGCAATCCCTGTAGGAGCTGCCGAAGGCTGCGATCTTAAAAACCAGATCAAAAGATCGCAGCCTCGTTTCACTCGACAGCTCCTACAGGAAAGCGATATTTAATCCCGGTAAAACACCTGCACCAGGTGATAGCCGAACTTGCTCTTGATTGGCCCATGCACCGTACGCAGTGGTTTTTTGAAGATCACCGCGTCAATCGCGCCGACCATCTGCCCAGGCCGCACTTCACCCAGATCGCCGCCGCGCTTGCCGGACGGGCAGGTCGAAAATTTCTTGGCCAGTACATCGAACGCTTCACCTTTGGCGATGCGTTGCTTGAGCTGTTCGGCCTCTTCGGCGGTTTTTACCAGAATGTGGCGGGCTTGGGCTTTCATCTTGCGATCCCTGATAACGGGGTGACGGCGGGGCGCGGATTATGCCTCAAGTCACGGATTTTGACTGATCATCGTGCGGATCTTGTTCGCCAGCAGCTCAATGGCAAAGGGTTTGGCGACCATGTCCATACCGTCTTCGAGAAACCCTTGCCGCTCGGCGGCCTTTTGCGCGTAACCGGTCATGAACAATATTTTCAGCCCTGGGCGATGCTGGCGGGCGATCTCCGCCAGTTGCCGGCCGTTCATGCCAGGCAGGCCGACATCCGTGACCAGCAGGTCGACCCGCAGATCAGACTCCAACAGCGGCAAAGCGGTTTTCGCATCTTCGGCCTCAAAGGCCTGATAACCCAGCTCGCGCAGCAGGTCGAGCACCAGCATGCGCACCGCCGGATCGTCCTCGACCACCACCACGGTTTCGCCGGTTGCAGCCGGCGCCGGCTGCTGGATCGGCGCACTGGCCGGGCGTTCCAGCTCCAAGCCCTGCAGGCGTGGCAAGTACAGGCGCACACATGTGCCTTGCCCCGGGAGGCTGTCGAGGCTCACATGCCCGCCCGATTGCTGAGCGAACCCGTAAATCATCGACAGCCCAAGCCCGGTACCCTGACCAATCGGTTTGGTAGTGAAGAACGGATCGAACGCCTTGGACCTGACCGACGCCGTCATGCCCGAACCGTTATCGCTGACCGCGAGCATCAGGTAATCACCGGCCTTGACCGGCTCCAGCGTGGTGATGTCGCTGCCATCGAGGTAGACGTTGGCGGTTTCGATCAGCAACTCGCCGCCGTCAGGCATTGCATCGCGCGCATTGATCACCAGGTTGAGCAGGGCGTTTTCCAGTTGGCTGACGTCGGTGCTGACGGGCCAGAGGTCATCGGCCAGCTGCAACTTGAGTTCGATCGGATCACCTTTGGTCCGGCGGATCAGATCTTCCAGGGAATGAATCAGCTCATTGACGTTGAGCTGCTTGCGATCCAGTGACTGGCGTCGCGAAAACGCCAGCAGACGATGGGTCAAGGCTGCTGCACGATTGGCCGAGGAGACTGCTGCTTCGGTAAAACGCCCGATCTCGTTGGCGCGGCCATCGGCAATATAGCGCTGCATCAAATCGAGGCTGCCGATGATTCCGGTGAGCATGTTGTTGAAGTCATGGGCAATGCCGCCGGTGAGCTGACCGACCGCTTCCATTTTTTGCGCATGGCGCAACGCATCCTCGGCACGCTCGCGTTCGAACATTTCGTTCTGCAGACGCTGGTTGGCCTGCGCCAGTTGTTCGGTGCGGGCGCTGACCCGCTCCTCGAGCGTTTCATTGAGGTTGCGCAGGGCTTCTTCGGTTTTCTTGCGCTCGGTTTCATCGATCACGAAAATGTAGAAACCGTTGACCGCGCCGTCCGCACCGTGACGAGGCAAGTAGTTCATCAAGGCGTGGCGGTTGCTGCCGTCGCGGTGCGTGGTGTACAGGCTGAAGGAACAAGACCTGCCAGCCAGTGCTTCGGCAATGTACGGCGCGCGCAGGAAGTAGGCTTCCTCGCCGATAACGTCGCGAATGGTTCGACCATAGAGTTCTTGCGGGGTCAGGCCATACCAGTCCAGATACGCCGCGTTGTTGAGCCTGAAACGTTCTTCGCGATCGACATAGCTGATCAGGATCGGCATGGCGTTGATGATCAGCTGCAATTCCGTCTGGCTCTGGCGCAACGCCTGCTCGGTGTGTTTGCGCTCAGTCAGGTCCAGCGCGGCGCCGAGAAAACGCACTGGCCGACCGTGATGGTCCTTGTAGCAGCGGCCCCGGGCAAACACCCAGCGCAACTCGCCATCGGGCTGCAACAGGCGATATTCCTCGGCGTACTCGGTGCCGTGGGTGATGCAGTGCTTGATGCTGCGCGCGATCATGGCGCGGTCTTCAGGGTGCACGCCTTGCAGGTAAGCGCTGATCGGCAGCTGATCGGCTCGGGCCGGATCGACGCCGTGCAACTGCGCAAAGTGGCTGTCAGCAATGAAGCGGTCTTCGCCGATGTCCCAATCCCAGGTGCCGACAGCGTCAGTGGCGGCCAGCGCCAATTGCAGACGTTCCTCGGATTCGCGCTGGGCCTTGAGGCTTTCTTCCGAGCGTTGTTTGAGTTCGAGGGCGATCCGCCGCCGTTCATTGGTTTCGATGGCGGTGACCAGAATGCCGGCCACTTGCGCGGTTTCATCGCGGATCGGGCTGTAGGTCAAATCCAGCCAGAAGTCGGATTCCTGCCCTTCACGTTGCAGGGTAAAGCGTCGCTCGCTGTAGGTGCGCACCTGGCCTTGCAGGACGGCGCTGTAGATCGGGTCGGTAAAGTCTCGAAGTTCAGGCCATACCAGATGCGCCGGTTGTCCGAAAGCGTGCGGATGCTTGTTGCCGGCGAGCATGGCGAAGCCGTTGTTGTAGATCTGCGTGAGCTGCGGGCCCCAGAGCAACAGCATCGGCATCGGCGAGTGGAGCACGATGTCCACGGCGGTGCGCAGGCTTTGTGGCCAGGCACTGGCATCGCCCAGCGGGCTGCGGCTCCAATCGGTGCGGGCGATCAGCGCCTGAGCATCGTCGTGGGTGGGTACGGCATTCATCGCGTCAGTCCTGCGTGTCGTTCGTTAAGCGGCGTCTACTATTCTTCAGGGACGGTAGACGCTCAATGTACCGCTGCGTCACGGCAGCAGGGCATGTCTGAATATTGGAAGCTTCGCGGGTACTGGTGGCCATGGAAATCGATGCACTGTTAACACGTTTTGCCCGGGAGCACGGCTCGGACTTGTTCTTGTCTACGGGAGCGCCACCCAGTGCGCGTTTTCAGGGGGTGCTGACGGCGCTGAGTGCGCAGCCGTTCAGACCCGGCGAGGTCGCGACCATCGCCAATTCCCTGATGGACGCCGAACAGCGTCAGGAGTTCGACCGCGATCTGGAAATGAATCTGGCGATCTCGCGCGCCGGTATCGGACGTTTTCGGGTCAACCTGTTCAAACAACGCAATGAGGTGTCGATTGTAATCCGTAACGTCAAACTCGACATTCCACGTTTTGAAGACCTCAAGCTGCCGCCGGTGCTGCTCGAAGCGGTGATGCTCAAACAGGGGCTGATCCTGTTCGTCGGCGCCACCGATTCCGGTAAGTCGACGTCACTGGCGGCGTTGATCGATCATCGCAATCGTCACAGTAGCGGGCATATCGTGACCATTGAAGACCCGATCGAGTACATCCACCGGCACCAACGGTCGATCATCAATCAACGCGAAGTCGGTGTCGACACGCGCAGTTTTCATGCCGCACTGAAAAACACCCTGCGCCAGGCACCTGACGTGGTGCTGATCGGTGAAATCCGCGACCGCGACACCCTGGAACATGCGCTGGCATTTGCCGAAACCGGGCATCTGGTGCTGTCGACCCTGCACGCGAACAACGCCAATCAGGCGCTTGAGCGAATCATCAACCTGTTTGCCGAGGAGCGCCGGCCGCAGTTGCTGCATGCCTTGGGCAACAACCTCAAGGCCTTTGTTTCCCAGCGATTGGTGCGCACGCTGGACGGCCAGCGGCGGGCTGCGGTCGAGTTGCTGCTGGGGACGCCGACCATCGGCGACCTGATCCGGCGTAATCAGTTGGGCGAGCTCAAGGGCATCATGGAAAAATCCACCGAGCTGGGCATGCAGACGTTCGATGGCGCGCTGCACGCACTGGTGCTGGAAGGTGCAATCAGCGAAGACGAGGCGCTTAAGCATGCCGACTCGGTGAACAACCTGCGCCTGCGCTTGAAATTGCAGGCCGATGCTGCACCGGCGCCACCCACCTCGGGTGAGTGGGGCTTGATGGAATGAGCGGACTCAGTCGTCGAGTTCAGGGCGCTGGCGAAACTGCTCCAGCGCTTCGGGATTGGCCAGCGCGTCGGTGTTCTTGACCTTTTCGCCGTGCACCACATTACGCACGGCCAGTTCGACGACCTTGCCGCTGATCGTGCGTGGAATATCGCTGACCGCGACTATCTTCGCCGGCACATGCCGTGGTGTGGTATTGGCGCGGATCATTTGCCGAATCTGCTGTTGCAGAGGGTCGTCGAGTGTTACGCCGTCTGCCAGACGCACAAACAACACCACGCGCACGTCGTCTTGCCATCGCTGACCGATGGCGACGCTGTCGAGCACTTGCGGGACTTTGTCCACCTGACGATAGATTTCCGCGGTGCCGATACGTACGCCGCCGGGGTTGAGTACGGCATCCGAGCGGCCATGAATCATCATGCTGCCGTTGGGCAATTGTTCGGCGTAATCACCTTGCGCCCAGACGCCGGGAAACAGACTGAAATAGGATTGCTGCAGTTTGCTGCCATCCGGGTCATTCCACAGGCCGATCGGCATCGCCGGGAAATGCCGGGTACAGACCAGTTCACCTTTCTCGCCGGTCACCGGTTGACCGGCGTCGTTCCAGACTTCAACGGCCATGCCCAGGCTCTTGCCCATGATTTCGCCACGACGCACCGCTGACAGCGGATTGCCATTGACGAAGCACGAGACAATATCGGTGCCGCCGGACATCGACGCCAGGCACACGTCGGTTTTGAAGTCGCGGTAGACGAAGTCATAACTTTGCGGCGACAGCGCCGAGCCGGTGCACAGCAGGGTTTTCAGGCTGCGCAGATCATGGCTGTCGCGCGGTTTGCTGCCATCGCTTTGCAGGGGCGCGAGAAACTTTGGGCTGGTGCCGAACACGCTGATGCGTTCATCGTCGATCAGATCGAGCAACCGCTGATGATCCGGATAGAACGGCGAGCCGTCGTACAGGACTACTGCGCTGCCGACCGCGAGGGCCGATACCAGCCAGTTCCACATCATCCAGCCGCAGGGGGTGTAGTAGAACAAACGCTCGCCGGGGCCAAGATCACAATGCAGGCCATGTTCCTTGACGTGTTGCAGCAACACGCCGCCGGTGCTGTGCACAATGCATTTCGGCACGCCGGTGGTGCCACTGGAATACAGCACGTAGAGCGGATGATCGAACGCCACCGCGACGAAATCCGGATCGCCGCCGGGTTGATAAAAGTCATCCCAGAGCGTCACTTCGGCGCGTGTCCGGTAATCCGCGAGGCGCGCTTGCGGGCGTGCGTAGGGCACGACAATAAGCTGCTTCAGTGTTGGCAGCCGTTGGAGAATTTCATTGAGCTTGGTGGTTTGGTCGATCTCTTTACCGGCATAGCGATAGCCGGCGCAGGTGATCAGCACCTTCGGCTCGATCTGGCCGAAACGGTCGATGACGCCGTGCGTGCCGAAATCCGGCGAAGAGCACGACCAGATGGCGCCGAGGCTGGTGGTCGCAAGCATCGCCACCAGCGTCTGCCAGGTATTCGGCATGCACGCGGCCACCCGATCGCCGAGGCCGACGCCGCAAGCCTGCAAACTGGCCTGGAAGCCGGCGACATGCTCGGCCAGTTCGGCCCAGCTCAGTTGCTCGCGCTGGCCGTTTTCCGCCACTGCCACGACCGCCACGGCATCGTCACGGCGGCGCAGCAGGTGTTCAGCGAAGTTCAGGGTGGCACCGGGAAACCATTCGGCGCTGGGCATTTGTGCACCCTCACGCAGCACCGCATCAGGTTGAGTGTGAAAACGGATGTCGAAGAAATCGACGATGTCCTGCCAGAATTGTGGACGCTGCTCGATGCTCCATTGGTGCAGGGCAGGGTAGTCGTCGAGATTC
Organism: Pseudomonas sp. RIT-PI-r; assembly: GCF_001297015.1. Lineage (GTDB taxonomy): Bacteria > Pseudomonadota > Gammaproteobacteria > Pseudomonadales > Pseudomonadaceae > Aquipseudomonas. Next base: position 524,051 of record NZ_LIGE01000025.1, on the reverse strand, counting down.
AGCGCATGACGCTGATTGACCGCGCGCCGGAAGGTGTCCATGCGCGATTGGGCGATACGGTTGGCGTCGGGTTGCCAAAGGATGTCGGACATTGTTTGCCTCTTGTTTTAGCTTCAGATCCAGACACGGGCAGGCACACTCCACAGGTAGTCAGCAGATTCCAATTTCACCCTGCACCTGTGGGAGCGTGGCTGGCCCGCGATGAACGTTAACGCGGTCTTTCAACCGACTACTGCGCCAACCACCCACCATCAATATTCCACGCCGCGCCCCTTACCTGGCTACCCGCCTCACTGCACAGAAACAACACCAACTCGCCCAAATGCTGCGGTGTGACGAACTCCAGCGACGGCTGCTTTTCAGCGAGCAGGTCATGCTGCGCCTGTTGCGGATCGACACCCTTGGCGGCGCGATCATCGATCTGCTTCTGCACCAGCGGCGTCAACACCCAGCCCGGGCAGATTGCATTGCAGGTGACATTGCTGGTCGCGGTTTCCAGGCCAACCACTTTGGTCAAACCGATCACCCCGTGTTTGGCCGCGACATACGCAGCCTTGCCGGTTGAACCGACCTGACCGTGCACGGAGGCAATATTGATGATCCGCCCCCAACCTTTCGTGCGCATGCCCGGCAGGCTCAAGCGCGTGCTGTGAAATACTGACGACAGGTTGATCGCAATGATCGAATCCCACCGCTCGACCGGAAATTCCTCGACAGCGGCGACATGCTGGATGCCAGCGTTATTGACCAGAATGTCGACGCCGCCGAACTCACGCTCGGCGTAGGCGATCATCTCGGCGATCTGCGCCGGGTCGCTGACATCGGCCGGATGATGGCCAACCCGGCCGCCGAACTGGCCGACTTCGGCGATGACGCTCGTGGCATCACCAAAACCGTTGAGGATCAGGTTGGCCCCAGCCTTGGCCAGACTTAACGCAATACCCAGGCCGATGCCGCTGGTGGAGCCGGTAACCAGTGCGGTCTTGCCGGAAAGAGTGGTCATGAGTACCTCACACAATGCCAGTGGCGTAGAAAGTGCCGATCACGACGAAAACCGCAAGGGTCTTGATCAGCGTAATACAGAAAATGTCTTTATAGGCTTCGCGGTGGGTCAGGCCGGTGACCGCGAGCAGGGTGATCACCGCGCCGTTGTGCGGCAAGGTATCCATGCCTCCACTGGCCATCGCCGCTACACGGTGCAGCACTTCCAGTGGAATGTTCGCCGCGTGCGCGGCGCTGATGAACTGCTCGGACATCGCCGCCAGCGCGATACTCATGCCGCCCGACGCCGAACCGGTGATCCCTGCCAGTAACGTCACGGTGATGGCTTCGTTGACCAGCGGATTGGGAATCTGCTTGAGCCAGTCAGCCAAGACCAGAAAGCCCGGCAGCGAAGCGATTACAGCACCGAATCCGTATTCCGACGCAGTGTTCATCGCCGCCAGCAACGCGCCACTCACTGCGCTTTTGCTGCCCTCGGCGAGCTTGCTGCGAATCGCCTGAAAGCCGAACGCCAACACCATCAGAATGCCCACCAGCAAAGCCGCCTGCACCGCCCAGATTGCCGTCAGCTTGGCTATTTCGGTGGTAACCGGCGTAGCCATGCCCGGTAGCGCGAGGCTGTGGGTCTTGCCGTACCACTGCGGAATCCACTGGGTGAACAGCAGGTTCATGATGCCCACTGCCAGCAGCGGCGACAGCGCAATCCATGGGTTCGGCAGCTTCAGGTCTTCGGCTGTTTCCGGTTCGTTGCGCAGCTCGGTCCCGTAGCCTTCACCGGCGCGCTGCGCCTTGTTGCGCTGACGTTGCAGAAACAGCATGCCGGTGCAGAAGACGAAAATCGTGCCGATCACGCCCAGCCACGGCGCCGCCCAAGCGGTGGTATTGAAGAACGTGCTGGGGATGATGTTCTGGATCTGCGGGGTGCCGGGCAGGGCATCCATGGTGAACGAAAACGCCCCGAGGGCGATGGTCGCCGGGATCAGGCGTTTGGGGATATTGCTCTGGCGGAACATCTCGGCGGCAAACGGATACACCGCAAACACCACGACAAACAACGACACACCACCGTAGGTGAGCAGGGCGCAGACCAGTACGATCACCAGCATCGCCTGTTTGGTCCCGAGCAGACGAATGGCGGCAGCGACAATCGAGCGTGAGAAGCCCGACAGCTCAATGAGTTTGCCGAACACCGCACCGAGCAGGAATACCGGGAAATACAATTTGATGAAGCCGACCATTTTCTCCATGAACACCCCGGTAAAGGCTGGGGCGACGGCAGACGGATCGGTCAGCAGCACGGCGCCGAGGGCGGCGATCGGTGCAAAGAGAATAACGCTGTAGCCACGGTAGGCCGCGAGCATCAGCAGCGCGAGGGCTGCCAAGGCAATGATCACACTCATGGTGTGTCTCTCCAGAATTGTTATTTTTGTGGTTGATACGGGTGCAGGAGAGGCTAAAGCGAGATTTGTGCCATATATCTAAGTTATTGAAATATAAAGATATTAGGTGTTTTTGTGGGGCGTGTTTCAATGGGTTGTCTCCGTTTGGAGACTTTTTCGGCAGATCAAAAGATCGCAGCCTTCGGCAGCTTCTACACTGGAATGACTGAACCTCCGTAGGAGCTGCCGAAGGCTGCGATCTTTTGATCTTTAAATGGATAATCTCAAATCAGAGATCAAGTCTCGTTATTGAGACTCGGCAATCCCCAACGCAACCATTTTCTTATACAACGTCGACCGCCCAAGCCCCAACCTTGCCGCCGCTGCCGGCACTTTCCCCGCGCACTGCGCCAGCGTTGACTGGATCAACTGCCGATCAAAGCGCTCGCGAGCCTGCGCATAGGTTTCCACGGGCAGCGTTTCAATCGTAGGCGCAGAGCTGCGCTCAACCTGAGTCAACGTGCCGATGGCGGCGCGAATATCGCTCTCTGTCAGCATCAGGTCATCGCTAAGCAACGCCGCCCGTTCCAATACATTGCGCAGCTCGCGGATGTTTCCCGGCCAGGCATGCTGGCCGAGCAGTTGCAGCGCATCGTGGTGCAATTCGTGCTGGCTGCGCAGTTCTTCCAGAATCGCTTCGCTCAGTGCCGGCAGATCGTCAAGACGCTCGCGCAATGGCGGTACCTGGATCGGCAGTACGTTGAGGCGGTAATACAAGTCGGCGCGGAACTCGCCGCGTTTGATCGCCGCTTGCAGATCCGTCGACGTCGCGGCAATCACTCGCACATCGCTCTGGATCACCTCGTTGGAGCCGACCGGTTCAAACTCTTTTTCCTGCAGTACGCGCAGCAGCTTGCTTTGCAACGGCAGCGGCATGTCACCGATCTCGTCGAGAAACAGTGTGCCACCCTGGGCAATCTGCAGTTTACCGGTGCGGCCCTTGCGGTCGGCGCCGGTAAACGCGCCCGGTGCGGTGCCGAAAAATTCCGCTTCCAGCAATGCCTCGGGAATCGCCGCGCTGTTGATGCTGACGAACGCCTTGTGCGCCCGTGGCGAAGCACTGTGGATCGCTTGCGCGAGCAACTCCTTGCCGGTGCCGGTTTCACCGAGCAGCAATACCGGCGAATCGGCGCTGGCACTGCGTCGCGCACGACGTTTGACTTCAAGGCTGGCCGCGCTGGTGCCGATGAAGTGGGCGAAGTTGTATTTGGTCTGGCGGGCGCGCAGCAGCGAACGCGTCGAGGCCAGTTCTTCCTGCATGCTCAGGTAGCGCTTGAGCATCGGCGACAAGGTGCGTAATTCATCGAACAGGGCAAAACCGATGGCGCCGATGACGCTGCCAGCATCATCGTGGATCGGCAGACGCATCACCACCAGCGGCTCTTTCGGGGTGTCCTGCATGTCCAGCAGGATTGGTCGCCCGGTGCGCACCACTTCGCGCAGCAGGCTGCCGGGGATCACGCTTTCGCAGGGTTTGCCGATGGCTCCGGCAGCGGACTCGAGGCCAAAGCGACGGGCGTAACGCTCGTTCATCCAGACGATATTGGCATCACGATCGACAATCACCGTGCCTTCGCTCGATTGCTCGATGATCTCGAACAGCGAGCGGATCGCCAGGGTGCGCACCCGTTGGTAGTCCTTGAGGCTTTCGGTGGAGTTCATGTGCAGGCAGATCCGGAATTCGGGTTGTTAATGGCGGCCTCATCGCTGGCAAGCCAGCTCCCATAAGGTTCGCGATTGTTCACAGATGGGGTGCGCACCCGTGAAACCTGTGGGAGCGGGCTTGCCCGCGATGGCCGCGACTCGGTTTTACGCCTGGCGCCGATCATGCCTGGCGCGGATGTGCCGCCGCCAACAGCTCTCGGGTATACGGATGCTGTGGCGCATCGAACACCTCATGACTGGCACCGCGTTCGACCACTTGGCCATCCTTGATCACGATCATGTCGTGGGCGAGGGCGCGTACCACCGCCAGGTCATGACTGATGAACAGATACGTCAGGCCATGCTTTTCCTGAAGATCACGGAGCAGGGCGACCACTTGTTTCTGCACCGTGCGATCGAGTGCCGAAGTTGGTTCGTCGAGCAGGATCAGCGCCGGTTTCAGTACCAGCGCCCGAGCGATCGCAATGCGTTGTCGCTGACCGCCGGAAAACTCGTGTGGGTAGCGATGGCGGCTTTCGGGGTCGAGGCCGACTTCCTTGAGTACGCGGATCACTTGCTCATCACACTCATTGGCCGTTGACTCGCAATGCACCTCAAGCCCTTCGCTGATGATTTGCGCCACCGACATGCGCGGGCTGAGACTTCCGAACGGGTCCTGAAACACCACCTGCATCTGTCGCCGCCAAGGCCGCAGTTGCTTCTGGTCCAAACCATCGAGCGCGGTGCCCTGGAAACGGATACTGCCCTCGGAATCGAGCAGGCGCAGGATCGCCTGACCCAATGTCGATTTTCCCGAACCGGATTCACCGACGATGCCCAGAGTCTTGCCGCGCTGGATATTCAGGCTGATGCCGTCCACTGCACGCAGGTATTGCTTGCGCTGAAACAGCCCGCCACCGATGACAAACTCGACTTTAAGGTCTTCGACTTGCAGAACATTCTCACGCTCATCACGGGGCAACGCTTGGCCGTCGGGTTCGGCGTTGAGCAGCACGCAACTGTAAGGGTGTTTCGGCTCGGTAAACAGCGTTTCGCACGGTGCCTGCTCGACAATCTGCCCGGCCTTCATTACGCAGACGCGCTGAGCGATGCTGCGCACCAGATTGAGGTCGTGACTGATCAACAGCAGGGACATGCCCAAACGTTGTTGCAGGGATTTGAGCAGCAGCAGGATCTTGCGCTGCACCGTCACATCGAGTGCGGTGGTTGGCTCGTCGGCAATCAACAGTTCCGGTTCGCAGGCCAACGCCATGGCGATCATGACGCGTTGCCGTTGGCCGCCGGACAACTGATGCGGATAAGCCTTGAGCCGCTCCTCGGGTTTCTGGATGCCGACCAGGCCGAGCAATTCAAGGATGCGTAACCGTGCCGCCTTGCCGCCAAGGCCACGGTGGAGCAACAGGGTTTCGCCTATCTGTTTTTCGATGGTATGCAGCGGATTGAGCGAGGTCATCGGCTCTTGAAAGATCATCGCGATGCGGTTGCCGCGCAGTTCACGCAACACCTTCGGGTCGGCCCCCACCAGTTCCTGGCCACGATAACGAATGCTGCCAGTGGTTTGTGCATCGCCTTCAGGCAGTAGTTGCAGAATCGAATGCGCGGTCACCGATTTGCCCGAGCCTGATTCGCCGACCAGTGCCAGGCACTCGCCGGGACGAATATCCAGGCACAGGTCGCGCACCACGTTCTGGCCATGGAAAGCGACATTGAGGTTACGAATTTCAATCAGGTTGTCAGTCATGGTCACGCTTCAGGATCGTGGGTCGAACGCGTCACGCAGCGCTTCGCCGATGAACACCAGTAAGGAAAGGATCAGCGCCAGGGTGAAAAACGCCGTCAACCCCAGCCAGGGCGCCTGCAGGTTCTGCTTGCCCTGACCGATCAGTTCGCCCAGCGAAGCGCTGCCGGCAGGCATGCCGAAACCAAGGAAATCCAGTGCGGTCAGTGTCGAGATTGCCCCCGTCAGAATGAACGGCAGATAACTCAGCGTCGCGTTCATGGCATTCGGCAGAATGTGCCGGACAATCACTTTGCGGTCAGTCAGGCCCAATGCGCGCGCAGCTTTGACGTATTCCAGATTGCGCCCACGGAGAAACTCGGCACGTACCACATCGACCAGCGCCAACCATGAAAACAGCGCCATGATCCCCAGCAGCCACCAGAAGTTCGGCTCGACGAAGCCCGAGAGGATGATCAGCAGGTACAGCACCGGCAACCCTGACCAGACCTCGAGCAAACGCTGTCCGAGCAGGTCGACCCAGCCACCGTAATAGCCCTGTAACGCACCGGCCGCAATGCCAATCAGCGCACTGACGAATGTCAGCATCAAAGCGAACAGAATCGATACGCGCGCACCGAAAATCACCCGCGCCAACACGTCTCGCGCCTGATCGTCGGTGCCCAGCCAGTTGACGCCCGTCGGTGGGCTTGGTGCCGGTTTGTTGAGGTCGTAGTTTGGCGTGTCGTCACTGAACGGAATCGGTGGAAACAGCAGCCAGCCGCCGTCCTTGCGAATCAGGTTCTGCACATAGTCGCTGCGGTAATCGGCCTGAAACGGCAATTGGCCACCGAACTCCTGTTCGGTGTGGCGCTTGAATACCGGGAAGTACCACTGGCCCTGATAACTGACCACCAACGGCTTGTCGTTGGCGATCAGTTCGCCGCCCAGCGTCAGCACAAACAGACCGATAAACAGCCACAACGACCACCAGCCCCGGCGGTTTTTCTTGAAACGTTCGAAACGCCGGCGACCCAGCGGCGAGAGCTTGAACATCAGGCATTCCTCGCGGCGAAGTCGATACGCGGGTCGACCAAGGTGTAGCAGAGGTCGCCGATCAGTTTTATCAGCAGGCCGAACAGGGTGAAGATGAACAGCGAACCGAACACCACCGGATAGTCCCGCGATACTGCCGCCTCGTAACTCATGCGGCCGAGACCGTCGAGAGAGAAGATCACTTCAATCAGCAACGAGCCGGCAAAGAACACGCTGATGAACGCCTGGGGAATGCCCGAGACCACCAGCAGCATTGCGTTACGAAACACATGCCCGTACAGCACGCGGCGTTCGCTTAAGCCTTTGGCGCGAGCCGTGACCACATACTGACGCGTGATTTCATTGAGGAACGAGTTTTTGGTGAGGATCGTCAACGTTGCAAAGCCGCCGATGACCAGCGCAGTCACCGGCAGTACCAGGTGCCAGAAGTAGTCGGCGATCTTGCCCAGGGTCGACAGCGAATCAAAGTTGTCCGAGACCAGTCCGCGCACCGGAAACCAGTTCAACGACGTACCACCGGCAAACACCACGATCAGGAACATCGCAAACAGAAACGCCGGCATCGCATAACCGATGATGATTGCCGTGCTGCTCCAGATATCGAAATGGCTGCCGTGGTGCACGGCTTTGCGAATGCCCAGCGGGATCGACACCAGATAGGTGATCAGCGTGGCCCAGAGTCCGAGTGAAAGGGTTACCGGCATTTTTTCGAGAATCAGGTCGGTGACCGTGGCGCCTCTGAAGAAGCTTTTGCCGAAGTCCAGCTGCGCGTAGTTTTTCAGCATCAGCCACAAGCGTTCATGGGCCGGCTTGTCGAAACCGTACTGTTTTTCGATATCCTTGATCAGTTGCGGATCGAGGCCACGACTCGCCCGAGAGGTACTGCTCATGGTTTCGCTGGAACCGCCGCCGACATTGCCACCGCCGATCCCTTGCAGGTGCGCAATGGCCTGCTCCACCGGGCCACCCGGCGCGGCCTGGATGATGACGAAATTGACCAGCAGGATAATCACCAGCGTCGGAATGATCAGCAGCAGGCGCCGTAATATGTAAGCCCACATCAGTGCGGCCCTCCGGGTCTGCTTCGACTGATTTTTTCAGCGGTCATCTGTTGATTGGTCAGCGCCGTGCTGCTGATCTCCCACCAGCTATCGATGGCTTCGTCATTGCTGGCTTGAACTGTCGGTATGCCAAAGCGGTTCCACCAGACGGTCGACGTGCCTGGCGGGTAGTAATTGGGAATCCAGTAGTAATTCCATTGCAACACCCGGTCGAGGGCGTGCGCGTAATGCAGCATGTCCGATTGGGTAGAGGCGCGGATCAGTCCGTTGATCAACGTGTCGACTGCCGGGTTTTTCAGGACCATGTAGTTGTTGGCCCCCGGATCGTTGGCCGACGCGGAACCGAAGTAGTTGAGCAGCTCGCCTCCAGGCGCGGTGGTGACCGGATAGCCAGTGACGATCATGTCGTAGTCGCGGCTCATCAGGCGATTGACGTACTGCGAGGAGTCGATCCGGCGGATGTTGAGGTCGATGCCGATCTGCTTCAATGTGCGCTTGTACGGAAGCAGCAGGCGATCCATGCCGTTCTGACTGACCAGAAACGTGAAACTCAGGGGCTCACCTTCAGCATTCACCAGTTGATCGCCGTCCGGTTTCCAGCCAGCCTGTTCGAGCAGTTCGAGGGCTTGCAGTTGTTTGTCGCGGATGATGCCGCTGCCATCGGTTTTCGGCGCTTGGAAGACTTTCGTGAAGACTTCGTCGGGGATCTGTCCACGCAGCGGTTCAAGGATTTTCAACTCGGCGGCATCGGGTAAATTTCCCGCGGCGAGGTCGGTGTTGGAGAAGTAGCTTTGCTGACGGATGTACAGGTTGCGCATCATCTGCCGATTGCTCCATTCGAAATCCCAAAGCATGGCCAGCGCCTGACGCACACGACGGTCCTGGAACATCGGTTTTTGCAGATTGAACACAAAACCCTGGGCCGATTGCGGGGCCTCGGTGGCCAGGTGAGCTTTCTGCAGACGTCCGTCGCTCAACGCCGGGCTGTCGTAGCCGATCGAGTATCCGGTGGCGGAGAACTCGCGGTTGTAGTCGTAGGCGCCGCCGCGCAACACCTGGCGGGCAACGTCGGTATCGCCGAAGTACTCGATGCTGAAATGGTCGAAGTTGTACAGGCCACGACTGACCGGCAAGTCCTTGCCCCACCAGTCGGCATTGCGTTCGAAGGTGATGCTGCGCCCGGAGTCGACCTTGCCGACGCGATACGGTCCGCTGCCCAGCGGCGGTTCATAACCGCCACCGCCGGCGAAGTCGCGACTCTTCCACCAATGCTCGGGGAACACCGGCAGGGTCGCGATATCCAGCGGCAGGGTACGGTTTTCGTTGTTCTTGAAGTCGAAACGCACGGTCAACGGTGCTTCCACTTCGACGCCTTTGACGTCGGCAAACTGAGTGCGATAACGCAGACTGCCCTGTGTCATCAGCAGATCGTAGGTATAGCGCACGTCTTCGGCGGTGATCGGTTTACCGTCGGCGAAGCGTGCCTTTGGATTGATGAAGAAGCGTAGTGAAAGCCCGTCATCCGAACGCTCGATCTTTTGTGCCACCAGACCATAGACGGTGTAAGGCTCGTCCATCGAGCGCTGGGCCAGCGGCGAATACAGCAGGCCGTCGATCTGCGTGACGCCGATGCCTTTGTCGATATACGGCAGCAAATGGTCGAAGTGACCGATTTCTATTGCCGAGCGGCGCATTGTCCCGCCTTTCGGTGCTTGCGGGTTGGTGTAGTCGAAATGGCTGAAACCGGCAGGATACTTGGCGGGTTCGCCATACACGGTCAGCGCGTGTTGCGGTGCAGCATTCACACCGCAGGCGCCCGACAGCAGGGCGAGGGCGGTAAGGATCAATGTTGGGAAAACCAGTCGCATTGTCAGCCTTGGAACCGGGTAATCGATAAGCGCAAGTTGTACGCGAGAGGCGCGCCAGTCGCCAGCCGTATGTGTAACTGAAACACAACGGCCCACCAAAAGGCGGGCCGTTGCAGAGCAATCGGACGACGAATCAGTCCTGACGGCTGGTGACTTCCAGCAGGTGATAACCGAACTGGGTCTTCACCGGGCCTTGCACGACGTTGATCGGTGCACTGAAGACCACGGTGTCGAATTCCTTGACCATCTGGCCAGGACCGAACGAACCCAGGTCGCCGCCCTGACGGCTGGATGGGCAAGTGGAGTTGGCCTTGGCGACTTCGGCGAAATCAGCGCCGCCTTCGATCTGGGCCTTGAGTTCGTTGCACTTGTCTTCGCTGGAAACCAGGATGTGGCGGGCAGTGGCTTTAGCCATGGGGAAAATCTCCGATCTATTTCAGTAAAGTGTGGAGCCTACCGGATTCAGTGGGTGAATTCTCGGCAAAGTTCCATTCAGTGGGTTCGCCCCCGATTTACAAGTGCACGGCCTGCAGGCGCATGGCGTGCTCTATATAGAGGTCGATCGGATCAGGTGTGAGTGATCGCAAGACCTTGGGCCTGCGCAGGCTGTCGAGGTGATCGAAAGGATAGTCCGAACGGATCACGCTGCCCAGATGCGAGCTGTAGCGACCGACGAGTCCGTCGTTCTGCCAGGCTTCGGTGCAAAAGTGTCCGGAAAAGGCCCGGCACACGGCATGTAACGGGTCGAGCGGACGAGGATTGGCCAGCGGATTTTCTGGCAGTGTGCCGCTCCACGAATAGTACCGAACGCCATTGACCTGTTCCGCACCTTGCCCTCCCCAGACAGGAGGCAGACCTTGCGGGTATTTACGATTGAAACGCGCAACACCTTCGGTGGTCAACGCGTTGAGTGCTGCTATGGCGTTCTGCGGCAACGCGAGTTGACCGCTGAGCAACGACAGGAAGTTCGCGAACTGCGTGGCGATTTCCTCGGCGAGATGTTCCGGTATCTGTCCGGGAACCAGCGCTTTGCGCAACAGGTCAGCCAGTTCCGAGCCATGATTTGGGCCGCTGACCGAAGTGACGGATGCGACGCTGCTGGATGCCAGTGCGGCAGCGTAACGGCATGCCAGGGCACCCTGACTGTGCCCGATCAAATTGACCTTGCCTGCTCCTGTGTCTTTCAACACCCGCGCGATCTGCATGAGTAATTGCTGGCCACGAACTTCGTTGTCATGAGTGGCCGATAGCTGCGGCACAAACACTCGGTTGCCCGCACCCTGCAATGCCTGCTTGACATCTTGGAACAGCTCGAAACGGCCTATCCGCTCAAAACCGAACAGGCCGTGGACCAACAGGATGGGATAGCGAGTTGTTGCATTCCGTTGCATGTTCCTACCTCTTTTCCAGACGTTCATAGGTGATTCCGCCGGATCACTGTAAATCACGTTGTCATGCAGTCGGTGTCCGAAAATACCGCAGTATTGAAGTGAAAAAGGACTAAAAGCTGTACGACATTTCAGCTCTGTTTGCGGGCATGGTCGGAACATTCAGCAATCTTTAGCGCTATTTTGACGGGTTCAATACCTGTGCCTTACGCCTTCAGACGCATTTCCCTCCGCTATGGAGTTGTCGAGGCTGACATCGAAAGCGCAAGCGTTGCTATTTAATGGCTCTCATTCGACGTTGTTGTGATCAGCGACGTTTTATCCAGGGAATGGAGCCACGAATGACCATGTATGACGCTAATACCGATGCTTGCAAGACGCTCGCAACAGACACCTCATTGCTGGATACCCATTCGGCCCTGCAGCCAAAACTGAGTTTCCGGGTGCAAGGCGAGACACTCGAATTCAGCTATCGGCCATGGCCTGTTACGGAGGCTGCGACCGTCCGGCATTTGCCTGCGCCGGCTCTCGAAGTTCTGGAGGGCGGAATGATCGATCCCTCACTGAACAAGGCCTTTGTTCGGGTTGCGCCTTACCCGCAGATGAAATGTGGTGACAAGCTGGTCTTGAATTGGTGCGGTCTCGATGCTGATGGACTGTCCTACGAATCTGTAACTTCGCGTTTTGTCAGTGCCGCGCAAGTGGGGCACGAGGTCGTGTTCGTCATCAAGGGTGTGCACATCGCCATGCTGGAACGCGGCTCGGTGGAAATTCACTGGACGCTGTTCAGCGTCAATCTGCCTGAGCCGATTTCATCTGATCGCTTGCAATTGAACGTAGGTGATCCCGAACCTGATCTGCTGGCACCACTTATCGAAGAGACCGTAGGCGGGACACTCGATCCGGCGCGTGTCGAGAAAGGTACAAACGTGATTGTGCGTCCGTATGCACGGATGGCCGTCGGGGACCGGATCCTGCTTGGCTGGCAAGGTGCAAAAAGTGAAGAGACGTTCAGTGATGAGTTGATGGTCGAAGCTTTTGCCGTTCGCGAAGAGCTTTCTTTCTGGATTACCCACGAACACTTGGCCTCGCACACCGGACAAACGGTAAGCCTCAGTTATCAGGTCATATCGGCAGAGGGTGAATTGAGGCAGTCGGCGATCTTGAGAATCCTGATCGCTCCCCTCGTTCGAGGCGAGCTGGCGGCACCGCAGGTTCTGGATGCGGAGGGTGGCGAACTTGATGTCGCCGATTCCATTGATGGCGTGACGGTGGTCATCGTCGATGCTCAGGCAGAGGAGGGCGAGTTGGTGTACTTGCGCTGTGATGGTGAGTATTTCAATCACCGTGATGATCGCGACATCACCCGGGAAACCGCCGGGGAGCCTCTGGTGTTTATTGTGCCGCACCGATTCTGGCGGGAGCACCGGGAAACGGTGGTGCAGGTGTCGTATACGGTGGAGCGACTGGATGATGTCAGTCAGGCTTCCAGCGCTACCCGCATACGTGTTCGTGCGTAATTTCCGTGCGGGCTGATCAGCCTTTCAGCCTTTGCGGACCAGGTGTCCGCAAAGGCTGTTGGCGAGGTCAGGCCTGAGATTGCGCGCGAAGCCGTTCGGCGGCGTTCAGCAGCAAGCGCTCCGTTGCGGCGAAACCCAGGCAACCGTCGGTAATCGAGACGCCATAACGCAAAGAGGCACTGAGTGGCTGGCAACCTTCGAACAGGTGAGACTCGATCATCATGCCGATCAGAGAACGGTCACCGTGCAGGCGTTGCTCCACTACATCGTTGAATACATCAGGCTGGCGCAACGGGTCTTTACCGCTGTTGGCGTGACTGCAATCGACCATGATCCGGCTCGGAATCTTCAAGCGGGTCAAGTCGGCGTGGATCCGGGCGACGCTTTCGCGGTCGAAGTTTGGCCCTTGATGGCCGCCACGCAGTACCAGATGGGTATCAGGATTGCCTGTGGTCTGGACAATGGCCGGATGCCCCTGGCTATCAACGCCGAAGTGTCGGTGCGGGTGGGAAGCGGAGCGCATCGCATCGACTGCCACGGTCACGCCGCCATCGGTGCCGTTTTTGAAACCGACCGGCATGCTCAGGCCGCTGGCCATCTCGCGGTGGATCTGCGATTCGGTAGTGCGTGCACCGATCGCGACCCAACTGAGCAAATCGTCAAAGTATCCGGCTGCCATGGGTTGCAGTATTTCAGTGGCGATTGGCAGCCCGCGGCGGATCATTTCGATCATCAGCTCGCGGGACAGCGTCAGACCACCGGCCATGTCGTCACTGCCGTCCAGATGTGGATCGTAGGCCAGGCCTTTCCAACCGATGGTGGTGCGCGGCTTTTCGACATAGGCGCGCATGACCAGCAACATCATATCGCTGACTTCGTCGGCGAGGCGTGCGAGTTTGTCTGCGTATTCAATGGCGGATTGCGGGTCGTGGATCGAGCAAGGTCCGACGATCACCAGCAGGCGCGGGTCGTCGCCATCAAGAATGGCCCGCACCGCTTGGCGGTGGGCGGCAATCTGCTGACTCAGGGCGCTGGTCAGAGGCAATTGCTGTTTGAGTTGCAACGAGCTGGGCAAGCGCAGAGTCAGTGCTTCGTTGGCAGAATCAAGAGTGGAAAGTGGCAGGGCAGAAACGGACGAGTTCATATTCGGTCTTCCTGGGCAGGCGGCGGGTGTTTCCCGCTCGCTCGGCCCTATTGGGGTGTTCGACAGTTGGCCGTATTGGCTACGTGTGTGTGCTTGCCACCTGTAGGTGACCGATCGGAGGCGGCAGGCTGTCCCGAGCGGAGGCTGGTAAATCGCCAGGCGAAAAAACGGTCGTAACGGTAATAAGTGGCGTAGGTCATGTCGTAATCCTCAAAGTGTCTGGTGTGTTGCTGGAAAATTTGTGCCTGAAAAAACAAAACCCCCGGTCGGGAGGCCGACCGGGGGTTGAGATTTCTCAGGTGGCGACCCGTCTTCATGGGCGCCGTGTGGGGTATCAGGCGCGCTAGTGGCTAAACCAATACCCAAAATAAAAGCTTGCAGGAGCGCAGACGTCATTCACCCGGGCAGACGAAACCGAGCGCGAGGCGCTTGCGGTACGTAGCTGTGAAAGGGTGTTGAACATGGTCTGTCTCCGATGAATGCGCCGAGCTTACTAGAGGCAGATACGCATCAGCAATCAGAAAATGCTATCGATTGCACAGGACAATGCCTATCGCTTGAGCGCCGCAACAGTTGTGACACACTCTGCGCTTTGCCTGAAACCAAGGACGAAACATGACAACTCTGACCATTGCTGCTGCTCAATCGGTTTCCATTGCCGGTGATCCCGCCGCAAACATTGTCCGGCACATGGAATTCATCGAATTGGCGGCGCTACACGGTGTCGAGTTGCTGGTGTTTCCCGAGTTGTCGCTGACCGGTTATGAGGGTGAAGTGGCGGCGGCATTGGCCATTGATCCGCAAGACGCCATGCTGCAACCGTTAAGGGATCTGGCACAAAAGCGCGGCATCACGACTGTCGTCGGCATGCCGATTCGTCAGGAGGGCAGTTCGGCAGTATTGATTGGTGCCTTGGTATTGGGCGCCAATGGCACGCTTGGGGTTTACAGCAAACAGCATCTGCATTGCGGTGAAGAGCTCATTTACTCCGCCGGGAACGGTGGCGCAGCCCTGCAAATCGGCGCGGACACGGTGGCCCTGGCTGTCTGTGCCGATTTTTCTCACGCCAGCCATGCGGCGGCCGCTGCCGAGTTGGGCGCCGGTCTGTACGCTGCGGGCGTATTGATCGGCGAGAAGGGCTACGAACCTGACACCGCGATGCTGCAGGGATATGCCCGGCAACACTCGATGGTGGTATTGATGGCCAACCATGGCGGTCTCACCGGAGGCTGGCAATCGGCCGGGCGCAGCGCCGTGTGGTCTGAAGACGGCATGTTGATCATTGCCGCTCCCGGTGCTGGCGATGAATTGGTGATCGCTCGTCGCGAAGGAGGCTCATGGCAGGGGCAGGTCGTCAGCCTCGCGAAGGCTGTATGACCTTTCAAATGCGCCGGGCCACGCAGGATGACCTGGCATTTGTGCGAACTTTGACCTGCGAGAACATGCTGCGCTATTACAATGATTACGATTTGTTGTGGCAGGATGAGGCGTTCGACGTTGCCTGGGCCGGACGTGATAACTGGTTGATGATCCGTGAGGAGGCGCCCTTGGGGTTTTTCAGCCTCAGCCGCGATGCGCGGGCGCTGTATATCCGCGAACTGCAGGTGACGCGGGCGTTTCAGCGCCAGGGCGTGGGTTCCTGGGCGATTGATCAGGTTATTGCCATGGCTCGCCGCGACGGTAACCCCGCTGTGCGTCTAACGGTATTCAAAAATAATCTGGCGAAAAACTTGTATCTGAGAAAAGGCTTTGCAGTACAGGGTGAGGACGAGTGTTTCCTGAGGATGCAGCTCGATATCGGTACACCTGTGCTCTGAAACCCACGGCTGGCAAGCCCTCAATGATGAATTGAAACTTTTTAAATGCTGCTTGCCGCTAGGTCTGTCTGGCAGTTTTTGCTAAGGTGTCCGGCATCCCAATAAGACCATATCGCGAGGTGTCTGCTTGATTAGGGGGCTAGTGGTCGATGACCACGATCTCGTTCGTACAGGCATTACACGGATGCTGGCCGATATCGATGGCTTGCAGGTGGTGGGTCAGGCCGAGTCAGGTGAAGAGTCCCTGATCAAGGCGCGGGAATTGAAACCCGACGTGGTCCTGATGGACGTCAAGATGCCCGGCATCGGCGGTCTGGAAGCCACGCGCAAACTGTTGCGCAGTCAGCCGGATATCAAGGTGGTTGCCGTTACCGTGTGTGAAGAGGATCCTTTTCCTACAAGGTTGTTGCAGGCAGGCGCGGCGGGTTATCTGACCAAAGGCGCAGGGTTGCCGGAGATGGTTCAGGCCATTCGCCTGGTATTCGCCGGCCAGCGCTATATAAGCCCGCAGATCGCTCAGCAGTTGGCGATCAAATCCTTCCAGCCGACCAACGATTCGCCGTTCGATGCCTTGTCCGAACGGGAGATTCAGATCGCATTGATGATTGTCAGCTGTCAGAAGGTACAGATCATTTCCGACAAGTTGTGTCTGTCGCCGAAAACCGTCAACACTTACCGTTATCGCATTTTCGAGAAACTCTCGATCAGCAGTGACGTCGAGTTGACGCTTCTGGCGGTGCGTCACGGCATGGTTGATGCCAGCGCCTGATCATGACTGAAGCATTCGATTCCGGCGCCTTTCTGTCCACCGTCAGCGGGCGCCCTGGCGTTTATCGCATGTTCGACAGCGACGCGCGTCTGCTGTATGTCGGCAAAGCCAAGAATCTCAAGAAGCGTCTGGCCAGCTATTTTCGCAAGACCGGGCTGGCACCGAAAACGGCAGCACTGGTCGGGCGTATCGCCCAGGTCGAGACGACCATCACTGCCAATGAAACCGAAGCGCTCTTGCTTGAGCAAACGCTGATCAAGGAATGGCGACCGCCGTACAACATTCTGTTGCGCGACGATAAGTCCTACCCTTACGTGTTTCTCTCCGACGGACAATTCCCACGTCTGAGCATCCATCGCGGCGCCAAGAAAGCCAAAGGCAAATACTTCGGCCCGTATCCGAGTGCCGGTGCCATTCGCGAAAGCCTCAGCCTGCTGCAAAAAACCTTTTTTGTTCGGCAGTGTGAAGACAGCTACTACAAGAACCGTACCCGGCCATGCCTGCAATATCAGATCAAACGCTGCAAGGCACCCTGTGTGGGACTGGTCGAGCCTGAGGTCTATGCCGAGGATGTACGTCACTCGGTGATGTTCCTCGAAGGACGCAGTCATGCACTGACCAATGAGCTGTCAACGGCGATGGAAGAGGCGGCGATCAACCTTGAATTCGAGCGCGCCGCTGAATTGCGTGACCAGATTGCACTGCTGCGTCGGGTTCAGGATCAACAGAGCATGGAAGGCGGCACCGGCGATATCGACGTCATTGCGGCGTTCGTCAACCCGGGCGGTGCCTGCGTTCATTTGATCAGCGTGCGCGGCGGACGGGTGCTGGGCAGCAAGAATTTCTTCCCGCAGGTGGGTATTGAAGAAGATGTCTCGCAGGTCATGGCGGCGTTTCTTGGCCAATACTTCATCAGCAGTCCGGAGCGCGACCTGCCAAGCGAATTGATCGTCAACGTCGTCCACGAAGATTTTCCGACACTGGTCGAGGCGATTCACGAGTTGCGTGGCCGCGAACTGACCATCAGTCACCGGGTGCGCGGAACGCGAGCTCGCTGGCAGCAACTGGCTGTAACCAATGCCGAGCAGGCACTGGGCGCACGTCTGGCCAACCGTCAGCACACGGCTGCGCGTTTCGAGGCTTTGGCAGAAGTGCTGAACCTGGAGGAGCCGCCACAACGCCTGGAGTGCTACGACATCAGTCATTCCAGCGGCGAAGCGACCGTCGCGTCCTGCGTGGTGTTCGGCCCGGAAGGTGCGATCAAATCCGATTATCGTCGCTATAACATTGAAGGTGTTACAGCAGGCGACGATTACGCTGCCATGCACCAGGCCTTGACCCGACGCTTCAGCAAGTTGAAAGACGGCGAGGGCAAGTTGCCGGATATTTTGCTGGTGGACGGTGGCAAGGGGCAGTTGTCGATGGCCCGCGACGTGCTTAACGAACTGGCCGTGCCGGATCTGATCCTGCTCGGCGTGGCAAAGGGTGCGACGCGCAAGGCTGGTTTCGAAACTCTGTATCTGAATGATGCAGCGCACGAGTTCACCTTGCGCGGCGACTCGCCGGCACTGCATCTGATTCAGCAGATCCGCGACGAGGCTCACCGTTTTGCAATTACCGGACACCGCGCGCGTCGTGGCAAAACCCGCCGTACGTCAACGCTGGAAGGCGTTGCGGGAGTAGGGCCGACCCGTCGACGCGATTTGTTGAAACATTTTGGTGGATTGCAGGAGCTGACTCGTGCAAGCATCGAAGAGATCGCCAAAGCCCCGGGGATCAGTAAAAAGCTCGCAGAGTCGATTTATGCAAACCTGCATAGCGAGTAGAATGCCCCTTCACCTCGTAGCCAGTTGTGCCGATGAATATCCCTAATCTGATTACCGTTCTACGCGTCCTGCTCATTCCGATCTTCATTTTGCTGTTCTATCTGCCTTACCAATGGAGTTACATGGCCTCCGCCTCGGTGTTTGCCTTCGCGGCAGCAACGGACTGGCTGGATGGTTATCTGGCTCGCCGACTGGAGCAAAGCACGCCGTTCGGAGCGTTTCTCGATCCGGTTGCCGACAAGCTGATGGTCGCCGTCGCACTGGTTCTGCTGGTGCAGGAACACGGCAATCTCTGGCTGACACTGCCAGCGGCTGTCATCATTGGTCGCGAGATCGTCGTTTCGGCATTGCGTGAATGGATGGCCGAACTCGGCGCCCGTGCACACGTTGCTGTATCGAACCTGGGTAAATGGAAAACCGCTGCGCAAATGCTCGCGCTGGTGATCCTGCTGGCCAATCCACGGGACTTCACCTTCTGGGTCGTTCTCGGTTACGCCTTGCTGATGGTCTCCGCCGGCCTGACGCTGTGGTCGATGGTTCAGTACCTGCGCGCTGCCTGGCCGCATCTGAAGACCGATGTTGAAAAGAAATAAAACTTTTTTGAATCAAGGGGTTGACGGAGCTTCTTAATTCTATAGAATGCGCATCACCAAGCGGGAATAGCTCAGTTGGTAGAGCACGACCTTGCCAAGGTCGGGGTCGCGAGTTCGAGTCTCGTTTCCCGCTCCAAGTTAAAACGCGTTTGTTGTTGTGCTACTGATAACAGACGTTTTGAGGCCGAGTAGCAAAATGGTTATGCAGTGGATTGCAAATCCACCTACGCCGGTTCGATTCCGACCTCGGCCTCCACTATAAACAAGCTCCGTAGATCCATGATTTACGGAGCTTTTTTATTTCCAGTGCGCAGCAAGATTTAGTCTTGAAATCAGCCACTGCGAACTTGCTTCACCGGGACGTGATGTATATATTTCCCGCTCGGCTGTTTAAACCTGCATCCTGCCAGGATCGCGACTCAGCAGCTGGAAAGAGCAACACCGCGCTACCGCCCGAATGGCGAAATTGGTAGACGCATGGGACTTAAAATCCCCCGCTCGTAAGGGCGTGCCGGTTCGATTCCGGCTTCGGGCACCATGAATATCAAGGGCTTGCGTGAGGTTTCTCATGCAGGCCCTTATTATTTGTTTTCCGCAATTTTTGAGTCTGCTCCGCTACCTAATTGGTCGGGCTGATTTTTGTGCCGATCCTTTCCAGATGTAATTCTCGCTCATTACTGCGGAAGTCCCTGAGCTGGTACTTGGCCTGCATGATGTCGGCGCTTGTTTCTGCTTTTGTCGGCGCCGGCCCAGCCACGAAGATCTTACAAACCTTTTTTCTCTACTCGTGCAGCCTCGCGCGCCGCGTCAAACCTCCCTCGCAAAGAAGCTGAAGGAAGGCGAACCACAGGCGATGCACCAGGTTTGAAAGGATTGCCATTGGCCGACGCTGCGCAAAATCACCTAGGCGCGATTGAGGAAGCTTGTGGGGACTGCTGTTTGTCTGGGCGACACAAACCCGGATCAACACCGCCAATTACTACCTGGCAACGTTGAACATGCAGGCGTTCTTCGGGCATTTTGGCGTGCGCGGTTCGTATTTGCTGTGGGCGTTGGTGGTCGGGGTAATCGTGTACGGCTTGATGCTCGCAGAGGGGTTTGCCTACCTGCTCAAGGCGCTGGCCTATCAGGGGATTTTCGTCGTAGCCGTATGGTGTTGCAATCCGCCGATTATCTCTGCCGGGGCGAACGGTAACAATTGCAAAGACCGCTCTATACAGGCGCCGTTGCCGGATTCTGTATAGAGCGGAGTTGGCGGTATGGACTATGTATCGAGGTAGCTCTCAAGTAGCTTGATTCTTGGAACCATTTGGCGCTCGAAACTGAACTCTCGGAGGATGGCCCGGCGTCCAGATTGGCCGAGTTGGTAAAGTTCCTCTCGATTGTCCATGTAGTACTGGAGGCGAGCGCAGATCATTGCGTAATCACGATTGATGATTTCCATCTCTTCAGGGGCGAAAATACGGGAGCCATCAAGATTCTGGTTCATGCTCTGGAAATCAGTCAGTAACATTGCAACGCCCTGCAGGCCCGCTTCGACGACACAGGTAGTCGGGAAGCCATCAAAGGATTCCGGGTAGGCTGGATCAAGTGCGGAATGTTGAATGTTTGGCGAGAGTATTACATCCATGGAAGCATAGAAGTCCGGGAAGAACGTTGCGGGCCTTGTTCCGTAAAACGTTACGTTACGCGCATCGCCCAGATCTATTATTGTCGCGTCGAACCCGCCGACGACATGGAAGTTGATTGATGGGTTGTTCGAGAAAGCTTTAATAACATCTGCAAAAACGTCATAGCCCTTTTCTGCACCGATGGCCGAATAGCGCTGCGCAACGAAGCAAACGTTGATGGCAGAATGATTGATAGAGCGCGGCAGGGGAGGCATCTCTGAATACAGTTCAGGGATGATTCCGCCAAAAATATGAACTATTCGTTCGGGACCACAGAAACCCTTGTCTATCAGATACCGGTAGGAGGTTATCTGGGTGGTGATTATTTTTTTAACCTTTGGGTTATCACAGAGACGCCGCAGCGACTCATCGGATCGCGGGTAATTGGGGGCAAAACCACCCCCTGGATAGAGCGTGAAAACAAGATGATCAGCTGAGGGCACACCAATCTGGGTGAAGAAAATATCGGCAAGATTCAGGAATACGCAATAGGCTACCTTGGGGTTGCCGATGTGATTTCTATCGAAGCGCCGGAGTCTTTCCTTGCTGATGTCGTTTGCTTTACAGAAGTCATCGACCTGATTCGAAAGTGCACTCTGCTCGCCAAAGCTGAACAGCTTTGCGTCGGGGCGGGTCTGCACGGAGCTGTCTTTAATCGACGTCAGATAGGTGGAAAACTCCCCATAGCGAAAAGATGAAATTTTCGAGGGGAACGCTGAATCAAGGAGCAAGAGGCGTGTTTCTGATGGTGGCGCAGTGTTTACTGCTTTTGCGTCAAGTATTTGATTTTTTGCGCTTCTGCAAATGCTCTCCAGTTCGGGTTGCAAGCCGTGAAGCTCCGGGTTCCTGGCAAATTCCTGTTCTGCAAGGCTTATTTCCCCCGCCTCGAACAGCAAATCTGCGTATATCGCGGAAAGGACCTGCGACTCAGGAAAGAACGACAGGAGTTTTGCTGTAAGCGCTTTGATCTCATCGATGCTTATTGTGCTTTCGTACCTTATCCAGCAGCCAAAGAGGAACGAGGCTGCCTGTTCAAAATATCCTGCTAGAGATGTCGCTGGTGTGCTGTCTGGCAAGGCATCACTGTACAGCGTAGCCGCGGCTGAAATCCGCTCATGGGTTCCGCTTTCCAATTCTAGAATGATATGCAGTGTAAGCGCCATCTGATCCGATGAGTTGTGCTCCAGTGCGAGAGAAACTCTCTTCATCGCATCAGCGGAGCGCAGGTTCAATGGGTAACGGCCTTCACCATGTCCTGCATCAATATAGTGCTGAAGCGGATCGACCCCCGCCGCCTGAATGTCCGGGTATTGTTTCAAGTAGAACTCTTTGTCGAGAAGCGCCTCGCACATTAACGCATGGGCGTTTTGCACATTGACTGGCGTTTCCTCAACTCGTTCAGGAGCTGTTTCGTTCGCGGTTGCGTTGATTTTGGCTTTTTTGCCGGAGAAAAAACGGAACAATCTTTCCATTCGTCTAACTGTCCATAAGGTTTAAAGTTAACGGCGGCGTGCCACCGTTAAAATTTTGATGCTGGAAATCTTCTTGTTTCCAGAACCGCTTATTGGCTAACTTTTGCATCCGCAGCATTTGTTGATCCTATACGACCGGCAATAGTTTTGCCGAGGGCAATACCAGGCAGCTCAACGAAACGGTAAACCAGATAGCTAAAGGTATAGGTGAGCAATATTACGATTAGCCAAATTGCCAGCGTGCCGGATATAAGTGACCATCCCGATCCCTTCGCCGCCATGCCGATCCGGGAGCCAACGATGGCAAGGAATAGGCCATGGAACAGATACACTGAATAGGAAACATCTGACATAAATGTCACAACCCTGCTGCGGCAAACCGTCTCTAGTACAGTCAAGTAACGTGCTACAGGACGATAGGGCACCAGCATGATTGCGATCAACGCCACCAGAGCGGTGAGGTAAAGTACTTGGTATCGGTAAATGTCGCCCAGCTTAGTGCACATTAGAAGTGCCAATAACACGTAGGCGGCTCTGTGCCATTTCGATGAGTTCGATATTGATGCGGCGCGATAAATCAATATGCCCGCGACAAATATCGGCAGTTTGAAGAACAACATAGAGGGTTCAAAAAAGAAATTGGCTTTGCCAGCGGCTACCGCTTGGTCAAATAGCCACATGAATGCGTACGAGAAGAGCGCCAGCGCGATTGCTGTTTTCCCCGTGCCAAATCGCTTCATCGCCAGGTAAATGAAAGGAAATACGACGTAGAATTGCATTTCCAGACTGAGACTCCAGTCCGGTAAAAACGTCGAGAAAGAATAGGTGGGAAAAAGACCGAATAGAAACGAGATGTGAAGCAGCAGATTGCCAACGGTGTAATTTGTTCTTGCTGGATCATAAACCCAATCACCTTGCCAGAGGGAGGGGTTCAATTCGCGCAGATGTGTATAACCACCAAGATAAATTGGCGCGAGGGCGACGACTAGAAACAGACAAAGATAATACGCAGGGGCCAATCGGAAATAACGACGCACGTAAAACCGTAGCCAGTTGGCAGGGTTTGACATCGGCTCGGTCGTTTCACGAGCCTGAACGGTATAAGCCATCAGTAGTCCGGACAAAACCATGAAGAGGTCAACAGCAATTTTGGGTGCTGGAACCGACATCTCCAACCATGAACCGCCCCAAATGAAACAGTGTCCGGTGACTACCCAAAAAGCCGCGAAGGCTCGGATACCGTTCAAAAAAGAGGTGTCTCTATTCATTTTTGCAACTTTCCATCCAGCGCGGGTTAAGCGTTAATGTTAACACGATGCCACTGTCTGATTTTTAGTCCCGCCCGTCGTGGGATACTTCTTTGCAGAAACAGCTGATCAGAGCATCTGAACCTCAAGCCAATCCCCCGCGTCAGACCAACAACTCCAAGGTATCAAACAACCTGACATCCTCCGCCCGCGCCGAACGCGCACGCCGGCGGATCACTTGGATCAGACATTCGACAAAACACTGCGCCGCCACGCCCAACTACACGTTGCGGGTGGTCACGATACAACGAATCGGTTTTTTGTCGAGCATAGGCTCCATCCTCTGCGACCCGATGCATGCGCTTGGGACTCCAATCTTGCCGACCATGCTTGAGTCACCACGTCAGAACGGTCGCTTTGCCTTGAATCACGTAGCGCTCCTGAGCCTCTTTATACTCAACTCGCCTTTTTCGACTTGATCGAAGACAGACAATTTGAAGGTCAGCGTGTATCCGCGCTGACTGCGCCTTTTTGCTGATTCCAGTACGTTCTCCTGAAAAAAGATCAGAAGCTGTAAACCTGATTCCGGACGTGAGACTGAGAATAAAAAAGGGGCCGAAACATTCGACCCCTTTTTTGTGCGTCAAACGAAGCGTTGTTGAGCAAAGCCGCGCGGTAAACGCTGGCGGCCGCCCATTGCAGTGAGACGTTCCTGCCACTCGGTACGCCAGTTCACCAGGCTGTGGCTGGGGTTGGTCTGGCGCGACGCTCGGCGTGCCGCATTGCGTTGATCCTTGCGGGCTTGTTTATACGCATCGGTATTGCGGCAGCTGCGGCACTTGACGCGATTGAGTTCGCGGCTCGCCGTGAGGTGTTGGCCCTTGTGACCACAGGCCAGATGTCCATCTGAATTGAAATGAATAACCATCAGACGCCTCCTTCGTGACGTGTATCTTTTTCGACCACGCACGACAGCAGGTGTTCATCAAAATGAAACCCCGGTAGAACACCCGCAAGTAACTCTGGCGCGTGAAAGCGCTTACCTGAACCGTGGCAGCGGCCGATCAACAGGCTTGAGCGCCGACAGCGTATTGCGGATCAATGGTGCGTCTTTCTCGATGTCGTTCAGACGATCGCGGATGCGCAGGGCGGTCGGGTGCCCGCCTTGGTGATCGACCCAGTCGGCGATCTCTTTGCAAGCGGCCGCGAGGCGTGCCTGCCGGGCGTCGAGCAGGGTGAGGAGGGTGGTGATGGACTCTTTTTCGGACATGAAACACCTCCGTTTTTACGAAACCTGAGCTGCAGCAAAAAGCCCGCGAGTCGCGAGCCTTCTGCCGTTGGGGCGCTGCTCCGTCAGCTGGTTTGAGTATAGACCCGCTTTTGCTCGGCATCAGCCGGAGGACTGGCGGGCCGTTAGTGGCGAACTGACTTTGTTGAGGCGCTGGCATTCGCGCTGGGCATCCTCTTGCGCGTCATAGCCATCACCGATGAACCCGCCGGTACGCGTGTCGCAGATGCGGAACCAGCCAAGGGCTTCGGCAGGATCATGCTGGCTTTCTCCGGCACGTCGACCGTGAATGATGATCTTGTTGCAACGCTTCACGACGAAAATGTCTTCCATGGCGTCACCGCAGCTGATTCGTGTCAGATCAACTATAGAAGGCCGCGGCAATCGTGCAAAAAATACACAGTTCAGCTCGTCGGTTGCCACTGCCAGCCAGTGGGGTGCCAACTCAGGACATGGCTGGGATTCAACGCCTTCAGAAATGCCGGGTCGTGGGAAACCGCGACAATTGCCCCTGGAAAAGTCTGCAAGGCGTGTTCGAACGCTTCCACAGACCTCAGGTCGAGGTGATTGCTCGGCTCATCAAGCAACAGCAATTGCGCTGGCACCTGGCGCCACAACGCCAGTGCAAGCGCCGCTTTCAGGCGTTCGCCGCCACTCAGTGACGCGCAGGGCAAAGTTGCCCGCCGTGCATCCAGTTGCAGGTGCGCGAGGTAGCTGCGCAAGGTGCCTTCGTCTAACGGCGTCCGTTGCGCCTGCAACTGCTCGACAATTGCAGTTCGTCCATCGAGCAGGCGCAATTGCTGATCGAGAAAGGCCAAAGGCACATGGGTGACGCATTCGCCGCTCGCCGGGCGCAGTTCGCCGGCGAGCATTCGCAACAGGCTCGATTTGCCGCAGCCGTTCGGCCCGCTGACGGCAATGCGCATTGGCCCATGAAGGGCAAGGTTCAGGCGGGCTGTCGGTGCGTCGACAGGTAACCACGGCAGACAGGCATCGATCAACGTGCAGACCTGTCGGGTACTCGGTACCGCGCTTCCTGGCAGGTTAATCAGCACGCCTTCCTCGGGCAGGACTTTCGCGTAGGCCTCGCGAACGCGCGCGTCGAGATCGGATTTGCGTGCTTGATGGCCGACTTTTACCTGCCCCATGATCTCTTTCGCGGCGGCTTTCAGCGCCGCTCGTTCGAAGCCGGAAACGTTAGCGGTGTCGGCGTTACGCCGACTGCCGGCAGCGTGGCGCTGGATCGTGTCGTGTTCGCGTTGCAGCCGTGATCGCTCACGCTGGCGCTCGTTGCGCGCCTGATCAAGCTGAGCCTGCGCCGCGGCTTGATGGATTCGACGCTGCTCGACGAATTGGGTATAGCCGCCGCTGAAAACGTTCGCGCCCAACGGCGTGAGTTCGACGATGCGCTGCATCCGCTCGAGCAGCTGCCGGTCATGGCTGACGATAATCAAGCCGCCACGCCATTGTTCAAGCCTGCGCATCAGCCATTCGCGACCGCTGCTGTCGAGGTGATTGCTCGGCTCATCGAGCACCAGCAATTGTGCGTCGCTCACCAGCGCGCCGATCAGGGCGACTTTCGCCTGTTGGCCGCCGCTGAGGCGCTCCGTCAGATCGGTGGTTGCGATATCGCCGAGGCCGGCTTCGTCGAGACTGTTGCGCAGGCGGTCCGGCAGATCCCAGCGCTCTGCGGCAAGGTCGAAATCGGCAGCCGAGGCCCGACCTTCATTTATCCTTTGCAGTGCTGCCAGTACCGTGGCGCTGCCTGTCGCCTCGGCAACGGTCTGCCCTGGTTGGGCGATGAACGATTGTGCAACGTAATGCACGGTTGCACAGCGTGTGACCGTGCCGGCAGTAGGGCGCAAATATCCGGCAATCAGGCGTGCGAGCACGCTTTTGCCGACCCCGTGGCGGCCAACGATAGCGGTTGGCAGTTGATCGAACTTCAGATTCAGGGCGTCGAAAATCATCCCGCCATTGGCAAAATGAAAGCTCGATTGATTCAGGGAGACGAGTGCGCGCGTACGCGAGACGTGAGTCATCGGCACCTCCAAAAAATCTCGTGAAAACAGACACGCGCCAAAAAAGGCGTGTCGCGAGGGCATTTTTAGAAGGCTGGGTTGTTCACGTCTGCGGTCGTCCTGAAGAGAGGAAGATGGCTAGCCTAGAGAACCTTACAGCGATAATCAAGGCGCGCCCGTCATCTCGCTCATCTGTTCGAGAAACATCGCCAGCGCTACTTCCTCGGCTCGCAGCCCTTTGCGCATACGTGGTCGCGGCAGATCGGCAAGGGCGCCGAGCATGAATTTTTCCACCACGGCAGGGTGGATATAGCACTTGCGACACACCGCCGGCGTGTTGCCCAACTGTTTGGCCACACCTTTGACCATCTCGACGACATGGCGCTTGGCTTCGGTTTCCGTTTCGTGAGTCAGCTTGCGTAGCACCGCCAAAGCCAGTGCACTGCCCGCCCAGGTGCGATAGTCCTTGGCGGTAAAGTCGGCGCCGGTCAGGGTTTGCAGATAGGTGTTGACGTCGGACGAGCTGACCGTGTGTCGTTGACCATTTTCATCAAGGTACTGGAACAGGTTCTGCCCGGGAATTTCCAGGCAACGCTTGATGATCCGCGCCAGACGCCGATCCTTGACGGTGATCTGATGTTCGATGCCGCTCTTGCCCCGGAACTGGAAGAGGATCGCGCTGCCGTTGATCTCGACATGGCGGCTGCGCAACGTAGTCAGGCCATAGGAGCGATTATCCCGGGCGTACTGTGTGTTGCCGACCCGAATCAACGTGGCGTCGAGCAACGTGATCACCGTGGCCATGACCTTGTCCCGGCTGAAACCGGGTGCGGCCAACAGTGTTTCCAGCTGTTTGCGCAGTTTCGGCAACGCCACACCAAATTCGCGCAGGCGCGAATACTTGTCAGCATCGCGCACTTCGCGCCAGCGCGGGTGATAGCGATATTGCTTGCGGCCCCGGGCGTCGCGGCCGGTGGCTTGCAGATGACCGCGCGGGTCGGGGCAGATCCACACATCGGTATAGGCCGGCGGCACGGCCAGGGCGTTGATGCGTGCGATTTCATCGGGAGCGATGATGCGCTGGCCCGACGGCGTGAAATAGCTGAACTTGCCGCGCAGCTTCTTGCGTGTAATGCCGGGCTGGATGTCATCGACATAATGCAGGTCGGATGGCAGTGCGTCATTCAGCGCGGTGTCGGGCATGGCGGCTTCCTTCGGTGGCGCGGCGGTCTGTAGAACGATTGACCGCGCGCGGTGGCCGTCGTGCCGAATGATTTAGGCGAGGACGGCGACGGCCTTGATCTGCGCCCAGAGCTGCTGCCCTGGATGCACGCCTAACTGATCCCGCGAAAACCGCGTGATCCGTGCCAGCAGCGGCGTACCGGCAGCGTCGAGACGAATCAGCACATGCGCAGCGTTGTCGGCGGCCTGCTCGCTGACCACCGTCACCGGCAGACGATTGAGGATGCTGCTGAACTCATCGTTGTGCAGCGCGAGGCTGATGTCCCGCGCATGTACTTTGCAGCGCAAGGCCTGCCCCAATGCCATCGGTGCGTGTGTCACTCGTATGGCTATTTCGGTGGCCGGCAGTTGCAGGCTGAGCAATTGATAATCGGCATCGTAGCCGCTGACCTTACCTTCAATGATCACCCCGGCGTCGTCGCCCAGCGCCATCGGCAAGTCCAGGCGTGCCAGAGTTTCGCCGATCGGTCCGCTGGCCAATGCCTTGCCTTCGCTGAGCAGCACCAGGTAGTCGGCGAGCCGTGCGACTTCGTCCTGCGCATGGCTGACGTACAGCAGAGGAATATCCAGTTCGTCATGCAGGCGTTGCAGGTACGGCAGGATTTCGTTTTTACGCTGGCTGTCGAGCGCGGCCAGCGGTTCATCCATCAGCAGCAGTTTCGGGCTGGTCAACAAGGCGCGGGCGATGCCGACACGTTGGCGTTCGCCGCCGGACAGGTGCTGCGGATGACGCTCCAGCAGATGCCCGATGCCGAGCAGTTCGGTGGCCTGTGCCATGTCGACCCGGCGTTGAGACCTGGCGATGCGCTTGAGACCGAATTGCAGATTGGCCAGCACTGACAGATGCGCAAACAGGCTGGCTTCTTGAAACACATACCCGATGGCGCGCTTGTGCGGTGGTACGAACAGGCCGTTGTCGCTGTCCTGCCAGACTTCGTCGTTGATCTGCACGAAGCCTCGTTCGGCGCGCTCCAGCCCGGCGATACAGCGCAGGCAAGTGGTTTTGCCCGAACCGGAATGACCGAACAGCGCGCTGACACCGCGTCCCGGCAAATGCAGATCGACGTCGAGGCTGAAGCCTGAGTAGGCGAGTTGCAAACGTGCATCAATCATCGATCAGCTCCAGTCTGTGCGGGTCTTGCGGCTGGAGTACAACGCCAGCAATACGAGGAACGAGAACACCAGCATCGCTCCGGCGAGCCAGTGGGCCTGAGCGTATTCCATCGCTTCGACATGGTCGTAGATCTGCACCGAGACCACGCGGGTCTTATCGGGAATGTTGCCGCCGATCATCAGTACCACGCCGAATTCACCGACGGTGTGCGCGAACCCGAGGATCGCCGCGGTGACAAAACCGGGACGCGCCAGCGGCACAATCACGCTGAAAAAAGTGTCCCAAGGATTGGCACGCAGTGTTGCAGCCACTTCCAGTGGGCGGGTGCCGATCGCCGAGAACGCGTTTTGCAACGGTTGCACCACGAACGGCATGGAGTAAATAACCGAACCGATTACCAGCCCAGTGAAGCTGAACGTCAGCGTGCCCAGCCCCAGCCATTGTGTGAACTGACCGAGAAAGCCGTGCGGGCCCATCATCAGCAACAGATAGAAACCGATCACGGTGGGTGGCAGCACGAGGGGCAGGGCGACGATCGCCCCGATCGGGCCGCGCAACCACGAACGGCTGCGCGACAACCACAGGGCAATCGGAGTGCCGACAACCAGCAGGATGACAGTGGTCAGGGACGCCAGTTTCAGGGTCAGCCAGATCGCCGCGAAATCGGCACTCGTCAGCGACATTTTAAAGCTGGTAGCCGTAAGACTTGATCACCGCAGCGGCTTTCGGGCCTTTGAGGTATTCAACCAGTGCCTTGGCGGCAGCATTGTCCTTGCCTTTGTTGAGGATCACAGCGTCCTGTTTGATCGGGTCGTGCATGCTGGCAGGCACGATCCACGCCGAACCGCTGGTGACTTTGCCGTCCTTGAAAATCTGCGACAGGGCGACGAAGCCTAGCTCGGCGTTGCCGGTAGACACGAACTGGTACGCCTGAGTGATGTTCTGACCTTCAACGATCTTGGTTTTGGTCGCTTCGGTCAGCTTGAGCTTTTCCAGTACCTGGGTGGCGGCCAGGCCATAGGGTGCGGCTTTCGGGTTGGCGATGGACAGGTGTTGGTATTCGTTCTTCTTCAACACCTCGCCTTTAGAGTCGACATAACCTTCTTTGGCCGACCACAGTGCCAGGGTGCCGATGGCGTAGGTGAAGCGCGAGCCTTTAACGGTATCGCCTTCTTTTTCAAGTTTTTCCGGGGTCGTGTCGTCAGCCGAGAGGAACACTTCGAACGGTGCGCCGTTCTTGATCTGAGTGTAGAACTGGCCAGTGGCGCCATAGGCTGCGACCAGTTTGTGCCCAGTGTCTTTTTCGAAATCGGCCGCGATCGCCTGGATCGGTGCGGTGAAGTTGGCGGCAACAGCTACCTGTACTTCATCCGCCTGAGCAGCACTGGCGGCGAAGACCGCGAGCAAGGAAACCAGGCCGGCAGGGGCAAAACGAGAGACACGAATGGTCATGTAACAGCTCCGTGGTTGGCGAGTGCATAGGGCAGCTATTGTTGGAAGTGGACTGCGCCGATGCGAGGGGTAAGTTCGCTATATAAATAAATATATAGCGAAATGCCGCCAAACAGGAAGTGCTGATTAAAGCCAGAGTGGGGGGCGCTCGACTCCCCACTCAACTCGACATTACTGGCGTGTGAGTTTCGCCAGTGCGTCTTGTGCCAATTGCCGGGTCAATTGCGCGCTGTCCAAGTCCCGGCCCAAAGTGAATGCCTGACCGGCCCAGAGGTTGGCAAACTCTGCTTCGTTGATCGCTCTCAATGGCATCAACGCACCGCCGGCCAAGGGAAATGCCGGCGCCTTTGGCGACATCGGGCCGAGCTCACGCATGACCCGGTTGAGAATGCCACGCGCCGGACGTCCGGTGAAGAGATTGGTGATCGCGGTTTCGCTTTCCTTGGCCGTGCGCAGCGCCTTGTGGTGCGAGGCGCTGACTTTCGCTTCCGGTGTGAACAGATACGCGGTACCGACCTGTACCGCTGACGCCCCCAATACGAACGCTGCCGCCACGCCGCGAGCATCGGCAATGGCTCCGGCGGCAATCACCGGTACGTTCACCGCATCGACCACCTGAGGTACCAAGGCAAACGTACCGACCTGACTACTCAGGTCATCACTGAGAAACATGCCGCGATGGCCACCCGCCTCATACCCCATGGCAATGATCGCGTCGCAGCCGTTCTGTTCCAGCCAGATTGCTTCATCGACAGTGGTGGCCGAGGAAAGAATTTTTGCCCCGGTTGCCTTGACCCGATCGAGCAGGGATTGCTCTGGCAGACCGAAGTGGAAACTCACAACCTCAGGTCGAAATTCTTCCAGCACTTCGCACGCTGCCGCATCGAACGGCGCGCGATTGGACACCGGCGTCGGTGCGTCGAAATCGGCATGCAGTTCGCGGTAATACGGCTCCAGCAGATGCTTCCATTCACGTGCGCGTTGCTCATCCGCCGCCGGTGGCTGATGGCAGAAAAAGTTCACGTTAAAGGGCTTGTCGGTGTGTTGGCGAATGGTTTTCAGCTCGTCGCGCAATTGCTCGATGCTCAGCATTGCTGCGGGCATTGAACCCAAGCCACCGGCATTGCACACGGCGATAACCATGGACGAATTCGTCGCACCGGCCATCGGGCCCTGGATGATCGGCAGTTCGATACCAAGCAGATCAAGAATGCGCGTGTCTGGCCATTGGCTCATGAAGGCTGTTCTCCGAACGGTGAAAGGCAGAGCCGGTTTTTTAACAGTAAAAGCGGATCAGCAGCCAGTGCGAAATTCAGAACAACCCATGCAGTTTTTCAGCGTCGGTGAAACCCGCCGCCACCGCCGCCAAACGAGTGGTTCATGAATTGCGAGGAGTTGTGGAAATTGTTGGTCCGTTGGTTGCCGAAGTTGCGCGCCGCAGAGTCGCGGTTGAGGTTCTGCAATTGCGCATTGTTGTTGATGGGTGCGCTGCGGGTCGCGCCGCCGCCAACCATCGACTGCCAGCCGTTGTCGGTCTTTTTATACACGTTGCCATCGTGACCTGCGTAAACGTTGTCGCCAACACGTGCAGCGCCGCCGTTGCGTGCGCGAATGCCGCCATATTGGGTGGTGTTGCCAGTGTTGGGGTTATACACGGCGCCACGATTGGCGGTGACCTGCGTGCCGTTGCGCGCATTGCCGGCGGGGCCCCGTCCGCCGGCAATTGCGCCACCGTTCGGTCCGACCGCCACGCCCCTGCGGCCAGCGGCGTAATTGCCGTTGTAGACATTGTGGACGGCGCCGCGTTGACCGGCAGCCGCGACGCCGGTGCGGGGGTTGTAGGAAGCGCCGACCTGTCCGGCCCAGCGATTGCCGGTCCAGGCGTTGTAACCGGCGCCGTAGCGGCTGACTGTGGCCCGGTCGCCCCACTGATGATAAATGTTGCCGGTGGTTCCGGCCCAGCCACCGGGCCCCCAGGCTCCCGCGCCGCCGTGATAACCGTAAGCGGCGCCGCCCCAGGCCAAAGGTGCTGGATACAAGTGCGGCCCCCAGGCGTAGCCCCAGCCGTAATTGCCCCACCCCGGATAGGCGCCCCAGCCCCAGCCCATCGCGACAGTGCTGCCGCCCCAGCTCCAGCCGAAGCCGAAACCGAAGGCCCAGCCGGTCCAGGGGGTATAGCGGATGGCGACACCAAAACCGTAGGTGACTGGCGGACCGTACCAGACACTGCCGACCCACGGCGTATAGGGATAACCGGTGCCGTAGACCACGACGCCTGTCGCAGGATCGAGGTTTGATCCCTGGTAGCCCGGCGTATAACCGACGACGACGGTATCGCCGCTGGACTCATAGACTTTGACGTACGTGAGGTAATGCATCGGCGAGTTCGGCGGGATCGAATAGATCACCGCCGGCACCGAACTGGCCACGGTCCACGGGCCATTCACCGTTGTTGCTGTGAACCAGACACCGTTTTCCACCGCCCACCAACTGTTGTTGTCGACCCGGATGATCGGCGTGGCGCTGTTGGCCACATACTGCAGCGGCGTACTGTCGATCGCCTTGAGTTGTGGTTCGCCGTCGAACTGTGGCGCAGTCATTTTCACCGCGCTTTTCTTGATTGCCGAGGTCTGTGGAATGGTTGCGGCAATCGCCGCTTCCTTGGCTTGAGGGGTGCCGGCAACGGAAGCCTTGACGTTCTCTTTCGCGCTGTCATCGGGGATGTTGGCGAAATCTGCCGGCAGCTTGTCTGCCGGGGCAAACGTCCACGGGCCGTTCATGTCACTGGCGCGAAACCAGCGACCGGAAATCAGCACGTAGCTGTTCTGGTCGCCGATCTCCTTGAAAATGTGCCCGGTGGTATTGCTCACGTACAACAGGCCTGTACCTTGAATGGGCAGCCACTGCGGCGCGCCATCGGTGACCAGCAACTCGGTGGGCGTCGTGGCGACAACGATCCTCGGCTGTGGCGGCTTGGCGAGGCTGGGAATCTTGTCTTTCGGATCGCTCTGCCCGGTCAGCAGATCGACTTGTCGGCTCTTGATGGCGGCCTGCTTGGCTTTCTCCAGGTCGGCAGGTGGCGAGGGCAGGTGCGTGTAATCACCGTTCAACTGGTCAGCGACCATCCAGCCATCGAAGACATGCAGGTAGTGCTTGCCCTGTTCATCCTTCAACAATAACGGGCGAGTATTGATTACACGTTGCAGCGAGGTGCCTTCTACAGGGCGATACGCGGCGTCGCCATCGATATAGACGAGCAATGCCGGAACCTCGGAACTGATGATGGTCGGCGGCGTGTTTTCCAGTGGTGCGCTGTCGGCTTTCCGTTCGGCCGAGAGCACGCCGACAGCAGCTTCCAGTTGATCGAGTGAAATGGTTTTCTTGCGGCTTTCGGCATCTTTTTGCAGCGCTGCGAGCCAGGTGTCGGCCTGACTGGCATCGGCTGGAAAATCTGCCTTGATGATTTTGTATTGATCGAGAGCGACCCAGCGTGTGGCCTTATCGACCAAGGTGTGCGCGCTGAACCGGACGATGCCGTAAGTGGACTTGCCATCATTGCCGGTGGCTTCGACTGCCGCGCGGGCGTTGAGGGTGTAGCCATCCCAGCTGTCGAGTTGTGGTTGATAGACCGTCAGTCTGGCCTTGTCGCCGGTAATGACCTGCGGCCACGACGGCACCATTGGCGCTGCTTGCGGCTGCGTAGCGTTGGGGGCCGCCCACGCGTTGCCGAAGGCCAGCAGGCAGAGGATCAACATCACGAACAACGAACGCGGGCAAGACATCGTCAGCTCCATCGACAGGCCGGTCTCAAAACAAATGACGGCGAAAGTACGACCGTCGAAAAAGCATAGCCGCCCGCCATGGAAATACCTGGCGGATTCATGGATTGGCGGAAAGTCGAGTGTGGCAACGTGTTGCGATGTGGTATTTCAAGGGGCGAGATCTTGAAACCAGCCAAGAGAGGCCGTCATGTTCAACGCCATTCTGATCGACAAAGACGACAGCGGTTATCGCGCCAACCTGCAACAGGTCAACGATGATCAATTGCCCGAAGGCGATGTTACCGTGCGCGTCGCTTACAGCACGCTGAATTTCAAGGATGGCTTGGCAATTACGGGCAACAGCCCGGTGGTGCGAAAGTTTCCGATGGTGCCGGGGATCGACCTGGCGGGAACTGTCGAAGCCAGTTCCCACGCCGACTATAAAGTCGCCGATCAGGTGCTGCTCAATGGCTGGGGTGTCGGCGAAAATCACTGGGGCGGTCTGGCGCAGAAGGCGCGGCTCAATGGCGATTGGTTGATCCCATTGCCCAAAGCTTTTACTGCGGCGCAAGCCATGGCCATTGGTACGGCCGGTTATACGGCGATGCTGTGCATTCTGGCGCTTGAGCGCAACGGCGTGACGCCAGAGCAGGGTGAAGTGTTGGTAACGGGGGCCAATGGCGGTGTTGGCAGTTTTGCCATCGCACTGCTGAATAAACTTGGCTATCGAATTGTCGCGTCTACCGGGCGCGTCTCCGAGCACGAGTATCTCAAGCAACTGGGCGCCGGCGAAATCATCGATCGTGCAACGTTGTCAGCGCCTGGCAAGCCCTTGGCCAAGGAACGCTGGGCAGCGGTGATCGATTCGGTCGGCAGTCACACCTTGGCCAATGCCTGCGCCAGCACTCGCTCCGAAGGCACCGTCGCCGCTTGTGGTCTGGCGCAAGGCATGGATTTCCCGGCTTCGGTGGCGCCGTTTATTTTGCGTGGCGTGACCCTGGTCGGTATCAACAGCGTGACGCAACCCAAGGCACGCCGTGTGCAAGCATGGGAGCGTTTGGCCAGGGATCTGGATTTCTCCTTGCTGGCATTGATCAGTCATGAAATCGGCCTGAGTGAGGCCATTGACGTAGCGCCGAAGTTGCTCGCCGGACAGCTTCGCGGGCGGGTTGTGGTGGACGTCAATCGCTGACCCTGTAAGCGTCGTCCCCGAGTCAGTAGCACTCTACATCGGCGTCCATCAGGCCAGCGTCTCGCGCTCAAGCAACTGGCGTTTGCGTTCGACGCCCCAGCGATAACCCGAGAGATTGCCATCGCTGCGCACGACACGATGGCACGGGATCGCTACTGCCAGACGATTGGCGCCGCAAGCCTGGGCTACGGCGCGCATGGAAGTGGGGGCGCCGATGCGTTGGGCAATGTCAGCGTAACTGGCCGTGCTGCCTGCCGGGATTTCGCGCAACGCTTGCCAGACGCGTTCCTGAAAAGCCGTGCCTCTGACGTCCAGGGGCAAATCCAGGCCAATCGCCGGCGCTTCTATAAATCCCACGACCTTGGCGATCAGTTGCTCAAAGCCGCTATCGCCACCGATCAGGTTGGCTTTGCGAAATTGATCCTGCAGATCACAGACCAGTTGGTGCGGGTCGTCACCCAACAGAATCGCGCAGACGCCACGTTGGCTTTGCGCCACCAGAATCGCCCCGAGCGAGCATTGCCCAACGGCAAAACGAATGTCGTTGTTCTGCCCGGCCGCGCGGAAATCGCCGGGCTTCATGCCTAGCACTTGATCGGCTGATTCATAGAAACGGCTGTTGGAGTTGAAACCGGCATCGTACAGCGCGTCGGTGACCGAACCACCGTCTGCCAGGCGCTCCCGCACCCGACGCGAACGATGGGCGGCGGCATAGCCTTTTGGGGTCAGGCCGGTAGCGGCTTTGAAAACCCGATGAAAATGGAAAGGGCTCAAGCCGGCGGTCTCGGCAAGTTCATTCAGCGCCGGAGGCGTGTCGGCGACTTCAATCTGCCGACAGGCTGTGGCCACTGTGGCGGCATGTTGCGCGCTGACGTCGGTTCGGTCCTTGCTGGCGCGTTTGCTCGGCCGATAGCCTGCCGCTTCGGCCTGCTCGGCGCTCTCGAAAAATTCGACATTCTGCGGTTTCGGCAACCGCGCAAGGCTGCTCGGGCG
This sequence comes from Pseudomonas sp. RIT-PI-r, assembly GCF_001297015.1. Taxonomy (GTDB): domain Bacteria; phylum Pseudomonadota; class Gammaproteobacteria; order Pseudomonadales; family Pseudomonadaceae; genus Aquipseudomonas. The sequence goes on along the minus strand of NZ_LIGE01000025.1, from coordinate 487,734 downwards.
GCAATAGATGCCGGTGGTTTTCACCGCATAGACAAACAGCCCGTCTGCTCGTGGATCACGCGCAACCACGGCGATCCAGCGTGGATCGGTTTCGATGTCGAGAGGAGGTGCAAGCGTTTTCATGTGGGTTGATCCGTTGACCTGTTTGATTCAGGTTAACCAGAGCCAGCAAGCGCAACACTCCGGGCCTTGCGGTCAAATTTTGGCTGTTTCGCCCGCTACGCGAAAGGTCAGGTTGATCCGTTGTTCACCCAGACGTGAATGGTGACCGTGCTTGATCGGCAAGACGCCATGAAAGCGCAGCCGATCAACGCCGCCCCAGATCACCATGTCGCCATGCAACAGCGCGATCCGTTGGCTTTTGTCACTGCGATTGAAACCACCGAACAGAAACATTGCCGGTAACCCGAGTGACAGCGAAACAATCGGTGCCGCGTAGGATTTTTCGTCTTTGTCCTGATGCAATGACATCTTGGCGCCGGGAACATATTGGTTGATCAGGCAGGAATCTGCCGTGAAATCTGCAAACCCCGCTCGCGCTGCCGCCGAATGTGCCAGATCGGCAAACACCGCTGGCATCGAGGGCCATGGCAAGCCGCTGAGCGGATCGGCGCTGGAATAGCGATAACCGCTGCGATCGGTGATCCAGCCCAATGCTCCGCAACTGCTGGTGCCCACCGACATGCTGAAGCCGCCGGGCGTAAGCATGTGCCGCAAAGGGGCCGCAAGTAGAATCCCGTCCAGCTCCTTCAGCAGTTGATCGATGACCGGCAGGGCAAAACCGCGAAGCAGCCATGACTGTTCGCCAATTTGTTCGGCGCGTGGATGCTGTTCGGGTTCGTGGTCGGCGAACAAATCGAAATTGCTCGGTTGCATGAAGGTCATGACGCGTCGTGAAGGTGATACCTAGGGTATGCCGTTTCCACTGTGCAGGCGAATGACACCGTGACGTACGGTCACCCGAAACGCGAGGGCAACGCGCAAGACAGCCGTGCTACTGGCGTCGGCGGGGGATAGCGCAAGTATGTGTACTCGCCACGACCGAAACCGTGGCGGGCCATGATCACCTGCGCGCAAAACGGCTCGGTCTGCAGCAGCGGACGGAGGATCGCACCGCCGCCCTGATCCCGTCGCCGCACAAGGCTTGCCCTGTCGAGCGATTCCTGTCGGGAAGATGACATCGACATGCTGACTCCTTGACTCATGGCCGAAGAACGTCAGTCCAGGCAGGGCCCTGCCGCAGAACACTCCACCGCTTGCGGTGAAATTCCTGTCGATGCTTACAGCGCTTTGCTGACGGCGATGTCGCTGATCAAGTCTTCCTGGTCATGAAGCTTGTCCAGTTCAGCCTTGGCTTCCTCTTCGGTGCCGTTTTCCAACTGAGCGAACTCAAAACGGCGTTCACCGTTGAGTTTGTATTTAATGACGTACTTGGTCGTTTGGGCCACGGTCATGCTTTCCTTGTTTGGGCAGAGCGTTTCAGCTGAGTTTGGTGCTGGAGCGGCGGATGATCTTGATCGAGTGGGTCAGGGTCGGTTTGCGCGTGACGCTGATCGGCCGACGGTTGACGGTGTCGATGGTAATGTTCCAGAAACCGGTGCTCGGCGCTGTGATGCGGGCCGGGAAGGTGTCAAAGGCGCCGCCGTGATAGGTGTGACGACCGCCGTTTTTGAAGCTGCGGAAGTTGGCGTCGTTCATCAGACGGATGTTGCACATTTGCGAGCATTGGATGACGACGATGTCGTCTTCATTGAGGTGCTCGCGCTGGTGAATAAATTTCATGGGCGCCTCCAGAAGGGCTTTTTCTACAAAATCAAAACGATAGCTTGTCGATGAGCGCAGTTTATCAGCCCGCACGGGTTATTATCTGGCCGTCGGGCGTTGGTTTGACAATTTTGAACAGATATTCGCAGTCGGATGCGGGTTAAATGCAGAAGGCCCCGGAGAAAAACGGCATTTGTGCTGTCGGACGGTCTTTAACGGAGGTTTTGTATGAAGTGGGGTGTGGTGTGTGTGCCGTTGGTTTTGGCTATGGCTGGTTGTGCGAATGTTTCCGAAATCAATGAAACATTGCCGACCATGAGCGTGATCTCCGGCAAGAAGCCCCATGAATATGCTCAGTGCCTGGCAGAAAAACTCGCGGACAGCCGTGGCGCATTGCAGGTGCAACCGCACAAGGATGGCGTTCAAGTGATCGTTCCGGGGAAATTGTCCTCAGGCCCTGCCGCCGTATTTGATATCGAAGACCGCTCCGGCGGCAGCAGCATCAAATTGCATGAACGCATGTCGAATGTGCCGGTACGTCCCCGCGACGTGCAAAAGGCGGCCAATGCGTGTATTTCCGGCTGATAGACTGACAGTCATCAGCACCAATGCCGTCGCAGTCTTGCTGTGACGGCATTTTCATTTCTGGAGTCGCGATGAAGCGAGAGCAAGTACGGGAACGCCACGCAGAGGGCCTGATCTCTGCCACCCATGTTATCCAGAACCCGGCGAATCCGGGCGAGTGGATCGTGTTTTTCAAGAAAAGCGCCGGGCGCAGTTATTTCCTGGTGGATGACAACGATGAGGTCGAATCTTTCGGCCGGCTCGACGATTTGATCGAAGTGGTGCGCGGCCTCGGGATCAAGTTCGCCGAAATTCACATGTAAGGCTCACTTGCAGACCACCACCACACTGCGGTTTTTGTAGTTGCCGACGTCGACACCCAGGGTCTTGTCGCTTTCCTTGGGTTGAGGCGTGCCGTCAGTGCCAACGATGCGATAACCGGTGCCCGCGCAAGAAGCATCCGCTTTTTCGTAGCAGGTGGCCCAGGAATTGGCCTCACCGGAGCAATCGATGGACAGGCCCTGTTCGCCATTATTCAGATACGTGGTTTCGGACGTGGCGCAGCCGCTCAGCGTCAATACCGCAAGAAGGGGCAGCAATCTGTTCATATTCATGGTTATGTCGTCTTCAGCATGGGGGTCTAGACGCTCTGACAGCGCCGGTGTGAAAAGGTTATAGCGATTGGCCACTTGTTTGCACGCGGGTACAAAAAAGCCCTGCGCAAGGGCAGGGCTTGGGGCATGTTGCAGTCGATCAGTCCTGATCTTTGCCACGACGCTTTGCCGATGCAGGCGTGTCGGTGAACACCGACGCCACATCAGTCGCCATCTGCTCGCTGTCGAAGGGACCGGCGATGTGTTCGCCGTTGGTCGTGGTCAGCGTCCACTTGCCGTCCTTCTTGTCGATCACATACCCGTTGACGATTTTTACCGCGGCCATCTATCTGTCTCGTTCGCTGGTTCAAAGGCGCCATGATACCGGCAAATGCTCGCATTGGGGGCGATGCGCGTATGGTGGTCGAGTTAATCGGCATCTTTGGGCTAAGCTGAGTGCGCTGCCTGAAGACGTCAACGGAACTATCGGCGAGAATATTTCTCTATGATGGCATCGGTTAGCCAGTGCGGGGCATTGTAAGGTGCACGCCGCCTGATTAGACTGCGCCGAAACTCGTACACACAGCCTTTTCAAGGACTTATATGATCAAGAAATGCTTGTTCCCAGCAGCCGGTTACGGTACTCGCTTCCTGCCAGCGACTAAAGCCATGCCCAAAGAAATGCTGCCGGTGGTAAACAAGCCACTGATCCAGTACGGCGTTGAAGAAGCTCTGGATGCTGGCCTGACGGAAATCTCCATCGTCACCGGTCGTGGCAAGCGCGCTCTGGAAGACCACTTCGACATCAGCTACGAGTTGGAAAACCAGATCAAAGGCACCGACAAAGAGAAATATCTGGTCGGTATCCGCAAACTGCTCGACGAGTGCTCGTTCTCCTACACCCGTCAGACCGAAATGAAAGGTCTGGGCCACGCGATCCTGACCGGTCGCCCGCTGATCGGTGACGAACCGTTCGCCGTGGTACTGGCGGACGACCTGTGCGTCAACCTCGACGGCGACGGCGTACTGACCCAGATGGTCAAGCTGTACAAGCAGTTCCGCTGCTCGATCATCGCGATTCAGGAAGTCGATCCGCAGGAAACCAGCAAGTACGGCGTTATCGCTGGCGAAATGATCCGCGACGACATCTATCGCGTGCACAGCATGGTCGAGAAGCCAAAACCGGAAGACGCGCCGTCGAACCTGGCAATCATCGGTCGTTACATCCTGACCCCGGACATCTTCGACCTGATCGAACAAACCGAGCCAGGCAAGGGCGGCGAAATCCAGATCACCGATGCGCTGATGAAACAAGCCCAGAACGGCTGCGTCATGGCCTACAAGTTCAAAGGCAAGCGTTTCGACTGCGGTGGTGCTGAAGGCTACATCGAAGCGACCAACTTCTGCTTCGAGAACTTCTACAAGACTGGCAAGGCTTACTAAGAGCGCTTGACTTGTCTGTAAGAAAAACCCGCTTCGGCGGGTTTTTTCATTTTGCGCCCCATATGATTGGCAGTGCTTGCCCAACGAGCATCTGCAGGTATGCTGATCCCCTGCCGAGGAGATAGAAATGGCCTACGATTTTGACCTTTATGTGATTGGTGCCGGTTCCGGCGGTGTGCGCGCTGCGCGTTTTGCGGCCGGGTTCGGTGCGAAAGTGGCGGTGGCGGAGAGCCGTTATCTGGGCGGGACCTGTGTCAACGTTGGCTGCGTGCCGAAAAAGCTGCTGGTGTACGGCGCGCATTTCGCCGAAGACTTTGAGCAGGCATCCGGTTTTGGCTGGAGTCTGGGTGAGGCGAATTTCGACTGGGCGACCCTGATCGCCAACAAGGATCGCGAGATCAATCGCCTCAACGGCATTTATCGCAATCTTCTGGTCAACAGCGGTGTGACCCTGCACGAGGCGCACGCGAAGATCGTTGGCCCGCACGAGGTTGAAGTGAACGGCCAGCGCTACACCGCGAAAAACATTCTGATCGCGACCGGTGGCTGGCCGCAGATTCCGGAGATTCCGGGGCGCGAGCATGCGATCGGTTCCAATGAGGCGTTTTTCCTTAAGGAGCTGCCAAAGCGTGTATTGGTGGTTGGCGGCGGTTACATCGCCGTTGAGTTCGCCGGGATTTTCCATGGCCTCGGCGCAAACACTACGCTGTTGTATCGCGGCGATCTGTTCCTGCGCGGTTTCGACGGTTCGGTACGCAAGCATTTGCAGGAAGAGCTGACCAAGCGTGGTCTGGATCTGCAATTCAATGCTGACATCGCGCGTATCGACAAGCAGGCTGACGGTAGTTTGAAAGCCACGCTTAAAGATGGTCGCGAGCTGGAAGCGGATTGCATTTTCTATGCAACCGGCCGGCGTCCGATGCTGGACAATCTTGGCCTGGAAAACACCGATGTGCAGCTCACCGACAAAGGCTTCATCAAAGTCGACGAGCAGTACCAGACCAGCGAGCCATCGATTCTGGCGCTGGGCGATGTCATTGGTCGTGTGCAACTGACGCCAGTGGCATTGGCTGAAGGCATGGCCGTGGCGCGTCGTCTGTTCAAACCTGAGCAATACCGTCCGGTGGATTACAAGATGATCCCGACGGCGGTGTTCAGCCTGCCGAACATCGGCACGGTCGGTTTGACCGAGGAAGAAGCGCGCGAGGCGGGCCACGATGTGGTGATCTTTGAAAGCCGTTTCCGACCGATGAAGCTGACCCTGACCGAGTGCCAGGAGAAAACCCTGATGAAGCTGGTGGTCGATGGCAAGACCGACAAAGTCCTCGGCTGCCATATGGTCGGTCCGGACGCAGGCGAGATCGTGCAGGGTCTGGCGATTGCGCTGAAGGCTGGCGCGACCAAGCGTGACTTCGACGACACGATCGGGGTGCACCCGACGGCCGCCGAAGAGTTTGTCACCATGCGTATGCCGGTCGGCGCTTAAGCGTCTTTCGCTTTGCTGGTGTCTGGCGCTGCTGCAACGGTAGCTGCCAGGCGCTGGCTTTCCTCCAGGCTCGTCTGAGCCTTATTCAATTCCTTTTCCAATGACTGGTTGAGCAGTGTCTGCTCCTCGACGCTCTGTTTGAGTGCCTGGCTTTCCAGTGTCGCAACGCGCAGGCGTTCCTGGAGGAGGGTGCGTTCGCTGTCGACGCGGGCCGCTTGCTCCAGCAGTTGATCCTGACGCTGATTGCTCTGTTTGAGCTGATCCTGCATCAGGCTCAGCTCACGCTGCGTGCCACGGTTTTCCGTGAGCAGGCGTTCGTTGTCGCGGTGCAGTTGCGTGATCTCGTCCTGGCGGACCAGCGCACTTTGCTGCGCCTGACGCAACTCGGCCTGAATCTGCTGCACCTGTGCTTCGTGACGGCTCTGTTCCTGCTCGCGCTGCTCTTTGCTGGCGTTGCGATAGTGCTCTAGTGCGTCACGGGCGTGCAGGTGTTTTTCTTCCAGCGAGCGGATCTGCTCGTCCTTGTCCTGCAAACGCAATTCAAAATCGGCCAGCGCCTGATTGAGCCCGGCATTGCGGGTTTGCTCGGTTTGCAGCATCGACCGTGTGTTGCCAAGCGCTTCGGACTCACGCGCCAGTGCGGCGCCTTGAATGTCGTGCTCGTGTTCGAGCTTTTCCAGTGCCTGGCGGGTCTGTTTCAGCTCCGACTCCAGCGCCTCGCGCTGCTCCTCGAACTGCTCGCGGGCCTGCTCGATAGGCTCTTGCGCCTGTTCTTTGAGGCGTTGGGCGAGGCGCGAGACGAGGGCGCTCAACTCGTCATCGATGGGCTCTGACGACGCTTCAACGGGCTGTGCGCCGTCGTCCAGCTCTTTCAGGTAACGATGGATCGTGGTTTTCGAGCCGGTGTTGCCCATTTCAATGCGTACTGCATCGATGCTCGGGTGTTCGCCACGGGCGAGGATCGCTGTGCGCGCGATCTGCACCAGTGCTTTGGTAATGCCGCCACGGGCCATGTGAACTCCTACGGTTACGTACTGTGGTACATGCCACTAAAGTACGCAGTGTACCATCCAGAAAATAAAGGTAAACCTTTGATGAAAAAGACGCGGGATATACTGGTATTACCCAGTGTCAGGCGGCAAAATGCGTTTCTGCATCCCTGTCTCAGTACGCCAGCGAGAAAACAGCCCATGAGCGATCTGGATCGCTATCTGCAAGCCGCCACGCGCGATAACACCCGCCGCAGCTATCGCGCAGCCATTGAACATTTTGAAGTGAAGTGGGGCGGGTTTCTGCCGGCCACGGCTGACAGCGTGGCGCGATATCTGGTGGCTCACGCCGGCGAGCTGTCGATCAATACGTTGAAGCTGCGTCTGTCAGCGCTGGCGCAATGGCATAACAGTCAGGGCTTTGCCGATCCGACCAAAGCGCCGGTGGTGCGCAAAGTCTTCAAAGGCATCCGGGCATTGCATCCGGCGCAGGAGAAACAGGCCGAGCCGTTGCAACTGCAGGATCTGCAGCGCGTCATCGATTGGCTGGAGCATGAGGCGCAAACGGCGAGAGAGCAGCAGGATCGGCCGTTACTGCTCAAGGCTTATCGTGATCGCGCACTGATTCTGCTGGGATTCTGGCGCGGCTTCCGCAGCGATGAACTATGTCGCTTGCAAATCGAGCACGTGCAGGCACACGCCGGCAAAGGCATCACCTTGTACCTGCCACGCAGCAAGGGCGATCGGGAAAATCTCGGCCAGACCTATCAAGCCCCGGCGCTGCTCAAGCTCTGCCCGGTGCAGGCTTACATCGACTGGATCACCGAAGCCGCGCTGGTGCGTGGCCCGGTTTTTCGCAGCATCGACCGCTGGGGCAATCTCAACGAAGAAGGTCTGCATGCCAACAGCATCATTCCTCTGCTGCGTCAGGCTTTGCAGCGCGCCGGCATTGCTGCCGAAAACTACACCAGCCATTCCCTGCGTCGAGGCTTCGCAACTTGGGCCCATCAAAGCGGCTGGGATCTGAAATCCCTGATGAGTTACGTCGGTTGGAAGGATATGAAGTCCGCGATGCGCTATGTTGAAGCCAGCCCATTCCAGGGGATGGCTCGGATTACGGATAACCCGGCTTCGTCGTAGATATCGTTTTCTTCTATTAATACAGTCAGCTAATAGCGAAAACAAATCAGCAGCATCAGGTTTGCCAATGAGCCATCCGTCGAGTGAGTGGGTAGGATTCACCCATCGAATTCACAACCACTGACGGAGAGTCATCAATGCCTATCATCAACAGCCAAGTAAAACCGTTCAAAGCTACCGCGTTCAAAAACGGCGACTTCGTTCAAGTCTCGGACGCTGACCTGAAAGGCAAGTGGTCGGTCGTGTTCTTCTACCCAGCCGACTTCACCTTCGTTTGCCCAACCGAGCTGGAAGACCTGGCTGACAACTACGCTGCTTTCCAGAAACTGGGCGTAGAGATCTACAGCGTTTCCACCGACACCCACTTTGCCCACGCTGCCTGGCACAACACTTCGCCAGCCATCGGCAAAATCGAATACACCATGATCGGCGATCCGACCCACGCCATCTCCCGCAACTTCGACGTACTGATCGAAGAAGTTGGCCTGGCTGACCGTGGCACCTTCGTGATCAACCCTGAAGGCCAGATCAAAATCGTTGAACTGAACGATGGCGGCGTTGGCCGTGACGCTTCCGAGCTGCTGCGCAAGATCAAGGCTGCTCAGTACGTTGCTGCTCACCCAGGCGAAGTTTGCCCAGCCAAGTGGAAAGAAGGCGAGGCCACTCTGGCACCGTCCCTGGACCTGGTCGGCAAGATCTAAGTCTGTGACACGCAACTCAGGGCGGTACGCCGCACCTTCTTAAGTACGCTGCACCGCCCAATAAAAATGCCCGGGCGAGATTCGCTCGGGCTTTTTTTCGCCTCAAATAAAGGAAATCGCCCGTATGTTGGACGCCAATCTTAAAGCCCAGTTGAAATCGTACCTGGAACGGGTCACCCAGCCGATCGAGATCGTTGCTTCCCTCGACGACGGTGCGAAATCCCGTGAAATGCTCGAACTGCTGAAAGACGTTGCCAGTCTTTCGAGCCAGATTACCTTGATCGACAGCGGTGACGACGCGCGCAAGCCATCGTTCTCGATCAACCGCCCGGGCGCGGACATCAGTCTGCGTTTCGCCGGCATCCCGATGGGCCACGAATTCACTTCGCTGGTACTGGCCTTGCTGCAAGTCGGCGGCCACCCTTCGAAAGCCAGTGTTGAAGTGATCGAGCAGATCCGTTCGCTCAAAGGCCAGTTCAGCTTCGAGACTTACTTCTCGCTGTCCTGCCAGAACTGCCCGGACGTGGTCCAGGCGCTGAACTTGATGGCCGTGCTCAACCCGAATATCCGCCACGTCGCTATCGATGGCGCGCTGTTCCAGGACGAAGTCAATGATCGCAAGATCATGGCTGTGCCGAGCATCTACCTCAATGGTGAAAACTTCGGTCAGGGCCGCATGGGGCTGGAAGAAATTCTCGCCAAACTCGACACCGGCGCCATCGAGCGTCAGGCCGAGAAAATCAGCGCGAAAGAAGCCTTTGACGTATTGGTCGTCGGCGGTGGGCCCGCCGGTGCTTCGGCAGCGATCTATGCCGCCCGTAAAGGCATCCGCACCGGTGTAGCAGCTGAGCGTTTCGGCGGTCAGGTGCTGGACACCATGGCCATCGAGAACTTCATTTCCGTGCAGGAAACCGAAGGGCCGAAACTGGCCACGGCGCTGGAAGAACACGTCAAACAGTACGACGTCGACATCATGAACCTGCAGCGCGCCGACAAGCTGATCCCTGGCAAGAACGGCGAATTGCATGAAGTGCGCTTCGCCAGCGGCGCAACCCTCAAAGCCAAGAGCGTGATCCTGGCGACCGGTGCGCGCTGGCGTGAAATGAACGTGCCGGGCGAGCAGGATTACCGCAACAAAGGCGTGGCGTACTGCCCGCACTGCGATGGCCCGCTGTTCAAAGGCAAGCGCGTGGCGGTGATCGGCGGCGGTAACTCCGGCGTTGAAGCGGCCATCGACCTGGCCGGTATTGTGTCCCACGTAACGCTGCTGGAGTTCGACGTGCAGCTGCGTGCTGACGCCGTGCTGCAACGTAAGCTGCACAGCCTGCCGAACGTCACCGTGATCACCAGTGCGCAAACCACTGAAGTCACCGGTAATGGCGAGAAGGTCAACGGCCTGCGCTACAAGGATCGCAATACTGATGAGCTGCGCACGGTCGAGCTCGAAGGGATTTTCGTGCAGATCGGTTTGCTGCCGAACACTGACTGGCTGAAGGGCACTATCGAGCTGTCGCCGCGTGGCGAGATCATTGTCGATAACCGTGGCGAGACTTCGATCCCGGGGATCTTCGCTGCCGGTGACGTGACGACTGTGCCATACAAGCAGATCGTGATTGCGGTGGGCGAGGGCGCCAAGGCTTCGTTGAGTGCTTTTGATCACTTGATCCGCACGTCGGCCCCGGCTTAAACGTCCGGCCAGAAATGAAAAACCCGTGAGTGATCACGGGTTTTTTATTGCGTGTGAAACGTTGCCCCTCACCCCAGCCCTCTCCCGAGGGAGAGGGCACCGACCGAGGTGTCTGGCGTTTTCCATCGACTTGAATGACCGAGTCGATTATGGATTCGGTAAAGATCTTTCACGTCGGCGGAATTCTTGAATATCCCCCAATCAGTCCCCTCTCCCTATGGGCGGTCCGACGTTTCGGGAGGGTTAGGGTGAGGGGCTTTTCAGCCTTTACAGCGGCGCAGGCTGAATGATCTCGACCCAGTAACCATCCGGATCCTTGATGAACGCCAGGCTTTTCATGCGGCCATCGCTCAGGCGCTTCTGGAAATCACAGCCCAGCTCTTCAAAACGTGCGCACGCAGCAACGATATCCGGTACCGAAATGCAGATGTGGCCAAAACCACGTGGATCGGTATTTCCGTTGTGATAAGCGAAGTCCGCGTCGTTCTCGGTGCCGTGGTTGTGCGTCAGTTCGAGAATGCCCGGGATCGATTTCATCCACTGGGTACGTGCAGCGGCGTCGGCCGGGATCTGCGCCTTGTCGACCAGTGCGAGGAAGTACAGGCTGAACTCGGCTTCGGCGAAGTCACGTTTTTCGACCAGCGAGAAACCCAGCACGCGAGTATAGAAGTCCAGGGATTTGGTGATGTCCTTCACGCGCAACATGGTGTGGTTGAAGACAAAGTGTTGGGTTGCGCTGTCTGGTGTGGCGGTGACGCCGGGAAAGGTGTTCAGTTCGTGCAGGCTCATGGGCCCTCCAATAACTATGGGCGAGTGATGGGCGCAATGATACGCATGCCCGCCGGCATCGCCAAATGAAAGGCGGGCTTGCCCTGAAAGTGAGCGAGGCTCAGACTTTACGGCTCAATTAGCGAGTGCGCCTGGCAATGATCCGACTGTTCAAATCCCTGTTTGTTTTTTCCGCTTTGTCCCTTGGCGCAACTTGCGTGCTGGCGGATGCACCGGACGTCACCTGGCCTGCAGGCTGGGAGGTTGAAGCGCTGCCGCAAGCGTCGCCGCAGGTTTCCCGGCAACGGGCGGTAAAGAACGATGCCGAGGGCAATCAGGTGATGGTGATGGAGTTGACCATGACGCAGGTCGAGACTGGCCATCAGGTCAACTTGGAGGGCGTGCTGCTGGAAATGCGCAAGTCCATCCAGAAGGGTTTCTTTCAGGACGGCTACCAGAGTGTCTGTAACAAAATCCATCCGGCAACGCTCGGTTCTTTGTCCGCGCTGGAGACGACTTGCACGATCACTGAAAACGGTCGACACGTGTTGTCGCAAACCCTGGTCGCCGCAGTCGAGGTGGACAAGGCCTATGTTCTTTCCTACGCAGGACAGGCCGAGGTGTATAAGGCTAGTGCCGATGAAATAGTGGCGGTAAAAAACAGCCTGAAACTTTAGTCATCTGTTCTATGCGTGACTCGACTAGATACCCGAACGGATTAAGCACAAAGTTAAACGTAGACCGCGAATGGCAACATCACGCGGCGAAACGTTTAAGGTTTTTCTCAGCAGCGTTACAGACTATTCCTAACTTGCTCGATGAAATTAATTTCATTTGTTAGATATTGTCAATAAAAAAGCCCTGCATAGAGCAGGGCTTTTTTTGTTGGCGTGAGATTAACCGCGCAACCAGGAATCAACGGTGGCGGCACCGTATTGTTCTTTCCAGGCTTTCAGGCCGCGGTGGTTACCACCCTTGGTCTCGATCAGTTCACCGGTGTGCGGGTTTTGATAAACCTTGACCACGCGTGCGCGGCGGGTTTTCGGTGCTGCCGAGGTTTGCAGAGCGGATTTTGCCGGATTCGGATCGAGAATGGAGATGATGTCTTTCAGGCCTTTGCCGTAGGTTTTCATCAGCCCCTGGAGCTTTTCTTCGAATTCGATTTCTTTCTTCAACCCGGCATCGTTCTTCAGCGATTCCAGCTGCTTGAGCTGTTCCTGAAGGGCCTTTTCAGCTGCACGAAATTCAGCGAGTCTGGACAATATCTTTACTCCAATAGTGTGTTTGGCTGATACCAACCGCAAACAAAGCTATAAGCCAAGAGCCTTGAAACGACTCCGTGATAAATGGCTCACCTGCGAATTTTTGCTCAGGTTGAAAAAATTGTAGTAGTTAATGCGTCCAGAGTAAATCCTGATGTTGTCTTCATGTAACAACAGCGGTCTTTTGTATCAATTTGGTGCGCCTGATCGGCGTGTCAAGCTTAACGCCAGTAAGTTAATGTTGACTTAATGCGCTGATGAAGTCGGCGGCAGGCATTGGTTTTCCGAAGAGATAGCCTTGCAGAAAGTTGACCTGGTGCGCGGTCAGGTAGTCCGCCTGCGCTTGAGTTTCGACACCTTCGGCAACAATCCCCAGATCAAGCTTGGCCGAGAGTTCGATAATCGTGTCGAGAATATGCCGTGACAGCGCGTCGATCCCGATCATGGCAACGAAACTCTGGTCGATCTTGAGAAAATCGACATTGAACTTGCGCAAATAGCCAAGGCTGGAATGGCCGGTACCGAAATCGTCGATGGCGATCTTCACCCCCAAGGTATGCAACTGTTCGAACAGTTGGTGAGTGATGTCGGTCGGTTCAATCAGTTGGCGCTCGGTCAATTCCAGGATCAGGCTAATGCTGCCAGGCGCGAACGCTGCGAGAAACTGGCGGCATTCGTCAACCAGTTCCAGGTCCCGACAATGACTTGCGGTGATGTTGATGCCGAGGTGGAAGGGCGTGGCGAAGCTTGATGACAGTGGCCCCAGTACGGCGGCGGTCTGCTGCATCAACGAACGGGTCATCGGCACGATCAATCCGGAGTGTTCGGCAAACGGAATGAACAGGTCCGGGCGTACCAGGCCTTCTTTGGGATGATCCCATCGCATCAGCACCTCTGCGCCAGACCATTTTTTGCTGTCGCCGTGCACGACGGGCTGGAAGTAGGGGATGAACTCGCCAGCTTCCAGCGCACGGAGCATTTCATGGCTGGGAGACGTCGAGCGTTTTTGCAAGACATGACCAATCGCACCGGAGACTATTCCAAAGAACATCAACAAGCTGAACAGCGGCGGATATTCGTCCGCCATGTAACGCCACGTTTCGCCTTGCGGGTAACCGGCGGCGACACTGAAGGCATAGCGCGACGACTGCAGCATGCTTTGTGCAATCGGCAGCGCGGGAAGGCTGCCTTGGTGCACTTTGCCGTCGGCGGACAGCCAGTTGTCGCCGACCTGCAGCAGCAACAGGGTTTGCCGGCCAATCAAGCGCAGAATGTTGCTCAAGTGATAACCGTCAAGCGTGGTCAATGCGCCGCCACGACCCTCACCCAAGCGGTAAACCAGCAGCGCGGTATCGGGCGTCACCGGGTTGCCGTTCATAAGCCACAACTTGCCCTCGTGGTAATCGCCGGAGTTGACCGCTTCCTTGTAGTCACCGAACAGCGAACTGCAATAGAGATTGTTGTCCCAGACCAGATTGGTCGAGCGTACAAACGGTCGGCGAGTGACCTGCTCGCGCAACGCCAGTTTCACCTCTTCGCAGGTTTTTCCGGCCAGTGGCAGTAGGTCTTTGGCCGCCTGCGCAGTGTTGTCGAGCATCAACTCGAACTGGCGCAGCGCCTCGGTGGCGGTCTGCCGGGTGCTCTGCTGCAAAGTGCGCTCGGCCTGCATGTAGAGAATCACACCGCCGAGCGCCACTGGAAGCAGGCCGCTGAGCAGGGTCACGACGAGGCGGGTGCTGCGTTTTCGGCGAGGTCTGACGGTCAATGGCATGGGCGCATCCTGTCGCGATGAAGGGGACTCTTGAATGCAGGCTGGAGAATGGCGCGCTGCTGAAAAACAGTTGAGCCATCGGGGAGGATAGATGGCAGATGCCGCTTGCGCCGCTCAGGGATGATTTATCCGCGTGGCCAACTCGATAAAGGCCAGTGTGGCCGGTGAGGCCTGGCGCTGATCAAGGACGGCGAGGCCGACCTGGCGTTTGACTTGCGGCGACAGCGCAACTTTCACATACCGTGGATTCTGCGCCTGCGGTAGCGAGCTTTCAGCGACGACGGTGATGGCATCGCCACGACTGACCGTGTCGAGAGTGCTGAGCAGTTGCGAGCAGCGAAAACGGATATTCGGTTGCAGGCGAGCAGCGCTGAACAGTCGCGACACCAGCTCCGAAGATCCCGCTTCTGTAAGCACGAATGGGTCGTCGCACAGCTCCCTGAGGTTCACCGTCGAGCGCGTCGCCAAGCGATGGTCAAGCGGCAGCAGGGCAACCATCTGGTCTTCGATCACGGCAAAGGTGTCGAAGCGCTCTTCAGGCAGTACCACGAAACCGATGTCGATCCGCCGCTCTTCCAGCCACTGGATCACCTGTCGATCGGGTCCTTCATCCATATGCACTTCGATGCCTGGATAGGCGTCGCGATAGCGCTGCAATATCGCCGGCAACAGCTTGACCGAGGAAGTCGGGCCGAATGAACCGATGCGTAAAGTGCCGCGCTTCATGCCACGGGCATCGGCAGCCTCCTGACGCAACGTGTTGGCCAGACCCAGCATGGCCCGGGCACGCAGCAACAACTGTTCGCCGATATCGCTGAGCGCTACTTGTGACTGATGCCGACGCAGCAGTTCGACGCCCAGTTCCTGCTCCAGTGATTTCAGCGCGTGCGACACCGCTGACTGGGAAATGCCCAAACGATGGGCGGCCAAGGTAAATCCGCGCAGCTCGGCAACCAGCGAGAAGATTTCCAACTGTGTGAGAGTCATGAGTATTTACTCATTTTACGATGAACAGGAATGAGATGGATCATACGCCATCCTTCAGTTACCCGGATTCAAGCCTTATGCATAATCTTCAGCAAACCCAACCGACAACCACCGACATGCCGGTCTATCTGACGTTGGCGGCAGTCACCATGGTATGGGGCGGGACTTTTGTCGCCGGGCGTTTTCTCGCTGGTAGCCTCAGCCCGATGTTCGCCGCCAGCCTGCGCTTCCTGCTTGCCAGCGCAGCGTTGCTCGGATTTCTGTGGCTGGCGCGAATTCCGTTGGCACGGCCTGCGCCACGGCAATGGCTGCAACTGGCATTGCTGGGGTTCTTCGGGATTTTCTTCTACAACGTGTGTTTCTTTTATGGCTTGCAGTACATCAACGCCTCGCGTGCTTCATTGATCGTTTCGTTGAATCCCGCGGTGATCGGCCTCGCGTCGTGGTTGTTGTTCAAAGAACGTCTGGCACGCGTGAAAGTCATTGGCATCGTGGCGTGCATTGGCGGTGCTGGCGCGGTAATCGTCAGCCGCAATCCACAACTGCTGGCAGCAACGCCCGACGCCTGGATCGGTGACGTACTGATCCTCGGTTGCGTGCTGGGCTGGGGGGTGTATTCGTTGTTTTCCCGCAGTCTCAATCAGGCGCTCGGGCCGGTGCAGACCGTGACGTACTCGATCCTGCTCGGCACGCTGATGCTGTGGACGCTGGCGGCGGTGCGCGGCGAACTGAGCTGGACGGCGTTGCTCGACCTGGGCGTGACGCAGTGGTTGAGTCTTGTCTATTTAGGCGTGTGCGGTTCGGCGCTGGCGTACATCGGTTACTACGACGGCATTCGCAAAATCGGCGCGACGCGGTCAGGGGTGTTTATCGCCTTGAGCCCTTTGACTGCCGTGTTGCTGGGCGCGCTGCTGCTCGGTGAGCATCTGACGCTAGCCATGTATCTGGGCGGTGCGTTGATCCTGGCGGGCATTTATCTGTGCAACAAACCCCTTGCGCCGTCGGCAAAAAAGCGGATTTTATAGAGAGAGCAGACAAGCCTATTTACGCTGTGTAGAATCGGGTTACGCATACAATAATAATCGTCTTCTGGCAGCAGAAGCCTCGCCCGCAAGAGCCTTGGGTCGACAATGAAGATATTCGGGTTTCAACTGATCTACGGTGACTTCCTCGCCCGCAGTGTGCGTGGCATCTCCTGCGCGCCACCCACCAACCTCGCATGACTGACAAATAACCCTGGTTAATTTGATAAGAATGATGAGGCGTCACCATGACAGATTTATACGAAAACCCAATGGGCCTGATGGGCTTTGAATTCATCGAGCTCGCATCGCCGGTGCCGGGCACCCTGGAGCCGATCTTCGAGATCATGGGCTTCACCAAAGTCGCCACCCACCGCTCGAAGAACGTGCACCTGTATCGCCAGGGCGCGATCAACCTGATCCTCAACAACGAACCGAACAGCGTCGCTTCGTACTTCGCCGCCGAGCATGGCCCGTCCGTTTGCGGCATGGCGTTCCGCGTCAAGGATTCGCAAAAGGCCTATAACCGCGCACTGGAACTCGGCGCTCAGCCGATCCACATCGAAACCGGCCCGATGGAGCTGAACCTGCCAGCGATCAAAGGCATTGGTGGCGCGCCGCTGTACCTGATCGACCGTTTCGGCGAAGGCAGTTCGATCTATGACATCGACTTCGTGTTTATCGAAGGCGTTGATCGCAATCCGGTTGGCGCTGGTCTGAAAATCATCGATCACCTGACGCACAACGTGTATCGCGGTCGCATGGCCTACTGGGCGAACTTCTACGAGAAGCTGTTCAACTTCCGCGAAATCCGCTACTTCGACATCAAAGGCGAGTACACCGGCCTGACCTCGAAAGCGATGACCGCGCCGGATGGCATGATCCGCATCCCGCTGAACGAAGAATCGTCCAAGGGCGCAGGTCAGATCGAAGAGTTCCTGATGCAGTTCAACGGCGAGGGCATCCAGCACGTTGCATTCCTCACCGACGACCTGATCAAGACCTGGGATCAACTGAAGAAAATCGGCATGCGCTTCATGACCGCACCGCCGGACACCTACTACGAAATGCTCGAAGGCCGCCTGCCGAACCACGGCGAGCCGGTCGATCAACTGCAATCGCGCGGCATCCTGCTTGATGGCGCGTCGGAGCAGGGCGACAAACGCTTGCTGCTGCAGATCTTCTCGGAAACCCTGATGGGTCCGGTGTTCTTCGAGTTCATTCAGCGCAAGGGTGACGATGGTTTCGGCGAGGGCAACTTCAAGGCCTTGTTCGAATCGATCGAGCGTGATCAGGTGCGTCGCGGTGTACTCGCTACCGAGTAATCCGCTACACCGATAGACACTGTAGGAGTGAGCCTGCTCGCGATAGCGTTTTCAGATCCGGCAATGCTGGTGACTGAATGACCGCAATCGCGAGCAGGCTCACTCCTACATTTTTTTTTGTTTGGCTTAAGGACGGCGTTGGCGCATCAGATGTTTGAAGCCTTCGAACACCAGCACCACAACCGCCATCCAGATCGGAATATACGTCAGCCATTCGCCAGACTTGATGCTCTCGCCGAGCAGCAGCGCCACGCCGAGCAACAGCACCGGCTCAACATAACTCAACAATCCAAACAGACTGAACGGCAGCAGGCGGCTGGCAATGATGTACACCACCAGTGCCGAGGCACTGATCAAACCCAGTAGCGGGATCAGCCACATCAACCCCGGGTATTGATCGAACACGCCCAAACCTTGCTCACCCCCACGCACGAACCAATACGCGACTGGCAGCATCAGCGTCATATCAACCCAAAGCCCGCCGAGGTGATCGGTCTTCAGGTATTTGCGCAGGACGAAGTACAGCGGATAGCCGACCACGACCACCAGTGTCGCCCAGGAAAATCCGCCAACCTGATACAGCTCATTCAATACACCCAGCGAAGCGAAGAACACCGCGATTTTTTGCAGGTACGACAGGCTTTCGCCGTAGGCGATCCGTCCGGTCAGCACCATGGCCAGCGGCAGCAGGAAGTAGCCGAGCGACACATCGAGGCTATAGCCATTGAGCGGTGCCCACATGAACAGCCACAACTGCACACCGAGCAGAGCGGAAGAGACGATCAGCCCGGCGATCAGTTTTGGCTTCGCGGCCATCAGCCGAACCAGCTCCAGCACCCGTCGCCACTCGCCAGAGACCAACATGAACACGGTCATGCACGGCACCGTCAGCAGCATCCGCCAGCCGAAAATTTCCACGCCGCTCAATGGGGTGAGCAGCGAGGTGTAGTAATACATGACGGCAAACAGCACCGAGGCCGAAACCGATAAAGCGATACCTTTAGACAAACTGTCCTCGCGGGTGGGTGATCAAACGGGGCGCGAAGGATACGTGGTTTTTGTGCTGAATATTGGCCGCCTGCTCATTATTTTCAACACGTACACCCCCCAATTGTAGGAGCTGCCGCAGGCTGCGATCTTTTGATTTTAAAAAAAACAGATCAAAAGATCGCAGCCTGCGGCAGCTCCTACATGGATGGCGTCAGGCTGAGTGGGTTTTGCGGCCGGACACAAAATGACTGACATCGTTGAAGCCCGGTGTCGATGCATGCCCCGGTGTCACCAGCGAATCGATAAACGCTTCATCTTCAGCGGTGATCTTCACCGCCTGCGCCTTGGTGTACGCATCCCACTGTTCTTCCGTACGCGGCCCGACAATCGCCGACGTCACCGCGCTGTTGTTCAACACCCAGGCAATCGCGAACTCGACGATTCCGACGCCACGTTGTTCGGTGTACTGATGAATTTGCTGGGCAATGCGCAACGACTCCACGCGCCATTCGGTTTCCAGAATGCGTTTGTCCTGACGCCCGGCGCGGCTGTTGGCATCCGGTGTCACGTCCGGCGCGTACTTGCCACTGAGCACGCCACGGGCCAACGGGCTGTAAGGCACCACACCGAGGCCGTAGGTTTGCGCGGCGGTAATCTGCTCGGTCTCGGCCTGACGGTTGACGATGTTGTACAACGGCTGGCTGATCACCGGCCGATCGACGCCCAGTTTGTCGGCGATACGAATCACCTCGGCAATCCGCCAGCCGCGATAGTTCGACAGGCCCCAATAGCGAATCTTGCCTTGGCGAATCAGATCGCCAATCGCCGAAACGGTTACTTCCAGCGGCGTGTTGTGGTCTTCGCGGTGCAGGTAATAGATGTCGAGGTAGTCGGTGCCCAATCGGGTCAGGCTGGCGTCCAGACCATTGAAGATATGCTTGCGGCTGAGGCCGCTGCGGTTTGGCACACCGTCCACCGGGCCGAACCCGACCTTGGTCGCCAGCACCCACTCATGCCGATTGCCGGCTATTGCTTCACCGACGATCTCTTCCGAACGACCGTTGGTGTATACGTCGGCGGTGTCGATGAAGTTGATGCCCTGATCCCAGGCCTTGTCGATGATGCGCAACGACTCTTCGGTACTGGTCTGCTCGCCGAACATCATCGTGCCGAGGGTGAGGGTGGACACCTGCAAACCCGAATGCCCCAGTGTGCGATAGCTCATGCCGAAATCCTTTTGTCGGTGGGAAACCTCAACAAATAACAGATGCGTAACAGGGCGCAAAGTGAATTGTTGCGGCGTTTAAACGCAAAAAGATCGCAGCCTGCGGCAGCTCCTACAAGGAACACATTCCAAGGAAGGAGCTGCCGAAGGCTGCGATCTTTTGATCCTGCTCTTGTAATTAAGCCCGCAACGTCCGCGTCATCCGCAGCGCCAACAGACTCCCGCCAACAATCACACCCGCCAGCAGATACAACGCCGCATCAGTCGAGCCGGTGCTGTCCTTGACCCAACCGACCAGGTACGGGCTGAGGAAACCGGCCATCTGCCCCATCGAGTTGATCAATGCCAGACCACCGGCTGCAGCGCCGGCACTCAACATGGCGGTCGGCACTGGCCAGAACATTGGCAGGCCGGTCAGCGCGCCCATGGTCGCAATGGTCAGGCCGAGAATCGCAATCGCCGGGTTGCCCGCAAAGTTCACCGCGATGACCAGGCCGATCGCGCCCATCAGCATCGGCACCACCAAGTGCCAGCGACGTTCTTTGCGCAGATCCGCCGAGCGACCGACGACCAGCATGAACACCGCCGCCAGCAGATACGGAATCGCGCTCAACCAACCGATCACCAGGTTATCGCTGAAGCCGAGGTTCTTGATGATCGACGGCAGCCAGAAGTTGATCGCATACACGCCACTCTGGATACAGAAGTAGATCAGGCCGAATGCCCAGATTGCCGGGTTCTTGAACACGGCAATCAACGAATCGGAAGTGGTTTTCGGCTTGTTCGCCAGGTCTTCGGCCTGATCCGCTTCAAGCACCGCGCGCTCGTGCGGGGTCAGCCACTTGGCATTGGCGAAGCTGTCGCTCAGCAGGAAGTAGGCGAGGGCGCCAAGGACCACCGTCGGAATGCCCTGCAGCAGGAACATCCACTGCCAGCCGGCCAGACCGCCCTGGCCTGCGGCGAAGTGATTGAGGATCCAGCCAGAGAACGGGCTGCCGAGCAAACCGGATACCGGGATCGCCGACATGAACAGCGCCATGATCCGGCCACGACGGAAGGTCGGGAACCATTGCGAGAGATACAGCACGACGCCCGGGAAGAACCCGGCTTCGGCCGCACCGGTAAACAGGCGCAGGGTGTAGAACTCGGTCGGGGTGGTGACGAACAACAGGCAGGTCGACAGTGTGCCCCAGGTAATCATCATCAACGCAATCCAGCGTCGAGGACCGAACCTGGTCAACGCCAGGTTGCTTGGTACGCCGCACAGCACGTAACCGATGAAGAAGATGCCGGCACCGAGGCCGTACACGGTTTCGCTGAATTTCAGTGCGTCGAGCATCTGCAGTTTGGCGAATCCAACGTTGACCCGGTCGAGGTAGTTGAACAAGTAGCAGATGAAGATGAAGGGGATTAAACGCAGGGTGATGCGTTTATAAACGGCATTTTTATCGTCGTCGATGGTCTGGGTAGCTGCGGCGCTGTGCGACATAGCGGCTCTCTCTTTATTATGATTTTTTGCGATGCAAAGGGTAACGTTGATCGCCCTGAGAGTCTCGGCCAACCTTGGCAGGATTGTCTTTGTGCCTGAGCACAGGGTTTGCCGCCAGACCCTGGGGGGGTAAACAACCGCCAGTGTCAGAAAATAAGGATTGCCGCCGTTATGTTTGAACTCGATCACGACCTCGCCCAGGACATCGTCGACCGGGCCATGGCCATTTTGCCCTACAACGTCAACGTCATGGACAGCCAGGGTCTGATCCTCGGCAGCGGCGAACCCGAGCGTATCAACACGCGTCACGAAGGTGCGCAACTGGTGCTGGCCAACGGTCGCGTGGTGGAAATCGATGCGCAAACCGCTGTGCATTTGAAAGGCGTGCAACCGGGGATCAACCTGCCGCTGCTGCTCGATCAACGTCTGATCGGTGTACTCGGCATCACTGGCGAGCCGGAGCAACTGCGCACTTACGCTGAGCTGGTGCGCATGACCGCCGAAATGCTCGTCGGCCAGCGCAATCAGCAGGCCGAGCAGCAGTGGCGGCGGCAGCGCTGCGACGATCTGTTGGCATTGCTGTTGAGCGAGGCCGGAGATTCGCCGCGGTTGATTGATGAGGCGCAGCAATTGGGGCTCAAGCCGCAATTGACGCGGGTGCCGTACCTGTTTGAGCTGGGTCTGGAGCATGGGCCGGGACAAACCGTCGATGCGCTGAGTGCCTGGCTGACCTCGCGCTATCCCGACAGTTGGTGCGTAAGTTCGGCCAAGTCGTCACTGCTTTGGTGTCGGCCAGCGAGTCACAACGTCGAGCATGATCGGCTGCTGGAAAAACTCGATGGTCTGGGCTGGAACATTTTGCGCATTGCCGTCGGCGGCCAGGCGGATGGCTTGCTCGGGCTGCGACGTTGCTATCGACGGGTCGGCGATTTGCTCGCCTATGGCCGTGAAGTGTTACCGCATTCACGCTTGCTGACGCTCAATCGCTATCGCTTGCCGGTGATGTTGTGGCGGCATCGCAATGACGATGCGCTGGATGAATTGCTCAAGCCGCTGCGCAAGGTGATCGCCAAGGACGGCAACGGCCAATTGCTGGCGACGCTGCGCAGTTGGTGCGAACACGACGGGCAGAGTCAGGCGTGTGCGGATGCGTTGGGCATTCACCGCAACAGTTTGCGCTATCGGATGGAGCGGATTGCCGAGTTGAGTGGGGTTGATCCGTTGCGGCTGGACGGGATGTTGGCGCTGTATCTTGGGGTGCAGTTGCTGCCGCAGATCGACCCGAATTGATCGGTGTCCCCAAGGACGCCATCGCTAGCAGGCTCACTCCTGCAATTGGAATGCATTCCCCTGTAGGAGTGAGCCTGCTCGCGATGGCGGCGGTACATTCGCCGCAGAGTCTTTTGTGGAAATGAACAATAAACGCCCACGCCGCTTGTGCAGCGGACCGGCGTCAATGCGCATGCCGACTGGCAGCATGAGGGGCATTGGAACTGGAGAATTCGCATGAAAATCGTCATCGCCCCCGATTCGTTCAAGGACAGCCTGAGTGCCCAAGGCGTTGCCGAGGCCATTGCTTTGGGTCTGGCGCAAGTCTGGCCGCAAGCCACGCTGGTCAAATGCCCAATGGCTGACGGCGGTGAAGGCACGGTCGAGTCGATTCTCGCGGCCTGCGAAGGCGAGTTGCGCCGCACCCGTGTGCGTGGCCCGCTCGGCGCACCGGTTGAAGCCGCGTGGGGCTGGTTGCCGCACAACTGCACTGCGATCATCGAAATGGCTGAAGCCAGCGGCTTGCAACGGGTGCCACCGGGGCAGCGTGATGCCTGTATCACCAGCACATTTGGCACCGGCGAACTGATTCGTGCGGCGCTGGATGCCGGCGCGCAACGGGTGATTCTGGCGATTGGCGGCAGTGCGACCAACGATGGCGGCGCCGGTACGATGCAGGCGCTGGGGGTGAAATTGCTCGATGCGCAAAATCAGACGCTGGTACCGGGCGGTTTGGCCTTGGCGCAACTGGCGCGAGTGGACATCAGCGAACTTGATCCGCGTCTGGCGCATGTGCGATTTTATATCGCCGCCGACGTGAATAATCCGTTGTGCGGCCCCCACGGCGCATCAGCGATTTTCGGCCCGCAAAAAGGCGCTTCGCCGGCGCAGGTGCAGCAACTCGATCAGGCGTTGGGGCACTTCGCCGACCTGTGCGCAGAGGCGCTGGACAAAGATGTGCGCGATGAGCCGGGCTGCGGTGCAGCGGGTGGTTTGGGGTTTGCCGCCAAGGCATTTCTCGGCGCGCAATTCAAAGCCGGGGTAGAAGTGGTCGCCGAACTGGTCGGCCTCGCTGAAGCCGTTAAAGACGCGGATCTGGTGATCACCGGCGAAGGCCGCTTCGATGCCCAGACCTTGCGCGGCAAAACCCCGTTTGGTGTGGCGCGCATCGCCAAGCAGCACAACGTGCCGGTGATCGTGATCGCGGGCACCTTGGGCGAGGGTTATCAGGAACTCTACAACCACGGCATCGATGCCGCTTTTGCGCTGACCAGCGGCCCGATGACGCTGGAGCAGGCCTGCGCAGAAGCACCACGCTTGCTGCGCGAGCGCGCTACCGACATTGCCCGAGTCTGGCGACTCGCCAGCAAAAACTGACCCGCCTCTGTAGGAGCTGCCGAAGGCTGCGATCTTTTGATCTTTTTTTTAGAGCAAGTCCAAAGATCGCAGCCTTCGGCAGTTCCTGCATCAATATTGGAATCGCAGTGTTTCATTCATGTAACACCCTGAAAAATAGTTGATCTTGCCCCGCAATCTTCCTAAAGCCTGGCCGATACAGCTAACAGGCGCGCACACACCCCCAAAACAGTGACGCCGGACTGAAGCCCACCCCGCGGGCCAGTGATAACGGCATGGACGCTCGTAGTTTTTATCTTCCGAGAGTCCAATCATGTCCTTGCGTAACCTGAATATCGCGCCCCGTGCCTTCCTCGGTTTTGCCTTCATCGCCTTGCTGGTGGTCGTGCTCGGCGTGTTTGCCGTCAACCGCATGTCGATCATCCGCCAGGCTTCGATCGACATGGAGTCGACGCAACTGCCCAGCGTCACGCATCTCGCTGTGGTGACGGAAAACGTCCTGCGTCTGCGCATCCTGTCGTTCCGCGTGCTGGTCAATCGCGAACCGGCCGGTTTGCAGGAAGCCCAGACCCGCATCGCCACGTTGGTCGACAAGGTTCGCAGTGCCCAGGCCAGTTACGCCGCACTGCCGGCGGGCGCGGAAGAACGTGCGTTGTATCAGACGTTCGCCAGCACGCTGGACAACTACCTGCAAGCGCAGAACCAAATGATGGAGCTGTCACGTCAGGACAAAATCGATGAGATGCGCAGCCTGATCAACACGCGGATCAAGGACGGCACCGACCAAATGGGCCAGCAACTCAACAAGCTGATTGCGATCAACGCCGCTGGCGCTAAAGCCGCTTCGAAGCAGGCCGGTGAAAAATACGACAGTGCGATTTTCGGCATTGTCCTCGTCGCCATTGTTGCCGCGCTGGCCACGGTGCTGCTGGCCTGGTTGTTGACCCGCAGCATCGTCACCCCCTTGAACCGCGCCGTCGCCGCTGCGCGCACCATTGCCGAGGGCAACCTGACCAAGGTCATCGAAATCGATGGCAACGACGAGCCGGCGCGCCTGCTGGAAGCCTTGGCCGCGATGCAGGCCAACCTGCGCAAAACCATCGAACAGATCGCCGGTTCCGCCACGCAACTGGGCGCCGCTGCCGAAGAGCTCAGCGCCGTGACCGAAGAAGCCTCCCGTGGCCTGCAGCAGCAAAACAACGAGATCGAACAAGCCGCCACCGCCGTCAACGAGATGACCGCTGCCGTCGAAGAAGTTGCACGCAATGCGGTGTCGACTTCAGAAGCGTCGAACCAATCGACCCACGCCGCGCGCGAGGGTCGCGATCAAGTGGTGAAAACCGTCGACGCAATCCAGACCATGACCCATGACGTGCAGAACACCGCGCAAATGATCGAAGGCCTCGCTGCGCAAGGTCGTGACATCGGCAAAGTGCTCGACGTGATCCGCGCCATCGCCGAGCAGACCAACCTGCTCGCACTCAACGCCGCGATCGAAGCCGCGCGTGCCGGTGAGGCCGGTCGTGGTTTTGCCGTGGTTGCGGACGAAGTACGCGCGCTGGCCCATCGCACCGCGCAGTCGACCCAGGAAATCGAAAAAATGGTCGCCGGCATTCAAAACGGCACCGGCGAAGCGGTTTCGTCGATGCAACAGAGCAACCAACGCACCCAGTCCACCCTGGAAATGGCCCGTGCGGCCGGCGTCGCGCTGGAGCAGATTACCCAGTCGATTCATCAGATCAACGAGCGCAATCTGGTCATCGCCAGTGCTTCGGAAGAGCAGGCGCAAGTGTCGCGTGAGGTCGATCGCAACCTGGTCAACATTCGTGACCTGGCCACGCAATCGGCTGCCGGGGCCAACCAGACCAGCGCCGCCACCCATGAACTGTCGCGTCTGGCGGTAGATTTGAATGCCATGGTGGCGCGTTTTGTGATTTGAGATAGGGTGAAGACTGGAGACCGCGCCATCAGGAGACGTGCATGCGCTATTCAGCCTTGACCCAACGAATCGCCGGGGAAGGAGCCGCTGCCTGGCAGATTCACGATCGAGCGCTGGAGTTGCGCGCCGAGGGCGTTGATGTTCTGTTGTTGAGTGTGGGCGATCCGGATTTCGATACACCGCTGCCGATCATTCACGGCGCCATCGACAGCCTGTTGGCGGGCGACACGCATTACTCCGAAGTCCGTGGTCGGCTGGCATTGCGCAAGTTGATTGCCGAACGCCATCGGCGGCACAGTGGTCAGGCGGTCGATGCCGACCATGTGATCGTCATGCCCGGTGCGCAATGCGCGGTGTATTCGGTGGCGCAATGTCTGCTCGATCCGGGCGATGAGGTGATCGTCGCCGAGCCGATGTACGTCACTTACGAAGGTGTGTTTGGGGCGTGTGGCGCGACGGTCGTGCCAGTGCCGGTACGGCCGGAAAATGGTTTTCGCGTCGATCCGGCGGATGTCGCGGCACGTATCACGCCGAGGACCCGCGCCATGCTGCTCAACAGTCCGAACAATCCCTCTGGCGCCAGCCTGTCGCTGTTGATCTGGCAGGAACTGGCGGCGCTGTGCGTGCGGCATGATTTGTGGCTGATCAGCGACGAGGTCTACAGCGAACTGCTTTATGAAGGTCAGCACGTCAGCCCGGCGAGTTTGCCGGGTATGGCTGAACGCACGGCGACCATCAACAGCCTGTCAAAATCCCACGCCATGACCGGATGGCGCATCGGCTGGATGATCGGGCCGAAATCGTTGGCCGAGCATTTGGTCAATCTGTCGCTGAGCATGCTCTTTGGGCTGCCGGATTTTGTGCAGAAAGCGGCGGAAGTTGCGCTGGCCTCGTATCTGCCGGAAGTGACGCAGATGCGCGAGGAGTATCGGCTGCGTCGTGACCTGGTGTGCGAGCGTTTGCAGGGGTGTCCGGGGTTGTACCCGATCCGTCCCGATGGCGGCATGTTCGTGATGGTCGATATACGCCAGACCGGGCTCGGCGCCCAGGCATTCGCCGAGCGGCTGCTGGAGGGATATGGGGTTTCAGTGTTGGCGGGAGAGGCGTTCGGGCCGAGTGCGGCGGGGCATATTCGTATCGGCCTGGTGGTGGATCGGGTGAAACTGGCGGATGCCTGTGCGCGGATTGCTCTCTGTGCGGCGCAGCTTTTACGGGCGCGTAGTGCTTGATGGTTTTGTGTTGCCTGCATTGGCCCCATCGCTGGCAAGCCAGCTCCCACAGTGATTTGAGGTGGACATGATATTTGTGTCCGCTCGAAAATCCTGTGGGAGCTGGCTTGCCAGCGATGGGGCCAGATCAGGCAATAAAAATCTCAGCCCTGCCAGGCCAATGGATTCACCAGATTCGCCGGTTTTTCCCCACTCAACGCCGCCAACAGATTCTCCACCGCACACCGCGCCATCGCCTCGCGCGTTTCATGCGTCGCCGAACCCATGTGCGGCGTCGCCACGACGTTGTTCAACTGCAACAACGGTGAGTCATGCTGCAACGGCTCACGCTCAAACACATCCAGCCCGGCCGCGCGTATGCGGTTATTGCGCAAGGCTTCGATCATCGCCGCCTCATCCACCACTTTGCCCCGGGAAATATTGATAAAGATGCTTTGCGGGCGCATCAACGCAAACTGCTCTGCCCCGATCAAACCTTCAGTCTGCGCGGTCAGCGGCAAGGTCAGACAAATGAAATCGGCCTGCTGAAGCAGATCCTCAAGACTACGATATTGCGCATCAAACCGCGCCTCGACCGCCGGCTTGCGCGACTGACTGTGATAGAGCACCGGCATGCCAAAACCGAAATGGCCACGCTGCGCCAACGCCTCGCCGATGCGCCCCATGCCGATGATCCCCAGCGTCTTGCCATGCACATCGGTGCCGAAATGCGCCGGGCCGATGTTGCGGCTCCATTGACCGCTACGCACCATGTTCGCCAACTCGACCACACGCCGGGCGGCGGCGAGGATCAGGGCGAAACCGGTGTCGGCGGTGGTCTCGGTGAGTACATCCGGCGTGTTGGTGAGAAGGATCTTGCGCTGCGTCAAGTAATCGATGTCGTAGTTGTCGACGCCGACCGAGACGCTGGCGATGGCCTCAAGCTGCGGCGCCAGATCGAGTAACGCGGCATCCAGTTTCAGGCTGGCACCGAGCAGGCCGTGAGCGCGGGGCAGGGCGTCACGCAGTTGCATGAGGCCGTCGGCGTCGAGGCTTTCGATCAGCGCGACCTCGCACTGTTCCTGTAGACGCGCCATCAGCGCTGGCGACAGTTTCTTGTACAACACGACTTGTTTTTTCATGACAAAAATCTCTTCAGGAATGCGCCGGCACGGCACGCGTGGCGACGGCTTTGGCAACGACGCGATCACTGGCGCCGGGCTTGAGGAACATGGTCAGCACCACCGACAGCAGCAACGCGCCGCTCATCAACAGGTACGAAGCGCCGGGCGAACCGGTCGAACTGTTCAGGTAACCGACCAGATACGAGCCGCCAAATGAACCGAGCGCGCCCATGCTGTTGATCAGCGCCATCGCGCCACCGGCCACGTTGGCAGGGAGAATCTCCGGGACGATCGCAAAGAACGGTCCATAAGGCGCGTACATGCAGGCGCCGGCAATCACCAATAGCGTGTATGACCACCAGAAGTGTTCAGCGCCCAAGGCGTAGGAGCCGTAAAAGGCAATGGATGCAATCAACAGCGGTGGCCAGACAAAGCGTTTGCGCTTTTGCAGTTTGTCCGAGCCCCACGACACGGCGAGCATGCCGATCACCGCCGCCAGATACGGCAGCGCCGACAGCCAGCCAGCCTCGATCATGTCCATTTGCGCGCCGGCCTTGAGGATCGACGGCAGCCACAAGACAAAGCCATAGACGCCGATGCTCCAGCAGAAAAACTGCAGCGCCAGAATGATCACCTTCGGCGAACGGAACGCCTCGGCGTAGTTCTTCACGGCTTTGATACCGACCTGCTCGGCAGCCAAGGCACTTTCCAGGTCGTGCTTTTCCTCATCGCTCAGCCACTTCGCCTGGGACGGACGATCATCGGCCAGACGCCACCAGATAAACGCCCACAGCACCGCCGGCAAACCTTCGATGATGAACATCCAGCGCCAGCTGAAATGCTGCACCAGGTACCCCGAGACCACTGACATCCACAGCATCGTTACCGGGTTGCCGAGGATCAGAAAGGTGTTGGCACGCGAGCGTTCAGCACGGGTAAACCAGTGGCACAGATACACCAGCATCGCTGGCATCACTGCTGCTTCAACCACGCCGAGCATGAAACGGATGACGATCAGCCAATAAGCGTTGGAGACCACGCCGGTCAATGTGGCGAGGCCGCCCCAGAGGATCAGGCTGACGAAAATCAGCTTTTTCACACTGTGTTTTTGTGCGTAGATCGCACCGGGTACCTGGAAGAAAAAGTAACCGAGAAAGAACAGCGCGCCGAGCAGCGACGACAGTCCCGGAGTGATCATCAAGTCGGCGGCCATACCGGACGCGGCAGCGAAGCCATAGTTGGCGCGATCAAGATACGCCAGGCTGTAGGTGATGAACACAATCGGCATGATGTACCACCAGCGGCGGGTGGCGAGGGTTGCGGTTTTCATGGGTGTTGCTCCTGAGCTTGTTGTTTTTGTCGCAGCAGGTTCAATAAATCGGTTGTCTCTCAGGGCCTCATCGCGAGCAGGCTCACTCCTACAGGAGAACGCATTTCAAATGTAGGAGTGAGCCTGCTCGCGATTGGCGTCTTCGAATTCGGTAAATAGTTCAGCCCGGGTTGGAAGGCCCTCCATATCCCCGCGACTCTGCACCGCACGACTGCCAATCCAGTTCGCCCGCTGCACCGCCTCGGCAAAGCTCTGGTGTTCCAGCAAGGCGCTGATCATTCCCACGGCAAAACCATCACCGGCGCCCACCGTGTCGACCACCTTCGCCACCGGCACCCCGGCGACAAAACCCTGAGCCTGATGAGTGCGGTAGTAGGCGCCTTCCGGCCCGAGTTTGATCGCCACCGCTTCCGCACCTTGATCCAGATAAAACGCCGCAATGTCCGCCGGGTCTTCAAGCCCGGTGAGCAAGCGGCCTTCGCTCAATCCCGGCAACACCCAATGGGCGAGGGCGGCGAGGCGGTTGATCTCGCGGATCATTTCGCGCTCGCTGGCCCACAGGCTTGGGCGCAGGTTGGGATCGAACGACACGCTGCGACCGGCGCTGCGCATGCGCGTCATCAGTTCGAAAGACATCTCTCGCGCTGAGGCCGACAGCGCTGGCGGAATGCCGGTGGCGGGCAGGTGTCGCGCGCTCAGCAGGTTGGCGGTAATCGACTGCGGTGACAGATGACTGGCCGCCGAACCGCGCCGGAAATATTCGACCTGCGGATCGCTACCATCGTCGTTGCGGGATTTGAACTGGAAACCGGTCGGGTGCTGTTTATCGACATCGACATGACTGCAGTCCAGGCCTTCTTTAATCAACGTCTCGACCACAAAGCGCCCAAGCGAATCATTGCCAACCCGACTCAGCCACGCGACGTTGAAACCCAGGCGCGAAAGGCCGATGGCGACATTGCTGTCGGCCCCGGCGATGCGCTTGTGGAAGTGCTCGACCGTTGCCAGATCTCCGGTCTGCTCAGCGACCAGCATCGCCATGGTTTCGCCGAACGAAAGAATATCGATCTCAGACATGAGCAGGCTCCAGACGCGATTGGCCGAGGCGGGCGAGGGCGGCGACGTGTTCGCTGGTCAGTTGCAACAGATCCTCGCCCTGCAACGGATATTCGGCGGCGCGCATAACGCCTTGGGCCATGTGCCGCAGCAGTTGTTCCCACAGATGCAGGTCACTGACGGCAGGCGGCACCGCGACCAGTTTGCCGTCGGCGCGACGGGCCACGGCTTTGCAGTGCACATAGCCGACATGCCGCCCGAGCAGGCGGGCGGCGCTGGGGGCGGACGGGTCCTGCCCCTGCCAGTGGCCGATGTCGAAAGTCATCTTGATCGGCAGGTTGTGCTGCTCGACAGCGTTGAAGAAGCGTTGAAACGGTTCGATACGCCCGCCATGCAAGGTTTGGTCGTTTTCCACCAGCAACTGCACGGGGCTGTGCTGCAAACGCTCGGCCAAGGCTTGCAGATCGTTATTGTCGGTGAAGTAGCCGAGGGAGACTTTCAGCCATTTCGAACCGAACGCTTCGGCCTGTTGCAGGGCGGTAATCAATTCGGGATTCGGTGGTGCCTGACCGGCCAGCCACAGTTCGGTGGGCGAGGAATAGATGCTCTGCAGGCCCTGCGCCTGAGTGGCCTCGGCCAGTTGCGCAGGGTCTTCGCGCGTCAGCAATTCTTCGCGCCACTCGATGCGATTGGCCCCGGCGGCAGCCAGGATATCGATGAATGAAGCTTGTCCACGCTGACGCACAAGCTCGGCGCCGTAGCTGGACAGACTGATGGAAACGTCGGGTTTATTCATTGTTATTGACCTCTGAAACCGGTTTCATTTTTGTTCAAAAAAATATCAGGTGTTCTGTATTGTCCTTTCCGACGCTATCGCGAGCAGGCTCACTCCTACAGGGGAACGCATTCCAAATGTAGGAGTGAGCCTGCTCGCGATAGGTCAGCTCAAACAACGCTAATCCCCAAGGTTGACCCACGCTCAACCAGCACCGGCGCAAAATCCACCACCCGCGCCACCTCATCATCCCCACGCAAACGCTTGAGCAAACACTCAAACGCCCGCGCACCAATCTCTGCCGTCGGCTGAGCCAGTGCGGTAATCCCGCTGCCCACCAACGGATACCAATCCAGATCATCCAGGGCGATGAACCCGACATCCTCGAACAACCGGCAACCCATCTGGCGCAACGCAGTCGTTGCGGCCAGCGCTGCCACGCCATTGGCGCAGAACAACGCTTTTGGTCCGGCACCGGGCGTATTTAAAAAGGTTTGCAGTTGTGCGCCCAGCTCATCGCCGGTTTCCAGCACCACCCCAGTCAGCGCCGAGCGCTGAGCAATCTGTGCCTGAAAACTGCTGACCCGCTCGATCCGCGAACTGGTGCCGTCATAGGGTTCAGTCACCAGCACCAGATTGCGATAACCGCGCTGCTCCAGATGCATCAGCGCCATCTCCACAGCTAGCGGGTTGTTCAGCCCGACCATGTCGCTGTCGAGACCGTCGACCTTGCGATCGACCAGCACCAGCGGCATCTCGCGACGCAGTTCGTGCAACTCGTCACGGTGATGGCCCAGGGTGTTCACGATCAGTCCTTCGATGTTGTACGAACGCAATAGGGCCAAGTGCTGGCGCTCCTGCTCGTCATCGCGGTCGGTGTTGCATACCACCAGGCTGTAGCCGTGCGCCCGGCAGGCGGTTTCCACCCCGTGCATCACGGCAATTGAATAAGGGTTACGGATATCGGCCACCAGCATGCCGATCAGGCGCGTGCGCCCGCGTTTCAGGCCGCGCGCCATTTGGTTGGGGCGGTAGCCGAGTTCGCTGATGGCTTGCTCGATGCGCAGGGCGATGGCATCAGAGAGCAGGGCGCGGTCATCGCCGATGAAGCGCGAGACGCTGGCCTTCGAGACCCCGGCGCGCTCGGCGACGTCGAGCATGGTCACGCGGCTGCGTTGGGCGGTGGAGAAGTCGTTCATCGTGGCGGCAACTTTCTTGTTGTTGGAGTGTTTGAAACGTCATTGAAACCGGTTTCAGGAAACACCAATCGGCGTGTGTACGTCAAGGTGCGTTAATCACGAGCCAACCTGCGTCAGAGGTCTTTCGCCGACGAGCGGTCGCTTTACCTGTCAGATCTGACAGTAGGCAAGTCTGTTCGCTAAGCGCTTAATTCCCTCAGCGTTGCGAACGGAATTTTACAGGGCCGTCAGCCAATGAATTCTTTCTCTATCGAAACAAATAACATCGGTATTTTTGCGGTTCCGCTAACGATCGATGGCGTCGGCACGGGCGGTGCACTTCCACCTGACGCACCCGTTAAAGGCGTGATCATCCGTATACCCATGTGGCCGAATCCGTCGGTCATTCCTGGTAACTTCGATCTGATTGAAATCATGGTTCTGGAACCCGGAGCCTCCGAGGCAGAAGAACAGATTTTTCACAGTGAACGCCTTCCAGTACCTGTGACCGTCCCTGATTTTTTTATCCTTCCACCTCGATATTTACAGCGTGACGGCGATATCCGGCTCAGATATCGCGTTACTGCGCAAGATACTGGTAATCCTGATACGTCCTTGCCGCAATGGTACATCGTCAGCCGACTAATTCCCGTCAACTTGTTGGAGCCGGAATTTCCAAGTGCGACTATCTGGGGGTATCTCAATTGCAATTCAGTACCCAAAGTGTGGGAAACAGTACAAATCAAAGTGCCTGCGCAGCCTGGACGGTTTGCCGAAAAAGACGTCGTCACTCTGGATTGGGAAGGTTTTCAAAGTCTCAATGGCGTTAGGCCAATCAAAGGAACGGCGGGACGGTTCTCCAAAACATTGACCCTGGCAGATGCTAATTCAACTGACGGATTCTCGTTTGAGCTGACTTCCCAACATTACGCCAAATATATTGAGCCGATGGCAAGAGATGCTTCTGCTCTTGCCACCTACACCTTGCATCGAAATAACACCGCTTTGGGAAAGTCAGAAACTGGCCTGGTCAAATTCGACCGGGTTGTTCCTGGTAAAAGTAATTTTTGTGGGCCGGTAACAAGTGTGTTGGACGTTTCTGAAAGCAACAAAATGTTAGCCAAAGAAGTTAGCAGTCTGCAGTCGCGTAGTTTTCTATTGGGCGATAACGTTAATTATCCAATAAATGGCATGTTGATGGAGCGTACGAATATGAATATGCAGGCGAAACTTGGGACGGGTGTGCTGGCGTTGCCTCCTGTTATTGTAGGCAATTTGCCGGATGGTCGATTGACTTACGAGCAGTTGGTCGTTAATAAAAAAATTACTGTGCACTTGACTGATATTGATGATAAGGGCCCGGACGGGGCAGCAAGGATTGAACTTTATCTTTTTCCCAAGGGAACAGTTCCTGTCGAGTTCGACCCAACGTTTGTTGTTGTGACGAAAACCAAAGCCGCCGAGCCCGGTGGAGACTGGACATTCCCTATTGTGTTCGAGGTCGATATCCCGGCCAGGGTAAGGGAGGTCTTCAATGCGAACGGTGATTACACACCTTTTGAATTGTCGTTCTTCATTTATGATGCATTCGATAACGTCGATACCTCCAGTCCCCACACCGAGATCCTGCTGGATCAGACTGCGCCTTACCAACGCCAACCCGGTGGTCCGAACGGCACAGGTATACGGCCTACGCTGTTGACCTTGGGTGCGGGGTTTCCTCCAGTTATCGATGATGCCTGGCTGCTCAATCCTGCCAACAGTGGTGGTTTGAATTTAACCATTCCCACGGCTTATCAGAAGTTCGAAGCGAGCAAAGATAAGGTCAATTTTTATATCTCGACGCAAACCACGTTTTCTCTGATGCAGGGTGAAGGCGCGGTGGTCGAAGACTTTCCAGTGCCAACCGGCGGTGTTATCAATGTGCCGCTCAGCTATTTGTCGGCGATGAATGAAGGGTCTTACTTTTATTCCTACAACCTGATCGATTTGCCGGGCAATGTAAGCAATAACTCGGCTATTACCACGCTGTTCAGGCGCGTCAAGACTCCTGCGCCGGTATTGGAAGTTCCAAGAATCCCTGTCACGGGGCCCAATGGCAGTGTTCCGATTACCTTGTCCACTGCTGCTGATCCAACCAAAGTCATCATGGAAATCGACTTTCCGTTGAATTCGCTTCCGGGTGATCGAATCATTCCGTACTTGACCTCTGATCAGGCCGGGGCAGCGATTGCGTTGCCTGAACAACCGATTCCGCCGGCTGGTACTGCCGGGCCTCTGCTTTTCGAACTGGATTTTGACATCATGTCCCAGCTCTTTGGCGATGCCAATGGGACTCAAGAGGTGGAGTTTGAGTACTGGTACGAACTGGAGCGCTCAACAATCACGCCTAACCCGACTTCGGCGTCTGTGTTTGCCATCGTCGACTTTTCCTATGCCGGGCCTGAGCAACCGAATCTGCCCGACTTGCCGAACATCAACATTTCTCCTGTCGTGGTGCAGGGCGCTGGGACTCCGGCGCCAGCACCAAACACACTGGGTCCGGCACAGGCTGGTATTGCGGCAACGATGAACTGGCCTTTGTGGACTGATGTAAACCGTCCGATCACCGGGCGTGAAATCGTCAAGTTCTATTACCAGGATAAACAGGTCGGCGAACCCATTCCGGTACGGGTGGGCGACACAACCGTGCAAACGACATTGCCTTGGGAAACCATTCGCCTGGAGGGGAACGGTACGGGGGCAGACGCTCGCAAAGCGTACATCACCATCGAGTACCCGGGCAGCGCCAACGTGATGAAGCAGAAGATACCTACCGATGTCCAGGTGACTGCTATCGTGATCAATGTACCCGCGCCTCAGCTTATCGTGTCAGCGTTCCGAGCTGCGAGTGGAACTGTTGTGCCGGAGCGGATTATCACCAGCATCAACTGCCCTAGCCTTAATCATCCTGTTACGGTGAACGGTCCAATGCCGCCGTATCAGCCGCGTAATTTGCGGATCCGGATTATCCGCGATGCCAATATCCCGACTGGGGCAACGGTCGATCTGACGTTCGTGGGGCGCACCACAAATACTCCAGCTGGCACGGATATTCCCAACACCACTATCACGGATTCCGCCCCGATGCCGCCAACGGGAGATCTAGAGTTCCGTCTTACCGATTATGAGGCGATCAAAACGATCCAGTTGCCGAGTACTGCACCAGGGACTCGTCCAGCCACCCGTTACGCCCGCATTGCCTACACGGTCAACGGCATTACATCCGAAACGATCGTCCCTGTGGCGCTTCTGAATACGAGTCTGGTGTATTGCGACATTGAACGGCCTGAAGTAACTCCTTGATTCGGCGTATGAGTTCGTCAGCGCTGGTGAAAGTCAACTGGCTTTTCTTTCATCAGTGCTGGCGATTTTTTACTTTCGAATGCAAAGCCTCGTACATGAAAATGAGATAAGTCCTACCTCGACGAGGATGTGTCCTACATATAACTGGCTTGGTAAACCGTAGTCTGACGGCCGTCTCGGATTGCCCTCACATATCAGTCATGGGGGGAACCGCGTTCGTCAGGTAATGTTACCGAGTAGGGCCTAAATATGTCTTCAATATCAGATTCCGCGTTTCCCAGAAGCACTCTTCATTTTTGTTTGCTTACATGTATTCCAATTTTATTTGATTCGGGATTGTCCCACGCCTCCACCGTTCCAGCAGGCACCACGCAAAATATTGATGCCACTACACCATTGGATACCTGGCAACTTGAAACCAATGCTTCGTTGATAGGCCTTGGCGCCGAAACTCTCGCTATCACTGGTACGGTGGGCAGTACTGTCAACTTGACCGGCTCTACCGTTACCTCAGCATCTGCTTCACAAGGAATGTTCCTGACCAACGCCAGTGCCATATTGAGTCGCACTACTGTCACCAGTGCGGGCGGGATTGGTATGTCAGCGGTTCGTGGCGTTGCCAGCGTCGGAGGATCGACGGTGACCTTGCGTGACCAATCGGTAGTTCAAGGCCTACAAGGCGGGGTCGCGGGCAATCGGTTCAGCAATATCGATATCCAGAACTCCACTGTGCAAGGCACCGGAGGCAGCAGTTTTGGTATTCGATTGCTTGAAGGCACACTGTCCGCCACCTCAAGTACCCTCACGGGTGGACGCAACGGTTTGATCGTCGGAACCGACACTCAGGCATCGGCCATCATTCCATCAACGATCGTGCTTGATGGTACGCGAGTGGTAGGTCAGGGCGGCTCCGCCATTTTCGTGGGCTTCAATGCGCCGAATTTCCCTACCATTGCCAATATCACAGTACGTAATCATTCGACATTGATCGGCGCCAACGGCACCTTGCTTGAGGTCGGTCCTGGTGCTTCCGCAAATCTTGTCGTGGACGACAGCGTTCTAAAGGGGAATGTCGAAGTGGCTTCCGGCAGCTCGGCAAATGTCACGCTGCAAAACAATGCAACCTTGAGCGGCAACTTGCAAAACGTTACCAGCGCGACACTCAATAATCGGGCGAATATGACGGGCAACGTCATAGGTGCATCTACCATGTTGATCGACAATGCTTCCATGTTGACCGGCGACTTGCAGAATGTCGCCAACACCACGATCAACAATCAAAGCGTTATGACCGGCAACGTTTCAGGTGCCGCGAACAGCGTTTCGGCCTTGCGGCTGGACAATGCTTCCACGCTGATAGGGCAAGTCAATGATGTTGCCAACTTTGCCATCGGCAATCAGGCGTTGTGGCAAATGACCGCCAGCCAATCTGTGAGTAACCTGGCGCTCACCAATGGCGGCAGGGTGAAGCTGGGCGACGGCCAACAGTATTTCCAGCTTGATGTGGCGAATCTGTCGGGCAGCGGTACGTTCGAGATGGGCACCGACTTCAACAGGGGCATCAGTGATCTATTGAATGTGACGGGCAGTGCAGCCGGTAATCACCAGTTATTGGTTTCAAGTACAGGGCTGGACCCTGTCAGTGATGCGTCAATAAAAGTGGTGCAGAGCGTCGCCGGTACTGCCGAATATGGTTTGGTCAACAGCAAAGTGGATGCCGGTGCATTCACTTACAAATTGATCAAGGAAGGAAACGACTGGTATTTGCAGCCTGACAAGGAAGTTGTCAGTACACCCACACGCTCGGTCTTGGCCATTTTTGGTACGGCTCCCACGGTGATATACGGCGAGATGGCATCGTTGAATAACCGCATGGGCGATCTTCGCAATAACAGCGAGTTGACCGGTGGCTGGGTTCGCTCTTACGGCAATCGATATTCCATCAGCAATAACGCTTATGGCGATGGTTACAGCCAAAATCAGTATGGTTTGTCCATGGGTGTGGACACTCCAATCCAGCTCGCGGATGAAACAGTATTGTTTGGCGTTTTCGCAGGGTACAGCAAGTCCGATCTGGACTTGAAACGCGGCAGTTCAGGCGAAATCGACAGCACCTCGATCGGTGTCTATGGTACGTGGTTGGGTGAGAGTGGCTATTACCTGGATACTGTTGCCAAGCTCAATCATTTTCGCAACGATGCCAAAGTGACGATGAGTGATGGCACTCGTACCAAAGGTGATTACAACAACCTTGGCGCGAGTGCGTCGGTGGAGTTTGGTAAGCACATCGACATCAGCGAGGATTACTACGCTGAAGTTTTCACTCAGTGGCAGGCTGCGTCTGTGCAAGGCAAGGAATATACGCTGGATAACGGGTTGCGCGCTGACGCCGACACTACACGCTCTATGCTTGGCAAGGTGGGCGTCACGCTAGGCAGAGGTACGACCTTGGCGGATGGCAGTATCGTGCAGCCTCATGTGCGCGCCGCGGTAGTCAACGAATTTGTGAAAAACAACGAAGTGCGCATCAACGATAATAAATTCAATAACGATTTGTCCGGTGGGCAGTTTGAAGTGGGGGCCGGAGTATCATGGACATTGACTGGCCGTTGGCAGATGTACGCAGAGGTGGATACCAGCAAAGGTGAAAATGTCAGCAAAGACTTTGGTATGGGCATTGGTGTCCATTATCAATTTTGAGTCATAAAAAAAGGGAGGCTTAGCCTTCCTTTTTTTTTAATGCTTTTATTCATCCAGCCTTCAAAACCTGAAAATTGCCTTTCAGGGTAAACGTGTCGCCCTCTGTACCTGGATACTCAAGAGCTGCCTGGAAACTGCCTTTGACGTTGTCTCCAAGCGCTGGCTCCAGTTTGATATTTCCAGAGACGCTTTCATAGACAGTCCCATCAG
This sequence comes from Pseudomonas sp. RIT-PI-r, assembly GCF_001297015.1. Lineage (GTDB taxonomy): Bacteria > Pseudomonadota > Gammaproteobacteria > Pseudomonadales > Pseudomonadaceae > Aquipseudomonas. Next base: position 449,038 of record NZ_LIGE01000025.1, on the reverse strand, counting down.
CATCTTTAAAACTAAAGTCCACATCAGCGCGCGATCTCAACTCATAATCGCCAACGGCGAAATTGGCCGGTAATGAAATGTACACTGTCCGAGCAGCCAGGCTTTTTGCCTTTGTCTTTGCGGCGGGTCGATGTACGGCTGTAATAAGAACGGCGTCGGTTTTTTGTGGCCCGGATTTCACGTTGTCTATCAGTCGAGAAGTGGCGATAAACTCTGGAAATTCTGTTTTCGTAGCAAATGCTGCTGCATTGACATAGTTACCGTCTGCGAAGCTGGTGCGCTTGATTACCGCTTTCATGGAATCGGTCTCCGTTACGAAAGAAGAGGTACCCAAAGGCCTTAGCCCTAATCCTGGATGAGCCATCTAATACTGTCCGTATAGGGATTGTATACTGTCACTGTTGACAGTTTACGAAGTCTCCAATCTGTGAAACTAATGGTTCTTGGATAACATCGCCGGTTGCCAAGTAATTGTCGTCTTCCAGGCCACCTTCAACTAAACAACCCTGCCGCAATATTGATCGAGAAGCCCAATATCGCCGTGTTGAATACGAACCCGATCAACGATTGCGCCAGCACAATCTTGCGGATATCCCGCGTCGCCACGCCCACATCCGCTGTTTGCACCGCCACGCCGATGGTGAACGAGAAGTACAAGAAGTCCCAATAGTTGGGCGTGGTCAGTCCTTCGGCGAAACGCAGCGCCGGTTCCTTGCCATCCCAGGTGTAAAACAGGCGGGCGTAGTGCACGCAGAAAATCACTCCGATCAGTAGCCACGAACCGATCACTGTGAGTGCGGTAAACCCGTAATGCATGAGCTTGCGCGCGGTTTCCAGGTCTTTGCTGCCCGCCAGTTCGAAGGTGATGGTCGCCAGACTCGCCAGCGCGGCGATGCACACCACGAACAGCACCAGCCCGGCATTTTCGTCTTCGACTTCAGCGATGCGTTTGACGTCCGGGGCCTTGGCGCGCACGGTCAGCCAGAACATCAGGATCAGGTAAGTCCAGACACCGGCGTTCCAGCCAATGAGGATTTTACTGACGATGGAGTCGGCGGGTGCCAACAGGCCGGTGGCAAGGCCGAACAGGGCGGCGGCAGACAGGCGAGGGTGGGTGCGAGCGAGAAAGCGCATGGGGACTCACTTGGTGAACTGTCCCAGCACCATAGCTCACACAACCTTGCTTTTGTAGGAGCTGCCGCAGGCTGCGATCTTTTGATCTTCAAAACAACATCAAAAGATCGCAGCCTGCGGCAGCTCCTACTTTTGCATCAGTGCCTGGTGAATCGTTGTACGAGCTTCATGACGACGACGAAGAAGACCGGGACGAAGATCACCGCCAGCGTCGCGGTGATCATGCCGCCGATCACCCCGGTCCCGATGGCTTGTTGGCTTGCGGAACTGGCGCCAGTGGCGATGGCCAGTGGCACCACACCGAGAATGAACGCCAGCGACGTCATCACGATCGGACGCAGACGCAGACGTGCTGCCTGCAACGTCGCATCGATCAGGTCATGCCCTTCGTCATACAAGCTCTTGGCAAACTCGATGATCAGGATCGCGTTCTTTGCCGAGAGGCCGATGATGGTGATCAGCCCGACCTTGAAGAACACATCATTGGGCATGCCGCGCAACGTCACGGCCAGCACCGCGCCGAGCACGCCCAGTGGCACCACCAGCAACACCGAGGTTGGAATCGACCAACTCTCGTACAGCGCCGCCAGACACAGGAACACCACCAGCAAGGACAGACCGAGGAGGATCGGCGCCTGATTGCCGGACAGGCGTTCCTGCAACGACAACCCGGTCCATTCCTGACCAAGGCCTTTCGGGCCCTGCGCTACCAGACGTTCGATTTCGGCCATGGCCTCACCGGTACTGTGCCCCGCTGACGGTTCGCCGGAAATCGCAATCGCCGGATAACCGTTGTAACGGGTCAACTGCGCCGGGCCCTGAATCCAGTTGGCCTGCACGAACGCTGACAGCGGCACCATGTGCCCGGTGTTGTTGCGTACGTGCATTTTCAGCAGGTCGGCGACCTGGCTGCGTTGATCGCCTTCGGCTTGCACGACGACACGCTGCATGCGCCCCTGGTTGGGGAAGTCGTTGATGTAGCTGGAACCGACGGCGGTGGACAGCACATTACCAATGTCGGCAAACGATACGCCCAAGGCATTTGCCTGCTTGCGGTCGACGACCAATTGCACTTGCGGCGCTTCGGCCAGCGCGCTTTCGCGCACGTTCATCAGTACCGGGCTTTTCTCCGCTGCCGCGAGCAGTTCGGTGCGCGCCTGCATCAAGGTCGCATGGCCGAGGCCGCCGCGATCCTGCAAACGGAACTCGAAACCACTCGATGTGCCCAGGCCATCCACGGGCGGTGGCAGTACCGAGAACGCCATGGCGTCCTTGATCTCGCTCAACGCGATATTGGCGCGGTCGGCAATCGAGCTGGCGGAGTCATCACTGCCGCGCTGCGACCAGTCCTTCAAGGTCGAAAACGCCAAGGCTGCGTTCTGGCCGCTACCGGAGAAGCTGAAACCGAGAATCACCACACTGTCGCTGATCCCTGGCTCGCCGGCGTTATGCGCCTCGAGCTGTTCCGCCACGGCCACCGTACGATTCTTGGTCGCACCGGGTGGCAGTTGAATGTCAGTGATGGTGTAACCCTGATCTTCCACCGGCAGGAACGAGGAGGGCAGACGCGCGAAGCACAGACCGAGCCCCACCAGCAGGACGACGTAGATCAGCAGGTATCGGCCACTACGTTTCAGCGCATAGCCGACCCAGCCCTGATAACGATCGGTCAGGTGCTCGAAGCGGCGGTTGAACCAGCCGAAGAACCCGGATTTCTCGTGATGTTCACCCTTGGCAATCGGCTTGAGCAGCGTTGCGCACAGCGCTGGGGTCAAGGTCAGGGCAAGGAACGCCGAGAACAGAATGGACGTGGCCATCGACAGCGAGAACTGTTGGTAGATCACCCCGACCGAGCCCTGCATGAAGGCCATCGGAATGAACACCGCCACCAGCACCAGCGTGATGCCGATGATTGCGCCAGTGATCTGCGTCATCGCCTTGCGTGTGGCTTCCTTGGGCGACAAACCCTCGGTGGCCATGATCCGTTCGACGTTTTCGACCACGACAATCGCGTCGTCCACCAGAATGCCAATGGCCAGGACCATGCCGAACATGGTCAGCACGTTGATTGAGAAGCCCAGCGCCAGCATGGTCGCGAACGTGCCCATCAATGCCACTGGCACCACCAGTGTCGGGATCAGCGTGTAACGCACGTTCTGCAGAAACAGGAACATCACCGCGAACACCAGCAACATCGCTTCGCCCAAGGTGTAGACCACTTTGGTGATCGAGACTTTGACGAACGGTGAAGTATCGTACGGGATCTTGTATTCCACCCCCGCCGGGAAATAGCGCGCCAGCTCATCCATCTTCGCCCGCACCAGCGTCGCGGTGTTCAGCGCGTTGGCCCCCGGCGACAGCTGCACGCCGACGGCGGTGGACGGCTTGCCGTTGAGGCGCGTGCCGAACTGGTATTCCTGACTGCCGATCTCGACCCGCGCCACATCACCGATGCGCACGGTGGAGCCGTCGCGATTAGCCTTGAGCACGATGTCGGCGAACTCTTGCGGCGTCGACAACTGACCTTTCACCAGAATGGTTGCGGTGATTTCCTGGCTGGACGGGTTTGGCAAATCGCCAATGCTGCCGGCGGAAACCTGGGCGTTCTGCGCGACGATGGCGGCGTTGACGTCCGCCGGCGTCAGGTTGAAACCGATGAGTTTCTGCGGATCGATCCACACGCGCATCGCTCGCTCGGCGCCATACAGCTGCGCCTTGCCGACGCCGTCGAGACGCTTGATCTCGTTCATCACGTTGCGCGCCAGATAATCGCTGAGCGCGACGTCGTCGAGTTTGCCGTCACTGGACGTCAGGGTGATCAGCAGGAGGAAACCGGAGGAGACTTTCTCCACCTGCAAGCCTTGCTGATTGACCGCTTGCGGCAGACGCGACTCGACCACTTTCAGGCGGTTTTGCACGTCGACCTGCGCCAGCTCCGGATTGGTGCCAGGCTGGAAAGTCGCCTTGATCGTCGCACTGCCAAGGCTGCTCTGCGATTCGAAGTACAGCAGGTGATCGGCACCGTTGAGCTCTTCTTCGATCAGGCTGACCACGCTTTCGTCGACGGTTTGCGCCGACGCACCAGGGTACACGGCATAGATTTCGATCTGCGGCGGCGCGACATCGGGGTATTGCGCCACCGGCAATTGCGGGATGGCGAGCGCACCGGCCAGCAGGATGAACAACGCGACGACCCAGGCAAACACCGGACGGTCGATAAAGAATTGCGGCATGGAAAAGCGTCCTGCTTACTGACCAGAAGTCTGGGCAAGTGGAAGAGGGGTATCGTCGATCTGCACTTTTTCGCCAGGACGGGCGTGCTGCACGCCTTCGACGACGATGCGGTCGCCGGGCTTGAGACCGCCGGTGACGATCCAGCGATCGTTTTGCACCGCGCCCAGTTGCACCGGTTGCTGCGCCACACGCATTTGCTCGTCGACGGTCAGCACTTGCGCGATGCCGGCGCTGTCACGTTGAACGGCGCGTTGCGGCACGGTAATACCGTTCTGGATCTTCGCCTGTTCGATGCGCACCCGGATGAAACTGCCCGGCAGCAGATCGAGGTCCGGGTTCGGAAATTCGCTGCGCAAGATGATCTGGCCTGTGCCCGGATCAACCGTGATATCGCTGAACAGCAGTTTGCCCGGCAACGCATAGAGACTGCCGTCATCCTGAATCAGCGTGACCTTGACCTGATCCTGACCGACCTCCTGCAACTGCCCGGAGCGGAATGCACGCCGCAGTTCGTTGAGTTCGCGGGTCGATTGCGTGACGTCGGCGTGAATCGGGTTCAACTGCTGAATCAATGCCAGCGGCGTGGTTTCGTTCTGCCCGACCAGCGCGCCTTCGGTGACCAGCGCACGCCCCACACGCCCGGAAATCGGTGCGACGACGGTGGCATAACCCAGATTCAGTTTCGCCCGCTCGACGGCGGCCTTGTTGGCCGCGACGTCGGCGGCGGTTTGCCGGGCATTGGCGCGCGCGTTGTCGTAGTCCTGACCACTGATGGCCTTGTCGTCGATCAGCTGCGCGTAGCGTTGTTCCTGCAGTTTTGCCTGGAAGGCATTGGCTTCGGCTTTGCGCAGCGCGGCTTCTGCGCTGTCGAGGTCAGCCTTGAACGGCGCCGGATCGATGCGGAACAGCACGTCACCCTTTTTCACGTCGCTGCCTTCTCGGAAGGTGCGCTGCAGCACCACGCCGGCAACCCGTGCGCGGACTTCGGCAATGCGCGGCGCAGCGACGCGGCCGCTGAGTTCGCTGCTGATCGACAGGGGATGGGCCTCGATGGTTTCGATGCGCACGGTGGCCGGTGGCGCCTGTTCCTCGGCGTTCGAGGACGAGTCACAGGCACTCAGCGTCAGCGCCATTGCGATCAGGCCGAGCCCGGCCAACAGTTTGTTCGACATTTACCACCCCCAATATTGATGCCTGCATCCTACGGCCAGTCGCCGAGAGTAGCGGTGAAGCTTTGTAGGCGCTGTGTGAAATTGTGTAAGGGTTTTACTCAGGGGCGGCTGAGGGCGTATATCCTTTAGCCCTTGAAATTTATTGCGACAGTTGCATCGTCATCGCGGGCTTGCCCGCTCCCCCAGGGATCGGTTGTGGACACAAATCATGTGAACACCCGAAAGCACTGTGGGAGCGGGCTTGCCCGCGATGAGGCCTGCAATGTCGCCACTGCACTTTCTGGAACACCTCCATGCCCAACATCCTCCTGGTCGAAGACGACACCGCCCTCGCCGAACTGATTTCCAGCTATCTGGAACGCAACGGCTATTCCGTCAGTGTCATCGGCCGTGGCGATCACGTACGTGAGCGGGCGCGGGTCAATCCGCCGGACCTGGTGATTCTCGACCTGATGTTGCCGGGCCTCGATGGCCTGCAGGTGTGCCGCTTGCTGCGGGCCGACTCGGCGACGTTGCCGATCCTGATGCTCACCGCCCGCGATGACAGCCACGATCAGGTGCTGGGCCTGGAAATGGGCGCCGACGATTACGTCACCAAGCCCTGCGAGCCGCGTGTTTTGCTCGCGCGGGTACGCACCTTGTTGCGCCGCAGCAGCCTCGGCGAACCGTTGACGGTCAACGATCGCATCGTCATGGGCAACCTGTGCATTGATCTGTCCGAGCGTACCGTGACCTGGCGCGAGCAACCGGTGGAACTGTCCAGCGGCGAGTACAATTTACTGGTCGTGCTGGCCCGGCATGCCGGCGAAGTGCTGAGTCGTGACCAGATTCTGCAACGTTTGCGCGGCATTGAATTCAATGGCACCGACCGTTCGGTGGACGTTGCGATCTCCAAGCTGCGGCGCAAGTTCGACGACCACGCCGGTGAGGCGCGCAAGATCAAGACCGTGTGGGGCAAGGGTTATCTGTTCAGCCGTTCCGAGTGGGAATGCTGAGCTGATGTTTCGCATCCTGTTTCGCCTGTACCTGGTGACGATCATCTCGTACAGCGCGGCGATCTATCTGGTACCGGACCTGGTGGTCATGGCATTCCGTGAACGCTTCGTCACCTATAACCTGGATTATTCGCGCGGCCTGCAATCGCTGATCACCAAGCAGTTTCATGCTGCACCGCACGAACAGTGGCCGGCGATTGCGGCGTCGATGGACAAGGATTTCCAGCCGTTGCACATCGTCCTTGCGCGCATCGATAACGCCGATTTCACCGCGATCGAGCAGCAACGACTGCGCCGTGGCGAAAACGTGGTGCGCATCGGCGACTGGGGCTGGCGCACGCTGGCAGTGACACCGCTCAATGACGATATGGCGGTGCAAATGGTCGTGCCGCCGGACCCGATGGACGTCAATCTGTTGTACTGGAGCATTAACGTGTTGATCGGCGCGAGCCTGCTGGCGTGCCTGCTGCTTTGGTTGCGCCCGCACTGGCGCGATCTCGAACGCCTCAAGGGCACTGCCGAACGCTTCGGTAAAGGTCATTTGAGCGAGCGCACGAAAATCGCCCAGAGTTCGAACATCGGCAGTCTGGCCAACGTGTTCGACACCATGGCCGGCGACATCGAAAACCTGTTGAATCAGCAGCGCGACCTTCTCAATGCTGTCTCCCATGAACTGCGTACTCCGCTGACGCGTCTCGATTTCGGCCTCGCGCTGGCGCTGTCCGACGATTTGCCGGCCGCCAGCCGCGAGCGCTTGCAGGGCCTGGTCGCGCACATTCGTGAACTCGATGAGCTGGTGCTTGAGCTGCTGTCCTACAGCCGCTTGCAGAACCCGGCGCAATTGCCGGAGCAGATTGAAGTCTCACTGGACGAATTCATCGACAGCATTCTCGGCAGCGTCGATGAGGAGCTGGAGTCGCCGGAAATCGTCATCGACGTGTTGTTGCATGGTCAGCTCGAACGCTTCTCGCTGGATCCGCGCCTGACCGCCCGCGCCATCCAGAATCTGCTGCGCAATGCCATGCGTTACTGTGAGAAACGCATTCAGATCGGCGTGCAGGTCAGTGGCGAAGGTTGTGAGATCTGGGTGGACGACGACGGGATCGGCATCCCGGACGATGAGCGCGAGCGGATTTTCGAGCCGTTCTACCGGCTGGACCGTAGCCGCGACCGGGCCACCGGTGGTTTTGGCCTGGGTCTGGCCATCAGTCGCCGGGCCCTGGAAGCGCAGGGTGGCACCCTGACCGTGGAATCCTCACCGTTGGGTGGCGCACGCTTCCGGCTATGGCTGCCCACTACCACCTGAAACCACTGTAGGAGCTGCCGCAGGCTGCGATCTCTTGATCTTGAAAACACCCTCAATAGATCGCAGCCTGCGGCAGCTCCTACACGGGTCAGATCAGTTCGTTTGACTGGATCAGACCGACCCCGGCCAGTTGCATGCGCTCGATTGCTGCTGCCAGTGATCCCTGCAGATCGATCGCCCGGCAGGCATCCAGCACGACAAATGCGTTGAAGCCTGCCGTGCGTGCATCCAGCGCGGAAAACATCACGCAGAAATCCAGCGCCAGTCCGACCATATAGACCGTGTCGATGCCACGCTCCTTGAGATAGCCGGCGAGCCCGGTGACCGTCGTGCGGTCGGCTTCCAGGAATGCCGAATAACTGTCGATGTCCGGGTTGCAACCTTTGCGGATCACCAGTTGGGCATGAGGCAAATTCAGTTCCGGATGGAACTCGGCGCCGGGCGTAGCCCGCACGCAATGATCCGGCCACAGCGTTTGTTGGCCGTAAGGCAACTCAATCACATCGTAAGGCTCGCGCCCGGGATGGCTGGAGGCGAACGAAGCATGACCGGCAGGGTGCCAGTCCTGGGCAATGATGACCTGCTTGAAGTGGCCGCCGAGACGGTTGATCAGCGGGACGATCTGATCGCCTTCCGGTACGGCCAACTGTCCGCCTGGGGTGAAGTCGTTCTGCACGTCGATGACCAGCAGCGCGCTGCGCGGTGAAATCTGCATCGGTATGTCCTCCTTGGATAATCACGCGCACAGGATAGTAGCAACGGCCGTCATGCGCTCAATCGTTCGATCAGGTGTCTGGCCAGAGCATCAAGTTCCGGCGCCGGGTTATGCCCGATCAACATCCACGCATGCTCGCGCGCGGTCCAGTACACCACGTTCATGGCGTGTCGCCGTTCGTGAGCCAGCGGCTGGCTGCCGCTGTTGGCGCGGGTGACGCACAGGGCCATCGGCCCATGTCTGGCATCGAGATAGGTGATTTGCGCGATCGGCACGCCGTCGTATTCGAGCAATTGCGCGCGCTTGAGCTCCGCGCCGGGCAGCCTCAGCGTGGCCGGTGCCAGACTCAAGCCCAATCGCGCGTCCACCGTGCGCAACTGCGCGCGCTGACTGGCTTCGTCTACCGGCAGATGATCGAGCGTCTGCGGGACATAAAGCGCCATGTAGTCGCCGACCCGTTCGCGCCAGCTGTGGTCTTGCGCCGCTTGCCAGCCGAGCAACAGCCGATCGGCCAACACGCCGCCAGCCACCAGGGTGGCGGCCGCCGCAGCGATAAACCAGCGTCGGCTCAGGCCCGGATGTTCCGGTGACGCAATACCGTCGAGCCGAGCCTGCAAACGTTCCAGCGGCGCCTGCTGCGCCAGTTCATCGTAGGCCGCTTTGTACGGCAGATTGCTGCGGCTCAGCCATTGCACACGCAGGCTGAGCAGCGGATCGTCGGCGATGGCACTGTCGAATTGGCTGCGCTGTTCGCGGTCGAGTTCGTCGTCCAGGTACGCGACCAGTTGTTCATCCGAAGGTGTGTTCATGACCGGTCTCCTTCGGTGGTTTTCGGCACCGCTTGCAGCGGCGGGTATTCGGCGAGTTTCAGGCGTGCGGTGGCCAGGCGACTCATCACCGTGCCGATCGGCACTTGCAGGATCTCGGCGACTTCGCGGTAGGACAAGCCTTCGACATAGGCCAGATACACCGTTTCACGCTGGGTCTCGGGCAGGACGTCGACGCGCCGAATCACTTGCGCAGCCAGTACATGGGTTTGCGCGGCGTATTCACCATCGAACGCCAGATGGCCGTCGGCATCGACCTGTCCTGCGCCCTGACGCACGCGCCGCGCGCGCACTTCATTGAGCCAGATCGAATGCAGGATGCTCAGTAGCCAGCGGTCCATGCGCGTACCGGCGATATATTGAGCAGAACGCTCCAGCGCCCGCACGCAGGTGGCCTGGACCAGATCCTCGGCGACATGCCGATTGCGCGACAGCAGCAGACCGTAGCGCCACAATCGCGCCAGATGCTGTCCGAGTTCTGCTCTGAATGCCTGATCGCTGACGATGATGGCCTCCGCTTTTGATATCAGGTTTTCGATGAGTCGTTAATGGCTTGCGCCAGGTCCTGGTATTCCTCGCACGCCGTGCCGCAGATCGACTGGATCTGCCGCAACTGTTCTTGCGCGAGGTCGACGCGGCCTTTGATCACGTAGGCTTCGCCGAGGTATTCGCGCACTTGCGCGTATTGCGGATCGAGTTTCACCGATTGCAGGTAATAGCTGATGCCTTCGTCGGTACGCCCGAGTTTGCGCGTGGCGTACCCGCGATAATTCAGCGCCTTGGCGGTGTTCGGCTGTTTCAGCGTGTCGAGTAACGCCAGTGCTTCATCGTAGCGACCCGCCTTGGCCAGGCGATAGGCGTAATCGGTGCGGTCGGCATCGGGCAGCAGGCTGCTGGTCTGCAATACGCATTTTTGCGTTTTGCTGTCCCAGACCTGGCCTTTCGGGCATTCGGGCTTCTGCACCGGCTCGTCTTCGTCACCATTGGCGAAGGCCAGATGGCTGGACATGGCAGCCGCCAGCAGCAGCGGGGCGGCGAACATAACGGAACGGATAGTCATGGGCAAGGCTCCACAGGGGGTTATGTTTCACTTTGAACACCACAGGGTGAAATTTTATTCATTGCTTAGTCAGTGACTGTTCAAGTCAGGCACAAATTCCGGCGCTATGCTCGCAAGCGTCTGCCGTTGATCCGAAGCTCTGCGATAAGGGGGACTGCCATGAACGATCATCTGCATCATTCCACTGGGGGCTACAAAACCGCCGCTGATACCTACGTCAAAGGGCGGCCGAATTACCCACCGCAAGTCAGTGACTGGCTGACGACAACGCTAGGTCTGGATGGTCACAAGACGGTGATTGATCTGGGCGCCGGCACCGGCAAATTCACCGGTCGGTTGGTGGCCACAGGCGCGCAGGTTATCGCCGTCGAACCCGTGGCGCAGATGCTCGAGAAACTTTCTGATGCCTGGCCGCAGGTGTTGGCCGTGCATGGCACGGCGACCGATCTGCCGCTACCGGATGCGTCGGTCGACGTGGTGATCTGCGCGCAGGCGTTTCACTGGTTTGCCAGCGAAGCCGCGTTGACCGAGATCGCTCGAGTGCTCAAGCCTGGCGGCAAGTTGGGGTTGATCTGGAACCTGCGCGACACCCAAGTGAGCTGGGTGCCGAAGCTGGACGCCATCGTTAATGCGCTGGAAGGTGATACACCGCGTTATTACACCGGCGAATGGCGCAAGGCGTTTCCGCACCCGGCGTTCGGGCCACTGCAATTGCAGCAGTTTCACAATGGGCATACCGGCTCGCCGGAGGATGTCTTGTTTAACCGCGTGCGTTCGACCAGTTTCATTGCCGCACTGCCGGACGCACAACGGACGAAGGTTGATGAGCAGATTCGCGCGCTGATCGCGTCCGAGCCCGAGTTGCGCGGCAAGGATGTAGTAACAGTCCCCTACGAAACCGCAGCCTTCGTGACACGAAAATCCCTGTAGGAGCTGCCGCAGGCTGCGATCTTTTGATCTGGTCTTCTAAAATCAGCATCAAAAGATCGCAGCCTGCGGCAGCTCCTACAGGGTGGAATGTTGCAGTACATCTCCTCAAGTCAGTCCCGCATTTGGCCGAACCGCCACTGTGATGCCTTGTTATAGTTCGGGCCTCATTTTCAGCCCGGTAAAGGATCACTGCCATGACTCAATACTCCGCTTTCAGCGTCGAACTGGCCGACAACATCGCCCATGTGCAAATCAATCGCCCGGAAAAAATCAACTCGATGAACGCGGCATTCTGGAGCGAGATCGTCGAGATCTTCCAGTGGATCGACGACACCGACGAAGTGCGTGTAGTGGTGCTCAGCGGCAATGGCAAACATTTTTCCTCTGGCATCGATCTGATGATGCTCGCCGGCGTCGCCAATGAACTGGGCAAGGACGTCGGCCGCAACGCGCGCCTGCTGCGCCGCAAGATCCTCACCCTGCAAGCCTCGTTCAATGCCGTCGATAACTGCCGCAAACCGGTGCTCGCAGCGATTCAGGGTTACTGCCTGGGTGGCGCCATCGATCTGATCGCCGCGTGCGACATGCGTTACGCCGCCGAAGACGCACAATTCTCGATCAAGGAAATCGATATCGGCATGGCCGCCGATGTTGGCACTTTGCAACGGTTGCCACGGATCATCGGTGACGGCATGCTGCGTGAACTGGCTTACACCGGCCGCACCTTCGGCGCTGACGAGGCGCGCAGCATCGGCCTGCTCAATCGCGTCTACAGCGACAAGGACGCGTTGCTCGAAGGCGTGCTGGAGATCGCCCGCGAGATCGCTTCGAAATCGCCGATCGCGGTCACCGGCACCAAGGAAATGATCAGCTACATGCGTGACCATCGCATCGACGACGGCCTCGAATACGTTGCCACCTGGAACGCCGCCATGCTGCAATCCACTGATTTGCGCGTGGCCATGGCCGCCCACATGAGCAAACAGAAACCCGAATTTCTGGACTGAGAAACCATGACAGCTCGCTGGACCACTGCAGTACTCGACACCGATCAACCGGGCGGCTGGGCGGTTGCGCGCAGCCCGGACGGTTTTTTGTTTGATGACAACGGCGCGCTGTTCCCACGCGAATGGCTCAAGCGGCAGGACTTGTCGATCCTCGCCGAGCACGGCATTGGCCATCTCGACGGCGAGCCGGTGTATCTGCTCGAACTGCGCAGCACCAGTGAGGTGCCGGGTTGCAACTGGAAAGGCCTGAGAGCGTTCATGCTCGATGGCGATCACACCATCTACAAAGTGCTCGGTTACGCCGCGCAGATCGGCACCTGGGCTCGCGAGCACCGTTTCTGCGGCAATTGCGGCCAGGCGATGACGCAGGTGCCGCGCGAACGGGCGATGTATTGCCAGCCGTGCGACTTGCGCAGTTATCCGCGTATTTCGCCGAGCATGATCGTGCTGATCACCCGTGGCGACGAGATTCTGCTGGCGCGTTCACCGCGTTTCGTCAGCGGGGTGTACAGCACGCTGGCGGGGTTCGCTGAACCTGGCGAGTCGGCCGAGGATTGCCTGATTCGTGAAGTGCGCGAAGAAGTGCAGATCGAAGTGAAGAACATTCAGTACCTGGGCAGCCAGTGCTGGCCGTTCCCGCATTCGATGATGCTCGGCTTCCATGCCGAATATGCCGGTGGCGAAATTGTCTGTCAGGAAGATGAGATCGAAGACGCCCAGTGGTTCAACGTGCACGACCTGCCGCCGTTGCCGGCGTCCAAGTCGATTGCCCGTTACCTGATCGACGTCTACGTGGCGCGGCGCTTAGGCCACGCTGAACCAGTGCTGCCAGGCTAGGCGCACGGTCAAACCCAGCACCACGGTGATGAACACCGGGCGAATGAACTTGGCGCCACCGCTGATCGCGGTGCGCGCGCCAAAGAACGCGCCGACCATCACCGACAGGCCCATGCTCAGGCCGATGATCCAGTCCACTTGCCCGGAAAACACGAACACCGACAGCGCCGCAATGTTGCTGACGAAGTTCATGCTGCGCGCCACACCGCTGGCCTTGACCAGGTCGATCGGGTAGAGCAGCAGGCTGCTCACCGTCCAGAATGCGCCAGTGCCAGGCCCAGCCACACCGTCATAGAAACCGAGGCTGAAACCTTGGGTCGACTGCCATTTCTTTTTGATCGGCGCATCGCTGTCCAGCGGTGCTTTGGGCGTACCGCCGAACAACAGATACAGACCGCAAGCGAAGACGATCACCGGGAGCATCTTGTTCAGCCATTCGGCCGGCAGGTAATGGGCGACGATGGCGCCGGTCAATGCACCGACCAGCGTGCCGACAATCGCGTGCACCCACTGCCGTGGGTGGAACAGTTTGCGGCGGTAGAAGGTGAAACTGGCGGTGGCCGAACCGAAAGTCGAACTCAACTTGTTGGTGCCGAGCACCAGGTGCGGCGGCAGGCCGGCAGTCAGCAACGCTGGCGTGGTCAGCAGGCCGCCACCGCCGGCGATGGCGTCGATGAAACCGGCAATGAAGGCGACGATGGCCAGAATGGCCAGAGTGGTGAGGTCAACGCTGAGTTCGAAAGGCATGGAATCGGCTTATTCGGCAGGGCGCAGAACGTGAGCTGCGGGGAGGGCGGTCATGTTACTCATTTCCAAGTGTTGCGGCGACCCGTCTGACGCCTTCGCGAGCAGGCTCGCTCCCACATTTTGAAATGCATTCCACCCTGTGGGAGCGAGCCTGCTCGCGAAGGCATTCTTCATGCCGACCCCAAACCAACTGTTGTCCACACAACAACCCGCCAACAAATCCCACCTCTACAAAACATCTGCACCACACAACAAACCCAACAAAACCGGGCATTCCAGGCCTGGCACGCTTGCTGCTCTACCACTCTCATCTCTCAAATGTCCCGAGGACACGCCAATGAGTCAGCAAGCGGTAAAATTTGCCTACTGGGTGCCGAACGTCAGCGGTGGGCTGGTGGTCAGCAAGATTGAACAGCGCACGGATTGGGGCATCGACTACAACCGCAAGCTGGCGCAAATCGCCGAAGCCGCCGGTTTCGAGTACGCGCTGACGCAGATCCGCTTTACCGCCGGTTACGGCGCCGAGTTCCAGCACGAGTCCGTCGCATTCAGCCATGCACTGCTTGCAGCGACCAGCAAACTTAAAGTGATCGCGGCGATTCTGCCCGGGCCATGGCAACCGGCGCTGGCGGCCAAGCAACTGGCAACCATCGATCAACTCACCAATGGCCGCATCGCGGTGAACATTGTCAGCGGCTGGTTCAAAGGCGAGTTCCAGGCCATCGGCGAGCATTGGCTGGAGCACGACGAGCGTTATCGCCGTTCCGAGGAGTTCATCCGCTCGCTGCGCGGCGTGTGGAGTCAGGACAACTTCACCTTTCGCGGCGATTTCTACCGTTTCGACAATTACACCCTCAAGCCAAAACCACTGGGCCGTCCGGAGATTTTTCAGGGCGGCAGCTCGCGGGCAGCACGGGACATGGCGGCAAGGGTCTCGGACTGGTATTTCACTAACGGCAACAGCGTTGAGGGGATCAAGGCGCAGGTTGACGATATTCGTCAGAAAGCGGCGGCGAACAATCATTCAGTGAAAATTGGCGTGAACGCCTTTGTCATCGCCCGCGACACTGAAGAAGAGGCCAGAGCCGTACTGGCGCAGATCATCGATCAGGCCGATCCGGAAGCAGTGAATGCCTTTGGTGATGCCGCGAAACAGGCGGGCAGGGCGTCACCGGGAGGAGAGGGCAACTGGGCGAAATCGACGTTCGAGGATCTGGTGCAGTACAACGACGGTTTCAAGACCAATCTGATTGGCACGCCGTTGCAGATTGCCGAGCGGATTGTCGCGTTGAAGGCGGTGGGGGTGGATCTGGTGTTGGCGGGGTTTCTGCACTTTCAGGAAGAGGTCGAATATTTCGGCCGGCGGGTGTTGCCGCTGGTGCGCGAGTTGGAGGCCGAAAAGACCGCTGCCGTCGCCTGAACCCCACACATCCCCTGTAGGAGTGAGCCTGCTCGCGATGGCGTCTGAACATTCAACTTATAGGTTGACTGACACACCGCTATCGCGAGCAGGCTCACTCCTACAGTTGGAGCTGTGTTGGCTTACAGGCCGAGGTCAGACAGGCTTGGGTGATCATCCGGGCGCCGGCCCAGCGGCCAGTGGAACTTGCGCTCGCTTTCCTTGATCGGCATGTCATTGATGCACGCATAGCGCTGGAACATCAGGCCTTGCTCATCGAATTCCCAGTTCTCGTTGCCATAGGAGCGGAACCAGTTGCCTGAGTCATCGTGCCATTCATAGGCATAGCGCACGGCGATGCGCGTATCGGAGTAGGCCCACAGTTCCTTGATCAAACGGTAATCCAGCTCTTTCGCCCATTTACGGGTGAGGAAGGCCTGGGCTTCTTCACGGTTGTTGGCGAACTCGGCGCGGTTACGCCATTGGGTGTCGAGGGTGTAGGCCAGCGATACCCGTTCCGGGTCGCGGGAGTTCCAGCCATCCTCGGCCAGTCGAACTTTCTCGATCGCCGATTCACGGCTGAAGGGCGGTAATGGCGGACGTACCTGGGCTGCAGTAGACATGTTCAGTCTCCCGATCTAATTAATAATTGAACAACAAGTCCGGCTTATTAAGGCATTACAGGTCCAATAACTTTCGCGCCATGCATTGCGCATTATCGGCGGCACTGTGATCACCCATCACAAGCGCTACGGTAATGGCACCGTCAATCAGGATCAGCAACTGTTTGGCCAGCAGTTGCGGATCCTCGGCACCATGTTCGGTACACAGCTCGCACACGTAGTCGAGCAGCTTCTGTTTGTGTTCTTTGGCGACCAGCCGTACGGGGTCTTGCGGGTCGCCGGTCTCGCCGCTGGTATTGATGAAGGCGCAGCCGCGAAAGCCTTCCGAGGCGAACCAGCCTTTGAGCACGGTAAACAGGTTGAGCAGGCGATCGGCCGGGGTTTCGGCCTGATCGACGGCGCTTCTGTACCAATGCATCCAGCGGATGTCGCGGCGTTGCAGGGCGGCGACGGTCAGTGCGTCCTTGTCGGCAAAGTAACGGTAGATGCTTTTTCTGGAGACACCGGCGGTTTTCACCAGAAGATCCATGCTGGTGGCAGCGATGCCACTTTTGTAGATCAGCTTTTCGGTGACGTCCAGAATGATGTCGCGCGTGTCGTTGCTAGTGATTTCGTTCATGTGGCAAACAGTAGAACGATTGTTCTCCTTGGTCAAGCGGGTATTTTTGTCGATTGTGAAATCGTCTTCGCGAGCAGGCTCGCTCCCACAGGGGAATGCGTTTCAAAGGTGAGAGCGAGCCTGCTCGCGAAGACGCCATTACAGACACTAACA
Organism: Pseudomonas sp. RIT-PI-r; assembly: GCF_001297015.1. Classification (GTDB taxonomy): domain Bacteria; phylum Pseudomonadota; class Gammaproteobacteria; order Pseudomonadales; family Pseudomonadaceae; genus Aquipseudomonas. The sequence continues at coordinate 432,280 of NZ_LIGE01000025.1, read as the reverse complement.
AGACCCGAAGGATGCGATGGTGTAAGCTCTCGGGTTCTTCGGATTCGACCCATTGCGAGCCCTATGCCGTTGCTTTTCAAACGCTCCTTGCTGCCTAAATTGCGCAGCTTCCCGCTGACCGCCGAGGCTGTGACCATTCTGTCCGGCGCCGCCGAGTTCCGTCGTTGCCTGCTGGAGAAAATCGCCGCAGCGACCCAACGCATCTACATCGTCGCGCTGTACTTGCAGCAAGACGAAGCCGGTCAGGAAATCCTCGATGCCCTCCACGCCGCCAAGCTCAAGCGTCCCGAGCTGGAAATCGCCGTGGTCGTCGACTGGCTGCGTGCGCAACGCGGGTTGATCGGTGCCGGCAAACAGCCGGGCAATTCGGCGTGGTATCAGGAAATGACCCGCACGCACGAAAGCGAAGTGCCGGTCTACGGCGTGCCGGTGCAGACCCGCGAACTGTTCGGCGTGCTGCATTTGAAGGGCTTCGTGATCGACGATTGCGTGGTCTACAGCGGTGCGAGCCTGAATAACGTCTACCTGCACAAGTTCGACAAGTACCGTTTCGACCGCTACCACGTGCTGCAAAGCCATGAGCTGGCGGACTCGATGCATCATCTGGTCAAGCATGGCTTGATCGAGTCGAAAGCCGTGCATCGCCTCGATCTGCCTAACCTGCCGACCACCCGCAGCCTGCGCAACGACATCGGCGACTTGCGCAGCCGTCTCAAATACGCGACATACGACACCGCCACGGGCAGCACCGCCCGAGACGGCTTGTCCGTGACCCCGTTGCTCGGCGTCGGCAAGAACAACCCCTTGAACCGGGCGATTCTTGAGCTGATCGCCAGCGCGCAAAAGCAGCTGACCATTTGCACGCCGTACTTCAATCTGCCACTGGGCGTGATCCGCGAGATCAATCGCGCGTTGGCCCGTGGCGTGAAGATCGACATCGTGGTCGGTGACAAGACTGCCAACGATTTCTATATCCCGCCGAGCGAGCCGTTCAAGGTCATCGCGGCGCTGCCGTACCTGTACGAAATCAGTCTGCGCCGCTTCGCCAAACGGCATCAGCGCAATATCGACAGCGGCCAGTTGAACCTGCATCTGTGGCGTGATGGTGACAACACCTATCACCTCAAGGGCATGTGGGTCGATCAGCGCTATACGCTGCTGACCGGCAACAACCTCAATCCACGGGCGTTCCGTCTGGATCTGGAGAATGCGTTGTTGATTGATGATCCGAAGGGGGAGTGGCTGGCGCCGCGAGCGAAGGAGCTGGAAGAGATTTTCCGCCATACCACGCGGATCGACAGTTTTCAGAATCTGGAGACGCTGCCGGAGTATCCGGCCGGGGTGGCCAAGTTTCTCAAGCGCGTGAGTCGGGTGCGGATTGAGCGGTTGCTCTACCGGATACTTTAGCGCTGCTGAAAATGCCATCGCTGGCAAGCCAGCTCCCACAGTGTTCTTGGTGATCCACAAATATTGTGTACACCAAGAACCTGTGGGAGCTGGCTTGCCAGCGATGGGGCCCGCTTAGACGCTACAAAAAATCAATTCAGCCCCAACTTGCCACGCAACGTGGACAGATCTTCCGCCAGTGTATTCACCGGCCCGACCAGCGCTTTACGGTCGTTATCCTTCACCTTGTCATAGGTTTCAAACCCACCCTCCTTGGTCTTGTACTTGGCCAGAATCTTGTCGACGGTGGCAAAGTTCTTGTCGACCTTCGCGACAAAAGCCTTGTCTTGCTTTTCGATCTGCGGACGGAACAGATCAACGATTTTCTTCGCACCGTCGATGTTGCCCTGGAAGTCGTAGAGGTCGGTGTGGCTGTAGCGATCTTCTTCACCGGAGATCTTGGTCGCGGCGACTTCTTCCAACAGTGCAGCAGCTCCACCGACGACTTTTTCCGGTGGGAACGTCAGGCCGGCCACGCGGGTTTGCAGGTCTTTGACGTCGCTGTTGAGCTTGTCCGCCAACTCGTTCAAGCCTTGGGTGCTTTTCTCTGAGAACAGCGTGTATTCGATGCGGTGGAAACCGGTGAAGTCTTCAGCTTTCACGCCTTTCTCGTGGTCGTCGACGCGGGAGTCGATGGAGGCATCGAGGTCACTGAACAGTTCGGCAATCGGCTCGATCGACTCGTAGTAAACGCGGGTCGGTGCGTAGAGTTTTTGTGCGGTGGCCAGGTCACCTTTTTTCACCGCGTCGGTGAACTGCTGCGTGTGGCTGCCCAACTCATCGAGTTGTTCGGTGACGTAAATCTTGTAGTCCGACACCGGTCCGACCAGATCCAGCGGTGCCGTGGCGGCAAACGCTGACAGCGGGGTGTTGAGCAAACCGAGGGTTAGCAATAACGCGAGTGGCGTCTTTTTCATGGGGGCGGCTCCAGTGTTGGGATTGTTCTATGCAGCTGTTTTCGGTTGTGTGGCGTTAAGCAGCGAGCGACCGATGAAATCCTTGTCGCCCGTGACACCCGGCAGGGTGAAGAAGTAACCGCCGCCAACCGGTTTGAGGTATTCCTCAAGCGGCTCGCCGTTGAGACGGGTCTGCACGGTGATGAAGCCTTTTTCCAGGTCGGCCTGGTAACAGATGAACAGCAGGCCCATGTCGAGCTGACCGTTCTTGTTCACGCCGTTGGAATAGTTGAATGGCCGTCGCAGGATCAGGTTGGCCTGAGTCGCAGCCGTGCGCGGATTAGCCAGGCGAATGTGCGCGTCGAGTTTGGTCAGTTTGCCTTCGGGGTCTTTGCGGTAATCCGGCACTTCGGTTTCATGGCTGCCGCCGATAGGCGCGCCGGAGGTTTTCACCCGGCCAAGGATGCTTTCCTGTTCCTGCAACGGTGTGCGATCCCAGCGTTCAACGAAGTTGCGAATGATCCGCACCGCTTGATAGCTGCCATGCGCGGCCCAGGCCGGTTCATCGCTGCCCGCTTGCACCCAGACGATGCTGTCCATGGCTTTGGCATCGTTGGAGTCCGGGTTGGCCGAGCCGTCACGGAAGCCGAGGAAATTGCGCGCCGATTGCGCCGGCACACCGGGTTTCGCCGGGGCTTGTGGCGGCACGCTGCCTTCCTGTTTCCAACGCACCAGCAGCAGGTCGGGGAGGTTTTTGACGATGTCACGCAGGGCGTGGATGTTGGTGTCGGTGGTGTTGGAGCAAAACTGCAAACTCAAGTCGCCGTGGCAGCAGTCAGCCTCCAGCGCATCGTTGGGGAAGCCGACCATGCGGATCAGGCGTTTGGGCTTGGCCTCGGCCAGACCGAAGCGCTCATCGAACAAGGATTCGCCGACGGAGACGGTAATGGTCAGGTTGTCCGGTGTCACGTTCGGGCCGAGGATGCCGGAGTCCGGCGGCGGCAGTTTCGGGTCGATCTGTGCGACCGGGCCGCCCTTCATCAGAAACGCAATGCGCTCGTTGAGCGTGCGGAACAACCGCTCGAGGTCTTCGCGATCACTGGCCAGCACGTCGAACGACACCAGCATGCCGGAGGCCGGGCGCGGGGTGACGATGCCGGTCTGGTGCACACCGTGGAAATCGTGGCGGTCTTGGGTCTTGTCGCTGCTCGGTGCTTCGGTGACTTGCGCCGGCGCGGCGGCCATGGCCGGGCAGCTCAGGGCTGAGCCGGCAAGGGCGACACCGGCGGCGCCCATGCCCATCAGGACACGGCGACGTTGCAGGTTGAGGTTTTCTGATTCTTTCATCGCTAATTCGTCTTCTGCTTACAGGCCGGAGAGGCCGAGGGCGGGATCGATGCCATCCAGTGCGTCGGCCAGAGCCTGGGCCTTGTCGGCAATCTGCTTGCGTTGTGCGCCGCTGACGGAGTCGTAGCTGGCGTAGCCGTCCTTGATCTTGAAACTATCCAGCGTGGTATCGAAATCGGTCAGCGCAGCGTCGATTTTCGGCAGCAGATCGGCGGCGGATTTGCTCAGCATTGGCCGCAGCAGATCGACGACTTTGTGCGCGGTTTGCGCATTGGCGGCGAAACCGTTGAGGTCGCTGTGGCTGTAGCGTTCCTCTTCACCACTGGCGGCGCGCACGTCGGCCAATGTGTTGAGGTTGCGCACGACGATGTTGACCAGTTGCTCGGGTGGCAGGCTCTGCGCGAGCAGTTGCTGTTTGAGCGTGGTGACGTCGCTGAGCAGGCGCTGGGCAACCGGTGCCAGATCGTCGAGTTTGCGCTGCTGGAACAGGCCGAATTCGAGGCGATGGAAGCCGACGAAGGCTGGATCCTGCTCACGTTTTTCGAAGTAATCGGCGCGGGCGTTGATGCTGTTGTCCAGTTCTGCCAGACGCTGCGCAGCCGGGGCCAGATGTTGATACGCCGAGCGTGCTGGCAGGTACAGCGCCTGAGCCTGACTCAAATCGCCGCTTTCAATAGCTTGATTGAGTGCGGTCACGGCTTTGATCAGCGCGCTGCTCTGACTGGCCAGATACACACGGAATTCCGACAACGGCCCGACGAAAGCGACCATTGATGGTTTGGCCTTGGCCGCCGCGTCAGAGGCTGCCGTCGGCGTCACATGCAGGGTGCCGCGTGGGTTGCTGAGCAATCCGCAGGTGATCGCGTAATCGCCGGGTTGCAGATTGGCGTTGATCACCTGGCTCAGGCCCGGCGCGATGTTTTCGCGCTCTTCGACAACCAGCACACCGTCGAGGATTTCCCATTCCACCGCGCGGTCGGAGCGGTTGACGATGCGGAAACTGGCGCGGCCGGCCGGCACGGTCAGCGCATTCGGCTCGCAACTGCCCGGGTGAATGTTCACCACCACTTCGTCGTGATTGTGCTGACGTTTGGCCGCGGCCATTTTCGAGGCGTACCAGAACAGGCCGCCGGCGGCGATCATGATGACCACCGAACCGGCCACCGCCCAGCGCAAGGCACGGGGAGGGGAGGCCTGAGGAGTATTAGGCTTTGACATGGATGCCCTTATTGGCTGGAAACGGAAGACGATTGCGCGGAGCGCTTGGGGGCGGGAGCCGGATAAAAGAACATCACCAGCGCCACCACCAGGTAAATCAGATACGCCCCGAGGGTGCTGACGGTCGGCGCATCCTGATAACCGAACATGCCGGCCAGCACCGAGCCCAACGGGCCGTCCATCGGCAGCGTCGCGCTGAAATCGAAGAGCACGGTTTGCAGGTGATTCCACAGCCCGGCTTCATGCAGGGCTTGCACGGAATTGGCGAGAATCCCGGCGGCCACCACCAGAATGAACAGGCCGGTCCACTTGAAGAACGCCGAAAGGTTGAGGCGCATGCTGCCGCTGTAGATCAGGAAGCCGACGATGATCGCCAGAATCAGCCCGAGCAGGGCACCGATCGGCGCGCCCGGGCCTTCGCTTTGCTGGAACACCGCGAGCAGGAAGAACACCGTTTCCAGACCTTCGCGAGCGACAGCGAAGAAGACCATGGCGATCAGCGCAATGACCTGATGCTTCGAAGAGGTCAGCGCGTGATCCAGCGAGGCTTGCAGCGAATGCTTGATCGAACGCGCGACCTTGCGCATCCAGAACACCATGGAGCTGAGAATGCCCACGGCCACCAGGCCGACGATGCCTTCGAACAGTTCCTGCTGCTTTTGCGGGAATTCGGCACTGACCAGTTCCAGACCGCCACCGACCAGCAGGGCGAGGGCGGCGGCGAGGAATACGCCGATCCACACGGCGGGCATCCATTGGCCACGGCCAGTCTGTTGCAGGTAGCTGGCGATAATGCCAACGATCAGCGCGGCTTCAATGCCTTCGCGCAGCATGATCAGGAAGGGAACGAGCATTCGGTATCCAACAAGTCATTCGAAGAGGTTACAAGTTGTAACATAATGAAAGTCATTCTCACATGACATTGATTGACATAAACCTGAACAGTTGCTGAACGACCTCAATTTTTGCCTCGCATTGATCCTTGTAGGAGTGAGCCTGCTCGCGATGGCGTCGTATCAGTCAGCGCTGATTTTTCAGACCCAGCGCTATCGCGAGCAGGCTCACTCCTACAGGGGGTTCGTGTTGAATTCGCCACCTGCGGTAATATGCCCACCACTCAAAAACAACAAGGTTCACCGCGCTCCATGTCCGAAAAAGACACCATCGCCGTTCAACTGGTGCGTGAAGCGCTGCTGCAGAGTTGTGCCCCGGGCGTGGCCACCGACGAAGTCTTGAGCAAGGTCGGCATTGCGCCGGCGTTGCTGCAAACCGCGCAGGGTCGGGTGCCGGCCTCGCAGTACGCGAAACTCTGGCGCTTGTTGGCCCGCCGCGGCGATGACGAGTTTTTCGGCATGGACCCGCGCAAGCTCAAGTCCGGCAGCCTCGAATTCCTCTGTCGCAGTGCGATGGCGCAACCGACACTGGCAGCGGGTTTGAGCACGGGGTTGAGTTTTCTCTCACTGATGCTGGAGCGCATGCCGGCGCAACTGGTGCACCAGCAAAGTCTGGCGGAAATTGTACTGCTGGAGGGCGACGCCGAACCGCGCCGCGCTTTCACCTATTTCACCTATTGGATGATTGTCCACGGCGTCGCCTGCTGGCTGGCGGGGCGGCGGATTCCGATTCTGGCCATTGAATTGCGTTGCCCAGAGCCGGATTTCACCGATGACTACCGGGTGATGTTTTCCGAAAACCTGCGGTTCGATCGGTCACGCACGCGGATGATCTTTTCTGCCGATTGCCTTGATCTGCCGATCAAACGTTCCGCCGAAGAGTTGAAGCGCTTTCTGGCCCATGCGCCGGCCAACATTCTGGTGAAGTACCGCGACCCGGAAAGCCTCGCCAGTCGGATCAAGCAGGATCTGCGGCAATTGCCCGCTGAACAATGGCCGGAAACCGAGGCGCTGGCGCAACAGTTATGCATGTCGGCCTCGACCTTGCGCCGGCGCCTGGCCGAGGAAGGGCAGACCTATCAAGGCCTCAAAGACAGCGTGCGCAAGGAATTGGCGATTATCTGGCTGGCGGAACCTTCGATCAGTTTTGTCGAGATTGCCAGTCGATTGGGGTTTGCCGATGCGAGTTCGTTCTATAAGGCGTTTCGCAAGTGGTCGGGGTCGAATCCCGGCCACTACCGCACGCTGATCCTGAATGAGGTTGTCTGATCCAACACATCCCGACGCTTGATCGTTCCCACGCTCTGCGTGGGAATGCCTCAAGGGACGCTCCGCGTTCCAGCTCTGGAGCGGACGCAGAGCGTCCAAGGCTGCATTCCCACGCAGAGCGTGGGAACGATCAGTGTGGTAGCAGTCTTGGCCAAACCAGTCAGCCACTTTGATGGCTTTGACCATTGCCCCAACCCCCACACAGCGCGACTATCCCTCTGTTGTTTACGCTTCCCAGCCTAATAAAAAACAGAGGGATTCTGGCAATGCGCGATTACTTGTCTGCCACCGCACAGTTCAACTATCAGCACACCGTGGATGCCGCGCTCAGCGGTACGCTTGAGGCGCTCAACGCCTGCGTCGAATGCTGCGACCGGCATGCCTTGCCGGGGCGTATCGCGCTGTTCTGGGAAGGCCGCGATGGCGCCAGTGCGACGTACACCTTCAGTGATCTGCAAGACAAAGCCGCGCGTTTTGCCAATTTTCTTCTCGCCCAGGGCGTGCAGAAGGGCGACAAGGTCGCCGGCCTGCTGCCGCGCAACATCGAATTGCTCATCACCGTGTTCGCCACCTGGCGCATCGGCGCGGTGTATCAACCGCTGTTCACCGCGTTCGGCCCCAAGGCCCTCGAACATCGCCTGAACAGCTCAGGCGCCAAAGTGGTGGTCACCGACGCGGTCAACCGGCCGAAACTCGCTGAAGTCGCTGATTGCCCGACATTGGTCACCGTCGGCGGCACCAAGGGCCAAGGCATCGTCCGTGGCGATTTCAGTTTCTGGGCCGAATTGGCCAACCATTCCAGCGTCTGCGAACCGGTGTTGCTGACCGGTGAAGACCCATTTCTGCTGATGTTCACCTCGGGTACCACCGGCCCATCAAAGGCGCTGTCAGTACCGCTCAAAGCCATTGTCGCGTTCCAGAGCTACACCCGGGACGCCGTGGATCTGCGCCCGGAAGATTCGTTCTGGAACGTCGCCGATCCGGGCTGGGCCTACGGCATCTACTTCGGCGTGACCGGCCCGTTGTCGATGGGGCACCCGATCACCTTCTACGATGGCCCGTTCACCCTCGAAAGCACTTGCCGGGTGATCAACAAGTACGGCATCACCAATCTCACCGGATCGCCAACGGCTTATCGTTTGTTGATTGCCGGTGGCGATGAGTTCGCCAAGTCGATCAAAGGCAAGCTGCGCATCGTCAGCAGCGCCGGCGAGCCGCTGAACCCGGAAGTGATTCGCTGGTTCGCCGACAATCTCGACGTGGTCATTCATGACCATTACGGCCAGACCGAACTGGGCATGGTCCTGTGCAACCACCACGGCCTCGACCACGCGGTGCACGTCGGCGCCGCCGGTTTCGCCTCGCCGGGCCACCGTATCGTCGTGCTCGATGACCAGTACAACGAACTCGGTGTCGGTCAGCCCGGCATTCTCGCCATCGACCGCCCGCAATCACCGATGTGCTGGTTCGGCGGCTATGAGGGTGCGCCAACCAAGGCCTTTGTCGGCGATTATTACCTGAGCGGCGACACCGTCGAGTGGAATCCGGACGGCAGCATCAGCTTCGTCGGCCGCAGCGACGACGTGATCACTACCTCCGGCTACCGCGTCGGCCCGTTCGATGTGGAAAGTGCGCTGATCGAACACCCGGCGGTGGTCGAGGCGGCGGTCGTCGGCAAACCGGACCCGGAGCGCACCGAACTGGTCAAAGCCTTCGTCGTGCTGAGTGCGCAATACCGCGCCGCGCCGGAGCTGGCCGAAGAGCTGCGCCAACACGTACGCAAGCGTCTGGCGGCGCATGCGTACCCGCGTGAAATCGAATTTGTCAGCGAATTGCCCAAAACCCCCAGCGGCAAATTGCAGCGCTTTATCTTGCGCAACCAGGAAATCGCCAAGGCTCAAGAGGCTGCGGCGCATAACGTTTCAGCTTGAATCAGGAAATACAGTCATGCAGATCGAGAACAAGGTTTTTATCGTCACCGGCGGCGCATCCGGCCTCGGTGCGGCCACCGCTGAATTGCTGGTGAGTGCCGGCGCCAAAGTGATGCTGGTGGACATGAATGCCGAAGCAGTCGCCGCACAGGCTCAGCGTCTGGGCGCGCAAAGCGTGGTTGCCGATATCAGCAACGAAGCCGCCGCCGAAGCCGCCGTGCAAGCGACCGTCAAAGCCTTCGGCAGCCTCAACGGTCTGGTCAACTGCGCCGGCATCGTCCGTGGCGAGAAAATTCTCGGCAAGAACGGCCCGCATGCGCTGAGCAGTTTCGCGCAAGTGATCAACGTCAACCTGATCGGCAGCTTCAACATGCTGCGTCTGGCCGCTGCGGCCATCGCCGAATCCGAGGCCAACGCTGATGGCGAGCGTGGTGTGATCATCAACACCGCATCCGTCGCTGCATTCGACGGCCAGATCGGCCAGGCGGCGTATTCCGCTTCGAAAGGCGCAATCGCCAGCCTGACCCTGCCGGCCGCCCGCGAACTGGCACGTTTCGGCATCCGTGTAATGACCATCGCCCCAGGCATTTTCGAAACGCCGATGATGGCCGGCATGACCCCGGAAGTTCGCGAATCGCTGGCCGCCGGCGTGCCGTTCCCGCCGCGCCTGGGCAAGCCTGCGGAATACGCTGCGCTGGTTCGGCATATCATCGAAAACAGCATGCTCAACGGCGAGGTGATCCGTCTCGACGGCGCCTTGCGCATGGCCGCCAAGTAAGGAGGATTTGTCATGACTATTTCCAACGATCCGATTGTTATCGTCAGTGCCGTGCGCACGCCAATGGGCGGTTTTCAGGGCGAACTGAAAAGCCTTACCGCGCCGCAACTCGGTGCTGCTGCAATCAAGGCTGCGGTTGAACGCGCCGGTGTCGCCAGCGACGCGGTTGATGAAGTGCTGTTTGGTTGCGTATTGCCTGCGGGACTCGGTCAGGCGCCTGCGCGTCAGGCCGCGCTCGGCGCCGGACTGGATAAATCGACCCGTTGCACCACCGTCAACAAGATGTGCGGCTCGGGTATGGAAACCACCATTCTGGCTCACGACATGCTGATCGCTGGCAGCGCCGACGTGGTGATTGCCGGCGGCATGGAAAGCATGTCCAACTCACCGTATCTGCTGGATCGCGCGCGCGCCGGTTACCGCATGGGCCATGGCCGCGTGCTTGATTCGATGTTCCTCGACGGCCTCGAAGATGCCTACGACAAGGGGCGCCTGATGGGCACCTTCGCCGAAGACTGCGCCGAAACCAACCACTTCAGCCGTGAAGCGCAGGATGCGTTTGCCATCGCTTCGACCACGCGCGCGCAGCAGGCGATCAAGGACGGCAGCTTTAAGGACGAAATCGTCCCGCTGACCGTGACCGTTGGCAAAGAGCAGGTGCTGATCAGCCATGACGAGCAGCCGCCGAAAGCCAAGCTGGACAAGATTGCCTCGCTGAAACCAGCATTCCGCGAAGGCGGCACAGTGACGGCGGCGAACTCCAGTTCAATCTCTGACGGGGCGGCGGCGTTGGTGCTGATGCGTCAGTCGCAGGCGCAGAAGCTGGGTTTGAAACCGTTGGCCGTTATCCATGGTCATGCAGCGTTCGCCGACACCCCCGGCCTGTTCCCGGTGGCGCCGATTGGGGCGATCAAGAAGCTGATCAAGAAAACCGGTTGGTCGCTGGGTGATGTTGATCTGTTCGAAGTGAACGAAGCGTTTGCTGTGGTTGGCATGGCGGCGATGACGCATCTGGAAATCCCGCATGACAAGCTGAACGTGCATGGCGGCGCTTGTGCGCTGGGCCATCCGATTGGCGCGTCCGGTGCGCGGATTCTGGTGACGTTGCTCTCAGCGCTGCGCCAGCGCAACCTCAAACGCGGCGTGGCAGCGATCTGCATCGGCGGCGGCGAAGCCACGGCCATGGCCGTGGAATGCGTGTATTGAGCCCAACACCAATCCCCTTGTAGGAGTGAGCCTGCTCGCGATGACGTCGTATCAGTCACCACTGATTTATATGACCCACCGCTATCGCGAGCAGGCTCACTCCTACAGGGAAAACGGTGCGACTGATATTTAAGGATTCACCATGATTCCCAACGAAGACCAAACCCAGATCCGCGACATGGCCCGGCAGTTCGCCGAGGAACGCTTGAAGCCGTTCGCCGCCGAGTGGGATCGCGAGCACCGTTTCCCCAAGGAAGCCATCGGCCAGATGGCTGAGCTGGGCTTTTTCGGCATGCTCGTGCCGGAACAGTGGGGCGGTTGCGACACCGGTTACCTGGCGTACGCCATGGCCCTGGAAGAAATCGCTGCCGGCGACGGCGCCTGCTCGACGATCATGAGCGTGCACAACTCGGTGGGTTGCGTGCCGATCCTCAAGTTCGGCAACGATGATCAGCGCGAACGTTTTCTCAAACCGCTGGCCAGTGGCGCGATGCTCGGCGCTTTTGCATTGACCGAACCCCAGGCTGGTTCCGATGCCAGCAGCCTGAAAACCCGCGCGCGTCTGGAAGGCGATCACTACGTGCTTAATGGCTGCAAACAGTTCATCACCTCGGGGCAAAATGCCGGGATCGTCATCGTCTTTGCCGTGACCGATCCGAGCGCCGGCAAGCGCGGCATCAGCGCGTTTATCGTGCCGACCGATTCACCGGGCTACAAAGTTGCTCGCGTCGAAGACAAACTCGGCCAGCACGCCTCAGACACCTGCCAGATTCTCTTCGAAGACGTCAAAGTGCCGGTAGCCAATCGATTGGGCGAAGAGGGCGAGGGCTACAAGATTGCCTTGGCCAACCTCGAGGGCGGGCGCGTCGGCATCGCTTCGCAATCGGTGGGCATGGCCCGCGCGGCGTTTGAAGCGGCGCGGGATTACGCCCGTGAGCGCGACACCTTCGGCAAGCCGATCATCGAACACCAAGCTGTCGCTTTCCGCCTCGCCGACATGGCGACGCAGATCGCCGTCGCGCGGCAAATGGTTCATTACGCCGCCGCTCTGCGAGACAGTGGGCAACCGGCACTGGTCGAGGCATCGATGGCGAAACTGTTCGCTTCGGAAATGGCCGAGAAAGTCTGTTCGATGGCATTGCAAACCCTCGGTGGATACGGTTACCTCAACGACTTCCCGCTGGAGCGCATCTACCGCGACGTGCGCGTCTGCCAGATCTACGAAGGCACCAGCGATATTCAGCGCATGGTCATTTCGCGCAATCTTTAAGAAGGAATTTTTATTCATGACGTACGAAACCATTCTGCTCGAAACCCACGGCCGCGTTGGCCTGATCACCCTCAACCGCCCGCATGCGCTGAACGCGCTGAATGCGCAACTGGTCAGCGAAGTGAACCAGGCCCTTGATGCGCTGGAAGCCGATGCGAACATCGGTTGCATCGTCCTCACCGGTTCGAAAAAGGCCTTCGCCGCCGGTGCCGACATCAAGGAAATGGCCGAGCTGACCTACCCGCAGATTTACATGGACGATCTGTTCAGCGACAGCGATCGCGTGGCCAACCGGCGCAAGCCGATCATTGCCGCCGTTAACGGTTTCGCCCTAGGCGGTGGCTGTGAGCTGGCGTTGATGTGCGACTTCATTCTGGCCGGTGACAACGCCAGATTCGGCCAACCGGAAATCAACCTCGGCGTCCTGCCGGGCATGGGCGGCACCCAGCGTCTGACCCGCGCCGTGGGTAAAGCGAAAGCCATGGAGATGTGCCTGAGCGGGCGCATGATCGATGCGGTGGAAGCCGAGCGTTGCGGCATCGTTGCGCGGATTGTGCCGAGTGACGAGTTGCTGGATGAAGCGCTGAAGGTTGCTGCGGTGATTGCCAGCAAGTCGCTGCCGATTGCGATGATGGTCAAAGAAAGCGTCAACCGTGCCTTTGAGGTCAACCTGACCGAAGGCGTGCGTTTTGAGCGCCGGGTGTTCCATGCCGCGTTTGCCACGCAGGATCAGAAGGAAGGGATGGCGGCGTTTATTGCCAAGCGTGAGGCTGAGTTCAAGGGCAAGTAACGCGACTAAAGCGAAAAGCCCCTCACCCTAACCCTCTCCCGGAGGGAGAGGGGACTGATTGGGGGATATTTCAGATTTACGCCGACCTGGAAGTGCTTTATTTGAATCCGTAATCGACTCGGTCTTTCAGGTCGATGTATGACGCCATACACCTCGGTCGGCCCCCTCTCCCTCGGGGAGAGGGCTGGGGTGAGGGAAAGGGGCCAACACCATTACAACTGATAGTTCTTCAGCTCCCGCGCAATGACCATCCGCTGAATCTCGCTCGAGCCTTCATAGATCTGGGTAATCCGCGCATCGCGGTAGTACTTCTCGACCGGATAATCCTCCAGATAGCCATACCCGCCATGAATCTGGATCGCCGACGAGCAGACCTTCTCGGCCATCTCCGACGCAAACAACTTGGCCTGCGAAGCCTCGGACAAGCAAGGTTTGCCCGCCGTCCGCAGTCGCGCCGCATGCAGGATCATCAGCCGCGCCGCGTTGATCTGCATGTGCATATCGGCCAGCAGGTTGGCGATGCTCTGGTGCTCATTGATCGGTTTGCCGAACTGGATACGGTCGCGCGAATACACCAGCGCCGCTTCAAACGCCGCACGGGCAATACCCAGTGCTTGCGCGGCGATGCCGATGCGTCCGCCTTCAAGGTTGGACAGGGCAATCGCCAGACCCTTGCCGCGCTCGCCGAGCAGATTGGCCTCGGGAATGCTGCAGTTGTTCAGGGTCACCGCACAAGTATCGGAAGCGCGGATGCCCATCTTGTGTTCAGTGCGATCAACGATGAAACCGGCGGTATCGGTCGGCACCAGAAACGCCGAAATACCTTTCTTGCCCAGGTCTGGATCGGTCACCGCAAACACAATCGCCAGTTTCGCCCGTTTACCGTTGCTGACAAACTGTTTGGCGCCGTTGATCACCCACTGGCCGTCACGCAGTTCGGCGCGGGTGCGCAGGTTGTGCGCTTCGGAGCCGGCCTGCGGTTCGGTCAGGCAGAAGCAGCCGATGGTTTTCCCGCTGGCCAGATCCGCCAGCCAGGTCTGTTTCTGTGCTTCGCTGCCGTAGTTGAGCACCGGGCCGCAGCCGACCGAGTTGTGAATGCTCATGAATGCGCCGGTCGCGCCATCACCCGCAGAAATTTCTTCCACGGCCAAGGCATAGGCCACGTAGTCAACGTAGGTGCCGCCCCATTCCTCGGGCACCACCATGCCGAGCAAACCGAGTTCGCCCATTTTCGCGACGAGCGCATCGTCGATCCAGCCAGCCTTTTCCCACGCCTGCGCGTGCGGTGCGATTTCGCCACGGGCAAAGTCCCGGGCCATGTCGCGGATCATCACTTGTTCTTCAGTCAGTTCGAGATCGTGCATGGCTCAGCTCCCGCTCTCATCAAAACCGTGGAAGAAACTCGCGACATGCGCAGCGTCCAGCGCAGCAAGAGTCGGCGGGTTCCAGCGTGGTGACTTGTCTTTATCGATCAGCAGGGCGCGCACGCCTTCGATCAGGTCGCCACGGGCGAACCACTGGCGATCCAGATGCAGCTCCAGGGCGAAGCAATGTTCCAGGCTCAGGTGCCGACCGCGCCGGAGCATTTCCAGGGTCACGGCCATGGCCAGCGGCGAACGGGTTTCCAGCAGGTTGGCGGTGGTGGTCGCCCATTCATGGCTGTCGGCAACGGTCACCGCGCGCAATTGCTCGACCATGCTCGGCACATCCGGCAGGGCGAAAAAGTGATCGATAGCCGGGCGCAGGGCCTCAAGCGGCGCATCGGGCAGGGTCTGCACGGCGTGTTTGGCCAGCAGGTTCTGCAGCGCCTTGAGCGGCGTGTCCTGCCATTCCATCTGATCGAGTTTTTCGTCGAGCAGCGCCAGTTTGCTGCTGTCCAGATACCAGTCCGCCAGGCCGCAATACAGCGCATCGGCGGCACGGATCTGCACGCCGCTGACGCCCAGATAAATCCCCAGCTCACCGGGAATGCGCGGCAGGAAATAGCTGCCGCCGACATCGGGGAAATAACCGATGGCCACTTCCGGCATCGCCAGTCGGCTCTTCTCGGTGACCACGCGCAGATCGGCGCCTTGTACCAGGCCCATGCCGCCGCCGAGGACAAATCCGTCCATCAGCGCCAGCACCGGTTTACGGTAGTGATGAATCGTCAGGTCGAGGGCATATTCCTCGACGAAGAAATCTTCGTGCAGCGTATCGCCGCTCTTGAAACTGTCGTACAGCGAGCGAATGTCGCCACCGGCGCAGAAAGCTTTTTCACCGGCACCGCGCAGGACTACCGCGTGAACATTGGCGTCAGTCGCCCAGGCGTCGAGCTGCTGTTGCAGCAAACGCACCATGTCGAGGGTGATGGCATTGAGACCGGCGGGGCGGTTGAGGGTCAGGTGACCGATACGGTTGCGAACCTCGGCCAGCACCTCGTTTTGCGTGGCATCCATGGACTGGGTCCGCGGGGATGAAGCCTGAGCTGTCATCAGTAACTCCCTGCTTTTATTGTCTTTATTCGAGAAGCTCGCGCGCGAGCGTTACCGGATCGTAACAGTGCAAATTTGCCTTGTACAACGGGGATATGTGCAGGGCCTGTCTGCGTTTTTACCTTGCCCGAAATATACGCGGACTCATGTAGGAGCTGCCGCAGGCTGCGATCTTTTGATCTTGAAAAACAGGATCAAAAGATCGCAGCTTGCGGCAGCTCCTACATAAGGGGTCAGGTGAAGGTCGCGGTGATGCTGCGGCGTTTGGCGTGCAGTTCGCTGGCGTGGATCAACTGTTCCAGATCCTCGGGAGTGATGTCGATGAAGGCTTCCATGTCGGCCAGTGCCAGCTTGAGGTCTTCGGCGGTGATTGCCTGATTGTCGACCGGGGCTACTGCGGGCGCCGGTTCAGCGGGGCGTTTCGGGTAACGAATGCGCGTCAGGTTGTTATAGGCGAGGGCACTGAGCAGCATGCACGCGGCACCGAGCATCACCGGTTCCATGGCTTTCCAGTCCATGGCAATAGTCGCAGGATCAGCCAGCACCAGCGTCAGCGCCAAAGCGCCCGCCGGTGGGTGCAGGCAACGCAGCCAGCACATCAGAATCAGCGCCATGCCCGCCGCCAGACAGGCGCTGCCCAGGGTTCGGCCAAGTACGTGAGCGACCAGCAGCGCCACGACACCGGCACACAAATACCCGCCGAGAATCGACCACGGCTGGGCAAGGGCGCCGGAGGACACGGCGAACAGCAACACCGCGGAAGCGCCCAACGGCCCGATCAGATGATAAGCGACGTCATGGCCGAACACCTGCGCGCACAACCACACACTGAACAACGTGCCCAAGGCCATGCCGATGGCGGCGCGGCTCCATTCGGTTGGGCGGGTGTTTATGGCAGCGGGCAACCAGCGAGCGAGCATGTGAAACTGATCCTTCTACAAAATCCGGGCAAAAAAAAGGACTTGTCCGGCATATCCGGAAAGCCCTCGAAGTGTTCCAACATTGGGGGAGGAACGCACACAGTGTGCCGTTCAATCTCGATGCTGACAAATTCATATAAATGCAGTTTGAGTGCATTATTATTGCACTGAAGCCGCGCGGCGACCGCTGGCGACACACAAATAGCCGCCGACCGCCGCCAATGCGCTCAAGGCGTAGAACATCATCGGCGCCGGCGTGTGCATCAGCAGAAACCCGCACATTACCGGGCTTGCAGCACCGCCGAGTGCCGCCAGATTCTGCGCACCGTAGTAACTGCCGCGCAGTTCCTCGGGGGCGAGCGTGTCGACGAAGAGGAAATCCGCCGGGTAAATGATCATCTCGCCGAGGGTGAAGATGAACATCGCCACGCACCAGCCGATGAGGCTGTCGGCCATGCTGAAGCCGATCAGCCCGAGGATGAACAGCGCGGTGCCGCCGGCGATCCACTGGCGCAAGTGTTCGCGCTTGAGGAATCGGCCGATCTGGTATTGCAAGAGGATGACCGTGATCGCGTTGCAGGCGAGCAGGGCGGCCATGGTGTCGAGCGTTTGTTGCTGGGTGTGGGTGGCCAACAGGTATTGCGACAGGTACAGGGTGAAGCGCCCGTGCACCAGCGTGCTGAGCAGGCAGCCCAGGGTAAACAGGATCATCGTGCGGTCGTTTTTCAGGATGATCAGGGTGTTCAGAAAGCTTTGCGGCTGGCCGACCGGGGCGATCGGATTAGGCTCGTTCGCTGCGCCCACCAGCAGAAAAATGCTGCCAATGGCAATCGCGCCGGCGACGATAAACGGCGCCGAAGGCTGGATACCGGCAATCACCACGCCGATCATCGGGCCGACGGCGTAACCGATGTTGGTCAGCGTGTAGTTGAGGGAAAACGCCTTGACCCGCTGGCCCACCGGCAGGTTTTCACTGAGGATGGCTTTGGAGCAGATGAGGAACAGCGCCGACGCCGTTTCGCTGATGATCAACACCAATGTGACCAGGTACAGATTCTGCGCGAAGCTCAGCAGGATCAGGCCGATGCCGCTGGAGAGCATGGTCAGTATCAGCAACTGACGCTTGTCCAGCCGATCGATGATGTAACCCCCGTACAGCGACAGCAACGTGGCGCTGAATACCGCGATGCCCAACAGCAGACCGACGTCTTGCGGATTGAGGCCGAGCTTGTTGCTGAGGAACAGGGTCAGTAGCGGGCTGATCAGGGCGCGGCTGATGACGACGGTCAGCGAGCTGATCATCAACCGGCGGATGAAGCGCGAATAGGTGGCCACGAAGGGTCAATGTCCTTATTTCAAATGCTTGGCGGGCGTGCGTCATCCTCCCCGCGCAACCATCACCGGTCAAGCCGCCACACCACAAATCCTCTGTAGGAGTGAGCCTGCTCGCGATAGCAGAGTGTCAGGCATCATAGGTTAGGCTGACCCACCGCTATCGCGAGCAGGCTCACTCCTACAGGGGATTTGTACTGATATCAGGAGAGGGGCAGGGCCATCGCGTCAGCGGGCCTTGCGAGGCGAATGATCATATTCATGTAGGAGCTGCCGCAGGCTGCGATCGTTTGATCGGGATTCAAAAAAACAAGATCAAAAGATCGCAGCCTGCGACAGCTCCTACAAGAGGCTTCAAGCGACGTCGGACTCATGTGGCCACTGTTGCAGCGGGATCGGCAATTTGCGCGATTCGCCACGGCCCATCGGGAAGTAGTGGAAACCGTTGCGCGCCAGACGTTCGGCGTCGTACAGATTGCGCCCGTCGAAGATCACCGGGGTGTTGAGGCGCTGCTTGATCAAATCGAAATCCGGCGCTTTGAACTGCTGCCATTCGGTGCAGATGATCAATGCGTCGGCGCCGGGCAGTACCGATTCCGGCGTGCCCATCAGCATCAGTTTCGATTCGTCCGGGTAGAGGTTCTGGGTTTCCTGCATGGCTTCCGGGTCGAAGGCGCGCACGCTGGCACCGGCCGCCCACAGTTCTTCCAGCAGCACACGACTTGGCGCATCACGCATGTCGTCGGTGTTGGGTTTGAACGCCAGCCCCCAAAGGGCGAAAGTCTTGCCGCGCAGATCACCCTTGTAGAACGCGTTGATGCGCTCGAACAACTTGTGTTTCTGCCGCTGGTTGATCGCCTCGACCGCTTGCAGCAAGTCGCTGGAGCAGTGCGCTTGTTCAGCACTGTGGATCAACGCACGCATGTCTTTGGGGAAGCACGAGCCGCCATAACCGCAGCCCGGGTAGATGAAGTGGTAACCGATGCGCGTGTCGGCACCGATGCCCTGGCGTACCGATTCGATGTCGGCGCCCAAGTGTTCGGCGAGTTCGGCGATCTGGTTGATGAAGCTGATCTTGGTCGCCAGCATGCAGTTGGCGGCGTACTTGGTCAGTTCGGCGCTGCGCAGGTCCATGAACATGATGCGGTCGTGGTTGCGGTTGAACGGCGAGTACAGGTCGCGCATTACGTCGCGCACCTCATCACCTTCACAACCGATAACGATGCGGTCCGGACGCCGGCAATCGGCAACCGCCGAGCCTTCCTTGAGAAATTCCGGGTTGGAGACGATATCGAACTGCAGCAGGCGGCCGACCTTGATCAAGGCCTTTTCGATATGCGTGCGCAACGTATCGCCAGTGCCCACCGGCACCGTGGATTTCTCGACGATGATCAACGCCTGCTCACGATGACGGGCAATCGCGTCGCCGACCGACAGCACGTAGCGCAGATCCGCCGAGCCGTCCTCCCGCGATGGCGTACCGACGGCAATAAACGCCACCCGAGCGTGCTGCACGGCGAGTTTTTCATCGGTGGTGAATTGCAGGCGTTTCGAATCGAGACCTTCGCGCACCAGGCTGGCCAGCCCCGGTTCGAAAATGCTGACATGGCCCTGGCGCAACAGGTCGACCTTCTTCTGGTCGACGTCCATGCACACGACATCATGGCCGACCTCGGCCAACACAGCCGCCTGCACCAGACCGACGTAACCGCTGCCAAATACTGTGATTTTCATGGAGCACTCCTGAATGCGGGCGCACGAGCCGGACGCGTGTTGATGGTGATGACCCCGAGCATGACCAGCGCCACGCCCAGCGATTTGCTGAAACTGAAGGATTCGTTGAACAGCGGCAGACTGGCCGCCAGCAGGTACACCAGCGCGTAGCTGATGCTCAGCAGCGAGTAAGCGCGGCCCAGCGGCAGATCGCGCAGGGCGGCGAGCCAGCAGAGCATCGACAGGGCATAGGCGAAGATCGCCGCAATGACCACGGCCGATGCGCGCAGGTCGAGGCTTTCGATGTGCAGCCATTGTTCTGGTGCGGGCAGACGCGTCATGCTCCAGCGCATCGCGAGTTGCGCGGCGCTGACCAGCAAAACGCTGCCGAGGGCGAAAGTGATTCCGCGGCGCTTGTTCATGTCTGCTGCCCCAGCAAAACCACGCCGCCGATCACCAACGCCACGCCGAGCCAATGCTGACGGTCGATGGGTTCGCGGAAGACGAAGCGGGCGATCAGGGTGATCAGCACAAAGTTGAGGCTGAGCATCGGGTAGGCGATGCCGACTTCCAGGCGCTGCAACACCACAAGCCACACCAGCAAGCCTGAACCGAGGGCGAACAGTGCCAGCCACAACCACGGCGAACGCAGTTTGTCGGTCCACGTCGACTCGACCCCGCGCCAACTCTCCACGGCGTACTTTTGCGCCACTTGGCCAAGGCAGGTCAGCAGGCACGCGGCCAACAGCAGCAACAGGCTCATGACGCCACCTTCGGCAGGATCATGATCACCAGGTTGCCCTGCTCAAAACGGACGCCGTCCTTTGGCAACTTGTCGATTTCGTCCAGTTCGTCCTGCCCCTTGACGCGCATCACCACGCCGACCGAACCGCTGCGGCGCGCCTCACGCATCCACTGTTGCACTTGATCGAAGTCAACCCGTTGTTGAATGCCGTCAGGATAGGCAAGGCCATATTTCAATTCGCCTATCGTGTTGGACAACGCGACTTGCGGTGTTTTCAGACGCCAGGCCAGCGCCGACGCCGCGCCCAGGTCGTTGCTCAGCAGGTGGTCGGTCTGTGCCAGCTCGGTGAGGTGATGCTTGATGAACTGATCCGGCATCTTGTTGGCGACCACTGATCTGGGCATCGCTGCCGGCAAAACGGCGATCAGCAACAGGCTGCCCAGCGCCGGCGCCGCCCAGCATTGCAGCGGCAGGAAGGCTTGCAGCAGGTTGGCGATGATCCAGCCGATCAAGGCAATGAACACCAGCACCATGCTGTGCAGTTCGTGGTCGTACACCGGTTTGGTCAGTTGCAGATACACCAGCGCAATCAGCGTGACGATGCCCAGCAGCAGATTGAGCACACCATTGATGCTCAGCGCCCGACCTTGTTCCAGACGCAAGCGGTCGGCCAGCGCATTGCCGAGCAGCAACGCCAGCGGCAGCAGGCACGGCAGGATGTAGGTCGGCAATTTGCCGTTGCTCAGGCTGAAGAACAGCAGCGGCATCAGCAGCCACAGCAGCAAAAACACGACTTTGGGCTGAGTTCGGGTCTGCCAGGCTTGTTTGAATGAAGTCGGCAGCAATCCCGCCCACGGCAAACTGAACGCCACCAGCAGCGGCAAGTAGAACCACCACGGCGCATCATGCTGGGCATCGTCACCGGCAAAGCGGCGGATGTGTTCATGCCAGAAGAAGAACCGCCAGTAGTCCGGCTCCTGCGCATGCACCGAGAGCACCCACGGCAAGCTGACGACGATTGCGATGGCAATCGCCACCGGGCCGTACATCAGCAGTTCACGCCAGCGTTTTTGCCAAAGCATCCACGGCAAGGCGATCAGCACGGGCAGCAGCCAGGCGAGAAAACCCTTGGTCATGAAACCCATGCCGCAGGCCAGCCCCAGCACTGCCCAGGCAACCATTCGCTTGCCGCTGGTTTGACTGTCGACGGCAAACCACAGCGCCACCAGACTCAGGTTGACCCAGAAGGTGAATTGCGGATCGAGGTTGGCGTAACCGGCCTGACCGGCAACGATGGTGAAGCTCATGTAGAGCAGCGCGCAAACAAAGCTTTTGTGCGGCTCGTTCCACAAGCGCCGGGCGATCAGATAGCACAGCAACACGCTCAACCCGGTGCTCAGTGCCGAGGCGAAGCGTACGCCAAACAGGTTTTGCCCGAACAACTCTTGCCCGAGTGCAATCATCCAGTAGCCGGCAATCGGCTTCTCGAAATAGCGCAGGCTCATGAAGTGCGGCGACACCCAGTTGCCGCTCAGCAGCATGTCCTGGCTGATCTGCGCGTAGCGAGATTCATCGGGAATCCACAGGCCATGCGTACCCAGTGGCAGCAGGTAAGCCAGCAGACCGATTCCCAGCAAGAGCAACGGCAATGCCCAGCGTTTGGTCATGCGCCTTGCACTCCCAGCCAGCCTTCACGACCATCGAGCGCGCCACGTTGCACGCGGCCCACGGGCAAGGTGTTGAAGAACTCGGGCAACAAATCGCCCAGCGGAGTGAAGTCGATGTGGCGCTGACGCGCAGCGGCCAGCAGTTGACGAAATTCTTCAGCCATCAGAATCCCTTCGACCTCGGCATGAATGGTGTAGACGTTGAGCTGTTGCGCACGGAAGTGATCGAGAATGAAACCGTTGAAATCCCGCGCCGCAACGATGGGGCCGACGACTTCATCGAAGGTCGGCAGGTCCACCGGAATCTGCGGCGTGCCCGGCGTGCCGTCGGCCAGCATCGGACGAAACAGCCGCGAGCCCCGGCAATCGCTGTTGTAGCGAAAGCCGAAGGCTTGCTTGGCCTCGATCACGCGCTCGTCGGCACGCCAGCCGGCGGCGGCCGAACACTCGACTTTCGCGCCGAGAATGTCGCTCAAGGTGTCGACGCCCTGACGGATCTGCTCAATCAGTTGTTCGTTGCTCCAGCGCCCGGCGTTGGCTTGCCAGCCGTGGTGATCCCACGCATGCAGGCCAACCTCATGACCGGCATCGCGGGCCTGACGCATCAGGTGCCCGAGATCACGGCCAATCGGTTTACCCGGCCACGCGGTGCCGGCCAGCAGAATGTCCCAGCCATACAGGCCGGCGGCGTTGGAACGGAGCATCTTCCAGAGAAACTGTTGGCGGATCAGGCGCCACAGATGCCGGCCCATGTTGTCGGGGCCGACACTGAAGAAAAACGTTGCCTTGATCTGCGCCTCGTCGAGCATTTCCAGCAAGCGCGGCACACCTTCACGGGTGCCGCGAAAGGTGTCGACGTCGATGCGTAGTCCGGCCTGCATCAACCTGCCTCTTTGTTAGAGAGCTCCGCTTGTTCGAGCATCGCCTCGCGCAAGAAGAAATCCAGCGTATTGCCAATGGTCTCGCGCATTTCCACGGTCGGCGTCCAGTCGAGCAGGCGCTTGGCGTTGGCGATGCTTGGCTTGCGGTGCTCGACGTCCTGATAACCGGCGCCATAGAACGCCTTGCTCTCGACGTCGCGGAAACCGGCGAACGGCGGGAAGTTGCTGCGCAGCGGATGCGCTTCGAACTGGCGCAACAGCTCTTCGCCCAGTTGACGAATACTGGCCTCGTTGTCCGGGTTGCCAATGTTGATGATCTGACCGTTGCAGACGTCGTTGTCGTTGTCGATGATCCGCGCCAGTGCCTCGACACCGTCAGCGATGTCAGTGAAACAGCGCTTCTGCTCGCCACCGTCGAACAGGCGGATTGGCGTGCCTTCGACCAGATTGAGGATCAATTGGGTGATGGCGCGGGAGCTGCCGATGCGGGCCGAATCGAGTCGATCGAGACGCGGGCCCATCCAATTGAAAGGACGGAACAGGGTGAAATTCAGGCCCTTGGCGCCGTAGGCCCAGATAACCCGGTCCAGCAACTGCTTGGACACCGAGTAAATCCAGCGCTGCTTGTTGATCGGGCCGACCACCAGGTTGGAGGTGTCTTCGTCGAAATGCTTGTCCTGGCACATCCCATAGACTTCCGAGGTCGACGGGAAGATCACGCGCTTGTTGTACTTGACGCAGTAACGCACCAGTTTCAGATTTTCTTCGAAGTCGAGCTCGAACACGCGCAGCGGGTTGCGGGTGTATTCGATCGGCGTGGCGATGGCCACCAGCGGCAGGACCACATCGCACTTCTTGATGTGGTACTCGATCCACTCGGAGTGAATGCTGATGTCGCCTTCGACGTAGTGGAAGTGCGGATGGCTGCGCAGGCGGTCGATGGCGTCGGAACCGATGTCCAGGCCATAGACTTCGTAACGGTCATCACGCAGCAGGCGCTCTGACAGGTGATTGCCGATAAAACCGTTGACCCCAAGGATCAACACTCGGGTACGACGCGGCGCACGACCGGATTCAGCGCCGCGCAGCAGCGAGCCGTCGACCAGACCCAGCTCATTGGCCAGTTGCGGGCCGCTGAGGAACAGACCGGTGTCGTTGCGTTGACCGGAGAGGATCACCAGCGAATCTTCACCGCAAGCAATGCGCAGCGGATCGACGCTGATCACCCGGCCCGGCGCCTGACTGTCATTGCCTTTGACGACTTCCGCGCTCCAGACGATCAACTTGTGTTCGCCGACGGCGCAGAACGCACCCGGATACGGTTGGGTGACGGCGCGGACCAGATTGAACAGCTGCTCGGCAGGTTTTGACCAAAGCAGCTTGCCGTCCGCCGGCGTACGACGACCGTATACGCTGGCTTTCGATTCGTCCTGCGGGGTTTCGCTGGTCTTGCCTTGCAGCATCGCTGGCAAGGTGTCGCGCAGCAGATCGGTGGCGGCGATGCGCAGTTTGCCGTGCAGGCTCAGCGCGGTGTCGCTGCGCTCGATGGTCACGGGTTGCTGGGCAACGATGGCGCCGGCATCGGCACGTTTGACCATGCGGTGCAGGGTGACACCGGTTTCAGTTTCACCGTTGACCAGCACCCAGTTCGCCGGGGCACGGCCACGGTAGCGCGGCAGCAACGAGCCGTGCAGGTTGAACGCGCCGTGTTTTGCGGTGGCCAGCAACGATTCGCTCAGCAGGTTGCGGTAGTAGAACGAGAACACGTAGTCCGGATTGAGCTTGGCAATCCGCTCGATCCACAGTGGGTGGTTGACGTCTTCCGGCGCGTGCACCGGGATGCCCTTGGCGGCGCACAATTGCGCAACCGA
This sequence comes from Pseudomonas sp. RIT-PI-r, assembly GCF_001297015.1. Taxonomy (GTDB): domain Bacteria; phylum Pseudomonadota; class Gammaproteobacteria; order Pseudomonadales; family Pseudomonadaceae; genus Aquipseudomonas. Next base: position 407,633 of record NZ_LIGE01000025.1, on the reverse strand, counting down.
TCCGTAGAACGCGTTCTCTTTCGGATCATCGGCGTGAGTGAATACCGCGGCAATGTCATAGCCACTGTCGAGCAGGGCTTGAACGCCGGCGCAGCCGATATCGTGATAAGCGAATACAACAGTTTTTGCGCTCATGAGAGAACCTGATCATTGGAGGAGGAGAGACCGTCGACGGTGATGGCGCGCGGCGGCATGGCGGGTTGGCCGCGCAAGACTTTTTCAACGAAGAAACGCGGGCGGGCACGCACGTCGCTGTACATGCGCCCGAGGTATTCGCCGAGCAGGCCCATGCCGATGAACTGGCCACCGGTGAACACGAACAGCACAGCGAACAGCACGAACATGCCGTCACCTGCCCAGCCGGCACCGAACACCAGGCGCAGCACGATCAGTGCGGCGGCGAACAACACGCCGAGCCCGGCCATGGCGAAGCCGACAATGCTCAGCAAGCGCAACGGGGTGGTAGTCATGCAGGTGATCAAGTCGAACATCAGATTGATCAGGCGCATCGGGCTGTACTTCGAATCGCCGTGTTCACGCTCGGCGTGGGCAACGACGATTTCCGTGGTGTGGCGAGCGAAGCTGTTGGCCAGAATCGGAATGAAGGTGCTGCGTTCACGGCAGGCGAGCATCGCGTCGATGATCGTGCGCCGGTAAGCGCGGAGCATGCAGCCGTAGTCGCTCATGGCGACGCCGGTGGAGCGCTGCACCGCAAGGTTGATCAGCTTCGACGGATAGCGGCGCAACGCCGAATCCTGACGATTGCCGCGCACCGTGCCGACGACGTCGTAACCCTTTTCGGCTTCGGCGATCAGACGCGGGATTTCTTCTGGCGGGTTCTGCAGGTCGGCGTCGAGGGTGATCACCACGTCGCCTTTGCACTGTTCGAAGCCGGCCATGATCGCCGCGTGCTGACCGTAGTTGCGGTTAAGGATGACCGCCACGAATGGACTGTCTTCGCGGGTCGCGGCTTCCTCAAGGAGGTTGGCAGAGTCATCACGGCTCCCGTCGTCGATCAGGACGATTTCATAGTCGTAACGCAGCATCCGGCATGCCGCTTCGGTACGGCGCAGCAGTTGCGGCAGGCTGTCCTGTTCGTTGTAGACCGGGATGACGATCGACACACAGCGGATCGGATAGGGTTTCACAGGCGTTTATCCATGAGGGTGGCGATGGCCCCGACCACGCGATCAAGGTCCTGATCGGTCATGTCGGGGAACAACGGAATCGAGCACAGCCGCGCCGAGTTCCATTCGGTGTTGGGCAGGTACAGGTCGGGGTCACGCTGGCGATACCAGGTGTGCAGGTGGGTGGCGATGAAATGGATGCCGGTGCCGATGCCTTGGTCCTGCAAGCCTTTCATGAAAGCTTCGCGGTCCATGCCGCAGCGCTCGCTGTCGATGCGCAGGATGAACAGGTGCCAAGCGTGTTGTTGCGCGTAGGCGGGCAGGGCCAGCGGTTGCACCGGCAGGCCTTCGAGTTTTTTCCGGTAGGCAGCGGCCAGTTCGGTGCGGCGGGCGTTGATCGCGTCCAGACGCTCCAATTGCACCAGGGCAATCGCGGCGTTGATGTCGGCGAGGTTGTATTTGAAACCCGGTTCCATCACTTGCGCCTGCGGCTTGCGGCCACCGGTCAGGCGATCGTAGGCGTCAACCCCCAGACCATGGAACTTGAGCATGCGCACGCGGCTGGCCAGCGCTTCGTCGTCGGTGACGAACATCGCGCCTTCGGCACAGGTCATGTTCTTGATCGCGTGGAAGGAGAAAATCGCCGTGCCTTGCGCGCCAACGTGACGGCCCTTGTAACGGGTGCCAGCGGCGTGGGCGGCGTCTTCGATGACGGCGATGCCGTGCTTGTCGGCCAGCGCATACAGCGGATCGAGATCGAATGCGGCACCGGCGTAATGCACCGGGATGATCGCTTTGGTGCGTGGGGTGATCGCCGCTTCGATGCGCGCAGCGTCGGTCATCAGCGTGTCACGGTCGACGTCGATGAACACCGGTTTGGCGCCGAGCAACGAGATCATGTTGGCGGTCGACACCCAGGTTTGCGAAGGCGTTATAACTTCATCGCCCGGGCCAATGCCCAAGGCGAGCAACGCGATATGCATGCCACCGGTGGCCGAAGAAAGTGCTATGGCATGTTTGCAACCGACATAAGCGCCGAACTGTTCTTCGAGTGCCTGACATTCAGGGCCAGTGGTAATCCAGCCAGAACGTAATACTTGTGCAACGGCGGTTATTTCCTCTTCGCCGATACTCGGACGCGAAAACGGCAGGAACGCTTGACTCATAAGAACCTCGGGGCGACAGCCATCCTTCAGCCAATTGTCTGAAAAACACGGGATTTCAAGGGTTTGGGATACCGGCCGGGGAATGCCTGATTGACTTTTAAGTCCACGGACGGCAGGTTGTAGGCCTTTCGGGGCAACCTGTTGTAATTAAGGTTATGCCGCTTTTTGTGAAAGGAACATCAAAATACGGTTGGCCATTCGTCTATCTGTAAGCCATACAGCCACCGTTCAGACTTCTTCCGTTTATCGGCACTTTTAATAGAAAAGTCCTACAGAAGAGTCGCTCCTTATATAAGTTTCTTTGCACTTTCAGTTTGTTTTGTTGAACTGTTTTCTATTCAAGGCCGTTTCGTTTGATTGACTTGTCGAGTACTGAATCCACCCCGTCCACCACTAATCCGCTGACGATTTATCTGGCACGCCTGGCGCCTTCCAGCCAATTGACCATGCGTTATGTCTTGCAGGACGCGGCCGACCGCCTCGGTTTCGAAGACGTCGACATCGAGGAAATCCCCTGGCACGGATTGCAACCCGAAGACGTCGTGGCGCTGGTGGCTGCGTTGCGCGCCGACGGCTATGCGCCGAACACCTCTTCGCTGTATGTCAATGCTGTGCGCGGCGTGATGAATGAAGCCTGGCGCATGAGTCTGATCAGCCAGGATCATCTGCTGAAGATGCGTTCGGTCAAAGGCATTGCCGGCACGCGCTTGTCTCAGGGGCGCAATTTGAAGCGCACCTTGATTCACGAACTGATGGAAGTCTGCGCCGCCGATCCGCGCCCTCAGGGACTGCGCGACGCAGCGGTGATTGCGCTGTTGTACGGCACCGGCATGCGCAAATCGGAATCGGTGGATCTGGATTTGAATCAGGTCGACTTCAGTGAGCGCAGCCTGACCGTCACCGGCAAGGGCAACAAGCAACTGATCAAGTACGCACCGCAGTGGGCGTTCGCCAAGCTGGACGCGTGGCTGGAGTTTCGTCGCGGGCAGCTCAAGGAGGGCGAGCGCGACGACACCTTTCTGTTCAACCGCATCCGCCGTGGCAGCCACATCACCCGCGAGCGCATCACCAAACACGCGATCTACTACATTGCCCGTCAGCGTGGCACTCAGGTCGGGGTGAAGATCATGCCCCACGATTTCCGTCGTTCGTTTATTACCCGGGTGATCGAAGAACATGACCTGTCGATCGCGCAGAAGCTGGCGCACCACAGCAACATCCAGACCACCGCCAACTACGATGTGCGTGATGACAACGAGCGGCGGCGGGCGGTGGATCGCTTCGATCTGTAGGCCCCGTCAGGACGGGGAAGGGCAGGTGCGAGCGTTGCCGGTTGCCGCCCGACTGATCTGCTCGGCCAGCCGTTTGACGTTGTGCTGCTGGGCGCCCACCAGATCATCGATGGTCGGGCCGGACGGTGTCTGCAGGGTCGAACGGCAGGTCAGCAAGCCATTGTCAGTGGCGCCGACGGGCCGCAAGCGCCATTTGGCGTCGATCAGGCCGTACTGACCGGGGATCGAGTCGAAGCGTTGCACTTCGATGCGCACCGAAACGTTGCCTTGGCCACTGGTATTGCTCAGTTGATCGGCCAACGCACCGCGCAACTCATCCGCCAGTGTCGCCCCCCACCAATCGGTTTCCAGAATCGCCAGGCCGCTGTTGCCCTGGCGGATAACGATTTGCGCACGGTCGACCTGCGGCGGTACGGTGATGGCTTCAATCGGGATTTGCGCCCCGGGGCGGGCGCTGCCCAGTTGCACCGGCGTCAGCGTATGAAAGCTGATCGGGTCGCTGCGGCAGGCGCCGAGCAACAAGCACGCAGCGAGCACGGTGATTTTCAGCGGTACAGCCATGGTTAAGCTCCTGTGCTCAATTGCGTGGCGGTCCTTTCAGGTCCAGCGGCGCCGCGTTGTCTGGGCGACCGCGAATCAGCGATTCCGGATGGCGACCAAGGTAATCCGAGAGTTCACGCAGGGAGCGCGACATGCGCCCGAGTTCGTCGAGGGTCTCGGTGAGCTTTTCGCGTTGCGGTGAATCTTCGGCCAGGGTCGAGCTGGCGGACTGTAGGGTTTTGCTGACGTCGGCGAGGGTGTTTTGCACGCCTGGCAAGGTCTTCGCGTTGAACTGGGTCAGGCCTTTGCGCAGTTCGACCAGGTTGCTATCGAGGTTGCTGGCAATGCGATCGACTGGCAGCTTGTTGAGCTTGTCGACCACGGCTTCGAGTTTTTCCTGCAGTTGCTCAAGGCTGCCCGGCACGGTCGGGATCATCACCGGGCGCAACGTCGGATCGAACGCGACTTTCTCGGCTTTCGGGAAGAAGTCCAGGGCAACGTACAGCTGCCCGGTCAGCAGATTGCCGCTGCGGGCCTGCGCACGCAGGCCATTGTCGATAAAGGTACCGATCAGACGAATCCCGGCCGCTTCGTCGTTGGGGTCATGCTTGAAGGCAGTGAGCATTTTGCCGTAGGCCATGCCCAGGCGCTGCGGGTAAATGACGATGCCGACGTTGAGCGGGAAGCTGCGTTTTTTCGCATCGAAATCCAGATTGATCCCGACCACCCGGCCGATCTCCATGCCAAGGAACTCCACCGGCGCATCAACTTTCAGGCCGCGCAGGGATTGGTCGAAGCGCAGACTCAAGTATTGCGCCTTGCCGTTGGGCGGAGCGAGGGCAGTGCTCTGTTCGGCAAACAGTTCGAAGCCTTTGTCTTCGGCTGCTGCGACGTCGTTGGGGCTGTATTCCGGGGCACGGAAGGCGATGCCGCCGACCAGCAGGGTCGAGAGCGACTCGGTCTTCACCGCAAAGCCGTTGGCGCCGACATTGACGTCGATGCCGCTGGCGTTCCAGAAACGCGTGTTTTCGGTGACGAAGGCATCGTTCGGCGCATGGATGAACACTTCGATATTGACGCCTTTGCCGTCGGGGTCGAGGGCGTAAGTGACGACTTGGCCAACCGGAATCTTGCGGTAGTAAACGGGGGAGCCGATGTCCAGCGATCCGAGGTCCGAAGCATGCAGCATGAAACGCTTGCCGGGTTCGCCGTAGGTAATGGGGGGCGGGTTTTCCAGGCCTTTGAAGTGCTTGGCGCGGGCATTGGACTGGCCGATGTCGGCACCGATGTAATCGCCGGAGAGCAGGGTGTCGATGCCGGAAACACCGCCAGCGCCGATCCGTGGGCGCACGACCCAGAACTGTGAGTCTTCACGGGTGAAGGTTTCGGCCTGTTTGGCCAGCTTGATGGTGGCGTTGACGCTTTTCTGGTCATCGCTCAACTCGACATCCGTGACCTGGCCGACAACCACGTTGCGGTACTTGACCTCGGTTTTGTTCGCCGTCAGCCCGCTGCCGGTCTTGAAGGTGACCACGATGGTCGGGCCTTCCTGGAGGATGTTGTGCACCACCAGCGAGATGCCCACCAGCACGGCGACAATCGGCACGATCCATACAAGTGAAATGCCGAAACGGCGGGTTTTGACTGGGGCCTGGCCAGGTGCTCGCGGCTCGTCGGTGGCTGACGACTTCATCCATGTCCTCCTCGATTGATTGGGCACTGAGCGTCAGGAACGCAAAAGCACCTCATCAATATAGAAGTGCTTGGCGATAGAGCAAATCTGTATAGCGCACGCGCCGTGATTCCCCTGTAGGAGCTGCCGCAGGCTGCGATCTTTTGATTGATCGTTCCCACGCTCTGCGTGGGAACGCAGCCGGGGACGCTCTGCGTTCCAAACAAGGTCAAAAGATCGCAGCCTGCGGCAGCTCCTACAGGGATTTGGGGTTTAACCGAGCATTTCCCGCAGCCGATACCAGAACATCCCCAGTGCCAGCAGTGGCGAGCGCAGGGCCGTGCCGCCGGGGAAGGCCATGTGCGGCACGCCGCTGAACACGTCCATACCTTGACTGTGCCCGGCGTGAATGGCCTCGCCGAGCAGTTTCGCGCACCAGTGCGTCACGTTCAGGCCATGCCCGGAATAGCCCTGTGCGTAGAACACGTTCGGGTGTTGCTTGAGCCGACCGACCTGCGGAAAGCGGTTAGCAGTGATGCCGATCTTGCCGCCCCACTGGTAATCGACGCGCACGTCGGCCAGTTGCGGGAACACCTTGAGCATCTTCGGGCGCATGTAGGCGGCGATGTCCGCTGGATCGCGCCCGGAGTAGTGGCAGGCACCGCCGAACAACAAGCGCCGATCGGCCGAGAGCCGGTAATAATCGAGGCCGACTTTCTGGTCGCACACTGCCAGATTGTGCGGAATCAATTGCGCGGCGCGCGCCTCGGACAACGGTTCGGTGGCGATGATGTAACTGCCGGCCGGCAGCACTTTGCCACTGAGTTGTTGTTCGAGTTCATCCAGATGCGCATTGCAGCCGAGCACCAGGCTGCCGGCACGCACTGTGCCATGGGCGCAGCGCACCTGCACCGTCGCGCCGTGGATAATTTCCAACACCTGACTTTGCTCGAAGATCTGCACGCCCAGCGCTGCCGCCAGACGCGCCTCGCCTTGCACCAGATCCAGCGGGTGCAGGTGGCCGGAGCCCATGTCGACCAGGCCACCGGCATAAATGTCGGAGTTCACCACTTGCTGGCGAATCTGCTCAGGGCCGATCAGGCGGGTTTCGTGGGCGTAGCCGAGTTCAGCGAGGTCAAGCCGTTCGTCCTTGAAAGCATCGAACTGCGCCTTGGTGTTCGCCAGATCGCAGAAGCCCCAGCTCAGGTCGCACTCGATGCCGTTGTCGCCGATGCGCTGGCGTACCAGCTCCACCGAATCGATGCCGGCGCGCTGCAAGTAACGCACGCCTTCCTGACCGACATACTTGGCGAATCCGTCGACGTCATGACCGATGCCGCGAATCAACTGCCCGCCATTGCGCCCGCTGGCGCCCCAGCCGATGCGCCGCGCCTCGAGCAAAATCACCGAGAGCCCGCGCTGAGCCAGTTCGATGGCGGTGTTGACCCCGGTGAACCCGCCGCCGATCACGCAGACATCGGCAGTCAGATCACCGTCCAGCGTTGGATACGGTGTGGTCGCCCGCGCTGACGCTGCGTAATACGAACGGGCATGTTCCTGGGTGTACTGATTCATTTGTTCGACTTCACTTTGCTCCAGGACCGGGTCATCAGACGCATGATCGCTTGGGGCGGGGTAGTAGAGATGTAGAGCTTGTCGAGGACTTCTTGAGGCGGGTAAACCTCAGGGTTGTTGACCAAGTCCTGATCCATGTACTGCTTGGCGGCCGGGTTCGGGTTGGCGTAACCGACGGACGCGCTGACCTTGGCGATCACTTGTGGATCGAGCAGGTAATTAATGAAGGCGTGGGCTTCTTTGGTGTTGCTGGCGTCAGCGGGGATGGCCAACAGATCGAACCAGAGGTTGGCGCCTTCTTTCGGAATGGCGTAAGCGATGTTCACGCCGTTCTTGGCTTCCTTGGCGCGGTTGGCGGCCTGGAACACGTCGCCGGAGTAACCGAAGGCGACGCAGATATCGCCGTTGGCCAGATCCGACACGTATTTCGACGAGTGGAAGTAGGTGATGTACGGACGGATGCTCAGCAGTTTGGCTTCGGCTTTCTTGAAGTCTTCCGGGTTCTCGCTGCGCGGGTCCATGCCCATGTAATTGAGCACGGCGGGAAAGACTTCGTCAGCGGAGTCCATCATCGACACGCCGCACTGGCTGAGCTTTTTCAGGTTCTCAGGCTCGAACAGCACGGCCCAGGAATCGATGTGGTCGATGCCCAGCACTTGCTTGACCTTGTCGACGTTGTAGCCGATGCCGTTGGTGCCCCACAGGTACGGCACCGAGTGCGCGTTGCCCGGGTCATTTTTCTCCAGCAGTTCAAGCAGCTTCGGATCAAGGTTCTTGAAGTTCGGCAGTTGCTCGCGATCCAGTTTGAGGAACGCGCCGGCTTTCACCTGACGGGCGAGGAAATGGTTGGACGGCACGACCACGTCGTAGCCAGTGCGACCGGCGAGCAGTTTGCCTTCCAGGGTTTCGTTGGAGTCGAAAACGTCGTAGATCACCTTGATTCCGGTTTTGGCCTGGAAGTCGGCGAGGGTGGTTTCGCCGATGTAGTCGGTCCAGTTGTAGACGCTGACTTGTGGCTGGGCTTGGGCTCCGATGCTGCACATCAGGGCCAGAGCGGCGGGAACCATGGTTTTCAACAGACGCATTTCGACACCTCTTAAATTTATTGGATTTCTCAGGTGGTTCGCTAATCCCTTGTGGGAGCGAGCCTGCTCGCGAAAGCGGTGGGTCAGGCAACATCAATGGTGACTGTGCTGACGCCTTCGCGAGCAGGCTCGCTCCCACAGGGATTTGTGCAGATTTGGGTTAGACGCTCAGCATCAGGAACTCACGCTCCCACGAGCTGATCACGCGCTTGAAGTTTTCATGCTCGGCACGCTTCACCGCGACATAGCCACGCACGAACTTGTCGCCAAGGTATTGCGCGACGGTTTCGCACTCTTCCATTTGCGTCAGCGCTTCTTCGATGGTGATCGGCAGGCGCAGGTTGCGGCGTTCGTAGGCGCGGCCTTGTACGGCGGCGCTTGGCGCGATGCCTTCGACCATGCCGATGTAACCGCAGAGCAGACTCGCCGCGATCGCCAGGTACGGGTTGGCGTCGGCCCCCGGCAGACGGTTCTCGACGCGCATGGCTTCAGGGCTTGAGGTCGGCACACGCAGGCCGACGGTGCGGTTTTCTTCGCCCCATTCGACGTTGACCGGTGCCGAGGTGTCCGGCAGGAAGCGGCGGAACGAGTTAACGTTTGGCGCGAACATCGGCAGCACTTTCGGGATGTACTTCTGCAAACCGCCGATGTAGTGCAGGAACAGCTCGCTCATTTGCCCATCGTCATTGGCGAAGACCGGCTTGCCGGTGGCGATGTCGACCACGCTTTGGTGAATGTGCATGGCGCTGCCCGGCTCATCGCCGATTGGCTTGGCCATGAACGTCGCGGCGACGTTGTGCTTGAGCGCCGCCTCACGCATGGTACGTTTGAACACGGTGATCTGGTCGGCCAGATCCAGCGCGTCGCCGTGACGGAAATTGATTTCCATCTGTGCCGGGCCGTCTTCATGGATCAGTGTGTCGAGGTCCAGACCTTGCAGTTCGCACCAGTCGTAGACGTCTTCGAACAGCGGATCGAATTCGTTGGCGGCATCGATGGAAAACGACTGACGACCGCTTTCCGCACGGCCCGAGCGACCCAGCGGTGCCTTCAGCGGCAAGTCCGGGTCTTCGCAACGTTGGGTCAGGTAGAACTCCATTTCCGGCGCAACAATCGGCTTCCAGCCCTTGTCGGTGTACAGCTGCAGGACTTTCTTCAGCACGTTGCGCGGCGACAGCTCGATCGGGTTGCCGAACTTGTCGAAAGTGTCGTGGATGACGATGGCGGTCGGCTCGATCGCCCATGGAATCACGTAGACCGCGTCAGCCACTGGCTTGCAGACCATGTCGATGTCGGCAGGATCGAGCAGGTCGTAGTAGATGTCGTCGTCGACAAAATCCCCGGTTACCGTTTGCAGCAGCACACTTTCCGGCAGGCGCATGCCTCGCTCATGCAGGAACTTGTTGGTCGGTGCGATCTTGCCGCGGGCAATGCCGGTCAGGTCACTGACCACACATTCGACTTCGGTAATCTTGTGATCTTTCAGCCACGTGAACAGCTGATCGAAAGGGGCATTCATAAAGACCTCGTTATTGGTTTTATAGACGCCGGGGAGGGCGGGTTTCATCTTCCGCCCCTTCCCCTGTGGCGCGTTGACGACTATCTTGGGCGAGCCTTGCAGTTCCATCTATCCACTTTAAGCAGCACCAAAGCGCACCAAAAGAGTGCGCAAGGTCACCCCATGACAATGTGCAATCCGCTACAAGTCCAAGCGTTCAACACCGCCGATGTCGCCGAACAAGTCCGTGCTACACCGGGCTGGGTCCAGCATTACCAACAGATGTCGCCGGGGCATTTTGCCGGGCAGATCCGCTATCTGGATCTGCAGGGCGTCGAGGTCTATGAAGAGCAGATGAACACCCGGGTCGAGCAGAATTTCAGTGCGCCGTCGGGTGCTTTGGCGTTCTGTTTTGATCGCAGTGACAACGCGCTGTACCTGCTCAATGAAGAGAGCCGCAACATCTGGATTACCCCGGAGAACTATCAGGAAATCGCCGTGGTGTTCGGTCCGGAGTTTGTCCGTCAGCACGGTCTGGATGTGGCGAAACTCGAAGGGTTGTTCATGACGCAACTCAACTGCGGACAGAATGCCCTGTTCAGTCGCTGGTTAAGTTCGACTCTCACGAAGTTGTCGCAAACTGTTGATCCGCTTGATAAAGATTCGCTGACAAAGCAGCTGCTCGAAGACTGTTTGTTCATCCTCGACAACGCTCATACCAGCCTTGATCGCGGCGGGTTACAGAAACGTAGCGAAGAACGAATGATCATGAAACGGGTCGGGGAGTGGGCGGCGGATTCGCCGGAAGATACCCTCAATCTGCTCGAACTGTCGCACGTGGCAGGGGTACCTTTGCGGCAATTGCAACAAGCGTTCAAGGCCTACACCGGGATGACCCCGAGTCACTGGCTGCGCTTGCGTCGGTTGAACAGTGCACACCGCGAATTGCTCAAGCGCCGGCCCACGGAAACGACGGTTGCCGAGGTGGCGATGCAGTGGTCGTTCTGGCATTTGGGAAGGTTTTCCAGCAGTTACCGGGCGTTGTTCAAGGAGTTGCCGAGCGAGACCTTGAAGCGCTCATGAATGCCGTCGTGGATAAAAAGGCTTTGTGTCGGCGCGCAAGTTAAATAGAATCACTCTCATTTGAAACTGACTTCGCGCAGGACTCTTGAGATGACTGAAGCAGCGACGCCATCGCCGCAGCACCTGCACGAACTGTATCGCGATCACCGAGGCTGGCTGGAAACCTGGCTGCGGCGGCGCATGGGCAATGCGTGGGATGCGGCGGACTTGAGTCAGGACACGTTCCTGCGCGTGCTGTGCAGCGCTCAGCCGATTGTCGATATGCGCGAGCCGCGCGCGTACTTGCTGACCGTGGGCAAACGCCTGCTGAGCAATTTCTACACGCGCCGCAGTCTGGAAAAAGCCTATCTCGCAGCCCTCGCGCAATTGCCGGAGGAGTGCGTGCCGTCGCCCGAGCAGCGCTGGGTGCTGCTGGAAACCCTGCAAGCGCTGGATGAATTGCTCGATGGCTTGCCACGGCCAGTGCGCCGGGCGTTTTTGTGGAGTCAGCTGGAAGGCCTCGGTTACCGTGAAATCGCCGAGCGTCTACAAGTCTCTGAACGAACTATAAAACGTTATATGGCAACGGCTTACGAGCATTGCTTGATGTTGGATCTATGATGCGAATAGCGCCCAACGTACAAGCGCGCGATGTTGCACGTGCCGCTGCGCAATGGTTGGCGTTACTGGAATCCGGTGATGCTACCGATGACGATCACGCGCGGCTGCAGCATTGGCGCAACAGCGATAGCCGCCATGAAAACGCCTGGCAGAAGATTCAATTGCTGCGCCAGCGCTTTTCCAGTCTGCCGACAGAATTGGCCATGGCCACACTCGATCGCCCGGATCTGGCGCGGCGTGCAGCATTGAAAAGGGCGCTGGGGCTGGCGGCGTTGGTGCCTGCGGCGTGGTTGATCAGTCGCCAGTTGCCGCTCGACGTTTGGCGCGCCGATTTACAGACCGCCACTGGCGAGCACACCCGAACACGGTTGGCCGACGGCAGCACCTTGCAACTGAACACCGCCAGTGCGGTAAACGTCGATCTGGCCAGCCGTCAGTTGACCTTGGTGCGCGGCGAAATGGCGCTCAACGTTCCGGGTAGCACGGCATTGACGGTCAACGCGGCGTACGGTCGGATCATCGTCAGCCGCAGCGAAATCTGTGTGCGCCTCAACGAGCGTGATTGCGATGTTTCGGTGGTCAGCGGCTCGGTGCAATTGCAGCCCTTGCACGGGCCGGCGCTGCAGTTGAACGCCGGGCAACAGGTCAATTTGCAGGCCTCCGGCGCCGCACCGATCGCGCTGTTCGACGCCAAAATGCCGGGTTGGCGTGACGGTGTGTTAATGGCGCAAAACCAGCCGTTGGGGGATTTCCTGCGCGAGTTGAGCCGTTATCGCTCGGGCCTTTTGCGCTGGGAGCCGGCACTGGAAGGTCTGCGTGTCACCGGCAGTTTCCGTCTCGACGACACCGATAAAGTCCTGGCCCTGCTGGCGGCGAGCCTGCCGCTGGAGGTGCATTCGCGCACGCGTTTCTGGGTAACGCTGACGCCGCGAAAAAATATCGTCTGAAGCCTGTCCCTTTTTTTCGCCTCACCGGTCATTGCAGGTAAGTGAACAAAATCGAGAGCTTCTTCCAATGCCCGCAGTATTCCCAAGTCGTTTGCGTCCGTTGTTGCAATTGAGCCTCCTGCTGAGCCTGAGTGCCAGCCCTGTGTTGATCCAGTCCAGTTGGGCCGAAGACGCCGCTCGGCGCAGTTACCAGGTACCGGCCGGTAGTTTGAGTGCAGCACTGACCCGCTTTGCCGGGTTGGCCGGGGTCAATCTGTCGGTCGATCCGGCACTGGTGAGTGGCCGCAACAGCAACGGCTTGTCCGGCGAATTCGCTGTGGAGGAGGGGTTTGCTCGCTTGTTGCTGGGTTCCGGTCTGCAACTGCAACCGTTGGGCGATCAGGCCTACACACTGATTCCAGTCGCCGAGGGCAGCAGCCTGCAACTGGCGCCGACGTCGATTCTTGGTGCCACCGGTTCCAGTGATGCTGATGTGTTTGCCGGCGGCCAGGTCGCGCGCCGTGGCTCGCAGGGTTTGCTGGGGTCGAAAGATTTCATGGAAACCCCGTTCAGCATGACCACCTACACCAGCGAGGCGGTGAAGAATCAGCAGGCGCGCACCTTGGGCGATCTGATTGCCAGCGATCCGTCGGTGCGCGCGACCAACCCGGCCGGTGGCCGCTACGAGCAGTTCACCATCCGTGGTTTCAGCCTGTTCAACAGCGACGTCGCCTACAACGGGCTCTATGGCGTGCTGCCCACTTACACGATCGACATGGAAATGGCCGATCGCGTCGACATCCTCAAAGGCCCGAGCCAACTCATCAACGGGATTTCGCCACGGGGCAGTGTCGGTGGCGGGATCAACGTGGTGCCCAAGCGTGCCACCGACAAACCGATCACCTCACTGACGGCCAATTACGCCTCGAACAATCAGGTCGGCGGCGCGGTGGATGTCGGCCGGCGCTTCGGCGAGGACAATCAATTTGGCCTGCGTTTCAACGGCGTCAAACAATCCGGCGACACCGAGTGGGATCATCAAAGTGTCGACCGTGACATGGCCGTTCTAGGCCTGGATTTTCGCGGTGAACGCCTGCGCCTTTCGACCGATATCGGCCACACCGAACGCGACACCGACGCACCGCAGGAGCGCGTGCAAGTCGCGGCCAACGCCAAGGTGCCGAGCGCGAACAGCGTGCATCGCAACTACGCGCAACCGTGGAGCCAGGCGAAAACCGAGGACACCTTCGGTACGTTCAACGCCGAGTTCGACGTCAATGATTCGGTGATGCTGTACGGCGGCGTCGGTGCGCGCAAAAGTAACCATGACTTCTTGCGCCACGCCGTTTCCGTGACCAACGACGCCGGTGATTTCAGCGTTCTGCCACGCGACTTCACCCGCGACGAAAACGTGCGCACGGCCACGGCGGGCGTGCGCAACTGGTTCCACACCGGGCCGGTGAGTCACGAGGTCAATCTGGCGGCCAGCTACTTCTACATGGATTTCGAGAACGGCGGCGCGCGTTACGCGGCAGGGCGCAGCAACCTGTATGACCCGGTGGAAACAGCAAAACCCGGCACGCCGACACGCAATGACGCCAAGGTCTACACCGAAAACCGCTTCAGCGGCGTGGCGTTGTCCGACACCCTGGGCTTTTTCGATGATCGCTTGCTGCTGACCCTCGGTGCGCGCTGGCAGCGGGTGAAAGTTGATGACTGGAGCGATGACGTTAAAGGCGACACGGCTTACGACGAGGAAAAGGTTTCGCCATCGGGCGGCATTCTGTTCAAGGCGACCGACAAACTGTCGTTGTACGCCAACTACATGGAAGGTTTGAGTCAGGGCAAGATCGCGCCTTCGACATCAGTGAACGAGGATGAGATCTTCCCGCCATTTATCAGCCGTCAGGTTGAAGTCGGTGCCAAGTACGACGCCGGCGCCTACGCATTGACGGCTGCAGTGTTCCGCATCAAGCAACCAGCCTATGAAACCAACGCCACCACGCGGGTCTTTGGCCCCAATGGCAAGCGCGAGAACAATGGCGTGGAGCTGAGCGTGTTCGGTGAACCGCTCAAAGGTTTCCGTTTGCTTGGCGGCGTGATGTACATCGACAGCGAACTGACCCAGACCAGCAACGGCACCTTCGACGGCAACCGGGCGCCGGCGACGCCGAAATACAACGTCAATCTCGGCGCCGAGTGGGACGTGCCGACCGTGCAGGGGCTGACGCTGACAACGCGGGGCATCTATTCGAGTTCGCAGTACCTGGATCAGTCGAACGAGAAGGAGATCGACTCGTGGGAGCGCTTCGACGTGGGCACGCGCTATGCCTTCAAGGTTGACGACAAGACCATCACCTTGCGTGGCAATATCGAGAATGTGCTGGACAAGCGTTATTGGAGTTCGGCCGGGGCCTCGGATGACAGTGAGCCGGGGTTGACGTTGTCGACACCGAGGACTTATCTGCTGTCGGCCACGGTGGATTTCTGACTGAATGCACTGCTCACCGAGCGTGGGCAGTCACACTCCCGCCGGGCTGGAAAAGCTTCGACAGAGGGCGCAGCGCTCTACTGCCTTGAGACGCCCGGCACATCCATATTGATCTTGCGCCAGAACGCTTCAGAGAAACTGTAAACCGAGAAGGCAATCAGCCCCGCGGCCATCACCATTAGAATCAGCCATCCCGCTGGCAGGTTCTGCAGGGCGTCGAGGGCTTCCTTCATACCCGGTGGGTCCATGGCTTTATAAGCGGAACCGCTGATGGCCAGCAGCACGGCAATTTCGATAAACACCACGCCACGGGCGATCAGACCGAACCGCGACACCGGGCGGACGTAACGCATGACGTCTTCGTCGGCCTCGAAATATTGCTCGAATGACGCCTTCCAACCTTTGATGATGTGAGCGATTCCAACACCCAGCGGAATGAGCGCGATCAGATACACCAATAAGTTCGAGTCTTCCCAAGACAAAAAATGCGCCAGCCAGTCCTTGCTCTGGCCGCCGGAAGCGCCCGAGCTTTTAATGCCGCTGATCAGCAGGCCCAATGCAAAGAATGCCAGAGCACCGTTGACCAGACCGCCGGCGAACAGACCGGCGCGAATCACCAAACCCTTGAGGTTTTTGCCGTGATGGTCGACATCGCGGGTCGCTTGCAGGAAACGCCAGGCGGCAAAAGCGAGCAGGCCGGCTACGACAATCCCAACGAGAAAATAGCCGAACGGCTGAGCCAGCAAGGCCTCGAGGCTCCTGTGGCTGTCCTTGGGTTTTGTCGAATCATGGGCTGCCAGCAACGCGAAGATACCGATGATCAGGTAAAGCACACCTCTAGCGGCGTAGCCTCCCCGGGCGAGTATGACAAGGCTGCGTTGCGCGGACATTGGATGGATTCTCGAGAGTGATTCAAGAGCAGACCCTTCTCACTTGGAGGGGTTCTATTGCCAAAGGGGAAAACTGTCGGGCCACATCATCTTTGAACTAATCATCCGGCGTGCGCCCCTAATGTCGTGCTGCCAGCCACGCGGTTAGGGCTGTCGGCATTCCCCACTCATGCACGCAGGGTTGATCAATCATGAAGAGCGAACAGGTAGAAGGTGTAGCAGAAAAGCTGGCCGGCAAGGCGCAGAGCGCGGTCGGTAGACTGATGGGGGACTCGGCAATGGAGGCTGAAGGTGTTGGTCGTCAGGCGGCTGGCCAACTGACCAAAACCTACGGCGATACACTCGACAGCGTTTCAACGTTCGTTAAAGAGAAACCCGTCGCCGCACTCGCCATTGGCGCGGCCGTCCTGCTCTTGGTCAATCGACTGCTGCGCCGCTGAGCCTAGGTGTAGGGAGTTGCCAACCTGAGTCATTCCTCGCTGGTGCCTGGTATCGTTATTGACGATACCTGCCAGCGATACAGGCGATTGGTACATCGGTAAGCCGCTGGTTAAGGTCATGATTGGGGTGTGGACCATGCCCGCCATTCCGGGCAAACACCTGACCCACGCCCATCAGCGGAACCGACATGCGATATCGACGCCTCGACCTTAATCTATTGGTTGCGCTGGATGCTTTGCTGAGCGAATGCAGCGTCAGCCGGGCGGCCGAGCGTCTGTGCCTGGGGCAGTCAGCTGCCAGTTCGGCACTGGGCCGCTTGCGTGAACATTTCAACGACCCGTTACTGGTACAAGTGGGACGCCGCCTCGAACCCACGGCGCTGGGCCTGGAGTTGCTGCCAAAAGTGCGTGCTGCGTTGGCGTTGACACGGGAAGTCGTCGACGCGCCGCTGAATTTTGACCCGGCGAACTGCGACCGACACATCACTCTGGTAGCCTCCGATTACGTCGCCGATGTGCTGCTCTCAAAGGTCAGCCGTGTATTGGCGCGTATCGCTCCGAATATTCGCTTGAGCCTGCGCGACATGCCTGTTCCGCGCGACGGCGATGTCGTCAGCGAAGCGCTCGATTATCGGCGCAGTGATTGCGTGATCGTGCCGCAGCGACGGTTGAACCCGGCCTATCCCCATGTGTCGCTCATGACGGATCAGCTCTGTTGTATCGTCTGCGCCCAACAGCCAGAGTTTAGCGAGCAACTGAGCATGGCCGACTATCGCACCGCGGCGCATGTGGTGCGCGAGTTTGCCGACGGGCACAACCTGGCGATGGATGCCATGCACCTGCATGAACTCGGCATTGAGCGACAAGTGGCCGTGACCGTTGAAAGCTTTGTACTAATGCCGCAATTCATTGTCGGTACCGCACGCATTGCCACGGTGTTTCGACGACAGGCGCAACGCTTCGCCCAGTGTTATCCATTACGCGTCCACCGGGCGCCGTTGGCTTTTCCCGAGGCCGTTCAAGTCTTGCAATGGCATCCCTATCAAGAGCATGACCCGGTCATGCAATGGTTTCGCGGCCTGCTCCTGGAACAGGCCGCATTGCTCGATCAACCCTCTGCCTGATCGCCGCTGTCGGCGACCAATCCGGCCTTGGCGATGGCCAGCAATGCGCAGCGTTCGTCGTTGTCCGAGGTATCGCCACTGATGCCGATGGCCCCGAGCACCATGCCCTCGGCATTACGAATCAGCACGCCGCCCGCTACGGGAATCACCTCGCCGCCGGTCAAACTGTTGATCGCGTCGAAAAACGCCGGCATGGCCTGCGCGCGTCGCGCCAGTTCGCGCCCACCAAAACCCATGCCCAGGCAACCGCGTGCCTTGCCGGTGGCGATTTGCGGGCGCAGGAAAGTGGCGTGTTCGTCGCGCAAAACCGCCAATGGATGGCCGGCGGCATCCAGCACAGCGACGCCCAGAGGCTTGATTCCGGTTTCCCGAGCAATGCAAATGGCATCGCTGGCCATGTTCGTCGCAGTCAGTAGATCAAGTTGTTGCATGGCCTCTGTCCTCATACGGCCCACTTACCCAGTTGGGCCACGCGGTCGCGGGTGTAAAGATCGGTCCATTTCAGCGAGTTGAAATCGGACACTTGCTTGGGGTTGTAGGGGCTGCGATCCATGCGTACCGGTTGGCCGGCCTTGTACACCGCTTTGAGGCGCGAACGATCCTGAAGGATGCGGATGTCATCCAGCGGTGAACCGTCGAGCACGAGGAAATCTGCCTGTTTGCCCACTTGCAGCGAGCCGAGGGTTTCACCGCGCGGCATGCAGCGCGCACCAACAGCGGCCGCGGCGTATAACGCTTCGGCCGGGGTGAATCCAAGCCGAGTCACCAGCAACTCCAGTTCACGAGCATGCCACTCTCCGTAAGGCGTCACCGCGAAGCCGCTGTCACTGCCGCAGGCAAAGGGTACGCCAGCCGCTTTGGCCCGTTTGAGTACCGCCGAACCGACCTCCAGTGTGCGAGCACAATAACCGGCATAACCGGTGCTGATCGCCGGGTCATGGGGCTGGCAGAAATCCACGGTGTTCTGCGGGAACGTCATGGTCGGGGCAAGGATGCTGCCGGCCTCAAGCAGCGCTTCGATGCAGGCGTCGTCCATGTAAAAGGCATGAAAGACCAGATCAACGCCCGCGCGCGCCGCGTACATCACAGCTTCGCGTCCGTACGCATGGGTGGCGACCTTGCAGCCCAGACGATGCGCTTCCTCGACCATTTCGAAGGTTTCGTCGGCAGTGAAGGCCGCAATGATTTCGCCGTTGGGGCGGCGGTGCGTGCCGTCCATGGCGATCTTGATCAGGTCGACGCCGTCCTTGGCCTGCTTGCGGATCTCCGCGAGGGCGTCGCTACGGCTGGTGACCAACTGCGCGGTGAAGTATTCCGGGGCGCCCACCCGACTCGGGAACCAGTCATTGAGACTCTGCCGATTGGTGATGACGCGGCTGCTGGCTGCGATCCTCGGCCCTTCAAATAAACCTGCGGTCACCGCATTGCGCACCGCAATGCTGAGCTGGCCACTGTCGCCGGGGCAGACCATGCTGGTCACGCCGGCGGCCAGCACGTGTTGCGCGAAGAACATCCCGCGCAATGCGCGAAATTCGTCGCTGGTCCACAGATCAATATCTTCCTCGCTCTGCGCGTTACCAAAGGCCAGATGTGTGTGCACATCGACCAGCCCCGGCATGACGAAATTATCCCCTGCATCCACCTGTGTATCGCCTGGATTGGGAGCGGGTGCCAGTGCGGTGGGCCCGACGTAACTGAGCAGGCCGTTTTCGACGATCAATGTCTGTTGTTGGCGGGTTTGCAGTCCGGTGCCGTCAAACAGGGTCTGGCATTTCAGGTGCAGGGCAGTCATGGCGTCTTCGCTTTGTGATTGTTCTGCACATGAGGCTAAAGAGCAGGCGAGGGGGCCACCAGCAGATTGCATCGATGGCTGAGTATTGACGGCGTCAATAGGTGCGCCAGCGCTTGAATCCGGTAATGCAAAACGCCGGACAATCGAGAGATTGTCCGGCGTTTTGCATGGCGTGTTTTTTCAGTGATTCAAGCAGTACGGCCGCCCAAGGTTTCGGCGATCCAGTCAGCAATGTAATGCCCGGCATTGATGCTGTTGTCGAAGCTCGAATGCTGCACGCCACCTTCACGTTCGGTGAAGACTTTCAGCTCACATTTTGGACTGTTGACCAGTTGTTCGTAGGTGCGATGCGCCCACTTCAACGGAATCTGCGAATCCTGCTCACCATGGGTCACGAGGAAGGGCACCTTGATGCGGTCGAGCACGCCATCGAGGTGGACGTCTTCGGCGATGCTCATGAACTCTTCGACGTCCTTGGCGCCCCACACCCAGCAGACATGCGCCCAGTAGTGCGGTACCGGGAAGCTGCCTTCCTTTTCCAGTCGACGCTTTTGCACATCACGCCAGTCATGGTTGGCGCCCCATACGACGCCGCAGGCGAAGCGTGGTTCGAAGGCAACCGCGCGCGGGCAGTAATAACCGCCCAACGAGACACCTTCCAGACCGATACGTTTGGCATCAACGTCGCTTCGGGTTTCCAGCCAATCCACCACGCGACTGGCCCAGTGCTCACTGTCGAATCGTGCAGTCAGGCCATGCAGGCGCAGCGCTTCGCCGGTACCGGGCTGGTCGATGATCAGCGAAGAGATACCGCGTTTCGCCAGCCAGGCTGGCAGGCCCACGCGGTATTTCATTTCTTTGGTCGAGTCCAGACCGTTGACCTGTACCAGTATCGGCGCCGGCCCCTCGACGCCTTCGGCGCGCACGAGCAAGCCGGAAAGATGTTTGCCCTCGTAAGGAATTTCCACCCGTTCGCAGTTTTCCCGCGACAGTTCGATGCCGCGCTTGAAGGTCTGCAGAAAACGTTGATAGAGCTCGGTACGCCCCGGTGCGCCGTGGGCTTGCAGGCGCTCGCAGGTCAAATAATAGGTGGCGGCGCGGTTGTATTTTTCGCCAGCCGAGAGCATCCGGCCGTTGCCTTCGTCTTCTTCGGCCAGACCGCAGAGCTTGTCGGCCATTTTCGCCCAGGTTTCGCGAAAGGCACGGGTGCCGGCCGCGTCTGGCTGTTTCGCAGCCTCTTGCAGTGGGGCGCACATCTCTTCGATTTCACCCATGCGCGCGCCCATTTCAATGGCCAGGTCGACAGAGAGATTCCAAACGTAGTTGGTCGGGAAATAGCGAAACATGATTATTGTTGTCCTTATGGTTGCCTTGGCATTCCCAAGGCACGTTAAGGATCACCCGACTAATTGGCCAATCGTGACGGCGGATACGAGGTATCGCGAGATACGATGGGCACGTGTTGCAGATGCTGGATGGATTCGCTGATGCGTTCGCGCAGCCAGCGGTGCATCGGGTCGCCGTCAACGCTGCGGTGCCACAGCATGTACTCGCGCATGACCGGAATCTTCACCGGCGGCGGCAGGATGCGCAGCGGCAGATAGTGCGCGTAGAGGTTCGCCAGGCGCTGGTGCATCGTGGCGATGCGCTGCGTGCCGACAATCAATTGCGGCAGGGTATTGAAGTCGTTCGTGATCACTTCAATGCGCCGATTGAAACCGTATTGATTCATGAACCATTCTTCGATGCTCATGTGTCGGGTACGGCCAAAGCCCACCGAGACATGGCCCATCTCCATGTACTCCTCAAGAGTAAGGCTGTCGCCGACATGCGTATTGCCTTGCCACACCACGCACACGTGTTCTTCCTCGAACAGCAGGCGCGAAGGGTGGCCGTCAATGATGTAGCGCTCGGGAACGATCATCAGGTCGACCTCGCCACGCATCAGCAACTCGCCGGAATTGTCGCTGGGGCCAAGCATTTCGAAAGTGATGTTGGGCGCTTCCTGATGAATGTTCTGGATCACTTGGGCGAACAGCACGCTGATCAGATAGTCCGAGGTCACCAAGCGAAAATGACGCTTGCTGGTGGCCGGGTCGAACACCGGTTTGGCGGTGATTGATGACTGGATCGTCAGCAGGACTTCACGCACCGGTTTGGCCAGTTCCGTGGCATAGGGCGTGGGCTGCATCTTGCGTCCCACCTGCACCAGCAACTCATCCTCAAAGTAGGCGCGCAATCGCGCGAGCACGCCGCTGGTGGCGGATTGGGTCATGTGCAGGCGTTCAGCGGCGCGGGTGATGTTCTGCTCTTCGAGCAATACATCGAGCGCGACCAGCAGGTTCAGGTCCAGATGGTTGAAACGCATGGGCAGGTCCGTTTTTGTATTTATTTTCGCAATACATTCGAACGAATCCATCGGCGCGTCAACCTTCGTTGCAGGTATCGCGTTTGCCGATAGGTCGCATCCCGACTCGCGATTAGTCAGCTGTCAGCCCTTGCGCCAATCTTCGCCGCAGTCGGCCCTGCTGCCGACACCACCACCGGTTTCCAGTCAGGCCCGGCGCGCTGCAAGGCGTCCATGGCGGCAGTCACCGGATCATAATTTCAATGGAGTGGTAAGCCATGAACATCATTGGCCTTGATGCCCTGATTTTTGGCGTCGATGACATTCAAGCCTGCACCGATTGCCTGCGCGACTACGGCCTTGCGCCGGTCGGCGTTGACAGCAACGGCGGGCGTTTCGAAGCGCTGGATGGCACCGCGGTGATTATCCGTCGAGCCGACGATCCTGATTTGCCGGCGGCGATCGGTCCGGCGCCGTCGATTCGCGAGACGGTCTACGGGGTCGCTGCGATCAGCGATCTGGATGCCATCGAAGATGAGCTGGCCCGTGACCGCACCGTCCGTCGTGATCAACACGGCGTGCTGCACAGCGTTGACGACATGGGTTTCGCCATCGCTTTTCAGGTCAGCGTACGCAAGCCGTACAGCGCACCGGATGACCTGACCAACGCCGCCGGCCATGCGCCACAGCGGCCGCTTAACCAGCCGGGCATTACCCTCGATATGGGCGCCGTCCCGCGCACTTTGTCGCACGTGGTGTATTTCGTCCCTGATGCGGCAAAAGCTGAAGCTTTTTACGCCGAGCGCCTGGGTTTTCGCACCACCGACACCTTCATTGGCGCCGGGCCGTTCATGCGTCCGGCAGGCTCTGACGATCACCATTGCCTGTTCATGATCCAGACCCCACCGCACATGAAAGGCTGCGAACACTTCACCTTCCACATGGGCAGTGGCACCGAAGTGCTGCTGGCCGGGACGCGTTTCGAGCAAAAAGGCTGGACCAGTTTCTGGGGCCCGGGCCGTCACCTGTTTGGCTCCAACTGGTTCTGGTACTTCAACAGTCCGCTGGGCTGCCACATCGAATACGACGCCGACATGGACAAGCACGATGATGCCTGGGAGGCCCGTCGCGCACCGCTGTCGGCGGATAACTCGCAGCTGTTCCTGTTCAGCGCCAAAGAAAAATGGGCCCCCGGTGGCCCGCCGCCAAAACTCGGTTGAGGCCGGCGCTGATCATGAGCGCTATTGCGCAGCCATTGTGTCGGCTGGACGAACTGGAGGAGGGCCGGGCGCGCGGATTCGATCCGTTGGCGCAGGGCCGCGACAGTGTGTTTGCCCTGCGTCATGACCATCAGGTGCGGGTCTATCGCAACCGTTGTCCGCATCTGGACGTGCGCCTGGAGTATCGCAAGGACCGTTTCCTGTCCGCCGATGGCCAGTTGATCGTCTGTTACGCCCACGGTGCGCAATTTCTGCCGGCGACGGGTGAGTGCATCTACGGCCCGTGCCTGGGCCAGAGACTGGAGGCGCTGCCGTTCTGCGAGAAGGATGGCTGGCTGCTGGTGCAAATGCCTGAAGGCTTGCCGTTGCCGGGATAAATCGAGGTATCGCGTACGGCGATACATCGCATCCTTACTCGCGATTAGTCAAATCCCTGCTTTGCCGGGAAGCTTCATCCAACGATGCCGTGCCCGACGCAGCATCGATCACAAGAATAAAAAGAGAGAACACCATGAGTGCAGTGAACAACGTTCTGATCGTGGGCGGTGGTATCGGTGGCTTGTGTGCGGCCATCGCCTTGCGACGTAAAGGTATTGAGGTCGACCTGATCGAGCTCAAGTCCGAATGGACAGTCTATGGCGTCGGGATTATTCAGCAGAGCAACGTCGTCCGTGAGATGGCCAAGCTGGGCGTTCTTGATGGTTATCTGGACGCCGCTTATGCCTTCGAAGACGTCGCCATCTACGGCCCCGGCGGGCAGCAACTGGCGCGCATTCCGGGTCAGCGACTGGCCGGCCCGCAGTATCCCGCCAACGTCGGCATTTCTCGCTTGGCGCTGCATAAAGTTCTCAGCGAAACCGCTCTGCAACTCGGCGCCAACGTGCGTTTGGGCCTGAGTGTGGAAGCGCTGGACGACAACGGCACAGAGGTCGACGTGTTGTTTACCGACGGCAATCGCGGCCACTACGACCTGGTGGTCGGTGCCGACGGACTGTTCTCGAAAGTGCGCAGCCTGGTCTTTGGCGATGCGTACACCCCGCGTTTCACTGGTCAGTCGGTGTGGCGCTATAACTTTCCCCGCGCGCCCCAAATCGACCATCTGGCCAACTATCAAAGCGCTGACGGCAACGCCGGGCTGGTGCCGCTGGCCGGCAACTTGATGTACCTGTTTCTGACGTCCCACGAACCGTCCAATCCGTGGATGGATCCTGCCGATCTGGCCGCGCAGATGCGCCAGCGCCTGCAAGGTTTTACCGGGCTGATCGGCGAACTGCGCGAGCAAATCACCGACAACAGCCAAGTCGTCTACAAGCCGATGGAAGTGGTGTTCGTCGATGAACCGTGGCATCGCGGACGCGTCCTGCTGATCGGCGATGCAGCCCACGCGACCACGCCGCACCTTGGTCAAGGCGCCGGCATGGCCATCGAAGACGCGATTGTGCTCAGCGAAGAACTCACTCACGAGCAGTCCGCCACCACCAGCGTCGAGCAGCAGTTGCAGCGCTTCATGGCGCGGCGCTTCGAACGTTGCAAATACATCAGCGAAAGCTCGGTGCTGGCCGGTGACAAGGAGATGCAGCACGACCGCGCCTTCGATCGCATTGGCCTGGTCAAGCAAATGCTCGCGCGCACCGCCGAGCCGATCTAAGCCCCACCTGCGCCTCATCCACAGCAGTTACCACTATAAAAACAAGAGGTTAACGCGATGGTTAGTTCTACGACTGCGGCGCTCGCGCGTCGCTCGGTCTGCTCGTCTGCACCCTTTGGTTTGAGCGTTGCTGCGCTGCTGGTGCTGTGCAGCCAGGCCGCTCACGCTTTCGACATCGATACCGGCAACCCGGATTTCAAGTTGCGCTGGGACAACACGATCAAGTACAGCGCTGCCTGGCGCACGCAGAATCCGAGCAGCAAGTTGACCGAGGGTCAGGTGGCGCTCAATCAGGACGATGGCGATCGTGCCTTCAAAAAAGGCCTGATCTCCAATCGCACCGACATTCTCTCGGAACTGGATCTGTCGTTTCAGGACTTCGGCGCGCGTTTGAGTGGTGCAGCGTGGTACGACAGCGAGTACCAGGGCAACAACGACAATAACGATCCGTCCCGCGCCAACGCACGTTCGGTCGGCTACGACGAGTTCACCGATGACACCCGTCATTTGCACGGAGGTGACGGCGAAATTCTCGACGCCTTCGTTTATTGGAACGGTGAACTGGCCGACCGCGCAACGTCGGTGCGCGCCGGCCGTCATGGCCTGATCTGGGGCGAAAGCCTGTTCTTCGGCGCCAACGGCATTGCCGGTGGCATGGCCCCGGTTGACGTGGTCAAGGCGCAGTCGGTGCCTAACACGCAGTTCAAGGAAATCACCCGTCCGGTCAATCAACTGTCTGGCACCTTCCAACTGACGGACGACGTATCGCTCGGCGCTTATTACCAACTCGAATGGGAAGAAACCCGACTGCCCGCCGCCGGCAGTTATTTCTCCACCAGCGACACCATTGGCGAAGGCAATGAGCGCTTGATCGTCGGTGCGCCGTTTCCGGCATTCCTCGGCGGCAACCCGGCCAGTCCCGCGGCGTTTTTTCACGGTAATGACAAGGAAGCGCGCAGTTCGGGGCAGGGCGGTCTGCAACTGAAATACAGCGCTGAGACCGTCGAGTACGGCCTCTACGCCATTCAGTACCACGACAAGACGCCGAAGCTGTATCTGAAACCGTCGACGGCGGCGCCGAACTTCAGCACCGGCCAGATCGGCGAGTACTACTGGGTTTACCCCGAAGACATTCGCGCGCTGGGCGCGAGTTTTTCCACCACCGTGGACGAGTACAGCTTCGCCGGTGAAGCGTCGATGCGCTGGAACATGCCGCTGGTCTCGAACGGTCAGACCGTGCTGCCCGGCGTCATCGCCGACAACGATGATGACGCGCTCTACGCCGTGGGTCGCACCGCTCACGTCAACCTGAACGTGTTGGCGTCGTTTGGCCCGAACTTCCTCGCCCGCGAGTCCGGACTGGTTGGTGAAGTGGCGTGGAACCGCCTGCTCAGCGTCACTAAAAATCGCGCCGCGCTGGACCCGAACGCCACTGATGATGGCCTCGGTTTCAAAGTCGTCTACACGCCGACGTACCGACAGTTCTTCTCCGGCATCGATATCAGCATTCCGGTCGGCGTCAGTTATTTCCCGCTGGGTAAATCCGCGGTGGTCAGCTCGTTCGGCCCGGACAACGGCGGCGACATCAACATCGGTATCACCGCTACTTACCTCGATCGCGTCACGGCCGGCCTGACGTACACGCATTACTACGGCGCCGAGGACACCAACCTCAACGGCCTCAGCCAGTTCAATTACAAGCAATCGCTGAAGGATCGGGATTACCTCGCCTTCTCCGTCAAGACCACGTTTTAAGAGGACTTGCGCATGACTTCTCACCACCACAATCGTGTCCCGCGCCTTACGGCCCTGTGCTTTGCCTTGCTCGGAACGCTGACCGTCCTGAGTCAGGTTGCAACTGCGGCCACCGCAGAAGAGGCGGCCAAACTGTCGAGCAGTCTCACGCCAATGGGTGCCGAGCGCGCAGGCAATGCCGACGGCAGCATTCCGGCCTGGCAGGGCGGTTACACCAAGGTCGACCCGGCGTACAAACCGGGCGGCAAGCGCGGTGATCCGTTTGCGACTGACAAGCCGCTGTTCAGCATCACCTCGAAAAACCTGGCGCAATACGCCGGCAAGCTCAGCGATGGCACCAAGGAGATGTTCAAGCGTTTTCCTGACACCTATCGCATCGACGTCTATCCGACCCGTCGCACGGCCGCCGCACCGCAATGGGTGTACGACAACACTCTGAAAAATGCCACCCGCGCCAAGCTAGTCGACAGCAGCGCCGGACCGGTGCCCGAAGGTGCGTTTGGCGGTATTCCATTCCCGATTCCGCATAACGGCGCCGAAGCCATGTGGAACCACATCCTCAACTGGCGCGGCACGTCACTGGCCATGCACTTTCGTCATTACCTGATGACCGCAGACGGCAAACAAGTGATGACCACCGACGGCCAGGCGATCCAGGACATGCCGTATTACTACCAGGACGGCACGCCGGAAAGCTTCGCTGGTGATTACTGGCTGTTCCGCCTGCTGAACGTCGGCCCGCCATTGCGTGCCGGTGAGCAAATCATGGGGCGCACCAATATCAACGGCGACAAGTCCCAGGCTCACGTCTATCTGACCGGCCAGCGCCGCGTGCGCAAGTTGCCGAATGCCTGCTGCGACACACCGACGCCGGCCACCGCCGGGGTGATGTCGTTCGACGAGTTGAGCGTGTTCCAGGGGCGCATCGATCGCTTCGACTGGAAGCTGGTCGGCAAGCAGGAAATGTATATCCCCTACAACACCAACAAAGTCCTGACCGCAGGCAAGCCGGAAGATTTGTTTCTGGCCCATCACATGAATCCTGATTACGTGCGCTGGGAATTGCATCGCGTGTGGGTGGTGGACGCCGAACTCGCACCGGGCAAACGTCACCAACTGCCGAAGGGCCGTTACTACCTCGACGAAGACACCTGGCAAGCGATGCTCGGTGATCGTTGGGACGCCAACGGCCAACTCGCCAAAACCTTGTGGTCGCTACCGGCCGTGCTGCCGGATCTGCCAGCGCAGGCGCAGCTGTCTTCGGGTTTCTACGACCTGACCTCCGGCGCCTGGTTTATCCAGAACGTCTACACCGGCCTGCCTGAGCAATACGGCGTGGTCGATCGCTACAAGGCGTCTGAATTCTCGCCGGCGGCGATGGCGGGTGCCGGGGTTCGTTGAATCGGGCCGGATCGCCACACGGTGTGGCGATCCGGTTTCACAGGTGGTTTCGAGGTCGGTATGAACAGAATCTGTCAGGTGCTCGGGCGGTTGTTAGCGCTGCTGGCGCTGCCTTGCGTATTACCCGTAAGCCAGGCTCAGGCCGCTGCCGTCGGTGATGTCTTGCACACCCCGGCGATGCGCGCGCCGCAGGCCCGGCAAGCGGTCTTGCTTGATCTGGCGCGGGCAGGTGCGCGGTTGGTGGCGGTCGGCGAACGCGGCATCGTCTTGCTCTCCGATGACAACGGCATCAGTTGGCGGCAGGCGCAGGTGCCGGTCTCCGTCAGCCTTACGGCGGTGCAGTTTGTCGATACCAACACGGGCTGGGCGGTCGGCCATGCCGGTGCGGTGCTGGTCTCCCACGACGGCGGTGAAAACTGGGCGTTGCAACTGGACGGCAATCGCGCGGCGCAACTGGAGTTGCACGCCGCACGCGAGCAAGTGCCGACAGCCACTGACCCCGACGCAGCGGCGGCGCGCGTGCAAACCGCCGAACGGATGGTCAGCGAAGGCGCGGACAAACCGTTTCTGAGCCTCAAGTTCACCGATGCGCGTCACGGCCTGATCGTCGGCGCCTACGGCCTCGCGTTTACCACCGAGGACGGCGGCGTGAGCTGGCAGTCGCTGATGGGCCATATCGACAACCCCATGGGCGCGCACCTTTATGCCATCGCGCAACAAGGCGAGCGTTGGTTCGTCGCTGGCGAGCAAGGCTATGTGGCGCGTTCCGAGGACGGCGGACAATCCTTCGTCGCGCTCGACAGCCCGTACAGCGGCAGCTTTTTCGCCCTGCAAGTACGCGATGACGGCGCGCTGCTGGCGGCAGGATTGAAAGGCAACGCGTTCATTTCCACCGACGGCGGCGACAGCTTTTTGCCCGCGCCCGTACCGATGCCCGTGTCCTTCAGTGAAGCGATCCGCACCGCTGACGGCCAGCTGTTGGTGGTCAATCAGGCGGGCGCGATGTTTCGCACCACGGGCGACGCACCCACCCTGCAGCCTTTCGGCAAACCGCTGGGCAAACCGATTGCCAGCGTCGTGCAGGCCGCCGATGGCAGCCTGGTGCTGGCCGGTTTTACCGGGTTGACGCGCCTGGCGTCGCCCACCGCTACAGCTTCGGAGTGAGGTTATGAAACCATTCGACAACGCCACGGCCAGCCTGGCGAGTTTCGACCCGCGCTCCGGCTCGGTCGTGGAACGCACTTTGTTCAATCACCGGTTGTGGGTGTTGCTGGTGTGCCTGGTGACCACGCTTTTCCTGGGCTATCAGGCCACGCGTGTCGAGCTGAACGCCAGTTTCGAAAAGATGATTCCCACGCAACAACCCTACATCGCCAATTATCTGCAACATCAAAAGCAGCTCAGCGGTCTGGGCAACTCCTTGCGCATTGTCGTCGCCAATCGCCAGGGCGATATCTACGACGCTGATTACCTGAAAACCCTACAGGCCTTGAGCGACAAGCTGTACCTGCTGCCTGGCGTTGATCGCGCCTACATGAAATCGCTGTGGACGCCGGCAACTCGCTGGGTCGCAGTGACTGAAGACGGACTGGATGGCGGCCCGGTGATCCCGGACGATTACGCTGGCACACCGGCCGGTCTCGAGGCTTTGCGCCGCAACGTGCAGCGCTCCAACGAGCTTGGCCAACTGGTAGCGTTCGATCAAACCTCGAGCATCATTTACGTGCCGTTACTGGCGACGACCTCTGACGGCCAGGCGCTCAATTACTCGGTGCTGTCCGAGCAACTGGAGGCGTTGCGCAGCGAGTACCAGAACGACAGGATCGACATTCACATCACCGGTTTCGCGAAAAAGGTCGGCGACCTGATTGCCGGGCTCAAGCAGATCCTGCTGTTCTTCGCCGTCGCGATCCTGATCACCACCGCCGTGCTGTTCTGGTACACACGCTGCCTGCGCAGCACGTTGCTGGTGGTGTTCTGTTCGCTGGTGGCGGTGGTCTGGCAGTTGGGCCTGTTGCCGTTGCTCGACTATCAACTGGATCCGTATTCGGTGCTGGTGCCGTTTCTGGTGTTCGCCATCGGCATGAGCCACGGCGCCCAGAAAATGAACGGCATCATGCAGGACATCGGTCGCGGCATGCACCGGGTGGTGGCCGCGCGCTTCACCTTTCGACGGCTGTTTCTGGCCGGGCTGACGGCATTGCTCTGCGACGCAGTGGGTTTTGCCGTGCTGATGCTGATCAAGATCCAGGTGATTCAGGATCTGGCCGTGATCGCCAGTATCGGTGTGGCGGTGCTGATTTTCACCAACCTGATTCTGCTGCCGGTGTTGCTGTCCTACGTCGGCGTAACGCCACGTGCGGCGCAATTGAGCCTGAAGAGCGAGCAGAACGATCAGGCCGGCGCGCGGCGTCATGGCTTCTGGCGTTTTCTCGATCTGTTTACCCGACGTCGCTGGGCCAGCCTGTGCATTGCCATCAGCCTGGCGTTGGCGGCATTGGGCTTTGTGGTCAGCCTGCAATTGAAGATCGGTGATCTGGATGCCGGCGCACCGGAGCTGCGGGCCGACTCACGCTACAACCAGGACGATGCGTTTTTGACCCGGCATTACGGCGCCAGCAGTGATTTGTTCGCAGTGATGGTCAAGACCCCGGCCGGGCAATGTGCGCGTTACGACATCCTCGCCAAGGTCGATGCGCTGGACTGGCAACTGCGTGCATTGCCGGGGGTGGATTCGACCAACTCGCTGGCCTTGCTCAACCGGCGCATGCTGGTTGGCCTTAGCGAAGGCAGCGCCAAGTGGTACGAGCTGCAGAACAATCAGGCGATGCTCAACATGATCACCGCCAGTGCGCCACGCGGCTTGTACAACGAAGATTGCAGCCTGCTCACGCTGTACGCCTACCTCACCGACCACAAGGCTGAAACGCTGACGCGGCTGGTCGAGCACGTTGAGCAATTCGCCGCCGCCAATAACGACCAGGACGTGCAGTTCCTGCTGGCAGCGGGCAATGCCGGCATCGAAGCGGCGACCAATATCGTGGTCAAGCAAGCCAATCGCGAGATGTTGTTCTGGGTCTACGGCGCGGTGATCGTCCTGTGCCTGATCACCTTCCGTTCGTGGCGCGCCACGCTGTGCGCGGTGATTCCGCTGATGCTCACCTCGATCCTCTGCGAAGCATTGATGGTCTGGCTGAACATCGGCGTGAAGGTCGCGACGTTGCCGGTGATCGCGTTGGGTGTCGGCATTGGCGTCGACTATGCGTTGTACGTGATGAGCATCCTGCTTGGTCATCTGCGCCAAGGCGCGAGCCTGTCAGAGGCCTATTACCGCGCGCTGGTGTCCACCGGCAAAGTGGTGATGCTCACCGGCATCACGCTCGCCATTGGCGTGGCCACGTGGATCTTCTCGCCGATCAAATTCCAGGCTGACATGGGCGTGCTGCTGGCGTTCATGTTCGTCTGGAACATGGTCGGCGCGCTGCTGCTGTTGCCAGCGCTGGCGTACTTCCTGCTGCCTGCACGGCGCACGAACACCGACGCAGAAATGCCGGCGGAGGCGATCAATCTGAGCCTGCCGTCGCGAGCCGTGGCGGTAGATAGTCATCAATCGCGTCATCGGGAGACCTGTCATGGCCGTTGAGTCTTCATTGGAAAACAGCGGCCGCCGCGCCGGTTGGACGCAATCGTTGCTGTTGCTGCTCGGCAGTTGCCTGCCCGTGCTCGGCGCGGTATTGCTCGCACCGGTATTACCGCGCATGCAGGCCCATTTTGCCGAGGTCGCCGGCAGCACCGTGCTGGTGCCGATCGTGCTGACCTTGCCGGCATTGATGATTGCAGTACTGGCGCCGTTTGCCGGGGTCATCGTCGATCGGCTCGGACGCAAACCGCTGTTGTTGGCGAGCATGGCCCTCTACACGCTTTGCGGTGTGTTACCGCTGTGGCTTGATTCGCTGCAGGCCATCGTCGCCAGCCGCGCCGGGATCGGTCTGGCGGAGGCGGGGATCATGACCTGCTGCACCACGCTGATGGGCGACTACTACAGCGGCGCCCGACGCGAGCGCTTGTTCGCCTTGCAAATGGTCGCGACCTCACTGTCCGCTGCGGTGTTTATCGCGCTGGGTGGTTTTCTCGGTCAGGACGACTGGCGCGCACCGTTTGCGCTGTACGCGGTCGGTCTGGTTTTTCTGCCGCTGATGGCGTGGAAACTCTGGGAACCGCAACCCCGCGTGCAACCGGCGACAACGGCGCCGGTGCCAGCCCCGCGCGCATTTCCATGGCGGGCACTGACGCCCCTGTATGCATTGTCGCTGCTCGCGGGACTGAGCCTGTTCATCGTGCCGGTGCAGGCCGGCTACTTGCTCAACTTGTTGCACGTGGATGCGCCGCAGCAGATCGGCATGACCATGGGCGCCAATCAACTCGGCGTGCTCGTCGGGGCCTTGAGTTTTCGCTTGTTGAGCGGTCTGCGCAGCCAGCATCTGTTGCTGATTGCCTATGGCCTGGCCGGCATCGGCGGCCTGTTGATGGCCGCTGCCGGCAGCCACGCGCAAGTGGTGGTCGCGGTCTTGGTCAACGGTCTGGGCATCGGCCTGATGTTGCCGACGTTGATCACCTGGATCATGGCGCAAGTCGGTTTTGACCAGCGTGGGCGCGCGGCGGGGTGTTTCACCGCGGCGATTTTCGCTGGCGAATTCATCAGCCCGCTGGTGGTACTCGCCATCACATCCGGAGCTTCCACGGCATTGCCGCAAGCACTGGCCATGATCGGTTGGCTGCAACTGGTCGTGGCGCTGTTTTGTCTGTCCGTGCCGAGGCTCGGTGGTCTGTTGAAACGCGCCCATGTCGGCGGTCACGACTCCATCGGCAACGGCCATTGAACGAGGATTTTCCATGCAAGCGCTTCCCCCTTTCAAACGCGTGGTCACCGGGCATGATGCCCACGGCCGCGCCGTCGTCGCCAGTCTCGGCGCAACCGCTAACGTCTTCGCACTGCAAGCGGTGCCAGGCACGGTGTTTCATGAGATATGGAACAGTAGCGGCAGTCCGGCACTGCTGGACAATGCCGATGATCCAACCAGCAAACCTTTACAGCTGAGCCCCGGCCCGCAGGGCAGCGTGATTCGTGTCGTCGACATTCCACCAGACAGCGTGCAGAACCAGGTCAATGATGCCGCTGCTGCGGCCGCATTTGCCGAGATTGGCCAAGCGCATGCCGGCACCGGCCAGGCGAACTCGCGGCACAAACTGATGCACCGCACCGAAACCCTCGATTACGGCATCGTCACCGAAGGCGAAGTCTGGCTGGTGCTCGACGATGAAGAGGTCCACCTCAAGCGTGGCGACGTGGTGGTTCAACGCGGCACCAATCACGCGTGGAGCAACCGCACCGAGGCCATGGCGCGCATGGTGTTTATTCTGCTGGACGGGCGCTTTACCGCTGAACTGCAAGACTGCCCGGGAGAAAAAGCATGAAGCTCGCAACCTTGAAAAACGCTAGCCGTGACGGCCAATTGGTGGTGGTTTCGCGCGACATGTCTCGGGCTATTGACGCCCGTTCGGTAGCGCCGACCTTGCAGCAAGCCATCGAAAACTGGGCTGAAGCCGAACCGCGTTTGCAAGCCCTGGCGCGTGAACTTGAAAACCACGATTGCCGCGAGGCCTTTGCCTTCGACCCCGCGCAGGCGATGGCGCCGCTGCCGCGTGCTTATCAATGGTGCGACGGCTCGGCGTTTCTCAGTCACGGCGCACTGATGCAGAAAGCGTTCAATCTCGACCCGATCGAAGGCGCTGACCGCACGCCGTTGATGTACCAGGGCGCCGGTGATGACTTCATCGGCGCACACGATGACATCCAACTGCCGAGCGAAAGCCAGGGCATCGATTTCGAAGGCGAATTTGTCGTGCTGGTCGATGATGTGCCGATGGGCTGTTCGGCCGAGAGCGCGTTGCAGCACATCAAACTGATCCTGCAGATCAACGATGTCAGCCTGCGTGCGCTGGCACCGCGGGAAATGCGCACCGGGTTCGGTTTCCTGCAAGCCAAACCGTCCTCCAGTTTTGCCCCGCTGGCGATTACCCCGGATGAGCTCGGCGAAGCCTGGCGCGATGGCCGCGTGAATTTGCCCCTGCAAGTGCAGTGGAACGACGAATGGTTTGGCCAGCCGCACGGCGCGCAGATGAACTTTCATTTTGGTGAGCTGATCGCCCACGCGGCCTTAACCCGTCGCTTGCGCGCCGGCACCCTGATCGGTTCCGGCACGGTGTCGAACGTCGAGCGCAATGTCGGCTCGGCGTGCATCGCCGAACGTCGGGCCATTGAGATGATCGAGCACGGCGCACCGGTGACAGGCTTTATGCGTTTCGGTGATCGCGTGCGCATGGACGTCACCGGCAGCGATGGCCAGTCACTGTTTGGTGCGATCGATCAACGCGTCGTCAAGGCCCACGGCTAAGGAACGCCCATGCGTGTACTGATTACCGGAGCCAATGGCTTTGTCGGTCGCGAACTGCTGCGTTGTCTGCTCGCGCGCGGCAGTTTGCGCGGGCAAGTCATTCGCTCGTTGCTGGTGCTCGACACCGATGTGCAAGGACTGCCAGACGATCCGCGCTTGCGTCGACACAGCGGCAGCGTGACGGATGCAGCGTTGATGCGCCGGGTCTTGGCCGATGGCATCGATGTTGTGTTTCACTTGGTCAGCGTCCCCGGCGGAGCGGCGGAGGCGCATTACGAACTGGGTTATCAGGTCAACCTGCTGGCCAGCCTCGAACTGCTCGATCAACTGCGCAACAAGGCGCGACCTCCGGTGTTGGTCTATGCCAGCAGCGTCGCGGTGTACGGCGCGGATCTGCCAGCGAAGATGAACGAGCAGGCTGAACTGCATCCGCAACTGTCGTACGGCACACACAAGGTGATGGTCGAGCGCGCGCTGATCGATCTGGGTCGGCGCGCTGAAGTCGACAGCCGCGCGGTGCGTCTGCCGGGCATTGTCGCGCGCCCACGCGAACCCAACGGCTTGCGCTCGGCCTTTATGAGCGACTTGATGCGTGCCTTTGCCGAGGGCGCTGAGTATTGCTGTCCGGTATCACCGCAAGCAACGGCGTGGTGGATGTCGGCGCGCTGTTGCGTAAACAACCTGATCCACGCCGCTGAACTGGATGACGCCGCCGCGCAACAGCGGGTCTGGCAACTGCCGGTGCTGCATTTGTCCATCGCCCAGGTCATCGATGCACTGGCGGCAACTTACGGCGAGCAACGCCGTGGGCTGATCAGTTTCGCCGCTGACCTTGACCTCGAAACCCTGTTCGGGCGCATGCCGCCCTTGAAAACCCCGCAGGCCCGCGCTGCTGGCTTCAGCCATGACGGCAGCGTCGCCACGCTTATTCGCAACGCCCTCAATCCAGCCCCTTATCGGCCTCTGCCGTTGAACGGAGATACGCCTCATGTCACAGCCCATCCAGCGTAAACGTCGTCTGGTCGACCTTTCGGTGACCCTCGATAACAACCCGTACACAGACCCGCCGCCGCTGTTGCCAAAAATCGATTACATGGACCACCAACAAGGCTGGCCGGAAATGGCCGCGATGTTTCCGGGTCTGCAACTTGAGCAGATGCCCGGCAACGAATCGTGGGCCGCCGAGCGTTTGCAGATCACCACCCACAGCGGCACCCACATGGACGCGCCGTGGCATTACGCCTCGACCACCGATGGCGGCGAGCCGGCGTTTGGCATTGACGAGTTGCCGCTGGACTGGTGCTTGCAGCCGGGGGTCAAACTGGACTTTCGCCATTTGCCCGACGGTCACGTGGTCACGGCAGAAGAGGTTGAAGCGGAACTGGCGCGTATTGAGTACGCGTTGCAGCCGCTGGATATCGTGCTGGTCAACACACGCGCCGGGGCGTTGTTTGGCCAGCCGGGGTATCTCGATGCCGGCATCGGCATGGGGCGCGAAGCGACGATGTATCTGCTGGAACGCGGCGTGCGCGTGGTCGGCACGGATGCCTGGAGCTGGGACGCGCCGTTCAAATACACCCGTGAACGTTTTGCTGCCAGCGGCGATGCCTCGATCATCTGGGAAGGGCATAAGGCCGGGCGCGATATCGGCTACGGGCAGATGGAAAAACTGGCCAACCTCGAATCCCTGCCAGCGAGCGGCTTCACGGTGTCGTGTTTTCCTTACAAGATCCGCCATGCGTCAGCAGGTTTTGTGCGTGCGGTGGCTATTTTCGAAGAGTGAATTCCGGACACTCCTTCAACGACAATAAGAGAAAACCGATGGCTCTATCGCGATTACCGCTGACGGCACTTTTTTGCGCCCTGAGTATGGGCAGCGGCTTGGCTCTGGCGGCCAGCCAACCGAATATTCTGCTGATTGTGGCGGACGATCTCGGATATTCGGATCTGGGCAGCTATGGCGGCGAGATTCACACCCCGAGGCTGGATGAACTGGCCCAACAGGGCGTGCAGTTCACCAGCATGTACGCGGCGCCGACCTGTTCCATCACCCGATCGATGTTGCTGTCCGGCACTGACAATCACCTCGTCGGGCTGGGCACCATGGCCGAAGCCTTGCAACCGTTTCAACAGGGTAAACCGGGGTATGAAGGGTTTCTGAGCGGGCGGGCCTACTCGGTTGCCGAACTGCTCAAAGCGGGTGGATACAACACGCTGATGGTCGGCAAATGGCACTTGGGTCTGGAAACCGATCAAGGCCCGGATCGGCGCGGTTTCCAGCAGTCATTCACCTTGCTGGAAGGCGGGGCGACGCACTTCAAACCCGCCAGCGTTGCACCGACGCCGTTGGAGCAAGTGCATTACCGTGAAAACGGCCAGTCGGTAGAGGTTCCCGAGACGTTCTACTCCACAGACTTTTACACCGACAAGCTGATTGGCTATCTGCAAAACACCCAACGTGAAGGCAAACCGTTTTTTGCCTATGCCGCCTACACGTCACCGCACTGGCCGTTGCAAGCGCCCAAGGAATACCTCGACAAATACCGCGGCCGTTTCGATCAAGGCTACGACACCGTGCGCTCATCGCGCATTGATCGGCTGAAAAAGCTCGGCCTGGTGGACAAAGACTTTCAGCCAGCGCAACCGTTGCCCGTTAACCCACGGCTGCCCGGTTGGCAGCAACTTACGGCTGAGCAGCAGAAAGTCGAAGCGCGGAAAATGGAAATCTACGCGGCAATGGTCGACAACCTCGACCACAACATTGGCCGGGTTATCGACTACCTGCGCCAAAGCGGCCAGTACGACAACACGATGATCGTGTTCATGTCCGACAACGGCGCAGCGGCGGAAAACCACGCGCAGTTCTATCCACCCGGGGTGAACACCGATAACACCCTGGCCAATCTGGGCCAGCCGGGCTCGCAGATCGATTATGGTTTGCGCTGGGCGGAGGTCAGTGCCGCGCCTTTCCACTTGTTCAAGGGCACCACGGCCGAAGGCGGAATCAGCGTGCCGGCGATCATTCAACTGCCCAAGACACTGCGTCGTCAGGGCGTAGAAAGGGGCGTGGCGCGGGTGGATGATCTGGCGCCGACGTTCCTTGATTTGGCGGGCATCGCCTTACCGAGCGAAGCGGACAAACATCCGATCACCGGCCGATCCATCCTGCCAATGCTCGAAGGCAAGGGCAGCCCTCACGACGCTGAGAGTCTGGGCGGAGAGTTGTTCGGCAATGCTTATTATCGTGAGGGCAACCTCAAATTGTTGGGCATGCGCCCGCAAGCAGGTTTCGGCGATAACACGCAACCGCTGCAATGGCAGCTGTTTGATGTTGCACAGGATCGTGGTGAAACCCACGACCTGGCGGCGGCTCAGCCGCAGACGGTCGAACGGCTCAAAGCCGCGTGGCTCAAATATGCCGATCGGGTTGGCGTAGCGTTTGCGCCGCGTTAGTACGGCAGAGGCGTTGAATACAGTGGACGGCGTTTGCCGCCGCCACTGTGTTGGGGCCATCAACTTGTCGGATTGCGCAGTCGCTCGATGATTCTGCGGGCACGATTGGCTCCGACGTCGACATGAATATCAATCATCGGGCGCGTACCGAACCGGCACATGTTCTGGTACTGCGCTTCGATCACCACTTTGTCTTCATCAAACGTCAGTTTCGTTTGTTCGATCACTTTGGCTTTGACCGATTCAGGATCATGCTCAGGATTGGTCGCCATGGTCCAGAAATAGTGGCTTGTGGTGTCTGTTTCCGGCGTCACGCCGTGAAAACCGCGCATATGAAAACCGCCTCGATCCGGGTTGTTCAGGTCGTCCGTGCCTGCATTGATCGCGCCGGTCCAGATGCGCAGGTGATTGAAGTGAAATTCGATCTCCTGCCAGCGGTCGATGTTGCCTTTGAACGGGTAGGCCGCGGTGTAGGTCGGCGGCGGAACGGAATCGGGCATGTGGCGAACCACGCGAACCGTCGAGTCATCACCATCCACGTTCATCTGCGCGTTCATGTGAATGCTGGCGTTGCCACCAATGGTGTGCAAATGGACGTAGCCCAGATGACTGAGATCCATGAGGTTGTCATGGATGAGTTGATAGGGCGCGTCGTAGTGATAGACATCACCGTCGAACAGGTATTTGCCGCTGCTGTGCACGTCGTAGACCGGTGGCGCGAATGTCGGCTCTGGATGCTCAGCGCTGCCAAACCAGATCCAGATGATCTGATCCTGCTCCCGGACAGGGTAGGCAGGCACTTTGGCTTTGCTCGGGATCTTGTCCTGGCCCGGAATTTCAATGCATTTACCGCCTTCATTAAATAGCAGACCGTGGTAACCGCAGCGCAAACCGCGTTCCTCCACTGTGCCACCGGACAGCGGCAGTGCGCGATGGCAGCAGCGGTCTTCCAGCGCGGCGATCTGGTTATCTGCCGTGCGGAAAAGCACCACGGGTTTGTTCAGTAACGTGCGGCCAAGGGGCTGGTCTTTCAGCTCCCGGCTCAAGGCTGCGACGTACCATTGATCGAGCGGGAAGCTCGGCACAGTGGCCGGGGCGATTTCATGGGCAAGGGGTAGGGCAGCAGTTGTCATGGTGTTCTCCGGCGAGCGGTCGATGCTCGGTTCAGGTCAAAGATCCAATACCAGGCGGGGCGATTTGGCACGTGAGCAGCAGGGCGTGAAACGGTCATTGGCAGCGTGTTCGGCAGCCGTCATGAACTGGTCACGATGATCGCCAATGCCTTCGAGCAGGCCCGTGACACAGGTGCCGCAGACGCCTTGCTCGCACGATGACTCGATGGCAATCCCGGCCTCATCGAGCACTTCGAAAACAGTGCGATCGGCGGGGATGTAAAAAATCTGCCCTGTGCTCGCCAGTTGAACTTCGAAGGGCGCATCAGCGCTTGCATCGACAGGTGCGGCGGCGAAGAACTCTCTGTGCACGCGATCTTCCGGCCAGCCAGCGATCTGCGCGGTGTCGAGGATGAAATTCATGAAACCGGCAGGGCCGCACACGTAAAGGTGAGTCGTGGTATCTGGCGCGGCGAGGAGGGCGGTTGCATCGAGTTTCTGTGCGGGCGATCCGCTGTCGTCATGCAAATGCACGTGGCTGGCGAACGGCGCTTGTCGCAGGTATTGGATAAACGCGGCACGCTCGCTGGATCGAAAGCAGTAATGCAGCTCGAAATCCGCGCCTTGATGATGCAGCTCATGAGCCATTGCCAGCATTGGGGTAATGCCAATACCACCGCCAAACAGCAGGTGACGGTTGGCTGAGTCCGCTAGTGGAAAGAGGTTGCGGGGTTCGCTGATGCTGAGTGTCTGTCCTTGGCTGATGGTGTCGTGCATCGCAGTGGAGCCACCGCGAGAGGCGGGATCCTTCAGCACACTAATTACGTAGCGATGACGTTCTTTTGAGTCATTGCACAGCGAGTATTGCCGGGTGAGGCCGCCGGCAATATGGATGTCGATGTGAGCACCGGCATTGAACGGTGGTAACGGCCGGCCGTCTGCTGCGCACAGCTCAAAACTGCAAATACCCTCGGCCTCGACAACCTTGCGGGTGACGCTGACTTGAAGCATGACTTCTCCCTCCACATTGAAGTGGCTGCTGAAAAACGTATGGCAAAAAGGGGGGCGAGCGGGTGACGAATCAGCCGGGCGCGAAGAAGCAGAAGGAGTGGCTAATCATGGGCGCCAGGAAAGGGCACTGTTGGCGAGGGTTCATAAGCAAGACCTGTTAATTATTTTTTTGAGGTTGTGCTAGGGCGTATCATGCGGCGCATCGTCCGCAATGCCAGGCTGAGTGAATCCTCAGATAATTTAGTTGCGGTGTCAACCAAATTGCAAGATCTTCGATCTACGGTGTGTTCTCAATGCCTACCGATACACAGCTGAACCTGTCGCGTTATGTACCTGGCCTGGTGACATTCCTGGCGAACAAACTCGCCACCGGGGCTTCCCAGTGCTATCGCAAACACTTCGGAATCGGCGTGGTTGAATGGCGGATGCTTTCAATGCTGGCGGTTGAATCCGACATCACCGCCAATCGAATCTGCCAGGCGATCGGTCTCGACAAGAGCGCTGTCAGTCGTTCATTGCAAACGCTGGAAGCAGCGGGGCGGATCACCAGCCAACTTGATCCCAAGGACGCGCGGCGTTACACCGTGCGATTGACGGCCAGCGGTAAAGAACTGCATGACCGCGTGCTGAAAGTTGCACTGGAGC
Organism: Pseudomonas sp. RIT-PI-r; assembly: GCF_001297015.1. Classification (GTDB taxonomy): domain Bacteria; phylum Pseudomonadota; class Gammaproteobacteria; order Pseudomonadales; family Pseudomonadaceae; genus Aquipseudomonas. Next base: position 367,285 of record NZ_LIGE01000025.1, on the reverse strand, counting down.
GAGAAGCGCGACTGCTCAGCGGATTGACCCCGGCTGAGGTTGATACGTTGGTTGACTTGCTTGGGCGCCTGCATCTGCAAGTGCCTAATGTGAACAGTTACGACCCGAGTGAGGAGTGAGTCGCGGCAGACTGCAGCGTGAAATTGAGGGCAGCAGCCCGACGAGAGTTGGCGCGCTGCTGATTGGATCAGAGGTTGTAGACCGTCCAAAAGGCTGGGAGGCTAGCGTGACATTTACCATAAGGACATGCCGGAATGAGCTCAGGAAAAATCCTCGTCACAGGTGCGGCAGGAAAAATCGGCACTGCTTTTTGGCAAGAGCGCAACGATAAATCCGATTTGCGTTTGGCCGATTTAGACGTAACTCAACTTCCGGAATCGGCACAGCGTTTCGCTCTGGATGTCACGGATCAAGCCACTTGCCTTCGAGCTTGCGAAGGTATCCATACCGTCATCCATCTTGCTGCTGACCCTGACCCGGACGCCGATTTCATGGCCTCACTGCTTCCAGTGAACATCGTGGGCACTTACAACATGCTGTTCGCCGCAAAGGCACAAGGCTGCAAGCGCTTCATATTTGCAAGCAGTGCCCAAGTGATCGAAGGATATCCAACGGATGTTCAGATACAGGAATGCATGGCCCCTAAACCAGGCAATCTTTACGGCGTCAGCAAGGCGTTTGGAGAAGCTTTGGCTTCGATGTATGCAAACGATGGACAGATGACAACCATCGCAGTTCGTATTGCCAACGTAGCCAAATTTCAACAAGGGGAGACCCACAGTCCCAGAGACGTCGCCGCCTTCATCAGTTTTAGAGATGTTGTCGCGCTACTCAATAATTGCGTTGAAGCCGAGCTAAAGGGGTTTCACGTTATCCATGGGGTCTCAGATAACCGCTATAAGCGCCTCTCTATTGATCAGAGCAGAAAAGTTGTCGGATATGCTCCCATTGATGACGGGTTTGAGATTTTGGAAGGGGGCGCTCAATCTGATTGAACGCACATTTCCTCTGATAATCTCACAAGTGATCAACTGTTCCGGCGGAAGTATGGCCGATTGCTGCCCATCGTTATGGAGGAAATTCGGCCAGGAATGGTCATCGTGATGCGTCGGGAAAACGTGCTGGTTTAATGATTGGCAAAGTTGCTCAAGCGTTCAAGCCTGGGCCCGCTCCTGACCCAGGCAAAACCACTCTCAAAGGAGACGTCCCCATGACCAAACCAATGCCTTGGCGTCTGAACGGTCGGCTATTTTGATGAGTGAGGATTATTGGCTCTCAAGGATCTACCCTGATCAGATCCAATCAGTGGCCGATTACGTGAGGCTGGCGCGTCAGATTCGGGCACTGGTGGGCCCGCTTGTCATCGATGTGCTGAAGGCTGGCGTGACTGTGGTTCTGGATTTCCCGGCCAACACGCCAGAGGATCGGCAGTGGTTACGCGGTCTGGCGGACGCTGCCGAAATTCCCCACTGTTTCCACTACATCGAAGTGGATGATGAGACCTGTCGGGGCAGGCTACATCGGCGCAATGGCCGCGCCGAGCATGAGTTTACAGCAAGCGACGCAGAGTTCGATTTGATAACGAGCTACTTTCGTGCTCCAGATACGAATGAGGGGATACGGATTGAAATTCACCGATTCTGAAGGGCCGTCATATTACTTGGAGTGAGTTATCTGGAACGTCTGCTTCTGGCGTCGCAGGTGATCGTTGATGCAATGTCGCCCTCAGATCTTTACATCCCGAAAACAGCTTCGATGAAAGCGCCGATCAATTTGGCCGGGAATATAAACGGCTGTGGGACGAGCAACCTCGTAATTTGACGTGACTTGGGTAGCGAATGCGTGAATCTCCACTCTGTTTTGCTCAGGATGAAAATCCTCGGAGCACTTCTGTCGGATAGGGTTCTGAAAGTGTTATCAATAGGTCTGGCATCGGATGATGAGAGGGTAATCATGAACAACAGCCGAACTGCACTGGTCACTGGTGCAACCAAAGGGATCGGTTTTGCACTCAGTACTCAGTTGAATCAGGCAGGCTGGAATGTCGTCGGCATCGCCAGGCATCCGGTTGATGATTTTCCCGGGAAGCTGTTGCTCTGTGATTTAACCGATGCTCGGCAAACGGCAGAAGTGCTTGAGAAACTCCTGGAGCAGACCTCTATTGATGCCGTCGTCAATAACGCAGGCGTCGCGTCCCCGCAAAGCCTGGAAACGCTTGAACTTGAAACACTCCAGAAAGTTTTTGACCTGAATGTCCGAGCCTCGGTACAAATCGCCCAGGCTTGCCTGCCGTCTCTCAAGCGATCTTCTGCAGGACGCATCGTGAATGTCTGCAGCCGTGCCATTTTTGGAGCCCGGGACAGAACCGCTTACGCGGCGGCAAAAAGTGCATTGGTGGGGGTCACGCGTACGTGGGCACTTGAGTTGGCGCCCATTGGCATTACGGTCAATGCCGTCGCACCGGGCCCTATAGACACCGAGCTTTTTCGAAAAAACCGCCCCGTGGGAAGTGAGGGTGAGCGTCAGATACTGTCCACGATTCCGATGCAAAGACTGGGCACGCCATCAGAAGTGGCCTCGCTGATTACCTTCCTGCTGAGCGAGGGAGCATCCTTCGTTACCGGCCAGGTGATCAGCGTCGATGGGGGAGGGAGTCTCGGTGGCAAATAGCGATACGAAGCCGATTTCCGGCCTTCGTTCCCGATCATGGAATTCAACTGATGAGTCTGATGCGGCAGTTTAATGAGGGAAATTCATCAAAATACGCTGATGTGATCCGTAGAATCATCTGACGTGGTCGCTCGTCCGGCTTCCATCCCGAATTCAAGTTGTGAGGCCTCATGAATGTAAGCCGCGCCAACGTCGCAGACTTTGTCTACTTTCTCGCCATTGCCCGCCATCAAAGCTTTAATCGCGCAGGCAAAGAGGTGGGCATCAGTGCTTCCGCCTTGCCACACAATGAAGAGGGGGAAACCTGATGGGTAAACGTTTATTAGGAGTGGTGGCATTGGCTGGATTACTGGCAGGACAAGCGCTGGCCGCCGAGGAAAATGGCTTGGTGGTGCGCATCGCGCAGCTCGAAATCGATCCTGCACAGGTTGCGGCCTATCAAGCCGCAGTCAAGGAAGAGATCACAGAGTCGACTCGAACAGAGCCGGGCGTCATATCAATCTACGCCGTCGCCGAAGTCGACCGCCCGAACTGGTTTCATTTCTTCGAAATCTACGCCAGCGATTCGGCATACCGAAGCCATATCGAATCGCCGCACTTCAAAAAGTACGCTGTTATCACGCAGTCGATGATTCTGTCGAAGCGCTTGATTGAAACCACGCCAATCGAGCTAAGCCCCCGGCCTGCGCCGTAACAGGCCAGTTCGAAAGAGATTTGCGCGCTGGGCAGCGCTGGTTTTTTAAATGGGGGAAAGCGATGAAAAATTTGAAGGTGATGGCGATCTGATGAGGTTTTGCATTGAGGGTAGGGCGGCTCCGTCATGATTGCTTGGAGATACCAGCGGCGTAGTGAATTTCAAAAGTAGTGGCACGAGCATGGACCTTTATTCACTAGAAATCATGTTTAACTACACTAAATGGTCGTTTAGTCGAGTTAACGTAAATTAGCAGCATATTCGGCGGAGAAGAGCCCTTGATCAAGCTTGAAGCCAAGGCTGGAGACATTATTAGAACATTGGATCTGCAGCCTCACCTCGAAGGTGGCTACTTCCGCAGAACCTATCAGGCCGATCATCGCGACCCACTCGAAACCCCCAGCGGCCCACGGTATCTGATGACTTCGATTTACTATCTGCTGGATCAGCAATCACCGGTGGGCCAGTTTCATTTCAATCGATCCGACATCCTGCATTATTTCCACCTGGGCGACGCCATTGAGTACAGCCTGATTCATGCTGATGGCTCATTGCAGACATTGGTAATGGGCACCGACATTCTGGCAGGACAGCTTTTGCAATTACACGTACCGGGTGGAATATGGAAAGCTTCACGGTTGCTCGAAGGCGAAAATGGATTTGGGCTGATCAGCGAAGCCGTTTCGCCAGGATTTGATTTTGCCGATATGGAAATGGGTGATCGGCAGAAACTCGCGCAGCAATTTCCACAGCATCGAACGCTGATTGAAAAGCTGGCGCGTGATGAGGGTTGAGCGCCGTCGAATTCAAGGAAACGCAGTGGATCGGATTCAGGGCGATTCTGCAGGTTGAAATCCACTGTGCAACCGGGCTGATCTCGAAACATCTTGTTACGTGTAATGTATATTATGTTAAATCATGTATTGCGCTATGCGCCCTTGCAGCATGTCCACCCTCACTGTTCATTAAAAATGAGAGCGATTTCATCTGAATTGAGAACAACGAACCTCACGCGGTTGGAGATTGAATCCCTTGTGCCAGTGTAAACATCTATCGGCTAGTCCTTCGTAACCAAACCGAGATTACCTGTGAGATCGTGACCATCCTCATTGAACAGATTTTGAGTTCTCCGCTCCTGCTTGAGGTGGGCCAGAGTTTGGAAGAAACATTCCTCGCACAGGTGCAGTTCATAGCGCTCCCCAGCATGGCTAGTGCCATAGCCCCAGTGAGCATGCAGTGTGCCGAACTGAGGCACGCCGACCAAGGAAGTGGAGCAACGACAAACATCGCATAGGACATCTGTCACGGCCTCGACTTCGACGCTTTCAGTTATTTTCATCGTTACCCCCTTCAAGCATTTCGGTTGACGCAGCGAATTTCTAGCAATAAGGTATCCTGACTTGCTCTGGGACTCGCGGGCCAAAAGCCTCCCCCTAGAGACATATGACAGGCTCACCGTGATAGTGGGTCTTTTTTATGTCCGTAACTCTACTCCCATGCTAGCCATGCCCCAATTGCTAGTCGAGATGGGGAGGAGTGAACACCATTTGCAATTTCAGCCCTTATCATTAGGCATCGCCCGGAATAGAAATCCGTGAAAACGCGGATTCATAACCGCGATTTCTCCATGACTATTACTCTCGGTGAACCCTTTCGCAACCTGGTGCGGCGACTAGGGTGACCGCCTACACTCCACGCCTAAGGCGGCTGGCAACGTCACGTGAATGATGTCCTTGGTCTTACGAACTATGAGTTCGACAGTCGCGGTTTCGAAGTATCTTCCCTCCTCTATCACAGCGATTCTGATGGTTGCGGGGAAGGCATGAGAGGATACCAGGTGCGCTGTGGAATGACTTTTCCGCCGTCGGGAAGCCTGCTACCTGTTAATCTAAAAATTTTCAAGTGTATCGAAATTAGGGAAATTATCCTTTGGACATAAACTCTCTAATTTTAGTACACATGCGCTGCATCCATGCAGTTTCACCTGCGCTGGAATTATTGCGACGGGCCTTCCTCCAAATCAAACGCAGCAAGGGAAGAGTTAACCGTAATCATCCGCTGCCTCCGTCGGATGCATCTCATTCACGATACGACTGATGACGGTCGACAGCCATACCTGATGAGCAACCAGTTCAGTGTCGTTGGGACCCTCTGCGCTAGCAACCTGATAGAGTGATCGCCACTCAACAACATTAGATGGCTCAATTCTGGCGCCGTCCATAAACAATCCGTCAGACGCTAGTCGGTACGCATACGTATCTACGCCACATGCATCAGCACCAAGAAGTTTGACTCGCGCAAAATCCACTATGGCTTCTGCGGTCCATCCTGAAGTGCCGTTTAGCTCAGGAGAGATTGCTAGCTGGACGCCTATGATAGCTTCGTCTGAATCAGGTCGATCCATTTCGTGAAAAAGGTCGATCAGATCCTGGCCTGAGTGACGCCTAACAATACCGACACGCTCATCTGGTTGAGCGCGGAAGGCTACGGCTACGAACACTATCGTTGATGGCGCGTTGCCCTCTGCCGATGACAAGTGGCCGCGATTCTGATGTACGGGCATATAGCTTTCCAAAAAAATGAACACTATAGATTGTAGCTCTATAGAGCTCAAAAAGGCTTCATCGTTCCTTTTGTGGATAAAGCAAAATGGAGCTGAAGGAAGCGTTCGCAATTGCGTTACGCAATACCCGGGTTCGACACGGTTTGACCCAAGAGGACTTCGAGATCGTGAGCAGCCGGACCTATCTCAGCACACTCGAGCGCGGCCTCAAAAATGTGACGCTAGAGAAGGCTTCAGAGCTCGCACGAAGGATGGACATTCATCCGTTGACTCTCCTGGTTGAGTGCTTTCTAGTTTTGGATCCAGATGCTGATCTGAACTTGCTCTTTGAACGGATACGACGCGAAACTGAATTAGGCGCATGTAGTTAGAGACCAGATGGATTCGAAAACCGAAATCTATTTTTGTTAACTACAATTTTGACTTGTTAACTGCGGTAGCTAACAAGTCAAAAAAACAAACTCACAGAGTAATACTGAACTTGCGAGTTAGCCCTTGATTCACCTGGCACTCCTAGGATTCAAAGCTTCGTATTTCTGTTCGGACTCCGGGGTTTGCCAGACGAAATGTTTACACTTATTATTGCTCGCATTGCACTGATTATCGGGGCCCAAGGCTCAATTTTTGTTCCCCTAACGATTTATTGTTGAAATCACAAAATCTATAAATCTACGATTGGCCAAGGACAAATGCTCGTTTGCATGCCAGCACAGGCTAAAGCTGAGCGGTTGCGGCGGGGCAAATGGGATACTCACCAATCCAGTTTCTCGTTCCACGTTGGATTGAAAAAGCGTAGTTGCTCCCATCCCGTTTTGGGCGCTTTTAATCATCAGCGAAACATGATTGCTTTGCACGACGGGCCTAAACTGCACGCCATAACTGTCGCAGTACTCATCCAGCATCACCCTCTGTGCAAATCGACCATCCAATACAGCCATGCCCAATCCCTGCAAATCCGTGGGGCCTACCTGGGCTTGATTTGCCAAAGAGTGCTGCGGGTGAACGCACAGCATCAGATGGTCGGAAGCGACTGTGATCGAATTCCAGTGGGGTTTGACCCGCCGGGAATTCATCAACGCAATGTCGATCTGTCGGTTCTCGAGACGCTGCGCAACTTCTTCCCCTCCCCCCTCAATGGCCGTAAGGAGTACACCTGGGTAAACCAGATGAAAAGCATGGAGCCAATCTGGCAGCGCACCGAGCCCGAACATGGGAGGAAAGCCGATTCGCACTTCGCCACTCTGCAGTTGGCCCAGATCAGTCATTTCCTGCTTGGCGATATTGATATCTAGCAGTGCACGCTCGACTCGATCCAGAAAACGACGCCCCTCTGCGGTAACACTCACCTGTCTGGATGTCCGATTGAACAGCGGCACTCCCAACTCTTTTTCTAAACGGCTGATGGCCATGCTCAGTGCTGACTGGGCGATAAACAGACGCTGTGCAGCCAACGTGAAGCTGCCTGAGCGAGCGACCTCGACAGCGTATTTCAAGGCTTTAAGGTTCATAAAATTTCAACACTGTTTTTATCCAAATCATCACAAAAATCGAATCGCCTCTCCACAAAACAATATTTTATGTTTCCTCGCGCACTACCTACGATGGTGGCCAACTTTATCCCGCAGGGTGATAAAGAGTTTTGGAGACCATCTACATGCAGTACGCCCGCTCCACACAGATTGCCTTACTGGTTGCCGCAACTTTTTTCATGGAAAACCTCGATGCTACGGTGATTGCCACTGCCTTGCCAGACATGGCCAAAAGCTTCGGCGTGGCGCCAGTTGATTTAAACGTGGCCATGAGTAGCTACATGCTCGCATTGGCAGCGTTCATTCCAATCAGCGGCTGGTTAGCGGACAAATTTGGCGCTCGGCGGGTATTCTGCTCGGCGATCGCGTTATTTACCTTATCTTCACTTTGGTGCGGTCTGAGCCACAGCATGGCTGAATTCATTGCAGCTCGAATTCTTCAAGGCTTTAGTGGCGCGATGATGGTTCCCGTCGGTCGGCTTGCCGTGCTCCGCACAACCGACAAAAAAGATCTCGCGAAAGCAATCTCCTATATAACTACACCCGCACTCATTGCGCCGGTGCTAGGCCCCCCACTTGGCGGCTTTATCGTTACACATGCGCGTTGGGAATGGATCTTCTTCCTCAATTTGCCCTTAGGGGTTATTGCGCTGCTGGCTGCGATGCGACTGATCCCCGACCACTCAGAGATACGCCAGCGACCTTTTGACTGGCTCGGTTTCATGCTGCTCAGCGGAAGTTGTTTCATGGTGTTATACGGCTTGGAGCGACTCGGCGAAAATCTGAATCAATATTGGCACGGCCTGCTACTGACCTTGATTGGCGTGGCGATGGCCGCTGGCGCGGTCATGCACATGAAGCGTCGAGAAAATCCGTTGCTAAACCTTGAGGTAATCGGTGTGCCTACGTTTCGAGTCAGCCTGATTGGCGCCTCGTTGTTTCGGGTCGCCATCAGCACACTTCCCTTCCTGTTGCCTCTTATGTTCCAGCTCGCATTCGGGCTGTCCGCATTTGATGCCGGGCTTTTGATACTCGCGGTGTTCGCCGGCAACCTGGCGATGAAGTCCTTCACCACTCCACTCCTCAACCGCTGGGGTTTTCGTAAGGTACTAATAGTGAACGGGGCAATAGGTGCGTTAGCAGTGGTTGCCTGTGCGTTGTTCGAATCAGGCACGCACTCAGGGGTGATCATATTTATCCTGTTTGCAGGGGGACTTTCCAGATCACTTCAGTTCAGTGCGTACAACACACTGGCATTTGCCGATGTCGCCCAACCTCGAATGAGTGACGCGTCGACGATTTTCAGCATGGCTTTCCAGCTCAGCATGGGTATGGGGGTGGCCATCGGGGCATTGTTACTCAGGACCGCCATGGCTTTTCACGCCAACGAAGGACAAAGCACCGCGTCTGATTTTCATCTGACATTTCTGCTCGTGGCTGTCATTGCAGTGGTAGCGATGTTTGACAGTTTCTCTCTCAAGCAGTCGTCTGGAGAGTCGGTACTTCGGACCAAAGCCTGAAGCCCTGTACAGGGTGGATTGCAGCATGACAGCGCCGCATCCTGTGAAGCGGCGTGTTTGCTATAACGGTACCTTCACTCCCCGCCCCTCTGAACCGACCCGCAACGTGACTCGCCACGCCGAAGATGAAACCCTCAATTCGGTCATGATTTTATATTGAATTTTATCGCGCCAATATGCGATTCTTCAAACCTGTTATCCAGAAATACCTTGCAACACCTGAGCTACGGCAGCCGATCAAAAACCATTGAATCCAATGTGATTAGGTAAAGAATAAATTCGAAAACCGAAAAAAATGCTGTTTTTAGATTGCTTATTTAAGTGCAAATATTTATTGGGTGGAGGGTCGCAGCATTCAGTAAATCAGATCATCCGTAACAGTATTCAACCTACTGATAACAAGGAAAAAAATGAACAGTATGGAAATGAGTCGGCGTAGGTTTGTAAAAACCATGACGACAGTTGCAGGCGCAGGTCTGGCAGTGTCTTTCGCCTCGTTCAGCAATGCAGGCGCGTTATATCCGTTCAGCGAGGGCTCTGAATCGCCAATGCTCAAGGTGCCTCACTTGGCGTGCGACTGCCACCATCATATCTATGACAGAGCCTACCCATACATTGATGATCGAAACCTGCCTACAGCAAGCGTCGCGGATTACCTTAAATTGCGCTCACGACTGCGTCTGACGCGCAGCGTGGCAATCCAACCGTCCTCCTACGGTACTGACAACCGTTGTCTGGTGGCCGCTCTTTCCCAGCTTGGTTCCAGCTCACGAGGAATTGCGGTGGTCGATGACACTGTCGAGTCAGGCGAACTGAAAAGGCTGGAAGCAGCCGGGGTACGCGGTCTGCGATTCAATTTGGGCGTAGCAAGCGTGACTACCCCCGAGATGATCAAGCCGTTGGCACAACGGATCGCGGATCTGGGCTGGCATATAGAGATTCACATGCGCGCTGATGAACTGCTGGGGATGAAAGAAATCTTGGCCGATCTACCCGTTCAGATTGTCTTCGACCATTTTGGGCGAATACCCCATCCGGCTGGCATCAATCATCCCGCCTATGCACTCATTGCAGACCTTGTGAACCAGGACCGTGCCTGGGTCAAGATCTCGGGCGCGTATCAGGATTCAGTGTTGGGTGGGCCGGCTTACGACGATGTCAAATCGCTCGCGCAAACCATGATCGAGCTTGCACCAAACAGGGTGATTTGGGGCTCCGACTGGCCTCATCCCAGCCTGCAGTCCAAGCATCAACCCATGCCTGATGACGCGGGCATGATGGACCTGCTCAGCGTTTGGGCCCGATCCGAGGACGACGTGAACAAAATCCTGGTTGATAACCCGGCACGCCTCTACGGATTTTGAAAACCATTGTAATGGCAGCCCATTGCCCTGCACCGTCCCACGCTATTCGGTCATTTGGGGAAATGTTGCTGCCTGCCCTCCTCCCTACCATAACCACACCACAAATCGCAGAAGTCACTATGAAAAAGACGTTTCGCGTTCTGTTCCTTGCTGCTGTTATCCCTACCATCGCTTTGGCAAACACTTCATCCACCTCGCCCCCCATTGAGGCGCATTTACTCTACGCCAGCGTGGGAGAGAAATTACTGGGTTACAGCATTGACCCTGACAACGCATCGCTCACTTACCTGAGTGAGACCCTTGCACCGGCCAACGTCCAATTCGCAGTAAAAAATAATGCCGGCGACATTCTTTACGTTGTCTCCAGTAATGCCGGGAACGGTACTCTTGGCGCCAAGGGTGATACCCATGTGCTGAGCAGCTACCGGATCGATCTCAAGACCGGCGAACTCAAACAGTTCGGTGCTGCTATCGCGTTACCGGAACGCCCGATCAATGTGGGGCTCGATCATCTAAACCATTTTGCGGTGGTGGCCTATAACCAGTCAGCCACTCTAAGTGTTCACCCGATCAATGAAGATGGCAGCGTTAGCCCTGCCGTAGCCCAACATCAGGTGCCGCAAGCCGGTATCTTTACCCATCAGGTAACCTTCACGCCTGGCGACAAGACGGTGATCGCGCTGGCGCGTGGCAATGATGCGGTAGCCAACGTCCCGGATCAGCCGGGTAGCGTCAACACGTTCACGATTGATGAACAGGGCCACCTGTCAAAACTCCTGACCGACTCCATCGAAACGGGTATTGGTCCTCGCCATCTGGCGTATCACCCGAGCAAGCCCTGGGTCTATGTGTCCATGGAGCGCGGCAGCAAGTTGTACATGTACCCGCTGGAAAGTAATGGAACTCTTGCTGCAAAACCCGCATTCCGTAAAGAAACCCTTCAAAACAAGGCCAACCTTCAGACAACTCGTCAACGCGGCGGGGTAATCCAAATCAATCCTAATGGTCAATACCTATACGTGACCAACCGTGCAGACGCCACGGTTGAGCAAGATGGAAAACAGGTCAGTGCCGGCGGTGAAAACAACGTCGCGGTTTACAAAATTGATGCCCGAACAGGTGAACCGCGACTGATTCAGATCATTGACGGCCAAGGTATAGAAGGACGGACGATGAAGGTTGATCCGTCAGGCAAACTGCTGGTGGTGGCGAATCAGAAGACCCTGTGGGTGAAAGATGGCAAGACATTGAAAAAGGTTCGTTCCAACTTGGCCATTTTCAGGATCAAGCAGGACGGCAAGCTTGAGTTCGTCCGCAAGTATGAAATGGACGACGAAAAGAAAGCACTGCTCTGGATGGATATCTAAACAGGCGATCAAGGCTGAGCACTGCACATTCATGCTCAGCCTTGTCCGCGTACTCCGCTAGGGTTTTGAAGCCAGATCCATCCTTTGAGTTTTGACAGTCGCAGTAGAGACCTCTTCTGCAGCATTACCCCAGGTATTTCTCAGATAAGTAGCCAATGCCGCGACCTGAGTATCATCCAGCCGCCACCCGAAAGACGGCATGGACGGACCTGTCGGAGCAGCATCAGTGGCAACAGCCTGAGCTCCCTGCAAGATCACACGAATCACCGTAGTCGGGTCCTCTGCCAATACTGATCCCGAGTTCTTCAGCGATGGAAAGAGCTTTGCCACGCCCTCGCCGTTACTCATGTGACACGCCGAACAGTTATCAGTATAAAGTGCCTTACCGGCGACCATACGAGGGTCTTGGGCGTCAAGTTTCGGCGGCCGTTGCAGATCTGATTTTTGATCCTTGAGGTAATTCGCGATCGCGAGCAGATCGGTGTTCTCCATAAACTGCGTGGAGTTGGTGACCACTTCCGCCATTGGTCCGGACGCTGCAGCATGGCGGTTACGACCAGTCTTCAGATATTCGGCGATCTCCTCCTCACTCCATAAACCGATGCCACGGTAGTCATCACCCGTGATCGCAGGTGCTACCCACCCCTGCAGCGTATAGCCTTTCAAATGACCATCCGAGGTGTCGCCGCCGAGGAAATTCTTGGAGTTATGGCAGGTGCCGCAATGCGCCAAGCCTTCGGCAAGATAGGCGCCACGGTTCCACTTTTTCGTTTTGGCCGGATCAGGCTGAAACTCTCCAAGAGTGAAGAACATCATGTTCCAGCCCATAAGGCTTGTTCTGATGTTGAATGGGAAAGGTAACTGATTGGCGACGACCTTGTTGTGAACGGTTGGCAACGTAGCCAGATACGCCCTGATGGCCAGTAGATCGTCACGCTTTACCTTGGTGTATGCCGTGTATGGAAACGCGCCATACAGATACTCGCCTTCATGACCGATACCTTGCTGAAGCGCCCGGACAAATTGATCATCCGTCCAGGCACCAATGCCAGTCTCACGATCAGGCGTCAAGTTAGGCGCAACCAGCTTGCCAAATGGTGTCTCGATAGCCCGCCCACCCGCCATGCTCGGCCCGTTTTCCACTGTATGACACGCAGCACAGTCTCCAACGGTTGTCAGGTAGCGCCCTTTTTCAATATCCGGGAAAAATGTGTTCGCCGCGTCTGCCAGGGGCGACAGTATCAGCGCCCCACACATAGCTGTCACTGCTGCCTTATTCATGCTTGCACCAGTGGGCCAGGGTTTTTCAAGTACTGATTGCGAATGGCATTCGCCGCCCAATAAGCCAAAGCACCCACCGTTGCGGTCGGGTTATAACCGGCATTTTGTGGAAAAGCCGAGCCGCCGATTACAAACAAGTTAGGTACGTCCCAGCATTGAAGGTATTTGTTCACCACACTGTCGCGCGGGTTATCACCCATGATTGCGCCGCCGGTGTTGTGAGTGCTTTGAAACGGTACGATGTTGTACGGTCCTTTTGGCGCCTTAGCGACGATCTGTTTCGGGCCCATGGCGCGCGCTACCTCGGCAGCCTTATCAGTCACGAAGGCTGACATCCTTAAATCGTTCTCAGGGAAGTCGAATGTCAATTGCATCATGTTGCGACCATGCCGATCCTTGTAGGTCGGATCGACCCCCAAATAATTCGCGCGCGTGGGATAGGAACTGCCCTGGGTGCGCACCACTGTAGTGCTGAGGTAATTGTCTTTGGTCGCCTGCTTCCACTTCTTGCCCCAGCGAGGAGTGCCGGGCGGTGTCATGCGATTACTGATGGGCCAGCCACTGGTCACGTTTGACATGATGCACGCGCCACCAAAGAAACCGAGGCCCGAGTGGTCAAAGTTGTCGCCGTTAAATTCGTCACAAGCCTGGCCGACACCACCGCCTGCAATGAAAGGGTTAAAGTTTTTGTTATTGAAAAACAGTTGAACGCTGGAGTTGGTCTGATACGCATAGTTTTTGCCGATCAGTCCTTTCTCGGTAACCGGATCGTAGGCTTGACCAATCCCAGAAGCGAACAGCAGACGGACATTAGGTACAGAGAAAGCGGTCAAGATAACCAGATCTGCCGGTTGCTCGTACTGCTGGCCTGTGGAATCGACGTAGATCACGCCAGTGGCGCGCTTGCCTGAAACATCCATCTGAACCCGCAAAACCTCGGACTGCACTTGGGCGGTAAAATTGGGTTTACGCATCAGCGCCGGAATGATGTTGGTTTGCGGTGTGGCCTTAGAGTAGTTCGCGCAGCCGCAGCGTGAGCAGTAACCACAATAGGTGCAGGGCCCCATGGTGACGCCATACGGATTGGTGTAAACCGCAGAAGCATTACCGCTAGGTGTCGGAAAGGGGCGCATGCCCAGGTTTTTTGCGGCTTCAGCAAACAAGGTGGGCGCATAGGTCATCGGCATCGGTGGCAGCGGAAACTCGCTGGAGCGGTTGCCTTCAAATGGATTGCCCCCTTCCTGATAAACGCCGTTCAAAATGCCAGCTTTGCCGCCAATACCGGCCATTTTTTCGAACTTGTCGTAGTACGGCTCAAGTTCGCTATACGTCACCCCCCAATCACGAATGAGCAAGTCTTTTGGTATCGAGTGTGCGCCGTAGCGCTCTGTCAGATGGCTGCGCAACTGGAAGTCAGTAGGGTTGTAGCGCCAGGTCAAGCCACTCCAATGCGCACCTGATCCTCCGACTCCGGTTCCCAGCAAAAAGGAACCGTACTCACGAATTGGCAACGCTGTCTGGTGCGCTGCATTTCGAAACGTATAAGTGTCTTCGGCCGCCGTGATCATCAGCTCCTGCTGGATCACATAACGCAGTTCATCCTGAACATAACCGACGTTGAAGTCGGTCGCTGTATCGCGCCAAGGGCCCCGTTCAAATGCAATGACGTCCAAGCCCGCCTCCGCCATTTCGATCGCCATGATCGAACCGCACCAGCCCAGCCCAACGATAGCCACATCTTTTTTTGGTAGTTTTTTGATCATGATCAGGCTTTAACCTTCCAGTCAGGGCGACCGGAGATGCTTACAGGAGGATGGGGGTAGGTTTCGTTGTGGCGATCAATCCAATCCAGATAGTCATAACGTGCGCCCGGATAGCCGAGCATCGTCCAGCTCACCATGTCGCGGTTTCCGCCGTAGATCGGATCAGCGAAGAAGCCTTCCATCGTCCTCGAAAGAAATACGTCGAAAAAAGCCTTTCCATCGACGTCATTGGGCAGATCAATGTGTCCGTCCTCCAGTCCATGCAGGACAGACTCGCGCTCTTCAACCGAAAGCTCAGCAAAGCGTCTGCCGGAAAATGCCGACACGCAGTGCCATTCCAGCGCAGCCAACCCGACGCGCATTTGTTCTGCCGGAGTCATTGCTGATTGCGGACCTTGCGTTGGTAATCCTTTCGCAAACGGTCCTTGCAGATAAAGGCGTGCCCCCTGCCCTTGAGGGCCAGACATCTGCCTGTCGATATACACCGCGCAGCCCGCGTCTTTACCGCTTGGGCTCAATTGATCGGCTGGAATCAAGGTCTCGACGAGCGCTTCAACTTGGACACGCTCACGCTCGGAAAAAAACGTCCAATTGTGCGGGTCAATGTTCTTAGGAGGGGCAGCAGCATCGGGTGCCCACGGTAGCGGACTTCCGCCAAGAATCGTTGCCGCATTGGCAAACGAGGAGCTGACTGCGATCAGCGCACCAGCGCCTAATAGCTGCCTGCGGCTGATCTGAAAACGATCGTCAGACATGGGTACCTCATAGAGCAGGAGAACGTGAGGCGCCATAATATTGCACTTCATGGTAGCGACGTACAATTTTGTAACATTAAAATTCATTCATCCCCTTATTTTTGGCTCTTTTCCTCATTTTAACTGGCCGAAATTCCTGATCAGCACATGTCGTAGGGTTCGACCAAACAGCAACAAGCGGTGTTACAGCGCACGTTGGCACACCATTGTGGATGACCCCTGCCAATAGCCGTCTGCATGTCTATCTAAAAAATTAGTTAAAGAACAGACATTTACCTGAAGGCAAACTGCGCGCGTTTGCCTACCAAGGACTCTGTATGACCCGTATTTTAACCATTGAAGATGATGCGGTTACCGCCGAAGAAATCGTTGCCGAACTGAGGGACCACGGCCTCGAGGTTGATTGGGTGAACAACGGCCGAGAGGGTCTGGTGCGTGCAGTGAGCGGTGATTACGACTTGATTACGGTCGATCGCATGCTGCCAGAAGTGAACGGACTCACCATTGTCACCACCTTGCGCGCGCTGGGTATTTCGACGCCTATTCTGATGATCAGCGCCCTCTCCGATGTTGACGAACGGGTGCGAGGGCTACGCGCAGGTGGAGACGACTATATGTCAAAACCCTTCGCGTCCGACGAGATGGCCGCCCGTGTTGAGGTACTGCTACGCCGCAGCAATCCAGGCCACCCAGCACAGACCGTATTGCAATTGGCAGACCTGGAATTGAATCTGATCTCGCGCGAAGCCCGACGCGCTGATCACCCGCTCAATCTGCTGCCTACTGAGTACAAGCTGCTGGAATTCCTGATGCGTAATAGCGGGCAGATCCTAACCCGCATAATGATTTTCGAAGAGGTCTGGGGTTATCACTTCGACCCAGGCACCAACCTGATCGATGTACATATCGGGCGCCTGCGCAAAAAAGTCGATGCGCCCGGCCTTCCAGCCTTGATCAGGACCGTCAGAGGATCAGGCTATGTCATTGCTGCCCCCCTCTAAGGATTGGCGCTCTTCAAGCAGTCGCTTGTTGGCGCTTTACAGTTTTCTATTCGTTGCATGGAGTGCAATTCTGATGGGCGTGTTGTATTGGGAGGTCACCGATTACTTGAGCACACTGTCGCGCCAGTCGCTGATGCAACGGCAGCATTTGTTCGCGCGTTTTCATGGTGAACAACTGGAGGAGGCTTTGGCGACCAGCATGACTTTTGATGTGCGGACAGTAGATGCCTATGGGCTGTTCGACGCAGATAAAAAGCCACTGATGGGATCCATTAACAGTGTCCCGCTGGACCTGCCCATGGACGGTCAGATCCACCAACTGACCAACTGTACTCAGTCCGATAATCCGGATTTGCCTCACGGTAGTTGCGATGCGGTGGCCATGCAGACCGATGCCGGGCGCTTGCTAGTGTTGGTGCGCGATAACGGATCGCTGTTCGCGGTCAACACGATAATCTGGCACGCATTACTCTGGGCAATTTCCTTGACCATTATTCCCGGAGCAGCAGGTTGGTGCCTGCTACGAAGGCGTCCCTTGCGACGGATCCATCACATTCAGACCAGCGTGGAAGCCATTGCCGCCGGCGAAATGACCCGACGCCTGCCCGTGTCAAACCGACGTGATGAACTGGACATGCTTGCGGTGATTGTCAACACCATGCTCGACCGAATCGAAAAACTCATGCACGAGGTAAAAGGTGCCTGTGACAGCATTGCCCACGATTTGCGAACCCCGCTTACCCGACTGCGAGCCCAACTTTATCGTCTCCAACAGCAGTCGATGGAGGGTTCGACGATTGCGATGCAGATGGCTAAGGTTATCGGCGAGGCGGATATGTTGATGGCACGCTTTCGAGCTCTCCTACAGATTTCCGAACTGGAAGATCGTAACCGCCGCGCCGATTTTGTTGAGTTACATACCCAACATTTGTTGCACGAACTGCATGAGTTCTATTTGCCGATGGCTGAGGAAAATCTCCTGACACTGAATATGAAAATGGATACAGAGCTACCCCCCATCATCGGGGATCGTGCCCTGCTCTTTGAAGCCTTGGCCAATCTATTGAGCAACGCCCTGAAATTCACTCCAAGCGGAGGTACGGTATCACTTGTTGCGAGATTTGATGGCGTTAACACAGTCATCGAAGTGCAGGACGATGGCCCCGGCATATCAGAAACCGATCGAGAAAAAGTATTTCGACGGTTTTACCGTTGCGAGGCGACTCAGGAGCAAGCTGGTTTCGGGTTGGGCTTATCCATCGTCGCTGCCATCGTTGACCTGCACGGGTTCACAATACAGATCGGCACCAGTCCCTCCGGTGGTGCCAACATGAAGCTGGAGTGCCGACATATGGGCGTGTTGATGTAGCTCAGCATCGTCTTGCGTGATGCGTCCCACCTACTTCAAAAAGCCCATGAGCAAGGCTCATGGGCCTGTCAACGATAATCGATGGCCTCACCCAGGCTGGCAGTTGAACTCTTGCGTTTTGCCTAACTGGTGTCCGGCTGCGTCATACAACCTCGCCCGATAATCCTCACCCAAGTTGCTTTCCACCAGTCGGTAGTGTTTTCCGGCCTGGAAGTTTGCGAAGTCTATTCGAGCCGAGCATTGCTCTTCATTGATATCGCCGGGCCCGTTGGTGAACAGCGCTACATCCAATCTGTGTGCCCCTGGAGGGACTTCAAAAAAACGGCCGTCGTTAAGGCGTTGACCATCGAGCTTTTCCGCCAGCAGGGAGCCTTGGGACTCTTCTCTGAAGGAGACCCAGGCCTTGCTCGGATCAGCCTTTGGCATGGGGCCGGCGCAGCCACTGAGCAACGCCGCCAGAGTCAATATTGGGATCAGCAAACGCGAATTGAATGACATGCAGTACATACCTCGACAGTGGAAAATATTCCCGGTTAGCCGGACTTCCGGTGGGCATAAGCTTGTCGAGGCACCTATTCGCAGACAAATGAAACCCCGTGAAACTTAGTTAAACGAATCACTAAATTTAAGTTCATTTCCCTGCAAGCCAAAATTTAAGTCATGACAGCGAAACTATCAGCATTCCACACTGGAGGTTCCTGGCATGCTAGGGCTGGTAAAGACCGCACTGCTCAAGCCATACACGTTTATCGTGGTGGCAATTGTCATTTGTATCATCGGCCCACTGGCCGCCATGCGCACGCCCACTGACGTTTTTCCCAATATAGGCATCCCGGTGGTGGCGGTGGTCTGGCAATACAACGGACTCTCACCGGATGCGATGGCCGGTCGAGTCATCTACACCTACGAACGCTCGTTGAGCACCACCGTTAACGATATTGAGCATATCGAGTCGCAATCGCTGCCTGGCATGGGAATAGTTAAGATTTTCTTCCAGCCTGGGGTAGATATTCGCACTGCCAACGCGCAAGTCACCGCAGTTTCGCAGACGGTACTCAAGCAGATGCCAGCGGGCATCACTCCACCGTTGATCCTCAACTACAGCGCGTCAACAGTACCGATCCTGCAAATGGCATTTTCAAGCCGGACGTTGTCGGAAGCACACATTCGCGATCTGGTTCAAAACAGCGTTCGCCTCCCGCTGACTTCGGTTCCCGGCATTGCATTGCCTACTCCAATGGGCGGAAAACAACGCCAAATTACGCTTGATCTGGATCCACAAGCGCTGGCTGCGAAAGGTTTATCGGCTCAGGACGTGGGCAATGCGCTGGCTGCACAAAATCAGATCATTCCAGTGGGCACGGAAAAGATGGGTGGCACCGAATACACCGTGCTGCTCAACAACAGCCCGCAATCCATCGATGCACTCAATGACTTGCCCATTAAAGCTGTCAATGGTGCGTTGATCACCATCGGCCAGGTTGCACATGTGCGGGACGGTTCACCTCCGCAGACGAATATCGTACGCGTCGACGGTCGCCGGGCGGTTCTGATGCCGGCCCTTAAGAATGGCAACACCTCAACACTATCGATCGTCGACGATATCCGTAGCATGCTACCTCTGATCAACGAAACCCTGCCCCCTGCGTTGAAAACTTCACTGTTGGGCGACGCCTCGGCCTTCGTCAAGGACTCAATCAGCAGCGTGGCTCGCGAAGGAATTATTGCTGCCTTACTGACCAGCGTGATGATCCTGCTGTTTCTTGGCAGTTGGCGCTCCACCCTGATTATCGCCGCCTCCATTCCACTGGCGGTGTTATCAGCCATTGCTCTACTGGCAGTCACCGGGCAAACCCTTAATGTCATGACGCTCGGTGGATTGGCCCTTGCAGTCGGGATCTTGGTGGATGACGCCACCGTTACCATTGAGAACATCAACTGGCACCTGGAACAAGGCAAGTCGGTGAGAAAGGCGATCCTCGACGGAGCAAAGCAAATCGTCGGGCCTGCTTTCGTCTCGCTGCTGTGTATTTGTATTGTATTCGTTCCAATGTTCCTCCTGCAGGGCATTGCAGGCTTCCTGTTTCGGCCAATGGCTCTGGCGGTCATCTTCGCGATGGCGAGTTCTTTCCTGCTCTCACGAACGCTGGTTCCGACCTTGGCAATGTTCCTGCTCAAACCACATACGCTGGAGCAAGGCGCGGGCGCCCATCCAGATGACATCTTTCTCAATCACCACGAAGGTGATCGTCATGAACGCCAACGCAATACTTTGCTGCGTGGAGCACTGTACTTTCAGCAACATTTTGAGCACGGTTTCTCGGTGGTTCGTGATGCGTACCAACGCCTGCTGATGCTGGCGCTGGCTAATCGCAAGACTTTTTTAGCTGGTTTCCTCGCGTGCGTATTAGCCAGTTTCCTCTTACAGCCAACCTTGGGCGAAGACTTTTTCCCGGCCACTGATGCGGGAGCTCTGGCACTCCATGTACGCCTGCCTCTAGGTACGCGTATTGAAGAAAGTGCGGCGGCTTTTGATCGCGTCGAAAAAAGGATTCGCGAAATTATCCCGGAGGAACAGCTCGATACGATCATCGACAACATCGGCATTCCGCTAAGCGGCATCGACATGGCCTATAGCAGTAGCGGCACCACCGGGCCGCAGGACGGTGATATTCAGATATCGCTCAAGCCAGGCCATACGCCGACGGCTGACTATGTCAAACGCCTGCGTGAAGTGCTTCCCAAGAGTTTTCCCGGGAGTGAGTTCGCATTTATGCCCGCGGACATCAGCAGTCAGATCCTTAACTTCGGAGCGCCCGCACCGCTTGACGTGAAGATCTCCGGTCCAGATGGCGCCGCCAACCGAGCTTTTGCACTGGAGCTTCAACGACGTATAGCCCACGTCCCCGGCATTGCTGACCTACGAATTCAGCAGTCCACCGGTTATCCGTCCTTACAGGTAGATGTTGATCGGTTGCGGGCCAAGCAACTAGGCATTACCGAGCACGATGTGACTACGAGTCTTGGCGCGTCTCTGGCCGGGACTTCGCAAGTGGCGCCAACATACTGGCTGAACCCGAAGAGCGGCGTTTCATACGCCGTAGTCGCCGCCACGCCTCAATATCGCCTTGATAACCTGCCGAACCTAGAAGCACTGCCGATTACCGGAAGCAATGGTCAAACAGCAATCCTCGGCGGCCTGGCGACCATCAAACGCGTCAACAGCGCCGCCGTCATCAGCCATTACAACATCATGCCGACGCTGGACATCTATGCCAGCGTGCAAGGACGTGATTTGGGCAGCGTCGCCAGTGACATTCAAAAGGTGCTCGATGATGCCGCTAACATTCGTCCAAAAGGCACGTCTTACAGCCTGCATGGGCAAATCGATGCGTTGCACGAGGCATTCAGCGGCTTGAGCCTGGGGCTGGTCGGGGCTGTTGTGTTGATTTACTTGCTGATCGTTGTCAACTTCCAGTCCTGGGTCGATCCGTTCGTGATCATCACTGCCCTACCAGCAGCGTTGGCCGGAATTGTGTGGATGCTGTTCCTTAGTCATACGACATTGTCAGTTCCAGCATTGACCGGGGCGATTCTGTGCATGGGTGTCGCGACTGCAAACTCTATTCTGGTGGTGAGCTTTTGCAGGGAACGTCTGGCAGTACACGGCGATGCTCTGAAAGCTGCACTTGAAGCCGGCTGCACTCGCTTTCGGCCGGTATGCATGACTGCATTGGCGATGATTATCGGCATGCTGCCACTGGCATTGTCGCAAGAGCAGAACGCTCCATTGGGCCGCGCTGTCATCGGTGGCCTGATCCTCGCCACTACGGCGACCCTACTCTTCGTTCCAGCAGTCTTTAGCCTAGTGCACCGCCACTCAATTCCTCGAGCTGTCATTGGAGAAGCATCCCATGTCGTCTGAACAACCGTTGAACCGAAAGCGCCGGGTACTGATTGGCATTGGCGGCCTGACTTTGGCGGCGGTACTAGTAGCCTATGGCATGGCCGCCCGCGCCGGTATGGAGCGTTCAGTGGTCGGCTGGACCGAACGACAAGCCCTGCCGATCGTTGCTTGCGTCCAGCCCGAACACAACGTTCAAGGCGATGCTTTGCGGTTGCCGGCACGTCTGGAGGCCTGGAGCAAAGCGCCGATCAATGCCCGAGTCAGCGGATACCTCAAGGACTGGAAAGTCGATATCGGCAGTCAAGTCCAGGCAGGCGAAGTGCTGGCGGAAATCGACAGCCCGGAACTCGACCAGCAGTTAGCGCAAACGCGTGCTCATTTGCGACAGCAAGAGGCTACTGAACGTCTAGCGCTGACTACAGCTAAACGCTGGCAGGACCTACTTGTCACCCATTCGGTGTCCCGCCAGGACGTCGATGAAAAAGTTTCCAACGCCATGGCCGCCAAAGCTGATCTGCAGGCTGCCCGTGCCGACTATCAGCGGCTTCAGGATCTTGCAGCGTACAAGACCATACGCGCGCCATTCTCTGGCACCATCACCGCACGCAATACAGACATCGGCCAGCTAATCAACGCGGATGCCGCCGGCACCGTGGCGTTGTTCAACATCGCTGATACCCGCCGCTTGCGACTCTATGTACCGGTTCCACAGAGCTACGCCAGCGCCATTGCGCCCGGCCTCCAAGTTCAATTGACTGTCCCCGAACACCCGACGCAGCAGTTTTCTGCGCATTTGATTGGTGACTCCACAGCAATTGATCCGCGTTCCGGTACGTTGCTGGCACAGTTCGTCACCGATAATCCAGACGGCGCGCTACTGCCAGGTGACTTCGCAGAAGCGACTGTCAAGATCGCTGCAAATACCAAAAGTGTGAACATCCCTTCAAGTGCGTTGATCTTCCGTGCTCAAGGCACGCAGGTAGCAGTGCTTGATGAAACCCGCCACGTACATATGCGCACGGTTCACATCGATCTGGATCTGGGTGATCGCCTGGTCATTGACCAAGGCCTGAAATCAACCGACCAAGTGATCGACAATCCTCCCGATGCGCTCAAAGAAAACGACCTTGTCGAGTTGGCAGGTGCAGGAGATTCACATGTCCCCAATGCATAATCGAGTTGTGCGTTTTTCGGCGCTATCTTTCGCACTGAGTTTGATGCTGCAAGGTTGCTCAATGGCGCCCAACTACAAAGCGCCATTCGAGCCCATGCCGGATCATTATCGCGAACAGTCCGGCAGCGGGGCGTGGCAGCCCGCACAACCTGCGGACAAACTGCAGAGCCATTGGTGGGAGCAGTACCAGGATTCACGCCTGGACGAATTGCAGCAACAATTGCTTAAGGCCAATCCGAGCCTCACGGCCGCCCTAGCCCGCTTCGACGCCGCCCAGGCCTACGCCAGTCAGTTACATGCCGGGCTGTTTCCGCAGATTAGCGCCAGTGCGCAGTCATTGCGTCAGCGTCAATCGGATCACCGACCGTTGCGAGGTGACTCTCAAACTTCGGTCTATAACAGCAACACCACCGGCCTGAGCTTGGATTTCGACCTTGACCTATGGGGCGGGATTCGCAACCAGATTGCCGCCGGCGATGCTCAGACCCAGGCTTCTGCCGATGACCTCGCTGCGGCACGATTGAGCCTTCAACATCAGTTAACGACGCTATACCTGCAGGTACGCGGACTGGATGCGCAAAAGGAAATACTCATGCAATCGCTGGACGCCTATGGCAAGGCCGTGCAACTGACGCGTGACCGATTTCAGGGGCAGATTGCATCCGAACTGGACATGGCACGTGCGCAATCCCAACTGGCGCAAGCCAAGACGCAAATGGATGACGTCTGTGCTCAACGCAATCTGGGAGAGCACGCCATTGCCGAACTGGTAGGCGAGTTGCCCAGCAACTTCCGACTGGCCGAGGATCCGCATCCTATAGTCTTGCCTACGCTCCCTGACAGTTTGCCCAGTTCACTGCTGCAACGCCGACCGGATATCGCGGGTGCGGAGCGCAGAATGTTTGCCGCCAATGCCAACATCGGCGTGGTTCGCGCCGCATGGTATCCGGACTTCAGTCTCACTGCGCTGTTGGGAGGGCAAACTCAAGGCGAGGGCAACTTGCTCTCGGCGGCCAATCGATACTGGGCGCTCGGTCCGCTGATCAGCCTTCCACTCTTTGATGGCGGACGACGTAACAGTCAGGAAGCCCAGGCTAAAGCGCAATTTGACGAAGCCGCTGCTCATTATCACGAACAGGTGTTACAGGCGGTCCGAGAAGTGGAAGACAGCCTGGGCCAGTTACGCGACTTGCAGCTGCAAGCCAAGGATGAGCAAGACAGCTTCAACGCCGCTCGCATCGCCGAAAAAATTGCGACTGATAGCTACCAAGCCGGTGCGGTGAGCTATTTAAATGTCGTGACCGCCCAAACCGCTGCCTTACAGGCTCAGCAGGCACTACAAATTATCGAAACTCGTCGGCTGCAGGGCAACGCCAATCTGATGTTCGCACTGGGGGGCGGATGGTCGAATAGTTAGTCAGGACGATTTCCGGTTGAGCTTCGTACTACAGAGGCAACGGTCGATCCTGCACGACCCGCTTCATGACGAGTGTAGACGTCAATCGCTGGACGTTTGGTAAGGTCGACAGACTTTCATCGTAGAGTCGTTGAAAAGCCGGCAGGTCTTGTGTGATGACGTGAAGCAAGTAGTCTGGCTCTCCAAATAGCCGTTGAGCGTCGACTATCTGGGGAATTTCAACGAGAGCGGTTTCGAAAGCGTCAACGGCTTGCCTGTCACCCTCACGAAGCGTCGCAAACACCATGGCAGAAAAATTGAGACCCAGCGCGCCTGGGTCCAGTTGCGCCCGGTAGCCCAGCAGTACTCCCGACTCTTCCAGCGCTCGGACGCGGCGATGGCAAGGCGAAAGGCTCAGGCCGACACGTTCGGCCAGTTCAGTGACCGAGAGTCGACCATCCTTTTGTAATTCAGAAAGAATCTTTCGATCAGTCCGGTCCATTTGGAATTTTCTCCCTATTTAAGCTCTTGTTGTGGGCAAATTTGAAAGTAAATTCTAACAGCATTTCATTATTCTTCCTCGCATCCTTTTCCGGAGCAGGACGATGACCTTTCAACGAAACAAGCAGGTGGCACCATGAACCTCAGTGCGTTCATAGCCTTTTGGGCGGTGTCGATTTTGTTTGTGATAACCCCTGGCGCAGATTGGGCCTACGCTATTTCCGCCGGATTAAAAGGCCGGGTCGTCATACCCGCCATCGGCGGCCTTTTGTCCGGCCACCTGATCGCAACGATCGTCGTGGCTGCGGGTGTTGGCACGTTGGTAGCCAGCCATCCTTTTGCCTTGACGGTGCTAACGGTGGCCGGGGCGGCGTATCTACTGTGGCTTGGTATCAACATGCTCGTTCGCCCCTCTACACCGCATGCCGATGATATTCAGGCTTCAAACTCTTGGGCGCGTTGGGCGATCAAAGGGCTCTGCGTGAGCGGACTCAATCCAAAAGTATTCCTGCTGTTCCTGGCGTTACTGCCGCAATTTGCTCACGCCTCTGCGCCTTGGCCCGTACCGCTACAGATGATGGCCCTGGGGTTGGTTCATACGATCAGTTGCGGCGTGGTTTATCTTATAGTTGGTTTCGGCTCTCAGGCGGTTCTGCATACACGGCCGGCAGCGGCTATGTTCGTCAGTCGCTTCTCTGGGGCAACCATGATCATCATCGCGAGCATTCTGCTGATCGAGCAGATGCTTGGTTAATCCAAATCGTAAATCGAGACAATGATCATGAGCGATCAACCTGCTCCTTATGGCTGCACACTTAACGCGCAACCGACCAACCGAGTGCGTATCCCGCATCTGAAACGGATGAAAACCGAAGGCCGGAAATGGGCAATGCTCACTGCGTACGACATGTACAGCGCAGCCATTTTCGAAGAGGCAGGCATACCAGTTCTGCTGGTGGGGGATTCAGCCTCCAACAATGTCTACGGCAATGAGTCGACGTTAGCCATTACGGTTGATGACCTGATCCCATTGGTTCGTGCAGTCAGTCGCTCTACTCAGAGTGCGCTGGTGATTGCCGATCTACCTTTCGGCTCTTATCAGGCCTCGGCAGAGCAATGTTTTCATACCGCCGTGCGGTTTATGAAAGAAGCCGGTGCCCACGCGGTCAAACTGGAAGGTGGCATCGAGATGCTGCCTCAGGTCGAGAAGCTGACGAGGTCAGGCATACCGGTCATGGCCCACATCGGCTTCACGCCACAATTCGAACATCAATTGGGCGGCTATCGTGTCCAGGGACGCGGCGAAGATGCACAGCGCTTGATCGCAAGCGCCAAAGCGTTTGAAGCCGCAGGCGCGTTCGCAATTTTGATCGAGATGGTCCCGGGCGATGTGGGGCGGGCAATAACGGAAGCGGTTTCGATTCCGACAGTAGGCATCGGCGCGGGAAACCAGTGTGATGCACAAGTACTGGTCTGGCAGGACATGGCGGGACTTCGTACAGGTCGGCTGCCTCGCTTCGTCAAGCAGTACGCCGATCTGCGTTCAGTTCTTCACACAGCAGCACAGGATTTTGCTCGCGATGTAGAGACGGGGACCTTTCCTGGTCCCGAGCACACTTTCTAGCGTAGGGATCTGCCATGAAAAGCCCCAGAGAACGTGCAGCAGAAGGTCTACAAGTCGGAGACAGCTTTACCGTTGTTCGTTGTTTCTCAGAAGAAGACGTTCGCCAGTTCGCGCTAATTTCCCGGGACTACAACCCGGTGCACTGTGACGTTCGCTACGCGACTCTTCGCGGATTCAGGAGGCCTATTGCCCATGGCCTCCTGACCGCGAGCCTCGTCACCGAAATCGGCGGACAGATCGGTTGGTTGGCCAAGAGTATGAGTTTTGAATTCAAACAGCCGGTTTACCCAGGAGAGCAGATCACCTGTCATTGGCTTATTGCCAGCATTGATGAACGTGGTCACGCAAAAGCCGAAGTTACCGTAATCAACACACACGGAATCACGGTCATGGTGGCCACGACCGCAGGCGTTCTGCCTGGATTCGAAGAGCGTGACCGTTTAAAGCAGATGCTTTCCGACGGTGATACCACGAATGGTGCGGTATCTGCGTTGAGTTCATGATCCAGCGTTGGTCACGGAGAATTCGGCCTGAAGACCGCGCTACAGCGGGGCATCCCTGCCCCGCCCTTCATTCGTCTACGCAGCCTTCAACGTTCTGAAGCGAATGTTTAAGGCCTCGACGGCCAGCGAGAATGCCATTGCAAAATACACATAGCCCTTTGGTACATGCTGTCCCATTGCATCGGCAATCAGTACAACACCTACGACAATCAAGAATGCCAAGGCGAGCATTTTCAGGCTCGGATGCTTGTCGATGAACGCGCTGATCGCCCCTGCCGCCAGCATCATGATCAGCACCGCAACAACGATCGCAGCCACCATCACCGGCACATGGGAAACCATGCCGACCGCGGTGATAACCGAGTCCAGCGAGAAGACAATATCAATAATCGCAATCTGAATGATGGTGCTCAAAAAGCCAGCTCCCTTTTTACCGAACTCTGACTCTCCTTCTTCGCCACCTTCCAGCTCCTGGAAAATTTCGCTGCTGCTTTTCCACAGCAGGAACAGTCCGCCGAAAAACAGTATCAGGTCACGACCGGAAACGCCCTGATCGAACACGTGAAACAGGTCAGTAGTCAACTGCATAATCCACGTGATGGACAGCAGCAAAAGAATGCGAGTAACCATGGCCAGCGCCAGGCCGAAGAAACGAGTTTTGGGCTGCATCGCCTTGGGCATGCGGCTGACCAAAATCGAAATCATGATGATGTTGTCGATCCCCAACACAATTTCCAGCACTGTCAGGGTAAAAAACGCGATCCAGATTTCTGGATTGAAAAACCATTCCATAACTTCAAAACTCTCGATTGCTCAGAAAAAAAGGCATCACCAAAATCGGCGATGCCCGGGTGCTCAAATGAGCGAGTCGTGGTAAGCCGCATCGCCTCGACGGGGGCGACCAAACCAATCGTCGGTACGGCGATGCACTGATGGCACCTGACAGCCAATCAGACGGTTAGAAGCGAGCCGCCACCCATCTCGGACGGAACAGGCAAACTCAACATCTGTAACAGGGTTGGAGCGATATCGCACAAGCGACCATTCTTGAGCCCGCCTCGACCAGGCTGCTCACTGACTAGAATCAACGGCACGGGATTCAAGGTGTGCGCCGTGTGCGCCTGGCCGGATTCCGCGTCGAGCATTTGTTCGACATTGCCGTGGTCGGCAGTGATCAGGCATTCACCACCGGCATCGAGAGTGGCCTCAACGACCCGACGCAGGCATTCATCGAGCACTTCAACCGCCCTGACTGCAGCGTCGAAAGAGCCTGTGTGTCCCACCATATCGCCGTTGGCATAGTTGCAAACAATCAGGTCGAACGTGCCACCAGCGATGGCGTTGACCAGCTTGTCAGTCAACAAAGGTGCGCTCATCTCAGGCTGCAGATCGTAGGAGGCCACATCGGGCGACGGAATCAGGATCCGCTCTTCGCCCTCAAAAGGCTGCTCCCTGCCGCCGTTGAAAAAGAATGTTACGTGGGCGTACTTCTCGGTTTCAGCAATGCGCAATTGCGTCTTGCCTAGACTGGCCAGATGCTCCCCCAAGCTGTTGTGAATGGTTTCAGGCGGGAACGCGCACAAGCAATCCAACGATTCGGAATACTGAGTCAAGGTCAGGAAGCGATCCTTGCCCACTACAAAGGGGCGCTCGAACGCCCCGAAATCCGGCTGGATAAATGCTTGGGTCAACTCTCGCGCCCGATCAGGGCGAAAGTTCATGAAAATCATCGCGTCATCGGCACCGACACTGATGGATTCTCCGATGGAGGTGGGTTTGACGAACTCATCCGACTCCCCCCGTTCGTAGGCGGCTAACAATGCATCAGAAGCCGTTTCGGCCTGGTGTTCGGCTTTACCGGCAACAATCAGACGGTAGGCCGATTCGACCCGCGGCCAGCGGTTGTCTCGATCCATTGCGTAGTAGCGACCCACCAGCGAAACAATCCGTCCAGCGCCGAAACGATCGAACGCGCGTTCCAGAGACTCTAGCGAAGCTGAAGCGCTCTTGGGTGGCGTGTCTCGGCCATCAAGAAAGCCATGCACATAGACCTTCTCGATCCCATGTTCAATCAGGCAACCACAAGCGGCAATAATCTGATCGATATGGCCATGCACACCGCCCGGAGACAGAAGCCCCATCACGTGCACAGCGCCATCGCGACGCTTCACACCTTGGAGCAGCGTCTGCAATGCCGGGTTTTGTGAAAAATCGCCGTCTGCGAGTGCTTTATCAATTCGGGTCAGGCTCTGGTACACCACCCGCCCCGCGCCGAGGTTCATGTGGCCAACCTCGGAGTTCCCCATCTGACCTTCGGGCAGTCCAACAGCAAGACCTGACGTCGCGATCTCGCTGTGGGCGAAACGCTTGAGCAGCGCATCAAACGTCGGCTTTTTTGCTGCGGCGAAAGCATTCGATTCAGTAGCCTGCCGAATACCGACACCATCAAGAATAATCAAAGAGCGCGTAGTCATCGTGCCCCCTAGAAGATGTAGTCAGTGGTCAAGAAGCTCGACTCACGATTGCGAATGATGTCGCTGACCAGCTCCTTGTTACTTTCCTGGAACTTGGTGGCGACGAGCGTGCGAATGGAGAACACGCGCAAGGCGTCATGAACGGACAGTGTCCCTTCGGCAGAGTTTTTGCGACCGTTGAAAGGAAAGCTGTCTGGGCCGCGCTGGCATTGCGCGTTGATGTTGATGCGCCCCACCTGATTGGCAAAGGCATCGACCAAACGACCCACTTGCGCGGAATCCTTGCCGAAGATACTGAGCTGCTGGCCGAAATCGGAATCGAGGACGTATTCGATGACTGTTTCCAGATCACGGTAAACCACCACAGGTACAACCGGACCGAACTGTTCTTCGTGGTACACACGCATGTCAAAAGTCACCGGGTACAGCACCGCAGGGTAGAAAAACGTCTCACAGACTTCTCCCCCGCCGGCGTTGACGACTTTGGCACCTTTGCTGACAGCATCGGCCACAAGTCCGGTCAGAAAATCAGTCTTGCCTGGTTCTGGTAGCGGGGTTAAAGAGACACCCGTCTCCCACGGCATACCCGGTTTCAGCTGGGCCAGCTTCGCCTGGAATTTGTCGAGGAAAGCGTCAACGACGTTCTCATGAACGAACAGGATTTTCAGCGCAGTACAGCGTTGCCCGTTAAACGACAACGAGCCGGTAACAGCCTCGGAAACGGCGTTATCCAAATCGACATCGGGAAGGATGATGCCAGGATTTTTCGCGTCCAGACCCAGCGCGGCACGCAGACGGTGCGGCTTAGGGTGCAGCTTTTTCAGGTCGCTGGCAGCCTTGTTGGTGCCAATGAACGCAAAAACATCGATCTTGCCGCTCGCCATCAAGGCACTGACGGTTTCCCGGCCGCTGCCGTAGATGATGTTGATAACCCCGGCCGGGAAGCTGTCGCGGAATGCTTCAAGCAAAGGCCGTATCAGTAACACACCGAATTTTGCCGGTTTGAATACGACGGTATTACCCATGATCAACGCCGGGATCAAGGTCGTGAATGTCTCGTTCAGCGGATAATTGTAAGGCCCCATGCACAGCGTTACGCCCAATGGAACGCGGCGGATTTGACCCAGAGTGTCTTGTTCAAGCTCGAAACGACTGGATCGGCGATCCAGCTCCTTGAGGGCGTTGATGGTGTCGACGATGTAATCGCAGGTGCGGTCGAACTCTTTCTCCGAGTCTTTGAGATTCTTGCCGATCTCCCACATCAACAACTTCACGACCGCTTCGCGTTGTTCACGCATGCGGTTCAGGAACGACTCAACATGGCGAATACGCTCGACAACGCGCAGTGTGGGCCACACACCCTGTCCGCGATCGTAGGCCTGCACCGCGGCATCCAGCGCAGTCATCGCCGTTTGCGCGTCCAGTAGCGGCGTACTGCCCAAAATCACGGACTCGTAACCTGATTCTTTTTTCAGGCATACAGGACTGCGGACGGGAGCGAGTGCGCCGTCCCACAACCGCAGCTCGCCATTAACCAGATACTCGCGCTGCTCAATGGAAGGTCCTGGACGAAACGCAGCAGGGATTTCGTCTGCGCTCGGGAAGAGAGTTTCAAGTCGGTTGTTCAACGTCATTTTTATACCTCTGTGCACACTGTTCAGTGCCGGGAGAGAAAGAACCGGGCACGCTTTGCTTTGCACGTTCAAATAGAATTCAGATCACACGAGTTCGGCAGCCGGCGCCGTTTGCGCCGCCCAGCAGATGGCAGCAAAGGACATCGCATCCAGCGAAGCTCCGCCGATCAGGCCACCATCGATGTCCACTTGATCAAACAATTGCTTGGCGTTATCGGCCTTCACGCTCCCGCCGTACAGAATCCGGCAATCGACGGCGGCCGCGCGATCATGCTCAGCCAGCCACTTGCGGATGTGCCGATGAACAGCTTGCGCCTGCTCTGGCGTCGCGGTTTCGCCAGTACCAATGGCCCATACGGGCTCATAGGCAATCACCCCCTTGACCAGGTCCTGAATGCCCACTGCCTTCAGAACTGCACTCAATTGTTGGGTGACGATTGCCTCAGTTTCACCGCCCTGTCGTTGAGCAAGTGTTTCACCCACACACAACACCGGGATGAGTCCGGCGCGAAGCGCGGTAGCGAATTTCTTTGCCACAAGTTCATCGTCTTCTGCATAAAGCGCACGGCGCTCAGAATGCCCGACCAGAACATAGCGGCAACCAATATCCTGTAGCATCGAAGCGCTGACTTCGCCGGTATGTGCGCCTGACAGGTGGCTGCTGAGATTCTGTGCACCCAGCGCGACATCAGAATCATCCAGCAGATCGGCTACGGTCGTCAGGTAGGGAAACGGTGGACAAATCGCCGTATCAACACTTTCAAAGCGCGAAACCACCGGTAACAAGCCGCGCAACAATGAAGCGTTGGCAGTACTGCTTCCATTCATTTTCCAGTTGCCAATTACCAGTTTTCTTTTGTATGAAGTGGTCTGCATTATTCAAGCCTTCCTGTTCAACAGCGCGGCAGAGTCATAGGGCGCTCGCCCTTGCAACGCCTCTTCAATACGCAGCAAACGGTTGTATTTGCCCACCCGATCCGAGCGACTCAGTGAGCCGGTCTTGATCTGTCCGGCACAGGTTGCGACGGCAAGGTCAGCAATGGTGGTGTCCTCGGTTTCTCCCGAACGGTGAGAAATGACCGCGGTGTAGCCTGCGTCTTGCGCCATACGAATGGCGTCGAGCGTTTCGCTGAGAGTGCCGATCTGGTTGAACTTGATCAGAATCGAATTACCAATCCCTTTCTGAATGCCCTCACGCAGAATTTTGGTGTTGGTCACAAACAAGTCGTCACCCACCAGTTGCACGTGGCCGAGTTTCTGGGTCAAACCCGCCCAGCCTTCCCAGTCGCTTTCATCCATCCCGTCTTCTATGGAAATGATCGGGTACTTGTCGCAAAGCATCGCCAGGTAATCGGCAAAGCCTTGCGAACTGAACGTCTGGTCTTCCCCGGACAGTACATATTGACCGTCTTCGTAAAACTCGGAGGCTGCGCAATCAAGCGCCAGAGTAATTTCCTTGCCCAGCTCGTAACCCGCTCGACTTACCGCTTCCTTGATAACAATCAGTGCTTCTTCATTGGAAGCAAGTGAGGGAGCAAACCCACCTTCGTCCCCGACCGCGGTACTCAGGCCACGCTCGGACAAAACCTTCTTCAAGGAATGGAACACCTCCGCGCCCATGCGCAGGCCTTCACGGAACGACGAGGCGCCGACCGGCTGGATCATGAACTCCTGGATATCGATGTTGTTATCGGCGTGTTCACCGCCGTTGATGATGTTCATCATCGGAACCGGCATGCTGAACTTACCCGGCGATCCGTAAAGCGCCGCCAAGTGTTCGTACAATGGAATATGCTGAACCTCGGCTGCCGCTTTGGCGGTAGCCAGGGAGACAGCGAGGATCGCGTTGGCCCCCAGGATGCTCTTGCTCTCGGTACCATCAAGGGCAATCATCGCGTTGTCGATTTCGCGCTGATTCAACGCGTCTAGTCCGATCAAGCATTCACGGATCGGGTTGTTCACGTTTTCGACCGCACGCATCACGCCTTTGCCCATGTAACGCGAAGCGTTGTCGCGCAGTTCGAGTGCTTCACGTGAACCGGTAGACGCACCCGACGGAACACTGGCGGTGGCACTGACCCCACAATTGAGCG
Source organism: Pseudomonas sp. RIT-PI-r (assembly GCF_001297015.1). Lineage (GTDB taxonomy): Bacteria > Pseudomonadota > Gammaproteobacteria > Pseudomonadales > Pseudomonadaceae > Aquipseudomonas. Next base: position 334,103 of record NZ_LIGE01000025.1, on the reverse strand, counting down.
TCACAACCGCTTCGACAGTCGGGTTTCCACGCGAGTCCAGAATTTCACGGGCAGTGATTTGTTGGATACGGCTGTTCTTGTTAAGCATGATTTGTCCCCTTCGTGTGATTCACTGCCGTTGTCTCTTGGCCTTGCGTACCGAACAATTCCTGCTGCTCGGCATACTGCGCCCGAAAATCGAAATCCCGAGGCCATGATGCAAAGTCGTGTTCTTCAACGACTTTGTGCTCAGTAGAATTCGTCTCACTCATCAGAGCATCCTCAATCAGCGGATCGCTTCGCCTACGCATACGACTCGAAGGGAGTTGGTGCCACCTTGAGCGTTGGCGTAATCGCCTTTGGTGATCAGCACGTGATCACCGGCCTTCACCACACCGCGTCGGGTCAACTCTTCAACCGCTTTCTCGTTCACCAATTCCGGGGCGAAATCGTCGCTGTCAAACGGAATGGTCGCGACCCCACGGAACAATGTGACCCGATTCTGCGTAGCCAGATTGCGAGAGAAGGCAAAAATCGGAAGGTGCGAACGAATGCGGGACATCAAGCGAGGAGTGTCGCCGCTTTCCGTCATGCAGATGATGGCTTTGACACCGTGCAGGTGGTTGGCCGCGTACATGGCGGACATAGCAATGGACTCGTCGATTTTGTGGAACACCTGGTCGACGCGATGTTTGGAACGATGGGATTGAGGATGCTTTTCTGCGCCGATGATGATCCGGTGCATGGCCTCGATCGTTTCGATGGGATAGGCACCCGCCGCGGTTTCGGCGGAGAGCATCACGGCGTCGGTGCCGTCAAGCACTGCGTTGGCAACGTCGAACACTTCTGCACGAGTCGGCATTGACTGCGTGATCATCGACTCCATCATCTGAGTGGCGGTGATCACCACACGATTAAGCGTGCGGGCACGTTCGATAATCAGCTTTTGAACGGCGACCAGTTCCGCGTCACCAATTTCCACCCCCAGGTCACCCCGGGCGACCATCACGCCCTCAGACGCTTCAATGATCTCATCGAGAATTCGCAGGTCATTGACGGTTTCTGCGCGTTCAATCTTGGCAATCAGGCCGGCCTGCCCTCCCGCCTCCTGCATCAGGTGACGAGCGTGGTGCATATCCGAGGCGTCGCGCGGGAACGAGACAGCCAGGTAATCCACCTGCATGTGTGCAGCCGTCTTGATATCGGCGAAATCTTTTTCGGTCAGCGCCGATGCCGACAGTCCACCGCCTTTGCGATTGATCCCCTTGTTGTTGGACAGCGGTCCGCTAATCAGGACTTCGCAGATCAATTGCGTCGCTTCGACTTTCAGAACCTTCAACTCGATTCGTCCGTCATCGAGTAACAGAATGTCGTCTGGGCGGCTGTCTGTGATCAAGGCCTCGTAGTCGATTCCGACCCGCTGATTGTCCCCGGCATTTTTATCCAGCGCAGCGTCGAGAATGAATTGCTGCCCCTTCTCGAGAACGACTTTCCCTTGCGCAAACCGTGCGATGCGAATTTTAGGACCTTGCAGATCGGCCAGTACTGCCACGAAACGTCCATGTTTGGCAGCCAGCTCACGCACCAGCCGGGCACGAGCCATGTGATCTTCAGCCTTCCCATGGGAAAAGTTCAGGCGCACGACATCAACGCCCGCCTTCACCAACCCCTCGAGGGCTTCGAATGATTCTGTTGCTGGCCCCAATGTGGCCACGATCTTGGTTCTGCGCTGCATGACAGATGCTTCCTCAAACAGGGTTTTATTATTGAATGCAAGGAAATCTGGACGTTGCTTATGGTTATTAGCGTGCAAATAACCAATCGGAGCAGAGCAATCCCATGAATTGCTCAAACTGCCAGTGATCTAAAAGACGCTATTTCGCCCAGCATTTATGAATAAGCTGTTCATCGCGAAGATTTTTGCTCTCAAAAACGCGTAAAAAATCTTGGCACATTGACACACCAAAATGCAATGCTATTTTAGTCAACACAAATACATGAACCCGGCCAAGCCCCGGATCGTTCTACTCTGCCGAAGGTAAATTGATCATGCTGCCTAGACACCTCTCCATTGCCAGTCGAATGGTTCTCGGGTTTGTCATCATTGCTGCGCTAAGCGTCGCCCTAGGTGTATTCGCGCTCCGTCAGATTGACGAAGTACAGAACCAATCAATCGAGATCAAAGACAATTGGCTTCAACGGGTTCGCGCTCTAGGGGCCGCAAACGCAGCGCTGAACCGATACCGAATGGGATCGATGCAGCACATTCTTTCGATCAGTGAAAAAGACATGCAGTCCTACGAGGACAAAACCGGCGGTCGATTGCGCCAGGTTCGTGAACAGATGCATACCTATGCGCAACTGCTGAGTAGTGACGAGGATAAAGGCCGCTTGAGCGCGTTTAACTCCAGCCTCGACGTGTATGCAAAAAATCACCTTCAGTTGCTTGCGCTCTCTCGCCAAGGTGACAAGGCCGCGGCTCGGGAGTTTCTGATGACTATCAGAGACTCCTACGATCAGATGACCAAGAACTTCGACGACCTCATCGACCGAGCAAATCAGGGCGCAGAACTTGCAGGTGATGAGTCGACGGCGGCATATCATCGCTCTGTCAAAGGCGTGGCTCTCGTCATCATCCTGGTGGGCATCGGCACCGTTCTGGTGGCGTGGCTGCTGACTCGCAGTATTACTGCACCGCTGAATGTGGCTGTAAAAGTAGCCAGAACAATTGCCCAAGGCGATCTCAGTCAGCCTATTGAACCCTCGGGCAATGATGAGGCCACCCGTTTGCTCGAATCCCTGGCGACAATGCAGAGCAATCTGATCAAGACGTTGGGGCAGATTTCAGGCTCATCCCGGCAATTGACCACTGCCACCGCTCAGCTCAATACAGTCACAGAGGCTTCCGGCCAGGACATTCAGCAACAACACGCAGAGATTGAGCAGGCCGCCACTGCCGTAACCGAAATGACGGCCGCCATTGAGGAGGTCGCCCGTAATGCGCTCTCTACTTCCGAGCTGTCCGTGGTCTCACGGGACATTGCGCTCAAAGGGCAGCAACGCATGGTTGAAACATTGGGCGCCATCGAGACGCTCACTCGCGACGTGCAACTCAGCTCGCAACAAATCGAAAGCCTGGCAGAACAGGCGCAGGGTATCGGCAAGGTGTTGGACGTGATCCGTACGATCGCCGAACAAACCAACCTGTTGGCACTCAACGCTGCGATTGAAGCGGCTCGCGCGGGCGATGCGGGGAGAGGTTTTGCCGTTGTCGCAGACGAGGTGCGCGCCCTCGCCCACCGCACGGCGCAATCGACCCGGGAGATCGAAGAGATGATCGGTGGCATCCAAAACGGAACCGACACTGCCGTTTCGACCATGCTCAGCAGCAGCGAAAATACCCGTCTCACGCTGACACTGGCCCAGTCCACACAAAGCGCATTGGCCGAAATTGTTGCGGCCAACGACGACATCAATCAACGCAACCTGATGATCACAACTGCCACAGAGGAGCAGGCGCACGTTGCTCGTTCAGTGGATCGCAACCTGCTTAATATTCGCGATCTGTCCGTACAGTCGGCCACGGGTTCTCAGCAAACCACAGATGCATCGGTGTCACTCGGACATCTCGCTATAGAGCTCAACAGCATGGTGAGCCACTTCAAAATGTAACCCATGCAATTTTTTGCATAATGCCACGTTAAAAAGTAGTCAACGGCGACGAAACCTGTTCGAATCAAGCCATGCTGCATTCGCTCTCACTCGCCACTACTGCGGAAAGTGATCGTCGCCACTCTATTCGTAAGTGATCAAAATATGGCCTCAAGTGCCCTCGTACTACGCATCGCCGCTGAAATCCGGCAGAAAATCCAGACAGGCAAGCTGCCCCTGGGTGCTCATCTGAGCGCACAAAAAGTCGCCGACGAGTTCAACGTCTCCCGCTCCCCTGCACGCGAAGCGCTGGTGCTGCTCTCCGAGCAAAACATTCTCGAGCAGCTGCCAAATCGTGGGTTCTTTGTGCTGGAGCTCGTGCAGGATCCGTCGCAAATTCACGATGAGGTACTTCCGCTTGAAGAGCCGGACGAATACTACCGACTCTCGGAAGACTGGCTGAACAATGCAATCCCCAACGAAGTGACAGAGCAGTTTCTGCGCACTCGCTACAACCTGACAAAGGCCCAGGTCATAGACATTCTCAACCGCGCGGCAAAAGTCGGTTGGGCCGAGCCCAAACCGGGTTATGGCTGGCGCTTCCTGGACGTGGCGAAAACACCGGAAACTCTCGAACAGATCTACAAGGTGCGCTCGTTGATCGAACCGGCAGCGCTGCTGGAACCGACCTACCATCACGACCTGAGCAAGCTCCAGCGCTTGAAAAAAGAGCAGCAGGACATGCTCAACGGCGGCATTGATAACCTGCCGGCTGATGTGCTGCTCAAAAATGGTATTCGCTTCCACGAAGAGCTCATCAAGCTCTCCGGCAACCCGCTTTATCACATGATCCTGGTCCAGATGAACAACATGAGGCGTTTGATCGAGTATCGCTCGATGATCGACCGCAAGCGCCTTTTTAAACAGTGCGCCGAACACATCCGGATGATCGAACTGGTGGAGCAAGGCAACAACCTTGAAGCCGCGCATCTCATGAAACAGCACTTGAGTGGATCCTTCGCTCACAAATCGCCGATTCTGAAATTAAGACCCGAATCCGCCGAAGCCAATCTTTCACTTTCCGGCATCGGCACTGGCCTCACATCACTTATCGAGGAGAGTACAAGTTGAGCACCGAAGAACAATTGCGCGAAGAAATCTGCACCGTCGGAAAAAGCCTGTACGAACGCGGTTATACCGTGGGTAGCGCAGGCAATATCAGTGCACGCCTGGAAGATGGCTGGTTGATCACCCCCACCGACGCCTGCCTGGGAAGATTGAAGCCGGAAGAAATCGCGAAAGTCAGCAAAGACGGCACTTGGGTATCCGGCAACAAGCCTTCGAAAACCCTGGAGCTGCATCGTCAGGTATACGACCGCAACCCGGAAGTGAATGGTGTAGTGCACACGCATTCGACGTCGCTCGTGGCCCTGACGCTCGCTGGCGTCTGGAACGAAGACGACATCCTTCCTCCACTGACGCCTTACCAAATCATGAAAGTCGGCCACATCCCGTTGATCGCCTATCAGCGCCCCGGTTCTCCTGACGTCGCGGCACAAGTTGCGCAATTGGCCAACAATGTCCGCGGCGTCATGTTGGAACGGCTAGGCCCAGTGGTTTGGGAGAGTTCGGTGTCGAAAGCCAGCTTTGCACTGGAGGAGCTTGAGGAGACGGCGAAGCTCTGGATGATGAGCAATCCGAAGCCTGCACCGCTAAGTGAAGACGCAATTGAAGACCTGCGCCGAGTGTTCTCCGTTAAGTGGTGAAACCCAAGAGAGTGGCTTCCGAACACGAGCTAGCATGTGTTCGAAAGCCCTCCGCGTTCACACCGAAGCGTTCGCAACAACCTTTCGCACGACGTAGGGCAAAATTCCCCCCTCCTTCAAGTACAGAATCTCCTGTTGCGAATCGAGTTGCAGAACCAACGGCACCGAGGTCTGTTGCCCGTCTGCACGATTGATCATCAAGCGGACCGCATTTGCTCCCACCTGCATCGTCTCCAGACCGTTGAAGTCCAGTGTCTCATCCCCTTTTAACTGCAAGTTCGTCGCGTCGACGCCTGCCGCAAACGTAATGGGCAAGATGCCCATGCCGATCAGATTGCTACGATGGATACGCTCAAAACTCTGCGCGACGACAGCCTGGACGCCCAAGGTGGCTTGCGCCTTGGCTGCCCAGTCACGACTGGAGCCCGCTCCATAGTTGAACCCGGCGAAGATCACCAGCGGCACGTCCTTGGCAACGTAGCTCAGAGCTGCGTCGTAAACGCGCTGGATCGAACCGTGAAAAGCCGTTGCAAAACCGCCCTCTCCCGGCTGTTGCTCCAATAGCCGATTCTTCACTGCTCGATTCACGAATGCACCGCGCATCATCACTTCGTGGTTGCTGCGGCGGGTCGAGTATTGATTGAGATCGTTCGGGTTTTCGCCGCGCTCGATCAACCACTGTCCAGCCTGGCTTTCGAGTGGAATCGCACTGGCCGGCGAAATGTGGTCAGTGGTGACGTTGTCGCCCAGCACCATCAAAGTTCTTGCACTATGAATCGACAACTCGGGTGAAGCTTCGGCCTTGACGTTTTGCAGGTAGATGGGGCGGCGTAGGTAAGTCGAATTCGGCGCCCAAGGAAACTGCACGCTGCCACTCGCTGACAGTGCCTGCCAGTGATGAGTGCCATCCCATAGCATCGCGTTACGCTGGCGGAACAAATCCGGGTGAACGGTCTGACTGACCAGTGCCTGAATCTGCTCTTCACTGGGCATCAGTTCATGCAGGTACACATCGTTGCCTGCCGCATCCTGTCCTAACGGTTCAGTCTGGATATCCATATTGATGGTGCCTACCAACGCATAAGCCACGACCAGCGCCGGCGATGCCAGATAGCCGACCTGTACGCGAGGATTGACTCGCCCCTCGAAATTGCGATTACCCGACAGCACCACCACGGTTTTGAGGCCCTGGTCCGAAAAGCGCTCCATGTGTTCTTCGAGACTGCCGGAGTTACCGATGCAGGTCATGCAGCCAAACCCGGCGAGATCGAACCCCAAGGCCGAGAAGTCGCTCAGCAGATCGGCCTTTTCCAGATAGTCCGCGACTACGCGCGAGCCGGGCGACAGAGATGTCTTGACCCAGGGTTTACTGCGCAAACCGCGACGCTGAGCGTTGCGGGCCAGCAATCCCGCCTGGATCATCTGGCTCGGGTTTGCAGTGTTGGTGCAACTGGTGATCGCCGCCAGGGAGATGGCGCCATGGGTCAGTGCCTGGCCAAACGAAGGTTCGAAGTATTCGGCTTCAGCGTCCGAAGAACGCGCTATTACACCCTCCCGCTTACCCAGAATTTCCTGGCGGAAGGACGGCGCCGCATCAGCCAGCTTGCGCCACTGATGCGGCTGATGAGGCCCGGCAACACTTGGCTCGATGGCCGCAAGATCCAACTCGATCAGGTCATCGAAATGCGGGTCGGGCAGTGAGTCGTGGCGCCACAGGCCCTGTGCTTCGAGGTAAGTTTCAATACGCGCAATGGTGTCTTCGCTACGCCCGGTCAGATGCATGTACTCCATCGTGCTGTCGTCGAACGGGAAGAACACTACCGTGGCGCCATACTCAGGTGCCATGTTAGAGAGCGTGCCTCGCGCCGCCCAACTGAGCTTCGACAGGCCAGGACCGCAGAACTCAACGAACTTGCCCACCACACCCTTCGCACGCAATATTTGCGTGATGCGCAATGCCAGATCGGTGGCCGTCACACCAGGCTGCAGTTCATTGCTCAAACGAATGCCAACAACTTCAGGAAAGCTGATCGGCACCGGCTCGCCGAGCATGGCAGCCTGTCCCTCCAGCCCACCCACACCCCAGCCCAGAACGCCGATGGCGTTGATCATCGGCGTGTGGCTGTCGGGTGCTACGATATCGTCAGGATGCAGCAGTGGCTGGCCCTCGGCCGTCTGGCTTTCCCCTACAACGGTCGCCAGCGACTCCATGTTGACCTGGTGAATGATCCCGGTACCGGGCGGAACCACCTTGAAATTGGTCAGACTCTTCTGCGCCCACTTGATGAATTCGTAGCGTTCGGAGTTGCGGCGGTAGTCGATGTCCAGGTTCTTCTCCACGGCATCCGCTTCGGCGTAGCGCTCGACAATCACCGAATGGTCAATGACCAGCACCGCAGGAATCATCGGGTTCATGGTTTCCGGTGCGCCACCCATTTCCGCCACCATGTCGCGCATACCGGCAAAGTCAGCAAGCGCCGGCAGGCAGGTCGTGTCGTGGAACATCAGCCGGTTGGGGTAAAAAGGCACTTCGCAGGCCGGCGCCCCTTGGCGTATGCATGCGATGAAATTGTCCAGCGACGCCGGTGAGCACCGTGCCACATTCTCCAGCAGAATACGGATCGAATAGGGCAAGCCAATGAGCTCGTCCGGGGTGAGTATCTTGCGCAGATCCACGTAGGCGTAACGGGTGTCGCCCACTTGAAGATGACTTTGATGACGTGCGTCGATGGTTGAAATCATGGGCTTATCGTTCACCGGTTGTGTGCGTGCGCAAACGACTCTATATGGTCGTTCAGTTGAACCCAGCGTAACCAAAGGCCGAGCCGGAGAAAATTGAACAATGAGCAAGTCATCGTTCGCCAACGGAGAACGTAGCTTTGATGAGTCTGAAATTGTCAGGTCTTGCTCACTTCCCTACTCTCAGGGGCGACAACAACCTCCATGGAGATCCTTTATGCTCGCCCCTACCGCAAAAGTCCTTGAAGAGCTTGCCCCGACTGGCGTGCTCAAAGCTGCCATCAACTTCGGCAATCCGGTGCTTGCCCAGCGCAATGCCGAAACGGGCCAACCTCAAGGTGTATCTGTCAGCCTGGCGGTGGAACTGGGCAAGCACCTGGGCGTTCCTGTGGAGTTCATCACCTACGACGCTGCGGGAAAAGTGTTCGAGGCTTTGGCACAAAATCAGTGGAACATTGCATTCCTGGCCATCGAACCTGTGCGTGAAGCTCAAGTCGCCTTCAGTGAACCGTACGTGATTATCGAAGGTACCTATCTGGTCAAGGAAAGCTCCCCATTCCGCAAGATGGAAGATCTGGATCAACCCAACGTGCGGATCGCCGTGGGTAAGGGTGCAGCTTATGACCTGTACCTGAGCCGGACCCAACAACACGCAACCCTGGTTCGCGCGCCAACCTCTGCCGGAGCGGTGGACTTGTTTCTCGATGAGAACCTGGATGCGGCGGCGGGCGTGCGTCAACCGCTGTTCAAGGTCGCCGAGGCCAACAAGGAACTGCGCGTCCTGGATGGTTACTTCACATCAATTCGTCAGGCAATGGGCGTTCCCGTGCGATTCGCCGCGGGTGCGGCGTATGTCAGAGCATTCCTGGAAGAACAGAAAGCCAACGGTTTCGTTAGCAGGGCACTTGCCGCAAGCGGCCAAAGTGACGTCACGGTTGCCCCGCTTCAAGTCAATTGAAGCCGCTGCGATGAGGGGTTGAAACGCACTTGCCTGCTCAGCGGCGAAGGCGTTTCAACCAGATTTTATGCACCGGCTCAGCGCAGAGCATCACCACTATCAAGCGCATGATCTGCATTGCCGTAACGATGCCGACGCCCAGGTTCAAGGCTTCGGCCGTCAGGTACATTTCCGTACTGCTGCCCGGCATCATGCCCAGTGCCAGCGTCATCAAAGGAAAGCCCAGCAGATAAGCGATTCCGAGTGCCAGCAACAAGGTGCAAACAATCATGCTCAAGGTGAACACCGAAACCTTGATCAGGAATGTCGGTGAGGCTTTGAAGAACTGCCGATCAAAGTAGCCTCCGAGCGCGCAACCGATCATGAGCTGACCGTAATGGCTCAGCTCAACGGGTAATGCAGTCTGCAGATTGAAGGTGGCAGTAAATAGCGCGCACAGCGCCATCGGGCCGAACATCCAAGGGTTCGGCAACTTGTACCGTTTCCAGATAATCGCTGTCAGTGCCCCGCCGAACAATAATGGCAGCAGCCAATACCAATCACTGGGCAATCGGGCATGAACCACCGATGGAGAGATTTTCGAGCTGAAAAACATCGCGGGTGGAACACAAAGAACAATCAGCACGAGCCGAACACTGTGGGCTGCAGCGATCTGACTGACGTTGGCCTTATGCCTGATCCCCGATTGAATCATCTCTGCGAAGTTCGCAGGCATGAAGGCGAAAAAGGCAGTTGTCAGATCCATGCCTCGACGCCGCATGAACTCGATACCAAGCAAGGCAAGCAACAAGGTCAGAAATGCCGCGAACAGCATCATCGCGAAATGCCCCAGAATCTGCTCCAGCACCGCGGGTGTGAAATGCAGGCCGATGGATGTCGCAATCATCCATTGCCCGGTCAATCGACCATTGGGGATCTCCCCTACCCGCCAGCCGAGACATCGCACCAGAATAACCGCCAACATCGATCCAATGATCCAGGGCAGAGGCCAGTTCAGGTAACTGGCAATCAGTGCGCCGGCCACTCCAACCAGCGGTGTCGCCCACCACAATCCCATTGAGGTGAAAAACGCTCTCATACGTTGGCGCCACCAAAGACCATACACACTGGACTCCCTGTCTCAATTACCTCACCCGTTGGGGTCAAGCTGCCAGTCGTTGGGTCAACACTGAAAACCACGATCGTGTCGCTGTCCTCGTTGGCCACATACATGCATCCGCCGTCGGGCGACAAAGCGAAAAATCGAGGAGTAAGGCCTTGCGTTGGCGTCGCTAATTCGAACCTCAGCCAGCCCGATTGGGGATCAATGCTGAAGCACGCAATGCTGTCGCTTCCCCGGTTGGAGGCGTAGAGGAAGCGCCCGGCCTTATCGACTTCGATCTCTGCGGCCGTGCTGTCACCGGTGAAAGAATCCGGCAGCGCAGAGAGCACCTGCTGCGGCTGCAGCTCACCGCTTTCGCTGTTGAAGCGATAGGTTGCGACGGTCGAGTCGAGCTCATTCACCGAGTAGACAACGGGTAATCCCGGATGAAAAGCCACATGCCGCGGCCCGGCTCCTTTGCGGGTGGCAACAGATGGCCAGGCTGTCGGGAGCAGCTTGCCCGACAATGAGTCGAATCGGTAAGTGAAGATCCGGTCGAGACCTTTATCCGGTACGACGACTAGATTTCCACTGGGGTCGAATGGATTGAAATGCGGTTTCGGGCCTTTTTGTTCAATTCGATGGGGTCCGATCGGCCCTTGCGTCATCACTTGATCGCAGAGTTCGCCGAGTTCCCCCGAATCGAGAATCGGTAAAACAACAACAGAACCACTGTAATGGTTGCTCACCACCAGGAAGGTGCCGTCCGGTGAAATCGCCAAATGTGCGGGATTGTGGCCGTGGGTACTTTGGCTATTGAGATAGCGCAGCGTGCCATTGGCGCCGATGCTAAATGCGCTGGCCTGATCCGTATCACCATGGACGCAGTACAGGAAATTCTCCTGTTTACTGATCGCAAGAAATGATGGGTTTACCAATCCATCAACCAACTGCACATGAGACAGGCGCCCGGTCTTTGAGTCGACGCTGTAGACGTTGATCCCGTTGCCACGGGCATTCCTTTCAAGGGTGGTACGACAGCCTACGTAAATGAACATGAAGTCATCTCAAAAGGCGAGCAGGTGCATGGATGGCACCTATCACGCGGTCAAGTGTGCGACGAACGCGCGAGCGGTAGGAGGGAGCGCTTCGAATCGTCGAGCAACAACATTCAACTGACGCTTGGCCCATGGCTCGGCCAACGTGACAGCCTGCAAATGGAAGGAACGCAGATAGGGACGCAGAACATCGCGAGGCAAAATGCAAATGCCCAGATTGGTCGAAACCATCCGGCACATGCATTCAAAGCTGGAAACACGAACCCGCTGCCTGATTGGCTTACCTAACAATTCGGCTTGTTCAGTCAGCAGCAAATGCACCGAGCTTTCCACGTGAGGACCAATGAACTCGAAGATCAGCGCCTGCTCGAAACTGGCTTGTGTCTGCGCCGCCAATGGATGCCGTTCTGGAACCGCGATCACCAACTCATCCACGCGATAGGGAACGGATTCCAATCCTTGTGAAGGCGTCTGTTCGGCAATGATGCCGACATCCGCACGCCCGTCCGACACTGCTCGAACGATTGCGGCACCGACGCGCTCCTCGATATCGAACTTGATATCGGGGTAGGTTTCCATAAACGTGCCGATATCCAGACTCAGCTGTTGGGCCAACGCCGATGTAATGGCGTGCAATCGAACATGGCCCTTGATTCCAGCACCATACTCACTCAACTCCTGGTCCATCTTCTGAAGAGTTTCATTCACCTGCAACGCGTAATGGCGCAGCGACTGACCCGCAGGCGTCAGCTCCATTCCCCGCGGATAGCGAATGAACAAGGGAGAACCCACCTTCTCTTCAAGCTCGCTGATCCGCTTACTGACCGCGGAGGTTGCCAGGTGGCAGAGCTGCGACGCCTTGGTCAGATTTCGCTGCTCCGCCACAGCCATGAAGATTTCCAGGCTAAGCAGATCATGGCGCATTGGCCAATGCCTTCTCGAAGAAGTCTACCGTGCCAAAATTGCCGGATTTCAGCGCCAGGGCCACCGGGTCGTCGCGCAAGCCCAGTGTCCAAGGCACACCAGGATCGATGGTCGCACCAATTCGTAGAGCCTCGACTTGCAGTGCCTTGACTACCGCACCCGAGGTTTCGCCACCGGCAACCACCAGCTTGCGAACACCCATGTCGTAGAGGCCGACAGCGACGGCGGACAATGCGTCTTCTACGATCTGCCCAGCAGCTTCAACGCCGAGCTTTTGCTGAGCAAGCTTGACCGTCTCTGGATGTGCGCTTCCGTAGATCAGGACGGGGCCCTTTTGAATCAGATCCTTTGCCCATTCAAGTGCTTCAGCAACCTGATCATGACCATTGGCAAGACGAAGCGGATCAATGGAAAAGCTCGGACGGGTTTTCTGCCAGTGCTCGACCTGACCATTCGTCGCTACCGAACAACTGCCGGAAACAACGGCGCCCAAGCCCTCGATGACAGGCAGTACCGATGCCGTTTCGGACTGGCCAAGCTTGCCGGCACGACGGAAGTTTTCAGGTAGACCCAGTGCAACGCCAGAGCCGCCGGTAACCAGTTTATGGTCCGCCACGGCAGTGCCTATCGCATACAAATCTTCATCATCTATCGCATCGACAATGGCATAACCTCGACCTTGGGTAATGAGGCTATTGAAAGCGGCGGAAATGGCTTGTGCGCCCTTGTTGACGACCGAATGTGCAACAAGACCTACCGGTTTGAGCGTCTGCTGCTGCAACACCCGAACCAGGTTGGAATCTGTCATTGGCGTCAATGGATGATTACGCATGCCGGATTCGCTCAACAGCACATCGCCAACGAACAAATGACCGTTAAAAATCGTCCGTTTGTTCTCCGGGAATGCAGGACAAGCCACAGCGAACGAGACGTTCAAAGCTTCAGCAAGTGCATCGGCGACGGGGCCGATGTTTCCGCGAGATGTCGAGTCAAACGTCGAGCAATATTTGAAAAAAAACTGTTGGCAGCCTGCCGCACGCAACCATTCCAGCGCTTCGAGCGATTGGGTAACGGCTTCTTCCGGGCTGACGGTACGGCTTTTCAGGGCAATGACGACTGCATCGATGTCATCAGGCAAGGGCCCTTGCGGCACACCGATCACTTGTAGCGTGCGCATGCCGCCACGTACCAGCGTACTGGCCAAATCCGTACCGCCGGTGAAGTCATCAGCGATGCAACCAAGTAGTAATTGACTCACTGTGGTCTCCTTGTGCCCTCTTCCTTTGGATATCTAAAAGGAGAACAGGCGATTTCTTGTTATAGATCTGCAACATTCCGGACAACGGGCGGCATGCCTGGCATGCCGCCCGTTTGAATCAACCCAGAATGGCTTTGGCTACCGCTTCGCCGAACGCTTTGGTACCGCTGGAGCCGCCCAGATCAGGCGTGCGCTGCTTAGGATCCTGCAGCACGACATCCACTGCCTTTTCCATTTCCAGGCCGGCCTTGATCAGCGCTTCCTTGTTGTGGTGCTCGCCCATCCACTGCAGCAGCATGCCAACGGACAGAATCATCGAAACCGGGTTGGCCTTGTCCTGACCGGCGATATCCGGCGCAGAGCCGTGTTGGGCCTGGGCGCAGCAATGAGTGTCGCTGGCCATCATGGAACCGGCCAGACCCAGGCTGCCCGACAGTTCACTGGCAAGGTCGCTGATGATGTCGCCGTAGAAGTTGGTCGCGACCAGAACGTCGAAGCGCTCAGGGCTGCGTACCAGGTGCGCAGTGGAGGCGTCGACCAGCAGATCGTCCAGCGCGACCTCCGGGAAGTCCTTCGCTACATCACGAACGCACTCGAGGAACAGACCGTCAGTCATGTGGAAGCTGTTGGCCTTGTGAATGGCGGTGACTTTCTTGCCACGCTTCATAGCCAGCTCGAACGCACGGCGAGCGATACGCTCGCTGCAATGACGAGTGATTTTACGAGTGGATAAAGCCATATCTGGAGTCGGCATCACTTCGCCCCAACCGCGGCTCATGTTGCGATCTGGATAAAAGCCTTCAGTCGCTTCACGCATGATCACCAGGTCCATAGTCTTGCCTTCCTTCATGTTGGAAGTCAGGAATGGACGGGTACGGGCAGGACGTACGTTGGCGTAGAGATCCAGGCCGATACGGAAACCGGCAGAAACGTTGCGACCGCCTTTTTCAGGCACAGGATAGTCGGCGTGCGACTGGGTGCCGAGAATGATGCCGTCGTAGCCTTTGGCCTTTTCCAGCACTTCATCACGCAAGGTGGTGCCGTATTTATCCAGGCTTGTGAAACCGACATCGTCGTAATCGAAGCTCAAGCCCAGTTCGAATTTCGTGTTGGCAGCCTTGAGCACTGACATCGAAGATTCAACGATTTCTGGACCAATACCGTCACCAGGAAGAACCAAAATACGCATCGCATACCCCTTACTTATTGTTTGACCTGAATTTTTTCGAAGCCTGTGCGTGAAGAACTGGCTCCATTTCTGTACATCGTAAATACAAAGTACAATATTGGCGAGGCGAAGTCCTTAACCTTTTGCTCCCGTTCGTCCTGAGACGTTATGGAGAGTATTAGCGCTATCGCCCTCGACAGATTGCATTTTATTGCATGAATATCCAGTTTGTGCAACCTTTATGCTCAACGGTCACCCAATTCACTGCCCCAGGAGATGTTGCATGACAGTTAAAACCTCCGATCTTTGCGATCAATACCCAGACTCAATTCGCGTACTGGCCCCGATTTTTCAGGACTTTGGCGGCAAAAATGATTTCGAGGGACGCGCCTTCACCCTCAAATGTTTCGAGGACAATTCCCGGATCAAGGAAATAAGCAGTCTGCCGGGACACGGTCGGGTCCTGGTGGTGGACGGAGGCGGCAGTGACCGCTACGCCCTGTTCGGCGATGTGATCGCTGAAGATCTGGTCAAAAACGGCTGGGCCGGTGTGATGATTTACGGTTACATCCGCGACAAAGCGGCTTTACGTGACATGCCGATCGCCATCAAGGCACTGGGCACATCACCGCGAAAGACCGTCAAACGAAACGAAGGGCAGATTGGCATAACGGTGGAATTCGCCGGGCACACCATCGCCGATGGCGACCAACTGTTCGGCGATGATGATGGCGTGGTGTTGTTGAACGAACTGAGCGCTAGCTGACAACTGACATCTCAAGGCTGCGCTGGTATTCCAGCTCATCCTTGGCCTCTTTGTCAGTTTTTTGCCGCCCGACCACATCAAGGTGGTTGCGTAGAAATTCCGCCGCCTGCTCTCGCTGTCCGCTTTCGATGAGATCAAGAAGATGGATGTGTTCTTTACACTGGTTGATCAGGCGAGGCCGATCCACGTTGGCCTTGTAGGCCATGAAACGACGCAATTGGTTCTGGCGGCGGATTGCCTCAAGAAAAAAAGCGTTGCCCGAGCAGCGCACCACCATCTCATGAAGCTGCGAACCAATCTGAAAAAGCTGCGATCGCGACAAGGTGAAAATGTCGCCATCGAGCAGTTGCTGCTGGATTTCCCGCGCTTTGGCAAACGCTGGCTTATCCACCTCGTAACCAGGTTCCAAAACGGCGGCCGGCTCAATTGCCATGCGAAAACGGTAGCTTTGAATATGAGCCTTGGAGTCGTGGAGAAAACTGTTGATTTCCCATCCCTGCCCCGGCTTGCGCTCAATCATCGCTTCGTTGGCCAACCGCGTCAGAACCTTCATGAGCTGCCCTCTCGGCACCTCATATTTGCGCATCAATTCGGCTTCAAAAAAAGTCGTGGGAATGTCACCACGCAAGACGTCGTCAACAACGCGCAAGTAGAAGTCTTCAAAGGGATCAACCTCCAGAGGGAGCTTGCGACTGTCGATTCCTCGCGCGTCAGCTGTCAGGAAATAACCCCGATTCGGCTCCTTGGTCGCCAGACCCAATTCAGCCAGCAATGCAAACCCCCGTCGAATTGGCGAACGGGACACGCCAAGCTCCTTGGCAAAAGACTCCTCGCGCAACGGATCACCAGCACGCATAGACCTGGCTCTCGCCATATCAATGATCTTGGGTGCCAACTGTTCCGCAAGGTCTTTTTTTATCTTGGGCTTCATTTTGGAAGGTTCGGCCGCCAAGGGTTGTTGAGGAGTCGATTCTGCTGAATTCATGAAAACCGGTAATCAGAGGAGGATGACATCAATGCGCGGTCTAGTAGTGAGCCAGTACGCCGCACCCAAGCTTTAAAGAAAAATAACACACCTGATGAACATCAACACGCTGACGATACTTCATGAGTCAGCCGCCTATTCAATAGCGTAATCAACAATTCAGGAACGACATGAACACACCACGTATCTATCTGATCCATGCTACGCCCGTAGCAATCGACCCCATTACCGAAGCGTTCACACGACTTTGGCCCGAGGCCCGGCTTGCAAACTTGCTGGAGGACTCTCTTTCCAGCGACTTGGCCGAAGCTGGAGAGCTGACTCCGGCATTGAACGAGCGGTTCTTGAAACTCGCGACGTATGCCGCCGACTCTGGCGCGGACGCAATCCTGTTTACGTGTTCGGCATTCGGGGACGCCATTGATTTGTGCAAGCAGTCCTTAAGTATCCCGGTCCTTAAACCCAACGAAGCCATGATCGAGGAGGCGATACAGCGCACTCGAAAAATCACCATCCTTGCGACCTTCCAGCCGGCCATTACCTCGATGACGGAGGAGTTCCAGGCATCTGCGCGCAAGCAGGGCCTCGAACTGGAACTTGAGACCACTGTTTGTCCAGAAGCACTCACCGAGTTACGCAAGGGAAATGGCGACAGGCATGACGCGCTCATCGTCGATTCCGCACGCACACCCTCCAGCAGCGAGCTGCTGTGCTTCGCGCAGTTTTCCATGACCAGCGCCGCGCAGCAGACGAGTCTGGCAAGCGGCCTGCCGGTGCTGACAACGCCCGACAGCGCGGTGTTGAAACTACGCAACCTTCTCAACGCTTGATACAGATTCCAAAGAATTAAGGACACATCCATGACAAGCTTGAATGCACATATCGGCTTCCAGTTTACGGAATTGCCTTTCCTGCAGCGGTTTTCGGCAGCTGCAAGCGCGGGTTTTAAAGCCGTCGAATTCCCCTCTCCCTACGAGTATGAGGCGCAGCACATCGCATCGCTTCTGATTGAGCATCAACTTCAGATGGTGCAATTTGCCGCCCCTCCGGGCTCCACCAAAGGCAACATCGGCATTTGCTGCTCAAGAGAAACGTTGAAATCAGACCTCAGTCTGGCGGTTGAATATGCCAACGCGCTCGATTGCCGGATGATTCACCTGATGTCGGGCGCATCCCAAGTTGAAACCGGCGTCATTGCTGACAGCAATATTTATCGCCGCAACCTCAAATATGCGACTGAGTTCTTGTCTGGAGAAGGCATCGAGCCGCTGATTGAAGTCATCAGCTCCGACGAAGTCCCTGGCTACCTGATGAGTTCCTTCCAGCTGGCTGAGGAGCTACTGGAGACGCTGCCTGCCCTTGGATTGATCCTTGATACTTACCACACCGAGCTCCTCGGCGAGGATTGCCTGCGCAAACTCAATCAATGGTGGTCGCGCGTGAAGCATGTTCAAGTCGCCGACTTCCCCGGACGGAATGAACCCGGAACGGGCAACATCGATTTTGCAAAACTGCTCTCAATGCTCGAAGACCGGACCTATCAGGGATGGGTAGGCTGTGAGTATCGCCCTCGCACCAAGACATTGGATGGCCTTGATGGCCTGCGGCAAGTCATGACGCCGAATCCCCACGAGAATGACCGTTGGTAAGAAATCGTTTCTTTTTGGAGAAATTGTACTGCGTAATCTTGCAAAACAATTTTGAGTGGAGTTTATTAAGGCTCAGTAGCCCTCGAAGGTTGCACGCAATGCTCCCAACAAAAAACACAACAGGAGTTCACGCATGACCAAAAAGATCGCATTTGTAACTGCTGGCATGGGAAACCTCGGTACAGCAGTTTGCCAGCGACTTGCTCGAGACGGATTCACCGTCGTCGCAGGATGCGGGCCCAACTCTCCCTTGAAGGACACCTGGCTTGCTCAGCAAAAGGAACTCGGTTTTAGCTTCATTGCCTCTGAAGGCAGCGTCGCTGACTGGGACTCCTGTCAAAAGGCTTTTGATCAGATCAAAAAAAATGTCGGCCCTGTCGATGTTCTGATCAATAACGCAGGTACGGCTCGCAACGTTGTATTTCAGGACATGCAGCCCAACGATTGGACCACCGTGATCGATACCAACCTCAACTCGCTGTTCAATGTAACCAAACAGGTTATCGATGGCATGGCGGAGCGAGGCTGGGGTCGGGTCATCAACATTTCCTCCGTGAATGCTCAATTGGGCCAGGTAGGTCAGGTTAACTACTCCACTGCCAAATCTGCTATCCGCGGCTTCACCCGCGCACTGGCAAGAGAAGTCGGGTCGCGTGGAGTGACAGTCAATACGGTGTCTCCTGGCTATATCGCCACTGCCAAGCTCAAGTCCGTCACAACGGCCGATGTGATGGATCGCATCATTCAGGACATTCCAACCCGACGCCTAGGAACTCCCGAGGAAATCGCGGCGGTGTGTGCCTGGCTTGCCTCAGATGAGGCTGGTTATGCCAACGGTGCTGACTTCTCACTCAATGGTGGACTTCACATGAGTTGATCCTCGTGTGAGACTCAGCGGCAACCCGCTGGATCAGACCAAAAATACAGCGGGAACCTTGATGCGCTTATTGCGCAGATCCCATAAAAATAATTGTACTTTACGTCAAGGTGATACAAATGCTCTCAATACTCGGCTACGGCATGATCGTGACCTTCATGGCACTGATCATGACCAAGCGGTTGTCACCGTTGGTAGCGATGACAACTGTTCCGATCGTATTCGCCCTCATGGCTGGATTTGGCCCCGACATGGGCGACATGATGATCGACGGCCTGAAAAAGGTAGCTCCGACCGCGGTCATGGTGATGTTCGCGATCCTCTACTTTGGCGTAATGTTCGATACCGGCCTGTTCGATCCGATCATTCGCAAGTTCATCAAGTTGATCAACGGCGACCCAATGAAGGCCGTTGTCTATGCCGCGTTGCTGGCAGGCATGGTGTCGCTGGACGGCGACGGCTCAACGACCTACATGATCACTGTCACCGCAATGCTGCCACTGTTCAAACGATTGAGACTCGAACCGCTATCGCTAACGTGCGTAGTGATTCTCGCAGCCAGTGTGACTAACCTTCTGCCATGGGGCGGCCCACTCGCTCGTGCTGCCGCCTCTTTGCAGGTCGATACAGCAGAGCTGTTCATTCCACTTATTCCGGTAATGGTCGTAGGCTTCCTGGGTGTTCTGGGCCTGGCTTATTTTATCGGTATTCGTGAACGTGCACGCCTTGGAACCCTGCGTCTTTCCGTGGGTGCAGCTGCAACAGTATTTGATGACGACGCTGACGAAGGCTTGCCTTCAATGTCTGACGAAAATGCCGAATTGCGTCGTCCAAAGCTGTTTTGGCTAAACGCAGGTCTCACCATCGCTCTGATGGCCGGCCTAGTCGTGGAGATTCTCCCCCTCTCCATTCTATTCATGGTCGCTTTCTCCATCGCGTTGGTGATCAACTATCCACACATGAACGATCAACGTCGTCGTATTTCTGCGCACGCCCCAACCGCTCTGAATCAGATTGCGATCTTCCTGGCCGCCGGCATTCTGGCGGGTATTCTCTCCGGCACAGGTATGGTCAACGCGATGTCGGCCAGCTTTCTCGCAATGTTGCCTGAGACCTGGGGGCCCTACATGGCACCGATCACCGCGCTGGCGAGTATTCCGGGCACGTTCTTCATGTCCAACGACGCGTTCTACTACGGTGTGCTGCCAGTGCTGGCGAAAGCCGCTGAAGTCTATGGGATTACTCATGCGGAAATTGGGCGTGCATCGTTGGTCGGCCAACCTGTCCACCTGCTGAGTCCACTTGTAGCCTCTACCTACCTGCTCTGCGGTTTGGCCGGTGTAGAGTTCAGTGATCATCAGAAATACACCATGAAGTGGGCGTTTGCGCTGAGCTTCTTGATCTTGATCGCCTGTTTGGTGCTAGGTTTGTTCCCTTTGGCAGCGAGCGTTTGAGGGCGCTAACTGTTCAAGTCGATAAAGCCTGACGAAAAATCCCGGAGCAGAAATGCTGCCGGGATTTTTTTTGCCCTCTAACAGTCGCGGATAGACGCGCCGGTATTCTTTGAAAACCTCTGCATCCTCCACCGCCCGGATGAGTCGATGATAGACCCACGCGGTCGGACAACTCCTATAGTGATTGAGTAAAGATTCAGATACCGCTGCAAAAGAATATTCCTCCCAGTGCGACTCATTTAAGAAAACCTTCTAATAAAGCAGGCTTGAGCAGGCGTCTTCGGGAGAAAATGTCACTTGGGTTTCGCTATCCTTCTATTCCAGCTTTTTGATGATGTAAACAGCGCGCTGGAATGATGATTAGAGAAGGATTGATTGAAATTATCTTGCGAATTATGACGTCCGGGCCGTTTCGTCACGACGTAATTGGTATGTTTTACGACCATTTTGGTGCCACGCTGATCATTGCCAGGGGCTTGGGTGGGTTCAACTTCTCGCATGACAACGATTGATGAGGCCTAGGTCTTATGACAGCGACCACGGCAAAGCACAAATGCCTTTCATAGAGAAACTAGGAATGAATCGGTTACTAAAATTTTTTATTCGCCCTGAAAAGAGAGTGGCTGACACCGGTTATCTTGTTTTAGCTGCTTTTGTTGGTGGCGCCGCAGGCGTCTTGCTGGCCTACAAAGTTTCGCTATGCGTGGGATTGCCCTTCGCATTAGGTGCAACTCTAATGCTTTTCTTCACGTGGAGGGCTCCAAATCCCCCTCCCCGATTACCTAATAAAACAAGGCCTGGCCAAGGATTGTAAGATTAGAGCCGTCTAACTGGAGTAATCACCCAAAAGCCCTCTAAATCCGCTATCTGTTAATTCACACTTTTATAGATCGTAGATTACCGCGCTTGGCCGATATCAGTGCGTCCGCATCGACCGTATTGGTTAGACGCGGGCAAAATGGTAATCGCGATGCGATTTATTCGGAGTCGAGTCAGAACCTATTTCGTGCGCGCATACACCATGCGAGCTGCTATTTGAGCAGCTGCATTTGCTGGCGATACTCGTCGGTCACCCGCCGCGCCTAATTGGCATTGGTCACTACCCGAGGAGTGATCAAGAGGATCAGCTCGGTTCTATCGCGCGACTTTGACGTATTGCCGAACAGCCATTTCAGGCCAGGAATTCTCGACAGGCCCGGCACGCTGGAGGTGGACTCCGCATTGTCCTGCTTGACCAATCCGCCGAGTAGCACCGTCTGCCCGCTCTGCGCAGCGATTTGCGTAGAGACCGAACGGGTCGAGATGCGCGGATTGGGTTGAGTGGTGGTGACGTTACTCGTATCGGCGTCACTGACCTGTTGCTGGATGTCCATGTACACCAGACCACCCGGATTGATTCGCGGAACCACATCAAGGATCACCCCGTCTGCACATACTCCACGCTGCTCAGGGTCGTATCGGAACCGCTTGTATTAACGGTCGTCTGGCTGATGGGAATATTGTCACGACCTGAATTTGCGCTTGCTGGTTGTTCATCACCACCAGTGACGGCGCGGATAGCCGCCGCTCTTGACCGTCCGTTCCGGCCAGAAGCGGACGTATGCTAAGGGTTGGGTCTATCTTGTTCTTTTGACACGTTGCTTCGGAAGGTAAGGAATCCATGTCTGATTTTTTTGAAGAAACGCCTGCCGCCATCAAATGGGCGGAAGAGGCTGAGCGTCGACACCAGGCGGGAAAATTTGGCGAAATTGTGCGCGCGGTGATCTGGACGGACGCGCGCGGCTCAGATGGCCAACTGCTGGTCGCTGTCGACCCGGACAGATTAGTTACGAAGATAAACTGCAATCCGTTCACACTTCTTGAGAATCACGATCCCGGACGCCCAAAGGGAAAACTGCTGGAAAGTGCATCATTCGAAAGTCCCGACGGTCGAAAGTTTGTCGCCGCAGTCCTGGGCTATTACTCAGGAGGAGACGTTTTGAGTTTTCGTGGTTTGGGGATAGATGTTGGCTTTTCCGTTTCGCCTCCTAAACAGCTTCCAAGTCTTTTGGAAGATGTGTGGATCGAGATCGCGACGGATGCAAGGGAGGTAGATGAACATTGGTTGGATCAGGTTACGAATGACTCGCCCGTTAGAGTCGAGCGTTCCGAGCTGTCGCACAATGCAGCAGACTCATTGCAAGAGCTCATCAGGATTGGCCTTCCCTATGTACTCCTAGTTTGGAGCCCATTCGTTACTGCGATAGCTACTGAGGCGGGAAAAGCTTCCTATGCAGGAATACATGCCTGGTTTCGGAAACTGCTTAGTCGAATGTCCGATAGACGTAACCCTATACTCGACTTTCATTCACATCAAGACGGCTGCCAGGTCTCATTTTTATTCAGAGGTAGGGATGAGAAAAAGCTTCATGAGGCCATGGATGCATTGGCCGGGGCGGCGGCTCAAGCCGCGCGGTTAATTTCCGGGCTGAAATCTCAAGGAAAGATAAGTCGGCAAATGGTCTATGAATTCGATAAAGAAACCCTTCTGTGGGCACCGTCGTTTGTTTTACTGAATGATGATCGGATCATCACCGATAACTTAGCACTTATCGCGATTGAAAATCTTCCGAAGGGGTTGAGTCTCGGTCTGACTCGAAGCAATTCACTCTGAAGTAGAGTCAAAAAACTGGGACGAATTTATCTTTTCTATGATAAATCCGTCCCCATTTTTTGGTGGGGAGGTTTGAGCGGGAGTGTCGGTGCTTGTGGGTGACTGCGTTCAGCCAAAAGCGGACATACGTATTTCGGAATCTAGATTCGTTCAAATAACTAGTAAAAACTCATGATAAGAAGCAATTACGCAAGGTCGGGATTAATTTGCGCTAAGCTGAATACTTAAGATCAGTAGGAAATTGGAGACTTGGCAGGCAGCATGAAAAGCTTTACGGCGGAATCAAAGAAATTATTTTTATCAGAATAAGCTTCAGAAAATAAATTACAGAGGAATTCCAATGGAGAGTTTGCAAAAGTACAACAAGACATATCATTTTGATAATGCGAAGGCGCTAGTCGAGAAAGGAGACACTCAGTCATTGCGATATGCTTGCTTAGAATTACGCTTTTTAATCGAAGCTCATGTGTACGAGAGATTGCTGCATGAAATTGATGAATTGCCAAAAAGTGTTATCAACACATGGCAGCCAAACAAGGCCGTTCGATTACATGGAAAATTCGACAAATATGCCGACATGGATATGCATCTATTGTTAACAAGCCCGTCCGGTGAAAGCATGGATATACATTATAATAATATAAAATACAGCGAGCTAAACAAGACATACAACACACTGGGAAGTTATTTGCATCTGCCAATGCCTGCAAAAGTGAGGAATTACACTATCAGCAAAACTAAAATAATCGAACTCCTTGATAGTCTTGCAAGGTTGATGGTTGGAAATTTAATAATCTACAAGATTGATTACAAAACATTTTGTTGCAAGGCATGCGGGGAAAATATTATTTTTACAGATCATTACATAGAAACCAATGATTCAATAGTTTGCCAAAATGACAACTGCGGCTGTGAGTACGCGATAATTAATGAGGTCGGACGCAGTGAGTTCAGCTTAGATTACAAGGCGCTGTCTTGTCACGTTTGCACAAAGCAGATCGCTGTGCCTTTCAGCAAAATCGAAGACGGTTATAAATTCAAATGTGACTGTTGTTCGACCGAGTTTAGCTTTGAGTTAATAATACGAAGTGACACCCCGACACCATAGTAAACATATCAGGAATTGTCCGGGTTCCTCGGGCATATTTGGGCGTCTATTTTTTGACCGCTAGCGAACATTCAGGAACGTTAGTTTTCGGCCATAAGCTGCCATTCATTATGGCAGTAAGTGACTGAAATTAGGCGAGATCGAGTAAATGGGGCTTTGGCCTGGCGTGGTGGGGCTGACCTCAATTTTCTTCAAGGGTTTTTCACAACAAACATTTCAATTACGTATTGAGATTGGCGCCAATGTGAGCTAACCCCTCATCAAGCCTACGCTTCATGGCCGGTGGAAGTGTCGTCAGGCGGGAGGCGACCCTACCTAAGTCTGCAGCGTGATGAGTAACCACGCAGTTGCACAAATAAATAAGCAACTCAGCAGTGTCCTCTGGATAGCGTGTCACTAAATCACTATCGCGGATAGCGTATAGCAGACTGCAGTTTTCAATTGGAAACATGGGCGCGCGGACGGTCAACGCCACTGCAGAGGGGAACGAATCTTCAAGGTAAGGCAGCCATTCCAGCATCCTACGAATTTCTGCTTCATCTAACACTGCTAGAATTCCCTGGAGACGGTTTTGCCAGTAAATACGCAACCAACGATCCCATAATAGGTGCTTAGCATCCGGCTGCATCTGACGAAGGAAATACCCCAGATGAGATGCGAAGCCTATTCGATCGTCTAATGTCCCATGTTGGAAAAGCGCCGGTAGCAACTGTTGCATTGGGTCAGTGACATGGAATGCGGAAAGTGCCGTATAAAACTCTACAAAACGGTGAGTTTGTTTAGGTAGCAATTCTCGAATTGGTTTTATTGCATATATGAATGCGGGTACAAGTTCCTCTACTAGGGCCGGATACAGCCTTCCCCATACGAGGAAGCCATCCCATGCCTGAGCAAATTTTTGCCTATCAATCTCTAAGAATAGCGGAAGGATATGATGCCTTGTCCATGTATCATCAAGGTTAAAAAGAAAGGCAGTTCGACTCGCTAATAGGCTACGTCCCAGCCCTCCTTTCGAGGTCGGGTCTTGCAACACCATTTTGAACCACTGCCGATAATTTTCAGGAATGATCCGCTCACTACCACTCTTGTTGCGCAGGAACAACGAAAGGCCATTTATCCAAAACTCGACAATTTTTCCAGCTGGCCGATTGATAGCGCGTGATAGCCAGTCGTCAATATTCTCGTCTTGCTCGTAATGCTCTAGTCTGCCCCACACAGGCAATGCGATTACGTTTGCATCGTCTAATAGTTCAAGCGCAAATGGTTTACCACCATCCCTTACAAGTGTGTCGAGCATGCTCGCTAACTCGTCTGGATGCGCCGTATGCAGCTCGGGGCGTACTGCAATCTGCAACAGGCTCTGCCAACCATCCACTGCGATATCAGAGTCCTTCAATCCTCCAATAACTGAGGGCCATAGGTCGGATGTCCATAGTGAACGTTCGATCAAAACCTCAGCAAGAGCGAATCCCCAACTTTTCTTCTGCTGGCATGCTTCTCTAACGGCTAAAATCAAGCCGTTGCGATCAGGCTCATTCAAGCGACGCTCATTGAACGTCAGCAAATCCTCAATTTGTTCGTGTGGTTTACTGGCCAGTAGCTGCTCAACGGACCACGGACTCTGAGAACCGACCCACTCTGCTGACCCAGTCCAGTGTGTAAGATCCGCGTGCTCTGAGGGCTGCCAATCCGGAAATTGAGT
Source organism: Pseudomonas sp. RIT-PI-r (assembly GCF_001297015.1). GTDB lineage: Bacteria > Pseudomonadota > Gammaproteobacteria > Pseudomonadales > Pseudomonadaceae > Aquipseudomonas. The sequence goes on along the minus strand of NZ_LIGE01000025.1, from coordinate 308,327 downwards.
TTTTATCGGTTCCAACGCTAGTGCAGCCAAACCACAGTTTGGTTTCGACTGTAGTAACCAACATAGCCAGTCGAAATGAGCTCGCGCCGTCCGAGTCTCGCCGGATATGTCGTCGGTCGAGGGCAAAATATGAGCAAGCACTGCATCCACGATGTCCCGTCGTACGCTATCACTCGCGGCGGCGTAATTAAGAGCTACCAAGCGATGAGCTTCGTGATGCTCTGCAAACTCATGCAAACCCACTCGCTCGAGCAACCAAGTCAAACGTTCGTCCGCTGACTTGTGAGCGTGCACCATTACCGCGTGTATAGATAGCCTTCGCAATAATGGCGCTATGGAGGTTATATGCCTCTCGATCCAAGCGTCGAGTTGCGTAGTTGAATTGGTGGCTAGCCATTCCAATGCCTCGCGCGAGGAATCAATCACCACATCTATGGCTTCTTGGTAGCGATCTTGCTCGTGAGGTTCTATAGCGGATCGTCCGTAGCTTATTGGATCCCAATCCGCGGACGCCCTGTCCCATGCCGTGAGGTCGCCATGCATCTCCTCCAGGCGCGAGGTAATTCCGGAAAGCAAAGGCTGCGCCAGCTGTTCCATATGCCGTTGAAGATGGTTGATCCAGATTTCGTTAAGGGACCAGTGATCAGAGAGCAAAATGCAGTCCGCATCTAGTCGTCGGTCACGTTTATTTTCTCCAATGTCGTACCAGACATTGCTAGGTCTGATAACGAGTTTGTGTTGGATCATGTGAAGGAAAACTTTCAATGTAAGCGCAACAATATTATTGCTGGCACATCTCTCCGCAAGCCACATCAATACGTGGTGATCCGCAGCAGGGGGAATGCTAGCAAGCAAAACGGTGACCCAGCGCTTTAGCGCTGAGTCGTCCAGCGGCTTATCTTTTCTTACGCCAAGCTCTCGTCCGACGGCCCACCAGAGTGCCGAATTCATGCGCAGACCGTGCGCTGCAATCAAAGTGAAAAGCGTTTCTGGATGCTCGATGGCAAAATTTTCTGCCAGCCACCATGCTAACAGGCGGTCGCGCTCACTTAGATCTGGAGTGTCGAAAAGTGCGTCGAGGTGACTGCGTGCATCCAGCCATCTTGGCCACTCCTCATCACGTGCGACTCCGACGAAAAAGCGCGTGGTGTGCACCTCGCGTAAAGCCTGTTCTACTTCACCGACTGCTTCGTCGTCCGCTGGTGGTATGCTCCTACCCAAATCAGTCAATCGCGTTTGCCAATCCAGCGCGCCACGCATTGAACGCTCGGAGAGCTTCTGAACTCCGTCGTAAAGTTCCTTATATGCATTCGCACCCGAGCCTGTATTGAATCGAATGGGCTTGATGCCCAGAAGATCCCAGCTTCCATCCTCGTCAGTGAGCGCGAAGCGTCCTGCGACACCACTAGCTGGAAGCGCGCGCGCAAGGTAATTCATAACAACATCATTATGGCTATAGCCGACGAAAAGTACGGTGTATCGGCGAAATGCATCAACTAGGAAGCGTCTAGCCCAGCCTTCAGTAAGGTAGGCTCTGCCAAAATCAACATCGGTAAGTACAAGATTCTGGGCGTGAGGGAGTGCTCCATGAAGATGTACGATGCCCGAGAAGTTATATCCCAGTGGCAGCGCTGGGGCTCTATACGTTTCTGGCATGGCAGGAAAGAGAGCCTTTGCCGCGGTTTCAAAATGTAAATCGAAGTTAGTGGTAACCAGCCTCACACGGTCTGCGGCACGAAACATACGAAGTAAATCGTAGTGAAGTGCATTCGGAGCGCTGCCCAAGGGCGAAAGCAAATGAGCGGCACGCTCGTGAACGTTTACTTTTAGATGTTGTAACTGTCCCAGAAAGCGATCCAGAGGTTCAGAAACTACTAGGCCTGTTCCCTGAGCAACTTCGTTAACTAATCTTTCAAAACTAGCCAGGTTTGAAGGAGGCCCCATCGAAACTCCCGCACCCGCGAATATCACGAGGGTGCCGTCACGCAATGCGTCGAGTATGCATTCGTCGAACTCGATAGCGCCAAGTTTCACCATTGCTCCTCCCCCCACCTTTGGATTTGCTCCGCAATGGAGCTCGACCTATTCAACGGAAGCATGCTGCTTCGCAGACCATATCCTAACTTGAAAATCCGAACGAAATCTTCCATCGAATACAGGCTCTAGGCCATCGCCGGCCGTTTAAGAGTTTTTTAGGGTTTACTAGGATGTCAAATCCTTTTTGTGTAGCCTTGGGGAGTCCAATGCTCACGTCCGCTTTTGGCCGTTAGCTGCCATTTGTGAGCGAAAGTGCTTTTAGGTTTTAGCTTTCGTTGACACCGTTTTTTTTCGGGCACTGGACTTGGGTTTCGTCTCGGATAACTGACGCAGCTGAAGCAACTGCTGCTCCAAAGTTTCAGCCCGGGCCAACTGTGCTACTGCACGTTGCTGCGCTTCACTGAGGTCGCCCTGGGCCGACTCCAGTTTTCGTTGCAACTCATCGCATCTTCGAGTGGCCATTTTTAACTGGCTTGAGGCGGCTTTGCCCTCTTCGCGGGCTCGATCAACTTCACGGTGAGCCCGATCCTCAACGCCGCGCACATAGGTCTCTTGCGCGACACGCTCCTGCTCGGCTTTGAGGCGCAACCCCTGCAGTTCCTGCTGCAATTCCTGGTGGCGCTGATGGATCTCGCGGCGCTCGAGCACCATGCTCTCCCGTTGCTGTTGCAGGTCATCGATCTGTGTTTGGCGTTGGGACAGTAGCAGTTCCAGGTCAGCCAAACGCAATTCGGCCGCCTGACGCCCAGCCACGGCGTCTAACACCTGCTGCCGCCTCTTCGCCACATCCTGACGAGCTTGATCCTCGACTTCGGCGATTCGTTCACGCTCAACATCCAACACTTGCCGCTGCTCAGTTAGGGCCAGCTCTGCCACGCCTTGTGCAAGATGTATGGCCTGTTGCCACACCGAAACGAAGGCCTGTGACACCTCACTAGGCAATGCCGGCAGTCGCGTTTCTCCATTCAGGCGTTCGGCCAAACGTGTCCACCAAATATCCAGCAGTCCACCGACTCGCGCCGGGCTACCTCGCCCCAGCTCCAGGCGCACCCGCTCGACCGTCGGCCGTTCACCGCGGGCCAGCACCGCATCCGCAGCCGCAAACACGTCGTTTTCCGGCACCCCTACTGCCATGACTCACCTCAGCGTATATTAGGTCTGATAATTAAATGTTATCCGACCTAAGGCATATAGGAAAATACGGTGGACGTATTAAATAAAACGACTCAGCCGATTTCAGCCAAAAAAACACGTTTAGACCCCACGGTGCTGGCACATAGCACCCAGGCCGCCGCGGAGGCTTTTATTGCCGCCGGTACCGCCGAGAACACGCTGCGCAGTTACCGCAGCGCCTTGAATTATTGGCAAGCCTGGCTGCAGCTTCGCTACGACAGGGTGTTCGGCGATGACGCCATCCCCGTGCCGGTCGTTGTGCAGTTCATCGTTGACCATCTGGCGCGCCCCGCCGCTGACGGGACCTGGCACCATCTGCTGCCCATCGAGTCCGACCTGGCCCTGTGCAAGGCTGGGGTTAAAGGCAAACCCGGACCACTGGCCTTCAGCACCGTCAGCCATCGCTTGGCCGTCCTGGGCAAGTGGCACAAACTCCAGCAATGGGACAACCCCTGCGCCGCACCCGCGGTCGCCGCGTTGCTCAGGGAGGCAGGCAAGGCTCAGGTTCGTCAAGGCATTCGCGTCCGTAAGAAAACCGCCCTTACTCGCGAACCCCTGCAGGCGCTGCTGGCGACTTGCAGCGATGGGCTACGCGGCCTTCGTGACAAAGCCCTGCTGTTACTTGCATGGAGTGGCGGCGGGCGTCGAAGGTCTGAAGTGGTGACCTTAAGAATAGAAGACTTGCGCCGCCTGGATGAAGAAACCTGGCTGTATGCGCTCGGCGCGACCAAAACCGAGACCAGCGGTCAGGTCCGCGAAAAACCGTTGCGTGGCGCCGCGGCACGTGCCCTGGATACCTGGCTCAAGGCTGCGCCCTTCTCTACCGGGCCGATTTTCCGCCGGATACGCAAGTATGGTCAGATAACCGAGACCGCCCTGTCGGGGGATGCGGTGGCCCGGATGATCAAGCGCCGGGCGAAGCTGGCCGGTCTCGAGGGCGATTGGGCGGCGCACAGCTTGCGCTCTGGTTTCGTCACCGAAGCCGGTCGCCAAGGTGTCCCGTTAGGTGAAGTGATGGCAATGACCGAACACCGCAGCGTTAACACCGTCATGGGCTATTTCCAGGCCGGCGCCTTGCTGCCCAGCCGGGCCCCCCGACTGCTGGAGGACGACGACGGGGGGGTGTCCCCCCGCCCCGAGTAACCCGACATCCTTTCGCCCACAGGCGAAGGCGGCAGCCAGACAAACCACATTTTCAAGCCTGCAGTGCAAGACCGAGTCACCGGCAACCCCACGCATCCGTGTTGTTAGCACGTCCGCCGGCTACGGCACGGAAATCAGACGCGTCAATCCTTGAGTGTTTGCCTGGCCTGCAGGTACAGCGGCATGAGTTGAAAAAAAAGCTCATCAACTGCGGCGCTGTAGCCAACGGCCTGCTGACGGAGTTCGTCGAGAAGTTGCTTGAGCACCTGCGCCTGAGCAAAGCTTCGGGCTCGCTGATAGTCATCTGGCACGAGCGCCTGGCCGGGCGCCACGCTTAACTGGCGGCGCAACTCATCCAGCCACGGCGTCAGCCTGTGCTGGGCCGCTTCCAACAGCGGCGCAAAGTCACGCCACAGATTATAACCGGCGTCCTTTGTCGTGGATGCGGATGCGGATATTGCGGAGGGATCGGCACCATAGGTGAAAAGACGACACAGTTCCTGCGTCATCGCATCAAACTCCAGCGCCTGCTTCTGGGCATGCCGGCGGCGCTGCGCATCGATTGCTTCGTAAAGACCTAAATGCCGCTGCATCTTGTTGAGTTCTTGCTCCGCAAACCGCACGGCAACCTTCGCTTCCTTGGTGATTGTGCGTGACTGTCGAAGCTGCTCGCGCAGCCGCTCGTTGCGGTCCAGTAAGCGTTGGCGCTGATTGGTGAATACTCGCCGTTCCTTGGCCAGTAACCCCTCAAGCTGTTGACGCCGCTTCGCGAAGGATTTCTCCATGTTGTGGGCCTTCTCGACCCCGACTTGTCGCTGTGCCGAAAAAGCCTGCTCAGCCTCCTGGCGCCCCTGCGCTGTCGCTTGCTCCCACAACATGCTTAAGGCATGGTTGATCGGGGCGGGCAGCGTATTCCTCTGGAGGCGATCGAGCAGACAGATCCACCATCGATCGAGGAGCACTCCAATACGCTGTGGGTTCCCGCACCCCAAGTGTGCGCGCACGCGCTCGGCAGTGGCACTGCGGCCGCTGGCCAGAACCGCATCGGCCGCGGCATAGATGTCCTCATCACTTGGCTGGATCATTGCCGAACCTGCCTGAGCGGACTGAGCTGGATCCGCCCCACGATAGGTTCCACCCGTAAGGCAGCGTATTGCCTCGCGCGGGATCGCACCAGCTCAAGGCCTCCGGCGAAACCTCCGTGAAGCTGACACGATCACGTTGGGCTTGGCGAAACCTGTGACGTGTGTGGCTGATGAGATCACGTCGGGTGAGTTCGACCGCAGCACTACTGAGCAATCGGGCCAACATGGGTCGGTCCCACAAAAGATGCCAAAACAGCAAACGCTCCCTGAAGCCCCATCCAACCATCCATCCCCTGGCTTGTAAACGCGCCCTGAGCCTTTTCAAATGGTACAGCTCGCGCTGGAAGCCTTCCGGAGAATTTGGCCAGGCATTCAGGGGGCCAAATTTATCCAGACGGTTCGCCGCCTCCAGGATCCGGTAGAGGCCCAGTGGATCGGCCTGCCCAGGCAGATCAAGACATACACAGAGTACGTAATGAGTGAATACGGCACGCAACCATGACTGGGCACGGGCGTCACATGGACGCTCGCTGCCCATCAATGCAAGCAGCCCTGCCAGCCTTCGCCAATCCGGTATCCCGCACAGGCGCATCAAGCGCGCAGCGGAAAAGTAGCGAAACGGACATTGGTTAAGACGCAGTTGTGCAGCCCAACAACCAGTGTCTTCGTGCGGATGAACCAGGCGCTGCAATAATGGCCAGAGTGGATCGTCCAGCACGCTCTGCAGGCAGGGAAAATCCTCAATCAGCGCCGTGCGCAACGCTTGCCTTGGAAAACTGCCCGTGAGGTAGTCGGGCCACTTGTGATTCAACGTCTCCGGCATCGCACGCCCTCTTCGCTTCGCCCACCAGGCGTCTCCCCAGCGAGAAAGTCCGGGCCCGGTGGCCGCGCAACCGGCGGCAACAGTCAGCGCGTGGCCAAAAAAACTGGCCCGCAGTCGACGAACAGGTTTGATATACGACATCGCACAAGCGCCTCCGAATGTGCCATCACTGCGTATCTCATGATGGACCTATCCGAGGAAGCTCGCCGAAAGTCGGGCGGTCGTCTTTATCTACGTGGTGAATGCACAAACCTCTGTAAGGCTGAAACGTACGCAATAGAGCGGCAAGGGATGTGCTCAGGTTAATAAAAGTCGGCTGGCGTCGTAGAACGAACCGTCAAATAATATCAACAGTGCCATCCACCCAGACATTTGCTTCTTCAGGAGGCTGAATATGTTTGCCAGCATCTGCACCATGCCCTGTGACCCCCTCCCTGCTATTGTTTGGCCAAACCCCGGCCACCGAAACTTCTCCACTACCTTTCCTTCTCAAAAAAACCGACGGTCGCTTCGCTGTGGGACGCGTTTGCAGGCTGACTTTTGCGTATGGCTGGAACAGGACGTGCACGTGCGACGATATTGGGCGCAGCCCCACGTGTTCAAGTGGACGGAAGGTACGAGCAAATTTCGCTATGCCCCGCATTTCCTGGTGGAGAATGATGATGGCGGTGGGTGCTATTGCACAGTACAAACAAGCCTTACAGGCATGACCGCGCAGCAAGGCGCCACCCGGTCCGCCTTTGACGCATTGTGCCGGGAGCGGGGCTGGCAATTTTCCCGTATAGCTGAAACCACCGTGCACACGCCGAGCTTTGCCACGCTGCAGAAACTGTACCTGCGCAGTCAGGACACTACCCCTGATGAATACGCGGCTTGTCTGAGGCATTTGACCGGGTTGGTTTGGCCGGCGACTGTCAGGGAGCTATTGCACGCCCTTCCGTCGCCCTGCCTCGCCGCGCTCTGCGGTTGCCTATTTTCAGGGCAACTTGTGGCTGACCTGAGCCAGGCCCTTGACCTGGATATGCTTATCCAGGGCCCATGCACGGTTGAAGACCGTGGCTAATGAACGACCGCTGCCGGTAACGGGGGCTCAGTACCTGATCGACGGCCTCGTCTATGAAGTCATAGAGATCGATGACGAACTGGTCACGCTGTCGACGCTTACCCACCTGCGCGTTATAGGCATCGCCCTCGGTTCGTTCCTGAGCGATCTCAAGCGTCGCAACATCACCTTGTTTGCCGACAAGCCTGGGCATGGTTCCAACGCCATCGCTTTTGCCTTTCCTGATGATCCGAAAGTGATCGAGGCGAAACGCAAGTTTCGCTACATCCGCACCACACTGAGCGAACTGCACAACCAGCTGCCCGAGAAGCCCACTAAGGCCATCATCCAACGGATAGCGAGCGAAACCCAGGACAGTCATGCTCCGGGCTACTCGACGCTTTGCCGCTGGGTTGCGCGGTACCGAGCTCACGGCAACGATGAGTTTTCTTTGTACAAACTGCCGAGCCCGATGCCCCGCGGACGCAAACTCGCCGCGGAGATTCAGATCAAGCTCAAGGCACTCATTGACGACGAATACATGGCGCGCGACGAGCGCATTACCGTACAACGTGTCTTTCAATTGCTGGACGGCCACGTGTTATTGCTGAATCGACAACGTGCCGCGGCCCTGCAGCCGCTATTACGCCGCCCCTGCCGCTCAACCGTGGTACGCGCCATCGCCAAACGCACCGGCTACCACTCGGATCGTGCGCACCTTGGGGCCGAAGCCGCCTACAAAAGGCACCAGTTCAGCTGTGAGCAGAGTCGGCCCAGTGCACCGCTGGATGTCTGTGAGATTGACACTTACCCCGTGGATCTGATGATCGTTGATGACCAGCACAACGTCCTGGGCCCGATTGCCTACCTCACCGCCATCATCGACTTGCACTCGGAAATGGTCATTGGCTGGGAACTTTCGCTGACGTACCCCTGCGCGGAAAAGACATTAAGAGCGCTTCGCATGGCGTTTGAAGCCGTCCCCGGAGAGGAATACCAGCGCGGAGCAATGATACACCTGGTCAGCGACGGGGGGCCTGAGAATACCAACAGCATGGTACACACCGTTCTTGATCGCCTGGACATCAAGTGGACGTTGCCACCGCCCGGCAGCCCCGATACCCGCCCGCGCATTGAGCGTTTGTTCGGGACATTCGCGTCCTGGGTACATGAGCAGTACGGCACAACCTTCTCAAATCCGCAGGCGTGTCGGGATTACGATGCGGCGCGCCACGCCTGTTACACCATAGAAAATCTGGTGGATTATTTTCGCGAATGGCTGGAGGACATCTACCACAATACCAAACATGAGGCGCTGAACATGCCGCCTCGGGTGGCCTGGGAGCGCGCGATGCACAACCAGTTGCCACCGAGAAAGTTTTCCTCTGAAGCGTTGGACCAGCTGTATCGCGGAGTCGCATATTCCGCACTCAGTGGCAACCGCGCCGCTTTCTTCAACCTGATGTGGACCGGCCCCGGTCTGGGAGCAGTGAAGGCCAAACTTCACAAGAATCAGAAAGCAATTTGTTACTACGATCCGACGGACCTCGGGGTGATTTGGGTCGCGGCCCCCGACACACCACGCGACATGGTGCCCGCCAGTGGAACAAAGAGAGCCTACCAGGAAGGGCTGACCCTCTCTGACCATCGTCTAGTCCAAGCCAAGCTTTCGGCTGACGGCAAGCAGTTCGATGACAGTGATGCGCACCGCGCGTTGCTGCATTTGCGTCAACGCATGAGCGAGGATCACGATAAGTTCATGGCGAGCAAGCGTAAGAATGCCCACAAAACTCATGAAAAGACTGAAGTATCCTACCCCGACATGGCACCCGCGGATGCTGAAGAACCTTGGGCGGAGGACATTACAAGCCCGTGGCGGGTGGATGGGATATGACCATCAATTCGCAACGCCAAGCCAAGGTGCTCGAGGCGCTCAAGCAGTGTGTGGTGTGGCACCCCAGCTTTGCTCATGCCCATCAACTTGCCCGAAAAAGCATGAGCACGACCAGAGATCGCCACGCGGCTGCGTCAATGATGTTGATCGGCGACACGGGGGTTGGCAAATCCACCTTATGCGAAGGCATCGAACGGGAGCTCAATATTGATACAGAATACGATACTGACTGCAGCCACAGCTGCATAAAACACTGCCTGCTTGTCGAAGTGCCTCCCCAAGCCACCATCAAAACCTTGTCGATAGAGCTCCTGACGAAACTGGGTCTTGAGAACCGTGGCCGCCTTGAACAAATGGGCAGTGCGTCTCTGAACCGGCTCATCCTGCAACGTCTGATCACCATGCAGACACGGCTGATTATTCTGGACGAATTTCATCGAATCCTTGATCAGGGCGCGGCCGCAACAAAAAAAATGGTATGCCGATGGGTGAATCAGATCCTCAACCAAGCAACAATCCCTATCGTGCTCGCAGGATTGCCGACGATTGAAACGCTGATCGACACTATCGCAGAACTGAGCGATCGATATCCCTACCGTGCCCACCTCAGGTATTTCAACTTCACCGATAAGGCGGCGACTGCGCAATTTCGGAAAGTCATTGAATTGATTGAACTCAAAGTCATTCAACCTGCGGGCTTTGCTGAACGAGTTCTCCTCACCGAAGATCTGCTGTTCGCGGGACTCTGCTTGGCCACCAACGGCAGCTTGCGCCATCTAAACATCCTGCTGAATGACAGCCTGACTCACGCCCTGGCGCGCGAGGGTGACACGCTCACCCTTGAGGACTTTGCCTGCGCCGCGGACGATCTCGATTTCTGTCGACCCTACAACCCGTTCCGTCTCTCTAGTCGAGAATTGCATGCGGCGCTGAGAAAGAGATATGCGAGAACTTTGTTATCTTCCTAAACCGTCTGAGTTTGAGGGGCCCAAAAGTTTGTTGATGCGTATGGCGCATTACAACGGATTCGGCACGGTGAGAAACATGTTCGGGTATTTTGCTATCAGCCCGAGCCGATGGATTGACACGCTTGGTCAGCACTCCCCTGTGCTGAAACTCGTCTCTGAACAAGCGCCTTCCCTGGCCGACGACTTGCGCAAGGCTTTTTACAGCGTAGCGAAAGACAGTGCGAATTTTATCAAGGCGAACAATGTCTACCTGCTTCGCAAAGCTTGCCCGGATAATTATGTGTATTGCCCCGTATGTATTGAATCCTCAAAGTCGCTTGTATTTCACGATGTCGCTGACATAGGAGTGTGCCCGGTTCACGGCACGAGGCTTGTCATCCGGTGCCCTAAATGCATGCGCACAGAGAGCTGGCACAGTGCCAAACTGTTCCACTGCCTATGTGGATTCGAGCGGAAGACAGCCGACCAGGCCCAATCCAATTTTGTTCCCTGCTTGCTCGATCCGTTCCAGTCACCGGAAGTAGTAGAAGAGATCCGGAACAAGTACGTCATTGCCAAGGTCTGCGCGTCTCTCTGGGATGCTCTGCAGCATGATGATAATCATAACAGCTGTGATTTGCCTTTGAAGGTCATCCATCACATCGATAGGACCGTCGCCGCGCAGGTGAACAAATATCCGGGATTTATCAAGTCATTACATAGGGCTCCCTGGGACAATTATGGTGACTTTACCGTCGCCTGGCTTGCGGATCGTGCACTAAATCGTTTGCGCACCGACAGCAAGCCATGCTTGGGCGACTGTTGCCGATTCGCAACAATCGATCGCAACAATGCAAGGAGGGCAATATTTGACGACATGAAGCTGGTAATTAAAGCTCATAACTTTGCAGTTCGAGGCTGGATGGAGCAGCAGACCCCTTCTCACTTTACTCGTCCGCCACGATGCGAAATCATACGTAAGATGAATGCCGAAAATTCATCCGGCGCTGAACGCTCCGCTAGCACGGATGGACTTACCAAGGACGAAGCAGCTGCTTTCCTAAAGTGTCCACTGTCCTCAGTTAATGGTTTACTTAGTCAAGGGTGGTTAAAAAACCTTGATCCAACTCGTGCCTTTCAACTACAGCTTCCTGACGTCATAGATCGGTCCTCAACCGAAAAGTTCGCTGATCGATACGTTCTACTACATGAGCTAAGCAAAATATTTAAATTGCCCACTGGTTTAATCACCTGTCTTTTAAGTGCGCATTGCATACAGAAAAACACTTTCCCCGCAGGGCCTGAATTTTATGATCGCGCCTCCGCGTCTGAATTTTTCAGTCGACCTTAGATTCAGTATATGACCTCTTGATATAAAACGGGGAAACAAGAACTGCTTTGGCAGGCTGTGAGAATCGCACGTGCAGTTTAATTAACAATACAAAACATCATATTTCAGGCCCGAAAAGAGAGATGTTTCTCCGCCAATATTCATCCTAACTTTTAAGCAAAAGCCACGTTGCAATTATCGTAACTTCACGTGCCGATGGACTTGCCTGACGCCGAAATTGCAGTTTCCGCTCGACATCCGCCAACGCCTGATTCAGCAGTGATCTCATAGAGGGCTGGGTCATTACCACGAGCGCTGGGGTAGGCCGCGGCGAGGCCATTCCAACCGAACCCGGCACACAATCAGCCGCCGTTGCAAAACAGGGCTTCGTGCTCGATCACGAGCGCATTGCTGAGCTACAACGTGAAACGGCTGAAGTCTCTGCCCTCCTCGCCCAGGTATTCACTGATGACCAGGTTGAGGAGCCGGAACAGGCCGTTGAGACTGTGGAGTCGGCGACCGAAACCACTGCTGACGTTGCCGGCCTCGATCTGGAACATTCTGCATTTTTGCGCTTGTTGATTTCCCGTGCCGAATGGAGCCGACCCGAACTTGAAGCCGCTGCCAGCGATATGGAGCTGATGCTCGATGGAGCCCTGGAGCAAATCAATGACATGGCTTTTGAGCGTTTCGACATGCCCGTCACCGAAGGTGATGATCCCATCGAGATCAATACAGACATTCTGGAAGAATTAGCCCTATGAGCACTATCAGAGCCAAGGATCGCGACGCGGTCATCCAATCGTTGCGTGCAGGCGTTGTTCCTCGCGTCGGTCAACACTTGATTCAGGTTGGCCGGGTGGGAGAGCTGGATGCGCTGATCAAGGACGTCAATCGCCTGGTCGAAAGCGGTTCGGCATTTCGAGTGGTTATTGGCGAGTACGGCGCAGGCAAGACGTTCTTTCTGAACTTGGTTCGAGCCATCGCCATGGAGCGCAAACTCGTCACCATGCACGCTGACTTAAACCCGGATCGTAGGTTACACGCTACGGGCGGCCAAGCACGTTCGCTTTATTCCGAGATGGCCAAGAACATGTCGACGCGCACCAAGCCCGACGGTGGTGCGATGCAAGGCATTGTTGAGAAATTTATCTCGCAGGCCAAAACGGAAGCCAAGGCGGCAGGCACAGACAGTGAGACTGTCATTCGAGCACACCTGGCTGAGTTGACCGAGATGGTCAACGGCTACGATTTCGCTGAAGTGATCGCCGCGTATTGCCGAGGTTTCGAGGAAGGCAACGAACAACTCAAGGCTGATGCTATTCGCTGGTTGCGTGGCGAGTTCACCACCAAGACCGATGCCCGCGCAGCCCTAGGTGTGCGAACCATCATTGATGATGCCTCCATCTACGATCAGCTCAAGCTGCTGTCGAGATTCGTCAGACTCGCAGGTTTTGGCGGTCTGATGATCTGCCTCGACGAGTTGGTCAACGTCTACAAGCTGGCCAACACGCAGGCACGCAATGCCAACTACGAGCAGATCCTGCGCATCCTCAATGATTCGCTCCAGGGATCCTCTGAGGGTCTCGGATTCGTCCTGGGCGGTACCCCAGAGTTCTTGATGGACACTCGCCGAGGACTGTTTAGCTACCCCGCCCTGCAATCGCGTCTGGCTGAGAACTCGTTTGCCAAGACAGGGCTGGTGGATCTGTCGGGCCCGGTGATTCGCCTGACCAGCCTCACCCCCGAAGACTTCTATGTACTGCTGCAGAAGCTTCGCCATGTTTACGCGGGTGGCGATGTCGAAAAATATCTACTGCCTGACGAAGCACTCCCCCTGTTTATGGCGCACTGTAATCAGCGCTTGGGTGAAGCCTACTTCCGCACGCCGCGCACCACGATCACTGCATTTATCAATCTGTTGGCCATCCTGGAGCAAAACCCTGGTGCTGACTGGAAAACGCTGCTGGGAGGTGTCGAGGTAGCCAAAGACCTGGGCGGAGTAGACGACACGAAGGTCGACGCGGACGATGAACTTGCCACCTTCACACTCTGAGTCATCGGGATTCGACCAGCTGGAACCCCGTATTCAGCGCTGGATTTGGGCTGAAGGCTGGACGTCCTTACGTGACGCCCAGGAAAGGGCTTTGCCGATACTGGTGGATGCCGATCAGGATGTCATCATTGCCGCCGCAACGGCGGCGGGGAAGACTGAGGCTGCGTTTCTCCCCATACTCACCAATTTGCTGAACGACTACGACCCACCCGGGTCGGTGTTGTACATCAGTCCCCTCAAAGCCTTGATCAATGATCAATGGGACAGACTGGACCGCCTCTGTGAGCAGCTCGAAATTCCCGTGGTGGCTTGGCATGGCGACATTTCAACAAGTAAAAAGCATCGCTTCCTTAAGTCGCCTGAAGGGGTGCTTCTGATCACGCCTGAATCCCTGGAGGCTCTGTTCGTCAACCGAGGCTCCAGTCTTGCCGGAGTGTTCCAGAATCTGCGCTATATCGTCGTGGACGAGTTGCATGCATTCATTGGAAGTGAGCGAGGCAAACAGCTTCAATCCCTGATGCACCGAGTAGAGCTCGTTGCTGGGCGCCGACTCCCCAGGGTCGGGCTTTCAGCCACGCTCGGCAATATGAGTCTAGCTAAGGAGTTTCTTCGTTCTGCAGACGCAGAAGGAGTAACCGTCATTAAGTCCGAAAACTCAGGCCAGACACTCCAGGTACAGGTTCGCGGTTACATCCAGCCCCCTATGAGCGAGCTTAAAAAGCTTCTCATCCAATCTGCTAACGAACAAAGCGAAGAAGACGAAACGGAAAACAAGGCAAGTCCCGACTTTGCGATCGCTGACCACCTCTACAAGGTATTGCGTGGTAGCAACAATCTGATTTTCCCAAACAGCCGGCAGCAAGTTGAATGGTACGCAGATCAGTTGCGCCGGCGTTGTGAGAAAGATGGTGTGCCCAATGAGTTCTGGCCCCACCACGGCAGCCTTTCGAAAGACTTGCGCGAGCAAGCTGAGCACGCCCTCAAGGCAGGCGGCCAATCAGCATCAGCCATCTGTACTACGACGCTGGAGCTCGGTATAGATATCGGTAGCATCAAGACAGTGGTGCAGATTGGCGCCCCCCCCTCGGTGGCCAGCTTGCGACAGAGACTGGGTCGCTCGGGTAGACGACCGGGGGAAAACGCGATCTTGCGAGTTTACTGCAAGGAGTCGCCACTCAAGGATAGCTCCAGCCTTTCGGATCAGTTACGTCAAAGTTTGGTTCAGACCATTGCCATGGTTCGTTTGTTGCTCGGTGGATGTTCGAACCTCCGCGGACTCAGGGTCTTCATGCGTCCACACTCGTTCAGCAATGTCTCTCTGTAATTGCTCAGTGTGGTGGTGCAACTGCGGCTGATCTTTGGAAACACTTGGTCGCTGAAGCGGCATTCAAGAAAGTAGAAAAATCCGACTTTCTCAAGCTGCTCAAGTCGCTGGGAGAACATGAACTCCTCGTCCAAGACAGCTCGGGCTTGTTGCTACCCGGGACAGTCGGTGAGCGACTGATCAACCACTATGAGTTCTATAGCGCCTTCATCAGCGATGAGGAGTTCCGCCTGGTGTGCGACGGTAAAGCCCTAGGCTCTGTACCCGTCAGCAGGCCTTTGACAAAGGATCAGCGCATCATCTTCGGTGGCCGACGGTGGCAAGTTCGTGATGTTGGCCTTCAGGCAAAGGTCATCATCGTAGCCCCGGCACGCGGAGGTGCCCCTCCCCTATTCGACGGCCTGGGCGCCATGGTGCATGACAACGTGCGCAAGGAAATGCGAGCTGTCCTCGCAGACCCTAATCCCTGCCCATTCATAGACCGCGATGCCCAAGCGTTACTCGACGAAGCCAAAAAGACATTCAACGCGTTAGGCCTCGGTGAACGCTACCTCATTGAGTCTGGAGGCAGATGCTATTTGATCAGTTGGCTCGGTGATTACGCCAACGATGCGCTTCGCCTATTACTCAATCATGTGGGGCTTTTGTGATAACGCGGGCTTGGCGATTGAGATTGACGCCGATATCCAACGGACATTGGCGGCACTCAAGGACGTTGGTGAACTGGATGCAAATGATCTGGATTTGATACTCGCAGACGTAGAAAACATGCTGCGCGAGAAATGGGATTGGGCATTGCCCGAATCATTGCTGATGAAGTCGTTTGCGTCGATTTCATTGGATATCTCAACCGCGATCGATTTTGCGCAAACCCACGCCGCAACCTGAACAAATCCCAATGAAATTATACCCGGGGCCCTGATTCGAGATTGAAGCAACAGGGTCACGATGAGCGCTTATCTCGCCCGTTGCTCGAGGCATTTTCGACGAATCTTTCCTCAGAACGATGAACTCGACTCGGAGTTGCTTATCGCATCTCCAATTTAATGGCGCTCAGAAATAGGGGCGATTCAGTTGGCCCAGCTTGCCAGCTGGATGTGATGCACCTCAAGGTCCGCTTTTACACACTATGGGCCCAAAGCTGCCGTACTAGGCGGACCGCTTTCGGCCAGTAGCGGACTTTGCCCCGAGGCCGCTTCCTGCCAAAATCCAGACACTCAGAAAATCTAATAAAATGAGATCACTTCAGTTCACCGTTGTGTGGTCAAAAAACGCTATTACGATGATTTCGAATGGCGCTTCCTTCGCGAGCGCATGGACGTATACTCCCCTTCAAAGTGACCGCGATCTGCTGTTGCGCTCCAAGGAGAAGTGAGCGTTATGTACGACGCTGAATCGGTTTTCAATCCCAGTTTTGACCTGGTTCCTACCCAGCAAGCCGGTGAGCCATGTAGAGACCTCTACATGGAAACCTTCTTCACTTTCGAAGACGCAGATGATTGGTACCCGTATCCGCAAGATCAATGGCACCGGCTTGCACGTATTTTCTCCGACCGAATCGTCACCTATCCGGTATTCACCAATCCGCACGCACAACGCTACCTCACGCGCAGACACGGTCGAATCAAGACCATCATTTATGAAATGGAGTATGACCAGGTTTTACCAGAGACTACTGATGGCGCTCTCACACTAATCGACATGTTTCTGACTTCGCGAATTTGGAACAACAGCAACTTTGGGCTTGGGCTTATCAAAGACCTAGAGACCATATGTACTGAGCTCATGCGTTTGCCAGATATAGACACCTTAATAGTAACTCACGACGATCAATTAAGGATCGACCGCAATTGCGCGCGCATTTCGGAGAAACTTCTCGATGAGCTTAGACGCACGTTCGACAAGACGGGCAGAAGGCTAAAAGAGCGTATTCGCTCGGCTAAGCATTGGCATGTACGCAACGTACTGCTCGCTAAACTAGCTCCTGCTCAGTTTCCAGCTTTGGTGCAAGTGACTAGTACTGGGGAAATGGTCGAATATCGTATGGCAAGCTCGAAGCCATCTGCGGCTATGGAGAGGCAGCAACGACAGGCATCGATCAGAACCGTTAGAAAGAATGCTAGACAGATTGCCAAGGATGCCCCGCAGGAGCTATTCAGCCTGCACGCTGAAATTGAGAGGGTGACGCTCGCCAATATGATCGAGCTTTTCGAAAAGAAACTGGAACAACAATTGACCGAGGCTCATTGGCAGCGTTTTTTTGAAGACAACATTTTTATTTTGTCCATGCTTTTCGCTAGACCAGTACAGCTTCTACATACCCAATTTCATGCTCAGGTCTCTGGTCTCGATGGCTCCGGCGCTCAAATCGGGGACTTTTTATTTCGAGAACTAGGTCAACCCTTGGCAATCGTTGAGATCAAAAAACCGACCAGCCCACTCATGCAATCAAGTGCCTATCGCAACAACAAGGTGTATGGACCACACGCAGAGCTAAGCGGGGCAGTTACACAGGTTTTATATCAACAAACCTCCTTACGCAGTAACTGGCTGCTTCACCAATGTAGTTTACAGGGTTCGCAACCAGATGCGATCAAATGCATTGTCATCAGCGGTACCACGCCGATTGAGCAGGAACCGCGGCGCTGCTTTGATATCTTCCGACACGCATGTAAGGATGTTGAGGTTGTCACCTTTGATGAGCTTTTAGACAAGCTGAAACTGTTGCTCAAACATCTTAATCATGAAGGTTCTAGAGATGAGGCGATTAGCAAGGAGAGTTGAGAATGAGGGGCGCCATATGAGTTAGACAAAATCACTTTGGATACACAGGGTGAGTGAATGATTGGTCGCTTACATGTCGCGTTGAATGCGATGTGTTTAGCCGTCTTGGTCGTCAGTAAACGTTCGCCATAGTCCGAAAGCAGTCTGGCATGAGTGGCCGCTTCCGACTCTGAAGTCAGAGTTGTATGGTGTCATTAACTTCTGTCAAGCATGGTCTTTGGCCCAGATTGGGAATCGTAAACCGGTAGCCTTCTTGTCAGGTACGATGAAACCCAAACTGTATCGCGCGCGCGTGATGGCGACGTACAGCTTGTTTTGAGCTGTTTCGTCCTTCGCTGGAAACGGCTTTTGGCCGTCTAGGACGAAATGCATTTGGCTTTCCGCGGGAAGCACCAGCACCCGTTCAAAACCTAGACCTTTGCTCCCTCCAAAGTTGTAGCATCGCGCCTGGATAGGAAGAAGCTTTGTCCCAGATGTTACACTCCAGCGCAACACCATAGGGTCGAACACTTTGATGTATTCGGCGACATCCGACTCCCGGACTATGAAGATACCTAGGTGATGGGCAAACTCAGGAGGAGCAGCTTTTACCGCTGATTCCGTCGCTTCATAAGCGCCCTTGTGTACCGCGTCAGCGACGTCACAAATCGGCTGAATGCAACGACGATTAAGCGTCAGTGACTCATCTTCAAAGCCCATAGACTTGAAGGCCGCGATCTTTTCCGCGGCGGTTTTTGGCGCTTTTTGGCCAAACGTCGTCTCGTATACGGTCTGCCGGAAATCTCCCACGCACATGATGGATGTCGGCATCTCTTTGTTCAGCCCCTTAAGCACCTCGTAGTCCCACCCAACTAGATCTTGAACCTCATCAAAAAACACCTGGGTATAAATCTGCTTTAGTCGAACTGCTGCAGAGTTTTTCGTGACCTTCATAATCCTGCTCACCAGTTTTGCGAGAAAGCCGGTATGAACTTTGGTCTCGCATGGAGTCAGGAAGTGTTTTGGGTTGTAGCTCTTATCGTCCAGTTGCTCGGCGCGCCCAGATAACATAAACGTTGAATCTGCCCTCATATGAGGATTGCGCTGGTTGAAACAGATGCCCTCGATACGCCGCTGGAACAACGCCTGCTGATAGGGCCTCACCATGTCTTCCAAGTAAAATGAGAAAAGACCTTTGACCACGAACCTATCACTGTGCGCACCAAAAACCTCCAGAAATCGACGTCGCAGTTCCTGCTGATTACTGGTCGTGTAGGTCACAACCAGAACCTTACCTCCGCGCTTTATTTCGGCGATTGATTCGGTAATGACCTTCTGAGTTTTGCCTGAACCGGCACCCGCCATGCAGAGTTTATTAGGCAAAATTCAGCACCTCAGTGAGAAAGGCTGGATATTTGAATGCCTTATCAGTCTCGAAAACCCTGATGGCAGAATCGACTTTCTTTTTGCCCTTACCGTCGCCGTCACTGCTCCGGAACCACTCCACGATAAACTCGAGCTTTTCAGCAAAAGTAGGTTGGGCAGCGAGTAAATTGAAGGTTTCTCTGGAGAGGACAATTTCAGCAAAGGCCTGCAACTCTTTTTCCGATGCAGCATTGGCTAAAATCATCGCAGGCTCCAGCGAAAACTCATCTTTATTGCTTGACGAAACTAGCTTTATATTTGGGAAAGCCGCATATTCTTTGCGTGCTTCAACGACGTTTTTTTCGTAATTACCATCGTTGTCTCGCAAGACGTTAATCGCGGTACCGATTTCTTTGCCGATTGCAATGAACGTCTTGAACCCGACGCCGCGAACTACAATGATATCGATACCGTCCTGCTCTGGCAGTCGCCCATTGTGAGTGTCTTTGTAGATCCTTTTGAGAATCAACTCATCAGATGGGCCTTCGACTAGCACTACCTTCTTGGAGAGTGCGACACGCAATGTGTCGTAACCTGGTAGCCGCTTCAGTGTTTTGACCACCCCCTTATCCAGTAAGTGGAGTCGCTTGTATGCGTCATGCAGCAAGCAGATTTTATCTATACTAAGCTTGTTCAATACATAAGAACTGTGAGTGGTCAAGAATAATTGCTTACCGCCTCGCTGATCTTCAATGTCTTGTACCAACCTGCTTAGTTCGATATGCGATAGGTGATTTTCCGGCTCCTCCATCATTACCAAGTCGATATCTTTTGATTTGTTGTACAGGGCTAGCTTGATTTGCACCTTGCTCTGCTCACCCTTGCCAATCATGTGAAACGGCACGGCATTTACTTCAAGTTGCAGACCGTTCTGAATAGCGCCAGCGGGCATCGTGTTGGCGGCGATGGTCAGCTTCTTTTCCGTAATTCTATTATCGGAATCCAAATCCTTGTTGACTGTGGTGACCTCATCAGTACTGTTGAAGGATTGAAGGGTCTCACGGTAGTGCAAGCTCAGACGGTACTCTTCGTCCTTTCGGAGTGCGGTAGTCAGAACATTTGAGATGTACTGGTTTTTGCCGAAGGTGGGATGGATACGAGTGGGGTCGATGTAGAGTGCTCTGAATTGCTTGGTCATCGGCTTGATAACATTCCAAGCAAAATCCATCCATTCGATCTGGTAGAACTCCACTGGGATGCTGGTTACCGCGGCACCAGAGGCTAGGTAATCGTTATAGGCTTCAGTAAAATCTGGATCAAAGCTGACTTTAATTTGAACCCCCTGAGCATCTTTTTTCAGGCTGTTGTTCGCACCGCGATATTCGGGCACATTCTTCATATATGCCTCGATCACGAGAATCGGTAAGTCTGCAGGCGATTTTGGCGAAGCGCGGAACGCGGCGACTGTCTCAGCGTTAAAAAGATCCGGTGAAAATTCGCTACTGAATGGCCTACCGCGATACTGAAAATTGAGCACGATCTCCAATGCCTCAAGAATCGTGCTTTTGCCTGCGTTATTATCGCCTACGAAAATATTTACATCTTCGTTGAAGTCAAAAATCTGATCCTTGAATTTTTTAAAGTTGATCAGGCGTAGCGATTCTATAAGCACGTTTCAAATCCTTATGAAGTTGCGGAAATCAGTGTGGCGTAAGGTCGTTACGGTTAACGCTATAGATACGTGGGCACCCTGTCTAGTAAGAAAATGAAGCGGTGGTGTCGACCTTGCGAGTCTGACGAAGTAGGTTCCGTACTCCACTTTCTTTCCCTCGTAATTAGCATGACTGATGCACTTGCTAATTTGCACACTCCCCCGGGTTGAAACGTCGGAACTGGTTGAATCATGGGCCAGTTCACGTGCCATTTCCTACCATTCAATGCCCGCTAATAGCCATTAGCGGCAGCCCGCGAACGTCCGCTTATGGCCGAAAGCAGTCATCCAAGGAGCCCAGAACGGAAGCATGCCTTACCATTTTTAATGCCGGGAGAAGGCTGAATTGGGCCACTCTTCATCGCCAGTTCGAGCATCCTTGAGGCAGCCACACCGCCAACAGCGGCCATCACAAGACATTTAACAAGCAACGGGGCGTCTGACCGCAGTGCAACCGAGCACGGTCACTCGCTCGCGTGAGCTCGGCTAGGGATGTTATCCCTTCATCAAGCGCTCAGTACACAGTGCTTAGCAACGGTTGGCTCCAATACGAATATTGTGACAAAGGGATATTTCCATCACCGACCCGCGTTCTTTTCAGCCTATGGGAATCGGGGCGCAATGTAATGGCAGTAGGGCTCACCGCCGGGCCTATCCATTCTCTTGGCGTCGAACCTCGATGTCGAGGATATGGCGAGGCGTTCGTCCAAGTCGGGGATCACCATTGGCGACGGCGACAATGCCTTCCAGTTCGTCGCCCGCCCAAAGGCCGACCAGTTCATGCAGGAAGAAATCCGCATAGGAGCAGCTAGCATCTCGCACCTGCATCGCCACGACCGAGGCTTTGCTCGTGTGCAGTTGGGTCAAGTTTCTGACCAGCCGGGCCGGAGTAACCCAGAGCACTGGGCGCGGTGAAGGCGGTGTCGCAAAGAGATAATAGGCGTGCTCTGACTGAGTGAGCATGTCCTCGCATTGCCGCAGGTTGACGCCTATCGTCGAACTGAAAGCCTTTCCCGAACCAGTGCCGCTGCGCTTTTTCACTTGCAGAAGAGTGGCCCGTTGGATCACCGTTTTGCCCTCGTCGACAATACGGGTCAGGAACAGCACGTCCGCTCCAAGAGGGACACCGGCAGCCGTACTAGCCCCTTCTTCCCGCTTGCTGGGCTGACGCACCTTCACCGATAGGGTCGGGTACGTCGCCCGCGTCGTGGACGAGAGCTGGCGTAACTGGCGGCTGGCGTTGCTAGCTGCCTCCTGGGTCAGGGTCAGGAGGCGCGCAGTATGAGCTTCCTCGTCCTCTCCCCAACTCGCCGAATACTCGCGGCAAAACTTTTCCTCGATCTGGCTGAGCGCCCTATGGATGACGCGCTCCACGGACGGGTCGCCCAACCAGGTTTGGGCGCCGACGCTGGGCAGCGCAGTGGCATCCTCGCTTTGATCCACCGGATCGTCCAGATCCAGTGCCGCCTGCTTGGACCGTATCAGCCCCTTCGCCCTCAATTGCAACTGCCTCGGATCAGCGCTGGCGAGCCAATCCGCAAAAGCCAGGTGTTCCTCGTCATCCATCAATCGCAGAAGCACCGGCTCGATTTCTCCGAACGCCGTCTGATCGAGCCAAAGGCAGGCAAAATGGAGCAAACCTTTGGCCAGCTCCGGCTCCCCAATCACTTGGTCGAAAAGATCCTGTCGCCAGGCCTCGCGAGCGGCAGGTCCCAGTTGGCTCCACAACGCCTCGCGGTCCCATCCCCCGGATGGCAACTCTTTGAGGCTTGCGGCAACGCTTTGCTGGCCAGCGCGCGGCGGGTCTGCGACCTCGTGCCAAACCGCGGCAAGCGCGAGGTCCGAAGGCATGGCGTCCGTCATTAACCTAGCCAGCGTCGAGTAGGCTTTGCCGACGCATGTCCAGACGTCGTTTTTCTTTTTTGTATGGGGATGGAAATGCCAGCGCAGGAACAGACTGCGCACGTCGTCCGCCACGATCGTGTGGCAATGCTGGACCAGTCGAGGAAACGCTCTTGGATCGACTCGATTAAGAACCAGCTCGCAGGCCCACCGTGACGCCTGCACCTTCGGCGAATGCGCATACAGCAAGAAGACGACATCAGGCACATTGGAGCCTGAATCGACACTGGCCTCCAGGTAGGCGCGTATATACTGCCAATGCTGTTCGACCAGTTGCTCGAACGCCCAGCTATTTTCACCCTGACCGGGGGCGACCAGTTGAAGGCCACCGAAGCAATCATCCTCCGATACACTGGCCACCAGGGCCGCCATGATCTCCCGATCGTCCAAAAAACGAGACCGATCAGAGGATTGAGCATCAAGCAGCCAACGCACCCATATCTCACGGGGAGCGATCGCCGCCGTGATGATTTCGCGCAAGGCCCGGGATTCGACTTCAAGCGTGTCCATCCTGAAGGCCGCTCCTGCCCCCCCGTAGGCATCCTCGTCCAAGATGGACGATGAACCTTGGATCCCGGTGGAGCCGTGCCCGAGGATGGCAAGGGTCAGTGTTATGGCACCCTGCCGTGCAGCGTGATCGAACTTGACCGTAAAGTTCTCGCGTTCGGTGGTCGACGTTACCAGCCAATCCCAATCAACGCGGGTGTTCTCGGCAGACAAGTGAGCATAGTCCAGCCGAAGCATGCCCTCGCCCACATCAAAATAACGTGCCAGGTGGTCGATCAGCGGCGGAGCCCAACCGGCCAGCGCGATGCTGGCAACGGCCAACTCATTGTCGAAGCTGATCTTCACGCTCAAGGCGCTCTCCCTGTTCCCGCGGTGGCGTCTGCCGGGTGAAACGTTCAGGTTCGTCCCTGATCGCCCAAGTCCGGCGGTTTAATGAGTCTGAAATCAGTCGGGTATGCTCCATGTGTGCCCACACTCAACGTAAGCGTGGCCCTTTCATTTCAGGCCCGTCATTCTTCTCCATGGCGCGCTGATAGTTGGTACCCAGATCGGCATAATGCTGACGTACTCGTTGCTGAAGATCCAGGCTGTAGTCCCCGCCCCCTGCGGCCACCACGATCAGTCGACTGGGGAGAAGCTGGCGTTGGCCACCGCTCAGAACATCCAGAGCGTCTTCATCGTCTTTGAGCTGGCGCCCTACCCCACTGGTATCGCTGCACAAACCAAAAGCAATGAAAGCGGGCCAGTCCCAACCGCGTTCGCGGGTCGGAACCTTGAGCGACCCCGCGTTCAAATCAGTCGACGGCGAGACCAATGTGCTCACACGGTTCAGCGTCGGCCAAGGGACACTCGCTTGGCGCAATCCACGGTGGTAAAACACATAAAAGTCTCGCTGAGGGTCATTCAGTTTTTGTAACTGGGTCAGCTTTAGCGGGCCGCTGGGTGGGCTGCCAATGTCCGCTATACCGTTTTTGCTGACCTTGCCCTGTACCAAGGCGACCTTGCGCACGACCAGCCCGCCGACATTAATTTCCACGATAATGCCGAAATCCGCCCCCA
The DNA here is from genome assembly GCF_001297015.1 of Pseudomonas sp. RIT-PI-r. Lineage (GTDB taxonomy): Bacteria > Pseudomonadota > Gammaproteobacteria > Pseudomonadales > Pseudomonadaceae > Aquipseudomonas. The sequence continues at coordinate 284,166 of NZ_LIGE01000025.1, read as the reverse complement.
GACGGGCTTCGGCCGCAGTTCCACCTAACGCCAGCGTTCCCATGAAAGACGTCACCTGCGGAAAACCCATGGCGTCGATCTTCGGACCCGCCCATCGCTCAACTTCCGAGCGGAAGCTGTGTAGAAAGGCGCCCGTCGAATGCTCCTCGTGCGCCTCGGCCAGTGACATGTCCTTGGCAAATCGTTGAGCGGTTTGAAAACAGGCCCAGTACACCGCCCATTGCAGCCAGTGCACGACCTGTTCAGGGCGGGTTAATTGGTCCGCCAGGTGGTACCAGCGATCCACCGGTTCTTGGTCTTGCAGCACAGCTTGTCGAACAGGCGAGGTGCAACCTGCCAGCACCAGCGCTGTGGCATCGTTCACGATGGCGCCAAAAGAGGCCAGTGCCGTAAACCCTACCGCGCCTTCGCTGCGCGCTTGCTTCAGAAAGCCCTGGGCTTCTTCTCCCCATTCTGCAAGTGTCTGCCGGGCAGGCATCACCTGAAAAATCAGCTTTTTGCCTTCCTGCAACGCCGCCAATACGTCACGTTGCACCAGTTGGCGATGCATTTGCTCAAGCACCGCCGCGGTGTTAGCGCTGACCCAGCCACGGCGCACAAGCGTCAGCTTCAACAGGACCAACTGTGCTTGCAGATTCCTGCTCGACGTCAACCAACAGTTACCCTGTTCGATCGTCTGGCCAAGCCGCTGGCGCTGCTGCGCCACGTCGGCAACGTGGTCATTGTGCGAAGCGACCTGTCGCGCGCGAAGCGCCGTTTCGCTGGCACTGGCGGCGATGCCTTGCTGCTCGGCAAGAACCTGCGCAGCCGCAGAAATCGCCTTGTTCGCCTGAAACTTCGCGATGGGCTTGCCCCACCGGCTCTCAGCCTTGATGGCCAGAAGATGTTGTTCGGCCCGCTGCAGCGCTTGCGTAGCTGTCCGCAGGTAATTGCTGAGTTCGATGGCCTCGGTCGTGGGTTGCAACCGCGGCAATCGATCACGTTGTTCCTGTGCTTGTCGCACGGCTAATGCCAACTCTTCAGTGGCCTCATTGAGGGTTGATTCAACGAGTTTGAAATTGATGCTGGTTTTGGACGAAGCGGCGCGCATGAATCAAACACATCCTTTTGAGGGTGACGACAGCGCTGCCACTCTAGCGCACAGCCGCACCGCTCACTAGCAAAAAGCCAGCACTGCTCTGCCGATTTATACACGCTTGGATGATCCTGAGGCGCGGTAGCGCATCAGCTAGCCGACCTATTGCCAGCGCTACGCCTCGATTCTGAAGACTCGTTTGGAGCTAACTCTCAAAACTAATGCAAAAGCTTCTCATATCTAGTGAACCTAAATAACCTTTAACCCCCGTTCTAACGTTGGTGAATTCTCAATTCAGAAGATCACCGACGTCCACTTACACTAACCCGGTCGATTTTGCACAACCCCGGCGTCTCGGTAACCTGCTCCCAAAGCCGTCGTTGTCGGCCTACTGCCGTTTTCAGATGTTTTCATCCCTGTGCTGCAGTACTTGCATCAGTCGTCCAACAACGCGGGCCTCGACAGCGCCTTCATTTACGCCTGCCTCAAAAACTGCACAACAAGCTGATGCGTCGGCGTCGCCGATACGGTAGACCGCGATGACACTGCCTGGTCCGCAACCAGTGTGCCCGCAGAGGGAATGCCCGCTGCCAATCGCCCCCTGCATCACACCAAGGCCATAGCCCGGAGTGATCCATGGGCGTCCGGGGATCGGGCCGCCCAATGTTCGCGCTGCCTGCATTTGCTGGAGCAAGTCTGTGGTTAGCAAGTCGGCGCTGAGGAGGCGATCGAGAAATAGCGCTGCTTGCGAAACCGGGCCGACCAACAGGCCGTGATAAACCCACGCAGGGTCATAATTCAAGGTGCATTCGGGATGGGTCGCTTGTAAGTCTGCTCGCGTTTTAGCAAAGCGAACGTTCGACAGGCCCAGAGGTGAAATCGCCCGTTGAAGCACCGCCTCATCAAGCGTCAGTTCAGTTAGCCGTTCAATCAGTCTGCCAACGAGCAAGTAGCCAACATTTGAGTAACGCCAACTGGATCCGGGACTGTATCGAAGTGAAGTGCCGTCAAGGCGCTGCATCATTTCGTCCGCCGACCAGGCAGATTCACCGTTGGTAACGGCTGCGTGATACTCCGCAAGTTCGCCGTAATCGGCCAGTCCTGCTTCATGCCGCAAGAGCTGACGTAAGGTGAAAGGGTCATCAGGAATCTGGTCGTCCAGTCCGATCAGCCCGTCTCGGACCAACGACAGGGCTGTCGCAGCCAGGACTGTTTTCGTGAAACTCCACCAAGGGACCCTCAGTTCTAATTGATCAGGCGTTTGTGCCTGGCCATTTGATATGAGTGAACTGAGCATTGGCGTCCCTGGAATGTTGATCGAATCGGCAGTTCGACAAGATAGCTCATTCCCTGCCTGTTTCTACCTCAACAATCACTGAGATCATCCCAATAAGGAGGCGCGCCGATCGCTTTGATGAAGTAGTCCCACACCACACGGACCTTCTGAGACCGCAGGCGATTCTCAGGGGAAAGCAGATGGATCTGGCTAGGCGTTTGCTCCACCGATCCCTGCCAATCAGGTAACAGCCGAATGAGCTGCTGGCTCATAAAGCTCTCGCGACTAAAAAGCCAGGACGGAAAAAACACGATCCCCCTACCCGCCAGCGCGGCCTCCACCAACACCTGCCCATTGTTACTTCTGAGCGGACCATGGACGTCGATAATCTCGGGTTTGTCGCTGCCAGGCTTTCTGAAATACCAGCGCTGCGCCCCGCCGGTTCCCTTGTAGACCAGGCAGGCGTGATTCTGCAGATCCGCCGGCGACACGGGTTGGCCATGCTTTGCTATGTATCCCGCACTGGCGCACAGAACATAGTGTTGATCGCAGATTTTCCGGCCGATCAAGCCAGAGTCGCCCAGGTGCCCGACCCGAAAGATGAGGTCGGCGCCCTCCTGAACCGGGTCGATAAAGGCATCGGTGACCGTCAACTCGACCGTCAGCTCTGGATACTTGTCATATAGACCGTTCAACAGTTTGACGATGTGCAGGCTGCCGAACGCGACTGGCGCGTTGATCCGTACAAGTCCACGAACCTCGCCACCCTTACCGGCTATTTCCTCATCAGCCGCATCGAGCAATTCCAGCACTTCGCGGATCTGCTGGTAATAACGCTCGCCCGCGTCCGTCAGTTTCACTGCACGGGTGTTTCGATAAAGAAGCTGCTGACCCACCTCTCGCTCAAGCGCCGCGATGAAGCGCGAAACGGACGACGCCGGCACTTGGAAGTGCCGAGCCGTTGCCGAAAAACTTCCAGTCACGGCGACCATGGCGAAGTACCGGTGCGCTTTGAGGTGCATAAGGAATTCCGATCATCAAGAACAGTTGGTTTGCACTAAAACAGAACTGCGCCTGCTTGTCCTCTCGCAACATCGTCGCAGGCCTTTTTGCACCCGACATGAAAAAGCAGCCGCACCGAATATCGGTGACGGCTGCCAGTACTTCAGCGGCTACTTAGCCTTTATAGGGCGGGTAATCGACATAACCTTCCGCCCCGCCGCCGTAAAAGGTTTCGCGCTTGGCGTCGGTCAGAGGCCAGTCGTTCTGCAGCCGCGCCACCAGATCAGGGTTGCTGATGTAAGCGGTGCCAAACGCGGCGAGGTCGATGATGCCGTCATTGATCAGATCGTCCGCACGCTGGCGCGACATGCCGCCCGCCAGAATGAGCGCGGTGGCCGGCAATTTCGACTTGATGGTCGACAGCAACTCAAGGAAAGTTGCCTTCGGCCCGCCGCCGCCACCGTCGGTACCCGGAGCTGGAAAACCGGACTGATCCATCACATGAACGTAGGTCAGTTGCCGCGCACCAATCTCCGCAGCCAGCGCGGTGTAGGTTTCATCGATTTGCTCATACAGCGGCATATCGAACAGCTGACCATACGGCGAAATACGAATACCCACCCGGCCCGCGCCAATCCGTGCGACTACAGCATCGATCACTTCCAGCGTGAAGCGCAGACGATTTTCCAATCGATCAGCCGAGTACTGATCGGTTCGATCATTGACCAGCGGATTCATGAACTGCTCGAACAAATAGCCATTGGCACCGTGAATTTCCACGCCATCGAAACCCGCCTCGATCGCGTTTTGCGCAGCCTGGGCGAATTCACCGACGATGCGCGAAACCTCAGCCGTTTCCAGTTGACGGGGCGCTGGCGGCTCGACCAGTGCCGGCTTGCCGTCAGCGTCGTAACCGAATGCTGTCGCGCCGACAGCTTGCTTCGACGTGGCGCTCACCGGCAGTTTCCCACCGTCCTGGATCGACGGATGCGAGACGCGGCCGACGTGCCAGATCTGCGCAAACATCTTGCCGCCCACGGCATGCACGGAGTCGGTGGTCAGACGCCATCCAGCAATCTGCTCGGCAGTGAAGATCCCGGGATTGAACAGATAGCCCTGCCCCTCACGGGAAATCGGCGTGCCTTCGCTGACGATCAAGCCTGCGGTAGCGCGTTGCGCGTAATACAGCGCCACGCGTTCATCGGCAGCATCATTGGGTGCACGCGATCGGGTCAGCGGCGCCATGACGATGCGGTTTTTGAGCGTGGTGTCGCCCAGGCGAAGTGCTTCGAAGAGCTTCGACATCAGAATTTTCCAAGGTTGATCAACTGAGACGACGATCAGCGCAGTGACAGGCTAACGATGTGGACTGTCTCGAACTCGCGCCAAAGGCCTGATGAGTTGCAGCAATGGATTGATGCTAACTTCTGATATAGGCGGCAACAATCCGCCGGAATCGCAAATGACTATTGCTTTTTTAGCAATGAGATTTATGCGGAGCCTGCTGATACTCCCGAGGCGTACAACCCAACTCCCGTCGAAACACCGTATGCAAATACTGCGCTGACTTAAACCCACAACTGCGCGCAACGTCGGCAATCGCCGCGTCGGTACTTATCAGGCTCTTGGTCGCCGCTGCCAGTTTGAAACGCAAAATCTCGTCATGCACGCTGCAACCTCGCTCAGCACGAAAATGCGCTTCGAGTGACGAACGCGACACACCGACATACGCCGCCACCTGCGCCGTTTTAATGCCCTGGCAAGCATATTGTCGGATGAACAGCAGCGCTTGCATGACGTAGGGATTGCCCAATGGCTGGTGCAAACTCGACACCTGCACGTTCACAGCATCCGGCGGGATCAGGATCTGCGTGCCGGTCGACGGCATGCCGTGCAACATCTGATGCAGCAATTGCGCAGCAGTACGGCCCATGGTTTCCGTGCCCTGGATGACCGAACTCAGCGGTACGCGGGTCAGGCTGCGGGTCAACGGATCATTGTCGATGCCGATCAATGCCACCTGCTCCGGCACGGCGATACCGGCAGTCAGGCAGGCTTGCAGCAATTGGCGCGCGCGGGCGTCGCTGACGGCGATGATGCCGATGGGTTTGGGCAGGCTTTGCAGCCAGGCGATCAGTTGTTCGACGGCGCTGTCCCACAGCGGTGCGCTGGTGCCCATGCCGCGATAGATTTCGCCGTGCAGGCCGTCGCGTTTCATCAGTTTGCGAAAGGCTTTTTCGCGCTCCTGCGCCCAACGATTGGCCTGCGCTTCCGGCAGGCTGAAGCAGGCAAAACGTTGCAGTCCAGCCTCGATCAAGTGCGTGTAAGCGAGGGTCATCAGCGCGTTGTTATCGGTGGCGACGTAGGGAATCGCTTTCGGATAGGCGCGTTTATCCTCGTACGAGCCCCCTACCGCGACCACCGGCATCTGGATATCGGCCAGCGCCTCACCAATAAGCGGATCGTCGAAGTCGGCAATGATCCCGTCACCCTGCCAGCGCTCGATGCCTTTCAGACGACAGAGAAAATCCTCCTCCAGGAACAGATCCCAGGAAGCACGGGTGCTGCTCAGGTAGTTGCCGATGCCGCTGATGATCCCACGGTCGTAGATCTTGCTGCCGTTGAACAACAGGGCGATGCGGTGAACAGGCGGGACTGTTTTCATTGTTTTTATGCTTGTTCCGGGCCTCTGGTCACGGAGGCGATTGGCACAGACTAGGCGCGTGGCCGAAGAAGCTCAATACGCAAAATCGCACTCGGTGTTGATGTTTTTCATAATCAGCGGGCACAGGGCCGTTGCTAGTATCGAGACACCGCCAAGAACAACAAGGACAAGGTCCATGCAGTATTTCCCCGATGTCGATGCGATTCGCTACGAAGGCCCGAACAGCGATTCCCCCCTCTCCTTTCGTCACTACGACGCCGACAAACTCATCCTCGGCAAACCCATGCGCGAACACCTGCGCATGGCTACCTGTTACTGGCACGCGTTCGTCTGGCCGGGTTCCGATGTGTTCGGCGCGGGGACGTTCAAGCGCCCATGGCAACATGCCGGCGACCCGATGGAACTGGCGATCGGCAAAGCGGCAGCCGCCTTCGAATTCTTCTCCAAATTGGGTATCGACTATTACTGCTTCCATGACACCGATGTCGCCCCGGAAGGCAGTTCGCTGAAGGAGTACCGCAACCACTTCGCACAGATGGTTGATCACCTGGAGCAACATCAGGAAGCCAGCGGCATCAAGCTGCTGTGGGGCACCGCCAATTGCTTCAGCAACCCGCGTTTCGCTGCCGGCGCCGCGAGCAACCCCGATCCCGAAGTGTTCGCCTGCGCTGCTGCTCAGGTGTTTAGCGCCATGAACGCGACCCATCGCCTGAAAGGCGCCAACTACGTGTTGTGGGGTGGTCGAGAAGGCTATGAAACCCTGCTCAACACCGACTTGAAACGGGAGCGCGAACAACTCGGCCGCTTTATGCGCATGGTGGTCGAACACAAGCACAAGATCGGTTTTACCGGCGACTTGTTGATCGAACCCAAGCCGCAGGAGCCGACCAAGCACCAATACGATTACGACAGCGCCACCGTGTTCGGCTTTCTTCAGCAGTTCGGGCTGGAGCACGAAATCAAGGTCAACATCGAGGCCAACCACGCGACCCTCGCCGGGCATAGTTTCCATCACGAGATTGCGACCGCCGTCTCGTTGGGGATTTTCGGCAGCATCGACGCCAATCGGGGTGATCCGCAAAACGGCTGGGACACCGATCAGTTCCCCAACAGCGTCGAAGAAATGACCCTGGCCACCTATGAAATTCTCAAGGCTGGCGGATTCAAGAATGGCGGATTCAACTTTGACTCCAAGGTGCGCCGGCAAAGCCTCGATCAGATCGATCTGTTCCATGGCCACGTCGGCGCTATGGATGTGCTCGCCCTGTCGCTGGAGCGCGCAGCAGCCATGGTGCAGAACGACGAACTGCAACGGCTCAAGGATCAACGCTACGCCGGTTGGCAGCAGCCGTTCGGCCAGGCGCTGATGGCCGGCGATTTCAACCTTGAGTCGTTGGCCGAGCACGCGTTCACCAACGAGTTGAACCCGCAAGCCGTCAGCGGCCGCCAGGAAATGCTCGAGAACATCGTCAACCGGTTTATCTATCGCTGATCACACAGGGAGCCTGCGGGCGCATCCACGCGGTGACATTTCTACGACAAATCTGTGCCTGCGGCGTCTGCGGATTCTCTACAGTTTTACCAGCCCGATACTCATCGTCAGGCCGTGTCTTTCCAACAACAATAAAAGGACGCCCCACTATGAAGAACGTAAAACGCACGCTATTGGCCACTGCCCTGGCGCTGTTGTCACTGCCGGTGATGGCTGACGCTGCCCACCCGAAAATCGGTTTCTCCATTGATGACCTGCGCCTGGAACGCTGGTCGCGTGACCGTGATTACTTCGTCGCGGCGGCAGAAAAAATGGACGCCAAGGTCTTCGTACAGTCGGCCGATGCCAACGAGCAGAAACAGATTTCCCAGATCGAAAACCTGATTTCCCGGGGCGTCGATGTCATCGTCATCGTGCCGTTCAACGCCACGGTGCTGACCAACGCAGTGGCCGAAGCGAAGAAAGCCGGGATCAAGGTTGTGTCCTATGATCGTCTGATCCTCAACGCTGATGTCGACGCCTACATTTCCTTCGATAACGAAAAGGTCGGCGAGATGCAGGCCAGCGGCGTGCTGAATGCCGCGCCCAAGGGCAACTACTTCCTGCTCGGTGGAGCGCCCACCGACAACAACGCAAAGATCTTGCGTGAAGGCCAGATGAAAGTGCTGCAACCAGCCATCGACAAGGGCGATATCAAGATCGTCGGCCAACAGTGGGTCAAGGAATGGAACCCGACCGAAGCGCTGAGCATTGTTGAAAACGCCTTGACCCGCAACGACAACAAAATCGACGGCATCGTTGCCTCCAACGACGCCACGGCCGGTGGCGCGATCCAGGCACTGGCGGCGCAGCAGTTGGCCGGCAAGGTGCCGATTTCCGGGCAGGACGCTGACCTTGCTGCAGTCAAGCGCGTGATCGCCGGCACGCAAACCATGACCGTATACAAACCGCTGAAACTCATCGCCACCGAAGCCGCCAAGCTCTCGGTGCAACTGGCGCGCAACGAAAAACCTGCCTTCAGTTCGCAGTACGACAACGGCAGCAAAAAAGTCGACACCATCCTGCTCACGCCAACCCCGCTGACCAAGGACAACATCGACCTGCTCGAACAGGACGGCTTCTACACCAAGGCGCAAATTGCCGGTAAGTGATCTCCGGTAATGCGAAAAACCCTTGTGGGAGCGAGCCTGCTCGCGAATTCGGTGTGTCAGTCAACGAAGCATTGTCTGAACTGACGCTTTCGCGAGCAGGCTCGCTCCCACACAGGTTCAATGGTGTGTGAGTCTTTGATATACGAGCCCTGCCCATGTCCGACTATCTGCTGCAAATGAACGGCATCGTCAAAACCTTCGGCGGTGTCAAAGCGCTCAACGGCATCGACATCAAGGTCAGGCCCGGCGAGTGCGTTGGCCTGTGCGGCGAGAATGGCGCTGGCAAATCCACGCTGATGAAGATCCTTTCGGCGGTCTATCCCCACGGCACGTGGGACGGTGAAATCCTCTGGGACGGGCAACCGCTGAAGGCGCAATCGATCAGCGAAACGGAAGCCGCCGGTATCGTCATCATTCACCAGGAACTGACGCTGGTACCCGACCTGTCGGTGGCCGAAAACATTTTCATGGGCCACGAATTGACGCTGCCCGGCGGGCGCATGAACTACCCGGCGATGATCCACCGCGCCGAAGCGCTGATGCGCGAACTGAAAGTCCCGGACATGAACGTTTCGCTGCCGGTGTCGCAGTACGGCGGCGGCTATCAGCAACTGGTGGAAATCGCCAAGGCTCTGAACAAAAAGGCCCGCCTGCTGATCCTCGACGAGCCCTCCTCGGCCTTGAGCCGTTCGGAAATCGAAGTGTTGCTGGACATCATCCGCGACCTCAAAGCCAAGGGCGTAGCCTGCGTCTACATCTCGCACAAGCTCGATGAAGTGGCCGCCGTGTGCGACACCATTTCGGTGATCCGCGACGGCAAACACATCGCCACCACCGCCATGGCCGACATGGATATTACGCAAATCATCACGCAGATGGTCGGGCGGGAAATGAGCAACCTCTACCCCGGCGAGCCACACGACATTGGCGAAGTGATTTTCGAGGCCCGCCACATCACCTGCTACGACGTCGACAACCCCACGCGCAAACGGGTCGACGACATTTCCTTCGTGCTCAAACGCGGCGAGATCCTCGGCATCGCCGGGCTGGTCGGTGCCGGCCGTACCGAACTGGTGACCGCGCTGTTCGGCGCTTACCCCGGTCGCCACGAGGGCGAAGTCTGGCTCGATGGCCAACCCATCGACACCCGCACGCCGCTCAAATCAATCCGTGCCGGTCTATGTCTGGTACCCGAGGACCGCAAGCGCCAAGGGATCATTCCGGATCTGGGCGTTGGCCAGAACATCACCCTCGCCGTGCTGGACAGTTACTCGAAACTGACCCGCATTGATGCCGAAGCCGAACTGGGCAGTATCGATCGGGAAATCTCGCGCCTGCACCTCAAGACGGCGAGTCCGTTCCTGCCGATCACCAGTCTGTCGGGTGGCAATCAACAAAAAGCCGTACTGGCGAAGATGCTGCTGGCCAAACCCCGGGTGCTGATTCTCGATGAGCCGACCCGAGGCGTCGATGTCGGCGCCAAATACGAAATCTACAAGTTGATGGGCGCACTGGCCGCTGCCGGCGTGTCGATCATCATGGTCTCGTCGGAGCTGGCCGAAGTGCTGGGTGTTTCCGACCGCGTGCTGGTGATTGGCGAAGGTCAGTTGCGCGGCGACTTCATCAACCATGAACTCACCCAGGAACAGGTGCTCGCCGCCGCCCTCAGCCAGCCTGGCAGCCATAACAATAATGATCGGAAATCCGCGTAAATGAATCAGGTCAAACAACTGTTCACCCGCTACAAAATGCTCGCGCTGGTGTTTGCCGTGGTGCTGATCTGGCTGTTCTTCAGCTGGCAGACCGAGGGCGGATTCCTCACCCCGCGCAACCTGTCCAATCTGCTGCGGCAGATGTCGATTACCGGCATTCTCGCCTGCGGCATGGTGCTGGTGATCATCAGCGGCGAGATCGATTTGTCGGTCGGTTCATTGCTCGGCCTGCTCGGTGGTCTCGCGGCCATTCTCGATGTGGTCTATCACATCCCGCTGTTGGCCAACCTCAGTCTGGTCGCCCTGTGCGGGCTGATGATCGGCCTCGCCAACGGCTACATGACGGCTTACCTGCGCATCCCCTCGTTCATTGTCGGCCTGGGCGGCATGCTGGCTTTTCGCGGGATTTTGCTGGGGATTACCGGCGGCACCACCATCGCGCCGGTATCGCCGGAGCTGGTTTACATTGGCCAGGGTTACCTGCCCCACGCGATCGGCACCGGTCTGGGTATTTTGTTGTTCGCACTGACCGTGTTCCTCACCTGGAAACAACGGCGTAATCGCGCTCTTCACGGTCTCGCGGCGCATTCATTGGTGCGCGATGTCATCCGCGTGTTGGTGATCGGTGCCGTGCTTGCCGGTTTCGTGCAGACGCTGAACAGCTATGACGGCATTCCCGTGCCCGTCCTGCTGCTACTGATTTTGTTGGGAGTGTTCAGCTACGTGACCAGTCAGACCGTGTTCGGTCGGCGCGTCTATGCGGTGGGCAGCAATATGGAAGCGACGCGCCTGTCCGGGATCAATGTGCAGGCGGTGAAGCTGTGGATCTTCGGGATCATGGGCGTGATGTGCGCCCTCGCCGGCGTGGTCAACACCGCGCGCCTCGCCGCCGGTTCGCCTTCGGCCGGGAGCATGGGGGAACTCGACGCCATCGCCGCCTGCTTCATTGGCGGCACCTCGATGCGCGGCGGCTCCGGCACGGTGTACGGCGCCCTCCTCGGCGCGCTGGTCATTACCAGTCTGGACAACGGCATGTCCATGCTTGATGTCGACAGCTACTGGCAGATGATCGTCAAGGGCAGCATTCTGGTGTTGGCGGTTTGGGTGGATGTGAGTACGCGGACCGGGCGCCGTTGAGCCGCAGGGATCACGCGGCGGGCGTGGTCACGGCAGCCGGACTGAGAATTTCCATCAGGAAATCGATAAACACATTGATCCGGCTGGACCCACGGTGATTGGGTAAATACAAGGCGTTGATGCAGGTGCTGGCACTGCCGGGATTGACCTCGTACTGCTCAAGCAATCGGGTCAACCGGCCGGCTGCCACGTCGTCGCGCACCAGCCAGTCAGCCAGCAGCGTCACCCCGCCGCCACCGATGGCAGCTTCGCGCAGGATGTCGGCGTTGTTGCTTTGCAGGCGCCCGTGAACGTTGAGCTGAATGGGCGCGTCTTCATTCTGAAAGGTCCAGTGCTGGTGGGTGCCGCCGTAATCGAAACGCAGGCATTGGTGCTCCAGCAAATCCCGTGGATGACAGAGCGCCGCGCTACGTGCCAGATACGCCGGACTGGCCACCACCCAGCGTTCAAACTGCCCCACGCGTTTGCTGACGATGTCTTCACTGACCACCGACGATCCGAGCCGCACCGAAACATCGATCTGCTCGCTGAGCAGATCGCTGACCTGATCGCTCAGCGACAGACTGATTTCCAGTCCCGGATGCCGCTCAAGCAAGCGGCTCAGGTGCGGCGCGATCAGGCGCCGTCCGAACTCCACCGGCACGCTGATGCGCAGACGACCCTGCGCTTCAGCGCCACGATCGGCGACGACAGCATCGGCTTCGTCGATCGCGTCGAGAATCGCCACGGCTTTTTCGAAATAGGTCTGGCCGGCAACGGTCACACTGGTGTTGCGCGTGGTGCGATTGAGCAGGCTCGCGCCCAGTTCGTGCTCCAGCCCCGCGACTTGCCGTGTCACTGACGACGTTGATATCCCGAGTTTGCGCGCTGCCGAGGAATAGCCCCCGCAGCGCACGGTTTCCACAAACATCTTCAGTGCCAGCAACTTGTCCATAAGCGGGGTCCGGTCGAAAGGGAACGCGGATGATTGTGCATCACTGTTCCCCCGACGTCTTGTACCGCCGTGCTTGCACGCACTCGCTGGCTGTTCAGACATCGGCCTTGCGGCTCAGGAACAACCCGAGAGCGAGCGCTGGCAGCAGCGCCACTGCGACGGCGGACAGGTTCCAGCCGAAGTGCTCGTACAGCGGACTGGCGACCAGTGAGCCCACGGCGCCGCCGACGAAAATACTGGTCATGTACACCGCGTTTAGACGCGCACGGCTGTGGGGATCGAGGGCGTATACCTCACGCTGACCGAGCACCATGTTCAATTGCACGGCGAAATCCAGCAGCACCGCGCACACCACCAGCCAGACATAACCGCTGCCCGGAAGTGCGGCGATCAGCAGCGAAACCGGCGCCAGCAACAATGCGACCAGCGTGCCGCGCCGACCATGCCCGGCATCCGCCAGACGTCCGGCAATCGGCGCTGCAATGGCACCCACCGCACCGACCAGCGCGAAGATCGCCACGTGTGCCTGAGTGAAGCCGTGGTGACGCATCAGTTCAATCGGCGCGAGGGTCCAGAACAGACTGAAGCTGGCAAACAGCAGCCCTTGATACAGCGAGCGCTGACGCAACAGCGGATAGCGCCGAGCCAAGGCAAACACCGAGCCGATTAGCGCGGCATACGTGGCTTTATGCGTCGGCAGCCGACGCGGCAATGCCACGGCGGTAATCAGAGCGATGACGGCCATCAGGGCTGATGCGCTGTAAAACACTCCGCGCCAGCCGAACACTTCAACCAACAGGCTCGACAGTGGCCGCGACAACAGAATGCCCAGCAGCAGACCGCTCATGATATTGCCGACGACACGGCCACGGCTGGCTTCGGGCGCCAGGTGCGCCGCCAGCGGCACCAGGATCTGCACGGCCACCGAGGTCAGGCCGATCAGCAAAGACAACACCAGGAACATCGACGGTGAATGGGTCAGTCCGGCGCACAACAGCGTGACGCTCGCCGCCAGGGTGAAACCGACCACCAGCCGGCGGTTTTCCATCAGATCGGCCAGCGGCACCAGCAGCAACAGGCCCAGCGCGTAACCAAACTGCGTCAGCGAAACGATCAGGCTGGCATTCGCGCTGGACAGGCCGATCTGCGGTGCAATCAGCTCGACGATCGGCTGTGCGTAATAAAGATTGGCGACGACCGCGCCACAGCAAAATGCCAGGAACGCGACCATCAGGCCGGAAAGTGAAGTTGGTTGTTCGGCATTCGCCGCAACGGCCGGGTTGCCAGTGAGCATGATGACACCTCATTGAGTTCAGGAAAGTGCTGCCAAGGCTACGGCCCTGTGGCGATCCACAGAATCCACACGGCGGGCAATGCACTGATGCGTCCTGCGCAACGGCGCAGGCGTTGCTTCTCGCGCAACGCGCTGTTGCGTGCGCCGCTGATTCTCCCGCGCAGACGGTTTCTCTACGCTTTGGCCCCTGGCGCCGTCGTCCCCATCGGCGCCCTTCCCCGGCCATCACAAGGAGCGTTTCCATGACCCTCAGCCCATCCGTCCTGTCATCGCCTGCCGCGTTTTTTCCTGTGCCATGAACAGCTCATTTCTGAAGTCCAGAACGCTATGGATCAGCGTGGCCGTCGTCGCCGTGCTCGGCCTGATCGGCGCCGTTTGGCTGATGTGGCGCCCGGCGATTGCGCCGATCGAGCGCCCGACGTTGTTCGATACTGCGCAGTTGCAACGCGGAGCGCGGGTGGTCGAGGCCGGTGATTGTGCGGTCTGCCATACCCGCCCCGGTGGCGAATATCTGGCCGGCGGGCTGCCGCTGGTAACGCCGTTCGGCACGTTGTACAGCACCAACATCACCCCGGACGTAGAAACCGGTATTGGCCAATGGTCACTGCCAGCCTTCGAGCGGGCGATGCGTCAGGGCATTGCCCGCGATGGTCACTTGCTCTATCCGGCGTTCCCCTACGTGCACTACCGGCGCATGAGCGCAGCAGACATCGCCGACGCCTACGCCTACTTGATGAGCGGCCCCGCCGTGCACGCGCCGGCCGAGCAGAACCAGATGAACTTTCCGATGAACATTCGCCCGTTGGTGGCGTTCTGGAACCTGCTGTTCCTGCACGGTGAGCCACTGACGCCGCTGGCGGGGCGTAGCGAGGCGTGGAATCGCGGGCGTTATCTGGTCGACGGTCCGGGCCATTGCGCTGGCTGCCATTCGCCGCTGAACCTGATCGGCGCGGAAAAATCCTCGGAATACTTGCAGGGCGGCAGCGTCGATGGCTGGCAAGCGCCCGCGTTGGTCGGTATGGGCCAACGCAGCACCCCGCGGCGTCGTGAGCAGCGGGGGGGCTATCTGCGCGCCGAAATCGTTGAGGGCCACGGCCCCCCCGCCGGGCCGGGGCGTCCGGTCGCTTGAGTCGGGCGGGCCTGCCCGCCAGTGAAGCCGAGGCGATTGCCGAATATGTGCTCAGTCTGGAAAACCCGCCTTCGGTGACAGAGACGCCACCGAAGACGCCTGCCAATGAACCGGCAGACCACTCGACCGGCGCCCTGCTCTTCAGCAGCGCCTGCGCCGGTTGCCATGGTGCGGCGGCGCCAATGCGCACCATTGATGGTCGCCCGGGCCTGCAAAACACCTCGGCGTTGCAAGCGGCCAGTTCGCGCAACTTTCTCAAACCCGTGCTCGAGGGGTTGCCCGCCACAGCCGGGTCGCCCGGCCCACTGATGCCTGCATTCGCCGCCAGCCTCGACAACGCGCAACTCGGTGCACTGGCCGCGTATCTGCGTCAGCAAGCCAGCCCAGATCAGCCGTGGGCCGACCTCTCTTTCACTATTGAAGCGTTACGTCAGGAGACGAAATGAGCCAGATCACCCTCAACGTCAACGGAGCCGCGCAACCGCTTGAGCTGGAGCCGGACATGCCATTGCTGTATGCGCTGCGCAATCACTTGAACCTCAACGGCGCCAAATACGGCTGCGGTCTCGGTCAATGCGGCGCCTGCACGGTGATCGTCGATGATCGACCAGTGTTCGCCTGCCTGACGCCCTGCGCCGGCCTCGAAGGCAAAAAAATCCGCACCGTGGAAAGCCTCGGCAGCGCGGAAAAACCCGGCCCTCTGCAAGCTGCGTTCATCGAGAAACAGGCTGCGCAATGCGGCTACTGCATTGCCGGCATGCTGATGCGCGCGCAGGCGTTGCTTGAGCGTAATCGCCACCCTGATGACGCGACCATTCGCGAGCACATGGCCGGCAACCTGTGCCGCTGCGGTACGCATTTGCGGATTATCGAGGCGATCAAACAGGTGGCCGGGCACAACGGGAGCCTGACATGAGCGAGTCGAACGGTTTGAACCCGAGTCGGCGTGCCTTCCTGCGCGGTGGCGCGTTGCTGATGGCGTTCACCCTGCTGCCGGTGGCGCGGCGTGTGTTGGCGGATACGGAAGTCGATACGCTTGGCACCGTGGTCCTCGCGCCTGACCTGCCCGGCAGCCTGCGCACCAACCCGTTTCTCGACGCCTGGATCCGCATCGGCGCCGACGGCATCACCGTCTACACCGGCAAGGTCGAATTGGGCACCGGGGTGAAAACCGCGCTACTGCAAATTGCTGCCGAACGTTTGCAGGTGCCGGCAACCGCGATCAACCTGCTCACCGCCGACACCGCGCTGACACCCAACGAAGGCTACACCGCCGGCAGCCACAGCATTTTCGACAGCGGTACCGCGTTGTATAACGCCGCCGCGCAGGTGCGTGAAATGCTCGTCGATGCCGCCGCGCGCCGTTGGCAGGTTGATGCTGCACTGCTCAGCACTCACAACGGTGTGATCGAAGGCCCGGCCGCTCAGCGGATGAGTTACGCCGACGCGGTCAAGCATGTCGATGTGCACCAATACGCCAAGGCTCAATCACCGGCGATGGCCGCCGCTGACTTCAAACTGATCGGCCATTCGTTGCCGCGCCTCGACAGCCCGGCGCAGGTCAGCGGCGGCGCGGCGTTCGTCCAGGACATGCGCCTGCCGGGCATGCTGCATGCGCGGGTGATCCGCCCGCCGCGTCCGGGCTGCACGCTACAAGCATTCGATGCGGAGTCCATCGAGGCGTTGGCTGGCGTGGTCAAGGTGATCCGCGACGGCAACTATCTGGCGGTGGCCGCCGGTGATGAGTGGCAAGCGATCAAAGCCATGCGCAGGGCCAGCGAGGTGACGCAATGGAGCGAGGGCGAAGCGATTCCAGAGGCGGCCGAGATTCATGGTCTGCTCAAACGCCTGCCCTCACGGCGCTATCCGATCAGCAACAGCGGCACGCCGAGCGGCGCGGCCGACACGCGTTTTCAGGCGCGGGTCACCAAGCAGTATTTGATGCACGGCTCGATCGGCCCGTCTTGCGCGGTGGCCTGGTTCAAGGACGGCAATCTCACGGTCTGGACCCACACCCAAGGTGTTTATCCGCTGCGCGCCGGCATTGCCGAAATGCTCGGTCTGCCACCTGAGCGGGTGCGCTGTATTCATACCGAAGGCTCAGGTTGCTATGGGCATAACGGTGCCGATGATGCCGCGGCCGATGCTGCATTGATTGCTCTGCGTGTGCCCGGTACGCCGGTGCGCGTGCAATGGATGCGCGAACAGGAAAATCTTTGGGAGCCGTATAGCTCGGCGATGGTCACCGAAGTCGACGCGGGCCTCAGCCAGGGTCGGCTGCAGGACTGGGCCTACGAACTCTGGACCACACCGCACAACGAACGCATCGTCAACGCCGGGCGTCTGCTGCCGGCACGCTTGCTTGCGCGGCCCTTCACCTCAGCGCCCTCCGTGCCGATCGCCCAGCCCGAAGGCGATGGTGATCGCAACGCGGTGCCGCTGTACGAGTTGAACTCGAAGCGCATCAATATGACCTTCGTCACCCAGATGCCCTTTCGCACCTCGGCCATGCGTTCGCTGGGGGCGCACATCAATATCTTCGCCATCGAGGCGAGCATCGACGAGTTGGCGATCAGGGCCGGCATCGACGCGGTCGCCTTGCGTCTGGCCCATCTCAGCGACCCGCGTGCTCGCGCGGTGGTAGAACGTGTGCGTGATGAGATCGGCTGGCCGCAAAAAAGCAGCGAGCCCGGCGCCGGGATCGGTTTCGCCTTCGCCCGCTACAAAAACATCATGGGTTACTGTGCCATCGCGGTGAAACTTCGGGTGCATCCGCAGACCGGCGAGATTCGCATCGATCACGTGGTGACGGCGGTGGATGTCGGCCAGATCGTCAGCCCCGACGGCCTGCGCAATCAGGTCGAGGGCGGCATCATGCAGTCCGCGAGTTGGACCCTGTACGAAAAAGTCGCCTACGACGCGGGGGGCATTCGCAGCTACGACTGGAGCGGTTATCCGATTCTGCGCTTCACGCAACTGCCGAAAAAAGTCGATGTGCATTTGCTCGACCAACCGGGAGAACCGTTCCTCGGTGCCGCTGAAATTGTCCAGGGGCCGATGGCCGCCGCCCTTGGTAACGCCGTCGCCAACGCCACCGGCCGGCGCTGGCTGAACCTGCCACTCACACGCTCAAACCAGCCCGCCTGAGCCACGCCCGTGTTCATCGCTGATGAGCACGGGTGCCGTTGCGCCCTGCGCAAAACAGCGTAGCGCCGGCCACCGATTATCAGCCCCGCTGAGCGCGGTTAAGTTAGCGGCACTGGTTCGCGGCGCCGCTGCCGCGCTTGAATTCCCCTTATTGAAATCTGGAGCTACCCATGACCCGTCGTCTGTTCCAACCCCTCGCACTCGGTCCTTACACCCTCGCCCATCGCGTGGCCATGGCGCCGTTAACGCGCTCACGCGCCGGCCAACCAGGCGATGTGCCAACGCCGATGAACGCCGAGTACTACCGCCAACGGGCCAGTGCTGCGCTGATCATCACCGAGGCCACGCAAATCTCCCGGCAGGCTCAGGGTTACGCCTGGACGCCGGGCATCTACAGCCCTGAGCAGGTGCGGGCGTGGCGTGACGTCAGCGCGGCGGTGCATGAGGCTGGCGGGTTGATCTTCATGCAGCTGTGGCACGTTGGCCGGGTGTCCCACCCCAGTTTCCAACCTGATGCCGGCCTGCCGGTTGCACCCAGCGCGCTGCCGGTGCCGGGCAAGACGTTTATCGTCGACGACAACGGTAACGGCGTCTGGGGTGATGTGCCGGTGCCACGCGCGCTGGAAACCGCGGAAATCGCCGGTATCGTCGAAGACTACCGCTTGGCCGCGCGCAACGCGCTGCAGGCGGGCATGGACGGTGTAGAGATTCATGCCGGTAACGGTTACCTGCTCGATCAGTTTCTTAACAGCAACAGCAACCAGCGTGACGATGCCTATGGCGGCAGCGTGGAGAATCGCGCGCGGTTTCTGCTGGAAGTGGTCGCGGCCGTGGCTGAAGAAGTTGGCGCCGAGCGGGTCGGCGTACGCCTGACGCCGATGGGCCGTTTCATGGGCATGGGCGATGACACTCCAGAGGCCACTTTCGGCCACCTCGTCGAAGCGCTTAATCAATGGAATCTGGCCTACCTGCACCTGGTCGAGCCAGCGATGGTTGGCACCGTCAAAGATGAGAACTTCGACCCGCGCTGGGACGCGATCATTGCCCAGTTGCGCAAAACCTGGAACGGCGTGCTGATCCTGGCGGGCGGCTACGATGCGCAATCTGCCGAACAGGCGCTGATTGCCGATCGTGCCGACATCATCGCGTTTGGCCGCCCATTCCTGGCCAACCCTGATTTGCCGCGTCGACTGCACGATGGCCTGACACTCAACACGCCGGACCCTGGCAGCTTTTTCGGCGGGGATCAGCGTGGCTACATCGATTATCCATTTCATGCCTGAGCAGAAGCAGACGACCCGCCTCTCATGAATGTGTAAATCCCTGGAAGCAGGGGCCGATGGGCCCCAGCTCTATCAAGTCATACGATCTCCACACTCAATCAAAGGCGCGAAAAATCCAGCATAAAGCCGAACATATGCGTAGCTGTGCGCTTTCAGGTCTATTGCCCGACGTCGCCGAATGCGATAAAACGGGCTGGTTGTACGACAACCTAATAAAAACCAAGTCGTTCGAACGGCTAACAATCCTGAGATCTGTCATGCCTCGCCCTACCGCTACGCAAACCGTACCGCCGCCCTACCCCCGTTATCTGGCTGTGATCATTCTGTTGTGCATGGGCTGTGCGTTTGCCGGCAATCATGTGGCGGCGCGAGTCGCATTTGATGATGGTGCGGGTGTGCTGCTGGCGATTTTGATGCGGTCCGGCGGGACCTTGCTGGTGCTCGCGATTCTGGTGCTGTGGCAACGACAAAGCCCACGCTTGCCGGCGGGTGCCTGGCGCTGGCAACTGTTGCTGGGGTTGCTGATCACTGCGCAGAGTCTGTGCCTTTACTCTGCTGTCGCACGGGTGCCGGTGGCGCTGGCCCTGCTGGTGGCAAACGTATTCCCTATTCTGCTGGCATTGCTCACTTGGGCGTTGGGTGGCCAGCGACCGAGCGCACGCACCGCGACGTTGATGGGTCTGATTCTATTGGGCCTGGTGTTTGTGCTGGACGTGCCCGGGCGTCTTTCGACCACGACAGACGTCAGTGCGCAATGGCTGACGGGCGTCGCACTCGCGTTCTGCGCCGCCAGCGTGTTCGCCTGCGCGCTGTGGATCACCGACCACAAACTGTCTCAGGTACGCGGCTCGGTGCGCAGTCTGCTGACCATTTTCATCGTGTTCAGCAGCGTCAATCTTGCAGGGCTGACCGGTGCCCTCCCTGGCGGATTGAACCTGCCCGCCACCTCGACCGGATGGCTGGCCCTCGCCACCCTGGTGGTGCTGTACGGCACCGGTTTTATCGTCCTGTTCATTTCCGTGCCTCGCCTCGACATGCCGCGCAATGCGCCGGTCATGAACATCGAGCCATTGGCAACGCTGCTGATGGGCTGGATTGTGCTGGACCAGATGCTCAGCAACGGACAGATTCTCGGTGGGGTGATCGTGGTCACCGGCATCGTTTTGCTGACGTATCGTAAATCAGTGGTCAGGGGTGAGGTTAAAGCCAGTGCGTGACGGTTTCTCTCCATTGGTCAGGTTCGTGATTAACCCAAAGCAGTGTCGAGAAACATCATCACCCCAAAGCCGAGCATCAGTCCCAACGTGGCCGGGGTCTCATGCCCGTTGCGATGGGTCTCGGGAATGACCTCATGGGACACCACAAAAATCATCGCCCCGGCTGCCAGACCGAGCGCAATGGGATATCCCAACGCAAAGCTGCTGGAAATACCCAAGCCGACGATGGCGCCAATGGGTTCCATCAACCCCGAACCCACCGCAATCAGCGCTGCGCGCAGTGCGGAGATGCCGGTTACGCGTAATGCCAGGGCGACTGCCAGACCTTCAGGAATGTCTTGAATGGCGATGGCAGTCGTCAGCGGCAGTCCCACCTTCATATCGCCGTTGGCGAAGCTCACGCCAATGGCCATGCCTTCCGGCAGGTTATGCAGTGTGATTGCCAGGACGAACAACCAGACACGATTGATGCGCTGCGCATCTGGCCCCCGGCGTCCGCTTTTCTCGTGTTCGTGAGGCACGAAACGATCAAGCCCGACCATCAGCGCGACGCCCAGTCCCAATCCTGCAACGACGACGCAAGCTGCGAGCAACGGGTTACCGCAAAGCGCCTGAGCCGCTTCTATGCCAGGCAGAATCAGCGAAAACGAACTGGCCGCCAGCATCATCCCGGCGGCGAAGCCGAGCATGATGTCTTGGGTTCGGGCGGCGATGTCTCGTAACGCAATCGCTACGACAGCGCCCATTGCCGTGGCAGCGAAGCCTGTCATGCCACCGATAAAGGCGAAGTGCAGATTCTGTTTGTTGGCCCCGACGAAGGCGCCATAGCCGCTAATCAGCAGGAAGACTGTCACGCCGATCAGAATCGACCAGAAGACGCGCCCGCCCCATCCGGACCCAGAGAAACGGGCGAACCAGGAGCGAGCAGGTGCAGCTGATGAGGTCAACGGCTCGGGCATGGAAATCTCCTGTTTTCTTGATTCGATCTTTCAGAGGATGCGGATAACGACCGTACATGACCTCAATGGTAATCGTCTCCAGCGACTGCGCGCAGGTAGGCGACGTCTGCTTCTCTGCGCAGGTCGCGCCACTCGTCCCAGCTGAGCAGGCCCAAACGATCCATTTCATCCGATTGGCGCACCAGTTCGTCGTGATAGGCGTCTGGGCAATCCATGCGCAGTTCAAGGTTTTCCAGTGCGCGTTGCCAGGCAGCCAAAGCGAGTAATCTGGTTTCTTGTGCGAATGTCAGTTGGTTCTTGAACGCGTTCATTTCGCCCACCCCGAATATTTCCCGGTTGAGCCAGCGGTTTCGAGTTAGGTTCAAAATGTCTGACGAAAAGCGGATGACTGAAAGCTTTCTGCTGATGTGGTCACCAACAATTCCAGTTCATGGATTGGTTAACGGTATGGGGCAATCGCCCCGCCACTCAATCCAGTGGTCGGGGCGATCCGGCTTCTTGCGGCGAAGTTGCTGTCAGGATGCGTCAATCCAGATGGTTTTGATTTCGGTGTATTGGTCATGCGCCCAGATCGACTTGTCGCGCCCGCCGAACCCCGATTCCTTGTAGCCGCCGAATGGCGTAGAGGCGTCGCCTTCGCCAAAGCAGTTCACCGTGACAATCCCGGCACGGATCCCGCGCGAGAGTTTCAGCGCATGGCGCAGGTTGCCGGTGTAAGCCGATGCCGCCAGGCCGTAGGCCGTGTCGTTGGCCAGTTCAATGGCTTCGTCGACGGTCTGGAACGTGGTGACGCTCAGCACCGGGCCGAAGATCTCTTCCTGGAACAGACGGCTATCGCGGCTCACGCCATCAACGATGGTCGGTTCGACGAAGATGTCTTTGGCCGTCTTGCCGCCCACCAACACGCTGAGGTTCTCGTCGCGGGCAACGTCAAGGTAAGAACGGACTTTCTCGAAATGCGCCTTGCTGATCATCGAACCCAAGCGGTTCTCAGGATCGAGTGGGTCGCCCATTTTCCAATCGCCCAGATGCACCTGCACACGCTGCAACAGTTCATCCTTGATGTCGGCGTGCACGATCAGCCGCGACGAGGCCGAGCAGTTTTCACCCATGTTCCAGAATGCGCCGTTTACTACATGCTGAGCGACGACATCGATGTCTTCGACATCATTCATCACCACGGCCGGGTTCTTGCCGCCACATTCCAGCACGATACGTTTGAGGTTCGATTCGCTGGAGTATTTGAGAAACAGCCGCCCGGTGTCGGTTGAGCCGGTGAAGCTGACCATGGCCACGTCAGGATGACGCCCCAACGGCTCGCCCGCCTCCTTCCCTCCCCCGGGCACGACGTTGAAGACACCGGCGGGAATCCCCGCCTGATGCGCCAGTTCGGCGACGCGCAAAGTGCTCAAGGTGGTTTCCTTGGCCGGTTTGACCACGATCGAGCAACCTGCTGCCAGCGACGGGCCGATTTTCCAGGCGAGCATCAGCAGCGGGAAGTTCCACGGCAGCACCAGGCCGACAACCCCGATCGGCTCGCGCACCACCATGGTAACTGCACCCGAGCCGACGGGCGCCGTAGCGTCGTAGATCTTGTCGATCAGCTCAGCGTGCCAGCGCAACGTATGAATCGTTTCCGGTACGTCGATGTTCTGACATTCACGAATTGGCTTGCCACTGTCCAGGCTTTCGAGCACCGCCAGTTCGTGGGCGTTGTCCTCCAGCAACTGAGCAAAGCGCAGCAATACCGATTTGCGTGCCGACGGCGCCAGAGAATGCCAGCGCGCATCGCCGAAGGCTTCCTTCGCGGCGGCCACCGCTGCATCGACATCGTCGGCATTGCACGCGGCAATCTCGGTCAGCACCTGATCGGTAGCCGGGTTGGTTGTGGTGAATGTCTTGCCCGATCTGGCGGCGCAGAACTGCCCATTGATGAACGCTTGATTGCGAAACTCGAGTTTCGCAGCCAGTCCACGGTATTGCTCTTGACTCAGCAGATCTGCCATTTCAAGCCTCCTCGACGATACGCGCGACGTTGTTCTGAAGGGTTTTGATCACGCTTTCCAGCGCTTGCTTCTCGGAAGGCTCCAGCGCTTGCAGTGGCGCCCGGACACCGCCGGCACGCAGGCCACTGAGTTCGCTGCCATGTTTGATCGATTGCACGAACTTGCCGCTCTCGAGGAAATCCATCAACGGCAGCATCGCCGACATGATCCGCCGGCCCTTATCGAAGTTCTTCTCCAGGACACAGGCTTCGTAGAGCGCAATGTGTTCACGCGGGATGAAGTTCGAGCCGGCGCACACCCAACTGCGCGCGCCCCAGGCGAAGAACTCCAAAGCCTGATCATCCCAGCCACAAGACAACTGGATCGACGGATGGGCATGAGCCAGACGGTGCAGGCGACTCATCTCGCCCGAACTTTCCTTGATGGCGGCGATGTTCTTGCAGCCGGCAATCGCTTGGAAAAACTCGTCGCCCATCGCCACGCCCATCCGCGACGGATAGTTGTACAACATGATCGGCAGCCCGGCGGCCTTGTCCACGGCGAGCACGTGAGCGGCAATTTCCTTCTGCGTCGGCAAGGCATACGGTGGTGAACCGACCAAAATGGCGTCCGCTTCGAGGGACTTGGCTTTTTCGGCGAAGTACACCGAGTCTTCGGTACGAATGCCGCCAGTGCCGATGACCAGCGGCAAGCGCCCACGAATTACATCCTTGGCACGCTCGGCCACGGCCACCCGCTCCTCGGCGGTGTGCGCGTAATACTCGCCGGTGGAGCCGCCGATAACGATGCCGTGAACCTTGGACTCGATCAGGTATTCGAGCACCTCGGAGAACGCCGAATAGTCGATCTGGCCATCAGCGGACAACGGGGTAATGGCAGGGGTAAAAATTCCGTCAAAGTTCATAGCGTTTTCTCCAGTGGTTCAATGTTCAATCCGTGCGCCCGACGGCATGCCGGGCAGACCGTGGTTATTGGCGGCGCAAGCCTTCAGGACGGCAGCAAAGCGACGAGGCTTCAGCGACTAGTCAACGCAGACTCAGCTTTCTCTCCCGGCGCGGTACTGCCCCCACTTGAGGTTCATGTTCACCCCCAGCGAAAGAAACGGTTCTGGCGGGTTGCTGTTGGGCCCTGGCGCCTGCAACAGGAAATCAATCAGTGGGTCGCGCTGTCCCGCCAGCCAGTCCGCGAGCAACTTGCCGGTGACGGTTCCGCGCGTGACGCCCAGACCGTTGCATCCGAGCGCGCCATAAACATTGGGCGCCAGTTCACCGAAGAAGCCGTTGTGATTGCGCGACATGGCCAAGGCGCCGCCCCAGGTGTATTCAAACGTCACGTCCGGCAACATCGGGAAACGCTGATCGAATGACGCCTTGTGCCGGCGCACGAAACGTTCGTTGTATTTGCTGTTGCTGCGACCATCCGGGTTGAAGGTGAAACTGTTGCGGATCAGCAGGCGGTTATCCGGGGTGCGGCGCACCGTGGTGCCGAACGGATCCGCCGGAATGGCGCCCCAGAACGGTTTACCGCCAAGGCGCGCCTGTTCCTCTTCGGTCAGCGGCCGCGTAATGCTGGCGTAGGTGTAGATCGGCAACATGCGCCCTTGCAGGAAACCGAAACGCATACCGAACGAGTTGTTCGCCAGAATCAGCTTGTCGGCGGTGATGCTGCCGTGAGCGTGCTTGAGGACAGTCTTGGCGCCGTACTCCACTTCCAGAATCGGCGTGCGCTCATACAGCGTGACGTTCGATGGCAGGTTGTCGGCGAGGCCTTTCACCAGCCCGGACGGTTGCAGTAGCACCGCCCCCGGGGTGAACAATGCCTTGCGGTAAAAGCGCGTGCCCAAGTGTTCGGGCAACTCATCGGCATCAATCATCTGAAAAGGCTGATCGAGTTTTTCCAGGCCCCGGCGATAGGCATCGAGGACGGCAATACCGCGGGTCTCTACCGCCGCCTGATATTTGCCGCAAGCTCTCATCTGGCATTCGATACGGTATTGATCGACCAGCTCGCGAAGTATCGATTGGCCGGCCAGATTGAGTTTCAAACTGGTGCGTGCAAGCGCGATGTCACCGATGTAATCCTCAGCGCCAATATCATGGGGAAGATCAATGGCAAAACCGGCATTACGCCCCGACGGGCCCAGTCCGACTTCCTGCGCTTCGATGAGCAGCACTTCGTCGTCGGGAAAATTCAACGCCAGTTGCCGCGCGCACGCCAGACCCGTGAAGCCGGCACCGATGATCACCCAGCGGGCTGAACGGTGCCCGCGGTGAGCCGGCTCGGGGCTGCGTGGTTTGCTCAAGTGAAACCAGCCACAACTATCATCATCGGCGGGTAATGAACTGACTTTCATAGTGTTGAACCGTTAATCGTTGAAGTTGCAAAACGCACGCGGCACAAAGCAAACGCACGCAGTGGCGTTGATCCGGAAACTTGCAAAACTGGCACTTGCGCAAACAGTGACGATTAACTGTTTGTTCTAAAAATTGGCCGCCACGGCATAACGTCCGCTACTGGCATAGTCGTTGGCGTAGTAATAATCCCTGAAGGTCATGGGCGGTAAGCCGAACAGGTCCTTGAAGCGTTTATAGAAGTGCGGATAACTGACAAACCCGGTGGCCAGTGCCACATCCGTCAACGAGCGGTCACTTTGCACAATCAATTGCCGAGCCCGTGTCAAACGCAGCTCCAGGTAGTAGCGATTCGGTGCCGCATTCAGGTAACGGGCAAACCTTCTTTCCAGTTGCCGGCGTGACACGCCGACCTGGCTGGCGATTGCATCGATTTCCAGCGGTTCCTCAATGTTCTTTTCCATCAAATCGAGCGCGATATTCAAAGGCTTTGGAATCGAAGAGCAGCGAAGGCTGTCGGCGTTTGCCGCAAACTTCGGGTGAGCTTGTCCAGATTGGTGAACCCGTTTTATTTCATCGACCAGTGCCGCATCGTTGCGCGCGCCCAGTTCCTGCATGATCGCCAGGGTCATATCCAGCGCCGAATGAGCGTTGGCGCAAGTGGCTCGGCGCTGTGTGCAAACAAACTCGCGAGTCGAAACGTTCAACTGCGGGAAATATTCATGAATCAGGCCGCAACTGTCGCTGTGACAAGCAAAGTCCCCAGTCTCTAGCAAACCGGCATCAGCCAGATAAAACGCGGCATTCCAGCAACCGGCGACGATCCCTTTGCTCGCGGACTTCTTCAGCACTCGGCGCAGCACTGGCTGCGTGGCAAGCCTCACACGCTGGCCTCCGACGACAATCACTGCATCATGACTGAAGCCTTCTGCGACCAGCCTTTGCGAGGCCAGCGACACGCCGATATCACTTTCAACCAGCCCGCCCTGAACGGAGTAAGTGGATACCTCGTAAATCGTCTCGCCGTTGATCAGGTTTCCAGTGGCCAGGGCATCCATCGACGTTGAAAGCGTCGTCAACGAAAAATGATCGAGCAGGATAAACGCCACCCGCACCACACGTTCATGGCCCGACATCACGGTGGATTGGCGAAATCCGGTGTTCTGTTGTTTCAACGGACTCTGGAACGTTTCCATCTTGCGTCACCCGCTCACCTTCACTTGAAACGACAACCCGTTGGTTTGGCGACTGGCACGGCCCGCCGCCAACCCGTAGTTGCACCGATTACTTCGCTGCCGCTCGGGCGTCACTCAACCAGCCGTCATAGGCTTGCTGATTGGCCTTGATCCATTCCGCGGCATGCCGCTTGATGTCGGCCAGCGACTTTTCACCGTTCTGCATGCGCAGGTTTTGCGCACTTTCAGCGGCTGTAGGGATGCTGACTTCAGAGAGGAATTTGCGCGCCACCGGGTTCTTCTCGGCGAACTCTTTGTTCATCACGGCATTGACCGTGTCCACCGGGAAACCGAGGTTCTTGCCATCATGGAAAGTGTCCTTGCTTTCCTTGCCATCCGGCAGCGAGGTGAACGGCACCGGCAACCAGACCACATCACGCCCTTCCACCAATACGCTGGCGATCCACTGCGGAACCCAAGTGAAGAACAGCACGGGCTTGCCTTGCTGAAAGCGCGCAATGGTGTCCGCCATCAAGGCGAAGTACGAGCCGCGGTTGTCGACCACGGTGGGCCCCAGACCGTAGGCTTTCATGTGGTGCTCAACCATGATTTCGCAGCCCCACCCCGGGTTGCAGCCTGTCAGGTCAGCCTTGCCGTCACCGTTGCTGTCGAAGAGTTTGGCGATTTCGGGTTTCTTCAGGTCTGACAGATCCTTGATCTGATAAGCCTCGGCAGTCTTCTTGTCGATCATGTAGCCCTGCAGCACGCCTTTCATGACTTGCCCGACCTTGACCATCACGTCATCGCCGCCGGCCTTCTCATAAAACGCTTGGTGCAGGTGTTCCCATTCATGCACGGTGAAATCCGCGTCGCCGTAAGACAGCGCGAGAAACATCGCCGGGTAGTCGACTTCTTTCGGCTGTTTGACGTCGTAGCCCAGTTCCTTGAGGCCAGCGATCACTACTTCACCGCGAAAGCGCTCTTCGGCGATAGTCGGGAAGATCGGCGTAATCGAAACGCCCGCGCCGGGTTTGTTGGCATCGGCCGCGTAAACCGCCGAGCACAGCAAGGTGCCAAACACCGAAGCCACCAGGCTCGCAACCACGCTTTTCTTGAGATTTGTCAGTTTCATGTTTCACCACGCTTGGAATTTTTAATGGGGTGAGCAGGCCAACTCAATTCGTCACTGGACGTGCAACGTTCTTCTTTTTCTTCAGTTTCATGACCAGCCCCACCGGGCCGCTTTCATACCAGCGCTGACCGCTGGCCAGATCGCTGCTGCGCTCACCCATTGCCTGGGTCAGTCGGTCAAGGAATACCGCGAGCAGCACCAGGCCGGCACCGCCGACGCTGGCCAGGCCCATGTCGAGGCGACCGATGCCGCTCAACACCATCAAGCCCAGACCGCCTACCGAGATCATCGACGCAACCACTACCATCGACAGCGACAACATCAGCGTCTGATTGAGGCCGGCCATCATCGTCGGCGCCGCCAACGGCAACTGCACCTTCATCAGCATTTGCGTGGCCGTACAGCCGAACGCTCGCGCCGCTTCGACCTTGTCGGCCGGAACCTGACGAATGCCGAGGTTGGTCAGTCGCACCAATGGCGCGACAGAAAAGATGATGGTGACAATCACACCCGGCACGTTGCCGATGCCGAAGAGCATGACCACCGGCACCAGATAGACGAATGCGGGGAGCGTTTGCATGGCGTCGAGCACTGGGCGAATGATCATTTCCGTGCGATCACTGCGTGCGCACAGGATGCCGAGCGGGATGCCGATAACCGCGCAAAACAGCAGTGATGTCAGCACCAGGGCCAGCGTGACCATTGCATCGTTCCACACACCGATCAGTCCGAGCCCGGTGAGGGTTGCGACGCTGAAGATGGCGATGCGCTTGCCGCCAATCTGCCAACTGATCAGTCCGGCGATGATGATGAATACCGTGGGCGGAACCGACAGTAATCCCCACTGGACACCGTCGAGCACTTGATCGACTGGCCAGCGGATCGAGCGAAACACTTCCCTGAAGTTATGCACCAAGTATTTAAGGGCGGTTTCCACCCAGGATCCCAAAGGAATATTGAGACTTTGAAAGGGATCTAAAAAGTTGAAGTCTGACATGATGCTACCTCGCACTCAGAAACGGCGTATCAATTCTGGTTATTCGCAGTTCAGCTGTTACACAGGCAGCTCAAAAGATGGCCTTGCGAAATGGAGCCTTTATAAAGCCCAACTTCATCCACAACCGGCATGGGCGTTGCCGAGGCAGCAACAAGATGAAAGATGTCGCGCAGAGACGCTTCCGCTTTAATCGGTGTTTGCCCGCCAGGGATATAAGCGACATTGCAATCCTGTTGCGCTATATCGCCCGCTTTCAGAATGCGACTGGTGTCGAAGCCATTAAAGAAATCACGCACATATTTATTCACCGGCTTGCACAGAAGTTCACGCGGCGTACCGATTTGCACCACGCGCCCGCCTTCCATGATCGCAATGCGGTGACCGATGCGAACCGCTTCTTCGATATCGTGGGAGATGAAAATGATCGTGCGATCCTGCTCGGCCTGGAGCTTGATCAGCTCGCCCTGCATTTCGCTGCGAATCATCGGATCGAGTGCCGAGAAGGCTTCGTCCATCAGCAGAATGGCGGGATCGTTGGCCAGCGCGCGGGCCAGACCGACGCGTTGCTGCATGCCGCCGGAGAGTTGGTGAGGAAAGCTCAGCTCCTGCCCCGAAAGCCCGACCTGCTCCAGTGCGCCCATCGCGCGGCAATAGCGTTCTTTTTCGCTGACACCGCTGATTTCCAGGCCGAAGCTGACGTTGTCGATGACACTCATGTGCGGCATCAAAGCAAACGACTGGAAGACCATGCCCATGTCTTTGCGGCGAACCTGCAACAAGTCCTTGTCGCCCAGGCCGGTGATTTCCTTGCCATTGAGAAAGATCTGGCCGGCGGTTGGTTCGATCAACCGATTGAACAATCTGACCATGGTCGATTTGCCCGAGCCGGACAAACCCATGATCACGAAAATCTCGCCACGGCGAACAGAGAAGTTGGCATCAAAAACACCAATCGCCTGACCGGTCTTTTTAAACACTTCAGCTTTTGACGCGCCTTCTTTAACCATTTTCATGGCAAGTGCTGGCTGCGTACCGAAGACTTTGAAAACATTCTTTACGCAGATGATCTCGTCGGAACTTGTCATACCTTGCCTCCTTCGCATCGTGCATCTTTCGCATTAAGCGACAGGCAAACGAGCAAAAATAATTGTAAGCGGCAGCGGTAATGAATAGATGTCTTCACGACGGGCTTCCTTTTATTATTTTTGAGGTCCCAGGAAAAAGGGATGTTTCAAATCTATTAGCATCACCCTGGTTAATCCAACTACATTTACAGGGACAATTTGATAACGTCAGGTTATCGGATACGGCGACGGTGGCGAGTAACAGCCGCTTTCGTGCCCTGAGCGACCGGGTCTATCCCCGCAGCGACGCCGGCATAGCCCACGGCGGACGGTTCCGTTACCCTCCTCGCGCTTCGTTGGGGAGCTGTATCGTTAGGAGAGTGTACGAATGAGCAAGCATGTCGACCCTGACACCATCCTGCTGAAAATGCCGTCCTTGAGGGCTGTGAAGGCATTTGTGGCTGCGGCCAAATACGAAAGCTTCACCCGTGCGGCGGAGGCACTGTGCGTTTCGCAAGCCGCGATCAGCCGGCAGATCCGTGAACTGGAAAGCTATCTGGGCGCGCAACTGTTTACCCGGGTCGGCCGTGCGGTGGAACTGACGGCCGCCGGCGCGGTGTTCTTCGATGCCGCGCAACTGTCGTTCGTCAACATCGCCCAGGCCGCCGAACGCATCCGCAGCAGCCAGTCGACCAAGAAGGTCCTCACCGTTTGTTGCTCGCCGGCCTTTTCCGCGCTGTGGCTGTCGAATCATCTGCAGGAGTTCTTCGCCCAGTGCCCGGACATCGAGCTCAACCTGATCACCACGCAGAACTTTCTGACCATGGAACCCGGTGTCCAGCCGGACATCTTCATCACCAAGATTTCGCGCATCCGTGACGGTTATAGAAGCTACCCGTTGTGCCACGACGTGATTTACCCGGTGTGCACCCCGCAGTATCTGGAGAAGCACCCGGAAATTTCGACGATCGAAGGCGTGCGTGATTCGGCATTGCTCAACCTCAGTCCCTACGGCCGCTCGCAAGTTGCCGAGCATGTCGACTGGGGCGTGTGGCTGGCGTTTCAGGCCATCGATATCGATGATCGTCCGCCGAACAGCCCGCAGATCTTCAACGCCAACGACTACAACCTGCTCATCAGCATGGTCTTGACCCATCAGGGCATTGCGCTGGGCTGGAATCACCTGGTCACGGGGTTGGTGCAGCAAGGCTTGCTGGTGCGCCCGATCGAGCAACAGGTGCAGTTGCGCAACAGCTGGCACTACCTGAGCTGTCGCGAAAGCTCCGAAAACGAAGACGAGCTGCGGCGTTTTCGCGAATGGATTCTGGCGAAGTTTCCCCGCCGTTAATTCAGTCCGCACAGGCGTCGGCTGATTTGGTTATCAATAGCCCGACGAAAATGTTGCTAGAGCAGCACCCTCCCCCTGGCTCATTGTTGAGCCGCGCCGACCATGATCGGCTCGGCTCAACTCACAGGAAGGGATTGTTGAATGTCACTGTTCGAATTCTGTCGCGACTTTGATTTCCTCGGTGCCCCGTTCAAGACTCGTGCAATTGTGCAGAACAGTTTGCTGGACATCGTCGGCGTCATGGCCGGCGCGGCCAGCAATGACACCAGCAGCGCCATGCGGCGTTTTGCCGAACTGCATTACCCGGCGGGCGCTTATAGCAGTCGTCTGATCTTTGCCGGACAGCGCGTCAACGTACTCGGCGCAGCCTGGGCCGGAGGTTTCAGCGCTGACAGCCTCGACGCCCACGAAGGCCACTTCAAATCCAAGGGCCACGCCGGTGCCACTGTTGTTCCCGCCGTACTGGCCCTCGCCGATGCGCTGCATCATCGAGGCCAGTCGATCAGCGGCCATGAACTGCTCACCGCTCTGTGCATCGGTTATGAAACGGCGCTGCGGGCAGGTTCCGCATTGATGGCGACCTCGCCGACTTATCACGCATCGGGTGGTTTTTCCGCGCTCGGTGTTGTCTGCGCCGGCGCGCGGTTGCTGGGCTTTGATGAGCCGACCTTTCGCCATGCCTTGGGCATCGCCGAATACTTCAGCGCACGTTGCCCGATGATGCGCCTGATACACGCGCCGACGATGCTGCGCGATGCTCACGGTGCAGGTGCATTCGCGGGTTTGAACGCACTGTTCATGGCTCGTGAAGGCATCACCGGCGCGCCAGCGGAAACAGTTGAAGACATTACCGTCGCCGAATACTGGACCGACATCGGCAAACGCTGGGAGATCGACAGCCAGTACTTCAAACCCTGGCCAGTCTGCCGCTGGGCGCAACCGGCGCTGACCGCCATGCTCGAACTGCAGCGGGAAAATCCACAGCTCGATGCCGACTCGATAGAAACCGTTCGCGTGGAAACGTTCTACGAGTCGATGTGTTTGCAGGGCCATACACCAAGTGATGCCGACCAGGCGCAGTACGCCCTCGCCTTCCCGCTGGCCGCACTGATTGTCCGGGGCAAGGTCGGTCCGGAAGAAGTCACCGGGGCGGCGATTTTTGCCGAAGATATTCTGGCACTGAGCCGCCGTATCGAAGTCGTCGAAGCCGCTGATATCTCCGCTCGCTTCCCCGACGAAATCCTCTCGCGACTGACCATCACCCTGAAAAACGGTGCCGTGCTGGTGAGTGCGGTCACCGCCGCGCGTGGCGATCCCGAAACGGCCCTCAGCGCTGAAGAGCTGGGGCAGAAATTTGATCTGTTCGCCAGCGGCCTGGGTGTGGAGCGCAGCGCTGCGGTGAAAGCGGCGATCCAACACATTGCGCAGTCGCCCTGTGCCATTACTGCCCTGGAAGCGATTTTTCACGCCATTCCGCCACTCCAGTAAGGGCCTCATCGATAACGCCAACGCATGAATTGCCCACAGCAAATGTCGTTTGCGGCGTCTGTCCTGGGCCATATAGGCTGAGAACCATGTAGCCTATGGGAGGATAAAAATGAACAATAAAGAAAGCGTTTTTGACCTGATCGCACAACGCAAACCCTGGCACTCGCTGCCCGGCGCTCTTTACAGCAGTGAAAGCGTTTACCGCCAGGATCTTGAGCAGATCTGGCATAAGGACTGGATTTTCGCCGGCCACACCTTTGAAATCACCAAACCGGGGCAGTATTTCACCCTGCAGATCGGGGACTATCCCGTTGCAGTGGTACGCGGCAAAGACGGCGAGGTCCGGGCGTTCCATAACGCCTGCCGTCACCGTGGCGCGAAAATCTGCGAAGCCGATCACGGCAAAGTGGCGAAGATGGTTTGCCCGTATCACAAGTGGACGTACGAGCTGGATGGCAACCTGTTGTTCGCCGGCAACATGGGCCAGGATTTCGACAAATCCCAATACAGTCTGAAAAGCGTTCACTGCGAGATCGTTGATACCTACATTTACGTCTGCGTGGCCGCCAAGGCTCCGGACTTCGAAGGATTCCGCAAAGCCGTAAGCCCTTTCATCGCGCCGCATTACCTTGAAAACTGCAAAGTGGCGTTCGAGTCGAACATCGTCGAGAAAGGCAACTGGAAACTGGTCTTCGAAAACAATCGCGAGTGCTATCACTGCGACGGCTCTCACCCGGAGCTGCTGCATTCGTTCGTCGATAATCTTTCGGTGGGTGGCGTCAGTGGCGAAGATGATCCCGAACTCTCGGCTTACTGGTCCAAGTGCGAGAGCGCCGGGTTGCCAAGCCGTTTGGTGATGGATATCAACGGCCAGTTCCGCATGACCCGTATTCCGCTGTCATCCGGTGCCGTCAGCTACACCATGGATGGCAAGCCGGCCGTTGCCGGGCGCCTGGACAAGACGTCTGAAGCGGACATCGGCGCGCTGCTGTACTTCCACTACCCCTCCACCTGGAATCATTTTCTCGGTGACCATGCGCTGAGTTTTCGCGTTCTGCCGATCAGCGCTACGGAAACATTGGTCACCACCAAGTGGCTCGTTCCAAGCACGGCGGTGGAAGGCGTTGACTACAATATCGATCGCCTGACCAAAGTCTGGATTGCCACCAACGATCAGGACCGCACGCTGGTCGAGGGCACCCAGCGGGGCGTGACATCGCCGTCGTACGAACCGGGTCCTTATTCGGAAACGGCCGAGACCGGCGTTTGTCAGTTCGATGACTGGTACTGCGCGACCATGATGGATCGGCTCAAAGGCCCCATCCCTTTGAAGTCTGTTGGCTGATCGGCGTTCTCCAGACGAGTCCACACCCCCTCCCTTCAGCATCCCGACGGATGCTGGAAGGGACTCTTTTGCTTCGAAAAGCTGTTATTCCGGCTTGTAGCCAAAAAAGCCGGGAGACACCGATAAGGATGTCCGCCTCAATGAACACCCCGACATCATCCGTGGCGACTTATGCAAACTACGGCGAACGCGTGTCGACCCGCATCATATTCTTGATCACCGGCATCGTGATGTCGGCCTGGGCGCCACTCGTGCCGTTAGTCAAAGCGCGCACGGGGCTGGACGACGGTGGACTGGGCCTGTTGTTGCTGGGATTTGGTATCGGCTCGATCGTCGCCATGCCATTTGCCGGTTACCTGACCGCACGTTTTGGCTGCCGGCCAGTGATCATCTGCTCAACGCTCGCGTTGTGCTCGGTGCTGCCGATGCTCAGCCATCTGACCTGGCTGCCGGGGCTGGCCCTTGCCGTACTGGGGTTCGGCGCGAGCATGGGCATGCTCGATTGCGCAATCAATATCCAGTCGATCATTGTTGAAAAGAACAGCGGCGAAACCCTGCAATCAGGTTTCCACGGGCTCTACAGTGTCGGTGGCATCGCCGGTGCCGGGGCCATGACGGCGATGCTCAGCCTGGGGCTGGATCCGCTGCTGTCGGTGTTGTGTCTGGTGGCGATCATCCTTGCCGCGCTGTACAAGGCTGCGCCAGGTTTGCTGCCCTATGGCACCGAGAGAGATGGCCCGTTGTTGGCGATGCCACGGGGGATCGTTCTGCTTTTGGGCTGCCTGTGTTTCATTGTTTTCCTGACTGAGGGCGCCATGCTCGACTGGAGCGCGGTTTTCCTCGCCTCGCAACGCGCAATGGAACCCAGCTACGCCGGTTTGGGCTATGCGAGTTTTGCGGCGGCGATGACGCTCGGGCGCCTGACCGGAGACGCCATCGTCAGCCGACTGGGTGGCGTTCGCGTGGTGGCGCTGGGCGGGATCTGCGCGGCGGCAGGCATGCTGGTTTCGCTGGTGTTCGAGAGCTGGCAGGCGTCATTGCTGGGCTATGCCTTGGTCGGTATCGGATGCTCGAACATTGTCCCGGTGCTGTTTACCGCGGCGGGCCGGCAACAGCGCATGCCCCAGCGCACCGCCATCCCGGCGATCATCTCCATGGGCTATGCCGGCATTCTCATGGGGCCGGCATTTATCGGCATGGTTGCGCACCTCAGTACGCTGGTGGTCGCGTTGGGTGGCTTGGTTTTTCTATTGTTGTTTGTCAGTTACGCCGCGAGATTTTTGAAAGCCTGATGCGCTGGTCACAAGCCTTTGGAACATTGATCTGCTTGAAGGAAATCTTTTAGCGAAGCCTGATCAAGGGTCAGTGGTCGCTTGTCGGGCTGCGACAGTGCAAATGGAATCACCACGAGATGTGAAACCGTTGTGGCGTTTACTGAATAGGTTTTTTGCCTGCAAACGCCGTTTTCTTTATTCAGAATGAACTCAAACTTGAACAGGTCGGGCCTTGTACACCAACTCGGAATCAAACCAAAACTCAACCCCGTCAAATACTCTTGCGTGCAAGCGCCACCCAATGAAAATTCCGAGATTTTTATTTCCAGTGCAGGGCGGCTCGAGGCTGTGGGGCTGGAGCTGAGATCCTGTGCATTTGGAATCATGTTCTTTGTCAGCGCATAGGCGTCTTTGCCAAGGCGACTGTTTTTCCAGGGAGAGTCTATTTCGTAACTGAAGCTGGAGATGATTTCCTGTGTTCCATTTCCGGCTCGCTCGTTGATTGTCGGCACGGTCGCATAGGAGGTACATCCTGAACACAGCATCGCGATACTGACAACAACACATCCATGAGCTATTAAGCGGCGCATTCTAAATTTCAGTCCCCACTATTGATCAGCCATTGCACTGGCGTTTTTCTGGCCTGCTTCGGCCAGCTTCTTTTGCACATAAAAGAGCATCAACACTGAATTTCTCTGAGCCTGTCGAGACTCAATTGCGGGAGACTTGTGACAGCCGCAATTTAGCATCAGGCAAGGGGTGACCGCTAAGGTCTCTTTCAGTGAGGGGGTTCGCCCACGCTGACCTTGATCGGAGTTGCCTGGGAAACCTTGTGCTGCCGGGTCGCCTGCCAACACAGTAGCGAGCCCACCGTCACCAGCACGGCGCCCTGCCAGAACTGCATCTGCAAACTGACGCCCAGCCACAGCGCGGCGAACGCCGACGACAGCACCGGTGCGGAGTAGGACGCGGTCGCCAGCAAGGTCAGGTTTCCCCGCAGGATGCCGATGTTCCAGAGTGCGTAGCCACCGGCCATGGCGATGCCCGCCGCCAGCAGTTCCAAAGAGTTTGCCCAGGTGAATGGCGGAATCTGTTCGAGACTGAGGTACCACTTCAACCACAACACCACGGACGTCAATACGAAAAACAGCACCACCAGATTCTGCCCGCCGGCATAGCGACGCGTGACATTGCAATACAGCGCAAAGGTGATCGCACAGGTCAATGCAAGGCTGTAGCTCAACGGGTTGGACTGAACATTGCGCACAATCCCCGGCAGCGACAACCCCTCGCCACTGACCACCCACAAGATGCCGAAAATAGCCAGCGCGGAGCCGGGAATGATGAACCAGCGGGTTTTCTGCCCGTTCATGACGATCGCCAGCACCACGGTCAGGCACGGCCACAGATAATTGACCACGCCCAGTTCGATGGCTTGATGGCGATCACTGGCGAAACCCAGCGCCAACGACAGGCACACCTCATAAGCGACGAACAATGCGCTGCCGAGCACCAGATAGAGCCTGGAAGTCGAACGAATCCGCGGGCGGCCGAGGAACACCAGCAACAGCATGGCGCCCAGCGAATAGATCAGCGCAGCGCCACCCAGCGGGCCGAAGTGCTCGCTGACGCCCCTGATCAATCCGGCGGCGGTACTCCACAAAACAATCGCCACCAAACCACACCCTGTGGCGGCCCGTTCACCTTTGATCAGCATCATGACTCCTGGCACAAAATGGCAACTCGACCGCACAGGCTAACCAGCGAAAGAGCATCAATAAAGGAACATTTTTGCCCTGCAAACGATGAGCTGTCGTTATGACTCAGCCTTTGTTTGCCTGCGTCCAAGCGTCGCAGCAAACAGGTCTTGGCAAATCCTCCACAGGCCTTAGAATCCCGCGCGCTCTCGCAGTCGCCGGATCTGGTGACCGCAGCGTACCTAACCGCCCTGCCCGTTCGGCGGGCACCCGCACCACACACCCCGGCTTGGCAATCGCATGCGCAGAGGCGCACGTTGCGCTGTTCGATCTCTTGAGGTTTTTATGTCTCCGCGTTTGCTGGCCATGGCGCTGGCGCCCCTGCTCGGGCTGTTCATTGTTGCGCTGGGCAACGGTTTCCTGTCTTCGCTGACCACCCTTCGACTGGACGCTGCCGGCGCTTCAGCGACGATGATCGGCGTCGTTTCATCGGCCTACTTCATCGGGCTGACCCTGGGTGCCGTATTCAATGACCGCTTGATTTTGCGTATCGGCCATATCCGCGCCTACGGCAGCTTTGCTTCGCTGATCGCCGTGACCATCCTGCTGCAGGGATTGTTCTATGACACTTGGGGCTGGTTCGCGCTGCGCCTGATCAATGGCTGGGCCACGGTCGGCGTGTTTCTGGTGATCGAAAGCTGGCTGCTGTTGGCGGGCGACGCGAAGATTCGCGGGCGCTTGCTCGCGTTGTACATGATCGTCTTGTACGGCGCCGGTGTACTGGGCCAGGCAGCGCTGGGGGAAATCACCGGGTTGAGCGAGAGCGCACCGTTCATGGTTGCCGGCATGCTCGCGTCGTTGTCGGTGCTGCCGATCGTGATCCTGCCGCGCGTGTCGCCGCTGCTCGATCAGGTGGAACCGCTCAAGCCTCGACAACTGTTGGGCGTGACGCCGACCGGGCTGGTCGGCTGTTTCGGCTCGGGTGTCACCATCGCGGCGATCTACACCTTGCTGCCGCTATACCTGCAACGCGCCGGGCTGAATGTCAGTGAAGTCGGCAGCATGATGGCCTGGACCATCCTCGGCGCGATGCTTCTGCAATACCCGGTCGGGCGTTGGTCCGACCGTAAGGATCGCCTGCAGGTGCTGACGATTCTGACGGTGGCGTGCACCGTGTTATCGCTGGTGATCGTGCTGTTGCCGTTGTCCGCGACAATGCTCGCGGTGATGCTGTTTCTGCTCGGTGGCGGCGTGTTTGCGCTGTACCCGGTTGCCGTCAGCCATGCCGCCGACCGTGCGCCTGCCGAAGCATTGGTGCCGATGATTCAGGGCTTGCTGTTGATCAACTCGCTGGGTTCGGCGATCAGTCCGATGATGATTTCGCCGGTGATGAATTCCTTCGGCGCCAATGGTCTGTTCTGGGTCTTCGCACTGGTCAATCTGTGCATGGTCACTTTCTTTCTGTGGCGACGTGGCAAACGCCCGGTCCCGGCCAATCCCGCGCCGTTCGCAGCGGCGGCAACGTTCTCGCCGACGGGCGCTGAGCTGCGGGTGACCGAAGACTTGCGACAGGCGGTGCAGGAACATCCGCCGATGGTCGATGCCTTGAGTGGTGAGCCAGCGCCGCAGCAATAAACGCGCTTCCGCGTGGTGCAGAACGCCTCCATTTGGAGCGCCAACTCGCCACACCACGCTGCAAAAGCCGGAGTTTTGATAGCCAGACCGAGTGGCACCCTACTTGCTAGCAATAATTTTATAACTGCTAGCAATCAGGAGAATCAACTATGGCTACTCGGCTTCAAAACCTGCAGCGTCTGCTGTTTCCCGTGGCTGCGGCAGTCACGCTCAACCTGGCCATGTTCGGTGGCGCGCAAGCGGCCGAGCCGCCGATCAAGATCGGTCTGGTCGCCGCGCTTTCGGGGCAGTCGGCCAAGTCCGGTGAAGCCCTGACTCGCGGTTTGACCATGGCCATCAACGAGGTCAATGCCAGTGGCGGCGTGCTCGGGCGCCCGCTGGAACTGGTCCGTCGCGACGATGAAAGCAACCCGTCCAAGGGCATCCTCGCCGCTCGTGAACTGGTCCAGCGCGAAAAAGTCGCGGTGCTGTTTGGTGGCCTCGATACGCCGGTTTCCCTGGCCATCGTGCCATTGGTCAACCAGATGAAAGTGCCGTTCATGGGCATCTGGGCGGCGGGCACGAAAATCACCGAGAACGGCGCCGCCGACAACTACGTATTCCGGGTTTCCGCCGTCGATGAGCTGGTCGATGAAGCCCTGGTGAAATACGGCGTCGACCACGGCATGAAGAAGCCGGGGATGATCCTCATCAACAACCCGTGGGGCGAGTCCAACGAGGCTGGCCTCAAGCGCGCCCTGGAAAAACGTGGCATGGCCAGCGCCGGTGTCGAGCGTATACAGGACAGCGATCTCGACGTCGTGCCGCAGCTGACCCGCTTGAAAAACGCCGGTGCAGACACCCTCCTCCTCGTCGGTAACGTCAGCCCTTCCGCGCAAGTCGTGAAGTCTTTGGATCGCATGGGTTGGGACGTGCCGGTCGTCTCGCACTGGGGGCCGGCCGGTGGTCGTTTTGGTGAGTTGGCCGGGCCCAATGCATCGCGCGTGCATTTCATCCAGACCTACGTGTTCACCGAGCACAACAGCGCCAAGGGCGATGCCTTGTTGGCCGCGTTGAAAACGGCTTACCCGCAGATCAAGACGCTGGCCGACGTGACGCCAGCGGTCGGCATTGCCAATGCGTACGACGGTCTGCACCTCGCCGCTCTGGCGATGGCAAAAGCCGGCAGTACCGACGGCAAGGCGATCCGCGACGGCTTTTACGCCATCAGCGACTACGACGGCTTGATCAAGCACTACCAGCAACCCTTTACCCCAGCAAAGCATGACGCGTTAGGCCCGGACGATTACCTGTTCACGCACTTCGTCAACGACCAGATCGTGCCGCTCAAGCCTGAGGAGTAAGCCATGTACACCGCCGCCATCATCTCCGGGCTTGGCCTCGGCAGCATGTACGCGTTGCTGGCGTTGGGGTTTCACCTGACCTACGTCGTCTCGCGCACCGTCAATTTTGCCCAAGGCAGCGCCATGATGGTCGGCGCGGTGCTGGGCTACACCTTTTGCATTAACTGGGGCTGGTCGCTGTGGCTCGCCCTGCCGCTGACATTGTTGCTCTGTGCGCTCTATGGCCTGGCAATTGAACGCTGGCTGGTACGGCCCTTCCACAGTCGTGGCTCACAGGCCTGGCTGATGTCGACGGTGGCCGGAGGAATTCTGGTGGACAACCTCGCGCTGTTCACCTTCGGCAAGGAGCCGCGCCAGTTTGAAAGCAGTCTGGCCCACCTGAATGTCGAGCTGTTTGGCAGCAACGTCGGCGCCCTGCAAATGCTGATTCCACTGGCAGGCGCGGCGATTGCCCTGGCGCTGTATCTGGTGCGGCGTTACACCCGGCTGGGCAAAGTGCTGGAAGCCTGCGTGCAGAATCCCCGCGCAGCAATGCTGATGGGGATCAACGTCAATCGGGTGGTCGCCATTGCCTTTGCGGTTTCCACGGTATTTGCAGCCGTGGCCGGTTTGTTGATTGCACCGCTGTTCAGCGTCAACGCGGAAATGGGCATGTTGTTCGGCCTCAAAGCCTTTGCCGTGGCCATTCTCGGCGGCATCACCAGTGCCGGCGGTGTCTTCACGGCTGGCCTGTTATTTGGTCTGACGGAAGCGCTGATCACGATGTATTTCGGCTCGGCCTTCACGCAGATCTTTACCTTTGCGTTGGTCATCGTCGCGCTGGCGATTCGTCCCAACGGTCTGTTCGGCAGCCAGGCATTGGTGAAAGTATGAAAAGCATGCCTACTCTGCTCATCGCCCTGCTCGCTGTCGCGTGTGGCGTCATGGCGTTCACACTCGACAGCTACTCATTGCTGGTTTTTACCCTGTGCGCGCTGGCGACAGTGGTCGGCGTGAGCCTCAATATTCTGATCGGCCTCAGCGGGCAGATTTCCTTTGGCCATATCGCCTTCTACGCGATCGGTGCCTATGTCTCGGCACTGCTGACCTTGGCGGGTTGGCCGTTATGGCTGGCCCTGCCGATCGCTGGTGTGGCGGCCGGGGTGATTGGCGCGCTGTTGGCAATTCCTGCCCTTCGCGTTAGCGGTCCGTATCTGGCGATGATCACCATTGCCTTTGCTTTTGTGGTGCATCACAGCCTGATCGAATGGCGTGACGTCACCGGTGGCTCCAACGGTTTGATGGGTATCCCGATGCCGGAATTTGCCGGCCTCGACCCGTCAATCTTCCTTGCTTCGTTGGCGGCGGCGCTGATGATTGGCGCCCTGCTCTTTTTTCAGCGCCTGAGCCACAGTCGCTGGGGCAAAGCCATGCTCGCGGTGAAAGCCTCGGAAATTGCCGCGCGCTCGCTGGGCTTCAATCCGGTGATCAGCAAGACCCTGGCGTTTGCCTTGTCGGCGGCTTTGACCGGACTGGCGGGCGGCTTGCTCGCGCCGCTGCTGGTGTTCATCAACCCTGAATCCCTTCCGTTTTCGCAGTCGATTCTGTTTGTGCTGGCGGTGATTGTTGGCGGCAGCGGCCGGTTGTTCGGGCCGCTGATTGGCGCGCTGTTGATTGTGCTGGTGCCGGAGTTGCTGTCGGATTTTGCCGAGTATCGCTTGCTGATCTTTTCCACTTTGCTGCTGTTGGTGCTATGGATCGCACCCAACGGTCTGCTGGGCGCCCTCGCCCGACGCTGGAGCAAACCGGTTCGCTTGCTGCCACCCACGCAGTTCAATCAGCAGCGCATTGCCGCGCATCTACGCAGCCGTGGCCCGAATTGCGGATTGCGCGTCAGCGATATCGGCATTCGCTTCGGTGGCGTGCAGGCGGCGCAACACGTCAGCCTGCATGCACCGGCTGGCAGCATCACCAGCATCATCGGCCCTAACGGCGCTGGTAAAACCACTGTGCTCAATATGATCAGCGGTTTTTATGTGCCGGACAGCGGCCAGATCGAACTGCAACAACCGCTGGCGGGGCTGCCTGCCTGGAAGAGCGCCCGGGCCGGGATTGCTCGCACCTATCAGACGACTTTGCTGTTCGGCGAAATGTCGGTCATGGACAACCTTCTGGTGGCGATGCAGCAGGGACGCATGGGCTGGCCGTTCAGCCTGTCCACCACCGAGCAACGCAGCTTGGCCCTGGATCTACTGGCCTTGGTCGGCTATCGCGGCGAAGTGAATATTGCTGCCGAGGATCTGCCTCATGTCGATCGTCGCCTGGTGGAAATCGCCCGCGCACTGGCCACGGCGCCTGCGGTGTTGTTGCTGGATGAACCCGCAGCGGGCCTGAGTCGTCGTGACACCGATGATCTGGCCTTACTGCTGCGCAAACTGGCGGAATTTGGCCTGACAGTGATTCTGGTCGAGCACGATATGGCGTTGGTGATGTCGGTGTCTGAGCAGCTGTTGGTGCTCGACGCCGGCAAGCCGATTGCGTCGGGGCCGCCGGCTGAAATCCGGCAAAATCCGCAAGTCATCGCGGCGTATCTGGGCGGTACCGAGTATCAAGCCACACCTCGCGCGCAGGCCTGGAACGGCAGCCGCGATGCGCGATTGTACGTGCAGGATCTGGTGATCGATTACGGCGCCTCAGCCGTGGTCGACAAGGTCAACCTGCTGGTCAATCCCGGTGAACTGGTGGCAATTCTCGGCGCTAACGGCGCGGGAAAATCGAGCATCCTGCAGTGTCTGGCCGGTCTGCATCGCGCCACCAGCGGCAGCATTGTGCTGGACAACGAAAACATCGAACTGGCCAGCGCCAGCACGATCGCCGCCAAAGGTCTGGCCCTGGTACCGGAAGGCCGTCAGGTCTTCCCTTACCTGAGTGTGCGCGACAACCTGTTGCTCGGTGGCTATTCGCGCCGCGAGTCCTTCGATGCCGAGGCTGAAATCGAGGCCATCCTCAAGCGCTTCCCGCGCCTGCGCGACCGCATCGACAACCCGGCAGGCCTGCTTTCCGGTGGCGAACAACAAATGGTCGCCGTGGGTCGTGGCCTGATTGCCAAGCCCAGCATTCTTCTGCTCGATGAGCCGTCACTGGGTTTGTCGCCCGCGATGATCGGCGAGTTGTACGACGCACTGGCCGCCCTGCGCGACGAGGGCGTGACCATCCTGCTAG
Source organism: Pseudomonas sp. RIT-PI-r (assembly GCF_001297015.1). GTDB lineage: Bacteria > Pseudomonadota > Gammaproteobacteria > Pseudomonadales > Pseudomonadaceae > Aquipseudomonas. Next base: position 240,637 of record NZ_LIGE01000025.1, on the reverse strand, counting down.
TGGATCAAATGGCCAACCTCGCGCTGCAAGTGGCAGATCGCGCTTATGTCCTGGAAACCGGGACCATTGTCAAAGCCGCCGGCTCCACCGAACTGCGCGCCGACAAAGCGTTGGCAGCCGCTTATCTGGGTGAAGGGGCCAGCGCATGAGCGCTCTGAAAATCATCAATGCGCGACTGGGCAGCGATCATCGCGTGACTGAGCTTTACGTCGAGAACGGCTACTTTGTCGACCGCTTCAGCGCGACCGTCAGCCCTTGGCAAACCCTTGACCTGCAAGGCCGGTTGATCCTGCCGGGGCTGATCGAAAGCCATATCCATCTGGACAAGGCCTGTATCATGCAGCGCTGTCATCTGCAGGAAGGCACGCTGGCCGAAGCCGTCGCGCAAACCCGCGCGGCGAAAGCCGAGTTCACCGAAGACGATGTCTATCAGCGCGGTGCGCAGGTGCTGGACAAGGCGATCGTGCAAGGCACGACGCACATGCGCACCCATGTCGAACTGGACCCGCAGATTGGCCTGACCGGATTCAACGCGATTCGCCGTTTGCAGGCGGATTACGCCTGGGCCATCAGCCTGGAAATCTGTGTATTTCCGCAAGAGGGCATGCTGAACAATCCGGGAACTGAAGCCCTGCTCTGCCAGGCTCTGGAAAGCGGCGCCACCGTACTTGGCGGCTGCCCCTACATGGACAGCGACCCGCATGGGCAGATCCAGCGTCTGTTCGAACTGGCAGTGCGCTACGACTGCGACCTGGACCTGCACCTGGATTTCGACCTGAACAGCGAGGGCATGACGGTCATGGAAGTGGCACGCTGCACGCAGCTGCACGGCTGGGGTGGTCGCGTCACCATCGGTCACGCGACCAAGCTGTCGACGCTGCCCCGTGAGCCACTGACGGTGCTGGCTCTGCATCTGGCTAAAGCTGGCGTGCAGGTGACTTGCCTGCCAAGCACCGATCTGTTTTTGCTGGGCCGCGAGGCGTTTCACAACAAACCCCGAGGGCTGGCGCCGCTGGCGCATCTTCACGCGTGCGGTGTGAGGTGCTCGGTTTCCACCAACAACATCGGCAACCCGTTCACCCCGTATGGCGATGCGTCGTTGATCCGTCAGGCCAACCTGTTCGCCAACGTCAGCCAGATGGGTACGGTGGCGGAATTGCTGCAATGCCTGGCGTGGGTATCCAGCGAGTCGGCCGCGCTGCTCAGATTGAAGGATTACGGTGTGCGCCCAGGTTGCCGCGCCGATTTCATTGTGTTCGACGCGCCTTCGCCAGCGGCGGTGATCGCCGAAATCAGCGCACCGCTGATGGGCTTCAAGGGCGGACGCCAGACGTTCAGCCGGCCGGCGGCAACGTTGATGAAAGCGACTTAATCAATCAACGCCTGCTTGAGGTTGAACTCGGCAGGCACACTTTCATCCAGCGCCAACTGCGCTTCCAGTTCATCCAGATGCTCGATCATGACCGCCACGGCTTTTTCGTTATCGCCATTTTCCAGCGCGGTGATGATTTCCTGGTGCTCATCGGAAGCGCAGGATGGCACGTCATTGCGCTGATACAGCGCGACGATCAATGAACTGCGCACCATCAGGTTGGCGAGGATGTCGCTGAGCACGGCATTGCCACTGATCTCGCCAAGCAGCAGGTGAAACTCGCTGAGCTCGCGGACGATGGCGCGGCGATCAGTGTCGTTGGTGGCTTTGCGTTCGTTGTTCATGTGGGTGGCGATGCGCTGCCGTTGCTTGCGCATGGTTGCCGGTGTGATCGCCTCGACAATCGCCCGCTCGATGGCGCGACGCGCACTGAAAATATCTCGTGCTTCACGTGCCGTTGGCTGGGCGACCATGGCGCCGCGATTGGCTTCGATGGTCACCACTTTTTGCATCGCCAGACGCTGCAACGCTACCTGCACGTGATTGCGGTTGGCTTGCAGGGTTTCGACAATTTGCGCTTCGATCAGTCGAGTGCCCGGCGGCAGTCGATGCTGGGCGATCGCGCTGAACAGCGCATCGACGATACGTTGCACCTCAAGCTGTTTGGCGGTGACAGTGCTCAAGCCCATCCTTACCTCTGTTGTCCAGAAAGCCGGCCAATCCACACATCTGCGGTTGGCGGGCAATGGCCGGCATTATCCGCCAGCCGCCGGAGCCCGGCAAATGCCCACAGCAAAGGTCAGTCCAACTGGCCGAGTCCCGTGCCCTCGCCCCGTGGATCATGCATGGCGCTGCGCCGACCTTCGGCATCAATGGCGATAATGCCGGCGTGGCCGGTCATGGGGCTGCGCACCGGAATGATCTCCACCGCATGCCCGAGCAGGCCGAGGCCTTCAATGGTGCTGGCGCGCATATCGCCTTCCAGTTTGAGATTGTCCGTGCTGTCGAAAAAGCTGCGACCCAGCAGAAAACGCGGGGTCAGCAGCGCCTGGTCAACAGGCTGCTGAAAGTCGATCAGTTGCGTCGCCAGGACCATTTGCGTCTGCGGCTGGCCATCGCCGCCCTGGGTGCCGAAGAACCAGCGGCGGCCATCGTCACCCAGATAGCAGGAAGGATTGAGCGTGTGCGCCGGACGCTTGCCGGGCGCCCAGCCGTTGACGTGTTCGGGGTTGGCGTTGAAACCCGCCGCGCGGTTCTGCCACAACACACCGGTGTCGCCGAGCATGCAGCCCGAACCGAAGTCATGGAACAGGCTCTGGATCAGGCAGGCCGTCCGCCCTTCGGCATCGGTCGCGGCCATCCACACGGTATCGGCAGGTCGCCCCGGCTCGTTCCACGGCGCGGCACGCCGGTCATCGATGGCAGCGGCATACGCCTGAATCTGCGCGTCCTCCAGGCTGGCGGCGAAATCCCACGGTTGGCTCAGCGGATCGCACAGCTGCGCATTGCGCCGCAGCAAGCCTTGTTTGATGGCTTCGACCAGATAGTGATAGTAAAGCGCGCTGCCGTTGCCAACGTCTGCCAGCGGCTTGTGTTGCAGCGCGGCCATGGCCTGCAACGTGTACAAACCTTGGGATGGCGGCGCGACATTGTAGAGGCGGCCAGCGCGATAGCGTACCGAGACCGGTGCGACTTCCGGCGCTCGGGTCGCCGCCAGATCGGCCGCCGTCAAGCCGCAGCCCAAGCGATCAAAGGCTGCCCCGAAAGCTTCGGCCAGTTCGCCGTGATAGAAATCCTCGACGCCATGTCTGGCCAGATGCCGCAGGGTGTTGGCCAGTTCGGGTTGGCGCAGGGTATCGCCCTCGCGCAGCCACTGCCCATCGCGCTTGCACAGCCGATGCAGGTCCGGCAGTTGCTCGATCAGCGGGCGCCGCAGGGTTTGCCAGAACAGTTGCGATCGCGAAACCTCGATACCGGCATCGGCCACGCTCGCGGCGTCTGTCAACAGATCAGACCAACCGAGTCGTGAGCCCCACTGGTGACGACTGATGTCGGCGGCGGTCTGCCAACTCGCCAGCGCGCCTGCTGTGCTGGCCACCGACGCCGGACCGCGCACGGTGATGATTCCGCCCTCCGGCAAACGTTGCCCGGCCTGGCCAATCCCCACGATGGTGCGCACTTGTCTGTCGTGGATCATCCATAGGGCATCGCCGCCCAGCCCGGTCATGTGCGGGAACACTGCGGCGAGCATGGCACTGGCCGCGAGCATGGCATCAATTGCCGTGCCGCCCGCTTCAAGAATCCGCAGGCCGGCGGCGCTGGCTTCGGCATGAGGCGTACAGATCACCGCACGACTGGAGGTTGCGATCATGGTTGCAGGCTCTCTCTTTGCTAGCTATCGGAATAGTTTTTGTTAGCAAAGCAAGATGTATGCCCTCAGGAACAGTCATTCCTCTTCTTGGCTGATGTCCAGAAGCGGAATCGGCTCGATCGCCCAAGCGCGAATCTGACCACGTTCAGGGCTGGGCACTGCGCAGGCCTTGCGCCCGGTGAAGGTTCGCGCAAGACGCTCTTCATCGATGCGCCAGCCGCGCTGTTCCAGTGCCTGCACGTCTTTGCGGAATGCAATCTGCAGTGCGTCGGATTTCAACGACACCTCCTGCTGAAAGGAGTCCGGCACGCGCTCGGGCCGCACGTTTTTAAGCACGACGTGGTCTTGTTCGAAGATGCGGATATTGCTGGCAATGAACCGACGATCCAGCAGTCGCGAGCGCAGGAACGTTCTGCCCATCATCCACCAGGTGCGCGTGCGATTGGCGTCAATCGGCACATGCGCCGAGACGATGTAGATCCGCCAGCCGTTGGGTAACTCAAGTTCAAGCGTTGTGCACGGCCCGGACAAATGGAAACCCGGAACGGTGACCACACTGACAAACTCGGTGGAGGATTTGCGCCGCAGCAGCCCTTTGCGTGCTGGCCTGCGCATGAGCATCTGGGCGCTGCCGCTCCATGCATCGCTGTCGACCTCGAATGATTCAATCTCGGGATGATCCGGATCGCCGAAGGTTGAACCATGGACAAACGGTGCGTGGGCGAAGTCCAGACCGTTTTCGATAATCCGGTCCCAACTGGCCTGCCAGTCAAAGTGGCCCGAGACCACGCGGATGGCGGGATCGTCGATCCAGTCGAGCGTCGGCAACGGTGGACGCTCAGACTCCGGCAGATCACCTAAAAACGCCCAGATCCAACCGTAGCGCTCCAGCGTCGGGTACGCATCGACGCGGGCCTTGGCGGGAATCCGCAGGTCGGGCTGCGCCGGTATCTGCGTGCAGACACCATCACCGCCAAACCGCCAGCCGTGATAGGGACACTGCACGCTGTTGCCCACTTTGCTGCCGGCGGACAGCGAGCCGCCGCGATGCACGCAGATATCCGAGAGCAGGTGAGCGACACCCGCGTCATCGCGGAACGCCACGAACGGTTGTCCGAGCAATCGAACCGGCATCAGTCCATCAGTCAACTGCGACGATGGGAGAACGACATACCAGAGGTTTGTAAGCATGGGGGGCGTGGGATCCGTCAGTACGGTTAGCTCAGATCAGAGAAACCTGAAATTCAAGTTCAACCAGCGCCTGGGCAGCGACAATCAGCCAAGCACCTTATAGATCTCTGCAACTACCTGAGTCGTCGCGGCTTCGATGGTTCCTTCGTTACGGCACAACACCCAGCCGTGATCGGCAACCGCTTTTTCGAACATCTCGCTACACACAACGTGCTCTGCGTGTTTCTGGATCACCGTGCCGCCCAGTCCCCGCGAGCGTGCCGTTGCCCGCGCCCATGAAATATCAGGTGCGGTGACAACGCCGACGTGCAGATCCGGCACGCGCACGCCTCGCTGCATGTTCAACTGCAGAATCTCGGCAAACGGCACGCTATGGCGAAATGCGGCATCTGACGGATACCAGCGGTCGATCAGGATGATGCTGTCCAACGGCTGTTTGGGCAGCACCCGCTCAGAAATCCAGCGACGGCTATCCGCAAGGCGCTGACACACCGCCCACTCCAGATCCCGCGAGGGATGTCTGGCGAGTTGGTTGACCAGCGCCATGGTTTCGCCGCGGTAGGGATCGCTTTTTCTCTCGCACAGCCGGATGACTTTATGCTGGTCTGCCCGCAGCGCGGCGGTCACGGCCTCCAGCAGTGTGGTTTTGCCGGTGCCCTTGGGCCCATCCAGAGAAATAAACAGCGGCAGCTTCATGGTTCACGCAACGATTGAGACATTGCCGAGCACTCTAACCTCATTTGCGCGAATCAATGAGCTGTTCCCTGCCCTTTGCCTACACTTGCTTGCCAAAGATGTTTACCTCTCTGCCCAAGGAGTCACCATGTCAAAGCTCTATCCGAGCATCGATCCCGAAGGATTGGTCGAGTACTCCGTGGTCTACACCGACCGCTCGCTGAACCACATGTCGCAGTCCTTTCAAGGCGTGATGAAGAATATTTCCACGACTCTGAAACAGGTCTACCACGCCGAAGCGGTGGCGGTGGTTCCGGGCAGTGGCACCTTCGGCATGGAAGCGGTGGCGCGACAGTTCGCCACTGGCCAACAGTGTCTGGTGATACGCAACGGCTGGTTCAGTTATCGCTGGAGCCAGATTCTGGATATGGGCAACATCCCGGCGGACACTAAAGTTCTCAAAGCCCGGCCGGTCGAGCCGGGGCGCCAGGCAGCCTACGCCCCGCCGCCGCTGGACGAAGTGCTGGCAGCCATTGCCGCGCAGAAGCCGAAAGTGGTCTTCGCGCCCCACGTTGAAACTTCATCCGGGATTATTCTGCCCGACGACTACCTGCGGGCCGTTGGCGACGCCGTGCATGCGGTGGGTGGTCTGTTTGTGCTGGACTGCATCGCCTCCGGCACAATTTGGGTGGATATGCACAAATGCGCCGTCGACCTGCTGATCAGCGCACCACAGAAAGGCTGGAGCGCCTCCCCTTGCTGCGCGCTGGTGATGTTCAGTGCTATGGCACTTGAGCGTATCGAACAGACGCAAAGCAGCAGCTTCGCCTGCGACCTGAAAAAGTGGCTGCAGATCATGCAGGCCTACGAACAGGGCGGACATGCCTATCACGCGACCATGCCCAGCGATTCCCTCGCGCGCTTTAACGAGGTGATGAAAGAGACGCAAGCCTACGGTTTCGACAACGTTCGCGATGAACAACAGGCGCTGGGTGATCGGGTGCGCGCCCTGTTGACCGGCAAAGGCATCAAAAGCGTGGCTGCTGCGGGCTTTCAGGCGCCTGGCGTGGTGGTGAGCTACACCGATGATGCCGACATCAAGAACGGCAAGAAATTTGCCCATCACGGCCTGCAGATCGCGGCCGGCGTGCCGTTGCAGTGCGATGAACCGGCCGACTTCCAGACCTTCCGCCTCGGTCTGTTCGGACTGGAGAAGCTGCAGAATATCGAGCGTACGGTCAGCCTGCTGGAGCAGGCTCTGGATGAGGTGATAGTTGACTAAAAGCTGTCCTTGCCCGCAGGACACGAAGTTATCGCATGCCAATTCTACGGTGGAGGTCATGATGCTCACTGGCTTTCCACCGCTACCGACGCCCATTGGCGTCGCGCAACGAACAACTTGTACGATGTCCTATCACAAGGTATTACTACGTCTCCCCGAAAAAAAATAAAACCACGGAGATCGCTACATGGCCTCATCCCTGTCCGCCACGCCTGCAAGCCTCGACCGAGCGCCAGGCAATACCCGCCGCAGCTTCCTGAAAAAGTCCCTCGCTGTTTCCGCCACGCTCGCCACCGTCGGCAGCACCGCACTGACGCGGATCGCCGAGGCCGCCGAACCCTTGAGTCAGCGCTACCCTGACCCGCTGATTCATATCCTCGACGACAGCTTCCTCGAACTACGTATTTTCAACGCCAGTGTTGAAAAACTTGCCACCGGTATGCGCTGGGCCGAAGGACCGGTCTGGGTCGGTGATGGCCGCTATTTGTTGGTCAGCGACATCCCCAACAATCGCATCATGCGCTGGGACGAAATCACCGATACCTTTAGCGTGTATCGCGAACACTCCAATTTCTCCAACGGCATGTGCCGGGATCGCCAGGGACGTCTGATCGTCTGCGAAGGCTCCACCACCACCAGCGAAGGCCGGCGCATCACGCGCACCGAAGCCAATGGCACGATCACCGTTTTGGCCGACAGCTTCGACGGCAAGCCCTTCAACTCGCCCAACGACATCGTCTGCAAAAGTGACGGATCGATCTGGTTTACCGACCCGCCGTTCCAGACCGGCAACAACTATGAAGGCCACAAGATCACCCCGAGCCAACCCCACGCCGTGTACCGCATCGACGGCGAGAGCAAACAAGTCACGCGGGTCATCGACGACCTCAACGGCCCCAACGGCCTGTGCTTTTCTCCCGATGAAAAAACCCTCTACGTCGTCGAAGGTCGCGCCAAGCCCAATCGCTTGATCTGGGCGATTGCCGTGAAGGACGACGGCACACTGGGCGAACGCCGCAAGCACATCGAAGGGCTGGAATACGCCGCAATCGACGGCATCAAGTGCGACGAAGCGGGCAACCTGTGGTGCGGCTGGGGCGGCAATGGCGACCCCAAGGCCGACCTGGAAAAACTCGACGGCGTGCGCGTTTTCAATGCGCAGGGCAAGGCCATCGGGCATATTTCGCTGCCTGAGCGTTGCCCGAATTTGTGCTTTGGGGGACGCGAAGGGAATCGGTTGTTCATGGCCAGCAGTCACTCGATCTATTCGCTGTTTGTGAATACCCGTGGGACTACGTTTGCGTTGTAAAAGCGAGGTTCGTCTCGCGATAGTTTCGTGAGTGTCGAAACGATAGTCTGCCGCGCATCCGAGGATGCGCGGTATTCAATCGCTGTTACTGTCTCCGCCTTGCCGGACCCGGTGAAACGCCCTAGCGTCAGACACCCCAAGATTGTGTTCGGAATTGATAAAAGTCTTTCCCGGATTCACGCCTGTTTGCGCAAAACCCTCAAGCCTAAAGTTCGTCCTGCCAGCAACATCACACTTACTTTAGGAAATCACATCATGAAAACGGCAATGATCATCGTCGCACTTTTGGGCTTCAGTTCAGTGGTAGCGGCACAGGACGGTTCTGCAAAGACTCAACAGGTCGAGCAATATCGCTACGGCACCCACCTGGATGTCGCCAAGGTCATCTCTGAAGACCCGGTGCCGGATGTTTGCGCAGTGGTACCGACGCACATGACCTACCAGGATTCGCAAGGCAAACGCCACGTACTGGCCTATAACGTCATGGGCCGTTGCAGCCAGGGCTAAGTCAGCTGTTCGCCGATCATTGCGCCTCGGAGAGTGGTCTCATCGAGGCGCAAATACCTTTTTGCCCCACAGCGGTTCAATCGATCAGTGCTTGGGCCGTGGCTGCCAGCTGACTGCCAACCCGATCTTTCAGCGTTTCAATAAACCGGGTGATTTTTGCATCGACAAACTGCCGAGAGGTATAGACGGCGTACACGTTACGCTCATAGGTATGGTAGTCAGGCAAAACCCGCACTAGCTTGCCGGAACGCAAATCGTCGATGGCCGTAAACCCGGCCAGCAAGCCAATCCCGGCACCCTCTCGAATGGCCAGCGCCATTGCATCCATATCGTTGACGCTGAAACTTGGCCCTGTCGGGACAAATGTCGCGTCCCCCGCCTTGCTCTTCAGCTGCCACTCATCCCGCACATAGTCGACGGTACCCAACAGCAGACACTGATGATCACGCAGGTCTTCAGGCGTCTCCGGGGCCGCATGCCGCGCCAGGTAGTCTGGCGACGCCACCAGCACACAATGGCTGACGCCGATTTTCTGGCTGACATACGCCGAATCGGGTAGCGCTCGGGCGATCAGAATCGAGACGTCCAGTTGGTCTTCCAACAGGTTTGGCATGCGTTGCGAGAGCAATAAATCCACGGTCACCTCCGGGAATTGCTCGCGGTACTCCAGCACCGCCCCCGTAACCAGATGCCGAGCCAGCCCGGGTACGCAATGCACCCGCAGTGTTCCCCGAGGCTCCAGCGCGGCATTGCTGGCTTCGGCTTCGGCACTCTCCAGATCAGCCAGAATCTTCGTGCAGCGCTCATAGAAGCGTCGGCCCGCATCGGTGACCGACAGGCGTCGGGTCGAGCGTTGCAACAGGCGCGCATCGAGCACGTTTTCCAGCGCAGAGACAGCACGCGAGACGTTACCGACGGTGGAATCCAGATGATTGGCCACGGCCGTGAAACTGCCCATCTCGACAACCTTTATGTACACCGACATGTTCGAAAGCTTATCCATCGCGACCTTCCTGTAGATCTGACGCTTACCCGTGATAGCGCGCACTTTTTCTGGATGCTACACGTTCGGCCCGCGGCTCGATATTACCTCTGGCGACAACAATGATTCCCTTTGGCCCGTCTAAATCAATGACCCCTCGTTCCATAGACTTGGTTGCACAGGCTGCCTGAACCGGCGCCGAGTTTCTTACGAATCTCTGACAACCAACTGAAGGGCGCATCATGAAGACTTCCTACGACCCGCTTTATCTTTTCATCGGTGGTGAATGGATCAGTGCCGAAGGGCGCAATACCGCTGCTGTCGTCAACCCTGCGACCGGCCGGGAAATCGGCCGCGTCCCGCTCGCCACCGCAGGCGATCTTGATCACGCCTTGGAAGTGACTCGCCTGAGCTTCGAGCAGTGGCGCCAGACCGTGCCTGACCAACGCGCCAAGATCCTCAAGCGTGCCGCCGACCTGATCCTCGAACGTGCACCGCAGATTGCCGCGCAGATGACCCTGGAGGAAGGCAAGCCGCTGAATGAAAGCCTGGATGAAGTGACCCGTGCGGCGGAGTATTTCGAATGGTTCGCCGAAAGCGCCCGGCGTATCGATGGCCGTGTGGTCCCGGCTAACCGGCCAGGCGTGCTGCAACTGGTCAAACGCCTGGCCATCGGCCCGGTGGCCGCATTCACACCGTGGAATTTCCCGGCCATCACCCCGGCACGCAAGCTCTCGGCAGCACTGGCCGCCGGTTGCAGCGTCATTCTCAAACCGGGTGAGGAAAGCCCCTCCACAGCGTTGGCCCTGGCGCGTGCACTCGACGATGCAGGATTGCCCAAGGGTGTGTTGCAAGTGGTCTTCGGCGTACCGGATCAAGTGTCCAGCCATCTGATCGCTTCGCCGATCATTCGCAAAGTGACCTTCACCGGTTCGGTGCCTATTGGTCGCCTGCTGTCTGCACGCGCTGCCGAAGGCGTGAAGCCCATTACCCTTGAACTCGGTGGACACGGACCGGTGCTGGTGTTCGAAGATGCCGACATTGAAAAAGCCGCCGTTGAGGGCGTCGCCAACCGCTTTCGCGGCACCGGGCAGGTGTGCATTTCATCCACTCGGTTTCTGATCCAGCGTGGCGCCTATCAAGCTTTTATCGATCACTTTGTCGCGGCGACCCAAGCCCTGAGAATCGGTGACGGCCTGCATCCGGATACTCAGGTCGGACCTTTGGCCAACCCAAGGCAATTGGCAAAAATGGAAGAACTGGTCGCCGATGCCGTCGAGAAAGGTGCACGGGTATTGGTCGGTGGCGAAGCCTTGTCAGGCGAGGGCTACTTCTTCCAGCCCACCGTTCTGGCAGATGTGCCGATGAACGCCCGCGTCATGCACGAAGAACCCTTCGGCCCCATCGCCGTACTGATGCCGTTCGATGAGCTGGCCGATGGGCTGCAAGAAGCCAACCGCTTGCCCTACGGACTTTCGGCCTACGCGTTCACCTCCAGCGCGCGCACGGCCATTGACGTCGCCGACGGATTGGAGGCCGGGATGATCGGGATCAACCAATATCGCATCGTCGCGACCGAGCTCCCGTTCGGCGGCATGAAAGAAAGCGGTCACGGCTCCGAAGGTGGCATTGAAGGCATCGAGCACTATCTCACCCACAAATTCATCAGCCAGGTTTAAGGAACTCGCCCATGTCCAAGCTCAATTTCAGCAGTCCTCGCGAAGCCGCGCGCGCGTTCACGCCAAAGCTGTCGCAATTCGTCGACTCGACGCTTTATCCGCAGATCTGGAGTGACCCGGCGCTGTCCCCACGCGACCGTAGCCTGATCACCGTGGCGGCATTGATTGCCGCTGGTCACTCGGAAGAGTTGCCTGCTCACTTACGCCGCGCGGCTGGCAACGGTGTAACCCAAGACGAACTGGCGGCAGCGATCACGCACCTGGCTTTCTATGTGGGCTTCCCTGGCGCCATCACTGCGTCTGCTATCGCCAACGCCACGTTCAGCGAAACGGAGAACAACTGAATGAAAGCCATCAACATCAGAGAATTTGGTGCGCCAGACGTCCTCGAACTCGTCGAGGTCGCCGATCCTGAAGTCCGTCCTGACGACCTGCTGGTACGTGTCTATGCCGCCGGGGTGAACCGTGCGGATCTGACTCACCGGACCGGCGGGTACGGCCATCCGAATTTCGGTGACTCGCTGATCATCGGTCTGGAAATCGCCGGCGAAGTGATCGGCAAAGGTAGCGCGGTGACCGGGTTCGAGGTCGGAGATCGAGTCATGGGCGTGGTCGGCGGCGGTGCCTACGCAGAGCTGGCCCGCATCGACTACCGCATGGCCATGCACATCCCCGCGCAGCTTGACTATGTACACGCGGCAGCCATACCCGAGGTCTTCGTCACAGCCCATGAAGCGATGATGCATCTGGCTCGGCTCAAGGCTGGCGATTCGGTGCTGATTCACGCGGCCGCCGGCGGCGTCGGGTCTGCTGCGGTGCAGTTGGCTTACGCCACCGGCGCCACGGTGTATGCGACAACCGAAGGTAGCAAGCTGGCGCGTGTCGAGCATTTGGGCGCTGACGTGGCGATCGATTACAAGACGCAGGACTTCGCTGAAGTGATCGCCGACAAAACCCAGGGGCGCGGCGTCGATGTAATCATCGACTTTATCGGTGAGCCCTACTTCGCCCGCAACATCGCGTCCCTTGCACGCGGCGGCCGCTTGGTTCAGGTGGGAATTCTCGGCGGTGGCGGCAACGTCACCGTGGCACTGGAGGACATTCTTTACCGCCACTTGCAAATCATCGGCACGGTGATGAAGTCGCGCACGCAACCGGAGAAGCACGCCATGATCAAACGCTTTCGCGAGCACTGGCTGGATCGCTTCGAGGGTGCCGGCAGTCTTGAGCCGGTTGTCGATAGCACGTTTGCGCTAGCGCGGGCTGCCGATGCGCATCGCCGGATGGAGTCTTCCGAAAACGTCGGGAAAATCATTTTGACGATGCAGCCTGATGACCTGGTTTAGTGCTGCTCATCTCTAGATAAAACTGAAAGGTGCCTGTGACGGGCACCTTTTTTCCGTTGAGAAAGTGATGCTTCTTTAAGACCAGAAGCCTTTATGCGGCTCAGCCGCCTCCCCCTCCAGCATCGGCCCCAACACACTGACCTTGCGCTGCCCCTTGGCGAACACCTCGCGGCACGGCAGCGAGAACGTCGGGTTCTCCGGGTGGTCGCCCGTCAACCCCAGCAGCGCATGCTCCGACAAGGCATAAACCACCCGCCCGATCCCGGTCCAATAAACTGCGCCGGCGCACATGCAGCAAGGTTCGGCGCTGGTGTACAGCGTGCACAGTTCCAGATCCTGCGGCGACAGCAGTTTTGCCGCAGCGGCGGCCGCCACCAACTCGGCGTGCTGCGTCGGATCACCTTGCGGCGGCATCGAGTTGTTCCCCGCTTCGACAATCACCTTGCCGTTGCGATCGGCCACCAATGCCGCGAACGGATGGCGACCGCGTTGCTTCGATGCCTCGGACAAGGCGATGGTCTGGCGCAGCAACGTCAGATCAAGCTCGCTGACGCCGGCCGGGATGAGCTGAGTGAATTGATTCATGGGTAACTCCTGGGCAGTGGAAAACAAAAGTCAGTCGGCCAGTTCAGCGCCGATGGTTTCGGTCGATTTTTTATCGTTGTTGAGCAGGATGTTGAGGACGATGGCGGTGATCGCTCCGAGGAATATCCCGCTGTCGAGCACCAGTTTCAGGGTCGGCCCGACGTGTTCGAACAGCGCCGGAAAGGACATCGGCAGGACGCCGACGCTCACCGATACGGCGACGATAATGCCGTTGCGCGTGCCCTCGAATTGCACCCGCGACAGTTCCTGAATCCCCGCCACCGTGGTCATGCCGAACATCACGATCGCGCAGCCACCGAGCACCGGCGTCGGCACTGCGGCGATCAACGCGCCAAGTTTCGGGAACAGGCCCATCAGCACCATAATTGCCCCGGCAGCGGCCACAACGAAGCGGCTTTTGACGTTGGAAAGCGCAATCAAACCAGTGTTCTGGGTGAAGGCGTTGTAAGGAAAACTGTTGAACAAGCCACCGAGCATGGTCGACAACCCATCGGCGCGAAACGCGTTGCCGAGGGTCTGTTGCGTGGTCGGTTTGCCGGTCAATTTGCCGATCGCCAGGCAGTTGCCGGTGGTCTCAGCCATGATCACCAGCATCGCCAGGGTCATGATAAGAATCGGCACCGGCGCGAATTCCGGGGCGCCGAAGGCCATCGGCGCACTCAGTTCAAACCACGCCGCTTCGCTGACCCGGTTGAAGTGAGTCATGCCACAAGCCGCTGCGATCAGGCTGCCGACGAACAGGCCAATGAGCACGCTGAGGTTGCCGAGGAAGCCCTTGCATTTGGCATAGATCACCAGCGTCACGCTGACCGTGGCCAGCCCCAGCAACAAGTTCGCCGGATTGCCGAAATCCGCCGAGTCGGGATTGCCGCCGCCCAGCCAGATCGCCGCCGCCGGCATCAGCGAGATGCCGATAATGGTGATCAGACTGCCAATCACCACCGGCGGAAAAAAGCGCAGCAAGCGGCTGAACACCGGCGCCAGGGCAATGGTGATAAAGCCCGCCGCGATCACCGCACCGAAAATCTGACTGAGGCCGAATTCCTTGCCGATCATGATCATCGGCGCCAGGGCAATGAACGAGCAGCCCTGAATCAGCGGCAGCCGCGCGCCGAATTTCCAGAAGCCGAGGGTCTGAATCAACGTCGCCACACCCGAGGTCAACAGGTTGGCATTGATCAGCAATACCACCTGCGCCGAGGTAAGCCCCATCGCACTGCCGAGAATCAGCGGCACCGCCACTGCTCCCGCGTACATCACCAGCACATGCTGCAAGCCAAACGTGAACAACTGTCGCAGTGGCAAAACTTCGTCCACCGGATGAATGCGTTGTGTGGTCATTTCACACGCTCCTGAAGGTGCGGCATCTGTTGAGATCGCGGGCGCTCAGGGGCGTTTGAAGGGTAGATCCGCCCCGGAGATCGTTTGACGCGAGGGCATATTTGAACGTTTATTGCGATGAAACAAATTAGCAACCATCGCTTTTTTCGATGGCACGAATCTGGCATTCGTTACCTGCTTTCAACCCCCATCTTCGACCCGGGAGTCCACCGCTTGCGCTTCTCACTCGATCAACTGTTGATGTTCGTCCAAGTGGTCAAAAGCGGATCGTTCTCCGCCGCCGGGCGCAAACTGGGCAAGACCCAATCGACCATCAGCGCGGCGATTGCCAACCTCGAAACCGACCTTGGCGTCGACCTGTTCGATCGCAGCAACCGTAGCCCTGCCCTGACCGCCAGCGGCCACAAATTGCTGGTGCAGGCCGAAGCCGTGCTCGAACGCTGCATGACCTTCGAAGCCCACGCCGATTGCCTTTCGGACAACGTCGAAACCAGCCTGACATTGGCGATTGAAACGCCATACGGCCCGATCATGCCGGTGCTCAAAGCCTTCGAAGCCGCGTTCCCCTTCGTCGACCTGATCATCCGCCATCCGGTGTACGGCGACGTCAGCGAACTGGTCAGCAGCGGCGAAGCGGTACTCGGCGTGGCGTTCTCGCAGCCCGGCTACCCCAAGGAACTGGCGTTCCAGCAACTGGGCAAACTGATCATGCTGCACGTCTGCCACCCCGAGCATCCATTGGCCCAACTCGATAACGTCAGCTTCGACGACCTGCACGTCCACCGGCGCCTGGCCTTCAGCGCCCACGCGAGCAAACTGCCGAGCAGCGAATACCTGCGCTCGACCCAGTTGTGGCAGGCGGAAAGCTATCTGGCGTTATTGGAAATGGTCCGCGCCGGGCTCGGTTGGGCCACCCTGCCCCGCCAGCTTGTTCAGCGTGAACTGGCCAAAGGGGAACTGGTGGAACTGCAGCTCTCGGCGTATCCGCATACCGACTGGCAGATTGGTGTGGATTTGCTCTGGGCGCGGCAACGGCCGCTGGGTAAAGCGGAGCGGTGGCTGAAGGATAAATTGCAGGGGAATAAGGTGTATGAGCTGGATCGCAACGGGCAGATCACCACGCTTTGACGTGGGAACGAAGAGGCCCGCGAAAGCGGGCCTCTATCAAGGGCTTTTTTAGCTACGCCAATCTGACTGTTTCAGTCTGAGCCTTGTTAGCAGGGCGAATCTTGAACCAGATGGAGTACATCGCAGGCAGGAACACCAGCGTCATGATGGTACCGACGAACGTGCCGCCGATCAGGGTGTAGGCCAGCGTGCCCCAGAACACCGAGTGTGTCAGGGGAATAAACGCCAGGATCGCCGCCATTGCCGTCAGCAGGACCGGTCGCGCACGTTGCACCGTGGCTTCGACCACGGCGTGGAACGGGTCCAGCCCTTCCAGCGTGTTGTGATGGATCTGCCCGATCAGAATCAGCGTATTGCGCATCAGGATCCCCGACAACGCAATCAACCCGACCAGCGCATTGATGCCAAACGGCTGATTGAAGATCAGCAGCGTCGGCACCACGCCAATCAAGCCTAATGGAGAGGTGAGGAAGACCATGATCATCGCCGCGATCGAACGCACCTGCACAATGATGATCAGCAACGTCAAGGCGATCATGATCGGCAGCAACGGCAGGATCGCCTTGCCCGCCTTGCCGGACTCCTCGATGGCACCCGCCTGCTCGATGCGGTAACCGGACGGCAGCGTGTCGATGATCGGCTGCAACTGCTTGATGATCGCACTCGATACATCCGGTGGCTGCAAGCCTTCGGCAATGTCGCCACGCACGGTGATGGTCGGCGTGCGATCACGGCGCCGCAGAATCGGATCTTCCATGCGCACATCGACCTCGCCGATTTGCGACAACGGGATGCGTTGTCCCGACGCGCCGACCAAAGTGAAACCCTTGATCTGCGCCGGATCGAGCCTGATATTGCCCGCAGCACGCCCGACGACCTGCACAGAACGAATATCCTCGCGCACCGCGGTGATCGGCACTCCGCTCAGCAGAAACTGCAATTGCTGGGCGACCGCATTCGAGGTCAACCCCACGGCTTGCAGACGGTCCTGATCGAGACTGAAATGCAATGTCGGGGTCAGCGGTCCCCAATCGGTGTTCACGGTTCTCATCATCGGGCTGTCTTGCAGCACGCCCCGGACTTGCTCGGCGATGTCGCGCAACTTCGCCGGATCAGGCCCCATCACCCGGTAGGCAACCGGGAACGGCGAATAAGGACCGAAAACAATTTGTGTTGCCCTGACACGGGCCTCCGGCGCGAGCCCTTCTGCAACCGCTTCGCGCAGCCGGAACTTGAGGGCTTCGCGTGCTTCCTGACTGTCTGTAAGCACCACAATTTTCGCAAACGAGGGGTCGGGTAATTCCGGCGCCATCGCCAAAAAGAAACGCGGCGCACCCTGGCCGATATAGGCCGTGACGATTTTCGCCTCATCCTGTTTGTGCAACCAGGCCTCGACCTTGGCGGCGGCGGCGCTGGTCTGCTCGATCGAAGTCCCATAGGGCATTTGCACCTCGATCATCACCTCGGGGCGGTCGGAGGTTGGGAAGAACTGTTTCTTCACCAGGCCCATGCCTGGCACGGCGACGAAAAACAGCGTGACCACCGTACCTGCCACTAGCCATTTTCGCGCGATCACGGCAGTCAGCAGCCGGCGGAAGCGGTTGTAATTCGGCGTGTTGTAGATCGCCGCGTGGCCACCTTCGACCTTCTTGATGTCCGGCAACAACTTCACGCCCAGATACGGGGTGAACGCCACCGCGACAACCCAGGAAGCGATCAGCGCGATGCCGACGATCCAGAACATGTTGCTGGTGTACTCGCCGGCAGTGGACTGGGCAAAACCGTTCGGCAAGAACCCGATTGCGGTCACCAGCGTACCGGACAGCATCGGCGCCGCCGTATGGCTCCAGGCATACGCGGACGCTTTGATGCGGTCGTAGCCCTCCTCCATTTTCACCACCATCATTTCAATGGCGATGATCGCGTCATCGACCAACAGCCCGAGCGCGAGGATCAATGAGCCGAGGGTGATGCGATCGAAATTCTTGCCGGTGGCGGCCATCACCACGAACACGATCGCCAGGGTCAACGGCACAGCTGCGGCGACCACCACGCCTACTCGCCAGCCCATACTCAGAAAGCACACGAGCATGACCACCAGCAGCGCGACAAAAAACTTGACCATGAACTCGCCGACCGCCGAGTCGATATTGACTGCCTGGTCGGTGACTTTGGCGAGGGTCATGCCCAATGGTATTTCTGCATTGATCCGCGCGGTTTCCGCATCCAGCGCCTTGCCCAGATCCAGACCGTTCCAGCCCTCGCGCATCACCACACCCAGCAGCAGCGCGTCTTCGCCGTTATTACGCACAAAAAAGGTGGCAGGATCTTCGTAACCGCGTTCAACCGTGGCCACATCAGAGAGCTTGAGCGTGCGCCCCTGCACGGAGACCGGCGTATCGCGAATTTTCTGCACATTGTCGAAAGCACCGTCCAGACGCAGAAACACCTGAGGCCCATGGGTTTCGATGGAGCCGGCGGGCGTCAGCACGTTCTGACCGTTCAGCGCGGCGAAGATGTCCTGCGGCGACAAGCCGAGGGTCGCCAAGCGGTCATGGGAAAACGAAACGTAGATGCGCTCGGCTTGCTCACCGATGATGTTGACCTTCTTCACCCCCGGCACATGCAGCAGACGCTGGCGCATGGCTTCCGCATCACGCACCAGCAAGCGCTGCGGCTCGCCTTTGGCTTTCAAGGCGAACAGCGCGAAGGTCACGTCGGAAAACTCATCGTTGACCATCGGACCGATCACACCGGACGGCAGCCTGATGGCTTCATCGTCGAGTTTCTTGCGTGCCTGATAGAACTCTTCCTGCACTTGCGCGGGTGGCGTGCTATCGAGCAACGACACCATCGTGAACGCCAGTCCCGGACGGGTATAGGTTTCCGAGCGGTCGTACCACTTGAGTTCTTGCAGGCGCTTTTCAAGGGGTTCGGCGACCTGATCCTGCATCTCTTGCGCCGTCGCGCCCGGCCACGCGGTAATCACGGTCAACTGCTTGACCGTAAACGGTGGATCTTCCGCACGTCCCAACTTAAAGAACGACAACGTCCCTGCAACAGCGATCAGAAAAATCAGGAACACCGTGATCGCCCGCTCGCGCACGGCGATGGCCGAAAGGTTGAAGCGCCCCTGGCTCATGGGCGACTCCCGGCAACGCTGGCTTCGCTCTGCTGCGGCAATCGTACTTCTTCGCCATCGCGCAGCAGATGGGCGCCCAACGCTACAACCTGCTCACCGGCAGTGAGATCGCCGGCGATGCGTGCCGAATCATCACTCAACCCCAGCACCTGAACCGCTCTCCAGGTCACTGTTGCCGGTGTTCCGGCGATCACCCATACACCGGGTCCTTTGCCCGGGTCGTAAACAGAGGCGATGGGGACTTGTAACGCCTGTGTCTGAGTGGCGCCGTCGGCAATGCTGAGGGTCACGGTCGCACCGATTGGTGCGTTGGCCAGCGGTCCCTCGAGCACATAGCGCGCTTCGAATGTGCGCGTCGTGCGGTCTGCGGAGTCCGAAAGCAGCCGCAGTTTTGCCGTCACCGCCGCTGAATTGACCCCGTAGAGGTTCGCTTGTGCGGTGGAGCCGGCTGCCGGACGCAGGGTTTCGGGCAAATGCACGATGGCTTCACGCTGACCTGCGCGCGCCAGGCGCACCCCCGGTTGTCCCGGGCTGACCACTTGTCCTGGCTCGGCGAGCGTTTCCACCACCACGCCATCCGCATCAGCGACCAGCAACGCATAACCTGAAGCATTACTCGCTACGTCCGCTTGCGCTTGCGCGGCGTTGAGCTGCGCCTTTGCCGTCTCCGCGGCGGCTCTGTACTGGTCGTAGGCTGATGCCGAAATGGCGCCAACGCCGACCAGTTTGCGATAGCGAGCCTCGTCGTCGGCTGTCTGTTTGGCGCGGGCGCGAGCCGCTATGACCTCCGCCTGCTGCGCCCGCGCTTGCAGTCCGAGGTCGATCGGGTCGAGACGCATCAGCGGCTGCCCGCGCTTGACGGCCTGCCCTGTATCCACCAAACGTTCGAGCACCTTGCCCGAAACGCGAAACCCCAGGTCGCCCTGAACACGCGCCGCGACCACTCCGGTGAAAGAGCGAGCGACATCGGCTGATGCTTGAACGGCAGCGGATCTGACCAGTGGCGCCTGTGTGCGGGGATCTGCAACGCTGGAAGATTCGCCACAGGCGCTCAGGGCGAGAGGCAACAAGCATGCGGCAATGGGGAAAGGTCGGAGCCGGCGCATAGATTCCCTTACTGAGGAATAGGATGATCATCATATTCTCAGTCTTGTGACCATTATCGTCAATAGTCACTATATGAGAAATAACTGCATCCTGACCATCAGCAATATCGGCCTGCAAATCGACTGACAGGCCCGACTAAAAACGGTAGCTCACCGAAGTCCCCAGCCCGCTCGCACTGTTCTTGTATCTGGCACTGTAGGCACCTCTCGATGCCGAGGTGTCGTTAACCTCGACGCTCTCCTCCCAAAGGTAGGAATAAGCCAGGTCGATCGTGACATTTTCCATGGGCGTCCAGCCTGCCCCGACGCTGAGCACCTTGCGGTCGCCCGTCGGAATGCGCGGCCCCCGATTGGTGTTGTTGGCCGGTGACTGATCAACCGAGAAACCGGCACGAAGCACCCATTGGTTATTCAATTGATAGGCCGCACCGATCGCGTGAGCCCAGGTGTCGTGCCAGTTCTGCTCTTCGCTGATCGTCCCCAACTGGCCACTCAGCAACGTCGGCAAGCCACTGTTCTCGATCGTCAGCTCCTTGAAGCGGCTCCAGCGCGTCCAGGTACTGCCCAGATAAAGCGTCCAGTCGTTATTGAATTGATGCGTGACCGAAAAATCCACCGACTCCGGCGTGTCCACGTCCAGCGATGCGTCATAGCTGCGGCCGCTGACGCCCAGCACGCTGAAGATGCCATCGGTGACCTTGGTTTTCGCATCCAGGTGGTAACTGACTTTGGAGTGATAGGTCAGCCCCAGGCGGGTCCGGTCTGTTGCCTGCACCAGCACGCCGGCGTTGAAGCCCAGCGCGGTGTCATCGCCGGTGCTTTTCAGCTTGCCGTCATTACGCCCCGGGCTGAGTGGATTGGGGACCATGCCCGATATCTCGCCGCTGATACGGTTAATGGTCGGGCCGAAACCGATCGAGACTTTTTCGTTAAAGGCGTAGCTGATGGTCGGCTGGAAAGTCAGCGTGGTGACTTCGCTCTTGTTGGCGTAATAGCGCCCGGCATAACCACTGCCGTAGTCGGTGATCAGCCCGAACGGTACATAAAATCCGACGCCGAATGCCCAGTGGTCATCAATCGGTTTGACGTAATACCCCATGGGCACGGTGGTCGTCGGCACCATGTCGCCATCTTCATTGCCGCCGAACGTACTGCGCGTCCGGCTGATATCCGACTTGGCGAACAGCGTCGCCGCGCCCACGCTGACCTGCTCTCGTTTAAGCCGCGCCATGCCCGCCGGGTTGCCGTAGATCGTACTGGCGTCTTCGGCTGAAGAAGAGCGCCCGGCAAAACCGGAGCCCATCCCGCTGATGCTTTGTTCGTTGAGTGCAAAGCCACCGGCAAACACATTGGAAGACGCAAGTACGAAGGCCAGGCCCACGGGGCTCTTGAGCATTGTTTTTTTCATTATTGGACTCTATGGAGATCACTGGAATAGAACATCTAGCACTACAGCGAAACCATATTATCCATGTGACCTATTCAGTCAATGGTCACTTAAGACTAAATTCAATGCCCTCCCGGCACTGATGTGCCGTTGGGCAGGAAACGTAATGAGGGGATGTCGTTTGACTCGAATCGCCTGAAAACCTTGCTCAGCGATGGGTCAAGGCATGAGGCTGCGCAGGATGAGATTGGTGGTCAGCGTGGGCGCTTGCTCGATCAAATCCAGATTGTGTTGCAACAGCAGCGGATTGACGAAAGGTCGCAGCGCCAGATTGATCGCCTCGACGGTCTCGTCCAGCGGGGTCTTGCGCTCGAACTCCCCCGCTTCTCGACCATGGCGCACGATGTCGAAGATAAAGGCCTTGATCTGCGCCTCGTACACCTGGGCACTGTTCCAGCGCTCCGAAGCGGAAAACGCGGCGATGTCGTAGAGCTTGCGATCATTGAAGAACAGGTCCACGCCCGTAGCGATCACGGTTTTCACCAACCTGCGCAAACGCTCGGTGGCTGAAATCGCCTCGGTATTAACCGCTTGTTCGACTGCCGCAGCGATTTGCCCAAGACAGTTGGCGCAAATGGCCTCGCCAATCGCCTGCTTGGAATCGAAGAATTTATAGATGTAGGCCTTGGAAAAACCGATGGCCTTGGCCAGGTCGGAAACCGTGGTTTTACCGTAGCCGTATTGGCTGAAATGCTCGTTGGCCGCGGCGACAATCTGGTTACGAATGTCGTGTTCGGCGGGGCCGCGAGTGCTCGGCGAGGAGGCAGATAGGGATGGCTGATTCATGGGGGCAGCTTACTCATCCTCTCGAATACTGACAACTCGCCGAGCATTGTTGAACGTGTTACACGACTGCAGCTTCAACCGTTCTGGAACGCCACGCAAACCCCAAAACCATCAGCAGCCCCAGGCCCGCCATTGCCGCGCCGGCCAGGGAGATCGCCGGATAACCCAAGCCGCTGCTGATCACCGCACCGCCCAGCGCCGCGCCAATCGCATTGCCGAAATTGAAGGCGCCGATGTTCACCGCCGAGGCCAGATTGGGCGCGTCCTTCGCCGCTTCCATCACACGCATCTGCAGCGGCGGCACCAGGGCGAAACTGGCAATACCCCAGATCAGAATGGCCACGGCGGCCGGCAGCGGCCAGCGCATCAGTACGGTGAACGCCAACAGGACCAGAATCAGCACGCTCAGCGAAACGATCAGGGTGCGATCGATTGAGCGGTCAGCGGCTTTGCCGCCCCACATGTTGCCCAGCGTCAACCCGACACCGTAAAGCATCAGCATGGCGGTGATGAAGGCGGTGGACGCATGGGTCTCGCTGCTGAGGATCGGCGCGATGTAGGTGAAGACGGTGAACATGGCACTCGAGCCGACCACGGTCAGGGCCAGCGCGGCCAGCACCGGGCCGCGGCCCAACACGCGAATTTCTGCCATGACACCGACGCTTTGCGGCGCCCGCACGTTGGGCAGAGCGAACCACAATGCGGCCATGGTCAGCACGCCCAGGCCGGTAATCCCCCAGAACGCGGGGCGCCAGCCGAACAGACCGCCAACCCGGGCGGCCGGCGGCGCACCGCCGATGGTCGCCAGAGTCAGGCCCATGAACATCGCCGCCACTGCCCCGGCGCGTTTTTCCGGGGCGACCAGGGTAGCGGCGACGACGGAGCCAACGCCAAAAAAAGCACCGTGGTTCAGTGAGGTCACGACCCTGGCGACCATCAGGCTGTAGTAATCGGTGGCCAACGCTGACATCAGATTACCCAGGGTGAAAATCGCCATGAGCCCGATCAGCAGATAGCGCCGGGGAATCCTGCCGGTGGTGAGGGTCATCAGCGGTGCGCCGAGCAATACGCCTAGCGCATAAGCACTGACCAGCAAACCGGCTGCGGGAATGGAAACGCCCAGATCCGCAGCGATACCCGGCAACATGCCCATGGGGGCGAATTCTGTAACGCCGATGCCGAAGGCACCGATGGCGAGTGCAACAAGTGGTGGATTGATACGCATGAAAAGCTCCTCATCTATGCTGCCAATGCTACGATCCCGCCCTTTCAGGCGGTAGATAGCGTTTTTGGCAATCACCTTTGCGTAGGAGGCACAAGTGGATTTCAACGGCAGGTCAGGTGAAATGAGCGTGTTCACCACCGTGGCGCAGGAAGGCAGTCTGTCGGCCGCCGCACGTGCGTTGGGCCTGACACCCTCGGCAGTCAGTAGGATCATCGCGCGCACCGAGCAACGGCTTGGCACCCGCCTGCTATTGCGCACCACACGAGCGCTCACCTTCACCGCCGAGGGCGAAGCGTTCCTGCGCGGCGCCCGGCGTATCCTCGCCGACATGGACGAGGTCGAAGACGCCATCGCCGACCAAGGCGTGCCCAAGGGGCGATTGCGGGTCAGTGCCGCCCTTGGTCATGGACGCCTGGCCATCGTTCCATTGGTCGCAGCCTTCAGCGCGCGTTACCCGAACATCGTCGTCGACCTCACCCTCGGCGACGAAGTGGTCGACATTCTCGGCGGGCAGGCCGACGTCGCGGTGCGCTTCGGTCATCTGCCCGACAGCCCGCTGACCGCACGCAGGATTGGCACCACCGGCCAGGTCGTGGTGGCATCGCCCGAGTATCTGCAGCGCCACGGCGTCCCGCAGGAACCGGAAGACTTGCTACAGCACAACTGCCTGCGCTTCAATTTCAAGCGTGCCGAACCCAACTGGCCATTTATCGGCGATGGCAAAGCGTTTTCCCTGAAGGTCAGCGGCAACATCGAATGCAGCAGTGGTGAAGCGTTGGCACAATTCGCCCGAGTCGGTGCCGGCATTGCCCGTATCGGAGAGTTCAGCGTGAGCGAGGATCTGCAGCGCGGCGAGCTGATTGCGCTGCTGGAGGCCTGGAACCCCGGAGACCAGGAACCGATTCATGCGGTGTTCGTTGGTGGCGCGGCGATGCCGGCGCGGGTGCGATTGTTTGTGGACTTCTTGCTGGAGCATCACCGGATGTCAGCCGGGGCGTAAGCTGATATTTGCGGATACTCGTGAAGTTGATGGCTGTCGTTAAAGACAGATTTCGGCCAAGAGCAGCCGCCCACGCATGGCCTTTTCCAGCCCAAAACGATAATAATCGGAGCGGAGACGGCCTATTGAAAATTGGCGACATGGCTGAATCCGTCTCTTCTTCAGCATTCCATTATCGAAATCAGAGTAAGACTCATGGGCGCGCCCATCATTATCGGCAACAGCTATGACCTCTGGGTCAGCAACAGCATGAAAGATACTTTTTGCGATGTACTAACCGCTGTCGCGACCTTGGAAGGCCATGATGTGAAGGCCATATATGAGGAGGCACCAGGTGTGGCCGGCACCTATGGTGTTCCAGGCGTGGGTATCCTTCTCGACGAGTTCTATCTCTATCTTGGTGGATTTTCCGGGGTTCGACGCCACCTCGATGTTTGCCGAGTACGGCTAGACGAAGTCAGAGGATATTGCAGACTGTCGCCAGTTGCTGCCGAACGCATGGCACACCTACTGGCATGGGCCGCATACCATATGGATGGCAACCCGATACCTGTAGGCGGCTCTTTCTATGAAAGCTGGCCTCCTGGCGTAGCTGAAACAAGGTAATACCCGCCTGCTTTCAGCCAGAAGGGGAAGTTCGGTTCCTGTGTTAACCCCCAAATGAAAGCGGTCCGCAATACATCAGGGTGTTGCACATAACCATCTGGGCGACTATGAATCCCAAGGCAGTTCCCAGAAAGCCAATGCCCGCGACGATCCACGGCAAACTTGCTTTCACGCGGTATCTCAACAGCCAGGCCGACGCTGATGCACCAACCAACATGCCGGGCATTGAGAACACATGCCCGAGCCCAAACAACCCTTCGGGGTGGTCGAGGCTGGCGATGATGTTCATGTAGATCGACAGTGTGGCCACCGCCGCGGCTGTCGTACCAGTCAGAAACAGGGCAGGCGTTCGAAAAATCGAGCCCAGTACGAACACGGCTGCGGGGACTGCAACAAGGTAACCACTGCCTGTATACAGCGGGTTCGCACCTATACTGGCGTAAAGGAGAACCGGAGTGATTAACAGGATGGAATAGGCTAGATCATCTCTGCGGCCAACTGTCATCCCAATCCTCGCTTTCAGTATCGTGCTTGGTGGAATAGCGTAGCTGACGCAAACATTCTTGCTTGGAGGCTCCGTTTTGGGCCGATTACGGCCCTCACGACAGGCAGAGATCGGCCAAAAGCAGTCATCCTGGTTTAGCATTATCTGGAATGACTTAGGTTTCGACATCAAATCTGCCCAATAGCGCGGCGCCGTCAGTGGCACCTAAAATTTGATCGATCGCAGCGATTTTTTGGGATGCGTCGTCGAGCGCAAAGTCAGCATTGGTGTAAACAGCCTCCGCCTCGTTATGAAGTGCATAGGCAATATGCGCCGCCACGCGAACATTCGTCGGGGCGTCTACAACGCTACCCAGATAATCAACAAGTAAAGTCTTGATCTCTAGCAATGCGAGGGCGAGTAGTCTGTTTTGGTCTGTCTGCATATCGGGAACCTGGATATTGCAATGCGGGGTTCGAAACGAATTTCCCGAGGTTATACAAAACGTTGGATAGGCAAAAGCAAATGACCGCTCCGGGGCCGAAACATTTCGCTTATGACAGGCTGCTTCTGGCCGATAGCAGCTGATCACGAATGGCAAATTTCGGCCCAGCTTTTAAAACAAACGGAAGCAAGTATTCAGCTTACTGTCTGTGAGGTGCAACCCGCAGCAGTCGGCCGCTCAGGCGCAGGCCGTCACGCATATTCATCCCCATTAATGCGAGATTGGTGGCCCCTGCGATCAGTTCAATTACCTGCACGAAGTAAAAACGCGTATCCAGACTTCCCGCCGACGCCCATTGGTTAAGCAAAATGGCGCACGGCAGCAGAACCAACAGGCCATTGGCGGCAATGAATGGCATGCGTTTCTTCTTCAAAGCGACCAGTCGTCCTTGTCGTTTCCGACTCATTAACACTCCACTTGCACCGGTCGCAATCATTGCCGGTACCAGTATCCAAAGCCCGGGACTCACAATCAGGTGCTTGAGTGTGGCTGTCGAGTGTCGGGAGCCGATGAGTTCGACAAAAATGGTCGACAGAAAGAAGGTGGCGATCGATCAACGAGCTTTCACAGGGTCTGGCAGATCAAAGCGACTCACCCGCCGAGCTTCCACTGGATACAACAAAGCCCTGACTATTCAGGGCTTTGTCGGTTCTGGGCACGCGCGACCTGCTCCACATGGGTGGATCGCTTGCGCGTTTTTTCAGCTCTTTACGCGTACTTGCGAGAAGCACTCTCCTGATTGACCAACGGCTTTGCCACTCCAGATCGCTGATGGAATGCAGACGAGGCCATCAAACAACAACCGAGCCGTGCGCATCAGTCCGCACCCGAGCAATCGCTCGTCCTGCAAGCGCAACTCCACAGTGAACTCGCCCGTCGGATGTTCGATCGACAGGCGTTTCACCTCGCCCTCCTCCGCCACCGCCATGACCGCCGCCACACTGCCTTTGATCAGGCAGGCGGCAGCCACGCTGACCGCGCCGAACACGCCAATGCTGGTGTGGCAGCGATGGGGAATGAAACTGCGTGTAGTGATTGCACCACCTACCTGCGGCGGTGCAATCAGGCACATCTTCGGTACGTTGCGCTGACTCACATCACCCAGGTTCATGCGCCGCCCCGCTTGCATGCGGATGGACTCCAGACGCTGTTTCAGTGAAGCATTGACGTCGAGTTGCGCGGGACTCTCATAGCCACTGCAACCAAGCTCTTGCGCGTTGATCAGCACCACGGGCATGCCGTTATCGATGCAGGTCACTTCAACGCCGTCAATCACGTCCCGGGCGTTGCCGGTCGGCAGCATGGCGCCGCAGCTGGCGCCAGCGACATCCTCGAATTCGACAATCAGCGGTGCGGCCTGCCCCGGCACGCCGTCGATACGCGCGTCGCCGTCGTAGCGCGCCTCACCATCAGACGTTGGCACATGGGCGATGGCGATCTGTCCGGTGTTTTCCATGTAGATCCGCACTGGGGTGACATCGGCTGTCACTGCTACCAACCCACGCTCGATGGCGAACGGACCGACACCGGCGAGGATGTTTCCGCAGTTCTGACCGTAATCGACGCGCGGCTCATCCACCAGCGCTTGGGCGAAAAGGTAATCGACATCGGCACCCGCGCGGCTCGACGGTCTGACGATCGCCACTTTGCTGGTCAGCGAATCAGCGCCGCCAATGCCGTCGATCTGCCGCGCATCCGGCGAGCCCACCACCGCCAGCAGCACGCGGTCTCGCAGCGCAGGTTCTTGCGGTAAATCGTCGGCCAGAAAGTAAGCACCTTTCGACGTACCGCCGCGCATCAGCAGACAGGGAATGCGGGTCTGCGCCATGCTCAGTCTCCCAGTTCTTCAAGACTGTCGACGTAACGCAACCCCTTTTCCGCCAGGCGCGCGCGCATGTTGTAGATGTCCAGACCCAGTTCGCCCTTGGCCAGGCGCAGGGCCTTCTGTTCCTCCAGGTCGGCGCGGGCGCGACTGGCTTCGACGACTTGCTGCAGCTCGGTGCGTCGCACGACCACCACACCATCGTCATCAGCAACAACCACATCACCCGGGTGCACCAGTTGCCCGCCGCACACCAGCGGCAGGTTGACCGAGCCCAGGGTTTCTTTAATTGTGCCTTGCGCGCTGATGGCACGGGACCAGACCGGGAAGCCCATTTCGCGCAGGGTGTGGGTGTCGCGCACGCCCGCATCAATCACTAGCGCCCGAACGCCGTGGGCCTTGAGCGAGGTGGCCAAAAGGTCGCCGAAGTAGCCGTCGGTGCACGGCGAACTCGGTGCAACCACGAGAATATCGCCGGGCCGGCATTGTTCGACGGCCACGTGGAACATCCAGTTGTCACCCGGGGCGACCAGTACCGTGATGGCTGAACCACTGATCACCGAGCCTTGTTGAATCGGTCTGATCGAACTCGCGAACAGGCCTTTGCGACCCTGCGCTTCATGAATGGTCGCCACGCCGAAGCGTTTCAACTCATCGATTAGCGCTGCTTCGGCGCGCTGAATATTGCGCACGACAACGCCAGTCTTGCCGATATGTTCGCTCATCCCAGATTCTCCGTGACACGCGGGAAAATACTCTGGTAACCCTCGCCATGGACGATGTTGCGGGTTGAGGTGATCCCGACATTACGCTTGGCTTGCACCCCGCGTTGCAGGGCGACGCGCGTGTAGTACTCCCACAAATGCTCCTGCCCGGCCATGCACTGGATGGCCGCGTACTTCTTGTCCCAGACATCAGTGATGTCGAGCAGCACATCGGGGCGCCATTCGCATTGCTCGGGCTGGTGCGGCTCGAAACTGTAGACCGGCGGTGCGCCGACGATTTTCTCACCCGGTTTATAGCCTTCGGCCTGGGCGATGATGCGCGCCTCCTGGGTCAGGTTCATGGCCAGCGGGTGATCGTAGTTATACGGGTCCTTGAGCGAGTGACTGAGGACGAACTCCGGTTGCACCCGGCGGAACACATCGGCAAGACGGAACAAGGTTTCCTTGTCGGCGCGCATCGGGTAATCGCCGATATCGAAGAACTCGACACTGGCCCCGAGAATGTCGGCGGCGGCCTGAGCCTCTTCGCGACGTGCGGCTTTGACCTTGTCTTCGCTCATCTCGCCCTTGCGCCACAGCTTGGCGGATTCGCCGCGCTCGCCGAACGACAGGCAGACGATGTGAACGTGGTAACCCTGCTGTGCATGCAGGGCGATGGCGCCACCGGCACGCCAGACAAAATCGGCTGAGTGGGCGCTGACAACCAGCGCGTTTTTGGTTGAATCGATCATTGCGGATTCTCCTCTTGCGTTGCGAAAGAGCATCGCATCGCACCCCGCCGACGGAGTAATGCGTTCGAGTGTTCGAGGTATGCGTTTTTTTTATTGCCACTCGAAAATAGCGGCGGCATAGTCGTCGAATTCGCCGACCCGCAGAGCCCTTGCCCATGGAAAACCTTGAACTGCCGAGCCTGATGCACGTGCGCGCCTTCGTCCGCGTGGCTGATCACGGCAGCGTCTCCAAGGCGTCAATCGCGCTGTACCGGGCGCAATCGGTGGTCACCCGCTCCATTTCCGAGTTCGAAGAACGGCTGGGCGTGATGCTGTTCGAGCGCCACGCCAACGGTATGCGCCTGACCGATTTCGGTGAACGCTTGCTACCCCGTGCGCGAAGGGTATTGGCGGAGCTTGGGAGCGTGCCGACATTGCTCGGCCAAGGTGAGAAAGCCGCGATTGAACCGCTTTATCTGTTCCAGGCGCGACGCCTGCAAGTGTTCGTCAAACTCTGTGAAACCCAGCACATGCAGACAGTGGCCAACCTGCTGGGGCTGAGTCAGCCTGCGGTCAGTTCGACGCTGAAAGTGCTGGAAAATGGCTGCGGCCAATCGCTGTTCGAGCGCACGCCGCGTGGTTTGCAACCGACCCGCGCCAGTCATGACATCCTGTTTGCAATCCGCCGTGCGCTGAACGAACTGCGCCATATCGACAGCGACATCACCGCCCTTCGTGGTGCCTTGCACGGTGTTGTGCACGTCGGCGCCCTGCCCCTCGGCCGCACCCGCATCCTGCCCGAGGCCATCGTGCGCCTGATGGCAGAGCATCCCGGCATTCAAGTGATCACCAATGAGAGTCCCTTCGACCTGCTGGCGACCGAGTTGCGTGCCGGCGATGTGGATTTCATTTTGGGTGCACTGCGTTCATCGACTTATGCCAGCGACTTGGTCGGTGAGTCACTGCTGACAGAGGAAATGGTCGTGCTTGCGCGGCGTGATCATCCGCTCTACGGCAAAACCGGCCTGCAAGATCATCTCGCTAACGCGCAGTGGGTATTGCCGCGCGCCGGTTCTCCGGCGCGCAAAATGCTCGACGACTGCTTCGTCGGTTTCGGCATTCCGGCGCCTTCCCCGGTGGTGGAAAGCGCCGACATGGCGATCATTCGCGGACTGTTGTTACGCTCGGACATGCTCGCGGCCGTTTCAGCGCATCAACTGGAACAGGAGATCGCGTCCGGCGAGTTGTGCATTTTGCCGCTGGAATTGAAACAGACCGTCAGAGCCATTGGTCTGACCTACCGCAGCGGTTGCCTGCACTCACCCGTCGCGCAGGCGTTGATGGAGATGATCCGCCGAGTGATCCGAACTCAGGCCAATGAGGCGCTTAAAGCAGGCTCAACGGATAGCTGATGATCAAGCGATTCTCGTCGAACTCATTGCTGCTGTAATCGCGGCGAATGCTCGAGTTGCGCCAGCGCAGGTTATGAAATTCTGCGTCCATTCCTCGGCTTTGCCCTGCGCATTGGCCGGGTTGGTGAAATTACGATTGATGTAGAAGTTGCGCAGGTTGAGATTGGCGCTGGCGTCTTCCACAAAGCCTGCGGCGCTCGCCTCGACAGGCAGAGCACAAACGGCGGACAGCGTGAAGACTACGCGGGTATTGGCGGTGATTTTCATTGTTATTGTTATCCATTTTTTTGGGATGAAGCAGTCCGCTACGCCCGCATGAGCCGGGCGCAGTGAAGTCATTCAATGGTGTTGCGAAGCGGCCCGGAACGAGCCGCCGATGACGCCGTGTCGTTAGCGTGGGGCCTTGCCCGCTACCGAATAGAGCACCTGCTGATTACGGGTTTTCATGAATTCCTCGAGGCTTTGTCCGCGCATCGCCGCGTAGATCTGCAGATTCGGCACCCCGACCACGGCAGCGAGCTTTTCCAGCACGAAAAAAATCGCCCCGTAGTGAATCAATCCGCGCCAGTCGCGACGTCGCAGCAGATCCCGCTCTTCATCGCTCAGCCCTGCTTCATCGAACAGCGCCTCGGGTTGGTCGAGGAAACGCTGACGCCAATGCGGTTCGATCATGCGGTGCAAAAACTTGTTCAACCGATAGCCCTTGGCGCTGCGTTCCAGGGTGAACGGATAGGTGCCTTCAAGCTTCTCGATACCCGCCAACTGATGCTGCATGTGCTGCAAGTGCCGCGCAACGACGTCGACGGGAACGGCTCGATCCTGGTTTTCCAGCAGCAGTGTGGCAATGCCGGTCATCGAAGGCAGGTAGTAATCCTGGTGCAGGTTTTTCACCGTGGCCGACAGCGCGCCGCGCATGATCAGCCAGGTGATCACTTCCGAACCTTCCATACCCCCCAGCGCGGCGTACTCGGCGTGGGTCATTTCGGTCAGGCGCTCGGGATCATTGACCAACAGGTCAATGAACTGCTGGTCCCACTCCGGGTTGTTGAAACCACAGCGCTCGCCGTGCACCTGGTGGGAAACGCCGCCGGTCGCGACGATGGCCACTTTCAAGTCCTCGGGGTAGCTTTCAATCGCCCGGCGCAGCGCCTGACCCAACTTGTAGCAACGCCGCGCACTCGGCACCGGGAACTGCAACACGCCAACCTGCAGCGGCACGATTTCCACCGGCCAGTCCGGCTCGCACGGCAACAGCGCCGACATCGGCGAGAAGAAGCCATGATCGAGCGGCTTGTCACGGAAGAAACTCATGTCGAATTCATCCGCCACCAGGCTCTCGCCGATGTGCCGTGACAGCGCCGCATGGCCAGCGATCCCCGGTAACTCGCGTGGATTACCGCCCTCATCGGCGACTTCGTAACGCTCATCGACACCGAGGGAAAAGGCACCATAGTGATCAAAGAAAAACGACGTCACGTGGTCATTGAAGATATAGAACAGCACATCCGGTTGCTGCTCCTTCAGCCACACCTTGATCGGCTCAAAGCCACGGAAGATCGGCGCCCAGGCGGCCTCATGCTGCTTGTCGTGATCGACCGCAA
This sequence comes from Pseudomonas sp. RIT-PI-r, assembly GCF_001297015.1. Lineage (GTDB taxonomy): Bacteria > Pseudomonadota > Gammaproteobacteria > Pseudomonadales > Pseudomonadaceae > Aquipseudomonas. The sequence continues at coordinate 208,277 of NZ_LIGE01000025.1, read as the reverse complement.
AGCCGATGGTCGGGGTGTGAGATACAGCGAGGCCACCAATGATGCGTGCCATAACGAGTTCCTTTGTTGAAAAAGATTAATGCGCCAGCAAAGCCCGACTGACTCGGCGCCGTGCATGACCGTTGGCCAGGATCGCCAGTGCAGCGATAAAGGCAGGCACGCTCAACAGGGCAAACAGCAGCGGCAACCCCAGCCCGAGGCTGAGCACCGCGCCACCGATGAGTGAACCAAAGATAGCCCCGAAGCGGCCGATACCCAGCATCCAGCTGACGCCCGTGGCGCGGCAGTCCGTCGAGTAGTAACCGGGCGCGAAAGCATTGAGGCCGGTTTGCGCGCCGCTCATACAGAAACCTGCCGCCACCACGCCGAATGCCAGCAGGCCCGACTCAAGGCTGAAGGCGCCCAGCAGCAGAATGAAAGCGCCACCCAGAGCGTAAGACGTGGCAATCACCGCGTTCGGATTTCGCCGGTCCATCGCCCACCCAACCACGATGGCGCCGACAGTACCGCCAATCTGGAACAGTCCGGTGATGGTCGCGGCCCGTTCGATGGACAGCCCACCTTCACGCAGCAGGGTCGGCATCCAGCCCATGGTCAGGTAGATCACCAGCAACCCCATGAAGTAAGTTGCCCACAAGGCGAGAGTGCCGAAACGATAGTGATCGGTGAAGAGCAAGCGCAGCGGTGCTTTTTGCTGAGCCTGCGGTTCGGCGATGACGAATTTCGTCGCTGCGCTGAACGTGCCGCCCAGCTTGTTCAGCACCTTGGCAATCTGACTGGCGGGCGCGTTGCGTGCGGCGAGAAAACGCGCCGACTCAGGCAGCAACAGCCACATCAACGGCAGCAGCAACATCGGCAGAATCCCGCCGGCGAGCAACACCGACTGCCAGCCGTGATGGGGAATCAACCACGCGGCGAGAAATCCGCCCAACCCCGACCCCATATTGAATCCGGTGAACATGATCGTGATGAACAGTGACCGATTGCGTTCCGGCAAATACTCGGAAAGCAGTGTGGTGGTGTTTGGCAACGCTGCGCCCAGCGCCACACCGGTCAGCAGACGCAAGGCAGCCAGCTCGTAGGGATTACGTGCAAAGGCGCATGCAAGGCTGAGCACGCTGAAGCCAGTCACCGCCGTCAGGAGCACCTTTTTGCGGCCGATTCGGTCGGCGTAAGGGCCAGCGGTCAGCGCGCCGATCGCCAGCCCAATCATGCCCGCGCTCATCACCGGGCCGAACGCCGCTTTCGACAATCCCCATTCTTGAATCAGCGAGGGGGCAATAAACCCCATCACCGCGACGTCGAAGCCATCGAAAAGCACGATAAAAAAACATAAACCCATAATCAGCCACTGGTACGGGACCACTTTGCGGTTGTCGATCCATGCTTTGATATCGACCGTTTCACTACTCATGCTGTCACCTTCTTATTTTTGTAGAAGTCCCGACGGACAAGGCCTGTAAGTAGACCGTCCACGCTGAACGATGGAGGTGACTGTAAAGCCGCAGGTATACCGCCCGCCTCTGGGAAATCCTTAAGCAGGTATCGGTTTTTCTTATCGGGGGATGAACAGAGATAAAAACAGAGCGTGGTAGAACGAGGGGTTGATGACCGTGGCGCTAGCGGCCGCTAGAGGATGACGAAACGCTAATAACTGCTGCGTAATCGGTTCGCTCAACCGTTTCTCACGCACGACGGACGGCACGCCATTGCGCGCGACCTTGAATCCCTCCAGCGCCCGGACATGCTCCGGCGTAGTCCGCAAGCCCCTGATTTACACAACAACCCTTATGTAATCCAAAAACACGCCGATACCGTGCAGCAGCATGGAAGCACCGCTGCAACACTGACTCCCTGGAAGGAAGGAACCCGATCAATGTTGGAATACCTCTGGCGCAACATCCATTCCCCGGACTACTTGCCCAACGTACTGGAATGGATGATCCATATTCTCCTCAGCCCGTTCATGGTGATCATGTGCCTGATGGTCGGGGCGCTTGCCGGCAAATGGTGGAGAGCACTGCCCTACGGCAGTCTGACTTGTTATGTGGTCTTTCTGAGCCGGTCTTCTTTCTATCGGTGGGAAAGCATTTTCCCCATAGCCGGCCTGCCTGCGCTGGCGATTGATGGCGCGCTGTTGGCGCTCCTCGGTTTTTACTTGAAAGGCGTACTCAGAACCCGCGCAGACGCAAAACCCGAAGGCCATTGGCTGCGCAGGCTTTATCAAGGCCTTAGGGTCGTCATGCTGACAGTCATGGTGTTGTTCTGGGGAATCGTCGTGCTGTTTGTCGTGGTCTTCACTGTCTCGGTCGCGACCCAACCGCCATTGGTGCACTAAGCAGCCTTCTGCTGGCCAGCGGCTGTACGAAAAACCGCAGAATGGCAACCAGTAAGTGTTCGTACGGAGCCTGAAATCCCGATCAGACAGATAGCATCAACCTGTTTTCGGGCATCTGCTTTCGGCCAGACCCTTAGGTTCATGACCGAACACTTTGCCGTGGAAAACCTCGTATGCATGGCCATTTGCGGCCGTCTTGGTAGTCATTAACTGGCCAGCGGAATCACCGCTCGTCGCCTCATGTAGGCATGTAACCGCAATGCTCGGCAATGCAGCCATCGATTGAGTCGCAATGCGTGGCTCGACCTGTACAACAACTTTACAAGCTACTGATATACATAGAATTAATTTTTTTCAATGCATTGGTCTGAAAGTTTTCCACCCATTGAAATCCTCAGTTTGTCATCACTTACGATAAAATTTGTTTCACTTGATTTCTAAAATCGGTCGGTTTTTTCCTTGGCCAACCGAGAATTCCTACTACCTTCAAATGGGCTTGTTTTTGCGCTTTAGGCTTAGCGCATTCCTACTATGAAGGAGCGTAGAAGATGGTCTTGGGAATTCACTCGACAGTGCAACGTCAATCCGGAGGGGAATGGCGTTCGTTGAAATTGGCTGGCGCCGCTTTTTCGTTGGTAGCGGCCATAGCATTGGCTTCGCAAGCTCTCGCGGCTGATGGGGAAAAGCCAAAGGCTGCCTCGGAAGCCACCAAGGCAGCGAACAATGCGTTGCTAAATGAGCTGCCGTTCAACGACAAGACCTCGTTTGAACTGGCGCACAAAGGCTTTATAGCGCCGTTGCCGTCGACGGTCATAAAAGGAGGGGCGGGCAATGTCATTTGGGACCCTGCCAAGTATGCCTTTATCAAGGAAGGCGAGGCTGCACCGGACACTACCAACCCAAGCCTGTGGCGTCAGTCTCAACTGATCAATATTTCTGGTCTGTTCGAAGTCACCGATGGCATCTATCAGGTGCGTAACTACGATCTTTCGAACATGACCATCGTTGAGGGTAAGGACGGCATCACCATCTTTGACCCATTGATTTCCACCGAAACCGCGAAGGCAGCCCTCGATCTTTACTATCAGCACCGGCCGAAAAAACCAGTGGTAGCAGTGATCTATACCCACAGCCACGTTGATCACTATGGTGGCGTACGTGGGGTGATCAACGAAGACGATGTAAAGGCCGGAAAGGTCAAGGTTTACGCTCCTCTGGGCTTCGTCGAACACGCAGTGGCAGAAAACGTCATGGCCGGCACCGCCATGAGCCGCCGGGCCAGTTACATGTACGGCAACCTGCTACCTCCTTCGGCGACTGGTCAGTTGGGCGCGGGCCTGGGCACCACCACGTCGGCCGGCACCGTGACACTGATACCTCCGACCGACATCATCAAGACCACCGGTGAAACCCACGTTATCGACGGCCTGACCTACCAGTTCCTTTATGCGCCCGGCAGTGAAGCACCGGCGGAAATGCTCTATTACATCAAAGAGAAAAAGGCGCTCAACACTGCCGAGGACTCCACCCATACCCTGCACAACACCTACTCGCTGCGCGGCGCGAAGATCCGCGAACCGCTTCCATGGTCCAAGTACCTCAACGAAGCGCTGAAACTGTGGGGTGACGATGTACAGGTGATGTACGCCATGCACCACTGGCCAGTCTGGGGCAACAAGGAAGTGCGTGAGCAATTGTCTTCCCAGCGCGACATGTACCGCTACATCAACGATGAAACCCTGCGGATGATCAACAAGGGTTACACGATGGTGGAGATTGCCGAGCAGTTCAAACTGCCCAAGGCGATCGCCAACAAGTTCTCCAATCGTGGTTATTACGGTTCGGTGAACCATAACGTCAAGGCCACCTATGTGCTGTACCTTGGCTGGTTTACCGGCAACCCGGCCACATTGAATGTATTGCCTCCGGAGGAAGGCGCCAAACATTACGTGGAAATGATGGGCGGCGAAGACGCCGTGCTCAAGAAGGCCAAGGAGTACATGGATAAAGGCGAATTCCGCTGGGTCGCCGAAGTGGTCAATCATGTGGTGTTTGCCAACCCGAGCAACCAAGCGGCGAAAAACCTGCAAGCCGATGCGCTTGAGCAGTTGGGTTACCAGGCCGAAAGCGGCCCATGGCGCAATTTCTACCTCACCGGAGCACAGGAACTGCGCGATGGAGTGAGGAAACTGCCTACTCCGGACACGGCCAGTCCGGACACTGTTCGCGCCATGGATCTCGATTTGTTCTTCGATTTCCTGGCCATGCGCCTCAATGGTCCGAAAGCGGATGGCAAGCGTTTGTCGCTCAACTTTGACTTCACTGACCTGAAGCAGAAGTACTCAGTGGAAATGGAGAACGGCGTGCTTAACCACACTGAAGGCGTTGAAGGCAAAGACGCTGATGCCAAAGTGACCCTGACTCGCGACACCTTGAACAAAATCGTGCTGAAAGAAGCCACCCTGAAGGACGCCTTGGCCAAGGGTGATATCAAAGTCGACGGCACGCAGGGCAAGCTCGAAGAGTTGGTGTCGTACATGGATGACTTCGATTTCTGGTTCAACATCGTCACGCCGTAACGACCGAGTCAGTTGATGTTGGTCTGCGGTAGCGATTCAAAACGCTGCCGTAGACCAGCGTCACCAGTATTTCGACAATGGAGCTTCTCATGCGATTCAAAGCACTCGCTGTACCGTTGTGTGTGCTGTCTCTGGCCCTTTCCGGCTGTGCCAGCAAGTACGTGGACCCCGAGCAGTACTCCGGATTTCTCGGCGACTACAGCGTCCTGAAGGAAGAGAAATCTCCTTCGGGTGCAGCTGTCATGCGCTGGATTGATCCGAAAGTCGATGTCAGCAAATTCACCAGCGTTTACGTCGAACCCAGTCAGCTCTTTCCCAAGCCGCAACCTACCGCAAAAATCCCGCAAAAGACCCTCAACGGCATCACCCAGTATTACGATCAAACGTTGAAAAATGCGTTTTCCAGTGCGCTTCCACTCGCCAGCGGCCCAGGGCCTGGCGTGCTGGTGGTACGTCCGGCTATCACCGCAGCCAGTGCCAAAACCAAGGGGCTGCGTCCGTATGAAGTCATTCCGATTGCCTTGGTGGCCGCCGGCGTCAGTGCCGCCACCGGTATTCGTGATCAGGACACCAGTCTGGCGACCGAAGCGGCGTTTCTCGATGGAAGTGACAACAAACTGGTCGCCGAAGTGGTGCGCAAGGGCGCCGGCGCTGACCTCGACAACTCCGCACAGGTTCTGGAGGCCAATGACTTCAAAGCGGTGCTCGATGTCTGGGCGCGGGACATGGTCAAGTCATATGAGCAACTGAAGAAATAGCGCCGACCACGGCCACCTGACGTGAGCCTGCCGAGGTTAGTGGTACGCGAAACGGCTGCTCCTCTCAAGCAGTCGCATTCGCCTCGACAAGATGAACCTCCGTGGCATTGCGCCCCGCCAACCAGGCCAGCACAGACGCGACGACCAACACCGCAGCGCTAAGCTCGAATGTAGCTTTGTAACCGCTCAGGTCAAAAGCCAGACCGCCAATGATTGCGCCTCCCGCGATTGCCAGTTGCACAATGGCTACCAGCAGTCCGCCTCCGGCTTCCGCATCATCCGGCAGCGTCTGCGCCAGCCATGTCCACCAGCCGACCGGCGCGGCCGTGGCAACCAGTCCCCAAAGTCCGAGCAACACGGCGGTCAGCAGCGGTGATTTGCCGAAGCTGACCAACGCCAGCGCGATGGCCGCCATGATCAGCGGGATGACGGTCAACGTGCGGTAGAGGCCGCGACCCATAAACCGTTCGATCAGAAAGGTGCCGATAAAACCGGCCAGTCCCAACCCCAGCAGCATCAACGACAAGGTTGAAACACTGACGCCCGTCACGCCTTCAAGAAAGGGCCGCAGGTAGGTGAACAGCATGAACTGGCCCATGAAAAACACGCTGACGGCGACCATGCCCAAGGCCACTGGCAATTGTTTCATCAACCGCAGAACGTTGCCGCTTCCGGCCTGGCGCTCGACCTTGAAGGACGGCAGGCTGATCAGCAGCCACACGGCGGCCAGCACTGCGACTGGGACCACGCAGAAGAACGCGCCGCGCCAGCCGATCAGCGAGCCAAGAAAGCTCCCCGCCGGAGCGGCGATGACCGTGGCCAAGGCGTTACCGCCATTGACGATGGCCAGCGCTCGCGAAACCTGTTCGGGCTTCACCAGACGCATTGCAGTCGCCGCCGACAGTGACCAGAAGCCGCCAATCGCTATCCCGATCAGGGCACGCCCAAACATGAATGACGGATAACCCGGCGCGACCGCGACGACCGTACCGGAGACGATCATCAGCAAGGTCAGGCCCAGCAGCAATTTCTTGCGTTCGATGCGCGCGGCGACCGAGGCGATCAACAGGCTGGTGATCAAGGCAAAGGCGCCCGACACGGAAATCCCCTGCCCGGCCTGGCCTTCAGTGATGTGCAGTTCTGCCGCAATCGGCGTCAGCAGACTGACCGGCATGAATTCTGAAGCGACCAAGGCGAATGCGGCCAGCGACATGGCCAGCACGGCGCTCCAGCCGCCTGTTCTTTTAGAAGGATCTGTAGAACGAAATGTCATTGGAACGACCTGTGGTGCGAAAAACGTAAGGGTGTGATGCGCAGGGGCAAGCATTTTGTCGCTCTTGCGAGCACTGCCCCTGTAACAGATAGACACATTCTCCCGGTCAATCCGCCCCTTCCCTAGTGCATTCCTCTTGAATGCTTGCCTGATCCTCTGGCGATGCAGGGTGATGGATAGGAAACGTCTCGCGCGCGGATTAGAGTTCGGTCAACAGGAGTGACCCGACATGATCCCTACCCCTCTGCCCGAGGAATCGCCTTTGGCATTGCACATAGACCCGCGCGTAAGCGCACCGGGCGATTTCGCCACGGCCATACCCGGGCTGTCGCTGTTTCGTCGCGACCAACCGGCGCCGCCGGTGGTGTGCATGATCGAACCCAGCCTGATTCTCGTCGGTCGCGGCGAAAAGCGCTTATGGGTCGGTGGCGAGGGTTACAGCTATGACCCTTCGCGGTTTTTGGTGACCTCACTGGATCTGCCCGCCAACTCCGAAGTGACACTCGCCAGTCCCGCACAGCCCTGTGTCGGCCTCGTACTGAAACTGGATGTGAGCATGCTCGCCGAGGTCATCACCAAAAGCGGCTTACCGGCCAAGCGGCAGCCTGCAACGGGCACGGGCGCCGCGATTGGCAGTCTGTCGTCTGCGTTGGCGGGCGCGCTCGATCGCCTGCTGGCATTGCTCGACGAACCCGAGGCGATCCCGGTGCTGGCGCCGCTGATTTTGCGCGAGATCCACTATCGGCTGCTGCATACCGATCAAGGTGCACGGCTGCGGCAGATCACGGCCGTCGATGGTCAGGGTTATCGCATCGCCAAGGCGATTGACTGGCTCAAGCTCAACTACGCAGATGCCCTGCGCATCGACGATCTGGCCGCGCGGGTGCAGATGAGCGCGCCGACCTTTCACCATCATTTCCGCCAGCTCACCGGCATGAGTCCGCTGCAGTACCAGAAATGGCTGCGGCTCAACGAAGCGCGGCGGCTGATGCTGGTCGAGCGCCTCGACGTGTCGCGGGCGGCGTTTGCGGTGGGCTATGAAAGCCCTTCGCAGTTCAGCCGCGAATATGGCCGGCTGTTCGGCACCGCGCCAAGTCGTGACATCGCCCTCCTGCGCGGGCAGCCATTCGAGGCAGAAGCGCTTGGCACAGTCGCGAATTGAACGAAAAACGGTGATCCGCCTCGCCGCGTGTCACCGCTCATAACAATGCACGTCAACCGATGATCAGCGGGTGAACCATGGAACTACGAATCAACCAGAAGACCTATCAGGTCGATGCCGACGCCGATACGCCCTTGCTGTGGGTGATCCGCGATGATCTGGGCATGACCGGCACCAAATACGGCTGCGGGCTGGCGCAATGCGGCGCCTGTTCGGTGCTGGTGGACGGCAATGTGGTGCGCTCGTGCGTTACGCCGGTGGCCGGTGTGGTCGGCCGCGAGGTCACCACCATTGAGGCCATCGAAAGCGATGACGTGGGCAAACGGGTGGTCGCGACCTGGGTCGATCTGCAGGTCGCCCAGTGCGGCTACTGCCAGTCTGGGCAAGTGATGGCTGCCACCGCGCTGCTCAAGCAAAACCCGAAACCGAGTGATGCGCAGATCGAAGCGGCGATGGTCAACCTGTGCCGCTGCGGTACCTACAACGCCATTCATGCTGCCGTGCATGAGCTGGCCTGCAAGGGAGACGCGTGATGAACGTTCGAATCGACCCTTCACAGCAAGCCTCGGTGCTGGATCTGCACGAGCCGATCAATGTATCGCGCAGACGTTTTCTCACCGGTACCGCCGTCGGCGCACTGGTCCTCGGCTTCGGCCTGCCGCTGGGTGCGACGCGGGTGCAAGCTGCCGTTGCAGCGGCGACGGCCGAGCGCGGCACGCAGGTGCCGGCGTTTCTCGAGATCCGCCCGGACAACCGCGTGCGTCTGCTCTGCCCGTTCATGGAAGGCGGGCAAGGCACGTTCACTGCGATGGCGCAAATCGTCGGTGAAGAGCTGGATGCCGATCCATCGACCTTTCTGGTCGAAGCCGCACCGCCCGGTGAGGCCTATGTGGTGTTGGAAAACGGCATGCGCATCACCGGCGGCAGCATGTCGGTGCGCATGAGTTACCCGGTCATGCGTCGCCTCGGCGCCCTCGCCCGCGCCATGTTGTTGCAGGCGGGTGCGCAGCAACTTGGCGTGCCGGTGAGTGAATTGACCACCGAGCCCGGAAAAGTCGTGCACGCCAAGTCGGGCCGCTCGCTGGCCTACGGTGAACTGGCCGAGCGCGCGATGGATCTGCCGGTTCCTGATCCGGCTTCCGTGAAGCTGCGTGATCCGAGCCAGTTCCGCTGGATCGGCAAACCGGTGAAGCGCCTCGATGCTTACGACAAATCCACGGGCAAAGCGCTGTACAGCATCGATCTGAAGGTCGACGACATGCTCCATGCTGCCGTGCAACATGCCCCGCGCCTGGGCATGACCGTGGGCAACCTGCGCAACGAAGAGCAGGTCAAGGCAATGAAAGGCGTGCATTCCGTGCACCGTCTGCCGGGTGCCGTGGCGGTAGTCGCCGAGCGCTGGTGGCACGCCAAACGTGCGGTCGAGGCGATTCAGGTCGACTGGCAAGAACCAACGGCTGAGAGCAAAGTGCGGCCGATGCCCGCCGACTTCTCCAGCGATGGCTGGTTCAAGCGCCTTGCTGAAGATAAAGGCCCGGCCAAAGATGATGAACATGAAGGCGACGTGGCGGCGATTCTCAAGGAAACCAAGACGCGGATCGACGCCACTTACCACAACCAGTACCTGAACCACGGTCAACTGGAACCTCCTTCGGCACTGGCCCGATTCAACCCGGACGGTTCGCTGGAAGTCTGGTTGCCGAATCAGGCGCCGGACATGTTCCGTGCCGACATCGCCAAACGCACAGGGCTGGACCCGTCGCGCATCACCTTGCATTCGCCGCTGCTGGGCGGGTTCTTCGGCCGGCATTTTCTCTACGACTCGGCCAGTCCCTATCCGCAGGCGATTGCGCTGTCCAAGGCCGTTGGCCGTCCGGTCAAGCTGATCTGGAGTCGCGAGGAAGAGTTCCTGCGTGACGTGCTCCGTCCCGTGGCTGCGGTGAACTTCCGTGCCGCGCTGGACAACGACGGCTGGCCGCTGGCAATCGAAGCGATCAGTGCCACCGAAGGCCCGACCGAAGCCCTCGCCGGCAAGCAAGGAGAAAAACTTGACCCAACGGCGCTTGAAGGCTTGTCCGGCAAGTCCTACGCGATCCCCAACAAACGCATCGCGCAGATTTACGCCAAAGGCCCGGCCATGCTCGGTTACTGGCGTTCGGTGGGCAATTCGCTCAACGACTTCTTTTATGAATCGTTCCTCGATGAATTGGCTGACAAGGGCGGCAAGGACCCGTTTGACCTGCGCCTGCATTTACTGCGCGACAACAAACGCCTGACCACGCTGCTGCAAGCGGTGGGTGAACTGTCGGGCGGCTGGAAGCGCGGGCCGTTTACCGCCGAGGATGGCAGCAAACGTGCGCGCGGCGGGGCCATGGCTTCGCCGTTCGGTACCGAGACGGCGGTGATCGCCGAGGGGTCCATCGAGAACGGCCAGGTCAAGGTGCACGACATCTGGCAGGCGATTGACCCGGGCAGCATCGTCAACCCGGCGATTGTCGAGGCGCAGGTCAATGGCGCCGTGGCGCTGGGACTGTCGCAAACCCTGGTGGAAGAAGCCGTGTGGATTGATGGCAAACCCCGGGCGCGCAACTACGACTTGTATCCGATCCTGCCGCCTGCGCGGATGGCTCGGGTCCATGTGCGTGTGGTCGAGAGTGGAGAAAAAATGGGTGGCATCGGTGAACCGCCGTTGCCAGCGGTCGCGCCCGCCGTCGCGAACGCGGTGGCAGCACTAACCGGTCAGCGGGTGCGCAGCCTGCCCATGAGCCGACACACCTTCACTTGATCAGCGCCGGAGCGTCCATGAACAACAGCCGATTCGCAAGAACCGCTGGCTGGCTGGCGGTGCCATGCCTGGTCGCGGCAGGCCTGCTGGCCTGGTATGTCACCCGCGAGCCTGTCTCGCGCCTTGAAACCTATCAGATCGCCGTGGCCGATATCGACCCGGCACTGGTCGCCCGTGGCGAATACGTCGCCAGGCTCAGCGATTGCGTGGCCTGTCACAGCGTGCCGGGCGGTGCGCCATTCGTCGGCGGCCTGGAAATGGCCACGCCGCTGGGCTCGATCCATGCGACCAATATCACCCCGGACACGGAAACCGGCATCGGCCACTACAGCCTGGCGGACTTTGACCGAGCGGTGCGCCACGGCGTGGCGCCCGACAGTCGCCGTCTGTATCCGGCGATGCCCTACCCGTCCTACGCCAAGCTCAGTGACGATGACGTGCGCGCGCTGTATGCGTTCTTCATGAAAGGCGTGGCGCCGGTGAAACAGGCGAACATCCCCAGCGCGATTCCGTTTCCGCTGAACCTGCGCTGGCCGATTGCACTGTGGAATGGCGTGTTTGTCGACGCCGAGCCGTATGCGGCGAAACCGTCGCAGGATGAACAATGGAACCGTGGCGCTTACCTCGTTCAGGGCGCCGGGCACTGCGGCAGTTGCCATACGCCGCGCGGTCTGGCGTTCAACGAGAAGGCACTGGATGAATCCGGTAAACCGTACCTCGCGGGCGCCCTGCTGGATGGCTGGTACGCGCCGAGCCTGCGTGATGATCACAACACTGGCCTGGGCCGCTGGAGCGAACCGGAGATCGTGCAGTTCCTCAAGACCGGTCGCAATAAACACGCGGTGGTCTACGGCTCGATGACTGAGGCGTTCAACAACTCCACGCAGTTCATGAGCGATGATGATTTGAGCGCGATTGCCCACTACCTGAAGTCGCTTCCCGGGGATCGCGAACGGGATGGCGCACCTTGGCAGTATCAAGCGGTGTCGGCAGCGCAACGTCTGGACTCGCCCGGTGCCCATACCTACGTGACGCGCTGTGCTTCCTGCCACGGTCTCGACGGCAAGGGACAACCTGAATGGATGCCGCCACTGGCCGGCGCGACTTCTGCACTGGCCAAGGAAAACGCCTCGGCGATCAACATCACCCTGAATGGTTCGCAGCGCGTCGTGGCTGCCGGGGTGCCGGATGCCTATCGCATGCCGGCCTTCCGTGAGCAGCTGTCGGATCAGCAGATCGCCGAAGTGCTGACGTTCATGCGCAGCACTTGGGGCAATCAGGGCGCTGCGGTCGATGTGCAGGCGGTGGGCAAACTGCGTGAGCACACCGATCCGGCCAGCAGCAGTCCGATCATTCTGCAGATGCGCTAAGAGGAGGTTTTGATGGAAAGCATCGACTTGCTGGTCCTGCGCACAGCGCGGGACTGGCTTGCCGCTGGCGAGCGGGTATTGCTCGCTACGGTGGCGCGCACCTGGGGTTCTTCACCACGGCCGACGGGTTCGATGATGGCTTTGCGTGACGACGGTCGCGTGGTGGGCAGCGTGTCCGGCGGCTGCATTGAGGATGATCTGATCCATCGCTACACCACGGCTCATGGCGGCAGCGCTTTTAGCGACAGCGCACCGCAAGTGGTGCGCTATGGCGTCAGTGCCGATGAGGCGCATCGCTTCGGCCTGCCCTGCGGTGGCACGCTGGAACTGATCCTTGAGTTCAACCCGGCGTGGCAGTCGCTCGACGCGTTGCTGGTGCAACTGGATGCCGGGCAATTGGTGCGTCGGCGTCTGGCGTTGGAGTCCGGTCAGGTGATGCTCGAACCGACCGCGACGCCGGAACAATTCAGTTTCGATGGCGCGCAGATGCTCAACACTCTGGGGCCGGGCTATCGGATGTTGATGATCGGTGCCGGCGCGCTGGCCGAGTATCTGGCGACCATGGCCTTGTTCAACGGCTTCAAGGTGGCGGTGTGCGACCCGCGTCCCGAGTACATCGAAACCTGGGCGGTCGATGGCGTGGAGCGCATCGTCGGCATGCCGGACGACGTGGTGCGCGGCTTCGCGGTCGATCTGCGCACCTGCATCGTCGCCTTGAGTCATGACCCCAAACTCGACGATCTGGCCCTGCTCGAAGCGCTGCACGGTCCGGCGTTCTACATCGGTGCGATCGGCTCGCGGCGCAACAGCCAACTGCGCCGCGAACGCCTGATCGAGCATTTCGGTGAAACCGAGGCGTCGCTTGAACGCCTGCACGGGCCGATTGGCCTCTACATTGGCAGCAAGACACCTGCGGAAATCGCCGTTAGCGTGATGGCCGAGATTCTTGCGGCGAAGAATGGCGCCCGCCTGCCGCAAGCGTTTTCCATTGCCAAGGCCAAAGCGCTGACAGAGTGAGCCGCGCTGCTACTCTGCGTCGGCGTTATCGGCCGGCAACGAAGCGAGCATTTGCGCGCGGCACACTTCAAGAATCTCGTCTGCCAGCGTGGAATCATCCGGGCAGGCACGCGACAGGATACTCGCGCCGACGGCCCGCGACCGCAGGTCGATCATCTTCTTGCCCCCCTCACCCGCCTCGGCCTCCGGCGCCGTCGGGTATTTGTCTCCCAGAGTCTGCAGGGTTTGCTCAATGCCCTCGGCAAACGTCGCTCTCACCTCATCCGACTGGCGCGCCGCGTCGCCGCCCAGCGCGGCCATGGTGCAACCGTCGCCACGTCCGTCGCGATGCTCTCTGTTCACGTAGACGTTGATGAAGCCCGGAACATCCAGCGCTTGGGCGCCGGTCAGCGATTTGCCCAGACTGCACGCCGAGGCTTCGGCCATCAGGTCGGCCTTGGACGCGAAGTGTTTGTAGAAACCGCCATGGGTAAAACCGGCGGCCGCCATGAGATCGGCCACACCGACGCCGTCAAAGCCGCGCTCACGGAACAGCTCTGAGGCGGTTTCAACGATGTGCTCTCGATTGGCCTGCGCCTGGGCCTTGGTCACTCTCACGTGCAATACCTCGTGTTACCGGGGAAATCCTGGGTCCGATGATACATAGATGTTGGCCATAATCAAAACCGTTGACAGTTTAGATTTCGATCATCATCCTAATTGCTCGCACCATCGTTCTTCATTAACGGGCACGGAAGAAACATCAGATGACCGAGCAAACCCTGTTCTCCCCATACACGCTGGGCAATCTCACGCTGTCGAACCGCGTCGTTCTTGCGCCGCTGACACGCAATCGCGCTGGTCAAGATTTCGTCCCCAGCGAATTCGCGGCGACCTATTACAGCCAGCGTGCCAGCGCCGGTTTGCTGATCAGCGAAGCCACGCAGATCTCTCGACAGGGCCAGGGTTATCAGGACACCCCGGGGATCTACACGCCGGCACAGATCGACGGCTGGCGCACCGTGACCGATGCGGTGCATGCCCAGGGCGGAAAAATCTTTCTGCAACTGTGGCATGTCGGCCGCGTCTCGCACGTTGACCTGCAAGAAAACGGCGCCGCCCCGGTGGCCCCTTCTGCGCTGCGCGCCGCTACCAAAGTGTTCGTCAACAACCGTTTCGAAGACGTCTCCGAGCCGCGCGCACTGGACAGCAGCGAACTGCCGGGCATCGTCAACGACTTCCGTCAGGCGGCAGCCAACGCGATCGCCGCGGGCTTCGATGGCGTGGAAATTCACGGTGCCAACGGCTACCTGCTCGATCAATTCCTCAAGGACAACGCCAACCTGCGCACCGATGCTTACGGCGGCTCGATTGAAAATCGCGCGCGGCTATTGCTCGAAGTGACGGCGGCGGTAGTCAGCGAGATCGGTGCAGATCGCACCGGCGTGCGCCTGTCACCGGTGTCGCCGGCCAATGGCGTTTCCAGCAGCGACCCGCAGGCGCAATTCGATTACCTCGTCGAACAACTCGACGTCCTCGGCGTGGTTTACCTGCATGTGGTCGAAGGCGCGACCGGCGGCCCGCGTGACGTGGCGCCCTTCGATTTCGCCGCCCTGCGCCAGCGCTTCAAAAACACCTACATCGCCAACAACGGCTATGACCTCGATCTGGCGACGTCGAAGCTCACTGAAGACCAGGCAGACCTGATTGCCTTCGGTCGTCCGTTCATTGGCAATCCGGATCTGGTGGAGCGCCTGAAACATGGCGCGCCGTTGTCCGCGTTCAATCCCGCCACCCTCTATGGCGGCGGCGCGGCAGGCTACATCGATTATCCGACACTGGCTGAATCGAGCGTCAGCGCAAGCTGAACGCGTTCTGTTTCTAACGTCCTGAAAGAGAGATACCCATGAGCACTCGCCCTACTGTTCTGATCACTGGCGCCTCCACCGGCATTGGCGCGGTCTACGCTGAGCGCTTTGCGCAACGCGGTCACGATCTGGTGCTGGTCGCCCGCGATCAGGCGCGTCTGGATGCACTGGCCGCGCGCTTGCGCAGCGAGCATGACGTCGCCGTCGATGTGATCCCGGCGGATCTGACCCAACCTGGCGACCTGACAACGCTGGAAACCCGCCTGCGCGACGACGCCCGCATCGGCATCCTCGTCAATAACGCTGGCGCCGCGCTGTCCGGCCATTTTGTCGAGCAAAGCACCGACAAAGTGGCGCAACTGGTCGCCCTCAACACCACCGCGCTGGTGCGGCTCGCCAGCGCCATCGCTCCACGCCTGGCCAAGGCCGGTGACGGTGCGATCATCAACATCGGCTCGGTGGTGGGCCTCGCTCCGGAATTCGGCATGACGGTCTACGGTGCGACCAAGGCATTCGTGCTGTTCCTGTCCCAAGGTTTGAGCCTGGAGCTGTCGCCTCAGGGCGTCTACGTGCAAGCCGTGCTGCCGGCGGCCACGCGCACGGAAATCTGGGATCGCTCCGGCGTCGACATCAACACCCTGAGCGAAATCATGGAAGTGGGCGATCTGGTGGATGCTGCCCTGGTCGGTTTCGATCGTCGCGAACCGGTCACCATCCCGCCGCTGCACGAAGCGCAACGCTGGGACGATTTGCAGACCGCGCGTCAGGGCCTGCTGGGGCAAATCCGCCAGTCAGCGGTTGCCCAGCGCTACCAGACGCCTGAGTGATCTTCAGGGCGCGAGCATGTGCGGCGGATTCGATGCAAGCGCAAAGCGTTGCATCGAATCCGTCCTGCAATCCGGAGTCGTCATGAATTCAATACAGACAAATCCCCCTTCGGGTTCGCCAACGTCATTCATCGACGCGGCAAACCAGTCCGTCACCGCCAACGGCGTTCGCTTTGCCTATCGCGACCAAGGCCCGACGCCCCGCGCTTTCCTGCGCCAGTTGAAAGCGATCACCGCGTGGGGCAAACAGCCGCCGCAAGACCTTGGACGCTTGCGGGCGCCGACGCTGGTCGTCAACGGCGACACCGACATCATGGTGCCCAGCGTCAATTCGTTTGAACTGGCCAGGCATATCCCCAACGCAGAGTTGGTGATTTATCAGGATGCCGGTCACGGCGGGATTTTCCAGCACCACGTTGATTTTGTGGCCAAGGCGCAGGCGTTCCTCGATGCCTGACCACGCCCCGGCTACCCTCCCTACAACCGACAAGAGCCGCACCTCGATGAAAGCCTTTCTGATTGATCGCTATGGCAAGCACCCCGGACGCCTCGGCGAAGCGCCAGCCCCTGCAGTGGGGCCTCACGATGTCTTGATCGAGGTCCATGCCAGCAGTGTCAACGTGCTGGACTCGAAGATCAGCACAGGCGAATTCAAGCTGATCCTGCCCTACTCGTTTCCATTGATTCTGGGCAACGATCTGGCAGGCGTGGTGACTGAGGTCGGCTCGCAAGTGACACGCTTCAAACCCGGAGACGAGGTGTACGCTCGCCCGCCGCAAGCGCGAATCGGCACCTTCGCCGAGTGGATCGCCGTGAACGAAAACGCGATCGCCCTGAAACCACGCAACACCAGCATGGCGCAAGCCGCATCCCTGCCCTTGGTGGCACTGACTGCCTGGCAAGTGCTGGTCGACACCGCCCGCCTGCAACAGGGCCAGAAGGTGCTGATTCACGCGGGCTCCGGCGGCGTCGGCAGCGTTGCCATTCAGCTTGCCAAACACCTCGGTGCCTTTGTCGCCACAACCACCAGCACCGCAAATGTCGAATGGGTCAAGGCGTTGGGGGCTGACGTGGTCATCGACTACAAAAAGCACAACTTCGAAAATGCCTTGCACGGCTACGACGTGGTGTTGAACAGCCTCGGCGCCGATGTCCTGGAGAAATCACTCAAGGTACTCAAGCCCGGTGGCCAGCTGATTTCCATCTCTGGGCCACCCACCGCGCAATTCGCAAAAGAGCAAGGCTTGTCCTGGCCTTTGCAGCAGATCATGCGTCTGCTGAGCCTCGGCATTCGGCGCAAGGCACGCAAGCAAGACGTCAGGTACACGTTCGTGTTCATGCGCGCCAACGGCGCCCAACTGCAACACATCAGCGCGTTGGTAGAAGCCGGCATCATCAATCCGGTGATTGATCGAGCGTTCCCCTTTGAATCAGCGGCAGAGGCGCTGAAATACGTCGAACAGGGACGCGCCAAGGGCAAGGTTGTTGTTTCGATCAAATGAAGACGCTGCCTATTGATGAAAAGCGCGAATGCATAAAAAAGGGCGCCTTTTCAGGCGCCCGACCCGGCGTCGCGCCCGAGATGGCAGTTGCTCTGGCCACTCCCCACCGGATTACTCACACCCGATAATACTCGCGATACCAGCGTACAAACTGCTCCACTCCCACCTCAACCTCGACCTGCGGCGAAAACCCGATCCAGTCTGCCAGCGCCGAAACATCAGCCCAGGTCTTGACCACATCGCCGGCCTGCATCGGCAGCAAGTTGCGCTGGGCGTTTATGCCCAAAGCCGTCTCCAGGCAGTCGACGAAATCCAGCAGCGCTATCGGCCTGCCACGTCCGAGGTTGAAAATCCGGTGGCTGCCCTCGCCTTCCTCGTTCGGCACCGGCGGCTTCGGGCACAGGCGGACGATGCTTTCGACAACGTCATCGACGTAGGTAAAGTCCCGCGCCATCTGACCCTGGTTGTACACGTCAATCGGCTGTCCCTGGAGGATCGCTTCGGTGAACTTGAACAACGCCATGTCCGGTCGCCCCCATGGCCCATAGACGGTAAAAAATCGCAGCCCGCTAGCCTTCAGACCGTAGAGATGGCAGTAGCTGTCGGCCAGCAATTCATTGGCGCGTTTGGTGGCGGCATACAGCGAAACCGGATGCTCGACCGCGTCATCGACGCTGTATGGCAGCTTGCTGTTGGTCCCATACACCGAGCTGCTCGACGCGTAGATCAGATGCGCAGGTGGATAGTGCCGGCAGGCTTCCAGCACATTGAGGAAGCCCAACAGATTCGATTGCGCATAGGCATCCGGATTGTCGAGCGAATAGCGGACACCCGCTTGCGCGGCCAAATGCACAACCTCGGTGAACCCCTGCTCTTCGAACAGAGCCATCAAGGCTGGCTTATCGACAATGTCCATGATCTGGAAATGGAAGCCGTGCAGGTCGCTCAATTGCTTGAGGCGTGCCTGTTTGAGTTCCACGCTGTAATAATCGTTGAGGTTGTCGATGCCGATTACTTGATGGCCTTGCAATATCAATCGTCTGACCGTGTGATATCCGATAAAGCCTGCAGCACCTGTAACAAGAACGGACATATTCGCCTCTCCAGCCAAGTCGCCAGGCGATTAGTTATAGCGTTGGTCGACTTGCGGAGTCCAGACTTTATAACTTCCCCAACTATGGGGATTAACCTCCGATCTAAATAGCGAGCGACGACTCTGAAGTGACAGTAAAGTTTCTGGCCTTCCGACAAAAGGATGACGCCTTAGAAAACAATAACCTGCGCACGAGTGCCATCATTAGCAGATAAATGGCGTGTTTTTTGACTGGGAACGTTTGACAGACCGCAAAGACTGGCCGATAACTACCAAGGTTCATTTTTACAGGGCGCGAGCAACTTCTACTCGCGCCCTGTCGTTTCAGAGACAACTACTTAGTTACCTATCGTTAAAGCTGCATGAGCAGACCGTGCGGTAGCTTTGTCTTCAGAAAAGTTAAGCCGCGGCTTATTCCCCATGCGCCGCACAATATAGCGTCACGCCTCAGCTGGACGCACCTTAATGAAACGCTGTGTGATTCAAGATTGAAACACCTCAGTGTTAATAAAATAACAACAGACTTTCGCCATTTGCCCTTACTTAGCCCTCGATAGAGCTTCTGCCTGCATAAACTTTCGATCATTACAGAGTTTACCAGCATGCCAGTTATCAGCTCCGAACGTCCCTTTTGGTACCTTTTGCAATGCAAGCCACGTCAGGATGAGCGCGCTCACCTCAATCTGCTTCAACAGAATTACGTGGTATTCCATCCGCAACTCCTCAGTGAACGAATCATCCGTGGGAAACGACAGCGAGTGCGCGAATCGCTATTTCCCGGGTATTTATTTATCCAACTCAGTCGTAACGACAATTGGGGGCCCTTGCGTTCTACACGCGGGGTCAGTCGTATCGTCGAATTCAATCACGGGCCGGCGACGGTGGCAGAGCACGTCATCGAGCACCTGCGTGTGCGCTGTATCGAATCATCGCTGTCGGGGCCGGACGAGGCGCTGAAACCGGGGCAGAACCTGCAGATCGTCAGCGGCCCGCTGGCACCCTTGGAGGGCGTGTTTCTCGGTTTGCACGGCAATGACCGCGTGATGATCCTCCTGCAATTTCTGAATCGCGAACAATCGGTTTGCTTGCCACTCAGCGTGATCGAACGCCAACAAGCCAACGTTCAGAACTATCACTAACCCCTTGCCTTATATGCCTTTGCTCAGGAGCTATAACATGGCTTTGAAGTCACGATGCCCTGTCGCACTGCTGATGGCCTCGCTCTATCCTGGAATGGCGTGGAGTATCGATCCGCAGGCCATAAATGTTTACGGATTCGATTTCACGCCATCCTTTTTGTTTTCAGAAAGTTATGACGATAACTTTCGCGAAGTGGAAAACAGTAAACAGTCATCGATGATCACCAAACTGGCGCCGACCTTCGAGCTCAAGGCGGAAGATCGCAACAGCGCCACTCGACTGATCTGGCAGCCCACGCGTTATATCTATCACGACGACTCGGATGCCTCGAACACCGCCCAGCGCGTGCGTGCCGATAGCATCATGGAGTTCACCGACCGCCATCGTCTCAAGCTCGACGCCGAATACCGTAAATGGGAGCGCACCGAGTCGACGGCAGTCGAGGGCATCAACGACAAGCTCAACAATAAACGCGTGGGCGGGCTCTACACCTTCGGCGCTAAAAGTGCCGACAACCAAATCGATGTCGGGGCCAGTTACGCGCAACTTCGCTACGACAATGCCGACGGCATCAACGATGACAAGGAACGCAATACCACCGCCCTCACCAGCACCTGGTACCACCGCATCGGCAGTAACACTCGCGGCCTGCTGGAATATGACCACACCGACTTCGATTATCAGCAAGCCAACAGCCCGCGCAGCAGTAAATCCGATGCGGTACTGGCCGGTGCCGTGTGGGACTTCACCGCACGTACAACCGGCAAAGTGCGCCTCGGCTATGAGCGCAAGAACTTCGACAACAGCGAATCCAAAGACCTCGACAACCCGACCTGGCAAGTGGACTTGCAATGGAAACCGCGAACCTATTCGACGTTTACCTTTGTCGCTCGTCAGGCCCTTGCCGAAGGTGACGATGGCGCTGATGCCGTGAAGTCGACGTTCACTCAGGTCGGTTGGCGTCACGGCTGGACCGAACGGATCACCACGGTGGCCCAAGCCGGGTTTGGCCGTTATGTCTACGAAGGCCAAAGCCGTACCGACGATCTGCAGGACTACAACCTGGCCGTGGTGTACGCGATGCGCCGCTGGCTGGATATCGAATTGGGCTATCGGTACCGCGACAACGATTCCGATGCCGACGATGAAAGCTTCACCCGCAACGTGTTCCAGATCAGTTTCAACGTCAGCCTTTAAGAGGGTCTCGACATGAACACACGCACACTCGTCTTGCTGTTCGCCCTGATTTTTGTACCTCATACCTTTGCCGCAGACCCCAGCACCCAATACAAACTGGCCGCTGGCGATGTCTTGCGCATCATCGTCTTCGGTGAGCCAGAATTGAGCCTGAAAAAGATCCGCCTCAGTGATGCCGGGACCTTTTCCTATCCTTTTCTGGGCGAGATTTCCGCCAAGGGACTGACCCCCGGCCAAGTCGAAAAAATCATCGTCGACGGGCTGAAACAGGGATACCTGATCGACCCGAAAGTCAGCCTCAGCCAGATCGAATACCGGTCTTTCTACATCAATGGCGAAGTCAAGAAGCCCGGCAGCTACCCGTTCGTGCCCGGCCTGACCCTGGAGAAAGCCATTGCCCTGGGCGGTGGCTTGACCGAGCGCGCCTCGATCAAGCGCGTGACCATTTTGCGCGGCGATGGCGGCGCGACCCTCACCGATGACGTGACGCGCAACACCACGATTGCCCCCGGCGACACCATTTCCATTGCACAAGGCTTTTTCTAATCATGGACAACAGCCCTAGCACCTACGTCGAACGTCCTCTGCAAGCGCATCTGCATCAGCAGTACAGCGAAGACAAGGACACCCTTGACCTGTTAAAGCTCTGGAGAGTGATCTGGCGCGCCAAATGGAGCATCGCCTGGCTGGTGCTCGCGAGCGCTGCGCTGGCCGCAATTGTGGTCTCGAACATCACGCCGCAATACATCGGCAGCACCACTCTGCTGTTCAACGATAAAACCCCACCGCTGATGTCGTTCCAGCAAGTCAAGGATTCCGGCGGCAACGCCACGGACTACTTGCAGACCCAGCAGGCGCTCCTGCAATCGCGTGATCTAGCCGAACGCGCAGTGAAAAAACTCGGCCTGACCACCCACCCGGTTACCGACCCGCGTCAGCAAGCAAAGCCCTGGTTTACACCGCGCCAGTGGCTGGCTGATCTCGACCTTGATCAATGGATCCCGGGGCTGAGCCGGTTGATGCCGCTGAGCAAAATAGAGGAACCCACTGAAGAAGACGTCTTCAATCAGGTCACGCAGAACCTCATGCTGCACACCAGCGTCAAGTTCGTCGGCAAGAGCCAGTTGCTCGAAATCGAGGTCGAGTTGCCCGACCCGGTTCTGGCCGCTGCGGCGGCCAATGCGTTGGCCCAAGGCTTCACCGACAGCCAGCTCGACACCAGCGAAAAGTCCTCGCAAACCACTACAGCCTGGATGAACACACGGCTGGTCAAGCTGCGCGACAACTTGCGCGTCGCCGAGAAAAAACTTCAGGGCTACCGCGAAGAACAAGGTCTGGTCGACGTTGGCGGCGTTGCCACCATCAGTGCCAACGAACTGGAAATGACCGGCAATCGCATGGTCGACGCCCGGCGCAACCGCGCCGAAGCCGAGAGTGAGTACCGTCAGGCGAAGGCCTTGGGCAACGGCGATCTGAGCCGGCTCTCCAGCGTGCCTGCGGTGCTGAGCAATCCTTTGGTGCAGAAATTTCAGGCCGACCGGGCCGTGGCGCAAGCCAAGGTGGATGAACTGGCGGGCCGCTATGGGCCAAAACACCCGAGCCTGCTTTCTGCGCAGTCCGAATTGCGCACCGCCACCACCAGCCTGCAATTGCAGGTGCAGCAAGTGGTCGCCGGTATTGAACGGCAATACCAGCTCGCCACCGCCAGCGAAGCCTCGTTGCGTCAGTCGTTCAACAGCAACAAGGCGCAGATCCAGGACATTGCGCGTAAAGAGTTCCAGTTGCGCGAGTTCCAGCGTGAGGTCGACAGCTCCCGCGCGCTGTATGAAACCTTCGTCACCCGCTTGAAAGAAACCACCGCCACCGCCGACATGGACTCGACCAAGGTGCGCATCGTCGACCCGGCCATTGTCCCGGTCGACGCGAGCAAACCGCGGAAAACCTTGATTGTCGCGATCGTCGGGTTGATCGCTGCGGTGATCGGCGTTGCCTTGGCGCTGCTCTTCGAGAGCCTGAGCAATACCTTCAAAACCGACGAATCGATCGAAAGCGCGCTGAACATTCCACTGCTCAGCGTCGTGCCACTGGTGACGAAGAAAACCCGTCGGCAACTGGCGCGCTTGTTTGAGGATAACGACAACCCGCGTTTTTCCGAGACCATTCGCAACCTGCGTACCTGGTTGATGCTGCAAAGCAGCGAAATGCCCTCGCAGGTGGTGCTGGTGACGTCGACGGTTGCCGGTGAGGGAAAAAGCACCATTGCCAACAATCTGGCCAGCTCGCTGACGTCACTCGAGCGTGTGCTGTTGATCGATGCCGACATGCGTCAGCCAACCCTGTCGCTGAACTTCGACTTCCCACCAGACAGCCCGGGGCTGGCGAATGTCATTGCCGGCACCGCCAGGCTTGAAGACTGCATTGTCTCGGTGGGCAATCTGGACATGTTGCCGGCCGGCAAGGTCCTGCCGCCACCGCTGGACATGTTTGCCGCCCCGCGCCTGCCGTCGCCGGCCGATTCGCTCAATCCGTTACAGCCACCGCCGCAGGATCTGCTCAGCTCACCGCGCATGGCGCGCATGCTTGAAGCACTGAGGTCGCGTTACCGCCACATCATTATCGATTCACCGCCAGCCGAGATGATCAGCGACGCATTGTTGCTGGCGCGGCATTCGGATGCCGTGATCTACGTGGTCAAGGCCGACAGCACACCGATCAGCCAGGTGCAGCGCGGCCTGGCCATGTTGCAACAGAGCCATGTGCCGGTGTTTGGCACCGTGCTCAACCAGGTCGACCTGCGCAAGGCGCGCAAGTACGGCTATCAACACTCCCGGGCGTTCTATAACTACGATTTCGCGCCCAGGTAACACCTTAGGCGAATACGCCAGCCGCTACGCCCCCTTCTGCCATCGCACAACCCGCTTCACCTCTGCCGAGCTACGGAATAGCCATCGGGCGACACGTCCTGTCCGTTCGATTAGCGCTGATGCATGACTGCTGCCTTGAGGTTAAGCCCATGACGCCGCTCTATACCGCTCACATGACGCACCGCCGGGGCCTGACCTTCTGGGGCCAGTGGCTGTGTGCGCTGTCGTTGACCACGTCGCTGCTGATGTTGCTCGTGCATTGGCGCGTCGGCAGTCTGAACAGCGAATACCGCATCCTGATCATTCTCGCCGTGCTCGGTTCGGTGCCGATTTACAGCGTGATGCAGGTCTACCACAAGCGCCATGGTCTGTTGGTCGGCCTCGGCCGATTGCTCGCAGCGTGGCTGATTCTGCTGGCCGTGCTGGCGGCGATTGCCTTCATTACCCAGACCAGCGCGATTTACTCGCGGCAGGTGATCATGGTCTGGGCGGTGCTGGGTTTCGTGGTCCAGGCGGCAAGCTTTCTGCCCCTGCATTACCTGGCCCGATTGCACTCGCGCAGGGTCTGCAAAGAGCGCCGTTCGGTGATCATCGGCACCTGCCCGACGGCTCATGAGCTGGCGAAAAAACTCTCGCGACCGAACCGCGCGCTGGTGCTCGGTTTCATTGCCGCTGCCGACAATAGCGGCCCGGCGCCAAGCATTCTGCCGCTGCTCGGTCACGTTGCCGCGATCCGCGAGATCATCACGCGCCTGGAGGTGCGCCGCGTCTACATCGTGCTGACCATGGCGCATGCCGCGACCATCGAAGCGCTGTACATCGACCTCTTGGACATGAATGTCGACGTGGTGTGGATTCCGGATTTCGGCAGCATGGTGTTGCTCAACCATTCGATCTCGGAAATCGAGCGGATGCCGGCGATCTACCTCAATGAAAGCCTCATCAGCTCGCACCCGGCGAGCCTGTTTTGCAAGGACCTGTTTGAACGCAGCCTGGCCGGCGCGGCCATTATCCTGCTCAGTCCCTTGCTGCTGGTGGTGGCTGTCGCCGTCAAGCTGACCTCCGCAGGCCCGGTGCTGTTCAAGCAGGCCCGCCACGGTTGCAACGGTGAAGTGATCAAGGTCTGGAAGTTTCGTTCGATGCACGTCCACGACGATCGCGAGGTGCGTCAGGCCACCCGTGACGATGCCCGCCTCACCCCGATTGGCGGCTTCCTGCGCCGCAGTTCCATCGACGAATTGCCGCAGCTGTTCAATGTCGTCTCCGGGCAGATGGCCCTGGTCGGCCCGCGCCCGCATGCCGTCACCCACAACATTTATTACACCGGCAAGGTGCGCGCCTACATGGCCCGCCATCGCCTCAAGCCGGGCATCACCGGCCTCGCCCAGATCACCGGCCATCGCGGCGAAACCGAGACAGTGGAAAAGATGCAGCTGCGCGTCGCCCAAGACCTCAACTACATCAACCAATGGTCGCTGTGGCTCGACATCAAAATTCTCATCAAGACGCCCTTCACGCTGTTTTCGAAAAACATCTATTGACCCCTGCCCGACCGCTTGATCCCCGCCCTGCCCCTGCGTTGACAACCTTCACCACGATCTGAGGTTTGACCATGAATGTGAGCGTATTCGGTATTGGTTACGTGGGCCTGGTCCAGGGCGCCGCACTGGCCGAGGTCGGGCACAACGTGCTCTGCGTCGATGTCGACACGGCCCGGGTCGAGGCGCTGCAACAAGGCACGCTGCCGATCTACGAGCCGGGCCTGAAAAGCCTTGTGCGCGACAATTATCAAAGTGGCCGTCTGCGCTTCGGTACCGACCTGGCCGAGGCCGTTCAGCATGGTGATGTGCTGTTGATCGCCGTCGGCACACCCCCCGACGAAGACGGTTCGGCCGATCTGCAATACGTGTTGAGCGTGGCGCAGACCATCGCGCTGAACATGGATCGGCATCAAATCATCGTCGACAAATCCACGGTGCCGGTCGGCACTGGCGATCAGGTACGTGCGTGTATCGAGCAGGTGCTGGCCGACAGCGATCGCAATCACCTGACGTTCGATGTGGTGTCGAACCCGGAATTTCTCAAGGAAGGCTGCGCGGTCGAAGACTGCATGCGCCCGGACCGGATCATCATCGGCACCGACAGCGCGCATGCAGAAGCGGTGATGCGCGAGCTGTATGAACCGTTCAATCGCAGCCGCGACAAAATCATTGTCATGGATCTTCGCAGCGCTGAGCTGAGCAAGTACGCCGCCAATTGCATGCTGGCGACCAAGATCAGCTTCATGAACGAGATGGCCTGCCTCGCGGAAAAACTCGGTGCCGACATCGAAAAAGTCCGCCACGGCATCGGCGCCGACCCGCGCATCGGTTACCAGTTTATCTACCCCGGCGTGGGCTACGGCGGCTCGTGCTTTCCCAAAGACGTCAAAGCGCTGATCCATGCCGCGACCGGTGTCGATATCGACGCCCGGCTGCTCAAGGCTGTAGAGGCACGCAACCAGGACCAGAAGACCAGTCTTTACAGCAAGATTTTCAATCACTTCGACGGCCACCTGCGCGGCAAGACGTTTGCCCTGTGGGGGCTCAGTTTCAAACCGAACACCGACGACATGCGCGAAGCGCCCAGCCGCGTATTGATGGAGGCTCTGTGGCACGCCGGCGCCAGCGTTCAGGCGTTTGATCCCAAAGCCATGGAAGAGGCCCAGCGCCTGTATGGCGCGCGCGATGACCTGACGCTGGCGGGCACCAAGGAAGCGGCGCTGAAAAATGCCGACGCGTTGATCATCGTCACCGAGTGGCAAGCGTTCCGCGCGCCGGACTTTGATCTGCTCAGCCAGCAGCTCAAACAACCGTTGATTTTCGACGGGCGCAATCTGTTCGATCCGCAGCGTTTGAGCAAACGCGGCTTCACCTACATCTCCGTGGGGCGGCCAACCCCTTCAGTCATTTGAAGGAGCCGCGCCATGCTGAAGCTGGAATTGGTCGGGCATTACTCGGCGAAATTACTGGAGGCCAACCAGGCCTATTCCTTTATCAACTTTGCCTCCATCGGCAGCGTTTTCGCGCAGACCCCAAGCAGCGTCGCCTATTTCTGCGACGGCATGCTGATGTCGACCTTCATGTCGCGCGTCACCGGCAGGACGATTGGCCGGGTCAGCTTTGACTTCACCTCGATCGCTGATCTTGTCCTCGGCAGTGCCGAGCAACTGGGCAAGCGCGTGTACTTCGTCGGTGCCCGGCAGGCCGAACTGGAGCTGTTCATCGTCAAGATCGGGGCGCTTTATCCGCAGTTGACCATCGCCGGTTATCACAACGGCTATTTCGACGCTGCCGAGGCCGAAGACATTCAAGCGGACATCTGTCGCAGCGCCGCCGACATCCTCATTGTAGGCCTCGGCGCCGGACTGCAAGAACAGTTCGAACAGGACGCCCTGCGCGCAGGCTTTCGCGGCGTTGCCTTCACCTGTGGCGGTTTCATCCGTCAGGAAGCCTTGACCACGCGGCAATACTACCCGGCGCTGATCAATCGCCTGCACCTGCGCGCGTTTTATCGAATGTACCGCGAGCCGCATACGATCAAACGCTACCTCGTCGATTACCCCAGCAACTTCTTGCACCTGCTGACGATGCTCGCCCGGCACAAAGTCGCCATCAGTGTGGGGGAATGACCATGCACATCCTCTTTATCCTCAAGGATTTCAAGCTGGGCGGTGGCGTCGAGCGTGTTCAGCAACGCTTGTCCGAGCAGTTTCTCAAGGACGGCCGCCGGGTGAGTTTTTTCGTTATCAACGCAGACGTGGCCGACACGCCGGGCGTGCAACGCTTCAACGGCGGCGGCAGCGGTCTCGTCGGTTTGCTCAAGTCCATCGTTTTGTTGCGCCGGCTCATACAGCGCGAAGGCGTCACCCACCTGATTGCCGCCAAGGAGCAGGCCAACCTCTGCACTTGGTTCGCCACCTTGGGCCATGTCTGCAAAGTCATCTATTGCCGCCACGCGACCCTTGATTGCAGTGAACAGAACACCGGTCCCGCCAGCCTGCGCGTGCTCTACAGCTTGTACCTGTGTGGCAGTGGCAAGGTCGTCACCGTTTCCAATGCCTTGCGTCAGACGCTTATCGAGCTGCTGCCCTGGGGTCAGCAGCGCATCCGGTATTGCCCCAATGCGGTGGTCACCGATCAGCTGTTTCAAGCCTCGCAGGCGCCGCTACCCGGCGGATTGCCCGGCGCTTACTGGTTGGGTCTGGGCCGCTTGGTCGAACCGAAAGGTTTTCAGCTGTTGCTCGAGGCTTACGCACTGGCACTGCGCAGTGCAGCGCTGCCGGATCTGGTGATCGTCGGCGATGGGCCTTTGCGCGAGGCGCTGACCGCTCAAGCCCGTCGTCTGGGCATTGCTCCCCGAGTGCATTTCACCGGGTTCCTGAGCAATCCCTATCCGCTGCTCCGGCACGCGCAACTGTTCATTTTGAGTTCCGTGCAAGAAGGCATGCCGACGGTGTTGATCGAGGCGCTGGCACTGGGCACGCCGGTGCTGGCCAGCGATTGCGAGACCGGCCCCAGAGAACTGCTCGACAACGGCCGACTTGGCCAACTGGTGAGGGTCAACGACGTACCGGCGCTGGCCGCCGGCATGCTGCGCAGCCTGACCCCACGCGATGACGTCACCTTCAGCGAAACCAGACTCACCGACACCCTGCGTCAGTACACCAGCCAGTACGCGGCGCAGGCGTATTACCAGGTATGGAATCAATGAAAAAGCTGCTGATTATCCTGCATGACCTCAGCGCCGGCGGGGCTGAAAAAATGATGGCGCGCCTGGCCGGAGCGCTGGTGGACGCGGGCAATGACGTGACCTTGCTGATGCTCACCGGCGGCGGCATTCACGCCGCGCACCTCGACCCGCGCGTGAAGAAGGTTGAGTTGAATAGTCCGCGCAGCGTCCGTGCAGTGCCGGCTCTTACGCGTTTTCTGCGGGCTAATCGCTTTGACGCACAACTGGCAGCCCTCACCCACGTCAACGTGGTGGCGATTGCGGCGGCGGCGTTGTCCGGCACGCTGGCACGCCTGCACGTCAGCGAGCGCAATGCCTTTTCCCATGACAAGCACGTCAACCCCGACTTCATGGTGCGCGTCGCGTACCTGCTGGCGCCGCTGCTGTATCGGCTGATTCCCAACCCGGTGATCTGTGTCTCGCGGGGTGTTGCCCAGGATCTGGTCGACACCACCATGGCCCGCCGCCAAGACGTGACCATTGCCGATAACCCGGTGCTCGACAACGACTTTCGCGAGAGAACACCGGGCCTGCCCAGCCACAGCTGGCTGCTGGATAAGTCCGGCCCGGTGATTGTCGCCGTGGGTCGCCTGGCGCCGCAAAAAGGCTTCGACACCTTGATCACCGCGTTCGCTGCATTGCCGGACAGCCGCGCCCGCCTGATCATTTTTGGCGAGGGTGCACTCCGGCCCAATCTGCTGGAGCAAGCGCGCGCACTGGGCGTGGCGGAGCGCTTCGATCTGCCGGGCTATGCCAATGCCCCGTTGGCAGAGGTCGCCGCCGCTGATTGCTTCGTGCTGTCGTCGCGCTTCGAAGGCAGTCCCAACGCATTGGTAGAGGCGTTATCCACGGGCACCCCGGTGGTGGCAACCCGTTGCCCCCATGGCCCGCAAGACATCCTCGTCGGCGGTCTGGTCGCGCCGCTGGTCAACGTCGACGATTCAGTCGCCCTGGCGCAGGCGATCACCCTGCAACTGGCCACACCGCGCAACTTTCAGCGTCACTTGCGCCTGGAGGCCGCCGCCCGGTTCATCAATGCCAGCGCGGTGCAGACCTACCTCAAAGCGTTGATCGGGAGCCCGTCATCATGAGCACACTGGCGATCAGGTATTCGACATTACGCGACGGCTTCACCTTGTTCGGCGTGCTGTTCTACATCCAGGTGATTACCTTTGTCCTTGGTCTGGGTGGAGCCGCCAGCTTCGGTGATATCAATAAAGACCTCGAAGGCAACGTGGCCAATCAGATCTGCGGGCTGATCACGCTGTTGGTGCCGTTATTCTTCTTCATCCGCAACAAGGTGTTCCTCAGCAAGACCTTTTATCGCAGCAACTTCTTTTTGTTGCTGTTCATGTTTTCTGTCATCGCCTCGATCGGCTGGTCCCACGACCCGATGCTGAGTTTCAAGCGCTTTATCGCGATGCTCAGCATGGTGTTTTTCGCCGGTTTCATTGCCTACAACTATTCGCTGGAAAAAATCACCTTCATGCTCGGCTGCGCCATCGGCGTGGCTGCATTGATCGGCTTGATCCTGGCGGTGGTCATGCCTGACGTCGCGTTCCTGTCCGGTGGGATTCGCGACGGCGCCTTCAAGGGGATTTTTGCCGAAAAGAATGCCGGTGCGCGGCTCAACGCGATCGCTATTCTGTTGTTGCTACCGATGATTCGCCGACGCAATCACTGGGCACTGTTCTGTGCGTTCTTCTCGCTGGTGGCGATCCTGCTCGCGCAGTCGGCGACCGGGGTGGCGCTGATTGTTTCTGGCGCGATCAGCTACTGGTACTTCCTGACCTTGATCCGTTTGCGCATCAACCATTCGCCGCTGATGTTCCTCGGCTGCACCCTCCTCTATCTACTGGTGTGCCTGTTCCTCTACAGCAACTTCGCGGTGCTGCTGGAAATGGCCGGTCGTGACCCGTCACTGACCGACCGCACCTTGATCTGGGAACTGCTCGCGCCGTTTATCGACGGGCAGTTCCTCAAGGGTTACGGCTTCGGCGCCTTCTGGTCCAGCCCCGATGCCGATGGCTTCATTACCCGCTGGGGTTATATCGGTAACGCCCACAGCGGCTACGTCGAAACCCTGCTCAACGGCGGAATCATCCAACTGAGCGCGCTGGCCCTGATGTTCGGCGAAGCACTGCTCAAGCAATACCGCGCCGTGACCGCCAACCAGACGGCGCAGTTTCGCGCCAGTGCGCTGGTGATCATCGGCTTGTTCGCCGTCACCAATTATGTGGCGTACGTAATCCCCAACTATCGCTCCGCCGAGTTTCTGGTGTTCTGCACCCTGGCCCTGTCTTTCCGCCATCACCTCGCGGCCTACCCCGCAACCTCTCCGGCAGCGCAGCGTCAGCGTGTGTCTGGCAGAGCAGTGCCGCGCGATTCAGCCAACGCGTAACCCAAGGAGAATCACCCGTGCCCAATCAAGCCTTCCCTTCCGTGGATTCAGTGTGCGTCGTCATCCCGATGTACAACGGCGCCGACAGCATCGAGCAGACATTGGCGTCGCTGGTCGGGCAAACCCGCCTGCCGGATCACGTCATCGTCATTGACGATGGCTCCACCGATGACGGCCCACAACGGGTCAGAGATTTCGTCGCGCCGTTTCGCCTGACGCTGCTGCAGCAAGCCAACGAAGGCCAGGCCAGCGCGCGTAATCACGGCATGCGGCACTCGCAAGAGACGTTTGTGGCGATGCTCGATGCCGATGACCAGTGGCACCCGCAAAAGCTCGAACTGCAACTGGCCCTGTATGACGAACTCAGTCGTCAGGGCCGGCCGGTGGGGTTGATCGACTGCTATGCGCAGGTCAATTACAGCGACGGCCGGCGGCAACTGGACAACCGGCGCAAAAGCGGCAGGCACTTCTACGACTTCATCCACGCCAACGTCGTCAATGGCGTTTCCACTGCGCTGGTCAGGCGCGAAGTGATCATGCAACTCGGTGGCTTCGATGCGAGCCTGCGTTACTCCGAAGACCGCTACATGTGGACGCGGATCGCCGAACACTGGGAGGTCCACACAGTGCCGCAAGTACTGCTGGAGCGCACGGTCAACGGCGGCAACATGACCGCGCAACCGAAGAAGTACTACCAGAACAAGATCCATTTTATTGAGGTGTACCTCGCCCGCTACGGCGAGATGCTCAGCCAGCAGCAACGGATCAATTTCGTCCTGAGCAACCACACCGATTTTCTCGAAGCGTTTTCCCGGCGCGGCGAGCATGACCAAGTGCTCGGTGTGTACCGGCGAATGCTCGAGTGTTCCTGGCAAGCGCTGATCTTCGCCAATGGTAAACCGACCTTGCGCTATCTCTATGCCCGCGCCAGAACGTGGCGCAAGGCAACGGCGTCAACTCCAGCTCATTGAATCGGTAACCGCCATGGCCAATCACCGTCTGGTGACATTGAGCTGGATCTTCACCGAGAAATTCGGCCTGATCCTGCTGTCGATGATCACCTTTGTCGTCTACGCGAAGCTGCTGTCGCCGGCCGAGCTGGGTGTGGGCACGATCATCATCGCCATCGTCGAATTGATTGGCCTGGTGTACTCATCGGTGCTGGAAGATCCGCTGGTACGCCTTGAACGGCTGGAAGACAAACACATCTGCACGGCTTTCTGGGCCGGGGTGCTCGTCAGCCTGGTGTCGATTGTCATCATCTCGCTCGCGGCATTCCTGTACACGTCCGACCCGCTGCTGCAATGGCTGACGGCGGTGGCCTCGGTGAAAATCCTGTTGACCATGATGGCGCGGGTCTATGTGGCGCAAATGCGCCGTAGCGGCAACTTCAAGATGCTCGCGTCGCGCACGTTACTGGGCAAAGTCGCGGGCGGCGTCGGCGGCATAGCGGTGGCGCTGTGCGGAGGGGGTGCGTGGGCGGTGATTGCCCAGGCGCTGATCATGGAATGGGTGTCGATCATTGTCCTGATGGGTGCAGACCGGCGACGCATCGCGTTTGCCATCGACCGGACGGTCTTGCGCGAACTGTTGAAGGCCGGTGCACCGGTTGCAATCAATTCGCTGAGTTCACAAACCTTGCAGCGCGGCGTCACCGTGGTGCTGGGGATGACGGCCGGGGCGAACGCAGTCGGCATGTTCAACATGGCGATGCGCATCATCGAGCTGCCGCGCACGGCGATTTATAACGGCCTGCTGAGTTATGCGCTGCCGGCGTTCGCCCGGCGCAGTGCGGAACCCAAGCGCCTGCTCGGGATCATTGGCGACTCGACCGCGGTCAGCGGCTTTGTGTTGACGCCGCTGTTCATTGGCCTAGCGCTCACGGCCAACGAACTCATCCTGTTGATCTTCGGCGCCAAGTGGGCTGACGCCATTCCTCTGTTGCAAGTGCTGGCCTGCACGGCGGCCATCGGCAACACCGCGATGTACGCCACCACCGCACTGGTGGCGGTCAATCGCAGCCACCTGACGATCAAGGCGGAAGTGCTGACGACCGTCCTCGCACTGGCGCTGGTTTACAGCCTCGGCAACGTTTATGGCGGCATGGCCGCAGCTGCCGCTCTGCTCACGCGCATGCTGCTGATCACGCCGCTGCAGATCCGCGGCCTGAACCTGGCCATCGGTTACAGCTGGCGACGGTTTGTCGAGGCCAATTACCGCAGCGTGATTGCCGCGCTGGTCATGGCCGCGACCGTGCTGCTGGTGTCACCGCAACTGGGCTTTCAAGGCTACCTGCACCTGATCGGCAACATCGCGCTGGGCGCGTTGAGCTACGCCGTGGCGTATAGCCTCATCCACCCGCACTGGCCGCAGGAATTCAAATCGGTTTTCACCGCCCGCTGATTCAGTCCCTGAGACAGGAAGACCTCACCATGCGCAAAACCACGTTGATTACTGGCGGGGCCGGTTACATCGGCTCGCACACCGCTTTGGCGCTCATCAATGCCGGGCACCGGGTGCTGGTGCTCGATAACCTGTGCAACAGCTGTCAGGAGTGCATCGCGCGCCTTGAGCAACTGACCCTGACCCGGGTCGATTTCATCAAGGGCGACATCCGTGATTCCGATCTGCTGGACGACATCTTCCAGCGTTACGACATCGATGCCGTGGTGCATTTTGCCAGCCTCAAATCCGTCGCCGAAAGCGTGCGCAAACCGCTCGACTACTACGCCAACAACGTCGCCGGTACGCTTGACCTGTGCCGGGCCATGGCGCGCAACAACGTCTTCCGCCTGGTGTTCAGCTCATCGGCCACGGTGTACGGCGAGCCGACCCGTACGCCGATTGCCGAAGACTTCGGCACCGGTAAACCGGTCAATCCCTATGGCCGCACCAAGCTGATGATCGAAGAGTTGCTGACGGATTTGTGCGAGTCCGATCCGCGCTGGAGCATTGGCCTGTTGCGCTACTTCAATCCGATTGGCGCCCACGAAAGCGGGATGATCGGTGAAGACCCGCGAGGCCGCCCCAACAACCTGCTGCCGTGCCTGACCCAGGTCGCCATTGGCCGGATACCGGAACTCACGGTGTACGGCAGCGACTATCCTACCGTCGACGGCACCTGCGTGCGCGACTACATCCACGTGGTCGACCTTGCCATTGGCCACCTCAAGGCCCTGCTGGTGTTGCAGCACAGCCACGGCATCCATTTCTGGAACCTCGGCACGGGGGTCGGCTACAGCGTGCTGCAGATCATCCACAGTTTCGAGGACATCACCGGCATCAGCATTCCGTACCGCTTTGCACCGCGCCGCGAAGGTGACATTGCCAAGTGCTGGGCCGACCCGGCCAAGGCAGGACGCGAGCTGGGCTGGACCGCGCAACGCGACCTGCCACAGATGATTGTCGATGCCTGGCGCTGGCAGTCGTGCAATCCGCAGGGGTATCAGTCGTCCTTCGAAATTCCAGCGCTGCTTGCCTTCAAATGATGTTCTTACGATCGCTGCCGGCGCTACTGCTGTGGGTTGCGCTGACTGGCAGCGCCGCACAAGCGCCGCCGACTGCCGGGCTGGTGCTGTGGCTGGACGCCGCTGATGCGTCCAGCCTTAGCCTCAACGCGCAAAATCGTGTGCAACGCTGGGGCGATAAATCAGGTCAGTCCCATGACGCGATGGTCGACCAAGGTGCCGAGCAGCCGCAACGTCTGGAAAATGCCGTGAATGGCCATGCGGTCGTGCGTTTCAGTGGTGGGTCGGCGTTTCTGGGCAAGAGCATTCGTAGCGCAAAAGGACCTGTCACGGTGTTGATCGTGTCCCGCCGATTGCCCGAACAGGCCGGGGTCGATCCGTGGCAGCGGTTGTTCAGTTCACGTGTGCAAACCGCTGACAACGATAACGTGTTGCCGAACTTCGCCATCAGCCTGGCGCAAACCAGCGCGTATGAACCGACGGTGTCGGTCCTGGAACTGCAGGATGTGCCGATCGGCCCGTATGCGGTCGGGCGCAATGCCGTCGGTACTTCAGAAAACTTTCGCGGCGATATCGCCGAGGTGCTGGTTTACGACCGCCCGTTTGCGTCCCTCGCCGAGCGTCAGCAGGCTTTCCAGTACCTTGCGCACAAGTGGTCAGTGGCCGTCCCCAGCCATGCCGATACCTGGACCCGCGTCGGTCCACTGGGCAAAGTACCGACGCATCAGCATGCCTATCTGCCGCTGTCCGACCAGGCCAATGCCGGGCGCTGGGCATTCAACACGACGCTGTCCGACGACTTCAACGGCAACACCCTCGACCCTGCGCGCTGGCACGTCAACAATGCCATCGGCAACGAATCGCTCGGGCGCAAACCGGCGCTGTTCACCCCACGCAATGCCAGCGTCAGCAACGGCCACCTGAACATTGTCTTTCGCAAGGAAACCTTGCCGCAGAAGTACGTCGAGCTTGGCTTCAAGGATTACACCTCAGCCATGGTCCGTACCCGTGAACGCGGTTTCTACGGTTACTACGAAGCACGCGCCAAACCGATGAACTCCGCAGCGTCGAGCGCGTTCTGGCTGGCGTGGACGGGCTTCACGGACAACGCCACCGAAATCGATATCTTTGAAATTGGCGGTAAAACCAAAGGCGCAGCCTCGGACCGTTCTTACAATATGAATGCCCACCTATGGGCAACGCCGCAAAGTAAAGAACATATCGCCAACGGCAGCGCCTGGATCAGCCCTTGGCGCCTGGCCAGCGACTTTCATGTCTACGGCTTCGACTGGCAGCCCGACACCCTGCGCTGGTACGTCGATGGCGTGCTGGTCAGGGAATCGAAGAACCGCCACTTCTTCTTCCCGATGCAGATCGTCTTTGACAGTGAGGCCATGTGGAAATGGTTCGGCGTGGTCGATGACGCTGATCTGCCGTCCACCTTCGAGGTCGACTACATCCGCATGTGGCAACGCGGTCCATAACCGTCACACCAAGCCAGGGACAGTCGACGCCCTCCTGCTGCCATAGCTTGCGCCTTGGGTCGAATTTCACTCGGCAGAGTCGTCAGTTCTCGATCAGCGCTAACACCTCCGGAGCGCCCATACATGAACAACCGACGACTGAAGGAGCTGGATTTGCTGCGTTTCCTCGCAGCGCTCGCCGTGGTGATTTTTCACTACGCGTTTCGCGGCTATGCGCGGGGCGACATGTCGGTCATGCCCTATCCGCTGCTGGCCGAGGTGGCCAAGTACGGCTACCTGGGCGTGGAACTGTTTTTCATGATCAGCGGATTTGTCATCCTGATGACCGCTTCGAGCAACAATCTGCAGGTGTTTTTCATCTCCCGCGTGGTGCGCCTGTGCCCGGCGTTCTGGGTGTGCTGCACGCTCACGTTTCTGATCACACTGGCTTTCGGGCAACCCCGATTCAGCGCTGATCTTTATCAATACCTGATCAACATGACGTTCCTTGGCGATCTGATCGGTGTCCCGCCCATCGACGGCGTTTACTGGTCACTGTTTGTAGAGATCAAGTTCTACCTGATGATCTCGATTCTCCTGGCGTTCAAGAAAATAGACAAAATCGAACCCTGTCTCGTGCTCTGGCTGCTGGTGTCGGCCACCGCGGAAGTGCTCGCTTTTGAGAAGCTGCGCTCGATACTGATCACCGATTACGCGGCCTACTTTATCGCCGGTGCCACGTTCTACCTGATCTGGGCAAAGGGTATGACAAAACCCCGCATCGCCCTGGTGGCGGGCGCATTGGCCTTGGCCACCTTCACCGCCATTACCTGGGCCGAGTCGATCGAAAGCAAATATGCAACGCAATACGATCCCTCGATCATCGGCAGCGTGATAATCGTGTTCTTCATGACCTTCCTGTTGATCGCAACCAACAAAACAGCCGCCATCGGGCGATTGAACTGGACAACATTAGGCGCCCTGACTTACCCGCTGTACCTGCTCCATCAAATGATCGGTTTCATCATCTTCAACATGGCCTATCCGGCGGTGAATGCGCACCTGCTGCTGTGGGGCACCGTGGCTTTGATGATCGCGGCGTCCTATGTCATTCACGAAAAGATCGAAACGCCGATGGCCAGACTGATGAAAAGGTCCCTGTCATTTTCTTTCAATCGTCTCCGGGCTAATTAGCCCGTGGCGACGAAAGCTGAAGCGATTTAGCGAACCTTTCCCGCGAAAACAGCGTCCGAGTCAAGGCGTTAACGCTTACCGCTCGCTATGAGGTTTCCGTTTGAAAGCAGCCATCGTCAGAAAATACCGTTTGATCATCAAGACTCTGGGTTATGTCGGCTGGGCGTTGTTCTGGCTGCTGCTCTGGGACATCGCCGTCACCGTCGACTTCATGCTGTTCCTCAACGCCAAGCTGAATCTGCCATTGATGCCCCTGACGTTATTGGGTTCGGCATTGATCGTGCTGATCAGTTTCCGCAACAGCAGCGCTTATAACCGCTGGTGGGAAGCACGGACGCTGTGGGGTTCGATGATCAACAATTCGCGCAGCTTCGCCCGCCAGGTGCTGACGCTGCTGGATGATCCCGATGGCGAGGTCAATCCGGTCAAATCGACCCTGTTACGCCGCCACGTCGCTTATGTGAATTGCCTCGCGGCGCATCTGCAAGGCCAGCCTTGCCCTGAGGAAGTTCGGGCGTTCATTCCGGCTGACGAGTTCGCCCGCAGTGGCACGACCAATAACTTCGCCAATGACATCCTCACCGGTTCTGCGGCACTGCTGGCCCGGGAGTACAAGGCCGGGCGTCTGGACAGCATTCGCCTGGCACGGCTGGAATCGACATTGGTAGACCTCTCCAACAGCCAGGGCGGCATGGAGCGGATTGCCAATACGCCGCTGCCCTACCCTTACGTGTATTTCCCACGACTGTTTATTTCGCTGTTCTGCCTGATTGTGCCGATCGGTCTGGTCGAGTCACTGGGATGGTTCACGCCGCTGGCCTCGACCGTGGTGGGTTTTATGCTGCTGGCCATCGAGCGTATCGGCACTGATCTGCAAAGCCCGTTTCGCCACAGCGAACACCAGATTCAGATGGAAGCGTTGTGCGAAACCATCGAGAAGAACCTGCAGTCAATGCAGCGTGACTCTTTGGGTGACGTGCGCCGGATTGAAGAGAACGCTTGAAGATGTCGGGAGCCGTCAGCATTTCTGCCGGCTCCCGACGGAGTCAGAACGCCGGCACCACGTCGCCGTGATAACGCTCAAGAATGAACTGCTTCACTTGCGGTGAATTGAGCAGCGCGCCGAGTTTCTGTACCGCTGGGGCGTTGGCCTTGTCGCGACGCACGTACAGGTAATTGGCGTACGGCGACTCCGAACTTTCGATAAACAGCGCGTCTTTGTGCGGCACCAGTTTGGCTTCCAGCGCGTAGTTGGCGTTGATCAACGCCATGTCGACCTGATTCAACACCCGCGGCAACATCGCCGCTTCGAGTTCCTGAAACTTCAGATGCTTGGGGTTGCTGACAATATCCAAGCGCGTGGCCATGATGTTGTCAGGATCCTTCAGAGTAATCAGGCCTTGTTTGGCGATCAGCAGCAGCGCACGGCCGGAGTTGGTCGGGTCGTTGGGAATGGCGATCGTCGCGCCATCCTTGAGTTCGCTTATGTTTTTGATCTTCTTCGAATAGGCGCCGAACGGTTCGATGTGCACGGCCACAATCGGCACTTGATCGCTGCTCGGTCGGTCTTTTTTGTAGGCCTCGTAATACGGTTTGCTCTGGAAGTAATTGGCGTCGAGCAAGCCTTCATCAGTCTGCCGGTCGGGCTGGATGTAGTCCGAGAAGACTTTGACATCCAGCGTCACCCCTTCCTTGGCCAGTTCCGGCTTCAAGAACTCCAGAATCTCGGCATGGGGCACAGGCACCACGGCGATTTTCAGGGTTTCGGCATAGGCATTGCCCATGGCGGCGACCAGCAGTGCTACGGAGAGCGCGACGCGTTTCACGATAGTTTTCCTTCGAAGCGTTTCAGGGAGAAAGAGGTCAGATCCAGGTCGCTCGAGCCGCGCATGCACCACTGCGCAAAGGCTTCGCCGAGCGCGGCGGAATGCTTGAAGCCGTGCCCGGAGCAGGCCGAGACGAACAGGGTGTGTTGCAGCGACGGATGCTCGTCGATGATGAAATGGCGATCCGGGGTCACGGTGTAGGCACAGACGGCGGACTTGACGACTTTCGCGGTCACGCCAGCGATGCGGTTGTGCACCTGGTGCTCATACATGTCCTGCGCTTCGGCCGCTGAAACCGTACGGTCGATGGCCTGCGCTGACGTTGAGGTGTGGTACTGCGCGGTGGCGATTTTCATGCTGCTTTCGCCGGGTAACGCGGGGAAACCGTAGTTGATTTTGTCGTCGCCGCGGCCGTGGGTGAAGATGAACGTCGGTGAGTGGCCGACCAGTCCGGCGTTCTCTTCCAGTTCGAACCAGAACAGCTTTTGCCGGTAAACACTCAGCAGGTTCTCATACGGCTCACCGAGCCACTCGCCGTTCCAGTTGCCCGCGCTGATCACCAGTTTGTTGGCAAACAGCGTGCGCCGGTCCGTGGTGACCGTGACACCCTCCTCGTTCGAGCTGATCCCGGTGACGGTCTCGCCTTTGTAGAGCGTCGCACCGTGTTGCTCGGCCAGTTTGAGCTGCACATCGATGCAGCGCTCCGGGCGCACAAAGCCGCCACCCGGTTCGAAATAGCCGATGGCCGAGTCGTGCACGTTGGCGAATTGCGGGAAGCGCTGGCGAATCTGTTCGGCGGACAGGACTTCGTGCTCGATGCCGTAAGTCTGCGCCAGGCCGATGGTGCGCAAGGTGAAGTCGGATGGATCTTCAGGATCGTACTCGGCGCTCGACGTCAGCACCAACAGGCCCGATTGCTCGAACAACGACTCACCGGTGAGCGCCTCAAGTTCACGCCAGATGCGATGAGAATTGCGCACAATGGGCACATATTGCGCGCCCTCGCCGACCGACAGCCGAGTGATGCGCGTGTCGCCATGGCTGGAGCCGAGGTTGTGCGGCGGGTGATGCCGGTCGATGCCGACGACATTCACCCCCGCTTTCGCCAATTGATAAACCGTGGCCGCGCCCATGGCACCCAAGCCCAGAACCACCACCTCACATCGCTCGGACATCAATAGCTTCCTATCAAAAGGCGCCAGTTGAGCGGCAAACCCTTTAGGAATCAAAGACTAAAATTGCATATCCATATGCTCTTTTGCGTCATGACTCAGGGTGATTCTGTCGCGCTGCCGAACTTTCGGGATTATCCCAACGCCGCAAACCCCCGCCGCAAATCCTCGATCAGCGCGGCAACATCCTCCAGCCCGACATGCAACCTCAGCACCGGATTGAGCAAGCGCTCGGCTGCACCAACGCGATCTTGGGTATCCGCCACGGTAATCAGGCTTTCATACCCACCCCACGAAGCCCCTAGTCCGAACACCTGCAACGCATCAATAAAGCGCTCGACGCCGTCCACATCGGCAGCGCGCAACTCAAAGGACAACAAGCCATTACTGCCGCTGAAATCGCGTTTCCACAGTTCATGCCACGGACGTTCAGACAGCGCCGGGTGAAACACGCGCTTCACCTGCGGCTGATCCTGCAGCCAATAGGCAATCTCCAACGCCTGACGCTCGTGCACTTCCAGCCTTGGCGCCAAGGTTCGCGCACCGCGCAGCACCAGATAGGCATCGTCCGGGCTGACGGTGATGCCAAAGGTGTCGCTCATCGACGCCAACGGCTGCCAGACCTCCTGCAGTGTGCAGACGCTGCCCATGACCACATCGCTGTGCCCGCACAGATACTTGGTCAGCGCCATGATCGAGATATCTGCGCCCAGTTTCAGCGGTCGATACAGGTAGCCCGAACCCCAAGTGTTGTCGACGGCCAGCAGGATGCCTCGTGGTTTGCACAGCGCGGCGATGGCTGGCAGGTCGGCGAGTTCATAGAGCAATGAGCCGGGGACTTCGGTGTAGACCATTTTCGTCTGGGGCAGCAGTTGCGCCGCCAGGTCGCTGCCGTCGGGGGCGAAGTAGTTGACCTGGATGCCGAACGGCTCAAGCAGTTCGCGGGCCAGACGTCGCACCGGCGCGTACACCGCATCAGTGATCAGCAGGTGATCGCCGGGGCGCAGGTAGGTCAGAAAGGTTTGGGCGACAGCGGCCAGCCCGGTGCCGAACAGACGGGTGCGGTAACCGCCCTCCAGTTCGGTGACCAGATCTTCCAGAGCGAACGCCGTCGGATTGCCTCGGGCGCCGTAGCTCAGCACGCGTTCTTTGTCTCGGCGAGCACGGGCGTCGCGCATTTGCGCCAGATTGTCGAACAGCACCGTGCTCAAGCGACTGACCGGTACGTTGACACCCCGGGCACCACTGCCCTTTGCGCTTCGCCCAGATTGCACAAGGTGCGTGCGGACTCGCCAATCGGCTTGCACACGCAGGGGTTTGAGACTGGCGATTTCATCCGCGCTCATCTGCGCCAACAAGCCGATTTCCCAAGCCAGATACTGGCGGGCGGCGTCTTTGTTGCCGGAGTGCCGATCGTGGGTGAAAAACAGAAAGTCGATGCATTGCTCATCGGGCGGCGCATTGGCGTCCTCCTGCACGGCGAATCCAGCCGCGCGCCAGGCAGCGAGACCGCCCTCCAACAGGCGCACGTGCTCACGCTGTTCGTCCGTCAGCGCCTGCGCGGCGAAAGCGGCCAGGCGTGAGTCGTCGGCCACCAACACCACAGGTCGCTGCTCGCCAGCGAGGTCATTGGCGAACAGCGAGCGGATTGACCAGCGCGAGCCGGCAATATGGGCCTTGCGATAGCTCATGCTCGGGCGCAGGTCTACCAGCGCTACCGCGTCATCCTTCAGCGCATCATTCAGCGACTGCGCAGTGATGAGGGGCAACGCCGAATGAGCCGGAGTCTCATACACCGGCAACGCCAGACCACTGTTGACCCCGCCTGCCAGCACATAAGCCTCATGGCCCAGTTGTCGCAGCCAACTGGCGACAATCGGCGCGCGCACACCATCGCTATCAAGCAACACCAACCGCGCCTGACGCACGCCGATGTACAGATCCGTCGATTGAATCAACTGCCCACCCGGGGTGTGTTGCGCACCCGGCAGGCTGCCAGCGGCAAATTCCTCGGCAGTGCGCACATCACAGAGAAACAGACTGCGTGCGCCCTCCTTCGCCCATTGCCGAACCTGCGCAGCGACCACCGTTTTCACGCCGGTCTGCTCGGCCAGTCGCGTGGTGGCGAGACGTTGTTGTGGCAAGGTCTGCGCAGACACCGCATCGGCATAGCGCCGAGTGCTGCCATGCTCCAGCTGGAAGTCTTCGAGGTACCAGCCTTGCGTGCCGTTCTCCAGCGCGTAAACCGGGTTCTTGACGCCCAGATTGATCAAGGTCTGGGCGCCGATGATGCTGCGGGTCCGGCCGGCGCAATTGACCACGATCGGCGTGCTGTCGTCCGGCACCAGATCCTGTACGCGATACCCCAGCTCACCATTCGGGCAGCAGACCGAACCGGGAATGGTCATCTTGCGGTATTCGTCGAACGGCCGCCCGTCCAGCACCACCAGCGGCTCACCCCGCGACTGCCATTCAGCCAACTGCGTGGCGGTGACATGCGGCGTATGCGCGGCCTCCTCGACCAATTCGCCGAACGCCTTGGACGGCACATGCACACCGGCAAACAATTGATAACCAGCCGCCTGCCAGCCGTTGGCACCCCCGACGAGCACGTGTACGCGGCTGTAACCCAGCGTTTGCAAAAGCTGAGCGCAACGTGCCGCGACATCCCCGCCATTCTGGTCATAAATCACCAGCCGCACCTGAGGGTTAGGCGCCAGGCGCCCGACCTCCAGTTCCAATCGGCTATAGGGCAGATTGACCCCGAAAAACAAATGAGCTTCGCCATACTGGCCATGCTCGCGCACATCGAACAGGGCGATTTCCTGTCCATCGAACAGCCATTGCTGCAATTGCTCCGGGGTGACGGTCTGGCTCATGGGAGTTCCGCTAAAAAAGAAATTATTGAAGCGCCAGCGAGCGCTGATTGGCCGCGATGTCGATCATGCGTAGGCCTTGATCGACGGCGCCATTTGCGAGGCGTTGTAATTGAGAATGCGCCCGTCGGCTTCGACGCCATAACGGCCGTTCAGCGACTCCAGCGGCAAACCGTAGAGGTGGAAATGCAGGGTGGCCTGCTCGCCTTCGACACGAATGCCATGCAGGTCTTCACCGAGAAACGCGATTGATGTGCCAGGCTGCACGATCACTTCTTCTTGCAAGTGCAACGTGGTGAACCCCGGTTCGCGGCCTTCGTCATCGCGACGGTAAACGTAATTGATTTCCTCGCCTTCGACGGCGCTGATGATCGCCCAGGTTTCGTGGTTGTGGGGGATGGTGCTCTTGCCAGGCAACAACGAGTTCAGATACAGCGTCGGTGTGTCGCCATCGTCATTCAGACGGTAGCGAAACGCCGTGCTGCCCTGCCCCGGCACCGGCGCGGGAAATGCCTCGAAGTTGAACAGATCACGCCGTTCGGCAAGGTCTTCGAGCAGGACAACAATTTCTGCCAGGGCAGCGCGGTCGACGCCACGTTTATTGATCACACGGATTTTCTGCAGAAAATCCTCAACGACGGCGGCACGGTTTTCGTTACTCATGAACAGGCTCCTCGGTGTCAGACGGACAGGCTGTAGCGACCCAGATTGGTCAGCAGAT
This sequence comes from Pseudomonas sp. RIT-PI-r, assembly GCF_001297015.1. GTDB lineage: Bacteria > Pseudomonadota > Gammaproteobacteria > Pseudomonadales > Pseudomonadaceae > Aquipseudomonas. The sequence continues at coordinate 164,635 of NZ_LIGE01000025.1, read as the reverse complement.
AGGGGTCATTGGCGACGACAGGACGGCGCCCCGGATCGCCCAAGGCATGGCGCAAAAAGGTTTGCGTGCGCTCGCTGTCCGGGTGTTGAAAAATCTTCGCGGCGCTGCCGTGTTCGACGATCACGCCGTTTTCGGTGAAGTAGACGATGTCGCTGATTTCCTCGGCGAAACGCATCTCGTGGGTCACCAGCACGCAGGTCATGCCCTCTTCGGTCAGCTCACGAATCACCGTCAACACTTCACCAACGGTTTCCGGGTCGAGGGCCGAGGTCACTTCATCGAACAGAATCAGTTCCGGGCGCATCGCCAACGCCCGGGCGATCGCCACGCGCTGCTGCTGACCACCGGAAAGTTGCCCGGGAAAGGCATCGGCCTTGTGCTCCATACGTACTTTGGCGAGCAAGGCACGCGCCTCTTTTTCCGCCTCGATCCGGCTGCGGCCGAGGACTTTGCGCGGCGCGATCACCAGGTTCTCCAGCACCGACAAGTGCGGAAACAGGTTGTACTGCTGAAAGACAAACCCGACCCGTTTGCGCAATTCGATGCGCTGGGCCTCCTGAGCCAATGTGTGCACCTCGGTGTTGCCCACGCGGATCGTGCCGCGCTGTGGCTGCAGCAGACCGCTGATGCAGCGCAAAATGGTCGATTTGCCGGAGCCGGACGGGCCGATGATCGACACCGCCTGACCACGATGCACATCCAGGTCGATGCCCTTGAGCACCGGGTTGCTGCCGAACGACAGGTGCAGATTGCGCAGGCTGATCAGAGGCTCGGCGACGGTTTCAATAGAAGGCATAACGTCGCTCCAGGTGTTGGGTAAGACGGGAAATCGGGTAGCAATAGGCGAAGAACAACGCCAGCAGACTCAGGTAAATCACCACGGTAAAACCGGTCATGTTTACCGTGTTGCTGGCGATTTGCGCGGTATCGATCACGTCGTGCACGCCAACCAGTGAGGCCAGCGCGGTACCCATGGTGATGACGGCATACAGGTTCATCCACGGCGGCAACATGCGCTTGAAGCATTGCGGCAAGATGATCGAGCAAAAGATCTGCCCGCGGCTGAAGGCCAGCGAACGCGCGGCTTCCCACTGGGTGCTGGGGATTGAAGCAATCGCGCCGCGGAAGATTTCCGCGACGTTGGCGCTGGCCGGCAAGGCCAGGCCGATGGTCACCTTGACCCAGTCCGGGAACGACACATACGTGCTGCCGATGTGGATCTCGAACGGAAACACGTAAGTGGTGAAGTAGATCAACACCAGCCACGGTGCATTGCGGAAAATCTGCACCCAGATTCGCGCTGGCAGGCGCAGCAAGCGCAATGGCGATAAGGCCAGCGCGCCCACCAGCAACCCCAGCAGCGATCCCAGGCCGATCGCGACCAGACTGATCAGAATGTTCTGCGCAAAGCCTGCGGCCAGCGCCGGCGACCATTGCAGCAGCGCTTTGAGCACCGGACTTTGTGGAGTGAAGCAGACCAGCCAGAGCACAATGCCGGCCGCCAGCAGCAGCTTGCCGAGGTGTCGACGCGGCCAGGTCAGCGGCGCGGCAACGGATGATTCAATGGCCATAGCCGGGCATCCTCAGGCGCGCTTCGAGGTAGCGCCCCACACAATTGACGGTAAAACTCAGCAGGCCGAAAAAGCTCAGGATCAAAATCATCAGCTCCAGCACGTTGTCGCTCTGGGTCCAGATCATGATCGCCGCGTAGGTGATGTCGCCGACGGCAATCGCCGAGGCCACGGCGGTCATCTTCACCAGATCGATCAGGTTGTTGATCAGTGACGGCAAGGCAAAACGCAGAGCCAACGGCAGTTGCACGTTCCACAACAACTGGCGGCTGTTGAACGCCAGAGAGCTGGCAGCCTCCAGCGTCACCGCAGGCACAGCCTCAATGCCGGCGCGCAACGCCTCGGCATGAAAAGCGCCTTTGTGCAGTGAGATCACGATCACCACCCAGGCGAACGGCGTCAGCGGATTCGCCGCGCCGACGGCCTGGGTCAACAACATGTTCAGCACCAGGAATGCGCAATACAGTTGCACCAGCGTCGGTGTGTTGCGGGTGACTTCGACAAATACCCGCGCCGGTCTGGCCAGCCACGGTTTGCCTGAGGTCAGCATTGCCGCCAGGCCGACACCGGCAAGCAAGCTGCCAACGATGGTCAACAGGCACAGCCACACCGTGGTCAATGCGCCCTGTGCCAACGTTCCGCGCTGATAGGCGTCGAGCAGAAAGCTGTAATTGAGACCGAAACCGGCGGTCCAGTGGACGAACATTTCCAGCCAGTGATTCATGCTGCGCCCCGCAATTGTCGGCAGGCATGAGCGATGCGCCGCCCGGCTTCAGCCACGCTGTCGGTCGCGGTGGCGATTGACAGGCGAAACCACGGCGACAAGCCATAAGCACTGCCCGCCACAGCCGCGACACCCTCATCCAGTAAATACGCGACGACATCCGCGTCATTGTTCAGGCGCACTCCGTCCGGGCGATAACGCCCGAGCAGACCGGCGCAGCGGACAAACACAAAGAAGCCGCCCTGTGGCTCAAGCACTTCCAGACCGTCGATATCGCGCAAGGCGTTCACCAGCAAATCCCGCCGCCAGTGATAAGCCGCCAGCTGTTCCGGCAAGAAATCCAGGCCGCCGTCGAACGCTGCCAGTGCGGCGGCTTGCCCCACCGAGGACGCACCGGAAGTCGATTGCGACTGCACGACCGTCATGGCCTCGGTCAGCACTTGCGGGCCGGCGCCGAAACCGATGCGCCAACCGGTCATCGCGTAGGTTTTCGAGACGCCGCCGACCAGCAGACAACGCGCTTGCAGATCGGGCGCCACATTGAGCAGGCTCTGTGCCGGTTGTCCGTCAAAGCGAATGTGCTCGTAGAGTTCATCCAACAGGATCAGCACCTGCGGGTGACGGCGCAGAACGGCGGCGATCGCTTGCAGTTCAGCCACGCTGTACACCGCGCCACTCGGATTGCCGGGGCCGTTGAGGATCAGCCAGCGGGTCCGTTCGCCGATGTGCTGTTGCAGTTGTTCGGCGCTGAGCTTGCAGCCCTGCTCAAGTTCGCATTCGATAAACACCGGCTCGCCGCCGTTGAACCGCACACTGTCCGGAAACGACGGCCAATACGGCGTCGGCACCAGTACTTCATCACCGTCATCCAGGGTCGCGGCAAACGCGTTGAAGATGATCTGCTTGGCGCCGTTGGCAATCACGATGTCGGCCAGCGGATAGTCGAGACGGTTTTCTCGCTGCAGTTTGCGCTGCACCGCCAGGCGCAAGGCTTTCACGCCGGGGGTTGGCGTGTACTTGGTCGCCCCGGCAGCGATGGCCGCACAGGCGGCTTGCTTGATGTGTTCGGGGGTGTCGAAATCCGGCTCGCCGGTGGTCAGGTCGAGAATGTCGCGACCGGCCTCACGCAATTCAGTCGCGCGGGATTTGGCGGCGGCATTGGCCGACAGCGAGACGCGTTGCACACGTCGGGACAGGCGCAGGTTCATGGCGCAATCACCTCCACAACCTTACCGGGATTGAGCAGGTTTTTCGGGTCCAGCGCCTGCTTGATGCGCCGCATCAGGTTCAGCTCAACCGGGCTTTTATAGCGTTCAAGCATGTCCGGTTTGCGCTGGCCGATGCCGTGTTCGGCGCTGATCGAACCGCCGTGGGCATGGGCGCTGTCGTGGACCAGCTCGCTCAATGCGGCGTAGTTGGCCATGTGCGCCTCGACGGTCGAATCCAGCGGATGCGCCACGTTGTAATGCAGGTTGCCGTCGCCCAAATGACCGAAGGTGAAATGACGCACGCCGGGGAAATGTGTTTGCAACAACGCATCGGTGTGCGCGACGAACGCCACGATTTGCGAAATTGGCACCGAAATGTCGTGCTTCATATTGCGTCCGGAGCGCTTCTGCGCCTCGCTCATGTTTTCCCGCAGCAGCCATAGCGCTTCGCTTTGAGCGAGGCTTTCGGCGATCAATGCGTTGGCGAGCAAGCTGTTTTCGAACGCTTCGCCGAGTACCTCTTCAAACGCTTCGCGCGCGTGGCTTTCGCTGTGGTTATCCGACAGTTCGAGCAAGGCGAACCACGGCAGACTGACGCCGAGAAACGGTTGCGGGCCTTCGGGAAACTGCTCGCGCAACAACGCCAGACACTCGGCGCTGAGCAGTTCGAACGCCGTAAGGCTGGCGCCGAAACCAGCGCGTGCATGGGAAAGGAATGCCACCGCTTGAGCGAGAGAGTCGAAGGCCAGCAACGCCGTGGCGTGCGCCTTGGGTAACGGAAACAGCTTCAGCGTCGCCGCGGTGATAATGCCGAGTGTGCCTTCGCTGCCAATAAACAGATCGCGCAGGTCGTAACCGGTATTGTCCTTGCGCAAACCGCGCAGACCGTTCCAGATTTCACCCTCAGCTGTCACCACTTCCAGACCCAGGGTCAGTTCGCGGGTATTGCCGTAGCGCAACACCGCAGTGCCGCCGGCATTGGTGCCCAGATTGCCACCAATCGTGCAACTGCCTTCGGCGCCCAGACTCAGTGGGAACAAGCGTCCGGCCAGACGGGCAACGTCCTGAACGTTTTGCAAAATGCAACCGCTCTCGACGGTCAGGGTGTCGTTATCGGTGTCTACCGAGCGCACCCGATTCAGGCGATCAAGCAGCAACAGAACGGCGTGACCGCTGGCGTCCGGCGTGGCGCCGCCCATCAGACCAGTGTTACCGCCCTGCACCACGATGGGGGTGTCCCGTGCCACGCAGGCACGCACTACCGCCGCGACTTCCTCGGTACTTGCCGGGTGAACCGCGGCAATGACTTGCCCCACATAACGGCCCTGTTTGTCAGTCAGATACGCCGCCGCGTCTTCGCTGCTCTGTACATGGTTGGCGCCGAGCAGTTGCTGCAACGCTTCGAACAATGCCCCGCTCATGGTTGCGCCGCCAACGGCGCCGCATTGCGGTATTGCTCGTGCAAATCACGCAAGGCTTGCGACGGTGCCATGCCGGTGCGCTCGCCGAGCTCGATCAGCCAGCCACTGCGGTGCCAGTCACGGACGATGGCATCGAGTTTTGCCTGGGTATCGTGCTCGCCCTTGCGTAGCCAGATCACTGAGTTGGACGGAATCAGATCGCCCGGCAGCGGCGTTTCATAACCTGACCACTCGGCATCGCTTAATAATGCGTGCATGGTCGGGCTGACATGCACCGCTGCCACACAACCATTGCCGCGCAGCGACAGCAGCGACTCCGACTGACTGCGGAACGCCTTGATCTCGGCACCGTAGGTTTCCTGCAAAGGCTTGATGAAGTTGCTGCCCTGCGACACGCACACCGGTTTGCCCTTGAGATCGGCCCATTGGCTGATGCCCGCGCCCTTTCGAATCAATGCCGCGCCACCGACTTCCTCGTAAGGCGTGGGCACGTAATCGAGAATCTCGGCGCGCTCTTCGGTGAACTGCATGTTGGCAATCAGGATGTCGACCTTGCCCTGCTGCAAGAACTGCACGCGATTGGGTGCCAGCACCGAGACGGTTTTGGCTTCGACGCCCAGCGCCTTGGCAATGCCCTTGGCCAGTTCGACGTTATAGCCCAGGTGCTCGCCGGTTTTCGGCTCGATCGTACCGAACGGCGGGCCGCTGAGAATCACCCCGACGCTGATGGCGTGGCGTTGCTCGATCTTGTCCAGCGTCGCATCGGCCTGGGCGAGGCTGGCGACCATACCAGCACACCCGGCCAGGCACAGGGTGAGCAGATTTCTTGCGGAAAAATGACGGTTCATGCACGACTACCTTGCAAGGCCATCGCGCAGCACGATGGACCGTGGAAAACGTGGGCGATCAGGCGCCGTTGGCTTGAAACTGCTGTTGCAGTTCCACCAGCGCAGGTGATGCGGGGGTGATGTGGTTGCGGGTCTGGGCTTCAATCAGCCAGCCGCTGCGATGCAGGTCTTGAATGATCGGATCGAGCCTGGCCTGAGTGTCGCTTTCGCCGCGACGGGTCCAGATCACCGACGGCGCCGGGTTGAGTTCCGGACTGATCGCTCGATAGCCCTGCCATTCGGCGGAGTCAGCCAGCAGCGGATTGATCAGCGTGGCGTCATGCACCGCCGCGACGCAGTTGTTGCCACGCAGGGCGAGCAACGATTCCGACGAACTCTTGAAGGCTTTGATCTCCACGCCCAAATCGGTCAGCGGCTTGACGTAACTGCTGCCCTGCGAGGTGCAGACTGCCTGGTTTTTCAGATCTTCCCAGCGGGTGATCTTGCTGTCCTTGAGTACAGCGGCGGTGCCACCGACGCGATAGAACGGCGTCGGTACGAAGCCGAGGATCTCGCCGCGCTCGGCGGTCCACTCCATGTTGGCAATCAGCAAATCGACTTTGCCTTGCTGGAGAAACTGCACGCGGTTGGCAGGCAGCACCGGCACCAGTTGCACTTCAGCGCCGAGGCGACGGCCCAACTCCTGCGTGAGTTCAACGTTCAGGCCGCGCGGTTTCTGCGTGGTGGGATCAACCCCGCCGAACGGGCCACCGGACAGCAACACGCCGACCACCAACTGATGACGCTGCTCGATCTTGTCCAGCGTCGCATCGGCATGGGCAGTCGCAGTTCCGGCCAACGCGATCAGAGCGCCCAGTACCACGGGCAACCATTGTTTAACAGGCGTGCGCTTGAGCAACATGAACTTCCCCCAGATGGTTGATCGGCGTACCCCGATCTGTGTGAGGGCATCCTATGTAGCGCGCGGGTGTAACGGAAATTCAAATATCTAATATCGTTATAACTCGGCGTATTGCGATTTTTGGCATAAGCCTTTAAGCCTAGCGTTTACTGGGAATTCGGATCGATCAACTCAAGCCATCGACAGAAACACATCAATATCTGTAATGTTTAGCGTTGCCGTATTGATATAAAACAGCCAACAGGAATGGCCATGTCGACCTCATCTACCCTCGACCTCGAATTGCTGCGCACCTTTATTGCTGTTGTGGATCACCACAGTTTTGCCGAGGCCGGCGCACAACTGGCGCGCACGCAGTCGTCGGTCACCCAGCACATGCAGCGGCTGGAGCAACTGGTCGGCGTGAGTCTGTTCGAGAAGCGCGGGCGGCAAAAACAACTCACCGAGGCCGGATTGCAGTTGTTGCGCAATGCGCGGCAAATGCTTTTGCTCAACGACGAGGCACTCCATGGTCTGCGCGAAAGCACTCTGAGCGGTGTGTTGCGCATCGGCTCGCCTCACGACATCGCCGACACCATCCTGCCGCCGATACTCAGCCACATCGCCCGCTCGGCCCCGCGCCTGCGGCTTGAGATCGACGTCGGTCGCAGTCCGTTTCTGATGGAAGATTTGCACCGCGGCAAGATCGACATGGTCATTTCCACCCGCCAGGACGCCAGCCTCGAAGGCTTCGCCCTGCGCACTTCGCCGGTGTGGTGGATCTGCTCGGCGCAGTACATCCATAACCCCGGCGAACCCCTGCCGTTGATTCTGGTGGATGAACCGAGCATCTATCGACGTTACGCATTGGAAGCGCTGGAACGCGCGAACATCCCATGGCGTCAGGCGTATCTGGCGTCCAATCTGATCGGGATCAAAGCGGCAACACGCGCAGGTCTTGGCGTCACGGCGCGGAGTATGGAAATGCTCGGGCCGGACATGCGCGTACTGGGTGAAACCGACGGGTTGCCACGGTTGCCGGACGTGACCTATCACCTGTGGATCCGCCCCAACACCGTGAACCCGATGGTGCGCCGGGCTTATGAATTGATCAGAAGCCGCCAGGGGGCATGACTGTTCTCCGACGCTGCAAGATTTGTGGGCTAAGCTGCTTTTTAATGCCGTGCGTCGGCTGATCGCTGAGCGCTGACTGAACAAGACACTGTTGTAGAACTGTCATAACCCACATTTTCCCTGACATAAACGCGTCTTTCGCCGACATTCCATAAACCTGCTCGACCCTCTGAGTACGCCAGTTCCGGCTCAGGCGCGTTATTCAACAACGAACAACGCTTTATTACTGAATTTGTGATTTAACTAGGTAGTTACCTAACTATATAATGCGCGCCTCATTTCAACGGGACACTCAACGTGAAGCAGAGTCAACGCCTCTCGGGCATATCAAAATTCATTCTGATCGGGCTGGGCGTCGTCATCGCCCTGCTCGGCTTGGCGCTGGCTGCGGGCGGCGTGAAGTTGGTCAGCCTGGGAGGCTCGTGGTACTTCCTGCTGGGTGGCCTGGTCATGGCCGTTTCCGGTCTGTTGATCGCGCGCTTCAAGCTTGCCGGTGCGTGGTTGTTCGCCGCGTTCCTGGTGGGCACCGCGATCTGGGCAGTGATCGATGCTGGCCTGGTGTTCTGGCCGGTGTTCTCGCGCCTGTTCATGTTCAGCGTGATCGGCCTGGTCGTGGCGCTGGTCTATCCGCTGCTCAAGCGTGCCAACGGTGGCGTTGCCGGTCGCGGCGCTTACGCTGTGGCGGCGGTGCTGGCGGTCGGCGTGGTTGTCGCGGCCGGCAATATGTTCGTCGCGCACCCGACCGTTGCCGCAACCGGCACCGGCCCGGGCCTGACCCCGGTCGAGCCGGACAAGGCGCAAAAAGACTGGGCGCACTACGGTAATACCGAAGGTGGCAGCCGCTTCGCCGCGCTGGACCAGATCAACCGCAACAACGTCGACAAGCTGAAAGTCGCGTGGACCTACCACACCGGTGACGTCGCCGAGAGCGATGGCAACGGCGCCGAAGACCAGCTCACTCCGCTGCAGGTTGGCAACAAGGTGTTCATCTGCACCCCGCACAACAACCTGATCGCCCTCGATGCCGACACCGGCAAAGAGCTGTGGAAGAACGCGATCAACGCGCAGTCGAAAGTCTGGCAGCGCTGCCGTGGCATGGCCTATTTCGACGCCACCAAAGCGATTGCTCAGCCGAGCAACTCGTCGATCATCGAAGCCAAGCCTGCGCCGGCCGCCAATTGCCAGCGTCGTCTGCTGACCAACACCATCGATGCGCGCCTGATCGCGGTCGATGCAGACACCGGCGAGTTCTGCCAGGGTTTCGGCAACAACGGCCAGGTTGATCTGAAGGCCGGTCTGGGTAACGTGCCGGACAGCTACTATCAGCTGTCCTCCGCTCCGTTGATGGCCGGCACCACCGTGGTGGTTGGCGGTCGCGTAGCTGACAACGTGCAGACCGACATGCCCGGCGGCGTGATCCGTGGTTTCGACGTGATCACCGGCGCCATGCGTTGGGCCTTCGACCCGGGCAACCCGCAGGATAAAAACGCACCAGCCGAAGGCAGCACTTATGTGCGCAGCACGCCGAACAGCTGGGCACCGATGTCCTACGACCCGGCCACCAACACGGTTTTCCTGCCGATGGGCAGTTCGTCGACCGACATCTATGGTGTCGAGCGCAGCAAACTCGATCACACCTACGGTGCTTCGATCCTCGCGCTGGACGCCACCAGCGGTGACGAGCGTTGGGTATTCCAGACCGTGCACAACGATCTCTGGGACTTCGACCTGCCGATGCAGCCGAGCCTGATCGACTTCACCAAGGACGGCAAAAGCATTCCGGCGCTGGTCATCGGCACCAAGGCCGGGCAGATCTACGTGCTCGACCGCGCCACCGGCAAACCGCTGACTGACGTTAAAGAAGTCCCGGTGAAAGCGGCGAACATCCCGAACGAACCGTACTCCCCGACTCAGCCGAAATCGGTGGGCATGCCAGAAATCGGTGCTCAGCACCTGACTGAATCGGACATGTGGGGCGCCACCCCGTACGACCAATTGCTCTGCCGCATCGACTTCAAAGGCATGCGCTACGACGGCCTGTACACCGCGCCGGGCATGGACAAATCGCTGAGCTTCCCGGGTTCGCTGGGTGGCATGAACTGGGGCAGCCTCTCCACTGACCCGGTACACGGCTTCATCTTCGTCAACGACATGCGCCTGGGTCTGTGGATTCAGATGATCCCGTCGCAGAACAAAGGCCAGGCCGCTGGCGGAGGCGAAGCGCTGAACACTGGTATGGGCGCCGTTCCGCTGAAAGGCACGCCTTACGCCGTGAACAAAAACCGCTTCCTGTCGGTAGCCGGCATTCCTTGCCAGGCACCACCGTTCGGCACGCTGACGGCGATCGACATGAAGACCCAGAAAATCGCCTGGCAGGTTCCGGTCGGCACCGTTGAAGACACCGGTCCACTGGGTATCCGCATGCACTTGCCGATCAAGATTGGTCTGCCAACCCTCGGCGGCACCCTGTCGACCCAGGGTGGTTTGATCTTCATCGCCGGCACCCAGGACTTCTACCTGCGCGCCTTCAACAGCGGCAACGGTGAAGAAGTCTGGAAAGCACGTCTGCCAGTCGGCAGCCAGGGCGGGCCGATGACCTATGTTTCGCCGAAAACCGGCAAGCAATACATCGTCATCACCGCCGGTGGCGCGCGTCAGTCGACCGATCGCGGCGACTACGTGATGGCTTACGCCTTGCCGTAAACCACTGCGTCCACGTTAAGCGCGGACGCTTGCTTCGAGCGCGGCACCTTCGGGTGCCGCGCTGCTTTCCCCCTTATTGCTCATGTTTTCTGCAGGAAGATTTACATGCTATCGGCTGTTGGTTTTTCCCGTTCCGACCTGTTCAAAGGCCTGTTGCTGGGCGTCGCTTGCACCACCACCCTCCCCGCGCTGGCGGACAACGATGCCGATCTGTTGAGCCGCAGCACCCTGACCGGCGACTGGGGTGGCTTGCGTCACCAGATGGATGAACAAGGCATCAAGTTCACCGGCGATTACAGCGGCGAAACAGCCTACAACGCTGACGGTGGCCTGCATCGCTCGGCGCGCTACTCGCAGAACATCAAGCTCGGCGTGCAGTTCGATCTGAGCAAACTGTATGGCTTCGACAACGCCGGTAAAGTCCAACTGACGATCAATGACCGTCGCGGCAACAGCGCTTCGGAAGACTTGGTCGGCAACCGTTTGCCGATCCAGGAAAACTACGGCGGCTTGTACACGCGCCTGACCGAACTCAGCTACGAGCGCAGCCTGTTCACCCCGGCGCTCAACGTGAAACTCGGTTACATGGCCATGGGCAATGACCTCGGTGGCCTCGACAGCGGCATTCTGTGCAACTTCATGAACGCCGGTTTCTGCGGTCACCCGCTGAACATGTCTGGTGGCAGCGGCTGGACCAACTACCCCAACGCGCACTTGGGTGTGCGGGTGAAATACGATCTGTCGCCGTCGTGGCAATTGCGCGTGGCCGCGTTCAACGTCGATCCGGAAAGCAACGGCAACTCCAGCCGTGCCTGGCACCTGGGCCCGAAACACACCACCGGTACCGTGGTGCCGATCGAGCTGGTGTACAAGCACGCGGGCGAGCTGCCGGGTGAATATAAAGTCGGTTACTACTACGACAGCTCCGACGTGAAACGCATCGGCAGCAGTAAAGAAGTGTCCGGTCGCGGTGGTCATTATCTGTTGGTCGATCAAGCCGTGTGGCGCTCGGAGTCGTCCGAAGGCCGCAGCCTGCATGCCTTCGGCCAATACTCGGCGGCCAGCGAAGCGGCTTCGCCGTTCAGCAAGTGGTACGGCACCGGCGTGGTTTTGTACAAACCGTTCGAAGGTCGCCCGCGTGACACCGTCGCTTTGGGCTACGGTCGCGCCGTGCCGAACCCGCGCAGCCGCGATGTGCAGCAAGACGCCGCGCTGGACAATGGCGCCGCGTTCCCGAACCTGGACAGCGCCGAACAATTGATCGAGCTCGGCTACGGCTATCAAGCCACGCCATGGCTGACCCTGCGTCCGAACATGCAATACATCATCGAGCCGGGCGCGTTCTCCGGGCAGGACATCGACAATGCGTTGGTGTTTGGTCTGCAGGTGAAAGCGTCGCTGTAAACCCTCGGGTTTGCAGGCACAAAAAAACCGGCGCAATGCCGGTTTTTTTGTGTTCGAACATCAGGCCTGATCCAGAACCTCCGCCACGCCTTGATCCTCACCGAGGAACCCGCCGCTCTGATGTTGCCAGAGCCGCGCATACACGCCGTTGCGTTCCAGCAGTTCGCTGTGGGTGCCTTGTTCGATGATGCGCCCTTCGTCCATGACGATCAGGCGGTCCATCGCTGCAATCGTCGACAAGCGGTGAGCAATCGCGATCACGGTCTTGCCCTGCATCATCTCGTCGAGGCTTTCCTGAATCGCCACTTCGACTTCTGAATCCAGCGCGCTGGTGGCTTCGTCGAGCAGCAGGATCGGCGCATTCTTCAGCATCACCCGGGCAATCGCCACACGCTGACGCTGGCCACCGGACAACTTGATCCCGCGCTCACCGACTAGGGTGTCGTAGCCGGTATGGCCCTGGCGGTCGCTGAGTTGGCTGATGAACTCATCGGCCTGAGCGCTGGCTGCCGCGCTGCGAATCTGCGCGTCGGTCGCATCGGGCCGGCCATAAGCAATGTTGTCGCGAATCGAACGGTGCAGCAGCGACGTATCCTGGGTGACCATGCCGATGCAACTGCGCAGGCTGTCCTGGGTTACTTGCGCGATGTTCTGGCCGTCGATGCGAATCTCCCCGCGGTCGACGTCATAGAAGCGCAGCAGCAAGTTGATCAGCGTGGATTTACCGGCACCGGAGCGGCCCACCAGACCGATTTTTTCCCCCGGACGGATGCTCAGGTTCAGGCCATCGAGCACCTGCCGTTCGCCGTTGTAATTGAAGCTGACGTTGTCGAACGTCACCGCGCCGCCGGACGTCTTCAGTACGCCGGCATCCGGCGCGTCCTGCACCTTGGTGCCCTGGGTCAGCGTCTCCATGCCGTCGTGCAGGGTGCCGATGCTTTCGAACAGCGACGTCATCTGCCACATGATCCAGTTCGACATGCCATTGATGCGCAACGCCATGGCCGTGATGGCCGCCACCGCACCGGCGCCGACCTCGCCCTGATGCCAGAGCCACAGCGCATAACCGCCCGCCGACATGATCAACGCCACCACCAGGGCCTGATTGACGATCTCGAACAGGCTGACCAGACGCATCTGGCGAAACCCTGTCAGCTTGAAATCCTCCATCGCCGCCCGCGCAAAATGCGCTTCACGATTGGAGTGCGAGAACAGCTTCACCGTGGTGATGTTGGTGTAGGCATCGGAAATCCGCCCGGTCATCATCGACCGCGCATTGGCCTGCTCCTGCCCGACCTTGCCCAGACGCGGCACGAAGTACCACATCGCCAGCCCGAACAAAATCACCCAGGCCAGAAACGGCAACATCAGCTTCAGCGCAAAGCCGCCGGCCAGCGCAATGATCGCAATGAAATACACACCGATCCCCGGCAGGATCTCGATCAGCGTGAACAACACATCGCGCACTGCCAAAGCGGTCTGCATCACCTTGGTCGTGACCCGACCGGAAAACTCGTCGGAGAAAAACGAAAGGCTTTGCCGCAGCATCAACCGATGGAAATCCCAGCGCAGCCGCAACGGCAAGTTAATCGCCAGAATCTGGTGCTGCACCATGGTGCGCAACGCCACCAGTCCGACACTGAGCACCATGACAATGCCCATGCCCCACAACACCCGCGTCTCCTGCGCCGCCGCTTCCCCGCCGGCCTGCCAGGTCGAGAGCAAATCAACCACCTGCCCGAGGAAGGAAAACAGCCACGCCTCATAAATCGACACCGCGGCACTGAGCAGCGCCAAGGCCAGCACATAACCACGCGCGCCACGGGTACAAGCCCAGAGGAACCGCGCCAGACCGGTGGGCGGTGGCGGCACCTCGTCAGGAGGGAAAGGGTCGAGTCTTCGTTCGAATAGACGAAGCATGTGGGGTCTCCAAACCGATCAAAGGGGGATTTTGCCATTGATTGGTGCATAGGAGGTCTTTGTGAAAAAGTGTGTGTTCAACACGGCCGGTGATTGGCTCGTGTACAACCGTAAGGTATGTGAGCGCTACACAACTGTGCTCACTGACGGTCCGCTGCGGGCGACCAACGCTGACGCTTATGCCAGCCTTGTTGAACGGCTAGGCCCTCGCCGAACTTCCCGAGTTCATCGCCAGTGAATGCCTGGCGGATGGGCGTCTGGTCGCGTTGTTGCCGCGGTGGCGCACGTACGCACCCGGTGAAGCGCTGATCTATAGTCACTTCGCAAGCCATCGGCGTTGTTCAATGTTCTCGCAAGGAGCGCGTATTGATGACTCGACTGCAAACTCTCAAGCTGATCCAGATCGCCCTGGCCCTTCCCGCCTACACCGTGCCGGCCAGCACCACGTTTGTTTTTACGCTGTGGAGTGTCATCGCGTTTCTGATCACCGTGTTCACTTCAGAACCAATAACAGGCGGGTGGTGGGTTCTGTTGGTATTGATTCTCGCCCTGTACTCACAATGGGCCTGCTGGAGCATCTTCGCTGACGCACTGGAAGACGCCCCCACGGTACGGTACCTGCCACTGCTTTTGCTGGGGGTCGTGCTGTCAGTGCTGTTGGGGTTGAGTTCCTGGTTCCTTTTTCACACAGCTCTGATCTGGGTCATGTGCGGGACGCAAGGGATCGCGGCAGGGGTTTTGCTGGTGATCAATTGGGTGCGAAAAAGAGGCATGGGCAGCGACTGAGACAGGCATGCCGGGGCTATACACTCCCAATTAAGCCTTCCGGCGAAGGAAATTCTTCGCATGGCTGCGTCTGGCCGATAACAACCACTCACGATTTCACCCTACCCGTTCTCCCTCCCTCACAAATACCAGCGATACTCCCGCGCCCCAATCTCCTGCATGAACGCCAAATGATCCTGCCGTTTATTCTCGCAATACACATCCACAAACTCCCCACCCAATCCCGCCCGCAACTGCGGCTGATGCTGCATCGCGCGTACGGCTTCGAACATTTCCTTGGGGAAATCAATGCCGCTGTTGCGATCTTCGTTCAGCGGCGCAATCGGTTCCTTGCCCGCCGCCAGCCCATGCTCCAACCCCACCAGGATCGCTGCCAGGACCAAATAAGGGTTGGCATCCGCTCCCGCCAGTCGATATTCAACCCGTAGGTTCTTCTCATCCGACTCGGGAATCCGCAAGCACGCATCGCGATCCTCAAAGCCCCAACTGGCTTTGGTCGCGGTGTTCACCGTGCCGCCGAGGCGGCGCATGGCGTTCTGGTTCGGGGCGAAGATCGGCATGCTGTGTGGCAGCAGTTCCAGGCAGCCGGCGATGGCGTGGCGCAGCGCTTGTTGTTCGTTGGCCGCCAGCAAGTTGTTGCCGTCGGCATCGTACAGACTGACATGCACATGCATGCCGCTGCCGGGGTGCTGCAGATAAGGCTTGGCCATGAAACTGGCGCGGTAGCCGTGTTTCAGCGCAACGCCACGGGTGCTGCGGCAGAATAAGGCGGCCCAGTCCGCTGCGCGCAGGCCGTCGTCGAGGTGGCCGAAGTTGATTTCGAACTGACCCGGGCCAAGTTCGGCGGTGATCACCGTGGCGTCGATGCCTTGGGCGCGTGTGGCTTCGACCATTTCATCGAGCACCGGGGCGAAGCGTGACAGGCGTTCGATGTGCATGTTCGGCTGATCGTCGGCGTCGTCGCTCAGTTCATCGCGGGGGAATTGCGGCAGGCCGTCGCGCAGCTTTTTATCGAACAGGTAGAACTCCAGTTCGAACGCGACCACCGGGTGAATGCCTTTGCGCGCCAGCCGATTGAGCACTTGCGCGAGGACTTCACGGGGTTCGAATTCGATCGGTTTTTCAGTGCCGTCCGAGGTGATCAGCATCTGCCCCAGGGGCTGCGCTTCCCAGGTCACCGGTTTGAGTGTGCCCGGCACCAGACGGCGCACGGCGTCGGGGTCACCGTCGTGGAAGCAGTAATCGCCGATCTCGAACAAACCGCCCTGCACGCCCAGCAATACGCAGTTTTGCGGCAGTTTCAGGGCGCTGCCGGCGGCGACTTTTTCCAGCATGTCGACCGGGTAGCGTTTGCCGTAGAAGTGCCCGGGAATGTCCAGGGAGATCAGGTCGACATAACGCACCTCGGGGTAGCGTTGGCGAAACGCACGTACTTCAGCGAGCAAACCGGCGCAGACAGCGTCCATCGTGTTCATCCTTTTATTATTCTCAGGTGTAGACCCAGAGCACTCGGGTGAGCTGCTCGGTGAGGTTGCCGTAGCGGCAGCGGGTATGGCTGTCGAACTGGAAACTGTCGCCGGCCTTCAGGGTGACCGGGTCTTCGTCGTCGCCCAGCCACAGCGTCAGTTCGCCTTCGAGGACGTAACCGCCCTGCTCCGAGCTGTCGGTCAGATGACGCTCGCCGCTGCTCGCACCGGCTTCCAGATGACTTTCGAGCATGGAGAACGAGGCGCGGATCTGCGGCGACACCAGAATGTCGGTGATGCCGTTGGCGTAATACAGCGTGCGGCGCTCGTCCGGGCGGGTGATCCACGGCAGCTCTTTAGGTTTGGGCAAACTATAGAAATAGGTGGTTGGCACGCCGAAGGTTTCGCTGATCGCGGTCAGATCGGCGACGGTGGGCCGCGACAAGCCGCGCTCGACCTGCGAGAGGAAGCCCACCGAACGACCGATCTTGTCGGCCAGTTCTTTCAGGGTCCACTTCTTGTGCTTGCGCAGGTCGTGGATGAGGATCGCCAGCGCGGCGATTTCTTCTTGCTTGTTCATCGTCGGGTATCCAGAAATGGCCTCTTCAAATGCTGTCACGCAGGCGATACCAGGCTTTGCCGATCGCCTCCAGCGGTGCTGCGAAATGTTTGCCGCCGGGGAAACGACCATTGCTCAGGCCCTGATACAAGGCCAATTCATCTGCGTTGCCGAGAATCGCGTCGGACACTGCACGCGCAGCGGCCAGCGTCGGCAACACGCCATGACCGGAATAACCTTGCAGCCAGTAACGGTTACCCTCGCAACCGACATCTGGCGTGCGTTTAAGAGTCAGATCGATGTGCCCGCCCCAGGCGAATTCCACCTCGACGCCTTTGATCTGCGGGAATACGCGCTGAAGAAACGGCCGGGTTGCCGCGGCGATATCCTTGGGCATGCCGCCCAGATAGGTGCAGCCGCCGCCGAACAACAAGCGGTTGTCCGGTGTGCGGCGGAAGTAATCGAGAACGAATTGGTTGTCGGTGACACAGACGTTGCTCGGCAGCAGCGCGGTGGCCTGCTCCGGCGTCAGTGGCGCCGTGGCGACTTGGTAAGTACCGACTGGCAAGATGCAGCCAGACAGTTGCGGGTCGAGTTCATCGAGGTAAGCGTTGCAGGCCAGCACCAGCACATCGGCACGGACGGAACCGCGTTCAGTGACGACCCGGAAGCCAGCACCCTCCCGCGAATAACTCAAGGCTTTGCTTTGTTCGTAGATGCGCCCGCCGGCCTGTTCGATGGCGGCAGCGAGGCCCAATGCAAGTTTCAGCGGATTGAGGTGCGCACCGTGCGGGTCGTACAACCCGGCCTGATAGCGATCGCTGGCGACCCATTCGGACAATTGTTCGCGGGGGATGAACTGCAAGTCATCGTGGCCCCATTTGTGGCTGGCCTCGCGTTGCCATTCGGTCAGCAGACTGACCCGACGCGGCATCACTGACGTCCACAAGTGCCCTGGCCGATAGTCGCAATCGAAGCCATGCCGACCCGGCAACTCGCGCAGTTCTTCAGACGCCCAGCGCATGCCGTCCCACAAACGCTTGGCGCGTTCATGGCCGAGCGCAGCTTCCAGCGGCGGCATGTCGCACGACCAGCCGAGAATCGCCTGTCCACCGTTACGCCCCGAGGCCGCCCACGCCACACGGCTGGCCTCGAGCACGATCACGCGCTTACCGGCCAGCGCCAGTCGCAGCGCCGTGTGCAGCCCGCTGAAACCGGCGCCGATAATCACCATATCGGCGTTCTGCTCGCCCTCCAGAACCGGCCGATCGCGCAGAATATCGGCGCAACTGTGAGCGTAATAACTGTCGACGTGCTGGCTGGACTGCTGAAACATTCGCGACCTCATGAAATTATCTTTTTATAATTTCATGAAAATCTACAGAAATAATTTCACGCAGGCAACCCGCAGTTGCTCCGGTCAAAAGTCATATCGCGCCGTCATGCCCACTGTGCGCGGGGTGCCCAACACCCCGGTGTAAGCGCCGTTGGGTGAATTCCACAGCGTGGTGTAATAGGTCTTGTCGAAGGCGTTTTTCAACCACAGCGACACGTCCCACTGGCCTTTGCCCCAATCGCCGCGCACCCCGCCGGACAGGTTGACCAGACCATAACCCGGCAACTGCGCCTCGCGGGAATCATCGACGGTGCCGACCGCATGGGAACGCCACGCGTAACTGCCATTGACGTAGGGCTGCAGGCCATTTTGCAGGTTCCATTGATAACTGGCATTGCTGTTGAAGATCCATTTCGACGCACCGACCACCGCGTGCCCACTCAAATCGCAAGCGGCCGGCGCGCCTGGGCGCAAGGCGACTTCCGCCGGGCACGGCGCCTCGTCGTAAGACAGATAGCGCACGTCGTTGAACGAGCCATTGACGTTGATCGTCAGCCCCGAGATTGGCCGCCAACTGCTGTCCAGTTCCAGACCGCGGCTGCGCACGGTGCCGGCGTTGGTCAGGTAACTGGTGAGATTGACGTCGTCATAAGCGTTGGTCTGATAGCCGTGCACCACGGTCCAGAACAGGTTGGCATTGAGCAACAGACGCTGATCGAGCAGCGTGGTTTTTATGCCGAGTTCGGCGTCATTGGCCCGCTCGCTGCCGATCAACAGCGAATCAGCCCCGGCGACTGGCGCGCTCGCCACACTGAGATTGACCCCGCCGGATTTCTCGCCGTGGGACAACGAGGCATACGCCAGCACCTCATCGCTGACATGCCAGGCGAGACTCGCCAGCGCCGAAGGGCTGAAGCTATAAAGGCTCAGATCCCCGGAATCGTAAGTACCGCTCCGCCCTGCCCTGGCAGCCGCTGCTGCGCCGCTGACCCCGGCTCCTCCGACCGGAGCGTTGCGCGTGACCTGCGCCAGTTTGCGTTCATAAGTGCCGCGCACACCGAGGCTGAAATCCAAAACCGGGGTCAGGTGCCAAGTGCCTTGGGCAAACGTGGCGAAACTGTCGGTGTCGACATCGCCGTGGCCGACGCTGGTGACGTTGTTCAGCGCGCCTTGCGGGGTGCCGTTCCAGGTGTCCGCGAGCGGGCCGTAATCGGTGAAGACCTTGTTGCTCATTTCCTGGCGGAAGTAATAAGCGCCGAGCACGTAATCGAAGTGTTCGCCAACCGGCGAGGCCAGCCTGATCTCTTGGGAGTATTGTTTGTCCCGCGCTGATTGCCCGACGTTGTGCATCACATCAACGTTCAACTCATCGTCGTTGCGCGGGGTGAAATCCCACCAGCGATAAGCGCTGATCGAGGTCAGTGTGTAATCGTTGCGCAGATTCCAGTTCGCCTCCAGTGACGTGCCGCCCTGGAACACCGTGACGTTCTGATCGGCGTCCAGATTGACCCGACGCCCGTCTACCAGCGTCGCCCCGACCGCGGCGGCGCGTTGCTCATAACGGTTGAAGCCGTTGATGGTCGGCCCGGTGCTGAACAACGAGCGCGTGCCAGCGCTGGAATCCTCTTCATGATAATCGGCGAGCCAGCGCAGATTGAAATCGTCATTGGGTTGAAACAGCAGTTGGCCGCGCACGCCCTGACGCACGCCGCCACCGAGGGTGTGGCCGTCGAATTCGTTTTTCACGTAGCCGTTTTCGTGGGTTTTGTAGGCGGCGATGCGACCGCTGAGCGTGTCGTTGAGCGGGCCGGAAAAACTTGCCTGATTCTGCGAATAACCGTCCTCGCCCACCGAACTGGCGAAGCTGCCTTGCGGCGTCGATGACGGCCGGCGCGTGGTGATGTTCAGCACGCCTGCCGTGGTGTTCTTGCCAAACAACGTGCCTTGCGGGCCGCGCAGCAGTTCGATCTGCTCGACGTCGAGCAGGTCGAACACCGCCATGCCGGGGCGCCCGAGGTAAACGTTGTCCAGATAAATCCCGGCGCTGCCTTCCAGGCCATCGCTCGCCGGATTGTTACCCCAGCCGCGAATCGACAGGCGCGATTGCCGGGCGTGCATGCACGCGACGTTGACGCCGGGCATCGCCTGCTGCAAATCCTGCAGGCGATACAGGCGTTGTTCCTCGAGGGTTTGCGCGCCAAGCACGCTCATCGCCGTGGGCACTTGCTGCGCGTCTTCGCTGCGGCGCCGGGATTCGACGGTGACGGTTTGCAGCACATCATTGTTGTTGGGCAGATCACTGGCGGGTGCCGGGGGGAAAGGCATTAACGAGCACAAACCCCGGGCGCCAGCGCTAACGGTGCGCGAATAAAGAAGTTTCATCGGTGATTCCTGGAGCGGCCTGAAGCCGCTCTTCGAGAGGAGTCGATACTTCGCTGCGCGTGGCCTGCGTGAGCGTGATCGTTGCGGTGGAGGTTCGGGCGTGCTCAGTCACGCAGCCAAGGCAGGTCGGCGCGCTGATAACGATGGGCACGGAAGATCGCGTTGTTTTCCCCCGGCAGATAACGGCGGGAGGCGGCATCGGGGTAGCTGGCGAAGTGCGGATTGACGTATTCCCAGACAACTTCTCCCGCCGGGCTGACTTCGAACAAGCGGCCAAAGTTGGCCTCGGTCACCAGCGTATTGCCGTTGTGCAAACGCTGCGCGCCGCCCATGAACGGCGTGAAAAACGCGTAGCCGGGCGTATCGGCGTATTGCCATTCGATCTGTTGCGTCGCCGGGTTGATTTCGAGAATGCGCGAGTGCGGCATGCTCACGTGCGGGCGGAAGATGCCGTTGTCGAACACCAGCACGTTGCCGTTTTCCAGTTCACTCGGGCAATGCTGCTGTGCCACCAGATCGTGACCCAAACGCCACAGCACTTCGCCGCTGCCACGTTGGATGGCAATCACCGAAGAGACGCTGCGCAGGCTGAGAATCACCTTGCCGTCGCGGCCCGGCGTCACTGCGTTGGTCATCGGCCAGTGGTGACGTTCGAAGGCCTCGTGCAGCGGATAGTCTTCCGGTTGCAGATGCTCCCAGCTGCGCCATTCCCAAACCACATTGCCCTGACGATCGACTTCCTTGACCACATCGGCATAGATCACCCCGCCCGGCGCCTCACTGCCGGGAATCCCACCGACCACCCGACGGGCCAGTTCAGCACTCAACGGCTCGGCCGTGGTGTAGAGCAGATGGCCGTTGTCCAGCCATTGCGCATCGTGGTGATGCAGCAGATCCGTGTGTTCCCAAACCACTTCGCCGTCCGGCGTCACTTCGCTGAACGCGCCGCCGTGCCACACCGACCAGCCCGGAAACAGGTCGGGTGAATGCGGATGGTTGCCGTTGTAGCCGAGGTTGCCGTTGCGCAGGATCACCGCGTCGCGGCCGGGGCGCTGCGGCAGTTTCCAGCGGTGGACGACTTCGCCATCGAGGTCGATAAGGAACACGTTGCCGTCTGCGGTTTGCGGGGCGAACAGCGTGTAGCCGCCAGCGCTGCGCGCAGGATCGACTGCGATCAGCCCGGTCTTGCGGCGTTTGAGGGTGGTGGTTTCGAGAGCAGGCATCACTTTTCTCCAGGCGTATGAATCCGCGCCGCGAGCAACGCGGCAAGGTGAACTGAATGGGTTATGGGTTTTGCGGCAGTAACGGGTTGAAGCGGTCGTCGAAGATCTGCTCGACTTTCAACGGTCGCGGAATCAGGTGTTCGCTGGCAAACAGGTCGGCCAGATGCTGCTGGGAGGCGATGACCGAAGGTTCGATCGGCACGTAACGCAGCGCCTGTTTGGCGAGCATCTCTTGCACCAGGGCAACCGGGAGTCGAGTGGTTTGCGCGAACACCTCGGCCCAGGCCTGCGGGTTCGCGGTGGCCCACGCTTGGGCTCGGGCCAGTCTGGCGAGCAGATCGCCTAACGATGCTGCCCGTTGCGGATCGTCCAGTGCCTTGAGGCTGGCGACGGTAAAATTCAGCCCGGTTTCCGGCCATGCGCTGCCATCCAGTAAAACCCGCGCCCCACGTGAGGTGGCCTGACCAACGAACGGATACCAGACCGCCCAGCCATCGAGCTTGCCACTGGCAAAGGCATTTTGCGCATCCACCGGGCTGACATAGGCGATGTTCACTTCCCGTGGGGTGAGCCCCGCTTGTTGCAGCGCCGCTAGCAACAAATAATGCCCGCTGCTGCCCTTGGCCACGGCGATGCGCTGGCCTTTCAAGTCGGAAACCTGCTTGGCTGCCGAACCTTCCGGTACCAGCAGTGCATTGTTGTTTTGCGCACCGCTTGCGACGCCAATGATGCGCACATCAAAGCCACCCGCCTGAGCGAACACCGGCGGCGCGTTGCCCACCACACCGGCATCGATAGCACCGGCGCTCAGCGCCTCAAGCATGGTGGTGCCTGCCAGAAACGGGTGCCAGGACAGCGCATAGCCAAGGTTTTGATCTTCGCCGGCGGCGTGGAGCAAGGCTTGAGTCAGGCCGCTTTGGTCGCCGACCTTCAACGGTTCGGCAACGGCGAACGGCGCTTGGCTGAACAACAAGGCAACGCTGCACAGCAGCGCTTTTAGGGGGAGCGCCAGCAGACGCTTGGCAGCAGGAAGTTTTACCGGCATTGTCGGAGGCTCATTTGTGCAGTGATTTCAGTATGTCGAGGCCCGCCGTGTCGCTCCATGCCAAACACCCCTCCTTTGCTGCCACAGCGGACACACGCACCGTGGTGGTTTTGGCCTTTGATGATCTGCTGCTGCTCAATGCCGCCGGGCCGCTGGAAGTGTTCGCCGCCATTGCGCGAGTGTTGGGTGAGCCGTACAGCGCAAGCCCACCGTACCGCTTGCTGATTGCCTCGCCGCGAGGCGGTCAGGTCATGTCGATTTCCGGGATCAGCGTGACCACCTGTTCGCTGGAGCAGATCGATGACATCGTCCCGCTGATCGACACCCTGATCGTCGCCGGTGGACCGGGCATGGCCGCCCTCGAAGCCGACGAAGAGGCCTGCGCGTGGCTGCGGCGCCGCTCCGTTGATATCCGTCGGCTCTGTTCAATCGGTACGGGTGCCTTTGCCTTGGCCGCAGCCGGCCTGCTCGATGGTCGGCAAGTAGTGACGCACTGGAAATTCGCCGCCGAACTGCAAGCGCGTTACCCCGCTGTGCACTGCCACACCGACGCGCTTTATCTGCACGATGGCAACCTCTGGACATGCGGAGGCGCCACGGCAGGCATCGACTTGGCCCTCGGCCTGGTCGAACAGGATCTCGGTGCCCACACGGCACTCGCACTGGCGCGGTATTTCACGGTGTTTATGTGGCGTGATGCCGAACAACCGCAGCTCAGCGCTTCGCTGAATGCTCAATCGAAAGCCCTGCGCACCGATCCGGATGTGCGTCTGGCCCGGCTGCACGGGTGGATTGCGGCGAATCTGAACGGTGATTTGCGCGTCGAACGGCTGGCAGAGCAGTTCGGCATGAGCCCCCGTCACTTCGCCCGCGCCTATGTCGCCGCCACTGGCGAAACCCCGGCGCAAGCGGTGGAGAACCTGCGGCTGGAGACCGCTACACGATTACTCAAAACCACCAGCGAACCGATCAAGCGCATTGCCGAAACAGCGGGTTTTGGCCGCGAGGAGCGCATGCGTCGCGCCTTCCAGAAGCACTTGGGCACCAGCCCGCACGGTTATCGCAATGAAATGAAGGCCGCCGCGTCGGGTGCGGGTCAGCCGTTGGGGATTGCGCTGGCGGGTCTCGCCCAATAACGCGGTTAATGCTGTAGCGCGTAACGCCGGCAGTATTCCAGATAGCCTTTTTCGTGATTGCCAACCAGTTGCACGACACTGGTCCACAGCCAGGACGGCGCATCCAGACGTTTGGTTCGGCAGGTTTGCAGATCCGCCATCCACTCGGATCGAGTAGCCAGATCCATTTGCCGGGCATGCGCGACGCCGACGACCCGCGCCAGATACCCGGCCGCGAGCATCGCATCGCGCTGACTCAACTGATCGAGTTCCAGCTTCATGTCCTGCGGCAACAGTTCGCGGACAAATCGGGCGGCTCGAGGTGCAGCGGCGCCGACGGCTTCCTTGATGTCGAGCAGGCAATATTCCTCATCATCGCCCTTGCCTACGCCGAGAGTTCCGCGCTCAGGGCAATCCTTGCGACAGCTCCTACACTCTCCTCAGGGAAAAAAAGCGCCAAGCACTGAATTATTTCGTGTCCTCATGTATCTGAGCCAAAGAGCACGCGCCATCAAATAGATGGCATCTACGCGGCAAGATGGATCAGCAAAGAGAAAACCCGGATGAAATCACGCAAGAAAACCGTCAAGCCAATCGGTTTGAAAGACATCACCATCGTCGACGACGCCAAGATGCGCAAAGCGATCACCGCCGCCGCGCTGGGCAACGCCATGGAATGGTTCGACTTTGGTGTCTACGGCTTTGTCGCCTATGTGCTCGGCAAAGTGTTCTTCCCTGGCGCCGACCCCGGCACGCAGATGATCGCCGCACTGGCGACATTCTCGGTGCCGTTCCTGATCCGGCCGCTGGGCGGTCTGTTCTTTGGTGCCTTGGGCGACAAGTACGGACGACAGAAAGTCCTCGCTGCGACCATCGTGATCATGTCGTTGAGCACCTTCGCCATCGGCCTGATTCCGTCCTATGCCTCGATTGGCATCTGGGCACCGATCCTGCTGTTGCTGGCAAAGATGGCTCAAGGCTTCTCGGTCGGAGGTGAATACACCGGTGCATCGATCTTCGTCGCCGAATATGCGCCGGACCGCAAACGCGGCTTCCTCGGCAGCTGGCTGGATTTTGGCTCGATTGCCGGTTTCGTCCTCGGTGCCGGCGTGGTGGTGTTGATCTCGACCACGCTGGGCGAGGAGCAATTCGAATCGTGGGGCTGGCGTCTGCCGTTCTTCCTCGCCCTGCCGCTGGGCATGATCGGCCTCTATCTGCGTCACGCCCTCGAAGAAACCCCGGCGTTCCAACAGCACGTCGAGAAACTCGAACAAGGTGACCGCGAAGGCCTCGCCGGCGGCCCGAAAGTCTCGTTCAAGGAAGTCGCGACCAAGCACTGGCGCAGCCTGATGACCTGTATCGGCGTGGTCGCCGTGACCAACGTCACCTACTACATGCTGCTGACGTACATGCCGAGTTACCTGTCGCACAACCTGCATTACAGCGAAAACCGTGGCGTGTTGATCATCATCGCGATCATGGTCGGCATGTTGTTTGTGCAGCCGTTGATTGGTTTTATCAGTGACAAGATTGGCCGTAAGCCCTTCATTGTGGTCGGCAGCATCGGCCTGTTCCTGTTTGCCATTCCGGCGTTCATGTTGATCAACAGCGGCAGTATCGGCCTGATCTTTTCCGGCCTGCTGATCCTCGCCGTGCTGCTCAACTTCTTTATCGGCGTGATGGCCTCGACCCTGCCGGCGATGTTCCCGACGCACATTCGTTACAGCGCACTTGCCAGTGCCTTCAACGTCTCGGTGCTGATCGCCGGTCTGACCCCGACCGCCGTGGCCTGGCTGGTCGAAAGCACCAACGACCTTTACATGCCGGCCTATTACCTGATGGTGATTGCCGTGGTCGGCCTTGTCACCGGTGTAACCATGAAAGAAACCGCCAACAAACCGCTGCGGGGCGCAGCGCCGGCGGCTTCCGACCTGGAGGAAGCCAAGGAATTGCTGCAAGAACACCATGACAACATCGAGCAGAAAATCGAAGACATCGACGCAGAAATCGCCGCACTGGAAGCCAAGCGCAAGGATCTGGTGCAACAGCATCCACGGATCAACTAAGGCGCTGTCAACGTGGCGAGGGAGCAAACTCCCTCGCCATTTTTCATCTTTGCCCTCCCCCTCGCCTGCATCAGCTAGCCTTGAACGCGGATCGCCCGTCATTCAAGGAGCCGTCATGTTCAAGTTCATCAAGACCACCGTCATCGGTGGTCTGTTGTTCATCCTGCCGTTGGTATTGATCGTCGTGCTGCTGGAAAAAGCCATTCACCTGCTGCGCGGGCCGGTGGAAAAGCTGCTGCCGATGTTCAAGGATTACGACGTGGCCGGCGTCACGCTGATCAGTCTGGCGACATTGATCGGCCTGATCGTGCTGTGTTTTCTTGCCGGGTTGCTGGCGCGCACTTCAGTGGCGGCGCGGGCCATGGAAGCCACGGAAAACAAGTTGCTCAGCAACTTGCCGGGCTACCAGTTGTTCAAGGACACCACCGCACGATTCGCCGGGCTGGAAAACGAGGACGGCTCCAAGGTCGGCATCATTGCTGAAGGCGAAGGCTGGCGTCCGTGCCTGATCGTCGAAAGCGTCGATGACTGGTTGACGATCTTCATGCCCGACGGCGGACCTGCCGGCGGCACCTCCGGTGAAGTCCGACTGGTGCCCGCCAGTGAGGTGATTGTCACCGAACTGTCGTGGCTGGCCCTGGCCACCGGGTTGCGCCGAGGCGGTCGCGGCATGCTCGCGCTGATGCAACCCTGGGTACCGAAAGCCTGATCACGGCGCGTTGACCACCACATACGTCACATCGCTGCCCTGGTACTGCGGCTGGTACCAGGTCGAACCGCACTGCATGTAGGCGACGTTGTAGCGAATCACCTGCACGCAACTGCTGGGCATTTGCGCCGGGGTGAAGATCGAGCCCACCACTGCCGCTGTCACCGCTACCGTCGCGGTCACGGCGGCGGCCGTTGCGATCGGATGATAGTGATCGTCGTAGCCATAACGACCATGCCCATCGACATCAATGTCGACGTCGCGATGGTTGTCGATATTGACGTTACGGTTGACGTTGCGATTGCTGTTATTGACGTAGGTGCGGTTGCCGACGTTGTTGCCGGCATTCACCCGATTGCCCGAATTGACCCGATTACCGGCGTTCACATGGTTGGCGCGCTGCGGCGCATTGATGCGCTGTGCCCGTTGCGCATGAGGCGCCGGCGCACGGTTGACGTTGGCGCGGGCATGGCCCTGGGCACGTTGCCCCCGGGCGTCCGCCTCAGCGACCAAACCTGCGGTCAACAACATTGCGGTGGCCAGCGAGATCAACAGACTCCACGTCATTGACTTGTGCATGTCACTGCCCTCCCTGATCGCTGGTTTTTTTCATCGCAATCGCCACATCGCCCTTGCCCGGTTTGAAGGTGAACTGGCTGTCCGGAATCGTCGGTTTGAGGTTCCACTGGTAGACCGCGCTGTACTCGGGATAGGTCTTGTCGTCAGTGGTGGTGATCACCAGTTTGCACGGCAACGGTTTGTCCGAGCGGGTCAGCCACAACTGCCAGTCGATGCCCTCCTGGCGGAACGCCAAGTGGTCGCACAACTGGCCCTTGATGATCGACGGCCCGACGTAAAGCGCGGCTTTCAAGGCATCGATCTGCGCCTGGTCGCTGCCGAACAGAAACAGATCCTCCATCGGCACTTGCACGCCATAGTAGTTCTCGACCATGTGCAGGGTTTGCGCGACGGTCGCCGGTGCGTCCACCGTCGTGTAGTACTTCAGATAGGGCGAATACTGGGTGAGTTTTTTGCCGTTGTAGAAGAACTCGCGGGTGCGCACATCGCCTTCGCTTTTCGCATACAGACGATCATGGCCGACCACTTTCAGAGTGTTGACCGACTCGGTCTTGATCTTCTGCCCCGACTCCAGAACGGTGTCCCGCGAGACTTGGGCGTCGACCTGGAATTTCGCCAGGCTGCGCAGGTAATCGCCCATGTCGATGAGCTTGTCGACCACCTGCGGGTTGACCAGCGGCGTGTCGTCCGCCGCATCGGTTACGGGTGTGGCCGGTGTCGCGGGCGGATCATCGGCACGGACCCCCGGCGCGAGAGCCAGCGTGAACATCAGGCAGACCATAGTGACTGGGGCTTTCATCGGTTCCGCTCCTGTCCCTGCGTTGGGCGTGACGCCCGAATGGGCGACTGACTGTCCAGCCTAGACGCCAGTATCGGGCTGCGCCAATGCGCACAAATCCCCTGCGCATTGATGGCCTAAGGCTGTTATCCCATTGCGCTCCGCTTCCGGTCTAAGCCCCTGAAATAGCGGCCCGTTGCGCTGGAAAACCGTAGGAAACGACCTACGCTGAATTTGTCCGTCGCTTGGCGTCGGCGCTCAATGGAAGGATTCAGCAGGCAGTATGAGGGCCGGTCATGCAAGGTTCACGGAGTGGGTTCGGCGGGGCACATCTGCGTCCGCAGCGTCAGGCATTGGCTTTGGAACCAAGAATTCTGTTCGACGGCGCCGCCGCTTCGGCGACCGTGGAGCAACATCACACCGACCCCGCTGCCCCGCCCGCGGCGGTGGATGCGCAAGTTCCCCACGCCACGCCGACTGAAGGTCGCGCCGCCACCGAGCAGGCGCCATCGGCGGCACGCAGCCTGTTGGTGATCGACAGCCGCATCGAAAACCGCGATCAGTTGCTTGCGCAATTACCGGGCAATGTCACGGCGATTGTGGTGAACGCCGGTGAAGACGGTTTGGCGGCCATCTCCGCCGCCCTGGCGCAATTGGGCAAGGTCGAT
This sequence comes from Pseudomonas sp. RIT-PI-r, assembly GCF_001297015.1. Taxonomy (GTDB): domain Bacteria; phylum Pseudomonadota; class Gammaproteobacteria; order Pseudomonadales; family Pseudomonadaceae; genus Aquipseudomonas. Next base: position 136,110 of record NZ_LIGE01000025.1, on the reverse strand, counting down.
TCGATCCAGATCATGTCCCATGGCGCCGCCGGGCAATTCACCCTCGGCAGCCGCACGGTCACGTCGGACAACATCGATTCACTGAGCAAAACCCTCGAACAATGGCGCGGCAACCTGAGCCAAGGCGCGGACATTCAGCTATACGGCTGCGACGTCGGCGCGGGTGCCGCCGGGCAGACGTTGGTCAGCGAACTGGCCCGCTGGACCGGTGCCGATGTCGGCGCCTCCAGCAACGACACCGGCAGCAGCAAGGCCGGCGGCGACTGGACGCTGGAAACCAAAGTCGGCGATATCGATAAAAGCATCGCCATCAGCAGCCTCGCCATGGCGCATTTCGACGGTTTGCTCGCCGATGCGGCACCCACCGCGACGGTGTCCACGGGCGGCAGCGATGTTTTGCTGGGTGATCGTTTCACCTTCACCGTGAATTTCAGCAATACCTCGACCCAGGTCGGTTACGCACCGTTCATCAACCTGGCAATGCCCGCCACCGGCAAGGACGGCGACGACGGCGTCAATTTCATCTCGGCCACGTACCTGGGGCAAAACCTGATCAGCCACGTGCTGACGTTCGACGCCAATGGCAACGCCACGCATCCGCTGGCCAAGGACGCCAATGGCAATTTCCTGATCATCAACGCCGCAACTTACGGCATGCGCGCCGGTGACAAACTGGTGGTGATTGAACTGCCGTTCGCCAGCGTGACCAATCAGCAACCGGTGATCGGCGTGCAGGTCACCGCAAGCCTGAGCAATCTGGCCGACACCGCGTTTTCCAACGGCACGCCCGACCTGACCATCCGCGCCAGCGGTGGTTTCGAGTTCGGCAATGATGCACTGGACAACCCGACCAACGATCCGAGCCTGATTCAGGCCGGCACCGCCGCCTTCGTCGTGCACCCGACGGTGATTACCGTCAGCGAAACGATCAATACCCCGGAAGGCGAAACCGCCACCGGCCCCAACTATGTGCGTACGCTGACCCTGTCTGCCACGCCGGCACCGGGGCAGACGCTGACCAATGTCGTCATCACCCAACCGCTACCGGACAATATCCAGGTCAATTCGATTACCCCCGGCCCCGGCGGACGGCTGACCTCAATCACCCTGCACGACGGCACCGTGGTGACCAATCCGGCGGAAATCGCCGTGTTGATTGCGGCCAATGACGTTTACATCAACTCGTTCACCGTCGCGTACGACAACCTGACCGGCAAGACCGACACCGTGGTCGCCTTCTATGTGCCGGAAGTCGATGCCAACGGCCAACCGGTGATCAACCCGGTCACCGGCGATGCCGTCACCATAACCCTCGGCCCGCCGACAGCTTCGGGGCAATGGGTGCCGCTCGACCCGCGCGACCTGACCGCGCCGAACACCACTATCGATTTCAGCGGCACCGGCCAAGGCACGCAGTTCATCGCCAAGTCGATCACGCTGCTGAAAACCGCGACGATGCAGAACGACGTCGGCCACACCGGCATCAGCCCCGGCGACACCCTGCAATACACCCTCAACCTGGCGATTTCCGACTACTTCGCCTTCGGCAAGGACTTCTTCAACGAGGGTCAACTGGTCGTCCGCGATCAACTCAGCGACGGTCAGACCCTCAGCGGCACGCCGACCCTAACGGTGACCATCAACGGCGTGGTGCAGACCATCACCCTGGTCACCAGCGTGGTCAACAATGCTGACGGCAGCACCTCGATGGTGTTCGACATCGCGCAATCGTTGCGCAATGCATTTTCCAATATTCGTGGCTGGCTCAACGGCGATCTGGCCTTCGACGACACGTTGCAAGGCGCGGTGGTCGCGGTATTAAGCTATTCGGCCATCGTCGGCCAGACCTACAAACCGCCTTCAGGCAACCCGCACCCGGACATCAACGAAGGCGATGAACTCGGCAACACCGCCACGGTAGACGGCACGCTGCTGCAGGATCAGTTCAACCTGACCGGCGAAAGTGAAACCGATGGTTCGACCACCACCAGCGTGATTCCCACCAGCAACGTCGACATCAATCTGGTCGAGGTCAACAACGGCGCACCACCGGGCAACGGCGAGTTGCGTCCCGGCGATGAAGTGACCTTCGAGCTGAGTTACGACCTGGTCACCGGCGATTACGAGCAATTCAAACTCACCGCATACCTGCCGTTGCCGCTGTTCGATGTCAACGGGATTACCTGGGGTTCGGGCAGTGATGTCGGTCAATGGCAACTGGGCGCGGGCAACACCAATGCCGGCGGCGTGGTCAGCGTGACCAGTGCCAATGGCAACTCGGTGGTCTTCGACTTCGGCAGCTTTGCGACCAATACCACCACCGGCAGCCGCATCGTCATTCGCTTCACTGTCAAAGTGGGCGATCAGCCGTTTGCCGACCAGCGTTCGCTAGACGTACTCGCACAATCGAGCCAGCAGACCACCCTCACCGACCGCACGCTGATTTCCTCCGATGTGGTGGCGATTGTTTCCGTTGCCGAGCCGGTGCTCAACATCAAACATGGCGTGGTCTCGGGCTCCAACGGTACGGTCACCGGCACCACCGGCAGCTGGAATCCGCCGGGCAGCACCGGCGTGCCGTTCAATGGCAGTGTCACCGACCTGTCGGCGGTCGACGGCAACATCAACAACATCGACGGCGCCGACCGTTTGCGTCTGGTCACCGCGATTGAAAACAGCGGTGGCGGCGGCGCGTTTGACGTCAGCACCAGTATCACCCTGCCCTCCGGGTTGAGTTTTGTCGGCGGCAGTCTGGCGGCGGCCAATCTGCAGATTTATCGCGGCGACGGCACGCTGCTGGTGTTGGGCACCGACTACAGCGTCAGCGGCAACCAGATCAACTTCCTTGATGCGGGTGGCGTGGCCAGTCTGCTGGCCGGGCGCAGCGGCACGGCGGCCGATAGCAGCGGTGCCAATGTGGTGGTGATCAGTTATGACGTGGTGGTCAGCGCCACCATCGAGGCCAGCCGCAACCTGCAGACCACCGCCACTTTGAGCAATTACGCCAGCGTCAATGGCGGCACCGATTTCACCCCGACCGACCTTACCGATCTGGCCACTCAACAAGTGGCTGCGCCAGTGATCGGCAAAGTGTTCGCCGACGGCACCCTCGACAATGGCGACTCAAGCGCGGCCCATACCACCGGCAGCGATCTGGTGATTGGCGAAAGCATGCGCTACGACATTGTCATCACCCTGCCCGAAGGCACCACGCAGAACCTGCGCATCGAAGACCTGATTCCACCGGGCATGCGCCTGGACACCAGTTTCAATAACGGCCTCGGCTACCAGATCATCACCACCCGTGCCGGCAGTGGCGCGCTGGGCGCCGACTTTGCCGGCAGCGTGCTGGTCAGCAGTTTCGCCGGGATTGGCGGCACGTTGGGCGGCGATGGCGTCGACGGGCGCTGGACGTTCAGTGTCTCCAGCGTCTCGGCGGATAACCTGAGCGGCAACAACACCTTCGTGATTCGCCTGCAACTGGTGGCTAATAACGTTATCGCCAACCAGGCCAATGTCTCGCTGCAGAACAATGCGCAACTGGTGTTCAGTGATCCGGATGGCGACAATCCGAATGGCGCGGTGGCCGTGGATCGCACCGTTGCCCTCACGGGTGGCCAGCCCACGGTGACCGTGCGCGAGCCGACCTTGCAGGTCAATCAGGTGATCACTTCAACCTCCGGCCTCGGCGGTTACGATCAGGGCGACACGGTGACCTTCAACATCACCATCAGTAACGGCAACGGCGCCAGCGATTTCAGTGCGTTCGACATCAGTTTCCTCGACACCCTGCCATCCCAGTTGAGCAACGTCACGCTGGTCGGCGTGCTCTATCAGAACGGCGCGACCAACAACGGCGGCGTAGCCTTTGAAATCGTCGGCGGCCAGTTGCGCACCGCCAGCGGCGCCAATATCGACATCGCCAAGGGCGGCAGCATCGTCTTGCAACTCAGTGGCGTGGTCAACGCCAGTGCCGCCGCCTTGTCGAACATTGCCAACGTCGCCAGCGTGCAATGGACCAGTCTTGACGGCGGCAATGCCGGCGAACGCAGCGGCGTCGACGGCGTGCTCAATGGCGGCACCCTCAACGATTACCGCAACCTGTCGACCTTGCTGATTCCGGTGGCTCAGGCCATCGAAATCTCTCGCGTCGGTGGCCTGCCGGACACCGCGACGCCCAACCCGACCACCGCCACCGTCGAGCAAGTCACCGTCGGCGAAGTGATCCGCTACCGCGTGGTGGTGCTGGTGCCCGAGGGCAACAACCCCAACTATCAGATACAGATCACCCTGGCCAACGGCTTGCAGTTCATCTCGCCGGATGCGCTGGTCAATGCCCTGCGCATTGCTTTCATCTCCAACGGCGGGCTGAGCAGTGATGCCAACCTGATCGTTGGCGGCACGCTGAATATCAACGGCAACGAAAACAGCCCTGAAGCCCTGCCGATCACTGCGGATCTGTCCGGACTGGCGCCGCAAGGCATCTTCGATCCGAGCCGCCTGACCGTCATCACCAACCCCGATGGCAGCCAGGTGGTGACGTTCAACCTCGGTAACGTGGTCAACGGCAATGGCGATGACGATGATCTGGAAGGCATCTCGATCGAGTTCAACGTGCGCGTGACCAATATCGCCGCCAACACTGCCGGCGCGCAACTGGCGGTGACCGCGCAGGAAATCGTCAACGGTGCCGGGCGTGCGGTCAGCGACACGGTGTTCGAACGCGTGGTCGAGCCAAGCTTCAGCGGCCTCGACAAGCAGATCATCAACTTCAACCCCAACCCGAGCGGCACTGTAGGCAACGCCACCGTGCAATTGAGTTTCACCCAGAACGGCGGACTGCCGGCGTTCGATGCGCAAGTCAGCGATAACTTTGCCGGCGGCAGCAACTACACCTTGCTCAGCGTCAGCATCAATGGCGTGACGTACGGTCCGGGCAATCTGCCGGCGGGCATCAGCTTCAGCACCAGCGGCGGTTTGAGCGTCAATTTCGATCAATTGGACGTTGGCGCGCAGATTCAGGTGCGCTACTCGGTGGATCTGCCCAACTCGACCATCGTCGCCAGCAGCAACGCGACGCTGACCTGGAGCAGCCTGCCTGAAGATTTCACCAGTTGGGGCGGCAACACGGTCGGCGTCGATGGCACCACCACCGGCGAGCGCGATGGCAGCGCCGTCGGGCCGAATCAGTACATCTTGCGCGACAACGCCGGGCTCGGCGTGATCAGCGGCACATTGTGGAACGACACCCCCAGCCCGACCGCCAGCGCCACGCCGGATGGCGCCGGTCTGGCTGGACAAACCGTGACCCTGACCTGGGCCGGTGCCGACGGACGCCTCGACACCACGGCTGACAACCTGCAATTCACGACGCTTACAGACGCCAACGGCCAGTACCGTTTCGGCGTGTTGCCCCTCGGTGTGTTCCGCATCGACGTGCCCGCCGGGCTGGTCAGTTATCCGCAACCGATCGGGGATTTGCGCGTGCGGGTCGACAGCGATGCCGGCACTCTTGGCCAGATCACCATCACCTTGGGCGATGCCGACACGCAAAGCGCCAACGCCGGTTACGTCGAACAGAACGACGCGCCAGTCAACACCGTGCCGGGCACGCAAAACGGCCAGGAAGACGTCGTGTTGAACATCGGCGGCATCAGCGTTGCCGATGTCGATGCCGACCGCGATCCGAACGTCAACGACCGCTCCATCAGTGTGATTCTCACGGTCACCCACGGCACGCTGTTCCTTGGCGCAACCGTGTCGGGCGTGACAGTCAGCGGGGCCAACACCGCGAGCCTGACCCTGACCGGCAACCTCGCCGATATCAATACCGCGCTGGCCAGCCTGCAATATCTGGGCAACGCCAACTTCAACGGCACCGACACCCTGACCGTGCTCAGCAATGACCGTGGCAACTATGGCGATGCCGATGGCGACGGGATTCCCGGCACCGCAGCCGATGCGCTGACCGACACCGACACCCTGCAAATCATCCTCGCCGCCGTCAACGACAACCCGCTCGGGGTCAACGACAGCGCTACAGCAGTGGAAGCCGGCGGCCTCAACAACGCTTCCGCCGGGGTTGACCCGCGCGGCAACGTGCTGAGCAACGACACTGACGTCGATATCGCCACCAATGCCGATCAACTGCACGTGGTGTCGGTCGGCCCTGGCGCCGGCATCCAGACGCCGGTGTTGGGCGTCACGGTGATCAACGGTTTGTATGGCCAGTTGGTGATTGGCAGTAACGGTTCCTATCAATACGTGGTCGATAACAACAACGCTGCCGTGCAGGCGCTGCGTCTGGCGGGTCAGACCCTGCAGGACGACTTCAATTACGTGCTCGCTGACATTGAAGGAGCGACTTCGACGGCGACGTTGAGCGTAACCATTCAGGGTGCCAACGACACGCCGCAAGGTATCGATGACGACGGTGTGGCCATCGAGGCTGGCGGCGTCAACAACGGCACACCGGGCAGCGATGCCAGGGGCAATGTGCTGAGCAATGACCAGGACGTCGACAGCGCCGCCAATGGCGAAACCCGCACCGTGACCGGCATTCGTCCGGTGGCCGAAGCGGGCGCCGGCAATTTCACGGCAGTCAGCGGCGCGACGGCGATTTCCGGGCTCTACGGCACCTTGACCATCAATCCCGACGGCACCTACAGCTACGTGGTCAACAACAGCAACGCCACGGTCCAGCGCCTGAGCGCCGGTCAGCAACTGATGGAATTCTTCAGCTATCGGCTGACCGACACCGGCGGGCTCGATGATGTCGCGCAACTGCGCATCGTCATTCAGGGCGCCAACGACAATCCGGTGGCCAGCGATGACGCGGCTTCGGCGCAAGCGGCATCAACCAATGGCTCCGCGTCGGAAAGCAATCCAAGCGGCAACGTCATCCAGTTCCCCAGCCGTCCCGGGCCGATCACTCAACCGGGCGGCAATGGCGTCGATCAGGACGTTGATGCCAACGACCAGCCAAGCAGCCAGTTGCTGGTCAACGGAGTGATCAACAAAAGCGAGGCCAGTTATAACCCGGCCGTGGATGTATTGAGCGGTGTTGCCACGGGTACCACGTCGGCCAACGGCACCGTCGTCAACGGGCTCTACGGCACCTTGCGCATTGGTGCCGATGGCTCGTTCTTTTATGACGTCGATAGCAGCAATGCACTGGTTCAAGCGTTGGCTCCCGGCCAGACCCTGACCGAGTTCTTCACCTACCGCGTCACCGACACCACCGGCCTGACCGACACCGCGCAACTGGTGATTACCGTGCATGGCGTCAACGATCCACCGGTTGCGCAAAACGTCATCGCCGTCGCCACCGAAGCCGGCGGGTTCAACAACCTGACGCCGGGCGTCAACCCTTCGGGCGACGTCACCGCCAACGACACCGATCCCGACGGTGACCCACTGACGGTGACGCTGATCAAGTCCGGCGCGACTGCTGATCCAGGCACGCCGATCGCGGTCAATCTCGGCGGCACGGTGATTGCCGGGCTGTACGGCAGGCTGACGATTTTCCCCGACGGCAGCTACGTCTATGAGGTCGACAACAGCAACCCTGACGTTCAAGCCCTGCGGCGCAACGTCGATCTGCTCTCGGAACGCTTCACCTACACCGTCAGCGATGGCGTCGGTGCGACCCCGCAAATCGACACAGCGGAAATCATCGTGCTGATTCGCGGGCAGAACGACAATCCGCTGGCCAGTGATGATTCCGCTGTCGCCATCGAGGCCGGTGGTTTGAACAACAGCCAGCCGGGCCAGGACCCTACCGGCAACGTGCTGGACAACGACAGCGATGTCGATGGCGGCGAAGTCCCCAGCGACCTGCCCAACTACGACTACGGCGAAACCCGCGTGGTGTCCTCGGTGCGCACTGGCAGCGAAGCCGCAACCGGCACGGCCGGCGCCCTTGGCACGGAATTGCGCGGCACGTATGGCTGGCTGACCCTGAATGCCGACGGCAGCTACAGCTATCGCCTCGACAACAGCATGGCGGCGGTGCAGACCTTGCGCGCCGGCAACAGCCTGCTCGATTCCTTCAGTTACGAAGTCATTGATGCGGCCGGAGCCACCGACCGCGCCACGTTGAACATCAGCATTCAAGGGCGCAACGACACGCCAGTCGCGCAGAACGACAGCAACACCGCAATCGAAGCCGGCGGTGCGAACAATGCCTCCCCGGGCACCAATCCCAGCGGCAATGTGCTGAGCAACGACACCGACGTCGATGGCAACGGCGAAGTGCTCAGTGTGATCGGCGTCAATCAAGGTTCCTCGGTCGGGCTGATCGGCGCCGGTTTCAATGGCACTTACGGCGTCCTCACCCTGAACGCCGATGGCAGCTACAGCTATCTGGTCGACAACCTCAACCCGCAGGTCCAGGCCTTGCGCAGCAATGCCGACACGCTGACGGAAACCTTCACCTACCAGATCCGCGACCTCGCCGGCGCCACCAGCAGCGCAACCCTGACCATCACCATTCGCGGGGCCAACGACAACCCGGTCGCCAGTGATGACAGTGCCGTAGCAGTTGAGGCCGGTGGCACGTTCAACGGCACGCCGGGGGTCAATCCGAGCGGCAACGTGCTGACCAATGACACCGATGTCGATGCCAACGACGTGAAAGTCGTCACCGGGATTCGCACTGGCAGCGAAGCGGCGGGCGGCACCTTCACCAACGTCGGTGTCGCGCAGACCTTCAATGGTTTGTACGGCACCCTGACGATCAATGCCGACGGCACTTACAGCTACGTGATCAACAACACGCTGGCGGCTGTGCAGGCATTGAAAATCGGCGATTCGCTGGTGGAAACCTTCACCTATCGTATGCGCGATATCGCCGGCGCCACCGACAACGCGCAATTGAGCATCCGCATCGACGGCGCCTGGGATGCGCCGGTGGCGGCCAACGATACGGCGCTCGCCGTGGCCGATAATGGCAACGGTAATGGCGTCAATCCGAGCGGCAATGTGCTGCCCAACGACACCGACGTTGATCAGGGTGACAGCAAGACCGTCACCGGCATCCGTTTCGGCACCGAAGACGTTGGCGGCAGTCTGTCCGGGGTCACGGCGGGCACCAACAACAGCAACGGCACGCTGATCAACGGCCTCTACGGGCAATTGATCATTGGCGCCGACGGCAGCTACACCTACAACCTCGACTCAAGCAATCCGACCGTTCTGGCGTTGGGGCCGCTGCAATTTCTCAACGAACGCTTCACCTACCAGGTCAGCGACCGTGGCGGGCAGACCGATCTGGCGCAAATCCACATCATCATTCGTGGCCGCAACATTGCACCAGAGGCCAACACCGACACGGCGACAGCGGTCGAGGCCGGGGGCAGTAACAACAGTCAACCGGGGATCAATCCCGGCGGCAATGTCCTGGACAACGACACCGATGCCGAAAGCGACCCGCTGTCGGTGATCGGCATTCACACCGGCACGGTCAGCGACATCGGTACGGTGGGCAGCGTCGGCACCTCGTTGCGCGGACTTTATGGCGACCTGCTGATCAACGCCGACGGTAGCTACACCTACACCGTCGATAACAATCTCGCTGCCGTGCAAGCCTTGCGGCAGAGCGGCCAGACCCTGAATGAAGTGTTCAGCTACACCATCGTCGACCGCTGGGGCGATACCAGCACCGCCGAACTGCGCATCACCGTCGACGGGCGCAACGACACCCCGGTTGCCGTGGATGACAGCGCCACGGCGGTCGAGGCCGGCGGCGTCAATAATGGCACGCCGGGCAGCAACGCCACGGGCAATGTGCTGGACAACGACACCGATGTCGACAGTGTGGCCAATGGCGAAAGCAAACACGTGCAGAGCGTGAGCAATCAGGCCGGTCAGTCCACCGGCGTCGGGCAAGTGTTGATCGGGCTCTATGGGCAACTGACCCTGAACGCCGATGGCAGCTACACCTACGTCATCGACAACAACAATCCCGTGGTGCAGGCCTTGCGCACTGCCGGTGAAACACTTAGCGAAACCTTCACCTATCGCATGGTCGACACCGCCGGCGCGACTTCGGATGCGCGCCTGACCGTGGTGATACAAGGCGCCAACGACGCGCCGGTGGCGCAGAACGACAGCGGTTTCGCCAGCGATCAGGCGCCGGCGCCGCAAACCACCGGCAACGTATTGCCCAACGATGGCGACGTCGACAACAACGACAGTCTGGTGGTGGTCGGGATTCGCACCGGCGCCGAGGCTGACTCAGGGACTGCCGGGGTGATCGGTCAGCCGATCACCGGCCTCTACGGCACGCTGGTGTTGAACGCCGACGGCAGCTATACCTACACCATCGATCAGAACAACCCAGCGGTGCTGGCTGCCGCCGGCCTCGGGCAGATCCTGCGCGACGTGTTCACCTACACCATCAACGATCGCAACGGCGCCAGCGATCAGGCCGAACTGGCGATCACTCTCGACATCGCCACGCCATTCATTCCGGCGCCGGGCGGCAACAACTTCGAGCGCGACCCGAGCACGCTAAACCGCAACTTCCTCATCCCCGATCCGCAACCGGCGGTCTTCGTCACGCCTGTGGTCGAGCGTGCGGCGGAGATCTCCGAGCTGTCGGCCTGGGGCGTCGATGGCAGCAACCTGCGTCTGGCAGCGGTCGGTGAGTTCACCAGTGAGTCGGTGGGCAATGGTCTGGGGCTGGTGCCGGGGCAGTTCGTCCAGCAAGCGGTGCGCACCAGTCGCCTGGAAAGCGAACTGGATCTGCTATGGATTCAGGGGCGTCAGGGCCGTACCGGGTTGAGTGCCGATGGACTGTTGAGCGATCCGTCGTTGTTCACCTTGAACCCGGCGGATCTGACGCACAGCCCGGCACACACTGAAAAACAACAGGAAAAACCACGAGCCAAGGGCTTCAGCGCGCAATTGCGCGATGCAGCGCAGCGGCGAGCACCACGGTAATGCAGTCGAACTGAAAAAATTCCAAGAATGCAAAGGAATGAACATGCGCATAAATGCGACCCGGCTTCTCAGTACCGCCATCGCTTCTGCACTGTTGCTCAGTGCTTGCTCGTCAACGGAGCCCAAACCTTCCACCGATGAAGAAAACCGTCAGCGCATCATCGCGGACCAGTCACGCATGTATTCCGGCCAGGAGCCGGTGCCCGCGCCGATCACCTTTTACGAGGCGGCCGCGCGGGCGCTGAAATACACCCTCGACTACCGCCTCAAGCTGATGGAAAGCGCATTGGCTTCGGACCTGCGCGATGTCTCCAGCCACGAAATGCTCCCGCGTCTGGTCGCCTCGGCGGGCTATGCCGGACGTGACAACGATTCCGGCGGCACCTCGATCGGCATCGAAGACCGTCAGGTCAGCTTGCGCCCATCGACCTCGGAAGAACGCTATCGCGAAGTCTACGGCCTCGGTTTGAGCTGGAGCCTGCTGGATTTCGGCGTGGCTTATTACCGCACGCAACAGAAATCCGACCAGATCCTGATGGCCGAAGAACGCCGGCGTAAAGTCGCGCAAAACGTCCTGCAAGACGTGCGTAACGCCTACTGGCGAGCGCTCGGCGCCCAGCGCTTGATGCCGGAAGTCGACAAGCTGCTGATGCGCACCCACACCGCACTGACCTCGGCCCGCGAAGCCGAAACCCGTGGCCTGCTGCCGCGTCAGGAAATCCTCGCCTATCAACGCGCCCTCCTCGACTCGATCTACCTGCTGACCGTACGCCGCCAGGATCTGGAATTCGCCCAGGCTGAACTGTCGGCGCTGATGTCGCTGCCGCCGGGCTCGAAAATGGTGCTTGCCGATGTGCCCGATCCGGCGCTGCCGGAAGTGCGCCAGAGCATGGCGCGGCTGGAACAGCTGTCGCTGGAGAACCGCCCGGAAATCATGGAAGAGTGGTACCGCAAACGCGTCAATCAAAAGGACTTGGAGATCGCCAAGGCGCAGTTGTGGCCGAACGTCAGCGTCGATTTCGGCTACAAGTACGACTCGAACAAATACCTCTACAACAACGACTGGATGAGCACCGGCCTGCAAGTGTCGATGAACCTCATTCGCCTGCTGCAATTGCCGTCGTTGAACGCCGCAGAAAAATCCCAGAGCGAAACCGACGACACCCGCCGCGTGGCGCTGTCGATGGCGATTCTCACGCAAGTACGCGTCGGCACCCTGCGCTATCAACTGGCCCGGCAGGAAGTCGAGTTCGCCGAAGACAGCCTGCGCGTTGACCGCAGCCTGCTCGATTACGCGCAAGCGGCGAAGACCGGCGCCTTGGGCTCGGAGCTGGAAGTGATCCGCTCCGAGGGCCGTTATCTGCTCTCGCGTTATCAGCGTGAAGCGGCGTTCTCCAGTGCTCAAGCCGCGTGGGGGCGGATGTACAACTCGGTGGGCCTGGACGTGCTGCCCAAAGAAATCTCCCAACACGACATCAAGACGTTGGCCCGGGAGATCCAGCGCACCTTGAATGAACAGGAACAACAACGTCTGCTCGCTGCCACTTCGCAAGGAACGCCGAATGCGCAAAATCGCCCTTGAGTCCCGTTTCGGGGCCCTGTTGTTGGCCAGTCTGATCCTGCCCGTCCACGCCGAAGACAGCCCTTCGGCCCCCGCCCTGGAAAGTGCCAGTGCGATCCGCGTGTTGCTCGCCGCCGAACTGGAAACGACCCTTTCCAGCCAGATGGCCGGCACCTTGGGTGAGTTGAAAGCCGGGTTCGGCGAACAGGTCAGCAAGTCGGAACTGCTCGCGCGCTTCAATTGCAATGAAGCCGAAGCGCGGGCGAAAGTCGCGGCAGCCGAACTGGCCATGGCCAAACAGAACCTGCAAGCGAAACAGCAACTGCGCCAGCTCAATGCAGTTGGCGACATCGAAGTGTCAATGGCCAACACCGAAGTGCAAAAGGCTGACGGGGCACGGGCCATGGGTGCGGCGCAGAGTGGTTATTGTCAGGTGCTCGCGCCGTTTTCCGGACGCGTGGCCAAGGTCTACGTCAAGCCGTATCAGACCGTCACGGCGGGCACGCCGTTGTTCGATCTGGTCAGCGACGGTGCCTTGAAAGTGCGCCTCAATGTGCCGTCCAACCTGCTCAAAGACCTCAAACCGGGCTTGCCGCTGCAGGTCAGCATCCATGAAACCGGCAAGACCTACCCGGCCCATGTCAGCGGCATCAACTCGCGAGTCGATGCGGTAGCGCAAACCGTTGAACTGGAAGCCCGGCTCGACAACAAATACCCCGACCTGATGGCCGGCATGAGCGGCACCGCACAGTTCGATCAAGTCGCACGCCCATGACCATGAACGAGCCGCTGCCGCACCCTCACCTGCTGCTCGAACTCGATGCGCTGCGAGACAAAGCCATGGCCGCCGACTCGCTGAACAGCCTGGCGTTCAGCATGGCCAACGACTTGTACCCGTTACTGCAGTTTCATCAGGCGCTGGTGTTTGCCCAGCGTGAATCCTCATTGGAATTGCTCAACGTCTCGGGGCTGTCACGGCCCAGCGAGGACTCGCCGTATCTGGTCTGGCTGCGCCGTGCCAGTCGCTGGGTCGCGGCGCAGGTGCCAGACGCCGAGCCGGTGTGGATCGCTCAGGACAGTGCCAATCCACCAGCAGACATTGCCGAAGGCTGGAACGAATGGTGGCCGTCGGGGCTGTGGTGCGTGCCGGTGCAGGATCGTGACAATCAACGACTGGGCCTGCTGATCATCTTGCTGGAGCAGGAACCGCCGGCCGTGTTGTGGCAACACCTCAAAGGCCTGGTCGCGACGTGGGCGTATTGCTGGTCGGCGCTGACCCGGCGCAAGCGTTTCAGTCGCTGGCGGCCGAATCGCAAGCAACTGCTGCTGGTGGCGATTGTACTCGCTGCGCTGCTGTTGTTGCCGGTGCGGCAAACAGCATTGGCGCCAACGGAAATCGTCTCGCGACAGGCGCAGATCATCAGCTCGCCGATTGATGGCGTGATCGAAAAGATTCAGGTGCGTCCGAATCAACCCGTCGATACCGGGACACCACTGTTTTCGCTCGATGAAACCACCCTGCGCAGTCGCGCCGAAGTGCTCGGCAAGGAAGTCGCCGTCGCCGATGCCGAGTTGCAAGCGGCCAGCCAACGGGCGTTCGATAACCCGCAAAGCAAAAGTGAATTGACCTTGCTCGCCGGTCGCGCCCAACAACGTAGGGCGGAACTGGCAGCGGTGCAGGCGCAGCTCAAGCGTACGCAAGTGCTGTCGCCACGCGGCGGTGTCGCGGTGTTCAGCGACCCCAACGACTGGCTGGGCAAACCGGTGGTAACCGGCGAGCGCATCATGCAAGTGGCCGATCCGACGCAACCGGCCATGCTGATTCAATTGGCCGTCGCCGATGCGATCGCTCTGGAACCGGGCGCCGAGGTCACCTTGTTTCTCACCGCCTACCCGCTGACGCCGCTCAAGGGCCAGATTCTGGAAACCAGTTATCAGGCGCGGCCCAGCGATGAAGGTGTGGTCGCTTATCGCCTGCTCGCCAGCATCGACGGCGCACCGCAACATGCGCGCCTTGGCCTGCATGGCACGGCGAAAATCTACGGTGGGCGGGTGATGCTCGGTTATTACCTGCTACGCCGACCGCTGGCGACGCTGCGTGCCTGGAGTGGCTGGTAATGCTCGACCCGGCCGATCTGCCCGTGCCGTCCCTGCGCGAAGACTTGCGCCTGAGCGAAGCGGCCCATGGCAGCAATGGCGAACCGGCGTGGGTGATTCAGGACACGGTGATCAACCGCTTCTACCGCATTGGCTGGCTGGAGTTCGAATGCCTGCTGCGCTGGGGCCAGTCACCACGCAAAATCAGCGAGCAGATCGCCGAAGGCACCGCACTGAAACCGGATGTCGAACAGGTGCTCGACTTCCGCCAGTTTCTCGAACAGCACCAGTTGCTGCGCGCCGGCCCCGCTGCCCTTGAGCGCCTCAAAAGTAAAAGCGAAGAAGGCAGTTGGCTGACCTGGCGCTGGTGGCTGCATCACTATCTGTTTTTCCGAATTCCGCTGCTGCGACCGCAACAACCGTTGCAATACCTGGCGCGGGCACTGGGTTGGCTGTTTCATCCATTGACCGGGATTTTGGTACTGAGCCTGAGTTTGCTCGGGATCATCCTGGTGTTGCAGCAGTGGGATGTGTTCACCAGTGCCGTGGTCGAGTCGTTTTCCACCGAAGGTCTGTTCAGTTTTGCCTTGGCGCTGATCGTGGCGAAAACCCTGCATGAACTCGGCCACGCATTGGTCGCCACGCGCCTGGGCTTGCGCGTCGGACACATGGGCATCGCGTTTGTGGTGATGTGGCCGATGCTTTACACCGACACCGGCGAGAGCTGGAAACTCAGTCGCTCGCGGCAACGCCTGGCCATTGCCTCGGCAGGCATCGTCACCGAACTGTCGCTGGCAGGGTTGTCCACGCTGGGCTGGGCGTTGTGCGATCCGGGCGCGTTGCGCAATGCGTTGCTCTATCTGGCGACCACCAGTTGGTTGCTGTCACTGGCGCTGAATGCCAGTCCGTTCATGCGTTTCGACGGTTACTTCATCCTCTCCGACCTGCTGGATTTTCCCAACCTGCACGAACGCGCCTCGGCACTCGCACGGGTGACGCTGCGGCGCAATCTGCTGGGTTTGCAGGAAGACTGGCCAGAAACGTTCCCGACCGGTCAGCGGCGTTTGCTGGTGACCTTCGCGATCATTACCTGGCTGTATCGGCTGGTGCTGTTTCTGGGGATCGCGCTGGCGGTCTATCTGTTTTTCTTCAAGGTCTTGGGGATTTTCCTGTTCATGGTCGAACTGTCGTGGTTTATCGCGATGCCGGTAATGCGCGAACTGGGTCACTGGTGGAAAAACCGCGCGGCGATTCCGAGCCGGCGCAAAGTGGCGTTTTATACCGTGCTGCTGGCGATTCTGGTGGGCTTGGCGATCCCGTGGCGCACGCAGATCGACGCGGTTGGCGTGGCCCGTGCGGAGCACCAGTTGCGGGTGTATGCGCCCTACCCGGCGCGCCTGCAATCGATTCACTCGGAGGGCCCGGTCAAGGCCGGGGAAACCCTGATTACCCTCGATGAACCGGACATCGCTTCGCGCCTGCAAACCAGCGAAGCCAGTGCCCGCAGCTACGAGGCGCGGCTGTCCGGGCTGATCGCCGACCCCGGCGGTTTGGCCGAAGACGCGGTGACCCGCCAGCGCCTCAACGTGCAATTCGAAGAGGCCCGCGCCGCCCGCTCGGAAATCGCCCGGTTGAACCTGCAAACGCCGTTCGCCGGGGTGTGGCTGGACGTCAATCCGGACTGGAAACCCGGGCAATGGGTCGGTCGGCAGGAGTCGCTGGGCATGCTGATCGATCCGCGCAGCTGGCAGGTCGACGCGTATGTTGCGCAGGATCAGGTGCACCGCATGGCCACCGGTGACCACGTACGCTTCTACCCGGACGGCCAGACCACGCCGCGATCCGGTCGTGTCGTGCAGATCGGCAGCACCCGCGCCAATCAGTTGTCGCATCGCATGCTGTCTTCACGCTTCGGCGGCCCGGTGCCGACGACCAATGCCGAACACTCACTGATTCCCAGCAGCGCGCTGTTTCAGGTGTTGATTCAGCTGGATGAACCGCTGCCGAGCCTGCGCGAGACTCGCGGGCATCTGAAGATCGAGGGCGAACGGCGCAGCTTGCTGGGCGACGGTGCGACCCATGTGTTGGCGGTGTTGATGCGCGAAAGTGGCTTCTGATTTGTGCTTTCAGCCAGCGGCGACAAAGACGATGATCGGCCCGCACACCGCCAGCAGCACATTGGAAATCGCGTAGCACACCGTGAAGCCAATCACCGGTGTGTTGCTGCCGGACTGTTCGATGATCTTGTTCATTGAGGCCGCTTCGGTTTGTGCCCCAGCCAGTGCGCCAAACAGAATCATCGGGTGCAGGCGCAGCACGTAGCGCCCGAAATACAGCGCCACCAGCGGCGGCAGAATGGTCACCACTGCGCCAGACACCAACAACGCCAAGCCCTGCTCTTTCATCGCGGCAAACGCCGCCGGCCCGGCGAGCAAGCCCACCACCGCGCCAAACGCGGTCAAGCCGAACTCGGAAAACGCCCATTGCGCCGCTGGCGGCAACGCGCCGATTTCCGGGTGGCGCGAGTTGTACCAACCAATCACTAATGCGGCGACCAGCACCCCGCCGCCGATGCCAAGCTCCACCGGGATCATGCCGATATGGGTCGACAACAATCCCAACAGCGAGCCAAGCACCATGCCGAGGGTGTGCATGGCGATATCGCTTTTGTAGTTGTTCTTGCGGATGCGGCCCAAGCGTTTGGCCATGGCTTCGACACTGGCGGTGCGCCCGGTCAGAGAGATCACATCGCCGCGCCGCAGCACGGTGTTGGGCAGCAACGGCAAGTCGTAGCCCTGACGGCTGATGTTGTTGACGAAGCATCCCAGGCGCCGGTCGCTGGCCAGGCGCGATTTGGCTTGATGGATGGTTTTGCCAGCGAACTCCGCCGAGGTCAGGACGATGTCTACCTGACGGGTCGGAAACGACAGCGCTTCGGGATGATCGATCTCCGGGCCGACCCAGTGACTGAGGTTGCCCACTGCATCGCGCAAGGCGTAGACGCCGATGACGTCGCCCGCCATGAGCACGAACTCTTCATCGCGCTCGATGACTTTGCCGGCGCGCATCACCCGCTCGACGGTCAGCGATTCGTGCGGTTTTTCCAGATCGATGATGCGCAGCCCGGCGGCCTGGCCGTTTTCCGCGACCTGATGCGCGCGCACCACCATGCGCGTATAGGGCACGGTGATCGCCTCTTCTTCCTTGGCGATACCCAGTTCCAGCTCCAGTTCCCGCGCCGATTCGCGCAGGTTCACGCCGAGAAGTTTCGGCGCGATGCTGCCGACGAAGACAATCAAGCCAATCGTGCCGAACAGGTAGGTGATCGCATAGGCAATTGCCATGTGGCTGTTGAGCTGCGCCTTGGCGGCCGCGTCGATCGTCAGTTGATTGATCGCACTGGTCGCGGTGCCCATGATCGCCGTGTCGGTCAACGCTCCGGCGCCGAGGCCAGCGGTGAACCCGGCGTCGAAATCGAACACCGAGTACATCAACAGAATCGCCCCCAACGCCGTGGCGCACAGCACCACCGATAGCAGCACCAGTTTCAGCGTGCCGCGATTGAGGCTGCCGAAAAACTCCGGCCCGCTTTTGAAGCCGACCGCGTAGATGAACATAACGAAAAACACTGACTTCAGGCCCGCCGGCACTTCCAGACCGATCTGACCGATCAGCAAGCCCATCAGCAGTGCACCGGCCACCGAGCCGAGGTGAAAACTGCCGATACGAATCCGGCCAATAAACACGCCGAGGGCAATCGCCAGAAACACGGCGATTTCCGGGTCGGTGCGCAAGGCGTGAAGGATAAATTCGAGCATGGGGCGAACTCCCTTGAGCAGCGATCACTGATCCTTCGGTTCTTGAGCCGGCGCGGTGTACCACTTGTCCCTTGGCACCCACTTGTCTTGTTGCGGGTCGCCCAGATAGTGCGGCGACATGATCTGCACGCCGTACTCGTTGAACACGTCCTGAATATTGGCGTGGAGCATGCTCAGCAACACCGCGCGCGGACGTGGCTGGCTCGGGATGGCCTGCGCGACCAGGCGGTATTCGGGATAGAAATCCGCCAGCGCGGTCTGGAACACCTGCGCCGGTGGATCTTCCAGCACGCCCGGCGTGCGCTTGGCCGCTTCCAGCAGCATCGCCTCGACCTGACGCCACGGTGTGTCGTAGCCGATGGTCACCACCGTATCGACGACATAACCGGGGCCCTGCACGGTGCGAGAATAGTTTTTGGTGACGGTGCCGGTGATCATCGAGTTGGGCAGCGTCAGCACTTCACCCAGCCCCGTGCGGATGCGTGTGGTGAACATGCCCAGTTCGGTGACAGTGCCTTCGTAGTCGCCAATCCTGACGAACTCGCCGGGACGCAAGGTGCGTGTGTAGGTCAGGATCAGACCGGCTGCGGCCTGCCCGACGACACTGGTCGCGCCCAAGGAAATCATCAGACCGATCAACACCGACAGCCCCTTGAAGGCATCGGTGCCGGCGCCGGGCAGATATGGATAAGCCATTGCCAGGGCGAACAGCCAGATTGCCAAAGCCGTCAGGCGCTGAGTCGGTTGCAGGGTTTCGTGGTTGAGCCAACTGAAGGTGCCGGGCATGGCCATGCGCCGCAGGATGCGTCGGGTAAACGCAGTCACGCCACGGGCAATGAAGAAAATCGCCAGCGCCACGCCCAATCCGGGAATCGCATCAACAATACCTTGCAACAAATACCCCGCCAGCTCGAACAGGTAGTTGTTAAGGCTTTCGCCCCATGGCCGGGTATAGGGAAAGCGTGACAGGACGAAACCCAGCCATTCATAGGTCAACAGCAAAATCAGCAGCCAGCGCAGCAGCAAGAGCAAACGGCTGACCAAGGGATAGAGGAAGTTGGAATCGATCAGTTGCACCCGCCCGACTTTCAGCGCCCGGGTGTGGCGATCCATCAGCGCGGGGAGTTTTGCCAGCAGCTTGCGGCGCAGATACGCCAGGCACCACAGCAATGCACCATAAATCAGCGTGCCCACGGCGGCCAGCCCCAGTGAGCGCAGGATCATCTGCAGGTTGCGCGCTTCACGGGTTTCAGTGACCACCTGACGCAGTTTTTCCGCTGCGCCTTCGGCGGCCTGTTGCACCGACGAATAGGCCAGGCTGTCGACATCCTGCGGCGCAACGATAAAGGCCCGCTTGTCACCGATCAGCACCATGTAACTGTTCTGGATCGAGTCGGTGGTGATGTTCAGCGTCGGGTTTTCGTCCAGCGCCTCGCTGATCCCCATCTTCGCCCGTTTGCCCCGCGAGGCCGGTGCTCCCCCCAGAATGGTTGCGCGAAACAACATGATGCTGCGGTTGCCCCCCTCCAGCTCACCCGCCTCGCCGGCCGGTTTGGCCGCGTCATCGACCGCCCAGCCGAGTCCACTCCAGAGCGCCGCAAACACTACTATCCAAACCGTCAGCAGCCTGCTTCGCATGCGCCTGTTTCCTTACGCCCAAGTGTCAGATAGGGATACGTAAGCCAGCGTAGTTGAGCGATGAACGGTTGTCAGATTTCCTCGAATCAATAAGTGTCACGGCAGATTTTCCGTTGGGCTGTCTTCGACAACACGGCTGACATCGGCGGGTTGATACACCCAGCCGATGAACAATTCATAGCCGACCGCCAGAATCACCGGCCCGGTGAACAGGCCAATGATGCCACTGGTGACCATCCCGCCCAACGCGCCGATCAGCACCACCGGCATCGGCACCGCCACGCCGCGCCCGAGCAACATCGGTTTGAGCACGTTGTCGGAAAGCCCGGCAACGATCATCCACACGGTAAAGATGACGGTGCCGGCACTGACGCCGTCGTGGGCAAAGACATAAATCACCACTGGTATGGTGATCAGCAGTACCGGCAGTTGCATGATGCCTAGCAGCAACACCATCAGGGCCAGAATGCCGGCGGCCGGAATGCCCATGATCACCAGCGCCACGCCGATCAACAGCATCTGAATGAAAGCAATACCCACCACCCCTTGTGCCACGGCGCGAATGGTCGAGGTGCACAGTTCGGCGATCTGCGGGCCGCGCACCGGGCCGGAGATCCGCGTGGTGATGGCGACGGCGGTGCGGTGACCGCTTTCGCCGTGGGTCATGATCAGCCCCGCGACAATCATCGCGACGACAAACACCACGATGCCTGCGCCGACACCGGCGGCCTGATGCAGCAGCACTTTGCCCCAACTGCTCAGGTGCGGCGCCAGCTCCTTGAAAGCCCAGCTCAGATCCTGCGAAGCGTGCTGCCAGATGCCGAAGAGCGGCGCACCGATCAGCGGCCAGGTCTCGACGCTGGCCGGTGGTGGCGGAATTTCGAACGAACCCGCCTCCAGCGTGTGCATGCCGACTTTCACCGAGTCAGCCACGGAAGCGCCGAGCAGGCTCAGCGGTACCATCAGAATCAACAGCCCGAGCAGCACCAGCACGATGGCGGCCCAGCCGTAGCGGTTACCGAGCCTGGCGCCGAGCTTCTGATTCAGCGGATACAAGGTGATGGCCAGGATCAGCGCCCACAGCATCACATTGAGGAACGGATGGAAGATGTCGAAACAGAACAGCACCAGCACCAGCACGGTAATCAGACCGGCACGTATGAGCACATCCAGCAGTGCTCTGGAACTCTGGAACGCTATCAGCGGTTTGTCTTCCATTTCGGCTCTCCTGATTGGGCCAGCGTTGAACCGACCTGAGCCTAGTTCACAACGGGCAAATCGTCTCGACTGGTGCTCTGGCCAATTCGCGACTAAACCTGAAGGCTGATCTTCATTGATAAGGACGCCGGGATGAAATCTACGCATTCCCTGATTATTCTCGCGCTGGCGGGCTCATCCGGTCCTGCGTTGGCAGGTGGTATTGATCTTTATGAAGCGGGACAGGAAGGCGCGGGGCTGGCCAATGCCGGATCGGCGGCGCTGGCCACCGATCCCAGCGTGCTGATGAGCAACCCGGCGGGTATCGCCGCACTCAAGGGCACGCAGGTTTCGTTGACCGGTCAGGCCATATTCGGTGGTCTGGGCTTTGATCGCGACGGCGACAACGATTTCTCCGGCAACGAGGGCGGCAATCCGCTGCCGATCCTGCCGGGCACCAGTCTGTTTATCAGCCATGAGCTCAATGACCGCGCCAGTATCGGCTTCGGCATGTATGGCAACTTCGGTCTGAGCGTGAAATACGACGATGACTGGGCCGGCCGCTATTTCAGCCAGGAATCGACGCTGATCGGCATTTCGATGCAGCCGACCTTCGCCTACAAGATCACCGACGACCTGTCGATGGGCATCGGCCCGCGCCTGGTCTATGGCTACTACTACACAAAAATGGCCATCGACAATAACGCCTTCCTGCCCGGTACGCCGTTCCAGGAGGATGGCAAGTTGCAGTACAAAGACACCGACATCGGCACCGGGATCAACCTGGGCCTGCGCTATCAGGTGAACGAGCGCACCACCGTGGGTCTGGCTTACACCAGCAAGGTCAAGCTTGAGTTCAAGGACTCGCCTTCAGTGCATGGCGTGCGCAACCCACTGCTCAATCTGGCGTTATCGAGGCTGGACGTCGACGAACTCGAAATCGACATGAACATTCCGCAGACCGCGACCCTGAGCATCGCCCATCAGTTGAACGAGCAGTGGACGTTGTTGAGCTCGGTGAACTGGCAGGACTGGAGCGAATTTGCCGACATCGGCGTATCGGTGGATAGCGCCGCCGGTGACGTGTCCCGCGCGGTCGACCGCAAATACCAGGACACCTGGCACCTGTCGATCGGAGCGCAAAACCAGATCAGCCCGAAACTGCGCTGGAATATGGGCGTGGGCTACGACAGTTCTGCCGTGAAGGACAAGGATCGCACCGTCGACAACCCGATGAACGAGACCTGGCGGCTGGCGACCGGGCTGAGCTACAAACTGGCCGAAGACACCGACCTTAACCTTAATTACACGCTGGTCTGGCTCGGCGATATGGACGTGCAGCAGACCAAACGCAATGGACAGACGCTGTCGGGCAGCTATCCCAACAGTGCGTTGCACATTGTTGGCGGCGGCGTCACATGGCGGTTTTAAAGATTTTGCCCGTGTTCAACTCACCAGCATGCCGTGACATAACAGGTTAAGGACGCCGCGCATGTGCAACGCATGCGCGGCTCTGTCCGGAGTTTCCTGGGTTGCCAGTCGAATGAACGCCATGTTCGCGTATTGATTGAACAGCGTTGCGACCACATCGAGATCAATCGACTCGCGCACCTTCCCTGCCCGTTGAAAGTGCTCCACCAGCGCTTTCGTCTCTTCAATCACTGCTGCATTCCACGGGCTCAACGCCTCGGCCAATTCGCCGGTGAGCAGAAACGGCGCCAGTTCCCGCCATAGCGAGGCAGGCATGGCTTGCAACTGGTAATCCGTCATCAACTGCTCGAACTTGCACAGTGCTTCAAGCGGATCGCTGTCATCGTCCAGATTTGCCCGCGCCTCGCGCATGGCCTGTTCGTCGGGTTGTTTGAGCAACGCGAGCAAAATTTCCTGCTTGCCGCCGAAATAATTCACCACCGTCGGCGCGGACACCCCGGCCTGCACGGCGATCTGATCCAGCGTCGTCGCGGCAAATCCGTTGGTCTTGAACAGTGCAAGCGCCGCCTCGGCGATCACTTGCCTGCGCTGTTCCTTTTGCCGCTCTCTGAGTCCGCTCATGTTGCCTCTGATGATCCTTGCCAATGCTGCTCAGCCTACGGATATCTTTTTTCATCGACAAATATTTTCTTTACAAAAATATTTTAAAGTGACAAATATTAGCCGTGCTCCGCTGGTATGAACGCACTCACTCGCCCATTTCTGGAGATCAGCCATGTCCGCCGAATTCGATCCGACCCGCAGTACCCGTGATTATCAGGATGCCGACGCCGCCCACCACATCCACGCGTTCGTCGATCAGAAAGCCCTCAACGAGGAAGGCCCGCGGGTGATGGTCAGCGGTGATCGCCTGGCACTGTGGGACAACGACGGCAATCGTTATCTGGATGGCATGTCCGGTCTGTGGTGCACCAATCTCGGATACGGACGCAAGGATCTGGCCGCAGCGGCGACGAAACAACTGGAACAACTGCCCTACTACAACATGTTCTTCCACACCACCCACCCGGCGGTGATCGAGCTGTCGGAGCTGCTCTTCAGTCTGCTGCCCAAGCACTACAGCCACGCGATCTACACCAACTCCGGCTCCGAAGCCAACGAAGTGCTGATCCGCACCGTGCGCAAGTTCTGGCAGGTGATGGGTCAGCCCGAGAAGAAAATCATGATCGGCCGCTGGAACGGCTACCACGGCTCGACCCTCGCCGCGACGGCGCTGGGCGGCATGAAGTTCATGCATGAGATGGGCGGCACCATCCCGGATGTTGCGCACATTGATGAGCCGTATTGGTTTGCCCACGAAGGCGATCTGACACCGGAGCAATTCGGCCTGAAGGCTGCGCAGCAACTGGAGGACAAGATTCTCGAACTGGGTGCCGACAAGGTCGCCGCGTTTGTTGCCGAACCGTTCCAGGGCGCGGGCGGCATGATCATTCCGCCGGCGACTTACTGGCCGGAGATTCAGCGGATCTGCCGCAAATATGATGTGTTGCTGTGCGCGGACGAAGTGATTGGCGGGTTTGGCCGCACCGGCGAATGGTTTGCCCATCAGGCCTTCGGTTTTGAACCGGACACCTTGTCGATCGCCAAGGGCCTGACCTCCGGCTACATCCCCATGGGCGGTTTGATTCTGTCGCGGCGCATGGCTGAAGCGTTGGTCGAGAAAGGTGGCGTGTTTGCTCACGGCCTCACCTACTCCGGCCATCCGGTTGCCGCTGCGGTGGCCATTGCCAACCTCAAGGCGTTGCGCGATGAAGGTGTGGTCACTCAGGTGAAGAACGATACCGGCCCGTATCTGCAAAACTGCCTGCGCGAAGTATTCGGCAACCATCCGTTGGTGGGCGAGATTCAGGGCGTGGGGCTGGTGGCGGCGTTGCAGTTTGCGCAAGACAAGGCGACGCGCAAGCGTTTTGCCAACGAGAACGACATCGCCTGGCGTTGCCGCACGATTGGTTTTGAAGAAGGTTTGATTATTCGCTCGACGCTGGGCCGAATGATCATGGCCCCGGCATTGATCGCCACCCGCGCCGAGCTGGACGAACTGATCGACAAGACCCGCATCGCTGTGGACCGTACCGCCCGGGAGTACGGCGTCCTGTAAACCACCCTCCATCTCCTGTGGGAGCCTGCTGGCGAAAGCGGTGGTTCTGTGACATGGATGTTGAATGACCCACCGCCATCGCTTGCAGGGCAAGCTCCCACAATGATCCGAGTTGCCCCCGGATTCTGTGACCGACACAAAACCCTGTGGGAGCTAGCCCTGCTGGCGATGGCGTCAGTGCAATTCAGCACATCGGCTCAATCTTGTCAGCGGATATCCCTCGATCATTCAGCCAATTCAATTGCTGGCCACTGACCATGATCGACCATGCCCCTTTGCGTCTCAGCCTGCTCACTTTGCTCTGCGGTCTGCAGGCAACCGCCAGTGCCAGCGGTTTTCTCGACGATTCGAAAACCGAAGTGCTCAGCCGCAATTTCTTCCTGAGCAACGACTACCGCTCGCCATCGCCCACCGGCAAAAACTACAAACAGGAATGGGCGCAAGGCTTCATTGGCACCTTCACCTCGGGCTTCACGCCAGGCAGCGTCGGTTTCGGCGTCGATGCTCACGCTTTTCTCGGTCTGAAACTGGATGGCGGCAAAGGACATTCCGGCACCGGCTTGCTACCGGTCGACAGCAGCGGTCGCAGCGAATCGAATTACTCCGACGCAGGCGGCGCGTTCAAATTGAAGGTTTCGCGCACCACCCTCGCCTTTGGCGAAATGACCGTGGAAACGCCCGTTTTCGACACCTCCGACAAACGTTTGCAACCGGAATACGCCACCGGGTTTCTATTAAACAGCCGTGAAATCGACAACGTGAATCTCGTCGCCGGGCACTTCACCACCTTCAAGAACCAGGACAGTTCCTCCGGTCGTGGCGACTTCTATGGCTACGGCGCCAACACCGAAGCCGGCGGGATCAGCTTCCTCGGCGCGGATCTGTTCGGCGACAGCCCCGTCGGCGGTTCGCTGTATGCCTCGGAACTCAGCGACACCTGGCACCAGTACTACGGCAATCTGCATTTCAAGCAGTCCGGAGTTCTGCTGGACGCCAACCTCTACCGCACCCGCGACACCGGTCGAGCCTTGGCCGGCGCCATCGACAACACGGCGTTCAGCCTCTCCGGCAAATACACCTACGGCGCCCACGGCGTGATGCTCGGCTGGCAACGAATCGATGGCGATACACCATTCGATTTCGTCGGCGGCGACTCGATCTACCTCGCCAACTCGATCAAATACGCCGACTTCAACGGCGCCGGCGAACGCTCCTGGCAAGCGCGCTACGACCTCGACCTCGGCGCCTTCGGCATCCCCGGCCTGACTTTCATGACCCGCTACGTCACCGGCAGCCACATCGACGGCACCCACGCGCCACAGGGCGGCGCCTACAACCCGTTCGATGCCGACAGCGGCGAATATCAGCCACAGCAAGGTGATGGCGGCAAGCATTGGGAGCGGGATATTGATCTGAAATACATCGTGCAATCGGGCGCGGCGAAGGATTTGTCGGTGCAGCTATCGCACGTTTCGCATAGGGCCAATGAGGCGCAGGCTGGGGATGACATCGACCGGATCTACGTGGTGATCCAGTATCCACTGGGCTTCTAACCCACCGCCCACCCTGATTGAAACGCTATCCCCTGTAGGAGTGAGCCTGCTCGCGATAGCGTCTTTTCAGCAACACTCATGCTGACTGAAGCGTAGGGAGAGACCACGTTTGCCCCCGGATTTTCGCCTGTCTTTCGCCTTTTAAACTGGAGTGTTTAAAAGACACCTTCAGACACGCCTTCTAGGCTACAAATTCTTGCGCCATTGCCTACAGCTACGCGAGAATCCGCCGGCTTGTGCGCCTTGGGGTCGGGTTCTATTGTGGTGCGGTCGCTGACGAATCAGCGATCGGGTTTAGCAGCTCGGCAACTTTCAAGGCACGCGAGTATCGCCATTACGTTATGGGGGCTTTGCGTGGGGCACTTCGGTGCGCCGGGATCCTTGAGCCTGGTCTGCTAACCCGCGTACAAGCCGCCACCCTATCCGTTTAGCAGCGATGGATGACGGCTCCACATCTCAAGGAGCTTTACCATGATCAAACCAACGCCAAACCCACCCGAAACCAACACAACTTCCCCCTACGAATCCCTCGATTCAAAAAAACTCCACGAAGCTGCCGACCGCGCCCTCGATCACTACCTCTGCCCGCCCGGCTCCACCCCACCGCCCCGTAAAACCCGCAGAATGTACGCCGTCACCGCCGACTTCAAAAATGAAGAACTGCTGGCCGATGCTTGCGAAACCCTCGCCTCAGCTAGAACCATCGCCAATGACTTCGCCCACCTCATACCCGCGTCACAGCGACGGACGCTGTTGGGGATCGCGCAACTGATCATGCTCGGCGAGTTGGCGGTAAGTCGGGTGATGGATAATCTGGAATTGCCGGGCTGATCTGTACCCGGCAATCCTGTGGCGAGGGAGCAAGCGCTCTCGCCACAGGGCTAAACAGGGCCAGAACACGTTCCCTGCTTGTTGCTTTCGCGCATATTCGACCATCCTCCGGAGGCCCGCTCATGGTAACCGTACGAAAAACCATCACCTTGACTGAGCAGCAAGGCCACTGGATCAGAGCCCAGACCGAAGCCGGTAATTACAACAACGACAGCGAATACATCCGCGATCTGATCTGCCGTGAACAGAAGCCAAACACCGAACTGGAAACCATCCGAGCAGCTATTTCGGAAGGTGAGTCCAGTGGAACACCTCGCCCCTTCGATCCCGAGGCGTTCAAGAAGAGAATGTTGAGCGTGCAGGGCTGAATACCGCCTACCCTCCGCCGCTGAGGGCGACCTCGAGGCGATCTGGGTTATACGACGCAGCAAAGGGTCTGGATCAGGCCAATCTCTACATCGACATTCTTACTTCATCTTTCGATGTCTTTAGCCGAACGCCGCGAAACTGCACTGGTTTGCGACGCAAAACGCTGTAGGTATCGACGCGCCAGCACATCATCTAATTTCAAATCAAGGCAAAAAAAACAACCACATGTATTGCACAATCGGGAGCAAACACACTGCAGCATCAACTGAACTACTCTAACTAAAAAATCCTAGTAAAATTTTTACCCTCAGAAAAGCAACGTTTATCGGCAAAACAAGACGACCACATCAACGTTTAATAAGTCGCTTCATGGAAACTATCACTTGCCATATCAGCACGCCAAACGCAATAGAAAAAACCAGACTTACAAACTCCATGCCCGGCCTTAAAAATTGCTTAAATGGTAAAAACCCTGATGCCCAACCATTGAAAAAGTCAGATATTTTCGATATCAATGGATTGTATTCTGGGTAGATTTTATAGAGGCAATTGTGTGTCTGCGCGATAGTCAGGAGATAAAAAACCATCGACAAAACCGAAATCCATGAAACGGCACAGATATAACACTGGCCAAAATTGGAAAAAAATTTGCTGGCACTGTAAACCAAGCGATCTGGCCATCGCCCGACCATCTCTTTTTTGTACTTTTTCATTTCAAGCGCAAAAAAACTATTTGCCTCTATATGTCCACCATGATTATCAAGCGCATGCTTTATCGCACGAAAGGTCTCTCTATTACTCCCTTCAAAATCCAGCTCAACATTATGAAAATTTGGAGTTTCCATGGTATTTATTTTTTCAACATCCAACCCTCCCTTAAACTTCGCCCCTCTAAAGCTCGCGAACTCCAAAAACGTAACAAACCGCAGAGTTACTGTCTTACCTGTCGGCTTTTCCGTAGACACAAACTGACCAAAAGCATCTTTGCTGCCAAGCAGTCCAAAAATACAGTTTTCAAATCCTGCAAATTTGCTAAAAATACTTTTGGTCAAAGTCATCTCAAATATATTACCCCCATAGAAATCCGCCATTTTTTCGAAGTTACAATTATCTACTAACAACTCCCTTGCGACATTGTTCTTAAACTCGAATTTCCCCTTAAACACACAAGAGACAAATTCCGCCAGCCCCATCGAATCCATATCATTTAAATAAGTAGCATCGTGAAATACGCAATCATTCGCTATTATTTTCTCGACGACTGTAGGGTATCGTGTATCCCCATCAAACAAGTAGCCATTTAACTCTAGGCCTTTTAGCTTGATCCCCTCAGAAAAAATGCAACCTGAGAAAAGAGGATTGCTAATAATCTTTCTTTCTTTTTGATCCTCCCCCACACAAACCACCTCCCTCTCAAAGGTACATTTTTGATAGAGACAGTCATCATAAGAAAACTCTTTTCGCAACTTCATCTCAACCACTTCGTACTCGGATACAAACCGACAATCAAAAAAAGAAACCCTCGGAAAGGATAAAGGTATTTTTTTTACTGAAAAAATACATTGAGTAAAGCGAATAGTTCGAAAACACTCCAACGAGCTTATTATTTTCTCGCCTTTAGCACCGCCAGGAAAATGAATATGATGCAAGTGAAGTTCTTTTTGATTTATTTTAGCCAAGGTTTCCGGAAGCATTTTAAACTTCCCGCCCTTACCCACACTAATTGCCCTAAACGGCCTTCCTGTTTCAGTGCTTATAAAGTAAGCAAGTGCTTCACGAAACCCATCAAAATCAGTGAAGTCTTTGTTCTTTTCTTTAATTAGCATAGTGCGGGGATTTACATAGCTATCCATGGCAGACCTTCAAAATTTCGGAAGGTTTGCATGTTAACCGGAATTATTGGCGGAAGGCAGCCGGAGTCGAACCTGCCCGGGAACGGATGCCGTCCCCAACCGGGTTTGAAGCCCGGCCGCGCCACCGGGCGCGATTGCCTTCCTTGAACTCAGTGTGCGCAGGCGTTAGCCAGCGCGTTGTCGGGGCGGATCTGGCGGGATTCGCCGAGGCGTCGGGTCAGACCGAGGCGGTCGAAGTATTCGAGGTACTGAATACAGCGTTTGCGTCCCAAGCCTAGCGCATCGCGGAAGGTTGTCACCTGGATCGACGGATTTTCCTTGGTCAGTTTCAACAAGACGGCGGCCATCTGCCGCAACACCGTGTCGCTGACAAACAGGTCGCGCACAACCTGGTGCATCAATCCCAGCCGCGCCAATTTGCGCAACAGCAGGCGCACCACGGCATCGTCCTGACCGAGCATTTTCGCCACATCGCGTACCCACGGCGGATCGAATCCTGCGTTTTCAAACAACGGCTGCATCTGTAGCCACAGGCTTTCGTCTTCGGTATTCAGGCGCACCTGATGATCGGGCAGATGCAGCCACGGGCCAGTGCTGGTGATCACACCCGCTTCGCGTAGTTCATCGAGCAGACTGGCAAATGTCGACCGCTCCAGCGCCAGTGCGCTGAAGCGCCGCAGTCGATCACGATCCGGGCCCATCTGGTCGGGCTCCAGTTCATGAAACTTCGCCAGTTGCTCCAGCAAGTTGAATTTCAGCTGGCCCCAGCGCTGCAGGTTGAACAGCACCGGGCCCTGTCGGCTTTCGATCAACCTTACGTTTTCCGGCAGTGACCAGCTCGAGCGCGGGCGATTGAATTGGCGTTCCAGCCGCAGCGGGTCGAGGCCGCCGGCGCTGTGATTTAACAGCACGGGCAAGGCTTGCTCGAGGCTGTCGCTGCTCAGTAACGCATGCAGTTGCGCCAGACGCTCGGGGCTGCGGCGTTGGCGCGCCGGGGCGAAGGGATCGAGTACGCGCCCGCCGCCGAGAGTACGTTGGGCGCTGGAGTCTCGCAGGATCAGGCGATCGCCCTTCACCGCGTGCACCGGCGCGTTGATCAGCAATTGCGCGAACATGCGTTCACCGGCGCTCAATCGTGGGCCTTCGAGCAACGCGACGCGGGCAATCACATCCTGTGTGCCAAGGTGCACATGCACCGGGTGAAAGTGTTCGAAGGTGCGTTCGCCGGGCAACAGTCGGAATTCAATGTCGACGCGCTGGGTCGGTGCATTTAGCCATTCCGCCAGCAACCACTGGCCACGATGAATCTGCGCCAGTTCAAGGCGTTCACCGCTGATATTCAACGCCACTCGTTGTCCAGCGAAGGCCTGTTCCGTGGGCTGATTTTGCGCGTGCAAGCCGCGAACCCGGACCGACTTTCCGGAAGGCCCGAGGGTGAGTTTGTCGCCAACAGAAACCACCCCGGACAACGCCGTTCCGGTGACCACAATGCCCGCGCCGGAAACGCTGAAGGCCCGATCAATCGCCAAACGAAAACCGCCGTCGCGGTTGCGTTCCAGCACTTCACGTTGCGTCTGCAGCAGCACCTCGCGTAACCCATCAATGCCCTGCCCGCTCAGACTCGACACGGTCAGGATCGGCGCCTCGGCAAACGGCCCCGGGGCGAGCAGGTCGAGCACTTGTCGCTGCACCTCTTCCACCCTGCCCGCTTCGGCGCGGTCGCACTTGGTGATCGCCACCACGGCGCGCGGAATGCCAAGCAATTCGACAATCGCCAGATGCTCCCGCGTCTGCGGCATCACGCCGTCATCCGCTGCGACTACCAGCAACACCAGATCGATGCCTTGCGCTCCGGCAAGCATGTTGTGAGTGAATTTCTCGTGGCCCGGCACATCGATAAATCCGCTCAGTCCGGCGCCCGGCTCAAGTTCGGCATAAAGATAACCGAGGTCGATGGTCATCCCGCGCTCGCGTTCCTGCGGGCGACGGTCGCCGGTTTGCCCGGTCAGGGCTTGCAGCAGCGACGTCTTGCCATGGTCGATGTGCCCCGCCGTGCCGATGATCACGGGGCGACCTGCAGGTGCGGCAATTGCGCGAGCCACGCCGGCTCATCATCGAGTTGGCGCAAATCGAGCCACAGCGCGTCGTCGTCAATACGACCGAGCACAGGGATCGGCAACCCGCGCAACGCCGCTTCGAGATTCAACAGACAACGCCCGCGCAGTCGCTTTGACACTTGCGGGCGACAGCACAACGCCGCACTCGGCAGTCGCGCCACCGGTTGGCTGCCGCTGCCGATCATGCCCAAGGCGTGCACGGCGCTGACCGTCCAGGTTTCCCCTAGCACGTCAGCCAGCGCTGGTTGCAAGCGTGAGGCCTGCGCGAAGATGTCAGCTTGCGGGCGCGTCAGCAGGCGCAAACTCGGCAAGCGCTCAGCGAGACGATCCGGGTCACGATACAAACCGAGCACCGCTTCCAGCGCCGCCAAGGTCAGTTTGTCCACGCGCAGTGCACGTTTCAGTGGATTTTTCTTGATCTTCGCGATCAGCTCTTTGCGTCCGACGATCAACCCGGCCTGCGGGCCACCGAGCAATTTGTCGCCGCTGAAGGTGACGATGTCCGCGCCATCGAACAGCGCCTGACGCACCGTCGGTTCTGCCGGCAAGCCCCAACGAGTCAGGTCGAGCAGACTGCCGCTGCCCAGATCCTCCAGCAACGGCAAACCATGTCGATGGGCCAACTCGGCCAGTTCCGCAGTCGGTACGCGGGCGGTGAAGCCTTCGATGCTGTAGTTGCTCGCATGCACACGCATGATCAAACCGCTGCGCGGGTTGATCGCCGCTTCATAGTCGCGGGCGTGGGTGCGATTGGTGGTGCCGACTTCATGCAGACGCACGCCAGCGCGGGCCATGATGTCGGGGATGCGGAAGGCGCCGCCGATCTCGATGAGTTCGCCCCGGGAAATGATGCCTTCCTTGCGCGCGCCCAGACTGTTGAGCGTCAGCAGCACGGCGGCGGCATTGTTGTTGACCACGGTAACGGCTTCGGCGCCGGTCAGTTCGCGGATCAGGCCTTCGATCAGATCGTCGCGATCACCGCGTTTGCCGCTGGCCAGATCGAATTCCAGGTTAAGCGGATAACGCGCGGCCATTTGCACGGCGTCGATGGCTTCATCGGGCAACAAAGCGCGGCCGAGATTGGTGTGCAGCACGGTGCCGGTGAGATTGAACACCCGCCGAACGTTGCTGCGTTGTTGCTGTGCCAAGCGTTCGCCGACGCGCCCGGCCAACACTTCGGGACTGATTTCTATCGCAGACAAGTGCCCGTTCACCACGCCGGGCCGCAATTCATCGAGCAACCACCGCAAACTCGCCAGCAGCGACTCACGCCCGTGACGTTCGAGCAAAGGCGCACACGCCGGATGACGCAACAGACCATCAATGGAAGGTAACCGCAGGGACATCAGTCACTCCTGGAGACAACCGCTATCGCCCAAGAGTGTAGACGCTGCCGGTCATTCGTCTCCCGGAGCCAGCAACAGATTCGGTGCCAGCCGCTGAAAACCATCCTGAGCCAAACGCATATCGAGCAGCAAACTGCTCAGATCCGCTGACAATGCCTCGGCGTCGGCATCGTTTTCCAGATACACCAGTTTCAGATAACTGTTGCAGCCGGGACAAACCTCCGCGCGCAACGGCGCCTGATTCGCCGCGTGACGATCGTCCTCGACACTCAGATAATCCAGACCTTTGCTCGACTCGCAATACACACACTTGACCCGCACCACATGCCATTCGCAAGCACACAGCGAACACACCAGATAACGCAAACCGTTGTGCTTGCCGCGATGGCGGATCACCCCGGCCATCGCCGGTGAACCGCAGGCCGGGCATTGGCTGAGGCTGTCGCCGGGTCTGAGTTTCAGATCCGGCGCACTGAGCAGCCAATGGCTCCACGCCGTTTGCAATGCCGCGCCGAGAAACGGCACCAGTTGCGCCGGCACCATCGAATATTGACCGCTGACCAACGCCACCGCCCATGCGCGTAACTGGCCGGAACTGGCGGCGCGCAGCGTGTCCACCGCTGCAACGACAGCGGGTTGACCCAAAGGCGGGTAACGCTGCAGAACAGCGCCGAGATAAGCTTGCCAGCCCTCTTCGCGCACCAACGTATCCGCCGCGAACGGCGGCAAACCATGCTGCTGACACGCTTCGATCCGTTGCTGATCGAACGGCGCCACCAGCGGTGGATCATCGAACACCTGCTGCTGCACCCGGCACAATCCGGCGATCAAGCGCAGATACTCGGCCAGCGCATGCCCCTCGGCCAGTTGCTCCAGCCGTTGCGCGCGCAAGGTAAACAGGTTAAGCGGCGGCAGATGCAGAAACGGCGGCGAACTCGCCGCCGCTTCGATTTCCCCGGGTTCCAGAATGGTTGGCAAAAGTCAGCCCTTTTTGGTGATCGGTCGCTCCGGCACGTCCGGATGGCGTTCATCGCGGGTGATCTCGCGATACCAGAGTTCATGGTGTTTCTTCGCCCAGGCGCGGCTGACCCAGCCATGCAGCATCGCATCCACCGAACCCTTGATCCACAGCCCCGCGTAGATGTGAATGATGATGCTCAGCACCAGAATGAACCCGGCCAGCGCATGCAGGAGCATCGCCCAGCGAATCACGGTGATGCCGAAATACGCACTGAACCAGGCGCGCCAGATCACCAGCCCGGTGAACAACAAACCGAGCATGCACAGCAGTAAAGTCCAGAACAACAGCTTTTGCCCGGCGTTGTATTTGCCCACGGGCGGCACGCTTTCTTCGTCGTTGACCAGCACCCGATCAATGCGCCGCAGCCATTTACCGTCGTTGCTGATGAAGAAGTTGGCGCGCCAGAAACTCAGCACCAGACCGAGGAAAAACACGAACATCGCTATTCCCATGTACGGATGCAGAATCCGCGTCCACGGCCCGCCGCCAAACAGGTTGCTCAGCCAGAACAGCGACGGATGAAACAACGCCAGCCCGGACAACCCGGCCATGAAAAACAGGATCGCCACCAGCCAGTGATTGGTACGCTGGTTGGCGGTATAACGCAGGATCGTCTTGTTGCTCATGGCCGGTCCTCCCCGCGTGGATCGAAGGTGTGTACCGCCGGATCAACGACGTGCACCGAGGTGTCGGCTGGCGTTGGATGCTCATCTTCTTCGACCCGGTTCGGGCCGATGCGCACGTAATGGAAGAACCCGGCCAACACCGCCGCGCCCATGGCCAACAGGCCCAGAGGTTTGCTGATGCCTTTCCACAACCCCACCAACGGACTGATCGCCGGATCCTGCGGCAGATTGGCGTAAATGGTCGGCGTGTCAGCGTGGTGCAACACGTACATCACGTGCGTGCCGCCAACACCTGCGGGGTCATACAGACCGGCGTTTTCGAAGCCACGGCTTTTCAGGTCGACGATGCGTTCGGCGGCGTGTTCCTTCATGTCTTCCTTGGTGCCGAAGACGATTGCACCGGTCGGGCAGGTTTTCACGCAGGCCGGCTCAAGCCCCACAGCCACGCGATCCGAACACAAGGTGCATTTGTAGGCCTTGTGATCTTTCTGCGAAATGCGCGGAATGTTGAACGGGCAACCGGTGATGCAATATCCACAACCGATGCAGTGATCCTGATCGAAATCGACGATGCCGTTGGCGTGTTTGATGATCGCGCCGGGGCTCGGGCACGCCGCCAGACAACCGGGCTCGGCGCAGTGCATGCAGCCGTCCTTGCGGATCAGCCACTCGAGGTTGCCGGCGTCGGTTTCGTGCTCGGTGAAGCGCATCAACGTCCAGGTTTCCGCGCTGAGGTCTTGCGGATTGTCATAGGTGCCGTGGTTGTGGCCGACCTCGTCGCGCAACTCGTTCCATTCCGAGCAGGCAACCTGGCAGGCCTTGCAACCGATGCATTTGGTGGTGTCGATCAGCTTGGCCACCGCTTCCTGATTCCTCACCGATGGCGGCACCGTGGTGGTGGCCGAGCGGGCAATGATGTCTTGGCTGGCCATTTACAGTTTCTCCACGTTGACCAGGAATGACTTGGATTCCGGGGTCTGTGTATTGCCATCGCCGAGGAACGGCACCAGGGTGTTGGTCAGGTAACCGTGACGCGTCAGTCCGGTAAAACCCCAGTGCAGCGGGATACCGATCTGATGCACGACCTGGCCGTTGACCTGCAGCGGCCGGATCCTTTTTGTCACCACCGCCACCGCCTCGATAAACCCGCGCTTGCAACTGACGCGCACCCGATCTCCGGCAGCAATGCCCTTCTCTTTCGCCAGCACTTCGCCGATTTCGACGAACTGCTCGGGTTGGGCAATTGCGTTCAACTTGCAATGCTTGCTCCAGAAGTGGAAATGCTCGGTGAGCCGGTAACTGGTGCCGGCGTACGGGAAGTCCTTGGCCTCGCCGAGGGTTTCCCAGACCGAATCGAAGATCCGCGCCGCCGGGTTGCTGGTGGCTTTCTTGTTTTGCGGGTGCAGCGGGTTGATGCCGATCGGTGTTTCGAACGGCTCGTAGTGCTCGGGGAATGGCCCTTCATTCATCTTGTCGACGGCGAAGAACCGCGCCACGCCTTCGGGGTTCATGATGAACGGGTTCATCCCGGCTTCCGGCGGCACGTCGGCTTTGTAGTCCGGTACGTCGGTGCCGGTCCAGGCCTTGCCGTTCCACCACACCAGGCGTTTTTTCGGGTCCCAAGGTTTGCCGGACACGTCCGCCGAAGCGCGGTTATAGAGAATCCGCCGATTGGCCGGCCAGGCCCACGCCCAGCCCAAGTGCTGGTGCATGCCGAACGGATCGCTGTTGTCACGCCGCGCCATCTGGTTGCCGGCCTCGGTCCAACTGCCGGCGAAGATCCAGCAGCCGGACGCGGTGCTGCCGTCATCCTTGAGCAAGCCGAACCCGGCCAGTTGCGAGCCGGCCTTCACCGCGACACCGGTGGCATCGGTGAAATCAGCCACGGCGCTGCCATTGATTTCCTTGGCCAGCTCCTCCGGCGAAGGTTCGTCGGCGATCTTGTACGGCCACGTCAGTTTCAGCAGCGGATCGGGGAATTTGCCGCCCTCGGCCTGATAACGCTTGCGCAGGCGCAGGAACAATTCACTCATGATGCGGATGTCGGTCTGCGCTTCGCCCGGACCGTCGGCGCCTTTCCAGTGCCATTGCAGCCAGCGGCTGCTGTTGACCAGTGAGCCGTCCTCTTCGGCAAAACAAGTGGTCGGCAGGCGAATGACTTCGGTCTGGATTTCGTCGGTTTTCACATCGTTGTACGGGCCGACGTTGTGCCAGAACTCCGAGGTTTCGGTGGCCAGCGGGTCCATGACCACCAGCCATTTCAGCTTGGCCAGTGCGCCCATTACGCGGTTTTTGTCCGGCAGCGCAGCGATCGGGTTGAAGCCTTGGCAGAAGTAGCCGTTGACCTTGCCCTGGCTCATCAGGTCGAACATCTTCAGGACGTCGTAGTTGGGGATGTCGAGTTTCGGCAAATGGTCGTAGCACCAATTGTTCTCGACCGTGGCGTTAGCGCCGTACCACGACTTCATCAGGCTGACGTGGAATTTGCTGTAGTTCTGCCAGTACGACAGTTGTCCCGGACGCAGCGGCACTTGCGTACGTTTGTGGATGAAGGCGTTGTAGTCCTGCTCGCTGTCCTGACCCAAGGTCAGATAGCCCGGCAGTGCGTTGGAGAGCAAGCCTAGGTCGGTCAGCCCCTGAATATTGGAGTGACCGCGCAAGGCGTTGACCCCGCCGCCGGGCATGCCGACGTTGCCCAGCAACAGTTGCACCATCGCCGCGCTGCGGATGATCTGCGCGCCGATCGAGTGCTGGGTCCAGCCGAGGGCGTAGAGAATCGTCATGGTCTTGCCCGGAATCGAACAAGTGGCGATTTCTTCCCAGATTTTCTGCATGGCATCGACCGGCATGCCACAGATCTGGCTGGCGAGGTCGATGTTGTAGCGGCTGTAATGCTGCTTCATCAATTGATAGACGCAGCGCGGGTCTTGCAGCGTCGGGTCGACTTTGACAAAGCCGTCGTCGCCCATCTCGTAACCCCAGCCGGACTTGTCGGTATAGCTGCGTTTCTCTGCGTCGTAGCCACTGAAAATGCCGTCTTCGAAGCCGTAGCCTGCTCTGACGATGAACGACATATCGGTGTAATTGCGCACGTACTCGTGCTGGATCTTGTCCTCGGTCAGCAGGTAATTGATCAGGCCGCCCATGAAGGCGATGTCGGTGCCGGTGCGGATCGGCGCGTAGTAGTCGGCCACCGAAGCGGTCCGGGTAAAACGCGGATCGACGACGATCAGCCGCGCAGCGTTGTGCGCCTTGGCCTCGGTCACCCATTTGAAGCCGCACGGATGCGCTTCTGCGGCGTTGCCACCCATCACCAGGATCAGATTCGCGTTGGCGATATCGGTCCAGGTATTGGTCATGGCTCCACGGCCGTACGTCGGGGCAAGACTTGCCACCGTCGGGCCGTGTCAGACACGCGCCTGGTTATCGAACCCCAGCATGCCGAGACTGCGAATCACCTTCTGGGTGATGTAACCGGCTTCGTTGGACGCTGCCGACGCGGCGAGGAACCCGGTGCTCAGCCAGCGATTCACCGTCTGCCCGTTGGCATTTTTCTCGATGAAGTTGGCGTCGCGGTCGGTTTTCATCAGGTCGGCGATGCGATCGAGCGCTTCGTCCCAACTGATCCGCGTCCATTCACTGCTGCCCGGCTTGCGCGTTTGCGGGTAGAGCAAACGGCCGGGGCTGTGAATGAAGTCGAGCAGGCCTGCGCCTTTCGGGCAGAGGGTGCCGCGGTTGACCGGGTGGTCGGCGTCGCCCTCGATGTGAATGATGCTTTGCGCGACGTTCTTCGCAGTATCGCCCTGGCTGTACATGATCAACCCGCAGCCGACCGAGCAATACGGGCAGGTGTTGCGGGTTTCATGGGTGTGGGCAAGCTTGAAGTGGCGCACCTGCTCGGCGAAGGCTGGCGTCGGGGCCATGCCCAACGCGCCCAGGCTCGAGCCTGCAAGGCCGATACCGGCGACCTTGAAGAACTGACGACGGCTGAGATCCATCGTGCACTCCTGATCAGGTGGAACCCGGTACTGGTGCCGGGTTTTATCTGGACAATCACGGTTGCGGCAAACGCGTGCCGACCTTTTCACTGTAGACAATGACCACACGATCTGTGTGAAAACCGACCGTCGGCGACAATCGGTCATGCACTGGAAAACCTGTGGGAGCGAGCCTGCTCGCGAAGAGGCCCTGTCAGTTGAGACAAATATTGACTGACAGACCGCTTTCGCGAGCAGGCTCGCTCCCACAGGTTTTGTGTGCTCCTGCACGGCCATGGGCTTATCATGCCCGCAGGACCAATCCCGCCTTCACGAGACCGCGCATGACTTTCGATTTTGATCAGCTATTCGACCGCCACAACACTGGCAGCACCAAGTGGAGCCGCTATTCGGCCGACGTCTTGCCGATGTGGGTCGCTGATATGGATTTCGCCGCGCCGCCGGTCATCATCGAGGCTTTGCAACAGCGCCTGCTGCATCCGCTGGTGGGCTACAGCGTGGCGCAGGACAACCTGCGTGAAGCCATCGTCGCTGACCTCTGGGCCAAGTTCGCCTGGAAGGTAAAACCGCAAGAGCTGATCTTCCTGCCGGGCGTCGAGTCCGGTTTCAACATGGCTCTGAAAGCGCTGGTACAGCCGCAGCAGAATGTCGTGGTGCAAGTGCCGAACTACCCGCCACTGCGCCACGCGCCGGGCCACTGGGGTTTGAACAAGGTTGAGCTGGAGTTCCTCGCGCAAGCTGACGGCACTTACCTGACGCCGCTGGACGTGCTGCGTGAATCGCTGAACGGTGGCGGCGCGCTGTTGCTGAGCAACCCGCACAATCCGCTGGGCAAAGTGTTTGGCCGTGAAGAGTTGCAAGCGGTGGCGTATATCTGTGCGGCGCAGGACGCCTGGATCATCTCCGACGAAATCCACGCCGAACTGTGCTTCGACGGTCGCGTGCACATTCCGACCGCCTCGTTGAGCCCGGAGATTGCCAAGCGCACGATCACTCTGATGTCGGCGAGCAAGGCCTACAACATCGCCGGCCTGAAGACCTCGTTCATGATCATTCAAGATGCGGCCTTGCGTGAGCGCGTCAACCACGCCCGCTGCGGCATGGTCGACAGCGTCAACCCGCTGGGCATGGAAGCCACCCGCGTGGCTTATAGCGAAGGCGCGCCGTGGCTGGCCGAGTTGAAAACCTATCTGCAGGCCAACCGCGACTGGCTGGTGGAAGCGGTGCGCAGCCGCTTGCCGGGCGTGACCATCAATGTGCCACAGGGCACGTATCTGGCGTGGCTGGATTGCTCGGCGCTGGATCTGGCCGATCCGCAGCAGTTCTTCCTTGAGCAGGGCAAGGTTGGCCTCAGCGCCGGTCTGGACTTCGGCGATCAACACCAGCAGTTCGTGCGCCTGAACTTCGGCTGCCCACGCTCGTTGCTCGAAGAAGGCATCGCCCGCATGGAGCGCGCCCTGACACAACGCAACACCTGAAACCACCACCAAACCCTGTGGGAGCTGGCTTGCCAGCGATAGCGGTCTGACATTCAACATTAATGTCGACTGACACATTGCTATCGCTGGCAAGCCAGCTCCCACAGGTTCTGTATCGAGTCTGAAGACCGGCGTAAATCCGATCGAACTCACGGCAAACACACCGGGTCAACCGCCCATACCAGCCCTGAGACCTCGGAGACCCGCGATGACCGACTATCCAAAACCACCCTTCCCCGCACAGGCCCAGACCGTTCCCGGTTCGCAACGCAAAATGGAACCCTATCCCGATTGCGGCGAGCAAAGCTATGTCGGTTCCGGGCGACTGGCCGGCAAGATCGCCCTGATCACCGGCGCCGACAGCGGCATCGGCCGCGCCGTGGCCATTGCTTTCGCCCGTGAAGGCGCCGACGTGGCGGTCGCCTATTTGAACGAACACGAAGACGCCAAGGAAACCGCGCGCTGGGTCGAACAGGCCGGGCGTCAATGCCTGCTGCTGCCGGGCGATATTGCGCAAAAGGCCCAGTGTCAGGCCTTGGTCGACAAAACCGTCGAACGCTTCGGCCGCATCGACGTGCTGGTCAATAACGCCGCGTTTCAGATGACCCACGAAACCTTCGAAGAAATCCCCGACGAAGAATGGGTGATGACCTTCGACGTCAACATCACCGCGATCTTCCGGCTGTGTCAGGCAGCGATCAAACACATGCGTGCCGGGGCGTCGATCATCAACACCAGTTCGATCAACTCCGATTTGCCCAAACCTACCCTGCTTGCCTATGCCACCACCAAAGGCGCGATTGCCAATTTCACTGGTGGTCTGGCACAGATGCTCGGTCCGAAGGAAATTCGCGTGAATTGCGTGGCGCCGGGGCCGATCTGGACGCCGCTGATCGTCTCGACCATGCCCGATGAAGAAGTACAGAACTTTGGTGGCAACACCCCGCTCGGCCGCCCCGGTCAACCCGTGGAAGTCGCGCCGATCTACGTGCTGCTGGCCTCGGACGAAGCGAGTTACATCACCGGCCAGCGCTATGGCGTGACCGGTGGCAAGCCGATGCTTTGAGTAAATGCACTGCGGGGGTTTGCGCAGGCGGCGGTCTGTTGATTCTGATTTTTAAAACAAGATCAAAAGATCGCAGCTTGCGGCAACGCCTACAGGGGCGGCGTCAGGAGCGAAAGGGTCTCTGCAGGCGGCCGTCATTAATCACTGAAGGCGGCAAATCATGAGTTTTACTGTGTGGGTTGCCGTACTCGGTGCCGTGCTGCTGACGTTGGCACTGACTTCTTCGTATCTGCGCTGGATGCCGGTGACGACTTCGGCAGTGTGTCTGTTGCTGGGGATCGGCATCGGCCCCAGTGGCCTCGATCTGCTGAAACTGTCGTTGGAAAACGCTTCGCTGTGGATGGAGCACCTGACGGAAGTCGCGGTGCTGTTTTCCCTGTTTGTCTGCGGTTTGAAGTTACGTTTGCCTTTGCGCGACAAGCGTTGGCGGATTGCTTTTGGCCTGGCCGGGCCAGTCATGTTGCTGACCATCATCGGTGTTTGTCTGCTGCTGCATTTTGGCTTGCGCTTGCCGTGGGGGCCGGCACTGTTGATCGGCGCGATTCTGGCACCGACCGACCCGGTACTGGCGGCACTTGTCCAGGTCAACGATGCGCGGGATGTCGACAGCGTGCGTTTCGGGCTCTCGGGCGAAGCAGGATTGAATGACGGCATCGCCTTCCCCTTCGTGATTCTCGGCCTGTTGTTGCTGCACGGTGATGGCAGCGCCAGCGAATGGCAGGGCTGGGTCTTGCGCAGTGTGTTGTGGGCGGTGCCGGCCGGGTTACTCACCGGTTACTGGATGGGCCGAGGTATCGGGCGCGTGACGCTTTCGCTACGAATCCGCAATGACGACAGCACCCTCAGCCCCAATGATTATCTGGCGTTGTCGTTGATTGCCCTGGCCTATGTGGTTGCCGAGGCGATTGGCGGTTATGGCTTCCTGTCGGTGTTCGCCGCCGGGCTGGGTTTGCGTCAGGTGGAAGTGCAATCCACCGGCGCCGGCCAGCCGCCTGCCGAGCATCTGGTGCAACCGGTGGTAGGCCATCAGAACGTCGAACCGCAACACGCGGTGCATGGCGACACCGAACGGCTGGAAAGCAGCCAGGTTGCCGCGGGGATCATGATGGGTGACATGTTGTCATTTGGCAGTCTGGTCGAGCGCGCCATGGAAGTGTTTCTGGTGACCTTGCTCGGCGTCGTGCTGGTGGCGCATTGGGATTGGCGGGCGTTGCTGGTGGGCGGTGTGTTGTTCTGCCTGATCCGCCCGGCCTGCGTCGCGCTGATGCCATGGGGCGCGCTGCTGGAGGGACGGCAACGGCTGTTGATCGGCTGGTTTGGCATTCGCGGGATCGGCAGCCTGTTTTATCTGTTTTATGCCTTGAATCACGGGCTGACCGACACGGTGGCCACGCAATGCACCGACCTGACCTTGTCGGTGGTCGCGCTGAGCATCCTGCTTCACGGGATCAGCACCCAACCGATCCTCGCTCGCTATGAACAGCGCAAGAAACAAAAAACGTGATTTTTAATCGCGGATTTTATCGACGGATTAATCGAATTTTTTTCTGTAAAAAAATGGATCCTTGCTTAATCGCCGACAGTCACAAGCATAACCCCCCGCCAGATGTGTCCGGCGGGGCCCGGCAGGTTCGGTTCCCCTGCGGCGATACGCCTATGAAACGGAATCCTTGAAGAATAAGGTCACGAACATGAAAGAATGCTCGACTCCTGCACAAATCAAGGCTTGCAGAGCACTGGCTCTGGAACGCAATCGTCAATTGTTCGATAACGCCCACACGCTCAACCGAGCGGCCAATGCGCTGCTTGACGTCAAGGATCTGGACATCGAACAGTTCGAGCGCTACCGCGCGCTGCGCAAGAAAGCCGATTCGATGTTTGAAGATGCCATCGATCATTTGTGCGTCTTGAATGAAGATTTCCCGCCAATCCCGATGTCTTCGCAGAACTCGGTGGCGTTGCGTCGAGAGCTTGAGACCGTGGAGTGAAGCGGAAAAGCCCCTCACCCTAGCCCTCTCCCTGAGGGAGAAGGAACTGACCGGGGTGAATGGTTGAAATACGCCGACTTGAGATACCGCGTTGAACGCAGATTTTGACCACGACACTGAGATACCGAGTCGAACGCAGATTTTGACTGCAG
Organism: Pseudomonas sp. RIT-PI-r; assembly: GCF_001297015.1. GTDB lineage: Bacteria > Pseudomonadota > Gammaproteobacteria > Pseudomonadales > Pseudomonadaceae > Aquipseudomonas. The sequence goes on along the minus strand of NZ_LIGE01000025.1, from coordinate 92,868 downwards.
CGAAGATCTGCTCCCTTCCCCCTCGCCCCCTTGGGGGAGAGGGCTGGGGTGAGGGGGATCGATCTGAATGGCAACACAAAATCCAAGCGAATGAAAAAGCCCGGCCACATAAGCCGGGCTTTTCTATACCTGCCCATCACCCTCCAGGATTGGTCACCTGAATAAACACCGCATAACTCCCCAGCAACACCCAGAACGTCGCAAAGATCCAAGGCGTGCGCACCGAGAACAGCAGCGACTTGCGATAACCCTTGTGGCTCGATTCCATCTCGCTGAACAACGGCGATTCGTCATACGCCAGGCCCATCAGCGGCTCGCTGTGGAGCAAGTGGCTCTGCTTGAAATGCCAGTGATCGATGATGTCGTACGCTGCGCGAATCCCCGGCCAGGCGTTCAAGGAACTGAGCAGCCCGAGCAGCGCCAGAAACGGTGGCACCACCAGCGTGAACAACTTGCCCCACTCCGGATTGAGGTTGGCCATGCAGGAGGCGAAGGCGATCACCAGGAACGACTGCGCCGCCAGATAGGCATCGGTGCGGTTGGCAAGAATGCTGGTTTCGTACTGGATCTCCCGCCGATAGAAATCCAGCCGTTCCTTGGGTGAGCCGAACATCTTGGCGTCATGTTCGGTCAGGGTTTCTTCAGCGGTGGGCTCAGTCAGTATGCGAGACAAAAGATGCACGCTCCGGGGTTGGGAAAACGTTTAGAAGTCCCCGTTTGCGCGCAAGTTCAGCCGGATTGACCGGCGCCTCACTTCATCGATTGCGCAATGATCGCCACCAGATTCATCTGCGTGAACGGCTTGGGCAACCGCGGCAGTTGCGCGGCAAAACCCTCCAGGCGCTCGGCGTAGCCGGTGGCAAGAATGATCGGCAGATCCGGTTTGAGCACCCGCACCGCGTGGGCCAGTTGCGCACCGCTCATATGGGGCATGGCCATGTCGGTGATCAACAGGTCGATGACCTCACCCTGATCGAACAGCGTCAGTGCCTGCGAACCCGACGTGGCGCTGATCACTCGATGCCCCAGGTCTTCGAGCAGCAGGCTGGTGCTGGTCAACACCAGCGAATCGTCATCCACCACCAACACGCTGAGCCTGGGCACCGTGATCGGCTCTGCCGGCGGATACAGCGGCTTGCTGGAGACACCCTCGTCAGCCACCGGAATCCACAGTTCAGCCGTGGTGCCCTGGGCTTTTGCACTTTTGAGGACGAAGCGGCCACCGAGTTGTTCCATATACCCGTGCACCATCGACAGCCCCAGCCCTGTGCCTTTGCCCAAGCCTTTTGTGGTGAAAAACGGGTCTCTGGCCGAGGCCAGCGTCTGCGCATCCATGCCCTCCCCGCTGTCGATCAGACTGAGACAGACATAACGCCCGGCCGGCAGATCCGCATGACCGAGTTCGAGCACCACTTGTGCTTCAGCGCTGATGATCACCGTGCCGCCGTCGGGCATGGCGTCACGGGCGTTGGTCGCCAGATTGAGCAAGGCCAGTTCCAGTTGATTGCTGTCCGCCAGCACCGGTTGCAGATCCTCGGGAAACCGCGCATCGACGCGGATGCCCGGCCCCAGGGAACTGCGCAACAGTCCGGTAATGCCTTGCACCAATTGGGGGATGTCGACGGACTCGGTCTTGAGCTCCTGACGGCGGGCAAAAGCCAGCATGCGCTGGGTCAGCGACACGCCACGTAATGCGCCTTGGGTGGCATTTTCCAGCAAACGGCTGATTTTCGCGTCGTCACCGATGCGCTTTTGCACGATTTCCAGATTGCCGAGAATCACTGTCAGCAGATTATTGAAGTCATGGGCGATGCCGCCGCTGAGCTGACCGATGGCCTGCATCTTCTGCGCCTGAAACAGGGCTTCGCGGGTTTTCTCGAGCGCCTGCTGGGCCTGATGCGCTTCGGTGATGTCGCGGGTGATCTTGGCAAACCCGAGCAAAGTGCCGGTATCGCCGCGAATCGCATCGACCACCACATGGGCGAGAAACCGCGTGCCGTCCTTGCGCATGCGCCAGCTCTTGTTCTCAAAGCGGCCTTCACGAGTGGCTATTTCCAGCGCCCGCTGCGGCTCGCCGAGTTCGCGGTCTTCGGGGGTATAGAAAATCGAGAAGTGCTGACCGATGATTTCTTCCGGCAGATAACCCTTGATGCGCTGGGCGCCCTGGTTCCAGTTGCTGACCCGGCCCTCGGGGCTGAGCATGTAGATGGCATAGTCGGTGACACCCTGCACCAGCAGGCGGAACTGCTGTTCGCTTTGCTTGAGGGTTTCTTCGGCCATCTTGCGATCGGTGAGATCGCGGGTGATCTTGGCGAAACCGAGCAACTTGCCGTCGGGATCAATGATCGGGTCGATCACCACGTGCGACCAGAAGTTGGTGCCGTCCTTGCGCACCCGCCAGCCTTCGCCCTCGAAACGCCCCTCGCGGATCGCGGTATCGAGCGCACGTCGCGGCAGACCGGCAGCGCGATCATCGGCAGTATAGAAGCGCGAAAAATGCTCGCCGAGGATTTCCGCCTCTTCGTAACCCTTGAAGCGTTTGGCGCCCGAGTTCCAGCTGGTGATGATGCCATCCGGGTCGATCATGTAGATCGCATAGTCGACGACCGCATCGATCAACAGCCTGAAACGCATCTCCTCGATCGCCGCGGTCTTGTTCTTTTCAATCATCACATTCACCGCACACAGTTATGTGCTGGAGTATGCGTTAATCCGGCGAATTGAAAAGCGTCCGCCTCGTTTTTGATTGACCACCAGCGCGGCAGCAACTGCTGGATCCGCGGCTCGGCAAAGCGGTCGTCAATCAACATGAGCACACCACGATCTTCGCGTGTGCGGATCACCCGGCCGGCGGCCTGCACCACTTTCTGCACTCCGGGATACAGGTAGGTGTAGTCATACCCGGCGCCGAAGATTGCCGCCATGCGGCGTTTCAACTGTTCATTGACCGGATTGAGTTGCGCCAGACCGAGCGTGGCGATGAACGCGCCGATCAGGCGTGCGCCAGGCAAATCGATACCTTCGCCGAATGCCCCGCCCAATACGGCAAAACCTACGCCCTGACTTCGCACGGTGAACTGGTCGAGAAACGCCTGCCGCTGCCCTTCGAGCATGCCGCGCGACTGCTGCCACACCGTGATGTGCGGATGCCGCTCGGCCAGTAACGTTGCGACCTGCTGCAGATAGTCGAAGCTGCTGAAAAACGCCAGGTAATTGCCCGGACGCTCGCCGAACTGCCTGGCGATCAGCTCGACAATCGGCTCCAGCGACGCCTGGCGGTGATTGAAGCGCGTTGAAATCCGGCTGACCACCTGCACCTGCAACTGCGCCGGGCTGAACGGCGATTCGACGTCGACCCACACCGTATCGTCCGGTGTGCCAAGCAAATCGGCGTAATAGTTGCGCGGGCTCAGCGTGGCGGAAAACAGTACGCTGCTGCGCGCCGCTTTCAGACGCGGGCCAATAAACGCCGCGGGGACCACGTTGCGCAGGCACAGTTGCGACAACGGGCGCTTGCGCTCGAGGTCGCGCTTGCTGATATCGAACAGGTAATGCTCATCGAACAACTCCGCGACCCGGGCAAACTGCAGCAGCTCGAAATAGAAGCTTTGCAATGCGCTGTCGAGTCCCTGTGGATGGTCATTCTGGTAATCGCCGATGGCCGCGCAACACAGGGAGATCGCTTGCAGCAGTTTTTCCGGCGCCTTGTCGTAGGCCTGATACGCGGCCAGTTGCGGAGCATGCAGCGTGTTCCATTCACGGTTGAGCCGTTGCAGGGATTTTTTTAGCGGTTCAGGGGCGGTTTTACGCACGGCGCCAAGGACGAACTGATCGAGACTGGCGCTGTACATCTGACGTCCGCGCTCAACGAGGTTGTGCGCCTCATCGGCCAGCACGGCGACTTTCCACTGATTGAGCTGGGCCAGACCGAACAGGAGTGCACTGAAATCGAAGTAATAGTTGTAGTCGGCGACCACCACGTCAGCCCAGCGGGCCATTTCCTGGCTCAAGTAATACGGGCACACCGCATGCTGCGCGGCAACGGCGCGCATGGCGGGCTGATCGAGCAGACTGATGCGGCTGGCGGCCTCACGCGCGGCCGGCAAGCGATCGTAGAAACCTTGTGCCAACGGGCAGGATTCGCCATGGCAAGCTTTGTCCGGGTGTTCGCAGGCCTTGTCCCGAGCGACCATTTCCAGAACCCGCAAGGGCAGGTTCGGCGACTGTTCGAACAGCACCTGGCTGGCATCGAGCGCCAGTTTGCGTCCCGGCGTCTTGGCGGTCAGGAAGAACACTTTGTCCAGTTGCTGCGGCGCCAGCGCCTTGAGCATCGGAAACAACGTGCCAAGGGTTTTGCCGATGCCGGTCGGTGCCTGGGCCATCAGGCAGCGCCCGGTGCTGATCGCCTTGAACACCGATTCAGCCAGATGCCGCTGCCCCGAACGAAACTCGGCGTGAGGAAAGCTCAGTTGCTGCGCCGCCAGGTTGCGCACCTCGCGATGGGCCATTTCCTGTTCGGCCCAGAGCAGGAACACGCCACACTGTTGCTCGAAAAACACTTGCAGGGCCTCAGCGCTGAATGCCTCGACCAGACAGGTTTCCTTTTCGCTGACGATGTCGAAATACACCAGCGCCAGATTGATCCGCTGCAGATCGAGTTTGCGGCACATCAGCCAGCCGTAGATTTTCGCTTGCGCCCAGTGCAACCGGCGGTGATTGGCCGGTTGTTTGCTCAGGTCGCCCCGGTAGGTTTTGACTTCTTCCAGGCAGTTTTGCCCCGGATCGTAGCCGTCCGCCCTGCCCTTGACCTTCAACTGGCGAAACTCGCCTTCCAGGGCCACTTCGCTTTGGTATTTCTCGTTGCGCCGCGAGGCCACGGTACGGTGGCCGGCAATGCCTTCGAGTGCCGTCGGCGACGGGGTGAAACGCAGGTCGAGGTCGCCGGTCTTGGCGGTGAACTCACACAGCGCCCGCACCGCAATGCTGTAGCTCAAGCGCTCTGCTCCGCCCATTGCACGTAGCACACGGCCACCGGCATCTGGTGTTCGTGGCAGAACTCCAGCCAGCGCAATTGGTTGTCCTGCAAGCGGTCACCGGGGCCTTTGACTTCAATCATCCGGTAGGTTTTGTGTTGCGGCCAGAACTGGATCAGATCGGGCATGCCGGCGCGGTTGGCCTTGATGTCGAGCAACAGCCGATTGAACCAGTGCTTGAGGTGTTCAGCCGGCAGGCAGGCCAACGCCTGTTCGAGCAGCTGCTCATTGAGTGCGCCCCAAAACACGAACGGCGACTGAATACCCCATTTGGCGACGAATCGCTGGCGAATGGTCGAGGCGTAGCGACCATCGTCGAGCTCGTCGAGACAGGCCTGGAACAGCTCGGCGCGGCGCGGCTGGAAGTCTTCATTGAGCAGATCGACCGGCCCGCGCTGGAAGGTGAAAGAATGCACCGGGCAACGGCGCGAAGATCGCCGGCCAGCACAACAAACCGAACAACGAGTTGATCAGGCTGTTTTCCACGTAGTGCACCGGGCCGTCGTCATCATGCAGGTGCGCCTGCACGTAAAACTCCACCGACAACCCAGGATCGCTGCGCAGCAACTGCAAATCGAGGCGTTCGACCGGTTTCGCCGCTGTACGCTTGAGTGGCGGCCCGCCGAGTTTGCGCCGCAATCGCGGCATTATTCGCTGCAGGCCTTGCTGTTCGGCAGCGCTTTGCGGCGTCTGTTCCGCCAGCGTGCCGAGTTCCAGGCCAAGGGCGTATTCGCCGCAGCGTTCCAGCACGCGGATCATGCGCAATCGCGCGCCGGGATAGGCGCAGTCGCGGTAGATGCTCAAGGCCAGCGCAAACTCGCTGATGCGCTCGCAATACTGGCCGATCTGGAACAACACCTTGCCTCGTCGACGTTGCAACCAGGGGTTGTCGAAGTGCAAGGCGCCGACTTGCTCGACAATGGCTTGCAGCGGTTCACCGGCCTCGAAGCGCAACTGGCAGTTATGCAGGAACAGGCAGGCGTCGACATCCTGGCGGCTGCGCAGGCCGCGCGAATCAGCGCAGAATTCGACTTTTTCGTAGGTAAAGATCCCCAGATCAGCGAGGACGAATTCCGACCAGTCCTGATAAAGATTGCCAAAGAACATCAGACGCAGGCGATCGCACAGGTCCATGATGGTCAGGCTGAACAGGCGCTCTGCCAGTAACGGCGCCCAATCGCGCAGGCTACGGGCATCGGCGAACTGTTCGGTGAGCAACGGCAGCCAATCGTCCTTGCGCCCCTTGGGTTGCTCGATGAACGCGCCAAATGCCTGGAGAACCTCGGCCTTGAGCAGCACATCGAACAGTTCGGCCATCGTCAGCGCTGCGAATTCGTCGAGCCAGCCATGATTCAGCAGCGGTTGCGCGGCGTGCGCGATGTCACCGATTTCAGGGTAATTGAGTTTACCGACACGAAAGTGCACGCCCTTGCGCATCACCATGCGCACCAGCAGGCCCTGCGAGGCCTTGGGCAATGCCTTGAAATCGCGGATGAAGCCGTGCTCGGTTTCGCTCATCACGTCGGCATAGCGCAGCTCAAGCCAATCAAGCACTTGCCGGAAGTTGTTGAGGTAATAGAACGGGTCGTCGAGGGGATTGGCAGTCACGGGAATTCAGGGCCATGGCGAACGAGTACTGGTTATGCGTACAGATACCAGCTCTGCCCTGCCCGGTGCAAATGGAAAAGGATCAATGGCATTTTTTAACCGGGCAATCGAACTTTTTCCGGCGCAGTGGCACCAACCGCGTTACAGGACCGACAATGCTCGGGTTCACATCGCATGAGGAAGTAGAGGTGGGTATGAAAATCAACAGGCTGGGCATTCCCTTGGCAGTCGTCGCGCTGCTCGTGCTGGGCGGTTGCTCGACCCAGACAGTGGTGACCTTGCAGAACGGCACCCAGTATTTGACCAAGGACATGCCGAAGACCAAAACCAAGGATGGCTTCTATGAGTTCGAGGATATTTCCGGGGCCAAGGTGAAAGTCCGCGCCGATGAAGTCGCGACGGTCCGCGAAGAGGACTGAAACCCCCGCAATCTCTGTAGGAGCTGCCGCAGGCTGCGATCTTTCGCTCGTGATTTACAAGATCCGGATCAAAAGATCGCAGCCTGCGGCAGCTCCTACAGGGGAAGTTTGTGTTATTCGAAGGTTGGCATGCCCGGAATGCTGCCATCGCAAGGCATGTACGTGCCGCCCCGCTTGACCACTTCACCTTGCAAACGCCGGCAGCGTTCCAGATCCTGCTGCGCCATGCGATCAATGCTCAGATTGCCGGTGGTCTGCGGCTGCTTGCCGTCACCCAAACGCAGAGTCACGAACGGTTGTTCAGGCTGAATCTGAAAGCGGCTTTTCTCTTCGACCGGTTCGACTGCTTCGGTTTTCGGCGCGCTCGGCAGTTGGTCGGTGGTGATGCCGTAGCGGCTCAGAATCGAGCTTTGAGGCAGATCGGCGCAGACATTGGCCGAACACAGCGCCAGTGCGACGAAGCCGATATACCCCTTGAAACCTTTCACGTTTGAATCTCCTGTACTCAATGGCGGCTAGCTATAGAACGTGTGTGCACGTGCTGGCTTTAGGCCGCATTTCCTGTTTGGCAGGGATTTGAGTCAGGGAGTGGCTGTTGAGTCACTTTTAAACCGCGTTATCGTTCTTCGCGAGCAGGCTCTCTCCCACAGGGTTCTGTAAACGACACAGATCCAGTGTGGCAGCGAGCTTGCTCGCGAAAGGGCCCTTGCCGGCACCCCATCAACATCAGGCGATCACGACACCGTCAGCACTCAGGCTATTGAGCGACACGCCCACCAGTGTCACCGAGTCGTTGCCAAACGTCAGCACCGTATCCTGTCCAACGGTCGCGGCATGGGCACGGAAATCCTCAGTCGGCAGAACACCCTGTACGCCGAGGAAGACCAGTTTGTCGTTCGTTGTGTAACCGACCACCCGATCCTGGCCGAACGCGCCGTTGAACAGGAACGTATCCGCCCCGCCCCCCGATTCCATCAGGTCATTGCCGGCACCGCCGACAAACACGTCATTACCCGTGCTGCCGATCAAGTGATCGTTACCGTCGAGGCCAAACAGCCAATCGCCACCGGCATGCGCCTTCAGCGTGTCGGCGCCAGCGCTACCTTTGACGCTGGACTCGTACGCCGTGACATTGCTGCCGACCTTCAGGCCGCTGGCGGTGACGCTGTGAGTGACGTCATCCTTGAACAGCCCCCAGAGAAACCCCGGTTCCTTGGTGACAATACTGCCGATGTCGCGGGTGATACTGATCCCGCCGTTGGCATCGCGGATGTACAGATTGCCGGCGCCGTCGTTGGCGAAGTCGAACTTGCCCACCGCTTGCTGCAAGTCCAGGGTATTGCTGCCCTGCCCGCCAAGGATGATGTTGTAGCCGCCACTGTCACGGAAGGTGTCGTTGCCGGCACGGCCTTCCAGATAGTCGTTGGCGCTGCCGCCCTGGATCAGATCGTTGCCGTCGCTACCGATGATGAACGTGCTGCCCTTGTGGGTTTCGGCGTTGCGATTGAGATCCTGCACCCAGGTGTTGGCTCGCGCCGGATCGGACAGGTTGGCAACGATGATTGTCGAGTCGCGGCTGGTCAGGTCGTAGAACTTCGAATCCAGTACACGGGTCATGCCGTCGCCGTAACCGGTGGGCAGGTGTGAAATCCACGTTGGAATGTTGAGGATCGAGTACGGCAGCAGATTCCACGCGGTCGAGGCGTAGTGATCGTTGAAGCTGACGATGTTGTCAGTGGTCGAGGCATGCGGCGCGTCGTGCACGCCTACCGAGGCGCCGGTGAAGGTCGAGCCGTCGAGAGCTCGAAACACCGGATCGTTTTCATAGCCGACGTTAAGCACTTTGTCGGTGCTGCTTTGCGTTGGCGAGGCATAGGCGATGTAGTTGGAGTCGGCAAAGAATCCGCCCCACTTGCCGCCGCTCAAGTCGGCCATGCTGTTGACGGCCAGGCCGCCGAGACTGTGGCCGCTGACCAATATGTCCTTGCCGGTGAGGCCGTTGGCCTTGGCGAAGGCCATCACGTCATTGAGCAGATTGCCGAACGCTTCGCCAACGTAGTTTTTCGCGTAGTCGTTGGGGCCGAAGGCCGCGAGCAGGTCGTTGATCACGTCGCCGATCGAGTCGCCAATGAGGATTTCTCGCGGGCCACTGGTGCCACGAAAGGCAATGCCAAGCTCGGTGAGATGGCCTTGGGCGTCGTACTTGCCGAGGATCTCGACCTGAGCGCTGGTGTAGCCGGCCTTCTCGCCGAAAAAGGTTCCTCGCGCATCGGTCTTGCCTTCGTAGCCCAGTTGCGAGGCGGTGATCGGCGTCCAGCCGGCCGCTTTAACCGCATCGAGGGCGAGTTTTTCCGAGTCGGGATTCCATGGAATGCCCGGGATGACACCTTGCGAGTCGGTACCGCCAATCAACGCGGTGACCAGTGTGGCTGGCAGGCCGATGCCGAAACCGTTGTGCTGATAACCGCTGGCAAAACCGTTATCGAGGTTGTGGTAGGAGTACAGAGTGATTGCCATGGCATCGCTGAACAACGCCTTGGAATCGTCCGTGCCGAAATTCTTGTAGTCATACACACCCATTGCTATTGCCTCTCTCTTTGTTGGAATTGTTCAGAGATAGCTCACAGCCAGTGCGCCCCTCACGGAGCGCTCCGGAGCATTTCAACACCCCATGTAAACCCCCAGTAGGAGTTGTCGAGTGCAACGAGGCTGCGATCTTTTGATCTTTAAAAACACAATCAAAAGATCGCAGCCTGCGGCAGCTCCTACCGGGGCGTTGGTCAGGCGAACACGAACGCCGAGTCCGACAGGTTAGTCACGCCTACCCCTATCAGGGTCACGGCAAAGTCGCCAATCTTCAGCACCGTATCGCCACCGGTCTGCGCCACATGTTGCTTGTAGTCGTAGCCCTGCCCCGCGCCTTCGACGCCCATGAACACCAGTTTGTCGCCGCCCTGATAACCATTGATGGCATCGAAGCCGAACGCGCCGCTGAACAGGAAGGTGTTGCCGCCGCCAACCGCCGTCATCACATCGTTACCGGCGCCGCCAACAAAGGTCACGTGGCCTTTGTCGCTGATCAGTCTGTCGTCGCCACCGAGACCGAACAGCCAGTCGCCATCGGCCGTCGCATGCAACGCGTTGCCGTAGCCATCACCGCTGAGCGAATGGTTGTACTGCGTCAGCTCATTGCCATTGGTCAGCCCTTTGGCCGTCACACCCCAGGTGATTTCCTTGCTGCCCCACCACGAACCCGACTCCTTGCTCACCAGCGCACCAATGTCGCGGGTCATGCTGATGCCGCCGTAGGCGTCGCGCACATACAGCGTGCCGTCGCCGTCATTGGCGAAGCTGAAGTTCTGCAATGGCTTCTGCAGCTCGAAGGTGTTGTAGCCCTGACCACCGAGCAGGATGTTGAAACCGCCGTCATCGCGGAAACGGTCATCGCCCGCGCGACCTTCAAGGAAGTCGTTGCCCGCGCCCCCCTTGAGCCAGTCATTGCTGTCGGTGCCGATGATGAATGTGCTGCCGGTGTGCGGCTCGCCACTGCGGCCGAGATCCTCGACCCAGGTCTTGCCTCGGGACGACGCTTCCAGGTTGGAGACGATGATCGTCGAGTCCTTGCCGGTGAGGTTGTAGAACTTCGAATCGATCACTCGATTCAGGCCATCGGCATAGCCCAGCGAGCTGTGCGCCGACCAGCTCAGCGGATTGACGATGCTGAACGGCACCAGGTTTTGCGCGGTGGAGGCGTAATTGTCGTTGAAGTTGACGATGTTGTCGGTGGTCGAATCATGCGGTTTGTCGTGCTTGCCCATCGACGCGGTGCTGAACGTAGTGCCATCGAGCACGCGAAATACCGGATCGTTCTCGTAACCGATGTTCAGCACGTTATTACCGGTGCTGCTCTGGGTTGGCGAGGCGAACGCAATATAATTGGCGTCCTTGAAGAAACCTCCCCAGTTGCTCGCGCTCAATTCGGCCACGCTGTTGACCCCGAGCCCGCCAAGGCTGTGGCCGCTGATCAACACGTCCTTGGCGGCGATGCCGTTGGCAATGGCAAACGCGGCGACAGCCTTGAGCAGATTGTCGAAAGCGTTTTTTGCGTAGTTGCTGGCGTAATCCGATGGTCCGATCGCTGCCAGCAAGTTGTTTTTCATGTCGCCAAAGGTATCGCTATAACCCAGCCCGCCAGTGCCACGAAAGGCAACGCCGATGCCAACCAACTTGCCGGCGGCGTCGTATTTGCCAAGTACTTCGGCTTCGGCGCTGGTGAAGCCGTCCTTCTCACCGAAGAACGTACCCTGCGCCCCGACCTTGCCTTGATAACCCAGCGCGGTCGCGGCAACGGGTGCCCATCCCGTCGCCGGCAATGGCTGGCCGGTCGGCGTGTAGGCATACAGCGTGAGTGCGATGGCGTCGCTGTACAACGCTTTGCCATCGGCACTCTTGTAATCGAACAATCCCATGTTGTGCCCTCTCTTCCTTTAAAAAACCCGGCAGTTTCGTCTGGAACTGCCGGCGCTGCCTAGAACTGCCAGTCGAGCGTCAGGCCCACCCCGTGGTCCTTCTCGTTCGCGCCGATCAGCCCGTTGTAATCCAGGTTCACCCGCACATCGCGGTTGAGCGCCAGCCCCGCCCGCACGCCGACTACGGCGGCGTCGCGATCCATCGACACACTCTGCACGGTGAACGCGCTGTTGCCATTGGCAAACGCCAGATGGCTGTCAGCGTCGACGCTGCTCAGGTTGTGCTGCCAGCCCAGGCTCGCCCCCAGTTCCAGTTGATGCTGGTCCGACAGAGCAAAACTGCGCTTGGCGCGTACGCCGAGCGTCGACAACAGCACATCGCGGTTGTCTTCGCCACCTTTGAGCGCGGCGGCATCGCCTTTTTCGGTAAAGCTGTCGGTGTTCAGGTGCACGTAAGACAGGTTGGCGAACGGCTCAAGGTTCATCGGTTGCAAGCCCAGATCGTAAGCGGCTTCAGTGAACAATTGCGCCGTGCTCGCGTCGCGTTTGGTCTTCTGCTTGCCGCTGACGTCAGCGAACTGCAGATCACGTTTCGCGTCGATGCGATGCCAGCTGTAGGCGCCGCCAACGGTCAGGCGCAGTGCATCGATTTGATGCCCCAGATATGCACCGAGGTGGTAGCTGTCAACCGAGGCTGACGAATGCGTGCCGCTGCCCATGCTCAATGAACTGTCGCTGTAACCAGTAACGAAGCCCAGGCGGGTATCTTCAGCAATCAAGCCATCGACACCGGCCAGCAGACCACCGATGGAACTGGTGGAGTCCGCGTTTTTATTGCCGCCATCGCTGGTGCCCCACGAACCCAGCACCTTGACCCAGGCATTGCTGCGATCATCAGTCGGTGCATCGGCGTTAAACAGATCACGCTCGCGCAGGCGCTCGCCGACTGCCTCGCGCAGGTAACGGCTGTCGTTGATCAACAGCGTGCCGATCGCCGGATGAATCTCACCGGATAACTGCTGGAACGCTTGTTGCGCCACGGCCGCATTGGGCGACAGCAGCAGGGTTTCGAACAGCGCATTGCCTGCGCCCAGCCGCTCGGCAGCCGCACCGACCGCTCGCTGGTTTGGCGTCAGACCGACACTGGCGAACGACGCGCCATTGCGCCCAACCTCCAACTGAACGCCACTGGCCGAATACGCCAGGGTGCCGCCGAGAAAGGCGTAGTCGGGCAGCACCTGGCCAAATTGCCCTTCGATACCGCCCGCCGCTTGCAGGATATTGAACTGCGTACCGAGCAGGCTTTTCACCTCAGTGGTGGTCAGCAGCGTCGGGCTGTTTTCCAGTGACAGACTGACCGTGGCCCCCTCGATCACTGCCTTGCCATCGGCGACAATCCTGTCGCTGGCGGTCGGCGAGACTTCCACGGCATAGGTCGAACCCGGCTCGAAGGTCACGTCACCCGCAACATTCAGGGTGCCGATGGAGTTGCCCGGCGCCACCGTACCGCCGTTTTTCACCGACAGTGCGCCGATGCGGCCGTTACCGCCAAGGATGCCGCTGTCATTCACGGTGACCGCCGAGGCCAGCGAACCGTTGATGGCCAGTCGGCCCTGATTGACCAGCGTCGGGCCGGTGTAGCTGTTGTTGCCGGTCATCACCAGCGTACCGATGCCCTGCTTGGTCAAGCCGCCGTGGCCGGAAATGTCGTTGCGCCAGGTGTCGAGGCCGCAGGTGATGTCGCTGCACAGACGCTCGGTCGGTTTGCCTTGATCGATGATCGCGCCGATGCCAGGCAAATCCGCGACAAACTGGCCGGAGCCATAGGCTCCCTGAATGCGGAACTCCTCAGGAATGTCTGTCTCGGTGACGAACATGGCCGGGCCATCAATTCCTTTGCGCAGGTTGATCATGCCCCAGCCATACAAGGCGTCGATGCCCGGTGCGCCGAGGTCGGTCGCGGTGGTACGCAATACCGTGGCGACCTGATCGCCGCTCATGTACGGGAAGCGTTCCATCAGCACGGCCATGGAGCCGGCCACGTGCGGCGCGGCCATCGAGGTGCCGTTGTAATTTTTGTAGCCGGTGGTCAGGTTGTCGGCGTTGGTGCCTTCGATGATTGCGCTGTAGATTTTCGTGCCCGGCGCCGAGACGCATAAGCTCGCGGTGTAGCCGCAACGCGAGGAAAACGTACTCATGATGTACGGATTGGCGCTGGCCAGATCAGGGTTCTTCTGCAATGCGGCGACGGTGATCCAGTTCGGCGCAATCTCCGGGACAAAATAGCCGAGGCCGGCAATGGCATCCGGATTGTTGAGGTTGTAGTCATTGCCGGCGGCGAAGATTGTCACGATACCGCTGCGTGCGGCGGCGATGGCACCGTCATACGCGCCACCGGCTTTGGTTCCGAGCAACGTGCGGATTTCGTTGAACTGCAACTGCGCGTCATTGACGGTGAAGTGCGGGTACGCCGGATCCTTGCCGCCGAGGTCGAAGCGGTCGGTGATGCCGATGCCCCAGCTGTTGTTGATGATCCGCGCGCCGCTGGCGATCAGAGCATCCCAACCGGCCTTGTACACCGCGCCGTCGTTGCCGCGCACAATGCCGTCTTCCGGGCCCGGGTCGCCGTTGTCGGCGCTGATGATTTGCGCCCCGAATGCCACGCCGTGCATCGGCCCGCCGTCACGACTGCCGGCGGCGATGCCACCAACGTGAGTACCGTGGGCGCCGAGTTTGCCATCGGAGCCGACCGAGGGCGAACCGTCATAGCGGAACGCGTCGCCCGCTTTCACCGGAATGTACGGGTCGGTGTATTCGCGGATCCCGCTGGTGACCAGGGTGATGACTTTATTGCTGCCGGAAAACTCCGGGTGCGCGGCGTAGACCGGTTGATCGAAGATGCCCAGTTTCACGCCTTTGCCGGTGTAGCCAGCGGCGTAGGCGTAATCGGCACCGATGGCGCTCAGGCCCCAATCGGCCTGAAACTCGTTGCTGCGCCAACTTGAAGGATCACCGCTGCGTCCGGTTTCCACGTAAGGCGCGGCCTGCGCCGTGCCGATAGCGCACAACACCGCGAATGTCAGGGTTTTCATGGCAAAACGGCCACCCGTTTGCGCGGGGGTATTGTTGTTATTCATCCAGCGACCTTCCTTAGTGATGTTGCGAAAAATCCTGATCGTTCCCACGCAGAGCAATGATCGTTCCCACGCGCAGCAAAGGAATGCAGCCCTTGACGCTCCGCGTCACTGGACGCAGAGCGTCCCTAGAGGCATTCCCACGCAGAGCGTGGGAACGATCATTGCCGGGATATCTTGCTTAGAACTGCCAGTTCAGGCTCAGGCCAACGCCATGAAGCTTCTCGCGACTGGCCAGTTGTCCGTTGTAATCAAGGTTCATGCGTACGTCGCGGCTCAGCGCCAGACTGGCTTGCACGCCGACCAGCGCGGCGTCGCGCACCAGCGCCGAACTCTCGACACGGTAAGGCGTGCCGCCGCTGGCGAAGCGCAGGTGTTGCTCGGCATCGATGTCGCTGAGGCTGTGTTGCCAGCCGAGATGGCCGCTGACATCGAGCGATTGCGCCGGCGACAGATTGAAGGTCTTGATCGCTCGTACGCCGAGGGTGCTGAGCACCGCGTCACGCTGATCGCCCGAGCTTTTCAGCGCGGCGGCATCGCCCTTCTCGGTAAACCCTTCCGTGTCGACGTGCACATAGGCGAGGTTGGCGAACGGCTCCAGCGCCAACGGTTGCAGGTGAAGTTGATACGCCGCTTCGCCGAACACTTGCGTGGTGCTCGCATCGACCTTGGCCTTCTGTTTGGCGCTGACCTCGCCGTACTGCAGATCACGTTTGACGTCGCCGCGATGCCAGCTGTACGCCGCGCCAGTGCTCAGTCGCCACGCGCCGATGTCGTGGCCCGCGTAGGCGCCGAGGTGATAGCTGTCGACCTTGGCCGAAGAATGCGTGCCCGAGCCCATGCTCAACGAACTGTCGCTGTAACCCGTCACCAGACCAATGCGTGTCTGCTCATCCAGCGCGCCGTCGACACCAGCCAGCAAGCCGCCAATCGAAGTGCTGTAACCCGCCGTGTCGTGGCTTGAATCGGTGCTGCCCCAGGCGCCGAGTGCTTTGATCCAGCCATTGCTTTGCGCCGCCGTCGCGTTGTGCAAACGCTCGTCCACGGCATCGCGCAATTGACGACTGTCGTTGATCAGCATCGAACCGAGCGCCGGGTAGATTTCGCCGCTCAATTGTTGAAACGCCTGTTGCGCGGATGCCGCGGATGACGACAGCAGCAGGCTTTCGAACACCGGGTTAGCGGCGCCCAGCCCTTCGATCGCAGCGGCCACCGAGCGTTGGTTCGGGGTTTGGCCAACACTGGCGAAGGATGTGGCATTACGTTCGATGTTGAGTTGAATGCCGCTGGCGGCGTAATCGAGGCTGCCGCCGATGAACAGGTAGTTGGGCAACACCGCGCCGAACTGGCCCTGAATGCCGCCGGCCGCTTGCAGAATGTTGTACTGATGGCCGAGCAGACTTTGCACTTGGGCAGTACTCAGCAGCGTCGGGCTGTTTTCCAGTGACAGGCTGACGGTAGCGCCGCTGATGGTCGCGCTGCCGCCGGCGACGATGCGGTCACTGGCGGTGGGCGACAGTTCCACCGCGTAGGTCGAACCCGCTGCGAAAGTCACATCGCCAGCCACGTTCAAGGTGCCGATGGAATTGCCCGGCGCCACGCGACCGCCGCTGTTGGCGAGCAATGCGCCGATGCTCCCGGAACCGCCGAGGGTGCCGCTGGCGTTGACCGTCACCGCCGAGGTCAGCGAGCCGTTGACCGTGAGCAAACCGCCGTTGACCGTGGTCGGGCCGCGATAGGTGTTGTCGCCGCTGAGGAGCAGTTGCCCACCGCCGGACTTGATCAGGCTGCCTTGATACACCCGCGTCGCTGCCGCTGCATCACGGGCCATGCCGACCGCGTAATCGGTCTGATCCTGCTGACTGGCGCCGCTGGGGATGCCGTTTTGCCAACCTTTGGCCTGCAGGGTCTGCTGCCAGGCACTGTGTTCGGCGAGGTCTTCGCGCTGACGCTGGATCAGTGCGTTATCCGAGATGTCGTTGCTCCAGACATCGCGCTGTCCGGCAGGCAGATTCGCGTCAAACGCGCCAAGTAATTGCCCCGGGCCGCGCATCGCCCGCTGCAGGTTGGCCACGCCCCAACCGACTCGTTCTGTCGGTGCGTCGGTCACCGAACCGTCCAGTTGCGTGGCAGTGGTCAGCAGCACTTGCAGCGCCTGCTGATTGTTCATGTACGGGTAGCGCTCCATCACCAGCGCCAGAGCGCCGGTGGCGTGCGGCGCCGACATTGAGGTGCCGGACTTGATCGCGTAACCGCCGCCGGGAATGGTGCTGTCGATCTTCGCCCCCGGTGTGGTAATGCACCAATACTTGGCGATGCCGCACTGGTTGTACTTCTGCTGATTGCTCTGATCGAGCCCGGACACCGCCAGCCAATGACCTTCCAGATCCGGCTGAAAGTACGGTAGCGCCGAGCGCACGCTGGCATTCGGGTAGCCGCTGTTGCCGGCGCTGAACACGTTGATCACGCCACGCCGCGAGACATCGGCAGCGGCGTCGAGCCAGGTACCTTGGTTCCAGTGCTGCGCGTAGGCGGCGTGAAGATCCGCGAGGGTGCGGTAGCTGACATCCGGCGGCTGGCTGCCCCAACTGTTATTGATCGCCCGCACGCCAGCATCGGCCAAGGCGTCGTACACCGCTTTGAAATAACGTGGATCGGGATTCGGGCCGAACAGGAAGCTGTCGTTCTTGTTGGTGTTGCCGACGTAGATCTGCGCGTTGTACGCCACGCCGTGCATGCCGCCGCCATCGCGCGAGGCGCCCATGGTGCCGACCACGTGAGTGCCGTGGGAGTCGTTGTTGGGATTGAGGGTGCCATCGACGTTGAACAGCGTGCCGTCAACGTAGCTTCCGCTCGCCAGTACCGGGTGATAACGATCCGTGGCGAACTCCGGGTGGTCGGCAGCGAAACCGGAATCGAGCGCGCCGATTTTCACGCCTTTGCCAGTGATGCCGGCGGCGTAGGCCTGGTCGGCCTGCATGCGCTCCAGACCCCAGTCACGGAGGAATTCGGCACTGCGCCAACTGGCGGCGTCGCCGGGTTTACCGGTTTCCAGGTATTGCGCCTGAACCTGGTTTGCAGAAATCACAAGCAGCAGGGTGCCGACCGAAATCGGCTTGATGCGTACGTCCATGTTCACCACTCACTTTTATTGTTTTATGCAGGTTCTTTTGCGGTGTTGCCTGTCCCCCTCACCCCAGCCCTCTCCCCGAGGGAGAGGGAGCTGACCGAGGTGTCTTGCGTCTTACATCGACCTGAAACACCGCGTCGATTATGGATTCGGTAGAGCATTTCCCTCACCCCAACCCTCTCCCCGAGGGAGAGGGAGCTGACCTAGGTGTCTTACGTCGTGCATCGACCTGAAACACCGCGTCGATTATGGATTCGGTAGAGCATTTCCCTCACCCCAGCCCTCTCCCCGAGGGAGAAGGAGCTGACCGAGGTGTCTTGCGTCTTACATCGACCTGAAACACCGCGTCGATTATGGATTCGGTAGAGCATTTCCCTCACCCCAGCCCTCTCCCGAGGGAGAGGGAGCTGACCGAGGTGTCTTACGTCGTGCATCGACCTTAAACACCGCGTCGATTATGGATTCGGTAGAGCATTTCCCTCACCCCAGCCCTCTCCCCGAGGGAGAAGGAGCTGACCGAGATGTCTTGCGTCGTGCATCGACCTGAAACACCGCGTCGGTGTTGGATTCGGGTGACGCTCGTTCAGGTCGGTGTACGTCTGCAATATCCCCCGATCAGTCCCCTCTCCCTCTGGGAGAGGGTTAGGGTGAGGGCTGTTGAGCGACCACAAAAGCCTCATCCACCCGCGCCAGATCCTGCTCGTTCAAGGTCCCGGCGTAGTAATGCAACTTGGTCCAGGCCATCAAGTAGTCGTACCGCGCCTGCGCCAGATCACGGCGCGTGGTGAACAGCTGCTGCTCGGCGTTCAGTGCGTCGAGGTTGGTCCGCTCACCACCGAGAATGCTCTGCTTGGTGGACACCACCAGCGCTTCAGCCGAGCTCAGCGCTTTCTGATAAGCACGCAATTTGCTCACTCCGGACAGGCAGGCGCTGAACTGCCGACGCAGTTCGATCAACGTCTCGCGCGTCTTGCCATCAAGCTCGTACTCCGCCTGTTCCATGCTGCGGCTGGCCTGACGCGTGGACGCCGACACACCGCCACCGGCATACAACGGCACGCTGACTTCAAAACCGATGGTGTTGGTTTCGTAGCGCTGGTTATAGGTGTTGCCGCTTTCCGACTCGTTCTGGCGCATCGAGGCATAGGCATTGATTTTCGGCAGATGCCCGGCACGATTACGCTCCACTTCGTAGCGCGCAACTTCCACGGCTTGACGTTGCGAAGCCAGATTCGGGTTGTTGCTGACCGCCATCTCGTGCCAGGTATCGTAATTGGCCGGTTGCAGGGCGAAGGTCTGGAAGTTCTGATCCAGTGGCGCCAGATCGCCGATATCCACCGCCGGTGCGCCGACCAGTGCGCCCAATTCACGCAGCGCGGCATCCTGCTCGTTACGCGCCTCGATCTCTTCGGCAGTGGCCAGCTCATAGCGCGACTCGGCTTCGAGAATGTCGGTACGGGTGCCCTCGCCCTGCTTGAACATGTGTTCGTTCTGCTGGAACTGCTGCTCGTACGCTTTCTTCTTCGCCTGAGCGATGTCGATCTGATCCTGTGCGAACAGCGCCTTGGTGTAGTTATCCAGCACGCGCACCAGCAATTCCTGGCTTTTGCCACGGAAGTTTTCGTCGGCAAACAGCGACTGCGCGACACCTTTGCGGTACGCGGCATAAGCCTCGTAATCAAGCAGCGGTTGTTGCAGGGTCAAGGCCGAGCCGTAACTGCTGTAGTTGCGGTCGTCGGTGCGGTTGCGCGCGCGGTCATCCAGGGAAGTGGCTTTCGACGAGTTGCGCCCCTTGTTATAGGTGTAACCGAGGCGCGGCAGCAGGCCGGCACGGCCAATGGCGCGGTTCTCCAGACCCGCATCACGCTCCTTGATCGCCCCGAGGAACACCGGGTCATTGCGCAGCGCCTGTTCGTAAATCTCAAACGGCCCCATGGCCGCTACCGCTGAGTGACTCGCGAGCAGCATCATTGCCGCTCCGAGCATGGAAAGCTTATTCATACAGCCGAACATCCTTATTCTTCGGTCAACGCGGAGCCGGCCCGGTCGAGCAGCGGTTTGAACAAATAGTTGAGGAGTGAACGTTCGCCGGTGCGCACGAACATTTCTGCCGGCATGCCGGGCTTGATCACCAGCCCGTTGAGTTTTTCCATGGCCTGATCACTGACGCTGCTGCGCAGCACGTAATAAGGCACGCCGGTTTTCTCATCGACCATCTGGTCGGCGGAAATAAGGCTGACTTCGCCGGGTACACGCGGGGTTTTGCTCTGGTTGAACGCGGTAAACAGGATGTCCACCGGCAAATGCGTGCCGACCTTGTCGATGAGGTTGATCGGCAGGTGCCCTTCCACTTCCAGCGTGGTGCCTTGCGGGACGATCTCCAGCAGGGTTTCACCCTGCCGCACCACGGCGCCTTCGGTGTGCACGCCAAGATTGACGGCGACGCCATCGGCGGTAGCGATGATTTCGCTGTGTTGCAGGTCGAAACCGGCGGAAGTCAGTTGCTCCGACAGGGTGACGCTTTTCAGTTGCGCCTCGGCCAGTTGCGTGCGGACTTCCTTCTGGTATTCCTCGCCGTGCTGTTGCAGTTTCAGGCGCGATTCGAGGATACCCTGCTCGACGCGGCCGCTTTCGCCGGTGTTTTCCGCCAGTTGTTGCTGCACTTGCGACAGTTGACGCTGGTATTCCATCAAACGGTTGCGCGGAATGTAACCGTTGTCGGCCAGCGGTTGCAGGTTGCTCAACTGTTGTTGCAACGAGTCGGCCTGGGCATTCAGATCGGTGCGGGCGCGGCGCATGCCGGCCAGTTGCGCGGTGGCGCCTTCGATGCTCGCGCGCAATGCCGCTTGCTCACGATAGAACGCCTCGCGACGGCTGCTGAACAGTTGCCGCTGCCCTTCCAGAACCAGTGCCAGGCGCGGGTCCGGGTCGTTGCTCAACTCTGCCGGAAAGGTCACTTGCTTGAGGTTGTCGCGCTCGGCCTGCCAACGCGCGAGGCTGGCCCAGGCCATGCGGTACTGCGCTTGCAGCGACTGCACGTCGGCGGCGACTTGCGTTTGATCGAGGCGGAACAACGGCTGGCCCTGCTTCACGATTTCGCCTTCGCGCACCAGAATCCGGCTGACCACGCCGCTGCTCATTGACTGCACGGCTTTGCGCTTGCCCGAGACCACCACGGTGCCTTGCACCGGAATGCCTTGATCCAGCGGCGCCAATGCCGCCCAGGTGAAGAAACTACCGGCACCGACGATCGCCAGAATCCAGCCCATGCGCGCGAAGAATTTAGCGTCGCGCTCGGGACGTTCGGTGATGTACGCGTGCTCCATGCTCGCTTCGTTTTCAGTGTTCATGCTTGTGCTGCTCATACACCCGAATTCCTTGTCGAGGGCTGATACTGTCGGCTCATGCTGAGCCCGCCCGGTGCCTGTGCAGCTTTTTCCCGTTGTTGTTCTTGCTGGCCGGAGAGTGCCTTGAGCACGTCCTGACTTGGGCCAAACGCCTGCAAGCGACCGTCGTTGAGCACCAGCAATTTATCAGCCTGGGCCAGCACCGAAGAGCGATGCGTCACCAGCACCACCGTGGTGCCTTGGGCTTTGAGCGCGGCAATGGCGCTGGCCAGCGCTGCTTCGCCGACGGTGTCGAGGTTAGAGTTCGGTTCATCCAGCACTACCAGGCTCGGCGTGCCGTACATTGAACGCGCCAGGGCCACGCGCTGCTTCTGGCCGCCGGACAAGCCACTGCCGTCCTCGCCCAGTTGCGTGTCATAGCCTTGCGGCAGGCGCAGGATCATTTCGTGCACGCCGGCCTGTTGCGCGGCGGCAACGACCTTCTGTGGATCGGCCTCGCTGAAACGGCCGATGTTCTCGGCGATGCTGCCGCTGAACAGCTCGATGTCTTGCGGCAGGTAGCCGATGTACGGGCCGAGCTGGTCGCGGTTCCAGCGATGAATATCAGCGCCATCCAGACGCACAGTGCCACCCAGCGTCGGCCAGACACCAACCAGCACCCGCGCCAGGGTTGATTTGCCCGAGCCGGAGGCGCCGAGCACGCCGAGCACTTCGCCGGCATTCAGATTGAAATTGACCATTTGCAGGGTCGCCGCACGTTGCCCCGGTGGGCCGGCGCTGACCTGTTCGAAGGTGATCTGGCCTTTCGGCGGCGGCAGCGCCATGGCGTCGTCGCTGGGCGGAAACGCTTGCAGCAGTGCATCGAGACGGCGGTAAGCCAGCTTCGCCCCGCTCCACTGTTTCCACACGGCTATCAACTGGTCGATCGGGCTCAGTACACGACCCATCAGAATCGAACCGGCGATCATCATCCCGGCGGTCATGTCACCCTTGATCACCAGCAATGCGCCCAGCCCCAACACCAGCGATTGCAGGCACAGACGCAGGGTTTTGCTGAGAGAGCTGATCACCGCACCGGTGTCACTGGCCTGATTTTGCAGGCCGAGGAAGCGCGAGTGCACCTGGAACCAGCGTTTACGCAGGGAACCGAGCATGCCCATCGCCTGAATGGTTTCGGCGTTGTGCAAATGGCTGGTGGCCAACTGGCTGGACTTCTGCGAATAACCGGCGGCTTCGCCCAGCGGCTTTTTGGTCATGTATTCGTTCAGGCACGCCAGCCCTATCAGCAACAGTGCGCCCGCGGTAGCGAGCACGCCGAGCCAGACGTTGAACAGGTAGATCACAAACAGATAGACCGGGAACCACGGTGCATCGAAGAACGCGAACAGCGCCGGCCCAGTGACGAATTGGCGAATGTGCGTCAGGTCGCCCAGGGATTGCCCGGCGTTGCCCTCGCCCTTGAACAGATTGCGTTCAAACGCCGCTTGGTAAACACGCAGGTTGAAGCGGCGCTCCAACTGGCTGCCGATGCGGATCACGATAAAGCTGCGGATCACTTCCAGCATGCCGATGAAGGCAAAGAAGCCGACGACCATCAACGACAGCATCGCCAGGGTCGTTTCGTTCTGCGACGACAGCACCCGGTCATAGACCTGAAGCATATAGATGGAGGGCACCAGCATCAGCACGTTAATCAGCGCGGTAAAGCAGCCGACGCTGATCAGGATGCTTTTATAGTCACCCAAAGCCTTGAATAACGGAGCGGTGGCTGGGGCCTTCGCCATCTTCATTGATTCTTCCTGAAATGTTCGGTCTCGCCACACTTGGACGAAGCCTAAATTAATGTTCCGCTTACCTGCGAAAGATGACTTGCAAGTACCCGCTTACACTTTCATAACAACTTGCGTAATTAACAGCGGTGCAGTTGTCATTCGACGTCTCTTATAACCAGCTTGTGGCGCTTTATATTAAAACTTTGTCGCGGATTCGATAATCAAGGCTGTTTCACTGTGTGCGTTAACGTGATCACCAGACCCGACTTCAAAGTGGTCAAGTAAAGCCCGTCACGTTGTCGGCTGAAGAACTGGATTCTTGAACCTTCCTTGCCGGTGATCGACAGGCCGTCAGGATCGGGAAACCAGCCGATCGGTGCTTCATCAAGCCATGCGCCCAGGCAGTCAGCGCCTTGACCCAAAGTCTTGTTTGCGAGCAATTCGACGAGGCAAGTATTCGAAGGCTTGTCCTGCTGCTGTTGCGTTTGCGGGTCTTCATCCCGGGTAGACAACGTTGCCTGCCACTGGCCGGCCAACACCGAGGGTTCTTCGAGTCTGAGGCTGCTTGCCATGCTGGTTTCTCCTGAAATCGTGATCAGCGCCGCCACGAGCCACGCCATTGCCTTGTAGGGAAAAGCTTTGTAGATCATGGGAATATTCGCTCCGGCGTGTAGCCTTGCTTACAGAGCAACACGATGCAAGGAGAGAAAGCGGCGCATCACGCGCCGCTTTCCTGCTTCACATCACGCTACGATGTCGCTGAATGCCGCCTGGCCTACGGTGCTGACCTGGAAATCAGCCGAGCCATGCCCGGAGAAGTCCACCGACAGCAGGCTGTTGCCGCCCGACGAAGTCAGCACTGCATCGCCCGCCGCACCGGTGAAGGCATTGACGAAGTGCAGGCCGGCGCCTTTGGTGATTCCGGTCAGATCGATTTTGTCCAGACCACTGACGAAATCGAGGATCTGATCGATCGCACCTGGCTTGGAGTCCGAGCTGGCTGCGAACACAAACGTGTCCGAACCCGCACCGCCCCACAGTTTGTCAGCACCACCGCCACCCCAGAGGATGTCGTTGCCGGCACCGCCCTTGAGCTCGTTGGCCACGCTGTTGCCGATCAGCAGATCGTTGCCCGAACCACCGATGGCGTTCTCGATGATCGCGCCCTTGGCGATGGACACGTTGCCTACCATGCCACCAACGTCGGAGAACGAGGCGTCATTGAGGTTGATCTTCTGGTTCTGGGTGAAGCCCGAGAAGTCCAGAGTATCCTTGCCGCCCGCGTCCCACACCGAGAACACCACTTTGTCACTCGACGACGAAGCGCTGAGGAAATCACGACCAGTGTTGGAGTTGAAGCCGTAGGTGGTGTCACCGGTTCGGGTGGTGGTGTTGGCACCGTAGAGCTTCTGGATCGCAGCAATATCGTCCATCAGCGGGCCGGAGGAATACGCTTCTACGCCGCCCTTGCTGAAGTTCTGGTTGGTGTTGCTCTCGCTCCAGTAACTCATGATGCTGTAACCGCGGGTGTCCTGGCCGTAGGACGCATCGTTGTAAGTCGGGTTGCCATTGCCGGCGTTGTAGTCGCCAGGGTGGGCAAGGCCCAATGAGTGACCGATTTCGTGAGTCAGGGTCTGACGACCGTAGTTGTTCAGATCCGGGTTCTTGTTCTGCGTGTAGCCACTGTTGATCAGGTACCACGAGGTGCCGTCATAACCAGCACCGGTGCCTGGCAGATAGGCGAACGCTGCAGCGCCATCCTGGCCACCGCTGTAGTTACCGAAGGTCATGTGGCCGTCACCACCTGAGGCTTTCTCGGTGAAGGTCACGTTGGCCACGTCTGCCCAGGATTGCATGGCGAGCTTGGCTTGGGCTTGTTGTTGTGCACTGAATTGACTGAACCCGCTGATCCCGTGTTTGTACATCGTGCTGGACGATGCCGAAGTCAGGAACGTGTAGGTGAGTTCGATCTTGCCGCTGCCATCCTTGTCCTGGTAGGCAGCGCCGTCGCGCAGCAACTGGGTTGCGGCCTGGTCGACGGAGAAGGAGGGTTTGCCATTGACCGTGAGGTTGCCGCCACGATCGTATTGGTGGCTGAAGCTATCGATCTGGTTAAATGCCGAGCTGGCTGCGGCCAGAGGTTGCGGCGCCGCAGACAGCAAAAAAGCCTGTTCGGCGGTATCAATAGCATTAGCTTTAACTTTCGACATAAACACACTTCCTTGTTTAGCAATGGAACAGTTTTTGTCCGATAGCGACAATCTCTGGCGAGATAGTCCTATCACTCGCCCAATGAAGGCATCAGAAACCTGACACAATTTGAAATCTGACGTAAAGGATTTTTTTGAGATCAAACCGGAGTGTTTCGGGAAACTGCCGTAAACAAAGCGTGTGGCGATGAAAGAATGTTTTAGTTGTGCGGCTCTTGCCTAATTGTCTGACGATTTTCTATTTAAATATTAAATATGGGTAAGTTGTTTTTTGTTAGGCGCGTCTCACTTTTCTGCACTTTATTAGTGCGATGCCAGTGTATTGATATCAACCAAACGGCTCACCCAAACTGTAGGAGCTGACGAGTGAAACGAGGCTGCGATCTTTTGACTTTGCCTTTCAAAAGCAAGATCAAAAGATCGCAGCCTGCGGCAGCTCCTACAGGGGAAAAGCGAGTCAGCTACCCGTACGGATCTTGTTCCAAACCCGCGTGCGGATGCGGTCGATGTTTAGCGGCATTGCTTCCAGCGCGAACAATTTGCCCATCATCTCCGGACTCGGATAAACCTTGGTGTCATTCTTGATTGCCGGGTCGATCAGGCTGTCGGCTTGCTCGTTACCATTGGCGTAGTGCACGTAGTTGCTGATGCTGGCCATGACGTCCGGGCGCAGGAGGTAATTCATGAACGCATAACCGGCCTTCTCGTCCGGGGCATCGGCGGGCATGGCGACCATGTCGAACCAGATTGCCGCGCCTTCCTTGGGAATGTTGTAGCCGATGTCGACACCGTTCTTGGCTTCCTTGGCGCGGTTTTCCGCTTGCAGGATGTCGCCGGAGAAGCCGACGGCCACGCAGATATCGCCGTTGGCCAGGTCGCTGGTGTACTTCGAGGAATGGAAATAGCTGACGTACGGCCGCACTTTCATCAATAAGGCTTCGGCCTTCTTATAGTCCTCGGGATTTTTGCTGTGGGGCGGCAAGCCCAGATAGTTGAGCGCTGCCGGGAGCAATTCCGGGCCGTTGTCGAGAATCGCCACGCCGCACTTCTGCAACTTCTCCATGTATTCGGGCTTGAAGATCAAGTCCCAGGAATCCACCGGAGCGTTGTCGCCCAGCACCGCTTTGACTTTCGCGATGTTGTAGCCAATGCCGGTGCTGCCCCATAGATACGGGAAGCCATGCTCGTTGTTCGGATCGTTGACCTGCAAGGCCTTGAGCAGCACTGGATTGAGATTCTTCCAGTTCGGCAACTGGCTCTTGTCGAGTTTCTTCAGCGCTCCCCCTTGAATCTGCCGGGCCATGAAATGGTTGGACGGAAAGACCACGTCGTAGCCGGATTTGCCGGTCATCAACTTGCCGTCGAGGGTTTCGTTGCTGTCGTAGACGTCATACGTGACGCCGACGCCGGTTTCCTTCTGAAAATTCTTCGTGGTGTCTGGCGCGATGTAGTCGGACCAGTTGTACACCTTGACCGTTTCCGCCGCCTGAGCGAGGGAAACGGCAAGCATCAGCGGTGCCAGAGCAAGGGTCTTTCGGATCATGGGGCGATTCCTGTGTAGGTTTTTTTGTTGGCAGGCAATCAAAGGGATCAAGCGATCAGAAAATCAGCACGTAGGTTTTGCGCACGGTCTCCTGGATATCCCAGATGCCGAGCGAGTTGGCCGGCAACATCAGTGCGTCGCCACCTTGTATGTGCAGGGTTTCACCCCCGCCGTCCGGGGTGAACGTGCAGCGCCCGGAAATGAAATGGCAGAATTCCTGTGCGGTGATCTGCCGGCGCCAGCGTCCGGGGGTGCATTCCCAGACGCCGGTTTCGACGCCGTCGTCGCGCTCGACGCTGGTGGTCGAGGCAATCGCGACCGGCTCGCCCAGCGGCACCGCCACCGGATTGGATTCGTCGAGTGGCAATGTCGCGGTGTTCTTGAATTGCGTAATACTCATGGTCTGACCTGTCTGTTCGATAAACGACGTTTAGTGCATGAAACCTTCCATGAAACCCGCCACCTGACTGGCAAGCTTGCGCCGCCATGGCGCGGTCGCCGGGTTGGCCAGGGTCTGGTCTTCGTGGACAAAACTTTTGATGATTGCGTTGTAACCGAGCCAGCGGCATGGCTCCGGCTCCCACGCGCGCAACGCATGAATCGCGCCGTCGGGCAGCACCCATGGCTGTTGAGTCAGTTCGCTGTCGCGCTCCAGAATCAGATCCGCCAAGGTACGGCCGCCGAGATTGCTGGCGCCAACGCCCTCGCCGCCATAACCGCCGGACAATGCAATACCGTTGGCGCGGTCGCAGAGCATGTGCGGTTTGAAGTGTCGGGACATGCCGAGGTTGCCGCCCCAGGCGTGGGTGATCTGCACGTTTTTCAGTTGCGGGAACAGCTCGCCGAACAGATAACGGCGCAGTTCGACTTCATCGCGGGTCAGGTCAAAGTTGTGCCGCAGCTTGCCGGCAAACTGGTAGCCGCCACGGGCGCCGAAGATCAGGCGATTGTCGGCGCTGCGCTGGCCATACGTGACCTGGCGGCTGAACTCGCTGAACGCTTGCCCGCGATTGAGCCCGATTTCATCCCAAGTGGCGGCAGACAACGGCTCGGTGGCGACGATCAGGCTCTGCACCGGTAACTGATAGCGACCCAACGGCGGCAAGGTCACCGAATAACCTTCGACTGCCGGCACGATCCAGTGACTGCGCACGCTGGCCTTCGCAGTACGGAGGCTGCCCGACTGCCAATGCGTGACCGGGCTGTTTTCGTAGATTTTCACACCCATGTTCTGCACGGCCCGCGCCAGACCGCGCACCAGTTTGGCCGGATGGATGGTCGCCACGTGCGGCGCATAAATGCCGCCATAAGGCTTGGCCACGCGGATCTGCTGCGCCAGTTGCTCGGGGCTGAGCCAGCGGTAATCGTTGTCGGTCAAGCCTTGGGCGTGCAGTTTGCTCAAGTAGTCGCGCAGGGTGGCTTCCTGTTCCGGATAGCGCGCAGCACAGTAAAGAACGCCGCCCTTGCGGTAATCGCAGGCGATGCCTTCACGCTCAAGGACAACCTCGACTTCATCGGGAATGCTGTGCAGCAGGTCGAACGAGGCTCGGCGCTGCTCTGGCGACAAACCAGCCAGCAGCCGATCCTCGCCGAGCAGATTCCCCATCAGCCAGCCGCCATTGCGGCCGGAAGCACCGAAGCCGGCGGTTTGCGCCTCGACGATGGCAATGTTCAGGCCGGGGGCCAGTTTCTTCAGGTAATACGCAGTCCACAATCCGGTGTAGCCGGCGCCGATGATCGCCACGTCGACGTCCAGGTCCCGCTCAAGCTCAGGCCGCGCAATCAGCGGCTCATCGAGTTGATCCATCCACAAACTGATAGTGCGCCACGCCGGCATGCAAGACTCCGCCACTGAAAACCTTCGATGGCGTCGATCCTAGTGCGTGAGCTCAGCCGATGTCTTGCGCGCGTGTCCGCAAAGAAATTTGTTTGGCGTAAGCCTTCGGTGACTGCCCGGTGTGCTGGCGGAAGCAGCTGTAGAACGCCGATAACGAATTGAACCCGGCGGCGAACGCCAGCTCATCGATGCGCACGGGTGGCGCGGCATTGTCCAGCGAACGCAGCAAATGTTGCAGGCGCGCCTGATTGACGTAACGGTAGAAACTTTGCCCCAACACCTGATTGAGCAGGTAGGAAATCTGATTGCGACTGTACCCGCACTCCTTCGCTACCCGCTGCAGGTCGAGTTCGGGATCGAGATAGGCTTGTTGTCTTTCGAAGTATTGCTGCAAGTCTTCAGCCATGAAACTCAGTTGGCGTGGCGACAAACCCAGGCGACTGACTGCCGGCCGCTGGCTCGCCGCGGTGCTGCCATTGCTTTGTGTGCGCACCAGAGAAGCATATTCGTTGACGCGCCAGATCAGCCCGTCCCTGACCGTGATCGCTTCGCTGGAACGAAATGACACCAGCCCCTCACCGCCACGCAGAGTCACTTCGTATTGAATGAACGCGGTGTTGCCATCCACGCGAATTCGATCGCAATGCTCGAGCAGTTCGTCGGATTCTCGCGGCATGCTGACGCGCACGTACTCGCGTAACTCTTCAAGGCCGAGAACACGGTTCTGAAAAAAATCGTTGTATTGAATATCCGCGTGATACAGCGCCATCACGCTGTCCAGATCCCGATGCTTCCAGCTCAAGTGGTAGCGCATGACCGTGGCGGACGTGGCTTCGCTCTGGTCGGGGCCGTCGTCTTCGGCGTGCATAAAATGCTCATCGCAAAAGAGTCGAGCTTGCCCAAATTCGACACTGGCAGCAATGGCCCATAGATAGTGGCCATTTGACCATGACGCTCAACGAGCGTGACATACATCAAAAAAATCAAAGCAATCGCCAAATGAACTGAAAACTCTCACAGGAATTTCACATCGAGATGCTACTTTTAATGTCAGTCACCGGTTGAGCCAATGAAGGCTCTTCCCACCTAACATGAGCAAACGGAAGCGCTCGATGAAGAAGGCGGGCAACACATGAATAAAGGGTCAAGCAAAGTCACGTTCCCCAACGCTTGCCAGCTGATGCGCTGGCATTTTCATCCCATGGGTTTCGAGGCAACAATGGATGCGCCGGGCAGCATGATTGCCCGTTTGTTCGATCGAGTCAGTGGTGAAACGATGATCGCCATCGCCGGCATACCGTGCGCTACGGTGATGAATGCCGCTGATGTCGAGCGAATTATTGAAGCGGTGGAGGATGAGTTGGAAGCCTTTGTACCTCCAGAGTCCCTCAGGAGCTACGCATAAGCATCTGATTAAAAACGAAAAGCCCGCATTCTTGCGGGCTTTTTTTTGGTCAGGCGATAGACTTTTCCAGTCGGTGATCGGCGAAGAACGCTTTGCCTTTGCTTACCCGGTCGGAAGCCCGTGGCATGTTAACGGCCTGAGTGTCCTGCGGCTCGACATACCAATAACAATGACTGACAGCGCGGGTAATACCGACATAAGCCAGGCGCAGGATTTCGTCCTTTTGCGCCGTGTCATACGGTTCGCTGTCGCCATTTTTGCCCATCCCGGCCATGCGGTAGACCTGATTCTTGTAAGGCGAACTGGTCAGATGCTGGCAATCACCTAGCAGAAACACTGCATCGGCTTGCAGACCCTTGGCACTGTGATAAGTCAATTGCTTCAGCCTGCGAGCGTCGTACGGTAAACTCGAATCAACATTAACTACTGCTTGAATATGCTCTTCAATCAATGACTTATCGCTGCTTTTTCGATACAACATCAAGATTGAATGACCTTGGCGGTAGTGTTCGGCAAGGCGCCGCCCCAAGTCCTGATCATCACGTTGCAGAACGTTGACCGGCTGCAAATGCTTCGGCTCGCCGCTGGCCTTGGCCTTCTTGCCGGGAATCGCCGGCGCTGCCCGGACAATGTGCTCGGCCGCGTCGATAATGTGTTGATGACTGCGATAATTCTCACTGAGCATCACCCGCGTGGTACTCGGCGACGGGAATTCCTTGTTGAACTCCATGAAATAACTCGGCGAACTGCCCCGCCATCCGTAGATGGACTGCCAGTCGTCCCCCACGCATAACAACGACGAGCGCTGCGCTCCCCGACCAACGTGCATCGCCGGTCCACGACTGCGGATTTCAGTCAGGCTGGCGCGGATCCACGAGACGATCTGTGGCGACACATCCTGAAATTCATCGACCATCAGGTGCGACATCGGCCGCAGCAGCTCATCACTCAACAGCTTGAGATTCTCTGGCGAATGCTCGCTGAACAGCGCAAACATGCGGTTGTACGTCATCACCGGCGGTTTCTGGTCCAGCAAATGATCTTCAAACGCCCGCCAGAACAGGCTCAGGGCTTCAAAGAAAAACCGGTCCGGGTCGTCCTTGGCAAAACTCATGCGCCCGACAGCGTCCGGAACATCCAGCCCTAGATTCTCGATAAAGCCTGCGGCGGCGACAAAACAATCGAGCAAAGGCGCCGATGCCAACTCGCCTTTGACCTTGTAGTCGAACCCGGGCCCCGCGCTGGCATCGCCTGCCAGGGTCGCTAAAACACGCTTTGATGATTCGTAACTATCTATCCAGATCAATGTCTTACGACAGAAAGCTTGAAACAGGGTGCGCTTTACTGCCCACTCCGCCCGAACTGACAGCTTGGCGTTGGGGCGGCAAGCCTGAGGATTCTCCCGGGGATCGAAGCCAAGCACTACCCAAGCATCGAGTGTCGGAATATACCCGTGGCAATGGAACGTCGACCCATTGATATCAAAGGTCTGCCGGTTCGGCTCAATGCCTTTGATCGGCCAGGCGCCGGCGCGCAACCACAGATCCTCGATGGCATCGCACAGTTCCTCGTCGCGCTTGGCTGCCAATTCGGTCACCGCCATGCGTTTCTGTACGTCAGGATGATCGCGCTCCAGCTCCTTGAGCTGCAATCCTGCGCGCGACAGCGGTTGAATCAACTGGCGGAAACGCTCGTCCTCGTTGAATAAACGGTGATAGCAGGTGTTCAATTGTTGGCGTTGCGCATCGTTGATGCGCAGGTCGAACGGATTGCTATCAACCTCCTCGTCGCCGCCCTGTGGCCGCAGGCTAAGGTTCTCGAATGCCTGCAAGCGCTCGAATCCGGGCAGGCTGCGAATCATCGGCAAGATCCGCGAGTGAAAGGTTCGCACCAGCTCGCGCGCCTGTTTCAGTGTGAGTGCCTGACCCCAGAGTGCGAACAGTTCGATCAACTTATTGACGAAATCCTTACGCGACTCACGAGTGAAGGTCACCACCGTCATCGAGTCCAGCTCGAAGCCGAGGTAATGGGTCAACAGCAGGATGCGCAACACCAGCGTGGTGGATTTGCCGGCACCGGCGCCAGCCACCACCGAGGTCGACGGCGTATCGCTGAATATCATTTTCCATTGCGCAACGCTCGGTTGCGCATGCTCAGGCAACAAACGCGCGACATCGGCCTTCATGCGCTTTTTCAGCTCGGCCGTCAGCGGCAGCCGCCAATCGTCGAACAGATGATTGTCGACACTCGGCGGACGATGCTCGGTGCTTCGGCTGTCGCGGATCAGCAGGACTTGCCGACCCTCTTCCAGACCTTCGAGCTTGCCTTCTCTAAAACCATATTCGACGCCAGCGGTGTGCCCGCTGCGAAAGCCATCTGCCTGGCCATGCAACCATGAAGCACGATGCTGGGCGCGCAATCGCGTCAATCCGTGGCCAAAAAAGCGCGCGGCCAAGCGTTTGAACCATGGCATCTCGGCCAAAGGGCGAAGCTCGGAGGGAAGATCGGGAGTGTGTTGCGCCACGCTGACGGGCTCCAGTGTGTGAGGCTGTTGCGTCTATGGTGTCTGTATTTGCCGTTGAGTTCTAGCGAAATGCTTACAGGTCATTGGTTTAGGCGATCAATTGAAGGTGAGACCAGACGATTTCGAGTGGCGTTCTCATCAATAAATTAGATAATAATGCCGCACTTTTTACGCTTTTTATCGATGGTTAACTGATAGATGATCGCCGTCATAAACCAAGGTCTCGCGTCGGGTGCATCCATCGCGCCCCATGACGAACCTTTTGAGGAGACGATCATGCTTGAACTCAGACCTTTCAGCTCGTTGGGCGGCGCCCATCACGGCTGGCTGGATGCTCATCACCATTTTTCGTTCGCAGAGTATTACGACCCGCAGCGCATGAGCTGGGGCAATCTGCGCGTGTGGAACGACGACATCATCGCCGCAGGTACCGGTTTTCCGCAGCATCCGCACCGCGACATGGAAATCATCACTTACGTCCGTGAAGGTGCG
This sequence comes from Pseudomonas sp. RIT-PI-r, assembly GCF_001297015.1. Taxonomy (GTDB): domain Bacteria; phylum Pseudomonadota; class Gammaproteobacteria; order Pseudomonadales; family Pseudomonadaceae; genus Aquipseudomonas. Next base: position 59,945 of record NZ_LIGE01000025.1, on the reverse strand, counting down.
ATTACTCACCAGGACAATCTTGGCAACAAAGGCCGTACTGAAGCGGGCGACGTGCAGGTAATGAGTGCCGGTACCGGCATTGCGCACAGCGAGTACAACCTGGAAGCGCATGACACCAAGATCTTCCAGATCTGGATTCTGCCCACCGAAACCGGCGCGCCGCCTTCGTGGGGTGCAAAACCGTTTCCAAAGGGCGAGCGTGAAGGCTTCGTGACATTGGCCAGCGGCAAGGACGGCGATGACCAGAGCCTGCGCATTCGGGCCGATGCACGTTTGGTGGCTGCGAATATCAAGGCTGGGGAAACCGCAGAGTATCGACTGGATGAAGGACGCCGCGCCTATCTGGTGCCAGCAACCGGCGTGATTGAAGTCAACGGCTTGCGTGCGCAAGCTCGAGACGGTGTCGCGGTTGCGCATGAGCAGGTGCTGACCGTCACGGCGATTGAAGACAGTGAAATCGTTTTGGTGGATCTGGCTTGATCGTTTGAACGCGAGCCACAAAAAAGGGGCAACCATGACGGTTGCCCCTTTTTTATCTTCGCTTTGCAAACTCCGTATTTTGGGGAGATTTATCCCCTCTCTACTGGGTTATCTGCAGGCTCGGATCATTTGGTCGAAATAGCGCCATCCACCAACGTCTGCGCTTCGGCCACCAGTTGCTTGAGGTGGTCGTCGCTGACGAAGCTTTCGGCGTAGATCTTGTAGATGTCTTCGGTGCCGGATGGACGCGCTGCGAACCAGCCGTTTTCGGTCATCACTTTCAAGCCACCAATCGCCTGATCGTTACCCGGTGCGTGGCTGAGGATGCTCTGGATCTTCTCGCCTGCCAGTTCAGTGGAAGTGACCTGTGCCGGCGACAGTTTGCTCAGCAAGGCTTTTTGTTCAGGATTAGCCTTGGCATCGACACGCACCGAGAACGGCTCGCCCAGTTCATCGGTCAGCGCGCGATAAGCCTGGCTTGGATCGCGCCCCGTGCGGGCAGTCATTTCAGCCGCGAGCAAGGCCGGAATCAGACCGTCCTTGTCAGTGCTCCAGACACCACCGTCCTTGCGCAGGAACGACGCGCCGGCGCTCTCTTCCCCGCCAAAACCCAGCGAGCCGTCGAACAAACCCTCGGCAAACCATTTGAAACCGACCGGCACTTCATACAAGCGACGTCCCAGACGTTTGGCAACGCGATCGATCAGACCGCTGCTGACCACGGTTTTACCGACGGCAGCGTCGGCACGCCATTGCGGGCGATTCTGGAACAGGTAATCAATCGACACGGCCAGATAGTTGTTCGGCGCCAGCAAACCACCGGACGGCGTGACGATACCGTGGCGGTCGTGATCCGGGTCGCAGGCGAACGCCACGTCGAAACGCTCTTTCAAGCCGATCAAGCCCTGCATGGCGTGGCTGGACGATGGGTCCATGCGAATCTGGCCGTCCCAGTCGACGGTCATGAAACGGAAAGTCGAATCGACTTCCTTGTTGACCACGTCCAGGTCTAGACGATAGTGCTCGGCAATGGCCGACCAGTAGCGCACCCCTGCTCCGCCCAGCGGATCAACGCCCAGACGCAATTTGGCGTCACGGATGGCATCGAAATCGATGACGTTGATCAGGTCGGCAACGTAGGTATTCAGGTAATCGTGGCGATGGGTCGTGCCAGCCTTGAGCGCCTGCTCGTAGCTGATGCGCTTGACCCCGGCCAGCTTGTTGGCCAGCAGTTCGTTGGCCTTGGCTTCGATCCACTTGGTGATGTGAGTATCGGCCGGACCACCGTTGGTTGGGTTGTATTTGTAGCCACCGCTTTGCGGCGGGTTGTGCGACGGCGTAATGACGATGCCGTCAGCCAGGCCCGAGGTACGGCCACGGTTGTAGCAAAGAATTGCGTGCGAGATAGCGGGCGTCGGGGTGTATTCGTCACCCTCGGCGATCATCACGGTCACACCGTTGGCTGCCAGAACTTCCAGCGCACTGGCGCCGGCCGGGGTCGACAAGGCGTGGGTATCGATGCCGACGAACAACGGGCCGGTAATGCCCTGGGCTTCGCGGTACAGGCAGATGGCCTGGCTGATCGCCAGAACGTGCCATTCATTAAAACTCAAATCGAAGGAACTGCCGCGGTGTCCGGAAGTACCGAACGCCACTCGCTGAGTGGAAACCGATGCATCAGGTTGGCCCGTGTAGTAGGCCGTTACCAGTCGCGGGATATCGACCAACAATTCTGCCGGTGCCGGTTTGCCCGCAAAAGGACTGAGTGTCATGCAAAACCTCTGAGATCGAGTGGTTCAGGAAATACAGCGCAGTTTACTGGCAGTTTGACCGCAGTGCGATGGGATGTATCCGGATCAACTCAGATGTTTTTTAACGTCAGTCGCCGAGGCCAGTCGCAGTGCATCGGCGACCCGTCCTACCACATCTGGCAGATCGTGATCACTGTGACTGATCGGGCTCAAGCGCAGGTGATGTGGATAATGGCCGTTGAGGCTGAACAGTTCACCGGGGGCGATAACGATCTGCTGTCTGAGCAGGCGCTGGAACACTTCGTTCATGTCGACCCGACGTATCGAACGTAGCCATAGGGTTGCGCCACCTTGCGGTTCGACAATCTGCAGCGCATCGCCCAGACGCTCACGCAGCAAGTGGATCAATTGCGTTCGACGCTCCTTGAGCAAACGTCGCAGCACCTGCAAATGCTGGTCGATGCGGCCACTCGCAAACAATCGTGCGAGGGCTTTCTGGCGAGTCGCCGACAATCGAAACGAGCGCAGCAGGAAATGCCGTTGCAACTCGGTGCGCCACTGCCGTGACAAGACAAAACCGTAGGGCGCTTCGACCCCGATAAGTTTGTCGAAAGCACTAAACACCAGCAACCGATCAGGATCCAGCCAGTCGCGCAGGCGCTGGGCGCATGGCTCGTCGGCCAATTCGCTGCTGCAGTCGTTCTCCAGCACCCAGGTGCCATGGTTGGCGAGCAGTTGGGCAATCAACTGCCGATTGGCGTCCGGCCCGAGACTGCCGTGCGGCAAACTCAATGACGAAGACAGCAGGATCAACCCGACTCGTTCGGACTGAAGCAGCATCACCAGTTGCTGCGGATCAAGCTGACCGTCAGCCTGCAACGGCAATTCGATTACCCTCACCTGCGCGGCTTCCAACAGTCGCAGGATCACCCAGTCGCAGGGTGACTCCACTAGCACCGTCACGTCTCGCAACTGCAGTACGCAGATCAGAATTTCCAGTACCGAACGCAGGTCGGCGCCTATGTACACGTCATCCGCGTGCCAGCAGTTAACCGGGGAAACGGTATATCGCGCGGCCAGAACCGTGCGCAGCTCCAGTTCACCACAGGGCTGCGCCAATGATTGTGGCTGGCGAGGGTACTGGCGCAGCAACTCGCGTTCGAGCATCAACAGCGGACTGTCCAGAGACTGCAATGAAGCCGGCTCATCTGCACTCAGTACGCACATTCCTGGGAGGCGCGCATTGCCATACACCGCTTCAAGCACGTCGCTACCGTTGGCAGCTGGTGCCATCAGCGCGGACGCCTGGGCGTAATAGCCGGACTTGGCAACCGAATAGACCCGCCCTTCTTTCTCCAGCAACGAATAGGCGTACTGAATGGTCGAGATCGAGACATTCAAACGCTCCGCCAACTGCCTTAATGAAGGTAAACGCAGCGCACAGCCACTGACGGAGGCGTTGATCAACACGGTCAGATATCGATAAACCGCCTGATACGCGAAATCATTTTCCCGCCGGGATTTCATGGCTGCGGATCCGCGAGCCATTGCACTGCGACTCTCGCAGAAATCACGTTCAACCTTCCGCCGACCGCTCATTTGCGGCCGTTTGCGTGACAGCTGTCGCCGGTTTTTGCGAGCTCTGCTGCTCTGGCGACTCAGGAATCTGGATTGCGCTCATGGCGTACAAACGGGCAATCAATTTCACCGGTAGCCCGCTGACCTCGGTCATCCACTTCATCACTTGTTCCGGGGCATGCAAGCCTTGCATGGCACGGTGTAAATCCGGCAATGCCACGAGCATGCCCGGATGACATTTGCGCAGAAATATTTCCAGCCCCGCGCCACTGTCGATAAAGGGCGCAAACAGCAGACACGTCAGCTGGTTTTCACTGAGATTGAAGGTTTCCTGCAAGTGACTGGCAGCGTGTATTCGCCGCTGTTCAAGATCGAGCAGGTTGCCGTAGGTTGCCAGCAAATGCTCACAAACCGGCTCGGGCACCTGATTGCGGCGCAATGTTGCGAGGGTGTCTTGCAGATAGACGGCGACACCGCTCTCATAGGTCTGGTCTTCGATGACACTCGCGTGCAATCCATGCAGGTGCGCGGCCACCAATGGCTCAACGAACTCGTGATCACCTTGATGCAGCGTCAGGTCGTCGGCCTGAAATCCGAGGAAGTCACTGAGCAAAGGCCAGCGCTCTTCGAGCTTGCCGACAATCATGTCGTTGATGTCGATGAAGCTGGAGCGACGACACGCCTCGAACTGCCCTTCCGGACGCCACGGCAATTGCTCGCCCTCCGTGTAAAAATGCCGGTAGTAGTCGCTACCCAGCCCGTCAAGCATCGGAAATAACGCCTCGAAACCGCGATGATTCGCCGGTAATCCGCCAATCCCGGCTTTGAGTGCCGCCCGATTGAGTCCTTCCAGAAACAGTGTCTGCCGACGAGGAGGCTCAGCGCCGATCATCGCGTCGACACCGTTGTTCCAGCGAGCGATCTGGCTGTAGAACTCCGCTGTAGCCAGGTAGGCGTCATCCCATAATTCGAGGATTTCGTTCGAGGTTCGGCGATGCCCCGACATCAGCAGATTGACGCGATTAGCCTCGCGACTGGCTTCACTGACCACCGACTGGAAATCGAAGGGAGCAACCTGTCGCTGATCCACCATCAATAACTCGACCCGAGGATCGTCGTAGAGAAACAGCGCGCCGTAGCTGCGATGCATGTTCTGCAGTGCGCCATGGCTGTTGCCATTCAAGCGCAAAGAGGCAACGCGCAATTGAAAGGTCGCCGGCGCCCGACCTGCAAGGCTCAGTTGCGCGGCTCGCAGCAATGCCAACGTGTAGCAACTGTCCCGTGAGCCTGACTGGATCACCAGCACCTTGAAGGATCCGATGTGTTCCATGCCGCCGGCCGCCACCAGCAGGCGCTGGATCAACAGCTGCAAAGCCGTCCGCTCTGCACGGGAGAAGAAGCTCAATAACCGTTGCAGAACTTGCTGGTAGACGTAATTCATTGCCTGATCATGGATCGTAGTCATCGGTATTTACCCGGTATCAATAGTTTCATGCCGCGCGCACTGAAAGGTCAGTCGCACAACAATTCATCAATAAGTAATAGACGCTTGAATGCTAACACTTACGCGATCGTAGTTATTTGAAACACATGAGCAATCAAAGACTGGTCAGTGCACAATCAGCGCCATTAACACATTGTTATAGAAGGATATTTTTTGCATAAAAAATACCCTAGGAAACTTCCGACAACGTCCCACGACAATTGAGTACAAGAAAAAAAGACGCTGCCTCGGAAACGCCCTACAACAATTAAACAGAAATTATCGAAGCGCACAGAAGTAGCCGTTTGATATTGCACAGGACAAATAGAATGCACAGACATGGCTCATTCCTTGAGATGAAAGTAATCATTCAATTATCAGGGCTTATATGACGATTAGAAGATACAGATCGAAAGCAAAAACCAGTTCAGTTGCTGAACGGCCGCACAGGCGAAACCAGGCAGGCTTTCATTTGGGGAGGGATAAACACAGAAGAGTCCGTGGGGTCACGGACTCTGTTCAGCAGGGTCACGCAGGTTCGATTTGCAGTGCGACCCGCTCGCGGCATGGGCATTCGTCCATGTAGCGATGAGCTTCGACGAACTCGTTGAACGGGAACACCCGGGTCTTCAACGGCTCCAGCACTCGATCGGCTGTCAGCTGGTTGATGTCACGCAGGGCACGTTGCAGCGCGACATGATCCTGAGTGATGCCCAGTTCCGGCTTGCCGGTGAAGTTGCCGATGCAGTGGACGAAGAACTGAATGTTCTTCTGGAACGCTGCACACGCCGGGAATGGCGTCTGGTTACCACCTTGCAGGCCATACAGGACAAGACTGCCGCGCGGTGCCAGGACGTCGCCGAGCAGCGACATCTGCGGGCCACCCAGACCGTCGAACACCACGTCAACACCACGGTTGTCAGTGATCTTGTTGACGCGCATCAGCAGATCTTCTTCCTCGGTGACGATGACTTTCTCGGCGCCCAGGGACAGCAAATATTCACGTTCTTGCGCTGACTTCGTCGCGGCAATCACCCGTACACCCATGGCCTTGCCCAGTTGGACAAAGGACGGACCGGCGCAATGGCTGGCGTCAGTGACCAGAGCAAACTGCCCCGGCTTGACCCGTGCGAGATCGGCGTAGGCAAAGTAGGCAATCAGCAGCGGCGTGTAATGCACGCTGGCTTCGATCGGGCTGAGCACGTCCGGATAGCGGGTCAGCGCAGTGCGTGGCAATACGATCTGCTCGCCGTAGACAGGGTAGTCGTTCGGGCTTTCAGCCGGAAAACTGGCGACCTTGTCACCTACGGACAGGTCCTCGACATTGGCACCGACTGCGGTGACGACACCGGCCATCTCATGGCCAAGGCCCGAAGGCAGGCGAGCCTGAGACGAGGCCAGGTTCTGACGCCAGAGCGTGTCATACCAGCTGATGCCGATCGCTTCGACACGCACCTGCACTTCGCCAGGACCTGGCTGAGCGGCCGCATGCTCTTCGCATTTGAGCACCTCGGCGGGACCAAACTTGTGAAAACGGATCGTGCGGGACATCGCAAACCTCGTCAAAGTAACCTCTAATGCCATGAACTCTATCTGGGCTTTCGACCCAAGACTATCAGTGGCTATTAATAGTCGACATGCCTGTCATTGATTCCGCAGTATGGGCGGCATTGGCAAAACCCATGAAAAACTGCTGCCACCGTCTCAGTAAAGCTGAATTTTCCGGTGCAGAGTACCAGCCTTTCACCGTAATATTCATGCCGGCCATTGTTCTCATATGGCCGCTCTCGTCAAGCTTGATGACTCTGCCAGGACTCCAGATGAATCGTAATGACCTGCGTCGTGTCGACCTGAACCTGTTGATCGTATTCGAAACATTGATGCACGAACGCAGCGTGACCCGGGCGGCGGAAAAGCTGTTTCTCGGTCAACCTGCGATCAGTGCGGCGCTCTCGCGCCTGCGTAGCCTGTTCGATGACCCGCTATTTGTACGCACCGGGCGCAGCATGGAACCGTCTGCCCGCGCGGTGGAAATCTTCGCCCTGCTCTCGCCGGCCCTCGATTCGATTTCGACCGCCGTCAGCCGCGCGGCCGAATTCGACCCGGCGACCAGCACATCGGTATTTCGGATCGGTTTGTCCGATGACGTCGAATTCGCCCTGCTGCCGATGCTGCTCAAACGCCTGCGTGCTGAATCGCCGGGAATCGTATTGGTGATCCGTCGCGTCAATTACATATTGATGCCGGGCCTGCTGGCCTCCGGCGAGATATCCATTGGTGTCAGCTACACCACCGACCTGCCGGCCAACGCCAAGCGCAAGGTCTTGCGTCGCAGCGCGCCTAAACTGCTGCGCGCCGATACCGTGCCGGGGCCCCTGAGTCTTGATGACTATTGCGCGCGGCCACATGCGCTGGTCTCGTTTGCCGGCGACCTCAGTGGGTTTATTGATGAAGAGCTGGAGAAACTGGGTCGCAAACGGCATGTGGTGCTGGCCGTGCCGCAGTTCAACGGGTTAAGTACGCTTTTGGCGGGTACCGATATCGTTGCGACCGTGCCGGATTACACGGCGGATGCGCTGACAGCGGCTGGCGGTGTGCGAGCGGAGGATCCGCCGTTGCCGACGCGTACGTTTGAGCTGCACATGGCGTGGCGTGGGTCGCAGGATAATGATCCGGGGGAGAGATGGTTGCGGTCGCGGATTCAGATGTTTTTTGGGGATCCGGATAGTCTTTAGGCGTTGTCGGGCAGGCTGTTTAGCTGATCATTTCTGGCTTTTCTAGGCCATGGAGATCCATTTAATTCCAGTGGATGAGGCGCCCGGGGGCATATCTGAGGGCATGCTATGGATGGTTTGAAAAGGATGCCCCCAGCCTGAGGTCCAACAGCCCCCTTCTCGAAAAAGTCACCCTTTGCTGTTCCCAGCCGCCGTCGAGCGCTGTCCGATCACCTCAGTTAATGGCTGAACCTCCGTACGAGAACAAGTGGGGATAGTCGAGTGATCGCCAATAATGGTAGCGTGGAGCCATCAATGGATGTGTCCGTAAGCTTGCGCTTGCTCTTCACAAAGCCCGGCCGCCAACCTTCTTCATCGATACAAGGACGTCATGGTGAGTATTCCAAGCCCTTCAAATAAGGGTGGGCCAGCAGCTCGACAGGGTTTCAAATACCAGGATCACGTCGCCGTTGCGTTTATTTTGAAGATGCTGCGTGACAGTACCTATCTCCAGGTGGAATGCGAAACTGCTGATGACATCGTTGCGGTTTCTGAGAATGCTGGGGAGACTGTCAATGAGTACATTCAGGTCAAGACCACAGAAAATGATAAGAAGTGGAACCTGACTGAATGCATCACCTTGGAGAAGCAAAAAGCTGACTCCTCCCTGTTTCAGAAATCATTAAAATGCGATGTGCGGCCGGGCATAGCCTGCTTCAGAATCGTGTCCAAACGCGATATCGCAAAGGCTCTGGAGTATTTCGCCAAGGAGCTGAGCAGACGGGTTACTCCCGATCTAGCCACCCAGCGGGGGCTGACGCTGGCCAAGCAGCTAAAGACCGTATCTGCCAGAGGGCGTGACTTTTCCTATTGGGCAGACAACTTCGTCTGGCAGGTTTGCGGTGATGTTTCGTCGCTGGAGGCAACGAATCTGCGTGTTCTTGCAGAGGTTATCGATCTGTACGGAGAGACCCCTTCTCATCGCCAGCAAAAGGATATCTACGATGCCTTCCTGGCTTGGGCCGACGATGCTGCAACTGCTGATGTAAAAACCGTGCCCGAGAAGAAAATAATCAGTCGTATGGCGGCCCTCTCGCGACTGAAAGCTCTACTTGGTGCAGCTGCCCAGCACTCTGCCGCCTTTGCTAAACCCTACAAGACCAAGCCTGATCCGTTCTTGGTGGAGTTTCACACGACCACGGAGGACGGTTTGCTACGTACTCTTTCTGGCTTTGACGTTGATTACGATTTCGAGGAATGGCGATCCCAACAACTAGCGGAGCACTTGCTGCAGTGGCTGCCTGAATTCTGTTTACGTGCGAGCGAAATCGCCAATTTCCAGATACACCACACGCCAACGGCGTTGGCGCGATCAATCAACACGTTGACCCAAGCCGCCGTACCTCGAGATCGATTGATTGCAGAGTTGATATTGCATGCCATCCTGCGAAGTCGGGAACACAGCGAGCCAATCGCATGTAAGGTCTTTTACGCGGTCAACGGCAAGCTTTCCGAGTTCGGCAATGCGCACATCGTCCAGAAACCGGGTGAAGCAGACCAGCTATGGCTTGGTTTGTCGCGGATGATTTCCAACGGAACGATGGATCAGACACTGAAAGAAATTTGCGATGTGCTCGATGCCACCATCTCCAGAGCAGCGCTAACTGAGGAGCGAGAGATCATTATCACGCTCCGCGAGCCTCATCACCACCTACCCACGGCCGAAGCCTTCAACAAGGCCTTGCACCGCAATGCTCCTGCGCAGGAAATGCTAAGTGTGTTGTGCTTCCCGATCCTGCTCGCCTACGACAGCGACGCGTTGTCCGAGGGGTACCTGTCTGATTATCTGGCCAACCTCAAGACAGAGGTTACCCAGCACTACAATGCGCTGGCCAATACATTACCGTCAAAGATCAAACAAGTCCGGGTAGTGGTCTTCTTGGTGCCGATCGAGAGCATCCACCAGCTCGTTCAGAAATTTAATGTGCTCTGCAAGGCTGCTAGCTGATATGAAATACGATCTCATCAAACAGCAGCTAGAGGACCTTTACGATCTCAAAGGTGACAAATCCGGCCTGCTCATGGGGATGAGCTCTATCGTGAACAAGGGTCATCCCGAATGGGAGGGCCGTGACCTGGTCATTCGGGCGCTTGACAAGTTCGAGCTGTTCGATGAAGTCGAACAGTCGTTGCTGCTCAGCCTAGTTCGTACCGTTGGACTGTTCCCCTACATTACCCCACATGTGGAGAGCGTTTCGTTCCCCGACCGGTTGGCCTATGAGGTTCATCGAGTGGAAGGGATTGAGAAAGGCATGGTTTTTCATCGCCTGCAGGCACATGTTTTCCATTTGTTGATGCAAGGCAGAAACGTCGTACTAAGTGCCTCGACCAGCGTCGGTAAGAGCCTTGTGATTGATGCTGTCCTCGCACAGGGCAAGTTCCGAAAGGTTGTAGTGATCGTGCCTACGATAGCGCTCATTGATGAAACTCGTCGGCGGCTGGTCAGGCGCTTTCGTCAGCAGTGCAACATCATCACGCACCCTAGCCAAGCGGCAACAGATGCCCCTATCAATGTGTACTTGCTGACCCAGGAGAGGGTGCTTCAGCGTGATGACCTAGGTGATGTTGATTTCTTTGTCATTGACGAGTTCTACAAGCTCGACCTTGCCAGCGATTCTGACGAAAAGAATCGATCTATTGATCTCAGCCTTGCTTTTCACAAGCTTGCGAAGCTGAATGCTCAGTTTTATCTACTCGGCCCACACATTCAAAACATCCAAGGCCTGGATGGGTATGAGTACAATTTCATTCCCTCGAACTTCTCGACCGTGGCAGTCGACGTGACGCACTACAACCTGCGAACGCGCGGCGACACGCGAAAGGATAAGCTTCTTGCGCTGTGCTCGCAGATCACCTCCCCGACCCTGATCTACTGCCAGTCACCGGCAAGCGCAAATCGGGTCGCGCAATATTTAATCGATGAGGGGGACTTCTCTGCGCTTGATGGCACCCGTGAAATTTCAGAATGGATCGCGGATAACTACCATCCTGCCTGGAACGTAGCGAAGGCGATTTCGCTAGGCATCGGCATTCACCACGGTGGCGTACCAAGGGCCATCCAGCAATATTTTGTGAAGTTGTTCAACGAGCGAACCATTCGCTACATCATCTGCACGTCCACCATGATCGAGGGGGTGAACACGTCGGCAGAGAACGTCATCATCTATGACCGAAGAATCAACAACAGTCCCTTTGATTTTTTCACCTTCAAGAATATTTCCGGACGCGCCGGGCGAATGAATCAATACTTCATCGGTAAGGTTCATATGCTGGAAGAGCCACCAGAGGAGAAGAGCCTCATAGTCGAGTACCCAATCGGCTTGCAAGACGGGGCGTCCCCTATGGGACTGCTCATGAAACTCGAACCCGAATACCTCACCGACCAGTCGCGGCAGCGTCTTGAGGCTGCCTATGCGACTCCTCAGCTGTCCGTCGCGACGCTGATCGAAAACAGGCACATTCCAGTCGAACGTCAGGTCGAATTGGCCGACCGCATTCTGCGAGAGCTCGCGCTGGGTCGCGTATGGCTCACGTGGAAAGGTAACCCAGAGCAAAAGCAACTTGAGTATCTCTGTACTCTGATCTATGAGCACCTTCCTCATCGGCTGCCGGAGTATGGTATCCATTCAGGGCTGCAACTCGCTTGGCATATCAATGCCCTCAGAGCCCAGAAAGACTTCAAGGCCTATCTCCAGCAGGCGATTGATGAGGATGGCTCCGACCGGACTCCCAGCGAGTCGATAGGGCAACGGCTCAAGCTCATACGCAACGTCATTTCATACCGCCTTCCCCGAGACATCATGGCGCTGAGCAAGATCCAAGCGGACGTTTTGACCCGCAGGGGCATCGAGCCAGGGGACTTTGGCTTTTTCGCCGAACAGCTTGAAAACCTGTTCCATGATCCGCTGCTCACCGCGCTGGATGAGTACGGTGTGCCGACGCAGATCTCCTCGAAATTCAAAGGGGCGATCTTACCTTCAGAAAACCTTACCCAACTACTCGACAAGTTACGCGCATGGGCACCTAGAATCGAATCAGCGCCGTTGACACACTTCGAAAAAAGCATCGTAAGGTGGGCTGTAGACGAAATCTAACAGGGAGTATTGCGGCCACTCACCCGCACCCTGACGCCCTCTAGAGTCGTAGCGCGTGCTCTGAAGGATAAGAGATCTATTTCCCAAATTGCGTCGGCAAGCTCATATCACTTGGGCATGACAGATACCGTCACCTAACAACGACTTCACTTATTATCAACCGCTCTCAAGCGGGCACAAAATCACTTGCCAACCGACTCGTTAGGGTTAACCGCCAACCACGGTGCGCAAGGAAAGGAGACACCACACCCATGATGAGAGTCTTACGCAAACGCGCTTCACTCCCTAGGCCACTGACCGACGAGCAGGTACGCAGAGCCAAGGAACGACTGGCTGACCATTACCGCCTACCTCCTGAAGAGCGCGCGCGTCGACGCCCACCACTTGAGCCCGACATTTGGAAATCTGCACTTGTCCAAGAGGCGCTGTACAGGGTTTTCCTCAGCAAATGTGCATATTGTGAGACCGCCCTCCATGGGAAGAACCCCACAGAGATTGTGCATCACAGACCGTTAAGTAATGCATTACAAAACGATCGGCGTGAAAGCGAGAGCCATAGTTCTGACCATTACAGTTGGTTCGCTTATGAGTGGGAGAACTTATTTCATTCCTGTGTCGAATGTAACCGCAGCAAACGCAACATATTTCCCGTGGAAGGCCCTCGCGCCAGAATCCGCAGCACTTGGTCGGAAACAGAGACTTTTGAGCAGGCGCTGTTAATCAACCCCTGCAACACAGAACCCAATAAACACCTTCGCTTCGAGTTCAATGGAACGGCTATCGGCGTGGGCCCTGTAGGTCGAGGCACCATTGACACGCTTGCACTCAATCGAAGTGAACTGGTTTACGCCAGAGCAAAAAAACTTCAACGCTGCTTAGACCTGCTACAAATAGGAAGAGGCAGAGATTATCAAGGGGACTACGAAGAGTTCCGCACGGAACTGGAGGATAGTAGTGAATTCTCTGGCGTAGCCCGTATCTTTTTCTTTAATCTCATGTCTCGCTATGCCCAGTCAGCCAAGCTTGCCAAGCCAAAGTTAAAAAGCATCGAGGAGGATGCCATCGAGTTAGTTTATGGCGCTGACGATCAACAATGGCAAGAGCTTCTGGACTCGGCGACGTCCCAAACCCTGTACGCACATGACGAGCCACTCGAGCTAGTTTCCGAGTTGCGCACGCTGCCGCTGCGCCCCGAGCCACGAACCTCACTCCTGCGCCGCATTAGCATCCGCAATTTCAAGGGTATTCCCCAGCTAGACCTCGATATTCCTGCCACATCCCCAGATGAAGCGGGCGCGCCGTGTGCCACGTTGCTAGGGGAGAACTCCACCGGAAAAAGTACGACCCTCCAGGCTGTGGCGCTCAGCCTAATGGGCGATACCATGCGCACTCGGTTAGGAGTGTCTGCTGAAGACTTTCTTCCCCGTGAAGTGGAAGGATGGTATTTGAACGATACCGTTACCCCGGAGGTGGTTCTCGAGTTTGACACTGGCGAGCCGATTCGCTTCCACATCGACCCTTTGACCAAGCGCTTCGTCGGTGAAGAACAACCCGCGCTAGTGTTATTCGCCTTCGGTGCACGCCGGTTCTTCGGCAAAGAAACGACCCGTCGACAGCACATTTCGGCAGTAAAATCATTGTTCGACCCCTTTGCCAAACTGCCCCATCCAGGCCGTTGGTTACAGAGCCTTGATGACGCGAGCTTCGACGCCCTTGCACGTGCAATGCGAGAGGTCCTGATCTTGAAGCACGACGACAACATCGGCAGGGACGCCGAGGGTCGACTCTACGTTCATGCGCACGGCCGTGAAACGCCTCTGGAGCGACTCAGCGATGGCTACCGTTCACTGATGGCCATGGTGTTGGCAGTGATGCGCGGCATGCTTGAGGAATGGGGGGATCTGGAATACGCGCGCGGGCTCGTGTTGATTGATGAAATCGAAACCCACTTGCACCCACGCTGGAAGCTGCAGGTGATGTCCGCCCTGCGAAGGGCGATGCCCAATGTGCAGTTTATTGTGACTACCCATGACCCACTCTGTTTACGTGGCATGCGCGGCGATGAAGTCAAGGTGCTTGTGCGAAACGAAACGCAAACTATCGAAGTCCTGAACGACCTGCCGGACGTCCGAGGGCTTCGTGCAGAACAGTTATTGACCTCTGACTATTTTGGTTTGTCGAGCACCGCCGACCCTGATCTGGAACAGGTACTGGAACAAATCGCATTGCCTGCCCACGCTCGCTCTGCGCTGTCCCACCATGATCAGCGAACGCTTGGACATCTTCGTTGGCTCGGTGACACGCCTGCTGAACAGATCCTCAACGAAGCCCTGCGCCGCTTTATTGAGGAAATGAATGCGTCATCCGAGGTTGCTCGTGGTCAAGTCCGAGAGGAGGCCGTGCAAGGTGTACTGGCCAAGCTTAAGACCCTGCAACGGAGCCGCCGGCCATGAGGTGGGTAGATCGACGGGATGTTCCCGTCCCAGCATCCCTAGCCGGATCCACAAGCCTGGCCGCCCGCGAACGTGCTCGGGCGACCCAACACTTTAGGACTACTACCACCACTAAGTTCAAATTCAAGGCCTATCGACAGGATGATGTTGCCACGGCATTAAATACGTTGTTCTTTGGCAAATGTGCCTATTGCGAGTCCAGCATTCGGGCCGTTCAACCGACCGATATTGAGCACTTCCGCCCGAAAGGACGCGTTGCTGGCTGCCCTGAGCACCCAGGGTATTGGTGGCTCGCCGCGCGCTGGGAAAACTTACTTGCCAGTTGCATCGATTGTAATCGACGACGCTACCAGGACGCTCAGCAAACCGAACAAACCCCACTGGAAGATGAGGTCGAGGGACAGTTTTATTTAGGTAAAGGCGATTTGTTTCCCATATTGGGGCCACAGCGCGCCTTTGGTGCGAGTGATGATCACGAAGCCGAAGACCCCGCGCTCATTGATCCTACTCGACGCGACCCCAAGCAGCACTTGAAGTGGATGCTGGAGCAAGAGCTGAGCGTGGTCGGACCTCAAGCGCATGCCGGTCAGATTGACCCCTACGGCCACCACACCTACCGAGTCTTTGGCCTGAACCGGCAGGGCTTGGTGGAGCAACGCACCGCACGCTGGCGTGAGATCAAAGCGCAGATCGCCACTATCGAGAGCCAACTCGACCTGGCCATCACCATGCCTGAGCCACATGCCACAAACTTGCAGAACCTGGCATTTCAGCAGGTTGATGCGCTTTACGCCTATGCGGCGCCTGATCAGCAATATTCGGCCATGGTGGAAGACTTGTTGGCTGCCGAAGTTGAGCGATTACTAGCGAAATACCAACGTTTGGGGGCATAGCTTGCCGAGCTTGTGCAGCCAGGGGAGGTCTAGGCGATTTGTAGTGGTCAACTGATCCCGGACACCAAAAGCATCGTAGATGCTCCACCGCAACCGTCAACAAGGGCATCTTGCTCGCGCCATGGCATAACATGATTGTGTTCTACCGGACGGTTACTTTTTTCGCTTATAGGAGCTCTCCTCCGGCTTAGCGAAGGATACTCTCAAGCTGCGCAGTTGGCCTGGAGCTATCTGAGAATGAACAGGAAATAGCAATGATCAAATTCGTACATTTTGTAGACCGCAACGTGATCAGCCAAATCAAGGACCAGAAGCTTTCAGAGGAAGACGAGAGCCTTCTGGGGTCCCTTGATCGTAAGGACAGCCGTATTAGTGTAGTGGTCTAATGAAACCGGACACCCATTTAGGCGAGAATGCTCGCCAGATCGAAGTGTCAGATGACCAAACATCGCCGTTCCTTTTCTGCTGAATTCAAACGCGAGGCTGCCGCCCTCGTACTCAAGCAAAACTACAGCTACATCGAAGCCAGCCGTTCACTCGGCGTCGCCGAGTCGGCCCTGCGCCGCTGGGTTGATCAGGTTCAGCAGGAGCGCCAAGGCGTCACTCCACAGAGCAAAGCGCTGACCCCGGAACAGCAGAAAATCCAGGAGTTGGAAGCCCGGATTGCCCGTCTCGAACGTGAAAAATCGATATTAAAAAAGGCTACCGCGCTCTTGATGTCGGAAGATCACGAGCGTACGCGCTGATCAATCAGCTGAGCGTCCATGAGCCGGTTGTTTGGCTGTGCAAGGTGTTTGAAGTCACCCGCTCGTGCTACTACGCCCAGCGTCTTAGGCGCCGCACGCCGGATGTCGAACGGCTTCGGTCGCGCAGCCGGGTGAACGAGCTGCTCTCGCAAAGTCGCAGTGCTGCGGGCAGCCGCAGCATCCTGTCGTTGATGCGTGACGACGGTGAGCAGCTCGGTCGATTCAAAGTGCGCAGTCTGATGCGCGAGCTTGACCTCGTCAGTAAACAGCCCGGATCACATGCCTATAATCGAGCTACAGTTGAACGGTTGGATATCCCGAACATCTTGAATCGGGGGTTCGATGTTCCGGCACCCAACCAGGTGTGGTGCGGCGACATCACCTACATCTGGGTTCAGGGGAAATGGCATTACCTGGCGGTCGTGCTGGATCTTTGCACGCGTCGAGTGGTGGGCTGGGCATTGTCGGAAAAGCCGGACGCCGATCTGGTTATCAAGGCGCTGGAGATGGCTTACGAGCAACGAGGAAGGCCTCAGGGCCTGTTGTTTCACTCGGATCAAGGGTCAAAGTATGCGAGCCGTCTATTTCGCCAGCGGCTGTGGAGCTATCGCATGCGCCAGAGCATGAGTCGCCGGGGAAACTGCTGGGACAACGCGCCAATGGAGCGCGTGTTTCGCAGCTTGAAAACGGAATAGATACCGACCACGGGTTACAGAACGGCTCAAGAAGCCCTGCGCGATATCAGTCACTTCTTGATGCATCAGTACAACTGGGTTCGACCCCATCAATTCAACGGTGGGTTGGCGCCAGCTCGGGCCGAAGAAAAACTTAACGTCGTGTCCGGGATTAGTTGACCACTACACGCAACGCCGAAGCAGGATGAGGACTGTCACAAGAACATTAAATACTGACTTCAGGGCGTACACTGAAAGCTAGCCAAAGCCACACTGGTGTTTATCAGGAATCGCCATTCACGATCGCTAACACAGCCGATGCAAGTGGGGGCACAAATGGGGGCACAACTCTTTTTTTTCGACCTGAAATAACCGTCCTAGAGCCATGTCAAAATGTTCTTTGGGGATCCGGATAGTCTTTGAAACAAGGGTCGAGATCCTGTGGTTCGGTCCCGGGTAGCTGTCGCTTGATGCGCGTAGCTATCCTGTTTTTCAACGTTTTAGCGTCCGTCAGAAGGTATAGGCCTACAGAGTCACTTTGGTGTCTCACCTTCCAGCAGAAATTGATACAAGGAGCAAATATCCTGACTTCTCGATACCAGGTACTTCTCTTGCATACGACGGCGTATGACATGATCCGTATCTAGTGCTGCCCTTTTGTCACTGCCACTCAGTAGGTCAATGTAACTATCCACGTAGGGCTTCATCCCGACAACTCTCTCCACACCGTATACAAGATCACCTCCGACGGCCTGCTTACTGGCACTTTCTTGCAGTATCAACAACCGCCAAGGTGTTTCACTGGAAAACCCTTGGACAAACCTGTCGATATAACCCGCCTTCTCTAAAGTTGTGCAGTTTGTCACCCATCTGTCTCTTCGAATCCAGTACGACAGATCAGGATCACACCTACGCACTGCTGGAAAGTGGCCAAGTAATCGGCTGTATCGGCACGCGTTCAGAGCCGATGCGTGAGATACTTTGCAGAGTTGCTGGGCTCGATGCGTTATCAACTGGTGGCATCACCAGACTTTCAACAACGCTGGTTTGCCAAGGGCCTGAATCGCTCTGCTGCGCGCAAGGCACCAGTATTTGCCTATTCTCGCAAGGACACATTGCAGTCTGATTTCGTGCAGTCACGCTTCGGCCTGCACGCAGACGCTTATCCCACTCACTACTTGTCACTTCCAGAGGCACGCCTGAAAGCTATCCGCCGAGGGCTGGGTTATGGAATGGTGCCGTATATGCAGGTCAGCGATTCGCTGAAAAGTCGGGATCTGGTGGATGTGGCCCCGGGGCATTTCACCGATATCGAGCTTTATTGGCATGCCTGGGAACTGCAATCGCCACGCATGGAAGCACTTTCCGAGCGTGCGGTCCATGCCGCGCGGCGTACCTTGAGCAGCAAGGGCCCGGTAAAGCGCTCCACCATGCCGAAGAAGTAGCTGGCGCCCGGCGGTGATGGGATCAGGACCGTGTCGAGCACTGGTATTGATCAGCGTATGCCTTGATCAGCTCGGTGGTCGCCAGCGTACGCACACGCAGCGGCGGGTCCCAGGCCGGTTCGCCGCGAAACTCGAACCATGACTCTCGCTCGCCCGGCAACCACATCTCCAGCCAGACTTCGTGCTCGCTCAACCCCTCTCTGGCCAGATGGTTATGCAGTAGCAGCCCGTAGGCCTCCAGATTCAGAAAGTCCCGCTCTTCCTTGGCGAGCTCAGCATTCTTGCTCCACTTGGGCCGTTTTAAAGTAGCCTGCTCGTAGTATTTGAAATCCACCACCGTCCAGACTTCACCCTCCTGCTTGACCAGATCGGGGCGCCGTTTGATGTGGTTGCGAGCGAAAATCCTGTAGCGCTGCTTTTGCCAGCGGGCTAGCGTCGTGGCATCGGCTATTCCAAGTGGCAGATGCTGATCATCGCAAGTCTGGAAAGCTTCGAGCCTGCCTTCACCTTCGTTCAACCCATGACACAAACAGACTGATTCCCAGACTGCCCAGAATTTTCCAACGCCCCATATCAGCCCGGTGTCCTGGTTGCTTTGTGTACCTGCATGCAGGTATCGCTCCAGCGCATCGTGCAACTGATAATAGTGAGCGTCGCGAGGTGCCGCGCAGCGGTCGATACTTTGCAGCAAGTGGCGCAGATGGCTCAGGCTGCGCTGGCGTGACAGCGCATCACCGCAATAGAGCGAGTCTTCGGCGCTGAGGTAAC
The DNA here is from genome assembly GCF_001297015.1 of Pseudomonas sp. RIT-PI-r. Classification (GTDB taxonomy): domain Bacteria; phylum Pseudomonadota; class Gammaproteobacteria; order Pseudomonadales; family Pseudomonadaceae; genus Aquipseudomonas. Next base: position 40,806 of record NZ_LIGE01000025.1, on the reverse strand, counting down.
GGTGGCGGAAATCTTGCGCCAGCGCTTCGCCTTCAACAACGAAACTGCCCCAGGCACATCGGGGATCGACTTTGAGAAAACCCCGATAAAAATCCAGCGCCAGAAAGCAGTAAAGGCCGAGGATATCCGCCTTGCCAAACTGACCGAACCGACGGTCTTGCTGGATCGACTCAAAGTAAGCCGCGCCTCGTTGATCAAACAGCGCACGATGCAGATGTCGATCAAAACGGCGATATGGGTTATCGACACTGCGACCGCGCCGCTCACACATTGAAAGCAGGCTGCGTGGGTCGGCACGATCGAACAACTCGTCCAGCGCCAGCGCGTCGTGGAACGCCATTCCGTCGTCAGCCCGCTCATTGCCCTTGTCATCGGCTTCGACACCATCATGGGCTGTCAGCACCTCATGCTCGCGCTGGGTTCGGCGAAACACTACGAAACAACGGTAAAGCAGCGACAACGCCTCAGCGCTGTTCACTTCGCTCATGCCATGGGGCACCTTCAACAGATAGCGCCCATCCTTTTCGCGAAACAGTCCCACCTCGCCGTCGCTTTCGACTCGTTCAATGTCGTCGAGCAGCATCGTCAGGCCTCGTCGGATGCAGGCAATGCATCATCTTCCAGATCCAGGGCAGCCTCAACGAACGCGGCGCTTAGTAGTTCGTGGATATCAGGGGGTGGGCACAAGCATTTAATGAACTCGTCGACCCGCGTGGCAAACTGCCCGAAGGTGCGCAGCTCACGCTGTTCGATTGCGAGCAGCGTACACAACGGGGACCGGTCACGATCAAAGACGTTGTCCCACAAATAGAGGAACAACTTGCCCACGATATCGGCGCGCTCAATGCGGTGAACTTCAGAGTGCAGTTTGAACCTGGCAAGCTGCTCTAAATAGTCTTCGATAATCAGACCTTTGGTGTCCGACTTGAACTTCTTTGGAGAGGTCTTTGAACAGTAGTACTGATTTGCATGGCCGGAACTGGAACGGATTTTTGTGAACTTGAGTTCAGCTTTTGGATCATGGCCACCCTCCTTCAGCAAGCGCTTGCGATTGGCTTCGGACATTTTGTCAGCCAGCGTCTTCAAGTCATCGTCGAACGCTCTGCTTTGCCGAACACCGCTGGCGGGGTCGCCAATCATGCCGGTCGCGGCAATGAGCTTGTTCAGTTCTTTTGGGTAGACATCGGCCAGAGTTCTATCCGGCTCGCGCCTGCCTTTGATAAACCAAGGCCCCACCAGCTTGTCATCGAGCCTTGGGGCTGTGCAGCGGTCTCGAATGAACTGGTTCAGCGCGGTGACGAATGTCTCCCAAGTCAAATGATGTGCTGACGGCATGAGAGCCTTTTTCTGGCTGGCAGGCACGTCATTGCTGAACTCTTCAGCACAGAATTCAAAATGCCAGCGACGCTTGAACGCCGAGTCCATGAAATACACGGATTCGTCGCTGGTGTTCATCGTGCCGATCATGATCAGGTTCGGCGGCAAGCATAACTGACGCTGCTTCAGCGTATCCGCCAGTCGCTTGTTCAAATCGGGAAAAGGACTGTTGTGGCCGAGCAGTGCAAGCTCGGCCTCAAGCGCATCGATCACCAGATCGGAAACACTGATCGCATAGCTCGACCAGCCCTCATCATCACGATCAAGCAACTGGAACACATCGCCAAAAATTTCTGCGCAATTACCGCGGTTGATCTCATCGACAAGCAGCAATACGTTCTGCGATGCCTGACCGTTACTTGCCTGAGGCAGATGACTATAGGCAAGCGCCAACGCACGCAGGAAAGGCCCGGCGTGGACGCGATACTCGATCTGATTTTCCCGAGTTCTGGGCATCAATCGCGCAACGAATTCGCCGTAGCTGTAATCCGGATGAAAGGCGACTGGAACGATCTGCGCATCGTCCACGCCCAGAGCCTCGGCCTTTGTCGTCCGGGCCCGATGGCTTTTACTGGTGCCGGGCGGTCCGAACAGGATCAACTGATGCTCAACCATGAGTGCTCTTTCTCCTTGAGCGAATGAAACAGGAAATGGGTCGCGAAAAATAACATCATAGAGCCACTATTCAAATGCAATCATTTCATCTGCGGTCATGACCTTTGCACGCACCGCTACGCAGATTTGTCACCAAACAGATTTATAGCCCCCTAGCGAAATGTGCATGTCAGGCGCTTGCTCGGGACTTATAGGTCTTGAGGCTCTCAAAGGAGTGTTGAACCACCCACCACAGCTTCTACAAGGGCAAAAATGCCATTAGTGGCACAGTGCCTAATGACAAATTTGGTAATAAAGATTAACTTAGCGCCGCCTCGGCCTACGGAAGGTCGGGGATTTCGCACTCAGTTAAGGAAAACGATGGCAATGGTCTATTGTCGTGCTTGCGCCAAGGAGCTTCACGAAACGGCGCTCTCTTGCCCCCAGTGCGGGGCCAGCCAACAGGCCTTCGTGCCGCAAACGCAAGCCGAAGTACCTTGGCTAGCCATCGTTTCGATGATCCTCGGAATTATCTGCGCACTCACGCTCTTTGATGATTCCGAATGGGACGCTGAAACGATCCTCGGTGTTGGTTTTATCAGCATCGCCGGTCTCGCCTGCGGCATCATTTGCATCAACCAAAAACACTCAGGAAGAAACCTTGCGATCGCCGGCATCATTTTGTCTGGCCTTACCGCGTTGGTTTTGCTGTTTCTATCGATTGAATAATTTTAGGGAAAAAATATGAGCATGGTTTTCTGCCGCGGTTGCGCCAAGGAAATAAGCACTTTGGCCGTGGCTTGCCCACAGTGCGGGGCGCCTCAGGCAACCCAACAGTCCTATGCACAAGGCCCCGCCATTTCGACGGGCAATCCTTACCTTGAAGCATTGAAGAATTACGCGGTATTCAACGGTCGTGCTACGCGCCGTGAATACTGGTTGTTCTTCCTGATCAGCATGGGTGTTGCGTTCGTTATGGGATTCATTGACGGTTTTTTCAAAACCGGCGGGGTTCTGCAAGGTCTTTATAATCTGGCGCTGCTAGTGCCGAGCATTGCCGTTGGTGTACGTCGTATGCACGACACCGATCGTAGCGGCTGGTGGTTGCTGCTGCCAATCGTCAACCTGGTGTTCCTGGCGCAAGACAGCCAGCCGGGCCCGAACCGTTTCGGTCCGAACCGCAAAGGCATCAACTGATACACATCGGCATCTAGCTGATCGAGACGGCCTTCATGGCCGTCTCTTTGTTTCTGGCCTGCGGATTTGCACCGTGATTTGCTACGCAACGCATCATGAAACTTTCATCACGGATATTGATAGCCCCCTAACGAAAGACGCATACTAGAGGGCTCGTTCGGGTCTTATATCATTCCGAATGATAGTTACCTTTGCTTCATTCGATTCGTGCCATCACACCCCGCCGATCATCATCCGCCCATCTTCAATACATTGGCGGATGCATCCATGGAACAGTCACTCAAACATTTGCGCTTCCCGTTGGCCTTGTTGGCCGTACTGGTGATGAGCGCCTGCGGCAAGACTCCGGAGACTGCCGCCACCGCGCCTGCTGCCAAAGTCAGCGTGGCCAAGGTAATCGAGCAACCGGTCAACGAGTGGGACGAATTCACCGGGCGCCTTGAGGCGCCGGAAACCGTTGAAATCCGTCCACGGGTCTCCGGCCAGATCGATCAAGTCGCTTTCACTGAAGGCGCGCTGGTCAAGAAAGGCGACCTGCTGTTCCAGATCGACCCGCGTCCGTTCCAGGCTGAGGTGCGCCGCCTCGAAGCCCTCGTAGCCCAATCCCGCGCCAACGCCACCCGCAGTGAAAACGAAGCCGGTCGCGGTGAACGCCTGCGTGCCAGCAACGCGATTTCTGCAGAACTCGCCGACTCGCGTACCAGTGCGGCTCAAGAAGCCCGAGCTGCTGTCGGTGCCCTGCAGGCGCAGCTGGATCTGGCCAAACTGAACCTCAGCTTCACCCGCGTGACCGCACCGATCAGTGGCCGTGTCAGCCGTGCCGAAATCACCGCCGGTAACCTGGTGACCGCAGACACTACGCCGCTGACCAGCGTGGTTTCCACCGATCGCGTTTACGCCTACTTCGACGCTGACGAGCGCGTCTTCCTCAAATACACCCAACTGGCCCGTAACGGTCAGCGTGGCGCCACGACTCCGGTGTACATGGGCCTGTCCAACGAGGACGGCAATCCGCACCTGGGTCAGATGAACTTCGTCGACAACCAGGTCAACCCGAAAACCGGCACCATCCGTGGTCGCGCGGTGTTCGACAACAGCGACGGCACCTACACCCCGGGCCTGTACGCACGACTGAAACTGGTCGGCAGCGGCACTTACAACGCCATGCTGATCAACGACGAAGCGGTCGGTACCGACCTCGGCAAAAAGGTCGTGCTGGTGATGGATGCGGACAACAAAACCGCGTACCGCGCCGTCGAACTGGGTCCGAAAATCGAAGGCCTGCGCATCGTCCGTACAGGCCTGAACAAGGACGACACGATCATCGTCAAGGGTCTGCAACGGGTTCGCCCTGGCTCGCCGGTCACCCCTGAAGTGGTACCGATGGCCAGCGAACAGACCATCGCGGCACTCGCTCAACAACGTCAAGCGCTGGAAGCCAGCAACCTGCCCAAAGTCGCCCCTGCCAAGGGTGCGTCCGGTGCGGTTGTGAAGCTGGCCGCCACGACCCCACGCGGTTAAGGGACGACAACTCCGATGAATTTTTCCCAATTCTTCATTTCACGGCCGATCTTCGCAGCGGTGCTGTCGCTGCTGATCCTGATCGCCGGTGCGATCTCGCTGTTCCAGTTGCCGATCAGTGAATATCCCGAAGTCGTGCCACCGACCGTGGTGGTACGTGCGAACTTCCCGGGTGCCAACCCTAAAGTCATCGGTGAAACCGTGGCCGCTCCGCTGGAGCAAGCGATTACCGGCGTCGAGAACATGCTGTACATGTCCTCGCAGTCGACCGCCGACGGCAAGATCACCCTGACCATCACCTTCGCCCTGGGCACAGACCTGGACAACGCGCAGGTGCAGGTGCAAAACCGGGTGACCCGTACCGAGCCGAAACTTCCCGAGGAAGTGACGCGCATCGGTATCACCGTCGACAAGGCATCGCCCGACCTGACCATGGTTGTGCACTTGACCTCGCCGGACAAACGCTACGACATGCTCTACCTGTCGAACTACGCGATCCTCAACATCAAGGATGAGCTGGCGCGTCTGAACGGCGTCGGTGACGTGCAACTGTTCGGTATGGGCGACTATTCGCTGCGTGTCTGGCTCGACCCGAACAAAACTGCTTCGCGTAACCTGACCGCGACCGATGTGGTCACCGCGATTCGTGAGCAGAACCGTCAGGTTGCAGCCGGTCAATTGGGCGCGCCTCCAGCCCCGAATGCCCAGAGCTTTCAGCTATCGGTGAACACTCAAGGCCGTCTGGTCTCAGAGGAAGAGTTCGAGAACATCATCATTCGTGCAGGCGACGACGGTGAAATCACTCGCCTCAAAGACATCGCTCGCGTCGAACTGGGTTCCAGCCAATACGCGCTGCGTTCGTTGCTGGATAATCAGCCGGCCGTAGCCATCCCGATCTTTCAGCGTCCAGGCTCCAATGCCATCGACATCTCGAACGACGTTCGGGCGAAAATGGACGAGTTGAAGAAAGGCTTCCCGCAAGGCATGGACTACAGCATCGTCTATGACCCGACGATCTTCGTGCGCGGTTCGATTGAGGCGGTGGTTCACACCCTCTTTGAAGCACTGATCCTCGTGGTACTGGTAGTGATCCTGTTCCTGCAAACCTGGCGCGCCTCGATCATTCCGTTGGTGGCGGTGCCGGTATCGTTGATCGGTACGTTTGCGGTGATGCATTTGTTTGGCTTCTCGCTTAACGCGCTGTCCTTGTTCGGCCTGGTACTGGCCATCGGTATCGTGGTCGACGACGCCATCGTGGTGGTGGAGAACGTTGAACGGAACATCGAACTCGGATTGAACCCGGTGGAAGCCACCAAGCGCGCCATGCGTGAAGTGACCGGTCCGATCGTTGCCACGGCACTGGTGCTGTGTGCGGTGTTCATTCCGGCGGCATTCATCTCCGGTCTCACCGGGCAGTTCTACAAGCAGTTCGCACTGACCATCGCGATCTCGACGGTGATCTCGGCATTCAACTCGCTGACCTTGTCGCCAGCGTTGGCCGCAGTCTTGCTGAAAAGCCACGACGCGCCGAAAGACCGCTTTTCCAAAGCACTCGACAAGATCTTCGGTGGCTGGTTGTTCCGTCCGTTCAACCGCTTCTTTGACCGTGCCAGCCATGGCTACGTCGGCACTGTGGGTCGGGTTATCCGCAGCAGCGGCATCGCCCTCCTCCTGTACGCAGGCCTGATGGTGTTGACCTTCTTCGGTTTCTCCAGCACCCCGACCGGTTTCGTGCCGGGCCAGGACAAGCAATACCTGGTGGCCTTCGCGCAATTGCCGGACGCTTCGAGCCTGGATCGCACCGAAGATGTGATCAAGCGCATGTCTGATCTGGCGCTGAAACAGCCAGGCGTGGAAAGCGCCGTAGCGTTCCCGGGGCTGTCGATCAACGGTTTCACCAACAGCCCGAATGCCGGCATCGTGTTCGTGACCCTGAAACCGTTCGACGAGCGTAAAGACCCGAGCATGTCCGCCGGTGCAATCGCCGGGGCCTTGAACGGCCAGTTCGCCAACATTCAAGAAGCGTACATGGCGATTTTCCCGCCACCGCCGGTACAAGGTCTGGGCACCATTGGTGGTTTCCGCCTGCAAATCGAAGACCGGGGCAACCTGGGCTACGACGAGCTGTACAAAGAAACCATGAACATCATCAACAAGAGCCACAGCGTGCCGGAACTGGCTGGCCTGTTCACCAGTTACACCGTGAACGTGCCGCAGGTCGATGCCGCGATCGACCGTGAAAAAGCCAAGACACACGGCGTGGCCGTCAGCGACATCTTCGACACCCTGCAGATCTACCTGGGTTCGCTGTATGCCAACGACTTCAACCGTTTTGGCCGCACCTATCAGGTCAACGTTCAGGCCGAACAGCAGTTCCGCCTCGAATCCGATCAGATCGGTCAGCTGAAAGTCCGTAACAACAAAGGCGAAATGATCCCGTTGGCGACCTTTATCAAGGTCAGCGACACCTCGGGCCCGGATCGCGTGATGCACTACAACGGCTTCATCACCGCTGAAATCAACGGTGCCGCAGCCCCGGGTTATAGCTCTGGCCAGGCCGAAAAAGCCATCGAAAAACTGCTCAAGGAAGAACTTCCGAACGGCATGACCTATGAATGGACCGACCTGACCTACCAGCAGATTCTGTCCGGCAACACTGCGCTGTTCGTGTTCCCGCTCTGCGTACTGCTGGCGTTCCTGGTACTCGCGGCTCAATACGAAAGCTGGAGCCTGCCACTGGCGGTGATCCTGATCGTACCGATGACCCTGCTCTCGGCCATTACCGGCGTGATCATCTCGGGCGGTGACAACAATATCTTCACCCAGATCGGTTTGATCGTACTGGTGGGACTTGCCTGTAAGAACGCGATTCTGATCGTCGAGTTTGCCAAGGACAAACAGGAAGAAGGTCTCGGCCCGCTCGCTGCAGTACTGGAAGCCTGCCGTCTGCGTCTGCGGCCGATCCTGATGACCTCCTTCGCGTTCATCATGGGTGTGGTGCCACTGGTGTTCTCCAGCGGTGCCGGTGCCGAGATGCGTCACGCCATGGGTGTGGCGGTGTTCTCCGGGATGCTCGGGGTGACCTTCTTCGGCCTGTTGTTGACGCCCGTGTTCTACGTACTGATCCGTAATTTCGTCGAACGCGGTGAGCAGCGCAAAGCAGCCAAGGCGCTCAATCTTCAAAAGCCACTGGAGGCGCAACAATGAGTCTGAAAGTCTTCCTGCCGAGCCTGCTGGTGCTGGCCCTCAGTGCCTGCGCCGTCGGCCCCGACTACAAGACCCCAACCACGGAGGCGGCCAATATCACGGCCGCTACCGATGGCGCCGCCGGGCAAAAGAACTTCGACCGTACGAAATTCGAAGGCATCTGGTGGCAGCAATTCGACGATCCGACCCTCAACCAGTTGGTGACGCAATCGCTGCAAGGCAACCGTGAACTGCGCGTGGCATTCGCCCGCTGGAAAGCCGCCCGGGCGATCCGCGACGACGCCAGCAATGACGCAATGCCAACCATCACCAGCCGCGCCAGCAGTGACTTGGCCAAGGGCCAAATCCCTGGCCAGACCACCAACCGGGTCAATAGTGAACGCTATGACCTCGGTCTGGACATGGCCTGGGAACTCGACCTGTTCGGGCGCATCCAGCGTAATCTGGAAGCCAGCGACGCCGACCAGCAAGCCGCTGAAGCCGATCTGTATCAATTGCAAGTCACCATGATTGCCGAACTGGTGGACGCTTACGGCCAACTGCGTGGTGCGCAATTGCGGGAAAAGATCGCCGTGGCCAACCTGAACAACCAGCAGGAGTCGCGTAAGATCACCATCAGCCTGCGTGACGCCGGTGTTGGCGATCAACTCGATGTCGAGCGTGCCGATGCACGCCTGGCTTCGGTCGAAGCCAGCGTGCCGCAATTGCAGGCGGAGCAGGTTCGGCAGAAGAACCGCATCGCTACCCTGCTGGGCGAGCGCCCGGACAAGCTGACCGTCGACCTGAGTCCAAAAGACTTGCCAGCGATAGCCAAGGCCTTGCCGATCGGTGACCCGGGTGAACTGCTGCAACGTCGCCCGGACATTCTCAGTGCGGAACGCAACCTGGCTTCGGCCACGGCGCGCATCGGCGTGGCGAAAGCCGACCTGTTTCCTCGGGTCAGCCTTAGTGGCTTCCTCGGCTGGACGGCCGGGCGTGGTTCACAGATCGGTTCCTCGGCGGCCAACGCCTGGGCACTCGGTCCGAGCATCACGTGGGCGGCGTTCGACCTTGGCAGCGTGCGCGCCCGTTTGCGCGGCGCCGATGCTGAAGCCGAAGGCGCGCTGGCGACCTACGAGCAGCAAGTGCTGCTGGCCCTCGAGGAGTCGGAAAACGCTTTCAGTGATTACGGCAAACGTCAGCAACGCCTGATCTCGCTGATTCGTCAGAGTGAATCGAGCCGCAAGGCCGCTGATCTGGCTGAAATCCGCTATCGCGAAGGCACCACGGACTTCCTTGTGCTGCTCGATGCGCAGCGTGAGCGTCTGAACGCTGAAGACACTCAAGCCCAGGCTGAAGTCGATCTGTATCGCGGCATCGTCGCGATCTACAAGGCTCTAGGTGGCGGCTGGCAGCCGGAGACCGTCGCCAGCAAGTAATCGATTGTTAAAGAGCTCCTTTGGTTGGCCGCAACCAACCAGATTCTTTGCCCCGCGTATCATTCGGTCGCGGGGCTTTTTTGTGCCTGCCTAATACTCGAACCTTCTCCCTGTAGGAGGGGGTGTCAGGGCGCAGCATTGTCAGGGGTGTTCGACGGTAACCGTGGCGGTGGTGCCGGCGCGCAGGCGATTCTTGCCGGCATAGTCGGCGTCGATCGCGATCCGCACCGGCACCCGTTGCGCCAGTTTCACCCAGGTATAGCTAGGGTTGATGTTGGCCAACAATCGGCTGCCCGGCGCGTTTTCCCGGTCGGCAATGGCGAAGGCAATGCTTTGCACCGTGCCAGCAAACGTTTCACCGCTCATCAACTGGATTCGTACCCGATCACCCTCTTCGATCCGCGGCAACTTGGTTTCTTCGAAATACCCACTGACATAGAACGATTCGCTGTCGACCAGCGCCAACAGCGCGCCGCCCGCTACCGCGTAATCGCCCTCTCGGGTCAACAGATTGGTGATGTAGCCGCTGACCGGAGACTCGACGCGGGTGCGCTGCAAATCGAGTTCGGCCTGAGTCTGCGCAGCAATAGCCAACTGCACATTGGCCTCAGCCAGGCCGAGATTGGCCTGGTTGCGCAACAGATCGGCCTGGGCCACGGCCACGTCAGTGCTGGATTTCTCCCATTCTTCGCCCGAGATGGCGAAACCCTGCTTCAGCGTACGCCGCCGGCGCTCTTCACTCTGGCGCTGTTTGAGCAAGGCTTCACTGGAGATGATCGCTGCTTGCGACTGCCCCAATGTAGCCTTTGCCACTTCCACCGAACGCTGCGCATGCTCCACTGCCAGGGTGTAGCGCGCAGGATCGATCTCCATCAACAACTGGCCTTTGTCGACGTGCTGGTTGTCCTGCACCGCCAATCTGACAATGCGCCCCGAGACGTCTGCCGACAACGTCACCACGTCCGCCCTCACCCGCGCATCCCGGGTCCATGGTGCGCGGGTGTAATGCTCCCAGGCAAACCAGCCGAGCACGATGGCCAGAATCACCACTGCCACTGTCGTCAACCGCGCGAGTAACAATTTCAAGATGTCAGGCTCCCATCAACAGAATCAGCGTGGCACAAACGCAGGCATACAAGGCGCCTTCGAACAGGGCTTCATGCCAGACCCGCCGCAGTACGCCCATGCGCCGCAAGAGCCAGTCGAGCAGCATGAAAATCGGCATGGCCAGCAACAGCGCCTGGGCAATGGGCGGCAAGTAAACGCCGCCAATTTCGAAATCAATGGGCAATGGCTGGCGCTCCTTCCTCGATGTTTCGTTGCAAATGTTCACCATGACGCTGCAGAAAAGCCTCGACGATCAGCAATGCCACGCGCATGCGAAACACCGACCATAAATGCGCGTGACTGGCGACGTGCAACGCGTCCAGTTGCTCACCAAGGGTGTGCAGCGTGCCCAGCAACGGCGTCAGTTGCGCGTCCGCACGTCCGGCGACAAACCGCGCGGTCTGGCGCAATGCCGAAGACAATTGCTGACTGAAGGTTTGCGTGAGCAAAGTATTGTTCTGTGCCTGTTGCCGCAGTTGGTGCGTGGCCACCCCCAGTGCGACACAGGCCAGACTGATTTCATACAACTGCTGCATCGCCCGGTCATTTGCAGCAGGCAGCAGCCCAAGCATGCTCGTCAGTCGATCGGTCATCCGGCTCTCGAAGGCAAACTGTTGTTCGTCGGTGGCCGGCGCCTTGCTCAACTGATACACCTGCTCCCGCGCCTCGTTGTACAAGCGGCGAATGCGCAGCACCGGGCGAAACGGGAAAATCCACGCGTAAACGATCAAGGCAAGCATTGCCGCACAGACATAGGCACCGGCAAATTCAAACCATTGAATCGCAGTGTTCTGCCCGGTACCGATGTTCTGCGGGCCGATCATCAGGAAACTCGAGAGCCCCAGCCCCATGCCGATCCCCGCTGTTGCAGGGCTCGCGAGTCCCACTGCGATGACATACAACAATGGCGCCAGTAACAAGGCCAGGGGTTCGAAATCACTGACTGCCGGGACCAGCGCGAACTGGTAGAGCGCCGACACCAAAAGCGCCAGCCCCAGCCCGCGTGCATAACTCTGTGCGGCCATCAGCGGTCGCGGAAACGTTGCCATCAGCGAGCACAGGATCCCCACCAGAATCATCCCGCCCCGAGCGCCGTCCCATGCGGTTTCGATCCAGATCAGCCCGGCCACCAGCAGCGCTATAAAGGCACGGACGGCGTTCATCGAGGCCAGGGTGAAATCCAGATGCAGCGGGCTGGCCTGGCCGCGATACATGCAACTGGCCTCGCGTCCCTCCTGGATGGCCTCGCTCAATTCGAGGATCTGCTCCAGTTGCCGCAAAAGACGCGCCTGTTCCCAGCGCAGAGCCCACGCCAGGGAGCGCAGGGTCGCGCTCATCTCTTCAGTCAATTGTTCGGACTTGTAGGCAAGCTGTTCGAATTGCTGCTGCAACGTGACGAACTGGTGTCGTGCTTCGGCCGGTAACGCGCGGCCCTGCTGCGCCAACTGGTCGAGAAGTGCCAGTTCCTCTGCACGCAGGCGCTGGACGTCGAGTGGCAAATCCCCTTCCCAACGCTCGGTCAACAATTGCCGTTGATGACTCAGCGCCGTCAATCTTGAGGTCAGCAGCATCAATTGATTACCTAATAGCAGCACCAGATTGTTGGCACTGCGCAAACGCGGCGCGTCGAAATACAGATGCCGGCGTAATCCCTCCAATGCGCTGATTTCACCGAGCAATTGCATTTGCCGGCGCTGGAAATCGGCTTCGCTTTCTTCGGTGCGGATGACCGCAGCCGCGTGGCTGGCGACCAGTTTGATCACCTGATCGACCTTGGCGAAGTAGCCGCTGGCGACCGCTTCCGGCCGGGCCGTGAGCAGGCTCACCAAGCAGACACACGCCACGGCGAGCAAGGTTTCGGTAACCCGGGTAACGGCCAGCAGAAACGTGCCGTCCTGATCCGGGATCGCCAGCAACGCTACCACCACTGCGGTGTAACCGCTGAGAACGAACGCCTGGGAACTGGTGTAGCGCAGCAACGTGCCACCCGCCGTACACACTGCCAGCCATAACGCCAACGTTGTAATGAAGGGTAATGGTGCCTGCGGGAAGATCGCCATGAGCAATACCGCTACGGCGGCCCCGAGCGTGGTACCGATCACCTGGCCAAAACTGCGTGCCAGGGCCATTCCCGCCAAAGGCTGGCTGACGATGACCACGGCCATGATCGACCACTTGGGCTGGTCGAGGTCGAACAGAAACGCCAGATACAACGTCAGCAGCCCTGCCGCAATGGTGCGCAGAGCAAACAGCAACACGGCTCGACCGGGATGGATCACAGCATTGAAATAATTGAGCAGGGCTTGCATGGGCACACTCATCGAAGCGACTCCTGCAAGCGTAGACACTGCATCGAGAGCCTGACGGTTAACTGAGTCGACGCGACTTGTAGGGCGATTCGCATGCACGGGGTTTGACTCGCAGCCCGAGCTGACCGAAGCTTGCCGCTCTGCTCAAGTATCCACGTTTCCGGAACCCCGCATGCCTCAGTCCCGCCGCTATCTGCTCATCGGCCTTGGCCTCGCACTGGTCATCTTCGTCGGCTGGTTGTCCCTGCGCAGCACTGCACCGGTGGTGCCCGACGCGATCAAACATGGCTATAGCGAAGCATTGGCGGCCGCCCGTGCCGGCCAGCCGGGCGCGGCACGTCAGCTGTATCAGCAATTGGGGCGCCCGGACCTGTCGGTCAAACGCCGCCTCTGGCTGCATGCCGAACTGCCCAATTACCCGAGCCCGCAAGCGTTGAAACTGGCAGACGCAGACCTGCAGAATGAAGCACCCGAAGTGCGTTTGGCAGCGATCAGAAGTCTGATTGGACTGGTGCCGGGCGGGCAACGCAGCCTGTTGCTCGGGCCATTGCTCGATGATGAGGACCAAAGCGTGCGTTTTGCCGCGATCAACGCCCTGCTCGGCTTGTCACCGGATGAGCTCGGCTTATACTTTGCGCCGTTGCAACAGGCCATCGACGGTTGGGAGCAAGCATTGAAGGAACAGTCGCCGAGCGCTGCCATTTATCTGCAACTGGCGCGCCTCCATATACATAACGCCGAACTCAAGCAGGCGCAGGAAGCACTGGACAATACCTTGCGTGTCGAGCCTGGCAATTTGCCGGCGCTGGTCATGCAGATTGATGTACTCGACCGTCAGGGCCAGAGCGATGCCGCCCGACAGTTACTTGCGCAACAACTCAAGGCCCAGCCTGACTCGGCGTATCTGCAACATGCCCTGGGGCTTTGGCTGCTGCACCATAACCAGCGTGAATACGCCTTGCTCGGCTTGTCCAAAGCAGTCGAACTCGAGCCCGACAACAAGGACTATCGTTACGACCTCGCCACCACCCTGCACAGCGCGCAGGAGCTGGAAGCGGCGCAGAAGCAACTGCAGGAAATCGTCCAGCGCCACCCGGCCGACCGCAAGGCGCGGGTATTACTGATCAATTACTGGAAGGAAAGCGGACAGCTGCAAAATGTTCAGGTTCTGCTGGCGCAACTCGAACAACTGAACCCGGATGACCCGGCGTTACAGCAAGGTCTCTGACCGACAAGCAACTGTTCTCTCGGCACATTCCGAAAGAAAGTGCGGAACTGCCATCATGGCAGCGGGTCAAGTAATTCAGGCCGCACGTTTTTTTGTCAGCGACCTCGATTCCCGTAGTCATGAGAGGGCATTTTTTGTCTACATCCAACGAGTTTATCAGTGCAAAAGCTGCCACCGGCATCAATGGTCTGGACGATATCCTGGCCGGTGGATTGTCTCGCGGGCATGTTTTTTTGCTTGAGGGTGAACCCGGTACAGGCAAAACCACTGCCGCTTTGCACTTCCTGAGGGCGGGCTCCGTTGCGGGCGAACGCACTCTGTACATCACGCTGTCGGAAACCGAGCGTGAATTGCGCCAAGGCGCCGCATCGCATGGCTGGGAGCTGGACGAAAATATCGTGATCTTCGAGCTGACGCCGCCGGAAAGCCTGCTCAATGCCGAGCACCAGCAAAGCTTGCTCTACTCTTCCGATCTGGAGTTGGGCGAGGCGACCAAGCAGATTTTCGAGGCCGTCGAGCGTGTCAAGCCAACCCGCGTAGTGCTCGACAGCCTCTCGGAGATTCGCTTGCTGGCACAAAGTTCTTTGCGCTATCGCCGACAGATTCTGGCGATCAAGCATTATTTCGTGCGCTACAACGCCACGGTTCTGCTGCTTGACGACCTCACCACCGAATCACTCGACAAGACCGTGCACAGCGTCGCTCACGGGGTCATCCGCCTCGAAGAGCTGACGCCCAACTACGGCGCCGAGCGACGGCGCGTGCGAGTGGTGAAGTACCGTGGCCAGAAGTATCGCGGCGGCTTCCATGATTTCACCATCATGGGCGACGGCTTGCATGTGTTCCCGCGATTGGTGGCGGCAGAACATCGCGGCGACTACCCACGCCTGCAATTGACCAGCGGCATCAAGGAATTGGATGCTCTGCTCGGTGGCGGCATCGAAACCGGCTCAAGCACACTGATTCTCGGTCCCGCCGGTACCGGTAAATCACTTATCTCGATGGTGTTTGCCGCTGCCGCCGTACAACGCGGCGAAAAAGCTGCACTGTTTATTTTCGATGAAGAACTGGGCTTGCTGTTCGAGCGCATGAAGAACATCGGCATTGATCTCAAGGCCCTGCAAGACACCGGTAATCTGCTGATCGATCAGGTCGATGCGGCCGAGTTGTCGCCAGGCGAGTTTTCCCATCGGGTGCGACGTTGCGTCGATGAGGGCCAGATTAAAACCGTGGTCATCGACAGTATCAATGGTTATCAGGCAGCGATGCCGGAAGAAAACGCCTTGGTGCTGCACATGCACGAGTTGCTGCTGTACCTTAACCGCAAAGGTGCTGCGACATTCATGACTGTCGCCCAGCATGGTCTGGTCGGCGACATGCAGGCACCGGTCGACATCACATATCTGGCCGACACGGTGATTCTGTTGCGTTATTTCGAAGCACTGGGCAAGGTGCGCCGGGCCATTTCCATCATCAAGAAACGCACCGGCAGCCATGAATCGACGATTCGTGAATACCGCATTTCGGCGCAAGGCATGACCATCGGCGAACCACTTGAGGCCTTTCAGGGTGTGTTGCGCGGCGTACCGACCTACCTCGGCGCAAGCAACCCGCTGCTTCAGGAAGAAACCTTGTGACGGTGTCGGTGCCGCTGGCCGAACGGGCGCTGATTCTGGCCCCCGTGGGTCGCGACAGTCAGATTGCCCTGATGATCCTCAACGAGGCAGGTTATGGCGGCCTGGTCACGCCCGGGCTGGGCACGCTCTGTACCGAACTGGAACTCGGCGCAGGCTTGCTGTTGATCGCTGCCGAAGCCTTGCGCGGCCCGGAACTCGAAGCGCTGTTCCTGCATCTGGAGCTGCAGCCGGCGTGGTCGGATCTGCCGATCGTGCTGCTCACTCATCACGGCGGACAAGAGCAAGGCCCCTCCTCGAAACTGAGCAATCTGCTCGGCAACGTCACCTTTCTTGAACGCCCGTTTCATCCAGCGACACTGATCAGTCTGGTGTCCGCCGCCCTGCGTGGCCGACGACGACAATACGAAGCCCGCGACCGACTGATCGATTTGAGTGAAAGCGAGCGACGTCTGCAATCGACGCTGGAAACCCTTGAACACCAAGTCGAAGAACGCACCGCGCAATTGCGGCATAACGAAGAAGCATTGCGTCAGTCGCAGAAAATGGAAGCGGTCGGCCAGCTCACGGGGGGCATCGCACACGACTTCAACAACATGCTCACCGGGATTATCGGCAGCCTGGAGTTGTTGCGCCGGCGCTTGGCGCGCGGGCGTACGGACGATCTCGACAGCCTGATCGACCTCGGCGTGACCTCAGCCAACCGCGCCGCCAGCCTGACCCATCGACTACTGGCGTTTTCCCGTCGGCAGTCACTCGACTCCAAAGCGGTGCAAATGAATACCCTGGTGCTGTCGATGGGGGAACTGCTGCAGCGCAGTCTCAACGAAAGCATTCATCTGGAGATGCGCCTGCACGACAAATTGTGGGTCGCCGAAGCGGATCCCAATCAACTGGAAAGCGCCCTGCTCAACCTGGTGATCAACGCCCGCGACGCGATGCCCGAGGGTGGAAAACTGGTGGTGGAAACCAGCAATCAGGTGCTGGATAGCGAATTCACCGAGGCCTGCAGCAACCTTGAACCGGGCGATTACGTGATGCTCAGCGTCACCGACAACGGCAGCGGTATGCCGCAAAGTGTGATAAACCGCGCATTCGATCCCTTTTTCACCACCAAACCGATTGGTCAGGGCACCGGGCTGGGCCTGTCGATGATCTACGGTTTCAGCAAGCAGTCGCGCGGGCATGTGTCCATCGACAGCGAAATCGATCAAGGCACCACAGTCAAACTCTACTTGCCGCGCTTTCGCGGCGAAGAAGACGAGCAACCGGTTACCGACAGCGGGCAGACTCCTCATGCAATGGATGGCGAAACCGTATTGATTGTCGAAGACGATCCGGCCGTGCGCGTACTGGTCAGCGGCGTGCTCAGTGAGCTGGGCTATGCGTTTGTCGAAGCCAGTGATGCCGACGGCGCTGTGCCGATCCTCAACTCGGCGCAACGGATCGACCTGCTGATCAGCGACGTTGGTCTGCCGGGCATGAACGGCCGGCAACTGGCCGAAGTAGGTCGGCAGTACCGGCCTGGCCTGAAGGTGTTATTCATCACCGGGTACGCCGAGCATGCGGCAGTACGCGGCGGTTTTCTCGACTCTGGAATGCAGATGATCACCAAGCCCTTCACCTTCGATCTGCTGACCGCGAAGGTCCGCGAAATGATCAAAAGCTGATAATGCTGAAACTGTAGGAGCTGCCGCAGGCTGCGATCTTTTGATCTTGTTTTTAACGATCAACATCAAAAGATCGCAGCCTGCGGCAGCTCCTACACAGATATCAGGCCAGCAGTTCCTGGATTTTTTCCTGCAGTACATCCAGATCGAAGGGCTTTTCGAGGATCGGCGCCTTGCGCGTGATCGGGCTGCCGGTCTCGCGGATTTCCTGCGGATAACCGCTGATGAAAATCACCTTGAGGTCAGGTCGCAACTTGACCGCCGGTTCGGCGATCTGCACGCCAGAGATGCCGCCGGGCAAACGGAAGTCGGTGATCAACACATCCAGATGCGGCTTGCTTGCAAGGATTTCGAAAGCCTGCTCGCCGCTGTCCGCCTGCAACACACGATAGCCCTGCCCTGACAAATAATCGGTCAGGACCATCAAGATAACCGGTTCGTCCTCGACGACGAGTACTACATCTTGCGCATCTACGCTCATGGGAAGCCTTTGTTCGGTCAATAGCTGCTGATACGACCGTGCGGTCACTCAGAGGTTGCGTCGGATTTGCCGTTTTCCTGGATCGGCAGACAAACGCGAAACAGGGCGCCTTCGTTGATTTCACTCTCGACGACGATGGAGCCGCCATGGGCGGCGACGATCTGCTCGGAAATGAACAGACCCAGCCCGAGCCCGGCCACTACCGTCTTGGCGGAAACCCGTTCGAACTGTTGGAAAATACGCTTCTGATTCTCTTGGCTGATGCCGATGCCACAGTCCTGCACCTCGACCCGCGCCTCATCGCCTTCGCGGTAAACCCGTACCTGGATCGGGCTGCGACCGCCGTAGCGCAGAGCGTTGGTCAGCAGGTTGGACACCACCTGCTCGATGCGGAACTCGTCCCAATGGCCTTCCACCGGTGCTGGCGCGGTGAACGACACGTCGGTTTCCGCAGCTTCGATCTGTGCCGCGAAGTTTTGCAGCAGGTTGCTGACCAATTGCACCAGATCGAAACGACTCGGCCGGATCGACAGTTTGCCAGTGCGAATGCGCGACACATCGAGCATGTCTTCGATCAGGCGAATCAGGCTTTTGATCTGCCGCTCATCACGGTCGACCATGGCGTGCATCTTGTCGAGGGTGAATGCCGCTGCGTTGTCCCGAGCCAGGTGCATCTTGCGCAACTGGGTTTCGAGAATCAGACCGTTGAGCGGCGTACGCACTTCATGGGCAACGATCGACATGAAGTCATCGCGCATACGCACCGCCTGCTCCAGTTCCAGTTGGGTGCTTTGCAGTTGTTGCAACAACGCTTCCTGCTCGCGGCGGGCCTGCTCCAGCGCTTCGACCTGCTGCTTCATCGCCTTGCTCTGGCGGTACAGGTCGACGAAAACGTTGACCTTGCTCTTCACCGCATGGATATCCAGCGGTTTGTGCAGAAAGTCCACCGCCCCACTTTCGTAGCCCTTGAACGCGTAGTTCAGTTCACGACCGGCGGCGCTGACGAAAATGATCGGGATGTTCTTGGTTTTCTCGGTGCCGCGCATCAACTCGGCGAGTTCGAAGCCGTTCATGCCCGGCATCTGCACGTCGAGGATAGCCATGGCGAACTCGTGCTGCAGCAGCAACGACAGGGCTTCATCCGCCGACAAGGCTTTGTAGACGGTACGGTCTTCACGCTTGATCAGCGCTTCGAGTGCCAGCAGGTTCTCCGGCAGATCGTCGACGATCAGCAGTTTGGCTTGGATATTACTCAGCATGCGATTCGTTCCAGCTCGACAAGCAGACGGCCGATGCCGTGAATGGGTAGGACATGATCCGGCTGCTGAACCTTCAATGCAGCCAGGGGCATGGTGGCGACTTGCGCCTCTTCGGGATCCTGGACGATGGTCAAGCCACCGCAGCGCTTGACCTCGGCCAGCCCGCGCGCGCCATCGTGATTGGCGCCGGTCAGGAGGACAGCGGCCAGTGATGCACCGTAAGCGTCGGCGGCCGATTCAAACAGGTAATCAATCGAAGGCCGGGAATAATGCACGCGGTCCTCAAGACTCAGCGAAAGGCTGCGATCCTGCTCCACCGAGAGGTGATAACCCGGCGTGGCGAAATACACATTGCCGGCAACGATGTCCTGCTTGTCGGCAGCTTCGTGCACCGGCAGCTCCACGCGCCGGGCGAAGACCTCGGCCAATTGGCTGCGGCGCTCTTCAGGCAGATGCAGAACAACGATGATCGGTAATGCATAGCCTCGGCGCAGCGGCACGAGCAGACTCAACAGCGCCTCAACGCCACCGGCGGAAGCACCGACCACAATCGCCTCGACGCGAGGTAAATCCACGGCCTCGTTCATGTTTTGCGGTAGATCCGTTCTTGTTTCACCAGCGCTTCGAACTGGTTTGCGTAGCTGGAAAAATCCAGCGTCTCTTTGCTGCCCAGCACCAGAAAGCCGCGATGGCAAAGCGATTCATGGAACAGCCCGAACGCGCGATCCTGTAGCTTCTTGTTGAAGTAAATCAGCACGTTGCGGCAGGAAATCAATTGTGTTTCGGAGAACACGCTGTCGGTCGCCAGACTGTGGTCGGCGAAGGTCACGTTTTCGCACAGGCTCTTGTCGAAAATCGCGTAACCGTACGCTGCCGTGTAGTAGTCGGCAAACGAGCGCTGACCACCGGCCTGCTGATAGTTGGCCGTATACGCGCGAACATTCTCCATCGAGAAGATCCCCTGCTTGGCCTTGTCCAGCGAGCGCGGATTGATGTCCGTGGCATAGATGATCGTGCGATCGAGCAGGCCTTCTTCGCGCAGCAGAATCGCCATCGAATAGACCTCCTCGCCCGTGCTGCACCCGGCGATCCAGATCTTGATCGACGGATAAGTGCGCAGCAACGGCACCACTTCCCTGCGGATCGCGAGGAAGTGCGACGGGTCGCGAAACATCTCGCTGACCGGAATCGTCAGCAATTGCAGCAACTGCATGAACGCTGTCGGATCGTGCAGAACCTTTTCCTGCAGGGCCGAAATGGTCGCACATTCGAACTGGCCGAGTGCGTGCTGCACCCGGCGCTTGATCGAAGCACCGGAATAATCGCGAAAATCGTAGCTGTACTTGAGGTAAATCGCCTCGATCAACAAGCGCAGCTCGATTTCACTGTTTCGTTCAGCTGGCGTACTGCGTTCCACTAAATGCGTTCCATCTTCGGTAACCACACGCGAATCAGCGAGAACAGGCGATCCAGATCGATGGGCTTGGCCAGGTAATCGTTGGCGCCCGCTTGCAGGCAGCGCTCCTGATCATCCTTCATGGCCTTGGCCGTCACCGCGATGATTGGCAGCTTGCGCCAGCGCGGATCCTTGCGGATTTCAACGGTGGCTTCGAAGCCATCCATTTCCGGCATCATCACGTCCATCAACACCAGATCGATGTCCTCGACTTCGTTAAGTCTCTCAATCGCCTCACGACCGTTCCGGCCGATCACCACGACTGCGCCTTTGGTCTCCAGCGCGCTGGTGAGGGCGAAAATGTTGCGCACATCGTCGTCCACCAACAGCACTTTGCGACCCTCGAAGACCTTGTCGCGGCTGCGCGCGGTCTTGAGCATCTTCTGCCGTTCATGGGACAACTGCGATTCGACTTTGTGCAAAAAGAGTGTGACCTCATCCAGCAAACGCTCTGGCGAGCGCGCGCCCTTGATGATAATCGAGCGCGAATACTTGCGTAGATCGGCCTCTTCGTCGCGGGTCAGGTTGCGTCCGGTGTAAACGATGACCGGCGGGAACGAGCAGATGTCCTCGGTGGACATGCGCTTGAGCAGATCATTACCAAGCATGTCAGGCAGCTTCAGGTCGATGATCATGCAGTCGTAGATCGTCGTGCGCAGTTTTTCCAGAGCCTCCTGGGCGAGGCCGACGGCGGTAATTTCGATGTCTTCGTCGCCGATCAGGCGCGCGATGCTTTCGCGCTGCAAGTCGTCGTCTTCCACCAGCAACACGCGTTTGACCTTTTGGGTCAGTTTGGCTTCAAGACGAGCGAACACGTCTTTGAGCTCCTCGCGAGTCGTAGGTTTGACCGCGTAACCGATTGCCCCCATGTGCATGGCCGCTTCGACCCGATCTTCAACCGAAATGACGTGCACCGGAATGTGGCGGGTTTCGGCATGCTCTTTGAGCCGTTGCAACACGGTGAGGCCGGAATGGTCCGGCAGGCGCATGTCGAGCAGGATCGCGTCCGGAACGAATTCACGGGCGAGGTCGTACCCTTCGTCTGCGCCATGGGCGACCAGGCATTGATAGCCGAGTTCGTGCGCCAGATCGTAAAGGATGTGCGCAAAGTTCGGCTCATCTTCCACCACGAGGATGCAACGCGTGGCGAACGGTGCCTTGTCGCGATCATCGGCGAAACGCGGGATGTGCACCGGCGCCAGTGGAGAAACCATCGCCGCTGGTACAACGGCCGCAGCCTGTGGCGGCGGAGTAAACGTCAACGGCGCAGTCGAGACCTCGCCGGACTCGTTGTACTGCTGAGGCATCAGCAACGTGAACACACTGCCCTGCCCCGGTGTGCTGGTGACGCTGATCGTGCCACCCAGCAGCGTCGCCAGATCACGCGAAATCGACAGGCCCAGGCCGGTACCGCCGTATTTGCGATTGGTCGTGCCATCGGCCTGACGGAACGCTTCGAAGATGCTTTCCTGTTGATCGGCGGCGATACCAATCCCGGAGTCGCGCACGACGAAAGCCACGCAGTCATTCGGCTGGCCACTGATGGTCAGGCTGACAGTACCTTGCTCAGTGAACTTCACAGCGTTGGACAACAGGTTTTTGATCACCTGCTCAAGGCGTTGGCGGTCAGTGAACAGTGTTGCCGGTGTTCCCGGCAGCAAATCGACACTGAAGGTCAGGCGCTTGTCTGCCGCCATCGGTTCGAACACACCACGCAAACCTTCGGCCAGACGCGCGACGCTGGTGTTCTCCGCGATCACTTCAAGCTTGCCTGCCTCGACCTTGGAGATATCCAGAATATCGTTGATCAGATTGAGCAGATCGTTACCGGCGGAGTAGATCGACTCGGCAAACTTGACCTGTTCGGCGCTGAGATTGTCTTGCGGGTTTTCCGCCAGCAGCTTGGCCAGAATCAACGAACTGTTCAGCGGCGTGCGCAGTTCGTGGGACATATTGGCGAGGAATTCGGATTTGTACTTGCTCGAACGCTGCAACTCTTCGGCGCGCTCTTCAAGTTGCACCTGAACCTGATTGAGTTCGGTGTTCTTCAGGTCCATGGCATCGCGCTGTTCGGCCAGGGTTTGCGCCTGCTCCGCGAGTTGTTCGTTGGTCTGTTCCAGCTCGACTTGCTGGGTTTCCAGATGCGCCTGGGACTCCTTGAGAATCCGCGACTGTTCTTCCAGTTCTTCGTTGGCGGTTTTCAGTTCTTCCTGCTGCACCTGCAACTCTTCGTTGAGCTGCTGGGTTTCGGCAAGCACCTCTTGCAAACGCTGGCGGTAACGGGCGGCTTCGATCGACGTACCGATATTACCGGCAATCAGTTCCAGCAACTCGATATCGCGATCGGTGAGCGGGCGCAGGAAACCCAGTTCGATCACACCGTTGACCCGGTCGTCATCGCTGGTTGGAACGACCAGCACACTGTGCGGCAGACCTTCGCCGAGGCCGGAGCTGACTTTGAAGTAATCGGCCGGGACCGAATCGAGGCGAATCAGACGCGCCTGCTGCGCGACCTGGCCAACGATACCTTCGCCGCTGTAAATCGACTGATCCTGTTCTTCCTGCTCGCGGGAGAACCCGTAAGTGGCCACTCGTTTCAGGCCACCGTGTTCTTCGCGGACGTATAACGCCGCCACAGCGGTACCGAGGTACTGCGCGCAGAATTGCAGAATGTTGCGCCCCAACAAATTCAGCGTCAGTTGCCCCAGCACTTGTTCGGCCAGTTGCGTCTGACCGTTGCGCAGCCACGCCTGCTGCTCCAGGCGATAGGCGCTGGCTTCTTGTGCGGCGAGCGTCGCGCCGTAGCTTTGCGACAGGTTGACCAGATCACGCCGCCCGATATAGGCGAGCAAGCCACTGATACCGGCAATGAACAGCAGGTACAGGCTGATGCTCCAGATCGTCGTGCGACGTACTTCCTCGTTACGCGTAGTGCGCAGGACTTGCTCGGTTTCGATGACATCTTCGAACTGTTTGCGGATTTCATCCGTCAGGCGCTTGCCCCGCCCGGCCTTCACGGCGGCCTTGTAATCCCCGCTGGAGCGCTGCAGGTCGATCATCGACTGCGCATAGTTCGCCCACTCGGTCTGCAAGGCCTTGAGACGGCGCAGACGATCGGTTTGCACGGGGTTGTCGGCGGTCAGCTCAAGCAAGGTATTGAGCGCGACGGTTATGCGCGGCTTGGCGGTCTCGTACGGATCGAGAAAGTGTTCGTCACCGCTGAGCAGAAAGCCGCGCATGCCGGTTTCCAGGTCGACCGTGAGTTTCACTGCTTCATTGGCGTTATTGATCACCCGGTCGGTGTGCTCGACCCACTGGATCACCGACAGCAAATAGGTAATCAGCGACACAAAGAACACAGCACTGAGTATGCCTACGCCGAGGGGCAGACTGATGTTGCGACTCAGGAGTTTACGAAACCGCTGTTCATCAACTGAGGACGAAGAGGACATGGGGCAGCCTTGTCGATCGGGTGAAAAGCAGGGAGTTTGCCCCAAAATGGCAGCATGGATCCATTTTTCCTACAGATTTAGCAGGATTTTCCCACTTTCCCCTGCACGCCGGTATGTGCCAACAGTTATCCTTGCCCGCCTCAACTGCAGCTAAGCTTTTTTGTGTCAGTTCGGGAACTTGTGGCCATGCGCTACTTACTCATGCAAGAGCCCGGCACATTCGACCGGCCGAAACCCAGCGTTAATTTCTTGAGAGCCTTCAATATGTCCACCCCGCCGTTCACCATCCTTGTCGTAGAAGACGACGACATCGTGCGCATGCTCATCGTCGATGTGCTTGAGGAGCTGGAGTTCAAGGTGCTGGAGGCTGATGGTAGCGAGCAGGCATTGGAATGGTTGCGCAATCAGGGAGAAAAAATCCACCTGATGATGACCGATGTCGGCCTGCCCGGCATGGATGGCCGTGAACTGGCCACCAAGGCGCGAACGCTGCACCCAGCCCTGCCCATCCTGTTCGCCAGCGGCTATGCCGAAACCATTGATGTACCTGCGGACATGCACGTCATTGGCAAACCGTTTTCCATCGATCAACTGCGCGACAAGGTGAACGGCATTTTGCCTCACTGATCTTTGCCAAAACATCCGCTTCGCGGCAGCAACTGCTCCAGGTCATTACCCATTGAGCGAGTCCGGATCGACTGATCGATCTTCGGCTTGTGGTCTAATTGCGCGCCCGTTTTGCCCTGCCCGTTTTCAAGGAACATCTGCTCATGAACACATCCCCCGCCACCAAAGTCCTGGTCATCGGCTACGTCTGGCCCGAACCACGCTCTTCGGCAGCCAGTGGGCATGTCATGCAAATTCTCGAAACGTTCCTTGAGCAAGGCTGGGAAATCACCTTCAGCAGCCCGGCAGGCCCCGGTGAACACAAGGCTGACCTGAGTGCTTTGGGCATTCGTGAAGTACCGATCCAACTCAACAACAGCAGCTTCGATGCTTTCCTCAGCCAATTAGCGCCAGACATCGTGCTGTTCGATCAATTCATGATGGAAGAACAGTTCGGCTGGCGGGTCGAGAAACACTGCCCGCAAGCCCTGCGCGTGCTGGAAACCTCCGACCTGCAAAGCCTGCGACACGCAAGGCAGCAGCGCCTCAAGGAGCGCTTGAGGGAAGATCCCGACAATCAGGATTTCACCTCGTTGTTCGTACCGGCGTTGCGCGAAGAGTTCGAGTTGATGGCCGACAGCGACCTGGCCAAGCGGGAAATCGGCGCGCTGTATCGTTGCGACCTCAACCTGATGATTTCGCAAGTCGAGATCCAATTGCTGGTCGAGGAATTTGGCCTGCCGGTCGCGCTGCTGCACTGGTGTCCACTGATGATCGACTTGCCGACAGCCGAACCGCGCACTTTCGCCGAGCGCGCGCACTTCCTCAGCATCGGCAATTTCCGTCACGCGCCCAATTGGGATGCGGTGCTCTGGATGAAAACCACGATCTGGCCGTTGATCCGCGCGCAACTGCCGCAAGCGCAGTTGCACATCTATGGCGCCTACACCCCGCCCAAGGCCACGGCCCTGCACAATGCGGCGCAAGGTTTCCACGTGATGAACTGGGCCGAAGATGCCTTGCAAGTCATGTCAGCTGCGCGGGTGTGCCTGGCGCCACTGCGGTTTGGTGCCGGCATCAAGGGCAAGATTGTCGATGCCATGCTGTGCGCAACACCGTCCGTGACCACACCGATCGGTGCGGAAGCCATGCACGGCAGCATGCCGTGGCCCGGCGCAATCACCTGCACCGCAGAGGATTTCGCCAACCATGCCGTGCAACTTTACCGCGACGAACAGCGCTGGGAAGCAGCCCGCCTGGCAGGTCAGTCGATGTTGAACGAGCGTTATCGGAAGTCGGTACATGGCCCGTTACTCATCGAC
This sequence comes from Pseudomonas sp. RIT-PI-r, assembly GCF_001297015.1. Taxonomy (GTDB): domain Bacteria; phylum Pseudomonadota; class Gammaproteobacteria; order Pseudomonadales; family Pseudomonadaceae; genus Aquipseudomonas. Next base: position 14,968 of record NZ_LIGE01000025.1, on the reverse strand, counting down.
AAGTTGAAGGACTGTTTGCGAAACATGGCACAGTCAAGAAAGTCAAACTTCACCGGCAGCATGTTGCGCCACCACCATCACAAAAGCACTCAATACATGGCGCAATGGATTGAAGCTAAAAACCGCCATCAAGCAGATAACAACTGACAGCAAGACACTTAACAATACATATATCCAGCATCAACTAATTCATTGATCAAAGCCCTCGAATTAAATTAAAAACAAGTGACTTGCCCAGACAGCAAGCAAGTCACTTGATTAATTATTACTACAGGGACGCCATCATGAACAGCGCAACAACCAGCAACTACGCATTCACTAACTGGATGAGTGCCAATACCGCCATTGATGTTTTACCGCTCTATAAGTTGAGCTTGCCTGGCACTCACAACGCCGGTTGCGACTGGAAGGCCTCATACGCCCTGATCCCGGGCGCACACTGGGTGGCTTGCCAGCACAAGTCCTTTTATGACCAACTGCTCAATGGCGCCAGAGCCCTGGATTTACGGCTCACTTACCAGAACAGCGGCATGGAACTTAACAAATTTCGTTTCCAGCATAACGGCTTTCTGTCTTCACGCTCGCTTGTTCACCTGATAACCGACATAGAGCGCTTTCTCTCAGAGTATCCCGACGAATTCATTGTCCTCGACTTTCATGAAATGAAAGATGGCGACCGGCCCTTTGACTTTGCATGGTTCAACCACATGCTGATTAAACTGCTGGGTAACAGGATCATCCCTGCCAGCAATAGCGGCCTGAATCTGCAACAACTGAAAAGCATAAGCCGCACGCAGCGAATCCTGATTCATGCGCCACAGCATCATGAACTTGACCATAAATACTTTAACCCGAAGCTCCACCATCAATGGATCGGAACGCAAACTCCGAGTGCCAGCGACCTGCAAAAATTCATCGCCACAACAATGTCCTCTCCGCCTTTTCGATACGCACCATGGTCGCTGTCAGCGACCAGTTATGCGGCGCTGGGTGGCCCGGTCGACATTCATACCGAACTGGATCGCTGGTTTGACCCCGCCAATAGTGACTGGCTCCAGAACTGCAATGTCGTCAACGTCGATTTCTTCGAAGAAACCCGACTGGTTGCGTTCTGCATCAGCACGAATCTGAGTAAAGCGCGACGCGGGTAACTGATACTGTCGAGTGCCATTCATTGGCTATTTTTTAGCGGATATTTCCGCGACTGGTAATGTTCTTCGGTGTTTGTATGCTGTATTCGAGCTTTCCCGACAATCGGTGAAACTGGACGATGTCACCCTCGGCATCGGATATTTCAACAATCGCCCAAGGATGGGGCGATGTATGACGACAAGGAGTTGTCACGATGAGCAGCGCCACCGCAACACTCGACAAGCAGACCTGGATGAGCCAAGTACTGGATATCGATCAGCTCAAGCTGACCGATATCGTCTGGCCCGGCACCCACAACAGCGGCATGGATAAAAAAGCGCCCAACTACGAGGTCGTGCTCGGTCACTGGACGACGTGCCAGAACGATTCATTCGCCTGGCAACTGGACAACGGCGCCCGCGCATTCGATATTCGCCTCGGGTGCACTGCCGGGCCGCAGCGCCCGCTGTATTACTTTCACCACAACGGTTTTCAGTCACACCGCGTGCTCGATGAGTTGGTCGAGGCGGTTGCGGCTTTCCTCGATCGTAATCCCGACGAATTCATTGTTCTGGACTTTCATCAACTGGGTGATGGCAACAAGTCTTTTGATCGGCAGCGCCTGAGTGACTTTATGCTCAATCGCCTCGGTTCACGACTGATTCCCCATATGGATTCAATTACTACGATAGGTGAACTCAAACGCAGCAGTAGCAAGCGCCGCATCGTCATGGCAGCGCCCTACTCACCCGAGCAGGACAGAAACTATTTCTGGCCGCAGATCCCGCACAAGTGGAACAAGAAAGTTTTTACCGACACGACGGCACTCGGCCTTCATATCGAAAAGTCTCTTGAGGGTACGCCCCATGAAACATTCATCTGGTCACTGCCAGCCACCTGCTACTCGTTACTAGGCGGGCCGAGCGACATCAAGAAACAACTCAATGACTGGTTTCACTCAAGCCGCGGCTGGGTCACCCGTTGCAGCATCATCAGCACCGACTTTTTCGATGAATCCGAGATTGTCCGCAACTGCTGGGTCGCCAACAGCATGAAAGCAGTTTACGGACGCACGTTGTATCAATCGGGCTGAAAGGGGCATGATCGCCAGGCGATAACAATAAAAGCGTCCTGACATGAGCCGAACAGCCCGCGTAACCGATCCCTCTTACGAGTTGATGGATGACCATAACGGGTTGTCCATCATCTACCGCCAGCACGGCTTCCCATGCCCGCTGGTGCGCTGGCATTTCCATAAGGAATACGAGTTGCATCTGATCGTGGCGAGCTCGGGCAAAGTGTTCATCGGCGACTACATAGGCAACTTCTACCCGGAAACGCTGTTTCTTACCGGCCCCAATCTGCCGCACAACTGGATCAGCCAGGTCGCCGAAGATGAAGTCGTCGAGAAACGCGACATGCTGGTCAATTTCACCGACGAGCTGTTCGAGAGTGGCCATCAGGTGTTCGCCGAGCTGAAATCCCTGGCGCCATTGCTCGAGCGCGCGCAATACGGTATCGAGTTTCGCTGCAAACGCACCATTCGCCAGGCGATGACGCTGATGCAGCGTATTGCCGACTCCACAGGCATCACCCGGCTGGGGCATTTTTTCATCCTGATGGAGCTGCTCGCAGCCAGCGATGACTTTCAGCTTTTGTCCGGCGCAACCACTGCGCAACTCGCCGACGAGCACAACATCGACCGGACCAACCGCGCGGTCGATTACATATTCAGCCATTACGCCCGCGATATAGCACTGGAGGAAGTCGCTGAACATCTCGCAATGACGCCGACTTATTTCAGCCGCGTATTCAAGCAGGCGACGGGGCGCAACTTCATCGAGTTCGTCAATCGCCTGCGTATCAGTAAATCCTGCGAGCTGCTGGCCGATGGCGACAAACCGGTGACCGAGGTGTGTTTCGAATCGGGCTTCAACAACATTTCCAATTTCAACCGGCGCTTCCTGCAGCTCAAAGGCATGACGCCATCGCATTACCGTCGGCTCGCAGTGCAGCGACTGACCGAACAAAACCACACCTGACAACCCGGTCCCCTGTAGAAGTGAGCCTGCTCGCGATAGCGGAGTGTCAGCCAACATATCTGCAAACTCTCACACCGCTATCGCGAGCAGGCTCACTTCTACAGGGGGCTGCGTCGGCATCAGAAACCTGTACGCATTCGATAGCGTCTGACCGCTGAAAACCCCTTCCCTGCGTTTACCCTGCCAAACACCAGTGCAAAAAAGTATCGATAAAAGTGCTAGGGATGATTTGTCAGCCCTGTGATTGAAGGCTGTAATCAGTGCACATTCTTCCTGTCGTCGGAAGACACAAAAACAATAACTGTCCTTCTGCTACCCACCGGGCGCAGAAAAGGAGTGCACGATGCAACCCACTGCAAAAGCTCTGCTTGCCCTCACCTGCATGACCCTCAGCAGCGTCAGCCTTGGCGCCCAGACTCTGACCATTGCCACCGTCAACAACAGCGACATGATCCGCATGCAAAAGCTCTCGAAAACTTTCGAGACCGAGCATCCGGACATCAAGCTCAATTGGGTGGTACTGGAAGAAAACGTTCTGCGCCAACGCCTGACCACCGACATCGCCACCCAGGGCGGGCAGTTCGACGTGTTGACCATCGGCATGTACGAAGCGGCACTGTGGGGCGCCAAAGGCTGGCTCGAACCAATGAAGGATCTGCCGGCCAGTTATGCCCTCGACGATGTGTTCCCATCGGTGCGCGAAGGCCTTTCGGTCAAGGGCTCGCTGTATGCCCTGCCGTTCTACGCGGAAAGCTCGATCACCTATTACCGCACCGACCTGTTCAAGGATGCGGGCCTGACCATGCCCGAGCGTCCGACCTGGGAACAGATTGCCGGTTTCGCCGAAAAGCTTACGAAAAAGGATAAAGAACAGTACGGCATCTGCCTGCGCGGCAAGGCCGGCTGGGGCGAAAACATGGCGCTGATCACCACGGTCGCCAACGCCTACGGCGCGCGCTGGTTCGATGAAAAATGGCAGCCGGAATTCAATGGCCCCGAGTGGAAGAACGCACTGAACTTCTACGTCGACACCATGAAGAAATCTGGCCCGCCGGGTGCTTCGAGCAACGGTTTCAACGAAAACCTCGCCTTGTTCAACAGCGGCAAATGCGCGATGTGGGTCGATGCCAGCGTCGCCGGTTCGTTCGTCACCGACAAGACCCAGAGCAAGGTTGCTGATCACGTCGGCTTCACCTTCGCCCCGCATCAGGTCACCGACAAAGGTTCGGCATGGCTGTACTCGTGGGCGCTGGCGATTCCGACCAGCTCCAAAGCCAAGGATGCCGCCAAAGAGTTCAGCGCCTGGGCGACCTCCAAAGAGTACGGCGAGCTGGTGGCGAAGACTGACGGTATCGCCAACGTACCACCGGGCACCCGCGCCTCAACCTACAGCGACGCCTACATGAGCGCAGCACCGTTCGCCAAGGTCACGCTGGAATCGCTGAAGGCTGCCGATCCGGGCAAACCGACGCTCAAACCGGTGCCGTACATTGGCATTCAACTGGTGACCATTCCTGAATTCCAGGCCGTGGGCACCCAGGTCGGCAAGCTGTTTTCGGCAGCGCTGATCGGCCAGACCACGGTGGATCAAGCCCTCGCCGCCGCTCAGCAATCCACTGAACGCGAGATGAAGCGCGCCGGGTATCCCAAGTAACCCGCAAAGCTCGCTCCTGCCTTTTGTAGGAGTGAGCCTGCTCGCGATGGCGGTTTTCAATCTGAAACAGACGGTGACTGACACACCGCCATCGCGAGCAGGCTCACTCCTCCATTAGATCTCCATAGGTCTGTATGACTCGGTTGTGATCACCATGAATACTTCAACTGCCAAAGCCCACCTCGACCTGTCGCAACCTGCGCGCAAGGTCCGCGTACGCAACCCCGGCTGGTTTCTGGTCAGCCCTTCGGTGGCCCTGTTGCTGCTGTGGATGATCGTGCCGCTGGGCATGACCATCTACTTTTCGCTGATCCGCTACAACCTGCTGTATCCCGGGGAAAACGAATTCGTCGGGCTGGAAAACTTCAGCTACTTTCTGACCGACTCGGGTTTTCTGCCCGGCGCCACCAACACATTGTTACTGGTCGGCAGCGTACTGCTGATCAGCGTGGTCCTCGGCGTGTTGATCAGTGCATTGCTTGAAGCCAGCGAATTTCTCGGGCGCGGCATCGTGCGGGTCATGCTGATCTCGCCGTTCTTCATCATGCCCACGGTCGGTGCGCTGATCTGGAAGAACCTGATTTTCCATCCGGTCTCCGGGATCCTCGCCTACATCTGGAAGTTGTTCGGCGCGCAACCGGTGGACTGGCTCGCCCACTACCCGCTGCTGTCGATCATCATCATTGTCTCGTGGCAGTGGCTGCCCTTCGCGATCCTGATTCTGATGACAGCGATGCAGTCCCTCGACCAGGAACAGAAAGAAGCGGCGCGCCTCGACGGTGCCGGGCCGATCGCGATCTTCTGGCACCTGACCCTGCCGCATCTGGCACGGCCGATTGCCGTGGTGGTGATGATCGAAACGATCTTCCTGCTGTCGGTGTTCGCCGAGATTTTCACCACCACCAACGGTGGCCCCGGCTACGCCTCGACCAACCTCGCCTACCTGATCTACAACCAGGCGCTGGTGCAGTTCGACGTCGGCATGGCCTCGGCGGGCGGTCTGATTGCCGTGGTCATCGCCAACATCGCCGCGATCATTCTGGTGCGGATGATCGGCAAAAACCTGACTGACAAAGCCTGAGGCCTGCCATGACTCTCCAACAATCCCGCCGGCTGCAAAGCCTGCTGCTCGGCACCCTGGCCTGGGCCATCGCGATCGTGATTTTCTTCCCGATCTTCTGGATGGTGATGACCAGTTTCAAAACCGAAATCGACGCGTTCGCCACGCCGCCGCAGTTCATCTTCACGCCGACGCTGGAGAACTACCTGCACATCAATGAGCGCAGCGATTACTTCAGCTTCGCCTGGAACTCGGTGGTGATTTCCTTCAGCGCCACGGCCCTGTGCCTATTGATCGCAGTGCCGGCGGCGTACTCGATGGCGTTCTACGAAACCCAGCGCACCAAAGGCACGCTGCTGTGGATGCTCTCCACAAAAATGCTGCCACCGGTGGGCGTGCTGATGCCGATCTACCTGCTGGCCAAAAGTTTCGGCCTGCTCGACACGCGCATCGCGCTGATCGTGATCTACACGCTGATCAACCTGCCGATCGTGGTCTGGATGGTTTACACCTACTTCAAGGACATCCCCAAAGACATCCTCGAAGCCGCCCGCCTCGACGGCGCGACGTTGTGGCAGGAAATGGTCCGCGTGCTGTTGCCGATCGCCAAGGGTGGCCTCGCCTCGACTGTGCTGCTGTCGCTGATCCTGTGCTGGAACGAGGCGTTCTGGTCGCTGAACCTGACCTCGTCGAAAGCCGCGCCACTGACCGCTCTGATCGCCTCGTATTCGAGCCCGGAAGGTTTGTTTTGGGCCAAGTTGTCGGCAGTCTCGACCCTGGCGTGTGCGCCGATTCTGATCTTCGGCTGGATCAGCCAGAAACAACTGGTGCGCGGCCTGTCGTTCGGCGCCGTGAAATGAAGATTGAAAAGCAAAAGATCGCAGCCTTCGGCAGCTCCTACATAAAGCATGCCGTCCCCCTGTAGGAGCTGCCGCAGGCTGCGATCTTTTGATCTTAAAAAAACAACATTGCGGAGGCCCATCCTCATGGCCAACCTGAAAATCAAGAATCTGCAAAAAGGCTTCGAAGGTTTCTCCATCATCAAAGGCATCGACCTTGAGGTGAACGACAAGGAGTTCGTGGTCTTCGTCGGCCCGTCCGGTTGTGGCAAATCCACCCTGTTGCGGCTGATCGCCGGCCTCGAAGAAGTCAGCGGCGGCACCATCGAACTCGATGGCCGCGACATCACCGAAGTCAGCCCGGCCAAGCGCGATCTGGCGATGGTGTTCCAGACCTACGCGCTGTATCCGCACATGACCGTGAAAAAGAACATGTCGTTCGCCCTCGATCTGGCCGGCGTACCGAAAGCCGAAGTCGAGAAGAAAGTCGGCGAGGCCGCGCGCATTCTCGAACTCGGCCCGATGCTTGAGCGCAAGCCAAAGCAGCTCTCCGGTGGTCAGCGTCAGCGCGTCGCGATTGGCCGCGCCATTGTGCGCAATCCGAAAATCTTCCTGTTCGACGAACCGCTGTCCAACCTCGACGCTGCGCTTCGCGTGCAGATGCGTCTGGAACTGCTGCGCCTGCATAAAGACCTGCAAGCGACGATGATCTACGTGACCCACGATCAAGTTGAAGCGATGACCATGGCCGACAAGGTCGTGGTGCTCAATGGCGGCAAGATCGAGCAAGTCGGCTCGCCACTGGACCTGTATCACAACCCCGCGAACCTGTTCGTCGCCGGTTTTCTCGGCACACCGAAAATGGGTTTCCTCAAGGGCAAGATCGCCCGCCTCGACGCCCAGAGCTGTGAGGTTTCGCTGGACGCCGGAACGCGCATCACCTTGCCGTTCAACACCGTCAACCTCAGCGTCGGCAGCGCCGTGACCCTGGGCATCCGCCCGGAACACCTGGAACTGGCGCAAGCGGGCGACTGCACGTTGCAAGTCACCGCCGACGTCAGCGAGCGCCTCGGCAGCGACACTTTCTGCCACGTCGCCACGAATGCCGGCGAAGCCCTGACCATGCGCGTGCGCGGGGACCTGGCCAGCCGTTACGGCGAGCAACTGAGCCTGCACCTCGATCCGACGCACTGCCATTTATTCGATGCCGAAGGTGTCGCGCTGACCCGTCCGCTGCGCGCTGCGGCCTGATTTCGAGAACTCCCGATGAAACTCAACCAACAGAACCTCCATCGTCTGGCCGCCGAAGTGCAACTGCCGGCCTACAGCCTCAGCGACACCCGTCAGGGCATCGCCCACATCGGCGTCGGCGGTTTCCACCGCGCGCATCAGGCGTATTACACCGACGCGCTGATGAATACCGGCGAAGCGCTGGACTGGGCGATTTGCGGCGTCGGCCTGCGCACCGAAGACCGCCGCGCCCGCGACGATCTCAAAGAGCAGGATTACCTGTTCACCCTGTTCGAACTCGGTGACAGCGACGACACCGAGGTGCGCGTGATCGGCGCGATTCGTGACATGTTGCTCGCCGAAGACAGCGCTCAGGCGTTGATCGACAAACTCGCCGCCCCACAGATCCGCATCGTCTCGCTGACCATCACCGAAGGCGGTTATTGCATCGACGACAGCAACGGCGAGTTCATGGCGCACCTGCCGCAAATTCAACATGATCTGGCCAATCCGCAGGCACCGAAAACCGTGTTCGGCTTTTTGTGTGCAGCCCTGGAAAAACGCCGGGCGGCGGGCATCCCGGCATTTACCGTGATGTCTTGCGATAACCTGCCGCACAACGGCGCCGTGACGCGCAAGGCGCTGCTGGCGTTTGCCTCTCTGCGCAATAGCGATCTGTGCAGCTGGATTGACGCCAACGTCAGTTTCCCCAACGCCATGGTCGATCGCATCACGCCGATGACCAGCACTGCGCATCGCCTGCAACTGGCCGACAAACATGGGGTCGACGATGCCTGGCCGGTGGTCTGCGAACCATTTGTGCAGTGGGTGCTGGAGGACAAATTCGTCAACGGTCGGCCGGCTTGGGAAAAGGTCGGCGTGCAGTTCACCGACGATGTTTCGCCGTACGAAGATATGAAAATCAAACTGCTCAACGGCAGCCATCTGGCGCTGACCTATCTGGGCTTTTTGAAAGGCTATCGGTTTGTTCACGAGACCATGAACGACCCGCTGTTCGTGCGTTACATGCGCGCCTATATGGATCTGGACGTGACCCCGCAACTGGCGCCGGTGCCCGGCATTGATCTGACGGATTACAAAAACACGCTGGTGGCGCGTTTCTCCAATCAGGCGATTGCCGATCAGCTGGAGCGGGTGTGCTCGGACGGCTCCTCGAAGTTTCCCAAGTTCACCATCCCGACGATCAATCGCTTGATTGCTGATGGGCAGGAGACTAAACGTGCGGCGTTGGTGGTGGCGGCGTGGGCGTTGTATTTGAAAGGCGTGGATGAGAATGGTGATACCTATTCGATCCCGGATCCGCGCGCGGCGTTTTGTCAGGTGTTGGTGGCAGACGATGCTTTAATGACTCAGCGGTTGTTGGCGGTCGAAGAGATTTTTGGCACGGCGATACCACGTTCGGCGGAGTTTGTGGCGGCGTTTGAGTGGTGCTGCAACAGTTTGCGCGAGGACGGTGTGACGCGGACTTTGCAGCGGATTCTGGATTGAAAAGCCCCTCACCCTAGCCCTCCCGAAACGTCGGACCGCCCAGAGGGAGAGGGAACTGACCGAGGGGTTTGTACAAGTTACATCGACCTGAACGTCCGGAGTCGAACTCAGGATTTGAACAGCCCCTGATTGAGAGATCCGCAGTCGAACTCAAATTTTGAACAGCCCCGGTTGAGAGAACCGGAGTCGAACTCAGCTTTTGAACAGCCCCCCGATCGGCTCCCTTTCCCCCTCGCCCCCTTGGGGGCGGTCCGACGTTTCGGGAGGGCTGGGGTGAGGGGGTAAGCTCTTGATCTTCACCACACCCGAGTGGTCCACACATGACAACACAACAACTGTTCCTAGGCATCGACTGCGGCACCCAAGGCACCAAAGCCATCATCCTCGACGCCGCCAGCGGCCAGGTGCTAGGTCAAGGCGCCGCCGCACACACGATGATCAGCGGCGCGAATGGCCGCCGCGAGCAAGACACCCAGCAATGGCTCGAAGCCTTCGCCCTCGCCACCCGCCAGGCGTTGCTGGCGGCAAATGTCGACGGCCAGTCGATCCTCGGCATCGGCGTCTCCGGCCAGCAACACGGTCTGGTCCTGCTCGATGATCAAGGTGAAGTCCTGCGCCCGGCCAAGCTCTGGTGCGACACCGAAACCAGCGCCGAAAATGACCGTCTGCTCACTCATCTGGGCGGCGAAAAAGGCTCGCTGGAACGCCTCGGCGTGGTCATCGCCCCGGGCTACACCGTGTCGAAACTGCTCTGGACCAAAGAACAGCATCCCGTGGTGTTCTCACGCATCGCGCGCATTCTGCTGCCCCACGACTACCTCAACTTCTGGCTCACCGGCCGCGCCTGCAGCGAATACGGCGACGCCTCCGGCACTGGCTATTTTAATGTGCGCACCCGCCAATGGGACTTGCAACTGCTGCGCGACATCGACGCCAGCGGACGCCTGCAAGCGGCATTGCCGGAGCTGATTGACGCGCATCAAGCCGTCGGCGCGATCCTCCCGGCGATTGCCGCACACCTTGGCATCAACCCCAACGCACAGGTATCGAGTGGTGGCGGCGACAACATGATGGGCGCCATCGGCACCGGCAATATTCAGCCCGGCGCGATCACCATGAGCCTGGGCTCTTCCGGCACGGTGTACGCCTATTCCGACGCACCGAAAGTCAGCCCGGACGCTTCGGTTGCGACCTTCTGCTCGTCCAGCGGCGGCTGGTTGCCGCTGATCTGCACCATGAACCTGACCAACGCCACCGGCGCGATTCGCGAATTGTTCGACCTTGATCTGCAGCAGTTCAACGACCTCGTCGCCCAGGCGCCCATCGGCGCCGACGGCGTGAGCATGCTGCCGTTTCTCAACGGCGAACGCGTACCCGCGCTGCCTCATGCCACCGGCAGCCTGCACGGCTTGACGCTGGACAACCTGACCCAGGCCAATCTGTGCCGCGCCGCCGTCGAGGGCACAACCTTTGGTCTACGTTACGGACTGGATTTGCTCCGCCACAATGGTTTACAAAGCCGCAGCATTTGCCTGATCGGTGGCGGTTCGAAAAGCGCGGTATGGCGACAGATCGTCGCCGACATCATGAATACTCCGGTGATCTGCACCGAACAAAGCGAAGCCGCCGCCCTCGGCGCGGCGATTCAAGCGGCGTGGTGCAAATCCTGGTCCAATGGCCACGAAGACAGCCTCGCCGAGCTGTGCCAACGCTGCGTGAAACTCGATTCCAGCAGTGAAACCCTGCCGATTGCCGCCAACGTCGCGGCGTTCCAGCAGGCCTATGAACGCTATCAACAGCATGTCGCAACCCTATAAAGAGCAAACAATTATGTATTTGGTGTGTGGCGAAGCCCTGTTTGATTTCTTCAGTGAAGACGACGCCAGCGGTCTGGCCTCGAAAGTGAATTTCAAGGCGATTGCCGGCGGCTCGCCGTTCAACGTCGCCGTGGGTTTGCGCCGTCTGGGCGTGGACTCGGCCTTGTTTGGCGGACTGTCCACCGACTACCTCGGCCGCCGCTTGCAGCAAGTGCTGCAGGATGAAGGTGTGTGCCCGGACTATCTGGTGGACTTCGCCGCGCCGACTACGCTGGCAATGGTCGCCGTCGGTGCCAATGGCTCGCCGCACTACAGCTTTCGTGGCGAAGGCTGTGCCGATCGGCAACTGAGTCTTGCGCATCTGCCAGTGCTGGGTCCTGAGGTGCGCGGCTTGCACATTGGTTCGTTCTCGCTGGTGGTGCAGCCTATTGGCGATACGCTGCTGGCCTTGGTGCAGCGTGAAAGTGGCAAGCGCGTGATCACCCTCGACCCGAACGTGCGCCTCAATCCCGAGCCAAACATCGACCTGTGGCGCGAGCGCATCGCGACGCTGGTGCCACTGGCCGATCTGATCAAGGTCAGCGACGAAGACCTGAGCCTGCTCTACCCCGAACAGGACCCGCAGCGCGTGATCGAAGGCTGGCTCGAACAGCGCTGCCAGATCGTCTTCCTCACCCGTGGCGGCGACGGCGCCAGCGTGTTCAGCCGCCACCACGGCAGCTGGTCTGTGCCGGCGGCCTCGGTGAAAATCGCCGACACCGTTGGCGCTGGCGATACTTTCCAGGCCGCGCTGATTACCTGGCTGACCGAGCATGGCCTGGATTCGGTCGAAGGCGTTCAGCAACTCGCCCGCGAGCAGATCGACGCCATGCTCAAGTTCGCCGTGCAAGCCGCTGCGCTGACCTGTAGCAAGACTGGTCCGGATCTGCCCTATCGTCACCAATTGAGCTAGGCCGTAGACTGTCGGCCTTTTTGCGCACGACGGGATAACGGCTTTTGAAATACGGGCAGACGCTGGGACTACTGACACTGGCAACGCTACTGACCGGGTGCGGCACCTCGCCGCCCCGCTCGCCAGAAGATATCTGCGAGATTTTCCGCGAGAAAAGCGACTGGTACGACGCGGCGCAAGTCACGCAAAAACGCTGGGGCGTGCCGATTCAGGTGCCCTTCGCGATCATGTATCAGGAATCCGGCTACCGCTACGACGCCAAGACTCCGCGCAAATACTTGCTCTGGGTGATCCCGTGGGGCCGTGTGTCCACCGCATCGGGCTATGCGCAAGCCAAGGATGAAGTCTGGGCCGACTATCAGAAAAGCACCGGTCGCAGCGGCGCCGATCGCGAAGACTTCGACGACGCCATCGACTTTGTCGGTTGGTACATGGACAAGACCTATTCGATCAACGGCGTCTACAAGTACGACGCCTATAACCAGTACCTCAACTACCACGAAGGCTGGGGCGGCTTCCGCAACAAGACTTACGCCAGCAAAGCGTGGCTGATGCCGACGGCGCGCAAAGTGCAGAACCGCTCGGATGTGTATGCGCGGCAATATGCCGGGTGCAAAGAGGATTTGAATCGCGGGTTCTGGAGCCGGTTCTGGCATTGGTTATAGCAGCAATTTCAAGGGCCTCATCGCGAGCAGGCTCACTCCTACAGGGGATCTTCAGCGGACGCGGATATCGCGTTCAACATTGATCCATTGTAGGAGTGAGCCTGCTCGCGATAGCGCCCGATCAAGCACTACACATCCAGGACCTACAACACCGAAAAGTTGTAACTCACAATCACCCGAGTCTCATCCACATCCCGGGCAAACTTCTCGTAATTGGTGCGATACGTAGCATTCCTCAAACGCACACTCACATCCTTGAACGTGCCCGTCTGAATCACATACTTCAACTCGCTGTCGCGTTCCCACTCCTTCCCTTCCTGATCACTGCCCAGCACCTTGATGTGGTCACCGTTCACATAACGGGTCAGGAAACTAAGACCATTGATGCCGATGGCCTTGAAGTCATAGTCATAACGCAACTGCCAGGAACGTTCCTGCGCGGCGGCGAAGTCGTTGACCTGCACATAGTTGACCAGATACGGATTGCTGCCATCGAGGTACGGCATCGAGTTGTCGCCGTTCATGCGCTGCCAACCGGCGCTGAACGTGTGGCCGCTGTGCGCATAGGACAGCATGCCGCTCAAGGCACGGTTATCGATGGAACCGGCTTTCGCATCGCCACTGTCGGCGCTCTTCAGCAAGCGCAAGTCGGCCTTCAACACACCGCCACCCATTGGCTGATTGGCTACCAGACCGACGAAATGCTGACGATAGATGTCTTCCAGTTCGGCGTAGTGATATTGGCCGGTCAGGCGATCATTGATCTTGTAGTCAAAACCATACATGTCGAAATGATCGGCGGTGGTATTGCACGCGTAGCGCTTGTTCTTGCAGTGCACGCGAATGTCTTGCGAATCGGTGGAGTCGCGTGCGGTGTACTTGTCCAGGCGCGCGGCCATGAAGTTCAGGTCTTTTACCTCTTTAGAAGTGAGCATCGCGCCATTGAACATGGTCGGCAGCAAACGACCGTCGTTGTATTTCAGCAATGGCAGATCCGGCAACAGCGCGCCGTACTTCAGCACTGTGTCCGAGACCTTGACCTTGGCGGTCAGGCCCATTTTCGCGTACTGACCTTTCGAACCGCGCGGGTTCTCGCCGCTCGATGGCAGCAAGCCGCTGTTGCTGCGATCCGGGCTGGAATCGAGCTGAAAACCCAGCATGCCCAGTGCATCAATGCCAAAGCCGACCGTGCCTTCGGTGTAGCCCGATTGCAGGTTGAGAATAAAGCCCTGTGCAGACTCTTCACGCTTGGAAGCGCCCTGATCGCTTGAGGTGTGCCCATCACGGAAATCGCGGTTGAAATACACCGTGCGCGATTCGATTTTCGCCGTAGTGTCTTCAAGGAATCCGCTGGCCTGAACCTGTGCGGTAAAACCTGCGCACAGCACAAAGGCTCCGAAGCCAAACGACTGGCGCGGGGTGATGAGGGAAAATGGGGGACGCATGAAAAACTCCAACACTGCAGCGTTTGCGCAAGCGCGCAACAAACGAAAAATAGCTCCCGTCCCAGCTCATTAATAAGCCGGGAGGAAGAGAACCACGCGGGGATGAACGGCAATGATGGCAGATGGCTTTGACGTGCTACAGGCGACTTTAGTCTGAATCTGACTGGCGATTCTTCAATCTTCGTTTGTAGGAATGATCGTCACAGGCTGGCTTCAGACTTTATCAAATGCCCGGTTTTATTGGGTGAAACGCGCCATCTAGGGGTTTTCCCTATACCACCTGTTGCCCGCGCATACGGCTTTTGCGCCTTGAACGAGGCGGCTTAATCCTGCAACATCCGCCCCCTGCTTATTCAACGGACGGAATTCAAGGCATGCTGGACGCCAACGCAACACACATTACCCTCACGCTCGAAGGCGCCAACGCCGATCTGCAAGTCCTCAGCTTCACCGGTCGCGAAGCCCTCAATGAACCGTTCCGTTTCGACCTCGAACTCGTCAGCGCCCGCCCCGACCTGAAGCTCGAAGAACTCCTGCACAAACCCGGCGTGCTGACCTTCGGCGCCACCGGCGAAGGCACGATCCACGGCCTGGTCTATCGCATCGAGCAAGGCGACTCCGGCA